>CBDCJO010000002.1:0-5773438 GCA_965217865.1 Candidatus Latescibacterota bacterium | reverse complement strand
CCCTTGAATCCGCCCGTGAAATGGGGGGGGGTCTTGACGAAGTCGTGGTGGGTCGAATCCTCGAACGCAAAAATCATCCAAACGCGGATCGATTGTCGATTTGCAAGGTGGACACCGGCGACAAGGGGATCTATGAGATCGTGTGCGGCGCCCCAAATGTCGCCGCCGGCCAGAAGGTTCCCCTGATACTCCCGGGTCATCGAACTCCGGGAGGCCGAGTCATCGAGGCCGTGTCTCTCAGGGGTGTCCTCTCTTCCGGGATGATTTGCTCGGAGAAGGAACTCGAATTGGGAGAAGACGGAGAGGGGATCATGGTCCTGTCTCCCGAGACCCCCGTGGGGTCTCCGCTTTCCCGGGCGCTGGGGCTTGACGATGTCCTGCTCGATTTTGAAGTGACTCCAAACAGACCAGACTGCATGAGCGTTGTCGGCGTCGCCCGGGAGGTCAGCGCCCTGACTGGGCATCCGGTGCGATTTCCACCCCTTTCTCTGTCGGGTGGGGATCGCACGATCGGCGATTTCGCTTCGGTCGATATCGAAGATGAGGAAGGTTGTCCCCGTTATGCGGCGCGGGTCGTCACGGGTGTCCGGGTGGGCCCGTCCCCCGGCTGGCTTCGGCGACGCCTCGAATCTATTGGCCTTCGGCCGATCAACAACGTCGTGGACCTTACCAACTTCGTCCTGATGGAGCTGGGCCACCCGCTCCACGCTTTCGACTTGAATCGGTTGACCGACCGGCGAATCGTAGTCCGGAGGGCCAGATCCGGGGAGCGAATCAGAACGCTTGATGGAACGGATCGTGATCTCACCCCCGATATCCTCGTGATTGCGGACGCCGAAAGGCCGGTGGCGGTGGCCGGTGTGATGGGTGGAGCGGACTCCGAAGTCACCGAGTCCACGACCGATATCCTGCTCGAGAGCGCATTCTTCGATCCCAAGAGGGTTCGCCGGGGGCGACGCCTTCTGAATCTGTCTTCTGAGGCCTCGCTTCGATTCGAGAGGGGAGCGGACTTCGACGCCCCTGTCAGGGCGTTGGACCGTGTCGCTGGGATGATCCAGGAACTGGCAGGAGGTGTTTGCGCCGCCGGCCATATCGATGTTTATCCCCGACCCCTGTCTCCCTCGACCGTGGAACTCCGAACCCGGCGAGCAAACGAAGTGCTCGGTACGGATCTAAGTTCTAAAACCATCCGCCGAATCCTGTCCCAGCTCGGGTGTCAAGTCACAGGGGTGGACGGGAAGCTCGGGGTCACGGTTCCTTCCTATCGGCCCGATTTGATCCGGGAGGCCGACCTTGTCGAGGAGGTCGCCCGCATCTACGGTTACGATCGCATTAAGAGCCGTGGAGTTCGGGCCTGGAAAATGTCAATCCGCCGGTCCCGGGAAGAGCGGCTTCGCGAAAGGATCCTGTCGCTCCTGACGGGCCTGGGCTTGACGGAAGTGGTGACGAACACCCTCATAGACGATCGCTGGATATCGGCCTCCGGGGGGGCGACGACACCTGTGGAATTGTCCAATCCGGTCAGCCCCCAGGCCTCGGTTCTCCGGCCCGCACTGCTCCCGAGTCTATTGAATGTTGCGAGATGGAACCTGAATCGAAAGGTCGAACGGATCCGAATTTTCGAGTTGGGGAAGATCTTCCTCAATCGGCAGTCCGGGAACGGCCCGGAGGAACGGGTCGAAGTCGCTGGACTTTTAATCGGCCCCCGTGAATCCACGTTTTGGGAGGAGGCGAAGTCAGCGGTTGATTACTTCGACCTCAAGGGGATCCTGGAGCAGGTTTTCGAGCAACTCACGACCCGTGTGCCGACCACACCCCGGGTCGAATCGCCCACCTACGAGCCGGGACCGTCCGCGGAGGTTCGATTTGGGGGTGAGGTCGTGGGGAGTATCGGCCAGGTCCGGCGCTCGATCGCTCAGGCATTCGATATCGAGATACCGGTATTCGCATTCTCCCTCGATTTTGAGAAGCTTTTGTCGGGGATCGATGAAAGGCGGGCATTCACACCCCCACCCCGGTTTCCCGGGGTGGAACGCGATTTTGCCTTTGTCGTGAAAGAGGAAGTCGAAGCGGGAGGCCTTCTCTCGGTTATCCAGGAAACTGCAGGGACCATGGTTGAATCCATCGAGGTTTTCGATCTTTACCGGGGTGAAAATATCCCCGAAAACCATAAGAGCGTGGCCCTGGCACTCAAGTTTCGGGCTCCGGATCGCACCCTATCGGAAGCCGAGGTGGATGGACTGTGCGAACGCATCCTGGACCGTCTGAAAGAGACATCGGGTGCTGAACTCAGAACGTCGTAACGCGGGTTCGCGGTTCGTTCGTTTGGCTTGCGGACGAAAGCATCACACACTTGGCGAGCAACCCAAATGACTAAACCGATGATCGTCGATTTTTGGAGGAGTAATGGACACTGATCAAATGGAACGTCTTGAAGCCCAGGTCCAACGGGCGGTCGAAACGATCGGGCTGCTTCGGGGGGAGCGGGAAGACCTAAGGAAGCAGTGTCGAGATTTGGAGGAGACAGTCAAGCAGCAGAAGACGGAGATCGATTCACTGAAATCGAAGGTCGACGACCTGAGTTCAACGGACGAACAGCGGAGGGAGGAGATCCGCAGAAAGGTTGCGTCGATGCTCGAACAGCTGGATGCGATTAAAATTGAAGAAGGCGTTTCGTCAACAGGCTGATCACCGACCACCGAACGGATCACCCGTCATAAGGCTCGGGAATAGGTTGATATTCAATGGAAAGAAAAAAACCTGTCACCGTAACCATTTTCAGTACCGAGTATCCCATCCAGGCTGACGTCGATCCGGATCGCGTCCGGGAGGTGGCCAAATTTGTGGATGGAAAGATGAAGGAGATTTCGACTGCGACTTCGATCCGCTCCACGACCCGCGTTGCGATCCTGGCGGCATTGAACATCGCCGACGAACTGTTCAAGGAGCAAGATGCAAGCCGTGCGATCGATTCGAAGCTCGTCCGAAATATATCCCGATTGTCGGACATGCTCGACCAAGAAACGGAGCAGGAATAAATTCAGGATATAGGAAACAGGACTTTCGCGATCATTCCCCTTAATACCTATTGATTCCGGAGACGAATATGCTGGAGCCGATGAACACCTTTACGGTGATGCTGTTGTCCGCTGGGCTTCTGATCATCGGATTTTTAGCCGGGTGGCTGATCAACAGCAAGATCACCTACAGCAAGATGCTGCGCGCTGAAGAGTCGGCTGAAAAGATCGTTCAGGACGCGCACTCCGAAGCCGATGCGCTCAAAAAGACGGCGATTTTGGAGGCCAAAGACGAGATGTATAAAGAGCGCCTCAAGGTGGATCGCGAGATTGATTCCCGCCGTGAGGAGGTGCAGAGATCCGAGTTCAAGCTGGCCACCCGGGAGCGCCAACTGGACCGCAAGGTCGACCTGCTCAACAACAAAGACCGAGCAACTTCGGCCAAAGAAAAAGAACTTTCCGACCTTGAAAAGGAACTCCGAGGGAAGGATGAGCACCTCACCGCACTGATCGCCGATCAGAATGCCTTGCTCGAACGGATCGCGGGGATGGGCAAGGAGGAGGCCATGGCGCAACTCATGCTGAATTTGGAGGAGGAAGCACGCAGGAATGCAGCCGGAAAGGCTCGAGAGATTCGGGATGAAGCCGTCGCCAAGGCGGATAAAGAGGCGAAGGAGATCATCACCCGCGCGATTCAGCGGCTGGCTGAAAAGCACGTTTCGGAATCGACTGTTTCGATCGTTCCCCTTCCTACCGATGAGATGAAGGGGAGGATTATCGGTCGTGAAGGACGGAACATTCGGGCGTTCGAAATGGCAGCGGGAATCGACGTGATCGTTGATGACACCCCCGAGGCCGTCATCCTGTCGGGGTTTGACCCGGTCCGCAGGGAAGTCGCCCGGATGGCGCTGGAACGGCTTATTCTGGACGGCCGCATTCATCCGGGCCGGATTGAGGAGGTGATGGAGAAGACCCGTCAGGACATGGAGGAGGTCATCAGGGAAACAGGGGAACAAGCGGCTTTCGATGTGGGGGTTCCTGGTCTTCACGAACGGTTGGTTGAGATGCTCGGACGTCTCAACTTCGAGACGACCTACGGTCAAAATATCCTGGTTCACAGCAAGGAGGTGGCCTTCCTAGCGGGTATGATGGCGGAGCACCTCGGCCTGGATGCCTCCCTTGCACGGCGCGCCGGCCTTCTGCACGACATCGGGAAGGGTGTCACGCACGAAATTGAAGGCACCCCAGAGGAGACGGGGGCTGAGTTGGCTAGAAAAAGCAGCGAATCTCCGGTGGTGATCAACGCGATCGAACCCCATACGGACGGAACCGAGATCATATCTCCGATTGTGGTTCTGGTGGAAGCAGCGGATACGATATCGACGAACCGGCCCGGTGCGCAGAAAGAGACTTTGGAAGGCTTCATCAAAAGGATGGAAAAACTGGAATCGATCGCGGCTTCTTTTTCAGGCGTCCAGAACGCCTACGCCATCCAGGCGGGTCGTGAACTCCGGGTCATCGTCGACAGCGATCTGTTGACCGATGCGGAGACGGATCGCCTGGTGTCTGAAATTTCGGATCGGGTGGAAAAAGAGATGGATTTCCCCGGTCAGATTAAGATCTCGGTCATACGTGAGATGCGTGCGGTGGATTATGCGATGCGGGAGCTCAGACCAGGTGGCGGCATCGGACCCCCTCAAACGTCCTCCGAAATCGAGGAAAACCCCTCTTGAAGATCCTTTTTGTAGGCGATCTTTATGGGAGGCCGGGCCGCCGGGCGGCTGCCGTCCTGATCCCCCGGTTGATCGAAGGTCATGAGATCGATCTCTGTGTGGTCAATTCGGAAAACGTAGCCGGAGGATACGGAATCACAGAAAATCTCGCAAAGAAGGTCAAGTCATACGGGGTCGATGTCATCACTATGGGGAATCACGTCTGGGATCGAAAAGAGTCGATCCCCTTCATTGCCAGCTCAAAGGATGTCCTGAGACCGGCCAACTTTCCGGAGGGCGTGATGGGAACCGGAAGCTGCGTTGTCGAATCCCGTGGGGGAGTCCCCGTGGGCGTCATCAGCCTCCAGGGAAGAACGCACATGAAGGACCTGGACTGCCCATTCCGGGTTGGGGATCAACTCGTGAAAGAGCTTCGCGGACGGACTCACACGATCTTGATCGATTTTCATGCTGAGGCGACTTCGGAAAAAATCGCATTTGGATACTATGTGGACGGCCGGGTCAGCGCTGTGGTAGGCACTCACACCCACGTCCAGACGAGCGATGAACGCGTGCTTCCTGGAGGCACCGCCTATATCACGGATGTGGGGATGACGGGGCCACACGATTCGGTTATCGGGGCAAAGAAGGAGGAGGCCATCCAACGGTTTTTGACCCAGATGTCGGTTCGGCTGGAGGTGGCTACAGATGGGGTAGAGCTATGCGGTGTCGTCATCGACGTCGACGAGTCCGAAGGAAAGGCGAGGCAGATCGAGCGCCTAAGAATCCCTTTTAAGGATACTGAAAATTGAAGACCGTCAAACGTCAAACACGAGACGCGAGACGGAAGATCGACTGTTGAAGAGATCCATTGGCCCACAAGAAAGTCCTTAGCTGTTTAAATATTCAATTCTCCGATATTCAATATTCAATGAAGTTTGAGGTCCTTTTGCCCGAACGACCGTATTCCGTCTCGGAAATCACAAACCTCATAAAGAAACTCCTGGACCGGTCGCTCCCGGCTGTCTGGGTCGCGGGTGAAATCTCGCAGTATGTTCAACACTCTTCCGGTCACCGCTATTTCACCCTGAAGGACAAAAGATCTCAGATCAAGTGCGTGATGTTCCGAGGCGAGGGACCCCTCCCGTTTGAGCCGGAGGGTGGGATGCAGGTATTGGCCTTTGGTCGGGTCTCTGTCTACGAAAGGAGCGGACAGCATCAGCTCTACGTGTCTCAAATCTTCCCCGCGGGTGCAGGCGCTGCGGCCGCTGCGCTTGAGCAACTCCGGAAAAGACTTGCCGCGGAAGGTCTCTTCGACGAGAGCCGCAAAAGACCCCTTCCCGGATTTCCAGGATGCATCGGCATCATTACCTCCCCCACGGGTGCGGCGATTCAAGATATTGCAACGGTCGTGTGGCGTCGGGCCCCCTGGGTGCAGATGGTCCTTGCCCCCGCCCGCGTACAGGGGATGGGGGCGGTCGGAGAATTGGTGAAGGCCATCCAGGCGGTTAATGCGTGGGGCGGCGCGGATGTTTTGATCGTCGGAAGGGGCGGTGGGGCGACGGAAGACCTGTCGGCCTTCAACGATGAACGTGTCGTTCGGGCAATATTCAAATCCCGGCTCCCTGTGATCTCCGCCGTGGGCCACGAGGTGGATACCACGCTTTCCGATCTTGTGGCGGACCGCCGAGCACCCACACCCTCCGCCGCCGCCGAGATGGCCGTTCCGGACGGGTCTGAGCTCAAACGCTACGTGAATTCCCTGTTTGACCGCTCTTGCGAAGCGGTTGAGCACGGCCTGGAAGAAAACGAACAGATCGTCTCAAACTACACGGCCAGTTATGGCATAAGAAGATTCGCCGACAATATGGGACAGTATGCCCAACGGATCGACGACCTGGAGATTGCTCTTCGAGACCGGATGTCCGGCGGGCTGCGAGATCGGCTTCGGAGCTGCCGCGACTTCACCGGGATGCTCGGGACATTAAGCCCTCTGTCGATCCTTCAGCGGGGTTACAGCGTCTGCCAGCGCCTGCCGGATGGCAGGATTATTCACGACAGCGCTGAGGTCGAAACAGGGGAGCAGGTGCGGGTTCGGTTTGCAATGGGAGGGGCGTTGTGTCGCGTAGAAGAGAAAATGTCGCCCGGAGAAATGAATTTGTCGAGTTGAGCCTGAACATCCCTTTCTTTTCGCATCCGATCGGAGAATTATGACTGAGGAGCAACCGGTTTTCGAGGATTCCTTGAAATCCCTGGAAGAGGTCGTGAAAAAACTTGAGGCTGGAGACCTGTCTCTCGAAGACTCCCTGAAACTGTTCGAGAAGGGAATCAAGGCCTCCAACGTGTGTCGAAAGACTCTGGATGAAGCCAGGAAGCGGGTCCAAAAGCTGGTCTCCGAGAACGGATCCTTCAGTCTCGAGATGCTGAATGAAGAGGAGCCGTGAGGTCCGAATGCGATTAGAACGGATCGGGATCGTTGGAAATCCGGAACGGGAGAAGGTCGTCAAAGAGATCGATCGCTTTTCAAACCTTTCCCGAAAATACGGATTGAAGGTATTGATCGACAACGATCTGGCACAGGTTTGCCGTGACGGCGATGACTACTGCAAAAGCGAGGAGATGGTTGACCGCACGGATGTCATAGTCGCTTTCGGGGGCGACGGAACCATTCTTCGGGCGGCCGCGGCGGTGGGCGTTTCGGGCACTCCTATCCTGGGGGTCAACCTGGGCCGACTCGGTTTCCTTGCGGAGGCCGGGATCGATGAATTGGAGGGGAGCCTTGAACGTCTTCTGGATGGCCGCTTCAGGATCGAAGAGCGGATGGTGCTGGAGGGGAAGGTCGGTGAGGCGGAGCACTCGTTTTTTGCCCTGAACGACGTGGTCATAGAAAAGGGGGCACAATCGCGGGTCGTCACGATCGAAGTCTGGATTGCGGAGGCGCGGGTCAGTGCCTTCAGTGCTAACGGGATCGTGTTGGCGACCCCGGTGGGTTCGACGGCCTATAATCTTTCGGCAGGCGGACCCGTTGTCCACCCCAGCATGGATGCGATCATTCTGACCCCCATCTGTCCCCATACGCTGGCCATGCGCCCTATGATCGTGCCGGGAGACCAGACGATAAGCGTCCGGTTACAGGCCGGCCACAACGAATTGATCCTGGCCACGGACGGTGTTACCGCGGCTCCCCTGGGATCGGGCGATGAAGTATCGGTCCGCCGGGCGGAACACAAGGTCATGCTGATCAACTTGAAAGAGCTCTCTTTCTACGAATTGCTGAGACGAAAGCTAAATTGGAGCCTGAATGACTTAGGACCCTCCGATGCTCCGTAGCCTTCACATCGTAAACTACGCCCTGATCGAGGATGTGGAGATCGAATTTGGTCCGGGGCTGAATATCATAACGGGAGAGACGGGGGCCGGAAAATCGATCCTGATCGATGCCTTTGGACTCCTCCTGGGCGCTAGGTCAAATCCGGACCTTTTGAGAACGGGAGCGGACCGGTGTTACGTGGAAGGGATCTTCGAAATCTCCGCCGGCCATCCAAGCCTCTCCATGCTTTCCGATATGGGAATCGAAGTCGTTGAGGGTGAACTGGTCCTTCGCCGCGAGATTTCAGCGGAAGGCCGGGGTCGCAGCTTTGCAAACGGCGTTTCGGTTCCTGTTTCCGCTTTGAAGAACGTCGGGAAACGGCTTGTGGATCTTCACGGCCAACACGATCAACAGTCTCTCCTCGACACAGATCTCCATCTGGATTTTCTGGACGGATTTGACGGTCTGACGGAACTTGCTGCGCACGCCGGTAAGGTCTACCGGTCCCTTGTTGAATCGGAGCGATCGCTCGAGGGGCTCCGATCGCGTGCGCAGGACCTGAAGGAGAGAAGGGAATTCCATAGCTACCAGGCCCAAGAAATACGAGCAGTCGCCCCTCAGCTTGGGGAAGATGATCGGCTGGAGCGGGAACGCGCTGTCCTTGAAAATTCCGAGCGTTTAACGGAGGGGGTTTCAAATCTCGCGGATCTGTTGTATCAAGGCGAAGATTCCGTGGTGGACCGGTTGGGATCTGCTGTAAATCTCGCTGAGAACGCATCCGGGATTGATCCCTCCCTGGCCTCCAGGATTGATGAGATCCGTTCAATTTTGTACGGGATCCAGGAACTGGGACGTTTCTTCGTGAGCTATGGCCAGAACATCGAGGAGAATCCGGATCGGTTGATCGAAGTCCAGGACCGAATCGCGGCCCTGTCCGGGATCAAGAAGAAATTTGGCGGAACGCTCGAGGAGGTCATAACCCGTCTCAAGTCCCTTGAGCAGGAACTCGCCTTTTCGGATCGTATGGACGAGGATCTGGCGTCGGCGGAGGAGACGACCGAGCAGATGCGGTCAAAATATTCGACTCTCTGCGCCTCTCTTTCCAAGCGTCGTTTTCCGGCGGCCGGCCGGCTGGCCGAGGCGATTCAGGAAGCCCTGAGCCACCTGGGGATGAATCCTGCGGTATTCCAAGTGGATCTGTCCCGAAAGGAATCCCCTTCGGGGTCCGCGGAGATCGATGGAGTCCGTTATGAGGCCGGACCAAGAGGTATTGACACGGCCGAGTTCAAACTGTCCACCAATCCAGGGGAAGAGGTCCGACCTCTTGTCAAGGTCGCCTCCGGGGGCGAGATTTCGAGGATCATGCTGGCTTTGAAAAGCGTCTTGTCCGGGGCGGATTCCGTTCAGATCCTGATTTTCGATGAGATCGATATCGGGATCTCGGGCCGGATCGCGGAAGTCGTGGGACGCAAGCTGAAAAATCTGTCGAAGCGGTACCAGACGATCTCGATTACGCACCTTCCTCAAATCGCCAAGATGGCCGACCGTCACTTCTCAGTGTCAAAAGGGACTCGCCACACGAGGACCGTGACGAGGGTCCGTCTCCTTGAGGCTGCTGAAAGGGCCCCTGAACTGGCGAAATTGATCGGGGGAGCCCGGATATCCAAGCTGACTTTACAACACGCGGAGGAAATGTTGAAGTCATCATGAGATGAATTGACGGTGACTTCATCCTGACGCTTCCGTTTCCGATCGGCATTCCACGTGCAAACTCAACAGCAACATCAGTGGGGCGGAACTCAAGCCGGAGAAGAGATCGGCCTCTGGAAACAGTTTACGGCCGTCCCCAACCTTCTGTCAATGATGCGGGTGCTCCCGATACCGGCTATCTATCTGTGTTTGCGGCAGGGGGAGCCTTTCTACGAGGGAGTCGCCATTGCTCTGATCGTGGCTGCCCTGTCCACTGACTTCCTGGACGGCTATGTCGCAAGGCGACACGGCATCAAGACGAAGCTGGGTCTTATCCTGGATCCCACGGCAGACAAGCTCTTAATCAGCTCCCTGGCGATCTTTGGCGCGATGTTCAAAGGGCTGCCGTTCTGGATGGCCGGGGTCATCGTGGGGAAGGACATCGCGATCTTCACAGGGGCGGCCGTAATCTATCTCCGCCGGGGGGGTCTTGTCCTCCTTTCTGACCGGTGGGGAAGGGGCGCGACGATGATCTCGTCTCTGGCCTTCATCCTCTTTTTCCTTTCTCCCGGACCCTATGGCCTTTTTGGGCTGGGCATCGCCATTTTCTGCATCTTTGTATCTTCTATTTTATACGGGCGCAATTTCATCCGCCTCCTGAGGCCTCTCCCGTTCCCAGGATTCTCAGAGGACGGGAGAGGGTGAGGAAAAAATGCAAAGTGAAAAACCCAAATAATAAGATTCAACAAAATAGGACGTTCAACGCTTCCCGGTATTTTTCGATGATACCGGGAATTTTCTTTATGCTCACACTCGCGTCCGTAAGCCAGGCGGAATCGAGGACGGTTACGATTCTGTTCACGGGTGACACGTATGCCACGCTCGATCCTGCAGAACTCCCTGAAGGATCACGGGGTGGGCTTGCCCGGCGAATGGCGGCGGTGGATCAGGTGCGCGATGAAAACCCGAACCTTCTTCTGATCGATTCAGGTGGCTTCTTTGCGGGAGGGATGTACGACGAATCCATAAAAGGAGAAGACCTGGACCGGGAGCGGACGAAACTCACGGTCCGTGCGATGGCGGCTATGGGATACGATGCCGTTTGCGTGGGCGAGGAGGAATTGGCCTTCGGTTTGACGTTTCTGAAGGAACATGCGGCCGCGTCCGGAATTCCTTTCCTTTCCTCCAATCTTGTCGAAACCCGGACGGGGGTTCCTGCAATGAAGGCGTACGAAATCCAGGAGGTTGGGGGGGTGCGTGTGGGCCTCATCGGGCTTACGAACCCTGAGGTCAAGGTGGGGGACTACCGGAAGCAGACCGAAGGTCTGGACGTGATCGACCCGATCCGGAGTGCGTCGGAGTGGGTGCAGAAGTTGAGACCGGATGTGGATATCCTGGTCGTCTTATCCCACCTTGGCGAATCGGAGTCCTTCCTTGTCGCGCAGGAAGTTTCGGGCATCGATATTCTGGTGACGGGACATGGCAAGGACTGGCGATGCAAAAGCGTCGAGGTGGGGAAGACTCTTGTGGTTCATTCTGTTGGTCAGGGAGGTCAGATCGGCCGCTTGGATGTGCTGACGGATGAGAGGGGCAGGATCGCCTCCAATCTGTTCACCACGATCGACCTGGGTCCGGGGATCGATGAAGCCCCGGGATTGGCCGCAGAGATCGAGGCGTTTTGGAAGCGTACTGCGGGCAAGGAGCGAGTTCGAATCGATCTCTATGGAATGGGGGAGTGCCCTTATTGCCCCGAAGCCGAACAGGTGGTCCATCGGGTGAAAGCGCTGTTGGCGGAAAGGTTGGATGTCCGGTTCTTCTATATCGTCGATGAGGATGAAAATGGGAGGTTGGTCAGCCTGCACGGGGCCGAGGAGGTGGCGGAGGACCTTCGTCAGCTCGCTATTCAGGACTTAGCCCCCGACCGATTCTGGGACTATATCCTGAAACGAGGGGGCCCCGATGTCTCCTGGCAGGAAGCCGCGGCAGCCGCGGGTATCGACACGATCGCGATTATTGAGTGCGTCTCCTCAGGGACTCCGGAAATCGAACTTCGGTCCCACCTCCACCGGACGAACCGTCTCGGGATCGACCGATCGCCGACGCTGTTCATCAACAACAGATCGTATCCGGGAAGGATTGAACACGATTCCCTTCTCCGGACCCTCTGTGCTCAGTATACTCCGAAGGGTCGTCCCGCGGTCTGCGCTTCGATCCCCGAATGCGCCTCGGATGTGGACTGCCTCAAACCGGGCTTCATCGGAACGTGTGAGGACGCCGGAATGCCTTCCGCACGATGCGTCTACCGAAAGGATGTCAGGATCGGGCTGACTCTAATCTACGACTCGAGGAGTCTCTTCTCGCGCGAAGCCGACGCCCTTCGGTTTCTGAGGGCCTTGCTTCCCGGAACGGAGGTTCGACGGGTTGAAGGCGGGTCGGTTGAGGGCAAGGAGCTGATTTCAAAGCATGGGATTCGGCTCCTTCCCGCGTACATCTTTGACTCCCGTGTGATCGATGCCATCAACTACGACAGGATTTCCCGGATGTTCCATCGCTCGGGTGAATATTATGTTTTCGATTCGAAAAGGGCGGGATCGACGGTCCGGATTCACCGATCTTTTTTGCCCGGTGCGCTGGACATCTATTTGTCCCCCTCATCTCCCGAGGCCTGTGCCATTGCCCTGGAGGCACTCGATGTCGTCGAGGGGATGAAACGGAAACCGGACATTGCGTTCCACTACATCGTCAGGGAAAAAGATGGGGAAACCGGGACCGCCAGTGGATTCGATAATGAGGAGATCGCTCGGCAGGCCGTCGTCAGGGCAATGTATCCCGAACGATATCTCGACTATTTCAAGGTGCGCTGCGATGAGGCCGGGAGCTCATACTGGGAGGATGGCGCAAAAAGGCTGGGCATAGACCCGGAGCGGATTCGTGAAGCCGCGCGCGGAGAACTGGGGAAGAAGCTCCTGCGAGAGGAGTCCGATCTCGCCGAGGGGTTGGACCTGAGCGGAGAGATCGGGTTTGTGTTCAACAACCGGGAGGTCGCGGTTCTGTCCGGGAAGGAGCAGCTGAAAGAAGCGGTAAGGAAGCTGATGGAACAGCAAAGTGAAAAGTCAGGGGCCAGAGGTCGGGGTCAGAGGAAATTGAAGATTGACGATTGAATATCGAAGAGATCCAAATAGCCACAAGAACTTAGAGTCTTACATTACAACTTCCACGCAAGATGCGTAGATCTGTTTGGTTCGTCTATGAGACAATTCAAACCAAAAATGTCATCCTGAGCGACAGCGAAGGATCTCGGTTTTAGGGTCATACATCTCCGCGAGATGTGTAAATACTTTTTGGTTGCGGCTGAGGAGCGAACGCCGCGTTAGGTTTTCAAATATTCAATTCTCCGATATTCAATATTCAATGAAGTCCGGGGGGGGAGGGGTTGGGATCTATTCTTCCCTCTGAGTTTCGGTGGGGATGTACTTGTTAAATTTCCGGGCATAGTCTTCCCGAACGGGGCTGAAGCAATCCAGAAGCGTGATGGGTCCTCCGACGGCGGCTGCACGGTGAGGGGTATTTGGGGGTATGATGAAGAGGGACCCGGCTTCGACGGTCTTCGTCTCCTCACCGATCGTCAGCTCCATCCGACCCGATAGGAGAATTCCCCCCTGCTCGTGGGGATGGTTGTGGGTCGGTACGACGGTACCCTCTTCCATCTCCAGGAAGGAAAGCATGAGGTTCTGGCCGAAAGGGGTCCTTATGTGAACGCCCGGGGAAAGCTCAATTCGATCAATTTCAGAGAGATCTACAAACGGCATCTCAATACCTCCTAATTTCAGTTACATCAATCTAATAAGCGAGAATCACGGGTTTGGGATATTGACAAACCGTTTGACAAAAACGCCTCAATTTCATTAATTTGAATACCGCAAAACCCGATCCCAAGCGAATAACATGGCGACGTAGCCAAGAGGCTAAGGCAGGGGTCTGCAAAACCCTTATTCCCCGGTTCGAGTCCGGGCGTCGCCTCCAATTTTTTGCCGGGATGGTGGAACCGGTAGACACCGCGGACTTAAAATCCGCTGGGCTGAGAGGCCCGTAGGGGTTCGAGTCCCCTTCCCGGCAATAAAAAATAAGGACTTGGCATTTCGATGCAAAGTCCTTTTTTATATCACAAAACCCAAGTCTCCCCCTCCCGCGTGCCTTCAACGCACGTGCGAGATGGTAAGCGGTGCTCAGCCCATGAACGCCGGCGCCGATGATCAGAACTCGGAACTCAGAACTTTCTTATGCTTTCAAAACTTCCCGTACGCTTCTTCCAGCTCAACCAACGGATGCGTCTTGGACATCTGAAACTTGATCAGAATCTCCCGGGCGATCATGTCCCGGTCCTGCTGGTTGTGCGGCAGCTCCATATCCTCCGGCACAATCACCCAGCCGTTGATATTGCGGTCAAACACCGCGGAATGGCCGTCCTCGTACCCCATATGCACGTCTTCCAGCCAGTTCAGATCCTCCCACCCCATCACCTCCATATACGCCTTCAAAAAAGGCGTCAGAAGCGAATAATCGGGCACCAGGTTCACATCGTACCGGTACCCAATGTGCTGCCCGATCTCTTTTTCCCGCTCGGTGTCCAGACCTTCCGATTTAAGATAATAATCGACGTCTTTTTCTTTCGGATCGCTCATGGCGCTCTCCCCAAAGAGGTGGAAGGGCAGAGGGCAGAAGGCAGAGGTGAACCCCACCCACCCTTCCACTTCGGAATTGCTGTTTTTCCATTTTGTATTCTGGCTTCTGCCCCCCGGACGGTGGGTTGGGACCCTTTGCCCTCTGCCGTCCTTAATACCGGTTCATCTCCGGATGCCCCACCGTATACCGCGTACCCGCAAGCGGAACCTCGGCCATCGCCGAGGCTTCGCAGGTCAGCGCCGCCAGGTCTTCCGGCTCTAGGGAATGCACATCGGTCTTGCCGCAGGCGCGGGCCATCATCTGGCACTCGATGGTCAGCGTGTGTAAAAAATTGTACACCCGGGTGGCCGCCTCGTCCGGGTCCAGTCGCTTCCGAAGCTCCGGATCCTGGGTAGCCACCCCCACCGGACAAAGCCCCGTATGGCAGTGGTAGCAATAGCCCGCCGGCACCCCGACGGTACCCTCGTAGTCCGCCTCGGGAATATCTTTGTTGCAGTTGAGCGCAACCATTGCGGCCGTGCCGATCGCCACCGCATCCGCTCCCAGCGCCAGGGCCTTGGCCACATCCGCGCCATTTCTAATGCCTCCGGCGTAAACCAGCGAAATCTCGCCCGTCTTGCCCACATCGTCCAGCGCCTTCCGGGCCTGCCGGATCGCGGCGATGCCGGGCACGCCCGTCTCCTCCGTTGCCAGGTGCGGTCCGGCCCCCGTGGAGCCTTCCATCCCGTCCATATAAATGCTGTCCGGCCCCGTCTTGGCGGCCATCCGCACGTCGTCATAAACCCGCGCAGCTCCCAGCTTTAACTGGATGGGCACCTCCCAGTTGGTCGCCGCTCGGATCTCATCGATCTTCAGCGCCAGATCATCGGGCCCCAGCCAGTCCGGATGTCGGGCCGGAGAGCGCTGGTCAATGCCCGCCGGCAGCGAGCGCATCTCCGCGACCTGGTCGGTCACCTTCTGCCCCATCAGGTGCCCCCCCAGGCCCACCTTGCAGCCCTGCCCGATGAAAAACTCCACCCCGTCCGCAAGCCGGAGGTGGTGAGGGTTGAAACCGTACCGGGACTGAATGCACTGGTAAAGCCATTTCTCCGAATACCGCCGTTCGTCGGGAAGCATCCCCCCTTCCCCCGAACAGGTCGCCGTCCCGGCCATGGTGGCGCCCCTTGCCAGTGCGACCTTCGCCTCATAAGATAGCGCGCCAAAGCTCATACCCGTAATATAAATCGGAATGTCCAGAACCAGCGGGCGTTTGGCTTTGGGCCCCAGCACCGTTTCGGTTTTGCACTTCTCCCGATATCCTTCAATCACAAAGCGCGTTAGCGTACCGGGCAGAAACGTCAGGTCGTCCCACGAAGGTATTTCCTTAAAAATGGCCATCCCGCGCATGCGGTACCGGCCCATCTCCGCCTTAATATGAATGTCGTCGATAACCTGAGGAGAAAACAAGAAATTCTGTCCCAGAACGTGCCGGTTGCGTTCGGGCTTCCCATCGCCTGAGACCTCTGCGCGTCCCATCTGGAGTTCCTGATCTTCGGTCGCCATGGCCCTTTCCTCTCTTTATGCTACAGCACGATTTTCTTTTCTGTCGGCTCCAGGTTGTCGTAATTCCAGAGCTGCTTTCCGGCGACGATCTTCTGCATATTCTCCACCCCATTGGACGCTTCCAGACCGTACATTCCCAGCTTGCGTTTCAACCAGGCCGCTTCCAGTTCGGTCATCTCGCCCCGCACCGCATCCACACCCAGAGATTTGATCTCTCCTCCCACATAAATCGTCCCATCGTACATAGAGTCGCCTAAATTTTCGTCGGCATCTCCCAGAATTACCATGCGGCCCCGCTGCATCATAAACCCGGACAGGGTGCCGGTGCGCCCCCCGACAATAATTGTACCGCCCTTCATATTAATGCCGGTCCGCGATCCCACATCCCCCTTGCAGACCAGGTCCCCGCCCCGGATGGCGACGCCGAAAGACGATCCCGCATTTTTCTCAATCACCACCGTTCCCGCCATCATGTTCTCCGCACAGGACCATCCCACACGTCCAGAGATCCGGACATTGGGACCATCATTCAGGCCCACCCCAAAATATCCCAGCGAGCCCTCAAAATCCAGCCTGAGCCGGTTTAAGATGCCCACACCCAGAGAATGCCTGGCGTTCGGGTTCTGAATAACGATGTGACCGTAGCCCGCTTCCATCAACTCCCGAATCTTCACATTCACAGCCGGCGAATCCATGTCGGCCGCATCGAGTTCGGCGCGTTTGTCAAAGTCCACATCGCAGCTACCCGGATAGACCAGACCGTCGCCGTCAACGGCCTCGAAATCGAAAAAAGTTCGGTGCGAGCGCCCGGCCAGCTTTTCGTCGTGCATCCCCATCCCGTACGATTTGTGGGTCTTCTCGTGCGCCTTTAATTCCGCCATACCCTCACCTCCCCTGCGTAGGGATCAACCGTATCGATCTCCTGGGGGAAAACGGTTCGAATCGCCATCTCTTCCGAGGCCAGGACGATGCAGCTCTCCCCTTCGTAAAGCACCATCGGCTTGGCCGCCATCACATCTTTGGCCATCCCCAGGCTGTCCGACGTCGCCACAACATAGGTAAAGACGCCGTCGAGTTCCTCCACCGATGCGTTCATCGCGTCTTCAAGCGAATGGCCCGTCTCCAACTTTTGCGCGACATAAACCGCGATGAGCTCGGAGTCGCAGTCCGACATGAACCGCAGCCCTTTGCGCTCCAGCTCCCGGCGTTTGGTCCAGTAATTCGTGAGCTGTCCGTTGTGCACCAGCGACACGTCGCTGAACGGATAGGCCCAGTAAGGGTGGGCCGAGCGGATATCCACGTCCGACTCGGTTGCCATGCGCACGTGGCCGAT
Organism: Candidatus Latescibacterota bacterium; assembly: GCA_965217865.1. GTDB lineage: Bacteria > Latescibacterota > UBA2968 > SICM01 > SICM01 > CBDCJO01. Next base: position 5,756,152 of record CBDCJO010000002.1, on the reverse strand, counting down.
CGCGTGCGTGCCCACGAACCCCTTCAGCCTGTACTGCTCGGAAACGTAATTGGCGTCGCCCAGATCCTTCACCAGTTCCAGAGCCTCGCCGATAGACAGGATCTCCGCGCCCTCCACCTCCTCGATATAATTCGAAAAACGGCGCAGGTCCCCGTCGTACTTCACGCGATACTGGTACGCGTACTCCGTGGCCTGCTCGGCGAAAACGATCTCCGCGCCCAGCGACCGGATCCGTTTGTCCACTTCTGCTCTGCGCGCTTTGATTTGCTCGTGGATCTCAAAGCCGGTCCCAAGATCCTCGTTCTCGCCCGCCTTAGGCGTGCCATAGATCGCAAACCCCGTCGAATCCGGGCCGCGATGCACCATCGCCTGAAGCATCGACGTCATCTCCCTGCCGATCTCTCCCGTCTTCCCCCGGTAGATAATTCCGGCAATCCCGCACATGGTCGTCTCGCTCCTATGGCAAACAATCCCAGTACGTCTCCACGTCCCAATCCGTCACCGTGCCCAGAAAACGCTCCCACTCGTCCCGCTTGTAGTGCATGTACACATCGTGCATCTCGCCGGGCAGCGCAGACTTAATCACCTCGTCTTCTTCCAGCCTGTCCAGCGCCTCCCCCAGCGACAGCGGCAGCATCGTAACCTCTTTCCCCTCTTCAATCGCCTCGTAAATATTCCGCTGCTCCGGCTCGCCCGGGTCCAGCTCCCGCCGGATCCCATCGTCGAAGGCCTTCAACAGCGCCCCGGCCATCAGGTAGGGGTTCACCATCGCGTCAACGGCGCGGTACTCAAGCCGCCCGGGACCGGACACGCGCAGCCCGCAGGTCCGGTTCTGATAGCCCCAGTCGGTATAGACCGGCGCCCAGAATCCGGTCTCCCAGAGCCGTCGGTAGGAATTGACCGTGGAACACCCGATCGCCGTCAGCGCGGGCAGGTGTTCTATAACGCCTCCGATGCAGTGCAGCCCGGTCGGCGCGGGCTGCCGCTCTCCGGGCAGGGGCGCGAAAGTATTCTCGCCCCCCTCCCGGTGGACAAAGGCCCCTGCCATCCCCGGGAGTTCATCGTTGCCCAGCGGCTTGACCGCATCCTCACCTTCCCGCCACAGCGAGAGGTTATGGTGGCAGCCCGAGGCCGACACGCCCATAAAAGGCTTGCACATAAAACAGGCGATCAGATCGTGCTCGCGCGCCACCTGCGCGCAAATCTGGCGGTAGGTCGTCAGCCGGTCGCAGGTGCGCAGCGCTTCGTCGAAGGTGAAATTCAACTCCAGCTGCCCCGGAGCGTCCTCGTGGTCCCCCTGGATCATATCCAGCCCCATCGCCTTGCCGTACTCGATCACCTTCATCACCACCGGCCGGAGGGATTCGAACTGGTCGATGTGGTAGCAATACGGTTTGCTGAACCCTTCCGCCGGCTTGCCGTCCGGACCTTTATGCAGCCACATCATCTCCGGCTCGGCGCCGTGTCGCATGTGCAGCCCATCGTGGTCCGTCTGAAACTGCGCGTGGAGCCGCCGCAGGTTGCCCCGGCAATCCGCCGTCAGAAACCCTCCGGGCGCCTCCTCCTCCTCCCGGTTTCGGAACAGGGTGCAGAAAACCCGCCCCACCCGCTGGTCCCAGGGCAATTGAACAAAGGTCTCGGGGTCCGGAATACCCACCAGCTCGGCGGCCTCCGGGCCATACCCGATATAATTGTTATGACGGTCCATAAACAGATTGGCCGTTGCCCCATAGACCAGCTGGAAGCCGCTCCCGGCGATCCGCTCCCAGTGATCGGCCGGAATCCCCTTCCCCACCACCCGTCCCGTCACCGAGATGAACTGGTAGTAGATATAGGTGATCCCCAGGGCATCAATCTTGGCGCGAACCTCCTTCACGAGTGCGTCTCGGCCGTCCGCCTGCACGTACGCTTCCAGATCTGTGGGACCATTGCTGTTCGCCATAATCTCCTCCCTCTATGTCAATCTTCTCTTAGTGCGCGTAACGCGGCCCGGCCGATCGGAACCGTCCCACTCCTGCCCGGCCTCCATCATTGTATCCCACAGATAAGCACCCAGAGAACGCGCGCCGATCACCGAAAATATTCCGGACCTCCAAAGTGCTAGATCCGAGGATTTAACTAACGCGATCAACCGACTGGATGAACTCGCGCGTACTGCCACCTTTTCCGAGTCTCCGAAGGATTGGTAGCTCCCATCACGATCTCTTTCACATATTGAAATCTCGATAGGTCCACCTTCTCGATTGCGGAACTCACTCTGAAGTAACTGATATTATGCAAACTTGACCCGGGTGACCGTTTGGCATATCGGTGTATCAAATATCTCAAAATTCTCCAACATGAATCTGCTCAATGTCGGTTACTAAAAGAAATAGATATTAGGCGCGGCCGGAAGAAGGGCTATCCTGTATCTCTCACCCAAAACCGTGTTGACGCTGTTTGGGCTTCGCCCTGGTCCAGGTTCATGCCCTGGAATTTTTCACGGTAGAACTTAATCGCATTACTCCTATAGGAGAGATTACTCACCAGGGCAATGATCGGATGGCTGCCCTGCCACAAGTTTCTGAGCACCCGACTCATGATGTGGGGATACGAGAAAAAAGAGCGCGAGCAGGCTTCGTTCTCGTCCAGGACGTCCTTCCAGGACAGGTTTTTGTATCGGGCGACCGGAAAGGTAAGGGTGTAGTATTGCCAGTCCGCAGGGAAGTTATTGGCGAGGATCCGGCTATCCGCATGCATCGTGTGCCAGAGCTGGGTGCCAGGCAGCGGCGTCAAAAACATCACGTTGAGGATGTCCAGGCCGTAGTGGTTAGCGGTCTCGGCGATGATCTGGCCGATGCCCTTTTTATCCGTGTCCAAGCCCATGATAAATGACCCGCACACCATAATACCCTGACGCTGTATGGCCCGGACCGACGCCTTGAGGTCCCGGCCTTTACGGATGTTGAATTTTTTGTGGACCTCGGCCAACCCCTCTGCACTCGCCGATTCGAAGCCGATAAAGACCCCGGAGCAGCCCGCTTGCTTAGCCAGGCTGAGCAGCTCTTCATCGTCGGCCAAGTTGATCGTTACCTGGGCAATCCACTTTTTGTCGACTTTGGCCTCGATCATAGCCCGAAACAGCTCTTTGGTATAGGCAATATGGTCCTTTCGGGTCCCGATCAGGTTGTCGTCCACGACCAGCACATTTTTCTCCCGGATCAGCTTGAACTCCTCTATGACGTGCTCAATGGGACGGTGTCGAAACAGGCCGCCGTCAGAAGCTGCAGTTGAGCGGACAGCCCCGGGTAATCTGGATCGACCCAAAGTAATAACCGCTCGGGAGCAGATCATGGCGGGCTACCGGGATCTGGTCCATGTCCAGGCGAATGCCGGTGTAGACCGGTTGCAAGCGGCCCTGGCGGGCGTCCTCTAACACCTGCGCCCAGACGCTCTCGGCTTCCCCGGTCACGACCGCATCGACCCGCGTCCTGGCCTCCTCCAAGCACATGGTCGCATGGATCCCACCCATCACGACCGGAACGCCGAGGCCCCGGAATGCCGCGGCCACCTCGTAGGCGCGGGTCGCCTGGGACGTGAAGGCGGTGATGCCCACCAGATCGGGTGGCGGCATGGTGGTATAGTCAGGTACCCCAAGGTTTTCGTCGACCACGGTAACATCCCATTCAGGCGGGGTCAGGCCACCCAGAACCAGCAGGCTCAGCGGCTTCCAGACCCGGTGTACTGATTCCAACGACTTTCGGTTACCTTGGTCAGGCTCACCAACGGATTAAAAGGATTTATCAGATAGAGACGCATTATGCTTTTCCTCCCTGTTCAGAGCTGTCCAGCCAGTCTTCAAATGTTGAGTCCTTGTCAACCGGATCATACTTCCTCCCATTAAGAATTATTATTCCTTGAGCAGCTTCTTCGCTGAGGATACGATTTTCATCCGTAGGATCAAATGAAGGATTGAAAATATCACCGACAATCGGAATTGATTGTGGTCCCCTGGGGTTTTTCTTCGCTGAATGACTGGCCCGATAAGATCGGACTGGTGGTCATGGCAAGCTCCTCGAGAACATGACGACCGGCGTTACGGCCCCAAAGTGTTTGACTCCAACCGTTTTGAGAGATATATTTCGGCCGAATCGCGCAAAAGGTCAATGTCGAAAACGAACCGGCTTGAATCTGCTTGCCGGAGGGGGCGGAAGTCGATATAGCCATTTTTCATTTGGTGTGAACCGTATTACCGATAATAAAAAATAAGGACTTAGCATTTCCATGCAAAGTCCTTTTTTTAGAAGAAAGGGGAGTAGGATGCTGGTGAAGGCGTTGAAACTGCAGGACGTGAACTACGGCAACCAATGGGCCGACGAGATCGAGGACCGCTGGGAGTACAACGATTTCATGGCCGATGCCTCGTGGCGCACAGGCTGGATCAGCATGGACAGCGTGTTCTACCACGGGGACGACGACCGAGTATACCTGGGGATGACGTTGTTCGACGCGGACATCTTCCGGGCGTATGATCGGAATATCGGCACGTTCGTGGATCTGAACTACGCCCGGATCGCCGATCCGTATGACGCGAAGTTTCACCGGTCGCTCGTGAAGTGGGAGAAGGACGGATGCCTGTACGGAGCCGTCGCGCAGCTGCACGATGTGGACCGGTACTGGGAGGCGCCGGGCGGCGCGATCGTGCGCTACGATCCAAAAACCGGCGACCTCCGTAAGGTCGGCATTCCCCTGCCGCACAGCTACATCCAGTCCATCTGCCTGGACCAGGAGCGGGACGTGATCTACGGGATGACGTCTACCCCGGAGCGGATATTCCGGTTCAATCTGGCGGACGGCCGGGCGGACGACCTGGGGCCGATCAGCAGCGGGTCGGGCGCGCAGGGTGAGAACCTGGAACTGGACGACGAAGACTGTGTGTGGTGCGGCTGGAATGTGACGCGGGGGTGGCAGAATACGTCGGGTGTAGACACCTGCCGGCTCTGCAAGTTCGATCCGAAAGCGGACGCGATCCGGTACTTCGATGCAGGGCTGCCGAACCCGGACGGAAGCTACGGGTACACACAGGTCGAGGGAATCTTCAACCTTGGAAACGGAAAGCTCTACGCCAGCGGAGGGAACGGGTCGATCTACCGGATCGACATTGAGACGGGGATGGGCACGTACCTGGGAACGCCAATCGCAGACCGACGCAGCCGGTTGACGAAGCTGCAGATTGCGCCAGACGGCGCGGCATACGGGGTCACCGGGCGGGACGGCCAGTGCGAGGTGATCCGATTCGATGTCGAGAAGGAGACGTACGAGCTGCTGGGGCCGGTGGTAGACGGGGATGCCGCCTGCTGGCAAGTCCACGACGTGTCCATCGCGCCCGACGGCACGATCTACGCCGGGGAGAACGACAATCCCTACCGCAGTAGCTACCTGTGGGAGATAATCCCATAGAGAATAAATACACGTGGGGGAATTTCTGCGGAGAACCCTCGGAACGACGTCAAGCAGGCCGACGCAGAGCGGGTACGGCGGGAGCCTGTTGCTGTGGATGCCTCCTTTGGGCAAGTGGAAATCGCGTGATATAGGTGAGGGCTATCCTCCGAGTGAGGGGTGAAAGGAGTAAGGCGATGGATGAAATCCGAATCGGTCTTGTCGGACTGGGACACCGGGGGCTCGGCTGGCTGAGGCTGCTCCAGCGGGTGAAGGGGTACCGCATCCGTGCGGTGTGCGATCCTATCGTGGCGCTTCACGAGAAGGGGCTCGCGGTGCTCGAAAGTCCGAGTGAGGTGAGGGCCTACGCCAGGTACGAAGATATGCTCGCGGACCCGAACGTTGATGCGGTAGCGGTGACCGTGCGGTGCAGGGAGCAGGGAGCGCTGGCCGCGCAGGCGCTGGAGGCGGGGAAGCACGTGAACTCCGAGGTGCCTGCGGCGCACACGATGGATGATTGCTGGCGGATCGTGCTTGCCCAGGAGCGGTCCGGGTTGGTCTACAACCTCGCCGAGCAGACGCGTTACCACGGGTTCGTGCAGCCCTGGCGGGACCTTGTGGTGGGGGGACAGCTTGGTCGCGTGACGTTCTGCGAGGGGCAGTACTTCGGCTACTACGGCACACACCAGTTATCCCAGGACCCGGCGACCGGCCGGTTCTTCCCCGTGGAGGAGCTTGCCGAGCATCCGGAGGCCCGGCCGACGTGGTTTCAGGAGATGCCGCCGATCCACTACCTCCCGCACGAACTCAGCCCGATGCTCAAGGTGCTGGACGATCGCGTGGTGGAAGTGACCGCGATGAGTACGTCTCGCCCGAGCTACTCCCATCCGGAGATCGACCAGCCGGACATCCAGGTGGCGCTGATGAAGACGGAGAAGGACGCCATACTGCGCATGGCGGTCAGCTTCACCCAGATGGTGCCGCACCGGGGATCCGGGGGGCACCACTGGTACCAGGTGATGGGGACGCGGGGGTGCGTCGAGTGGAAGCGGTCAGGATGGGAACGGCCGAAGATGTGGCTGGCCAACGCCCAGATGCACGACGTGGCGGAGGTGGACTGGCGGAGGCAGCCCGTGGACGCGCCGTCCGAGGCCCGCGGCAGCGGGCACCAAGATTCGGACTACTATAACCACGCGGCCTTCCGGGATGCCCTGCTGGGAGTCCGGCCCCTGGAATGGGACGTGTACGGGGCGATCGAGACGGCGGCCCCGGCGATCCTGGCTGCGGACTCCATCGATCAGGGCAGCCGCCTTTTGCAAGTGCCGAATTTCCGCCCAGGCGACACGCGACCGGCGGGAAAGATGCCGGGAGGTTCATGACGATACGGGCTGCTATTCTGACGGATCCCCCGGATATGTCCGCTTACCTGGCGGAGATGCTGAAAGCGTGGGGATTGCCAATTTATGATGTCGTGCAGGGCGATGATCTCCCGCACATGGACCCCGGGGTTGTGCCGGTGCTGGTCTGCCCGGCCGGCGTGTACGGGAGTGCGGAGTCCATTCTCGATTACGCGCACCGCGGGGGCACGGTCATCTGCTTTCTGCCGGATGGCAAGCTGGCCGCCGCTGCGGGGCTGACACTCAGCGGGGAGAAGGAGGTTCCGCTCCGGCTGCGGATCACGGCATACCCGGCGGCGGGTCTCGCCGGGGAGCTGCTGCCGGTGGTGGGAAACGCCGGAACCTATGCACACGGGGCGGAGGCCCGGGTACTGGCCTATCTCTCTCACCCGGGACGTTACGAGGGAGAGAGCCCGGGGATTGTCGAAGGCAGGACGGGAAAGGGCCGGATCGTCGCCTTCGCTTTCGACCTGGCGATGTGCGTGCTGATGCTCCGCCAGGGGGACCCGCAGCGCAGGGAGTTCATTCCGTCGGGAGACCGCTGCGCACGGCCCTCTCACCTGGCGGTTGAGATCGAGCCCAGCGACGCAGCCTGGATTCCGTATGCGGACCTGCTGTCCCGGCTCTTCGTGGACCTGGTCAGAAGACACATGCCCGCGCCCGTTCCGCTGCTGTCACATCTTCCCGGCACAGCCCGGGGTATCCTCCTGTACTCGGGGGACGAGGACGGCGCGCAGGTGTCGTGGAACGAAGAGGAGTTCGACTGTGTGAAGGCCGCGGGCGGGCGGATGAACCTCTACATCATTCCGATCAGGACGAATTCGACCGTCGCGGATGTCGAGCGGTATCGCCGGCATCACGACGTTGGGCCACATCCGGACATCCGGCCTCTGGACGGCCGGACCGTGGCTGAGCGCATAGCGGAGTTCGAGCGGCAGATCCGGCTGTTCGAGGAGATGTTCGGGCTGCGGACGCGAACGTTGCGTAACCACTGTAACGCCTGGGCGGGTTATATGGAACCCGTGGAGGCGATGGAGCGGCTGGGCGTCCGCATGGATGTGAATTACACGTCGGGCACGTATATGCGCGACCGAACTGGGGCGCCGTATGCGGGGTTTGGGGCGGCCGTGCCGATGCGGTTCTGCCGTCAGGACGGACGGGTTCTGGATGTGGTTCAGCAGCACACGCACGCTATGGACGACGTGCTGTTCAAGTCGGTGGACTATTCCTACAAGCTTTCTGCGGCACAGTACGAAGTGATTCTCGATCGCATTTTCACGGATATCGTCACCCGCTTCCACGTGCCCCACGCGGTGTGCATCCATCCGGGCGCCTGGGTGAAGTTCTCACGGCAGCAGGGGCAGGCGCTGCTTCGCAAGGCAGCGGAGCGGGAGATGCCGATCTGGTCCTTCGACCAGTGGTCTGTGTTCTGGGATGCGCGCGATACCTGGAGGATCGGCGGACTGAAATGGGACGGCAGTGAACTGGCGTTCGCCCTTTCCGGGCAGGAATCCCACGACGATCTCTGTTTGACGCTCCCGGCGGTTTTTGGGGACAAGACCCTGCAGGGGGTCCGGGTTGACGGCGAGACCGCCGCGGGGGTGCAGGAGGTCAGGTACGGCGAGAACGTGGCTTTCGTATCCGTCCCGAGCGGAAAACAGAAGGCATCGGTTGCGGCCGACTATGTCCCGGCGTCGAGCAGATCCTGATGGGAAAATCTGGTTTACGATGCAGGCAAACCGCGAATCGACTCAAGGGAGCGTCGGTGATCTTGTGCTGGGCGAGATTTTGGACCAGACAAGGAGGATAACAGGAAGCTGGCGGCCTGGCCTGCCAGGGACTGGGGTAGATAGGGAGTGAAGACGACAATGCCATACGAATGGGTCAGAATAACCGGGAACGCAGCGTTCGCGCCTCGGGACGGAGCAGGAGCCGTTGTTCATAGGGGGAAGATGTGGCTCCTTGGGGGATGGAACCCGAGCGACAAGACCCACTTCCCGCTCATCTGCAACAACGAAGTGTGGAGTTCAGAGGATGGAGCCACGTGGACCCTGGAGAAGGGGTTCCCGGCGCCGGACTTCGACCCAACCCGGGACTGGGAAGGCCGGCACACGGCAGGATACGTGGTTTTCAAGAACCGCATGTGGATTGTCGGCGGAGACCCGTTACAGAAGCACTACCAGAACGACGTGTGGTCCTCAGAAGACGGCAGGAACTGGCAATGCGTCACGAGCGACGCTCCGTGGGGGCCGCGTGCTCTTCACTATACTGTGGCCTTCAAAGATCGCATCTGGGTCATGGGCGGCCAGACGATGCCGCAATTCGCGCCTGCAAGCGAATACTTCTACGACGACGTGTGGTCCAGCCCGGACGGCTTGACATGGGAGAAATTGGATGTTGAGCGTCCCATCTGGCCCAGCCGCGGAATGATCGGTGGGAGCGTAGCTTTCAAGGAAAGGATGTGGATCCTGGGGGGCGGTACGTATGACACGCCGCAGAGTCCGGAGCGGAGGTTCTACAACGACGTCTGGAGTTCAGCCGACGGTGTTCACTGGAATCGCCATCTGCAGAGTGCTCCGTGGTATCCACGGCAGTATCACGAGGTGGCGGTTTTCGACGACAAGATGTGGGTGCTGGAGGGATGTAACAAGACACACCCTTCCTTGGACAACCGCAACGATGTCTGGTATTCTGCCGACGGTGTGGAATGGCACGAACTGCCCGACACGCCCTGGCCCCCGCGACATGCCGCGAGCGTGTTCGTACACGATGACGCCCTGTGGGTCGTTGCCGGGAACAACATGACAAGCGACGTCTGGAAATTATTGAGGACCGCGACTATTTGAACAGATTTGCATGAACACTGGTATCTGCGGCAATCCGCTGGTCTACCCTGGGATGGTGACCTCACATGGCCGTTTCACCGCCATCCACAAACAGGCACGTGCCGGTGACGAATGACGCGTCGTCAGAAGCCAGGAACAGGACACCCGCGGCAATCTCCCGTGGTGTTCCCGGCCGCTTGAGCATCAGGGGCCGTCCAAATTCTTCCTTAAATTCCTCGTGGGTTTTCCCGGCCGCCGCGGCACGGCGCTCGTGAAAGGTGGTAAAGGTCGGTCCTGGACACAGCGCATTGGCCCGGATGCCGTCGGCCGCGTGAGCTCGGGCGATGCCACGCGGCAAGCCTGTGACTGCTGCCTTTGTGGTATCGTACTGTACCGTGTTGTCGCCCGCTATAACTGCATTGTTAGAGGCTATGTTGACAATGCTCCCGTTTCCCGCACGACGCAGAGCCGGAATGGCGGCTTTGGCGCAGAAGGCGTAGCCTTTGACGTTCACCCCCCAAATGGTGTCCCAGCTCTCCTCACTGGCTTCAGTCACGCTTTGGTAGAGACGGATGGCGGCATTGTTCACCAGAATATCGAGCTGACCAAAGTGCTCTACCGTAGTCTGGATAAAGGCCATCGCCTCGGCTTCGCGCTCCACGTGGGTCTCCACAAATAAAGCTTCTCCCCCACTCGCCTTGATCTCTTCCGCCACACGGGTTCCGCGGGTGCCATCGCGATCGGCAAAGGCCACCCTTGCGCCCTCTTCCACGAAGAGCCGTACCGTGGCTTCGCCGATGCCCGATGCACCACCGGTTACCGCCGCTACCTTGCCATCAAGCCTTCCCATCTGTCACCTCCCTGAGGCGCGCACGCCCCCGCCCGATTGATCAGCGTAGCGCGTCCTTGGTCGGGAATTCCGCCGGCATAGTGATCTCGATAACTTCGAAATCTTCGGAGAATTCCAGGACTTCGTGTTTGATGTTGGGGTCTTGGTACCAACTGTCGCCGGCCTCGAAGCGGACCTCACCGACGTCTTCGAATTCGACCCGGGTCCAGCCGTTCAACACGTAGTTCATCTGGAACTCAAGATCGTGGGTGTGATAGCCACCGGGACCGCTGCAAGGTCCACAGGCACGGATGACGTGCGCGAGGACCTTACCCTTGGTGGCCTTTACGATTCCGAGATCCCGGTACTCAAAGTAGGTCCTGAGACCGGTCTTCCATTCTGCGGACTTGTGAAACGACATGGTAGCCATAGCGACTTACCCTCCTGGCTTGGAATCGATTGATCTGAGATTTCTCGGATGGCCATACGCGGCAGAACTATGGGTGCTCCTGGAAAATATAAAGCCCGGACCTCATGATCCAGCTGTCCCTTTCAGGATCGAAGCTGATCACTTTCAAAACATGATGGCCATTTACCTCACATCCTTCCGGAGTCCATCGGGTATCCCCATCTGCTCCGTGCCATCCCGAACAGTAGGTGCAACCGGCCAGGACTGACCGCCTCTATTCACATATTGATCGGACAATCCGCAGAGCCAGGAGAACATCCGGGCCGCCGCGGCCGCGCCCTGGAAGCCTTCGATAAAGGGGGGATTGGGTGGATTGAAATCGACCGTGGAAAAGTCAAAACCGGGATCGACCTTCCAGTCGCGTTTCGGTTTGGTCGTGCGCCAGTAGTTGTATTTGAGCATGTTGCGAATAGGTACTTTCAGGGACGATTCGGCCGTGGACGTACTTCGGTGATGCCAGATGGAGTACACGGTCAAGAAAATAGAACCGGCCGGAGCAGCGGTTGACACCGTGCCCGAAATATGGCCGAAGTTGGCCATCATGGGAGATTTGATGCGCAAGAAGTGTGATCCCGGAAGGACCTTGGTGGGACCAAACTCGGGCGGGCAGTTCTCCGGGTAGTAAAACACCTGGAGATGATCGAGTTTGCGGGAATAGAGCGATCCACTGTCCCGGTGCCACCCCTGGGCCTCCCTGGGCATCTTGACGCGATGGTTGCTGATGATCACGGGCAGAGAAAAGTCCATACCCAGGAGAGAGCGAACCGCCCCGGCCGCCAAAGGGTTCTTGAGGACGCCCTCGACGAACCACTCCTGGCCCATGATGGGCGTCGGTTCCCCGGAGTCGTCCACCTCATCGAGATAACGGATGGTCTTCCTGTTGATCGCCTCGGGGACGACGCCTTCGAGCATGAGGTAGCCGTTCTTGCAGAACTCGATCACCTCCACATCCGACAGCGTCGGTTCGCAATCATAACATTCACCGTAAGGCGCTCGTCGTTCCACGTTGAGCCTCCTCTTGAAGTTGAAACAATCCGCGTCAGGGTTTGCTAATGACGCTCGAGTATAAACTCGTAACCGAGGCCGTAATTGTTCTGTTCGTCCATCGCCAGCGACATCTCCGGGAACTTGATAACCCGCCAGCCATCCTCCATTGCCTCGTAGGCCGATTTGTAGATGAAGTTCCCATCGGCATCAAGTCCGTTACGGTCCTTGTTGCACGCTTCGGCTTTTTTCACGTATTCTTTCCCGCACTCGACGATGCTGACGCTGAGCGCCGATCCTGTCACCGAGTTGGACCTGGAATAGATGTAGAGCAGACTCTGCTTACAGCGCCGGGGTTCGCCACCATCAATGAAATCGAGCACTCTTTGAAAGTCCTGCCCCGTAAGAGATCCCTTTTGAAATTTCTCCAGACAGTTTTCGACCTGTTTTCGAAGGCTTTCCATAGCTTCTCCACGAATGAGATGTAAACCCACATTTTCCATATGATCTCAACCCGGGTCATATAAGATCAAATCCAATGTTTAAATCTTTTGGACAACTCAAAATCCTTTGACGGAACAAAAGCCTTCAGGTTCAGTCAGGCGGTCAATCGCGTCGCTCGATTCCGGGAGCGTCCAGGTCAGTTCCCATCGGCGACGAAGCCTCGTCAAGTCGCTTCATCTCTTCGGAGGACAGTTTCCAATCCAGGGAGCCGAGCACATCATCGACATGCTCTGTGGTATCGGCTCCGGAGATCGTAACCGTGATCTCCGGTTTTGAAAGCACCCAGTTCATCGCTGCCTGAGCCGGACTCTTGCCACGCGCCATCGCTATGTCGGTAAGGGTCTCCAGCACCTTCGAAGCCGGGCCGGACGTCATCTGCTCGAACGTATGCCGGCGCCGGGTTGCCCACAGCATTCCCTCGGGCGGCGCCTCGCCGGGCTTGTAAACGCCGCTCAACAGACCGACGCCGAGCGGGCTGTAGGCCATGACGCCGAGCCCCTCGTGCCTAACGAGCCCAAACATCTCCTGCTCTAGCTGTCGATTGAGCAAGCTGTAGGGGTGCTGCACGCAGATGAATCGCGAAGCGCCGATCCCATCCTGGACTCCAAGCGAGAGTGCAACTTGCCACGCCGCAAGGTTGCTGCACCCTACGTAGCAAACCTTGCCCTGCCTCTGAATGTCGTCGAGCGCCCGGAGCGTCTCTTCGATGGGCGTGGTGGGATCCCAAAGGTGAAGGATGTAGACGTCGATCCGATCGGTGTCGAGCCGTTTCAGAGACCGCTCGATCTCGCGCATGATGTGATATCGCGAGCTGCTGTAATCGTTCGGCCCAGGTCCGATGACGCTGGTGACCTTGGATGTGATCACGACGTCGTCGCGTCTCCCCTTCAACGCTCTTCCGAGGATCATCTCAGATCGAGTCGCGTGCGGGTCGGGATCGTCCGTGAGACTGTAGATATTGGCACAGTCGATCAGGTTGATTCCGGAGTCGAGCGCGTGAACGATCACACGTTCGGCTTCCTTCTCATCATCCTGTCCCCTGAATCCCAACCCGAGAGCGATCGGCGACACTTTAACACCCGCTGAACCGAAGTTTCTATACTCCAACGTTCACCTCCTGGACATGTGTGAGAGATGAAAGGATTCGGCCATATTCCGTTTTCATCATTATGGTTCCAGAAGTATGGAGACGCTGTCTGCTGCTGCTTGAGCGCACGCTTTCTCTCCTGCCTCGGATAAGTGAAGCTGATCCTGGCTCAGAAACTCGGGCATGTTAGCCCACACCAACGCGTGTAGGTCATTGATGGGCACACCACGGGAATCCATCAATTGCAGTGCCGCGTCATTGTACCTATCGATTTCCTCGTTACGCCACGACCACTCGGTATCGCGGAACGGTCTGTCGGGGTGGACGGGTGTGCTGGTTGCCCAGATCACCTTGGGAGTCCACGCGACCAAGATATTGAGAATGAACTCCAGGTTGGCCCGGTACATATCGATCGGAATCTGCACCGGGTTTCGGGCAGGATTGTGTCCCGCGTCGTGAATTCCGTTGTTCCAATGAACTATATCAGGTTGTCCGAGTTCGCCAATCCATCTACCCAGCGAAGACAGGGTGAAGAGGCTGTACTGACAGTTGTCGGAAGGGCCAACCACCTGTGCCCTGCCATCAAGCAGACGGGCAACAAGGGGCTGGTAGCTCATGCGTATGGAGTCGCCGAGTAGTAAAACCTTGGGTGTGTCTGGCATCTCTTTTGAATCTCCCTTCTCAACCGGAACTTTGAATCATACGAAGCCACAAAGTGGCTTGGTGCAACGGCCCGCCATGGGAGAAGAGCACCTAAACTCATTCTAAACCCCCCCGACTCTCAACTTTAATACAATATCTTTAGATTTCGCTATGATCACCTGGTTGCCTTCTTCCAGTAACGCACTTCCTTCTAACTTAAAGGCGAATTGGCCTTGGCTGCCAATCCCGTGTATCCGAACTTCATAGCTTACCAAAATCCGCTGATCGTCACTCAGCCGAATCTGTCCCTGGAGGTGTAACTTTATCCCTTTTCCATCCTTATCTGTTTCAATGCTTACGGCGAAGCGTTCGGTCGCAGTTATGATGGTAATCCCTTCTTTGTCCTCACCGGGCTCGACCACCAAGTTAACCGCCAGATTCCTTCCGAGCTCACAAGCCACCTCCTGCTCCGTAATTCTCTCTTCGCCCGTCTCCTGGCTCGTAGCGAATCCCGCACAGGGGACACAGAGCAAGATGGTGACCAGAACAAGCAATTCCTTAACCATATCTTACGCCCCTTTCCTAACGCAATTTTTGATTGGGGGTGGCTGAAGTCGATGGTTTCCTCTACAGTCGTGGTCGGTCCATATCAGGCGCGATAGAACGGTGCATCACCCTTGATAGTTACACGCAGGCCGCGTCGGTGGTTCGGGTAGTAGTCCCACATGGCGTGATGCTGAACACAGCGATTGTCCCAGAACGCCACCGACCCTTGCTCCCACTGGAAACGGCAATGGAACTCCGGCTGCTCGATATGCTCAAAAAGCATTTTGAGCACCGCGTCGCTCTCTCGCTGCGTGAGTTGAACGATCCGCGTGGTGAAAGTACGGTTTACGAACAGCAGTTTGCGGCCATTGATCGGATGCGTGCGCACCACCGGATGCTCGGATCGCGGGTACGTTTTACCCTCTTCCTTCACATCTCCATAACCACGACGATAAACGTGTTCGCCGTCGTGCACTGCAGTCTTCCCTTCAAGGAAGCCCTTGAACGCTTCTGACAACGCTTCAAAGGCTGCATTCGTGTTCGCAAACAAGGTATCGCCGCCCACCGGCGGTGTTTCGAGCATATAAAGGATCGTCCCCAGAGGGGGTTCCGGGTCACAGGAAACGTCCGAGTGCCATTCTTCACCGGCAATCCGTTTGGTGTTCTCGTCGGCGTAAATCTCCATAACTTCCGGATGCCCCTGGACCAACCTGGGCCAGGCGGGATGAATGTGTAATTCACCGAAATGACGGCCCAGCGCCTTTTGCTGTTCGGGAGTCAGCTCCTGGTCCCGGAAGAACAGCACGCAGTGCTCGGCAAGAGCATTGGTGAGTGTCTCGATCGTGGGTTTGTCGAGCGGACGCGAAAGGTCGATACCATCCACTTCAACACCGCAATTCGGCGTCACCTTCTTCAATTCGAGTCTTTGTAGTTTCATAGGGTTTTATGTCAAAGCACCCCATGCCGGGCACCGTTTACTTCTACTCCCACCGCGGGCACAGATGGAACGGGAGCATCCTAATGATTACCTCTATCCCCAAGAATTCAAAATATAACGTAAATATCTGCTTGGTTCAAGCATATGTGGAAGTTTCCCGGTTGCATAAAAGGGCCGTTTAGACGCGGGGATACGGAAAAATCAAGCCATCGGTCACCCCAGTCATGCCAAGTCGAAGGTTACAAAAACTGCCGTTGACATCACCATCATGAAATGTTAAATTAATGCATTTGCTCAATCCGAAGATTGATGGAAACCCCTTGCGGGAGAGGGTCTAAGTCGATACCACCAAATTTCCTCTTGATGGGAACCGGCTTCTGAATAGCTGTTCGAAACGGGCGGACGTTTCCGGACTTCGAGCGGACGGTTTGATGGGGGGCCTCGTTTCGGTGGGTTGGTCCGATTCATTGACTGAAAATTGGCTGAACAGGGGTCGTTAAACCACCTTTATTTGAATTCTCAAATTTTATATTGTCTTAACAGGGAGTCACATACATGCTGGCAAACCTAAAAAAAATATATGTGACCATAAGAGACATCAGTCCTGGTAAGAAGATATTCTTTGGATTTCTGACTATTCTTCTGCTGATGACCTTAGTGGCGGGTGTGGGCTATTTTGCGCAATATCAGTCTGCCTCCGGGTTTACCGAATATAGAGAAATGGCTCGCGACACCAATCTGTCGGGGCGTTTACAGGCCAACATGCTAATGGTCCGCATGAATGTAAAGGATTTCATTATTACCGGCAGCTATAAGGATTTGCAGCAATATGCAGATTATTATCGAAAAATGGCTGGATTCTTGGAAGAATCTCAAATCGAAATTCAGAAATCCGAACGTGCGGTAAAAATTGACTCTGTAGAAGCGCGTCTAACCGAATATGTGGCAGCATTTGACAAGGTGATTGAGTACAAAGAAAAACGGAATGATGCGGTGTTTAAGGTGCTTGATCAAAAAGGGCCTTATATGGAAAGTACATTGACGGGCCTGATGGTTTCTGCGCAGGAAAGTGGGGACCGGGAGGCTGGTTTTCAAGCTGGATTAGCCATGAAGCATCTGCTTTTGGCACGTCTCTATGTGGCTAAGTTTCTAGTCAACAACGACCAGCGATCTGTCGATCGGGTGGGTCAGGAATTTGCAAATGTAGAGGAACGCCTGGGCCTTCTGGATAAAGAGCTGCAAAACGACCAGCGACGGCGCATGCACGGTTCTATTATGCTGGCATTTGCAGACTATAAAACCACATTCACAGAATTGGTGGACATCATAATTGATCGCAATCATATCATCAAACATACGCTTGATCGTTTGGGTCCAGAAATCGCCAAAGATGATGAAGATGTTAAACTCGACATTAAAGCTGTACAAGATCACATCGGGCCGCCCCAGCTTGTGGAGGGAATCAATCGGAATATTACGCTCATCAGTGGCGTAGGTGTGGTTGCGATTCTCGTTGGACTGGCACTGACTTTTATCATCACCTCCACATTTAATCAGATGACAAAATCGATTAAAAAAAGTCATGGAGAAAGCGAAAAGGCCAAAGAAGCGGCCGAATCGTCGGCACAGGAGAAAGCGAATTTTTTGGCAAACATGAGCCACGAAATTCGCACGCCGATGAACGCCATCATCGGCATGGCATATTTAGCGCTCAAAACAGACCTTGATGCCAAGCAACGAGACTATGTGGACAAAATCCAAGATTCCGGCAAGCACCTTTTGGGCATTATTAACGACATTCTTGATTTTTCCAAGATAGAAGCCGGAAAGCTCGATGTCGAAACCATCAACTTCGAGCTCGATCGTGTCTTCGACAATGTTGCGAATCTTGTCGGGGAAAAAGCGTCATCTAAAGATCTGGAACTGATTGTAGATATTGATCCAGATCTGCCTCTTGACCTTAAGGGTGATCCCTTGCGCATCGGACAGGTGCTTATCAACTATGCCAACAATGCTGTCAAATTTACTGAAACGGGTGAAATCTTTGTTCGTGCAAGAAAAATCAGCGAAACGAATGGCGACTTGATGGTTCGATTCGAAGTTCAGGACACAGGTATTGGCCTTACGCCTGAGCAGAAAGAAAAACTTTTCCAATCCTTTCAGCAGGCCGATACGTCGACAACCCGAAAATTTGGTGGCACCGGTTTGGGACTGGCCATCTCCAAAAACCTTGCCAATCTCATGGGAGGTGATGTCGGCGTCGAAAGCGAACGCGGCAAAGGAAGCACATTTTGGTTCACCGCCCAACTTGGGATTGGCAAAGCTAAACAACGAGAGTTTCTACCAGAACCCGATTTGCGGAACCGACGGACTCTTGTTGTAGACGATAATCTTTACGCGCGCAAGATCGTCGCAGACATGCTTTCTAATATGACCTTCCGCGTTGATGACGTGCCATCGGGTGAAGAAGCGTTGTCGGCAATTTCCGAAGCGGATGCACTCAGTGATCCCTATCAGCCCGTTGAAGAACTACCTTTCAACGCACATAAACGGAAAAGACGCCTGGAGTGCGGGTCAGATAAATCAAGGTAAGGAGATTGAGCAGGAGACGCTGATAAGAGGTTAAAAAGGTAACCGAGGGCAGCAAACGTGATTGTAGGACGAGCAGTAGACGCTGCAAGGCCTTGGCCAGGTCCTGGAGGGCCTTCGGAGTACCTACGCCCATCACTTTGCGCATGAGCAGAGCCAGGTTGCAGCCCCCGATGTGGATCAGCAAACGCTTGAGGATATTGCCGCGGTCTCTCAAGTGCAACCTGCGCATGCCACCGGTATCATATGTGTGAGCGATGGTTCTTTCCACCCGTTCTGCACGACTTCGGCGCAAGGCCTTGCCGCGATCTCCCTTGATCCGGCGTCGATTCGCATATACCGCGGCCTGCTCATCTCGTCGGCCGTTCCACTTGCGGCGTCCCCGATCCGGTTCTGAAATGTAACTCCGGATGCCGCCTTGCTTCAGACTGGTCAATACATCGTTGCTATGATATCCTTTGTCCGCAACCACCTCCCGTATACGCTGTCTGTGCAAACGTTTAGGCGTTTCAATGCCCGAGGCCTTGGCCAGATTCTCAAGGAATGCCTGGTAGCCTTCACCCGTGTCACGGCGTACAATGCTGCGCATCGCGGCGTTGGCCTCCAGTGTCG
Source organism: Candidatus Latescibacterota bacterium (assembly GCA_965217865.1). Classification (GTDB taxonomy): domain Bacteria; phylum Latescibacterota; class UBA2968; order SICM01; family SICM01; genus CBDCJO01. Next base: position 5,737,313 of record CBDCJO010000002.1, on the reverse strand, counting down.
TAGCATCCACGCCCAACGTCTTCCCCTTCACCAGACCCGCTTTGCACAAGACCCTCAGGATCCACTTGAAAACCGCTTCGTGAACTTCCAAGGGAAGCCGATGCCGGATGCGAGACAGGCTGGAATGATCCGGGGTCTGTTCGTCAAGGGCATACCCCAAAAACCGGCGCAACGTCAGCGAGTCAGATACACGCCATTCGATCCCACGTTCCGAATCAAGTCCCTCGAAATACCCAATCAAAAGCATCCGAAAATAAACCCCGGGCGGAATGCCCTTGCGACCCATATGAGGAGCGTAATACCGCTGGCAAAGCCCCTCGACGAACTCGTCGAAGCCGTTCGCCCCCAATACCTGATTCAGCTTCTCGTAGAACGGATGACCCGGAGATTTCACCAAAGTGTTCGATGCGATGAACAGGTTTTCCTGTCTCTGTCGTCCTCGTTTTCCCATTGCCATTTGCTCGTCCTCCCTTCTCAGTTTGAACCTGATATATCATAGGACCAAACCACAAGGAAAGACAACAGTCATCTTGGCATAAACGCACTTTTTCAACAGGCTGCTATGAGATTGTCTTCGTCGATTGGCACATGCCTCCTGGCATAAACGGCATCGAAACCATCCGGCAGATGGATTCGCAAGCCCTCAAAAATCGTCCACACCCCATCATGGTTACTGCTTTTGGACGTGAAGACTTAATCCAAAGCGCCAATGAGGTCGGCATAGAAATCACCCTGAACAAACCCGTCACCCCCTCTCTTTTGTTTGATTCAGCCATACGGGTACTGGGTGGCGAAAGCAAACAAACTGAAAAGCACGAAGAACAAGCCATCTCACCTGAGATGCTTGCACCCATTCGGGGTGCCCGTATTCTGGTGGTTGAGGATAACGAACTCAACCAGCAGGTTGCCCTCGAATTGCTTGGACAAGTCGGGTTGGAAACAGAGTTGGCGGAAAATGGTAAAATTGGCGTTCAAAAAGTTCAGCAACAACCTTTCGATGCCGTTCTGATGGACATGCAGATGCCTGTGATGGATGGTGTAAGTGCCACACGCGAAATCCGAAAAGATTCACGGTTTGCCGATCTTCCCATCCTGGCCATGACGGCAAATGCCATGGAAGGCGATCGCGAGAAATGTGTTGAAGCCGGAATGAACGATCACATCGCCAAGCCGATCGATCCTGAGGTGTTGTTCAAGACTCTCTTAAGGTGGGTCCCGCACGGCGATCGGGAATCCATAGACGCAACCCCACAGATAGGGCCCGCCCCTGTCCTCGACGAATCCGACCCCATTGCCGGCCTCGCCGCCATCGACGGGCTGGACGTTGAGGGCGGCCTCAAGAGGGTGATGGGCAAGCGGGATTTCTACGAGAAGCTGGTGAAGGGGTTCGCCACGGGAGAGGAGGCGAAGACGGTGGAGACGGTGCGTGCCCAGCTTTCGGAAGGGGAGCGAGAGGCCGCTGAGCGGACGTCACACTCGCTGAAGGGTGTCGCAGGGACGATCGGGGCGGGAGAACTGCAGCAGCGGGCCCAGACTCTTGAATCCGCTATTCGCGAGGGAAATGGGCAAGCCGAGATCGATTCACATCTTTCGTTCGTCCAGGAGGAACTGAGTCGCCTCATCACTGAGATCCAGGATGCACTTGGATCCGAAGTGCCCGAGGATCAGAAGAACGGCGACCCTGACTTCGATCCTTCGACCGTAAAGAATCTCCCTGAGTTGATGGAGGTTCTCGAAACCGAGAAGGCGAGGGTTGTGGAACTCAGCGCCGTTCTCACAGTAAACGAAGTCGAAGAATTTGCCACCCGGATGAAGACGCTGGGGCAACAATACGGCTGTCCGCCCGTCGAGCAATGGGGCCATCGCCTCGCCGACGCATCCGGCATGTTCGATATGGACGGGATGTCAGAAGCCCTGAACAAATACCCTGAGCTGATCGGCCGGCTGACAGTGAATACCTAACAAATCAGACTCCCGAGACATTCCTAGCCTGACGCTGCACGACAAGAAGAGGTGTAGATGAAAAGGACTTTGCATCTGATGCAAAGTCCTTTTTTCTATCCAAATGTCAAATCTCTAAAAGTCTCCGTCCAGAGGGGACAATCTGCGATGTCAACTTGGTAGGGTCTCGGTTGGTATCACTCCAGGGTGAAAACGACAGAGTCCGCCGCCATGGAGGCGAAGAGCCCGATTCCGCCCGAGACGTGGAACCGGGGCTCGTCCAGCGTCTGAGGGTCCTGGTTGCTGGAAATCAGGAAGTCCGCGTAGTTCTTGTCTATGGCGAATACCCGGAAAACGTAGGTCCCGTAGTGAGAAAATTGTCTCAGATCCAGGGTTGTCGATTGGTTCTGTGTATACCGCCACCTGCTGGCCTGCGCCAGGCTGTCCCTCAAGGCGGCAAAGCCGGTCGTGTCGATTCCGATTCCACCAAATCCCCTGAACCGTCCGAACCCCCCAAGCAGAGACTCCAGAGGGATCTGATCCCCGAGAGACTGGGCTACGGTTTCTGTCATGTATTCTGCCCCTGTTTCACCCTCCCACGTCGCACTGAAGGAATCGCCTCCCACCTGTAGCCGGGTGGAAGATGCCGTAACCGTGGGCGGGAAGGGGACTGTTGTTTCGGCCTGAGCGACCCCATCTTCGACCTCCACCGTAAGTCGATAAGTCTTTCCCGGTTCGACCCTCATCAGGGTTGGAAGATAGTAGTAGCCCGTCTTTCCGGGCAGGGGGGACAACTCGGAGGTTGTGCCGTCTACCTCGAGCGTGACCGCTGCGCCGGAGAGTCCGCTCTGGTCCCTGTCGACCGTCTCGTAAAGGGGCGTTGTGACGCCTACAAAGAGGTCGTCAACCGGATTGCCTGCGCTCAAAAAACCCTCGAGATACAGGGTCGGCTTGAACGCTGTCTCAGAATCCGTGGGACTGTTGTTGCAACCGCCTGTGAACAGAACCACGATAAGCGCGATTCGAAGGCAGTGAAAGTTCCGAGTCATGGTTTTTCCTCACATGATGAATCTAAATCCGATGCTTGGTAGGATAGGCTGGAGAAGCACGTCCTGGAACTCTACGATTTCTTCCGTGGCGTCGAACGTACGATACCAGATGTTGCGCCGGTTGTACAGGTTGAAGACGCTGAGAACGAGCTGGGCCCTGGCCTCCCCCAGGTAAAAATCTTTGGTAATCCCCATGTCCATGCGGTGATATGCGGGCAGCCGGTAGGCGTTTTTTTCGGATGTGTGGATGTAGGAGGTCGTTTGGCCGTTTGGCTGGGTTACCGTATACCGGGAATCGGGTATGGTATAGGCCTGGCCCGTTCCGTAGACCCAGTTGAGGTTGAGGTTCCAGCCGCGGCCGATATCGTGATTCATGACAAGCGAGACGTCGTGCCGCCTGTCGTACTTGGGCGGGAACTCTTTCCCGTTGTTCAGTTCGGGGAACTTCTGGCGGGTGTAACCCAGGGTATAACCTGCCCAGCCGGTCGTGCGGCCAGCCGATTTTCTGAGGAGCAGTTCGCCTCCGTAAGCCCTGCCCGTTCCCTGGAGGAACAGGTCTGAGAGGGACGCGCCGGGGTTCAGGCGAACCTGCGATTGGAACTCGACCAGGTTGGACAGGTCCTTGTGGTAGACCTCGATGTCCGTCTCCCAGCCTTCGAGAGGTCTAAAGGTGAAGCCGCCAGCCGTGTGGACGGCACGGCCGGGGGTGAGCGTCTCGTCTACCGGCAGCCACATGTCGGTTGTGTAGGAGAACCCCTCGACCGAGATGAGGTTGATGTACTGGTGGTAGATTCCCCACCCACCTTTGAGCGCGAAACGTTCGTTCACGTTGTAGCGTGCCGAGACCCTGGGTGAGACGTCCGTGTAGTTCCCGAGTTGAAAATGGCTGAGCCGCACGCCCGGCGTGAACTCGAACTTCGCGTTGCGCAGGGTGTATTCCAGGTAACCGGTTTCGTAGCGGGATACGGTGTTGATTTCCGAACGGATGGAGTCGCTGAACCCCTGCCTGTAGGACGCGTCGTACCGCGTTCCCTGTGCGCCGGCCCTGATGGTGTGGTTGGAACTGGCATAAAAGTCCAGGTCGGCCTTGAAAGTCAGATCCAGGATGCGATTGTCTCGGTTTAAGCCGAAGCCGCGTAGGCCTCCGCCTCCGGTGGCCGGGGCGTCCTGATCGTCCCCGGTGGCGTTGACCGAAAAGTTGGAAGCATACCGGCTGACTGAAAACTGTGTATTGCTCAAGAACCTGTCGGTAACAATCTGCATCCAGCGGAGGCTGCCGACCTGGTTGCCCCAGTCCAAGAGCTGCTGGCGTTGGGTCGTTCTGAAGGAGGGCAGCGTCAGGTCAAGCCCGTCGTGCCCCAGGTATCCGCTGAGCGAGAGCTTGTTGGAAGGGGACGGGTCTAAGTTGATCTTGGAATTGGTATCGTAGAAGTTGTAGCCCTGGTCGAAGTCGCTGGTTGTCGGTCCGAAGTTGAACCTTGCCCTGCCAAAACGCCTTCCCCCACCGCCAACGCCCCTTCCCCCACCGCCAACGCCCCCTCCCACACCGCCCAGACCGAATCCATCGCCGGGTGCAGGCCCCGCAGAGGCGAGCGTGCCTGTTCGGGTGCTGAACATAGACTCCACGATGTGGCTAAAGAGGGGGGAGTTGATCAGTTCCTGGTAGGTGCGCCGTCCCGAGACCATCCATGACCCTTTGTTGCCAAGGGGCCCTTCAGCGGTTAACCCAGCGCTGATCAAGTTGAGAGAGGTCCTGGCAGATACGGATTTCCGGTTGCCGTCTAGGTTGGTGATGTCCAAGACGCTGGAGAGGCGGTCTCCGTACCGGGCAGGGAACGTACCTTTCAAGAGCAGTACATTCTTGAGCGCGTCGGGGTTGAAGGTGCTGAAGAAGCCGAACAGGTGGCTGGGGTTGTAAACGACGACGCCGTCTAAGAGGATCAGGTTCTGGCCGGGTATGCCCCCGCGCACGAAAAGGCCCGCCGAATTGTCGCTGGACCCCTGTACGCCGGGCAGGAGTTGGATGCCTCTCAAGAGGTCCGGCTGACCTACGGTGGGGATGCGGGCGAGTTCGGTGACCCGGATGCCGAAACTGCCGACCGGGGCTATCTCGGTAGGGGATAGGCGCTTGCCAACGGTTTCAATCTCATCGCCCTCGAGGGTAATGGGGGTCAATTCCACAAGATACGTTGAGGTCTGGCCCGGTTGAACGGTTGTTTTTATCGACCTGCTTTCGTAACCGATATAACTGAACGTGATCCAATATGAGCCTGTTGTGAGCCGGCTGATGACGAAGTAACCCGCCCTGTCGGTTGTGGTCCCCATGGTTGTGCTGTCTATTACTACGCTTGCATTGGGCAGGGTCTCTCCGTTTGAGGCGTCTTTCACATAGCCACTGATTGAACCCACGGCCTCTTTTGCCCGGGGGCTGGACGGCAACATGATGATGGATAACATAAATAAAAAAAGTAGCTTGCTCGTCATTGAGCCTCCTGTTGCGGATCTCTGAAAATGCCTTTCGAAAGATCAGGATCATCGTCTTTCTCTTAATTATTAGATGCCTGTTGGACAGAATTGGTTTAAACGGCTTGAAAAAATAAATTCATCCGCTCTCCATGAAAGGTGGGGGACCATACATACAACGCAGATCCTTGGCGACCTGGGACGGATTCATGACCTGAAAGTCCGATATGACTGTGGGCGACTACTCGGTGAAGCAGAGGGGGGATAAGCTGGAGGGTGCCGTGCAAATGAAGACGGTAATGTGGAATGTTGTAAGGGATGGATGAATATCTCAGGGACCCGGGTCCTCAAGGTTTCTCCAGAGTTGGAGGAGAATCTTGAGGTGGGTGGAATCAGGCGAGAAGGAAGAGAGGAGGGCTGACCTCAGTAGAAACTACCTCTATGAGGTCGATCTTCATGATGCGCATCTTGAATCCGACTTATCTTTTAGAAGGGGGAATCCTTCGTCAGGCTCTTTGGATAAACTCCGCGGCCGGAGTCCAGAAATGTGTGTTAAGAGCCCCTGTTGCTTGACAAAAGTGAAAAAGGGAAAGGCTAGGATATTTATAACAGATTCTCTGGCCTTGAACACTCACTCCATAGAATAGCATATAATTCACTCATCCAGAATAAACTCCATGTTTTGGCCGTATGTTTCCTGCGGGTTCCCTCACGCCGCCAGGGTAGACATCGATCCGATCAACAGCACCCGGTAGTGGCTCCAACCCAATTGTGAACGCGCGTTCACAATTCCTTACCTGAAGTCAGGCCTGGGTGAATTCTGTGCGTAATATACTGTAATTCTACAATTTAAATCGTATTATCTTCTGGGGTGTTCGGGGTTTGGTCGACGCCTTACACTGCCACTGCTTTTCCCTTGCCTCTATCAATTCTGCACGCGCGCGCAGAATTAACCATGTAAATCGGCTGCTATCCATAACGTCTTAAGTGTTTGCGCATATATCCCGGATAGTTCCGCTTCACGGACCTGCTCCTTTTCTGAAGCCAGGGCATGGACGATCTCTTTACGTAAGATACTGTAATCCTGTTAATTAATTCGTATTTTATATGGACGTTCGGAATTTATCAACGCTTTACGGGTGCCACTGCTACTGCCTTTGCCCTGTCCCTGACTTCCAGTTTTGACTTTCCTCTGACCTCTGACCTCTGACCTCTGACCTCTGACCCATGGTCCCCGCCTTTGCTCCTGCCTTTCACGTTTGCCTTTCCTGCTTCAACTCTTCCTGACCTCTAAACCATGCTGTTGCTTTTTGCTGCTATTGCTTTTCACGTTTCACGTCTCACGTTTGACGGCCTTTCATGTATGCGCAATTAATTATGACGTATCCATAGCTGCTGCCGTTTGTTTCAGACCATCCACCCGTAGAGACGATTCACTCAAACGACGCGCGCTCCCAACTTGCAGAAATTGGGAGCGCAGGATTACGCGTCAAGTGTCCCTCTTGATCAAGAGTCGTAACTGTCTATCACGTCCAGTCTTCAGACGAATTTCTCAACGGATATCCTGAATAGCTTCGCAAGCTTCCGAGCAGTCTTCAGGCTGATCGCCCTGGTTCCTCTCTCCATATTTGATATGTGTTGACGAGGAATGCCCCCAACCATCTCTCCAGCTTGGCCTGAGTCAAACCATGGTTCTCACGGTAGATCCGGAGGTTTTCGCCCGGCTTCGTGCTTGATTTGATTTCCTGGTACCAGTCGGTCTCGAATATATTGACGGTCTCTTCGTCAGTCTCTTCTTCTTCCGAGAGCTGAATTTTCTCGCCATACTCTTCTTCCAGGACGGAGAGCAGCTTCTTCGGAATCTCTCCAGTGATCTTGATCTCAATACGGGGCGTCTTCACGACTGCCTGCATAGTACACCTCGATGGTTTTGGAACCTCTCTTCTAGGACCAGGTGGCTACCCAACCTGGCGAAAGGTGACAATGATACTGATCTGGTCCAAGTTTGCTGTAGTTAGGCCAATCGCCTCTGTTCGGTCCCCTATCTCGCAGGTCTTCAACAAGGTTGGCTATTCTTCGCTTGGAATGTAACACATTAGTGGTTACATGCCAAGTGCTGGAAGCCAGCCTTCCAACTCTGCCCACCTCTTTAAAGCGAACGAAGCCTTACCTGTCCTCCGAAGCTCCGGCCTGTCCTTCCGAAGCTCCGAAGGAGCGAAGGAGGAAGGAGCGAAGCGAGCGTTTGCAGGGCAGGCCTATTCCGCCGGAAAGGGGAACCCGTATCGGAGATCTATCCTAACAAATGAACTTCACCTGCTATCACAAATGCATCTTCAGGTTTCCCGAGGAAGTTTCCGTCCGGATACACAGACGGCTGGTACTTTTCATTCGAGTAGCTGAAGAATCCGAAACCCCACTGGTCCTGTCCGAAATAACGGAGGCGGCATAGGTGGATAGGTGTCTTCCTAAGCTTTTCGATGTATTCTTGTCGGTTAACCTTCCAGCTTTTCGGTGGCCAATTTTTAGGCAGATTCGGTTCACAGAATACATCTATGTAGCAGAACTGTGAACGAAACCGAATCTCGAGACGTTCATACTTCCCTTCAAAATGCTTTTGAGCCACCTTCAGGATGCGACGTTCGACATCGGCTTTCACAGGGGTTGCAATCTTGACGCCGCCGGAGTCAGGGACAAATCCAAAATCCATCGGAACCATGACTTCTCTCCAAGGGTTTCGTCCACGCGCTTAAGTGGACAGCATATTGGCCAAAGTGTAACCCGAATTGTCAAATGACAATTTTTCCTTTGGAAACGACCACCTGATCGTCCGCGAGTAGCGTTGCATGTGATATTATGTAGTCCACGTTGAGTGATGAAGAATTTTGGCCCCCCATATATCGATTCTCACCCAACGAAATCCATAGATTACCCTGAGCAATGTGGTCGACCAACGCCCATCCTACTGATTGGTGCAAGTATGGATTGAGCCCAATACCAATATGCCCAACTCGGCGAGGCTCACCGGAATGACTATCCAACCAGGCACAAAGCACATCAGCCCCCCGAGACGCCTCAATCTCTGCAATACGACCTTTGTCAAAATGAAATACAACATTGCTAGCCGGACCTGCTCGAGGTAGGCATAGACTACCCTGAGTGTAGGTTTCCAATACGGTTGTATAGACAGCACCCGTGGGTAAATTCGATACAACGGCGCCACGATCCAGGTCTTCCACATCAATGTAACTGTCATCACTCAACCACATTCGATCACCTCGCTGGAGACTCAGACTGTGCCCATGATCGCTTTGAATTATAAGTCTTTGTTTCCCTTGCAGGGACGCCAATACTGGATCAAGAGCCTGTTTGATTTCAAGCAGATCGGCACCTAAGGCTGGTAAGACCATATCTTCCAACGATTCAAATGATACACCCAACTTTTTTGCACCTTCCTCTGTCGGAACGGCGATTAGCATGAACGGAGATATCTGCTCGTCTTCAAGTCCGGCCAAGCGTTGTGCCGCTTTAGACCAGGCCGCCATCCCTGCGGCCAACGCTGCATCAGGAATGGTATCAATTCCATCTCCCTCAGCTCCTACTAATCTAATCCGGCGCTGACTTTGCTGGGCCCATGACAGTCGATGCTGATCCCAATTTGATAGATACTCCTGCGGTGCATCCTTCCAAAGTCGATGCAAATAATCTTCTGTCATAATCTGAACTAAGGGAGTCGCTCCGGCTCTCTCTATACCCAGCAATATTTCCTTTAGCACATCATAGCGTCCTGCTCCATCTCGCACTTGGATCAACTCGCCCGCTTGGACGGCAAGACCCTGAACGATGCGGTCTGCAATATGTGTCCACTGGTTTGTCATCTGGTTACTTTTTCTGATAGAAAGCGGACTGTAAGTTCGATTAGCCGCGATCAGCAACATCTACATCCGAGAATGTTTATCATATCTCATGTCAGATAACGTTTCCAGCACTCCCGACCCCACTGGGGTTCTGCGAAGGCCCGTATGGGCAGAAGCTCGGGAGTGCTGTGTTACCTGAAGTTGGCGCGGCCCCCTTCACGGCCCTCAACAGGGCCAACATAAAGTGCACAACACAATGGTTTGTTTCTTCATTTATCTATGTATGGTCCCATAGCAACTACGTGCTGATAAGCAAGCTTCACTCTCAAAGCCCATGCCTCGGGAATCTGATCTTGACTGTCGTCGAGATCATTCGCGTAGTCAAATTCCGTCTTGTACGTAAGCCCTTCAGCTTCTATGTAATCAAGAATAAGGCCGTTCTTTTTACATAATAATGGCCAGTCAACGTCGTTTCCAATTGTGTTGACCTCGCTTTCGTTTACTATCAATTCTGCTGCAACTCTTGAAAGGCCGCGAACAGCCATCATGAGGTCCCACCTTTGTCCTGTAATCAGAGAAAAAATATGATTTACAATTTTCTCTGTTTCCTTGAGTCTCTTCGGAAGAGCCTCAAAGGATTTGGGACCTCGTCCAACGACGGTACAATCGGAACCTTTTATCCTCGCTAAAACCAGGTCAAGCTCTCTTGGGTCCTGTTCTACCCAACGCAATATATGATCTGCGTCTGCATATAGGATGTGACCATTTCTACTATTCTCCATGGCCAATTTGACTGATTGCCGCCGATGCAACCCGATAGAGTCAATATCTGACTCAGCCCGATCTATAAACGCCTGGGCATCATGCAAGACTTTCAAAATTCGATCATCGGTATTCGTTGTAGCCAGGACCGCGATGCCCTCAAACCGATCCAACACAAGGGGAAGTAGCTTTTCCAGTTTATTGATCAGATCACCTTGACTGTCAGCAATCGAAGTAGCAAATAAAGGTTTCATGCAAAGTTTCACCTGATGCTGCACCCTAAACCTTGATATACAGCCATCCGTCGTAGATGAGGCGGTTTTGGTTTTTGTGCGCGACTTTTCGGTGTGGAGTGGTTGGGTTCTTGCTCCGCTTTCGTGGAAAGGGCCGTGCATAGGGAAAGAGATTTGCGCTTTTACAATCTGTCAACGATTCAGTCACGGCCTTTTTGGCCGAACGTAGTGAGCCGGGAGCCACATGTTAACCGATGGCGGCGCGCCCCATCAAGCGGAGGCCTTAAAAGGGCGGAAATACAGCGCACACCATAGAATCGTCCGACTAACTCAAACCCGCCGTCATTACCAGCAGCAGGTTAAAAAATTTACTATTTGATAACGTTCTTATGTGGATCAACCTGCAGTAATCCTTTAGACGTATCGAGGATAATGATATCATTTCCCCACGGATCTCGTAGAACCGCACACTTGCCAATAGCAATGTCAAACGGACCAGAGACTACTGTCCCACCAGCTGTCTTGAATTGCTGAATAGCATCGGTAACTGAATCAACAAAGAGATCTGTTTCTATCGGTCGAGCATCGGTATGAAGAACAAGCTCCGCGTCCGATTGTGGGAAACGGAGTCCGGCTGCTTCTCCACTGCGCCAGATTAGCTCATGTCCGAGTTTTTCTTGATAGAACTCAATAGCAGAATCGAGATTTGCTACTGGTAAACTGTGACAATCAATTTTTCGGAATAGTCCAGACATTGAATACCTTCACGCCTAACTTGTGATGGGGTTTTTGTGGGCGACTTTTCGGGGCAAGGTGGTTGGGTAATCTTGCGCCGCTTTCGTGTTAAATGCTGGCAGCGCGCCCCAAATAGAGTGAAGCTATAAAGGGGCAGAGATAGAGCGCACGACATAGACAATCATTTTTCTATTTTAATCCCTCACTCAAGCCGACCTTGTTAGATCGGCGTTTTTTCAACCTTTCGGGGTGCCAGGCTCCCACAATGTGTAGACCTGTTCCATTTGAGTGACTTCCGGGAAATATCGGGCCATATTCTCACCACATATCGTTGCAACCATCTCATTCAAGTAGGATCGCTTCACCAAAGAATCGATCTTACCCGACCAGGTACTCCGGTTAAGGTGTACATCACCAGCAGCAAGAGAATCTATAGTAATCTGTAGGAATTCGGCGAGGCACCGATGAGACCGATTCAATTCATGGGTTCTCAGAATAAGACGCCTCTCTATAGGGATAACCTTGGTACAGACATTCACATGTTGGTTCCAAGCGTTCAAGAAGGCCGCAGTTGAATAGAGGTTGTGCTTTTCTAGTACGCGATCGTGGCCCGAGTGAGGATAGCGGTCGGGTTTAAACCACCAATCTAGAAACGAACGCACATCGAGTGGGATCTCGCGGCTGAGCATGTGCCCGACGGTTGATTGGACCCAGGTGTATGCATCTCGAATGAGAACGATGAACTTGGCATTAGGAAAGACCCCCAGCAGATAGCTGAGGATGAATTGATTAGCCCATGAGATATCATAGTCAAGATTTAATCGCTGGTCTCGTTCTATGAGATAGGCCCGGAAGGCATTCGCGTCAACTTCACCACGCGATTCTCGCAGAATCATATCAAGGGTTTGCTCTCGCTCGGGTTCGTGGGCAGCGCGGTGATGTGTTGCTAGCAGACCACACAGAGATACTGTTCCGGACTTCGCCTGTCCGACACAGAAAGCCTTGGTTGCTCTAACTGAAGAGTCACCTGAGATCATAGGTGTTCCTCTTGCGCTGCTTGAATTTAACGTCTGGCGTGTGCGAACCACCTTTTGTCCTCCAAAGCTGCGCCTTGCCCACCATAGCTTCCTTGGCCACCGAAGCGTCAGCGAAGGTGGCAGCGTAGGTGGGCAGCAGCGAAGGAGGATGGTGGTTTGGGCGAAGGCGCGAAGGAGCCGGAGCCGGGGGCGCTCGTGTTATCTGCTGCCTGAACGATGCTAAGAATCAGAAAGGCGTATACCAAGGCCCTCGCCAAGGCAGGATCGGATGACTGCCTCCAAGTGCAGCTTCAACGATCCTCTCAAAGCTGAGTCCGCCGGCGCAGTTTGTGAAAATGACTATGCCAATCTTGTGAGCCTTTGACGCCATAATCAGATTGTGACCAAATCCACCGTGGTGCCAGAATAGGTCGCCATCCATCGAGTGCTCAATGCCCCATCCAAGTCCCCAGGAGAGTGTGTCACTGATTGCTGTCATTGGTCTCAGCATCTGGGAAGCACCAGCCGCTCCTGGAGTGACCGAAGGTTGCAGAATCTGACAGACAAACTGAGCATACGCTGACGGTGTCGTAAGCAAGCCGTGAAATGCCTGATTGTGATGGCTCTTGTAGAAGCTGTAGCCTGGGTCGTGGACTGTTCCATCACCGTTGTGTAGATCAGCTGACCTTGGATTGGTATTGATCGCACCAGTCGAGGCTGCTACCGGTCATGCCCAAAGGCTGGAGGACACTCTCCTGAAGGTGCTGTGTAAACGATACGCCAGTCAACTGCTCCATTGCGAGTTGAAGGTAAGCAAATCCTTGATTGGAATATCGAAACTTCTCTCCAGGCTCGTGGAAAAACTGTCTCTCTGGTTCATTATGTGAGAGTCCACTAGTGTTATGTCCCAGAAATAACTTGACAAAGTAATGGATTCGTCTTATGGTTCCTTATACCCTTATCCAAGGAGGAACCGATGAAAATGGGACGTCCATTGCAGCCATTGAACCTTAGTGATGAAGTCCGAAGTGAATTGAAGGCGATATCTGGTTCGCGGATCTTACCGCATTCTTTGGTGCGCCGTGCGAAGATCATACTGATGAGTGATATCGGACTCACGAATCTACAGATAGGCCAGAAGCTGGGACTGTCCTATGCCACGATTGGGAAATGGCGTAATCGTTATTGTGCTCAAGGGCTGATGGGGCTTTACGACGAGATGCGTCCTGGAGGTCCACGTTCAATCTCCGACCAGAAGATTGCCAGGCTCATTGGCAAAACCTTGAAGACAAAGCCAAGGCATGCAACTCACTGGACCTGTCGGTCCATCGGAGCTGAGACTGGGCTCTCCAAGTCCACCGTTCAGCGAGTCTGGAAAGCCTTCGGACTTCAACCTCATCGACAGAAACACTTCAGACTCTCAAACGATCCCTTCTTTGTAGAGAAGGTCAGGGACGTTGTCGGGCTCTACCTCAACCCGCCAGACAATGCTATGGTGCTCTGTGTGGACGAGAAAAGCCAGGTCCAAGCATTAGATCGAACGCAACCGATTCTGCCACTGGGTTTGGGTTACGTCGAAGGCGTAACTCACAACTACATCAGACACGGGACAACGACGCTGTTTGCTGCTCTAGAGATCGCCTCGGGAAAAGTGTTAACACAATGTAAACCGAGACACCGTCATCAGGAATTCCTTCAATTCCTAAAGCACATCGAGGCAAACGTCCCGGAGGATCTCGATATTCACCTGGTCTTGGACAACTATGGCACGCACAAGCACCCTAAAACCAAACAATGGCTTGCAGCCCGGCCAAGATATCAGGTCCACTATACACCCACTTACGCGTCCTGGCTAAACCAAGTCGAGATCTGGTTCAACATCATTACACAAAAGGCAATCCGCCGGGGTTCCTTTCGTAGCGTGAAAGATCTGGTCAATAACATCAAGAAATTCGCCGATCACTACAACTCAAATTCAAAACCCTTTGTGTGGACTGCCACCGCAGAATCCATCCTCGAAAAGATTAAGCGACTATTTGAACTTATTGGCGGGACACGACACTAGTGTGAGAGAGCACCATGCGAGCAGTTACCTTCTCCACTCGCGACTCATTTGGGATGAATGGATCGGAAACTAGCTCGCAGATGGGGCGGTCGAGATCGAGGGCCCCAAGCTCATACAGTCTTAGAGCGGCATAGGCTGAGACAGGCTTGACACATGACCAAGATGAGAACACTGTGTCAGACGTGACTGGCTCCCGAGTTTCGGAACTGCGCAAACCGAACCCCTTTGCCCAGACACATTCAGAGTCTCTAATCAAGGCAACTGATAGGCCGATACAGGATTTTGTCGGTTGGGTTAAAGGGGCCTTCTCTGCCAGTTCGGGCTGTTCTGCCAACAGAGAGGCGTATCCCTCATGTTCCATGACAAGAGGAATCGATTGCTCTAGAGCTACAATTACGTCCTCTGTCGGTTCTTCGAAGTTCAGCCCCAGACCAGAATCCTCCTAATAAAGCGGGTTCAGGTTGCAGATAACGTTTTGGGTTGCAGAAGTGGCCGTGCATTGCTAAAAGATAAGGTGATTGAGTAGATATTGGCACCAGCGTATATTAATAATATGCTGGTAATTAATCCACTTAAGTTAGCAAATGACTGCAAGATAAGTAGGGCCTATTTTCGTGCAGCCCGTTGGGGTGGAAAAAGGCGATGTCCAAGCTGCGATTATCAGCGCAGGTTGCCCTTATTAAAAGACGATCGGTTCAGGTGTTCACGGTGTGGATATCGGTTTAAAGATTTCACGGGCACTTATCTTGAAAGGCTTCGAATTTCATTTGACGAGCTTGCCCATTTACTTTATCTGTTTGTATTGGGAGTGCCCTCTTACCGATCCAGGCACTACCTGTCCGTATCGCTGAAAACGGCTCAGCGGATTTATACCACGTTTCGCACGCCAATCCGTTCGTTCAAACTCAGGGTTCGAAACCCCAGGACACGGGCGTAGAAGTCAGCCGCCCGCGCGACATCCTCAACGTAGAGGCCGAACTCAAGCATTCGCTGTGTGGGGGGCCTATTCACATTCACCCTGCAGTGAAGAGGACACGCCGTCTCCTGGGTTCGGAGGCGGGAACTCGGTGTTGTGCCTTGTGTACCGTGATAAAAAAACACACTCTGCAGTTAACATCGAAAACATCCCCACAAGAGAATCAAATCTTGATCGCAGGCAGCAATATCATGAGTCAGGTGTCTTTTGATTTGCCTCGGCGGTCAGCTTGCGCAGTGAAACGCTTTTGTCATCACTATTATTGTATAGCCAGGTCTCCAGATTCTTTTTGATTGGGGGCCATTCAGAGTTCAACATTGAATACCAAGCCGTATCTCTATTCCGTCCTTTGACAATAAGATGATATCTGAAAATTCCTTCGAACTTGAACCCTAGTCGATTCGCGGCAGAGCGGGATCGTTCATTTAATGAATCACATTTCCACTCTACTCGACGATATCGGAGTCGATCGAATGCCTCATTGAGCATCAGGTAAACGGCTTCCGTATTCACGTTCGTTCTTTGAACTTCCGGCCCATACCAGATATGACCTATCTCAAGTCTCCGCACGTCCGGTGCGAGGTTGAGAAAGCTGACCATCCCCACTCGCCGACCTGAAGGCTTCTGATGAACTGTGAAGAAGATGGGATCCGAAGATTCTGCATTTTCCTGAAGCCACACGCACATTGAATTCTCGTTTTTGAATGGCCCATATCCCATATAGGTCCAAACCAACTCTTTCTCCTCGGTTCCGTGCGAGCAGTTGTAAAGCTCCTGAACATCAAAATCGGGATTTATTGGCGACAGAGAAACAAACTGTCCCCCATATTCCCCTTTCCTAGGGACATCCTGCATACTGCCTTCATCCACAGGTTCTCCAACAGGAAGGCCCGCGAGACTCACTTGGTAGCTCCTTTTTGTGGTCAATAGTTCTGTGTCATTGAGTTTTCCTAGTATATGAAAATTAGTCTTACATTTAACAATACCGCTGGCCTGAGATGAATGTCCGAAATCGCAAGTCACCCTTCGACTAGGCGACGCTGGCGCTCCGCGGAGTTTATCCTGAGTTTGTCGAAGGGCTCAGGATGTTATCTTGATCGCGGGTATTCGTCATAGTTCTGATTTTGAGTGTTCTTTTTGACTACATCCTGAGCGGAGTCCCCCGGTGTTTGGGGGACGCAGTCGAAGGACGCTCAAACGCCGTGGAGACTGGGCGCGCCTAAGCCGGGCACTAGGTGTCAAACAGAATTTAGTGCCTCCTTAGACGGAGTTTATCCTGAGCTTGTCGAAGGGCTCAGGACGTGGCTTTCGAAACAATCCACTGATTTTCGCCGGTTTTTCACAAGTGACAATTAGAAACGGATCTACTGACAGAGAAATTCACAAGCAGTTTTAGCGAACACCCTCGCAACTGGAACCAGGGTCGATTTCTCCACATATTCGCCGGGACAGTGATGATTTCCACCCTTGGGCCCAAACACGACAGTGGGAATATTCCCTTCGCTGACAAAAACGTTGGCATCTACGATGCCTCGATGACCGGCAAAGTAAGGCTCCTTACCAACCTCCATCCGGTAGGCCTTCCTGAATGGCTTTAAGATCCCTGCATCCTCTTCGAGAAAGTAAGGATCGTAGCTGGGTGGTGGAGTCTCGATGTCTACTTCAGAGTCAAGGTGCAGAGAACTAATGAGCTCTCGCATATCTTCTACGGCAACCTCTCTCGTTTCTCCTGGTACGGTTAAGCGGGTGATTACAACCTCACATTCCTCGGGAACGACAATGGAATATTCCTTGTATCCTCCCTCGATTTTCAGCACGCAAACAGTTCCCTTCCCGAACAGCGGATGGTCTCGAAGTCGGAGCCCGTTTAATGCAGACACGATTCGAGAAGCATCCTCTACTGCATTTATCCCACCGAGATGGGGTCTGAAGGCGTGAGCCGCTCGGCCTTTCACCACCAGTCTGTATAGGACCTTTCCTGTTGCTGCGATAGGCAGGTAGTCCTCTTGGGAATCGCCGTAGAAATGCTCGGCGTGCAGCATTGCGTCACATCTGCCGTGCTGGGTTTTCAATAGGGCCCTGGCTCCAATGCTGTGTCCCTCCTGGTCCACCGTCGCGGCAAATCCCAGACGACCGAGCTTTCCGCGCCACTCCTCGGCTTCGATCAATGCTTTAAAGGCCGCAAGGGAACAGGCCAGTCCTCCCTTCATGTTATAGATGCCTAAACCGTAAAGACGGTCGCCCTTCTCCGTCATTGTGAAGGGGTCCGTCTCCCAGCCGGAGGCCACCCCGACCGTGTCCGAGTGACCTGAGAAAACAAGATATCTCTCAGATGGGCCCAGATCTGCAGTGGCATAGACATTAGGTCTACCGGGAGCAATCTCGTCCCATTCTACTTCGACTCCCATCCTTTCAAGCTCATCAGTAATGAACTGTGAGAGACACTCTTCGTTCGGTACCACAGAATCAATACCGATCATCCTCCTTAGAGTTTCAAGGAGATATTGTTCATTGATTTCCATTTCCTTGGTTACCTATTCAAATCTGTGAGGAAGCCCACCAGGGCCAATCTGCTCCCAACCGATGTTGACCAATATTGCGTACATAAGTCATGGCACCCACGAACTCGCGGAACGAGTTTGTCAAATTCCAGCATCTGATGCATGTTCCGGTGGTCCATTTTCTATAAGCTGTCCAAGGAGCGTGTGGATACGACGGGGGGCGAAAGTCTCATCTGACATCTCTATTTCGTCAAGGTTCCACCACCGAAAGCCACGGAAAGCAGACCATTCTCCGGGAGCTGCCAGCTCGTCCATCCGAGGTTCAAAATGGTCTGTTTGTCTTTTGGAAGTATTCCTTGCCATTCCAAGTGAAGTGATGTTCTCGAGTCCACAGAAGTGGACCGATCTGGAACTCTTCAAGTCCCGTCTCCTCCACGAGCTCACGCCGCAACCCTTCCTCAGCAGTTTCGTGTTTCTCTGGGGCCCCTCCAGGGGTGATCCAAAACTGATTTCCGGTGATGGGTTCTTGGATCTTCATGAGCAAAATCCGGCCATTCGAGGTAAGAATTATAGCTCTTACAGCATTCCGTTCGTTCATGGCGTGTTGTCTCGGATGCCTGGAGGTGGTACCAGATGTGCTGATTTCTGTCAGGATCGGCTGAATACGAACAGGTCTACCGGTTCAATGATTGGCCCGGGCACCCGCGAGTCCTCGTCTCTTTCCATCTCTTCTAACCCCTGCTTAAACTCTGAATCCGGTATACTCGCCAAATCCGATTGAGCCCGTTGAGCGATTCTTTCACGGTATTCCTTGAATGATCCGGCGAATGCTTGATTAATTACTGTGTGGTCAACCAGAAGGAATCCGGTCCTTTCAATTTCTGCAATGAGCTCTGATGTTCCGGGAAGCATTTTATCACAGACTTGACGTGCGGACGGAAAATACTTGAGATATGGCACCGTATCCAGGAGATCCAGGGTTGAATTTCGAATACCCAGGCTACCACCCGGCCGGACCACCCGTTGAAACTCCTGAATTGCTCTGGCAGGTTTATCCAGGTGGTGGTACACCATTGACAGAAATATCAAGTCAAATGATCCATCCTTGATCGGGAGAGAATGAGCATCTCCGTTGACAAATTTCGCAATTCCCCTGTTCCCGGCAACTGGAGCTCGGTCCAGCATCCTGAAAGATGGGTCTATCCCAATAAGCTTTGCCCCGAAATTTCTGGCAAGGGGCTCAGAAAACCGTCCTGTCCCGCATCCAACGTCTAAGATGCAGTTGATTGATCCAACGATTCGTTCCGAAATTGCGTCCAACCAAACCCTTAGTGTGGCTTCGGGGAGCTTCCTTGCCCTTGCGTAGGTTGCGGGTATCTCAGTGCGGTCGTAATCCAATGTTGTAGTATCCGTTAGAAAATGTAAGGCGTGCGCGAACCGGGTTAGAGTGAGATGTTTTCTATTGCTATTCTTTGGCCATTGGCTCAATCAGGTTCCGAGCTGTCCTGACAAATGTAATGAAATCTGGGGCGATTACCTTCTCAGCCTGGTTTAATGCTATCCAGCGCCTACGACGCAGATGCTGTTCAGGCCACTCCGCATCTCCAATATACTCCGCCATATAGAAGGCAACGTCCTGCTTTAATCCTGATTTGTCGATAAAAGAAAGAACCCCGATAGAATCTTTAGGTTGAACTTCAACACCTGCTTCCTCCTGGGCTTCCCGCTTAGCTGTTTCTTCAGGAGTCTCACCAGGATCAATTTTACCCATCGGCAAGATCCAGTGATCTGAATCATGTCGTGAGATTACTAAGAATCCAATCTCACCTGAGTCTAGCCTTCGGTAGGGTAAAGCCCCAGCTTTCGGGATTATCTCCATGGGAAGGTTGGGAAGTTTGGAGGGGCATCAGGTGTCAAATTTATTGTTCGGCTTTTGCCACTTCTAACATGGCCTTTACTGCGATGTCAATACATCCTGCCATATTTCGATCTAAATCCAAAGATTCAGAAGAAGGACCGGGCCAGGGGGTACGGTCCGATACTGTACAAATACACCCTGCTTTCAACCCAAATAAACTCGATAGGGTGAGTATGGTGCTCGCCTCCATGTCGCAGTTTTTTACGCCAGCCTGTTTGAGATCTTCGAGTAGTGGATTCATCGATTGTTGTGTATAGCCGGAATAAGACATTGAACTAATCTCGCCCTCGGGTGTAAGAACCTTATTCCGGGCATAAAATGCATCGATAGACCAGGTAATGCCTACGTGAAACTTAACCTCAGCCTCTTGAGCTGATCGGATTAATGCGTTGACCACCTCAAAATGTGAAACGGCGGGATACTCCGGTATGACATAGCTCTTTGAAGTTCCATCGTCCCTCACAGTTCCTGTTGTGATGACATACTCCCCGACCGATACAGAGTCAGCCAAAGCACCGCTATTGCCCACACGGATAAACACGCGGGCTCCCAACTTGGCTAATTCCTCCAGGAGAATGGCCGTTGACGGCCCCCCGATTCCTGTGGACGCAGCAGTAAGGGCAACGCCTTCCTTTTCTCCTGTCACGATCAGGTATTCCCGAACTCTACAGACTTCCCGAGTTTGACTCCACGACGAAGATATCACCTTCGCCGCAACCTGTAATCGGCTGGGTATTCTTTTTCATTGGTTCCTCTTCCACGCAATTCGGGGTGGGGTTACTCAAGAAATTGACAAAATCTTTTTCTGGAAGTTCATCGTGAGAGAGAATTCTTTCAGAAAATTGTGGCCTATTAACCCCTGAACTTCAGTACCAGCATATCCGGATACCTGGGAGCAGTCCATCAAATCGACAGGGAGGTCCACACAGATAGCTGAGCCAATGGAGATTGATTTCACCGTTGAATGATGAACTTCCTTCGAGTCCACTGCCCCCCGAGCGAGGCCCTTTTCTCCTCGCGGGAGCTTCAGTTTGTCAGCCAAACCATTTGAGATAATAGACTTATGGGCACCTGTATCCAACAGAAACCAATATGGGCCGGAATTGTGGACCATAACTGGCACCAGAGGATAGTCTTGGCTCATCCGGATATTTATTGTCTCTACATTTTCGTCGGTTATAGTACCATCAGTTAACCGAACGGTTTTGTCAGGGTAGTCGATGAATAAAACCAGATCGGAAAGAAATCGGGTCCCGATGAACCCATCGACACGAGTACCAGTAATCTCGGAAACCTTGGTGTTGTCTCTCAGAACAAGCACCAAATCCTTGAAGACAGCTGATCCGATGCAAAAAATATCCAGCTTAATGACATCCCGTTCATCGGGTTGAAGTCCCAATGGTCCAGCGAGATCGTGTGAAACATATGAACCGAGGGATCCTGTATCCAATAGGAACGAGAAGGGGCCTGACCCGTTAATTATTACAGGAACGTATGGCCTTTTCTTTATCTCAATTTCTACAAGATCCGAATCTAACATTGTATAAAGATTAAAAGGGCGCCAAGGGTGGGCACCGCTTTTGTGCCACCCCATGTAAAAGCTTCACATGAGCGGCATCTGGATTTCTCGGGGCTTCCACAATCTTAAAAAATAGTGGCCAACTCCGGCAGCACCATACATGAAATCCGCTGAGTATAAACCCGGTTCGTCTGTTGGCCACGCATCTCCCTCAGGAAGTTCCTCTTTGTAACCATAGGCCATTTTGGCAAACTCATGGGCACGGTTCAACCAGAGCTCTTCATTGCCAGCGCGGTATAGCTCAATGAAAAGCTCGCCAGAACCAGAAAGGCCAATGCATTGAGTTACGTTACGCCTCAAATCTCCATAGGCATACGTGGTTTCTCCGCACTTCAACGCAATCTCATAATACGATCGGTCCTCCAGTACTTCATTCGCCTTCAAGAACACCAGACCAATGCCTGGAGAGCCGTGACTCCAAGCGCATCGGGTGATGGGCCCGTCGAGTTTCATGCCCCAGTTAAGCCCACCTTTGTCAGGAATGGCGTGTCGTACCAGTGTGTCCAGTATTTCCCTGGCAAGTGATGCCCATCTTTTGTCCTTCGTCGCATCGTGTAGATGGAGAAGAAAGTGAGTCACTCCGGAGACCCCGTGAGCGACGCCGCTGGTAGGGATGTCACCCCACTTACCGTCCGTGCTTGTAAGGCAGTAGCATCCTTTCTCATCACGTACCATCTGCTTCTCTAACCATTCTCCGCAGTGACAGGCGCCACTGAGGTACCGCTCATCTTCGGTGGCCTGCCATAGTCGTAACAGAAAAAGTCCATTCCCTGCGGCTCCTCCCATCAGGTCGGTCATTGGACCTGGATCTTCTCTGAGCAGAATCTCAGCGTTCTTAGCGCAATAGGTTCGATATTCGGGCTCCTGAGCTATCTGCGACAGATGCAAACAGGCCATGGCGACCCCGGTTTTTCCGGTGAGAAGTCCACGAGAGAATCCTTTGCGTTCGTCCGATGAACACCACTGATTGGCACCTATCGCAAGATCAAGAGCTGCCGTTGAATTCGTCAATCTATAGTACTCGGCCAGAAAGAAACTGATTCCGCCCGAACCGTTGAAAACGTTGTAGTCATACTGAGGTTCGTTATGGTAATCGATGGTCTTCCATCTGAATCCATTGGACACATTTTCAGCCGTTCGCTCGATAAAGCTGAATACGGAATGTGCGCCGTCTATTGCGATCTCCATTTTGTCTCTCACAACAATATCTGTGGACGATTTGACCGTCACCAATGAAGTGCTATTACACCATCACGTCAACGATTCTCAGCGAGTCAAATCCTTTTGTCGGCAGAGAATTTATCTATTATGGCCTTAAGATCAGGTTTCGAAAATTGATTAACTTTGATAACTTTTCCAACCCCATTATATACTGGTCGACCATTTTCATCTAATTTGCTCATATTGCTTCTATGGACCTCATTGAACAATTCCACAGCCAGATTTTGCAGTCCGTGTGAAAAATATGTGCCCAGTAGTACATATAGCATATCGGTAAGTGCATCAGCAACAAGAACAATGTCCTTTTTCTCGAGGGCAAGCCGATATTCATCTATTTCTTCCTGCAGAAGTTGCAAACGAACATCGGACGCGTCCTTCGGAATTTGTCCAGTGGGATTTTGTTCAAAATGACATTTGAACGTTTGGTGGAACTGTTTTACCATACTCAGTTGATCCTCCACTTTATTGCCTCCGTGATTTCACTTCAAAATGATCCGTAAAAAGTAGCTTTGTTGCTGGCATCAGTCCTTGGATCTAAAATGCTTTTACTCTTTTAGTCGAACAACAATATTTTGTGCGTATTCTCTACAACCAAAGGCTTCAGCTACCCTTACCGCACTAATATGGGAAAGCAGAGTCTGATAAGCGATGAAAAACCCTTGATCAAATGCATGCTGAAAAGCCGCGCTCAAAACTGCTTTGGCATATCCTTTACCACGGTAAGATGGATGGACGAAAATACCAGGAAACGCTGCCTCATCAGGAAACTTAACGTATCCGGAGACAGCAACTATCTTCTCGTCTAAATAATAACCAAAACAATAATCTTTTTTACTGTCAAACCCGCCATCAACCCAACCCGAAGGATCCCCGGAATCAGCCAATTCTTCCAGACCAGAATTATCTTCATCAGACAACAGACGCACCAAGGATGAAGGTTGGGGTTGGAAATCTTTCAATTCAGCATACCCTTGATATGCAGGTCCAACGGTCCGCTCAATACCATCTCCAAATAGATATTCTGTTGTTTGAAGTGAGTGAATTCTATCAATACATATCTTTGTAATCTTCTTTAGCAAAGGATCGACCCAAACCGGGGGCACGGAGAGAACAATTGTTTGTTTATGGCGATAAACCCAAGCCCCTTGAAAATTTCCCAGCCGTGCATGAGGAACTACATAAATACCCGGTGTAAGAAATTCCTCATAATTTAGACCGAAGAAATTACTCCAATAGATGTCAACTCTATGGATTTCCATGGACGTGTCGAATTACCGCGAGAAGGGAAAGAAGGGTAGTCTAGCAGCCTGTTGAAAAAGTGCGTTTATGCCAAGATGACTGTTGTCTTTCCTTGTGGTTTGGTCCTATGATATATCAGGTTCAAACTGAGAAGGGAGGACGAGCAAATGGCAATGGGAAAACGAGGACGACAGAGACAGGAAAACCTGTTCATCGCATCGAACACTTTGGTGAAATCTCCGGGTCATCCGTTCTACGAGAAGCTGAATCAGGTATTGGGGGCGAACGGCTTCGACGAGTTCGTCGAGGGGCTTTGCCAGCGGTATTACGCTCCTCATATGGGTCGCAAGGGCATTCCGCCCGGGGTTTATTTTCGGATGCTTTTGATTGGGTATTTCGAGGGACTTGATTCGGAACGTGGGATCGAATGGCGTGTATCTGACTCGCTGACGTTGCGCCGGTTTTTGGGGTATGCCCTTGACGAACAGACCCCGGATCATTCCAGCCTGTCTCGCATCCGGCATCGGCTTCCCTTGGAAGTTCACGAAGCGGTTTTCAAGTGGATCCTGAGGGTCTTGTGCAAAGCGGGTCTGGTGAAGGGGAAGACGTTGGGCGTGGATGCTACGACACTGGAGGCCAACGCCGCGATGCGCAGCATTGTACGCCGTGACACGGGTGAAGGCTACCAGGCATTCCTTGAGAATCTGGCCAAGGCCTCGGGCATTGAAACGCCTACCCGCGAGGACTTGTCCAAGATCGATAAGAAGCGACCGAAGAAGGGATCGAACCAGGACTGGGAGCACCCGCACGACCCGGATGCCAAGATCGCTAAGATGAAGGACGGTCGCACGCACATGGCGCACAAGGTGGAGCACGCGGTGGATCTGGACACCAATGCCATTGTGGCAGTGGCGTTGTCGGGAGCAGATGAAGGAGATACCGAGTCGTTGCCCTGGACGCTGCTCGAGGCGCCGCTCAATCTCAAGCAGGTCGCGAAGGACGAAAAAGCTGCCAAACGTTTGCACAGACAGCGTATACGGGAGGTGGTTGCGGACAAAGGATATCATAGCAACGATGTATTGACCAGTCTGAAGCAAGGCGGCATCCGGAGTTACATTTCAGAACCGGATCGGGGACGCCGCAAGTGGAACGGCCGACGAGATGAGCAGGCCGCGGTATATGCGAATCGACGCCGGATCAAGGGAGATCGCGGCAAGGCCTTGCGCCGAAGTCGTGCAGAACGGGTGGAAAGAACCATCGCTCACACATATGATACCGGTGGCATGCGCAGGTTGCACTTGAGAGACCGCGGCAATATCCTCAAGCGTTTGCTGATCCACATCGGGGGCTGCAACCTGGCTCTGCTCATGCGCAAAGTGATGGGCGTAGGTACTCCGAAGGCCCTCCAGGACCTGGCCAAGGCCTTGCAGCGTCTACTGCTCGTCCTACAATCACGTTTGCTGCCCTCGGTCACCTTTTTAACCTCTTATCAGCGTCTCCTGCTCAATCTCCTTACCTTGATTTATCTGACCCGCACTCCAGGCGTCTTTTCCGTTTATGTGCGTTGAAAGGTAGTTCTTCAACGGGCTGCTAAGCTGAGAATTCAGCGGAAGGCGAATTGGGTGTTATCCGACGTGAGATACGTTCTTCAATCAAGTTTGTCGCGAATCCCCCGTTCACGCAAGTGGTGATCAAGGTCCATCAGGATCTCCATCGGTGGGCCGTCGCAGGGGGTGTAAGCGCCACCTACGCCTCTGGTTTGGTTTTATGGATTTTCTGCTTCTCAAAAAAAGGTAGTTGTTTCAGAGAATTCCCGCCAGACAACCTGTCCCGCGGGGATCCATTAGGAAGACATAATGGGATCGAGCTCGCCTGGCCTGCGCGAAAAAATGATGTCAGCTTTTCTTTGCGTTCTCTGTGGCAGCGGGTTCTCCGGTTTCCTTTGCAGGTCTCCAAACTGTTTTTCTGGCCGTGGCGGAGGTCGTGTGGTAGTTCCATCCGCGCAACACCAGATTTTCACAGAACTGGTAGATGTCCTCCTTTTGATCTCTGCCGGAAAACATCCGCGCAATCACCACCTTCCTTGGCTTTTCGGAGCGGTTGGACATCGAACCATGTACGATGAAGTAATCGAAGAAGGTGACGTCACCCGGCTCGGCTTCAATCGCCGTGGCGCCTTCAAGTGGGAATCGTTTGTGAAACTCTGCATCACGGGCGGTAGAACTCTCCACCCGGCCACTTTTGTGCGAGCCGGGATAGACTCTGAGGCAGCCCATTTCCTCCGTGGCTTCCCCGACATGGATCATTCCCCCGATCATGGTGTTCATCTGGGTTGTCAGATAACTCCAGTCCTGGTGCATATTAAAAGGCGTTGGAGCGGTTGTCGCCCGCTTCTCAAAGAGCGTGGTATGGTTGAGAACGATGTCGGGACCGATGAGTTGTTCAACAATGTCGAGGAACTTTTCGTGAAGCAGGGTCGCCATCCACAGCCCCGAATACTGCTGCACATTGAGTTTTTTGATGACACCGTTACTATTCGATGAGTCGGTGTTGTCGCGTTCGCCGAGTTGTTGCAGAACCCGATCGAATTCGATTTCAAGCTTGCTCACCTCATCTGGCGAAAAGACGCCTTTGGCCAGGTAGTAGCCGTTCTCCTCGAAAAATGTGTGTATTTCATTCATGGTTATGCTTCCTTTCATTAGTGATCGACTCATTGGCAGCCGACGGTTTCACGTAGATGACTTTGGGATCGAGGCATGGAAAAAATGCTAACACATGTGTCGTCTTGTCCCCAACGTTCCTGATGCTATGGACGACCTTTTCAGGAATGAATAGAGTGACGGGAGCTTCGACCTCCGTGGTCTGCCCATCTATCATGACTTCCACAGTTCCCTTCAGTAAAGTGATGATTTCCTCTACCTCATGATAGTGGGGGTTTATTAGCCCGCCTGAATCTTGAAATTGTTCCCAGACTTCGCAGGTTTTTGAGCCTGCCTCCCGGGTCACAATCTTCCTGCCTTTTATTCCGCTAGTCTCGTAGCTCCTGCTCACATTGAGAGGTAGATCGTCATGTTTCAGGATGGCCATGGTATCTCCATTTCAAATGATTTCCTGGCGCCTTTTCGGCGCCCTCTTGAACGGGGGTAGAGGGTGCGACCTACTCGCCGTCCATCAGAATTCTCAACATGGATTCATGATTGTTGAGAAAGTCCTTGGTTACCTCGTAATGCTCGGTTTCTGTATACGACACTTCTCGAAGGCCGCCTTCCTCAAGTAGATAGAGGGTTGCGTTGGGATAGGCCATGAGAATTGGGGAGTGGGTCGCAACGATGAATTGCGAATCGTCTTGAATCAATTCGTGCATTCGAGCGAGGAGCGTCATTTGACGGGTCGGCGACAACGCCGCCTCTGGCTCGTCCAGGATGTACAGACCCTTTCCCCCGAATCGATTCATTGCCAAGGCCATGAAGCTCTCCCCATGCGACTGCTCATGGAGAGAGACGCCACCGTACGACTCTATGATTGGTGGTGCAGGCGCGGGCTCTCGGTCCAACTCCTCTATGTTCGTCGCAACGTTGTAGAAGCTTTCCGCTCGAAAAAAGAATCCGTCCTCCGGTTTCCTGATGCCCTTGGCAAGCCTAATGTGCTTCCATAGTTTGGAGTGGGATTTTCTCGTCGAGAACCCGAAGTTCCTTGTTCCTCCTTCAGGATTGAATCCCAAGGCAACCGCGATAGCCTCGAGCAAGGTGGACTTCCCGCTCCCGTTTTCGCCAACAATGTAGGTCATTGCCGGATGGAATCGCAGTCTTTGTAGATTCCTGACTGCGTTCAGGTTGAATGGATACTCTGAGAACGTGGGCACGCCCTCACGCTTCAGTATCGCTTCCAGAAGATATTGTGACTCCACGGCTTGGCCCCCCGCGCTCTCTAACTTGTGATTCTGCGGAAAAAACTCGGGATATCCCAGTTGGGGTAGAATAAATTCAGCATTACTCCAGTAAGCTTCGAAGAAGCTGATATAAAGGCATTCGCCGTAGGTGGGGTGGTTGGGTAATCCAGCACCGTTTGTGTGTAAGGTGCGCGTGTTAAGTGGAGCGGCTTTAGGCTTACCAGGGACCGATCTGTGCTCTGAACTTCGCTTCTTCAGTTGGTGGACCCAAGCCGAGTTTCGAGCAGAGCCTCTCATAGTGAGCAACGACTCTGCTCATTATCCATTCTGAAATAGGGTTCTCTCGCCAAAGGACTGATGAACCCACGATTTCAATGCCCCCCGTCAACGAGGAGAGAGCCCAAGCGTGGTAATCAGCGGCCAGACGATGGAGTCGCTCCCAGCACTCGCCTGGAAACACACGGCAGGTCTCATATCCTTCCTGAAATGCACCGAAGTATCGACGGTCCAGACCCAGAATAGATGCATAGAGAACCGTAATCTCCAACGCGCCATCACAGATCTCTATTGGCCCAAAGTCAACACATCCTGAGAGACGGAAACCATCTTCCGTCCTATCCATGATAAAGTGCTCTTCCCAGGGTTCCTCACTTGCCAATCCGGGCGGGAAAAGCGGCTCATCTGGCTCCCGAGCCAGGTGTCTCTCGGCCTTCGGAAGCAAGCTCCGTGCATCGAGTTCCAGACCTTCTAGAATCCGGCAAATTCTGTCCAGCTCCTGCGCCGCTCGCTCCCGTTGCCGATTCAGAAGACAAAGAGGGTCCGACCTATGGTCCGTGATCCTGTCAGATAGCTTAAGACGGTCGGCGACAGTTAGAAGCGAACTCCCGTCTGCCGTGTGATAGCTTCCCATTCCCTCCCCAAGACCCCGCAAGAGCTTCAGACAGTCAACTTCATCTACTTCCTGCCAGAGCAGATCGAGGCGCTTTCCAGGACATTTTTCAGTGATGAGGTACGATGCGTCCAGCGACGAATCGCGATCGCACCACGCAATGACCCTTGGAGTCGGAAAAGCTGGCACTTCTTGCAGCAGTCGATAGTCTTCCTCATCTTCCTTGAATGCGAGAAACTGGAGGGCATAGATATCATCCAGATAGTAGATGACCTTCTCGTTCCCGCTCCTCTCCGGTTCTATCTTGCTCGGTTCCGCGATTGAGTGACGGGCACAGATCTCAGAGATGTCTTCGGGTCTCAAACGCTCTCTGAAATCGTCATTTGGCCGCCATATGCGTTCCATCGCTTGCAATCCTCTCAAGCCTGCCGTTTCGCTTAACGATTCCGCAGTGCACGAACCTGCGTCTTACCCTCCGAAGCTGCGCCTTGAGAAGGAAGCAGGTTGGGCGAAAGCCCATAGCACTGCGGTGTTAAACGATGTGGGATAAAATCTTCACACGCTTAAACTACATGTGAGCGACAGCGATCACCATGTGGTTGTTAGATGGCTCATTCCTTGTGGGATTGTTTGCGCTGACATTAACTCACTTTCAGCTTCCCCACACTTCCTTCAGCAGGTTCAGCCAATTTTCTCCCAGGACTTTGCGGATGCGCGACTCCCTCCACCCGGCGCTGACAAGCGCGCCAGTAAGGTTCGGATAATCGTGCAAGGTCTCCATGCCTTTGGGATTGTAGACGTCGCCTATGTCGACGAGTTTTCGTCCCGTGCCCTTGTCACGGGTGATCCAGTCGAAAAAATCCGAGTCGTGTCCCTGGGTAAAGTCGGTGCCAATGCCCACACGGTCCTCGCCCACCAGATCGATTACGTATTCGATGGCTTCAACAAAATCGTCGATGGTCGAATCAGCACCGCGGTTGAGGAATGGGGCAAACATGGTTACGCCGACGAACCCACCGTGATCAACAATGAACTTGAGTTGATCGTCCGACTTGTTGCGCGGGTGATTTTTGAGGCCTGTCGGCAGGATGTGCGAATAGGCCACCGGTTTCTTGGAGTGTTCGATCACGTCACGACTTGTGTTCGGACCAACGTGCGAAAGGTCGCACAAAATACCCACGCGATTCATCTCACTGACGACCTCCTTGCCGAAATCGGACAGGCCTCCGTCATCCGATTCAAAGCAGCCCGATCCCACGAAATTCTGCGAGTTGTAGGTCAACTGCATGATGCCAACGCCCAGCCCTCGAAACAGCTCAAGGTAGCCAAGTCGATCTTCAATGCCGCTGGTATTCTGCCAACCTAGGCAGATGCCAACCTTGCCGGCGACTTTGGCGCGCCGAATGTCCTCAGTGGTATAGACCTGCATGATAAACTGGTCATATTTATTGAACCAGTGTTTGAACTGCGCGATGTTATCCATCGAGCCGCGGAAGTTTTCCCAAATCGAACAGGTGCAATTCGCTGCCGTGAGTCCTCCACGATGCATGTCCTCGAACACCTCTTGTCCCCATTTAGCGACGGTCAATCCGTCAAAAACAATCGCGTCCTTATGTAACTGGGCAGCATCCATGTTTGGTGTGCTCTCCTTTCGAATTGACGTTCAGCTCGAAGACATGATCCACCTAACTCTTGACAAATCTCCAGACCTTCTCAGATACCCCCCAACAGAGAGAAATGTCGGGTATATATTCGTAGATTTCGAAATATACCGTAAATACGTGTCTGACTCAAGCAAATGTGGATGGGGCCCGATTTCACAGAGTTGGGACCGTTTTGAAGAGTAAAACGGAGAAGGACAGGCCATGGTTCTCCCCCAGGATGTCAGGCTACGGTCCAAAATCTGCCGTTGACATCACCATCATGCAATGGTAGATTGGACTCTTTGGTGAATGGGAAAATCGATGGAAGAGACTTGGTGGGAAGTAGATACAACCATTTTTCGTATGGTAGGGGCCGGCTTCAAATGGGAGATTTTCAACAGGCGGTGGATCGGAATCCGCTTATTGGAGGATTATAGTGGAGCGTCAGATCTTGATATCCGACCTTACGCGGTTCGAACCGGCCGACGCCATTTCACGCGATGAGCGTCCCGGGACGTGGATGGCGGTGGACTATGAAGTGGAGGAGGGTAAAGGGGTCATGCTGATCGGACGGCCGGGTGTACCGATTCCGGACCTGAGGATAAAGCTGAATGTCGAGGGTTGGTATGAGATCAGGTTCGGAATCTTCTACAGTGGGCCTGCGGGTCCCCGTGGGAGCGGTGCCCTTAGGGCAAGGCTCTCCGATGATCCAGCCTTCTCCCACTTTTGCCAGGAGGACTTTCGTCCATCGAAAGACGGGCACTACCCCGAGAAAGACCTGCGCTGGTGGGATGTTGCTGAGACCTTATGGAAGTGCGCCGACCTGACGGGCCAGGACATGATTATCTCCAGGCCGCAAGGCGGAGACATGGCTGAATTGTACACGCATCTCACCTATGTTCGACTTGTGGAGATGGATCGTGTTGGGATAGGTGCCTTTGAGGCTGAGAAACCATCTCCAAAAACCCGGACTATGGTCGGCTACCAGGTTGGCTTTTACCATCAATGGGGCCTCTCTTCTCGAGAAGACTTCCGGGAGGCGTTCGAGCACTTTCGGGACAGCGACTTCGATATCGTCCTGCACCGGATCGCCAGCGGGTCTCAGACGCTATACCCATCGAAGGTGGGCGATTTCGTGCCCCAGCACAATGCCTATGCGACGAGGTTGCACGAGTGCGTTGAAAGAGGGATGGATCCCCTGGACGAGGCGGTCAGCGCAGCCAGGGCCTGCGGCGTGCGGTTGTTCGCGCAGAATCGTCTACTTGGGGCCACCATACCCCCCCACCATCTACCCCACAATTACAGCGGGGACCTTATTGCTGACCACCCTGAGTGGCGATGCACCTATTCCGACGGCGAGCCCATCCGTCATCTTTCGTTCGCCTTCGAAGGGGTACGAAGGTTTCACCTTCGTCTGATTCGGGAGTGGGTGGAGGACTACGGGGTGGATGGGATCTGCATCCCCTTCAACCGATCATTTCCCTTTGTGTACTACGAAAAACCTGTGTGCGAGAGGTTCCGGAGGGAACACGGCGAAGATATGCGATGTTTATCACCTTGTGACGATCGTGTCACGCAGGTGAGATCGGACTTCCTGACTCAGTTCTTGAGGGAGGTTAGATCGACGCTGGACGAGGTCGGAAAAGCGCAGGGGCGCTATATACCGACCTGCTATCCCGTTCCTGTTTCCGTGCCACACCCCGGCGAGCCGGAAGGGGAGACCGCATTCTCGAGTTGCGAACGGCACGCCGTCGATGTTCACACCTGGGTGCGGGAGGGTCTGGTGGACTATCTTCTGCTGCACATGGAGATAACAGGGAAGCACGATGGGACCGGCGCTACGCCGGTCATCCGTTCGTTTGCCGACCTGACCAGAGGCACGAAGACGGAGGTCGTCGCAGATATCTACCCGCGCCGCATGCCCCCAAGGCAATACAGGTTGATCTCCATGAACTATTACGCGGCAGGGGCCGACCGGCTCTCGATATTCGACACGCACTACAGGTACTACCGCACGAGCGAGTGGGCTTTTGTCAAGCACCTTGGGCACCGTGCGGAGTTGCAGGAGTGGAATGGGAAGGGGGACGACTACTACAAAGCGGTTCCTTTCAAAAGCCTGGATGGATACCGGATGGAGCGCGAGTATTCGGAGCCCACGGACGGGTGAGGGAGGTTAGATAGGGACCGGCGCCCGATAACTGAGTTTCAGCTATCGCAGCCTCCTGATACGCAAATGGGGATTCACATGTTAACAGCAGAGCAGATATCCTGTTTCAAGACTTTCGGATTCCTGCTGTTTCAGCAGCCATTCTCGCGGGAGGAGATAGAAACGATCTCCCGTGCATCCGAAGACACGTGGGAGAAAGAACTGGGGCGCTCGCCCGAGGAAGAAGAGGATATGCATACGGTGCCTTTTGTGGAAAAGCATCCCCTGCTGATGCCGCTTATGGAGGACAGCCGCATCTACGAGCCCGTAGGACAGTTGTTGGGGAAAGACTTTATCTGGTCGGGATCCGAAGGCAACCGGGGCTTTCAACCCGGCCGCACCGCCCACCACTGGCATGCGGACAGACAGGGGAAACAGGAACTCGACTACACCCGAATCAAGATTATGCTATATCTCGATCCGATGCGGAAGGAAAGGGGCGCCTTTCGAGTGATCCCCGGGTCCCACCGGTCGCCGCTGCACGAAGATCTCGATCCGTTTCAGCGCAGTCACGTAGAGGACGAGCCGACCTTTTTCGGGATGGACGGCGCGGACGTGCCTTGTTATGCCGTGGAGACCGATCCTGGCGACATGCTGATGTTCAATCAGAGTTTATACCACAGCGTATACGGGAAAACGGGCAGGCGGCGGTATATCGCCCTGAAATATGCAGCCCGGCCGACTCAGGACGCGCACCTCAACTCGCTGCAGCGGTGGTCTCCGAAGGCATTTCATCCGGATGGCGCGCTCCTGGACAGCGATCGACCCCGCATCCGGGGTATGGTGGAGGGCCTCGTGGAACTCGGGGAGAAAACCAAACACCTGAAAGGCGGAGGTTGATCAGCGACTTTCTGGTGTCGCCCCTGAAGGGGTTCGATTGTCCTCCCGCTTAGTCTCTACCTTCTAACCGATGCGATCATAGAACCTCAAATAAAGGGGGCATTGGAAGACGATTCACTCCCCGATGATTTTCACCAACACGCGCTTCTTTCGACGTCCGTCAAATTCTCCGTAAAAGATCTGTTCCCACGGCCCGAAGTCGAACCGACCCTCCGTAACCGCTACGACCACCTCCCGCCCCATAACCTGCCGCTTCAAGTGTGCATCCCCGTTATCCTCCCCTGTCAGGTTGTGTCGATAGCGGTTGACCGGTTCGTGGGGGGCTAACTCTTCCAGCCAATCTTCGTAGTCCTGGTGCAGGCCGGTTTCATCGTCGTTTATGAACACCGATGCGGTGATATGCATCGCATTCACAAGGGCAAAACCCTCTTTTACGTTGCTTTTTCGCAAGCAGGCCTCAACCTGCGGGGTGATGTTTAAAAATGCCCGCCGCCCCGGGACATCGAACCACAACTCTTCACGATAACTCTTCATATCAATCCGTTACCTCCGCTGTTTACAGACCGATCGTCATTGGGTGAGAACCGTGTTATTTCGGCATTGACAAAATAACGGCTTAACACAGAGGCGAAAAGGCCTTTTTCAAAAACTTACCGGCCATAAGCTGAACGAAATGGATTCGATGGGAGGGTGGTCCAGATGAAATGATTGGTTTTGATGTCACCCTGAACCCATTCGACAAGCTCAGGGCAGGCTCCGTGAAGGTTCTCCCGGGAAAAGACAAAGTCTTTTCCCTTGGTTATAATCAGCCCCAATTGTCTTGACATCGGACGTCATCCCCCTTAGATTTTCTATGCAGTTCAATGGTCGGCTCCCTGTCCGGAGAGCGTACGAATGGAAGTCTGGACAAAAAACGCTGGGGATGGATGGTCAAGAAGTCGCGTCTTGTAAGATGCGGCTATCTGTATGTACAGGGTAAGGGTTCGGAAATGACGAAGCGGGTCGTGTTGTTTATTAGCCTTGTGTCATTTGTCCTGGGTCCATTCCCTTCTCATGCACAGACCAGGAGTCCCGACTTCGACGGGAACGGAAAGGTCGATTTCGAAGACTTCTTCCTGTTCGCCGCGGTTTTCGGTTCGCGGGCGCCGGCTGATCTTGCGAAGTACGATCTGGACAACGGCGGCCTGGTCGACCTCGAGGATTTCTTCATGTTTGCGCAGGCCTTCGGCGAAACAGTCTCCGGGGGCACGGACTCTCTGCTTGTGACTGCGCCCGGTGATACGATGCTGCTGGTCCCCTCCGGAGAATTTACGATGGGGTCGGATAGCGGAGAGAACGATGAGAGGCCGATCCATCAGGTGTTGCTGGATAGCTTCTATGTGGATAAGTTCGAGGTGACGAACGCTCACTACATCAAATTTTTGAATGAGATCAAAAAGAATACCGACGCGAACGGAAACCAGCTTCTGGAACTTGGCGATCAGGACGTTCAGATCACTCAGGCAGGGGAGGGTTTCGAGTTGAAATCTCCGGAGTTTGCCGACCGGCCGGTCGTGGAAGTTTCCTGGTACGGGGCCAGGGCATATTGTGAGTGGGCAGATAAGAAGCTGCCTACAGAGGCCGAGTGGGAGAAGGCAGCCAGAGGGACGGATGGCGGGACCTATCCGTGGGGGGACGAAGAGCCGGACGACCGGCGGTTGAACTTCAACTCAAACGTGGACCGAACGACGGATGTCGGACGTTATCCGGATGGTGTCTCCCCATACGGTTTGCACGATATGTCGGGGAACGTATGGGAATGGGTGAACACTAAGAACCAGGGATACCCTTATCGCAGCACAGATGGCAGAGAAGAGTTTGATATCTCAGGGGATATTCGGATTATTCGGGGTGGGGGGTATTTGAACGATTCATTCTTCGTGCGGGCGGCGAACCGGGGTGGGAACTTCCCGGAGAACACGGACGGGGATATCGGATTTCGATGCATCAGAAGTCAGGGGGAAGGGGGCAGAGGAAATTGAAGATAGGAGTCAGAGGTCAGGGGTCGGGGAAAAGAAAAACCGTGAAACGTGAGACGTGAGACGGGGAAAACAGTAGCAGTGGCAGGAAAGGCAAAGGAAGGGGCCGGAGGTCAGGGGGGAGGAACATGCAAAGTAAAAATTCCAAATTGCATAATGCAAATTTTACGGCTAAACTATGGGAGGGGTAGTTAAGGAAATTGGAAATGAGGGGAACGTATCTTATCACAGGCGGAGGCGGAAACCTGACCTGCCAGCTGACTTTCGAGCTCGTGAAGCGAGGCTGCAGGGTGGTGCTGCTCGACGTCGTTGAAAAACCGAATAATCCCACGGCCGAGGGCTGTATCTACGTGCGTGGGGATATGAGATCTCGCGAGGATCTTGCAGATGTGCTGAAGAACTATCGGCCGCAGGTCATTCTGCACTTCGCGTCCCTGCTGTCGGGCAGTTCTGATCAGGACCGGGAACTGGCCTGGAGGGTGAATGTCGACGGAGCGTTTAACCTTTTCGAACTGGCGCTCGAATACGATGTGGATCAAGTGTTCTTTCCCAGCTCGCTGGCCTCATTCGGGGGACGACTGCCCGATCCTCTTCCCGAAGATTTTCCGCAATGGCCGGTGGGTATGTACGGGGTAACGAAGGTCGCTGTCGAGCGGCTCGGTGTCTATTACCACGAAAAACATGGTCTGGACTTTCGATGTCTGAGACTTCCGGTGGTGCTGTCCGCGTTTGCATCACCGGGAGCGGTCAGCTCTTATGCGTCCAACGCCTTTATCGAGGCGGTGCGTTGCGGACGATTTACCTTCAAGGTTCGGCCTGAAACGCAACCGTCGATTATCTACGTCAAAGATGTGTTGGACGGGGTGATCGGCTTGCTGAACACACCGGTAGGAAAATTAACGCGCCGGGTATACAATATGCACGCTATGGCCCCGCAGGCGAAACAGATCGCCCAAGTCATCGCCGCCCGCATCCCGGACGTCGAGCTGATATTCGATCCCGATCCGAAGGTCGTCGATTTAATCGAAAGCTGGCCGATTCAGATCACCGACAGCTCCGCAAGAAAGGACTGGGGCTGGCGTCCGAAATACGATCTCGAAAGAACCGCAGACGATTTCATCCAGGAGCTGAGGGTGGCTCCTTGACGGAACAATGAAAGGCCTCAAACAATTCCGGATCGCACACCCGGGCAATGGACGAGTCGGTTACCCCAATCCTTCTATGAAGAGCTTTCCTGAAAGGCCAAACGATGTCCAGCTTACGCCAAAAAATTATCGTGCTCCATCTGCATAACCCGGATTTGAACAGCCAGGTCGTGGCCTGGGCCGTATATGATGGAACGGGGAAGGAAACGCACACCACCGGAGGCAGTGACGAACCGCCCTATAGATCGGTTTTAGAGGCTATGCGGGACGGCTGGCGGGTGATTCAATTTCCTCAACAGTTTCCCGCGTACCCGGGTATGGAGTATAATACATCATATCTCAAGTTCGAATACATCCTCGAAAAAATGGAGGAGGTCAATGATTGACAAAGAATACTTACTGACTTCCAGACAGATGGCTCGGTTCGTTTCGGACGGGTTCATTCGGTTTGATGAACTGGTGCCCGATGATCTGAACAAGGCGGCCTTTGCAGAAATCGAACAGGGACTTGTCGGAGGCGAGGATCACGGTCAACCCCTTTGCGATCTCTGGCCCGAACTCGCGATTGGGAAGGTCTTCAGGCTTCCCGAAGTCCAGGGGATCATACACAGCCTGGTTGGGCCGGACCCTCTCTACGATCATCATGCGGTTCACACCGTGAAGGCCGGAAAACCCACGGGCCAGGTCTGGCACGCAGATGCCATTATCGACACCCGTGTCGCGGAATTTGATGTCCAGTTTTTCTATTTTTCGCACGACACGCCACGAGAAATGGGCGGCCTGCCCGGCAGCCATTTCCGACTAGTCAGCGAATCGGACATCGCCCGGTATCAGAACTTCATAGGGCAGCTTCCGCTCGTGTGCAGTGCCGGCACCTTGCTGGCAGTCCATCACGGTATATGGCATTGCGCACAGCCAAATCGGACGGATCGCAGGCGTTTCATGTTCAAGCTCAGATTGAACCCAGTTGTACGGCAGCTGCGCCTCTGGAATACGGATGATATTGACGATCCCTCCATCCCTCAAATATTGAGTACGTCGCACAAATGGTACGGAAATGAGGGAAGGATCGAAGTCGTCAACCGGATAAAATTTTGGCGCTTATTAACCGGGAACAGCCATTTTGATGTCTCCTACTGGCTATCCCGTCTGGAGAATCAACCTGAGAACGCGATTTTATGCCAACTGAGGTCCTTTCTTAGATGCGACCTCCTGTGGTCGCCCTTCAAAGCATTAAAATTGTAGGGGCACGGCGTGCCGTGCCCAGCGAAGAAAATATGTTTCAGAATAGTTTTGACGTCCAATCAGGGTTCGATCAGGGGTCAGACCTAACCCCTTCCCTTTAGGGAAGGGGAAAATCGCCTTATTTTTAGCAAAACTTCAAACATATAATCTTCACCCCTTCTTTAGGGGCCGCTTTGGGACGTGCGAAGGCGTTCCAAGATAAGAACCAATCCGAACCCGAATATCGCGAGGCCCAGGGTCAGGCTTACCTCCCAAGTGAAAACCGAGGGCAAAACGTTGATCTGCTGGATGGGGATTATTTCCCCGTGGCTTCCCGGTATCGAGGCAATGGTCTGCTTCCACGGCCATACTTTGCGAAGCGAACCGAGCATAAGCCCGGTAAGGGCTGCGATCGTAAGATCGTGATGATACCGGAAGAACCAGCGGATCAAGCGGACAAAGCTAATCAATCCCACGACGCAACCCGCCATAAGGACCAGGAGGGTTAGCAGCTCGCCCCGAACAACGGCGTCGAGGGCAAATCGATATTTGCCCAAGAGCACCAGGATGAAGGCGCCGGAAATGCCGGGTAAGATCATAGCACAGATGGCGATCGCCCCGCTCAGGAACACAAACCATGCCGCATCGGGCGTCTCGGCTGGGACAAGGCCCACGATGATATAAAGGATGACCGTCGAGATCGTAGCGGTAATCCAGGCGGATACAGACCAGCGTGACACACGATTGCGGACTGCGATCACGGAAGCCAGAACCAGTCCGAAAAAGAAACCCCATACGTGGGTCGGGTGGTGAATAAGCGACCAGTTCAGCCCCCTGGCGAGGGTGAAGACAGCGGTACCGATGCCGAGACCCAATACCAACAGGAAACGCCATGGAAATCCTTCGAAGGCCTCACGGAACCTGAATGTGAGGAGGCGTCGAACAAATTTCCAGTTGAACGCGTGGATGGCATAGATCAGTTCTTCGTAGATTCCGAGGATGAAGGCCATCGTCCCGCCTGAGACGCCAGGAACGACGTCGGCTGCACCCATACAGTAGCCTCGAGCGGCCAGCCAGAAGTATTCCTTCTTGCTTCTCGGTTTGATTTCTGTTTGATGGGATTCCATGATTCGGGTAGAATTCGGCGTTTGGGTCGTCAAGTGGTTTCAGGAAGAGACACGATAGGATCGCCCAAAGCCGGTATGTGAGGTCTATCTCGGGGATCGGGTCGGGGGAGTCTTTGATGGGCGCATACGAAAAGGCCCCGGTTGTTCCACGATCCGGGACCTTTCTTGTTCATGACTTATCAGCCGATCGCGTCCAGGAGGGTGCCGATGGTCTTATCCTGTGTCTTCAGGACTTTCGAATTTGCCTGAAACCCCGCCCTGGCGGTGATTTTACTGACGCTCTCATCTACCAGGTCAACGTTGTTGTCCGGGCTTCCCCGTTCACCGGCCTCCGAGAGGGATTTTTGGCCCTCCTCCGACACCTCTACCCGATCCACACGAACTTCCACACCGCCAGTGGGACGCTCCTGTAAGGTCGCGACTCTTGCCCGGAACTTTGGGGTATTCAGGTTCGCGGTGTTATGGGTGGAGACTTCAAGGCGTTTTTGTTCGGCTAGAAGTCCACTCTTGGCAGTTTCAAGGTTAATGGCCATCGCGCGATCCGATTCTCAACAAAAAAAGTGAAATCTTATTAGTAGTATCGTCATTTATGGAAGGAGAATCAAGGGTTTCTTGGAGAAAAGGATTTAACCTGATTCAATCTTTGCCGGCAATTCTTGATTGATGAAGTTTGAAGGCCTTAGCAACCGCATCTTCCACTTTCTTCAATTCGTTGAAGGGTTTCTTCAGCCGGAAGTCGAATGCGGACAACCTGGGATCCTCATCTGAGAGCTCCCAGCCCGTGATCAAGATCGTGGCTATCGATGGATCCAGGTTTTTCATTTTCCGTGCGACCTGATCCCCCGGGGTCCCTGGCAACCCCAGGTCGATAAGCGCAACATCGTATCTGCCTGGTGCGAATGTTTTAAGGGCTTCCGTCCCATCCAATATCGTATCCACCTCACTGTTCTTTGACAAAAGATTCGAGAGCACGTCGGCGACGACCTCCTTGTCTTCAACGATCAGGATCCTTTGGGGAGCTTTGCCCTCCGTATCTTCGAGTTCCATCCAGATTGGGAATAGGAGGGTAAATGTGGTCCCTTTGCCCGGTGTGCTCGCTATGTCAATTTGTCCGCCATATCGGGTCACTGTCCCGTATACCGTGGATAACCCCAGACCCGTTCCCACGTTCATCTTGGTGGTGAAGAAGGGTTCAAAAACCCGGCTGCGCATTTTTTCCTCCATCCCGATGCCCGTATCGCTCACGGTGAGCTCGACACGTTCTCCGACCGACCGTGTGCGAATCGTAATCGAACCGCCTTCGGTAAGCGAGTCCACGGCGTTCAAAAGAAGATTTATGAGGATGTCGTATAAGCCCGATTGGGTCGCCCGTATGGGCGGGACTTCATCCAAATCGGAGACCAGGTTGATCGTGATACCTTTGGCCTGGGATTCATCCTCCCATCTGGGACGGGACGCCTCCACGGCTTCCCTCACCACTTCATTGATATGAACGGCTTTGATGTCTCCATCCACTTCACCTCTTACGGCCTGGTTCAGGCGGTGGACAAGATCCCGGGCCCTCATCGCGCTTTCCACCACGGAGGTTGCATACTGGGTGATTTCCGGGTCATGACTTCTCATCTGGATGAGTTGCGCGTACCCGAGCACGCCGACCAGGATGTTGTTGAAGTTGTGGGCGACCCCGCGGGCCATCTCCCCGAGCGCCCGAAGACGCTCCAGGCGTACCATTTCGTTTTCCGCCTGCTTGCGCTTGGTGATATCACGATAGTACCACACCCGGCCATAGTATTTTTCGTCCGGACCAAACATCGGCGCGGAATAGCGCTCAAATGTGCAGCCGTTTCGCAGCTGGATATTATCGTGGCTCTTCTCGTGCCGATGCTCATAGAGGTAATTTATCCCCTCGAGGAACCCTTCCGGATCAACCAATTTATCCAAAACAGCTTGCAGGGCGAGCTCGCTGGTCATTGTCCCTGCGGCTTCAGGCGGATAACCCCACATCGCAAGAAATCGTTTGTTAAAAGAGGCCCACTTTTTATCCGCGTC
This sequence comes from Candidatus Latescibacterota bacterium, assembly GCA_965217865.1. Lineage (GTDB taxonomy): Bacteria > Latescibacterota > UBA2968 > SICM01 > SICM01 > CBDCJO01. The sequence goes on along the minus strand of CBDCJO010000002.1, from coordinate 5,696,731 downwards.
CACAACGAGGATCCCATCGATCGATGTCTCCAGTTGGGTGGAAAGGATAATGTTCTTGAACTGCAGCTCCTCCTCTGACCGTTTGCGCTCGGTGATGTCCTGGGTCAAAGCGATCAGGTATTGAACCTTCCCTTCGGGATTGTGTAAGGCGGATACCCCGGTGTGACTCCAGACAAAGTGGCCTTCCCTGTGGAGATATCGCTTCTCCAACCAGCCGTGGTCGCGTGTGCCTTCCAGGAGTTGCTTGACCAGCCGAAGGCTCTGCTGGATGTCGTCAGGGTGTGTGATTTCCGTAAAATTCATGTTCAGGAAATCATCTCCCGGATAACCAAGCATGTCACTAAACGCTCGATTGACTTGGACAAATCTCCCATCCGTATCGACCATCGCCGTTCCGATAGGAGAGGATTCGAAGACTGCTCGAAAGCGTTCTTCACTCTCCCGAAGAAATTCCCCGGCCTGCTTTAATCCGGTAATGTCGTTGAAGCATGTGAGCAGGGCTGTTTCGCCGTTGAAAGTGATGGATTGTACGGACACGAAAACCCAGAATGGGGTGCCGTCCGTCCGCTTGCCACGGATTTCACGGTTATGGAGATATCCGTCCCTTATAAATGTCTCAAGGATCTTATCTCGTTCATCTGGATCAAAATAGAAATCGAGCGCTTTACGTCCCAGCAGTGAATCCGTTGGGACACCGAAGAGATGTCCAAGGTGTTCGTTCGCGTATAAGATTTGGCCGTCCCGATCTCGAGTGATCAGCAGAGGTATCGGGATCGCTTCTACGATGGTTTGCAGTTGTTCCTGAGCGCGGGAATTTTCCTCTTTCCCCTCGCCTTCTCGCAAGATCTCCTCGGCCTTCTTCGGATCCCCCTCTCGATCTTCCAATCGGGATATTCTCTGGCGCAATCCCGCCAATTCGTCTATGAGCTGTGCCTTTGTCTTCTTTTCGTCTTTCACCTTCTCGGCTCCCAATATGGGGGTTGCAACATCATGCCTTCGAGATCGCGGAAAGCCTTTGGCCTTTGTAGCTCTTGACGGGATCGCCCACTCCGAATAGCTGGCTCTTGACAGGATCGGCCAGATATTTTTGGAGGTGGGTGGGCCTAGCAGTTTCGCTCTGTTTCATCCAGAAATGGGAATATGTGAAGATCAACGACTTTCTGGGCTGGTCGCTGGTGTTCGGAAACACCGTATGCCATCCGTGGATGTGTATCAAAAGGGCGTCCCCGGCCTTCATGGCTAACCTGACGTGTCCGGGCATATCCTCTTGCTGCTCGACTTGAGGCATGTCCGCGGGGGGGAAACGATGGCTTCCCGGGACATATCCCAGGCAACCCCGATTTTCAGGGACGTCTGCCAGGAAATAGTGGAGTTTCGCACGAAAGCTGGGTGAATTATCTAAATCCACTCCCAGAAAGCCGTGGGTATCCCGATGCCAGGGAGAGTATGGTGGGGCCCGGCGGGTAAATTCGTCCCGACGCGCCTTCGAGCTGAACGTCTTCTCCGATGGCCCCTCGGACGACCGGGAACGTTGCGGGGTGGTTTACAAGCTCCACGAAGATGTCATCCGCGTCAAAGATGTTGTCGATGTTAAAATACTCCGGGGCCTTACCTTGCGATACTTTTTGCTTCCATTCTGTCATCGGCTTCTCGGCAGCTCGGTCGAATGCCTCTTGCGCCCCGCTTGAACTCATCGGGTGAAAGGGCGTTCGGAATGATTGTATAGCCGTGTGTCAGGAAATGAACATTGTGTTTCGTGATCATCTGGGCACTCCTGGTTGCGGGATTCGCAATAGCGGAACGAAGGACAATTTAATCGCCGACGTTGGGGAAGTCAATGGGGGATTGGAAATGGAAATTGCAAAAGTCAGGCATCAGAGGTCGGAGGCCAAAGGCCAGGAAAAATTGATGATCGCCGATTGAAGGTTGAAACAAGAGGGAGCACGACGGCGTTCTAAAATATCATAATGTCTTCCGGATCGAGATGGTTGCGGCTGAGCGAAAACCGTCTAGTTTTCGGCATGGTCCTCGGTGCTGACCTTACCGAGAGATGTGATCGGCTCATAGGAGCGCGGCGGGGCCTCACGGGGCAGATCTTCCGGGGGCCGGTTGGCGATAACAGCCGCACTGTTCATATTGTCCCGGGTCAGATCGACACCGGGTCCTGTGTATACAGGGCGCCCCAACCCGGCTCGCTTCTCCTTCCATTCCTTTTCCGCCCGGGCAAGGGCCTTGGGATCGTTATTCAAGGCTTCAGCGACAGCTTTCATTAGCCGGGGGACATACGAGCCAAATGTCAACCAGGTGAACCTCCAGTCCATGTAATTCCGGCAACGTTCGACCAGCCTTTTGAAGTATCCTTCCAGGTGGTCCTTGCACATGGCTGCGTATTTCATGTCTCCTGTGATTTGATAAGCAAGGCAAAGAATTGGAAGGTCATCGATTCCATGAGAGGCTTTCCACTGGGTCCAGTAGAATTCCTCGTCCACTTTCCAGAGGAGGGATCGCTCAGTCAGCATCTTCCGGGCCATTTCGGCGGTTACGAAGTTGTCGGTGAAGCTGTCCCAGAGGAGATAGTTCGCCTCTGCGATGATGTGATCGCACAAGGCCTTGCTGTTGAACAGACGATGGGCGTAGCTCAGGATATGAGAGATGTTTCGTGCATGGTGATGAAGGTGATCAATGGGCTCAATGTCCGCTTCGTCTCCGCGCACACCACGGGTGTAGACGCTGGTGGGGTAGCGCCCGTTTTTCAGTGTCCGCAGAAACCAGTTCAAGGAACGCCGGGCCAGGTCCCCGTAGGACTCCTTCCAGGTCACCCTGTAGACTTCCAAAAGACACCATAGCGGACCGGTGAACTCACGGTGGAGCCTGCCGTTCCGACACGAGATGATGCCGCAGTCCTCCTGGTTTCGGACCGCCCAGTCGGCCACCTCCTCCGCGACTTCCAGCATGCGCCTGTTCCCGGTGACGCAGTAGTCGATCAGGGTCCCCGCAACCAGCGTATGAGAGGGACTCGGCGTTCCGCCCCATTGGTGGGCGGTGTGGTAGTGGTTCAGTCCCACGGACCCGGGACGGCTGGGATGCGCATGAATGGTCCCCACGTCTGCGACATTTCGACTGTAGGCCTGGGCCAGAAAAAGATGATCGCGCCGACCGGTTCGGAGGAAGTTTCCCCAAACGGCCATGATCTGATCGTTGGCTTCATTGTTGTAAGGACCCACATACCGGAGCGCCTTTTCGGGATCCGTGTCCTTGAAAAGCACATAGGAGGTATTCGGCCCGGTGGAATGGGAGCAGACCATGTTCCCATAGCGCATCATGCCGTACAGTCGACACCGTTCTATCGGCTCTATCGCCACTGAATCGATGAGGTAGTCGAGCCCCTCGTCCACCTGACGGAACCGGGGATCTCCCGCGTGATAATAAGGGCCGAAGGCGTCTGTGGCGCATGCATAAGCCGGATCCGCAGGGGCGATAAGAGGCTCCTGGACTATAGAAGCCAACGCCTCCGCTTCGGAATCATTGGTTTGTTCTGTATCCAGCCGGATGTAAAACTCAGTGGTCTTGGCGGCCCCGACACCGTTGCTCGTCCACGTATCGCAATGGGAGGCGGTGCGCCCCTTTCCGTGTTTCTCCATCATCTCTTCGATCCAGAGCACATCCTCCTCCGTCTGGACATCCACGCTCTTGAGGTTCAGCGGCGCGGTGGGTTTTTCTGCCAGAAGGCGTTTGAACTCTTCTTCATCCCTGGTTCCCTTGAAATATATGGCCGGCTCTTCGAAGGGCGTTGTGAAACTGAGATTTTCCCGATGGGCTTCCGGCCAAATCTCCAGGTCCATCCCGTCCCGATAGAGCCCGAGTCCTTTCGGATATTCCTTCCAGAAATCTTTCACCACAGCCACAACGGATCCCCGGCTCCCATTTAAACTCGCCCATCCGGACGATCTCTCTCCTTCTGCCAGTTTCTTTTCGTCCAGATCCACCGCGTAGTGTTTGTCGTCCCGCTGGAGGAGTCGTAACCCCTTCCAATCACTCACATTGTTTGGAGATGGGCTTCCGGCCACGGATGCTTCAAGATCGTCTCCCAAAGCCAGGGGAAAGCGCATCCCGATTGCAGACAGTTCGATCTGGTGGGGTTCCTGATCGAAGACAAAGGTGTGTTGGATCCTCAAGTCGGTCTTACCCGCGAAGAGATGAATCCTCAGGATATAGGGGCAGAACCTGGGGCCGTTCCGCATGGCGTGAAATCCCTTGATACAGATCGATGTCCTGATGGGTCCTGATTCTTCGATTGAAACAGTGTGGAATGGGGCTGAGGTGAAGGAATCATATAGAAAGCCGCGATGATCCTTCATGTACAAATATGGACCCGGATTACGGCCGAACAGATCGTGCCATTCGTCTCCGCTTTTCAAGAGACAGGAACCGAAGAGGTCTGCCTTGGGTTTCTTCCATGCCTCGAATCGATTTCTAATCTGGATCCTCATCGGGCCGGTTTCCACCTGGAGATGGTCACCCACCTGATCCACGCGGATGCTTGATGGATGCTTCGGCGACTCAATACCCTCCCCGTATTCCAGGAAATAAGCCCCTTCGTCTTCGTCTCGGAAATCGGCCTGAAAATCCAGCAGAAGCCATCTGACGTGTTTGAGGTCCTTATCCCACGCCGCAAGACAGGATGATTGCGTGGGATAAGGATTCCCTTCGTGGTCCACGACTCGGACCGCTGTGCCCCGCTTCAGATCACCTTCTTCGAAGGGAATGCCCTGTGTGACTGGCCAGGATCTGTAATTCAGTCCTTTTCCACCTGAAACCCTTAGCGGTATCTTTTTCACATTCCTCTCAGCCACGACACCCCACTAGTCCTAAAATAAGCGAATAGGCTTGTTGAGCGGTGTGTTATACAAGATTTCGGAGCATTTCAGACTTGTGACTTGGTGGAGATGATGTCTGGGCTGTTTTTGTGATTGTTTCGGCATGCGATTGTCTAATTAACTGAGTTTGCGGACGTGTTTTAGCCGGGGTGGACGGACTTGTCCCTGTGATGTTACGACGACAGGTGCTGACATGGCAGTCAGGCCGGTTTGAGCCATCTGATTCTGTTCCAGGCCGGGAAGAAGTCAGTCATCCACCGGTTGTAGCCCAAGACACGATAGATGATCTGTCTTCCCCGGGTCACGATCTGGCAAGGGATCCAGATCAGATTCTGGAGGAAGGCGCGAAACTCCATTCTCAGAAGTTGATCGCGACGCTCACGCTTTCGGATCATCAACGCGAACCAGGCTTTGAGGTTCCACGCCAGGGCGGTCATGACCATGTAAGCCCAGTTGCTCATCAGGTTGTCGACGGGCATCCGCATGGCGTTGACCCCGTTCTTGAGTTGTTCAATCACGTTTTCCTGATCGCACCGTCGATTGGCCAGCCTCACGATTTCCGCGGCCGTAAGATCTTTTCGGGTGGTAATGTAGAAGAAACAGCGCTTGTCATCGAACAGGGCGTTTTCGCCGCGTTCGACGCTCAGGTTCTTTTCGAGGATCACGAGTCGACAGGTCTTCCTGCATCGAGCAGGACGATACGAAACCCCGGCAACACGTTCACTGGCAAGTCGGATGTTTTTGAAGCCGCGCTCCCGGATGATCCGGGCTTTCACGTTCTCGCGTTTCTGTCTCTGGGAGGTCTTGACCTGGTATTTGGGTTGTCGTTCAAAGGGCTCCCAATCGCTCTGTGACAGGGATTTGGCGATCTTGACCAATCCCCGGTAAGCATCCATGCCGAAGACGAAGTCGACCTTTTCCGACCAACGATCGAAGTGCCGGGTGAGTGAGAAGCCGGTGTCTCCGCGCAGGCAGATGCGTTTGGCGAAAGGGGCGACCAGCGCGATGGCGCGATCGATCCACTTTACGGCACCGTCGTGGCTGGGCACATTGCCGGGTCGATTCACAAGAAACAACACCTCCCTGGTGTTCGCCAGAGAGACCACGAGAGGATGGTATCCCCAGATACCGTTGTATGACAGGGCCATGCCCTGCTTGCGTTCTCCGAGAGTGGTGGCCAGGGTGCCGTCGATGTCGATGAGGGCTTCTTTGAGTTCGCCCCTGGCGCGCTTTTTCCAGATCCGGGTGCGCACCCGGTTGATGCAATCCATCAACGTCTCGATATCCGATGGCCGGAAACGACGTGTAAAGTCGCCTGCTGTGGCCGGATCCGGGAGACGCTGAGCGCCCAAAGCGTTCAGGAACGTGGCATCCTGCCGGCGCAGCTCAATGTCTTCAAGGCGTTGACCACCAACCAGCGCATTGTAGGCGATGTTCAGAACGTGGTCTGATTCGTGACAGGGCAAATGCACTTTCAAAAGATGAAGATGACGGTCAATCTCTTTCACCAGCCCAACCCTGCGGACCAGGTGGTGAAACGCGCCGATCCCCCCACACGTGATCGCCTCGGCCTTCCCACTCATCTCGTAGTGGATGTTTCCCCCAGACATCATAGGCTTGACCTGACTGCACCACTGCTTCCGACGCAAACGACGGACAATTCGTGCTTCCCTCGCATCGACGTCTGAGACTGAGATATTTCCATTCCTATTTCCAATCGTCTCAGCCATTTTCTTCGGGGCATGTATGCGATAGTCTACGCTGTAGTTTCTCGTGGATTTTAGGTTCGAGGCGTCAGTCGTGATGGTGATCGAAGGCTTCTCTTCCAGAACGGATATCCGGATTGCGTCGAGGCGTTCCTTCGCATCCTCTTTCGAGAGGGCTTTTACCTTCTTAACGACGTGCATAACTAAAGAGTCCCCCTCAACGCCTTCGACAACGATGTTTCCGTTCGTATTTTCCAAGGTTACCAAGGAATAGCCCCTCGCATCAAGGGTTCGCGATTCTTCTGTCTGGAATTGACGCCCTCCTCCCCAAAGCCCTCCCTCTCCAAACAACCATCCGAATATCCCTTCCTTCCCAAACCTCTCCTGTGAAAAAGGATTAGCGTCCTCACCGTTCTTCTTATCACCGGAAAGGGATTGTGAAAGGGTGTTTGGTCCCTCTTGGTCAAACGCCTCCAGAAGTTGATCCCCCTCCTCGGCGTTGATCTTGCCATCGGCGACCATGTGTAGGATATTGATCCGATCTTCGTTCATGTCAGCCCCTTTTTTGAACGCTACGACAACCAGAACCCTACCTCAGTTTCTCGGTCTTTCACCCGGACACCCATTCCGCGTCCATAGAAAAGAAGGGCCTTTGACAGGCTGAATATGACCATGAGGATCCGCCCAAAAGTGCCCCAGATTTCGTGTCTCCTAAGGAATATCACCCCCAATGCCGCAAGAGGAAGGAAGGCGATGAAGAAAAAAAGAACGGAATTATGCACTTTACAAAGCACAATAATTGACTGAATCAGATAAGACCCGTTCAGAACATCCCCCGGTCACTTGGCCTTTTTGCCTTGTGGCCGTTTCTTTTTCTTGGGCTTTGGCGGGAGTGTATTGAGGGCTATCCGCAGGACAGCTTCAGTGTCCTGACTTTCTTGCTGTTTGGGTTGCTGTTTGGGCATGGCGATTTCGGTTATTAATTAGTTGCGCTTCCAGAAAAAATACCTATATTTATGTATACTTGCCACGCGGCAAGTTCCTGTTGACTTTTCAGCTAAATATCGCTGCAAGTGTCTCTTGCTAAGCTGATGAAAAACGCCATAGTGACCACGCTTGATTAAGGCGAAGAAAGACTCGCCTTTGTCAAGTGCATAATTCCGAAAAAGAATTAATGGACCGATAGCAATGAGAGGTATCAAGAGCCGGATTTCTCGTTCTCGCGTCCTAAAGTCGAATCGGAGCCAGAGGGTAAGCCAGGTTCGTCCCCGGGATTTTTCCAGCCGTGAAAACTGAAGGGCCTTCAGACCCTGGGTCGCCGAGATCTCGCCTCGGTTGATGGCGTTCAGGACCCGGTTCGCCTGTTGTGTTCGAAGGCCTTCACTCAATGACCACCTCCACGCCCTTCCCTCCGTCCTGAATCTCGACGAGTTTTCCGGGTTTCAGGTTATCCATGACCCCGTTCAGGAGTTGTTCGAGATCCACCCCATGCAGGTCGATCTGCTGACGCGCAGATGGGGGAATAGCGCGGAAGACGGTTCTGGCAAGAGCAAGGGGGACGTTCACTTTGACTTTCTCCCCGCCGTCATCCCATATCCGGACGCGAACAAATCTCGCCTTATCCCCTGATTTCCCTTGATTTGATGACCCGATGTCGTCTACGGCTTCGATGAGTTTTGTTGCCTCATCAACGGTGATCTTTCCCTCTTCGAGCATCTTCAGGATCTTGGTGCGTTCTTCGCTCACGGAGTGTCCTTTCTATTCTTTTTTTTAGCGAACGGAACCTCACGACCAAATGGACCGCCCTCACCAAAAGGCCATTTCGGATCACCATCCATAATATCGAAATGGGTTTCTTCCTCAAAAGGCCACTTCATGCCAAACATATTTTCAAAGGTTTTCTCGAACGACAATTTCGTTGTATGTGAGGCATTGGGGCGGGCTTTTTCCTGTTTTCCTCCATCGAGTGCATCCATAAGCTGCTCCCCTTCTTCCGGGGTGATCTTGCCCTCGGCAACCATCCGCAGGATCTTGATTCGTTCTTCCTTCATTTGGAGCTCCTATTCCAAAAGGGGTAATCAAAAGGCCTTCTCTATTGATTTAGCTGCGAAATCATCTCCGAAGCTTCGGTGGCCTTAATCTCTCCCCGATCGAGCTGGTCCAGGATCTCCCTCCTGCGGGAAATTGTCTCCTCGTACTCCACAGGTTTGATCTCGAAGCCCATCTCCTGGATAACCTCATTAAGTTTTCCCCGGACGGTTGAATAGGAAACCTCCAGCTCCCGTTCCATCTCCTTCACATTTCCCCGGTTCCTGACGAAGCTTTCGAGGAAGAGGAGGCTTTCAGGGGATAAGTGACAGAAATTACATGGCTTATACCGACCCTGAATGACCGTTTCACAGGACGCACAACTCATCTGGGTCACAAGTAGCTCACCACCGCATGCGGGGCAATGTTCAATCAATTTTCGCATATCAGTTCTCCTAATTTTATAAAATATGATTCAATTTAATAAATTAATCAAGGATTATTTAAAATAATATCGTTATTATGCAATATAATTGTAACTTTGATTAAAATCTGATAAATCTTTCAACAAAAGGCGGGAAAGGAAGATTTCTCCGGTAATGGCAGGAAATAGGAGTAAAATTGATGGAAATGGAAGGGAAACGGAAAGAGCGGAAGCATGTTAACTCATATATTACAATAGATTAAATAATTCTAACGGACCTTGGCGGAGGCAAGAGTATCCTTATGGCTTGACCAATTTTCCACGCGCGTGGAAAATTGAGTTCTATTTCTGGCATTTATAAGAGTGGCTGGCTCGTAGGCGTAAGAAAATGATCCCTCTCCCTCGCGCCGATGGCCTTGAGCGGAACTCGTAAAATCGAAAACCCCGAGGGAATGATCCACCGGGGTCGGCTTGTCACGAGAGTTTGTTTCTGAACTGAATATGTTGATCTTTCGTTTGACAGTAAAACAGTAACAAGGTCAAGCCGCTTTTGGCGCTTCCGTCTTCTCCCCGGTTAGGAAAAGCATTAACAGTAAGATGACCATGGCCAGGCAAAAGACAAGATTCACGCCAAAACCCAGATGTATCCCTAAAAGATCGCTAAAAACTCCGACTGCCCACGGACCGAGCATCGCTCCGAGTCCGGCGAAGGCAAAAAGGAGGCCTAAAACCGTACCGACATTCTGACTGTGGAGATCCGAGACCGTTGCGGTTATGGTGGGGAACATGATCGAGATAAAGAATCCAGTCAACGGAAGTAAGAAGACTGTTTCAACCGGGGCGAATGTGCCCACGGAGACACAGACAACTGAAGCGATGGCGGCGTAAAGCATGATCCGAATGTAACCGATTCCCTCAACCAGGAGGCTCCCGAATAATCTCCCGGCAGTCAGGAAGGCAAAGAAAAGGGACAGAAACGTCGAGCTTTGAAGGATTGACTGATATTTAACTTTTTGAAGGAACTCAACGATCCAGGAACTCAGGCCTGTTTCGATGGCGGTACTCGAACTCATCAGGAAATATAAGGTCACCATCCTCCAGGAAAAGGCCGATCGACCGATCTTCCTGAAATCCAAACCCCCGGGTGTTGATGTTTTATCGTCGGTGTATTTGACAAACAAGAAATAGATAGTAAGCAGAACCACAGGTATAACGCTGAGCCGATAGACCTCGCGCCAACCGAATCCCCCGGCAACCAACCAACCTGCGAACTGGGAAGCGGTAATCGCACCGACCCCGTAAGAAAACGACAAAAGGTTGAGGTATTTCCCCTTCTCCCCGTGATGGATATCGATGACAATCGCATGCCCTCCGATCTCCAGTGAACCAAAACCAAATCCTATGACGATCATACCCAGGAATAATGTCCAGAATGAACTGAAACCGGTGTATGTCGCTACACCGATGAAGAGGGCGACCGAAGCGACGAATATTACGGGTTTTTTACCGATGATATCGGAAAGCGCGCCCGTCAGAAGGACAGACGTTAAGAATCCAAGGGCTCCGCCCAGGAGGATCGTTCCTACCGACGAGTAGGTGAAGTTGAGGTCCCGAAGGAGGAGGGGTAGGGTGGGACCCTTCAGGTTGTCCTCAAAACCGAAGAGGAAGAGGGCGAAGAAACATCCTGCCGTGATCACTCGCGCCGATGACGTGCGGCTTCCCAAGGACACGCCCCCATCTTAACCGGAAATCCGCTTCGTCTCTTCGGTAAATTCTTGTTTCTTCGGAGAGGTTATGGATTCCGAAAATCTCCTGAATCTGGACAATCCCTCTTTTAATGTCTCTTTATCGGTTACGTACGCGATCCTCACCCTATCTTCGAAATATCCATGATCGCCTGAGGTAAGTGTCGATAAAGGGAGGACGCACACGTGTTCTTCCCGCAGCAGTCTCTCAGAAAATTCCAGCCCGTTAATCGGGGTTTTCGGCGCGGCATAGAAAGCCCCTCCAAGCGCATATCCCAACATATCCCCTATGATTTCTTCTACGATGTCCCTTCTGCTTTTGAACTCTTCCACCATCTTCCTCTCCCATATCCTGGTCGCCGGGTTGGAGAACGCCTCGCAAAACCCCCATTGAGTCGGCGTGTTGACGCTTGACGAGGCCTGGCCGGTGAACCTGGACATGTAACCTGAAACGTGGCGCAGTTCTTCGGGAAACATGGCGAATCCCAGCCTTAAACCGGTCCCCGCCCAGGCCTTGGAGACTCCGCTCAGTACGATGGTTCCCTCCGGATAAAAATGTGCGATGCTTTTGAACTCTGTATCATAGCAGTGCAACCAGTAGATCTCATCGGAGAGGACAATCACACCGTACCTTTTCGCCATGGCGGCGATCGCCTCCAGTTCCTCGGTTCCCGCCTTGTATCCGGTCGGGTTGTCCGGATCGTTGAGGACCAGGGCCTTCGGCCTTTGCCGCAAGGCATCCTCGAGATAGTCGAGCCTGTAGCTCAGATCATCCCTGTCTCGAGGTACAAAAATATTACAGCCTTCGAAGAAACCGACCTGCTCCCCATAAGCCTCCCAGTGGGGATCCATAACGATGACTTTATCACCCGGGTCTACGATTGTGCCCATCAACTTGTAGATCGTATCTTTGGGCCCCGCGGTCACTACGATATCATCTATGGCGAACTTCAAACCGAACTGCGCATCGTAATAGGCGGAGATCGCCTCTCTCAGTTCCGGAAGGCCGGCCTGGTGTGTATAGTTGGTTTTACCCAGGTCAATCGCGTCTTTTATGGATGATGCTACGTTTGGCGGGATTCCGAAATCAGGCTCGCCGATATAAAACTCGATGACATCTTGGCCTTTCGCCTTGAGGTCATTTACCCTGGCAAAAAGGGCAAGGGTCGGTGATTCGACAAGCGCCAATGCTCTATGAGATATTTGGGGGGACAAGTCGATTGGTTAGTGTTGCCCTTCTTTTTTCGCGGCGGTGATGATTTCCGTAACCTTTTCTGAGAATCTAATCTGGCTGTCGTCCTGCGGCGCATATCCGATCACTTTCCGGGCGTTGGTGATGTTCCAGAAGCTGTGGGTATTTCCGCTGATCCCATAAAATATTTGAAACGGCACCCCGTGTTCGTTCTCGATGTTTTCGGTCTCGATGCTCTTCACGATGAGCTGTACCTGGTCCCGGGCACTCAAATAGGCCCCCAGGTAACGGTGAAAGGTTTTCAAATCGTCCGGCTCGCAGGCGAGGATTATTTTCTCCTTGGGTGATCCGATCCGGATCTGAACATTTTGAAGCCCCGGATGGCCTCCCAGTTTAAAGTGGGACAGGTGGTCCCGGGTCGCTCCTCCGCTGGCGAAGACGAATCCCAGAAGTTCATAGGCCGCCTTGCCCCATCCGTAGAAATTATCAGAGAGGGGAGGCAGGTCAGGGGTTACATCGTAGCCCATCTGATCCGACCAGATCAATCGCTCGTAGAAGTCCGCAGCATGATTGGAGCTGATGACCACCACGCGCCGGACGCTTTCCTCAAGGGAAGTCTGGTAGACATTATAGGCCATGGTGATGTTGTCCCTTTCGACCCAGAAATTATCTCCCGGTTCTGAGTGTCTGATCCATCCACAGTGGATCACTGCATCGGCACCGCGAAAATGTCCTCTGTATCCTTCCCTGTCGTTGTTGACAAGATCGGCTATATTGACGCCCTCAACCTCTTCACCATCGCGGTTTTTTGTCTTGATATCGAGGAGTGTCAGGTCGTAGCGTTTTCGAAGTTCAGGAAGCATTCGGCCGGCGACATATCCTGCCCCGCCCGTGAGAACGACTTTGCGCTTTGCCATTCAAGTTCTCCCTCATTACAAAAGATCCGTCCTGGCTGGAGGATCTTGACCGTCAGGTGAATTTTTCCAGTTTCAGGGACGTACGGGTGTCCCATCGGGAAGTCTGGTTTGGCTCCATTGATCGACATAGTTCTTACACGGATATTTTGAGGCCAGCTTTTCATCGATATCGATTCCAAGACCGGGGCGATCGTTCGGGTACATGTATCCGTCCCGGACCTCCGGGATTCCGGGAAACATCTCGCAGACCAGGTCGGAGAACCCGGACCATTCCTGGACGCCGAAATTGGGCGCCCAGAGATCCAGGTGCAGGTTGGCTGCGTGTCCCACCGGGGAGACATCCCCCGGGCCGTGCCAGGCTGTCCGGATGCCGTACATGTTTGCAAAGGCCGCGACGTTTCGGGCAGGGGTGATACCTCCCATCTGGCTGATGTGCATCCTGATGAAGTCAATCAGGCGATCCTGGATCAAGGGGGTCCACTCCCTGGGATTGTTGAATAATTCGCCCATGGCGATGGGTGTGGCGCACTGGGTCCGGATGTTCCGGAACCACTCCAGATCCTCCGGAGCTAGAGGATCTTCGAGGAAGAACAGTCTGTAGGGTTCCAGGTCCTTGGCAAGCCCCACCGCGTCGATGGGCTGCAGACGCTCGTGAATGTCGTGAAGCAGCTCTATTGCGGGACCCACGCTTTCCCGGATATGGTCTGATCGTGTCCAGGACCTTCCGGGCGTATTCACGGGGATCGAAGTAGACCCCCTCAAGAGCACCCTCCGGTTTGTGGAGTTCCGCAGCTATTCCACCGTATCCGCCGACCTGGACGCGGATGTAGCGGTAACCCTGCGTCATGAACTTTCGAACGTCCTCCTCCACCTCCCCTTTGTCCTTCCCATCCGCGTGACGGTAAACCGCGGCGGCTTCCCGACATTTGCCGCCGAGCAGCTGGTATAGGGGCATCGCCGCCCGCTTGCCTTTGATGTCCCAGAGGGCCATGTCCAGGCCGGAGATGGCGTTGTTCAGGACCGGACCGTTTCTCCAGTAGCCGTTGACCATCACGGACTGCCAGATGTCTTCGATGCGATCCACGTCCCTGCCGATGGCGAACGGTCGAATGTGCTCGTGGATGGCAGCTCGGACCGCCTGAAACCGCTGAGTGAATGTTGCGCATCCCAGGCCGTAGAGGCCGGGTTCCGAAGTGATGATTTTCACCACGATCAAACGGGAGCCATCGGGTGCGGTCAGGATGGTCTGAAGGTCCTTGATAGTAACGGGAGAAGCCACATCATCACCGTTTGTTAAAGGTCAGAAAATAGTGGTAGGGGAGAGCGTCCACGCTTCCCCCATGTGAAAAACCTGCCGAGGCGGAACTACGTTCGATCCGCTCAGGTGAGAGGCGGTGATCGAGAGGCGGACCCTTAGGCGTCTCTTCCGGTTTCCAGTCCACTATCACCAGTTTGCCTTCGGGCCGTAGGATACGCGACCATTCCCGCATGCCTGCATCAAGGTCTTCGAATTCGTGGGCGACGTTAGCCACGAACACGAGATCCATGGAGCCATCGGGAAGACTTGTATCCACCGGACCTGTTAAGACCGGGATGACGTTGGTTACGCCGGCGGTTGCGATTCTTTCTTTCAGGCTGCTCAGCATCTTCTCCTGGAGGTCCAGGGCATAGACCTTTCCGGAGGGACCGACCTGTTGCCCGATGCGGAAGGCGAAGTATCCTGTACCTGCGCCGATGTCCCCTACGATGTCTCCTGTTTCCAAGCCGAGGGCGGCCACGACATCGTCCGGTTTTTGCCATTGGGCCCGTTCGGGATCATCCAGTCGAGATTTGCGTTCGGGATCGAATATTCTGGACATCATAAAACCTGTGAAACGTGAAACGGCAGACGGAAAACGGAAAAAAGAGTGCTTCTCGCAAGCGCGATTCGGATAACACAGACGAGTTCTTGACATGGCGCACTTAAGAACGTATGATGTTCGTCTGTCGATTTGAAAATACAAAGTAGCAAGGTGCATATGTCGAGTCAAGAATAATCCCTTTCGTGGTTCCAATGATATCGACTCCTCCCGGGTAGATGTCCGGAGAACGGAGGTCGAGAACATGAAGATCACAGGGTTGAAACCGTTTATCGCTCCGGGCTATAACTTTATCTTTGTGAAGGTTGAGACCGATGAAGGGATAACGGGTATCGGGGAGGCGGGATTGAAGATGCGCGGGGGTGCCGTGGCGGAGACCATCCGTTCGTTCGAACCGGATCTTATTGGCCAGGATCCGACCCGCATCGAACACCTCTGGCAGGTGATGTTCCGAGGCGGGTTTTTCCCGGGAGGCCTGGTACAGACAGCTGCCCTGAGCGCCGTGGATATCGCTCTCTGGGACCTGAAGGGCAAGGCGTGGGGAGTCCCCGTCTACGACCTTCTGGGTGGAAGAACGCGGGACCGGGTGGTCTGTTACCCGCACAATGGAGGAGAGGATATCGAAGAACTGGTGACAAGCTGCCGGGAGACTGCGGAGGCGGGTTGGAAGTTCGTCCGCTGGGGCCTGGAAGATCCCCGGGGCGGCGGACTCCTGGAGCCCTCCCGTGCCGTGCCTTTCGGAATCGAACAGGTGAAGGCGGTACGAGAGGCCCTTGGAGATAAGGTCGAAATCCTCGTTGACGTCCACACCCGTCTGGACCCACCGGCCAGCATCGATTTCTGCAGGGGGGTGGAGGCCTATCGGCCATTTTTTATCGAAGACCCGCTTCGTAGCGAAAACCCCGCGAGCCTTAAACTGATCCGGCAGCGGACCTCTGTTCCGATAGCCGTGGGGGAACAGTTTGCGGGCAAATGGGCTTTCAGGGAGGTCATCGAAGAGGACCTGATGGATTACTGCCGGCTGGATGTCTGTATCGCTGGGGGATTGACCGAAGCCCGGAAGATCGCGGGTTGGTGTGAGACCCACTATATCGCACTGGCCCCACACAATCCGCTCGGACCGGTTTCAACCGCGGCCTGCCTGCATCTTTGCCTGGCTTCCCCGCTGGTGGGGGTTCAGGAATTGCCGCGCCCCCCGGGGTCGTCATTGACGGATGTTTTTCCTGTTCAGGTTCCGTTTTCCGACGGGTACCTGACTCCCCCGGAAGGACCGGGGCTTGGGATCGAGATAAACGAGGAGGCTATTTTGGAAGACGGTCCGGGTCGAAAGGGGGGAGGCGTGGGATATAGAAGGGATGATGGTTCATATACGAACTGGTAAAGATAGTCGAAGGTCGAAAGTCAAATTCAAAAGTCAAGGATTGGATGCCAGGAGATATAAGAAAGTTAATCAGGAAGGACCAGATCCATGAAAATCACAGATATTGAGATGATCCCCGTCTCGATGCCCCTGGCCAAGCGCTATGACACCCCGGACGGCCGTGCCCGCATGTACGACATCGATCAACATCTGGTGGTCAAAGTCTCCACCGATAACGGCCTGACGGGTTACGGGGACTGGGAGGACAAGCCTGATCCTGTGCCGGATTCGGAAATTGAACCCCTGATCGGCCGGAATCCGTTCGATTTCATCCACAACAACTTCCATCTCGCCGTGGGCATGGCCCTCTACGACGTGATGGGGAAATACCTCGAGGTTCCCGCATACAAGCTGATGGGTCAGAAGGTGAGAGACGCGGTGCCGGTGGCGGCCTGGACCCGCCCATGTCCCCCTGAGGTATTCGGCCAAGAGATTAAGCGGGCTGTGGCGCAGGGTTACACCGTCTTCAAGATGCACTCAAGCCCACTTTACGATGTGATAGAGCAGACCCGGGTTGCGGAAAAGGTGGCCCCGCCCGGATTTCGGATCCACTGGGACTTCAACCGCAACCGCACACTGGGTGCGGTACTTCCTCTGGTCAAGGAAATAGAAGAGAACCATCCGATCGTCGGTTTCATAGAAGACCCTATTTTGGCAAGCGATATAGACGGTTGGCGAAGGTTTCGTGAGAAAACCTGCATCCCTTTGATTTTTCACTACCCCCAAATGGGGGGCGTACAGGAAGTCCTCCTGGGGATGGCTGATATCTACATGGTCGGAGGAGTTGGGATTGGAGATACTTTGGTTACCGGATTCGGACTGGGCCGCGCGAACATCCAGACGATCATCCAACAGTCGGGAAACACCCTGATGAGGGCTTTCACCCTGCACCAGGCTGCGGTTTTGCCCACAGCGACCGCCCATATCATTACGCTGACGGACCAGTACGACGAGGATATCACCCGTGAGAAGATCCCGGTGGTTGAGGGTTTTTCAAGAGTCCCGGAGGGACCCGGTCTGGGCGTCGAAGTCGACGAGGAGGCCCTCGCCAAGGCCGCAGGTCGCAAGCACGTAGAAATGCCCAGATTCATCGGGGTGCTCCACCTGCCGGGAGGGCACCGATTTTATACGATTGGGGATCCCAACCCGCGAAGTATCAGCGCAGAGAATTCCGGCGTGTCTCGGCTTATCGGGTACGAGGAAGGGACGGTGCGAGGGATCTCATTCGAACGGTGGCACGAGGATGGATCTGCGGAATTCGAGCAAGTCTTTAAGCGGGTGAAGAAGGAAGGCGCCTTTATGTCCGACGGAAGGCCGGAATCCGGTAATTAAGGGATTGTGATCTGAGTCACATCCATAAATGTCAAAAGTATCGAAATTTTAGATGGTCATAAACTTTGACTTCAGACGACCGCGGAAATTACTCTCCCCAAGTTTGAAAGATGGCTTCCATCTATAAGATGAGAAGCAACCCTTCCTTCAGGAAAGGGGGTCGAAAATGGGCACGGATGCGGTTCTGAAATTCAGGGAGGCCGTCAATTCCAGCGAAAACCTCCAGGAACAGATTCGTTCGGGGGGCAAGGACCTGGATTTTGTGGAGATGGCCAAACAGTTTGGATTCGAATTCACCACGGAGGACTGGCACTCGGTACTGGACGAGGTTGGAGGTGATTTCTCCGGATTGGAACTGGCGATGGTGGCGGGGGGAAGCTGGTTTATCGAGAAGACATAAGGAGGGAAACGTCAGTTTGAATAGATCAGAGGGATTTCAAACGGATGATTGACCCGGCTCCGAAAAGGTGCCGGGTTTTTTTAATCGTTCCAAGGACGCCATGGAACAAGGAACGGTTGGGTGTTGGAATGAAGGGTTGAACTACGAACTCGAGCGGTATCGATATGTCCCTACCGGTCCCAGGGAAAAGCGAAAGTCGGCGGGTTCGCGTACCGTTTCATCCTGATCTTTATCCGGCCGCCTGCTCCGGGGGCGAGGCGGACCGTAAAGGATGAGTCATCTAGCTCGACCTCCCTGTCCCCGATCGAGACCCCGGTCATCTGGTGTTCGGCATAGGCACCGCTCTGAATAACGAGGGTTCGCTCTTCAACCTGGTTGATATTGACCAGGTTGAGGGTCACTTCTTGGTCGGACATGTTCTCCACGAGCGCGCCAAGGTCCTCTGGAATCCCGGCTCGACGTTTCGCGGGATCGAAATAACGAACCCGACAGTGCAGGGGTTCGCCGTGGCGGGGTATGAGTCCCCCAAGCATCAACTCGATCAACACGCCGACGGTCGCGGGGTTGAATCTCAGCGGGTTGTCCGACATTCGGGTGTCGGGTGCCGTCGGGTCCTCGCGCATCGCCTGAACTCTCTTCCGCACATTTTCGAATTCGTCTTTCAAGGCAGCCTCGGGGTATTCCGGTTCCTCTCCGGCGAGAAACCCGATCCATCCGGTGGTCGGAAGGCGTTTTAAATCCTTGGGATCCATCGACCAGAAGTAGACATCCAGGGCGCCTTCGCTATAGGGCTGCGGCGTATAACTGTACCATCCCTCATCGCCGTGCATATGCGGATACATGACCTGGCCTTCGATCGTCTTTTTGTTGGCGTTTATTTTGTCGATCATATTGCCCCAGACATCCACGTAACCCTGGTCCCCGGTGAGCAGGAGGGCGTTGCCGAACCCCGCGATTCCCCGGGGGATGCAGGGACGGTCTGCCAATGCCCCTGTCTGAGGCACGACTACGGTGAACCCCCAACCGTAGCATCCGCCATACCACTTTCCGTCGCATTCACCCCCGATCGTTCCGTCCAATCCGATGTTCGACGGGATAATGCCGTCATTCGCGGCTGTTCGCTCGACCCAGGCATCCACGTACTCGAGCAGCCAATTTTTATACTTGTCCTCACCGGTGAGCGCATAACCATTCAGCGCCAGGGTCGTGGCCGCCAGGTTCAGGGGATGGTCACCCACGATATCCGTGTAGTCCTCGAAGTGTCCGAGCATTTCCTGATAGTTTCGCTCCCCGTGCAACAGGATGAACCTGTCCTCGACCTCGATCGGATCTCCCGCCCAGTCCAGGGGAGTGGCCTTTCGCAACAGGGGCCCCCGACTCCCGTTGAACATGCTTCGGATGATTTTGTGCTTTGGGTCATAATTGGGAGCCTGGGGGTCTTCGTTCATATAAAATCCCGCGAAACGCCTCACCCGTTTCTCGAATTCGATCTCGTAGGGATCCGACAGGCCCTGGAGGTTGAAGACGGTGAGTCCCTCGCCGTTGTGGAGCCAGTCGAACAGGACAGGAAACTCCTTGTAGTACATTCCCTCCCGGGCGAAGGGCACATCCACGGTCTTTGCTTCCGTATACTGACGGAGGTGACCCTCCCACGCCTTCTTGTACATGTTCAGGATGGCATCCGGACCTCCAAGGGTGTGGAGGAGGGACCAGCCGGTTAGATTTTCGATGGCATCGTCCGGTCCGTCATCCCCGCCCCAGCGGGGAACACAGATGAGGTAGCCGCGCTCGTCGAAATAACGTTCGAAGAACTCTTCACAAGCCAGGGTCTGGGCTCGAATCAGCTCCCTTTCTAAGAGGGCCCAGGAAGGGGGAGAGGTTGGCGTCTCTATCGAGAGGATCATCTTGACTTTTCCTCCAATCTTTTTATACAAGGTCAAAGCAGAATCAGTAACTCAAAAACGCACGAGATTCTATGGATGTCAAGATAAATTCGCTGTTTCACGTGATTATTAGGGTATTTTAGGCTTGACTTGCATTTGGATCTCGAATATGTTTTCGGTTCTGAAATTATCGAGGCCGCAGGACGTCTCTTGCGGCTTTCTGTTTGTGATCAGTTACAGGTGAAGGTAACTTACAGACCCTAGGAGAAAAGAGAGGTGGATGACCTAACAAACACTCCCGCAGTTTTTTGTAAAGACGTGAGCAAGCACTTTGAGGAGCGGGATGAAGACGGGGTTCCATCGGGGTTGAAGGGTTTGTTCAGGAGGGGGGCAAAGAGGCGGGTAACCGCGGTGGACCGGGTCAGTTTTTCCATACAAAGGGGTGAGATTTATGGGGTTCTGGGACCAAATGGCTCTGGAAAATCGACCCTTGTCCGGATGCTATCCACGCTGATCATTCCGGATGAAGGGGAAATCAGGATTTTCGGACAGGACGTGATGGCCGACTCCCTGGCCGTTCGTCGTAACATTAATCGGGTTTCGGTGGATGCGGCTTTCTTCAAAAAACTTTCGGTATGGGAGAACCTGAGCGTTGTCCAGGGGACGCTTAGGGAGCTCAGAGATCGGGTCGGTAAGGAAGAGGCATCGATGGAGGAGATCTTCATCGAATTGACGGGTAAGGAGCTGGTGGAGCTGGATGAGGAGTAATAAAGACCGTGAAGCGTGAATTCCGGCGTTAGAGGGTGTGGGGGACTTGGGTCCCTTCGATACGCTCCTCACTACGTTCGGGACTACTTACGGCAAGCTTGGAACATGAGGGGGTGGGAAATGAGGACGAAACTTGGACTTAATGTTCATATGAAAGGGGAAGAGGATGCAATCTCTGGTGGATGAATTGAAGGCCTCTATGGCCTTCGTGGAACGAAATTTCAACCTTGCGAAGCGCTATGCCCATATGGAAGTGGTGTTCGTCGTTTGGAACGTCGTACATGTCCTCACCATCGGCCTGATTGGAAAGTTTATGGGTGGAGATGATCCGGCCAAGGTCCAACACTTCATCCTGTTTCTGATCGTTGGTGCGATGTTCTGGAATTTTCTCAGGCTGCTGTTTTACGAAACCGCTGATGCCGTGGCCTGGGAGCGGTGGGAGGGTACGATCGAATTCACATTCATGGCGCCGATATACAGAATGACACACCTCGTGGGGCAATGCAGTTATGCGATTATTTATGGCATTCTCCGGGCGCTCATTGTCCTGGTGCTTGCGACGTTATTTTTCGATCTGAGTTTCGGAGGGGCGGACCTGGTCCTGGCGGGGTTGGTTCTGGTTGTGGGAGGATTCTCTTTTCTTGGGCTGGGCTTGATCGCGGCCACTTTTCCGTTGATGGCCCCTGAGAAGGGCGCCCAGGCAACGGAGATTTTGGGGACGTTTGTCGCACTTGTGTCCGGGATTTACTACGATGTGAGCGTGTTGCCGGGTTGGCTTCAGCCCCTTTCAGTGATCTCCCCCGGTACTTACGCATTGAGATCGATCCGAGCTGTATTCCTGGACGGCGCTACCCTTGGGGATATCCAGGGGGATCTTGGAATTCTGGTGATCACCGGTGCGGTGCTGGTCCCGATCGGGTTCTGGATTTTTCACCTTGCTGAGATGCACGCGAAACGTACGGGAAAGTTGAAACGGAGCGGATAGGGAAAGGGACAGTCGGAGTTTTGAGCCGAAAGACTCCAGAGTCTATAGGCCAAAAGATGATCGGAGTCAAACCTAAGATGTCCAAAAGATAATCCCGAGACCGATGTCAAAAGGTTACGCGTCAAATGACTGAGAGTCCGGATTATATTATTGCATCGGCGACCCTGCAATCGGCGCCACGAACTTGCTGTCGATCTTTATCCAGTAAGGTGGGGCATTTTCCCGAATCGCTTTCCATTCCCCGCTCGCTCTCACGTGTTTCCACGCCTCGTTTCTCTTTTCTTCGTTTTCCCACCGGATGATCCAAACGATGTTTGCCGGTGATTCCTCCTCGATTTCCGGCGGTGTCCCCGTTTTTTTCCAGAATCCCACCACATCGAACCCGAATTTTCCGATCAGCAGGGGCAGGGCTTTTTCGTTTGCCCATGCGACATACTGATCCAGCATATCCGGTTCAATATCGTAACTCCGATGTTCATAGACCATTTGATTTCACCCCGATAAAATACCGAGACGAGGGTCATCAACGACGTGGACTAACGTTTATTACCCACGAATGAATTAGAGGCCTGCTTTCTTCTTTAAGCCTGAGTATGAGACTTCATCGCTGCTGTCTCCCGACACCGGAAGGTCTGATGCCTGCCAGCCTGGAACAACGACGTTGCCGCTCATATCCCTGGCGCCTCCGAACCCCCCCTTAACGTTCGCCAAATTTGTATACCCTTCCTGGGCCAGGATTTCTGCAGCCTTCTGAGATCGTCCGCCCATTTGACAACCACAGAAGATCTGCTTCTCTCGAGGAAGGATCTTCTCGACCACCGGCAGGAAATCGGGATTCAGTTTCATCCCGCCCGTGGCCGGGTCGGGGAATACCACGGGAATGTTAATCGCCCCTTCGGGATGGCCCATCTGGAACTCCATCTCTGTTCTAACGTCCAGGTAGATCGCGTCGGGGTTGGCGTCGATCTCTGCCTTCACCTCGGGAGAGGTCATCTGCTTGATCTCCATTTCCATTCCTTTCGATGAGTCAGGAGGTTGGGTTATGATGATCTTGGACCTTTGGGTCTGGATTGACCCCACACGCGATCCGATAGAGATTTCGGATATAATCCGATTCCGAACCGCGGTCCGGTATTCCGGGTTCGGACCTCGACCAGAATTTCTCCCACCAGACGGCGTGTTCACGCTGGAGAAGGAGATAGCCGTGAGGAAGGCCACCTTCGACTTCCGTCCGGGCACTCTGTGTCGGATCGGGGCCGGCGCAGGTTGCGGACACGCCCGCCAGGATCAGGCATTCTCCTTGGGGGGGTACCTCGAAAGAGGTGACGATCCCATCCTTACCGATTTTCGCCTGAGACCGTGACCCAAAGACAAATCCGCACATTACTCCTGAGAAGAGGTCCGGGCCGTTCTGATGAAGGTAACGAAACGGTCCGTCAATGCTAAACTGGGGTGGTGCGCTCCGGAATGGATGTTTGACGAATTCGAGCGTTGCCGGGAGGGGGGTCGGATACCTGGAACGTATGTGGGTGACGATCAGATTTCGGCGTGCGGCAACGAATGATTCGATTTCATTTCCCCCCGGGAGAACCGAGAGTATGGTCGCGTCGTACAGGCGGAGATGGGCAGGGGCCCGGGGACTTAAGGGATCTGACCCCGGACCGTTCAATTGAAGTGTTATCCGGCCTACCGGCTCAGCATCCGGGGGGTCATCAGCGGAGTTCATTTCGTCCAACCCGGCGACCTCCATGGTGAATCCACCCGGGAGCGCTTTAAAGGAGGCGGTTACTCGACCATTCCCCATCAACAAGCTATCCAACCCCGCCGGCATTTCCTGGATAAAATCGTGTCGCGAAACGCGCGGGGCCATTAAAGGCTGTGGTTGCTCGAAGATCATGAATCGGTCAACTTGAGCGCGCGATTCAGCTCTCGATCCAGTTTGTTGCGTTCGCCGTCGTAATAGATGAAGTCCCATGGCTGAACAGCGGTTCGGTCGGGACGTTCGTCAAGATACGCATCGACGTTGAGATCGATTTCCCTGACAGCGCGCTTCCAGTCACCTTCGAACCGGTGGATCGCTATCAGAAAATCGCTCATCTCACGGCCCCCCCGGGAGAGGATCCCTTCAAGATAAGCCGATCGGTAATTCTCAACGTGGATCTCTGCGTTCTTTCCGATCCCCCGTTCGAGAAATCGCATCCGTCGCTTGATCTCCCGGAGCGGCTCCATTCGGGACCACTGGAAAGGCGTGAGGGGTTTGGGGATGAACGGATTGACGCTAAGGCTCAGTCGGCCCGGTCGTGGTCCCTGACGATCGTACATCAGCTTTCTGAGTTTATGCGTCAGATCGACAAGGGCAGCCAGATCCTCCTCCGTTTCGGTGGGAAGACCGACCATTGCGTAGATCTTGAGATGCTGGATGCCCACGTCCAGAGCACGTCCCGCTCCGTCCAGGATCTGTTCGTCGGTCATGGTTTTTTTTATGGCCTTTCGGAGGCGATAACTGCCGGCCTCCGGGGCGATGGTCATCGTCCGCTGACCGGATCTCGCCAAGGCGTTCAGGAGGCCCTGGGTGAGGAGGTCGATCCGGAGTGAAGAGACGGAAACCTTCAGGCCCATGTCGAGAAGCCCTTCACAAAGGGCGTCCGTTTCCTGGTAGTCACAGATGGCGGAAGAGACAAGCCCGACTCGATCGAACCCGGGGTTATTGTCCACACCGTATCGGGAACGGCAGTCTCCGACGATTTTAAGGATATGTTCGGCCGAAACGGTTCGGAACTTCGGGTAGATGTAGCTCACTGCGCAAAAACGGCAGTGGCGGGGACATCCTCGCGAAATTTCGATAAGGAATATATCGCTGAATTCCGTTTGATCCGTGACGATGGCGGAGTGGGCGATATGTTCGGAAAGATCCGGACGCTGCTGCTTCTCCACGGGAGTAGGTGAGAGGAGGTTATGGGCCTCCTGATGGTGTTCAGCCGCTTCCTTCTCAGCGTATGTGGATGTGAATGACGGTACATAGACCCCTGGAATCGTCATCACTTCCCGCAAGTGCGTCGTTCGCTTCCGACCTCTGTCTTGCCTAAACTGTTCCAGATATCGATCGGAGGTCTCTTCACCTTCCCCGATGATGATCACATCAGCGAAGTCCGCAAGGGGTTCGGGGTTGATAAAGGTCACCGCCCCGCCGATCAGGACAAGAGGATGGACCTCGCTCCGGTCCTTCGCCAGGAACGGTATATGAGAAAGATCCAGGAGCTTGAGAAGATTTACATAATCGTTCTCAAAAGACACGGAAAAAGCGAAGATGTCGAAGTCGGAAATCTTTCGGCCGCACTCGAATGACGTCAGGGGTTTCCGTTGCCTGATGAGGGTCCTCTCTTCCTCCGCATCCGGCAGGAAGACGCGTTCACAGGCCACCCCCGGCATCAGGTTAAAGTGCTTATACATCGACTGAAAACCCAGGTTTGACATTCCCAGGTGATAGACGTTGGGATAAGCCAGGGCGATTCGGAGGTCGGCCCCCCCGCGGTCGATGAAAACCATCCCTCTTTCGCGGGAGATCAGTGACCTTGCGAATTGTCGGGGATCGTTAGCCATTTGGGTTAATCGAGAGAAAGGTTCATACCTCTATCGTCAGTCCGTCGTATGCCAGCGACACACTGTCCGTCATCTCACTCAGATAAGCGTTGGTCTCTTCGTGCTCAACGTGGTGGGTCATGTGCACAAAGTAGGCCTCCTTAGGCCTGAGCCGGTCTACGACCTCGAGGGCCTGATAGATGCTGAAATGCGTGATGTGGGGTCTGGGCCGAAGCGCGTCCAGGACGAGGACATCGAGGTCCTTCAAGAGATCGAATGATGAAGGCGGAATTCGGTTGGTGTCCGTGACATAAGCCACCCCGTTGAACCGAAACCCGAGGACAGGGGTCTCCCCGTGATACACAGGTATCGGCAGGATATCGATCCCGAACAGGGACAGGGGCGTTCTATCATCGATGGGATTCATGTCGAGTTGAGGTTTTCCCCCTCCTGGAGGGGTGTCTGTGAAGGCATACTCGAAATACCGGCGGATGGTGTCGATGGTCTCAGGGGATCCGTAACAGGGGACGGCCTTTCCGTCCATTTGCGAGTAACGCCGAACGTCGTCCAAACCGTAAATGTGATCCGCGTGGGTATGCGTGAAAAGGAGGGCATCCACCTGCTTGATTCCGTTTCGGATGGCCTGGAGGCGATGCTCGGGCGCAGTATCGATCAAGACGCATCTGTTATTATACTGAACGAATGCCGATGTCCGTGTCCTGTTGTTTCTCGGATCCGGAGAGGTGCACACCCTGCAGTCACATCCGATCATCGGAACCCCATGAGAGGTACCGGTGCCGAGAAAAGTCAGTTTGATCATAAAAAATGTGAAACGGGAAAGGCAAACGTAAGACGAACCCGAACCCCTTGTTTTATTTTGAAAATTCCGTGACCGCCCCTTCGTCAACCGCCTTCGAAAGTCGTATCCGCTCCAGGGACGGGGTCTCGTCCTCGAGAGCCTCGGTTAAAATCTCGGGTTCATCCGAAGTGATAACGATGATGTGTTCGTAGTGCGCCGAAGGGAGGCCGTCCGCGGCTGCGGCCGTCCAATTATCGGATGCGACGACGACTTCCTCAGTGCCCATGTTAACCATCGGTTCGATGCAAAAGACCATCCCGGGTTTCAATCTGGGATTCTTCTCCAGAGGGGCATAATTTGGAATCTGGGGTTCCTCGTGCAGTTTTCTCCCAATCCCGTGCCCGACAAAATTCCGGACGATGTAGTAGCCGTGCGATTCTACCCATCTCTGGATCTGTCCGGTTATGTCCTCGAGACGGTTGCCGGGGCGGGCCTGATCGATCCCCTTGTAGAGTGATTCCAGGGTGATCCGCATCAACCTCCAGGTCTCCTCCGAGACGTGTCCGACCGGATAGGTATAGCCCTGATCTCCATAGAAGCCCCTCATCCGGGAACCGATATCAATTCCAATAATGTCCCCGTCTTGCAATGGAACCTGGCCGGGAACCCCGTGGACAATCTGCGCGTTGACCGACGCACAGATGGTTGCAGGATAACCGTGGTAACCTTTCCAGGCCGGGTCGGCCCCCTGGGCCCGGATGAGACGCTCTACGATCTGGTCCAATTCCGCCGTAGTGGTCCCCGGGACGATAAGCTCCCGGATCGCACGGTGAGCCTCGGCGACGAGCCGGCAGTTCGCCCGAATCAGTTCAATCTCCTGGGGGTTTTTGAGAGAGATCATCCTTTATGTGGTACTTTCCCCGAAATGATCGGCGAAGATGAAAAAATCGTCGAGGTCTATGGCCCCGTCCCCGTTGAGGTCGAAGATTACGTTGAAATCGGAATCCGCCGCCGTCTTTCCGAAACCATTGACGAAAAGGAAGAAATCATCGAAATCGACTATCCCGTTCCGGATAAAGTCACCGATGGCACTCGCGGGTTTGAGGATGTCGCCCCGGACCTCTGCCCTTACCTGATACGTATAGCCCGACCCCGTTTGAGTAAGGCACACAGGTATGATGACGATCTCTTTGTACTGATTCCACATCGGTATTCGGAATTCCCTTCCGGTCTCCTCCATAATCTCGAAGCCTCCGGATCCGACAAGCAGGGCGGAGACTTTCCATTTCGCGCGGGTATCGAGGGTCAGGTTGACGGACAGACCACCGGGTTCAAAGGAGGGCGGTTCAATTCGAATATAGTCGGCCGCAAGATGGTCCATCTGGCCGCTCGTTGTCGTGGACTGTCCGAACCTCAGGGATATGTCTTGTACCAGGATAAGCGGATAGGCGGACGCTTCAGGATAGTAACCGGGGAGGCTACGTGTCTCCGTAAAATAGTTCCAGGTTGCGAACCTGGGAAGGACCTGGTCGAACCCACCGGTCAGGACTTCGTCGATCAGGCCGAGGCTCCAGTTCTTCTGGACGCCAAGCTGTTCCCAGGAGGTTCGGATGACCGAAGGACCGAACACGGAATTCAGGTTGTGAATAAATACAGTTGAGCCGAAAGGATGACGATCACGAAAAAGGAACCGATCAAGGGAAATAGTGGGGTCGATAAAAAAGTCGGGCAGGTACTGGTAGTAGTCGTTGACCTCGGGGTATGCGATATCCTCCATCCAGGTGGCGGTGCTCTCCTGCCACCAGGCTGCATCGAAAGAACTGTAATAACCGAACTGAATGACGTGAAAGAATTCGTGGGCTATGGTCACCCTGAGACCCGCTAATCCCTGGCTCGGATAGATTTCGTCGGTATAGTTGTTGTCGATTTCCAGGTACCCGGAAGCGATGAGGCCGGTGTTGTTAACAGGATATGCGATCCCGTAAAATCCCCGGGAACCAAATTCCCGGATATAGATATCGACCTCATCTCGTCCGCCCCCGGCAGTATTGTCCGTTCGGGGAGATTGATACCCGAGTTGGCCGACCTGAAAGGACCATGTGCTGTCCGCGGTGGCAGCGACCGCATCCACGTAGTCCGGCACACTATTGCCGGTCAGGTCGGTCTGCTCAACGGCATGGGTGCCGTTCGTATCATAGTGTATACGGAACTGTCCTGATGGGCTGGTGTATTGACTTTGAGTCGAAGGCCTTGTCTGAAAAAGGGAAAGACCGCGACGGGTCTTCTCCGGGAGCAGATCCCGGTTGGCATGTGCGGCCATGAGCTCAGGAGTACCGCAGGTCGCCCACTTGTGGTCCCCGAGCGTCTCCAGGTGGAGAACACCGGTTGCAAGGATTCGGGTTGGACAGAAAAACAGGATTAACCCAATAAATAAAAAAGATAAGACCATTAAAACAATGTAAGCAAGTTCCCCTAATGTGTCAATAGAGGCCAGGGTATGATGTAACCTGGAATTCCGCCCGTAAATTCTTATTCTATATAAATAAAAAGGGGCGGATCGACGTGATCCGCCCCTGGTCAGGATTTACCCGGATTGAATAGGTTTGCTCTTAGCTTTCCTAAAATAATCCCCACACCTGGGCAACAAAAAAGCAGATCATGAGGCCCATCACTACGGGCAGGAGTGAGGAGACAGCGGTCCACTTGACGCTCCCGATCTCCTTCCAGATGGTATAGATCGTCGTCGAACAGGGGTTGTGAACCAGGCTGAAGAGCATACGCTCCATTCCATAATGGTTCGTGCCGTGTCACAATTTTGACAAAAAACTGACAATCGAAAAGTTCAGGAGAAGGGAGGTGAAGAGACGTGAAAAGGCGTGAGAGAGCTGTCGATGGATGCTTTCTGAAGCCAAGTGTGAGGCAGCGTTCGAACTCTATGAACCATCCAAGAAGCTGAGGACACCTTCATCTTCTCGGCGATCACAGACATCTTCACCATGTCTCCCGGATCCGCGGCCCTTTTGAAGCTTGTAAACCGCCTTCGGGTTAGTATCACTTGGCTGCATTTTAACCTTTCTGACTGGCTTTTATGTAGGGTTTTATCGGGATGCGCTAGTGATATCCGGATTTCCCACTACGAATTTACCCTTCATCATTGGGTGCAGCATACAGGCATAGGTCAGGACCGTATCTCGCAGCGGCACTGAGAAGCTGATCTCCTCACGCTCTCCAGGTAGAAGAATGTCAGTTTCCACGTTGAGCCCCTCTACTGCGAGATGGTGTTCGATGCCACGCGATTCATTGCGGAAGATCAGTTTTACTTTTGAGCCGGGCCTCGCATAAAGTGTCGGGTTATTTCCCCTGAAAACCAGATTTTCCGCAACGACCTCGAAAGTGACATTTGGCCTATCCCGCATCGCCTCGACAGCGACAAGTGTAATACCTATTAAAAGGAGAGCAAAGCCAATTACCTGAGAAATTCTGTGTCGAAAACTGGGACCGAACATCTCCATTCCCTCTTTTTAAGAGGTGACGACAAAGGATTCAGAACGTGACCAGAAGCCCTGTCGAGTACATAATCAAAAAACCCACCAACAAGCCGCCAAAATTGTGGGGCGTCAGCACCCCCGCGTCTTCGGGTTGGCGTGCCATCTGACATAGGATGACATAAATGACCTGCACAATCGCGCCTGCTCCGATGCTGAGAAACAGCACGGACCAGACCGCCGAATAGGTAAAGCCGCCGATCCACACGCCCAGAATCGTCGGCACACCCGCAAGAGCTCCCATCCAGATAAAGTTGCGAAAAGCGACCCGCTGTTTCGCAACCGGAGCCACGATGGCGAAACCCTCGGTCGTATTATGAACGGCAAAACCGATCACCAATAATCCTCCCAGTGCGATATTCCCAAGCGCATATGCCGAACCGATGGCAAGCCCCTCTCCCAAGTTGTGTAAGCCGATCCCAAATGCAATCATGTAGGCAAGTACCATCCGTTGGAATGTCTCACCGCGTTGGGCCGCCTGAGTGCGCGCCCATCGAGAAATGGTCATCAGAAGCAGCAAGCAGCCTGCAAATCCGGCCGTGACCAGCGCAACACCCTCATAGGCCTCCGGCAATTCCTCGGCGACTTCAAGGGCTTCGTGGAGCGCGTCCACTGCAAGAAAGACCAGCAATCCCACGGTTAAGCTCAGGAGGAAATGCAGCCCTCTTGCGCTCACATTTTGCATGGCCGGAAACCAGAGCAGCCCTATGAAAACGGGAATCACACCCACATAGACCCCTAACAGGGAAAAGATACCCAGATAGGTCCAATTGGGGCTCGGAGATTCTACGGCAACTTCGATCTCTTCGCTGAAAGTCAGGCCTGTTGAGGTGATGAGTGTGACTTCGTGTGTCTCCCCCTCCACCCAGGGATAAAACAGATGAACCTGAGCACTCTCCAGGTGCTTGAGTGTTGCCTTTGGCCTGATCTCGAAGGGCCAATACGCTTCATCCACCATCACCTGCGCTACGGTCGTCTCACTGGGACCATCGTTGAGGATGTGCAAAATGATCTCTTTCGGGCGTTTATCGGCCGCCTCTTGGTCCCGGAGCACAATGCGCTGAAACGCGATCTCCTCCACGGGCGGGAAATGGCTACGCAAGGCTTTGCCGGGGCCGTAGGTCTGCAGAATGACGATCAAAATGCCAAGCAGGACAAGTGGTAAAAAGATGAAAACCCAGGACGATAGACTTTTCTTCTCGTGATGTGATGTATCTCTGGATTCGCGATGAGGATCCACGTTCATTGCTTCTTACTCCTTTTACGTATCACACTGAAGAGCTTACGGCCTGAATGATACCCATCCATCCCAGCTCGGCGACCTCGGACTGATGCGCATGAATCATGTAACGCCCCGGATACCGGAGCGTTACTTCCAGGATCGCCCGTTCCCCCTGACACATCATAACCGTATCGGTGAACTCATCCGTGTGCAGGCGCGTCCCCGTCCGATACACATCGAAAAACGCTCCGTGAAGATGGAACGAGTTAACCGGGTCAAATTCCGTGACATTGACCAGATACACGCGCACCAGTTCGCCAACTTTGACCTGAATCGGATGATTCATGTAGTAAAAGGCAACGGTATTGGCCGCATAGATTTCGTTTTCGCCGTCAAAGTTCGTATCAAAGCCATTCATCATTATGATCAACTCTCGAGCGGGAGGTCTCGGTTCCCGTGGATCCACAATATAATTGCCGTACAGTCCCTTATGGATATGGCGTTTTAGCGGCAGGGAGTGGCAATGATAGAGGTGGATTCCAACAGGGTCGGCATCAAATTCGATAAGAAATTCATCCCCGGGATAGACAAACTGATCCGGAAATGCCCCGTCCATCTCGGGGCGATGCCAGCCGTGAAAGTGGATGGTGTGCGGATGGGAGCCCTGATTGCGGAAGCGAATGCGGACGTGGTCACCTTCGGTGGCGCGAATGGTGGGACCCGGAACCTGCCCGTTATATGTCCATGCAGGGAAAAAGACCCCGGGTGCAATTTCAATCTCTTTGTCCACGGCCACAAACTCATATTCCCGCAGGAGCGTCCCGTTGGGTCGTGGCGTTTCCCGGTAGTAGTTCTCGCGTTCTTCAGGAGCCAAATCATTAAAGTTCCACGCGGTCAAATAGCGCATCGGGTCGAAGTCACCCGGTTGAATCTCTCCGACTGTGCCCATACGATGGGCATGCAATCCCACTTCTGATTTTACTGCCTCCTGCCCTTCTGCTTGCGCAACAAGGCCAATGGAGGAAGGGATCGCAGGGCCAAAGGCACGCCGTCCGCCGACCCCCAATACCCCAAGAAGGGATGCTCCGCCTGCCAGGAGAAAACCTCGACGTGATTTGGAGTCCGCTTTAGTTATCATCCGGTGGACGCGCTGCAGACGCCCGAAAAAGCTGCGCCCGCGCCAGAACAGCGCGCATCCCACTGCCGTGATCGCACAGGCAACCAGCAGGACACCGAGAGGATCAATCATAGAGGAACCCTATTTTTTGAATGAAGGATATATTTTAGCCCGACTTTAAGAGTTATTAAGAAGGGAAGATAACGTCGGGCAGACCCGTCGGATCCCCACCGCTTCGGAGGTGAGCCGATATTGAATTTCATGATACGGTAACAAAAATATGATCCGCCAGTTCCAGACCAATGGCGTGCTGGTCCGTCCCGACCCCGATGGTTACCGGGCCGTTGAAGGGGGCCCTGTCGATGACTTCGACGGGTGTTTCGAGATGGAGCCCGATACTGGCCATGTAGCGCAGCATATCGGGGTCTCGATCGCTGACCTGGCGGATGATTGCACGACGACCTTTTTGCAGACTGGACAACTGTACGCAATCGACCTGATCCATATTCCCATTCTCAGTCGGAATGGACGAGCCGTGGGGATCGATGGTCGGGTTCCCGAGGGCCTTGTCGATTTTTGCTTCGAATTCCTCGGAGATAACGTGCTCGAGCCTTTCGGCCTCCTCATCGACGGTGTCCCAGCTGAAACCGAGGGTATCGGCCAGGTAAAGCTCCAGGAGGCGATGATGCCGGATGATCTCGAGGGCGATCTTCTTTCCTCCGGGGGTCAAATCGACCCCGTGATAGGGGGTATGGGTCAGCAGGTTCGCCTCGGCCAGCTTTTTTATCATGCTGGTGACGGAGGCCGCGGACACGTGCATTCGTTCCGCGATGGCGGATGTCGTGACCTTCTCCCCGGACGCCTGAAGTTTAAAAATGAATTTAAGATAGTCTTCAATGGCGTGGGTGAGCTTTCCTCCGTTCTCCTTCGTCTCCTGCTCCATCATCTAAGGACTCCATACTTCAAACGTGAAAAGTAAAACGTGATACGGAGCGTCGTCCTTTCGGTTTCACGACTGCCGACCTCACGGGGTTAAAAATATGTTGCGACCCCGAATAGAAAGGCCGCACTATCCACGGAGAGCGGCACCGCATCCGTCTCCCGGCCCCGGATATAGTTCAGTTTGAAGACGGTATCCTCGGTGGGCCTGAAGTTCAGGCCGAAGGTGAGTTTCCATTGTGAATCACCCGTGGCCTCGGAATCGAAATCGACAAAATCGTAACGGAAGGTTCCCGTAAACAAGGAATGGGGCAGATCAGGAAAAAACCCTCTCCCGAAGTGACTGTTGACCTGGGCATAGATGCCCTGCTGGCGCCTTGCGAACAGGTCGGATATGGCGTTCGGAATATCCACGTGAGCCCGTGCGTATTCCCCGAGAAGCTCCCAGCGATCGTGACGGAGTTCGTAATCGATCGCGAAGATCGAGAGGTTTTGGCGCTCTGCCACTTTCAATCCCTCCACTTCATAGACGTTATAGGGTCCTGCGTGGAAGGATCCCCCCAGTTCGATCCCCTCTCTGGGACTGATGGAGACGCGTCCCACAAATGAAGGGTGGTTGTTGTTATCCTCGACCGTCCCCTTGCCGTTTGGGAGCGTGGTCCTGTCGCTGTCTTCGAGAAGTCCCTCATTGAAACCGTTTACGCCATAGATTTCGTAGGTGATCCGTGACGCTTCGGAAGGATAGAGCGCCCCGAACAGTCCCATTCCGGGCTCGGACAGTGCCGTCGGGATGATCTCCGTCGAGACAAGAGGACGATCGACAAGATCGTTAAATGGGGCGTCGTGGGCAAGGTTAAATTTCCCGAGGGGGGAGAGGATCACCCCGCCCCTGAAACTCACGGCTTCGTGGACGATGAAGTCGATGGTGGCATATTCCAGCTTGATCTCCTCCCCCATCTCCTCGATTTCAAGCTCCGACCCAATGCTCACCCTGTCGGATACCGCGGAATAGGTGAAGAGGTTGAATCGACGGGGCACGAAGGTCGCCTCCTCTGTGATCCCTGCCACCTGATCGTAGCGAAATTCGGCTTCCGCATAGCCACCGATCGTCGTTCGGCCGCCCAGTCGGGTGATGAAGGGTTTGTCCGCGTACCCGCCCCGAATGACGGGCTTTCCGCGACGGGAAGAAAACACAGTGTCGGCGGACGAGATTCCTTCCACCGATCGGGTTGCTCCGGCCTGGGCATCGTCCGCGGTATTCACTTCCTGACTCTCAGCGGGGGTTCCCCATCCTGCGAAAACCGCCGTATAAAAGAGGAGTATGCCTGTTTTTAGATTCCTTGAAATCATGGGAATTCCTTTTTTTATTAAATCCTCCTGATTTCCTGAGGATATTCAACCAAAAAATATGGTCACCTTAGTTTCATCGACCTCCGTCCTCAAAGGCGTCATAGGCTCTTGAGCCGGCCCCCGCAAGACGTTTCCCTCCAGGTCATAAGTCGAACCGTGGCACGGGCAACGGAAGGAGGTATTTTGTTTTCGAACAAGACACCCCAGGTGGGTGCAAACTGCTGAGAGGGCGATATATCGAGCATGATCAAGATGGACCAGGAAGATCGGGTCCGCCAATCCCCCTGCCCTAATCTTGATCCCACCTCCCATCACCGATAGCTCGGGGAAATCCTTGATCTGAATCGTGGCCTTGCCCTCCTCGAGGGGGACCCTATGCGTGGCGAGTCCAATCGTGGCGCACCCGGGAACCAGGGGGATGGCCGCAACCCCGGCCTGTATCAGGAATGATCGACGTGAAAGGTTCACTCGCCTCTCACAAGGAGCCGAGGAAGGCCAGAACGGCCTGCTGGTCACCCTGAGTAAGCGCTATAAATGCGTTCCTGGCATTTTTCGCCTCCCCGCCGTGGAGCCTTATGGCCTCTGAAAGGTCGGAGGTTCGGCCGTCGTGGAGGTAAAAGGGCTTTCCACCCAGATTTTCTGCGACAAGCCTGGTGCCCCATAGGGGGGCGGTTCTCCATTCGAATCCGTCGGCATCTCCATCGGGGCGGTGGTCGGCTAGTTCCGGACCCATATCGTGAATCAGGAAGTCCGAGTAGGGATTGATTTCGACATTGTTGAGCTGCGGGACGGTGCTGGGTCCGGTGCGGAGCGTTGGGACGTGGCACAGGTGACACGCCATGCTCGTAAACAGTGTCTCTCCCCTCCGGACCTCTTCGGTGATCTCACCTCGACGCGGTGGGGCCAGGAGTCTGACGTATGTGACGGTTTCGAACACAACGCTGGCTGGTATCTCGGGGTCCGGGACCTTGTCTCCGGAAGAGACCGCACCCGCGGTCTGGGGGTTGTAGTTCTCGACCGGCAGAAAGTCGTTTGTGATCCCCATATCCTGGTGATACGCCTCCGCGATCTGTTGGAGCAGCGAGGACACCTGGGCTTTTCTGCTAAAGCGGCCCAGTTGTGGACCCGGGCCGCTACCAACTTCGGTTGAAGGGACCCAGTCAGGGGAAAAGACCATGTTGGGTCGGCCGGATATGCCGTCTCCATCCAGGTCGTCCGGGTCTGCCAATTGGAGGATAGTCTGCTCAGGAATGGTCTCGATCAAACCCACACCGAACACCGGTGGGGGCAGTCGAGGGGAGGTGTCCACGCCGGGAGGGAGTGTCTCGGGACTAACCCCCGGGATTGCCCGGTTCTGAAGCTGCTGGCCTCCCAGGAGCGGAATCAGGTCACTTCCCCGGCTGAAACGAATCAGCAGCCCGACTTCCGGGTTTCCTCTCCCATCCCCGGGGTGACAGGAGGAACAAGCCGCCTGGTTGAAGATGGGGCCGAGGCCCTCATTAATCGTGAAGACGTGATCGAAATTTTCGTCTCCCCTGCCAAATGCTGCGTTAAGGGTATTTGTCATTCCCTCGAAGGGAGCCTCCAGTGTGTCCGGGTCCAGCGGGGCCTTGGTAAGAAGGCCACATCCTGAAAGAGAGATGAATAACAGGAGGCATCCCAGATTAAAATATTTGAGCAACATGGATTTGTTCATGAAAGTATTTGAACTTGGATACCCCTTCCTTTGGAAGGGGAGGAAAAGTTTAGCTTGCTGAGGGTAAGCTAAAAGGCTGTTTTGTCCGTACCGTAGTCGAAAAGGTAACTTCTAAAGTGATCAGAGGATATATTCGGTTTCATCTTCAAGAGCAGAAAGGGCCCCTACAGTTGGATCTGTTTGGGGAGGGGAGTGGTTAATGCCCCGCCCTTTGGGCGGGGTGATTTACTGGGTTTCCTTCTAGTTTGATTATTTCAGGGAATGAAATCAGAATTAGTTCTTTCTGATAAAAATGAGTTAGAAATATCCCATTAAATGTTTTGGTGAGGCTAAATATAAAAATAGAAGGATATGAATGTCAAGAAGAATTTTGAATTCTGTTAGGTAGGGGCACGGCATGCCGTCCCCCTACGAGGCCATCCTTTTCAGTATGATCGTGACGAATAACCAGAATTCGATTTAGGGTCAGACCTATCGCGGGCTTCGTTTCACTCAGCCGCAACCAATATCCCATTCTCATCTTTCCAATTCCGGACTCCATCCTCATCAGACCCACCCCTAAATCCCCTCCAAGGAGGGGATTTTCATTTTCATGGCGTATTCCAAGAAACGCCAACCAAAATCCCCTCTTGGGAGGGGTGCCCCGGCGTGACTTAAGCCGGGGCGGGGTGGGTCATATCCCATTCTCATCTATCCCCATGCAGGTCGCCTTCGAGATCTGCTTGACATCACCGTCAGTAAATCGCAGCACCCGAAAACCGAGCCTCTCCAACCTAATCTCTAAGGTAATAGGTCTATCTGAGGATCTTTCTCAGACCCGATGGCGAACAGGGGTGAAGGGTGCGCATATAGGTATGCCATTGCCGCCGAATCTCGATCTTCAATTCCTGTCCATGTCCACAGAATATACTTGACCTGATTCCTAAGTGAAGGTACCTTGTCTTTTGTAGATAAGCCCTGTAGGTACAAGCATTAGGAAAGTTCGGCGGAACCCGAGATGAATTTCACCAGACCGGATGTTTTCAATGATTGTTTTGCCCATCTAAAGGCCTCCCTGGTAAGATCACAGGCGGTTGGGATGGGTCTTTTTGTTTATTGGATTGGTATGTCTTTTATGTATTCCATTATGTGACATTCGTCACATAATATTATGTAAGAGAAGGCGTTATTTGACTACCTAAGGCCTTCATTTCATGAATACGTTGGTCACATGAACACCCTTCTCCACAAAAACCGCCTTCCAAACCAATTCTTATCTCGCCTAAGTCTGTCCGGTCTTCAATCTTCAATCTTCAATCTGCTTCTCCCTCCTCCTCCCCACCTTAGCCGCTGCAGCGGCCATCTCCTGGGACGGCGGGGGCGACGGTGTCTCCTGGAGCGACGCGATCAACTGGAGCGGGGATGTCCTCCCGGGCGTATCCGACGATGTCACGATCAGCGTTGGCGGGACGCCCACAATAACTCACGCCTCGGGCACCACCACGATCAACAGCCTGACCAGCGACGAAAAATTGGTCCTTTCAGGCGGCAGCATCTCCATCGCGGCTGCTTCCACGGTCAACGACTCCTTTACGGTTTCGGGTGGTACACTGACGGGAGCCGGGACCCTGACTGTGACAAGCATCATGGTATGGTCGAGCGGCACGATGTCGGGGTCAGATAGCACCATTATTCAGTCCGGCGCTACCCTTACCCTGTCCGCCGGCACCAGTACCCTGGATACCCGTACGCTCGATAACAGCGGGACGATCACCTGGACCGGTGGGACCTTCTACCTGAACAACTCTGCAGTTCTGAACAACCTGAGCGGTGCGCTGTTCGATATGCAAAGCAATAACCTCCTGAGTTGGAGTGTCGGTTTAGCAGGGACCTTCAACAACACGGGCACGATCCGCAAGTCCGCGGGGGGGACCACGTCCACCGTCGCTGATACCTTCAACAACACCGGTGGAACGATCGAAGGTCAGTCCGGGACGCTCTCGTTCACGGGGGATGGGACCCACACTGGGGGTACCTATACGGTCTCCTCCGGCGCGACAGTCACCCACAGTGCGGTTCACTCGTTCTCGGGATCTTTTTCCGGCACGATCAGCGGCACTTTGCAAACCACGGGGACCTTCACGGCCACCGGGGGTGGTGCGACGTTCAACTTCATTGGAAATGGACTTACTTTGCCCGGTAGCACCCTCAACGGCACGACCTTCACCAACGACGGGATCATCACCCTGTCTACGGGCACCCACATCCTCGACACGGCCACGCTGAACAACAACGGCACGATGACCTGGACAGCAGGGACTTTCTACCTGAACAACTCCGCAGTTCTGAACAACCAGAGCGGTTCGCTGTTCGATCTCACGAGCGACAACACCCTGAGCTGGAGTGCCGGTACAGCAGGGACCATCAACAACAGCGGCACGTTCCGCAAGTCTGCGGGTACGGGGACTTCCAGCATCGACGATCCGTTCAACAATACAGGTACGGTAGAAGTCCAGACGGGGACCGTGGTGATGAGTTCGGGAGGGACCAGCACTGGCGTCTTTGACGTGTCCTCCGGGGCGCTTCTCAACTATACCGGGGGTTCTCATACTTTCAACGCGGGAGTCACGCTTCCCGGGGCGGGTCCGGTTCGTGTGGGCGGGGCCACTCTGACGGTAAACAGTGGGCTTTCCACCTCGAGTATGAACTGGTCTGCAAGGCACGATGTCGGGGTCGGGTGTCACCACGATCCAATCCGGAGCGATCCTCACCGTGCCCACCGGCACCAGTACCCTGGACACCCGTACGCTCGACAACAACGGGACGATCACCTGGACCGGGGGTACCTTCTATATCAACAGCCCTGCGGTTCTGAACAACCTGAGTGGTGCTCTTTTCGATATGCAAAGCAATAACACCATGAGCTGGAGTGCCACTGGAACAGGGACTTTCAACAACACAGGAACCTTCCGCAAGTCTGCGGGCGCAGGCACTTCCACCATCGTTGATATATTCAACAACACCGGTGGAACGATCGAAGGCCAGTCCGGGACGCTCTCGTTCACGGGGGGTGGGACCCACACGGGTGGCACCTATACGGTCTCCTCCGGCGCGACAGTCACCCACAGTGCGGTCCACTCCTTCTCGGGATCATTTTCCGGCACGATCAGCGGGACATTGGAAAACACGGGCACATTCACGGCGACCGGGGGGGGGTGCCACGTTCAACTTCATTGGAAATGGACTTACCTTACCCGGTAACACCCTCAACGGCACGACTTTCACAAACGATGGGATTATCACCCTGTCTGCGGGTACCAACATCCTCGACACGGCCACGCTGAACAACAACGGCACGATGACCTGGATAGCCGCGACTTTCTACATGAACAACTCATCAGTTCTGAACAACCAGAGCGGTGCGCTGTTCGACCTCACGGGCGACCACCTCATGTCGGTCAGTGCCGGTACAGCAGGGACCTTCAACAACAGCGGCACGTTCCGCAAGTCTGCGGGCACGGGGACTTCCACCATCAGTAACCCGTTCAATAACACGGACAGCGTCCAGGTGCAATCCGGTACGATGTTGTTCACCTCATCGGGTACCAGCACAGGCTCCTTCGACGTGTCCTCCGGGGCGCTTCTCAATTTCAGCGCGGGTTCTCATACTTTCAACGCGGGCGTCACGCTTCCCGG
Organism: Candidatus Latescibacterota bacterium; assembly: GCA_965217865.1. Taxonomy (GTDB): domain Bacteria; phylum Latescibacterota; class UBA2968; order SICM01; family SICM01; genus CBDCJO01. The sequence goes on along the minus strand of CBDCJO010000002.1, from coordinate 5,657,273 downwards.
GGTGGGTCCGGTTCGTGTGGGTGGGGCCACCCTGACGGTAAACAGTGGGCTTTCCACCTCGAACTTCGAGCTCACCGGGGGCACGGTCACGGGGGGGGACACCATTACGGTGACAGGGAGTATGAACTGGTCTGCAGGCACGATGTCGGGGTCGGGTGTCACCACGATCCAATCCGGAGCGACCCTCACCGTTCCCACGGGCACGAGTACCCTGGACACCCGTACGCTCGATAACAGCGGGACGATCACCTGGACTGGGGGCACCTTCTATATCAACAGCCCTGCGGTTCTGAACAACCTGAGCGGTGCGCTTTTCGATATGCAAAGCAATAGCACCATGAGCTGGAGTGCCACTGGAACAGGGACTTTCAACAACACAGGAACCTTCCGCAAGTCTGCGGGCGCAGGCACTTCCACCATCGTTGATATATTCAACAACACGGGTGGCACGATCGAAGGCCAGTCCGGGACGCTCTCGTTCACGGGGGGTGGGACACACACGGGGGGGACCTATACGGTCTCCTCCGGTGCGACAGTCACCCACAGTGCGGTCCACTCGTTCTCGGGATCATTTTCCGGCACGATCAGCGGGACATTGGAAAACACGGGCACATTTACGGCCACCGGAGGAGGTGCGACGTTCAACTTCATTGGGAATGGACTCAGCTTGCCCGGTAACACCCTCAACGGCACGACCTTCACGAACGATGGGATTATCACCCTGTCTGCGGGCACCAACATCCTCGACACGGCCACGTTGAACAACAACGGGACGATGACCTGGATAGCCGCGACTTTCTACATGAATAACTCCGCGGTTCTGAATAACCAGAGCGGTGCGCTGTTCGACCTCACGGGCAACCACACCATGTCGGTCAGTGCCGGTACAGCAGGGACCTTCAACAACAGCGGCACGTTCCGCAAGTCAGCGGGCACGGGGACTTCGAGCATCGACGATCCGTTCAACAATACAGGTACGGTAGAAGTCCAGACGGGGACCGTGGTGATGAGTTCGGGAGGGACCAGCACCGGGGCCTTCGACGTGTCCTCCGGGGCGCTTCTCAATTTCAGTACGGGTTCTCATACTTTCAATGCGGGAGTCACGCTTCCCGGGGCGGGTCCGGTTCGTGTGGGCGGGGCCACCCTGACGGTAAACAGTGGTCTTTCCACCTCGAACTTCGAGGTCACCGGGGGCACGGTCACGGGGGGGGACACCATTACGGTGACAGGGAGTATGAACTGGTCTGCAGGCACGATGTCGGGCTCAGGTGTCACCACGATTCAATCCGGAGCGACCCTCACCGTTCCCACCGGCACCAGTACCCTGGACACCCGTACGCTCGATAACAGCGGGACGATCACCTGGACGGGGGGTACCTTCTATATCAACAGCCCTGCGGTTCTGAATAACCTGAGTGGGGCGCTTTTCGATATGCAAAGCGATAACACCATGAGCTGGAGTGCCACTGGAACAGGGACTTTCAACAACACAGGAACCTTCCGCAAGTCTGCGGGCGCAGGCATTTCCACTATCGTTGATATATTCAACAACACCGGTGGAGCGATCGAAGGCCAGTCCGGGACGCTCTCTTTCACGGGGGGTGGGACCCACACGGGGGGGGGACCTATACGGTCTCCTCCGGCGCGACAGTCACCCACAGTGGGGTCCACTCGTTCTCGGGATCTTTTTCCGGCACGATCAGCGGGACATTGGAAAACACAGGCACCTTCACGGCGACCGGGGGTGGTGCGACGTTCAACTTCACCGGGAACGGACTTACTTTGTCGGGTAACACCCTCAACGGCACGACTTTCACGAACGACGGGATCCTCACCCTATCTACGAGCAGCGACTTCCTCGACACGGCCACGCTGAACAACAACGGCACGATGACCTGGACCGCGGGGACTTTCTACATGAACAACTCATCCGTTCTGAACAACCAGAGCGGTGCGCTGTTCAATCTCACGAGCAATAACCTCCTGAACTGGAATGCCGGCACAGCTGGGACCTTCAACAACAGCGGCACGTTTCGCAAGTCTGCGGGCACGGGGACTTCCACCATCGCTAATCCGTTCAACAATACAGGTACGGTGGACGTACAGACCGGCACGATCGACATTACGGGAAGCTTCTCCAACTTCTCCGCCCAGACCCTGACAGGCGGCACCTACGACATCCAGTCCACTTTCAATTTCACTGGGGCCGACATAGTCACAAACGCCGCGACCATCATCCTTGACGGTGCGAGCGCCCAGATCCAGAGCGGAACCGGCCTGGCCAACTTCGCCACCAACGCATCCGGGGGCAGCTTCGAGATCAAGAACGGCGCGAACTTCACGAGCGCGGGTGCGATCAGCAATGCCGGAACACTGACCGTGGGATCGGGAAGCGGCTTTACGGTCGGCGGGGGGGGCAAACTACACGCAGACCTCCGCGGGAACGCTGAACTCCGAGATCGGCGGTACGACTGTGAGCACCGAGTACGACCAGCTTGCGGTCAGTGGAACAGCCACACTCGACGGCACGCTTAATGTCACTCTGATCAACAGCTTCACGCCGTCCGACGGTGACCGGTTCGACGCGATCACCTTTGCGTCCAGTAGCGGCGATTTCGCGACAAACAACGGACTAACCATCAGCGCCAGTGAGTTTTTCTATAAGAGCTATTCCGCCGGAATGATGGGGCTCGAAGCAGCGATGAATCCACCCACCATTACCTCTTTCACCCCCACCTCGGGGGTCGTCGGCTCCTCCGTCACCATCACCGGAACCAACTTCGATACCACCCCGGCCAACAACACCGTCTTCTTCGGCGCAACAAAAGCCACCGTCACTGCGGCTACAACAACGCAGCTCACCGTCACCGTTCCGACAGGCGCGACGTTCGCCCCAATCACTGTTCAAGTCAACAATCGTACCGCTATCTCGGATGCTTTCTTCCTGCCCACTTTCACAGCCACAGTCTCAGGCATCGACGCATTGACCCTATCTGCCAAAGTAGACTTCACCACTGGAACTTCTCCACGAAGCGCGGCAATAGGCGATATAGATGGCGATGGAAAATCCGATTTGATCTTGGCCAATAACAACTCGAATACCATGTCTGTATATCGCAACACGAGCACATCGGGAACCATCGATGCAAACTCTTTTGCCACAAAAATCGATTTTACAACGGGAACTGATCGACGGGCGGTGGCGATTGGCGATCTCGATGGGGATGGAAAACCAGATGTGGTCACGGCAAATGGAACTGCGAACAACATATCGATCTATCGCAATACGAGCACAAGCGGAACCATTGATGCCAATTCCCTTGCCACAAAAGTTGACTTCACCGCAGGAACCTTTCCATCGTTCGTGGCCATTGGTGATCTCGATGGCGATGGAAAACCCGAATTGGCCGTGGCCAACTTCAGTTCAAACACCGTATCAATCTATCGCAACACGAGCACAAGCGGAACCATTGATGCCAATTCCTTTGCCACAAAAGTTGACCTCACTGCTGGAACGGGTTCATCGACTGTGGCCATTGGTGACCTCGATGGCGATGGAAAACCCGACCTGGCAGTGACGAATCAGAGTGCAAATACGCTGTCTGTGTTTCGCAACACGAGCACAAGCGGAACCATTGATGCCAATTCCTTTGCCACAAAAGTCGACTTCACCACTGGAACCTCTCCGCGGTTTGTAGCCATTGCTGATCTGGATGGCGATGGAAAACCCGAATTGGTCGCGACGAATGGGAATTCGAACACCGTATCCATCTTCCACAACCTTACCCTCACCACCGCATTGCCCACGATCACATCGTTTACGCCCACGTCAGCCGCTGCGGGCGCCTCGGTGACCATCACCGGCACGAACTTCGATGCCACACCTGCCAACAACACCGTGTTTATCGGTGGGATCAAAGGCACGGTCACGGCGGCTTCGGCGACCTCCCTGACGGTCACGGTGCCGACCGGCGCCACGTTCGGTCCGATCAGTGTGACGGTGAACAACCGGACGGCCATCTCCACACAGTTCTTCCTGCCCACTTTCACGGCCTCCGTCTCCGCGATCGATCCCACCACCCTGGCTGCGAAAGTCGACTTTACAACAGATAATGGACCTATAGAACCGATCATCGGGGATATTGACGGCGATGGAAAACCCGACATCGCCACCACGAACCTCAGTGCCAACACCCTCTCTGTCTTCCGCAATACGAGTGCGAGCGGGGCAATCAATGGTTCTTCTTTTGCTACAAAAGTCGATCTCACCCCGGGAACAACGCCGCGTATTCTGGTCCTCGGCGACCTCGACGGCGATGGAAAACCCGATCTGGCCGCTACGAATGCCGTCTCAAATACAGTCTCGGTTTTCCACAACACCAGCACGTCCGGAACCATCTCTTTTGCCGCAAAAGTCGACTTCACAACCGGAACCGATCCCAGTGGTCTGGCCATTGGCGACTTGGACGGAGATGGAAAACGGGATATCGCTCTCACAAATTATGGTAGCGGCGCTGGAACGACGATATCGGTGCTCCGCAATACCAGTACGTCGGGTTCCATTACAACCTCCTCATTCGCTACAAAAGTCGACTTCACAGCCGGAACAGGGCCCGACCGGATTGCGATTGGCGATCTCGACGGCGACGGCAAATCCGATCTGGCCGTCACAAACTTCGATGGGAACAACATATCGGTCATAAGAAACACCAGCACCGCCGGTACCATCGACGCCAGTTCTTTTGCTGCAAAAATCGACTTCACAACCGGAACCAATCCGTCTTATCTTATAATTGGAGATCTGGATGGAGACAACAAGCTGGATATGGCGGCCCCCAACTCCGGTACAAACACCGTGTCGATATTTCGCAACACGGGCAGTTCCGGCACGATCTCATTCGCCAGCAAAGTCGACTTCACAACTGGAACTAGCCCTTATGGCGTGGCAATTGGAGATCTGGACGGAGACGGAAAACCCGACCTGGGGGTTCTAAATTTTTCATCCAGCACCCTCTCGGTGTTCCACAATTTAACCACCACCATCCCTCCGCCGAGTCCGGTGGCCCCTCCGAAGAACGACATCGATGCCTTAGTGGGGGCGAATGTGACCGCGACTTTCAACCAGGCCATGAACGCCGGAACCGCGAGCACGTTTGTTGTGCACGGGACCTTGACCGGAGAGCGATCGGGGACATATGGGGGTGGGGGGACGACCGTGATCAGCTTCGATCCGGCCGCGGATTTCAAGCCGGGCGAGGAAGTCCAGGCCTCACTGACTTCCGGGGTCCAATCAACAGGCGGGGAGGCCATCGCCCCTTACGTGTGGAAGTTCCTCGTTGCCGCAGGGATTGGTCCGGCCGACTTCTCCAGGTTCTCCAACGCCTTCGGGACAGGGTCCGACTTGTCGTCTTCGGTTGCATCCGGGGACCTGGACAACGATGGGGATATCGATCTGGCCGTGGGGAACAGCAGCGCCCAGAACGTGGCCTACTTCAACGATGGGAATGGGGCTTTCCCCACATCCGACGACTTTGGCCCAACCAATGATGCGACGACAGCTGTGATCGTTGGGGACGTTGATGGGGACGGGGACCCGGACCTTGTGGTGGGGAACAACGGCGAACAGAATGTGGTGTATATCGACGGAGGGGGGAGCTTCCCTGCCACGGGAACGAACTTCGGTCCGACGAACGATGCAACGCAGACTGTTGCATTAGGAGACGTTGAAGGGGATGGGGATCTGGATATCGTCGTGGGAAACAGCACCGGCGGACAGAACGTGGTTTATCTGAATGACGGGAACAGCACGCCTGGATTCGGCACATCTCAAAACTTCGGAAGCGGGGACAACACGTATGCCTTTGCGATTGGAGACGCGGATAACGACGGCGATCTGGATATCGCAGTGGGGAACGGTAACGAACAGAATGTGGCTTATCTGAACGATGGAACGGGAAGCTTCCCCACGTCCGCCACCTTCGGACCCACCAACGACAATACGAAATCCTTGGCGTTAGGAGATGTGGACGGAGATGGAGACCTGGACATCGCGGTGGGGAACAGCTCTCCAAACGTGGTCTATCTGAACCAGGTTGCCGAACCCACAATCTCCCTTTCCGAGTCAACCCTTTCGTTCGGGAACGTTGAGAAGGGAGGGTCCGCACAGGCAACGTTTCAGATCAAGAACGACGGGGACCTTACGCTCACCGTATCGGGTCTTACGGACGATTCGGATCAGTTTAGCGTCTCGCCTGTGGTGCCCCCGAGCTTCAACATCAACGGCGGGGACAGCTCGACGGTGACCGTGACTTTCGCGCCGACTTCGACGGGCTCGAAGACGGGGACCCTTACGATCACCAGCAACGACGCGACGGCCCCGACGAAAACCGTCTCCTTGTCCGGGACGGGGATCGACACGACCCCGCCGGCCGCACCCTCGGGTCTGACGGCTGCTGTCGGGAACAACCAGATGGCCCTTACCTGGACGGCCAATACGGACCTTGATCTCTCCCACTACATCATCTACCGAAGCAATACTGCGGGATTTACACCCGCGTCGCCGGATTCGATCGCTCGCGTGGACCAACCCGGGACATCATATACAAACATTGGATTGACCGCCGGGAGCTTCTACTTCAAGATTGCGGCTGTTGACAGCACCGGGAACCTGAGCGGGGCCTCGGGCGAGGCCGCGGGGTCCATCGCACCGGTCATATCCATCTCTCCGTCCCCTCTGCCTTTCGGGGACGTGCAAATCGGCCAGAGCAAGCCACTCTCCTTATCGATTTCCAACACAGGGACAGATACGCTATCGGTTACGGGCATCACAGTGACTGGGACGGATGCGGCGCAGTTCTCGGTTTCTTCGACCACGGCCACAATCGCTGCAGGGCCGTCGGCTGCGGTTTTTACGGTTACGTTTATACCGACCTCTGCTGGCGCGAAGTCGGCTTCTCTGTCGATAGCCCACAACGCCGCGGGGAGCCCCTCATCGATTGCCTTGTCCGGCAACGGGACGACCGCTCCACCTCCTCCTGTACCAGTCATATCTCTTTCCACTACGAATCTTGCATTCGGGAACGTACAGGTGGCCCAGAGCAATGCGCTTTCTCTCTCGGTTTCCAACACGGGCAACGCGGATCTTTCCATCACGGGGATCACGGTGGGTGGGACGGATCAGGCGCATTTCTCCGTTTCTCCGATCACGGCCACAATCGCTGCAGGGGCGCCGGCTGCGGTTTTTGCGGTGACATTTACACCCTCAACCGCGGGCGGGAAATCCGCCAGTCTTTCGATCTCGCACAATGCCCCGGGGAGTCCGACGACCGTGTCGCTGACCGGCACCGGGATCGCGGCCGCACCGGCGATCACGGCCTCCGCAGCGGCGCTCCCGTTCGGGGACGTGCAGGTCGGTGGGGATAAGTCTCTCTCGCTCATTCTGAGCAACTCGCGGACAGCCCCGCTGGATGTCTCTGCGGTGACGGTATCGGGCCCGGATTCCGAGGCATTCTCGGTTAGCCAGGTCACGATCACGATTGCCCCGGGGGACAACGCCACGGTGACGGTGACGTTCTCTCCGGTTGACGAGGGAGAGAAGTCCGCGACGCTCTCGATCTCCCACGACGCGGCAGGGAGTCCGCTGGAGCTCGCGTTGACCGGGACCGGGACAGAACAGCCGCCCGAGCCGGCCCCGATCATCAACCTTTCGGTGACGGTCCTGGAGATGGAGGACACGAAGGTGGGGGGGGCCTCGGAGATAACGTTTACGATCGGGAATTCCGGGGACGCTGAGCTGGTGGTCTCGGATATCGCGGTTACCGGAGACGATGGGGATGCGTTCACGGTCAGTGCGACCACGTTCACCGTGCAGCCGGGCGAAAGTGTCCCTGTCGTGGTGAGCTTCACCCCCGATTCGGAGGGGGAGAAATCCGCATCGCTGTCGATCGTTCACAGGGCGGAAACTCCTGCGATCGTGGCGCTAAGCGGGACCGGTTCGGAGGATCAGAGTCCGGCCCACACCTATACGGCTGATGGAAGCTTTACGGTGTCCCTTGTGGTCACGGGTCCGGCCGGTACGGACACCCATACGGTCGACGACCTGATCGTCGTTGACCCGAACCTTTCCCCCACGGCTCCGGTTTCTCTCGCACCCGGGGAGGGGGAGACAGGCGTTTCGCTGAATCCAACCCTGACCTGGGAGGCTGCGACGGACCCGGAGGGGGACTCGACCACGTACGACCTGTTTGTGAACGGTTGCAGGTGGGGAGCACGATCGAAAACGTGTTTTCGATCGGACCCCTTTCAGAGAGCACCGTCTATACCTGGCACGTGGTCGCGGGTGACGGAAGGGGCGGGAGAGCGGAGGGGGCGGTCCGGAGTTTTACGACAGAGGGAGATACGCAGAGCCCGGTTGTCCTGGGGGTTCCAAGGGTCGAGGGGATCGGGGAGACCGCGGTCACGGTGCTCTGGTCCGTGGACGAAGAGAGCACGCCCCGGGTGGAGTACCGAGAGAGCGGGGAAACGGACTTTATGGGCTCGGACCCGGGGGATCCCGGCCTGGATCAACGGATCGATCTTGAGGGGCTGTTGTCCGGGACGACCTACGAGTACCGTGTAATCTCGGAGGACAGTTCGGGCAACGAGACGATCTTCTTGTTGGCAAAGGTCATCAGGCCCGATATCAATGAAGCGGTGATCTTGAACTACGGGGAGGGAATTGTGAGCGAAGCGGAGGAGTCGGAAGGGGCGGAAGGGGAAGCCTCGGAAGAAACAAACCTGGCCGACCTGCGGTTCCGGGTGAAAGTCTCCTCTCTGGAGCCGCACGCAGAGGTGTCGGAGATGGTTTTGCTGGATTCAGAGGGAGAGATGCGGATACCAGGCGACCTTTCGTCCGCAAGACTGTCCCTGCTTCCGAATCAGGTCCTCCTGAAGCATAACTATCCAAATCCGTTCAACCCGATCACCACGATCCGCTATGGGATCCCGGAGGATGCCCGGGTCTCGATCCTGGTCTACAACATCCTGGGTCAGCAGGTGGCGCAGCTTGTGAACGAACTCCAGCCCACAGGTTTCTACACAATCGCCTGGGACGGGCGGGACACGCAGGGGCGCACACGCAGGTGCGCCCCTACAGCCACAGCGATCAGGGCGACCCTTTTGGTCGCCCGTTTTTTTGTGTAAGGTAAACGACCCATCGCTTCTTTTTCCGTGTTAAGGACATCAGCGACCTCCGCTATTGGGTCTAGATTAGACACTTTGTGTGCTCTTTTTAAGGGCATCGTTGATCCTGACTGAACCGATCAGGAGTCCGGGCGTTAAAAATTTGATTTTATCGCAAATCGGTCAGTTAAAAGATGATTTCCCCGATGGACCTGAGGTCTTGACATCATCATACGATCTGGATATATTCAACTAAATACCGGTTTCTTGGATTCTTAGGGTCGCGACGTTCGACGCGACCCGGTTTTTATGGGTGATTCAGAGTCATTGGGAGTCCTGGTGAGGAAATTTGGGAATTTGTGTCTTATTGTACTGACCTGCGGGGTTGGTTGTAGCCAGAACTTCGAGAGGGGTAAGGCGGATTCTCCCCCTCGGTCCGCAATGGCAAAGACGGGCGGGTCGGGGAAGAATATTTCCCCCAGGAATCGTTCGCCAAGGGCAATGACCCCGATGGGCCAACGGAGATCGGAAGGAGGTCAGGGTTCAGTCGGTTTGGCGGCTTCCTCCTCGGAAGCGTCGGTATCTGGGATTATTACCGTTTCCCCCCAGCTTGCAGATCGAATTCCTTCCCACGCAGTGATCTTTCTCATGGCGAGAGAGCGTAAACAGGGTGGGCCCCCGCCTTACGCCGTTCAACGGTTGCACATACACAATTTTCCTCACAGGTACAGTTTAGGTCAACCGGATGTGTTACCGATGTTCGGGGAAGGGCTTGTATTCGCGGATATCGACGAGATGTACATCGTGGTGCGAATCGACCAGGACGGACTCGCGGGGCCCCCTATGAAGGGGGATATGGACGGTGTGTTCAAGGACCTGGTGAAACCCGGGCAGAAGGATGTGAATGTGGTTATCGACAAGCTCTATTAAAAGCATTTGCGGATCAGGGATTGCGGGTTTTGGAAGGTTGGGTTTTGCTTCAATCCACATTCTGCAATCCACAATCCGAAATCATGGTTAGTTTTCTCATTCGCTGGGCAGTCACAGCTCTTGCTGTGTTGGTCGCTTCCTATCTTTTTTCCGGGATCCGGTACGAATCGACGGTTACGATCTTGGTTGTCGCATTTATGCTCGGGATCGTCAATTCCTTCGTCAAGCCGGTCCTGTTTATCGTTACACTTCCCTTTTTTATCCTTTCGTTGGGATTGATCACATTTCTCATAAACGGTCTGATTCTGTGGAGTGTCGCGTATTTTGTGGATGGGTTCTATATCGACGGGCTCTGGACTGCCGTGAAGGGCGCGTTCATGATCAGCCTGGTGAGCTGGGTCATCAATATGTTTGTGAGTTGAGTGAATATCGAGGTTGGAGATCCGGAACCCACAAGTGAGATTATGAAAACCGTCATTCACGTTACGCACGAGGCACTTCACAAGGTTGGTGGGATCGGGGCCGTGTTGCAGGGGCTCCTTACTTCGAGGCGGTATCAGGAATCGGTTGGACGAACGATCTTGCTTGGTCCCCTCTTTTCTTTCGACGACGAGAAAGCGATCGAAAAGAACGGAGAGGTATGGTATTCTTCCATAACGGGCGTGGATCGGCGTGGTATTCACGATCAGATGTCCGCATTGGAGGATCGATATAATGTAAACCTGGTCTATGGAATCCGAAATTTATCTGATGCGGGTGCGGGAGTTACGGTCCATCCCGAGATATTGTTGATCGATCCCTCTGAACTGGAACCCAGGATCGAGGCAAATTTCAAATATAACCTCTACCGAAAGTTTGGAATCGAGTCGGACCGATATGATTCCTCTGATGATTATCAGCTTTATGTTTGTCTGGCCGAACCGGGCTATGCGGCCCTTAAGTCCTTGACGAAGGATGAGGAAGGGAAGCGCTTCATCATCTCCCACGAATACATGGGGATGCCCCTTGCGTTGAAAGCCATTCTTGCGGGGGACGAAAATTTCCGTACCATCTTTTACGCTCACGAAGTTGCCACTATGCGGCCGCTTGTGGAAGGGCACATCGGGCACGACACGCGGTTCTACAACTTGATGGATCGAGCGTTGGAAGACGGAAAGTACGTCGAGGATGTATTCGGAGATCAGACTCATTTTTATAAACATGCCCTGATTGAAAGATCCACCCTCTGCGATAATCGGTTTGCGGTTGGGGATTACATCGTGAAGGAACTGGGCTTTATGGGTAAATCTTTTGACGGTGTCCAGGTTGATCTTGTCTACAACGGGGTTCCTGCGTTCCGGATTACCATGGAAGAGAAGGTCGACTCAAAGCAGAAACTTCAAGAGTATGCCGAAAGATTATTGGGCCATCGGCCCGATTTCGTGTTCACACACGTTACCCGGCTGGTCCCGAGCAAGGCCCTCTGGCGCGACATCCGGGTCCTGGAACACCTTGATGAAAAATTTGCGAATTCGGGTGAAACGGCGGTCCTGTTCATTTTGTCCACGATTGTCGGCCCTCGCGATCAAAAAGATGTCCGGAAGATGGAATCTGAATACGGTTGGCCGGTCAATCACCGGGACGGTTTTCCGGACCTGGTCGGTTACGAGGCTGATTTCAACGCTGGCGCGGAAGATTTCAACAAGCGGGCAAAGGCCATTCAGGTGATATTTGTCAACCAGTTCGGATGGGACAGGGAAAGATGCGGTGAACGGATGCCCGAGGGGATGGTATTTATGGATCTCCGAAAGGGGTCGGACCTCGAATTCGGGCAGTCGATCTACGAGCCTTTTGGAATTGCCCAGGTGGAACCGCTCAGCTTCGGGGGGATCTGTGTGGTGAGCAATGTCTGCGGATGCGTCGGATTTCTGGAACGGGCAGCAGGTAAGGAATCAACCGATCGCACGATAGTAGCCGATTATACTCAACTTCCGAGAGGGATCGAACTGTCCTTCGAAGATCTGAAGGTACTGGGTCAGTACGTTCGCGACGGGATCGAGGCGCAGAATAGCCGGGAGGTGGCAGAGATGGTGTTTGAACGCCTTCCCCGCTCGAAGAAGGATCTCGAAAGAGTCCTTGCTGAAGGTTTCCGTATCGCTTCCAAGATGAGCTGGGATGTTGTGGCCGAGGAATACTTTCTTCCCGGACTTGAACGGGCAGAGTAACCATGAAGACCATAAGGGTTCTTTGCGACAAATCACGGTTGTTCCCTTTGGAGAGAAATCGTGCAGCGATTAACTTTCTCCGCTAAATACATCATCCTGGGTGTTATGGCCCTCTTTTTGGGTTGCGGAGGGGGGGGCGGAAACCCCGTAGGAACTGGACTGGTAAACCGTAGGGATGCCGGATCGGTTGTCCGTATAGAGGGAATCACGCCCGTCCGGCAGTTCTCAGAGTTTCAAGGTTTTGAACCGACCCAGAACGGGTTCAGGCCGAGTATAAGGGCGGGTGAATTAAACGGGATCGGCGTAACGACGTTGGTCCAATTTACCATCCCAACCGATTCGTTGGTTGCGTTCACAGGCGGGGTTGATCTTACGATTGAGCAGGCCAGGATCCTGCTTTACAGGAGGGTGGAGGAGAGCTCGGGGGAGGGTACCCTCACCTTATGGGAGACACTTTCCCCTTGGGATGACCTGTCATCATTCACCGATACGACTGGAACCCTCCAGACCCCTCCATCTCTCGCCAGAATTGATCCCTCCGATGTGATCCAGAGTGGGGATACCACGGTCATCGATCTGGCACCGTCTTTTGTACTTTCCAAGCTCGGTTTGGCAGAGGGGGCAGGGGATCCGGATACCGTGTCCATCGCCCTCCAGGCTGCATCCGGCGGACAGTTTTTGACCTCCTGGGTTTCCTCAAATGCTTTTGGAGATGATTTAGAAAGACGCCCCTCTATCGAACTGACCGTACCCGGGCCCGATAACGTGCCTCAAAAATTTTCCTTTATTTCGACTACGGACACATACTACGGTTCCCTAGTGGCTTCGGGACCGGAACCCTCGGCACTTATCGTAGGATCTGGAATCCGATTCTGGACACACATGGTATTTTCTTTTCCTGAGAGCCTTCCCGTTGAGGCGACTATCAATTCAGCGTTATTGGAGATGGATATTGCACGGGTTGAGTCTTTTCCCATTACGTTTTCCATGCAGGTGGATCGCCTTCTTATCGATTCGACAACCGGAGATTCTCTCCTTGTGCCCGGGCTGGGGATAACGATCCTGGTAGGGGAGACTGGAACCCGGTTTGAAATGGGGCCTTTCATTGTCCAGGATTGGACCTCGGAACGGGTTCCCAATGATGGATTGGTTCTCCGCTCCGTCGGAACAGAGGATCTCCTGACATGGTTGGTATTTAAAAATCCGAAATTAACGATCGTCTACTCTCTTCCGCCGGGAAGAGAGTGAGGGCGCAGGTATCCCGGCTTCGAGCCTTTTATAAGAGGATTCTATGTGGAAGATAACGGTCATCGCAGGCTTGATGGCGATGCTCATCCTATTCAATGTTCGGGAAGGATGTTCGGCCACGATCTTCTCTGGAATCGGACAGGGTGATGAAGTGTGGGGTCCCGATGGCCGTTCGAGTGGCATGGGCGGTGTGGGGATAGCAGTTCTTGACGGCCGCAACTTCGTTCGTGAGAATCCCGCGGTGCTCGGGTCCTTCCGAAATGTTGGGATGTCGGTCCTTTTCCGCACCGAAGTGCGCAAGGCAAAGGACCGCTTCGCTGAAAATCGGCTTACAGAAGGAGACCTGGGCTATTTCCGGATTGTCTTGCCTCATCCCAAGGGGATTGTCTTCAGATTTGGGGTCGAGCCGGTGACGGCTGTCAACTTCGACTTCTCTGAGTTGGATTTGGGGGGGGGAGCACCGGATACGGTGAAACTTCAGATGCGTGGAGGGATCCATGCGATTTCTTTTGGATTGGGGGCCAGACTCAAAGAGGACCGTCTTTTCTTAGGAGCAAATCTCGACGCGATCATCACCGGGACGATTCAGGAGACCTGGACCCGGATTTTTGAGGACCCCAGTATCTTCCCTTCGGTGGATGTCGTCGACCGTCAAAATAGAGGGAATCGCTGGACCGTGGGAATGGCCTATAATACGAAGAAACATTACAGTTTTGGGGCTTTTTTGACCCCAAGGACAACTCTCGAACAGACCCAAGTCCTGGAGACACGGTTCGGTCTTATCCAAAAGTCCTCTATAGATGTCGACCTGCCTGCATCATTCGGTTTGGGGGCAGCCTACAGTGACCCCGAGGGTAAGTGGATGGCTGCGGCGGATATGAGATTTTCGCTCTGGGAGGATATCGATCCCAATCGTTATCGAAACGCGTACGGTTTTGCGGCTGGGATCAGTTATATCACAGGCGAAGAAGATCCCCTGGGCAAGTCCTTTCGAATTCCTCTCCGGTTTGGAGTAAAACGGAAAGTCCTTCAGTACGCGGGATTACCCGGCGGAAAAGATGCGGTAGGTGAGACCGGAGTGAGTCTGGGGGCCGGGATCCCATTCCAGAGGAATTGGGGTATTTTCGAATTATCCTTTGAAGTGGGGAAACGGGGCAGCGTGGAAAAGAATGGGGCTCAGGAAGTTTTCTTCCGGCAGACCTTTTCGATCGTAGGATGGGCTAAATAGAAAAAGGGGATTGGGGACGGGGGAAGGGATAGGAAAACCGGGTCAGGGATTGTGGATTTGGGGCTGTGAAGCCAGCCTTCAACACCAAGTCTCCCGTCCTTGTTCTTTTGGGAGGGCTCATGCCTGAACTGCGGCACGATCCGATCCAGAGGCGATGGGTAATCATCGCAACCGAAAGGGCACGGAGACCTTCCGATTACAGCCAGGACGGCGAATCGGATGCACCAGTGGGTTTCTGCCCCTTCTGTGAAGGGAACGAAGATAAGACCCCCCCCGAGATACTTGCAGACCGGCTCCCGGGCAGCCTGGCCAACGGACCGGGTTGGACCATTCGGGTCGTCTCCAATAAATTTGCGGCCCTACGGATCGAAGGTGAGCTAGGCCGGGAAGGGGTCGGTATGTTCGATCGTATGAACGGGATCGGAGCGCACGAGGTGGTGATCGAGACCCCCAAGCATGATCTGAACTTTTCGGACCTGGAGCAGACTCACCTGGAAAAGCTGATCCATGCCTACCGGCAGAGACTCATCGACCTGATGAAGGACCAGAGGTTCCGTTATGTCTTGATTTTTAAGAATTACGGAGTTACTGCTGGGGCATCTTTGTCCCATCCTCATACCCAGGTGATCGCTACTCCGGTCACGCCAAAGATCGTGGCCCAGGAACTCGATGCGGCACGGGAACACTACATCCTGAAAGAGCGTTGCCTCTTCTGCGACGTGATCCGCCAGGAGATAGATTCGGGAGAGCGTATCGTTTATGATGATGGTCAGTTTGTGGCGATCACCCCCTATGCCTCAAGGTTCCCCTTCGAAATCGTCCTGTCACCACGGAACCACGCACACGATTTTAGTCATATTTCAGAGGATCAGATTCAAAGTCTTGCCAGCGCGCTTCGAGATGTCCTCGGTCGGTTGAAATTGACCCTGAATGACCCCCCTTACAATTTTGTCCTCCACACCGCGCCCAACACTTCGGTGGAACCCCGGCGAGTTGGCTACTGGGCGACTCTGGCCTATGATTTTCACTGGCATCTGGAAATCATCCCCAGGTTGACCCGTGTTGCGGGTTTCGAGTGGGGCACGGGATTCTACATCAATCCAACCCCTCCTGAGGCCGCAGCCAAGTTTTTACGAGAAGCCGGAGCTGATGGTGAGCGTTGAAGCCCTCGAAAGTTTTTCCCCATTACTCTACGCCATCCGACATTTCCTCATTCAATAAGTCTTGCAAAAGGCAAATTGGGTCATTCCCGCAGATGTCCCCACAGGTTTAGGAGTACCCGCTTACCTGTCATTTCCTGTCAGGTCCTTCCCACATGGATCGGGAAAGGCTTAACCGCAGCCCTCAAGGTGGTTCAACCCTACTCGGGCAAAAGGAGATTTAGGTGGATTTAAAAAGCAAAACCTGCGTGCCCTGCGAGAGGGGCGTGCCAAAACTGGATTCCGGAAGGATTTCCGAACTGTGCAAGGAGGTCGTGAAGTGGGAGGTTCGACAGGACAGGCTTAAGAGGGTTATCAAGTTTAAAAACTTCAAGCGAGCGATGCGGTTCATTAATCGAGTGGCCGAAATCGCCGAATCCGAAGGCCATCACCCGGATTTCTGTGTCCACTACAACCGGGTTGAAATGACCCTTTGGACGCACGCCATCGAAGGCCTTTCTGAAAACGACTTCATCCTGGCCGCAAAGATCAACGCGCTGTTACCTACTCCAGCGAAGTAATCAGGAAAGGCTCATCGAGCATTTCGTTTGCCCCTTCGATGGCCTCCTTTGAAGCGATAACGGCCTTCGGTGACCTTTTCAAGGCAGCTTCGACAACCGGGAGGGCCTGGTTCCGGATGCTTTCCACCGTGACATCGAACAGACCATCGCGGAAAGCCTTGCGGTCGTCGTCCTCCACGCCGAGGAGGTGATGGCTAAGGGCCGTGGATCCCTGCTGGGCGGGGGAGAGGATCCTGTCGAAGCTTCCGATCGCACCCAGTTTTGACCGTTCGAGGAGTGCTTCGGTGACCGAGTCCGATCGTATGAATTCCGAGACTTGATCGTAGACAGACAGGGTCTCAAACAGACGGGGATCTCGATAACTCAACATCGGGAGCAGACCGTCATAGGGTCCGTAGAAGCTGAAACCTCCGTAAGCACCCCCCTGAACCCGAAGCTTCTGATAGAGGAAATCCGAACTGAGAATGGAGGCGAGCATTTCCATCGCAGGAGCGGTTGGTGATAGGATGTCTCCCACGGACAGGACCCTGCCCACGTAATTCACCTGAGACGGGATTGAGACACCGACGGACTTCGGGACATCGGGAACCTCATTTTTTCGCGGGCCTTTGCTTCCCTCAGGGAAGGCCCCGATGAGCTCATCGAGATAGGGGCGGATCCCCTCGAGGAGTTCAGGGTCCCCCGTCGCGTTGATCAGAAGCCTGCCCTGGTTAAACAGGCGCCTCTGGAGCGCACCGACTTTCTCGGCAATCCAGGTAATTTCGTCCTCTGTTTTATGAACCAGATCTGTTAGGAAGCGGATTTGTGATGAACCGTTCCACTGTTCGAGGCGATAACGGGAGAGGCTAAGGGAAGCCCCGGCGCGATAGAAAGCGAATAGATGACCCCATGGAATGATTGCGCTGAATATGTTGTTTCGGGCCTCAAGGATGAGATCTCGGATCCGTTTTTCGTCCGTGGTATCGGAACTGGTCAAAAGGTCTCGCAGGATAGCCGTGAGTTCCTCAAGGTTCCTGAACAACGACTTCCCCTTGAAGGTCAGGAGTTGAAAAATACCACCGCCCCTGAGATGCCGGCCGGCTATAGGTTCGCTTCCGATCCCGCCCGTGGCGCCGGAGATGCGGGTTGCCATACGAACGTAATCCAACCCGGAGGCCCCCAGCCCCGTAGTGGCCTTGCCCAGGAAGGGAACATACAGGCTCTCTTCATCGTCGAGGTCAGAGATATCGAAAGCTAGGTCTACATAAACGACCCCGTTCGAAAAGACTTCGTGTTCCAGGATGGAGACCCCCTGGTGTTCACGGCGGTTTGTGGGAACGGTCCTGACACGCCGGGGGACTTCGTCGAGGTCCAGCTTTGGGAGTTTAGCCAGGTTCTCCGGGGGATCCGGGGTCTCCTGGGCTTTTTTCAGCGCAACCGCTTCGACCTGGACGCGTTTCAGATCCCGGTCGCTCATCGATGCCCTGCGGTTTGCCATTTTCTCCCTGAAGGCGGTTTCCTGTTCGGAAGAATGGGTCTTGCTGGGTGATACTACACTCTGCAAACGGTGAGGATTTTCGATGAGCCACTTGCGTATCAGCCCGGAAAAAAGATTTGGATTGCCTTTGTAGCTGCCCCGGACATTTTCGATCAACCGGCCGAACTCCAGCCAGGACTTGGGATCCCCCCCGTAGTTTGCCGGGCCAGCCGCCCGTACGAGAAGCATCACGGGAAAAGGGGGCCGGATTTCTTTCCCCGCGAACTCGATCTGGTGAAATGCCGCATTCAGCAGTTCGGGATCGAGTCCAACGTCGGCGATCTCCTCAAGGGTTCCCAGGATCAATTTTTCTACCTTCTCCCTGTGATCCGGTTCGCTCCCGCGCAACCCCACGGAAAAAAGGGGCTGAAGAAAATCCGTGTCGTGGCCTGTGATCGGGCTGAGGTCCTGGCCCAGGCCTGAGTCGATCAAGGCCTTTCGCAAAGGGCCGGCGGCGTTTCCAACAAGGGCTTCTTCGAGGACGTCGAAGAGAATTACGTTTTCTGGCTTTTTCATCGAATCGAGCATCCAGGATACATTGATAAAGGTTTTATGCCCGGGATCGTCCTCGGTTGCAATCGGATAAGTGGCCTCAAATCTCCTTGGTCGGTTCCAGCGAGGCTGCTCCTGGATGGCGGAGTTTATCTTGATCGGCTCAAATCCCTTTAGCCTTCCCCCTATGAAAGCCAGATGTTGTTCGAGGGGTATATCGCCGTAAAGGTACCAGTGAGCGTTTCCGGGGGAATAATAGGACCGGTGAAACTCGCAAAATTGTTCATAGGTCAATGAAGGGATAACTTCGGGATCTCCGCCGGAGTCTACCCCATAGGTATTGTCGGGGTACAGTTGTTCCTGAATGGCCTTGAAGACGATACTTTCAGGAGAGGAGTAGACCCCCTTCATCTCGTTATAGACCACCCCTGATATGATCAGATCCGAATTCAGGTCGTTCGGATCAGCGAGTTCGATGTGGTGCCCTTCCTGACGGAATGTCTGCTCCGTGATGAGGGGATTCAGGACCAGATCGGTGTACACATCCGCCAGGTTGAAGTAATCCAAGTGAACCGCCGAGCAGATCGGATAAATGGTCTTGTCCGGCCAAGTCATCGCATTTAGGAAGGTATTCAGCGTGGATTTGCTCAATTCGTTGAAGGCGTCTTTTACCGGGTATTTCGTCGAGCCCATCAGGACCGAATGCTCCAGGATATGCGGCACCCCAGTAGAATCGGAAGGCGGAGTCCGGAAGGCGATTCCGTATAGGTTCTCTTCGTCGTTACAGTGGAGATGGAGGAGCTTCGCTCCCGTCTTCAGGTGGGTACATTCATAACATAGTGCCCGAATGTCGGTCAGCACTTTGACTCCCTCGACCCGGAAACCGTGGTCTTCATCCCCAGGTTTGTGGGTTGGGGGGGGGATATCGTATCGTGACATGCCTGCTCCTTGGTATTCTTGCTTTGGTTGAGGGCTAAAAACTTAGGCCCCAGATCGTATGAAAGCAAGGGAAATGTCTTCAAGATTTCCGGGGTCCGGAGTCCGGAGCCGCAAGTCCGTCTGACTCCGGTTTCCGACCTCCGGATTTTCTTTTAGCCTTGACTTGCTCAGAGCGAACCCTTATTATAACCCCTTGGTTTCAATAGCGATGGTCCTTTTTAAAGGAGGAGCTGGGTATGGGTAAGGAGGTCGGATTTGGGGTTGTCGGTCTTGGAATGGGGGCGCTTCACTGTCCGGATATTTCGGATGCAAAAGGTGCAAGGCTGGTTGCCGTCTGCGACGTGAATGAAAATCTGCTGAA
This sequence comes from Candidatus Latescibacterota bacterium, assembly GCA_965217865.1. Classification (GTDB taxonomy): domain Bacteria; phylum Latescibacterota; class UBA2968; order SICM01; family SICM01; genus CBDCJO01. The sequence goes on along the minus strand of CBDCJO010000002.1, from coordinate 5,637,476 downwards.
TCCGATCGCAGAAAAGTTTCATGTCAAAGGATATACCCGATATGAAGAGATGTTGAATGACAGGGATGTTGAGGTCATAAACGTCTGTACCTACAGCGGGATGCACGCGGATATGGCCATCTCTGCAATGGAGGCCGGAAAGCACGTCATCACGGAGAAACCAGCCGATATAAAACTTTCCAGGATCGACGCGATGATCGCCGCGTCGCATCAAACGAAAAAAAAGCTCCAGGTGATTTTCCAGGCGCGCGTTCATCCCGTTAACCTTAAGATCAAGGAAGCTATCGACAATGGACGGCTGGGACGGATGATCGGCTGCCACGGAGACCTTCGATGGTGGCGTGCGCAATCCTACTACGATGATTCGGCGGATAAATGGCGGGGGACTTGGCAGTGGGACGGCGGGGGGTCGCTGATGAACCAAGGTGTACATACGGTGGATCTCATCCAGTGGTTTATGGGGCCTGTGGAATCGGTCTTTGGAACCATGGCCGTTTTCACCCACCGGATCGAAACAGAGGACAAATTGGCTGCGGTTTTGAAGTTCGAAAGCGGAGCCATCGGTTCGATCAATACGATGACCTGCGCCTATCCGGGCCTGGCCACGGAGCTGTTCGTGCACGGAGAAACCGGGTCGATCGAAAAAACGGACGATAACATTCGAACCTGGCGGATCCAGGGGGACTCCAAAGAGGCGGAGGATGCAGAAGAAGCCGATATTCTCGCAGAGTTTGGGAAGAAGGAGAATGTTAAAGGAATTTCGGCAGACCCGATGGCGCTTAACTGGCGGGGCCACAAGATCCAGGTGGAAGATATGGTTTCCGCTATCCTGGAGGATAGGCCGCCAAAGATAACGGGCGAGAGCGCTCGGAACGCTGTCGCGATCAATCTGGCGGTCTATGAGTCCGCGCGAACGGGGAAGGAGATCCGGGTTGGAGATCTGGGTTAGATCTCCGAACGGCCCCGGTCTGATTTCAGTTTCGTATAGAACGGACGATACTTATCAAGGGGCGTTATACGAGTTTTCCCCACCTCAGTTTTAACAACGGGGAATTGAGCCCACGTATGAGGCATACGCATTCAAACAAATTTATAAGGATCATCGGAAAGATCCCGATGTTCCAAGGGCTTCAGACAGCTCACGTGATGGAAGTCCTGAAAACCATCGAACCAAGGGTCTTCACCCCTAAGCAGGTGGTTTGTGAGTCCGGGTCCAAAAGCACGGAGATGTATATCCTCCTCACTGGACAACTCGCCGTTCAAACACGAGATGGCATGCTGCTTGCAACGATAGACCCGATTGTAACGGTTGGTGAGATGGGAATCATCACGGGGCTTCAACGCACGGCCACGGTGGTGGCGATAACAGTCGAACACCCTGGTGCTCTCGAAATTAAAGTTCGATCTTTATCTGAAGAAATGGCCGGACGCGGGACTGATCATCTTTAAGAATCTAATCGGGACGCTCACGGACCGGATCAGCGAAAACAACAGACAGATCGCTGATTTTAAACGAAAGTTCGATTCCCTCAAACAAGCCGAATCCTCGGAAACCCCTCAACGATCTGACCCGGAAGAACAAAGCAGCGAGGCTGAACAGGAAAGCGTGGGTTCCGTACCGGAGATGGGAAGTGTGAGTTCTGTGCCAAAGATGGAAAGTATGGAGTCTGAAGGGAAAGGGGCTGAGGATAAACCCGAGCAAGCCGAGGCATAAATTTGACCCGGACGCCTTACGATAATTTACCTAGCTGGCCCGGGGATCGCCCCGGGCTTTTTTTTTGTGATCACGAAATGATCCAGCACCCTCACCTATGGTTTCCGAATGGTTGGAGCGACACGATGGGATCCGTGACTAACATCAACTCAAAAGATACTGGAGAAAATACAGGACATCATCCACGCTCCTGATCACCGCCTCTCCCATAATCAATCCCAGAAAGAAAGCTTGCGCCTTTCCGTGGAGGGCCGGCCCACCGTATCTCAACACGTTACGCTTGACAATCCACGCCAGGAAGACGTTGAGCCACCAGGGCCAGGTCTGGGTCAGGTTGCCAACAACATAACCGACCGGAAAAAATGGCCACCAGAAAAAATATCTCCTGGCAAAGATCAGGAAGCCCATGACGGCGGCCCCGATCCCCGACCATACGAGACGAACGGGCTCCCCCTCGGAAGGATCACCGAGGAGCGCCCCGTAGAAATTCAGGAGCTTCTTGATCACCACAGAATGGCCGGTGTTGCCGTACAACCCATAGGTTCCGAAGGTGTAGGAAAAATAGAACATCGTGGCCACAGCGGTCGCACCGGATATCAAAAGAGCCCCAAGGAACACATAGAGGAGAGGCCGGGATCGCTGGCCCCGCCGGTTAATCAGCCTCATGGCCGTGGATCCGCTGGCCATGATATTCGCCCGTGTGGGATAAGCCCAGGAATGGGCAAGGAGAAATCCGGCCAAAGTGGATCCCCCGAGTAACTGTGCCCCCACCGAATTGAGGAGAATCTGTACCGAACTCATGGGTGCCCATAATACGACCCCGGCCTCGGCCAGGACACGCGTGGCGCCCAGGAAAGTCACCAGCATCAAGACGACGAAGATCGGCACGACCCACCAGGAGATCCCTGTCATCCCGAGCCACCAGCAGGTGAAGGCCATCCCCGCGATTGTTCCGAAAAACGCTGTGCGGTAAGAAAGCATCTCGTCCCCGTCGTCCACCTCCTCGGCCGATCCGAAGGCCTTTCGCAACACATCTCTCAGGTGGTCCCGTGCCTCAAACAGCCCGAATCCGACCATCACCAGAAGGGCTCCCATCGATTGCTGATGCAGGCGGGCATAATAGGCGTGGGGAGGGCGTGGCCGACTGTCAAGGATGGGGCTGCCCGTGAACATGATCAGGAATAGTTGCAGGTGCGCGACCAGGTTGAAGAGGAGGATGCTCCCCAGGATCTCCAGGGAGACCAGATAACTGATACCCAAGACGAGGAAATTTGTCGAGAACGACACCGTGACTGAATTGCGGTATAAACGGGTGTAGGTGGAGAGGTTGATTGGGGGGATGGAGGGAAGAAGCGAGGAGAGTATTCGGTTCAATCCGACAGAGGCCGGTAGCGAAAAACCGAACCAGAATATCCCGTTGCGCAGGAGAGGCCGTCTCCCGGGTTCTCCCTCGATCAGGGACAAGGGTAACTGAGCCATCGGAAACGAGAGCCGCTCCTGTTCCAGCCATCGCTTCCGAACGATCACCATCAACGCCATCATCGTGAAATAGAGTACCCCGAAAAGCACCCCCCACGCGGCCAGGGGTCCGGCCCAGGCCCTATACGGGACACTCTCTGCGGATCCCAGGCCTTGGAAGAAGCCTTTTCCTGCCCCGTAGTCTGTTACGGTCAGACCCCCGGGGAGCAGTGGGGCCACGAGTTTCCCCGTTTGGTACGGGTCGGCGCTGAAGGTGGAAAACCCCGCCAGATGCGGGAGCAGTACGAAGGTTATGGACGGGATGACCGAGGAGATGAGCAACATGGAGAAGATGATCATCAGTTCTCTCGGTTTTAATCCCGACCGAATGATTCCCAAACGTTTCAACAATCCGACGGCAAGGATCAGGTTGAACAGCAGGAACAGCGCGCCGTTGCCAAATCCGTCTATCGTCAGACTGGATGTCCCCGCCCTGCCCAGGCTCTGGATGGAGATGTCCAGATAGACCAGGAGGCTGCACATCGCAAGGCCGATAAGGACCGCCCGTCCCGTCAACCCCGAAGAAAGTCGAGGGTTTGCTTCGGTCCTTTTTTTAGACGTAAATTCCATGTTTGGTCGTGGATACTTCCCGAATCGACGGTTTATATTCTTAATCGGAGGTGCCTTGTCGTTCCTCTCAGACACCATTTCCTGGGGGCCGCAATGTACAACCCATCCGGTTTTTGGAAGATCACTTAGACGTCGAGGATAACCCGCGCTTTGGGTGCGAGGCGTTTTGCGGTTTGTTCGCGCAGGTATTGGCGCTGATCGGTCTGCTGCTGCAATTCACGGCCGATGAACGCACAGTGGAGGAGGCGTCGGGTGCGCGCGGTGTGGTTCCGGGAGCAACCGTGCCAGAGATGGGCGTTGAACACGGCGACGTCACCCGCCTTTCCAGTCAGGTAGGTTTCTTCGGGGTGCGGGGCTCCAGGGTCGTCGAGAACCTCCTCGGGGGGGTTCGAATTCCGATGAGTTCCGGGCACGACACGGGTAGCGCCGTTTTCCCGCGTCAGGTCGTCGAGCATCCACATTGAATTGACCACGTGGCACTGCGTCGTGGTCTCCCGCGTTTCTTTAGTGTCGGTGTGGAGGTTCTGAGCGCCGTTCCCCGGCAGCGGATCGTGGCCGTTAAGAGAATGCAGCTTGAACGGGCGACCGATCACGTGGCGGGCCGCGGCCAGGACCTGGGGGTTCTGCCAAACACCGTCGAAGGCCGTTGATTTATTGACCAGATCCGCCAGCCTGCGAACGCCGGGAAGCCGGGCGACCTCGATGCCCGCAAGATCCCCTTCTTCGTCGTGGATGTGCTCGAAGGCCTCTCGCAGTTCGTCCAACCATGTGGTGTCGATCATGTTCTGGAAGATGGTGTAACCCAGGGTATCGAGCTCATCCCGCTGTGTGGCGGTTAGGGTTTCCGGCGTCACCCCGAACTCGACCAGGGCTTGGTCGATAGTAAGGTTCTCCATAGGCGTTCGCATCGGCCCACCCGAATGATCCGAAAATAAAGGGGTCGGGCAATTTACTCGGGGGTATTGGGGGTGTCAAGGGGAAATAAAAGGGGAAACAAAGGGGTTTTAGGACATTCAAGACACTCTTGGGATCAATTCAGTTGTTGATCGGAAGTGAATTTGGGAGGGATCCGCCGGAAAAAATTGAATTAACTCTAATTGCCGAGTCTTGATGGGAGTAGGGTGAAAGGCACTACAGGTTGTGGTTAAGAGGTCCATCCACCCGCAATAATTCCCTGACAACGTCCCCCATAGTGCCCATATGTCTCTGTAAAATTGAATTTTACATCAATTTTTAGTTGACAAAATTATTGAAAAATCTTAAATTGGCGGAGTTTGTGTCGCCATTCCTATATTTCTCCCTTTCCTGAATGATTCGAATTACGCGTTAAAAGGCCAACCCCCGGCCCCTGTCCCCACCTATATGAGGATGGAAGATGAAAAAGAGGCATCTAACCTTGATGGTAATTCCGCACGACGAGAACCGGGTAAAGGAGTATGGCCTTTCCTTAAGATCGATTCGGGGAATGTGTGGGATCTTGATCCTCTGTTTCGCGGCCATGCTCTACTTTGGCATCGGATATTATATTCGATTAAATCAGGAATCCGAATTCGCGATGCTGGAGGCAGAAAACCGATCCCTTGCCACGCAGATGAAAGAAGTGGATCATGAGCTCCTCGAGCTTCGGCAGCAGATGACCGAATTGGTTTCGAGCGATATGCGACTTCGTCAGATGGCGAACCTTCTGCCTGTCGATGAAGTCCCGGGTACAAACGGTACGAATGGGAATGGAACCAATGGGAATCACCTACCTGCTGTCGCAACAGGTCCGAAGTTGATGGCCAGAAAAGTAAGTCTGGACCTTGAGAGTCTCCTGCGGGAAGCGGATCTGGTCAAAGGAAGTTTCGATGAGGTCGCCACCAAATTGAGTAAAGACATCGATATCAGAGATCATACGCCGTCAATCTCTCCGGTGCTTCTGTCGAATGCGAAGGCGTGGATATCTTCCCGGTTCGGCCGCCGCCGCCATCCCTTCACGGGAAAGATGCATTCGCATAGGGGCGTCGACATCTCATGCAGGAGGGGAACCCACATTTTTGCAGCCGCAGACGGTATCGTGTCCAAGCGGAAACGGGATCAAGAGCTCGGTAAATTTATCGAAATCGATCATAAATACGGTTTGAAGACCCTATACGGCCACTTGAATGGTTTTGAGGTCAAGCGTGGACAAAAGGTCAGGCGAGGCCAGATCATCGGATATGTCGGAATGACGGGGCGGGCGACAGCCCCACACGTTCACTACGGGCTTAAAAAGAATGGACGCTGGGTCAATCCCTTCCCGTATATCCTGGACAGAGAAAGGCTCGAATCAAACAGGGCTTTGGCTGCCAAAGTGAAATAAAAGTGAAATCGAAAAGATACGGATAGAAGAAAGGGCCCTCGGAAAAGATTCCGGAGGGCCCTTTTGGTTTGCTGACTTCAGGTTTATTGTTAATATGGCCTCCAACTTCCGCCCCCGACTCCACCTCCCCTGACGGGGCCTTAGTGACCCTCCTCCCCGACATGACGAGGCAGAAAATGTGTCTTTCCTCCGTGACACGTGGCGCATGCCAATTCCCCCCCGTCTTTCAACCGATATTTTTCCACGATCTCCGTCATCATAAACTTCGCAACCTGTTTGTGTTTTGAAGGCAATTCGAAGGCGAATTTGCCTTCCGGCCCTTTCTTGTGACAGAAATCGCACTTAACGCCCAACGACTTTGCGATGACCCCCATCCGTTTCATGGTTTTCTTGCGGTCCTCCTGGACATCCGAATTGGGAGCGTCAGGCGAGAGGACCATGGGAAGAAACTTAACCTTCCCGGCGTGACACGTGGCGCAGGTTAAAGGCTTCCCTTCCCTGGTTACCAGACGATCCACAAAGTGGGTTTTCATGTACTTTGCGGTTTCTTTCAGGTGAGAGGGAGCTTTGTAATCCGGTTTCCCGTCGGGCTTTTTTCCGGTGTGACAGTGAGTACATTTCGCCCCGAGGGAATCAGCGATCTTTTTCATCTCCCTGGGATTCAATATGCGGTTGGCTGTATCCGCCCTGGCCAGGATAGCATCCAATCTGGTTTGTGCAAGACACGTGTTAAACATTGGGACGATTAGGGTGGATGATAAGGCTGCGACGGCCACCCCCATGCGAAGATGGATTTTCAAATTAGATCTCCTTGAAGAAGTGGTGCCTCTAATGCTCCCCGAAAACCTCTGCCGTAAATACCCGTATCTTGCAATCAGAGGCCATCCAAGCGTCCGAGGGAAGTCCCGCTTTGCTGCAAGTCTGAGCAAGCAAGGTTTTCCGGTCCCAGCCCCGTTCTGCTGCGACCTGAGGAAGCAGCAAGCCCTGTCCATCTGGGTGTTGGATCAACAAGCCGTGTTCTCCAGTTAGGATGTCGTCGACGTCATGGATCGTTCTCAGAGGACCCAGAATGGATATCTCGAGTTTAATCTCTGGGAGTTCTTCGGAGGCCAAAGGGGTGAAGCGGGGGTCCCGGAGTGCTGCGGATACGGCCATCTCCTGGACCGTCGTTGCGAGCGGTTCCACGGGATGGACCTGACCGATGCAACCCCTGAGGGCCCCTTGCCTTTTTAGGGTTACGAAGGCACCCCTTGATTTACGGAGTGACTCGGGGATATCTTGAAGGATTGGAGAAGGCCTTCCGAATACCGCCTCTCGAATTGCCCCCTTCGCGATCGCCAACAGGCGTTCTCGGTTTTCGGTGCTGAGTTCCTTGTTTTTTCGAGATTGATCCGGGGGGCCGTGATAAAAAACGACTGCCCCATACCCCACCACATAACCATCCTTCCTTCCTGTCACATCTCCGGAATTCGTCCTCCCGACCACTGCAGCCTGATCCGCCCCTGCCCCCCGAGCAACGACCATGGCCGTAGCGATCGGTCCGCTCCCGCACGCCTGTATGTTACGGTTATCGATACCCCGGGCGAACCGCTCGGGGTCGAAGGCCTGGATCTCGGCAAGCGTAGATGCGTCCGATTCAACGCAATCCTGATAGGAGTAACCGTGATAGAGGTCTGAACTGGCGACGGTTAGAATCCGTTTCCTCCCGGATGCCTCCACGATCGCACGGCCCAGCCGTCGGCAGAAGTCGATTTCTCTGCCGGCCATCACAATAGGTACGATCCGGAGATCTCCAACCGACTCCTGGAGAAAGGGAATCTGAACCTCTATGGCATGTTCGCCTCGAATGGCAGAACCACCGAAGGGAGAAGGAGGATCGACCCGGTGTCCCGCCTGGGATTCGTGTAAGGCGGGCTCTCGATCGATGAGATCCTGAGCCAATTCTTCCTCCACAGGGACGTCACCGAGGGGAGTCCGGTAGCTTCCCCGCGCATATACCGATGCCCCTTCAAATTCATCCCTGTGGCTTGGACACAGGACGATGACCGCGTCATACGACCGATTAGCAATCTGGCGGTAGGCTGCTCCTGCGGTGGACCCCGAAAAGGAATAACCCGCGTGAGGAGCAACAATGGCGTCGACTTTTCCTTCAACCGGGTTTTCCGGCCTTCTCTTGAGCAGGTCGTTCACCGTGGCCTTGAGATCCTCGGGGTCCGACGGATAGAATTGACCCGCGACCGCCGGCTCACGAACCGCACGGATATGCCGAATTTTAGCGCCCTTCACTTCCGGAATCCCTAGCATCTATTGAATCAAAAAACCAGTGAGGTAAACATTTGTGATCTCTCCCTGGGTGAGGAGTTTGTTCAAGGAGATTTTTATTTCATCCTTGATGACCTCGCGGTCCGGAGGGTCATCCATCTCGGAAACGGACTTTGACATCAGGATACTTATGATGATATCGATTAGTTTGGGTTCGATCCCATGGATCTCTTGAAGGACAGGTTCGGATGATAGGCCGAGCTGAACGTGGGCTTTTACAAAACGAAGTCGGTCGACATTGTTGGGGTTCGTGAGGAAGTCTTCAGGGATGTCGTAGAGAATCACCGGTTTGTCGGAATGCACCTCTTCCCCTGGCGTTTCGCTCAGTTGCTCAGCGACCACCTCCGAATCCTCTTCGGCAGTACCAAGCCGCCCGATAACCAATGTCCGGATAATGACGAACGCCAGAATGACCTGTACGATGATCACCAGAATGACCAGCGCCGCATAACTTCGTACGACGTCCAGGGCACTTTGCCCACCAGGCGTTTGTTGTTGTTCTTCAGCCATTTAAGTCCGGAATTCCAGGGGTCCGTAAGGGATCCCACGATCGTGATGGATTTTCGAAATGATAGATCAATTCGCGGTGGTTGTCAAGCGAAATCCGGACTCCTGAATTCCCTTGACAGGACAAGAACCTTAGCTTTTATTCGTAAATTCCGGGCTCAAGAGTGAAGGGTTGATGCATTCAAAAAAGCCTGATGACACGGGTATCCACGATGCGATCGTGCAGGGATCGGCCCCGATCGTTTCGCCGGATGGGAAGCGCCCAGAGTAGTGGAATGATAAGACCGATCAAAACGGCGGCGCTCTTATAAAAAATGGGCCATTGCGTCCAGAGCGCAATGGCCCCTGATAAAAAGAGTGGAAGCATGGGCAGAGTTTTTCCAAGACTTCGTGCCAGGGCCTCCCAATAGCCAATGGCCGAACCGTCCGACCGGACGATCCTGATGCCGAGGAGAATTTTACCTGGCGTGGCCCCGCGTCGTCCATCAAAGTACACACAGTAAGCAATCCAGATGACCAGATCAAGGAAAAGGATCCAGACCCCTTTCAGCATGGTAAAGACCACCACCTGGGGAAAACCAAAGACCACTAGGTCAATGAACAAAGCCCAACCCCGGGTGCTCGCGCTGACTTTCATACGACTCGGCCTGAAAGTGACGATATATAGTGGACTTGAGGAAGATATTCGGGTTTTTCCGCGATCGGAGGGTGTGGATATGAAAGCGGGACAATCTATGGCCCCCAAAGGGCGGTGTCAATAAGCTTATGAGTTCTTAGAGGTCTTATGGAAGACCGTGAGATGGTTCAAGAGGTCAATGCTCAGTTCTATCGGGCCCTGGAGCAGTTAAGCATCGAGGAGATGGAGGAGGTCTGGTTGCACGCTCCCTGGGTGAAATGTATCCATCCGGGTTGGACCACGCTAAGCGGTTGGGAGGCGATATGGGAAAGTTGGTTGGGTATCTTCAATGGTACGAAGATGATGAAAGTAGATCTGTCCGATGTGGCGGTGAGTGTGGAAGGCGGTGTGGGATGGGTTGTGTGTGTGGAACACATCACAACGGTGTACGATCAGGGGATGAATAGCGGACGGGCGGTGGCGACGAACATCTATTATCGAACGGAAGGCGGTTGGAAACTGACCCATCACCACGCCAGCAACATGCTCGAAGGTCAAGGGCAAATACCCGAAGGGGGCGAGGGGGAAGAGGATGTGAGGTAGACGGGGGGGAGATCAAATAGGGGGCGCAATCGCTGCGCCCCCTATTTTGTTACCGTCAACCCCAGCCTTGAAGGTTATTTTCCGTTATTCCCCCTTCGTTTCTTCTTCAGTTCCCCCAGGAGGTGCTCGGGGTTGATCGGGAGTTCATTCACCCGTACTCCAACCGCATCGTAGACGGCATTGGCGATAGCGGCCATCGTTGGGGTGATTGGGGGTTCTCCAACACCTTTCACCCCGAAGGGGCCGTGGGCGGATGCCTTCTCGACCAGCACCGACTCCACCGAAGGCATGTCGAGTGCTGTCGGAATCTGATAGTCCAGAAGATGGGGGTTCAGGTTTCCCCTGTCCGGACTGTACTTCACCTCTTCCATCAAACCCCATGAAGCGCCCTGGACCGCGGCGCCTTCCATTTGGCCTTCGACCTGGACTGGGTTAATCGCCTTTCCGCAGTCGAGAGCGCCAGCAAGGCGATGGAGCCTGACCTGTCCTGTGCCCGGGTCCACTTCCACTTCGGCGATCTGGGCGGAAATGACCGTGTGCGAGGGTTCCCTGGCGAAGGATCCCTTGCCGACGATCGGTCCTCCGATGGTCGAAAGGCTCGATTGCGCCACTTCGGACATGGTGAGGGAGTCCCTGCCGCTCCCCTTTACGGACACTTTGCCATCCGAGAGGACCAGATCCTCGGGACGGGCTTCGAGTTGTTCCGCGGCGAGTTTTATGATCCGGTCACGGGCATCCTCGGCCGCCCGTTTGACCGCATTTCCCACGCTGAACGTGACAACGCTTCCTCCGCTGCCGGTGGTGTATGGTGCGCTGTCTGTGTCACCCCGGACGACATTGACCCTTTCATAGGGCACCCCCAGCACCTCTGATGCAATTTGTGCCATTGCCGTGTCGGTCCCGGTAATGTCCATCAGACCGCTGAAGACCTTCACACTGCCATCTTCCTGAACCGAGACATAGGCCCCGGCCGGACCGGCGCCGTTAGTCCATTCCCCGACAGCCACTCCCCAGCCCCGATTCTTTTTCTTCTTCCGGTTTCGCCAGTTGACCTTTTTTGCGACTGCGTTCAGGGTTTCCTTGAAGGCTACGTGGGAAAGCGGCTGACCCCCGGCAACGGAATCCCCGTCGGCCGCCATGTTCTTAAGGCGGAGGGAAACGGGGTCCATTCCGAGCGAAGTTGCGAGGCGGTCGAGCTGGGCTTCGGAGGCGAAAGTGGTCTGGGGCGCGCCCGGGGCACGATAGGCAGCGGGCCCGGGTTCGTTGGTATAGACGGCATATGCGTCATAGTGGATATTCTGAATTTTATAGACCCCTCTAATTCGCGACGTCTGGCCCAGGGAGGCACCGGATGTCGTGCCCGTGTTCCAGTATGCGACGGCCTGACGGGCGATGACCGTGCCGTCCCGCTTCGCACCGGTTTTCAGCCAGATCCAGCAGCCCGGCGCCGGGCGCCCGTCGACGAACTCTTCGTAACGGTCCATGACGATCTTCACCGGTTTTCTCGTCTTCTGAGCCAGGAGTACGGCGTAGGGATGGACCAGCATGCCGAACTTGGCCCCGAAACCACCGCCGATGGTCATCCCGATGACATTGATTTTCGAGATCGGGATTCCGAGGGAGGAAGCGATGCCGGACCTTATCGCGAATATTCCCTGGGTGCTGGTCCAGACGGTGACGTTTCCGTGGCCATCCACATCGGCCACGACGGCGTGGGGTTCCATGTAAGTTTGGTGAACGCGTGGAATGTTGTAAGTATCTTCAAGAATGATGTCGGATTCACGAAACCCCTTTTCAACGTCACCAAAGCTGCTGTGGCTCTCCGTGCAGATGTTATTGAGGGTCTGACCATCGGGCGTCTGGACGGATGGACTTTCCTCGAAGAGGATCGGCGAACCGGGCTTGATGGACTCCAGGACGTAGTGTACGCTCTGGAGTACTTCGTATTTCACATCGATGGCCTCAAGGGCATCTTCCGCGATGTCCGGGTCGGTTGCTGCGACGACGGCGATCTTCTCGCCCTGATAACGGACCTTGTCGAAGGCAAATAGACTCTGGCCCGACTTCATGGCGTGGACCGAGTCTTCGGTCATCAGGGATTGACCTGCGGCCAGGCTTTTGTGGGTGAGAACCGCCTTGACGCCGGGGATCTTTTCCGCCCGGTGGGTATCGATCCGCTTGATGCGGGCGTGGGAATGCGGACTGCGAAGAAAACGACCCCAAAGCATCCCTGGAAGATGGACATCCGCACCATATTTGGCCGAACCGGTGGCCTTTTCAAGGCCATCGACGCGAGGCAATCCCTTTCCAACGGTTGTAAATTTTGGCATTTCAAGATCTCCCAGACGTGGTGATTGGCTTTTAACTCACTCCTCTAATTTCACGAAACTTTTCAGTCGCACCAGATTGACTTCGTGTTGGGTTTCGCTCTCGGGCGTTTCCAGGATTTTCGGAATGCGATGAAACCGGGGGTCGTTCATCAGGATCCTAAACCCGTTTGATCCGATCTGCCCTTCGCCGATATGTTCGTGGCGATCGACGCGGCTGCCGAGTTCGCGTTTGGAATCGTTTGCGTGAATGACTTCAACGCGATCGAGACCGACGACCCTGTCGAATTCCTCAATGGTCCTGTGATAGGCATTCTCGTCACGAAGGTCATAACCGGCAGCGAATACGTGGCACGTGTCGAAGCAGACCCCCACACGTTCCGATTGTTCGATACCACGAATCATCTCGGCCAGATGCTCGAACCGGTGGCCCAGGTAGGTACCCTGTCCCGCCGTCGTCTCGAGTGAAATACGGACCGAGAAGCCCTCCGTCTGATCGTGTATCCGGTTGACGTTTTCGACGAACCGACGGATTCCCTCGGGTTCCCCCTGCCCTTTATGGGCCCCTGGGTGCGTGACGAGGTAGTCGATGCCCAGCGCTTCTGCCCTATTCAGCTCTGTCAAGAAGGCATTGATGGACTTTTTCGTAAGGATGGGATCCGGAGATGCGAGATTGATCAGATACGAGTCGTGGGCGACGATCGGGTCGAGTCCGGTCTCCGCCTTGGCTTTCAGAAAGCCACTCACCATCTCTTTGGAAATTTCGGGGGCCTTCCATCTGGAAGCGTTTTTCGTGAATATCTGGACCGTGGTTCCACCGATCCTACGCCCCTCGATCAATCCGCTGTCCAGGCCCCCGGAGATGGAGGTATGGGCTCCAACCAGAAGGTCTAACTGGTTCATTTCCCTGACTTAGTCCGGTTGTCGGCAACCGCTGCCCGCACGGCATCCTCGGCCAGAACGGAGCAGTGGATTTTAGTCGACGGGAGCCCCCCTAGGGCATCGGACACATCGGTTTTGCTGATCTTAAGCGCCTCGTCCAGGGTAAGTCCTTTGAGCATTTCAGTGAGTGCCGAGCTTGCAGCGATTGCCGCGGCACAGCCGAATGTCTTGAATTTTGCTTCGACGATCCGACTTTCCGTCACGCGCATATAGAGGGTCATCACATCGCCGCAAACCGAGTTTTCGGCGTAGCCTTTGGCATCCGGATCCGGAAGGCTCCCCACATTCCGCGGATTCTTGAAATGGTCTATGACCGTAGGATTATACATCGCGTCTGCTCATGGTGCTGCGGTTTAGGATTAAACGAGACGATGCGTAGGATCGAGTTCCTTTGCGCCCAAACGATGCGGATGGACTTCGCTGCTCCGGGTCTTTTCGTCGGTCACCTTTCCGTCAACATCGGGTTTTGCCGTGTAGGTCACCCGGGCTTCGTTGGCCAGGAGCCTTTCTTTCGTAAAAATCAATTCCTGCCGGCTTTCGGCCGCCAGTTCGTGTGTTTCAGTCATCACAATCGCTTCTTCAGGACAAGCCTCAACACAATAACCGCAAAATATGCAGCGGAGCATGTCGATGTCGAATCGCTCGGGTACTTTTTCCCTGTCCTCCCAGGGGGCGGGAGCCGCTTCGATCGTGATGCACTCGGCGGGACAAGCCGTGGCGCACATGTAGCATGCCACGCATTTGATCCGGTCTTTTTCATCCTTCGTTAGTTTATGCAGGCCCCGGTACCCCGGAGGTGATTTCCACTTCTCCTCGGGATATTGCATGGTGAACTTTTTGCCGAACATCTGCTTGAAGGTTAGCGACAACCCCTTTCTGATCGCCGGAAGATACAACTTTTCTGACACCGTCATTTCGTGGCCGACCTTGATGGCCATGTCTTCCGTCTCCTTTCTCGGGTTTTTGATATCGGGACCGCTTTTTGCGATTTGACCTGCCCGCCCATTCCACCCCGACCGTCTGCCTGATGACGGTCACTTTGATCTCCCCCGGGTAGACCAATTCGGATCGAACCCGCTGAGCGATTTCGAAAGCAAGGACAGTGGCTTCATCGTCGGGTATCTTGCGGGCACTGACCATGACGCGGACTTCCCTGCCCGCGTTTATCGCGTATGCATCATCGACTCCGTCGAAGGATCGGGCGATCTCCTCCAGATCCCTGACGCGCTTGATGTATCCCTCCGCATCGTCCCGCCTGGCGCCTGGTCGCGCTCCGGAAATTCGATCGGCGGCGGTTACGAGAAACGAAATCGGGGAGAGAACCTCCCCTTCTTCGTGGTGCGCGACGATGGCGTTCTCCACCTCCATCGGTTCCCGGTATTTCCTGGCAAGGTTCACTCCGATATCCACGTGCGTGCCCTCAATTTCGTGGTCGACGGCTTTGCCGATATCGTGGAGAAGACCCGCCCTCCTTGCGAGTTTTTCATTGAGTTTAAGCTCGGCGGCCATGGCCCCTGTAAGGAAAGCCACCTCCTTGGAATGTTCCAGGACACTCTGACCAAAGCTCATCCGGTACTTCAACTTCCCAAGGAGTTGGATCATGTCTGGGTGAAGATTATCGATCCGGACATCCCTGGACGCCTTTTTTCCTTCCTCAATGATACTCTCATTCACCTTCTCGCCCGCCACTGCAACGACTTCCTCCACACGGCTCGGGTTAATTCTGCCTTCCTTGATCAGCCGCTCCATCGCGATACGGGCGATATCCCGTTTTACCGGGTCGAAACTGGATAAAACCACGGCCTCCGGGGTGTCGTTTACGATCACTTTCACGCCTGTCGCGGCTTCGAAAGAGATGATATTTCTGCCCTCTTTTCCGACGATTCTACCTTTGATATCGTCATCGGGCAGGGGGACGACCGAGATTGAGGATTGCACGCACTGATCGGCAGAGCAACGTTCAATGGCCAAAGCGACGATCTTCTTGGCCTCCCTCTCCGAATGTTCCTTTGCGTGATCGATGACTTTCTTCATCATCACCGTCGCTTGACGCTTGGTTTCTTCTCGCAACTCTTCCAGGAGAATTTCTCGGGCGGATTCGGCGTTCAACCCGGAAATCCGCTCCAGTTTCACACGCTGTTCAGACAGAAGTTCTTTGAGTTCCCCTTCCTTCGTCTGGAGTTCCCCCGAATACTTCGTTATGTAACGATCGCGTTTCGCGACTTTCTCTTCGCGTTGACGGATCGAGTCCGACTTTTCATTCAGGCCCTCTTCCAGTTCGTGATTTTTTTGCAGGAGCCTTTCAGCCTCCCGCTTGCGTTGCTCAACCTCCCGTTCCATCTTGGTTTTAAGCACGTACCAGGCGTTCTTTTCTTCCAAAAAAGATGCCTTTCGGTCCCGGTTGGCCTTTTCGACCAATCTGGTCGTTCGCTTTTCGCTCTGACTCTCCATTTCGAAGAGTTTTCGCGCTTTGATGCGAGCGCATAGCAGCCAACCGCAGACAATTCCAAGGACCAGGAGGAGGAACACGCCGACTGACCAGCTGACAAGCTCGTAACTCATCGGTTCCTCCGAAAAATTTTTGACCTAAGGGATGGCATTTCGGAAAAATTCACAGGGGGGCTAACATGCAGCCGCCCTACGAGTACCCTGCAACTCAACGCACGATTTTGATGTGGGGAAGATTTTCCCCGGGTTGCAAAGACCGTTTGGATTGAAGACGTCACGGACCTTTTTCATGATCGCGAGGTCTTCCCGGGAAAAAAGGAGTGGCATCATGTTCATCTTCTCCACGCCAATGCCGTGTTCTCCTGTGATGGTACCCCCGACTTCCACACACAGTTTCAAAATCTCCTCACTGGCTTTGAGGACCCGAGCGAGTTGCTCCTGGTCCCGTTCGTCAAAAAGGAGGATGGGATGAAGATTGCCGTCTCCGGCGTGAAAAACATTGGCGATCGCGATTTCGTGGCGATTGCCGATTTCCGATATCCGGGATAAGACTTCCGGTAGGCGGGTTCGGGGAACCACACCGTCCTGCGTGACATAAGAGGGACTCAGGCGACCGATGGCCCCGAAAGCCCCTTTTCTGCTCGCCCAAAGGAGTTTCCGCTCATCCTCGGTCTGGGCGAGGCGGACCGATCGAGCCCGGGTTTTCTGAAACACCTCCATGACCTGTTCGACGGAGCCGTCGATGCCCGCGGCCATTCCGTCCAGTTCCACGATAAGGGCCGCTTCCGCACCTTCAGGAAAACCGAAGTGATAGGCGTCCTCCACAGCGGAGATGATCATCCTATCCATCATCTCGAGGGCCGCGGGGACGATTCCCTTTTTGATGATGTCGGATACCGCCTGGCTGGCATCATCCACTGAATCGAAGATCGCCAGCATGGTACGGGTGGTTTGTGGATTGTGGGTGAGCCGTACGATGACCTCCGTAACGATGCCCATCGTTCCTTCAGACCCGATGATCACGCCCCGGAGGTCGTAACCGGGGTGATCGAGCGCGAGGCCTCCCAAATCAAGCACCTCTCCGTCCGGAAGAACCATACGGAATCCCAGGACGTGATTGGTCGTCACCCCATATTTCATGGTATGCGGGCCCCCTGAGTTCTCCGCAACGTTTCCCCCGATGGTGCACGCCCCCTGACTTGAGGGGTCAGGTGCATAGTGGTAGCCCATATGAGCCACCTCATTGGTCAACCAGAGATTGACCAGACCGGCCTCGACTCGGGCCGATAGGTTGTCCAGATCCACATCGAGGATGTGGTTCATCCTGCTGAGGCTGATCATAAGACCGCCTTCTGGGGGGAGGCAACCTCCGCTCAATCCGGTGCCGGCTCCCCGGGGGACAAAGGGGATATGCTGCGCGTCGCAAAGGCGGACAATTTTTGAAACCTCTTCTGTGGAGGTCGGGAGTACGACTGCCACAGGGGATGATTTCTCGATGGTGTAAGCATCGCATTCATAGACCCGGAGTTCATCCGGGGAGGATATGATTGCCTGCGGCCCGACGATTTCCGAAAGGGCCTTTATGAATTCGTCTCGAATCATCGTTGCGATGAACAACCTTTGGGGAGATAGAGTGACCGGTAGTTGAGGCCCGGCCGACAATGACAATTTTCCGTATAAAAAAACCGGCACACTTCGGGATGCGAAGGGCACCGGTACATAATCCGCCTTGAGCGTTTAAAGGCTTCAACGCTCACACGTTTAGATTCACAGCGTTCGAACAGCATTCGGGACACCCATCACCGCGATATCCTCCGGTATGATGGGTCGTCGGCCGATGAAGCCCGCCATGTATTCGTGGTAGAAGCGGATCTCTTCCTCACCTTTTTGCCAGCAGAGTTCGTAAAGTACACCGTCTTTTACGGTGTAAAAATCGACGAGCCCTCCGGCCTTCATGGAACAACCCATTTCAATAATCTTATCAAGGGCAGTGAGGATTTCGTGTTCGGCAATCTCCACATTATGGCTAAGACGGATGCGCTCCGGATGGTCTGTCGGGCTTTTTTCCGAGGTCGCAGAGAAATGCTCTTTGGCATCGTGGAGCCGGGCTTGTGCCTCTTCGATCATTGACACAATCTTCTCCAACCTCGGAATCAACCTGTTTGCCTCGGGGACCGTAAAGACCCGGAGACGCATAGCAACCTCACAGGGTGAAAGAAGCTCAGTCCTGACCGGAAAATCCGCGCATTCCGGCGGTGCAATAGAAGTGAGCGGGTAAGAGACAACCGCTCACTGAAAAATTATCGGGCTGGCGCTCAGGCGCTAAAGGATTCACCGCAGCCGCAGGTGGACTTGGCGTTGGGGTTGTTGATTTTGAACCCCGCGTCCATCAGCTGGTCCTTATAGTCCAATTCGGTGCCGGCGAGATAGAGGGCGCTCTTCATGTCCACAAAGACCTTCACACCGTGCTCTTCGATGACGGTATCCTGGTTTGTAGGATCTTTGTCGAAATCGAGCTTATAAGAGAGCCCAGAACAGCCCCCTCCAACTACCTTCATTCGGAGACCGTAACCGGATTTTCCCTGCTCATTCAGAAGGGACTTGATTTTTTGAGCAGCGGTTTCGGTAACGTTGATCATCCTATTAAGTAACCTCCTGAACTTTCACTGGGGAGAAGAAAATCGGAGCTCGTGTTCAGCTCAGGGATTCCAAACACGCCTTAATGGCGTTGAAGTCGGGGATTTTCTTGGCATCGTCGGATATGGATGCATAATGAACGACCCCCTCTTTGTCGATGACAAATGCGGATCTTTTCGCAACCCCCTTGAACCCGAGCAGATCTTCATATTGGGATCCGTAGGCCGAGCAGACCTCCTTGTTAAAATCGCTCAGCAGGGGAAAATTCAGATTCTCCGCCTTCGCCCAGGCCTCCTGTGCGAAGGGGCTATCCACGCTGATGCCCAGGACCTGAGCATTGAGATTTTGATAGTCCCCGATCCCATCCCTCACCTTACACATCTCTTCTGTACAGACGCCTGTGTAGGCAAGCGGAAAAAAGAGGAGGACAACGTTCTGCTCTCCTTGAAATGACGAGAGGCTTACGTCTATTATCCCCTCATCGTTCTTGTTCTTCAGGGTAAAATCGGGGGCCTTGTTCCCCACAAGAACGCTCATCGAGTCAATCTCCCTGGTGGATTAGGCCTGATTTTAACCACGGGCTTTGTTGTACCGATCCGCGACCGCATCCCAGTTGACCACATTCCAAAACGCGGCGATGTAGTCAGGACGGCGATTTTGATAGTTCAGGTAATAGGCGTGCTCCCAGACGTCCAGGCCGAGGATGGGCACCCGGCCCTCCGTCAAAGGGTTATCCTGATTCGGCGTTGATTCCACAACAAGGGACCCCCCCGAATCCATGGAGAGCCACGCCCAACCGCTTCCGAAGCGAGTTGTAGCCGCGTTTGAAAATTGCTCTTTGAAGGCGGAAAAGCTCCCCAGAGCTTTATCGATGGCGGCAGCCAGGTCACCGGAAGGTTTCCCTCCACCGCCTTTTTTCATACTCGGCCAGAACATGCTGTGGTTTGCGTGACCGCCTCCGTTGTTCCTGACGGCGGTTCGGATCGCCTCGGGCACGCTGTTCAGGTCTGAAATCAGGTCCTCAACGCTCTTGGCTTGAAGTTCCGGGTGGGCTGCAAGGGCTTTATTCAGGTTCGTCACATAGGTGTTGTGGTGTTTCCCGTGATGGATCTCCATAGTTCTGGAGTCGATATGGGGTTCCAAGGCATCGTGAGGATAGGGGAGATCGGGGAGTGAATGGGCCATATTGCCGCTCCTTTCAAGAAAGACTTATAGGGAATAAGGGGATAAGCCACGGGTAATAAACGATAAATGACGATCTACTGCATTGTAGAACATAAAGATAACAAAACTTCGCATGGGTGGCAAGGTATATGTAAATACACTCCATTTTGAGTCTTTAGGTCTTCATGATGATGTTGTCGATCAACCTACCGCGTCCGAAACGGACCGCGACGGCAATGAGTACTTCGCCTGAAATTCGATCTCGTGGTTTCAGCCGATCCGTATCCACGATCGAGACGTAGTCTATCCGTGCGCTGGGACTCTCGGAGATGAGATTTCGAATGCCTTGAACGATTTTTTCCGCGTCTCTTTCGCCGGCTTGGATGAGATCATGCGCAACCTGGAGGGCGCGGTAGAGCAACGCTGCTTCCTGCCTCTGCTCCGGATCGAGGTATACGTTTCGGGAACTTATCGCCAATCCATCAGGTTCGCGTATCGTTGGCCCAATGAGGATCTCGGTATCGAAATTTAAATCCCTTACCATCCGGCGGATGATAAGGGCCTGTTGGGCGTCTTTTTGGCCGAAGACGGCAAGGTGGGGCTTGACAATCGCCAGGAGCTTTGTGACCACTGTGGTCACACCTCGAAAATGACCGGGCCTTGATGCCCCACAAAGGTTATCCGCCAACCCTTCGACGTGGACGTGAGTCGAAAAATCATCGGGGTACATCTCGTCGGTCGGAGGGATGAAGACGATCTCCCCACCTGTTTCTTCAATAAGCCTGAGGTCCACTTCGAGGTTTCGAGGATAGGTCTGGTAGTCCTCATTCGGTCCGAATTGGAGTGGATTAACGAAAAGGCTTACGACTGCGAGATCAGAGCGATCTTTGGCCAACCGAATCAGGCTCGTGTGCCCCTCGTGGAGAAAGCCCATCGTGGGGACGAGGCCGATGACGCGACCCTCGGAACGGTGGCAGTCCGCGGCGTCTTGCATGTCGGAGATAGAACTGATCAATCTCATGCGGCACAGGGTGTTAAAGCATTTATATAATTTTATGCTTTATGGGGATGCCCTGGTTCCCGTTCGTGAATATCCGGTGTATTTTGGCCCCATTCCTCCAATTTTGTTAATTCGACTTGGTCCATCTTTATCACGTTGGCTTCTACCGGAAAACGATGATTTTCCACATCCCCTTTATAATTGGAGATCGCTTGAAAGGTCTTCTCCTGATAGTTCTGATACTTCTTTGCGTGTATCAGATCGAATGGGGTAATTCCAAGGAGATCGTTAATGATGAGGACCTGGCCGTCGCAGTATCTGCCCGCCCCGATCCCGATCGTTGGGATTCTCAATTTTTGAGTTAAAAGCCTCCCAAGTTCTTCTGGGATCAGTTCAAAAACGATCATCCTCGCCCCGGCATCCTGTAAGGCCAGGGCGCTTTGAATTAAGGTTTTAGCGGCGTGAAAGGTTTTTCCCTGTACCCGCCTCCTGGTTCCGTGGATTTGAGGGTTGAGGCCGAGATGGCAACAGACCTCAATGCCACTCTCCGCCAGATGCTGGACAACCGCTTCCTTTTCTTGGCCCCCTTCCAACTTGACCCCGTTCGCTCCGTGGGAAATCAAGGTATTTGCGTTCTTCAATGCGTCATCGGGGGTATCGTGGGTCCCGTAAGGCATGTCGACCAGGAGATAGGCATGGGTCACCCCCCTCTGGACCGCTTTGAGATGGTGGATCATATCCTCAAGGGTTACGTCGGTTTCGCTTTCATAACCCAGGACATTCGTCCCCACGCTGTCGCCGACAAAGACGATATCGATTCCGGCCTTGTCTTCCAGGACGGCCGTCGGATAGTCGTAACAGGTCAAGATTGTAATTTTTTTGTTGGCCTTTTTCTTCGCGATCAAAAATCCGCTGTTATTTTTCTTTCCAACGGCTTTGGTGTTCAGCATGTTCGATATCCCCGGGATCGGGATTTAAGTCCGGTCTTCAGGACTGACCGGGTGAAGATACCTCGTGCCCACAGGCGGGTTTTCGATGGCGTGGAGAAGTTCGTCCAGATCCGACTGGTTTCTCACAAAGTCGATCTCGGATGCGTTGATGACGAGAAGGGGGGCCTCGGTATAGTGGAAGAAAAATTGGTTGTACGCCTCGTTTAACTTCTGGATGTAATCGTGTTCGATGTCCCTTTCATAAGCCCTCCCCCGAGACCTGATATGCTGCATCAACCTGTCCGTGTGGTTCTGCAGATAGATCACAAGATCCGGACGGGTCACCCGGTGGACCAGCTGGCGTGCAATCGCGTTGTAGAGGGCGATCTCATCGTCGTTAAGGGTCAGGTGGGCGAAGATGCTGTCTTTGGCGAAGAGATAATCGATGATTACGGTGGAAAGAAACAAGTCTGTCTGGACCAGGGACTCCTGCTGTCGGAACCGGCTCAGAAGAAAAAATACCTGGGTTTGAAAAGCATAGTGAGCGGGATCTTCATAGAAGAGGGGGAGGAACGGGTTTTCCTCCGCCTCTTCCAGGATAAGGCTGGCGTCCAACCTTTCACCAAGTACTCTCGCAAGCGAGGTCTTTCCAGCCCCGATGACCCCTTCGACAGCAATGTATTTAGGTTGAGCCATATTGTGACACGGGAAGGATCAGGAGCAGAAAACAGCCATTTTTTCCCTGCAATGTGCAACTTGCAACAGGACCTTCTTTTTCTTCCCCCCGTCCCTTTCCTATTGTTTGCCGTCTGTGTTTTTTTCCCTTTTCCATCTCAGCCCATCCACGGGGATGAGGGGTTGGCGGGTAAGATCTCCCAGGAGTTCGCGAAGGGTCCGCATCAGGATCGGGTGGACTATCTTATCATCCAGGTCGCACAGGGGGGCCAGGACGAATGGTCTCTCCACAAGGAAAGGATGCGGAACGATAAGGTCCTTCTGGCGGATAATGGCGCTTTCGTAGAGGAGCAGGTCAAGATCGATGGTGCGGGGGCCCCACTTTCGTTCCCTTTTTCGGCCCATTTGAAGTTCGACCCCCAGCAGAGAATCCAGGAGATCTTGAGGGCTAAAGGGGGTTGAAAGCCTCGCGGCGGCATTCAGGAAGCGGGGTTGGTCGAGGATCCCGATCGGGTCAGTTTCATAGACGGGTGAGACGTCGGTCACGCAGATGTCCGGACGGCCATCGAGAAGGCGGAGCGCCTCCTCCAACATCCGTTTTCTATTTCCGAGGTTCGATCCCAGGCCGATGTAGGCCGTGTTCATCGTCGGATGTCCTTGCGGACCATTTCGACCTCAACACCATCAAAGTGCCCTCGAAAAGGGGGGGCGGGTTTGAAAACGCGCAAGAAAATTTCGGGAATCCGAAAGGTTTCGACAAGGGAGGTAGCGATCCGATCGGCCAGGGATTCGATTAATCTGTAGGATTCCTTGGTGACGATGGCTTCGATATGGTCGTAGATCTGCGTGTAGTCGAAGACAGGCTGCTCGCCCGAGGGCGTGAGGTTGTCCGCACGTATCTCGACATCGATTTCATATTTCTGGCCCAGTTTTCGTTCCTCGGGAAAAAGGCCGTGATACCCGTGGAAGGTCATTTTCTTAAGGCGCAGGATGTCGACGCATCGGGAAACTCCCATATGCGGTCCAATATAGGCATTCTCGGGAAAAGATGTCAAGCGCCGTTTTGTGCTTGCGTCTTGAATCGGCCTTGAACGGAAACCGGGGATTTTGAGCGGGAGGAAGACGCAACAGGCCCCCACCAACTTCGTCGATGGGGGCCTGATCGTTAGGATTTGAGGGGTTTCCCGCTTCGGAGCTTATAACCCTCCCATACCACCTCCCATACCACCTCCCGGGGGTCCCTGGAGCATGGGTGGGGTTTCTTCCGGCTCATCGACAACGATCGCCTCCGTGGTCAACAGGAGGGAGGCGATGGAGCTCGCATTCTCCAAGGCGGTTCTGGCGACTTTGGTGGGATCGATCACGCCGGCCTTTACGAGGTCTTCATAGACCTCGGTGTCGGCGTTGAAACCAAAAGCGCCTTTCCCATCTCTGACTTTATGCACGACAAGACTTCCCTCGTGACCCGCGTTGGTGGAGATAAATCGGAGTGGTTCCTCAATCGCCCGCCGGACGATGTTGAGACCGATCCGTTCTTCATCCGATACTTCCACCTTGTCGAGGACGGACTGGGCCCGGATGAAGGCAACTCCTCCTCCCGCGATGATCCCTTCTTCGACCGCTGCACGGGTCGCATGGACGGCATCCTCGACCCGTGCTTTCTTCTCTTTCATTTCGGTTTCGGTTGCCGCTCCGACATTGACGACGGCCACCCCGCCGGCCAGCTTCGCCAGACGTTCCTGAAGTTTCTCCTGATCATAGTCGGAGGTGGTCTCTTCGATCTGACGTCTGATCTGGTTCACGCGGCCCTGGATGTCGCTCTTTTTACCCCCCCCCTCCACGATGGTGGTGTTGTCTTTATCGATCGTGATCCGCTTCGCTCGACCCAGGTCGGCCATCACGGCGTTGGCCAGCTTGAATCCGGCATCCTCCGAAAGGACACGTCCACCCGTGAGAATCGCGATATCCTCCAGCATCTCCTTCCGCCTGTCACCGAAACCCGGCGCCTTCACCCCAGCGGTCTTTATTGTTCCCCGGATCTTGTTGACGACAAGCGTGGCAAGCGCTTCGCCTTCGACCTCTTCAGCGATGATCAGAAGGGGCTTGCCTGTTTGTGAGATCCTCTGAAGGAGTTCGACAATATCGCGCATGTTGCTGATTTTTTTGTCGTGGATCAGGATGTGGGCATCCTCAAGATTTACCTCCATCGTGTCTGGATCGGTGACAAAGTGGGGGGAGATGTAACCCCGGTCGAATTGCATCCCCTCCACGACATCAAGGGTCGTGTCGGTGCTCTTGGCCTCTTCAACTGTAATCA
Organism: Candidatus Latescibacterota bacterium; assembly: GCA_965217865.1. Taxonomy (GTDB): domain Bacteria; phylum Latescibacterota; class UBA2968; order SICM01; family SICM01; genus CBDCJO01. The sequence continues at coordinate 5,612,846 of CBDCJO010000002.1, read as the reverse complement.
CGCCGTCTTTCCCGACCTTTTCCATTGCGTCCGAGATCAATTCGCCGATGGCTTTATCCCCGTTTGCGGAGATGGTTGCCACTTGAGCGATCTCGGCACGATCTCGGGTGGGTTTGCTCTGAGATTGGATGGAGCGAACAACCGCTTTAGCGGCCTTTTCAATTCCCTTTTTGAGTTCCATAGGATTTACGCCAGAAGCGACACTTTTTAGCCCTTCCCGGTATATGGCTTGAGCGATCACGGTTGCTGTGGTCGTCCCATCGCCGGCCACGTCGGAGGTCTTGGAGGCAACCTCCTTAACCATCTGGGCGCCGATATTTTCAAAAGGCTCCTCGAGTTCGATCTCTTTGGCCACTGTCACGCCGTCCTTGGTGATGGTCGGGGAACCGAACTTCTTGTCGAGAACCACATTTCGTCCCTTTGGGCCGAGGGTTGCTCTTACGGCCTCGGCTAATTTATCGATGCCCCGTTTGAGGGCTTCCCGCGCATCAACATCGAATTCTAGCAACTTCGCCATCTGTTTTCCTCCTGGTTGAGAAATAATAATCCCGTAACTTATTGATTAATCGAATGAAATGCAGAATTATTAGCACTCTCCGGGATAGAGTGCTAATCCGAAGGATTAAATATACCATAGTGGCCTGTTGGTCGCAAGACTAAATTGACTTTGCGGGGTCAATCCTCTATATTCTGAAAGGGTTTTTGGCGTGCGTTTAGGTTCATCCCGGATTATTGATGTTTAATAATTTGTTTATTGTATACTTATGGAAGATTCTATCAAAATTATCGCCCAGAATCGTCGGGCAAGGCACAATTACCACATCGTGGAGCAATTTGAAGCCGGGCTGGTGTTGCGGGGGACGGAGGTCAAGTCACTCAGGAGGGGTCGGGCAAGCCTGCAGGAGAGCTACGCGAGGGTTGATGGTGGTGAGGCGTACCTGATTAACGCCCACATCGAGGAATACGAAGCGGGGAATCGCTTCAACCATGACCCGACCAGGCGGCGGAAGCTGCTGATGCATCGTAGGGAGATCGACCGTTTGATCGGGCGGGTGGATGGTCGGGGTTTAACGCTGGTTCCCCTGAAGCTATATTTCCGAAGTGGAAAGGCCAAGGTGGAGCTGGCCCTTGCAAGAGGAAAAAAGCATCACGATCGTCGAGAGGAGCTCGCCCGCCGGGAGGCTGAAAGGGAAGTCAAAGCGGCGTTGAGGGCCAGGGGAAAGATTTAGATATCCATGAAGGTGCCAAGGAAAAAATTACCCACGGAGATGATCTCAGCGATCCTTTTGGTCGCCTTCTGTCTCGTATTTCCGGGAGTCGCCCGCGGAGAAGGGTCTGGAGGAAGAACGCTTAACGCCGTATGGGTGGAAGGCAAGCCATTTGTTTCCCTCCTTTCCCTTGCCCGCGTTATCGGTGCGACGATTGCGTGGCTGCCGGGGTCTCAGAAGCTGATATTGCAATTGTCGGAGGAACGTATCGTGGTCACACCCGGTGCGGCTGTGATCGCAGTGGGTCGGTCCTCCGTCCGTATGCCCGTCGCACCGAGGTGGTTCGAGGGATCGGTTTTCGTTCCCGTGAAGTGGTTTCTTCCGATCGTCAAACCGCTTTGCGGGTGTGAGATTCGAGTCGATGTGCCGGGGTGGATGGGCAAGCGGGATTCGGAAGGAAAGCCGAAGGGAGCGGATAAAGTCGTCCAGGCCGGGAGGGGGCGCGAAAAAGCCAGGGACTCAGGAAGGGTTAAAAACGAAAAGGAACCCGTCGATAAGACGGATCGACCGGAGGTCAGAGAGGAGGGCCGGCAAGTTAGCAGGGGGGAGCAGCGTTCGACAAAGGGGAAAACCGGGCCCCCTAAACCCAGGAAAGGGGTGGAATCGGAGATGGCCGACGGTCGCGAACCGTGGATCATTCACACCGTCATCATCGACCCCGGACACGGGGGTAAGGATGTGGGTGCCACGGGTCCGACTGGGCTCCAGGAGAAGAAGGTCGCTCTGATTGTTGCCCATCACCTCAAGAAGCTTATCGAGCGTCGGCTCCACCTTCGGGCGGTTCTGACGCGATCTACGGACGAGTTTGTTCCACTGGATGAAAGGGCAAGGATTGCCCTTGAAAACGATGGCCGCATGTTTATCAGTCTCCACTGCAATTCAACCGCCAGGGGGATCGTTCGAGGGACTGAAATCTACTTCCTTTCGGAGGCTCAGACGGAGGAGGCGAGGGAAGTAGCCCGACGTGAGAATGCGGCTCTGGCATTTGAGGGGAAGGATCTGACCTCGGATGATTCAGTCCTGCGTCAGATCTTTGAAGGGATGTCCTCGGATCAGTATCTCAAAGAGAGTCAAAACCTGGCCGCTGAGATAAGAAGCGCCGTGATTGGAGCGGGTGGGAGGTTGAAGAGCCGGGGGGTGAAGCAAGCCGGATTCTATGTGATGAAGGGCACTCAAGCCCGAATGCCGAGCGTGCTCGTAGAGATGGCTTTTATCTCAAACCCCCAGGAGGAGCGTCTCCTTCGACGGGATCCGTTTCTGCGGCAGATCGCAAAAGCGATTTTCGAAGGTATCCGCACGTTCAAGGGTAAGATGGAGCGGGAGGTGGCAACCAACTGATGCAAGGCTTAAGGGATCGTGTGGGAGCATGCCGACTTTGTGACGGACTCGGATATCTTTACGACAACCAGGTCGTCGTCGGACAATTCGGGGAGACAAATCTCTGTTCCTGTGTGAATGAGGCCTGCCGATGCGGGGGAAAGACCCCCTTCCAGTATTTTGATGCGCAATTCGAGGCGCATTGGTGCCCCTGTCGGCCGTTCCGCCTGCGTCTTATTAAGGTCCAGCGGCTTTTCGCGAAATCGAACGTCCCGAGAAAGTATCAATGGAAGTTCCTGGATGATTTCCATCAGGTGGGGCCGGACGGCGCAGAGATCGTTGGGGCTCAAGATTTAAAGGCCATGGTGATGAGCCTGATTGAAACGCGTCAACGTGGAGAAAGTCCAAGGGGTATCCTGCTGCATGGACTGCCGGGAAATGGAAAGACGATGTTGAGTTGTGTGATGTTAAACGAGCTTATCTTCCGCTTTGCAACCCCGAGCAAGTTCCTGGACCTCTCCCTCCAATATTTTGAGAAACTGCGGAGCACATACAATGAAGAGAGCGGCCGCTATGGCCAGACATGGACCATCCTTGAAGAGTTGAGCACCGTGCCATGCCTGGTGATCGACGACTTCGGCGTTCAGCGAAACACCGAGTGGGAGCAGGAGATGCTCTACAACCTTGTTGACACGCGATATGAACATGAAAGGTTGACTCTGGTGACCACCAACCGGCCTTATGAGGAGATCAAAGGGCTTCACGGGGGACGGATCTATTCCCGACTTCAGGAGATGTGTCGTGTCATTCACGTTGAAGCCCCCGATTATCGTGAGCATTTCGACCCTATAACCAGAAGGATGAAAGTCCGGAGTCGAAAGGCAGAATACAGGAGTCAGGAGTCAGAATCCAGAATGAAAGCTTGATTGTATTTTTTTTTAATTCCAGGGAGCGGTAGCGGTATATGATTTCTTTTTCTGGGAGGCCGTGTGTCCCCTCGACTTGATGGAAGAAGCCTCGATCAGATCAGGCCTGTTCGAATCACGCCATCTTACATGCTGCACGCGGATGGTTCCGCCTTGATCGAAACCGGGATCACCAAGGTGATCTGTACGGCTACTTTGGAGAACAGGGTTCCGCCCTTCTTGATCGGTTCCAGATCTGGATGGTTGACGGCGGAATATGGAATGCTGCCTCGATCGACTAAAACCCGTGTTTTCCGTGAAGCCCGGAGCGGAAGGCCAAAGGGAAGGACGCAGGAGGTCCAAAGAATCATCGGTCGATCCCTGCGGGCGGTCGTTGACCTGGAAAAGATTGGCGAGCGGACTATCACGATCGACTGCGACGTGATCCAGGCGGATGGGGGCACCCGAACGGCCTCGGTAAGCGGGGCCTATGTGGCCCTGTCAGAGGCCGTGAAAAAGATGCTGGAAGACGGCAAACTCCAAGAGGATCCGATGAGAGATGCCGTTGCGGCAGTCAGCGTGGGCATTGTCGATGGCGTCCCCATGCTCGATCTCTGTTATGAAGAGGATTCTTCCGCCGAGGTCGATATGAACGTGGTGATGACCGGATCCGGAACATTTGTGGATGTACAAGGGACGGCGGAGCGTTCCCCATTCGATCGAAAACAGATGGACGCCATGCTGGAACTGGCTGAGTCAGGGATCCGGGAGATCCTCCTCGTTCAGCAGGAGGCGCTTCGACCGTGAACCCTCTCGTGATTGCAACGCGAAACGCGCACAAGGCGCGCGAGATCCGAGAGATCCTGGGGGATGTGGCTTGGGTGAGAACCCTGAATGATTTTCCGGATGTGCCGGAGATCGATGAGAAAGGGGACACCTTTGAATCCAATGCGATCCACAAGGCCTCCCTGGTTGCCAGCCAGCTCAAATTTGCCGCCTTGGCGGACGATTCCGGGTTGGAGGTGGATGCGTTGAACGGCGAGCCGGGGGTTCGCTCTGCGCGTTTTGCCGGGGACGGGTCTGCGGATCGAGAGAATAATGAAAAACTTCTGCGCTTAATGGAAGGGATCCCGCCGGAAAGTCGAACCGCCCGTTTTCGTTGCGTGATGGCTTTTATCCTCCCGGACGGAACCTGTCACACCGGAGAGGGCGTATGTGAAGGCACGATTCTGAATAGAGCGCGGGGAACGGGTGGATTTGGGTATGACCCGCTGTTTGTGCCTTCCGGTTACTCCGATTCATTTTCGGTTTTGAAATCCGACATCAAGAACCGGATCAGCCATAGGGCACGGGCCCTGCGAAAGATCGGAGAGACGATTCGGCGGGTTTTACGAGACGATTCGGTGGACTTGACCCAACAGACAGCCCGGGAACTGTAATGGGCGAAATCGTAAAAGAAGAATCGAAAAAGGCTTTGCCGGCTCGGCTTTCGGATCTGCGAATGCGGTCAACCCAGGAGATCCCGCAGGATACCCTCAAGACCATGAGGGACGCGGTCGATAACCTCTCCCGTTCCGGAATTGTCGACCGTAGTCTGAAGGTGGGGGATAAGGCTCCGGTTTTTTCCCTGCCGAACGGGTCCGGAACCATCGTGCGTTTAGACGACCTTCTGGGCAAAGGGCCCGTTGTCGTGAGCTTCTATCGGGGCAGCTGGTGTTCTTTCTGCTCCCTGGAGCTTCAGGCGTTGCAGGAATCCCTGTCAGAATTCGATTCATTCCGGACGACCCTGGTCGCGATTTCGCCTCAGACGCAGGAGAACTCTTTATCCACCTCGCGGAAAAATCGGCTGACCTACGAGGTGCTGAGCGATGTCGGGAACCGGGTCGCCCGATCGTTCGGTATCGTCTACCGGCTCCAGGACGAGATGATGTCGATCTACGAGGAATTCGGTCTTGACCTGGCAGAATACAACGGTGACGATAGCTTCGAGCTTCCGATACCCGCGACCTTTGTGATCGACCAGACGGGAACGATTCGACTGGCCTTTATCGATCCGGACTACACCCGCCGCCTGGACCCGACCGAAATCCTGGTCACCCTTCGCAAGCTGAATTCCCCCCATTCCGTATAGATCCCGGGTCCTGAATCATAATTGATATCTGCAAAAAAAGGTTCCTCGTATGGAACAAACAAAACCGGCGGTTGAAACCCTGAAGGATCCAGCCCCCTTCTCCTCCGGTGTGACGAAAAGGGGGGTGTTGATCGGGGTTGGACTGAGCGCGACCCTGGCCTTCCTCGATATCTGCGCACAGGCCCTGGGTGGGGGCTCGTTGACGTCAAACGGGTTCGGATCGGGACCGCTCTTTCTGCTGTTCCTCCTGATCTGTGGGGCTGGGTATCTGGAACGCCTGGGTTTGATCCGATCGAGCCTGAAACCACAGGAATTCCTCGTCATCTTCTCGATGTTGTTGATGGTCTCCGCGGTTTCCACAAGCGGGGTCACGATGTTTCTTATTCCTCACATAGTGGGATTCTCCCACTATGCCACCCCGGAGAACGAATGGGGCAGCATGGTGCTGCCCCTCCTGCCCGACGGCATCACGGTCAAAGATCTTGCTGCCTCAAAGGGATTCTTTGAGGGGCTGGGGCCCGGGGAAGCGGTCCCTTACGGTTCCTGGATCGGTCCTTTGCTTTCCTGGATGGTTATGCTTGGCGCGATTTACCTCACGATGATCTCTCTGATGGTCATCCTTCGGAAGCGATGGATGGAAGAGGAGCGATTGCCGTTTCCGCTGGCGCAACTCCCGATGGCGATGGTGGAGGCGGATCCCGGCGAGGGGCCCCTGTTGAGAAACGGCCTTTTATGGTCCGGATTTGCGGTGCCTGGCCTCGTGGGTCTGTCCGGAATCGCCCACAGGTTCCTTCCGTTCATGCCCACCATCAATCTGTATTTCTACACGCGATTTTATCGAAACTCGATGGGTCTGCTGATCTATGCCCATTTTTTTGTCCTGGGAATCAGTTACCTGGTGTCGCTGGATATTTTAAGCAGCGTCCTCCTGTTTACCTTTTTCGGTTACGTTCAAATCTTCCTGGTCGTGCTATCCGGAAGCCCCATCCTGGGATGGGGACCCTATGTCCCGGGTGGAAATTACGGACAGCTGAAGCAGGAGTCCTTCGGTGCCATCGTCGCCATGGTGGGGTTCGGTCTGTATGAAGCCCGTCACCATCTGAGGGATGTGTTTCGGAAGGCGATGGGGACAGCCCCCCAGGTGGACGACTCGGATGAATTGATCTCCTACAGGGCTTCCCTCGTGGGAACCATAGCAGGCGTGGCCTTCATCTGTTACTGGCTCTCGATGACAGGCATCTCCACGTGGATCGTCCCCATCTTCGTGGTTTTGATGCTTGTGACTTTCGTGGGTGTTACGAGAATCCTGGCCGAAACCGGCGTGGTGATGCAGGCGCCTTTGAGCCCTATGCAGGTATTTCTGAATTCTCTGGGAACTGAGAAGCTGAGCAGGGGAACATCGGCGGGGTTTTTCCTGGGTCAGCCCTGGGCGTTTCCCAGCAGAACTCACGTCATGGCGAGCACATCGACGTCGTTAAAGCTGACGCACCGTCTCGGTTTGCGATCCCGTCCGCTCTTCTATGTGCTGATCCTGGCGTTGATCGTGGGCGGGGGCGTCGCCGGTGTGACGCTTCTTCATTTCGCCTACAAGCTGGGAGCCTATGGTTTTGCCAACAGCTGGTATATGATCAAGGCATTGAATTATCACCTCCAATATTACGGAGGGGCGATCAAGGATCCAGCGACGGCAACGGGTTTTTGGGGAGGCGGCGGTAGTGTGGGCGAATCCGTTCGGTTCATCTGGTCCGGAATGGGGATGTTGGCGATGGGACTCCTGATCCTTGCAAGGAAGCGGTTTTTCTGGTGGCCGTTCCACCCCATCGGCTATTTGATCGGGACGACGCTGCCTTCGTGGTGGGTTAATGTATTAATCGCCTGGCTGATCAAGCGGAATGTCCTGAAATACGGGGGGGCTTCGCTTTACGGCCGGACGAGGCCATTCTTCCTGGGTTTGATCCTTGGTCAGGCCGTTATATCGAGCGTGGGAACGATCCTCACGATTCTGACGGGGAAAACCTAAGCGAAGGGAACCGGGTCAGATATGGAAGCTGGGGAAACCGCCCTCCGATATGCCCGTGACGTTGATGACAGTATCTCTTAATGTGTCCAATTAGGATCTCCTTCCCTGAGACGTCACAGTTGTATAAAGGCATCAGTCCGATCCTTTGTTTGCGTACCACATCCCGATAAAAAATCCGATCACGACGCCAAGCAGAAGGATGAGCACCGTTCCAAATCCCGATGCGGATGCAACTCCCGCAACCACCAGCAGCAGAACCAGACCTCCCACCAGCTGTTTCATATCATCCTCCCGGGTTCGTAGGTGTTGGTTTGAGGGTGGGGGTTTTTAATTTTCAGTCAAATATCGATATTAATAGGTCGAATATAATGCCAGGATCTAACTTGGCAAAGAGAATTCAAAATCCCTCCGGCCTCGTCGTGCCCACTTAACTGCTTAACCGAAAGGAGACTCCCAATGGCCGAACCCCTTCGCATCCTGTCCATCGGCGCCCATCCGGCAGACATCTTCGATCAGTCGGGAGGTACCATGGCCCATCACACGTCCCGGGGAGACTGGGTTGGGTGTGTTGTGCTGACACACGGAGCGCGCGTCCACGACGAGGTGATCAGCGAGAAGATGTATCATGTCGATGAGGTACCTGATGCCGATACCTTGAAAGGGATGATGGATGAGCGGGTCGAGGTGAAGGCCGAGGAGGTTCGGTCTTCCTGCCGGACATTGGGGGTGGAGGATGTTTTCTTCTTCGGCGAAGACGATGCGCTCCTGCTCCCGAATCGGGAAACAGCCCGCAAGTTGGCGAGGCTTCTGCGTGAGCTCAGACCGGAAATCATCCTCACGCATTTCCCGATGGAAGGGGGCGTGTGGAATCCTCACGCCGCTGCAGGTCAGATCGTGATGATGGCGGTAGGATTCGCAGGTTCCGTGGATCCGGGGGATCGCAACAAGCCCCATCGGGTTGCGCAGATCTTCTACTGGGGATGCGGTGCGGCCTCGATTCCCAATAAGGTTTGGGACGCAATGGGATCACATTATAACGACGTCTTCATCGATATTACCGACGTGGTCGAGAAGAAGCTGGCCGCCCTGGACTCCCTCGTCAGCCAGGGATACGGGGGTAAGTATGCCCGCAAGCGAATCGAGGCCTCCGACGGGGCGTTCGGCACGGCCTGTCGGGTGGCATACGCCGAGGGCTTTATCAGCTGCAATGCGGAGACCCACTACTATCTCCCGCTGTCCGATTTCAACCGGAAAATTGCTCGCGAATCCGACCACGAGATGATGGCGCGTTACAGTTATAAGATCAAGACGGATTGATCCGGAAAAATCGCATCCCTTTCACGGCAACGACCGAAACCTTTCGGAAGGTGAATCGAATGACTCGATCTCCCCGGTTCACGAGGGAACTCTGGAAGCACATCGGAGGGATCTTCGAAGCCATCCTGGCGCATCCGTTTATTCAGGGGCTTACAGACGGCAGCCTTCCCCGGACGTCCTTTCGATTTTACGTGGTTCAGGATGCCCTCTATCTCCGTGAGTTTGCACGGGCTCTGAGCATCGCTGCCGCTAAGGCACCGGAGGATGGCGACATCGCCATGTTTAACGCCCACGCCGCGGAGGCCATTCAGGTTGAGCGTCAACTCCACGAGGGATTTTTCAAGGCCTTCAGGCTCTCCCCAAGGGGCGTCCGCGATACGCCGATGGCGCCGACCACCCTGGCCTACACGAGCTACCTGCTGTCCGTCTCCTACGGCCGCCCCTTTCACGAAGGGTTAGCGGCCCTCCTGCCGTGTTACTGGATATACGGGGAGGTCGGAAAAACCCTTGCGAAACGGGGATCCCCCGATGAACTGTATCGTCGGTGGATAGATACCTACGGTGCGGAGGAGTTCGGGGAGGTGGTTCGGGCGGTGGTTTCTCTAACCGATCGGGTCGCCGGAGGGTTGTCTGAAGAAGAACGGGAGGCTATGATCGAACACTTCGTGGCGACGAGCCGCTATGAATGGATGTTCTGGGACATGGGATACCGGCGGGAGGGCTGGCCGGTTTAAGGAGATATAACCGGAAAATTCCATCACACTCATTTATCGTCCCCGCTTATGCTTTGGCCATCGCCGCCAGAATATCCAGCGCCGGTTCCGCCAGAACGATTCCGACACTTGTATCGCCTGAGCCGCCGGATGAAAATGTAGACCAGGCCGGCGAGGGCAATATATTTCAGGGCTTGAAAGACGGCTTCATCCCAACCGAGGATCAACGGCCAGAGTGCCAGGATGGAGAGGATAATGAAGATATCCTCTACGATGATCTGGCGTCTTTCGGTGCGGTTTTCCAAGAATACTCCTGAGGGTACATGAACTATTTTACGTCAACGTCGCGCTCGAATCTTTTTTTGAATTTGGTGTAGGATGAATAGGTGGGTTCGATTTCGATTCGGATGGTATAACGTCCAGCCGGTATCCGTTCGTTCCAGCGATCCTTCAGGTCCCAATGGATGCGGTTGTGCCCGGTTTCCACAGTCCAACCGGAAGTTAGGGGTCGAATGAGTTTCCCGTCGAAGTAGACGCCCGATTTGACGAAAGCACGCTCCGTCGGGAAGAACGAGACCAGGACCTGTTCCTTGTGCTCGTCGAACCTTGCATCAAGAGAACGGAGGTCCGTCCCCACCCAGTAATACTGCGCACTGCCTCCCTCCAAGACAAAAGTCTGTCCGAAACGCCGGTATATTCCAATTCCCCGCGGATGGATGAACTGCGCCTTTCCCTTTCCCCGTCCCCCGAAAGTAGTCAGGTAGACCAGGTGTCTGTCGAACTTGTGAATCGCGTGGGTCCTCGGATCCGTTGCGTATATGTTGTCGTAGTAATCGATGGCCAGGTAGGTGAACCTGCTCTCCGGATGGTCCGGGATGTCACCGGATCGGATCCGCGAATCGACATGACCGAGGTCGGTTAAACGCCAGATCTCCGAACTGTCCCTGCAGGCGACATAGATCGCCCGCTCTTTGAAAAAGGACCATCGCTCTGTTGAGTCGTTGACGGCGATACCGGTGGGTGAAGGGACGCTCAGAGGGGGCCCCAAAAGTTCACCATCATAATCCGTTATGAGTATCCGGTTCTCCTTAGGTTCCGTGATATAGACCCGCCCGTTCCGGTCCAGGGAAACATCGAACGGGGCCTTCATCACGGGAGGCCCAAAACTTCCCGTGAACGCTATTTTGCCCGCTCTGTCCCAGAGATGGACGATGCGGTCGTTTGCAGTATCCGCTACGAATATGTTCCCGTCATCATCCGCCGCGATCCCGTGCGGTCCAGAAAGCTCTGCCCGTTCATCTTCAGGTCCTCCGTACGCAAACACGCTCGAAAGAGATCGGGTATATAGAATATCTCCCGTACCCGAGTTCACACCGTAGACGGTGACCACCGGGTCGTCTTCCTCAGTGCCGGGATCGTCCTGTTCCTTTAAACGGACGACGGCTACCCCCTGCAAGTTATCGATTTTTCCCCGATCTCCGAGGAACCGCATCACGTGTTTCTCACTCACCCGGAAGTGTCGTACGAGGGTGGTGGGGAAGGACTCGTCAACGTCACCCAGAAGAGGGGTCGGCAAAAGGATGGAGAAATGCACAGGGAGAAGTGCAAACGGCAAAATCGACCGGGCAAATTGCGATCTTTTGGGCATCTTATTATGTTTATATGTCCTTCCTTCTTGATCTTCAGTTGTCCATTCGTACGGATTCGAGAAAGTTGTAGATCTCTTGATTGCGCACGACCAGTTTGATATAGGTGCGCGTCTCGTGGAAAGGGATGTTTTCAACGAATTCGTCGATGTCTGGGGGAAGGGTTCTGTTCCATCGCTGAGCGGCACGAAAGCCTGCGTTGTATGAAGCCATGGAAAGCACCCGGCCCCGAAAATCGTCGGGGAACCTCCCCAGGTAGGAAGCAATCTCCCGGCATCCCATCTGGATTGATGTGGTCGGGTTCATCAGGTGCTCAACCTTAAAGTTCCGAATCCCCATTTTTGAAGCCCACCCGCGGCCTGTGGCCGGCATAATCTGCATCAAACCCCGAGCCCCCGAACGGGATATGGCGGCGTGGTCGAAGGCGCTTTCCTGTCGGATGATGGCCAAAACGAGAGCCGGGTTGAGCCGGTTTTCAGCCGCCGCTTTCCGAATGAGATCCCTGTAATAGTCTGGATAGAGCGTTCTGAGTTGGATCCGGTTGAGGGGTCCGTCTTTTTTGTGATCGAGATCAACAATAAGACGGCCAACCCGCAAAGCCCGGTGGTAGGAACCGATTCGCTCATATCGACGAAGGAGGGCCAGGAGGACTTTCGGTTTGTTCCTGTGGGCTCGCTGTATGGGGCGGAGTTCGAGGCCGGCCTCCACGTAAAGGCCGAGGAGAATCAAGAAGTCGGCTTTTCTCAACTGAGACGTCGGGGGAATCGCCACGTCCTTTTGATCGGGTTCGGATTCAGAATCTGCCGACGCATAACCGACCAGGGATTTCCGATCGTGGGATGACAAGGTCATCGCTGCGCGAGTGGCGTAGTAGGATGTCGGAAATTGGCTGGAAGCCCGTCGGAACCACCGATTTGCGGTGTTGGGGTCCCCCAGTTTTTCATAACATTTTCCCACCCAAAAAAAGGACTGGTCCCGCAAATAACCACGTGATGACTTGCCCAGGAAAGAGAAGGCCTTTACGGCTTTTATTATTTTGCTGGACGAATAGAGGGCGAATGCCGCCCGGAATCGGGATTGTTCCACGTTCGGACTCTTACGGTATGCGGATGCGATCCGTTGGTAGGTTCGGCGGGCCTTCTGATATTCTCCCAAACGTTCGAACGCCCAGGCGGCGTACCAGAGGGCATTGTGGGCGTGTCTATGCCTGGGGTACCTCGCGACAAATTTCAGGAGACGATCGGCCCCAAGGGGGTCTTTATTTCTCCTGATTGCACAGCGACCAAAATAGTAAAGGGCTTCTCGAATGCCGTACTTCCGGTAGGCTTTGGAAAAAGTTGATGACGCCTTGGTATATCGTCTTGAGCCGAAATAAGCCCTTCCCGTCAGATAGTGGGCCATTCCCACAAGCTTATCACCTGGGTGCTTCGAGATCAAGGATTTGAAAGTTGAAATTGCTTTGGTCCATTTCTTGTGACGAAGATATACCCGGCCCTTCTGATACCGCTCTTCCGGTGTCCGGGGCATTCCGAGCAGACGCAGGGCTTCAAGGGCCGGCTTCTCGCCCGGGTGGTTTTTCATGAGTTTCAAAGAGGTTTTTCTGGCCTCTTTCTTTCGATTGCGTTTCATCTGAACCGAAGCCAATCCGAACAGGCCCTCAGCTACGTGACCGGTTTGTCGGGCGGAAGATGCAACCCGCTTGAAAATACGGATTGCCTCAAGACTCCGATTTTCACCATCCGCAAATCGCGCAAGGCGGAGCCGGACATCATCTCTGAGCAAGCTGCCGGGGTAGAGTTTTAAAAGAGATTTGTAGCGTTCAGAAGCCCCAAGGGGGTCTTTTAATGATTCCAGGCACTCGGCTTCCCACGTGAGCAGGTAATCCCCGATTTCGGGATACGCTTCGTGGGAGGCTTCGAAATCGGAGAGGGCTTTCGCCGGGTTCCCCAATCCCTTCTGACAGAGCGCACGCTGAAGGATGATCCGGGTTCGAACTGTTGGTGGAAGCGCATCGACCGCCAGAAGGGAATCGATGCGGGCAGAGGCTTGTTTGAACCCTTCCGCGGCGATGAGATCGGCAATCGTCTTGTCTTTTGGAGGGGTCGCAGCGATACCTGCGAGGGGGAGTAGAAGGACGGCTGCGAGGATGGGAAAAATCCGAAAACAACGGAAGGGGTTTAAGGGGTGAAACTTGAAACCGGAACCGAAATGGCCTTTCCTGGGTTCATGTTTCGATTGGCCCCCCGGCATCTGCGTGGAATTCCTGGGGGGATTTGCAGTTCGGTCTACTATAACCACAGGGCCAGCCTGAGTTCCTCAAAATTCGGATCACGAACAACCGGTTCGTCTACGGTCCGGTCGAGGGTGTCCGGCCATTTCACGGCTGCTCCCGTAAGGATGCATACGACCAGTTCACGTGGGCCGATTTCGCTTTTTTTCGCGGCCCGAATGGCGCACGCGACGGGTACGGCTGAAGCGAGTTCCACGGCGATCCCCCCCCGGGCAAGGAGTTTGGCGGCATTAAGGATCTCCTCTTCGGAGGCATCCGTTGCAGCCCCTTTAGACGTATAGATCGCGTCTAAGGCGCAATCCCCTCCGGTCGGGTCACTGATGGAAAGGGCGTCGGTTGTGGGGTTCCGGACCGGTTTGACTTCCTTCCGTTTGGCCTTGAAGGATCGGACGAACGGATTGCAGCCTTTGGCCTGACAGCCGAACATGCGAGGAAGGCGGTCAACAATTCCCATTGTTTTGAGCTCCGTCATTCCCTTCCAGATACCGTAAAGGCCATCCCCGGCGGCCACGGGGGCGTATACGCGATCGGGAACCCGACCGTCGAGCTGCAAGTTGACCTCATAGGCGATGGTTTTGTATCCCTCTACACCGAAGGGGTTGGAAACGGGCATGGGTGACAGGGTGGTAGCGGGATAGTAGCCGTAGTCCCTGACGAGGGTCGAGAGGTATTGCGTCCTCTCCTTCAATAGGATGGATCGTGCTCCGTAAAAGCGAATCAGGTCCTGCTGAACCTGGGGTGTCTGAGGATGGCAGAAGATTGCGCATTGCAGGCCGGCAGCGGCTGAATATGCGGCAAGGGAAGTGCCGTGGTTTCCGGTCGTAGCGCAGGTGACTTTCTTGAAATCGAGTTCCCTGGCCATAGAGATGGAAACGGCGTTAAACCGGTCTTTAAAAGACCAGGTGGGGTTGGAGGTCTCGTTCTTGATGTAGATGTTCTCCAGGCCGGTCTCTTCACCAAGGGTACGGAGGCGCAATAAAGGTGTATCCCCTTCCCCAAGACTCACCGCGTGTGAGGGGTCGGAAAGGGGGAGAAGGTCTGCAAATTTCCAGATGGATCGGGGACCTTGAAGCCATTTGGAAAGGTCGAGTTTTGCCTTGATGGCATCGTAGTCGTAAATTACTTCTACCGGCGACGCGATACCCTTCTCCCGGCTGGCCGGGCTGCCCTCAAACATGGGTCCGACGTCGTATCGTTTCTTGGTGGTCACGCAGACCAGTTCTTTGCGGATCATATCAATCTCGACAGCGGGGATTCGCCTGGCGGGCTAATGATCCGGTGCGGAATATATCGACCCCGGACCAAGGAAACCTTAACTTATCGTCTGATCGCCTTGACCATCTGACGGCAGACCTTGAGATACATTCCGGTATCGACAGAGAGGGAGACGTACTGCACCCCTGCATCGATCCAGCGTTTGGCGGCATCCGGGTCGTCTGCAAAGGTCCCCACGGCAAGCCCGGCATCGCGGATCCGGGAGGATGCCTCCCTCATCCGGTCCACCACCCGGGAATCGGTCACCTCGCCCGGGATGCCAAGGGACTGCGAGAGATCGTACGGACCCAGGAAGATCACATCGAGGCCTTCCACGGAGAGGATATCATCCAGGTTGTTCAGGCCATCGACCCCCTCCACGTGGACCAGCAACATGGACAGTTCGTTCAGCCGGTCCGTGACCTTGGTGCCATGGGCTGAATACCAGGAGGCCCGTGTGTAGGGAGACAGTCCACGCATTCCCAGGGGAGCGTACTTCCCAGCGTGCACCACGGCCTGTGCGTCGGCCATCGAGCAAATCTGGGGAACCTGGACGCCGGCTGCACCCACGTCCAATGCGCGAAGGATTTGTGGCCCGTTGTTTTCCCTGACGCGTACGATCGGAGAGATGCCCACGGAGTCAGCGACCCTGCAGAGGTCCTCGCACGTGGAAACATCGAGGGGTGCGTGTTCCGTGTCGAGGATGACGAAGTCGAATCCTGCGAAGGCGGCGATCTCGATCAAGGCGGGAGAAGCCAGGTTCACGAATGGTCCCAGGACAACCTGGCCATCCTTCAACGTAGTTTTGAGCTTGTTTTCGGTCATATCGTTCCCCTTGATGTGACGGGACGGAAACTTCAATATAACCGGCGAGAACGTATCTGTAAAGTGTAAAATCGGAAACGGTACGGAGTGAATTGGAGGCGTTCATGACATCTTCGGGTCAAGAGGGGATTCTCGGAAATCCGGGTTACCAGGTCACGCTCGATTTGAGGAATCGCCCCTGCCTGGTGGTGGGCGGTGGGCTTGTAGCCGAAGAAAGGACTGTGAGACTTTTGGAGGCCTTTGGCCGCGTGACGATCGTCAGTCCGGATCTGACCCGGAAGTTGGAACGGATGCAGGGAGATGGCCGAATCGCGGTCCATCGAAGGCGGTTCAAAGAGGAGGATCTGGAGGGGATCCATCTTGTCATGAACACCGTTGCGTCCGATCGAGCGATGAGCGGCCGTCTCATGGACTGCTCGCTGGAAAAGAGGTTTCTTTTGAACGCACACGACCAACCCGAATTTTCGAATTTCTTGATGCCGGCTTTAGTGCGACAGGGCGCTCTTCGGATCGCGATCAGCACAAGTGGAGAGGGACCCGGGGTGTCCCAGCGAATTCGCAAAGGGATGGAGTCCGTATTCAACGGTAAATTTGCGGACTATCTGGCGTGGGCAGCAGAACAGAGGAGAAAGGTATTTGCTGAGGAGGAGGATTCGAAACAACGTACGAATCGGATTCGGAGGACAACCGTCGGGCTCAGAATCGAGGGAAGGGTGCACTACCCGAAGGCCTGGGATACGGAATAAGGCGGCGAGGTTCCACACCGTGAGTCTTGAATTCAAGGTATTGTAACGGAGGTTTTCCATGACTGGACGCGTAGCGGTTTTTGTCGGACCCGAGGAGCCTTTGGAGATCCGTGAGTATCCCGTACCCGACCCCGCACCGGACGCGCTCGTTGTGAAGGTGTCCCTCGCGAACATCTGTGGTTCGGATATTCATTTCTGGCGCGGAAAAGGTCCAAAGATTCGAAGAGACATCCCCCAGGTGTTGGGCCATGAGATGGTAGGCATCGTCGATAAGGTCGGCCGGGATGTGAAGGCAGACAGCACCGGGAAGCCCTTGAGGGAAGGGGACCGGATCGTCTATTCCTATTTCTCGCCTTGTGGGGCATGCCCGGCCTGTCTGATCGGAACCCCAGGCTGTCCCAACCGCTACCGCAACTGGTTGAACGTCTCCGCGGATGATCCCCCCCACTTTCACGGGGCATTTGGGGACTACTACTACCTCCGATCGAATCACTGGATCTTTCACGTCCCGGATGGACTGCCCGACCGGTCTGTTTCCCCCATAAATTGCGCAATGGCGCAGGCATTGTACGGGTTGAACCAGATCGGTGTCGTGATCGGCGACATCGTGGTGATCCAGGGAGCGGGCGGGCTGGGACTTTACGCCGCAGCGATTTCGAAGGAGATGGGCGCGGGGTTGGTTATCAGCATCGATCGGTTCGAGGATCGCCTTTCGCTTGCCCTCAAGTTCGGGGCCGACCGGGTCCTGAATGCCGCGGAGACCACATCGGATCAACGCGTGGAACAGGTAAGAGATTGGACCGGGGACACCGGAGCCGACGTGATAGCCGAGTTCACCGGGGCTCCGTCTGTCATTCAGGAGGGGACGAGGATGCTCAGGTTTGGGGGCCGTTATCTCTGGATCGGAAACGTCAGCCCGGGTTTCGGGACGGAGATCGATCCGGGGACGATGGTCCGGGGGAGCCAGAAGGTTGAGTGCGTCATCGTATACGAGCCGTGGGTGATCCCGAGGGCTCTGGACATGATCCAGCGGACCCGGTCGAGGTATCCCTTCGACAGAATTATCTCCCACGTGATCCCGTTTGAAAATATCAATGAGGCCTTCTCGGCTGCCGCGGAGGGAAGAGCGACCCGGGTGTCGCTCCAAATGTAGGCAGGTCCTGAATCGGCTTGACATCCCGTAAACGTCGGCATATCTTGGTATACAGGTTAAGAAAGTCCACAATAATTCGCCGTTGAACAACCCTTTCTCTGAGATCACGGATTTGTCAAACCCGAACCGACCGGGAGAACTCGATTTCATCGAGGACGATACGATACTTGCCCAATTGACAGATGCGATGGACGTGGAGGCTTTTTCAAACCTGATGGAAAACGCGCATCGACATGGGCAAAGCGCGGCCTCATTTATCCGGGCGGAACCCGATAGCACGTCCAGAAAGGTCATTCGGAATCTCTGTCTTCGGCATAATAGACGAACGACCATGGACCGATTAAGATCGGCCGCGAACTTTATCTGGTCGAAGCGGGAGGCCGGCAATGGTTCATGACTGGCGTGTCCTGGATGCCCACATCTCAGAGCTTGAGGAACTTGAGGACGACCTGCTTCAAGCCGCAAGGAGCGGTGCCAAAGAGGTCAAAGAAACCCTGACAATCCTCCATCGACAGATTATGGAGGGGAGAAAGCGGCTTCGGAACTTAAGGCGGGATTAGGTTAAAGGTAAAAACCGGAATGGTGTGAATCGTGGTCGCTCGTGAATCGAAAAAAAATTGACTCTGTCGGACTTGTAACTCTAAACCCGAAAAAAATTCCCCTCGAACCCTTCCCTTCCCCCCCAAAATCGATTAATCGGAAAATAATCTTCCCCAGAGATCTGGAATCCTGTATATTCTTCTGGATAGAACTGACCGGTCAGTTTCAATCGAAAAAGGATCGCTTTAGAATGCCGAAGCAGATCGACAGACAGACGCGAATTTTGCAGAGTGCAAGCAAGTTCTTCTCACAAAAACGTTTCGATCAGGTCCTTATGGATGATGTGGCGCAAAATGCAGGTGTCGGAAAGGGTACGCTTTACCGCTATTTTCGGGACAAGGAGGATCTCCATTCTGCCGTAGTATTTGACGCGATCGCAAAATTAAAGAAGGAACTTCGGAATCGGACCTCGGAAGTCCTCGACCCCCTGGAGAGACTCCGTGCATCCGTATGGGCCATTGTCTCCTTTCTTAACCGGAACCGGAATTTCTTCCGTTTGATGGGTGCGGAAGGTGGGCGGTCGAGGGGAAGGAAACCTGAGTATCGCAAGCGCTGGTGGCGGGAGCGCGGGGAGTTAATCGGGATCATCGGGGAAGTCCTCAGATTCGGGGCGGACACCGGGAATTTTGACATCCGCCACACAGAAACCGAGGCACAAATTCTATTGGGGATGATCCGGTCAACCATGCGATTTAACGGCGACAAGTTGAAGGTCGACGAAATGGTGGAGGAGGTCCTGAGAATTTTTCTGCACGGGGTGCAAAAACCGATACGAAAATCGGATTAAACTTTTTTTGAGGTGGGACGTCTGCTCATGGATCAATAGACTCAAAACACGAGGAATCTTTACATGATGAATCGGACTTCTCACGTGTTGGGAATTCAATCTTGGATCTCGGTCCTCCTCGTATTTTCTATGGGGGGTTGCGGAGGGGACGAGAAGATGGCCTCACAGGAGCTTGGCAATGGCAAAGGGGGGACGGGGAACCCCTCTCGCAAACGTCAGGGGGGAGGCTGGTCCAAGGATGGCAAAGGTGGGGGAGATTCGGCCAGGGTGAGGTCTGGAGGCTGGTCTCAGAGACGACGGCCAGGGAAAGGGGCTCCTCAAAGGGGGCGTTGGGGTCGAGAGGGGGCGGCGGCTGTTCCGGTAAAAACCGAAGTCGTGCGACGGGAGGGGATCTCCGCATATATTCATACCAACGCCCGGCTCGAAGCGAATCGCTGGGTCAATGTGGTTTCTCAAGCTGCGGGATTGGTCATTGAGCTCGTGGGGGAAGAAGGGCATCGGGTCAGGGAAGGACAGGTACTGGCTCGATTGGACAAAAGGGAATTGGCTCTGCGCGTTCAGCAGGCGGAAGTAGCCCTCAACCAGGCACGGGGGTCCTTCAAGCGGGCGCAGCAGCTTTACGAGCGGGAAGTGTTCAGTCAGGAGGAATTTGAAACCGCACGGAACCAGATGGAAACAACCAGAGTAAGCCTTGAGGAAGCCCGGTTGAACCTGGCGTATGCCGATATCCGAGCGCCCGTCCCGGGGATGGTGATGCGGCGAGAGATTGAGCAGGGGGATATGGTTCGGGTCAATCAGGAGGTCTTCGCCGTGGCGGACCTGAACCCGCTTTATGCCCGTATCCACATTCCGGAAAAACGAATCTATAAGGTTGAGGAAGATCAGGAAGCCAGAATCTCCGTAGACTCGCTGCCTGAAAAAATATTTTCCGGCCGGGTCCGTATGATCAATCCGGGCGTCGATCCCCAGAGTGGAACCGTGAAGGTCACGGTTGAGATCCCGGCGGAACACGGCCTTCTGAAACCGGGTATGTTTGCCACCGTGAGGATCATCATAGAGCGACATCCCAGGGCATTGATCATACCCAAGAAGGCCCTAATATTGGAAACCGACGAGGACGATGTTTTTGTGCTCGACCGCGGTACGGCCCGGCGTACTCGAATCGAGCTCGGGTTCACGGATGGGGAACGGGTGGAGGTACTGAGCGGGCTTGAGGAGGGGGGCCGGGTGATTACCGTCGGTCAAGAGGGTTTGAAGGATGGTGCGGCCGTACGCCCCGTGGGTCGGCGGCAGCGGATGGATATGCAATGAAGCTGGTTGAATTCTCAACCCGTCGTCGTGTTACGGTGGCCATGTTGAAAGTGGCCATCATCGCTTTTGGATTGGTCGGTTATTCCCGCCTTTCTCTGAACCTCCTTCCTGATATCACCTATCCGACGATCACGATCCGTACCGAGTACCCGGGGGCGGCACCCAACGAGATCGAACGCCTTATCTCCGAGCCTATTGAAGGTCTGGTCGGGGTGGTGAGCAATGTGATCCAGGTGAGTTCTATCTCCCGGGCGGGGGTTTCGGATGTGGTGGTTGAATTCGTCTGGGGAACCGACATGGATTTCGCCTCCCTGGATATCCGAGAGAAACTCGATCTTGCCCAGTTGCCCCGGGAGGCCAGCAAGCCGGTGCTTCTCCGGTTCGATCCATCACTGGATCCGATTATGCGGGTGGCCCTGTCCGGAGGACCGGGCTTGATGGAACTTAGACGAATCGCGGAGGAGAGGATCCGGTTGGACCTGGAGAGCCTTGAAGGGGTCGCAGCGGTACGGGTCGAAGGGGGTCTGGAGGAGGAGGTTCACGTGGAAGTGGAAACCGCCCGATTGGCCCAACTCGGCATACCCATAAACCAGGTAACCGACCGGTTGGCCTCGGAAAATGTGAACCTTACCGGAGGGCTCCTCAAAGATGGAGAGGCAGAATTTTTGGTACGGACACTGAATGAATTCCGTGGCATGGAGGAGATCGGAGATATCGTGGTGGGCCAGATCGGACAGGCCCCTCTGAAACTGAACGACGTGGGAAGGGTGCTGAGAAGCCACAGGGAGCGGGAGGTGATCACACGAATCAACGGTCAGGAAGGGGTTGAAATCGCTTTATTCAAGGAGGGGGATGCGAACACCGTCCATGTAAGCCGGACCATCAGGCAAAAACTGGATACGATTAACCTTGAATATGAGGATCTTTTAAAAGGAAGTGAAATCCAGGTGGTCTTCGATCAGGCGACCTTCATCCAGCAGGCCGTCGAGGCGGTGCAGAACACCGCGATCCTCGGCGGTTTCCTGGCGATCCTCGTCCTGTATCTTTTCCTCAGGAGCCTTAAAAGCACGGTCATTATCGGATTATCCATTCCAATCTCGGTGCTGGCCACATTTTTCCTGATGTTCGGGTCCGACGTGACCCTGAACATTATGTCTCTTGGGGGCCTTGCCCTTGGTATCGGCATGCTTGTCGACAACTCCATTGTGGTCCTCGAAAACGTTCATCGCTATCGAAATCAGGGGCTGTCCGATCTGGAAGCGGCCAGGCGTGGGAGCAGCGAGGTGGGAAGGGCGGTCGTGGCCGCCACCTTGACCACTGTCTGTGTGTTTGTTCCGATTGTGTTCGTGGAGGGAGTGGCGGGTCAGCTCTTTCGCGATCAGGCCCTGACCGTCACCTATTCCCTCCTGGCGTCTCTGGTGGTCGCCCTGATGTTGATCCCGATGTTGTCGTCGATCGCCATAAACGGTCCGGGGGCGGACGGTGAGTCGGGGCACGGGGGTAAGCTCATTCGCGGTCCCGCCGCTGTGCTGAAAAGGCTTCGGAGTATGTTCGTAGTGGTGGGAAACTTCGTGAAATTGCTTCTCTTTCCCCTTTTTCGGGGGTTTGATTCGGCCTATTCCTGCGTGAGTCAACAATATCCGATCGTTCTCGGCTGGTCGCTTCGAAGACGGATCCCGATCCTGCTCGGATTCATTCTTATATCCTCACTCATCCTATACCGTGCTCAGCGCCTGGGGCTCGAGCTGATTCCGGAGATGAACCAAGGGGAATTTATGGTGGATCTGGAGTGGCCGGCGGGCACTCCGTTGGAGACAACCGCCCTCCGGGTGGCAGACCTGGACAGCAGGGTTCTGGACCTGGATGGCGTAGGGACGGTGTTCGGGTTGGTCGGGGCCAGCGGGGAGGCGGGAGGGTATGCGGACGAAAAGAAAGAGCACGTCGCCCAGTTGTACGTCCGTCTCACCCCCGGTTTTTCCCGTGAGGATGAAACCCGGGTCGTTGAACAGGTGCGCGATGGGCTTGGTGGCGTCCCGGACTTGAGGTTTAAATTCTCCCGTCCGTCCTACTTCTCTTTCAGAACCCCTGTCGAGGTTGAGGTCTCAGGCTATAATTTGACCACCCTGAGGTTGTTGGCCGCCGAGGTAGCCGAACGGATTGAGGGGATATCCGGGCTTGTGGATGTCAAGTCGAGTGCCGAGGAAGGACAGCCAGAAATTCAGGTGGTCTTCGACCGACAAAGGGTTGCAGAATTGGGGACGACGATTCAGGCCATCGGGGGGATTCTGAGAAACAAACTCCGGGGGGACGTTGCGACGGCGCTGACTCGAAAGGATCGGAAAATCGATATTCGGGTCCGCGCAATCGAAGATGAACGAAAGGATGTCGCCGACTTGAAGCGGATGAACGTCGGTCCGCCTTCATATCCGGTACCGGTTCCGCTCGAAGCCGTCGCGGAGGTCAGGCTGGTGGTGGGTGCTGCGGAGATCCGTCGGCGGGACCAGGAACGGGTGGCCGTTGTCGGTGGAAATTTGAGCGGGCGGGATCTGGGAGGGGTCGTTCGGGATATCGAGGTTGCCGTGGCCGGGATCCCCCTTCCAGAAGGTTTCGACATTTCGGTAGGAGGCCAGAACGAGGAAATGGTCCGATCTTTTGACAGCATGAAATTTGCCCTTTTCCTGGCTGTGTTTCTGGTCTACCTGGTGATGGCCTCTCAATTCGAGTCCCTCCTTCACCCCCTGGTGATTCTCTGCACCATTCCCCTGGGTCTGGTGGGTAGCGTTCTGGCCTTGATGATAACCGGGCAGACGATCAGCGTGGTCGTCCTGATCGGACTGATCATGCTCGCCGGAATTGTCGTGAACAATGCGATCGTTCTCGTGGACTATATCAATCAGCTCCGCAGACGGGATGGGATGGCAAAAATTGATGCGGTCCTTCGTGCCGGCGCCCTCCGCTTTCGGCCGATCATCATGACCACAACGACCACGGTTCTGGGGCTGCTTCCGATGGCCCTTGGCCTGGGCGAAGGCGCCGAGATTCGCGCGCCAATGGCCATCACGGTGATCGGGGGGCTCATCGTATCCACACTGCTGACCCTGATTCTGATACCGATCGTGTATACGATCGTGGACCGTGGGGAATGACACTTCAATCCCGACTCGTGACTTTCGACCCCGGACTTCAGACCCTCATAACCCAATTTTCTTATGAACCTTGCTGAATTTGCGATAAAACGGCCGGTCTCCCTTGTGATGATCACCCTGAGCGCTGTGGTTCTGGGTGTCGTATCCCTGACCCGACTCCCCCTGGAGCAGCTCCCGAGCTTTTCATCTTCATCCATAACCGTTAGCGTCGGCTACCCTTCATCCTCTCCCGAGGAGGTGGAGCGAAAAATCACGATTCCGCTTCAGGAGACCCTGGGCACACTGGGAAATGTCGAGAGGATGAGTGCCACCTCTTCGAAGGATGGAGCATCGGTCCGGGTGGAGTTCAAATCGGGTACGGATATGGACCTCGCCAGTATGGAAGTGCGGGACAGGGTTGATCAGGTAAAGGGGATCCTGCCTGAGGATCTGGATCAAATACGGATGCGGCGGTGGAGAACGGATGAGCGGCCGATCCTGTATGCGAACATCGCCTGGCGTGGGGGAGGGGACAGGTTATTCGATATCGTTCGTAAAGTGATTGAACCCCGCTTGCTGCGTTTGGACGGGGTGGCCAACGTCGAGGTCCGGGGCCTGGCTGAGAAGCAGTTGATCGTTAAGCTGGATCAGGATAGGCTGGAGGATCACGGGGTGAGTTTGCCCGCTCTGACCTGGCAGGTGCGCAACAACAACATCAACATCTCTCTCGGTCGGGTTATGGATGGGGATCAGCGATATCTGGTTCGAGCTCTGGGTGAATTCGAGACCCCGGATGAGATCAGCCAGATGCCGCTGGGTGGTCGTGAACTTAGAATGAGGGACCTGGGCAGGGTCGTCTACGATTATCCGGAGAAAAGGAGTTACGAGCGGCTCAACGGGGTCGATGCCGTGACGGTACAGATTTACAAGTCCTCTGTCGCAACGGTCGTGGACGTTGCTCGAGCGGCGCGGCAGGCCCTGGAGGATGTCCGGAAAAGCTACAAAGGTCAGCTGGATATCCAGATCGTCAGGGACCGGTCCAAGCAAGTCCTGGGGGAAGTCGACAATCTGACGAACTCCGCT
This sequence comes from Candidatus Latescibacterota bacterium, assembly GCA_965217865.1. GTDB lineage: Bacteria > Latescibacterota > UBA2968 > SICM01 > SICM01 > CBDCJO01. Next base: position 5,588,355 of record CBDCJO010000002.1, on the reverse strand, counting down.
TTCTTGGGAGCCTTTCTGGCCATCGGGATCATCTTTCTGTTCTTGAGAGACATCCGGAGCACCCTTGTCATTGCCGTTGCGATCCCTGTATCGGCTCTTTGCGTGTTCACGGGTATGTATCTTGCGAGAACTATTTTCGGTTCGACCATCACCCTCAACATGGTCTCGATGATGGGGCTGATGCTCGCGGTGGGGATGCTGGTGGACCCCGCTGTGGTCACCCTGGAGAGCATCTTCCGAAAGCGTAACGAGGATGGAATGAAACCGCGGGAAGCGGCATTAATCGGGACACGAGAGGTCGGGATGGCAGTGTTTGCCTCAGGGTTGACCACCATGTGTGTGTTCATCCCGTTTTTCTTCCTGACCGGCAGTCGGATGACCGCCTGGCTGGGGGACGCGGGTCTGACCATCTGTCTGGCCATCGGGGTCTCCATGCTGGTGGCACTTTCGGTGATCCCTCTGACCAGCTCACGGTTGTTCAGGTCGGACTATAATAGGTTCGATCCCTGGCTGAAATTGACACTTGCAAGCATATTCATCGGGCTTTCCGGATGGAAGATTTACAAGATGGGGTTGGGGGTATTCCGGGCCTGGATGGTTCAATGGTTCGGTCGGATCGGGGAATCCCTGATGGGGATGGAGTGGTCTACATGTGCAGGGGTTCTGGCGGCCTTTATCCTCCTCTCCGGGCTTCTCTGGAGATTTCATACGCACGGGATGCGCGCGACTTACGCGAAAGTGTTGGACTGGACCTTGAATCACAGGTTCTGGACCCTGGCCGGAACCCTTGTTCTGTTCGGCACGGGAGTCTACCTCTATCTTCAGATCGAACAGCGGGGAACCCCATGGAGCCCGGAGCGGCGTGTCGATATCACCGTGGAACTGGATCGAAGCTACAGCCTGGAAGAGGTTCGTGAGATTTTCGGCGAGATGGAGGGCGCGGTAATCGCCCGGAAGGACCAGCTGGACCTGGCTTCGCTTTCGTCCCGATTCGGGCAGCGCCGGGGGAGCCTGACCGCCCGTCTGGTGGACGCGGACGAGGGCGCGCTTTCTACGATGGAGGCCGGTATTGCGATTAAGCGGCTCCTGCCGCGGAAGGTAGGCGTCCGATACAAGGTGGGTCGAACCCGAAGTTGGGCTGGCCCCCTTCTGGGGGTGGAGGTGGAGTTGAAGGGACGTGACCCGGACGTATTGGCCGTGCTTGCCGAAGAGGTCAAAGGTGAGTTGGAGCGATTTCCGGGGGTCCAGGACGTGGACACCAGCATGGAGGATGGAGAAGAGGAGATCCGGGTGGAGGTGGACCGGGAACAGGCATTAAGCTACGGCCTCTCCCCCCGAGAGGTCGCCACGACGATCGCGACCGCTCTTGGTACGCGTCGAACCAGCAGTTTTAAGGCGGAGGATAGGGAGATCGATATCGTACTCCAGTTACAGGATAAGGACCGGGTGGATGTGGAACAGCTCAAGAACAGCCGCTTTCAGGGGAGAGACGGGGCACGAATTCAGCTGGGGGCACTGGCAAATTTTCGGGTGCAGGAAGGGCCACGGGATCTCAAACGTGAGGATCGTCTTCCCACCCTGACGGTCTTCGCCAATACCGAGGACCGGAGACAGGCTTTCCAACTCATGGGGCAGATCAGGGAGATGATGGCCTCGAAGACGCTCCCGTCGGGTTATTCCTGGGATCTTGGACGAGCGGCCAGGTGGATGCAGCAGGATACCCGCGAGGGGTATTTCATGATGCTCTTCGCACTTCTCCTGATCTACCTGATCATGGCCTCTCTTTTCGAATCACTGATCCATCCTTTCACCATCATGTTGGCGATCCCCTTCTCCTTGATCGGGGTCTCCCTTGGTCTGTACGCCCTGGACATTCCGATGGACAACAACGGTGTGCTTGGCCTGTTGATTCTCTTCGGGATCGTCGTGAACAACGGGATCGTTCTGATCGATCATATCAACCACTTCCGTCGAGAGGGCCTTCCCCGCTACGAGGCGGTCCTGCGCGGGGGACAGAACCGCATGCGGCCCATCCTGATGACGGCCTTCACGACTATCCTGAACCTGATGCCCCTTGTCCTCCCGATGATCTACGGCACTTCGGAAGGTTTTGCACGCCGCTGGGGGCCGGTGGGACTGGTGGTGGTTTGCGGGCTTGCGAGCTCCACGCTGCTTACGTTGGTCCTGGCCCCTACCCTCTATACCCTGCTGGACGACCTGGCTCTCTGGACGCGCCGCGTGATCAAAGAAGCGTGGTCGTAACCGGCTTCGCTCATCCCAGGCTCAATCGTCAACCCCTTAATCCCCATCCAGAATTCTGGATCTGACCCCTGACACGAATTCTACCCGTTCGTCCCGGTATTCCATTACGTTCGTTTCAAACCGCAATTTTTTAATTTTAAAAAAAAGCAGGATCTCTGAGGAAAATTTAATTCCCTCCACCCCATCGCCCCACCCGAACGGTTAAGCCTATCTCAGGACCCAATCAAACCGGAGCGTCTAAAATGGTCTTTGTCAGTCTGTTGTCCTTGATGTTATGTATCTCGTCCCTACAGGCAAAGTCCCTGACATTAAGGGAGTGTATCGAACGCGCGCTCGAAAAAAACGCGGATGTGATCTCGGCAAATTATGGGGTCGACAGGTCAGCCGCTGATGTGCAGGCCGCCCGCGCAGGCCTGATGCCCACCCTGGACGCAACTCTGTTTGGATTCGTCCGTTCGACAACGGGGCCTTCTGTTCGGATCCAGGAGAATCCCACGAATGAGGTGGATCCTCTGACGGGGCGAAGAATATTCCGGGAGGAAGAGACGTTGATCCCTGCGTTCGCGAGAAATTCCTTTTCGTTGAGCGCCTCTTTGAACCAGACGATCTACGACGGAGGACGCCGGATTAATGCCTGGAGAAAATCCAAAACAAGCTACCAGAGCGCCGAGAAACAACTCGAGGCAAGAAAGGCTGAAGTGACCTTGGAGGTCAGTCGTCGGTACTACGAACTGCTGAAGGCCAGGGAACTCGTGGCGGTTCAGGAGGAGTCGGTGCGTTTAAGCCAGAGGCAGCTGGCCGATACAAAGGCCAGGCGGGAGGCCGGGACAGCGACGAAGAGAGACGAATTGAGGCTCTCGGTGGAGCTGGATAATACCCAGGCGCAGCTGATCAATGCGCAACACGGCATTGTTTTGGCAAAGGCAGGATTAAATCACATCCTTGGCGAAGAGATCGACGCCTCCCTGGATATTGCACCGATCCCTGGAACCGAAAAGATGAAGTCGTGGGAAGGGAATGAGTCGGACTTCGTCGCCCGGGCGATAGAAAAGAGCCCTTTTTTGATACGGTTCAAAAAGGACTTGGTAGCTGCTGAGTACGATCTGGCGCAAGTACGCGGCGCCCGGCATCCCAGGCTGGTGGGAAATGTAAGTTACAGCCGAAACAATGAGATCCTGGATCGGGTTTTCGGGAACTTGAACAAAAACTACCGTTTTAATGTGGGGATGACACTCTCCTATAACCTTTTTGATGGGGGGGTGAAGGGGGCGAACATCGTCAAGTCCAGGGCTGCCGTCGAGATTGCCAGGACAAATCTCCGGTTGCGGGAACGGGAGATCGCGCTGGAGGTCAAAACCGCATATCTGGACCTGATTCGACTTCAAAAGATCCTCAAGATTGCTGAAAGGACCGTTAAATTGGCCAAGGAAGACCTGCGACTTGCGGAAGAACGCTACAGGGTGGGGAAAGGACGTCTTCTTGAGGTCCTCGATGCACAGGTCGGCTTCACAGAAGCACAAAGCAACCGGGTGCGGACCCGCTACGATCTTAGAATTGTCGAGGCCGAGCTTGAGAAGGCCATCGGAGGCGAGTCGTGGTGATTGGATCGTGTTTGCCGCTTGACTTCGATCTTCACGGGTCCTATTTTAGTATGAAGGTATGATGGGGATTCTTTGATGTCCCGATCAAGTTGAGTAATATTCAAGTTATCAACCAGTTACAACTAAGTCACCGGGATGTGCCGTGATTTTTAAATCATTGGGTTGTCGATTCCGAACCCCGGAGGATGAGAGTTCACAAAAACCCCCGGCCTTCCGTCACCGGCCGGCTCCTCCGGAGGAGTTTGACGAACTTCAGGTTTACTTGAACGGACTCAAGGCATCGCTGTCGGAGACCGCTGCTCCGGGGCTTTCGTTAGAAGGCGAGAGGCCCCTCCGGTTGAGTTTTGAAGCGATCTACATGCCTCCGACCCTTTCGCTTGTCGGGCGAGATGGGTTCACCGGAAAGGTGGAGGGATTGGAGGGGGAAGGGGAGGATGGGGGAGGAGAAGAGGAGGAAGAGAGGGACCGGAACATGAGTCTGGGGGACACACTTCGTCGTCATCGGCACCTGGTTCTGGTCGGGGGAGACGGAGCCGGCAAGACTGCCCTATTGAGATTCCTCTCCCTGACGATGGCTCAACGGCTGGAGCCCCAGAGGCTGGATCTTGAAGGGAATTACCTCCCGGTTCTTGTTCCGGCCGATGGGCTTGAGTCGATCTTCTTAGGCAACGAGGCAACCCCAGAAGGCCTGTGTTCACTGGCTGGATGGGCAGGGGATCCCGAAGTAGCGAAACCGTCTTTGGTCAATACCTTGAAAATGGACGGGTTGTCCTTCTCCTTGACTGTCCGGATCATCCGTTTTCATTGGATCTTCAGTCGAAGGTTTTGAGCCAGGCGGGGATCTGGAAGGAGGCCTATCCCAACATTCGGTGTGTTGTTGGCATCGACGAACGTGCGCACGAAGTCGTTTTTCCACCGGTTGGTTTTATCGAATGCTGTCTGGACCCTATCAAACAATCGGCGGTAGAGCATATCGCCCGGAGGTGGTTCAGGGAGGTCGAGAGGGTTCTTCGACCTGAACGAGATATCGAACGGACGTCTCTGCGAAAGGCTGCGAGTTTTATGGCCGCCATTCGGAGGAGCCCCGGGACATGGCGTCTTGCGGCAACCCCCGGACACCTGCATCGGATGATGCTGGTCCATCTCTATCGAACCGACCTTTCCGGTTCACGATTGAATCTTCTACGGGAGTACACCGACGTAGTAGCAGGAGAACAGAAGGCCCCCAATGGGATGACAGCAGTCGATCGTCTTCTTCCAGCGCAGCGGGTGGCGCTTTCCGAGGTCGTGGGGGAAGATCCGAAAGAGGATTTTAAGATTCAGATCCAGAAGGCCCTTCTGGGTATAGATCGTTCCGATGGCTGGGACCCCGGAAGATGGATACGAGGCATGATTTCATCGGGCCTTGTCGAACCCCGGCGAGGAGGGGGGTGGAGGTTCTGTGATCCCTTATGCCGGGATTACCTGGCGGCGCGAGAGATTTGCGGGATCGCAAACCCTGAAGTCCCATCTTATCTGTACCGTCCTTTTCCATCTGCGGAAGGCCTTCAGGACCCACCGACATCCCCGGTCCAGCTTCCATATGATGTCGATTCAGGAAAGCTGATCGATCTCTTACGGGATAAAGGCTGTCTTTATCTTTTAATATGGTGTGTGGGCCTCTCCCCGGACATGAGTCCCATCCTGCGGGCGGTGTTATCCCAGGAAGAGACATTGTTCCGAGAGGCCTTGCAGATGGCGGCCAGGTGTCTTGCGCACGGTCGAGTCGGGGAAGGCGCGATACGGAGAGATGTATGTTCGGCCCTGATTGGGCTATTCCTGGGGGATGGTTACGAGCTGCTGAGTCGATGGGCCCTGGATCGGCTCAGCGAGATGGAGGCCGAGGAGGTTGTCCCGGGGATCATCGAGAGGTTTCAGAGTGAAGAATCGGAAGTGAGGGAGAAGGCATGCGAAGGTCTGAGCCGGATCGGCGGCGAGGCTGCGGTCGCCGCCTTAAGTGACAGGGCTGCTCACGACCCCATTCCGTCCGTTCGGCTAGCCCTAAAATAAGCGAATAGGCTTGTTGAGCGGTGTGTTATACAAGATTTCGGAGCATTTCAGACTTGTGACTTGGTGGAGATGATGTCTGGGCTGTTTTTGTGATTGTTTCGGCATGCGATTGTCTAATTAACTGAGTTTGCGGACGTGTTTTAGCCGGGGTGGACGGACTTGTCCCTGTGATGTTACGACGACAGGTGCTGACATGGCAGTCAGGCCGGTTTGAGCCATCTGATTCTGTTCCAGGCCGGGAAGAAGTCAGTCATCCACCGGTTGTAGCCCAAGACACGATAGATGATCTGTCTTCCCCGGGTCACGATCTGGCAGGGGATCCAGATCAGATTCTGGAGGAAGGCGCGAAACTCCATTCTCAGAAGTTGATCGCGACGCTCACGCTTTCGGATCATCAACGCGAACCAGGCTTTGAGGTTCCACGCCAGGGCGGTCATGACCATGTAAGCCCAGTTGCTCATCAGGTTGTCGACGGGCATCCGCATGGCGTTGACCCCGTTCTTGAGTTGTTCAATCACGTTTTCCTGATCGCACCGTCGATTGGCCAGCCTCACGATTTCCGCGGCCGTAAGATCTTTTCGGGTGGTAATGTAGAAGAAATAGCGCTTGTCATCGAACAGGGCGTTTTCGCCGCGTTCGACGCTCAGGTTCTTTTCGAGGATCACGAGTCGACAGGTCTTCCTGCATCGAGCAGGACGATACGAAACCCCGGCAACACGTTCACTGGCAAGTCGGATGTTTTTGAAGCCGCGCTCCCGGATGATCCGGGCTTTCACGTTCTCGCGTTTCTGTCTCTGGGAGGTCTTGACCTGGTATTTGGGTTGTCGTTCAAAGGGCTCCCAATCGCTCTGTGACAGGGATTTGGCGATCTTGACCAATCCCCGGTAAGCATCCATGCCGAAGACGAAGTCGACCTTTTCCGACCAACGATCGAAGTGCCGGGTGAGTGAGAAGCCGGTGTCTCCGCGCAGGCAGATGCGTTTGGCGAAAGGGGCGACCAGCGCGATGGCGCGATCGATCCACTTTACGGCACCGTCGTGGCTGGGCACATTGCCGGGTCGATTCACAAGAAACAACACCTCCCTGGTGTTCGCCAGAGAGACCACGAGAGGATGGTATCCCCAGATACCGTTGTATGACAGGGCCATGCCCTGCTTGCGTTCTCCGAGGGTGGTGGCCAGGGTGCCGTCGATGTCGATGAGGGCTTCTTTGAGTTCGCCCCTGGCGCGCTTTTTCCAGATCCGGGTGCGCACCCGGTTGATGCAATCCATCAACGTCTCGATATCCGATGGCCGGAAACGACGTGTAAAGTCGCCTGCTGTGGTCGGATCCGGGAGACGCTGAGCGCCCAAAGCGTTCAGGAACGTGGCATCCTGCCGGCGCAGCTCAATGTCTTCAAGGCGTTGACCACCAACCAGCGCATTGTAGGCGATGTTCAGAACGTGGTCTGATTCGTGACAGGGCAAATGCACTTTCAAAAGATGAAGATGACGGTCAATCTCTTTCACCAGCCCAACCCTGCGAACCAGGTGGTGAAACGCGCCGATCCCCCCACACGTGATCGCCTCGGCCTTCCCACTTATCTCGTAGTGGATGTTTCCCCCAGACATCATAGGCTTGACCTGACTGCACCACTGCTTCCGACGCAAACGACGGACAATTCGTGCTTCCCTGTTCCGAAGAATCTTCCTGTATTCTCTCATCTGAAATGCCCCTTTTTGATGGCCTCTTTTTGTCTTTCATACTACAACTATAGGCCTGAAAACTGGGGCATTTCAACTTTTTTCTACTAAAACCAAGAAAAATTCACGCTTGTATAGGGGCTAGCAGCTTGTCGCGGGTTGGGACAGGTCGGAATCGAAGAGGCGATCGATCCATTGTTCAGGTTAGCCCTGGGAGTCGGATGATACCCATTTAAGGGCTGCGGCTTGTCGGTCCCTCGGGCAAATCGGCTCTGAAATCGTCTTTGAGAGGATGCTGGAAGCCCTGAATGATCGAAGGTCCTCTGTTCGAGCAGGGGCCGCGCTCACCCTGGGCCATATCGGAGGCGATCGGGTGGTTCCTCCTCTGCTAGATGCCCTGTCTGACGAGTACTCCTCCGTTAGGTGCTGGGTGATCAAAGCCCTGGGACTTGTGCGGTCTAAAGAGGCTCAGGAACCGTTGATGTCTGCGCTCTCGGACGAGGACTGGGCAGTCCGAAGAGAAGCCTGCACCGCACTGGGCTTGATCGTGTCAGAAACCGCGATTAAACCTCTGATGGTCACCCTTAAGGACACCTATTCTTCAGTGCGCCGGGCGGCTTGCGAAGCCATCGGGCGAATTGGTTCAACTTCCGCTGTGTCTCACCTGATTCGGTCCTTGCGAGACGATGACTGGGCGGTTCGGAGGGAGGCATTCAGGGCGCTGATCCGGATCCGACCGGCCTCTGCCATGGATCCATTGCTGCGAGCGCTCCGGGATAAAGATGCGTTTGTGCGCTCCGCGGCTGTGGGGATTCTGGGTTGGATTGGGAACCCTCGGGCCGGAGAAGTCCTTGTCCGTATACTCCAGGATGATGAATATTCCTCGGTTCGTCGAGCCACGTGCGAAGCCCTGGCCAGGATGGAAGGGGATCGTTATACGGATGCGGTTCGATTCGCCTTGAAGGATCCCATATCCGCTGTCAGGCGCGCAGCTTTGAGAGGGATGTGCATTAAACGGCCCTCCGACCTGAAGGAAATTTTGGCCGAGGCGATCCTGGACAGCGACGAAGAGGTGCGGGAGGAGAGTTGCGAAGGACTAGGCAGCGTGGGTGCGGGGTGGGGGATCGATGCCCTCTCCGGATTGATCCGGGACCCGGCACTGGGGGTTCGTCTGAAAGCGTGTGAGGCATTGGGCCGATGTGGAAACGCCGGTTCCATTCCGTCCCTCTGCGAGATTCTGAATGACTCCGACACCTCGGTGAGAAACGCCGCTTTTGAAGCACTGTGGCGGGTTTGTCAACGATTCGGAAAAACCGTATATTTGAAAGATTTGTGATGGGGCGGGTTCTGGCCTTGGACTATGGCAGGCGTCGCCTGGGGATGGCGATTAGCGACCCTAGCGGAATCACAGCCAGGGGAATTCCGACCGCCCAGGTCCGTTCACGGGAAGGGGCGGTTGCCGCCGCGGCAAAGGCGGCGGATGAGCACCAGGCTGGGGAGATCGTCCTCGGAATCCCGTTGAACATGGATGGAACTTCCGGTCCGATGGCAGCAGAAGTGGAGGATTTTGCATCGCGGCTGGAACGCATGACAGGCCTTCCTGTAAGGCGCTGGGATGAGCGGCTGACCAGTGTAGAGGCGAATCGCACCCTGCAGGAAATGGGGGTTCGGACCAGGGGACGGAAGGGAGAGGTGGATCGGATGTCTGCCATACTGATCTTACAGGGATACCTGATCAGCAAAGATGGGGAGGCGAACATCGTGGAATAAAAGTTTTTGTATTGCAGCTTAATTTGCACCAAGTGGGCTGAAGGCGTTTCACCTCAACCTATGGAGATCCATTCTGACGCAGATCGGATATCGGCTTCGAGGCTTATCGGCTATCTGGCTGGCGACGGCCACCTGCGTGATTATCTGGCTGGGTCTTTTGTTTACCGCCTATTTATTGAACCAGCCCGTTGCCTCACGGTCCTTCTACCGCGAGATTATTGTCAAAAAAGGCATGTCCACCCGCGAGGTAGGGGAGTTGCTAAAACGAGAGAGGCTTATCAAAAGCGTCTCTTTTTTTGTTTTCGTGGCAAATATTTCGCCTGCTGGTCGGAAAGTCAAAGCAGGTCTGCACGACGTGAATGGGAATTGGACGACGATGTCGATTCTCCATTCGCTCAAGAAGGCGAGGGATCTCTCCCGGAAAGTGACAATCCCGGAGGGATTAACCTTGAGGGAGATTGCGGATCTGTTGGAAAGGGAGGCGGGTCTCAAAGCTGGGAAGTTTGTTGCCCTTGGGACTGACCAAGGGTTCTGTCGTGAATTGGGGGTCGAAGCGGAGAGCCTGGAAGGATATCTCTTTCCAGAAACATACCGGTTTTCGAATCACCAGGATGAACGCGGTGTTGCCCGTTCGATGGTTCGTCAGTTTTGGAGCGTGTTCGGTCGAGACATGCAGCTCGCGGGGGAGAGGCTGGGGATGTCCGTCCATCAGGTTGTCACTCTGGCTTCAATCGTTGAACGGGAGGCGAGGGTCGCGGAGGAACGTCGGAAGATATCGGGGGTTTTCCATCGGCGGCTGAAAAAAGGTATGCGCCTTCAGGCGGATCCGACTGCGGAATACGCATTGGGGGTCCGCAAAGCTCGCCTGCTGTACTCTGACATCGCGGTGGACTCCCCCTACAACACCTATCTTCACAAAGGGCTTCCTCCTGGTCCGATTTCAAACCCGGGACGTGCTTCCCTGCTCGCGGCACTGAATCCGGATGATACGAATTATCTCTACTTCGTGGTCAGTGGGGATGGAAGGCACGTTTTCAGCCGCACCAAAAGGGAACACGATCGTGCACGAGATCGAATCCGGAGAAGCCGGTAGCGGATACGGAATCAACGGGAAGGAAGAATGATCCGCCGAGGGGAATCGTTATACGTCAGATATCGAGTTCGGTCATCCTAGCCTCCCTTTGAAAAAATTGGAATTCCGGCCATGAAAATCCTGGATGGACTAAATTCCCCGCAGCGTCTGGTCGTCGAAACCGTGAAAGGACCGGTTCTGATCCTGGCCGGAGCCGGGTCCGGCAAGACCCGGGCTCTGGTGCATCGGATTGCGTATCTGATTGAGGTGAAACGGGCGAACCCTTCGTCGATCCTGGCCCTCACCTTCACGAACAAGGCTGCGGGCGAGATGAAGGGCCGGGTTGAAGCCTTGCTGGGACGGTCCAGCCGCGGGATGTGGATCGGGACTTTCCACTCGCTGTGTGCCAGGATCCTCAGGATCGAAGCTGACCACCTCAAATTCGATAGAAATTTCGCCATATACGATTCTGAAGACCAGCGTTCCCTCATTCGAAGAATCATTTCTGACCTCGAGATCTCTGATCGGCAATATCCCCCCCGTCAGGTCCTTGGCCGTATCAGCAGGTCGAAGAATGCCATGGTGGGAGCGGATGCGTTCGCCCGTTCCGCGGGAAATATTTACGAACAGACGGTGGCCAGGGTCTATGTACAATATCAAAAGGAGCTTCGGCACAACAATGCCCTCGACTTCGATGACTTGATCGTGGAACCGGTCCATATGTTCGAGGGAAACGAGGAGATTCTTGACCGTTACCGGAAGAGATTCCAGTACGTCTTGATCGACGAGTATCAGGATACAAACCGTCCACAATACCTCCTGACCAAGTTGATCGCGGACGGGCATCGCAACATCTGTTGTGTCGGAGACGACGATCAATCGATTTACGGGTTCCGTGGAGCGGACATCCGCAATATCCTGGATTTCGAGCGCGATTATCCGGATACCAAGGTTGTCCGGCTTGAACAGAACTACCGATCCACGCAAACGATTCTCGATGCTGGAAACGCCGTAATATCGAACAACAAGGGAAGAAAGGGGAAGACGCTGTGGACGGATCGGGGGGGTGGTGAAAAAATTGAATTGATCCAATGCCCGAACGAACGCGAGGAGGCCAGAGAGATCGTCGACGTCGTTCGAACCACCCGGAGGAAAGATGGAAGGAACCTACGCGACTTTGTGCTTCTTTATCGTACGAATGCTCAATCTCGGGCGTTGGAAGACGAATTCCGATTAGCCGGAATCCCATATGTGATTGTGGGCGGATTACGCTTCTATGAACGAAAAGAAATCAAAGACATCCTGGCCTATCTTCGTGTCGTTGCCAACCCGAAGGACAAGGTCAGCTTCCGACGAATCGTGAATGTTCCCCGTCGGGGGATTGGTAATCAGTCGCTCGCGAAGGTGGAGGATTTCTCGTATCTGAAAAGTATCCCCATCCTGATGGCAATGGGGCGTGCAGAGGAGATCAGCGAATTGGCTCGTAAACCGCTGGTTGCCATACAGAACTTTTATTCCTTGATCATGGCCCTTACCGAAGAGAAAGGTCATATCCCCCTCCACCGGTTGGCGGAGGCTGTCGTCTCCCGTACCGGCTACCTGGAAGCATTGCGTGAGGAAGGGGGGGGAGGCGTTGAGGCGGAGAACCGCATCGAAAACGTTCGCGAACTTCTGTCTGCGATGGAGGAATTCAGTGAGAGGGCGGACGATGGAACAATAGATGCATTTCTTCGTGAAGTTTCTCTGATGACGGATATAGACAAGTGGGACGAACGGACGGATGCGGTAACGCTAATGACCCTCCACAGCGTCAAGGGACTGGAGTTTCCTGTCGTGTTCATCACCGGGCTCGAAGAGAGACTGTTTCCGGTCTCCCGGATGGCGGAAGATCCTGAGGACCTGGAAGAGGAACGAAGGCTGTTCTACGTCGGGATCACACGTGCGAAAGAAAGGCTATACATGACATATGCCCTTGACAGACGTCGTTACGGGAGTAGCGAGAATTGCCTTCCGTCCCGATTTATAGGGGAGGTTCCCACCCATTTGATCGAACGCATGCCCTCCGGGATTTTCAGATCGGAGGGGGCGAGTTATGACATAGTAGCGCGAAGGGGTATTTTTCCATCCGATGTCTCCCCGGAGGGCTTTGACTTTGAGGACTCCCTGCCTTTCAACGTGGGCAATTGGATCATTCATCCCACATTGGGAAGGGGCCAGATCCGGGAGAAGGCGGGATTCGGCCAGGATGCCAAGTTGACGATACGATTCACGACGGGAGCTGAGAAGAAAGTGATCGTAAAATACGCATGTCTGGAGCCGGGATAGATCTGTTATTGGGTTCTGATTGTGGTGACGTTCCTTTGGTTCGTATCCCATCGGCCCCGTCACGGAGGAGAAATGGCTGTCACCCTCGATGAAGTTCGGAACGTCGCCCGCCTCGCCAGGCTGAGTTTTTCGCCTGAGGAGGAAGGCCGGATGGTGGTTGAGCTGAACAGGATTTTGGACTACGTGGAAAAGTTGAATGAACTCGACACGGAGGGGGTTCCCCCAACATCCCACGTCCTGCCGATCAGCAACGTATTTAGAGAGGACGTCCTGGTTCCGTCGCTTTCCAGGGACGAACTCCTCGCCAATGCGCCAAGCAAGTGGCGAGGATACTTCCGGGTGCCCAAGGTCATCGAATAAGAAACGGCGGTGGTGTCTGAATCACCGCCGTTCTCATATGGATCAAAAAGACGGTCGACGGGAGAGCCGGGGGTGGCATCTCGTGGGTCACAATTTAATTTACCGTGTATCTAACACGGATAGGGATCTCTTGTGATTAAGATGTGAATGATAGTCCGATCTCAGGGAGGCGCATAAGTGAAACGCGAATACGATGGCCCCAAGTTCATCGTCGTGGCGGGCGGAGTTATGAGCGGTGTTGGAAAGGGGCTTGCAGCGGCATCGATCGGAAAAATTCTTCAGGAACATGGTTACCGGACCACGGCCATCAAGATCGATCCTTACCTTAATTACGACGCCGGGACTCTGAGGCCCACGGAACACGGGGAGGTATGGGTGACCGACGATGGAGGGGAGATCGATCAAGATCTGGGTAACTACGAACGGTTTCTCGGCCTTGATCTTCCCAGACAGAACAATCTGACGACAGGCCAGATTTATCACTCGGTTATCGAAAGGGAGCGGAGGGGTGAATACCTCGGACAAACCGTCCAACCGATTCCACATATCACCGATGAGATCAAGAGACGAGTGACCGATTCAGCGAAGGGTTTTGAAGTCGTTCTGGTGGAGGTGGGAGGAACCGTCGGGGACTATGAAAACCTCCCGTTCTTTTTTGCAATGAAGAGCTTGGAACGAGAAGTCGGTGAGGAGAATGTCGTTCACGTTTTGGTCACCTATCTGCCCGTGCCCGGGCATATCGAAGAAATGAAGACGAAGCCGACGCAACAGGCAATCAAACAACTCAGCGAGACAGGGATTTTTCCCGATATCATCCTTTGCAGGGCAAAGGGTTCGCTCGACCAGATCCGAAAGAAAAAGATCGAGACCTTTGCCAACATCTCGGCGGAATTCGTTATATCAGCCCCGGACGTGGATACGATCTACCGCATCCCCCTGAATCTAGAAAAGGAAGGACTAGGAGAAAAACTTCTACAGAGGTTGGGACTGCCTTATCGCCAAGAGCCGGATTGGAACGCGTGGAAAGGGCTTGTGGACCGAATCACGTGTCCTTCGAGGTCGGTCAAAGTGGCGATGGTGGGAAAATATGTAGAGATCGGGGATTATCGCTTGACCGACTCCTATATTTCCGTCAATCAGTCGTTGGAACACGCCGGTGCTGCTTTCGACACTGGCGTTTCAATCACGTGGATCGATTCACGTCGTCTGGAAAACGCCGATGCCGAGTCGGTCTTGAGTGGGTTCGATGGGGTGATCGTACCTGGAGCTTTCGGGGTCGGCGGCTCAGAAGGGGTGATCGAGGCGATCCGGTACACGAGAGAACGGGGGGTTCCATTCCTGGGTCTCTGTTTTGGACTTCAGATGGCGGTCGTGGAGTATGCTCGGAATCTCGGCGGTTTGGAGGAGGCGACCTCCACGGAGATCGATCCGGGTGCGCTTTACCAGGTCATTGAGATTCAACCGTCCCAAAGGGACGTCATCCAGAAACATCAATACGGTGGAACGATGCGGTTGGGAGCTTATGCGGCGATCTTAAAAAAGAAAAGTCGAATACTCGAGGTTTACAAGGAGACAGGACGTCTCGACGAGGATAAATTAAGGATCGAGAACCTCATGAAGGTCGAGGAACAAGCCTTTCGAGCAGGGGTTATCCTGAAGTCCGAACGGGCTGTTCTAGAGCGGCACCGTCACCGATACGAGGTATCGCCCAAGTACGTTGATTTGCTCGAAGAGCACGGGTTGGTATTTTCCGGCTTCCACCGGCGATATGACGGGGTAAAGTTGATGGAATTTATCGAGCTCCCGGGCCATCCCTTCTTTGTAGCAACCCAAGCTCATCCAGAATTTAAGTCGTGTCTCGAAAAACCCTCACCTGTTTTTTACGGATTTATCAAAGCCTTGGTCCAAAATGGAAAGGAATAGGGTCTTCCTGGTCGCGTGTATATCTATCGGGATTTCTTGTACCAACATCGAAGAGAAACCCAAAAGCGAAAAACAAGGTGAGGGTTTAAAACCCGAGCAGGTGGCCTGGGGGTGGGAAAGCGTAGTGACGAAGTCCGGAATCCGAAGGGCAGTCCTCCGGGCTGCCCGATACCGGAACTACGGTGCGTCAAGAGTGGACAGTCTGGATCAGGGTGTGGAAGTCTCGTTTTTCGATCCTTCAGGGGAACAGGCTTCTGTCTTGCGGTCGAGCAAGGGCGCCTTTAAACATCTGGACAGGAGTATGGAGGCCCTTGGCGACGTAGTCGTTACGACCTCTGACAGCACCATTCTGAAGACTCAGTCCCTCCGTTGGGATAACAATAAGGATCGAATATATGGAGATGGGGCTGTCATCATTCAAAATCCGGAGGGTATTGAGACCGGAATCGGTTTTGAGTCCACACCGGATCTGAAGAATTGGTCTATGCGGAACGTGACCACAAAGAAGAAACGATGAACCGTGATATAGGTCCAGGATGATGCCCTTTCTTAACCCGTGAGGATGCTTTTTGAATAGGTTTGCAATTTTTATCCTCCTGCTATCGGGGGAGGTGGTTTCCGCGGAAGAGTCATACGAAATCCACGCGGATCATATGGAGACCTCACAAGATGGGTCGGTTATTCGGCGGAAATATACCGGAAGCGTGCAAGCTGTTCTGGAAAGCACAACGGTTCGCTCTGGAGGTGCTGAATACACGGCCGAAAAGCTTCTTTTCTATCACCGCGTCGAGGTGGTAGATCCTGTGGGGAAGATCCTTGCGGATTCTTTGAGTTATCGTTGGAAGAATCGGAGGATTGTGGCATCGGGCGGGGCGATCCTGACCGGGGGGGGAAGGGAACTCCAAGGGGACAGGATTAACTTCTTTCAGGATCGAATTGAGGCCATCGGCCGTGTCTCGGTTTGGTATGATCAGTCCAGCGTGCGCTTGGCTGCAGACTCTCTTGAAATCGAACCCGGTGGGCGCTCCGGCACTGCACGGGGCCGACCACGCCTGACGCGGTCGGTTTTTGAACCCTTAACGATCTCAGGAAAGGTGATCCGCTTTTCCGGCCGCGGAGAAGGGATTGAGAGCGAAGGAGAGGTTGTGGTGGAGATCGGTCCATTCTACGCGACCTGCCAGAAAGTTTTTGCGGATACCACCGTTGTTACCTTGAGCGGGGATCCCATTATTAGACGATTTAGCCGGGAATCGGATTCCATCGATACCACCGAGGTTTTCGGGGATTGGGTGGAGCTCAAACTGAGGGGTAATCGGGTGGGATTCATTAAGGCGGTTGGAAGGGGGAAGGTCCTACAGAACCGCTACAATGTAACGGGAAAGCATAAGGAATGGAGCATGTTGGAAGGCGATACGATTTTAGTCGAAGTCCAGGAGGGTTCGCTTCTTGGTGCGGATTCAAAAGGGACTGCCAGGACGGCGTTTCGCGGGGTAGACAGTTCCAAGATCGAACTCGAAGCAGAGGATATTTTACTGGCCTTCTACGGGAATCGAGTCCAAGGGGTCATCGGTGAAGGGAAAGGTCATGGAATTCACACCTCGGGGGATAGGTCCGAAATTACGAAACTTGGAGCGGACAGAATCGAAATTAAATTCGAGAAAGATCGGATTGGAAAGGTAATCCTGCAAGGACACGCGATATGTGAATACCTTCCGGCTCACCCTCCGGACAAGGAGCGGGGGGGAAAAAATCGGTTGTCGGGGGATCATATCCGTTTGGCCATGGAGGACGGAGCCCTTCAACGGGCTGTTGTCGAGGGGGCTGTGGTGGGATCCTACTGGATGACGGAAGGCGAGAAGAAAAGCCGTGGGCGTGATGAACCGGAAAAATGAGGAGAAGAGGGGGTTGTGGAAACGTGGAAATGTACGGATGTCCGGAGAAGAATTACCTTCCATGCCCCCAAACTATCTAATCCCCATACATTTCAGACACTTTCGTAATCTAAATTCAATTTCAGGGAAGGAAATAGAGGGTTTTGTCACTCTCTGCTGAGGGATTGATCAAGGACTATGGCAAACGCCGGGTGGTCAATCAGGTGGGCGTCGATGTTCAACCCGGCGAAGTGGTTGGACTTCTAGGTCCAAACGGGGCCGGTAAAACCACAACTTTTCATATGATCGTTGGTCTGGTCAAGCCCACCGGAGGAACCATTCATCTAGATGATCTGGATGTAACATCCATGCCAATGTTCAAGCGGGCTTGTTCTGGGATCGGATATCTTTCACAGGAACCATCGGTTTTCAGGAAACTGACGGTGAGTGAGAACGTCCGGGCCGTCCTTGAAGCGAGAGGGCTGACACGAAGCCTCCAGCGGGAACGCACGGATCATCTTCTTGAGGAACTGGGGATCATCCATCTGGCTCGACAACAGGCAGACACCCTTTCGGGGGGGGAAACCCGGCGAGTTGAGATTGCAAGAGCACTTGCGGTAGATCCGAAGTTCATGCTTCTCGATGAACCGTTCTCGGGTGTTGACCCCAAAACGGTAGAGGACATTCAAGGCATTATCGATAAGCTGCGCTCTAGTGGTATCGGGCTTCTCATCACCGATCACCGTGCACGGGAGACATTGACGATCTCGGACCGGGTTTACATCATTTTTGAAGGGGAACTTCGTATGTCCGGTACCGCCCGGGACCTTTCTGATGATCCTGAGGTCCGGAGGATTTATCTGGGCGAGGGTTTCCGGATGTAAAGAACCCGGGGATCGTGATTCGTGGTTCGGGGATCGAAAAGAGGGCGGAGCATCCTCCGCAGGAGGAAAAAAAACAGTTGTGCCGGGGGAGGGCATGCTGTAAGTTTTTATTAACGGTTATCTTGGAATCCTGGGAGAACAGATTGTCCCTCTGAAAGGGTCCAATGCTTCGATTGACCCAGCAAGTTTCATTGCAGCAGAAGATGGCTCCGCAGCTCATCCATTCTTTGCGCCTTCTTCAAATGCCGACGATTGAGCTGGAACAGGCCATCCAGCAGGAATTGGAGACCAATCCTCTGCTGGAGGAGTTGTCTGAAGAAGAGTTATCCCAGGATCAGGAGAAGTCGCAGGATGACTCGGCCGGAGATGAGAACCTTGACGCCGAGCCAACGTCCGAAGCATCTGAGGTCCCCGACCCCCCGGAGGTGCCCGATCAGGTCCCGGACGAACCCGTGGATTCGAATCTAGCGGCCGGGGATGTCGACGGATCCTTGGACGCCGACGACTGGAGAGATTACCTGAACGAAGCCGCCGGTGGCTATAACTCGCACCGTGAAGAATTTGATCCCAACGCGGAATCCTGGGAGAACAGCGAGGCGAATCGCCCATCGATGCTGGATCTCCTCCGTGAGCAGCTGCAATTTACCGACCTGACGGAAGCCGACTGGGAAGTTGCGGAATATATTATTGGGAACCTGGACGATGATGGTTTTCTAACCCTTTCATCCGCCGAGATCGCTGACGTGATCGGCATCTCTGTGGACGAGGTTGAACGCATCCTTGCGACGATTCAATCGTTCGAACCGTCCGGTATAGCCGCCCGGAATCTGCGCGAATGTCTGATGATCCAGCTTCGAGATCGGGGCATGGGAGATTCGGTCCCCATGACGATTGTGCGGAACTATCTTGACGATATGATTAACCGGCGATATAGTCGAATATGTCGATCCCTCAACATTACCAAGGAGGAGATCAATTCCGCCTCGAAGATTATCGAATCCCTGAACCCAAAACCTGGGTTTTCGCCTGAACCGAGGATCAATGAAAATCTGGTCTATCCGGACTTGCAAGTCGAAAAGGTGGACGGCCAATATCTCGTTTTCCTGAACGACCGGAAGGTTCCGACCCTGCGGGTGAATCCCCTCTATAAGTTTCTGCTCAATCAATCTGAAAGGGAAGGCGGAGAGGCAAAAAAATATGTATTGACCAAGCTTAACTCAGCCCGCTGGTTGATTAACGCAATCGATCAACGCCGGGGCACGATGCTCAAGGTGATGCGGCGCATCGTTCAGAATCAGAAAGAGTTTTTCGACGAAGGGCCGGGCCACCTTCGTCCGATGGTCCTCCAGGAGGTGGCTGATAAGGTCGAGATGCACATCTCGACAATCAGCCGAGTGATCAACGGGAAGTATGTACAGACACGGCACGGGGTGTTCGAGTTGAAGTATTTCTTCGACGGAAAGCTATCAACGGAAGAAGGCGGGGAAATTTCAACCAAGACCGTGAAAGGGAAGATCGCAAAGATGATCGCGGAAGAGAACCCTAAGGCTCCATTAAGCGATCAGAAGATCGCGGAAATCCTGAAATCGGAGGGTATTGACATTGCCCGTAGGACCGTAGCGAAATATCGAGATCAGCTCAAGATCAGCCCGACGCGGTATAGAAAGCGCCCGTTCTCTTGATCGATTTGGCATATTGGGGAAAAGACGGAAATGCCGATGCGAAGTCCATCGGTTTTTTTTATGCCATGGAAGCAGGGGACGTATGGGAGTATGGGGAGAGCGAAGAAGGTGTTGAGGAGGGAGATAAGTATGGAAGTATAGAAGTGAGAACATATTGACGAATGCGTCGTTTTATTTACTTCCACATTTCCAAACCGCCATACGTATTTTGTCCTTCCTCCTCTCACCGTGCGGGAAATTTGGGAGGATCGGGAGGATCGAGCCGGATCCGATGGGAGCCTGTGTAGACGTTGAGCCGATCCCCCCGAAGGAAACCCACAAGGGTCATGTTCGATTTGGCCGCGAGTTCGACTGCCAGGGAGGATGGGGCGGAAACCGCAGAGACCACGGGTACACGGGCCACCAGGGCCTTTTGTAAAATCTCGAATCCCGCCCGTCCGCTGACCATCAGGATGGATATCCCGGCGGGGAGCCTTTCTGCTATCAGGAGATGGCCGATGACCTTATCCACGGCGTTGTGGCGTCCTACATCCTCTTTCAGGACGATCAGGTTTCCGTCTAGGTCGAATAAACCGGCGCCGTGGAGTCCCCCCGTCTTATCAAATACCGTTTGTTCGGCGCGGAGGCGGTCGGGAAGGGAATAGAGGAGTTTCGGGGGAAGGGTGAAATCCGCGGTAATAGGGGGGGCGTGTGCGTGGATTGCATCGATCGTGGCCTTGCCACAGATGCCGCAAGAGGACGAGGCATACACATTCCTGCGGAGGCGTTCGAAGTCAAACTTCACCCCGTCCGCCAAGACGACGTCAACGATGTTTTCGAGGTTTGGGGGTTGGGCATCCCGGCAATAAGATATGGCCCCGATGTCCGTCGGGGATTGAAGGACGCCCTCGGTGTGCAGGAAACCCGCGGCCAACTCAAAGTCGTCTCCCGGAGTCCTCATGATGACCGCAACGGGATCTCCCCCTATACGGATCTCCAGGGGTTCTTCAACGGCAAGCTGATCCTCGGCAGAGACTGCAGATTGACCTTTTAACCGGGTTGTACCGTGGGGGGTGATGGCGACTTTCGCAAGAGGCTTCTGGGCTGATTCCATTTGCGGATCTATCGATTCGGATTAGATAAGACCTGCCGCACCCCGGTTCTGAAATCCGAAATCGGCTCAATCCGTGGCAACCAGCGTGTCCTTCGCCGCGGCGATCTTTTCAATCCGTACGGCCGAAACCTTGTATTCCGGGCATTTCGATAGGACATCGGCCGAGGAGGACAAAAGTTCGTTCAGGCGTAACTCGGGGAAATGGAAGGTTGCGAAGACCTGCCCCGGGGCGACACGATCGCTGTGATGCGCCGTGAGGCTAATTTCCCCGCGCCGGCTCGACATGCGAACTTTCTCGCCATCGGCCACGCCGAGTTCAACGGCATCTTCGGGATGAATCTCCACCAGGTCCTCGTCCACCCAGTGCATCAGGCGGGTGCGGCGGGTCATGGTCCCGCTGTTATAGTGGTGGAGGATACGGCCTGTCACCAGACAGAAGGGGTATTCCCTGTCCGGCTCCTCCCCGGGCGGCAGGTACTCGGCGGGTGAGAACTTCCCTTTCCCCCGGGGGAACTGCTCCTGGTGCATGACGGGCGTCCCGGGGTGGTTCCTGTCCAGGACCGGCCATTGCATCCCGTTTCCCTCGAGCCGATCGAAGCTGACCCCGGCCATATAAGGGGTGAGACTGGCGATCTCGTCCATGATTTCTGAGGGGTGGTCGTATTTCATCGGGTAGCCCATGGCCTCGGAGATGGAACAGACAATCTCCCAGTCGGACCGGGCCTGGCCGATCGGCGCTACGGCCTTGCGGATGCGCTGGATCCGGCGTTCTCCGTTGGTGAAAGTGCCGTCTTTCTCAAGAAATGAAGCGCCGGGGAGGACGACGTGTGCAAGTTTGGCCGTCTCGTTCATGAAAAGATCCTGGACCACCAGGAAATCCAGTTTTTCGAGGGCACTACGGACGAGGTGTGTGTTGGGGTCCGTGTGGAGCACATCATATCCCACCAGGTAGAGGGACTTCATCTTCCCCGCGATCATAGCCTCGTACATCTCCGGGATCTTCAGCCCGGGGGTGGCGATGATGGGTGTGCCGTAGACGGCCTCGAACTTGGCGCGGACATCCGGGTCCTGGAGTTTCTGATAGGTCGTGAGGGCGTGGGGCATGGAACCCACGTCGCAGGAACCCTGAACGTTGTTCTGGCCGCGCAAGGGGTTGATCCCCGTTCCGGGTTTCCCGACGTTGCCGGTGAGAAGCGCGATATTGGCCATGGCCATCACACCGTAGGACCCGTACTTGTGCTCGCTGACCCCGAGTCCGTGGCAGCACATGGAGGCCCCGCTCTTGGCATAAAGACGTGCGGCTTTTCGGATGAGATCTGCATTGACCCCCGAGATCTCCTGGACGCGCTCGGGGGTATAGGTGGCCATCATACGTCGGTAGGCCTCGAAATTTTCGGACCGGCGTCCGATAAAGGGTTCATCGTAGAGGCCTTCTTCCAGGATTACGTTTGCGATCCCGTTCAAGACGGCGACATTTGTCCCGGGTTTGAGCTGCATGTGGACGGCGGCGTATTTGGTCAGCTCGATCTTCCTGGGGTCAATCACGATCAGGGTGGTTCCGCGTCGAACGGCCCGCTTGATACGGGCGCCGGTGACCGGATGTCCCTCGGTTGGGTTGGCCCCGACGATCATAAGGAGATTCGCCAGATCGATGTCCTCCAGCCCGTTGGTCGCGGCGCCGATTCCGAACACCTCCATCATCCCAGAAACGGTCGCGCTGTGGCACACACGGGCGCAGTTGTCAATATTATTCGTCCCCAGGGCGGCTCGGAAGAACTTCTGCATCAGATAGTTCTCCTCGTTCGTGCCGCGCGAGGAGGAGATCCCGCCCAGGGCGTCCGGGCCGTGTTCCGCGATGATGCGTTTGAAGTTTGAGGCGATCAGGGAAATCGCTTCATCCCAGGATGCCTCAACGAAAGATCCATTTTTCCTGATCAGCGGGGCCTTTAACCGATCGGGAGAGTACACGTAGTCGAACGCGAAACGCCCTTTCACACAGGCGTGGCCCCAGTTAACCGGGGAGTCTTCGACGGGCTTCATCGCCACGACTTTTCCGTCGTGAAGCTGCGCATCGAACTGGCAGCCCACTCCGCAGTATGCACATGTTGTGCGGACGCTGTCGTCCGGAGGTCCCGCCTGAATCAGACGCTTCTCATCCAGGGAACCGGTCGGACACTCCTTCACGCAGGCCCCGCAGGAGACGCAGTTCGACTCCGAGAAAGAGACGCCCGCACCGGCGACCACCGACGTATCGAAACCCCGCCCCAGGAGCTGTATGGCAAAGGTCCCCTGAATTTCGTCGCATGCCCGAACGCATCGGCCACAGGATATGCACAGGTTGGGATCGAATCGGAAGTATGGGTTGGAGTCGTCCACTGGGCGATCGTGTTTGACCCCCTTGTAACGGACCTCCCGGAGTCCTAAATCGGCTGCGATGTCCAGGAATGGATGACGGCCCCCATCGGTCCGATTGTCCGGCGTCTCTCCGAAATCCGACAGATAAAGCTCCATCACGTTTCGTCTCAGCCGGGTGATCTCAGGGGTGTTGGTGGTCACGACCATGCCATCGGATGCGGGGGTGGTACAGGAGGCCGGGAAGCCCCGGGCCCCTTCGATCGAAACAAGACACATCCGACACGATCCGAAGGGAGAGAGATTATCGGACGCACACAGGGAAGGGATATAGATTCCCGCGCTCTTCGCGGCCTTTAGGACGGTACTGCCCGGGGGAACCGAGACGGATCGTCCGTTGACGGTGATGTTAAGCGCTTTGTCTTTGCCGTTGCCGGAGGACATTTTCCTCTCCTTTTCAGGAAGGATTATTTATAAGGTTAACGTGTCGCAGGTTTTATTCGATTCGTGAACTCTTCAGGGAAACTGTTCATGGCGCTGGTGATCGGATTTGTCGCCATCTGTCCCAGAGCGCAGAGGCTTGCCGGTGCCATTGTACCGGCCAGGTCCTCAAGGAGATCCAGCTCGGAACGGTCCGAGGCACCGTCGACGACGCGTTCCAGGATTTCCTCCGCCCTTTTCGTTCCGATCCGGCACGGGGTGCAAACGCCGCAGGACTCGTGGACGAAGAAACGGGCGAAATGGTGTGCGATTTTGGCCATGTCGGTCCGCTCGTCGAATACAACGATGCCCCCGTGGCCGATCAGGCCGCCGGCTTCCGAGAATGCCTCGAAGTCGATTATGGTGTCGCGGAGGGAAGGCGGGAAGATAGCGCCCAGGGGCCCTCCCGCCTGAAACGCCTTAAACGTTCGGCCTTCGGGCATGCCACCCCCGAAAGACTCCAGGAGATCCCCGACGGTCGACCCGAAAGGGATTTCCACTAGACCGGGTGTCCGGAGGCTTCCTGCGAGCTGTAACGGGATGGTGCCTTTGCTGCGGCCTACTCCGAATGAAGAATACCACTTCCCCCCTTGGTCCAGGATTGGGGGGATCGTTGAAAGCGTAACGACGTTGTTGACGATCGTGGGTTTACCGAACAGGCCTTTCTCGGCCGGGAAGGGGGGCTTGGTCCTGACCATCCCGCGTTTTCCCTCGAGACTTTCGATCATGGCAGTCTCCTCGCCGCAGATGTAGGCGCCCGCTCCGATCCGGATCTCCATGTCGTAATCGAACCCGCTCCCCAGAATATCGGGTCCGAGAAAGCCCGAAGCCTTGGCTTGATCCATGGCGGACTGCATCCTGCGGATCGCTTCCGGGTACTCCGCCCTTATGTAAATATAACCGGAAGAAGCCCCTACTGCATAAGCCGCGATGACCATACCTTCGATCAGGGCGTGCGGGTCTCCTTCCATGATCATCCTGTCGGCATATGTACCGGGATCGCCTTCGTCTCCGTTCGCCAAAATGAATTTTTCATCGGCGGGGAAGTCCTTGGCTGTCTGCCATTTTATACCCGTGGGGAATGCCGCACCTCCCCGGCCGCGCAGGCCTGACTCCTTTACTTCATCGATGACCTGTTGCGGTTTAAGCTCAAACAGGACTTTTTGCAGCGGCTTATACGCCCCGGCTTCCACACACGAGTCGAGGGAGGAGGGATCGACAATGCCACAACGATCGAAGGTGATGCGGGTTTGTCTCTCGAAAAACGGGATCTTATCCACCGGACCCCTGTAGAAAGGATCGATATCTTTTCCCTCCAGCAATCCCCGACCAACAAGCCCTGGAACATCTTCGGCATTTAGATTGACATAGGCAAGCCGCCCGAGTGGCGTATCGAGTTCGATCATGGGCTCGAGGAAATAACCTCCCCGGCTTCCCGTGGAGATGATCGAATCGTCCAGTCCCCGGCGATCGATCTCGGTTTGGAGGGCCTCCCGGACCTCTAGGGAACCGGCCGCGACGCTGGATGAATCTGTTGATATGAAGATGTTCATCGCGAAATTAAGGGTTTGTTTGACATCTCACGTTTGATGTTTCACGATCTCAATTGCCTTTTTCGGGTTGAGCCGTCCATAAACTCGCTCTCCGATCATCATTGACGGAGAGAGGGCACAGTTACCCAGGCAGTAGGCGATGCGAAGGGTCGCTTTTCCGTCTTTTGTTGTTTCGTCATTCGAGATCCCAAGATGATTGCAGATTGACCCGAGGATGCTGTATCCGTCCGTCGCTGCACAGGAGTCTCCACAGCAGATTCGGATTGTGGTTTCTCCGCTTTTCTCCAAGCGAAGGTCCGTATAGAAACTGATGACCCCGAAAACCTCAGAGTCGGTTAAACCGAAAGCGCTTGCGATCTCCGGTATTCTTTCCCGTGGAATATGTCCGTGGGAATTCTGGATCTCCTGGAGCGCCACGATCAAGGTTCCACGACTGGAGGCGTGATTTTTCAGGATATCTTCTATCGAAGGCATAAGTTCGCAGGAAAAAATTGGAAGGAGAAAAACCGTTAACTGTGTCAATTTACGAAACATGAGGCACCTTGTCAAATCATTATAGACGATAGGACAAGGACCTACCGAGGATAAAAAAGATGACACCTGGAAGCCAGATTTTTTTCCTCACCGTGATGCCCATCGGCTTTTTTGTTGTTCGGGAATGAACGCTGTTCTATATTCTCATCACCTGAAGTCACGATCCGAACGTTTCATCATCGGTAGGATATGGCCGGCGATCTCAGCGACTGCCACAACCTTTTGAATCCCAAATTGTTATCTCTTATTCGAGAAGCGGGATCGAAGAACCGTCTGTTTATCGATGTGGGATGCGGAGAGGGTACGCTGACAGTTGAGGCCGCTGAGATTGCCGGAAAGATCGTGGGCATCGATGTGGCCGAGGAACGGATCAAACAGGCAAGCAGAATCGTGGAAGACCGGTGTTTGGACAACGTCACCTTTCGTGTTGCCGACGGAGAGATAACCGATTATCGAAGCCTGGTTTCCCCGTCCCGGATCGACGCCGTGATCGCAAATCTCTGTATGTCGGACTCGATGATCATTCGATCGTGGGAGGCGTTGGATCCCGGAGGCAACGTGATCTTCTGCTGCCTGGAGGAAGCTCAGTGGCAGGAAACCGGACGCGCATCTCGGTTTGCTTATTCCCAGGAGCGGATGCGTGAGGTTTTAAAGAAGACGGGATTTACCCTCGAGCACCTGAGTATCGATCGAGAGGTCCTTCAGTTCTCAACGATTTCGGAGTTAGAGACCTGTTTTTCAAAGAGTCCACTTCGGCCAAAGTGGGAGAAAGACGGCCGATGGACGGGTCTGATGCGTTATTTCGATGAGGGAGGACGGACGATAACATCGAAAAGCCATATGATTGTTAAAGCGGTGAAAGGGGGGAAGAATAATAAAAATATGAAAATTGCAAACTGCAAAACACAATCATAAGGCCTTGAGATTTGGGAAATTCTTAAGCGCGAGATATCGATTTCCTAAAGCATTGTTCATTTAACGCATGCCGTTTGAGGTTTCCCAGTTCTCATAAAGGGAGAACACACCATGTCAGACCACAAGCATACAAACCGTCTCATCGACGAAACAAGCCCCTACCTTCTTCAGCACGCCCATAACCCGGTAGACTGGTATCCGTGGGGGGAGGATGCGTTTCAGCGATCCCGGGAGGAGGACAAGCCGATCTTCTTGAGCGTCGGGTACTCGGCCTGCCACTGGTGTCACGTAATGGAGCACGAATCCTTTGAACAGGAGGCGATCGCTGCCTCGATGAATGAACATTTCGTGAACATCAAGGTGGATCGGGAGGAGCGGCCCGACGTTGACGAGATCTATATGCACGCGGTGCAGGCGATGACAGGAAGCGGGGGATGGCCTATGTCAGTCTTCCTGACGCCTGATCTGGAACCGTTCTACGGAGGGACCTATTTTCCCCCGGAAGACGGTTATGGAAGGCCCGGATTTCGGAATATTCTGCTATCCGTCTCTCAATTTTATCATTCCAGAAAGGGGGAGGTCCAGGATCGGTCGAGGAAACTTCGGGAGTACCTGGAACAGGCCGCCTCCGTACATTCCCGTGAAGGAGGGGTTCTGAGTCCCGAACTGCTCGACTCGGCATATCGGACTCTGGCTGGCCAGTTTGACCACACGCACGGGGGGTTCGGTTCCGCGCCCAAGTTTCCGGGGAGTATGAACCTGGCTTTCTTCCTCCGGTATTATCGACGGACCGGGGTCTCCAATTCACTGGATATGGTGACCCATTCTTGTAGAAAGATGGGCAATGGGGGGATTTATGACCAGCTTGGCGGTGGATTTCACCGCTACTCCGTGGATGCTCGGTGGCTGGTCCCGCACTTCGAGAAGATGCTGTATGATAACGCCCTGCTCACCCAGTTATACCTTGAGGTCTACCAGGCCACGGGAGAATCCTTCTTCCGGCGGGTGGTAGAGGAATCGCTGGAATATGTGATCCGGGAGATGACCCATCCCGAAGGCGGGTTTTTCTCCACTCAGGATGCGGACAGCGAGGGGGAGGAGGGTAGGTTCTTCGTGTGGACTCCGGATGAGGTCGAATCTGTTCTGGGTGAGTCGAAAGGGGCCGCCTTCTGCCGGTATTTTGAGGTCACTCCCCACGGAAATTTCGAGGACAGCAAGAGCATCCTTAATGCCCCAGAGCCCGTTGAAAATATCGCGCGACTTTTAAAGATGGAGGCGGTGTCCCTTGAGGAGATCATCCGAGAAGGGCGTGGAAAACTGTTTGAGGATCGGGAGAATCGAGTGAAGCCCGGCCTGGACGATAAGATTCAAACCTCGTGGAACGGCCTGATGATCAGCAGCCTTGCAAGGGCTTCAGGTGTTCTGGCCGATAATCGATATCAGACTGTGGCAGAACGGACTGCGGCGTTTCTCCTCAGCAAACTTATGAAGGATGGAAGGCTCCGTCATACGTATAAGGACGGACGGGCCCGGTTCAACGGTTATCTGGAGGACTACGCGTTTTTAATCTGCGGCCTGATCGACCTTTACGAGGCCACCTTCGAGGTGAAGTGGCTCCAGGAAGCCCAAAAACTGAATGATGTCATGCTTGAGCAATTCTGGGATGAGCCCGGGGGAGGGTTCTTCTTCACGAGCCACGACCACAAGGCGCTTCTTGTCCGGTCAAAAAATCCCTACGACAACGCAACCCCATCCGGAAACTCAGTGGCCACGCACGCGCTCCTGCGGCTGGGGGCTCTGACGGGACGCCAGGATCTCTGGAAGAAGGGGGAAAGGGTCCTGAATCTCTTTCGGGATTTCATGGAGGGAGCTCCCGGGGGATTTTCACACATGTTATGTGCTCTCGATCTCTATATCCAGCGGCCGAAGGAGATCGCAATCGTGGGGGGGAGGGATCAGGAGGATACGAAGGAACTGCTCTCAAGCGTTCACGGACGTCTCCTTCCCAATAAGGTCATATGTCTGCGTGATCCTGCTGATTCCCAGGAGGTTACGAAGGTCATCCCGCTTCTGGAAGGGAAGACCCAGAAAGACGGTCGGGCAACTGCATATGTCTGCAAAAATTTCACCTGTTCAGCGCCTGTTACCGAGGCGGGTGAGCTGGAGACGTTGTTGGAAGCGTAGCAGGAGCAGATAGCTTTTTGATCTCTATTAATTGTGTTTTTTCCTGCACCTGCCACCTGCCACCTGCCACTGCACCTTTTCATTTCAACCTCCCCCGATACCTGCTTTCATAGAGACCCATTGCCCGTAATCGATTCAAAAAAACGCTTTCCCGGCCCCCTTCTGCGCTGGTATAAACGCAATCGCCGGGACTTGCCCTGGCGGAGTTCCCCGAACCCTTACAGGGTGGTGGTTTCGGAGTTCATGCTCCAGCAGACCCAGGTGGATACGGTTATCCCATATTACCGGAGGTTTTTAGAGGCGTTTCCTGACATCGGTGTCCTTGCACGGGCTCCGTTACAGGATGTTCTGAAGGTATGGGAAGGCCTGGGTTATTATGCCAGGGCCCGGAATCTGCACAAGGCTGCAAAGGCGATCGTATCGGAGTTTAGCGGGTTGATTCCAAAAGGTCGTGAATCGATGGCAAGGCTTCCCGGGTTTGGCACCTACACGACTTCGGCGGTCCTGAGCATCGCCTTCAATCAGAATTGGGCGTCTGTTGACGGAAACGTCACCAGGGTCCTTTGCCGGGTCTTCGGGGTCGAAGACGATGTGTCCCAGCCCAGGGTGAAAACCCGGATTTCAGATCTTGCTCAATCGCTTCTTCCTCGCGGGCGCGCAAGGGATTTCAACCAGGCCGCGATGGAGCTCGGGGCTCTTGTTTGTAAGCCAAAAGCGCCATCCTGTGGGGTCTGTCCGTTGAGCCGGATCTGCTCAGCCCGGGCTGCGGGGACTCAGGAACGGATACCCTTAAAAAGTCGGAAAAGGGCTCGTCCCCACTATGAAGAGGCCGTCGGAATGGTCCGTCGGAAGGATGGGCGATTTCTGATCGCCAGAAGACAAGAGGAGGGGCTCCTGGGGGGGCTCTGGGAGCTCCCTGGGGGACGCCGGGAAAAGGGGGAGACACTGGCCGACGCCTGTGTCCGGGGTGTCAGGGAGGAGGTGGGGGCAAAGGTCCTGACCTTGAGACGCCTGCGGTCCATAAATCACGGATTTACCCATTTTCGCCTGACCATCCATCCATTCAGCTGTAAGTTCCAATCCGGCCCGATCCGCCCGCTCAATTGTGCGGAGGTGGCCTGGATCGAACCCGAAGCGCTGGGGGATTATGCCTTCTCAAGCGCACACCGGCGGCTGACCGAAAGAATGAAAGATGAACGATAAAGGAAGTGGGAATTACCCAGACAGCCGACAACTGACGCCAGTTTGAAATCGAAAAGCGCATGAAGAAAGATCAGGAAGACAACAAGACCCGCCTGGATAAGTGGCTGTGGGCCGCCCGGTTTTTCAAGACTCGGTCTCTGTCGGCGGAGGCGATTGCAGGAGGAAAGATCCGCCTGAACGAGAACCGGGCAAAGCCCGGAAAACAGGTAAATATCGGGGATGAAATCCGGATTCGACTGGGGATCTATGAATATACGGTGGTGGTTCGAGGACTGTCATCAAGACGGGGTCCGGCGGCACAGGCCACACTGTTATACGAGGAAACCCAAGAGAGCCTGAAACGGCGAGAGCAGATCAAGGAACAATCGAGTCTGCAGCCTCAGGCCATTCAACGCGGCCGTCCTATGACGAAGAAAGAGCGACGGGAAATCATACGACTGAAACGGGAGGGGTACACGTGATGAAGATCAGGGGTCCGTTCACAGGAGTCAGGGCATGGATGGAGGAGGCTGAAGTGAGAATGGGTGAAGCCCCATCCCCCTGGATCTTCCGGGCGAGTTTTGCCCTTGACTTTTCCACCCCAAACCATATATTTGACTCAGGAGGACTTTTCTCCGAAAAGTGCCTTGAACCTGCGTAGGGTGGCCCAACAGGAAGTCTCCACTTCCCTATATGGAAAGTGGAGCTTCGACAATAGAAAACTCGGCGCCTGGTAGGTTAGGCGCTTTTTTTATCCAAAGAGGTATTGATCTAAGAAACTGATAGTAATAAACTTAAACCGATTTTATGAAGGCGACGTTGCCGGCATGCGCGTCGTCCTCCAGGCCGGTCCTGCTCCAAGCGGGCCGGCCGTTTTATTTCGCGGAATTATCCCTCAACCTCGGCGTTTGCGAACAGGGTGCTGACCGATTCGTCATTATGGATCCGGCGAATGGCCTCTGCCAGGATAGGCGCCACTGAAAGGACCGTTATTTTGCCGTTTTTTGCCTTTTCAGGGATTGGAATCGAGTTCGAGACGACGAGCTCAGAGATTACCGATTTCTCCAATCGCTCGACCGCAGGGTCTGCCAGGACCGGGTGAACGATGGCCGAGCAAATGTCGAGTGCCCCCTTTTCTTTCAGAGTTGCAGCCGCTTGTGTAATAGACCCCCCTGTGGAGATCAGGTCGTCAAGAATGACCACGTTTTTCCCCTCCACCTCGCCGATTACGTTCATGATCTCGGTCTCCCGGTCGCTGGATCGCCGCTTGTCCACGACCGCAAGAGGGGAATGAAGGAGCTCCGAATAAGCCCGGGCCATTTTGGTGCGCCCGATGTCCGGGGAAACGACGACCAGGTTGCTAACATCTTTCTTTTTCAGGTACTCTCCGAAAACGTTGATGGCATAAAGGTGGTCTACTGGTATGTCGAAGAAGCTCTGGATCTGATTCGCGTGAAGGTCGAGGGTAAGGACGCGCCGAGCCCCTGCGGTCACAAGGAGGTTGCTGACCAGTTTTGCGGTGATGGGGACCCTGGGACTGGCCTTCCGGTCCTGCCTGGCATAGCCGTAGTACGGCAGCACCGCCGTGATTCGACGTGCAGAAGCCCGCCTTGCCGCGTCGATCAGAATCAGGAGCTCCATAAGGGCGTCGTTGGGCGAGAGGTCATCCCCCCCGGCGCTGATCGTCTGGATGACAAAGACATCCTTCCCACGGACATTTTCCTGGATCTGAACCCGTGTCTCTCCGCCCGGAAAACTGGTGACAAGGGCTTCTCCCATCTGGACTTCCAGAACCGTGCAAATCTCCTCTGCAAGAGCCCGGTTTATGTTGCCCGAAAAGATCTGGAGATCATAGGCCACGTCGAATTCCTCCTTGAAAAGCGGGTCCAGTTTTCAGGGATCGGGTCCACACTGCCCGTCATCCCGGGACTAGGTTTCATTGGGTAAGGGATAGGGATCGGGTGCGGCGCCCTGATCCGCGTTAGCGACACCCGATTTCTATCCGATTTTCCTTGCGATATCTTTTGCAAAGTAGGTGAGGATGAGATCCGCCCCGGCGCGTTTTATCGAGATGAGGATTTCGTCTACGATCCGGTCTTCGTCAATCCAGCCCATCTGGGACGCAGCTTTGACCATCGAGAACTCCCCGCTCACATTATAGGCCGCAACAGGGACGCCAAACCGGTCCTTGACCCGGCGAATCAGATCCAGGTAGGCAAGAGCGGGCTTTACCATCACGATGTCGGCGCCTTCCTCCAGATCTAAGGCTACTTCCCGGAGGGCTTCGTCCCCGTTGGCGGGATCCATCTGATAGGACCTCCGGTCCCCGAATTTCGGGGCTGATTCTGCAGCCTCCCTGAAGGGTCCGTAAAACCCCGAGCAGAACTTCGCCGCATAGGCCATAACCGGAATGTGGCTGTAACCCTCCTTGTCAAGGGAGCCACGGATCGCGCCTACCCGTCCATCCATCATGTCAGAAGGGGCGACCATGTCGGCTCCTGCAGCGGCGTGAGAGACGGCTTCTTTAACCAGCAGATCCACAGTCGCATCATTGTCCACGTCCCCGGACTTAATGACTCCGCAGTGTCCGTGGCTTGTATACTCGCAAAGACAGACATCCGTGATCACACAAAGATCAGGAGCGCTCTCCTTGATCTCCGGAATTGCCTGTTGGATGATTCCACGTTCGGTGTAGCCCTCCGAACCGAGTTCGTCCTTTTGCTCGGGGATTCCGAACAGGATCACGGCTGGAATCCCGAGGTCTGCTACGGTTCGACATTCTTCGACGAGCACATCAATCGACATCTGATAATTCCCAGGCATCGATCCGATCTCATTTCGGACTCTTTGGCCGGGACAGACGAAGAGGGGCATGATCAGGTCGTCCACAGAGAGATGATTCTCGCGGATCATCCTGCGAAGGGTCTCGTTACGCCGAAGTCTCCGAAGACGAATTTTAGGGAAAGCCATAGGATTATTGGAAAAATTCGGATTGAATTGTTGATTTCAAATAGGATGTCCGGATTTTCAAATCCCCAATTGTGCTCATTTTCAAAATATAGGATAAGGACCCCAAAGTCAACTTGAGATTGAGGGAAACGGCCAACAAAAAAGCCCACCATCTACCGGTGGGCTTTGAGGATGGATCAACGGGGGTAAGCGGTTCACGCCGCCTTGGCGATCCGTCCAGACTTGATGCATCTTGTGCAGACCCACAACCTTTTTCTGGTCTTTTCCACCACCACCCGGACACGCTTGAGGTTCGGAAGGAACCGCCGTCTGGTTCGATTTTTAGCGTGACTGACGTTATGGCCCGTCATCGGACCTTTCCCACAAATATCACACTTAAATGCCATGAATGGTCTCCTGTAAGTTGAAATTCAAATTTACTCACATAAGGGGCGAAAAGCAAGCGATTTTAACCGGTTTCTCTTTAAGGCGCTTGACTCCGTCAACGTTATGGCATAGATTCAAAAAGTCAAAAGTCAAAAGTCAAAAGTCTGGAAGCTCTCGTTATGGAAAAGGTCAACATCACCACCCTCGGGTGTCCTAAAAATGACGTGGACTCCGAACGAATGCTTCATCTGCTGGAGATCAACGGGTACGAACTGACGAGCCACGCACCCGAGGCGGATATCATCATCATCAACACCTGCGGATTTATTGAACCCGCCAAACGGGAATCTATCGATACAATCATCGAAGCCGCGGGGCAGAAACGGGACGGACGGTGCAGGGGGTTAATCGTAACAGGTTGTCTTGCAGAACGATACAAAAAAGAGTTGAGTGATGAATTAACTGAGGCGGATCGCATCCTGGGCTTGGCGGATGAGCGGGACATCGTCATGCACTGTGATGATCTGTTGGAAAAGGGGGATCGTCCGACCTATCGGGACGGCGGACGGAAGCTGACCACACCGGGACACTGGGCTTACCTCCGGATCTCCGACGGGTGTGACCGCACATGTACGTTCTGCGCCATACCGGGGATCAAAGGCCGGAACCGGAGCATGACCATCGAGGATCTCGTAAGCGAAGCGGAACGTCTCGTGGATTCAGGGGTCAAGGAGCTTGCCCTTGTCTCCCAGGATACGATGCGCTATGGAGCCGACATCTATGGCCGCCCCCGGCTGGTTGATCTTATCGAAGCCCTTCTGGAGATCAAGAGGCTGGCATGGCTCAGGCTTCACTATACCTATCCGTCCGGGTGGCGTGAGGAGTTGATCGACCTCCTTGCGAACGAGGAGCGACTCTGTGGGTACGTGGACATGCCGATTCAGCATATCTCCGATCCAGTCTTGAAGGCCATGCGAAGAGGAACAACGGAACGATCGATCCGAAGCCTTGTGAATCGCCTTCGAGACCGGATACCTCATCTTGTCTTGAGAACATCTGTTATCGTGGGTTTTCCGGGTGAAACCGAAACTGATTTCGATTCCCTTTCCGATTTCATACGGGAGACCCGGTTCGAGAGACTCGGGGTATTTCAATACTCCTCCGAGGACGGTACCCCTGCCGGTTTGATGATCGACACCGTGTCGGAGGAGGCCAAGCACAGCCGGCTAGAGCAGCTGATGGATATCCAGCGGGAGGTCTCGATGGATTTCAACGGGGGTCTCGTGGGCCGCCGTTTCAACGTGCTTATCGATTCCGAATCCGAAGACCCAGGATTCGATTTCACAGGGCGTACCAGAATGGATGCCCCCGAGATCGATGGACAGGTTATGGTGAAGGGACCGGGAGAGGTAGGGGATTTTGTGGAAGTGGAAGTGACTGAAGCAGGTGATTATGATCTGGAAGGCCGGGTGGTTGGCCAGGAGCTCCTGCAGATCCAGGGATTAAGCCTTGAAACGTCAAATAAGAAAAGCGAAAGGGATCTTTATTTGCTTGACGTTTGATGTTTCACTGTGACGGTTAAGGCTATGCAGTCAAAGGACCTTTTGGAACGCCTCCTAGCCGAGGTGAGGCGGATACCGATCATCGACTGCCACACCCACCTTCGATGGGATCACCCGGCGGCGGATGACATCTCCGACATCTTCGGTTACCACTACATCATGTCGGAACTCCTGAGTGCAGGTATGCCTCACCAGACCCTCCTGGGTGCGAAGACCGGTAGGGACCGGATCCGAGAAGCACTGCCTTACCTCTCTCGCATCTCCAATACGGCCACCTGGTGGGGTTTTGAGGAGATATGCCGGACCCTCTTCGGACTGAAGGGGGCGTTCGGGGAAGCGACGTGGGAGGATGTCTTCGAGAGTTCTAAAGAACGTTGTTCAGGTCCAGTTTGGCACAAACAGGTCATTGAGGAAACCCTTGGTGTGAAGCGTACCATGTTAACGAACAGCTACGACGAAGATCTTTCCGGATATGATCGGTCGATGTTCGCCCCCGCATTGCGGATCGATCCCCTCGTTCTGGCGTGCGACCGGTTGGAGACCGTCCAATCGGTAGAAAAGGCGGCCGGGATGAACGTCGGTAGTCTTTCCGATTTCAAGAGTGCCGTGGGAAGCATCTACCATCGATTCCGGAATGACTACGGGGCACGCTCCTCGGCAATCTCCCTGACGCCCGAGTTCCCGGCATTTCCTGTAGACGAAGGGGATGCGGATCGGATTTTCGACAGGGTACTCTCTGGAACGCGTCTCTCCGACGAAGAGTTCAAGCGTCTCCAGGCACACCTCTTCTATACTTATACGGAATTTTGCCAGGATAATGAGCTCGTATTTCAGGTCATGTTGGGCGTTGATCGTGCGGTCTACCTGAATCCCGCACCCAACGGGGGGGACCTCTTCTCCGTTAACCCGGGAATGCTGAAAACTCTGAGAGACCTGTTGAACCGATATCCCGATGTCACATTCGATCTTTGCATCTTGAATAGGGTTCAGATGCACGAACTGGCGGGCATGGGGAAGTTGTTCCCAAACTGCGTGATATCGGGTCAATGGTGGTTCACTTTCTACCCGGGGGCCATTCGGGAGGCGATCCGGGAGAGGTTGGAGATGATCCCGGTCGTGAAATTGAACGGATTTTTTTCCGATTCTTACTATTGCGAGTGGACCGTGGCCAAGGTCGCTGTCTACACCCGCGCTCTAGCGGAGTGTCTTTCCGAAAAGGTGGAGCAATCCTACTTCACTGAGGATCAGGCCATCTGGATCGCCCGAAGATTGCTCTATGACAACCCGATCGAGCACTTTGGACTTCCGGACGACACCACCTCGAGCCCAAATTAAAGGGAATTAACTCAATCCTAAAAGGACACAACCGTGTTTCCGAGCCCGTATTAAAATTTTGACGCCACGGCACCCTCGATCGCCCCCCTCTGTTTATACCCGAAAGTCCCGTGTGATTCGTTCCCTGCGAATGCCTTACCCATCTTTCATTCATCATCTAAATGTCTGATCTTTCATTGACGCCAGTGACCCTGTTCGGTCGCTATCTTCGCCCGTACCGTCTCTACATCGCACTGGGATGTGTTTGTGCCCTTACGGCCCAGGGCCTGACGATTCTGGGACCGCTTGTCCTCGAGCGAGCCGTGGATGTCATCACCGATGAGGAGATGATGCCGGGTCACGTCACCAACCTGGTGCTCGGTATCCGCGGCGGAGTTGAGAGGTTTTGGGGGACCGATCTGAATGACATCCCGTTTTTTGCGATCTTGTTTTTGTCCCTGGCGATAATCGGGGGTGTTTTCCGGTTCGGAATGCGAAAAGTGTTGAACGGAATGGCCCGTTACGTGGAATACGATATCCGGAACGATTTCTTCGCACATCTTCTGAAATTGTCCCTATCGACATTTCAAAAGACACCCACGGGTGATCTTATGGCCCGTGCAACGAACGACCTGGAGGCAGTCCGGATGTTTCTGGGTATGGGGTTGCGGTTTTCGCTGGAGGCGGCCATCCTGTTCACCGCAAGTCTGGGGGTGATGCTGACGATTAACGTCCCACTGACAATCTACGCCCTCCTGCCGCTACCGGTTTTTTCGGTGGTTGTCAATCGTCTCTCGTCGCGGGTGCACATCTAATTCCGTGACATTCAGGATCATTTCTCCCTGATCAGTGCAAGAGTGCAGGAAAACCTCTCCGGGATGCGCGTGGTAAAGGCCTATGCGCAGGAGGAGAATGAAATATCGGCCTATGCCCTTCTGAATAAGGCTTTCCTGGAAAAGAACCGGGCCCTGGTGATTCTCAGGAGTATATTTTTTCCCCTGATGTTCATTCTGGGGGGGACTTGCGTCGCCACGATCCTCTGGATCGGAGGAAGGATGGTGATACAAGATGAGCTTACACTGGGTCAGTTCGTCGCCTTTAACGGTTTCCTGCTGCTGCTGATCTTTCCGATGATCGCGGTTGGCTGGGTGATGGATCTCTATCAGAGGGGGACCGCTTCTATGAAGCGGATAAACGAAATCCTGGCGATAGAGCCGGAGATTCAAGACCTGAAGGTCGACTGGAAGATCCGGAATATTCGCGGAGAGATCGAGTTTCGGGGGCTAAACTTCGCCTACAATGGGCGGCCGGTCCTGCGGGACATCGATCTGAGGATCCCCGCCGGGGCTTTCGTGGGCCTTGTGGGGAGGGTTGGCTGCGGAAAGACCACGTTTGCAAGGTTGATCCCCCGTATGATCAAGGGGGGACCGGGGCAGGTCCTGATCGACGGGGTAGATATCGAACGGATCCCGCTGAGGATTCTCCGGAACCATATCGGTTTCGTCCCACACAGGACACCTTTCTCTTCTCAGATAACCTTCGAAAGAATGTTACTTTCGGGTTCCCGGAGGATTTTTCCAGGAAAGAGGTTGATGATCCATCGGGTCCACCTCCGCACCCCACTCAGGATGAAGACCGGCCCTTGCGAAGGTCTGCCGATGTCGCCCAGCTCTCGAAGGATATATCAGAATTTCCGAACAGGTTCGGGACGCTGGTGGGAGAACGAGGGGTCACCCTATCGGGGGGGCAGCGCCAGAGAACTGCCCTTGCCCGTGCGATCATCCGTGATCCTTCTATTTTGATCCTTGATGACGCCCTGTCGAGCGTGGATACCCACACCCACACCGCGGAGGATATCCTGGCCGGTCTCAGGGAAGAGATGAAGGGTCGGACTTGCCTGGTCGTCGCACATCGGATCCTGACGATTAAGGATGCGGACCTGATCGTGGTGATGGATGAGGGGCGGATCGTCGGCCCAGGGCACACACGAGGAACTGGTCGCTGCGGGCGGGATTTATGCGGACATGGCCCATCGGCAGGCGTTGATATCGAATCTGGAGAGAATGGGATGAGAAATATCGGTACGGGGGAACGAACAGGCGGAGACTGGCAAGACGAAGAGCCGATCCATAGTCGTACGACAGCACCCTGACCAGGCGTCTCCTGGCTTACCTCGCACCTTACAAGCGGCATCTGGCTTTCGCGGCAGTATTGATCGGCCTAACGCAGCTGGCCAGACAGGCGGGGCCTTACCTGACCAAAATCGCGGTGGACAATTATATCGTCCCGCGTGACCTGGACGGGCTCGACCGCATTGCGATGGCTTTCATTTTCCTCCTGGTCGTGCAATTCGTGACAGACTATGCCCAGCGATACACGACACAGATGATGGGCCAGAGGGTGACGTACGACATCCGAAAACAGGTGTTCGGGCACCTCCAGAGGTTGCCGATCTCTTACTTCGACCGGAATCCGGTCGGACGACTGATGACGCGCGCCACAAATGATGTTCAGACTCTGGAAGAGATGTTCACATCTGGGGTTGTGACCGTTTTAGGAGACCTGCTTACACTCACCCTGATCGTGGGATTGATGTTCCACCTTCACGCAGGTCTTGCTATCGTGACCCTTTCGATCCTCCCGGCACTCCTCGCCCTGACCATCTGGTTTCGGCGGCGGGTACGGATCTCCTACAGGGCGAGCCGGACAAAATTCGCCAGGATGAACGCCTTCCTCCAGGAAAACATCACCGGGATGGAGGTTGTGCAGCTTTTCACTCGCGAGCTGCGCAACTGGAGATTGTTCGATGGGATCAATCGGGCGTATTTTAAGACGCGTATGGAAGCGGTCACGACCTCCTCGATCTTTTTCCCCGGGATTGAAGTGATTTCCTCCGGGGCCATTGCTTTGGTCATCTGGTATGGTGGGGGGATGGCTGTGCAGTCGAAGGTATCCGTGGGTGTCCTGTTTGCGTTCATCCAGTACATCCAGCGATTCTTCTGGCCGATTCGAGAGTTGAGCGAAAAATATAATGTCCTCCAGTCAGCGATGGCCTCGTCCGAACGAATCTTCGAACTCCTGGACACACCGCCGGAGCGGCAGGAGGGGGAGGTCAAGGCGGAACGCGTCAAAGGAAGTATATCGTTTGATGATGTCTGGTTCGCCTACGAAAATGACGGTTACGTATTGAAAGGGGTTTCATTCCGTGTCGAGCCGGGGGAGAGCGTGGCGATCGTTGGGGCCACGGGTGCAGGGAAATCAACACTCATCAATCTCCTGTGCCGATTCTATGA
Source organism: Candidatus Latescibacterota bacterium (assembly GCA_965217865.1). Taxonomy (GTDB): domain Bacteria; phylum Latescibacterota; class UBA2968; order SICM01; family SICM01; genus CBDCJO01. The sequence continues at coordinate 5,549,076 of CBDCJO010000002.1, read as the reverse complement.
GGTGCAGTTGGGGGAAGTCCGGGTCGATGGGCATGACGTGAAGACGTGGGATGCAAAGGCCCTGCGCACTCGAATCGGGGTCGTGCATCAGGATGTCTTCCTGTTTTCAGGGAAGGTTTCGTCGAACATCCGGCTGGGCGAGAAGGGGATCGGGAATGAACGAATTAAACAGGCCGCCGAAGAGGTGAACGCCCTCCGGCTTTATCGAGAAGCTCCCGGACGGATACGATGAAGAGGTGGGCGAACGGGGGAATTCCCTGTCCACGGGCCAGCGACAGCTCCTGTCGCTCTCACGAGTAATCGCGTTCGATCCGGACATTCTTGTGCTGGATGAGGCCACCTCGAACATCGACTCTGAAACCGAAGCATTAATCCAGGAGGCGGTCGCCCGGCTGATGAAGGGGCGCACATCGCTGGTCATCGCACATCGGCTCTCGACGATCCGCAATGCCGACCGGATCGTCGTTCTACACCGCGGCCGGGTGGCGGAAGTGGGATCTCACGAAGAGCTGATATCTGCCCGCGGAATCTACCACCGTCTGTATGAGCTACAGTACAAAGGTCAGGAGGTCCCAGCTGCTGCTGCTGCGGGGCATTCAAATTGAGGATTGCGGATTGAGGATTGTAGTATGATCGGAAAAAGATCATTAACGGGTTGCTTGGCAATTTGTTGCGCAACGATTGCCGTCAATATCCTGTTGACGAGCGGGATGGCATTTGGACAACAGGATTTCGATGCAGAACGGAAACTGACCCGGGGGTTGTCCATGGGGCCGGTTCCCAGGGACCAGCAGGTCATCCTGAAACTTCAGGAACAGATTCGACAGAAAGAGCCGTCTATAAGAATCCAGGCGATCAAAGGGTTGGCGAACATCGGCGGGCAGGTCAGCGTGATGATTCTTAGGGACGTTGTGGACGTCGAGAAGGAGAAGGACAAGGCCGTCCGAATCGAAGCGGTCAAGGCACTCGGTCAGATCGGGAGCCTTCCGGACAGCCGAATTGTGCTTCAGGTCTTGAATATCCCCCTGGTCGATCCCGACGACAGCGTTCGCAAACGGACCGTACAGGCCTATCGCAATGCCGGAACGGCCTTTGCCTCCGCTTACCTCGGGGAGGCTATTCGAAAGGACCGCAGCGTATCGGTGCGGCTGGAGGCCGTGGATATGCTGAAGCGGATCGGGACCCGGTTCGCAATCCCGCCCCTTTCGGAGGCCCTTCGGGATCGGAATGAGTCTGTCCGGAGAATGGCGGCCGATTCCCTAGGCAAGATCGGAATGCTGGAACGGCGGGTCGCGAATATCCTGGGTGCGGCTTTTGCCGAGGAGAAGTCCACCGCCGTGAAGCTGGAAATCGTGGGGTCCCTCGGAATGGTCAGAGAACAAGCGGGATTGGAATACCTGAAACTTGCCATGTCGGACCGAAGTCCGACGATCCGAAAATTTGCGACAAAGGTCTACAGCCGGATCATCGCTTTCCAGTAAAAAAGCCTGCAAACTTGAGCCGGCAGGCGGGAAACGAGAAAATCCCAGTTCCGGAGTTCGGTGTCAGCGGGTGGAAGTATGGACCTAAGGAAGGACATTCTCTCTTCCATACCCCCACACGATTCTCGAAGTAGGATTCATGGTTTCGTTAGTGTTTTCACGTTTGACACCCTTATGGAGTTCCTGTGGATCGAATCCAGATAGGGCTGATCGGCTGCGGAGGCATGGGAACCCGGCACCTTTACGGGTTGCGGGAGCTCGAGCGGGCCGGTCTTGCCAATGTGGATATCGCATCGGTATGCGATCTGCGGCTGGACTATGCGGAGATGGCGGCACTGACGTGCGAGCGGCTGTTCGACCGCCGCCCGGCGGTCTTCGGGGATTTCGAAGAGATGATGGACGAGTCCAAGGGCCTGCAAGCCGTGGATATTGTAACCGAGCCCAGTCTTCACCACCGCATCGCCTGTGCGGCCATGGATCGCGGACTCCACGTAATGGTCGAGAAGCCCCTGGGCCTGACCGTGAAGGCATGCCGAATCATGGTCGATGCCGCTGAAAAGAACGCATGCAAACTCTCCGTGAACGAGAACTACCTCCGCGACCCGGTCAACCGGTTGATCAGGAGGATCTTGGATAACGGGCTGATCGGGAGGCCTTATGGGATGATCCACCAATCGGTCGGGGGATCGGACTTGATCATTATTGCCCCCTGGCGCCACATAAAGCTGCGGGGGGGGATCATCCTGGATATGGGCGTCCACTTCGCGGATATCATCCGCTACTACCTGGGGGACGCGGAGTCGGTGTTTGGTTGTGCGGATCTTGTCAGAGAGGTGCGTCGTCGTTCCTCGGCTCCGGATCGTCTTTACGAATTTCACAAACGTAGATTGAAGGAGATGGAGGAGACGGTTCGTGCTACCGCGGAGGATCTGAGCACAGCGACGATCCGAATGGCAAACGGGGCCTCGGTGGACTGGAGGCTGGACCAGGCAGCGAGGGGAATGAGATTTTTCAGGCGGTGGGTCTACGGGACTGAGGGGGGAATTGAATGTCCAGGGGAACGGAACGGCCGTCCTCCGATCCTCTATCTTGACGAAGGGAAAAGGAAGCTGGTGGGGCGCGAGATCTTGGATTTGATTCCTGATTTCGACCACGACCCGGTTACGTCGGCCCTTTTCGGACGGAAAGCCGCGGAATACGAGTTTTCCGGGGACGAGGCGGATCTGAAGATAATCGCCCTGGAGTTTTATGAGTTCGCTGAGTCGATTTTAAACGATCGCCCCCCGGAGGTGGACGGCGTCGCGGGCACGAAGGCGGTGGCCCTGGTTTACGCGATACTGGAATCCTCCGTCGCGAGGACCTCGGTCCTGATAAAGGATGTTGAGGCCGGGAGGATCGATGTTTACCAGCAGGAGATAGACGCTGCGATCGGGTTGTAGGTACGGATTTGGGGGACGGACCTCCAATTCCTGAATCTCTTGAAGGCTACGATATGGTTGAATTGTCGCTGCTCATCGAAGAGTTGAAACGGGTCGTGGAGGGGGAAGTACGGTTCGATGAGCTGACGCGCATCCTGTACAGCACCGATGCCAGCATGTATCAGATCATGCCGATCGGCGTGGTTATCCCGCGACACAGGGGGGACGTCCTTTCCACGGTGAAAATCTGTTTTCGTCACGGTGTCCCGATTCTTCCCCGATGCGCAGGGACGAGTCTTGCCGGCCAGACTGTGGGAAAGGCCGTGGTGATGGACATGTCCAAGTACATGAACGCCATTCTTGAGGTGGATCCCAAAGAACGTTCCGCACGTGTCCAACCCGGTGTGGTCCTCGACGAACTGAACGCCCACCTGAAGCCGTTTGGTCTGATGTTTGCCCCGGATGTGGCCACCAGCGATCGGGCGACGATCGGGGGAATGGTCGGAAACAACTCATCGGGGGCCCGCTCAGTGATCTACGGCAAAACGATCGATTACGTCGTTTCCTTGGAGGTGATCCTGTCTGACGGAACGGAAACCGTATTTGATGCGGTGTCCGAATCCGAATACGATGAAAAGGCGAAAAGGGACGGGCTCGAGGGTCAGATCTACCGAGAGGTGAGGCGGATCGCCGATTCGAATCGGGAGGAGATCAATCGGGTTTATCCGAAGGTGCTGCGTCGCGTGGGCGGTTACAATCTGGACGAAATGGTCAAGGACCAACCGTTCAACCTTGCCAAATTCGTTACGGGCTCGGAAGGGACCCTTGTGACCGCGACGGAAATCAAGATCAACCTGGTGCCAACCCCGAAACAAAAGGCACTGGAGATCGTACATTTCCGGAACTTGATCCACGCCATGAAAGCTGTTGCGACGATCCTGGAGACCGGTCCGTCAGCCGTTGAGCTTGTCGACAAAATGATTCTAGACCTGACCAAGGACAATGTGGAATATGCCAGGGTCCGGACTTTCCTCAATGGAGATCCAGAGGTGATCCTTGTCGTAGAGTACAGCGGGGTATCGGAAGGGGAGATGGTCGAAAAAATTGAGGGGCTGGAATCTCGGCTGAAGGCCAAGGGGATGGGATATGCTTATGTGCGGGCATTGACCCCGACTGAGCAGGGAAATGTATGGAAGGTGCGGAAGGCGGGGGTAGGACTCCTGATGGGAATGAAGGGGGATGGGAAGCCTGTGGCCTTTGTCGAAGACTCGGCGGTGGATGTGAAGGACCTCCCCTCATACGTCGAAAGGTTCGACCAGATCGTCCAGTCTCACGATGTTTCGGCGTCTTATTATGCCCACGCCTCTGTGGGCGTACTCCATATTCGACCTGTGATCGACCTGAAATCTCCCGGGGATATTAAAAAAATGCGGTCCATCGCCGTTCAGATCCGGGACCTCGTCAGAGCATACGGGGGGGCTATGAGCGGAGAGCACGGGGACGGCCTTGCAAGGTCCTGCTGGAACGAAGAGATGTTCGGGAGTCGGCTATATGAGGCCTTCCGGGAGGTTAAGAAGGCCTTCGATCCCCGGGGGATCATGAATCCAGGCAAGATCGTGGATGCCCCGGATATGACCGAAAACCTGAGATTCGGTCCATCCTACAGCTCGGAGGACATGAGGACTTACTTCGACTTCTCCGCCGACCGAGGGTTTCATCGTGCGGTCGAGATGTGCAACGGAAACGGGGTTTGCCGCAAAAAGATCACGGGGACGATGTGTCCTTCTTTTATGGCCACCCTTGAAGAGGAACATTCCACGCGTGGCCGGGCGAACCTCCTGCGGGCAGCGATCTCAGGACGGATATCCTTTATCGATCCACGGATCTTCGAAGCCCTGGATCTCTGCCTGGAGTGCAAGGCGTGTAAATCCGAATGTCCGTCCAATGTGGACATGGCCAAGATCAAGTACGAGTTCCTCTCCCGCTATTACAAGATCCACGGCACGCCTCTCCGTGCCCGGGCTTTCGGGAATATCGGCCGGCTGAGCCGGTTGGGCTCCGCCCTGGCTCCGCTTTCCAACTGGATCGTGGGGAGGAGATCCCACCGGTGGATCCTGGATCGTTACCTGGGTATTGACGGCCGGCGAAATCTGATGCCGTTTGCGCGAGAGTCGTTTATGACGTGGGCGGAAAAAGAAGCGGTAAAGAGTGGAACTCCCGTTTCCGCCACCCGTGAGGTCGTCCTTTTCGCGGACACTTTCATGAACTACAACTACCCGAAAGTCGGAATGGCGGCTTATCATCTGCTTCGGAAGGCGGGATTCTCGGTGATCATACCAAAACGGCCATGCTGCGGCCGCCCGTTGATCTCGAAGGGAATGATCCCAAAGGCGATCCAGGTCGCCCGTCGGAATGTGGAAGTCCTTTATCCTTACGCTGAACGGGGGATTTTTATCGTTGGATGCGAGCCGTCGTGCATTTCTGCCTTGAAGGATGACTACGTCGATCTCCTTGGGAGTGACGAAGCCCGGACTGTTTCCAGCAAGGCCATGATGATCGAGGAGTTCCTGCGAGACCGCCATCTGGAAGGTGGCCTTGGATTGCGGTTTTCGGGGGAGGAACGGCGACTTCTCCTGCATGGCCATTGTCACCAGAAGGCACTTATGGGGACGGGACCCGCACTGGAACTGCTTCGGATTCCCCGGGGATTCGAAGTCGAGGAAATCGACTCCGGATGCTGCGGAATGGCGGGATCATTCGGATATGAAAAAGAGCACTACGAGCTCTCCCTTGCCATTGGGGAGGAGCGGTTGTTCAAGGCCGTGAAAGAGGCCCCTGAAGCGGAAATCGCAGCCGCGGGGATCTCGTGTCGCCAGCAGATTTTACACGGGACGGGTCGTCTTGCGAGACACCCCGTGGAGGTGTTGATGGATGTGGTTGAAGGCCCGTGATACATGAAACGGCAAATAGATGGAAAGCGTAAACACCAGAGGAGCAGTAGCAGTGGAAGAAGCAGTAAACGCACCTGCCCATGCAGGTTTCCGTTTGCCGTTTGACGTTTCACGTTTGCCTTTTCCTATATGACTCTCTCCGAACGCCTGTCTCGCTACGCTTGTTCCCTAACCTATGAAGGCATCCCCGAAGAGGCTGTCCACGAGGTTAAGCGTCGCACAATCGATTCACTGGGTTGTGCGATTGGGGCCTTTCACAGCGAACCCGGCCGGATCGCCAGGACGCTGGCCTGCCGGGTGGGGTCCGATCCCGGGGCTACGGTCCTCGGAACTTCACACAGGACGTCGCCGGATTGGGCGGCCTTTGCCAACGGAACCCTGATCCGCTATCTGGACTTCAACGATACCTATCTGTCCTTGGAGCCGGCGCATCCCAGCGACAATATCGCGCCCGCCCTTTCCGTCGGCGAGGCAAGCGGATCGGACGGAAAGAGGCTCATCACTTCGATCGTCCTCGGATATGAAATCCAATGCAGGCTCTGCGATGCTGCGAGCCTCCGGAGCCGAGGTTGGGATCACGTCACGTACGGTCCATTTTCGACATCCCTTCTATCTTCATACCTGATGGGGCTGGACGAAGACGCAACGGAAAACTCGCTTGCCCTTGCCGGCGTACCGAACAACGCCCTCCGGCAGACGCGGGCAGGAGAGCTTTCCCACTGGAAGGGGTGCGCATTCGCGAATGCATCGCGCAATGGGGTCTTCGCAGCCCTTCTTGCCGAAGCCGGATTGACCGGTCCAACGTCAGTGTTCGAGGGGGTCTTCGGGTTTTACAAGCTTGTGTCCGGCCCCTTCGAACTCGGGGGGCTTGGGGGGGAGGACGGCCGTCCGTATATGATCAACCGGACCAGCATCAAGTTTTTCCCCGCGGAATATCATTCGCAGAGCGCGATTGAAGCCGCCCTGGAGATTCGGATGGAGGTCGGAGGAATAGCGAATATCGATGCCGTAGATATCTTTACCTTCGACGCAGCTGCGGATATCATCGGAGGGGAACCGGAAAAGTGGCGACCGAAGAGCCGGGAGACTGCGGACCACAGTCTCCCATACTGCACGGCTGTCGCGCTGGCTGACGGGATCGTCGGGATGGATCAGTTTTCGGAAGATCGAATAAGGGATGAAGCATTGATGGACCTTGTACAAAAGGTGGTGGTTCACCGGAGTGAGGAGATGAATCGGGGCTATCCGGAGGGGATACCTAACCGCGTCGATATCACCCTGAAATCAGGAGAAAAGGTCTCCAAGCGGGTGGATTTTCCGCGTGGGCATGATCAGAACCCGATGACGGATCGGGAGGTGGAAGCGAAATTCGAATCGCTCGCGGGACCGTTTTTTTCTGAGAAAAAGCAGCGTGAGATCCTGGATCTCATCTGGAGGTTGGATGAAGTGGAAGACGTGGGCACGATCCTTCCGATGATCGTAATTTAACAAAACCCTGAACCTGGAACGGTACCTTGAAATTCAATCCGGAGCTCTCCGAAGAACAGCGGCGCCGATGGGATGAGGATGGGTTTCTCATTTTTCAGGACCTAATACCCGAGCACATCATCGAAGGGATTCGCAACCGGCTTTCCCGGCTCTGTGACGGGATCATCGATGACCTGGTTCGGGAAGAGGAGTTGGAGGAGAACTTTTCGAAGGAACCCTTCGAGACACGACTCGCAAAGGTACCGCAACACCTGTTGAAAAGGTACGGTCGTTCCTGGAGACCGACGATGGCCTCCAGGGAACTGTTCGAGCTCTTCCGGACGCCGGGCATGGTGGACGTCGCCGAACAACTGCTCGGCACGGATGTGATGGGCCATCCAAGCTTCCAGGTCCGTCCGCGACTACCCGGACAAGCGTTTACGCTTGTGCCATGGCATCAGGATGTGTTCTATTTCGCCGACCATGAAACAGGGGATGGGCTGAACGCCAGTATCATTGGCTGCTGGGTGCCTATTGTTCGGGTGGACCGGAATAACGGTTGTCTTCAGATCCTACCGGGTTCGCACAAACGTGGGCTGTTGGAACATACCTATGAAGAAGGAGAAGGAAAGTTCCGGGAAGTGGACCGAAAAAAGTTGAACGAGTCGCGTGCGGTGGATTGTGAGATGTCCCCGGGGGATGTCGTTATGTTCAGTTCATATACGCTCCATCGGGGACAGCCAAATCATAGCGACGGGGTCCGATGGTCTCTGGATATCCGGTACACAAGGGAGGGGGACTGTCTTGGAAAAGCGTTCTGGGGATGGCCCGTTGAGGGATTTAAATGGGTGATCCGGGGCCGGGTACAGGAGGAAACGACATTTGAGGAGTGGCTGCCGATAATTCAGAGGTTAAGCAATTGAGGTTGTTCCTAGGAGATCTCAGATTCCATCACATCGATCCGCCGTTCCATACATACACATAAATTCGGCTACGACGCAGGTCATTAAAATCGACCACGTTAAGCGGTTGCCATCCGGGGACGGCAAATGTGTTGCTGATGACCAGAGTTCCTGGATTCAACTCAGATTCAAATTTGGTTTTTAACCTTTCCATAGTCCTTGGATTAAGATAGCATATCACCATATTCGCCCCGGCAAAAGAGGCTTGGAAAAAGTTTTTCCGAACGATTTTCAAGTTATTTAACTTAAACAACAGGTGGCGGCATTTGGTGAAAACATACGGGATTTGTGAATTTTCGTATGAAAAGACCTCGCAATTAGGCAGAATTTTGGCAAGGGGAATCGTCAGTGTTCCCCATCCCGATCCCAACTCGAGCACCTTCCCGGAGATTCCTCTGTGACGGATCAGGTCAACAATTCCTTTTTTTACTCTTCGTGAAGTGGGCAGAGGGGACATTCTATTATAGACGGTATAGATCACGATGGAATATCCTGTGAAAACGACGAGGCCGAGAAGGAGGAAATAAAAGATAGCTTCAAACACGTCGCAACGCCTTTCATAATTTGGGGTTTGTCTAGAACATTCGAATTGGGCGTGCAATCCGATATGCTGGAGGCGGGAAAGAAGGTAATAAAAACTAAAGGTCTTGTCGAGGAAATATACATCTTCGGGCACATAATGTTACTAAACCCAAGGTGGTCATCTGTCCATTCGTTGGGTTGGACCGAAATCTATGATGCCATAGAGACGTGGCTAAAACGAATCCAAGACGGTCAAGTCTCCCATCGGATCAGATATTTGCTTAATGGGACACAGTTTACGGCTGTTTTGATATCGTCTAAAGGAATGATACGCGGTCCGATTCACCTCTGCTGGCTCTGCGGTTTGTCAATCAATGTGCGAAAAGCATTCAATCTCTGTCGTGGATCGATCCCCTGATGATCTATCGACAGCTAGGGAACACCGGGATCAAAGTATCAGAAGTGGGGATGGGTTGCAACCGCCTTCGGGAACCTTATTGGCCGGATGCGCACTGGATTCGTCTTGTGGAGAATGCGGTTGACCGGGGGATCAATATCTTCGATACTGCGGAGTCCTACAAAGGTGGGGGAAGCGAGGAGATTCTTGGGAAGGTCGTGGGCAATCGGGAAGATCTTCTCGTCGCCACCAAAATGGGTGGTCCGGGCAGGGATTTTTCCGCAAATCAGGTGATCGCGTGTGCCGAGGCCTCCCTCAAGCGCTTGCGTCGGGATCGCATCGATATTTTTCACCTTCACAGCCCGAATCGTCAGGAGATGAAGCGATACGATTGGACCGACGGGATGATGAAACTCAAGGAGGAGGGCAAGATAAAATTTCGGGCGGTATCCGCGAACAACCCGGAAGATGCCATCTGGCTGATAAAGCTTGGACGGGTGGAGGTTTTGCAGATCACCTATAACATTTTTAACATCGAAGCAGAAGAAAGGTTGTTTTCCGTTGCCAGCAAATATAAGGTGGGCATTGTCTGCCGGATGCCGTTGGCACAAGGCATCCTGACGGGAAAATTCCGCCCCGGACAGGAGGTTCCCGAAGACCACCGAGCTCATCGAGCTTATCACCGCATGAATGAACAAATCGACATGGCTGAGGACCTTCGGCCGCTCGGATCACGCTACAACGGGGGGATGACCCGCTTGGCGCTCCATTTCTGCCTGAACCCCCAGGCCATTTCGACGATCATCCCGGGATCGAGAACCACTGAACAGCTTGATGAGAACGTCAAAGCCTCAAGCGGGAGTGAGTTGTCGGAAAAAACCCGTTCGGAAATCGATAGGATAAGAGCCCTGTGGCTCGAATAAATGGTGTGGGGTACCCTGACCAGCATCCTCGGACCCGATTATATCATGAACCCGCACCGACATCCTCATTTGAATAAACCCGGGAGCGCCGGACAGGACTGGCGTGTCCGCGGAAACGCCACCCTTTCGCTCGCCAAATCCAGCCGGCCCAACAACGATGCGATACCGAATTTGATCCAGGTCCTGGCCGACGAGAACCGGTATAATCGGTTTTACGCTTCACTCGCTTTGAGCCGCTTGGGGACAACCGAAGCCCGGGAGGCTTTGATCAATGATCTTTTCACCTCAAGATGGTGTCCTATTACAACAAACCAGACGCCTTATTGATTCCGGGAAAGGATGTTGAGATCGGAGCATCTATCCTGGGTTGGAAAGGGAACGGCTTCGGTGGATTTTGCATTATCTTCAATAGCGATTGTTTAAAAAAAGTTCGAGGATCCATATCGAGACCGAGGAAAAAAAAAGCACCTCCAGGCCCAAACGCCTGAGGAAGCTGATGGCCGGCGGAACGGTTGTCCTGCCGGGAGCCTACAATGCGGCGTCCGCCCTTCTTGTCGAGCGAACGGGATTTGAAGCCCTCTACATCTCGGGGGCGGGAATCGCGAACGGCGTCGCGGGCTTCCCGGATATCGGCCTTTTAACCATGGACGAGGTGGTGCGGCAGGCCGGGTACATCGCAGATGCAGTGCGAATCCCGTGTCTCTGCGATGCGGATACCGGGTTTGGAGAGCCCCTCAACGTGTATCGAACGGTAAGAGCCTTCGAACGGGCGGGTATGAGCGGAATCCATCTCGAGGATCAGGAATTCCCCAAACGGTGCGGACATCTTTCGGGAAAGACGTTGATCTCTCCCGATCACATGGTCCAAAAACTGGCGGCTGCGACTGAGGCGAGGGGGGATCCAGATTTTCTGATCGTCGCGAGGACGGACGCACGAGGCGTGACGGGTTTCGATGATGCGGTCGCCAGGGCACACGCGTATTTAAAGGCGGGGGCGGACGTCATATTTCCGGAGGCGCTCGCATCTCGGGAGGAGTTCGCGGAATTCGCAAAAGAGGTAAAGGCCCCGCTCCTGGCCAATATGACAGAATTCGGAAAATCTCCCTTCCTCTCGGTGGCCGAATTTTCTGAAATCGGCTATAGGATGGTTATCTTTCCGATGACAGCCTTTCGTGTCGCGATGAAGGCTGCGGAAGCCACCTACGCCGAGTTGAGGGCCAAAGGCACACAGTTGGGTCTGGTGGACCGGATGCAGACCCGGCAGGAGCTCTACGACCTTATCCGTTATTCCGATCACGAAGCGATCGACCGACGGCTTGGGGACAATTCGTGACAATATCGTTTGTCTTTTCTAGGATATCCTATTAATTGAATTGGATCACAGGTTGAGTAAATCCCACCTTTCACAGATCATATAAAGGAATCACCATGTCGGTTGAAAAGGCCTACAGCCCGGGTTTGGCGGGTGTCGTGGCGGGCATCTCCTCGATTTCTCAAGTTGATCCGGATCGAAGCCGTCTGATCTACCGGGGTTATGACGTCCACGAGCTCGCAGAGAAGGCCACGTACGAGGAGGTCGCCCATCTTTTGTTGATCGGGAAACTCCCGAATCGTAAGGAGCTCTCAGAGTTCTCCGAGTATATCGGTAACGAACGCTCGATTCCGGACGATCTCGTGGATTTGATTCGAAACTACGCGAAAACGGCAAACCCGATGGATCTGCTTAGGAGCGCTGTCTCAACATTGGGTCTTAAGGATACAACCTTAAACGATATGTCCCACAAGGCAAATGTCGGAAAGGGGTTGAGACTGATCGCGAAGATTCCGACTATCATCGCGGCCACCCAGAGGGTCCGGGAGGATCTCGACATCGTTGAACCGGACTCGAAACTGTCGTGTGCGGAGAGTTTCCTTTACCTCCTTAAAGGAGTTAAACCGGCCCCCCTTGCGGTGCGTGCACTTGATGTCTCGTTGGTCCTTTACGCCGAGCACAGTTTCAATGCGTCCACTTTCGCGGCCCGTGTCACTGCCTCCACACTTTCGGATTTCTATTCGGCAATCGTTTCGGCTATCGGGACATTGAAGGGCCCCCTGCACGGTGGGGCAAACGAGGAAGCCATCAAGATGTTGTTGGAGATCGGTGAAATTGAGAAGGCCGAGTCGTGGGTGATGGACGCCCTCGAGAAAAAGAAGCTGATCATGGGGTTTGGCCACAGGGTTTACAAAAAGGGGGATTCAAGGGTACCCATTATGCGGAAACTGGGCGAAGAATTGGGTGAAAAACTTGGCCAACAGAAATGGCCCCGTATGGCCCATGTCGTTGAGGAAGTCATGTGTCGTGAGAAGAAATTGCCTCCAAACGTGGATTTTCCGTGCGGCTATGTTTACTACATGCTCGACCTTCCGATTCCCTTGTACACGCCTATCTTCGCGGCAAGCCGGGTGGCCGGATGGTCAGCCCACCTGATCGAGCAGCTTGAGGATAACAGGATCATGAGACCGACGAGCATCTATAAAGGACCGGAGGAAAACCAATTCGTTCCGCTGGAAGATCGGGTTTAGCGTTTGGGTTTGCTTCGGTTCTGAGGGAGGGTTATATTGTCAGGGCAGGCGGATAATCGCCTGTCCTGTTTTTTATATGGATCGTTCACAAGAGGCCACACCCCCTAAATTCGAGCCTCTGTCACGAAAAGGAAGAAACACAATGGGACGGCGTGTCGGAACCGAGACCGTGGATGTCGAAATCCGAAAAATAGACGAGAACAGATGGGAAATTCCCAAGTCCGGCCAAATGCGGGTTCCGGGCATCGTGTATGCGGACGATGGATTGATGAAGGGCATCCGGGGAGACAAGTGTTTGGAACAAGTCGCGAATGTGGCTCATCTGCCAGGTATCGTAAAATATTCGATCGCAATGCCGGATATCCACTGGGGCTACGGATTTCCCATCGGGGGAGTGGCCGCGACGGATCCGGAGAAAGGGGGTGTGATTTCACCGGGAGGGATCGGGTTCGACATCAATTGCGGTGTCAGGTTGGCGGCCACACACCTGGAACTCCAAGATATCCAGCCCAGGATGAAAGAACTCGTCGCCGCCCTGTTCGAGCGGATCCCATGCGGGGTCGGTTCTCAAGGCGCAATCCGAAAACTCTCGAGGAACGACATGGCCCGGGTGGCCGTGAAGGGTGCTGAGTGGCCCGTCGAGATGGGCTTCGGGTCGGATGCCGACCTGGTAAATGTAGAGGCAAACGGCTGTGTGGAGGGGGCAGATCCGGATCGCGTATCGGACCGAGCCGTCGAGAGGGGAACGAGGCAGTTGGGTACACTCGGTTCCGGTAATCATTTCCTTGAGGTCGACGTCGTAGACCGGATCTTCGATCCAAAGATCGCCGAGACGCTGGGGCTCAGGAAGGGGCAAGTCACGGTTTTCATCCATTCGGGTTCGAGGGGGTTTGGATACCAGACCTGTGACGATTACCTGAGGACGATGCAGGAGGCTGTCAAAAGATATGGATTTCAGCTTCCGGATCGTCAGCTTGCGTGTGCTCCTATCGACTCAAAGGAAGGTCGGGCATATCTGGCAGCCATGAATTGTGCGGCAAATTATGCCTGGGCTAACCGCCAGACCATGATGCAGCTTGCCAGGAGTGTTTTCATCGATACATTGGGGATATCCGAGCGGGATCTCGGGTTTCGCCTGGTCTACGATGTTGCGCACAATATCGCGAAATTCGAGGAACACGTCATCGACGGGAGGGTTCGACGTGTATGTGTCCACCGGAAGGGAGCCACAAGGGCTTTTCCTCCCCATCATCCGCAAACCCCACAGGCATACAAAGAAGTCGGTCAGCCGGTCATGATACCCGGAGACATGGGAAGGGCTTCGTTCGTCTGCTGTGGCACCCAGCGGGCGATGGAGGAGACTTTCGGAAGTTCGGCCCACGGGGCCGGACGCGTGTTGAGCCGTTCGGCCGCAAAAAAACAAGCGAAAGGCCGTTCCATCAACCGGGAATTGGAGGATCAAGGGATATTTGTGCAGTCAAGGGGGCGGCAGACGCTGGCGGAGGAGATGCCTGAGGCGTATAAGGATGTGGAGATGGTAGCCGATGTGATGCATCGTGCCGGCATCACCCTCAAAGTCGCAAGGTTGAAGCCCGTCGGAGTGATCAAGGGATAGGAAACCGATAGCAGCGTGGAAGTGCGGAGGTGAATCGAGGGACTTCTCCCACACCTCCATATTCCCATCCTTTTTTTGGGGGAAAATCTTGTCACTCAGCATCGGTATCATCGGAATGCCCAACGTGGGGAAGTCGACCCTGTTTAACGCCCTCACGCAGGGCGAGGCAGAGGCTTCGCCGTACCCTTTCTGTACGGTGGACCGGAACCTTGGTGTGGTCGGGGTACCCGACAGCAGGCTGGACCGGATCTACAAAATCCTCAAACCGGATTCTTGTACACGCGCCACCATTCAATTTACCGACATCGCAGGGCTGGTCCGGGGAGCTAGCAAAGGCGACGGACTGGGGAATCGTTTTCTTTCCCACATCCACGAGGTCGATGCCTTGGTGCACGTCCTTCGCTGCTTTGACGATGATGCGGTGGCACACATGGATGGGAGCTTGGATCCTATTCGGGACGCAGAGGTTGTTGAAACAGAGTTGATGCTTTCGGACCTGGATACCTGCGAACGCGGTCTCCACCGGTTGAATCATCTCATCAGATCCAATGCTAAGGGGGTCGCCCGTGAGGTGGTGCTCGAACACGATACGCTCCAGAAAATCAAGCACACGCTGGAGGCCGGCAGTCCGGTTCGAGGGGTGGAGTTGACTCCGGAGGAGAGGGAGTCCGTGCGCGATAATCATCTCTTGACGGCCAAGCCGATATTCTGGGTGGCAAACGTCAATGAAGAAAATGTTGTCGCGAAGAAAACCCCTAAGTTGAACGCCCTCTGGGAAAGATATGGCCCGGATCGCGTACTTCCGATAAGCGCAAAAATTGAGGAGGAGATTGGACAGCTGCCTCGAGAAGAACGGAAGGTTTTCCTAAGCGACATGGGTTTGTCGGAGACAGGTCTGAATCGATTAATCTTGGTTGGTTTTAGACTCCTAAACCTGATCACCTTCTACACCATCGCGAATCAGAAGCTACAGGCTTGGCAAATCGCCAAGGAGACAAACGCAGCAAGTGCCGCGGGGAAAATTCACTCTGATATGGAGCGCGGATTTATTCGGGCGGAAGTGGTTACCTGTGAGGAACTGATTCAACACCGGTCCATGACAGAGCTCCACAAGTTGGGTCTTGTTCGAACCGAGGGTCGAGAACACGTGATTGAAGACGGAGACGTCGTTCAGATCTTATTTCACGTATAATATTGACCTCAACGTCCTCAGGAGGATAGGATGGGAGAATTTATCCAGGTGATGACCACGGTAGGAAAAAAAGAAGAAGCACAAATAATTGCCAGATCGGTCGTGGAAGAAAGACTGGCCGGTTGCGTCCAGGTATACAAACCCATCACGAGCACTTTCCGGTGAAAGGGAAGTTGGAGGTCGAGGATGAATGGGTTTGTGTCACTAAGAGCAGGCTGGATCTCTATGAGGAACTTGAGCAGTTTATCCGAAGGGCTCATCCCTATGAAGAACCTGAGATTTTAGCAACGCCGGTTGTTGAGGGAAGCGAGGGGTATTTTAACTGGTTGAACGGGGAACTCCGGGATAATTGCAAATCCCGGAGTTGAATCGGAAGAGACTTTCAAATCATTTGATTACCAGGCACCACGATACCGATCGGGGAGTGCCGGTTTTTTTTCACCCGGTACACATCAAAGGTTACCGATTAAAAGCCCCCTTAAAAAGAAACGCAATTAGACCTCATGGGCTTGACTTTCCAAGCCGGAATGAGTAAATTCACGCCATGCCCAACTTTAAGAACCGCACGATGTGGACGGGTGACAACCTGGACATCATGCGTGGTATGAACTCCGGGAGCGTAGACCTGATCTACCTCGATCCTCCTTTCAATAGCAAGCGGAACTATGCCGCACCCGTGGGGAGCGAGGCGGCCGGGGCTGCATTCAAAGACACGTGGACGCTTTCGGACGTGGACGAAGCATGGCACGGAGAGATCGCAGACAAGCAACCGGCCCTATATTCGATCATTGACGCATCAGGCTTGGCGCACGGGAAAGGCATGAAATCGTATTTGATCATGATAGCCGTAAGGCTGCTCGAAATGAAGCGGTTGCTCAAGACAACCGGAAGTCTGTACCTGCATTGCGACCCCACGGCCAGCCATTACCTGAAGCTGCTCATGGATGCTGTGTTCGGAAAATCCAATTTCAGGAACGAAATTGTATGGTGCTATACAGGTGCGAGCAATACACCTCGATGGTTTCCACGCAAGCATGACACGGTTTTGTGGTACTGCCGCAAAACGACTGCGTCGTTTTACCGTGATGCCGTGCGCGTACCGTATCATCCTGAAACGCTCGCCCGGAAAGGACGCGCAGATGACAGCTGGTTCACGAACGAAAAGCGGAGCAGGGCCGACGTTGAAACCATGCTTGGGGTTGGCAAGGTGCCGGAAGACTGGTGGGTCGGTATTCCAAAGCTGACCAATCAACGCGAACGTGTCGGCTATCCTACCCAGAAACCCCTTGCCCTCTTGGAGCGAATCGTTAAAGCGTCGAGCCAGGAGGGAGATATTGTCCTGGACCCATTCGCGGGCTGCGCCACCGCCTGCGTTGCTGCCGAAAAGCTGCACCGCCAATGGGTGGGTATAGACATATCGGAGAAAGCGGTTGATCTTGTTCAGGTCCGCATCCGGCAACTCGACCTGTTCAGCGACTTCACGCCCGTCAAGCGAACCGACGTTCCAAAACGAACGGACGTAGGCAAGCTTCCCAACTACCGTACACATAGGCATGTCCTGTTCGGCAAGCAGGAAGGAATGTGCAAAGGGTGCCGTTCAACATTTCACTTCAGAAACTTCGTGGTGGATCATGTCACGCCCAAGAGCAAAGGAGGAACCGATCATCTGGACAACCTGCAACTGCTATGCGGAGCCTGCAACAGCGTCAAGGGATCCAACACACAGGAACATCTGATCTCCAAATTGAAGGCGGATGGTATCCTGTAAATCGAAAGGAGAATTCAAATGGCAGACGAAAAAAACAACGACCAAAAACAGACACCGCCACCACCGCCACCACCGCCACCACCGCCTCCTCCGCCCCAGCCAGAACGAGTCACTAAAGGCGGTTAGCGAAGTGTGTTGTGTAAGAGAAGGCACGCGAGATTTAATAAAACAGAGAGTGCTATGCATCCATAGCACCACGTGGCAAGACATGCCTTCTGGCCAACGATGGAGCGGTTGTGTTTTATTTGTTTCTTCAGACCATTGAACCTTTCACGTTCAAACAGTTCATCAGCTTTTTGATCGGCTTCCGGTTTGCCCTCAAAATACTTTTTTAGTTCTTGATACCAGGGATCCCATTTCTCTATGCTTTCGGTCTCATGGCAACGTGGCCAGAGAATAATCAGTGCCAGAATTCCGCCCACACTAAGGGCTATTGCAGAGAGAGTTTGGGCAGATGATACAACTACGTGTGCAGTGTCAAGGTTAAGAAAATAAGCGGTTTGTGTGGACAGAAACGTGATCAGAATCAACGAAACGCTTGCTTTGACGTCAAGTGTGTCCGACAAGCTGAAGAACAGTTTGTCTTTCTCTTCAATTCTATTAATAAGTTGAGTCATTGGCTTCATTTCTGCGACCTCCATATTAAGAAACACTCTACGCGAAGCACCCCTTCATGAACGTGTCAAACGTCCGCTTGTTCTTCCGGTTGTTGTATTTGTAACACGCCTCAGCCACATAGAACGGCGTGTAACGCTTCGTGTAGTGATGATGGGAACCGTACCAGGCACGCTTGAGCAGAGACCACACGCCTTCAATCGTATTCGTGTGTATGTCACCGTCCGCATAATGCCTGGCATGGTGGATCACAGCGTGACTCATGATTTGCCTTACGGTATTATAAGCACTGTATTCATCCGTGACAAGCATCGACCCTTCGGGGTCTATCGCCTGCTTGACGAAGGCCAGAACTCCCTTGCCAGATAGATCGTCCGCCACACGGGCAACCACCTTCCCGCCACGCTCCACTGCCCCTATAACCGGAGTCTTGCGGGTTCCGCGCCCCCTGGGAGCGTTGCCGCCGCCTCCTGACCGCTTGTTACGCTTCCGTGGCTTGCCTCCTACGTAGGTCTCATCTGCCTCGATGATTCCTCGCAAGAGCACTCTACCATTCCTTGTCGCCATCTCGGCACGAATCCGCTGTTGCATATACCATGCCGACCGCTGGGTAAGGTTCAGGTCCCGGGCAAGCTGACAACTGGACAGGCTCTTCTTGGCGTTCACGATCAAGGCGATTGCCATAAACCACTTCTGAAGCGGCAGGTACGTTTTCTGAAATATTGTCCCTGAAAGAACATTGAAGCTGGACCCGCAGGCATGACAGTTCCAGCGTCCAACGCGGTTACGGTCCTTCTTGCGGGCAACGTCACCAACGACACCGCAGAGCGGACAAAACGGATCATCTCCGAATCTCACCCGCTCAAGGTGATCAATGCATGATTCCTGAGTAGGGAACCTTTCAATCGCCGTCAACAAGTTCATTTTCCTTCCTCCTCTTTTTTGGTTAAGTTGGTTGTTTTCACTACACTTAATATAACCGAAAAGAGGGTAAAAGTCAAGCCCTTAGATTCTAATTGCGAAAAGAAATTGTTTCACCTGTGAGACGAAGTCTTCAGATGTGTAGCCCATTTTGATCACGATGATGATGAACGCCCCGAACAGGCAGATCAAGGCTATTCTTGCATAAGTCAGGAGTTCCCGCTTGTGTATCCGCTGCTTCCTCGGATATTTGGGAGGGTCGTCTTCTTGTGTCTCTTGAACTGCAGAATCGGCGAGTTCTTCAGGTAATATTGCTGTGGCCTCTTTCGGAGAGCTTTCCGATTCCTCGGATTCTTGAGGGGATTCAGGTACGGGGGGTTGTCCAAGAAGCCTCTGGACCGTGTTCACTAAGTCGTTAAGATGAAAAGGTTTGGATAAAAAGTCATTTGCACCGAGGAGCCGGAGTTCATCCATTTTCTCTTCGTTTAGATAGGCAGACATCACAATAATGGGAAAGGAATGTCCATCCTGCCGGATCAGGTCTAAAACCGAATTCCCCTGAATTGTCGGCATCTGTAAGTCCAGGATGGCAAGATCGGGGGTATTGTGAGTCACCAGGTCGATTGCTGTGGTCCAGCTGGTGGTCGGGATCGGTTCGAAGTTGTGATTCCGAAGACAGCGATCGAGCTGTTCGAGAACCACCGGCTGGTCGTCGAGGATTAATACTCTTTTTGGATGGATTTCCGTGTTCAAGGAGAAGAGCTCCGATTAATTTTTAAAAGCCTCTTGCGCTTCGCTTCCACTCAGCCGCAAACAAAAAGATGTATGAGGCGCTTCGAATGTACCGCCCGTTTGGAATTGTGAATACGTATTCACAATTGGGTTGGAGCCACCACCGGGTGCTATTGCGGGTGTCTTCGGCCCAGGAGCGGGCATTCTATTGACGGGGGGCGGCCGAGGGGAGAGCCTATCCGCTGAGCCGCAATCAAAAAGATGTACCCATCTTGCGTAGAAGCTATAATGTAAGACTCTAATTCTGTGGGCCCCCAGGAAAATACCGGGGGGGATTGAATTAGTCAAGGGGAATGAAGTCGGCTCAAAGCGGGCCTTCGCTGTAGATAAGTATAGGTAAAAAATATTCGAAGTAAAGAACTTGAACTTGATTTTATTGAGGATGGAAAGGCTAAAATTATATTTGAGAACAAAATCCGCATAAAATTGGTTAAAGGATCGAACGATAATACAGATACTACTAAATACCAATTGGTAACATCAAGCACGGAAGCTAACGAGCGGGTTGCGACAAGGAGGTTTAAAATGCCACTACGCGTCAATCATAATATTATCTCCCTCAACGGCCGAAGGCACCTGGGTATCAACAGCCAGGACCTGGGCAAGCGATTGGAGAGACTCTCTTCAGGGCTAAAAATCAATAAATCCGCGGACGATCCTTCAGGTTTGAGTGTCTCCGAGGGGATGCGCGCGGAATTGATTGGCCTATCTGTTGGGACGAAGAACGCCGAACAGGGTACCAACCTGATCCAGACAGCGGAAGGCGCCCTCAACGAGGTCAGTGCAATGCTCCTCCGGATGCGGGAACTTGCCATGCAGGGGGCCTCATCCACACTGAACGACACGAATCGGTTGTCGTTAAACTCAGAAGTGATCCAGCTTGTCTCGGAGATCGATCGGATCGCGAATTCGACGACTTACAATGGAAGTACTCTCCTGACCGGATTCGGAAACACGGTCAGTCGAGATACCTCGGTTTCGACGTCGCTGATCTCCGCCAACACCGGCCTGACGCAGGTCATCCTGTCCGGGGCGCAGTCAGGGACTTATACTTTCGTCGACTCTGGCACCACAGATAGCCAGGTCACGATCGGCAACGGTACGATTACTCAGACAGTCAATATCGGTACGGTCCTCGACGGCAACCAGGTTGCCACCGGGACAACCGCCCTTGTCAACTTCGATCGGCTCGGGCTGTCCATCACCCTTAACGATACCTATTCGGACGGAGACCTAGACAATACCACCCTGCTGATCTCCGCAGGGACCGGTGGTGACATCCAGGTGGGTGGGAGCGCCGCCTCGACGGATCGAATCAGCGTCACGATTGAAGACATGAGGGCCACAGGGGCAAAGCTCAACCTTGGCGTGATTTCGATCAACTCCCAATCCAGCGCCCGATCCGCCCTTTCATCCCTGGATCTGGCGATCGATACCGTCACGGAGGTGCGCGGGGAACTCGGGATCCAGCAAAGCCGATTGGGCTTCACGATCGCCCGCAACAACATCGCATTTGAAAACCTTCAGGCTTCGGAATCGACCATTCGAGACACGGATGTTGCCGAGGAGGTCTCCGAATTCACCCGGAGCCAAATCCTGACAAATGCGGGCACCGCACTCCTGGCTCAGGCGAACGCGCTACCTCAGAATGCCCTGACGCTCCTCCAATAACGAATCTATTCCATTCGTCCGTCGATCACCCCTACCCCTACGGACGAAGAACGGCCTCCAGCCCTTTGGGTTGGGGGCCGAATTTTTTCCCCTTAAAGATCCAGTGGACCCTACCACTGGCATAACAGAGTTGAAAGAAGACAACCCAACTGACTGTTTTGTTTGACATTCCAGAGAACCTTAAGTATATTCAATCGAAAAGGATAATCTTATCCGGAAGGCTCTTTGGGAAGCCCCCGGTTATGAAAATCATCTGAGAGGAGGCCTAATTGTCAGGACGTGGAACGGAACGGAGCCGGGAACTTCGCCGAAAACGGAAACGTCGCAAGGAGGCGATCAAAGCCCGAGTTCAGGAAGGTCGGAAAGCAGGGACAAAAACCACGACGACTATAAAGAGCAGCGAATAGATCCCTAGGGATCCGCACGATAGTTGATCCGAAGGGAGGCGGCCAACCAGAGGCGACCCGACCCTATCACCAGCGCAGCAATGAGGCTCGGCACCGATTTACATGAAATCAGAGCGTCGGTCTGACATCCTTCCAAAGTTTTGGGAACAGGCGCAGGGTCTTCTACCCTGCGCATTTTTTTCCGATTCCCATCCGAAGAATCATGAGACTGCTCAGGGATCACGCTGTTCCTCAACCGGATGGACGATCGTCTTTGTTTGGATGGTCACGTTTTCTTCTCCCGCACATGCCGCCCCCGATCCGGATATTCAGAGCTTGGTCGAAGGAATCCTTGAGGATAGTATTCGAGCGGTCGGGGAGCGGTTGGTGGGGTTTCGAACCCGTTTTGTCGGAACGAATTCCAACCGGTCCGCCGGGGACTGGATCAGCGCCCGACTCCTCAACGCGGGTTATCCGGAAGTCCGGTTCGAACCGTTTACCATCAGCCTCGATCGTACCCTTCTGGGACGTCGGTTTATCCTGGACGGGGTCGAAGGGCGAAATGTCGCAGTCATTAAACCCGGTGTCCTTCGTCCGGAGAAGTTTGTGTTGTTGGGAGCACATTACGATTCGATCAATTTGAGTAACCCGGGTTCGGTTACCCAGCCTGACACCACCTATGCCCCGGGGGCGGACGACAACGCGACCGGAACGGCCGTTGTATTGGAGATTGCCCGGTTGCTCTTTATTACCGATTTGGATCTGTCAGTTGTCTTCGTCCTTTTCGATGGGGAGGAGTTGGGCCTATGGGGGAGCCGAAGTTATGCGGAACTAATCCGAGAGCGAGTCGATGACATCTCGGCAGTGCTTAACGTGGATGCAATTGGAACCCGATCGGCAGAGTTCCCGACTGCATTCACGATCGATACCTCTAGCCGCTCTTTGGATTTGGCAGAGGAGATCGCTCAGGCGGCTCACGACTATACGGATCTGGTTCCGAGAAACCGAGCAGGAACGGGGCCTTTCGAGCTGATTTCGACCGGAACCCGGGAAGGATGCAACTGTTCAGACCATCAGGCATTCCTGGACCTGGGCTATCCTGCTGTAGGAATTCATCAATATTTCGGGTCGGTGTCCCGGATCAACACGGATCGGGATGGGTTCGTCGGTTTAGAAGACTTTTTCCTGTTTGCTGGCATGTTCGGAAGAGTCTTTTAGCGCTCTCCTAAAGTGAAGGGTGGGATTCAAGGTCGAGATTACCAATTGTACTCATCCAGGGGTTTCTTATGCGCGTTTTGATCGTTGACGACAGTGCCGATGTTGCTCGGTTCCTCGCTGACACCGCCAGACTTTTCAAGGCCGAACACGTGGATCAAGCATCGAGCGGGGAGGAGGCCCTCGCCTTTTGCCACTCGAATGACTTATGATCTGGTTACGCTCGATATCAGGATGCCAGGTGTCACGGGATTGGATATTCTGTCTGTGGTCAGAAGCCTCTGTCCCCATGCAGTGATCGCGATTATTTCGGGGTATCTCATGGACGCCGACGGTTTGCAGAATGTGGACAATTTCGCGGATTTGCTCATGTCGAAACCGGTTTCGCCTGAGCGGTTCAAGCGGTTGATGAATTTGACGGAACAGTTGAAGACCGTACGGAAGCAGATACGGGAATTGAGTGAAGAAAGTGGATAACAAGACTTCTGTAAAGTTCACTCACACCGGGACTCGGAAGGGAGGGGGCGTCCGTTACGGGGGCATATCAAGCCAGCTGCTCTAATGAGGAAGAAGGAATTTTTCTGAGTCTGCTTTCTATTTATCCCGATTTCACAAGTGTTCGAATATATTTCAGGATGGTATTCCGGTCTGGAGGAACATCAAAAACGAGACTTCGGATAGAATTTTTTGATACTTGACCTATGAGATGTAGAGGTCAGAAAAAAGAACACAATATATTGACTTTTAAGATTTTCTAACGTGTTTCCCGCCGCTTTATACTTGATTTCCCCCCCCCCAAATAGTTATTTTTCGCATACATCTCCCCACGGGCCCGATGGAACAACCTTCGATGTTGTCCCTGCCGGCTCCCCCCTCCTTGACGGAGCTCCCTACCTGCTGAGGAGGATACGTTTCCGGTGGTCTGCCATAAGGCGGGTCGGGCCCGGTTTAAACACACAAAAGACGATGAAAGCCGACCCTCACCATATGAGGTCGGCCTTTTTTGTGGGATATCCTTCCGAAGTACCTTATCAGAGGGACTTGCCCGGTTCCAAACTAGTACTAACCTGCGGAAATTCGCGTAATCTGATTTCCTAGCAAAAACAGGATGTTAAGGGCGGATTTGCACGCATAAACTTGCGCAGCTAAGTACTAGTAACCGACCTTCGTTAACTGAGGCAATTTATGCGCCGAACATCGCTGGAATTTCTAAAACGTCTTTTGGAGACCCCAAGCCCATCCGGTTTCGAACAGGCCATTCGTAAGGTCTTCCGAACAGAGGTGTCCAAATATGCGGACTTAGTCAGGGAAGACCTGCACGGCAATGTCATTGCATCCTTGAACCCAAAGGGTAATCCAAGGATTATGCTTGCTGGCCACTGTGATGAACTGGGATTCCAAATCGTACACGTTGATGACAATGGATTTATATACTTTCAAACGATCGGGGGATTCGATCCCGGACCAATCCCCGGCCGGAAGGTCCGAATTCTAAACTCGAAAGGGACCATCCTGGGTGTAATCGGGAAAAAGCCCATCCACTTAATGACTGGTTCTGAGAGGAGAAAAGTTCATGAGATTCACGAATTATGGATTGACATCGGGGCCAAGTCGCGTAAGGATGCCTTGTCCCTCGTGGCCATTGGCGATCCGATAAAGCCGCGCTTTTTTCAGTGGCTACCGTTCAAGAGGAGATCGGCATCCGAGGTGCGCGAACGAGCACTTTTGGCGTAGATCCCTCTGTCGGGATAGCGGTGGACGTGACCTGGGCTACAGACCATCCCGGCGTTGATCCCCGCCAATCCGGCAGCATGGAAATAGGTAAGGGACCTGTGCTGACACGTGGTGCAAACGTGAACCCTGTAGTACTGGATCTTCTTGTCTCAACAGCGAAACGAGCGAAGATCCCCTATCAGTTCGAAGCGGCAGCTGGAGCAACCGGTACTGATGCCCACGAAATGCAGCTGGCGCGAGCAGGAGTCGCAACCGGACTTGTGAGTGTTCCATTGCGTTATATGCACACACCCGTTGAATTGCTGTCACTCAAAGACTTAGAACAAACTGCGCGGCTGATAGCGGCATTTGTGCTTAAGGTAAATGAAAGAACAAAATTTATACCATAAAATATTATTTTAGATGACTCAAATCTAAGTAGGATTTTGGAAAATCGGTTGCCGAGTCCGGTTTTTTTCTGTATATTCTTATAAAACCCGATATTTAGGTATTGAAGCCAAAAGACGTGACGAGAGGGCCCATGAAAGAGGAGGCCAACCAGCGGAGGACCGAGCCCCTGGACAGTGAAGATCTTGAGGCGCTCCACCACGCTCTGAGCGTGGAAGGCGATGCAGTTCGGTTATATAAATTGGCAGCTGAGTTAACGCCCAGTTCCATCGGCAGAGACGCCTTTCTTTACCTTGCCGAGCAGGAACAGAAGCATCTTGATGTGCTCGAGGCGGAGATTCGTCGTTCAAGCGAGGATCCTTTTCCGACCTCTGATGCAGTTGGATCCGATTTGGAGAGCTTCACCCCACCGGACGACGCCCTCGGGGCCGTGACGATGGCAATCGATGAAGAGCAGGATAGCCAATCCCTGTTTGAAAATCTAAAGGAACGTTCTAAAACACCTCATGTCCGCCAGTTGTTCGATCACCTCGCCGCGGATGAAGATCGCCACTTGACGATACTCAAGGAGATGCAGGAAGTCATACGGTCCGATCGGCTCAGCCAGTTCAATTTTGACCCGTTCGCATATGGCGAGAATCCTTTGGACCGCGTCGAAGAGGAGGGATCGGAGAGTCGATTCGCAAAACACCTCGAATCTCTTGGCTTGCGGATGACAGCAGAAAGACAGAAGATCCTTTCCGAGGTGTCATCCATGGTCGGCCATTTTGACGTCGAGTCCCTCTGTTCGAGGATGCGAGAAAAGGGTCTTACGGTTTCTCGGGCGACGGCTTATCGAACTTTGAGCCTGCTGGTTAAATGCGGTCTGGTACGCCGTATGTGGATGGGCGAAGACAGAATCCTTTATGAGAGTCCATACGCCCGCCAAGAACTACCCCGGGGAGTCGGAAAACGGCATGGTCATCTCATCTGCGAAACGTGTGGAAAGGTCGAAGAGTTTTTCGATGAAACGGTTGACGCTCACCTTGAGGCGATCTCGTGGCGTTCCAGTTTCATTTCGAGCGATCGCAGCCTCCAGGTCTTTGGGCTTTGTGAGAACTGTCGAGAGGCTGCGAAAAATTAATACTCGAGAATTCATTATTCGCTTTGTACAGGACGCAAGCCATTCGGAATTCCATCAGGCCAACTATCAGCGATCGGTGGCAGTTGTGGAGTGTGCCCCTTAGCTGATACCGGCAATTGATGGATTTTTTATATACGGAATCATTACGTTTTTGCCATCTCTAATGAAAGCCAGAAAATAACACATGTCTGAAGACAAGGTTGATCGGATCAAATTCCACATCACCGAGGTCATGAAGGTGCTCGGCCTGGATTTGCGGGATCCGAACTTCACCGAAACGCCGGAACGTGTGGCCAGGATGTACCTCGAAATCTTCGGAGGACTCGAAAAAGATAGTGAACCCGAGATAAAAACTTTTCCGAATGATCAGCGATACAGCAATATGATTACCGTGAAGGACATTCCATTCTTCTCGGTTTGCTCTCATCATTTGATCCCTTTTTTTGGTCGGGTGCACCTGGGCTATATTCCTGACGAACAGATCATCGGCCTTTCCAAGCTTGCTCGGATCGTCGAGTTTTTTGCAAAGAGGCCTCAAATTCAAGAGCAGTTTACGGATCAGGTCATCGAGTTCATCGTATCCAAGATCAGTCCGAAAGGGGTCATGGTGGTCGTCGAAGCTCAGCACCTCTGTATGGAGATGCGCGGGGTGGAGAAACCCGGAGCTCTTACTGTTACTTCTGGGATTCGCGGTTGCTTCGAGGATAAGGGTGTTCGCGAGGAGTTTATGAACCTCATCAGCCTGAGGAGGGAAAGATTTTAGAAGAGTCAACGGGCTGGTATTGTTTTGCTAGAAACCGAGAAGGAATTCATAAGTCTCAATATGGGAGGTGAGGGGAGAACGAAGCGTTATTTCGAACCCAGAAAGGGGGGAGAAACCTGAAAACCCTGACGCAACGGCAACGCGAAATTATACGTAAGATTAAAGAAGACAAATCCTTAAACCCTGAAAAGCGCCCGCCGGAACAGTGGCTGTTGGATCGCCGGACAAAGATGCGTCTCGCGGATCTGACAAAAACCCTGAATACATCTACCGAAACACTCTACGCACTTTTCAATTATTTCCGGATCGAGAGTCCTAAAAAGGGAGGCCGTTTCGTCAAAACAGGGTATGTGAACAGGGATCTGGAAGAAACCCGCCGGCTCTTATCCCAGGTGAGGGGTGGAGGAAAAAGGGCGAATCGGGCAAGGGAACGCCTGCTTCTAAAAGGCATCCGATATTACTCAGCTTCGGAAGCCAACGACGAGCTGGGGATCGAATAGGACTGAATCAACATTAGCTGCGAATGAAGGTAGGGAGCGGGATGATTCCGCTACCTACCTTTTTCTTTTCTGTCGTATACATCTGCGACTTTGAGGTCGAAAGGTCCGTGTTCGGGGTTCGCGTTGAAGTCCCGGAATTCAGTTTTACATCTGTAACAGATGGTGATCTTCGGGAGGAGCCAGTAGAGCAGGGCATCGACGACCACAGCCGTAAGGAGGGATAAGTAAAAGCCTATAGGCCGGTCCATGGCAACGAAGATCAAACCGATAGTTCCGGCTAGAATAACGATTCCGAGACCGATTTTCTGATTGAAATCTTTCTGTACATAAAGATGAAGGCATCCGCAAAGGGGACAACGGTCGATGACCTGCCGACCATGGATCGCTTCGGTGAAGTCGAGGCGATTATTTTTTGCGCAGGACGGGCAGGGTTTCTCCACAACGCCACCTTGAGTCGGTTCGATCTCAAGGGCGGTTGAACATTCAGGACATCGGAATCGGATTAGCATTTACGCCTACCCACATCACCCCCATGGGAATACAGGTTTCAGGAACCCCTTAATCCATGAGATCCGTTTTTGGCCTGGGACTCGGGATCCCGCACGACCGACAAAGGACTTTCATCAAATCGGCACCGAAGTCGAGAAGAAGATATACCTGGCGAGAAGCTCTCCCATCAGGACAAGGACGGTGGCCACGTAAAGAAGTCCGGTCGCAGATTGAGTGGAATGAATTTTTACAGTTGACCAGATCATTGCGCCGATTATTGCTGGGCCGACCAATCCGAAAAGGACACGCGCCCAGACGAAAAACGCCCCGCTTCCCAGGAGGATATCGGTGCCACGACCTTGATCGGAAACGAAACCATATAGATATAACCCAATTACAAGCAGTATCGCCTTAACCCCAAGGGAGATTAGAATCAGCCTCGTTGCCCGCCTGAGCGGTTGGATCGACAGGGCGGGAGAAATGAGATACCAGTGTCCTAATATCATTGTAAAACAGACGGAGCCAAGAAAACAGGCAGAAGCAAGAAAGGAGGTTGGGAAAAGGATTGTCGCCCACCACGGATGGCTATATAGCGTTGTGTGAAGGAGACCGTCCGTCACAAGGGCGGCCGACCCCAAAAGCGCGGTTGCAAAAAGAAACCGCCTGTCCCACGGAGGGCGATCAGACACGCATGTCCACACGTGGATGAGTATAGCCGGTACAGAGAGGACAAAAAGCACGACCGTCAGGAATTGAAGCCGGTGTGACAACATACCGTGCACCGTGTAAGGACCGGCCCACAGGGAGATGGTCAGGAAAGAAGCGATCAGGATTCCACAGAAACGGAAGAATCCATGTCCGGCCTCTCGAAGCGGTACGAGAAGGAGTGTCCAGACCCCACCAACGGCCAACTGGGAAAAAAACTGAAAGATTAAAGTCCGGGCCATAAACTTCGCTCCTCTGGTATCTAAATTTTGCTTTGCAATATACCGAATGCGGATAGGACTTCCAACGTCGAATTGGCTCTTTGGAGGGATGGGTTGATGTGGATTAGTGGGGAAATTATTAAGAAGAAACGAAGAGATCCGGGGGAAAAACGGTGTCAGGAAAGCGGTGGAACGAGGGGTTGGTGATCCAGCGGCATGTCATGCTGTAAAATCGATCTGCTCCCCTGTGGCTTCCAGCTGGAGATGCGGGTGGTTTTGCCGGGCGGTCTTTCTTTTCTTTTGTTGCTTGGGAAGCTTACGATCTGGAGATCGCTCATTTGTGGGGTTCACGATTGTCTTAATCGGATCTAACACGTGGATCACCGCCTTTGATAAAGGTGTTCATTATTAATATCGACAGAAAAGCTAATAGCTTTAGAAATAAAGGCATTAGAGCTCATATGAGCAGGAGTTATTTGATCTTGGATGGAAAGGCTATGGCAGGACTTTTGGTAAAAGTTCCTCGAGGCGCTCAAGGGGCCTTTCCAGGGTTTTTATGGCGTCAGTCCAGAATTCAGGGGATTCCAGGTTGCAACCGATCGTCTCCCTGGCTACATCCTCGGGTGATTCGCTCCCGGAGAGACGAAGGAAGGCCTCAAACTCAGGCAAGAATTCCGGCCCCTTTTTCTTGAACTCGGCGAAAAGGCCTCGGCTAAGCAGGTAGCCGAATGTGTAAGGAAAGTTGTAAAACATAAGCCCTGTGATATAGAAGTGCAGCTTGGAAGCCCAAAAATAGGGATCTTCGCCTCCATTCTCGAGGAGATCCCCGAAAATTCTGCGCTGTGTCTCGACCATCATTTCTTTTAGCCTGCTGACGCTGATTTCGCCTTTCGATCGTTCACCGTACAAGACTTTTTCGAATTGATATCGCACCGGAATGTCCATCAGATAGATGGCGCCATGTCCCACCGACACGTCCAGGATCATGGCCTTTTGCTCATCGTTGATCGAAGGCTCGCCGGTGATTCCCTCGATAAGGATCATTTCGCCGATTGTCGAAGCGGATTCCGCCAGGGTCATGGGACATTGACTCTCAAAGGGGCGGAGGGTTCGCATCACGTAACTGTGGAACGCGTGGCCTGCCTCGTGGGCGAGGGTCATTACGTCGCCCAGGGTCCCGTTGAACGTCATAAAAATACGCGACTCTCCGATCAGGAGGGAACTCGTACAGAACCCTCCGGGTCGTTTACCCGCCCGAGGTTCCCACTCGATCCAATTCCGGTCGAACATCATCTGGATGAATTCCCCCAGCGAAGGATGGGCCTTTTGGAAAGCGGTCAGTACGAGGGTCTTGCCTTTTTCCCACGAGACCGGCTCCTGATCCGGGAGGGGGAGGGGTGCACCCAGATCGTACCATGAAACGGCTTTGGAATCCATCATCCCGGCTTTGAGCCGGAGGATGCGCCGGGGGAGTTCAGGCTCCGCAAATATCGCCTCGAACATGGCTCCCAGGGTACGGGGTTTGATCGCGGCCTGGAAAAGTGCGGTTTCCATGAAGTGTTCCACACCCCGGCGGCGCTGGAGGGTTAGCCGGGTTCCTGAAATGGCGTTGAGCGCTGCGGCCGCAACATCTTCAACGGTTTCCCAGGCAGCGTTTCCTCCCACGAAAGCCGCACGCCTGACCCGTCGATCCGGGTTCTCCATGAGTGAGCGGCGCTGGGATATTGGAAGGCGCTTACTGGTTCCGTCCGGAAATTTCATTTCGAATTCCAGTTTACCGGATATGTTGTCGTAGATCCGGCCCCATGCGTTGATTCCATCTACGCCCAGTTCGGCCGCGAGTTCTTCCATTTCTGGGGCCATGGTGCGGATGGACTCTTCCCGCAGACGGCCCAGGGTGTAACGAGCTCCCTCAAAAGCCACCCGTCCGATAAATCTGGAAAACACCTCATCAGGGACTTCTTTTATCGCCCGAATCAACTGTATCGTGAGTTTTGAAAGTTCGGCTTCCATCGAGGCCATTTCGGACTCGGCTCGGAGATAGGCCTCGTTGCGCGCGTCCGCAGCGGACAGGCAGCCGACATAGGAACTCAAGTGGCTCACCCGCTTTAGAATGTCCTCAGACATCAGGAAGACGGCCTCCCATTCGTCCTGGTTCCGGTCGTCCAGAGGTCGAAGACCGCTCGATTTCTCCTTAAGGGAGGCCATGTCGCTCTGAAGGGATGTCTTGAACTTGATCATCTCAGGTCCGTTAAATTCCGGGAAGTAGCTGGTCAGGTCCCAATTCATGCCGATCTCAGTGGAGGCTTTCATGAAATCCCGCTTGCCTGGAGTTGGGAGGATCGTTACATTCCTCCAACGAATTTCCTGCGGCCCTGTAGCTCAGATGGATAGAGCAGCGGTTTCCTAAACCGTTGGTCGCGTGTTCGAGTCGCGCCAGGGCCGCCATATAATACATTGTTTAACAACAAAATGCAAGGGCTCCCAGCCGGGGGCCCATTTGCATAGACTGCTCGGTGTCGCAAAGGTGACGCAGGAAATCGGTGGAGGCCATGGGGGCCAGGGATGAACTCATAAAGAGTTACCCGGCGTTAATGGTTGGTCAGCGAATAACCGAAAGGAGACAACCATGGCAACGTCGAATTTGAACGTCACCATAGGCGAGAAGGTCGTAATCAGCCAGTGTCATCCCCGTCGCCACCACTGGTACTCGACCATGCTCTTTCGGCTGAACGAGGGGGGCGTCGTGCTGGGCTTCTCCCTTTGCCCAGACACTGCCGGGAATCCTGCGGATCTGGCTGAAGGCGAGCCGCACTGCCTGCTCAAGAGCATCGATGACGGGACTAACTGGATCCTGTTGGGCACCAACCTTGGCGGATTCAGCGGGGAGTCGCCTCGCTATCAGCTCAGCGACGGCACTCTGATGGGGATGACTGGCGCGTACATGAAGGATTCCGGTGAACTTTATGTCCTCCAGATGCTATCGCAAGACGGCATCAACTGGGACGAGCCTCAGATCGTGCCCGTTCGCCTGCCCGAGGGTGTCCTGAGACTATCGGAGGAAGGGCCCATCAGAACCAGGCGCTATGTGTTTCCCCATGGCGGTCTGATCGAGTCTGCCGACGGGAGCAGCTTGCTGCTGCAGGTGACGACCAAGTTCGTAGGCGACGAGTGCTGGCGGCTGTGCCTGCTTCGCTACACCGAGGCGTCGGGCTGCTGGGACTACGTTACCACTATCGGGGACCCCCAGAAGTGGAAGACGCACTTCTCCGAGGCGGATCTGATCCGCCTGCCCGACGGCGTCCTGCTGTCGGTGATCCGCACCGGTGGAGGCCAGCCAATGTACCAGGCGAAGTCGATGGACGACGGGGAGTCCTGGGAGCTCCAGCGTATGGAGGCCTGCGGCGTCAAACCCAAGCTGTGCCTCCTAGCCAACGGTGTCGTGGCCTGCAGTTCCGGCCGCCTGGCGCCGCGGCGGCCAGGCATCGGCGACCAGGTCTTTTTCAGCGAAGACGGTGGGCGGAATTGGTCGGACCCGACGCGGATCTTCCACGGACCGAGCACGGGCTACACAGGCCTGCTGGAGATTCGCCCCAACGAGAGTTGCTCTACGTCTATGACGATCAGGCCTTCGGATGGCTGGAATCGCGCTTCAATAGCATCGTGGGTGTCAGTATCAAGGTGGAGAAGTAACGTTTGGACCACAGCGGAGCCACCTGACGGAAGCGCGCACAGCGCCAACGAAGCGGTGATTGTCGACATAGTTTTCGCCTTTGTACGGATAGGAAGAATAAACGGGTCCTTCCTACCTGCGCGAGGGTAGCGGGCGGGCGGCGGCATTCGGCGCGAGGACGCCGTGGTAACGGAAAAGGTTGAGACGAGGCGGCGGGACAAAAGGGGGCCAGCAGGAGACTGAAACATGAAGCGTAGTACTGATCGCATTCTGACCACCCACGTCGGCAGCCTGCCGCGCCCCAGGAATCTGCTCGATCTGATGAAGGCAAAGGTGGACGCTGGGTCCTTCGACGACGATGGCTACACCGGGAGGGTCGAGACCGCTGTCGCTGAGATCGTCCGCAAGCAGGTCGAATGCGGCATCGACATACCCACCGACGGCGAGCAGGGCAAGCTCGGGTTCTCGACGTACGTGAGTGAGCGATTGGCCGGTTTCGAAGCGAGGCCGGGCGCTGTGGACCCAGCTCAATTCGCAGATGAAGTTGCGGCCTTCCCGGAATATTACGAACAGTATTTCGGCCAGCGCATGCACGGGGGGGCTGTCGCTCAGATAGACCCGATGATGTGCACGGGTCCCGTCAGCTATCGAGGTCACGACGCCGTGCGCCGCGATATTGAAAACCTGAAGGCCGCCGTTCAGGGGGTGGACACGGAGGATGTGTTCATGCCCGCCGTGGCGCCGAGCGGCGCGGGCGGCAACGAGTACTACCCGACAGAAGAGGAGTACCTCCATGCAGTCGCCGAGGCCATGCATACCGAGTACAAGGCGATCATCGACGCGGGCTTCATCGTTCAGATCGACGACCCCTGGCTCACGGTCGTGCACGGTGACGGCACACTGAGCGCGGCCGAGCGACGGAAGAAGGTCGAGACGTTTGTCGAGGCGCTCAACGCCGGCCTCCGAGACATACCCCCCGAGAAGGTGCGCTTGCACACGTGCTACGGGATCAATGAAGGGCCGCGTATCCACGACACGCCGCTGAAGGACATCTTGGAGGTCATGCTGAAAGTGAATGCCGGCGCCTATTCGTTCGAGGCCGCCAACCCGCGCCACGAGCACGAGTACCACATCTGGGAAGACGTGAAGCTGCCGGAGGGCAAGCTGCTGATCCCTGGGGTCGTCGCGCACGTGAGCAACATCGTCGAACACCCCGAGCTCATCTGTGAGCGCATCACTCGGTACGCCGAACGGGTGGGCAGGGAGAACGTGATCGCCAGTTCCGATTGCGGCTTCTCCACGCAGGCCACGTACAACACCGAGGTGCATCCGAGCATCGTGTGGGCCAAGTTCCAGGCCATGGCAGAGGGCGCACAACTGGCGACGGAGAAGCTCTGGCAGTGAGCCGGGCTTAGGACGCTCCCCTACGCTCATCTGGTCCGGCCCGAGATGGCCAGGCGGTCAGGGTGGCCGTATTACCACATCCTGAGGTACTGATTCGCAAAGCTGATCATCTCACCGCTTTCGCCTTGCCGATACGAATTGCGCGGAGAACGGATAGGAAGAATAAACGGGGTCTTTCCTACCTATGCGAGGGTAGCGGCGTCCGGGTATCCTCCCTCCGCAGTAGCTCTGCTACGGAGGACGGGTGGCCCGGGTTGGGGCCTCTCGGAGGGTTCTGTAGCAGGTTTGCCAGGGGCTTTGCGTTGGATTCGTAGGAGCTACGGTACGTGGTAGGGTTTGTGACCGATCGCGAGTTCTGCTCGTGGACTCGAGCTGCACTTCGCGACCCCTATCAGCCTGTTGAAAAAGTGCGTTTATGCCAAGATGACTGTTGTCTT
This sequence comes from Candidatus Latescibacterota bacterium, assembly GCA_965217865.1. Lineage (GTDB taxonomy): Bacteria > Latescibacterota > UBA2968 > SICM01 > SICM01 > CBDCJO01. Next base: position 5,514,782 of record CBDCJO010000002.1, on the reverse strand, counting down.
TCCTTGTGGTTTGGTCCTATGATATATCAGGTTCAAACTGAGAAGGGAGGACGAGCAAATGGCAATGGGAAAACGAGGACGACAGAGACAGGAAAACCTGTTCATCGCATCGAACACTTTGGTGAAATCTCCGGGTCATCCGTTCTACGAGAAGCTGAATCAGGTATTGGGGGCGAACGGCTTCGACGAGTTCGTCGAGGGGCTTTGCCAGCGGTATTACGCTCCTCATATGGGTCGCAAGGGCATTCCGCCCGGGGTTTATTTTCGGATGCTTTTGATTGGGTATTTCGAGGGACTTGATTCGGAACGTGGGATCGAATGGCGTGTATCTGACTCGCTGACGTTGCGCCGGTTTTTGGGGTATGCCCTTGACGAACAGACCCCGGATCATTCCAGCCTGTCTCGCATCCGGCATCGGCTTCCCTTGGAAGTTCACGAAGCGGTTTTCAAGTGGATCCTGAGGGTCTTGTGCAAAGCGGGTCTGGTGAAGGGGAAGACGTTGGGCGTGGATGCTACGACACTGGAGGCCAACGCCGCGATGCGCAGCATTGTACGCCGTGACACGGGTGAAGGCTACCAGGCATTCCTTGAGAATCTGGCCAAGGCCTCGGGCATTGAAACGCCTACCCGCGAGGACTTGTCCAAGATCGATAAGAAGCGACCGAAGAAGGGATCGAACCAGGACTGGGAGCACCCGCACGACCCGGATGCCAAGATCGCTAAGATGAAGGACGGTCGCACGCACATGGCGCACAAGGTGGAGCACGCGGTGGATCTGGACACCAATGCCATTGTGGCAGTGGCGTTGTCGGGAGCAGATGAAGGAGATACCGAGTCGTTGCCCTGGACGCTGCTCGAGGCGCCGCTCAATCTCAAGCAGGTCGCGAAGGACGAAAAAGCTGCCAAACGTTTGCACAGACAGCGTATACGGGAGGTGGTTGCGGACAAAGGATATCATAGCAACGATGTATTGACCAGTCTGAAGCAAGGCGGCATCCGGAGTTACATTTCAGAACCGGATCGGGGACGCCGCAAGTGGAACGGCCGACGAGATGAGCAGGCCGCGGTATATGCGAATCGACGCCGGATCAAGGGAGATCGCGGCAAGGCCTTGCGCCGAAGTCGTGCAGAACGGGTGGAAAGAACCATCGCTCACACATATGATACCGGTGGCATGCGCAGGTTGCACTTGAGAGACCGCGGCAATATCCTCAAGCGTTTGCTGATCCACATCGGGGGCTGCAACCTGGCTCTGCTCATGCGCAAAGTGATGGGCGTAGGTACTCCGAAGGCCCTCCAGGACCTGGCCAAGGCCTTGCAGCGTCTACTGCTCGTCCTACAATCACGTTTGCTGCCCTCGGTCACCTTTTTAACCTCTTATCAGCGTCTCCTGCTCAATCTCCTTACCTTGATTTATCTGACCCGCACTCCAGGCGTCTTTTCCGTCTATGTGCGTTGAAAGGTAGTTCTTCAACGGGCTGATAGGGATACACTCGTCTCCAGTCGCGGCAGCGCCACTCGGGATGCGCCGCGCAGAAAGGCCTTTCCCGGGAGTTGGACGGATATGAATTCTCGTAGAAGGACAACATGCCGATCCGGAAGCACAGGTGAGTCTCCATACCGACCTCGTGCGCCTTCTGCGAGACCAGATGGATGGGATCCAGACCGCGCTCGTAGAGGGACTTCAAGTCCCCTGCGTATCTTGCCCAGTGGGCGTCGTCAAAGGCAAAGTCTGTATAGACGAGCAGATTGCTGTGGGGGAGAAAAAGGACGGTAGTTTGATGCTATTCTATATTGGCACCGACAAAAGAATCTGGTACAACAGCCAAAAAAGCTCCCAACAGCAATGTTTGGACCGACTAAAAAGGCCTTAAGGATAAGCGAATCAGATTGCCGTAGGGCAGAACGCAGACGGTCGCTTGGAGCTATTCTAGGTGGGTTCCATTGGCAACCAGCTTTTTCACAACTGGCAAACAGCGGCGGAGAAGTAAGGGCAGTGTGTGCAGGTGACAGTATTTACACACACACCAACTCCTTTCTGGGGGGGGGTGAAACAAATAACAAGGGCTCCATATTGGAGCCCTTTTGTTGTACCAACAGGTGTTATAGCACTATAACCCAACCGAATCCTGTGGTTCGACGTCGATTCACCCGGAAATTGATTGAAAATAAATATCACTTGAAAGCAATCTTCTGCTCGATGATGTATTCCGTCAACGGGCTCGGTGTCGGTTTAATCCGCACGTTCACCAAGGCCGGCTTACCGCAGGAAAAGGCTCGCTCAAAGGCGGGAATCAGTTGATAGGCCTCCTCCACGTATTCGCCGTGGGCACCCAGGGCCTCCGCCATCTTATCGTAACGTGACGGCAGCAGCTCTGTCGCCACGCTCTTTCCGAAGAGCTGCACCTGCTGATGGTAGTCTATTCCCCAAACACTATCGTTTCCCACCACGATTACGATCGGCAGATTGTGTCTCACGGCTGTGTCGAGTTCCATGCCGTTAAACCCGAAAGCGCCATCACCGGTGATGACAACCACCCTGGACCCGGGAAGCGCGGCCTGAGCGCCAACCCCATAGGGGACCCCCCAGCCGATCATTCCGAGAGTCCCATTCGTAAACCACCGGTTCGGGCGCAAACTGGGATAATAGGGTGTCCCGTAGAAAGAGAAATCACACCCTTCAAAGATCAGACAAGCGTTGTCGTTCAGAAGCGGGCGCAGGCTCTTGTGTACTGACATCGCGTGTAAAGGCACAGATTCTGCAAGGCTTTCCAGGCTTTGCTCCTGTGTTTTGGAAGTTGACTCAAGCTCGCTTTGCATTGGATTCTCGCTCCAGCGGTGCCCCTCGGCTTCTTGCAGGAGCTGCTTCACAACCGCTCCGACATCCCCTAATATGGCGATGTCCACACCGCGGGAGAGACCGACCAAATCTGATGAAGATTCCACCTGGATCATGCGTGCTTCAGGGGCGAATGTCGGAGGTCCGCCGTAGGAGACGGTGAAGTCCAGTTTCTTGCCCAGGAACAGCACAGCATCTGCGGATCTCAAACAACGTCCGACAACATTCGCTCGCTCGTCCGCGAACCCGAAACAGCAGGGGTGGGTATCCGGGACGACGCCCCGAGCGGCTTCCTCAGTGAACAGGGGCAAATGGGTCACCTCCAGAAACCGCTGTAAATCCTCTCCTACCGAGTAGGCGCCGTTTCCAGCCACCACCATAGGACACCGGGCGCTCCGGAGCAGTGCGATCGCCTCGCTTACAAGATCCGGGTCACCCTGAACTTGACCCGTGTGCCGGTAGGTTCCGGGCGGATAGAAATGGACCCGGCTTTCGTTCACCTCGGCCGCCTGGACATCCACGGGGATGGTCAGGTGCACGGGGCCGCGCCGGCCTGCCAAGGCTGTCCGGAAAGCCCGGGCGAAGTAGTCCGGGATGCGGTGGGGGTCGGGGATAAACCACGCGCCTTTCGTGACGGATTTTGCCATTCCGAGCTGATCCAGTTCCTGTGGCGAGATGCCGTGTCCAAGTCTGCTCTGGGCGGCGGAACCCGAGATGTTGATGACCGGGGACTCCATGTGATAGGCCAGCGTCAGCCCTGGAATAGCGTTCGCGTGACCCGGAGAGGTGAACATACAAACCCCGGGAGAGCCGGTAATCCGTCCCCAGGCATTTCCCATGTCCACCGCAGCCTGCTCATGCCGGGTGTCGATGAACTGGAATCCTTCCCCCGCCAGCACATCCATCAGGTGTAGAGTGTGATCACCGGCCAGGGCGAAAATCTTCTCAACGCCTTCCGCCTTTAAGGCTCGGGCAATCAGGTGTGAACCTGTCAGCTTCATGGAAACTCCTCTGATCTTTTTCCAGGCTCAAGTTTTTAAAGCCTATTCCCTTGATGCGTCCCAATCAAGGTGCTATCTTTTGTGCTCGAGTACCCCAGAGACGCCCTATATACTTACGGTTGTGGAATATAATTCGAATCTTCCCGCGTCGGGGTTTTTTTCTATAGACGTATAACGTTCGCTTGGTGTTCCAATAGCGATGAAGTGTGCACAGCGAGGTGTCATTGAAATGAGGAATGGAAATGGTAATCGATTCGCAATCCAGGAATGAATACAGGGTGATCCGTTCCGAGGTTGTCCTGGACGATCCCGGCGGCAACCCGGGGTTGTGCCGGGCGGGCAACAATGATCTCATTCTTGGAAATAGTACGGTGTGGGAAACTGTTCCTACGGGTGGATTTGTCAACCTGCATCGGAGCAGCGATGAGGGGCAGACCTGGTCCGATCCACAGGTCGTCGCCCGTCCTCGTACGCCCGAGTGGAATATCCAAATGTGGTCCGGGCTGCACCTGATGGGAGATGGATCTCTGATCATGTCCTACGCACATATGAAAACCCCGAAAAGGCCGAAAGTCGACCCGAATGAAAAGTCGCCGGAAAAAATATGGCATATCGGGTCTGCGCACAGCGTGTTCGAGGGTTTAATCGTTCGCTCGACGGACCACGGCCATTCCTGGTCCGAGCCGACACGGATCCTGCCCGATCGAAACGATGTGTGGACGGGGGGCCGTCCCCTCACTGTTCCTGACGGCTCGACCATTGTGCCGTTATACCAGGGTTGCAGCACGTTCCTGCACTCGCGTGACCCGAACTTATTGATTTGCGGTTTTGTCCGAAGCAAAGACCATGGGAAGACTTGGGGTGAACTGGAACCGATCGCGACCGGACCGGCCGGTTACAATGAGGTGACCCTGGCGCTGGCTCAAAACGAGGATATCGTGGCGATGCTTCGCGACGGTGAAGCCGGACCCCGGCGTCAATTCCGTCAGACGAGCTCAAAGGACAGCGGACGAAGCTGGGAGACACCCGGACTCATCGAAATGTGGGGCAAGATGCCCGACATGCTCGTGCTGCCCTCCGGCCGGATCCTCCTGGCGGTGGGGTCGCTGGACTGCATGGACGGCAACCGGGTGTACGAAGGGCCCCCGAACACGTCTTACTCCGGGCTGTTTTTCAGCGACGATCATGGGAGGACCTGGCAGCGTGACGTCCTGTTCACTTCGCCGGACCCGGAGAACCTGGCCCCATTCGACGCGCCGGTGATGGCGCTTTTGAGCAACGGGGACGTACTGGTGGTTTCGGTGGCCATAGACCTGCGGCAAAAGGACAACCCTTTGATGGGGTGGACCACCGGACTGAAGTACGTTATCAATCAACTGGGGCCAACCGGAACTTGAGGGTAAATGATTTTTTTCATTGAACCGGAAGCAATCAACAACCAAAAGGGCTCCCAATTCGGGAGCCCTTTTGGTCTACATAAGGCCAGAGATACCATCATCAGGTCAGGTATTACAAAAGCGTTCGCAAGTATGCCATACTTTCCTCCATGGCCTTATACGGGTCGCCCGGTCCTTCGTACTCCGGTGTGATGATCCCCTGATAGTCGAGCTCTTTGAGCCGTGTGATGACTTCGGGCAGCTTGACGATTCCTTTCCCCATCGGTTTGCCCATAAACAGCCGTCCGTCGATGCCCGGCCATGAGGCGGGCTGCTCGTCGGTCACTATTTCCCAGTCCTTTATATGGACGTGCGTCGTGTAAGGATAGACCTTATTTAGCGCATCAATGGAGTCCTCGTTTGCCATGAGGTAGTTCCCTACGTCGTAAACGGTTTTTATATCGGGTTTGAACGCCTGAGCAGGTTTCAATTATGTAATCGGTCTCGCCGTAGATGTGGGCGCAAAATCCGAGATTCGCGACCATCAGCATGATACCCAGCTCTTTTGCCACGGGTATGCTCTCCTCGATGGCCGAATTGAGCCACTCCCGGCACTCCTCGACGCCGAAGCCGCTGTCCGGTGCGGGTAGGCCGGGAAGGATCAGGACTATGCCCCTGGCGTTGGCTTCTCTGAGGTTGCGTCAAGACGCTTCGGTTTGCTATTTCTTGATTTTCTTAAATAGATACAGTTTAAAGTAGCCATCATCGGCTGAAACAATAAAGTCAACCACATTCGTTTTCACCAACTCGCGTACTTCTCTTATGAGTCTAAGATCATACTTCATGTCTATAATGTATTCCTTTAGTCCTCACATTGACCATTATATAATCCGCGTGATGATATTCCTCGGGCCCAAGTAGATGAGACCGATTAACAAAGTGAATCATTAAATCAGAAGTTACTGCAAGATAACTGTTTGGAGGGACATAAGATTTGACCTGGCGAAGCGCTTCTAGATTAACTTCTTGAATGTGATAATCTTCGACTTTCCAGATGTTGTATGAATGGTAAAAGTTCACAAGGGGGTTAGCTGTTAGAGCTAAAAGTGATATTATGAATAGTGTTGTTTTCGATTTAGGCGATTTCCAAAACCATGATGGTTTACCTTTTGTTAAAAAAAGAAGCCTCGACATACCGATGACGCAAGCAATAGCAAAAATGGAAATTGTAGCGTAAATATGCCAATCATATGGCGGCTTCCTGGCGATGGTATACATCACCAGTTCCGGAATAGCCAGAGCGAGAATCTCCGGAGCAAAGATCGATGGGAAGAACATAAACATTTTCCCCCAATGAATCGTCACATCAATATTATTGAATAACGTTCCCCGGCGACGATAATTGAGTTATTAATTCACTATTCCTATTCCACATACCAGTAAAGTACGGAAGGAGAATCAGCCCGATAAAGAGAATAAAAACCGATAGAATGAGTGTGATCGATCCCATTTTCCTATAGTAAGGTTTATTGAGAATAATTAACCCAAGACCCAGCAATGATCCAATGATAGGAATGTTTTCCTTCACGCCTAATAACATCAATAGGAATGCAATAAAGGCACCGATTTTTCTTTCAAACAGAAAGAGAGCAACTAATACAACCAATGGCGGAATCAGGCAATCAATATGAAAACCATATACACTGTCCAATGTTGCCAGCCGCAGTAGAGGAAGAGGTAAGCAACTGATATCATAAGTGATATCAGTTGCTTATGGGCAAATCCGAAGAAGTGGAGGAAACCTCCTTTCTGAAGTGAACCCCCTTCCCTGCCATTTCTGTTGTATTGATTATTTGGCGATGGATGAGAAACCGTACTTGGTTGAGAGTTTTCCTTTTTGTTAAAAACCCGTATACAAAATTTATAAATAAAAATTGAAGTTAGTCCCGGCATCAAGGTCTGAATAACGATGAGAGTTAACGGCGATGGGAAAAGGTGATAAATTGGGACAAGGAGGAGAAAAGTCAGATGGAAATGTTCGTTTAAAAATGTTTTGAAACCGTATCTGAAATAAAAGATATCAGTGTAAAGGATTTGGTCTGTAAAATTGGTATTCCACAGCATATTGCAATCAATAGCTATGTCAGAAGTAAGAAGGGATTTGATGTACAAATTATACCTGGTGCTCCATATGAATAGAGTCTGAGCAAGGATAAAAAAAACCAACAGATACTCAAATTTCGAGATCGTGCTGGGCTCTCCTTGCTATGCCTTGAATGAATTGAGTTGCGAGGCCCTGCTTATTCCTAATCATTCCTACCTACAGTATAGTGCCCAAGTAGCTGAGACTTTCATTCATGGCCTTAAACGGGTCGCTTGGTCCTTCGTACTCCGGTGTGATGATCCCCTGATAGTCAAGCTCTTTGAGTCGTGTGATGACCTCGGGAAGCTTGACGATTCCCTGGCCCATCGGTTTGCCCATAAACAGCCGTCCGTCGATGCCCGGCCATGCGGCGGGTTGCTCGTCGGTCACTATTTCCCAGTCCTTTAAATGGACGTGCGTCGTGTAAGGATAAACTTTATTGAGCGCATCAATGGAGTCCTCGTTTGCCATGAGGTAGTTCCCTATGTCGTAAACGGTTTTTATATCAGGTTTGAACGCCTGACAGGTCTTAATTATATAATCGGTCTGGCCGTAGATGTGGGCGCAAAATCCGAGGTTTGCGACCATCAGCATGATACCCAGCTCTTTTGCCACGGGTATGCTCTCCTCGATGGCCGAATTGAGCCACTCCCGGCACTCCTCGGCTCCGAAGCCGCTGTCCGGTGCGGGTAGGCCTGGAAGGATCAGGACCTTGGGGGAACCCATCTGATTCGCGACTTCAAGCCGCTTATGGAATTTCTCGGTTCTCGCCTTCCGGATGTCTCGATCACGGGATACGACGTTGCATTCGACATCGGAAACGCACACCGTCATCCCGGCCTCGCCAAGTCGGTCGATGATCCCTGGGATCTCGCTATCGTCTTCTATCAACATATCGTAGATCTCGATGGTCCTGATACCCATCTCTCGGTAGAATTCAATGACCCTGCCGTGATCCACTTTGACCCGCTCTACCATCCCACCAAATGGGTAGGTATATCCTGAGATCTCCATCCCGTATCCTCTCGTGAACAATCATTGATGGAGGTGTGACCATTCCTTTCAGCTTTAAAAGCTGTCCTTTTCGGCTTCCCACCCTGTGAAGCTTTAAGCTACGTCCCCTCCAACAGTTTGACGATGCCGGTCAACCCAATATCCCCACAGCACCACGAGCCATAAACCAAAACAGGATACGGCAACTGCCGTGTCGGACGGTGGCGGCGGTCCAAAAATATTACCCAACCAGATCAAGATTAGAAATCCCATCAGGCCCCACATCCCATAGATTCCGATACGGTCTTGAGAACGCGTGGACCGAAGATAGAGGCATAAGCCTAAAGCGAAAATTCCCAGTTCGACCACTATTGTACCGATAAGGGAATTCCAGAGTCCAAAGCCGATCATCGGTCCGCTTCCGGGAATCACCGGGAGATCGGGCCGGTGAACAATAGCGTCGAGGATCCAATGGCTCAGCGTAACAGCTGCTACCACTAACGCTTCGCGCAAATTTCTTCGCACAAGCCAATACACGATTCCAAGACCAAGTCCCCAACCCAGGCTTCCGACAAGGCTATGGGTAATGGGATAATTATAGAAATCCAGCGGCGTAACCACTGTGTTTCCAGGATCGATCCGTACATGCTCTAGACCCAGCAGCAGAAAGATCGGCCACATCATATCAACGAGCTGGGTCGATATAAACAATGTTCCCAGCGAAAGTTTTGGAGATATTTTCTTAGCTCCAAGAGCTAAGGCATAATGACCGATGAACACTCGATGATCCTCCTGACCGTCATACTTTTCCGCCAAATGTCGCGTAGTCGTCCAGGTCGAGCAATTCGAACCAGGTACTGATATCTTCCCGCTTCTCGCCTGCTGATTTATGGATTTCGCTAAAAAAGCTGCGTGACTCGATGTCCGTGGCGACCCGGGCTTCTTGAAAAGCGGACCACTGAACGATCTCCCAGGGTTCGTGCCGGCACCGGGCTTCGACCCATTCTAGTATTTCGACGTCCCCCTTTCCACTTCCGAGTTCCTCCTTCAGTTCCTCAGGGTCGATGCCCTTGTATGTGAGGAAGCGTTGATCGAGGGGACAGGCGTAATGGTAAAGACCATTTTTATCGACGATGGTGGCACGCCCCTTATCCAGCATTCGCGGAAGGATAACGTAACCGCCCATGCGCACTCGTGGACTTCGGGGTGGCCGTTGAGTCAGGTCGGGTGCGGAAATGTCGTTGCCCATGAGTAAGGCCTTTCACGAATCGTTAAAAAGTTCGGGTTGGGGGTGTAGGGTACCGACACGGCCTTAATAGACTTGCAAGGGACCGAAGGTTCTGCTGTCACTCAATTTTTCTCCACCCTCGACGCAAGGGATCGCTCGCCGAGACTTTCACCTTTCGGGATTGCTCCCCTTCGGGCATCAGAAGCCCCTCACCTTTGCCGATCATCTGGACTTTCGGTTTTTTCTGATCGACAATCCTACGCTTGACCTCGACTGTCCCGCCATAGACGAAGATAGCCGCAGGTCCATGAACGGGCACCTCCACCCTGAAAGTGGAGGTCCCAAATGCCGTCACGGAGGCAGGGCCTTCGATTTTGAAAGCTTCTCCTGATTCTAGTCGCTTCACCTTCCCCCAAACGCTTCCCCTAAGAATACGGGCACTCACCTGTCTGACATCGTCATCCTCGGACTGCTCGAACACAATGGTCGTGTTCTCTTCGATTCGGAGAAGTGTTGCCGGACGCCTGGTCTGAATCTCGGCTTTGGATCTCATTCCGGACTTAACGGCATCGCCTGATTTTAGGGCATAGCCCTTTCTTGCGGAGTGCCAGCTTTTACCAGCCCCACCCCTGAAGAAGATGTCTCCAAAGGCAGCGGAGAGGACTGCCGCCTGCTTCGAGGGGCGCTTCGGTTCCTCTGGTTCGGAGCAGTTTCCGAATGGGATGGCGAGGACCAAAAAGGCCAGAACCCTTGTTGACATTAATTTTTCCCTCATAAGGCTCACAATCTAATCGGAAAGGGTTTTTGGGTCAATCGGAATCTGATTTTCCACTGTTTATCAACCCCAAATGCGGTTCGACGGTTTCAGGTCGGCGTAGAGATCTTACCCACAACTTCCCTTGACAGACCGGATGGTTTAACCTAATTTTGTCACAACTTGATGAATAAAATACCGTGGGAGCATCCAGGAGGTTATTGAAATATGGTCCGAATCGGTTTTGTAGGGACCGGTTTGATCGCCAATCATCACCTTGAAAAGCTGAAAGGGATGGAGGGGACGAGGATCGTCTCGCTCTGTGATCTGGATGAGGCCAGGGCAAAGGTCGCCGCCGCCAAGTACGGCGGGAAGGTCTATTCAGACTACAGGGAGATGCTGGATGAAGAGGTTCTCGACGCCCTTTATATCTGCATCCCGCCGTTTGCCCACAGCGACGCCGAGATCCTCGCTGCCCAACGGGGGGTCCATCTTTTCGTAGAGAAACCCGTAGTGCTCGACCAGGATCTGGGTTTGAGGATCAGCGATGAGAATGTGAAATCCGGGGTGATTTCGTCAGTGGGTTATAGCCTTCGCTACACGCCTGAAGTCGAAGCGATCCGGGAATTTCTGAAAGACAATACCATCGGGATGGTGACGTCCAATCGTTGGGGAGGCCTACCAGGGGCCGGGCACTGGTGGCGTGTCATGGAAAAATCAGGGGGACAACTGGTGGAGCAGACCACTCACCAGCTGGACCTGATGCGCTACCTGGTTGGGGAGATCGGCGAGGTCCATGCCCGATTCGCCCAGCGCGTGATCGGCGATCTGGAAGACGCAACGATTCCGGACGTCCAGATAGCAACTTTTCAGTTTGCCTCAGGCGCTATAGGCGCCATAACGACAAGTTGTGCTCTGGATAAGGGCGGGGGACAGACGGATTTTACGATAATCCTTCGGGACCTGGCGATCCATTACGGGAAAGGGATTTCCGTATCGCCAGAGGGGGCTGCAGATATCCCGATTCGCCAAGACGGGATGATGGACATCGATTCGTCATTCATCAAGGCGATTGAAACCGGGGACCGTTCTTTTATCAAATCCTCCTATGAGGACGGGTTGAAATCGGCGATGGTATGTCTGGCGGCCAATCGGTCCGCAGAAACCGGTAAGCCGATAAGCTCAGGGATCTTATAACTGGGATGCTTTTTAAGGAGGTCTGATGATCGATCAAAAAACCTACGACAAGGGTCTGAAGGTCCTGAAAAAAATGACCGGATCAAAGTTTGATGACGTAAGAACCGCCTTCCTGGAGGCGGATCCTGAATTCGAAAAGTATGTCGTGGGTTTTCTCGCGGGCGAGATCTGGTCCCGCCCTCATCTGGATTTAAAGACCCGGAGTCTGTGTACAATCGCCGCTTTGACGGCTCTTGGCCGCCCGAGCGCCCTGAATCTCAATATTCAGATGGCTCTGGTAAACGGGGCCAGCGAAGAGGAGATCAAAGAAGTCATGTTTCAGATGGCCCCCTATGCGGGTTTCCCGGCCTGCTGGGAGGGGCTTCAGGCCGCCAACAAGATTTTTGAGGGAATTGGCGGATCGATACAGAAAGGTATAAAATGAGTCTGAGGGGCATGATTCTCTTGATCGGCCTCGTCGCGATTTTTTCCATTCAATCGTTTGCTTCTGGGAAAAATTGGAAGCTGCTCGGTTACTATCACTGGGGGGGGGTCGTCGTCGCGCTGGGGTTACTCTGGCTGCTGGTGTGGCTCTAAAGATGGCCGAATACATCACCGAGATCAAACGCCACATCAACAAACCCGATCAAGCGTTCCGTTGTGAGCTGGTAGTAAGGGAGCCGGACCATCTGGTGCTTCGGTATGTCAGCGATCGGACCGGACGTATCGGAGATGTGGTTTTCGACCCTGGTTCAACGACGTTGGCACACTACTGGTCAGATAGGGGATATGTTGCGTGGCGGATGTACGGTCCGGCAGGAGACCTGAAAGGACATGTCTTTCACATCTGCAGGGATGTTCGAATTGAAGATGACAGGGTGTCTTATCTGGATATGCTTCTGGACATCTGGGTATCATCAGAAGGCCGGGTATCAGTGCTGGATGAGGAGGAGGTTCGAGCGTGCGCCGAAGACGGCCGAATTCTTGAGAAGGACCTGACCTGGATCGAAACCTGTAAGGGTGAGGTGGTGGAAAACCTCACATCAATCCTTGACGAGGTGTCTGATATAAGAGTTTAATATTAATTGGCTTAAACACGGTATCATCATCCCCCATATTTTCTGCTCGGATTGTTAAATTTGGTTAAACTTTTTCTCGTGTATATGAGTCTAACAATTAGAATATAAATAGATACAAAACAAACCATCTGAAGCGTTCGGGCCTATGCATCAGAACCTGAGATGTCTCCGACGATTCGATACAGAGGGTATGGTGGTCGGCCATGATACCGATCAGGTGCTCGTTCAGAGATTCAAGTCCGGCGACGAGCAGGCCTTTAATGAATTGGTTCTCCGGCATCAGAACCGGGTATACAACCTGGCCCTTCGCATGGTTAGGGGTTCCGAGGATGCCGAAGATATCTGTCAGGAAGTATTCGTGAAAGCCTACCACGCCCTTGACCGTTTCAGAGAAGATTCGACCCTCTATACCTGGCTTTATCGAATCACTGTAAATTATTGCGTTAATCATTTGCGCCGGAATAAGATAAGAGAAACTGTCTTAGCAGACTATACGATGCGTTGGCGTGGAAGGCGTGGGGTAAGCCCGGAAGAGGAATTGGCGCGGGGTGATGTGGGAGCCGCCGTGAAAAAGGCGATTGATAAGCTTCCCCCAAAACAGAGGGCGGTTTTCCTGCTTAGGCAATATGAAGGTCTGTCTCACGAGGAGATTGGCGATGTCTTGAAAAGGTCCGTGGGAGCGGTGAAGGCAAACTATTTTCACGCTGTGAAACGGCTTCAGCGAGAGCTCACGGGATTTCAACGGTATATGGAGGAAGGTGGCTTATGAACTGCCGCGAGATCGAAAAAGATCTGATACCTTATGCCGATGGGGACCTTAACGATGTCAGGGCAGAGATGATCAAGTCCCATCTCGCCTCTTGTGCCGATTGTCAGGCTGCGCTCCAGCCCATCCAGCAAACCCTGGATATGGCGAAAACCTATCGGGTACCGGTCCGGTCCGATCAGTCTGCATCCCGGATGTTAGTCCGAATTCGAAGTGGGATAGAACAACACCGCAAGCGCTATGCCTTCCGCCTGGTACCCGCCATGTTTGCGACTGCGGCTTTACTCCTATTGATGGTCATCGGGTTGAGAGACATGGAAACGGATTTCGATGAACCCATAGAGAGCGACTACCTATCCGTTTCGAACAGGATCGCCGTGGTCGCTCAGGATCCAGAACTATTCGATGAAGTCATGACGGAGCTGATGGACATTGACGTGGGGGTTGTGAGTTTCAACGGAACGGATCGAAGTCCACCCGGGAAAGCCTTCGAACGCACGGTGGGCGTCCAGGATGATCCCGACCCATGGATCGATTACAGGGATGAGTACCTTCGGGGCGTTCAGATCGAATCCCTTCTCTACGATCTCGATGATGAGGAGATTGATCAAGTTTTAAAGAAGATCGAGGAGCGGTTAACGGTATGACTTTTTTGACCCATTCAGATAGCTCCACAAATCTCCGTCGGGTCAGGCGGTGCTTCGTGTCCTCATCTTTCGCGTGGCTGCTCCTGTTCGGATTCGTGTTCCCAGGGTTCACTGTCTCGTCTGGAAATGCCCAACCTCCGCCCGGGAAGAGGTTCCAGGGATCTCCCGAGGAGCGTCGGGACCGGATACGTATGGTGCGGATGTGGCGTTTAATCGATATCCTTGACCTGGAGGAAGGCCAATCCGAAAGGTTCTTTCTCGCACTCAAGCGCTCTGACGCCGAGCAGGACAGATTGAACGACGGACGTGAGCAGCTCTCCAGAGTCCTGATGAGGATGATCCGACGACCCGAGACTACGGAAAAAGCTCTGGTCGACACGATGTTGGCCATCCAACGGGAAGAGGAACTCCTTCGTCAGGCAAAATCAACTTTTCGGTCTGAGGCCGCCAAAATCCTCTCAGTGAGGCAGCAAGCCCATCTGATGTTGTTTGAACAAAGATTCGATCACGTCCTTCGCGACGCCATTATGGATATCATGCAGCATCGGCGAAGACGTGGGGGGGAAGGAAGGAAGTTCCGAATGAGACCGCCGGAATATACACCCGGCCATCCACCATAATATCCGGACTGTCGAGCTGTTCACGATTCGAAGCCAGGCCATATGAGCCTGGTTTTTTTTATCTCTGTCGGTGGCGCAGGGATCATTTTCAATCCGAAACGCCCTTAAAACGGCTTGACTTTGAGGATTGGATTTGATAATATCTATCAAATATTTTTCTGGTTTTATCCCCCAACCATTTGCCGAAAAAACTTCAAACCCCGGATAGCGGCAATTGTGAAAACGAAGGCATTGCTTCACACTGAACTGGACGGAGTCCGATTGTTTGCCCGAGGGAAGGTTCGGGATATCTACGATCTGGACGACCGACTGTTGATCGTGGCCACGGACAGGATATCGGCTTATGACGTTATCATGCCCAACGGTATCCCACAAAAAGGGAAGGTTCTTACGGCGATGTCCCTCTTCTGGTTCGGAATCACCCAAGATATCGTCCCGAACCACCTGATAACTGCGAACGTGGAGGAATATCCTGAGGGACTGCATCGTTATTCAGACCAGATTGAGGGACGATCCATGCTTGTCAAGAAGGCGAAACGGATCGACCTCGAATGTGTGGTCCGGGGATATCTGGCCGGGTCCGGGTGGAGGGATTATCGGGCGACGGGAATGACCTCGGGACACCGCCTTCCACCGGGATTGCAGGAATCGGAAAGGTTGTCCGAACCGATCTTTACACCTGCAACCAAGGCTGATTCGGGCCACGATGAGAATATTTCGGTCGAACAGGCTGCTGAAGCGATCGGGAAAAATATCGTGCAAACACTCCGTGAGATCAGCATCGCTATCTATCGGAAGGCCTGGAGTTATGCGGAAGGGAGAGGGATCCTCCTCGCAGATACAAAGTTCGAGTTTGGAACAGTCGATGGGGAGATCATCATGATCGACGAGATCCTTTCTCCGGACTCCTCCCGATTCTGGCCGAAGGACCGGTATCAAGCCGGACGGTCTCAGGAAAGCTTTGACAAACAGTTTGTCCGTGATTACCTGGACACGCTCGATTGGGACAAGACACCTCCTGCTCCGGATTTGCCGGAAGAGATCGTATCTCAGACCGCTGAGAAATATCAGGAGGCTTATCAGCGGCTTGTTGCCGACTCTTGATTTCTAACCAACCAGAGTAATTTAAGGATTTCTTCCATTGGACACCGAAGCACAAATGGACACCGAAGCACAAAAAAGCGACGGGGCCAAGCAGGTCCTGGTAGTGGACAGACAGCGGTTCAGTGATTTGATCAGCCAGATGCTATCGCCCAAGTATGAGACCACTGCGGTGGTCGACGGTCTGTCTGCCGTGCGTTATCTCCAGGATTCTTTTGCCGACTTGATAGTTGTGGAGATATCGATCCCCGGCAATGGGATTCGGCTGGCCGAGCTGGTAGGATTAAGCCCGAAGTTCAATCACATTCCGGTCATCCTGACCTCAGCCAACCCGTCGGCGGACATCGTCATTAAGGCAAGGGACGCGGGTGTCAGTTCCTATCTTGTCAAACCCTTCCGGCCCAGCGAGCTTGTGAACCGGATCCAAGAGGCCCTGTCCGGACCTGTCGCTCCGGAGACCGAGGACAAGCCATCCGGTCAGCCGGGGGAAGCGGGTTCGGATGATGCTTCGGAGGATGCACAGGAAGAAGGTGATCCCGCCCGGCAGACAATCCGTGAACGGGTGAAGAAGATCGAGGGGCTGCCCTCTTTCCCGACCACCCACGCCGAGATCATGAAACTCGCCAAAAGCGAAGATGCCACCAGCGAGGCCCTGGCCGAACAGATCAAGATGGACCCGAGCCTCCTGGCCACGGTCCTGAAACTGGTGAACTCGGCTTACTACGGGCTTCGTAAGAAGGTGAGTTCTCTGAAAGTGGGGGTTTCGCTACTGGGTTTCGAGGAGATCGCGAATCTGGTGATGTCCGCACAGGTATTCCAAAAGCTGGGAGGTGCGAAGAAGAAGAAGGAGGGTTGGACCTGATGGCGTTCTGGCGTCACTCGGTGGGGACGGGATTTGTCGCCCGTACGGTGGCCAAGAAGCTTCAGACAGAGTCGGAGTCGGCGTTTCTTGCGGGGATGCTGCACGACGTGGGGAAGCTGGTTCTGGACAGCTTCTTCTCGGAATATTACATTGAAGTGGTGGAAAAGGCGAAGACCTCCAGAACAGCATCAAGAGCCACCACAACCCACAGTATGTCCGGCGGTATCAGCGGCTTGTCGGCGTGATCCACCTTGCGGATATAATCTGCCGGACCCTGGAGTTCGGGAATGGGGGGGATAATTTGATTCCGGCGATCGACCAGTCGGTGATGGACCGTTTCGCGATGACGGAAAAGGGAATCCAGATCCTGGCCGAAGCGGCCAAGAATGACCTGGAGGACGCGCAATCGTTCCTGTTGGCCCTCAGGACAGGTTAACCCTCTACGAGCGTTCAGTCTTCCAAAGTCAGCTTTCCGAACGGGATGATCACTGGTTACGGGTAGGACTTGGATCCTTAGACCTGATCTCCCCTGGAACGTTGACTGACAGCTGAACGCTTCCTTTTTGCTATGCCTACGATACAAATCCTTCCGGACGAGCTGGCCAACAAGATCGCGGCCGGTGAGGTCGTTGAACGACCGGCAGCCGTGGTAAAGGAGCTGGTCGAGAATGCCATCGACGCCGGGGGGGATAGGATCGTCATCGATGTGGCAGCGGGAGGGCGGGAGGCCATCCGGGTCAGCGATAATGGATCCGGAATGGATCGGGAGGATGCTCTCCTTGCGCTGGAGCGTCACGCGACAAGCAAGATCCGACATTTTTCCGATCTGAACGTTATTTCAACCCTGGGTTTCAGGGGGGAAGCCCTGCCGAGCATCGCAGCCGTCAGCCGGTTGGTCTTGGAGACCCGCGTATCAGAGGCTGATGCTGGAACCTATATATCGGTTGAGGGGGGTGTTGTTCGTGAAGTGAATACCGTCGGTAGGGATGCTGGGACGACCGTCAGTGTGCTCGGCCTGTTCTACAACGTGCCTGCGAGAAGAAAATATCTGAGGGGGATCGAAACCGAGATGCGACACATTGTCGCCTGCGTGAGCAAAGTCGGCCTTGCGTTCCCAGGCATCAATCTGATCCTGTCCCACAATGGCCGGCCTCTGCTACGTCTTTCACCGGGAGACCGAAAGCAAAGGATCGAGGAGGTTTTCGGGTTGAACCTGGATCGGGAGGCGGTAGTGGCGAAGGCAGAGGAGGAGGGGATCCGGGTCAACGGATTTCTTGGAAAGCCGAACTTCGTCCGCCGCTCAGGAACCCATCAGGTATTCTTGATCAATGATCGGCCGATCCAGAACCGCACGTTCACAAAAGCAGTTTTGGATGGCTACGGTGGACTGATATCCCGAGGGAATTTTCCGTTTTACGTTCTTTACATCGAGGTTCCAGGCGATAGGGTGGACGTCAATGTGCATCCGACCAAGAGGGAAGTACGCCTGGATGACGAGCGCAGGTTCTATAAAGTCATCTCGAATGCGGTCAGGCGTGCCATGCGGGATGCGGACGTGATCCCCGAAGTCTCCCCCGATTCCCTGGAAAACCTTCAGGATGAGAAGGCTGGGCATCGTTCGTACGGAGGACCTTATACCCGACCTTCACTCGTCCGTGAACCGTCCGACGGGTATGGCCGCAAAGGAAAGGATCGGCGCCATTTCGAGAACACCCCCTTCGATCTGGATTCGCAGATTTCGCTGCCTCTGATCGAGCGTAAACCATCGGATGGGGATTCTGAGGGAGGGGAAACTGGGGCTGAGGTGGATCCGGAGTCCGAAACCGTATCGGTCTGGCAGATGCACGAGACATACATCCTGGCGGAGATCAAGAATGGTCTGATCATCGTCGACCAACATGTCGCCCACGAACGCATCATTTTCGAAGAAACCCTCCGGGCTTTCCAGTCTCAGCCAACGGCCGGCCAACAGCTTCTATTTCCCCTCTCTGTCTCCCTCAGTTTGCCCGAGATGGTATTCCTGAAGGAAGTATCCCCCCTGTTCGAGCGTTTGGGTTTCGGCATCAGGGATCTGGGGGGTAATTCCGCGGTGGTGGATGCTATTCCCACCGGCCTCCGGCAGTGGAACGACGGCAAACTTTTGAAAGAGATCATCGAAGACCTCAGGGAGGAGGAGAAGCCGAAATCGAGGCTGGAGGAGCAGGTGGCCACCTCATATGCCTGCCATACCGCCATACGGGCTGGAGAGCGCCTTTCCACCAGGGAGATGAAAACCCTGATCGATCGACTCTTCGCAGCTGATGATCCGTTTGTCTGTCCGCACGGCCGCCCGATCGTAGTCAAGATGGCGCTGGATGAGATTCACCGTCGATTCGGGAGATAGCTGGTCGTACGGCGCTCGTAGCCTATTCCCTTTTCTCCCGCTTACCTGTACTCCAAAGAGGTTCGAGATTGGCACCCTTACTGGTAATTACAGGTCCCACGGCGACCGGAAAGACCGAGGTGGGCATCCGCATCGCCGGGCTCCTGGATGGGGAGATCGTGTCGGCGGATTCCAGGCAGATATATCGGCATATGGACACCGGGACGGCCAAGCCCACACCCTCTCAGAGGCAAATGGTCTCGCATCATCTGATCGATTTTGTGGATCCTTGTGATCGTTATAACGCTGGCCGTTTCCGCCGGGATGCCCTATCAGTTATCGGGGATATCCAGGCTCGAGGCCGTTTGCCCATCGTGGTGGGGGGGTGCGGTCTTTACATACGTAGCCTTCTCGATGGCCTCTCCCCGATGCCCGACGTAAATGGGAAAGTGCGGGAGAGAATCCGAGCTGAGGCAAAATCGGATTTGGCGATTTTATTCAAACGGCTTCAGGAAGTCGATCCAATTTTCGCTAAGCGGATACACCCCACAGATCGGCAACGGATCGTGCGGGGCCTTGAGATCTACGAGGTAACCGGAGATCCGCTTTCTTTTTGGCAGACCAAACCTCGAAGGGGCAAGTTCGAGGGGGAGTCTGTTGTTCTCGGACTTCGAATGGAGATGTCCGATCTCTATGAGCGGATTGAGGATAGGGCGGAGCGTATGGTGCAGCAAGGCCTGGTTGAAGAGACGATTCGGCTTCGTAGCCGGGGATATGTTCCGGAAAATTCGGCAGTTGGTACTTTTGGTTATCGGGAAGTTTTCGCTTTTCTGGAAGGAAGGATTCCGCTGGCCGAGGCGGTGCGGGAGATCCAGAAAGAATCGCGCCGTTATGCCAAGCGCCAGATGACTTGGCTGCGTGGCGAAAGTCGTGTTCAGTGGTTGAATGCTTTCTCGGCGAATCTCGTAGGGGAGGTCCTATCGGCTCTTAACAAAAAGCATGAATAAAGAGTTGATAATATATAAGTTGAACACAGATGTGCGAATCCCGGATCCCGTCTCGTTTTCTGATTGACTTCAAAAAAGGGATAGCTTATCTTTAATTTGATAACGAACCAATGAGCGGGAGTAATTCAGTGGTAGAATGCCAGCTTCCCAAGCTGGATGTCGCGGGTTCAATCCCCGTCTCCCGCTCCATTGAATCGCCCTATGGGCGTTTTTTTTTGTCTTCAACAGCCATTAACCAGGTACAGAATCCGCTTGACAGGGTGTGGATGAGACTATAATTTCAGACAATCGGGGCAATACGATAACCGGATCGATTTTTCTGCATGGTGTAAATCGATGTTGAAATTCACGATCGTTGCCGTCTTCCTATATCCCCTTGTCACAGGAGTTCCCCTCTTTTCCCAGACCCCCCCACTCGCCCTCGGGAACGATTGGGATTCCAACACCATCAAGGCCGTTGGGGTCGGTGAACCCCCTCCCAATCCCACAAATATAGCCCACGCAAGAACGATTGCCATCCGGGGGGCCATCGTTGATGCTCAGAAAAAACTGGGATGGCTTGTTTACAACCTGCCTATTAACGCAGAGACGACCGTTCAGGACCTCGTCGATGAAAACGAGGTCGTTCGGGATCGGGTCGAATCCCTTTTACGCGGGGCACGGCGAGTAGGCCCTCCCGAGTATCTGAAGGACGGTTCTATTTCTCTCGCTATTGAGATACATCGCAGCGGACTGGCAGACCTGGTGCTCCCGATGGAGGGATTCTCCCCATCCCCACCCCTTACCGAAGAAACCTATCCTGAGGGGTATACCGGACTGATCATCGACACCAGGGGGCTCCATCTAGCCGCCTCCCTTTCCCCGAAATTGATCGATGACAAAGAAACGATTATCTACGGGGCATCGTTTCTTACCCGGGCCGAAGCTGTGGAAAAGGGGGTCGTCGGCTATGTAAAGGATCTTGAAAGCGCCAGGAGGAACTTGAGAGGAGGAACGAATCCCCTCATCGCGAAAAGTCTCCGGGGAGCAGGTAAAAACAAAACGGATGTGATCCTATCTGCCGAAGATTCACAGAATGTCCGCGACGCGGCTCGTGGATTTCTGGCTTTGGGAAAAGTCCTGTTTGTGATCGATTGAATCGAACATTTAAATCGTAGTGTATGACCATTAAGGGGCGTGCTCTTATCCTGTATGCCCCTTCTCTTTTTTTTTCGAGTGGATACTTATTTGTGTAGGAGCGGTTCGCGAGCCATCCTTTAAAAGGAGGGCACGTTAGCATACTTCCTGAACCGTTAGGGGAGACCCGTGAGTGAACAAGAACCATGGTTCCGTCGGTTTTTCAGAGAGGAATACCTCCTGTTCGACGACCATCCGGACACCGCGAAAGAAGTGGCATTCATTGTCGAGACGCTGGGGCTAAAACCGAATATGCGAGTCCTGGACCTCTGTTGTGGATACGGTAGGCATACCATCCCCATGGCAAGTCAGGGTCTCGATCTTGTGGGTTTCGACCTATCCCCGGCTTTGCTCAAGGAAGCTCAAAAAAGTCTCCCGGGTCTTAAGAACGCGGACGGGGCGATTCCGTCCCTGGTCCGGGGGGACATGCGCCATTTGCCCTTTGAAGGGTGCTGCGATGCCGTGATCAGCATGTTCACATCCATTGGGTACTTCGATGAAACCGAAAATTTTCATGTGCTGGGTGAAATCAGGGGATCTTTAAAACTCGGGGGGGCGGTTCTGATCCAGACCGTCAACAGAGATGCGATCGTTCGGCATTTCCGACCCACCCAAGTGTATCGCCCTGATGGGATGATCGTGATCGAGGAGCGGATGTTCGATCCTGTGTCGGCTCGATCCACGGTCGATGTGACGGTAATCAAGGATGGGACGGAGACCCGCTTACATCACGATATCCGCCTCTATACCTTCACGGAACTTGACATGCTTCTTTCGGCAAGTGGGTTGGCTGTAGACGGAGTATGGGGAGACTTCGAGGGTGGAGCGTTTTCCTGGAATTCCGCGAGCATGATCGTTCTCGCAAAAAAATCGTTTGAGTGATGCCATTGAGGAAGTCCGCGAATGGGTTTCGGCATTTAAAGGCTTTGAGCAGGAATGAACCGTCATCTGATCGTATTTGCAAAGGCACCGGTTCCCGGAAGCGTAAAGACCCGACTCCACGAACAATATACCCCCCAACAGGCCGCGGCGTTTTGCAAGGCCTTCATCATAGATGTCTTGAGCAACGGAGCAAAAGTCCCGTGCGAACGCCGAACAATATTTTATGCGCCGATGGATGGTGAGAAGGCAATTCGGGGGATTGCGGGAATGGGTTGGGAACTGCAACAACAGGGGGAAGGTGATCTGGGGGCCCGAATGGCGGAGGCGTTCAACCTGAGCTTTGCCGAGGGGGCCGACAAGACAGTGCTGGTAGGAGCCGACAGCCCATCATTACCCCCGACGATAGTATCGGAGGCGTTCGGTGGTTTGATGACACGCGATCTGGTATTGGGACCGAGCATGGACGGAGGATACTATCTGATCGGAGCGTCGCGTCCCTATCCGAAGATTTTCCACAAAGTGGCGTGGAGCACCGATCGCGTTTTGGGGCAGACCCTGGAGCGGATCGGGTCAATCAACGCAAGTCTCTCCATGCTTCCCCCGTGGTACGATGTGGACACCCCTGAGGAACTCGACTTTCTCGCAGTACACATGAAAGCGATCTCCCTTTCGGGAGGAAAACCCGAAGCTCCGGAGACTTTGCGAATGCTGGAGAAGATAGGGAAACGCGGAAGGAGGGGGAATAGAATTGTAAAGTGAAAAATGGAAAATGCAAAAGCCAGTGGACAGGGGAAGAGGAGAATGAAGATTGAGGCGAGATCATCGCGCCTTCTGGATCGACACAACGAAATTCTATCCGGCGCTACGCTTCACGTTCTTATTCCAGCATCTGCAAACCCGCATTCAGTTTCTCCTGCTCCATCCGTTCGACCTGCCGGCCTTTCTCCTGTTCTATTCGCGCCGCATTGACGATGCTGATGCTTGAAGCCAGTTTCCCCACGATATCCTGGAAAGTCCGGGCGGTTGCGGAGTCGGGTTGTCCGACCGTGATTGGAACGCCGATGTCTCCCGCATCGCGGATCTGGCCATCCAGGGGGATCTCGCCCAGGAAAGGGATTCCCATCTGTTCGCTCATCTCCCGGCCGCCATGGTGACCGAAAATATCGCTTCGGCTCTGGCACTTTGGACAGTTAAAAAAGCTCATGTTTTCGATTAGCCCCAGGATCGGGACCTCGACCTGCTGAAACATCAGGATTCCGCGCTTCACATCTTCAAGGGCCAGGTTTTGCGGTGTGGTGACGATCACTGCCCCTATAACATCCACGGATTGACGGATTGTAATCTGCACATCCCCCGTTCCGGGAGGAAGGTCGAGGATCAGGTAATCGAGATCACCCCAGGATACATTGTGGAGAAATTTCTCGATCATTTTTGTCACCATGGGCCCACGCCATATGACCGGAACGTTGTCTCCACTGATGAAGCCCATCGACATGAGCTTGACGCCGTGGGCTTCGAGCGGGATGATCTTATCCTCTTCGGCATCAGGCCGTTGTTTGATTCCCATCATAATCGGGATATTCGGCCCATAAATGTCGGAGTCCATCAAGCCAACGGCTGCGCCGGATTGACCTAAGGCGACGGCGAGGTTGGCCGCCACCGTGGATTTCCCGACTCCGCCCTTTCCGCTGGCCACAGCGACGATATTCTTGACGCCGGGTAAAGGGGGCCTGTTGCTGGGTGGCGGCCCGTGCGTGACCGTGGCAGTGAGGTTCACGTCAACACGGTTCACGCCCTGGAGATCTCTGACAGCGTTTTCAACTTTTTCGCGTATTTGTGCCTTTTGAGGGTGGGCGGGGGTGGTCAAGGCTATATCCAAGCTCACTTCGCCGTCCCGGATGGTCAGGTTTCGAACCATGTCCAAAGACACAATGTCCCGCTTGAGATCTGGTTCGATTACCCCCCTGAGCGCTTCCAGGATAAGTTCTTTTGTCACCACGTTGAGATGTCTCTTTGGGTTGACCGAAGAAAATATCGGGTGAGGGTGAGGATTGACCCGGGTGCAGCAAGTCACGCAAAGACGGAGATCTCTCGGAGGCGTTTCACTATCGGCGGAAGTACTTCGAGGATGTAGTCAACGTCCTCCATCATGTTGTCCCTGCCAAAGCTGAAACGTACGGAACTCTGAGCGAGCCTGGGTTCGATTCCCAGAGCCATCAGAACGTGAGATGGTTCCTCCGTCCCGGATGTACACGCGGACCCGCTGGAAGTTGCCACCCCGTCTAGATCAAGGCTGAGGATGAGGGATTCTCCCTCTGCTGCAAAGAATGAGACGTTGAGGGTGTTGGGAAGTCGATCTGTCGGATGGCCATTAAGCCGGACCCTGTCGATCCGGGAAGATATCCCCGACCATAGCGCGCGCGTGAGGACGTTCAAGTGAACGGCCTGTTGGGTGCGGTCCAGTGCGGCCAGTTCGATTGCTTTGGCAAATCCCACAATGCCTGCCACATTCTCGGTACCCGGTCGGCGACCGGACTCATGGGAGCCCCCGTGAAAAATTGGAGAGAAGGGCGTTTTCCGACGGATATAGAGCCCCCCAATGCCCTTGGGTCCGTAAATTTTATGAGCGGAAATCGAAAGCAGATCCACACCAAGGGCATCTACGTCCACGTCGATCTTTCCGAATGTTTGGACCGCGTCAGTGTGAAGCAGGACTTCGCGTTCGCGCCCTATGGCGCTGATCTCCGCCACAGATTGGAGCGTGCCGATCTCGTTGTTTCCGTGCATAATCGAGATCAACACCGTGTCCGCCGAGATGGCCTTCCGTACGTCATCGGGGTCAACCCGCCCATAGGAATCGACGGGAAGAACAGTTAAATCGAAACCGTTTTCTGAAAGGAACCGGCAGGTATGCAGGACCGCGTGATGTTCGACGGCCGAGGTGATGATATGTTTTCCCTTATCGCGGAGGCTATAGGCAGTCCCGAGGATGGCCGTGTTGTCTGATTCTGTTCCCCCGCTTGTAAACAGGATTTCAGCGGGATCTGCCCCGATTGCCCCTGCCACAGTCTCCCTTGCCTCCTCGACCGCAACACGGGCCTCACGGCCGAATGCGTGTACGCTCGACGCGTTCCCGAAGAGCTGTCCAAGGTAGGGGAGCATGGCCTCGGTGACTTCCGGCCTGAGGGGGGTGGTTGAATTATGATCGAGGTATACGGCGCGCATCAGATTTCACGGTAGGCGGGTTTGTGAAATGGGGCGGATTTTTAAAAGTGCGCAACAGCCTGTATGTTTAATAACTTATTTCTTTTGAGAGGGGTCGTGGTCCCGGGACTGAAGGTGTGTCGCGTGTCCCATATCACCGATACGTCCTGGGAGATGTCGATGCTCAGGATATATCCGTAGAAGGTATCGAGCGTGCTATCAAAGAATCTCGCCTGGCGGGTATCGATGTTATATTTCTCGTAATAGGCCGACGCCTGGCTGAAATATGGGACTTTTCCAAGAAATGCGGCGTTCAGGGATGCCATTCCGAGGAGTCTCTGGTTGGAAGCACCCTGGCCTTTCAGGTGCTGGTAAGAGGCCGAAGCCGTCATGAGAGGTCCAAGAGACAGCGAGGCCTGTCCGTATATTCCTTTCATGGAGGTATCGGACAGTGTCGCGGTCTTGGGGATGGCCAGGTTATTCGTTTCGTCGTAACGGGCTCTCGCGTTTTCGTAGAGATCGTTGAAGTACTGAGGCCGGAACTGGTCGGAAAACTGGCGATATTCGGCCCTGCCTTTCAACGGACCGAGCTTGAGTTTGAGTCCTGGGGCGCCGAATCCTTCCCCTTTAATGCCGTCCCCTTCAACGATGCGGGCATACTGTCCGTAAAGGATCAATTCAGAAAATTCGCGGTCCCAGATCAGATAGGATGCATCGAGACCCGCCATGGTGATTCCGTCTCTGGGTGGCCGGGGAACCGGCAGTGAATTCCGGAGACCTTCATATTGGTCGATGTCCGAAACCCCTGTCATGCCAAACTCGAGGCGTCCAACTTCCATGTCCTGGGGACGAAAAACCGGTCGCGCTGAAACCCGGACCCCGACCAAGGGACCTCCTTTGGACAGATCGACAAAATCGTTGATGATCGCACGGATTCCGAAACTCCAGGATGATATTCCCCGAACGGCTATATCCAGACCGGTTTTTTTGACGCCCGGGGCCTCCAGGGTATTCCGATATCCGCTCAAAATCAGGCCGTAACCCAGGGTGACATCTTCAAGCGACCCGATACGGAGATAAAAGGGATCCTCCCAGTCCAACCCTCCGAATTGAAGATACGAGATTTTCCTCAGGATGCTTTCAAAACCTTGGGTGCCCGAGTCAAAGTTCCACCCCCGGTCCCGGAACTGACCCCTCTCGTCGATAAATAGTTCGATGTCGAATAAAGCTTCGAATCTACCGGCGGTAAATAGGGGTCGGAGGGCCATCCGTTGCCACTGAGCCCCATCAACGGTGACTGTCCCGAATATCCCGGACATGATAGCCTTTACGCCCGAAGTCTCGTACTGCTCTTCTTCTTCTTCCTGTGTATAACCCGATTCGGCACACAGAAACATCAGCAGTGGGATAACAGTCCAGCGGTATTTAAAAATGGCCGACTCCTTTTTTGCATCAAGGGGGTCGGGGGAGAGTCAATGCCTCCTGTGTATATTATTGCATCTCAGGGGATAGATGCGGAATTGTTGAGGACTAAATATGGCCCCAAAAACTACCCAAGAGCAGCCTTTCCACCACGCTAAAGGGACTTAGGAAATAATACGCCATGTCTCATTGGAAGTCAAGCCCAAAGGGTCATAAAGATCAAGGAATCAGTTTGTTAGGTCCCTCGTATTTTGTTTTGACTTCCGGGAATATCCTAAGCTTAAAACTCGATCCCTCCTGGTGTTTGACTCGAGGAATCCAATATCATTCTATTATTCACTTGACATTTTTTTCAGTGATTTATAAGCTGGAGATCACTTCTTTCGATGGAGTCACTGTTTTTGACCGGTCCATCAACTGAAATTCGTTTTGATGCCAGTAAGTTGTATGATGCGTACCGTCGGAAGAATTCTGAACCGCTGGAGGGGAATGGTCGCCGGGTTGAGCGCATCCGATTCGAATCTTCATCTTATCCCCTCCTGCTGGAGGAGGACCGGATCTGGGAGGAGAATATCCGGTTTGAATTTTCGCTGTTCATTCCAACCGGAACCTGCGAGCCGAAAACGGATCTGTTGGTCATCTTAAACGATCGTTGAAAGGGGTTTCGATCGATATCATGAACCTCGGAATCCACGAATATCCGTTCAGGATCTCAGGAACCCTGGATGAAACCTACACCGCTTCTGTCGGACGACGGCTTTTTATGGAAGTGGGAAAATGCGATACTATCGGGGAAGCATATAAGGGTTTGTTTGAAAGGTTTATTGGGAAGGTCTCGGATTTTCTATGGATCAGGTAACCGGCGGCGATCTGCTTGTAAGGGGACTCAAGAGGGAAGGGGTAGAGGTCATCTTTTCCCTGTCGGGAGGCTCCATCGTCCCGATCTACAATGCGTGCGCCGAACATGGGATTCGGATCTTGATCACGCGCCACGAACATTCAGCCGCTTACATGGCTGACGCATGGGGAAAATTGACCGGGAAGCCGGGTGTCTGTGTCGTAACAACAGGCCCCGGGGTGCTGAATGCCCTCTCCGGTGTTGCCACCGCCCACTTCGCCGACAATCCGATGTTGTTCATCAGCGGACATACCGATGCCGCGGCGTTCGATCTTGGCCCCATGCAGGAGATGGATCACATCTCGGTTGCAAGACCGATCGTAAAGTGGAGCAGGATGGTTTTGAATGCCTCGCGGATTCCCGAATATGTGTCATCGGCGTACCGGCACGCCCTTGTCGGAAAGCCGGGTCCGGTGCACCTGGATATCCCGGGGGATATTCTGGGGGGAATGTGCGATGAATCCGAGGCAGCAGCAATTCCAGTCCATAGAACCCGAACGGGAGCGGACATGCGATCGGATCCCGCCTTGATTCAGAAGGCCGTTTCCCTTTTGCATCAGGCGAAGCGGCCTGTGGTCCTGGCGGGCAGAGGAGTGGCCTGGTCCCACGGCGAGCAGGCCCTGCGCCGTTTCACGGATCATACAAAAATACCATATTTTTCTAAGGAGGACGACCTGGGATGTGTCTCTTATCCCCATGCGCTTTACGCCGGGCTGGGATCGACGCGGGTCAACCCGGTTGCAAGACGGATCGGGACGGCCGACGTGGTTATGGTCCTTGGTATGCGGATCGATTTTCGCTCGGGATTTGGGAGGCCTCCGTTTTTTCCGTCCGACGCCAAGATCATTCGGGTGGAGGAATCCCCGGAGGATCTGGGGGAGAGGCTGCCGGTGGATGTCGGCATCGTTGCAAATTCCAGATCCGCGCTTCTGGACCTGATCGTTGAATCGAAGCGATTCGAGTGGGATCGCAATCCCTGGATTTCAGAGTTGAACGATTTTGAAAGGGAGGTGCGTGACCTGTGGGATATGGCAGCCCGATCTGATCGAACGCCGGTCCATCCGTTACGACTCTGCCGTGAGGTGTTCGAGTTCATGGAAGAAAGCGACGTCATTGTTTCCGATGGCGGGGATGTAGGCCAATGGGCGAAGATCGCAGCACATCCCAGGCATCCCCGAAACTGGATCACCGTCGGCCCGATTCTGGGAATCGGAAACGGAATTCCATACGCAATGGCCGCGAAACTTGCCCGACCCGAGGGGCGGGTAATTCTTATTTCAGGGGACGGTTCGTTCGGTTTCGCGGGGATGGAGTACGATGTGGCCGTCAAAGAGAAGATCCCATTCGTAACGGTGGTGAGCACGGACCGCTACTGGGGGATCATTCGTCACGACCAGGTAAAGGAATTTGGACCAGAGAGGACGTTTGGTACGGAGTTGGGAATGACCAGGTACGACAAGGTTGCAGAGGCCCTGGGGGGCTATGGCGAGTTGGTGGAAGATCCGCGGGAAATCCGGCCTGCCATACAGCGGGCTTTCGATTCGGGATTACCGGCGTGCATCAACGTATTGACGGAATTTACGAATCCGTATCTTGCGGACAATCACGGGGTGAAATTATGAAGCCGTAAAAAGCCGTGGTCAGAGGACCCGGGGTTCGAAAAATCGTGGATCGTGGATCGTGATTCGGGGATCGGACCGTCGATGATATCTCGAAAAGGGACCTGAACGACCAGGTTTTGGGAGGGCCCGCGACCCCGCGAGCGTCCCTCCCATCTAATCGCCTCTCCAATCCCTGACCTCTGAAACCCCACACTATTCCTGACCCCCCTGACCCGTTTTGACTTCCCCGAACCGGACCTCCCACCCCCGACTTCCTTCTCACGTTTGACGGTTTGTCAATCTTCCGACGTCAAAAATAGAACCCGATTCTGGCGAAGACGCGATTAAGCCGGGTGCGTGAATCGGAGAAGACGAAGTCCCGGCGATAGTGAAGCCCCACCCGATAGCGTTCCCCGACGACGATATCAACGCCCGTCCCCGGCGCCAGTCCGAAGTTATTGTCCCCGGTTTTCTGGCTATAGAGACCTGCCTGGACGGTGAAGGAATAGATGAACGGGTGGCGATTGTAGGAAAACCGGGAACCAAGGCCGAATATTGAGAGTTCCCGATCCCTCAGGTAGCTGTAGCTCCCCTCGAGACCGATCCATTCCTCCATCTCATATCCCACGTCCAACCCGTAAAGAAGACCCGTCTGGTCTCCGGCCCCGGCGACCTCGAAGATGCCCGAGCCGAATGACGGATTGAGATATAGTCGTGCTTCCCTTCCGCTAAAGGGATAGCCCCCCTTCCCGTATTCGCTCCCTTCGGGGCCGTCTGTGCGTCCTTCCTGGGCAACACCCGGAGGCGCGATGAGGAGGAGGACGAGACAGAGTCCAAGTGCAAATGTTTTCATAACCGAATCTCCCGTAAGAGTTGATGGCTGCGAATTCTGCGACTTTCCTGAATTTCATGTTACAATCCGATGCTTCGCTTCCTGTAGGCCTTCCTGATCTCTTTCTCCTCTGTCCAAATAATTTCCGAAGTGCGAAGTCCTGTCAGTTGAAAAGTGGCCTTGTAGTAAACGAGCTTGTCTTTCCCGACTTGCTGGACATTGGAAGTGAGTGTTCCGGTAAGGAGATAATTCGCCGCTGTTTGCCCCCCCGGGCCTATGGCCTGTTCCGGATCTACATATCCAGATTGTTGATATTCATATTCCTCGGCAACATCGGTACGATTGACCCCATCGACAAACTTGAACTTTCGGCTCTGGATCAAATACGTCCGGATCTTATCGGAGAGAGACTGCATATCGATGTGTTCGGTGGTGCGGTTGCGCATCTTCCCGACAAGGATTGCTGATTTTTCGCTGTTTCCCGCAAATGCCGCAAGCCTGCCCAGAGAGTTGGCCATAACTTTGGCGATGAGTTGAATGTCGTTTTCGTTGAACCGGTCGTCGAGCAAGGCAATAGTCTCAGGGCCCTCATAAGTCCCCTTGGTGAATGCCCTCGGACCGGCACAGCCCACGCCCAGGATGAATAATGCGATAGCAGCCGTCATAGGAAATTTGCTTGTCATGGTTTTTCCTCCTTGGAAAACTATTCCCATTCAAACTGGATATGTGAACGAACCATGTGCCATTTATAAGCCAAGGCCGAGTCCTGGCGATAACGAACCTGTAGGGTGCAGTCGCTTCGGAGCGAACTTACCGGATAATTGAAGGTGTATTCTCGAACTTCCATACGATCGTATTCCGGAATTTCTCCGGACCGATGGATATCGGGCATGGTCGAAGTGAAGACAAGGGCCTTTTTTTCACCGTGGGTCTTGAGGGGGACGTGTCCGGAAAAAGTTATTCGCCGAATTCGTCTCGGGAGGAGGATATCCGTATGATCCGTCAGGATATCCCTTTGCCAGCTCCCGGATAGAACGGCTCCCAGGTCTGCAGTGAAGATCCTCTCAAGGGGTCCATCTGGAAAAATCACATAAAGATATCGCCTGCGAGCTTGACTGGACCCGCCTTCGAAGAATAGTTCGATCAAAAGGTTCAGGGATCTGTTGGGGGGCAGGGCATGAAGCGAGATGGCCTGAAGAACTTCGGGAGTGGAACCTGCATTCTTCAATTCGATAAGGCCATCCACTGAGGCATCTCCCACAAATCGACGCTCCTCGATCATCCGGACGATTCGGCCCGGTTCAAACCCATTCTTGTTCATGTGGATCAGATCATCCCGATCGAGGGGGAGCTGGCTCGACCTTTCGTAGACGGGTGGGAGCCGACCACCGTCCCACTCGACAATGTTGACCACGCGGGAAGAGATATCCTTTGGATGGGCCGTGTCGGGCCCAAACCCAAGTGCTGTGACGAACACCAGGGTCCGTGTGACGATGGTTCCAAATCTCGTTTTCATAGCCGTCTCCTCAAAAGTCTGTGTCTCGTATCTGGTGAAAACCGTTTTTTCCTCCTCACACTTCACGAGGTACGCTTCACGGTTTTATTGATAGGTTCGATAGCTCAAAAATGTGGGCCGGTCGTCTCGAATCTCAACCAAAGGGAATCCGTAGGTCTCGATAATCCGTCCTCTCGAATCGATTGCCTCAACATTGATATCGTGGAAGCCTTCCGGCAACCGGATCCTGCCCATCTGAATGTTTCCAGGCAGCGAAATCCAGCTCCGGGTGTCTGCAGCCTCTGTGGATGCGGTAAAGAGGTTGGCGAAAAATCCTAATAATTTATTTTTATTCTCGATCGATTCCGATGCAAGGTACTTGGTCAGTCCTCGCGCGACCGTCCGCGCAAGGATAACCGGGAACCTGTCCTGAAGAGTCTGACGGGCAATGCCTGAGAGGTCTTCCACAAGGACGGTTCCGGTGTTGCGTCCCGATGCTTTCAAACGAAACCGATGGGTTTTGGGACGGGTATCCCGATAAACAGGAACCGCTACCCGAAGCCAGTACTTTAATTTCAAGTCGGGGGGATACCTCCTTCGGTATCTCCGGGCTACCCGGTGCGAAAGAGCAATCATACCCAATCCTCGTTTCAGGTCGATGTCCTCTTCAAAGATGGGAAGATTGATCTCCTCCTGGATCTTCCGTGAGACAAAACCGGTTTCGCATAAAAGGATAAGTTCCCCGCCGAGGGGTTCAGGGGAGGTTGAAGAATCCGATCCGATCAACCCTTCTACATCATCAGCAAATCCAAGCTTCATGCCGACCCGGATCAGATCCTGGGAAAGGGACGGGGGGGGTGAAATCCCGAAGGCCTTCCGGTAAGTGAGATATGCCATGTGGGCGTGCCGATAAGCGACGTATGCATCGTTTAATTCATCCGTGGCTTCATAAAACAGGCCGGTCATCCAGTGGATAAAGGCGTCGTTTCGGTAGCTGGTGGGATATTTGGCGGTGGCAGCATATCGGGCCAATTTTTCGTTCGCCTTGCGGCATTCAACCAGTGCATCCTCTTGAAGTCCCAACTGCCAGTAATTGAGCGAACGATAGTAGTTGATGAAGACGAGTTCAAATTTATCCCCTCGATAGGCACGAACGGCGTCGTTTGTGAGCAGGGCTGCCATTTCCCGTGAAATGGAGCGGGTATAGAGCTGATCGGCCAGCCGTTCCGCCAGTTCAAAGTGTATATTCGACCCCCGATAGTCGCCCTGGTAACGATCCACGAGCCCTTTTTCCAGGAAGTAAAGGAGTTTGTCTCGTCCCTTACTTGCCTTGTTCAGGCTGAGACGAACGCCTTCATAATCCTTGCTTGCAAGCCTGTCCCGAAATCCAACTACATAGGATGCATAGCCCGCGCATCCAAAGATAAAAAGCAGGAAGATCAAAGGACATATGCGAAGAATCACGATTCTTCTCGCTCCGGCAAATTATGAACCCCGATCGAGAGTGATTTGGTGATGATCATGAAATTTACCTATCAATGTCCGTGCCATCCCCGCAACATTTCTATAATTTATTGATATCATTAGTGATATGGAAGGAACTGGCTCTGGATGGCCTGTGCCTTAGGTGCAACCTGTGAATTTTGGCAACAGTGAAGAGGGGAAAAAGGGGAATCAGAGAGGGGAATGACGGAGTATGGTAAACGAGTGACGCGAATTGAAACGGGTTGGTGAGGAAAGAGGAGGGTTTGGAAATTGATATAGGGGGGACTAAGCTTCGGGTTTCAGGCGAAGGCCTTTTGGCACAAGCACGCGTTCAACGCCTTCAAACAGACCCTGCACGAGGAGCGCCAGGCCCGCTGCGGGGATTGCCCCCTGAAGGATCAGTCCGGTATCGGCCAGCCGGATTCCTGTCAGAATAGGCTGTCCATATCCGCCCGCGCCAATGAGTGCACCCAGGGTGGCGAAGCCGACGTTGATCACGGCCGAGGTCTTGATCCCGGCCAGGATTCCTCGGGTGGCCATCGGAAGCTCCACAAGCCGGAGGCGCGCCTTAGGGGGAAGTCCTAAGGCCTCTGCCGATTCGCGCATCTCCAGTGGAATATCGTGAAGACCGGCGTAGGTATTGCGTACGATCGGCAGTAGGCTGTAGAGGAAGAGCGCGGCAATCGCAGGAGGGCCACCGAGGCCCAGCGTGGGTATCATCAGAACGAGTAAGGCAAGGGCCGGAATTGTCTGGATGACTCCCACGAAGCCCAGGATCGCCTGCCCGAACCTTGGGAGCTTGGCGGCAAGGACACCCAGGGGTACGGCGGTCAAGATCGCGGCAGAAAGTGATATCAACACCAATAAGAGGTGTTCCCGGGTGGTGCGCAACAAACGATCGAACCAGGTCTCCTCGCGGACCTCAGCCTTCAGGTCCATCGTCGCCGCCAGAAAATCGGCTGCTACGCGAATCTCGGACACCTTTTCGAGTTTTGTCCGCGAATTCATCTCCACCATGGACATGTCGGAGATACGTCCCTCCAGATTTAGCAACCTGTTCACCACATTCGGGGCTCTCTCCCGGAGGTCGGCCCGATATATCAGGACCGCATTGTATACGGGAAAGTGAGACAGGTCGTCCTTTAATCCACGTAAACCGTAAAACCGGATCTCAGCGTCCGTGGCGTAGAGATCGATCACCTGGATCGAATTGCTCTCGATCCCCCGATAGGCGAGATCGTGGTACAGGCCGCGAACTTTTTGTTGGGGCAGTTGATAACGGTCTCGCAGACTAGGCCAGCCGTCTCCACGGTCCATAAACTCGTTGCTGAATCCAAAGGTCAGGTCGGGATGTCCGCGCAGATCCGATATCTTTCGGATATTCAGCTGCTCTGCGACTTCCTCCTTCATTCCTAGGATGTAGGTGTTGTTGAACCCTAGGGGACGGCTCATTAATATGCCCCGTGCTGCCAGCGCCGCCCGGATCGCATCCTCGCCCGTGATTCCCTCACCGGCCAGAATCTCCTGGCTGATCGTGCCGGTGTACTCCGGATAAACATCGATCTCACCGTCCACCAGGGCGTTGAAGAGCACCCGAGTGCCGCCCAGTTCCCGCCGGTGTATCGGTTTGGCCTCCACACTCCGGACCAGATGGGCGACCATCTCACCCAGGATCACCGACTCGGTAAAGGACTTTGAGCCGATCTTCACCTTCATCGCTTCGCGAGCGCAGCTTTGCCCCAGGATAAAGAGGGTGGTGGTGAGGATGAACAATAGACCTTGTGGCGTTTTCAACAGGATGTCAGATCTCCCAAGAGGGGTGTGAAGTCTGGAAAGTTGTAACGATTTTTCCCCATACTTCCATGCCTCAAAACTCCCAAACTGGTTTACTGCTTTTCTAGCAGGTTCAGGCTGAACCGCCGTTCGTTATCGAACCACTGTCGCTCCAACGCCAATCCCGCCCCATCGGCCATCGCTTCGATCTCCGCCTCCGAATATTTGTAGGCGCTTTCGGTATGGATTGTTTCGTCTTTGGTGAATGAGATTTCGAGTCCGAGGTCTTCTATTGTGATCTGCTGATCACATATGCTCGCCAGATGCATATCGATCCGACCGTCGTCCTGGTGGTATTCCGCACGGTGTCTGAAGTTTTTCAGGTGGAACTGTCCACCCAGTTCCCGGTTGATCCTGCCCAGGAGGTTCAGGTTAAACCTTGCCGAGAGACCCTGGGCGTCGTCGTACGCGGCCTCCAGCACCTTAGGGTCCTTTCGGAGGTCGATTCCGAGAAGCATCCGGTCCCCCTCTGTCATCGTCTTCCGCACGACGGACAGGAAGCGAAGGGCGTCGGGGCGATGGAGATTTCCAATGCTCGATCCCAACCAGAGGATCAACCTTGGGCCCCTGGATTTGTCCTTCAATCGCTGAAGCCCGGCCTGATATTCTCCTACAATTCCGAGGATCTCAAGGTCCGGGTAGGACCCTAATAGTGATGCCGAGCTCTCTTCCAGCATTATCCGGGATATGTCAACTGGAACAAACTGCAGCCTCCCGTGCCTTTCCAGGAACGCCTCGATCAGAAGTCGGGTCTTGGCTGCGCTTCCGCTCCCGAACTCGACAAGCGAGATCGGCAGAGGAAACACCGACGCGATCTCCTCCGCTTTTTTCTCCAGGATCTCGCGCTCCGCCCGGGTCAGATAATATTCAGGCAGCTTGCAGATCTCCTCGAACAGACGAGACCCTACGCTATCGTAAAAAAATCGGCAGGAAAGCCGCTTGGGTGAATTCGTCAATCCTGCCTCGACATCCTGGGAAAATCCGTT
Organism: Candidatus Latescibacterota bacterium; assembly: GCA_965217865.1. Lineage (GTDB taxonomy): Bacteria > Latescibacterota > UBA2968 > SICM01 > SICM01 > CBDCJO01. Next base: position 5,479,014 of record CBDCJO010000002.1, on the reverse strand, counting down.
CACCCCTGAATCAACCTCATCTAGAATCAGGGTTAAACGACCCTCCCCTTTTAAAACCCCCATCGCAAATCCTTACTTGCAAGATCCAGAATTCGGAAAGGTCATTCGTTAACCGTCTTCGGCCAGTCGTAAGCCATTGAACTGCCACCGTTTATCTGGTTTGTAAAAATATAGATATGTGATTCGAATATGGTCCTCGGAAGTTGCACAGGATCCACCCCGCAAGACCATCTGGTTCACCATAAATTTGCCATTGTATTCTCCAAGAGGCCCCTGGACGCGACGATAACCGGGATAGGGAAGATATGCACTTCCCTTCCGTTCCCAGACATCCCCCAACATCTGATGTAGAGACTCGCTGTCCTGGTGTGACCCATATGCCACTTGGGCGGACTTACGTCGACGATCGGTTGCGGCACCTGATCTTCGTGCGGAAGCGGCTGGCAGAACTCCTCTGTGACCCTCCGTACCCGCATGAAATACCGGGATACTTCAGGCCGTGTCATCATGGCGTCGTCCTTAAAAGATTTCAAATCAAATATCCCGGCGCAGTTTCTCGTAGAATTCAGTTCTGATTTCCCAGGCCCTCGAGAGGACTCCGCTGAGCGTTCACAAATTGGGTCACGAAGGGGTCTTCCGGCGAATGGACCAGATCTTCCAGTGAGCCCTGTTGCACGATGCACCCGTCGCGCATCAATACGATCGAGTCACCGAAATATCCGGCCTCACCGATATCGTGTGTGACCATCAAAACGGTCTTGCCTAGTGCCCTGAAGATCTTCCGAAGATCGACCTGGAGCTCGGAGCGGATCATCGGGTCAAGGGCCCCCAAGGGTTCGTCCAGCAGAAGCAGATCGGGATCGAGCATCAATGCCCGCATCAGAGCAACCCGTTGTTTCTGACCGCCCGATAGCTGCGCAGGGAATCGCTCCAGGCCGTCGCGCGGGAACCGGGTTAAGTCAGACAGCTCGAGGAGACGCGTTTCAATACGATCATCGCTCCAGCCCAGGTAGCGTGCCATGAGGCCCACGTTCCCGCGGGCGGTCAGATGTGGAAAAAGACCTCCGTCCTGAATCACGTAACCCATTCTCTTTCGAAAGGTCAGCGCATTTTCGAAGGTGACTTCATGCCCCTCAAAATGGACAAGGCCTGAATCCGGTCGGATCAGGCCGATGACCAGCCGCAGGAGTGTGGATTTTCCGCATCCGCTGGGACCGATAAGAACTGTGATCCCCCCCGGTCGGATGTCCAAGTCTAACGGATTCAAGGCTTTTAACCCGCCGAATGCCTTGGAGATACCCCTCAATTTGAGCATATGTTCCTCGACAGATTTATTATCGATAACCTTGTGATCTCCAGCGGATCCATATTCTCGATCTGAGCAAATTGGGCCGAATATAAAGGGTGAAACTGATGAAGTCAAGGCAGAAGTTGCGAATGGGCATTCCTTGATTTTTCCGAAAGGAAGATGTACATTCCGTCACACTTGAGATGTAAGACGGACGATTATGATTCGCTCCCTTCATCGGACGTTGAGAGAAGGGGAGAACCGTATGCCGTTTCACAGTTGCCGTTTTATGATTTAAAGGAGTTTGAAATGGTCACCTACCGAGATCTGGGTGTTCGTCCCTTTATCAACGCGCGTGGGACTGTCACCACCCTGGGAGGAAGTATCATGCACTCCAGGGTGCTGGCGGCGATGCAGGAGGCAGCGGGATCATTTGTCGACCTGAACCTCCTGAACGAGAAAGCCGGGGAATACCTTGCGGAACGGATCGGCGTGGAAGGGGCTTTTATATCGTGCGGGGCGGCCAGCGGGATGCAGTTGTCGGCCGCTGCGTGTCTGACGGGAACGGATCCCGATAAGACCAGACGCTTACCCCATACCGAAGGATGGAAAAATGAATTTGTTGTCAGCAGTGTCGATCGGCATACCTATATCCATCAGGGGATCGAAGCCTGCGGCGGAAGGCTGATACCGGTCGGAACTCAGGATCAGGTGGAAACGGATGATATCCTGGCCGGGATCGGAGAAAATACCGCGGCGATCGTTCACTTTCTGGGAAAACAGAGCGAGGATCAGCTCAGAGAGATCATCATCGGGGCAAAAGAGATGGGCGTTCCGGTCGTTGTGGATGCCGCTGCCCAGCTTCCTCCCCGGTCGAACCTGACAAATCTAGTGGGAATGGGGGCCAGCCTTGCTGTCTTCAGCGGTGGAAAAGGGATGAGGGGCCCACAAAACACCGGGATCGTCCTGGGTGAAAAAGGTTATATAGACGCGGTCCAGTTGAATGCAAGCCCGAACAGTGCAATAGGGCGTGGGATGAAGGTTGGAAAAGAGGAGATCATGGGGTTGATCGCGGCGGTCGATCGGTTTCTGTCAGGAACGGACCAAGAGGACCGGGAGGCCTGGCTGATGCAGGTCACCCACATCATTGAGACCGTAGGTGACGTGTCGGGAGTCCGGGCGACGATCGTAGAAGACAAGGACGCACCCGGGTTCGCACCCCGTTGCCGCATCGAGCTGGAGGGTGACCGTACGGCCGAAGAGGTGGTTCAGGCCATGCTCGAGGGTGAGCCGCCCGTGGTCATAAATGGGAGCGGGAAGGAGCTCAGGGTGGATCCGATGACCCTTTTGGCTGGAGACGAGAAGATCGTTGCCAGGCGTTTGAAAGAGGTGCTGGAAGGTTAACTACAAGGGATTCCCAATGGCTAAAATATCAATCAATCCTAATTTGATTTTCCTCTCATCAATGTTTCTGATCGGATGTGAAGGGATGGAATGCGGAAAGACCCAGGATCTGGGCGCGATCACGGTTCGTGTCCCTGAGGACTGGAAGACAGAGAGGCCCAGTTCTTCTATGCGCAAAGCTCAGTATCTTTTGCCGGGAGGCGCCGGGGATGCTCATCTGGTCGTATACTATTTCGGGCAGAGGCAGGGAGGGAGCGTCGAGGACAACCTGGAACGATGGTACGGTCAGTTTCACCAGCCTGATGGAACCTCGTCCAGGGACAAAGCCCGGGTGAGCAAGAGGGAGGTTTCCGGTATGCCGGTGACGATCGCGGATATCAGCGGGACCTACGCCCCATCGGCTATGGGCCGAATGATGCCCGCCCCGGATCCGGAACCGAACTGTCGGATGCTTGCTGCTATCGTCGAGAGCTCAAAGGGATCGTATTTCTTTAAGCTCACCGGCCCTGAAGAGACGGTGAAATCGTGGAAAGGCTCGTTCGAAAGGTTTGTTGATGGGATAAAGAAGAATTGATGACCAGGATCAACTGGCGAGGAAGGAGAATCGGTCCATGAGGCCGTTTGATAAGTGTCTCATTTGCGGAGGTGAGATGGCAAAGGAGAATACAAGATGAAACGAATCGGTTTTTTGCTCAAAGTTAAAGAGGACAGAATCGAAGAATACAAGAAACATCACCGGGAAGTATGGCCCGAAATGCTGGATGCCCTTCGACGAACAGGCTGGCATAACTACTCGCTCTTTATGCGGGACGATGGGCTCATGTTTGGTTGTTTCGAAACCCCGGAAAACTTTCAAGCTGCTCTTGACGGAATGTCCCAGGAGGAGGTCAACACCAAGTGGCAGGAGTTCATGGCGCCGTTTTTCGAATCGCCTGACGGGGCCCGTCCGGACCGGATGATGCTGGAGCTTGAGGAGGTTTTTCATCTGGATTGATGCTCTTTATAAGAGCATCAAATCTTCCCTTCGAATCCGTGGCCGGGAAAATGCCCCCAAACATCATCTTCATACTTTCCGATCAACACAACGCCTCCCTGATCTCCGCGTGGGGGGATCCCTATGCGAGAACGCCCAATCTCGACAGGCTCGCAAGTGGGGGCAGTTCGTTGACCAACGCCTATTGTGGATCGCCGCTTTGCGCGCCGAGCCGGATGTCGATGCTCGCCTGTCAGCTCCCCACGAAGACTGGGGTCTTCACGAATTTTCAAACCCTGCGATCGGACCGGCCGACTTTTGTCCACGGACTGACTGCAGCTGGCTACGAAACCGTGCTCTGCGGACGCATGCATTTCACGGGTCCTGATCAGCGTCACGGTTATCGGGAGCGTCTGGTCGGCGACTTCACGGCGGTGGCTTTGGGAATCGATCTGGAAATGGGAGAGCTCGATGGTACGACCGATCAGAAGGGTAGAGTCCTGATCAAGTCGGGGCCGGGGCGATCAAGCGTCATGGCCTACGATCGCGACGTGACCGAAGCTGCGTGTCGCTTGATCAGTGCGCATCCCAAATCGCAGCCTCTGTTTGCGACAGTCGGTCTTTACGGGCCTCACTGCCCGTTTGTGTGTCCGCGGGACCTCTTCGCACACTACTACGAAACCCTACCGGAACCCCAACCCCCGTCCGCGTTCGCGGAAAATGCACATCCGGCGATCCGGAAGTGGTTCGAAAATCGGGATATGCTTGACGTTCCCGCGGAGGCCGTCCGCCGTTCACGGGCGGCCTATTACGGAGTCGTGGAATTGATGGACGGATACGTGGGCGAAATCCTCGAGGCCGTGGAGCAGCACCTGGGCCTTGAAGAGACGGTCATCGTCTACGCTTCCGATCATGGAGAGATGAACGGGGAACACGGTATGTTCTGGAAGAGCAATTTCTACGAAGGATCGGCACGCGTTCCGATAATCTATCATTGGCCGGCGCAGATTGCCGCGGGGGGACGGATCGATACACCCACAAGCCTGATGGATCTCGGATCAACATTCCTGAGTCTTGCAGGTGCTTCTGCCCTTCCGGATCCGGATGGGCGAGATATTGCACCTGTGCTGACGGGTAAAGAACCGCCCGATGCCGACCGTGCGGTCATTTCAATCCTGGGAGATGTGAAAGGAGATAATCCTTCGGCCATGGTCCGTAAGGATTGCTGGAAACTGGTCGCCCATCACGACTACGCGCACCCCCAACTTTTCGACATGGCTGCCGATCCGGGCGAGAACGATGACCTTGGCCAGGATCCGGAATATGAGCGTCAACGCAACGAACTGCTGTTTGAGCTCGGGGAACACTGGGACGGGAAGGCGGTCTGGGACTATGTACAGGGGTCCAGGGCCCATATCGAACAGATCCGCGAGGCCAACCGATATTTAAACCACGACCTGAGCGAGCAATGGGACAGCCAGGAATCGTTCAATAGACTGGAGGAGTGGCCATAGGGGACGGGAAAGGCAGTAGCAGTGGCAGTGGCAGGAAGAGCGAAGGCAAGGGTCAGAGGAGGTCAGGGGCCAGGGAAAAGCAGTAGCAGTGGCAGTAGCAGAAAGAGCAAAGGCAGGTGTCCGAGATACGCTCCCCGTTCCTTTGACTTTCGAAACAGTCCTCCAGCGGTGAAACGTTTATCCGAGGTGAAATATGGCGAAATTCAAAACAGAGATAAACGGGCACCAGATCGATATCTTCGCCAGCAGATGGAGCGGGAGGGAAACCGTGAGTTGCGACGGGGAGGTTAAATCCAGTTTCAGAAACATCAAAACCGTGGTCGGCGTGCACCACTTTGAAGCTGAGGAGGAGGGGGAGAAGGCGGTCTATGAAGTCAATGTGATCGGGGGAATCCTCGGTTTCGGGTACGCGATTCGAAGGAATGGGATCATTGTCAAACACCAGCCATAACAACTTTCGCGTGATCCGAAATACCGACAAAGAGGAACGAACGGAGGGGTTCCTATGAGGATAAAAATTAGGTCAAATATATATAATAACTTAAGACCAGAAGATCCAATCAGTGCCGTGGGGCAATTAAAGGATGGAAATTTGATACCTCCAACCGATAAAGCATACCCCCCCACCTCGGCCATCCAGTAGTAACCCGTTTCTCTTTCCCAAAGGAGACGCACCATGTCTGAACAGGAAGTGATAGAGGCCGCTTTGGCACCAACTGCAGCCTATAATAATAAAGATTGGGATGCCCTTCGTGCCGCCGTCATTCCGGACTTCGTCTATGATGAGGTCGCGACTCATCGCCGTGCCGAGGGGGTCGAGCAGGTGATCGAGATATGGCAGGGCTGGGAAACTGCCTTCCCCGAATCCAAGGGCTCGTTTGACCCTGTCTGCGTCAGCGGAAATACCGTCGTCTTTGAGGGGACCTGGACAGGGATTCACACTGGGGTGATGGGCATCCCCGACGGCGAGATCCCCCCAACCAACAAATCCATGGAGCTTCGCACCTGCCAGGTTACCCAGATTGAGGATGGCAAGGTCAAGGAGATACGCCAGTACTTCGACATGGCGACGATGATGAAGCAACTCGGCTTGGCCTCCTGACGGCCTTCTCGACAAAGCTGTGCGCAAAGGGGCACGTATGGTGGCGGTATTCCGCGAGAAAAAATATAGCCCCGGAGGATTGTCTCTCCGGGGCTTTTTTATGAGGTAGAATTTCTTTAATCGGCAACCGGGCTAATCCTTCCCCTAACACCCCCACAAAAAAGCCCCGTTTTTCATGAGCCCAGACACGAGAGGCGGGGTTCCCTCTTATGGGGCTCAGTTATGCCGAGCAGTGCCGAGTCGCGCCGAGAGGCAAATCCTTGACAAAGCTGTGTAACCCTCTCTTTTTTCATTGTTCTGGATCGACTTTTAGGTTAGTATTTTTTTGGAGATGTTTGTAAGGTTTTGGACACTTGATAGCACAACATTTGGACACTCGATATTGGCCGTCAACGGTTAAAGCTCGACCCAAATGGCCACGGTCTTGCCTTCCGGCTTTTGTAAGGCAATTTATCCTTTCGATAGGGTGACCATTTTATGTGCCTGCAAATTGTTAGGCGTCATGCCCAGCATACAATCATGAAAAAGATATTATTTTTGTTACTGATATTGTCATGTATCTCCTGTGGGGATACATCGCCGCCTTTGCCGTTTATTGACGGCCCAGAAGACAGCAGCTTACTCAATGAAATTAAAGGGCATATAGTCACCCAACACAGATTAGAAAGTGGGCGTCTACAAGGCATCATGATTTTTGCAGATTGTGGAAAACTAATCGATTTGTCCTCTCCACACAACAGAAAGGCATCACGACCGCGGGGGGGTTACGATGGGTTGGAAGAATAGATTAATAAAGACGGGGAGCCTTGATTCGCCGGTGGTTGAACAAACCCCTGTTGTGTGGAAAGACCGGCTGCTTCTGGTCGAAACGTGGCAGTGTCAGTGGGACAGGCCGCCGGAACTGGAAAAATATTTTGTAAGGATCCACGATCCGGAAACGGACGAAATTCTGGGAAGGTGCATGGATGGGTTCTATTTTGCATCCGCCCTCGTCTGGGATAAGGCATTGTACGTCTTCGCCGCACGTCTGACGGAGACAGGCCCGCGGGATGTGAATCTGTCCCGTTCAGAAGATCTGATCCGATGGACTGATCCGAAGATCGTTTTATCGGGAAACGAGGACGAGAACCTCTTCAACCAATCCGTTTGTCACGATGGAGAACGGTTTGTGATGGCCTATGAGAGCAACGATCCGGCTTACCCGAAATTCACGATTAAATTTTCGGTTTCCGGTGACCTTCAGACGTGGAAAAAAATCCCCGACGCCATCTACGGCAAGGACAAGTACGCAGCCTGTCCCGCGATCCGGTACGCCGGCGGATATTTCTACATGCTCTATCTGGCGTACCTGAAACCGAAGTGGTGGTTTGAAACGTGGCTGACCCGATCGAAAGACCTGATAACGTGGGAGGATGCAACAAGAGGACCGGTCATCTCCCCGGATCCGGATCGGGTTGTCCATCCGGATCATCCCCAGGGCGGAAAAGAATGCAATGCATCCGATCCGGATCTGGTCGAGTGGCAGGGGGTAACACGGGTCTTCTTTACGGGAGGAAATCAGTCCTGGGGAGGGGATTTGCAGCGGGCGGAGTTTGACGGATCGATACAGGCTTTATTTGAATGTTACTATGAATAATCAAGAGGTAAAAACCGGTGCCGGAACTGCCTGACATCGTTGCCTACATCGAGGCGCTTGAGAGATTGATCCAGGGCCGGGCGATCGAACGCATCCACCTCAAGAGTCCTTTTTTTCTTCGCTCGGTGTCGGGAAGCCGTGTCCTCGATGCGGAACATCGGTTCAGCGGATCGTTTACGCGGAGAACGAGACGAACTATTGTCCGAGATGTCAGACAGGGGGAAAGGTCCTGGCGGATCGCGGGCTTTCCAGGCTGCTCAAAGGGGATTGGCCCCGTACGATCGAGGAGCTTGAATCCCGGCCCGGTTTTTCACGCGGAGAACCTTCAGGACTCTAGATAGGGCTTTTCGGCCGGGTTTTAGAGGTATTTTCCGAAAAACTCCGCTGCCCGATCAACACCCCCGAAGCTGTGGCCGTGGGGATGGATATGCTTCCAGATCTTGTCGGAAGCTCCAGCGGCCTCATAGATCTTTTTAACCCCTTCGTACCCCTTGAGCAGATCGTGGATGAAGAAACATTCATCGTATATGCCCATATCCAGCATGAGGGGCCTGGGTGCTATGAGTCCCGCGATGTCATCCGTGTCAAACCATTCGAGTATCCGGGGAACGACCTGTGAGCCGCAAATTTGCATGCGATTTATCGCAAAATCCTTCCAGGGATTTATATAGCCGATGATATCCGCTGCGACGATCCGGGGCTCGGCTGCAGCGGTGAAGGTAGTCATCGTGCCCCCCTGGGACAGGCCCATCATGCCGATCCGTTTGGGGTCCACCTCCGGACGGGTCTCGAGATAGTCCACGCAGCATTTCATGTCCCATATGTTTTGGGTAAGCGGCCATCGGCCCATCATCGTTCCTCTGACATAATTCACGTTGCATGGATCCTTGCCCGGGAAAGGGTTCGGACCATCCCTGCGCTCCCCGAAGCCCCTCAGGTCCGGACTCAGGGTAACGTACCCCACGCGGGCCATCTGAAGCCCGTAGTCGTAGTTGAGTTGTGCGATGTTGGCCTCTCTTTCCGTTGATGACTTGATCCCCGCGACAGAGTCCTTCCCGAAGGGGCCGTGGCCGTGGGAGCATAAGATCGCCGGGTTGGATTGGTCGGACTTCATATCCTTCGGCCTGAGGACCTGACACGGCACACTCATAAAGGCTTCGGAGTTGAACACAACCCGCTCCCGGATCACATCGCCGTCCTCCACGGAGCTCTCGACCTCCGCATCGAGGGGAACCGGATCGGGGAAGTCCCCCAACAGCTCGATATACTTTTCGTAAGCCCGATCACGCCAGGATTCCCAACCGTCGTTCTCTGTGTTGAAGTGAAGTTTTGGGGTCCAGCCCTCGACCAGATTATCGAAGTAGGCCCGCATGGATAGATTTCTTTTCATTGTCTCGTCCTTTGCAGTCGTTGATTAAACCCGGGGTTTATCTTCTGCGCCTGATTGTGAATCTGCTTTTTGAAAGGGTCTCGTTGCCGCACATATCCCGAACAACGACTTCGAAAATGTGAGTTCCCGGTTGCAACAGAATTTTTGGAACACCGATCACTTTCTGTTTTTCCGGATCGTACTCGAAGATCAACGGTTTACCATCCAGCCGCACCACGATGTCTTCCTCCCGTCCAATCCCCGATCCCTTGTCCCTGATGGTTGCCGAAAGCCTGGGTTTTCGGCTTTTGATCCTGGATCCGGTCCTCGGTCGGAGACGGGTTACGAGCGGGGGCACCTCATCCCGGAAAAGCCGGTAAGTCGAGAAAGAAGGAATTCTGGCGCCCACGGTTCCGGTCTTTGGGTTCAACCGATTATCGATAAAGCTCCATCCTCCCTTATCTTCCAACCTGTAGATCCCCAATTTCCTCGGGTCATTGTAGCCGGGGGGATAGCGCAGGCTCAGTTCTGCTTTGCCGTTGAAGGGAACCTCTTCAGGGGAAAAACGGTAGGCCTTTCCCACCGGAATCAACCCCGTTTTTCCTTTAAAATCGGCTAACTCCACACGTGCGAAAAGGGGTTCGTAAACGGCTTTCGAACCGAACCGGACTTGCGCGACGCTATCATCCGAGCGGACCGAGCCTCCGGATATCCTCACCGTCTGCTGGATCAGGACACAGCTCCCACGACCCACGATTCCGTCGGGGCTCTTTCCAGAGACGCTCACCTTCACCACCCCGCTGGACTCCGGATTGAACGGCAAGATGGTTTCATATTTCTTCAGACCGGTCTGTCTGATCAAAAGACCCTTTGAGGATCCGTCCGGCCAACTCGCTTTCACCTGAGGGGATGCAGCGAGGAATCGATTGGAAAGGATCCGGATGACGGAATAGTCCGGATAGTATACCGGAATGCAGGTGAATATTGAGTCCGAGGAAAGGGGCATAACCGATCCGGACAGGGGGGCGCAGGTTTTGAATGACTCCGACCCGTAAGCATCGGCTACCAGGACCCGAAAGATCAGGCCGTCCGAGGTGGCGTGCCGCTCCTTAACGTGGCTCCCAGAGGGTATTTCGCGCCGGGAGATCGGAAGCCAGGACCGGCCTTCGTCCGGCGACTTTTCGAACGTAATGATAAGCGTTTCCCGATCGTCGTCCCTAACCCTTGCGGATATTTCTACTGCGGTCCCTGCCTTCTCCGCAACAACACCGCTCACAATCGGTCCAGCGTTCGCCAGCAGTTCCACTTCGGCTGCAGAACGGTTTCCGGAAATGTCCTCTGCCTCCACCCTGAGAAGGTGAACCCCCTGCTTCAAATAGGCCCCTCCCCGGCCGGAATTTATACCGGCATGGAGGATCCCATCCCCTTCCCGGAAGTCTCCGTAGAGCGGGAGCCGGTTGCCCCGTCTTCGGAACATGTTGTTGAAAAGCCCGGCCCCCTTTCTGCGCAAAGCGACATTCCGGTCGAGCTCGACCTGATGATTGCTGGCATATTCGAAAGTGGAATAGGTGGTTCTAAAGACCTCCCGACCATCGATCTGAAGCGTCAGGCTGTAGGGGGCCAATCGATTTGAAGATTTTGATGCGTTCGCCCGGTCGTAAACCGATATACCCACACCGATGGATCCACGAACGTGGAAGCGCCTGGAGGATCTGAATATTTTTCGTCGCTTATCCCATCGAACCCGAAAATGGTGGGGTTTGATGTCCCCTTCTACCCGAGAGGCGGGATTCAAGGGGAGAAGGGCAAGTGCACGGATGGATGGGGGGATCGTATCCTTAACTTTAAATCCGCATTCCAGGGGATTTATCGGCCTCTGGTGGTGGTCTCGGAGTTCGAAGTGTAGGTGAGCGCTCCCGGAGCCGCTGCTGCCCGAATATCCAACGACATCTCCCTTTTTAACGATGATTCGAGTTGGCTCTGGGTATATATCAACACTGTAGGTACCTTTCCGCTCCTGTTCGGCTTCGACTGATTTTTCAATGTTTGGAGGGAATGAAGAAAGGTGGGCATAGACCGCAGTGCGTCCGTCCGGAAGTTTCAGATAGACAGCCCGGCCGTATCCCCAGGGGGACGTTCGGACTCTCCAGACATAACCGTCATCGATTGCAAGGACCGGATAACCCTCCTTCCCCCAGGTTTTCAGATCGACTCCAGCGTGAATACGCCCCCGGCGGTACTCGCCGAATGTGGAGGTCAAGGCGCGCCTGGCAGCCATGGGCCAGTGATAATCGTTTTTGCTCTGCGCCTGAGCGGTTTCTCCCCAGATATAGAAAAGGGAAAGCGCGGATAAGAATAATCTAATCATATTTCCAAAACAGAGACCCGGCACCGTTACACGCCGGGTCGGCGGTTCAAAGATTCGGGGTGAATCCGGTTAATCGATGGCGCCTATGTCCCGCAGGTGTTCAACCGATTTTTCGACACGCTCGTGCTGCCGTCTCAGGTTGAGCTCCTCGCCTTCGACACCTTCAAGTTCCATGGTAAAGGGGCCGTGGAACCCGATTTCGTTCATAACCCGGAATGTCCCTTTGAAATCGACTATACCTTCCCCAAGGGTGGGAAATTGCCAGTTCCTGTAACCTCCTCTTGTGTCTTTGAGATGGATGGAAACGACATATTTCGCGATTTTACTGAGATCAGCGACACCGTCCACCTCGCCTTTGTTGTGATAAAAGACATTCGCGGTGTCGAAGTTGAGCCTGATATTGGGATGATCCACCGCATCCATCGTCCGGAGGGCGACGAGGGCGTTTTCACAAAGATCCGGATGGGTCTCAAGGGTAACGGTCACCCCGTGCGACGCCGCAGCGTCACCGACCTTCCGGAGACGTGTGTACACGGTCTCGAGCGGAATATCCCCTGCCTTGACGCTGATAAAAACGATCTTCACACCCATATTTTCGGCTGTTTGAAATCCGGGGAGAAGGTCGTCGGCAATTTGCTCTCTTTCGATTTTGCCTTGGATCACTAGGCTGGCCGCGGAGAGATCGAAATAGGACAGGACTTCCCGGGTCGCCTCTGCCCGTTCAACCGGAGGGACGGGGATTTCCACATACTTTACGCCGATCTTCTGAAGATGGCTGAAAGCTGTGTCAGGATAGTTTCCGTAGCTTCCAATAATGTCAAGATTGCAGGAAAGCAAGTTGCTCATACCCCCCCCTTTTTGTCGTTGACATCGGCAATAGTGGGACTTACCTTTTCGAAGTGTAGGCCTTGCAGGTGGTTAAGTTCGAGCTTTTCGGAGGCTCCGGTTGAGAATCATCGATCCGCACGTCCATATCTACAAGAACGATCCTGCTTTCCCCTGGGCCAGGGAGACCGGCACGCCACCCGGGGAAGATGCCACCTCGGAGATGCTTCTGGAGCTTATGGAGAGCAATGGAGTGGCGCATTCCGTCCTCGTCCAGGTCATCTACTATCGTTGGGATAACCGGTTTATTCTGGACGCCATTCACCGGTACCCGGGCAAGTTTATGGGGGTTGCCCGGGTGGATCCAGAGGATCCGGCTGCCCCGGATCACCTGAGGATGTGGGTCGAAGAGAAGGGGCTACACGGGGTGCGCCTCAGCCCGGAATCGGGTCCTGCGGGGGATTGGTTTATTGGTCCGTTGATGGATCCCTTGTTCGAATCCGCAACCCGTTTGAAGGTTCCGATGCTCATTCTGACCAAACCGGGTCGTCTGCCGGACCTCTGCCGTCTGCTCGACCGTCACGGGGACCTTGACGTTTGCATCGATCATATGGCTGGTTGTAAAATCGGGGAAGCGGAAAACATCGAAAGATTGCTTGAAATGTCACGTTACCCACGTATGTTTGTTAAGGTTAGCAATACATCGAAGATCAGCTGCGGAATATATCCTTGGGAAGATTCACACGCGTTGGTCAAGCGGGTCATCGACGCCTTCGGTGTTAACCGGTGTATGTGGGGCACGAACTGGCCGGTTTGCCTTCCGGATGCCACCTATGCTCAAACCCTGACCGGGGTGCGGGACGGGATGGAGTTCCTGACGGGGGGGGATAAGGAGTGGCTGTTATCCAAGACCATTCAACGACTCTGGCCTTTCGAATGACGGTGCGAGGAATTAAAAAAGTCGTCTGGTTTAACCAAATCCGGACTTAGCACTGTTCATGCAGCAAGGCGATCCGGGAGAAAGAGCCCGATCTGTGCCTTCCCGTCCTTGGGCTTCCGGACGATAATCCGTTTTCCCGGACGAAGGCGCTTGCTAGATGAGATATCATTCCATTTTCTGAGTTGTCTAATCGAGACACCATAAGCCCGAGAAATTCCCCAGAGGGTGTCCCCCCTTCGGATCGTGTGAAAAAGGATCTCGTCGGCTTTTTCGCTGGAGGCCAGCCTGGTGGGCTTCTTGGAGGACGACTTTTTGGATTTCCGGATCGTCAGTTTCTTGCCGGGGCGGAGGCGCTTGCTCGACGGGACATCGTTCCAGGCCCGCAGCTGATTGACTGTGACGCCGTAAGCCTTGGCAATTTCCCAAAGCGTGTCGCCACGGCGAACCACGTGGTAGTCTTTAGAACCGTTATAACGCACTCGGGTCTTCCAGATGTTCAACCGTTTCCCCGGACGGAGGCGCCTGGCTGAAGGGACATCGTTCCAGGCTCGGAGTTGATTAACGGTCACCCCGTATAAACGGGCGATTCGATAGAGGGTATCCCCCCGACGAACGGTGTATTTGGTTTTTCCCCGACGGACCTTCCGTGGAGGAGAGGAGGCCCGGGCAACCGATTTCAGAGGGATCAGCAGGCGCTGGCCGATCTTCAGACGATTCCGGGATTTCCGGGATTTCAGCCCGTTTACTTTGGCCAGCATCTTGGAAGAGATGCCGTTTCGGGAGGCTATGGAGGAAAGATTATCTCCACGCTTGACCCGGTATGGATACCACGGAAGCTTTTCCTTCGGGGAAAGGGCTGCGAATCTTTTTTCGAATCGCTCCCGGGTGCCCGGGGGCAGGCGAAGCACAAACCGCTTTTTGGGAGGTGTGACCCCCCATTTGAGTTCCGGATTGAGCCCCTTCATGATCTTTTCAGAGGTTCCGGCACACTTCGCGGCCACCCGAAGGGAAACCGGCGATTTGATGGGAATCGGGTCAAAGTGCCAGGGATCTCCGGGGGTGACATTATTGAACCCGAATGTCTCCGGGCTCCGCGCGATGATGACCACCGCCATGAACGACGGAACGTAGGATCGGGTTTCCCTCGGGACTCTGAGTTTCCAGAAGTTTCGGGATCCCGCCTTTCTCATGGCCTTTTCCACATTTAGCCGGCCCCAGTTGTATGATGCCAAGGCCAATTTCCAGTCGCCCAGTCGTCCATGAAGGTTCCTGAGATATCGGGCGGCTGCCCGGGTGGATTTTTCAGGATCTCTCCTTTCATCGACCCAGTCGTCTATCCGGAGATTGAAAGCCCTTCCCGTACTTGCGATGAACTGCCACATCCCATTCGCCCTTGCCCGTGAGTATGCGAATGGGTTGTATCCGCTCTCGATCATCGGCAGATAAGATAGGTCGAGGGGGACGGATTCCTCTTCGAGGATCCCACGGATCATCGGGGTGTATGTGGCCGCTCGGCTGAGCCATGTTTCCATGCTTTTGCGTGCGGTGGTCGTATAGAACCGAATGTAGCGCAGGACCGCAGGGGTGCATTCCAGGGGAATATCGGAAGAATCCGCGATTTTTTTTATGATCATTACCTGCTGGACATCGTTGACAGACAAGGTCGCAAGGCTCCGTGGGTCCAGGATCTGGACCAGGGCGATGGCAGGTGCATCTTCACTTGCGACAGGTGTTCCCTTTGGGATCACTTCACGGCGGGTCTGCTCCAGGAGCCTGAGGAGTTCCACGTATTTCTTGAATAGCTTGGGCTGATCCTCGGGTCTAATTTCAACCGTGGCCAGGATGTCCGAAGAAAGGTCGATCTCTGCAATGGCCTGCTCTGCATTCCCGGAAGAAAGTGATTTTCGAGCCATATTGATATGCTTGCGGGCAACCGCAAGGGACTTCTTGGGGTCCAGGGGAACTGTTGCGGTCGAATCGACCTTTGCGGCACGGCGAGTGCTGTGACGGACGGAACTGCAAGCCAATAGAGCGACACAAAGGAATGGACAGAGTACGGCTTTTGTTAGATTAATTTGCATTCGTAATATTTTTTTGGGAAGACAGGAAGGAGGGGTTTGCTTGGAGAGGTATTTGTCAATAAAGGGGATAGGCCAAAGATAGGTTAAACCCCGGAGAAGGTCAAGGGATTTCTGCCTGAGACACCCATCTCGTATATCGGAGGAGATCGGTCCGGTTTAGATATTGCGTTCGAAGATTATTCTGAATAGGAGCTTTAAATGCCAATCTATCTGATTTTGAAAATTCTTCATATCTTAGGTGCAGCGATTTGGTTCGGAGCGGGGCTCGCCCTGCCGGGGGATCTCAGGAGGACCATTGAACACGGAAAACCCCATACCGACCTGCTCGGGGAACGTGTAAATCGATTAAACCGGGTAATATTCGGTTCCGGAGTCTTTACAATCCTTACCGGGCTGGGACTCATAATCGATATGGGGGGTTTTGCGAACGTTCGACCCGCCATCCACGCGGGCTTCGGGATCACCCTGGTCCTCTTTATGATCGGGATCGCGCTCTCGCTCCCAACCTGGAAGCGGATTGAAAGTATTTTAGAGGGAGATGGAGACGATTTTTCGGAGGCCAAGCGTCTGGCTGGCCGGTTTTCGATGATTCACGGGATTGAACATCTTCTCTGGCTGATTGTCCTGATTTTGATGGTATACCGGTGGTGAGGGGATCGGATATCGGGGCCCAGGTAAAGGCAGTAGCAGTGGCAGGAAAGGCAAAGGCAGGGGCCAGAGAAATTGAAGATCGACGATTGAAGATTGAAGATTGGAAAAACGTGAGAGGTCAGACGTGAGACGTGAAACGGAAAAGCAGAAACAGTGGGAGTGCAGGAAAAGCAAAGGCAGGGGCCAGGGAAATTGAAGATCGACGATTGAAGATTGGCGGACCTCCAAGAAATTCGTGAATTGTTCAAATATTCAATTCATCGATATTCAATATTCATTGTTTACAGGGAGCCGCTCCGTGAATTTGGGCATCGATTCATACTGCTATCATCGCTATTTTGGAGAGGTCTATCCGGGGATCCAGAAGCGTCCCCGGGGTAAGCGGATGACTGTATTCGACTTTTTGGAAAGAGCCAAACGATTCAAAGTAGGGGGGGTGTCGCTGGAGTCCTGCTTTATCTCCTGTAAACGGGACGACCTGATGAGGCTTAGAGAGAAACTGGATGAATACGGATTTGTACGGGTGTGGGCATGGGGTCACCCCGACGGGTTGCATTCCGGATCGAGCCGTAATGCGGAAAAGGACCTGGTCGCGAACCTATCCTATGCAGAGGCCATTGGTGCGGATACCATGCGGATCGTGGGTGGAAACGCACAAACCCGTCCGGACTCCTGGGCAATACACTATCGCCGGCTTCGAGCTGCCTTGAAGCGTGTCCTCCCCGCCGCACGTGATAACGGGATTATCCTGGGAATCGAGAATCATATCGACCTGACAGGAGATGAAATGGTTGAACTGATCGAGGGCGTCGGTTCCCCCCACCTCGGGGTAACCCTCGATACCGGAAACAACCTGCGGCTTTTCGAGGATCCTCTGGAGGTTTGCAGGAAACTGGCCCCTTACACCGTGGCGACACACGTAAAAGACATCGGGATCTGGCGCGGGGATCCCAAGGAATTCTCCTTCTGGCCCAGCGTCCCGCTTGGAGACGGGATTGTGGACATGAGAGCCGCTATCGGCTTTTTGAAAAACGCCAAGTATCGGGGTTTGCTCTGCGTGGAGGTCGATTTTCTCCACCCGGATACGGGGGAGGAGGAAGAGGCCGTCAAAAGAAGCTTGAATTATCTGAGGAGATTGCGGATCAGAAAATAAGGGAGTTTGGTTCAATCAAGTTTGTATTTGCCATAGATTTTGAGATGGTCGCCCTCATCCCGACCGATTCGATTTCCGCATCTGCAAAAGACCTCCTGTCCTTTCCGAACCGTCTCGTCCAGTTTGATCCGGTCCTTAAAGCAGCGGAGAAGCCGCCCTTTTCCAACCTTTAGATATTTCAGGATCCTTTTATTGCAACGGTCGCAACGGATAATCATCACGCGTGACACAGAACTTGCCTCCTGATGGGTTATAAGAAGCCCAAAGCAAGTTAAGTCATCGCCTATTTGGGACAAGGGTTTTTGTCAAGTCCGAGTGTGATGGCGCTCGACCTTCCCTTTCCACACGAGAATTGAAACGTTAAATCAGATGCGAAATGATCCCTATCCCACGGTTGTGGCCCCTTTGGACCACGGCTTGACTCCCTTTTTTGAAGAAATACAGCAGTTTTCCTCAACCCGGGCATGGCTTAACTCCTCCCTCTATGCAAGACTGATGCCGGATGTCGAAAAGCTTTTGGGAACCGTGGTCGGTGAAAATTTTGCGCCTTCAGGACCATCCTCTAAGTCATCGATTCGTGTCACTGCTTGGAATATCGAACGAGGGATTCAACTGGATAATGTCATCCGCGTGATGAAGGAGCACCCGCTGATCCGGGGAAGCGACATCTTTCTGCTCACCGAACTGGATCACGGTATGATACGCACGAGGAATCGTCACGTTGCCCGCGAGATTGCATCGGCCATGAAACTCAACTACGCCTTTGCTCCGAGCTACTTGAATTTGAACAAAGGATCCGGTCTGGAGGAGGGGGTCCCGGGTGAGAATGCCGAGGCCCTTCACGGAAACGCTCTTTTCTCACGTCATCCCCTTCGTGAAGCTCACGCGATCTCTCTTCCTAACGGGAAGGACAAGATGAAGGGGAATGAAAAAAGGTTGGGGTGTCAGAAGGCGGTAGTCGCAGTAATCGATCATCCCATGGGGCCGGTCAGGGGGGTGAGCCTTCACATGGACGCCCATTCCTCTCAGGGCCACCGTCACCGTCAGATGCAACAGGTCCTCGATCACCTGTCCGATCTGGACCCGCTTCCAGTTCTGATAGGAGGGGATTGGAACACCTCAACATACAATTCAAAGCGTGCCACCTACGCCATTGTTGGGTTCTGGAGGCGCGTCCTCATGGGTGTGGAGCGTGCGATCACCAAACACTATCCGCATCCGGATCGTTGGTTTGAACGTCACCTATTCCGCGAACTTTCAGAGAGGGGATTCTACTATCGGAATCTGAACGAGCCGGGCGTTTGTACGCTTCATTACAATGTTTTAGATGCCGCGGTCAATTCCAATCTGGGTAACTGGGTTCCGGGGTGGTGTTTTAAGTTTATCGATTGGGCCCTAAAAGATCATCAAGGCCGGTGCTCGTTCAAACTCGACTGGTTTGCCGGCAAGGGGATTACACCGGTGGCGGATTTCCCTCCAAGGGTCGTGGGGGATCTTCAGGAAACTTACGGTCCCCTTTCCGATCACGATCCGATCGTACTCGATTTTCTTCCGGAAATAAAATATAGCAGCCGGAGTAAGTAAGACATATGTCACGATCCTCCAATCTTCAAGCCTTTTCGTTTAGTGGGTCGAGACTTCCGACTTTTGACTCGGGACTGCTGGTTTAATCATTGAGTCCGCCAAATCGTCTTCCCCTTCCAACTTGCCCTTCCAGACTAATTGCGGTTCCGAGGTAAGGCTTTTAAGAGGACCGAACTGCGTATGGCGCTCAATCCATTCCCCCGCAGGGTGGGGATAAATGTCTTCTTCAAACTGGGATCTGAGGTGTTGGGCAAGTTATTCACCCTGGTCCTGATGGCGGTGGTTGCCCGCGCCCTTGGGCAGGCTGGATTCGGGATCTACGTCTTCGGGTTCACAACCGGACTAATCCTGTCTCAGGTCACCGACTTCGGAATGCAGGTATTCGTGGCCAGGGAAGTCGCGGGAAACCGGCGGGACCTCAACCGACTCGTCGGGAATCTTCTCCTGTCGCGTGTTACCCTGGCCGTGTTTGGGATGGGATGCCTCCTGGTCGGGATCCGGTTTGGGGGATTTGG
Source organism: Candidatus Latescibacterota bacterium (assembly GCA_965217865.1). Classification (GTDB taxonomy): domain Bacteria; phylum Latescibacterota; class UBA2968; order SICM01; family SICM01; genus CBDCJO01. Next base: position 5,459,611 of record CBDCJO010000002.1, on the reverse strand, counting down.
TGGAGAAGGCCGAGTCGCGGTATTCATCTTGGCCATGGGCGTTCTTCTGAACTCTTTTGGAGAGTTCATCTTTTACGTATTTCGGGGAAAACAGGAGATCCGGTTCGAGGCCGGCCTCAGCATTCTTCAACGCATGCTCAGCCTGATTTTCGGACTTGGGGCCATTTTCCTCGGTTGGAGGATAGTCGGTGTGACCTCGGGATTCTTTGGGGCCTCCGCAGTGTCTACCGGGATCGCATACCTGATCCTGACAAGACGATTCCTTCGCCCCGATTTCACGATTGACCGGGACCTGGTCCGGAATGCGTTCAGAGAAATCCTTCCTATCGGCGTTGCGATCAGTCTCTCGGCAATCTGTTTCCGGGTGGACGTGGTCATCCTGGAGGCCATGCGGGGAATCGAAGAGGTGGGACTTTACGGAGCCGGGCGGCGATTGATGGAACCTTGGGCGCTGCTGCCGGCCGCTCTGATGGCCGGAGTTTATCCCGCTTTTTCAAGCATTCAACCGGGGGATCCCCGCAGAAATTCTCTCGTGCGGAAATCGGTAGGCCTGCTTTTGGCCCTCGGGGGCGTCATCGCGTGCCTGGGAATAACTTTTCGGCAGGAACTGATAAACCTTGTTTATGGAGCAGAATACGCCGCCGCCGGGTCATCCCTTGCCTTCCTGATGGCCGCTCTCATCCCGATGTTCATCACTTACGGATTGTCCCATTTCATGATTGCCCAGGGAATGGCTCGTTACAACGCTGTCTTCACGGGGATCTCTCTCATTTTTAACGTGTCGATGAACCTTGTTCTAATCCCCAGCATGGGTGCGATCGGGGCCGCCATCTCATTGCTTGCCATGGAGGCCCTCCTGATGACCCTTTGCGCGGGCGCGCTGGTTTGTCGCCGTCCAACATCCGCCCGTCCGCGTGACCCGGGCATGCCGGAATTGGATGACTTGGCAGAAATTCGAAAGGATGTTTTGCGCGATCGATCTTGTTGACACCTGCTCACAAATAATAGGAATTAAAGTTGGTGTTGATCTCATTGTCCATCGCCGTTTAGGGTCACGGTCCATCGTTCCCCTAAGCCTTTTTGCTAATGGAAAAACAGATGGAAGGAATCCTGCAGGCCCTTTTGATATTGCTGAGTTTCATCCTTCCGTTTGAGGTTCGGACACCGATCCTCTCAATTCCGCCATTTATGGTGTTGACAAATCTGGAACTGGTTGCTTTCCTTCTGATTTTCGCTTGGGCTATTCGAAAAGTCTTCCTGGGAAGGTTTCATGCACTCAAGGGGGGGTTAATCTGACCCATCGCGGAGGTGCTGATGTCCAACACCAATAGAAGCCCCATCCACAAGCTTTGAAATCGTTTAACATGCATCATTGATAGACTCCACCTCGAAACCCACCTGCCTAACAAAAAGCCCCACCTTTCCAGATGAGGCTCATCACCAGGGTCGAATCGCTATTTGTCATGTTGTCCATCGGTTCCCTCCCGATTTTGAAAGCTTAGACCTTGGATGGACTACGAATGCAATTTACTGGGGGGTATTGAGGATGTCAAGGGGATTGATGGGGCAACCAAACAGCACAAAGCTGTTATACGCTATTCAGGTTGTGAAACGTAATTCATTTACCTTAACAAAGGCTCAGAGAATCATCTCTCTTCCGAAACGAAAGGCCGAGATTTCGAGCTGCCAGTTGAATCTCATTCGCGCTTTCGGTCCCACCAGATCGGAACCTTCTGTTTACCGTCCGAAATTTGCTGCAAATATGAAGAAGTCATCAAAATCGACTTCACGATCTCCGTCAAAATCTCCTGGAATCCCCGAAATGATTTTACAACCATGTTTTGAACCGGGGAGGAAGAGGCGTGCGAAGCCCGCAAGATAGCCTCTAAAGGAGGTTGTAGCTTATCCCAGCACTGCTTAGATTGCCATTCTACGCAGTTTAATCCCGAATGGATTCTTGATTTAACCAACTGAAATTGTAAATTAACTGTAAACTGACTCTACAAATTATACTGTCAAGATTGCAGCTGGGAGATCATTATCCTGGGGATCAATATTCTATAATATTTGACGGTGTAGATGGGAAAAGGGTGATTGTATGCGCTATCGTCGTTTCGGCAGTACAGGATGGAAGGTCAGTGAGATCGGCTTGGGGGGGGGATGGTTCTATGGTCGCCCGGAGGAAGGCCTGAAATCGGCATCTCACGGGATTAGACTGGTCGAGCGTGCCCTGGAATTGGGGATCAACTATTTCGACACCGCCCCGCTTTACGGAAAGGGTCGCAGCGAAGAAGTCCTCGGAATGGCCTTGAAGGGTGTGAAAGAACCCTATTTTCTCGCCACCAAGGTGGGTTACTATCCTGAGCCATTCGACTATTCCCGTGAAGCAGTCTGGCGGGGTTTCGAAGCCAGCCTGAAACGGCTGCAGCGGGACAGGGTGGACCTTTTGCAGATTCACGAATCCGAGCAGGCCGGGTGGGACGGAATCTTTGGGGCGGGGAAAACCCTTGAAGCTCTTCTGGAAATTCAGAATCAAGGGATGACCCGATATATCGGGTTGACCGGATCGGACCTTGGACTGATGCGGGATATAACCCTCGATTCCGATGCGTTCGTCTCAGTGCTCACCTACTGCAAGTATGATCTCCTGGTGCAGGACGCTAAGGCGGAACTGGTGCCGGGAGCGGCCGACAAAGACGTGGCCGTCATCGCCGCTTCTCCTCTCCACGGCGGGCTTTTGGGATCGAGTCGAGACAATTGGATCGGACGGGGAAAATATCCGGACCTACGCGATAAGCTGCGGCGTGTGGAAGCACTTCTGGGTCCCGAGGACATTCCCCGCGCAGCGTTGCGTTACCTGCTTTCCGATTCCAGGATATCCATACTCCTATCCGGGGTCGCCACAATCGAAGAGCTCGAGGTATCCGCATCCGTGTCAGATGGAGAGTATTTTTCACAGGGACTTATCGATCAGATCGAAGCCGTGTAGGGCCGGGGGTCAGGGGTCGGAGGTCAGAGGTCGGGGAAAACTCGTTGCTATATTTTGTTTTTTAAGAGATGAAATCGGTTTATCTTATGACACTTGAAAAGTCCTTTGGAGCAACTCAAGCGTAAGGAATTCTTGAAATGAAGCCCGTTCACCTGGGACTCATCGGTCTCGGCCATATCGTCCAGACGCAACACCTTCCTGCACTCGCACCGCTGGTGGATAAGGGTCAGGTTATTTTTAAGGCCTTTTGCGATATCGATGACGCCGTCGTTAAGGCACAGGGGGGAACTTACAATCCCGGATCGATTTACAATGATCACCACGAAATGTTCGACAAAGAGGATCTCGATGCTGTCTTCGTGTGCATCCCGCCGACGCTCCACACGGATGAAATCCTGATTGCCGCGGATAGGGTTATCTCGGTTTTCGTCGAAAAGCCTCAGTCCCTGGATATGTCACAGGCCGTTCGGATCGATGCGGCCATACAAAAGTCCGGAATCGTATCCCAAGTCGGATTCTTGAGCCGTTACTATCCATCCGCCGGGGAAGTTCACCGAATCCTGAAGGGGAGAAAGGTGCGACACGCCCTTGTCCAGCGATTGTATGCGGGTAAATCCCGTCGGTACTGGACGAGCCGTTTTGAGCTTTGCGGAGGCTCATTCGTGGAGAACACAATCCATATGGTAGACCTTCTTCGCTATTTCATGGGTGATATCGTCTCAGTATCGGCTTTCTATGTCGAGCGGGCGCCCGATGAGGGACCGGAACCCATGAACATCCCGCACGTTTACAACGTCAATTTTCGCTTCGCAAGTGGGGCCACGGCCAATGCCACTACCTCGCGGACATTGACCAACGTCGATTACAACCGAACCGGGGTTGTCGTCGTGAGTGACGACTCGTTGATCGATTGGTCCGCCGAGAGAGTCCTGGAGAACGGAAAGACGGTCTGGGAAAGCCATGAAAGGCAAAAGCCCTTTGTACTCCAGGCCGAGGCCTTTATCGATGCCGTCCAGGCCGAAGATCCGGGAATGACCTTGAGCCCATATTCGGACGGCATCAACAGCCTGGCTGCAGTCTTGGGGGCCAATGCGTCAGCGGAACGCGGGGGTGAGTTGATCAAGTTGGAAGACCTGGTGAGCGGAAGGATCGAATAAGGAGATCAGGGGTCGGAGGTCGGGGGACAAAGGAAATTGAATATTGAAGATTCAACTGAACCAGTGGCGGTGGCAGGGAAAAACAGTAGCAGTGGCAGGTGGCAGTGGCAGGGAAAGCAAAGGCATCCCGAGCGTTAGGGGTCGGAGGTCGTGATTAGGAAAACCGGTGACGGACATATAAAATTAGGTCAAGTGTCAGACCTAACCGCCTGCGCCCCTCCTTCGACTACGCTCAGGACGTTGCTTCCCTAAAGGGAAGGGGAAAATCGCCTTTATTTTTTAGCGATGATTGAGATCAGAAACACACAAACCAGATAAAGGCCGCGTGATGAGCTGGATTTATCTGTTGGGAGCAATTATACTGGAGGTATCCGGAACTGTTTGTATGAAGCTGTCCGAGGGATTTACAAAGTGGATACCCGGCGGCTTAATGTTTATCCTCTACGGATTGAGTTTGGCAAGTCTCACCTTTGCCCTGAAACAAATTGATGTCGGGGTGGCTTATGCGATCTGGGCGGGAATCGGTACGGCTCTGATCGCAACGGTCGGGATCCTATGGTTTCAGGAGCCGGCCACTGCTTTGAAGATCATTTCAGTCGGGCTTATCATAATCGGTGTCGCGGGGTTACATATAAGCGGGGGGATGCACTGACACCCTAAAGATACATCCAAATGAAAAAAAATAACAATTCCCGTTTACGGATCGGGTTAGACGGAACCACCCTGCAGCCGGAGCGATCCGGTGTGGGATTCTATACGGAACACCTGTTCGCTAGCCTTCTCGCAGTGGATGGGAAGAACGAGTATGTCGTTCTCTCCAACTCGGAGGTTCGGAGCGACATGATCCCGGCCGACCTGGTCCACGAGGGATACCGGTTTCCTGTGCGCGGAATCTGGATGCAGACCATTCTCCCCCTCCTCCTCAACAGGAAACAGGTCGATGTCTGCCATTACACCAATTACATTTCGCCCCTCTGGTCCAGTTGCCCCACAGTCGTCACCTTCCACGACATGACCGTCTCTCTTTTAACCCGATACTCTCCATGGAAGAAGCGCTTACTGCTTAGATCACTCATACCTCTTGTTGCCAGGAAAGCGGATGCAATCATCGTCGTCTCGGAGTCAACGAGAAAAGACGTCCTCCGGACACTGAGAATACCGAAGGAGAAAATCCACCTCATCCAAGAAGGTGTGACCCCGGAATTCAAACCCGTGACGAACAAAAACAGGCTTGAACAGGTAAAAGCCCGTTACGGCCTTCGCGGACCTTACTTCATCACTGTTGGCACGGTAGAACCCCGAAAAAACCTGGTACGCCTGGCGCAAGCCTTCCATCAGGTTCGTAGGGAAACCGGGCGGAATCTGAAGCTTTTGATCGTTGGCGGAAAGGGATTCCAGTCCGACCGGATTCTTCGTGAAGTGAAGGAGGCGGCTGGTGAGCAAGTTATCTGGACAGGATACGCACCCTCAAACGACCTGCCGTCCCTTTACAGCTGTGCAGAGGCCCTTGTCTATACGTCCCTTTATGAGGGCTTCGGCCTTCCTGTGCTTGAAGCGATGGCGTGTGCAACACCGGTGATCACATCAAATAATTCATCTCTGAAGGAAGTCGCCGGGGATGCGGCATTGCTGGTGGACCCCGAGAATGTTGAGGACATATCAAATTCCATGCGCCGGATCATAGAGGATGAAAATCTTTGTAACATGCTATCTAACAATGGAATAGAGCGCGCATCTCTTTTTTCATGGGAAGAAGCTGCACGACGTACTTTGAAGGTTTATCAAGCTGTTCATCGGTCAGGAGTGGGGGGGCGGCGAAACGGCGAAACGGAGAGATGGGGAAACCCAAAGACAGGTTGTATTCACTTCCCCGATTCTCCGATTCGCCCATTCTCCAAATCAGGGAGCGGTTGGGAAGGATTATGGACCCTGGGGAACTTGGAGTCATTAAAACAGCTGTATATGCAAGTCTTTTCGATTATCCCCTCACGATCGAGGAAATGCACCGGGGCCTTTTCGATTATGCCCTCTCCGAAGGCCAACTTGACCGCGTGCTCTCTCAATGCAATTTCATTACCCAAATAAAACATAATGGCAGGGATTTCTTTATGTTAAAGGGTAAGGAGAAATCCCTTGGCTTGCGTTTGGGTAGGGAGCGGGAAAACGGGGTATTCCTCTCCAGGATGAGGCGTCCGATAAACCTACTTTGCGGGTTGCCCTTCGTTCGGATGGTCGCCCTTTCGGGGGGGAGTGCGCTGTCGTATGGAGATGACCTCGATCTCTTTATGATTACTTCACCCAAGCGGGTTTGGACCGTGACCCTGGCTTCTGTCCTTGTGGCCAAAGCTTTGGGCCTAAGACGCACAATTTGCACCAACTATCTTGTGGACGAAGATGCCTTGCTGATACCAGGGCGCAGCTTTTTCACCGCTCATCAAATCCTTACGCTGAAACCGGTCTATGGTTTCCCGGTGTATGACCGGTTTGTACGGGCAAATGGGTGGGTACGTGGCTACTTTCCAAACTTTAAGCCGTTCACGGATGGAGGACCATTTATTGTGAAAAGGGGGAGTCGAAGCCGGATTCTGGAACGGATTATCAATCGATGGTGGGACGGAGTAGAGGGGATGGTTCGAAGCATCTACGGAAGGTATCTTCGGTGGAAAACGGCACATTCAGGATCTGATGTCGCTCTGAACCACAACCGCATCCAGCTCAATGTGGTGGATCATAAGGGGGAGATTTCAAGGCGATTTGAGGAAGCTTTAAAGAAGGTGAGACGTGAAATCTAAAAGATACGCTTCACTCTCCACGCTTACGTTTTTCCCGATCCCGCAACTCCACGGTGAAGGGGGTTCGGATCAAAATATTTAAGTCCATAAAGAGAGACCATATGCGGATATATTCCAGGTCATACCGGGTGCGTTCTATCACGGGGGTGTCCCCTCGGAATCCGTGAACCTGTGCCCATCCGGTGATACCGGGTTTCATCGAATGGCGCTTGGCGTAATCGGGGATATCACGCTCGAATTGGTCAGCGAAAAATGGCCGTTCTGGTCGAGGGCCTACAAGGCTCATATCCCCAATCAGGACATTCCATAGCTGAGGAAGTTCATCGATGCCCATGCGCCGAAGCCAACCTCCAAGGCGAGTCGCACGAGGGTCCGCCCTTTTGGACCAGGTAGGACCTGAGGCCTGTTCCGCTTCGTGTCCCATCGTTCGAAATTTTATCAGCAGGAACGGTCGATTCCCTTTTCCGACGCGTACCTGGGTGTAAAAGACCGGTCCTCTGGAGTCAAGCCAGATGAGGATGGCGACGATCGGCAGGAAGGGTAGACCGAGAAAGAGGAGAGGGACCGAAACCATGACATCAAGTCCCCTTTTGAGTCCCATTTGAAAACGGTTTTTGGAAATCTGATTCACGATTCACGCATGTCCTGAGTAAGCGGCGGAGCCGCGGTATCGAAGGGTTTAACGTTTATCTTTGATCGGTGTTCCTTCCATGCAGATTCGATGACCTTCTTTATCCTGCGCTCAAACACCCTCCGGTCGAAGTGGAGGGCATTTTCCCTGAGCCGTTCGGGATTGAAGTCGGACGGTTCAAATTGGTTTATTGCTTCGATAAGCGCGTCGACGGTCTGGGGCCAAAAAAAACGACCGGTTTCCCTATCGATGACGGATTCCACCGCCCCACCCTCGCGTAATGCAATCACCGGACGTCCCGCTGCCTGGGACTCCAATGAGGTAATTCCAAAGTCCTCCACGCCCGGGAGGACAAACGCCAGAGCTTTTGAATATATGTCAGGGAGTTTATCATCCTGCTGCCAATTCAAGAAGTTGATATTCGGTCGGGAGCGGGCTTTTAGGCGCTTTCTTTCAGGGCCGTCACCTACGATCAGGAGGGGGAGTCCCAAGCGATTGAAGGCATCGACCACGAGATCAACACGTTTGTACGGAACCAAGGCGGAAACGATCAGATAGTATTCTCCGGGGTGACCCGATATGCCGAAACGGTCCGTCTCTACAGGTGGGTAAACCACATCGGCCTCGCGGCCGTAGGATCGTTTGATCCGGTCCCGGATGTGTTGTGAATTTGCGATGAACCGGTCAACCCGGTGTGCGGTGCCTTTGTCCCAGCGCTTCAAGCGGGCAAGAAGGGGACCGATCGCTCTCCTAGAAAATTTTCCACTGAAGTAGGCTTCCCTCAAGTCGTAGACATACCGCATGGGGGTATGGCAGTAACAGATGTGGAGTGCGTCAGAACGGGTCCGGACGCCTTTTGCTACGCAATGGCTGCTTGAGATGACAAGGTCGAAGGGAGACAGGTCGAACCGCTCAATCGCCGAAGGGAATAGGGGGAGCAAAGCCCGGTAGTACCGCCTCAAGTGGGGGAGGGTTTGAAGATACGAACAAACAACCGGGTGCCGGTCGATAATCTCCGAGACCGCTCCAGGCACCTGAAAAAGAGTATGTATATGCGCCCCAGGGTAGAGACGACAAAGGCTTTCCAGGCATTTTTCTCCACCGCGCATCCCGGTCAGCCAGTCATGAACAAGGGCGACCTTCATAGGATATTGGACTCATTCTGATGGATTTAACGATTAAAAATTCGGTAAACCTAAAAAATAGGCGTTGCGCCGACCCCGTGTCAAGGCCATTCCAACAATCCTCTTTTTAGATCCGACATGACAGATATTCTTTTCGGACAGTCCTATTACCCCCGGTTTGATCCAAAGTTGATTCAGATGGGACAGCCATATCCGCCCCTTGGGACACTTTATGCTGCAGGTTCGCTCAAGGAGAAGGGCTACACCGTTTCTTTGTTCGACGCTACGCTTGCGGCCTCGGAGTCGGAATGGGACGAAGCTCTGAATCGGGAAAGGCCCAGCTTTGCCGTGATATACGACGATCAGTTTAATTATTTCTCCAAGATGTGCTTACTACGAATGAGAGAGGCCGCATTTAGGATGATCGGGATGGCCCGTGAAAGGGGTTGTCAGGTCATCTTCTTCGGCTCAGATGCGACTGATCACCTTCGAGCATATCGTGAAGCCGGCGCGGACCACATTATTGTTGGGGAAGGGGAGGCCACCCTTATCGAACTTCTGGACCGGCTTACCGGACGGACCTCAGTCTCCCTTGAAGAAATACCCGGGCTTGCCTATCCTGTCCCCGGAAGAAGCGATCTCCAGGTGATTCCGCGACCTCTAATTCGGAATCTTGACAGGCTCCCATTCCCGGCCTGGGACCTTGTGGACATTCCATCCTATCGGAGCCTCTGGCGTAGCCGCCACGGATATCACTCGATGAACATGGTCACCACCCGTGGGTGTCCATATTCCTGCAACTGGTGTGCAAAACCGATTTACGGCCAGCGGTATACGGTGCGAAGTCCGGAGAATGTGGTCGAAGAAATGGGCTGGCTAAAAAGGAAATTCAGGCCTGACCACATATGGTTTGGAGACGACATTTTTGGTTTGAAGCCTGGTTGGATCCGGAGATTCGCAGATCTGGTCCGGGAGCAGGATGCGGTTTTGCCTTTTAAATGTCAGATGAGAGCAGACCTTATACACGATGATACGGCCCTTGCTCTGCGCGAGGGCGGATGCAGGACCGTCTGGATGGGAGCGGAATCGGGATCTCAAATGATCCTGGCCGGAATGGACAAGGATCTCAGGGTTGAGCAGATCCACGAAGCCACACGGCTTCTTCGTTCAGAGGGTATCGAGGTCTGTTTCTTCCTCCAGTTCGGCTATCCAGGGGAGGGATGGGAGGAGATCCGAGAAACCATGCGGATGGTGCGGGAGTGCAAGCCGGACGACATCGGAATCTCGGTTTCGTATCCACTGCCTGGCACGAAGTTTTATGAGCGGGTTGCGGTGGACCTGGGAAAAAAGCAGAACTGGGTCAACACGGGAGATCTCGCGATGCTTTACAGAGGGCCGTATTCGGCGGAATTTTACCGCCAGTTGCACAGGACCATCCACCGTTCCTTTCGGATACGAAAGTCCTGGATGAAATTAAGGGGCTCCGGGCTTCTCGGAGGCCTTCGCCGGATGGGCGGGATGGTTTTGAACACGATCCTCCTTCCTTTTTCGTGGACGCGCCTGGTTCTTTTACGTACGGGGAAAGCGGGACGGGTTAGAAAGGATATTGATGATTGAAGATTGACAAAACCTTCTGGTATACATCTCAATCGGGAAACAGAAAACGTTTTCGATGCTCCCCTCAATTCGTTAGAGCCTTTACATAGGCCTGGCACCTGGTACTCGATTTCATGGATATCCTTCTAGTCCACCCTTATTTCCTGAATGAGGATCCGAAAGAACAGCGGATCATGAAGCCCTATCCGCCCTTAGGACTTCTCTATCTCTCCTCATATCTTAAAAGTAAGGGATTTGATGCCGGGGTATTCGACGGCACGTTCCGGGACCGACAGGAGTTCATCAATATTCTGAGGACAGAAAGGCCGCCCGTGGTGGGCCTGTCTTGCAATATGATGACAAAAATGAACGCCCTTTCTCTTGCAAGGATCGCACAGGAATTGGGTGTGTTTGTTGTCGTCGGAGGCCCGGATCCTCCCCTTTACACCGAAGAATATCTGACCCACGGCGCGGACGCAGTGGTGGTGGGGGAGGGGGAGGAGACCCTTGAGGAACTTCTGGTGCATCTCCGGGGAAATGGGGTTGCTGGCCTGCACAATATCCGAGGCCTTGCCTTCAAAGATGATGGAGGGCGTATCGTCATGTCCCCTTCCCGACCTTTGATGGACGACCTCGACAAACAACCTTTTCCGGACCGCTCCTCAGTTGACATCCAGGCTTATATTTGCGCCTGGAGGAAGCGGCACGGGATCGGATCGGTATCGCTAATCTGTGCAAGGGGATGTCCCTACACCTGTACGTGGTGCAGTCGTTCGGTGTTCGGAGAGACCCACAGACGACGTTCGCCTCAAAATGTGGCCGATGAGGTTGAACAAATCCTGAATGAATACAGCCCGGACATGCTCTGGTATGCGGACGATGTATTCACGATCCATTACCGATGGTTATTCGATTACGCAGATGAATTGAAAAAGAGAGGATTAAGAATTCCCTTCGGATGTATCTCCCGGGCGGACCGCCTCAACGAAAAAGTTGTCGGGACCCTCGCCAAGATGGGCTGTAGCAGGCTATGGATCGGGTCCGAGAGCGGGTCCCAAGCGGTACTCGATGCAATGGACCGACGGGTCTCGGTTGAGCAAGTCAGATCGATGACACTTCTCTTGAAGCAGCACGGCATCAAGACCGGAATGTTCATCATGCTCGGATATGAAGGAGAGGAGATGGAGGACCTGGAAGAAACCGTGGATCATCTCAAACGTTCCGATCCGGACATGTATCTAACGACCTTGGCATATCCGATCAAGGGGACGGAGTACTACGACAACTGTTGAAGACCGAATTGTCGCAAAGAAGGATTGGAGTGAACGGACGGACAGAGATTTAACGGTTTCAGGGCGGCGTTCCAAGCGGTTCTACTCGTTTGCCGCCAGGTGGATGACGGGGGAGGTCACGGTCCACAAGCAGCTTCGGAGTCAGCGGAAGAGCTATCTCCGTTTAGCGAAGGGTTTCGTCAATGCGCGGATCGGTCGAATGGGGATGAGGATCACGAGCGGAAGCCGGGTATCAGGGGTCGGAAAATCGAAATAAAAGGGTGGAAGTACGATCGCATGGAAGGAGAACTACCCCCTACCTCCATAACCCCAAACCCTCTTTTTATCATCCTTATTCACGAGTCCCGTACTCCCGAATCAAAAACTTCTCGAAAAAGTGAGGGATGATGATTTCACGATTGAGTCTCCATCCATTCTCCCGGGCGAGTCCGGAAATCGTCGAGAGGTCCATTTCGCTTGATAGGATGAGTACCATCCTGCCGGAATCCCGAAGGAATCTTCCGGCCTGACCAAAGAAAATTCTGAGGGTCTGATAATTTTCACCTCCAAACCACGCGCGTTCCTCGATGTTCTCCCAAACTTTGACGTAGAATGGCGGATTGAAAACGATATAATCGAATCGCCTATCCCCTCCGATCCCTTCAAACAGATCGCTCTGGACACATTCAAAACGGCCTTCGACACGGTTGAGCGCGGCATTCATCCTGGCCACTGCAACTGCCGAGGGATTCACATCCACGCCCAGAACTTGAGAACCACGATTTGCCGCAAGGATGCCAAGCGCCCCCGAACCCGTCCCCATATCTAAAAGAGTTTTTCCCCTGAGATCATAGCGCAGAAGGCACTGGGCCAGAACCTTCGTGGAAAAATAGAGTCCTGGCTGAAAGACCCCTCGAATCACCCTGAGGCGACAACCGAAGAGATAGGTATCCCGAAGGGCCAGGCGCCTCAGGAGGGGTCGTAGGAGAGCCAAGATCAGGGGACGGAAGAATCGGATGAGGATTCCTCGGATAAGGATTCCTCGGAAGAGGAATGAGGGCATGGGGCTTTAGGGAAGGGTTGCCAGGAGATATTCCAGATTTTCCCGACCCTTTCGGGTAACGGTGAACTTGCGCCCGGCCGGGATCATTATGGTCTGCCCTTTATTGGCGAAATAAGATCCTGTCCGAGCTTGAACCTCGGTTTCACCTTCAACCACCGTCAGAATGGCAAACGAGGCCCCCGAGTCGTGGAGGGTCTCCGATTCGGATGGGGAGCGTCTCTCCAGTCGAAAATCCTCCGTTTCCACGAGGATCGTCTTTTCGGGATCCGAGCCGGGAAGCATGTTCCATTGCGTGGGGCCCGAGGTCCTGGTCCCGAAGGTGATGACCTCTAGGGCTTCCCGGATATGCAACTCTCTGGGCTTTCCATTTGTCCCGGGCCTGTCATAATCATATATACGAAAGGTTAGGTCGCTGGATTGCTGGATCTCATATAAAATCACACCCCTCCCAATGGCATGAACCGTCCCGGGCGGGTTGATGATCACATCTCCGGGCTTGACATCAAAGAATCCAACCACTTCTTCCACCCGCCTCTCTCTGATAGCCGCTTCGAAGTCGTTCCTTTCGACACCATCCTTTAGCCCATATGCGACCCGCCCGTCGTCAGAGTGGAGGATATACCACGCCTCGTTCTTGCCTTGTTGTCCGAGGTCGTTCTCACGTGCATACCGATCGTTAGGATGTACCTGAATGGAAAGATCTTCACGGGCGTCGATCAGTTTGATCAGGATCGGAAAGTCGTCCGGATAGCGCCTCCAGACTTTCTCCCCAAGCAGATCTCCCTGAAACGCCTTTGACAATTGTTGGATTCCCCATCCTGCAAGTGGACCTTCCGAAACAAAGCTCTCCTGTCCCTGATAGGCGGAGAGCTCGAAGGATTCGCCGATTTTCTTCTCGGGGGGGAGGTTCTTGCCATAAAGGGTCTGAAGAGCCCGCCCCCCCCAGATCATCTCCCTGAAGTAGGGCCGCATCGGCAGGATGTCCGGAAGGGGAGGTGCTTCTCTCATTAAACATATCCTTTATAGCGCTCATCTTTGTTCAGCCTGTCGACGATATCCCGGACCCTCTGAGCCTGGTCCCTCCTGCAGATTAGCAGGGCATCGGGAGTGTCTACAACGACCAGATTCTCAACATCGACGAGAGCGATGAGCTTGTCTTGTCTCCCATAGGCAATGACTTTTTTGGCATCGATCTGGAGGATCTCCCCGGATAATAGGTTTCCATCCTTATCCAGGGATAACACGTCCGACAATGCGCTCCAGCTCCCGATATCGCTCCAATCGATGTCCCCCTCGAGAACCGCCACACGTTCGGCACGCTCGATGATCGCATTGTCGATCGCAATCGACTTCATGCGGGGATATTCTCGCTCGATGGCAGCTGCTTCGATGGGGGTCCCGACCGCGGACATGATATCCTGCAGGATGGAGTGGATCTCAATCTCATAGCGTGCAAAAAGGTTTAAAACGGTTTGGGCCTTCCATACGAACATGTTGCTGTTCCAGAGATAATCTCCGCTTTCGGTATAAACTCTGGCACGCTCTTCGTCCGGTTTTTCGACGAACTGATCGACTATGTAAACCGGTTCGTTGTTTGCTGATCGGAGGACTTCACCCTTTCGGATGTGACCGTATCCGGTCTCGATTCGAGTAGGCTTTACCCCAATCGTAAAGAGATAGTCGGGCATATCCTCAAGCGCGGCTTCCGCTGCTTGGAGGAGCCGGCGAAATTCATCAGGCTTTCCGATATGATGGTCCGACCCCAGGCTTGCCACGACGCATCCAGGATCTCGAGTCTCCATCAAAGCGCATTCCAGGCCAACCGCAGGGCCCGTATTTCGAAGTGCGGGCTCCACGATGAGATGGCCCTCCGGAAGGTCCGGAAGCTGTTCTCGGACCAGGGATGCGCTGGATGAACCCGTGGAGACGAAGAGATCATCGGTGCTGACGATGGGCAAAATCCGATCCACCGCCTCCTGGATCATCGTCCGTCCACCGGTCATGGCATGGAATTGCTTGGGACGCCCTTGCCGACTGTATGGCCAGAGTCTCGTGCCGATACCCCCTGCACGGATAACGATTTTCACGATCATCAGCTCCGGTTGCGGTTCACGTCACTTTCAGAGAGATATCTAAAACAATAATGACCCTTCGCTTCGCGCAGGGTTTTATCTAAGTCCCTCGACAGCCATTCAACTCTGGACTCGAGACTTAAAGGCACAACTCTAAGATATTCCGACTCCCTGAGTTTATCAACCTGATTATTCCAACTCCCTTCCTGGTTCTTCTTCTGATAGGCATGACGATACCCTCCACACCCCCAAGGATTTCGCCTCTTCCTTTCAGATACCACCTTCCCACCAGGGCTGCGGTAACGGCGTCCAGTTCGTCATTGGTCATATCGTCCGTTACCCCTTTCACACCCATTTGTGTCAGCCCTGTTCGCAATCCCTCCAGGTCGTGGTGTTTACGGGGAATACCCCAAACGTCCTGCGCCCCGCCGGGAAAACACTCGACTGCGCGATAACCCATTCCCTCGATCGACTCTTTCAAGATCAGGCCCCTTTCGGTCAACATCCGCATCGGACCGAGCGTAATCGGAAAAAATCGAATTCGGCGTCGTAGCAACTCCCTGTCGGATTCCCGTAGATGTTCCCCTGAGCGGTCATGAATCGTCTTTCGACCGGGAGGGAGGCTTAGCGGAGCATCGATCGGTACGATTTCGGGTTGCGATTTTTCCACCATGTCCAGCACTTCAGGGTCGCTGTATACGATCTGGGTCCGGGACTTCAATCCCTGGAGTACGCACATGCCGGTGGGACGGCGAGAAGAGCCCGCCAGATCGATACCGAGGACAGTGATCGGTTTACCGCGGGGCATTGTTGGGAATGGAGCAAAATGTCAATAAAGGGTATCGACCTTAACCTCGCGGCCTTCGATCGCGAACGAACGGTACGCCGCATCCAGGAGTTCGACGGTGCGCCACCTGATTTCGCTTGGGGAACCATTTTGCGCACGGCCAAGGATGACGTCGACAAGGTTCCTGGACGGGAGATGGGCTGGATAGCCGGGGTTTTCCCTATAATTCAAATCAGGTGTGTCTGGGTCGGGCGTTAGATCCTCCTCGGATCCATCTCCGAAGTGAATGGTGCCCGTACCGGGAAAGTAGGCCAGTTCAATCCATCCCTCCTTGCAGTATACCTGAATGTCGAGCCTCCCATCCCCGCCTTTTGTCGCTCCCGTGCTGCCGACCGTGGCCAGGGAACCGTTGTCCAATCTTGCGATCAAGGCGTCGACTACATCTACCGGCACATCCATATGGTCCATCTGCGCCTGGATCGAGATTGGTTTCAACCCTGTGATAAACAGCATCAGGGCGGCGGAATGGGTCACCTGCAGGTGACCCTGGCCTCCTCCGGATCGCTCCGGATCCTGGTAGACGTCTCCGGGACCCGCAACCGGGTAATAGGCAGCCAACTCCGGAAGGTCGGAATGATCGATCCCCCGGTATAGATCGTAAGCCGATGATGAAAAGACATTGGATATATAGTGGATCTCTCCCAACTTCCCCGAATTCAGGACTTCGCGGGAGCGCAATGTCTGGGGGAGGTAATGATACGGATAACCAACGATGATTTCACGGTTTCGTTCTCGAGCCAGGTCGCAAAGCTCTTTCGCGTGGGAAGCCTTCAGTACCATCGGTTTTTCGAGCAATAGGTGAAGGTTTTTTTCCAGACAAGCGCGTGCGACTTCAAAATGGGCGGCGTGCCAGACTGCAATCACCACCCCGTCGAGGGCTTCTTTGGACAGCATCTCCCGAAAGTCGGTGTAAGTTTTGCCGACTTCATAACGATTCCCCACTTTGGAGAGCAATTCGGATCGTATATCCGAGATGGCGACCAGTTCAACATCGGGATTGGCCTTCAAGGTCGGGATATGGGCATAAGTTGCCCACCAACCTGTACCGATCACCCCGATTCTGGCTTTAGCCGGCATTCATTGTCCTCCGGTCTAGTCGTAGGGGCTGTTCGTGAACCATCCCTACACTGATTATCCAAGGTCTTGATGTGTGTAGGAGCTTCGCACCCCTTGACCCCTACAGCAAAGGTCTGACCGTATCCCGCATCTTGATCGTCTCAGTCATCACATCTACCTTATCCATCTCCATCCAGCCGGGATCGTGTTCGTACTCAAAGGCCGCATATCCCTTGTACCCTGTCTTTTTGAGCAGACCGATCACATTCCGAAAGTCGATCTCTCCCGCTTCCCATCGTACCTGGAGCTTTTTGTTTGATCCCTGCCGGAGATGGACGTGACCCGCGTAAGGAACCAGAGGATCCACATCGGAGGGATTGAATCCTTGGGCGATAAAGTGGGAATAATCGAGCACAATCTTGAGATCCGAGTTCTGTTTCAGAAAGGTCAATGTTTCGAACGGGTTCTCTAAAACAGATTCGATATGAGGTTCGAAGACAATCAACACCCCGGCTTCCCGTGCGACTAAGGACATTTCCGTCATCGTATCTCCGGAGATTTTCAATGCTTCTTCATGACTGATGCCGAGTTGATCGATCCCCGGTAATATTATGAGCGACGGTATCTCTGCCGATACGCAAAACTCAATTAAGCGTTTTATCGTCTCAAAATTTAGATCGCGGACACCTTTGTCCGCGGAATTCACCGGCCTGTCGTCAAATCCAGATCCGAGGATACAGAGCAAGTTGCTGAGTGCCAGTCCGGGTTCCCTGGCGCGCTTCGCCTGTCCTTTGGGGTCTTTCTCGATAGTCAACCGGTCTAGAAGCCCATCCGGTAAGGCGATCAGATCCATAGCATCCACACCCAAAGCCCGCCAAATATCCGCTGATTCCACCAGACTTGCCCCCACAAAGGACCACGCTGCACCCGATAATTTAATATCGCCCATATGCTTTGTTAAATGAAATCGTGGCCTTATAGAAAAACCAACGAACCGTCTATAAAAAGGAGGCCCTATATTAACATAAGGCGCCCTCGTTTTCTCAGTCGTTCCGATCAACTTATGTTGTCATCTTGGTAAGATTCAATCTTCCTTGGTCTCTCCTCCAATTCGGAGGACATGACCATCTGGTTTCTTTACCCTACGAGCCACCACCCCTCCGCTCGAGCAGAGCCACGATCTCCTGGTGCCCGCGCTTCTTTGCCCAAGCTAAAGGAGTGGCCCACGGCGCCCCGGCCGCAGTCGGGTTAGCCCCACGTTCTAGTAGGAGTTTTACCAGCTCCAGGCGTCCCACACGGGCTGCCAGTCCCAACGGCGTAGAGCGATACTCCTCGTCGATGGCGTCGATATCGGCGCCGTACTCAAGGAGCAATTGCGCCTTCTCGACGCTGCTGCTGCCGCCATGGGCCGCGTCGTGGAGTAGCGTGGTGTGGTGCCAGTTCATGTGATTGGGATTCATGCCTTTCTCCATCATATACTTGGCAACGTCAAGGTGCCTGAAATAGTAGCTGATACCCCACTTAGTTACGTCGGGCACCTTCGCACCATATCGGAAGAGCAGGTCCATCATCCCCCACTGAATCTCCCTGGCGGGAAGAGCCAGGATGCCTTCGCCCCAAAACATCGCGGGGTCGGGGGCCAGGTCGGGATGCTCCTTGAGGATCGCCTCGGCCGCTTCGAGATCGTCGTCGTGGATAGCGTCGTGGAGCCGGTCGCTGGGCGATTCGCGAGGCTCGGAGCCGTGATCTATGAGTAATTGGTACAACTCGGGATTAGCGCGGGCGTGTTGCAAGGCACGGCCCCCGGATTCGGCATTGGACTAGGGGTCAGCGCCGTGTTCCAACAACAACCGGGCCATCTCGACATTCTTGCGAAAGGCTGCGATCCACAGGGCGTGGCCGCGCGGACTCTCGCTCTCGGGCAGGCTGGGATCGGCCCCGTGCTCCAGCAACAGGCGCACCATGTCTATATCCTCCCACCAGGCGGCGGCGGAGATTGGCCTGCGGTGGTGCGTGTCCTCAAAATTCGCCAATGCGGAGTCTTCCGCCAACCATTTCTTCACTGCGGGCAGGTCTCCAAAAACGGCGGCGAGAAAAATATTGTAGGTTGCGCCGCGCTCCAACAGCAGGCCGGCGAGCCGACCGGCGCGCAACGTGTCCACCGGCGGTTTGTGCTGGCGCAGGTAGCCCTGTCGGTTCCAGAACAGGGCACTGTGTATTGGCTTAAAGCCATCGCTCCGGACCGCCTCGGGGTCCGCGCCGCGATCCAGCAATAATTCCGCGACGCCAGAATGCCCGCCTGCGCAGGCCAGGTGCAGCGCAGTATCACCGGTCTCGTTGCTGGCGCTCGCCAGCTCAGCATCCGTGTCTAAAAGTTGACGCAATCGGTCGAGATCGCCCGCACCGGCGGCTTCGAGCAGAGCGTTGGCTTCTTCCGAAAGCGGGAAGCGGCTGGCCAGAGCCTCCTCTATCATGGCGGCGATCTCACTGTATCCGCGTTCGCGCGCCATCTGCAGCAATGAGTCGTTGAAACGGTAGGTACGGTAGGTCGGATCGGCCCCGCAATCCAGTATATAGCGCACCAGAGGAGCGTGTCCCTCCCGCACGGCAAAGTGGATCGGCGGCGTGTAGTTGTGCTCGAAGCGGATCAGACCATGGCAACGCTCGACCAGGGAGCGGACGGCACCCAGATCGCCCGCGCGGCAGGCGCTTAGCATCTGCCAGCCCTCGGCAGTAGTAGACGTGTAGCCGCCGGGCAGTTCCTCGGGCTTAATACTTTTGAGTTCGACAGGCTGTATCATCTGGAGAACCTCGCATGCAAACTTTCTTCCGTTGACGACCCCTCGAAGCGGACGATCTTCGGGCACACTAATCATCCGTGCCGGGATTCGACGCCGTGCTGAGGAAACCACCGTCGACATCGAGAGCGACACCGGTCAGAAAGGCCGATTCATCTGAAAGGAAGAACATGATCGCGTTGACGATGTCCGCCTCTGTGGGATTGCGTTTGAGAGGAATCCCTTCTGCTGTGGAAGCCAGGATCTTTTCCGGTGTCTCGCCTGTCGTTCCGATCTTCCATTTCAAAACATCCCCTCCCATTTTGGTCGTCGAAACCCCAACAGGACAGACGCAGTTTACGGTGACCCCGTCCGCGGCCAACTCGCCGGCAAGAGATTTTGTCAGGCCAACAACCGCAGACTTCGCAGCGCAGTATGGGGCGATTTGCGGCCATCCGATCTTCGAAGCGTCCGACCCGATGTTGACGATTCGACCCCGTTGGCCGCTTTTTCGGAGGAGGGGAGCGACCGCTTGGCTGCACAAAAAGACGCCCTTCAGATCGACGTCGATCACGCGGTCCCAATCCTTCTCCGTTATCTGCTCCAGGGGGGCGAAATGGATTACCCCCGCAGAATTGACCAGGGTATCCAGACCCCCAAATGAGGCGCGGCACGCGTCAACGGCAGCCTCAACAGAGGCCTTCGAGGTCACGTCCAGATCCAGAGTGAGCAGGTTCTTAGCGTCCAATCCCCGAGCGGCCTTTTCCAACCTTTCGGAATCGATGTCGGCGATGGCAACCTGAGCACCTTGTGCCAGGAGGGCCTTGGCCGTACCCAGTCCGAAACCGCTGGCCCCTCCTGTGATCAATGCACGTCGGGATGGATATTGTTTCATCCTTTACTCGATCGTAAAAAGGCGGGGGATGCCCCAACCCCTAATCCCCTGCCCTTTGTTCACAACCGCAATTCGATTCTCTTATTCAAACAGGTACTTTTTGACGATATCCTCCTGAACCTGGACCCCGAGGCCGGGTGTGTCTCGCACGGAGAGATAACCGCCATCCTGCACCCAAGGGTCGCTTACCAGTTCGTGCTGAGGGGGCGATTCGTGAGGCTTGAAATCCTTGACCACACCGTGCGTCGATGTCGCCATCAGGTGGATGCTTGCAGCCGTGTTGAGGGCGCTGCTCCACGTGTGGGCACTCCATCCCAGGTTTTCCGCCTCAATCAGATTTATTATTCTCCGGCAGCCGGAAATCCCGTGGCAGCGACCCGGATCCATCTGAACCACGTCCACGCCTCCTGATCGGATAAGTCGGCTGTAACTCTCGACGTTCCACTCGTCCTCCCCGGTCCCGATGGCCGTGGAGACAGAGGCCCGCAATCGGGCATGACCCTCAAGATCGTGAGGGGGAAGGGGTTGTTCGATCCATTTAAGCCGGTAGGGTTCGAGGTCTTGAAACCGCTGAATCGCGGTGGGAACGTTCCATAAGCCCAGATGGCCTGGCGTGTCCACGACGAGTTCCAGGTCATCTCCGATGGCTTCCCGAATTCTTCGCACCATTTCGATATCTCGCTTACGGTCCTGTCCGAAAAGTGCCTCCCGCTTCATACCCCAACCGGCTTTGACAACCCGGTATCCCTGATCCCGCATCCACCGGAATTCATCGACGGTTCCGTCGACGTTTTCCATATCGAAGATGATCGAACCCATAACCAATACCTTGTCGTGCAGCCGTCCTCCAATAATGTCGCATACGGGGGTTTCCTGAGCCACCCCCTTAAGATCCCAAAGGGCCATGTCCACTGCGCTCACGCCAAAGGCCGCGATTCCCTCCTGGCCGTACCACCATATGTGGTCCAGCATTTTTCGCCATAGCCCATCGACATTCAGGCAGTCCTGACCGATCAATAAAGGGGCAAAACCCCGTTCGATGATGACCTTGGTGGCCAGGGCGGACTCGCGGAATTGAGAGATGCTCTCTCCCCAGCCAACCAGACCGTTTTCGGACTCAACACGCGCAAGGGTAATGTATCTCTCGATGTTTTGGTAATGCGGTTCCGGATAAGCCAGGGGGAAGGCCTTTATATCTTTTATTTTCATGGTAAGATCTCTTTGTGATTGGTGGGAAAATGAAAAATGAAATATTAAAAGGTGTGCGTTGAGCGTTTTCTATTCGAGGGCTTTGCTTCTGCTCAGTCGCAACCACCTCGATCCGGAAGGCGCTATGAAATTTGGAACGCCGTCGTGCTCCCTCACCCCGCCTCGCAATGCTCGGCACCCCTCTCCCGGGTGCCGGGAGAGGGTTCGGTTGAATGTCGTATGCCTACCCCGGACCCTTCGACTCCAGTCCGGAAAAAAACGCGGACTTCCGCTCAGGTGTGTTCATGATGATTTATGATTCCCTGAACTAGCGCGTTACTATCGCGGGTTTCGCTTCGATCAGCTGTGATCTGCCGTTAAATTGTCACTTTCCATTTTCTATTTTTCACTTTGCAATTTCCTCCCTTAGAACCCCTCTCGTTCCGGTTGGCGATAGCGGAAGATGCGGTGAAACAGTCGGATCTCGTAGGGGTGGCGGTAGGTCTCTGTCGCATATCGCCAGGAACCCAGGGACTTCAGAAATCGGCGTTGCGAGGGCTTGAGGCGGACATCCGAAACCGTTGGGTAGGCTGCGTTGAGGACGGATTCGAAACGGGCTATTTTTTCGACGTGGCGAGGTTTAAGCCATGGGGTCTGCGGACTCCTTCGAAGGTCGAGATCCCGCCATTCAGGTTGCAGCCAGTCTTCGAGACGATCGGGAAAAAAGAAACCCTCCTGAGCAGCGGAATGGAACAGATCGGAGCCCATCGTCGGTACAGGCGCATAGAGGTAGAGTATGATCTCGGAATCTGGATTACAGCGTTTGACTTCCCGGATAAACTGAAACTCACTTTCGATCTCAGCGTCCACATCGGAAGCCGGCCCTCCGAGTACAAAGGAAAATTCGGGAATAATCCCGTGGCGACGAAACCGATCCGCCAGTTTTATGACCGTTTCCCCAGTCTGTGTTCCGCCTTTGTTCATCTGGCGAAGTCTTACCGGGGAACCTGACTCCGCACCGAGAAAGATCATCCGGCATCCGGCGCGCCGCATGGTCGAAAGGACCTCGTCAGGGTAATTCAAGAGGGTATCGGGCCGTCCCTCCCCCCACCAGGATACTCGAAGACCGCGATTCAGGACCTCCTGGGAAAATTCATATACCCTTTTATGAGAAGTAAAGAAATTATTGTCGCAGAATTGGATTGCGTCAACGCCAAATGATCGGGAGACGTATTCGACATCATCTGCCACAAGCCCGGCGCTCCGTCCGATCCATCCCCCCTCATAGATAGGAACCACAGCGCAGAAACTGCATTTGAAGGGACAGCCGTAGCTGGTGTGCATGGAGCTCGTCCGTTCACCCAGGAAAGAGCGCCCGAGGTATTTCTCAATATTCCCGAGCCGATGGTAGGGCCAGGGAGGCACCGTGTCCGGGTGGGTCAACGGTTTTCGTGAAGGATTGTGGACCGGTCGGTCACCGTCCGTGTAGGAAAGCCCGGGAATGGCCCGATAATCTCCTTCGGCCAGAAGTGCGTTTACGAGTTCTTTGAATGAGACTTCCGACGGACCTCGTACGATGAAGTCAACCCACCCGGACCGGAGTACGACATCGGGGTGATTTGAGGGGAAATATCCTCCCCAGACGATTCTCAGGTCCGGGAAAGATCTGCGCAATTCCCGGGTTAAGGGAATTGCCTCCTGAAGCTGAGGTCCGGGCATAACGGTGATTCCCAGAATCCTGGGTCTATCCCTTGAAATTAACTTCGCAATCTGTGTGACGGCGTCTGAGAGGAAATTTCCGTCCAGGATTCTATAATCGCATTGTCCCTCGAGGGCCGAACCAAGTGCCAGAAGGGACATCGGGACGCGGTGCTTGGAGGACGCGCTTCGCGGGTTGTAGAGGAGGAGATCCATTTTGATCGGATATTATCAGCGGTTCCTAAATCGGGAACCTCAAGGTTTTTTATATGATAGACTCGGGTCAGGCTCAGAAGGGAACAGGTTGAATACTTCAAACTCGTCATTCGGGATGTATCCGAGTTTCTCCGCAAGCTTCACGGAGATGGGGTTTTCGGCGTTCCAGTGAGGCTCGATGCCCGTATCCAGGCAATGAGCAGCAAGCGATGCGCCGGTCGCGGTCGCCAACCCCTTCCCCTGGTGATCGGGGACGGTCATGATGGCGATTTCAATCGATTTGCGAGTATGCGTGTAAGAACGTGCTCCACAGACGACCATTGCCCGCGACGCCAGTTTCAAATCGATGCGTTGAATCCGATAACCTTCAGGTACGTGCTGCTTCAGGCCACACAGGTGTTCGTGGTTCAGCTTTTCAAAGCTAAAACCGACCCACCTTTGCTTTTTCAGTTTTGTCCCGTGGATTTTGATTACGATATCGCTCCAGGCGCCCGACTCCGGTATAATCATTGTATGGGACAGATCCCGGATGAGATCGTGAGTAAACGGATGATCGGGCCGTCCTCCAAGAATTGTAAACGCCCCTAATTGCACCAGCCCAACTTCCGGTCCGTTTTCGGAGTCTGCGATTGCGGTTCCATAACCCTGTTCAAGCACAGCATCGATGATCACACGATATCGTTTGTGACTCGAAAATAAACCTGCAAGTCGATCACGGTGATCAGGGGAGATCATTCTTTTCATCATTGGACAACAATCTGGGACCTGGCAAAGGTGAAACCTATTCTTGATTGGTTTTTAGGCTTTTCATTGATTTTCCCTTCGCCACGCTTCGTACTCCCGCTGGCCTTCCGCGTTCAGGGGGTAGTACTTCTGAAGCGCACCTCCCTCGCTCAGCTTGATGCGACTGAAGGCCTCCCAGTCCTCGTGTTCAAGGGTTTCTTCGATGACCGCGGCGGCCATTTTGAACGGAACCATCACGGCACCATCGTCGTCCGCGATGATGATATCTCCCGGAAGAACCAGGACCCGGCTGCAGGCGATGGGTATGTTGAATCCCCATGGAAAGAGGGTCGCCTGGGAGGCGTAGTTGGGCGTAAATCCACGGGTCCAAACGGGTAAACCCATCCCCTGGATCCTCGACCAATCGCGGATGCAGCCGTCCACCACCATCCCAATGCCTCCGCGTCCTTTGAAATAGGTGGTGAGCATCTCCCCGACACAACCCGTGTACACGTCACCGTAAGCCTGGACCACCAGGACATCGCCCTTTTCGACGGATTCAAACACCGCCCAGAGAGCGCCGCCCTTTTCCGACTGTTCCTGACCAAGACCGGATACGATATCCTCCCGCTGCGGCATAAACTGAAGAGTTACGGCCGGCCCGACAACCTTCGACCCGGGTTTTCGGGGGAGAGGCCCCTGGATGAAGGCCTGGCGCAAGCCCAATTTGTGCAGTACGGCGCTGGCCGTGGCGCTGCTCACGCTCTGGAGCTTCCGGATCAACCCGGGATCTGGCCGTGCGAACCCCGGGCCGTGGATGGGGAGGGAGATGTCGGGGGAAGGCAAATCGGGCTGATCGGTCATAAAATTTTAACCATCCTTCATTCTTGTTTTCGTGTGCCGATTTATTCCTTCCATTTTCCTTACCTCTCCACCTCAATCGCATAGTGTCCCTCGATGTAGGGAAATCGTTCCTCCAATCCCTCCGCGAGTGCTACCCCCAGTCCTGGCTTGTCCGGGAGCTCCAACCAGCCATCTTGAATTTTTGGTTTATCCGAAAGGATCTGCCACTGGAGGGGACCCTGGACCATGCAAAGTTCCAAAACTCGTGGAACTGGGAGGGAAGCGACCAGATGCGCATTGGCCATGGCCATCAAGCCGTTGTGCCAGCTGTGAGGGCAGAGATCGATCTCGTATCGGCGGGCCATTTCTCCGATCCGCTTTGCCTCCGTGATCCCGCACCAGCCTACATCCGGCTGTACGATGGCATAGGCGTCCCGTTCCAAGTAGGGGCGGAACTGCTCCAGTGTTGTCCACTGTTCTCCACCTGTGATTGGCATTTTCACTGAGGCGTTAAGCCGGGCGTAACCGTCTAAATCAATCTGAGGAATGGGCTCTTCGAACCAGGCGAAATTCAGTCGATCGAGTTCCTTTGCGATTGTTAGGGAGGAATCTTCATCCAGACGCTGGTTCCCGTCCAGCATCAGATCCATCCTGGTGTTAACGGCCTGCGCAAGTTCCCGAATCAGCCCCAGGAATCGGTCAACCGTGACGTTGTCCCAGGACCATTCCGTGCCGATGCGGATTTTACAAGCGGTGTAACCGTCATTCAGATACCCCAGGGTTTCGTCGATCAGAGATTCGGGACGGTCTCGCCAGTCGTATCGACATCCGCTGGAGGCGTAGAGACGCACGCGAGGGGGAGGATTTTCAGCCATCAACTCGCTGACACGCACCCCGGCAAATTTCCCTTTCAGGTCCCAGAGTGCCGAATCGATCCCTCCGACCGCGCAATCATACGACCGGGACCGACCGTTGGGGTGGGGGAAAGTATCCGGATTGCGGGGATCTCTGCCGATAAGATCAGTGCTCAGCCAGGAGACCCACTCTCGAATTCTGGCGGGGCCTCCGTATGCACAGGCTTCGCCGACGCCCACGACTTCCTCGTCGGTGTGGATCAGGACGATGGCGCAGTCCGCTTTGACCGTACGCGAGCGGCCGGTGAACCACTGCCGATCCGGTTCGTGGATTCTGGATAGGCAAAGGGTTTCTACCTGAGTAATCTTCACGTTGATTTTTTCAGCTCAGACATCCATTCCCCCGCGCAACCAGGGTGCGGATGGTTGACTGTTTTCCAAACCCACTATCTTGCCAGCGATCTGAAAAAGTCTCGGAATCGCACGGTCTCCGAGAGGTTATCACACTCGTTGCACCGCTCCCAGGCTGTCCAGACGTACTCGATTCCGATCCATCCCCTGTATCCGATTGTCTGCAAGGCCTTGAACACTCGCTTGTAATCTATTGTGTTTCGCGTAAAGTCCTCCTGAAGCCGACCCCTTCGGCCCCCCCGAATGTGTACGTGGCTTGCGTATTTGACAAGGGGTTCAACGGATGCGTCCGGCAGGCCGATCCGTCTGAAGTGGGTATAGTCCAGCGTCAGGGTAAGGCCTTCTACAAGCTTCAGGAGCCGCTCGGCCGACTTCGGACGGGGAACGATGGAGCCGATGTGGGCTTCAACGCCGAAAACGAGCTTGTGCCGGCGTGCCTGTTCCACCCGCCAATTCAGTTCGTCCACGGCGCGGGCGAAAGAATCGGCGTTCCGCTCCTCTTCGAATTTCGCGCCGGGGAGACTCGTGACGTGTTTACAACCACAGACCTCCGCATATTCGAGGGTCCTGAGGAACCAGTCGCGGGCTTTTCGCCTCCGTGAGGCCTGGGGGTGATTAACGGCGTATGGAATGAAGTCAGCCCCCATTTGGAGAAAGACATCGGTGGCGACAAGGCCACGATCTTCCAACCCTTTCCTCAACCGGCGTGCCGATCGCCTCACGTTTTTGAACTCGCTCGATGGACGGAGGTGAGACCGCTCCTCGAAAAGTCCGATGTCCACGCCTTTGAATCCCAGCAAGGATATAAGTTGAAGGGATCCATCGTGGGGCAACAGGGGAAAAGTAAAGTCCGCGCAGGCGAGCTTGAGCCTCACAAGGGCTCCATGAATCGGGTGTGTTCAGGGGTTTCCCATTCGGCGGGGGTGATATAACCCCCATCGATCACCATCGAAGTACCGGTGATTCCCGTGGAGTCTTCGCAGGACAGGTAGAGGGCAGCCTTGGCGATATCCTTCGGACTGATCACGACCCCGATCGGTACCCTCTGGAGCCGCTTCTTGAGGGTGGCCTCTGGATCCGGAGTCTGGTTCAGGTGAAAGCGGAGCATCGGGGTGTCTGTGATTCCGGGACAGACGCAGTTACAACGAAGGCCTTCAGCCGCATAATCCAGCGCGATGGAACGGCTCAACCCGAGCACCGCGTGTTTGGAGGTGATGTAGGCCGGGGTCAACCCCTGTCCGACGAAGCTGCCGATCGAGCCGATATTCACAACGTAACTTCGCTTGTTTTTCCGCAGGTGGGGAAGTCCGTGCTTGATCGAGAAGAAGATCGACTTGACGTTGACGGCCATCAAGCGGTCCCAATCCGCCTCGGCATATTCGTGCAGGAGGGCGACGTCTATGATCCCGGCACAGTTGACGACGATCTGCAATCCTCCGAAGTTCGCCACGGTCTTTTCGATCGATTCCCGAACCGTATCCTCCTGTGCAACGTCACATTCCATGAAGAGAGCCTGTCCACCGGATCGGGCTATCCTTTCGACAACTCGAAGGCCGCGGTCTTTCTGAATATCCACGATCGCCACCTTCGCCCCCTCCGAGGCGAAAAGTTCGGCCGTGGCCTCTCCCATACCAGAGGCCCCGCCGCTAATCCAAGCGGTTTGTCCATCAAGACGGTTCATGGGTGACTCCTTTCGAAGGGTCGGTTCTCGAACCTCCCGATCAACTCATCTTCTATAGCGGGTTTCAAAAACGGTCATAGACACCGAACCCGGACTTCAGGCGCTGAAGGGCCTGATAGCCTCTGATCTCCAAGGGAATTTCGTAGCGATGGCGCCGGATCCGCCAACGGGCGGAGGGACCGAACAGAGATACGGTCATGCGGTGGCACAAAGAGGGAATTTGCTCCCCCACACGGATATTGGGGTAACCGAAGCGAAGGTATTGCCGAACCGCCTGGAGACGTCTGTGTCCTGCGCCGTTTAACCATGGAAGGACGGTCAATCGGGGATAAAAATCGATCCAGTCCTCGAGGGCTTTGGGTGGATCCAGGCCGAGTTCGATCGACCGGGGCCAGAGTGGGGACCCCGGGTAGGGGGTAAAAATATTCGCATAACAGTCCGTCCGATCGTAACGATTATGGATTTCCCGGATCAGATCCACGGTCATCCGCAGATCCTCTTCCTGTTCATCGGGAAGGCCGAATATAAATCCGAAACTGGCCCTGATTCCCGCTTCCTTGCACCGGTCCACGGCCTCCAGGGTGCGAGCCACATCGGACTTCTTCTCAATCCCGTGTAGGACCCTGTCCGATCCGGATTCCGCCCCGAAGTGGACGCGAGAAAGTCCGGATCGGGCGTAGATCCTGGCCTGGTCCGGTGTCAGCCGGGACCAGGAGTCTGCTCGGTCCTGAATGTACCACTGGAATTTCAGGCCGGAGCGGATGAACCCCTCCGCGATCTGCAGGGAACGATCCATAAACGCGAAGTAGATGTCATCGATGATCCCCAGAAGGTTGATGCCGAACTTCCTAACGAGGTACGTGACCTGATCGATGACCTGTTCGGCCGGCAAAACATCCAGGTTTCGGCCGTAGACCGAAGCATTTGAGCAATAGGAACAGTTGAAAGGGCAGCCGTGGCTGGTGCTGTACATGACCCAACGCAGCCGGGTAATCTTTTCATATCGGTCATAGTCGATCAGGTCGTAGCCCGGCATCCGGTCCGGAAGATGAGCGACGCCGGTATATGGCCGTGGAGGTCCGTGGACGATCTCTCCGTTTTGTTTGTAGAGTACTCCGCTCAACCCATCAAGGCTCTCTCCGTTCCCCAGCCTGTTGACCAGTTCCTTGAAGATGACCTCCCCCTGACGGAGAACGACGGCGTCTACGAAAGGGGCTTTCAGCGTTTGTTCCGGGAGGATGGACGGGTGCCAGCCTCCCAGTATGATCGGGAGATTCGGATATCGCTCTTTTACAGCCTTCCCTACTTCGATCGTATCCCTGATCATCGGGCCGGTGATCAGGGAGATCCCGAGGCAAATTGCGCCTTTTAGGTGGGCTAGGACCTTTCCAATATAGTCCGGTTCCACGGCAGAATCGATGATCTCAATACGATAACCCTCCTGGACGAGGGGGCCTGCGATGGAGATTAGAGCAAGGGGTGGGGAGGCCTCCTGACTCGCGTAGGAGGGGAAGAAGAGAACGACCTTTTTATCAGGCATGGCTGGATTTTCCCAACATGAACTTCTACTTGATCAACTCAATAATCCCGAACTTGGCCGGCTCCCGTCGGCCCAGGATACGGGCAAAGATCGGTCGAAGCCGCAGTCGAATGCCGTACGCAGGCCGGTGGAGCCGGACCTTATAGCCGAGTTTTGAGGACCACTCCCGGATCCGTTCGAAGGTAAGGTACCCGGGACCGGGTTGTACCCAGGATTCAAGACCATACTTTTCCACCATGTTTTCCCGCATCTCGTCGACCATCTTCCGACCGCTCTCGGCAGATCGGTAGATGGGGGTGTCGACAATGTAGATGCGGCCTTCAGGGCAGATGGACCGGGCAACAGCGGCGATGGCCCCTTCACCGTCACTCGCGTAATGAAAGCTCGCGGCGGAGACCGCCGCGTCGAAGGCCTTTTCGATGAATGGCCACCGTTCAAATTCGGCTATGATGCGAGGAAAAGAGAGGGGATAATGGATTGCAGCACCGAGACCGTCGGTCCTATCTCCGGAGAGATCTATCGCGCAGACGTCAAATCCCATCTCCGTCAGGCGATAAGAAAGCCATCCGTTTCCAGCGCCAATGTCAAGGATGCGAGGGGGTTCACCATCCGGACGCTGGAGGGATCCCAGCAAACCTTTTAAGTACCGGAAACTCCTGGCCTTGATGCGCCAAATCTCGGAAAAGCGGCCTGTCCTGTCCCCAAACGGAAGGTCCCGATAATACCCCGGGTCATCGCTTCCCCAGCCTTCTAACCGGCGGACCGTCTGATAGTGGGAGATAAAGGGTTCCAGGGCACCCCGGCGCTCCGGATCGATCAGGTCCCAGATATCCCCGGGCCGGGTAAAGGTGAGGCCATCGACTTGACAACTCAGGGAGTCGGGGGAATCACCTTCAGAGAGGGTGTTAAAACAACGTGGACACGCGAGGAGACGAGGAAGGGTGGCGGTCCAGTCCTTCAGCCCCACCTTAAAAGGTTTCCCAGGCGGACATGGCAAAACTGAGGGTCAGGAAGAGTTGCGTCGTTGTCTTTCCCCGGTCGATGATGAAAATCGGCTGAAAGGCAAGATCGATTGCTGTACGGTGGTAGAGGCGCACTATGACGCCCGCTTTGGGGGATAGGACGAATCCGGTTTGTTTTTCGGACCCTCTGAAAGGAGATTGGAGGGGAGGATTATCGATAGCGTCTACCGTTCTTCCGATCCAGGAGCCGGATGGAATCGAAGATACCGTATGCGTCTGGATCCGAGCAAATCCCGCCCGAAGCGACAGGTAACCGACTCCGGGAGCCCCTTCGACAAGTCTTCCTGTGGTCGCTCGAATGCCCGCAACCACCGATACCTGACTGCTGCGGCTGTTGTCGTCCAAAGGGAAGGCTTGATCCTTCAAGAGAATGGGGACGTAGATGACTTCAGCCTCTACACCAAAATGGGGGAATAATCCAATCCCCGCAACAAACTGAAGCGCAGGGCTCGGTTTGGCGATATCGCCATCGGATCCCGTGGGAAGAAAGATCCCCCCGCCGATCTCTCCAACCGCTTCCATTCGGGCCTGTGCGGAGATCCCTGGAGCAACGATGACCAGGGTCATGGCTCCGAACGCGAACAACCACGCGCCTTTTCTCATTGGGCGATTCCCTTCGTTCGGATTCAGGTTTGGAAAACATCCAATTTCTTTCGATCCAAGGGATCGCCTAAAAGATAAGATACAGAATCATACACGCAAGGAATAACTGAGTATGGCAACCTGTTGAACTCCCGTCCCCGCATTATTACCCGACCGGTCACAGACCTCATCCCAGCTTTAGCCTTGACGAATGGTGGATATGTGCTTATTATAACGTTAACTTAGGAAATACGCGTCCTGGAACTATCCGGATAGCGGCCGATCTCCCCTAGGGCCGTTCAGAGATAATTGCCAGTTCGCAAATAAGGAGGGGGTCTAAAAAGTGAATCTAATAAGTCTATTCAAGCACGATGTGAACGTATTAAAGTCTCCGGCCGGGGAGATGATATTCCAAGAGGGGGAGCCAGGCAAGATCATGTATGTCATACTGGAAGGAGAGGTGGATATACGAGTAGGAGATCAATCCATCTACATGGCCAAACAAGGGGAAATCTTCGGCGAGATGGCACTGATCGACTCGAAACCCCGGAGTGCCACTGCGGTTGCGTCGATCCCTTGCAGGTTGGCGCCGGTGGATGAGAACCGATTTCTATACTTAATACAACAGTTTCCCCAATTCTCCCTTCAGATGATGCGCATGTTGACCGAAAGGCTTCGTCGTATGGATGCTAATGTATAGAGGCAGGCATCTCATGATCCTCGTAGATTAGATGAGAACCTTCTCCTATCTTCTTCCGGCACTATTCGTTACAATTATTTTTCGTGCAGAAGCCGTTAGCCTATCCGGCCGCTTCAGCACGGCCGCCCACACCTTCGAGCGGGAGGTCCCGGACTCCCTGGACTCGGGCCAGTTTCGGCTCTACCAGAGCGGTTCACTGACCCTGCGGGGCCTCGGCTCCCCTCGACTCTCCTTTCAAACCTCCCTTAGAACCTCCCTGAATATCCTCGATCGGCTGGAAACGACCCATCCAACCGCTTACGACACGCCCTCTTCCGCTGGGCAGGGGAATCCCTCACCCTGACCGGTGGCCGTCAGTTCGTGTCGGCCGGGGTGGGAATCGGTACCCTCGATGGAGGAAGGGTTTCCGTCAGATTTCGAGACTTCGCCAAGCTGGATCTTTACGCCGGAACACTGGCCCCCTTGGGGCGTTCCGGGTTGATCAACAGCTGGGATGAAGGCCACATGATGGGATTCCATCTGCTCTCGTCGAAAATTCCCAGATTGACAGCTGGCTTCAGCTTCTACCGTCGAACGAAACGGGTGAAGCCGTACTTCAGCAAAGCAGGGGAAATCTATCCCGATTCTTTGTGGTTGGACCGAACGATCCAAAACGGGACTTTCCAGGTCCGTCCCAATTCTCTGGAGCAGCAGATGCTGGGGATGGACTTGCGGCATACCTTTTCTTCGGGATCCCTCTACGGGCGTTTAGACCTGAGCACTTCCGCGGGCGTCGAAGTCCGTCGAGGTGAGGTGACTCTCCGTTACGACGTCGAAGGTTTGACCCTCTCCGGGAACTACTTATATCGGACCCCATGGACCCCTGCTTACAGCATCTTCAGCATCTTCACCCAGCGTGCGAATCACGAGATTTCATGGCGGGGCGACTATCGATTCAACCGATTTTTTAGCCTTTTCGGCGGTTTCACGAACCTTTCCTTCGACGGGCGGAGCGGGCACCGGATAAGTGGGGGGGTTGGTGTCCTTAACGGTTACATGACCTACAGCGGGAGGAGAGGGTATGGCGGGATTTCGGACGGATTCGGGGCTGATATCCGGAAACGAATGAACGGTTTTTTGTGGGTCAATGCAGGGGTTCATTTCTCGTCCTTCCTTTATGAAGATGGGATCGGGGACCGGAGTACCGCGTTCAGCTCCACGCTCGGTCTTCACTACCGTCCCGTTAAATACCTCTCGATCAGCCTTGAAGGCCAGGACATGGCTCAGAATCTCAAGACACCGACAAGACTGAACCCTTTCACCGGATTTCAGCACGACCGTCGCTTCTTCTTCCGGGCAAGTACGTGGTTCTTCCACTCAGGAAGGACTCGACTTGGTGGACCCCAATGAGAACCAGACTTTTAGCCTTCCTTTCAACGCTGTCTTTCCTGGGTTTTGTGGGATTGCCTTCCTCTCGGGAGGTGCCACCCATCACCATCCCGGAGGAGGACCGCAGCCAGCTGATCCATTTTTCCCACAATTACCACATCGACGTGATCGGGGCGGTCTGCACAGACTGTCACACCGAGGCTCCGAAGAGCGACCGGGCAGCGGACCGGATACTTCCGAGCAAGGCGGCTTGTGCGGATTGTCACGATGTGAAGGATAGGTCCGACTGCGAAAAGTGCCATAAAGACATGGCGCGTCTCGTGGACTTCAAGAACCCGGAGCGGGTCATCGACTTTCCGCACCGGTTCCACCTTGAAAAGTTGGGGATGACCTGCGTGGATTGCCATATCGGGATGGATCAAACCGACTATGCCTCAAGGGTAAACTGGCCCGGGATGGAAGACTGCCTTGCATGTCACAACAATCTGGAAGCCCCTTTCGATTGCGAAAACTGTCACCCAAAGGTGGAGGTTATCCGGCCGGATACCCATCGTGACGATTTTATTCTCGAACACAAAGAGCATGCCCGGTCAGAGTCCATGCCCTGCGCAAAATGCCACGAGGAGAATTACTGCGAGGAATGTCATATGGGAGCCCGACTGGCCCTCCTGGAATCACCCATGGATCGAGCCGCACCACGGGAACATCAGGATCGCGGCCGGGTAACGCAGGTCATCCAGCGCCAGCACGAGCTCAACTACCGTTTCACCCATCCCCTCGATGCGGTCGGGAAAGAACGGCAGTGCGCGACCTGTCATGACAACCAGGCCTTCTGCGCAGACTGCCACCGGGCGATGGGGGCGGATGACCGGCGACTCAAGCCGGTCTGGCACGGTGATGTCGGTGGTCCGTGGACCTTGGGCAGGGTGGGGAACGGGGGGCGTCATGCCGAGTGGGCAAGGCGGGATATGAACGCTGTATGCCCTGCCACGATGCCGAGGGATCGGACCCCTCATGCCTTCAGTGCCACGTGGACTTCGACGGTGTTCCTAACACCGATCCGAGGACACACGACCGTTATGCAGGGAGGGACGACGACTGGGATTTTCACAACGATCCCGGGGCGGTCTGCTATCTTTGCCACGTGGATTACCGGCAGGCCGGGTTGAGGTTTTGCGGTTATTGTCACGGGGCGAAATAAGAGATAAAAAGGAAATTGCAGATTGCAGAACGAAAAGTGCAAATTAATCATCGTGACCTGCGGGACACTCTTTTTGACGTGCGCCTCCCTGAACAACCCGGTATCGTTCGAGCGCGTTCCGTTTGAACTGGGGGAGAGTACCCTGACCGCCTTTTTCGACCTGGATGTCCAGCGGATTTTCAATCAATCCTGCGGCCCGGGATGTCACGAGGTAGATCTTTCCCTGGGTCCCCAGATCGGTGTAAGGGAGACGGGGTTGATCCTGACCGTGGATCGTGCATATGAATCCATGTTCGGCCTGGACGGCAGCAAGAACGGGCCGCTGGTCCTGCCCGGCAAGCCCGATGACAGCCTGTTGATCTGGAAGATCGAGACGAAACCGCCCGCTTCGGAGAAACGCTTCGGCCGAAGGATGCCCGCGTCGCTTCGGGAGGGGCTTGTTGTGGACGGGGCGCCTCTCAGTGATCAGGAGATCTCCCTTTTCCGGGAGTGGATCGCTACTGGCGCGCGGAAAACCAACATTCCGCCTATGCCTCCAATGCACGTGGCGATCTCCCTGGACGTTCAGACCGTTGAGGTGACGTTCAGGGATCTGGTTGCCGGTACGGTCCCCGAGCTTGCGCGTCGTTACTCGGTGACCGGGGGCCTGGAGGTCCTGTCCGCATCAATAAGCGGGCTGGAAACCGTCCTGTTAACCACATCCCCCCAACAACCCGGCGTGGACTATGCACTCTCCATATATAACTCTAGAAGAGAAGAGGGACCTGCAGGGTTTCGATTTGTGCCAACGATACTTCAGGTGGTCAAAGCCACATCGATAGACAACATCACGATCGATCTCCTGTTCAGCGAGCCACTGGAGCCTTCCTCGGCGTCAAAGATCGAACTTTATGACATTTCGGGATTAATTGTTCTGGACGTCTCTATCGATGCTCCGGATGTTGTCCGATTGACCACGACGCCTCAGGTTCCTGATACCACCTATATCGTGATCGTGAGCGGGGTACAGAGTCTCAAAGGCGGGGTCCTCATGGCCGGAGAGGGCGACCGGACCACCTTCCGGTATATCCCTCCGATCTTTTTCAGTCTGGATATACAGCCGATCTTCGATGTGAACTGTGCCTTCGTCGGTTGCCACGCCTCGCCCAATCCCCAGGGAGGTATGGCACTCGACTCCGGATTGTCTTACGGCAACCTGGTCGACGTTCCGAGTCAAATAAAACCCGCGGTGAACCGGGTCAACCCCGGGGAACCTGAAAACAGTCTGATCATTCAAAAACTTGAAGGAGCGCCCGGGATCGGTTCTCGGATGCCCCTAGGCGGAGTCCTGCCCGATGAGGACATTGAGACGATCCGGCGCTGGATCGCAGCAGGAGCGGAGGACAATTAAACGGGAAACGCAGAGGAGAGACGGAAAAAGGGGGGAATCAAGTAGCAGTAGCAGTAGCAGAGAAAGATATCTTTGTTTACCTTTCTCCCACCATTGCATCTGTCACTGCCCCTGATTAACGAAATTTTTTTATATACCGCGTATTCGACGACAAACTCGATATCGTAGATGCTTTACGCTACAACCTGAAGAAAGCGGGCAATGATGTAACGACAGCTCAATGTTAACCAAAAAAGCCCCGACGAATTATTTCGCCGGGGTTTTCTATTTTTAGGGGGCGGGCGCTGGGGGGACAGCGCCGGTCCACCGAAAGGTGCGCCCCCTTCCAATTTGATTCACGCGTTGATTACTTCAAACCTCAGGGATATAACCATACCCTATACGAAGACGTCCGTGGACTCTCCGCGGGTGACCGTGACCTGCCCGGCCTCCTCGAGCTGCCGCACCGTCTGGACGACCCGAAGCTGGACCTCCTCGACGTCGCTCATCCGGATCGGCCCCGAAAACTCCATCTCCTCGCGGATCATCTGGCTCACACGCTCGGACACATTCGAAAAGATCCGATCCTGCATCTCGGGCGCAGATCCCTTCAGCGCAGTCGCCAGATCCTTCGTGTCCACCTCCCGCAGCACCATCTGGATCTCGCGGTCCGTCAGGTTCGCGATGTCGTCGAACGTGAACATCATGTTCCGGATCTCCTCCACCTTCTTCGGACCCCCGATCTCCGTGATTTGACCCGTCAGGATCGCCTGGAGCTCATTGGCAAGCGTATCCTCGATCTCCCGAAGCACCTGCGGTGAGATGTTCTCCATAGCGGCCACCCGGTAGGTCACCTCCGACTGGAGCTCTTCCGGAAGGATGTTCAGGACGCCCGCGGCCTGAGACGGGTCCAGCTGGGACAGGATCAGGGCGATCGTCTGCGGGTGCTCCTTGCTGATGAACGGGGCGATCTGGTTCGGCGCGATGTTTCGGAGCAGGTAGAACCCTCCCGAGGTCGTGGCCGTCACCCGGTCGAGCATCGACTGCGCCCGGCGGGGGCCCATGGCCTTCTCGAGCGTCCCCCGGGCGAAATCGATCCCGCCCATCGAGACGTACTTTCCGGCCATCAGCATCGTCTCGAACTCCTCGAGGACCTCGTCCTCCTGGTCCGTCGTGACGGTCCTGAGCTCGGCGATGGTCTGGGCGATGTCCTCGATCTCATAATCGTTCAGGTATTTCAGGATCTCTGCACTGGTGTCCTGTCCGAGCGCGATCATCAGAATGGCCACCTTCTGCCGAGATGAATATCCTTCCGTTTCCGCCATAGATATCCCCCTAAAAAAACTGATTTGTAAGATTTCCGGGCTTCTATTCTTTGATCGGAAAATACGAGGAAATCTTGATTTAAATATTGAACCAGCAGGCGTATTCTATTCGCCCAAAATCATAGTTAGATAGTGTCCTGAATATGGCTTGAGAGAGAAAAATTGCTAGGGATCCGATGAAGCAGATGACTGCGACGGTCGTGTAGCCTTTCAGGTGCTTGGTCGCCGCCGGCGGTGGTGCCTGGCGGAGTCCCGATCGTGCCCTTCCTCCGGCGAGGCATGAGCAATCGACGTAGGAATTTCGGATTGCGACCCCAGCGGTGGGCATCACAGTTGATCCTTAATTAAGATGCAATGTCTATGCCCGAAGACATATAATTAATCGTTAAATCCCTTATTCGTAAGATTTGGCTCTTTGGAAAGCAACCGTCAAAGTTTAATAGGCTTATAAATGTTGATAAGGGTGTTTTAATTAATGTGAACCCCCGCGAAAATAAGTCCTGGCAAAAGTTCACAACAATTAGCAGCAATAATTATCAATCTGGAACTTGCGGTCTGGATTGGCCCTTTTATTCGCTCAGGTAAACGTTGATCCTTTCCGTGATTTCATTTCTCACCCGCCGGAAGACCCCCATCTTCTCTTCCTCGGTCCCAGTAGCTTCGGCTGGATCATCGAAACTCCAGTGAATCCGCTTCACGTCACCCGGGAAGACGGGGCAACTCTCGTTAGCCCGATCGCAAACCGTTATAACGACGTCGAAGCGATCGTTTAGAAATCGATCGATCGATTTCGTTCCTTGTGCGGAAATATCGATCCCGATCTCCTTCATTGCTCTGACAGCCTTGGGATGGACGGGTTTTGGATCGGTCCCCGCACTGAAGGCTCTAAAGCAATCTCCTCCGAATTCCCGAAGCAGCCCTTCGGCCATCTGGCTCCTGCAGGAGTTACCCTTACAAAGAAACAGCACACCTCTTGGGGTGTTCAATTAGTTCTCTTTCTTCCAAAAAATCACACCCGCGCACTGAGAATATAGTTTGACTCCCGTAACCATCCAATAGTATATTAACCAATTTATGTCAAAAATCAATTCAAAAGGGATTCTTTTTAAGGCTCCGTTATTTTTCAAGCCAAAAATATTGTAACCTTATTGTAACTTTGGGCTTAGATTCCTTACATCCGCACACCAATTGGGGCGGCAATTCATTTCACATTGAGCCCGCGTGTGAACCTTTCAATAAAACCGAAGATGAGGGAAGTCCTTAAGCGCGTGGAGCTGAATGCGAGAGGGGTGTGTACGGAAGCGAGATGCCTGGTGTCCGCGTTGGCCGCTATCGCTTGCTTTGTTCCAGCAAGTTCATACGCCGGGGAGGAACCCTCAGGCAAGATCTCAGGGCAAATGTTCGGAGACTATTACGCGATCGTTTCCAACCACGATCCAAGTCTCGAGAAACAAAACGGCTTCTGGTTTCGACGAATCTACCTGACGTATGACAAGGGATTAACCGAAGGGTTTTCCATCCGCGCCCGAATGGAGTTTTCAAGTCCCGGGGATTTCAAGACCAACGCCAAATTAGAACCCAACCTGAAGGACGGCTATCTAAAGTGGACCCGGGGAGACCATCGTATCCTCTTCGGTCTGTCACCTACTCCGACGTGGAGCCGGGTGGAGGGGATCTATGGGTATCGCTCGGTTGAGAAAACATCGCTTGATCTTCAAAAACTTTGCTTTCAGATCGTGCACCTTGCTGACTTTGACCTTGAGATCGTTATCCAATCGAATAATTAGTTGTGATCTCACTTATGACCTCCGCAAAGGACTCCTAATCTCCTAGGGCCTGATCTCAGTCGTTAGTTCCATGACCTCTAAGCCCCCTTAAATCCCTGATCCATGACATCTGACCCCCGACCACCGTGGTTCGTATAAGGTATATTATGTAAACTTATAAATTATCCAGGGCTGAAATCATTATCCTCTACGCCACCAGCATATCCATTGCCAGAACCCCCCCTCCGCCTTCTGGAGCCTTCCGATCTCCCTTTCCAGTTCCCTTATCTGTCCCGAAAGTTCCTGAATCTGCTCTTTATACTCGACCAGGAGACTTTCCGCAGCTCTGAGTTGACCAATCTGCAGCATGAGATCATCGTAATGTTTCTTTTCTACCCAATAATTCTTCTCATTTCGCTTTAGAACTTCCTTTTTGAGGGTTATATGTTCCGTTGAAGTTCCGCTTATCTTCCGCTTAACTTCCCTTACACTTCCACTTTCGATAACCCACATACCATTCCATTTATTTGCTTTTAATAGCCCTTTATAAATATATTTACGAATAGTCTTAGAGGATAATCCAAGATAATCGCTGGCCTGTGAAACAGTATAGGTCTCATTATCTTCCATTATATTCCTTTTTAAGGGCTATAAAACACATATCATATGATAAATAAATATACAGGACGATTTGAACGACCTGCAATCAATCCTCAGGGATATAGGCGCTGCACCATCCTGGGGAAAGGGATCGTCTCACGGACGTGTTTCAGGCCGCAAATCCATGACACGGTTCGTTCGATTCCGAGACCGAAACCCGCGTGAGGCACGCTTCCGTAGCGCCGAAGGTCCAGGTACCACTCAAATGCACTTTTGGGCAGCTTATGGGCATCCAATTTTGTTTCCAGGATATCCAGGCTATCCTCCCGCTGGCCCCCACCGATTATCTCCCCATAGCCCTCCGGGGCCAGCATATCCACGCACAGGGCCACATCCGGATTCTCCGAATCCTGTTTCATGTAAAACGCCTTGCACGCAGCCGGATAACGGTGAATCAGCGCGGGCTGATCGAATGAATCGGCCAGGATCGTCTCCTCATCACCTCCAAAATCGTTTCCCCAGTCGAAATCGACTCCCTTATCTTTCAAAATATCAACGGCTTCCGTATAGGAGATCCGCGGGAAAGGCTTCTTCAGGTTCTTCAATTTTGAGAGGTCCCTCCCCAATCCCTCGAGCTCGGGCATTCGACGCTCCAGGACCCTCCCTACCACGAAGGCGATCAGATCCTCTGCCAGGTCCATATCGCCCTCAAGGTCCATATAGGCCACCTCCGGCTCGATCATCCAGAATTCCGTGAGGTGCCGCCGGGTCTTCGATTTCTCCGCCCGGAAGGTCGGTCCGAAGCAGTAGACCTTTCCAAATGCCATGGCCGCGGCTTCCATGTAGAGCTGTCCGCTCTGCGTGAGGAAAGCCTTCTCGTCGAAATAGTCCGTTTCGAATAGGGTCGTAGTGCCTTCGCAGGCCGCTGGGGTAAAGATCGGGGCATCCACGAGGACAAAACCCGTGTCGTTGAGATAGTCCCGGCAGGCCTGGATGATTTCGCTGCGAACCCTGATAATCGCATGCTGCCTGGAGGACCGGAGCCACAGATGCCTGTGGTCCATCAGGAAAGCCGTGCCGTGCTCCTTGGGCGTAATCGGGTAATCCTGAGCCAACTGGTTGATTTCCAAGCTGTTAACGCCCAATTCGTAGCCGATCGAAGAACGTTCGTCTGCCCGGACCGTTCCCCTTACAAATACCGAAGATTCCTGGGTGACCCGATTCGCCCGTTCGAACACCTCCTCCGGCACCTCCCCCTTGAACACGACACACTGAATTACCCCTGTGCCGTCCCGAACCTGGAGAAAATGCAGCTTCCCGCTCGAGCGTTTCTGATAGAGCCAGCCCTTCAGGAGGACCTCCTGGCCCTCGTGGCGCGAGATATCGGAGATGTAGACGTGATCGGGCATGGGGCGATCGGTCATTTTGCGCTTTCCTCCCAAGATGGAGTCGAAGGACCACTGCCATGAGCGGAAACGGAGTGGAATCGAAGGGGACTCAGGACAGGCTCCGGCGAAGAATCTCGGTTGGAATATCCAAAAGATTTATCGATTTCTCTTCGTCAAAGAGACAATTCAAACCAAATGTGTCATTCTGAGCCGAAGGCGAAGAATCTCTGTTTTCGGCTATAGCTTAGGCTGAAAATCCCTGGTTACGTAATATTGCGTCGATTCGAAAGCAATACTTCGTCGGCTTTACTGAGATGTTCCAGAATCTTTTCTCGCTTCTCTGGTTCAAAATCCTTCTCGTAAAACCTAAGAAACAGCTGCCTGCGCGTCTCCGCTCTGTTAAGTTCGCCATGGCCGGCCCTGATACCGGCCAGCACGAGAGATCTGGCCGTCTCGAACATTCTGCATGCCATTGCCAATCGCTCGCCCGGGGACCGAGCCAGCATCATATCCTGAAACCGTTTCTCAACGTGTCGGGGCGTGTCATTCATTCCGGTTTCACTTTCTCCAACAGAGGGGGGAACTTGTCTCAAGAAGGCGTCAAACATAGGCAGCAATTGCAGAGGTTCTGTGAGGCGACCCACCAACGGGCCAACGGCCCGTGATTCCTTTGCCCAGCCCAACGGGCTGGGTTTTGAATGTGGGTGATTCGAGCGGGCCAACGGTCCGCGATCCGGATCTTTGTGCTGAACACTAGGTGCATCAGGATGTAGGACAGGGATTGGGGGATGTGAAATTATCGCGGCCCTTCAGGCCGCACGACGCTATTGCTTTCCAAGGACCCAGGGCGATGCCCTGGGTTGAGGAACAACGCGCCGTTGGCGCTTAAAGAAGGCTCTGACTTTAGTCTCAGCTTCCCGATTAGCTCGAAGGCCCGGGTGTCAATCGCGAAGATAGAGTCCACTATATTCCACGGAGAGCCCCATTTTTCATTTTTCACTTTGCAATTCCCCTGCCCCCTGCTTTTGCTCTTCATGCCACTGGCACCTACCTTTGCCTTTCCGTCTCACGTTTGCCGTTTCACGTTTCACAGTCTTTTCTACGCTATCCGTTCCAATGCCCCGGCCACACCGTCTGACTCGGGACCGACGGTGACCACATGAAAACCATCCACGTCGAACATCTCCCGGCAGAGGTCCACTATCCCATCTCGAGTAATCCCTTCAATATCCGCGATGGTCTCTGCAACCGTTTTGGACCTCCCAAAGTAGATCTCCTGTTTGGCCAGACGGCTCATCCGCTTGCTCATACTTTCCATGCCCATTAGGAGTCCACCCTTCATTTGAGCCCGAGCGTTATCCACCTCGCTCTGCGTCACCCCATCTGTCTTGATTTTCCGGATCGCGTCGCAGACAAGCTCGGTAGCCCGTGCCGCCTGAGCCGGTTCGCAGGCCAGGTAGACCCCGAAGAGGCCGGTGTCAGCCAGCATGTCGACGTAGGTATAGATCGCATACGCCAATCCGAGAC
This sequence comes from Candidatus Latescibacterota bacterium, assembly GCA_965217865.1. Lineage (GTDB taxonomy): Bacteria > Latescibacterota > UBA2968 > SICM01 > SICM01 > CBDCJO01. Next base: position 5,417,339 of record CBDCJO010000002.1, on the reverse strand, counting down.
GTTCCCGTATCTCCTGGAACAGCCTTGAGCTCATGCCTCCGCCCAGGATGGTATTGGCCGCCAGAATGTCGTAGCGGCGGGGATCCCGGCACGAACACGTGACCGTCCCAAGGCATAAGTGGGTTTGCCCGATCTTCTTGTCCACGTGCCGGGCGGACCCGGGATTAGTCGGAGGAGCTGAACGCTGCCGGGGCAGGCCCCCGGATTCCGGAAGATCGATGTGCCGTTTGACCGATTCTACAAAGGCGTCGTGATCCAGACTTCCTGCGGCGGTAACGATAACACTTCCGGAGGTGTAAAACTCCCGGAGGTGATCGATCAGGTCCTTCCTCTGGAAACTCACAACGGTTTCCTGAACACCCAGGATGGGCCTCCCGACGGGATGGCCACCCCAGACCGATTCGCCGAAGGCGTCGTGTATCAATTCGTCCGGGGTGTCCTCGACATTCCGGATCTCCTCGACCACAACACCCTTCTCTTTCTCAATGGCGTTAGGATCGAACACTGAGCTTCTCAGCATGTCGCCCAGGACATCCAGGGCGATTTCAGTATGTTCATCGAGGCAACGTACGAAGAAGCAGGTAATATCGCGGCTGGTAAAGGCGTCGATCTGTCCCCCAACCGATTCCAGACTGTGAACGAGTTCGAAGGCGGTTCGCTTCTCCGTCCCCTTGAAGATCATGTGTTCAATGAAATGGAGAATGCCCCGGTGGGGTTTATATTCATCCCTGGAGCCTGCCTCGACCCAAATCCCGAGTGAAACGGAACTGACGTACGGAACGTGCTCGGTCAACACGCGCAGGCCGTTTGGGAGTATTGTCTTGCGTACGGTTTCTGAATCCATAGGAAAACGGAAAAGACTACCGAAGGAGCCTTCCGGTAGTCTTGGATGAAAGAGGTCTCAAAAGTAGGATGCATTCCAGAAAAATGGAACCCGCCTGGTCGGAATCATCTCCGTCTGGGCGGACGGCCTCTATCCGCGAAATCCTGGTTACGCTGGCGGCCGTCGCCTCCCGCGGTCTCGTCGGGCTTCGGGCCGCCTTCCAGGGTGGCCTTCCGGCTGAGCTTGATTTTGCCCTGGTCGTCGATTCCGATAACCTTGACCCTCGTGATGTCCCCTTCTGAGAGCACATCCGTGACCTTGGCGACGTGACGATGTTCCAGTTCCGAAATATGGCAAAGCCCTTCCTTGCCGGGAAGGATTTCGATAAAGGCGCCGAAATCCTTGACGCTTTTGACCCGGCCTTCGTAGACCTTTCCCACCTCCGCATCCTCTACGAGCGCATGGATCATCGATAGGGCTTCCTCCCCTGCCGTAGCCTCCACAGAGGCGATCGTTATTAAGCCGTCGTCCTCCACGTTGATGACGGCCCCGGTTTTCTCGATCTCCCGGATGGTTTTTCCTCCAGGTCCGATGATCAGGCCGATCTTCGAAACGGGGATCTGAATCGAGAGGATGCGGGGGGCGTATTGGGAAAGTTCGGTTCGCGGGGAGGAAATGGCCTGGCCCATCTTGTCCAGGATTTCGAGCCTGCTCCGGCGTGCCCGCTCCAATCCTTCACGCATAATATCGAAGCTGATTCCCTTGATCTTGATATCCATCTGGATTGCTGTAATTCCCTCCAGGCTACCAGCGACCTTCAGGTCCATATCCCCGAGATGATCCTCTGCGCCGAGAATGTCGCTGAGAACCACCCACCGATCCTCATCTTTGATCAGTCCGACCCCCGCCCCGGCAATCGGCGTCTTAATGGGCACCCCGGCGTCCATCATGGCCAGGGTCGCCGCGCAGACAGTGGCCATGGAGGAGGAGGAGTTCGATTCCAGAATCTCCGATACCACCCGAACGGTGTATGGAAAAGACTCATCCGATGGGATCACAGAACTGACGGCCTTTTCAGCAAGGGCCCCGTGTCCGATCTCGCGCCGTCCGGGGGGGCCCATCCTGCGAACCTCACCCACGCTGTATGCCGGAAAGTTGTAGTCCAGCATAAAGCTCTTGAACGACTTCCCTTCCAGATCGTCCACCAGGCGCTCGTCCGATTTGGTGCCCAGGGTGACGACGCTGAGGGCCTGGGTCTGCCCCCGGGTGAAGATGGCGGAGCCGTGCACTCTCGGGAGAACGGAAATTTCGCAGGTGATCGGTCTGATCTCGTCGGCCGCTCGTCCGTCGATCCGGCGTTGTTCATCGAGGACCATCGCCCTCATATCGACTTTGATCAAATCTTCAATCCGGGCGACGATCTCTTTCTCCGAATCCGGGAATCGATCGGCCATGTCGGCGACGGCTTCTTTCTCGATCTCGCTGAGCAACTCCGCCCGTCCCTCTTTTTCGGGGGTGCGGTTTGCCTCCTTGATGCGGGCCATGCCATATTCCTGGACAGCCTGGACAAGCTCCTCGTTAACCGGGGCCTCGATTATTTCTCGTTTCGGCTTTCCGCATCGGGCGATCAATTCTTCCTGCAGTTCGATGATCTGAATGATGGCCTTGTGGCCGGCTTCGAACGCCGACAGGATGTCTTCCTCGCTCGCCTCCCTTGCGGATCCCTCAACGCTGATGATCGAATCCTTGTTCCCGGACAGGATCATGTCTATTCGGCTGTCTCTGTTTTGGGAGATCGTCGGATTGAGGATAATTTCACCATCCAGCATCCCGACCCTCACCGCCCCGATCGGGCCGGAGAACGGGATGTCCGAAAGGCTCAGGGCGGCAGACGCCCCAGTCATTCCGAGGATATCCGGGGCGTTCTCCTGATCCGTTGCCAGCACGGTGACGACCACCTGGGTCTCGAAGCGGTACGCTTTGGGAAAAAGGGGACGGATCTGGTGATCGATCAACCGCGCGTTGATGGTCTCGACCTCTGAATTCCGACCTTCTCGTTTGAAAATACTTCCCGGAATGCGACCCGCTGCATATGCCTTTTCGCGGTATTCAACCGTCAACGGGAAAAAATCCAGGCCTTCCGCGGCCTTGGGGGCAGAACACGCTGCGACCAAGACCACGGTTTCACCATATTGCACCCACACGGCTCCGTGTGCCTGGTTGGCCACACGTCCCACTTCGAAGGAAAGGTTCCGACCTCCGATCACCCCTTCAACTCGTTCAATCATTCGCAAACCTCCAACAGCCCTTTGGTGTGGACAAATTAACCTCTGATTCCCAGTTTCTCGATGAGAGAGCGGTATCTTTCGACATTCGTACGTGCCAGGTATCGCATAAGCCGTCTGCGCCGACCTACCAGTTTCAAAAGGCCCCTCTTTGAATTGTGATCCTTCTTATGCCGACCAAAATGATCCGTAAGATCCTTAATCCTTTGGGTCAATATCGCAATTTGCGCATCAGAGGAACCTGTATCCGTCTCGTGCACCCTGTGTGTCTTGATAAGATCAGCCTTTACTTCTTGGGTCAGCGGCAAAATCGACCTCCCTTGAAATATTTGAATGGAACGATCGGGGTATCTCCCTTTATGCGATTTTCGAAACGAGGGGCTCCGTTCCCTGGTTTTCCGTTTTACGAAGTCGACTCCGGGCTGACTTTACATCTTCCTGGATTTGAGAAATCAAGTTCGACACGCTGGAGAATTTCCTTTCATTCCGCAACCTGGACAGGAATTCCAATTCCACCTGACGGCCATAAAGATCACCGGAGAAGTCGAGCAGATGCACCTCAACTCCCCTTCTTTCCCCGTCGAAAGTCGGTCTGGTTCCGATGTTGGCGACCCCTCCGATCCAGGACGTGTCGATCTTTGCCCGAACGACATAGACCCCGTTACCCGGGAGCAATTTATCGGGTTCGTCCGGTTTGAGGTTTGCAGTCGGAAACCCGATCTCCCTTCCCCGGCTGTCTCCGGGAACGACCTCCCCGAGCATTCCGTATGACCTTCCCAAAAGACCGACAACCTCCTCCACCTCTCCCCCCACGATCTTTGATCTCACGCGGGTGCTGCTGATCGGAACCCCTTCGAAAAACCTGGGTCCCACCTCGATAACCCCAAACCCGAATCGGGCCCCGAGTTCCTTCATCGTCACCGCGTTCCCTTTGCGGTCCCTGCCGAAGCCGTGATCCACACCCAACACGATGAAAGCTGCGGAAAGGAAGCGGACGTGGAACTTTTCAATGAAATCCTCCGGACTGGTTCTGGAGAACGCCAGGGTAAACGGAATCTCGATTAGCAGATCGACCCCGGTGGACTCGATCTGCCGGAGCTTTTCCTCCCGGCTCATTAAAAGCGGAGGCGCCGATTCGGGTGTGAGAACGGATCGTGGATGCTTATCGAAGGTTATGGCGACAGAACTCCCGCTCCGTTGTTCCGCCTCAAAGCAAACGGTTTCGAGAATCGCCCGGTGACCATGGTGCATTCCGTCGAACGTCCCGGCTGTGACGACGACTGGGGAAGGCAGGTCCAGCGGGGCATCAAGTTGAGTTAGGCGTCTCATCGTTAAGAGTGTTCCACCTCTCTAAACACGGATGACGCTCGAAGGGTATCGTCCCCGGCAAAAGTACCGATCCCGTAAAACAATCCGTCACATCCGACCACCCGCACTTTGGAACCCTCGGGACCCGAGAAGCGATTTTCGGTCCGAACTCTTTGGCCAGAACAAAACCGTGTGAGTATGGATCGATCCAGCTGTACGGCGGGCAATTCTAAGATAGGGTAGTCCGTCGGGAGAAGACTTTCGGCCAGGCGTCCATCCCGGTATGACATCACGACGGCATCGATCGTCTCACAATCTTCGACCCGGACATCCCCGACGCGGATCCGCCGCAATGAAGACACGTGGCCCCCACACCCCAGAGACCTTCCCAGATCATCGGCAAGGGTGCGGACATAGGTTCCCCTCGAACAGACGACTCGCAGGTTCAGATTCCGGCCATTCAGGCCCTCAAGCTCAATCTTATGGATGTGGACTTTCCGGGGTTCTCTTTCTATGACCTTACCGCGCCGGGCAAGGCTGTAAAGTTTTTTCCCCCCAACCTTGAGGGCCGAGAACATGGGTGGGACCTGATCGATCTCCCCTTCGAATCTTTCAAGCGATTCCCGGATCGTGTTGAGATCGGACGGCACGGCTTCCGATCTCTCAACGACCACCCCTTCGGCATCGAACGTATCCGTCGCGATCCCGAGCCGCACGCTGACCCTGTACTCCTTTTCCTTCTCGACCAGGTACGACACCAGCCGGGTTGCCCTGCCCAGGCAGAGCAAAAGAACCCCGGTTGCCATCGGGTCCAGCGTACCCGCGTGCCCGACCTTCCGAACCCCGATGAGACGACGTATCTTTGCGACGACGTCGTGGGACGTCCACCCTTCCGATTTATCGACAGGCAGGATGCCTTCAAGGGTTTCAGCCATCATTCAAGGGGAAGGTCCCTGATCTTTAGGAGCAGTCGTTAAAATTTCAGTTTTTGATTTCCGGTCCATGATGATTCAGATCTTTCAGGATCTTATCGATTTTTGCGCCGTATTCGATGGAATCGTCATAGCAAAAAACCAGTTCAGGTGTATGCCGGATCTGGATTCGACTGCCGATCTCTCTGCGTATGTATGCCGTCGCGTGCGTCAGGGCTTCCAGAGTCGCCTTTCTCACCTCATCCGAGTCCATCACGCTCACGTAGACCTTGGCGTAACGCAGGTCCACGGACATCCGCACGCCGGTTACGGTCACGAAACCGATTCGGGGATCCTTCATGTCCCGGATCACATCGCTGATCTCTTTTTGAATCAACTCTCCCACGCTTTCCGGACGCCAACGCTTCATCCTTCCGCCCTCCGTCCTTCACCGGATCTCCGTCTGATAGTCGAGCAGCTCCACCCGCCCGTCCTGTCGAACACAATCGATCACCTTGGAGATAATCCGATCCGCATAAGGGGCCTGGTTTGTCATCACCGCCACACCGATCACCCCTCGCTGCCAGAGGTCATTCCCGTCCACTTCGGCCACGGATACGTTGAACTTACTCCGTATCCTGGCGATGAGACTCTTGATAAGGTGACGCTTGGTCTTGAGTGAACCGCTTTCCGGAAGATATATCTCAATCCGACAGCAACCGACAAGCATATTCTATATTCTGAAAATTTTATATCTCCCTGGCCGTCTCAACCGTCTCGATAACCTCGAAGGCGTCCCCCACCTTCAGGTCGTTGTAATTCTCGATGCCGATACCGCACTCAAAACCAGTTGCCACTGTGCGAACGTCGTCTTTAAAACGTCTCAAGGACGCGACCTCTCCTTCGTATACGATGACGCTGTCCCTTAGCACGCGGACACGGGCATTCCGGCCGATCTCTCCTGATGTGACATAACTTCCGGCAATGGTCCCGGCCCTGGGCACTTGAAAAATCTCCCGGACCTCCACAGTGCCCACAGTCTTTTCTTCAACAAGCGGAGCGAGTAAGCCTGAAAGCGCGGATTTGACATCCTCGATGGCCTCATAAATCACCCGGTACAATCTGATGTCCACCTTGCCGAAAGCGTTCACCTCGCGAGCGCGTTGATCCGGCCGAACGTTAAAACCGATGATGATCGCTTCTGAAGCCGCGGCCAGGAGGATGTCCGACTCCGTGATCCCCCCAACACCTCGATGGATCACCGAAAGTCTTACTTCTTCGTTGCTCAACAGCGTCAGGGATTCGCCGATGGCCTCGACGGATCCGTCCACATCTCCCTTCACGATCAGTCGCAACTCCCGCATCATCCCTTCCTGGATCCGTTCGTGGATATTGGTTAAGGTTAGCTTCTTAACTCGATAGGCATCCTGCTCGCGCCTGATCTGTTGTCTTTTTTGAGCGATGTCCCGGGCCTCCTGTTCGGTCGGCAGGACATACAGGGAATCGCCCGCCTGGGGAAGTCCCCCCCCCAGTCCCAGGACCCGGACCGGTCGGGAAGGGCCCGCCTCGGAGACCGGTTTCCCGCGCTCGTCAAGCATCGCCCTGATCCGTCCGCTCCAGTTTCCTGTGACAAATGCATTGCTCACGCGTAAGGTTCCGTCGTCAACAAGGACGGTCACCACCGGACCGCGTCCGCGATCCAACTCCGCTTCGACGACGATCCCCCGGGCAAGTTTCGCCGGATTGGCTTTCAGTTCAAGCACTTCCGTTTGAAGCGCCAGGAGCTCGAGGAATTTATCCACATTCGTCCCCATCTTTGCGGAGATCTCGCAGCAGACCACCTGGCCCCCCCAGTCCTCAACCAGGACATTGTTTTCCGAAAGCTGGCGCTTGATCTTCTCCGGGTCCGAAGCCGGGAGATCGATTTTGTTGATGGCCACGACAATCGGGACCTCCGCCGCCTTTGCGTGGTCGATGGCCTCGATGGTCTGTGGCATCACATTGTCGTCGGCCGCCACAACAAGGACGACGACATCCGTCACTTTGGCACCCCTTGCCCGCATCGCCGTGAATGCCTCATGGCCGGGTGTATCCAGAAACGTCACCTGCCGTCCGTCCTTCAACATCACCTCATAGGCCCCGATGTGCTGCGTGATCCCGCCGGACTCGCCGGCAATGATGTTGCTCTCCCGAATATAGTCGAGAAGGGAGGTCTTCCCGTGGTCCACGTGGCCCATGATGGTCACAATCGGAGGCCTCGGAACGAGGTCTTCCGGCCGGTCTTCCACCTCCTCCCTGAGGACTTCATCTAATACGTTTTCAACTGGTTCGACTTCGAAATCGAATTCGTCGGCAACGGTAACGATCGTATCCATGTCCAGACGCTGGTTGATCGTTACCGCGGCGCCCAGGGAGAAAAGTTTCATGATCACTTCGGTGGGTTTGACATCCATCAATCCCGCCAACTCCGCAACCGTCACGAATTCGGAGGTGCGGATGATCTGCTTCTCGACCGCTTCCTCAGGTCCCCCCTGCCGGTCATCCCGGGACCGCCGGCGCCTTTGGCGGCTCCCCCCTGTCTCCAGCTGTGCCATCGTCTTGCGGACGCTTTCTTCAACCGCCTTACGGTCTGAAACCCGTGGACGTGTTTTCTTTATTCTTCGACGCTGGACAGGTCCCCTTACAGGCCCAGGGGAGTGGAAACGCTTGGTGACATCGGGGGAAACACGGACTTTCGTATCCCGCTCCGATTGTTCACCTTCGGCGCCCCCTCGCCGTCTCCGACGCCTGCGCCTCCGCTTCTTTGCCTCCTCATCGGCTGGAGCGTCCGGTTTTTTCGAGGCTTGAACCTTCGCCCGGGCTTCGGCATCTGCCTGGGCCTGGGCTTTCTCTTTTCGTCTTCGCTCCTCAAGCTGTTCTTTCTTGCGCCGCATCTCCTGAAGAGCGGTGCCGCGCTCCTCTGTAAATTTCTGATTGACTTTCTCCCGCATTTCAGGGGTAACCATGCTCATATGGCTTTTAATCTCGTGACCCAGCCCCCGCAACATGGCCACCATAGCCTCACTGGAGAGGTTGACTTCACGGGCTACCTCATACACCCTGAGCTTTTGTGGATTTTTATCAGCCAAGCGCGGATCACCTCCTCAAATCAATCAATTTTTATTAGGCGAATCGGACGGCTCTGGAAGAGAATCGCCATTTTCTTCGTGGCTCTCGGTGGCCTGGTCCAGTTCGTCATCTTCCTCCTCGATCACCTCAACTTCCGGAGTCTCGGCCGCCTCATCGGCGTCTCCGGCTGCAGCGACCGCCTCGATATCATCAGAAGCCTGGACCTCACCCTCATCCGCCTCGCCTTCCTCTTCCTCAACGTCCGGAGCCTCGGCCGCCTCATCGGCGTCCCCGTTTGCAGCGACCGCCTCGATATCATCAGAAGCCTGGACCTCACCCTCATCCGCCTCGCCTTCCTCTTCCTCAACGTCTGGAGCCTCGGCCGCCTCATCGGCGTCCCCGGCTGCAGCGACCGCCTCGATATCATCAGAAGCCTGGACCTCACCCTCATCCGCCTCGCCTTCCTCTTCCTCAACGTCCGGAGCCTCGGCCGCCTCATTGGCCTCTTTTTCCAGGCGTTCGGCTTCGGCCGCGGCTTCCTCAGCCTCCCGGGCAGCTCGCTCGGCTTCCACCTCTGCCCGGTAGGCCTCCACTACAGTCGAAACGGCATCGCCTGCCGAATCGATGATCGTTTCGGCGGTCTCTTCGTCTATATCCAAAGTCTCGGTAAGGTCGTCAAGCGCCAGGGTGAACAGCTCGTTGGCCGTCTCCACGCCCACAGCCTTGAGTTTTTCAACGTCCGATTCTTCCAAATCAGACAACTCCTCCAACGGAACCCGGGTGGCCTGTTTCTCACGGACGCGCTCCTGATACTCCTCCTCGGTCAATATATCGATATGCCAGCCGGTGAGCTGAGACGCAAGCCTGGCGTTTTGTCCGGACTTACCAATGGCAAGGGAAAGTTGATCTTCTTGGACCAGGGCGGCCATCCGGTGTTCCTTACGGTCAACCGCCACCCGCACGACCTTGGCCGGGCTGAGCGCTCGGGACAAGAACATGGCCTCGTCTTCGTTCCACGGGACGATGTCAATTCTCTCGTTGGACAGCTCTCGGACGATGGCCTGAACCCGGGAGCCTTTCATCCCCACACACGCCCCGACGGGATCGATCCGCTCTTCTTTGGAAGCAACGGCGATCTTCGACCTTTCGCCCGGTTCGCGGGCGACCGACTTGATCTCCACGAGACCTTCGTATATCTCAGGAACTTCGAACTGGAAAAGCTTCTCAAGGAATTTCGGGTGGGTGCGGGAGATGACCACCTGGGGGCCTTTGGTTGTCTTCAAGACATCGCTGACATATGCCCGGATCGTGTCGCCTTGCCGATATTTCTCTTTACGAATCTGCTCTTTCAATGGAAGAACGGCTTCGGTCCGCCCCAGGTTCACGTAGACCTCTCCCCGGCTCACCTGCTGAACCGTACCCGTGATGATCTCCCCGATCCGCGCCTGGAAATCATCGAATATCCTATCTCTCTCGGCTTCCCTCACCCTTTGGACAAGGATCTGCTTGGCGGTCTGGATGGCATTCCGGCCGAATTCGGATACATTGAGGGTCTCCCGGACAGTCGATCCGATCTCGGCTTTGGGATCGATCTCCTGAGCCCGGGCCAACGACACGGCCTGAAGCGGATCTTCCGCTTCATTCGGATCCTCGACGACTTCCAGGACGGCGAAAATATTGATCTTGCCGTCATCTGGATCGACTTCCACTTCGATGTTGTCCCCGCCCCCGTACCGCTTCTTCGCAGCCGATTGGAGACCGACCTTCAAAGTCTCGATCACGAGGCCTTTATCAACGTTCTTCTCTTGGGCGATCTGATTCAGGGCCTCCATTACCTCATAATTCATTCAAACATCCTCCGGACGTTGATCCGATTTTGAACCGTCTACCGCTCCGGTACGAAACGCCTGTCTTCCCGCTTAAAATTCAACCTCCAATTTCGCCTTCGCAATCGAACCCCGCTCCAGAATCAAGATTTCTCCTTCTACATCGAGGGAGATCGATCGCTGGTCACATGCCTTTAAGAAACCCGTGTGGAGGGCCCCTGTGGAAAGGATAATTTTGACCTTTCTCCCGAGGGATCGAAGATAGTCCTTCTCTTTCTTGAGGAGTCGGTCCAAACCGGGAGAAGAAACCTCAAGGATGTATGATCCTTCGATCGGGTCTTCCAGGTCCATGACATTCCCGATCATCCGGTTCAGCCTGGCACATTCATCCAGGGTGATCCTCCCAGGACGGTCCACGAATACCCGGAGGGTTCTTCTCCTTTGGTTTCCGCCGAGATTTAGATCGACAAGTTCAACCTCCTCCGATTCGAGCAAGGGGCGAATAACCCGTTCGATCCGCTCGACTACCTCAGCGTCGTCCATGGCGCGATTGATGATCCCATGAGCCCATAACCAAAAGAGTGGGCCGCAGCCCACTCCACACCTTTGAATATAGAAAATCTGGATTCTGGATGCAAGTGATTTTCACGGTTTTAAGGGGTCGATCGAAACGGGACAAGGATTCACAGGCCCCTTGGTTTTTGACCGTGGGAGTCGAGGATGCGCAGGAGATCGTTCAGTTCTCTCCGGAGGTTTTTGAGGACATCCCCGAGGGCGTCGGTCGAAGGGTCCTGAATTTCGGTTCCGGGGGAACCCTCTGGATTCTTCCCCCCGCTTATCACTGATTCGATTTGGACCTCATCGATCGTCGATCGGTCCTGGCGAAGCCTGTTAGAGGCCCCCTTGATTGTATAGCCTTCGTCATAGAGCAGCCGTTTGAACGCCAGGACGACCCGGATCTCCCGTTCCCGGTAGGTACGGTTTCCTCCCCGATTCTTCCGCGGGCGGAGCATCGGTAAGTCCTTCTCCCAGAACCTGAGGATATGGGGTTTGATCCCGGTCATCTCGGAGACTTCGCTTATCGAATAGTATATTTTTTTTGAGCCAGAACGCATGGTCGGATGGCTACTTCCTCTTGAAAGCGATCCTTATCGGAGATCCGAAAAAACCGAAACGCTCCCGAAGCCTCCTTTCCAGGAACCGCCGATATGTATCTGGAATGGCTCTCGGCTTTCCGGAGAAAAATACAAATTCGGGCGGGGCAACACCTCGCTGCACGCCGTAAAAGAGTTTGGGATTGCCCCCCTTTGAAGAAGGGGGCGGGGAGACGGCCTGCATCTCAGAAAGGAAGGTGTTCAGATCCGGGGTGGAGATGCGGTCCATACCCCGGTCGTAGACTTCGAGGGCAAGATCGACGACCCGAACCACACGCTTTCGCGTAAGGGCTGAGATGAAGACAGTCGGATAGTTCGCCAGAAACGCGAACCGGTCGTGGATCTCCCCCTGAGCGTCCCTGGCCGTATTTGTCTCCTTGGCCACCAGGTCCCACTTATTGACGGCCAGCACGATCCCCCTCCCGGACTCCAGTGCCTGCGCGGCCACCTGGGCATCCTGGACCGTGCAACCCTCCGTTGCGTCGGTCAGGACGATGGCCACATCGCATCGATCCAGACTCTTGACGGTCCGGATCGAGCTATAAAACTCCACGGCATCCCTGACCTTCCATCGCTTTCGGAGACCCGCAGTGTCGATCAACAAAAAAGATTTTCCGTCTCGACGGCACAACGTATCGATCGCATCGCGCGTGGTGCCCGGCACAGGGTCAACGATCATACGTTCGGTCCCGATCATGGCGTTCACGAACGTGGACTTCCCCACGTTGGGTCTTCCGATAACGGCGATCTTCGGTATGCTCGAAGATTCGAAGGACATCGGAAATTCTCTGGGGAACCGATCCAGGACCAGGTCCATAAGATCTCCCGACATCCTGCCCGTCAAGGCCGATACAGGGATCGGATCGCCCAGGCCCAATCTGTAAAACTGAGCTGCATCAGATTCGTCCCTCTCGTTATCGACTTTGTTCGCCACAAGGAGGTAGGGTTTGTCCTTCCCAAGAACGCTCCGGGCGATCGCCCGATCATCTTCCGTGGGGCCGGTCTTGGTATCCACGACGACCAGGACAAGGTCCGCCTCATCCAGGGCCATTTCCACCTGATCCCGGATGGAGGCAATCAGCCCCGAAGCGTGGATCTCGAAACCACCCGTGTCCACCACCCGAAACGACTGGCGGTTCCAATCAACATCGGCATAGTTCCGATCCCGAGTGACACCGGGTTGGTCGTCGACCACCGCGCGGCGGCGACCAACCATTCGGTTAAACAGAGTGGACTTGCCGACATTGGTCCGGCCTACGATCGCAACAAGGGGCTTATGCATGTTGATCGGGACTTATGTAAGGATGATACCCCGGACGCCGACCCTTACCTCCGTGTCTCACATCCGGCCTCCCCTCCCCAAGGGCCTTTTCAACGCTCGCGATCAGGTCGTATTCCCCCACCACCAATTCCATATTAAGGTCCCTTTCAAGATCGGCCGGGGTGTGGCCGTCGAGGAAAACGCCTTCATCGCTGACACAATTAGGTGGAAGGAGGACCACCCCATCCCGTGGACAACCCTTCAAGGCCTCCCCGACATCGTTCCCCGTGAGAAGCCCCGAGACCGTTATGCCATCTCCGAAGAATCGGTTTCGGACTACAATAAGTTTCACTTCGAGCCCCGGGACCTGATTCAGACGGGATATCATGCCCTCCATAAATCCACCTCCCAGGATACCCGTCACGGCTGAAAGGTGAACGGGTCTTGGAAAACCGGAAAGCCCCTCGACCCGTTTTCCGAACCGGTCCAGAAACCGACGGACCATGCCCACACCGTTTTCCACGAGGGGGAAGTCATCGTAATGGTCGCCTGAGGGGATTTCCGATCCGGACATGAGGAAGAACTCATCGCTCATGTAGACAAAGTTAGTCCCCAGGCGCCTGCGAAAACTGCCTTGCCACTCTTTTGCGACCGAAATATATTGGTTTGCCAATGAAGGTGTTACCGGTTCAAGTCGGGGAAGATTTTTCCGATAACGGGTGAGGCCGACCGGGACGATCCCGACCGAAGCGACGTGGGGATGCCACCGGGCAAGGTCGAAGACGGTCTGTTTGAGATGGTCGCCGTCGTTCAAGCCCGGGCAAAGAACCACTTGGGTATGGATCTGAATCCCCTTTGAAGCGAGCCGTTCGATCCTCGGGAGAACATCGTCCGATCCCCTTCGTCCCAAAAGCCTACCACGGAGATCGGGTTGCGTTGCGTGAACGGAGATGTATATCGGGCTGAGCCGCTGGTCGATAATCCGATTAAACTCCGGCTCCGAAAGGTTGGTCAGGGTGACATAGGCCCCGTGTAAAAACGATAGACGATAATCGTCATCCTGGTAATATAAAGAACGCCTCATGCCCTTGGGCATCTGGTGAAGAAAACAGAACACACAGGCATTATCGCACTTCAGGATGTCCATGTCTTCAAAAACGATCCCGAGATCCTCATCGAAATCTTTCTCGATCTCAGCGACCCAGGTCTCAGTTCCCCGGCGGCCCCTCAGGTGTAGAACCTCATCGCTGATCTGGAACCGGTAATCGATCGGGTCCCGCAGGTCCTCCCCGTTGATCTGTTCGACCATATCCCCAGGGAGAATACCGACCGAAGCGCCGATCCCGGACGGATCCACGGCCTTGACCCTCAGGCCTTCCAAAGAATGTCTCACGGTCTTAACGGTTTCTATGTTCATCTTCAGCGACGAGCCCCCTTATCTCCCTTCTCGGGACCTTCTCCTTTTTCCCCCTCCTTTTCCCCCTTTTTCGTGAAATTGACGACTTTGTCCGGGTCTGCCTGGACCATTGGAAAGGGCTGAAATTGTTTTGCATCCCGAACACTGGGTTTTCCGGACTTGGCCAACTTGAGCAAGGCCTTGGCACGTTCTGATTGTATCGCGTTTTTCTCCTGATCCTTATCGGGGGAGGGACCCCGACCGCCCCGTTTCACCCTCCGTTTTTTAATCTCATTGTCGGTTGACCCAAATGGTTTATCGCCCGGATCCAAACCCGGTTTTTGAGTCGCTTGTTTGGCCAACTGTGCCCGAAGATCACGACCGGACAAAGGGGTTGATGGTTGGAATGGATTCCTGTCCTTTTCCCCGGTAAGAGGGGCATCCTGACCGCGCACCCCCGGATCCCCTCTCGACCCCGCTTTGGGCCACACGACCTGCCTGACCTCCTTTTTTTCTGCCTCCGGAATCTCCGATCGATATTTCTCCAGAGGTGTCGGATCCGGACGTTCTACCCGTGGCCAGATCACCCTGGACACCCCCTCGGGTCCGCCATCGATCGGTTCCTTCTGGATCTCCTTGACTTCCTTCTTACGAATGAGGACCAACGATATCAACTCGACGATTTCCGATGCGCTCACGGGCATTTGCACCCGGCCGTCCAGTTTAAGCTGCCCCACCCTCGCTTCGGTTACGGGATCCAGGTCGACGGAGGTTGAAAGAATGATCGGAATGCCGGCCGTGGCCTCTTTCTCTTTGAGAACCTTATACACGTGAAATCCGTTGATCCGCGGCAAGAAAAGATCCATCATGATCAGATCCGGCAGGCCATCCTTCTCCAGCCGTTCGAAGGCCTGAATGCCGTCTTCGGCCATGGAAACCGTGTGGTTCGTCCGAAGCCGCAATATGCCTTCGACCTGTTTCCGGTTACGGGGGTTTACGTCGATCACCAGTATCGAAGCCATTACAAATCCTTGACAGTAATCAGGATATGATGATTTACGGGATTTCAGACATCCGTCCGGGAGAGGCTTTATCCTTGTTACACACTAATAATCAATAGGTTATAATATCTTTAGTTTTTTTATTGAATTTTTGCTCAAGGAATGCCGATATTAGTCGTAGTCCCGGCAAACACCCGAATCTGCCACTCGGGTTTTTCTCGGCCCCTGGATGTTTCCTGTTTAGCGTTATGCCACTCCGAATCAACAACAACATCATTGCGATCAATACGCAACGCCACCTGCGATTGACCAACTCGGATCTGACCAGGCGAATCGAACGTCTCGCCTCAGGTCTCCGGCTGAACCGCGCCGCGGATGATGCCGCAGGCCTTGCCATCTCCGAACGGATCCGTGGACAGGTGAACGGGTTCGCGCAGGGGATCCGCAACGCGGAGCAGGCCATCAATCTGGTTCAGACCGCTGAGGGAGGCCTCAACGAGGTCAATGGTATACTCATCCGAATGCGGGAACTCGCGGTCCAGTCGGCCTCTTCCACCATCTCAGACAACAACCGCCAATCCCTTAATTCTGAATTCAGTCAGTTATCCCAGGAGATCGACCGCATCGCCAGCGTCACAAGCTATAACGACACGACCCTCCTCACCGGATTCGGAAACACCATCAGCGAAAGTACAACCGCGTCCACGGTCCTTGTATCCGCAACGACGGGGGTCACCGGGGCCCAAGTTTCCGGTGCCACCGTGGGCACCTACACCTTTATCGACACATCTTCAGCGGACAATCTGGTCACCCTTGGGAACGGGACGGTCTCTCAGAACCTCTGGAACCGTATTAAATCTGGGATCCACAAATGTCGCTTCTCAATCCGCATCTCAGGGAGCGATCAGTTCCATCGATTCCGCCATCAACCGGGTTTCCTCCGAGCGGGGAAGCCTTGGGGCGATACAGAATCGGCTGACGTTCAACATTCAGGTCAACGGTCAGGCCCTGGAGAACAATCAGGCCACCGAATCTGCCATCCGGGATGCGGATTTTGCGGAAGAGGTTTCCAGATTTACGCGAGATCAGATCCTCTCTCAATCCGGGCTGGCCATCTTCGCACAGGCCAATATACTGGCCGCCAGGGCCTTTACCCTGATTCCATAATCCCGCTCAAACCTCTGGGTCCTCAATTTTCCCGCCTATTTCTATCCCTTTTGTCAGCCTGATCACTCCGATTGCCGCCTCCAGACGGACGAACGGGTCCGGGTCCTTAAGCGCCTCAAAGAGCGGTCCAATGGCATCCGAACTCGATCTGGTTCGGAGCGCACGCGCAGCCGCAGCACGGACTTCCACCGTCTGACTCAAGTCCAGGAGCGCCTCTGCGACGAGGGCTTCGGCTTTGTCGTGAGATATCGACCCGAGCGCCCCCACCGCAGTCATGCGGACCAGTTCGTGTGTATCATACTTTAGGGCGATCTCAAGAGCTACGATCCCACCCGGGACCCCGATCCGTCCGAGAGCCTGCGCAGCGGCCACCCGGACATCCGATTCCCTGTCTTTCGTGACCAAACGTTTGAACAGAAGCAAAGTCGAAGGTTCAGGATAATCCGAAAGAATTTCTGCCGCCCGGACCCGTAAGGCCTTTTTATTGTCCTCCGTGAGGATGTTTTCTATTCTGGCAAATGCCGATGAAGACCCTTCCAGACGGACCAGTGCCTGAGCGGCGATTAGCTTAATCTCCGGACTGGGGTCCGCTCGGAGGACGCTTTTCAAAAGCGGAATGGCCTCCTTGTCGCCGAGTCGTCCAATGGCTTCCGCAGCGAGGTAGCGATCGAACTTATCTCCCCTTTTGGCAAACCTCGAACGGACCATGGGGAAAATCCTTTGTCCCCCCTTGAGCTTTTCGAGATTGTCGATGATGCTGCTCCGTATCTGAAAGTTTGGATCTTCGACAAGGGCGTCTTCGAGAGCCGATATCGCTGCAGGAGTCCCGATCCGGGCAAGGGCCCCGACGCTCGCTACGCAGACGATCTCCTCCTTGTCCTTCCGTACGGCTTCCGCAAGAGCTCGCGTGGCGGATTCAGCCCGCAATCGGCCCAGTGCGGTGGCTGCGCTTGACCTGAGCAGAAAGTTCTCATCCTTCCGGAGGATCTCGACAAAATGGTCGACAGCCGGGATGTACCCCACTTTTCCGAGGGCGGATATGGCGCTGGACTTCCACATCGGATCTTTTGTAGTTGACCCGGTTTTGAGCTCTTCGACCGCAAGGTTATCGCCCAGTTTATGAAGGCTGACCAGGACCTGTGCCCTGACCATAGGATTATTGAGACTGTCTTTCACCCCTTTAAGCAGGTCAATCGCCTCAGACCCTCCGATCTGGCCGATTGCCTTTGCGGCCTTGAAGGAGAGATCGTCACGGCCGTGCCTGAGAACATCCCCCAACCGGGGCAGATCCGATGTGTCTTTAAGGATTCCGAGAGCTTCGACAGCCTGTCCCTGCGCGTTCGGGTGAAGAGGATCACCTGCGATGCTTCTTATAGCGGATATGGCCTGCTGAAAAGCGGTTTCTGAATCCACTTTCGCACCACACGCAAACGACAGAAACCCCGCGAGAGAAAACAGAAGGATTACTTTCGTTCTTAAAACCACCGGCTTTGGCGCCTTTATTTGCTTATTGTCCATGAATACATCCTTCACCTTATAAGGCCCAACGTCACAGGGTGTTTTTCTTATAACCGGAAACCTCCACAAGCTTCATACGGGCATAGCTGGACACCTTTAACCCGATTTCGTCCGCTTTCCTTTCAAGGTGTTTTTTGAGCCCAGAATCGACCCGAATGTAAAGGGTGATCTCTTTGGGATTTTTTGTTGTAGGCTGTGCCACAGATAATCACCGCCTTTCTTAGAATACGATTCCTGATCAGAGAGGGACATTCATAATAAATAATGCATGGAAATGTTCTTTATAAGTTCTATACACCACCGGACAAAGTGCTTTCCCTTCCAAGGCCATCCGGGACGGTTGTCTTAAGGCGCTTTATTTGGAACAGGGAATATGGTCTAAGGGGTGCGGATTAAGTTCCTGCGCAGATGCGATGAGCTTTCGAAGACACGGCACGGACTGCGGAAAGGAGATCATTTAGAACAAACCTAGCATATCCTCCATCTCCTCCGCCCCTTGCCCGATGATAACACTGATGTCCCATTCGGTCGTCCCTTTGGGGGGAACCACACCGCAGTTCTTTAATCCTTCTGCGATGTCCAACCGATCCACCTGTGATGTGCTCGGTTGCAGGGACACGTGGTAGAGATTTTCCCAGGCCCCCTCATTGATCCAGATGCCGAGATAAGGAAGTTTCCCCGCTGGGAAAAGGAATCCGATAAATTCGCCGCTTGGATATCGTAAGGCACAACGGCCCTGGTTGAGCCGGGTCGTAAACAGCTTCTCTGCCCGTTTGAGTCTGGAAGAGCGGATGATGTTACGTTGATAATTTTTGTCGAGGGTCACGTCCCTCACATCCGGCCACGGCTGCTCCTGCATGGGACGGCCCAGCCGATCCTCCGTGCTCCAATAGTTTACGACTTTGGTGTCATCCGGCAACACGATCTGACAGCCGGATTGAACTTGAAACAGGGGATGGAAGGCATAGATGAAAGAAAACGGATAAGGACTGAGGTTCCGAAGCGTATATGATAGCCGGAGATAAGGGGCGCTCTTTCGAGCAAGTTCTTCACAGGAGATCTTTCGTTCCAGAATGTAGGGGAATCGCACTCCCTGTACCGACATGTGGAGGCGGTTCTGTTTTAACTGATATTCCCACGGGAGCGTCCAGACTTCACCGTGATCCGGCACATGTGTCCCTTTCCAAGGATATGTCGGGTACGCACCGGCTTCCACTGCCGGAAAACACTCATCGGCCCCATCTCTCTCATAATCCTTGAAATTTCCGTCATAGTCCCTTGTCTTATAGTCTGTTCTCGTCCTGGATAAAAATTCCTTTCCGGTTTTTTTGTAGATCAAGGAGGTTATTTTTCCGCCCAGGGAAGGGGCGATGCAGAGCGAGAATGGGTTTATATCGAATCTGATCCCCTTAATATCCGGGGCGATTTCAATCTCTTGGAGCGACGGTTTTGCCATTTTGAACTCCCCTTATGAATCCATTTCCACGATGTTGTGAAATAGGGGCGGTCTACATTCCGGATCTAATAAAACACGTTGTCGCTTAACACTTTAAAGGGAATATTCGAACACAAAAGGGATAAAGGTATTCTAAAACAAGATCCAAGATAAACTTAAAGGAGATCGATGTCAAGTCCTTTGGGTATAAAGGGGATATTGAGTAAAAAAAAAAGGGCTTGCCCCTTCCGATAAGGAAGATAAGTATTTGTGATTATTGCAATTGAAATTCTGGCGAGCCTCACCTATCGCTGGGTTGGTTCTAAGCGCGGAAAAGAATCCTATTCCCTTGATATATCCAGGATTTCATATGACAGCTTCCCAGCAGGTACGGTGATCTCAACGGTCTCTCCCGCCATTTTACCCAGCAGGGCATTGCCCACGGGAGATTCTGTTGAAATTTTGTTCTCGTTGAAATCGGCTTCCACAGTGGATACAAGGCGATAAGTGATTTCTTCCCCTGTCTTGTTGTCTTTGAGTTTCACAACAGTCCCCAGATAGGCCTTGCCTTCCGGCATCATGGACTCATCGATAATCATCAAAGAGGCCAGCTTCTCCGAAAGGTTCTTAATCTTTGACTCGATCCGCAACTGCCGCTCTTTGGCCGCGGCGTACTCGGCATTTTCGGACAGGTCTCCGAAGCTGCGGGCGTGAGTCAGGGCCTTTATCACTGCCGGTCGTTCGACGGCCTGGAAATGATTTAACTCCTTGGCAACCTTTTCATAACCCTCTCGAGTGATGAAACTATGTGTAGACATCTATGCCATGCCCCTTATGTATGATTAAGGATAGTCGGCCTCTTCAAACGCCCGGGCGAAAACAAAAAGACGAAACCCATCTGCGCGGCGGCAGATGGCCCTCGTCTTGGACTAAATCACAAATTGAATGTAGGAAATTTCGGCCGAGAAGTCAAGGTGTCAGATCAGGTTTGAGCTTGCCCGGACATCGCGACACCATCCGCGGAAACACCTTCTCCCGTTTCTCCGGTCCCATCTTCCGGCTTTTGGCCGTTCTCTGGTTCCTCCTCCTCGCCCTCGCCGGACATCGCCCCGTCGGCCTTCGCCTCGAGCTTTTCCGGGGTGCCTTCTATCTTTTGTTCGTCCGATCCTTTTTTATGTTCCCCTTCCCCCTCCTCCTCAGACATCATCCCATCGGTCGAATCAGTTCTATCAATCCCCTTCTCAAAATCTGAGATCGCGCTCCTGATGTGTTCCCTTAACTCCACAATGACAGCCGCGGAAAGCACCGCTTTGGAGGCTCTTTCGGCCGCGAGATTCCCACACACCTCCTGAAGACTCTCCAGGCGGTTTTCCACATCCATCTCCTGGGTTTTTGTCTCGAGGATGGTCGTTTTCCGCTCCTTATAGACCTCCAGACCATAATCGATAAGATGCTCGAAGAAGAACCGAAGGGCAGTATTGCGGGCTTTTCGAGCCGCGTCCTCAGCAAAATAAGCCTTTTGGTATTTGAATACGACATCTTTCTGGATGTTCGCACGGACCTGGGGGTCCATATCGCCCCCCTTTTTTAAACCCAAATAGATCCGGGCGATAATCTCCAGGCCGGGGACGAAGGTGCCAAGCCGGCTCCCGGTATGCATCAACAGCCGTTTGACTTCGTCGGACGTGGCGAACTGTTCGATCCGCTTCGACATTTTCTTGTCACACTTCTCCGCAATCTGGCGTTCATCCGGGTTCTCAATTCCACCCACCTTCGGAAATGGGAAACCCACCGCATCGGCTATCGTGCGCTCATCGAACCGCAGCTCTCGGATCTGACCGCCGAATCCCGCGACAACCCGGGTTGCCGCCTTCATGGCGTTCCGAAATTCGACTTCTACAAACCTTTCTTCGAAGGCCGACCTTGGCGTATATAACTGCTTTGGATCCTGTTCGGGATCTACGATAACACCCCGCCACATCTGATTTCCAAACAGCACCTGCAGCGACTTTATGGATTTGATATATAGTTCGGTTTTATTTGACTTCCGAGGGGCCGCTCCACCCTTGCGCCTCATCGTTTTAGCCGGTTGCCGGGAAGGTTGTTGTGCGGGTGGGGTCTTATCGCTTGAAGACTGTGGGACCGCTTCCCTTTGAGATTGTGGAGCCTCATCACTTGTACCGGTTTCGGTCTGAACCGCAGACGACGCAACATCCCCCATGGGTTCCCCCGAAGGAGGGGCCGGTTCTGAATCGGATTCCTGCGGGGCCGCTGAAGTTTCAGTTTGGACATCCGGTGGGGATTCCTGAAGCATGGCTGCTGGCTCAGGCTCCTTCTCCTGACGTTTCGCATCCCGGGTCGCCATGGAACCCAGTTGTTCCATGGCCTTCCCCATCTGGTCTTCCTCGGTCGTTTGGGCAAGGGGGACAGAATCCGCACTTTGAGGCTCCCCGATCGAGTCCCCCCCCGGATCGTCCACAAGTGGGACAGCCTCTCCGGACCCAGCGGGTGTGGGTACCTCCTCCGAGCTGATCGTTGAAGGTTCCAATTCGGGTGTTTCAGCATTGGCTTCAGCTTCCGCTATTTCGGCCGCAGGGGTTTTACGGGAATCCCGCTGCCGCATAGAACCCAGCTTCTCGAAAGCAGATCCAAATTCTTCGGTCTGCTTTTGTTCGTCGACAACGGTTTGGAGCTCCTCATTCTGGTTGGATCTGTTGGGTCCTCCCGAACCGCCGGCACGCTGGGTCCCTTTGGGGATTGCGAGGGTATCATCCTCAAGGGAAATGTCTCCCGAGATCTGTTTCTTGACGTGGGAAGCCCCCTTCAGCACCGAACCAAATCCATCTTTGATAGGCTTGAAGAGATTTTTGGCCTTAATCTCCTGTTTGATCTCCTGGGACCTCTTCCTGAACGTAGCTGCTGAACTTGCCCATCACCAAGGTTAATATACCCGGTCCAGGAGGTTTTTGGGCTTTCTTCTTTTTAACCTTGACCTTCTTCTTAACCTTGACCTTTTTCTTCTTTACCTTGGCCTTGGTTGGGGCCGAAGGTGTCGCAGGTTTCGAACCGACCGATGCAGCGCCGGTACCCAGGGACCTGGGCGCCGCGGACTTCACAGAACCCGAACCTTGGACCCTGGTCACTTTTCCCATGGCTGCACCGATTTTTATCAGCCCCTCTGGGCGGCGGGGGGGCTTTGGGCTTTGCAGGTTTGGGAGGAGATTTGACCACCGAATCCTGTTTCAGGGCGATCATCCCTGCCAATTTATTTTTCGCATCATCGGGCATTCGAAATTATGCTCCTACGAAGTCTAATTTCAGCTGCCGACATCAGATCGGTGTCGTTCCGACAAAAAGCGACTATCCAGTATATTATTATATTACATGATCGACTGCGTGTCAAGAAATATTCACCTTAAAAATCAACACCTCCCCGCGAAACAACCCATTTTTTCCCCATGCGCACAAATCCAACCGAGTTTCAAGAAAAGGGCTGTTTTATACCCGGTTACCTGACGGGAATATTTTAAGGACTATGTCATTGATTTTTTTGTGTTCGAAACTATATTGAAATTGAGAAAAGGTTCCTATCGATCAATTCCGATTAAACCTTCGAAAAGGTGTGAGCAAGATCACAAATAATCCGATTTATCCTCAAGCGTTTTCAATATCTTCCGATATTTCGAACACAGATAAAAGGGTTCTTCAGGGATGGCAATTAAATTTGGGTGGGAACTGCGATGCTTAAAGGGACGCTCCGCAATTCGAGGCCGGTGAGGTTCGCCCTCTCCTTCATCGGTTATATTGCTGTTTTTGCGCTGATCTTCAACAGTTTCGAGGGAGTTTTTTCCGCTCTCTACTTGAGACCGATCTCTCTAATGGTCTCAGGTTTGCTTGAATATTTTGGGGTGAAGGCCCCCCTGGACCTGACAAATCTCGCATTCGGGTTCTGCGATGTCGTCCTCGCCGGTGTAACACACAGGATCACACATAGTTGTACGGGTTTATTCACCTGTTTGATCTTCGCCGCCGGCGTGTTGGCTTATCCAGCGCCGATCAATCGGAAACTTCGAGGCCTCGCGATCGGGATCCCGGCCTTTTTTGCTTTCGGCACGGTCCGCCTGGTTTTCATGGGCGCGATCGCGATTTCCGCACCCGATTATATACCCCTGTTTCACAGGTTTATTCTTGTCATGATCGGCGCCGGATACGCCCTTTTCCTATGGGTTTGGTGGGTCGATAAGGTTAAAGAGTATGAGCGTACCGATACGTTATCTGCTTAAATTCCTATCCGCTTCCGCAATCTTAATGGCCCTCTGGCCCCCGGTGACGTGGATCTATGGGCCGCTTCTGGGGTCTGTGACAAACGCTTTTTTGCCTTCTTCCAACCCGGAATCAGCCTGGAGGTGGGTGAAAAGACTTATTTCGTGTGCAATCTCTGGCCTGAAACCGTTCGGTCGGAGTTGAAGTCCTTCGGAACGATCTATCTCAACGCCCTGGTCGTGATCGCCCTGTTTGCGGGTTTGCCGGGAAAGCTGAAGGGCCGGCTGAAGGCCCTTGGCACGGCCCTCATCGCTCTGTTCGGGACTCACGTTCTCTGTATCTATCTCCTCTCCCATTTCGCGGTCTGGAACGCCCTCCAATCCGTGAACCAAACCCTTCAGGTCCAGGGCGGATCATTTCTACCGCTTTCGGACCGGATCGCGACTGCCCTCTTCCATCAAAATGCGATGCTCTGCTCCAAAATTATGGTTCTTTGGGGTAACTTCGGTTGGGAAGGCGTCCCCTTTCTGGCCGGAGCCCTGTTCTATATCAGAAGCCGTGGGTTGCTCCGGGAAAAGTCCCCCGGGACAGAGCGAGTTTCCCGGCCTTCGTTCAAAAGGGAGCGGATGAGAATCGGCGTGAAAAAAACGTCCTCCCGGCTTCGGACGGGATCCCCCTCCCCACCGGCTTCACACCCAGGGAGCAGGGCAATCAGAAGGAACGCCCTGTATTCCGTCCTGATCATGTTTGCCTTTACCTCGGTAACGGCACAAGCCCAAATCCAGGTTTTTGAAGTGACCCCGGCGCAGGGAATTTCAGGTGAGAACAACGTGCTTCCCGGGAATGAAATCCAGGTTTATGTCTTGCATATTCAGGACACCGTGAATGACGTGCGGTCAGCCCGGCTCGGGGATAATCCGCCCGGGAGTTTCGGAATTACCGTCACCATTTCGGACGTGAGTGGCGGTGGCTCGGGACTTGCTAGGTCCGACTTTATCGGGTTGAACCTCTACCGGAGCGACGACGCGACCCTCGACGCAGGGGATACTTTCATGAAGACGGTTGCGGTGAGCATCGTGGCCGCGACCCTGATCGACATGCAGGGCGTGGCCGGTGGAGACAGAGACATCCCGGATCCTGGGGACGTCCCCAGTTCCATCTACTTCTTCGTGACGGCCGACGTCTCTGCCGGTGCAACCCCAGGCCACCGATTCAGACTGGCGGCAGCCCTCGACCACGCGGACATACGCGAGACCGGGGGCGGCATGCCCTCATCCTATGGCGTGGGAAGCGCCATAGCGGCCAGCGATGCGAACGTGGTCATCATCGTGGCTGCCGGGGGGGGTGGTCCGCCCGAAGTCCCCAGGACAATCCCATTGATGCCCCCCTACCTTTATGTGGTTCTTGCGATCATTATAATGGGTTATGGCATCTTTTCATTAAAAGCCCGCCATTAAAGACGCTAAGCGTTCCTTCTCGCGATCGTAACACATACTGTGTTGTGAATCATCTTTGATAAATCTCTCTGTAGATGGGAAGAGAAACAGCGTTGAGCTTGACAGATCACAGATACCCTTGTATCATTTAAATGAATTCCTTGAGTTAAGACTGTCAGGATCGTCATCTACGCTGGAGGTCCCATGAAAAGAATCGATCTTGTATGCATCCCGGAATCATGCTGTTCTCGGTTCCGGTTGAAGCCAAACTCTTCAAAATTGTTGGAATCCAGGAAAAATCTGGCTTTTTGGACCAGCCAGCCGTATTCCGAGGACATGCCCCGAATTCGTGAGGAGCCTTTCTACTTCATCAACGCCGGGAATGAACAGGGTATGGAACTGGGGACCGTTTTGAACGTATACCGCTATATCTACGCGGACGACCCTACCGACGAATCCCCGATGCGCGTGAAGCTTCTGATCGGGACCCTGGAGGTCATCACGGCCGATGAAAAGACCAGCCTGACAAAGGTGGTCTCGCAGGAACCGATGAAAAAGCTCACCCTCGACTTCTATCGGTTTATGGTCGGGGATGCCGTGGCCCCTTCGCTCAAGCTCGACTCCGCAGTGATGTTTTCCCCGGGGAGCGTTCAATTGACCGCGGGCGCAACTCAGGAGTTCGAGAAGGCAGCTACCCAGATAAAGGCGATCGAGCCGAAAAAGATTGTGATCGAAGGACACACCGACAACACGGGAGATCCCAAGATCAATTATCAGCTCTCACTCCAGCGTGCGGAGAACGTCAAGGCCTTTTTCGTGAGCCAGGGAATCTCTGAGGATGTCATTAAAGCCGTCGGATACGGGGACACCCGCCCGGTGGCCCCGAACGATACAGTGGAAAACCAGCAGAAGAATCGGAGGATCGAGGTGGTGTTCTGGGAGTAGCGCCGGTGATTCGTCCTGAACAAAAAAAAAGCCTCATCGCCCGGATCGGGGATGAGGCCCAAATTCCACCTATGCAACTATCACATCGTCTTTAACCTGACTCTGGCATCCGAGACCAGAGGTGAATCCTTGTGACCCTCGATGAACATTTCGAGGAGTGCACGCTTTTTATCTCGATTCCCTGCTTCCCCATAACAGCGGGCGGCATCAATCAATGAAGCCCCCCTAAATGGGGAATCGCGAAAGGTATTCGCAAACCCCTCGTATTTTGCCGCTGCCTCGCCTGGTTTTCCCTCCTGCTCAAGGCACGCCGCCAACCCGATCCAGCCCGCATAGACCATAACCGGATCGTCCGAGTAGTCGTCGATGCACCTTTGAAACGCCCCCTTCCCCTCGGACAAACGGCCAAGGTCGAAGTACGTGTTGGCCACAAGTAAAAGCGCCTGGGCTCCCCCCCCGGTGCCGGGATATTTAGTATATGCCTCTTCCCCGTGTAGAAATATATCTCCAATCCGCTCTTCGATCGCGGCGATCTTGGTTTTGGCAAAAGCATCTGCGGCTTCCAAGCCAAGTGCTTCATCTTTACCCAGGATAATGTTCGCGACGATGACGAGTACTACAAGCCCGGCCGCACCAGCGATGATCATTGGATAGTTAAGTCTAAGCCATGCCGATGTCTTTGCAGCCATCGTGACCAGTTTGTCTTCTTTAATCTGTCGCTTTGTCAGTCTTTTGACCGGTTTAAATAACATAGACCCTCCGGAAATAGAAAATAAATATATACAACTTGGCGCAATGCCCGGCACGATCGATTTTCGTTTTCACCCTTAGTTCTCCGCTTTCGGGCTTTGCTTTTCTACGATCCCCCGAACCCGACGGAAGGAGCGCTTTAACTCGGGATACAGCGATCTGAACACGGAATACATCTCCCGATATCGAGCGACATTTTGGGGGTTGGGTTCGATTCTTCCCGTTACCTTCACGAATTGATCCGTGGCCTCCTTCAGATCCCCGAAAATTCCAGACCCGACACCCGCCATCAGGGCGGCTCCGAAAGCAGGCCCCTCCGTCGCATTCACCGTGCCTACGGATGCCTCGAAAAAATCGGCCTGCACCTGGCCCCAAAAGGCGCTGCGGGCTCCTCCCCCGGTCGTCCGGACCTCATCCACCTTTACCCCCAATTCCCTGATTATCCGGAGAGAATCGTTCATGCCAAAGGTGATCCCTTCCATGACCGCCCGGACGACGTGGGATCGATTATGCCGCGGGCTGATACCGAATAGTACCCCTCGGGCTGAGGCATCTTTGTGAGGCGTCCTTTCACCCGTGAGATACGGGAGAAAAACAAGGCCCTCACTCCCCGGTGGTGCCATCCTGGCTTCTTCGGTCAATACGGAATAGGCATCGATCCCGGAAATACGCTCCATCTGCGTCTCCAGGGGCGAAAGGGAATCTCTGAACCAGCGCAAAGAATTTCCGGCAGAAAGAGTTACACCTATCAGGTACCATCGGCTGCGAACACTATGGCAAAAGGTATGGACCCGCATGCTCGGGTCGATCTTGACGCGATCCGTATGGGCGAATATCACGCCCGAGGTTCCGATGCTTGAGAGCACTCGCCCCTCTCGTACGATCCCATTCCCGATGGCTCCACACGTGCTGTCTGCCCCCCGCCGACGACCGGGATTCCGGATTTCAACCCGGTCGAGCGGGCGACACCTTTCCGCAAACTTCCGTCGATTCAAACACAGGTGGAAGTATTTTCGAAGAGAGGTCGAGTTTCTCGAGGAGCTCCTTGGACCATCGCCGATTCCGCACGTCAAAAAGCAACGTCCCGGCCGCGTCCGAGACTTCCGTTGCTTTTTCTCCTGTTAAACGAAACCGGATGTAATCCTTGGGCAGAAGGAGCGTCCTCAGGCGTCGATAGGTTTTGGGTTCTTCATCCCGCAACCAGATAACCTTCGGTGCCGTGAAACCCTCAAGGGCGGGGTTACCCACCAGGCGCTTCAACCCGGAGGCGCCCACCTGCTTGGTGATCCACCGGCATTGTTCCGTAGTCCGTCCGTCGTTCCAAAGGAGGGCCCGTCTGAGAACACGATCGCGGCCATCTAAGAATACAGAGCTGTGCATCTGACCGGAAAGTCCCAGCCCGATAACCCGCCTGCCGGATCCGGGACCGATCTTTCCAAGGACTCCCCGGACCGCATTCAGGGTTCCCTTCCACCAGTCCTCCGGATCTTGCTCCGACCAGTTGGGCCTTGGCGTGTGGATCGGATGCTCGATCGTGACTCCAGCCGCCACCCCGCCGGTCTCATCGACGAGGATTGCCCGGACCCCGGTCGTGCCGATATCGATGCCAAGGAGGTATGTCATACCGAACACAACCCGTGCAATTCATCGATTGCGGTTCAAACATTCGATCAAAGATGAGTGGATGAACAAACTGGCTATTGAGCCTGTTCTGGCTCTAAACTTGACAAAACATGATCTTGTTTTTAAATTTTGCCGAGTAAATTCTCGAGGTTTGCCTATCCGTATTGAATTCCCGTATGGGGGGTTATCATGCTCGATCAGGTTCGGGTCAAATTCGGGACTACAGAAGACTTTGTGAAGGCGACGATTCGGGCAGGGTGTAACGATAGGAATATCGATCCGAATCAGGTCCACTACGTCATCGATCTGAACGCCTGCACGGTCGCGGAGACCGCCTACGCCTACTCAGATACACTGGGAGAACTCCCCTCCCATCCTGGCGGCGAATCCGCGATTCAGAAGCTGGAGAAATAAAACCAGGATACACCGTCCAAGGCAACTGCCAAATGTAGATAATCCAATCCACCTTGTCAAGCACTCGCCATCGAACCCACAAGACATACTCCGCCCCCCTTCAGCACGGTCCGACTCCACAACATTCGCATTAATTCCCGAACCCCAAGAAGCCCCGAACTGGCTTCCAAGGTTGAGGCTGACCTCCAACCCCTGATGATAGTGAAAAAAAAAGGCGCACCTTAAAAATAAGGTGCGCCACGATACAACTCAGTTGTATTCGATTCTATTTTAACAGGGTCATCCGTTTGATTGCCTTGAACTGACCGGCATCCAGCCGATAGAGATACATACCCGACGCAGCCTGTCTTCCAATCTCATCCTGGCCATCCCAATTGATGGTGTAGGACCCCGCAGGCGTGAACTCATTGACCAGGGTTCGGATCTTCTGGCCGAGGATATTATACACCGCAAGTCGCACGTGGGAATCCACCGGCATTCGAAAGTTTATCTGCGTGACCGGGTTGAACGGGTTGGGATAATTCTGATCCAGGCCGAATTCTTTCGGTTTTAATTCGAGGGCGTGGACATTCTTAATCTGGTCCACCCCACCGGAAATATCGAGGACCGTAAGGTCCGATAGACCGAATTCTCCCGTCACGTTGCCGATCTTTCGGAAAGTGAGAACAGCGGCCGACCCATCCCCGCTGATGCCCTCTTTCGCGTTCACGTTTGCGTTCGCTATCAGGACTTTTCCCGATTCTTTGGTCGATGTCAGGAAGAGGGGCGACTCTGTTCCGAAAAGATTGTCTTCTCCCTGTTCCGCCCGGATAAATTCATATTGGGTAGGATCGTATTCTACTGCGAATCCATATCCTTTCATCTGCGTCATCTCAGAAAGAACCACCTGCATCCGGACTTCATCCTTCGCGCCTCCATCCAGGGCCTTCAAAAGTCCCCCGGGGGCCGCCGCCAAAGCTGCCGATACCCCGATGATCAGGCACATCGCCGATAAAAACAGAGTAATCCGTCTCATAGATTAACCTCCTAAAAGAGTTGGTCTCTAATCCTAGTTTTCGGCTGAATTTTTAAAAAGTTGAGTAAAATGTAAGTTATCTTGAAGAAGAAGTCAAGTGAGAAAAACCGTAGTCCGGAATTCGTTTCCGACCCACTCTCCGGGGCCCCTAATCAGGTATTACTGGGTCCTACCAGATGGACGCCCGATAAAGACATTTAGTTCCAGATAGGTTTCCTTTAAACTTGGAATCTATCCCTCACATTAGATATATTGGTCTCCTGGATTTTATTATGCAATGTCCGTGCCAAGGGAAATGTGTTTTGTAAATGATTATTTATCAAAAAATAAGCTTATATGAGTCGGGATATGCGGCTTGAGTTTGACAAAATTTGACAACAACCGTCGCTAAAATCGCTGTCCTCTCGACAAATTGCTTGTGAGATCAGCACTATCTCAACATGTACCCGCTCCGAAAGGCGTATACGCTGCAGCTTATAAGGGAGGTGGGGTTTCAACAGGTGGAAACCTATGGGATTTTCAGTAGACTTACCGGGAGGAAGAGCCCGACTTTTTTGCCACGGGCGGAAAAACCACTACGGAGGTAGGCGATGAGCTTGGCGTATTCGAGCGCACTGGACACGGCGAAGGACTATTATAACTGCGAGGATTCAGATAATTTTTACTATAAGATCTGGGGTGGTGAGGATATCCACATCGGATTATACGAATCGGAGGAGGAGCCGATTCCTGTTGCCAGCCGGCGGACGGTGGAATACCTTGCGTCATTGCCTGAAAGCCTGGATGCGAATACCAAAGTGCTGGATATGGGATCCGGGTTTTGCGGCGCGGCGCGGTTCCTTGCCGCTACCTCTGGATGTGAAGTGATCGCCATTAACTTGAGTGAGGTTCAGAACGAGCGTGCTCGGGAGATGAACGAGGCGCAGGGACTGGACCACCTGATCGAGGTGGTGGACGGAAATTTCGAGGACGTTCCCGCCGGGGATAATACATTCGACCTCGTATGGTCGCAGGATGCGATCCTGCACAGCGGCGACCGGGCGCGGGTGCTGGCGGAAGCTGTGCGAGTTTTGAAGCCAGGCGGCAATATAGTGTTTACAGATCCTATGCAATCGGACGACTGTCCCGAAGGCGTGCTGCAGCCGATTCTGGAACGCATCCACTTAGAGTCGCTGGGATCGCCCGACTATTACCGGGAGACGGCCAGGGAGGCGGGTTTGGACGAGGTCCGGTTCGAGGATCTCACGCATCAGCTTGTGATCCACTACGCCCGGGTGCTGGAGGAGACGAAGCGACGGGGAGAAGAGCTGAGCGAGGTGGTAAGCCAGGACTATATAGACCGGATGGAGAAAGGGTTAGGCTACTGGATCGACGGCGGGAAAAAGGGGTACCTGGTGTGGGGGATTTTCCAGTTTCGTCATCCATAACCTGCTGGAGGAAGACATTGTCGAAGCGCCCTCGGTTTATGGAGGCGATGGAGCCCACGGTGTTTCTGGGATCCGCCTCCCTGGTGATTGGCTTTCTCATCTTCGGGAGCTTTTTCACCGAGACAGCTGCAAACCTATTCAACGCCACACAGGCGTTTATCGCCGAGACATTCGGCTGGTTTTACATCCTATCAGTATCCCTCTTTGTGGGGTTTGTGATCTGGCTCTGGTTCAGCCCCTATGGCGATATCCGGTTGGGGGATGACGATTCCCGTCCAGAGTTCAGCTATTTTGCGTGGTTTACCATGCTTTTCAGCGCCGGGATGGGTATCGGGCTGGTGTTCTGGGGGATCGCTGAACCGATCACACATTACCTGGCGCCCCCCACGGTGGAGGCCGAAACGCCCGAGGCCGTGTTGGAGGCGATGCGGACCACGTTCTTCCACTGGGGGTTTCACCCCTGGGCGGTGTACATCATCTTCGGGCTGGCTATCGCCTACTACCATTTTCGACACGGGCTGCCTCTGGCGCCCCGATCCTTGCTTTACCCCGTACTGGGCGAGAAATTCCGGGGCATCCTGGGCCACCTGATGGATATCCTCTGCACGGTGGGCACGCTGTTCGGGGTGGCAACCTCCCTGGGGCTGGGTGCCATGCAGATCAACGCGGGCATCAGCGAATTCACTGGCCTTGCCCAGGCCACGGACGTGCAGATTATCATTATCGTAGTGATCACGTTGATCGCCACAATTTCGGTGGTTTCCGGCGTCGAGAACGGCATCCGTCTGTTGAGTGAGTTCAACGTCATCCTGGCCTGCGTGCTGCTGCTGTTTGTATTCGTCTTCGGTCCCACCCTGTTCCAGCTCAAGATGTTTGCGAGCACGCTGGGAGATTATTTACAACATTTCGTGGAGAAAAGCTTCTGGATTGATATGCGGGAGGGATCGAACTGGCAGACGGGCTGGACGCTCTTCTACTGGGGTTGGTGGATTTCCTGGTCGCCGTTTGTCGGAGTGTTCATCGCCCGCATTTCTAAAGGCCGGACCGTGCGGGAGTTCGTGCTGAACGTATTCCTTGCGCCCACGCTGGCCACGTTCGTGTGGTTGGCGGTTTTCGGTGGTACGGGCCTGCACATCGAGCTGTACGGTGTCGGGGGCCTGGCAGAAGTTGTGAAGGAGAACGTGGCGCTTTCTTTTCACACGGTGCTGAACCAGCTGCCTTGGGCTTCGGTGACGTCGGTGCTGGGTACACTGCTGGTGATAACCTTTTTTATTACGTCGTCGGATTCCGGATCGCTGGTGGACGATATGGTGACATCGGGAGGGCACCCGGACCCGCCCACGTCGCAGCGGATTTTTTGGGCGTTTTCCGAGGGGGCGGTAGCGGCAGTGCTGCTCTATTTTGGCGGGCTCAAGGCGCTGCAGACGGCGTCTATCACCTTGGGGCTGCCGATTACCGTGGCGCTCCTTGTTGCCTGTTACGGCCTGGTGAAGGCACTGAAAATCGATTATGAGACGGGCCGGGTTGCCGGAGACCGAGGTCCTGGCGAAGGGAAAGGAACGGGCATAGGAAAGGTTTTGCGAGTCAACGGACCGCAAAGGAGAATAGATGGCAAACGAAAAGATCGGAACCGTCCACTATAGATGGCCCGATAAGAATTTCGAAGGATTCTTAAGAAGAGCATCCGAGATCGGATACACGTATGTTGAGCTTAATATCAACGACATCTGGGATGGAAAGTCTCGAAACGGGGAGAAATCCGCAGAGGAAGCCCGCAAGACCATGGAGAAATACGGGATCCAGCCATCGTCGGTGTGCGCAGGAAACGATTTCATAAAGCCCACGAAGCAAGAACGGGAAGCGGAAATAGAACGTTATCGTTATGTCTGTAAAATCATCCCCTTCGCGGGGACTCGTATTGTTCGATCGGATGGCGGTTGGAACCGCAGCGGTGAAGTCTCCGAGTATGATTGGGACGGAATGATGGTTGAGTCCTTTAAAAGAATAGCCGATTCCCTCGAAGAGTTGGACGTACGGGTTGCGCTTGACAACCATGGCCTCTCCACTAACGATGGCGACTGGCAGTTGAGCCTGATCGAGCGGGTGGGTTCGGATCGAATCGGGGTGAACGTGGACACGATGAACTTCCGATGGTTCGGCCACCTGCTCCCCAGGATCAAC
Source organism: Candidatus Latescibacterota bacterium (assembly GCA_965217865.1). GTDB lineage: Bacteria > Latescibacterota > UBA2968 > SICM01 > SICM01 > CBDCJO01. The sequence continues at coordinate 5,384,092 of CBDCJO010000002.1, read as the reverse complement.
CATTTCTTCAAGATTCTCGCGCCACACGTCTTCCACACCCACATCAAGGACGGCAGGGGTTCCCGAAGTGAATATCAAGGTGCTGTCCTGGGTGAAGGAGAGATCGACCTGAAATACGCGGTGAAGTGCTTCAAGGAGGCGGGTTATGACGGGGTCTGGTGTGCGGAGTACGAGGGTCCTGAACTCGAGGATGCAGTGGGGTACCAGAAGTGTTACAAATGGTTGGAGGCCAATGTTTGACCGATGAACCGATTCGGGATTGGCCGGACTTTTGTATTCCGTAGGGCGGTTCGCGAACCGCCCTGTTTGCATGGGATTCGGAATTGGATAGATGAGCATGGGATATGACCCACCCCGCCCCGGCTTAAGTCACGCCGGGGCGGGGTGGGTCTGCGAAACAAAGGTTCTTTATCGTTCACGCAGATGGTTACAAAATATGCCCCTCCCTGTGAATAATCATAACCCTTTACCCTCCCCTTCCCTCCGCCTGTATCGCCGAAATTGCGGCAAGGGCGACGATATCCTCTACAGAAGCCCCGCGTGACAGGTCGTTGATAGGCCTGCGGAACCCCTGCATTACCGGTCCGATGGCCTTTGCGCATGCCAAATACTGGGTCAACTTATAGGCGATATTGCCCGAATCCAGGTCCGGAAAAATAAGAACATTCGCCTCTCCTTTGAGAGAGGATTCGGGGGATTTTTTCTTGGATACCCCCGGTGAGATTGCCGCATCCAGTTGAATCTCTCCGTCGATTTTCAAGTCTGGAGCCATCTTTCTGGCAATGCGTGTTGCTTCTCGGACCTTTTCAACACGAGGGTGGTCCGCACTTCCGTGTGTGGAAAACGAGAGCATTGCAATCCTGGGTTCGATATCCAGCAAACGGCCGGCGTTGCGCGCGGTGATCACCGCGATCTGAGCCAGTTCGTTCGAAGTGGGATCAACGGCCACCGCGGAATCCGCGTAGATCAAGACGCGTTCCGTCTCCCCCTCCAGAAGCAGAATAAAAAAACTTGAGGCCTGGCGGACTCCTTTCTCAAAGCCGATTGCCAGCGCCCCTGCGGATATGACCCGTGCGGTGGGCATGGTTGCACCGGCGACGGCGGCATCCGCGTCCCCTTCTCTCACCATGGTTGCCCCGAAGAAGAGCGGCCTCTTTATCAATCGCCTGGCCACCGGGACGGTTATACCTTCCCTCCGTCCGGAGTAGGCGGCAGAATAGCGCGATAGCTCAACCGACTTCCCCGGGTCAATAATCGTTATCCCATCTGACTGGGGCCCACCGATCGCGTTTGTAATACTGTCTTTTTCACCCAGCAAAATCGGTCGTACGATCCCCCTTTCCGCCAGGGTTTTTGCAGCCTGGCGGATCCTTTCGTCTTCCCCTTCCGGAAAGACGACGCGTTTCCGTAATTTCTTCGCCTTTGAGATGAGCTGATCGACCAGTGCCACCAGCGTGATCCTCCAACCTGATACATAATAGGCCCCGCCTTTCAGGTGGGGCCTGTGTTGAGGATAAATGTGACCCGGGGTTCAGCCCGTGTCCCGCAATCTCCGGGCGCGGGCATAATAAGCCGGCAGATGAGTCTTTACCTGTTCTTCCAGCTCCTCGTCGGTAATCGCACTCGTGCGCTCGTGACTTTCGTATTGATCCATCACCCATCGGGCAACCCTGTGCACCTTGATCTTGCTGAGTCGATCCTTTCCTTTGAGTCCGAGGAAATCGTTCACCCAGAGGGCGATGCCGTCCACACCCGACTTGTCCGTGATCGAGACCCGCGGAGGTTTCCCGAAGAGAGCCGTCGTGTCAAATATGTTGTAGATCCGCTCATCTGAGCGCAATCCCCCGGCGTGGATTCCCGCCCGGGTGGTGTTAAAATCTCGCCCTACAAACGGATAGTTCGGAGGGATCTCCACGCCAATGGACCGCATGTAGTCGGCCATCTCCTGGACCATCATGGTGTCTATCCCATATAAGGATCCTTTTAGGCCGATGTATTCCATCAATGCGCCTTCTAGAGGCGGATTGCCCGTGCGTTCGCCGAAACCGAACAGGGTGGTGTTTGCGGCATTGCATCCGTAGATCCAGGCCGTCGCAGCGTTGATGTGAACCTTATGGAAGTCGTTATGCCCGTGCCATTCCAGACAATCGTAGGGTACCCCCGCATCGTTGGTCATCCTATAGATCAGCTTGGGAATCGATCGGGGGAGAGCCGCCCCCGGAAAGCTGAGCCCGAATCCCATGGTATCGCATAGACGGATCTTTGCGCGCAGCTCTGGATTGACCTGCTCCGAACGGCGCATGAGTTCGGAGACGAATGGAAGGACGAAGCCTTCGATATCCGCCCTAGTCACGTCTTCCAGATGGCAGCGAGGTCGAATTTCCGCTTCCCATGCCGCCTCTACAACCTCAAGATAGTCGTTGAAGACCTGTTGGCGGTTCTTTTTGGCTTTGAAAAAAATATGGTAATCGGAGGAGGAAGTCAGCATTCCGGTTTCCTTGACGCCCGCCTCCTTGACCAGCCGAAAATCCCCTTTATTGGCACGAATCCAGCTGGTGATCTCGGGATATCGATGGCCCAACGCCCTGCAGTCCTCCAGGGCTTTTCGATCGTTCTTGGTATACAGGAAGAATTCCGACTGTCGAATGACGCCGTTGGGGCCTCCCAGCTTGGCCATCATATCGAACAGGGTGACCTGCTGTTCGACGGTGTATGGGGGCCGGGCCTGCTGGCCGTCCCGAAAGGTGGTGTCGGTAATCACCAGGTCCCTGGCGATCGCCTCCTGAGGATCAAATTTAACGACTTTACCGTCGATCTCCTCGAATATTGGGCCCTCCCAGCATATGCGGGGCGGAAGGCTGTAATCGAACTGTTCCTCGAGCAGATTGGGTGTGTCCGTCTCTTTCAGTTTCCATTCCCTTGCCATGTCCTGTTGTCCTCCGTTGCCGTTATAAGAAATCAACTCACATATTCGGCGATGAAATCGATGGCCCCTGCCACGTCCTGTACCTTCAGGGCTTCATCCTCATCCATTTCGATATCGAACTCCTCCTCAAACCCTGCCATTAACTCGACCGCTTGGACCGATTCCGCACCCAGGTCCGCCGTAAAGCTGTGGGGTTCCTGAATCTCCTCCGCACGAACCTTGAGGACTTGCTCGACGACTTTGAAAACCCGCCCTTTGATTTCTTCTCTGTCCATATGATTTCCTTCCTTAGGTTGGCCCTTAATCCAATTGCTTCAGTTCACCTGCAGCGGATCGATCCAGAATGAAGGTGCAATCGGGATGATCCTGCAAAAGGCTCGCCGGACATTCGGGACTGAAAGGCCCCTCGACGGCATCCGCTATCGCCCTGGCCTTCCCCGGACCCGTTGCCAGGAGCAGGAGTTTCGGCGCCTCCCGGATGGACCCGATTCCGACGGACAATGCGCAGCGAGGGACCTCATCGGGATCCTTAAAAAATCTTCCGTCGCTGTTCGCTTCGATGGTGCTCGGAGAAAGGTTGATCAGACGCGTCCGGCTGTCAACGGAACTTCCGGGTTCGTTGAACGCGATATGCCCGTTGATCCCGATGCCCATCAACCAGAGCTGGATTCCCCCGACCGATAGGATCTTGGTCTCATAGGCCTGGCACTCAAGATGGGGGTTGGCGGCCCGCCCGTTTAGAACGTGTGTGTTCCAGGGTTTGATGTCTACATTATCGAAAAGGGTTCGGTTCATGAAGGCCCGGTAACTCTGAGGATGGTCCCCCTCAAGGCCCCAGTATTCATCCATGTTGAACGTGGTCACCCCGGAAAAGCTGAGGCCCTCTTCCCGATGCAACCTGGCCAGCTCGGCATAGGTCAACTCTGGAGTTGAACCTGTAGGCAATCCAAGTACTACCGCGGGATTAGAGCGAATCAGATCAGCCACAACGCCACCCGCCTCACGGGCGACCCCCTCCGCATCGTCACAGATTTTCAGGTTGATTCCCGGCATAAATTCCCAGTTTCTTAACTTTTATCTGAATTGAAACCAAAAATATATACAAAAGGACTGGGGATGTAAAGGCCTTTGCTTCATTCATAGTGTGGAAAACCGAGAAAATTTCCTTGACAGGAAAGCCCTCCCTTGGGTAAAATAATAATTCTTAATTCTTGGTTTTTTAAACAGATAACGATGGCCCTCCAAAGGGCGAATTCGGAAAGCGTCTAAAAGGAGACGAATGATGGGTGGGTACAGGGACCTATTGGAAGAAGAGATCGTGGAAATGGAGATCTTCGGATGCTCTGCCGAGGATTGGTCCAGAGTTAAAGTGAGAGAGGGTTTCGATCCCGGAAGAGTTCACAATATCTCATTTATCGGAGATATCAGGATCGGCCTGTTGCAAGGCCAGGTAACCCTTCCGGACGGTCAGATGCTGAACGCCGAATTAAGAAACGCAACTTTGATCGAGTGTGAGCTTGGGGACAACGTACGGGTTACAAACATCGGGAGCCATATCTCGCACTATACCATCGAAGCGGGAGTCGTGGTAACCGACGTCGGGAGCATGGCCACGGTTGCGGGGGCGACCTTTGGAAATGGTGTTGCCCTGGACGCGGTCAACGAGGGAGGGGGCCGGGAGGTTCGGATTTTTAATGAGATGTCCAGCCAATTCGCCTACCTGCTGACCATGCATCGGTACCGGCCGGAGATGATCCGGCGAATGGATATCATGATCGATGCCTATGTCGAAGGTGTCACCTCGGACCGCGGATGGGTCGGAGAAGGCGCGATGATCTCGCATGTGACCGAGATCCGAGATGTCAACGTGGGTCCCTTCGCAAGGGTGTCCGGTGCGTCCAAACTCAGAAACGGAACCATCCTGAGCGAAGCGATAGCGCCTACCCGGGTGGGTTCGGCAGTGGTCGCAGATGATTTTATCATTGGAGAGGGATCTACGGTGGACAGCGGCGCACAGCTTGACCGTTGTTTCGTAGGCCAGGGAGTTGAGATCGGAAAACTCTTCACGGCGGAGAACTCCCTGTTTTTTGCCAACTCGGAGTGTCTCCACGGTGAGGCCTGCTCCGCTTTTGCGGGGCCCTACACCGTGACGCATCATAAGAGCACCCTGTTGGTCGCAGGGTTATTCTCATTCTTCAACGCGGGGAGCGGAACGAACCAGAGCAACCACATGTACAAACTCGGGCCTATCCACCAGGGAGTCCTGGAAAGGGGAAGCAAGATGGGATCCTTCTCCTATCTGATCTGGCCCAGTCTGGTCGGTCCATTTTCCGTCGTTATCGGCAAACACATGACCAACTTCGAAATCGGAGATCTGCCTTTCTCTTATGTCACAGAAGAGGGAGGTGAAAGTTATTTGACACCTGCCATGAACCTTTTCTCCGTGGGCACAAGAAGGGACGCGTGGAAATGGCCGACCCGGGACAGGAGAAAGTCGACGCAAAAACGAGACCTGATCCGATTTGAAGTCTTCAGCCCCTACGTCGTTCAGAAAATGATCCGGGCGGAGGCGCTTTTGACGAAGTTCTACCAAGAGACCCCGAAGAAAGTCGAAAAAATTAGATACAACGGCGTGATCATCAAGCGTCTTCTTTTACGCCACGGCTCAAGGAACTATAGCGCCAGAATCAAAACCTATTTGAATGCAAAAATCCTCGATCGCGTCACCCCTGTGCAGGATAGTGGGATCGAGGCGATCTGTGCCTCCCTGGCGGAAGACGAAGGGTGCATCGATTGTAAAACGTGGGCGGATGTTTCGGGACTGTTGATCGCAGGCGACCGGCTGAAGGCATTGGAGGACGATATCGAAAGCGGAAGGATAAGCGATGCCTCCGAATTTCAGGATGCCTTCAAAGGGGCTTTTGACGCTTATTCGATGGACGAATGGGCGTGGGTGAGAAGGACCTTCCAGGAACGCGAAGGGAAATCTGTAGATGATCTTTCAGTGGAAGACCTGAACGAGATGCGGGCTGCTCAGAAGAAGGATTTTTCGACTTCGATGAATAAAATTCTCGCCGACGCAGAGAAGGAGTTCGGAGAGGAGGCGAAATTCGGATACGGGGCGGATGGAGACGACGAAGAGAAGGAATCGGATTTCACGGCTGTTCGTGGGGAATTGATAGAAAACGATTTTGTAAAGCGATTGCAGGAAGAAATGGAAAGAGAAGCGGGAGAATAAGATCATCGAATCGCCTGGCGTAAAAGGGCTGTGCCCGCAAAGGAGATGAAACGATGAACGCTATACCGGCTTTCCCCGCAAAGCAAATTGAAAAAAACTATGAGCAGGCCAAGCGCGCCTATGCCGGTTTCGAAGTCGATACCGACGAGGCCATTCAGAAAGCACTCAAAATTCCGATCTCCCTCCACTGCTGGCAGACGGATGACGTGGAAGGCCTCGAGAAAGCCGGTCAGGAAATCGCGGGTGCGGGAATCATGGCAACCGGAAATTATCCTGGAAAGGCCCGAAACGGAGATGAGATCCGGGAGGACCTGGCCAGGGTGATCGCTCTGCTGCCCGGGGTTCAGAGGACGAATCTACACGCCATGTACGCTGAAACCGACGGACCTCCTATCGGGCGTGACGAACAGGTTCCCGAAAACTTTTCCAAATGGATCGAGTGGGCGAAAGGTATCGGGATCGCCCTCGACTTCAACACGACATAATCGGAACACGAGCGACGCGAAAGGCCATTCTATATTCGTTGCTGGATCCTTCGGGGGTTCTTAGGACCTATGAGGACCAGGGTAAAAACGCCCAGAGGCTTGCCCTAATGGAGGAATTCAAGGCAATGCCCTTCGGCGCCGTCTGGGACATGCTCTGTGTTCGGGGGAATGTTCCCCCGGGAAGTGCCTGGATCACGGAGATGGAAGCATACGAGGCGAAGACACTCGCCGAAAGATCTTAGACAACGAATGCGAGATTATATGGCCCACACAGGAGATTGATCATGCCAACAGAGAAGTCCTGGGCAAGTGTTCGCGGAAAACTAAAAAGAATCCGAAATTTCGCCGTGCATACGAAGAACAGAGTCCCGAGTTCCAGCGCGTTCGCAGCATCATCGATGCGCGTCTGCGAAACAACATGAGCCAGGCCGAACTGGCCAGGAAGATTCAAGACGCAACAACCGAGCATTGCCCGTTTGGAAAAACCGGAGTACCTCGGTGGATCTCTAGAAATGCTCCGCAAAGTCGCCCAGGCGACTGATTCCAGGCTGGTGATTCGGCTTGAGCCGAAGAAAAAAGGCTGATCGCTGCCGGCCATGCAGGTCAGCAGGTTGCGGTTCGGAAGATGATCTTTGTCAAGTAAACATTCAGGGGCACTGAAGCCAACCTGGAAGGAGAACGGAAGGAAAGCGCTAGACAAACGGAATATCAACGGAAGGAAAAGGGAAGGTAAACGGAACTCCGAAGGCACCCGAAACAGCACCTGGTGGTGACACCAACCCAATTGTGCACACGTGTTCACAATTCCAATTTTGGTTGCAGCTAAGCGGCCAGTTTTCGGCTGCTTAAAACTTACCTATCTGATTTTTTTACAAAGAGATACAGATCATTCTCCTTCCAATTCTGCACGCGCGTGCAGAATTGGAAGGGCAGGAAAAACCTTGTCTCTGCTCAGGTGAGCTTAAGGTTTTTTTGCCATAATATCTCCTCCATAGACGGTGCTCTCCCAGACTTCCGATCTCTGACATCCGACTTTTGATTTTTTCACTTTGCAATTTCCTCCCATGACCATCCCCGTCCTTCGACTACGTTCCGCAAAAACGCGGAACTCCGCTCAGGAGGTATTCATTTTGGTTTAGGATCCCCTAACAATCGCGGCCTCCTCCACTGATCTCCCACCTCTGACCCCTACCTTTGACCTTCCTGCCATCTGCTACTGCTCTCCCAGACTTCCGATCTCTGACTCCTGCCTTTGACTTTCCTGCCGTCTGCTACTGCTTTTCCCTGACCTCTGACTTCCGACCTCCGACTCTGATCCCTTCTTCCGCCGCAACGCCTCCTCCCCTACCGCTTCCAGGTTTTGGGCGCTTGAGGTGCGCAGGACACGGTCCAGGATAAACCCGGGCGCGAAGAATGCCGGCCGTGTTCGAAGATTGAGATTGAGCCGGATGGGTTCCTTTTCAATATCGATTTCCCAGGACTCCTGATAGGTATGGAAATCCCCTTCGATCAGGACAAATTCGATTTTTCGGTGAAGTCGTTCAGAGACTTGGAGGACCACCCGGACCCGTTTTTTTAAAAACAAGAATCGATTGGCGGATATCTGTTCAAGCCGGATCAGGCCCTCCTCTCCCCTTTCAAGGATGCGGCTCTGGATCATGTCAGGGACAAAGGTCTCCAGGTTGTCGTAGTCGGTCAGGACGGCCCAGATAACTTTTGATGAGGCCGGGATGTCGATTCCAGCCAGTATGACCCGATCCCCCTCATCTTCCCGCAGATGAACCTCAGCTTTTTCCCTCTCATCATCTTCGATGCTTCAAGCGGCCTCAAAGGGTTGAAGAAGAAGATCATCACAAAGGCAATGGAAAGTCGTACGACCGATATCTCATTCTTCTTCCATTCGGAGCGACACACTTTTTGGAACGCCTTCGTGCTCCCTCACCCCGCCTCGCAAGCTCGGCACCCCTCTCCCGGGTGCCGGGAGAGGGGAATAGCGAAAATGATCTAATCGTTTTATGAAGGGAAAGGCGAGATTCTTAATATACAGGAAAGGATTGTCATCGTCCCCTTCTCCTGCTAAGCGGGAGAAGGGGATACAGGGGATGAGGGCGTTAGGACTGACATTCTTCGTCTGAAAGCGGACAAAATTCAAGGTTAATTCTGTAAAACGCCACTATTCAGGTATGAAATGCCGCAGGAGAAGCGCAACTGCGAGGAGGTCAACGGTATAAACGATCAGTTTCAGCGCCCGTTGAGGCCGGGCTATGAGTTGATGGGTTTGAAGCGGTTCGGACCGGCCATCCGAATAGCTCAGTGCGGCCAGCGGGGGGCCTCGGCGATAGCCTTTGATCCACCGGCTGAGGGTAATCTGAATTCCCGCGGTACAGGCCAGGGTGGCGGCCAGGACAAAGGCCCACGGTTGGACCGAAAGCGTTTGGAGGTAGTAGCTGGTGAGAAAGGGAAGCCCTCCCCAGCTGATGGCGAACCAGAGATCCGTATGAAATCTCCCGTTGAACCATTCCAGGTTATAGGCGAACGCGAAAAACATCCCGAGGATAACGAAGGAGAGAAACCAGGGACTGACCCTCCAGGTATAATAAAGGCCGATGCCCGCCGCTGGGGTGAGTGTGAGGAAAGTCAGGAAATAGAGGGTACGGTTTGAAAATCCCGTCCCCCAGGGATGTCCGCGCGTCTCATCCAGGAAGTGGGCGGCCCCGCCGAGTCCGAGCAGGTAAGCCAGTAGAAGTCCGACCAGCCGGTCAGTATGGAGCGTCGGAGAGAGGCACCCCCCGATGGTCACATACGCAAGGACCATGGAAGTGTAAGGAGGATGTAAGAGGGTCCAGAAATCCTTCCAAAGGGTTCCCGCGCGCGCGTACCATGCCCCTTTCAAGGCCGTGTTCCCATTAAAAGGGTGGCGATTCCCCCTGTGAGGGAATGTGCTTCGATGTCTTTAAAACCCGCGCGCTTCATCACGCCGGTTACTTCCCCGATCTCCCGGAAGTTGAGAATGGACCTCCAGAGATATTCGAAAGTCTCGTCCCACTCCGGGGAAATCGCGCGGCCGATCGCGGGAAGACCCCTGCAGAGGTAGGGATAGTAGAGTCGGCGAAAGAGAGGGTTGGCCGGACGAGTGAAATCCACGGAGAGCACTTTTCCGCCGGGTCGGACCACTCGTGTCATTTCGGCAAACGAGGCCTCGAGTGAAGAAAGGTTTCTCAGGGCGAGGCCGATACTGATCCCATCGAAATGTTCGTCCGGGAAGGGGAGCATTTCGGTCCTGCCGCAGACAAAGTAGAGCGGATCGGTTCCGCCCCGATCGTTTTGAACCTTCATGGATTGGCCAAGCATGGCGGGGGTAATGTCGAGGGCGATGATCTTGAGATCCGGACCGAGGAGGTCGAGCCATTCGTAGGCGAAGATGCCCGTGCCTGTTGCAAGGTCAAGGATGCGTGCGGGAGGCGTCAGCCCCGAAGCCTGAATGGCCTTCCGACGCCAGCGTCCGTCCTGTCCGAAGGTGAGCAACCCAAGAAGCTTATCGTATTCCCGGGGGATCCCTGTGAAGAGGGCCCGGACAAATTCGGCTTTTTTATCGAGCACCCCTGTCAACCTCCCCTGTCCCAGGTCCCCGGATTCCGGGTAGGATCGGAAGTGGGAAGATAACCCTTTCCGTTTGACTTCCCCGGTACCATGACTTATTTTAGCGGCCGTCAGAAATGAGGCTCAAACATGGGCGATAATGATCCAACACGAATCTTAGTCCTCGAAGACAGCGAGGAGATGCGGGCGTTTCTGGTCGATATTCTGACCTCGAAGGGCTATCAGGTGACAGCGCCGGTGGACAGCTACGTGGCCCTGTCCACCGCTCGGGGGGAAAAACCTTACGACCTGGTAACGGTTGACGTGAAAATGTCATTGATCGACGGTTTGACGTTTGTCAAGGCCCTGCAGGATAATGGAATCGATACCCCCGTCATTGCCATCACCGCCGATCCCTCAGACCCCAAAATCGAACAGATGAGGCGACTCGGAGTTCGACATATTCTTCCCAAGCCTTTCAAGGTGGAGGTTCTGTTTGAGACCGTCAGGGACGTCCTCGGCGAACCGGCCGAGATCGATTCCGAATAGGGTTTGAACATCCGATTTTATCCAAAATTCCCAATCAATACTGTATTTCCACACGGATATCCCTCCCCTCCAGTTTTTCCCGTCCGTTCAGGAAGGTCAGCTCGATCAGAAACACCACACCCGCAACAACCCCACCCAGCCGCTCAATCAACCGGCAACTCGCCCCCATCGTTCCGCCGGTAGCCAGGAGATCGTCCACCATCAACACGCTCTGACCCGGACGCACCGCATCCCGGTGAATCTCTACGGCATCGGTTCCGTATTCCAGTTGATATTCCTCCCGGACCGTGTCTGCGGGAAGTTTTCCCGGCTTCCGAATCGGGACGAATCCCAGGTTCAGGGTTTGTGCGACGCCAACGCCGAAGATAAAACCTCGGGACTCGATGCCAGCGACCAGGTCGATATCCCGCTCACGATATGGGTTTGCCAGGGCCTCCACGGCCTGGTTAAGTGCCATCGGGTCCAGCAGCAGAGGGGTGATGTCCCGAAACAGGATTCCCGGCTTCGGGAAATCCGGAACATCTCGGATATAATTTGATAAGTCAGCCATGAATCACTCCATCTAGGCCGTGGAACGTGATTCGTGGATCGGAAAAGCCAATAAACCGAATCCATTCAAAAAGAAAGTTGACTATTCCTCAAGTTATTCGGATCAATTTGTAACGAATCACGAATCACGAATCACGAATCACGAATCACGAATCACGAATCACGAATCACGAATCACGGTTCTTGATTCAAAATCTCACTTCAAACGACCGGTGCCCCGGCGCGGGGATTTTCTCGACGCCGACGTGCGTCACCCTGGAAAAGCTCGGCCCTTGATTTACATCCTTCAGAAATGCGTTCAGAACCCCCTCTTCCCCTTCCGCCTCGATTTCCACCCGGCCATCCGGCAGATTCCGGACCCATCCAGATAGGCCATATCGTCTGGCTGTCCTCTCCGTGAAAAATCTGAAACCCACTCCCTGAACAACGCCATCAACGATTAAGTGGAGGCACATTTTCTTTTCCATCTTAATGTTATCCTCCATGTGCTGTTTTCCGTCCGGAGGATTGATTCGATTCAAGAAAGCCATTCAACACAGGAGCCTCATGCCTCCAACTTTGCGGGATCCAACCCGAGGGCCTCTGCCTCAACGCAAATGCGAGACCAGGTGGTATCATCCACCTCTACCCCATCCTCCTCCCGTTTCAGGGCTGACCTGAATTCAGGCTCACCCGGAACCAGGATTTCCTTGAATCCTTTCGAGAGCCGGCTCGTTTGAACGTGTCTGATGAGATCCTCTACTTCATCATAGTATGTGTCGAGATCTGTGAAGTGTTCGATATTGTAAACCGTCATGAGTACCCCGTTGCTCTTCATCTTCCTCTCCCCCCCCGCACATCCCTGGCCGCTCAGAGTACCCCCGAGAAGCTCAACCACAAAACTCAATCCATAACCTTTGTGGCCCACCACCCCACCCATCGGAAGAATGGCTCCGGGCCCATCGAAAAACACGTTCGGATCCGTCGTCGTATTCCCTTCGTGGTCGATGATCCACCCTTCCGGAACCGGCTTTCCCTGATTCCTGGCCAGGCGGATCTTCCCCTCAGCAACGACCGATGTGGTCATATCAACCATGATGGGATCCGAATCCCGCCTGGGTGCCGCAAAGGCGATCGGGTCCGTGCTCAACCGGCCATCTATACCCCCGAAAGGAGCGATCTGGTAGCCCAGTTTCCCTGCGTTCACAAACGCAAGCCCCATCATTCCCTCCCGCGCGGCCATCAGAGGGTAGGCCCCAGCCCGGCCTACGTGACTGGTATTTCTGAGGGCAACCGAACAGGTCCCGTGTTCGCGAGCTTTTCGAATGGCCAGCTGGGCGACAAAGGTGGCGCCAACCTGTCCGATCGCACCTCCGCCGTCCACCAGTGCAGTACAGGCGGTTTCGCGAACCACCCGGGGCTCGGCGTCGGCTTGAAACCGCCCTTCGCGTATATGTTCAAGGTATTCGTAAATACGGATCGCACCGTGTGAGTCGTGACCGAAGAGGTTGGACTCCACCAGGTGGTCCACGACCATTATGGCGTTCTTCTCCGAACAACCTGCCGATTTGAAAAGCTCCACTCCGATCCGTTTCAAGGTTTGAGTTTGAAATTTTGGCACGTCGGTTCCCGTCTTTTAAAAAAATCGCTTCGAATTTCCCCGATCGATCATCTGAATGGAAGCCTAATCTATCACAACAAAGGATCAAAGTCAACCGAAGGATCTAAGCTCATTTTGTCTTGACGGACCGGTAGGGAATGGCTATTATCATCTTTAGTTTACCGACCGGTTCGAGCTTGAAGAAGACAAAAGGATACCTGCCTGAAACGCTTTCTCAGGGTGAATATCGATTCTGTAATAGAGGGAGACCGACGGTTTATATGGGGACGATTCGAGAGAGGGTATGGGAAATCGTGGAAGTTGCCAAGCCTGATGATTCCACGAGCAGGTGGTTCGACGCGACGATCCTGACCCTGATCCTTCTTAATGTCATCGCGGTTATCCTGGATTCGGTCCCATCCGTTTCGGATCGAATGGGCCCATATTTCCACCGTTTTGAGATCTTTTCCGTTATGGTATTCTCCGTCGAGTATCTCGCACGCGCCTGGTCCTGTGTATCGGACCAACGCTTCTCAAGACCATTCGCCGGACGAATAAAGTTTATCGCCAGGCCTTTAATTATAATCGATCTGATTTCGATCTTGCCCTTTTATCTGCCTTTCGTCGGTGTCGATCTTCGTTCCGGCCGGGTACTCCGTTTGATGAGATTCCTCCGGGTCGCGAAGCTCTTCCGTTACAACTCCTCCCTCCAGATGATCGGCCATGTCATAAAATCGAAAAAAGAAGAACTGGTGCTTACATCTATGCTTATGTTGATGCTGATGGTGTTCTCTTCGACATTGATCTATTACTGTGAGAACGCTGCCCAGCCAGACGCCTTTCCGAACATTCCCTCTACGATGTGGTGGTCCGTGGTGACCTTAACCACCGTCGGATACGGCGATCTATATCCAATCACAGCCCTTGGAAAGTTCTTTGCTGCGATTATCGCAATCCTCGGAGTGGGTATGTTTGCACTCCCCGTCGGAATCCTCGGAGCCGGGTTCGTTGAAGCGATTGAGCACAAAAAGTCGGGTTCCCTGAGGTGTCCTCATTGTGGCAAGGTGATCGAATAAGTCCGTCGTACGGGTAGGTTTCTGCGGAACGACGTTACATTTCATCGCTTTGAGTCATAAAAGGAGGTTGTCATGCGATCCCTATTTCCTATCATCAAGGCCATATGTTTAATCTTTCCGATAATCTTGAGTACCTCCCCTGCGGAAGGCCAAAAGAATCGCTTCCGGGTCATCCGCGTCAAAACACCCTTCGATATGGGAGAGGCGGCCAATCGGGACAGCATAAAAAACGACTATTACGTCACGGTGGGGCTCCAACACGGGCTGCAAAAGGGAAACACCATGAACGTGTACCGGAACAAGGAGATCGTCGATGAGATAAGTGACATCTCCATCCCCACCCGGATCTTCATCGGACAGATGAAATCTATTGAGGTACACGAAAGCTTACTGTGTTGCACGCATCGTTGGGATGGCGGGGAGCGATAATCCCCTCAGGGAGAGGGACGCCGTTCTCGTCGGCGATTTTGTCTTACCCGTTCTCGTCATCCAGGGAGAGGAGCTTTTCGCCAAGGGAAGCGCAACCCTCCTCCCAAAGGCCATCCAGCACCTGGAGAAGGCAAAGAGGTTCATCGATATCCACAAGCCCAAGCGTGCCATCGTCGAGGGCCATACGGACAACGAGGGGTCAGCCGAATTCAACATGAACCTCTCCGAACAACGTGCAGCCACGGTACGAGATTACATGATCAACCAGGGAAAGATCGACTCCCGAATCCTGTTTATACGGGCCTTCGGAGAGTCCCGGCCCATCGCCCCGAACGATACCCTTGAGGGACAGGCCAAAAATCGGCGATTCGAGATCGTGATCGAAAGATAACGCCAGATCGAAAAAAAGCCCTCAAGAACTCAGGAATTCTGCCGATCATAGGAACAGGTGGAAAATAAACCGGCAATTTCCTGAGGGAAATCGATGATCCAAACAGATCAATCGGGGTCACTTCAACCCTTTCAAAACCTGCCAAGGCAATTCCATCCCCAGATCCTGCAACAGACTCCCCTCCCCCAACCCGGCTCACAAGAGGACAATCCGAAAGACAGGTTCGAAAGGGTCCTCGGTTCTGCACAGGGGAATATCGGTTTCCAGTTTCGCCATCTGTCCATCCGTCGTGAGATTGCGGCAGTTCGATCGCTTGTGCAGGAAGACGCATCTACAAGCCCGAAAAGCGAGGAATTAGGAACGACCGCTTACAGAAGGGTTCAAGAGGATCGTCAGGTGGCCTTGAACCTTTTCTACGAACGAACGCGCTCCATTTCGGTATCCCAGGATCCTCAGACGGCAGGCCACATTGATTCGACCGGCGGGGATGTGGGCCGTACCTTTGAAGTGAATATCTCTCTTGAGGCCTCTTTCCTCCACCAGTTTACCTCCCAGTCTACAACCCTCTCGGAGGGGGATAACAACATATTTGAAGAATATCTCTCCGCCACGGACCGGATGACATCCCTTTCCGGAGAGGCCACCCAGGGGTTCTTCCATCTCGTAGACCGGGCGCTGGACCGCACCATGTCCGTGGTAATGGAAGGTCTGGATGGGTTCCTTGAGGAAGTGGGAACCTCTTTCAAACTGGAAGGGAAAGCCTTGAACGAATTCAAGTCCCAGGTTGCCCTCCAGGTCGAAGAGTTCTTCTCAGATCTCGATGGGTTTGTCAACCGGCAGCGGGAAAACCTGATCTCCCCACCTGTCCCCATACAGCACCCCGAAGTCTCCGTCCCACCTTCCCCCCTTCAGGCCTGAAGATATCCGTTCGAAAGATCCCAGTCATCCACATAAAGAAAAATAAAAAAAGGATCTGACTCCTGAAATAGGAGCCCGACCCCAAAATTCCGACTCAAATTATCGTTGAAAGCTGGCGGCTATTCCCTGCGTTCCTGCTCTACCCGCTAGCTACAAAATCGGCAATTGCTTTCCAAAGGTAAAAATACATAAAGCCGACGGCCAAGCAAACAAGAGAAAACCTATAACGACGCGTCTGGTGCTCCTTGACCCAACCTTACGGCGATGTCTTACCCTTCGCCTCTGGTGCTCAGGCTCGCTGGGCGCCGAGGGTTGTGGAGGAGGTGGAGGGGGTTCTGGAATGGGTTCCTGAACCTCGGTCGAAGGTGTGGAGGGCTGGGGGGCAACCTCAGACGGTCCGGAAGAAGCCGCATCGGCGGCCTCTGGTGAATTGGAAACAGATTGAGATGGAACGGAAACCGATGAGATGGGTTGGGGTTTGATGTCAACCATCGGAGGAGGCCGATCCTCCTTATCGATTTCACCGAGCCGCTGCTCGACGATTCGCTGAAACTCCTCTTCCGAGATAAGCGGTGCATTCTCCGCAGACCACCCGGGAAGCACCTTTGCTATAGCCTGTGCGATCTGATAAAAAGCGAAGGTCTTTTGGACAAACTCACTTGCCCCCAATGATTTAAGCGTCTCGATTCGCCTCGCTTCGAGATGGTCCGACATGATCACGACAGGCACCGAATTACCTTCCTGTCGGAGAAACTTGAGGATGGTCTCCCCCTGTACGGTGGGAAGCAACGGATCGAGTAGAACCACTCCGGGCGACTCCTCTTCGATCCGCGTAAGGGCATCCGTCCAGCGACTCGCGGTTGAAGTGTGCAGACCGAGATCGGATAGATAAACCGCGAGAACCCGGGTGAAATCCTCCTCCTCTCCGATAATCAAGACATGATTTTTCATCTGTCCGGATTCCATGGATCACCCTGCCTTTACCGGGACTCAGCGCATTCTTCACACAGATAGGATACCGTGCGAAGCTCCCCATCCATCTTGATGTATTTTACTGTGCCCTCTCTAACTCGGCAACGATCGCACGGGCTCTCCAAAGCCTCTGATGGAGGACTCGTTTCGCCTTCCGCCTTGAAACAATTTTCACACAAAAACGCGGAGGACTTTCCGTCGTTGGCCAGGACCGTCTTAACCTTTGAAACCGGGTATTTTCCGCAACGCTCACAGAGCATCGATGATCCCCCCGGGCTGCAGGTCCTTTTTCATTCGGTATGAGCCAGATTATTGGATTATACCGTCATGAAATCTACCGGACTGTTAGGAATTAGTCAAGATGAAATAGCCTACTTTTTGAAAGCTTAGGGGTCATTATCCCTTGACAATCCATGAAGACCCTCTATTATTTAATGAATTATTCACGGTCCACACCCTATGGACACCTATATCAAGTCCCAGCCCATTGCCATGTTCCCGGAGGCCACATGACAAAAGAGGAGCTTAAAGCCAAGGTTTACAAGGCTATAGATCATCGGAGAAGCGAACTCATCGATATCGGCGAAACCATTATGGACAATCCGGAGCTGGGTTTCAAAGAATTCGAGACCGCTGCCCTTGTCCGGGAGAAGTTCGCGTCTCTCGATCTGCCCCACAGAGCAGGTCTTGCAATAACCGGTGTCAAAGCCCGTCTGGAGACGGGTAGGGATGGCCCCACCCTGGCACTCATCGGTGAACTGGACTCCCTCATCGTCGCCAATCATCCTCGTTCAAACCCCACGACGGGGGCCGCCCATGCCTGTGGCCACAATGCCCAGATCACCGGGCTGATGGGAGCTGCAATGGGTTTGATCGACGCGGAGGCAATCGGATCGCTGTCGGGCAATATCGTTTTCTTTGCAGTACCAGCGGAAGAGTATGTCGAAGTGGCGTATCGATCCAAAGTGATGAAGGAGGGAAAGATCGAATTTCTGGGGGGCAAACCGGAATTGATCCGTCTTGGAGAATTCGACGATATCGATTTGGCCATGATGATCCACACCAACAATTCTGCAGAAGACCGGAAGGCCGGTGTCGTCGATTCCTTCAACGGCTGCATCGTAAAACAGGTCAGATTCATCGGAAAGGAAGCACACGCCGGAGGCGCTCCAGATAAGGGGATCAACGCCCTGTACGCAGCCCACGTCTCCCTGACTGCCATCAATGCTCTTCGGGAGACTTTTCGAGACCAGGACAGTATCCGGGTCCACCCTATCATAACGAGGGGAGGTGATCTGGTGAATGTCATACCGTCCGACGTCCGGGTTGAGACCTACGTGCGGGGTAAGACGATCGGCGCCATTGAGGAAGCAAACGCCAAAGTAGACAGAGCGTTCCGGGCAGGTGGGTTGGCTCTCGGGGCTCGTGTCGAGATCGAAACCCTTCCGGGTTATTTCCCGCTTCTGAATAATCCCGAAATGTCAGAATTGTTCAAAGAGAACGTTCTCCCGTTCATCGGCGGAGAAGAACAGTACTTTCAGGGGGGCCACCGAACGGGCTCCACTGATATGGGGGATGTTTCTTATATCATGCCCTCTCTCCACCCCTTTTTGGCTGGAGCGACGGGGGGCCATCACACCCCCGATTGGCATATATCGGATCCCGAAATGGCCTATATCCTTCCAGCCAAAGCGCTCGCGGCAATGGCCGTGGACCTGCTCTTCGAGGATGCGTCCTCGGCCAGATCGATCCTCGAATCCTCGAAGCCGGAAATGTCTAAAGAAGCGTACCTCGAATTTCAAAGGAATGTCAAAAATGTGGAAGTTTTTGGCGACGAATGATCGATCTTTCCCCTTGACTTCTAATCCCACGCCCTTTATATATAATATGATATACCTATTGTTGTTAACCGATCGCCTTATGTTAGGAGACCGATGAAGTGAACCGTTTCGAATACGTGTGTCCCACGACGATTAAAGGCGTTGTCTCGATCCTAAGGAAACATTCGAAGCGCGCCATGATCCTTGCAGGGGGGACGGATCTGCTTGTCAAGATGAAGGATCGGAGCATTACCCCCGAGGTCGTGGTCGATATTAAACGAATTTCGGGGCTCGACCAAATCCAGTATGATAAAAAGAAGGGGCTTTCAATCGGGGCGTGCGTCACGATGCGGGAGGCGGAAAATTCTCCCATCCTCCACAAACATTATAAAGCGTTGGTAGAGGGATCTGAGATCGTCGGTTCCGTCCAGATTCGCAATCGGGCAACCCTTGTCGGGAATATCTGCAACGCCGCCCCATCCGCCGATGTGGCACCCGGGTTCATCGTAGTGGGAGCAAAGGTCAAGATCGCGGGGCCGAAGGGAACGCGGATCATTCAACTTGGCCGTTTTTTCACCGGTCCGGGGAAAACGATTCTGAGAACAGGAGAATGGGTGACTCATATTCTTGTCCCCTCCCCTCCCCCAAGAACAGGCTCAGCCTATATTCGCCACACCATCCGGGAGGCTATGGACATCGCTGTCGTGGGAGTCGGCGTCGCTTTGACCATGTCTAAAAAAAATGGACGCTGTAAGGAGGCGAAAATCTCCCTCGGGGCCGTCGCACCCACTCCAATTCGAGCAATTCGTGCAGAAAAATTACTAAGAGGCCAGGAATTGAACCAAAAGCTAATCGAGCAGGCCGCTCGGATCGCCTCTGAAGAAAGCCGGCCGATTTCCGACCAGAGGGGTTCCGCGGAGTTTCGTCGAGACCTGACCCGTGTCCTGACAGAACGAATGGTGACCAGAGCATTTAAAGCGGCGACGGTTTAATCGCCGGTTTGGGGGTATCGCGCGTGTCCAACCAACTTATTAAAACCCGAATTAACGGTGAGGATTATGAAATCCTGGTCGAACCCCGAAAAACCCTTTTATCCACACTCAGGGATCAGCTACAATTGACGGGGACCAAGGAGGGTTGCAGCACCGGCGACTGCGGTGCCTGCACCGTGATCTTGAACGGAAAGGTCATCACCTCCTGCCTTGCACTTGGTGTGGAAGCACACGGTCGCGATATCACGACCATCGAAGGAATCGCATCCGAATCCGGCCTTCACCCCATCCAGACGGCAATTGTCGAAAAGGGAGGAATCCAGTGCGGATTTTGTACCCCGGGAATAATCATGTCCGCCTTCCAACTGCTCAGGGAAAACCCGAAACCGACCGAAGAGAAAATCCGCCGCGCGATTGCTGGCAACCTTTGCCGCTGTACCGGTTATGTCAAGATTATCGAGTCGATTCGCGAAGCTGCTTCAGAAATGCGAAAGATGAAACGCAAAACCTCTCGTAAGACCACGAAAGCAGCTTGACCGATCTGCGGGAGCGGAACGGGGTGCCAGGTGTCCCAGCAAGAGTCTGGGGATATCTGGTATCTTATTATGTCCATAAGCCAAACACGTCCGACATTCAAATCCCCTGAACGCCATGATCTACGCCGTTGTATTGGCCGCAGGTGAATCCCGCCGAATGGGTGAAGCGAAACAGCTTCTTCCGTTTGGGGGGAAGACTGTCCTGCAAACTGTGGTTGATCGTCTCCTGTCGACCCGGGCTGACGGCGTCCTCGTGGTCCTCGGTTGCAAACAGGAGGAGATTTGTCAGACTCTCGCGGATCGTAATATCCAAATCGTGTTGAACCCGGACTACCGGGAGGGTATGTTTTCCTCGGTAAAGTACGGAATAACCGCGCTCCCAAACGATGCGACGGCATTTTTAATATGTCTTGGCGACCAACCCTGGGTTGATCCAGATGTCGTGGACCGGTTAATCCAGGTCCACGTAAAAAGAGGTCGAGGGATCGTTATCCCGACGTGTAATGGAAAGCGAGGCCATCCAACCCTTATCAGTATCCGCTATCGGGAGGAAATTCTCGGCCTTTCAGGGAAAAATGGGCTTAAACCTCTGACGCGGGGCCACCCCGAGGATACGGCCGAGGAGGAGACTGGTAGGAGCGAGATCCTTGAAGACATCGATACACCCCAAGACTATCAGGAAGCAATGATAGCTAAAGCGGAAAAGGGATGTTAGTCCATCCCTCGATTCGAATCTTTCCGCGATAGCGAGAGGCTGAGCCTGAGAGGGACATGGCGTTCGACAATCTGGGCCAATTCATCGATGCCCTTGAAGGGGCCGGAGAGCTCCGTCGGATCGGCAAGGAGATCGACCCGAAATTCGAGATTACGGAGATCGCCGATAGATGTATGAAGAGTCCCGGAGGGGGGCCCGCGTTGCTTTTCGAGAAGGTATCCGGATGCCGGATCCCCCTGGCCATCAATCTGTTCGGATCAAAAAACCGTATGGCCATGGCGCTTCAGGTTCAGGATCTGGACGAAGTCGGGACCCGCATCACAAAATTGTTAAACCCTAAAGTTCCTGAAGGTCTGCTCAACAAGCTCTCCCTGCTCCCACAGCTTTTCGAAATGTCGAAGTTCCCCCCCCGTAGGGTACGATCGGCGCCATGCCAAGAGATCATCCTGAGAGATGAGGAGGTCGATCTCGGCCTCCTGCCTATTATCACCTGCTGGCCGCAGGATGGGGGCCCCTACATCACCCTGCCGATGGTCATCACCCGGGACCCCGAGACGGGAACCCGAAATGTCGGTTGTTACAGGATCCAGGTATTCGCATCAGACAAGGTGGCGATGCACTGGCAGCGCCACAAAGGAAGCGCCCGCCACTTCGACCTCCACAAACGACTTGGGCAACGGATGGAGGTGGCGGTCGCCCTTGGCGGTGACCCTGCGACGATGTATTCCCCCACTGCCCCACTCCCCCCATCTATCGACGAATTCCTGTTTGCCGGTTTCCTCCGTTCAAAACCCGTCCGACTCGTCAAAGGGGTTACGGTCGACCTGGAAGTTCCTGCGGAGTCCGAGATCGTGCTCGAGGGTTACGTGGATCCCGATGCGGAGATGCTTATGGAAGGGCCGTTCGGCGACCACACCGGGTTCTATTCCCTCCCCGACAAATATCCGGCATTAAACATAACGGCCATCACGATGAAGAAGGATCCGGTATATCCAACTACGATTGTGGGATGGCCGCCGATGGAAGATTACTACCTTGGCCACGCTACGGAACGAATCTTCCTTCCCCTCAGTCGACTGATCATGCCGGAAATTGTGGATTATCACATGCCCCCTGAGGGGATCTTTCACAACCTCATCTTCGTTGCAATCGACAAGCAGTACCCCGGTCATGCCTACAAGGTCATGAATGGGCTTTGGGGACAGGGACTGCTGATGCTGGCCAAAATCATCATCGTAGTCGATAAAGACGTCAACGTTCAGGATCCCGTCGAAGCATGGTGTACCGTTTTGAACCACATCGATCCGCGTCGGGATGTGCACTTTACACCCGGGCCAGTAGACGTCCTCGATCACGCAAGTTCGTCCTTCAGCTATGGGACGAAGATGGGGATCGACGGGACCCGAAAGTGGCCGGAGGAAGGATTTACCCGGGATTGGCCCGACAGGATCGTGATGAGCGAAGACGTCAAAAAGCGAATAGACCAGGTGTGGGATCAGCTGGGAATATCGTGAATTAGAGTCTTACATTCCAACTTCTATGCAAGATGTGTACATATTTTTAGTTGCGGCTGAGCGAAGCGAAACCCACGAAAGGCTATCCTGAAGATAATGAACCTGGGCCAAATTAGAGGTACATAGATGCCCGTGGAAAGTTTGTTAAAAAGTTCCGATCTCGCAGATATTTACGAAAAGGCCGTGAAAGGGGTTCGCCTTTCCCGAGAAGACGGTATACGCCTATATGAGACCCAAGACCTTCCCGTCCTCGGAATCATGGCCAACCAGGTTCGGGAACGGATAAACGGCAACCTGGCCTACTACGTCCGAAATCAGCATATCAACTACACCAATATATGCAACAAATTTTGTAAATTTTGCTCTTTCTATGTAGCGCCGAAAGATGAACGGGGGTATGTCCTCTACCCCGACGATATCAAGGCTCGGGTCCTGGAGCATATCAAGATGCCGATCACGGAGATCCATATGGTGGCCGGCATAAACCCAAAACTTCCGTACCGATATTACCTGGATATTCTAGATGCCGTCCGAGAGGTCAGACCGGACGTCCATATCAAAGCGTTCACCATGATCGAGCTCGCACAAATCCAGCGTGTGGCAAAGAAACCGCTCCGCGACGTTCTCGTGGAACTCAAAGCGCACGGCCTATCTTCCCTACCCGGTGGGGGCGCTGAAGTCTTTAGCGAACGTGTCCACGAGGATCTTTTCTGGACCAAGGCCGACTCAGAGCAATGGCTGTCCATCGCGCGAACCGCACACGAAGTGGGGCTTCACACCAACGCAACGATGCTCTACGGTCACGTCGAGAATACTGCAGAGAAAGTAGATCACCTGATTCGTCTCCGGGAACTTCAGGATGAAAAGGGAGGATTCCTCACTTATATCCCCCTCTCGTTTCATCCGGAAAGAACAGAACTGGAAACCATCCCAGGTCCGACGGGGTCTAACGATCTGAAGGAGATCGCGGTCGGCCGCTTGATGCTCGACAACTTTCCCCACATCAAGACCTTCTGGATCATGAACACGATCGAAGTTTCCCAGGCCGCCCTCTGGTACGGGGCGGATGATATCGACGGTACGATCATGGAATACGAGATCACCCGGAAGACTGTTGAAGAGACAAAACAGATGCTCAGTTCCCAACAGCTTCTCGACCGGATCGTCGAGACCGGCCGTGACCCGGTGGAACGCGATAACCTCTACAACGTCATCTCCGCCGAAAGGGAGACTCCCGTTCCTGACGAGTTGGTCCAGGCTTAGCCGGAGCTCTGAATCGAAAATGAAAAATCGGCCTCGCTGAATCTTCTGCGAAACCGATGATAAAATGAAACAAGATTTTGGCGTGTCTTAAAGGATCTCAATAAGATTCAACTCGAAGGTAAGCTTTTCGCCTACGAGGGGATGATTGGCATCGAGGGTTACCTTCTCTTCTGTTATATCCGTAATCGTAACCTTTGCGGTGATCCCCTTCGGGAAACTGGCCTCAAGGCGCATTCCAACCGACAGGATGATATCCGAGGGCATCTCGGATTTCTCCATCACAAGAACCAGATCTTCTCTATGAGGACCATACGCATCCTTTGGCGGGATGGAAACCCTTTTTGTCTCCCCTTCTTCCATTCCGATTACCCCTTTTTCAAAGCCTGGGATCACCATCTTCTTTCCAATCGTAAATTCAAGGGGTTCCCCTTCGGGTGACTGGTCGAATACCGTGCCGTCTTCAAAAAAACCTTTGTAGTGAACCTTTACCCGGTCACCTCGTTTCACAGTTGCCAAAGTCTTTCCCCTTTCGAATAGCACGGACCTTCGTTCACACTGGATGTAAGTTAAGCGATTGAAAACATAATTTCAAGCCTTGAATCTTGACCCGGAGCACCCAGCGATGATCTCAACCATCACTGAAAAAGTATTTGGAGGGGAACGTCTCTCCTTCCAGGATGGACTTGACCTCTTCCGACATCCAAATATCGCTGAATTGGGCATATTGGCGAATCACGTCCGATGGGAGAAACACCCCGAAAAGGTCGTCACCTATGTCGTGGGGAGAAACATCAACTATACGAACGTCTGCTGGGTGCGATGTAAATTTTGTGCGTTCTACCGCCCTCCAGGCTCCAGCGAAGGTTACGTCCTCCCCCGAGAGGAAATCTTCGGAAAGATCCAGGAACTGGTGGACATTGGCGGAACGGAACCGAAAACCTGTGAAGTCCTCATGCAGGGTGGCCTTAACCCGAAGCTCAAACTCGACTACTACCTGGATCTCATCGGTTCGATTAAAAATAGATTCCCCGCTGTTCACATGCACTCCCTTTCCGCCACGGAAATCGTATACATCGCTCATATCTCCCGTCTTTCCCTCGATGCGTGTATCAAGGCCCTGAGGGATGCCGGTTTGGATTCGATCCCCGGGGCAGGAGCAGAGATCCTCTCCGACGATGTCCGTCAGATCATCGGTTTCCGAAAGGATACCGTCTCCGAATGGCTCGATGTCCATCGCATCGCTCACCTTCTGGGCATGAGAACCTCCGGAACGATGATGTATGGACACGTCGAGACCGACGAACAGCGGATGGAGCACCTGAACCTTATCCGGGATCTCCAGGATGAGACAGGGGGTTTTACGGCCTTTATCCCGTGGAGCTTCCAGCCTTCCGGTACCGAATTGGCCGAGGAATGGGAAGGAACGAAGGCCACCGGTTTCGATTACCTCCGCACCACGGCAATCGCACGTCTCTACCTGAACAACATTGATAACATTCAGGCATCCTGGGTCACTCAAGGTCCCAAGATTGCGCAGATCGGTCTTCATTACGGTGTAAACGATTTCGGGAGCACCATGATGGAGGAGAACGTGGTAAGTGCGGCCGGAACGAAATACTGTATGCCGATCCAGGAGATCGCCAGACTCATTCGGGATGTGGGCTGCGAACCCGTTCGGCGAAATACGGGTTACGGAATCGTAAACTGACTTCTAATCCCGTATGTCAGCCCCGATTTTCTATGAGTATCCGACTCGGCGTCGTTAACTACCTCAATACGAAACCGCTTGTCTACGCGCTGGAGCGGAACCTCATCCCCCACCGTTTTGAACTCATCTACGATGTGCCTTCGGCCTGTGCCGGCCTGCTCGCTCGAGGAGAACTGGATCTGGCCATAATCCCGTCGATCGAATACGCCCGCTCCGAAGTCTATCACATCGTCCCCGACGTGTCGATCGCCTGCGACGGCCCGGTGAAAAGCGCCCTTCTTATCTCCTCGGTGAACATCGACCGGATCCGGTCCGTTGCCCTCGACACGAGTTCCCGGAGTAGCACCGCACTTTCTCGCATCTTGATGCAGCGCGTGCACAGATTTACCGGGGAATTCATCGACCATTCTCCGGACCTCGGCGCTATGCTGAAGGTTGCCGATGGGGCCGTCCTGATCGGTGACCGTGCCCTCGACATCGAACAATCAAACTTGAGAATCTGGGACCTGGGTGAGATGTGGCGGCAAAATACCGGACTGCCTTTTGTCTTCGCCGTCTGGGCGGGTGTCCCAGGGGTTCTAACACCCGAAGATGTGTCTGCCCTGGTAGAGGCAAAGCGGATCGGACTGGGCTTCGTGGATGAGATCTCAAAAACCTTCGGGGAGGTACATCGAGGATCTGCTGCTTTCTATGAATCCTACCTCAAGAAACATATCCTCTACGAACTCGGTGAAAAGGAAACCGAAGGCCTCAGGACCTTCTACCGGCACGCGGCATCCCTCGAAATAATTCCGAACGAGCCGGAAATTCGTTTTTACGACCGTTCCAAATAAGAATTTGGTTTGGTGCCCACACCCCGGAGATGCCATGAAACCACTTGACCGCATCTTGACCTATGGGCGCATGATCAAGTTCTCTCACAGCGTCTTCGCCCTCCCTTTCGCATTCACGGGTGCAACCCTGGCTTCTCTGCAAACCTCAATCACTCTCCGCCACCTCATCTGGATTGTTGTTGCGATGGTCGGGGCCCGCAGCGCGGCCATGGGGTTCAACCGTCTGCTAGACCGCCACATCGATGCGGCCAACCCGCGCACTCGGAACCGGGAGCTTCCACGGGGGGACATTGCCGTCCCGGCAGTCGTGACCCTTGTTGTCCTCTCCTCTGCGATCTTGGTTTTCGCTTCTTATCAGCTCAATCCCCTCTGCCTGGCTCTTTCCCCGATCGCACTGCTAATCATCTTTTTCTATTCCTTCACCAAACGGTTCACCTGGGCAACACACCTCTTCCTGGGCCTCTCCCTGAGCGTTGCTCCGATCGGGGCATGGATCGCGGTCAATGGATCATTCGACCCAATCATCCTCCTTCTCGGGGCTGCAGTCCTGGCCTGGGTGGCGGGATTCGATATCATCTATGCCTGCCAGGACTACGATTTCGATGTTTCCCACGACCTCCGTTCCCTACCGCAGCGACTCGGCCCCCGTCGGGCGCTTAACTTGTCGAGGATCCTTTACGCCGTCTCTTTCCTGTTATTGCTCTACATCAAGGTCCTGTTCAATTTGAACGGTCTTTATCTTTGCGGTGTTCTTCTCGTGGGTTTCATTCTCGTTTATGAACATCGCATCGTCCGGCACGATGATCTCACACAAGCCATGAAGGCTTTCTCGCTAAACGGCATCCTGAGTGTCGCGTACTTCGCATTTACCCTTGGGGACATCGTTCTCCTGAGGGTATAAAAAGAACCCCGCCTTGAAGGCAGGGATGATGTTTATTGAGGTGGATAAGCCTGACGATGTTATAGCTTAAGGATCCGTTTTGCGTTTTCTCCCAGAACCAACCGTTTGGCGTCGTCAGAAATATCCGCTGTGATGATTTTGCCAATCTGGGATCGGGGATCCATCAACGGCACATCGGATCCGAACAAGACGCGCTCCGCGCCGGCCTTTGCGACCAGCTCTTCAATCACGCCGG
Organism: Candidatus Latescibacterota bacterium; assembly: GCA_965217865.1. Taxonomy (GTDB): domain Bacteria; phylum Latescibacterota; class UBA2968; order SICM01; family SICM01; genus CBDCJO01. Next base: position 5,356,884 of record CBDCJO010000002.1, on the reverse strand, counting down.
GAGTCCGGTAAGTCGAACAGGTTTCCAAATAGAAATTCTGATATTTCTGAGCGGCCTCAATCGCATGACCCCGGTAAGGTTCGACATTCCCAGAGTGGCCTGCGACGAACATTGCTTTGGGGAATCGAGATGCTGCTTCTCCCAGATCTTTGGGATCGACTTCAACGCCCGTATGCGAAAGGACCACCAGTTCGCGTTTATTTGCAAATGTATACACGGGATCCCAGGCCGAGTGGTTTAGGGGATATGGGGTGTATTGTGGATAGAGCTTGATAGCCCTCAGACCCAAACAATCGATCGCGCGTTCCAGCTCGGGCAACATTCTATCCGGCATCGTCGGGGAAACATAGGCAAAACCGATGAAACGTTCCGGGGACTTTGACACAAATTCCGCGGTCATGTCATTTCCCCGCGTACCGTCGGGATGGAAAATATTGAACACGCAGGACCGATCGATTCCCAAGGTATCCATGGCACGAAGCATTTTGGGCTGATCATCGATCATACCCAAATTATCCCAGGACCCGACGTGCCCGTGGAAGTCAATCACCGTGGAGTTGTCAATCATCCCGTCTCTCCGAGGATGCGTATAAGATTACCGGAGCAAACCGCCGTGAGTTCAGCATCATTGAGCGTCATATGATGCAAATAGTAAAGCATCGGACCCAAAGCGTACCGGGGGTAAAACGATCCGTAGATAAACCGTTCGACACCAAATTCGCGAATCAGATCCTCTGTCCCACCAAGGGTTTCATTCCGGCTCAACTCCAGGAAGGAATTTGAGAGATTTCTCAAGAATGGTCGTACCATCATCGCATGTCCGTAATGTGCTCCTAACAACACGGTCACAAGATCCGGGAAAGGGCGGAGAGTGGCCATGATTTCTGTGGGCGGTGTATCCGCAAGAGAAACCCAAAGGGGGATCCTTTCCTGATGCAACCATTCGAGCAGTTCGCCGTAAACCCAATCCACAAAAGGGATGCGTGCAGACTCCGTGTTGTGGAGGCGGATGCTTTTGACCTTCCCTGCGGCGTGCAGACCTTTTAGTTGCCGAAGCGATTCCGGATTCGGTCCTGCGACCCATTGCAAGCTGAAGGATCGGTCATCATCCGCCCATTTTTCGAGCGCCCGGTTTCCTTCGGTGGGACTGATATCCTCGGCCTGAACGTGGTAGACTATTGCCCGCTCGATTCCGTGCCGCCTCATCTCATCCAGGAGTTCCGAGGCATCTTCGAAAGGAGCGGGTCGGTCTCGTCTGTGTCCGACGCCGATATTCGCGTCGAACACCGGAACTCTAGGTTTAAAATTCAATGCGCTCAATTCAGGCTTGTACCCTCAGGTTTATTATATTCCAGGAGAAACGTAAAATCGGATTGCCGGCTAATATAATCCCCTTATAATTAAGGTGCAAGTTGATTATGAATGATTGGAAACCATGTCAACTGAAGTCCAATCAAACGAGGATATGATCGATGAAAAGAATAATTTTTGCAATCACCGGGGCCAGCGGCGCAATATACAGCATCCGGGCGCTTCGGGCCCTCCTCATCACGGGCTGTCACGTCGACCTGATTGTCTCCGACTACGGATGGATGCTCCTCAAGGAGGAAGTCGATTTTGGCGGTAAGCGATCCGACTTCGAGTCCTATCTGGTCGACAAGTTCGGGGTGGACATAAAATCGGGGGTGCTTGAATTGCACAATTTCCACGACCTTGCAGCGCCTCTTTCCAGCGGATCCGTCCATTCAGACGGTATGGTCGTGGTGCCCTGTACGATGAAGATCTTGTCGGGGGTGGCTCACGGGTCCTCAAGCAACCTGATCGAGCGCTCCGCTGACGTGACCCTGAAGGAACGGAGGACCTTGATCCTCGTTCCACGGGAAGCGCCCCTTAGCCTGGTGCATCTGCGTAACATGGTGATTGCATCCGAAGCGGGAGCCGTCATTCTGCCGGCCATGCCGGCATTCTATCAGAAACCCCGAACATTTGATGATCTTGCGGATTTTATCGCGGGGCGAATTTTGAACCTGTTCCAGATTGAGCATGATCTGTTTGCGCCGTGGGGACAAAAGGGAAATGAAAAGTGAAAAATGGAATTTGCAAAGTCAGAGGTTCTTTTTGGACGTGATGATTGACTTGGCGATGATGTTACAAAGCTCTCCCGCTTCTTCTTTAAGATCGTGACATTCTGATTTTGAAATTAGGTGAACACGCTCCATGAGGTGCAACCAAAACCGTGATTCACGTAACTCTTTGAGCACAATTTTCATCTTGTGGACAAAGTCAAGACGGCTTTCTGCGGCACAACATTCTTCATAATTTGCCGCCGCGGAAGTTCCGGATCGGAGCAACTGTCCAGCAACATGACGCCCAACGGCCGTCCTTGGCAAGGTATTTACTTGCTTTATAACGCTGACTGAAAAATTCTAACAGCCTCATTGAAAGCTTTTCTATATCACCACGCATATCTGTTTTGCTTATTATTTAATTTTACAATTTCCATTTTGAAATTATCATTTTTCATTTTCATGTTTTCCTCACCCGAACAATCTCCTCCCTAATCCGCATCGCCAACTTTTCCCAATCGTAATCCTCACGAACCCTCCGAAGTCCGTTCTTTCCCAAATGGCTGGCATATTCCCGATCCATCAGCAGCATCATGAGGACATAGGCCAGATAGTTGGAATCCCACGGGTCGACAAGAAGACCGTTGTGCCCTTCCACGACTATATCCCGGGTATAATTCGAACGGCCTGCTACGACCGGCTTTCCACAGGCGTTCGCCTCCAGGAAGGACATCCCAAGTCCGTCAGCCATCTCATGACAGGGCATCGCAAACACGTCGGAGGCGTTATACAAATCCGATCGTCCGTGGCCGATGGCAGGTTCTACGAAGATAATGTGTTCCCTCAAGTCCGTATGTCTATCGATCTCCCTTTTAAGTTCCTTTTCATAGGAGCGGTTCCCGGCGATGAGGTAGACCGTGTCCGGAATTCCCATCAAGACCTTTTTAAAAGCAGCGATCTCCCGTTCCATCCCTTTTCCTTCAGCAAGGGGGCCTGGAGTAAGGATGGCTGGCTGGCCATTCAATCCCAAACGCCTCCGGAGCCTCACCCCTCCATCGGAGGGACGAAACGCTCGAGGGTCCACACCATTCGGAATCACAACGGTCTTATCCGTCTCCAGGCCAAGTTCGGAAACCTGGGATTGAACAAAATTGCTGACGCAGACCAGGACATCCGCTTTTTTCAAGGCATAGTCTAACTGGATCGGTCGCAGAGAAAGAGTTTCGAGATTCCTTACATCGGATTCGTGAACCGTGACCAGATAAGGGATAAACAGTCTTTTAGCGGATATCGAGCAATATAAGCCTAAAGGGAAGCCTTTCGTACAAAGGATGCAATCGGCCCTTGTGGCCGTTGCCACATAATCGACTTTGCGCCTCCATTCGTGGAGAAAGGTCACTACCTCAGTGTCAAACGCGTGTTGACTGAGCGTAGATTCGACTCTCAAGACCTCATATTCACACCCCCGATCAAAAGTCTCATCCCCAGGAACCCGGCTGGCCAACACGGTCACGGAATCGCCAAACCGAATCAGTTGCCTCGCCAAATTGTGGGTGTATTCCGCAACCCCGCCAAGATTTGGCTTGAAATCGTCTGTTACTATAAGAATATTCAGCTGCGAAGAAAACCGGGGGGCAGGGGGTTGGGGTTTTTTTATTTCCCTTGAAGACATTGTTTTTCATCACCTCCACGGTCTTGCTCCTGCAAACCCTGTACCAGGCACGACTGATGCGACTTTGAACCCCAGTTCTATCTCTTTATGAAAACATTTTTCAATAATGTTTTTCTAAACTGATCTCTTGTTTCCAAAAAGGTTTAAACAAAATAATCTCCCCTTGACAGGTTTTGAAGTATCATATAGAATTATCAACTGTTTTAGGATGATGGAAGTCGATATCACGACGACCTTTTGCCTTCAGCCACCCTCCTTCTCCGGCGCCAGGATCCAGAACGCCATCAGCTCTGTTTCCAATCCGAATTCATATGCAAATGTTTAATTTTTCCACAGGAGATCGTGTTCTTTCAGCGATCCTTGTCTGGGCATTCCTTCTTTTGACCGATTCCCCTCCCGGGATCGCTCAAGAGTTGTCAAGGCCTGATTCGAACGATATCTATCAATCGGGTTATCTTGCTCGATGGCAAAAAGCGAACCCGGACACGACGGATTTCTACAAATCCAGATCATACCCGATATTTGCCATTCCCCGGCTGTTTTTTTCGGGGATGATCTATCCTTTGGGAAAGTTAACCGTCTATGCCGAACGAGGAAAAATTGCAATCCATATGTTGAATCTGTTTATGAACGAAGACAGGACATTCGGGTTCCTTCCTCAGATCACGTTCGGGGGCGAAACCGGAACGGGTGGGGGCGGCCGGATCTTCCATTCCAACATAGCGGGAAAAGGCAAACAATTTGATGCCCTTATGATCTATTCCGGAGGCCGGGGACAGATGGGTGAGGCGATGTACATGGACCCAAGCGTGGCCGATGGGCGCATTTACCTGACCACAGAAGTCGGATATCTCCGAACGCGGAACCGGAACGCTAACATCAACGCGGCCGTTCGGGATGATCCCACACGTATTTTCCGAATTGATCAGATGGATCTCTTATCGATTATCGGATGGCGTCTCAACGCCGGACCTCTTGAACCTTACAAAAAGAATTTTTATCTTGAAGGAATATTGGGAACGGGAAAGAGGGACTTCCGGCAGCTTCGGGGTCCAACAATCCAATTGAGGGACACGGGATCCACCCCCCAGGCCAGGCTGCTGAACGGGCTAGAGAAGGAATTCTGGCTCCACCGGTTTGGGGGCCGAGTCCGTTACGACGGGCGGGATTACCGAGAGCCGACCGACAGGATCTCCCATCCCTTGAACTACAGGTTCCCCGGCCGAAACCTCACCTATGAGGATGGTCGTTTTCACCATTATCGCGATCTCTCCTACCCCGAAAACGGGGGTCTTATCGAACTGGATGCGGAATTCGTGACCGGATCAAAGGACTTCCAATTTATTCGTATGGGGGCGGAAGTTCAGGGATACCTCACCCTCTTCTGGAGAAATCGCATCCTGATGTTTCAGGCACAATTGGAGAAATTATACGAATTCCGGGGTGGAGAAATTCCCTACACCGATCTGGTTCAGTTGGGGGGAAGCACACAGTTCAGGGGGTACCGGCGTGGATTCTTTCGAGGAGAAGGTTCCCTGTTGCTTAACCTGGAGTACCGATATCCGATTTGGGACACGTGGAACGCTTACATTTTCTGGGAGGAAGGGCAGATCTTCGATAATTACGACCAGATTGAGATGGACCGATTTCATACGTCCTGGGGAGGGGGAATCAGCATCCGCACGGAGACCGCACTCCTGGGCAAGGTATTCGTCGCGCACAGCGACTTTAATAAGGTGCGGATCGGCTTTTCCATGGGGCTGGATTTTTGAAGAAAAACGAGGTGATCTCTATGCCAAACCGGTTCTGGCCTAAATTGGTTTCAATTTTATTCGGTGGGCTGTCGGTTCTTACCCTCTTCCTGACCCCGCTGAGGGCCTCCGAACTGCCACTCGTTCGGATCGGCATCGTCATTGACGGGCCTTGGGAACGGAACGATGAAATCGTGAAATCCTTTCAGGACGAGATCCTGGGACCTCACCCGGGGGGAGTTCAACGTTGAGTTTCCCCCGGACAAGCTGATACAGGCCGATTGGACCGTCTCCGCGATTCGAGCCGCTCTGGATAAACTGCTGGCCGACCCGGAGGTCCGGATCATCATCGCGTCAGGAGTCCTGGCCTCTAACGATATCTGTCGTCGAAAAGGACCGCTGGCCAAGCCCGTTGTGGCCCCGTTTGTTCTGGATCCAAAGGTCCAGGGAATTCCCCTGAAAGACGGGACGAGCGGGGTGAAAAATCTGAGTTATATCACTTTTCCCTCGGATGTTAAAAGCGATCTGAAAATCTTTCGCGAAGTCGTTTCATTTTCCCGGATCGCCTTTCTGAATACAGGGGTCGTCCGCAAAGCCATTCCGGAGGTCCGGGAAAACCTGATTAAAGCTGTTGGTGACCTCGACATCCAGATGGACTTTATTTCTGTTGAAGAATCCGTCGAGGCCGGACTCGATGCCCTCTCCCCTGAAGTGGAGGCCGTGTACGTCGCACCTCTTCTGGGCCTTTCGGCAGAACAATTCGAAGCCGTTGTCTCAGGACTGAACCGTCGGAAACTCCCTAGCTTTTCAATGGTGGGCACAAGCGAAGTGGAACGCGGCCTCCACGCGAAGCGCGACGGCTGTTCGGACTGATCGGCACCGGGGGCATTGCCGGGGCCATCCTTGGGGGGGCCTTCACGGGATGGATCGTCGAAATCGTCGGCACGGAGGACCTGCTCCTCGTTTGCGTAGCGGCAATCGGAAGTTGTCTGGGGCTGCTCTACGGTGCCCGCCCCGAAGAGGGCCGCCTGCGACGGGAGAAAGAACGGCCGGAAGGCGCCCTGAGATCCATCGCAAAGTCCGACCTCCTGCGCCACCTTGCCCTGTCCGCTGGTTTGGTGGCTGTAGTGGCGACGATCGTAGAGGTACAGTTTAACGAGATCGTGGAGGGTCTACCCCCTCAGGGATGAAAAGACAGCTTTTTTTGGCCAGTTTTTCGCCTATCTCAGCGCCTTTGCGTTTTGTTTCCAGTTGCTATTTACCACACGAATCCTGAGATCCCTCGGTGTTGGTGTGGCGCTCTTCTTCCTGCCCTTGAGCCTGGGGCTCGGTTCGCTGGCAATACTGATAATTCCAGGGCTTTGGGCAGGGATCACAATCAAGATCGGTGACGGCGGATTTCGGCATTCCATTCACAAGGCCGCCACAGAAATTCTCTTTCTGCCCATCCCGCCCTAGCAGCCTGTTGAAAAAGTGCGTTTATGCCAAGATGACTGTTGTCTTTCCTTGTGGTTTGGTCCTATGATATATCAGGTTCAAACTGAGAAGGGAGGACGAGCAAATGGCAATGGGAAAACGAGGACGACAGAGACAGGAAAACCTGTTCATCGCATCGAACACTTTGGTGAAATCTCCGGGTCATCCGTTCTACGAGAAGCTGAATCAGGTATTGGGGGCGAACGGCTTCGACGAGTTCGTCGAGGGGCTTTGCCAGCGGTATTACGCTCCTCATATGGGTCGCAAGGGCATTCCGCCCGGGGTTTATTTTCGGATGCTTTTGATTGGGTATTTCGAGGGACTTGATTCGGAACGTGGGATCGAATGGCGTGTATCTGACTCGCTGACGTTGCGCCGGTTTTTGGGGTATGCCCTTGACGAACAGACCCCGGATCATTCCAGCCTGTCTCGCATCCGGCATCGGCTTCCCTTGGAAGTTCACGAAGCGGTTTTCAAGTGGATCCTGAGGGTCTTGTGCAAAGCGGGTCTGGTGAAGGGGAAGACGTTGGGCGTGGATGCTACGACACTGGAGGCCAACGCCGCGATGCGCAGCATTGTACGCCGTGACACGGGTGAAGGCTACCAGGCATTCCTTGAGAATCTGGCCAAGGCCTCGGGCATTGAAACGCCTACCCGCGAGGACTTGTCCAAGATCGATAAGAAGCGACCGAAGAAGGGATCGAACCAGGACTGGGAGCACCCGCACGACCCGGATGCCAAGATCGCTAAGATGAAGGACGGTCGCACGCACATGGCGCACAAGGTGGAGCACGCGGTGGATCTGGACACCAATGCCATTGTGGCAGTGGCGTTGTCGGGAGCAGATGAAGGAGATACCGAGTCGTTGCCCTGGACGCTGCTCGAGGCGCCGCTCAATCTCAAGCAGGTCGCGAAGGACGAAAAAGCTGCCAAACGTTTGCACAGACAGCGTATACGGGAGGTGGTTGCGGACAAAGGATATCATAGCAACGATGTATTGACCAGTCTGAAGCAAGGCGGCATCCGGAGTTACATTTCAGAACCGGATCGGGGACGCCGCAAGTGGAACGGCCGACGAGATGAGCAGGCCGCGGTATATGCGAATCGACGCCGGATCAAGGGAGATCGCGGCAAGGCCTTGCGCCGAAGTCGTGCAGAACGGGTGGAAAGAACCATCGCTCACACATATGATACCGGTGGCATGCGCAGGTTGCACTTGAGAGACCGCGGCAATATCCTCAAGCGTTTGCTGATCCACATCGGGGGCTGCAACCTGGCTCTGCTCATGCGCAAAGTGATGGGCGTAGGTACTCCGAAGGCCCTCCAGGACCTGGCCAAGGCCTTGCAGCGTCTACTGCTCGTCCTACAATCACGTTTGCTGCCCTCGGTCACCTTTTTAACCTCTTATCAGCGTCTCCTGCTCAATCTCCTTACCTTGATTTATCCGACCCGCACTCCAGGCGTCTTTTCCGTTTATGTGCGTTGAAAGGTAGTTCTTCAACGGGCTGCTAGGTTAAGCAGCGGACCAAGATCCTGATCGACACCACCGTCGACAATCTGGCAACCGGGGTCGGGGCCGTTCTGGTCCTGCTGCTGACAGGGTTTTTGGGGATGGCTTACCATCACCTGAGCCTTATCTCCCTCACCCTGATAGGGATCTGGTCTATCCTGATTTTTCGGACCCGGCGGGCCTATGTGGAGGCATTTCGCAAGGCCCTGGAGAGACACGAGATCGATCTGGGTGAGCTCCGGTCGGATATCTCAGAGGCCTCATCAATCAAATCGCTGGTGACGTCCCTGGAAAGCGGAAATGAACGTCAGGTGGTATACGCCCTGGACATGCTGTCATCGATTAAAGATTCGGGGCTGGTAGGGCCTGTCCTTTCTCTCGTAGCGCACGATTCAGCCGAAGTGCGCCGAAAGGCCATACAGACCCTCCAGAGACAGGGTCCGCAGGACCTGAAACTTGAGCTGGAGGATCTTCTTCAGGATGACGATCCGGATGTGCGCCGGGAAGCCATGCACCTGTTTTTCCAGCAGGCCGGTGGAGACAGGCCGAACTGGTTGAAAAAATACCTGCAGGATCCGGATCCTAGGATACAGGGGGCTGCGGTCGAATGCGTCGCAACCTACGGCACCCCGGAAGAAAAAGACCTTATCGACGAGGCATTCATTGAATCCCTGGCCGACCGAGAAGGCGAGGGAGGAGAGACCAGCAGGATACAGGCAGCAAAAGTTTTAGGAGCCTTGAACAGGTCAAAGCTGAACCCGTACCTTTTGGACTTGATAAAAGATCCTTCCCCTCCCGTCGCCAGGCAGACCATCGATAGTGTCGGCCGAATCGGCGATCTCGAATTCGTTCCCTTGCTAATCTCCAAGCTCTCGGACACACGATACCGCGCGGATGCACGGAAAGCCCTGACTACATTCGGCCCAAAAGTCCTGGACCTGCTTGAAGATTATCTTTCGGACCCCACGTTGGATCTGATTACCCGATCCAACATTCTCAGGGTCCTGAATGAAATTCCCACCCAACAGTCTGTGGACATATTGATGGCACGAATCGACCAGGAGGATGTCCGACTAAAACATCCCCTCATCAAATCGTTGAACAAGCTTCGTCGATACCCCGAGTTGTGGTTCAACGAAAAGGCCGTCGATGGGGCATTGATCGAAGAGGCCAAAACCTACGGTGAAATTCTAAAGTCCCTTCACGTTCTCCGGGAGAATCCGATCGGGAACGACGGGGCTGAAAAACTCCTTGGCAAAGCCATATCCGAGAAGCTGGATCAAAAACTGGAATTCATCTTCAGACTTCTCGGATTACACTATCCGGCCAAGGATATATACAATGCCTATCGGGGAATCGTCAGTGGAAGCAGGTCGGTTCGAGCAAGCGCAATCGAATTTCTCGATAATGTCGTACAGAAAAACCTGAAAGATATCATTTTTCCTTATATTGACCAGGTGCCCGGAGAGTCTGCCATCTTTCAACGACAGGGAGTATTGGGAGGGCAAATCGAAAACCGGGTGGATGCTCTGATCTATCTTATCCGCGGGGGGGATTCATGGTTGAAGGCTTGTGCGATATACAACGTCGGGGCGGTGGAGTCCCCTGAATTGTTAAATTTGGTCGAAGAGGCCGTGCACGACCCGGACTTGGTCATTCGCCAGACAGCCGAGATGGTCATCAGAAAAAAGGACCATATAAAAGGAATTGACAACCCGGGGCCAAACTCATAATATGATCATATCAACCCTTTAGGATTCCCCTTATTCCTCCGATCCGCACAATATGCTCACGGTGATCGAAAAAGTCATATTCCTTCAGAACGTGGAGGAATTTTCCGAGGTTTCCACGGAACAGCTCGCCCACATCGCTGCGATTGCGGAGGAGGTCTCGTTTCCACACGGGGAGACCATCTACAAAGACCAGGATCCTGCGGAAACCACGTACCTGATCCTGGAAGGACAGGTAAGGCTTCATCGCAACGATCTTGTTGTGAAAGTTGCGGGTTCGAACGAAACGTTCGGCTCCTGGGCGCTGTTTGACGATGAACCCCGGATGACTTCTGCCACGGCCATTGAGGAAACCCGGGCACTGAGGATCGACAAAGAGGAATTTATCGACCTGCTCGCAGACAACGTCCAAATCACACAGGGAATACTCAAGGCAATGGTCAAAAAGCTTCGGGGACTGGTCGGAAGGGTAAACATCGAAACAACGGCAGGAGAGACATGACCCGGATGCCGTTCCATCGGCGGAACGCTTTAATTTCTCAACAGGGGTGATCGATGGAAAATCATGAAATCGGTAAAATCGTGATCGTTGACGATGAGGAGATGGTTTTGACAAGCATCAACTCCTTCCTGACCCTCGAGACCGAATACGAAGTTACTTCCTTCACCTCCGCAGAGAAAGCCCTCGAATTTGTTCAGGAAAACGATGTGGATCTTGTGATTTCCGATTATCTGATGCCCCAGATGGACGGGATCAGTTTCCTTGGCCGCGTAAGGGAAATCAAACCTGAGATACCGAGGATTATCCTGACGGGCTATGCGGATAAGGAAAATGCGATCAAAGCGATCAACGAAGTCGGCCTTTTTCAGTATATCGAGAAACCGTGGGATAACGAGGATCTTCGAATCATCATCAGAAACGGGCTGGAGAAAAAACAGTTGATGAACCACCTTCAGTTAAAAATCGATGAGATCAACAAAGCATATTCAGAACTCCAGTCGATCCAACAGGAAGTCCTGAAGACTTTTGCATAAGACCCCTGGGAACTTTGAAGGCCAAGGCGCTGGACAAAATTCCGGAGATCCAATCGGCCAAAGGGTGAGATCTGGGCAGAGAGCCTCATTGCAAAAGTTCGACCTTTACAATCGTAATCCCGAGAAACCTCGATGAAAACGCTTGACAACCTCATCATCGCTGTCATCGCCTTTTCTTGTAGCTTTACCGTCCCTCCAGATCTTGGGGCCAAACCTGCAGACCGGGGAAATATCCTCTTGTCTGCTGCAAAAATCAGCGATGCTTTTGAAATCATATCCGAGGGGGTTGCCCCAGCTGTCGTCCAGGTTTTCGCGACCGGTTACACCCCCGGCGGAGGCGAAAGCGTCGGGGCCCTTTTGGCTCGTCGACATCGGATCGGATCAGGGTTCATCCTCCACCCGGAGGGTTATATCGTCACCAATGCTCACGTGGTGGAAGGCGCCCGCAGAATCCAGATCCTTCTAAACCGACCGTCAGCAGGGAATATCGAGAGAAAGTCCATTCTGAAGCCCCGGGGAAGGCTGATTGGGGCGCAGTTGGTCGGTTTCGACTCTGAGACCGATATGGCCGTGGTGAAAATTGCTGAAACGGGCCTTCCCTACCTTAAACTGGGCGATTCTGAGGATCTCCGGCCAGGGCAGATCGTCCTCGCCTTTGGAAGTCCTCTCGGATTGGAGAATTCCGTCACCATGGGTGTCGTGAGCGCCGTGGCGCGGCAACTCCGGCCCGAGGATCCCATGATCTATATCCAGACCGATGCCTCCGTTAACCCCGGAAACAGCGGTGGTCCCCTGGTTTCAATGGAAGGTCTTGTGGTCGGGATCAACACCTTCATCTTCTCACAGTCCGGAGGGTATGAAGGGATCGGTTTTGCCGGGCCTAGCAATATCCTAAGGAATGTGTTTGAGCAGATTCGCACCACTGGACGGGTCCGCCGGGGAATTATCGGCGCAGATGCCCAGAACATCAATCCGGTGCTGGCCGCCGGACTGAGGCTCCCTCAGGCCTGGGGCGTCCTTATTTCAGACGTGGCACCCGATGGCCCTGCCGATAGTGCCGGGCTCAGGGTGGGTGATTTGGTGCTTGCCATGGACGGAAAGATCATGGAAAACAGCCGCCAGTTCGAGGTCAACCTCTATCGACGGTCTATCGGTGAAACCGTGAATCTCGAGGTGCTCAGGGGTTCCAGGCGCCTCACCCTACCTGTTTCAGTGATCGAACGGGCGGAAGAATTTGAAAATTTATCCGGGATGGTCAGCCCGGATAAAAACCTTGTCCCGCGGCTGGGTATTCTGGCGATCGAACTGGATGAGAAGATCTCAAAACTGCTGCCACCGCTCAGAAAGCGGACCGGGGTCGTCGTTGCCGACAAGGCAGTCGACGCCCCTTATGCCGAGGATGCATTCGCCCAAGGGGACGTGATCTATTCGATCAATGGAGAACCCGTCACGAGTCTGGTCGAATTGCGTTCTGCGATAAAGAGTTTCCCGGTGCACGAAACGGTTGTTTTCCAGGTGGAACGGATGGGTCGATTAAAATTCGTTGCTACGGAACTCGACTAAACGCCCTTCTCCCCTGCCCCCTCCACGAACCAACGAAAGGAATCATATGTCCTCCATTGGTAGGATCTGGATCGTCGTTGTTGTGATCGCGATGACCTTAGCGATGTGGAGTTGCGGAACCCGTGACCCGGTTGAACAGATGCAGCGGAGTCTTGCTTCGGCCCCCGACTATATGATTATCCTGGAAGATATGCGTGAGGAGGGGGCATATTTCCCCGAGTACTACCATCGATATAAGATCACGCAGGGGGAAAAGCAGATCGAGACAAACTGGGTCGAGGTTCCGGAGTCCGTGTATCGAAAATACGAGGCCTTTTTGGGGATGGCCCTTGTGGCCAAGTCCGACAAGGGGGTGAACAGTACGCCTCACCCCGCAGGCTACCATTATGTCGGGAATCCCCAATACGGCCACTGGGGGGGTGGAGGAGGGAACAGTTTCTGGGTCTTTTACGGACAGTACGCCATGATGAGCCACATGCTCGGGTGGGGCGGGAGGTCGGTCTATCGGAATGATTACGACAGTTATCGGACCCATCGGACTCAGAGGCGTCCTTATTTCGGCCGAAAAAAAGAATTCGGAACGAAGGGATCGATCACCAAACAACAAAGACCGAGTTTCTTCGCGCGGCGCAAGCAGGCGATGGCGCGAAGGAAGAGTTCCTTTTCGCAAAGGGTTCGGAGTCGGGCCGGTAGGAGCAGGTCCGGTTTTGGAAGCCGTAGCTTCGGGGGATTTGGAAAATGACAATTAATTGGACTGACTTAATGACCACGGGGATTTATCTGGTCTGCTCCTACATCCTGTTCTTGATCGGGAAACTCGTGTACGATTGGACCACCCCCACCTATCGCGTGCGGGAGGAGTTGGCCGAAAAGGGCAACAAGGCCCTTGCGATTGCCATGGTGGGATACTACATGGGTCTGGTCCTGTCCATCGGGGGTGTGATGTCAGGAGATTCACACGGTCTGGAGGAAGACTTGATCGATGTGATGATCTTCGGACCTTTGTCGATCGTGCTGTTGAATCTCTCCCGTTTTATCAACGACCGATTGATCCTCCACGGTTTCCCTATTCGAGATGAGATTATCCGGGACCAGAATGTTGGAACAGGTGCGGTTGTCTGCGCCTCATATCTCGCAACCGGGATGGTCATCTACGGGGCCGTCTCAGGGGTGGCCGTTGCGGGTGCCCTTGGCACGGTCGTCAGCACGACGGTTTTCTGGGTATTGGGGCAACTTGGCCTGGTGCTGGCGGGGGTAGTCTACAACTGGATCACCCCTTACGATCTCCACAAGGAAATCGAACGGGATAACGTTGCCGCAGGGTTAGGTTTTGCCGGGGCCCTGTTCGGAATCGGGAACATCGTCCGCCACGCGGTCGAGGGGGACTTTATATCCTGGTCGATGAATCTCCAGTCCTTTTTGATCTATCTGGCCATCGGGCTGGTGCTCCTCCCGGTCGGCCGATTCATCACGGACAAGATCCTCTTACCGGGAAGCAAACTGTCTGATGAGATCGCCCATCCCGAAAAGCCAAACGTGGGAGCGGGTTTTATCGAGGCGTTTTCATACATAGGCGCGTCGTTCCTCATCGTTTGGAGTCTATGATAAAATAGTTCCAGGTTCCTAAGACCCAATCCACATGAAAATTGGATCGGGAAGGTGTGAAGGGAAGGGGGAAACCCGGAACCGGGGTCTGGAAAGGAAGGGAGGTGATCGGTGGCCGGGAGAAGCTATCTCCTTAAGGCCTGTCTGTTCGCAACGGGGTGCGCCGGGATTGTTGCGGAGTTCACGCTCTCGACGCTGGCCAGCTATCTGGTCGGAAACCCCACCCTTCAGTGGACACTGGTGATGTCCCTGATGTTCTTTGCCATGGGGCTGGGCAGCCGTCTGAGCCGACATATCTCCAAGCGTTTATTGGATCGTTTCATCGCTGTAGAATTTACGCTATCAGCGCTGTGCGCATCGTGTGGCGCAGCGGCCTATTTCGGGACGGCGCTCGTCGGACAGACGGGGGCCGTTCTTTACGGCTACGCGGCCGCGATAGGATTGTTGATCGGTATGGAGATCCCCCTGGTCGCCAGGATGAACCAGACATACGAGAATTTACGAACGAACATCGCATCCGTGATGGAGAAAGACTATTACGGAGCGCTGGTAGGAGGGCTTCTGTTCGCATTTTTTGCGCTGCCCCATTTGGGCTTGACATATACCCCCATCGCATTGGGCGCGGTGAATTTTGGAGTGGCCTCCATACTTCTCTGGAAGTACCGGGACCTGACGGCCTTTCGGGGGCGCTTGACCGCGGCCTTTGGAGCGGTGGCGATCTGCATTTTGGCCCTGGGGATTTTGATACGACCGATCGTGCTCTTCGGTGAGCAGAGTCGCTACCGGGACCGTGTGATCTACCAGGACCAGACCCGCTATCAGCGGATCGTGATCACGGAATGGAAGGGTTACCACTGGCTCTACCTGAACGGATCGGTGCAATTCAGCACTTATGACGAAGCCCGCTATCACGAACCTCTGGTACATCCTGCGATGAATCTCGCCGCCTCTCGCGAACGGGTCCTGGTCATGGGAGGAGGAGATGGCCTGGCGGTTCGAGAGGTCTTAAAATACCCGGATGTAAAATCAATCACACTCGTGGACCTGGATCCAGCCATGACCGATCTGGCAAAGACCCATCCAGCGCTTCTCGATGCCAATGAAGGCTCGTTGAATGCCCCAAAGGTTCGGGTGGTGAATAACGACGCGGGTCGATTCCTGTCGGCCTCAGATCAGCTGTTCGATGTGATTGTGATCGACCTGCCGGATCCGAAAGGGCCCGATCTCGCCCGGCTCTATTCAGAGGGGTTTTACCGTTCCTGCAAACGGCATCTGTCGGAATACGGCGTTCTTGTGACGCAGAGTTCCAGCCCACTCCTTGCCCCCCGGACCTTTATTTGCATCCAGCGCACCATGGAAGCGGCTGGATTTTCGGTCCTCCCCTACCAGAATACCCTTCCGACGATGGGCCTCTGGGGATGGAATCTGGGCATGAAGGCGGAGGCGATTCCCACGCTCGATCTTAAAAATCGGGCGTTGGACCTGGATTTCCCAGGGTCGACAAAATTCCTGGACCGGGAGGCGATGGCGGGAATGCTGCATTTCTGGAAGGGGATGTTCGAAGGGGCTTCAGATGTGGAGATCAACAGGGAGATGGAACCTGTCGTGGATCGATATTACAGGGAGGCGGAATGGGGAATGTAGGAGAAGATGGAATGGAAATGAAAAGTGGAAAATGGAAAGTGTAAATTGGCCCCCCCAAAACCCTCCCAAGTGGGTGGAGTGGAAGGTAAACGGAAGTTTTGACGTCCGGGAGCCCCACTTTACGTCATCAATTCTGCTTTGAAGGAAGGATTCGGCTGAACTGATATTCCTCTACGATCTCGCCCAGTGAGGCTTCGTATTCTTCGTCCCCCCACTGTTCGATGCCCAGGGTCAACTTTTGGGATCTGTCAATGTAATCCCATACGATAAATTCCTGTCCTGTTCCCGTCCCATCCTTGAAAAACGTCCCCACCTGACTGGATTCTCCGAAATATTCGACCCCGTCGCAGGTGACCCGTTCCGGAGGGTCCTCCTGATTCCGCAGGGAGGTCTGGAGGTTTCCCTCAATTTGTGAGACCGGAATCTTTTGGGCGAGCGTCCAGGAAACCCCATCGTCCTCCTCCCGCTCCAGGTAGCGGACCTCTTCACCGCTGACCAGTTCCCACTCATCGGTTCTATCCCCGTCGAAGTCGTAGCGATTCTGTCCCTTGACCTGCCAGGTCTTGAGGTCATATTCAAGGAAGTACCCGGGTTTTAGATTCGACAGCGTCAGATCCTTCAGGGGGTCGAGTTCGGGTTCTTTCGGCTTCTTTTTAAACGGATTCCAGGACATGAGTAAAATTCCGAGTTCCAGGTTTCCTGTTCCAGGTTTCCTGTTCCAAGTTTCGTTCACGACTCCGTATTATCAGAAGCAGGAACCTGGAACATCGAACTTGGAAGCGGAGGTGTCACTTCCCCACCCCCATCTTTGCCTTGAGTTCGGCGAGTTTGTCCGCGCCTTTGTTATCCGTTCCGGCAAGGGCGGAGTCGATCTCTTCCTCAACCGATCTTTCGGAAGAAGCGATTTCCCCGTAAGCCTGGGAGAGGGACTCGTCCTTGGCGACCCTGTCCTTCATCTTTTCAAGCATGGCGAGCGTGCCGGACGAATCGACCCGGGCCAACTGCCGGTTGATCTTCTTCGTGGCAGCTGCTGTCCGCGCCCTTGCGCGCAGGGTGACCAGATCGTTATCGTAACTTGCGATGGTGGACTTGAGCTTCTCCACCTGGCCATGAAGGTTTGCTGCGGTCGTTTCCTGCTGCTGCCAGTCCTTGGTCAGGGACACCGCGCGATTTTCGGACTCCTCCTTCCGTTTCAGGGACTCCGTCGCAAGCCGATCCGCTTCGGCCGAATCAATTTCCCCCTTTTCAGCCTTCTGAAGGAGAAGCATGGCCTTCCGGTCATAGTCCGCCGCGGCCTTTTTATTATCCTCCTTCTCCTTTTTCAGACGGATGGCAAGCCCCTTGACCTCCGCCAGACTGGTCATGGCGCTGTTCAGGTCCTTTTTCAGGTCCCGGATTCCCTGCTCGGTCATCTTTATCGGATCTTCGAGGTGATCGATGGCGGCGTGGGCTTCCGCTTTGCCTACGCTGAATATTCTCTGGAAGATTCCCATGTTAGGTCTCCTATCGTTGGTGGTAACTCAAGAGTTCATCCGCGTTTTCCGCGAGTGCCAATCCCAGGGCGTTGATCGATCCTTCGATCTCTCCCCGATCGAGGGTCTCCAGGCGAAGGGTATCCCGAAACAGGATTGTCCCGGTCTCTTCATCGATTGCAAAGGCTCCGTGGATCAGGGTACGGTTGATATTTAGCAGACGTCTGAAGAGGTCACCCGGATTCGACGGAACCGGCATGATGGCCTGCTCCAGGATCAGTATCGGATCCGCGCAGTCGACGATAAGCTGATGAATACCACGATCTTCGTCGTTTACGATGAAGAGTTCATCCTCGGGATCTTCCGATTCGATCAAAAGATCCAGGTCGTTCAGGTGGCCCCTTACGGTTTCGAAATAGTCTGACATGGAGGCTCCTCGACGGTTGTAAAACGTTATAATTTCTTGAACTGTTCGACAAAATTAACCGTTTAGGGGTTCGAATGTCAAGGCTAAAAACGCTCTCGGGGAGCGAAGTGTTCCCATTCTGGCTCGATCCCTTTTCCCTTGACGCAGGCCGTAGGCGAATTTAACTTGAGGAAGGTTGAAATCCCTAACCCTTCAATGACTTGAGCCGCAATGATATCAAGACTTGCCATCATATGCCTAACGATCCTCGCCCCAACTTCGACGGCACAGAGCCAATCGGCCGGAGGGTTTGTCATCTCAAGGCCCGCACTTGACCCCGAGGGGTTGAGGGATTCGTATGGTCTGCTTTTACTCACAGAGGGTTGGCGATACCGTTCCGGCGATCAGGCGGAGTGGGCTGATCCGGGGTTTAACGACAGTTCGTGGGACACCTTCACTTACGAGCCGGACCCTTGGATGCAACCGGACCCGTGTCTTTAACCGTCAACATCACATAGGAACCCGGTTGAATCTCAGGATGGTCACGGCAGTAATCGTCGCCCAATTTCACATTCTCAGTCCCAATCGTCAGCTTCCCCCCTTCCGGCATCGCATCCCTCGCATTCACCACAAGGTTCAGAATGACTTCTTCAATCTGACCCGGATCAGCCTTCACCCGCTCCAATCCCTGGGGAAGCTCGGTTATCATCTGAATCTGGTCACCGATCAAACGCCGAAGCATCGCGTCCATCCGCGTAACAACCGCGTTGAAATCCAGCATAGTCGGCATCAGGACCTGGCGACGACTAAAGGCCAGGAGCCGTTGGGTTAGGGAAGCCGCACGTTCTCCTGCCTTCTGGATCTCCGCCACCTCTCCACGTATGGGTTCCTCCACGGAAGGCCGGTTTCGAAGGAGCTCGCTGTATCCCAAGATCACCTGGAGCAGGTTGTTAAACTCGTGGGCGATACCCCCTGCCAGTTGGCCGATCGCTTTCATCTTCTGGGTCTGGCGAAGCTGCTCTTCAAGCAGTTTTCGTTCCGTCAGGTCCCTTGCCACACCTATCAAGAACTCCTCCCCGTCCACAAGAAAAAGAGCGAGGACCCATTCTACCGGAATTTTATTCCCGTCCTTCTTCCGGAGCTCTCCTTCATAAACCATGGAGTGCCCTTCCCGAAGGTTGGAAAAATACTGTTCTTTCCACTGCCGGATGGTCTCTTCAGGATGGAGCTTTGCGATATCCAGGCCCACAATCTCATTCTGTGAATACCTCGTCATGTCGGCCGCACTCCTGCTGGCCAGCAGGATGATTCCCCTGCCGTCCGTTATAAATATGGCATCTCCGATGAATTCGAAGACCATGTTCGACCAGACCTGGGTGGCTTTCCGCCAACGGATGTCTCGTATGTGCAGAAGCAGATTGCGCCGGTTCTGGATCTCGATCGTGTGAAGATCGATGTCTACGGGAAGGGGGTTCCCCTTGAGTGGAACCAGATGGCTTTCGAAAATCGGGATCTTGCTGCCTTCAAAGGCCCCAACGAGAGCGGCCTCAAACTCCGCACTACCTGAAGCGGTAACAAGCTCCTGGACCGGAACTCCCGTTAGTTTTTCCGGGCTCGAATCGAGCAGGATGGCTGCCGCCTGGTTCGCTTGGAGAATCTTTCCACTCTCGTCCAGCAGGACCATCGGATCCGCAGAGCGCTCGAACATCGTACGATATCGTCTTTCGGACTCTCGGATTTCACGTTCCAGTTTCTGGACCCGGAGTTGGACGCCCAGGCGTGCGAGCAATTCTTCCACATTGAATGGTTTGGTGATATAATCGTTTGCCCCCTCTTCGAGGCTGTCGATTACTTGCTGCCCCGAGTCAAGGCCGGTCAGCACGGTGACGGGTGTGGTCCTCAGTTCCTCGTTTTTTTCACTCCGGAGGACTTCGAGAACCTGTAAACCATCCATCTCAGGCATCCTCATATCCAGAAAAACCATGTCCGGACGGGATCGGCGAATCTCTTCCAGGCCCTCCCTCCCATCACGAGCTTCAATGACTTCGTGGCCCTCGGATTCAAGGATTTCAGACAACATGATCCGGCTATCTTCTTCATCATCGATAATCAGAATCTTTGACAAGCGTCGCTCCTTAACTTTAATCCCAGCACGGATTTTCCGGACACAAATACCCCCTTTGCCCGACATCTCGGATGAAATCATACTACCAATGGGACGCTGAAGTCAAGTAGAATTATGGTAATCCCGCCCATTTCCCTTTCTTCGCTTCGCTCAGGCGCAACCCAAAAGATGTCCGCATCTTACGGAGAAGTTGCAATGTAAGACTCTAATTTGATCCGACCAAACTAAGCTGTTGGATGATGGGAATTCGATAAGTTGAAGATAGGAATTTGAAAAGGTTGGATCGATGATGCAATCGAGGTAATATTTCATGAACCGGGCTATCTGAGACGTGGAAGGATCAAAATTCTGGCAGATTTGGGGTTCTAAGCCAGCGTCTTAAAAAACGTCGATTATATCGAGACGTAAAATCATTCATTGATTAGAGTCCAGCCATAACCAAAAAAACCACCATCAACCCTTTGTCCTCTTGCTTAACTTCAACGGCACGATCACCGAAAATGTGCTGCCCTTCCCTTCCTCGCTCTCCACCTCGATCCGGCCTTCGTGTCTTTCCACGATCCCGTAGCTGATCGACAATCCCAGGCCGGTCCCCTTTCCTACCTCTTTGGTGGTGAAAAACGGGTCGAAGATCCGGTTGATATCTTCTGGGTGGATTCCCGAACCGGAATCCCGGATCGAGATCCGGGCATTTTCACCTTCTATGATTGTATCGATCCATATATCCCCTTGTCCCACAATTGAATCTGATGCATTCGTCAACAGATTCATGAAGACCTGGTTGAGCTGTCCGGCGAAGCATTCCAGGGGGGGAAGATCTCCGAAATTTCGATGGACTTCGACGCGATCCTTAAGATAATGTTCCAGCAACGCCAGGGTGCTGTCGATACCCTCGTGTATGTCCACCGTCTTTAACTCAGCCTCATCCAGCCGAGAGAAGGTTCTCAGCCCTTTTACGATCACCTTGATTCGATTTGCGCCATCGGCACAGTTCTCGATAACCCGGTCCAGGGTTTCAAATGCCTTTGCGCAACGTCCGGCCATATCGGGCGATAGTTCAGTCTCCGTGAAAACATCCCGCAGCGTTCCCAAATATCGGCGGAGGTGTTCCACGTTTGCATAGATAAATCCGATTGGATTGTTTAACTCGTGAGCAACTCCGGCCACCAGCTTTCCGAGGGCGGCCATCTTTTCAGAATGCACCAACTGGGCTTCGGTCGCCCGGAGGTTCTCCAGGGCTTCCTTCAGATCGTTTCGATCCCGGGCCAATGCCTTCTGTAAACGACCGATCCTCAGCGCACTTCGGATCCGGGCGTGCAGATCCTCGGGTTCAAAAGGCTTGGTGATATAATCATCCGCGCCGGAATCCAGTCCCTCGACCTGATCGCTCAGCCCAGACTGTGCCGTCAGAAGGATCACCGGGGTGGTGAGGTGCCGTTCCGATCCCCTGAGGTGTTCTACGACTTCAAGTCCGCTCATCCCAGGCATCCGCACATCAAGCAGGATCACGTCGGGATTGGTTTCTCCAGCCTCCCGAAGGGCTTCCTCACCATCTTTCGCCTTCACGACCTCGTACTGGTCGATGAGCTCCTGTTCAAGCAAGTCGAGGTTGAAAGGCTCGTCGTCGACGATTAGAATCGTGGGTTTTCCATTTTCCATCGGATTGCGTCTTCCCCTTTTGAAAGCCTCATCCACCTGAGGTTCTTCAGTTCGCCTCTCCCCCCCGGTAAGTCACGGGAATTCGAACCGTGAACGTCGAACCCTTTCCCTCCTGGCTCTCAACGTCAATCGCACCTCCCAGAAGCTCGGTAAATTTTTTGGTAATCGAAAGCCCCAATCCCGTACCCTGGTAGCGCCGGGTGGTTGAACCGTCAACTTGACGAAACTCATCAAAAATATAATCCACCGCATCCCCCGGGATTCCAATCCCAGTATCCGATACGCGAACCATCATCGACGGGTCCCCATCGGATTCGCCGTCTTTATAAACGCAGACAGAAACCTCTCCCTGCTCCGTAAATTTTATCGCATTGCTAAGCAAATTTATAACGATCTGTCTCAGCCTGGCTTCGTCTGTATATGCGGCCTCAACACCTTCCTGGACTTCGTAATTCAATTTTACCCCAGGCTTGACGATGGGGCTTACGGATGCGCAGCAACTCGCAATCAAGTTTTTTACATCGAACGATTCTGGTTTGATATCCATCCTCCCGGCTTCAATCTTCGAGAGGTCCAATATATCGTTGATCAGATTTAAAAGGTGATCGGCACTCATCTTTACCTTGGTCAGGTTGTCTCGGTGCCGTTCAGACAGGGAGTCCGCCCCTCGCCTCAGGACAAGGTTGGTGAAACCGATGATCGAATTCATCGGGGTTCGAAGCTCGTGAGACATATTGGCCAAAAATTGCGACTTCAAGCGGTTTGCCTCCTGGATTTGTCGATAGGCTCCAGAAAGCGCCAAATTCGACTCCTGCAAACGCCAACCCCGTCGGATGACCCTTCCAGTCTGAAATCCGATTCCCGCGAGTAGGATAACCATCAACCCCAGAAACCAGGGACTTCTCCAGGCCGGAGGCACGACTGTGAATCGGACGGACGCCGGGGTCGGGTCAACGTTGAAATCCCGGTCCCGTCCCCTGACTTCGAAGGTATGGTCCCCACCTGACAAAGAGAAGAATACCTGGCTCTCCTCCGAAGAGAAGGGGGACCAATCCCCTTCATCCAGACGCCAAGCATACTGAAGTTCCTCGTCCGGCGTCGCGCGCCATGCATCGGTCCCCTTCCAGTAGATAATCGTATTCCCGGGCTGAGAAACCCTGTCCTGAAACACCGTGATATCGGTTTCCGGTGGTTCTTCATCAGGCTTATAGCGTGTTGTGCCAATCGTATAAGCCCCCTTTTTAGCGGGAGTTTCATCCCTTGCCCGCATGGCCCAGTCCAGAGGGAGATTGTTGATCCAGAGAGACCCTCCCGAGGATTCCCGAAGGATATAGCCGGAGAGGCCTTTGGGAAGGACGTGCGTCGTCCAGGTTCTCCCGTCAAAGCGACTGATTCCCTTTTCGGTGCCAGCCCAAATGCTGCCATCTTTCCTTGGAAGGATGCTTTTGATCCCGTTTGCGGCAATTCCATCTCTTACGTCGTAACGGGACCATACACCTCCCTTCCTGTGAAATATGCCGTAAGCTCGTGTCCCGACCCATAGATTTCCATTAAGATCCGTCTTCACATGTTCGATTGTTGTGGAGACCTCCTCAGGTTCCGACACGACGTTCCAACTCTGTTTGTTCAAGCTGTAGAGTCGATCACCTCCGAACCAGACAAAGCCATCAGGGGTTTCAGCGATAGCCGTGAGGTATACCGGCGCCCATGGAGGCGTGTAATGGACCCACATATTCCCGTTGAACCTCAGGACTCCCCCCCGCTGACCCCGCATCCGTCTCCACCCCCTCGTAGCTCCAAACCATAGGGAACCATCGGAGGACTCGTAGACTGCGCTGGGATGGATGCCCCAGGAAAGTCGTGGGTGTGTTTGTAAAGACCATCCGACCCCATCGAACCGGGCCGTTGCGGCAATCTTGTCGTTGCTCCCGGCTGCCCAGAGAACACCGGCTTTTGTAGAGATCAAAGCCGTGGGGGAATCCATCAGCCCGTCTTCTACTCCATAGCGAATCCAGTTCTCCCCCTTAAAACTGACAACCCCATTGTCCTGGGTCAGAAACCATTTCGCCCCATCGGGTGTCTCACACTGAAACGCCAGGCCTTCGTAAGTTGCCCATTGAGGCGTCCTGCAGTCCAACCTTGTGGCTTCCTGGCCTCGACTGATGACCCAGAGGGCGCCATCTGATGTCTCAAATAGATCGATCGTCCCAATCGATGGAACGGGTACATCGGGCGGATGGTAAACCTTCCATACTCCGTCGCGGAACGCGTTCAGGGTTCCAAACCCTCCGACCCAAAGCGTACCATCCTGGCCCCCGAGGATGGAGGTGTAGCGGTGATCACCAACGGGTGAGGCCAACCGGATGTTTATCCAGAAACCCTCCTGGAATCGGTTGAGGCCACGTTTTGTAGCCGTCGAGAACGTCCAGATGGAACCATCCGGTGTCTGGGCGATTCGAGGATAGGGTCCGATATCGAGTCCGTCATCTTCGATGTAAAGCTCCCATTTATTCCTTGGGCTGGGTAACCCGTTCTTAGAATCCTTTCCCGATCGACTTTCAGGATGGTAGCGGACGATATCACCGTGAGATAGACCGAACCATATAGACCCCTGAAGGTCTTCAAAGACATCGAAGACCGGAAAATCGCGGAAGGACTCCGCGATCTGTTCTCTGATCACAGGAACCTTTATGGGTACGGTTTGGCCTTCCCGCTGAACCGTCAATCTGACGGATGTGCCAACGGGCCCGAACAACGCGCGGCCACGGGGTTCTGTTCCGTCAATCTTCAGAATCCGGTCACCCACCTTCAGACCTGCATCCTCGCCCGGGCCTCCAGATACGAGTTTCACGATCCGTTTAAATCCGTCCTGAGTCGGAAGCACAAGAGCACCGATCCCGCTCCCCCAGTGGCTGACCAGCGTCATTTCATCTGGGACTAAGGTAATCTTCACACCGGGCATGGCAAAAAGCGCGAAATCATTCAAGGATTCCGTGGTGTAGGAGGTCCATTTCTCCCCTTGGAGCTGAAAAGCCCCGTGTTTTGTCGCCACCCACAAGCTTCTATCCGATGCCTCCATAAGATCGTAGATGGGCAAAGGGACATCACCGTCGGAGGGAAATATCCGGGCCCATTCACCGTTGCTGAACCGGGAGATCCCTTCTTCCGATCCAGCGTAGATAATCCCGTCCCTGGTCGCGCACAAGACTGAAACTGGCGTCCCAACCAGACCGTCGTCCGGCGTGAAGACCGTCCAGTTTACACCATCGTATCGCCGAACCCCCTCGTCCGTCCCGAACCAGAGATTTCCATCCTTATCTTCGACCATACACTGAGGTCCTACACCCTGTAATTCCGGGTAAGATCGCCAGCGCCACGGTTCCAACACGGGATCGGCAATAACCGGTTGATATTGTTGTGATGCCTTGGCTTGTGATACCGTCGACAGGATGATCACCGCCGAGATCATATGGCTCAGCTTAATCATAATCAGTTCCAGATTCCAAATCCGCTCTACCTCAAATCCCCCGGTGTGGGAGTATGGGAAGATGATCCCACATCTTTAACCTTCCATACTTTTAATCCTTCCTCTTTATTTCCTTCCCCCGTTTGCCGTTTCATTTCTCACGTTTCACGGCTCCTTTCACGGCTCCTTCAATCCCATACTTCTCTATCTTCTGAACCAATCCCCATCGACTCACCCCGAGCATCCGGGCGGCGTGCGTGCGGTTTCCATCCGAGCGATTTAAGGCATCGACGATCATTTTTCGCTCTACCTCTACGATTGCGGCCTTCAGGGTGCCGTCGAAACGTAATTTTCCGGGCGAAGCATTTTCGCGAATCACCTCGGTAAGCACTTCAGGACCGATTCGTTTTGCTTCTCCTGCGAGGAGCAGGGCTCTTCGCACTTCATTTTCAAGCTCCCTCACATTACCTGGCCATGAATATCGGCAGAGGAGATCCATCGCCTCTGCTGCAAACAGAACCTCGCGTTCCGTAGCGTAAGTCTTTAAAAAATGGGCGACGAGGAGAGGAACGTCTTCGGTCCGGTCTCTAAGAGGTGGGACTTCGATCGGAAACACATTCAGCCTGAAATAAAGATCCTCCCTGAATCGCTTTGCCTCCACTTCGACCTTCAAGTCCTGATTGGTTGCAGCGATCGTTCTCACATTGATCTTTCGGTCCCGAACTTCCCCCACACGACGGATTTCCCCCTCCTGAAGCACCCTTAGAAGCCGCACCTGCATCGCCATGGACGTGTCTCCGATCTCGTCCAGAAATATAGTTCCGCCGTCGGCTGCCTCGAACATCCCGGGCCGATCCTCAACGGCTCCTGTGAAGGCGCCCTTTCGATGTCCGAAGAGTTCGCTCTCGAGCAACTCGGGAGGTAACGCCCCGCAGTTTTGAGCAACAAAAGGCATTTCTTTTCGCGGGCCATTAAAATGGACACATCTTGCAAGCAATTCTTTCCCCGTGCCCGTCTCACCCGTCAGGATAACGGTGACATCGCTATTCAAGACCTTTTCGATCAAATCATAAACCCTTTCCATGGCTGGGCTTTGGCCGATCAATCCATCTGCTACATAGCGTTGAGAAGCCGCGTGACGCAGCTGAACATTCTCCAATTCAAGCTTTTGTTTTGCCTCTTCCAGCTCTTGATTCAACCGGAGGATCTCTCCATATCGTTCCTCCAACTCCGAAGACATCTCGAAACGTTCCACCGCGCGGCGAACATCCATTTTCAATGCATCCGGTTCCCACGGTTTGTGTATGTATCGGTAAATCTGTCCCGAGTTCACGGCAGCGATCAAGGCATCCATATCGGTATATCCCGTCAAAATGATCCTGACGGCTTTGGGTGCCAATTGCATCGCCTGATCCAGAAATGTCACCCCGTCCATTCCGGGCATTCGCTGATCCACGATCATAACCGAGACCGAAAGACCCTGAAGGATTTCCAGACCCTGTTCCCCGCTGCTCGCGGTAACGACCTCGTAATCTTCTTCAAAAGCTAATCGAAGCGAGTCCAGGATATCCTTCTCATCGTCCACGATGAGGATTCGGTGGCGTTTCATGTAATCCTCCGTTCCCTACCCAACATCATTTCCACCATTCAGGTTTCTGCTATTCTAATTCCTGGTCCCATTTTCTTTCGCCCCAATCACCACCATCGTCAAATCGTCATCAGGCGGTGAATTTCCTAAAAATTCGTCGACGGCATCACACACCGCAGCCTGAACGGCGCCTGCTCCGTTCGACCTGTGCCTTGAGACAACCGATTCAAGCCGTTCATCGCCAAACATCTCATTTCCGGTCGACCCAGCCTCGGTGATGCCATCACTATAAATCACCAGGACATCCCCAGGTTCCAGTTTGATCTGCTGTTCCGGATAGGATTTTTCACCCACAAGGGCGGGATCGATCCCCACCGGCATACCCGCACCCCCGGCCACACAGGACTCTCCCTTTGCCCGAACCAGGAGCGGAAGGGGATGTCCCGCATTGACGAACCTGAAGGTCCGCTTGGATGGGTCCAAAACCCCGAAACAGAACGTCGCAAACACTTCGGGAGCTGTGCAGTGCCAAAGACCTACACCGATTCGACGCATCGACTCTGAAAGACTATGCTCTCGTTCGAGTTCCGAGCGAAACAGGGATCGGAGGGTGGCCATGGTCAAGGCCGCAGGAACGCCTTTGCCGGAAACGTCTCCCAGGGCAATCCATACCTTGCCTGACGGGTCCTTCAGGACGTCGAAATAATCCCCACTTACCGCTCGATTGGGCAGGCTTCGCCCGACGAGATCGAATCCATCGACCTGTGGGATGGTCTGCGGTAACAGGTGGAACTGAATCCGACCGGCCAACGCAACCTCCTCCTCCAACCGCTTCTTCTCTAAAGCTTCGCTGTAAAGTCGCGCATTTTCGATAGCGATAGCCGCCTGGTTCGCAAATCCTATCAACAGACGCTGGTCATGAGCGGTGACCTGTTCGCCAGTCTCGATCCGATCCGCCATCAGGACTCCTATTCGACGGTCTCCAGCCCGCAAAGGCGCAGTGACAAATGACCTGATCTTCATGCGATGTATCGATTCTCTGTCTACCGGAACCGGAGGATTTTCCACATCCTCCACCAGAATGGAACGGTCCTCACGGATCGTTCGTACGACGGCAACGTCCTCCCGGTCCAACCGATATTCGAGTCCTGAAAAAACCGCTATCACCTCCGGGCTCGCCCCGGCGCACGCCCGGCTGCAGAGGACACCCTCCCCTTCTTTAACCAACATCAGGAAGGATCGATCCAACCCGAGCGTCTCGACAACAGCGTTCAGGATCGTCTGAATCACTTCATCAACATCCAGGACTGAAGTGATCGTGGCCCCGATCTCACAAAGCGTTCGAAGCTCGTGCATCCGCCTGTCCAGAGAGACCTTCAGCTCATACGATTCTACTGCCCGGCGGACATCCATTTCAAGCTCTCTCGGCTCCCAGGGCTTAGCGATATACCGATAGATTTGTCCCTGGTTTATAGCGTTCACGATCGCATCGAAATCCGCAAAACCCGTGAGCATCATCCGAACACTTTTGGGCGAAATTTGCTGCGCTTTTTCCAGGAAGGCAACCCCCGTCATTTCAGGCATCCGTTGGTCGGTAATGATCAAGGCCACTTCGTGACGGGTTAACAGCTCCAGAGCCTCTGTTCCACCGGGTGCTGTCAGTACGTCATAATCAAGCTCCAAAGAGATTTGGAGCGAATCCCGGATTCCGGGATCGTCATCGACGATCAGAATGGTGTGCCTTTTGCCCGGCAATATTAACATCCTTACGTAATAGGAGCTTCGATATCGGAAAACGCAAAGAAATGCGTCTTGAAACCTTTCCTAACCTTTAAATTTACATAGGATCGATGAGGATTCACAATATTTATTTGACTCTCGGTTCAGGAAGGACACGTAGAATGGCCAGATCAACGGGATGAAAAAAGAGGGCCTTGAAGTAGGCCCTCTTTTCTGACTAATCGAATTCGAACGAACCATTCCCATTCAGGAGATCCTCGTTCACGATCGGAAATAACAAGTGTATATTCTCATGAAGGCCTCGCCTTCTTCCCGAAGTCCACAGCAAAGATGAAAAAATCTTCAAAGTCCACCTTTCCGCTCTTGTTCAGGTCGTATAACGGGTCGGTGCCTCCGAAAGCCCCGGCGAAGAAAAAGAAATCGTCCAGATCGATCATTCCATCCCCGTCAAAATCCGAATCCGGGCAGTCCCGTCCCCCCCGGGTCGCCGAGTTCCCTTCCATTCGAAAACCCGTCCCCGTCCGAATCCAGGCTTGCCAGTAAGGTATTCCATACCACATTCGCGGATGCGCCGCTCCCAGTCAGGAATGAACCTTCCACCGTCCTTCCAAACAGATTGCGGGCCCCACCCGCTGTAGAGTTGTGGCAGGTCAGACAGCTAAAAACCGCTCCGTTGGGAATCTGGTTGACCCGATGCGGACGAGCATCCGCAGTGATTGAAATTAAGAAACAAAGAGAAGCACCTATCAGAGCCAGAAGACCCTTCCGCATGAACCCCCCTTTTTGGAGGAAAACGACAAGACATATCTAAATAAAACCCCCCTGGTGGCTGAAAAGATGCAGGAAGGCCAGCCGGGTTAGCCCCTGTCTTCTAAACCAGCAACCAGGAGGGATTCATGGTATCCCATCAGTTACTAAAGATCAATCGGATCAAAACCTCTTTCAGAACAATCCCTGGAAATCGGCGGAGTAGTAATGCCTGAGTCCAAACGTCTGTTCCAGATCTGTAGGCCAAGCCAGATCGTAGCGGAAGAGGAAGATTCCCACGTTGACGCGGACACCCAGACCGTATCCCGCTGCAAACCCGCCCCGCTTGCTCGGATTGTATCCATTCAGGATCAGCCCTCCGTTCCGAATATCCCAGGGATCGAAGTTGCCCCGATCGAATGCCCCGCCCATGTCAAAGAAGAGGGTACCCTCTATGTCCTGGAACAGGAAGGGGAGGGGCCAGCCCAGGGCGAGTTGACGAACGATCGGGAACCGGAACTCTACGTTGCCGAGCAGGTAGCTGTCCCCGGCCTGCTCGAACAGGCCCAGGCCCCGCAGGGGCCAGACAAACTTGGAGAAGAAAACGTCGTCCGAATCCAGGTTGTTCAAAGGGCTATTTGTTGCCAGGATGGGATTGATCTCGTTGTTCACCCCACCCAGGAAGAAAATCTGTCGGTTTTGGCCGAAGCTGCTCCCGCCCGCCAGGCGAAGAGCAAAAGTGTAATCGTTCAGAAACCGGAAATAGTGCCGGGTGTCGAGTTCTACGGTGTTGAAGGTCAGACCCGACCAGCTTCGCTCAAACGCAAGACGGGACCGTGAGCCGTCGACCGGACCGAAGAAACCCGGGAGGATGTTGTCCTGAACCAGGGCAACCTCTGTGGTGTAAGCCCTGCGTGTCGGTAGTGTCTGTCCGCTCAATCCTCGGGTGGTGCCCGCGAAGAAGCCCCCGCGGGTAAACGGGCTGGCCTGCTGGTTGTTGATAATCTCCCGGCTGATGTTCACGAAATTGTTGCTCATCTCCAACCGGGAGAACCTGTTGAAAGGCCGCACCATTAGCATGTTGAATCCGTAGATTCGATCCGCGGCCAACTGGTTCTGCGTATAGAAGAAGTAGCGGGTGTGATAGAGCACGCCGGCGTACTGGGTCCTTCGCCTTAGATATGCGTAGGAACCGATGATGTCGCTGTCCCGCAAAGAAAAGTTGAGGCTCGTTGCAAAACTTGCCCGATGGTTGCCCATCATGTCGGTCATGGAAAGCTGTACCATGCCGCTGGCCCCGTAGAAGGTGTCGAAACCGGCATTGGCCGCGAATAGTTCGGGTTTGAACTTAAGCCTGTATTTGTGAACCTCGAATTTCTTCTCGGGCAAGCCCAACCACTCCACCTGCTTGTTCGCGGGCCCCTTTTCTTCAAGCTCTCCATTTTCCTTCGGAGACTCAGAGTTCGGGTCCGCCTTATCGAGATTTTCAGTCGATGCGATCTCCTCCCCCTCGACGGTCCATACCTCCTCACCCAGCACCCCTTCGTTCCCATCTCCATCCTTCCGGACGACCAAATCACCGAAGGTATCAGACTCTTCCTCCTCGGAGGCCGGGACCGATGCATTGGATACCGTGTCCATTACGGTGGGTCCAACAGAGACCTTTTTTTCTGCCTTCTTCCCCCCAATCAGATTGGTCGCGAATATCGTGGGGGGGATATCGGCGTCCGCCATCCGATGTTCCAGAGGATTCTTCATGGCATAGATGTCGTATCCCGCCTTGTGGAAGGCGGAGAAGGCAATCTTTTTCCCGTCTGCAGACCAGTGAATGTCCTCGCAGGAGGCCAACAGGTTGGTGATCGGATATGCAATGGGGAGCATCATCGTGTCCACCTGTTCGGCCAGCAGCGTGGAGTCCTTTGTCGGATAGTATCTTGCGGGCTTGCCAACCAGGCTGTCCAACTCGGCGATGTAGATGTTGCCCACCCCTGATCGGTCCGAGATGAAAGCGATCCGGTTGCCGTCAGGCGACCAGCTCGGCTTGCTGTCCAGGGAGGGATCGTTCGTGATCCGTCGCATCTCCTGCCCGTCGGGCCGCATGACGAATACATCGTACTGCCCGAACGGAAAATCCCGGTCCCCCTCGAACGTCACCGTCGCATCGGGCCGGTCCGATGAGAATGCGATCCATTCGCCGTCTGGCGACCACTCCGGGTCGGTCTCCTCGTAGGGGTCCGCCGTGATCCGCCGGATGGACCGATCCTCCAGGCCTATCGTGTAGAGATCCGACATGCCAGACTTCAGCCCCACCACCACCATCCGCTTGCCATCCGGGGACCAGGAGGGCTTGAACATGCCGTCCAGATCGAACTTCATCTTTCGGGTCAACTTCGTCTTCCGTACGTTGAGCGTGTAGAGGGCGTTGCGGTCCCCGGCCTTGGCGATAAAGGCGATCTCCTTGCCGTCGGGAGACCAGGTGATGCCCGGGCTGAGCAGGAGCATCGTCTCGAATTTGGAGGACTTCTCCCCGTCCACCAGACGCTTCAGGATCTTCCCGTCGATGGCCGACATCAGATAGATATCCGTGTATGTCCGTCGGTCCGTCAGAAAAGCGATCTTGTCCCCCTGCGGCGAGATCGCCGGGGCAAGGTTGTAAAACGAACGTATGGTTTTCCGATCGGTCAGCTTGACCGCCACCTCTTCGGGGGTTTCGCGCAGGTTGATGTCGTTCCAATAGCGCCGCTTCAGCCAGAGGTGCCACTCCTCAGAGAGCTTCTCCGTGTCGATCCCCAGGCTGGCCTTCAAGGCCCTGTCGGGTATCCTGGCCGTCTTGAGGGCTGCCTCGAACTCCGCTATCTTCTTCTTCCCATACTTCTCCTCGATCATCTTGAAGATCGATTGGCCTCCCTTATAAGCGAACAACCCCCCGAAGATCTGATTGATCGGCGGGACGTAACCCGTGATCGAAGCGTCCCGCATCATATTGTCCGTCTGTTTGTCCCACCCTAAAGAGAGATACTCGGCCATCCCCTCTGCGATCCAGAGGGGTGGCAGGGTCGCGGACTGTGACACAAGAGCAGACAGGCCCTTGCCGCCCGTCAACTGCTCGACGGTGACGGCGTGGACCAGCTCGTGGTGAATCACGTGACGGAACTGGTCGAAGGAACCCTGATAGGGGATCACCACCCTGTTCTGCGCGAACTCGGTGAATCCTCCAATCCCTTCCGGGAGTTCACTCAGGATGATGTTGGTCTGAGCGAACCCGTTATGGGAATTATAGATCACGATCGGGACCCTGTTATGCAGCTTGTACTGGAGGTCTTGCTGAATCCGAATAAGAGCCCTTTCGCCCTCTTTAGCCGTGAATTCGGCTAACCGATACGAGCCTTTTACAAAATAGACATCAAAGTGCGCGCTTTTGATGTATTGCCAGTCGTTGTCTACATAGTTCACCTTGTTCTTGCCGAACGCCGTATACTGTGCGGAGGCGGTCATGGGCAGAAAGGCCATGACGCTCAAAGCCAATATTGCGATCATCCCATATCTATGCTTATACATTTCGTCACCTCTCTTCGAAGAAAGCCCTTTATCCCGGCGGATTTTTTCAAATCCAGATGCGATCTTTCGTCCTGAGTTGGGTTTGACGAGATTTTGAATGATACTTTGGATATACCCTTGATTTTGTTCTCAACTCATTGAATTGAATCTGCTGTTCAGGAGTAAGAATCCCCAGAAATTCCCGGTTGTAATTCTCAATGAGACCTCGCATCTCCCTTTTTAGGGTCTTCCGATTCGTACCTGCAGCGTTGGCTTTTTTGATCAGTGCTTCAATTTCCCCTTTGTGCCTGCCGATAAGGGCTTCCCTTGCCGCCAACTGGTCTGCATTTAGAGCGAACCGATTTTCCAGTAATTGAAACCGTCTTTGTAAATGACTTATCCCACTATAACAACCGCGGTCCTTCCCGGGGTTCGCCGCAGCGAACGGATTGGACAGCCAAAAACAAAAAACAGATATTACGATCGCCAGGCAAACCCATGCGATTCTTTGGAGGTTTTTTTTGATCGTCATGGTCCACTCCCGTATTAAGGTTGCCTTTAATCATCTGGTCAAGTCCACCCAAGGCCCTTCCAGAGACGCTATAAATGCAACCCTTATGCCAACCGGGATCTTTTAAGCTAAAGACAAATAAAAACAACATGAAGTTCCTGAAACCGATTTGCCTGATTCCTTAACTAACTGACAATACAATTGGCATGACTATTTATATTATTTGTTAATATAATATTTAATCATAGCTTATAAATATTACATAAATTTACCACAACCGACAATTTAATTGTCGGTCCAAATGGAATCTGGGTTTTGGTACCCGTTCGGACGATAAAGGGATGGAATAGGGCTAGAACCAACCCACCGAGCCTTTAAAAATAATTCCTGGAAAGGATCTTTGACGCTTTCCGGGAATCGGGGCGATCCTTACAAAGGCCTATACTATAGTCAAGGCATTCTTTCAGCGCCAACGGCGCGTTGTTCCGCAACCCAGGGCATCGCCCTGAGTCCTTGGAAAGCAATAGCGTGGTGCGGCCTGAAAGGCCGCGATAATTTCACATACCGACGGTTGTTGGGACGGTATCGAGTGGCTTACGATGAACGGTATGTGTGGGATTGATCCGGATCGCGGACCGTTGGCCCGCTCGATTCACCACATTCAAACCCAGCCCGTTGGACTGGGCCAAGGAATCACGGGCCGTTTGCCCGCCATGCCTTTGCTTTTCCTGCTACTGCCACTGCTACTGCTTTTCTGCCCACGCCACCATAGCATCTTCAAACAGCCTCTGGAGATCATCTTTTCCCGCTGGCCTCGGAGAAAGTTTCGTCACCCGGTGCTGCGGCAGGGTTCCCTCCACAAGGTCGGGGATGTCCTTTTCGGTATACCCGACTGCGGAGAGACCATTGGGCATCTCCAGGCGTTTCATCATATCGACAATCCTGGAGGCCAAAAAGTCACCCGCTTCTCCCTCCGGGTCCTTCAGGGTTGAACTATCCGCCCCCAACAGTTCGGCCCCCCGCAGATGTCGATCCGGGCATGCCGGTCCCGTGAACCTGAACACGGCCGGGGCATTGAGCACCACCGATATCCCGTGTGGGACGATCGGATGGTCAGAAACGAACCCTTCGGGCCGGAAACTCCGAACCATCCCCGAGACCGGATATGACATGCCGTGGCAAAGGTGAACACCCGCATTCCCGAATCCCATGCCTGCATATGAAGAAGCCAGCAGCATGTTCTCACGGGCTTCGTCGTCTTCCGGATCTGCTGAAGCTCGAATAAGATAGCGTGAGACCAGCTCAATCGCCTTCACAGACCAGATGTCGCTGATCGGATTGGATCCCTGGTAGGCCGGCCTGAGGATCGGTCGTTCTGGATGAGGACGGCAATGGAAAGGAAGTGCGGTATAGGATTCAAGTGCGTGGCAAAGTACATCCAGCCCTGTCGATGCAGCCACTACGGACGGGAGGGTCCGGGTGTTCTCCGGATCGACGATACCAAGCGTCGGCCTCAATCTTCGGTGGGCGATCCCTGTTTTGATGTGCCGATCACTAAGGTCAAATATTGCGACCCCGGTGGTTTCACTCCCGGTACCCGCGGTGGTGGGTACTGCAATCAGAGGTTTGAGGGGGCCAGGAACAGGCTTTCCCTGACCGATCGGGGCATTCACGTAGGCCAGGAATTCGTCTGGGTAGGTGGTATAGAGATTCGCAGCCTTTGCAGTGTCTATCGTCGATCCTCCCCCCACCGCCACATACGCATCGAACTTCCCATCTTCGGCGAAGGAGATGGCTTCCCTGAAGGACACATCGTTCGGTTCGACCCTTACCCGATCGAAGAGAGCGAAATCGATCCCCTCAGCCTTTAGAGATTCAATGGCGGTCTGGACCGGGGGAAGACCGGACAGATTCGAGTCCGTCAGGACCATCGCGCGCTTTGTTCCCAAATCCACCAGGTCCATCCCTATTTCTCGCGTTCCACCTGTCCCGAAACGGAGCTGTGTGGATCCCATTTCAAAGACCGTGTCGTTAGTCATAAAAACCTCAAAGAAAATCAGAATTCAGAATACAGGAGTCAGGAGTCAGGAGTCAGAATGAAGCACAGGTCGAACAGAAAAAACAGAATATAAGAAGCAATATTCAGAATGCAGAGTGAAAGTCAGATGGTCTTTCTTCTGCATTCTATATTCTGTATTCCTGGGTGGATGGGTTGCGGGGCGTTACGCCCGTTCCAGTTCTTCCAACATCCCATCCGGTATCGTCGCAGCGTGAACCTGCGGTTCCCCACTCCTGTCCGAGTTAAACACGGTCCACTTCAGATCAGGGGACAGGTAGGGATGGGGATGTGTGTTCTGGTCCCCCCAACCGAATGAGGATTCCGAGTGGCAGATCACGGCGTTCTTTCCCGTACGGATCGAACCCACGATCAAGTCTGCGCTTGGATGATCGTCGCAGCAGAAAAATCTCCCGCAGACGGAAGTGCCCACGTGGCTGAAGGTGTAACCCTTTGATGCCACCCGAGCCGGTGAACCCGACCGAACAGCCAGGAGGTTACCTTTCTCTGGAGCGAAATCTCCATCTGTCCCGACCGAGAGAAGGATCTCCTTCGTATCTCCGATCCAGGATTCGTGGCCGGTAATGGGAGTCGTATAGGGCTTTCCCACCTGGAGCCGGGTCACCTTTCCATCCGGGATATCCAGCAGATACTCCGTCGCCCCCTCCTCCCCGACCAGCTTGACCCGCGTCCCGTCCGGAAGGAACTCACAGCCTCGATTGTGCTGTACCATCACCTGCTTTCCCTCCGACGGTTCAAATTGAGTGTGAGGATTGCAGATGTCCGGATCCGTGTTGATGATCTCTGTGGTGCCCGCATTCAGGTCCAGGAGCTCTATCCAGAACATCCTGGGGGAATAGCTGATTGCCACGCCATATGCGAAATACCGCTCACCTGGAGACATCGTCCCGAGGCCAACGGGTTTCAGACCCTCCGGAAAATCGTGGATCACCTCCGAGGCTCCGGTGCTC
Organism: Candidatus Latescibacterota bacterium; assembly: GCA_965217865.1. GTDB lineage: Bacteria > Latescibacterota > UBA2968 > SICM01 > SICM01 > CBDCJO01. The sequence continues at coordinate 5,320,554 of CBDCJO010000002.1, read as the reverse complement.
AATTTGAGACGCACCAGTTCCTGGGCGACCTCACCGGCCATCCTTCGAAAATAGAGCAACCCTTCGTGGGTGATCGCCGGACCACCGAGTCCGCATCCACCGACCTGAGTTTCCCATGTCCCGAACTCGCAAATCACATATTCTATCGGGTTCGGTTCCGATGCGGGATTAGTCCGTTCATACACGAAAGTCCTCGAGTCTGCGGAACAGTATGGAATCTCACAATAGATATTCGATTTCAAAAGCAACTCTTCCGTTGCCTGATAGACAACGGAACCTGTATCCTGCTCCCCTATCTTGACGGCCATACCTTCCCTCCATCTGGAATATGGAATTCGGATTCTGAATCTTTTCCATCGTGAAAAATTGCTTGCCGTTGCTCGTCTACGACAGTAATTTTATTGGCACTTCGAGGATTGGTCTGGGTCGCGGACCGTTGGCCCGCTGTTGCGCCTGCCTCGCAGAGCCTTTTTTCAGCGCCAACGGCGCGTTGTCCTTTAGACCAGGCGAGCCGCCCTGGGTGAAATACAACAGCGTTGTGCGGCCTGAAGGGCCGCGATAATTTCACATCACCCAATCCCTTTCCCGCATCCTGATTCATCTACGGTATGTGTGGGATTGATTCGGATCGCGGACCGTTGGCCCGATCGATGGGCCCACATTCAAACCCAGCCCGTTGGGCTGGGCCAAGGAATCACGGGCCGTTGGCCCGCGGATACATCGCCTCCAAAACCAATGGTTCTGGACATGAGAATACAGTACGACTGTCGAAACAATCCAATAGTCAAAATATCCAGAGCGGAGTCCCCCGGTGTTTGGGGGACGCAGTCGAAGGATGCTCAAGCGTATAAAGCCCTCCTTCGACTGCGCGGCAAAAACCGCGGAGTTTATCCAGAGAGCAGTTTCTAGAGCCGGAAAATATATTCTATACCTGCCGGGTGCAAATTGAATTTCACGCGCGCGTGGATTTCATAAGGTTCACTATGGAAGAGTTCCAACATCGTTATACGCTCACGCTTCCGGATAATCTCGAGTTTCCCTGGGTTGAGAGAATCCTCAGGCTCAACCTCGGAGGGTACAACCTCACACAGCGGCTCGATCAGAACATGGTTTATATATCGATGGACGTTCCGCTAAAATCCGGACACCGGAAGGACTTTGAAAAGGAAGGGTTCAAGGTGACGGAACGATAGAGGCCGCTCCAAGTCAAGGACTTCTTTCAACGCCAACGGCGCGTGGTTCCTCAACCTAGGGCATCGCCCTGGGTCGTGAAATACAGTACCGTGCTGCGGCCTGAAAGGCCGCGATAACTTCACATCCCCCAATCCCTGTCCTACGATGAACGGCATGTGTGGGATTGATCCGGGTCGCGGACCTTTGGCCCCTCGAATCGTCCACATTCAAACCCAGCGTTGGGCTGGGCCAAGGAATCACGGGCCGTTGGCCCGCTGATGCGTCGCTTCACACCTCGCTTTCCATCAAAAACCAGGTAGATCCTCAATCCTGCAGCATTTCAAAACAACCCAACGCTCCCATTACGTCCTTCCCCCGACTGATAGATTCCATAAGATAATTATATTAATGGGCTTACATTTTATTCTTGACATTGAGCTTGAGAATAATTAGCTTATATGCTAATTATTTATTCCACCTTCTATGGGAGAACCTGTATGAATAGTGCCTTCGGAAAAAGGCTTCGAGAGTACAGGACCGACCGAAAAATCCTGCAGGGGACTTTCGCAGAGGCCTGTGGGATCTCGCCAGCATATTTATCGGATATTGAACGGGGTAAAAGGAATCCTCCGGCCGACAAGGTGATCCTGGAATGGAGCCGGTACCTCGACCCCGGGGTTGCAGAGGAGATCGGTCAGGAATTGATCGGGCTGGCAGCCCGAGATCGCGGTCAGGCCGAGGCCATTAGCGAAACGGTTGTTGTAGAAGCCAATACCCTCTGGAAGACACCGGAAAGGGGGAAAAGCGATGAACCGAGCAACCGGGAAAAGAGCAAAACCCCATTCCTCGACCACTTCTTAGAGGACATGTCGTTCCTGGCCGCGGAGGATGTCCGCGATCCGGCACCTGGACACGACTGGGAAATCCAGGAGATTGCCAGCGCACTCGCCCGACGAGCTCACAACAGCGTGGTTTTGACGGCCTCGAGCCGGGCGGAGATCATCCGATTCGTTTCCGGATTGGCCTGTGAAATGATCCGGGGAAAAAACCTCGGTTTCCTGGCCGGGAAACGGATATTAAGACTGGACCCCGGGGGGATGGTGATGGGAACTAAGTATCGAGGCCAACTGGAGGAAAGGCTGTTTCAGGCCATCCGGGAAGTTAAGGAGGATGGGGATATCATTCTCTTTTGTCAAAGTCTGGCCGATCTCATCGACCTGGAGGGAAAAGCCACCGGTTCCTTCTTTCAGGCGGGTCTCCAGGCGGGTTGGGTCCGGATAATCGCCGGGGCCGTTCAAGGGGAAATCGAGGCATGCGTGAAGACGGATCCCGGAATAACCGAATATTTCCGGTCCGTTGCGATGCTTCCCCTGGACCAGGAGGGTGTTCTGAAAGGCCTCCGGGAACTAAGCAGGCGTTATGGTGCTTTCCACGGTGTGACGTATTCGGAAGAGGCCCTAAAAGCAATCGTAAACGCAGCTGAACCGGGAGATCAGGCTGGAATGTGGCAACGCGCCCTGGACCTGCTGGACGATGTAGGGGTTCGGATGCGAATGGCGTGATTCGTTATTATTTCTAATGACAATTAACTTGACTTATCATCAGATATATATTAACTTTTGAACGGGGAAAGATTACGACAAGCGTCCGAAATGGTCCGCTTCAGCAAAAACGTCTTCGGATCATCTCCATATATTGTCAGCGCTTCATCTGACCGGGAATTGAATATTCCAAATTAAGTGGATGGGCGTGGACGCGAAGCTTGTGCATAGGGACCACGGGCGTGAACCATTTTCCGTATGAACCCCGTGATAGGAGGTTTATGCCACCGGACAATTTTTAGCGGTCGCGATTGTGATGTAGAGGATTCTCTCCCCACAGTCGCGGCCGTAAAATAATATTTGATTCATCCCCCTCCGAGGCGTATCCTCGGTTTTTTTTTAGTGGAATATAGTTGACCCCGTCTTCGCGGTTGACACCCGGGGGCCTTGGAGCTAAATCGAAAAGCCGAGCCTAAAGACAGGGCGTTCTTTTAGCGCCAACGGCGCGTCGTCCTTTAACCCAGGCGAGTCGCCCTGGGTCCCTTGGAAAGCAATAGCGTCGTGCGGCCTGAAGGGCCGCGATAATTTCCCATCCCCCAATTCCTGTCCCGCATCCTGATTCATCTACGGTATGTGTGGGATTGATCCGGATCGCGGACCGTTGGCCCGCTGATGCGTCGCCTCTAACCTCCGACCTTCGCCCTCCTGCACTTTCCTCCCTGACATTCCCCGTCCTTCGACTCCGTTCCGCAAAAAACGCGGAACGGAGTATATCCTGAGCTTGTCGAAGGGCTCAGGATGTATTGATTAAGGGTTTATGATTTGCTAATCTATAGCGGTCATTGTTGCGCTCAGCTCCGGTCTGTCGTAAATTTTGCAATTTCCATTTTTCATTTTTCACTTTGCATTTCCCCTTACATCACCTCGATCATCCCTGATTGCAGGTCACAAAGGTCTGCTTCAGCGATTCGATGCGATCCCCTTTCGGCCTGAACTCGTGCCCTACAAAAAGGTCATAATCCGTGGCTACAATGGCCTGACAAATCCCCCGGTAGTTCAACTCCTGCAAGTCATCCATATCGTTTCGTCCAGGGTTTCCGGCAGTATGAAAGTGACCGATCCACCGGATATTCTCCCGGATCGTTCGGATCACATCTCCCTCCATGATCTGCATGTGATAGATGTCATACAACAGCTTCACGCGAGGGCTCTCGACCCGCTCGCAGACCGCGACGCCCCAGGCGGTGTGGTCACACTGATATCCTGGATGATCCACCTTCGAGTTTAAAAGCTCAAGATTCAGGTTGATGCCTTTCTTTTCTGCGTAGGGTGCCACCCGTCTCAGTCCGTCCGCAACGGCCTCAATGGCCTCGACCTCGGTCTGGTACGGCTGACGGTTTCCACACATACAGATCAGGCCGGGGATTCCGTGTTCTGCCGCCAGATCGATCGAGATAATCAGCTCTTCCTCGATCCGATCGTGATTGGATCTCTTGTTCAACCCATCCGGGAGAGATTCATGGCCCGACATGCTGGCAACCGCAAGTCCGTTCCTCCGGGCCAACCCGACGACATCCTCAAAATCGTTCCCGCGTCTCCACAGCTCAATGGCGGCGTAACCTATATCGGCCGCCGTCTTGAGAAGAAATTCGAGACTCTTGTCCTCAGGTTTGAACAAGGGATAACAAATCGACTGTTTTATGCCCATCAATCTCTCACCTTGAACGGGGTGTTAACCGGATTCTTATTCCTCGATACTCACAACTTCTCCGGTCTCCATCGATTCATTCGCAGCACAGGCGATGGCGGTGGCCTTCAAACCATCTTCGTAGGTGGCGAGGATTCCCCGATTCTCGCCCGCTTTAACGGAATCGATGAAGGCGCGATCTTCAATCGCAAAAATATTGGGCTCGCCCGGGATCGTAATTTCTTCGTCGCCGGGCAAGTCGATCTTTACGTTATTTTCCCAACCCGAGAATTCAGCTTTCATATCCGTTGCCCACAACGTCAGGGAGACGCCACCCCCGACAGATGTGCAGCAAGAGCTGTAGAGGCCCGCGGCCGCCCCGTTTTCAAACGATAGTTGTACCATCGATGCGTCTTCGATCGTATAAAAGTCCGGCCGCTCCCGACGATCTCGAACCGCAGAAGCGTAGACGGACTTGACCTCCCCGAACAGATATCGCACGAGGTCGGTGGTGTGTGTCGTCTGTTCGACAAATTGGCCCCCCGATTTATCCTTCTGAACCCACCACTTTCCGATTCCCACATAAGCAGTCGGACCTCCGTTCATCCAACCACCGTGCAAAAGGACAGGCTTCCGATTTCGAAGCAGGTCACGGACCCGTTGGACGGACCAGCGATAGCGATTCATGTAGCCCACCGCTGTCTGGATTCCGTGTTTGTGGACCCCTTCCGCGACCATCCGGGCAGTCCTCAGGTCTATGGCAACAGGCTTTTCAACGAAAAAAGGCAGCTTCCGCTCAATGACGAGTTGTTCCGCGGGACCGTGGGTGAACACCGGTAGCGAGATATAGACCGCATTGGGCTTGACCTGGTCAAGCATCCGGCCGGCATCCGTATAGATCTCTCCCTGCCCCCCCACAGCTTCCTTCCGAGCCGCGGCGGTCTGTTCGTCGAGGTCGCACCAACCGGCAAAAACAACATCCTCGAAGTCCTTCAGACCGTGATCGAGATGGTGCTGGACAATGCCGCCCGAACCGATAAAAGCGAGCCTGATTTTTTCAGACACGATATTCCCCCTTGTTAGCCTATTGCGGCTCCGCTTCGCTCAGCCGCAACCAAACAGATGTACGCATCTTTCGTAGAAGTCATACTGTAACATATCCCATGCTCATCTATCCAATTCCGAATCCCATGCAGTACACCTTCGAGATTCTGCTTGACATCACCGTCAGTAAATCGCAGCACCCGAAAACCCAGCCTCTCCAATCTATCCTGTCTTTCCTTATCTCTTACCCACCCCTAAATCCCCTCCAAGGAGGGGACTTCACCAATCCCCTCCCGGGAGGGGTACCCCGGCGTGACTTAAGCCTGGGCGGGATGGGTCATATCGCACTCTCATCTATCCAATCCCGATCCCATGCAGCACGCCTTCGAGATCTGCTTGACATCACCGTCAGTAAATCGCAGCACCTGAAAACCGAGCTCTCCAATCTGTCCTGTCTTTCCTTATCTCTAAGGTAATGCGTCTATCTGAGGATCTTTCTCGCACCGACCCCTATCGCGGGCTTCGTTTCACTCGCCGCAACCAAAAAAGATCTACGCATCTTGCGTAGAAGTCGTACTGGAAGACTCTAATCTTACACAACATCTCATTTTTGTCGAGCGGAAGCCAGCTGTTTCTGAGTGAGGCCTGTCGCCTCGGAAAGGTCTGCCCCTCGCAGGTCAGCATTCTGCAGGTTGGCTTTATACAGGTCCACATCCTGCAATTTGACCCCCTGAAGATCGGCCCCTTCGAAATCCACCTGAACAAGATCGGCTCCCTGAAGTTTGGCCTTCCTGAGGTTGGCCCCCCGGAGATTGGCCTTTGTGAGATCTGCCCCACGCAGGTCCGCCTGTTTCATGCTGACATCCCGAAGATTTGCCCCCCAGAGCTCGACCTCCTGGAGCCTTGCCTTATCCAGCTTCGCCCCGCTCAGGTTTGCGCCACGAAGGTTCGCCTTGAAGATGTTCGCCTCCTGCAGCCTTGCCTTTTCGAGGTTCGCCTCGCTGAGATCGGCCAACTCGAGATCCGCCGGTGAAAGGCCCGCTTCACACAGGTTCGAACCACGGAGATAAGCCCCTTGCAAAGCCGCCCCATCCAGGTTCGCGCTATGGAGATCAGCTCCGTCCAAACGGACTTTTCGAAGGCTGGCCCGTTGCAAGTCGACCTCTCTGAGGTCCGAACCTTCGAGCTGGGTCCCTTCCAGATTCGCCTCGCTGAGGTCAGCGCCTCGAATGGGTAAATCCCTGAGATCTAAGTGGCTCAGGTCCGCTCCGCGCAGGTCCGCTCTTTTCCCCTCTTTCCCCGCTGATTCCAGCCATTTCCCGTGGTCCGAAATTATCGTGGCAATTTCAGATGGCAGCTCGCGGAATTCTTCTTCGTCGTTCATAACGATCAGGTTAGAGCCAAGGCTGGAAAGGCGGTGGTAACCGCGCGGCATTGATGTAGGGGCACGGCATACCGTGCCCTTAGGGAGCTGATTCCAGCCATTTCTCGTGGTCAGAAATTATTGTGACGATTTCAGATGGTAGTTCGCGGAATTTTTTTTAGTCGTTCATAGCGATCAGGGAATATTGCACAATCCGAACCTGGAAACCACGGAGGACACTGAGGTGGGAAATATAATGAGGATGATGGAAATTGAAAGGTGCAAATTGGACCTCAAAGGAGAGGGGAGACCATGTGATTGACATTTACTAAATTAAAGGCGAAAGCCCCCTTCCCGTTTCGAGAAGGGGGTTTGGGGGTTAGGTCTGACCCTTATTCGAATTCCGTATATCCGTTTGCCGTTTGCCGGCTCTCCTCATTTCAACAGCATCATCTTCTGCACCCGCGCGATCTTCCCCACCTGAATCCTATAAATATAAACCCCTGATGCCAGTGTGCGCCCCTGCGTGTCCCGCCCGTCCCAGGCGATTGTGTAGAAACCTGTGGGCTGGAGTTCGTTCACAAGCTGCGCCACCTGCTGACCCAGGATGTTGTAGACCAGGATCGAGACCCGGGCATCGTCCGGGATCCCGTAGCGGATCGTGGTGATCGGGTTGAACGGATTCGGATAGTTGTGCTTCAATAGGACCTGATTCGGAAGCAGGGACAACCTTGCGGACGAAAGGTCACCGGGTATCCGCATCTCTCCCTCTGAATCCAGCAAAACCATCTCCAATACCTCTGCGTGCGGCTCCAGAGTGGAGACCTTCACCCGGAACCGGAGATCGGCCAGGTTTGTTTCACCCTCCGAGCCCTCCCCCTCCGACCCTTCCGACTCCATCGCTTCGCTCACAAGTCCCGCTCCGTAGTTCAGGATCACCGCTTCATTGATATCGGTTCTGAGTACCTTTGCCAGCCCATTCTCCTGTTGTTCGACGTGCAGCAGCTCGAGTTGTTCGGAATCGAACTCGATCCGAATCCCGTAGCCTCTCAAGTCGGGTAAACCCTCCAGAGCTATGCTCGCAATGAACTCCTCCCCAATGGATGGGAAATTCCCGACCGCGGTTAGACGGACCCGGAGGGTGGGATCAAGCGGCCGCACGAAAGCCAGGAGCTTGGTTGCTCCGCCGGGCGGATCGTACTGCTTCCCAAACACCGATGCGAATACAAAGAAATCTTCGAAATCGATCTTATTGTCCACGCTCAGGTCGAATACGGCGTTCTCCCCGGTTCCGGATTGGCCAAACGCCGCCGCGAACAGGAAGAAGTCTTCGAAATCCACCTTGAAGCTCCCGTCGAAGTCCCCGGGACGCAACTCACGCGCCAACGCAACATCGCTCGCCAGGAAACGATGCACCGGCATGAAGGGTCCGTCGAACCCGTCGTTGGCCCGAACACGAAGGAAGTAGGTCGCCCCCTCGGTCAACTCACGAGGAATCGTCCAGGCGGTCAGTCCCCCCTCCTCCGATTCGTTCCCCTCCATAATCCCCGCGGCCGCGGCCACCACATCCGCAAAGTCCTCTCTGACAGACACATGGAAGGTATAGCTCAGATCACGTCCCTCCGCACCCGATGCATTTTCCACCACGAACGTGGGCATCAGGACATCCCCACGGATCGTCCGGAAGACCGGGGCCGAAGGTGCGTTCCCCTCGGAAGGCGTGAGTAGCACCTCGGCTGACCTTTCACCTTCGTTGCCCGACCCGTCGAATGCCGTAACAGAATATCGGTAAACCACTTCATCGATCAACCCTTCATTCATGAACCTGGCTTCGGCCAGGTTCGAGGCGATCAGCGCGAGCGGATCCTCCCCCGAAGCCCGGTAGAGGTTGTAGCCTTCCAAATCCTGTTCTGAGCCTGCAGTCCATCTCAAAAAGATGGTCCGGCTTCCTACCCGACCGATCAGATTCGCTACCTGGGCAGGAGCGATCATATCCGGCGCGGCTTCCGTGGTGAAAGAGATGGTCTGACCCTGAGCCGGACCGAACGTCGGGCCGTTGCCCGACCGGTCCGTCGAGTTGACCTGCAGGAAATAGGTCGTCCTCCACGTCGGCAAAATCTAGAGACCCCACCGAAAGAGAGATCCCACGGACTACACCCCGACCCGTCAAAAAGACGGTCAACAATCCCCCGGAACCGTTGTGGAAAACCCTCAGAGAATCGTTGACCGTCCCCGCAGTCGTGGGGGAGAAAGTGATCGAAAGCTCCCTCCCGGATTCCACCCCAAGGACAAAGGCGGTGGCAGAGACCGTGAAAAGATCCGTATCAAAACGGATCGAGTCGATCGACACACTGGACGCACCCACATTTGTGATGTTAAGCGTCAAGGTCTTGGTGTTCCCCGGGTCAACGTCACCGAAGTTCAAGCCCGTCACAAGGATCTGTGGGGCGGATGGGACGTTGGCGCTTCCGCTCAAAAAAACCGAGTCCGGACTCCCCACAGCGTTATGAACGATCACGATATGTGCGTCTTTGCTCCCCCCGGAGGTCGGCGCGAAGACCGCCAGCCCCACGGCCGAAGTCTGGGCAGTTCCCACGCTAGAAGCCGTGGCCTGGAACTGAAACTCGCTTGAATCCGTCCCGGCAAGGGTCATGCTCGAAATCGATAGGACCGCCGTGCCCGGGTTCGAAATTGAAAGCTCCAAAAGCGAGGTTCCCCCCAGGTCCACCCCCAAAAGACAGACTACCCGCCGGAAGCGTTATGGCTGGCACAAGCGTCGCAGACACCTGCGCCGATGCGCTGCTTACATTCCCGATGCTGTCGGCCGCGGTGATCCTGTAATAGAAGGTCCCCTCCGTCAACCCTGTATTCGTAAAGGTTGCCGCAGGGGCGTCCGCACGGCCTACAGAATCCGCCGGGGTCGGCGTGAAACCGTCGGTCGTGCTGCGCAGGATGACATAGTGAGAAAGGTCTGCATCGGTGTTGGCCGTCCAGGAAAGCGACACCTGGTTCGGCCCGGCTGTGGCTGAAAGGCCGGTCGGGATCGCAGGCGCTGTGGTATCGGGCCCGGACCCGGAAAGCGATACCGTCTCTGTCGGGGTGGTCGAGTCGTTGCTGGAAATCGTAATCGTTCCCGCTTTGGTACCAACAGACGTCGGTGAAAATGTCGCTATAACCGTGGTGCTGTCCCCGGGTGCTATGTTGAGGCTCGGAGGTACAACAGGAGAAAGGCTGAACTGATCCGAGTCATCCGAAAGCCCCGATATGGTCAAGGTCAGCCCCCCATCGTTCCGGATTTGGAACGAATCCTGGGCCGACTGACCCTTCTCCACGCTCCCAAACGATACCGATGAGTCGGAGAGCGAGATAATCGCAGGCTGGTTCAGATAGACCACATTCGGCGAGGCGTTCCCGACCGCGATGTCCAGGTCGCCGTCGTTGTCAACGTCTCCTAATCCAATCGACTCGGTCGCGTCACTCACCGTTCCGAAGTTCGTGGATGTGGTGAAGTTTCCGCTTCCATCGTTCGGATACACCACATTCTGTTCGGAGGAGTTTCCAACAGCGATGTCCAGATCCCCGTCCCCCTCCACGTCCCCCAAAACCATTGAACTCGTTGCATCCGATCCGGTGCCGAAGTTCCTGCTCCCGGTGCTAAACACCCCGGCCGCATCGTTCAGATAGACCACGTTCTGCTCTCCGCCAATGTTACCCGCGGCCACATCCAGATCCCCATCCAGATCTACATCCGCAAAGGCAGTTGCGACCGTAAGGTCGGTTCCGGTACCGAAGTCGCTGCTGGACGGGAAGCTCCCTGTCCCATCGTTCAGATAAACCACGTTTTGATCGAAAGCCCCGCCCACACCAATATCCAGATCCCCGTCACCGTCAACGTCTCCCAGGGCAACCGCATCCGCAGCATCAGACCCGGGGCCAAAGTTGCTGCCTGCAGAAAAGTTTCCGATCCCATCGTTCAAATAAACCACATTCTGTTCCAGCACGTTCCCCGCGACGATGTCCAGGTCCCCATCCCCGTCAATATCTCCCAACGCGACCTCTTGCGTCGCATCTGTTCCGGTACCGAAGTTTCTCGATGTGGTGAAGTTCCCGCTCCCATCGTTCAAATACACCGCGTTCTGCTCGCCATCGTTCCCCACCGCCACATCCAGATCCCCATCGCCATCCACGTCTCCTAAAGCTACACCATACGACAAATCGCTCCCCGTTCCGAAGTTTATGGAAGGTCCGGAGAAGCCTACGGCACCTGTTCCGGCCGCGGCTCTAAACGTCCACACATAAGTCGGAATGGCCTCCCCTCCAGGGGTCTGAATCCCCGAAGTTAAGGAAACCTGCACCTCTTCTCCCGGATGGAAGTCCGCGGCCGGATCGAAGCTGATCACGGTCGTCCCCCCTCCTCCATATGTCCCGGATCGCTCTCCGGTCAAGGACCCGTGCACCACAAACGTGCTCGCAGTCCCGGCGTTTATGGCCTGGTCGAAAGTCGCGGTCACGTTCGCTGTGGTCAACGCATCGATGTCGTTCAGCGGCGGCGATACCGGACTCGGCGGAGGGACGGTGGAGGTTAAATTGTGGAACACCGATGCGCCTGTACCATCCGCCGTCGCCACATCGGGTTTCCCATCGCCATCCAGATCACCTATCACCACGCTGTATGGAGAGGTTCCAGTGTTGAAGTCGATTTTCGCAGCAAAAGAAAAGGCATCAAGGGTTCCGCTCGTGCTCGTGTTACGAAGCACCGACATGGTGGTTGAACCAAAGTTGGCCACGACGACATCGGGTTTGCCATCGCCATCAAGATCACCTAACGCCACGTTCAGTGGCTGGGTTCCAGTGGTGAAGTCGACTTTAGCAGCAAAGGTATTGGTATCAAGGGTTCCAGATGTGCTCGTGTTATGAAGCACCGACACAGTGGCAGAAGTAAAGTTGGCCACGACCAAATCGGGTTTGCCATCGCCATCAAGATCACCTAACGCCATGATCTGTGGAGCGGCTCCAGTGGTGAAGTCGACTTTAGCAGCAAAGGTATTGGTATCAAGGGTTCCAGATGTGCTCGTGTTATGAAACACCGACACGGTGTTTGAACCCCCATTCGCTACAGCCAAATCGGGTTTGACATCGCCATCAAAATCACCTATCGCCATGCCGATTGGACCCGCTCCAGCGGTGAAGTCGACTTTCGCAGCAAAGGAAGAGGCATTTACGGTTCCTGATGTGCTCGTATTGCGAAACACCGACACGGTCGCAGAAATGTTATTCGCCACGACAACATCGGGTTTACCATCGCCATCGAGATCACCAACCGCTACGCCGTATGGACCGGTTCCTGTAGTGAAGTCGACTTTAGCAGCAAAGGAGTTTGCATCAATGGTTCCAGATGTGCTCGTATTGCGAAACACCGACATCGTAGTTCCGCTGCCCCCGCCATTATTTGCGACGATTAATTCAAGTTTACCATCGCCATCAAGATCACCTATCGCCACGCTGGTTGGATCGGTTCCAGCGGTGAAGTCGACTTTGGCAGCCAGGGTCGAGGCGCTTATCGTCGGGGAAGTGCCCGAAAAAGTGGGGAGGAAGAAATCGGTGGAAATTGCGGTCCGGTTGCTTACCGTCACGCTGATCGGACCGAAGCCCGCGCCCGAAGGGACGGTGACTGTGAGCGAAGTCGCTGAGGCCGCGGTGACCGTCGCCTCGATGGGGTCGAAGAAGACCGTGTTGTTGGCCGGAGTGGGATCGAAGTTGGTCCCGGTGATCGTGACGGAAGTCCCCACGTTTCCGGAGGTGGGACTGATGGAAGTGATGGTGGGAAACGTCTCCGTCAACGAAAGGACCTGGTTGGTCGCAACGCTGGTCAGGGATTGATGAAATCCGTCCGCCCAGTCCACGATCAATGAATCCACTGTGGTCGTGGAACCGAATCCGAACTCCACTGGCAATGAAGGCTGAGAAAGATACCCCGATCCCCCGTCCACGTATCGCTGCTGCCGGGTCGAACTCGTCACGGCCGTCACCAGGGTTCCTATCGCAGATTTGTTGTTCGCCACACCGGTCAGCTTCACGTGCAGCCACTTGTTCGTGTTGCCGTTGTTCTTGTAAAGCAGGTTGGTCTCCCCGGTCGCGGTCGCCACGTAGAGGTCCATGTCGCCGTCCCCATCGTAGTCCGCCCAGGCCATACCCCGACCGGTACCGGTATCCCCCAGCCCGGCCGTGGTAGCAACCTCGGCGAAGGTTCCGCTTCCTCCGTTGGTAAAGAGGCGGTCCGCGAATCCGCTGTTGACAACGGCAAGGTCCAGGTCCCCGTCGTTGTCGTAATCCGCCCACCCAGCGCCGTAGGCCAGCCCGGAGATATCGGCCACCCCGGCTGTGGCCGCATCCTCCACGAACGTATCCGACCCGTCGTTCCGGAAAAGCGAATTGACGGCCGCGTGGTGCGTCATGTACAGATCCAGATCCCCGTCACCGTCATAATCCCCCCATGTAACGGCGTGGGCGCCAGGGGCCGCCGCGATTGGACCGCCCAGTGTCGTGAAGGTGAGATTCCCATCGTTCCGGAACAGCTTACTGGTCGCTGCGGTGAAGTTGGCCAGCGCCAGGTCCAGGTCTCCATCGTCGTCGTAATCCGCCCAGGCGGGGGTCCGCCCCCCTCCGGTGTCCGTCAACCCGGAGGCGGTCGTCTTGTCAGTGAACGTGCCGTCTCCATCGTTCTCATAAAAAATATTGGCCCCCCCGCCCCCGGACACGGTGATGTACAGGTCCAGGTCGCCGTCGTTGTCATAGTCCCCCCAGGCGGCGCCCAGGTCGTCCGTGCTGCTGTTCTCAGGCGCATTCGCGACATCGGTAAACGACCCGCTGCCGTTGTTCTGATATAGCTTGTTGGCACTCGACCGGGCGGACACGTAGAGATCCTGGTCTCCATCTCCGTCATAGTCCACCCAGGAAACCGACTCCACGTTTGCGCTCAGGTCCACCCCCGCCACATTCCCCGCCTCCGCGAAATCCGCCTGGTTCAGGAACAGCACATACGCCGCACCCCGATTTGTGCCGCCGGTGTTGTCTGAGTAGGCCCCCACGACAAGGTCTTCCACACCGTCGTTGTCTATATCTCCCATACCCGCTACTGAGCTGAATTGGTCACTATCCGTGAGGGTGACGTTGAAGCCCCCCGTGTTGTCCGCGATCTTCTGGTTGCTTTTGACCGTGCCATCGCTGTTCATCAACAGCACATACACCGCGCCACTATCCGCACCACCGGTGTCGTCGAAGATCGCCCCCACGGCCATGTCTTCCACACTGTCGCCGTCCAAATCCCCTAAGCCAGCTACCGAGAAGCCGAATCGGTCATCATTCGTCAGGGTGACGTTGAAGCCCCCCGTGTTGTCCGCGATCTTCTGGTTGCTCTTGACCGTGCCGTTGCTGTTCATCAACAGCACATACACCGCACCGCGTTCCGCGCCGCCCGTGTCGTCGAGGGTTCGCCCCTACTGCCATGTCTTCCACACCGTCGTTGTCCAGATCCCCCACATCTCCTATCGAGCTGCCGAATTCGTCACTATCCGTCAGGGTGACGCTGAAGCCCCCGGTGTTATCCGCGACCTTCTGGTTGCTTTTGACCGTGCCGTCGGTGTTCATGAACAGCACATACACCGCGCCACGATCCGTGCCCCCCGTGTCGTCGTGATACGCCCCTACGGCCAGATCTTCCACACCGTCGTTGTCCAGGTCACCCAGGCCAGCGACCGACCAGCCGAATCTGTCACCATCAGTGAGGGTGACGTTAAAGCCGCCCGTGTTGTCCGCGATCTTCTGGTTGCTGGAGACTGTGCCGTCGCTGTTCATAAACAGCACATAAACCGCACCGCGATTCGCGCCGTTGGTGTCGTCTTGGTTCGCCCCCACAGCAAGGTCTTCGACACCGTCGTTGTCCAGATCCCCCACACTCGCTATCTCGAAGCCTAGTTGGTCACTATCAGAAAGCTCCCCGGTCGTATCGCTGATCTTTTGCGGGTGGTCGACCGTGCCGTCCGTGTTCATAAACAGTACATACACCGCACCCCGACCCGTGCCGTCTGATTGCTCTTCACTGTCCCATTGCTGTTCATCAACAGCACATACATTGCCCCGCGATCCGTGCCGCCTGTGTCGTCAAAGCGTGCCCCCACGGCCAGGTCTTCCACACCGTCGTTGTCCAGATCCCCCACAGGCGCTACCGAGTTGCCAAATCCGTCACTATCGGTGAGGGTGACGCTGAAGCCGCCCGTGTTGTCAGCAATCTTCTGGTTGCTTTTGATTGTCCCGTCGCTGTTCATCAACAGCACATACACCGCGCCACGGTCCGTGCCGTTGGTGTCGTCGTTGCGCGCCCCAACGGCCAGGTCTTCCACACCGTCGCCGTCAAGGTCGCCGATAGCCGCTGTCGAAAAGCCGAATTGGTCATTATCCGCCAGTGTAATATCCACCAGGGGAAAACCGCCGATGTTGGCCGCGATTTTCTGGTTGCTGGAAACGGTGCCGGATTGGGCGAAAGCAGCCCCGGAAAATGAAAAGTAAAAAATGTAAAATGGGCATACCCAGGCGAGACCAGAATTGGGTTGGAAGGCGGTTTTTGTGGAGAGGGGAAATCATATTGTTTGAAGTTCGGCTAAAATAGAGGCGATAGCCCCCTTCCCGTTTCGGGAAGGGGGTTTGGGGGTTAGGTTTGACCGCAGATCGAATTCCGTATATCCGTCACAACTAAGGGGATGCATTCTCCTATCCAATAAAAATTAAGGATTAAGGTACTTCCACATATTGACCCGGTCAAGGTTAAAAAGCCCATCATCGCGGATGATCTGTTCATAATAATTCCGTTGCCATAATCGGGTGGGAAACGGCGGCCTGCCGGTTCGCCCTCCTGATTGGGCCGGACACACAAGTTGGCCCCTACGCCCAATCATTGTGTTTTCTATTTGGAATCCCTCGCCTCTCCGGAGAATTGCCCCAAACCCATCCCGGTCCTTCGACTACATTCCGCAAAAACCGCGGAACTCCGCTCAGGAGGTCTTCGTTAATGGCTTATGACTCGCTTAGCTAATCGTTTTGTTCCCCCTTCCTGGATTCTGACTCCTGCCCCCCGACTTCCGTCTGCCGTTTCACGTTTGCCGTTTGCCCGCTCTTCCAGCTCTTTCCCTTGATCTTTCTCCGATTTTAACGTATAAGTAGGACCTTACTGTCAGCTTAAGCTTCTTTTCACTCCCAGCCCCTTGCCCCCTGATGATCCAGGCCCAGTCCGTTACAAAAAGATACGGCCGAATCAAGGCCGTCGAAGACATCAGCTTCACCCTCAAACCGGATGAAATCGTCGGTTTCGTGGGCCCTAACGGTGCGGGCAAGAGCACGGTCTTGAAGATGCTCTCCACCTTCATCTATCCCACGGAAGGGGTTATTACGGTCGACGGGCTGGACGTTGTGGCAAATCCGCTCGCAGTGCGTCGACTGATCGGGTACCTCTCGGGGGATACCCCGCTCTACCAGGGCATGCGGGTGGACAAATTCCTCGAGTTTATCGGAAAAGCCCGTGGGCTTCGCGGAAAAGCCCTGAAAAGACAGTTCGACTGGGTCGTGGATGTCTCCGGAATCGAAGAGGTGCTCCTGAAACGGGTCGTCCAGTGCTCAACCGGATTCCGCCAGCGGATCGGCATGGCCACCGCGCTGATCCACGACCCGCCCATCCTCCTGCTCGACGAGCCCACTCACGGATTCGACCCCATGCAGGTGCTGGCCTTCCGCGACCTGCTGCGCGGCCTCAGACGGGACCGTGTGATCCTCTTCAGCACCCACATCATCGGGGAAGTCTCGGCCCTGAGCGACCGCGTGCTGATCATCAACAACGGCCGGCTGCTGGCCGACGGCCGAAAAGAGGAACTGGGGAAACAGACCGGCCTATCGGGAAACGACCTGGAAGGCATCTTTACCCACCTGGTCCGCCAATCGGAACAAGGAGAAGCGGCCCATGCCTGATCCGAATCGACTTACATCGAGGGAATTCTTGGGCGGCGCCAGAGTCGTCTTTTCGCGGGAGCTGGAAGCCTATTTCGACGCCCCCATCGCCTACATCTACGCCTCGGTCTTCCTGGTCCTCTCCTGCTCCACCTTCATGAACGCCTTCTTCCTCAACGGCCTCCTGGATATGGGCCCCTATTTTGAAATCCTCCCCTTCCTCCTGATCCCCTTTATCCCCGCAATCACGATGCGGGGATGGGCTGAAGAGCGTTCGAACAACACCTTTGAACTGTTGATGACCCTGCCCCTCCAGCCATTCCAGATTGTCCTGGGAAAATACCTGGCCGCCCTCTGCTTCTATTTCATCGTGCTGATGGGCAGCCTCCCGATCGTCATCATGCTCTCTTATTTAGGAAACCCGGATTTCGGGTTGATATTCGCCAATTATCTAGGGGCGGTCCTGCTCGGGGCCTTCTTCCTGGCTGCCGGCCTCTTTGTCTCGGGACTGACGCGGGACCAGATCATCGCCTTCGTCCTGGGGGCCCTGTTCTGCTTCGTTTTCGTGTTCAGCGGGCACGAAAAAGTGGTTGAAGTCCTCGACGGCCTGGTGCCGGAATGGCAGATCGGCACCCTCCTCTACGAATCGATCTCCGTGATGCCCCATTACGAAGCCTTCGGGAGAGGCGTTTTTGGCCTGACACCCACCCTCTACTTCGTCCTGATGAGCGCGTTTTTCATCTGGATGAACGAGGTGACGTTGAGGCAGAGCAAGTATTGAGAACGGAGGTCAGGGGTCGGAGGTCAAGGATCAGGGAAAGGCAGCAGTTGGCAGGAAGATCAAAGGCAATGGCCTCTTCAATTCAGGATGGTTTTGACGCCGAGACTGTAGTCAGGGGTTTCTTTCAGCGCCAACGGCGCGTTGTTCCTCAACCCAGGGCAACGCCCTGGGTTAGTGAAATAAAATAGCGTCGTGCGGCCTGAAGGGCCGCGATAATAACGGTATGGGTGGGATTGATCCGGATCGCGGACCGTTGGCCCGCTCGAATCACTCACATTAAAAACCCAGCCCGTCGGACTGGGCAAAGGAATCAACGGGCCGTTGGCCCGTTGATGCGTCACCTAAAGAACTTCGCTTTCCACCAAAAACCTTCTTTCAGCGCCAACGGCGCGTTGTTCCTTAACCCAGGCGAGTCGCCCTGTTAGTGAAATAAAATAGCGTCGTGCGGCCTGAAGGGCCGCGATAATTTCACATCCCCCAATTCCTGTCCCGCATCCTGATTCATCTACAGGTATGTGTGGGATTGGTCCGGATCGCGGACCGTTGGCCCGCTGATGCGCCCACATTCAAAACCCAGCCCGTTGGGCTGGGCCAAGGAATCACGGGCCTGTGGCCCGCTGATGCTCTGCCTCACGTTTTTTATTCCACACAACCTACTGCCAGACTTCCAGTTACCCCTAATATATGAGATCTATTTTTAGGCTCTCCGCCCACCGACGTTTCATCCTAAGTGCGATCCTCCTCTTCCTTTTCCTCCTCCTCATCGTGGTCTACGCCGGGCGGATCGCTACACGCATCGGTGGCGTGAAACTGGATCTCTCCGGAAGGGACATCGCCAGCCTCTCGTCGGACACCAGGGCTTTTCTGGCAGGGCTCAAGAGCCCACTTGCCGTTACCTACTTCGTATCAGCCCGGGATCGTATGCCATCTCATTTGAAAGGGGTGGAAAGCTCAGTAATCACGCTTCTGGATGCCTTAAAACGCCAGGCACCCGATAAAATCGTGTATCGGGTCCTGGACCCCGAGTTGAGCGGCGCTTCGGGGGCGGCTTATGCCGCTCGAAAAAAAGCCTCTCCCTTCAGTTCCCGCCGGATCCTCCGAGATGAGCACAGCGAACAGAAAGTCTGGTCCTCCCTGGTCCTCTCTCACGGACAATATCAGGATGTCCTGATCCAGGGGATCACACCCACCGATTTCCCGCATCTCGAAGACCTAATCGTCAAGAATCTGAAGGCTTTAAGGGATCCTCCGCGTCCAACGTTCGCGGTATCGGCCCCACCGCCTTTCGAGCTGCTGGCGGAGCACCTGAAAGAGTTCGGACACGTCATCCGGATCAACCTGGACAGCGACCCCCGAATCCCGCCCGAGACCGATGTGTTGTTCTGGATCCAGCCCGCACGGATGACCGCCTCCCATCTGAAGGAATTTCAACGCTTCCTGGAGGCGGGGAGAACCGCCGTACTGGCAGGCAGCCAGTATACCGTGGAGTATGAAAAAGCGGAAACAGGTGGGATCCAGTACCGGGCTTTTCCCCTGTCACCCGCCTGGGCGTCTCTCCTTTCCCCCCTGGGTCTTCGCCCCCAACCGGATCTTCTGATGGACAGCCGGAGCGGTCCTGTCTTCTGGGCAGACCCCGGGGGTGAGGTCCACGAGGTCGAAGCGCCGTTTCACCTCCGCTGCATGCCCGGGTTCTACAACCTGAAGGGCTTTGCCGGCCCCGCAAGGGGCGGTCTCAGTTTCGTCTCGTCCAGTCCCCTGCAGATCATACCTCGCCTTCTGGCCGATGCCGGGTATCAGGCCGAACTCCTCGCCACGACCACGGAAGAGGCCTGGGTGGAAGGCCTTCCTCAAAAACCCTTCGACAATGCCGGACTCACACCCCGGCTTAAGGTCGGCAAGCAGAACCTGATGCTCCTCCTTAAGCCTGAAGATCCCTGGAAGGGACAGGTCCTGGTCCTGGGAAGCTCCAGCCTGTTCCGGGACGGCATCCTGAACCAGCCCGGATACGGACACAGGGTGTTTCTGAAGACCCTGATGCGCACCTATTCAGATCCGCAGCGTCTTGTTCGGGCACGTATGAAGCGTTACACGCCTCCCGAGATTCCCCCTCTGAGCGCCTATTCACGGTCCTTCTGGCGGGTCGTAACCCTGTTTCTGATCCCGATTCTGCTCCTCGCCCTGGGGATTCGCCGTTACATAGCCACGGGCGGGACCTGGTCCGCCCCGAGGCGCCGGTTATCCATTCGCGTAGCCATCGCTCTGGCGATTGTGTTCATGGGGATGCAGATGTGGCAGGATGCGGGCGGTATTGTCCTTGACTTGACCCGGGATGCGGCAAACACGCCCGTGCTCCGGGTCCGGCAAATGCTATCAGAACGAAGCCCGAATCTGAGCGTGGAGCTCGTGATCACCCCGAAGGCCTCCCTCCCCGCTTCCATGAAGCATCTCGAGGCGGCTATCCGCGCCAGGCTTCGCGAATTGGGGATTAACGTCCGGGTCCTCCGTCCCGACCTGCTTCCACAATCGGATTTGACATCATTGTCATCCCAGGGTCTCGGGCCGTTCGAGGTGAGAACTGTTCTGAACGACGAAACCGTCTCCCGTCAGGTTTGGAGCGGCCTCCGCGTTACACTGGGGGGAGGCAGCACAATCATACCCCGGCTTGACACACGCACGCTGGACCACCTCGAGTTTCTCCTTGTGGCCGCGGTCCGCCGCATCGAGAGCGCCGAGGCGCCCCTGGTGGCCGTGATCGCCGAATCCCCCCGGCTTTCACCCGCCGAAGCTTTCCACGACTACCACCAGAAAGGGTTGATTCCCCCCAAGGGTGCGGACGTCTACAGCGAAGCAAAGCGGATGCTGGGTGCCTACGGGTACAGGGTACACCCCGTCGACCCCCGAAACCCCTATTTGCCGGAGGGAACCGATCTGCTGCTCTGGTTCCAACCCCGCCGGGATGCGACAAATGCTATCCGCCTGCTGAGCGACCACCTGTCAAGTGGGGGTACAGCGATCGTGGCCCTGCAGCACTTCAACATCCAGCAGCGCCAGTACCGGGGAAGGGGATTCCGGACAGTCTACTGGCCACAGCCGCAGTTCCAGGATCTGAACCCCTATCTGCGCCTGTTCGGCGTTGAACAGGTCCGGGAGGTCCTGATGGACAGGACTCGATCCCATCTGCGTCTGGAGACCCAAATCAACCGAAGGGCGGTCCGGGAGTACGAAGGGCAGGAAGTGGCGCTCCCCTTTCTGATCCGGGCGGTAGGCCCCAACTTTTCGAGCGGATCCCCGATTACGCGAAGGCTGGGAGACCAGCTTTTTATCTGGGGAAACCGGTTTTCGCTGGACCAAACAAGGATGGATTCCCTGAACATCACGCCCAAGGTCCTGATCACCACTTCAGATAAGTCCTGGTCCTACAACTGGAAGGGGGGATGGCTGCCGGATGAGGCGTTTAGCCTCCAAGAATTCCTTCCCGGCCAACAGCCCCTAGCAATGATGCTTCAGGGGAGGTTTCCTCAGGTTAATTTTCAGGAGGAGGACGGGGGCAGGGAGATGCGCCTTAAGGATTCGGATGCGGCGAAGGCGGAAGGGACCCTGCTCCTGATTGGATGTTCTGAGATGTTCAGGGACGAGTACCTCTATGCGCCTGAGTTCCAGCACAACCAGTTCCTTTTGAACGCAGTCGCCAACCTGGCGTTTGGCCCGGATATGGCCAAACTCCAGGCCCGGAACCAGACCCGGCAGGGATTTGTTTTTCAGGACCCCCGGGAGAAAGGGTTGTGGCGGTTTTTCGCCGTGGGCGCGGGCCCCATAGCGATTCTTTTGTATGGTCTGAGACGTTATTTCAGGCGACAAAAACCGATCCGAAACCCATGAACCGACACCTCGCAATTTCGATCGTGGTCCTGGCCATCCTGATCGTCGCCGACCAAATGCTACGAACCCGGGAGGCAGCACGACGCATCCAAAGCGGGGCGATTCGCGCGCTGGTCGATCCTGCGAAACTCTCTATCGAACGTGTTCAACAATTTCAAGTGTTTCCCGCAATAGACTTGAAGCCATACACTTACCGATTCGATGGTTCAACCTGGCGCTATCCCGACACTTTCGACGCTTACGTGCAGACGGACCGCGTGGAGCGGCTGCTCAAAGGGATCCTGAAGGGAATGGGGTCGATCGTCGGCACGGATCCGGAGGCCTTCACACGATTCGGCCTCTCCCCCAAGCAGGCAACGGCTGTCCGCTTGACAGACGCCTCCGGCGGCGGGTTTCTTGAGTTGTGGGTAGGGCAGGATCTCCCCGGGAGGGATGCGAGCGAATCCTACGTGCAAATAGCAGGATGGGATACAGTCTATCATTTCCACGCAAATCCCCGTCTCGCGATGGGACCAGCGCTTCCCGGGAAGCCCCCGATGATCGATCCTCACGTGTTTCCCCGGGCGATTCCAAGGAAACCCATCGTTAAAGTCATCTATAAGACGGGTCCAACGAAGACTCTGCGCCGCCTAACGATCGCGGATTCTCTCGGTTCACTGGGGCGACTCCCGGAAGGGCCCACATACGAGTGGTACGTCGTGGTGCGGGGAAAGGAGAAAGCGTGCAATACGACAAGCGCCTTCGCCTACATCGGCTTCCTCTCCGGCCTGCAGTACGAGGCGTTATACGACCCTCATATCCCTGAATCCGAATACGGTTTCGACCGGACGAAGCGGGTACTTTACCTGGAGGATATTGAGGGGGCAGTCGATACGCTCGAAGTAGGGACGCAGCATGCTAAGGGGGGTGTTTACCTGCGTCTCAGGACAACCGGGCAGGTTTTTTCAGTCACGTCAAGGAAGGCCGATCTGCTATTTCCGACAACGGAGGCCTTGCTGGAAGCTCTTCCGAGGCCGTCGCCGTACCGGTTTGCGAGAAATTGAGGGCTAATCCGTTCGAACGGTCAGTAGGGGCACGGCATGCGGTGCCCCTACAATTTGATAATTCCTTATTGCGGCTTGGTTACGCTCAGTTGCAATAAAAATCCATAGCCATATATGGCCAAAATTTGTGGGACCGGTCTCCAGACCGGGAATAGGCTCTGGAGGGCCAGGATCCATGCTTTTCTTTTGGCTGTTGGCCTTATTCCCCGACTGGAGTCGGGTCCCACAAATCTAAGGGGTTATCCCATTACCTCGCGGACTTCAATCAGCGGGGACTAAAAATTGATTTACGTATCTTAGATAGGATGGCGAGGGAATTTATTCCCTCGCCATGCCGGCTCCCATCCCCGTCCTTCGACTGCGTTCCGCAAAAAATGCGACGGAGTTTATCCTGAGCTTGTCGAAGGCCACAGAAGATTTTAATGTGGTCGAAGCTTATTACAATTTAGACCTTAGCCGCATACGTAGAAGTCATACTGTAAGACTCTAAATCCCCTCCCGGGAGGGGTTCCCCGGCGTGATTTAAGCCGGGGCGGGGTGGGTCATATCCCATTCTCATCTATCCAATTCCGAATCCCATGTAGCACAACCTTCGAGATTTTACTTAACATTACCCTCAGTAAATCGCAGCACCCGAAAACCGAGCCTCTCCAATCTATCCTGTCTTTCCTTATCTCATATCCACCCCTAAATCCCCTCCAAGGAGGGGACTTCACCAATCCCATCCCGGGAGGGGTGCCCCGGTGTGACTTAAGCCGCAGGGGGGGCGGTTGCACGCCTTCGAGACCTGCTTGACATCACGGTAGAAATCACACTGTAAGACTCCAAACCACCCCAAATGACAATGGGCGACCCAACGGGTCGCCCCTACCAAAACATTAAACCGATTGATCTGTTTCCCTTCAAAAACCCCCTTCCTTTTTAATTATCCGTTTGCCGTTTCACGTTTTTCGCTTGCCGGCCCTTTTCAATCCATGAACAATCCGCCGTTCACGCTGATCAACTCTCCCGTAACGAAGGATGCCTCATCCGAAGCCAGGAAGAGGGCCGCATTAGCCACCTCCTGGGGCGTCCCCTTTCTTTTTAGAGGCGTTCCGGCAACCAGGGAATCCGGGTGATTCTTCGTCATCTCGGTATCGATGAGACCGGGTAAAATCCCGTTGACCCGAATATCGGGGGCCACCTCTTTGGCAAGGGACCAGGTATAACAGGCGACAGCCGCCTTGGAGGCCGAATAAGGAGGACCGGCCGCCAGTCCCCCGGTTTTAGCCGCGAGAGAGGACATGTTGATGATCGCACCGGTTTTCCGCTCGCGCATCGGTCCTATTACCGCCCTACTGCAGAGAAAAACACCCTTTGTGTTCACATTGAAAATCCGGTCCCACTCTTCATCCGGGCAGGTCTCGGTGGTATAGACGGCAAAGATACCCGCATTGTTGACCAGGATATCCACCTGACCGAATCGATCGACTGTCTGCCCCACCATCCCGCGCACCTCCTCATCCTTCGTCACGTCTACCTGCAAAGCCGCCCCATCTCCCCCGATCCTCTCGACATCCCTCAGGGTTTGAGCTGCCATCTCCTCACGATTATCCACCACTGTCACCTTCGCACCTTCCCGCGCAAATGTCAGCGCCATCGCGCGGCCGATCCCACCTCCCCCACCCGTGATGATCGCAACTTTGCCGTCTAACCGGCCCATCTACCTATCTCCTCTATAACTCGTATTGTATCGAATCTACATGTAATTCACAAACTGGACCGGTATCTCAAGGTCCGCCTCCTTGACCATTTCGATGATGGTCTGGAGATCGTCGATCTTTTTACCCGTGACTCGTACCTGCTGGTCCTGGACCCGGGCCTGAACCTTCAATTTGGAGTTTTTGACGATGGTTGTGATCCGCTTCGCATTCTCCTTATCAACCCCCTGTTTAAACCCGACCACCTGTCGCACCGTCCCCCCCGATGCAGGCTCGATCTTTCCATAGTTGAGGGCCTTCATGGAAATCTTCCTTCGAACCATCTTGGATTCCAGAACATCGACCACACTCTTGAGCTTTCCTTCGTCGTCGGACACCAGAACCAATTCGTCCTCAACCAACTCGATGGCGCTCTTGCTCCCCTTAAAATCGTATCGCTGCCGGATTTCTTTTTGGGCCTGGTCCACGGCGTTTCGAACCTCCTGAGTATCAATTTTCGACACGATGTCGAAGAAGTTAGCCTCTGGTGCCATCTGGACCTCCTTTCCTCTGCGCTATGATACCCGCAAAGCGGACTTGTGTCAAGGCAAATGGCCAGGTGAGCAGTCACTTGAAAAGTAAAATTTCAAACGGAGAATGCAGATAACAAAATTATCTCTTCGGGAGTTCGGATTTGGCAACTGTTGCTAATAATCCTTGATAAATCCAACCCAGGCTTCCGGTTTTTTCCGAGCGAAATGATTTTAAGTCCGTTTTAAATAAATGGATATCAGCAGGTCGATTTTTCTGGCACAGGCATTGCATAATCATATGGTGGAAGCAAGAGAATTTAACCTGTGATCTTTACCTCGGAGAAAAAGAATCATGGAAACCATCTCACAGCTCAAACGCATTCTGATCCTCGATGACGAACCCTATATGCTGGAATTGCTCAACAATCATCTTCGGTCGTGTAACTTCGAGACCCTCTCAACGGATAAATAGACCGACGCCGTTGAACAGGTCACCTACGATCCGCCTGATCTCATCCTGCTTGACCTCCAGATGCCCACGATTCAGGGAGAAACCGTTCTGGACTTTATCAAGGAGGAATGCCCCAACCTGCCGGTCATCATCGTCTCCTCTTTTCTCAACTATGAAAAAATGCAATATCTCCGCATGCAGGGCGCCAATGATTTCATAACAAAGCCTTTTTTACTGGATGAGCTTGTTGCGACCGTGGTGAAGGTGCTTGGACAGTCCGATCAGCCGGCTCCGTTCATTCCAGAGGTCTTCTCCCCCTCCCTACCAGAGGATTTGCCTGAAAATCCTGAGATTGACAGGCCTGACCCGTCTCCAAAGAATGTCGAACATCCTCACCGTGGATTGCAACTCAATAACCTTAAACCCTATTTGGGAATCGCCCTTACCTGCTTGCTCGGATCTTTCATCGTCCTTATCAATGAACTCCTGGCGCGCTGAGTCGATTAACCTTGGAACAAATCATGTACACCGCACTCAAACCAAAACGAATCCTGGTCCTCGATGACGAGCCCGTCGTCCTGAAGTTGCTGAACCAGCATCTTCGTTCCTGCAACTTCGAAGCCATCACAACCTCCAGTTGGACCGAGGCCATCGACCTGATTACCCACGATCCACCGGACCTCATCCTCCTCGACCTTCATATGCCCACAGTTCAGGGAGAATCTGTCCTGGATTTCATCCGGGAAGAAGGTCTCAATCTGCCTGTTATCATTATCTCCGCGCATCTAAGCGAAAGGAAAATTGAAGAATTGGAAACCTTGGGAGTCGAAGATTTCGCCCCCAAACCATTCAGCCTTCAAGACCTGGTTTCAAAAATCCTTAGGGTCGTCCAACCATTTTCTTTGGATACTCCCACCCCGGTAGAAACACCGAACCCGGGCCCGGTTGAAACAGCCTTTCCTCAAACCGCGGCACCGGCCCCCAGCCCTCAAAACTACGACCGAACTCAAACACCGCCCCAAAATTCCGGGGATCTTGAGCCACAATCAGACCACTTCACTTATCACCGGCGCCGGCGGCGGCGCAAACACCGGAGTTCAAGGAAACTCAAAATCTACGCGATAGTCGCTGTTTTATGCCTCATCGGATCCATCGCCAATTTCTTCATTTCGAGAGTTCCCAGTTATGTATCGGAGGGATTACAACAGGCAGTGGACAAGTCCCTGGAGGCCGAAAGGTTTCACCGGATGGAAACCTTAGGAAAAAAGCGATTCGGTACGGAAACCGAGGACACCGATCCCTCCCACCGTTAGACCCTTCCCTTTCCGTTGAAAGCTTCTTTAAACCTCACCTGAAACCACCCATACCATTAGCACCCTCGGTCGGAGACCGGTCCTACAACGGCTCATCCAATCGGTTTCCCTTCCCCAACTCCGCACCCTACCCCACTTTTTTACCGATTAAACCTGTTTGACAAATCCAGATACAGGATTGTATATTGTCCCCTTCGAAATATAAACGGACAATCTCTCCGATCATTCCGTTTGTTTCTTCTCCAATAACTTCATAAATAACGAACCCTGTAATCTCAAACACTCAAAATCGAAAGGACATCCGAATGACTGGGGTCGACCGAAAGGAACGCGCCACGCTTCGTCCGAATCGGGTGTTGGAGCGGATTCGGGGAGGGAAATATGTGTTGTGCGGTACTTCCACCCCTTACCCATCACCCAAGATATCCGAAATGATGGGTCTGATCGGATATGATGCACTATGGATCGATATGGAGCATCAGGACTACTCTTACGACCAGGTTTTCAACATGTGCCTCGCGTCTCGTGCTTCCGGAATGGAGCCTATGATCCGGATACGCAAAGAAGGGGATCATTCCTTCTACCGGGCGTTTGAGGCCGGAGGAACCGGAATCATGGTTCCGCACATCCGTACTCTCGAGGAGGCAGAGTGGGCCCTGAAATTTTCCCGTTATCACCCGAAAGGGTTGCGGGGTATGGATGGGGTGGAAGCGGCAGCCAAGTACAGCCTGGCTCCCATGGCGGAATACATGGATTGGGCGTTGCGGGAAACGTTCGTCATCTTTCAGGTGGAAGACAAGGAATCGCTTGACATCGTCGATGAAATCGCCAGAATGGACGGACTTGACGGATTTTTCTTTGGACCCGGGGATATGTCCCAGTCGCTCGGTGTTCCCCTCCAGTTCGATCACCCGAAGATGAAGGAAGCCCAAAAACTGGTCGCTGCGTCCGCCAAGAAACACAACAAATTCTGGGGCCAACCGGTTCCTGATGCGAGTCATGCGGCGCGCCTTTTCAATGAAGCCGGAGCACAGTTCTTCTCTTGCGGCGCGGCCATCATCATCCTGAAGGAAGGCTACCAGGCAATAAGAAAAGATTTCGATCAGGCTTTTAACGAATAGCCTGACATGTCAATTCATCAGAATAGTGTGAAATTTACAATTCCTGACCAATGGGAAACGAAAAACCTGGACACCATAGATGGGCCGCGTGCTTGCCTGCGTGCAGAGTTTCAAGAGGTTGTCTCCCTGATCAATCAAACCTTCAGGAAGGGCACATCTCAGGATATCCGGACCGATTACCCGCTTATTTTCGATCCGTCGAAATTGGAATACATGCGGGTCATCAAGATGGACGGGGTGATCGTGTCTCAGGTGCCGGTCGCACCCCGCACGGTCAAGCGCCTCAAAAGATCAATTCACAATGGGAATCATCAGCGCCACCATCACGCATCCGGACTACCGAAGAAATTCGTCGGACCTCTGGAAAACACCGGCATTGCCGGCGAAGTCCTTAATCGGATATTCCCCTTTTACTTTCCTGTCTGGAAACTGGATCACGCATGACAGACTTTAGCACCAGATTCTCGATCAAAAATCCAAAGAAAGACTCGTGAAGACGGGGTTTATAAGGATAGGGGATATCCGCTCTGACGACGGTTGATTTTTTACCCAATCAGACACTTGACAATCCGGTTTGGATATTGTATACTGTGCATCAGGATTTAAACCCCTGAGGTTTGTAGTCTGCAACCGCCCATCGAAAAACCTCCCACTTCATTTTCGAAAATCAAAGACATTTTTCTACACCTCTCTTTTTTCTTGTCCATTGAATGGTTATAGGTATATTTATTTGCAATTACGGGAGAGCATCGAGTAAGGGATCCGGGGCCTTCGAGCCGAACCCCTGAACTCGATGACTCTTAGAGGAGGGAGTTGTATGACCACTACAAAGAAAGATTTGGCACTTCGGGTGGCGGGGGAGGTCGGGGTAAAGAAACAGCTCGCATACGAAGTCGTGGATAGTCTTTTCAATGCGATGAGAGACAGTTTGATTCGCGGGGATCGAATCGAGATTCGAGGATTTGGTGTACTCGGGGTAAAAAATACGAAGCCGAAACCCGCAGCCCGAAATCCCCGGACCGGAGAGATCGTCTATGTTCCGGCGAGAAAAAAGAGTTACTTCAAAGCCGGCGTTCTGATCAAAGAGGAGCTTCATAAACCTCGATTGGAACAGCCTGAGAAAACTCCCCCTCAAACCCCACCATCGCCTCCGCAACCAGCTGGGCCGACCGAATAAGGATTATTTTTTGGAACGGAAAAGGGCGTGTCCGAAACCGGACACGCCCTTTTTGTTTCCGTCGTACACGATTAAGCCTCTTCTGCGTCCGCTTCCCGATGGCCGTTGGAGGTCAGATAATCGTAAGCCTTATTGATAACCAGTACGGCCTTGGGGAGGTCGTTCACGTCGAGAGAAGACGAGGTCTGCCACTCCCCTGCTTTGTCCATGTAACGCTTCTGAAAAGAAACGGAACGGATCTCAAAAGTCCTGTCCCCCCGTGTAATCTCTTTCGAGAAAATCGCCGCGTTACACCCTCCGTTCTTGAAAACCATCTCCGGCTGTGCCATTTTTGGCCTCCTTCCAATTGGTGAAAGTCGTATCAATGATATCGATTTCCGGTTGCCTCTTCGTGATTTAGAGGCCCGATTAGACTCCTACTTGAGCAACGTGATGCTCCTGACCGATCGAACACCCCCCCCGGTGAACACGAGAAAGTAGGTGCCCGATGGCATAAGATGTCCCGACTCGTTTCTTCCATCCCACGACTGTTCAAAGTCACGGTTGAGTTTTGCCAACTTTTTACTCGGTGACCCAGAAGTGTATAGATAACGAGCTTTCCCGGGGTCGGCGAACGACAGCGCAGGACAGTACTGGTGTTGAAAGGATTTGGGTAATTGAGAGACAGGGTTGGCCTGCTGCTGTCAACAGTGGATGTATCGCCTTTTTCGACCGGGCGATGTTCCTCGTTAGGATCATTCGGGCCTCCCTCTCCCCCATGCCTCTGACCGTCCAATTCTACAACCCCGCTATGGGAGGATGATTCTTCACCGGGAGGTACTCTTCCCCGACCCTCGATCTCCGTCTCGACCTCGAGGTGGATAACAACAGTTGAAGTCGATCCGGTGCTGTCTCGAACGGACAGAACGATCCGGAATACGCCCGCTTCGGGCGGCTTCCCAACCAGTTCCCCGGTCGTCTCCTCCACGCTCATCCATTCCGGTCTATCCTTGACTTCCCATTCTACCGATGGTCCCAACAAGGAACCCAATCGGATTCGATAATCGGATCCAACCGCAACGGTATCTTTCACGGGAATCACCCCGGAAAGGGTATCGGAATTTTCGACCCCTGCTCGATCGCCAGGATTTCCCCCTTCCTTTCCTGAAGGCACCTCTGCAAAATCGGCCGGAATGGTTTCAACGGGTATCACCAGAACCCGTGCCTCTCCTTCAGTCTCCCCAAACCGTGCGCTTACCCGTGAAATGCCATCCCCCATGCCGACCAACCATCTGTCATCTTCTATCTTAATAATAGAGGAATCGGAAACCGCTAGAGGAACCCGTCCTGTTAGCGACTCCTCCACTCCATCGTCAAAAAACCCGAATACCCGGACCTGACGCCGGTCGCCCACGACCATCGTCGACTCTGCTATCAATGCGATAGATTTCAGGGTTGGCCTACTCCGTCCCGGGGAGAAGCGACCCCTTCCCGGTAAGTGACTGTGAAGGACGAAGGGCCCTCCTCCCAAACCTGCAGAAGAATCCTGGGCGGTTGGCCTAGCCCACGACTGCGCGCCCGCGCCCGCGGGGTAGGAAACGCGGATCAATGTATCTGGACCCGCAGAATCAATCAGAACAACCGTAGCGCCGTTGGCGGACAGCCCCTTGCCGATTCGTCCTCCCGCTACAAACACGGGGCAAGGAAATTCCCCGGGACTTCCACCCCCAAACAACAGAAGACGGCTCCCGGGGGGAATCGAAGTCCCGTTCGGGAATCGAAAAAGCCGGTGGGGGGGAGTCCCCTCCGGCCCCAGCGCCAACCCTCCTATTGAAGCCGTATCCACACCGCGGTTCATGAGCTCGATAAACTCGTCTTCACGGCCGTCTCTCCTGCCGTCCCCATTCGCATCCCCAATCGCACCGAGGGGAGGATCGGCAAGGATCTCCTCCACTGTCAAAGAGGGCATTGGTAGAGACACAATCTCCCAGAAAATCGTTGCACTTCCCCCATTCGGATCCTCGGCTTCGACGACAACGGACCATACCCCGGTGGAGGACGGACGCCATTCGAGGATCCGATCGTCGATTGTGAACCCCGGAGGCGCATCACTCAGGCGAATCGCACCCCCATCCAGATTATTCACCTGAAGGCTATCCCGATAATGGAATCCCTCCCGTCCCCTTCTACGCGAGGGCACGCTCAACGTCAATGGGAGTTTTTTTACCCTGGCCCGACCGAATCGCATAAAAGGTTGCCTCTGCCACCGGGCCATCCCCGGGGAAAACCAAACCGGACCCCTGAACGTCGACGAGGATCACCCGGGTCCGCCCAGGATTTGCCGTGGCGCTGTAGGTGGTCATCCCCATACTCCTGGGCGACACGCGAATCTCCGAAATTGCGACTTCGCTCGGATTGTAGACCAGGTCGAACTGAGCTCCCGCGACTGGATCCACGTTAGACAAGACGATATGGACGACCTCGGCACTATCCCGAAGGCTGAATAGATTGGACACCAGGTTCACGCGTCCGGGTGAAGCCACGGCATCGTGTAGCATCGGGGGATGGCCATCGTCGGATATCCGAACACCGTGCAGTTCAATGGATACATCCCCGGACCTTCCGAGGACATCTGCCCCGACGGTCACGATCGTACCGGATCCCGGTTCAAGGACCGCCTTCCGGCCGGGATCGATCACGACCACCCTCAGGGTGTCTCCGATGATTCGGCTATGGAGCGCCATCCCCGCGGACCTCTCTTCGAGACGGACGGCTCCCCATCGTATGAAGCCTCCTTCGGCCACGAGATCAAACTGAACGCCTCCCACCCTTCTGTGGTTGACCAGTGCGATCCCCAATGACACACTCTCCGCGATCCCCCAGGTCCCGTGTTCAACCGAGAGTGTGTCTTCCGTAGTTTGCCCGATTGAAAGATCTGATTCCGACAATAAGACGGCTGCGAACAGAACCGGAATCCGAAACCTATAACGCATTTTCAGATGACCTCGAAAGGACGTGCTATTTTAACCAGACTAATTTTCTTACGTCGACGAAAGCGCCGGCCTTCAGCCGAATGAAATAGACCCCATTTCCCACCCCCCGTCCTTTTCCATCTTTTCCATTCCAAGTCATGAGGTGACGGCCGGACGAACTATACCCTTTCATTAATCGGATCACGCTTCGACCCAACAGGTCGAAGATCTCGAGGCTTACCTCCAGTGCCTCCGGCACGTCGTACCCGATCGCAACAGCGCCGTTGGCCGGATTCGGGTAACTCTGCCGAAGGCGAAAACCGAAATCCGCTCCGGCCTCTTCCCCCCGCAACCCATTTTGCAACACCGTTTCTTTAAAATTCCGGCCGGCAACCACCAACTCCTCGATCCACCCGTCCTTTCGAAACTCAAGAATCGGACCCTTCCCCGGCGGAATAACCTTTCCTTCCAGGCTGAAGAGCAAGACACGAGTCTTTACCTCAGAAATTTGGTGGTATGCCAGGGTCATCCCATCTGCAACCCCGACCGACGCAATCCCTTTTTCAATCCCAACCAAGTCAATCTGCACGACCCGAACGGCCTCTGGACAATCCAGGATAAGCTCTGCCATGCCATCCTCTTCCCCCACATTCACCTCATAACGACATCCCGTCACGCCAGCGAATTTCGTTGATGGGGGTCCTGATTTTCCGAGGATCATGTCGATAATCCACGTGAGGTCCAGGACATCGATCCCCCCGTCCCCATTCATATCGCCGGCACTCAATTCAAGGGGGGTCGGCTCCGGAGAGACCTCCAGGATGATATCGATCATCCGAAGGACATCTGAGACCTCCACATCCGCAATCCCATTCAGGTCACCCCGGGCTACGATTCGAAGGACCGCATCCGGACTCACAACCTCACCGGCGGCCGCCCTGATCTTCGTCTCCCCCGCTTTCAACGGCAGGACAACACCCTCCCCTGCAAGATTCGCCAGTCCCGAATCTTCAACGGTCCGGATGTCACACCCTCAGGCGGCAGATCGAAAGTCGTGGTCCGCATATCCATACGCTCCACAAACATGTCCACAACTCCCGTGTTGGTGACCCCGACCGTGTCCGTCACCGCCCTCTTGGTCCGCGCTATTCCGAAATCGATAGAGGGCTTCGAAAGTTCGACGGATGATTGCGCCGATCCATCGGCGAACCAGAGGATCAACAGACATGCTTGAATGCGAAACTGTCCCATAGAAATAACTCGCTGAAATCGGGTTGCGGTTCTGACTCCACTCCTGATGCAACACCTGTGCCGAATCTCGTTGCAGGTTTCAAGGAGGTAATTTCTATACGGTTATCCTGGTGGTATCCGGGTATCCCTTTATGCCGATCGTGAAAATCCTTTGCACGATCGGAAGGAGAAAGGAACACATTTTTCAGCCGCCCTTAGCCCGTCAAACCCCTGTTTACACCTCCTTATTTCGCTTGACATCGAATATCTCCCAACCTAAATTGCGTAAAGAACCTGGCGAAAGAGGACGGACGATCTCCGCTTCCGTACGGGAGGAGAGGCGACCTGGTTGGGTGGGGACTTGGGTTATTTACGGATGACGAAAGGGGACATGGATGAAGGAGCTGGCAGGAGGGCTGGCTTTTTTCATACTATTCGGCAATCTTGCAGCGGCAGAGGACGTCGCCTTCGAGAAAACAAAAATCGTGATCGATAAAGAGGGAGGAAAATCGAACCAATACCCCGTGATCGTAGACTTCACGGACACCACCCTGGTTATCACGGGCAAAAAAGAGGACTATCCGGATACAACAACCGTTCACTATGAATCCATAAATGATCTGATCTATGAACGGTCGAAACACAAACGAGGCGTGGTCGGCATTTTGTTGACCCCCTTCACCCTATTTTCGAAGCGAAAGAATCACTGGTTCACCATCAGCTACGATACCCCGGACACAACGAGATCCATCCTTTTAAAACTCGACAAGAAAGAGGAGGAGTCGTTTCGAGAGGTGGCCAAAACAAAGATTGGGATGGAACTCGAGGTGATCCTTGAGGACGAACATGATTCGGAGGAATAAACCGTCCGGATGGATGGACGAAAGATCGTGTTCGAAACTTAAAAGAAAAAATATGTGCTGTAGACGCACAGGAGTTTCACCACCAGATTCTAAGATCCGATTTCCGTCTGGAGTTGAATAATGCTGAAAGACGGCCCTCAAGATCAGGTTATCCACAACAATCATTTCGGAGAGCTCTCTCCCGAGAAACTGGAAGAGATTCTTCAGGCCCCCAGTTCGGAATTAAGAGAATTATCCAAAGATGAGTTGGTGGACATTCTGGAAGCCCACCGGAAGTGGTTGGAGTCTGATCGGAAGGAGGGGTTCCAGGCACAACTGCGTGGTGCAATCCTCGGGAAGGCGGATCTTAATAACGCACTCCTCCGAGATGCCGATTTACAGGAGACCGATCTTCAGGGCGCTGATCTGAGGGGTTCGGATCTTCGGGGAGCGATCCTGTGGGGGGCCTTCCTCCAGGAAGTCAACCTGATGCAGGCCAGTCTTGGCCGGGCTGATTTAACGGAGGCCTCACTCTGGAGGGCTTTTCTTCGAGAGACGAATCTGAAAAAAGCAAATCTGAAAAAAGCCAACCTTCAGGAGGCCTTTCTCTGGAAAGCCAATCTTTCGGAGGCAAACCTTGGTGAAGCAAATCTTCAGTCCGCCTTTCTCTGGAGAGCCAACCTCCAGGAGGCCAATCTTCAGGGCGCTGATCTACAAGGCGCCAACATCAGGAGGGCGAATCTCCAGAAGACCTCCTTCAAAAAGGCAAACTTGTCAGATGCCGATCTGCAGGGTTCTGATCTGAGCGGTGCTGATCTGGAGGATGCCAACCTTCTGCGGTCAAACCTTAACGGGGCCGACTTGAGGGGGGCGTTACAGCTCACGAGGGAACAAAAGGAATCCGCCATAACAGATTTCAAGACCAAGTTTCCCGAATAGAACAAAGGGGTCGAATACGTGGCAAACCAGGAACATCTCGCCCTGATTCAGGAAGGGGTTGAAACCTGGAACAGATGGAGAGATGAAAACCCGAAGATACTCACAGACCTCAGCCGCGCCGATCTCTCCGGGGCCAACCTCGGCCGAGCCAACCTCCGTACATCCAACCTCTATGGAGCCAACCTCCGCGGGGCGGACCTTGGCGGAGCGAATCTCAATCAGGCGAATCTCTACAAGGCCGACCTTTTCGGTGCAAACCTGGTAGGGGCTCAACTCGGAGAGGCAAATCTCAAAAAGGCGAACCTGAAGGGGGTGCATATTATCGGTCCGGAACTTCAACAAACCGATCTGGATAGGTCCGATCTTCACTTCCGAGGAGAAGAGGAGGGGCTTAAAGGGAAAACCCTTTTCTTCATATCCTTATTCTTTTTTCTATTTCTATGGCTCGTAGGATGATAGGGTTGAGAAATTAACGGTGTCGAATAGATGTAATGAACTGCCGATGGTTTTGAATCACACGTGACAGATCAACTCATGAAAGGTCCCGCCCCTGGCGAACCATGGATTAAGCCTCGGGACCTTTTTAGGTTTAGGGTCGGGAAGTGAATATCGAAATACGGCCTGCAGGAAATATGGGATGAGTGAACCAAACGATTCTCTTACGGATGAGGCATCGAGCCTTCCTTCGATACGCGAGATATCCTTCAAAGAATTAAGCCGAATTCTGGCAGCACATCGAAAGTGGGTGGCGACCAATCGTGAGGAAGGTTCACGGGCCGACCTCAGGGAAGTGAACCTCTGCAAAGCAAGTCTTCTGATGGCCTACCTTCAGTGGGCCGATCTCCAGGGGGCCAACTTACAGTGGGCCAAACTTCAAGGAGCGAATCTCCAGTGGGGGGAGCTTTCACTGGCAGATCTCTTGAAAGCCGATCTCCGGGGAGCGAACCTCCAGGGTGCAAATCTTGAGGGAGCCAATCTCCCTTATGCCGAACTCCAGAACGCTGATCTTACCGGATCGGACCTGGAAGGGACCAGCCTTCGCCGAGTGGACCTGAGATCGACCATCGGCCTCACAACAGAACAGATCGAATCCGCTATAACGGATGGAACGACGCTTCTTCCGGATCGTATGCAGGCGTGAATTCATAAAACTGCGAGATATCCCCGAATTCAAAAGGCCGACGAAACCTACTCGTCGGCCTCTTATTTATTCTGTCATCACCCTTTTTCAGAGCTTCGGATCGAACTCATCCAGGGTCCTTGACCACCCGGGTAATTCCAGGGATCGCTGATCAAAAAACGGAGCCCGAGCAGTTCGTTCAGTTTGGGCTGCGCTCGTGTTCAGTCGGCGGGGTAAACGACTGACTGGTTGTAAGGGATGATCAGTGGTTCGACGCCCTCTAAACCACCTGCCCATTCTACCGGGTCATAATTACGTTTTACAAAACATGCGTAGTGCGCGGGCACGGCTGCTTTTAAGCCCAGAGAAGAGGCGATTTTAACCGAGCCGTCGAAGAAGGGAAACTCGCCTTCGTTGGGGTGAGTCGTCAGGAAGCCGATGAAGGGTTTGAGTTCGCGCACGGGTTTGAGCAACGCCTCGTGCTCTGCGAAGGTGTTGACCGGGTCCCCGGAAATATACACGCGCGTCTGGCCGACTTCGACCACATAACCGAGGTGGGCCACGTCGGGAGGCTGGATCTCGTCTGCGGACAGGCCCTCCGGGGGTTTCGCCCACACGGTTTGCGCTTTTATCGTGCCCATCTCGGCGATGTCGCCGGCCGTGACGATCTGAGTCTGGGACGCGTCGACGCCCGTCTCCAGCACGGCCTGGATGCTCTCTGTGGGCCCGATGAAACGAACTTCCTGGTACGCTGCGTGGATGCGCTCAATGCTCTCGATGCAGGTGTGGTCGCCATGATTGTGGGTCAGAAGCACGAAATCGGTGCGCAACGACGCCTCGTGCAGGGGAGGACGCGCGTGGATAAATCGTTCGGCGGGACGCTCGCGTGGGTAGTAGGGGTCTATCTGGACGATGGTGCAGGAAACGTCCTTGAGGGCGAAAGTGCTCTGGCCGAACCAGTGGATACCGGCGGCACTGGCAGGGACTTCGAGGTCTTCGAATGGGTGCATTGGATGGCTCCTCTGTTACGGCGTCGGTCGACGTGTCTATCTTCCCTATGTCACTGAACTCATCCTGCAACCTTGACCGCCTTGATCCTGTTATTGCAGGAATCGCTGATCAAAAGAATGTCCCCTTGATAGAAACAGAGCCCGTGAGGTTCGTTTAGTTTGGCTTCTCGGGCCGGCCCCCCATCACCACCATCCCCAGGCATCGCACCCCCCACCACCGTCTCCACCTTATTGCTTGGCGTAATCCGCCGGACCCGGTTGTTCCGCGAATCTGCGATATAGATCCCCCCGGTACCGGATACCGCGATCCCTTGAGGCGAATCGAGCCTGACCTCCTGTGCGTGTGTGCCGTCAGGTGAGGTGCCGGATTGGCCGGAACCGGCGATCGTCGAGATGATCCCTCGCGAATCGATCTTTCGGATAACGTGGTAAGAGGTGTCTGCGAAGTAAAGGCCTCCATCCGAATCCAAACAGATCGCTGACGGGCTTCCGATTCGAGCCTGGACGGCCGGACCCCCGTCCCCCGAATATCCTGTCATGCCCAGGCCTGCGACGGTCGTGATGATCCCGGTTTTGTCATCGATCCTGCGTATTCTGCCAATCGAATCGCCAAAGTAAATATCGTCGTTTGGACCGTGGGCAACCGATTCCACGCTCACCATGCAGGCTCCGAGGGCGGGGCCCCCATCCCCCTTATCCCATTGAAAGGTCGTTCCAGCAACGACCCGGATGATTCCGTCCTCATCCACACGCCGGACGTGTCCGTGGCGTGTATCCGCGATGACCACACGACCCCTGGAATCGACCGATACGTCGGACGGATTTCCCAGGTAGGCTTCCGTTGCAGGGCCATTGTCCCCACCATATGCCCTTGCTCCGTTTCCGGCCACGGTTCGAATAGATCCCGTTAGAGGATCTATCCCGCGTATACGCTGGTTCCATCGATCTGCGATGTAGATATGCCCATCCGGTCCAACGGACAACCCCCGGGGGCCGCAGAGGAAACCCTCCGATGCCGCCTCACCGTCGTGGACGCTTGTCCCTCCGAGAACCGTCGTCACAATTCCGGTTTGTCCGTCGTAGCGCCTGAGGCGGCCGGAGCAATCCCCCCAAAACACCGTGCCATCCGGATCGGCCCAGATACCGGCCT
The DNA here is from genome assembly GCA_965217865.1 of Candidatus Latescibacterota bacterium. Lineage (GTDB taxonomy): Bacteria > Latescibacterota > UBA2968 > SICM01 > SICM01 > CBDCJO01. The sequence goes on along the minus strand of CBDCJO010000002.1, from coordinate 5,282,534 downwards.
CGCAGGAATTGCAGCTTGTATGGGATCCGTGAAGACCCTCTTCGCCGAACCCCGGAACCCCATTGCCGACCAGCGTGTTCACGATCCCTGTCCGAGCGTCGACTTTGCGTACGCGAAAGCCATATTTCTCGCCGACGTAGAGGTTATCGTGAACATCCAGACAGATCGCGTCCGGCATCAGAGTGCCGGCCTCTATCGCAGGTCCTCCATCACCGTTGGATGTACGTTGTCCATTGCCGAGGACAGTCGTCACAATCCCGGTCTTTTTTTCGATCCTGCGTATCCGGTCGTTGGAGTTATCGCAGACATACAGGTTTCCCCTGGAATCAAAGGCCAGGTGTTCCGGGTGATAGAAAGCGGCCTCCGATGCAGGTCCCCCATCTCCGTGGTAGCCCATCAGGCTAAGCCCGGGACCTGCCAAAGGTCGGCTATCTCCACGCTCCGAGGGATAGTGTCGGGCGTTTTGACCGGCAAAGGTTTCGATGATCCCCGTTCGGGAGTCAACCCGGCGGATGTTACACGCCCATTCATCGGAAAGAAAAACGTTGCCCGCTTCGTCCACTGCAACCCCGCTTGTACAGTCGAGCTCGGCCTCAATCGCCGGGCCCCCATCTCCCCCTCGTCCACGCCGTCCAACCCCGGCGACCCGGGTGATTATTCCGCTTTCAAAGTCGATCCGGCGAATCGTGTAATTCCCCAGATCGGACAGATAGAGGTTTCCGGAAATGTCCTGGAAAAGATCGTGGGGAAGAAAAAAACGGGCTTCCACCGCCGGTCCCCCATCGCCCGAATGACCCCCGATGCCATCGCCGGCAAATACGTGCAAGATCCCGTCCCGGTCGATTCGCCAGAGCCTATGGGCCAGATAATCGACCACGATCAGGTCTCCGTTTAGCCGGCGGACAACGCCCAACGGCCATCCGGCATCTGCCTCCTTTGCAAGAACTCCCTCCCGGTATCCTGCGCCCGCGAAATTGACGATCGTACCGACGGAAAGGGTTTCAAAGAAGTGAACCAGGTTCATCAGCGGATCTTCCAACCTTCCGAGTTCAAAAGATCATGCGTGGGCGGCCGATCGATCAGGCCTCTCTTTTCCCTTGCGCCCGATAGCAGAGTATAGCCCCCAAAAGGGAGAAAAATCCCATAAACCGAACCATTTGGGAAAAGTCGAACCAGTGAACCAGAACCCCCCCAAGGATCGGACCTATGATCTTGCCGGCATTCCGGAGCATTCCGATCAAACCCATCCCCGCACCCAGGTGGCCCCGATCAATCCGGGTCGAAACCAGAGCAACTGTGGACGGGAAGATCAAGGCCTGTGCCACCCCAAGGAGAGGGGCCAATATCATCAGGTTCAAAGAACGGGTCGTAGCCCCGATCAGTGGTAGCGTTAACCCCATCAAGGCCAGCCCGAGACCGATGGCTCGGAGATATCCAACCCTGTCCCCAAGGCGTCCCCCGACGGGCCTCAACGCAACGTGGATGGTCTCCTGGATCGCAAAGAAGGCCCCGACAAGTGCAACGCTAACCCCGCCGGCAATGGCATAAACGGGCAAAAAAACCCTTACCCCATAAAGTGCGATAAACACGGTTGCTTCCAGCCCGCCGGCCAGCCAGATCGATGCGACACTGGCACCTGTTCTGAGTCCATGAAGGATACGGCAACGGATGGGCCCAGGTGGAACTGCGATGTGGAATTTTGGTGGGGTTGAGGGGAAAAGGATGAAAAAAAAGGCCAGCGAACTCGAAATCCCGATGATCGTGAAAATGTTGGCTGCGTGCCGTGCAAGTCCGAACCAGCCTAACTTTTCTCCGAGGCCCTTCGGTTCCCGCTCGGCCACAAAAGCCAGCGCAACAGGACCGGTGATGGCCGTGGCCAATCCATGGACAACGCGAATGCCGAAAAGTCCTTCTGGGGATTGAATAAAGCGATATAAAAACGGGGTGCCGACAAAGAATAGGGTTCCTACAATAAGCCACACCCGGCGACCGAAATGGTCGGAAAGAATACCGATGAGGGGTTTCAGGACAAAACCGGTCAGAGTAGAGACGGAGACAATAAAGCCCAGGAAAGGACCGCTTGCCCCCAGTGTGGCAGCAAAGATGGGTAATACCGGCGTCTTGCCCATCTGGTAAGCGGAGCGGGTGATGAAATCGGCGGATGCGACGTGGATGAAATTGAGAGGACGCCTCATTTTTAGATTTCGACCGGGAGAGGTTTCCTTCGCTGAATCGAATCGTCAAGCGAGGGAGCGCTCCGGGACTCTTCTTATCCAAAGAATCGTGGAAGCCATTCGCGATTCGCGATCAGCAATTCGTCAGCAAGATCCCCGATCTCGGAGAAGTCGGCTCCCGCACTCAAAGGATCGAGAGACAACGCCTGTACGAACAGGTTTCGATCGCCTTCAAGCCCCGCCTTGACCGTGAGTTCGTGGATATCCGCGTGGAGCCGACAAAGGCTACCGATGGGACCCGGCAGTTCTCCGGACGCCTTTGGATCGATGCCGTCCGGTGTGATCGTTGCGAGTGTCTCAACCACCACGTCCCTGGGCAGGTTTGAGATCTGCCCGGTGTTGGGAAGGTTGGCGATGCAGGTGGTGTTTGTCCCTGTCAGGATGGCCCTCATGATCGCCGTCATCTCCTCCCCGCTTCGCGTCCAGTCCACCTCTTCTTCCCCGGACGCGATCCTCTTGATCGTCTCGAAATTTTTGTCCCTCTTGTGTCTGCGGACATCCACGGTTGTCTTTATGACGTCATATTTAAATGCGTAGCCATTTCGAATATTGCAGAGACTCGGCCAGAACTCAACCAGATGCCGATCTCCGGGAATCGGAAGGCAGCCGAACGTTCGGCAGAATGCGAACTTTGCGGCACTGTAATTGGTGGTGGCATCGTAGGGGGCATCGACGGGTTTCAGGTTCCGGTTCCGGATGGTATACTCGTGGATTTTTGGGATCATGTCTTCCCCGTTTCGCGTCGCACGGGTGATCCAGATGAAATGGTTGAGACCCGCCACGGTATACTCGAAACCCTGGTCCGGAAGCCACTCGTAAAGGTAATCGACAACGTTCATGCCATCCGGCTTTTTCAGACCCAGTATGGGCTCCAAATACTTATGAAAGGCGTGAAACTCGTGGCACATGCCGATCACCCGGACGCTCCTGGCCGCCATGGTCATCGCCCGGGTGACCGCACTCATGGGATTCGTGACGTTAAGGAGATAAGCCCCTGGGCACACCTCCTCCATGTCTTCAACGATCTCGTGCGCAACAGGAGCGGTCCGGATCGCCGCCGAAATCCCGGGGGGACCGACCGTCATCGAAACGGGCTGCCTGATTCCATACTTGATCGGAATCTCCAGGTCGTTGTAAAATGCGTCCATACTCCCCGGGCTGAATGTCGCCATAACGAAATCGGCGCCGACCAGAGCCTCCTTTCGATCCTCGACCACCGCGATCTTATAGTTTTTTTTCCGAATATTGTTGAAATACCGGAGCATATCCGCCACGGCTTCGACGTGGATCTTGTTGGGATCAACAAGACGAATCTCTCCTCCATCCGATTCGCCAAGAAGGTAGACATCCCTCATCAAGCCCCTCATCCACTGAGAGCTTCCACCACCGATAACGGTCAGAATCATAACTTCCCACCCCGTATGACAAACCAAAACATGGTTCAGAAGCGTTTCTCAATCGAGTCAACATGATGTGGATTTTCGCTGTTGATCTCCACCGCGTCCGCCTGGCCGAGTGCGTTCATGCACGACCGAAAGGTCGCGGAGTTGCTCGATACGACGGGTTTCCCAAATTCATCTTCCAGTACCTGAAGCACTTCGATTGTTCTCAGATTCGTGCAACTGATGAACATCCCATCAGCTTCGTCCCGCCAGACCTTCCTCGCAAATTCACGTGTCTCCTCGGGAGCCACCTTTCCGATGTCGAAGGCCTCTGAGATTCCCATCCCGGCGATCCCCAGGACTTCAATCTCTTCGGTGTCAAAAAATCGTTTCTCCAGTTCGTTGAGTTCATCGGGATAAGGCGTCGCGATCACGATACGGCGGACCCGGAGCCCCCGGAGGGCTTCCAAGACCGCACCCGAAGTTGTCACAGCCTTCGCCTTACCCGCGGTCTCGATCCGCCTTCGCAGCTCGACCTCACCTGCAACGCCGTTGACGAAACTGCTGGCCGTGCAGGCGAAAGCGATAACGTCCGGATGCATGCTTCCCAGTTCATCCGCTCCGCGTTCGACGTGCTGAAGCATAGCTCTGGAATCCTCCACGTCCGTCACACTGTTCCGCATCCGTGTCGCAAAGACACCCACCCCGTTTGGGATCAGCCGGTTGAACTCAGATTCGACGACCGTGTTGACGGAAGGCACCAGCAAGCCTATGCGCCCCATCTTTCCATACATGATCTTCACCTCAATCTGGGTAATCGTTGGATGAGAAATTTAACGATCGGAACAATATACCTGCGGAACCGGTACAGGTCAACATCAAGGGTGCTTTCCCGCAGAACGTTGAGGCCCTTGGAAACGCGCGGATAAAATCCCTACGATCAGACCGAAAAAATGGCCTTCCCATGAAATGAAGGGATGGACAGGAAGTATTCCCCAGACAAGCCCCGCATACAGGAAAAGGGTCAGACAAGCCAGTAGGATCGAAACCGGCGTTTTTCGGTACCAACCCTGAGCGACCAAAAAACCGAAAAACCCGAAAACGAGGCCGCTCGATCCGATGTGGAACCCATTCCTGGCCAGACACCAAACAGCCGCCCCGGCGAACAACGTGACTTGAACGGAGAGGATCAAAAACTTCCGGGTTCCCCCGAGCGTCACAAACCAACCAAGAACAAGAAGCGGAAGTGTATTCGAAAGAAGATGGAGGATTCCGTGGTGGAGGAATGGCGAGAGGATGATACCCGGCAAGCTCGAACTCGTCCGAGGAAGGATGCCCAGCCCGTTCAGTCGATGCCCCAACAACAGATTGATCAATTCCACCGCCCATAAGACGGCGATAAGCCCGATGACCGGTTTCCCACGGTTCAACATAGCCAATCAGGGTCGGATGGCTGGCCTTTCAGCCGCAAAACAATCCTCGTGTCACGGAAGAATTGTGCTCTCACAAACCACATCAAAACCGTTGGGTTTTTTGACGGTTTTTCATCAACATACAAACCACAATCAATAAAAAAGACGCGATCCTGATACCGCGCCTTGCACACTTGAGATCGATGGTTTTCCGGGCCCATCGGTTTCACAATCGGGTTGTTTTTTCTAATCTTTCGATTGATTCGGGGTTCGTTGGAGGATGACCTTTCCCTTCTTTGTGTGCTCCCGCTTCACCTCTTCGATTTTGACCTTGAGTTCCGCCTTCATCTTCTCCAGGGTCTTCACCTCTTCCTCAAACTCAAGGGCCCTGGCCTTTGCGGCGTCTTTGCCCCCGATCAACTCACCGACCTTCCCCTCCGCTTGCTCCATCTGGTATTTGGCATCCTGAACCTTGCTATACCATACCGAGGACGAGGAAGAGTAATCGAATAATATCTTTATTAGAAAGGCGAGGCAACCGATGGTCAACCCGCCGAAGATCCATACTATAAAAAGCCGCCTGAAAGAAATCAAGTGATGCAGAATGAGATTTGATCCCGAACGGTTTTCAAGCATCCTCTTGATTTCATACTATAATAGCTCTGTGGACCGCCTTTGTCAATAACTTTTTGCAGACTGTTAGGTTAAGGCGAGATAATCCCTCCTTTTCCAGGGGTTGTTTAACCGAAGCATAGAATCCCTGTGCGACCGAACCCTCAATTAGTCCGGTAAAAAGCCTTCACATCTTCAATATTATCAGGCGAATAGTCCCCAGCATGCCCGGCCGTCCGAAATGCATGCATCCTCTCGACTACAATTCGGGTAATTTCCTCTGTGGCGGGTTTCATGTAATCCCTAGGATCGAATTTATCCGGATGGTTCGCGAAAAATTCCCGGATGATACCCGTCGTACCCAGGCGAGTATCCGTGTCGATATTAATTTTTCGCACCCCGAACTCGATCGAACGGACCAACTGTGAAAGCGGAACCCCCATCGCATTCGGAAGGTTCCCTCCAAAGGAGTTGACCCGATCAACCAGATCCCGAGGCACGGAGGAAGAACCGTGGCTAACGAGGGGAAGGTCGGGCCTGGACTTGTTGACCTGTTCCACGATGTGATAGGCCAGTTTCGGCTCTTTCTTGAATTTATATGCCCCATGACTCGTGCCGAATCCCAAAGCCAGGGCGTCCACTCTTGTCGCCTCCGCGAATTCCAATGCCTGATCCGGGTCCGCAAGCATCACCTCACCCGAGCCCACCCCGTCTTCGATTCCCCCAAGACAACCGATTTCACCCTCTACTGTCACGCCCCGATCGTGGGCATACTTCACGACCTCTCTGGTGACGTTCAGGTTATACTCATACGAAGCCGGGGTCTTCCCATCCTCCATCAGGGAGCCATCCATCATCACCGATGTAAACCCGTCCTCGATGGCCTCCTGACAAGATTCAGGGCTGTTTCCGTGGTCCAAGTGCATCGCGATCGGAATTTCCGGATATTCTTCGACAGCAGCGAGGATCAGGTGTCGAAGGAATCTTCTCCCTGCATATTTTCGGGCACCCCGGCTGGCCTGAAGAATAACGGGGGATTTCGTCTGGCGTGAGGCCTCCATAATTCCCTTGATCTGCTCAAGGTTATTCACGTTAAACGCGCCAACGGCATAGTTCCCTTGAGTTGCCTCGTCCAGGATCTGCTTCATCGTAACCAGCGCCAAGACAGTCCTCCAACGGCTAAATTCAACGAATACATCTTTGGCATTAAAGATAACGCAATTAGAAGATTAAGGCTTGACTTTACAAACCAAACTGAGTAACTTCACACCGCACCTGACGTCAAAGGAGGAACCGACCACCAGGACAACCTGCAACTGCTTTGCGGAGCCTGCAACAGCCTGAAAGGCGATAGGCCGCAAGCCTATCTGGTGGTGAGGCTGAAGGCGGATGGTATCCTGTAAATCGAAAGGAGGTGATAATATGGCCAGAATAAGTCCGTGGCATTCTGACGACGATGATGCGATTGTTTACCACGAGTGCACAAACTGCAATACGGGCAATAACATCGAGACAGAAAACAGACGCTCGGGCACTGGAGGCAAAGAACAGTGCTTAGAATGTGCACGCCTGATCAGAAACAACAATTGCTAGTAGCCCTCAGGAATTGACGGGACCGGAAGAAAGCGCGGATTAAATTCCATTGCCCAATGCGGTCCCGTCAATTCGTTATCCTGCACACCCCATTCCCTCGACAACTTTGTAACGGGCAATCCGTGAATCACCGCAACCCCGTAAGCACGAGGACCTTCCCCAACTCCACCACGAAACTCTACCGTTGGCTGGTCGTAAGCATGTCCTTCTCCACCCTGGCATGACTGGCAAGTTTCTACTCCATTTTTCTGTAGAATCTTAACCACATTTTCAATCTTTGGGTCTAAAATACTATCATGTGGCTTCCTTGATAAGCTATTCATAAACCCCTTTCCGTGTGAGATATGACAATGCGTCTTTTTCAGTTGTATAGAAATTGATGAGGGTATTGACTACTTGATAAAACAACTAGAGAAGGTCCGAAAAAATGCAAAGCGTGCAAAGGTCATGCAAAGCATCCCTTCATGAACGTATCAAACGTCCGCTTGTTCTTCCGGTTATTGTATTTGTAGCACGCTTCGGCCACGTAGAACGGCGTGTAACGCTTCGTGTAGTGATGATGTGAACCGTACCAGGCTCGCTTGAGCAGGGACCATACGCCATCAATCGTGTTGGTGTGGATATCTCCGTCCGCGTATTGCCTGGCGTGGTGAATCACAGCATGGCTCATGATTTGCCTTACGGTGTTGTAGGCGCTAAATTCGTCCGTGACAAGCACCGACTCCGAAGGGTCTATCGCCTGTTTGATGAAGGCCAGAACTCCCCTGCCTGACAGATCGTCCGCCACACGGGCAACTACCTTCCCGCCACGCTCCACGGCTCCTATAACCGGAGTCTTGCTAGTCCCGCGTCCTCTGGGAGCGTTGCCACCGCCACCTGACTGCCTGTTGCGTTTCCGTGGCTTGCCTCCTACGTAGGTCTCGTCGGCTTCGACGATCCCGCGCAACAATACCTTCCCCTGCCTTGTTGCCATCTCGGCACGAATCCGCTGTTGCACGTACCATGCGGACCGTTGGGTAAGGTTCAGGTCCCGGGCAAGCTGGCAACTGGACAGGCTTTTCTTGGCGTTGACGATCAATGCGATTGCCATAAACCACTTCTGTAGTGGAAGGTGCGTTCCCTGAAATATTGTCCCAGAAAGGACGTTGAAGCTAGACTTGCAGGCATGGCAGTTCCAACGCCCTATAATGTTTCCCTCTTTCTTTCGAGCACACTCACCAACAGCACCGCATAACGGACAAAACGGATCATCTCTGAACCTTACCCGCTCAAGATGCTCAATGCATGATTCCTGCGTCGGGAACTTTTCAATCGCCGTCAACAAGTTCATTTTCCTTCCTCCCTTTTTTTGGTTAAGTTAGTTGTTTTCTCTACACTTAATATAACGAAAAAGGGACCAAAAGTCAAGCCTTAATCTTCTAATTGCGAAAGATAATGAGACTGGAAAGTCCGGGTCAAGCACAAATGCGCGGTTCCTTTTTTCGAGAACTTTGCAGTTTGGCTCTCCGTGTAATATAGTGGAACCTGTCTTCGCGATTGACATCCGAGCTTTCGAGCTAATCGAGAAGCCGAGACTATAGTCAGGGCCTTCTTTCAGCGCCAACGGCGCGTTGTCCCTTAACCCAGGGCAACGCCCTGGGTCGTGCGAAACAATAGCGTCGTGCGGCCTGAAGGGCCGCGATAATTTCACATCCCTCAATTCCTGTCCTGATTCATCTACGGTATGTATGGGATTGATCCGGATCGCGGACCGTTGGCCCGCTGATGCGTCGCCTCATAGAACCTTGCTTTCCACCAAAAACTAGGAAGATCCTGCATTTTCCATTTTCCATTTTCCATTTTCCATTTTTCACTTTGAATTTCCCTCTTTCATTTTCTCCAACACCCCTTGAGCGCCCATTTTCAGAAAACTCAGATCTCCTCCCACCGTCACCATTTGAAACCCCTATTCGATCCGCCTCAGACAGAGCTCCGTGGTGGCGTTTGCATATCCCCCCGGGACATTCAGTTTTCTACTTCTTGTGATCACATCCTCGATGACCTTTTCAACCTCGGGGTGGGCTGGATTCCCCAGATGGCCCAGAGATGCTGAAAGGTCCATCGGACCGATAAGATAGCCATCCACACCGGGAGTGGTCAGGATCTCTTCAAGATTTTCAACCGCTTCAGCAGTCTCGATCTGAACGATGACCAGCGTCTCCTCATTGGCCGTCTTCGCGTACTCAACGGGTTCCCCACCCGAAACCATTACCCACCTGGGACCGAACCCGCGTGTGCCCATCGGAGGATATTTCGCCGCTCTTACGGCCGCCTCGGCCTGTTCCCGATTGTTTACCCACGGGATGATAAGCCCCCAGGCCCCGACGTCAAGGGCCTTCTTGATAGCGACCTGATCGTTCCAGACCACCCGAACGATCGGGGTGGGTGTCCCGATGGTCGCCCCAAGGACAACCTCTCCGCGCTGTAATTTTTCTTTTGTCTTATTCTTCACGATCCCCCTCACTTTTGGAAATGGTTAACGTATTTTGAATCTATGAATGAGATTTGATCATTTCTATGGCCGACAGAAGCGCCGCATAAATCGATCGTGTCAACGTATATAACTTTCGAATCAAGCACGATTCAGATCACAAATCGTCTCATACAGGACCTTCACACCGAACCCCACAGACGCTTCCGAAATCCGTTCATCGTGCCCGTGGCAAAGATCGAAATAAGCCCATCCCGGTTCATATCGCATCGGTAAAAATCCATAGACCGTCGCATTAATGGGATCCAGTTGGTGAGCATCCGTCCCCCCGGTGATCAGAAACGGGACAACCTGACCTTCCGGGTCGACCCTTTTGATTGCGCGATCCATGGCCTCGAAAAGGGGCGAGTCCGGGTTCGACTCTATTCCCGGCCGCCATCGGCCTTCGACGATTTCCACCCGGTCTTCGACCTTCTCTCTTAGCTCTCCGATGATGGATTCCTTCGTCTGGCCCGGCAGCGGCCTTCCACTCATGCTCAGGCTCACCTCCGAAGGGATGACATTCCGTTTTACCCCCCCATTTAATATCGTGGGGGCCGCCGTGTTCCGGAGCATGGCGTCGAACATCAACCGCGTGGGGTCGTCCGTAGGGAGGCGGCAAAAGGTCTCCGGCTCTTTCTTCGGATCCAGCATATCTCGCAGCAGGCGGGCATTCTCCTCACTGTCCTGGGCTGCAGCCGCCTTCTCGAAGAACCCGCGAGCCGTCTCCGTCACGTGAAAACCGAGCCGTCCGGAACCCAATTTGACCACCGACTCCGCAAGATGGACAATCGCGTTATCATCGTGGGGAACGGAGGCGTGTCCCGGCATCCCTTTCCCGATCAAATCCACGTCGCATGCCCCTTTTTCAGCGGTTTGACAGACGTAGAACCTTTTCCCGCCGATTTCCAGCGCGAATCCCCCTCCTTCGTTGATCACGTACTCCGCGTCAATCAGGTCCTTCCGGTTGTTTGCAAGCCACGCCGCACCATTCGCCGGACCTCCCATCTCTTCGTCCGCGGTGGCCGCTAGAATGAGATCACGCTTCAGGGCGGTCCCTGTTCGAGCGCAGAGAAGAAGGGTGGTCAACCCCACGGCAGCCGTCAACTTTGAGTCCACCGATCCCCTCCCCCAGACATATCCCTCAGCCAGATCTCCGCCAAATGGCGGATGGGTCCATTTCGACGGTTCCGCGGGCACCACGTCTAAATGAGATAGGAGAAGAACGGGGCGGGCCTTCCCGTTTCCGACCATCCTGGCCACCACGTTACCCCGATTTGGACCGCCGGATTCAACGACCTCTGTTTTGAGTCCGGCCTTTTCGCAGACACCCGCAATGTATTCCGCCGCCGGCCGCTCATTCCCCGGGGGATTCGTGGTGTCGACTCTAACCAGTGCCCGAAGATGCTCCACCGCCTCGGACTGAATTTTCTGCCAGTCGATCTGGGCCATAATTTTTTCCTTTCACTGACCGACACCATCCGGAACACGGAACCTATTAAATCGGAATTTGAAATTCTCCGGAACCCGGAACTTAGAACTATTTTATCCCTGTGTCAATCTGAAAACCGTACGTTTCGCATCCATAATCAGGCTCCTCAACCAAACTGATAATACCTTGACTTCATTCATATGGCAGGGTAAATTGAAGGCGCTAAATCGGGACTCAAACCTAACACGAGAGAACATTGCAGATCCGGAATCTTTCATTGCATGATATTCAGGCTGATGAACCCCGTCTCTACTGCCAGCTTCAGGCTTTCGGGGAATGTTTAGATGAAAGTCCACTGGTAGACTCGCTTCAGGCCAGCGGATTGGAAGGCGTTCTTTATCGTGATCTGCACGATCCCCGTGGCGTCGGTCTGCTGCTTATGGCCGAAAACCCCGTTCTCCTCATAACTGAGGCGAGGTCCCTGCTTGTAAGCAATACTTTTGTATCTCTGAAACAAAAACCGGCACTGACGATGACCGGCAGGACATATTCAACCGGACACGAGCGGGACAAGGAGGACTGGCTCCTGGCCAAACCCCGCCGGAACGCTTTGAACCCCGAATTTCCGTGGGCAATCTGGTATCCGCTGCGTCGGAAATCGGAATTCCAACTGCTCTCTCAGGAGGAGCAGGATAAAATTCTCCTGGAACACGCTGCTATCGGCATCTCTTATGGCCGTTCCGGGTTCGCCCACGATATCCGCCTGGCATGTCACGGGCTCGATCGAAATGACAATGAATTTGTGATCGGATTGGTGGGTGAGAGCCTCTATCCCCTTTCCCGGATCGTACAGGATATGCGAAAAACTCAGCAGACGGCAAGATATATCGAGTCCCTGGGCCCGTTTTTCGTTGGAAAGGTTTTCTGGCAAAGTCACAGTCCTGCTGGGGCAGGACAACCATAGTTTTATAGACGGTTTTCTCGAAGGCGAAGACACGTAAGGCCACATCGAAGTGGCATTGGGAGTTCCGTTGGAGATCGAAGAAGAAAAAAGGGGCGACGTGACCGTTCTCAGGCCTACGAGCGAGATCGTCAGCACCCCGGAAGTCAGCGATTTTCACGACCGGTTCGGGACACTCCTCCGAGACGGCTACAAGAAGATCATTGTGGACATGCAGCACGTGAGATGGTTTGGAAGCGCGATCTTCGGCACCCTTGTGGCCAGCTTAACAACCCTGCGAAACGCCGGCGGGGACATGCGCCTGGTCAATGTGCCCAAACGAATGGACAGCGTCTTTGCAACCACCCAACTCGACCGTCTCTTTACGATCTACGATTCACTGGACACCGCTGTCCTCAGCTACGAGATCCAGCCTACTGCAGACTCCAAACCGTCGATCTGAAACCCCGTTGGTGAAATACCCTCGCTTAGGCCCCTCCCCCACAGTCGGTTTCAACGACAGGCGCTCACTCCAGGCTGAAATAGATCAGAAGAACTCACGAACCTTCAACCTGGGCATGTTCGCATCTAAAATTTTATTCTTTGCTCTGCAGTATTTTACGACATCGATATAATACTATAAGACAAGCAATGGAGGCATCAAATGAACGAAGAAAAACTCAAAGGATTAGAAAAAAAATTGAATCGCATTTTAATCCTCAATATCGTATTTGGTTTGATCATCCTTGGAACGATATTGGCGATCCAAAACAGAAAAATCGTCAAGGCGGAGAGCTTTATCGTGATCGATCAAGCGGGGAACAAACGGGCTATGCTTGGATCGATCCAGGAAGGTGTTTCCTTGAAGATATACGACAAACATCAAAATCCACGAGCGGCACTTGAGATAGGGGAAGACAGGCAGGTCCGGCTGACCCTGATGGACTCGGAAGGTCGAGACCGGGCGGAATTGGGAGTCGACGACGAGAAGGGTGTAATCCTGGCGATCTACGATAAAAACGGAAAAGCAGGTGCTACCCTGGAGACTCATGGGCCTTCAGATACCCGGCTGTCTTTCACGGACGAAAATGGTGCCCATCGGGCGAGTTTCGGGATGCAGAGTGGAGGAGATGTGGGCATATACCTTGGCGATTCACACGGAAATGATCGTGCCCGTCTCAAAGTTTCAGAAAATGATATGCCCTGGTTGGAAATCGTGGGGAAAGGTAAGATCCGGCGGATGATTATGGGATTGGAAGAAGAAAACCCGATGATTTCGTTCACAGATGACAAAGAACAACCCAGCATTTCAATAATCGTGGATCGTGAAAATACACCGGCCTTCATGTTCCATCGGGGAACCGATAAGGCCTGGGCGATCTTGCACGTTCTGGATCTGAAAAATGAAAAGGTCCCGCCTTTTGCGAGAATCGGGTTGTACAATCAGAACGGAATGGAGACCTTTAGCGCCCCGTAAGCTGCGGACAATAGATGACTATTGAAAAATTCAACGGAAGCGGCTCCACCCCTTTATCAATTTGGCTCTCCTTGGAATATAGCGGACCCTGTCTTCCCGATTGACACCCGGGCTTCAAGCTAATCAAGAAGCCGAGACCAAATTCAGGGCCTACCTTCAGCGCCATCGGCGCGTGTCCCTCAACCCAGGCGTGCTGCCCTGGGTTTTTGGAAAGCAATAGCATCGTGCGGCCTGAAGGGCCGCGATAATTTCACATCGCCATGCGATGAACGGTATGCGTGAGATTGATCCGGATCACGGACCGTTGGCCCGCTGATATGTCGCCTCACAGAACCTCGCTTTCCACCAGAAACTAGGAAGATCCATCATACGATTTTTTACCTCACCCGCGCCGGCTTTCCGAAGCAGTCCTCCATCAGGCCCCCTCCCCCCCATCCACATCCCCCTCCAGGACGTTCTTCAGTTTTTCCTCAAGGCCGGATAACTCTGACTTAAGGCCATCGATGCGGACCTTCAGAGATACCACACGCGGTACACCCCCCAAATCCTGAGATCCGGTCTTCATCCCTTCGTAAATCTCTTCACCCATCTCGGCGAATCTTGCCCGAAGGCGTCTTCGGGTTGCGAGGATCTCCACCCGAACCCTAAAGGCCCTAACCAACACGCCCGCCCGTTCTTTCGCGTTCCTGAAACGCGATCTGATGTGCTCTGTCATCTCGGGCTTTGTCAGCATATCGATCTCCTCCTTTCCATAACTCGATTTTTCGATCAACCCCCCTTCCCAATCGCCCTGATCAGAATTTAGGTGGGCGAAGGATCCATTTAATATATAATCTTCACAAGCGAAGCGGTTCCAGAATTTACCGATTTCACGCAGAAAGGTGCTAAACAACCATTTTGAATTTTCAATATTTTATGGTAAATTTAGGTTCTATCGGAGAATTCTATAACCAGCAGCCCTTTCGAACGGACCCAAAACGGGTGAAAAGCTTTTTACAGGTAAACGGCTTGAGGCTGATTATACCCGGTCTGTTGCTTCCCGGAATTCTGGTAGGGGTGGCCTTTGCACAGGCGCCCGATGCCATAAGGCCATTTGGGGACTTGATCCGATCTCAACCTCTTCCGGGAAAGGGCAATGATCTTCTAAGGCTTCTTCTGGGCGCCCCCTTCTGCGTCGCCTGGGTCATTCTTCTCATTTCTACGCTCCGAACCCAGAGGCGTATAAGGAGACACCTGAACCCCTTCCCGGAACGATGCTCTTGAGACAAACCCAGATAATTAGGAGAATATAAACTTTGGCGGAAACGGAAGGATTTTCATCTCGCCAGAAAGTGGCCATCCTGATGATCGCGCTCGGTCAGGACACCAGTGCGGAGATCCTGAAATACCTGAACGATTACGAGATCGAGGACATCGCCCAGACCATCGCCGAGCTCAGGACCGTCACGACGGACCAGGAGGACGAGGTCCTCGAGGAGTTCGAGACGCTTTTGATGGCCGGGAAGTACATCTCGATGGGCGGGATCGATTTCGCCCGGGGGACGCTCGAGAAGGCCATGGGCCCCCGCCGGGCGCAGACGATGCTCGACCGGGTGACGGCCACGACCACGGGGGGCTTCTACCTGCTCCGGAACATCGCGCCGAACCAGATCGCCCCGTTCATCAGCAAGGAACACCCGCAGACGATCGCCCTGATCCTATCTCAGCTGGACCCATCTCAGGCCGCGGGCGTCCTGAACATCCTTCCGGAAGAGCTCCAGTCGGAGGTGACCTACCGGGTGGCCGCTATGGAGAACATCTCACCGCAGGTGCTTCGGGAGATCGAGGATACGCTTGCCAATGAGCTCCAGGCGATCCTGACGGGTCAAATCACGGAGATCGGGGGGCCGAAGAAGGTGGCGGAGATCCTGAACATGACGGGCCGTTCGACGGAGAAGGCCGTTCTGGAGCGACTGGACTCCCAGGATCCAGAGATCGCGGAGGAGATCCGGAACATGATGTTCACGTTCGACGACATCGCGAACCTGACGGACCGCGAGATCCAGATGGTGCTGCGGGAGGTGGACACGAAGGATTTGGCGACTGCGCTGAAGGGGTCTGCGCCCGAGATGCAGGATCGGATCTTTTCGAATGTGTCCGAGCGTGTGAGCCAGATGATCCGCGAGGAGATGGAGTTTTCCGGACCGGTCCGGATGAGCGACGTTGAGGAGGTCCAGCTTCGGGTCGTCCAGACGGTGCGGCAGCTCGAGGAGGCCGGGCAGGTCACGGTCACCCGCGGAGAGACCCAGGACGTCTTCGTATAATGGCACCATTCGCTCCGCAACAGGATACCTCGGACCGCCGCGCCAATTTCTTTATCCCTTCAAACCAATCTCGGGCTGCAGTTGTTTTCTGTAACCCGTTCTTTTTGAATCCGGAAATTTGAAGAAAATAAAATCGATTTTTTTGACTTCGTCATAAGAATCCATTTCAAGCTGAGTTGTTTTTACTAATGCTGAATCCCGTTAACGTCCTGGATCATACCTCCGTAACCGTGAGTGATATTGAACGCTCGATCATATTCTATCGAGACCTGTTGGGTTTGCAGGAGGTTGAACGTCATCTCCTGGAAGGCGAGGCCATCTCGAAAATGACCGGGGTTGATGGAACCATCATCCAGGTGGTGCGATTGCAAGCCCTTGAAACACCGGGAATTCTCCTTGACTTACAACAATACCTCGCGCCCAAGGGGAAGATCTCAAAGGCTAAATTGGGCGATATCGGACATTCTCATGTCTGCTTCGGCGTGCCCAATCTGGCCGAGGCCTATCGGGACTTAAAAGCCAATGGTGTCAAGTTCACATCAGATCCCGTAAGTTTCGACAAGGAATGGGCAATCGTGCACGTCGCATACCTGGAAGATCCGGATGGGAACATCGTGGAGCTGATGCAGGTTCCGTATGAGGCCAAGGAATTAGCCCCATAAGCCGGTAATGGACCGTAGACGATAGACGATGGTCAAAGGTCGAGTGTCGGAGGCCAGGGTTAGAGAAATTGAATATTGAAGATTGAATAAAATATTGGAGGACCCCTAGTGTCGTGTCCCGGAAATTCCTTCAATAATTTCTCGGATAGCGGTCTGTTCGTCCTGAGCGGAGCGAAGGATCTCTATGTCCCGAACTATCAGACAGTTGGTGCGATCTTCGCTCGCTGGCTCTCGATCAAAATGACAGCCACCGCTACGTTTTTGGAGACTTTCTTTTGTAAGGAATTACTGGGACACGACACTAGCAGCCTGTTGAAAAAGTGCGTTTATGCCAAGATGACTGTTGTCTTTCCTTGTGGTTTGGTCCTATGATATATCAGGTTCAAACTGAGAAGGGAGGACGAGCAAATGGCAATGGGAAAACGAGGACGACAGAGACAGGAAAACCTGTTCATCGCATCGAACACTTTGGTGAAATCTCCGGGTCATCCGTTCTACGAGAAGCTGAATCAGGTATTGGGGGCGAACGGCTTCGACGAGTTCGTCGAGGGGCTTTGCCAGCGGTATTACGCTCCTCATATGGGTCGCAAGGGCATTCCGCCCGGGGTTTATTTTCGGATGCTTTTGATTGGGTATTTCGAGGGACTTGATTCGGAACGTGGGATCGAATGGCGTGTATCTGACTCGCTGACGTTGCGCCGGTTTTTGGGGTATGCCCTTGACGAACAGACCCCGGATCATTCCAGCCTGTCTCGCATCCGGCATCGGCTTCCCTTGGAAGTTCACGAAGCGGTTTTCAAGTGGATCCTGAGGGTCTTGTGCAAAGCGGGTCTGGTGAAGGGGAAGACGTTGGGCGTGGATGCTACGACACTGGAGGCCAACGCCGCGATGCGCAGCATTGTACGCCGTGACACGGGTGAAGGCTACCAGGCATTCCTTGAGAATCTGGCCAAGGCCTCGGGCATTGAAACGCCTACCCGCGAGGACTTGTCCAAGATCGATAAGAAGCGACCGAAGAAGGGATCGAACCAGGACTGGGAGCACCCGCACGACCCGGATGCCAAGATCGCTAAGATGAAGGACGGTCGCACGCACATGGCGCACAAGGTGGAGCACGCGGTGGATCTGGACACCAATGCCATTGTGGCAGTGGCGTTGTCGGGAGCAGATGAAGGAGATACCGAGTCGTTGCCCTGGACGCTGCTCGAGGCGCCGCTCAATCTCAAGCAGGTCGCGAAGGACGAAAAAGCTGCCAAACGTTTGCACAGACAGCGTATACGGGAGGTGGTTGCGGACAAAGGATATCATAGCAACGATGTATTGACCAGTCTGAAGCAAGGCGGCATCCGGAGTTACATTTCAGAACCGGATCGGGGACGCCGCAAGTGGAACGGCCGACGAGATGAGCAGGCCGCGGTATATGCGAATCGACGCCGGATCAAGGGAGATCGCGGCAAGGCCTTGCGCCGAAGTCGTGCAGAACGGGTGGAAAGAACCATCGCTCACACATATGATACCGGTGGCATGCGCAGGTTGCACTTGAGAGACCGCGGCAATATCCTCAAGCGTTTGCTGATCCACATCGGGGGCTGCAACCTGGCTCTGCTCATGCGCAAAGTGATGGGCGTAGGTACTCCGAAGGCCCTCCAGGACCTGGCCAAGGCCTTGCAGCGTCTACTGCTCGTCCTACAATCACGTTTGCTGCCCTCGGTCACCTTTTTAACCTCTTATCAGCGTCTCCTGCTCAATCTCCTTACCTTGATTTATCTGACCCGCACTCCAGGCGTCTTTTCCGTTTATGTGCGTTGAAAGGTAGTTCTTCAACGGGCTGCTAAGGTCAAGTCGAATATTCAATTTTACGATATTCAATATTCAATGGAGTTATTAGGGGGTAATTTGATCATTTTCGAACTTCGCGAACGATGTGGGGATCATAGGTGAATCAGGATCAAGTCAGGAAATTTATCCCCTTTGCCAGGAAACTCTCGATCTTTCAGGGCCTGAACACAAGTGAGATTCAGTTTCTTTTGCAGATTTGCGAGATCCGGGAACACGATTCCGGACAGTTTATCTATAAGACCGGAGATCCCGCAACCGATATGTTCATTCTGGTGAAAGGAAAACTTTCGGTCCTCTCTCCGGAAGGTACGGAGCTGGCTGATATCTCCGAAGGGATGACCATCGGGGAGATGGGTCTTTTTACCGGGCAGCCCCGTTCTGCCGACATCGTGGCAAAAGGGTCCGTGTCCGGGGTAATCTTCCAAAAAAAAAGCCTGAATAAAACGCTATTGGAACACAAGGACATCTTCCTCAAAGTGCAGCAGAACGTGATCGGCATGCTGTCCGAGCGACTGCGAAAGGCGAATTACATGCTCGACCGGTTCGGTGATACGATCGAACGAATGATGGATAAGGTGGAGGAGCTTGTAGGCGAACCCAGGAGGCCGGATGAGCCGGACGACAACGGATCATGATGACCATTCATAACTCATCACTGGAATCATGGAAAACTGGATTGAACGATCTCTGAGCGGGGGTCCTTTTCCTCGAATATATGCCCGAAACATCTTAGAGGATGAGACCATGGATATCCTGCAGCTGGTTTCCGCTGCGGGAAAGGTTCGCGAGACCTTTTTCGGGAGGAAGGTGAAGATCCATCAGATAAACAATATTCAGAACGGCCTGTGCCCGGAAGACTGCGGCTACTGCGGTCAATCAAAGGTCTCAAAAGCTCCGATAAAAAAATATTCTTTTAAAAATGAAGATGACATTGTCCGTGATGCTCATGAGGCCAAGCGCCGGGGCGTTTTTCGCTATTGCATGGTGGCCAGCGGCCGCGGCCCGACAGATTCGAGAGTTCTTCAGCTTGCTGGAACGATAACGAGGATAAACGAAGAAGTCGGCATCAAGACTTGCCTGTCGGTCGGGCTGATAAATAAACGACAGGCCGAAATATTAAAAGAAGCCGGTTTGGATCGGTTGAATCATAATCTTAATACAAGCGAAAGGCATACGCCGAACATCGTGACAACCCACGAATTTAAAGATCGTTTCGAAACGCTCATGGCGGCAAAGGAGGCCGATCTGGAATTATGCAGCGGAATCATCGTCGGAATGGGAGAATCCGATCAAGACATATTGGATGTCGCATATAAACTACGATCCATAAACGTACCCTCTATTCCCGTTAATTTTTTAATCCCCATTCCCGGAAATCCAGTCTACGACTTCAACCAGTTGACGCCTCTTCGGTGCTTGAGAATCCTCTGTATGTTTCGATTTGTAAACCCCAGCTCTGAGATACGGATCGGAGGAGGGCGGGAGGGCCATTTACGGAATCTGCAGGTTTTGGCTCTGTATCCGGCGAACTCTTTATTCGTTGAGGGTTATCTGGTCACGCGGGGCCACAAAGCGGACAAAACCATTCAAATGATAATGGATGCCGGTTTTGAAATTGAGGGCGGACCGGCTCAAGAACCTCAACCCACTTCAGCGCAAAAGTTCGCTCTGGACAACGATCCGAATATCATGAATCCGCACACCACATATTAATCGAACCCCTAAAGCCGTTTCAGATATTCCCGCTGGATCGTTCCATTCGGCGGGTTTTCTATAAAGACCAATGCATGGAAACCCGCGATTACGAGGATTTGTCCCGCCGTCTGGACACTTTGTCATCTTCAGAATCACGTTACGTTGAAAAAGCCGGATCCGTCGAAGGCTACCCCGTTCACGTGATCCGTCTTCAATCGAACGCAAGTTCAGTCCGCAGCATCCTTCTTACCGCTGGGGTACACGGAGACGAACCCGCGGGAATCGAGGCCGTGATTGGCTTTCTGGAGCGAGACAACACCGACTTGTTACAGCATTTCCGGTTTTTTGCGATCCCCTGTGTCAATCCCACAGGTTATGTGGACAATTCCCGGGAAAACCGTCTTGGAATCGACATAAATCGCTCATTCGAAAAGGAGGATACCCCCGAGGTCCAGATCGTAAAACAGGTGATACGGCGCCGCCAATTCGACTTTTTCGTCGACTTTCACGAGGATTGGGAGGCCGGGGGCTTTTATTTATACGAAGGTCGGCGGGATGAACATGTGATGGGTGAGGAAATCATCCGGGCTGTGAAATCCATAGGACCCATCGACCCGGATTCCGATCCGGACGACCTGCCCATTTCACACGGGCTTTACCGGGTCGCTACCGCGTGGGGCACTCAGGGTTTTGCCCCCTATATCCTCAAGTTCCACGCTCCCCACGTCCTTATGCCTGAGACCCCGACCAGCTGGGCTATGGACCGGAGGGCGGCTGCTCACCTTGCCGTCCTGGACACGGTTCTGGCTCATTACCAGGACTGATTATCGGTAACACAAAGGCTATCGGGGTTTCAAATCCGCAGATCTTAAGCCCGGGGCGGGAACCCAGGACGCGATATAAAAATAAAGCTCGATCCCCTAATGGAGGTGCGTCCTATATCCTTGCGATTCAATCAGGAGGTCTGATCTAATGTCCCTTAGTTCCGAACAAAAGGAGAAGGTTGCACTCTGGCTGATCGCCAAAGGTGTAGGGCCTTGTCCTGCATGCGGTTCAAAACCGTTGGATATCGGTGATGAATTCGTTGCTTCTGCGAATTTGAGTCCCGGGGGAAGGCTTCAAGCGGGGGGTCAGATTATTCCGATGGTCCAGGTTCTGTGCAAAAACTGCGGCTGTGTGTTGCACTTTGGCACCCTTCCCATGGGAATAGACCCGTAAATTCCTTCTTGAAAAAGATGTGATCAACCGAAGAGAGGATTCTGTATGGAGGAACTGGTAATCGTATACGATGGGGAGTGTCGTTTCTGCCAGTGGAGTGTTCGGCGGATCCGAAAGCTGGATCGTAGCGACCAGTTCGAGTATCTACCCCGCCAATCCAAGGGCGTGGAAAAACGATTCCCCCAGCTCATTGAGTCGGATTTCAATACAGGTTTGCGGTTGATCGTGGGAGCTGAAGATATCCACGTGGGGGCAGATGCGGTTTATGAAATTTACCGGCGGATGCCGCCGTTCCACATGGTGACGTGGCTATACAGGCTTCCGGTTCTGGGAGGCTTTTTCCGTGCCTGCTACTACCTGATCGCCAGAAACCGCCACCTGTTTGGACGGGCGGAATGCGATACGGGGGGATGTACTCCTTCTGGGTTACAGGCGAAAATTATACATCCTTCTAAAACTGAAACCATTTGAACCGGGTATAATAGGAATTTGTGAAGAATTTGTGTGTGTTATCGTCTAAAGTGCTGATAAGCGTATAACTTAACGATTGTGCAGGCGGGGAAATACGAATATCTTTAATTAATACTGGATTTTTGCCGGGAAAGGGACCTATTATCGAATAAATATAGAGGAATCCTTATCGGAGGACTTCAAAGGACCGCATCCTGGATAATCGGTGCGGTTTTTTTGTAAAAATCCGTCTCACGTAAAACGTGAGACCTTAACCAACTTTTCACGCGTCGGCGCTTGGGTTTCACGTTTCACAATCTGGTTTGATTATGCTATTCTGGATAATCTGGATTATAGTTACCGTAGTCGTTCTGGTATCCAAGTTTTATACGGTAAAGGAAGTCTCAAAGCTGAACCGTATGCTTAATGAGGAAGAGAAACATCTATCCGCAGCAAAGGTTGAAGCAAAAGTTTCCAGGAGCAGCCTCGAGGTCACGCAAAGAAGCCTGGTTGAAACCCATCGGACAACCGCGGGACACGAAAAAGTGCTGGATAAATTGAAACGGGAGCTTACGGCAATAGAGCAGGAAGAAGCGTTTAAAATGCAGGAATCCAAAGAAAAGCTTTCACGATCCTAATTTTTTCCTTTGAGAATAAAATGGATTGGGTTCCGATCGTAGCCATTTTGGCCACAGGTTTTTTCCTTATCCCCATATTCGGGGATTTTCAGAGGACAAAAGGGAATATAACTCATAAAATCTATACGATAGAAACCCAGATTAAAGAAATTGAGGAAGCCATAGAAACCGACAAGCAACAGGAAGTTCAGGTAAAAGCTGAATTGGGTGAGGCGAAAAAAGAATTAAACCGGATAGACGAAGAAACAAGCGAACTGCAGGGAGTCGTTGAGAAGAAAAAGAAATAGATTTTATGGAATGGCTGATCAATACTGGCCATTTGAGGCGGAAAGATAATGGCAACGATTGTCGTGTTGGACGATGATGACGATGTTCGAAGCTTTGTCGTCCGAATATTGCAGATGAAATTCCACAAAGTACTTGATTTTCCCGATCCCTCGCTGGCATTCGAACAGGTGCCCTTTGATTCCGTGGACTTGGTTATCTCGAACCTGAAAATGCTCACACCTGGAGAAGAGGCTGTCCAGACACTCAGGGAAAGGGGGTTTCAAGTCCCGATAATTATCATAGCTGCATTAATAGATGAAGATAAAAGAAATTTTTTACGCTCTTTGGGCGTTAGGGAATTTATAGAGAAGCCATTTAAAGTTTCCGATATTCTTGAAACCGTAGAAAAGTGGGTCTAGCGGTTGTGAGCATCCGATGTCTGACCCGTTCTGGTGACCCATTTTTCGCTTGGCCAGGTCGAGTTTCCCCCGGCAAGTCCCCGCTTCAACCCCCCCTTTGGAATTTGGTTTCATACGTGTTGGGTAGGTTCCCCCGTCATGATTCCCCTTGACATTCAATATTATTACCCATTACATTCTCGTCTCGATCCCAGGTTAACAGTTATTGAAAGCCGTGTTTTCTCTTTCGGAAGGCACCTGTTGACATCCGAACATTAGGCCACAGATATGGATAAGCCGCATCTAAAAAAAGGGTGCGGCTTTTTCATGCGTTTTGCCGTGACTATCCTGAAGTGTTTTTCAATCCCAAAGTTCCACTGCTTGACGCATTTCGCCTTCCTTCACAAGAGCAATTCCTATGAACGTTTTTGACGCAGCCGGAATTCTTCTTGTCCTTGCTGCCCTGTTTAGCTTTCTGAACTATCGTTTCCTGCGTCTGCCCTCAACGGTGGCCCTTCTGCTCTCAGGCCTTCTGGCCTCCGGCGTGGTGCTCGGGGTGGATGCGCTCGTGCCGGCTTGGGGTTTGGGGGAAAATGTACGAGAGGCCGTCCTCGGAATCGATTTCACCGAACTGCTGATGCACGGGATGCTGAGCCTCCTTCTGTTTGCCGGGGCGCTCCACGTCAACCTCGAAGATCTCCTGAAGAAAAAGACCCCCATATTGACCCTCGCCTCTGTGGGCGTCCTGATTTCGACCGGAATCATAGGATTCGGAAGTCACTGGATCTTTCTGCTTTCAGGCATCCATGTACCCCTGGCTTACTGTCTCGTGTTCGGCGCACTGATCTCTCCAACGGATCCCATAGCCGTACTGGGAATCATGAAAAACCTGAAAACCCCCAAGAGCTTAGAGATAAAGGTTGCCGGGGAGAGCCTCTTCAACGACGGGATCGGCGTGGTTGTTTTTTCCATTCTGCTGGGGGTAGCCGGTGGGGTTGATCAGGGAACCCACGGCATCCAGGTGGGGCTTCTCCCTGTTGCTTTACTATTCCTTGGCGAAGTGCTCGGCGGCGTAGCCCTGGGCTTCGTTGGAGGCTATATCGTTTACTGGGCGATGAAAAGTTTGGACGAACACAACCTCGAGACCCTGCTGAGCCTTGCCCTGGTGATGGGCATCACTGTTATAGCCTTTCAAGTCCACACTTCTGCTCCTCTGGCCTGTGTGGTTGCGGGATTGTTCATCGGGAACCATGGACGGCGTTTCGCGATGTCCGAACGCACACGCCAGGCCCTGGATGATGTATGGTCCCTGGCCGATTACACCCTGAACGCCATTCTATTCCTACTGTTGGGCCTTGAAGTGGTTGCCGTAAGCTTCGGCGAGGGATTCGGGATCGCGACCCTTTTGATGGTGCCGCTTTCGCTGATCGCCCGCTTTCTCTGTGTCTCGTTTCCTGTGCTGGTTTTGAGGCTCCGACACGACTTCTCACCGGGGGTTGTGCGGATTTTGACGTGGGGGGGGTTGCGGGGCGGTATCTCCGTTGCGCTGGCGCTTTCCCTTCCGGAATTTCCGGGACGTAGTACGGTCATGGCCGCAACTTACAGCATCGTGATCTTCTCCATCGTCGTCCAGGGCCTTACCGTTGGGCGGTTGATTCAGAAGATAGGTCCGGCAGAGTAGAAGGAAAATGGATCTGTGGGGTTTTCGATTGGGACTTGTCCCTGTCGTGTTTCACTGATTTGAAATGGAGGCATCAGACATGAAGCTAAGTTTTATGACCTTTGTTTGCCCGGAATGGGATCTAGAAAAAATCGTCCAATTCGCGGGGGAATCGGAATATGATGGCGTCGAATTCAGAGTAGATAAAGATCACAAACACAATATCTCATCCAAATCCTCTTCCGAATCACGGAAACGAGCGAGGAAAATCTTCGAGAACGCGGGCGTTGGAATCGCATGCATCGCGAGTCCAGAGCAATTCGCTTTCCCGGATACTGAGGAACACCGGAAGAACATTGAAGCAGCCAAAGCGAACCTCGATCTGGCCGCCGATCTCGGGGCCCCGATCGTCAGGATCTTCGCGGGATGGGCGATCCCTGAGCTGACGGATAAGGTTTCGGAGCAGGTGGCTGCAGCCTTCGACGAGGTGGGAGATTACGCTAAGGCTTCCGGGGTGATTCCGATGATGGAATGCGGGCACGACATCATAGTAGGTGTGCCGGAAGCAACTGAAGTCATGACGAGAGTCAAGACGGAAAACTTCGGCGTCCTGTGGAACGACTCAGAGATGGATGATGGTGCTTTCGACATGCTCAAAGACCGCATCAAGCACTTTCACATACACGACGAGGTTCTCGATCCGATAAACACGAACATACTGGGGCTGGCAAAAAGGATGAAAGGCATCTACTATAAAGGATATGTCTCTCTGGAGATCATCAAGGTGGAGAACCTGCCAGAGGACCTTTTGAAAGAGACGGCTTCGAGGTTGAAGGGATATATCGACGAGGCCTGACCAATTCTTAAGATGAACCTTTTCCCGGTTCATGATGGAGAATTGGGCCTGGCTCTGCCGGAGAAACACTTGTGACGTGTACCAGAATTAGCCTTGAATTTAGTACCGTTTTCAGGGGAAGGACGTCATTTTTAACGCCCTCATCCCCTGTATCCCCTTCTCCCGTCCTTCGACGAGCTCAGGACAGGCTCCGCAGGAGAAGGGGACGATGACATTCATTTTCTATGTATTCAGGATCTCGTCATTACTCTTCATTAAACAATTAGAGCTATATGGAACTTCCCCTCTCCCGGCACCCGGGAGAGGGGTGCCGAGCCTACGAGGCGGGGTGAGGGAGCACGACGGCGTTCCAAAAAGTGTACAACCAAAAAGAAAAATATCGCGCCAAAAACAATAATTCAAGATCTGAGAATACAGTACGACTTTCGGGACAATCCAATAGTGAAAAAATCCGCCCGATTGCTGGTCACAGGCTTTGGAGCATTTCGGAATATAAAGCAGAACACATCGAAGCTGCTCCTTGAGCGGATTAGAAAACAGTCATTCGATGGCCTTGATCTCGAGACACGTTTGTTGCCCGTCACTTTTTCAGGCTCCAGCCGAAAAATCAAGGAGGCCATAAAGGGCGTCAAACCCGACATTCTGGTCATGTTCGGGGTAGCCGCCGATGCCAATGGGTTTAGGATTGAAAAAGTCGCAGTAAACGTTGCCAACAAATCCCCCAACCAGAGGGAAAAAACCGTCGAGCCGAAGGCCCCGGCCGGATACTTCAGCAGGTTTCCGATGTTGCGCATGGAAAAACGGCTTCGGGCACAGGGGATACCCGCGAACATCTCATATACAGCGGGGACGTATGTCTGCAACAACGTCTTCTTCACGGCGGCGCATTACATCGAAAGCAATGGATTGGGGACCCGATATGGATTTATCCACCTGCCCCTCGTGCCTGAAGAGGCCGCACGTCTGGATTCAAGATTTTCCTCGATGTCCATGGAAACCATGATTTCGGGCTTCCACGAGATTGTGGGGATTCTTTCCCAGGAACCATGAATATGCAAAGTGAAAAATGGAAAATGGAAATTGAGACCCCGTCTATGCAGGGACCCCAATGGTTGCACTAAGCCGGTTAACCATCACGGTTGGACATGGCAGACGCAGGGGCCTTCACCTACTTTCAATTGAGAATTACGAATTCATGGTTTTAAGATTACAATACGGATCCAGATTCCGCAATAAGCTCAATCCCCGATCGCAACACATTCTGAATTGCCGTCCTCCAACCTACCACCCATCCGGTTCCGCCACCCCCGGGGGAAGCCTTTCCTTCCGCGCGACTCCCCCACTCCCCACCGAGCATGAACTTCCTCTTCCTCTTTTTTGAACCTTTGCCTTCTTTTCAACGGCTGAGGTGATTCGGCTCACGCTGGCCTGGACATGCTTCAGTGTGAACCGCAGTTGTCTCACATCGTCACGTGTGAATCGATCTCCTCTGGCCTGCCTTTTCCTGGGGGAAAATGGGGCTTTTGGTTGAGCAGCCAGGCAGGTGTTTCTGAGACCATACGAGGAAACACTGTTAGGACTGTCTCCTGGAAAACCATTATAGAATCGATCTTCGAATCGCTCAAGCCTGCTGTGCAGAACCCGGGATATATGAATACCGATATGCCAATTGGGGTTTATTGAATAGAGAAGATCTATGTTCATTACAATCTCCTGCCCCCTGGAACCAAATGATC
Organism: Candidatus Latescibacterota bacterium; assembly: GCA_965217865.1. GTDB lineage: Bacteria > Latescibacterota > UBA2968 > SICM01 > SICM01 > CBDCJO01. The sequence continues at coordinate 5,255,221 of CBDCJO010000002.1, read as the reverse complement.
CGAAGGAAGGCGGGCCGACGAGTGAGCGCTGAATTCCGACCTGTGCAACGGCTACAAACTTCGGCGAAAACCGGTATGTCATCGTATTCAGATAGTAAAGGTCGAACTTATTCGTCCAACTGGTTGGACCCGCCCAAAGGCTCATACCCAAGGTGTGAGACATCGAAAATCCCTTAGTCACAAATTGTTCAAGATAGCTGTCTCCGGTGGTATTGTAGAAGGGATCGAAATGTCCATAATATCCGCGATTCAGAAGCCTGGAGATTTGAACCTCGATCCGCAAGCTGGGCCTGAATAAAAGGTCTGGGTTGGATACGAAAAACCCCGCCCTGAATCGCTGATTACTCATGAAGTCGATGCCCCCGGGCATGTAGTTCGACCGTTCGATCCCTTTTGTGTTCGGATCTTCCAGGGGCCAGGAAGTTGAGGCAACCACCAGAAGGATTGACGCAATAGAAACGATTTGTCTCGTCACCATAGTTTCCTTCAGTCGTTAATGAATCAATTTAGGGTTCCTTCCTTACCAAAGAACATCAATTAATGTGCCAGGTGCTCATAGATTCGCATATGCACAAACCTTACAACCCACACTTCGTTATAAAATAATCAATGCCATACCGAGGTATTTGACCTTTTTTCAATAATTTACAACCCCCACCTCATCTCATTTGTCTTACACTCAAGTTCACTATTCAGAACCATTCCACTCCGAAGTTTTATGCGACGCACAATAATCAGAAGTTTTTATGTGAATCCATACGACAAGTGTAACGATCCATCCACATAATGATCTCGAATTCCCCCCTATTATTGCCATTGACATCACCCAAATTCCCCGGTAAATTATTTGTGGTCATATATCGGGATATAGTTCCTCCTTAATGGAGGAAGGCATATGAAAGCATTACAGATACCGGATCCGCGGGTTCATTCGATGAGCTGCATCTCCAGCCAGAGGTGCGGTTATTTTTTTGTACGTTAGAATATGGAATGAAAATGGAGCAGAAACGTAAGCCGTTAATTTCTCGGAGGCACAGGATCAGAAGCCTCAAACCATTTCTGCTGGTCTTCCTGATCTGCCTCGCACTCTTTATTATTTTTATTATGTTCGAGTAGATCCGGGCCATCTCGGACCCGTGGAATCGGGAGGTAGTAATCAATTTAGTGCTCGTTTGCGTCCATAGTGCTGAATACCGTATATCTTAACGATTGTGTGAAAGGAATTATTCTTATACTTTTTAAAAAGTTGATTGTTATGGATTTTGCGGCACGACACGGAAGGGAACCGATGGACAGGAACAAGGTCTGATCCGGCCTTGTCTTCTCAGGAACCGAAAGTGCAAAACCAACCTAAACGCATTCTCGTCCTCGATGATGAGCCGGGCATCCTGGAGATTCTCGAAGTATATCTCAAGTCACAGAACTTCGAACCATTCGTAACCTCCCAGTGGACCGAAGCCGTCGACCTGATTTTCCACAACCCCCCCGACCTCATCCTCCTGGACTTAAAAATGCCCACAATCCAGGGAGACAAAGTTTTGGAGTTCGTTCGGCAACAGAGCAGCACATTGCCGGTCATAATCGTTTCGGCTCACCTTAGCGAAAAGATGATGCAAGATCTGCGTCGGTTGGGCGCGAATGGATTTGCGCCAAAGCCTTTTAAATTTGATAAGCTCATGGCAATCATAAACGCAGCGATAAAGCATTCACTGGCTTCGCCTCCATGAGGAGAACAGGACTGTATAATGATTCGAAAAAATTGGAAATTGGTCGGATTGATTATTTTGATGATGATCATGCTTGCGATTCTTATACCTCTTTGGACGTTCGGATAGGCCAGTCGTCATACCGACCCTCCCTCCCTGATTCCCCTTGACACCTGATGGACCCCCCCATAAATTCGTTGTGATTCGTGATTCGTTAATGATCGATTCGAATTACCGAGTAAACCACCCCGCCCAAAGGGCGGGGCATTAACCACTCCCATCCCCAAACAGATCCAACTGTAGGGGCCCTTTCTGCTCTTGACGATGATACCGAATATATTGCTCAATCACTTCAGAAGTCACCTTGTCGCCTACGGTGCGGGCAAAATAACCATCTTCCCAGAATTCTCCACCCCATAACTCCCGTTTCACCTCTGGATGTTCTCGGAAGACCCCGCTGCCCGAAATACTCTTCAAAATGCCCACTACCTTAGAAATCGAATACCGGGGAGGAAACGACAAGAAAATATGCACATGATCTTCGGCCACTTCCATCTCTTGGATGTCAAAACCAAAATCCTCTGCTATCCGATGAAACAGCTTGCCCACATACTCTCGAAGGTCACCTCGCAAAATCCATTTCCGATACTTCGGTGCCCATACCAGATGATACTGGCTATCATAGACTGCGTGACTGGTCCGTCGGAGTCCCATCGTATGCCTCCTGAGTCGATATGAGTCTCAGTGGTCTGCACACGATAAGACAGCCTTTTAGCTTGCCTTCGGCAAGCTAAACTTTTCCTCCCCTTCCAAAGGAAGGGGTATCCAAGTCCAAATACTTTCATGAATTGTCAAGGGGGTTTTTGGGGTTTCCGAGTCACGGGTCACGATCCACGGCCCTTTCCGAGTCACGAACCACGATCCACGGTTTTAGAAGGAGAGTCGTCATATTACGTATAGGCATCGCGATTGTCTCTGTGCTCTGCCTTCAGCATCCGGGAGATCTGGCCGCGGTCGAAGGCACGGATAAAATCACGACCTTTGCAGGATCGGTGACAGGCGGATTTACAGGGGACGGAGGTCCCGCAGACGAGGCCAAGTTAATGGCACCCGAAGGCATTGCCATTGATGAAAAGGGGGGCATCTACATCGCCGACACAGGAAATCACGTCATCCGCCACGTAGGCCTCGACGGGATCATCACGACCATCGCGGGTACGGGCGAGAGAGGTTCCTCAGGGGACGGGGGACTCGCTACGGAAGCCAGCTTTAACAATCCGCGCGATGTGGCCGTGGATTCAAAGGGGAACATATATATAGCCGACACCACTAATAATAAGATCCGCGTTGTGGACCTGGACGGGATCATTACGACCTTTGCGGCTTTTAACCGACCCTTCGGCGTGGCCGTGGATAGAACGGGGAACGTGTACATCTGCGAACGGAATAACCACCGCGTTCGCAAAGTGAACGCCTTCTCGGGGGTCATCACGACCATCGCTGCTACGGGCGAGGAAGGTTTCGACGGGGACGGGGGACCGGCTACAGAGGCCAGGCTGAACTACCCGACTGACATCGCCATAGACGTGACGGACATCTACATCGCGGATACGAGAAATGACCGCATCCGCCATATGGACGTCACCGGGATCATCACGACATTTGCCGGCGGACGGGGAGACAGGGCGCTACTCAGGACCGGGGTTCCGGCGACGGATGCCGCCCTGTGGTGGTCGACCGGGGTGGCACTTGATTCCATAGGAAATATCTACATCGCCGACTCCCGCAATCACCGCATCCGAGTTGTAAACGAAAGCAGGATCATCGATACGCTTGCGGGTTCAAGATTCGAGAAAGATCCGGATGGCAATATCTTAGGGGGATATTCGGGGGACGGAGGTCCGGCGAACCAGGCCGAGCTGAACACGCCCCACGGCGTGGCCGTGGATGCCGACGGCATAAACGTCTACTTCTCCGACAATCAAAATCACCGCGTCCGCCGCATTGGTCCGGGCGGGATCCTCGCGCTGACCGTCACATCCCTGACGTTCGACACGACGGGTGTCGGGGGAAGTTCTATGCAAACCCTGGAGGTCCAGAACATCGGGACCGAGCCCCTGACCCTCACCCGGTTCACGTTCAGCGGTGCGGGAAGAAGGGATTACCAGGGACAGGAGACACTGCCCACGATCGACCCCGGGGGCATCGAGACGATCACAGTGATTTTTAACCCCACCAGAGAAGGGGCCCGGCCAGCCACCCTGTTTGTGGAATCCGATGCGGGGGACAAAGGGATCGATGTGACCGGGTTCGCCGTGGAGGACGGTCCGGAGATCGGCCTGTCGGTTACCACCCTGGCGTTGGAGACCATCAAGGTCGGAGAGAACCCCGTTCAGGGATCTTTCACGATCACGAACCCGGGCACCGAGGACCTCTCCATCTCGGGGATCATTTTGGAAGGGACGCACGCCTCTGAGTTCGAGGTCTCCCCCACCGCGGCCACGATCGCATCGGGAGCGTCCGAGACGATAACCGTGATATTTTCTCCGACTTCTCCGGGGACCAAGTCGGCCAGCCTCCTGATCGATCACAACGCGGGGGATCCCACGATTGTTCGCCTGTCCGGAGTCGCTTATGCAGCCGGGACATCTCCCGATTTCGACGGGACCGGCAAAGTGGATCTGGAGGATTTCTTCCTGTTTGCCGCCGCATTCGGTCAGGAGCCGACGGGTGATAACGCCCGTTTCGACCTGGACGGCAACAACAAGATCGATTTTGACGACTTCTTCCTCTTCGCAGGGGCGTTCGGGAAGGAGATATAAAAGGGAAATAGAAAATTCGAACCCCCAAATTCCTCCCCAAGTTCACACTTTTTCTTGCTCGTCACAAGAAAAAGTGTCAAAAAGAAAGATCCTTCGACTACGCGGTGCTGGCGCACCGCTCCGCTCAGGACATGCTCTGCTCAAACGCCGCGGAGGCTGGCCGCGCCTAAGCCGGAATTTAAATGACAAGCAGAATTTTGTGTGGTTCCGAGAGGGATCGTGGCTTAACCGGGCCCTGGTGGAACGTTAAAAAGGAGGGACAGAGTCGCGCCCAAAAACCGATGATATGATTCAGGTACTGAGATTACAGGTAGACTTTAGTAACACCCAGTTGTGATGTGTAAAAAGGAAATGGAAAATGCGGACCTAATCCCCAAACCCCTCCCCAAGTTCGCCCATTGGTAGCAGATTGACTCGAACCTGTGACCGATCGGCTAAGACCTGTCAGGTGCAAGAAAGGGACATGTCATGTTAGAGAAGGCCAAGAGAATTAAGCTGACCATCGAGAACCCGGGCGGGGTCGATCGAAAGGCCTGGCCGATCACGCAGGGGGTGCCGTTCGCGGACGGAGATCTCGAACGCGGGACGCCGGTCCGCGCAGTTAGCCCCGATGGAAAGGCCCTCCCCACGCAAACCACGTGTCTGGCCACATGGAACCGGGATCTGAAGTACGTAAAATGGCTGCTGGTGGATTTCCAGGCGGATCTGGGGGTCGATGAGACAAGGGAAGTCTATCTGGAGTACGGGGAGGGTATAGAATCACCGGAACCCGTGCAGGAAGTGCGTGTCGAGGATTCGGGGGAGGGTGTCACGATCGACACAGGAGCCTTGCGACTGAATGTCAGAAAGGGCTCTCCGGATTTTCTTGCGCGCTGCGAATTGCGGACCGAGGATGGCTGGCAAGATGTGCTCCGTGGAAATCCCGGTCCGTATCTGTATATGAGGAATAGATCCGGAGAGGTGTATGATTCCGTGACGGCTGCACCTGATCCGAGAGTGGTGGTGGAGGATTGGGGTCCTGTTCGGGCATCCGTATGCATCAAGGGGTATCATGCGACACCGGATGGTATCTGTCTTTGTCCGTATACGGTTCGCATCCATGCGTATGCGGGGAGCAGGGATTTGCGGATGTTCCATACGTTTGTGTTCGATCAGAATCCTGACGTGCTCGAGTTTTCGGAGGTTGGGATGTATTTCCCTCTGGATCTGGGAGATGAGCTGCGGATGGCGTACGGCGGTGAGGAGAAGGCGCACTGGGCGGTGCGGTGGGAGCGGGCGGAATATTTGCAATCGTCGGATATCGCGTATGAGGTGACGCGTGACAATGAGCCGTTTGGTAAGGGGGAGAAGACGCGTGGATGGGCGAGTCTTTGCGGGAGTGAGGCCAGCGCCTTTGTGGCGATTCGCGATTTCTGGCAGCAATATCCCAAGGGGTACGAGCTGACGCGCGAGGGGATCAACGTTCAGTTCTGGCCCGCATCGTATGGCGAGCCGATGGCGTTCCATACGCCTTGGAAGGAGGATATGGTCTTCTTCAACGGATGGAGAGGAGATCCGGCTACGCTAGCGAGCGATCGGGACGAGGCCGCGTTCAAGCTGCTCCTGGGCAAGTACCCTACTGCTCCGCTCAATCTCAAGAGCATCGGTCCCAAGACGCCCCAGGACGCGCTCTGGGTCAAAGAGATGGTGGAGAAATACGCACCAAATCGTACGGCATCGTTCAACGACACGGGCACCAGTGACGGGACTGGGGCGGGCAAGACGCATGAGGTTTTGATTCGTTTCAGCTCGGAGCCCATTTCGGACGAGGAGGCCGAGGGGCTGGGGATCTGCGTTCAGGAGCCTGTGATGGCGCCGGCCGATCCTGCGTACATGGGGCGGACCCGTGCCACTCGCGATGTGCACGGGGGACAGGACCCGAGATTCGAGGAGCTGGATGCCCTCCTTGACGGCATCACCGAGCGCGTCGCTATTGAGCCGATGGAACGGGCCCGTCTGTGGGGGTTCTGGCGCTTCGGGAATATGTGCTGCTCTCATGCCACCGGGGCGCCTCTGACCTACCTTGCCCATTACGACAGGGCCGATCTGGTTGAGGCCATGAAACGGTTTGTGGGGCCTTATAACAACGAGGCGGACGACCCCTGCTGGGGATTGTGGACGCAGTTTTTGAGGACGGGGAACAGGCGGTTTTTCCTGGCGGCCTGCGGGCACAGCCGGGCGATGGGGGAAGTGGGGATCTGTCACGCCAATCCCGGCCGACCGGATGCGGTAGGCCTTGTGCACTACCACAATGCCCATCAATGGACCGGGGGCTACAGTCCGTCCCATACCGTGAACACCGCCCTTTTTATGCACTATTATTTTACCGGTGAGCGGCGCCTGCGGGAGATCGCGCTCGAACCTGCGGATCGAGCGGTTCGGATCCAGGAGGATGCGGGTATATACTCCAACCCGACCGGAACCCTGAACCGCGAGTTCACCGGGCCATTGCTCTGTGTGATCGAGGCTTACCTGAATACGTGGGGGAGAAAGTACGGGGATCTGGCCAGAAGAAGCCTGAACTGGTATCTGCGCACCCAGGACAAACCGGGATCCTTTCCTGTGAGTGTCTACACGAGGGGCGACCGGGGGGATGAGGCTGTGCTGGAAGGCGAGCATCAGCCGCACAATTACCAGGGCACGCTCTATCCCACTTATTACGAGGGGCTCCGGCTTTTTGAGAGCCCCCTGCTTCGCGATACGGTTATGGCGGACGCGGACAATGCCATTGCACTTGACAAAACCGGTCATCCGGGGGCGACGGCGTGCGCGATGGCGTATGAGATGACGGGAGATCCGATTTACGCCGCGTTCTGCAATTCGTGCCTTGAAAGTTATAAAGAGACCTCCAGACGCATTGTTGACCTGAAGCCACATGCTTTCTCAACATCGGGCGAAGTGGTGGCAACAGGGTTTTCGTTCTCCGGTCTTCGCAACGGTTACATCGCCGTGCTCAAGACCACGGTTGACCGAGCGATGGAGAAAGACCCCAAGGCCTTTGAGGATGCGGTGGAGCGGCTCAAGTCACTGGTGGGAAAGGGACGGGAGAAAAAGGCGTCAAGACCGGACCCTTTTAAACCCGAAAGGAGTCTGGGCGTTATCGAGGTGCACGACGTGTAGTGTGGGAGCGGGTCGGGGGAATTGAAGATCGAACGATTGAAAATTGAAGATTGAAAACCAGTTACCCCCAGGAAATTCGTGAATTGTGCAAATATTCAATTCTCCGATATTCAATATTCAATGAAGTTGAGGAGGGGTGGCGAGCCTTTGCGAGGCGAGGGGTCGGAGGTCGGAGGCCAGAGAAATTGAAGATCGACGATTGAAGATAACTGAAGATCGAAAATCAGTTACCCCAAGGAAATTCGTGAATTGTTCAAATATTCAATTCTCCGATATTCAATTTTCAATGAAGTTGGGGGTCGGATAACACCCATCCAGCGTTTGACGGCTCTTCTTTCCGAACCCCGGCTACAGAGACAGCAAGGAGCCCCAATTGGACACAGGGACGAAGTATGACCTCGACCAGATGATGGAAGAATTTCGTATCAACGGCTTTGTCGTTTTCGAAGACCTCATCCCCCACGAAAAAATCGACCGGATCCTCGAAGCCTGGCGGCCCATCCGGAACCAAGACATCGAGCGACAGGGAGAGAATCCCCCCCGTGGATGGGGTCGATACAACGTCCGAGTGCCCTTTCAAAAGCCCTTTGTCGATCCGGAAATCTTCGAACACCCGGCCCTGGCTGAATTCATCGAGCGCATCCTGGGACCGGACTATTACTGGTCCCATTTCGACTCAAACATCCCCCTTCCCGGGACGGACTATCAGAAATGGCACCGGGACGGGGCTCACGCCCTCTTTCCGGGCATTGTCACCCCCCCCTTCCAGGTCGCCGCCAAATTCCCCCTGATGGACACCTGCGAAGAAAACGGCAGCATCGAAGTCCTGCCCGGGACTCACCACATCGTTGACGAAAACCTCCACACCAACCTGGACAACGTCTTTGGCGAAGGCTCGAACCGGGTAGGGCATTACTACCCAACCCGGCTCAACCTCAAAAAAGGATCCATCTGGATTGTTGACCCCAGGGCCTACCACCGGGGCACACCCAACCGTTCGCACCACCCCCGGGACGAACTTTGCATGGCCTTCTCCAAATCCTGGGTATTCAGCCGCTGGCTGCACGATTACACCGAGAAGCACTTCCCACGTGACCTCTGGGAAAGCCTGTCCGACCACGCCAGGCACGTCCTGCGTTATCAGCGGGTGAAGGATGCCTGAAAGAAAGAACCCCGGTTGAACCTGACAGGACTCAGTTCCTGTTAGAAAAATCGTTAGCAAACACAAAAAACGGTCAGAGCCTCAGGGTATAATATTACCTGGTGCTAACTCTGCCCGTTTTTGTTTTGCTGTTCAGGCCGCTGAATTTTAATCGCCGCCCCCCTGCTCCCAAAGTCTTTTGGGGGTTTTTGGTCTTATTTGGCTTGGTTCGTAATAGATTGATTTGGAAGGAAATACAAGGAAATACGAAGAATTATTGTTTCTGTTGATTCACCCAGTTTTGACCTGTTTGGCCCTCCCTAATTAGATTTTTCTTAGATCTGAATCCACTCGAATTCCTTGTCCTTATTGTCGATCTTCATCTCCCTCCGGCTGTTGGTACTCACGTATTTTCCCCCTCTGCATAATCCAGAGCTTCCCCTCGATCCGCCCTTGCTTTAACCCGGCAAGAAGCGTTCTTATCGTATCAGGAAGGTCCTCCGGTGAGGGTTTGAGGGGAAGACGAAGGATGGCAATACCGGTATAATCCGAGGGCCTGAATAGAAGTGGATTTCCGAAGTCGAGGTCCAGGGTGACCAAGCACCGGCCTTCTCCACGGCAGATGTCGATTAGCGCCGGGTCAGGCGTTGAACAGAGGCCCTGCCCCTGCACCGTGGCCACATCGTGGCCTGCCTCACGAAAAAGCTCCGCTCCCCGGTCGCCCAGATTCTCGTCCAGCTTCAGCCTCATGTCTATCCCCCGACAGGTATCTCAATGTACCGCTCCCGCGCCATCTCAGCGCCGTAAGCGATGCAGGCGAGGACATCTGCTTCCTCAAGGCCCGGATAGTTACCAAGAAGCTCCTGGACCGTCATCCCGCTTGCCAGGAAGTCCAGAATCAGGGAGACCCAGATACGATGCCCGCGGATGCACGGCTTTCCGAAACAAATTTCGGGGTTTATGGAAATTCGGGCCAACAATTCCTCTCTGGTCATCACGCCCTCCTCCGTTGGGTGTAGCTGACCAAATATACAAAATCCTTCACGGGATTTGTCAACCATTTCGGAAGATGTTTTCAGATGCTACCGGTTGTTGCGGCAAACACAACCTGCGCACTGTCCATGCCTGTTTATGCCAGGACAGTGCGCGACACGGTGATCGATCCAGTATCGTCCTGCTTGCACCCTCGCAAACTTCGCACGGAGATTAGATATTCCTTAGATTCACAAGATTCCAAAAAAAACTAGGATCAGCAGGAATTGATTTCCCATAACTTACTCTGCCCGTTTTTGTTTGCTGGTCGGGGTGGCCGGATTTGAACCAACGACCCCTTGCTCCTGAAGCCAAACCTGTGATGTAGATGGCCAGGGATCTGCGACACAGAGCATTCGAGTGTGACAAGTGCGACGATTTGTAGCACTCATGCTTTATTTTGTAGCACAGACTTAGCTTATGAGTACATAGCGATTTTCCGTCTATCACATTATAGAACAATTACTTACAATCATTTATGACATCTGGCATTCCTTTTGCAACGCTCCTTTAGACGTAAGCGTTCAGATATGCGGGATCATCCGTAGTGTAAATCACGAGTTTCGTGGGAGCATCATAACCCCAAGAAGGAGGGTAAACAGATGAAACGCAATTTCTTCATCATTCCATTGGTCCTTTTCTGTGCTGCTTTTATGTGGAGTTGTCAGGGGCAGTTATCGGCTCCGCTCACGGGACCAGAGAATCCGGGGTTTGCAACGAAACCGGGTAAAGGAGGAAACGGCGGAGGAGGCAAAGTGCAGGCCACGTTCGACGTGACCGTGATCATTGAAGGGAATGTGATTGGGGGCGCCCCAATAAATAATGAGATTACGAATGGCAGTAAGAATATCGGGGGGTTCTTTGATATGCCGCTGGATCTGAGTTTCTTCACCGCGATGGACGATCCGAAGACACCACAAATCGATGGAGAAATCTGCTTCAAAGACCCCATCACCGGCAGCTCCATCTTCATCGGCGCCATGATCATCAGTCAGCCGCAGAAGAAAGCCCCCGAGCAAGCGTATGTTCAGTTCTTCTTCACGGCTTTTGGGAATGACGAGACGCCGGATATCAACTACCAGCTCGATATGTTCGGAACCTTTGAGCCAGGAAAGCCGTGGCCGCCTGATCCAGTAGGCGAAAGCAACACCCTAACGCTTACTTCCTGGGAGATGAATACATCAGGCAAGGGTCAGAACAGGAAAATCTCCTGCACCGGAGATGGCCCATTTGGCGCCGGGAACAGCATAAAAGTCGATCGCACGCAATAGCCGTAGCGCATTGCCGACGGAGCGATTCCTTAGACTTCAGCCCTGTCCAGCCGGTCGAAGACTGCACCGGTTGGACAGGGACGCTATGCATGAGACTGTGGCTCTGCCTGGAAACTTGAGCCGGCGGACATGAAACGGAAGCCGTAAAAAGGAAAGCATATTATTACGTTTGCCGCTTGCCATACACAGGAGGTATGCCATGAGAAAAAGCATGTTATCCTCGCTTCTATTTGTAGCCCTGCTCTCGGTTGGGATGCTACTGAGTTCTATCCCTGCCGAGGCTCAAGTCGTCGCCTACGTAACGAATTTCGGCGTCGGCGGTGGCGATCCCGGAGGTGTCTCGGTGATTAACACAGGGACCAACACTGTGGTTGCCTCCTTTCGAGTGGGAAGACACCCAATTGGGGTGGCAATTACGCCGGATGGGACACGGGCTTATGTGACGCGAGGAACCATCAGCTCCGGATTTGTCTCGGTGATCGACACGGAGACGAACACGGTCGTTGCCACCGTGCCCGTTCCAAGACTCCCACAAGGGGTAGCGATCACGCCGGACGGCACCCGTGTATATGTGGTGAATCAAAGGAGCCGAGGAGCTGTTGCGGTGATCAATACAGGAACGAACACCGTCGTCGCCACCGTGCGGGTCGGAAGATCCCCAATTGCGGTTGCGATCACACCGGATGGGACCTTAGCATATGTGACGGAATTCTCCTTCAACAATGTCTCAGTGATCGACACAGGGACGAACACCATAGTTGCCAGGGTACGGGTCGGATTTGCCCCACGTGGATTGGCGTTCACTCCCGATGGAAACCTGGCATATGTGACGAATTCCGGCTCCGGAACTGTCTCGGTGATCGACACAGGGACGAAAACTGTCGTTGCCACCGTGCGGGTCGGACGCCAGCCCCACAGGGTGGCGATCGCGTCGCTAACTTTCAACTCGCCGCCAATTGTCCGCTGTAAGGACATCGACCTGGATCTTGACGCCTCAGGACAGGCCACACTCGCTCCTGCCCAGGTCGATGACGGTTCCTCCGATCCCGATGGAGACCCGATTACCCTGAGTCTCGACAGAACCACCTTCGACTGTGATGACCTGGGACCCCAGACCGTTACCCTCACAGTCACCGATGATAACGGCGCCAGCGCGTCCTGCCCGGCCACGGTGACGGTAAAAGATGTGACGCCGCCGACCCTGTCGGTCTCGGCCAGTCCCTCGTCCCTCTGGCCGCCCAATCACAAGTATCACACGATCACACTTACGATCACGGCCAACGATGCCTGCGATCTCTCCCCGGCAATTTCTGCGGTGGTGGTCAGCAGCGAGCCGGACGAAGCCAAGGGAAACGGGGATGGGAACACCACCGGTGACATCAAGGTCATGACAACCGGTGGAGGCATTCTGCTCAGTTCCAATGATGTCCCTGAGGTTCCCTGGAAACCGGGGGAACAGCTCGAGCTCCGGGCGGAAAGGGATGGAAAGGGAGACGGTCGGGTCTACTCGATCACCGTGACGGCCAAGGATGCCTCAGGCAATAAAACGACGGCCAATGAAGAGATCGCCGTCACCCACGACAAGGGGAAGGCCCCAAAACCAGTTGCGGGTGTTGGGGTTGGTAGCGAGAACCTGATCCTGGGTGACGATCGCGATGCTTTCGATGGGCCTCTGGGCGTACGGTTTGGACTGGCACCCGAGAACCTTTCCTTCAGGTTATTCCAGAACTCCCCCAACCCGTTCAACCCGTCCACAACAATCCGCTATACGCTCGACCACTCATCCGAGGTCCGGCTGAAGATCCACAACACCCTTGGGCAGGCCGTTAGGGTGCTGGTCAGTGCGAATCAGTCAGCTGGACGCTACAACGTGAATTGGGATGGCCGTGACGCCTCCGGAAAGCTCGTCGCGAGCGGGCTGTATATCTATCGGTTGGAGGCTGGAGCGAAGGTGGCGTTAAGGAAGATGATATTTGCCAAATAACGGATGTCAGAGGTCGGAGATCAGGGAAAGGCAAGATCAGGGTCAGGGAAAAGGACAATAGCAGGCGGCAGGAAGAGCAAAAGCTTTGGATGCGCGTTCCCCCGGGCGTGCCCCGCCTCTCCCCGGTCAACCCGCTGTTCGTCAGGAAACCGAAGGCTTGTGCCTCGAATTTATTCGAACCCGTCCGCGTGACCACGTTGACGATCCCGCCCAGCGTCCGCCCGAACTCGGCCTGGTAGCCGCCGGTCTTGACCTCGACCTCCTGGATAAAGTTGTAGGGCAGAGCCGTGCCTGTGTTTCCCTGCGCCGGGTCCGTGACGTGAATGCCGTCGATGTAGAAGGTATTGTCCCATCCGGAAGCGCCGCCGACGTTGACCCCGTCGTCGGGATGGCTCCCCGCGTTGGCCTGAGGCGTCAGGACGACCACGGAGGCGTAATCGCGCTGAAGGGGCAGGGTCTGAAGGACTTCCGTCCTGAAATTCGCTCCAATGGTTGTGCTCGTCGGGTCGATCAGTGGCCGCTCCCCGTTGACCACGACTTCCGGCATCCCCACAATCCTCTCCGTGAGAAGGATCTCCCCGAGATTTCTAGTCTTCCCCAGGCGAATCGAGACGTTCTCGTAAGTCACCTCCTGATAGGCAGCGTGACTCAGTTTGACGGAATATAGACCCACCGGCAGAGCCAGGATGCGGAAGTAACCCCGGTCATGGCTTATCGCGCTTCGCACCCCCTGAAGGCTCGCGCCCCGGATGGTGATGTTCACGCCGGTCAGAGTCTCTCCCGGCGCGATCAAGACCCGCCCTTCGAGGTTCCCGGTGACCTCCTGTGAAAATGCGGTCCCGATGAATAGAACCAAGATCAGCAACGTCAGACTGGTGATGTTTTGCATTGCGTCCCTTTATTTTAAAAGCGTCCTTATCGGAATACCCCTCCGAAAGAGGTGAAGAATTTCGATGACAGCACACAATTCCTTGAAAAGGAAGACGTACATAAATTTGATTGTGCTAATATCTCTTGTTAATAATTTTTTTCGCATAAATTTTCGCGTCGCAGCCGAATATACTTGACGCATTTCGAAATGTCCATAGATGATTAGAGTGTATACCACGAACCAATCTTCCACTTCTTCCCAGAGGCATGCCCCCGACACCTTTAGCCCTTCCCGATCATCGAATCCATCGTATTTTTCAAGGTGTTTAACAATTTCTTTCGGATTAGACATCGCATCTAGCATGGCCCCCTCCGGCTCTAAATTGAATCAAGATAAATTTACCCGAATTAAGTCCACTCTATTTCAGTCCAATGAATTTAGCCAAAACAGCCTGCACCAAAACGGGACACACCCCAGAAGGTAGGCAAAAGTTCAGGGGGTGACAAGTGGTCCCGACTTGACAGAAATTTCACCTCCATTAGATGGCTGTTAGATGGCAACAAAAAACGGGCAGAAGGACGGAGAAATGAATCTCCGTAATTCCTTCTGCCCGTGTAAGTTATTCTGGTCGGGGCGGCCGGATTTGAACCGGCGACCCCTTGCTCCCGAAGCAAGTGCGCTACCGGACTGCGCTACGCCCCGAATCCATGTTTAGAATCGAACTTTCTTGTCGGGCTGGCCGGATTTGACCTATTCAAATGATTCGTAATATATTATTTTGTAAGGGGAAATGTCAAGGAATTGTTTGATCCACTCCTCTACTTGAACCCTCCTTCAGCACCCGGGCCGAAGGCACTCCTAACAGCACCCGGTAGTGGCTCCAACCCAATTGTGAATACGTATTCACAATTCCAAACGTGCGGTACAACCGAAGCGCCTCGTAGATCTATTTGGTTGCGTCTGAGTGGAAGCGAAGCCCGCGATAGGCGGGGATAAAACCTTAAGCTCTGGGATTTAATCCCTGATATCTCTTCTCAATTCCCGCTTCACTGAATCCCCTTGACAACCCTCATATCCTCCATTACATTTGAACGTGTACACGAATCGAGATCGGATCCTGGGAAAGAAGATGGATGCCTTCGATCATAGACGTTGCAGACGACAAACCGCATCCGGAGAGGTGCGGTTTTTGTCTGAGGAGATATAGTTATGGCTACTGCCACCCAGAATGTCCAGGATAGAGGCCTGGACGGGGATAAAGGCCTGGATCTTTCTCCGGAAGCGGCCCAGGATAACCTGGAGTTTCATAAATTATGCCCCGCCGATGAATTTGAAGAAGGCATAGGAAGACCGTTCACCGTAGACGGCACCCACATCGCCGTTTTCCAATATGAAGGGAAGTTTAACGCGGTGGACAACCGCTGTCCGCATATGGGATATCCGATGTCCAGGGGAACCATTCGAGACGGCATCCTGATCTGTCATTGGCACCACTGGGAGTTCGACCTGAAGACAGGCGGCTGCTTCATAACCTCCGGGGCCGGAAACGACCTGAAGAGCTTTCCGGTGGAGGTCCGGGATGACGGAAATCTTTATGTGGGATTTGAGCCGGGTGAAAAAGAAGCGGCCAAACGCCGCCTGATCGACCGGGGAAAGTATATCCTTGAACAGGGCATGAAAGACCGCAGCTCCCTCCTGATAGCGAAGGCGATCGCCGCGTTGAGACATGCCGGCGCAACGCCACAGGAGATCATCCAACAGGGACTTTTTTACGGCGCTTATAAATCCAGTGAAGGCTGGTCATCGGGGTTGGCCATCCTTACCCTGGCTTCGAATATGTGGGACGATGTGGACGAAAAGGACCACAATCTCTTCCTGGTCCACGGATTGACGCAGATTGCCCGCAGGACGTCGGGAAGCTCACGCCGGCAGGGATTCCCCCTTCCCAGGACGCCGGACGAACCGGATTTGGAGACTTTGAAACGCTGGTTTCGCCGCCTGGTGGATCACCGCACCAGCAACGCGGCCCAGCGTGTCCTGATTACGCTTGCCGATCGCGATTATCCGCGGGAGGTGGTTGCGGATTTCGTCTTCAGCGCGGCGACGGATTTCTATTTTACCGGAGACGGCCATACGCTCGATTTCGCAAACAAGACGTTCGAGGCCCTGGACTATGTGAACTGGGAAGGGGCCAACGAGATTTTGCGGCCGATCGTGGTTGATCTGGTAAACAGGGTGCGGCACGAGGAGACCGCACGGTGGGAAGACAGCGTGCCGGTCCTGGAAGAAACCTTCACAAGGCTGGACGAAATCTGGGAAGCGAATCAGGCGAACGACGCACCGCTGGACATTCCGGCTTTTACACAGACCCTCCTGGGGGAGGATTTCAATCCTGTTGTCGCCGAGATTGAGACAAAGCTGAAAGCGGGTGTGAAGGCCACGGATATCTGCAGGGCGATGTGTTATGCGGGCGCCATCCGTACGGCGCGGTTCCACCTGAAGAATGAGGGGGACTGGCACGATGTGGCCAATATCTATTCATATGCGCACGCCCTCTACCGCGCGTTCCACCTTTCTCCCAGCAAGGAACTCCTGCGCGGCATCTTCCACGGTGCCGTGTTCATGAACTATCTGCGCTGGCTTAACATGCCGGCAGCCAGGCTTCCGAAACCGGGACAAAGGCTGAATGAGACCTTCGCTTCCGAGGACGAGATGCTCGACAGGCTTCAGGAATTCGCGGATTTCCAGAAAGTCTTCGAGTCTGAAGTCCTGGTGAGCCATTACCTGGAAGAAGGGCACGACATCACAAAACTCAGACATGCCCTTGCCCACGTGATGCTGCGCGAAGATGCGGAGCTGCACATGTTCCAGGTTCTGGAGGTGGCCTTCCGGCACTTCGACCTGACGAACGATCCCGAGGAGAAGCGAATGCACCTTCTCGCCGCGACCCGGTATATTACCGCCCAGAAGGTGATGAAGGGAATTCTGTGGTCCACCGAGAATGCGGAGCGTCTGCAGCGCGGGGAGATGCTGAGTGAGCGTGAGGATGATAATTAAAGCTGTTGGCCATCCAGGTTGTGGGAAGCCCGCCCGATCGAGGTCTATGCCTCCCCGGTCCTGAAGACCCTACGGGTGCATGAATAAAAGAATAATTGGGTAACAATTAGCTGCACGGGGAGATGCGGCTTTTTTGTTGTTAGCTACATTAAATTGTGTCATTCACTGGACGAATCAATGAAATGCCCTGCTATTAAAAAGAGAGATATCATTACCCCGCGTTCAATCGTTCTATGCCTCGTGCTCGTATTCAGCGGACCAATTACCTCTCCCCTATTCGCAGCGGATGAAACCAAAGAATCCGAACCCCCCAAAAAGTTAAAAAAGTTCAAAAAGCCAAAATCATCCAAAAAGCTCATAGAGACGAATATTAAGAACTTCAAAGTTTGGATCAATAAAAGAAAATGGAAGAAAAAGATAACGGATGATCCGAATAAGTTAAATCTGATTTACAAAGATGAGGGCGCTCATGTGATTCTCATCGCAGAAAAAGTCCGTTTGCCTGCCAAGGCGCTCAGAAATGTTGTGTTAAGCAGTATGGAAGCCGCTGCAACAGACGTGGAGGTTCTTCGCGAAGAAAATAGGTTGGTGAATGGCGTTGAGGTTTTATTCTTGAAAACCAGAGTCGAAATGAATTTGATCAGGTATATCTTTGTGGGTTACTATTATACCGGTGAAGCCGGTACTTTCCAGGCCATGGCTTTAACCGAACAGGATTTATTTGATCATTATAAGACAGAACTAATGGATTTTTTGAACGGCATTGATATTTCCGATTGAGCGGCCAATCAATCATTGAGGATAACCACGTATGCGGGGATCAAGACCGAATATCCTGTGGATCTGCACGGATCAACAGCGGTATGATACGATCGCATCCCTGGGCAACCCCCATACCTCTACACCGCACGTGGATCGTCTTGTGGCGGATGGGGTGGCCTTCACACGAGCCTATTGTCAGAGTCCGATCTGCACACCCAGCCGGGCAAGCTTTCTCACCGGGATGTACGCAAGTGCTGTCCACGTGAACGGAAACGGCAACGAATCGTTTCCGGATTCACCTCCTCTCGTAACCCGGGTGCTGGCCGATACCGGCTACGACTGTGGACTGATCGGGAAGCTCCACCTGGCGAGTGTGTACAACCAAGTGGAACCCCGAGTGAATGACGGCTACCGATACTGGCAGTTCAGCCATGCCCCAAGAGACGACTGGGAAACCGGTCACGACTATGCTGATTGGGTACGTTCAAAGGGAGAGATCCTGGGGGAGCTGACGAAGAGCATTGACGGGGTGCCGGCCGAACTCCACCAAACCACCTGGTGCGCAGAGAAGACCATCGAGTTTATCCGGGAGGATCGGGAAGGGCCCTGGCTGGCCAGCGTGAACATCTACGACCCACACCCACCAGTGGCGCGTGAAATGGCATTACGGCAAAATGCAATGATGACGAGCATCTGGCCGCTAGAGTAGGCTCCTCCTGTGCCGAAAACGCTTTTCACCTTATGGGAGGAAACGAAATCTTGTGCCGTAATGATACTCCTGCCTTCGTCATCTATGGCTTCGGCAGCGTTCTCTACGAAAAACAATCCCACCGTCCGGCCGATGGTTTCTACAATGAATTCTGATTCGTGGCTGTCAACCCAGTCCAGGGGTATGCCCAACTCCCTGAGCAGACGGGAGATCATCGGAATGGCTCTGACAAAAGCCGAGGAAATCAACGGAATGCCTAAATGGCCCTTGGACTTACGGCGGTCACACCAATCTTCCTCTTGGCCGTGGGTTCCAATGAGCGAGAGCACTGGCGTGGTCCCCTTCAAATCGGAAGGTGTGTCGGCCGACTCAGCCAGTTTCTGAACAAATTCCTTGTTCTTCGTCGGCAAACCGTCGAAGGGAACAGTCACAAAGACTCTGGCGATAACAATCGACTCCTCGAACTGTGTATAGAGCGCAGTGGCCAGTTCCTGAGCGGCTTCCTCCAGGTAGGTCGATTGTTCTACGCATGGTTCCACTTCTGCCCAGAGTTCTGTAATTGCGGACGAGGTTGCTTTTTCGATTTGCATAGTCGTCCCTCCTTAGGCTCTTAGTCTTAACCCAACAGTCAATCGATTAACCGGTAATGAGATTTTAAAGGATGTGCCCTCGTCTAATTTACTGTGAACCGATAGTTCCCCACCGTGACGCTTTATAATTCTATACGCCATGGGCAACCCCAGTCCCATCGACATCCTGCCTTTGCTGGCGGCAAACCCAATTTCGAATAAATCAGATATTTTGTTATCCGGAATACCGGGGCCGGTGTCAGCAATTTCAATGGTGACATGATCGTCAACTGTTGTAGCAGAAATGTGAACCGTTCCTTGTCCACCCATGGCCTCAAAGGCGTTTACTATGATGGTCATGAAGACCTGGTTGAGTTCCTTAGGCCTGCATTCGATCTGAGGTATTTCTCCATATTTCTTTACAACCTCTACATTCCCTTTTTTTTCAGGCTCGATAAGAGAAAGTGTAGTATCCAACCCCGTTCGTAGGTCAGCAAGCTGAACCTCAGCCTCGTCGAGGCGGGCGAAATCTTTCATAGAATTAACCAAATTGGCGATTCGTTCGACTGCCTGGCCTGCAACATAGCTATTGTCCTTCAAAACCTTAAGTATTCGATTTATTTTTGATCCGTCGGAAGAGACGGCTAATTCCTCAGACAGCTTTGAGGCGCATCTTCCCGAGGTTTCCAAACTGCTTTTAACGACGCCAAGGGGATTATTGACTTCGTGCGCGACACCCGCCACAAGCCCGCTCATTGCCGCCATTTTGCCATCGTGGACGAGTTGAGCCTGTTGCTCCTTGATTTCAAAGTTAGAAATCTCCAAATCAACTGCATCCTGGATGATCTTTTGTGCCCATCGAGCGATGCCCGCCAGAAATAGACCCACAATTCCCAGCATGATAATACGCACGATAAATATACCAGGATTGACTGCGCCGCCATAAAAGTGGTCCATAAATTGATCGGTGGTTACAACTTGGTCGTCAGAAAGTACGTAAATCATGATTCCCAGGTGAAGCAAAATGAATCCTGCTGAACTCAGGACCGGGTATAGCGGCCGGAGCGCGATGGCACTAACCACGATCGCAACGATTGCAATACTGAATACTTCATTCTTCATGAGAAACGCATCGGTGCCATCAGGTGTATCGATCGTTACAGCCCAAAGAATCACTAGCCCTGAAAGGGCTGTGATGTCAATTAAGACGGAGCCAATACCGACATAGGTGAGGTGCTGCTCACGCCGTGCAAGTCTGACCAGGCAACTAAGAATACCGAGTACAGCGAGTTGGATTCCCAGGATCCATAAAGCGCCTGTTTCGCTCTCTGCGACGATACCAGGACGCAGTAGACCAATCAGATGGAGAATCACAAGACCTGCAAACAAGCCGAAAAAGAGCATCCGAGCAGCAATGGACCAGGAGAGTGCCTGTGCCTCGTGTGTTTTCAGCATCTCATCGATACGTGATAAGTCACGATGGTCCGAAGGCATTTTATTTATCCTATTCACCAAAAAAGACTAAAACCAACCAAAATTTACCTGATAAAATTCAAGTCCAATGCTTTTGTTATTTTTCCACAAAAAAGAGGCAACACCTTAATTAATCTAGGCTTGCCTCTTTTATTTATTTATCGGGCCGGCCGGATTTGAACCGGCGACCACTTGCACCCCAAGCAAGTGCGCTACCGGACTGCGCTACGGCCCGGAACATCTGATGTCGATGCGGGCTATGCAGGACTCGAACCTGCGGCCTTTGGTTCCGGAGACCAACGCTCTATCCACCTGAGCTAATAGCCCACCGCCTTATCTTATCTTCTTCTTATGCCGGTCTCTGCGCCGACGCTTTTTTCGCTTGTGCGTCGAGATCTTTTGACGCTTCCGCTTTTTTCCGCTTGGCAACCGACCACCTCCTCACCTTGCTCTTCTCAGGATATCCTTACTTCCCTTTTTCAACCCTTATTCTCAACTCGCGGGACGGCTTAAATACCGGGACCGGGCGTGATGGAATGCGGACCGCCTCACCCGTCTTGGGATTTCGGCCCGTGCGGGGCGCTCTTTGGACCACCTTGAAAGTCCCGAAACCCCGGATCTCGATGTGGTCCTCATTCACAAGCGCCTGGGTAACCGCGGAAAGGAAACCCTCGACAATCGCCGAGGTGTCCGTCTTCGTTAAACCTGTCCCCTCGGCGATTTGATCCACGATATCGGCTTTGGTCACGGTCTCCCTCCCGTCATCGGTTTACGGCAAGGAATAACGAACGGAGATGCGCCGGGTAAAGAACGAAGCCATCTCGGAATTTATCCGATCCAAAATCGATTCCCACCAGTCGGGCTTTGCCTCTTTGACGGTTTCGGGCTTCCTTCCCAGGCCGCTCATCTCCCCGGCCACGGAGATCGCGTCCTCATAAGTTCCTAAAAGATCCACAAGCCCGAACGATTTCGCCTGGCGTCCCGTAAAGATCCTTCCATCTGCCAACTTCAGGATCGCTTCACGATCCAAACTGCGTCCTTCGACGATCGCATCTACAAACTGTCCGTACGTATCGTCCGTCACACCCTGCAGCATCTCGCGCTCTTCCGGAAGCATGGGGCGAGAAGGCGATCCGACGTCCTTGTACTTCCCGCTTTTTATGATATTGACGTCCAGTCCGATCTTCCGGAGAAGCCCTTCGAAGTTGTAAAGCCCGATGATGACACCGATACTCCCCGTGACCGTCCCCGGGTTCGCGACGATGGTATCCGCCGCCACCGCAACGTAATATCCGCCCGAAGCAGCGACGCTGCCCAGGGACGCCACCACCCATTTCCCCTCTTCTCTAAGCTTCAGGATCTCCTGATAGATCTCCTGAGTGGCTGCGACCCCCCCACCGGGACTGTTCACCCGTAAGACCAGCGCGGGAACAGATGAATCCTTACCGTAGTGCTTGAGCTGTTTGACGATCGAGGCGGAAGAAATAATAGGCCCTTCGATCTCCACCAATCCGACCTTCTGTCCCCCTCCGCTGCCGAAAAATCCGGTTCCGCCGGAACCTCCCGTACCTCCCATCAACCCGGCGAACAGAACCAGAAGAACGCCAACCCCGATCACACCACCGACGACCCATCCACCGCGGTTGGACATAATCACCTCAAAATTATAGACAAAAAGCCATTAAGTATACAAAAACGAATTTCTAATGTCAAGGGACCCCCTAACCGGATCCATTCAGGTTGTGGCCGTTCGTCAGGACAAAGACTTCCTCGATCGAATCGAAATTGACACACCCCTTTAGAATCACTTCCTGAAAGAGCCCCATCTGGTCCGGACCCAATTCCCGGACCGTGCCGATCGGAAGATCGGCCGGAAAGATACCGCCCATGCCTGACGAAACGACGACATCCCCTACCTGGATATCTGTTCGAAGGGGGAAGCCGTGAAGGTAAAACTTTCCATCCTCGTACCGAACGATTCCATGACCTCGGTCGTTCCGCTGAACCACCCCGCTTACCCGGCAGTTTCGACCCGTAAGAAGCTGAACCACGGCGCTCCCCGAATGAACTGCGAGCACCTTTCCAACGAGCCCGTCCGAAGTCACAACGGCCATCCGATCCACCACCCCGTCATTCCGTCCGACATTGATTAGGATTGAATTCGGGTGCCTTCCCGGATCCCGTCCGATCACCTCCGCGGCCACATAAGGATATTTCAGCCTGGACTTGAAACCCAGCAGGTCCCGGAGCCTGATGTTTTCGAGACGTTCCTCTCGTATCTTCACCAGCTCCAGCGAAAGCCTGAGATTCTGCTCCCGCAGCATGCGGTTCTCATCCCGCACGTGGAACAGATCGATCAACCCCGAGAACATCCAGTGCCCCACACCGATGGTCGAGATGGAGACCCACCTTGCCACAGCCACCTTGTTTTCCACGCTCAGGGCCATAAGCCCGAAAGAGAGCACAACCACGACGGCGAAAGCCACATAAGGCTTTCTGGCCTGCAGGAAACTCTTTATCCAATACATATCAGATAAGTAGGCGGAACGACTACCTTAAAGCATCATCTTTTGATAGAATGCGATATCCTCCAGGACCTTACCTGTACCGCGAACCACACAGGTCAGGGGTTCTTCCGCTCCGATCACCGGAAGGCTGGTCTCCTCCATCAGACGTCGGTCCATCCCCCGCAACAAGGACCCCCCGCCGCTCAGGATGATCCCCCTGTCCAGAATATCCGCGGCCAGTTCGGGGGGGGTTTGCTCGAGAGACTGACGGACGCCTTCGATGATCAGGTTGACCGGATCATTCATGGCTTCCCGGATGTCCGTAGAATCGACGATGATCGTCTTCGGGATGGAGGCAATCAGGTCCAGCCCCTTAACCGGGAACTGAACCTCTTCATCCAGGGGCCCCGCTGACCCGATCGTACACTTAATCATCTCAGCAGTCCGGCTCCCCACCAGCAGGCTGTATTTTCGCTTCATATGGTTGACGACGGCCTCATCCATGTCATCCCCCCCGACCCGGAGCGATCGGGAAGTCACGATACCTGACAGGGCGATCACCGCGATCTCGGTCGTCCCTCCGCCGATATCGATCACCATTGAACCGACAGCGTCGCCAACAGGCAGATTGATACCGATGGCGGCGGCCATGGGCTCAGCGATCAGGTAAACGTCCCTCGCCCCCGCCCGCTCCGCCGATTCACGCACCGCCCGCTTTTCAACCTCGGTCACCCCGGACGGGACCCCGATTACAATTCGGGGGCGCACAAAGGGACGATTGCGCTGGGCCTTTTTGATGAAATAACGGAGCAGCTCTTCGGTCACTTCGAAATCCGCTATCACCCCGTCCCGGAGAGGCCGAATGGTCTCGATGTTGGGGTTCTCCCGGCCCATCATCTCCTTCGCTTCGACCCCGAACGCCAGGGGCTTTCGATTCTTCTTGTCGAGAGCGACAATTGAGGGGGCGTTGATAATGATACCACGCCCCTTCATGTAGACGAGGGTGTTCGCAGTTCCCAGATCGATGCCGATATCGCTGGAGAACATGCTTGAGAATGACCAGCCCATGTATGGTTCCTTTTCTCCAAAAAATCCGGGGAGACCCTTCTTGCGTGGGAATCCGGATCAGACGATTCTTTCTTATTACCCTGGTGAAAAGGTGTTCGAATAAGGGGTTAAGGGGTTCACCCCGACTTGAATCCCTGTGGATCAATGAAGAAAATGCCTGGTACCCGTAAAAACCATCCCGACCCCGAGCCGGTCCGCCGTTTCAATGACGGACTTGTCTCCACCCCCCGGGGCCGTCATCACCGAGCCGCCCGGCTGCACGATATAACGGAGCCCCAGCTCGTGGGCGATCTTGATGGTGTCATCGAAAGGGATAAACGCATCTGAAGCGAGCACCACCTCGGAAATTTGCTCCTGGATATAAGATTCTAAATCACCGCCGTCGGAAAGCTCGGCGAATTCGCATTCCAAATTCTCCCGTGCCTTAGTAATCGACAACTTTCTAAGAGAATCGACCCGGTTTGGCTGGCCGGCTCCCATTCCGATGACCTGGTACTCGCCCGGCACATACTCTCTTCCGAGGATAATGGCATTCGACTTCGTGTGCTTTGCGGCCTTCATCACGAACTCCCCCAGACCCCGTTTCGACTCAGGAAAGGACGTGCGGGTGACCTGCTCCCAGCGTTCAAAAAGCACATCATCGCGAGACTGTTCGAGCAAACCGCCCGACACATGTCGATAGAGCACAGAAGTCGGTTCGGAAGCGTCGAACGGGCTGATCTCCAGGAGCCTGAGATCCTTGCTTTTCCGACGCAGCAGGTCCAGGGCATCCTTATCGAATCCCGGGGCCGCAACGATCTCGATGAACCGTCTCCGCTCGCCTTCGATCAAGGGGGATCGGTAAGGGGTGCGCAGAAATTCCGCGGCCTTCCGGTCCATCCGCTGAGAGACTGCGATCACCGACCCCATCGCACTCTCCCTGTCCCCGTTCCACGCCTTTTCCAGAGCCGTTGCCAGGTCCGGTCCTGTGGCGAAACCGCAGGGATTCCCGTGCTTCGCAACGACGGCGGCGGGCTTATCAGCGATGTCCCGCACCGCCTCCACGGCCGCCTGGGCATCGAGGTAATTGTTGTAGGACATTTCTTTACCGTGTAGCTGGACCGCCCCGGCCACCCCTTCCCCGCCCGCAGACCGGTAAAGGATGGCTTCTTGGTGAACGTTTTCTCCGTAGCGAAGGGGTTTTCCCCCTTCATAACGCACGCGTCGAATTCGTTCCCCTGTCAATCGATCGACCAGAAACGTCTCAATCGCTGAATCATAATCGGCGGTGTGGCGAAACGCTTTGACAGCCAGCTTCTCCCGCGTGGCCTGAGATATTCCGTTTCCCTCGATCTCCGCAGCGATTTTATCATAATCCGCGGGGTCCACCACAACGGTAACGTGACGGTAATTCTTGGCCCCGCTTCGGATCATGGCCGGACCGCCGATATCGATATTTTCGATGGCCTCTTCAAGGGTCACGCCGTTCTTCGCCACCGTCTCCTTGAAGGGGTAAAGATTGACGACGAGAAGATCGATCATTCCAATTCCGCTCTCCCCCGCCTCGGCCTGGTGCGTCGAATCGTCTCTGAGCGCCAGGAGCCCGCCGTGGATTTTTGGATGAAGGGTCTTCACCCTACCCCCCATCATCTCCGGAAAACCCGTCAGATCCGAAACCTCGGTCACGGACACGCCACCCTCCCTGAGGGCACGGCCCGTGCCCCCGGTCGAGACGATCTCGAACCCGGCCTTCGAAAGACACTTCGCAAACGCAACCACCCCGCGCCTATCCGAAACACTAATCAATGCCCGCTTTTCGCTGCCCAAGCCTTAAACCTCAGGTAAAGAGAGAAGTGGAAGAAATGATCTTTCCTCCATTACTCCCGAACACCGTTCAGACTCAATTTCCTCCATTTTGCATTTGCACTTTGCACTTCCCTATCTAAACAAGCCCTTCTTGCTTCAACATATCTATCGACCTGTCGAACGCCTCCACGGTCTCGTCCAGATCCTCCTGGGTGTGGACCGAGGAGGTCAATCCCTTGTTGGACAGAACATGAACTCCATTCAGGGTCATGGTGGATCGATATTTTTCGGACAGCGTCTTGTCTAAACCCTTGAGCCGCCTGTGATCGAAACGGCCGGCCATGATCTCCTCCACTGCGTTGGGTCCCCCGCAGTCGGGCAGGACGATAAATTCGGAGAAGGCCCCGTAGACGCACCAGGGAAGCTTTCGAGCCTCGATCAGATCGTTCATGCGGTTCCGGAGGGTTTTTGCGGCACGGTTGGCCTTGTCGATCTCTTCACCCGATGCGATCGCCTTGAGCGTCGCGATCCCCCCGGCCGCACTGACCGGATTCGCGTTGAAAGTCCCCGGATGAGGAAACTTTCGTCCCTTGTTCCACTCAGGATCTCCTTTAAACTCGAGCAATTCCATGATATCCGCCCTGCCCGCCACGCAACCCCCCGGCAAACCTCCGGCCAGAATTTTCGCGAGTGCCGTCATATCCGGGATTACGCCGTAAAATCCCTGTGCCCCACCCGGCGAACAACGGAATCCGGTCACCACTTCATCGAAAAGGAGCAGGATCCCGTGAGACCTGGTGATCTCCCGAAGCTCTTCGAGGAAACCGGGCCGTGTGGGGATATTCCCGAACATAGCACCCGACGGTTCAATCACCACCAAGGCGATATCTTTGTCCTTCGAAAGGATGTCGTCGAGCCGGGCGGAATCATTGGGAGGGCAGAGGATGACGCTTTCGTGGACTTCGTTCAGAACTCCCGGTGTGGGCTGCTCGAAGGGGAGGTCCACACCGATGTGGGTGTTGTCGTGCCAGCCGTGGAAATGGCCCTCGAATTTTACGATCTTCCGCTTTCCGGTGAAGGTCCGGCAGAGGCGGAAGGCCATCATCGTCGCCTCCGTCCCGGAAGACGTAAACCGCACCCGCTCCGCCGATGGGATCAGGTCGATGACCAGTTGACCCCACTCGAGTTCCAGTTCGTGACAGGCGCCATAGTGCGTGCCTTTGGAAACCTGATCCGTTACCGCACGCACGAGCGTCGGATGCGAATGTCCCAGGATCAGGGCGCCGTGACCCATCGCGTAATCGATATATTCCCGACCGTCGACATCCCACTTGCGTGAACCCTGCGCCCTCTCGACATAGATGGGAAAGGGCTTGTGGAACCGGTTGTCGTGTGTCACCCCGTTGGGAAAGATCTTCAGGGCCCGTTCATAGAGACCGGCAGCTTCTGGGAGATGCTCCCTCAACTGTTCGTCGATGGAAAGTTCCTTCGTTTGGACCGAAGTTTGAGCCATCCTTGCTCCTTTCGCCTCCGGAGGGCGCCTCAATTTCAATCTTCTTCAATCTTCAATTTAGTTAGACATAGGCCTTACCGGCCATCTCCGCGAGAAACCTTTCGGCTTCAATCGCCGCAGCCGCACCCGTACCCGCGGCAGTAACCGCCTGTCGGTAGACGTGATCCTGGACATCGCCTGCTGCGAAGACCCCCTCGATGTTCGTTTGCTGTCGCTTGTCCGTGACCAGATAGCCCTTCTCGTCCATGGTGAGTTTGCCTTCGAACAGGCTGGTGTTGGGGAGATGGCCGACAAAGATAAAGACCCCATCCGTTTCAAGCGATTTTTCCATCCCCGTCTTTACGTCCTTGAGGCGAACCGCGTGGACCTCCTTGTCATTCCCGAGCACTTCCGTGACAACGGTATTCCACGTGAACTCGATCTTGGATTCGTCGGTTGCCCTGGATTGAAGGGTCTGGTTCGCCCGCAGCCGATCACGTCTGTGGATGATATTCACCGTCGTGGCGAAACGTGTCAGGAAGAGCCCCTCCTCAACCGCCGCGTCCCCCCCACCCACGACGACGATTTTCTTATCTTTGAAGAAAAAACCGTCACAGGTCGCGCAGTAGGAGACCCCTTTCCCAACGTACTCCAGCTCACCGGGGATTTCCAGCTTTCGAGGGGAAGAACCCGTGGTCACGATCAGGGTCTGCGCTTCCACCTCGGAGCCGTAGGTCTTGATCCGAAATGGCCTTTGAGAGAGGTCCAACTCCGTTACATATGCCATTTCAATCTCGGCTCCGAAGCGCTTGGCCTGATCCTGCATGTCCTGGATCAGGTTGGCTGCACCCCCGTTTTTGAAACCGGGATAGTTTTCAATATCCAGCGTCAACGAGAGCTGGCCGCCAATCTCGTTTCCCGTGATGACAAGGGTGTTCAACTGGGCCCTGGAGGCATAGAGCGCCGCAGCCAAACCCGCGGGTCCTGATCCGATCACCACAACATCCCTTCGGTTCACTTCCCCTTCCCCTTGCTTGCCGTTTCCCTTCATCGAAAAAATCCTTTCCAGTTCTCCCGAATAGGCCAATTGCGCGAGGGCGTCGTCATCTCCGATATAATCTCCGTCGATAAACACCTGGGGCACATCCCATCGCCCACCCGTTAACCCCGCGATCTCCTCCCTCATCTCCTCCTGTCCCGCGATGTTTACCTCTTCATAATCGACGATTCCTATGTCCTTTAGGATCGTCTTCGCCCGGACGCAGTAGGTACAGAAATCCGTGGTATAAATCTTTAAATGAGGCATGTCGGGGTTTGAAAAAGGCCCCTCCTCCCGAACTTCCGGGAACTCGCGTCGCAAAACGATGGTGCCAATCATTGCGGCACAAAAGGTTAAGTCCTGTCAAATAAGCTAATTTACCAAAATCCTACCCCCCTGTCAATCGTATTATGCCGTACTACTTGAAAGAGGTTTTTAACTTGACTTCTCCCAAAATCATTTGAAAACTGAATTAACCGAACCCATAGAAACATATAGGTTTTACCTGTCAAGCATCGATACAGGCCGCGAGAACCGACCGGTTCTTGGAATGAAAGACCGATTTCATGAAACTTTCGGGACGCACCGCCCTCGTGACCGGCGCCTCGATGGGTATAGGGCGTGAAACCGCCCTGGCGCTTGCCAGAGCCGGGGCCGATGTCGCCATCTGCCCCGGAGGTCCCTAAGCAACCCGACGAGACAGGGGAAGCGGGTACTGAGGGTGCTTCGGAGGATGCCCAGGAAGAAGGCGATCCCGCTAACGATCAGAATGACTCGATTGGTTTTTCTTTCACAACCTGGGAAGGCAAGTGAAACTTTCATTGAGATCTTTTCAAGATCCGAATAATCTAATCCCTTAACTATTCCAAGTCCACCTTTACATACTCGCCATCCGCTCCTGCATGTTTGCGTACACCCCTCCCTTCACCATGAGCAGGTCGTGTGTTCCTTGCTCCGCGATCCCCCCCTCCTCCAGGACAACGATCTCGTCGGCCCCCTGAATCGTTCGTAGCCGGTGCGCGATGATCAGGGTGGTCCTTCCCTGCCGGACCGTCTTCAGGGCTTCTTGGATGCAGTGCTCCGACTCCACATCCAGGGCAGCCGTCGGTTCGTCCAGTATCAGGATCGGTGTGTCCATCAGCAGAACCCTGGCCAGGCCGATCCGCTGCTTCTGCCCGGCCGAGAGCTGTGCCCCCTGTTCACCGACCCGTGTGCGATATCCATCCGGAAGGGAGGTAACATAGTCGTGGATGTAAGCGGACCGGGCTGCATCCTCCACGTCGCTCATCGGGATCTCCTGTCCGAAAGTCAGATTCTCAAGAATATCTCCCTGGAACAGCGTGCTCCCCTGCATCGCAAACCCGATCTGCGTTCGAAGAGACCGCAGTCGAAATCGTCTGATGTCCTGCCCGTCGATAGAGACGAACCCCTCATGAGGATCATAGAACCTGGGAATCAGCTTAGCTAACGTGGACTTTCCGGACCCGCTCTTCCCCACAAGTGCGATCGTGGATCGGGCCGGAATTACAAAGTCGATATTTCTAAGGACCCAGTTCCGGTCGATATAGGCAAAGCCTACATCGTGAACCTCGATCTCTCCGCGAACCTTTCTTAAAACCGGCCTGCCGGGAAGGTCCCGAATCTCCGGCTTCAAGTCATATATCTCGAAGAACCGATTGCTACGGACAAGCGTCACCTGAATCTGCGGAACCAGACCGATCAACGACTCTATCGGGCCGTAGAGATATCCGACATAGGCCGAGAAGGCCATGTAGCTCCCCCCCCGGCCGAGGGCGGATACAAAGAATCATAAAGCGCGTGTTCCCGACGTACCTGCTCCATCCGGAGAGCCGCGTTTTCCAGTTCCATCCGGGCCCCCTCGACTTCTGCCTCGAGGAGCCGCTGCTCCCGCTTGATCCGATTCTCGATCTCAACTCTGCGGCTTTGATTAACTTCTACTTCTTTGTTCACCTTTTCCAGTTCAGCCCGCAGTTCCGTGTCATCCAGGGTGACCAGGTTGTCCCCCTCTGCAACTTTCTGCCCTTGCCTCACGTGGATCCCCGAAATCATACCCGCGATCGAGGCCTTGACTTGATGCCGAACTCGGGGTTCGATCGATCCTTTTCCCTGGACCGTGACATCCATACCAAGATGCCAGCTCAGGATAATGACAAGAGCTCCGATTCCGACCAGAATAAGGACTATCGATAGAAGGAAAAACCTAACGAACCTGAATCCGGGACCCTTGAATTCGTACGAGGCGTCATCTTCCGAGGCTTGTCGTCCCATAACCTAAGCTGACCGGTCTTCGATTGTGGCCTCCGCAGGATGAAAGACCCGCAAAGGGACAAACCGAGAGCCCCTCCGACGAGAGTGTTCTGAACCCCTTGAGCGCGCAAGGTCATTCTTCAAGTATCCTTTCAGCCGGAGCAGAAATCTTTCCTCTTCTTCCGCGATGTGATGAAATCGCTCCTGGATTCTATTAACCAAATCTTTGTCGCCGGTCTCGTGGACCCTTGTCCCCAGTTTGGCGGCGATCCGCCATGACTTTTCGAGGTTATCCCAGGCTTCAGACAGGCTTTGCAATTCCGGTAGATCATTCGAACTTTCCAGCATTTCCTTTAAAACCGAACAGAAAATGCCCCGTTCCTGAATCATCAAAAGAATCCGCTTGCAGGCCCACAGATTCCCTTCCCAGATTGATCGACCGTGTCCACTGAGATAGGAAACTTGAGCATCCGCAAAAGCCCGAATCCCGACGGGCCCGCAGATTGTCCCGGCCGGCGGGGGATTCCTGTGGGTTAACATCTTCATTCCGACAGGATAGGCCCGGCCCGATGTCTCGAAGTTGCTCCTGACCCTGTCCAGCAGCAGTTTTGCGAGAACCTCTCTCGACGGCATTTCGCAATTCGAGGGGACCCGGATCTCATAGGCTCTTTTCCCCGGGAGTCGTTCTCCAACCGCGCCGACAGGAAACCATCCCGATACACTGGAATGATTGTTTAACAACAGAATGCAATCCCGAAAGCTGTCGAACCCGTGAGCTACGAATGTGTTGTGCCTCTTCGTGCCATCCCCGTCGTTTGAAATCTCGTCAATAAAATGGATCCTCCCCCCCTTCCCTACGGGCCTTCCCAAGAACAAACAGGAATAGGGGCTTGCCTGCAAGGCATCCGGACCCGCAAAAGATCCCGAAGCTGTTCGGGACGATAACAGGGAACCGTTACCACACGCGCGCCGAAAAGGGTCTGCGCAAGCATATGCAAAGACGATGCCAGGACATGCACTCTCATTCGTGTCGAGGTTTTGAGATTTTCGATTGAAAGAAGCTTTCGAATGAGCCTGCCCGATTGAAAACTTTATCGCACCTCGTCTTCCAATAAAAAAACCCCGCGGGGAAAACTTTCCGCCGGGGTTCCGTTGTTTTTGCTAGCTCAGGACCTACTTATCTTGTCCTCAGGGCATTACAAGGGAGTTAACGAACTTGGCAGGTGATTCGTAGGTATCCAATCCGCGCGGGAATGAATTCCCGCGCTACGTATACAAAGTCCGCCGCAGGCGGACTTCCCATCCTATCCCCGTCCTTCGACTGCGTTCCGCAAAAACCGCGGAACTCCGCTCAGGATGTGTTCATTATGGTTTATGATTCCCTTAGCGGTCGCTGGCTTTGCTTCGCTCGCAACCACCTCGATCCTGAAGGCGCTATTATTTTTGGACCGCCTCGTGCTCCCTCGCCTCGAAAGCTCGGTACCACCCTCCCAACTTCATTAAATATTGAATATCGGAAATTTGAATATTTGATAAATTCAGGACTTTCCCATGTCCTTATGGATCTCGCTACAATCTTCGATCTTCAATTTTGGTTCTTCACTTTCCTTCCCTGACTCCATCCCGAACAGGAAGCGTGACCCTGACGGACGTTCCCTTCCCTACTTCGCTGGTCAGGCTGATCGTCCCCCCGTGCAATCTCGCAATCATCCCGCAGATCGAAAGTCCCAGGCCTGCCCCCCGGTTTGACGGGATCGGTCCTTCTGGATCCGGAAAAATCTCTCGAACACCTTTGCCTGATCCTTTGCAGGGACACCGATGCCTTCATCCTTAACCGTAATCTGAACCCCGTCATTCCCATTAAAGGCCCTCTCCTTCTCCCGAATCTCGATATCGATCAATTGTCCGTCTTTCGAGAACTTCGAGGCATTTGATACGAGATTGAGGAATAGTTGAGAAAGAAGGTGTTTGTCTCCAACGATGGAGCGGGGGGCTCCGATGTCGAACCTCAGTATTTGGTTCTTCAAAGAACAGAGGGCCTCCCAGTCTCCCGAGTGCTCCCCGCAGAACCGCTCCAAATCGATGGAGGTTTCGTGAATCGACAGGGACGATGTATCCCCCCGTGCGAGTAACAGCATACTGTCCACGAGGTGAATAATGTGCAGGGTCTCTTCCAGAAGATCGGAAAGAATTTCAACATATTCGTCCCGATGCCTGTCCCTGGTCAGAGCAACCTCGATATTCCCCCTCAGAATGGTAAGCGGCGTGTGCAGCTCGTGCGCCACGTTTGCGGAGAAATCGTTGATCTGGTTATATGATTTCTCCAATCGCTCGAACAGACTGTTCAGGGTATCGACCAGGCTATCCAGTTCCGTATCCCCCCGCATCAGTTCGATCCGTTGGTCCAGGTTCTCCAGTTCAATTTTTCCGACCGCACGTTGGATCGATAACACCGGCCGAACCATTCTGTTCGCAAACAAATAGGCCGCGCCTATTCCGAAAAGAACCAGAAAGATCAGGGAAATCAGAATACTGTCCTTCAAGATATCGACGTACTCGGTCACCTGCTCCACACTGGTTGTCACGAGTATATAAGCAACAACCGAATCATCTCGTTTGACCGGAAGCACGACACACATCAGTTCCACCGCATCGACATCAACGCGAATCGTCTGCGGATCGTTCACGGGTTGAAAATCAAATAACCGCTGCAACTCCAGGTTCCCCAAGTTCGGGCTCTTTTTGATCGTATTGAATTGGGCGTCTGTCGCTACGACATATTCGTCATCCGCGTCGTCCCATTCGTGGTGATCGATAACGGAAACGATCCCATCGCTGTACAGGATGGTCAGCGCGAATTCATGCGCGTCTTCTAGCAGGTCGATTTCCACTTCCTCCAGAGCCGACCGTTCGAACGAGACATAATACACCCCAGAGCTCACCCCGAGCACCGTCAGGCCCATTAAGACAAAAGCCACGACGAGTTTCGTCCTTAGACTAAGTTTCATCCCTCAGGTCCCTTCAAAATGTACCCGGCTCCCCGAACCGTATGCACAAGAGGCCTTTGCGACCCGCAATTCAGTTTCTTTCGCAAGTAGTTGATGTAGACATCGATGACGTTCGATCCCCGGTCAAAATTGATATTCCATACATGATCTGCTAACGCCGCCCGGGTGATCAGACGGTTCCGGTTCCGCAGGAAATACTCCAGGATCGAAAACTCCTTATTCGAAAGATCTATCCTCTCCCCACCTCTGTTCACCGTCCGCTCCGCAACATTCATCTCCAGATCGTCAACCTCTAACTTTTCGACCGCAGCGTGCCGTCTTCGCAGGAGGGCCCTTATACGTGCAAGCAGTTCCAAAAATGAAAATGGCTTCATGACGTAGTCGTCCGCGCCGGCGTCGAATCCCGTGACCTTGTCCGCAACTGAATCTTTGACCGTTAAAAACATGATGGGTATGCGGGCGGACCTCTTTCGGATCTCCTTGCAGACCGCAATACCGTCCATTTCGGGCAGCATCCAGTCGACGATCACCAGGTCGAAGGATTCGGTTTCGAAAACGTCTAATCCCGCCCTACCGTCGTTGCAAACATCCACGGCATATCCATTCTCCGTCAATCCTTTGACGAGAAATGCCGCTACTTTCACATCGTCTTCGATCAACAATATCCGCATGTCAACAACCTCTGAATGAGAACCCCTCGGGAACCTAAAAGATAACCAAGATAAATCTCAAGTGTGCTTTAAAACGCAAAGGTTAAAGCAATTTAATATTGGCTTAATGTCCCTTTAATCTTCGGCTCCTATATTTCGTTGAAAAGTTTTCGACGGAGATTGTTCAGCTCCGGGAGAATGCGAATGGAAACACAGAAGTTTGTGCGTCCCCATCCAAAAAGGAGGTCGAAAATGATTCGGTTTATCAGGCCCTTCGGGATTCTCGCAGGCATGGCGATCTGCCTTTTTCACACAGCAGGATTCGCGCAGGAATCGGTGAATATTCACGGGCGCATCCTGGATGCGGATTCCATAAAGCCCGTCAGTCTGGTAAGCGTGGCATTACGCGGCACGCAGCTGGGGGGTGAAACCGATCGGGATGGACGTTTTACGATCAATGGAGTCCCCACCGGGACTTACATCCTTCGAGCGAGTCGGGTGGGATATGAAGAACTGATTCGCAAAGACCTTCTGATAGACGGTCACACGGATTTGGACCTCAACCTGTTCATGACAACCAAAGTATATCAACTCAAGGAAATCACCGTAACCCCAGGTTCCTTTTCCTTCATGGAATCGAGCCCTTCAACCCGGCAGACCATGTCCCGGGATGACATCGAATCCGTCCCTCAATTCGGCGAAGATATATTCCGCGCCGTGAATCGATTACCCGGCCTGTCTTCAGGGGACTATTCCGCACATTTCTCGATTCGAGGCGGCCGGTACGATGAGACCCTCATCATGATCGATGGATTGGAAATCTACGAACCCTACCACCTAAAGGATTTCAATGAAGGAGCCATCAGCATCATCGATGTTGAGGCCATCGAAGGCGTTGAGTTGATGACGGGTGGATTTCCAGCGGAATACGGCAACAGGCTCAGCGGCATCTTCAATATCGACTCGAGGGAACCGAATCCCGACGGCACAAAATTCAGTGCTGGACTAAGTTTAATGAATGCCCGGGCGATGACCGAAGGGACTTTTTCGAATGACAAAGGTGCGTGGTTTCTCTCCGCCCGCAGGGGATACCTGGATCTCGTATTCAACATCATGAATCAGGGTGACCTTCCCTCCCCCGTCTATTATGACATCTTCTCGAAAATCCACTATCAGTTCAACCCCCGCCATACACTCTCGTTCAACGTCCTTCACGCCAGGGATAAATACACCTATAACGCAAAGGGGACCACCGGATTCCAGGACACGATAAAAACCACGGAATTCGCGAATAACAAGTATGGAAATTCATACGCCTGGGTCACCCTGAAATCAGCCTTGGGCAATCGGATGGCCGTCACGAGCATGGCTTCGGCCGGCCTGGTCAACAAAACCCGAGATGGTTTCGAACAGGGTGTCGGTCTTCCGGATCCGGTTTATGAGTTGAAGAATAAGCGCGATTTTTCAAGTTTTGGGTTTAAGCAGGATTGGATGTATGAACTTTCCAATTCGATATTTCTGGAGTCGGGTTTCGATTTTAGAAGTGTTGATGCGGACGATATATTCACCAACATCGTCGGAAAGAACCCGGACGACCCTTCGGCGGACTCGCTGGCCTACTACCCGATTGAAAGCAGTTCGAGATTAAAGAAAAGCGGCACAACCCTGGGTTTATATCTCGCCAATCGATTTCAAATAATTGATCCTGTCACGTTGGAACTCGGGATGCGCTATGATCGAGGATCCTACACGAAAGACAGCGATTTTAGTCCGCGTGTAAATGCACTGATTAAACTGGCGCAAAGAACAAACTTTAGGTTCGGTTGGGGATACTACCGTCAAATGCAAGGCATTGAAGACGTAACCGTGTTAAACGGTCATGATAACTATGCCCCATCCGAGCTTTCCAAGCAATGGACCGGGGGCTTCGAACAGCTATTCCTCAACGACGCAAGGCTGCGCATAGAGGGATATTACAAACGAGGGTCGAACCTCAGGCCGAAATACAGAAACTGGAAAGGATCAATTGATGTCTTTCCTGAAACAGACGAAGACCGAATTCTTGTCTATCCCGATAACACCACTTCCAAAGGGATAGAAGCATATTATACCCAGAATATGGGAAGGGTGTTTTCAATTAGGGGAAGCTACGGACTTTCATTCGTGGATGAACAAACGAGCCGGATCGATCATCTCAACGACCCGACAATATTAGAATTTAACAGAGAGCATGCCAGTCCGCAGGATCAACGCCATGCGCTGAATCTTGACTGCACATTTCGCCCATCCAGGGCATGGTCTATCAATACGTCCTACTCCTTCCACACCGGGTGGCCCGCCACTCGGGAAGAAATGATCGATGTCACAGGAGAGGATGGCGAAGAGGATTTCGCCATAAAACCGCTCAAGCTATACGGTCACAGGTTGCCCAACTACCACCGAATGGATGCCCGTGTGACCAGGAGGGTTTCAACATCTCGCGGGGATCTGCGATTCTTCTTTGAAGTCGTGAACCTCACGAATCACAAGAACGTCCTGGGATACGACTATTTCAAAGCACAGAACATCAATGGTGATTTTTTCCTCCACAGAGACGTCGAAACATGGTTTATTGTCCTGCCTTCGATAGGTCTTAGCTGGAGTGGAATTTTTTGATGAAATTGACTATATTATGATCTACATGAAACATATTCCCTTCGCAAACCTGCTTATCCCCACCCTGTTCCTGACAATGTTTCTTGCCGTATCACCGCAAGCCCACGAATTACACGGTTCTATCCCGATCCGTCAAACCCCGAAAATTCATTTCCATAAATTGACGGGCATCCCCATATTAAAGGCTATCGAAATCGCCTCATCCGGATTCAAGGGAAGGCCTGTTGAAGCGGAACTGGAAGTCGAAGAAGGATATCTGGTCTATGAGGTCGAGCTCTCGACCGGTGGGGGGAACAGGACTGAAGCCACCATCGATGCGGGAAACGCTAGCATACTGAAGAACGAGCGAGAAAACGAGGATGAAGAAGAACTACACTTGTTCCGGCAGCAGATAGTCTCTCTCGAAGATGCCCTGAAAGCGGCTATCGCGGCAAATCCGGGGAACGCCGTCGAAGCTGAGCTGGAACGAGAAATCGGTCATCTACACTATAGCATAGAGATTATCGATTCGGAAGGAGATATCAAAGAAGTTAAAGTCGATGCTGGAACTGGAAAGGTTCGTAATGATTAGGTTGCTTTGAAATCAACCCAATATCCCGTGACTTGGATGTCATCCTGAGCGCGGCCTGTCCTGAGCGGAGGCCCCTTCAGGGGCCGTAGTCGAAGGATCCGAAGTTCCGATCTGACGCGAGGCCTTGTGCGCGAAGGATCTCTTTTTTTGAAGTTTTCTGATCCGAGGGAAAGTTATGAAGAGACTGTGTTACGTCTGGGCAGGGTTGTGGCTGTTTTCAGCGCCAGGTGTCGAGGCGGACACAGGCGGGATCAAGCGGGATTTTAAGAACTTGATAACCTGGGAAAACACAGCTATCGTCACAACGGGAATGGGTTTTGCGGGAATCGCACATCGATGGGACGATGATCTGGTTGGAGAGGTCGAACGGCTATCGGTTTTCGAATTGACGGCCGATCCTTCAAACGCGTATGGATCAAGCACTTTCAATCTGCCTGCGGCCCTGGGGCTCTGGCTGTTTTCAAAGGCCTTGAATCGGCCCAAACTAGAAGCCGTTTCTTCGGACCTCCTCCGCGCGCTGGTCTACACCCAATTGCTGGTTGGTCCGATCAAACACGCATCCCGCAGATACCGTCCCGACGGGAGCAACCGACTCTCGTTTCCCTCGGGACATACTGCCAATGCGTTTGCGATCGCGGGGGTGCTGAATTCACATTTCGGTCCACGGGTGGGCATTCCATTCTATGCGTGGAGCGTGCTGGTGGCCGGTGCCCGAATGGAAGGTAATCGTCATTACTTATCCGACGTGATCGCAGGATCCGCGATCGGGATCGTGGTAGGACGATCGATTTCACGCGCCGGATCTGAAAGGATCAGCATTCTACCCGTGCCGCTGTCGAAAGGCATGATGATCACGATGACATTCAGAAATTAACTTTTCGCAGTTTTCCTGATCCAACTAACGAACCCGCGTGGAATTTCCTAAAACCACTCGGGTAGTTTTTTTCTCTAATTCAGCTTGCTGTCTCGAAAATCTGAACTTCATTTACCAACCTCGATCCCAGACGGTCCTTTTCAAGCTCAATATCATAACGAGCTTGCAGATTCAACCAGAAGCGATCCGTAGTTCTAAAATACCTCGCGAGGCGAAGAGCAGTATCGGCAGAAATAGCGCGTTTGCGGTGAACGATCTCATTTATCCGGCGCGGGGGTACGGAAATATCCTTTGCCAGGCGATATTGACTTAGTCCCAGAGGCTCCAGAAACTCCTCGAACAAGATTTCTCCCGGGTGAATAGGGGGGTTCTTTTTTCCAGGCATGTCGTTCTCCTAGTGATAATCGACGATCTCAACTTCGGCCGCGTGACCTTCACTCCACTTAAAACACAACCGCAATTGATCGTTTATGCGAATGCTGTATTGACCCTTTCGATCGCCAGAAAGCCGCTCTAACCGATTTCCAGGAGGGGCCTTGAGATCCTGAATGGATTCGGCTGCATCCAGGAGCAACAACTTCTTCAGTGCGGAGCGCCCCAAAGCACCCGGTAATTTTCGGGATTTATGACGATCGAATATTCTTTCCGCTTCACGATCGTTAAATGATTTGATCATGAATAATAATAACGCATGGCGTTAATATTGTCAAGCGTTATTATTAATTGCATGGCTCGATTATCCAGAACCAACACAATTACCTTAAGCTCTTGGGAGATGCGACTCACTCGGAAGGCCGATCCCCAATCGCATCGGTCTGTTCGTCCTTGAACTCGATCGACCAGTGAGTCCCGTCGCAAAACGGTTTGTTCTTCGACGCTCCGCAACGGCATAACGCATAGTGCTCCTGAGAAGCACCCTCACCCCATTCCACGTCGAGCAAATCGATCCCGCCCGTAACCTCGTACGGCCCGTCCTTTGAGACTGTGACGGCCGGATCGTATTCGATATCGCGATGCTCTACCCCGTCGATCGAATAGCTGAGCGCGCCTGATGGGCACATGCGTACGGTCTTGATGATCTCCTCCGTGCCCGCCCCGTCGGGATCGATCCACGGCTCGGACTTCAACTTCCAAACCGTGGCCGCGTGATCCGTGCAATGCCCGCGGTGGGAGCACAAGCTCCGGTTGTCGTGAAGGGTGACCTCTTTGCCTTCGTAGCTGTCACGCCGGTCAGGGGTCCGTCCCTCCTGCTTCTCTCCATTGAACCCTATCGTCGAGTGGGTGCCATCACAGAAAGGCTTGTTCTCCGACGCCCCGCATCGGCACAGGGCCATCACCTTCTTGGTGGGAATCGGGTGTTCCTCTGAAGTCCGAAGATCTTCAAGTCCTTTGACGAGATACGGTCCGTTTTCTGCGCATTCGATCGTAGGCTTTGTTGTTTCCATAAAGTCTCCTCTCAAAATCCGTTTAAGATTGACCTGCTTGAAAAGTCGGCAGTGTCCTTTCTCCTAACTAAATAAATCCTATGAAAGTAGGATATGTCATCCTGAGCGCAATACTACCTAAAATCATTGAATATTGAATATCGGAGAATTGAATATTGGAACAATCAAGGACTTTCTTGTTGTCTTATTGACCTCGCTTCAACATTCTTAATCTTCAATCTTCAATTTCCCCCGCTAAGGATTTCTGCCTTTACCTGCCGGAGGGTGGGAATGTCAGGGCGCAGCTGAATGGCCGATTCAATCGCCTTCAGGGAGTTATCGAACTCACCCGCTATTCGATATGCCTGCGACAGATTTGCATACGGTCGGAAGTCCTTGGCTTTGACCTCGGCTGCTCTTTTTAGGAGCGGGATGGCCTCATTGACCGTGGAACGGTCGTGTAAAAGCAGTTCGCCGAGATTGAGCAGCGCCACGTAGTGCTCAGGCCGTTTTTCGACGACCAGACGGTACTCGGCCTCGGCCCCGGCACTATCGCCCCGGGAAATCATGATCTTCGCAACCTTGGTGTGGGCCTCCGGGTAGAAAAGCCCCTGAACATCGCGCAACGCAATCGCCTTGCGATATGCCTCCTCGGCTCGATCCGTCTTGCCGAGTTTTTTGAACGTGTCGCCCATATGGCCCCAGCCGATGGGGCTTCCCGGGTTCAACTCGAGCTGTTTTGTCCAGAACACTTCCGGATTCCGCCAGTCGCGGTTGCGAACCACCGTCCGGGTTGCGTAAATAAGCAACACGATCGTAAAAACCGCTATTGCTTCCTGACGGTGCGATCGTCCAAGTTCCACCATCGCCCAGGATACAACAATCATGATACCAAGCGAAGGCAAGTAGAGCAGACGGTCCGCCCGGATTGTCCCGATCGGGAACAGGAGGTTGCTGACGGGAAGCATACTCAGGAAGAACCAAAGAGCCCCGAATACCGGAACCAGGTTGCCCCGGCGGTACAGCCGGACGAGCGCGACGCTCAGCCCGATCCAGATCAGGATTGCAGCAACGACCATCGGTTCCGAGAGTGAGGGCCGTATGAAGTTGCGATAGTCTGAGTACTCCCCGCTAAGCCACCACGGAACCAGGGTCTGGCCGATGTAACGCAGCATCGTCTCGCTGGAATAGAGCACACGGCCGAAGGGAGTTGCATGCCCCATGACCTCCTGAATGGGAGGCAGCCCGCCACCGACGATCCCATGGCGGATGACCAGGAAAACCCCCAGTGGAATCAAATAGAGAAGGTACACATTCAAACGACGTATTGCGGGAATAAACCGTCCCCTGCTGCAGATGAGCCAGTCAGCGAGAAATAGCAGCCCGGGAAGGACAACCGCGGACTCCTTGAAAAACAGACCGACGAAGTAAAGGACCAGCGCACCCCCGAGGTACACGCGAAAAATCCGAATTCCACGGACATTTGGTCGCCTATCCGTCGTCCTTTCACCCTGCCAGAATTCCCGACCCTGAATACCTCGCTGCCATCTGAGGTGAAGGAGCGCAGCTGCCAAAACCGACACGGCGGCGTATATCTCGGCCCGTCCGACACCGTTGGCGACGACTTCGGTGTGGACCGGATGAATGACCCAGAGGGTAGCGGCGGCAAACGCCAGGAAACGATTCCCTGTAAGTGCTCGAATCAATAGATAGGCTAATGCTCCAACAAGCCCGTTTGCCAGAACGTTCATGACGTGAATGCCGATCGGTCCAGGTCCGAACAGCCAGCGGTCGATCGCGAAACTCCATACCGTCAGTGGGCGGTAGGCCTTGTCCCCGGCGATCGCATCGCCCCAATAGGAAGTCGTGAAGAAGCGTTCCAGGTTTCCGGGCGTGTCGAGTCGCGAATTCTCAACGATCATGCTGATGTCGTCGTAGACGAAGTCGTTTCCGAGTGAATTGGCGAAGACCAAAACTCCATGATCAGGACCAGCAGGGAATCCAGGAGTGCCTGCCGTCCTACTCTATGGAGGGGAGGCGACACGAGCCCGGCCGGTCCCGTGGATAGGACCCTGCGACCCGGTTTTTTTCTACTGCTCTTTCTGCCCATTCAATCACTCATTCGGAAACTCTTCCTGAAACTGCTACTGCTACTGCCTCTCCCCTTCACGGTTCCCCCACACTCACAAACGCCCCCCAATAGAACGGATGGGCCGCGCCGTGTTTTTCACATCTATCGGAATCAACTGGCCCGTCTTCCCGTCCCGAAACAGGTTGGACAGGTAACACGTCCCGTACCGTTGCACGCGTGACACATCTCACCCGCTGAATGAGTACCAACCGACCTTGTCCCCACCCCACCACATTCGGTGCAGGTATTTGTACCTTGGCCAGAGCAGCCTGGACACATCTCTTCGTTGGGATCTGGCGACTCTTCCATCTTCACTCGCTCATTCTCTTTTTCGACTTCTGTTCAACGTATTGCCCAATTCCGCCGACTGGTCTGCCTACTGGTATTCATCCTGGATGATGATGCTGACGATACGCCGCAGTTCCGGAGTCTCCCCGGTCGCCGCCACCCAACCTCTAACCCTTGATCCCGTTTGCCGTCTCACGAGTTGCTTGTTTGACGGTCTTTCAATCTTCAATGTTCAGTTGCCTCTGACTTCCGACCTCTGACCTTAGGAATTGCTCGATCGCGTCCGCTGCCTCCACTATGTCCGCCAAATA
Source organism: Candidatus Latescibacterota bacterium (assembly GCA_965217865.1). Taxonomy (GTDB): domain Bacteria; phylum Latescibacterota; class UBA2968; order SICM01; family SICM01; genus CBDCJO01. The sequence continues at coordinate 5,212,594 of CBDCJO010000002.1, read as the reverse complement.
CAATTCCTCACGCCTCATAAACCACCTTAGCGCTGGACAATACGGCCTGGCGAACCATGGGCTTCAGGCCCTGTTTCGGCACCAGATCAACCTGTCGACTCAGGATCTCCGAGAGCTCCCTCTGCATTCTGGAAAGCGTGATAAAGCCGACCTCTGTTTCCGGATTGAATTCAACCAGAAGATCCACGTCACTGCCGGCATTTGAATCGTCTCTCGCGGCCGAACCGAAAAGAGCTAGTTCGCGCACTCCATACCTCCGGCAAAAAGTGCGGACCTCCTCGATTGGAAAATCCTGACCCTGATCGATCATGCTGAGCTCTCCTGGAAAGAATCACCTTGAGAATTTCCTGCCACCTGTTACTATTCATTGAATATTGAATATCGGAGAATTGAATATTTGAAAACCCAGGACTCTATTTGTGGTTCTATCGATCTTCAATCTTCAATATCTTCAATAATCTTCAATCTTCAATTTCCTTACGGTTCCCACATTGGCTGAGCCGTCAGGATGCCCCCATCTACTGGATAAGTCACCCCGGTCACCGCCGATGCACGGGCGCTCGCCAGGAAAAGGATCACCTGTGCAACTTCCTCGGGTTCCTGCAAGCGTCCGATCGGGATACGGCTGCTCCATTTTGCGACCGCAGCCTCCGCATCACCCGTTTCCTCGGCGAAGCTTTGCAGCAGTGGGGTATTGATGTACCCCGGAGCCACGGCATTCACTCGAATATTTTCACGGGCGAAATCAAGCGCCATGCTCCTGGTCAGCGATACGATGCCCCCTTTGGCTGCCGCGTACGCAGAGGATCCCGGCATGTTGAAATAGCTTTGCATCGATGCGACATTGACGATGGCCCCCCCGCCGATTTTCCGCATGTGGGGGATGCAGTACTTCGAACAGAGATACACGCTCGTGAGATTGACGTTCACGACACTGTACCATACATCCTCAGGAAGGTCGACGATATCCGCCACCATCCCCTGGATGCCCGCGATATTGATCAGCGTGTCTATGCTTCCATACGTTGAAACGGCGTGATCCACCATCTTTTTCACAGCATCTGGGGCAGATACGTCCGCTTCCACGAAACTCGCCGTTCCGCCTTCATCCTTGATGCCTTTGGCTGTATCGTTTCCCGTGGACGAATTCATATCCACGACCACGATCGACGCCCCCTCTCCCCCCAAACATTTTGCGGTGGCCTCGCCGATACCCTGACCCGCGCCGGTTACGATGGCAACTTTATCCTTCATTTCCATACGTGCTTACTCCTTTCATAGGGCGGACCGGGAATCCAGATTAATTTACGATATCCTTAAATTCCACCACCGCCTTCCTCATGACCGCCTGTTCTTCAGGAGGAAGTTGTTTGAGCGGAGGCGTCACGTAGGGTTTGCAGAAACCCAACTCACTCAGCGCAAGCTTGACGCCCACGTCCCCTCCGCTTGTCTCGATGGCCAGGGTGTTGTAGAGCGCGACCATTCGCCTGTAATCCTTCGCGACAGCCTCCCATTCCCCCGCTTCCGCCTGGCGAAACAATCGCCCGCACATACCCGGCGTCAGATTCCCCGGAGTTCCCAGCATCAGGTGTCTTACCCCCAGGAACAGGACAACCGCGATGTGGTACATCGAGGATGAGAACACCGCAAAGCGGCCCGGCTTGCCAGCCCTGAAAAAATACCGCTGAAACAGATTGAAATCGCAAGACGCCTTCACCCCGATAACCCCCGGGGTCTCGGAGAGCCGAAGCATCAGGGGAAAGTCGGGCCGCACCGTGAGTTCGTTGTTGTGATATACGATGACCGGCATGTTGCTCTTCTCAGCCAGGGATTTGAAATACTCATGGATCGCGTCCGAACCGATATGGTAGCTGTAAGGCGGGGTGGAAAGGATGATATCCGCACCGGCTTTCTTGATCATGTCCGCCCGTTCCAGGACCCTTGGAAGACTCTGGTCCGTGACCCCGCTGATCACGAGCGCTCGTCCGTTGACGATTCGGACGGTTTCCTGCACGACGCGGGATTGAAGGCGATCCGTCAGGAGGGGCCCCTCTCCCATCCATCCCAGGGGGAACACCCCCCGGGCACCGGCCGTAAGAACCCGGTCGATTATCCGTTCCAGGGCAGGGACATCCAGATCGCCGTCCTCTTGAAGCGGCGTAAGAATCGCCACTGAAAACCCTTCAAGCCGCTTCAGCAAATCACCGATATCAGAGTTACTGATCGCCATTGGAGATCTCCTTTCAATTGAATAATCTGATGATATCCGATTCGGAAAATCTCATTCGAAGGCCCCAATATACCTTTACTTAATAGGCCCATCAAGAAATAAAGATCGTGAAGCGCATCTCGTAATTCAAAATCTCTATTTCGCCCTTCTGCATCACGCTTGACGGTCCTGCGATCATTTCCCTTGCTCAACCTTTTGAGTTCGGCTATATTTTGCGATCCCCACCAAACTTCATTGAATATTGAATATCGGAAAATTGAACATTGAACAACTCAGGGCTTTCTTTAGTCCTTATGGATCCTTTCAATCTTAAATATTCAATCTTCAATATTCAACTTGGAGCCTTTCATGCCCCCTCCTATCGGTACACATAAGCAGGACATCGACACGCCGGCTCTCCTTGTCGATCTGGACATCATGGATCGAAATATCGCCGAAATGGCCTCCTGCATGAAAGGGAATGGGGTCACTTGGCGTCCCCATTCCAAGTGTCACAAGACTCCTGCTATCGTCCATCGACAGATCGCCGCGGGGGCCATCGGCGTGACATGTGCTAAGCTAGGTGAAGCCGAAGTCATGGCCGCTGGCGGGGTACGCGACATCCTGATCGCAAACCCCCTCGGAACCTCTCAGAAGGCGAAGCGACTCGTTGCCCTCCGCAGTCAGGCCGACCCCGTCGCGGTCGTTGACTGCCCGGAAGGCGCAGATCTCCTCGGCGCTGCTGCTGTGGAGGCCGGCGTCACCATCCGCGTCATCCCGGAGCTTGATATCGGAATGGATCGGGTTGGAGTAGATCCTGGCGAACCGGCGCTCGACCTCGCAAGGAAGATCGATCGAACCAAGGGATTGTCATTCGCAGGGGTCATGGGCTATGAGGGCCATCTGTTAGGGATTCCCGATCAGGAGGAGAAAAAAGACGCCATTCACAAGGCCCTCAAGCTTCTCACGGACACCGCCGACCTGGTTCTCAAGGATGGCCTCCCTGTGGACATCGTCACCGCCGGGGCCACGGGCAGCTTCCGGATCTCTTCGGCCTTTCCCGGAATCACCGAGATCCAGGCCGGAGGAGGCACGTTTATGGATCTGCTCTACGCAGATAAGTTTCAGGTGACCGGCCTGGAATTCGCCCTGACCGTTCTCACGAGCGTCTCCAGCCGTCGGAGACCCGGCCGCGCAGTGGTCGACGCCGGCTTCAAGACCATGAGCGTTGGCCACGGGCTACCCACCCCGATTGGGGCCGAGGGAGTGGAAGTCAAAAGCCTGTCGGCTGAACACGGTCTACTGAATCTCACGGGCGACGCCCAGAAGCTGAAAATCGGCGATAAGGTGGAATTCATCCCCGGCTACAGCGACAGCACCATGGTCTTGCACAACGAGCTCGTGGGAATTCGAAATGATCGTGTGGAGGTCGTGTGGAAGATGGAGGGAAGGGGGAAATTGCAGTAGACATCTATCGTGATTCGTGATTCGTGATTCGTGATTCGTGATTCGTGATTCGTGATTCGTGATTCGTGATTCGTTAAAAAGCGATGCGAATCATCTGAGGAAGGGTCAAGGATTTTAACCGATAGGATTCGGGTTTCCGAGTCCCGAATCACGATCCCCTGGCTTTCGCCCCCAGGAGGTGGCTCCTGTAAATCAAAAGAGATTGTCAAAACATTAACCCCTGGCCTTATGTGGCCACAAGTTGTGGGACCGGTCTCCAGACCGGGAATTGGCTTTGAAGGGCCAGGATCACTCTTGAAGGAACTTTTTCTTTTCGACGATGACCTTGTTCCCCGACTGGAGTCGGGTCCCACAGAATCTAAGGGGTTTTCCCATCACCTATGACTTGCCTTTTGTATTTTCATCTCATGAGCTCGGACATCTGACCCCTTTCTCTCGAGGTATTCGCCGCCAGGAAACGGCTCCAATTTCATCTGCACTTAATCGACGATGTAACCTTCAATCTTCAATTTTCCTCGACCCCTGCTTATGAAATTCCTGCCACCTGCGACCTGCTACTGCTTTCCCGTCTCACGTCTGACATCTCACGTTTCACGGTTTTCTTTTTCCCTGATCCCTGACTTCTGGCCTCCGGCCTCTACTTCTCTCACCGATAGGAATCAGCCGAATCCTGTGCAACGAAACCGACGACCTCCCTGGCATGGTCAGTATCCCGATAGCTCCATCGGTTGTCCGAAACCGCAAAGAAGATGTCGAACCGGATCTGTTCGGGGGCTTCTATGCACCTCTCGATCATCTGAGCGATATCCCGCTGACTGCACCAGACGGAATACTGGCGTGGGGACAACGGCCGGTCCTCCCGATTGACCGCCCCGATGCGCACACAGATAATCGAGAGATCGTAGTCATCCGTGAACTGTCTGGCAAGGGCCTCACCCCAGATCTTGCTGCATCCGTAGAGCTCAACCGGTCGCGTGGGCGATTCGTGCGTCACCTTGCCCCAGTTCTCGGGGACCTCGTCATAGCGGCCTCCCGCTATTTCCCGGTACGGAGATTCCTTCTCCACACCCGAAATCGTCGCACCGCTGCTGGCGTAGATGACACGCTTTACCCCCGCCCGTCTGGACGATTCAAAGACGTTATACGTACCGATGACGTTGTTATTGAGGATCTCTTCCCAGGTTGCCTCCGTTTTCGCGTACGCGGCCAGATGGACGACCACATCCACCCCCTCGAACGCCGGTTGAATCGCGTCGAGGTCTGCGATATCCGCCCGATGGCAGGGGACCACCCCCGGTACGTCTCGACGATTCAGCGCACTGAGCTCATATCGACCCTCCAAGCGCTTCCGAACCACACCTCCGATTAACCCCGACATCCCCGTGATCAGGACCCTTTTCTGTGGCATGAAGTTACCTCCCGCGTTTCACTTTGTCACCCTCTTCTTTCCAACCGCGACCGTCCCACCCCGTGAAAGGGTCGCTCTGATGGTTTGGGTGAGATTCTTAAAAATCGTAAAATTCGCCAATAGAGCTGCCACCAGGGTCCGTTATGGACCTCCTCCCGTACCCACGCAAGAAAATGCCTGGAACCCTCCAGGATAGGGTGTTCGATGATCTGGGGGACATCATCCCTTTGTAGTTCCTCCACCCGCCTGGAAAGGCGTTTCATCCGGAGACGTGTGGTCTGGAGAACCAACGGGACGAAATCCGGTTTATCGAATCCGATCTCCTGTACTGAAGGGATCGATCCGAGCCCCTTGATAATGTTCGCGCTGGCCGCCAGGCGCTCTCCCACCAGGCTGCGGCCGATGCTGGCTGCAGCCTCCTCGGATTTTGTATGGGTCAATACGATGCTGACGCCGGTAAACCTGTTCAGGATCTGGGCCAACCCCAGCAATGCCGCCACGACAAACACAACCCTGGCCAGGTTGCGGGCGATCCAGGAGAAAAGCTTGCCCCGAAATACCGCTTCTTCCGTTCCCTCTCCGTCGCTCTCTGCGGCCTTCAGAACAGATGGACCCGGATTCTCAGAGTCGGCGTCGGCCCCCGCTGTACATAACAGTGCGGCCAGGACCACGTAAATCACGATCACGTTGTCTACCCTCTATGCATTATTGACATCTTTTGAGAAGTCACAGCTCCCGGCACCTTGTTTGTGGCCTTAGGAGCTGTTCGCCAGATTCGCTTCCACCATCCTTCGGAGTGAGTGCTCTCTCGCACCCAATCCAGATAGGGTTTGGAACCCTGGAATATCGGAAGCACGAAAATTTCAGGGACGTCGTGGGTGTGCAGTTCAATCACCCGCTCGGTGAGTTGTTCCATCCGGCCCTGGGTCGTCTTTGCGATCATCAGCACTTCCGGCTGGTCCTGAACGGATCGTTGCCACCTGTAGATCGATCGAATCCGTCCAACGATGTTAACGCTTGCCGCCAGGCGTTCCCCTACCGCGGTTCGACCGATTCGCAAGGCTTCATCATCCGATCCACACGTGATGAAAACCATAACAGAATCCATAAAAGGTTTGTTTTCCGGTGAATAGGGGCTTGCGAGTGCGATGATTGCGGGAACATCATAACTGTGAATTTCCTCGATCCTCCCGATAAGGGATTCCAGATGGACTTGTGTGGTATAGAGTATCGAAAGGGACTCAGGCCTGTCTTCGATCTTGTCATTCCAGCGGTAGATGGATCGAATTTGCGGAAACAGGTTTCCAGAAGACGCAAGGCCCTCTCCTGAAACGACCCGTTCGATTTTCCCGGCTTCCTCCGCTGAACTCGCGGTCACGAAGACACCGATGCCCTCTTTTGTCGACACATCCCTTCTGACCGCTCCCCGGATCGCGCGGATGGCGAGCAGCACGACGATGATACCCAGTCCCTTCAGCAGGTTGCCCCAGACATCTTTGATGATCTTCCCCCCTTCTTCTTTCACACCATTTTTCCGGACTTCGGACTGAGAGTCAATCGCAGCAGGCTCGACGATCACGGAGTCTCCCCGTTTTTCAGGAGATCCTGTCTCTCCGTTGACGGTTATTCCGAACAGGACCAGAAACACGATGATCATGCAGTAATCACCTCTTAGAAAGGAAAACAAAACCCATTACCTCGAACAGAAGATCTAGATCATATCTGATTTATTCAGACATAAAAAAACCGCACCGGTCCGGTGCGGTTTTTTTCCGTTTTCTCAATCTCACGCTCTCATCAAAGGACCGGCAGAAGGTTTAGAATGAAGGAATGATATCGCGGAATCAATACGAAGTCAACAACAATTCCATCTCCAGCCATCATCCCGATCCCCATCCTTCGAGAGTTCCGCAAAAAACGCGGACCGGAGTTTGTCCTGAGCTTGTCGAAGGGTTCAGGAGGTATTCATTGTGCTCTAGGATCTCCTATCTATCGCGGGCTTCGCTTCGCTCTGGCGTAACCACCTCGATCCGGAAGGCGCTATGATATTTTGGTACGCCGTTTTGCTCCCTCACCCCGCCTCGCGCTGCTCGGCACCCCTCTCCCGGATGCCGGGAGAGGGGAAGTCCGGTTGAACTTGATATTGTCTAATTCGGCTTCGCTACTGGCTTTGCTTTTCCTGCCACTGCCACTGCTACTGCTTTCCCCGACTCACGTTTCACTTGCCCTGACCTCTGACGTGTGGCCCCAGCTTTAACGGAATCGTTTTACATTCCAGATTTTGGCACGCCACAGGTAGGTCTGGCTGAGATCGGCACCGCTAAGGTCAGTACCCACGAGTTTGGAAAAGCTCATGTCGGCGAAATTCAGATTGGAAAAGCTCAGATCTGCGTTGGTCAAATCCGCATCGCTCAAGTTCGCATTCATCAGATAGGCGCGGATCATTCGAGTGCTCTGCAGGTTGGCAAACTTCAGATTTGCGCCGCTCAGATCGGCCCCCCCCAGGTTGGAAAGGCTCAGATCGGCCTGGCTGAGATCGGCACGGCGCAGGTCGATTCCTCTCAAGTTCGCACCTTTCAGGTTGGCCCCTTTCAATTCCGCCCCGCCCATCTTGGCATCCCTCAAGTCAGACTTGCTCAGATTGGCTTTCTTTAAATCTCCCTTCCTGAGATCCACACCCACCATCTTCGCTCCGCGAAGGTCGGCCTCTTGAAGGTCGGCCCGGCGACCTTCATTCCCCTTCGTGGAAAGCCACTTTTTATGTTCGTCCAGGACTTCATCGAGCCCTTTACGGGTAAGCGTGGTTTTATCCCTGAGTGTCCCGGTCCATTCCGTACCGACTTCGATCTCGCCCTCGGCCCCGACCGGGGCGAAGATCAACAGAATCCCTGCGATCGATCCGATCGTGATACGGATAATGGGTTTCATGGTGACTGCTCCTTCGTCCGGCTTAAAAATGCGAAACCCGGCTTCCCAAACTGGATATCCCTTTAATTTTTGAAAATAACGCTTAGCTATTCGAGTCAAAAATAGGGCTTGAGCCGCCTGGCCCTGACCGCCACACGCAGCTTATCGATGGCCGTTTTCTTAACCTGGCGAACCCGCTCCCGCGTTATTCCGAGATGCGCACCGATCTGTTCAAGCGTATGCCCCTCACCCCCGTCCAACCCGAAATAGAGCCGAAGAATGATCGCCTCCCGCTCCTTCAAAGTACCGAGCACGGAGGAGATGACCTCCTGAAGCTGCTTTCGATCAAGCTCCTCCTCCAGGGATCCTTCGACGGGATCCGGCAGGATGTGATGCCCGCTGTTTCCTGAGTCATCATCCAGATCCAGTGACGCATCCAGAGAAAGTGAAGACCGGGTATCCATCAGCGTCCGTTCCAACTCCTTTTCCGTAACGCCCAGGTCCTCAGCCATCTCTCTCGGGCCGGGATCGGTATACATCTGCTGCTGAAGGATTGAAAAGGATTTCGAGGCGCGGGCAAGGAGATCGAACCGGTTGACCGGAAGCCGGACGGTCCTCTTCTCCATCAGGGTTTTAAGAATCGCCTGACGAATCCACCAGACAGCATAGGTGATAAACCTGTAACCCCGTGATGAGTCAAACCGATCCGCGGCCGAAAAGAGACCGATGTTCCCGGCGCTGACCAGTTCTCCCAACGAGAGGCCCCGATGTCGATATCCCAGGGCAACATTCACAACAAATCGCAAGTTCGCGTGTACAAGCTTGTTCCGGGCACGGATGTCACCCATCTGTATGCGACTGGCGAGGTCCGCCTCCTCTTTTGATGAGAGAGGATGCGAACTGGCAATCTCCTTCATATAGTGCTTCAGAGATCGGTCCGGTTCGACCGGGGCATTGAAAGTCATGGTCTCTGTTGGGTCCACGTGATGTCCATCCTGATTTTTGTGTTTTTACACAAAACCCCTGAAGGAATCGCCTGGCTCGCTTGGGTACACAGGTGGGGTAATCAATCCTTCAGGGGCCTCTATCTATGGAAACGCCTGACAAACCAGGGTGTTCCATTTTTATAATAATTTTTAATTATTTGATAATACGATAATTATATCCTTATTTGGCCGTCAGTTGTTCGAGCACACGCCGTAACGTGTTGTTATAAATATCAGCATCTCGATCCCATCCCGAAAAATCAAAAATAGATCTTTTATGCTTGATTTTGGGCACCCAATCACGATCCGAATTCAATAAACTCTTATCCAGGAAAACCGGGACGAGGACCCTGGTTTTGCGCGTTCGTTCTTTTTTAAAAGCCCTCTCCACTTCCTTACGCATCCATTCACTTTCGACCGAATTCTCCGAAAGAATCAGAAGCCTTTTTTCAGGCATACGGATCGATATATCAACAGATTCCTGAATCCGATCCTCGACCAGTGTTTCCTCGGAGGCGAACCAGCAACGAATGCCCTCTGCCTCCAGGTCCGCATAGAGACGTTCTGCAAAGGCTTTGTCTGACCGGATGTAGCTGATGAAACATAATTGAGGATCCAATGGTTGTTCCAGCGAGGAAGAATAAACCACAAAATCCTCGGGGACGCCGGCCCCCCGGAGGAAAACCTCAGGAATTCGGTTGCCAGAAAGGAAGATGGTATCCACGCCGATGGTCGACGGACCGAGGTGGACCAGAGTCTCCAGGCCCTCCACCCTTCTCAAGTCTACATTTCCGAAAACCGTCCACCCGATTTTGGCCTTCGTGAGGTCCGCATCGGTGAGATCCACGGCGCTGAGGTCGGTCCGACACAGATCCGCTTTTCGAAGGTCGGCACCCCCGAGGGATGCCCCGTGGAGGTTTGCACCACTGAGATCCGCTTCACTGAGGTTCACCGTATTCATTTCCGTCCCGCTGAGGTCCGCATCGCTCAGCCCGGCCCCGCTCAGGTTCGCCCCGTTCAGGTCCGCGCCGCGAAGATGGGCGCCTCGCAGATCCGCCCCACTCAAGTCTGCCTTGCTGAGGTTCGCATCTCTAAGAAAAGCTCGGCTCAGGTTCGCTTCTTTGAGGTAAGCTTCGAAAAAGTCCGTCTGGAAGAGATATGCCCCGCTCAGGTAGGCCCTGCTGAGGTACGATCCGCTCAGGTTCGCCCTGTTGAGATTCGCCCTGCTCAGATTCGCGGCGTTGAGATCCGCACCCCGAAGATAGGAACCGGCCAGGTCTGCTTCAAAAAGATCCGCTTGAAAAAGATCCGGCCGTACGTTACGGTTTTCCGTTCGCCATCGGTTCCAGACGTTTGTTTCCTGCGTGATCAGGGCGAGATGACGCTTATTGGCCATACGATTCACCCTATTTCAGTGATTCGTTGATTCGGTGACTATTTGCAATACGCGAACTCATGTGGCGATCCCCTATCCACGATTCACGTCTTCATCGTACCCCTCAGGAATCCCGATACTTTTCTCCTGGTAAGTCTCCGGCCCACTCGGTTCGGCCTGCTTGATCGCGGCTAACAGGCGCTCCTCCGCCTTTGCGAAACCTTTGGGTCCTTTGCCAGGGCTCTTTCTGCCGTTGCCTTCAACACCGAAAGGTAACCATTTCGGATTCCGGAAAAGATGGATGCGTTCTGGAAAGCTACGATCTCCCGGCCGTGCTTGCGATAGTCAAGGACGGCCTTCATGCACATGGCTGCGTAGATAGGATCCCCGGTCATCTCATACGCAAGGGCACAGGCGGTGGTCACGTGGCTTCCGGAGCCTCGTTCGATAACGTGGTCCGCTTCAGCTAGGATCGTCTCCCTCAGAAGGGGACTGTCGAAATGTCGAAGCCCCTCGTAGTAGATGGGATACACAGTCCCGCCGTGAGACAGAGGCTGGTCGGTCGGAAGGATGACGGCTTTGTCACCCTTTGCCCCCGCCGTGAAGATCCGCGTCGGAAAGGTCCCCACCTTCTCCTGAACACGAAGTACCCAGTTCAGGCTCCTTCTGGCCAGATCCCCGTATTTAGGCATCCAGGTGGCGACATAGGCCTCCATCAGACATACCAGGGGTCCGGTGAACTCCCGGTTCCACCCGCCGTGTTCCTTTCGCGAGGAGATGATGCCAGCCGGTTCCTGAGTTCGCACCGCCCAGTCGGCGACCTCAAGTGCGATGTCGTACATCCGTCGGTTACCCGTGAAATAGTAGTGGAGGAACAGGGTGGTATTCAACGTGTGAGAAGGGCTGTATCCCCCCGACCATTCATGCGCGTTATGATAATGAACAATCCCCTTCGAGTCCCGGTGGGGATAGTCGTGGTAGCATTCGACTTCCCCAATCAGCTTGTCGAACCCGGCGGCCGCCCAGAGTCTGGGAACGTGACGGGAGGGATTTGCGTGACAGATGCCCACGTCCCCCATCGCCTGGCTGTGTCCGGATGCCGCCAGGAAAAAGTCCCGCCTTCCGGTCCTCATAAACTGCGTCCATAACCCCCAACACGGGTCATCCGCCTCGTTGTTGTAGGGACCGACGTGCCGCATCCCCTCCACTGGATCCGTATCATAATGGAGGATGTAGGCCAACCCGGAACCCGCGGTATGTGAGCAACACATGTTCCCGAAGCGCCAGAATCCCCAGAGGCGGCTTCGTTCCATCGGTTCGATCGCAACCCGTTCCACAATCCTGTCCAACAGACCATCCAGTTCCACAAAACGCGGATCCTCACCTCCGAAAAGATCCCTTGCCGCTCGTGTCCCGCACATATAGTGCGGATCAGGAGGTGCGATGACGGGACTCTGAACACAAACGCCCATAGTCTCGGCATCATCATCCGTAATTGGATCGGTTGAGAAACGCAACAGGAACTCATGCGTCTTGGCCGCGCCCAGACCGTCGTTCGTCCCAGTATCGTTGTGGGAGGCCGGTCGGTCCGGGGCATATTTGTCTACCATCTCCTCCACCCACCTGACCTCCTCCGTTGTAGAGACATTGAAACTCTTCAGGTTGAGCGGAGCGGTGGGCTTCTCTTCGATCAGGCGTTTGACTTCCGCCTCGTGCCGAGTCCCTCCGAAAAAGACGCAGTCCTCTGTCCACAGCGTGGTGAAAACCAGGGGATCACCATACTCAGAAGGCCAGAACTGGACGTCGATCCCCTGGTCCGTCAACCGGTAGCCTTTCGGATACTGCTGCCAGAGATCCCGAAGCGCTACGAAGGTCGATGCCTTGCTCCCGCAAAGCGTGGCCCATCCGCGGGTCTTTTCCCCCTCTCCGAAAGGCTCACCATCCCGTTCCACCCGATATGATAGGTCCGAATCCTGAAGGAAATGCCCCTCTTCCCATCGCGTCGCCCAGTGCGCCCCATCCTGTCCGCCGAATCCCATCCTCAGATCCCTTCCCAGGTCCAGGGGGAACCGCATCCCCACCTCATCAAACCTCAGGATCGACGGCTCCTGGTCGAACACGAAGGTGTGAAACATCTTCAAGTCGCTCTTTCCCGCGTACACGTGAATGCGAAGCGCATACGGACAAAGGTGGATGCCCTTATCAGACGCGTGATATCCCTTGACACAAAAACAAGCCCGCATCGGACCTTTTGCCTCCACCGTCACCTGAGGGGTTGGGGTGGATGTACACGAATCGTAAATTTCACCGTCTTCGTCCACCATATAAAGATAGGGTCCCGGATTGCCTCTGAACACATCGTGCCAACCTTCCTCCGTCCTGACCTGGCAACCCGCCAGAAAGTCCCGCGATCGTGACACCTCTGCGACGGGGGGACGGGGCATTGCCGGGGGCGTGCGAAAACGCAATCGAAGCGTACCGGTGTCTGCGCTCAAGTACCCGTCTCCGCGTTCCACCGAGACCCCCTGCTCCGGCCGGGCCTCTTCCACCCCCGCACCGTACTCCAGGAAGAACGTCTCCTTTGCGCCCGAGGCCAGATCCGCCTGGAAGTCCACCAGGAGCCACTTGATATATGAGAGGTTCTTGGACCAGGCAGCCGTGCACATCGACTGGGTCGGCAGGATTTGGCCTTTCGCATTCACCACACGGACCGGGTCTCCTCGCTCCAGCTCTCCATCTGCAAACGGGATACCCTGTGTGATGGGCCACGCCGTTCGGTCCACATCTCCTGCGTTCTCGACAATCAGTTCGATCCGTTTGGCCACGGGGAAATGCCTCCAGTTCTATTCACGTGTTTCAATCGGAACCTCGGAATTCGAGGATCTCACACCTGCGGATCCCAGTCTTGTCCAAGTCTCTGAAACTGTTCGTAAAGGGAATCGAGGATCGGCCTGGGAAGCGAAGGAAGGGCGGTCATATCGATATTCTCACGGACGTGCACCGGGTTCGTGGTTCCCACGATCGCGGTGTCGATGACATCGTGAGAGAACGTAAAGCGGATGGAGAGTTCTACCGGGTTTTGAGGTGCGCCCTCCGGGATCTGAAGCTGTCGGGCGCGTTTCCAGTAAGTTTCAGCGTAGTCATACGGCGCTGCGGCCTTTCCAAGGGCGCCATTCGCGATAGGACGTTTTGCGATCACCCCCAAGCCGGCCCTTTGGGCCGCGGGCAAAACCTCACCAAGGGCGTGCTGATCAACCAAGTTGAATGAAGTCTGAAGCGTGTCGAAGACGCCCATACGGATCGCCTCCAGGGCCCCCTCCCCATCTCCGCTGTACCCGATATAGCGGGTCTTTCCCGACTGTTGCGCCTTTTGAACGACCTCGACGGCTTCCCCGGCCTTAAGAACGTCCGCAGAGCAACTGTGAAGCTGGAGCAGGTCCAGATGGTCCGTCCGGAGCCTTGTGAGCGATCGATCAACACTCTCGGAAATGACCTCGGGCGACCACGCCTTACCCCTGGCGTCCCCTGTCACGTGACCGCATTTGGAGGCAAGGACATACTCGTCCCGACGTTCGCTGACGTAACGGCCGATCAGCTCCTCCCCGTCTTCATAACACGCTGCGGTATCCAGAAAGTTGATGCCCAGATCGAGAGCGGTGTTGAGCGTGGCCTGGAGACGATCCGGATCGACATCCTCGAACCCGATCCTTGCCCCTCCGAATCCCAATCGGGTCACTTCGAGGTCTGTCTTTCCGAGCCTTCGTCTCTCCATACTATGGTCTCCTGTCATTCATCCTGAGCAGTGGTGGGGCTCATGAAAAGGTTGGTTTTTTAAATTGGCCCAATACCACGTGACATAAATGTCATCCTGAGCGCACCACCACCTAAGTTTCGACCTGCAACCGAACTTTGTGCGCGAAGGATCTCTTGGGTTGATTTTAATGAATCTTCACTCAGCCGAAAGTCGCTGGCCTTTATAAGACCCTCCGTCACCCACCCCGAATAGCTGTCTCCTAACCGGGTCATTTAGGTAGTTCTCGATGTGGGTGGGTCTGCCTGACTCACTCTGTTTCATCCAGAAATGGGAGTAACAGTAGATCAAGGATTTTCTCGGCCGGTCGCTGGTGTTCGGAAAAACAGTATGCCATCCGTGAATGTGGATCAGCAGCGCATCCCCCGCCTTCATAGGGAGCCGGACAAACCCGGGCATGTCCTCCATCCTCTCCACCTCCGGCATGTCGTCAGGCCGGTATCGCTGGCTGCCCGGAACATAACCCAGACAGCCCCCGTTCTCGGTTACGTCGTCCATAAAGTAATGGAGCTTCGCTCGAAAGCGAGGGGACATCTCGAGGTTTATTCCCAGAAATCCGTGTGTGTCCCGATGCCAGTTGAAGATGTTCCCTCCCGGTTGGTAAACAACACCACCACATCCTTCGAGCTGGACATCAGGGCCGATCGATTCCAGGACCACCGGAAACGTTTCAGGATGATTCACCATTTCCACAAAGATTTCATCGAGGTCAAAAATGTTCCCGATGCCGTAGTAGTCGCTGTCCCGATCCTCTGCGTGTGCCATTCCCCGTTCAAAGGCCTCTTGAGCCCGTCGAAGTTCATCCGGGGTGAGAGCATTTTTCATGACAATGTATCCCTGGGTCAAAAACTTCATGCACTGATCAGAAATCATCCGACCCCGTCCTCCAATCTGTAAAATACCAATTCACCAATCTCGGCACATTCAGGAAATTAACCCACCCGTTTTAGAGGCGTTCCCGGACAATGTAAGGGGGGGGCAGTTCTTAAGTCAAGGGGAATAAAAGCACATTATTAATGATGGAGAACCTCCGGTTGAACCAAGCATTTGAGTCAATATTTCTTTGGTTTTTTTATGATTTTGATTTCCCTCGACCCCGACCTAGGTTAATTCTGCACGCGCGTGCAGAATTGGAAAAACGGTGTCTCTGCTCAGCCAAGCTTAGGTTTGCCTTTGCTTTTTCCTGCTACTGCCACTGCTACTGCCTTTGCTTTCCTGCCCCTGCCTTTGCTCTTCCTGCCACCTGCTACTGCTACTGCTTTTCCCTGACCTCCGCCTTTGGTTCCCCTGCCTTTGACTTTCCTGCCACCTGCTACACTGCTACTGCTTTTCCCTGGCCCCTTGCTTTTCCCGACCCTGTTCAGTAAAAACCTTCCGTTTACCTTCCGTTTTTCTTCCGTTTCCACTTCGGAGACGCAGTCGAAGGAGCCGGAGGTCCCATTTGTATCCGACCTTTGTACGCGAAACTGGAGTTACCCCGGTTTAGCGGACGGTTTATCAGTTGCGATTCATTCGGCTTCATGGGCAACAGCGCTGGAGGTCTGCTCAAAGTTCATTGGAGAGAGATATCCGAGTGCTGAGTGTCGCCGATGGGAGTTGTACCAGCCCTCGATGTATTGAAATACGGACATCCGGGCTTCGGCCTGTGTGCGGTAGTTTCGGCGATCCAGGCGTTCGCATTCGAGCGTGGCGAAGAAGCTCTCGCATAACGCGTTGTCGTAGCAGTCACCGGTGGAGCCCATAGAGGGCCGGACACCGGCCTTGCGGCACCGTAGACCGAAGGCAATGGAGGTGTACTGACATCCCTGGTCGGAGTGATGGATGACGGCTTCCGGCTGTCGTTGCCAGAGCGCCATATTCAACGCCTCGAGCACCAGCTCGGCGCGCAGATGGGTCGCCATCGCCCAGCCAACGACGCGGCGGCTCCAGGCGTCCACAACGACCGCGAGATACAGGAAGCCGGCCCACGTACTGATGTAAGTGATGTCGGCTACCCAGAGCTGGTCTGGCCCGTTAGCCGTGAAATCTCGATTGACCAGGTCAGCAGCGACGCGCCCATCGCGATCACGGTAGGTGGTTCGATGCCGTTTGCGACGACTTACGCCCTCCAGGCCTGCAGCACGCATCAACCGCGCAACGCGCTTGCGACCGATCCGCTCCCCCTCGGCTACAAGCTCCTCGTATATGCGCGGGACACCGTAGGTGCCATCAGAACACTTGTGAATCTTCACGATCCGTTCCGTCAGAGCCACATCGGCCTGCGCTCGTGCCGACAGCGGCCGCTTGAGCCACGCGTAGTACCCACTGGTGGAGACTTCCAGGACCCGGCACATCGTGGCTACTTTATAGAAGGCCTGATTGGCTTTCACGAACTCGTAGACTCCCCTGGCACCGAGTTGGTCTCCCGAGCGAACCAGGCCGCGGCTTTTGCAAGGATCTCCCGCTCCTGTCGCAACTGCCTATTCTCGCGGCGCAGTCGTCTGATCTCCTCCCGCTCCTCGGTGATCAGACCGTCACTGCGGAGGCCCTCATCCAGATCCGGATCGCCTGGGCCGACGGCTCGAACTCACGGGACAACTCATGGGGCGTGCGACCCGCTCGCACCAGTTCTACAATCTGCCGCTTGAACTCCGGTGGATACGGCGAATGTGACCTCGGCATCGTAGCATCCTCCTTTCTGCCAAGTAATAAGGTATCCACGAAACCGGGTCAAGTCCATCGTGACCGGCTCGGGAAGTGGCATCGGCCGGGCCCTGGCGCTCGAATTCGGACACCACGGAGCCAGGGTTGTTTGTTGCGGCCGGCGGCAGGAGCGGTTAGAGGAAACCGTGGAACGGATCGGGAGCGAGGGCGGTAAAGGGCTGGCCGTGCCAACGGATCTCACCAAACCCGATCAGAACCGCAGTTCAGTTTCGTAGTTGCCAAACCGACCAGTGTAACGTGAACGGCCATCTGTCCCTACGGGATTGAAAGGAACATCAAATGGCGAAACGAAACATCAGGGTCATTCATCCTGCCGACCCTGTAAAAGTCACATTCGGAGCCGGGGATGAATATCGATATCTTGCTACGGGGAACGACACGGACGGAAAATATTTCCTCGTTGAGGCAATTGTCCCACCGGGGGGTGGACCTCCGTTCCATATTCAAACCCGAGAGGAAGAAGCGTTCTTCATTTTGGACGGAGAGCTGACGTTTTACGGTGAACATGAGGAAATCGTCGCAGGGCCTGGAACGTATTTAAACATTCCCAAGGGGGCCAAGCATCGCTTTCGTAACAATGGAGATCAGACGGCGAGGATGCTGTTTTTCTTTGCCCCGGCCGGAATTGAAAAATTATTTGACGAGTTCGCTGAAATGGATGAACCGGCAAGTGACTTGAAATCCGTGATCGAGTCATTGAGCGAGTTGGGGAAAAAGTATGGTGTCGAATATCTTGTGGAATAAGAGTCACCGTCAGTTTTCTAACGCAAAAAATTGCGCTTTGGGCTAACTTTAGAGATCTCGAACCTCTTCAGCTATGCCACCCAACGATCTACAAGCACACGAAACCACTAAATCCCTGGATAAAAGAGAAACCTAACGAAGGAGAATTAACAATGGCGAAATGGCTATTTGAACCTGGACATACGGTTGCTTCTCGAATCCGCACGTAAACGCGAGCCTTTCCTCCGGATCAGGCTTCCCCGGACGGAAGTCGAGAAGGAGTTCGTGCGTCTTGGCCACACCCCGGTACCACTCCAGAGGCTCCGCCCAATCGGGATACAGGCTCAATTCGATGGCCCCTGTGTTGACCTCCATCTCCTTCGGGGCATTGTGCCACGGGTGACGGCAGGAAAATGTCACGGTGATCTCGCCATCTCCGAGAACTCCAGCCCCGGGAAACATGGTGGTCCAGTTGGCCCCGGGTCGGTGCAGTTCTGACTCGCCTTTTTCACCTGGTATGACGGTGCATTGGGGGTCCGCCCTTTTGACCTTCTCAGGCGTCTCGTAGGCTTCCATTCCATGGGTCTCCGGAAGCCATGGGGCATAATCTGTATCAACCAATCCGATGCGAAGCTTTCGGTAACCCCCCAGGAGCCCTTGGGTGGACTTTCCCTCGCTCGATAGAACGATGAACCCATCCGGACCGGGCTTGAGCCGGGGCTTCAGACGTATCTTCCAGTTTTCCAGATGCACCAGTCTTTTGGGAATGCGGTTCGTGAGGGTGAGATATATCCGCAGCGTGGGATGTCCGGCATAAGCATAGATGCGGGCCGTTACATCGAAGCTCTCTTCGCCGGCCTTCGAGACGGCCTTTCCATCCACCTTGACCACGGCTCGGAGAGAACCCGCTTCCTCCAGTACCGGGAGTGATGTCACGCGCAGTTCGTAGGGACGGCCGTCAACAGAAATCTCCGACCGAAGAGCGCCTTCAGGAACGATCGTCCTGCCATTGCACGCGACAGAACGAAGGGGAAATGTGCCAATTGAGTCAACAGAGAATGCCAGAGGTCCGGTTGTCACGGTGAGCCTGTCCTCATCCTGCTCTATTGTTATTTCATGCTCGGCCTTTTCAGTCGACGAGACCTCGTCGCCATAAAATAGATGACAGCGGTTATCCTTCCCCGCCTCCAGGTCGGTCTGAAAGTCCAGAAGGACCCATTTGATGCTGCCATCCGGCCAGGCGAGAAGGGTGCGGGTCTGAAGAGGAAGTTCTTTGCGACCGGACTCTACACGTAAATTTGTTTCTGTCCGAAGGACACCCTGAGGGAACGGAACGCCCGTGGTGATCGGATAGGCGGGTCTATCGATGCCCAGAGGCTCCAGAATGGAGAGTTCAATAGTCTTCGAATTCTCGGGCATAATCACATCCTCCTTTGCACGCTAATTGCCTGGCAAATCTGAATCCCGCCACAACTGAACTTTTGCCTGACCCCTGACCCCCGACCTCTAAACCCTGTTTCCTCTCTTGACCCATGCCTTTGCCTCTCCTGCTACTGCCACCTTCTACTGCCTTTTGCTTTTCCCGTTTACGTCTCACGTTTCACGGCTTTTCCTTCCCTGACCTCCGGCCTCCGACCCCTGACCCTGGCCGATCACATATCCGTGGCGGCATAGATCTTCGCCTGATCCGGTGCGATCTCTTTCTTCGTGGACGGAAGTGCCGTGGGGTCTCCAGGTTCCGGACCGATGGGACGCACATATTCCGCGGTGAAACGGGCAAGGCCGATGTACGGGACACCGCAGAAAGAATAGTCATGTCCGGGTTGCGGTCTCCATCCCTTGGCAACGTATTCTCCCTCGATCTCCGCAGGTTTTGTGTCGTAGTACACGGTAACGATCGTCCCATCCGAAAGCTGCGCCGACATTGGATACCCGACCCCGCCCGACATGAGGTAGGTCTCCGGTCCGTTGTCCTCGATCACGATCTCGTTATCGGCGTCCCAGGTCTCCCCCCCGTTTGGGGAGAGACACCCCCGAATTCCGAACGGACGAAAGCGCCGCCCGTACGTGCACAGCACCCTCCCATCCCTCAGCTCCAGCAAATGGGGTGGGTAGCCCAGCATTTCCGTCTCGCGGAAAGGCCTCCACGTCTTTCCATTATCGTCCGACCACGCCACCTGAATCTTCACGCCTTTCACGTGGTTCCGTGCCGCGAGCAGGATCCGGCCGCTCTTCAGCCGAATCATACTGCACTCCACATATTCTCTGGGGTCGGCCGGATCATAAGGGACCGGACTCGCCTTCCAGGTCTTCCCGAAGTCGCCTGAAGAAAGGATGTACGTCATCCAGCGTTCCTGATCACGAGACGACTTTCCCTCCATCGTGCCCATCACCGTGCCGTCGTCCAGCACAATCCAGCCTGTACCGGTGGCACCACCCCACGCCGATAGTACATAGAAAGGCTCGATCTCCGTCAGTTCTCGATCGTCCCACGTCCTGCCCCCGTCGGTTAACCGGTAGCAGTGTACTCTTGACATGTATGCCACCTGTCCGGGTCCAGCTCCTTCCAGGACGTGGGTTGTTTTCTTCAACTCTTCCGCTTCAGACTCGGAAGTGAATATCCACCTGGACTGTAGATACACAAGGGAGCCGTCCGAGAGTCGAGCCGTTGCAATGGAGAGATCCTTTCGAGGTCTGCCCCCATCGTCAGGGCCGGGCAGAGGTTCTTTTGACGCCAACTCCCAGGTGAGGCCCTTGTCCAGAGAGCGCATACGGACCGAGAAGCACTCTCGCCCAGCCGTTGCGTGCATGTTCCACCCGGGCATAATCTTTCGGGAATTGAACCAAACCGTGATCCTGTCGTTCTCATCCACCGACATCCTCGGAAAATCGGTCAACCAGCCTTCCCGCTGGTAGACGATCGTATTGTACTTCCATCCGGACATTTTCGCGTCCTCCTGCAAGTTTATCTGTAAGGGCCAAAGGCCACGACATCGATATCTGAATAGTTGAAGAGCTTCGGCTAACCAGAATATAACACCTTTCACTCAAACCTTATGTAAAAACGGACCTTCGTCACACACAAAAAAAAGGGCGTTCATCCGGCCGTTCAGCCTGAGATCAACAACCCTTTTTTTTCGAAAGGAGACGCAGGAATGCGGGTTAGCCCTTTTCCTTATCGGCTTCTAATTCCGCCACCAGCTCGTTCAGCAACTTTTCGTGGTTCTTGAGCTTTCCGACATTGCTGAAGAGGACCTTTCCCTCTGCATCGAGTATGAAATGGGCGGGGATGGCCGAGACACCCAGTTTCTTCGCAACCGCCGCATTCTCGTCAACAAGCACGGTATAGGGAAGTTCTTTCTTCTTCGCGTAAGCGGATGCTTTTTCCCTGCTCTCCACGCTGATATACAGCATCTCGATATTCTTTGGAGTATAACTCTTATAAACATCTTTCAGGATGGAGACCTCCGCCCGGCAGGTCCCTCACCAGCTCGCACCCACCGTCAGGATGAGTCCCTTTTTATTGCCATAGGTTTCACTCAGTCGGAAGGCCTTGCCGTCGATGCTCTTCAGTGAGAAATCCGTGAGCGTATCCCCCCGGGAGACCGACGGCTTTGCCCAGACAGGTGCCCCAAGCACGGAGAACATCCCGATTAAAAGAAGAATCACCATCACCTTTGGAAACTTCACAATAACCTCCGATCTGATGAATTGCCTTCTACAAATTTTCTCCGGAATCCTTCCGATTACTGGATCCTGCAGCACGATCCTCCCTGGGGAGCGGAGATGGTAGATTGATTGAGCGACGCCCGGACCCCGAGGCTGTTATACGAAAGGCCGATAAAAAACTGACTTCCGGCATAATAGTTCCGTCCCAGAACCGGGATGTTGATGTTCATATCCAGGCCAAGTTTATCCTTTACAGCCAGTGTGATGCCGGGCACAACCGCCAGGAGATTTCGATTTGAGAAGCGGGTAGGAACGGCAACACCGAACACCTCCGTATTCCCCATCTCACTCTTGAATCCGTCCAGGCTCAACCGCATTGAAACCCGGTCGCCAGCCTGATATCCGCTTTCGAACCGGTAGATAAATTCATTTCCCGGTTTAAACGCAGTCTTCTCACTCCTCCGGCGGATGCGATATCCCGCATCAATACTTGAATACCCTTCCTTTGAAGGCCAGAGAAACCCGAAGGAAACGAGGCCGTCGAAGTCGTATTGCCCCTCACCAACCTGTACCCGTGCAGGATCCACCTGTGTGGCCGAGGGAAATTTCACCCCCGCCTCCAGGGACACGACCAGGCCTTTGGAAAACAAACGATATCGGCTTGAAATTCGGATATCCCCCAAGCTCAAACCCTCCTCCTGGATATCATCATCCCGGAGACCGTAGAATATGACGGGAACTCCGATCGAGACCATCAGGTCATCACGAAGTCCGAAGGATCCGTCGACGGCAGTCCCGACCATTCGACTGAGCCCATTATTCAGAAACTTCACCCTGTTCGAGTCGTTATTGAACTGCCATCGGGATCGGGAACCCAGGGCGGTTCCCCGTGCGTAAAACTCCCCCCTGGGCAATGTCCACGGGGATGCTTGTGCAACCGAGAACCCGATCAGAATCGTCGAAATAGCGATCAACATTGTCCGCATTTGACGGCCCTCCTGATACCCGGCTATTTTGAAATCCCAAGGGTATGAGGAACGGGAAGGAGGTTATCGATAATATAAATCACTTTACTTCTCCCGGCAAATGAATGTTGCTGCCACATGCTACTGCTACTGCCTTTTACCGTTTCACGTCTCACGTTTGACAGCCTTTCATGGTCCATCGTCTGGTTTCGCAATTTTTCCAAAGTCAGTCGCAAAGATAAAAAAATCGTCGAAGTCCACACGGCCGCTCTTATTCAGATCAAAAACCGGATCCGTTCCTCCGAAGGCCGCCGCGAACATAAAGAAATCGTCGAAATCGATCCTCCCGTCCCCATCGAAATCAGTATCCGAAACAGCAACCTGGATGTCCAGCGGGGGCAGACCCGATCCCGTTAAGGACACCCCGAACACTTCGTGTTCGGGATCGTTCGTCAAGAACGTCAATTCGTGGGTAGACATGACCTCGTCAATCGGCCGGTACACGATTGAGATCTCCCGGGATTCTCCGGCCGGAACCGAGACGGACGAGTCCCCGATACTGAAGGACGAACTCTCGGAGGAGGGTCTAATTTCCAGGTCCTCCCCACCCGGACCTGCTCCATTCGATACGATCAAATTTAGAGTCCGAGAGGAACCGACGTAAACGCTCCCGAAGTTAAGATCCTCCATCGAGACCGACAGGACCGCGGGCAGGAATGTCCACCGAAGGATGATCGACTGCTCCGCGGTACCCCCCTGAGTATCCGATACGATCAACAGAACCGAAATATCCTGGCCCAGCACCTCAGGCTTGGGTGTGAAACTCAGCATCCCTCCTTCGGTTCCATTTTCCGTGACCCCGATCAACTCCGGATCGAATCCCTCGGCGCGCCACATTAGATCTTGAGGGCCGTCCTCTTCGTCTGAAACGAATGAAGCCAGGTCGATCTCGATGGGTTCTGTCCCGGAACCGGACTGGTCGGGAATCGACGAGGTGATGGTTGGTGGGGTATTCGGAGGAGGAAGCAAAGACTGGATGGTGGAGACGATGGCATTCTCATTGAAGCGACTGCCAAGACTTCCCGACGACACCCATCGGACAACTCCCCCCTGATCGATAACGATGAAGTGATTGTTGCCCAATCTGTACTGGCTCCCCACCCGGCCGCCTTTGGTTAGAACCGGATAGGTCGACTTGGTCAACCCGACGAAAAATTTCGTTACGCCATCCGGATTTCCGTCCCACACATCAACGCCGATGGCTTGAAACTCCTGATCCTTAAACCGCTGCCAGATTTTATTCTCAACGGACGGACCGTCCGTTATACAATGCGGTCAGTTCCACCCGAAGAAGTTGACGAACACCACCTTTCCACGGTAGTCGGACAGGGAATAATTCCTGTTATCCAACCCCTTCAACGTGAAATCCGGAGCGTTTTCCCCAACCCTCACCGCGGAGACGGCAGGTGCGTTCGGTCCTGCAGACCAGAAGACCAGCCCTATGAATAACCAAATGACCCTTTTCATACCGAACCGTTTTCCCTTATCGGTACTCGTTCTGGTCTAAAGTCGATCTTCGATTTCCTCCGACCTTGTGGTTGACATTTTGCTAAATTAACGGCCATTTTCCCCTTCCCGTTCTGGGAAAGCCACGTCCTGAGCCCTTCGACTAGCTCAGGATAAACTCCGTCGAAGCTACGATTTCCCCGACCTCCGACTTCTGACCCCTGCCTTTGCCATTCCTGCCACTGCCACCTGCTACTGCCTTTTGCCGTTTCACGTCTCACGTCTGAACTCTCATGTCTCGCCGACTGATTTGAATTAAGGTTTTCTTCTGACTCCTGTCTTCTGTATTCTGTATTCCGGTGGGGATGAGCGGAAGGGTTTTATCGTCCATCGTCTGGTTTTGCCATCTTCCCGAAATCAGTCGCGAAGATAAACAAATCGTCCAGGTCCACGCGACCGCTTCTGTCCAGGTCGAACAGAGGATTCGTTCCCCCGAACGCCCCTGCGAACAAAAAGAAATCGTCGAAGTCGATCCTTCCGTCCCCGTCGAAATCCGAATCCGTGACGGCCACCTGGAGATCCAGAGGGGTCAATCCCACCCCCGTTAAAGACACTCCAAACGACTCTCGGTCCGGATCGTTCGTCAAAAACGTCAGCTCTCCGGAGGATGATATCGCCTCTGTCGGCCGATACACGATCGAGATCTCCCGGGACTCTCCCGCAGGAACCGTCACCGATGAGCCCGGAACGCTGAAGGTCGGACTGACGGAAGCCAGATCGACAGTCAGGTCCTCCCCGTCGGATTCAGCTTCGTTCGACACCTTCAACTTCAGGGTCTGGGAGGAACCCACAAACACATCTCCGAAGTTCAAATTTTCCGATGAGATGGACAAAACGGCCGGAAGCCGACGAAGCGCGATCTCTTGCTCCGCCGTGGCCCCCTTGCTGTCCGTCACGATCAACAAGATGTTGAAATTTCGACCCAGCGCATCCTGCCTGGGTGTGAACTTCAGTGGACCTGCAGACATCTGTCCTCCGACAATGATCAGTTCGGGATCGAACCCATCTGCGTGCCAGTTCAGATTGGCGGGACCCTCCTCCGTGTCCTCTACGAAACCTTCCAGGTCGATCCTGATGGTATTGATCCCGACCCCGCCCTGGTCCGGTATTGGATTGACGATACGCGGGGGGGTATTCGCCGGGGTCAACAGAATCTGAATAACTGAAATCAGAGTCTCTTCGTCGTAGCGTTGCCCGAGTCTCCCTTCCGACCGGTAACGAACGATGCCCTCCTGGTCCATTACCATGTAAGTGGCACGATCCACACCATATTGGGCCCCAACGCGGCCTCCCTTTAACAGGACGGGGTAAGTTGTTTTCGTAAGCCCAACGAAAAATCTATTCACATCTGCGGCCCCCCCATCCCATATCTCGACGCCCAGGGCCTGGAACTCCTCATCCTTAAATCTCTGCCAGATGTTCTTTTCCACGGGCGGACCGTCCGTGATGCAATGCGGTCAACTCCACCCGATGAAGTTGACGAACACCACCTTCCCGAGATAATTGGAAAGTGAATACAGAATGGAAAAACTATGCCGGATTCCGACATTTCGTCAGAAGAAGGAGTAGGTGGAGTTCATCTATTTGAAAACTATACTATTTATACGAAAAACCATAAAGGAAAAGCCAGACCATCCTGAGTCGTGGATCTTCTCCTAAAGTTTTAAATCACACAATTTTAAGATCTTTAAATTCGTTATTTTTTTGTTAACAATCACTTATATGGTTGTGTGATTTTCAGCACAACATTTGCGCGATCGTTCACAACAAGAGTGATTTGAAGTATAAACGCTTTGAAATCCTGAAAGTTGCACGTTTTCCGGACCCGATGTGCGTTATTCCAGGGGTTTGAGCTCGCCCAGCATAGTCGGGATCAGTTCTGACACCGTAGGGTGGATGTGCATGGCTCGCTGGATCACCGTGTATGGTGCCCTGGCATACATGATATCGAGGATCGAATGGATGATCTCGTCCCCCCCGATTCCCAGTATCGCCGCACCCAGAATCTCCTTGGTCTCGGCATCTATCAGGATTTTCATAAAACCCTGTGTTTCTCCCTTCTCCACCGCCCGGGCCACCTTCGTCATCGGCCTTTTCCCGATCAGGGCTTTGCGCCCGGACTTACGGACCTCGGCTTCCGTCATCCCGACGCGTCCCAACGGCGGGTCGATGTACAGGGCATAGGCGAGGATACGGTCGCTCACACGGCGCGGATCTTCCTCGAGCAGATTGGCGGCAACGATCTCGTAATCGTTGTATGAAGTGTGGGTAAAAGCCCCCTTCCCGTTGCAGTCGCCCAACGCCCAGACCCCGGGCACGCTGGTGCGGAGCTGGTCATCCACGACAATGTAACCGCGCTCGTCGACTTCGATCCCCGCCTTTTCCAACCCCAGGTCTTGCGTATTGGGCGTCCTCCCAACCGCAAGCAGGAGATGCGATCCGGCCACCGCCCTGTCCCCACGCTCGCAATCGAGTTTGACCAGGACCTGATCTCCCCGATTCTCCCCCGTAATGCATTCAGCCTCTAGCCGGATGTTGATCCCCTCGTTTTCCACGATGTCGCGGACCGCATCGGAAATGTCTTCATCATCCCTTGCGATCAAGTGTGAATTCCTGTCGACGACTGTCACCTCGCTGCCAAATCGCCGATACATTTGAGCGAACTCCAACCCGATATAGCTCCCGCCGATGATGATCAGGTGCTGCCGGTATTCACGCAGGTGCCCCCGAACCGCCCCCGCTCGATAATCGCCACCCGTTTTCCTGCGTCGGCCAGGTCCGCTGCCAGGGAAGGTCCGGATTGTCCCGTGCCGATGATGATCGCATCATATCGCTCTATTGTTTGCATTGAAATCTCCCTTCGGCACCCGGTCAGACAGGGTGGCTTTTACCCGTTCGACTTGTGCGAAAAGGCGTGATAGGACGTTTTTGTCCAGTATATTTCATCACAATCCATGACTTTCAACTCTTCCCGCGTGACACCTTCCATGTAAACCTCAGGTCAGCTCCCGCCATACGCTCAGCACTTCCGACACACTCCAGGCCTGGGCAAAACATCCCTCCGGCGTGTTTGGGGGATCCCCGTCAAAGATTTCGCTGATCGAGCCCAGGCAGGCGTCCCCCAGCTGGTGTTCAAGGCCCCTCAAGAAAGACCGGGCAACCGCAACATCGCCGTAAACCCGATAGTGGGCGGCGATGAACGGTCCGAGCAGCCAGGCCCAGACCGTCCCTCGATGGTATGCCCCATCGCGTTGGAGCGGATCACCACCGTAGTGCCCGACGTATGCCGGGTCTCCATCCGCCAGGCTGCGTAAACCGTGAGAAGTCAGCAGATGACGGTCGCAGGCATCGACCACGGCCCTTGCCTGATCGTCGTCCAGCAAGGCGAAAGGCAGAGAGACTGCGAAAATCTGGTTCGGTCGCAGGCTCCGGTCGCACCGCTTCCCCGTTTCAACAGTGTCTCCATCCGGACCGTCGATCACGTCATATAGATACCCGCCCGCCTCGAACCAGAAGGCCTTTTTAAAGCTGGCGGCAACCCGGTCCGCCTGTTCGTGGTAGCGATCCGCAGCTTCCGCTTTGTTCAGCCGCTTCGAAAGATCTGCAGTCACCCTCAGGGCATTGTGCCATAGAGCATTGATCTCGACCGGCTTGCCGATTCGGGGGGTGACCACCCAGTCGTCCACTTTGGCATCCATCCACGTCAGTTGAGTTCCTTCCTCACCGGCAAACAGCAGGCCATCCTCAGGATCCACGTGAATGTCAAAACGGGTGCCCCGTTCGTGCCAGTCGATGATGTCCACCAGAGTCGGGTAGAGTTCTTCAGCCAGAGTTATGTCATCGGTGTGGAGCAAGTGCCTATGGATCGCGTGGAAGTACCAGAGCGTGGCATCAACCGTATTGTAATCCGGGGCCTCACCAACATCAGGGAAGCGGTTGGGTAACATCCCACGGGTGACGTGTTCAGAAAAAGTTCGCAGGATGCTGGCACCGACCTCGGGTCGTTTCGTCGCGAGGGTCAAGCCAGGCAAGGCGATCATGGTATCCCGTCCCCAGTCTCCAAACCAGGGATAGCCGGCGATGACGGTCGCGCCCCTTTGTTTCACATCTCTCCCGGCCTCCCGCTGCACGATAAATTGGTCCGCCGCCAGTGTCAGCTGATTGATCCATCCCGGATCATCTGGCGATAAATCCCGTAAAAGAGCTGCCTGACGTTCCCGCTCCTGCCGGAGGGGTTCGTTTCCAGTATGGGGCTCGATCCGCTCGGTCGAACAGATAAGGGTGAGTGTCTCACCTGGATGGAGGGTTGCATAAAAAAGGCCTGGTGCGAACAGGTCCTCTGTGTCGTCAAGTCCGCGTGCGCTCTCGGTCCGATGTTTGAAATTCCAGTGCCAGGCTTCATCGGGGCTAAAATCACCCGGACCGGCCAGGATCCGGTAGGGCTGGGCGTTGTCGAAGGCCTTGATTTCAAACCCTCCGGCGACAGACGATACGCCTAAAGGCCAACTCCCGTGCGTGTGGCTGTGATAGTCGCGGTACGTACACAGGGGGGTCAGCCGCAGAGAGAGCGGATTTGATGCTCGATTCAGGGAATACACGATATAGGTCGTATTGTGACCGTGTGCCATCCAGACGTATTTTTCCAGGCGCGCATCGGCCAGCGCATACGTCCATACCGGGATCAGCCCCTCCAGATGAAACATTTCGAGGTACCGGTATCCGTGTGGATCGATGGTGCCGTCAGCGAACTCGTTGGAAAAAAGAGAATAGGCCCTACCGTTGTAGATTGCGGACCCATCGATCTTTGCAACCAGCATGGTCCGCTCTTGAGGTGGACGCAGGGCGGCCACGAGCAAACCGTGATAACGGCGGGTATTGGCTCCGCAGAGGGTCCCCGAAGCGAACCCCCCTATTCCGTTTGTGACCAGCCATTCTTTAGCAACGGCCTTATCGAAGTTGCCCCAATCTGCCCGGCCTAGAGCGATTTGAGGAGTGGGATGTTTCAATTTTTCTCTCATAACGCCATCCGTCCACGACGCAATCGAAAATCACGGTTCTTCCTGGTTTTTGATGGATTAGTTTAGCTTCTTCCTTCAGGGCAATATTTGTGAGTCTGAAAGGAGGATCAAAATGCGGGTTACAGCTATTTTCAGTCAGGTATTGTGGATCTCCAAACCTTTGATATATTCTGAGCAAGAAACAGTGGGGTGGTAGCAAGAAAAAGGGCAACTTTAGGGGATCTGTTGGAATCAAACAAGATGATTCTCCAATTTACGGAAGTCTAACTGTACTCTCAGTACATGAGTCATATTATCGGTTTTTGGGCGCGACGCTGTCCCTCCTTATTAACCTTCCACCCAAAGCACGGTAAAACCACAAGCCCTCTCGGGACCACACAAAATCCTGATTGCCATCTTGCACTTCGGCTTCGGCGCGCCCAGCCTCCGCGGCGTTTGAGCGGCATCCTTCTTTTTCAGCCCTTTTTCTAGGATGAGCAAGAAAAAGGGCGAACTTGGGGGCGGGGTTGGGAGCAAACAAGATGACTCGCGACTCATGTCCGGACATCCATCCCAGGCCAGCGTTGTTAAATGCAAGGATAATCCTATTACGCGCCACTATAAACCAGGAAGATCGAAAATCACATATTCCGGAGCTTCAATTACTTTTTACATCAACCGGATATCCGGGCTTGAGGGGATACTCCGCGTCCGTTCGGACATAGTGACAGATGTAAGCCCTTCTCCATCGCTCAGATCGATTGGGGCCTGAGGTGTGAATCGTCAAGCCGTGATGGAAGATGACACCCCCGGATCGTATGGAAACGGGAACGCACCCTTTCGGATCAATGCCCCTCGGAACCAAGTGTGGCGTTTTCGGGATCTTCTCGTGGTCGATGGTTCCCTTTGTGTGGGACCCCGGGAAATAGTGCAGGCATCCGTTCTCCAACGTGGCATCATCCAGGGCACACCAGCAGGTGATGAACGCATCCTCTGGCAGCACGTGGAAATACGCATTGTCCTGGTGGAAAGGCTTTTCAGATCCGAGCCGGGGTGGTTTCAGAACGATGCGGTCCGAGAAAAGTCGGACGGGTTCCCCGATCAGATCCGAGACCATGCGAATCAGGTCGGGGTCCGCAGCGTGATCTCGAAAGAGACTCTCGGAAGCCGCGATGTTGGCCATACTTCCCACCGTCTCATTTGAAGGTGTTATTCTTCCTAACGACGCTAACACCTCCCGTTCGTGCAGGATTCCCACCTCCCTCGCCGCATCCCCCCGCCAGTCTTCGCAAAGCTCCTCGATCCTCTGAGTCAACCGCGAGGTATGCGCTGAAGAAAATTGGTCTTCGACCGGAAGATATCCCCGGTGGTAAAAAAATCCAATTTGTTCTTCAGATAACCTCAAAACGGTTCCTCCAATCGCAAGGGTGAATAGCGACTCCACTTATAGAGTCAACCAAACCCTGTGACGCCCCCATCCAAAATTTTCGGACTTGTCATCCTTAATCATCTTGATTATTTTTATCGGGAATGATTTAAATCCTCAAAAACCTTTTACTCCGGCCAATCGTCAATATTCAATCTTCTAATGGTTCCTGACTGTGGACTGAATGACTTGATTTCTCCTGTATTCTGTATTCTTGTGGGGTGTTGAGGGGAAATCTTCAATCTTCCGATCTTCAATCTTCAATATTATGTCCCTGGATTATGAAACGAAACGGCTGATCGTAGCCATCAAGGATAACTATTACGATCCCGTTGCTGAAGATAAATTTTTGAATCTCGCCTCGAACACTACCTACACACAATTCCTCGATCTGATATATCAGGTCTGCGTCCTCCTCGGGGGAGCCCACACGCATCCCAGCCAGCTTAATGCAACCGATGCTTTCAGGCTCCTCGACGATCCCGTTATCACTCAAAAAGCAGAGGATATTATGCCACGCCTCAAGGCCGAAATCCTTGAAAAGTTGGCGTCTCTCCACGGTGGAGAAACCCAGGGGAAGGAGGCCTTCGACGCCCTGATTTCAAACCTGCTTGAAAATTCCCCGGAGATCGACCCATCATAACTTAACCCCCCCAAAGAGTCGTGTCAATAAGGCAAAACCTCATCAAGTCAAACTGTATTCTCAGGTCCTGAACCATTGCTTTTGAGCGCGACCTTGCAATTTCCATTTTGCATTTTTCATTTTCCATTTCCATGGCCTCGGCGGCGTTTTCGGCGGGAGCAAACAAGACCACCTGCGACATGTCTAGAATCGACCTTTTCCGGGAGGGCTCGCGGCCTCAAAAATCCGTGGTTCGTGGTTCGGGGATCGGAGACCCGTCGCGTATCCTGTCTACCCTAAAATTTGCATTTTCCATTTTACAATTTTCAGTTTGCAATAAGTTCCTCGTGGTGGACGCCGAGGCCGGCGTCCCTCCCATCTAATCCCGTCACCTTTTCATATAATTCACCTGACATCCTTGGCATGCCAGCGATATTGGTCTTTGATTTTCTTCAGGATCGCGGTGCGATCCTCAAAAAACGCATCTACGCATCGTAATTAATCACGGATATTCGTTAAGTCAATTAATTACAATATGATAATCATTTATTTTCCGCTTGACTTATTAGGGGCAAATATGTATACTATATCAGGTGCGCTCTGGCTGAAGTCCGGGCGAATATAGTTTATATATAACTTTTATTTATAAGGAGTTATCTTATGAGTCGTCGCGGAATTAACAAGGTCATCCTAATCGGCAACCTCGGAGGAGATCCCGAGCTAAAGTACACCCCTTCGGGTTCCTCCGTGACCAACTTCAACCTTGCAACCAACGAAAGTTGGGTGGACGGAAAGGGAGAACGCCAGGAGAAAACCGAGTGGCACCGGATCGTGGTATGGGGTAAGCTGGCAGAAATCTGCAACGAGTACCTGAAGAAGGGGAGTAAAATTTATATCGAAGGCCGTCTTCAGACCAGATCGTGGGACGGACAGGATGGGAACAAACGCTATACCACGGAAATCGTGGCCCGTGATATGCAAATGCTCGACGGGCGGGACGTCCCACGAGAAGACTGGGAAGGAAGATCCGAGGTAACGTCTCCCGCACTCGAACCGTCCGGAAGCAAAGAAGACGACGATCTCCCTTTCTAAACTTTTCCCGAATACCATTCAACACACGGAGGCGAAGCCAGACAACCGGCTTCGCCTCTTTGCTAACCTCCTGTCCTGCACGGACGCACACATTCCAAAATTCTTGTAGAAAGAATTTGATATGGCCCTGCTGGTCCTGGGAATCTCTCTACTCGCCTTCTCCCTGTTGTTCCATCTGACAAGGGGTCGACACCTTCCCGAGCCCCTTAACCTGTTCTTCAAGGGAAAGACTCAGTACCTCGTCGTGGGATTTCTCATCGGGTTCGGATTCTCCTCAGAGATCGAAGGCCGCCAGTTTTTCCAACACATTCAGGTGACCCTGACCAACCTGTTCATTGGATGGATCGGACTTCAACTCGGCGTGAACGTTGAATTTCGGATGCTGAGAAAACTGTCACCCAGGTCCATCCTTTTTGATATCACTCAGAGTGCCGTTACCTTCATACTCCTCCTGATCGTTATCTTCATCCTCCTTCCCGAAATTTCCCAGGATCTAAATTTAGGGGAGAATCTGACTGTTCTGGCCCTGACATTGAGCACCGCAGCGTCTATAGCAGTACATGGGGGCCTTGATAAGACTTCTGGTTTAAAGGAACACGTGCTCGGCAACAGCGTCAGTCTTATCCTGTTTGGTTGTATCTCCACACTGCTTGTAACGCGCCCCCCGATCTCCGTTGCAACCGGATTATTTGTCGGAGAGACCGATCCCCTTCTAATCTCGATTTTAATCGGCCTCTTCACCGGAGTCCTGCTGGACATTGCCCTTCGCATTGAGCCAGCCCTGGAAAAAATATCTTATTTGGCCGTCGCCTTGGTCGCTGCCGCGGGGGGGCTCTGTGTGGCCCTGGATCTGCCGGCCCTTTTTTCAGGATTCATCGCCGGGGTTTGGTTGATCAACACTACCCTCAGGAGACAGGATGTTCAGGCCGTTTCCAATCGTTTGTCCCCCGTAATAGAATGCCTGTTTTTATGGGTTGCCGGCATCACGATCGGAGTCTGGGTTCCCCTCCAATTGAATATTCAGGGGATGCTATCCCTCGCCATGTTGATCTTCCTTGCGCGCGCCGTACTCAGGACATTGGGGATCGGGCTCTTGTTTCGACTTATACGTCCGTATCAGCGGGATTTTAATTTTATCGGGATGGGTCTTTTTCCATTGGGCACCCTGTCGATTGCCATCTGTATGCAGCCCTTTTACCTGGCCTCGAACGGATCCATCCCACCAGTCACGATTATTGGAGGTATGGCACTTGCCATAATCTTTACCCAGGCCACAACCGCGACCGTAAGACCCATAAGCCAATCCGTCCCCGAATAGACTGATTCTGAAGTCTGACTTTGATTCTGACTTCATTCTGTATTCTATATTCTGTATTCTGCTTCATTTATGAGAAACCTGATCCTTCCCATTTGCGTGATCGGCCTTTCCTATTGGATTCAGCAAGGGCCTTCACCGGTAACCGAGCCCGTTTTTTATATCGGCTTCCTGATAGTTCTGTCTTATTTCGGGGGCAAGCTCCTGCAGATTTGTGGACTCCCCGTTGAGGTCGGTTACGTCGCCGCTGGCGTGATCGCAAGGGGCTCGGGCGTCCTTCCCAGCCATTTACTCACCGTGGGGGACCCCCTGGTTTCTATCGCTCTCGGATGGGTCGGCCTCAGCGTTGGGTTTGAGGTCGGCAGGATTCGAAATCACCTTCGGATCTCCCACCTGCCCCTCGCGAGTCTTTGCGTCCTATTGCCCTGTCTCTTTGCAGTCCTCTTCCTAAAGGTCCTCTTCGAACTTCCCACCCCCGCTGTGATGGCTTTGGGAGTGGCCGCTTCGTTGACCGCTCCCATGTTGAACTTCGCATCCTCGAAAAGTTTTCCCGAAACCCGCCTGGTGATAATGTTATGCTGCGGGATCAGCCTCCTGCTTTATGGGTTGACCACAACCTATTTGGGAACCGGAACGGCATTTATATCGGGGATAGGATTCGCGGTTGTAGTCGCAGGTTTCTGGTTCGGAACTTTGGTTTGGGTGGAGTCCGCATTGAAAGGGGATACTCCCCTGCTCGTCCTGCTCTTCGGCATGGTCATCCTCCTGCAGTGGACTTCCGCCACTCTTGGACACAATCTTCTCCTGACCGCTTTGATGGTCGGTTTCCTTATATCATTGAGAGCGAACGTTCAGGCCAGGCTCAGTAGGATCCTTGATCCCACGGGAAAGGCAATGAGCGTCCTTCTTCTGAGTGTGTTCGGGATGCAGATCGCCGTTGAAAGGCTCCCGGACGTACCGAACGAGGTTTGGGCGATCGCTGCAATCTATCTATGCGCAATGATCGGGGGAAAATTGATGGGCGGGGTGCTGGTCGGTGGCAAAGCCCATCCATATGGTCGGCTGGCCGGAATAGCCGTCCTTCCACAGGGGCTGCTGCTTCTGGAAATCTATGACCAAGTCCGGGGCCGGAATGATATCTTTGCGGGCTCTGCGGATACGATCCACGCAGTGCTGGCTATCGCGGCGCTCGTCGGATGCCTTTCCCTCGTCCTGGATCATTTTCTAAAAAGGAGTTACCAAAAGATCCATGAATCATGAAATTCCAGTGGTGGAAGGCCTATGCTTTTTCCTGCCACTGCCAACTGCCACTGCTACCGTTTTTCCCCGACTCTGGCCTCCGACTTCGGGGAGGAGGATTGCCTGCGTGGTTGGAACGGCAGCGGCACGATTTTCTTCGCCTGGTGCAACCTGCGATGTGTTTTCTGTCAAAACTACGATATCAGCCAGCAGGAAGCTGGAACGGAAGTCGGACCTGAACAATTGGCAGAGATGATGCTTGAACTTCAGGAGATGGGCTGTCATAACATCAACTTGGTTACTCCCGAGCACGTGGTTCCCCAAATCCTCGAAGCCCTTCCCTTTGCCATAAAAAGCGGGCTTAATCTCCCCATCGTTTACAACACCAGCGCGTTTGACTCGCTCGACAGCCTTTACCATTTGGAAGGCATCGTGGACGTCTACATGCCGGATTTCAAGTACTGGCATGAGGATCAGGCCAAAAGATATGTCAAGTCCCCGAAATACCCATCCGCAGCCCGGGCGGCCATCAGGGAAATGCATCGCCAGGTGGGTGACCTGAGGTTCGATTCGCACGGGATGGCCAGACGGGGAGTGCTTGTTCGTCACCTGGTCATGCCGGACGGCCTGGAAGAAACCCGGGAAATCGTACGATTTTTGTCCGAAAATATTTCACCGGACACCTATATCAATCTGATGGCGCAATACTATCCGGCAGGAAAGGTGAACGGGGAGAAATACCAGGAGATCAATCGTCACATTACGACAGATGAGTTGGAAGAGGCCTTTCGAATTGCCCGTGAAGTCGGATTGGTCCGGTTCGACGAACGGAAGGCTTCAACCCTGGCTATGCTGCGTTTGATATAGTGTCTGGTACCCCTCCAAAAACCTTGACATACATAATGGGTCCGTTTAAATTGGGCATCTTCAATCCTCGGGTAGAGTCCCCGTGGGGCGATATTAGTTGCGACTGAGCGATTCGAAGCCTGCGATAGTTAAGGGAGTCATAAATCATGATGAAGACATCCTGAGCGGAGTTCCGCGTTTGTTGCGGAACGCAGTCGAAGGACGGGTATAGGCTAGGTAGTCCGGTTGCGCCGGACTTTATATTCGTAGCGCGGGAATTCATTCCCGCGCGATGCTTCTCTGTAAGAAACTTACATCTCTTTTGGCTGCGGCGAAGCGAAACTCGCGATTGGAGGGAAAGATGGCCAATTCTGACTATAAAATCGGGGTTGTTGGGGTGGGCAGGATGGGTGCCAACATCGCACGCCACCTGAAAGACGATGGTTTTTCAATCACAGCGGTCTTCGATACCCGGTCTGAAGTCGCGAAGAAATTGGCCTCGGAGCTCGGGATCGAGGCTTCCGATTCCCTCCTCGGAGTCACGAATTCCGCCGACTATATCATAACGGTCGTCACGGACGACGAGTCCATGCGGAACATCTTCGCCGGAGATGGGGACAGCCTCCTGCAGGGGGCAAGCGGGAAAGTCTTCATCAACTGTGCCACGATCTCTCCTCAGGTACACGTCGATGTCCAGTCCCTTGCGGAAAAGGCCGGCGGGGAGAGCCTCGAAGGGTGCATGGCCAGCAGCATCACCCAGGCGAGGGATGGCACGCTCTATCTGATGTGCGGGGGAAAGCGCGTCACATTCGATAACGCGAAGCCCATTCTGGATTCGATGAGCACGAGCCTGACATACATCGGTGAAGCCGGAAAGGCTGCCCAGGTAAAGGCGCTGGTGAACATGGTGATGAATATCAACACAGCGGGCCTGGCCGAGGGGCTGGGACTGGGGGCTTCCCTGGGACTGGACCTGGGGATGCTTCAGGAGGTGTTCTCTCAGACAGGGGCCAATTCCCGCGTGCTGGAGACAGACGGAGAGGACATGCAGAACCGTGACCACGAATGCTATTTTTCTTCTGCGCACGCCTCAAAAGACTCCGGGATCGCTCTCGCACTCGGAAAGGCCGCCGGACTCAACCTCCCGCTTGCCCAGGCGACCAAGGATCAGTACGATCGAATGATCGAGCTTGGCAAAGGGGAGCTCGATAAATCCGGCGTTGCCGAGCTCACCTTCCCGGGAAGGGGTTAAGGGAACGGACTCCAATCTTTTTTGAATGATTTCAAAGCCCGGCGGATTTGATCTGCCGGGCTTTTCTGTCGTTCGGGCTTAAAGGGAGGCTTCTCATTTCGACAATCGATGTGTGAAAAATGTAATCCTGAGCGCCCCCCCCGCCGAAGCTTCGATCTTCCCCCGAACTCTGTGCGCGAAGGATCTCTTTACTTGAATTGAATCCAAGTTAATTTCCAGCGATCTTCACCTAATGTGACCTTTTCTGATCAATAAATTTCCTTCATTACCTTACCCGTATAGCTAAGCTTTCGACTTTCCGTTTGCCGTTTCACTTGCTTTTCTGACCTCTCGACTCCAGACCCATGAATCATTGACATTCTGAATCCTTTTTATCCTTTCTCCCATTTATGTATTCCGTTATATTTTTTCATCCACTTTCATAATAGTTGCCTATTCATACGATTCGAAAGGATATCGATATCATGGATATCGAACTCCCGGATACCTCCGGATGGGGAGAGCCGGACTGGGGGATCAAAATCAACCCAAAGGATCAGAAGGGAATCAACCTGATCGACTGTTTTGTAGGTCGTTCGGCTGACGTACCCGACACGGCCCCCCCCAATTTCGGGCTGGCCCAGCGGGGGGCGGTGGTGGACCCCAAAACCCCGGATTTCGGCTTTCCTATCAGGCGGAAGATCGATGTCTAGTCGGACAACATCGCGGACCTTGTCGAACAGGCCAAATCAGGCCAGTGGAACGCGACGACGGACATCCCCTGGCGCGACCTTCCCGAGCTTCCCGAAGACATGGAACGGGCGGTCTGTCAGATTATGACTTTCCTGATCCAGAACGAATACCTGGCGCTCTACATCCCGGCGAAGTTTCTTTCCAGGATCGATCCCAGCTTCTCCGAAGTCGTGATGTTCCTCTCCAGCCAGGTGATGGACGAAGCCAGGCACGTGGAAGTCTTCACGAAACGAGCCCTCGCAAACGGCGGAGGGCTGCAGTACGTCTCTTCCGCCACCGAATGGTCCCTGCAAAGCCTCCTCTCTCAGGAGGACTTTACCGACGCATCCTTCCTCCTCCACGTACTTGGGGAGGGGACATTCATGGAACTGCTTAAATTCCTGGAAGAAGCCGCCCCTGATCCCGTAACGCGTCAGATCTTCAAGATGGCGAGACAGGATGAGGGCCGGCACGTCGGATACGGCCTTTCTCATATCGGATATCACATCGAGCACGACCCCGAAGTCGTCCAAAAGTTAAGTCAGGCAACTGAAAAACGAACTGCATTCCTTCAACAGGCCTCGGGAGCGAGTCCCTTTGTGCAGAAAGCCCTGATGGTATTGGCGGGTGGCGGCGAGGATTCCGACCGGTTGGCGAGGGGAAAAGAACGCGTCCGCGAGCTCTATGATACAATGCACAAGAAGAGAGTCCGCGAATTGATCCAGGTGGGATTCGATGGTCCAACAGCTGAGAAGATCTCCGAGCTCCACGGAAGCGGAGTCCGAAACTTTATGTAAAACCGTGAAGCGTATCTCGTGAAGCGTGAAGCGTGAAGCGGAGGGTCGCATTCCCACCCCTGACCTCGGTCCTCTGACCCCTGCTTTTCCTGCCACTGCCACTTGCTACTGCTTTTCCGTTTCACGTTTGACGTTTCACGTCTCACGGCTTCTTATGAGGAAAACCCATGGGCGTCCTGCACAGATTCAAGGGGGAAAAAGGGGATTTTGAATGGGAGGGAGTTTCGATCGAGAAATACGAGGAAGGAGGAGCCGTTGGAGGGACAAAAAGCGTTCTGATCGGCAGCCAGGATGGCGCGGTGAACTTCGGCCTTCGGTATTACGAAGTCGCTTCAGGTGGACAGACCTCTTTCGATCGACACGACCACGACCATGGGGTCTACATCCTCAGGGGGAAAGCCCGGGTGATGATGGGATGGGAAGTGGCGGAGCTCGGCGTTGGAGACGTGGTCTACATTCCGCCCAACGAACAGCATCAATTCGAGAACATCGGAGATGAGCCTTTCGGGTTTCTCTGTGCCGTCCCCCCAAGGGATTAGGACGGGGGTCATGGGTCAGAAGCCAGGGATTTAGATGAATGAAATGACCCCTTAGACTTGTGGGACCCGACTCCAGTCGGGGAATAAGGCCATTAGCTAAAAGAAGAACCCCTGTTAAACTGGCTCAGGAACTGGCTCAAAAAAAATCTCTCTCTTGTTTTTGATTTTTAATTTATATATATTCTAGTAGTAAAAATCCCCACGTTCTATCCAGAACCATTCCCTTCAACACTGATTAAGAGCTGCATATCGTGGACTCCTCAGCATTTACAATCTCCGCCACCGCCATCCTCTCCCCGCTCCTGATACTGTATCTTCTCTCCACGGCACACCTCGCGGGTTCGGCCATCTTTCTAAACACGGTGGCTGTGATGATCGGCGGGCTTCGGCTGGGGTTGGATCTCCCGGGTTATTCCGGAGGCGTCTTAACCGTTCTCCTCGCCTTTTTCCTGATATTCGCCATCGCGGCCAATGTCCGGCTCATTACAAGGCCTCGGCATGTCCGACCCACCAGGGGATCTGGCAGGAAGATACGCTCGAAGCACGGAAAGAAACAGCCATCGAAACCCCAGGCTGTTGTCCCAGTACCCATACCGGCTAAACAGTCCCTTGCAACCGCGGGGACAAGCCGGATCCGGGTCCTTTCGCCAACCTCCTGGCTGGTCCTGAATGAATGGGGTGACGTGAGGGTCTTTACGGTTCCTGAGTCCCTCATCGAAAGGAATAAAAAGCTGAAGGATTCCGATAGGAAATTCCGAATTGTCTGCGATGATAATAGGGAAGTCATTGAGGATACCTTCTCGATCAGTCCCTTCCTCCAGATCCTCCTCCCTCCCGATTTCACGGATATCCTCCAGACCAGCGAAAAGATACGATTCGAGATTTTGGGATAGAAATAGGGGCCGGAAGCCAGGTGTAAGGGTAAGTACCTGACCCTTACACCTCTTGCTCCTTACTTTTGGGCACCGGTTTTGACTATCCCGACTCCTGACCTCTGGCCTCTGGCCCCCGTCTTTCAATAGGTATATATACCCTATCCAGATTAGGTTATTTTTTTATTAAAATTGCGTAATTGTACCAATTGACTTTCCCCTGGCCGTGATGTATATTGAGAATAATTAAAAAGATATAATCCAGATGCTATTTCTGGTATCGGTAAGTGTCAGGGACTTGCCAGACTCAGCCATTCGACTGCGGATGCTTTGTCTGGTTTTTTTGTTTGAAATGCCAATCGGCTAAGGTAGTAAGTTATTGATTTACGTGTTTTTGGTCCGGGGAGGAACCAATGCACGCCAACACCAATTCCGTCGGGGAAACGGTTTAGGAGCCGCATCTTACAGGTGCGGCTATTTGTTTGTGTGGCGTTTGGTTTACAGTCCGTCCTGTGGATTGGGATCGAACGGTCAGAATGATTTTCAGGATTTAAAAAGTAAATCGAGGACGCCTAAAAACTAAGGAGGAACTAATGATGAGCTTATCAACATCCAAGTGGTTTGGGTTGTCAGCTATCGCGCTGGTCTCGATCCTGTTTGCCCCCTTGTCGGCCGTGACACAGCCTTCTGTTAT
The DNA here is from genome assembly GCA_965217865.1 of Candidatus Latescibacterota bacterium. Taxonomy (GTDB): domain Bacteria; phylum Latescibacterota; class UBA2968; order SICM01; family SICM01; genus CBDCJO01. Next base: position 5,172,403 of record CBDCJO010000002.1, on the reverse strand, counting down.
CGCGGCGGGGGACTGGGAGATCCAGCCGATTGTATCCGGCGTTGGGGCAGATATTACTGACGTTTCGGTGGGACAGGGTGGCGATTTTGGGACTGATGTTTATTATTTTCTGACCGGCGGATCAATCTACCGCGTACCTCCTGAAGGTCTTCCGGCTGGCGACAAGGGAACATTAGTTGCGTCGGGACTGTCACCAAATTTCGGCTACCTCGAGTTCGGTTTTGACAACAGTATGTTTATCGTCAACAGTACCGTCGCAGCCCCGGTGAGAAGACTCGATGAACCAAACGGTCCAATCTCAGTTTTCGTTAGCCTGGGTAGAGGGTCTGAGGGCATTCGGTTTGACCGTAACCAGGTCTTCAACGGCAATCTCTACGTCTCGACTTGGTGGGACGATCAGCCGACGCCGGACCGGACCAGACCGGGGACGACGCGGTGGAATGCATATCCCCCACAGGGACTTCCGTTACCATGGACGGCTCCGGATCGAGTGATCCGGACAACGGCCCCTCTCCCCTGTCTTATAACTGGACCGGTCCTTTTTCAGAAGGCGGAGGATCCGCCACCGGGGTAAGCCCTACAATAACCCTCCCGCTTGGAACCCATACGATCGATTTGATTGTGAGCGATGGGATCGCCACGGCCACAGATTCGGTGGAAGTGACGATCGAGGACACCACAGATCCGGTGGTGACAATGATCGGTGACACCCTGAAGGTGGAGTGCGGGGGTACTTACACCGATCCCGGCGCAACTGCCAATGATGCCTGCGACGGTGACCTGGCGGTTACAACCCTCGGATGGGATGAGCGTGTATCCATTCGCCCTACGGGTGTTTCTGTACGCGTAATTGGCGGTGCCAATCGAAAGGACATGGAAACAGAACTTGAGCGGGCAATAACCGACCGGACGGCAGCCATCCTTATGTGCTCATTTGCGAGAGAGCTAATGATTCCTTTGGACATAGCGGTTGCTGTCGGCCGGGCGCGAGGTATTCCTGTCATAGTTGACGCGGCATATGAGGTTCCTCCCAAAGAGAATTTTTGGTATTTCACTCAAGAGATGGGAGTAGATTTGGAAATTTTCAGCGGCGGCAAGGCTGTATGTGGACCAGCATCTACGGGAATCGTAGTCGGACGAAAAGACCTGATTGCAGCGTGTGAGCTCAACGACCGGCAGAACGGTGGCATAGGTTTAAGCTGTAAAGTAGGAAAAGAGGAGTTTGTGGGTATTTATGTCGCCATCCGTGAGCTACTTCAGCGGGATAAGCGATCCGTTGAAAGAGATTTCCTGTCCCGGATCAAGGAACTTCGTGAAAAACTCTCTGTCTTTCCTTATTTAGACTTCGAAGTTGTAGAGCATGGAAGGTGGGGTGACGACTTTGGCCTCCGCATTCTTTTCGACGCGGATCGGAAATCAACTCACGTGAACGTCGTGACTGCCTGTCGAAATCAGAACCCTCCGATCGAATTCAGCTCTGGTAGCAACTATGTTTATAAATGTGTTTCCACCCTAAAGCGCTCCGATGACCACCTGGTCGCATCACGACTGATTAACGCCTTAAACGAATCAAGTTAGGTCGTCCGAAGGTGCTAACAAGAATCGTACAGCGAGTAACAGCAGCGTTCCCGGTTGCGGGCATTCGCTATTCGCCAAACCGCTGCGCGGTTCAGGGACATAAAAACGTTACCGCCCCTTGTCGTAATACTTAGGTTATTGATAAGCCAGGATGATCACTCTCTCAGACATTCCACCTGAACTGGCAGAAGTCCTGCCAGACACCTATACACTGGCTGAACTGGGGGAAGGCTGTACTTCTGATATTGCGCTCGTTCACGGAGCAAATAAAAATCTTGTCCTCAAGCGCAGTCGCAGAGAGCCATATCGACAGTGGCTACGACGGGAGTATGAAGTCCTAACTGCATTGACAGCAACCGATCTGCCTGTTCCCAGGCCCCATCGTTTCATTGTGGATGATGCGGGGTGTGCGTCGTGGCTGATAATGGACTTCAAACCAGGTCAGCAAGTGGAAGATGTTCTGCCTGACATACGTGGGTCAAAACGACAGCAAGTGTTCGAGATCATGGGCTCGACACTTCATATGCTGCATCAATGCCCCATTCCCCTAGGGTTGAAGCACCAATCGTCAATGGATTGGCTCGATGCCACACTCTCCGAAGCAGAATTTAATCTGCGAAACTACGAGGTCGATGGGGATGAGGCACTGCTTTCTCGACTTAAGGTTGACCGCCCCGACGCAGTCCAAGCACGACTGATCCATGGCGATTTCAATCTTGAGAACATCCTGATGGCTGATGATGGGGAGGTTTCGATTATAGACTGGTCCGGAGGAGCAGTAGGTGATCCCCGATACGACATGGCTTTGGTGTTAAACAAAGATGCTGTCCCAAACTTGAGTGAGTCCGATCATCAAGCCTTTTTCCAGGGGTATGGTACTAAGCCTGTTTCGCAGGATGAGCTGCAATTTTTCGTTGATCTCTATGAGTTTTTTTGATTGACATACACTATCCGGGGGGTGGTTCATGAGCCTGAAAAGTCAGATCGAAGGGGCAATGGGTGATGCAGGCGGACTGGAACGGCTCTACAGACAGGCCGTGGCCGCCGAAGATGAGCCAGCCTTCATAGAGGTAATCGGACAATGTGCAGGGGAACACCCGGAGGACATCCTCTTCTCGGCATGGGCTTGCCGGCTCAACGTCCAATCTCCAGCTGACGCAGAGATGTCGGAAGGTCAAATTGTCAAGGAGAGCCAGACCCGGCACTGGCGAACGGCCGTTGCGACAAGCGTTGTTTTGGGAATTCTGTATGCGCTTTTCGCCGGGGACAAGCCCCCGGTTCCGGACCCCGGTGAAGCCCGGCCTCTGTTCTGGATCGGGTGGGGTCCACTGACGGCCCTGGGCGTCCTTTTCTTTTTAGGATCGGTTGAGCGCACAGCGGAGCGCATCCGTCGGTACGGAGGTCCCTCCGTTGCTGTCATACTGATTGCCGTGTACTCGGCACTGATAGCCTGGGACAGGACTGACCACATTGCGACTCTAATCGCCTTCCACCTTCCGTTTGTTGCCTGGGCAGCGGTAGGAGTCGGTCTAACCCTGGGGCGTCCTGATCCTGCCAGGCAATGCTACGCATTTTTTATAAAGACGGTGGAAGCCATTCTGACCGGCGGCATCTATTTCGGTGCTGGCGTAATCTTCCTGGGATTAACCTACGGCATATTCTCCGTGCTAGGAATCAAGCTTCCCCAAGATGGAGTTCGAACCATTGCGGCATCGGGGCATTGGCGCCATTCCGATCCTCGCCATAGCCAGTGTATACGACCCCACGTTTGAGCCGGTGGCGCAAAACTGGACGACCGGCCTTGCCCGCATCCTCAGAATCCTAACCCGGCTCATGCTGCCTTTGGCCCTTGGACTACTAGCCGTCTATGTCTTTGTGTTCATCCCCTTATACTTCTGGCGACCGTTTCAGGAGCGGGAGGTCCTTATTGTCTACAACGCCACTATTCTGGCCATCCTGGTCTTACTGACCGTTTCCGCGACGGCCCCTGATGAACAGTCCCCTCGCCGGAATTCTATCCTGCGGTATGCCGTCCTGACATTGGGGGGGATAACCTGGCTCCTCAACGTATATGCTTTGGCAGCGATCATAAGCCGGACTTTTGAACTTGGTCTGACTCCAAACCGCTACGCTGTTTTAGGCTGGAACATCGTTACATTGCTAATGCTCTTAGTGATCACTATCCGACTGTGGAGGGTTCCACCGGACCGGTGGGTCCAGGTCTTCCGCGAATCCATCGCCCGCATCTCGGTCCTGGCCGTCGTGTGGGGTTTGTGGGTACTTCTAGGACTTCCGTTGTCGTTCGATTAAGCCCCATAGACCCAAGAAACCACCCTTATACCCACCCTGGAGGTGGAAAAAAACAGGAGGTAATGCAATGGACGTTCAAGCCATTTTCGGACTACAGTTTTTCCTAAGTCTGCTTGTGATCGGCCTGCTCGCAAGGTGGACGTTAACGCCCTGGTTGGACAAGCAGCCGCATCACACAGCTCTCTTCTGGCTTGCTCTACCACATGCGTTCCGCCACGTTGGCATGGTGTTCCTCGTCCCTGGCCTCTTGGCGCAACCGTTGCCCGAAGATTTCGCGACTTATGCGGCTTACGGGGATTTAGCTACTGGTGTCCTTGCGTTGTTGGCACTCATTGCCTTGCGGGCAAATTGGGCTGGATCATTGGCATTGGTCTGGTTATTCAACATCGTCGGTACGGTAGATCTGCTCAATGCATTACGCCATATCGAAATAGCGCCGAACCTAGGAGCAACTTGGTACATTCCGACGATGTTAGTTCCGTTGCTTTTGGTTACGCACTTCATGATATTTTTCCGACTAATCAAACCGACATCGTAGTATACAATGCCGATGGTTGTCGCCACACAATACAGGAGGGGGTTGAGGAGGGCGATACCGCGGACTGGCCAATGGATTTAACATCTGTCCTGAATGAACTGGGTGAGACCAGTGGACGCGACGCTCTCGAGCCGGGTTGGGACATCTCGGTCGCCACCTGTCCGGATTCGCTTGACTTCCTGACTCCGGAAGTCTTTCTCGAGAACCGGGCCTGGACCGGTCTGCCGAAAGCTCTTGAGCCGCTTCTTGAGAAGACTGCGGAGACCATTCAAAAGCGTTCATCGCTTCGCAACCTGGCCTGGCACACCTACCGTCTCGCTTATCAAACGGCCGAAAGTCGATCGTTCTATGCATGGCCCGAGCTGGACCACGCGCTGAACGGGTCGGGGGGTGTTTTTTATTTGCTACTCGGGATGGCGGGCCTCGGCCGACTTCGAGAAACCCACCGGGCGCGCGGCATCCCCGAGGCGGTCACGCGCGGGACGGGGGCCGACATCCGCAACGGACTCACGCGGTACGGACGCATAACTGGCGGAAGACCCGGAATCGAAAGAAGGCTATTGACCTGGTACCGACTGGTCGGATCGGGCGACCTTCACCTGCTGGGGCGCATGCAATATCATTTCCGGCCCTTCCAAGGTCAGCTCATGGCCTACCGGCATCACCTGGAAGGCCGGGTGCTTGCGCTGTCGGAACCCGGAATCGCCTACGATAAGGAAGGCTTCGTGGCGTGGTCGGATGGTGTCACTTCGTGGACATCTGTGCTGACGGATGTTGGAGATCGGGTCACCGGGACTCCCGTTTGTCCGACCGGAAAGGCCCTCCCAAGGCCCGTGACGCTGAGGACAGATTCCTGGGACTGTTTGCTCCAATTGGGCGATACGGTTCTCGGCATGCACATTCCCGAGGGCGAGGCCATGAGCCTGGACTGCTGCCGGGATTCGATGGCTAAGGCGCTGGATTTTTTCCCTCGATACTACCCTGAGCATCTCTTTGTCGGCTTCGAATGCATATCCTGGATTCTGAACACGCAGCTTGCCGAGATGCTGGACGAAAACTCCAATCTGGTGAAATACCAGGAAGAGCTCTATCTCTTTCCACGGCCTTCGAACGGTAAGGACGGCCTCTATTTCGTTTTCGACAGCCACGAGGTTGACCCTGACTCCGCACCCAGAGATACGACCCTGCGCCGGGCGTTTCTGGACCATCTAAAGGCCGGGAAGCGTCTGCGCAGCGGGGGCATGTTTTTCTTGAGAGAGGACTTCTCCGAGTTCGGCAGGAAACATTACCGGGGTCAGTTTGGAGCGGCCACGGCGCTTGCGAGCTAGGCTCACCTTTCCGACACGGGGGAATCGATAATTCCATCGAGACACATAGGGAACAGATCTTCTTTTGCTTGGGGCCATTGCGGGGGACATCGTCGGATCGGTTTTCGAACTGTCCCCGATTAAGCACAAGTCCTTTCCCCTGATCTGCGAGCAGTCTCGGTTCACCGACGATACAGTCCTGACCGTGGCCATCGCGGATGCGATCTTGCACGGGACGGACTACAGGATTGTGGTGCGTGATTACGCCATGAAATTTCCATACGCGGGCTACGGGGGCCACTTCATCCAATGGGCGAGTGCCGGCGGCGGAGCACCTTACAACAGTTGGGGTAACGGCTCGGCGATGCGCGTGAGCCCCGTCGGGTGGGCCTTCGAGAGTGTTGAAAGCGTACTGAAGGAAGCAGAACATACTGCAGTGATCACGCACAACCACCCGGAAGGCGTCAAAGGCGCCCAGGCAACCTCGATGGCCGTGTTTTTGGCCCGGAACGGTGCTTCCCGGACCGAGATTCGTGAGACGATTGAACAGCGGTTTGGATACAACCTGAGTCGGAGTGCCGACGAGATCCGCGAGACGTATGGATTCGACGTGTCGTGTCAGGGGTCGGTACCTGAGTCGCTGATCTCATTCCTGGAGTCCGAAGATTTTGAGGATGCAGTCCGGACCGCGATCTCGCTGGGGGGGGGGTGACGCGGATACTATGGCAAGTATCGCTGGGGCTGTGCCGGAGGCCTTCTATGGAGGTATACCGGCTGAGCTGGAGCAGCAAGTTATCCGGGTTCTCACATCAGACCTCCGGATTGTCGTTGACCAGTTCCGAGACAGGTATTGTTGATCGATCGCTGTTACAGAGAGAATTCATTTGCCCGTTATTGCGATACGGAACTACTTTGCAGGTTGTAACGAGATAACCAAAAGCAGACTGTTGCGAATTAGATCCACTGCAACGAAAACAAGGAGCGACGATGCTACCCTATAGCGTGGAGGAACTGCGGTCCCGTCTGGGCATCTCTACTGGCGTGGTGGCCAACAGGCCACTCGACCTGAAGGCTTTGGAAGACATCAGCCGTGCGGGGATCCCCAATCTGGAGATCATGGAGCATCCCATCAATCAGTTCAAGGAAGACGATCCTCAGACCATGGAGTGGATCGTCTCGGCGTGTAAGGATCTGGGCCTGTCGATCGTATCCTTCCACGCCAGGTTCTTCGACGTGCGTGGCCACCTGAACTGGTCAGACCGCAACAGCCTGGAAACGGGGGGCGAGACTCAGCGACTGAAGGAAGTAGATCGATGCAAACGCGTCATCGACTATTTCGTCTCGCTCGGTTGCAAAGCGTGGGTGACGCACCTTCCGATCATCCAGGACGCGACCAGAAAGAGTTACTGCGAATTGGCCAGACACTGCGAAGGCCAGGATATCCACCTGCTTATCGAAAACGCTCCAAGGGAGGAGCAGAACGTCTCGGCCTGCATCCAATGGGTTGACTCCATCTCGCATCCGCAGATCGGCATCTGCCTGGATGTCGGCCACGAGTGCAACACCCAGAAACAGAACCTCATGATCCATCCCGGAGCACCGGCCAGAATCATAGGGAGCATCGGAAATCGGCTGCACCACCTCCATCTTCACGATTGGATCAGCAGCGCCATCGGACCGAAGTCGCCCTACGGACACGATCATTTCGCTCCCTTTGAAGAGGGCGGCGACATGTCGTGGACGGAAATCTTCTCTGCCCTTAACGATATCGACTATCAGGGGGTCTTCATGTTCGAACCGCTCCCGGGGAAACAGTACTCGGAGAACCCGATCCCCAAGGTGGGACGGCTGCCCGAAAGGCTCGCCGCAAGTGTGGGCTGATTGCTTTGATGACAAGTAGCATAAAAACTCGACTAAGGACGGACCGGTTCGTGTTTTAGGGAAACCTCTCGATCACAGGAAGGGTGCGTGCGCACATGAGACCAATCTACAACCTCCCGGTCATCCCTGAAGAGGGAGAGCATTACAGGAAGTGCGCGACCAAGCCCATGACACGGGCAGAGATGAAGTGTGACTTTCGTAATGCCCTCATGATGAAACACCCGGACTCGCAGGCCTGCTGGGAGGCCATTCTGCGATACAAGATGGCCTCCGCCGTGTTCTTCTACACCCGCCACTGGATCAAGGAAAAAGATGGAACCGAGTGGCATGGTTGGCAGCACAGTTTGAGGAAGCTGGCCGGTGCCGGAATCTACATTTTCCACGTGAATATGACCTGGTACGGCGAGGAAGAAACGCGCGGCTACTTCGAGTTTTTGCTCGACACGTTCGGAGAGAAGTTTATCGGCCTGAAAGGGGATTCTGAGCTGGACGGCGGGTACACCGGCGGCTGGTGCTGGACCGGACACTACGCCGAGGAGATGGGGAGGGTAGGGGTGCCGTCACCTCAGCGTTCCCGTGCCGAGGCGCGACAGGAATACGATCGAGTATTGGACTGGTTCTATGGACGTGCCTTTCATCGTGGCATGTCGATAAGCTCTCTGGGCTACGGCTGCCATTACGCCGCCGAACACGAGACCCGGATGCTCGGCATCGAGGCTGAGGAACAACTGCCCTCTGACACACTTCTCTGGTCATTTTGCCGCGGGGCCTCCAAACAATACGATTTGCTTATGACGACATCCATCTCTTCCGTTAGCCGTTGGGGTCAGAGACCGTATTTCAGAGACGGGCAAAACGTGACCTCCGGGGACGCCATCGTGGGCCCTGATTACGGTCCCAGCGAGGGATTGGACAAGCGGGAGTGGTATCTTGCCTACATGAACGGGGCTTCCATTGTTGCCTTCTCGGCAGGGCTTTTTCCTTACGTCAAATATGGGGGCAAGGTCAGCGGAGAATATGAGTCGTTCATCATGGCTGGGGGCCCAAATGAGGCGGGCTATGGGCTTTTGGAAGCTAATCTAACCCCCCGGGGCAGAGCTCACGTACAATGTCAGGAGTTCGCGGCTGAACATCCGGTGCGAGGAACGTGCTACATGCCACTGGCCATTATGCTCGATCACGACCACGGCTGGAACCCCCCGGGGGATTACTATCGGACCGAGAGAGATCGCGTCTGGGGCAACATCCCTTATGCCAGGGGTGATTACCAGATCGACAACTTCTTCCGCTGGGTCTATCCGGGCTACGAACAGGCCAGCTACTACCGCGATGAACGCGGCTACATTACCAACACGCCTTTCGGCGACATGTTCGAAGTGATTCTCTCCAACGCCTCCTCGGCCTGTCTGAACAAGTATCGGGTCGTGGTGCTCCTGGGCGAACAGCAGATCGCCAGTGACGGTGCCGAGCACTTGACAGGTTTCCTCCGGGACGGCGGGATCGTGATCGCAGCAGTCGATCAGTGGCCGGGAATCACCCCCGAGGTGGCCGGCGCCGAAGTGTCCGAGACCGTCCAAAGTCACGCCGGCGAGTCCCGGTCAGCGGACGGCCGGACCTTTCGCGAGGGCCCATTCGAATACCACAAGGCTCTGGTGACGACGGGTGAAGTCCTGCTTGAAACAGACGAGGGTGACCCCCTGGTGATACGGAACTCCGTCGGTGATGGGACACTCTTTATGGTCACGGTCAAATGCTGGGGACGGACCGAGAAACGCCACGAGTTTCTGAAAGGAATCAAGTACGTTTTAGGCGACGTGTTGAACAATCTCAACCCGTTGGAAGTCGAAGGCCGGCCGATTTACTACCTGGTCAATGTGACGGACAGAGAAGACGAACTGATTGTGACCCTGTGCAACAATTCTCCCGACCTGCAGTGGGAAGGGCGGCTGCGGATCAAGGATGCCCCAATAGAAGCCTTTGAGGCCTGGCTTGGGCATTCGGAAGCGGTCGTCGAGGACGGTGCGCTGCACTGTGGGGTGCCCGCCAATGATGTCCGTATATATAAGTTGAAGGCGGAAAGAGGCTTTCTGCGCTTGATGTTCCAGGACATCGACTGGAAGAAACTCGGCGTCGGTATCCCGGATACTGATTTTCAGTCATGCCCGGCCAGAAAAAGCTCAAACCTGGAGCTCTATCAGTAACGGTCTTTAAGTCCGCCCAACGGTCTGGTGTAAAATCGCAGTCCAGGCCACCCTCAAATAAAAATCCGCAACAACTTTGGCTTCAGTTATTGCGGAATTATGGATAATGTTTGTTCGGAGACTTTTCTAATCTAGAGGATCTAGCTTGTCCAGCTTTTTATTATTTCGAGCTTTTTCCCACAAGTCTTTCAGTTCACCTTGATGAACTGACGCCCATTCGATAGTAAGACCTAATGCCCTGGACGGTAGTTCCCCTGCAAGGTGATCGTCAAAATACATTTTGATAATGATGCCATAAAATCGACAGATTCACCTCCTTTATCATATTCGCCGCCAGGAGGCGGCTCCTACCATTATTTTTTTTTTTGGGAAAGCCTAGTAAATCACCCCGCCCAAAGGGCGGGGCATTAACCACTCCCCTCCCCAAACAGATCCAACTGTAGGGGCCCTTTCTGCTCTTGAAGATGAAACCGAATATATCCTCTGATCACTTTAGAAGTTACCTTTTCGACTACGGTACGGACAAAACAGCCTTTTAGCTTACCCTCAGCAAGCTAAACTTTTCCTCCCCTTCCAAAGGAAGGGGTATCCAAGTTCAAATACTTTCATGAACTTCCCCTCTCCCGGCACCCGGGAGAGGGTGCCGAGCAACGCGAGGTGGGGTGAGGGAACACGATAGCCCGCCCAAATATCACCCCCCTCCCGAGTCGAACCCGGAAAATGCGGACTAACCCAAGCCTTCAATTCCCGAACACGCCTCCAAATCCGAAACGCAGAATATTTGTAACTATGTTGAATTTAATATAGTTGAAAGCTCATTAGGATCCGGCAGTGAATCCAACCCAATTTTCCACACGTGTGGAAAATTGGGTTGTAACAAAAAGAAGGACCATCACCAAATCCAATATTCCCATTGCGCTGGCAACGATCCCTTATTTTTCTGTTGACAAATAATCGCATAAATTGTTATGAATAGTGTCCTTAAAAATGACTTAAAAAATCAAACGAGAGTTGAAGCCCATGCCGGAACGGAGCAAAGGCCATCCATTTCCAGGGAGACTCATAGCCGTGGAAGGCTTGGACGGATCGGGCAAGTCCACACAAATCTACCTGGTAAAACGCTGGCTGGAACTTCAAAACCTGAAGGTCTACTTCACCGAATGGAATTCCTCCGTCGTCGTAAAAAACGTCACCAAGCGTGGCAAAAAGCAGCAGCTCCTCACCCCGACTACCTTTTCCCTCATCCACTGCACGGATTTCGCAGACCGCTACGAGCGCCAAGTCCTCCCCCTGCTCCAGGCAGGATATATCGTCCTTGCGGATCGATACATCTACACGGCTTTCGCCCGTGACATCGTCCGCGGATGCAACCGGAAATGGGTCTACAATCTCTACAGCTTCGCCGTAGATCCCGATATCACCTTTTTCTTTAAAGTTCCGCTCAACATCGCCCTCGACCGTATTCTCGACGGGCGTCCCTCCCTAAAATATCACGAGGCCGGGATGGACCTCGGCCTCTCACAAGACCCCTATGAGAGCTTCAGCATCTTTCAGAAACGGATCAATGCCGGCTACCAAAAACTCTCCCGGGAGTTCGGATTTACCGTGATCGACGCAAATAAGAGCATCGACGTCCAACAGGAGATGGTTCGATCCATCATCGCTGACCGGATCGATCTGCCCAGCTTCCGATGGCGGACGAGGAGGTAGACATGAAACGGTTTTATGGAGATGGGTTGCCGGGCGTCGATCTGAAAAACCTGATCGGAAAACTCATCGTGATCGAAGGAGCGGACGGCTCTGGCCGGTCCACCCAGGCCGAGCTTCTGACCGAATGGCTGGAGCGAAAAGGGCACGCCACCGTCAACGTAGGATTGAACCGCTCCACGCTGGTGAGCAATGCCCTCAGCGAGGCCAAACAGGGAAACATCCTCACGAAGACGACCTTGAGCCTGTTCTACGCAACGGACTTCGCGGACCAGCTGGAAAACAGGATCATTCCTGCCCTCAAGGCAGGATTCGTCGTCCTTGCAGACCGCTACATCTACACGCTCATCGCCAGGGATGTCGTCCGGGGTGCCGACCGTCCCTGGCTGGAATCCCTCTACGGCATCGCCATCGTTCCGGATACCGTTTTCTACCTTCAGGTCAGCCCACGCCAACTGGTAGAGCGCAATTTCCAGAAACAGGCAACCCTCGACCACTGGGAATCCGGAATGGACATCGGGATTTCGAGGGATATGTTCGACAGCTTCATGAAGTACCAGGGCTATATGCAGAGTGAGTTCAAGAGGATGCAGAAGGTCTACGGATTCGACATCATCAACGGAAACCGCGCCACACGAACGATTGCCAATAACATCCAGGCCCTCGTGGAACCTATCCTATAAAAAGGTCTGAGCCTGATGCCAAACGAACCCCGAAAAAGAGCGAAGAGATCATCGTCACGCCCACCTGTGCGCAAAAAGCCCGGCATCGTTATGGGGAGCAAAACCCGAAAATCGATGGAGACAGAGCTGAACCGACTCCGTTCGGTATTCAAGGATATCGTCGACGCATACGCATCAAAAGTCGAGGGACGAATCCTACAGCTTCAGGAGGTGATCCGCGAACACAGTGGTGGAAAGAACCGGGAGGAATCACTTCAGAAACTGCTGTCGTCGGTTCGAGGGATCAAGACGAAACCGGAGAAAGGCAGGCTGAGAGACATCAAAGAGATCCACAGCCTCGTCCAGGAAATTCAGCGGAAGACCGAGTCTTGGTAAATGGATAAAAGAATATCCTTGATTTCATCCTTCATCTTTATTTTGGAAGGATCTTCGTGGCAGGTAAAAACTCAAAGTATGTGATCGGCATCGACCTCGGAGGCACGAAAATTCTCGCCGCAACCGTGGGCCCGGAGGGGCGCATCACAGGAAGGGCCAAGCTGCCGACCGGTGCAAAGGGTCCCCGTGATGTCATGAAACGGATGGTTGCCTGTGCCCGGGAGGCCCTGAAGAAGGGTGGCCTTGGGATGGGCGACATCCGAGGCGTCGGTATCGGCGCCCCCGGGCCTCTCGACCCCGACAACGGCGTGGTCATATTCGCACCGAATCTTCCAGGATGGAAGGACGTCCCGGTTAAGGCCGTCATTGAAAAAGCCCTGAAAAAGCCCGTGTTCCTCGACAACGACGTCAATGTCGGTACCCTGGGCGAGCACGTCCTCGGGGTGGGGAGAGGGGTTAGGGACCTTGTCGGTATCTTCGTCGGGACGGGCATAGGGGGCGGCGTGATCATGGACGGCCGTCTGCATCGCGGATTGAACAAGACCGCGGGTGAAATCGGCCACATGATCGTCGAGATCGGAGGCCCCAGGTGCGGCTGCGGAAACCGGGGATGCCTCGAAGCCATCGCTAGCCGCAGCGCAATCTCCCGCGACATAGCCGCCGCGATCGGGAAAGGGAAGAAATCCAAACAAATCAAGCGACGGCTCAGCGACCCGGCTTCCATAAAGAGCAGCGACATCTCCAGAGCCCTGAAGCAGGGTGACAGGGACGTGGAAAAGATCGTCAAGCGTGCGGCTGTAGCCCTCGGAATCGCGGCCGTGAACATCATTCACATCCTGAATCCGGAGATGATCGTCCTTGGGGGCGGCGTTGTGGAAGCATTTGGAGACCACATCATTCCCCCGGTCCGAAAAACCGTCAAAAAAAAGGCGCTCCCTTTTACCGGGAATCTCGTACAGATCGTGCCGGCCGAACTCGGAGACGACGCGAGCGTGCTCGGGGCATCGGTTCTTGCAAGACAGCGGTTGGCTTGAAGGACTAACTAACCCATCCAACTTACCAAGAGGCTATTCCTGGTATGGAATCATTCGATCCGATCAATATCGCCAATGTCGCCTACATCGAGGAGATGTACGAACGCTACAGGAACAACCCAGGTACCCTGAATAAAGATTGGGTTGCCTTTTTTAAAGGATTCGAGCTCGGGGCGGGTGGGGCCCAACAGGACGCATCTGCGGATGAATCCCACAAATTTGATGCCGAAAACGGGATGGGCAAAGGCGCTCACGGACTGGTCAACGCCTATCGTGGATTCGGCCATCTGGAGGCAAGGCTCGATCCCCTCGGTTACGAACGACCCCTCCAGCCCTTGTTGGAGATTTCCGAATATGGATTTTCCGAAAAGGATCTTGACCGTAAAGTCGGCTCGGGAGGTTTCCTGGGACCCACGGATGGCACACTGCGGGATCTGATCGAAAAGCTTCGTATGACTTACTGTCGGACCGTCGGGTACGAGTACGTTGAAATTCCGTACATGAGTCAGCGCCTTTGGATTCAAAAACGGATTGAACCCACTTTAAACAGCCCGAAGTTTTCGAAATCACAATGTCATAACATCCTGTCCCATCTGGTCGCTACGGAGGGGTTCGAACAGTTTTTACATACGAAATACGTCGGCCACAAACGCTTTTCGATTGAAGGCGGAGAATCCCTGATCCCGCTTCTGACCAACCTGGTCGAGACCGGGGCTGCGTTGGAGGTCGAAGAGATCGTCATGGGAATGGCCCATAGGGGCCGTCTGAATGTCCTGACGCATTTGATGCATAAACCCTATGAATCGATCCTCTCTGAGTTCGAGGGTTCCGCCATTCACGAGAGTTCGGAGGGTTCCGGGGACGTCAAGTATCACATGGGATATTCGCACGACTACATCACACAACAGGAACACAAATTACACCTTTCCCTCAGTCCTAATCCAAGCCACCTGGAACTGGTGAACCCCATAATCGAAGGCATTGTCTATGCCAAGCAGGAAAATCGGAACGACCAGCAGCGCAGCCGTGTCGTTCCCGTCCTGATCCACGGGGATGCATCGTTTACGGGTCAGGGGATCGTCGATGAGACCCTTAACCTCTGCCAGTTGAACGGATACGATACCGGGGGAACCATTCACATCATCATCAACAACCAGATCGGTTTTACGGCCACCCCCAGACAGACCCGGTTCACCTCATATCCGTCGGATTCGGCAAAAATCATTCAGGCCCCTGTCTTCCACGTCAACGCGGACGACCCGGAGGCTGTGGTCCAGATCGGACGTCTCGCGATGTCCTTTCGACAGGCCTTCAAAGCGGACGTGGTGATAGACTTATGGTGTTACCGAAAATACGGCCACAACGAGGCGGATGATCCCAGTTTTACCCAACCCGGCCGCTACCGTGAAATTGATAAACATCCATCCGTATGCGATCTCTATTTCAAGTCCCTGCGGGAACACAACCTGATTGACCAGGGGGAATATGATAAGATCCGGGGTGATGCCCGACGACGCCTTGACGAGTCACTCGAGGTCGTCCACAACCAGTCCGCCCAGCCGAGGATGTCCTCCCTGAAAGGGTTCTGGAAAGGTCTCGGCCGTGCGTCTGGGGACGGGAGGGCGGATACCGCGGTGAAAAAAACGATCCTCACAAAGATCGTGAAAAAGGCGACGACCGCCCCCCCCGATTTTTCAGTCTACAGAAAACTTCAGCGTCTCCTGAAATCGAGAATTGAGATGGTGGAAGGGAAGCTGCCGATCGACTGGGGATGCGCCGAAATGCTCGCACTGGGCAGCCTTCTGTTGGAAGGCATCTCCATACGCCTGACCGGACAGGACAGTCAACGGGGAACCTTCAGCCATCGACACGGTGTGTGGCACGATGTAAAGACGGGAAAGCCGTATTGGCCCCTGGCCAACCTGTCGGACAAGCAGGGGAAGTTTACCCTGATGAACACGATGCTCTCTGAACTGGCCGTGCTGGGCTTTGAGTACGGCATCAGCTCCGCTGACCCGTGGCGGTTGACCATCTGGGAAGCCCAGTTCGGGGATTTCGCGAACATGGCGCAGCCGATCATCGATCAGTACATCTCCAGCTGTGAAGCAAAGTGGGGACGAATGAGCGGCATCGTGTTGCTTCTCCCCCACGGGTATGAGGGTCAGGGCCCAGAACATTCCAGCGCCCGCCTGGAGCGCTACCTGCAGCTTTGCGCCGAGAACAACATCCAGGTGTGCTATCCCACGATCCCTTCCCAATACTTCCACATGCTTCGTCGACAGATGCACCGCAGTTTCCGGAAGCCGCTCATCCTGATGATGCCCAAAAGCCTGCTGAGGCATAAGCAGGCCACCTCAGATGTTTCGGAACTCGCGGAGGGTCGGTTCCGTGAAATTATCGACGACCCTGCCGCCCAACCTCAAAAAGTAAACCGGTTGGTGTTTTGCACGGGGAAAATCTACTTTGACCTCCTGGAAGCGAGAGATGCGGCTCAAAAAGACGACGTCGCTCTGATCCGAATCGAACAGCTCTATCCCTTCGCCTTCAAGGAAGCTGAGAAGCTTCTTGCCCGATACTCTCGGGCCAAGGAGATCTGCTGGGCTCAGGAGGAACCTCAAAATCAGGGGGCGTGGGATTTCATCGAGCCGAGGCTTCGTCAAGTCATTCAGGATGGAAGAGCGATGCCCTTCATAGGACGGGGGCCTTCCGCTAGCACCGCGACGGGCGTTCACAAGGCACACCTGGCCGAACAGGATAAATTGGTCTCTCAGGCATTAAACGGAAGCGGGAGATAATCATGGCAACCGTTGTCGAAATTCCGGAGTTGGGCGAGTCGGTGACAGAGGCGATACTCGTGGAGTGGATGAAGTCCGACGGCGATTCGGTCAAAACCGACGACCCGATCTGCGTCATCGAGACCGACAAAGCGGATGTTGAACTCCCCTCCCCGGCGTCGGGAATCCTTCGGACATTGAAACACGACGGGGACACCATCCAGGTCGGGGAGGCTATAGCGCGAATCGAGGAATCCGATTCCGAATCACCCCCCACACCGGTATCCGAAGGGGCAAAACCCGAGGCCGGAGAGGTCGAGGGCCCGGGGGAACACGTGGCTGCTGATGAACTGAGCCCCGCCGTTCGGAGACTGGTTACGGAACACGAATTGGATCCGGCGCTCATCAAGGGGACCGGCCGAGGAGGCCGCCTGATCAAACAGGATGTTCTGGACTACGTGGAAGCCCAAAAAGAAGAACCCCCCGAAGAAAAGGAGCCACCTGTCGAAAAAATCGAAGTCGAGAAGAAGCCGGTCCCCGAAGAAAAGAGTGATACTCCGTTTGACGATTCGGGTACAAGGCGCGTACCCATGAGCCGAATCCGGGCTCGGATCGCTGAACGTCTGGTCGCCGCACAGCAGGGCGCCGCACTCCTTTCCACCTTCAACGAAGTCGACATGACCAATTTGATGGCCCTTCGGGGGCGCTACAAGGACCGCTTCCAGGAAACCCACGGCGTTTCTCTCGGGCTGATGTCCTTCTTTGTTCGTGCCTGCGTACTCGCCCTGGATGCCCACCCCGATGTGAACGCCAGTATCGAGGGGAAGGATATCGTCTACCATCAAAACGTCAACATGGGAATCGCGGTCAGCACGGATCGTGGCCTGGTGGTGCCGGTACTGCGAAACACCGAGGCGATGTCTTTTTCCAAAATCGAGTCGGAGATCAAGCGGGTTGCCGGGGCCGCTCGCGAAGGAAGATTGGGCCTCGACGAGCTTTCCGGGGGGACCTTTACGATTACCAACGGGGGGGTGTTCGGATCCCTGCTTTCCACACCCATCCTGAACCCCCCGCAGACGGGTATCCTTGGAATGCATACCATTCAAAAACGGCCCGTGGCCGTCGGGGACCGGGTTGAAATCCGTCCGATGATGTATCTCGCACTGACCTATGACCATCGGCTTGTGGATGGGAGGAATTCCGTCACCTTCCTGGTCCGTATCAAGGAGTTGATCGAGGATCCTGCAAGGATGATGTTGGGAATTTAGAAAGCCGCCAACACAGGCTCGATACGGATCCGGCTTGCGTTAACGGAATCGGATGAACATCGAGAGAGGTTACCTTGAACAAGACAAAGTTTGACCTGTTGGTCATAGGGGCGGGGCCGGGAGGTTATGTCGCAGCCATTCGTGCGGCCCAACTGGGGATGCACGTCGCCTGTATCGAAAAAGAAGCCCTGGGGGGAACCTGTCTGAATGTGGGTTGCATCCCCAGCAAAGCCCTCCTTGAGTCCAGTGAACTGTTATACCAAGCCCGCACCACCTTCCCACGCCACGGGATCAAAACCGGCCCCGTCGACCACGACCTGTCTGCGATGATGAAGCGCAAGGAAGGGATCGTGAAAACCATGAACCGAGGGGTCAAGGGCTTGTTCAGGAAGAACAAGGTTGAGCATATCGAGGGAAACGCCCGGCTCACGGGGCCGGGATCGGTTGAGGTGGAAAGGGACGGGGGTGTGGAATCGGTCAAAGGGGATCGGATATTGATCGCCACCGGAAGCGCCCCGGTCGAATTGCCCGATCTCCCGTTTGACGGAGTCCACGTGCTCAGTTCAACCGAAGCCCTGTCCCTTCCCAAAACCCCAGAGCGCCTCGTGGTCATCGGCGCAGGGGCCATCGGTCTGGAACTGGGCTCCGTTTGGAGCAGACTCGGTTCTGAGGTACTGGTGATCGAGTTGATGGATCACATTCTGCCCGGGATGGATCTCGAAATGACGCGCCAGTTGCAGAAATCTCTCGAAAAACAAGGCCTGGTTTTCCGGCTTGGCGCGCGTGCAAAGTCATCGGCCGTGCGAAAAGGAAAGCTCCATCTGATCGTGGAACACGGTTCGGAAACCCGGGATGAAAGTTGCGATCATGTCCTGGTCGCGGTGGGACGGCGTCCCCATACCGAGGGATTGGGGGTTGAGCAGGTGGGGGTGGATATGGACGAAAAGGGCCGCGTCATGGTCAATGAAAACTACGAGACCAATCTGGCCGGAGTCTACGCGATCGGAGACGTGATCCCCGGTCCGATGCTGGCACACAAGGCCGAGGAAGAGGGAATTGCCGCTGTTGAACTCATGGCCGGAAAGGGAGGCCACTTGAACTACGAGGCCATTCCGAACGTGGTCTACACATCCCCCGAATTGGCCTCGGTCGGGATGACCGAGGAAATCGCAAAAGAGAAAGGCATCCAGATGCGGGTGGGAAAGTTTCCATTTATCGCCAACGGACGTGCCCACGCCCTGGAGTCCACCGAAGGCCTGGTCAAGGTGATCAGCCATTCCAGGACCGATCGCCTCCTTGGGATGCATATCCTGGGTGTTCGGGCCTCGGAGATCATCGCAGAAGGTGCGGTGGCGATCGAGTTTTCGGCCAGCTCTGAAGACATCGCCCGATCGGTACACGCCCATCCCACACTACCCGAGGCCATCAAAGAGGCCGCGCTTGCAGTCGCAGGCAGAGGGATTCACATATAAGCGACTGCCCGGTCCGCCTCTCCTGCCGGGTACCTACCCGTCATCCCGATGGTACCCCCTTTCTGGAACGCTTATCCCTTGAACGCACTCGCTATCGCTCCCACAAAAACCACTTTCGCCCCGGAATCCAACAAAACTGCAGCGCAGGCGTCGACCGTGGCACCCGTTGTAAACACATCGTCCACCAGTAATAGCTGAAGGCCCGCCACCCGTTCCGGACGCCGGACCCCAAACGCCGTTGCCACATTGTCGATCCGTTCTTCAGCGGAGAGTTCGGTCTGTGTCCGCGTCGCCTTCCTCCGCACTAGGGTCCGCTTATCCACCCGTATGTTCAACGTCTGTCCCACTCCCCTCGCGATCAGAGCGCTCTGATTATATCCTCGTTCACGAGCCCGGCTATGATGAAGTGGAACCGGCACGATCAGATCCACCTCCGCAAACTCGGGATCCGTCGCCATCGCCTCTGCCAGCATTCGACCCAACCGCACCCCAACACTGGTCTTTTCCCGGTATTTTAAAAGATGGATCAGCTGTTGGGTGCTCTCATCATATGAGGTCAACACGCATGCCCGGCTGAACCGATAGCTACGCCCCGAGCAGCACGGACACTCCCCCACCGGATCTTGAAGGGCGGCCCCACACTTCGGGCATCGTGGACCGGAAAGGAGGTTCACCCCGGACCAGCACCCCTCGCAAACAATCCGCTCCCCCTCCTCCAGCCCGACGCTGCAGCCGGAACATACCGGCGGGAAGGCCAGATCCACCAACGACGATCCCAACCCTATTAAGGCCTTGGAGAGGTTTTGAATCACCCCGTTAATCATAAATTGAAGTTGTCTTTAAAATCGGTTCAAGTTATATTGGTAAGCCTTTTTTTGGTGCCCCACGGTGAATGGATATAATCCGTACAAGAAACAGATCGACGACTCCCCCATCATAAGGTTCTTGTTTTTTTCATAACGGCAACGCTTCATCCAACATCCTATGCGCTGGAAAGCCTGGATCGGCATCCTGGTGAGCGCGGTCTTTCTCTATCTATCGGTCCGTAAGGTCGATCTGAACGAGATGAAGACTGCCCTGGACCAGGCCAACTATCTCCTCGTCCTACCATCTGCCATCCTTCTAATCTCCTCGTTCTGGGTCAGGGCCTATCGATGGCAGATCCTGTTGGCTCCGGTTAAGTGGATCCCGACCAAAATTCTCTTCGCTGCCACCATGATCGGTTTCATGGCCAACAATGTTTTGCCGGCCCGTCTTGGAGAGTTCATCCGGGCGGACGCAATCGGGAGGCTTTCCTCGGTCAACCGAAGTTCGGCTTTCGCCACCATTGTCATTGAGAGGCTGTTCGACGGGATGATTCTTGTCCTTTTTCTAGCAAGCACTCTCGCCCTCCCCACCTTTCCGGATTGGATCAGGCATGGCGGCACGGCTGCGATGGGGCTTTACCTCGTCCTTATCCTCTTCCTCTATCTGCTCCACATCCGAACGGATTCATCCCTCGCCTGGATCAAATTTATCCTCAGGCCTTTGCCGGTTCGGATATCGGACAAAATCATCAATCTGTTTGAAAGCTTTGCCTCCGGGTTGCACGTGCTTTCTCAGGGTCGTAGAATGTTATCCACCTCCGCCTATACCCTCATCCTCTGGCTCTTCAATGTCGCCTCTGTTCAGTGCATTGTCGAAGCCTTCCATCTCAGTCTGCCGGCCTACGCGCCCTTTACCATCATAGCGATCATCGCCCTGGGGGTTACTCTCCCCTCCTCCCCAGGCTTTGTGGGGGTCTTTCAGGCGGCGTGCATCCTCGCCCTGTCCCTTTTCGGGATCCCTCAGAGCACGGCGCTGAGCTTTTCGATCGTCCTGCACGTCGCCGGCTACATCCCGATTACGGCCATCGGACTGGTCTATTTCTGGAAAGCCCATCTCTCTTTCAAAGAATTCAAGGCGGTCTCAAAGGAGTCCTGATGAAAAACCACGATCGCAAAACGGAATCCAGGCCTTTTTTAAACGGAGATCCCATTCAACCGCAACCCATCGGCCTGGGGACGACGGTTCCCGATCTGGTTGATCAGACCTTCCTGGCCTATAACGCGGGACGTCTCCGTGAGATATGCCGGCTTTTCACGGATAAAATGCTTGCGGAGGACGTCACCGTTGGCCTGAGCCTTTCGGGAGCCCTCTCTCCCGCGGGCCTAGGCATGAGCTGTCTAATCCCGCTGATCGAATCCGGGATGATCGACTGGATCGTCAGCACCGGAGCCAACCTCTACCACGACACCCACTTCGGCCTCGGGATGTCCATGCACCAGGGAAGTCCCTTCCAGGACGACGTTGAGTTGAGGAAAGAAAAGATAATCCGCATATACGATATTCTGTTCGACAACCAGGTCCTGGTCTCGACGGATATCTTCTATCAGGAGGTCATTACCGCTCCGGAGTTCCAGAAGACGATGGGCACCGCGGAATTCCACCATCTTTTCGGCCGTTATGTGGCCGAACGGGAACGCGCGCTCGGACTGGAGCAAAAGAGTTTTCTCTCAGCCACCTATCGGTGCGGCGTACCTGTCTATACCTCCAGCCCCGGGGATTCCTCCATAGGCATGAACGTCTCTGAAAAAGCCCTCGAAGGTAACAAGCTTCAGTTCGATCCCTCCGTCGATGTCAATGAAACATCCGCCATCGTCCTGGATGCGAAGGACTCCGGAGGTAAAAGCGCAGCCTTCATCCTGGGTGGCGGTTCCCCAAAGAATTTCCTGCTCCAAACCGAGCCTTATATTCAGGAAGTCCTGGGCTTTTCGGATGAGGGATTCGATTACTTTGCACAGATCACGGATGCCCGACCCGATACGGGGGGCCTCTCAGGGGCCACGCCCGATGAGGCCGTCAGCTGGGGAAAGGTCGAACCCTCCTCCCTCCCCGACAGCATCGTATGTTACTGTGACTCCACCATCGCTCTCCCGATCCTCACCGCTTATGCCCTTACCCGTCGGGGAAATCGGCCCCTTAAACGGCTCTACGACCGGCGCGGTGAGCTCTTGGACAATATGAATGATACTTTTAAGGCCTTCAAGAAAAGAAAAAAAGAGATCCCGAAGAAGTGACGGAACAACACTTTTCATCGTCTCCCTTTTAAGTGGGTGTTACAGAATTAACCTTGAATTTGGTACTGCTTTCAAGCGAAGGATGTCAGTTTTAACGCCCTCATCCCCTGTATCCCCTTCTCCCGTCCTTCGACGAGCTCAGGACAGGCTCCGCAGAAGAAGGGGACGGCATTCATTTTCAATATATTGAGGATCTCTTCTTTTCCTTCAAAACAATTAGATTAGATCATTCGATCTTCCCCTCTCCCGGCACACGGGAGAGGGGTGCCGAGCTTGCGAGGCGGGGTGAGGGAGCAAGACGACATTCCAAAAAGTGTGCAAAGCAAAAGAAAATGTCAGGAAAAGAATTAATTTCAGGCTCTGAGAATACATTGTAGCTTTTCATCGTCTCCCTTTTGAGTGCAGATCGACTTTCTTCCTTCTTGACCGGGTTCCTTCTTCCCTGAACTTCGCGAATTCTTAAAAGCTCCCCTCTCGTCTTTCAATACATTAATGAGACTTCACTCATATCCCCGCAAATTCGGTGCCCGCCATGAATTCCCCAAAAAAGAGGCGGTACATTTCCCGGTGCCTTTCTGTGGATGAAAGTATTTTTCATACGTTTGGTCGAATTGGAAATCGTTGGATGCTTCTTGCTTTTGTTTCTATGTCGCCGAGTTCGGAACTTCAAAACCGAGCCCACTTTGGTCTTTTACTGACCCGGAGATGACGATGGCCACGCTGATCACTGGAGGCACAGGGTTTACCGGGGCCGAAGTGGTTCACCTCTTGATGGAACAGGGAGAGGAAAAGCTGGTTCTGTTTGACCTCAACCCCTCGACAAAAAGGCTCGTTGATTCCTCGAATCACTTAGAAATCGTTCAGGGGGATTTAGGGAACTTCGATGGGGTATTGGATCTTGTGAAACATATCCGGCCCAGGGTGATCTATCATCTGGGCGGTATGCTCTCCGTGCCCTCGGATGCCGATCACGTTGCCGCAATCCGAACGAACGCCCTGGGAACTTTTCACGTTTTGGAAGCCGCCAGACAATTCGGGGTTCAGAAAGTCCTCTTCTCGAGCACCCACGCCACCTACGGACTCGATATTCGGGAGGAATCTGTCAACGATTACACCCTCCAGCGTCCCCAATTGATTTACGGGGCCACGAAATTATTTGGAGAGCATATGGGACTTTTTTTCAAGAAGAAATTCGGCCTCGATTTCAGGGGCATTCGATATCCATCCATCGTCGGACCCGGGGTGAAGACGCGGGGAGTTGCCCAGTACAACAGCTGGGTCATCGAGGAGAGCTCGAAAGGGAATCCATTCACCGTGTGGGTGAGGCCGGACACAAGAATCCCTGTGATATACGTGAAAGATGCGGCACGGGCGATCGTAACGCTGGGGAAAGCGCCCGTCGAAAAGATCCGTACCGTCAACTATCTGGTTTCGGGTGCACCGCCCGTGGCGAGTGCGGCGGAATTGTCAGAGATGGTGAGGGCCAGGCTGCCCGATGCGCGGATCGATTTCAAACCGGATCCGGAGATACAGGATATTCTGGATAAACTGATTCTACCCATAGACGACAGCAACGCGAGGGGGGAATGGGGCTGGGAGCCAGAGTACGATCAAGCGCGAATCGTTGACGATTTCCTGAACGAACTAAAGCAAAATCCCGGGCGTTACGAATAGCGAGGGCATTGCCTCGATCGTCTGGTAGAAAAGACTGCCCCTTGGGTATGGGTGCAGTGGGCCGTGCTCACAAGCTTGATATCGGCATAGGGTGGAAATGCGATGGGATGTTTAGAGGGGAAAGTCATCCTGGTGACGGGTGGAAGCTCAGGTATTGGAAGGGCTTCCGCACTTGCTTTTGGAAGGGAAGGCGCCAAAGTCGTGGTTTCTGCCCGGAGGGATCAAGAGGGTCGGGAGACCTCGGCTCTGATCAAAACCGAAGGTGGCGACGCGGTCTTCGTGAGGGGGGATGTCACGGTGGAAGCCGATGTGAAAGGATTGGTCGATCGTGCCGTGGAAACATACGGACGTCTGGATTGCGCCTTCAACAACGCGGGGGTCATAAGCCGTGGTATGCCCACGGCGGAGTGTACTGAAGAGGATTGGGACAACACAATCGAGATCAATCTTAAAGGCGTCTGGCGGTGTATGAAGTATGAGATCCCCCAGGTTTTGAAAGCCGGTGGAGGCGTTATCGTCAACAACGCATCCGTGGGGGGAATCGCCGGTCTTCAGAATTTTTCGGCCTATACCGCGAGCAAACACGGTGTGGTCGGTTTGACCAGGGCCGCAGCTATCGAATACGGCCCAATGGGGATCCGGATTAACGCCTTGTGTCCTGGTTATGTCCTCACGCCGATGAATCAGAAAGCCCTGGAGGATCCGGAGAACAGGGAACGGGTCCTGAACCGGCAGCCGATCGGGCGGATAGGAAATCCCGAGGAGATCGCAAACGCCGCCGTATGGTTGTGCTCAGATGCGTCTTCATTTATGACAGGCGAGACAATGGTCGTGGACGGCGGTTATTTGGCAAAGTAAAGGATCAATCCACAGACCGGAGGTGATATGGATCAGAAGGTCCAGTATCTTATCATAGGAGGTGGGTTGGCAGCGGCCAGTGCCGCCCAGAGCATCCGTGAACACGATCAGCAGGGTTCTATCCAAATCGTCAGCAGTGAGCCATATTATCCATACCACAGGCCGCCCCTTTCAAAAAAATATCTGATCGAGGGAGATTGGGAGGCTTCGGACATCGTTCATCACGAGGCGGACTGGTACGATGAAAACGATGTCTCAATTCTCAAGGGGATCGGAGCCACCACCCTGGATCTCGGCCGAAAAGTAACCCTAACCTCCGGGGAAACCGTCGAATGCGAAAAGCTTCTTTTGGCTACCGGCGCCAATATAATCCGGCTCGAGGTTCCCGGTTCGGATTTGGAGGGGATCTACTATCTTCGGACGATACCCGATTCCGAAAATCTGATTGAAGCCAGCCGGACAGCTAAGCGCGTCACAGTTGTGGGAGGGGGATTTATCGGACTCGAACTCGCCTCCGCATTTCAGCAACGGGGTCTGGAGGTGACACTTGTCTACATGGAGAATGCCGTGTGGGATCGGATGTTGAGTCCGGAAATTTCGAGCTGGCTGGAAAACTATTATCGTAAAAAAGGGATTTCCCTGAAGAACCGTGCTCAGGTGGCGGAATTTCGCGGGGGTGGAAAAGTGGAGAAGAGCGTCCTCAAATCCGGAGAGGAATTGAATTCCGATATGGTTGCCCTTGGAATAGGCGTTCGCCCGGATCTTACCCTGGTCGAAGGCACGCGGCTTGAAGGGGATAACGGGATCCCCGTGAACGAGTATCTGGAAACCGAGATCCCTGGGATATATGCTGCGGGGGACATTGCCTGGTATCAGGATACGATCTTCGATAAACGCCGCAGGGTGGAACATTTTGAAACGGCAAAGGGACACGGCGAAGCCGCTGGGGCCAATATGGCCGAAAAACGCGTCGAATACCGGGAGATACCCTACTTTTTCAGCGACCTTTTCGATCTGGAGTTTGAATTTCTTGGGGATTTCGACCATCAACCCGATCGGGTCGATTTTACTGGAAAGCTCTCAGAGGATACCTTTGTCGCCAGATATTTTAAAAACGACAGGATATTCGCGGCTGTATTTGTAAGTCGTGAGGAAGACGAAGTCGAAGAGGTCAGACGTGAAATACATATGGCCTGGAAGAAATAGCTGCGAAGGACAAAGGTGGATGTTGAAGGGACATTAAAAGAGTCTTCTCATTTCCACAATGCCAAGGATCAAAGCAGGAAACCTCAAAAAATTCACAAGCGACGTCTTCGTCGCCGCGGGTGCACCCCGCTCCGAGGCGGAAACCGTGGCGGATTGCCTGGTTGAGGCCAACCTGGCCGGCCACGACTCCCACGGGGTCCTCCGGGTCCCCCCCTACGTGAAAGAAATCCGTCGTGGCAACCTTGTCCCGGGTGCCGGGATCAAGGTCTATAACGAAACCGATTCTTCTGCGAAAATGGATGGAAACCGGGGCTTCGGGCAGGTGGTGATGTCTGAAGGGATGAATCGTGCAATTGAAAAATCGATTCAGAACCCGATCGGAATTGTCACAATCACAAATTGTGGACATACAGGACGACTTGCCTATTACTCAGCGATGGCCGCAAATCGGGGTAGAATCGGGATCGTCCTCCTGGGAGGTCGACGCGGAAAGGTAGCCCCCTAGCAGCCTGTTGAAAAAGTGCGTTTATGCCAAGATGACTGTTGTCTTTCCTTGTGGTTTGGTCCTATGATATATCAGGTTCAAACTGAGAAGGGAGGACGAGCAAATGGCAATGGGAAAACGAGGCCGACAGAGACAGGAAAACCTGTTCATCGCATCGAACACTTTGGTGAAATCTCCGGGTCATCCGTTCTACGAGAAGCTGAATCAGGTATTGGGGGCGAACGGCTTCGACGAGTTCGTCGAGGGGCTTTGCCAGCGGTATTACGCTCCTCATATGGGTCGCAAGGGCATTCCGCCCGGGGTTTATTTTCGGATGCTTTTGATTGGGTATTTCGAGGGACTTGATTCGGAACGTGGGATCGAATGGCGTGTATCTGACTCGCTGACGTTGCGCCGGTTTTTGGGGTATGCCCTTGACGAACAGACCCCGGATCATTCCAGCCTGTCTCGCATCCGGCATCGGCTTCCCTTGGAAGTTCACGAAGCGGTTTTCAAGTGGATCCTGAGGGTCTTGTGCAAAGCGGGTCTGGTGAAGGGGAAGACGTTGGGCGTGGATGCTACGACACTGGAGGCCAACGCCGCGATGCGCAGCATTGTACGCCGTGACACGGGTGAAGGCTACCAGGCATTCCTTGAGAATCTGGCCAAGGCCTCGGGCATTGAAACGCCTACCCGCGAGGACTTGTCCAAGATCGATAAGAAGCGACCGAAGAAGGGATCGAACCAGGACTGGGAGCACCCGCACGACCCGGATGCCAAGATCGCTAAGATGAAGGACGGTCGCACGCACATGGCGCACAAGGTGGAGCACGCGGTGGATCTGGACACCAATGCCATTGTGGCAGTGGCGTTGTCGGGAGCAGATGAAGGAGATACCGAGTCGTTGCCCTGGACGCTGCTCGAGGCGCCGCTCAATCTCAAGCAGGTCGCGAAGGACGAAAAAGCTGCCAAACGTTTGCACAGACAGCGTATACGGGAGGTGGTTGCGGACAAAGGATATCATAGCAACGATGTATTGACCAGTCTGAAGCAAGGCGGCATCCGGAGTTACATTTCAGAACCGGATCGGGGACGCCGCAAGTGGAACGGCCGACGAGATGAGCAGGCCGCGGTATATGCGAATCGACGCCGGATCAAGGGAGATCGCGGCAAGGCCTTGCGCCGAAGTCGTGCAGAACGGGTGGAAAGAACCATCGCTCACACATATGATACCGGTGGCATGCGCAGGTTGCACTTGAGAGACCGCGGCAATATCCTCAAGCGTTTGCTGATCCACATCGGGGGCTGCAACCTGGCTCTGCTCATGCGCAAAGTGATGGGCGTAGGTACTCCGAAGGCCCTCCAGGACCTGGCCAAGGCCTTGCAGCGTCTACTGCTCGTCCTACAATCACGTTTGCTGCCCTCGGTTACCTTTTTAACCTCTTATCAGCGTCTCCTGCTCAATCTCCTTACCTTGATTTATCTGACCCGCACTCCAGGCGTCTTTTCCGTTTATGTGCGTTGAAAGGTAGTTCTTCAACGGGCTGCTATGGGGGCTCCGATGGTCGGATCTGCGTGAACGCCCTGGCCATCTCGGTTCCCACCCCCGGGGAGGAACTCGCGGAACTTGATATGTCGGTCAGTTCGACGGGTTGGGGAAAAATCATGGTTCAGCGGTCCAAACAAGAGGCGTGCCCTGAAGGATGGCTGCTGGATGAACAGGGTCGCCCCACGACGGATCCTTTCACGGACCTCTCGGCCAACAAAGGGGCGATCCAACCCCTGGGAGGGAGCCTCTCAGGACATAAAGGATCCGGATTGGCCCTGATGCTCGGAATCCTGTGCGGCCTTGCAGAACGCGGGGATCATCCGGGTTCCGGGGGTGTGGGTCACATTTTGATTTCGATCAACGTAGATTTCTTCCTTCCCTTGGAAGCATTTCAGGATCAATTGGACGATTTTATCAGACACGTTAAACAAAGCAGACCGGCTGACGGATTTTCAGAGGTGTTGGTCCCGGGAGAACGGTCGAGGAGAATTCGGGAAATCCGGCTCAAGAAGGGAATTCCACTGGAATTGTCCACCTGGGAGGAGTTCTGCGATCTTGCGGATAAACAGGGTGTATCCATCCCCGACCCTACTTGACACTATCGTCCCTTTCTGCTATCTTTCGCGACTTAACTGAAAACCTAAATTTTCCGAACCTGGAAGGCATGCCACAGATCACATTCGCCTATCTTCATCGTCACGTTCCGGATCTGGTACTTAAACGAGGGACCACCTTTCATCAGGGAGGTGCGGTTCTCTCTTGCGAGGAAATGGACGGAAGGGTCGAAGGGCGTGTGCAAGGAAGCCGTGGAAAGCCTTATAAAGTCCGGATCAAACCGGAAGATGACGGCAAAATCCAGATAGAATGCAATTGTCCCCACGATACCGTCTGGTGCAAGCACGCAGTTGCCCTGGCCATAGAATTTCTGGGACCTTTTCCACAAGATCCCCTTTTTTCGCGTGATGCGAGTTCGCACCCCATCGCTTATCCCGCCCCGGCAAGCCCTCCCCTTTCCCTCGATCTTTCCTCCTTTGTGAACAAACCGGATCAGACGGAACCTGTAGACCAAGACACGCATAGCTATTCCTATGCTCTGGAATCCGATCAGGATGGGCTGCGGGTGTCGGTCCTTTCCCTTCCCTCGGAAAATCCCATAAAAAACCTCCAGTCCCTGATCGGTTGGGAACACTCTTACAACTCCCTGGGGGACCCCCCGGTTCAGGAGATCGGAGGTCATGACGAGGTCATTGTGCGCTATCTCCTGAACAACGCCGACCGGAATTACGAGGGGCAGAAAGGGAAAAAGGAATGGCATTTTGTAAGACACGAAAAAGTCGGCCCTCTACTCCAACTGTTAAGCTGGTCGGAATCCGTGATCATGGGGAGTTCAGGGGTCCCGATCGGATTTTCCGAGGAAATCCTCCACCTGGTTCTTAAAACGGACCCGAAAGATCCTGGAACACTGGCCGTGCACCCTACCTGGCGGTGCACCCGGGGCGATTTCCCGCTCGAGACGACGCCTGTCTTTCCCAGTTATCCGTCCGGAACTTCCTGGGCGTGGACAAAAGACACGTTCTATAGGATCGGCCGCGATGCCGCTCGCCTGGCGGCTCGCATTGGAGGACGATCGGAAATCGAAGTGACTGGTGATGAAATTCCACTCCTGGCAATTCATCTCATAAAAAATCCCCCTTTAGGCGTGCACGTCATCTTGTCTGAAGATGTAAGAGTTGAATCCCGGCGCCTGACCCCCAGGCGCGTGCTCACCCTGGACGTGCGGCGGCTCAATGTTACGGCGCGGCTTGAATTCGACTATGGGGGAAATCGAATCGACTTCCAAACCGCAAACCCATATATCGGCCCCCCGACTCGCGAGGGAAACGTACCGGTCTGGATAGAACGGGATGATGAAACCGAAAGGTCTGCTGTCGATCGACTGAAGGACTGCGGATTTCTTCTTACTCCGGAAGGAACCTGGTCCGTCGAGGGAGACGCCGCACTCGACTTTGTCGGCGGCCAACTCCCCGTCCTGTCCCGGGACTGGGACCTCTTCGGGGTAGAGAGACTGAAAAAACTAGAGCCGAGTCGGCTCGAATTTCACGTCTCCGTCGGATTTGGGAAAGGGATCGACTGGTTTTCGATGGAAGCCGAGGGAGCGGCTGGGGTACAGTCGTTTGGCATAAAATCACTGGCACAGCTTCTTGGTTCGGGAAAGAAATATGTCCGCCTCAACGATGGGACATTTGCCGAAATCCCGAAGGAACGGGTGCAGCGGGTATGGGAAGCGGTGAGGGATCTGGACGCAAAGACTTCCGAGGATAATTCCTTCAAGGTTCCCCTGTTCAATGCCCTCTCCCTGCTGGACGCGCTTGAGGGTGAGGGGTCTCTCCAACTGGATGAACCTTTCCAAAAATTCATGGAAGGTTTCAGATCGTTTTCAGGTATAGAACAGATCGATCTCCCTGCGGGAATTTTGGCCAACCTCCGTCCCTACCAGGTTACCGGATTTCGCTGGCTCCACTTCCTCCAAAAATTCGGCCTGGGGGGAATCCTCGCGGACGACATGGGTCTCGGGAAAACACTCCAGGCCCTTACCCTGATTCAGAAAGCGAAAGAGACCGACGGCCCCCTCCCCTCCCTTATCGTCGTACCGGCGTCCGTGGTCTTTAACTGGCAGGCCGAAGCCGCCCGGTTTACGCCATCTCTATCCGTTCTCCCCCTGGTCGGGGGTGATCGACACGATCGATTTCACCAGATCCCTGAAAGCGATCTGGTCGTCTCCAACTATGCCTTGCTCCGCAGGGATATCAAGGTTTTGAAAACATTCGATTTTCGCTACGCCATCCTGGATGAAGCCCAGAACATCAAGAACCCTGATTCGATAACAGCCCGGGCGAGCCGGCAGCTCCAGGCGCAGAATCGGCTCGTCCTGACCGGCACACCGATTGAGAACCGTCTTTCCGAACTATGGTCGATCTTCCACTTTTTAATGCCCGGATTTCTCCTCAGCTATCCTCAATTTCAGAAAACCTTCGAAAAACCCATCCAGGTTGAACGCGATCGAACTTGCGAAGCCAGGCTGCGGAGACGGATCCACCCCTTCATCTTAAGGCGCTTGAAGCAGCACGTTGAAAAGGACCTCCCGGATAAGACAGAGACAACAACCTACTGCACGCTTCTCCCCGACCAACGGTCTCTTTACCTCGATGTGTTGGAAACGGTCCGCCAGGAGGTGCTCGAAAAGATCGACCGAAAGGGTGTCGGCAGAAGTCACATCTCGATCCTCTCCGCCCTCTTGCGGCTTCGCCAGGTCTGTTGCCATCCTAAACTCCTCGGCCTCCCCGTCCCTGAAAAGCTGCTCGTCTCCGCAAAGTTTGACGCCCTCAAGGAACAGGTCCTCGAGATTGTCAGCGAAGGTCATCGCCTGTTGCTGTTCAGCCAGTTCGTCAGCATGCTCAAGCTCATCCGGGAATGGCTGGATGCGGAGGAAATTCCATATGAATACCTGGACGGCCGCACACGCGACCGGCAGGCCCGTATCGAGCGATTCAATCGGGAAGATCAAATTCCCCTTTTCCTGATCAGCCTGAAGGCCGGGGGAACGGGAATCAACCTCACGGGGGCGGACTATGTCATCCACTATGATCCATGGTGGAATCCGGCAGTCGAAGACCAGGCTACGGACAGGGCGTATCGCATCGGACAGACCCGGAACGTGTTTGTCTACCGCTTGATCACCCGCGGGACCGTGGAGGAAAAGATCCTGGAGCTCCAGGGCAAGAAGCGCGACCTTGTGGACGGCGTCCTGGGTGTGGACAAAGCCCTGGGCAAGGTACTTATCAAAGAGGACGTCGAAGATCTGTTCCGACTCGATGGATGATACTACCTTGATTTCATTTTACACTTTTCACTTTGTACTTTGCACTTTTCATTTTCCCTTATGAACCCTCTCCATATCCACAACGCCAACGTGGTAGACGTTGCCCGTGGCCTTATCCACCAGAACCGCGACGTGGTTTTAAAGGGCGACCGAATCGACTCGGTAACAGAATCCCAACCGGGACGCTCCGGCCAAACGATCGACGCCGCGGGACTCTACATCTGCCCGGGCCTGATCGACTGCCACGCGCATTTCTTTCTGGACGCAAGCGGCGCGCCCAGGACCAGCTACATCGAGAGCGACGACGGGGCGAAAATGGAATGCGCGAAGAATAACGCCCGCATCGCGATCCAGGCCGGGATCACCACGATGCGGGACTGCGCCGCACCCGCTCGCCTGATGTTTCCCTTTCAACGCCAGGTGGAACGGGGGGAAGTCCTGGGGCCGCCCCCCACATCATCAGCTGCGGCCACGCCCTCATGCGTCCCAAGGGTCACCTTCACTTTATGGGCGGTGAGGTCAGCACAGTAGAAGAGGTCCGCCGTCTGAGCGAAGGGCACCTGGAACAGGGCGCCGGGTTCGTGAAGCTGATGGCTTCGGGGGGTGGGCTGACACCCGGAACAATCCCCTACGAAGCGGACCTCCCCCTGGAACTGATGAAAACGGCCACAGAGGTCGCCCACGCGAACAGCGTGCAGATCACCGCCCACTGTCACGCAACGGAGAGCATCGAGCGAGCGATCGAAGCCGGCCTGGACATGATCGAGCACGTCAATTTTGTGGAGCCTCCCGGCCGGTATCGTTATGACGAAGATATCAGCCTGCGCATTCGGGATCGCGGAATCGTCGTCAGCCCCACCGCTTACAGCGGGCTTCAAACCGCTGCGCGGTATCGCAAATCAGGCGCGTCTCACAATCCGAATGATTTGGCGGCAGTCGATCGGCTGGAGGGGCGTCTTACGAACACCGGACACTTCTATAGGCTCGGGATGAAGATCATAGGAGGAACAGATTGCGGGGCGACCGACACACCCTTCGACTCCCTCGTGGACGAGATCCTTGCTTACACCAGGGCCGGCCTTTCCAACGAGGAGGCCTTGAGAACCTTGACCAGCCTTGGAGCAGAGTACATGAGCCTGTCTGAGCTGGGAGAGGTCAAACCGGGGTATCGTGCGGATCTCACCTTATTGAAGGAAAATCCCCTTGAAGATCTAAACGCCTTAAGGGAGCCAGTATCGGTCTTTAAGTCAGGCAGACTGGTTTACGAGCGTCAAGCAACCAAGCGAGACAGTTCATCTTGATATTCCGGTTTTCGCTTTCCGATTTGCGTTTACCTGCCTCTCATGCGCTTCCAATCTTAAATATGGCTTTCCGTGGAATATAGTGGACCCTGTCTTCGCGATTGACACCGGGCCTTCGAGCTAAATCGAGAAGGCGAGACAAAATTCAGGGGCTTCTGTGTGTGGGTTAATCCGGATCGCGGACCGTTGGCCCGCTGGATTCGCTCACATTCAAACCCAGCCCGTTGGGCTGGGCCAAGGAATCACGGGCCGTTGGCCCGCTGATGCGTCGCCTTACAGAACTTCGGTTGCACAAAAACAAGGAAGATCTCCATATCGAAAAGCCGAGATTAAAGTCAGGATCTTCTTTCAGCGCCAACGGCGCGTTATCCCTCAACCCAGGGCAGCGCCCTGGGTCCTTGGAAAGCCATATCGTCGTGCGGCCTGAAGGGCCGCGATAATTTCACATCCCCCAACCTGATTCATCTAGCCCTACGATGAACAATATGTGTGGGTTAATCCGGATCGCGGACCGTTGGCCCGCTGGATTCGCTCACATTCAATCTCAGCCCGTTGGACTGGGCAAAGGAATCACGGGCCGTTGGCCCGCTGATGCGTCGCCTTACAGAACTTCGGTTGCACAAAAAACCAGGAAGATCTCCATATCGAAAAGCCGAGATTAAAGTCAGGATCTTCTTTCAGCGCCAACGGCGCGTTATCCCTCAACCCAGGCGAGCCGCCCTGGGTCCCTTGGAAAGCAATATCGTCGTGCGGCCTGAAGGGCCGCGATAATTTCACATCCCCCAACCTGATTCATCTAGCCCTACGATGAACAATATGTGTGGGTTAATCCGGATCGCGGACCGTTGGCCCGCTGGATTCGCTCACATTCAAACCCAGCCCGTTGGGCTGGGCCAAGGAATCACGGGCCGTTGGCCCGCTGATGCGTCGCCTTACAGAACTTCGGTTGCACAAAAAACAAGGAAGATCTCCATATCGAAAAGCCGAGATTAAAGTCAGGATCTTCTTTCAGCGCCAACGGCGCGTTATCCCTCAACCCAGGGCAGCGCCCTGGGTCCTTGGAAAGCCATATCGTTGTGCGGCCTGAAGGGCCGCGATAATTTCACATCCCCCAATCCCTGACCGCATCCTGATTCATCTAGTCCTACGATGAACAATATGTGTGGGTTAATCCGGATCGCGGACCGTTGGCCCGCTGATATGTCGCCTCACAAAACCTCGTTTTCCATCAAGAACCAGGAAGATCCTAAATATTCAATCTTCAATCTTCAATTTATTTCACGACGATCCTCTGCTTTCAAGGAGCTCTAATGTCTCAAAAAAACATCTACGCCTTTGGAATGGACGGCCTCATCACCCCGATGGTGAAAAAGTTCGCTGCCGAAGGCTGTCTGCCCAATTTCGAACGGATGTTGAAGGAGGGAACCGTGAATCAAACCCTCCCCTCCTTTCCCGTCTGGACCCCCACGAACTGGGCGACCCTCTCGACCGGAGCCCACACCGGCACCCACGGCGTCACCCGGTGGCACGTGGAGACCTCCCCGGGAAACCGGATCGACAGTTTCGACGGTCACGCCCCGAATGCAGAGCGCATCTGGAACGCCGTGGAGCGGGCCGGGCTCAAAGGCGTTGCGGTCCACTATCCGGCCGCCCATCCCTCAGGGGTCCAATCGGGCTATGTCGTGGACGGCTTCGGTCACCCAAGCCATTCCAAAACCGACTATGAGGTGGCCATGTGTCAGGCCTACACCACCTCGGGCGAGGAGGTGGCCGTCGAAATGGAGCACGACGGCACGGCCGTCCGCACGGAGCGGCGCAGCATCGATCAGATCCCCCCCCTACGACTCGCCGAAGGGTGGTCCAATCTGCCTTCGAGTCACGCCCCCCCTCTCGATACGCATATCGAAATCCACGCCCGCCTCGGAGGCGATGTCAACCGCCTTCACCTCCTCGCGCTCGACAGTGATGGAGGGGGCTACGACAGGATCGTCATCTGCCGCAGCAGGGATGGTGCCACCCGGATCGCGGATGCGGGATTGGGTCAGTGGAGCGACTGGGCCATCGAGTCCTTCCGGATCGACGGACAGGACCAGCGCGCCTCGGTTCGGTTTAAGCTCCTTGAATTGTCTCCCGACGGCGAAAAGATGAAACTCTATCGCACACAGGTCACCTATGCGGACGGATTTACAGTTCCGGAAGACCTTGCCGAAGAGCTGATCGAACGGTTCGGCCCTTACCAGGAGCACGCCTCCATGATCCCTTACACATCCCGCATGGCCGACTTCAACACGGCCCTGGAGGAGTGCGAGTACCAGGGCCTCTGGTTCGCTGACGTCGCGAACTATATGCTCAACGAGAAGGGATGCGCTTTCTTCATATGTCACTGGCATCTTTACGACTATTTGAATCTACGAGCGGCCGGTGAATATACTCGGATACATCCACGCAGCCGACGTCGTACCCACCTTCTGTCACATTCTGGGCACATCCCCTCCTGCGCAGAGCCAGGGAGCGATCGCCTACGACCTATTTGAAGGCCACGAAATGGTCAGGAAACGGGAGATGTGAAACCCAGATGGAAACTGATCAGTATTAATAAACCAGAGGGTTCTCA
This sequence comes from Candidatus Latescibacterota bacterium, assembly GCA_965217865.1. Lineage (GTDB taxonomy): Bacteria > Latescibacterota > UBA2968 > SICM01 > SICM01 > CBDCJO01. The sequence continues at coordinate 5,136,611 of CBDCJO010000002.1, read as the reverse complement.
ATTTTGACTTTTCTCAAATTTACAATTTTCACTTTTCACTTTTTATTTTGCATTTCCCTCTTCTTCTCCGACGGCTGGTCCTCCGATCGTATCTCCGCTTCGCGCACCTCCCCTCCCTCCCCCACCCTTTCACGCCTCTCTTTCTGGGTCCCTCCCGATCGAATTGCAGAGTTCGAGACCTCCTATGCGGAGAAGCTCGTGCCTATCTTGTCGAAACACGGCTTGAAGGAATCCACTCAACGTCCGAGACCCGGGCCCGACGGCATCTTCAGCCGCCTGTTTGAGGTGAGCGCGCCATCCGAGATCGCGGAGAAAAACAGAGCCTTACAGAACGATTCGGAATGGGTCACCGCCCTTCGCGGCCTGGGTGCGGCCTTTGGAATTGCGTTCCCAACCGGCCTTATACAACACGAATTCCGTATATATACCGCTCCTGCGGGGCCTGGGAAAATCGTGTCTTCTGGTCCGGGAAAATCCATATCAGCTGAACACGGAAGAGGTCAATGGCGCACCTACGATGTGACAGATGGGCTTGTAAATGTGAACGTGAACGGGATTGTACAGGATCGAGAGGGACACATCTGGTTTGGCACGTCAAATGGTCTGAGCAGGTATGATGGGCTCCGTTGGACAAATTACACCACGAAAAACGGCCTGCTGTCCAATAGAGTCCGCACGATTCTTCAAGATGCGGGGGGAAATCTATGGTTGGGCAGTGAAATCGGTTTCAACCGGTTCGATCCCTCCCCATCGGACAAAAGGGTTGGAGTTTCAGAACCCCATCCCGCAATGGACTTCAAAATAGGCGGAAATACTTTTCGCACCAGTGTCTTCAACTTTAAAGACGAACCGGAGGGTATTCTCGCCTTGACCTGGTTCCTGGATCAATCCGGACTTTTATGGGTGGGGACAACCTCTGGTGTGAGCCGTTTCGATGGACAGGCCTGGATCACGTTTAGTACACAGGATGGTCTTGCCGGGGAGGAGGTTACTTCGATGGTTCAGGATCGAGCGGGCCATTTCTGGTTCGCTACCGGGACAGGGATGAGCCTTTATGATCCATTGGCAAGAGCTGAAAGAGCCTGGACAACATTCACCACCCAGGATGGCCTTGGTGCCAATCTGGTTCAGGCGGTATTTCAGGATCGGGAAGGATATTTCTGGATTGGGACCGTAGATGGCGGGATAACCCGGTATGGCCTGGGATCAAAGCCCATGAACAGGATGAAGGTTGGGGCTTCAACCACCGGCAGCGACAATTTCTACCGCTTTATCACCTTCACAACTCGAGAAGGTCTTGGAAGCAATAGCGTATCCACGATATTTCAGGATAGGGATGGCTATATCTGGTTTGGAAGCCAGGGCGGAGGTGTGAGCAAGTATGATCCCTCCATAAGCTCTGGACAGAAGCCTGCTGACCCCCGTCTCAAACGATTTACAACCATCACCACTGATGACGGGTTGGCGGGCAACTGGGTGGGGTCGATATTTCAGGATCGAGAAGGGGATCTCTGGTTCGGTACCGGCGGAGGTGTGAGCCGCTATGACCAGAGCCTCATTTCTTTCACCTCAGAGGAAGGGATCGGACACGATGTGGTGCTCTCGGTCCTGGAAGATGGGCACGGGGATCTCTGGTTCGGCACATACGGTGGGGCGACCCGGTATCATCGTGATGGAACCTTTGCGACTTACACGCCGGAAGACGGCCTCGGAAATCTTCAGGTACGCACCGTATTTCAGGATAGAGAGGGCCACATCTGGTTTGGGACCAAGGGCGGAGGGGTGTCCCGCTATGATGGCCGGACATGGACGACATTTTCAACCGGAGACGGCCTGGCCCACGATGAGGTATGGTCCATTTTTCAGGATCGGGATGGCGTATACTGGTTCGGGACCTTTGGCGGTGGGGTGAGCCGATACGATCCTTCAGGAAAATCCGGACCGGTGTGGACCACATACGACATTCAGGATGGGCTTGCTTATAAAGTGTGGTCCATTCTTCAGGACCGGAAGGGATATCTCTGGTTTGCCACCCAGGGAGACGGGGTGAGCCGGTTCGATCCCTCTCCAAGCCCGGAATCTCCGGGATTCACGACATTTACCACAGAAGACGGATTGGCGCACAACGTGGTCTTTTCGATGTTCGAAGATCGCGCGGGGATCCTCTGGTTCGGCACGGAGGGTGGGGGCGTGAGTCGATTCGACGGCAAAGGATTTACGACCATCACAAAAGATGATGGCCTGGGCGAAAATGTGGTGCGGGCAATCTATCAGGACCGACGGGGCCATCTATTGTTCGGCACTTATGGCGGCGGCGTAACGCGATACGATGGGGTCAACTTTCAGACGATTGACCACCGGGATGGTTTGGCCGGCAATCAGGTCACGTCGATCACCCAGGACCGGGAGGGCGATCTCTGGATCGGAACCGTCAGGGGTGTCACGCGCTATCGTGAACCCCCGAAGTTTCCTCCGGGGGTTTCCATCGAAGCCGTGGTTGCAGATAAACGATATGAGGCCGTGTCCGGTATCGAGATCCCGTCGACTGTGGACCTTGTCGCATTTGAATTTTCGGGAATGAGCTTCAAGACACGGGCGGAAGCGATGGTCTTCCGATATCGTCTGAAAGGCTACGATGAGGGCTGGATCTCGACAAACACCCGGAGGGTGGAGTACCAGGACCTTCCGAGAGGGAGCTACACGTTCGAGGTCATGGCCGTGGACCGGGACCTGGTCCCCTCGGAACAGCCCGCGACTGTAACGCTCCAGGTGCGTCTGCCGTATGACCGGATCTTCGGGGTCCTGGCGCTTTGTCTCGCCGGGATGCTGATCGTGTGGCAGGGTTCCCGTGCCGTCCGGAGGGGCCGGGCAATGCGAGAGAGCGAGGCGCGGTTTCGAGGGCTCTCCGAGGCCGCCTTCGAGGGTATCGTCCTCCACGAAGAGGGTAAAATCCTGGATGCAAATCAATCGCTGGCATCGATGTTTGGTTACGAGCCTTCGGAGATGATCGGGAAGACGGCCGCGGACCTTACGCCCGCGGAATTCCACGAAACAATCTACAAGAATATTCAATCCGGATCTAAAAGGCCCTATGAGGTCGTCGGCCTGAGAAAGGACGGATCTACTTTTCCCATCGAGGTTACAGGAAGGGCTGTCCCCTACCGGGGACGGACCGTCAGGGTCACCGCCATCCGGGATCTCACCAGGTGGAAAAGGGGTCAAGAAATACGGGCAAGGAGAAAGGCACTCAACGAAACAATCCTAAATGATTTCTCGACTTTTGTCAAGTTAAATAGACACAGGGAGGGATTGCGAATGGAAATCGGGAAAGACAAGCTACTCTGGATGTACGAGCGCATGCGTTTAATCCGGGAGTTCGAGGAACGCATTCATGTGGATTTCGCTGCAGGAAAGATTCCCGGATTCGTCCACCTGTACGCCGGTGAAGAAGCTGTCGCAGTGGGGGTGTGCGCTAATCTCACGGATGATGACTTCATCACCAGCACCCACCGGGGCCACGGCCATTGCATTGCCAAAGGCGTAGATGTCAAGTTGATGGTGGCTGAGATCTGTGGTAAGGCCACCGGCGCCTGCAAAGGTAAGGGCGGCTCAATGCACATCGCCGATATGTCGAAAGGGATGCTCGGCGCCAACGGTATCGTCGGTGGCGGGCCGCCTCTGGCCTGTGGTTCCGGTCTTACGGCCAAGGTGAAAAGCACAGACCAGGTGACAGTTTGCTTCTTCGGCGACGGTGCCTCCAACCAGGGTACTACCCTGGAGGCGATGAACCTGGCCGGCGTCTGGAAGTTACCCGTCATCTTCGTTTGCGAGAACAACCGGTATGCCCAGACGACCGCCGCCGCTTACTCTGTATCAGGCAACGATATCGCTGCGCGGGCGGGTGGTTTTGGCATGCCCGGTATGGCCCTTGATGGTCAGGATGTGTTCGCCGTGTACGAAGCTACGCGGGCGGCTGTGGATCGCGCGCGGGGTGGCGAAGGCCCGGCTTTCATCGAGGCCCAGACGTACCGCAAATATGGTCACTTCGAAGGCGATACCGATCTCTACCGGCCCGAAAAAGAAGAGGAATTCCTTCTCTCCAGGGACTGTATCCATCTCTTCCGCAAAACCGTGCTGCAGCAGGGCCTACTGAGCCAGAGCGAGCTGGATGCCATCGACCTCGAGACGAAGGACGCCATAGAAGAGGCTTGCCGTTTTGCCCAAGAGAGCCCCCAGCCCGACCCGGCGGAAACCCTGACCGATGTTTATGTCGGCTTCCCTGAATCCGAGCTGTGGCCGTTCCAGACGCCAGCGGTCCAGATAAGGAGGTAACCCGATGGCTGAAAGGTCGTTGAGCTATCGTGAGGCCCTTAATGAGGCCTTGCACCTGGAGATGGGTCGCGATTCGACGGTGGTGGTCATGGGCGAGGATATCTCAGGTGCCCCTCAGAGCGATGACCCGGCACATCTCGACACGTGGGGGGGCGCACTCGGCGTGACTAAAGGCTTGATCCACAAGTTCGGGCGCGAACGCGTGCGCGACACGCCCATCACGGAGTCGGCGTTTATAGGAACCGGCGTGGGCGCGGCCGCGAGCGGCCTGCGGCCGGTGGTCGAGCTGATGTTCATCGGGTTCATGGGGGTATGCCTGGACCAGATCAGCAACCAGGCCGCCAAGATGCGCTATATGTTCGGAGGCAAGGCCAAGATCCCACTGGTCATCCGAACCATGATCGGTGCCGGACTCCGGGCCGCTGCGCAGCACTCGGACTCGGTTTACTCGATGTTTGTACACATCCCCGGGTTGAAGGTCGTCGTCCCATCCACGCCCGCCGACGCCAAGGGCCTGCTGCTGGCGTCAATTCGCGACGACGATCCGGTCATTTTTTGCGAACATAAGCTCCTGTACGATACCAAGGGGCCCGTGCCCCAGGGGGAATTCGTAATTCCTCTGGGCGAGGCGGACATCAAGCGTGAGGGTTCGGACGTGACCATCGTCGCCGTATCGCGCATGGTGGACTTCTCGCTTCAAGCTGCCGACGAGCTTGCAAAGGATGGCATTAGCGCTGAAGTGGTCGATCCTCGGACCCTCGTGCCGCTGGATGCCGACACCATTTTGAGTTCGATCCGCAAGACGGGCCGGCTGGTCGTCGTGGACGAGGACAACCCGCGCTGCAGTGTGGCAACGGATATCGCCGCCCTTGCGGCCACGCAAGCTATAGAATATCTGAACGCGCCTGTCAAACTGGTAACCGCACCACACACGCCTGTGCCGTTCAGCCCGGGACTGGAGGACACCTACGTCCCCTCGCCCGCGCGCATCGTCACAGCTGTCCGTGAAGCGATGATATAGGCTGAGGGAGATGGTATGGCATTCGAGGTCGTTATGCCTAAGTGGGGGCTGAGCATGCAGGAGGGCCTTATCGCCCAGTGGCTCAAGCAGGAGGGCGACCGTGTCGAAAAAGATGAACCATTGGCGGAGGTTGAGACGGAGAAAATGGTCTCTATGGTTGAAGCGCCGGCCTCCGGCATTCTGGCCCGGATCCTTCAGCCGGCTGGCAGCCACGTGCCGATCAGCCAGGTCATAGCCCTGATCACTGAGCCGGGCGAACCCCTTCCCGACGTAACCACACCGCCTGAACCGCCTGTTGACGAGAGCGCGGGTGCGCCGGTGTCGGGTCCTCTTCCCCAGCCGGCGCCATCGCCGGCTGGCATCATCCGCGCCATGCCCGCCGCTCGGCGAATAGCCAAAGAGCACGGCCTGGATCTGGCCGGGATACAGGGAACGGGTCCGGGTATGGCGATCACCGGGAAAGACGTAGAGCGAGCCCTGGGGACGGTCATCCGGCCGATTCGAAAGATCACCTTCTTCAGCGAAGGCCACCGCCTGGACGGTCTGTTATACACGCCCGGGGATCTTAACCCCGATGAGAAACGCCCTGCCGTGGTCCTGTGCGTGGGCTACACCTACGTCAAGGGTCTTGCCTTGCCCGACATCGCTAAGGCGCTGAATGCAGCCGGGTACATCGCCTTGATATTTGATTACCGTGGGTTCGGTGACAGCGAGGGGCCCCGTTGGCGGCTCATCCCGCAGGAGCAAGTAAATGACGTTCGCGCAGCATTGACGTGTGCGGCCAATCAGCCGCAGGTCGATCCAGAACGCTTGGCCGTACTCGGCGTGAGTCTGGGCGGATCGCACGCAATCGTAACCGGGGCAGTCGATCGGCGGGTCGGCGCAGTGGTCGCTATCCAGGCCGTGGGCGATGGGGAGCGCTGGTTACGTAGCCTGCGTCCCCACCCCGAATGGCTGGAGTTCCGGGAGCGGCTCGTGCAGGATCGCTCGCAGCGAGTGATGACGGGAGAGTCGGCTCGTGTGGATCCCCTGGACATCGTCGTGCCCGATCCCGACTCCAGGGGCTTCCTGGAGGGTGTCTATCAGGAGTACCCTCAGATGAAGTGCGATTTGTCGCTGGAGACAGCAGAGGCGTTGATCGAGTTTCGGCCCGAAGACCAGGTTGAGCGCATTGCTCCACGGCCTGTGCTGTTTATCCACGGCAATGCCGATCGCCAGGTTCCGGCTGACGAATCGCGTAGCTTGTTCGCGCGCGCTGGCGAGCCGCGGCAGTTGTCGATCGTGCCCGACATGGGCCACTTCGACTGGGTCAGAGCGGGCAGCCCCGGCTTCCGGCGGGTGACCGACCTGACGCTCGACTTCCTGCGTGAGGTTCTTCCAGCCCAATGATCACCGTTGGCATCATCGCGAACCCGGCATCGGGCAAAGATATCCGCCGACTGGTGGCCCACGGCACGGTGTTCGACAACGACGAAAAAGTCAACATCGTCCGTCGGGTGTTGCTGGGGCTGGATGCCGTGGGCGTGGACCGCGTTTTGATCATGCCCGAATCGTTTGGCATCGGCCGTAAGGCGCTTGACGGGCTGCAGCTCGGGCTCGATGCCCCGGTCCTGTCCTTGCCTACAACATTCACCCAGCAGGACTCCACGCGTGCTGCGGGACACATGGCTGCGGACCGCGTCGGCTGTATCGCCACGCTGGGTGGTGACGGCACCAACCGCGCTGTGGCCAAGTCCAGCGGTGACGTCCCCCTCATGCCGATCTCCACCGGCACCAACAACGTTTTTCCCACGATGATCGAAGGCACCATTGCCGGGATGGCCGCAGGGCTGGTCGCGCGCGGGCTGGCCGACGAGGCCGTGGGGGTCGTGCCGCGCTTGGACGTCCTTTATGGCAAGTCCGCTGAGGGCGGCAGCGATGCAGCCATCCGGGCAGCCGATGCGCCTGACGACATCGCTCTGGTAGATGCAGCCGTGTATGACGAGCGATTTATCGCCTCTCGGGCAATCTGGGATGTGTCAAAAATCAAGGAAGTCATCTTGACCCACGCCGAAGCTGGCAACATCGGACTGTCATCCATTGGTGCCCACTTTCTTGACGGGAATCACTCGTCCGATCCTTCGACTTCGCTCAGTCGAGGACAGGGGCTGTATCTTAGCCTGGAGCCGGGCGGCCAGCAAGTGCTGGCACCCATTGCCCCTGGCCTCATCCGACAGGTAAGCGTATCTGAGTACCGACTGCTGGCGCCGTGCGAGGAGGTCGTAGTCAGCCACCAAAAGCCTTGTGTGCTTGCCCTCGATGGCGAGCGCGAAATCGAACTCCGGCCAGGCGCCACTGTCCGATTGCGGCTTAATGTCAACGGCCCCAGGGTGATAGACGCACGCAAGGCGATTGATCTCGCCGCACGAGCAGGCGTGTTCGTCGGGAAAGTCGGCAAACGTGAGATGTGAAACGTGAAACGAAGACCCTTCCGCCCACACCCACCGGAATAGAGAATACAGAAGACAGGAGTCAGAAGAAGACCTAAATTCAACTCAGCCGTGAGACGTGAGACGGGAGAAGCAGTAGCAGTGGCAGAGGTCAGGGGAAATTGAAGATTGAAAATCAAAGAGATCAATAAGTCCACAAGAAAGTCCTGAGTTATTCAAACCTTCAATTTTCCGATATTCAGATTCAATGAATTGTGGAAGGACTTTTTCGTGATCGACACGCAGTTGTTTCGAAATACGCCATTCCGAGAGGCCAAGGGACTGGTCCTGGAGGAGAAGTGGGGCCTGTTCGTTCACGTCGGGACCATTGCGCGAAGCCCGAAAGGGACGCTCCTCGTTGCTTGTCTGGGTGGGCCCAGGGCCGAGCCCGAGCCCGACAATGTTGTCGCAATGGCTCGCTCCTTCGACAACGGCCATTCCTGGTCGGCCTTGGAGTGTGTCATCGATCCTGAGGACGGGTGGGCGGCTGGTGGTCCGGTGCTGTGGACCCGTCCCGACGGAAAAGTGTGGCTGCAGTGGGCAGAGTATGACTGCCCCGGCTTTCGGCAGCGAATTCGCGGTGATCGGATATTCGAGGGTATTGTGTCTGCGGACGGAGATGAAATAAAGATCCGCGATGTGAGACCGTGGTCCCACTGGGGGGCGAATCCGCCTATCGTGCTCTCCAGCGGAAGGTGGGTGGCTCCCGTTCAAGACGGACCTGTGCAATATGCCCGCACGTCGGTCGACCATGGAAGGACCTGGGTGAACCGGAACCCCGGGACAACGGACGAGGTGCCCGGCGGCCTGGATGAGGCTACCATCATTCAACGTGATGACGGCAAGCTCTGGGCGCTTTACCGCACGACCGGAGGGAGGCTCTTCGAGGGGTTATCAGACGATGAGGGAGGGTCCTGGTACGACATTCGGGAGACCGGAATCCCCAACCCCGGTACCAAGCCTTTCCTGCTCAAGCTCGCCTCGGGAAGGGTCCTTCTTCTGAACAATGCCACTTTCGCCTCGCGGGCCGGACACAAGAACAGACCTCCGGCCGACCAGTACGTCGGGCGGAGCTACCTCACGGCCGCCCTTTCCGAAGACGACGGGCTCACCTTCTGCGCGGAACTCGTGCTCGACAGGGACCGGTTCATCTGCTATCCCTCAGCCACTCAAGACCCGGAAGGGGTCATCCACATCGTGTATACGATGAAGACCGGCCCGGCGTATACGTGGGTGGGGAACACGATTCAGGACAGCAGCACCGGTCTTGAAGGGGAGAAAGCCGTTGCCAGGCTGGCCTACGGGCAGATAACGGAGGAGATGATTCTAGGCTGCGATTCGCCGGACTGGCGAGTCCGGGCAGGCTGAGGGTCCTTTCGCAGCGAGCACGGCCTGCAACCCTTATCATTGGGCTTGGTAACAACCCTTTCGATAATTGCAAAACAAAAGGGCATGCCTTCTCGGGCATGCCCTTCCGCTTGATGACCACCAGGTCTAACAATCTTTATGGTTTGATCTTATCCTGACTTCTGGCCCCTGACTTCTGTAATCCAGGGCGATTAAGGGGCTCAGGAGCCGGTTTTGACTCTCCCGACCCCTGACCTCCGGCCACTGGCCCCTGCCTGTCCTGCCACTGCTGCTGCTTCTCCCGTCTCACGTTTGCCGTCTGCCGTTTTCCTGCTCTTAATCCCGTCCCCGACACCCGTCGCCCCTCATCCCACCCGGTCGCATCTTTTTTGTGATGCATTCTCCGCTTCATCTTCAATTCCGGTTCCTTCTCCTCCGGACTCAGAGACAGTACTGTGCCCATATCGAGCAGATCGACTATCAGATCGGCGACATTCTGAAGGTGCTGGGTGACCGCGACCTTCGCTCCAACACCTATATCATCTTCTCCATCGATCACGGCGAGATGCTTGGCGATTTCGGCTCTTTTCAAAGTTCGTCGCCTACGAGGCAACGATAAAGAAGGATCACGCGAGGCGCGCATCGGGAATCCGATTGCTTTCGGAGGGTTGGGCGTTGCCGGAATAGGATGTGCGGAGGGATGCGAGCGTCTCCCAGCCTTCATCGCTCCAGTGGGGGGGTTTCTCCCTTTCACGACTGTAGAAAGCCTGGATGTTCTCAGGCATGTCGTCGAAGGTGGGGCAGAACCAGAGCGTGATGACCGTACGGCGTTGTTTCGAGCGGTTGGGATGCGCAGAATGCAGCAGGCGGGCGTCTCCGATCACAAGATCGCCTGCCTTGACGGGCAAGTCGATCTCGTCGGGATCCTTCTGAAGGGCGGGATGGTGTTCGTCGGCTTTCTGTATTTCGTCCGTGTGTGCGGGAGGGAGCCCGTGCAGGCGGTGCCGGTTGAGATGCGACCCGGGGATGACGCGCAGGCACCCGTTCTGTCGGTTCGTGTCGATCAGGTAGTACATCAGGAAGAACTGATGGGGCGTGTCGGTGTAGCTCATGGGCTGGTCCCAGATGATGCCGTCCTGGTGCCAGAACAGGGGCGGCGCGACTTCGGGCGGTTTGCTGATGATGAACCCGCTGTAGAACCTCGGGCTGGGGTACCCCAGATCGCGGAGGACGCCGAGTGCGGCCGGGAGCATTATGATGGGCAGCATCTCTTCGTGATCGTAGACGCTGATAAGTGAGCCCTGATGGCGGTGCCGCTCCTTTAGCTCATCGGGCAGTTCGTCGGCAACCGCGTCGGCTGTTCGACGAATCTCTTCGGTGAGGTCGAGAGGCGCCACGCTGGGAACGTGGCAGTATCCGTCTTTGATGAGCTGTTCACGTAGCGCTTTGACTCTGGCTGGATCCATTCGTTTCTCCATAAGTCCTGCGTCTGACGATGCTACTTGGGAAGAATCTCGAACAACCACTGCTTGTAGAGCCCGGCATCTCCGAATGTCCCGTCGTCGAGCCGGTTGCTAAAGGCGAACTCCGGCGGCCCTTCACGGAACGGATTCCAAAGCGGGCACATGTCCGCCGTTCCGTGGTGGGGTCGCTTGCTCGTGGTCAGGAACAGCTTGTCGTTGACCAGGTCCCAGTGGAAGGGATCGGTGCCGCTCAGGTGTACGTAGCGCCGGACCAGATCTTCGTGCTCGAAGCTGTACTGAAGCGTAAACATATGCCACGTCTCGTCGGTGCGAAAGACGCGAGGCGATTCCGATCCACGCTTGGTGACCAGGATCTGGTCAGGATGGATTTCGTACTGTCCTTCAGGCCGGTCGACCGGCGCCCTGGCGAGGGCGATGACGCGGTTGTCGCGCGTTGTTCCTGGCCCGATACCCTTGTAGAACAAGAGAATCTCGTCTCCCACGACAATGGGGCAGGGGTCGTCGTGTCGGATGGAGCGCCACGGGGCGTCGTAGTCGGTGATCGGGCCGCACTTCACGAACGGACCGGCCGGTGCGCCATTTTCATCGGCCGGCGCGATGGCGAGTTGGATGCGGCCCGGCAGGTCTTCCCGGTTCATCGATTTGACGAAGGGGCCTCCTGGATCAGTGGGTCCTCTGCCTGCGTAGAAGTGGAGCACGTTGTCACCCGCCACGGTGACGCCCGGGCTGCCCGCGCCGACGCAGTCATAATCGGAGGTTGCGACGTCGCCCGTCCACGTACCCCTCGTGATCGCGAATCCGTGGTCTTCCCAGTGCTCGAAGTCCGCGGTCGTCAGGTAACGAACCTCGGCCTCCCACGAGTCAAGGGGATCGTCGAAGACGGTCTCTCGCTTTGGATCATACGCATCGCAGAACAGATGCACCTTGTCCGTTCGATCGCGATACGCGGCCACCATCCGTGTGACGAGGGGAACGATGCTGAGGACCGGATGATCGCGGGCCTGTTTGAACTGGAAAGTCATCGTTCAAAACCCAGGAAGGGCGCCTTGAGCGCGATCGGGACGAATGTGTCCCCATCGGTCTCGAACGGCAGCTTGCGCACATGAGGACAACTCGCGATCGCTCACAAATCCTTCCACGTTGCCGCAGCTTCTACGAATCCAACAGCGCTTCAGGCCGAATGTCCACGAGACACAGCGTGCTGCCGGAAAGTTCGGGTCGGGATAGTATGTCTCCGAGGGTCTTGCGGCCAAAACTGGCGCTTCCGATCCCGACCGACGATTTTTACGTTTTTCATCAGGAATGCTCCGTTAACTCAATTCGATGCGGGCGGAGCGGAACGATTACCGCAGTTAGGGTGGCAAGCCGAAGCGCTGTCTGGCCCTCACCCGGATTGCCCATCATGGGCAATCCACCCTCTCCCGTCTTACGGGAGAGGAATACCCCGCGTTTCCCATACTTCTTCCGTTGTCCCGTTAACTCCCCAGATTCACCACCATCACCCAGAAGGGTGACTTCCCTACCGCATAGCGGTCGAACTGCGTCAGATGACCGTTGGAGGGATCGACGCGATAGGCGTTCATCGAATCCGCCTGTTCTCCGGCGCAGTACAGGTAAGTCCCGGTCGGATCGATATTGAATGATCTGGGACTGGCCGGAACGGAGAAGTGACCGAACGGGTTGAGTGATCCATCCTCTGTGATGTTGAAGCCAACAATGCTGTCGTGGCCGCGGTTGGAGGCGTAGATCCATTTGCCATTGGGATGGAGCTCGATGTGAGCGGTGTTGCCACCTTCGAAGTCCGGGGGTAACGAGGAGATATTCTGGAAGATCTCCAGCGTTCCTTTGTTTGTGTCCAGATGGTGCGCGGTGCATGGACTCCTCCAGCTCGATTCGTGCGATCTTAGCGTCCGCGCGAAAGCCTGTCGATGGAGCTCAAATTGGGTTTTTAGCGGCCGACCGGTCTAATGCTCGGAATCCGGAAATGGGGGAGTGGCGGAAGGGGGGAACTGAAAATTATTTTGTTCGTTATATTAATACGAATCGGATCAACGACCGTTCTCACGTCGCCGCATTTTCGGCCTTTCTGCCCCGCCGATTTGATGGTCTCCAACGACAGGGTGGAAACCGACAAGCTGATCTCCGGACCGCCCTCCACGGCGAACCCGGTCACGTCGATCCCTTTGGCCCCCGCGTCGGCCCGATGTCGCCCCTGATCATAATTTACGTCATTTAGATTTTCGAAATGTCAAACATTGTCACACTTTTTCACCGCAGTAAAAAAACTAGAGCCTGGCCGAGTGTCCATATTTGTGTACAATCGGGCGTCCAAAAGGCCGGTTTTCGACTGCACCTTGCATCCGAGCCGATTGGCTCCTCTATGCTGGTAGAGGGCCGCATCAAAACCTTCAACCAAAACCGCCGACTCTCTTCACAGAAATCCGGCCTGTTTTTTCTATATTGACTATCGCATAAAATTTCCATAAAATGCCGATTATTCGGTTATATATGAACGATGAATTTCATACGGACTTCATTAGATTGGTTCTTCAATGCCAAAGAGTCTTTCTGGGAATTCTGCCCACATCGAAGCGATTCTTAACACGGTTGGAGATGCGATCATCACAGTGGATACTTCGCAAGTGATCCGGCTGGTCAATCAAGAAGCTGAGAGAATCTTCGGGTATCAGCCAGATGATCTTTATGGGATGACGCTTGAGGCCTTAATGCCTGAGAAATACCGGGCTCGTCACCACGCCGGGTTTTCGAGGGCCGTATCAACAGAGGATCTTCGGACATCCGGAAAATACCTGGAACTCGAAGGTCTTCGAAAGGACGGAGAGGTCTTTCCACTGGAGCTTCGCTTCACATCTCTGGTGGTGGAAGGCGAACGATTCTACACGGCTTCGATACGGGACATCACGGAACGGAAGCGGACACAGACGGAGCGGCAGGAGGCCGAAGCAGCCGCGGAGGCCGCGGGGCAAGCGAACCGAGCCAAGAGCGCTTTTCTCGCCAACATGAGCCACGAGCTGCGCACGCCCCTGAACGCGATTCTGGGATTCAGCCAGTTGATGGACCGGGATAAGGGACTGGCCGATCAGCAGCGGGAAAACTTACGGGTGATTGGCAGGAGCGGCGAGCATTTGCTGGGGCTGATTAACGATGTGCTGGAGATGTCCAAGATTGAGGCGGGTCAGACGGTGTTGAACGAGGAGAGTTTTGATCTATACTGGCTTCTGGATGGGCTGGAGGAGATGTTCAAGTTGCGTGCAATAGATAAGGGGTTGGGTCTGGTTTTTGAACGTGTGCCGGAAGTGCCGCGATATGTGCGGGCGGACGGGGGAAAGTTGCGGCAGGTGCTGATGAATTTGTTGAGCAATGCGATTAAGTTTACCAGGGAGGGCGGGGTGACACTCCGGGCAGGTGGGGAACGCGTGTCTGAGGTTGACTCTGGAAAGAAGGCAGGACCGGAAGTTTTGCTGGTGTTTGAAGTAGAAGATACGGGGATGGGCATTGCGCTGGATGAGGTGGAGATGCTTTTCGAGGCGTTTGCGTAGACGGCCTCCGGCCGGGGAACCCAGGAGGGCACCGGCCTGGGCCTGCCGATTAGCAAGCAGTTCGTGCAGTTGATGGGTGGTGAAATTGCGGTGAGCAGCTTTGTGGACAAGGGGTCGATATTCAAGTTCCATATTCCGGCTGTACCTGTGGATGCAGCCGAGGTGAAAACGGAAGGACCGACCCGAAAGGTGGTGGGGCTGGCGCCCGATCAGCCCACGTATCGCATTCTGGTGGTGGAAGACCAGTTGGAGAACCGGATGTTGATGGTAAATTTGCTGAGACCGCTGGGGTTTGAGGTTCGAGAGGCCGTAAACGGACAGGAAGGGATCGAGGTTTGGCAGGAATGGAAGCCACACCTGGTCTGGATGGACATGCGGATGCCGGTGATGGACGGGTATGAAGCCACACAGAGGATCAAGGCGCAGGAAAAGGGACGGGAAACGGCGGTGATTGCGCTGACGGCGAGTGCCTTTGAGGAGGATCGAAAACGGATCCTCGCGTTGGGGTGCGACGGATTTGTGCCGAAGCCGTTTCGGGAGGCAGAGGTGTTCGATGTGATGGCGGAACACCTGGGTGTCGCTTTTATTTATGAGGAGGAGGACGTGGAACGGGATGCGGCTACATTGCAGGAGGCGTTGACGCCGGAGGCTCTGCTGGCATTGCCTCCGGAATGGATAGCAAAGCTGCACAAAGAGGCCAGCCAGGCAGATTTAGAACGGGTTTCCGATTTGATCGATGAGATCGAAGCAGAACACCATGCCGTGGCGGAAGGATTTCGGACGTTGCTTGACGAATTTCGGTTTGATAAGATGATGGCACTCACCGATCGGGGATAACACCAGACGGCGGGCAGGCTGTCATATGTGGTGCAAAAGGAGAAGGGCGCTTGATGAGCCCGACCAATCAAGAGCTGCTGGACGATCTTTTAATTATTGACGATATCCTGCCCAATTTGCGTCTGTTATCCAATATGTTGAGGGAGAAAGGTTAGGTGCGGTCGGTGCCAGGAAAAGAGAAGGACATACCTTTTAACAGGCATGTCCTTTTAGAATCGAGTTCTTGGAAACCGTTTTATCCCTTACCCGCCCCCAACCACCAACCACCAACCCGTCCCCATATCCCCATAAGATCCCTGGAGAGGGAAAATTTTCAACTTCTATTTTACACTTTTCTTTTGGTGATTGAGTAGATATTGGCACCAGCGTATATTAATAATATGCTGGTAATTAATCCACTTAAGTTAGCAAATGACTGCAAGATAAGTAGGGCCTATTTTCGTGCAGCCCGTTGGGGTGGAAAAAGGCGATGTCCAAGCTGCGATTATCAGCGCAGGTTGCCCTTATTAAAAGACGATCGGTTCAGGTGTTCACGGTGTGGATATCGGTTTAAAGATTTCACGGGCACTTATCTTGAAAGGCTTCGAATTTCATTTGACGAGCTTGCCCATTTACTTTATCTGTTTGTATTGGGAGTGCCCTCTTACCGATCCAGGCACTACCTGTCCGTATCGCTGAAAACGGCTCAGCGGATTTATACCACGTTTCGCCAGGCCATCTACGATCATAGCTTTACGGACCAGGTGCTTTGGGGTGAGATCGAGTTGGACGAGGCGATGTATGGAGGTCATCATAAGGGTAAGCGTGGATGGGGAGCAGCCGGAAAACACTTGGTTTTCGGGCTTTATCAGAGGAACGGAAAAGTCCTCACCTTTCCCATTCCGGATCGAAGTCGAAACACCCTTACACCGCTTGTGACCTCACACACCAAAGCAGGCAGTCTATACTACACCGATGACTGGCACGCCTACACTTGGCTGTCAGTCAAAGGTGACCACGTGGTTGTTCGAAAAGAAGAAGGGGTGCCCAAAGGCAAAGGCCGACATCACATCAATGGCATCGAAGGCTTCTGGAGTTTTTCTAAAAATTGGCTATATCAATACAGAGGAATCCCTCGACATCATTTCCATTTATACCTGAAGGAAACAGAGTTCAGATTCAACCAGGAAGACGAGGATCTCTTCCCAATTATTGCTTCATATCTGGTGAATCTGGTACCAATATCTTCCTAATTACCTTTCTTTTTACCTTTTCCACACCCATGTCCACCCCAATCCCGCCGCATCCTCATATCCCCCTTCTTTTTGTGCTTCCCCTTCCCCCACATCATCATGTGCCGCATCTTCTCCTGCTGCTCTGGTGTGAGGATCTTTTTCATCTCCAGGCGAAGGTTTACGCTCTTTTCGAGCATCTTGCTCCTCGCTGCATTGATCACGGCCAGCTTCGCTTTCACATCCTCCCGGTTGGGGTCCGCCTCCCCCATGATCTCCTCAAGCTCCATTCTCGCGATCTTTGCGTCGGCCTTGAGCCGAACCATCGATTTCTCTGTAGCCATCCGAACCTGCCGGATCTTAACCCTCTGATCGTCAGTCAAGTCCAGCTTTTCCAACATCATATTCTTCCAGCCCATTCGGGGCCGGTGATCCCGCTGGGCGTCTGCGGTGGTCCAGAACCCAACGATCAGGGCAACAATCCCTGCTTATGAACCAGGGCTTCATTCATCTCCTCTTTTGTAAAATTAAAATCTTGGGTTTGTCAAAAGCATAGGCGCCTCATTTTAGTTAGACACCCTGGGAATCAAAAAGAATTAAATTTTTCGAATATTTAAAAAAAAATGTTTCCATCATCGGTTTGCCGTTTCGTATGTTCATCCCTTAACACTCGCCGCATCACTTTGTTGGAGGCCGTGCGCGGCAGAGAATCGACGGTGATCAGGTCATGGATCTTGAAAAGGGGGTTGAGTTCCTCCTTGATAGTGGCTTGCAGACGGTTCTTCAACCCCTCCGTCTCCACGCCGGGTAATACCACAGCGTAAATCACCAGCAGGCCCGGCCCTCCTTCGGGGGGGGATACCGCGATAGCGGCCGTCTCGCCGACGCCCTTGACGGAATTGAGGATCTGTTCGATCTCCGCCGAGCTCACCTTGATGCCGCCCAGATTCATGGTGTCATCGGCGCGACCCAGCGCCCGGTAGATGCCCTTCCCCAACCGCTCCATCTGATCCCCGTGGCGGCGCAATTTCGCATCTTTCCTCACACCTTTTTTAGAATCGCCCTCTTCATATGAGAACTCGGGGACGCCTTCATAATAGACTTCGTGATGATCCCGGTTCAGCAGCTCCGTGGAAAACCCGATCGATGGGGGGATCAGGAACAGTTCCCCACTGTCGGCGGGATGGCCTTCTTCATCGCGTATGCTAAAATCCAGTCCGAGGGTGGGGGTTGTAAACGTCGCCGGCGCCATCGCTTCCACCACTGTCCCGGTGACATAACCTCCGGAGATCTCCGTACCCCCGCAATACTCGATCACTGGGCGATAACCCGCCAGGGACATCAAATACATCATATCCTCGGGATTGGAGCTCTCTCCCGTGGAGCTGAAAGCCCTGATGGAACTCCAATCCAGACCCACCATGCATTCCGATTCCCGCCAGACCCTCACCAGGCTGGGAACAACACCCAGCATGTTCACCCGGGCATCCTGCACGAACCTGCCGAAACCCCTTCCCGTGGGCACACCATAGTATAGTGCGATCGTCGCCCGGTTTATCAAACTCGCGTAGATAAGCCATGGACCCATCATCCAGCCCAGATTCGTCGGCCACGCCACCACATCGCCCGGGTGGATGTCCTGGTGAAGGTGTCCATCCGAGGCGCATTTGATCGGGGCGGTCTGTGTCCAGGGAATCGCCTTGGGTTCTCCCGTCGTTCCTGAAGAGAACAGGATATTTATATGATCGGTAGGTACGCGGGATTCCGATTCAAACCGATCCCGGCTTCCCAGAAACTGCTCCCAGGTCAAGTCTCCTTCGCGTATCTGAATTCTTTCGGTGTGTGGATCCGAAGAATCCTCTTGGCTGAAAACGACGATCGCACGGGGTGCCTTCGCGGAGACGACCTTCCCATACAACGGCAATCTTTTTCCCGAACGGGGAATAAAATCCTGTGTGAAAATCCCCTTGGCCCTGGAAAGGCGCAGGCGCATCTCGATTTCGTGCGGCGCGAAACTGTCCGCGATAGAAACGGCTACGCAACCCGCCTTGATAATCCCCAGGTAGATCGCGACACATTCCATTGTCATGGGCATGTCTATCGCGATTCGATCTCCGGGATTGAATCCTTCATCCCTGAGCGAGTTGGCCACCCGGTTGGTCAGGGTATCCAGCTCAGAATAGGTCAGGATCGATGGCGTCCCTCCCTCTTCCTGAAACACGATCGCAGGCGCATCCCCGCCCGCGTTGAAACAGCTATCAGCAATATTGAGCTTCGCCCCAAAGAGCCACCTGGGGGATTCTATGCCATCGGAAAGATCCAGAATTTTATTGAATCTTGCCTTGAGCCGAATACCCAGCCTGGATGTCATGAATTCCCAAAACCCCCCCCTGTCGCGTGACGACCAGGCACGGAGTTCCTCGTAGGTTTTCAAACCCCGCGATTCCAGGATCTCGGCGATATTTGAATGATTGAACTGATCCTCAGACGGGATCCACGCGGGAGGAGGCCCTTGGCTGTGGTCCCAATCTGAAAAAACGATCTCATGGAGCAGCCTGTGGATTTCAAAGGGATGTTCTGGTTTCAGGACCTCTTGGGTGAGCTTCAGCCAGGAGGATTCGGGGGGTAGGGATGATAGAAGTCGGTTTGCCCGTTCTATTACGGCAGCCGCAGTCGAAGGTTCCAACCCCGCATCGATAAACCGTTCAACAGTGGGTCTCTGTGTCATCCGGACGACCTATTGGTGGAGCCACTCATGCAGCCGATCCACCGCCGAGAGGACACTTCCGCAATATTCCTTCAGAAATTCATCGTCCAGTTCCCTGTTCCATGGCCACAGCTCCGCGGCGGCCAGGGCACGGGACCCGTCGAAGTCCACGTACGAAATACGAACAGTGAGCTCCTCTGAAGGCCTTCCGAAAACACTCCCCGGAAGGACGGCTATGCCGGTCTCTTCAAGGAGACGTTCGCAAAAAACTTCGCTGGTTGTAATGCCCCTGGCACGAAGCGTTTCCGCGAAGCAGCTGAAGTCGGGGAACTGATAGAATGCGCCTTGGGTTATCGGCACGGGCGCTCCGCACTCTCTCAGCCGCCAGGTGAGATAATGCCCCAAGGTCTTCAAGATGCGACGTGATTGCCACAAATAATTTTCAATCTCGATGCCCCCCTGAAAAGCCCGGACCGCGGCATACTGGATGGGGGCACACGTCGACGTAAAAGATTCACTCGCGACGGCCGCCATCGCATCGAGGAGCCAGCTGAGGGAAGGAGGAAAAACAAAGGTCCCGAGTCGCCACCCCCCCGCACCGCACCACTTGCTCAAACCGCTGCTCACGATCGTCCCTTCCGGATAAAACCTTGCGATGGAGACGTGCTGGCCTTCATGATGAAGCTCACCGTATATCTCGTCCGAGAGCAGTACCACCCGATACTTCCGGGCGACCTGCGCAAGGGCCTTCAGCTCCTCGACATCGTACGTCCTACCGGTCGGGTTGGCAGGATAGTTCAGGACAACGATCCGCGGGCGATTTGGATCCTTCTCGCAGACCAGCTTCAACTCATCCGGCGTCATATGCCATTCGTTCTCTATATACGTCTTCAGCCAACTCACGTGGCGCCCGATGATGTGGGCCTGAGGGGCGTATGTGACCCAACTGGGCGTGGGGATGACCAGGTCTCCGTAATAGACCAGCTGCAAGAGAAACATCAGCTCTTTGGATCCCGGACCGATCAGCACGTCCTGGGGGGAGCACTCAAGTCCCTGGGAACGCCTGAAATAATCCGCAACCGCTCCCCTCAGTTCCCGCAATCCTTTCACAGGAAGATAATCTTTTTGAGAAGCATTCAGCCTTAGCGCTTCGACGACCGGTTGCGGCACGGGAAAGGGAGACTGCCCCAAACCCAGTTTAAAGATTCGGCGGCCTTGATGTTGTAGTATTGCGCTGCGTTCGTTGACCGCGAGCGTTGCCGACTGGGCAAGCCCTCGGACATTCAAATTTAGATTGATCTCTGGCGCGAATTCGTTATTGGATTTCATCTCCTCCACCAATGGGGAATCATCAATCTGCTGGATTTATGCGGAAGTCTAACTGTATTCTTAGGTCTTTTGATCGTTCCAACCAAGCTCAATGAAGCCACCAGACTTCTCGAAGTTACATCCTGAGCGAAGCAGCGCGACAGCCTGTGTAGTCGAAGGTCGAAGGAAACAGAAGTCCGATCTGGACTTTGTGCGCGAAGAATTTTTGTTATAAGTCTCTAAATTGCTGAAAAAAAGGGACACAGACCGCTCTGTGTCCCACATTATAAACCAGTTCTCACGATTGGCCTACTAGTTTTTCAGTTGAGAATAACAGTGCTCAGGTAGATCGCCGTTCTTTTCGAAGAAAAATTCCCCATCGCCGACGGCCGGCTCCAGATCGCTCAGCCAGAGGGCGGTCGGATTATATTTGGCAAAAAACGGGCGCATGGTCCAATCGGGGTCCCGAGCCTGCAAAAAACGCAGCACGAAAACTTTTTCTCCTGCGATCTCATCGACCCCCAGGATCTCGACTTTTCCGGGATCGGTAGACATACTCGGCCCACGGACCGTCCTCCCCAGTCCACTCACCCCCTGATAGGCCTTCCTGAAAATTCGCCAGGCCCTTTCCAATGGGATTCCGAAATAATGTTGGGCCCCCGTATCCCGAACCACGAACATATAATATGGAATGCAACCGAGATTTACCTGCTCCTTCCACATTTCGGTCCAGAGTTCGGCCCGGTCATTGATATTGCCCAGAATCGGCGATTGCGTCCGGATCTGGGCACCCGTATCCTGAATACGGAAGATCGCTTCCCGGGAGGCATCAGTCATTAACTCCCGGGGGTGGCTGAAGTGAGACATAAACGCCAGGTTCTTCCCGGCCTGGACAATTTTCCGGAAAAGCCCTAAGAGCTCATTCGCGTCAGGATCGGTCAAATATCGATAGGGCCAGAAACCGAGGGTCTTTGTCCCGAATCGGATGGTTCGAAGGTTCGGAATCTCCGCCGCGAGGAGAGGTTCGATGTAGGATGCGAGGAGTCGGCTCTTCATAATAAGAGGGTCACCCCCCGTAATCAGAATATCCGTGATCTCCGGATGCCGGCGGACATACCGAATCAACAGTTCAACCTCACGCATTGCGAATTTGAGACCATCCATACCGACAAACTGCGGCCATCGGAAACAGAATGAGCAGTAAGCATGGCAAGTCTGTCCCTGGGTGGGAAAGAAGAGGACCGTCTCCCTGTATTTATGTTGCATTCCGGTCAACTTTTGATCCCCGAGCGAAGGCGTATTGTGTTCCATTTGTCCGGCCGGATGAGGGTTCAGCTCCCATCGAATTTCATCGGCCTTTTCTCGGATTTCTTGCCGACTTGCCCCCCTCCGGATGGACCTGGACATCTCTTCAAAGTGTCTTGGCTTGAGCATCTCCTTGTGGGGAAAAGTAAGCCTAAAAAATGGATCGTTCGGTCCGTCCTTCCAGTCGATCAACTCCTCCACCACATAGTTATTTGTCCGAAATGGAAGGACCTGACCCACCACTTCGATGGCAAACCGCTCTTCCTCGGTGAGAACTTGAATTTGAGGGATATTCTTATAATTTCGAAGGGTAATGGGTTGATATTCTGGAACTTGGAGGCCATAGGATGGGGGCACATTCTGCCCCCAAACCGCTTCTATCCGTGCGAGATCCCCTCCGTAGTCAAGTCCTTCCCCGTCTATACCCCCAACCCGTTTTGCTGCACTCGTGTGCATCATAATCACCTCCCCGTGATGTGATGCAAGGGCTAAAAATGATAATTTTCTAAATAAAAATGCCAGCGGTGCCTGAATACTCCTCCGCTAGCCCACCAAAACAACCGGCGCGTCCCGGATTCGGGGCCCGCCCTCTGTTCAATCAACCAGGATGTTTTTATATCCGGTCCTTCAGCGGACTTTCCACTGGGAATATCCGTCTGACCGACCTCATATTTTAAATTAAGGCCACCCTTCCTAAGATGTCAATGCCTTTCTTATAGTGGACCGAAAAATAGCCTTAATATATTGTTTAATAAAAGTATATATGGCTATATAAACCCAATAATTCTGCCCGGCAGAACACTTAGGAGCTTTTTCCACGCGTCCCCTGGCGGTAATTTTCCGGGGTGCTCCCTTCCACCCGTTTGAAGACCTTGAAGAAGTAGTCCCGATTTCGAAAACCGACCTTTTTGGCGACCACATAGGCCGGCCATTTCGTCTGCTTAAGCAGCCTTTTGGCCTCTTTAATCCGATAGGCATTCAGACACTTTGTAAACGACAACTCGAGTTGTTCTTTGAAGATTCGGCAGACATGCCCTGGGCTGATTCTAAATCGCGCACTGATATCTTTGAGCCGGATATTCCGGGTACAATTTTGGCCCACATATCGCTTCATTTGAGCAACCCGTTTCGCATCCATCCGCCTTCTGGCCGCCATCTGCACTCCTTTCTTGCCTTTTCAGATCACACGGAAAAAAATCGGTGTTTTTCGAACCGGATAACGGACGCCGTTAACCATAAGGATTCGATCAGTTCAACAACCCGATCAGATCATCTAGTTCTTTTTTCATTGTTTTTCGGTGAACGATCATATCGAGCAGACCGTGATTCAGACAGAATTCAGCGGTCTGGAAATCATCCGGCAATACCTGACCGGGCATTCCCTCTATCGCAGGCCTTCCTGAAAACATGATGCGAGCTCCGGGTTCCGATAGATTCACGTCGCCTAGCATACCGAAACTTGCAGTCACTCCCCCACCCGTGGGATTCGTCAGGACGGAGAGATACGGGACTCCCGCCTGATGCAATCGGCGCAACATCGCCGAGACTTTGACCATCTGCATGAGCGACAGGATGCCCTCGTGCATTCTGGCCCCTCCCCCCGACCCGGATACGAGAATGAGAGGATAACCCGTTTTCAATGACCGCGCAATCAGCCGCTTGACCTTCTCCCCGACAACCGAACCCATGCTCCCCATAAGAAACCGGGCGTCCGTGACCCCGATGATGACTTCCCTCCCCCCCAACTTTCCCTTCCCGCCGACGATCGCCGATGCATTGCCTGTCTTCTTCTGGTCTCTTGCGATCTTTTGCCTGTATTCCGGGAATCCGAGTGCATTTTTCGAAGTCATTCCCGCGTCCATCTCCTCAAACGTACCATCGTCGATCAATAGCTTCAACCGCTGGCGCGCCCCCAATGTGAAATGGTGATCGCATTCCGGGCATACATCCAGGTTCCGCTCAACGAGTGGCCGGTAGAGAGGCTGCTGACACGAAGGGCACTGAATCCAGAGATCTTGCTCCAGGCTTCGGGAAAACCTGGTACGGATCCCCTTTTTCATCTTGTCGAACCAGTTCAAATCTCAACCTTTCAATAAAGGGCTTACTCTGCTTGAGTTTCGATTGCTGAAGGTCAATTCACCTTTTCGGCTTCCACCCTGTTCCGGAGCGTTCCGATCCCCTCGACTTCCGATTCGAGCAGATCACCCGGCTTCAGAAAGGTCCCCGAGGCAGACCCGACCCCGGAAGGCGTGCCGGTGGAAATTAGGTCTCCAGGTTCCAGGGTGATCAGCGTAGACGCCCACGCCACGAGTTCTGCGATCGAGAAGATCATCTGACCGGTATTTGCATCCTGTTTTGTCTCGCCGTTCACACGAAGCCGGATGCCGAGCCCTTGAGGGTCGGGAATCTCATCCTTAAGCGCAATGCACGGGCCTTGAGGAGCGAATGTGTCGAACCATTTCCCGTTCAACCAGTCGAACCACTTGTCCCCTTCCCGGGGCACCCGATTCGTATCGAATTTGAGTTTCCGCTCGGAGACATCGTTCATCACGGTATAGCCGGCCACATAGTCCAGGCCCTCTTCTGCGGACACAAAGCGGGCTTTTCGACCGATCACCGCGGCGATTTCACATTCCCAATCGATATTATTCGAATTCCGTGGAAGGACGATCGCATCCTCTGGTCCGATCACTGTAGTGGAGGGTGGTTTCATAAAAACCCGGGGGGTTGAGGTCAATTTTTCCGGGGCCTCCTCACCCCCCTCTCGGATGTGTTCCGCGTAGTTGCCGGCCAGGCACAGGACCTTTCGCGGTTGGGGGATCGGGGCATTCAGACGAACGTCTTCCGGGCGGAAAATCCCTTCGCCTCTTTCCGTCGCGAATTTCACGAGGCCTTTCGCCGCTTCAACACCCAGAGGACCGAGCTCCAAAAAACGGAGGGATGAACCAAAAAGGGATGTCATATCGACGATCCCCTTTTGGTCCAACGCCCCGAATTTTTGGGCGCCCTCATATTCAAAGGTGACGACTTTCACAAGATTATCATTCGCACGAGATCACGACGAGGCCGTACCTGGGAGTGGACAACGTTTTTCTCCATCCTTGACGAAACCCGGGAAACAAGGGGACCATTTTAACATAAAATAATTGGATTGTCAACTGATAATTCTACTCATTTTTCAGGTGAATATTAATTGTTTTCGTCATCCGACATCCGCCGTCCGTCCTCTCCGTGAGCCGCCAGCACGATGCCCGCCAACACGACAGGACCGCCCACCCAGGCCCACGCGGGAGGGACTTCGGCAAGGACGAGATAGGCCGCCAGAGAAGCTAATATCGGTTCTCCAAGCAGGACGATGGAGATAAAGGAAGGCGAAATTCTTCGAAGGGCCCAATTAAATGAACTGTGCCCCACGATTTGGGGAAACAGGGCAAGCAATAGCAGGAGAATATAGGTCCGGGGGGAATATCCCCCCAAGGCCGCATCAGCCACAAGGGATCCCGCGATCAAAACAAGAGCGGCAATCCCATTGACGAAAGTTACGTACGGAAGATTTGAAATCCGCTGTCTTAGCCTGCGACCGATCAGAAGATGGCAGGCCATCGCCAACGCCCCGCCTAAGGCGAGAAGATCGCCGTGGAGGGAGGTGCTTCCGGTGTAAAGATCACTAACGGCAATGATCGCGGATCCGAAGAATGCTACCGCGATCCCGCCGGCGGTCCAGAGCGTGACCGGTTCCCGCAAAAAGATCCACGCGCCCAACCCGACGAAAAGGGGTGTTGTAGAAACGAGCAGGACCGAACTCGCCACCGACGTGTACTTCAGGGAACTGATCCAGAGGGCAAAATGGAGGGCGAGACAAATACCCGAAGCCGTTATAGCAAGCCCGTCACGGAGGCGCCAGTGTCGAATCTCGGCCTTTGCCCGGACCAGGGTGAACGGCAAAAGGATCCCGGTCGCAAACAGCAGCCGGTACGCGGCAATCACCAGCCACGGCGCATCGCAAAGACGGATGATCGTTGCGGCGGACGAGGCGGCGAGGACCCCTAGGGAAAGGACAAAGTAGGGGGATACCCTCACCGGTCAGGTCTTATCCTTTTGGACGGAAAAATTCTTCAAACGCTCCCAATGGGCCATCATATCTCGAATGCGTTCCTCGTATCCTCGATCCGTTGGTTTGTAGTAACGGCGCCCCTTCAAAACTTCGGGGAGGTAGTCCTGCGGAATAAAACCTTCGGGATCGTCGTGAGCATACCGATAACCGGCGCCATAACCCAGATCTTTCATAAGGCGGGTTGGCGCATTTCGCACGTGGAGCGGAACGGGAAGATTCGGTTGCGCGGCCACATCGTTCTCGGCGGACCCATAGGCTATATAGACGGAGTTGCTCTTGGGCGCGGTGGCCAGGTAGCACGCAGCCTGCGCCAGGGAAAGCTCGCCTTCCGGACTCCCCAGAAACCGGTATGCTTCCACTGCCGCCAACGCAATCGACAAAGCCCGGGGATCGGCATTTCCGATATCCTCCGACGCAAACCGCACCATGCGCCGGCCAAGGTAAAGGGGGTCCTCCCCCGATTGAATCATCCTCGCCATCCAGTAAAGGGCTGCGTCGGGGTCACTCCCCCGCAGGCTTTTATGAAGGGCCGAAATCAGATTATAATGTTCCTCCCCCGATTTGTCATAGAGAAGGGCCTTCCGCCCCATCACATCCTGCAGGGTCTCAAGAGTGATCTCCACCCCCTCTCCCTTACCGGGCTTCGTGGCACCAATCGCCATCTCCAGATGGTTCAAAGCCCTCCGGGCATCCCCCTCCGCGGTTTGGGAAAGATGGCGGAGAACATCCTTCCCAAGACTCACCCTTCCCCCGAACCCTCTTTCCGGGTCCTCCAGCACCCGCCGTACCAGGATTTCAATGCCCGCCTCGGTCAAAGCCTTCAAAACGAACACGCGGGTCCGAGAAAGCAGCGCAGCGTTTACTTCGAAAGATGGATTCTCCGTCGTGGCACCGATCAGAACCACGGTCCCGTCCTCCACGTGGGGGAGGAAGGCATCCTGCTGGGCTTTATTGAAACGGTGGATTTCATCCACGAACAGGGTGGTTTGACCATCCGATCGTAGATCTTGGCTGGCACGCGCAATGACTTCCCGGACCTCCTTGATCCCCGATGTCACGGCGCTAAAGGCGACAAATCGGGAATCCGTCATTCGTGCAATCACCCGTGCGAGCGTCGTCTTTCCACTCCCCGGAGGGCCCCACAAGATCATGGACGGTACCTGGTCGGTTTCGATCATGACCCTGAGTGGTTTTTCGGGCCCGAGCAGGTCCTCCTGACCGATGATCTCATCGAGGGTTCTCGGCCGCATCCGGTCCGCGAGGGGAGAATTCGTCCGGGTCCGGTGTGATGGCAAATTGAACAGGTCCGGGGTGTTCATCTGCGATCTTGCGAGGAAAGATCTTCATCATCGTCCTCGGAGGACTCAGGCGAAGAAGAGCTGAAATCATACCCGGCTTCTTCCCAGTTCAGATTCCTCACATCGACATCCTTTTGGAAGAGGTCGGACACCCTTCCCAAGAGCTGGTCTTCTGGATCGATTGATTTTGTCTCCCCCGGCTCCGGGAAATCCCTTTGATTTCCAGGTGGGTGCCCCCCCTGTCCGCCCACCATAATATCCAGCATCTCACGTAAAACAGCCTGTTTCTCACTCGAGGAGACAGGGCTAAGCCGCTTCATCGTCGCTGCGATCTGCATCATGGCATCGGTCCCCAGCCGTTTAAGAAGAACCTCGGCTCTTTCGGGGCCGATCGCAAGGAAGAAGATGGCGACCTTTTCGAGTTCCTTGAGGGGCTTATCCATGAATTCCTTCTCAAAGGCGGTTCATCAAAAAGTCGGATGTCCTGTTTACCCGACGAAGATAATTCTCATCACCGATTTGGCGGCAACGAACAGCACCCAGAGGGTGAATAAGACAATCCCGACTTTCTTCCAGGGAATCCCCGATACGATGCCAATCCCGATAGAGACAACAGTGAGGTACCAGATTGTGAAAATATCGATCTCATATGCCAGCAGGAACTTCGAATCGAGTTCCGTGCCAGGGGGCATAAGAAGCGCGGGACCAACCTCCACGTGCGTGGGTTGTTTCATCACGACCAAAAATGAAAGGATCAAGTCGCCCAGTGTCCTGATCATCCCGCTATAAGCCTGCACCACCAGAACCTTGTGGAATGTGGCGAAGCCATTTAACATGAAGTTCGCCACCCCGAAATAGATTCCGGAAAGAAGGAACAAAACGCTGAGGCTAATCAACGGAGTCACACCGATCAATAACCCCGTCATCCCTGTCATGCTTGATGGCGCTCGATCGATAAGGGCCTCACGCAAAATGATGGGGCCGACTCCGTACACGGCTCCTACTGATACCACCGATCCGATGGACCACGGCACCACCCAGTCGGACCGTGAAGAATGGACCCGTATCGAAGAAAACGTTCTGCTGGGATGTAAAAAAGTCCCCAGGAGCCTATGAGCCAACCTTGCGGGAGCCCGGTCTGTCGAGCTCCCCCCTCTCCGCACAGTCCCTTTCCGAGCGGCCTCTTTCACCTTTCGAGTTAACAGCTTCTCGTTGACGCGGTAGACGCAAACCTCTTCTCCATTCACGGTCACTACAGGGACACGTTCCCCGTAGCGATCGTGAAGTCGTGGGTCAGCCCCGACATCGACCTCTTCCAGGCAGAAAGGCAGCGAACGCCTGACGTTTTCAACCCGTTCTTTGGCGATTTCGCACAGATCACAATCGGTTTTTGAATAGATCGTGACCCTGACAGAACGGTTTATCATGGATGCGAATATAAAAAACGAATCGGGGATGGCAACGCCAAAGGGTCGGACCGGCGGCGGGTATCGGCAGGATAAAAAAGAACGCAATTAGAATTTAAGGGCTTGACTTTCAACCCTTTTTTGGTTATATTAAGTGTAGTGAAAACAACCAACTTAACCAAAAAAAGGGAGAAAGGAAAATGAACTTGTTGACGGCGATTGAAAAGTTCCCGACGCAGGAATCGTGCATTGAGCATCTGGAGCGGGTGCGGTTCGGAAGTGATCCGTTTTGTCCGCTGTGTGGGGCGGTTGGGGAGTGCGCCCAGAAGAAAGAGGGAAACCGCGTCGGGCGTTGGAACTGCCATGCCTGCAAGTCCAGCTTCAACGTCCTTTCCGGGACAATATTTCAGAAAACGCACCTTCCGCTTCAGAAGTGGTTTATGGCGATCGCCTTGATCGTGAACGCCAAGAAAAGCCTGTCCAGTTGCCAGCTTGCCCGGGACCTGAACCTTACGCAACGGTCTGCATGGTACATGCAACAGCGGATTCGTGCCGAGATGGCAACAAGGCAGGGGAAGGTATTGTTGCGAGGGATCGTCGAAGCCGATGAGACCTACGTCGGAGGCAAGCCCAGGAAACGCAACAGACGGTCGGATGGCGGCGGCAACGCTCCCAGGGGACGCGGAACCAGCAAGACTCCGGTTATAGGAGCCGTGGAACGCGGCGGGAAGGTAGTTGCCCGCGTGGCGGACGATCTGTCGGGCAGGGGAGTTCTGGCCTTCATCAAGCAGGCGATAGACCCTTCGGAGTCGATGCTTGTCACGGACGAATTCGGGGCCTACAACGCCGTAAGGCAAATCATGGATCACGCGGTGATCCACCACGCCAGGCATTACGCGGACGGTGATATACATACCAACACGATTGAAGGCGTGTGGTCTTTACTCAAGCGTGCCTGGTACGGTTCCCATCATCACTATACGAAGCGATACACGCCGTTCTACGTGGCTGAAGCCTGCTACAAATACAATAACCGCAAGAACAAGCGGACATTTGATACGTTCATGATGGGGTGCTTTGCGTAATGATTTCAACGGGCGGTGTTGCATGATCCGAGGCTGGCGCAGCGATCGCTTCGTTTTCCTGGACGAACTTGCGTAAGTGGTCTGTGTGTGCAAAAAGGTCTTCAATCGTATCGAGTGCGATAGGTGTGACTCCCGGCCCCTTCACCTTTACAGACTCAGGGCGCCTCGCATACAAATGGAATAGGACGGTCCCGTAATCTTTCTTTTCGGGACTGCGATGCAGCACAACCGAACAGTAGCGCTTGGCTTGCCTTAAACCGAGATGGCTAGCATTCACAATGCCGCCCAAGATAGCTTTTACGGTGTTTAGCGCGGCAAGTTCGGCCGGTGCAAACTCGGGAGTTTCTTTTTCTGAAATTTTGTCGGGCCGCTGCTCCTGTGCTGCGTCGCCTTCCTGTTTTAGCGCACTTGCCAGACGGTCCTGTATTTTGTCGCTTATGAATTGGTTAAAGGCAGAAAAAGTAAGCTCCTTAAACATATTACGGGATGCCACCGAAACCCTTCCTTCATAAACCTGACGGATGACATATCTCACAAAGTCGTCCGAAGGTTTCATTAATTCCCGTGCCAGCAGACCTTTGATCTCGGCGGTGTATCTTAATTCTCTTGCCGCGCCGATGATCGACGATTTGTCAAACTCGTCTTTGGTAAATCTTTTTAATTCCTTCACCTGGATCTCGGTGAAGTCGAGCATATTGAATTCAAAAAACGGGCGAGGGTCCATGACATTTGACTGATCAAGATCGGAAAAGAACCGGTAAAAGATACCGTCCGTCAATATGCCGACATGCGATTCCGTAACGCCAAAATACCGAAGCAGCTGGGACACAGTATCGCTAGAGAGCGTTGTTCCCAGTTTCTTGCACTCGATAAGTATTATGGGGTGGCCGTCCTGCATTAGTGCAAAATCCACTTTCTCGCCTTTCTTGGTTCCAATATCCGCCGTGAATTCGGGAAGAACTTCAGCAGGATTGAATATGTCGTAGCCAAGCATCTGAATGAACGGTAAAACGAGCGAGGTTTTGGTTGATTCCTCGGTGGATTCCTGATCGTTAAAATGCTCAGTCCGCTGTGCGAAACGAGATGAGCGCGTCCGAACTTCGTCGATAAAATCCATTGTGCAGTCCTCCCTTTAGCGTGGCCAATCAGACTAACGAAACCCTAGTCCGGCTTGGCCAGTCAGGCGTTTCGCCGCTCAAAGTGGGGGAAATATAACCAACAAGGGACCAAAAGTCAAGCCCTTGAGTTCTAATTGCGTATTCTTTCGCTTTCTTCTTTTCCTCCGGGCTTAAAGGCAGGAGAAAGTTTGGAATCTTATCGTCTTCCACAGGTGGATCCTTTTTTGAATGTGTGAAGTTATCAAAAATATACCCACGGGTTTAAGGACTGTCAAGACACAAACCCGATCGATTCGAGAAAAAGCATGCAAGTTAAACATCAACGACCACCCCTAACAGCCTGTTGAAAAAGTGCGTTTATGCCAAGATGACTATTGTCTTTCCTTGTGGTTTGGTCCTATGATATATCAGGTTCAAACTGAGAAGGGAGGACGAGCAAATGGCAATGGGAAAACGAGGACGACAGAGACAGGAAAACCTGTTCATCGCATCGAACACTTTGGTGAAATTTCCGGGTCATCCGTTCTACGAGAAGCTGAATCAGGTATTGGGGGCGAACGGCTTCGACGAGTTCGTCGAGGGGCTTTGCCAGCGGTATTACGCTCCTCATATGGGTCGCAAGGGCATTCCGCCCGGGGTTTATTTTCGGATGCTTTTGATTGGGTATTTCGAGGGACTTGATTCGGAACGTGGGATCGAATGGCGTGTATCTGACTCGCTGACGTTGCGCCGGTTTTTGGGGTATGCCCTTGACGAACAGACCCCGGATCATTCCAGCCTGTCTCGCATCCGGCATCGGCTTCCCTTGGAAGTTCACGAAGCGGTTTTCAAGTGGATCCTGAGGGTCTTGTGCAAAGCGGGTCTGGTGAAGGGGAAGACGTTGGGCGTGGATGCTACGACACTGGAGGCCAACGCCGCGATGCGCAGCATTGTACGCCGTGACACGGGTGAAGGCTACCAGGCATTCCTTGAGAATCTGGCCAAGGCCTCGGGCATTGAAACGCCTACCCGCGAGGACTTGTCCAAGATCGATAAGAAGCGACCGAAGAAGGGATCGAACCAGGACTGGGAGCACCCGCACGACCCGGATGCCAAGATCGCTAAGATGAAGGACGGTCGCACGCACATGGCGCACAAGGTGGAGCACGCGGTGGATCTGGACACCAATGCCATTGTGGCAGTGGCGTTGTCGGGAGCAGATGAAGGAGATACCGAGTCGTTGCCCTGGACGCTGCTCGAGGCGCAGCTCAATCTCAAGCAGGTCGCGAAGGACGAAAAAGCTGCCAAACGTTTGCACAGACAGCGTATACGGGAGGTGGTTGCGGACAAAGGATATCATAGCAACGATGTATTGACCAGTCTGAAGCAAGGCGGCATCCGGAGTTACATTTCAGAACCGGATCGGGGACGCCGCAAGTGGAACGGCCGACGAGATGAGCAGGCCGCGGTATATGCGAATCGACGCCGGATCAAGGGAGATCGCGGCAAGGTCTTGCGCCGAAGTCGTGCAGAACGGGTGGAAAGAACCATCGCTCACACATATGATACCGGTGGCATGCGCAGGTTGCACTTGAGAGACCGCGGCAATATCCTCAAGCGTTTGCTGATCCACATCGGGGGCTGCAACCTGGCTCTGCTCATGCGCAAAGTGATGGGCGTAGGTACTCCGAAGGCCCTCCAGGACCTGGCCAAGGCCTTGCAGCGTCTACTGCTCGTCCTACAATCACGTTTGCTGCCCTCGGTCACCTTTTTAACCTCTTATCAGCGTCTCCTGCTCAATCTCCTTACCTTGATTTATCTGACCCGCACTCCAGGCGTCTTTTCCGTTTATGTGCGTTGAAAGGTAGTTCTTCAACGGGCTGCTAAGGGATGGATTGAAGGGGAATACTGGGAATGCTGATTGGAGACCAGGAGAACTGGAAGGGAGCCGGTGATAGAGGTAGGCGTCGCGGTAAGATGCGTACGGTGTCAAAGGGTGGACAGAAGGGGTAAGTTCTGTGAAGCGATTCGTCTGAACTCATTGATTGCCTGTCGGTTCAGGATCCCGTTCCCATCTGGCGAGGCGCCCTGGTATCGGAGGGAAAAGATCGCTCCGTGTAGGCCCGCAAATTCCTTCCCAACGAAGAGCCGACCTGCCTGGCCCCTGGACCTGTAGGTAGCCGCAGCTTGAGACCCGCTACGGACTGTGTTGGTCAGGAGTCTCCCTCCCTGCCTGAAAAACCCGTTACTGATCTCGTAACCGAATCGATCCGAAAGAGACTGGGGTGAATACGTGCGAACGGTCCCGCCCGGGGAACTCCCGGTCTGGCCTGACGCCCCGGCAGATATCTCGACGATGTCCGGGGGTGTGATCTCGGTTATGCCGATGCCGATATGACTGCTGATTCCTGCTTGACCGCTGGAGGTATAAGTCCCTGTGGAATTCGTGATGGGGGGAAAGGCGATGGGGGCTCCGATCCCGCTGGGCATGTCGATTCCCTCCAATCTGACACGTCCCCCGAAGGACCTGAGCTAAAGGCTCGAGGTGGGAGGTCCACGAGGCCAATTTTTGGCTGAAGCATCACATTCCCGACCGGCTTGCAGGCGAAAACAATCCGCCTGTTCGTAATATCGGCAAGTCTCCCCAACTTCTTTAATAAAAAGAGCTGCGGGATGTGGATACGTTGAATTTCCTTTATGCTTTTCCTCTTGACAATGCTTCCACGGTTCCGTAAGTCATGTATCGCGAATCGTTGTAGACACCTATTCGGACAATCGCTAAATCCGGCGCTTTACGCTTTATTATGGAGGTTCCCCATGTTCGGTGGATGCTATACAGCGTTGATCACACCGTTCAAATCTGACAGGACCGTGGATGAAGCGAGCCTTGAAAGCCTGATCGGGTATCAGATCGAATCGGGTGTGCAGGGCCTCCTGGCCGTTGGTACAACGGGTGAAAGTCCGACCCTTACCTGGGAAGAACACAACCAGGTAACCGATACGGTCTGTCGTCTGGTAAAAGGGCACGGACAGGCGATTGCAGGGACCGGGAGCAACTCTACTGAGGAGACCCTGAGAGGAACTGAGCACGCCGCCCAATCCGGGGCAGACTCTGTCCTCCTTGTAGACCCCTACTACAATGGTCCCAGCTCGATTGAGATCAGACGAGAATACGTCGAACCCGTCGCAAAGGCCTTTCCGGAGATTCAGATCATCCCGTATGTCATCCCCGGAAGGACCGGGTGCCAGCTGTTGCCGGAAGATCTGGCTATTCTATATGAGAAGCATCCCAATGTAGGTACTGTGAAAGAGGCCACGGGAGATCTGAATAATATGGCCCGAACCCGGAAGCTCTGCGGAAAGAATTACAATATCCTGTCGGGAGACGACGACAAGACATTCGACATGATGACCAGGCCAGACATTTCTGCTGGCGGTGTGATTTCAGTTATTTCAAACGTCGTTCCGAAGGCCGTTCAGGAATTCATATCCGCACTCCGGAACGGGGACCGTGCGACCGGCGAAAGGCTTCTCGAAGGGTTGCGACCCGTGTTCGGCATGGTCGGGGTGAAGTCTGAGGAGAAAACACCCTTTGGAAACACTGAGGTAAAAGCCCGAAATCCCCTTCCGGTCAAGTCCTTAATGAATATTCTGGGTATGCGAGCCGGACCCTGCAGGCGACCCCTGGGAAAGATGAACCGAAGCGGCCTTGAAAAGGTTTTGAACATTGCCCGAACAGTCCAGGCCCAAAATCCCGAGATCTTTGCACCTGTGGAGGACCACTTCAAAGTCGATATTTCCAAACGGCTCGAGGATCGATCCGTACTCGAAGGACTGGCCTATTCCGATTGACACGAGACGGGGATATGCAGAAGCAAAAAACGACCAATTCGAAATTGCTCGACTGGGTTGAGGAAATGGCCGCCCTTTGTAATCCCGATGGGATTCACTGGTGTGACGGCTCGCAGGAGGAGTATGACCGGCTCGCCGAGATGATGTGCCGGAACGGTACATTTACACGGTTGAACGAACAACGGAGGCCCAACAGTTTCATCATTCGTTCCGACCCCGGAGACGTGGCCAGGGTTGAAGATCGCACGTTTATCTGCACCCAAAATCAACAGGACGCGGGCCCGACCAATAATTGGCACGATCCAGAGGAAATGAAAAGTCTCCTTCTCGGCCTTTTCGGAGGTTCCATGAGAGGCAGGACCATGTATGTGGTTCCTTTTTCGATGGGCCCAGTGGGAGCACACAGTTCAAAGATCGGTGTGGAAGTGACGGACTCACCATACGTCGTGTGCAGTTTGAGAATCATAACACGCATGGGGGACAGGGCTTTGGAGGCCATGGGTGACGGTGAATTTCTTCCCTGCTTACACTCTGTGGGCGCACCCCTGGAACCCGGCCGGAAAGACGTCCCGTGGCCCTGCAATCCCGATAGCAAATACATCGTCCATTTTCCGGAAGAACCCTCCATCTGGTCCTATGGCTCGGGTTACGGAGGGAATGCACTGCTTGGGAAAAAGTGTTTTGCACTTCGAATCGCATCGACCATGGCGCGGGCCGAAGGATGGATGGCGGAGCATATGCTGATTCTTGGGCTGACCTCACCCGAAGGGAAAAAATACTACATCGGAGGCGCCTTCCCCTCGGCCTGCGGGAAGACCAACATGGCCATGCTCCAGCCCACCGTATCGGATTGGCACGCGGGGTGTGTTGGGGATGACATCGCCTGGATGCGGCAGGGCCAAGACGGCCGGCTCTATGCGATAAACCCGGAATCCGGATTTTTCGGCGTCGCGCCCGGGACAAGCGAAGAGTCGAACGCCAACGCGATGGTCACGTTGTCAAAAAACAGCCTCTTTACCAATACCGCCTCTACCCCGGAAGGGGACGTCTGGTGGGAGGGGATGACCCCGGATCCGCCCGCCCGTCTTGTGGACTGGCACGGCCGACCTTGGGAGCCCGGTTCCTCGGACAAAGCCTCTAATCCCAACGCAAGGTATACCACGCCCGCTTCTCAGTGTCCGATCATAGATCCGGATTGGGAAAATCCGGACGGCGTCCCCGTATCGGCCTTCATCTTCGGGGGACGACGTTCTGGTGTGGTACCGCTGGTTCACGAGGCCTTTAATTGGACGCACGGGGTCTTCCTGGGCTCCATCATGGCATCCGAAACCACCGCCGCCGCGGCCGGAGCGGTCGGTAAGCTACGACGTGATCCATTCGCAATGCTCCCATTTTGCGGTTATAACATGGGCGACTATTTCAAGCATTGGCTGGACATGGGGAGAAAGCTCGGAAAAAATACACCGAGGATCTTTTATGTGAATTGGTTCCGAAAGGATAAAGAAGGCAACTGGCTGTGGCCCGGATTCGGGGAAAACAGCCGGGTTCTCAAGTGGATCTGTGAACGGATCGAGGGAAAGGCGAATGCCGTGGAAACGCCGATCGGTCTGGTGCCAACGAGGGATTCCCTGGACCTTAACGGATTGGACATCCCTGAATCCGACATGGAAGAACTCCTGACCGTCCGGCCTGAGGACTGGCTTTCCGAGATAGACCCGATCCGTGAATATTACGCCCAATTCGGAGATCGTTTGCCCGATGTGTTGAACGTTGAAATCGACGCCCTTGAAAAACGCCTGCACGGTTAATCAAACAGACAGGGGAACGCTATGATCAGGGTTGTCATCTGCGGCATCGGGGGTCAGATGGGAGGCCGACTCGCCCACCTGTCGCTTCAGAGCGACGACCTTCGGGTCGTCGCCGGTGTGGAGAACCCAGGACATCCGTCCATCGGCAAAGATGCGGGTGATCTCGTCGGGGCCGGGCACATCGATGCACCCGTTGTGGATGACCTCGAAAAGGTGATCGACCGAGGGGACGTGATAATCGCCTTCACCGCGCCCCCGGACGGGACCCTTGCGGCCTCGAAAGTCGCCGGGCGTTTGGGAAAATCGATGGTGGTGGGGACGACAGGAATGGATGTGGATCAGGTGACAGCCTTTAAACAGAACGTAGCGAACATACCATGCGTCTTCGCGCCCAACTTCACTGCCGGCGTCACCCTCTTGACCGGCCTTGTCGAGGAAGCCGCGAAGGTCCTAGGGGACGGCTTCGAAGTGGAGGTCGTCGAGATGCACCATCACCTCAAAACGGACGCACCCAGTGGGACAGCCCTTGCCCTTGCCGATGCCGCGGCTCGTGGGCTGGATCGGGAGCTTAAAGGGGTGGCCGTCTACGGGCGGGAAGGCGCCACAGGAAAGAGAAAACCGGAGGAAATCGGCATCCACGCCGTCAGGGGTGGGGACATAGTGGGTGATCACACGGTGATGTTCATAGGCGGGGGTGAGCGGATAGAGTTCGCTCATCGGGTGCAAAGCCGGGACGCATTCGCATCCGGAGCCCTTCGAGCTGTCCGGTTCGTTGTAACAGCGGGCACTGGGCTCTACGACATGCGGGATGTCCTGGGTATTCGATGAGCGCGCTGGCCAATATATCAATACCGGGGAGTTCAAGTCGCCCTCACCCGAAATAGTCGCTCAGGGTTCCATACCCGTTTGACGGCCTTGGAGGGATGTCCAGAACCAGGTACCGGATTTTCGATCATACGGCCGACATCGGCATTGCCGTCGAGAACGCCTCGCTCGAGGGCCTGTTCGAGGATGCCGCGTTTGGAATGTTCGACCTGATCGGGGACCTGAACGGGATCGAATCACGGGAAGAAATCCGGGTTGATCTAGAGGCTGAAACCCTCGAGGAGCTGTTCGCCGACTGGCTGCGAGAGCTCCTCTTCCGGTTTGAG
Organism: Candidatus Latescibacterota bacterium; assembly: GCA_965217865.1. GTDB lineage: Bacteria > Latescibacterota > UBA2968 > SICM01 > SICM01 > CBDCJO01. The sequence goes on along the minus strand of CBDCJO010000002.1, from coordinate 5,099,220 downwards.
ACCGACCTGATTGTTCTTAAATATTTCCAGGTCCGGATGCGTTCACATCGGACCTTATCGGGTCAGGCTTCAGGAGAGGTCTATGATCCGAAACGCCACGAACTCTACAGGGAACTGAAGGCCGTAACCTACCACGAACTGCGTGTGGAGCAGGTCCAGGGAATTTGGCGGGGGTCCGTAATCTTCGACGTTTAACGACTCGGGGCGCAAAGATGGCGCCCCTGAGTTTTTTAGAGGGTCCGAATGGCCGGATTTACGACGCGACCCGTCATCATGGGCGTCCACGGGGTGGTTACCGGAGGACACTATCTGGCCTCTGCCGCGGGATTTCGCATGTTTGAAAAGGGGGGAAACGCCATCGATGCCTGTGTGGCCGCAGGCTTTGCGTGCAACGTACTCGAACCCCAATCAAACGGCATCGGAGGCGAAGTCCCGATCCTGATCTACGACGCCAAACAAAACCGTACCTTCGCTGTGAACGGGCAGGGATACGCCCCCCGGGCGGCGACAATCGACTGGTTCAGATCGCAGGAAATCGAAGTCATCCCCGGCGATGGTTTCCTTCCTGCCACCGTGCCGGGTGCGTTCGGGTCCTGGGCAACCGGTCTTAGGCATTTTGGGAAGCTGACCCTGCAGGATGTCCTGGAACCCTCGATCGAACTTATGGAGGAAGGGTTTCCACTCTATGAGGGTCTTCAAAAAGCGATCGCGAACCTTTCCAAAAAGTTTGAAACGAAATGGCCTTCCTCCGCCAGGGTCTATCTCCCGAACGGTTCTGCCCCCGAAGTAGGGGATATTTTCAGGAATCCGGATTGGGCAAACACCTTTAAAAAGGTCGTGGATGTCGAGATTCGAAATCGATCAAAAGGGCGGGCAGATGCCATCGATGAGGCGATATCCTATTTCTACAGAGGGGAGATCGCGGAAACGATCGTGACCTTCTCGAGGAACACGGAGGTGCTCGATGCTTCGGGAAAAACCAACCGGGGGCTGTTGGATCTGGACGACTTCGCAGCCTATACGACAAAGCTCGAAGCCCCGATTGGGTCCGATTACAGAGGCATCCGCGTTCACAAATGCAACACCTGGACTCAGGGTGCCGTCTTTCTCCAACAGTTGAGAATTCTCGAGGGTTACAATCTGGGGGCCATGGAACACAACTCTGCGGATTACATCCATACCTGTGTCGAGGCAGCCAAGCTCGCATTCGCAGACCGGGAGCACTATTACGGAGACCCGGACTTCGTGACCGTGCCGTTGGAAAAACTCCTTTCGAAGGAATATGCGGACCGGCGTCGTTCCCAGATCGACCCGGAGAGGGCCTCGATGGAACTTCGTCCCGGCGATGCGCCGTCCACGATCCCCAAGGTCGTCGAGGGGGATCCGACCGTCTATACAGGCGACACCACACATTGTGATGCAATCGACGCGGAGGGTAACATGATGGCGGCCACCCCGAGCGGCGGCTGGATCCCCTCCTCTCCCGTCGTGGAGGGGCTGGGCTTCCCCCTTGGTACCCGGGGACAGATGTTCTACCTGGATCCCAAACACCCCAACGCCCTTCAGCCCAGGAAACGTCCGAGGACGACCCTCACTCCATCCCTGGCGACGAAACACGGGAACCCCTACATGGTCTTCGGAACCCCGGGAGGGGATCAGCAGGACCAGTGGACGCTTCAATTCTTCCTGAACGTGATCGACTTCGGGATGGACCTGCAGGAAGCCCTGGACGCCCCGAGTTTCAACACCAACCACTTTCCCAGTTCTTTTTATCCACACGGATCCCTGCCCGGGCGTGTCCGGGTGGAGGGCCGGATCGCAGAAGGGGTCCGCGATGAGCTGCGGCGGCGGGGACACGATCTTGCTGTTGCCGACGATTGGGTCCACGGAAAGGTGATGGCCATTACGTTCGAACCGAAAATCGGCCTGATCTGTGGAGCCGTCTCGCCCAAAGGCAATATCGGATACGCCATGGGAAGATAGGGATCCAATGGACCCGCGACCAGACGACAGGAAGGCCGGATGGGATGAGGAGGATACCCGGATATTCCTCGATTGCGGGGTTTATTTCGTGCCTGACCGGGAAGTTCAGATCGAAATCCTGTGCGATCTGATTACGCCCGTCGATCCCCCTTTTCACCTCCTCGATCTCGGTTGCGGTGAAGGCGTGCTTGCGGGAGCGTTGCTGGAACGGTTTCCGGGTTGCGTGGTACACGGTGTGGATGTGTCCCCGGAGATGCTGAAACGGGCGGTGGCAAACCTGGTTCGATTCGGCGATCGCTTCTCTGCGGAACAAAGCGACCTCGCCTTACGGGCATGGCGGCATCCGGATGCGCAGATCCATTACGCCGTCTCTTCTCTTGCGATTCACCACCTCGACAGTTCTCAGAAGCAGTCCCTTTTCCGCGATATCCGGAACCTCCTGGTACCCGACGGTGCCTTCCTAATCGCCGATGTCATCCAACCCGTCTTCGGGCCAGGCGTGGCGGTCGCTGCGAAAGCCTGGGACGAGGCCGTGAGGAGGCGTTCACTCGAGATCGACGGAAACACCAGGGCCTTTGAGATCTTTCAAAGGGGAAAATGGAACGCCTATCGGTTTTCAGACCCGATCGACAAGATGTCCGGCCTGTTTGAGCAACTCCGCTGGATGGAACAGGCGGGTTTTGTGGAAATCGATCTATTCTGGATGAAAGCCGGTCAGGCGATCTTCGGGGGACGGAATCCGGGTCTTTGATCGAAATGGGAACTCAGACCAATACCCAGCACGTCGTGATCGTCGGAGGGGGGTTTGGTGGTTTGTATGCCGCCAAATCGCTGCGGCGGACGCCGGTGACCGTCACCCTCTTGGACAAACGCAATTTTCACCTGTTTCAACCCCTTCTCTACCAGGTCGCCACCGGGGGGCTCTCTCCCGGGGATATCGCGTCTCCCCTTCGGGGGGTATTGAACCGATCCCGAAACACCCGGGTATTAAAAGCCGAAGTCACCGACATCGACCCGGTTCAAAGAAGGATCGTGCTTCGTGACGGGGAGTTGACCTACGATACTCTGGTCGTCGCCACCGGGGGAAGCCACCATTATTTCGGCCACGATAATTGGGCGTCCGTTTCTCCGGGGCTTAAGACCGTTGAAGATGCCCTGGAAATACGTCGGCGAATTTTCCTTGGCTTTGAAGCTGCTGAACGCGAGTCCGATTCGCAAAAACGCCGGGAATGGATGACCTTTGTGGTGATTGGGGCAGGGCCCACCGGAGTAGAATTGGCCGGGGCAATCGGCGAACTCGCCCACACCACCCTCAAAAACGATTTTCGTAACATCGACTCGACCGACGCGGTTGTCGTATTGCTGGAGGGTGGGCCCCGGATCTTACCCCAGTATCCACCAGAACTTTCCGCAAAGGCGGAGGTCTCCCTTTCCCGCCTGGGAGTAAAGGTGTGGACGGAGGCTCAGGTAACGGACATTCGGGGAAACGCCGTAACAATAAGCAGGAAGTCTCGCACCGAAAGGTTAAAAGCCCGGACCCTGTTGTGGGCCGCGGGGACGAAGGCCTCGGGTTTGGGAGAGATCCTCTCTCGAAAGACGGGCGTTGAGCTGGATCGATCCGGACGGGTGATGGTTGGACCCGATCTCACATTACCGGGTCATCCGGGAATCTTCGTGATCGGCGATCTTGCGAATTTTTCACACCAGAACGGGAATCCACTCCCCGGAGTGGCTCCGGTGGCCATGCAGCAGGGAAGATATGTGGCGGACCTGATCGGGCTTCGGCTCGAAAAAAAGAACCTGCCCCCTTTTCGTTACCGGAACAGAGGGAGCCTTGCGGTAATCGGCAGACACTCGGGAGTCGCGGACTTCGGATCTCTCAGATTTAGTGGATTTCCCGCGTGGTTGATATGGCTTTTCGTGCATATCGCGTACCTGATCGAATACGACAACAAATTGCTCGTCCTTTTCCAGTGGGCATGGAACTATTTCACTCGAAAACGCGGCGCCAGGCTGATCACTGGAGGAGATCCCTTTCCCCTCGTCCAACCCCGGGGCAAAAACAGGGGCGCGCAGGAGGAATGATTCAAATGCCTCCCAATTTTCCCGACCTGGACACCTACCGGCGTGAAGTCTTTGCCCCCGAAGATGACCTCCTTAAGGGGATAATGCCCGCCGCCGTTGCTCGGGGTTTGCCCGATATCTCGGTGAGCCCGGAATCCGGAAAGACCCTGTTTCTCCTGGCAAAGCTCATCAATGCTCGGAAGATCCTCGAATTTGGAGCACTTGCGGGTTACTCGGGAATCTGGCTTGCCCGAGCCCTGCCAGATGACGGAAAATTTATCTCCCTGGAGATCGACCCGGGATATGCCGCGATCGCCACGAAAAATTATGAAACCGCAGGCATAGCTCACAAATCCCGGATACTCGTGGGACCGGCGACGGACCACTTGGCAAGTGTCGCTCATGATGCGCCGTTCGATCTGGTCTTTATCGATGCCGACAAACAGAACTATCCGTCTTATCTGGACTTCGCGATGGGGCACACCCGTGCAGGGGGGCTGATCATCGCAGACAACGCAAACGGCCACGGTCACGTCCACGAGGCCCTCGAAGACGGTGATGGCAGGAAGGGAATCCAGAACTACAATCTAACAGTTGCCCGTCATCCCGAACTGGTGTCCAACATATTGCCGGTCGGGGGTTGGCTTGCTGTCTCCCTGGTCCTTGGAACCTCGGACCGCAGTCCCTGATTCAGCGGCCTTTTTCCTTGACTCTGGCCCCATTTGTTCGTAAACTGCCCCTCTAGACGGTATTTTTGGGTCGGTGCTTACCCTTGTTCACACATCAGGAGATCCGATATGAAGATGTATATCGGGGGCCGATGGATCGAAAAAACACAAAGGATCGATGTCATCAATCCCTTCGATGGAAGCGTCATCGATACCGTTCCCAAGGGAGACCTTGAAGATATAGATGCTGCCCTGGAAAGCTCCACGCGTGGGGCCAAGGTCATGGCGGCCATGCCGGGTTATGACCGATATCAGATCCTCAAGAAGGCCTCGGATCTGCTCGAGGAGCGCACCGAGGACTTCGCACGCACGATCTCTTTAGAGGAGGGTAAGGTCATCACCGAAGCCCGCGTCGAAGTGGCTCGTGGTGTCCAAACCCTGATGCTCTCCGGGGAAGAGGCCAAGCGGCTCCACGGCGAAACCGTACCGATGGACGGCGCACCGGGGGGGAGCACGCGGTTCGGTTTTACGATGCGGGTTCCCTGCGGGGTGGTCATTGCCATCACTCCCTTCAACTTCCCCCTGAATCTGGTCTGCCACAAGGTTGGCCCCGCCTTGGCGGGAGGAAACTCGGTGGTCCTCAAACCCGCCACCGACACCCCACTCTCCGGCATTAAGGTAACCGAGTTGCTGCTGGAGGCGGGAATCCCCCCTGAGGCCCTTCAGTGTGTGACTGGATCGGGCGGAGAAATCGGCGATGCCCTGTGCTCAGACCGGCGGGCACGAAAAATCACCTTTACAGGCAGCCGGGATGTGGGAGAGCACATCTGCCACGCCGCCGGCCTGAAAAAGGTTACGATGGAGCTGGGATCCAACGCCCCGGTTATCATCATGCCCGACGCAGATATATCGAAAGTCGTCGAAGCCGTTACCACGACAGGTTATGCAAACGCCGGGCAGGTGTGTATCTCCGCACAACGGATCCTCACGAACGAAAAAATCTATGGGGACTTTCTGGACGCCCTGGTACCCAGTGTGGAATCCATCACGAGCGGAAATCCCCTCGATGAAAAGATCAAGATGGGACCGATGATCCGTGAGAGCGACGCTATCCGGGTGAATGAGTGGGTCGGGGAGGCGGTTTCTGAGGGGGGGCGCGTACTGGCCGGTGGGGAAAGGGATGGGGCCTTCCACCAGCCCACCATCATCGCCGATGTGGACCCTAAGATGCGAATTTCCTGCGACGAACTCTTCGGACCGGCGGTGGCCGTGACCCCCTTTAACGATATCGACGAGGCCATTGCTTCGGCCAATGATTCCAATTATGGCCTCAGCGCTGGAATCTTCACCGAGAATATCGATTGGGCGATGAAATTCGCTCGAGAGGTCGACTCCGGCAATCTGATGATCAACTGGGGTCCGATGTGGCGGGCGGATCTGATGCCATACGGCGGTCTTAAAGAGAGTGGTTTCGGCAAAGAAGGCCCGCGCTATGCCGTTGAGGAGATGACGGAGTTAAAGCTTGTCTGTTTCAACTTAAGTTAAGTATATTAAGCTTTATGGAACGTGAGCCCAGAGGAACGACAGCCCAAATGCCAACTTACCGGAGGGAGGGATCCACATGAATACAATTGGCCTGATTCTAATGGCAGTTTCTGCAATTGCTCTACTCCTGGGGGGACTGCAGGGTCTGAATCTACTCAATCAGCCCCTGATGAACGTTGTCGCAGAGGGGTTCTTTCAACTGTCGATGGCTTGCTCTCTTTTCGCGATCGCCATCGCGACTGTCAAACCCTTTCAAGGGAATTCAGGTTCTTAATTTGGACCTCATACGGATGGCCCACGGCTCGTTCGATTCCTCTGGCTCACTTCCATAAATCGCCGAAAATCAGTCACCGAATAATCAACCGATTTAGATCTGTAATCCTGACCAACGATCCAACCATCGACCCTCCCTACTGCCTCATCCCCCCTCAACCTCCGATAACACCCCATCGATGATATCCATCCCATTCTCGGCCTGTTCTTCGGTAATGATCAGAGGCGGCGCGATTCGGATGACGTTACGTCCCAATCCAATCGGCTCAATCAGCAGGAGGCCTTTCTGGTAGCACCCCTTGACAACCTCCTCCGCCACCCTGGGGTTCGGGGCCTTGGATGCCTTGTCTGTCACGATATCCAGGGCTCCAACCAGACCCATTTGACGGGAATCTCCCATGGTGGGATGCCTTTCGACCATATCGTGAAACCGGCGAATCATGAAATTCCCCACATTAGCGGCATTTTCCACCACATTCTCCTCGATCAGGATCTTGATCGTCTCCAGTGCGACCGCAGAACTCAAAATGTTTCCCCCCCAGGTGCTGGACATCCCACCCTGCGAGGCCACGATGTCTCTCCGGGCGATGATGGCTGCGAGGGGTACCGAGCCGCTGATTCCCTTACCCAGGCAAAGAATGTCCGGCTGGAGACCGTAGTGCTCAAACCCGTAGAACTTTCCCGTTCGACCGAAAGATGCCTGTACTTCATCCACAAGGAGAAGGATGTTGTTGCGATTGACCCATGCGGCCAGGGCCTTTAAGTATTCTGCTGGAAAGATGCGGGAACCCGCAGTACCCTGATAGGTTTCGAACAGAACGGCCGCTACGGGGTCGGGGTCGATCCGCTCGATCGCGTCGATGTAATCCTGAAGCGTGTAGGGACGATCATCCGGTTGCTTTGCCGGCCGGTAAAGATCCGGGAATGGAATATGCACGAAATCGGGTATATCGAGCCCGTAACCCGACGTCACCTCCCCGATGCCTCCTGCATGTCGAGCCCCGGCCGTACGGCCGTGAAACGCCCCGTCAAACGCGACGATTTTCTTCTTTTCAGGATTCCCGGCCACCCCCTGGTGCTTGATGGCCATACCCATTGCCCATTCTATGGTCTCCGAGCCTGTCGTTAGAATAAAAGCCTTTCCCACTTTAAGGTCTGTACAATAATCCGGGACGGTTTCTATCAGGAGGCGCGCTAGTGCTGGGCGATAGGGATTCAGAAAATTGTAAATATTTGTGATCTCCCCGTTTTGGGCCATCTTTTCGATCCGTTTCATTACACGTGATCGACTGTGTCCGATATTGGCAACCAGGACACCCGAAGTAAAATCCAGGAACGTGTTTCCATCCACATCTTCGACGAAGACGCCGCTGCCCCGCTTAAACCCGAACGGGACCTGTCCGTGGGCGAAGGTGTCGGGCTCATAACCCCCGGACAGAAGCTGGAGGGCTGCACTCTTCGGACCTGGAAGTTCAGTCACGATGTCAATCTTTTGTTTGACAGGTGAAACGGTGTCTATGGTCTGAGTCATATGGCCCTCTCTAATGCTGTCGTTCGTGGTTCGTGGTCAGTGATTCGTTCATTGGTGATACGCTCAATATTCTGCAAACGATGCTCAAATTTACTGTTCAGATAAGGAAATCAAGAACCCTTTGGGGATGTGCGAACCGCGATTCATAAACCCCATGCCTCGGACTTTCGTTCCCCGATCCACGTACGACGATCCACGGACTTTGTTAAATCGGTTTCTGATAAATCCGCTCGAAGACCCGATCAGGTTTCTGGTAAGGGTCGATGATCGTGATGCCTTCTTCCCCGAAACCCGCGGAAACAGCCGGGAATTTTCCTTCTTTCAAATAGGTGAAATTTCGGTCTCGCACCACGCGTGCCGCGTGCACGATGGCTACCGTAATCCGCCCCTCCTCCGCAGTCGGGTAGGTTCCTGCCAGTTCATCCAATGTCGCTCCCAGGAATTTGACGCGGGCAACGGCAAGTACGCCGGCAAACAAACCGTCTGCTCCATAGCCGATATAGCCGTTCGTCCCGTCGGGTCTGGGTACGTTTCGGGTGAAGTGGTTGTTGGCCGTGCGACTTCCCCCTTTGGCCCTCCAGAACCGGAAACCCCGGTACTGCTGATCGGACTCAACCTTTCCGTCAGCGCCGACGATTTCATGGCCCTGGTTGACATTTCCCTCAAAATCCTCGGGGTTGATCCAGTTGTTCATAAAGTTGACGCTCATCCCGTTCTCGAAATCCACTCGAACTTGAACGGCGTCGTAAGCGTTGATCCCGTCGCGGATCAACCGCTTCTTCTGCCCCACAGCGGTCAGGGATACGGGTTTTGACCCATAGTAGTGATAGAATAGATCTGTCCAGTGGGGCCCGACATAGCTGAAAGGATCGCTCGACTCAACCCACTTAAAGGTCTTTGTGGAAACCTCCAGCGGCTCTTCGAGGTAAGCGAATCCGTATACCGGCGGTCCGATCCGGTCCGCGATATCGTGTCGGATACGGATATGGTCCGGATCGTATCGTTTGTGCATGTCTACCGCGACCACAAGGCCTTGGCTTCGCGCCGCGTCGATCATTGCATCGGCTTCCTCGATGTCCAAACACATAGGTTTTTCAGTGATCGCATGGACCCTTTTTTCCAGGCCCGCCAAAACGATAGGGGTGTGAAGGTGATCCGGAGTTGCCACCGCTAAAATATCCAGATCGGGAAAGTCCTTCAGGACATCCACCCAGGGGGTTTCACCGTGGTATACCTGGGGTTTGTGACCCGTCCATGCTTCGAAATCCCCCTGGGCCCGGAGCGCGGATGCCTCTGTACGGGTTGCTACCGCCACGAGTTCAACCTTTATAGGGGCCGTCTCACGGATGAAATCGTCCAACCCGATGCGGGCAAGGGAACCCGCGAGTCCAGACCTTTGCATATCCGCGTAGGTTCGCAGATGAACATCCCCCCCGAACATCCCCGCCCCTATAAGCGCAATTTTAATCGTTCCTTCGGCCATAGGCAGATCCATCTCCTGTTCTCAGATTTTCCAGCTTTGATCCTCAATTCACCCAAAAAGTTTACGCAAAAAACCGCTCGGTTTTTCGACGGACGCGAAACCAAAAATAACGATTGAGGAAAAACCTGTCAACGGAAATCAACCCTCCGGCTTACCTTTTCATGTATTGACAAAGGAATGGGACCACCCTAGATTAATCAAACAGAGGGTGTGAACCCCTTTGCAGAGTCTGGTCGAAGGATGTTGGGGGGATAACTTCCCGAACACTGAACGCGAATCTTATTGGGCTGAATCTCGAAGGAACTTGAATCCGGATTCCGATCCAGAATCTGAAATTCACGAGAGGATTAGATGCAGATCAGGGGAAAACCTCTGGGAGAGACTCGGAGCGTTACGATCGGAGTCCACCACGGAATGATCGGACAGGTGGGTCAGGGACAAGGCGAAGACCTGGGCGATGACGACCTGGTCATCGCTCCGGGCTTCATCGACCTGCAGGTCAATGGGGTTGGAGGGCTCAACGTAAACGGCAATAAGGTCACCCCAGAGATCATAGCAAAAATCCCGGGGAAATTGTATCCCAGCGGTACGACCAGATTTTGCCCCACAATCATTACAGGGCCCCAGGAGCAGATGATACGTTCCTTGACCGCGATTCGAGAAGCCTGTCGGGATTCGAAGGTCGATGGGGCAATCCCGGGGATCCACGTAGAAGGTCCTTACATTTCATCCGAAGATGGGCCCCGGGGGGCGCACATGTTGCAATATGTGCGTGATCCGGATTGGGATGAGTTTCGCCGGTGGCAGGAGACATCCGGGGGGAAAATCCGGATTCTCACCCTTGCCCCTGAACGGTCAGGAGCAATCCGATTCATCGAAAAGGTGGTTGAAAGCGGCGTGATCGTTTCACTCGGCCATACGGCGGCGGAACCGACCCATATCGACGCAGCGATAAAAGCCGGGGCGAGAATGTCAACCCACCTGGGAAATGGTTCCCACAGTATGCTTCCACGCCATTCAAACTATATATGGGAACAGTTATCCCGAGACGAACTCTGGATGGGTTTTATGGCCGACGGCCACCATCTCCCCCCTTCCGTTGTCAAATGCCTTGTCCGGGCGAAGGGCCTGAACAGATCCATACTCGTGAGCGATGCGGTCGCCCTCGCCGGGATGCCCCCAGGAAGATATGATGGCGAAGCGATCTCCGGTGTTGAAGATCCCCGCGAAGTGGATCTGAGCCCGGAAGGAAAAATATCTCTGGCCGGGACCCCATACCTGGCCGGAGCAGGTCTCTTGATCGACTCCGGCGTCCAGAACGCGGTCGGATTTTGCGACATTCCCCTGTCCCAAGCGGTGCGTATGGCCTCTTACAACCCTGCGAGAGCCCTCGGGATCGAAGGGAAGACAGGTAGTTTGGATTCCGGAAAATCCGCAGACATGGTCCTTTTAAGGTGGGATGATGAGCTGAAGCGGATGAAGATCGAGGCAACCATTTTCCAGGGTGAAATAGTCTACGAAGCGAAAGAATAATACCCATCCACCCCTCTCCACCGGAATATAGAATCCAGGAGTCAGAATTCAATAGAGGATAAAATAAATCGGTTTTCCTTCTGAATTCTGCATTCTGTATTCTGCTTTTCTTTTCGGTGTCCCCGTGGATCGTCTTGTCTTATTCGATATCGACGGCACCCTCCTGAGCTCCGGGGGTGCGGGCGGAAGCTCTCTGTTATTCGCTCTAAGGGAAGTCTTTCGTCGAGATTTTTCCCACGAGGGGTACACCATGAGCGGAAAGACCGATACGCAAATCTGTCTCGAACTGATGTCCTCCGCGGGCCTGGTGGAAACAGAGGTGCTCGAAAGGCTTCCCCGGGTTTGGGAGTCTTATGTATCTGAAATGGCGGTCCGTTTATCGAACGGATTTGAGGCCAAGCTATATCCCGGCGTTCGCGAAGTCGTCAACAGATTGCACGATGACCCACGGACACTCCTCGGCCTGTTGACGGGAAACATTCGGGCGGGTGCATCCGTTAAGCTGGATGCTGTGGGATTGGACGGTTTTTTCGAATTCGGGGCATTTGGTGATGATCACCCCGACCGATGTGTCCTGGCTGAAATCGCGGTGCAGCGAGGGGGCGAAATCGCGGGCAGAACGTTTATAGGAGAGGAAGTTGTGGTGGTCGGGGATACACCGAACGATATTCGGTGTGCCAGACATATCGGCGCCCGAACCGTGATTGTGGCGACCGGAAATTATGATATTCAACAGCTCGAGGAACGGGGTGCCGATCACCTATTTGAAACGCTTGAGAACACGGACATGGTCCTGGAGGCCATATCGGGTTAAGGATCGCTCAGAAAAAAATCTATCGCAGCACGCCCATTTTCGAGGATGGAGGATCCGTCGCTGGTCAGGATTGGGCTGAATTCGTAGTCGAGAAGGATCCGGATGCCCTCTCGAGCCTTGGATACTTCCGCGTACTTATCCGGCGGAAGAAGAGTCAGCTTCCCGGGAGGGTTTCCGATCAGAGCATCGCCCAATATAAGCACGTTGGGAATCCGGTGAAGCAGCAAGGCTGACTCTCCCGGGGATTTGTTATCCTGAATATGAATGACCTCAAGATCCCCCGGGAGCACGTTCCCGTGTTCGAAAGTATGGTCGATCCGGATGTCCACAAGGGGGGCATCCAGTTTGTGCATCCAGGTCTCCGCTCCGAAACGTTCACGATAATCGGCGACCTCCCGATCGTGATCCCGATTGGTCACGATGATATGTTTCGGAGATCCGAGCTCATCGATGCGAGCCAGTTCATCACCCGTCATTATCGGTGGATCGACCATCACTGTCGCATCGGAGGTGCGAATCAACCATCCGTTGAAATCAAAACCCTTCATCTCCGAGTACCATGCCCACGTATAGATATCTTTCAAGATCTCTTTCATCGAAAATCTCCTCCGATTCCCATCCCCTAAAACGGTTCACGACTCTGTTTCACGTTCTACGCCTTCTATCTCCAACGGCCTGAAAATTCCAAAAGAACTCGTAAACCCGTGAAGATGGGTTGATTGAACGACGGGACCGATTTCTCCGTTGCAGAAGAATCCCCCGATTGGAATCTTCCCGAGTTTCCTTTTGAACACATTCGAGTCGTGGTTGGACTGTCCATAAAGATGCTCACCCCTTCCCACGCACGAAAAGAGCAGTGCGCCGGAGGGTGACCTTCCGCCAATCTCGTCCCGATATAGAGAAAGCATCTGATCTATATCTTCAGCCGCGGTATCTGCATCCCTAACGTGGAACTGGATGGTCTGGCCATTCCGCAAGTTGTCCCCGATGACAAGAATCCCCTTTTCCTGATCTGCCCCCATGACGTTCCTGATCAGAAAGTCCCCTTGCTTGAACTCCTCTTGAAGCTCAGTGCTTGCAATCCCAATGTGAAGGGAGTGCCTTACCAGTTCCTGGTCCTTCGGGGGAAGTATCCCATAGAGTTCCGCGAGGGTCTCCATGGGCTTCTTGCCATCCACTTCCAATAGGTAATGGTTCTGGCATCCTGTGATCGTCATAGGTGTCCCGATGGGGCGGCAACCCTGAGCCACAACCGTATCTATTTTGAGGTTCCCTTGAAGGGCGACTCCAACGGCTCCAGAAGAGAACAGATCCCGATTCAGGAATAGGGCATTGCCATCCGGCGCCGATGCGAGTCCACCGATCTTGGCCCCATCGCTATAGGCAAAATCTAAACCCATCAAGAGGGCCCTCGGGTCGAAGGTGTAGGGGTCCGCAAGAATGATGAAGTGAGCCGCTGGCCTTTGAGAAACCTCCAGCGATTCAACCCACGCCTTGGGTTCCGCATCCGGATTAGGAATCTGGTTCGACTCGATATGAAAGGGATGGAGCGTGACTCCGGGAAGAAAGGCCGCCGTAAGCGAAAGTCCAACCTGGTGTTCGATCTCTTCGCCGCCTCCAATCACCCCCATGGCCGAACACCCAACAAATACATTCTGGCTTAATCGATCGTGGATCAGGTCTGGAAGCTGTTCATAGTTGTCGCGATGGTCAGGGGAAATAAATCCCAAGACCAGATTAGGCTTTTCGCCGCCGAGCTGACTCGTTAAGGCCTCGGCCAATTCTTCCACCGCAGCGGACAACACCCGTTCCCGGGAGACTGCAGATGCCCAGTCCACGTGAGTTCCTCCGGTTTAGACAATCATCTCAACCCCAAGTCCGGGGATCATGATAGCATTAAATCGACGCGTGTCAAGTGCAACCGAAGGTTCGAATTGTTGTCTCTTTGAATATTGTTGACAAACTGGGCTCAGGGTTACAGTTTTCCACTAAGACTTCTCCTACATTCCCATATCCTTCCCGGAAATTCCAATAGCCCGTCCAAACGTCGTCTTTGCATTTGCGGACCAACTCCGCGCCCAGACTACTGGTTTCGGAGGATGCCAGCAAGTTCAAACTCCCAACGATGGATAGGATGGCTGACCGTGGGGTCGTCTTTGAAAACACGGTCTCCAATATTCCCGTATGCACACCGTGGCGTGCGGCCTTTCTAACAGGTCAGTACCCCCTCTCAAACGGCATCTTCCTGAATGATCTTCCTCTCTCAGGGAGGGTTCCCGACCCTGGGCACAATCTTTCGAGAGGCTAGGCTACAAAACGGGTTACATCGGGAAATGGCATCTTGACGGACCTGAGCGCAGCGCCTTCACACCCCCCGGCCCCCGTCGTCAGGGATTCGACTTCTGGATGGTAGGGAACTGCACCCACGACTATTTCCATTCCATCTATTACCGGGATACCCCAGAACCCCTCTACTGGAACGGTTACGACGCGGAAGAGCAAGACCACCGCCGCAATCGACTTTATTCGGTCCCACGACAGGAAGATGCCTTTCGCCCTCGTCCTCTCCTGGGGCCCCCTCACAACCCTTATCGGAAAGTACCCCAGCGATATCTTGACATGGTTCCAGAGGGCCGGATGGAAGTCCGCCCGAACTGTCCGCATCCATCCCGGGAAAACCTTAGGGGTTATTATGCCCACGTCTCTTCCCTGGATGATCAGTTGGGGCGGCTTTGGAAGGCCCTGGACGAGAACGGGCTGATGGAAAATACCATCTTCTGCTTTACATCCGACCACGGGGATATGCTCGGCTCTCAGAACGTCCAGACAAAACAGCACCCCTGGGACGAATCCATCCTGGTTCCATTCGTTCTAACGGCTCCCGACCAATCTGAACCCGGAATGAGGATCATAAAGCCATTCAACGTGGTGGACATCCTTCCGACCCTTCTCGGCCTCGCGGAAGTAGCTGTTCCTGCGACAGTGGTATCGATTGGACCATTCCCCCGAAATCAGGGGAGAGCCCTTTGAGGGGAACGAGGCATCGTTGATAATGTCCATCGCCCCCTTTCCCGATCCTCGTTTTGAACCATGGCGGGGGGTTCGTGCCGGACGCTACACCTATGTCCGGAAGCTCGACGGCCCATGGCTCCTCTACGACAACCGTGAGGACCCCTACCAGTTGGAAAACCTTTTGGATTCACCCCGGTTTGGAGATTTGCAGAGAGAACTTGACCACCTGCTGAACCGGATGCTCGCGGTCCGGGGGATGAATTGCTTCCATCAGGGGCGTACCTGGATCGCTTCGGGTATAAAGTCCATGAAACGGGCGCTATTCCTTACACCAGATGATCTTGAAGGCTGCCTTTTTGCTTGACACCTCTTAAAAGCCGTGTTATACTCCCCCCTTCTTTACAAGGCTTCACGCTGTGGCATCGGTCCTTTTCTAATCGTCTAACCTAAGTTATATATAAGGAGTTAATGATGAGTGAAAAAGGCCTCGCTCAAGCCGATCTCGACCTTCTTCGGAAATTCGACACGCCGACCATCTGCAATGTGATCGAGGTCTTCAAGGTCCGGTCTCGCAACACCGGTTACATGGACAATCGGATCCGGTCCTGCTTCCCGGAAATGCCCCCAATGGTCGGTTATGCGGCCACGGCCACGCTCCGAACCTATGCGCTCCCGGGAGCCGGCGACGTATACTCCAGCATGGATAAACAGGTCGCCGCGTTTGTTTAGATCCCCTCTCCCCCCATCGTGGTCTACCAGGACCTGGATGATCCTACGGCAGCGGCAACTTTTGGTGAAGTCATGTGCACCGCATACAAAACCTTCGGAGCCGCAGGTCTCGTAACCAGCGGGGCTGCGCGCGATCTGGACCAGGTCCGGGCGATCGGTTTTCCCGCCTTCAGCAACGGAGCCATATGCGCCCACGGGTTTTGCCACACCATCTCTATTCACGTTCCAGTCCACGTCGGAGGAATCGCCGTCTTTCCCGGTGACCTGCTACACGGCGATGCCAACGGGGTCACCACCATCCCAAATGAAATTGCCTCCGATGTCGCCCACGCCTGCGAAGAGTACGTGGCAGCGGAACAGATTGTGCTAGACCACCTCAAGAGCGGTTCGCCCACGCCAAAGGGACTGGGCGAAGCCAGGGCCGAGTGCGGCCGCAAAATCGAAGCCCTTTGCAGTCGGGTGGCTAAAAAGTGACCCGTGAAAAAAGCCATTAAAGCGTTTTGTGATGAACGCGGCGGAATTCCATCTGAAGGGCTTTTTTTGGAACGGCTGTAAGGCATAGATTGTATTGAACAAATGAATCAGGCCTCTTTCCGGTTCTACGCCGAATTGAATGATTTCCTCCCATCCGAGCGAAGGATGGTGGAATTTCCCCATCAAACAGAGGGAACACCGTCGGTCAAAGATATAATCGAATCCCTCGGTGTTCCCCATCCCGAAATCGATCTGATTCTGGCCAACGGCGAATCAGTGGATTTCTCCTACCGGGTAAAGGCTCGTGACCGGATCGCCGTCTATCCCACCTTTGAAGCCATCGATATCTCCCCCATCCTTCGGGTCCGGCCTAGGCCCCTTCGAGTACCCCGCTTTGTTCTGGACACGCACCTGGGCAGGTTGGCCTCCTACCTCCGCATGTTGGGGTTCGACACCATGTATCGGAATGATTACCCGGATGAGGAGCTTGCCCTCATCTCAAGGGATCAAAGGCGGACCCTTTTGACCCGGGATCTTGGCCTCCTGAAACGTCGCTCCGTCTCCCACGGATACTATCTTCGAGAAACCAACCCCCGATGCCAACTGAGGGAGGTGCTCCTTCGGTTCGACTTGTCTGAGACGGTAAGGCCTTTTAAAAGATGTCTGAGCTGCAACGGACTTTTAAAGTTCGTCCAGAAAGAAACCATCGACGATCGGCTCCAACCCATGACTCGGAAAACCTATGACGAATTTCACATCTGTGGCAATTGTGACCGCATATACTGGAAGGGTTCCCACTACCAGCGAATGCAGACGTTCATCGAGAGTATTCTTATGGAAGTCAGTGGACGGAGGACGAGCTCAGCCGATGCTCATATCGAGGGAGTGCAATGAAGATTCGTTTAATCCACTTGGGGGTCGGTGGTAGGGGGAAATGGCCCATAAGTCGGGCCGCAGAACGGGAGGACTTTGAGAGTGTTGCCCTGGTCGATGTTAACGAGGAAAACCTGGCGGCTGCCCGTGAGGTCTCGGGGCTTCCCGAGTCGGCCTGCTTCAGGGACATGAAAGAGGCCGTGGACAAAGTGGATGCCGATGCGATCGTGGTGATCACACCGCCGCAGCTTCACGCCCAACAGTGTATGGAGGCGCTACGTTCTGGAAAACACGTGATGGTCGAGAAACCCTTTACCTTGGATCTTTCGGAAGCCCGTCAAATCGTGAAGGAGGCGGATTCCCGCGACCTGCGTGTCGCGGTTTGCCAGAACGATCGATATTCAGCTTCTTCCGTCACGATCCGGCGGCTGGTCCGGGAGGGCACCTACGGAAAAACCTCCTTCGGCCTGCTGACGAAGTACGGTATGCGGAGAGGCACGCACCATTCCGGTAAGGTCCGTCATTCTTACCTCTGGGAGCGGGGCATCCACGATTTCGACACAATGAGGTCCCTTTTCGACGCACGTCCGACCCACGTTTGGGGTCACAGCTTCAACCCTCAATGGAGTCCGTATGATCACGGGGCGGGGACCTATGCCTGGGTGGGGTTTGAAGGGGGCGCAACCTGCGGCGCCCTTTGTACATTCAGCGCCCATAAACCGGGGACGAATTTCCGTATTGAGTTCGAAGGGGGAACTTTGGAGTCGGACGGGAGGGAATTGCGCCTTCAACGGCCCGGAACAGAGATTGATGAAAGGCTTCCCCTGGACGAGGTTCCTCCTGGAGAGACGGTGCTTTTAGATGGCTTCTACCGGTACATTGCCGAGGGAGTGGAACCCGACTTCGGAGGCCACCAGAATCTGATCACTGTGGCTCTCGTCGAAGCCGTCGGGGTATCCTCCGACGAGAAACGCGTGGTCGATTTTCAAACCTTTTTCCAACATTAAAGGGTCCATCTCGTTCCCGTTCTCAGCCTTCCTCAAAATTTTAACTCCCAAAGATCATCGGTGATCCCCGTTGAGCCCGTGCCACCGAACATGAAGAGCCTCCCGTTCTCCGGATCGATCGTCATATCGTGGCTGCGCCGGGGAGAAGGGGTGGCCCCCTGAAAAATGAGTTTCTCCCAATTTCCGGATGCCACGTCGAAACTCCAGGTGTCGTCGTCCGTATTTCCCCCGCCGAACAGAAGCGCCCGTTTACCGCCCGTATCGTAGACCAGGCCAGGGTTGCTCCTGGACGCCGGGGACTCGCCTGAGGGAGTCAGCTCGGTCCAGATATCCGCCTTCAAGTCCAAACCCCACAAGTCTCCCTGCGGGCAGGGCCCAAAACCGGAAGAGCAACCCCCGAATAGAAGCATGCGATCGTTGGTCGCATCGTAAACGGCCTCGTGCAAACATCGTTTCAACGGCTTGGAGCCGCTCGCCGGCGTGATGTCCGACCACCGGTTAAGGGTCAGATCGAATGCCCAGGTGTCGTCAAAACGCCCCTGGGAGGTAAATCCGTGCGAGATGATCATCCTTTCGCGCGGGGCGTCGAAAATCGCTGATGTCCCGTATCGCGTCGACGGAGAATCTCCAGATACGGTCAGTTCCTCCCACGTTTCGCCCTCCGAGTCGAAGGCCCAAACATCGTTGAAGAAGCCGCTTGGGCTCTGACCTCCGAAGATAACGATGCGCATGCGCGGTGCATCGTAGATGGCCGTATATCCGTGGCGTGGTGCGGGGGAAGGCGTCGTCTGGACTTCCCGCCAGGAGCTGCTGCTGAGGTCGAAAATCCACGTATCCCCGAGCGACCCCGTTGTACGCCCGCCAAAAACCACGAGGAGATCCCGAACCGGATCGTGGACCAGGGTATGATCGAATCTCGCTGAGGGTCCCGGGTTCGTAGCGGTGACCCGCATCCATTCCGGATCTGAATTCGATTCCGTTGGGGGATTTTCGGCTGTGAAGTCCGAAGCGAACAGGAAGAAGCCGTCGAGATCTACTTTCCCATTACCGTTGAGATCGAACCGTTCCTCACCCGTGTTGAATGCTTCTGCAAACAGGAAGAAATCATCGAAATCGACTTTGCCGTTTCCGTCGAAGTCCGATCTTTCCGTTTGGGGGGCCGCCTCTATGTTCCAAATAAGGAAAACAACGATCGCTCCAACCACCAATTTCCGTGGAAACATAGTCATCTCCATAAATTCTCTCCGGCTTGATGGGATACAAATAAAGGAGTTAAAAAAATATAACTATACCTTCCGCAGTAAAAGGAAAATATCGCAGGAGATGAGTAGGGGGTGGATTTATCCGGTGAGCCACGCCTTAGGCACATTCCCCCGGGAATATGGCCGACCCCCATGCCTCGATTTGAAATTTTGGCTCTCCGTGGAATATAATGGACCCTATCTTAGCAATTTGATCGAGTGGCCTACGATGAACGGTATGTGTGGGATTGATCCGGATCGCTGACCGTTGGCCCGCTGATGCGTCACCTCACAGAACCTCGCTTCCACCAAAAACTAGGAAGATTCTTCTTATCCAGTCCGAATTGAAACCACCCTTGCCCCGATGATGGGGGTATGATATATTTCAACCCAACGGATTTGTGAGTCACCGAGCTTAAGATCGCTGATAATGGTCTTCTTTAATCTTAGGTAATTAGGAAGATATTGGTACCAGATTCACCAGATATGAAGCAATAATTGGGAAGAGATCCTCGTCTTCCTGGTTGAATCTGAACTCTGTTTCCTTCAGGTATAAATGGAAATGATGTCGAGGGATTCCTCTGTATTGATATAGCCAATTTTTAGAAAAACTCCAGAAGCCTTCGATGCCATTGATGTGATGTCGGCCTTTGCCTTTGGGCACCCCTTCTTCTTTTCGAACAACCACGTGGTCACCTTTGACTGACAGCCAAGTGTAGGCGTGCCAGTCATCGGTGTAGTATAGACTGCCTGCTTTGGTGTGTGAGGTCACAAGCGGTGTAAGGGTGTTTCGACTTCGATCCGGAATGGGAAAGGTGAGGACTTTTCCGTTCCTCTGATAAAGCCCGAAAACCAAGTGTTTTCCGGCTGCTCCCCATCCACGCTTACCCTTATGATGACCTCCATACATCGCCTCGTCCAACTCGATCTCACCCCAAAGCACCTGGTCCGTAAAGCTATGATCGTAGATGGCCTGGCGAAACGTGGTATAAATCCGCTGAGCCGTTTTCAGCGATACGGACAGGTAGTGCCTGGATCGGTAAGAGGGCACTCCCAATACAAACAGATAAAGTAAATGGGCAAGCTCGTCAAATGAAATTCGAAGCCTTTCAAGATAAGTGCCCGTGAAATCTTTAAACCGATATCCACACCGTGAACACCTGAACCGATCGTCTTTTAATAAGGGCAACCTGCGCTGATAATCGCAGCTTGGACATCGCCTTTTTCCACCCCAACGGGCTGCACGAAAATAGGCCCTACTTATCTTGCAGTCATTTGCTAAGGGGTATCAGACTTTTTCATACTCCCATTTCATTCTGAATTTCAGTTTTTCACCGGTCAAGGAGCCTAATTATGTACGACCAACTGAATCCCTCACAACGCATCCTCATGGGTCCAGGCCCCTCGGATGTCCATCCACGGATCTACACCGCCATGGCCTCCCCCATCGTGGGCCATCTCGACCCCGAATACCTGAAGATGATGGAGGAGGTAAAGGATCTTCTAAGATTCGTATTCCGAACCAAAAACGACTTGACCATCCCCATGTCCGGGACGGGAAGTGCCGGCATGGAAACCTGCATAGTCAACCTTCTTGAGCCGGGCGACAAGGCCGTAGTCTGCATCAACGGGGTGTTCGGAACGAGGATGGAAGACATTGTCGAACGCTGTGGAGCAACCCCGATCATCGTCGAATGCCCATGGGGTCAGCCCATCAATCCTATGGATGTTGAAGGTTCGATAAAAGGAACGGGGGCAAAACTCCTCGCGATCGTCCACGCCGAGACGTCAACCGGGGTGCTCCAACCGCTCGATGACATTTGCCGGATTGCAGATTCCCAGGGAGTCCTGCTCTTGCTCGATACCGTCACGTCTCTTGGGGGCTGTGATGTAAGGATTGATGATTGGGGCATCGATGTGGCCTACAGCGGAACACAGAAGTGCCTGAGCTGCCCACCGGGCCTTTCTCCCGTAACCTTCAACGACCGGGCGATGGAGATCGTCCGGAATCGAAAGACAAAGGTTCAGTCCTGGTACCTCGATCTCACCATGATCTCGGAATACTGGGGAGAAGCCCGAGTCTACCACCATACCGCACCCATTTCCATGAACTACGCCCTGCGCGAAGCCCTTGTCCTTGTCCACGAGGAAGGGCTTGACAATCGAATCGCCCGTCACACGAAACACCACCTGGCCCTGGTCGCCGGTCTGGAGGCCTTAGGCCTGGAGATGCTCGTCGATAAGGCATTTCGACTTCCGACGCTTAACACCGTGAGAGTGCCCGACAATATCGATGAGGCTAAGGTACGTCGGCATCTCCTTGAACGTTTCAGCCTCGAAATCGGAGGAGGTTTGGGACCCCTTAAGGGAAAAATTTGGCGAATTGGCCTGATGGGCCACGCATCTTCGGCACGCAATGTCGTCGTCTGCCTCACCGCCCTGGAGGATGCCATCCGGGTCCAGGGGACCAAAATTCACGAAGGTGCGGGCGTGAAAGCCGCGCTGGAAATCTTAAACACGTGATTCGTGATTCGTGATTCGTGATTCGTGATTCGTGATTCGTTAATGATCTATGCGGATTATTTGAGGAATGGTCAAATGTCCAACCGATACACCGTCCAACAGGGTCTGTTTGAAGGAGAAACAATCTACCTCCTTCGCGACGATGAGACCCGGACCGAAGCGAAGATCCTTCCATCGATCGGGGCGAATTGTATCGCATTCTCCCGGGAGTTCTCCGGCCGTCGCTTCGACATCCTCGAGCCACCGCCCGATCCTCGCTCCCTGTCCGATCACCCCTCGGGCTTCGGCTACCCGATCTTGTTTCCCTTTCCGAACAGAGTCCGGGGAGGGCGTTTCGAATTCGAAGGGAAGAACTATCAGATGGACGTCCCTGAACCGGGTGGAAACACGATCCATGGGTTTGTGAACAACCGCCCGTGGAGGGTCCTCGAAAGCGTTGATTCGGGTCTTGCTTCCCTGACCCTGTCGTTCGACTCGGCCGATCATCCAGATGTTCACCGCCAGTTCCCCTTCCCTTTTAGAGCGGAATTGACGATCGGCCTCGAAGCGGGAGTGCTGACACACGCTTTTAAGGGAGAAAACGTCGGAACGTCACGCATGCCCGTCGGATACGGCATCCACCCCTACTTCTTGGCCCCACTCCTTCCCGGGGGTGATCCTGCGTTATGTACGGTGCGGGTTCCGGTTCGAAAGCTCTGGGAACTGGACGATCTCCTCCCGACAGGTCGCCTGCTCCCCGCCGACGGGGCACTAAACCTTCTCGCTGGCAAATCGATGGCCGGAGCCACGTTCGATGCGGTGTTCACGGACGTCGTCAACGACCCCGACGGTCTGTTGCGGTCTACGCTGACGGACCGGGGTGCAGGGGTGGAGCTCGTCGTCGAATCCGACGGCCCTTTTTTCCAAGTCGTCGTCTACACGCCTCCAGGTCGCGCGTCGATCTGTTTCGAACCCTATACGTGTACCACCGACGCCTTCAACCTCCAGCCGAAGGGTGTCGATGCGGGCCTTATCGTCCTGGAGCCTGGTGCGTCCCTCTCCAGCACAATTCGGGTCATTACAAACGAACTGAAAACATGAAAGGTAAATATTTTATCCTCGGTTCGATTTTGTGGTCCTATGGATACGTCCCAGAGTTATTGGCCCTCGATTATACCCGAGAAGGGTCCCAAGGATCAGTACCGGGTGCCAGCCAACCAAAGAATGGTCGTCCTTCGTGGCCTCGGTTTTAATCCGAGACTCGCGCGCTTGACTTTGCGATCCACGAACAACGATTCACGATTCACGGTTTTATCATGAAAGCCGCCCAACTCGTCGCCCCGAAACGATTCGAGATCGTGGATGTACCCGCGCCAAACCTTGCCCCCCAATCCATGGGAGCGATCATCGTTAAGGTTGAACTCGCAGGGATCTGCGGTTCCGACATCGCGACGTTCGCTTACGAACATCCACCGACCGAATATCCATTCCCCCCGGGCCTCTCCGCCCATGAATGCATCGGTGTAATTTCTGCATCGAGGTCCCTTAGCAGCCCGTTGAAGAACTACCTTTCAACGCACATAAACGGAAAAGACGCCTGGAGTGCGGGTCAGATAAATCAAGGTAAGGAGATTGAGCAGGAGACGCTGATAAGAGGTTAAAAAGGTGACCGAGGGCAGCAAACGTGATTGTAGGACGAGCAGTAGACGCTGCAAGGCCTTGGCCAGGTCCTGGAGGGCCTTCGGAGTACCTACGCCCATCACTTTGCGCATGAGCAGAGCCAGGTTGCAGCCCCCGATGTGGATCAGCAAACGCTTGAGGATATTGCCGCGGTCTCTCAAGTGCAACCTGCGCATGCCACCGGTATCATATGTGTGAGCGATGGTTCTTTCCACCCGTTCTGCACGACTTCGGCGCAAGACCTTGCCGCGATCTCCCTTGATCCGGCGTCGATTCGCATATACCGCGGCCTGCTCATCTCGTCGGCCGTTCCACTTGCGGCGTCCCCGATCCGGTTCTGAAATGTAACTCCGGATGCCGCCTTGCTTCAGACTGGTCAATACATCGTTGCTATGATATCCTTTGTCCGCAACCACCTCCCGTATACGCTGTCTGTGCAAACGTTTGGCAGCTTTTTCGTCCTTCGCGACCTGCTTGAGATTGAGCTGCGCCTCGAGCAGCGTCCAGGGCAACGACTCGGTATCTCCTTCATCTGCTCCCGACAACGCCACTGCCACAATGGCATTGGTGTCCAGATCCACCGCGTGCTCCACCTTGTGCGCCATGTGCGTGCGACCGTCCTTCATCTTAGCGATCTTGGCATCCGGGTCGTGCGGGTGCTCCCAGTCCTGGTTCGATCCCTTCTTCGGTCGCTTCTTATCGATCTTGGACAAGTCCTCGCGGGTAGGCGTTTCAATGCCCGAGGCCTTGGCCAGATTCTCAAGGAATGCCTGGTAGCCTTCACCCGTGTCACGGCGTACAATGCTGCGCATCGCGGCGTTGGCCTCCAGTGTCGTAGCATCCACGCCCAACGTCTTCCCCTTCACCAGACCCGCTTTGCACAAGACCCTCAGGATCCACTTGAAAACCGCTTCGTGAACTTCCAAGGGAAGCCGATGCCGGATGCGAGACAGGCTGGAATGATCCGGGGTCTGTTCGTCAAGGGCATACCCCAAAAACCGGCGCAACGTCAGCGAGTCAGATACACGCCATTCGATCCCACGTTCCGAATCAAGTCCCTCGAAATACCCAATCAAAAGCATCCGAAAATAAACCCCGGGCGGAATGCCCTTGCGACCCATATGAGGAGCGTAATACCGCTGGCAAAGCCCCTCGACGAACTCGTCGAAGCCGTTCGCCCCCAATACCTGATTCAGCTTCTCGTAGAACGGATGACCCGGAGATTTCACCAAAGTGTTCGATGCGATGAACAGGTTTTCCTGTCTCTGTCGTCCTCGTTTTCCCATTGCCATTTGCTCGTCCTCCCTTCTCAGTTTGAACCTGATATATCATAGGACCAAACCACAAGGAAAGACAACAGTCATCTTGGCATAAACGCACTTTTTCAACAGGCTGCTAGGCTCAAGGAGGGCGATCCGGTCATCGCCATCCCGGAAGAGTCAAACGGCCTGGCGGAATACTTTCTGACAACGGAAGGCAGAACCGTCCCCCTCCTCACCGTTCCACAGAAGGAACAACTCCTTTTGTCCCAACCCCTGGGCACAGTCTTGTGGGCTTGTCGAAAACTTCCCAACATGCTATTAAAAGATACCGTTGTGATGGGCCATGGGCCGATGGGCCTTTTGATGACACATGTCCTCAGCAACCTGGGCGCAAAGACGGTCGTTTCCCTCGACAAGCTTGATTATCGCCTCCTGGTTTCGAAACAGATGCACGCCACCCATACGGTCAACGTGGACAAGGAAGATGCGATCGAATTAGTCCGGGAGGTAACCGAAGGCCGAATGGCAGATCTCGTGGTGGAGATAGTCGGACACCAGCAGGAAACTTTGAATCAGTGCCTCCACCTGGTGAAGAGAGGGGGAACGATATTGGCATTCGGCGTGCCGGATGATGAGGTATACCGTTTTGATTTTGGCCGGTTCTACCGCCAAAACCTCACGCTTATCGGGTCGGTCGGTCCCGAGATGCAGAACGATATTCCCCTGGCAATGGACATGATCGTTCAGGGACGCGTGAACGTCTCGCCCATCATCTCCCACAAATTGCCTTTCGACCGTGTGCAACGAGGATTTGAGATATTCACCCGACGAACCGACGGGGCGATAAAAGTCGTCCTGAATTACGATGGGATGTAGCCGTCCCTAACGGAAAGTAAAGAGAGAATTTCGGGAGAAACATCATTTCCGACCCCCGGCACCTGACCCCTATTTTCGGATGTCCATTGAAGACATATCCATTCGGAAGCGGCCGTCCTGACCCAGGCTCCTTCCCCACGGAAGGCCTCGTTGAAGCCGCCATCCACGCCATCCCCAGGATCGGCGGCGACTTCGTCCTCTATCCGGGAGACCGGGGACACGTCGGACTGCGGGAGGTGATGGCTGCCCGGGAGTCAAAACGTGAAGCCGTGACCGTCTCGCCGGATGATATCGCACTGACAACAGGGTCCATGCAGGCGGTGACCCTGATGGCCGAGACGTTTTCAGAAAAACCCGGGGACGTCATCATCACGGAGGAATTCACCTATTCCGGAACCATCGGTGCTTACAAAAGGATCGGGGCAGAACTGGTGGGGATCCCCCTCGATGCGGATGGTATGCGGCCGGACCTCCTTGAAGCGAAGATCCGGCAACTGGCCGCGGAAGATCGGCGGCCGAAATTCATTTACATACTGGCAACTTATCAGAACCCCACCGGTTCGGTCATGCCTCTGGAACGCAGGAAGCAGATCCTGAATATCGCAAACCGAAACGGCACCATTATTGTTGAAGACAACTGCTACGCCGATGTGAAATTCGGGGGCGGGCACGTACCGGCCTTCTACACTCTGGATGGAAGCGACAATGTAATATATATCTGTTCCCTCTCAAAAGTCCTGGCCCCCGGGGTACGTCTGGGTTATTTTCTATCAAGACCGGCATTGATGGATCGCATCCTGGAACGCCGGTTCGACGGGGGAAACAGTGTCCTGGCTGCTTGTATTGTTGGGGAATACTTCCGGGAGAATATGTGGGACCATGTCGCCAAAATCAGTCGGATCCTCAAGAAAAAACGCGATGCGGTTATCAATTCCCTCCAGCGGCACATGGGAGATATCGCCTCCTGGTCTCACCCGATCGGGGGACTCTTCATCTGGGTCGAGATTCCGGAGCAAACCGACATGGATGCTCTCCAGCAGTTGGCATCCTCGAAAGGCGTCGAATACGCACCCGGGAAAGCCTTCCACGTTTACGGACACGACCTGAAATACGTCAGACTGGCCTTCGGATACCCGAGCGTCGACGAAATCGAGACAGGCATCCGGATCCTGTCTGATTGTGTTCGGAAAGCCCGGTTGTTGTGATAATGAGCATCGGGATGAGGTATGGACGGAAGGTCAATCATTCAGTCCTACAGCAGGGCCCAGGCTTCTCTTCGGGCAACGCTCAATCGTTTATATCCGGATATTTCACGTGCCAACCATTTTAGCGATCGAAACGGCCACATCCGTCTGCAGCGTCGCCATCGCACACGCGGATATTATCCTATGCGAACGCAGCCTGAATATAGGGACATATCACGCTGAGCGGCTCCTGCCGATGATCCGGGATGTCCTGGATGAAACCGGTCTGAAGCT
This sequence comes from Candidatus Latescibacterota bacterium, assembly GCA_965217865.1. Taxonomy (GTDB): domain Bacteria; phylum Latescibacterota; class UBA2968; order SICM01; family SICM01; genus CBDCJO01. The sequence goes on along the minus strand of CBDCJO010000002.1, from coordinate 5,072,192 downwards.
CGGAGATCTTGATGGAATCGCAATCTCAATTGGCCCGGGGTCCTTCACGGGCCTCCGAATCGGATTAACAACCGCAAAATCTCTTTGCTGGACGGCGGGCGTGCCTCTCTTCACAGTTTCTACCCTGGAAGCCATGGCCTCTCAATTCAAGCACGCGGCAATACCTGTCTGCCCGGCACTTGACGCTCGTAAAAAGGAGATCTATACCGCGTTGTATGACACCTCATCCGGAGAACCCACAACCCTGATCGCTCCGGTCGCTGTCCCCCCCACCATGTTTCTTGCGGAGTTGACGGGGTCAGTCTTTTTTGCCGGGGAAGGGGCGAGATGCTATCGCAAAGAAATTGTGGCGGCACTCGGAGAAAATGCAAGATTCGCCCCCCTTCCACTTGACAGGCCGTCGGCCTCTTTTGTGGCATTGCTGGGTATTCAAAGACTGAAGCGTGGAGAGTCCGAGGACCTGGTGAGGGTCGAACCCGTTTACCTCAGGAAATCTGAAGCTGAACTAAAAGCGAAAGAAAAGCGGAAATCAGGAGTCAGAACGGTCAGAGTGCAGAATTCAGAATGAAAAGTTTTGGTTTATCCTGGATTGTGAATTCAGAATTCTACCTTCCGGAGAGGAATGTGCTATGTCCCAGGCCGCAGAACAGATGAATCCCGAGCCTCCCCTCGATATCATTTCGATGTCCTTTGACCACATTGAAAGGGTGTTGAAGATAGAGCAGGAAGCCTTTCCTCATCCCTGGAAAAGAGACGACTTCGAATACGTCCTGAATAAACCCAACGGGTACGCCATCGTGGCTTACAATTCGAATCTCCTGGTCGGCTACGCGCTGGGCTTTTTCGTGCGTCAGGAGTTCCATCTTGCCAGCCTGGCCATCAGACGCGATATACAGTGCCAAGGGTTGGGGACTTTCCTCCTGTCAAGCGTAGTGAACCGTGTGAAGGACGAGGGTTCAAAGCTCATCACGCTCGAAGTTAGGATGTCCAACGCGCCGGCAATCGCCCTCTATGAAAAAGCCGGGTTCTCGCAGATCGCCATACGTGAAAATTATTATGCCCATCCCGGGGAAGATGCGATCGTTATGCTGAAGAGAATCAGCGAGGATCCCTGGCCGTAAATCGACGGGTTATTGAGTTAATATCGATTAGCGCATCCCTCTTGACACGCCCGGTGGACAAAAGTAGTTTCTTAAACCACGTGACTTTTCCCGCATCACTGCTTCAATGTAAGAAAGTTCAATCCGAAATTACGTGTCTTCAATCATTCGCGAACAAGAATAAGATATAATGTCCTTCGATTCCGTACTGGGCCAGGATCATGCCAAAGAGGTCCTTCGTCGAGCCGTCCGGGCGCATCGTATTCCGCACGCCCTCCTGTTTTCCGGACCGAAAGGTGTCGGGAAGACCCCCCTTGCGCTCGCCCTTGCTCGAGCCGTCAACTGCCAAAGTGAGGGGCCGGACCCGTGCGGCAGCTGCCCTCCTTGTGGAAAAATTATTAAACTGACACATCCAGATGTCCACCTCCTCTTCCCTGCTAAACGGGGACGGGGTGAGCACGAAGATGTCGATCCGGAGGTGGAGGTTCGAATCAGGGCTGCACTTTCCCGGGATCCGTATCGATATCCCGGTTCGGGGCTTTCTGATACCATCCCGATTGGCCGCGTCCGGCGTCTGCAGAGGGACCTGGCAAAGAGCCTGCACGAAGGGGACTGCCGGGTGGCGATCTTCCTGGAACCAGAGCGGATGCGCCGAGAGTCCGCAAACGCCCTCTTAAAAATTCTTGAGGAACCGCTTCCAAATACCATCTTGATTCTTGCCACCTCAAAGCCCAATGCCCTATTGCCGACCATCGTTTCAAGGTGTCAAAGAATCAGGTTCCACCCGCTTTCCACCGAGGATATCCGGAAGGCCCTGAGAGCCACCACAGAGATCCCGGAAGCCAGTTTGCCCATCATTTCAAGACTCTGCCAGGGAAGTCTGTCCAGAGCCTACCAGCTGGAAGGCCAGGATGTTGAAAACCTCAGGAACCAGGCCTATATCTTTTTGCACGACGGCCTCTTCAGGGACGACATGGCTGTGGTACCCCTGATCGAAAAATGGACCAGAGACCGAAATCCGATTGAAGAACTTTTCGAGCCCATCGGGATCTGGTTGCGGGATGTATTTCTATTCAGGGAAGGTTTCACCCAGAGTCTTCTATTCGAAGACCGGATTCGGGATATAAAGAAATTGGCGCCCCCTTTGAACCCGGAAGCGGTGTTTGAAACGCTTGCGGAGCTCGAGAGATGTCGGGATATGTATCGACGTAATGTCAACATATCCCTCATCCTGTTGGCCTTATGGGCACAGATCCGCCGCACCCGCATGAAAAGTTCGGATTAATTCATCTTCTCCTTCCGCCGTCCTGGGTTGGCGGCAGAGCCAGGGCCTATCCTGGGGCTGCATCTCTTGGCGGCGAAGCCGAAGTCTTTCCCTGAGCGAACGTACTGAAGTGAAGGAAGTATCGAATGGATCTCACGTTCCTGATCAACCTACTAAACGATTGAGTCGATGAAAAAGTTCTACATTACCACCGCCATCGCATATGTAAATGCGAAGCCCCATATAGGTCACGCACTGGAATTTATCCAGGCCGACGCCATCGCGCACCTTCACCGTCTGGCGGGATACGATGTCCGTTTCCTGACTGGCGCGGATGAACACGGAATTAAACTCTACCGTACCGCCAAAGCCCTCGGCGTTCCCCCCGAAGATCTCGTGGAAGAGAATACCGCTGCCTTCTTGGAACTCAATCGGCTTCTCAACATCCGTTACGATGATTACATCCGGACCATGGACCGCGGTCGACACTGGCCCTCGGTCCGAAAATTATGGAGCGGGATGGCGGCGGCCGGAGACATATACAAACAATACTACGAAGGACTCTACTGCTCAGGCTGTGAAAAATTCCTTACGGATAGAGATATCCTGGATGGCGTGTGCCCGCTCCACCCGACCCTCGAGCTGGAGTCGATTCACGAAGAGAACTATTTCTTCCGTCTTTCCCGGTACTCTGAAGAAATCGCTTCCCGGGTCAAATCGGACGAACTCAGGATCATCCCGGAAACTCGAAAAAATGAAGTTTTGAACCTTCTGCGGGAGGGTTTGAAAGATATCAGCTTCTCCCGTACCCGGAAATCTCTGCCCTGGGGAATACCCGTGCCCGAAGACCCGGAGCAGACCGTGTACGTGTGGGGAGATGCCCTCACCAACTACCTCTCTGCTGTCGACTACGCGGAAGAGTCCACCCTCTTTCAGAAGTACTGGCCCGCCGACCTCCATTGCATCGGAAAGGATATTACGCGCTTCCACACGGTGATCTGGCCCGGAATGCTCCTTTCCGCGGGGCTGCCCCTCCCCCGGTCCGTTTTCATCCACGGATTCGTGAACAACCACAAGGGACAAAGGATGAGCAAGTCCTCCGGTAATGTCATAGATCCCGTCGAAGTGTCACGAAGATACGGGACAGACAGTCTCCGGTATTACCTCCTCCGTGAAATTCCAACGACCGAGGACGGAAATTTTTCGATGGACCGTTTCATCGACCGATACAACGCCGATCTTGCCAACGACCTCGGCAATCTCGTCAACCGAACGATTGTCATGGCGAATCGCTACGCGGATGGGAAGGTCCCCCCAGCTCCCCGGGATCGGGATCTGACCTCACCCCTTCGCGAGGTAGCTCTGGAAACCGTCCGTATCATCGAGCGCGGAATTCCCGAGCTCAATCTGAACGGTATATTGGACGCGATATGGAATCTCGTCAGGGAGGCCAACCGCTATATCGAAGTCCACGCCCCCTGGGCCCTCGCGAAAGATCCATCCAGACGGGAGGATCTGGAGACCGTTCTTTACGTCCTTCTCGAGACACTTCGTTATCTGTCCATCCTGCTCACTCCATTTATGCCCGGAAAGGCCTCGGAGATCTGGAAACAGATCGGTCTTCGGATCGATCTGGAAAAAGAGGGTTTGGATGCCGTCAAAACTTGGGGGGGAATCCAATCCGGTTCCCAACTCGCAGAATCAAAGGCCCTTTTCCCCCGCATCGAGGGGACAACGAACCCCGTTCATAGTGCACCTCAAAGTTCAAAGTCATTGGATGGCGGAAAACGAACGGAGCAAAAGGATATGGAGCAAATCGATATCACCGAATTTCAAAAACTGAAACTGCGGGTGGCCACGGTCCTTACCGCAGAGCGTGTCTCCGGGGCGGACAAGCTCCTCAAGCTCCAGATCGACCTTGGCGATTCGAAGCGCCAGATCGTGGCCGGAGTCGCCCAAGAATACGCCCCCGAATCCCTTGTCGGCAAACAGATCGTTGTGGTGTCCAACCTCAAAGCCGCTCGAATCAGGGGAATCGAGTCCGATGGAATGCTCCTGGCCGCGCACGGGGAAGGCGGTCTGACGCTGATTACCACAGATGGCCCTGCCGAGCCGGGATCGAAAGTTTCGTGACCCCCGGGGCGCGCCACCGCGGGTTCCGTCCCAAAAAAAGCCTCGGCCAGAATTTCCTCACCGATACCCGTGTGGCCCAGAGAATTGCGGAGTCCGCGGGGATTCAAAAGGGGGATCTGGTGATTGAGATCGGTCCGGGCAAGGGAGCCCTTACCCGCTTTTTGATTCAACGGGGCCGAAACGTCGTGGGAATCGAACTCGATCGAGGTTTATGCGACCTCCTTTCGAATCGCTTCGGGTCAGCAGAGGGCTTTCACATCCTTAATGCCGACGCCCTGGAGGTCGACTTTGGAGCGATCGCGCGGGACCACCACCACGCAGGTGCACTGGTGGTCGGAAACCTCCCTTACAACATTGCGACCCCGTTGATCCTTCGGTTCGCGGGAGGAGGATTCGGGATTCGAAAGGTTGTTGTTATGGTTCAGCGCGAAGTCGCCCTTCGGATCATCGCAAATCCGGGAAGCAAGGATTACGGTTCTCTTTCTATTGCTGTGCAGATTTGTGCGACCCCACGACGCCTGTTCGATGTTGAGCCCCATGCCTTCAGGCCGTCCCCTCGGGTCCGATCCACCCTGCTGGATATCGACTTGCGCCAGCCGGCTTATACGTTGTCCCCCTCAATCAAAGGGACCTTTTTCCAGGTTGTTCGATGGACATTCGGCCAACGAAGAAAGATGCTTCGAGGGACCCTTCGTAGTCTCCCGGGACACCCTCTGGGACCTTCTCAATTGGAAGCGATCGCATCCCGTTCCGGTATCGATCTCCAGCGCCGGCCGGAGACGATGAGCATCCCCGAATTCGAAAATCTCTCAAGGGCAGTACAGGAAGTTTCATAACGACCCGAATTCCGTGTAGAAATAATAGGAGGAATCTTTCCGTGGAAGGAAGAAGGATACTTTCTCGAAATGTTGAGCCCAAGTGGGTGTTGTCTGGAAAGACGAATTCCCACCTGCTGGGGCAGATGAAACGGGACCTATCCATTCCCTCCGTCGTTGCCAGAATCCTGCTCAACAGGGGCATAACGGACATCGCCTCCGCACAAGATTTCTTGAACCCTTCCCTCGACCAGCTTCTGGACCCATTCCTGCTCACCGACATGGAGCCCGCCGTGGATCGAATCTTTGAGGCGATCCAAAAGGGTGAACGGATCATGGTCTATGGCGACTACGACGTGGACGGTGTGACCAGCACGGCCGTTCTGCTCAGGGCCCTTAGAGGATTGAATGCGGAGGTCTCTTTTTACATACCCCATCGCATCAAGGAGGGATACGGTATTTCCCAGGTCGGAATCCACGAGGCCCTTCGGCGGGAAGTCAAGCTTGTGATTTCTGTCGATTGTGGTATCACGGCTTGCCAGGAAATCGAATATGCACGGCAGAACGGAATCGATATCATTGTCACCGACCATCATCAGCCCGGATCCCTTCCCAACGCGGTAGCCGTGATCGATCCCAAACGGGAGGACTGCGAGTATCCCTTTAAGGACCTGTCGGGTGTGGCCCTGGCGTTTAAACTCTCGGATGCCCTCTTCAGAAGACAGGGTCTGGACCACAATCAACTTTACGAAGACCTGGATCTGGTTGCCCTCGGTTGCGCGGCTGATATCGTGCCCCTTATCAGTGAAAACCGCGTCCTGGTCAAACACGGGCTGGAACGTATGCAGACCACGTGTAACGTTGGGCTTAAAGCCCTGATCGAAAATGTCGGCCTGAAGGGAAAAACCATCGGCACAGGCCAGGTGGTCTTCGTGCTGGCGCCACGAATCAATGCGGTCGGGCGAATGGGAAATGCGGTCGACGCGGTTCAAATGCTCACGACGGATGACCCTGAAATTGCCGTTCAAGCTGCCCATCGTCTCGAAACCCAGAACCAACTTCGAAGAGAAACAGACGACCGAACCTTGTCCGAGGCCCTCGATATGATCGATGACGAGGTAGACCTCGAAAAGGATCACGCGATCGTCCTGGCCTCCGATACATGGCACCCGGGGGTTATCGGAATCGTCGCTTCACGTATCGCCGAAATGGTCTACCTCCCTACGATCCTGATCGCCATGGATGGCACCAAGGGAAAGGGGTCCGCGAGGAGTATCCCCGGCTTCGATCTATTCGGAACACTCGTGAAATGTCAGGACCATCTCTTTGCCTTCGGAGGACATAAGTATGCTGCGGGTTTGACGATTGAACGAGAAAGGCTGGACGGTTTCAGGGAAGCCTTTAAACACGTGGCTATCGATACCCTCTCACCTGATGACCTGACCCCCAAAATTGTCATCGACGAAGAATTGACCCTCGGTCAGATCGATGAGCGGCTGGTAAACACCTTGAAGGATTTCGCGCCATTCGGACCTCTGAACTTGCGTCCCACACTTGCATCCCGCGGAGTCGAAGTGGTCGGTTCTCCTTCTGTGGTTGGGAAAAATCACGTGCGCTTCAAAGCACGACAGGAAAATAAAATTCTCGACTGTATCGGGTTTGGTATGGGCCATCTCCTCTATCGTCTCAACCCCGGAGAACCCAATCTCGATATCGCTTACGTCATAGATGAAAACGAATGGAAAGGTAAAAAAACCATCCAGCTCAGGGTGAAAGACCTCCGGTAGAAAGTTTATGGACATCAAAACGATCACAGGAGCCTGAATTATGGAATCAACAAAAGAGCACAAGATCTGGTTCAACGGCCAATTCTCCAGTTGGGACGATGCCAAAATCCACGTCCTCTCGCACGTCATCCACTACGGCTCAAGCGTATTTGAAGGAATGCGTTGTTACGACACAAAGATAGGCCCGGCATGCTTCCGCCTCAAGGAACACGTCAGTCGCTTGTTCGACTCTGCAAAAATCTATCGGATGCCGATTCCGTATTCGTCCGATGACATAACCTCCGCGATTCTCGAAACCATCCGCGTGAACGGGCTTCGGGGTTGTTATGTCCGGCCGATCGTCTTCAGGGGATATGGTGGGTATGGAAAGTTAAGCGTGAATCCTGCCGAATGCCCGGTCGAGGTGGTGATCGCGGTGTGGGAGTGGGGCCAATATCTGGGAGCCGAAGCCCTTGAGAAAGGGGTATCTGTCTGCACCTCCTCCTGGAACCGGATGGCCCCCAATACCCTCCCCTCTCTGGCAAAAGCCGGAGGCAATTATATGAACGCCCAGCTCATCAAGATGGAGGCTCTCGCCGGTGGTTACAGCGAGGCCATCGCCCTGGATACGCAGGGATATGTGAGCGAGGGGAGTGGAGAGAACATCTTTATCATCAAGAACGGCGCGATATACACGCCTTCCACAGGACACTCCATACTCCCGGGCATCACCCGGCACTCGGCCATCACGATAGCTCGCGACCTTGGGTTTCGAGTGGAACAGCGGTCGATCCCCAGGGAGTCCCTCTATATCGCCGATGAAGTCTTCTTTACGGGGAGCGCCGCTGAGATTACGCCGATAAGCACGATCGATAATATCCCGGTCGGAAACGGTGTCCGGGGAGAAATCACCAAGAAAGTCCAGGACGGCTTCTTCGCCATCCTGTCGGGGGAGGTTGAAGACCGCTACGGATGGCTGACCCCGGTCTGAAACCCAGATTTTTCCACCCTTTTAAGCGGGAGGTTTCCTGAACCTTCCGCTTTTTTCTTTTGACATTGGACCATCGGTTGGATATATTTCAAAGTCCCCCTCTGGAATAGTCGATTTAAACCTGATCGTCTTTTTTCTAACCCGTGGTGTGACCCAAGGAAAGCCATGATTCAAGACACAAGCATAGCCGTGATCGGCGCCGGAAACATGGGCCGGGCAATGATCGGCAGCATTGTCCAATCCGGTCTCATTCCCTCTTCAAATATCTTTGTCTCGGATTCCGACCCGGCTGCCTTGACGGCGGCGGCCGAAAAATGGGGGGTATCGACGGTCCAGGATAATCGGTCCGCAGCGGATGGAAGGGAAGTCGTCATACTGTGTATCAAACCTCAGGAAGCATCCATAATTCTGGGGGAAATCTCACCGGGGTTGAATAGCGATTGTCTCATCATCTCCATTATGGCAGGGGTTTCCACGCAGAGGATCGAATCGGGGCTGGGATCCTCAAACCCCGTTGTCCGCGTGATGCCCAATATCCTGGCGAAGATTCGAGCATCGATTTCTGCGATATGCCCCGGGCGCCACGCCACATCTGAACACGTCGAGACTGCGAGCAAAATCATAGGTTCGGCCGGGCCTACCGTCCGGGTCGAGGAAAAGCACATGGATGCCGTGACTGGTCTCTCCGGAAGCGGTCCGGCCTACATCTATCTCCTTATCGACGCCCTTGCCGACGGCGGGGTCAACATGGGGCTCCCAAAATCGGTTGCCCTTCAGTTGGCCACACATACCGTCTTAGGGGCCGCCCGGATGGTTGCCGAAAGCGGAGATCACCCTGCCATATTGAAGGATAGTGTGACCTCCCCTGGCGGAACGACAATCGCAGGCCTCCAGGCTCTCGAAAAAAGAGGTTTTCGAGATGCATTGATGTCCGCGGTGGAGGCCGCGACCCGTCGTTCTATCGAACTTGGAAAACCCACAAATTCGACTTAGAGAGGGAGTGCTGCCAAGCACATGATCGCGATCATCGATTACGGGATGGGAAACCTCCGCAGCGTCCAGAAGGCCTTCGAGCACGGAGGAAATCCCGCCTTCATCACCAGTCGCGCGGAGGATTTGGAAAAAGCGGGGAAACTCGTCCTGCCCGGTGTCGGGGCCTTTGGTGAGGCCATGTCCAACCTGAGAAAGGCCGGTTTGATCGATCCCATCCTTGCAGCGGTGGACCGAAAGGTTCCCCTCCTTGGGATCTGTCTGGGCCAACAACTTCTCTTCACCCGGAGTGAGGAACACGGCTCCCACGAAGGCCTTGATCTCTTCCCCGGCCGGGTCCGTCGGTTTCCCTCGTCTCTGCGGGTTCCGCACATCGGTTGGAATCAGGTCCATATCCGGAAGTCCGTCCCGATCCTGGAAGGTGTCCCCGACGCGGCCTTCTTCTACTTTGTCCACTCCTACTTTGTAGATCCAGAGGAACCCGAGGATACCGTGACTATGACCGATTACGGTATCGAATATGCCTCGACAGTTGGCCGGAACCGCCTCTTCGGAATCCAGTTCCATCCGGAGAAGAGCCAGGACATCGGATTGCGAATCCTGAAAAATTTCGCCGAGTTGGTTTAACGCGGTACCGGGACAGGCCCAATCGGACCTCCGAAGCGCGATTTTATTTCGGCTCGGTGTGTTTACCTCTCTTCTTCCACCTCACATCTTCCGTTCCGGCCCTCGATGATCATCATCCCGGCCATGGATCTGAAACAGGGGCGATGCGTCCAGTTGCGCCAAGGACGAAAAGAGGATGAAACCGTCTACTCCGACAATCCATCTGCGGTGGCCAGGCAATGGGAGGAACTTGGAGCGAGTTATCTTCACCTGGTGGACCTGGACGGGGCATTCGAGGGACAATCTCAAAATCTAGCGGTTGTCAAAAAAATCTTGGGAAACATCGCTATCCCCGTCGAATTCGGCGGGGGTGTTCGATCCCTTAAGACGATTTCCGACCTGCTGGAAATGGGGCTTGATCGCGTCATCCTGGGCACCCTGGCCGTGCAAAACCCCGATACGGTTCGCTCGGCGGTCGAAGAATTCGGCCCCGACCGGATCCTGGCCGGCGTCGATGCGAAAGACGGACACGTCGCTGTCGAGGGTTGGGTGGAAATCTCAAGAATGAGTGCCGTGAACCTTGCCATGGATATGAAAGCCGTTGGGATCGAGAGAGTGATCTACACGGATATCTCTACAGACGGAACGCTATCCGGGCCGAACGTGGAGGCCACTGGAAAACTCGCGATCGCCACCGGATTAAAGGTGATCGCCTCCGGAGGCATCTCCTCCATCGACGACCTTAAGGAAATAGCAACCCTCGAACACGTCGGAGTGGATGGAGCAATCGTGGGAACGGCTCTTTATGAAGGTCGTGTGGACTTGAAAGAGGCGATCGAGATGTTCAGGGCGGGGTGACCCCTAGATACACGCTTGAGACCATATGACGACGATCCAAAAAGTTTATGGCCGGGAGATCCTGGACTCCCGAGGGAATCCCACGGTGGAGGTGGAGGTTTCCCTCACCTCCGGAGAATCGGGTCGGGCGTCCGTCCCGTCCGGAGCCTCCACGGGCGAGCACGAGGCCATCGAACTTCGAGATGGGGATCGGACACGCTACTTGGGAAAGGGGGTCTTGAAGGCGGTCCAGAACGTGAATGAAAAGATCGGACCTCATCTGGTGGATGCCGATCCTTCCGATCAACCCCGAATCGATCGAATGATAAGGGACCTCGACGGAACCGAGAACAAAGGAAACCTCGGGGCCAATGCCCTCCTCGGAGTCTCTCTGGCCTGCGCAAAAGCCGCAGCGGCTGCGATGGGCACACCCCTTTACCGGTACATCGGTGGGGATGGAGCCCGGGAGCTGCCCGTCCCCATGATGAACATCCTCAACGGAGGGTCACACGCGGACAGCAACGTCGATCTTCAGGAATTCATGGTCATGCCCGTCGGGGCGGACAGCTTCCGCGAAGGCCTCCGAATGGGTGTGGAAGTCTTCCACCATCTGAAGACGGTCCTCAAGGAAAAAGGATACAACACAGGCGTCGGCGATGAGGGTGGATTCGCGCCGAACCTGAACTCCAACGAAGAGGCCATCACGGTCATCCTGAAAGCGATCCAGGAAGCCGGATACACCGCAGGAGAGGACATCCTTCTGGCTCTCGATCCGGCGTCAAGCGAGTTCTACGACGGCGAGCGCTACGTTTTTAAAAAGTCCGACCGTTCTGAGCGGACCGCGGAGCAAATGGTCGACTTCTATTCGGAATGGGTCGAGCGATATCCGATCGTCTCGATCGAGGACGGCCTGGCTGAAGATGACTGGAATGGCTGGAAATTCCTGACGGAAAGGCTTGGAGATCGCGTGCAGCTCGTCGGGGATGACCTGTTTGTGACCAATACCAAACGCCTGATTCGAGGAATAGAGTCCAAAGTGGCAAACTCGATCCTGATCAAGGTCAACCAGATCGGAACGCTTTCAGAAACCCTGGACGCCATCGAGACCGCGAAACGTGCGGGATACACCGCCGTGGTTTCACATCGTTCGGGCGAGACGGAAGACACGACCATTGCCGACATCGTCGTCGCCACAAACGCAGGCCAGATCAAGACCGGTTCGGCCTCCCGCACCGACCGGATCGCGAAGTACAACCAGCTCCTTCGGATCGAGGATGACCTCGGGGAATCGGCCCTTTATCGTGGACGCAAGTCCTTTTACAACATCGACATCTGACACATGCACCTCTAGATGCAAGTCGGTTGAAATGAGTTGACAATGATCGACAACGTGCTTAACTTAAAAAATCATCGCCAAGGTGAAGATTTCAGGACGACGCTCAACCAGATATACAGTGGGATTCCAAACACCTCTTGCGAATGTGACCGTCCCGGCCAATGCTGTGAGTTGACCCCCGAAGAGATGCGGTCCGATTTCGCTACGATGTATCCCCTCTATGCCGTCGAATACCTCAATATCGTTGAGTACGTAGAGGCGGTCTTCCCGCCTGAGGAGCGAGATCGAGTATTTGGCGTGATCGAGGAGAGACCGGCAAGATGCCCTTTTCTCACAGATTCGGGACAATGCGCCATCCATCCCGTACGTCCCCTCACGTGCCGGACCTACGGTGTCCTCAGACAGGAACACCTCCTCAAAACCGCCCACCGGAATAAGGATTTAATCCCGGTGAAATGGATCAACGGTTTTCTGGCGATCGAATCCACAACCATTTGCACGAAATCCAGGGTCCTCAACCCCGAGCAAATCACCCGCCACGCCGATCTGATGATACGGGGGGTCTACGACAGGGCCATGATTGAACTCAGCCGCGCCTTGCCTCTTACCGTGGACCGAGGATGGTTCTTCAGGGATTTGACCGGCAGGGACCGAATTGTACAATGGACGTGGGGCGGTTTCAATGCCCTTATCCGGTCCTCACAGGAATGGTTCACGAGTAAGTTTTCGGGCTACTGGAAAAGATCCGAGCTCGGGATATACTGTATCCATCGATAAGGTCCGTTCGGGCGATCAACTCGCCAAACCGGTCACCAACGAAAAGGGGATGGTCATCTTGCCCAAAGGGGGCCGGTTGACGATTTTCACTGTTGACAGCCTGAGGCGCCGAGGCATCGACGAAGTCACCATCGAAGGCCACGACCCTTCCGCCCCGCCCCCAAAGACCACCGAAGAATTCCTGGCTGATCTCGAAATTCGGTTTGCGGGTTTGGAGAAAAACCCTGTAATGATGAGCATCAAGTCGTTTGCACGAGATCATATCCTGGCACGGGAGAAGGCGGTCGAGTGATGGAAGGCAAAAATCTTCGTCGCGTCGTGCGTCGTGGAGAAAATCACTTCCCTCCCCACGCTTCCCGGTATCATCACCCACATCACTCACATGCTCGAAACGCCGAATGTCACCGCCTCGGATGTGGGAAAGGAGATCGCAAAAGACCAGGTCCTTTCCGCCAAAGTCCTTAAGCTTGTTAACTCGGGCTTTTACGGTTTTTCCCAACCCAACAGGACCATCCCGCACGCGATGGTCCTGTTGGGATTCAACGTGGTCAAGACCCTGGTTCTGACCACTTCCGTGCTTGACATGATGTCGCAATCGATGGTCGGTCTCTGGGAGCACTCTCTGGCATGCGCCCGTACCTGCGGAATTATCTCCAAACACCTGGACATGCCGGAACCGGAGGAAGTCAGCGTGTCGGGCCTCCTGCACGACCTCGGTAAGGTCGTCATGCAGGAGAACCTCACGGAGGAAATTGATGCGGTCACCAAACTGGTCAAGGACGACGACATGCTTTTTTACGAAGCTGAAGAGAAGGTGATGGGCGTCACACACGCCAACATCGGTGGATGGTTGCTGCAAAAATGGCAACTTCCGTCCCCGATCCGGGAGCCGATTTCTCATCATCACGAATTCCACCCCGTTCGGACAAATGCAGATCGGACCGCGGTAGTACATCTGGCCGATATCCTGGTCCGCGCCGAGGGATTTGGGTTCGGAGGCGACAGGAAAGTGCCGGTGGTCTCGTCTGAAGCCCTCAATCTTCTTCAGTTATCTGTCGAAGACATCCAGGAGATCATGAATGCGATGAACGATCAGTTGTCCGATATCATCAGGATATAAATCCCTCGATGCCAAGATCCTCCTTCCCATCGAAAGAGCTTCCCCCCATTCAGTTGAATTTTCCCGGTGCGGTCCTTACAGTCGACCTAGATATGAAACCCCTCTCATGCAGCAGAAAGGGGTTTTCCATTTTCGGATTGCGCGCCCGGCCTGACCGGATTTCGAAAGCCCTATCGGAACTTGCCGGGACCATATCATCAGATAGGGGGCTTCGTGAACAATGGGAGGCCACAGCGCCCCGTCTCCGAACATTCGATGATGAGGGGAATTTCAAGTGGGAGCGATCCGGCCATTTTTACGACGTAACGGCTACCCTCCTCGAAAAATCCGATCCACCCGTGTTCACGCTCATCTTCCACGATGTGACCCAGCAGTTTCGGATCGAAGAGACCCTCCAAAACGCCCCGATATCTGGAGGACATCCTCGACAACATCCAGATCGGCGTTGTCGTGATGGGTCGGGAGATGCAGATCACATCCTGGAACCTAAAACAGGAGGAGTTTCTCCGCCGCCTCGGCATCTGGGTGAGCATCGTCGAAGCCGTCGGGACTCCTATCTCCGATTTGATGCCGAGTCCCTCAGGGGAGACATGGGAGGAAATCAAACAAATGGTTCTGACGAGGGGTGAGTCTTACGAAAATCCCCGCCAGGTATACGACTCCGGCGAGGGAGAACTCATACTTTCCGTCGAGATCACCCCCCTGAAGGGACAGAAGGGAGAGATCATCGGGGCAATCCAAGTCTCAGAAGATGTCACCGATCGGACCCGCCTGGAAGAGAATCTTCGAGCGACACAGATACGAGCTGAGAAACTCGAGGCCGTCCGAGAACTCGTGATAACCGTCAACCACGAAATCAACAACCCCCTTACCAGCATCCTTGCGAATGCCCAGCTCCTTCGCTTGGCCAACAGTCAGGTCGACGAAAAGACGGCAAAGCGTCTCCGTCAGATCGAAAGCCAGGTCAAACGCATCGCAGCGGTCACAAAGCGTCTCCGTAACATGGACGTGTTCAAGACCGAAGACTACATCGCTTCAGGCCCCCGCATGATCGACATCGGCCCGATTGAAGAAGAAGAAAGCCGATGACAACCCGATCACTCGCCGACACCCAGATTGAGATCGTCCGCGATCTTCCGGTTCGCGGGCATGCCCTGTTTGACTTCGACGGAACCATCTCCCTCCTCCGAGAAGGCTGGCAGAAAGTCATGACCCCTATGATGGTGGAGATCCTGTCTTCACTTCAGACTGGGGAGACGGAGTCGGAGTTGACTTCGGCGGTCACAGATTATGTCGACCTGTTAACCGGCCAGCAGACGATCTATCAGATGATACGCCTCGTCGAGGAGGTGAAAAAGCGCGGCGGGACGCCCCTCGAACCGCTCGCCTATAAACAAATTTACCACGATCGGCTGTTGTCTCACATCTCGGGACGCCTTTCCGCCTTAAAGGATGGATCCATCCCACCTTCTCATTTCGTGGTTCCCGGTGTCTTCGAGTTTCTCGAAAATCTCAGGGGAAAAGGCGTTAGCCTCTACCTTGCCAGCGGAACGGACGAAGCTTACGTGAGGCATGAGGTGGATGCTCTCGGGGTATCGAATATCTTCGACGGGGGCATCTACGGCGCTCAGGACGATTTTGAAAAATTCTCAAAAAAAATGCTCATCGAGAAAATCCTGCGTAAGCACAATATGAGCGGCAGTGGACTCGTGGTGTTCGGCGACGGCTACGTGGAGATTCACGATGCCAAAGAGGCCGGAGGCATCGCCGTGGGGGTAGCCTCGGATGAAGTGAATCGGGAAGGAATCGACGCGTGGAAACGGAAACGTTTGATCGATGCGGGCGCAGACATAATCGTACCGGACTATCGGGAGCAAGACACGTTGGTGGCCTACCTGTTCGGGGAACTGCCTTGACGGACACAATCCATTCACTCACAATACCGCTGGGCTTTTAACGGTTTCTATTGATCGTGGGATGCATCAACTTTATTGATCTGGAACCAAATTTATTGATTTGAACATCCTAACACTTTCGATTATTACTTTCGATTTTCTCGATCGGTTCATTCGTATGGGAATGAAGTTGCAACAGAGGAAAATGCGGTTATGAAGATCCGGGTCGGGATCCTCTTCGGGGGGAAATCAGCCGAACACGAAGTCTCCCTTCAGTCGGCGAAAAATATCGTGGAAGCGATCGATAGGGAAAAATATGAGGTCGTCCTGATCGGCATCGACAAAAGCGGCGGGTGGTCTTTGAACGATTCGCCGGAGTTCCTTTTGAACTCTGACGATCCCAGCCTGATCCGGCTAAACCCTTCGGCCCAGAACGTTGCGCTGGTTCCTGGAAATCCCGATGAGAAGCTTGTCGGTATTTCAGGCCAAAAAGGCCCGTTGGGACCCGTCGACGTGGTCTTCCCGGTACTTCACGGCCCTTTTGGAGAGGACGGTACCGTACAGGGTTTGCTGAAACTTGCGAACGTCCCCTTTGTCGGCCCGGGTGTTCTGGGTTCGGCGGCGGGGATGGACAAAGATGTCATGAAGCGCCTTTTCAGAGAAGCAGGCATCCCTACGCCAAAATTCCGGTCCTTCAACCGGCACGATGAAATCGACTTCGAAATAACAAAGGAACAATTGGGGGTGCCCATGTTTGTCAAACCCGCCAACATGGGCTCATCCGTCGGAGTCACCAAGGCCTTGGACAGAGCGGATTTCGACGCCGCCGTAAAAAGCGCCTTTCAATACGACGACAAAATTCTGGTAGAGGAAAATATCGATGGCCGGGAAATCGAATGCTCGGTACTGGGGAACGACCAGCCCATCGCATCCATCCCAGGTGAAGTCATCCCCCGTCACGATTATTATTCCTACGAAGCAAAGTATCTCGACGAAAACGGGGCCGTTCCGGAAATCCCCGCCAGGCTCCCAAAGGAAACTGTTGAAGAAGTTCAGCGTTTGGCCCTCAAAACCTTCAAAACCCTCTGTTGCGAAGGGATGGCGCGAGTGGACTTTTTCCTGAAGGGGGACAGCGAGGTCCTCGTGAGCGAACTCAACACCATTCCAGGGTTTACCAAGATCAGCATGTATCCGAGATTATTGAAGGCGAGCGGAATATCATACACTGAATTGATCGACAGACTGATT
Organism: Candidatus Latescibacterota bacterium; assembly: GCA_965217865.1. Taxonomy (GTDB): domain Bacteria; phylum Latescibacterota; class UBA2968; order SICM01; family SICM01; genus CBDCJO01. Next base: position 5,055,314 of record CBDCJO010000002.1, on the reverse strand, counting down.
CAACTCGCCCTCGAGCGCTACCGTAGGGAAGATAAATTGAAAACGTCCATTTAAGAAACAGCCTGAAGGCTTCTTCATCCTTTATATTCGAGACCCCAAAGTGCCTTATCCGACTTTCGATCGTAGCAGACTGAAACTCAAGCCCCTGTCTGAGCGCCGCCACGACCTGAACCTCCCCGACCTCCTGAAAGTCGAAGAGATTCCGATTCCGTTTGAAAACCCGGACCTCTTGAGCGTCTCGGAAAAGGTCGTCTCCGCCCGGCGAAAGGGATGCCAGGTAATATTCATGATGGGCGCCCACCTCCTGAAGGCAGGCCTTTGCCGCCAGATCATCGATCTCATGGACCGGGGGTTCATCACCCACATTGGGATGAACGGGGCGGTACCGATCCACGACTTCGAGACGGCCCTGATCGGAGCCACGACGGAGAAGGTCGCGCGTTACATCCAGACGGGGGAATTCGGACTCTGGGAGGAGACGGGAAGGATCAACGAAGCAGCGAAACTGGGACAGCGGGAAGGCATAGGCCTGGGTGAGGCGATCGGCAGGATGATCCAGGAGGAGGGATTCCCTCACCGGGATCTAAGCCTCCTGGCCGCGGGTTTCAGGCTTCGCATTCCGATCACCGTTCACATCGGGATCGGCTACGACATCATCCACGAACACCCGAATTGTGACGGCGCCACGACCGGAGACACCTCATACCGCGATTTCCTGGTCTTTACCCAGACCGTTTCCCAACTGGAAGGCGGCGTTTTCCTCAACATTGGGTCCTCTGTCATGGGGCCCGAAGTCTATCTCAAAGCCCTTTCGATGGCCCGAAACGTCGCCCGTCAGGAGGGACGCGATATAAAACGATTCACCACTGCAGTTTTTGATATTATTCCCCTGGATGGAGACTATCGCGTCGAGGCCCCGAAGACCGATCCCCGTTATTATTTCAGGCCATACAAGACGATCCTCGTCCGAACCGTTCAGGACGGCGGGGAGAGCTTCTACATCCAGGGGGATCTTAAAGCAACGTTCCCGAACCTCTACAGACAAATCTTATCCGTGGATCGTCTTTCGTGATTCGGGATCGGATGAAGAAATCACGAACGACGAATCAGAAACCACGTCCGACACAAGGAACATGAACCGTGCCCGCCTCGAATCCCTCCTGAGCCGCTTCCCAGAAACCTCTGTCCTGGTTCTCGGTGATTTCTTCCTCGACAAATATCTGATCATCGATCCCGATCTGAACGAGCCTTCTCTTGAGACCGGGCTGGATGCGTATCAGGTGATAGACGCAAGGTGTTTTCCCGGGGCCGCCGGGACCGTGACGTCCAACCTCAGGGCTCTTGGTGTAAGGACAGCCGCCTTGGGTTTTATCGGAGACGACGGTGAGGGTTATGAACTCAAACAGGGCCTTACGGACATCTCCGTCGACGTCGATCTCCTGATCGATACCCCGGACCGCTTGACGCCAACTTACACAAAGCCGATGTCCAGGGATAAAACGGGGACGGAACGCGAGATTAATCGTCTCGATATCAAAAACAGGACCCCCACACCTCCCCACTTAGAGGATCAGATCATCCAGAAACTCCGGAGCGTCCTCCCCGAATTTGACGGGGTCATCGTCGCGGATCAGGTGGAGGAGCCGGAATGCGGGGTGATCACGGCCAGGCTCCGGGCGGAGTTGGCCGAACTCGCGGGAAAATATAGGGAAAAATGTTTTTTCGTCGATTCTCGAGCCCATATCGGCCAGTTTCGAAACGCCATCCTCAAGCCCAACCGCCGGGAGGCCGCCAGGGCCATTCACCCGGAATGGGACGGCGACGTTGACGGCCCGATGGCGGAACGGTGCGGACGGACGTTATTCGAAAGAACCCGGATGCCCATCTACCTGACGATGAGCGAAGAGGGCCTTCTCCTGATCACAGAGGGGGGAAACGAGCATATCCGCGGAGTGTGGGCCGAAGGAAAATTAGATCTGGTGGGAGCGGGTGACAGCACAACGGCCGGGATCGTCTCCGCTCTTTGTGGGGGGGCAACCCATATCGAGGCGGCCACGATCGGCGTTCTGGTCGCCTCGATCACGGTTCAACAGGTAGGGGTAACGGGAACGGCTTCGCCGGAGCAGGTGTTGAAACAATATGAGGATACCACGTGATTCTGCATCATTCATCCCACATTCATCCCGCCCTCAGTTCATCCAGATCGATATGGTCCCCCACCAACCGGATCAGATCGTCCTGACCCGCACGCGCGAGATCCATCCCTGCAAACGGAACCATCCCCAAACACCGGACACCCGATAATCTTTCGACCACTTCAGGGTTCGTTCGTTCCGCGATTCCCGCCGCCTGGCCGTGTGCATCGTTGTAGACCACACCCATCACAGAGATCCCTTTCGACCGGGCACATCCGATCGTCATCAACGTATGGTTGATCGTGCCCAATCCAGGCCTCGCTACGATCAAAAGGGGGAGGTCAAACCGGACGACGAGATCGACCACAAAAAAATTGTCCAGGATCGGGACGAGCAGACCTCCAACCCCCTCCACAACCAGATATTCGTGCTGTTCCGATAATCGTTCAGCGGCCCTCTCGATCAGAGACACGTCAATCTGAACGCCTTCGATGCGTGCGGCCACGTTCGGCGAAAGGGGATGTTCAAGAGACACCGGGTTAACAAGATCGGATGAACCTGTCGAAGCGATGGCCCGTTGGAGAACATCTGCATCTCCAGGGCACCCTCCCCCCGTAGCCACGGGCTTCATCACCCCGACATCCACCCCACCTGCTTTCAGAGTCGCGGCGATCCCCGCCGCTACAACCGTCTTACCGACACCCGTGTCGGTCCCCGAGACGAAGACACCATTCACGGCCCGGTCACCTCGCGAATCGCTTGATGGGTGATCTCCACCATGAGGTTCAAATCCGAATCCACGATCCCCAGCGGAGGCATCAGGACGATCACGTGGGAAAGCGGACGAATGAGAAGCCCCATGTTTCGCGCCCTATCGCACACCCGGACCCCAACCTGCTCCTCCCACGGATAGGGTCCTCTGGATTTTCGGTCTTTCACCAGCTCGATTCCGACCATGAATCCGCACTGCCTTACCTCCCCGACGTGCGGAAGATCCCGAACGGTTTGGAGACCTTCACTGAACAATTCGATTTTAATTTTCAGGTCTTCCCAGAAGCCCTCTCTTCGCAACATCTCGATGTTCGCAAGGGCTGCCGCGCAGCCCAGGGGATTTCCCGTGTACGTATGGCCGTGAAAAAAGGTCTTGCGCTCCGCATAATCCCCCAGGAAGGCCTCGAACACGTCTGGGGTAGTCAGCGTCGCCGCGAGCGGAAGATATCCTCCCGTGATTCCCTTTGCCAGACACAAAAGGTCCGGGGTCACGTCCTCGTGATCGCACGCGAACATCCGTCCGGTTCGCCCGAATCCAGTGGCCACTTCATCGACGATCAGAAGAATATCGTACCGTTTGCAAAGATCCGCCAACTTACGCAGATACCCGTGTGGATGCACGACCATGCCCGAAACCGCCTGGACGAGGGGCTCAACGACCATCGCCGCAATCTCTTCAGCCCGATCGCGGAACAACCCCTCCACTGCTTCGATGCATCCTTCGTTGCACCCGGGTTGCCCCTGACAGAAGGAACAGCGATACCTGAAGGGTGATGGGACCGGAATCGACTCGAAGAGAAGGGGGCGGTATGTCGCATGAAACAGATCGACCCCGCTCACACTGATCGAACCGACTGTGTCGCCGTGATAGCTTGCGTCCAGATGCACGAACTTGGTCTTTTTCGCCCTCGGCTCACGCCGTTGCCGCCAGTATTGGAATGCTATCTTAACGGCCACCTCCACCGCGGTGGAGCCGTCATCCGAGTAGAACACGTGGGCCAGGCCTTCTGGTGCAATCTCCACCAATTGTTCGGCAAGTCGTACCGCGGGGATGTTGGAGAGACCCAAAAGAGTGCTGTGCGCGACTGAATCCAGCTGTTCCCGGATTGCCGCGTCGATTTCAGGAATGCGGTGACCGTGAAGATTGCACCACATCGAGGAGAATCCGTCCAGGTAACGTCTCCCGTCCACATCTTCCAGCCAGGCTCCTTCCCCTTTCTCGATAATAACGGGGTCGCCTCTTGCATAATCCTGCATCTGGGTAAAGGGATGCCAGACAATCGATCGATCTGAATCTTTGAGTTTCCGATTTTTCGACATCGCGTCGGGTGATATATCCCTATTCAAAAAATCGCCTCCGAGCTTCCCTCATAGCCTCCAGCAGAAACCCGATGTCCTCGGCCGAATGGCCGGCGGTGATGGTCAACCGCAACCGGCTTTGGCCTTTCGGAACGGTCGGGGGACGGATCGCAGAGAGGAAGACCCCTCTTTCATACAGGTAATCGGATAGTTCCTTCGCCTTCTGGGCTTCCCCGACCAAAACAGGTACGATCTGAGTCTCCGAGCCCATCAAGTCATAACCCATCCCCGTCAACTCCCTCTTTATCTGACCCACCTTCTCCCAAAGGCGATCTCGAAGCCCGGGACCGGACGCAACCAGGTCGATGGCGGCTGAGGCCACTGCGCAGGCATCCGGGGGCAGAGCGGTTGTGAAGACGAACGTTCGCGATCTATTGATAAGAAAATCGATCAGCCGCCGGCTTGCAGCAATATATCCACCCGTGCCCCCCATGGCATTGCTCAAAGAGCCCATCAGGACATCCACCCCTTCGGCTCCCAGGTGTTCGAGGGTTCCGCGTCCGTTCTCGCCAAGCACACCTGTTCCGTGTGCATCGTCCAACATCAGGATCGCCCCGTGCTCACGTGAAAGTCGCTGGATCTCCTTCAGCGGGGCGATGTCACCGTCCACGCTGAAGACCCCATCCGTCACAATCAATCTCCGCCGGTAGCCTGAGTGACGCTCCAGCACGGCCTTAAGTCTTTCGACATCGCGGTGAGCGTAGACCAATGTCCTGGCTCCGGACAGACGGGCCCCGTCGACGATGCTGGCGTGGTCCAGGCGGTCCAGGATCACCGCGTCTCCTTTTCCCACGAGGGCGGGGATCGTACCGACGTTGGCCATGTATCCGGACGAAAAAACAAGGGCGGCCTCCGAACCTAGGAAATCGGCCAGTTGCACCTCGAGCTTGGCGTGCGGTTCCATCGTCCCGGACACAAGCCGGGAGGCCCCCGTTCCGTATCCGTATTTCTCAATAGCCGCATTCGCCGCAGCCTTGAGAGCCGGATGGTTCGCCAGGCCAAGGTAATCGTTGCTGCAGAAAAGCTTCAGGGTCCGACCTAAAACGCTCACAACGGGGCCCTGTGCGCCCTCCAGGACCCTGAGATAACGGCGGAGCCCTCTTCTTTCCAGGTCGTTCAGTTCGTCGCCGATAAATGCCAGATGATCGCTCATCGGGCAGTCCTCCTAACCGTTGCACAGGGGGGGGATCCGTCCACCAACGGACCCGAGTTCTTGTGAAATTCTCGGTGAGTATAAAACCGGCGGACAGGGTCTGTCAAGCAAAAGCGGAGGGATGGAACCGCCCGGGACCGGTTCATCACGGGGAGCTTTCGCCTTGACAACTCTTCAGAAGCCGGTTATATTCAATTCCTTATGATCGATTTGAATCGAATTCTCGAGACGATTCCAGCCCCCGACTCAGAACCCCGTATTGTGGTTGGGATGAGCGGCGGGGTGGACAGTTCCGTAGCTGCCTTCCTGCTGAAGCGCCGCGGTTACGACGTGATCGGTGTGACAATGCACCTGTGGAGTTACGACCAGGTAGGGGGCGATCCGACGCACGGGAAGGGAAGCTGTTGCGGGGTGGAAGGGATCAACAATGCGAGGGCCGTCTGTCACCAAATTGGCGCACCCCACTTTGTCTTCGACCTGCGTGAGGACTTCGGCCAATCCGTCATTCGGAATTTCGTGGACGAATACCTCAATGGGCGGACGCCGAATCCCTGCGTGATGTGCAATCATAAGGTCAAATGGGATCCTCTCCTTCGAAAGGCGGAATCCCTTGGGGCCGCCCGGATCGCCACCGGACATTACGCCCGAGCCAGCTGGGGAAACGGACTTTCCCGCTACATCCTAAAGCGCAGCGCCGATCCACGCAAGGACCAGTCTTACGTCCTGTGGGGTCTTTCTCAGGAGATGCTTCGGCGAACGATCTTCCCGCTGGGCGGACTCTCAAAGGAAGATGTCAGAGGTGTTGCCCGCGAATCGGGCCTCAAGACAGCTGACGTACCGGAAAGCCAGGATATCTGTTTTATCGTGGACCGGAAGGTAGAGCGTTTTATGCGAGATCGGGCCCGGATCGAAGAAATTTCGCCATCAACCTTCCGGCCCGGGCCGGTACTGGACGTCGATGGTTCCAGGGTTGGAACGCATCGAGGAGCCGCTTTTTTCACCGTCGGCCAGCGAAAGGGTCTTGGTGTTGCGGCAGCGTCACCCCGCTATGTCACCTCCATCGACGCGGACACGAACACCATCCGGATCGGAAGTCCGGACGATCTTCTGGCCAGCGAAGTCCTCGCGTCATCCGCCAACTGGATCGCCTTTGAGTCCCCACCGCCGGAATTATGTGCCGGGGCCAAGATGCGTTACCGCCACGATGCCGCCCCCGGGATGATCCTGCCGGTGGAGAACAATCGAATCCGCTTCCGATTTGATCGTCCTCAGCGTGCGCTAACCCCCGGTCAGTCCCTGGTGCTCTATGACGGCGACCTCGTCCTGGGCGGGGGAATCATAGATAAGGCGCTTCCTTAACGGAACGACTGATCGGTTCCAGCGGGCAGGCCATACCCCCCTCTTCCCTCTTCAACACCACCCATCGGATTAAAATTCTCCTGTTGTAAATTCTATTTCCTTTTGGGATGAAATGCCGGAAGAATCCGATCAATCCATAGAAAAGTTGTCAGCCGAACACGAAGCGGATCCTGAAGGATCGGAAACCGACCAGAGGGCGATGCCCTTCCTCGACCATCTCGAAGAGCTGCGTTGGCGGATCATCAAGGCCTTGGGAGCCCTGTTCGTCGGAATCATTATATGCGGTATCTTTTCCGACAACCTCCTCGACATCATCCTGCGTCCTGGCAGGGTTGCGGACCCGCCGGTGCAATTCATCAACACCCATCCGCTGGGCATGTTCCTGGTGCGGATGAACGCCGCTCTCATCGGCGGCTTGATCCTTGCCCTCCCCGTGATCGTTTATCAGTTCTGGTTGTTCCTGGCCCCCGGGCTTTACAAAACAGAACGTCTATACCTGTGGGGAGTCGTCTCCTCCACCTTCTTCTGTTTTTTATGCGGGGCCTCCCTGGCTTATTTCGGAGCCATCCCGACGATGCTGAAATTTCTCGTGGGTATGGGGACCCTCGATGTCAAGACCATGCTCGATGTCCGACAATATATTACTTTTATCATCTACACAGTCGCAGTCTTCGGATTGGTCTTCGAACTCCCCGTGGTTGCTTTTTTTCTCGCAAAAGTGGGTGTCCTCACCGCCCCGTTCATGAGACACTATCGACCTTATGCTTACGTGGGCGTCTTCATCATCGCTGCTGTCGCTACGCCATCCCCGGACCCGTTCTCTCAGCTGATGCTTGCCCTCCCCCTCTGCTTTCTTTATGAGATCAGCATCTGGATTGCGAAAATTGCGTCGCGATAAATTTTCAAAAAATGCTTGACATATCGTATGGCACGTCTTATTATTTTTATCCGACAATAAAATAAAAATAATTGCAGCTTGATTCAAAGTGTCGATCTGACATGCAATTCGCACGCGGACCACAAGGCTTTGTTTTAGGCTTTGTGGTGTTTTTATTTTCTCTTTCTGACAGGTCAGAAGACGAACCATCCAGAAAAGAAAGTAGGTGATAATACATGCCGGTTGGTCGGGTAAAGTGGTTCAACGACAGCAAGGGCTATGGCTTCATTGAACAGGATGATGGTGAGGATGTCTTTGTTCATTTCTCTGCGATTGAACAGGATGGCTTCAAATCGTTGAGTGAGGGACAACAAGTGGAATTCGAAATTACCCAGGGACCTAAGGGCCCCCAGGCCGCAAACGTCACCAAATCGGACTGATCTTATCCGAAAATCCAACTCGAATCCTATCCCCGTCTGGATTTTGCCAGGCGGGGATTTTTTTCAATTGAAGTTGACAACTCAGGTGAATTTTACTATAACATCCTGTATAACCTTTTTAAAGTCCTGTGGGATTTCTCTTTATGGTTGAGGATTTCCTGATGGCGGAAAATATGGGTTCGGACTATCCCAAACTTCGTGCGGTTGAGGCATATCCGGTCAAGATCCAGGGTCGATCCTCTATCTGTTTGAGAGACCCCGAAGGTCTGGCCGAAGGTGCGGTGATGGTCCCGCCGGAACTTTTCTATATTATCGCGATGTTCGACGGCCGGCATTCCATTCCGGACATCTCACTCGCGTATACCCGACAGTTCGGGACAGTCATCCCGAGTGACAGGATAAGGGAGATCATAAACCAGCTGGACGAGGCGCTCTTTCTAGAGGGGAACCGAGTTTCAAAGCTTCGGCAACAAGCTCTCGATGGTTATCGCCGTGCCCCGGTCCGCCGGACTTCCTCGAATCGGTTGCGTCCGAGGACCGGGAACGCATCGAAGCGATTGAAACCCTCGATGCGGATGGGTTCTTTAAAACGATTCAGAGGGACGGCGACCGCAGACGGATCTGCGGAACCTCCTCCATCTACACGATGCTTCAGGTGATGAATGCCTCCGAGGGCCGGCTCCTGAACTATGACCGAACCGTCGATCCGCAGACCGATTCCGCAGTCACATATGCCAGTATGGCCTTCTATTAAACCCATCTGAAGGGAACTTACCGTGAACGAGACCCTCTTTGCGGGCAGGATCGATGATGTATGGGGGAAACGATTGGTTGTCTTTGCAGACGACCGGGGTTTTCTTGCAGAACTCCTGAGGACGGACGACCCCTTTTTCGGCAAGGGGTTTGCTGAGTTTGGCCAGACGAGCATCACCATGTCCTACCCGGGCGTCATCAAAGCCTTCCACTGGCACAAGCGGCAGGATGACGCGTGGTTTGTCGTAAAAGGAATGGCCCAGGCGGTCCTCCACGACCTTCGTGAAGATTCCCCCACCAGGGGGCTCACCGAGGTCTACTGCATGGGAGAGCATAATCCGATCCTGCTGGTCATTCCGCGAGGCGTGGCACACGGGTATCGCGTCCTCGGAAATGATCCGGCTTACCTCCTCTACCACGTGAGCCAACCCTACGACCCGAAGGACCCCGACGAACAGCGAATCCCCTACGATGACCCCTCCATTGGTTTCGATTGGACGACCGAAATGCGATAGATTGGAAATAGGTGGCGGTCGAGGTCTCCAATCCGCCTTCCCCCTGTAGCAAATCCCGAACAAAGAGGACTTCGATCTCGTGACAGCCGAAACCCGATCCTGGCTTTTTGAAACGCCGGCCGCAATCGATTCGTGGTTGATATCGGTCATGGACCCTGAAGGATTTGGCCTGTTCAAGGACTGCGTGGATGCGGAAATGCCTCACTGCCTGACCGCCAGCGGGGTGGGTCTCTGGCTGCTCAAGGAAACGATCCCCCTGGCCAAGCTTCCGAGATATTCTTCTACCGCTTTGACAAAAACCATCGCTTATGCCCAGGGGTTCCAGGATCCCGATTCCGGCCTTTTTATAGACCCCTACCTGGACGAGCGACTGGAGGGGCGGGAGGATCTGAAAGTACGTCGCACATTCCGTGACGCCGTCACAAAGTATGCGACCATGTTCCTGAATCAATTGGGGAGCAAGCCTCGCTACCCTTACACCAAAACCGGTGGAAGGGGCGATCCGGACGGGCAGGCCTACATCGATTATCTGAAGCACGGTGACTGGGATCAGCCGTGGGGTACGGGGTCAGGTGCGGCGGGTAGGACCAATGAGCTTTTTGAATATTTGAACCTTGGGAACGAGGAAGTCATCCCCTCGTTGACCGAGGGTATGGAGATCATCCTCTCTCATCAGAATCCCGACACCGGGATGTGGGGTCGGATCGACATCCCCCTCGAACAGCAGATGTCGGGTGCTTTCAAGATCATGGCCGGTCCGTTCTGGAACACCGGATTCAACTTCCCACACACCGATCGTTTGGCCGACACCCTTATCAAACGGTGGGCCGATGGGAGTTTTCAAGACATGGATAATATTCTGATTCCACGCAATGTGGCCGAACTCTGCCTGATTTGTTTGGAGATTTCGGATTATCGCAGGGTGGATCTGAACGCGGTCCTTGGTGCGATCGTCGAATCCTTCAAAGATTTCCAGATTCCGGATGGGGGATTTGCCAGCACCCGGAAAGGGACCGATCCGATTAACTGGTGCGGCAGCCGGATCTGCCGCCCCTCCGAAAAACCCCGTTCCAACATGAACGCTACCCAGGCCTTCAGATTTTGCACGTCGCTCATGGCGCCTTACATCGAATGGGCGGAATGCCCCTGGCCGTTTCCCCGGGGGGACTGGAAAGCCAGGCTTGCCCGGAGGCCATACAGGATCATCCGCCGTGACTCCGGCCAAGTGGAGGTTGTCAAACAAAACAGCTCAAATTGACCGAACGGGCTGCTCTTCTCAGGATGGCATCCGTGAAAACATTTCTGGTTACCGGCGGGGCGGGATTCATCGGCAGCAACTTTATCAGGCACCTCCTCCAAAAGTACGAGGACTACGAGGTGGTCAACCTGGACAAGCTGACGTATGCCGGGAACCTCGACAACCTGAGGGATGTGGAGAAAAATCCACGCTATGAATTCGTTCAGGGGGATATCTGTGACCGAGAATTGGTAGACCGTCTGATGCAACGCGTCGACGGGGTGGTGAACTTTGCGGCCGAGAGCCACGTGGACCGGAGCATTATGGAGGCCGAGGACTTTATGCGGTCCAACACGATGGGCGTTTTCACCCTTTTGGACGCAGCGCGCCGACACCCCGTCGAACGGATATTACAGATTTCTACCGACGAGGTGTACGGAAGCCTTGCTCCTGGTGAGCCCCCTTGGTCGGAAGACGTGCCCATGGCCCCGCGAAATCCCTATTCGGTCAGCAAGGCCGCAGGCGATTTGATGGCCCGGGCGTTCGGGTTGACATACGGCCTTCCGGTCCTGATCACTCGATCTGCGAACAATATCGGGCCCTTTCAGTACCCGGAAAAGAGAGTGCCGTTATTCATCTCCAACGCAATCGAGGACCTGCCCCTCCCCGTCTACGGCAAGGGGCTCGCGGTTCGGGACCATCTTTATGTGACCGATAACTGCGAGGCGATCGACGTGGTGCTCCACAAAGGAACTCCAGGCGAAGCCTACAACATTGGGGGCGATAACGATGCGGACGGGGAGACGGTTGCCAAAAAGATCCTGAAATTGGTCGAGGAATCCGAGAGGCTCATCGAATTCGTAAAGGACCGCCCCGCACACGACATGCGATACGCCCTCGATACCTCGAAGATCAGGGCACTCGGCTGGAAGCCGCAGTATGATTTCGAAAGCGCACTCCGCAAGACCGTTTCCTGGTATCTGGAACATCAGGATTGGTGGCGGAATATCAAAGAAGGTAGTGACTTTAAGGCATACTATGAGAGGCAGTACCTGAGGAGATAACTTTCGTTTGGGAAAACCATCTGGTTATGATTTGGACTTTGGGTTTCATCAAAATCTTCCCCTCTTTTCAGTCAAAGCCCCTTCAGGCTGCAGTCCCATTGTGCGACGATTTCTGTCTTCGGCTCACGCCCATCGAACGCGTGCCACCGCCACAGTCTTATTGTCGCCTTGCTCCCACCGAATGGTTTGGAAAGCAGGATATACCCTTTCAATCCTCTCCCCGTCAAGGTCCGGGTTCCCATCAACCCGGTGGGGCCGTCTTCCCACTCGAAGATCCGTGTTTCGTACGACGGAGCCTCGAAATAGGTGAGACGTCCTCTTGCCTTCAAGGCGTGCCAGCCGAAGCCGACATCCCCGAAAAACGCCATCCCTGACGCCTGTTGGGGCCCGACCCTCGCTCGCACGATTTCCCCCCTCGTCTTTACCCGGAAATTCGATCGAAATTTCTTCGTCAGGTTGATCCGCAAGTTAATCCCCCGATGATTCATCAGTCCGATTCGTTTCCCTTTCCATCGCTTGTCCCACTTTCCTCGAACCTTCCATTCGGTTAACCAACCTCGAAGGGGGATCTGTTCCACACGAAAGGTAAGCGTCGATCTGCGCGAGCCGGCAGGAAACCTTTCCGTGGGGTTCGGCCTCCAGGCACGATCAAACATCAGGTCGAAAGTTTTGATCCCGGGCGCCTTTAGCCTTACACCGGAAACAAAACCCCGCTCGTTTTGGATGTCCCCGAATGTCGATGTCCCGGCCCCGTGGATCGATCGGAATCCCCCATCATAGTCCCGGGCTTGGATCCCCAGTTTCATCCCACGGCGCTTGTAGATGGCCCCGACCACCCAGGCCTGAGTCCCTGAGACGACTTGCGCCGCTTCTCCCCCAACCTGGAATCCTTCGAAGGAGAGATGGCCGTCCACGCCGATGATCGTCGCCGACCCCAGAGGATTTTGGGCCCGACTCTTTCCATTAAAAGGAGGGTTGAACCTGGCGTTCAGAACCGTGGTTCCCATCCCCACCCCTCCACGACGGCCCCGCTCAACCCTCAAACCCCACGCTGCCTCGTGCAGGGCGTCCACACCCCGCTTCTCCCCCGGGGTCACGTGTCTTCCGCTCTCGGAAAGCCGGTTCACGAGGCCGGAGGTATCCCTTGTCGCATCATACCGCGACGACGAACCGAACCCGGAGATTCTCCACCCATTCTTCAACCCGGATAGATAGGCCCCCCTCAGGGCGCCGTTCTCATCTGTCGACAGGTAACCGACACGTCGGCTGGAAACGCGTACCACCTGATCCATCCCCATGTACACCCGTCCCCATCGGCTGAACACCAACCCCTGAGCGAAACCGGGCCGAAAATCCCCTAAAATCAGACGCCATCCGGAGTCCTCCGATTGGACTTCCACAAAGCCTGCCGTAAATTCTAGAGGACTCCCCTCGCCCGGATCTTTGTCAGTTGTAAAGGAGACCGTCGCCACTTCTCCGATCGAATAGGAGGTTCGGGTATGCAGGCTGGCCCCTATAAAAATCGATTCGCCTCGGGTGGGCGCGGATCGCCGGATAAACCGGGCCCGGGAGTTCAATGCGACCGGATATCGGGTGCCCGCGGTAACCATGGGTATGATGGCCTCAACCACGGACTCCGGAATTCCTTCAACAGAAAAAAGGTCGTGGGGGTTTCGGAAGGGGCCCCGGGAGCCGCGAAAGGCCACAATCTTTTCGGCATCCGAATATGAAAGGGCCGAAAGGGACGCTAGTTCAACGGCAGAAGCCCGATTCAAGTCCAAAAATGGTTCTTCCAAGTCTGCAACCATATCCTCGGATAGTCTTTCTTCATCATCCACGGATCGATCGAGAGCGTCCTCCCCGTGAGCCGTTGTCAAGAACCCCGCCAGCAGGATGATCAGCGTAGAAAGTTGAAAATTCATTTCAGAACGCTTTCCGGGTTTGAAAGATTTGGCCATCTAAGAAATCGGTGGTCTATACAATTCGTTTGTGGGGACGGGTTCTTGTAATCCTGCGCATCCTCGGGGGTTAATAATTTGCAAACCTGATGCCAAAAAAACCTGAGCCAAAGACTCGGGATCCGACTTTTGCGGTTGACCTTTTTAGAGCGCTCCAACCCGCACGGGCTCATTCGCGATAGATTTTTTATATTGATTGATCAGCCTCACTATCGTATTTTATGGTAAGTCCATTACTTAGGGACATTTTGAGTTCTGAAGAACTTGACGGCCTCCCTTAATGAGGAGAAATTCACGAAATTTCAGACCCCCCGCGGCACCCGGGACATCCTGCCCGATGAGTGGGCCTTTTGGGCGAAAATCAACGCCGTCATCACCGATCTTGGTCACCTTTACGCCTATCGTCGGATCGTTACACCGATGTTCGAAGAGACAAGCCTCTTTGTGCGGGGTGTTGGGGAGGGAACCGACATCGTCGAAAAGGAGATGTACACCTTCCTGGATAAAGGCAACTCGAGTCTCACGCTCAAACCGGAGGGTACGGCACCGATCGCTCGGGCCTACCTGCAACACGGGATGCGGACCCTCCCCCAACCCGTAAAACTCTACTACGTTGCCCCAAACTTCCGCTATGAAAGGCCTCAGGCAGGCCGCTATCGGCAACACCACCAGTTCGGGGTGGAAGCCTTCGGAGAGATCGATCCAACCCTGGATGCCGAGATCATCTCCCTCGCCCTCGATTTTTACCGCCGTTTGGGAATTTCAGGACTCTCCCTTCAGGTCAACAGCATCGGATGTCCGAAATGTCGATCGGATTATCTGAAAGAGGTGTCGGCTTATTACCGCAGCCGTGTGGGTGAAATTTGCGACGATTGTAAACGACGCCTCGAAATAAACCCTCTGCGTCTTTTCGATTGCAAGAAGCCCGGCTGCCAGCCCGTCATCGCGGATGCGCCTGCGATAGAAGGTTGGCTTTGCACCGATTGTGCGACTCACTTTACAGGTTTGAAGGGTCATTTGAAGTCGCTTGGAATCGATTTTTCCCCCAATCCACGGCTCGTTCGGGGGTTCGATTATTACACAAAGACAATTTTCGAGCTCTGGACCGAGGGGATCGGCGCGCAAAACGCCGTCGGTGGCGGCGGCCGCTACGATGGCCTTATCGAGGAACTCGGCGGGCCTCCCACCCCGGCGATCGGTTTCGGCATCGGCATTGAACGTGCGATCCTCACCTTGAGGGAACAAGGGATCGGGGGGGACTCCGAATCGGGGCCCGATGTCTTTATTGTGGCCTTGGGGGAAGCGGCCCGCGCAAGTACGATCGGTCTTGGAGCCGACCTTCGCAGGAGGGGGATATCCGTGGCATCGCTATACGGGGACAGAAGCCTCAAGGCACAGATGCGCGCGGCAAACACGTCCTCCGCCCGCCGGGTGGTCATCATCGGCGATGAGGAATTAAACCGGGGAGAAGTCGTCGTCAAAGACATGGAAACGGGGAAGCAGGAGAATGTCTCCACGGAAAAATGGGTTGGTTTTATCCTGAATCAAGGATGAAGGAAACGACTATGCCTGAACCGATGTCCGGATGGAAACGAACTGTCAATTGCGGGGAACTTCGTGAGGAGGACTTGGGAAAATCCGTCACCTTGATGGGTTGGGTGTCAAAAAGACGGGACCACGGTGGGGTCATCTTTGTCGACCTCCGGGATCGCGAGGGAAAAACGCAGGTTGTCTTCAAGCCCGACGTTAACACCGAAATGCATCAAAAGGCGGAATCCATCCGATCCGAATATGTGATCGCAGTGAGCGGCCTGGTGGAAATGAGGCCTCCGGGAATGGAGAACCTGAAACTAAGCACCGGCACGATCGACGTGCTTTGTCAAGATCTCAGAATTCTGAATGAGGCCAAGACACCCCCTTTTCAAATCGATTCCGCCGAGGAGACGAGCGAAGAACTTCGTCTCAAATACCGTTATCTGGACCTCCGAACGCCTTCCATGCTCGCGAACCTCCGGTTGCGCCATCGGGCCTATCAGGCAACCCGGAGCCACCTGTACCAACAGGGATTCATCGAGGTGGAAACCCCTTTCCTGATGAAGAGCACACCCGAAGGGGCCAGGGACTATCTGGTCCCAAGCCGGGTAAGCCCGGGTAACTTTTACGCACTCCCACAATCCCCTCAGACTTACAAGCAACTCCTTATGGTCGCGGGTTTAGAGAAATATTTCCAGATCGTCAAATGTTTCCGAGACGAGGATCTCCGTTCGGATCGTCAGCCGGAATTTACTCAGATCGACATCGAGATGTCCTTTGTCGAAGAGGATGATGTCCTTGGCATGGCGGAGGGACTCACAGCCCACATTTTCAAGGAAACGATCGGATACCAACCCTCCCTCCCTTTCCCGCGCATGACGTATCAGGAGGCCATCGACCGTTACGGTACCGATAAACCTGACACACGATTCGGTTTGGAGATCGTAGACATCAGCGACCTGGCCTCCGAAAGCGAATTCCAGGTTTTCAAGAACGCCGTAGAGGAAGGGGGACGGGTCAAAGGGATCAACGCAACGGGTCAGGCCTCTCTCTCACGCAAACAGATCGACGATCTGGTTGCCTTCTCCACCAATTTGGGGGCAAAGGGCCTGGCCTGGATTAAGGTCACCGAAAAGGGTCTGGAATCGTCAATCGTCAAGTTCTTTCCAACCGCTGTCAAGACGAGCCTGGCGGAGCGCATGAATGCCCAACCCGGCGACCTCCTCCTCTTCGTGGCCGATAAACCCGCTCTCGTTGCGTCGACGCTCTGCGACCTCCGACTCCGGTTGGGGAGGGATTTAGGCCTCTTGGATGGTCGTGTGTGGAACCCGTTGTGGGTTGTTCGATTTCCCCTGGTCGAGTATAACCCTACGGAGAAACGATATGTGGCCTGTCACCATCCCTTCACCGCTCCCGTTGAAGAGGACCTTGAGAAGATGGAGTCCGACCCTTCGTCTGTTCGAGCTCGCGCCTACGACCTGGTCCTCAACGGAAACGAAATCGCGGGAGGAAGCATCCGGATATACCGGCGGGACGTTCAGAACAGAATGTTCAATCTGCTCGGCATATCCCACGATGAAGCGGAGCGGAAATTCGGGTTCTTGCTTGAGGCCTTCGAATATGGAGCACCTCCACACGGAGGGATTGCCTTCGGATTTGACCGAATGGTCTCCTTGTTGGCGGGTGTGCGTTCCATCAGGGAGGTGATCGCCTTTCCGAAGACGAACAACGCCGTCTCCCTGATGGACGACGCACCCTCCGGGGTGGATCCCGCTCAGCTCCAGGAGTTGGGATTGAAGATCCTTTAGGTCGCTTTCGGGTCGTTTTTCCCCTTGACACCTTCTGAGGGATATGTTAGTATAACACTGTGTTTAATAAGCCCGTTTCTATGACCCAGGGGCCACCGAAATGATGAAAAATCGTTGATTTTTGAAAGATAGGATAGCTCTCGGCCTCTCATCTTTGAGGAAGGGGGCTTTTTCTTTTACGCACAGGATCCGAAAGCTCGGAGAACGGCGGGGGCGGGATATTCAGGAAGGAGTAAGACACAAGGCTTGGGTCAACGCATATCGCAAAGGGTGGAGATCGACGGGATCGACCCACTCCATCTTTATGGACACAACGATGCCAATCTCATCGCCTTTGAGAAACGATACGGCGTCGACCTTGTAGCGCGGGGGGAATCCATCCTCGTGGAAGGAGAGCCCGGCCACGTCGAAAAAGCTTGTGAGGTGCTCATCGACGTCGTATCTCATCTCCGGGGCGGAGTTGAGATCGACCTGAGTTATCTCCTCCGGTCCGGGCAGGACGTCCTCAAGGAGATGGGCGAGTCCCCGCATTCTGCAAAGGTATTGTTGAACACCCGAAAGGGCTCCATTCGACCTCGTTCGCCCGGCCAAGGCCGATATGTGACCGCCATGGAGAGTCGGGATATCGTATTTTGCATCGGACCAGCGGGTACCGGCAAGACCTACCTGGCCGTTGGGGCAGCGGTGGCCGCCTTGAAACGTCGGGAGATCGATCATATTGTACTCACCAGACCGGCCGTGGAAGCCGGGGAGAGCCTGGGATATCTCCCCGGCGACATCCAGGAGAAAGTCGACCCGTATCTCCGGCCGCTGTACGATGCGCTCCAGGACATGGTTCCTCAAGACCGAATGCGCCAGCTCACCGATTCACGTACACTGGAGATCGTCCCCCTGGCCTTTATGCGTGGACGCACCCTGAACAACGCATATGTGATCCTGGACGAGGCACAGAATACGAGTATTCGACAGATGAAAATGTTCCTGACTCGCCTCGGCGTAAACGCAAAGGCCATCATCACCGGTGACATCACTCAGGTCGATCTCCCGTCTTCCAGTCAATCCGGCCTCGTTCAGATCCAGACCATCCTGGGACAGGTCGAGGATATCGAATTCGTCTACTTGACGGATCGGGATGTGGTGAGACATCCACTCGTTCGCCAGATCATCAAGGCTTACGAGATCTATGAAAAAGAGATTGGAATTAACGCTGCGGAAAGTGAAATGTGAGTTGGATGTTTTACCTTCCGGGGGTCTGGGGGGGATGACATGCCTTCAAAATTTCTCGCCCTTAGAAAGCAAGTAAAAAAGGGGCTGCCAAAAGGGGTCGGCAAAGGGCCTTCTCAGATCTTCCGCCCTGCCCAAGTCCTGCGGTGGGGCGTTGTTGCGGCGACTGTGTGTGTCCTGACCTATCTGATGGGACATCGAAAAGCAACTGAATTCGGTGACCTGCGAGAGGGTACCGTCGCCCGGGAACGGATCGTCACCCCATTCACTTTTTGGGTCAAAAAAAGTCCATCGGTTTTCGAGCGGGAACAGGCCAACGCCCGCAGGCGCATCCCCCCTCTTCTTGTCTTCAGCTCCGCGGTGGGTGGAGCACAGGTCGATTCCCTCGACACGCTGTTCAAAGACCTCCTTGGCCGTTCGGGGAGTTCCTTAGCGGACTCTCTTCTTGGAGACGGGTTCAACCGGGAAGGAAACCTTCGGGCCATATCTGATCCCGCATTCCGCATTCTAATCGGAGCGGATCCCATCGAAGGGCAGGGATACATTTCGGAAGAACAGTTAAAGGAAATTAAGAATCTGGCTTATAGAATTCTTACCGACTTGTATACCGGCGGAATCGTTTCGGACAAGCAGGCCTTCGAAGGGAAAAAGGCAACCTGGGTGACGATGCGGAAGGATGAGGAAGAAAACCTGGCCTCCTCGAGCCATTTCTACGACACAGGTGAAATCTCAGATAAGGTGTTGCCGGACCTGATCCAGGAACGCTGGGCGGAGGCGCATCCTGCCCTTGCCCGGGCATTATATGAACTGATTCAGGCCTTCATCTCTCCCAACCTGACATTCGATTCCGCCGAAACCGAACGCCGTCGGGAAGTCGCAGCCCAGTCCGTTTCTCAAAATCGAAATGTCGTTCTCGAAAACCAGAAAATCATCGATGCCCACGAAAGGGTGACCTCTGAACACGTAGACATCCTCAGGTCTCTTTCAGAAGCAAAATATCTTAGGCACCGTGAATCCCCCTATGCCGGATATCTTCAGATCCTTGCCTCTTTTTTGCTCTCCTCACTCGTCCTTGGCCTGATCCTCCTATACCTCTACGCATTCCGAAACGAACTCTACCGTCGCACCGAGATTCTGGTCCTCTTCGGCATCCTTCTTATAATTCCCACCCTGGTCGCATCCTACCTGTCGGGGACAGCCGACGTGTCGTCCCTGTATGTCCCGGTCGCCCTATCCGCCATGCTGGTGGCCCTCCTTCTCGACATCGAATTGGGCATCACTGTGGCGGTCATGTCGGCTATTTTGTGCGGGGTTGCTTTGAACGACCTTCACGCGACGATCGTCTCATCCCTCTGCGGCATGGTTGGATGTTACTCGGTCAGACGGGTAAGAAATCGTCAGCACTTCAACTACTCTATCATCTACCTCACCATATCATACGTCTTGGTCATTCTGGTTATCAAAGGCATCTGGTTCACCTACTCCAGTTCATCCGACATTTTCGGCCCGCTTGCCCGGGATTTGATCCCCGGACTCGTGATGGGAATCCTCACACCGGTCCTGACCCTCGGCCTCTCTCCGATGTTCGAGAACCTGTTCGGCATCGTGACCCCCATCACCCTGCTTGAGCTGTCCGACCTGAACCGGCCCCTTCTCCGTAACCTGGCCACACGGGCCCCCGGGAGTTACTCCCACAGCGTCATCGTCGCGAACCTGTCTGAAACGGCAGCGGAGGCGATCGACGCCAACGCCCTGCTTGCGCGGGTCGGCTGTTACTATCACGACATCGGAAAGATGGTGAGGCCACAATACTTCGTCGAGAACCAATCTGGGGAAAATCCCCACGATGAGCTCCAGCCGAGGATGAGCGCCCTGGTCCTCATCTCACACGTACGAGAAGGTATACGGATGGCCGAGCAAGAGGGGCTGCCGAAGATCATCATCGACATCATTCCCCAACATCAGGGAACAGGCGAGATCGCGTATTTCAAAAATCGAGCTCTGGAGCGTGGCGAAGAGATTCGCGATGAAGATTTTCGGTATCCGGGTCCAAAGCCCCAGACCAAGGAGGCGGGAATCATCATGCTTGCGGATTCGGTCGAAAGCGCTGTCCGGTCCTTAAAGGAGCGGACCCCCAGCCGGGTTAAGGGAATGGTTCGAAGTATCATCGAAGGGAAGTTTACATCCGGGGAATTAAACGAGTGTGCCCTGACCCTTGGGGACCTCCACAAGATCGAACAGGCATTCCTGCCGGTTTTGAGAGGCATGATGCACACCCGGGTGGCATATCCCTCGCAGCGCCAGAAGGAGTCCCCCCGTGTCTGAGCGGTTAACCCTCAGGGTCCTTCTCGTCGAAGAGGGTTCGAAGGCCCCCCGACTCGACCTGGACGGACTTCGCCGCATTGCGCACAGGGCGGCGCTGCAGCATGGCCTTCGAGGCGGAGGGGTCAACGTGATTCTAACCGGCGACGAAGAGTTGCTCCGCCTGAATCGGTCTTACCGTGGGATCGACGCGCCGACAAACGTCCTTTCTTTCGATCTGCGCGGCCCTTCTGATGAAGGTATCCTCGGGGAAATTTACATCTCCCTGCCCCAGGCCCGAAGCCAGGCCATTAAACGAAAGCGATCCCTGCAGAAAGAGGTTCTGCACCTGGCGATACACGGCATCCTGCACCTTGCGGGTTACGAACACAAAACCGAAGACGCCTGGCGGGAAATGGAACGGGAGACCCGTCGTTACACGAATACTGGGAAAGTACCTCAAAACGATGAAAGACTCCTTCAGGGGAAATCCGCATGATCACGCCCAACGCACGCGTACTCGTCTTTAGCGCCCACGCTGCCGATTTCTGTTCCCGTGCCGGGGGGGCAATCGCCCGCTACAGCGATATCGGGGGGAGCGTACACGTCATCGATTTAACGTATGGTGAACGCTGTGAGTCCCCCGCCATCTACGCCGAGAGAAAAACGATCCCCCTCGATGAAGTGAAGGCGATCAGAAAATCCGAAATCGAACACGCAGCTGGCACCCTGGGTGCCACGATCGAGTGTCTGGATTTTGGGGATAGCCCGATTATCATCGACGAAGACCGAAAATTGAGGATCATCGACACGATCCGGCTTCGCCGTCCGGAAGTCGTCCTGGTGCATTGGCGAAAGGATATTTTACATCCAGACCACGTGACCACGGCGGAGAACGTTTTATGGGCCTGTATCTATTCCGGCTCACCCGGAATCCGGACCGAACACTCCCCCACCCCCAAACCCGACATTTTTTGTTATGAGACGACCATGGGCACGGCCCCTGTTTCGCAATTTCTCCCGGACACCTACGTGGACATAGAGAAAGTCTTCGACCGTAAGATGGATGCCTTACGACAACTCAAGTCCCAGCCGGACCTCCCCTGGATGTATGACGCCTGTGCACGCTTCCGGGGAATCGAAGCCCGTATCATCGGAAGCCTTCCCGATTGTAAACTCGCCGAAGGTTTTGTGAAGATCGGGGCCAACGGTACCCCATAGGGGAAATTAAATTCTGCTTGACTCCGGGTTCTTGTTTCATTTATCATTTTCCATAGATCTGCGCCGGAACCCCGGCGCTACCCGACCGTTTAAGTTATAACGAGGCTTCTTCCAGAGTCACAATTTTAGCGAGGACAACCTGAATGCTCAAAGGCCGATCGCGCATAGAGCCTAAATGTTCATTCTGCGGAAAGGGTCCCGGCCAAGTCGAAAAAATAATCACCGGACCATACGTTCACATTTGCAATGAATGCGTCCGGCTCTGCAACGACATCCTCGTCGAAGACAAGCGGGAACGAACCCTCCCCCAGACGGGTGCCCTTCTGAAGCCGATTGAAATCAAGAAGCGGCTTGATGAACACGTCATCGGTCAGGAACGGGCGAAGAGGACACTGGCTGTTGCCGTCTACAACCATTACAAACGGATTCAAGTTGTCGACAACGATGTTGAGCTGACCAAGAGCAACATCCTCCTGGTGGGACCCACCGGCACCGGGAAGACCTTCCTTGCGGAGACCCTCGCCAGAATCCTTCAACTTCCCTTTACGATCGTCGATGCCACCGTCCTCACCGAGGCCGGCTATGTCGGGGAAGACGTTGAGAACATCCTCGTAAGGCTTCTCCATGCCGCCGACTACGACGTTTCCAAGTCCGAGCGGGGGATTATTTATATCGATGAGATCGATAAGATATCCCGCAAGTCCAGCACCCCATCGATTACCCGCGACGTATCGGGGGAGGGTGTGCAACAGGAACTGCTCAAAATCCTTGAAGGTACCACATCAGGTGTCCCCCCCAAGGGCGGAAGGAAGCATCCGGAACAGCCCCTCGTCCAGATAAACACCAAGAATATCCTCTTCATATGCGGTGGGGCCTTCGAGGGCATCGAGGATATTATTAAAAATCGAATCGGGAAGAAATCGATCGGGTTCGGGGCCGAAGTCGAAAAATCGGCCGACGGAAAAGTGGGGGAGATTCTCGTTCACATTCAACCCGACGACCTCATCCATTATGGATTGATTCCCGAAATGGTGGGCCGGCTTCCAATCGTAAGCACCATGGATGACCTGGATACGCAGGCCATGATGGACATCCTGACGAAGCCGCGGAATGCCACAACCAAACAGTACCAGAGGCTTTTTGAAATGGATGATGTCAAGCTGGAATTTACACCCGATGCCCTAAACAAGGTCGTGGAACTCGCCATAAAAAAAGGGACCGGTGCGCGAGGGCTTCGATCCGTCCTGGAAAATATCATGGTCGACCTTATGTTCGAAATCCCCTCCAAATCCAACATCAAGGAATTCCTGATTACACAGGAAATCATCGAAGGGAAGTTCACCGATTTTCAGGCGATGAAACGGAAAAGGGCGTAGGCTGACGAACATCAAAAAGGCGGAAAACCATCTGGCGCCTGATTCAAGGGTTGCTGCTAGGCTTTCCGCCTTTCTTCGTTCCGGGAGGGTTTTGTTGTTCGGAAGGATCATCGAGCCGAAGTTTGTCACTCCTCGGGTCTACAACAACTGAACAAACCGTTCGTAGGTCTCGTCCCACCGCTCATCCCTTTTAGGCTCATAAGTTTCAACATCAAACGATCGCCTGACGACGGATCGAGCGTCGGCAAGAGAGTCGAGGTGGCCGGTCGCCATGGCCTGAACAAGGATATTCCCGATCGCCGTGGCCTCCACCGGACCTGTCAACACAGGCCTCCCGGTCACATCTGCCGTGAGCTGGCATAAAAGGCGGTTTTTTCCTCCCCCCCCCCACGACATGAATGACCTCCAGTCTTCTCTGCAGAATCTCCTCAAGGCGCTCCAGCACATATCGATATTTCAAGGCCAGACTCTCAAGGGCGCACCTCACGATTCCGCCCACGCCTTCCGGAGGCTTCTGGCCCGTCTTCGAACAAAACTTCACGATCCTCCCCGGCATATCCCCCATCCCAATGAAGCTGTCGTCATCGGGTTCGACCACGGGGCCGAAAGCAGAAGCTTCCGAGGCCGTTCGCGTTAGGTCATCGTAACTCAAGTCGCTCCCTCCGCGACCCCATTCCCGGCGGCACTCCTGAACGAGCCAGAGCCCCATGATATTCTTCAGGAAGCGAAAAGTTCCCCCAACGCCCCCCTCATTCGTGAAATTATATTCAAGAGCGGCCTCGCTAATGATGGGTTCGGGGACTTCGACCCCCAAAATGGACCATGTCCCTGAACTGATGTACACATAATCCTTCACTTCGGCCGGTACCGCCGCAACGGCGGAACCCGTGTCGTGGCAGGCGGGGGCGACGACCGTTACTTCGCCCATTCCCGTCTCCTCCCCCACCTTTTGGAGGATGGGCCCGAGAACGGTTCCCGGTTGGACGACCTGCTGGAGGATACGTGTCGGCAAAGCCATGCGGTTGAAAAGCTCCCGCGCCCAGTCACGCTGCCTCGGATCGTAGAATTGGGTTGTGGTGGCATTCGTGAACTCGCAGACCTTACGCCCGGTCAACCAGAAATTGAACAGGTCCGGAATCGTCAACAGCGAAGCTGCAACTTCGAGCAGCGGGGATTTCTCCAGGGACATGGCGACGAGCTGGTAGAGCGTGTTGACCTTCATAAACTGGATGCCGGTCATTTCGAATATTTTCCGTTTCGGAACCCGTTTAAAGGCCTCCTCGAGCATCCCATCCGTCCGGGGGTCTCGGTAATGATGCGGGTTCCCGAGCAATGCATCCCTGCAGTCCAACAACGCGAAATCAACCCCCCACGTGTCGATCCCCATCGCGGAAATTCCCCGGCCGTGACGTTTCACGCATAATCCGATCCCTCGTTTGATCTCCTCAAACAGCCTCAAGACATCCCAGTGAAGGCCGTCCGGGAGGTGGACCGCCCCGTTCGAAAAACGGTGGACCTCCTCGAGAGAGAGCCGCTTCCCATCAAATCCTCCGATCACGCCTCGGCCGCTTTCCGCACCGAGGTCGAAAGCCAGGAATTTCAGGTCTCCCTTATCCATCTCCTTTTCCCCTCGCAGGATCCTCCCCGTAGAACGGATTTCCTCGTCACTTATGCGCTCTTTTGAAAAGGAAGGCTCCGGCACCGATGAACACCCCATTTGGTAGCCAGGCCGACAAGGCCGGTGAAAGGAGACCGTTCCAACCGATGGCCTGGCACCCACGAATTCCCCCATAATAGATGAAAGAGAGGAGCAGACAGATTCCAAAGATCGCCCATCGGCCGGAATGGGATTGGGAAGAGATGAGCGGGGCACCGAACAGGACCATGACCAGGGGGGCAAAAGGAAAGGCCAGCTTGAGATTCAGTTCGACCCGTTCCTTGCGGACCTGTATGCCTTTGAGGACCCTTCGATCGATGTGTCTGCTGAGTTCGGAGTAGCTCATCTCCTCCGGTTTGCGATTTGGCCTTTCGATGTCTTCAGGGCGTAGGGTAAGCCCTTCGGGGAACTTTGACACGAACGGCCTGGTCATTTCCCTCTCCCCCACAAACTCCCGGTCGATTCCATCCTGCCACTCCCACCTGTAGCCGTCCCAGCGCATCGTTCGGGCGGTGATCCTGCTCTGAAGCCGTTCGCCTTCGAACCGATCCAGGATAACAACATGACCGATCTTTGTCCCCACCTCATACCGGCCGATCGAAAGGGTTTGCCCGTCCACATCCAGCAACACAAGATTCTCCCTCACGGTGAAAAAAGGGATCTCCAGGGCACCGCCGCGATCAATCTCCGCTCTGCGCCTGTTGGCACCGGGGACAACCAGGTCGCTGAATAATAGGGCAATCAGGGTCAGGACGAAAGCCGCGCCGAACAGAGGTGCCAGGATGCGACCCAAACTAACACCCGCGGCCTTCATGGCAGTTAACTCCCGGTGCCGGGAAAGATCTCCAACCGCGAACAGACAGGACAGGAGGGAGGCCATCGGGAGTGTGAGGATGATGATATAGGGAATATAAAATAGATAGAAACCGAAAATGGTTCGGGTATCAAAGTCGCGGTCCAGAAATTCGCTCAATCGGTCGGTCAAGTCCACCACCAGGAAGATAGCGACAAGGGCTGTCAAGGCCATGCTCAGGTTGACAACGTAGCGCCGGATGATGTAGCGACTCAGAATGCGCATAAGAAGGGCACGCGAAGAATAGAGGATTTAGAAGTAAAGCACTTGATTTCGATCTTCTTCTGTATTCTGTCTTCTGTATTCCCTGGAGTGGCTGGGCAGTCGGGCATCAGCCCTCTCGTTTCCTCACTTCCCCTGTCATCGGCACGAATCTTACGGGAAGCACTTTTTCCTCATGAACGCCGTCCTCTTTCTTCACGACTTTCATAAGCTCCTGATCCGCTTCCCCAACTGGAACCACAAGACGGCCTCCTACTTTCAACTGATCCAGCAGGATATATGGCACCTGGACGGGAGCCGCTGTGATGATGATGCCGTCAAAGGGGGCGTATTCAACCCATCCCCAGTAGCCATCCCCGTTCCGTAACGTGACATTTTCGTGTCCCAGAGAAGCCAATAATCTTTTTCCTCGGAGGTAGAGTTCTTCCAAAATCTCGATCGAGTAAACCTGTCCGGCCAATATTGAAAGGATAGCCGTCTGATAACCCGATCCGCTTCCGACTTCCAGAACCCGCTCATGCCCTCTCAAGGCCAGGAGGGAAGTCATAATCGCGACGATATACGGCTGGGAAATGGTCTGTCCTTCTCCAATCGGCAGGGCCCCGTCGTCATAAGCCTGATCGCGAAGATGTTCCGGCACGAAAAGGTGGCGAGGGACCGATCGCATGGCATTGAGCACCCGTGAATCCGAAATCCCGCGGCTGGATATCTGGGATTCAGCCATCATTTGACGCTGTTTTAGGAAACGTGGATCGTCACCTCCCGTTTGCTCCCGATCCCGGCTTCCTTTGAAAATGAAAGAAAGCATTCGAGTCTCAATCGTTCAGATTGTATGCCTCATTATTATAGCATTGGATGACGCACGTGCCAATCTGTTGACTGCTCATAGGCATAGGCCAGGCGGAGGATCTTACTTTCGTCGAAGGATTTTCCGATAATTTGGAGCCCCACCGGCATCCCCTCCGGAGTGAGTCCGCAAGGAACGGAAATCGAACAGAGTCCCAGGACGTTCACCACCCGGGTTGTCAACTTGGGCGGTTGTCCATCCCTAATTTCACCGACCCTCGGGGCTTGTGTGATCACTGTCGGCCCCACAACAGCGTCCAAGTCTTCGAGCCTACGCTGAGTAGACCTTTTCAACTTGGCCTGTCGCTCCAGGGCCAGCACATAGTCCGGGGCGGGGATCTTTGCGCCTTCTTCAAGACGGACCCGGACCCGCGGATCGAAGGCCTGAGGCTGTCCGGCAAGGCTCTCACGGTGAAACGCAAAACCCTCCGCCTTCATGATCAGGAGACCCTCCCCTTGTTCCACGACCGATTCCGCCTCCGGCCAATCCAACTCATCGACTCGGACGCCGAGGCCGTCAAGGACTTTAACGGCGCGGTCCACCAAAGCCACGACATCGGCCTCAGCGTTTTGAAAAAAGGGGGACCGTACCACGCCCGTCCGCATCCCCTTCACGTCCCGTTTCAACGACCTCAAGACCTCCGCACCCTCCCTGGACTGAGGTGCCGGTTCCTCCCCATCCAGTCCTGCGATCGTCGTGTAGACCAGGGCCGCGTCTTCCACGCACCTTGTCATCGGCCCGACACTGTCCAGGGTCCGGCTCAGGGGGGTAATCCCGGCGGTACTCACCCGTCCAACCGTCGGTTTCAAGCCGACGATCCCGCAAAATGCCGACGGAATCCGTACCGATCCCCCGGTATCGGTCCCAATGGCCGCAGTGGCCAGGCCCGTGGAGACCGAGACACCCGACCCGCTGCTCGAACCCCCGGGAGCCCGCTCCAAATCCCACGGGTTGGCCGGTGTGCCGTAATGCGGGTTCAGACCATAAGGGCCGAAAGCGAACTCGACCAAATTCGTCTTCCCCAGGAGCACGGCCCCTGCCCGGGCGAGCTTCGTGGCCACAGCGGATGATGTGGTCGGGACGAAGTTCTCCCTGATCTTCGACCCCGAAGTCGTCCGAATTCCAGCCGTATCACAAAGGTCCTTCAATGCCACGGGGATGCCGTGAAGCGGTCCGAGGTCGTTCCCCTCCCTGAGGGCGATCTCAGCGCTCTTTGCGTCCACGCGAGCCCGGTCTTCGGTCACGGTGATATAGGACCGCAGTTCTCCGTCCAGGCGATCGATTCGTTCAAGGACCGCCTCGGTCAGCTCCACGGGAGAAACCTCTCCCCGCCGAAACAAAGGCACTAGCTCTGCGATGGTCAGGAAATGAAGGTCCTGAGATGCCATATATCGGTCCACAGTTCCCGGACCCATCCCGGCTGAAATCCGGAGGTACCCAACCCCTTTAGTTAAAACCTCGAAACAGGTAGTAACACAACTTTAAATACTCCCTGACCAGGTACTGAATTCCCGATGAATAACGCCACCAATTGGTGCGATCGAATTCCTGGGGGGAGGGATAACAGTCCAGGACGATCCCGGTTCCCTTAAAGACCCGATTGTAAATCAGGCTTGATCTTTGGCTGTGGAATGAATCTGTGACAAGGGTGAAGCTCCGGATCCCATCCTGAAGAAGCCGCTCCCTCACCCGGTCCGCATTAAATGCGGTGTAACCTGGTGACTTGGATCTTTCGGGAATCAGGACCATGAAGGCCTTCGACGTATCGATCCCTGCACGAAAAAGGTTGGTTTTGGACTGTCCGAGCCGATCCAGTCCGAATCCGTAGATATCCTCGTCGTTTTCATTCACGACGACATAGACCCGTTGACCGTTGTAGATACGCGAAGTCTCTTCGGCCTTCCTGATATCTAGAGCAAACCATCCTTCTACGACCACAGCTTCGGTCACCATTCCGGCATAGTCCGCAACAAGCGGATCTGCGACCAACGGAAGCCAGATTGGAGCAAGGGACCATCCTACAAGAAAAATCGTTGCTGAAAGACCGATTTTGAATCGGATCCGAAGCCTTCGAACCCTTCTTGTGACGAAGAATCGGTCATTTTCAAACCATCGCCTAATTTTCCCGAACACACTCATGTTATTGTAATTCATTTACTTAAAGGAATCGCGGCCTGTCTTTCAGCTTCATCCTTACGGACGGAATCGACTCTAGGGACGCTTGATGGGGCAAGCAAAGCAGCTCCTAGAGTCCAAACCCTTAGAAAAGAAACACTAAAGCCTCATTCAAATTTGCCGATGAAGTAAAACGGGTCACCGGACCCAACCTGGACCCGATAGCCAAACCTGTTGCCCTGCGGCGCTGGGAGGAAGTCTCTCCGACCAGCCCCCATGTACGGAACACTACAAGGAAGTCTTGGGCAGAGCAGGGATGCCACACCACCCCCCTGGCTATCGAGGGGGGACTTTGTGGTCAGCTGCCTACCGGCAAGGGCATAAAAGGCCGACTGTTACACGCGACAGTCGGCCTTTTTGTATGCATTCCGTGATACGCCGGCTCAAAGCGCTTTCAGGACCATCAACGTGATGTCGTCCGACCGGTGAGCATCTCCAATGAAGTCCAGAACCTCTTCGTAAATCCGATTCCGGAGGTCGTCGGCCGAGAGTTCCCTGCTGTTGGAGATCAGCTCCTCCAAGCGTTCTTCCCCGAACTGCTCCATGTCCTCGCGCGACGCCTCCAGGACCCCATCGGTGAAAAAAACCAGGACATCCCCGGGATGCAGGGGCGTCTCCTGGTCCTTCACCGATTTCACCCCCTCGGGCAGAAGGCCCAGGGGAAAACTTGTACTCGGCAGTTTTTCGCAGGAGCCATCCGACCGGAATAAGAGCGGGAAATTATGTCCGGCATTAGCGATCCGCAGCTTGCAAGATTTGGGATCGAATACCGAATAGACGCAGGTTGCAAACATACCCGAACCCTCCCGGTAAAGAAGCCCACTGACCTTGTTAAGGACCTCGGGAAGGGAATTGCCGCTTTGTGCTTCGGCGTGGAGGGCCGTCCGGAGGGATGACATCAAAAGCGCGGCCGGGACCCCCTTTCCCGACACGTCTGCGATCGCAAGGCCGATGCACCCGTCCTTCAGGGGTATGGCGTCGAAGTAATCCCCGGCGACCTCTTCGCAGGCCACGCTCATCCCTGACATCTGGAACCCCTCTGGCTGTGGCAGGGTTTCGGGAAGAAGCCCTTCCTGGATACGTTTGGCCATAGAAAGCTCCGTCTCGATGCGTCTCTGTTCAAGGGCTTCCTGATGGAGTCGGGCGTTATCGATCGCAATGCCCACCTGGTTCGCGAAAACCTGAAGGATGTTCAGGTCCCATTCGTCAAACCTCTGGCCCCCCTTTTTATTCAAAAGTTCCACCACGCCCAGGAGGCGTTCACGGGCTCGAAGCGGAACGCAGATGATCGAAAAGGTCTCGAAGTCGGAAGTGAGGTCGATCCCCTCGAACCACCGGGGGTCACTTCGTACGTCGTGCACGATTAGCGGCTGGTCGTTTTCCGCGACCCAACCGGCAATCCCGTGTCCTTTTCTGAAACGAAGACCCCGAACCCTTTCGGATTTCTGCCCGGTCGCCTCGGCGATGACGAGTTCGTCGGTCTCTTTGTCGATGAGAATCAACGAACCCGCTTCTGCACTCGTGACGGGAGACAAGGCCTCGATGGCCGATGCGATCACCTGGTCGAACTCAAGAGAGGAGTTGATCAACATCCCGGCGTTCAGCAGCGCCGACATCGCAGAACCCCGCCTTCTCCGATCTTCCAGCCGGCGGCGGTCGCGCATGAACCTCCGTTCTCCCTTTTCCTGATCCTCGTAGACCACCCACCGAAGTCCCCGTTCGTTCGATTTCGGGGCATTGCGCTGGCTGTCGATCATCTCCTTCAGCCAGCTCAGGTCTTCCGCCGGACGAAGGAGATCTTGGAACCCCCCAATAGTGAAGGAATCCTCGGTTCGCCTGTCGGGAGTCTTTCGACGTATCGAGCCCGGAGCCGGTCCGTGTTTCGTTTTGTCTTGGTCCGTGCGTGCCACCCTTATTTTCCCTCTGTCTATGGTACTCCCGTTTTTCTGATTCCGAATTCCGCCTCATGTTAGAGAATCGTGGAGGGGCCGTCAAGCGAAAAAGGTCTCAGTCATTATGGCCGGTATGCCATGAAATTAAACCGCCTGCTTTTAACTTTCCTCCCTCCCAAAATTAGCGGCGAAAATGAAAAAGTCGTCAAACCCGACACCCCCGCTGTCGTCCAGGTCATACCTGGAATCAAAACCCGGATCTTCTCTTTGCGATCCGAAAACCCCGGCAAAAAGGAAGAAATCATCGAAATCCACATCCCCATCCACATCGAAGTCCCCGGTCAAATCAGCAATCTTTACAAGAGGTTCCTTTGCGATCCAGGGAACGATGACCGTGGAGTCGTTCGATGTAATCCGGATGCTCCCCGATCGCGCCTGATTCGTCTGCGGACGGTAAGTAACCGTAACGGATCGGGACTCCCCGGGAGAGATGATCAGACTCGTCTGCGAAACCGTAACCTGTGGGCTGCCCGACGTGATATCCAGGATGTTGAGCGGCCCAGTCCCCACGTTCCCGATCGGGAGGCCAAGGGATCTTTCCTCTCCGATACTAACCTGTTCAAAATTGACGGTATCGATCTGGACGGAAATTTTAGGTTCTTCAACTACGCCTCTTCCAGATGTTATTACGTTGATCGTGGGCCGGGCGAAAACGTTGCTTGAGATCGTCACGTGCGCAGGAGAGACAAATCCCACTTCCTCCGGACTGAAAGTCACCTCGATCGTGTCGATCTCCCCGGGATCCAGGGACAGGATGTCCGCGGACACGGTGTATGCCGGGTCCGATGCCGAAATCCCTACTACATGCAATAAAACATTCCCATCGTTGATAATAACGACATCCAGCGTTCGCGTTTCCCCCACAATCACCGACCCGAACACGAGGCTGTCGGGAGTCGCCGGTACGACACGGATAGACGGCCCAATTCCCGTTCCGGAAAGCCCGACGTCGAAGGTCGTGTCCTGGAACACCACGCCGAGGGTTGCCCCTGTCAGCCCGGACTCGACCGGGCTGTAGGTTAATTCGACGGTTTGAGTTCCGCCCGCGGCGTTCACCGTGAATGCTTTCGAGGAACTGACCTCGAACTGACCGATTCCTCCGGTGATGGAAACATCGTTGACGACAAAGTTCGTGGTTCCCGTGTTGGTCAGAATAAAAGTCTCCGTCGAGGACAGACCGACGGCAACCTGGCCGAAATCGATGTCCTCGATCGAAATCTCCACGGCGATCCCCGCCCCGGTTCCGGTAAGGGTGACCTCCAGGTTTTCTTCATCAGGGTCGTCCGATCGGATCGTCAGCATAGCCTCCTCGACTCCGAGAGACGTCGGGATGAAGGTGATCCTCAGATCCTCCGATCCCTCAACCGGAATGACGAATGGAAATGAAGGAGATGAGAACTGAAACTCAGGATCCGTGAGGACGATGTCGTTGATGGTCAGACTTTCATCTCCCCTGTTGAACACCTTCATCACCGCGGATATCCGTTGGCCAACGGCTGCACTGCCGACGAAAAATACGGAAGGTGCGTCGACGTCGGGCATGGCCTCGGGGATAGCGGGCTCCACAGCCGTTCCCGTTATCTGCACGGATATAGGGCTCCCCTCCGCATTGTGTGTGAATGACAAAGCGGCTGACTTTCCTCCCGAAGATGTGGGCTCAAAGACGACCAGAACGGATTGTGCCGTACCGGATCCTATGACGAGTGTCTCCGGCTGAAACCCGAACTGGTCTGCATCCGTTCCCGTAAGATTTATATCAGTGATCGAAAGGTCCGCAGTGCCGGTGTTCCGGATCGTAAGCTCCTTCTGGCTTGACGCGCCGACCTCCACTTCCTCGAATCCAATAAAGGGGACCCCAAGTGAGAGGACCGGCACGGGGATCGTTGTCCCGTTCCCGATCAGCCCGACCGAAGAGGGACTGCCCGCAGCGTCGTGGTTTATCGTCAATGAGGCCGTCCTGGCCCCTGTTGAGGTGGGTGCAAACGTCACGGTAATCGTTTGCGGAGGCCCCCCCGGCGAGATCGTCGCTGTAGTCGGCGATACGGTGAACTGCGTTCCGTCCGCTCCGCTCAGGGCTATGCTCGTGATCGAAAGGTCCGCACTCCCGGAGTTTCCAACCGTGAACGTCCTCTCGGAGCTGGAACCCACTTGTGTATCGTCCATCGTAAGCGATACAGCCGACAGGCTGATCAGCGGGGCGGGAGGAGGCGGTTCTGCGGTCCCGTTTCCCGTCAACGACACGGCGGACGGGCTCCCGGTGGCGTTGTGAACAATCGATAGGGCGGCAGCCTTCGATCCCTCCGAAGCCGGGGCGAACGTCACGGTTACACTCTGTGGGGACCCGCCTGCGTCGATCGTGAAGCCCGTCGGACTCGCGGTGAATTCAGAGGCATCGGTCCCGGATATCGTGATCTCCTCGACGATGAGGTCCGAGCTCCCTGTATTCGAGACGGTAAAGGTTTGGGTGCCGGAAGTCCCGACCTGGACATCCCCGAACGACACGGTGGAGAGGGACGGACTGTAGCCCGGAGCGAGGGTTATGGAAGCCTGGGCGGATTCCAGGCTTTTGTTCCCCGCATTGTCCACAGCCGAAATCTTGAAGTAGTAAGTCCCTGCACTCAAGCCGGTACTGGTGTAAGCCGTCGCCGGGGATTCGACCCGGCCGATCGAATCCACACCGGCCGGCGTGAAGTCGCTCGTCTGGCTTCGATAAACCACATAGTGGGAGAGATCGCTCTCCGCGTTCCCGGTCCAATTGAGAGTCATCTGGTTGTTCCCCGCCACTGCGGTCAATCCCGCGGGCGCACCCGGAGGCGAATCGATTCCCGTTCCGGTGATCGTGATCGTGGACGGGCTCCCGGTTCCATTGTGCGGCAGGGACAGGGTAGCTGATTTCTCTTCCGCAGCCGTGGACGTGAACGTCACGGTCAGGGTCCCACTCTGACCTGCGAGCAGAGTCAACGCCGCCGGGGAGAACGTAAACGCGGGATCGGAGGATTGAATCTGCGTGACCTTCAGAGTGTCCGTACCCGTGTTCTGGACCGTCAGCGATCCCGTACGGGAGGCCCCCACCGCAACGTCCCCGATGGCCACAGGATCCGACGAAAGACTGATGGACGGCTGGGTGAGGGTATTCAAGAGCCATCCAGCATCGTCCACGGAGAAAAACGAATCAAAGTTGGGGAACTTCTGGGCCTTTACGAGAGCCGTATGGGCTTGCGCCCGGGAATCGTCACCCGCAAGCAGAGCGGCGTAGCCGATTGAAGTAAACGGGAAACCGTTCGGATCCGCGAAGGTGGCCGTCCAGTCTGTTTGGGGGTCCCCATCCCAGGTATCGTTCAGGGCCGCCATCTGCGCCTGGGCCCTGGGAGAGTCCGCTTCGATCACACCAAACAGGAGAGGCCATACCTGCGCGACCGTATCCGGGTACCAGGCATTGTTGAGAACAGCATCCTGGTAGGCGTCGTTTTCGAACTTTGCGACCCGGTAGAGCTGTGTCGCTGAATTGAACAGCTCGTTCTCGATCGCGTTTCGGACCTCCTCAGCCGCATCGTCGTAGGTCTGAGCTGCCACCGCATCCCCGAAGACCGTAGACTCCAGGTTCCCCATGGCCTTGAGACCCCAGTAGACCTCGCAGTTGTCCAGGGTAAATTTGGCTTTGGGGGAAGTGGGCCGGTTCCACGTCAGCCCGTCCGACTGCTTCAACGCAAGGACCGCCCCCGCGATTGTCTCGAACTTCGCCTTGTTGCCCGGGGCATTGAGAAAGGACAAGCTCCCCCCCTCCTCGAAATAGATCCAGGCTAAACCGAGAAGTGTTGCAGCATAGCTGTCGTCCGCATCGGCATAGTCGCAATGAAGGGAATCGATCCCCGGCGGACAGGTCGTCTCTCCCGTACCATCCGACAGATACCAGTGGTCATAGGCCACGCCAGGGGGTGCCCCGCTGGTGTTCTGGTGACTCAGATACCAGTCGATCCATCGTTCGGCCACCTCCAGCTTGCCTGAAACGGGCGATCGAAGCAGTCCGGCTACCCCCAGATTCGAAAAGTATGGGTTTACACGGAAGTACGCATCCTGAGGGGGAGGCGGGGGGCTGTAGAGCCCTATGTTATTCGAGATCTTTATCGCGCCGTAGCTTGGGAGGTTTGTATCTACGTATTGCAGACCGATGATCCAGTCCGCGACCGTCTGGATATCAGCCAGTTCGGACGCCGTGTCCGCGGATGTGAGGGTGGGGAGAATGAGGACACAGAAGAGGAGAATTGAAAGGGCGGTTTTTGACTTCCTGAACATCAGACTTGACCACGATTAGGGTGTTTTCTATAAGGGAGCAAGACCGTTTGTTTTTACAACACTATGAATAAGGTTGGCATACAGGGATTTCATCGGCCTAAGGACTGTAAAACCACGACAAGGGAAGACCCATGCACACGCCCCTTTTTCCCTCTGGGGAATCGGGCCCGGGTGAGTAGAAGGTGATGATGACACGATCCTCCCAGAAGGCCGTTGCAGGATAGCTCGAGTAGGGCTGCCGCCCATCCGTACGTCGTCTGCTTGCGTGTCTTAAGCTACGGTAGTATTGGATCGGCGGCACGTCCACTCGCGTCGTCGTGTCGCTTTCGGGGGCCCTCACGTTTCTGTGGTGCTGCCACGTGACGCCACCATCGTGACTTACTGCGGCGCTCAACCGATGGCGATGGTGACCCATGCTGATCTCTTCGGCGGACGCCTGGCTCCAGATGATCAGGAGATCATCCGTTCCCGGGATCCTTTTCAGATTCGCGGGGGCTCGTGACGCGGCCAGGGAGGTTGGCTCCGGCAAGGACCAGGTGGTCCCGTCGTAGCTGGACCACGATTGATAAAGACGTCCCATGGGGGTGCGGTGGATCAGTAAGAGGTGATCCGGGCTGACCTCGGCGACAGCGGATTCCTCGCAAGAGTAGTGGCCCCCTGCGCTGTAATCCAGGGTCCCGATCATGGTGCCGTCCTGGTTTCGTTCCCAACTTTTGCCTTCGTCGTCAGAGAAGTACACCCAGCTGAAATCCATGCAGTTCTCAAAATCGTGACCTCCGATACGGACCCACCTGTCTCCCGCCAATGCCACCGATTTGCCCGGGTCTTCGGGGATCATGTTCCGCTGGCCCACATAATGATACACGGGGGCGACGATGCGTCCCCGGCTCGTGACGATGGCCGAATCGTGCATAGGAATCGCATCGACACCCGGCTCGGAGACTCTTGTGGGCTTTGACCAGGTCTGTCCTTCATCCTCGGAGCTCACAAACCATGCTCCGGCGCTGTCGCGCTTTCTGAGTTCAGCCCCTGACAGGACGTCCGGTCCCGACCCGTCCCATCCGGTTGTGGAGTAGAAAAGCCCTATTCGTTCCGACTTCAGACGTATCAACGTCGGGGAGGTCCCGGATATCTCCTGTCCATCAACATCCAGAAGCGACCGGGATTCTTCCCATGTCTCTCCACCGTCGGTTGACAGGGATCCCCGCAGTGACGCTGAGCGGGAATAGCCGGTGGAGTAAACCATAAACATCTGTTTGTCGGGAAGCTCCAGCATGCCCCCGTGGTCTCCCGGGAAATAAACATGCAGGAACAGGGTTTCTTTTGGAACGGTCGCCGCAACACGTTCAGCAAACAGGGGATCCATTTCCTCCGCCTTCCTTATGGGTGATTCCTGATCACGTTACCTCCACCCCACACGAGGGCACCCGTGATTGTCCTGGCTTCTATTCGCGCAAGATCGGAACGCCTA
The DNA here is from genome assembly GCA_965217865.1 of Candidatus Latescibacterota bacterium. Taxonomy (GTDB): domain Bacteria; phylum Latescibacterota; class UBA2968; order SICM01; family SICM01; genus CBDCJO01. The sequence continues at coordinate 5,018,760 of CBDCJO010000002.1, read as the reverse complement.
CCAGACTTGAATACTTGGAGCAGGCATTTTAGTCCACACACAAAAGCCGCACCTATTTGGATGCGGCTTGACCGTTACCCTTGTTTGCTATTCACTTCGGCGTCCATCGGGGCCTTCCCGACACGAAACTTAGACTTCGATTGGACAACGGGGACAATTTACGGAGGGGTATTTTGGGTGTTAAGCCGAAAAAGCCAGGAGGAATCCACGATTAAAACTGAACCCCCGCATTGTCAGCAAAACTGGCAATCGAAGAGCTTCTCTTTAACCCATTTCTCGATTTCGTAGATCATGCAGGGAACACCATCTTTCTGCTCTTCCTCGGAGGGAAATCAACTTAACGCCAGAACGCCCAGTCGAATCGTTCGTTACTGGACAGTCGGACGCGACGTGTGAATGACTGCCCGGACCTCGGTCTGCACGTGACGTTCCACAACAGGTTTGGAGGAACCGCCCCCCTCCTCGCCCCAGACGAGCGTGACCTCTGCCCCGTCGACTGCCTGATCCTCATCAACCATTGCAAGCGAAAACCAGGCGCGAACATTGGACGTATAACAACTGTACGTAGAGAGCCCGACAAGTTTTCCGTTCAGCAGAACCTTGTCGAACGGTAACGCGGAGTAATGTGACCCGGGAGCTTCCAAGTGCTTGTAGCGGTCACCTGAACCGAACATGCTGGCGAGAATGCGAACCACATCATCGTCGTTCCACACCAGCCAGACCTTCTGGCGGTGGGGCTGATCGGCCATCTTCTCAAGCGCTTCTCGACCGATGAAATCGTGGTCGAACTTTACGTGCATACCATAACCCAGGTCCCAAGGGGTTTGGTAGTAGTCCTCGATATCATCGGAATAAAAGCTTCCGCCAAGAGAGGCGTTCGCTTCGAAACCGTCTGCAGGCAGCCATTCTCGGTAGGCTTTCATCGAATCTGTGTAAATCGCCGGCATGGGTGAGGGAATCCAGCCTGACTCCGGTGAAACCGTGGAGTATGCGCGAGCGCCGACTTCCTTCAAACCGTGGGCCTCGCCGGCTTCCATGAGTGCGGAACGTATGATCTCACCATCTTCAGAAGGCCCCCACAACTCCAGTCCTTGAGTCCGAGCCATACCATGATTCAGTGCGTTCACGGTCTTTCCGGCGATGGTGACCTCGCCGATGTTGAAGAATTTGATGGGAGGCAGAGGACGGCCCGTAGCAGCTTCCAGGATCGCACCGGCGTTCGGACCTTGAACCTGATAGCGATAGGTTCTGCGTTCTGCTTCGTTTTGAACGGACCGATTGTCGCGTGATACACTGACGCCATAGTCACCGGTCTCAGCGTGGTAGGCGACCCAGTTAGGCACGGACGGTCGACCGCTGATGTTGACTTTGTTCTCGGCAAGGCAAAACAGAATCGCGTCCCCGATCACAAAGCCTTCTTCGTTGCAGCAGACGATCTGCTTTGCTTTGTTCGGCCCAAAGTTCTTGAAACTATTGACCGCGAGGCTTTCCAGCAGGCGAATCAGATCTCGTCCCTCCAAATATATGTCCGTCATGTGTTTTGAGAGATCGAAAAGGACGGCCGTCTTGAACCATGCCTCCTGCTCGTCACGCCAGTTGCTGAACTCCGGAGAGATCGGAAAAATGTAGGGCCCGGTCTGTGCGTTCCGCATCATCTCGACCGGATTCTTCCAGGACTTCAGCTTCTGCTCGAGTGATTCGGTCGTCGCTGGCATTGGTGCTTTCCTCCAAGCGGTGTCTTAAAATCCATCCCTTGAACAAGGTATCCACGAGTAAAAGCATTGTCAAACTAAAAAGACCTGACGCCTCCCCGCCTTGAGGATTGTCCGTTTTTGCCTGCATGACCAAAAGGGGATAATGCCGGGCCAGATGATTACAAAGTCCCGGGTGATATCCCCTTGATTATTTTTTCAGGATTTGATTAGAATTCTTCTGTAAAGTCTTGTTAAGATCCGTTAAGTAATAAAATGGATGCTTTACCGTCTTTCAAATAAGCCCGGGTATTCTACCAGTCGAGGACGATGAAACCCGGTCGTATATTCAATCTGCAATGCCTTTTATCGATCTCCCATTTCCTCTGACTCCTGCCTTTGCTTTTCCTGCCACTGACACTGCTTTTCTCGTTCCGCTTTTCCCGTTTCACATCTCACCTCTCACGTTTGACGACCTTTCTGCTACTCCTTTTCCCGCCCAGGTTAATTCTGCACGCGCGTGCAGAATTGGAAATGTCCGATGAAACCGAAGAGATTAATACAAAATCCTCTCGCTAACCCCTTCCTTTTCCCGACAACTGACCCCTGACTTCCAGCCAGTTCCAGGTTGTTTCAACCTTGCCTATCTGATTTCTGGTCAAAGAGATACAGGTCAGTTTCCTTTGGATTTTTCACCTGCTTCGGTAACTCCTCCAGGTCAATTTTGAACGCGCGTTCAAAATTGTAAAGAACCGGTGGAACCGAAGAGATTCATACAAAGTCCTCTACTTGACCCCTTGCTTTTTCCGACCCCTAGCCTCTGGCCTCTGGCCCCTTCCAATTCTGCGCGCGCGCAGAATTGGTCACGTCCTTGCCTTTTCCTGTTCCACCGCCTCCCTGGCCCTTTCCTTACCTGCAGCCAGAACCTGTGCGATTTTACCATCTAAGACACTGTAAATATTTATGCTAAGCTGATTTGACAGAATCTTGCCCTCGCCATATGCTTCTATTTAGTAATAGGTTCGTTTTATGAGTTGGGAGCCGATCCCTTCGAACTGGGAAATCTGCCCCCGGATGCTCGCGGTTTCGACTTCCCCTGACTCTGACCCCCGTATTCGCTTTTTTTTCATCAGCCTTTGTCTGCTGCTACTGCTCTTCCCGACTCACGTTTGGCGGTCTTTTTAACTCCTGTATTCTGTATTCCGGTCTGGATGGGTGGAAGGTCTTTCTTTCCCCGACCTCTGGCCTCCGACCTCTGACCCCTGCCCTTGCCTTTCTTGCCACTGCTACTGTTTTTGCTTTTCCCGAAACATCCTCTGACACTGCCGTACTCCCAGCATCACACCCCACTGCTCCCTAATAAATGCCACCAGTGTCTTGCCGGTCCAGACATTACCGGCCAAGCCAAAGTCCCTCGGTCTCTTCCCCAGAGCCACATCGATCTGCGCATCTTGTTCTTCGCTCAGCCGCCGCGGACGCCCGGAGCGCTCCCTCCCCACGAGCTCGGCCAGCCCCCCCTGTTTGTACCTTCGCACCCAGTAGGCTACGGTTCGAGGAGCGACTCCAAGCAGTCGGGCGACCTCCCGACCACTGTTTCCCTGGGCAATCAGCAAGATGCCGTGCAGGCGATGGCCATAGCGGGACTCCGTAGATCGCCGGATCTCATCCTGTAGCACGAGGACGACACGCTCGGCTTCGGATAATGTGAGCTTTTTCATAGTATTAAGATAACGAATCTTACAAATATGCGCAATTATTTATGACGTATAGAGAAATTGCCAGCGCATCCCTACATCAACCCTGCCTCAGCTAGCGCCCGATGATAAATGGGCTCAAATCCCTCTTCCATCCAAAAGTGCGACGGTAGCTCACTCGCCGGGATGACCCGACGATGTCTAATCTCGAAACGGGGCTCCCACGGCATCAACTCCACTTCCGCCCGCCACACAGACCGGACCAGTACGAGACCTTCCTCTGGGCCGGTAAGGCACACGGACCGACAAAAACCCAGGAGCCGGGCGTCACCCACCACGGCGCACGTCTCCTCCAAGATCTCACGACGGAAGGTTTGCTCCCAAGACTCGTCACCCTCGGGACGACCCCCTGGCCAGCCCCATCGCTCACCATCGTTGCTGATCAGCACGACGCCATCGTCGGCGGTCACGCAGAAGCCGTTCGCTCCATGGGCTTTACCCGGGGGAACCGTAATCGGCGAATGCCAAGCAAGCAGCCAATTGCCCCCAGTAGAGCGAACCGCAAACTCTTCGCCGTCACGTGCGACGAGTCTCTGAAGCATCGTTGCCTCCATCCAATCGTTAGGCGGAATAACATCCCGCTCAGCCGCGGGCTCGGCAGCAGCGGATCCCTCACCAGTATCTCAGTGTTGTTCCATGTGTTTGGGCGTCCAGGGAGGGCCGCCCTATGATTCGGTTGTATCCCAGCGTATCAAAAGCATACTCACTACAAGCCCTCGCTGCTTCCGTCGCTATTCCCTCTCACCAGTATTCTCTCCTTACCATGTAGCCCAACTCTAGCTCTTCTTCTCCGTCCACTTCCTGTAATGTGAGGCCCACCAGCCAAAATCCCATTTCCTATATTGACTTAACACCACTCGAATGAAGTTTCGTGCTTCTTCCCTCGTTAGAGGTTTTGGGTAGAATCGCATAACCGATCCACCGGCACACGAATGTGAGCGTTTGCATCTGCCAATGAATCTGGGTCTTCTTCCAGTTGCTGAAAACATGACTGAGCGCGCAAACCAGACTCTTTGGCACGTTCAAGTACCGGCTCCTGCAATGTATCGTGTTCATCTGGGCAAAGATGGCGCATCAGCGGTTGTAGATCTTTAGGCAACGCAAGATACTCATCATGCGCGAGTGGACGACATACCATATTGGTGCTATACACATTGCCCGGTGCATAATCATCGACCGCCAACCACCATGGGGCCCATCGATTAACGATCGCAACCCGATCTCGCCCACTGGGATTATGCATCGCAGACCCGTGCCAATTTCGTGAATCCTGAATAAAAACAGACCCTGCCTTTGCACTCACCTGCATATCGCCAGGAATAGGCGCTGTAACCGAAATACAATCAGCAGGTCCACGCGGATTGCGTTTGTCCCTATGCGACCCAGGCACTGCCCACGTCCCGCCAGAAGTTTCATCTACATCCGTCAAATACCAGATCATAACCAGACACATCGCAATGTTTGGAAAAGGCTGGCGAATACAGCCCGCATTTCGAAATGGATTATCTCTTCCATAAGCAGACAAATCGTGAGGCCAATCTGTATGCCATTCACGCGTCTCAGGATTCCCTCGTGTTTTGGGAGAGCCATATCCACCCAACGTACCATCGGGTTTGTCCGCCACAATCATCCGCGAATGCAACTGTGCAATACGCAAGTGATCGTCGAGCACATGACGCGCCACTGCGGTCACAACAGGATTGGCCAAATGCTGTGCATACTTCGGCAGCCATATAATATCGTTCGGCGGTTTGGGTGGGTGCCTTGCTCTGCGCACAGGCCTCATTTCCACACCTTTTGCCTTCGCCTCACGTAAAACTTCCTCAGGAGACAATTCCCGGTCGCCAAGCAAGTCTTGTATCGCTTTTATATTTTGAGCAACCGTTGCTGAAGCGGCGACCGCTTCTTCACGAATTTTACCCACCTCATCAGGCGGGATCACATCGTCAATCACACAGAACCCATAACGACTCAGCGAACCCGCACAACCTTCAATCACTTCCTCAATCGAATCTTTTGCAGCACTGAGTGCATAAGCTCGCGTAAGTTTCAATTCAGCAGTCACCGATTCAGAATCGTGCGTTGCCTGCGCCAACAGGTCGCGAGCTTCTCTTAACTCTTTCTCCAGGCGAGCAACCTGAGCATGTAGTTCAGGAATATTCATCTTATCATCCATACTTACCCCCTCTTCACTTCACTGGAATTGCCAACACATTACTTTTGGATCTTTGAAAAACGCACAGAGTCATAGGGCCCCTCATACTTTCTTTGTTCATCAGGATTTTCACGCAAGTAATCCCGAAACATCATCGCGTGGAAAGTCAATAACGGGTAGTTCGGGCAGACCTAGGATTGGGGCGATCACTCTGTTTGCTTCAGCTCCCATCGTGTTGCCCAAACGAGTTCAAATGTCAGAATCCTTTAGTCTGTAGTGATGAAGTAGGAGCCTTGCTTCTGTGCCTCAAAAACGTGGTACGCGTCCTGCCTGATGTTCTCGACCTTGCCTTCGCCCGCAAGGATCGCCTCTATCCTCGTTAGCCTTTGTCTCTCCTGAGTATTCAGGGCCTACCGGAAGAGTACATACCATTCCCGACGCCTTGGTCTTTACCCATTCAGGGGTGTTCGGGTGGTCGAATTCTTTCTGAGTAGAACGTGTCGACTGGTCTTCGGGTTTGTGTTTTGGATCGAAGGCGCAAGAGCCTTCCTGTACGATTCCGCGAGTGCTGCAAATGACTTCGTCATAAGCTCCTCAAGCTCGGCTGCTACATCAAGACTGGTTGCAGGAAGAGGCGTTCTCCGGATTCATCCTCGAGTTCCACGCGTACATATTTCACATCAGGGGCGCCGATTTTTTGCGGCAACTCGTAAACGGCGGTGTCTCCCGTAATCGATTTTGCCAGGCCGGCATCGGTTATGAACTTGATCGTTGCTGTGGAACTGGCCGTGACGGAGATCGAGGAATCCGTGGCCGTGAAGTCCGTGATTGTGAGACTACTGCCCTTCAAACACCCGTAGAACCGGCCTTGGCGATAGGCTTTCAGGCAGTCGTGTTCCGTGAATTCGGAGACAAGGAGGATATTTCGCCCGTGCCAGTCTCCGACTTTGCAGACACTGTGATCGGGCACGCAAAAGCCCCAGCATCTTCGACCCGTGGACAGAATCCGGTCCCAGAGGTTCAGAGAAAAGCCGGGTTCTGACTCGGATGGGGCTTTGTAGTCAGGATTCTCGAACCAGTTTCTCGTGGCTGAGTAGTCGTTGTAGATTTCGATTCCAAGAACCCTCTCGTCAAAATCCAGCATCTCCAAGACGCGGTCGTCCGAAAACCGGGAAAACCAGGTCGGGTGAGCGATCGTGATTCCTCCCCCGTCGGAATAGTCGATGGCCTGGAGCATGCCTTCAAAACCTTCCTGCCACGTGCCTCCAAAGCCCACGGGGAAGCCGTGTTCCTTCAGATGATAACGCCGCCCCCGTACATCGAAGGTTCCTGAGGCAAAGGAGGAGCCCGGACTGCATATGTGGGCTCCTGAATTGGTGAACCCATGATGCTCCGCATTGTGGCTTAAGATCACATCCTCAGGGATTTTCGTGAACACAGGGTCCGTTTCGGTAAAGGGAAACTCCGATCTGTACGGCGCTTCGAACTCATCCGGCCAGGTGATGATGCCGTTCCAATTGATGGGCGGATCCAACAGCTCTCCGTGGCGCTTGATTCCCCACCATTGACGCAACCGGAAATCACTGAGCCGGGTGTCCGCGTCATAAGGCGCTGACGGGTAGTAGTTAGATATTGGTAAATGCCTTAGGCCAAAACGATACCCGTTATCCATGTCGCTCTGGTTGTCTAGGTGTATATGGGTTGCGGATCCGACTCTGATCGTACTCTGCCAGTTCACGCTTTCGTACGGATTGTTCATCTCCTCACCTGCGAGGCGGACCATGGCCTTGACCCGGGGTCCGATAGCGACGTCCCATGCGAAACCTGGTTCGGCGAGTTTTTCACAATTCCATCCCCGGCCGTTCCAACCCCATGACCTGAGCCGACCCCGTCGGACGGCCAGGCCCGAAACGGGCCGAAGCTCGGGAGTGTTGTGTTAACTGCTTTACAGGTTTTTGTCAGGGGAAGGCAAAACGGGGCGGACAGTTATTTCATGGCGTAGGGGTTCCCCATGTTACGCTCCCGCGGATTTCCAACTCTAATCTTTCATCATTGTAATTTCTCAGCAATAATTCTCTCAACTCGGCATCAAATGCAATAGTATTCTCTTTTCCCAGCCGATCTCGGGAAAGGCCATTTTGTGAGTGCCTCATTTCGATATATTTATCAATTGAAGGACGCCATATAATAGGCTTTGTCTGCTTCTTGCCCTGTGTCCGAAACAAGCCACGCTTCTCCAATTCACCTATCATATCGTATGGTTGAAAATCTTTATTCGTGGAAAACCGATTAATGATATCAATCTCTTCTTGACTATTTATGCCCTTGCTGCGAGTTATCAGTGCCACATACCCTCTTGGAGTGAGCGCTTTTTTGAATCGTGGCAAAACAATGTCCCAAGACATCCAGTGAAGACTTTCTCCTGCTGTAATCAAGGCATAGGGGGACTGATATGGCACTTCTTCCACTGGACCACAGATCCACCTGAGTTTGGAATTATCGCCATCGGGTAAACGTTTGCCTTTTTCGATCATTCCCTCCGAAAAATCTACCGCATCGATCCTGTCAACAAAATTTAACAGCCCTCGAGCAATATCTCCTGTACCACATCCGACATCAAGCGTCCTTCTTGGTTCGTCTGTAATGAGTTCTGAAAGGAATTCAAAAGCCTCTGGGGGATAGGGAGGTCGGTGGTGATAAGCGTCAACAATGCTGTGATCTTTAAATTGCGACGCATATTCAGGGCCAAGGTGTTTTTAGGCTTCGAAATCAGTTTTTGCCCCTTATACTCAAACCATAAGTCAAAAAACTGTATGGCAGTTAACGGTCGCGGTTCCCGAACTTGGCCATTGGGTGGTTGGGTCTTCGGTGCGGTGAGGCCAAGTTGGGCCGGAGCGACGAAGGAGCGGAGCCGGGAACCGTCTTGTTACATGCTGTGTTGGTTGTTGTCATCACGAAATGAAGAATAGAGCGGACGTCACACGTTTTGTTTTTCGTGATTCTCTGCTTGTTAAAAGAAGATAGCTATTGTTGAAAATCCCCGCAAGAAAACGTATCTATGGGAGGGTAGCCTGACCGGTCCGTCTCGATCCGCTTGTTATGCCTACGCCGTCGAAAGTTCCTGCGAGGTCATACCACCGTGGCGACGAAGAATTTCGGCACAGTGTGGTTTGATGGCCGCTATCGCTGCATCCAATGATGTTCGGCCCCTCGTATCAGTCTCGTTGACTCCTGCACCTCGTTGAATCAATGCCTCGATAACCGTCGGGTAGAGTTCCAGAGGTTGTCCACTTCGTTCAGCGTCGGCGAGTTGAAATAGCCGATTCGGTTCCTCGTCTGTAGCCTCATTGACATCTGCTCCCGCGTCAATCAGAGCCAACGCCACAGCGAGATTGCCGGTAGATAACGCCCGCCGAAGGGGCGAAAAACCGCGATGGATGGCCTGAAGCATTGCGCCCGCGTTTACGAGCCCAGGAACCGCCGCCGCGGCGATATGCCCACCCATGGCACATTGATGCAGCGGAGCGGCATTATCATCATCGGGATGATTCGGATCAGCGCCGTGGTCCAACAACCATAGGACCAGATTAGTGTGGCCGTTCAGAGCCGCCGCCGCGAGTGGGTCCTCTCCAATGTCCGGATTCGTTACAAGCTGTGGATTGTTAGCAACCATTTGCTTAACACGGTCATCCATGCCCAACGCTGCTGCATGTGCGCTTGAGGGTGGGATGCCCTGATTCACCAAGATCCGCGCGACCTCCTGATGGCCAAAACGTAGGGCGCCATCAAGTGCTTGAAGCAGCGTATCATTCGCGTACTCGGATGCTGACAATAGATGTTGAACTCGATCGAAATCTCCCATCATTGCTGCTGTTCCAAGATCTGGTTCGGCGCCGGCAGCCATTAGGAGATCACACCGATCCCAGTCACAGTGTACGGCTGCGCAGCTTAAGGCGCTCCCACCGCCATGTCCCACCATGTTTGGATCGGCACCGGCTTCCAGCAGGAGCTTCATAGACTCAATCGAACCCTCGTGAGTTGCAAGGACCAGCGGGCCCTCACCTTCGCTGTCGGAGGCATTGACGTCGGCGCCCCTTTCGATGAGTAAGCGGGTCAATTCAATGTGAGGCCGGGGATCACGATGTGCGGGTATCCAGTTGCGATGATACGCAACAATGTGCAATGGCGTCTGGAATCCAGACTCCGATGTGATGGGCGCGAGAGGGTCATCTCCATCTGGCAAACGCAGGTTGACCAAGTCTGGACATTCATCTAGACATCGGCGTGTTGCCTCAACATCGTACTGGATCAACGCTTCACGAAATCGGCTAATCAGCTCGTCAGAAACGTTGAGAATGTGGGCTTTCATCTTCGCCCAGGAGTCGAACCCGTACTCGCGTGCGATGACGAGCTGCACGTCGACAAGCCCGAGTTCCTCTACCTCCGGGTCTGAAGAGTTGGAAGATAGGCGCGGGTGTCCCTCGATAACACGAGAGCGCGCTTCAGGATCACCCTCCTGGAGTGCTTTGAGGAAATTGCGCGCCTGCTTGCGGAGGTAAACTAGGTTGGGACTTGCGGGAAGCTTAGACATGGGAACCCTCTTTCTGAAAGCGCCCGGTGTCCGCACGGCGGGCAGAAAGAAGGTATATGTCGGACATAGCGGGAGGTGGGGTGGGCCTGAGACCCTTTCCGCGGACTGGCGGCTTCCCCAGCAAACTCATCGAATAAAATATCAAGACTCAGGCTGATGTCAAGTACTTCTTGATGAAACGAAGCGTCGTGATGGCGTTCTTCTGTAGGTCACGTGGATGCCTGGCCAAGAGTGTTTTTCTACCGGTAATTCATGGCTTTGCTGATCTGAGCGCAGATAGGGGAAATAGAATAATAGAATAGGTGTATGTCATTGGAGGTGGTTGGGAGGCTGCTTTTGACGGGAATCCCCGCCACACAACCTGTCCAGCGGGGATCTATATTTGATACTCAGTCGAAACTAACGGCAAGTAAGGCGCTTCACGCGTGGGAGGCGGCGAAACCCGGAATTTCATTCTCCGTCCCGGGGAACCGGCCTAGGTCCGCGATCTCTGATTAGATCGCCGGCGCGCGGGTCAACCCTCCGACCGTACTACCGCCGGAGGTCGCTGCCGCGCAGCATACCGAAACAACAACGCGGATCCGACGGCTGAGAGTGTGCTCAACAGGGTCGTATAAGCAATTATTCCGACAACCAGCAGCCACAGCGGGAATCTGGCACTGGGGGTCCTATCTTTTGTCTGAGATCGCCCGAAAAAACGGGGGCAAGGTCGAAGCAAGATCCTGGTTGCCTGTAGGGTTGAGAAGGGATACATATTTTGGGATATCCCTGACCTCACAGGAGGAGTAAAGATGGAGCAACGGCCCTCAAGGAGTTCAAGGGTCGCCGGAGCCGCAAGCCGATGGTATCGGCTGAGGAGGTGGAGCAGCTGCGCAAAGAGCGGGCACGCCTGGAGCAAACGATCATTGAGCAATCTGTGGAACTTTCCCTGCTAAAAAAAAGTGTGAATGGGATCTGACAGGCCCGATCAAGGGCCACCGGGTGCAAGCTGAGGTCAAACGCGAGATCCTCTTAATGGTCCATCGGGCCAAGGAGAAAGGGGTGAAACTCACCCGTTCTTGCGAGATCCTACAGCTTCCCCTCCAGCGGTATTGTGCCTGGAGCCGGCGAGATCGAGAAGAGAAGCTGGATGGGGTGTCGGACCCGCTTTTGGATGGGAAGCCCGGGCCCGCCCCTGATGAGGCCCCACACGGATGAGACCTATGCCGATCTGCCTCCCCATCAGCTGGCGGTGGTAGCCTCAGAGAAGGGGGTAGTGCAGGCCTCGGCCTCCACACGCAGGAAACAGGTGAGGACGCCGGTCAAGCAGAGCAAGCCCCAGGTCAAACCTGAAGGTCCTAATCAGGTCTGGAGCTGGGACCTGACCTACATCCCATTTTTCGGTTTGTTCCTGTATTTTACCGCCATTCTCGACGTGTATTCCAGGAAGATCGTAGGATGGAAGCTCTCCTTCAACGCGACCGTGGAGCAGGTCAAACAGGCCTGGGATCAAGCCCTTGCCAACGAAGGACTGCTGGACCTGGACACTGGGCCCATAAGCTTGACAGCCCTCTCAGATCACGGATCTCAGATGAAGGCCAAATCGATGGCCCAATTCTTCAAGGACCTGGGCATCTCGCAGCTGTTTGCCCGATATCAAACACCCACGGACAACGCCTGGATCGAAGCCTTTTTCCGGACATTCAAATACGACTGGCTGCGCTTCCAGGACATCTTCACATTCCATCAACTGGAAGGCCTGATTGATTCCTTCATTCACAGCTACAACGCCGAACGCTATCACGGGGCAATACAGTATGTCACGCCTCTTCAGAGGCATAAAGGCCAGCATCAAAAGATTCTTCACCACCGACAAGGTCGAAAGGAGGAGGCTCGGCAGCGCCGCATAGAAATCAATCGGCAAAGAACATCCCAGACCATCCACAAGGCTGCCTGAATCTTGCTTGGACCTTTATCTGCTTTTCTCTTGTTATCTCAGAATAGATACAGCCCCCAAGCTTGAAGCAACAAGAAACGTGACCAAACGTACAGAGCTAAAATTGCTGCGCGTCCCCCAAATACGGTGCATTTGGCGGTTAAGCAATCCCTTTCTATTCAGGCAATGACTCCTCTTTCGGACTGAACAGTTCTTGGCTCACCTGCTTGTACACCGCTTCCATAAATCCTTCCTGTTCCAGTTGCTTTAATATCCTTTCCACTTGGGGTACCAGGTCTGCGTGACGAGTATGCAGAAAATGATAGCTAGGAAATCGTTCAAGCGGAGGAGAAAGCACCTGAATGTCCTTGAATCCCAGCGTATTGAGGATTTGCAATCCGGAAAACCGTTCATCAATAACAAGATCGGACCGTCCAATCTGTAAGTTTTTGAAGGTTGCTTCCTGCGTGTTCGACATATGAACCTGCATCCCCTGAGTGTGGTATTCGATTTTCTTGACTCCTCGAAGAAAACCGAGGTGGTAGGGGCGTAAACTGTCCCAACCTTTCACCTGAAAATGAAGATCCTTAGTGAACACAACAAAGTCTACATAAACAATGGGCACCTTCACCATCAGGAGATTAGGATACTCCTCCTGGATTTCGGCGACTCGGTAGAGTTCGCCATCAACGATGCCATCATTAGCAGCATTAAGGGATCGTAGCCAAGGATATTGCTTTATCTCAATGGTGATTCCTAACCGTGTATACGCCTCTCTGATGATTGGTTCAGTTAAAAGAAATATGTTATCATTATCAGCAGCTATTCCACTTGAAATGACCAATTGATCCTGAGCATATCCTCTTTCGTCGAACAACACCATCCACAATAGTAGTCCTATTAGTAGCGTTTTACAGCGTATCGACCTCATACATTTCCTTTCTTTTCCCATTTCATAAATCGTTCAGTGGCTCACGAACCCGGATGTGCCTCTTCCAGATGAACCACCGTAAAATTGCTCACCCCAACGCTCCGAACCTTCCTCTCCTCGAAGAGTCGCTTCAGTGCCTTGAACGTCTCTGCCATCGGCACCGTCTCGCTGGGCGAGTGAATCAGAAACAGATCCACATACGCTGTCTGTAGATCCCGTAGCGTCTCCTCGCACTGCGCCAACACCCCGTCATAGTGCAGGTCGGTGCACCACACCTTAGATGTGATAAAAAGCCTACCTCGGTCAGTCCCAGACTCCTTCAGCGCCTCTCCGATCGCTCCCTGGTTCTCATACATCCACGCCGTATCGATGTGGGTATACTCAAGACTCAATGCCTCTTTCACCGCCTGCTTGCAAGCATGCCCACGCAAGCCCCACGTCCCTAATCCCAGCATCGGTATCTTATAATCTGAAGTAAACTTCACATGTTGCATACTTGCCTCCGACGATTTGCAGGATTGCTCAGTCAAGAGCAAGAGTGTATGGTTTATGGGGTTTGTCTTTGCGCTGCTTGCATTTAACGATTTCTATATTGAGTAAAGGAGGAAAAAACAGCGTTGAGGGGCTGAATCTTCCCTTGCAAGGCAAGGTGTCTTAAGATTCGGCAAGCGCAAGCAAACTCAACCCTCAACGCTGGAGGTATACGATGAAGTCGAAAATCTTCCACCTTAAACGACAGGCCATCTCCCAGAATTTCGTCCTCGGGATCGATCCGGGCAAGGAAAAACACAGCGGGTCGGTGCTCGATCCCTCCGGACTTCAGCAAGGCGGGGCCTTCTCATTCCCCGTGACGCGAGCGGGATATGACCATACCCTCTGGCAGCATCTGGAGCGACGCATCAAAGATTGCGGGCCGGATCGGATGGTGGTGGCCATCGAGACGTCCTGCAATCTGTGGGTTACCCTGGCCCACTACCTCCAGGGGAAGGGGTATCGCGTGCTGCTGGTGAGCCCCCTCACGACGTATCACGCAAGACCGATGATGCACCGCGATTTCTCCAAGTCGGATCCCAGGGATGCCTTTCTGGTGGCCGACAGCGCACAGAAGGGAAGCTATGATCTCTTCAGGACGTTCGAGCCTCACATGGAGGCCGCGCACCAGCTCTCAATCGCCTACGACAAGCTCCGGAAGGACCTCACAAAGTCCCTGCTCCGCACCCGGTCTCTGATGGAACGCGTCTTCCCGGAGTTCCTCCACGCGGTCAACATTCGTACGAAGACCTCCCGCTACCTGTTGGAGCGATATTTCTTGCCCCGCCACTTCGAGGAAATTGACATCGAAGAGGAGGGCCGCCAGATCCATCGGATCTCAAGAGGCAGTTACGGGGTGGCGACGCTGCAGAAGCTGAAGGAGGAGGCCCGGACCTCCATCGGGATCCCGGTCGAGGGCCAGGAAGATGTCCTCCGCATCATCCTGAATGGCTGGATCGAGGCGCTCCGGCGGACCGAGACGCAACTCAAAGCTGTGGAGCAGGCGATGATCGCCCGCACTCAGCAGGATCCGACTTTCCAAATCGTCGACTCGATCCCCAACATCAACAAAAACCTGGCTGCCCAATTTACCGCGGAGACGCGAGGGGCCACCCGCTTCACCCACTTCAAACAGATCGAGAAGCTCGCCGGCACGAACGTGCGCATCGCCGACTCCGGAAAGTACAAAGGCAAAAGGCGGATGAGCAAGATCGGCAATCCCCGGCTGCGGCGAATCATCTACCAGATGACCGAACAGACCGCCCGGGTCGTGCCCCAGGTCCGCCGCCGCTTCCTCGAACGCGAGCTCAGGAAGAAGTGCTACCGCAAGAATATCGTGGCCGCCTCGTCCCAGCTCCTACGGCTCATCGTAGCCCTGCTCAGAGAAAATCGTCTCTACGAGGAGAGAGACCACCCCGCGGCATCCCTCAAAACGCTCGAGAGGCGCTACATGAAGCGCTACAAGAAAAAGCAGCATCCCCGACGGCGCGCTCGCGCCGCCGCCTGACCGCTGCCGCGGTCACACTCGCTCTTTGACATCGCTGCTCGATTCACATCCGGTGCAGTCTCCTGCCGGACCGGTTACACAAGCTGCCGCCTTCCAAGGCGGCCAGGGGCGGCCTGCAGAACTGGCTTGAGAGGAGGGCTCCGATAGGAGTCGCTTCGGCTAACAGATCCGCAGGCCTCCCCGTCTTCCTGGATCGGATTAGAAAATGCGCGAAGACCGGCACACCTACTCACACAAACAAGAGTGCCGGCCGCGGATGTAAGTTGGTATCGGAAGACACCACCCCCCACACGGGAGCTTCGCCCCTCTTCAAAGACCGGTCCTGCACCATAAGGGCGAACTGCGCTCCGAACATAGTAAGAATGTCCACTTTACACCCCTTGACGCTGAGAAAACCGGCATAAAAAATCTCATCCAACCTCGAAATCGTCAACTTTGCTCTTGACTTTCCGCATGTAGTTTAGCCGCTTGCGAACCCACGAAGTGGGTTTGGTCGAGGGCCGCAGGCACGAGCCGCAAGCGGCGTGTTAAGAGCCTGTTCCAATTTTGGAAAAGTCAAAAGAGCAAAAGGGCCAGAATTTCCCTTTATGATTCTTCATAGTTGTTTGACTGCCTTGTGTTTCATTGTGCCTAAGAATGTTCTGACCTCGGATGGTGATCTCAAGATAAAGATCTTCTTCTGGCCCTTAAGGCTTCGCAAAGGGATGACCCGGAAATTTCACCAAAGTGTTCGATGCGATGAACAGGTTTTCCTGTCTCTGTCGTCCTCGTTTTCCCATTGCCATTTGCTCGTCCTCCCTTCTCAGTTTGAACCTGATATATCATAGGACCAAACCACAAGGAAAGACAACAGTCATCTTGGCATAAACGCACTTTTTCAACAGGCTGCTAGCGCGAAAAATGACGTGTGGGGCTCCAAAGGCTGATAGTCATTACCAGAGTAAATCACCCCGCCCAAAGGGCGGGGCATTAACCACTCCCCTCCCCAAACAGATCCAACTGTAGGGGCCCTTTCTGCTCTTGAAGATGAAACCGAATATATCCTCTGATCACTTTAGAAGTTACCTTTTCGACTACGGTACGGACAAAACAGCCTTTTAGCTTACCCTCAGCAAGCTAAACTTTTCCTCCCCTTCCAAAGGAAGGGGTATCCAAGTTCAAATACTTTCATGAAAGATCACCATCCGGAATGTCCTTCTCTCCTGGTCAAATCCATATACGGCGAACTGGTTGGCCTTTACCGGATGAGGTGTGTGTTCCCTGATGTGGCGGGCCAGGCTACTGAAGGCTTCAATGAAATCTGAGAATGTCTTGGGTTTCCGAATTCGGTTTTCTTGATAGCTCTTAAGAATTGCGGCAGGAATCAGCCTTTGGCCAGAGAAGGAGAAGTATAGGAGGTCCTTCAGGTGGAAGAGCTTCTGTACACCATCCTTGATCTCCATTCCATCACTGGATTCCTCAACACGTCGGGAATCCGCTCCGACCACTAGAAAGTCTTTCCCACAGACGCCCAGTATTAGTGTCATAGATTTTATATCCCTGAATGTCTGCGTGGTGGTTCTTTCAAGAGCTTGTGCCGCTGGCGTGTAACGTTCCCGGCACTCCCGACCTGCCAACTGTATCTATTCTGAGATAACAAGAGAAAAGTAGATAAAGGTCCAAGCAAGATTCAGGCAGCCTTGTGGATGGTCTGGGATGTTCTTTGCCGATTGATTTCTATGCGGCGCTGCCGAGCCTCCTCCTTTCGACCTTGTCGGTGGTGAAGAATCTTTTGATGCTGGCCTTTATGCCTCTGAAGAGGCGTGACATACTGTATTGCCCCGTGATAGCGTTCGGCGTTGTAGCTGTGAATGAAGGAATCAATCAGGCCTTCCAGTTGATGGAATGTGAAGATGTCCTGGAAGCGCAGCCAGTCGTATTTGAATGTCCGGAAAAAGGCTTCGATCCAGGCGTTGTCCGTGGGTGTTTGATATCGGGCAAACAGCTGCGAGATGCCCAGGTCCTTGAAGAATTGGGCCATCGATTTGGCCTTCATCTGAGATCCGTGATCTGAGAGGGCTGTCAAGCTTATGGGCCCAGTGTCCAGGTCCAGCAGTCCTTCGTTGGCAAGGGCTTGATCCCAAGCCTGTTTGACCTGCTCCACGGTCGCGTTGAAGGAGAGCTTCCATCCTACGATCTTCCTGGAATACACGTCGAGAATGGCGGTAAAATACAGGAACAAACCGAAAAATGGGATGTAGGTCAGGTCCCAGCTCCAGACCTGATTAGGACCTTCAGGTTTGACCTGGGGCTTGCTCTGCTTGACCGGCGTCCTCACCTGTTTCCTGCGTGTGGAGGCCGAGGCCTGCACTACCCCCTTCTCTGAGGCTACCACCGCCAGCTGATGGGGAGGCAGATCGGCATAGGTCTCATCCCTTAAGAGGGCCGAGATTTGCTCTTTCTCCTCCCTCAGCAATCCGTGTAGGGCCTCATCAGGGGCGGGCCCGGGCTTCCCATCCAAAAGCGGGTCCGACACCCCATCCAGCTTCTCTTCTCGATCTCGCCGGCTCCAGGCACAATACCGCTGGAGGGGAAGCTGTAGGATCTCGCAAGAACGGGTGAGTTTCACCCCTTTCTCCTTGGCCCGATGGACCATTAAGAGGATCTCGCGTTTGACCTCAGCTTGCACCCGGTGGCCCTTGATCGGGCCTGTCAGATCCCATTCACACTTTTTTTTAGCAGGGAAAGTTCCACAGATTGCTCAATGATCGTTTGCTCCAGGCGTGCCCGCTCTTTGCGCAGCTGCTCCACCTCCTCAGCCGATACCATCGGCTTGCGGCTCCGGCGACCCTTGAACTCCTTGAGGGCCCCGGACTTGACCGACTCACGAATACGCTTTAGATCCGAGGAATGAATGCCCCATTTCCGCAGCACCTGTGCAATGGGAACATCTCCCCGGCTGGCTTCAAGGAAAATCTCATACTTCTGTTCCGGGGACAAGCTCCTGCGCTTCTTGACCGGGTCACTGTTTGAGGACAGTTGCTCCATCTTTACTCCTCCTGTGAGGTCAGGGATATCCCAAAATATGTATCCCTTCTCAACCCTACAGGCAACCAGGATCTTGCTTCGACCTTGCCCCCGTTTTTTCGGGCGATCTCAGACAAAAGATACAAAGGCAGGTTTCTGCGGAGCGTCAGCGAAGCTTGGGAGTGCCTTGTTAGGTGCCGTGGATGACCTTATTTCCTCTTTCGCCTTGCTGGTTTCAGTTTCCCAGCCTGTCTCACCAAATCAAGCATGCCACGAAACGCTCCATCGTCGTGCAAATCGCAAAGAAACACTGATTGGCAAGTGCTCGAAGCAAGCGTGAACTTTTCGTGAGGGATTTTGCCACCAACGAAAAGAACGAATTGCAGGCCTGGTATCTGAAATTTGTACCTAAACATTCCTCGCAGTTTCGTCCGATGAGGGAAAGTAATTACAAGGTCAGGATTGGGGCTGTCGGATACCTGAAGCATCATACGACTTTGGAGAGGGAAAGGTGCTTGCCCATGAAGATACCGACGGAACTCTTCCTCATATGGCCCAAGATCGATGGATTTCACCATCCTTCCCCGGTCTTTCCACTTGCCCACGGAACTCTTCCAAAACACACCGGAGCCAAAGTGGAGGAGTTTGGTGATCCCTTGCCTTAATGTAGAGCCAATTTCGTAGCCCTTGTATCTCGGAGACTGTTCAATCAAAGTGCCCTTGAGTATGTCGTCCCGTAATTTGAACCCTCCGTCTTTCCTTGCACATCTCGGAAGAACATAGTCCTCACCTTCTCTGGAAAGTAGATTTTCGCAATCACTGCAAAGAAGACGCGCTTTGACCTGATCACTTGTGAGCCGTGCTCCAGATTTAGAAATCAAGACAGGGTTGGGATTCAGTTGCTGGGGCTCGCGAATCTGGCGGTATAGTGCCGCAGGGATCAGATGGCTGTTGACTAATTCCGTCCGAGTGAGGCAGAGAGCGCAAGTCGACTTAGCATTCATGTTGCTCTTCAGGAAGTTTGCTGATGTCAACCATGGCACCTAACTTACGGTATTCCCGAACTCCTACGTAGATTTCTTAATTTCGGGATATTCCCCGCCCTTCGCAGATACCTCCCCACGAAGAAGATACCGGTATATGTTCGTGAATGCCTTGCTATAGGAGAAATCGTTTTTAGGATGAACTCACCTTTGACGGTTACATTAAACTATCCAGAGGACTCTGAATCTTACCGATATCTCGGGTTGTGACCCTGGTGTAGATTTCGGTGGTCTTAGAACTCTTATGTCCTAATAATTCTTGAATATAACGCAAATCCGTTCCCCGTTCAAGCAAATGAGTAGCGAAGGAATGCCGCAAGGTATGCACCGATAAGCAGGGGTCGGGGGTCAGAGGTCGGGGAAAGTCAAAACTGGAAGTCAGAGGTCAGGGGAAAAGCAGTTGCAGTGGCAGTAGCAGGAAAACCGTGAGAGGTGAAACGGGGAAAGCAAAGGCAGTAGCAGTGGCAGTGGCAGGAAAGGCAGGGGTCAGAGGTCGGAGGTCAGGGATCGGAGAACCCGGGGTTCGTGGATCGTGATTCGGGGTTCAAAAAGGCAACCTTCTGCCGGCTCCACACCTGGAAACCGCAGTCCACGTACAAGCATGGGGTGTCGTTTACATCATAAATATTTGCGTATAAAAGGTCAGGGGTCAGGGAGAGCAGTGGCAGGTGGAAGTAGCAGGAAAGGCAAGGGCAGTGGCCAGAGGTCGGAGGTCAGGTAAAGTCAAAACCTGAAGTCAGGGGCCAGGGAGAGCAGTGGCAGGGGCAGGAAGAGCAACGTCAGGGGCCAGAGGTCGGAAGTCAGGGGAAAAGCAGTGGCAGTGGCAGGAAAACCGTGAGACGGAAGTGGCACAAAAAAAGTGGCAGCGGCAGCGTGAAGCGTCGATCAAAATATTACGCACAGAGATCGTTCAGCCATTGACTACAGGAAAGGAGCAGGCTCGTTGAAACGAAACTCTCCAGAAATTATGCGCAATTATTTAAGACGCTTAAAGGTATATTGACGTTAAACCTTTCTATGCATAACTAACCTTAATTCGGCATTCGGCAACCGTCGCGTGGGGCTGAAGCCCCTCGCTTCTGGGGCACCAAGCCAGACTGAAGCTGGCTTCCATCAGGCCACAGAATGTGGACTCATGGAATAAGCCCTGAATGCTTCAAACACCAACCCCGGCGAGATTCTCTTCGTTACGGGGACGCGATTAATGCCGCATTAAGGCTAAGCCGTCATCTTTTTTATTGACTCAGCGAGTTTCTTCCCAATTGCCTCACTTTTGGCGTGAGCCAAGAATGTTCTTTCATCTTCTAGCTCTCTGTACCTCACTGTATAATTGCCAACGAATGACCCAAAGAGCTTGAACCAGAACCACTTCTTGAGAAGAAGATTCAAAGCGTTCTTTGGTAATTCACTTCTGCGCCACTTAGTGAGCGTACTCTTGTGCACACCAAGGTAGTCAGCAACTTGCGAGAAGGGAGTCTCAGCAACATCACATAGGAATTCAAGCTCCTCCTTTGAGAGATTCTCTGGCGACCCGCAGATCTCATTCGCAATTGCCCGATGTATCCTATCAATCTCTTTCTCCAGTATTGCCACTGTACCATCGGGCATCTTTGCGAGATTGAGCTTCGGCACTACCCAGGTTCGTCCAGCAGCCTGATATTTGTAATTTCTCTCACTCAGTTTAGCCATTCTTTTCTCCTTAAATAAAACCCTGTTGTCTGGCGAAAACTTGCGCCTTCTCACGGGATGTGAAACCCGGAGACCCTTCAGTTCCGTCATAATAACAAAAAAGGACAGCGCTTAGGACTTCACCGCCCTTAAAGAATACCCGAAAGCAACCATAGTGCCCGGATCTTTTTCCTGCATCAGGGGGTGCCCAGACAGCGATCTCGATTTCCCTGTGCTTTTCAGGACTTTTCTGGAAGCCGATGTATATCCCCTGGTTAATCAGATAGCGAAGCTTGGTTCGGGCCTGCGAATATCTCGGCGTTTCCGGTTCGTGGACCACAGCCCGTTTGCTGGACGGCAATCGGCGAATCTCGCCCAGCCAATCGGTTGAAATATTCATATAGTTGAATATATCAACTATTCAAAGCCGAGTCAACCCCAATCTGGCATCAAATATGTGAGGCCGTGGATCGTGATTCGTGATTCGGGGATCGGAAAGGCGGCCCTCTTGTGGCCTTATTGATTTCTTCAATCTTCAATGCCTCTTTGCGTATCCCTTCCTAACAGCTCCCCCGTTTAAAAACCGGCCGTTTCTCACCGCATCTTCAGCCTTCCCTTTTCCGGGCAGATAAAACAGGTCGGCCAGATACCGGTCGTACTTGTCCGGTTTCGTCGTCGTGATCGCCACAGACCCATTCCCTGAAAGCGCTGACGCCACGAATGCCCTCGCCTCCTGGCCCTCCCTGGTCCGAAGCTCCGGCGTGTCGATCCCTCTCAGGCGCACCTTCTGCCGGCTCCACACCTGGAAACAGCAGTCCACGTCCAGCCATATGGTGTCCCCGTCGATTACACGCTCCACGTACGCCAAGTACGTATAAAATGCCCGCCTGTCGCGAATTGTCCGAAGCCTGAAAACCGGTTCCCCGTCATCCGGACCCCGAACCGCCTCCACAAACGAGCCTTCTTCGGGGTTACCAAGCCGATTTAGTGACCTTTTTAGAAGGATTCCGAACCCCAGATCCAGCCGCAGTCCCCTTCCGCTCGGAGCCTCGATCAGCCGGTAGGTGAAAAGCCGTCCCCGCTTGGCTTGGAGTCGGATGATCGGACCCTTTTCGGGCTGCTGAACGCTCTTCGCCGGGAGAGATCCGGCCTGTATCTGCGCGGCCAGTTCCCGGCTGCTCCAACCCTGTCTATCTGCTTTTTTTGCAAAGAGATATCGTTTGTTATCCGACGGGATTTTCATCAGTTTTCGGTAGTGCGACCAGGTCAATTCTGCGCGCGCGCGCAGAATTGGAAACGAGCGGTAGAATTGGAGAGATTCATACAAAACCCTCTCGCTGATCCCCACGGAATTTGCCAGCCGGGGAACCAACTTTTTTCCGTAGTCTGCCCGGTCCTTATTTGCAAGCAAATGCCCCTGGATCAAGCCCCCAACCTCCCAGTAGGTCCCAGCTTTTTCCCGTTCCACAGCCTGGCGGGCCCTTTCCTTACCGGCACTTAGAACCTTTCCGACTTCATCCCGTAAGGCGCTGTATGTGTTTATGATAGGTAATTAGGAAGATATTGGTACCAGATTCACCAGATATGAAGCAATAATTGGGAAGAGATCCTCGTCTTCCTGGTTGAATCTGAACTCTGTTTCCTTCAGGTATAAATGGAAATGATGTCGAGGGATTCCTCTGTATTGATATAGCCAATTTTTAGAAAAACTCCAGAAGCCTTCGATGCCATTGATGTGATGTCGGCCTTTGCCTTTGGGCACCCCTTCTTCTTTTCGAACAACCACGTGGTCACCTTTGACTGACAGCCAAGTGTAGGCGTGCCAGTCATCGGTGTAGTATAGACTGCCTGCTTTGGTGTGTGAGGTCACAAGCGGTGTAAGGGTGTTTCGACTTCGATCCGGAATGGGAAAGGTGAGGACTTTTCCGTTCCTCTGATAAAGCCCGAAAACCAAGTGTTTTCCGGCTGCTCCCCATCCACGCTTACCCTTATGATGACCTCCATACATCGCCTCGTCCAACTCGATCTCACCCCAAAGCACCTGGTCCGTAAAGCTATGATCGTAGATGGCCTGGCGAAACGTGGTATAAATCCGCTGAGCCGTTTTCAGCGATACGGACAGGTAGTGCCTGGATCGGTAAGAGGGCACTCCCAATACAAACAGATAAAGTAAATGGGCAAGCTCGTCAAATGAAATTCGAAGCCTTTCAAGATAAGTGCCCGTGAAATCTTTAAACCGATATCCACACCGTGAACACCTGAACCGATCGTCTTTTAATAAGGGCAACCTGCGCTGATAATCGCAGCTTGGACATCGCCTTTTTCCACCCCAACGGGCTGCACGAAAATAGGCCCTACTTATCTTGCAGTCATTTGCTAACTTAAGTGGATTAATTACCAGCATATTATTAATATACGCTGGTGCCAATATCTACTCAATCACCTTATGATAAGAGGGTTAGGGTTCATCGCTCAAATCCTTTTTATCCGATGGATATAATACCTCCAAACCCGACACTTAGAAGGCAAGCCGGACTTTCGTATCATATAATTTCGGTAGGTGTCATAGGTATCATCCTAAAAGGTTCGCAGCCGAACCGAACGGTGCGCCCCTGCACGATCAACTTCAGTTGAACTTTTCCGAAGGCCCGATCCTGCTCGGTGACCTTTACACCATCAAATCTCCCCCGTTGATATCGATCGCGGCCCCGGTGATATATGCCGCACGATCCGAAACCAGGAACGTCACCAGGTCCGCCACCTCCTCGGGTGTACCCAGACGTGAAATCGGGAAACCTTCGGTGTAACCCCGAATCCCTTCCTCGTCGATCGTTGACCGGACCATCTCCGTGTCGATCAATCCCGGACAGACCGCATTGACCGTAATCCCGTCCCCTGCGACCTCCTTTGCAAGGTGTCGGGTGAAGCCCAGGATGCCCGCTTTGGCCGAGGTATAGTGGGCCCCACCAAGGGTGCTGACGCTCTTTCCGGCCGTGGAAGAAAAATTGACAATACGGCCCCAGCCCCCGTCCTTCATCGACGGAAGAACGGCTTGGGAACAGAGGAAGGTCCCTTTCAGATTGACCCCGATCACAAGCTCCCATTCCTCCACGGAAATATCCGGGACGGAAGTCGGCCGGAGAATCCCCGCGTTGTTCACCAGGATATGCACAGCGCCGAACCGCTCAACGGTCCGATCGACCATACTCCGGACGCCCGATGGGTCGACCACGTCGGCCTGGACGGCGATCGCATCGTAGCCCTTGCCCGTGAGCTTCGCCGCGGTCTCCTCGGCGGATGGCGTGTCTAAGTCATTAACGACAACGCTCCCCCCCCTTTTGCCGATTGCGATAGCCACGGCGCGACCCATTCCACGGCCGGCCCCTGTCACAATCGCGACCCGCCCGTTTAGTGATTCAGATGTTGACATTTTTAGAAAAACCTCGGCAAATGTTCCCTGTTTCCTTCCAGCATCTCATTCAACATCGGCCTTGCAATGTCTATGTCCATTATCCGCGGGTCTTCAATCAGGGCTTGAAGGGCCTTCCGGCGGTCACCCTCGAGTGCAGCATCGATACTCAGTTCCTGTCGAAGGAGGTGGGGCTCCACGATCGCGCGCAGGACGGAAGGAAGTGCACCAGCAGCAAGGGGGTGAATCCCTGTCGCATCGTAAGCGCACCTGGTCTCCACGACGAAGCCGGTCGGCAGGTTGGAGACCT
This sequence comes from Candidatus Latescibacterota bacterium, assembly GCA_965217865.1. Classification (GTDB taxonomy): domain Bacteria; phylum Latescibacterota; class UBA2968; order SICM01; family SICM01; genus CBDCJO01. The sequence goes on along the minus strand of CBDCJO010000002.1, from coordinate 4,994,249 downwards.
GGCCGATATTCGGAGCGTTGACAGATTCCATCAGACGGTCGCCTCCCTCCAGCGCCTCGACGATCCCGATGACGTTGTCCGCGGGCGGGTTGAATCTCAACGGTACCTTCCCTGAGGCCATCCCCTCCGCCCGTTCCCTGGCCCTTTTCAGATTCTCCACCCGGGTGGTGATCGTGGTCAATTTCACGCCATATCGGGAGATGGTCTCCTTGTCCTTCAGGAAATGTGGGAAGAACTCCGTGAGGTGACGGTCGCCGATCCCCGGCAAGTAACCCAGGTCCCGCCAGAGCCTGAATCCCGCCCGGTTTTTCACCTCTTCCACAAAGGGACTGTCCTCCTGAACCTGATCCAGGGGAGTCGCTAACCACTCGTCGATTCCCATCTCAATCAGAACCTCCCCCACGTCCCGACCCCCAACTTTGAACTCGAGCAACCAGGGACAGTGGTCCATCCCGGATGTGACATAGGCGACATCCTCGGGTCCCTCGGCACCGACCAGCCCGGACAGGTGATTCACCTGCCCCCCCACTCCGTGGCAAAGCCCAACCACCGGAACACTCGTCTCCCTGGCGACCACCCGGGTGAGGGGGGTCAGGGGGTTCGTCACGTTGATCATCAGTGCCCCTGGTCGACAACGATCCTCCACTTGACGAGCCAGATCCAGAAAGACCGGTACATTTCTGAAGGTGCGGGAAAGGCCCCCCGGCCCCACCGTATCCCCGACAGGTTGATAGACCCCGTAGCGTTCCGGGACTTCCAAATCCACCGCCATGGACTTCAGCCCGCCGGTCGAGATACAAACCATCACATAATCGGCTCCATCCAAGCCCTTCGAAAGATCCGTCGTCGTTTGTATCCGGCACTTCGAATTTTTCTCCCGGAAATAACGAACCCCCAGGGGGTCCATGACCTCCAGGCGACCTGGATCCGTATCGATCAGACAGAGCTCCGACCCCGACAAGTAAGTCGACCGAGCGAGGTCCGACATAAGATTGGGCGTCCACCCATAACTTCCCCCTCCCACGACAGCAATCTTAACGGTTTTGGACAAGATTCCCTCCTCACATTCGGATTTGATACTATAAGATCTCCTCAATTTGCTTGGCCAATCGGTTCCAGTCAAATTCCCTTTCAGCCCGAAGGCGCCCTGCCTCCCCCAGGCGGCGGGCCTCATCGGGATTATCCAGCAAGCCCCGGATCGCTTCAGTGACCTCCTCTTCCGAATGGGGATCGACCAGGACCCCGGTCTGGCCATCCAGGACAGCCTCTATCGCGCCCCCAGAGCGTCCCGCCACCACGGGCTTGGCGCAGGCCCCGGCTTCGACAAACGTAATCCCGAACCCCTCCACATCCCCTTTGAGCGCCGTCCCCTCCGTCACGCGGTTCGGCATGGCGAAGACATCGCAGAGATTATAGATCGACGGGAGGTCCTCATCGGGCACGAATCCGATGAAACGGACCCGATTTGCGACCCCGCAGTCCTCCGCAAGGGCCTTGAGTCTCGATTCTTCTCTACCTCGCCCCGTCACCAGATAGACGAGATCCGGATGAGAGTCCCGAAGCCTTCCCAACGCCCGCAGGACCATGTCGTGACCCTTTCTCTGGTCCAGCCTAGCCACGGTGAGGATGACGCGTCTGCCCTCAAGACTATAGCGACTCAGGAACTCAGGGTTCTTCGGACCGGGTTGAAAAAGAGTTGGATCGACCCCGGGATAAACCCGTATGAGCCTTTCTCCCCGGACTCCAAAATCCCGGAACTCATCCGTGGTCGCATTACTATTGGTGACAACCCTCTCGCTTCCCTCCAGGGTCGCACGCATCAAGCTTTTTAAAATCCCTCCGCCCAATCGTACCGTTTCCGAACCATACACATAGATCACGTAAGGGATGCCGAAGATCCGTTTGCAGATCCAACCCGCAATCCCCGAGGAGAAAACCTGACCGCAGTGTAGACAGGAAGGCCTGGCGGAACCCGCAATCCTGAGCGAGTGGATGATCGTTAGACCCGTCTTAAGAATTTTTGACAGGGCTCCTTCCCCTCGCGGGAGAGTGATCCGCTTGACCGGAAAAGGAAGTCCTGCGTCCACCTCCCGGGCCCCCACCATACGGGGGGCGATCACAACCACCCGTTCTTTAGGAAGCCTCATCCAGAAGTTGAGGAAAGCGGTTGCGATTCCGCTCCCCACTGGCGGGAAATCGTTCGCAAACAGTACTGCCCGATCCTTGGTGGTTACAAACATAAGGGAATCCGACGCCGCTTGACCTTACCGGGAAACTTTGACGTGTTCAAGGACTTCAAGCACCATCCGTGTGACGCGTTCCACCGAGAAGTGGCCTGCCCGTTTGAGACCTTTATCTCTAAGCTCTGATGAGAACGCTTGATCGGTCAGAACCCTCACCACGGCCTTTGCGATTGCCTCGGGATGCCGGGCATTCACCACCAGAGCGGCATCACCCACGACATCCGGCAGAGGAGGTGCATCTGAACAGATCACGGGGGTCCCGCAGGCCATCGCCTCGAGAGGCGGAATGCCGAAACCTTCGTACAGGGATGGGAAGAGAAATGCCGAGGCTCCGGAATAGAGAGCAGGAAGATCTTCATCCGTAACCGCCCCGGTGAAATGCACCCGGCCCTGGAGATTCCGTGCATCTGCCGCTCGTCGGGTCTGTTCTCCAAAGGCGTCCAAATACCCGCACAACAGAAGGGTATACTTTCCCTGGATCTGTTCTGGCAAGTGGATAAAGGCATCCAGAAGGGACTTCACATTTTTGTGAGGTTTGAAATTTCCGACGAACATCAGATATTCACCCGATACGCCGTACTTCGCTTTTACCCGTTCAATCTCAAACGCATCGTCCACCATTTGGATAGACCCCGTCACAGCGTTAGGAACAATGTGGATCCGATCCGGCGGAATGTTAAACAACGATACAATGTCTCCCTTGGAGACCTCGGAAACTGTGACGATGGCCGACGCCCGGTTAAAAATTCTGCGACGGAGAAGGAAATAATAGCGATCATACACCGCACGTTTGATCCCGCTTTTTTCCGACAGGGTCAGAAAGAAGAGATCGTGGACCGAAATCACCAGCGGGCATCCGCCCCTGAGCGGGCCTTTGTCAAACGGCGAAAAAAAGACATCGATGCCGTGTCGCTCAATGGCTTGGGACAAGGAGATATGATCCCACCACGTGGTCACGCGCTCCGGGATCACTCTTAAAGTTGCCTGGTCCGGAACGCCCGTGGGGTCTGTCCTTTGATTTCCGAAGAGAATGATCTCGTGGGGAGGTTTTAGAATCGATACCCCTTCCAAAAAATTCCTGAGGAAGCGGGCGATTCCGGTCACCTGCCCTCGAATCAATTCCCGTCCGTCGATTCCGATTCGCATAAGGTCCGAAAGAAATTGACAAGTAAATGAGAATTGGGTAAAGTTGAATCCTTTGTCGAGTGAAACTTAAAAATCAGCGGAACCCGTTCGTTCGAAAACAGCTGAGTCAATAGTTATGCCTGACGACATTGCCCAAGATGCGGCTGATGATCCGTCTTCGCGAGGGCATCTCCGAGACATCTCGTCCCTTTATGAAATCAGCCTCGCACTGACATCCGGATTCGAGCTGGAAGGCCTTCTACAACGAATTACCTCCATCGCCACTTCTGTTCTGGGCGTTAAGGCATGTACGATCCGGATGCTGGACGATAAAACCGGTGAGATGGTCCTCCGGGCCGTCTCAGGATTGAGTCCAAGCTATGTTAACAAAGGTCCGGTGGTCGTCTGGAAAGGTGTGTTTCGAAACGTGTTCGAACGCGGAACGGTAACGCAGGTCTATGATGTAAAAAGCGATACCCGCATCCAGTATCCGGCCGCGGCAATCAAAGAGGGGATCGCTTCCATGCTGTGCGTGGGATTGATGCGGGCGGGAAAGGCATTCGGGGCCATCACCGCCTACACCATCCAGCCCCGTGTCTTCGACCAGGAGGAAGTCGTCCTGTTTCAGGCTATGGCCAATCAATCCGCTGTTGCGATCGAAATTGCCGAACTCCACCGGGAGCTGGTAGATGCACACCGGATCGAACACGAGCTCGACATCGCAGGAGACATCTTACGGAACCTGATACCGTCTCAGAGTCCTCAGCCCGATGGTTTCGAGTTCGCAGCGCTCAACATCCCGTCATTCGAGGTAGGGGGTGATTTTTACGACTTTATCGAACTTCCGTCAGAACATCTGGGCTTCGTAATCGCAGACGTTGTCGGAAAGGGCATCCCGTCGGCGATTCTGATGTCCGCAGCACGTGCGGCCCTGAGGGCGGAAATCGAGGGGTCGGTCTTTATTCGGGACATCGTGGCCAGGGTCAACCGGGGGCTCTGCCGTGACACCCGACCTCACGAATTCGTCACACTCTTTTACGCATCTCTTAACGTTCGAGAACGCGTCATAACTTACACCAACGCCGGCCATAACCCCCCGTTGTTGTTACGCTACGGCCTTGAGATGTTCCTTGACGATGGAGGTCCTCCCCTGGGATTGTTTCGGGATCAGGTTTACCGGGAGGGGCAGGTAAAGCTCGAACCCTCCGATGTCCTATTCCTTTTCACGGACGGCATCACCGAAGCCACGGACCGGGAGGGGAATCTCTTCGGAGAAGAACGCCTTCGCCGGGTCTTACGCAGCAACAGGGATGCCTCCGCTGAAGATATCCTTAACCATATCCGGGACGCCATCCGGACTTTCATCCGTGGCACCCACCAGGCCGACGACATGACAATGGTGGTCGTAAAGGTTAAATAGGGGCTCAGGGCCCAGGGATCAAGGGACTGCCCCAACCTCCGACCCAACAACCTTCATTGAATATTGAATATCGGAGAATTGAATATTTGAAAACCTCAGGACTTGCTTTTGGCTAAATGGATCTCTTCGATATTCAATCTTCAATTCCCACTAGCCCCTGACTCTTGCACTTTCTATTTTTGAGTTTTTGCACTTTGCATTTTCTTTACCCTACCGCTGACTTCGCCCCTCCCTGCAACTGCTTTTCCCGTCTCACGATTTCACGTCTCACGTTTGACAGTTTCTTTACTCCTGTCTTCTGTATTCTGTATTCTGTATTCCGGTGGGGATGGGCGGAAGGGCCTTACTCACCATTCCATCTTCCAGATCAGATCCAACTCGGTCCTCCTCCGGTCGTCCACGCTTCCGCTCAGTCCAAAGTGCCTGCCCAACTCGTACTCCACCGACACCTTTCTCCCCATCCTCTCAAGGCCTTGGCCATCTTCCGGGATATAGTCCTGGCTGAACGTGAGCAGCAGATCGGGCGAAACGTATTTCCCGACCGCGAGCCGAGTCAACGTCTCTTTACCCCCCCCAAGTTCTACTTCAAGTACGTCCAGCCCGAGTTCCCGGCCTACTGTCCGCTTCAATCGATTGGCCGCGATCCCCATCGCGAGAATCTGGGCTTGAGCCTGGACATTTTCAGCCCCGCCCCCGCCGCCAACTGATCCGAGGAGTGACTGGTTGGCCGGCAGGCCGAACAACAGATAAGAAAGGAGATCGGCCTGATCCAGCGGGGTGGGTGCATCGCTCTCAAGGGAGACTTGAGGGTTTTGGATTGTACCCCCGACTACCACGTTGATCTGAAGACCCCGTGTGGCGTTTCCATTGGCATCCGGCAACACCCTCGGAATTCGACGCGTTCCCAGGATGTAAAGGTTGGGGTCGTTATCGGGTGTCCCTTGAAATCGTACCTCGCCTCGCTCTATCGAAAATGCTGCATTTTGAAACACGTACTCTCCTCGAATGGTCTCCACCCCACCATACAGGACAAACCCCGGCCCCGACTTCCGCACTTCGATATCTCCGTGGACCTCCGCACTGAAGTTGTCGGCTCTAATCCAGGCGTTGCGGGGGATGCTCAACCGTCCGTGACACTCCAACTCTCGGATGAGATCGGAATCCCAGAAAGAGGACGTCCCCCCTTGATCGGGGCCGAGGGAAATCAGGGCCCGTTGGACGACCAGGTCCCCCTTCAATTCCGGTTTCCCCCGCTCCCCGGCTAAACGCATCTCTCCTTTGATCGTGAGTTGGGCGTCTTTTCGATCCAAGAGGTCGAAATCCTGGACGTTAATCGTCACATCGAACGTATTCATCCGAAGACCCTCCAGATCGATACGACCTCCCGCGTCCAGCGCCCCCCCCTTTGTTTTGAGGTTCAGGTTCGTCAATGAAATTCCTTCGGGCGTGCCATCTACGCGCAGCCGAACATCCTCCAGGCTCAATCCAAGAGATTGGACCTTCAGGCGACCCCCGGGAATTTCCACGAATCCGGTGAAGATCGGATCCTGGACCGTCCCCTTCACCCCGAGATCACCCTGCAGCTTTCCGCTGACCTCCTTGAAATCAGGGAAGGCCGTCTGCAGGAACGAGAGATCCAGATCCTCCGAACGGACTTGGAGATCGAGTGTCCCTTTCGGCTTTGCCGGAAATGGAAACTCCCCCTGAAGAATCAACTCCCTTGGTCCCAGTTGGGGGCCTTCGGAGGGCTGGATATCCTGGTTCAAACGGAAGTCCACGGTTCCCCGCCCCCAACGATATCCGAATTCCCCCCCTAGCCGATGGTATGCGAAGTCAGAGACCCGGCCGTCCGAAATCGCGATCTGACCTGTCAATACAGGATCTCCCAGTTCCCCGGAAGCGGAAGCTCTCAGGTTCAGGATTCCCGAAATTCCATCCTTTCGGCCAAGGAGATTCTCCCACACGTTTAGATCTATCCCGTCCAGCCGGATGTCCGCTTGAATGGATCCACCTTCATCCACTTCCCCGTTCACGGTCAGGGCCCCGGTTTCCTGGACCACCCGGAGGCTGTCGAGGCGAAAGCCTCCGCCATAGGCATAATGAAGATGACTCTGACCCTCATTTTTTAAATGAGCCTTCTCCAGTTCGGCGAAAAGGGTATCCAATCGGGCAACCAGCCCCTCCCTTCCAAACCTGATCAGCCCCGCAGCCTCGATTCGTACATCCTCTGCCGGGGAAATATTCAACCCAAAGTCCGCGACCCCCGGACTTAATAGAAATCCTGCGATCACATCATTGATTCTAAATGATTTGATACCGAACTCCCCCACGCTCAAGGTGAGGTCACCCAGAACGGTCGAACCAATTCCCGCAAGGTCTCGTCGGACGTCAACACCGTTCACATCCAGGTCGATCAAAGCGTCTTTGAAACGGGTCTCTCCGACTTGAAAGCTGTCCGACCGCCCCGAAACCACCACCTTCAAGTTGCCAAGGCGACCCTGTATCACGCTCGAAGCATCGCCTTGAAAGGCCAAATCCATTCCCTTGAATGAGGCGGAGGCCTTTCCCCGAACGTTGGCCTGCATGTCGATAGAATCAGAGGGGCCCACCTTTCCGACGGCCTGGAAAGCCATATCCTCGCTGTTCAGATCCAAGCGCTTGACGGTCCACACGCCCCCCTGAAGGCTTCCCCCGGCAAGGAGATCTTCGATCGGGATCCCGATCAATGTGGATTCGCCTCCCTCTACCCGAAAGCTCAATTCCCCCATCTCCTCTCCGGCGACTGCCACTGCCAGATTGAGATCGCTCTGATAGGTGGAGTCTCCCGTCACGATACCCAGGTCCAGGGAAGACACGTCGATCTCCCCCCCGTAAGACCAGGGACGATCCGCGGGAAATGCCACGCGAAACGTGCCCTGGGCTTTTCCTTCCGGAGCATTGAGGACAAATCGATCCAGAGTCAGAATTCTTCTTTCAAACCGCAGTCCGGTCTCGACCGCGCCAAACGTGTAACCCCGGATTTCTGATTTCTTGAAAACCCCCCTGCCTTTCATGTCCATTCCATCAAGGTCCATTCCGGAACCATTGATTTCGATCCGTCCAACCAGACGGCTCTTTAGATCTCCATTTCCGGTGAGGGTTGCCAGGTCCAGGTTCGACACCTCTCCGTGGATCCGATATCGGTCCTCACTGATGGTCAATTCCGCCTTCCCTTGAAAGGCCCCCCTTCCGATCCGGATTGTCCCCTCTGCCCGGAGGTGACCCTCTTTCAACCGAACCTGCACGCGGGGAGAGCTTATAGACCTGCCCCTGAACAAAGAGGGATCCAACGCGAAGGACCCCTCTAATGTGGCGTTATCCGACCCGAGTCCGGCCCCGGATCCGTGTAAGATGAAGTTGAGGTCCGTGTCCCTTACGCGCCCGGTCAGGCCTCTCAAATCTATCCCGTTGGCCTTTAAGGCGATCGCGTCGTAGGTCACGGGAGACACCCGCGGATTCAGGATGACGCTTCCCTCCAGGACCCCACCCACCGTATTCAACGCCCCAGACACGGCGAGGCTATCCGCACTTCCGGTCAAAAAGGCCGTCAACCCCAGGGGTCCCACGAAGGGCAAATTCGGAAGAAGGGACTTCAACTCTTCCGACGCGAGAGGCTCGGCGTTCAGGGACAGATCGATTTTGGGATCCGATAGATCCCGCACGTATCCATCTACACGAAGGGAAGACAACTCCGTTTCAATCTGTATCCCTGCCAGGTCGATCTGGTCTGGGCGGAAAAGCGCGGTACCTCTACCATTCCGGAAAAAAAGATTCGGGGCGTCAACCTCGAAATTCAGATCCCGGAAGCGGAACGAAAGTCCGTCCCCAGTACGCAGAAGGGAAAAGTCCAGATCCATTCCCTTGAGACTCGCAGAAGTCTCTTCCCCACCCGGTTCGAGCGAGGCGTCCCGCAACATCCCGTGTCGGATCTCAACGAAAAGTCCAGCGGGTTTACCACCGGAAGAGGCATCCTCACGGAGGTTCAGGACCGGAAGTTCCCACCTCCCGGCATCATCCCGGTTTACGCGGATGGAGGGAGAACCTCGAGCGTATCCAGGACCACTCTCATCTTCAGGAGAGCCGATGGGGCGCCCACGATTCGAAGACGCTCAGCCCGTGCGACCACCACCCCCTCTTTTTTTGCAACAATTCCCTCAGCGGATACCTCGGATAAAGAAACCCAGTGGAGCTCCCTGATCTCAATCCTGGCCCCCAAAGCCTCTGACAGCAAACCCTCGATGCGGGGTTTAAACTCAATAGGATCGACACGACTCGGAAACAGGACTGCCCCTGCTAACAATGTGAGCAGGAGGAAACGATTTAAGCTAAATGCCATTGAGATATCAAAGCCTCAAAGTCGTGATTCGTGATTCGTGATTCGTGATTCGTGATTCGTGATTCGTGATTCGTGATTCGTGATTCGTGATTCGTGATTCGTGATTCGTGATTCGTGATTCGTGATTCGTGATTCGTGATTCGTGATTCGTGATTCGTGATTCGTGATTCGTGATTCGTGATTCGTGATTCGTGATTCGTGATTCGTGATTCGTGATTCGTTAAGAATCGATGCGAATAATTTTTTGAACGGTCAAGGATTTTAATCGATAGGATTCGGGATTTTCCGAGTCACGATCCACGGACCCCGGCTTTTCCGATCCCCGAATCACGATCCACGATCCACGGGTTTTCCGATCCACGGTCTTCTCAATCGAAACGGTCCACGCTGAGTGTATTCAGATCGATCGAAGGTTCCTTTTCATCGACGAGTTCCGACACCAGCTTGCCGGTCACCGGACTCAGGGAAACCCCGATCATAGCGTGTCCCGCCGCCACCACGAGGTTTTCGAAAGCCTTGGGACGACCCAGGAATGGAAGCCCGTCCGGCGTGCAGGGTCTCAAACCGCGCCAGATTTCGATCAGCTCAAGACCCTCCGGGTCGATCTTCGGGAGATAGGTCGGGACGGTCTTCAGGATCGCACCGACGCGGCGGATATTGATCGAGAGATCCAGGCCTGCCAGTTCCAGCGTCCCGGCCAATCGCAGCGTATCGCCCATCGGGGTAATCCCCACCTTGGCATCCGCAAGCGTGATCGGCACAGAAGGACAATTCGGCGGTCGTTTAAACGTGATGCTGTAGCCCTTACCCGCCTGGATGGGCAGATTGAGCCCCAACCTATTCGTGATTCCCGGAGACCAGGCACCTCCCGCAAGAACGATCTGACGTGCGGAAAAGTTCCCTCTCGTCGTTTTCACCGTGGAGATCCTTCGACCGGTTGTCTCGAACCCAAGCACTTCGGTTGAAGTATGGATTTCCCCGCCCATCCTCTCTAGGTGCTGGGCCAATCCCCGAACGAACCTCGCAGGAACCAGGTGGGCGTCCTGGGGAAAAAATACCCCGCCGATGACTTCTGGATGAAAATGCGGTTCGATCTCTCGTACTTCAGAGGCGTTCAACACACTGACTTCAATCCCGATCTCCTGAAGAAGACGGGCTTCCTTTGCACCTTCATCCAGGCCTTTCTCGGCCTTGTACACCCGCAACATCCCTTTTTTTTCATAGTCGAACGACAGATCTTCAACGGCCGCAAGCTCTTCGAACAGGTCGAGGCTGGCCAGGCTTAGATCCCGAAGGGTCGGCATCGCCCTTTGCATCTGTCTCTTGTTGCACGCCCCACGAAATCGCCAAAGCCACGAGAGGAATTCCAGGTTAAAACGGGGTTTGATATAAAAGGGGCTCTCCGGGTTGAACATCCATTTCAGGGACTTGAAAATGACCCCGGGGGCTGCCAGGGGAACACAGTGGCTGGGTACAATCAGTCCCGCGTTTCCGTAGGAACTCCCCGAGCAAACCTCGCCTTTTTCCAACACCGTAACGTTAAGGCCCCGATCTCGAATATAGTAGGCTGAACAGATTCCGATGGCCCCGGCACCGATCACCAATACATCGGTTTTGTAGTTCATCGATTTTAACCCCGTTCAATAACGGCTGAATCAGCGCAGGCTTCGCAGGAAGGATGGGCTGAAAACCCCTCGCCCCACCTCCGCTACAGCCCCTTTCATGGTAAGATTATAATCCGGGTCCACTTCGATCCGAAGCGAGCCTCCTTGTGACTTGACCTGGACAGGGCTCGAAACCAACCCGAGACGGACCCCGGCACTTGCGGCCGCACAGGATGATGAGCCCGATGCCTGGGTTTCACCGGCCCCTCGCTCCCAGATCAGAATGAACAACCCCCGCGGACCCGTGGGAACGGCAAGCTGTACGTTGATGCGATTTGGAAAAATCGGGTGGTTTTCGAGTTTGGGTCCAAGTCCGAGCAAGGCCTCCCGGGTCCACTTCGCACCCTTGGGTTTGAAGATCACGCAGTGTGGGTTGCCGACGCTCACCCCTGTGATCAAGAGTTTCCTGCCTTCGATGCTGATCGGCCTTGACACGACTTCATCCACTTCCAGCGTGCACGGGAGCGCTTCGGGGCGAAACGTTGCCTTGCCCATTTCGACCGTCGCAGCGCTCGCGTCTCCGAACCGGTCCAGATGCAGGGTCACCCTGACCAGACCTCCCTTCGTCTCGACGGAAAACGTCTTTCGACGGGTGATCCGGCAGGCGTGGAGATAGCGTGCGAAAATGCGAAGTCCGTTCCCCGATTTTTCCGCCTCGCTACCGTCCGGGTTGTAGATCCGCAGCCCGAAGTCGGCTTTACGGGATTCCACACGCGCGAGGATCCCGTCCCCCCCGATACCCCAGTTCCGGTCGCATATCGCCCTCACGTTCTTAGGGGTGAGGCGGACATCCAGATCCCTCGGGTCCACGACGATATAATCGTTTCCCAGGCCGTGCCCTTTGAAGAATGCGTTTTTCATATCTCCCCCACTACTCATACATATCGTTCACGTCCGCTTCACCCAAGTCCACGAGGAATTCCCCGACCTTCTGCGTGACGGTCTCGAAGAATCGCCGCCCCTTTCCTGGGGTCGAAGCGGAGGGATTCCCCACCCCCGTATCTGCAGTGACCTTCGTCCACTCGCGCTGGGACCACGCCAGCCCCTCTCGAAGTCCCGCAACCCGGAACTTTCGCGCCGCACCGCTTCCGGCTTCGGTCAGAGGCAAGACCAGATCCGGAGCGATGAGTTGCATCAGACTGGTTTCCATCTCCCCGGCATGATCGCCCGGGTCATCGAAAATCCCCTCCAAATCGATGCACCGGTACCAGTCGAGCGAACAGATGAACAATCGATGCCTAGAGGTGCAAGCTCTCGAATCATCTGCTTGAAGTCGTTTCCGCCGTGACCGTTCAGGATGACGAGTTTCGGAATCCCGTGGCGTGACAGGACCTCCGCCACATCGTTCAACAAGGCCAGTTGGGTGCTCGGGTTCATGTTGATGTCAAGTTTCACGTCCAGCTGTCCGGTGTTGACTCCAAACGGCACCGTGGGCAGGACGACCACCTTAGCCCCTCGTTCCCAGGCGATTCGTGCGGATTCAGCCCCGATGTGATCGGATTCGATGATATCCGTAGCGTAGGGAAGGTGATAATTGTGCGCTTCGGTGGCTCCCTAGGGTAACACGGCTACTTCGTATTCGGTCTCCTTGACGGTTTTCCAGGTCGTCTCAGCAAGCAGATAAGGCCGGCCGGCCATCACAATGACTCCTTCAGAAAGGTTAAGGCTCCGGTTTCAGGCCTTTCCCATTCGTTTTAAGTTCTCGAAACTCAACCGGACGCTCTCGATCGGAGGACGACGGCAGATGTCCTGCTCAACGACATACCAGGCCACCCCGCCCCCTTCGGATGCGTCGAAGATCGCATCGAAATCCATAATTCCCTCCCCCACCTCGGCGAAGAACATCTCCTCTCCTGCCTCCATATCCTTGAGGTGAACCAGCGGGCAACGGTCCGCGTATTTCCTGAGGTATGAAGCCGGATCCTCACCCCCGTGTTGCACCCAGTAGGTATCCAGCTCTGCTTGTACCAGTTCCGGATCGGATGAATCGTAAAGGACATCCAGGGCGTTTACCCCATTGAATTTCTTGAATTCGAAGCTGTGGTTATGGTAACAAAACACGATTCCTTCCCGACGGCATGCCTCTCCGATCTTCGAAAACACCTCGCCTATCTCCCGGTAGTCTGCTTCATCGTTCCGCCGGTCCTCGGGGAGAGCGGGACACACCAGGTAAGGGCTGCCGAGAGCAAGACACTCGTCAATCGCTTGATCCAAATCCGACTCGAGCCGGTCTAAACCCACGTGGCAGCCCGCGACCTTCAAACCCAGTTCATCCAGAAATTTCTTCAGTTCCTTTGCAGGTCGATCGGCAACTCCTGCAAGCTCCACCCCGGCGTATCCGATCCCCGCAACGGTTCGAAACGTTCCTTCAAGGTCCTCTTTCATCAAATCTCGAACCGTGTACATCTGTAAGGCCAGGGGAATGCGCGCCATCGATTCTCCGACTCCTTTTATGCGGATATTCAAATGTTTTGAAGCTTAAATCGGCGGTGCGTTCCTTGTTTCTTTAGGAACCCCTGCTCTTCGTAGAGCCTCAACAGGAATTCTTCGTGATCCTTCATCTTCGTCAGTTCGTGCGTCTAACACGGACCTAAGCTGCGGGCGTCTGAGGCTGGCCTTGCGGAAGCTTGGCCTGTGACAGACGATCCGTCTGCTTGAGGGGTTGGTTAGAGTGAGCCCAAACGCTTGTTTAACACCCTTTACTTTGTGTAATCTCCTTGATCTTGGAGTGATATCTGGGTCTGCATATCATCCCCTAAAAACTACGATCAGATTTTCCACAGCCGATCTGCCGGGCGTTGATCTGCATGAGGTGTGTCTCATTACAACCTACAATATAACTCCGTATAGCGATCACAGTTAAATGAATTCTTTCGGTCCAGACAGGCAGGAAATATCATAGTGTATGTAAATTGGGGTGAGGCTGGGATTGTTTTTGCTCCCTTATGCTTTTCTCATCACACAAAAAACAATATGGCGCTAACGTAGTCCGCGCCGTGCGCGAACTGCCGGCCTGTCCTCCGAAGCTGCGGCCTGTCCTTCCGAAGCTCCGACCTGTCCTTCCGAAGCTCCGACCTGTCCTTCCGAAGCTCCGACCTGTCCTCCGGAGCTCCGACCTGTCCTCCGGAGCTCCGACGGAGCGAAGGAGGAAGGAGGAATCAGCGTAAGTTCTATTCCTCTCCCTTGTAGTAGTCCACATCCGTGACCTCAACAATCGTCCGCGGTGGTCGGAACAACCACTTCTCGGAATCCGGATAATACACAACTTCGGCCTGGGGGTGGTCAGCAATAACGAAGTAAATAAGATCTTCTGCCTGGCTCGCATTCCTGATTTGGTGCGCTGTCCCAAGTGGCTGGATGAAACAGTCCCCCTCTCGAATTTCAAACTCCCGGTCGTCTCGCCGGACTACTCCCTTGCCCCCTACTACAATGAAAAGCTCCCACTGAACCTTGTGCTGGTGAAAAGGATAATTAAGCTTCCCCGGCGGCAATCGCACGTGCTCTATGTCAAACGGATGGCCTCCACCCCAAGTACCCACATCTTTTTTGCCCCCAAGTGCTAGCGAAATATGTTTTCGAAACAGCTCATACTTACACTTCGGCGAAATGCGGTTTTCCTCCCCAATGTCCGCCAGATTGATTTTCTCGTCCACGACGCTACCTCCGCAAAAGTTAACCTGTGGTACCTAGTTAGTAAGTCCTACAATTGCACCCCTTGTGCGATTATCCAAGCCCCCAAAACGGCATTGTGCATAACGATTTCTATATTGAGTAAAGGAGGAAAAAACAGCGTTGAGGGGCTGAATCTTCCCTTGCAAGGCAAGGTGTCTTAAGATTCGGCAAGCGCAAGCAAACTCAACCCTCAACGCTGGAGGTATACGATGAAGTCGAAAATCTTCCACCTTAAACGACAGGCCATCTCCCAGAATTTCGTCCTCGGGATCGATCCGGGCAAGGAAAAACACAGCGGGTCGGTGCTCGATCCCTCCGGACTTCAGCAAGGCGGGGCCTTCTCATTCCCCGTGACGCGAGCGGGATATGACCATACCCTCTGGCAGCATCTGGAGCGACGCATCAAAGATTGCGGGCCGGATCGGATGGTGGTGGCCATCGAGACGTCCTGCAATCTGTGGGTTACCCTGGCCCACTACCTCCAGGGGAAGGGGTATCGCGTGCTGCTGGTGAGCCCCCTCACGACGTATCACGCAAGACCGATGATGCACCGCGATTTCTCCAAGTCGGATCCCAGGGATGCCTTTCTGGTGGCCGACAGCGCACAGAAGGGAAGCTATGATCTCTTCAGGACGTTCGAGCCTCACATGGAGGCCGCGCACCAGCTCTCAATCGCCTACGACAAGCTCCGGAAGGACCTCACAAAGTCCCTGCTCCGCACCCGGTCTCTGATGGAACGCGTCTTCCCGGAGTTCCTCCACGCGGTCAACATTCGTACGAAGACCTCCCGCTACCTGTTGGAGCGATATTTCTTGCCCCGCCACTTCGAGGAAATTGACATCGAAGAGGAGGGCCGCCAGATCCATCGGATCTCAAGAGGCAGTTACGGGGTGGCGACGCTGCAGAAGCTGAAGGAGGAGGCCCGGACCTCCATCGGGATCCCGGTCGAGGGCCAGGAAGATGTCCTCCGCATCATCCTGAATGGCTGGATCGAGGCGCTCCGGCGGACCGAGACGCAACTCAAAGCTGTGGAGCAGGCGATGATCGCCCGCACTCAGCAGGATCCGACTTTCCAAATCGTCGACTCGATCCCCAACATCAACAAAAACCTGGCTGCCCAATTTACCGCGGAGACGCGAGGGGCCACCCGCTTCACCCACTTCAAACAGATCGAGAAGCTCGCCGGCACGAACGTGCGCATCGCCGACTCCGGAAAGTACAAAGGCAAAAGGCGGATGAGCAAGATCGGCAATCCCCGGCTGCGGCGAATCATCTACCCAGATGACCGAACAGACCGCCCGGGTCGTGCCCCAGGTCCGCCGCCGCTTCCTCGAACGCGAGCTCAGGAAGAAGTGCTACCGCAAGAATATCGTGGCCGCCTCGTCCCAGCTCCTACGGCTCATCGTAGCCCTGCTCAGAGAAAATCGTCTCTACGAGGAGAGAGACCACCCCGCGGCATCCCTCAAAACGCTCGAGAGGCGCTACATGAAGCGCTACAAGAAAAAGCAGCATCCCCGACGGCGCGCTCGCGCCGCCGCCTGACCGCTGCCGCGGTCACACTCGCTCTTTGACATCGCTGCTCGATTCACATCCGGTGCAGTCTCCTGCCGGACCGGTTACACAAGCTGCCGCCTTCCAAGGCGGCCAGGGGCGGCCTGCAGAACTGGCTTGAGAGGAGGGCTCCGATAGGAGTCGCTTCGGCTAACAGATCCGCAGGCCTCCCCGTCTTCCTGGATCGGATTAGAAAATGCGCGAAGACCGGCACACCTACTCACACAAACAAGAGTGCCGGCCGCGGATGTAAGTTGGTATCGGAAGACACCACCCCCCACACGGGAGCTTCGCCCCTCTTCAAAGACCGGTCCTGCACCATAAGGGCGAACTGCGCTCCGAACATAGTAAGAATGTCCACTTTACACCCCTTGACGCTGAGAAAACCGGCATAAAAAATCTCATCCAACCTCGAAATCGTCAACTTTGCTCTTGACTTTCCGCATGTAGTCTCGGCCACTGGCGAACTCGGCGTCAGCCGAATTGCGCGGAGGCCCCTCCAGGGGCCGGAGCCGCCAGTGGACCTGTTATACGATGACCGTGTTCGATCGGTTCACCATTTCCCGTACACTGGGCGCCAGGTACCGGCTAGCAGCCCGTTGAAGAACTACCTTTCAACGCACATAAACGGAAAAGACGCCTGGAGTGCGGGTCAGATAAATCAAGGTAAGGAGATTGAGCAGGAGACGCTGATAAGAGGTTAAAAAGGTGACCGAGGGCAGCAAACGTGATTGTAGGACGAGCAGTAGACGCTGCAAGGCCTTGGCCAGGTCCTGGAGGGCCTTCGGAGTACCTACGCCCATCACTTTGCGCATGAGCAGAGCCAGGTTACAGCCCCCGATGTGGATCAGCAAACGCTTGAGGATATTGCCGCGGTCTCTCAAGTGCAACCTGCGCATGCCACCGGTATCATATGTGTGAGCGATGGTTCTTTCCACCCGTTCTGCACGACTTCGGCGCAAGGCCTTGCCGCGATCTCCCTTGATCCGGCGTCGATTCGCATATACCGCGGCCTGCTCATCTCGTCGGCCGTTCCACTTGCGGCGTCCCCGATCCGGTTCTGAAATGTAACTCCGGATGCCGCCTTGCTTCAGACTGGTCAATACATCGTTGCTATGATATCCTTTGTCCGCAACCACCTCCCGTATACGCTGTCTGTGCAAACGTTTGGCAGCTTTTTCGTCCTTCGCGACCTGCTTGAGATTGAGCGGCGCCTCGAGCAGCGTCCAGGGCAACGACCCGGTATCTCCTTCATCTGCTCCCGACAACGCCACTGCCACAATGGCATTGGTGTCCAGATCCACCGCGTGCTCCACCTTGTGCGCCATGTGCGTGCGACCGTCCTTCATCTTAGCGATCTTGGCATCCGGGTCGTGCGGGTGCTCCCAGTCCTGGTTCGATCCCTTCTTCGGTCGCTTCTTATCGATCTTGGACAAGTCCTCGCGGGTAGGCGTTTCAATGCCCGAGGCCTTGGCCAGATTCTCAAGGAATGCCTGGTAGCCTTCACCCGTGTCACGGCGTACAATGCTGCGCATCGCGGCGTTGGCCTCCAGTGTCGTAGCATCCACGCCCAACGTCTTCCCCTTCACCAGACCCGCTTTGCACAAGACCCTCAGGATCCACTTGAAAACCGCTTCGTGAACTTCCAAGGGAAGCCGATGCCGGATGCGAGACAGGCTGGAATGATCCGGGGTCTGTTCGTCAAGGGCATACCCCAAAAACCGGCGCAACGTCAGCGAGTCAGATACACGCCATTCGATCCCACGTTCCGAATCAAGTCCCTCGAAATACCCAATCAAAAGCATCCGAAAATAAACCCCGGGCGGAATGCCCTTGCGACCCATATGAGGAGCGTAATACCGCTGGCAAAGCCCCTCGACGAACTCGTCGAAGCCGTTCGCCCCCAATACCTGATTCAGCTTCTCGTAGAACGGATGACCCGGAGATTTCACCAAAGTGTTCGATGCGATGAACAGGTTTTCCTGTCTCTGTCGTCCTCGTTTTCCCATTGCCATTTGCTCGTCCTCCCTTCTCAGTTTGAACCTGATATATCATAGGACCAAACCACAAGGAAAGACAACAGTCATCTTGGCATAAACGCACTTTTTCAACAGGCTGATAGGGGAAAACCTCGTCAGCGCCCAGAACGTTGACAACGGCCAGAAGTGCCTCCGGTTTTCGGTCGGGGTTCTTGAACGCAAAACTCTGCGATGCGTCCTCCGGCACCGGATTGAGCTGGTCGAGATCGTAGGCGATCAGGATGTCCAGCCGAAGCGGGTAGCCCCTCTCGGCGCGGGCACTCTCATAGAAATCCGCGATGAACTCTCCCGAGAACGACGGAGCCGCAACGTAATCTTCGTCGCCCAAGCCACGCAGTTTATCGGTCACTTCGCACGCCACCGCGTGCACCTCGACCCCAAGCTGCTCGTAGAAGGCGTGGTGCACGCTCTCGCGGTTCGCGTCGTACCGATCCGTGCCTAATTCGCGGATCGTGGCTACGAGGTCTGCGCGGTCGGTCCGGATGATCGCCGAGGTAAATGCCACGCAGCGCCATCCGGCGTCCCGGTAGGTGCTCCTCGATGAAACGGTCTAGTCGCGCCCCGACGGCCGAGTAATCGGGTCGTGAATCGATGGAGTACTCGGGCATCGAGATGGAGAAAACTGGAATGGCAGTGCCCAAGAGAATTCTCCTAGGGGAGATGTGAGGTACCGGCTAGCCAGTTTTCTGTGCTGCCCACGGTTGTCGTATAACGATTTCGCCCATACCCGATGTGGATCTCAAAACACCCCAATGTTGAGAAAACCACTATCAGCCAGAGCCACAAGGTGAGCAAAGGTATAGTTGGTGTTTTGAACTCGAATCGAAGGACACTCGATCCCAATCCCCAAATTTCTCGTCAATGGTCATACCGTTGTATGCCAAAAGCGTGTCTAATTCCTGCGGGAAATACATGCGAAGATTGAGGCCGCCGACTATTTCGTCTGTCATACCTTTGTATTGCACGACTCTGGATATCTGAGTGTCCGGTTCATAGACATATGTCTGAGTCACCTCAACCTGCTCACCCGTTTCCCGGTCCGTGTACGTACTAAAGGGATACCGTTGCTGCGGATCGCGATTGAGTACGTCCAAACCGGGTACAAAAACATCGAGCACAAAGAGGCCATCTGGCTCCAAATGAAGCTGAACGCATTGCAGCAACGCTTCGAAGTCAGAGCGCTCATGGACGTGCCAGAGCGCATTGGAAAGCAGGAGAATGGATCCGAACTTCCGCCCAAGGTCGAAATCGCGAAAATCGCATAGCGCCAACTCGATCTCCACATGGGCTTCTCGCGCTTTCTTGCGGGCGTGATCCAACATGGGTTTTGAATAGTCTATGCCGGTCACAGATAACCCATGCTGAGCCAGGGGAATCGCAACTCGGCCCGTGCCACAAGCTAGTTCCATGACAGAATTTCGTTCTCGCAGTCGCTCGATCAGCCAATCATGAGGTTCAGCGTACGGTCCGTAATACTGATCGTATCTTTCGGCGTCTAAATAGTCTGCGTCGATGCGCGATTCCATGCGAAATATCTTCTGTCGAGACGACCGTGGGTTCTCTTCAAATGTCTTTATTCCATTTCGGGTAACTACAAGATCTTCACAATCGACGCCAAGGCATCATGTTTCCGTGGGGGATCTTTGAATTTGTACAGGTATTTGTCATAGGGAATAACCTCGGGTTTAGACTTATCCACCCATTCGGCAAGCTGTACCTTGCTCGAATAGTAAATCATCAGGATATCGACGCGCAGGACAACGTTGCGGTCGATCGGTACGTGCTCATAAAAGTGATAGACAATGTCGCCGAACATAGACGGAAATTCGTCCTCCTCCGTCTCATGAACTTTGCCACCTAAGATCTCAAAGGTTCCGGCTTGGAAATCGTGGTCATACCTCGCGAAAGCCTTCCAGCCCGATTCTTTTCGGTTCGGGTCGTACTTGTCGGTACCTAACCTGAGGATGATTGCGGCAAGCTCATCCAAGGTCTTGCCGGGATGCTCCGCCAGAGATAGGGCCCTTACGACGTACTTGCCATCCTCCAAGTTCTCACCAATGAGTTCATCGACTTTGGGGCCAATAGCCATATAGTCGGGCTTTTTCTTAACGTTGTATTCCGGTATTGCGATGGACAGCACTTTCGTCGCCATAAAATCATCCATTTCGGGTAACTACTGCATTTCCGCAGGAAAGCGGAAACTCATCCCACCTATAGATGTTTTTGGATTTGCGTCCTATACCTCTCTAAAGATAGGTATTTCATACTATTTCGTAAATGTCTTCTTAAAGAAGCAAAAATATTTAATTTGAAAAATCCTTTGGTGATCCCATAAAGGTGTCTTAAAGGACATTGGATCTGTCCGATGTGGCGCTTACTGACCACGCGAGTCCTTCGAATTCGCTCCGGAAAGTTTTTCCATTCTATACGATACGTCATATTTAATTGCGCATACTTGCAGGATCCGTTATCTTGATACATATGGAAAAGCGCACGATAGCCGATGTAGAGAGTGTCGTTCTCGCGTTGCGGGATGAGATCCGCCGGTCTCCGGAGTCCCGCTATGACTTGGGGGGGAAGCGCTCCGGCAGTCCACGTCGGCTGAGCGATTGCGCAGATCCATGCTGCTTTGAGGAAGACTCCCAGGGACTTCGGCTTGAACCGTAAAGTCTGGGATGGCAAGACGCTGGCGGCATATATCCTGCAGCAGTGGGATGTGGACCTGGGTGTCCGACAGTGCCAGCGGATGCTTCGGCAACTGGGTTTTCGTCTCCGAACGCCCGGTCGTGAAAAGTCAGAGGTCGGGGGAAAGAAAAACCGTGAAATCGTTAGACGGCAAAAGGCAGTGGCAGCGTGAAGCGTCGATCAAATACCGGACGCACAGAGATCGTCCAGGCATTGGCTACAAGAAAGGAGCAGGAAGCAAAACTCTCTGGAATATATACGCAATTACTTAAGTCGTTACTCATGTCAAGTCCCGGAAGTTCCTTACAAAAGAAAGCCTCCAAACGTATCGGTGGCTGTCATTTTGATCGTGAGCCAGCGAGACGAACATCGCTACAAAAAAGGGTCTACCCTATTTGACAGCACTGGTTTATGAACTGAAAACGCCGCCAGATATCGATTCTGACGGCGTTATTATTTTTTTTCTACTACCAGCTAATTTCCGTTGCCACCGCCTCATGCTGAAGGTCCGCCAAGCCCAAAACATTATTAAAACCATAGATCCCGCCGTCAACTGCAACGTCGGGTTAGGCAAGATTCGGCACATTCCCGACCTCAGCCACTGATTACTCAACAAACTCAATGACATCTGCCCGAACAGAAATTTTGGGTCTTGTGTAAAAAACAAGCACGTTCAGTGCGTCAGCGTCGAAGCGAACGTTTACCAACGCAAGACTCCGCCCCTTGGTGCTCCCGTGTGTCTGCTCGAAGTTGCGCCACAAGTTTTCCAACGCTACTTTGTAACGCAGGCGGTCGCCCCCAAGGGGTATAAGTGCTATAGTTTGCATCTCCCCTCCCTGAGCAAAGCTAAATCCAAACAGGTAATCTGCCTCACCATACACATTTGTGGCGATAACACGAAAATTGCTCTGAGACAATTCAACGTTTGTCAGGTTTGTGGAGTTAAATCTGCCCGTGCTTGCGCAACCAACCAGCGTTGTCACGACAACGGAAAGTCCAAATAGACCCATAAAGTGTTTCAACTTACTGTCCTCCCTTACAGGAGAGAGCGCCGATCAAGTCTGCGGTCCAGGGTCAATTTTCTGATGATGGACTAATCTTCCCTATGTTTTGCAGACCATGAATGATTTGCAGGATTTTCTTTTGTGAAGCTTCAATATCTTCCGGGGAAATCGAAGATTCTGCCCAAACATTTCGGACAAATCCCTGTACGCGCTCCGAGATGTTTGACATGGTCCTTTTCTCGACCTCCCGAATGTCTTCTCCTATCCCTTTCAAGGCAATTGCGAGGTCCTTCGTGTCAATTTTACTAAGGGTTGTCTGGATCTCCTCATCCGTCAAGAGTGTCCAATCCCCAAAAGTTCGGATATCGATAGTATTCTTGCCCATGTTTATTTTTCCTCCTCCATAATATCCAAGCCCTCTTATCCAATTCTCTTGGATATTATTGTGATACTTTTATTGCCAGTCCGAATGAGCTACTCAAACTGCCGTGAATCCAAAGCATAGATGTGTTCCGGATGCCTGGCCAAGTTGCCGCTTGAGTGGAGCATTGATACCGGAGAAGACAGGCGCGATCTCTTCATTCCTCTGCCCCTAGCTCAATGAGCACCCGTGCGGCCGTTTGACGTTTGCCCATCCGCGCCAAGCCAAGTGGCGTGTTGCCTTCATTATCACGCGCACTGATGTCGGCACCGGCCTTTACTAGTGCGCCAATCGCGCTGGCACCAATACCCTTAGCGGCGAATAAATGCAGGACGGTGCGACGTCTCCCGTCGGTGACATTGGGATCAGCTCCATTGTCCAAGAGAACTCGGACCTTTTCTCCATGTCCATGGTTGGCGTCGTGGTGCATTAGCGTTCGTTGACCGTTGCCTTCATTTATGTCCCATCCGTAATCTAGGAGGAGTGGTACAAGGACCGGCATAGCATGGCTCGGCATATACTTGATCCCACCCTCTTGATTTGGATCAGCGCCATTTTCGAGGAGTAATCGGACACCTTCCACGTTGCCATGGTACAAGTGTTTTGTCAGGTAATTCACCTCTGCACCGGCATCCAGGAGAAGTTGCCCCATCTCTTGGGAATGAAACTGAGCGATGGCCCGAGTCAATCCGTGATTGGTAGTAAATTCGGCGTTTACTAAATCCGGGTCCAATCGAAGTTGTTCTCGAACATCTTCGACCCTATCACGAAGGACGGCGTCTCGAAATGCACGGACCTGTTCTGGAATCAACAAGTCAGCAATGATCTGATGTTCGTATCGGTAACAACTCCCTCGGTTAAGTTGGAGACACTCTCGGAGCAATGGATGAATTTTATAGTCACTGTGCTGCGCAAGTTCTGAATGTCGGTGCAACAGAGCCTTGGCGCCATCAACATCGCGATCCATAAACAAGTCCACAAAATTGGGATCTTCTATCACCACAGAGCCCAATTCGACTGCTGCCTTCAGTGTCTTCCAAGATTCAAAGCCAGCCTCACGGGCAATTACTAGTTGGCAGTCAGTCAAGAGCGCCTTTGCCCCCCAGATCTGTTCGTCGGATGCATCCGTATGCTTCAAAAGGGATACGCGGATGCGTGCCGCGGTGTCAGCATCCCGCTTTTTCCACAGCCTCTGCAGCCTCTTGGCCTGTTTCTTGAGGTTCACGATCGAAGGATTGGAAGGCGGCGAAATCGACCCATTCATGCCTGAAGTACCATACCTTGTAGCTCAATGGCCAACTATTAACAATACAGACCTGTATAGCAACTGCAAACGCTGCCAGATCGGTCCATATCATGATTCTCAATTGGGCAATTAATTACCCAACCGCTTGTTTATAAACCTTTTCCTACTGTGTAATCTCCTTGATCTTGATGTGATATCTGGGTCTGCATATCATCCCCTAAAACTACGATACATGTTTTCCACGTCCGATCTGCCGGCCTTTGATCTGCATTTGATTTGTCTCATTTACAACCTGCAATATAACGCCATATAGCGATCACAGGCAAACGAATATCTCTGAGTCAAGACAGGCAGGAAATATCATAATAGTGATCCCGAAATGCTGCTTCCCGCCGGATCCACTACTCGTACCCATCATTGGTCGAAAGCAGTTTCATAAAGCTGTTTTGAGGCAGTCCGTCCGCTTTCCAGACCGCTTCGCTCGCTGATCCCTTAGGGGTGCGTATGGAAGACCTTATTCATGATCTTCCACTCCCCGTCGACTTTTAGCATGGTGAACAGGTCGGTAAACCGGTTGCCGGTCCAGTTGTCGAGTTCCAGCCGCACAGTAGCGATCGTTTCGATGATATCGATGCTGACGATCCGTGCTTGGAGCCCTGTCGCCGGACCGTTCTGATCATTCCAGTCAAAGAGTTGATGGATGGGGCCGGCGAACAGGTCGGTACCGACATAGCCGAAGATCGTCGCGTCCTTGTGAAAGGCGGGCTTCATGTCGGCGCCTCTGCCAGACTTGGCTCCATCGATATAGTGCTGGACGGTCTTGGCAATCGCGTCATATTCGTTCACCTCGGTCGGTGCATTGCTTATAGGTTTCACTCCTCCTCTGGGGTGTGGTCTTAAAGGCTTTATTCACGCTCTACTAGGTGCTGCCGCCCAGGCTTCAAATAGACCTTGTCGTACTCACTTGCCCGAGCGGCGTAATACGCGACAAGATCCGTGAGTCGGCTTTCGTTCATGCTGGCCATTTCATGAAGCATACCTTGCGGGTAAGCTGTCTGGTTAGGCGTTCAACACGTCTATCTCAGACTAGACGTCACGAACAGGCGGCACAATTTCTCTAAAAAATGACTGTAATTTCCCATCAGCTTAAACTCCGGATCAGGTCAGCTCGTTTTTCAAAACCGTTTTCAACGCAGATGTCCAGAGCTGTCTTTCCAGCTTTACACGTTTTCTTCGGATCGACCCCTGCCTTGAACAGACGCTTAATAATCTTGAGCACCGCCTTCTCGTATTCGTTTGCTCCCAAACGACTCGTACCCGTTTCACCCCAGGCTGCACAACATTGTGGGATGTTCCTTCGCCATCCGCTTTAGCTCGGGCAATTTATCATCCAAGTGAGCGAGGTCAATGAAGGTGTGAATTAGATGCTTAGGAAGTTGTTTTCGTGACATAGGTCCGAGTTTTTGTTAGCGCGAACACGACGAGAACCAGGTCTCCTCAAATTCAGCCGAATGAGGTTCACATCCTGTTCAGCGACTGGTTTTCATTCTTTCATTGGTTACTTTTTGCCAGGTTGTCTCAATGTATGCTTGCCTAAATCCAACGCGAAGATGATTCCGAAAACTTGTAGATCCAAAGTCAGCTCCGCTAATTACCAATTCGGAGTCCAGATTGTTGGCAGCACTTAACCGGTAATTGAGTAAAGCTAAATGTAATCCCTTCCCACGAAACTTTGGTACAACTGCGTCATCTGCAAAATATCCGATTCCTCCACGAGCCATAAGATATGCCGAACCAGCGGGCTCACCCCTATAGAGTACTAAATAAGGATTAAAACCATCAGCACTAAACCATTCTGTGATTTCAGCCTTAATGGCATCACGCCAATCAGAGCGATATTCGAATCCAGTAATTTGAGTTTCTATATAGCTGTCAATTGTTTTCAAAGACGCAGGTTCCACGATCACGTCTTGATTTAAAGTATCTAACGTATCAGATGGTACGCCATAGAATATGGTTTGGGAGTTTGAAGTCGGGATAAGTCCCGCCTCAATCAATAGTTGACCGACAGTTTTAGTATACCCCATGGGTGACAGATAGAAATTGAAATTTGGGTAATCTACTCGAAAAAATTCAACAATATCCTTTAAGTATTTTACATCCTGATCTGAGAAACAAAAAATACCGCTTCGCCAAGGCTTTGACGGAATTTTGACAGCTATAGAATTACCAAAATTCTCCACTTCAATATTTTTGCATCGGTTGTAAAAATCACCACCGTAGAATTCTGCAACACTACGTTCAATTCGGTTAGCTATATCAAGAGTAATTACAGGAATTTGTTGCACAACGACTCGCATCAAGTGCACCGAAGGTGTCTGGTGCATGCTCTTGTTAGATGGACATGCCAATCTGCTCTTTTGTTCGACGAGTCTCCATCCTCTGTCGATGGACCAATGCCCTCGACTATGAATCTCTCCATGGCTTCGGGATCGTCCTGTATGAGGGCTTCTTGACACATCTGCCCACGCCAAGCGGCAACGGCAGCCTCCATACGTTCCATCGGTCCCTTCCAAACGGGATTGACGTGCTGAATCCAGGGCTAGATTTCCCTTTCAGTGCACCTCCAGCACAAACGGTCTATAGACCCCCGCCTGACAGGCCGGGCACTGCATGCCGGCGAAGGAATCGTTTCGATCCATCTTCTTGGCTGGCGTGGCTGAGGACCGGTGGCTCTTCCCAGCCTTGGTTCGGCGTTGAATACGAAGCCACCCGCTGTTCCTCCTGGTTGGCCTCCTCCTTTTACGCAATATCTTCGCAGGTGAGGTGAACCCCAACGATATGGCTTTTCCCGGGTGCGTCTCCACAATTGGTGTAATCGACCAGAATAATTCGACCGTCAGGCAGTGTGAGCCAGGAGGAATAACCGTGATCCGGGTTGGGTTTCTGATCGGGGTGATTGGCGTGGATCTGTACCATGCGGTTGCGTTGATACTGGTCGGGGTAATCGCCGGATGCAGCAGACCAGTTCCAGGACCAGTCTTCAAGCGTTTTGTTTTGGGACGAGAAGGAAACGGTAGTCCAGGTACTCGTACCTGTGTTGCCCCACTGGCCGAACATGGTGCGCATATCCGGCCGAGCGGTCCGGGGATCTGAGATTTCGGTTTCTCCACGAAAGACATTGAGATAGATCAAGTCCTCGCCGTCTACTTGCACCCGCATCAATCCGCCTTTGTGCCGGATGGCAACGCTTCTCAGGCGAGAAAAATCGACTCTTCTGTGGAAGTCAGTGCGCTGCCCTTCGCCAAGGGCCATGAAATCGGAACCGATGTGGAGAAGGGCCCCAATGCTTCCGCAGGACATAAATGCGGCCGGTTCTCCTGGAGGGCCTTCCACCTTCATTTCAGCTTCGAAGTCAACTGTGCTGAATCGATCCTGGGGTGGCAGCAGGCTGTAGCGGCATTCGTGCTCGGGTCTGTTTTCAACGGTGAGTGCTCCGTTTCTTAATGTTGCGCTGTATTTTCTGCGGGGACCCCCGATTGCGTAGGTTCCCGCCTCTTTTTTCAAGTCTCCGATCCAGGCGTAACTCCCCAGGCCGCCGTTTACTTGGCGCCCGGTGACCATACACCGGCCGTCGCCGAGTTGCTTTACGTAGGGACGGTGTAGCGCAAAAGGACACATTTGCGGATCTCTCCAGGTTTGACCGTTGTCCTGAGAAAAGGTGGCAAAGCTGGGAATGCCGCCCGAGTGATTTTCGCGCATAACGCAGGCCAGTTCTTTTCCGCCGTTAAGGACCACGAGGGCTCCTTCACAAAACCGGTGATAACCATCGTGTGCAACGATGGTCCGATTGCCCCAGGTTTTGCCGCTGTCTGTTGAGAGGGTCATGATTTCGGCGATTTCCTGGCTTTCGCGCAACATAATATGCGAGCACACTGCGAGGCGTCCGTCTGGCAGTTCCATCATCCGGTCGGGTTCAAAGCCCATGATGTTTGGTTTGTACGGGCCGTCCCAGGTTTTGCCCTCATCGATGCTCCACCAGATCCAATTGCCGGGCGGTTGATCTTCGTGAAAGTGGCTGAAATCGTCGTGGTCGCAGATGACGGCAATCCGGTCGTTGCTGAGCAGGCTGATCCGTGGAGTGACCAGGCGTTCCTCACCTTTGCTTAGGTCAGCGGTTGCCACTTCGCTCAATCTGTCCCACGTTCGCCCGTCGTCCTCACTGTACAGGATCGTGAGAATCTGCGTTGTTTCTCCCCAGTGTGCTTCGGTGTCGGAGTAGACGAGGAGGAGACGGCCGGATTTCAGTCGGATGATGTCCGGGTTTTTGGTAAATCGGCCGGGACTTCGCCAGACGGTAAACACTTTGTGTGCCACGGATCTTGGATGAACGTACATGGGGTTCCTTCGATCATAGAATACTTTGATGCTTAAGCTGCCGTGACAGGCTTCGCCGCGTGTCAGCGCCTCCGTGGGATTGGCGACTTCAAGATTGGACAGGCCAACGGCCAAGCTCACCTGCCGCTATGAAGCGCCGCGGAATAGCGGTCGGGTGCAGCGCTATGTTAGGTTTTGTTATTATGTTCCACAGTTATGACTACATTTCCTTTTTTGTGCCCTTTTTCAACATAGCTATGCGCCTCGGCAACTTGCTCCAACGGATAGCGTCTATCAATGACTGATTTAATCTTCCCCGCCTCAATAAGCTCTTTTAGGAAAATTAAATCTTCTTTACGCTCGGTTGCTATCCCACCTATTACTTTCTTGCTGCTTGTCATTGAAGTCCATATCCCTCGAACAATCGGTGACAGCGACATGTGGACAGCTCTAGGATAGAAACCTTTTTTCTTTAGCGATCTTTTACAACCTGAAAACGAACTCTTGCCAACCGTGTCAAAAATAATGTCATACGTTTCAGCGCTTTTGCTAAAATCCTCTTTGGTGTAATCAATTACTTTATCGGCTCCCAGAGATTTCACCAATTCTAAATTCGTGGTACTGCATACCCCGGTAACTTCTGCCCCAAAGTACTTGGCAAGCTGTACCGCAGAAGTACCTATACTTCCAGAAGCTCCATAGATAAGAACTTTTTGTCCCCTCTGGATATTTCCTTTTCTAAGAAAATGCAATGCTGTATTTCCCCCAATAGGAACGGCGGCGGCTTCCTCATAGGTCATATTGGTCGGTTTTATTGCCACCATGTTATTTTCAAGCAGTTTATCTGTGGATAAATGTTCTTCAGGCAGATATATGTACTCGGCATAAGAACCAAAACTCAACCCGGTGGTAGTTCCAAAAACTTGGTCATCTTTCCTAAATAGTCTTACAGCTTTGCCCACTGATTCAATTTCCCCGGCTAGCTCATGCCCTAGTATAGTTTTTTGGGGTGTTCTGAGACCATTGAAAAATCTTATAGCAAATGGGTCAGCCTTTCGCATTCTCCAGTCCCCTGATGTTACTGTTGCCGCATATATTTTTACCAGTATTTCATTGTCCTTGGGAGTCGGTTTTTCTACTTCTTTGAGCTGAAGAACATCCGGTGGTCCATATTTTGTGTGTACAATTGCTTTCATAAATAATTCTCCAAGGTTGTATGCTGTTGTTAAGCATGCTTACGTGTAAGAACCTCTGACACACGTTTTCGAAGCGACGGGAGGAGTTCGACCTCGAACCACGGATTCCTGCGCAGCCAAAGGTTGTTTCTCGGGCTGGGGTGTGGAAGCGGAACCCTGTGTGGCCAATAGGTACGCCACGACTTCACCCGTTCGGTTAGGGACGAACTCGCTTCACCAAAGTGGTACGCCTGCGCGTACTGCCCGAGCACCAAGGTGACCTCCAAGTGGCGAAGCTGCCCAAGAAGCTGTTTGCGCCAAGCAGGCGCACACTCGGGTCGTGGCGGAAGGTCTCCCTGCCTTCCTGAACCGGGAAAGCAGAAGCCCATCGGAAGAATCGCGATCTGCTCCGGGTCGTAGAACACTTCGCGGGTCACATCCAGCCACTCGCGCAAGCGATTTCCGCTGGCGTCATCGAACGGCACGCCTGAGTCGTGAACCTTTCTACCCGGTGCTTGCGCCGCAATCAGAACCCTTGCCTTCGAGTGCAACTGAAGGACAGGACGGGGACCGAGCGGCAAGTGAGCCTCGCATATGGTGCAAGCCCGAACCTCAACCAGTAAGGACGAAAACGACATCATGCCATGTGGTCGAGGGTCACACATCATATCACGGCTTCCTGGGTGGCGCGAAAAGCGCCGATTCGCGCGGTTGGTTGGGTGGACTGGTCGTTTCTTTGACAAGCTTGAACCCGCGGGCAAGGTAGTTCTGCAGGGCGTGCGGATGATCGTGGTTGCACGTCGTCAGCCAAACGCGGTTGGCGCCCATCTCCCAACACCGCCCAGCCGCCTTGATCAACAGGGAACCGCCCAGTCCCTGGCCGAAGAACTGTTTGCGCAAACCAAAGCACTTGATCTGCACGCTGCTGTCGTCTTCTTTTTGGAGTTCATAGTAGCCGGCCGGAGTTCCCGCCACGTAAGCGACCCACGTCTCCAGCTCCGGCCGATCCACGTACTCAGTCCACTCTTGACGGCCCCAATCGTCACGGCCTCCCCATCGGAATTCGGGCCCCACGGCCTGGTGCAGGAACCAATTGAATTCGGGACATGCTATCTCGACACGTTTGACTTCGAATTCGGCTGTTGTACGCTCAGACGGTCGAAGATCATTGCGGCTCGACATTTCAAGGTGGTGAGTGATCTTCTGTTCGGTGTCTCGTTCCATCACTGTAGCGTCCCTCTCGCTGAGTTGTTCGTTAGCTTTCTTCGCTGGCTGCTCCGTATTCGCCGCCTGTATATCACATATAGCGGAAGCTCACACGGTTCACTCCCGTGGTGGCAAGTCAGCAGGGCATCTGTATTTTCTATTTCACCCACTCCGCCGGTACAGCAGCGGACAGACCACCTCATCGTCCAGGTGCGCCACATATTCATGATCACAGCCGGGTTGCGGCACTGACTTCTCCGTCCGCAGGTGCACCGCGAAGCTCCGCCGCGGGCGTTCGGATTGATTCGGGCCGCTGCCATGATAGGTGTGGCGGTGGTGCATGCTGAAAGCGCCGGCGGGCATCACCGCGGATACCTGTTTCGCCTCCTGATCCCGGCCTTGCTCCAGATTCTCGAGCTGGGTCTCGATGTCCGTCGAAAAGAAGTTGCCTTCATTCAGGAAACCCCAGCGGTGCGAACCGCGCAGGAAAATCATCGGCCCCATTGATTCGTCGACGTCGGTTGTCGCGATCCAGGCCGTAAAGATCTCGCTGTCCGGCGTCCACCAGTCCTGCCAGTATTGAAAATCCTGATGCCAACCGACGTTCCCGGCTGTCGTGCCACCCGGCGGTTTCTTCAGGAGCTGCACGGCCCAGCATTGCACCATCTCGGCGTCCAGGATGTCGGCGATCAACTTGCCGATTGCCCGCAGGCTGACCAGTTCGGCAATCGTCCGGTCAACCGTCTCGGGGCGATCGATCTTGATCAGCTTGGTCGGGTCCGAAAGATCGACAGCATTTGTCCTCGGCTCGACACCGGTTTCGTAGTCGCCGGCGATGATCGCGTCCATATGCTCGTTTGCGCGTTGCAGCAGATCCGGAGACACCACCGGAGCGGGTGTAATGACGTAGCCGTCTTCCTGATATTGCCGGCGTAGGTCCTGAAGATTCATATGGCGGTTTCAATCGGTTGAGTTTGACGACTTTGAACGCAAACGCGACTTTGGACTTCCTGAGAGCCGTGGGGGCGATTACATGATTGTCGTCGTTTGGTAGACCAATTCGGTGAATCAGATCCTGGACGTATTCGTCCTTCAAGAACACGTGATGGAGGATGATCCAACTGCGTTAAAGCCGCATAACGCTTCGCATCACCGGATGCCAAAAGCACAGCGAGGCACGAGCGGCGCTTTTTGCGGTCCGAGTGAATGCGATTGTTATGTTTATTTTTGGCTTGGCATCTCTACTAACTCTGACACCTCAAGTGAACCGCCAATATCAAGAAAAGGGCAAGCCTTAGCAATCGACAGTGCCGCCTCCATAGAATCCGCTTCAATTATAGTGTAACCAGACATTGTCGTTGTGCCTCCAGTGGTAACAGTACCATCAAAGTTTACTGTGCTCGTATTCTTAAGCGGATTAGCAGGACTAACAGCTGAGTCGCCCAATGAAGATAACCAATCCATATATTTCGAAAAATGTTGCTTACCTTCCTCTGGGCTAGATGGCTGATCGCCGCCTAGATAAACAATAACGTATTGAGGCATTTGCGTTTCTCCTTTGTTGAAATTTAACTTTTACTGCACTTCAAAAAAACACAACGGCTTCACAATCATCAGGCGCGAAGCGATCCGATGCATTGTGTTGAAATAGTTCCTAAACCAACGTTCCGGCTTGTTCGCTACTGACCGTCAAACCGGTACTTCACATGGACTTCGAGCTTTTCAATCAAGATCTCGTCTCGGGCGTCCAACGAACGCTCAGTGACGCGCAACCCGACCAGATTGTTGCCCACAGCAAATTGATTGGGTTGCGCTGTGAAGACCAGCCACCCCTCGTCCACGACCGGGCGACCGAGGCGCGCATTGTTGAGTCTTAACTCGATTTGATCTGCAATGCCTTTTGCCGGCGGGATGTTTTGCAGGGTATGCGCTTGGGTCGCCACCGTGACGGTCTGAAGCCGCTCATTCGCCGGGAGACCTTCCGCTGCTGAATCGGACAGCAGAAGGCGAACGGTGATTCGCTCAACGCCCTTGGCTTCGCTCGCCAGATCGTCGGCGACGTGGACCTTCAACAGGGTGTCCCCTTTGCCATCGTTGGCTAGCTTGGCCGGCAGCGGAGCCAACATGTTGGTGAGGTAGTACATCCATCTGGGTGTGGTCCAGTCCTCCGGATTCGGCACAACGGTTGGACCATGGCCACCACCACGGCGCTGGAGGACAAAGGTCTTGTCCTTGTGTTTGAGTCCCTCCGGGCTGGCCATTTCCCGATATGCCTGACGGTGAGTCGCCCATACGAGGTCGGGGTCGGCTGGGGTCTCGTTGGTGAAGTTGAACGTCTGGATGCCGTCTGCCCCCTGGTGCCACCAGTTCGCAAATACACCGCGGAAAACCTCGATGGGCGGGTGCAAATACCCGTCCGTGGCGTGATGGTCATCGATGCACGGATAGAGCTTAATCTCAGTCCCCGCTGTGATTCGACGAAAAGCGGCGGTGTCTACGTCAAAGGACCGATTCCCCAATACGAAGAGGTCTACCAGTTGCTCACGGGCCCAGGTTTCGACATCCATCCCATCAAAGTGGCACCCCTCGAGGGTTTCCGGTACCCGGGCCGCGATCAGAAACGGTCGGGCCCGGTTCTCTTCAATTTCCAGCGTCATCGCCCGCACCGCACGCATGAATCCGGTCAAATACTCGCAGTTTTCCCATTGATGTCCTGGCGGAAGTGTCACGGGCACTCTGGCAAAGTCGATCTCGATACCGTCGTAGTCGTAGTTTTCCGCGACTTCACGCAAAATGCTCACCTTGTAGTCGCGCACGCCCTGCACCGCGAAGTTCCAGTAACCTGGGTTTCCATAAGCCTCCCACGTATGGAGGAGCCACTCGGGGTGGGCTTCTTTCAACAACGGCTTGCTCAATGGCTCTATGCTGGTCATGTCGGTTCCGTTTAGCCGGTAGGAAAAGAACACCTCCTTGCCTCGCTTGCTGGTCTCTTCAGCAAAGACCCGGACCGGGTCGATTCCAGCATCCCACCATGCCTTGAATCCGGGCAGCTCCCAAATCGGTAGAATCTGACTTGGATAATTGGCGTAATTTCCGTCGAGCCAACACCACCAGATGCTGTCCATCTCCACGCCCTGTTCATCGATCATGCTGAAGTATTGCTTCACCAGGCGTTCTATATCCATGCCAGCCAACGGACTGACCACAGAGGGAGCTCCGAAACCGGTGTCGAAATTGACAATCACCCGTCGGCGTCGATTCACCGCGGCGAGGTGTGCTTGCGACAGTCGCAGTTTCATCGGATCACGACGCCTTTCTTTCCCATTCTGCGTGCATGCGCAAGATAGAGCTCACCCGTACCGCCTTTGCCAAGTGGTCGGATAATCGTATAGTGTGCGAGTGTCTGACCTTCGTTCATGATTTTGAGTTCACTTTTCCTATATGTATAACGGACTGCGGATCAGCCGCCCGAAATTGCGGAGAGGCTGACTCTAATTTACAAACTAAAACTTCTGCGGAACACCCAAACACTGAATCCACGACACAGCGTTTCGGGTCGGCTGCATGCGCTGGTTAGCTGTCAAGTCAAGTACAATATCGATCTACCAACGCATCTTCGACCCCACGAGCCCGCGCGCGGCGTGCAACCCAACGGAATAGCGGAGCCAGCAATTTGAACGGCAACCCCGATATACGCACATCACCCATCTCCATCAGCAACGCTACGTGGGACAGCTTGTTCGGATAACCCTTTTTGTTTACGTGGCCGTCCCGAGCCAACCCGTACGCTATCTGCGCGAACCGCTCAAGTCCTTGATGCCCCGGTCGCGCCTCCCCTTTGAACTTCACGACATCATCGGATGGATTGAAGAAGCAATGCACCACTCCGGGCGGAACGGTCGCAGTGTCGCCTGGTCTCAAAATGCTGCGCCTGCCACCGACCAGAACTCCAAGTTGACCTTCTATCGGAGTAAACGACTCCGAGAACGAAGTGTGAAAGTGAGGTTCATTCCCACCTTTCGCTGACAGTTCAACGACAATTTCGGAGAACTCACCACCGGTTTCCGCGGAGGTCTTCACGAACGTCACTTTATCCTTGATAATCGGGTTCTCGATCGTTCGGTTCTTCATAATGCCTCTCTGATCGTCAGTGCCAGCCAACTATTAATTATACAGACCTGCCCAGCAACTGCAAACACTGCCAAATCGGTCTGCATATTATGATTCTCAATTGAAAAATCGATCGCCCAAACGCTTGTTTAACACCCTTTTACTACTGTGTCATCTCATTGATCTTGGAGTGATATCTGGGTATGCATATCATCCTCTAAAAACGATTCGTTGATCCCTTGCGATAGAAATATAATATATCTTCCTGGTTAAAGTAAGGGCAGGGAATCCATCCAGAATTTAAGGACTCTGTACAACCGGGATATTGGCCCTCGCTGCCGCTATCCCTCGGCGGATTCGTCAATCTTTTCGATCACAGAAAGGGCAAGGCCCCCGACCTTGCCCATCGCCTCCGCGCTCAATCGTTCCGGAGTATCCCGCGGGGTGTGGATCACGAGGGAATCCCTTCCCACGGCCGAGAAGGTAATTGCCTCGATCCCCCCCGCCGCAAACGGGAAATGATCCGCCATCGCCCCGATCACAATAGCCGGCATTCCGATTCCGATCCCTCGGTCCCTCCCGGCTTCCAGGACGATCTGCACGAGACGTCTGGAACGCGGCCGCAGGCCGGTCTTGGAGGAAACGTAGATCCTCCCATCCACACCCGGACCATCGAAGTTGAGAACATAGACCTCCCGTTTCCCCTTCAGATCATCGGCGTGCTTTCTCAGAAACGCAAAAGCCCCCAACAGGCCCATCTCCTCCGCTCCGGTTCCCACAAACAGAATCTCAGAATGGGGAAATAGACCCGGCTCCTTTCCGATGGACTCCGCAAGACACGTCAGAACCCCGACTCCCGAGGCATTGTCAACGGCCCCCGGGGACCGGTTATCCGCCCTCATGGGCAATAACGCCAGAGCCGAGAGAGCCGCGAGGAGTCCGAAACCCACGGAAGGGAGATCGATCGTTCCGGGGGCTTCCCCCACCCTGCCGATGGCCCTGATCAACAATCCGATCCCCCCAATCGCATAACCCAAAAATAAAAATATACGTGCCCCTAAAGAGATCCACTGTCCTTTGGAATCGTAGTGGGCCATCAAAACGATAAGCGGACCTTCCCCTCGGGTGAACCCGGGGCGGCGGGCAACCAGATTACGGGACCGGAACGCCTCGTCCCCCACCGTATCCAGCACGGCCTTCGAAAGCAGGAGAAGGACCCATCGGTTCGAGAATAACCCGATCGCCAGTGGCAGGCCTGCTAAAAAACAGGACAGGAGGGGATGCCAACCGACCGACCAGGCCGCGGTCAAGATCATCGCAACCGAACAGGCCAAAGTCATTCTGAGGAGAACCCACGGCCAGGTCTTGAATCCGAATGGCTCCTCCGATACGGACAACCCACAATCGAGAAACCGGCCCTTCAGATAACGAAAAGCCCGATCTTCCCCGGGGCTCCCAACCCGTCGGGGGTACGAAAGCGCTGCGGCATGCCCGAGGGCTCTCTGTGAGTCGAAAACAGGTTCCTTCATCGATTCTACACGATCCCCTGATTTTTATCTTAAATTTGAATCACCTCGGACATGGGAGCGTTTTATTGCGGAGTCGAAGACGCAAAAAAGAAAGCCCATCTTGCGATGGGCCTGAATGAAATTTCGAATTTGGAATTTTCCTTATTACTCAGGTAGCCTTCTGTGCGACCTCTACCCTTGCGGGCGCTTTAGCGACTTGAACGTCCTGACCCGAATCACACTCCCCTTTGAATATCGCCCCTTCTTCAACGATGAGGAGGCGCGTCTTGATTTTGCCCAACAGAACGGCCTGGGCCTTGAGATGAACCTTTCCGTCGGCATCGACATCTCCGACGATCTTGCCGCTGATCATCACATCTTTCACTTTAAGATCAGCCTCGATCAGCCCAACCTCACCGACGATTAACATGCCCGACGATGAAAGATAGCCCTTGAGGTGACCGTCCACACGTATCCCGTTAGGTACGGTGAGATTTCCCTCAATGACCGAACCGCGTCCAAGGATTGTGTTGATTCCTTTTCCGTCAGATGATGTCACAAGGCCATTAAATTTTGAGTTGGCCATCGATACCTCCATCCCAAACGTAAATTTCATACACAGAGGATGTTAAACGCCAATCGTCGTTAATATATCCCACTGCCTGAGCCGTGTCAACCGTTTTTTATTTGGACCGGTCAAAGGGGGACATAAATGGAGGATGGAAAGATCTGAGGATTCGTGACCATTTTTATCTTTCTTTCAGATTCCATATTCATTTTATTAAGGCTCGATTTGGAATCAAATCCGTGTAATTTCCGTCCCGTGGGTCGGTTTCACGTTGATAAAGGAAACCCTAAATGGAAGAAAATAAGCTCCGTTTTCCCGAGCTCAGATCCAAGCGACTAACCGATTTTATGAAGTTTTTCGGACCGGGCGCGATTATCGCATCGGTCACCATCGGAAGTGGAGAAACCCTTTGGGCTTCACGGAGCGGGGCGATCTTCGGGTATTCCCTATTCTGGGCATTCAGCCTCTTTTGCCTGACAAAGGGCATCCAGGTTTATACTGCCGCCCGTTACATGACCCTGACGGGAGAGCATCCGATAGAACGCTGGGCTTTTCTCCCCGGACCGCGAGCTTGGTTCCCCGCCTTTACCGGCTTGGTCGTTATCGTAGCCTTTCCGTTTTATCTCTCGAGTCTGCCCATCATGTTGGGCTCGATCGCCTCCTGGGCCCTTTTCGGTGATCCTCACCTTTACGCCCACCCCATCGCAATCGGATCGATCGTTCTGCTCATCGTCCTGACCCTTCTCCAGAGTTACGGATTCCTGGAAAAAGTCCAGACTTCCTTCGTCGGCATCATGCTTTTCGTCATGATCATCGCGGCCTTCGCAGCCAAACCCGACTGGGGGGCAGCCGTCGCAGGCGCATTCATCCCGACACTCCCCCAATACCCGGATTGGGTCGTCAACTACCCGGATATCGCAAGGCGGACACTGATCATCGAGTTGGTCGCCTACATGGGTGTTATGGGAGGGGGCGTGCAGGATTACCTCGGATATGTGGGAATGTTGCGGGAGAAGGCATGGGGCCTGATCGGGCGAAGGTCCCAAACGGGTTCAGAAATCGAACGGATCCCGTTATCCGAGGACCCCGCAAACGTTCGCATGGGACTGAACTGGCTGAGGGCCCCGCTTATCGACAACATCACTTCCTTCTCGTGTGTCCTGGTCTTCACCTTCGCTTTTCTTATCCTCGGGGCGTCCTTGTTGCATCCAAGGCAGCTCGCTCCCAGCGGGATGGATCTCTACAACCATCAGGTGGTTTT
Source organism: Candidatus Latescibacterota bacterium (assembly GCA_965217865.1). GTDB lineage: Bacteria > Latescibacterota > UBA2968 > SICM01 > SICM01 > CBDCJO01. The sequence continues at coordinate 4,956,599 of CBDCJO010000002.1, read as the reverse complement.
CCTGACGCAATTACATCCCAATACCCTGGCCCAAACCCTCTTGGAGATCCTTTATAAAGGGGGGATCTTCTTCGCCATCATGGGTACGGTTTATGGTGCGTTTGAACTCTACGTTCGAACCGCCCACGAATGTATCCGGGTTTCCGTCCCAAAGTGGCGGGATCTCCCGCTCGCAAGGATAAGGCTTTCGACCCTGATCTATGCCGGGGTGGGGGCCATTGGAATGGTCCTCTATGCCTGGTGGACCGCCGTAAACGATCCCCTCGGAGTCGGGTGGGACCCCATCTCCATCATGACCATCCCCCTTCATATCACAGGGGTTCTTCTTGCCGGACCGTGGTGCTTTGCCATGATCTGGACGGATCGAAAGTTCCTGCCCAAACCCTTTCAGATGGGGAGGCCCCTTCTGATTCTCAACCTCATCTGCGGAATTATTTTCACCTTCTTCGGGGCCCGGGCGGTATACGACGACATCCTTCCGCTTTTGAATTGGCTGGGAGGCGGTTGACCCTGAGGGGATCGGGGTGCCTTAACCTAGGGGATGGTTTCGAAAGCCACGTCCTGAGCGGAGCGGCGGTTTTTGCCGCGCAGTCGAAGGATCTCCGTACTCTCAGTACCTGAATCATATTATCGGTTTTTGGGCGCGACGCGAACTTGGGGGGAGTGGGCACAAACAAAATGACCCTCCAATTACGGAGTCTACCTGAACCCTCAAAACCTGAGTCATATTATCGGTTTTTGGGCGCGACTCTGTCCCTCCTTTTTAACGTTCCACCAGGGCCCGGTTAAGCCACGATCCCTCTCGGAACCACACAAAATCCTGAATGTCATCTACAGTCCGGGCTTAGGCGCGCCCAGCCTCCGCGGCGTTTGAGCAGAGCCTGTCCTGAGCGGAGCAGCGCCCCAGCGCTGCGTAGTCGAAGGATCCTTCTTTTTCAGCCCTTTTTCTAGGATGAGCAAGAAAAAGGGCGACCTGGGGGGAGGGGTTGGAAGCAAACAAAATGACTCTCCAATTACGGAGTCTACCTGAACCCTCAGTACCTGAATCATAATATCGGTTTTGGGCGCGACCTTGCAATTTCCATTTTTCATTTTCCATTTTCCATTTCCTTTTTAACCCCTCCAAAACCGGAATCCCTATTTGAAAACGGCCCTTCACACCATCGGCTATGCCGGCGTTTGGATCGGACAGGAACGCCTGACCGTTGAACAAATCATAGAACGGGCATCGGAATTCGGATACGACGGGATCATGCTGATGGCCAAACGTCCCCACGGGTCTGTCCTCGACTTGAACCAGGAAGACCGCGCCCGTCTTCGTGGCCAGCTCAGGGACAAGAATATCGGACTGGCCTGCCTGGCGGGCTACACCGACTTCGGTGCCGGAGCGGACCGTCCGGACGTGCCCATCATCGAGATGCAGATCGCTCACGTGACAGAACTTGCCCGCCTCGCCAGGGACTTGGGGACGGATCTTATCCGGGTTTTCACCGCCTTCGAACGTCCAGAGTTGAGCTATGATGAGCTTTGGGATCGCACCGTGGGGGCCCTTCGGGAGTGTGCCCGGCGTGCGTCCGACTTCGGCGTCACAATCGGCGTCCAGAACCACCACGACCTTGCATCCCACTACGAGAGTCTCTACGCCCTCCTTGAGGAGATCGATCACCCGAATTGCAAATCCATGTTCGACGCCTGAACGTTGTTCCTTCAAGGTGATGACGTTGCCCGTGCCGTGCGTAAAATGGCCCCCTTCATCGTTCACACCACCGTCGCGGATTACACCCTGAGGCCCAGGTTTATCTATCGTCCCCAGATCGTTAACTACGATCGGTCGAGGGACCAGGCCAGGGCCGTTCCCGTAGGCGAGGGAGACGTCGATTATGCGACCTTCTTCGAGACTCTGAAACAGGTCGGCTACACCGGGTACGTGGGATATGAAATGTGCTCTATGCTCGACGGCGGGGGCTCCCTGGCCAACCTCGATAGATATGCGAAACGGTTTCTCGAATATTTCAAGAGCTTCGCCTGATCTCCCCCGGAAAGCCGCTCGAAGCCCCGATGGATATTTCATTACCCGATAAACTGATCGAAAAAATCAAGAAGGGGCTGAATCATAAGCGCCTCCTGGAAACGGCTATCGCCCTCGTTGAAGTTCCGAGCCCTTCGCGAAGCGCGGGTCCCGTGGCCGATCGTCTGTCCGAAATCCTACGGCAAGACGGTTTTATCGTCGAAAGACCCGTTGCGAATTGGCCGGAGGCCCCGGCCGTCGTTGTCCGGTTTGAAACCGGGACTCCGGGCCGTACCCTCCAATTCGACGGCCATCTGGATACCGTTCACCTTCCCTTTGTCCCCCCCCGTGTCGAAGATGGGATCCTCTACGGATCGGGTTCCTCCGACATGAAAGGCGGAATTGCGGCCTTCGTTGAATCCCTCCGGATTCTCCGGGAGACCGGGGCCATGGGACAGGGGGGCATCCTCTTGACGGCTCACGATCACCACGAAGTACCTGGGGATCGTCGCCAGCTTCTCGCCTTGATCGAATCCGGTTATGTGGGGGACGCCGTCCTCCTACCGGAGTACCTCTCCGATCGCTTGCCGATCGCCGGACGAGGTACGGCCATCTTCGAGGTTCTCATCCGACGAGCGGGCGAGCCCGTCCACGAAGTCCTGCGTCCGTCGGATCTGCCGGATGTCATCGGGACCGGCGCCGAATTGGTCCTAAAACTCCGAAAATTGGACGACAAGCTCAAAGAGACGACCCATCGCTACGCGGGGGTCGATTCGGTCTTTATCGGCAAATTCACCGCGGGTGAAATCTACAATCAGTCTCCTGTAGAGTGCCGATTAAACGGAACGCGGCGTTGGATCACCCCCGGTACGGCCAAGGCCATCAGGGAGGAGTTTCAAACAATCCTGGATCAGCTTGCTGCGGCCAGTCGGACGATCATTTCGCTCGATTTCGAGGTTTATGGCGATGCCTTTCATATCGATCCCACCGACGCGATAGTAACCTCATTTCAGGCCGCTCACACGGCCGTTTCCGGCCGCCCTCTTCCCCTGGGCGGAAAACCCATCTTGGACGACGGCAACTCATTTTCCGTCGTAGGGGGAATACCGCCGATCACCCACGGCCCAAACGCCAGAGGGGCCCATACCCAGAACGAATGGGTCCCAATCGACGAGCTTGAGCGGATCGCACTCGTCTATGCCTTGACCGCTTTGCATTATTGTGGCTTCAAAGGGGCTGATCCAGGGTTAAAACACACCGTTACTAAAAGATTTCCAAGAGAATATAATAATTATTCTTGACATACCCTTTTTAATTGGGTAATTATAGTCATATATATTCTAATAATTAGAATATATATCATCATACAACACGAACCGGGGATCCCATGATCAAGAAAGCGTTACTGGCACTGGAGGACGGGGCGATTTTCGAAGGTCGTTCGTTTGGGGCGGAGGGAGAAAAGGAGGGTGAAGTGGTGTTCAACACCAGTATGACCGGATACCAGGAGATACTTACCGATCCCTCGTACAAGGGGCAGATCGTGACGATGACCTATCCCCTCATCGGTAATTACGGGGTTAACCCCAACGACTTTGAGTCAAAGGGCCCCTGTGTAGAGGGTTTCGCCGTGAGGGAGTATTGCGACTTTCCCTGCAACTGGCGCAGCCGGGAGAGCCTCGGGGACTTTCTGAAACGCTACAATATCGTCGGTATTGAAGGGATCGACACGCGGGCACTCACCAAACGAACTCGGACGGTGGGCGCTATGAAAGGGGTCCTTTCGTCCGTGGATCTCGACCCGGAAAGCCTGGTCCGCAAGGCCAAGGCATCACCCGGACTCATCGGCCGGGACCTGGTCCGGGAGGTTACGTGTCAGGAGTCCTACAGATGGGATCAGGGCCTTTTTGACGTCTTAAAAGACAAACCGCAACCGATCGGAAATCGCCGCTTCCGGGTGTCCGCGTACGACTATGGGATCAAGCAGAACATTCTCCGCAACCTGGTTCAATCCGGTTGCGACGTAACCATCTTTCCCGCATCTGCCGAACCGGAGCAACTCCTGGAAACCGACCCCGATGGGGTTTTTCTCTCCAACGGCCCTGGAGACCCCGAGGGACTCCCTTACGCTGTGGAAAACATCCGCTGGTTATTCGGTAAAAAACCCATCTTCGGCATCTGCCTGGGACACCAGCTCCTCGGCCTTGCCTTGGGAGGCCGGACCTACAAACTCAAGTTCGGGCACCGTGGAGCAAACCAGCCGGTTCGGAAACTCGACACCGGAAAAGTCGAGATCACCGCCCAGAACCACGGTTTCGCGGTTGATCCGGACTCCCTGAACCGGGATGAAGTCGAATTGACACACATCAACCTGAACGATGGAACTCTGGAAGGGATGCGCCACCGGAATCTTCCGATCTTCTCCGTTCAGTATCATCCCGAGGCGTCCGCTGGACCCCACGACGCCGCCTATCTGTTCGAAACGTTTATCAAATTGATGGCCCGGGATCCCGTCTCTCGCCGTTCGTGAGTCGTCATCCGTGTTCACTTCCTCTGCTTGTTCGTCCACTCCTCACATCCCACACCTTCCAATTTTCATCATTCCTAACCACACCTGGGTTTCCAAATTAACCGGTAGCTGGTCCCCCACACGTTTTTTTCGGCGTGTAAATAAAACTTGCCGTACCAGCTAAAAACAACAGGAGGGCACCAACGACTATGATAAAGGGAAGGTGACATGAGGGTTGAATCGTGTCTGAACCGATTCCAGGGCCCATATTGAGGGCCGCGATAGAAAAAAGGTTGTTTGCCCCGTGCGCGATGATTCCTGTGTAGAGACTTCCTGTCCTGTATACGATGAAACCGATAAAGATCCCGATCAGAGACAGTGGAAGCAACTGCCATGGATTCAGGTGAACCAGGGCGAACAGGACTCCAGAACCCACGACACCCGCGATCGGGCCGAAGCGCCCGCACAGCCCCCTCAGGATCAAACCCCGGAAAAGCATCTCCTCTGAGACTGCCGGAAACAATACCAACGCCAATACCACCGCGATAAGGTCCCTCCCATTTTGCACGGTCGCCAGCGCTCTCGTGGATTCCACAAGATCCAGGGGCATAGGGGGAAAATACGGGGACGTCAGGGCTTGAACCTCGGCCAGGACGACGCCTAGGGCCCCGGTCGTCAGAACGGCGGAAAACGCCACCCCGGCATCGATTCCCTTTATCATAAGGGCTTCTCTCCACGCCATACCCCAACGCCTGATCAGCAAAACTGACGAGCAATATGATGGAAGCCCCGCTGGCAACGACGGAGAGCCTGGGAAAGTCAGGATAGAAGGCACCTTGAATCAGGAAGGAGAAGGGAAGCAGACAGATCAGGACAGCGATCTGGGATAGGGTGGGATAACGAATTCCGGGCTCATCCGATAGATCAGATCCAGTTTCAGGGTCTGCGTGGGGCCCGTTTTCAAAGACCTCGCCTTCCATCAACGAACACTCAGCGGATTTCGGAGTGAAAAACTCGAATTCCGGGATTTCGAACCTTCATTTTTCATTCTTCATTTTCCCCCATTTGACATAGGCAACCCACGCCGCTATGAAGAAGCCTAGGCTGATCAACTGATTGACTGAAAACGGAATATCGAAGATCCGGACAATCGATTCGGCATCATAAAACCGGAAGAAATCCACCGTGAACCGCAAAACCCCATATAAGGCCAGGAAGACACAAAAACTGAACCCATCAAAAGGACGGTGGCGATCAATGAGCCACACGATCCCGAATATAAACGCAGCCCCGACCGATGAATAAATCTGTGTCGGATGGATGGGACCGTGAAACAGGTTTCCGGCCACGCTATCGATCGGAAACCTTACCCCCCACGGCTGCTCGCACGGTAACCCGAAACAACAGGCGTTTAGAAAGCACCCGATCCGCGATATCGCCAGTCCTAATGCGATGGAAGGGGTCATCACATCAGCCAGGACCCGGAAAGGGAGGTCGTTTCGAAAAGCGAACCAGATACCGGTCAGCGTTCCGGAAAGGAGACCACCATAGAATACCAGACCCGAGACACCGAACTCTCCCGGAGACTGAAACGGGTTTACAATCAGAAAGAGGTTGTCTGAGAACTCCCCCCAGTGAAGCACCACGTAAAGGAGTCGTGCCCCCAACACCGACGAGATGATCAGATAGAGCGATAGATCCAAAATCTGATCGGATGTAATGATCGTCCGCTCCGCTCGTTTCCTTGCCAGCCATATACCGGCCAGGAACGAGAAAGCCAGAAGCACCCCGTAGGTCCTGATGGCCAGGGAACCGATGTGGAATAAAACCGGATACATGAAACCTGAAGCTCGGATAACAGACGGCCTTCTAAACGACTTCCTTTTCATTTAGAAGGCAGAAATAACGGGGGGGGTCGGTGAGGAAGAACGCAATTTGGAACCGGATCCCTTCAACAGGTGGGCCGATCAACCCTGTGGGGGGTTAATCCCAGTCACCCAGGGTACCGGGTCAATATTCGTGTCGATGAGCGTTGATGTTGAGAAGAAAACCGATAAGCATCATATTCACCATCAGAGAGGATCCCCCGTAGCTCAAGAAGGGAAGCGGAACCCCCGTGATCGGCATCACACCGATTGTCATTCCGATATTTACGAATACGTGATAGACGAGAATCGATACCATGCCGATGCCCACCAGGCCCGAAAATTTCCCTCTTGCCAGAGCGGCGATCCGAATGGAACGCCAGATGATAAAAAAGAAGAGCCCCAGGACCCCAATCGCCCCAAGGAATCCCAGTTCTTCCCCGATGACGGCAAACACAAAGTCCGTGTGCTGTGCAGGCAGGAATGCGAGTTTCGTCTGAGTGCCCTCCATAAAACCCTTTCCAGCCACCCCGCCTGACCCGATTGCCACCTTCGACTGCAGGAGCTGGTAGCCCGATCCCTGAATATCACCTTCGGGATTTAGAAAACTGAGTATCCTCTTCCGTTGATATTCGTGGAGGTTTTGATACCATAGAAAGGGCGCGATGAGGGCAACGCCCAGATTCGCCAATCCGATAAAAACCGTGGCAACCAGACCCGGCCGGGTTAAATAAACGACGACGCCCAGAAGGACGATAACCGCCCCGAGGGATACCTTGTGAAAAGCACAGAGAATCGTCAAAAACGGAGAGAGGAGAAAAAACAGGTGTAAAGGTTTGAGGCCAGCCCAGTAAAGCATCGGAAACAGCACGGCACCGTAGACCAGAGAAGTACCCAGATCGGGTTGCTTGGCAATCAGCCCCATCGGCAGCAGAACCATCAATATAGGAATGACAAGATAAAAGGGACGTTCGAGATTTACACCCCGGGTTGAGAGATATCGCGCAAGCCCCAATACCATTGCAATCTTGGCAAACTCCGACGGTTGAAAACCCAGGATTCCCCATCGCACCCACCGACCGAACCCCACCTCCAGGCCAATCAACAAAAAGAGGACGGCTCCTCCGTAGATTAAATAAGCGGCCGTGTGGAAAGCTCGGAGGGGAATAAGCATCACGGTCGCAAGTGCCCCAAGGGCAAACAGCATCCAGATGATCTGGTGAAAATATAGGTTGTTCGAAGAGCCTGCTTCGGGTCCGTGGGTGGCGCTGTAAATCGTAAAAACCCCGAATATCGCAGTCCCCATAACGGCAGACATCAACGAGATATCAAGGTTCCTCTGGTAGCGGGTCAGGTTCATGTTTACTGGACCTCAGGACCATCTGTTTCTATTGTTTGGGCCGTCATTCGGGGGGTCAATTCACCGGAGGATTCGGTAATCTCAAGATAGGTCCGAAGGACCTTCTGGGCAATCGGGGCCGCGACGCCACCCCCTGTTCCAGGGGCGTTTTCAACGATCAAAGCCAAAGCGATCGAAGGCCGATCAAAAGGCGCAAAGGCCAGGAACCACGCGTGGTCGGCACCATGAGAGTTTTGTGCGGTACCGGTCTTTCCCGCGATCTTGAAGTTCCCCACCCGTGCCCTCTTCCCTGTACCCCGCTCTCCCAGAACGACCTCCAGAAGCGACGATCGAACAATCCCGAGGTTTCTCTCGGAGATGTGCTTCAACGGTTTCGTGGGGAAATGAGTGCCGTTTTTGATAACCTGAGGCGTAATCAGTGTGCCGGTGGCAATCGCAGAGATGTATCGAGCCATCTGAAGGGGTGTCAGGGTTACCTCCCCCTGCCCGATGGCAAGGTTAAACATGACGCCTCCCAGCACCGACCCACCGTAGTAGGATCTGTCGGGATACAGACCCGCCTTCTCCCCGTCCCCACCTTTGGCAAGATCGATCCCCGTCTTCTCTCCAAGACCCAGCATTCGACCGTACCGATGCCATTCATCGATCCCGATCTCCAGACCCAACTTGCCGAAATAAACATTGCAGGATTGTGCAATGGCTTGGGTAAGATTCAATTTTCCGTGGTGGTGCATGCACTTAAAATAGCGGTCGCCGACCTGGACCCCGCCATCGCAAACCACGTAGGTATCCTCAGGATCGGAAACCCCCAATTCCAGAGCTGCGAGGGCAGAAACCATCTTGATCGTAGAGCCAGGTGGGTAGAGACCCACCAAAGCCCGGTTGATCAAGGGGTCTTTGGGATGGGCTTCCAGTTTGCTCCACGTAGCCGAAAGGGTGTTGGTATTGAACCGGGGGCGATTTACGATGGCGAGAACCTCCCCGTTTCGGGGGTCAATGGCTACCAGACTCCCGACCATACTATCGGGAAACGCTTTCTCTGCGGCCTGCTGGATCCGCCTGTCTAATGTCAGGTAAACATCCTGTCCGGGAGTTGGAAGGCAGGTCTTTTCTGAAATAAGACCTAACTCGCGTCCGACAGCATTCACTCTAACGTATTTAGATCCGTTTTTTCCCCGAAGATCTCCCTCACATAGTTTTTCAACCCCTCGTTTTCCGATATAGTCTCCGTAGGAATACCCCTTTGGGGACAAACGGGCATATTCGTCGGGATCGATCATGTTGGTGTTTCCGAGCACGTGCGATGCCAGAGGAATCTCGCCGTCCAACAGGGGATATCTCCGGCGAGACTCCACCTGTATCTCAACACCCGGCAAGTCATATCGATCCTCCTCCAGCCTGGCCACCGTCTTGAATCCCACGTCTCGCTTCAACTTCACAGGTTCGTAGTAATATCGGCTTTTGGATCGGAGGCTCTTCAGCACCTCCTGGCGATCCAGTCCTGCCAGGGAACAGAGTCGATCAATGACTTCCTCGTCGAGCTTATTGTTCCGTACAATGCGTGGGGGGACGACGGAGACGGTGTAGGAGGGGCGGTTGTCGACCAGGACTTCCCCGTTCCGGTCCCGAATCAACCCCCGAGCGGCCTCCAGAGGGACAGGTTGATCGGTGATCTGTTCCGACAGCTGATCGTATCTCTCCGAGTCGGCCACTTGGATCAGAAACAGCCGGACGACAAGGATCGCAAACAGGACACAGACGCCTCCCAGCAGGTGCTGTTCCCTTAGCTCCTTGCCCTCGCCGTTATTCTGAGAATAGCCGTTCAACATTGAGATAAGCGCCCCCATATGACCGGATGAATGAGACCAAAACCGAGAAAACGATGCTCAGGGCAGCCGTGTATAAAGCCGCTCCCACACCGTAGCGAAGGACATTGAAGAGAATTCCAGGCAGGTCGTTGCCAGAATAACAGATAAAATAGACCAGGTCGTGCATCAAGACCGCGCCAAAGACGATGCTGCTCTGCACCACAAAGCTGTCGGCCACGACCCCTCCCCTCCCATACCCCACGACGAATCCCACAATAGATTTGGCAAGCGCATTCAGGCCCATGTGGTCTGGGGTATAGGTATCCTGTAGGAATCCCGCAAGAAAACCGAATATCGCCCCTTCCATCTGTCCGTACGAGATCCCGATATACACCAGGACCAGGAGGACAAGATCCGGTGTGACTCCAAACACCGACATCTCGGATGCAAGAGAAGACTGGACGAACAGGGCAAGGGCAATGAGAAGGAGGTTCCTCAGTATACGGATCATCTAAATCATTCCGGTTGTGAAGGGGACCCTGAAGGTACAAGGATCTGAGTCCTCACGGGAAAGAGCGCCTCGAAGCCTGCCTTTTCCAGTATACGCACGAGTTCTTCTGCTTCGTCAAGGGTTTGACAGTTCCCCACGCGAATCCGGAAAAAGGGCGGCTCAAACCGGAGGTATATATCCTCACGGTTTAACCGGTTTCGAGCAGTCTCATAAACCCTCCGGGACTTTTGCCGATCCGAAGTTGAAAATATCTGAACCCGATATCCCTGAGCGGATTCCGTGTGTTCACCCTGGCCCTCATCCTCCGCCCCCCTCGCATTCACAGGGTCCATGGGTTCGGATGAATCCGGGCGGGAAACCGTTGAAGGACGTTGGGCCGCCCATGCAGAAACCATGAACGCCCCCTGATAGCCCTTGGCCTCCATCTCAGCCATGGATCTCTTTGCTTCCCGCTTGGTCGGAAAATCTCCAACTCGCACCTTATAGTGAGGGGGAATATGTCGAATGTATGCCGGGAGGTGGAAGGTCCGTTCAGCCTTTTTCTTCATCTGTTCAGCACGTGCCATCGTCATAACGGCCGCCACGTGTATCCGATAAACCCGTTTAAAAGCCGGAGCATTGGAGACTTCCGCTTGATCGGTTGGCTTGAGATTTTCCTCCGAATTTTCAGAATATTCCTCGGTTTCTTTTTCCGGTAAAGGTTCCAGAATTTCATTCATTCCATCCGGAGGTTGGATCAAAAAATCGTCGTCGTCAAGAGTCTGGGGATCGAACTCCTCCCCGATGACCGGGGTCCCCGGAGGGAGTCCTACACGAGTCGAAGCACACTTCGTCAGAAGGGGGGCAGAAACAAAAAGGGTGACGAAAACCAGAAAGGGATATCGGATCACGGAAAGATCATTCCTCGCACCAATCGCGAAATTTAGGCGCAAACGGCGGCTTTGCAATCCCCCGCTCTGTGATTATTGCAGTCACAAGGGTATGCGGGGTCACATCGAAGGCCGGATTGAAGACCTTCACCCCCTCAGGGGCGGTCCTGCGACCAAACCCCTCAGTGACTTCGTTCTCATGACGTTCCTCTATGGGAATCTTGTCTCCGTTGGGCGTGTTTATATCGATCGTCGATAGTGGGGCGGCCACGTAAAAAGGGACGCCGTGAGCCTTTGACAGAACGGCAAGACCGTATGTCCCGATCTTGTTGGCCACATCCCCGTTCGCTGCGATCCGATCGGCCCCGACGATCACGCAGTCGATCCCCTTCCGCTGCATGATCGCCCCTGCCATATTGTCACAGATTACGGTCACGTCGATTCCGCTTTGGTTTAGCTCCCAAGCGGTCAATCGGGATCCTTGAAGCAAAGGTCGTGTTTCGTCGGCAAAAACCGCGATCCGTTTGTCCGCCTCTTCGGCGGCGTAGATCACCGCAAGAGCCGTCCCATAGTCCGCGGTGGCAAGCCCCCCCGCGTTACAGTGGGTGACCACCTTCGCTCCGTGATGCAGCAGGTCCATACCGTTCCGACCGATCCGGCGGCAGACAGAACGATCCTCCTCGAAAATCGCGTTTGCTTCTTCCAGAAGCTCCCTTCTAAAGGCTCCGCCATCCCGGCCGGTAGTGCGATCGAGTCTCTTCTGCATCCGGTCCAGGGCCCAGAACAGGTTTACCGCAGTGGGCCTCGTCCGGGAAAGCCGACCGATGCTCTCCACGATGTGCGCCTTGATGTCCCCTCCCTTTTTCAACGCCTCATCCGCTCCAACCACGACACCATAGGCCGCCGCCACGCCTATTGCGGGGGCCCCCCGGACCCTCAGGCTTTCAATCGCCTCTGCGACCGTTTCAACATTCAGGCAGTCTTTATAAACAAGCTCCACAGGGAGCTTCGTCTGATCGATGATCCGAAGCGCGGGATCAATCCATTCGATCGTTTTTACGGGCATCGGTATCCCGGTTGAAAGGTTAAAATAGATCTCTGAAAAATCCTCACATGGCGTCAATGATAAGCCTACGCAACCCTTTTGTCAAGCGTTATTCACACGTCATGGCCCTATTAAAAGGTTGACAACAAAACCGCAGTACACTATCCTGTTTTTTGAGCATCCGCCTCGTCAATTCGGGTTCCTTTCGGGGTGCCCTGTTTTAGGAAGGGTTGAACTTTCGGCTTCGAGAAGGTCAATGGGTTATTATAACCTTTGTGTTATCAACCGGTTATATTAATTTCGTGATTCGCGCGGGTTTTACCCGGAAGTGAAACGGGCAGGTCTTCGAGGGGAGATATCGAGATGAAACTCTTACAGTTTTACATCCCGGACAAGGGCACACGGGTGGGTATCCTGGAGGATGAGCAGATCCTGGATCTCACCGCTGCGGATAAGGGCCTCGGGACGACTCTGGACATCCTGAACCGGAGCATCTCTCAAGGGGAATCGATGGACGCGGTGGTGGAGAGGGTACGGCCCGGGGTGTCTCAAGTACATCCATACGCGGACCTCAATGTCCTGCCCGACCCGGAGCGGCCCCACCTCGACATGCCGATTTATCCCCCCGAAGTCTGGGGTTTCGGGGTTACCTACAAGCGGAGCGCCCTCGAGCGTGACACCGATTCGGCGTCGGACATCTACACGCGGGTCTATTTCGGGGAACGGCCCGAGGTGTTCTTCAAGGCCACGCCATCCCGGTGTGTTGGCCCCAACGGTGCGATCTGCATCCGACGGGATTCCGATCTCACAGCTGTCGAACCGGAACTGGCCTTTATCCTGGGTAAAGACCGTGAGATCGTGGCCTACACCGTCTGTAATGACGTGTCTGCGTGGGATATCGAGCGTGATAATCCACTCTATCTCCCCCAATCCAAGGCCTTCCTCGGGTGCTGCGCCCTCGGTCCCACCTTGGTTACGATTCCGGGAATCCCCGATCCTCTAGGACTGGAGATCTCGTGCCGGATCATTAAAGGTGGAAAAGTGGCCTATGAAGGGAAGACCAACTCATCGCAGATCAACCGGCCATTCGATCAACTAGTCGAATATCTGACACGCGATAATCCCGTACCTGTCGGTACAGCAGTCTCCACCGGTACCGGGATCATGCCACCAAATGAATTCTCACTCGAAGACGGTGATCGCGTGGATATTGAAATCGAAGGGATCGGATTGCTGTCCAATCCCGTAAAAAAGCTGGGTACCGAGCCATGAGAACCACCTCAAGACAATCGGATACCTAAGTTTGGCCATCCAGATCGCTGGATCCTTGCCGACGGCTTAACTCAGAAGACCAAGAATTGCAGGATAAAAGTAACCGGATAAAAAAAGGGTGACGAGGCACCTTCCGCTCGTCACCTTTTTGAACGTTTGGGTTGTTGTGTGTCCGGGCTTCCTCAGCATCCTCCCTGGTCACAATTCAACATCAACTGACCGATCAACCCCCGAAGAAAGTAGACACCCCGATCGAAACGATGTTCCGCGGCTCGTGTCCGCCGTCTAGAAACAAAAAAGAATAACCGTATTGCATCGTAAGAGTTGCTCGGCGTGACACGGCCTTCCGGGCGCCGATTGATCCGCCTAATTCACTGTAATTATAACCGTTGTGGAAATCCCTCCCTCCGAAAACCGAGAGGAAAGGACTGACTTTTCGACGTTCATACGGGATGTTATATCGATAAAATCCAGTCATCGAAGCCCCCCACCCGAGTTCAGAAGGAAGACCGATCCCCAAGGGGGCGCTGACATTGGACAGAACCTGTCCGGTCGTGGGGCTTACCGCTTCTTCGATTTGACTGCGGACGGCCGAATTCCGAACCCGTATTGCCTGGCTTTCCCGGAGAGTATTCCCGAAGACGAGCGTACCTCCTATCTGATGTGAGGGCGTAAACAGATATCCGAACGAGGCACCGACGTTAACAGCCACCCTCCCATTGTTGTACCGCGTGGAGAGAATGGGTGTCAACTCAAACTTACCTGACCGAACGGGGTTCAACGATACCCCGCCGAATTCCCCTTCACTTGAAGGATCCCCGATGACCTGAGCACCGGCCGCCGAGGCGGCCAGGGCCAGAAAGACTATGCAGAAGAGTTTTTTCACGGCACACCGCCACCACTTAAAACGTTCTTCCCCGGCGCCATCTCCAAATCCGTTCCAAAAAAGCGGAACTTTATCCACTCACAAGTGTAATAAAACAACGAGCGTCAGGCAAATGAATTTTCCAAAAAACCGTTGACTTTATCTCGAAAAAGTGTGTATATTTAATTACGATCTTGCCGGGAGGAGGCTGTTTGTGATGAAAATGCTCGCTGCAATTTCCCTGTGCGTCCTGGTTGGGACTGCAACCGTCTGGGCAGGTACCGATTCGATCGAAGGAATCAAACCTTCGGATGATTCTCCACAGGGAATAGACTTCAAGAACGCACAGGGCGCCATTCGGGGTCTTTTTGACCCCACCCGGTTATCGATGTCCCACAGCCTGGGAATGAGCTTCAATTCTCCGGCCGGGAACAGCCAGTATTATCTGAACACAATGACTTACCAGTTTTCGCCGAATCTCACGGCCTACGCGCAGGTGGGCGTACAGCGGGTTTTGGGCGGGAGGAACGCATTCGGATCATCGGGTCCCGGCGCACAATTCGTCGTCCCGAACCTCGGTTTTCTCTACACCCCAAACCCTAACCTGCGCATCGAGTTCCATATGTCCCAAGGCCCAACTTACGGCTATCACAGACGTTATGGCCGTTTCTACAACCCATTCAACGAGTGATGGGGGTATCTTGATCGTCGAGTTAACTTAAGATCACATAAGGATGCTCACGGGTCCGTGGCCGGTGAGCATCCTTTTTTTGTATTGTTCGTCAATCTATACCCTGCACTTCTTTCTTCGGTCCTGAGGATGCGGCCCAGCTCGATAGTGACTCCGACAGAACCCAAGGGTATCGATGATCTTTTGTTTGCTGTTCTACTTCCTTGAAGGGATTGCGTTTGAGTAGCCCCAAGCCGGACCCCCGTTCCGTTGTAGATCTCAGCCTGGAAGCCTTGAAATCAACGAAGGGAGAGGACATCATCGTCCTGGATCTCCGCGGATTAACCGATGTCGCCGATTACTTTATCATCTGCACGGGCAACTCAGACACCCACGTCAAAGCCCTCGCCGAAAACCTGATTGAAGCGCTTGAAAAAGAATCCCACCGTCCATGGCACGTCGAAGGATACGAGTCACGAAAATGGGTGCTTGTGGATTCCGTTGATGTGGTAACACACATCTTCCAGACATCCGTTCGGGAGTTCTACCGGTTGGAAAGGCTATGGGGGGATGCGAAGATGGAAATCATTGCCGATGAGGAGGAGGCCGACAGAACCGGTGAGGATGAGGTCGACAGAGATCAAACGTCGAGCGTTGCGGAGGTCATTTGAGCGTACTCGTCGTGGGTTCAGTCGCTCTGGATACGGTGGTGACACCTTTCGGCAAGGTCGAAGATGCCGTGGGCGGTTCCGCTGTTTATTTCTCCGCAGGTGCGAGTTTCTTCGTGCCCGTCAACGTGGTGGGGGTGGTTGGAGAGGACTTCCCGAGGGAAAGCCTCAAATTTCTGGAAGATCGTGGGGTCGACTTGAACGGCCTTTCAGTTGAACCGGGAAAGACCTTCCGATGGTCAGGGGAATATGGATACGACCTCAACACACGGGAGACCCTCGACACGCAGCTGAATGTGTTTGAATCGTTCAAACCATCCATTCCCGACAACTATCGGAAAACGGAACATGTCTTTCTCGCCAACATCGACCCCGAGCTCCAACTGGACATCCTCCAACAGGTGGAAAACCCAAGGGTCGTGGTATGCGATACCATGAACTTCTGGATCGAAGGAAAAGGTGAGGCCTTGCTCAAGACCCTTCAATCCGTCGATGTCCTCATCCTGAACGATTCTGAAACCCGCCAACTCGCCGGGGAAGCGGACCTGATCAAGGCCGCTCGTCGGGTTTTGACCATGGGCCCGAAGATCGTCGTGGTCAAAAAAGGGGAGCACGGGGCGATTCTCATCTCAAAAGATCTGTTTTTCGCCGCACCCGCCTTCCCGACCGAATCTGTATTCGATCCGACAGGGGCTGGAGATTCCTTCGCCGGGGGTTTCGTGGGACACATCGCCAGGGAAGGGGTCCTCTCGGACGAGACCCTGCGGCAGGCCGTGATCTATGGTACCGTCATCGCGTCGTATAACGTGGAAAAATTCAGCGTGGAACGCCTGGACAATCTCAACCAGGAAGAGATCAAGGATCGGTACCAGGAGCTGAAAAGGATCACTCATTTTTAGTCGCGAGTCTTTATTTCGATCGTAACACGACACCGGAGAAAGGTTATGAGCATCCTGGTCGACCGTAACACGCGCGTGGTCGTACAGGGAATTACCGGGGGGGAGGGGATCTTTCATACGAAACAGATGGTGGAATACGGAACCAAGGTGGTTGCCGGCGTAACCCCGGGAAAGGGGGGTGGGGACTTGGATGGAATCCCTGTTTTCGACACCGTGATACAGGCGGTGGAGGCCACAAACGCAAATGCCTCGGTCATTTTCGTGCCGGCCCCATTCGCGGCCGATGCCATCATGGAAGCCGCTGATTCGGACATCGGTCTGGTCGTATGCATTACGGAAGGCATCCCGACCCTTGACATGGTCAAAGTCAAACGTTTTCTCCAGGGAAGGAAAACCCGTCTGATCGGCCCAAACTGTCCGGGCGTCATTTCTCCCGATAAGGCGAAGATCGGAATCATGCCGGGTTTCATCCATCAGGAAGGCCGGATCGGGGTTATATCCAGGAGTGGCACGCTCACCTACGAAACCGTGGCCCAACTCTCTCATAATGGTTTCGGCCAATCCACCTGCCTCGGCATCGGTGGCGATCCAGTCATCGGCACAACCTTCACCGACGCCTTCAAGCTCTTCCGCGAGGACCCCGATACAGATGCCGTCGTCATGATCGGTGAGATCGGAGGGAGCGCCGAAGAAGAAGCCGCGGCCTACGTGGAAAAAAACTATAAAAAACCTGTCGTCGCTTTTATCGCAGGCCAGACGGCCCCTCCCGGTCGCCGAATGGGCCACGCGGGGGCCATCATCTCCGGAGGCCAGGGCACGGCTTCCGAAAAGATGGATGCACTTCAAAAAGCCGGCATCCACGTCTGCTCAAGCCCGGCTGAAATTGGAGAAACCGTAAAAGCAGTCGTCGCAACCTGATCCCGTAACCGGATGGCTTGCTGGAATTGGGACATGGGGAGTGCGGAAGTGTGGAGTCTGGAAGTAGCTTCCTTCCATACTTTCACATCTCCATACTTCCCATACTTTTTTTAGGCTCTTCGTGGTATAGTGGACCCTGTCTTTGCGATTGACACCCCGGGCCTTCGACCTAATCGAGAAGCCGAGACTAAAGTCAGGGCCTTCTTTCAGCGCCAAAGGCGCGTTGTCCCTCAACCCAGGGCAGCGCCCTGGGTCCTTGGAAAGCAATAACGTCGTGCGGCCTGAAGGGCCGCGATAATTTCACATCGCCAATGCCCCAATCCCTGTCCGGCATGCGTCGCCTCACAGAACCTCGCTTTCCACCAAACCTAGGAAATCCTTTTTTTATATACCGTTGGATCGGCAAAGGGATGAGACCGAGACTCGACATCGTTGTACCTCTCTTGATCCTCCTGATCATCTTTCTTCCGGATTCTGCCTTTCCGTGGGGGGCTGAAGGCCATAAGTTGATCGTTGTAAAGGCTGTCGAGATCCTTCCCCCGGAGATCAGGCCCCTGTTCGATGCACGGATCCCTGAATTGAAGCACCTTTCGGTCGAGCCCGATGAACTCTGGAAGGACCCGAAACAGTGGGCGGCGCATCCCGAGTGGAAGAGCCGATCGAGCTGGCATTTTCTCGATCTGGACCTCTTCCACTTTCGATATCCCTTCGACGAGTTTCCGCGCACGCGTGCCGGGGCCGACTCCCTCTACGACCGGGCTGATGCGTTCATGGATGGGCGTGGGATAGCTGGGTATCTCCCATGGACGATAGAGGACTTCTTTAAAGCGACTGTCCACGCCTGGAAAGAAAACGATTTAGACGGCGTCATCCGGAATTCCGGCCTGCTTTCACACTTCACGGGGGACGCCTCCATGCCCCTGCACCTGACCCGAAACTACAAGGGTCAGTACAGCGGCAACATCATTTTCAAGGTCCGGTGGGGTGATAAGGGCTATCCCGACCGTTCGATCCACGAACGTTTCGAATTATCCCTGGTCAACCTGAACATCTCCCGTTATCGTGAGGCCATCCGGATCACGGATGCGGATAGAAAGCCGCTGGGAGATCCCCTTTCAAGCGCATTCGATTTCATCCTGGGATCCTATTTCCATCTGGACAGGATCATCGCGGCCGATAAAATCATCATGAAAAGTCTGAATATCCACCCTCAGGAAAAAAATGCCTTCGAGGCGAATCGCAGGATCTATTACAAAGCCCTCGATGAACAGGTGGGTCTACTCGCCGTAGAACGACTCGAGGCCGGGGCCGTCTACCTGGGAAATCTATGGTATTCGGCATGGATCGAGGCGGGAAAACCGTCCTTACCGCGACAAACCCCTGGAACAGGGAACGGGAAAGTGAGACACGAGGAAAGGGAATAGTAAGTGGGACGGGAGGGATGTTTGGGGGAGACCGTATTCGCCTTTGAGTTCGAGTCTAAGGGAGGGGCCTGGTATCAGGCCAAAACGACTTAGGGGCGCACGAGGTGCGCCCCTTTTTCATTTCCTTTTTGCATTTTCACCTTGCAATTTCCTTTCCCGGCCCCTGACCTCCGGCCCCATGCCTTGCCTTCTCTGCCACTGCCACCGGCTACTGCATTTTCACATCCGACAACTCACATTTCCCGACCCCTGACCTTCTTTCTCGTTTTGATCTTCAATCTTCAATTTCTCTGGCCTCCGACCCCTGACCCCTGGCTTCTCGTCATACCTTCTGGTAGATCTCCGCGCCTTTGGATCTGAACTCTCTGGCCTTCTCTTCCATACCCACCTCCAGGGCCTTCTCTGCCCCGATCTTTTTATTCTTCGCATAGTCACGCACATCCTGGGTGATCTTCATGCTGCAGAAGTGCGGACCGCACATGCTGCAAAAGTGGGCGACCTTCGCACCCTCGGCCGGAAGAGTCTCATCGTGAAACTTCTTCGCGGTCTCCGGATCCAGGGAGAGGTTGAACTGGTCTTCCCATCGGAACTCGAAGCGAGCCTTCGACAGGGCATCATCCCTGGCCTGGGCGCCGGGGTGACCCTTTGCCAGATCGGCCGCGTGCGCAGCGATCTTGTAAGCGATCACACCGTCCTTTACATCCTGCCGGTTCGGAAGGCCTAGGTGTTCCTTCGGCGTAACGTAGCAAAGCATGGCCGTCCCGTACCAGCCGATCATCGCCGCACCGATGGCCGAGGTGATGTGGTCGTATCCCGGTGCGATATCAGTGGTTAACGGACCAAGTGTGTAGAAAGGCGCTTCATCGCACCATTCCAACTGTTTCTCCATATTCTCCTTGATCTGGTGCATCGGAATGTGGCCCGGCCCCTCGTTCATCACCTGGACATCGTACTCCCACGCGATGCGTGTGAGTTCCCCCTGGGTGCGGAGCTCCCCGAACTGCGCTTCGTCGTTGGCGTCTGCGATGCACCCGGGCCGGAGCCCATCCCCCAGTGAGAACGAAACGTCGTATAGCTTCATGATCTCACAGATCTCGCGGAAATGCGTGTAGAGGAAGTTCTCCTTGTGATGCGCAAGGCACCACTTGGCCAGAATCGACCCGCCGCGGGAGACGATTCCCGTGACCCGATCGGCAGTGAGGGGCACATATCGGAGCAGGACCCCCGCGTGGACCGTGAAGTAATCAACCCCTTGCTCGCACTGTTCGATCAGAGTATCCCGATAGATTTCCCAGGTTAACTCCTCTGCAACACCCCCCGCCTTTTCGAGCGCCTGGTAGATCGGGACCGTACCGATCGGAACAGGAGAGTTGCGGATGATCCATTCGCGGGTCTCGTGGATGTCCTTTCCCGTAGACAGGTCCATGACCGTATCCGAGCCCCACTTGACCGCCCACTGTAGTTTTTCCACCTCCTCTTCGATCGAGGAGGTCACGGCGGAGTTGCCGATGTTGGCGTTGATTTTCACCAGAAAATTTCGCCCGATGATCATCGGCTCGATCTCGGGGTGGTTGATGTTGGCCGGAATAATCGCACGACCGCGGGCGACCTCGGATCTGACGAACTCGGGCTCCACGTCCTCCCGAATCGCGATGAACGCCATTTCCTGGGTGATCTCGCCCTGTCGGGCATAGTGCATCTGGGTGACTTTCTCCTTGCCGCGAAGGACCTTCCGATGGTGACTCTCGGGACCGACAGGTCTTTCCCGGGGTTCCACCTCCTCCACCCCACCGCGGGCTTCGATCCACGGATGACGCAGGTGGGGCAACCCGCTCCGGACGTCGTGACCTTGGGGGCCGCTCGTGTCGTATAGAGTGACAGGGGGTTCTCCCCCCGAAAGCGTGATCTCCTGGACCGGTACACGCAGATCCCCATTTTCTCGGAAGGTCTTTCGGGCTTGAGAGGGTCTCTTTCCATTCCCATCGGAACGACCAGTCCCTTCCCCGTTTACAAGACGGTGTTTATCGGCAGACTTGCTCATCGTCCGGTCTCCTATCTGAGGGATGAAATCGTTGGTTACGAAAAAAGCCGATCCTTAAACGTAGAAGAATCGGCGTAAAAAATGGTCTGTTTTCGACCACGGTCCATTTTCCCTACGCTGGTATGACCCAGATCAGGTTCGAGGGTATATTCTCAGCCTTACGGCACCCCTGGTGAATGATCCTACCATCGAGCTGTCAAAGAACTTTACAACCATGAAAAACATAAGAAAAAACGGGTCGATCGTCAAGGACATTACCGCGGTCCTATGGGATCAGGGAAGACCCTCGATCCGCGCCACCTCCCCTTTGGTGAGCAATGGACGTTTACAGGCCCCCAGGTTCTTTTTAAGTTCCCCTTTTTTTATCATTCCCGTGACCACCGAAGACACGCTATCGTGGGAGAGGACATACTTGATGGCTGCGGAGGTCAACGGGCGTCCCGTTTTCGCGAGGAAGCGGAAGTCGTTTGCCGGGGCCTTCTTCCCTTTCTGAAACAGCCTGCCGTTGGCAAATGGCGACCGGCCGAGGACACCTACCCCCTTGTCTTTTGCAAGGTCCAGCAGTTTGTCTGCGGGTTCCCTTTGAAGGAGGCTGAACCCGATCTCGATGACTTCCGCACCCATCCGGACGGCTTCGATCCCTCCGGATGAATTTGTGGACGCCCCGAAACTTCGAATCTTTCCCTGTCGTTTGAGGCGACGAAGGGTGTTCCAGACCCCCTTTTTCCTCAGGACTTCGATCGGGGGATCGTGCAAAAGATAGACGTCTATGTGGTCGGTCTCGAGTCGGCGGAGGCTCTGTTCGCAGCACCAGGTGAGGTATTTCGCATCGTAGCACTTGGGTTGTTGTCTGCCGGCCTCGTATAAAAACTGGGCGCCGTCTATGCCGGTGAGGTACCCCGCTTTGGTGATCAGGACAACCTCGTCCCGACGACCCGAAAAGGTGCGGCCGACGATGCATTCACTCCGGCCGTTGCCGTAGGCATCCGAAAGATCATATGCGGTGACCCCCGCATCATACGCGCCGTTCAGGAGTTTCTTCGCGGCAAAAGCATCGATGGGGCCCCAGAAGAGACCTCCGATCTCCCATGCCCCAAAGCAGAGTTCGGAAACCTTGAGCTTCGTACGGCCGAGGGGGTTCGTTCGCATTGAAGATTCCTCCTTATACACAACCGTTATCGGACTTTATCCCTCACATTACTGGAGGCTGAACTCCCACCCGGTTTTAAACACCCCCCCGGGTTCCTCTATAACCCAGGCCAGCCGGGCGGACAGCTGGATTTCAAAGCGACCTTTTTGGTCCTTGAAATTTGACACGTTCCCCAGTGCTTTTACGAAAGCCTCGGTATCTGAACTGCTGATGATCTCAAGCTGCATTCCACCCGCGCTGAAGTCTTTGGACTGAACCTGTATTGTTGTGGATGGGTCCACATGGAAGTTGATCGACAGCTCGATCGAAGCCCGTGGAGATTGGCGCTTATCTTCTGGATTTACTTCTGTAGTAGCGTCCATGGAAATCCTCTTTCGTGTAAATTCTCCCAGCAACACGTGCCCGACGGATCTTTTGAAAATTTAATCTTAAGATCCCTCGATCTTTTCCAACTGTTCCTTAACTTCCCGAACTCCCATTTTTCTGAGACGGGCAAATGCCTGTCCATTTTTTCCCCGGGGAC
The DNA here is from genome assembly GCA_965217865.1 of Candidatus Latescibacterota bacterium. Taxonomy (GTDB): domain Bacteria; phylum Latescibacterota; class UBA2968; order SICM01; family SICM01; genus CBDCJO01. The sequence continues at coordinate 4,934,194 of CBDCJO010000002.1, read as the reverse complement.
TCGATCTCCCTGACTCCCAACCCACAACCGAACCGGTACTCACACCAAGCAGCAACCCCATCTCTCTTTGAGATAGCCCCAAACGCTCCCGATGTCGCTTGATTGAAGCGGGTGAAATCCTGATCGGTTTGTTATCCTCTTCCTGGGGAAGACTTGCGCTGATTTTTCTCTGGTCCTTCACGATCCTTGAAACGGCCTTGCGTTGACCGGAAAGCTGCCGACTCTGGTCTCTTACCGCCTTCCGGAGACCCTTCAACTGCTTCGTTAACGGTCCTAATGCCCTCCGGACCTCCTTATTTGCAAGCCTGATGATCTCACTCCTGAGAACCTTGGTAAAATCTGGCATTCGTCAAGACCTCGTTGGATTGGGGTTATATGTTCAAATCTTCATTTGTGAACGATATTTGATCGTGAATGAATTTTCACATTAAAATCATTCGCAAACGAGGGTCGCTTCATCGATACATTCTATAAACGTATAACCTTGTGTCAAGTAGAAAGATCTGATCGACCATTATAGCTCCGGACATCGGCCGGCCTAATAACTTGCGTTTGCCTTCAGTACAAGGGTTTCGGTCTCCTGGAAAGTGCCACCCAATCAGGATTTTTATTTGATCCCAATAACCATGGAGTCCGGTCCTACCAGGTGATCCACCCATGTTTTTCGGAAACCAATCTCCTTCATCCACTTCATGCAGTCGGCTCCGGTGTAATCGAATCCGCCGGGCGTCTCGATCAGCATATTCAGACTCATCAAGAGTCCGAAAACATTTTCCTTACGTTCGTCGTCGATAATGGATTCAAACACAATGAAAGCCCCGCCTTCCGGGATAGCATCGAATACCTTCCGAACGAGACCTCTTTTTTCTTCAAGGTTCCAATCATGAAGAATGTGACCCATCATAATCACATCGACTTGAGGAAGGCGATCCTTGAAAAAATCCCCGCCAACAAATTTCATGCGCTCAGAAAGACCGTTCTTCCTTATGTAGTCTTCAAAAATGGGGCCCACCTCGGGCAAATCAAACCCAGTCCCCGATAGGTGGGGATGGGCAAGGGCAACCTGAACGGCGAGGTCTCCCTGAGCCGTCCCTACATCAGCAAACGTCTTGTAATCCTTCCACGGAAACTTCTCTGCAATCGCCAGGTTGCCCCCCCGGCTTAATCCGGTCATTGCTGACAAGAATCCTTTAAGACGATCGGGATTTGCGTATAACAGAGCAAAAAAGGATTCGCCGCCCTGCTTTCCTTCATTCTGCGGTTCTCCCGTTCTGAGGGCTTCAGTGAGGTTGTTCCAGAAGCCGAAGAGTCGGTTGTTGGCCATCTCCAACAATCCGCCGATATAGGAGGATTTTCCTTTGTCCAGGTACATATCCGTCTCAGGAGTATTGTGATACTTTTCATCTATTCGTTGTAGAAAACCCAAAGCCACTAGTGCATCAAGAAAATCACGTGCCGAACGAGGGTGCAATCCTAACCTCGCTCGAAGGGTTTCCAGGTTGTCGGGATGCTTACCCAGCTCGGTGAACAACTCCATTTCTATGGCGCTCAGGAGGGTTTTCGAGCCCCAAAAACCAAGACCAACTTCAATGATTTTACCCGGGGTTGGATGTTCACTCATAATCGTTCCTCCCTTCGGTCTGAATTGCAAGTCAGCAAACGATACACCTCAATTATGAATACCCGCAACTTCAATCTCTCCTTGAGCGATTCGCTGGAGGGTCTCGACATAGAATTCGTGCTCCCGTTTTAAAACGCGCTCACTCAGAGAGTCTGCCGTGTCCCCCTCCAGAACCGGGACTTCACATTGTGCGATGATCGGTCCATGGTCATAAACCTCGTCGACCAAATGAATCGTCACCCCCGTCACGCTTTCACCGGCCTCCAGGACAGCTTCGTGGACGTGATTTCCGTACATCCCGGCCCCCCCGAACCTGGGCAGAAGCGCCGGATGGATATTCAAGATACGCCCGTGATATCGAGAAAGGACGTGAGGCCCCAATTTCTTCATATAACCAGCGAGGATGACAAGATCAACGTTATGTTGATTTAAGACATCAAAAATCGCTTTATCGAGATCCCCGGATCCGGGATGTGTTTTCCCGCTCAGATGATAACCCGGGATCCCTTCCCGCCTCGCGCGGCGAAGGGCTGTGGAATCCGAGTTGTTGCTGATGATCACGCAGACTCTGGCGTTCAGACGACCGTCTTGGCACGCATCGATCATCGCCTGCAAGTTGCTTCCGCCGTGAGACGCCAGGACACCCAACAATAAATCCCTCACCCGGTTCCTCCCCTTAATCTCAGATCACTCACATTCAAACCACTTACGCATCACTTCTCCGGCCTGTTTGCCTTGCGGCGTATAGTCCCTGGCGTATCTGGCTCCGATCCGTCTATAATCAGGATACCACTTCCAGAAATATACGCCCGCGAACCAGGTCTTATCCCAAAAAGTCCGAAAAAACGCCTCATAACAATTGGCTTGCGTCTGGTATCCCACTTTATCGGCTGGGGCCGAATCCCATCTCTTCCATTCCCAGGGTTTGATCGCCGCATCCGCTGCGCTGTGGTACCCGATTTCAGTGATAAGAACGGGCTTCTGATGCTGGTCTTGAAGGCGTTCAATCGCCGATAAATGAGATGTCCATCCCTTTACCAACTCATCAACAGAGGGCTTTTCTTTTTTTGTCAGAGGAAAATAGGCCTGAATTCCGATGAAGTCCAGAGCATCCCAAAAGGGAATCTCTTCAAATTCCCTGTGCCAATTGGCCCCATAGACCAGCTTACCGCTATAAACCTCACGAACGGCAGCGATCAGCTTTCGCCAATCCTTCTCCCGTTCGACAGCGCAGGTGTGAAGTTCCATGCCGACGCACAAAGCTTCGATGCCGCTAGCCTCTGCAAGCCGTGCATAATGCAGGATGAAGTGACCGTAACTTTTAAACCATTCGGTCCAACCGAACTCATCGTCCATTTTAACATCACCGCGCCACTTTCCATCGCTCTGATTGATGAGCCAGATGTGGGGTTTGAGCAGGGTCTTTATCCCGACTTTTCTGGCCAGTCTGGCGGTTTCCGAAATCCCGAGATCACTCTCTCCCCAACCGGCGTGATCCGGATCTGTATTCAGTCGGATCGTGGTTGAATTGTAATTCCGCTGCCAACCGAAAGGCGTCTGTACAATCCAGTTTACATTGTGAGAAACAAGCGGAAGCAAATCATTTTCCGTGATAGGCCTGCCGAAAGCAACCCAAGAAACGCCCCGCTGGATCCCCTCTTTTCCGCTTGCAGGAAGGGATGGGCAAAATAAATAGAATAAAAGGGTCAAGCAAACGATCCGACAGGTTCGGCTTAATCTGGATATCATCAAAATACAATCTTTCCTGAACTACCGTGTCGAGGTCATCGCAGCCGTTGAATCCGACCCTGTTATTCAGCTTCCGCCATGCGGCAAATCGCTCCGCTAAGTCCCACAACTGATCCCAGTTCGATGTCAGGAACCTCTGTTGGCATCCTCGGCTGCTGGTTCTTATGTATGCCCACCCGAACAAGAACCGCCTTCATGCCAACCTGTTTCGCCGGAATAACGTCTTTATCAATTCTATCCCCTACCATGACGCTCTCGTTTGCGTTGGCTCCGATTCTCGCCAGGATCTGTTCATAGTATCTCGGGTCCGGCTTCGTGATCGAGAAATCATCCTGAGTGATCCGATGAACGAAGCAGTCCAGAAGGTCGTGACGGGACAAGGCATCCAGGATTTCTGCTCCATACTGGCCGGCAATCGCAAGGTCGAAATGCCGGACGAGCTTTCTGATTTCTCGGTCGATTCCCGCTGACAGCCTGACTGGGGGTCTGGCCTCCTTCCACCGGCTATTGAAGCCATCCCATAAACGATTGAATTTTACCGAGTCCCCCCCGGCGTATTTCCAGACCACATAGGGGCCAACCCCCGGACAGTAGCAGCGGACAGCCTCTTCGACATCAGAATAATAATCGTCTTTGCAGAATCCGGACACAACAGTTCTCAAGACCTCAACGATAACCTCCGCCCTGGCCTCTTCCTGCTCAGCTTCGTCTAAAATGATCCCGCCGGCGTCAAGCAGAACGGTCTTGAAAGGCATGTCCTCAACTCCCTGAGGTTTAATCCTTACCCCAGATCATTAGACCAACTTCCATATATCGTTCTTGGCCTAATCCTCCCTACTTATATCGGAAGGCAGATCCCCCCACGCTTCGTCCAGGTTCTCAAACTGATTCAGATAGCTTACAACCCCGGGATCGGGATCCACGAAAATCGTGTTATAGATGAACAATTCTCCCTTTGCCGGATCCACGGGAAAAGCCAATCTCTCTTCACCCAGGCTGAACTGTGCATCAATCGTTCCGGTGTTACCTCGCCCGTCCAGACGAATCCACTGGTCACTGTTTTTCAGATAAAGGCATTTAATCCGTGCAAACCGAGGCCCTTGTATGAACCCTTTCGTTGAAACACCTGATAGCAAAACCCTGCGGGTATGTTCTTAGCCCGGCACAACGCGGCCAGCAAATGGCTCTTTGCATAACAGATCCCGGTTCCTTGAAGCAGCACATCACTGGCCGAGCAGGTCACCGCCTTTGCGCCGATATCTCGGGAGTGAGGAATTTCGTCTCTGACCCATTCAAAGAGCGCTTTGGCCTGGGATGCATCATCTGTAAATTTTCGGGTCAATAGACGTGCTCTCCCTGAAACCGCAGGATGATCAAAATCGATTACAGGCGTTGCCTTGAGATAATCATCCAAATTTTGTGATTCGAGTTTCATATCATTGCCTTGTGATCCCAGCTCATCCCATTTTAACACCTAAACTGAACATTAATTTGAACCGCCAGAAATCCTTCCCTTTTCCAGAACCGCCTGCACGACGGCAACCCGGCCCTCCTGAAGGTTCCGCGTCATATTCTCAAATTTGACACCCGCGTTTCTTCCCATTAACAGATGGAGGCCAAGTGGAGAAGGTCCGCTCAGCCTGACCCTTTCGGTAGCCTTACGGAACCACTCCATCGCCGTCTTTGTGACATCTTTCCATTCAACCGCACAAAGGCCAAGTCCATCCAGCAAGGGCCGAAGCGAATCGGGTGAGATGAGGGAACTGATCGAAGTATCGTCCGCCCACGGTACGGGAAAGTGCAAATCTCCGCCGTCACCTTGAAAAATATCGTGAAACACCAGACGGCCATTCGGTTTGAGGACTCTACTGATCTCCGAATAGAACTGATGTTTATCCTCGATATTCATCTGGGCGTGTTCGGTCCAAACCACGTCAAATCTATCGTCACCGAAAGGCATATCCAGGGCGCTTCCGTGTCGGAATTCGGTCTTGTCCCCCAGGCCCAATCTTTCGGATAACATCGAAGCAACCCGGCAGTAGGCCTCAGTCAAATCCAGCCCCGTCACTCGGCAACCATATTCGGAGGCCAGAAAACGAGCCGATCCGCCGAGGCCACAGCCCACGTCGAGGACTTGAAGATCAGAGCTCAACCGGGTCAATTGACACAGTTCCTCGGTCGCCTCCCTTCCTCGGATATGAAACTCGTCGACAGGGGCTAAATCCGCTTGCGACAGGGCATCAATATCTTTTCCCATATCCTTTAAGGCGCCCAGGATGATATTTCCGAGGTCATCCGCAGTGTAATGGCTTTCGATCGAACCCTGGTCCATGTTATCCCTTTTCTATTTTAAAGCAGTTTATAACATCCACTTGAACCTTAAGGTTTAAACGCTGTAACAACCGGCTGGAAGTATCCGGATGTTTCAGGCAAAAGCCAGCTGACCCCTGAAAATCCTGCCTGGCATAAAATCTCGCTGAGTTCACTTCGCAGAAGGGCCCTGTACTCCGCCGTGCGACAAGTCGTCTGCCACCCCTCCCCATCCTCCTTAATCACAAAATGCTGGAACTTATAGGTGCGCCCATCCGAATTCCAATCCCAGATCTGAAGTATGATCCGTCTTTTCCCCGAATCATCAAAAAGTTTTAGAGGCGTCGTGGTGGGTTTTTCCTCGAAGATTGAATCATAGTCGTAGATACTCGCGATCAGCAAGCCGTTGGGCTTTAACTTCGACCGAATGACGCGCGTGGCCTGAAGCAAATCCTTATCGTTCAAAAGGTGTGGCAGCGACTTGTCGCACGCTATGACCACGTCGAACAGTCCCTCGATACGGTCCTCAAGCTCACAAATTTCAGCCGCATCAAAAGTAAGGACAGCCCCCAACCGGTTCGCTTCCTTCCTCGCACGTTCAACGGCTTTTGTGCTCAAGTCTGTCCCGCGAACCCTGTACCCGAGCAGAGCCAAACCGATCGACTGCGTCCCGATGCCGCAGGAACAGTCTAGAACGGATAACGATCTTTTTGATGCATTGAAACGATCCTGAATGATGTTGTCCAGCGCCCGGGCTTGTCGATGAATGGCCTGATCCCAGTCCTGATAAATGAGATGGTAGTCCTCGGCAAGTCGATCGTAAAATTGTGTCAGCGAGTTCTTCATATTTAACATAATGAAACTTCAATCATATTCGTTCAAACACGAGTTGCCTCAAGCCCCATTCAATTTCGCTCACCTGGCCTGAATCTTCGGCCAGGATTTTCAAGTCTCTTTCCAGTCCATCGATCATCTCCATCCGATAGTGAGTCCTTATGAAAGACTGATGCCTCCAGGATTGGATATTCAGATGGAATAAATTGGCCGCTTGACGGTTCGAAACGGCCAGGCTCCCGACTCGGCTGGATTGTTTCTTCAGAAGATCCGTGCCTTCCAGTCCGTTAATCACCGGCCCTACATAAAGCGAGCTAGATTGATCCGCGAGCATCGCTTCTACGATATTGAGATAGCTGATATATATCTCATTCTCCGAATGAATCCAATCCACCTCTTCTATCACCAGGAGCCCTGTAGGGCCCAACTGGGTGCTCCACTTTTCGATTAGGTCCAGAGGATTCTTCAAATGGGTCAGGAGATACCGGCAAAAGAGAACGTCACACGGGGTCATTGGAAATGGGACGGACGTGACGTCGTGAAGACAGAAATCAACCCGGTCCGTCCGGGTTTGTTCCGCCAACTTGATGAAATGTTCTGAATTATCAATCCCCACAGCCCGATCGCATCGAGTCAATTCCGCCAAAAGATGCGTGGTAAATCCCGGACCACACCCAAGGTCCAAAAGCAACTGGGGATGATGCTTGATCACATCGACAACAAATTCACGCGTGGATTTTTCATAAACTTCAGCGAGGTATTTCAGCCGCTGAGTGGCAAGGTCTGTGTCGGTAAACAGATACATATCTCAAATCTGGATCTCTTTAGGATCGTCGTTGAATCTGCTTGGCAACTTTGGAGGTAGTGAGGAAGCTTATTTCTCAATTTTCATTTTTCATTTTTCATTTCCTACCCCCCCATCTCCACCCTTTTTTCCTCACCTGCCGATTTAAGCAGCGCATCGTACACCTGCATGGTTTCGATCGCCATCCTCGGCCATCTCTCTTCGAGCTGTCCGGTTTGCACGATGCGAGAGAATTTTTCGATCATCCGCACCTCCTGGACACAGCCTTTGACCTCTCGTTTCCCATCTTCGTCACCTTTTCCGTGAATCCAGAACCTCGCCTTCTTTTCGCTTTTGGGAACCACGAAATCGTCGCACACAAGAGAACCCGCATCCCCTGCGACCTCGAACCATTGCCTGCTCGTCGTATCGAAGGCGCTGTCGAAGGATGCCATCCGTTTGTCTCGAAACCAGAGAACTCCCGACAGATTGAATTCCACATCGTTTAAAAAACGGGCGGTGGCGTAAACGCTGGTTGGTAGGTCGCCAAAAGTCCAGAGGATGGCGCGCAGGCAATAATAACCCAGGTCACCGAGACACCCGCCCGCGAGCTCTCGTTTCATCCTGATGTTGTCAACAGGAAGCTCCCCCCAGTTAAAGGAGAAAGCCGAGGTCACACGTCGCAGCTCCCCCAGCGCGCCGTCGACGACGGCCTTCTTCATCATCTCTGCGCGTTCGTGATGCATCCACATGACACCGTCCATCAACTGCACATCGTTCTTTTTGCAGACCTCGGCCATGGCAAGCGCCTCTTCGGCATTCGCCGCCAGGGGCTTTTCACAGAGGACGTGTTTGCCCCTTTCAGCCGCTTTGGCCGTCCATTCCAGGTGCATGGACGGCGGCAGGGGGATGTAAACAGCATCTATTTCCGCATCGTCCAGGAGGGCGTCGTAGCTCCCGTATGCACGATCCACATCGTGGTCGGCCGCCCAGTTCCGGGCGCGGACCTCGTCACGGCTGGCGATGGCGGTCAATTCAGTCCCTTTTGCCCGGTGGATCGCCCGCCCAACTTTTTTTGCGATGTTCGCGGTACCGAGAATGCCCCAATGGACCTTCTTTTTTGATTTTTCCATAATACCTCCCTCAGTTGATCACGGGTGGAATTTTGGAGGCTCAAGATTCAGTCCCACCCATATCCGACTTTCAAATCCCTTTCTGCATATATTTTTCACGTGTCAGGATCAGGTCATAACACGACTCGGCCTTGCTCCCTTGAGTTTGCCTGACTTCATTACAGACTTCAAACCCCACCCTTTGAAACGCCTTGATGCTTCTTGGATTGTAGTCCGCAACGTCACAGCCGAAGATCACGTCTGCCCCTTCCTCTTCAAATCCGAAACTGGTGAGCAGTTCGATTGCCTGAGTTCCGATACCTTGTCCCCAAAAATCCTTTTCACCGATCATCAGGTCGATCCGCCTGCAGTCCATACCGGGATGAGCCTTAAGGATTCTCTCCAGGTTCATCTTCTGCAGCCAGCACTCGCCGATCGGTACGCCTTTATACACAATCATAAAGCAGAAGGCATTCCTGCACACCGAACGATACAACTTTCTGACTTCATCCGCGCTTCGATCAATGACCTCATCACCTTCGGCGAAATATAGCACCTCGGGATCGTTATTCCAACGCAGAAGGCGTTCCCAATCACCCTCCGACATTGGGCGTAAGACGGTTAACTCGCACTGAAGTGTGATGTCGTGTCGTTTCAATATATCCACCATTAAAAAACCCGCCGTCGAATCTGACTCGACGGCGGGTTCGATTACTGGATTTTCAGGTTATCCTAGTGACCCACCCACCGTCGTTTCCTATCGTGGACAGTAACGATAGTTGAATTAGCCTGGTCCGCGGTCCAATCCATAAGCAGGCATACGCCCCTGGTCAGACCGGCCATCGGCCTCGTCTCGTGATAGAATGTAGTGTAATCGGTCATCTCTTTGTTCAATCCTAAATATGAAAGGCTTTTAGCCTGTATAGAGTTCTAAGAAAGTAGGCCTTTGACATAACGAAGTCAAGTTTTATCCCCAGTCGAATATATATGTTTCACTTCTCAAGAAATACACATTAAACCTTTTTTCCAAAATTCGCCGCAAACATAAAAAAGTCGTCGAAGTCGATTTTTCCGTTAACGCTCAGGTCGAACTTCGGATCGAACCCCGCCTCCCCCGTCTCCGTTCCGAAGACCGCAGCAAACAGGAAGAAATCATCCAGGTCCACCTCTCCGTCCGAATTAAAGTCCGATTGGAGCGTCGTCGCCCCCTCGCTCAGGATCGTGATCCACCACCTTCGAAGCGTGCCCACATCCTCAGGCGCCGTGTCCGCAACGGCCAGGGTCCACGTCCCCTCAGCGCCTTCATCTATAAACCCCGAAAGTGCCGGCACCTTCTCCCGTGTAAACGTCGTCTCGATCAGGTTGCCGGAAAATCCCACTTGCGAGACCAGGAGAACCGTCCGCCCTGAAGGGGATGTGAGACTGATCTTGAGATCCCCGATGTACGTGTGTACGATGTCTAAAAAGACCTTAAAGTCTGAGATCATTATCTCCCTTGGTACCATCAGGGTGTCTGTCGTGACCTCATCGTCGTCAAGAGAGATCGGACTGAGTCTTGAGAACCGATCGACCGTGAAGCCTGAGTTCTCTTCGGGAATGACAAAATCTACGGTCGAAACCTTGTCCGCTGACACGGTGACCGTCGTAAAGTCCGAGGTATCCGACGGCGTTTTATGAGTCAAGGTCGGAAATAGATCCCGGAGCGGCGGATCATACTGTCCGATGACGGATGCGCCTTCGAAACTAAACGGGATCGCCTCGAGCGTCACCTTGTAATCCCCGGGCGGTAAGCCCACCATACGATAACTTCCGGTCCCATCCTGCAGATAGCCCGTAATAACGCCGATCCGGATCCCGGTTTCGGACAGGTTTCTCGCCTCGACGTGCCCACCAAGCACCGGCAGATCCTCTGGCCAGGAGGCATTCCCCGCGAGAATACCCAGTTCCATCCGGAATTCCGTCGATCCGTAAAGATCGCCCATGCCCGCGAGGTCATCCAACTCAGGCGTCCGCATGTGTGTATCGTCGTCCAGGCTCGTCGGATACATCGTCGGTATCGGCCCGTCATCAGAAGGGTTCCCGTTCAATAACTCCTGGGCGACATAGGTGTGCCCCAAACCCAGGAAGTGCCCCAACTCGTGGACGACGGTCGCTTCGAAGTCCCCCAGATCCGCCCTGTCCGCGGTCGTGCCGTTAAAGAAAGCGCGGGCGGCCGTAATAGTTCCCTCCCCGTCGTCAACGTTTGTCACCTCCGCGAAACCGAGTACAAAGCTTCCACCTCCCAGCAGGGCATCGATGATCGAGCCATCTCTGTCAAAGATGATGACCGATTGCCCCTCGAACAGTTCAAAATTATTCCTCGTAATTTCAATGTTTGTTAATCCAGCGTAGCTTATATCCAGATCCATGACCTTCCGGCCGTTCCATGTCCCATTTTCCCATCGATCGAAGGCGCTCTGGATAAGGTTCACCCCGTCGGCGTTATTGATAGACGGGCTCAGATTCCCCGCGTCCACCAGATATTCCACTTTTTCTTTAGGGTCCCATCGATAGGCGGCAGGCCCGTCGTCGGTCTCGTCCACAACCAGGAAGGTGTAGGCCGAGACGGGCGAGGACAACAGGATGATCAGGACTAAGATCAAGAATCCGTTGCAAAGAAACCGAAATCCGAAACAACAACGATCTGGCTTTCGATTTGATTCCCTGATGGTAGTCCCATGGTTTCTTCGCTTATTCACCATCCTCTACCATACCCACGATCAATTCGATGAAATCCTCAAGATCCATGCGACCCTCGGGCGACAGTCGGGCGGGCTTGGAAAAGGCGTGCGCTGTTCGAAACAATGCCTGGCCGGAAAGGTGACGGGAATAAGGGCTGTTGACCACAAAACGCCTCCCCGCCCTGGATCTGGTAACTCCGAAACATCCCTGAAATACGCCCACAGGGCTCGTGAGACCCCATTCGCTCACCGGTTTCAGGAAGAGCACGACTTCCTGACCCGGTCGGTAGACCGGCAGGCCGTCGATAAACGATCTTCGTTTCGCGGTCCTTCCTCCGTACTGTCGAAACAGTACGGTTTTTTCAACATCTCCTTTAACCGGATGAACGACCGAGAAGGTATAGGTTGTTACCACAAACCCTCGGTTTGGATCGACCTCGCTTTTCGCGTCCAGACAGGTGCCGACGAAGATGCGATCCGCACGTCCGACCATCTCCTGGAGTCTTAAGGCCACGACCTTCATGGCCTGAGGGTTTTGCACGGGAAAAAGCAACACTATCCCCAGGATCGCAAAAATTGCTTTTTTTGAACTGAGAAAATTCCCGATCGGGCTAAATTTCCCATTCATCTTAAAGGATCTCCTGAAGAAAAACGTGAATCGTGAAGCTTACCTCGTCGAAACCCTGAAGAATATGGGGTTTCCCGCTTCACGTCCTTTTTCATATTCGCCGCCAGAAGGCGGCTCCTACCTCAAAAACTTCATTGAGGATTGAATATCGGAAAATTGAATATTTGAACACCTCAGGGCTTATTCTGGATCTCTTCGATTTTCAATCTTCATTTTCCCTGGCTTCCGACCCCTGACTACCGGTTTTGACTTCCCTGACCTCCGATCCCTGATCTCTGACCCCCGACTTCCGAACCCCGATTCACGAATAACGATCCACGGGTTTTGACCGCTTCACGCTTTAAGAGATACGCTCCACGTTTTTGTCCTCCTCCTGTTGCCTCCGTCGCTGCCAATCGTAATCCACGGGACCTTTGTAGAAAGCCTCGGGATGTTCCACAGCCCATAGTTGTTTACGAATGATCCAGTTTTGCGGGTCCCGTCTGAAAGCCGCGTAGAGTTCGGCAATCGCCTCCTCCCGCTCTCCCTCATCCAGCAGCCTGACCGCACGCTGATACCTATCGTCTGCCTCCCGGCCATCCGGTGTCAGGTTCCAAGATGGGACCTTTTTGCCTTCCGCCTCATGCCAGGCCTTGGGAATCATCCCCGTGGCAGCCCAGGTCTCAAGGTCATCCCTGAGATTCGCCTCCTGGATGTCGAAACCGGCAATCCCCCGGCAAAGCCGCCCCTTTTCATCCACAGGGATGATATAGGGGACGAATTTAACGTTCAGCAACTTGCCGAGGAGGTTGTTCCGATCGACCAGTGTCTGGAAATCCATCCCTTCGACCCACGGCTTCACCACTTCGGGACCTTGCGCATCCGCCGCGATGACCACCACCCGGATCGAATTTTGGAACCTTGAAAAGAAGGACTGCCACCCGGGCAGCTGGCCTCGACAGCCTCACCAGGAAGCCCAGACATAAAAGACGGATTTCCTTCCCCTGAACGAACTGGAAGAACACAACCGCCCGGACAGGTCCGGAAGCGTGAATTCGGGTGCGAGGTCACCCACCCGCAGACTCACCCCGGTTGTCCTTTCAACTTCCGTTGTCAACCGGAGTTCCCGGTCCCCCTCCTGAAAGACCCAGGTCAGTCCGAGCGCCTGGGTCAATCCGGATAACCAGGTAAAGGACTTCCCCTCATGAGTGCGCGTGACCTCCACCATGACGCAGAGATCTCCCGAACAGACAACCGTCTTACCCTCTGATACGTCCAGATCCGCCCCCACAGACGCGCAAAACCGCTCCAGGGGAACTTCCACATCTGCCTCTTTCAACCCAACCTCCTCCAGAGTACCCGTCGGCACACCATCGAATATCACCTTGATCTCATCCACTGAACACCTCTGCCTGTTCCACACCTTGATGATTATCCCAGAACAATTTCACCGCGTCAAAAAAGGTTGACCGTTTAAGAAGGGGCCTGTATATTCAAGTTTTTTTCCACACAAGAGTCGACGGATATATGCCTTTGAAAGTCCTCAATGAATCCATCACACCACGAGCGGGCGCCCTGGCCATCCTGGCGGCAATACTCTGGGGGGGCAATTCGGTTTCGATCAAACTGGCCCTGGTCGGTTTGCCTCCGATAGCGCTGGCGGGGGTCCGATTTTTGATCGGTTCCCTTGTGGTTATTTTCTTGTCCCTGCTGAATGGTATTTCCCTCCGTATGGAGGCGTGCGACCGACTTCGCCTCTTCCTATTGTCTCTGTTGTTCCTGGCCCAGATCCTTCTCCTCAACCTGGGAACCCACCATACCCTCGCAAGCCGATCGATCGTGCTGATCACCATCTATCCCTTCTTTACGGCCCTCTTCGCACATATTTTCGTTCCGGGAGATAGACTCAGCCGGCTCAAGGTGTTCGGAATGGTTCTCTCATTTTCCGGAGTCGTCCTCATCTTCGGGGAATCCCTGAAGCTCGGCGATTTTTCGAACCTGTCCGGAGACATAATGGTTTTAGGAAGCGGCATCCTGCTGGGCGCCCGTCAAGTCTACAGTAAGCGCCTCACTCAGGCGATTCATCCCTACAAGCTCCTCCTCTGGCAATCGACCTTGAGCTTGCCGTTCTTCATCCTTCTCAGTGCGCTTTTCGAAGGTGGGGCCGGTTACCGGTTCGATCCCACCATCATCGTGGCCATTCTCTACCAGGGGCTTGTGGTCGCCGGTTTCTGTTTTGTTATTCACACAACCCTCTTGCGACGATACAGCGCAAGTCGGCTGGGAGTATTCGGTTTTTGTACTCCCGTGTTCGGAGTCCTCCTGAGCGATCTTCTGCTCCACGAGACGATCTCGCCGGGCCTCCTGGCCAGCATGATCCTCGTCGGGGCGGGCATTGCAATCGTCAATCGGGAACAACGGGAAGAAATCGGGGCGTAAGCCTCGGGAAACAGGTTCAATCCCCGAGGCTGATCCCCAGAGCCCTTGCGGTATGAATCAGGGGATGGTTCAGGTCAACGTAGTGATATTCTTTGATGGCTTCCGTTAGCGGAACGCTGACGATCTCCTGGTGCCGAAGGGAGACCATTTGACCGAACTTGCCTTCTGCAACCAGCTCGACCGCGGCCACACCATATTGTGATGCCAGGATGCGGTCCATCGCACACGGGCTTCCGCCGCGCTGTAGATGGCCGAGGACCGTAACCCGGGCTTCCTGGTTGGTGAGACCCTGGAGTTGCTTGACCAGCCACCTTCCGACCCCACCGAGAATAGGTTGCTGGCGGCCCAAAATGTCGCTTTTCTCCCCGATGGGCGCCCCATCCTTCGGGTAAGCACCCTCTGCCACGACGATGATTGAAAACATGATCCCCCTGCGACTCCTGATTTTGACCCGCTTGGCCACCTTTTCGATGTCGTAGGGGATTTCTGGAATCAGGATCACATCGGCGCCCCCCGCGATCCCGGAGGCCATGGCAATCCAGCCGGCGTCCCGGCCCATCACCTCAAGGATCATCACGCGATCGTGGCTCTCGGCCGTGGAATGGAGTTTGTCGACGGCATCCGTGGCAGTCTCAACCGCGGTCTGGTAACCGAAGGTCATATCCGTGGCGGACAGATCGTTGTCGATTGTCTTGGGGACCCCGACGATCGGGAGACCCTTTTCAAACAACCTCTGCGAGATGGCCTGGGAGCCCTCTCCGCCCATGCTGATCACGGCATCCACCTCGAGGTCGCTGATCCGTTCGATCAGGTCGTCGGATCGATCCACTTCAGTCCATTGCCCGTCGGGTCCCTGGATTGGAAATTCGAAAGGCGAGCCCTTACTGGTCGTACCCAGTATCGTGCCCCCCCGGGCCAGGAGACCCCGGACGCTCTCCATCGTAAGAGGGCAGACATCCATCGGGTCGGACAGGATACCGTTATATGCGTCTGCACTGCCGACAACCTCCCATCCGTAACCGCGGACCGCAAGCTTTACAATAGCCCGGATGACGGCGTTGAGACCCGGAGCGTCTCCGCCGCCGGTGACGACCAGAACTTTCTTGATGCCGGCGTTCACTCGTAATCCACTGTGAAATGTATAAACTGCGGAATCAGCAAAAATTATTTATATAAAACAGGATACATCGAGGCTCAGAAAATGTCAATAAAAAGAAAGGCATAAACTATGGAGTTCCGCGAACTCGGAAAAACCGGTATCAGTGTCTCCGAAATCGGTCTGGGTTGTTGGGGGATCGGTGGGGCATCCTTCAGGGGGGGCCATCCTTCTGGCTGGGCTGGAGCGGAAATCGATCAATCCCTCGAGGCGGTCCGACGAGCCTGGGAGCTGGGAGTAACCTTCTACGACACGGCCGATGCCTATGGGCGGGGCAAAAGCGAGGTGCTGGTCGGTCTCGGTTTACTCGGGAACAAAGAAGACGCGGTAATTGCTACGAAGGTGGGAAACAGGCTGTCTCTGCCAGGCCAGGATTTCTCGCCGGATTATATTCGGGGCTCGCTCGACGCCAGCCTTACCCGGCTTGAGATGGACTGCATCGATCTTTATCTGCTTCACGGACCGGAGGAGGAAGTCATGACGGACGAGTTATTCAGTTTGATGGAAGACTTGAAAACAGGTGGGAGGATTCGTTCGTGGGGCGTCTCGATCGACTCAATCGAAGAGGGTATGCGGGCCATCGAGGGAGGCGCTCAAGCGCTCCAACTGGTTTACAACATCCTCCAGCAGAAGGTAGGAGACACGATCTTCCCTTTGGCTCAGGAAAAAGGGGTGGGGATCATCGTTCGGGTGCCGCTTGCATCGGGGTGGTTAACGGGTAAATACAGCGCCGAGACGGCGTTTCCTCAGGATGACCACCGCAGCCAGACCTATCCGATGAGCCGGTGCGTGAAAATGGCCGCCAAAGTCGGCCGGCTCGGTTTCCTTCTTGAAGAAGCCTCCACTTTAACCGAGGGATCCCTCCGGTTCGCCCTGGCCCATCCCGCAGTCTCAACCGTAATCCCCGGGGCAAAAACGCCGGATCAGGTCGTTGAAAATGTGAAGGCCTCCGGGAATCCGCTGTCAGAGGATACCATCCGGCGGCTCAGGACAACCTTCGGGTAGCTAGGTCGTCAAAAAGCAGAAACCCTGTCTTCAAAGGGCGAAGCTCAGGACCCGTCACTAACTTTATTTTACCCGAAACCCAGCCTTCACGTTTCGCGGGTCTTTGGTCTTGGCATCTCCACCGGCAGATCCATCCTGTCCCCCCACTCCTTCCACGAACCGATATAGTTGCGAACCTTCGGGTACCCGAGCAGACGAAGCGCCAGATAGGTGTTGGCCGAGCGGTAGCCACCCTGGCAATGACAGGCGATCTCCTTACCGGGTAAAACCCCCGCCCCTTCGTAAAGGCTCTTCAATTCTCCTCCGGATTTGAATGCCCCTTGATCGTCCAGATTACGGGTCCACTCGACGTGGATCGCACCGGGTATCGCCCCGCCTCTTGCCGCACGAACCTTCCGTCCGTAATACTCATCTTCTCTTCGCACGTCGAGCACCAGGAAGTCTTCCCGCCCCAGCGATTCACGTATCTCCTCCGCGCTGATGTGCCTCTCCGGGACCGGATTCCCCCGAAATTCCGCGTGCGGGGGTTCTGGGTGGTCCGTCGTGACCTCCCCCCCGGCCGCCTTCCAGGCGGGCATACCGCCGTCCAAAACGTGGACATCCTCGTGTCCGAGGTACTCGCAGATCCAGAAACCCCTGGCCGCGCGCATCCCCGACGAATCCTCGTAGAAAACGATCGTCTTTCCCGAGTCGATTCCCCGGCTTCCCAGCAGATACTCACAGGTCCACATAAACGCCTGAAAGGCCTCGTTCCCCGTATTGTTCAGACTGATTCCATAAAAGTCCAGATGGACAGCCCCCGGGATATGACCCCGTGCATAGGCGTGGGTGGGTCTGACATCCACGATGCAGATGCCAGGATCACCCAGGCGTTCAAGCACCTTGACCGGAGACATCAGGAGCCCCGGATTGGAATAACCCTTTCGGTCCATATGTCCGTCTCCTCCTTGGAGAATACGCCCCCTGGGATAACCATTCACAGGACGCACGTCTCATGAAGATTGACACCGAATGTTTTCTACACTATCTTTGCCAGAATTTAAAACCTCTCACCTCCTCGCAGAAAGGAGAACCGAACGGCGATGACGGAAGATGATATTAAACAAGGTGATAAAGCGATTTGGGCTTGACAAGTGGACCCATATCAAGTATATTATATATATACTTAAGGAGGTTCACATGAATTTATTTGATATACTCAACCGGTTCCCAAACCAAAGATCATGCATAGATCACCTTGAAAGGATCAGGTTCGGGGACGAGCCTTACTGCCCGCTCTGCGGGGGTATGGATGTTGCGCAAAAGAAGGAGCGAAACCGCATCGGGCGTTGGAACTGTCACGATTGCAAATCCAGCTTCAACGTATTGTCCAAAACCATCATGCAGAACACCCATATTCCTCTCCAAAAATGGTTCTGCGCAATCGGATTGATCGTTAACGCCAAGAAAAGCCTGTCCAGTTACCAGCTGGCCCGGGACCTGAACCTTATCCAATCCACGGCATGGTATATGCAACAGCGAATAAGGGCGGCAATGGCCTCCAAACAACTCCCCCTGCTCAAGGGGATCATCGAAGCGGACGAGACCTACGTCGGAGGACGGCCCAGAAGACGCAGAAACCGCAAGGACGATGACCAAAAACCAAAGAACAAGAGAGGCCGGGGAACCAAAAAGACTCCGGTTCTGGGGGCGGTGGAGCGATCCGGGAACGTCACGGCCTGCGTCGCAGAAGATACCACAGGACGAAGCATCATCGACTTTATTACCAGAACGGTCGATCCTCAAGATTCTATCCTCATTTCAGACGAATATCAAGCCTATGACATCGTGCGAAGGTTCATGCCTCATTCCGTCATCAACCACACCATGGCCTACGCGGACGGAGCAACCCACACCAACACCATCGAAGGCTTTTGGTCCCTGCTCAAGCGAGCGTGGTACGGAACCCATCATCACTACAGAAAGCATTACATGCCCCTATACGTGGCCGAAGCCTGCTACAAATACAACAACCGGAAGAACGAGAACGCCTTCGGAACGTTTCTTGAAGGATGCTTCACATGAACCAGACAAGCCCCGACCTACGCAACATCTAAAGAAAAGGATACGGATGATGAAAACTATTAAACTATCAGAAGGCGACTTGCGATTTCACGCAACATTTTCGGTGTCAGATATGGAGCTCGCCATTCTTGAAGGGGCCACTGAGCCCTGTCATGTCGTTCTTCTCCTAAAATCGGAGAGTCGACGGATCCCATTCAGATTGGACAAAGTGGTTTACATTCAAGGGCGGCAAGGTGACGAACATGCGCTGGCAGATGCGATAGCCAGCGGAGGAGGGTGTCCCATTGGGTAAACCCTATCAAGATCTTCAAACCATGCTGATCCACGCGGGAGAACCCCAGGAAAAGATCGAGGGGGCTGTCAGCATGCCGGTCTTTCAGAGTGCGACGTTCACTTACACGGGCCAGGGCAGCTATGACGACCTGAAATATATCCGTCTGAACAATACTCCGAATCACCTGGCTTTGCACGCCAAGTTAGCCGCCATCGAGAAGGGGGAAGCTCGGGGGGGGGGTTGAGTTTCGAGATGAGCGGGGGGGTGGAACAGGCGGATAAGCTGATCTCACGATTGAAGCTCCCGATCTCCGCGCCCAGCCTCGGCGGTGTGGAGACCCTGATCACCCGACCCGCCACCACCTCACATTCGGGACTGATCCCGAAGGATCGGGCTCGACTCGGCATCTCCGACCGCTTGATCCGGGTTGCGGTGGGCGTCGAGTCCCCCGAAGACCTCTGTGCAGACTTTGAGCAGGGGCTTAAGGGATTGTAAAAACATGCTCTCCCTGGAATATAGTGGACTCTGTCTTCGCGATAGACATCCGGGCCTTCGTGCTAATCGATAAGCCGAGATTAAAGGCAAGGCCTTTTTTCAGCGCCAACGGCGCGTTGTCCCTCAACCCAGGGCAGCGCCCTGGGTTGTGCGAAACAATAGCGTCGTGCGGCCTGAAGGGCCGCGATAATTTCACAACGTAATGCCCCAAACCATGTCCTTCGATGAACGGTATGTGTGGGACTGATCCGGATCGCGGACCGTTGGCCCGTTGATGCGTCGCTCACAGAACCTCGCTTTCCACCAAAAAGAACTACGAAGATCCTGAAAACGAAATTCTTTAACTTCAACACATCATCATCCTGTCCACTGCCCGATCTCCCAGGCAATGCTCGATATTGCAAACCCCACATAAACCAGCGAGGCGATGATCATCATCACCGTGTTGAGGGTTCTCGGCCTGGCCCCTCGTGGAAGAAACCGATAGTTGATATAGAGCGTTAGAGGCACATAAATCGCCATCGCAAATCCCCCCATATAGGCCGCGTTGAAAATAAAACCCAGTTCGCTGACCCCCCTGCTTTCCATGACATAGGTGATGAGGCATCCCGCGACGATCCACGTCCCTGCAACCACGAGATACCACCAGCCCAGGTCTCGCTTCCGTGCCCCTTTGATATTGGTGTGTATGATATCGGCCACTGAGCGGGACACACCGTCCACCAGGGCGAGCTGCGTGCTGAAAAGGGTGGCCATGCCCACAAGCAGGAAAATAGTACGGCCCGGCCCTCCCCAGATCTCACCGAGAATCTGAGCCTCGTCCCAGATGAGGGTCCCCTTGGCCGGCACGATCCCCTGGGGATGAAGCACCGCGAGGGCGCCAAAAATGAAAAGCAGGATGGTAAACGTGTTCAGAAACCAGAAGAAAAGGACCTGATCTTTCTTAATATAGTCCCACCAGGCCTTGAAGCGCAGTCGATTCTCCTCGGAATCCTCAAATCGGAAACCCGTGGATGAGATCGCTTCCGTCCTCCCGCGCAAGGGGTTCAGGAGACTCGGAAGGTGGACGCCCATACCGATGTGCTTATCCCGAAGATAGAAGGTGTAGAAAAGATTCGCCGTCCCTCCGGCCCCCGCGAATACGATCGCAATGAACATCACCTTGACCGTCATCCCCGGGTCCTTGTATCCAACATTCAGGATCCCGGATCCAATCTCTGCCCACGTGTCCCCTGAACCGACGAATACCGCAACGGTGATAAGCCCCAAAGTGACGATCGCAACCAGGACCTCGATCGTCCTTTCGACAGACTGATAGATCACCTTCGGACCGAACAAAACCAGAGCAACCGCGGCGAACGTAACCACGGTCCAGAGGGTGTCGGATCCGGGTCCTCCGGGACCCACCAGGAGGGCTTTGAGGGCAAGGCCCGAGGCGCGACCCCACCCCGGCGCGAGCCAGCTCAAAATCGTCAGAAAAAGAAAAAGCGGCGCGAAGCCCCGCCAAACCCGGCAATAGCCCGTGTAGACCGTCTCGCCCGTGGCAATGGTCCAGCGGCCCACTTCCAGGTTCACCCACAATTGAAGAAAGACCCCCAGCACCGCGGCCCAGACCATGGTTGCCCCGAACTCCGCGACAATCCGGGGCCACACCACGATTTCGCCCGCCCCGATCGAAAGCCCAACCAGGATGGCCCCCGGACCGGCCATCTTCCAGAATGAGAGCTTTTTCTCGGGCAAATCCCGCGTCTCAAAATCGGACAACGGCTCATAAATACCGCTCATGGGTTTCCTTTCGATCCATTCGATCCTTTTTGAGGAATTTGTTCATCCGCTCCTTCGCGGGAGTGAACTCCCGCCCACGGATAAAAAGGCCGACGCGAATCTAAAAATACCCAAAGTTTTGATTTTGCCCTCTGCGCTTCACGGCATTGTTAATCCCACCAGTTCAGCCGGCTGAGAGGCCCCCCCGATCGGAATCGCGATAAACTGCTTGTCTCTGCGCATGTAGGTGATCGGGGATCCCGTCGCGTTTCCCGGTAAGGGTATTTCCGCAATCAGATCTCCGTTGTCCGGGTCAAACGCTCGCAGAAAGGCACGATGGGTTTCGGTCGTAAACTCCAAAGCGTTTCCCCGGGCTGAGACACCGCGTTCGCTTGCTTTTCCCTGTTGAGCACCGAACACCAGGGTTTTTGTCAACAAAACAAACGTGCGCCGATCCCAGCCCAGCCGGGGAAGGTCCAGGTTTTGAATCGCAGGATTGTCTTTCGGGCCATCTCCGACCGGACTCATCCACACGTGTTCCCCGGTATTCAGATCTATGGCCGTGATGCGTCCATAAGGGGGCTTGATGATCGGAAGTTCCCTGGGTCCGTCCGGTCCGACTTTGTATCTCCCCGTGTACGCGTAAGGCGCATCCGGCCCCTCCGATTTCGTAAGCGTCAAGATAACAGGAAGCGTGTAAGAAGGAACATACATCACGCAGGTCTCCGGATTGACCCCGGCCCCAGCCCAGCTCGCGCCCCCAATGATTCCGGGCATTATAATCGTACCCTTCTCGGTTGGCGGGGAGAAGAGCGGACCATAAGCGTATCGATCGACGATTGCGATCGCTTCTTTCCTCAATTCTGGTGTAAAGTCGATCAGATCGTCGTGGGTCAGACCCTGCCGATCGAACGGAAGGGGATTCGTAGGAAAAGGCTGTGTCGGCGACGATTTCTCTCCATGCACCGTCGACTGCGGAACCGCACGTTCTTCGATGGGCCAGATCGGTTCTCCCGTGACCCTGTCGAATACAAAACAGAAACCCTGCTTTGTGACCTGTGCGACGGCCTTGACCTTCCTCCCACCCGCCGAGATATCGACCAGATTAGGAGCCGCGGGGAGATCATAATCCCAGAGCCCGTGGTGCAGGATCTGGAAGTGCCAGACGCGTTTCCCTGTCTCGGCGTTCAGGCAAACCAGACTCTCAGCGAACAGATTATCACCCGGGCGATGGCCCCCGTAGTAATCGTTCGTTGGAGTGCTGAAAGGCAGGTAAACATAACCGAGCGCCTCATCCGAGCTCATCAAGGTCCAGACATTCGTGTTGCCCGTTGTCTTCCAAGACCCCGCTTCCCAGGTTTCGTTCGCAAACTCCCCATCCTGGGGTACGGAATGAAAGACCCAACGCTGCTGCCCCGTTCGGATATCGAAACCCCGGACATCCCCCGGCGGCATGGCCTTATCCGGCATACGGTTGACCGCGAAAGCATCCAGGACAGTCGATCCCACGACGAGCATATCGCGGCAGACAACCGGCGGAGTCGGAATGGCGTAGAGTTCTCGGTCGATCGGACGCCGCAGGCCTTTCGTCAAATCGACTCTCCCTTTTTCCCCAAACCCGGGAATGGGTTTTCCCGTCCCGGCGTCGAGAGCGATCAGATACGCGTCACCCGTTCCGTAAAGAATTCGCCGATCCTCCCCATCCTCCCAGTAAGCCACACCGCGATGCACAAAACCCACATTGGCCGGCGAGCCATCTTTATAGGTCTCAGGGTCGTACACCCATATGGTCTCCCCCGAAAACGCATCGATTGCGGCGACCTGGCTTAGGGAGGTGCTCGTGTAAATAACGCCGCCCACCATCAGGGGGGTCGCTTCGTTAAGCATGGTCCAGAGCCCCGGATTTGCCTTGAGTATTTCGCTGTCTGGAGACTCCCACCGCCAAGCGACTTGCAGGTCCTGAACATTGCCCTTGTGGATTTGATCAAGCGGTGTGAACTTGGTGCTGGCGTAGTCAGAGCCGTAAGACCGCCATTCACCCACTCGATCGATCGGCTTTGAACAGGAACAAAGGCACAAAAGAATCAAAATCCCGATCGCATGGTTCAGATTATTCCGGATCATTGAACAACCTCCTATTTCGATCTTCAATACTTAAATCCACAAACGAACGCCTCCCTGGATTCGCATAAGAGCCCCGATCGTCTCCAGGCCATTGCTTCCCAGGCCTACGGCGTAGGATTGATTCAACATGTTTTCGACGGTGAAAAAAACTTCTCTTTTTGAATCGACACTTCGCGAAAACGAAAAGTCCAACACCCCGAAACCTCCCAGCTCAAGCAGATTCGAGTCGTCTTCAAATTGTGTGCCCACATATCTTCCCTGAACGGAAGCCGAAAAATATTCCGGATGAACAAAACCCACCTTCAGGACCACCTGATTCGCGGGAATTTGTGGAATTCGTTTGCCTTCGAGACCCCCTTTCCCGGGGGCACGCAGGATCTTGCTGTCACTCAACAGATAACTCACCGAGCAGCTCAAAAAACGACGAAACCGATAAGATAATTCAGCTTCGAAACCCCTGAACCGGGTCCGTTCCAGGTTATGCCGCTGGCGGCAGAGACCGCCGGCGGGCACGAACCCGCAGGGAGAAACGGAGCCGGGTCCGCTACCGATAGTCAGGTTCACAATAGAGCCTTCGACCTCATTCCAGTAGCCCGTGAATCGCCCCGTCAGGAAAGGCGTCACGAAGTCCAATCCAACATCCCCTCCCACAAGCCTTTCGGGATCCAGATCTTCGTTTGCGCTCGTAATCACGTTCCCGACACGGAACGGACGGAAAAGTTCGTTCAGCGTAGGTGCGCGGAACGTTCGGTAAAACGAACCCCGGAAGGAGACCCCGTCGGACAGAGTAAAAAGCAATCCAGCCTTGGGATTGAAGACCCAACGGGTCCGGTCCGCGAATACGTCGTTTCGTATGACCTGATTCGTCTCCAGATCCGTCTCACGACGAAAGCCTCCGAAGTTTCGCCAAAGGTCGACCCGCCCCCCCGCGGTGAATTGAAGGCGGCGCTGAGGATAGAAGATATCCTGGATGTAAAATCCCATCCCCTGCTGGTCCCCACCCGCCTTTCGCCTCCTGATAAATTTGTCGGTTGCAAATCGAAAATCCTCCTGTGTTTCGCCCGAAGCCCGTCTGAAGTCCAATCCCGATGTAAACAAATGCGAGTCTTTGGTGGGCCGCAACCACTCAAGAGAGAGCCCGATTGCGGTTGAAGGGACGTTAAATTGATCCAGAGCAGGCCTTTCGGAATTTCGGTCGGAAGATTGGGATGAGAAAAAACTCTTGAACCGCTGAACGTGTGAAAAACCGGTAAAGGTCAATTTGTTCCCATCCTGCTTTCTTAACACAGAACGGATCCCGAAGAACCCCGCGTCCGTCCCGTTCTGAGTCAACGGGGTCCCGTTGTCCCGTTCTTCATTGAAAAAGCTGCTTTGGAAGCTGATTTCCGCGTTCGGAGAGAAATCATGAGTCAGTTTTAACCGGACCATTCGGTTTTTCGAATCGGCATTGATGTCGATTTTTCCCCGCTGGTCCTTCCGGACGATCGGGTATCCGCCCGTATTGAAATAGCTTCCTGCAAGCCCTACCCCGGTGGATCCGAATCGATCGTTTGCAGTGAAACTCATAGATGCGGTTTTCCCATTCCCCCCGCCAGCGGATAAACTTCCCCCCCTTTTTTGGGGTTGTTCCGTGACAACTTGGATGACTCCCCCCA
Source organism: Candidatus Latescibacterota bacterium (assembly GCA_965217865.1). Classification (GTDB taxonomy): domain Bacteria; phylum Latescibacterota; class UBA2968; order SICM01; family SICM01; genus CBDCJO01. The sequence continues at coordinate 4,909,481 of CBDCJO010000002.1, read as the reverse complement.
GTGCGTAGTTTCCCCAGATATGAGATCCCCCGCCCCTGAGCACCTCGATCCGCTCGACACCGACCAGACCCACCTTGCTCCACTGGACCCAGCCGCCGAAAGGATCGTTCAAAGGGAACCCATCGACGAGGACAAGCGTGCGGCTGGATCCGCTTCCCCCGATTCCCCGCAGCGACACGCCCTGTGTGGTCGGATGAGCCACAATGCTGCTCGACCGCCGGAACAGGCTGAAGCCGGGGACCTGCCTTAATAGATCATCCAGAGCCTGGGCAGCGGATTGGTGAATTTCCCGTTTTGTGAGGATGGTTGCGTGCGCAGGGAGGTCCTTAAGCCTCTGGTCCGTACGACTGGCGGTTACCACGATCTCCTCAAGGGCGATGACCTCCGGATTTTCGGTCAGTTGGCCTTCACCGTACAGGCTGATGGGAAATAGCAGAAGGATCAAACCTGTTGTCCATACATGGGCTTCGCTTTTCATGATTCGATTTTTGAAATAGGTTCCACGCATAGACTGATTAACGCGAATTATTCAGGGAGATTGCGATCCTTCGCTTTCTCCTTGCGTAGCGCGGCGGTGGCGTCTTTATCGACAACGAAACTGTTTGGGTCGATCACGACCCCGTAGTGTTCACGAGCGCCTTCACAGGAAACCTTGTCGTTTTTGGCGTCCCGGGATATCGACTCCGGGTCCCGTTCCAGGGGATCGCCCCAACCCCCTCCCGCGGCCTGACGGTGGTAGAAACGTTCGCCCGCTCGAATCGAAGTCGAAATCATAGTCGGCAACACTTCTTCCTCTTCAACGTGGCGGAGGATGTTGATCGAACCCGTCCCGGACTTCCCCCCGTAGAGGCCGTAGGGTAGGTGGTCGCGCCTGTCGGAGCGGATGGCGAGATGTGCTTCTCCGTCGAGCAACTGCCACTCGCGTTCGATCGCCAGACCGCCCCGGAATTTTCCCGCGCCCCCGCTGTCACGCACCATACCGTAGCGCTCGATCCGCAGGGGGTAACTGCATTCGGCCTCTTCGACGGGAATATTGCTTGCAACGTTGGCCGGATTGCAAAGTCCGTCGTTTCCGTCCCGGTCCGGCCGAGCGCCCCAGGTGCCCGCCATGAGTTCGAAGAAGACATATGGCGTGCGGCCCGGGTTCTGGCCGCCGATGATGACCAGGGTATTCCCACCCTCTCCGGCGGCCATGATTCGGTCCGGCAGAAGACCGGAAAGGGCCCCATAGACCGCGTCTGCCAGGCGGAAGGCCGTGATGCCGCGCATGGACGATGCGGCGGGCATGACGCCATGGAGAACGGTCCCGGCTGGCGCGATGACCTCGAGCGGTTTGAACATGCCGGCTGTGTTGGGGATGTCCTGCTTCATGGCCCCGCGCACACACAGGGCAACCACGGAAAAGGTGAAGGAGAGCGTGTTGTTGATGGCCCCGCGCACCTGGGGTGCTGTGCCTGTGAAATCAGCGGTGAGGGAATCTCCGGAAACGGTGATGGTCACCTGGAGCTTCACCGGGGGCCCACCCACCCCGTCGCTGTCCATGTAGTCGGTGAAGCTATAGCTTCCGTCTGGCCAGGAGGATATCTCAGATCGGACAAGTCGTTCCGTATAGTCGAGCAAGTCCGCGGTGCACGCCTTGAATGTCCGGGGGCCATAACGCCGGACCAGGTCGTGTATGGCGCGCTCCCCGATGTGGCAGGAGGCCAACTGCGCCATCAGATCACCGATGGTCATGTTCGGCACACGCACATTAGCGCGCAATAGGGCGAAGATGGCCTCGTCTGGACGGCCCCGGCGATGGAGTTTGAGCCAGGGAATGCGCAAGCCATCCTGGAAGATCTCGGTGTTGTCGCACGCCGAACTGCCGGGGAGACGTCCCCCCATGTCCAGGTGGTGGGCTGTGCTTACGGCAAAAGCAATTCGCGATCCCTCCCAAAAAATCGGTTTGACGATGAAGATGTCGGGGATGTGCATTCCGCCTTCGAAAGGATCGTTGAGGATAAAGACATCGCCCTCTTCCATGTCTTCACCGAACTTGGCAAATAGCGTCTCCATGGCGAAGGGAACCGCCCCCAGGTGCAGAGGGATGGTGACCCCCTGGGCGATCATCTCTCCATTGGCGTCGCAAAGGGATGTGGAGAAATCCAGACAGTCCCGCACGACCGTGGAGTAAGCGGTCCTGTAGAGGGCGATGGCCATTTCATCGGCCCCAGCAGCCAGCGCGTTTTGCACGATTTCCCGGGTGATGGGGTCGGTGGTCTCAGTCATCCTGAACCTCCAAACGAACATTCATGTGCTCATCCACAACCACCTGCATGTCGGGGGGGACCACAATCGTAGAGTCGTATTCGTCGATGAACAGAGGCCCTTTTGCCCCGCCGGTCAAATCTCGACGCCGGCAGACGGGTGTTGGGATAGTGCCCCACTGTCGCCCGAAATAAGCCGGGCGAGAGGATTCCGACGAGTGGCGGGAATCCGCAGGCTCCAGGCGACTTTCGCAGTCCGGCGCTCCGCTGCGGCCGACTACGCGAATGGCCACCACCTCGACTGGGTTGTTCGGATCCGATCGGTGGCCGTAGAGCCGTTCATGCTCCACGGCGAAGTCTTCCTGAAACCGACGTAATGTTTCGTCTGTGAATGGACTGCCCGACAGGGGAATTCGCAACTCCGAGGTCTGGCCCCTGAAGCGGACATCCGCACTATAACTGAGTTCCACGCTACCGGCCGCGTAGCCCTCTGATTCAAATTGAGCAATCATAGCCTGCTCCAGCCCAACTTGAACTTTTTGAACCGCCTCTACGGTCAGCGCCTCGCCTACAAACATGCAGCTGCGTACATCGTGGTGTTCGATCCCTGAAAAAAGCAACCCCATCGCGCTGAAGAGCCCCGGGAGGGGGGGTATGATGACCTGGCGGATGTTGAGCTCCCGGGCAAGGCCCGCGGCGTGGATAGGACCGGCCCCGCCAAAGGCCATAAGAACGAAATCGCGAGGATCGCGTCCCCGCTCGGTGGACACCTGGCGAAGGGCGCGCATGGTTCGGGCATTGGCGATTCGGTGAATGCCCTCGGCCGCCTGAAGAAGGTCCATGCCCAGGGGACCGGCAATACGATCGCTCACAACCCGCTTCGCCGTATCAAGGTCAATCTCCACTTCTCCGTCCGCCAGTTTTCCGGGATAGATATAGCCCAACACAACATTCGCATCGGTGAGTGTGGGCTCGGTTCCCCCCCGCCTATAACAGGCCGGCCCGGGCATAGCCCCGGCGCTTCGGGGCCCCACCCGCAGGCCGCCGGCCTTATCCAGGTAGGCGATGCTCCCCCCACCCGCCCCCACTTCGGCAATGTCGATCGTAGGTGCACGCACCAGTTCACCGCCGCCCCCCACCAGCCGGGTGCTGGCAGAGAGCGAAGCCCCCACTTCGTACTGCGGCGTGTAGATGATTCGTCCTTCCTCGATTGTGGAGGCTTTTGCGGTTGTACCGCCCATGTCGAGCGTGACGACGTTTGTGATCCCCAGACGTCGAGAAATAAAATTGGCGGCCAACACGCCTGCCGCCGGTCCCGATTCGAGCATGAATACCGGACGTTGTGCCGCATCCTTCTCCGGCGTCAAGCCGCCGGCCGACTGCATGATAAGCAGGGGCGGGTTGACCCCCATGGCGTTAAGGCCCAGGCGCAACGCACCTAAATAATTCTGCACCACCGGACGCACGTAAGCGTTGACCGCTGTCGTGGCCGTTCGTTCGTATTCGCGACGCTCCGGCAGAACTTCAGAGGAAAGGGAGACCTGAACATCCGGCAGATGCGCTTTGAGGAAATCTCCCACCGCCCGTTCGTGCTGCGGAGATGCATACGCGTGAAGGAAACATACAGCGACCGATTCCACCTGTTCTTTTTTCATGAATTCTTTGAGCCGATAGAGCTCGGATTGGTCCAGGGGGGTCAGCACTTTTCCGCTGGCGTCCAGGCGTTCGCTCAGTTCCAGGCGAAGGTAACGCTCGATCAATGCCGGCGGTTTATCGAAGAACAGGTCGTACAACTTGGGAATACGGACGCGCCGGAGCTCCAGCACGTCGCGAAATCCTCGTGTGGTGATGAGCGCGGTCTTGGCCCCGCGTTGTTCCAGGACTGCGTTGGTGGCCACCGTCGTTCCGTGGGCAACCTCCCCGACAGCATTTCCCCTTGAATTCGCGGTTCCCAGCAAATGCTCCATTCCCGACAGAACGGCCTGCTCGAACGCGGGGGGAGTGGACGGGACCTTATGGGTCCAGACCCTGCCGGTTTCGTCGATGAGCACCACGTCGGTGAAGGTTCCGCCTACGTCCGCACCGATTCGAATTTTACGTTTTCTGTTCGTCACGTTTGTTGAGGGGTTTACGCCAAACCTAATTCCTTCAAATTCCGAAGGCTGATTGCGATGCTTTCGAACGGATCCCGCTCACACCAGTCCTGCTCCACGATATACCATTCCACATTGGATTCGCGGCATGCCTCAAGGATGCCCTCCCAGTTCAGGTTTCCTTCTCCCACCTCGGCCATGACAGGCTTTCTCTCGGAGACGGTCATATCCTTCAGATGAACGAGCGGAGCCCGGTCCTTCACCCTTCGAATCCAGGAGGCGGGATCGCCTCCGCCCGCTTGAATCCAGTAGGTATCGATCTCGAAATATAGACTCGGATCGCTCTCTTCAACCAGGATGTCCAGACCCGTTCTTCCGTCGATCCGCTCCAGTTCCCAATTGTGATTGTGATAACTGAACGTCATGCCGGCCTTCTTGAGTTGACCCGAAACTTCATGGGACTCTTTAGCAAACCTCGAAAATCCGTCGTCCTCGCGGTAGGCTTCAGGGAGAGAACCGATGGCGATATGCCTGCAGCCCCACAGGCGATGTTCTTCCACGACAACATCCAGCTCCTTCTCGAGACGCTCATAGCTTACGTGTGTGGCACACACGCTTAATCCCTCGCCGTCCAGAATCGTCTTCAACTCACTGGGATCGATCGGCCCCAGACCGGACAGCTGAACGCTCTCATATCCGATCGACCGGACTTTTTTCAATGTACGTGTGATGTCCCAGGGAGCCTTTGTATAGGCTCGCAATGTGTAGAGCGTTGCGGCCAGTTTTGAACGGGTCATGATGACGCCTCTTCTTGGTTATTAGAGGGTCGGTTTGATGCAACGTCTCTTGATCCCAAATTTTGCAATTTGCACCTTTCATTTTGCATTTTCCTAATCCTCCCACGGCTCCAACCCCAACAGCTTTTTCCCCCGGAGGGTCAACTCCGCCGTCTCCCCACATTCGTGTTCCTTCTCTCTCCGCTCAGAGCTGAAGCCCGCCAGACGGTTTTGCCAGCCCTTAATCCGGCGGCTACGGATAGCTTCCTTTCCATCTGTTGGAGGAAATTCGTTCTCCTCTTTGGCGGGAAACATGGTAATGTACTGAACCACTCTGGGTTGGTTGGCAGTATTGGGGCTGCTCCCGTGTGGTAGGGCGCTGTGCCAGATGATCAGATCCCCGGCCTTACCTGCGATCGGTTGGAGGCCCATGCGATTTATGTCGTGCTGTTTCGGATCGGCATCCGACGGCAGATTCCGAATCCATGCCTCGATCCTGTTATGAAATCCCGGCACACATGTGAACGCTCCCTGGTTCGCATCGGTATCGCTCATATAAAGCACCCCCTGAACCTGAAATGGAATCGGCAGGTCCAGGGGTATATCCCAGTGCACTTTTCCCGGAAACGAATGTCCGGGGCGTTCCGGGGGATTCATGCTCGCCCGGTCGAAACTGACCCAGAGCTTTTCCGTTCCCCAGATTTCAGCGAAGGCCTGGTGGACCCGGGGGTACTGCCTGTTGTCCCAGAGAGCCTGATGCTGATAAATCTCGACCATGATGCTTTTTCGCGGAGGGGCCGTATACCACGTCTTCGGGTCATCACGATCCATTTCGAGAAACTCCCAGACCGCCTGCTCAGCCGCATTCACGTTCTCCGGAGGCACAGCGTCGTGAACCACGACGTAACCGTTCTCCTTCCAGAAGGCGCGGTCGTCTTGGCTTAAAACGGGCATATCCCCTCCTCCCAAACCTGTTCCTAACATCTCTCGCCGGCCGGCCTCCGGTCGAACGCCGTAGTGAACCGGACGTCGAGTACGCCTTCTGCCCGGGCTACGTCGAACCGTTTTTTTACCGGAAACTCACCCCTTCCCCATCGCCTCCGCCATCGCCCGGACGTGATCCGAACCGGCCCCGCAGCACGCCCCTAGAAAACGGATATCGGCCTCCATCCCGGCCTGAGCGAAGGCCGCAAAACCCTCCGGAGTGACGGCCTCCGGGTCGGGCCACCACGAATGCCAGGCCGACGGCTGACAGCAGACCGGCGCCTCCACGGCCTCTCGCATCTCCACGGCGCACGGCAGCATCTCCTCTGGTCGCTGGAGACAGTTCACCCCCACCACATCTGCCCCCGCATCGACCAGGCGCCGGGCGCAGTCACCGGGCGAAATCCCATCCAGTGTCCTCCGACCTCTGTCTTCCAGGCTCACCGTCACCACCACCGGCTTTTCAGTCTCTCCGACCACCTTAAGGGCCACCAGGGCCTCATCCAGCCAGGAAAACGTCTCGAGGATCAGAAAATCCACCCCTTCGTCCAGAATCCACGGCAGCTGTTCGTCCAACCAGGCTCGCGTGCGGTCCCTCATCGCCGAATCCCCGGCCTCATAATCTCCAACCATTATAGAAGGGGCTGTTCAGATTCCCCGCCACCAGAGCCTCCCCCCCGGCCACCTCCCTCGCGATCTGGCAAGCGGTCCGGTTGATCTCCTCCGCCCGGTCCCCGAATCCCGCCCTGGAGAGCATGTTCGAGGTCCCAAAAAAGGTCAGCGTCTGGAGCACCTCGGCCCCGGCCTCTTTAAAGGCCCTTGTCAGGTCCCGAACCTCTTCGGGGTGAGTGGCGATCACCTCTGGGGTCATCGACTCTTTTTTAAGAAGCCCCTTGAGGCGAAGCTCCATGAGATAGCCGCCATCCCCCAGCACGAATCCGCTCTTGAGACGATCCATCAAACCACTTGCCATAGAAACACTCCTTCCCAAGTAAAGGGTTTTGCTTCTGCCACTGCCTCGGCTATCTTTCCTTGCTTTCCTTGCCACTACCGCCCGCTACTGCTACAGGTTTTTCAATCTTCAATCCCTGACCTCTGGCCTTTGATCCTGCCTTTCCTCTGGCCCCTGACCTCTGACTTCTAACCCCTGACTTTGCAATTCCTTCTCGGAGAACAGGCCTCAAATTACTCCAAGTAAACCCTTCCGTCAAGCGGGTTTTACTCGAAAATCGTGGCATGGCGGTCGCTTATATGCTCCTTGACATTCCAAAACAGGGGGGCTATTTTATGCGGCCATGGAGTCAATGCGTTTGCAGAGAAATTGTCTGGGGTTCGAACTGCACGATGGGGATCGTCTGGTTGCGCTATACCGCGCCCACGAGGTGCTCCCACGGGCCGAGTCCCCCAAACCCTGTTTCGCCCCGATCTATACCCCATCGGGAGGTTTGATTACCGAATACAGGCCCCCTGACCACTCCTGGCACACGGGATTGTTTTTCGGTTGGGTCCACGTGAACGAAGCCAACCTGTGGGGCGGCCCCTGGTATCTTCCTGAGACTGGAAAATATGAGTTCTTGGAAAACATCCACGGCATCCAGCGCCACAATAATTTTTCCGACGAACGAAGCGATGGTCATGGAATTTCCGTAAAAGAGGACCTTACCTGGTTGGACCAGGCGGATAGAATCATGGCATCCGAGACCCGGTCCTTCGGGTTCGACAAAAGTGAAGATGGCTACCTCTGGACGATTCAAACGGAGATAAAACCGGCCGGTGACCATCTCTCAATTGGGGCAACAAAAGCCGTCGCCCGGTACAGTGGTCTGGTTTTGCGGATGGGACAGCCCTTTTCAGAAGCGTTCCATCGGAGCAGCGAAGGCCTCCAGGGCCACGAAAACATCATGGGCAGGGAGGCGCGCTGGGTGTGCGCCGGCGGCGCTTCCGGAGGTGCAGTGATCCTGATGGATCACCCTCGGAATCCGCGTCATCCGGTCCCCTGGTTCACCCGCAAAAACCTCCTGGGAACCGCCCCCCTCAAAAACGGCACCCTTGAGTTGAAAAACGGAGACGTTCTTGAACTCCGGTATGGCTTTGCGATCCTTGATCGAGAGCCGGAAGTGGAAAAAATTGAGGATTTGTATCGACAGTACGTCGAAACCTGACCCCCACACACCCTTAGATATGAACCCACTCCGAAAAATTGTCGAGGCATGGCTGGACAACTCCAGGGGAAAATTTGACCGGGGAACGCTGGAAAAATCCGATCTCGATCAACTCGGAAAAACGGTCCAATCCGTGACTCAAGACACGCGCCAGCGCCTGCTCTACGTCCATACGCGAGAGCCGTCTGTGCATTCTGAGATCATCGGCATGGCCGAGCACGAGCCTGTGGTGGGTCAGCGGGATCGACATCGAACGCGGAAGGACTGGCCATTTGGCACGGTGCAGGAGGCCATGGCCGACGGCTGGCATGTCATCCATTTTCCGAACCTGATGGCCCCTTTTGACGACAGGGAGGTGGATTTCGTAGGCTTTGAATTCATCTTACAAAAAATGGAGATCTTCAATGAATGAGAGAGATTTCCTCCTCGACGACGAGGGGATGAGGGCTTTCATCGTGGATGGATATGCCCTTGTTCACACAGATTTTCCCCCGGAATTCCACGAATCGATTTACCGGCAGATCGAAGACCTGTTCGAGAAGGAAGGCAACCCGGGAAATGAGATCCTGGATCGCGTCCCCGACCTTCATGAGGTTTACGATCATCCGGCAGTTCGCGGAACTCTGACCAGCGTCTTGGGACAGAATTATATCATGCATCGCCACCGTCATTGCCATACGAATCCTCCTGGTAGCCAGGGAAGCTTCTGGCACCAGGACGACGTCAACGCACGCCACCACCATATCAATCGTATCCTCGCGATGTACTATCCGCAGGACGTCACGGAGGAGATGGGGCCCACCCTGATCGTTCCGGGCACTCAGTATCATAACACACCCACCACCCGGATGCAAAGTTATGTCAATTTAAAAGCCCAGGTGCCGCTCTGTGTAAAGGCCGGAACCGTTGTGGTGGCACACTACGACATATGGCACACAAATATGGCCAACCACAGCGACAAGACTCGCTTTATGTTGAAGTTCCTGTTTGATCGCACAGAGGAACCCAGGCAACCCAGTTGGCACGCGGACCCCGACTTTCGGGTCTCGATGAAGACCCGGATGATCGAATCCGCGCTTCCGTATGATGATGCATCCTCCCGCTACAAGCACCGGGTCATGTGGATGGACATCTGGAACTGGCTCTACGGGGAGAAGGTCGAACAGGAGGATACCATCGTGACCCATTATCCCTGAGGACCCCCTATGGCTGTTCTGGAAACCTGTGATGTGGTGGTGGTGGGCGGAGGGGCCTGCGGGAGTACGACAGCTTATTTTCTTCGGGAAGAGGGTCTGAGGGTGACCCTGTTGGACAGGGTAAAAGTCGGCCAGGAGGCATCCTGGGCCTCCGCCGGGATGATCGGACCGACATCCTCTCCTGAGGGGGATCCCTGGTTTCTGAAGGTGACCTCCCTCTCGAAAATCATATACGATGACCTGAATGAACGTCTCTACACCGAAACGGGCAGGCGGATCGGCTATGGCGGTGAGGGTTCCCTGAGCATCGCTCTCTCCGATGCTGAGATCGAGCAAACGAAGATGGAGGTGAAGACACAGGCGCGCGCGGGGGTTGCAGCAGAGCGGCTGACCGGGGAGGAGGCGGTAAAGCGGGAACCCGCCCTCTCCCAGGAAGTCGTCTCCGCTGCTTTTTTTCCGGAAGGTCGATTCCTGGACGCTCGAGACTTCACGGCCACCATCGCGCTGTCAGGCCAGGCGAAAGGAGTTTCCGTGTATGAAGGATGGCCGGTCACCGGGATGGTGTGGGACGGGGATCGGGTGATCGGAGTCCGTTCCGGCGGTGATGAGATTCACGCGGGCATCGTGGTCAATGCGGCCGGCGCCTGGGCGGGAAAGCTCGATTCGAAATTGCCGCACCCCGTCTACCCGAATCACGGGCAGATCATGTCCGTCTCCGGACCCCTCTGCGGGTTGCGTCACAACGTTTGGCGGACGAGCGCATGGGGTTACGTGACCCCCAGGCCCGACGGACGGGTGGTGGTAGGAGCCACCCTGGACGATTGGGGTTTCCTGAAACAGATCACACCAGAGGGTATGGGCGAATTGAACGAGATCGTCCAGAACGTTCTGCCCAGTCTTTCCGGACGGCCCATCCTGGACGTCTGGACGGGTTTGAGACCTGCCACACCCGACGGGTTGCCAACCATCGGACCCGACCCACGCGCAAGCGGAGGCTATCTATGGGCGGCCGGGCACGGGGCGTCCGGTATGAAACAGGCGCCCGGAACCGCGATGGTCCTGACCGATCTCGTGATGGACCGGAAGCCCAGGATACCGATCGACCAGGTGCGGATCGAGCGATACTTGTGAAGCAAGTTACCTCTCAATCAAAACTCCGGACGGATTTCAATGCCCGCGGCGTCTTCGTTTTTGTGATGACGCCTTTTAAATTGACAAGGAACCGATTCGGAAGATACCAAATTGATCTCCCCGGAGTAGAGGGGAATATCCTCCGCTTTTCCCTCACAAAAGGCGAGAAGGCCATGGTCATATGCGGAGGATCGGGTGAATTTCACTCTCTTTCCGCATCTGAGGTGATCGACATCGCCCGAGCCGCGGTTTCCGGTGCAGAGGGAAGGTGCAAAATCATCTGCGGAATCGGAGGGAACACCCACAGCGCCGTGAAAATGGCGCGTGACGCTGAGCGTGCGGGATGCGACGCGGTGCTTATCATGCCTCATCCACCCATCGTAAAAAGAGGGGATGATGCCTTGTGGGAACACCATCGGGAGATCTCCGGATCGATCGATATCGGTGTCCTGCCTTTCCGCGCCCCGCAGCAAACCCTGTCCATCGCGCTTGTGAAACGTCTGATTAAGCTCCCGAATCTCGTAGCGATCAAGGAGGAGAGCGGTTCGGTCGATTGGGTGCGAACCGGGATCCGAATCAGCGGGGGATCAATCCCCATTATCACAGGCGGGGGTGAAAACATGGTCCCTTACTACTACCTGGCCGGTGCCGTGGGATTCACCACAGGAATGGCCAACCTATTCCTACCCGTGTCTATCCAGCTTCATCGGGCGGCCATCCGGAAGGATTGGAAAGGTGCCATGGCCTTAAGGGACTTCTTCGAACCCCTCACGGATCTGCGTACGGAGCTTGGAACTCCGATGTTAAAAGCCGGTCTGGAGATGATGGGAATGGCGGGGGGGCCTGTCAGGGATACCGGGGAGGTGCTCGACGCCTCGGGGAGGCGCCGGGTGAGAAAGCTGCTGAAGGAGAAGGGGCTGCTGTAAGCTTGTGACGCGGTTCTCGTCAGTCAAAAACCATCAGCTTCACGGGTCCATTGATTCCAGCCCATGAATCCGGGCGGTTACTTTAGACTGAGTGGATACTCCGAGAGATTTTCGACGCCTGTTTCGGTAATTAAAAATGTGTTCTCGACACGGATACCGCATCGAAGTTCATCACAGTAGGCCCCGGGCTCGCAGGAGAAGACATCTCCGACCTCGAAGATCCCCTCCCGGTCTCGGTTGATGTCCGGTGCTTCGTGTGGCCGAAGTCCTACCCCGTGTCCTCCGTGGTGGATCAAGCCCACATCCGTGAAGCGGGGATGTTCCCGGATACGAAAATCCAGGGTCTTCCAGAGTTCGGTTGCCCGGCCGCCCGGTTTGACAAGGTTCGGGATCTCCGCCAGGATCTCTGCCAGATGTTCGTAGACCGAGGCTTGAAGGTCCGTGGGCTTCTCCCCCACGAGAAAAGTTCGACAGATGTCCGAGTTATACCCGCGGTAGCTGCTCTGGGCGTCGATGATATACAGTTCCCCCGCCTCGATTATCCGATCACGGGCGGGTCCGCCCAGCTCGGCGCACTGGTAGTCTCCTCCGTGGAAGATGACCTCTCCCGCTTCTCGCATCGCGGCTTGCTGCCCCGCGGCCAGCACATCGAGTTCGTTTACCCCGGGGGCGATCACCTCCTGAGCCCGGTTATATGCCGCCAGACAGGTTTGGATGTTTTTTCGAAGAAGCACCACCTCGTCCGGATCCTTCCGTTTCTCGAGTTCGGCGAGAATGTCATCCACTTGGATCCAATCAATGGGCCGCAGGACATCCGCGAGGGAGTCTCCCAGGATCTTGGGCATGGCCTCGGCCTGCAGCCCGACCCGAGATACGGTTGCGTGACCTTTGATGCGGTTGGCGACGGCCGCATTCAGAAAACGAAGAGGATCCGGGTTCAGGGTAAAAAATGTCTGAAATTCGTAGGTGATTCGGTCGTCGACCAGGGCATCACCTTCCTCAGTGTGGGCGGCCAGCCAGGAGTCTCCCTCCGTCTCCAGAAAGAGGAGGGCCGGGAATTTTTCGAGTAGCACACCTGTGAAATAATAAATGTCTCGACGATCTGTCAGGGCTATTGCATCGATCTTTTCATCCGAGAGACGCTCGCGAAGGCGGCGCTGGCGTTCCTTACAGCCCTCTACCGTAAGCATAAACTTACCCCTTTCTTAAAAGGGCATCCTCCTCCTCCAGGATTCCCCGATGGGGTGAAACCATGAGAGGGGAGGGCGAGAGATTTGTCTTGGTTCCCGTTTTTCACAATTCCAGATACTGAAAGGACGGGCGCAGCGGTTTGATCGCCCGCCATGATACGCGAAGCCGGGAATGGAAGTCAAGCCTTTTGAGAGAACCAGCGAAGGGTGACTTATGTTGATATCGACAAAAGACGCGGTTTACAGGTTGGGGGTGAATCAGGATACACCCGGTTTGTTGTTTGAGGGAGAAAGGGTGGTTTGTGTGGCGCAAGGGGCTGGCTTTTCGGCCATCGCCCTTTCGGAAGGGGCCATCCTCTTCATATCCGGTAAAGAATCCCAACGCATCACGTCCGAAATAGAGCAACCCATCGAATCCCTCTTGATCCTCCAGGAAAACCCGAAGACCTTGTTGATCGGCACCGAGGGACCCCATCTCTACAGGCTTGGGGATGACGGGTCTGTCCAGAGGATCCCTTCGTTTGACGCCCTGGAATGCAGGGGGGGCTGGTATACTCCGTGGGGAGGCCCCCCCTCCATCCGCAGCCTGGCATCGACCGGCGAAGGATGGGTATTTGCAGACATCCACGTGGGGAGTATCATGCGGTCCCAGGATGGAGGGGATTTGTGGGAACCGGTAACACCCGATCTTCACGAAGACGTCCACCAGGTGGCCACCTGTCCCGAAGCCGACCATCGCCTCTACGCCAACACGGCGGACGCCGTCTACATCAGCGAAGACCGCGGGGGGGCGTGGATGCACCGATCAAAAGGATTGAAGCAGCGCTACGGAAGGGCCATCGCCGTCCATCCTCGGGATCCCGACTGTCTTCTCGCCTCTGTAAGCGACGGCCCGACCAGCACGGATGCCCGAGGAAAGCTCTACCGCACGGACGACGCGGGTAAAACCTGGACACACGTCACGAAGGGGTTTCCGGCCTCTACGGAAGGGAACATCGACACTTTCCATATAGCGTTCTCGCCAGAAGGCACAGCGTGGGCTGTGGTGGATGCGGGACTCTACAGGAGCAGGGAGACCGCGGGGAAAGCTGGGAGCGCTTCTTCGAGGCCCCTCAGGCAATTGTGATGATCTCCTGTGAATCTTCAAACGATCAAGATTTTCAAAACCCATAACCATTCAGGAAAGGAGTTTCCTTTTGAAAGAAGTCATTCTCTCCGACCTCAGCGCGTGCCAACCCGGCTATGCCTTGGACAGGGAGTGCCGACCCGGTACCTGGAGGCTGATCGATTACGAGACCGAGGAATTTAAGGGAACCATGGTCTATTCCGGCCCCCGTATGGAATCCGTTCCCCTGACCCTCCCCCTGAACGTCCAGGGATACCACGCGATCTACCTGGGGGTTCATTACCCGGGGCAATTCGGTTCCGCCCACGTCCGCGTGCGCCTTACCGACGACCCGGCCTACTCACTGGTGCGGGAAGAGTCTCAGTCCCTGAAGGATTATAACAGCATTCCACCGGATCTTGTCCATTTTCATACCGACAAAGCCTTCATAGACCATCAGCTTTCAGAAGCCTTCTGGAAGGTGGCCGACCTCACCGGCCAGGATTTGATCATCAGCCGCTTCAATTCGGGCAAGGGCTATGCGGAAATGTACAGCAACCTTGTCCACGTTCGACTCGTTCCCCTTTCCGAAGAGGACATTGAAGGGTACCGGGAGGAGTTGCCCAGAGACGACACCCGTCGGTTGATGGCCATGAACGACGGCGGAATCTTCAGTAGCCTAACTACAAAAGAGGACATCTGGTCACAGTTCGAACCCTACCGCGACACCGACGTTGGGATCATGCTCTGGGCCACCTTCAAGGGTGAAAACTGCTCATACCGCACTCGCATCGGACGAACCCAGCCCAAGGAATATAATCCCTTCGACCGCCACGCCAGCATCGACCGCTGGCACCATAATCTAATGGCCCTTGAGGCCGACGGCATCGATTTCATGGCCGAAGCGATCAAGGCCGCCCACGCGACAGGCCTGCGCATCTTCCCCAGCCTCCGGCTCCAGGGCCCCAAGCCGGTGCCGCTCGAGATGGAGACGGGAACCTTCTACGATCGATATCCTCAGTTCCACTGCCTGGACAAGGCCGGAAGGAGCATCGCGCACCTCAGCCTGGCCTTCCCCGAGGTGAGAAAGTACTGGATCGACCTGTGTTGCGAATCCCTGGATTACGGGTTTGACGGCGTCCACGTCATCTTCTGTCGTTCGTGGCCGTTCGTGCTTTACGAGGAGCCGGTGATTCAGAAGTTTCGCGAGGAATACGGCGAGGATCCCAGGGAATGTCCAGACGAAGACCCGAGGTTTTGGAAGGTGATGTCCTCCTTCGTCACGCAGTTCGCCCGCGAGCTCAGAACAGCGGTTGATGAAAGGGGAAAAAAGAGGGGCCAGAAACTCGAGATCGCTTATAACGTGAATACCACCTTTGAAAGCAACCTCATGTGGGGGGTAGACGTGGAGACCATCGTCAAGGAGGGCCTGATCGATTACCTGATGCCCCATCCTACCGTGGCCATGTCCGCTGAGAAGTGGCTGAAACCGATTGTCGATCTGCTCAAAGGAACCGACATAAAGCTCTATCCCGACCTCTATCCCCGCCGCCAGCCCCCGGCCGCTTCTCTCTACTCCGCGCAGACGCTCTACGATCTCGGCTGCGACGGCATCACCATGTGGGACACCTATTCCCGGGTCTTCCGCATCAGCGAGTGGGCTATGATGAAGCGCATTGGCCACCAGGAAGAGCTGAAGGCCTGGCAGGAGGCCGGAAAAGGGAACGACTACTTCCGCGTCCTCACTTTCAAATGGATCGGAGACCGGGGGGGAGATCCCAGGTACTATCAGACCAACGGATAAACTCGTGATTCGTGATTCGCGAAGATCCGAATGATTTAGGAACGGTCAAGGGTTTTAATCGACAAGATACGGGTTTTTCCGATCCCCGAATCACGAGTCACGATCCACGGGGAAAGGGGAATCCTTTCGACAGGGACCTTCCCCTGTTCGATGCCGAGATCTCCCGGGGAGGGGATATTAGAACCTCGCCGACCTGGTCCATTAAAACCAATGGCCGTCTGGTTGTTGCAACATGGTCTCAGATCCAACCCCCGGTCATCACGGAGGGCCCGGCACCCACCTTCAGGGAGGATCTGGACTTTTTCACCGTGCTCTTTTTTTGCGACACTGCTTCGATCGAGCTCGACGGGGCCCCCGTGCCGGGACGACCCTACCCAAGAGACATCTGGCGTAAGAGCATCGGAGGTGACAGGAGTTCCTGTGTGTTTGCCCTTTCGGAAACCAGCATCCGAATTTCCGTATCGAAGTAATTACACTACATCCCGTCAAGCTCACCCTTTGGGTGGACCATCAACCGAAAAACCGCACGACGGACCGTTCGATTCAGGGAAACGCTGCTCACGTGAAGAAGATAAAGTTAGCTTTGATCGGCTGCGGGGCCATGCACGCCAACTCGTCCCATCTTCCCCAGCTCCATAGACTCGGTCAGGTATCCCTGGAAGCCCTGTGCGACCTGGATGACCGACGTCTTAACACCGCGATGGAAAAATATGGAGTAAAAAAGGGATATACGGATTTTCAAAAAATGATCGAGGAGGTGGATCTGGACGCTGTCTTTGTGATCATACGTCCATCCCGGCTAAAGGATGTGGTGATTCCCTGTTTTGAGAAGGGACTGGCGGTCAGTGTCGAGAAGTCACCCGGCATCAACCCAGCCGAGACCTCCGCGATGCTGGAAGCAGCGGAAAAGAACGACTGCTGCAACATGGTCGGTTTTAACAGACGTTTTTCACCGGTGGTGCAAAAGGCGATGGACATGGTTCATAAGGAAGATGGCATGCGGATCACAGGGAGATTCTACCGCACATATGCATCACCTCTAGAACGTGAACACGCGGGGATACACGGGCTGGATATGATGCGTTGTCTAGGTGGAGATGTCCGGGGGGTTACTGCAAAAGCTCACAGGAGGCCGGGGGGGGAAATGGACAGTCTGTCGGCAACCCTGGAGTTTGAAAACGGGTCCCAGGGGACCTATCAGGAAATACACTATTGCGGAATCACCCTGGAATGTTATGAGATACACGCCGATGGAATCTCATTATCCATCGACCACCAGAAAGGGACCCTGAGTGTCTCCCGGACAAAAACCGAGGAAGAAACGATGTCCGACAGGGACATCATCGGTGGTTCCGACCCTTTCGAATGGGGCAGTTCCTTCCGTGAAACCCGATATTTCGTGGATTGTGTCCTTGCCCGCAAGAGACTTTTCCCGGATTTAAAGGACAGCCTAAAAACTATGAAATTGAACGAATCGATCTTCGATCTTTTGGAAGAAAGCTGATCTTAGCTTTCACCAAGCTGGGATTTATTCTTGACTTTAATTCCGCTTGTTCATAGAGTAAGAAAGGTTTGATGTAATGTTTTGCACCTCCTCTTCGGGAGGAAGCTTCATGAAAACCTACATAACACGCATACGGTGAACCCTTTACGCCGCCTCGGTAAAGATGCGGCTTTTTGTTTAACCTTCTGGGTTAAGGAAATTATGGACACCGCTAAGCATCTGCGCATCCTTGTCCTGGACGACGAACCGGATGTTCTCAAACTGCTCAAAACCTATCTTGGCTCGCTTGGCTTCGAAATCCTGACCACATCGAACTGGACAGAGGCCATCGACATGATAACCCACAACGCTCCGGACCTTGTCCTCCTAGACCTGCAAATGCCCACGATCCAGGGGGAAAAGATGCTGGATTTCATTCGGGAGCAGGATCAGACCCTGCCGATCGTCATCATCTCGGCCTTCCTGGATAAAGACAAGATAGATGAACTTAGTCGGAAAGGGGCGAACGGATTTTTGTCTAAGCCGTTTCAGCTCGAAGAGATCAAATTCACGATTCAGAAGCTGTTCCGGTCTTCACCGTCAAGCATACAGCCGCCTCCCCCCCCTGCGGAACCATCGCCTTCCAGGCGGGCGGATCCCGTAGAGGCGAGGGTGTCCCCCCCATCCCCTCCTCCGAGACCTCCCACCCCGGGGGCGGATTCGTCAATCCTCCCACCTCGACGAGAATCGGAGCAGGCTGAACCGCACGAGCATTCACGGAGAAGGCGAAGCCATCGCAACCCTTCCAGGAAGCGAAAATCAAATAATCTGACAATCTATGTTGCCATCACAGTTTTATGCCTCCTGGGATCTCTCGCATATGCCCTCATGCAGAACCTGCCCTCTTACATGACGGAGTTCATCTATAAGACGGTCGATGAGTCTTTAAAGGCCGGGACGAGCTTTAAAAGGGAAAAAGCGAAGGGTGTTTATGGAAAAGAAGACGAGGATGACCGGGAGGATCTTGACAGGTAGGGATGGAACGGGGTTTTAGGTTATGCCATTGACACCGGACTTGAATCGTGGAACCTGGATTACTTTGCCCTTTTATTCCACGCTGAACGTGGTCTGTCTTTCCGACGTCATCCCGCTGTTCAGGTCCGTGAGTCTCACCTGGAGGTTATAATCCCCCTTTTTCTTATTCCTCATATCCAGCGCCGTGTGTACGACCTCCTGGATGTCCCTTCCCTCCCCCTCGTGTGATACCGTTGTCATCTCACCCTTTCCATTCCGCCTGACCAGCCACTTGAGACCCGCAAGGAGACGATTACCTCTCTTACCCCTTTGCCTTTGAAGGGTGTAATCGACCCGGTAGTGTGTTATTCCATGAACATTTCGCTGTAGATTATAGACCTCAAAGTAGACAAAGACATCTTGATCCCGTCCAAAAGACAATGAGGGCTTGGGGATCACGCGAAGTCCATGTTTTACGAACTTCCCCTCCTTCACGGACGGGTCGATCTGCCTTGCAATCTCTATCCCGCTCACTTTGAGGCTGTCTTCGCCGTAACGGGGTACCCGGAGGCCGCCCCGAAACAACTGAGATCGCTTGGATGAAAAGTCCATGAGCTTAACGGCCATCGCATAGTCCCCCGGAGGCAAATCGATCGATACCATGTCCAGAATCTCCGCATCGGGGCCGTAAAGTGCCGATATCTTTGACCGATCGAACGATCGATGGATCTCCCGCCACCAGCTGTCATAAATCACCATCGTACGCTCCCCGATCCATTCTTTATCCTGGGTTGAAACCTCTTCTGCCGGAACCCCGAAATATACCTCGACCCGCGTACCATCTTCGCCCCCCCGAAAATCAGTTGCGGCCAGGAAAGACAGAAGCGGTTCGGTTATGCCACCCGGAATATAAATAGACGGGGCCTTCGACTTGAGACCACGAACCACCTGATCGGGTGCGTTTCTGCGGATCTCTGTATTGAACGTTCTCCACAGTCGGCTTTTTCGATATTCTCCGGGGATGTTAATTGTGGGAATCGGGGCAAAATCATAATTACCCCTCCCGGATTCATCCGTGAAAACGATTTCGATCCCCCCGTCGATGTAAGGATAGACCCAGCTCTCCCAGTCCACCCCTGCCGTGCCTCCGGCCCCGACGATCGTATAACCATGACCCGAATTCTGGAGGGGATAGACCGGGCCCTTGACCAATACCATGCTGGAAGGCACCTGTTGGAAGATACCCCCGTGCAGATTCAACGAAGGGTCAATGGGGTCGGAAAAAGTGCCGCTTTCCTTTATAGACCCGCTCAGCACAGACAGAAGCGATTGCATATTCTCCAACCCAAACCCCGCGGAACCCCCACCATCCATGACCGCCAGACCGTAAAGACGGGTCGCCATCCTGTGACGAACAGCCTGGACCTTCGGGTCCATCGCCCTTTGGTATTCGGGGTCCCCCCACCCCTGCCGTAGATAGGGTTCCCCGTAGCGAATATAGATCTCACCACGACGGTCCCATGGAATCTGGTAATTGGAGAATTGAGTCTGGGCAACCCACACCCGGCGATAGTGCTCCATAAGCCTTCGGTTGATGCCGGCCACCAGATCCATGTCCCTTCGAGCCCAGAATCCCCTCAGGAAAAACAACAACTCTTTCCCTTGGAGGGTATTGAATACTTCGACCTCATCCGGTGTTCCCACCAGGGAGATGTCCTCATACAACGCACGTTCCTGTGGACTTAAGCTTCGAAAATAGGCTCTGAACGCCCTGGCCGCCTCACCAAATCGACCGTTTTCCATATGGGCTTGAGCGACCAGGGGCACGAATTGGATGTCGTAGGCGCTAATCGGTCGATGGGGGTCGATCTCCATGATCGTGTCGATATGGGATATGGCCCCCTTCAGATTGCCCATCCCAATCTGCTGGGTAACCTCTTGAATCAACGAATCGACTTCCGCCTGACGGGGGCCTCGCCGGAGGGCCCTCACATCCGGGGGACCCACGGAATTTATCATGGAATCGAGTTCGGTTTTAATAGACCTTGGAGGCGTACTCAATCCGTTGGTTGTATAGGCTCCCGACACGCCAGCGATCAACAGAATTATTCTTAGAATTCTAATCACCAACCGATCCCCATTCCCTTTTTTTCAAAAAGGATGCAACCGCTATCAGCTTCCGGAAATTTAGACTTTGGATTAAAAACAAAAAAAACCGCACGGATCCAGATGCGGCTCGTCCTGGTTCCTCCCGGCTTTTATTCCCGCGGCGTCCATCGCCTTTCCAAATGGAAGCACACAAACAATTTTCTAAGGTACTATTAAAATATTGTTCTTACACAATCTGTTGTCAAGTGTGAATCTCGAATTCCGTCAGGTTTACGAACCGGAATAAACGATTCCCAACGTCACCCCCTTTTCGGCCACCTGATCAATTTGCATTTTTGAAATTCTCATCCCGTCGTATCATATCTCGGGTCAGCCGATAATCCTGCGATCTGCTTCAGCGGAACCACCTTGAAGTACGGACTCACATCAAGCGGCCAGTTGTCGATCAATTTTCTATGTCCCAACCGGCATGCGGTGACCCACTCGCTCTTGCGGGATGTCCGTGAGTCCACATCCCAGTACATCAGTCCATCCGCCCCGCTGTCAAAATATAATCTTGCCTGATCCAGGTAGCTTCCTGCGGGCATCCTTCGGGGATAGACATCTGCATAAACCTTCACCCCCGTTCCCTTTGCCATCTCTTTGAAAAGAGGAACGGCCTCGTGAACTGGGATCGATATCCGCTCCCCCCCGGCGCCTTCGCTCCAGGTGCCAGGATGAACCATAAGATGGTCGACCAGGCCCTCCTTCACCCACGTCTCGACGTCCAGCGAATTGTGCAGACAATCCTCCGGACGGCCGAACACGTAGTATGCCGCCTCAAGATGCTCATCCCGCTCCTGGCCGATCTCGTCAAGAATCCGTCGCATCGGACGGACGAACCCGTCCGTCATGACATCCGCTTTATGTTTCACCCATCGGGGATCATTTCTTGGGAGCTTTCGGGGATCTTCCCCAAATTTTTCGGAAAAAGATTCCACCACCGGCTCCTCATACATCACCCAGGGCCATCCGCGGCACCACATCATGCAGATGCCGTCCGCACCCCGCTCAAGCCCCTCCCTGAAAATCCCGAGGAATTTCTCGGCGACCTCCGGATACGCGAAGCTCATCTGTTGGAGCGGACTCCCATCCTCAAGCCGGCAGCGCCATTGGGAATTCCGGGTATACCATGGACTGTGCATGTCCTCCTGAAAAGGCGCCATGTGGGGGGCGGCGGGTCGGTTCGTCACCAGAATCTTCACCCCCGAATCGTGTGCGTAGTCGATCGTTTCCTTAAGGGGGTCGATCCCGCGGGATGCAAGGCGCTCCATACACTCCCCCACCACCCGAAAACATGGGTGAAAGTAACCCATCTCCCGGGTCCGCCTCGTTCCCACCTTCGTCGGAAACACGCAGACATCTGTCCTTGCGATCGTAAAACAGATCCTGCCCACGTCCGTTCCGCGAAACGGCTCGATCTCCTCCCACAGGTCCTCCCTGGACTCGGGAAGCCACCCGTAAGTGCCCCCTCCGTCGATGGCCCCCATCAGAACCTTCGTCTCATTCTCTGATCTCAATTTCTCCAGCCCAGCGATCTCCCCTTCCGATAGGGGGATGCACTTGACGTAAGCCAAGGAACAATTCTCTTCTCTGATGCTTCCTTGGTTGGGACGTGCAAACGTGATCTCCTGGCCGGTCAGGTCTTCGTAGCGCCAGAACCATTCGACCAAATCGTACTTGGTGAAGTTCCTTTCCGGGAACTGCTCCACACCCAGAGTCCTCAGGTCCTTGTCCGAGACCAACTGAGTCGCGAACCGGTGAAAGCACGGGTCCTTCGTGAGCTTAGCCTTCAGGATGTAGAGCTCCGGGGACCAGCCGTGATGGCTGGCCAAGTAGATAGCGTGAGGACCCTTCAGATTCAGCTTGAGCGTGACAGGCGGGGATTCCGTACTCTGGCTGGCATAGAGCATCCTTCCTTTCAGGTGGACGCCCCGATCGGGGTCCGTCTCATAATCCCACAGCGACCAGTGACGAACGCGGCTCACACGCGACAGCACGTGATTCGGCTCGCACATCCCCATATCCGTGAAATAGATCGGTCGGCTCATCTAGCCCCTATGGGTTAAAAAAAACGACAGAGATCTGCATCCTCTCAAACCACTCCTGGTCCCCATCGCTCGGTTTATTGTGTAACGTGTTCAATATCAATAACATGATTGTTTTTCATTCCCAAACAAATCCGATCCCGGATGCGATTCTGATATTCGAAACGTCTACTCCGTTGTGTTTTGGCACAACCAGGTATCCGGCCACGCTTTCAAAAGCCAATCTCCCCCCGAAGCGATATCTTATCCCCACCGAAAAGGAACCCCCCGGTTTTGTAGGACTCGCATTGATGAGATTGATCGTTCTGCTCAGATCGGTTGGCGAAGCCTCGATGTCTATATAATTGGCGGTTGGTCCGAATTCAAAAAATCCGCGAAGTCTCCCTTCCGAAGCAATGTGGATTCGCAGCATCAGCGACGAGGAGATATTTGAGATCTCAAGGTCTATCCGTCCTCTCGGGTCCGTAACGAAGCTGTCGGCCTCGTGACCATCCAGGACGACCACCGCCGAGACACGAGGGGTGAGAGATATTTCTCCTTCGATCCGGATATAACCCGTCCCAACCCCGTCCAAATCGCTATTGAACGACCTGATGGCCGCAGCGGAGGCGTAGTTGTAACCGCCCAGGACCAAAAATCCATTCTCGGAGAGCGCTTGTTCCGGGGAAAACAGAATCAATAAAAGATTTACCGCCCATATCGGAATCCCTCTTTTAGGTTTCATAAAGCTTCCAGTGAAAGATAGAATAAACACGTCAAAGGTAACCCATTCTAGAATTCAGAGCAAACCAGTTGTTTTTCGATCTTGCCATTTGTTAATCCTTGACACACGGAAAATCCCGCCCTATTATGGTTTCTCTTTGACAGTCTTTGTAATTTACGTGATTCGTGATTCGCAAATGGTCGATGCGAATTTTTTGAGGAATAGTCAAAATGAGGGGTTCGGTTTTCCGATCCACTATCCACGTATCACCAACCCCGGGTATTCCGATCCCCGAGTCACGAATTATGATCCACGGGTATTCCAAGTCTTGAATTTTGAAATTTCCATTTTTCACTTTGCAACTTGCATTCTCCAAAGAGGCCTATAAAGTTGAACCCGAACCTCCTCGCCGACATCAACTATTCCTGCTGGCCGCAGGGAATGGACCTGAAAACCCTCAAGGGGTGCGGGATCACCCTACTGAGCCATATCGACTGGCCCCTCGATCCGGAAGACATGAAACGCTACCTCGAAGAAGCACACGCCCTGGGCATCAAGGTGCTTCCCTACCTCTCCCCGGAGAAGGCCTGGTCCGTCGACACACCGGAAAGGCTGAAAGCATTCATCGATCGGAATAAGGGGTGTTCCCCCCCTTACTATCAATGCGTGGATCCGGGATCTCACCCCGAGTGGATCCTGATCGACAAATTCGGCCGTCCCTCACCGCGATACGGTTCGTATGCGAAAAAAGATCCGGATGATCGTGAAGTGATATGGGGCATCTGGGAGGCGCACGGCCAGAAGTACCAGGACCAAAAGAACCCGTGCAGGCTGTCGTGGTACATGTGTTCGAGCGCCGAGGGCTACCTGGAGGCCGTGGAACGGGGGGCACGGGCCCTGATGGATATCGGCTTCGATGGAATCTTCATCGACAACATCTACACAAAGCGGCTGGCTATTTGTTATGGGGAAGAGCTCGGAATACACAAGCATCGCCCTCCGGGAGACAACACGGACAAGTCCTATTTAGGTTGTACGGAACGCATATACAACGCCGTAAAGAGCTACGGTCAGGAGAAAATCGTCTTACTCAACGGCGGACGAGAGAATGTGTACAGCCAGATCAGAGACGGATGCATGATTGAATCCTACATCGCGACCTCGGGCACGGGTGAGCGCCGACACAATTGGGGAGAAAGTCCTGGAGTGGGCGGAAGAGCATAGAAATGAGGTAAAAAAAGGGAGGTTTGTCGCAGCCCTGAGCTATATCCAACCCACCGCAAGGTATACCGCCCGGGAGAACTGCTTCTATACATTTGCCTGCGCCTTGCTCTCCGGCTTCAAGTGGACCGCAATGTGTCCTGAGGTGGATCAGGTCAGGCTTCTTTATCGAGCCAGACTCCTCGAACCGAGGGGGGATACGAATAAACAGGGTGCTCTGTGGAATCGCCAATATGAGGGAGGCGCGGTTTTCTTGAATCCTGATCTTCACCGTGAATTCAATAGTTGGTTCACCACCCCTCCAGGCGTCCGACATCCGGTGGAGCTCTACTCAGGGAGACGACTCCCCGTGAAGGATGGAAAGACTTTCATCTCCGTTCCACCGGAGTCCGGCCGCGTCGTGGTCGAACTCCGGGATGCGCTAAGCAATCATCTTATGGAATGCGCGGCCAACTTGAGACAGGCCGCAAACGAGCTTGAACGGAATCCCGATCGCAGCGATCCGACCATCCCCCCGCAATGGGGAGAAACCTGGCCGGATGTTGCCGGCAAGGCGTTGAACGACGCGGAATTCCTGGAGTCGATCCCTGCAGAGGGGGGAAAGTCAGACACACGGACGGGGGAGGCAGATCGCGCTTTGGAGTTGCTCGGCGGGATCCATTCCTGGTCCACGAGCACGACCGACGACCCCTTCGGTTCAGCCTTTCGGGTGGCCGGAGAGCACGCATACCGCGGTGCCAGTTTGATATCGGGTCTGGAGCTGTCCTTCCTTCAGGACCCCCTCCGCATCTTTGGAATGGAGTCGGAAGTCAAACTGGTCCTGACGAACCACAATCACGAAGCCTATCATATAGGAACCATCCGGCTTCATCCGCCCGAAGGATGGGAGGCCGTCCCCTCCGATCTGGAATTGGATCGCACCCTGGAAGCAGGGGAGCTTATCGAATTTTCGAGTTCTGTACGAATCCCTGCCGGCAACCAAGGGTCCCAGGGTCTGGTGATTGCAATTGCTGAAGCCCGGAGTATCGATAACAGGACCATTCCTTGTGGGGCGATCTGTGTTGCCATGGACCTTCGAGACCGTAGCGAAGAGGATGAATCCGAGGAATCCCCTACCAAAGGTGAGCTTGAAATGCCGGGTTGAAATCGATTGACTCTGATTTTTCAAAAACGACCTTTTATCCGAGGAGATCCAACTGAGCGCAAGCGAAGATTGCCCTGAATCCTTCAACTTGGTTCAGGATAACGCCGTGACGTTCTTTGGCCACTGTCGAAGCCACAGTCCTGAGCGCAACGCAGTGGAGTCGGAGAAGGGTGTCAGGGGTGACATCTAAAAACAGTCGTGTCATTCTGAGCGCCAGCGAAGAATCTCTGTTTTAATCAAACAAAATCCATAAGGAGCACCCCTCATGTCCCGCATCAAGCTGAGAGTCGAGGAGATTTCCGCCGTAGAGCGGGAAGACTGGCCTGTGACCTCCGGAGTGCCGCTGAAAGAAGGCATGGTTCGGAGTGAGGATCAACTCGCGCTGTTCGACGAGGCCGGGGATATTCAACCCTGCCAGTTCAAGGCGCTTGCCCGTTGGCCCGACGGAACCATCAAATGGGTGCTGCTCGATTTTAAGGCCAGCGTCGGAAAACAGACAGAGGCCTTTTACGAACTCGAAACCGACTTCGAAGGAGAACGTCCCGGACCGGATACCCCACTCGAGGTCCGGGAAACAGAGGATCGGATCCACGTGAATACCGGGCCCCTCTCCGTCGAATTGCGAAAGCAAGGCTTCAACCTGTTCGAGTCCGTCTCTCTGAACGGAAAACCCCTCCTACAGCCCGGCAGTTCGGACATCGCACTCACCGACGAAACCGGGACCACCTATTCCCTCTCCGGAGATCCCGAAGCCACTGCGGAAATCGAGGAGACGGGGGACCTCCGAATCTGCGTCAAGGCGGAAGGCCGCCATTTCTCCGAAAAAGGCACTGCCCTTTTCGATTGGGTCGTGCGAATCTATTTCTACGCGGGATCACCTTTCGTCAAAGCGTTCTACACCTTCGTCAACCGGGAGGAAACCCCGGAAACCCGGTTGAGTCTGGTCCGTTTCAGCACGCACCTTGCCCGGCCCGGTGAAATGGTCGGCCTTCTCGACGCGGACTGGACACGAGCCATCCCTGAAAGTCATGGAAAGCTGCGCTTCGAGCGATTCGAATCCGAGGGCTTCGAAAAGTGGGAGGGCGGAGGGAATCGAAAACAGTTCGAGGTCTACGAGCCCTGCACCTTCGCACAGTACGAAGAACACAGCATGTACAATCCGGAGTATAAGGGCCCCAAGGCACATCCCTGCGGCCTCTATAACGCGACCGGCGATCTGGTCGTCGGCTCGAACTTTATCAACGGCTGGGCCGACATCTCCAACGGAGAGCAGGGGTTAGGTTTGGCTTTTCTGGGCGGCCAGCATCTCCCCCCTAAGGCCTTCCACCTCTCCCCCGGTGAGCTGACCCTGGACCTGATCACCTCCGAGGAAGATCCCTTTCCGATCAACATGGGCGTGGCCAAGACCCACGTGTTCTTCTTTTATTTCCACGAAGGCACGGGACGTGAAGCCCGCGCACAGAGCCGCATGCTGGGCTGGATCGGGTTCGGTATGGACGGGGAGCTCCACGTCAACTGCCCAGGAGGCTGGTTCGCAGAGACAAAGGTCTGCGGTGAGATCATGCCCTACCAGCCGCGGAAATACCCCGAACTGGAGAACTTTTTCCGAAACGACTTCGTGGGCCAAGCGAGTCGTGGACGCGGCGAGGGGGTGTTGAACTTCGGGGACTACGGCAGCCCGAGGTATCGAAATCACGTGAGCGGAGGATTCAGTCACCTGCACGACGACGTCGGACACTCCATGCTGATCCAGTTCCAGCGAACCGGGGAGATGATGTATCGTGAGCTGGGAGAGGCCGCCGCGCTTCACTTGATGGACGTGGACGTCATGCACCGTGTTCCCCCCGAGATCTCTGAGCGGGAGGGCTGCCCCCGATCGCATTACGCCACTGATGGCAGTCGCTTCACGACCGCGCTGTCGCATTCATGGCTGGTCACGAACCTGACCTATTACTATACGACCGGATACCGTCGATCCCTCGAAACCGCCATCGGATCGGCCGACGCTTTTGTGCGAATGGTCGATAAAGGCTACACCCGGCGAGACCGGGAAGAGCGAACATCCGGATGGTGCCTCACCGGCCTCGTGTCCGTATACAATCACACCCGGGACAAGAAATACCTCAAGGCTGCTCGGAAGGTCATCGATATTGCGCTTGAGCGTCAGACCTCAGAGGGTGAGTTCCAGATGGCCTGGTCCCGTGGGCTCGTCATGGCCTCCGGCCCCGCCCTGCAGACAGGCGCGCTCCTGACCGGAATGAAGCGATACCACGAGGTCACAGGAGACGAAGACGTCAAAGAGGCCCTCCTCAAAGCCCTTGCGTTTGCGATGACCAAGGGCACTCTGCCGGAGGGTTACGCCCTGAAATACACCTTCGGGAACGGTCTCTATAAATCACGTAGAGAGGCCTCAGGCTGTGAGAGTATGAGAATGATGCTGCCCCTGGCATACGCTTACAGGCTCACCGGGGATCGAAAATATGTCGAACACGGCGCCCACGACTTTCGTCATCGCCTCAACCACGCTCATTTCATGGCCCCTGAGGGAGGTCTGTGCATGTACCTTGCCGACGCCCTGGAGTTCATGAAAGCGGCTGACGATCTAGGCCTGTTGAATGACCTGGATTGATGAAGATCCGGGGTCGGAGGTCTGGTGAAAGCAAGGGCAGTAGCAGTGGCAGTGGCAGGAAAAGCAAAGTCAGGGGCCAGTGGGAATTGAAGATTGAATATCGAAGAGATCAATATAGCCACAAGAAAGTCCTAAGGTTTTCAAATATTCAATTCTTCGATATTCAATATTAAATATTCAATGGAGTATATAGATGGTATTGACAGGCTCGCTCTTCGCAAAGAACGACACCGATTATGTGGGACAGGTGGGCGTACGCACGGACGCGATCAGGTTCAACAAACAGGGCTATCTGGTCGTGACCGGAAACGGGACTTGGGTTGTTGTGTGGAACCAGTCCGCTGTCGGCGAAGCAGCCGGAGACCACCGGATAGTCTCATCTCGAAGTACCGACAGGGGAAAGACATGGTCGGAACCTCACATCATCGAAAGGGATCGGCAGGGATGCTGGCTCTCACCTGTCTACGTTGAGACTCAGAATCGCATTTACGGATTCTACTGGCACGATGCTGACGGGAATCCCATTCGCGACGCCGGCGTGATCGTTTTTCGCTACAGCGACGATGAGGGTGCGACATGGTCTGCGCGTTTTCCGGTCCCGATGGAGCGGCACGCGATCGATGTTCCGGGAAAACCTTATCACGGATGGAATTTCAATCCCGGGGTGATGCTCGAAGACGGCACCTGCTGGTTGAATTTCAACAAGATCAACCCGGATTCCATGGTTAAGGATCCGCGGGAGTCAAAGTGTCTGATTAAACTTTACAACAATTTCTGCTGGACCGAGGCCTTTTTTCTCGTCTGCGCGAACATCGCGACCGAGTCGGATCCCGCGAAACTGGAATTCCGGGTTTCGCCCGAGTCTCCTCACGGCCTGCACGCGACCCATCCGCTCAACGGGCAAAACTGCGGTGATGAAGCTAGCGTAGTGCCTTTGAGCAACGGTGATCTGTATGCAACCTTCCGCACGCCGACGGGGCGTCCTTATTGCGCTGTAAGCAAAGACCGGGGAAAGTCCTGGGGTGGCGTCAGACCCATGACCTTCACCCCGGGCGGCAAACCGATTTTACAGCCGAATTGTTCCTGTCCCCTGGTCAAGCTGAAGGATGGACGGTTCGTGTTCAGTTTTAACAACAATCCCGGGGATGCCAACGGCGGAACGGACCCATGGGACACACGCCGAAACCGCTCTCCCCTCTGGGTGGCCGTCGGCCGTGAGATCGCGACACAGGAAGGAGAATTGGACCTCGAGTTCGATCGACCGCGGTCCCTGATCGCGAACGACCTCTCCTCAGGCGGTACAGAGTCCACGGGTATCACCTACACCCAGGTGTTCGAAGACCGCGGAGAAGCCTTTATCATCTACACGAATAAATCGGACGATGTGAACATCAACAGAATCGAACCCAACCTGTTGCAATTCGGAGCGAAGGTAACGATCCCGGACGATCAGATAAGCTGGTTGGAGAAAAGGATCGAGACCCTTCGAAGCCAAATAGGATCCCATCGGCAAGATATGGGCTACACGCATTTCTTCCACAATCTTGATGCTGCGATGGCAGAGCAGGATTATTTCCACGCCTACCACCTCACGCTTAACCGCACGGCCTGGCTCATTGAGAGCCGCGACGACGTGGAAGATTATTCTTCGCTGGGACCGTGAAGCGACCACGATCAGATCCAAACGTTGCCTTGGTACAGAAAGGACACAAATGTTTGATGGTCCCCGAAAGTATGCGATAGCAAAAGAATCCACGGTCGACGTCGACATCGACTACCCGATCCTCTTCCGTCTTTCGGATGGCAGGCTGGTCGTGATCAGCGGGCGGTATTTCACTCAAGAGGGCAAGGCTTTCGGACATCGCAGACTCTATATCTCCGAAAACGGAGGAAACAGCTGGGAGTGGGTCCCCGTGAATCCTGAAAGGCCAGGCGCCAAATACCCGGTTTGGGATATCCCTTTACCGTTGACCCACGAGTTTGAAGACGGCGAGGGATTCTGCGTCCTCGGCACATTCCCGACACGGTCGCCATCGGACATATCTCACATTCCCATCATCCTGAACCGCTTCAAAAACGGAAGCGTAGAGCGTGAGGAGGGGGACCTTCATATTCCTGACCGGATGGACGACAGCGATGGAATCACGGACATTTGTACCGTTTTTTGGGATCAGGTGCTTCAGCTCAGCGACGGCTCCCTGATCTGCCCTATGGATGTCAGGTTAAAAGGCGATGATGCGATCATCGACCGCGAGAATTTCGAGATTGCAGGTTCTATTGCCATAGGGATGGACCGATGGGCATTCACCAGGGTGATCATCATCCGCTCCGAAGACCGGGGCCGCACCTGGAAAATGTGTGGAAATGTCGGAACGGTTCACCAGGACGAAGGACTCAACGAATCCAGTCTACGGCTCACCCCGACCGGTGACCTGGTAATCGTCATGCGATTGGGACATCAGAGTCCACTCCACATCGCATGGTCATCAGACCGGGGACAAACCTGGACCGATCCCGTTCCCACCCCCTTTCCGACCGGGACTTTGCCCAAGCTCACGGTGCTGGAGGATGGATCGTTGGTCCTGCTCCACGGTGTTCAGAGCATCATCCCGCCCGAAGTGACGGAACAGGTCAACGACGTGCGTCCCTCGCTAAACCTGAAGTTCAAATACCGCATGGGTGAGGTCAACCTTGGCGTCTCGCGGGATGGAACGGGAAAGAAGTGGGATGAGATCGGTAACGTACTCACGTGGCCCAACACAACCGGGAACGGTGGCATCCTGACAACCGGTCCGAACAGCGTGGGCCTCGTCTTCGATATGCGAGGATATCGAACCCGCCAGGGGAAATTTGCTTTCTGTGTGGTCAAGTACATAGAAGTGGACCTGGGCAAGACCATGTGGCCTTGATTTCTATTCGGGATTGTGAATCGCGAACGAGGTTTTTTAATCCATATTCAACTAGTCCCTATACAAGCGTGAATTTTTCTTGGTTTTAGTAGAAAAAAGTTGAAAATGCCCCAGTTTTCAGGCCTATAGTTGTAGTGTGAAAGACAAAAAGAGGCCATCAAAAGGGGCATTTCAGATGAGAGAATATAGGAAGATTCTTCGGAACAGGGAAGCACGAATTGTCCGTCGTTTGCGTCGGAAGCAGTGGTGCAGTCAGGTCAAGCCTATGATGTCTGGGGGAAACATCCACTACGAGATAAGTGGGAAGGCCGAGGCGATCACGTGTGGGGGGATCGGCGCGTTTCACCACATGGTCCGCAGGGTTGGGCTGGTGAAAGAGATTGACCGTCATCTTCATCTTTTGAAAGTGCATTTGCCCTGTCACGAATCAGACCACGTTCTGAACATCGCCTACAATGCGCTGGTTGGTGGTCAACGCCTTGAAGACATTGAGCTGCGCCGGCAGGATGCCACGTTCCTGAACGCTTTGGGCGCTCAGCGTCTCCCGGATCCGGCCACAGCAGGCGACTTTACACGTCGTTTCCGGCCATCGGATATCGAGACGTTGATGGATTGCATCAACCGGGTGCGCACCCGGATCTGGAAAAAGCGCGCCAGGGGCGAACTCAAAGAAGCCCTCATCGACATCGACGGCACCCTGGCCACCACCCTCGGAGAACGCAAGCAGGGCATGGCCCTGTCATACAACGGTATCTGGGGATACCATCCTCTCGTGGTCTCTCTGGCGAACACCAGGGAGGTGTTGTTTCTTGTGAATCGACCCGGCCATGTGCCCAGCCACGACGGTGCCGTAAAGTGGATCGATCGCGCCATCGCGCTGGTCGCCCCTTTCGCCAAACGCATCTGCCTGCGCGGAGACACCGGCTTCTCACTCACCCGGCACTTCGATCGTTGGTCGGAAAAGGTCGACTTCGTCTTCGGCATGGATGCTTACCGGGGATTGGTCAAGATCGCCAAATCCCTGTCACAGAGCGATTGGGAGCCCTTTGAACGACAACCCAAATACCAGGTCAAAACCTCCCAGAGACAGAAACGCGAGAACGTGAAAGCCCGGATCATCCGGGAGCGCGGCTTCAAAAACATCCGACTTGCCAGTGAACGTGTTGCCGGGGTTTCGTATCGTCCTGCTCGATGCAGGAAGACCTGTCGACTCGTGATCCTCGAAAAGAACCTGAGCGTCGAACGCGGCGAAAACGCCCTGTTCGATGACAAGCGCTGTTTCTTCTACATTACCACCCGAAAAGATCTTACGGCCGCGGAAATCGTGAGGCTGGCCAATCGACGGTGCGATCAGGAAAACGTGATTGAACAACTCAAGAACGGGGTCAACGCCATGCGGATGCCCGTCGACAACCTGATGAGCAACTGGGCTTACATGGTCATGACCGCCCTGGCGTGGAACCTCAAAGCCTGGTTCGCGTTGATGATCCGAAAGCGTGAGCGTCGCGATCAACTTCTGAGAATGGAGTTTCGCGCCTTCCTCCAGAATCTGATCTGGATCCCCTGCCAGATCGTGACCCGGGGAAGACAGATCATCTATCGTGTCTTGGGCTACAACCGGTGGATGACTGACTTCTTCCCGGCCTGGAACAGAATCAGATGGCTCAAACCGGCCTGACTGCCATGTCAGCACCTGTCGTCGTAACATCACAGGGACAAGTCCGTCCACCCCGGCTAAAACACGTCCGCAAACTCAGTTAATTAGACAATCGCATGCCGAAACAATCACAAAAACAGCCCAGACATCATCTCCACCAAGTCACAAGTCTGAAATGCTCCGAAATCTTGTATAACACACCGCTCAACAAGCCTATTCGCTTATTTTAGGACTAGTCGGACTTACGGTTCCACAACAAATGGAAACGTACGGGCTGAGATCTCG
Organism: Candidatus Latescibacterota bacterium; assembly: GCA_965217865.1. GTDB lineage: Bacteria > Latescibacterota > UBA2968 > SICM01 > SICM01 > CBDCJO01. The sequence goes on along the minus strand of CBDCJO010000002.1, from coordinate 4,876,627 downwards.
AAGTGGGAAACCGGCTCGGAGACGAAGTTGATAACGAGAAACGGAAATGTTAATCTATACGTGGCGGAAAACATATCTGCGCGTGTCAAAGCATCGGTTCGGAACGGTACCGTGAAGACTGACCTGGCGGTCAAAGCAAGTCTTCAAACCCGAAGGAAATTGGAAGGCACCCTGGGATCTGGAGAAGGTATGGTCGACCTCCAAACCACGAATGGGAATGTCAGATTTCTGAAGGCAACTTGATCGTCCGGGCTCACTTTTCCAGAGACAAACGAGAATGGGTAACACTCGAACATCAGATAAGAACCGTAATTACGAAGCCGTCATCTTCGACATGGATGGCCTGATGTTCAACACGGAGGAACTTTACTACAGCACGTTTAACGATACCCTTCATGAATTCAATGCTTCGTTGGATCGTCCCGGATATATCTCCTATGTGGGCCACCCCATAGAGGAAAACAGCAGCCATGCCGTTGAGCACTACGATCTGGATACCTCACCTGAGGATTTTAGCAAGCTCTGGATGGACCGCTTCGATCTGGCCATATCGGATCCGGAGAAGATCGAGGTGATGCCGGGGTTGGAAGAACTCTTGAACTTCGTTCGGGTAAAACCCTATCGTCTCGGGGTGGCCTCTTCAACAGAGAGAATCAGAATGATGAAAACCCTGGAGAATGGACTTCTGACATACCTGCAAAAGGGCGATCCCCTTGACCGGATCTTCGAGGTCATCCTCTCCGGTTCCGACGTGGCCAGAACAAAACCGGCCCCCGACATCTATCTCCTGGCCGCAAATCGGCTCGGGCTCCCGCCTTCATCGTGCCTGGCTTTCGAAGATAGCGAAAGCGGGGTCCGGTCCGCACGGTCAGCCGGGATGGACGTCATCGCCGTCCCCAATTTCTTCACCGCCCATCAGGACCACTCTGCGACGGAACTCCAGCTGACAAGCCTCGTGGAGGCCTTGAGCTGCGGTATCCTATAAGATTTTTGATCCAATCATATCATCTGATCGGCCGAAGCAATCCCAGGTTGCGCAATCGCACTTCCATTTCCCTTCCCAACTCTCGATAGGACCGGCTCAAGAAAAAAGTCCTGTCCTCTCCCCTATGTCTCAGGTAAGTTCGAGCTTCATACCGAACCTTATCCATCCAGGCACGATCAGCTACCTCCGCAAGAAGCCCTGCGAAACGATCGGGATTACATCTCAGCAATGGTGAAACCGCAACGATCACCTTGATCCCCGCATCGCGAAGCTTTCGGATCGTCCTTAGCCTTACGTCGATCGTCGGTGCATTCGGCTCCAGCCGTTTCCGCTCGGCATCGTCATCCGTGGGGACGGAAAAGCCCACCTCCAACCTGTCCCCGAACGCCTTGAGAAGATCGAGATCGTCCAGGACAAGTTGGCTTCGGGTGTGAACCGTCAGGCGCTGCAAATTACATTCAACCAGGACCTTCAGGCAGCCCCGGGTCAATCGATATTTCCGCTCGACATACTGGTATGGATCGGTCGCGGAAGACATAAAGATCCGCCTTCCCCAGACCTTCAAACGATCCTTCCCGATCAAAAAAGGTGCGTTCAACTTCGGCCGAACCCAGTTCCCCCACGGGAGGGGGTGTTCCTCTGCAAACGGGTATCGAATGACATAGCAATAGGAACACCCCATGCCACATCCCTGGTAGGGGTTCAGCGAAAAGTCGTAGCTTCCGCCCAAAGATGACCAGTCGGGTTGTGGGGTCAGAATGGATCTGGCCCCGATCTCTTCTATCTGAATGAGGCTCAAGGCTTACCTTCGTTTCAGTTCGGCCCAATTAACAACCTCCCCAATATACTGCACATTCGTTCATCTGTCAACCCGAAAATAACCCCCCCCCATACAATCACTCTTTTCCCGCCCATACATGGGCCCATTATCCAGACGATACGAAGGGTTGACAAACTTCCCCAAGATCGTTAGAATTGAGGAAAAGCCACATAAGACATCGAGCCAGAGGAGTGTTTCCATAGACGATTTTATTGAAATGAAGATCGGCGATTTAACGGTTCGAATCGATCGAACCGTCTGTGCCGCCTTTAAAGATTGCATCGGAGTAGCCCCAGAAGTATTCCAGCTAGCCGAAGATGGAATCGTCAGGTTCGAGAATTCGGTTGAAGCGGATCGAGAACGCTTGATCGATGCCTGTTCCGTCTGCCCGGTCGATGCCCTTTCCGTATTCGATGAAAATGGTGTTCGGATCGTTCCGGGATAAGGCCCCCTGCGGTTTTTTATAGCAAATGGCCTCTCTAAAAAGGGTTTAATTCCACAATCCAGCCGATCCTCTACAGGCCGATAATCCATAACACAAAGTCGTCTATTAAAGGAGAGGCTATCTCCGGGGTTTTCGAGGGAGGAGGTTCGATATGAAACTATTGGTCAGCATCTTGATCCCGGCATTGCTCATCATCTCTTTTCCTTCCAGATCTGAAGCCAAAAAAAGGGGGAAATTTTCACTTATCGCAGGTGTGGCGACGGCTACAGTAACATTGGGGGCTTTGGTTATGTTTAACGAAAAAGACTCTCGAGGCCAAAAGCCTGTGAGCAACGGGACAGTTGTCGGGGTGAGCCTGGGTTCCGGTGCATTTGTTGGTGCCGTTACCTGGGCGAGTATGACCTTGAGAGCTGATTCACAGGGTCTTTTCAGGATCAGCCAAAAAGGAATGGGGATCGGCATCCCCCGGTTCACCTACAGCCGAATGGATAAACGGGCGGCTATGAAAGTCCTGACCTTCTCATTCCATTGATGGGGGGGTGATGGCGCGCATCCTTGTGGTCGATGATGATGGACCTTCCCGATTATCCACACGCGAAATGCTCGAAATCGGCGGCTACGAAGTCCTGGAGGCCCCCGACGGAAAATCTGGATTAAAAATCTATCGAAGGGAACCCGTCGACCTGGTTCTCGCGAGCATCATGATGATGGAGAACGACGGGCTCGAATTAATCTGGGACCTGAACCATGACTATACCGGTGCCCGGGTCATCGCCGTTTCCGGTGAGGGCACGGAGCTCAAAGGAAAATATCAGAAAAACGCGATGACCCTTGCCGCTTCGTTCGGTGCGCTTCGTGTTCTGAAAAAACCGCTGGACCGGATTGAATTGTTATACGCCGTGAAGGAAGCTCTGGAAGATTCTTCTTGAGGATAGTCCATCAATAAATCAATCTTATTCTTAATTCTGTTGATGTGTCCGTTGGCCTTTGGCTGCCTCAGCGACAATAGCCTATTCAACCCCAGTTCGCCTGCTTCTGACTCACTGCTCTCGGAATTGACGACATCGGCAGGGGCCTTAAACCCCTCCTTTTCTCCAAGCTTCCAGGGTTTGTATTTTCTCACCCTTGCAAATAGCGTCGATAGTTTAACCGTCACACCCACGGCCAGAAGCGGCAATCCGATGATTTTGATCTTCGGGGAGGGGCTGCCTTCCGATGGATCGATCGTTACGTCGGGGATGGCATCTCCACGCATTGCGCTCTCCGTTGGACAAAATCGAATCGTAACACAGACGAGATCCGAGGATCGCAAGTTCGGTCTATCCTACATTATTGATGTTACAAGAGAAGGCTGATTTAGGGAAGAGGCAGGAGATCGCACGGACGATTTGGTTTCGGGGCAACGAAACGAGCCGCATCTGAATGGATGCGGCTTAAAACATTCAATCCCGGTTATTCGTCGAAAGCGTTTTCGAATCATCAACCCGCCTTGCCCGTCTCTGGAAACCGGAAACTTTCCTAAGGCTTCAAGGACGGGGTGTGAACCGCCCCTGCATCGAGACGTCACGATCCCGGATAAACATCACCGGAGGGGATTCACCCCTCACGCCTCACGTTCTTAAAAATAAAACCGAGCCGTCGCGAAAAGGAGATTCGGGTTGAGCCCGAACTCCGATCCGGGTTCCATGCCGATCAGGCCGGTTCCAGGGTCGAGAACGAAACTCCCCTCTTTCCCCACCCGTACACGCATGTCGCCTTAAACACATAACGCTTTTCATTTGCTCACCAGGGACTTCAGGAATTTCGCATCCGCTTTGAGGGCCTCTTCCGGATCGTCTTCACGCACAAACTCAACTTCAACGTAACCATCGAACCCGGCCTTACGGAGCGCTTCGATGACCCCGGGATAGTCCACCACGCCCTCTGAGATGAGGCCCCGGCGGGTTTCGCCGACCTGAACAACGTTCTGCGCGTGGACCGTGGTGACGTATGGCGCCACCTTCCCCACCTCCTCCATCACACGGCTGTTGTTGTGATCGGACATAGGCTGGAAATTCAGACGGAGATTGGACCGGTCAACCTCTCCCAAAAGGCGAAGACACCCCTCGGCCGTATCCGTCAACCGATTTGAGTGCATCTCGAGGACCAGGGTGAAACCCGAATCGGAAGCTCGATCCGAAAAGATCCGAAAACCGGAGATCGCGGTCTCCCACTGCTGGCTGTCGGCCTCCGCAGAGCCGGTATCTCCCGCCCACACACGTATCTTATCCGTTCCCAGGTCACGCGCAATCCCCAAGGCATCCGACATCTCAGCTTGAAAACGAACCGAGGTCGGGTTTGCATAGGATCCGAACTGGGAGATTGCCAATCCCCTGTTTCGGGCGGCTTCTGCGACCCTTTGATTATGGCTGCTGTCGTAAATCTCTGGGGTATGTTCGGGCTTTCCCCAGATCTCTACCCCATCGAAACCGTTTCGGGCGGCCAGATCCAGGACCGTATCGAGTTGGCGATCTCGGAACGAGATCGTACAGAGTCCGATCTTCATTCTCACCTCCTATAATATGATACGCCGGATCAACAGGTGTTATAACTCGGAACCCCCGACTCAACCAAACACCTTTCGATTGCCCCCTACAGAAATAATGTGTAATTTTCTCACGAATTGAACCAAACCGAATTTAGCCTTAAACTTGAGGGGAACCAAAATGGCCGAGCAATTTCGAATTCAGGAATCGGAGGTGACCGTAACGAGCGGTGATGAGACATTGCAGGCATTCTTCGCTTTGCCTGATCGTTCTGGACCGGTCCCCGGGGCAGTGATGATCCACGACATTTTTGGATTGCGCGATCTGGCTCGTCAGCAAGCCCGGCGGCTTGCATCAAAAGGGATAGCTGCCGTTTATCCTCACCTTTTGAGGGGAACAGGACCATTTGATCCTTCGATCGATCCGGAAGCGGGAAAATCATCACAGCCATACGTAAAATCGATCACGATCGATAGGTGTATGGCCGATATCCTGGCGGGGCTGGATTGGCTAAGAAGCCGGAAAGAAGTGGACAAGGAAAGGCTGATCACTTGGGGCTATTGCTGGGGCGGGGCTATGGCCCTTCGGGGAGCGGACCGTATCCCGGGGCTTTCAGCGACAGTGGTTTGGCACGGAATGCTCAAAGATGAGGAACTGGAGGAGATGGATCGGGCAAAGGGTCCGATCCTTGGGCTTTTCGGTGGGGCGGACGAGATGATCTCACCAGAGGACGTCCGGGCCTTGCAGGAGAGGTGTGCCGCGGCGGGTGTTGAAACCGATTTTCACATCATTCCGGATGCGCCCCATTCTTTTTGCGACCACACTCGACCGCAAAGCTTCCGACGAGATGCCTGTGAACACGCCTGGGGGGAAGTTGATCGATTTATCCGGGAACGGTTGATCTGACCTATCCTTCTTTCACAGATTCTCCCTCACCCCACCGCCGAGAGCCTTTTTGAAATTTCCGTGAACACCTTCGGCCGAACCCTTTTCTGGATCTTTCGGATCTCCCCCTCCACCTCCTTAACGCGCTGCTTCCTGTCGTGCACGGCCAGGGTCAGATCCATCCGCCGGGTCTCACCACCCTCAAGCGACACCACCCGTCCCTGCTGCCTCTCGAACCATTTTGGGTTGGGATAGTTCGTGGCGGGCTCCAGTCCGGTCACATAGCCATCTTCTATCGGCGCCGTGTTCTTCCACAGCGTGAAGCAGGGCATCTGCTTCAGCGAGAATTGGAGGGACGAACCCAGGTTGCCCTCCCGATTCTTGAGCAGCACACAAGTCTCCCCGCTTCCCCTTTTTCCCGCCAGTTGGTAAGAATAGCACTGCTCAACAAACCCCCGAATCGGCCCGGAGAATCGGTTGTGGGCATTGATTTCCTCCCGGGCGACCGCATCCCTGGGATAGACCGCCTTGAAAGGCACGACCAGAGAGCTCCCCTTTTCTAGGATTGGTGGTCCGTAATTGCAGTGATAGAGTAATTCAAGCTCCGCAGGGGTCCGGTTCAAATTAGTGACTTCATCTTGAATCGTCAGCATATTCGATCCGAGTGAAGTCGTGATCGTAGAGGTCAAACGGAGTGAGGGTCCGAACATCATGGTCTCCTCTAGATACCCAGAACGGTGATACGGTGGGGCGGAGATAGCTCCACGCGGACCTCAACGAAGCGGGCTGGGATATTCGCGACCTTTCCGTGCAGGGTAAGTGCGACCTCTGACCGATTCCCGTTGTTATCGACGATCATGTCCTTGCAGGGGCCACCGTTGCTCTCCAGCCCGCATCGCACGATCCACTCGTTGAACCCTTTTAACCAGCCCAACCCTCCCCGATCGTTCAGATCCAAGAATCCCGGATGCACGGGGTCGCGGACCGGGGAGTCCCATCCCAGCGGAATTCCCTTGTAGACCCCCTTCCAGATCCCCATCCCCCTGGTGGGAACGATATAGAAAGAGAGCGCCCCGTTATCGACCCGGATCAGGTCCACCCCGTCCTGCAACCCCCCTTCAGCGTCGTTTTCTGGACGTGCCATGCCGATCCTGTCCGTAACGGAAGCGCAAGCTCATCCAGCGCCCACGACCCATACCACAGGTTCCGCTCGGTATCCGTGAGAACGTGTCGGTAAATCGAATCCATGATCCTCTCCCCTTAAACACCATCCTCCAGAATGATCACGTGGAGGTCTCCCGGTCCGTGAACACCCGTGGTCAACCGCAACTCGATGTCCCCGGTTTTGCTCGGTCCGGTAACCAGAACCAGGTTGCCCGGAAGATTGCCCGACGACGACTCGAAGATCTTCAGCAGATCAAAAAGATCGGGCACAACTTGATAGGCTTCAACCAGGGCGATATGCGTGGGAGGCAGAAGGCTGACGGGTGGCCCCTGTCCAGGGGAAGACCCCAGGGCAATCGTTCCGGTCTCGGCGGCCGCCCCGTCGACGCAGGAGATGCCCAGGTCGGCCCCGAAGATCAAATCCCGGGCCTTTACGGGATCGGTGGTCTGTAGCCGTTCCACATCGGACCATGGGACCACCTCCGTCCCATTCTCCGCAAGGGCGGAGTCAAGGCCCGATCGATCCAGGAGCGGACAGGACCAGCGAATCGCCAGCCGTGCACCCCGGCTGATCTCACGGATCGTTTCGATCCCCGACTCCATTCCGTTCACCCTGACGGGATGAGCCCCGACGGCCTTAAGTTCGGCAGCAAGCCGTCCGAGGAGGTCCGCCCCGGCCCCGGCATAACCCACGTCCTGACCGACCTTAAATCGTATTCCAGGCCTGTGGGCCTGTCCGGAGACAACCGCCCGCCGGACCCGTTCGAGGATTGCTTTCCGGGGGTTCACGTGTGAACTTTCCTCATAGAATGCCCGGTAACAAAGTCAAGACGTGAAGCGTGAAGCGCACGATGCAGTCCAGGATTTTAAATTCTCAATCCACTATCGATTCCGCAATTTGAATCCGATCCAAATTAATCCCTCATCGCATTCCATTGCGCCCGGAATGAGCGTTCGGGAGGGATCGGAAAATCTCGAACCCGCGTCCAGGCCTCTCCGATCCAGGGAAGTCCGTGGATCCATCCTTCTTCATCCCCTTTCAGCCTTAGCAGCTTTCGGGCGGCCCACGTGCCAAAACGATAGATGGCTGGGGAACAGAGCCCGGTCCGCCACGTACGATATGCCAGCCGTTCCAGCAGGGGGGATGCGCCCTCCTCTTCGAGCCGGTTTCTAAGGGCGATCAGCATGTGAGGGATATCGATCCTGAGAGGACAGACCTGCTGACACGCCCCGCACAGAGAGGAGGCATGGGGAAGGTGGTGATACTCCGGGAGACCGTCGTAGAGCGGAGTAAGAACCGAGCCAATGGGGCCCGAATAGACCCCCCCATAGGCATGTCCGCCCACCTTTCGATATACCGGACACGTGTTCAGGCACGCTCGGCAACGTATACAAAAAAGGCTCTCCTGAAAGGGGCCCCCCAGGATTTTCGAACGTCCATTATCCAGGACCACCAGGTGGAACGCTTCGGGCCCGTTAACCTGACCCCCCCCCTGCGGACCCGTGATCAGGGTCGTGTAGACCGACATCGCCTGACCCGTAGCGCTTCGGGCAAGAAGTTTGAGAAAAATTCCCAGATCCTCGAATTTGGGGATGACCTTCTCGATACCCATCAGGGCCAGGTGTACCCTGGGTGCCGTGGTCGTCAACCGGGCATTTCCTTCGTTGCTGACGAGAACGATCGTTCCCGTTTCGGCAATCGCGAAGTTTACCCCTGTGATTCCCATATCCGCGTTCCGAAACCGTTCTCTGATCACCTCCCGCGCGATCGCTGCCATCGCTGAGGGATCGTCCGGAATGTCCCGCTTTAATTTTTCGGCGAGGAGGGCCCGGATTCCCTCCCGTGTCTTGTGCAAAACCGGCGCAACCAGGTGGGAAGGTCTCTCATCCGCCAACTGGAGGAGGAATTCTCCAAAATCGGTCTCGGACACCTCAAATCCCGCTTCCTCCAGTGCCCCGTTCAGGTGGATCTCCTCAGTGGTCATCGACTTCGACTTGACGATCCTCTGAACACCGTGCTCACGGGAAACCCGAAGAATGATCTTCCTTGCCTCCGCGCCGTCTGACGCCCAGTGCACACGTCCCCCCACCCGAACGACGGAATCCTCCAGTTCCGACAAATAGCCATCCAGGTTGGAAAAAGTCTTCGCCTTGATCCCCCTTGCCCGCTCACGCATGGCCTCCCGGTCCAGACCTTCAAACGACGCCTGAAGCCCTTCGGTCAAACGAATGGTCAACCGTTGGAGCGCGATCTGAAGATGCTCGTCACCAACGGCCTCTTGGCTCGCCCCCACGAAATCCGAATGGATTATTTTTGCATATTCCCCGGACATCTCAACATCACCTGGATTCGAGGAGTTCCGCAAGGTGCATCGCCGGGATCTCTCGGTCTTGTCTTCTCAAGGCACCGGAGATATTCATCAGACATCCCGAATCCGTGGACACCACCGCATCCGCGCCCGTCCGAAGGATACAATCGACCTTGTCCCCCACGATCGCCCCCGATACCTCCGGATAGCGAACGGAGAAAGAACCTCCGAACCCGCAGCACTGGTCCCACCTCTCGAGTGGTATGTACTCCGATCCCGACACTTTTTGAATCAGCCGGACCGCTTCGTCCTTTGCATCCAGACCGCGGAGGTGGCACGCATAGTGGTAAGTCGCCCGGCCTTCAAATCGGGCTCCGACGTCCTCCACCCCCAGGACCTTCACCAGGAATTCGGCAAGCTCGAATGTCCGCCCGCCCATCTCCTTGGCCCGCTCTTCCATCTTCGGGTCGTCTCGAAACAGATCCGGATAGCCGATGCGCACCATCGCGGCGCAGGACCCCGACGGAACCACGATGGGCCGATCCGAGTCGAAAACCTTCATGGTGTGCCGGGCAACCGCACGCGCATCCCGATGATATCCGCTGTTAAAAAGCGGTTGCCCGCAGCAGGATTGGGACCCGGGAAAATCCACCTCCACGCCGAGACGTCGTAGCAGATTCACGGTAGCCACACCGCACTCCGGGAAGAAAAAGTCCCCCAGACAGGTCACCATCAGGGAAGCCTTCATGGACTCGCCACCCGTTCCGAAGACATCGAGATATCCGCAAGGTTTGGCCTCTCGCTCCGCACATAGTCTTCGAACGCCATCTCCAGCGACTCCGTGTGTGATCCGGGATTGAAGTTGATCTTTAAGTTTTGACCAAGCGCCCGATCGCAGATAGTCTTCAACCCGAACAGACTCCCGAAGGGAGGAATCGCCCCTGTCTCGAGGTCCGTGAGTTCGAGGACCTCCTCCCGGGTTGCAAACCGCAGGTCTCTCACCCCCAGGTCCTTCTTAACCCGTTTGCTGTCCAGTTTTCGGTCCCCCGGCACCACGAATAGGACAAACGATTTGCCCGCCTTCACCACGAGGGCCTTCGCCCCGGAGGAGAGTGTGGCGCCTCGCGCCTCCGCTGCTTCGGCGCTTGTGAAGACCGCCTTGTGCGAAGTGACCCGATATGCCACCCCCTCCCGGCCCAGGTTCTCCTCAATTCGTTCCAGAACGGTTTTCAATTTGAAGTTTTCCTAGTTTTTGGTGGAAAGTGAGGTTCTGTGAGGCGACACATCAGCGGGCCAACGGCCCGTGATTCCTTTGCCCAGTCCAACGGGCTGAGATTGAATGTGAGCGAATCCAGCGGGCCAACGGTCGATCCGGATTAACCCACACATATTGTTCATCGTAGGGCTAGATGAATCAGGTTGGGGGATGTGAAATTATCGCGGCCCTTCAGGCCGCACGGCGATATTGCTTTCCAAGGGACCCAGGGCGGCTCGCCTGGGTTGAGGGATAACGCGCCGTTGGCGCTGAAAGAAGATCCTGACTTTAATCTCGGCTTTTCGATATGGAGATCTTCCTGGTTTTTTGTGCAACCGAAGTTCTGTAAGGCGACGCATCAGCGGGCCAACGGCCCGTGATTCCTGGCCCAGTCCAACAGGCTGGGTTTGAATGTGTGCGAACCGAGCGGGCCACCAGGTCCGCGATCCGGATTAACCCACACATATTGTTCATCGCAGGCCACCAGCAACGACGGACAATCAATGTGTGCGAGAGTACCGGCGAGGTAAGGATGCAATTCGGCCTTTATTGTGGACGTGAGGACGCGTATACGATCTTTTGTGATGAACACTAGATGAATCAAGATACGGGACAGGGATTGTGGCATGTCGATGGGTAATTATCGCGGCCCTTCAGGCCGCACGACGCTGTTGCTTTCCAAGGACCCAGGGCAGCTCGCCTGGGTTGAGGGACAACGCGCCGTTGGCGCTGAAAGAAGGCCTTGACTTTAGTCTCGGCGTCTGGATTAGCTCGAAGGCCCGGGTGTCAATGGCGAAGACGGGGTCCACTATATTCCACGGAGAGCTTCAATTTGAAGTTTTCAATTTGTATATTCCGGATTCCCTATTTGACCCGATTCAACCCATTAAGAGCCGCAACGCGGTAGGCCTCGGCCATGGTCGGATAATTGAAAGTCGTATTGATGAAATACATAAGCGAATTGGCTTCGCCTTTTTGTGCCATGATCGCCTGGCCGATGTGTATGATTTCAGATGCTTCAGATCCGAAGCAATGGATGCCGAGAATTTCAAGGGTGTCTCGATGAAACAGGAGTTTCAGCATCCCTGTCTTTTTTCCCGTTATCTGAGCCCGTGCCAGATGCCTGAAGAAAGCATGGCCGACCTCATAGGGCACCTTGTTCGCCGTTAGTTCCTGTTCCGTGAGGCCCACCGAACTGATCTCAGGTATCGTATAGATGCCGGTGGGAATGTCCTGGACAAGCTGATATTCGCATTCTCCAAAGATCAGGTGGGTGGCGGCAAAACGCCCCTGGTCAAACGCCGCGCTGGCCAAGTTGGGATATCCTACGACATCTCCGACCGCGTAGATATGTTCTTGAGCCGTCTGGTAGTTTTGGTTGATCACGATGTAACCACGCTTGTCCGTCTCGACCCCGATGGTCTCCAGCCCCATATGATCCGAATTCCCCGTCCTACCCTGCGCCCATAGCAAAATATCGCTGTGGATCTGTTTGTTAGATTTGAGATGGACTCGAACCCCTTTGCCATCCACACCGACGCTTTCGTATTCCTCGTCGTGGCGGATTATGACACCTTGCTCCCGCAGGTGGTAGCTTAACGCATCGATGATTTCATCATCCAGAAAGGACAATAACCGATCCCGGCTGTTGATCAAATTCACTTTTATACGAAGCCCCCGAAAAATCGATGCGTATTCGCACCCGATCACCCCGGCGCCGTATATCGTAATCGATCGAGGGTTTTGATTGAGGTTCAACACGGTTTCGCTGTCCACGATGCGTGAATCGGAAAAATCAATATCCTCGGGGTGATAGGGTCTGGAGCCGGTCGCGATGATAACTGCTTTCGCCTGGTATCGCTCTTTTCCACCGCCTTCACCCGTAACTTCGATCGTATTCGGGTCGATAAAACCCGCCAGTCCGTGTACGGTATCCACAAGGTTTCTTTCATAAAATCCGCGGCGCAATTGGACCTGGTCGTGAATGACCGATTCGGCGGATTTTAAAAGCTCCTGGTAATTGGCATATTGAAATTTCCCCACATCGGATAGCCTTTGAATCGCGTGCCTCAGGGCCTTGCTTGGAATGGTGGAAATATGCGTGCAATCCCCGCCTACGCTCGGACGGCCTTCAACGATCGCAACCCGCCGACCTTCCTTCGAGGCTTTCATCGCCGCACCCTCCCCACCCGGTCCGCTCCCGATGACGATAACATCGTATTGATTATCCATGAAATCCAGACCTCTTGTGGGGGGTCACGGAAAATTTGCTGTAATATTTTATCGTAAACACATCACGCTCGTGGGAGTGGGCATATAGGTGTCTCCCCTTAAACTCAGCGCATGCTTAGCAACCAACTTTTTGTCCTGGTGGGTTTCACGTTGCCGTTTTCCCGTTTGCGGTTTTCCGTTTTCACGTCCGCTTGATAATCACGAAGCTGATATCGTCCGCCGGGTGATTAAAGGCCAAAACCTCTTCCCGGATCGCCTGAAAGATCTCGTTGGCCGTCCCACCTCTCGCCTTTCGGAGCGAAATCTCCAGGTGATCCGGAAAATAGGCCACATCCGGATCCTGGATGTGCTCTGAAAGTCCGTCCGTGTATAGAAGAAGGATATCCCCGGTCTCCATCAAGCTGATCTCATTGACCTCATATTTTTTCTTGTGCCCCAGAACGCTGTGGGAGATGCTTCGATCGATATCCTCCTGGGACGGCAGGGTTCCGATCGGAGGAAAACCGGCCAGCGTGTCCCGGCCGATATCCACAAATCCATCATCTCGACTTGAAAACAAGACCGGCATCGGGTGTCCAGCAGAAACAAACCGGAAGGTACCGGCCTCGGATATCTCTCCGTAAATCATCGTTAAAAACTTGCTCAGCCCCGAGGACTTGAAAAACCGCGTGTTGAGATGCTCAAAAAGCCGGGTTGTGATCTCACCGAAATAATCGAGTTCGTAGATGGCACCCAGCAAGAAAGCTTGATGTAGCATGGCCCCCATCAGGGCATCGGTGATCTGATGTCCCGAAGTGTCCAGTAAAACGATTCCGGCCTTCTTCTGGCACTGCCTCAGATTTTCCACCACATCTTCACGGTTTCGTTCCCGGGTTTCGGTAATCCTGGCTTCCAGATCGAATCGCTTTTTAAAATCAACATAAATGATATGGTCTCCGCTGATGATCCCGTTAAGGGCAATCGTCTCCCCATAGATCTCGAACCCGCGCAGCTCGGGGATATCCCCTGGTTCCGGTTTTATGTATCGGGCGATGTCTTGAAAATTGGAAAGCTCGTCCATGAGCTTGCGGAACGAATCTTTGACGTCCGTGACGATCTTATCCATGCCTAATTATCCGTCAGCGCCAACAATCATCTCGCAGCAGTTTCAACCCCCCATCCGAAATCCACAACGCTATCGATTTCCGCGCAGGAGTCTCATTCCGTTTGCGATGACCAGGAGCGAAGCCCCCATGTCAGCCGCCACGGCCATCCAGAGGGTTGCCAGGCCTGGAATGGCCAGGGCAAGGAAGACGGCTTTAATCCCGATGGAAAAAACCACATTCTGACGGATAACGGACAAGGTCCTGCGGCCAAGACGAATCGCCCAAGACAGCTTTGTCAGGTCGTCTCCCATCAGCACCGCGTCGGCCGTCTCCAACGCTGCGTCAGTGCCCCCAGACCCCATGGCCACCCCAACCGAGGCCGTGGCCAAAGCCGGGGCATCGTTGATCCCATCGCCCACCATCGCCACGACCCCGTACCGCGCAACCGCGTCCCGAACCTCATCAACCTTGTCCTTCGGAAGCCGTTCCGCCCGAAAGTCCTCAATACCCAACCGGTTTGCCACGACCTGAGCCGTGATCTCATTATCGCCCGTCAACATTCCGATGTGGACGATCCCATCGTCCTTCAGTTCCTCCACGACTTTCGGGCCTTCTCCTCGCAATCTGTCGGAGATCGAGATTACACCCAGGGCTCGAGTCTGGTCGGCCAGGACCACAGCCGTGCGACCGTCGCCTTCGATCCCTTCCAGAACCGACTCCACGTCGGGGCCGCAAAGACCGAATTCCTCGATGAGCCGGTGGTTCCCCAGCAGGAAGGTCTTTCCCTGAACTTCGGCTCTGGCTCCCAAACCGGCCATGGCCTGAAAATGCTTCGACGGAAGGAGTTCGACGCCGTCTCTATGAGCCGCTTCGAGGATGGCTTGCGCCAATCGGTGCTCGGACCGGACCTCCAACGAGGCAGCCAACCGGAGAATCTCCACGGCCGGAACGTTGTTAAGGCTCACCACCTCGTCAACTCCCGGTCGACCTTCCGTCAGCGTCCCTGTCTTGTCGAACAACACCGATCGAACCCGCCCCAGGGTTTCCAGATGCGCCCCCCCTTTGATCAGAACCCCGCTTCGGGCAGCCCCCGCGAGTGCGGAGACGATCGATACCGGTGTGGATATCACCAGCGCACACGGGCACGCGATGACCATGAGGACAAGCGACCGATAGAACCAGTCCTCGAAGGGCAGGCCCATTATCAGGGATGGGATCGTCATAACGGCAACAGCGGCGCAGAGGACGACAGGGGTGTAGATCTTTGCAAATCGTTCGACAAATCTTTGGCTCGGGGCACGGCTGGCCTGCGCCTCCTCGACAAGATGAACGATCTGTGAAAGCGTGGTCTCCTCCGACCGCCGCGTGACCGTAAACTCAACGGATCCCTGCCCGTTGATTGTCCCTGCCAGGACAGTATCTCCGGGAGACACGGAAACAGGCAGAGATTCCCCTGTGATCGGCGCCTGGTTCACCTCCGAGGCCCCTGACAAAACCCGCCCGTCAAGCGGAATCCTCTCCCCCGGTCTCACCCGGACAATCTCGCCCACCGCAACTTCCTCCACCGCTGCCCGGCTTTCTTCACCGTCCCTCAGAACCGATGCCTCCGAAGGCGAAAGAGCCATTAAAGACCTCACCGACCGCCGGGCTTTGTCCATGCTCCCCCGTTCCAGGGCCTGGGCAACAGCGAATAGGAACAGTACGGAGGCCCCCTCCGACCAGGCCCCAATCCCGACCGCTCCCAGGGCGGCCAGGATCATCAACACGTGCACATCGAGGTTTATCCGGCGAATCGACCTGAACCCTTTACAGGCCACATCAATCCCCCCGGTCAGCATGGCTCCTATATAGGCGGGAACAAAAACCGAATGCGGATACCCGGTGTGTTCAAACAATAGACCCAAAGCAGTGAAAATCCCGGCACAGGAAGTCAACCAGAATCGCCACCCGCGCTTCGAAACCTCGTCTTCGTCGTCCGAATCGGTTCTAACCTCGAAACCCAAATCCCGAATCGCCCCGGCGACATCCTCCGGTTTCAGACTGTGGTCCACGGCGACGGTCCCCGCGATCAGGTTGAAGTGGACCTCCTCGACACCATCCATCGACCGCAATTGGTGTTCGATCGGGCCCGACTCCTCGGGACAATCCATGCCCACCACACGAAACGTGCTACGATTCATCGGTTCATCCCTCTTCCACGTGCTCAATGCCCATCCTGAACAGCCTTTCAATATGAGCGTCATCGAGTGAATAATAGACCATCTTTCCACGACGCCTTCCTTTAACCAGACGAAGTGTCCTAAGGATCCGGAGATGGTGGGAGACCGCGGGGCTGGTCATGTTCAACAGGGCGGCCATGTCGCAGACACAGAGCTCGGCCAACGATAGGGCCAGGACGATCTTGATCCTTGTTGCGTCGCCGATCGCGCTGAATGTTTCGGCAAGCCGCCCCACAACTTCGTCGGTTTTCATCTGGCGCCTGACGGATCGCACCTTCTTTTCATCCACGTAGAGGATGTCGCATATCTCTTGATCTTTAGCCTGGACCATAGTGGAACCCTGAGGTCGCTCCATTATATAAACAATTAAGCAATGATTTAATTGACCTGAAGTTACGAAAAGAGTCGGATTCTGTCAAGATCAAAAATAAAACCGCGAGTGACTTTTGAAGGCTCGGCATGCCGTGCCCCTAAGGATCAGTCGGTCTCCTTCGAAGCGAAAAAGGGAAACGCCTCACTCCACCGGCCCAAAGTGCGGCCCCCATGCGCCGGACAACTCTTTCCCCAGCGTTCGAACGTCTTTTTCCTCCCTTTCCGTAAGCGGGCTGAATCCCTTTGCCCATTTGATGTTCTGATTCAGTTCCTCCTCGTTATACATGCCGATGACCGCAATGGCCACCCCGGGAAGGCCCAGCGCATATCTGAACAAAACCTCGTGGTTGTGGGGTCCGTGCGAACGCACCGCAGAGGGTTTGGGGGGGCTGTATTTCATCCCCTCGGCACCTCCGTAAACCTTCATCGCGGCCACGCCCGCATTTTGCAGGGAAGCCAACGGAAGGGCGTTCTCCTCGAAGTTATAGGTAAATCGGTCCCCGGGATTCACAGCCAACATCACGGCGTCCACATCCGCTTCCCTCAGGATCTTCGCCGACTTCCACGGCGAGGCATGGGCCGTGAACCCAACGAAGCGGGTCCACCCCCGCCTTTGCGCCTCTCGAAGCCCGGACAGAGACCCATCCTTGGCCAGGACGCGATCCACATCCAGTCCGCCCACTGCGTGGACGTAGGTGAGGTCCACCTGGTCCGTCTGAAGAAGCCTCATATTCTGTTCCAGGATCTCCAGGGCTTTGGCCCCGTCATCCGTGTGTGTCTTGGTAACCAGGAAAACCTCCTCGCGACGTTCCCGCACCACCTCTCCCAGTTGTGCCTGAGCCCGCCCGTAACCCGTCGCCGTATCGATGTAAGTCACGCCCCGATCGATCGCCTTGTGGTAGAGGGGAATCGCATCCTCGTCCTTTAAACCCACCCCACCCGGCGCGGATCCCAACCCGATAACAGGCACGGATTCTCCCGTTTTTCCGAAAACACGTTGCGGAATCTCGTTGGATCCGATTCTACGCGTGACTTCCCGTTCGAGGACCTCGCTGGAATCTTTGGACACCGTGAAACTCTCCTTTAATGGCTGGGAATGGAATGGGAAGTGAAGAAGGGTTATGGGTGAAGGGTCATGGTGATGTCTAACCCATCACGAACCACCACTCGCCGATCACCTTATTAACCGGATTCGAATGATTCGATCGTCGTCAGACGTTGGGTTGCCGCGGCCGTCCCGGTTGCTGGTCGCCAGATAGACATCCCCGGAGGGGCTGACCAGGACATCTCGAAGACGCCCGAACTCGCGGTGAAACAGGACCTCCTGATCGACCGCCCTCCTTCCGTCCTCGGATAGGCTCAGGCGATAAAGGGCGGATCCCTTCAGCGTGGTAAACAGAAAGCTCCCCCGCCAACCAGGGATTTCATTCGAATTGTAAAAGGCCGCACCCGAAGGAGCGATCGTAGGGGTCCAGGTCGCGACGGGTTCGGCCACCTTGTTCGATTGACAGAAGGCCAGCTCGCCCAAGACGTCGCCGTCGCAGAATCCTCGAACGTTCGGCCAGGCGTAGTTTCCCCCGGGTTCTATCAGATTCACCTCATCGTTATCGGATGGGCCGTGCTCGGAGACATAAGGCAGTCCGGTGCTTGGCCTAAACGCGAGCCCCTGGGGATTGCGGTGACCGTATGAGAACACATAAGTGCCGAAAGGGTTGCCGGGTGCTGGAGCCCCCTCTAAGGTAAGACGGAGGACCTTGCCCGCCAGGGAATCGAGATCCTGGGCCAGACCCGGGTTCTGGGCATCCCCCGTGGTCAGGTAGATCAAACGGTCCGGGCCGATGGCCAGCCGGGATCCATCGTGATTGGCGGCACCCGGAATATCATCGAGCAAAGTCTCGACATCGCTGAGCCGGTTGCCGTCGAAACGCAATCGGATCAGACGGTTCCGGATGGCATTGCCGGAACTGTAAGAGTGAACAATGTAAACAAGGGGCAGGGAATCAAAGTTGGGATGAAAGGTCATTCCCATCAACCCACTCTCGCTGAATTCAATCACACCGATCTGACCGATTTGGGTGACCCGGCCGCTGGTCACGTCGACCCGCGAGATGGTTCCCTTGCGCTCGGTGACCCAGATCGCTCCATCGGGACCCCAGACCAGATCCCACGGCGTATCCAGTCCTGTCGCGATGGTTTCGACCACAAGAGAATCTCGGGGTGGCGGGGACCCCGAAGACACCGTCGTTTTTCCGAAGTCCTGGGCAAACAGAAAAAAATCTTCAAAATCGATTCGCCCGTTATCATCCAGATCGAAACGGGCTTCATCTCCCCCGAACGCAACGGCGAACAGAAAAAAATCGTCGAAATCCACAACCCCGTTATTATCGAAGTCCGATCGGTCCGCCTGGAAGCCGTTCACTTCGGATGGGAGAGCGAGGAAGGCGACGTATAAACACGCAACGAGGAAGAATTCCTTTGGATTTTTCAAGGCTTACTTACCTATTGGTTGTCACCATGCAAGAGGTGTCTATGTCGCAGCCTACCTTCGGTCAGCCTCAAATTAAACCCCATGGCCTTATGTGGCCACAAGTTGTGGGACCGGTCTCCAGACCGGGAACTTGGCTCTGTAGGGCCAGGATCCCTTCAACAGGGAATTCCCTTGGCTGATGCCCTTATTCCCGTCTGGGGTCGGGTCCCACAAATCAAAGGAGCTATCCCATTCTATCAAGGCTATGTTCATGAAACAACCCTGAATTAGATTACCATCGTAGGGGCACGATGCATCGTGCCCCTACACCAATTTTGTCGACCCACCCGATTCCCGTAGGGGCGACGCGGTTCCTCGCCCGGAGATTCATTTACATCCAATCCTCGGCGGCCGGACCGCCCATTTCCCGTAGGGGCGCACCTGCGTATGCACCCGTCCCCAGCCTGTTCGCCGTTCTGATCGGGGGCGGACACACAGGTCCGCCCCTACAAAAATCGTTTGATTGGTGATGCCGTTTAACGAATCGCTGTGTTTCCCCTTCCCTTTAGGGAAGGGGCCAGGGGTTAGGTCTGACCCTCAATCGAATTCAATTAGTCCGTCACGATAGTTCGGTTTCACGTCTCACGTTTGACGGTCTTTCGATCTTCAATCTCCCTCCGCCCCCCTCCCTTTGCTCTTCCTGCCACTGCCACTTCATTTCCCTGACCTCCGACCTCTGACTTCTGATCCCCATTCCTAATTGAACAGGAGTTTTAAATAAAACAGGGGATTCGTCAACCGTTTTTTGGGTACTTCGTCCGCGATCATTCCGCAAATGATGTCCCGAACCTCCTGGCTCCTGGAAGCTTTGTGAATGACGAAGTTCAGAAGCGGACGTATACGTCCGATGGTCTGCAGCCGGGAGCTGACCCTCAATTCATCTCCGATCTCCTCCCAGAGGTGACTTTCATATCGGCGAAGGAATTCCTGGCCGAAATCCCCTGCGTCGCAAGCCTCCCTGGCGCATGCCACGGCATATCGGGCAGAGTAAAGGGCATTCCCGATTCCTTCTCCCGTAAAGGGATCGATCAACCCTGCCGCGTCCCCAATGAGCATAAATCCGTTTCCGTAGCTTTTCCGACGCTTGCTGCCCACGGGCAGGTTCCATCCGATGGGTCTTTCAAGGGCTCTCGAATTCGCAAATCTGTCCTTGAACTTGGGGCTTTCGATCACTCTCTGAAGGGCCGTGTTGAGGTCCACTTTTCGCTTTTTGAGGAAGTCATACACCATGCCGATCCCGACGTTGGCGCAACCGTTTTCGAGTGGAAATATCCAGAAATATCCGGGGAGGACTTCGTCCACATACTGCAATTCGATCTGGTTACTAAGTCCTTTCACATTTTGATAGTAACATCTCAGGGCAACGATCCAGTGCCTGGGCTCGTGTCGATAGAGCCCCCCCTTCCTTGCGACGATGGAGTTAAACCCATCGGCACCCAGGACAATCCGGCCCCGGTACTCTTGTCCTTCCGATCCCGAAGACGCACCCCGGACGCCACAAACCTTTCCCCCCTCCTGGATCAGCTCACGAACCGTGAATCCTTCGATACTGGTGTCCACAACTTTTTGGGCTTCCCTGAAAAGGAAGGTGTCGAAAATCTCACGGCGGATGACAAATCCGGTGAGAAAGTCCTGTCGACTGGATCGACTGAGATCGATATCAACTTCCATCCCTTTGGGACTCCCAAAAATTATCTTGTTAACCAAGACTCCTGGCAGGTCACGGACCTTCTCGAAAAGGTCCAACTCACGCAAGACGGTGACCGCTTTTCCTGAAAGGGCATCCCCGCAGATCTTGTCCCTCGGAAATCTGGACTTGTCTATGAGGAGGGTTTTTAAGCCTTGGCGCTTTGCAAAAAGTGCTGCCGTTGCCCCCGCAGGCCCCCCGCCGACGATGATCAGATCATAGATGTCATCTGCCATATTACCAGAAAGGGCGACCTTTCAAGCTCAACCCCTGAGAACGGTCGCCCTAACCCCGGAATTCGAAATGTAATCAGGTTCAACCCTCCTCATCCTCACCAGCCTGAGGAGCCGGAATCAACAAAATCTGAACGATGCGTTGTTTGTCCACTTCAAGTACCTTGAACTTATGTCCCTCGACCTCAACCTCATCCCCTTGCACCGCGACCCGGCCCAGGTGGAACTGTATATAGCCGCCGACCGTGTCCCATTGTGTGTCCGGAAGCGAAACATTCGTCAAGTCCTCCAGGTCATCGACGGATACTTGACCGCTAACACGAAAATGTCCTTCCTGAGTCCCTTCAATCGCAGGTGATTCGTGGTCCATCTCATCCTGGATCTCCCCCACGAGTTCCTCCAGAACATCCTCGAGGGTGACGATACCAGAGGTCCCGCCATACTCGTCTACCACGATCGCCATATGAATGAAGCCCTTCTGGAATCGCTGTAGAAGCATTTCCACCGCCTGGCTTTCCGGAACGAACGGGACCTCTCGCTTCAGGGCCACAATTTCCTCGGTGGAGGGACCATCAGGATCCCCCAGGAAACGGAGCAAGTCCTTGGCATATAAGATGCCGATCGGGTGATCCAGGTCATCTTCGCATAATGGAAACCTTGAATACCCGTTCTGCAGAACCGTCTCTACAACTTCCTTCCAGGTAACCAAGGTGGAGAAGTAAACCACGTCAACCCGGGGGACCATAATCTGCTTCACCGTCTGTTCGGAGATATCCAGGGCGCCCTCAAGGATGTCGTGTTTCCCTTCCGACAGAATCCCATCCTCCTCGGACTTATCCAGGATAATTCGAATCTCCTCCGCCGAATGGGCGAATTCGTGTGAGCCTGCGGGTGGGAGGCCCACTGCTTTCAGGAAATAGTTCGCAGATCCGTTGAACAACCAGATGGCCGGAAGGAAGAGATAATAGAATCCTTTGAGTGGCAGGGAAACGGCAAGGACGGTGTTCTCGGCGCGCTGGATGGCGATCGATTTGGGAGCCAGTTCACCCAGGACAACGTGGAAGAAGGAGATGATGACAAATGCGATGGTCAGGGAGGTTGTGTGGATTGCGCTTTCGGAAAGGATACCGATCCAGACGAACAGGGGTTCGATGATCAGGTGTGCCACCGCGGGCTCACCAATCCAACCCAGGCCAAGGCTGGCCAGGGTGATGCCGATTTGAGTCGCGGAAAGATAAGCATCGAGGTGCTGGACGATGTTCCGGGCCATCTTAGCTCCGGGCCGTCCCTCAGCCACCAGCTCCTCAAGACGGCTTGATCGGATTTTGACGATCGCGAATTCAGCCGCAACGAAGAAACCATTCAGGAACACCAGAAACGCCGCCAGCGCCAGCAGCAACATTGGTTCCTCTCTCTGAAGGCGTCGTCATCTGAACGGGTAAATCTCCGTCAGGTGTCTCCCGGCCAGAATGACGAACGCGGATTCAATATAATATGAAAGGGTGGACAAATCAAGCCGCCCGTCGGCCGCCCCCCCGAGCTTCATTGAATATTGAATATCGGAGAATTGAATATTTGAAAACCCAGGGCTCTCTTGTGGTTCTATCGATCTTCAATATTCAATATTCAATTTCCCTGCCTTGCCACTGTTACTGCTTTCCATGCATTTTCCATTTTGCACTTTGCATTTTCATCATACCGGCCTCCCGACCAGGATCCTGAGCAGGTTGGGCCGGTCGGGAAATTCCTTTTTCCCCGCGCCATAGCCCACCTGTTCGATGACCATATCGGGTCTGGCTCCAAATCCGGAACAGATCACCCGGAGCAGGGCGGCTCCCGTAGGCGTCACGATTTCGGTCTTCAAGTCGCTGGTGCGTGTGGGGATTCCCTTCAGGAGCTCAAGGGTAGCCGGTACGGGAACCGGTATGATCCCGTGGCTGAAGGTAACGGTCCCGCCTCCGCCGAGAGGCACTTCTGAGGCATAAACCTCGGCAATCCCCATCTCGTGAAGCGCCAGACAGGCGCCGACCACATCCGCAATAGAATCCAGCGCTCCGACTTCGTGAAAATGGATCTCCTCAACCGTGGTGTTGTGAAGGTGAGCCTCCACCTTTGCGATCGCATGAAATACCGCTCCGGCTTTCGACTTCACCGGTTCAGGAAGACTGCTTCGAACGATCATCTGTGAAATCTCTTTCAATCCCCTACGATGTGGATGTTCTGTTTCCGGGTGTATTTCTATCGTTTGGTCTCGGCCGTTTATTCGTTCGGGTGACCGAACCCGGACACCCGACGCATGACCTCCTCGCCCGATCTTCTCCTCGATTACCTCAAACCTGGTCCCACCCAGACCTTTGCGGGTAACCCGATGTGCCTCGATTCGCATCCCCTTCAGCCCGATATCATCCATCCCGCCGCGCAGCCGTTCGATCGGGCATCCCGCATCGATCATCGCTCCCACGAACATATCACCGGCAATTCCCGTGGTCATTTCGATGTATGCAATTCGCGAATCCACGTTTCTCACTCCGCGTGCCGCCAGATCTCCCAGACAAGATGGGACAACTCCGGAACGATCAGCTTCTCCATTGCCAGTCGAACCGCGTTGTGGGAGCCGGGCATCGAAAAAAGGATCATATCCCGGTAGGCCCCGGCTGTCGCTCTGGACAGGAAGGCCCCTGAGCCGATCTCCTGATAGCTGAGGTAGCGAAAGATTTCTCCGAAACCGTTCAGCTCCTTTTCAAGAAGGCCCGACACGGCTTCATAAGTCGTGTCGCGGCGTGAGATGCCCGTTCCGCCGTTAAGCAGAACCACCTGACAAGACCCTTCATCGGCAAACCGGCTCAAAACATCGCGAATTTGGTCCGGTTCGTCTTTGATAATCTCGTAATGCACAACCCTGTGGTTCGATGCCGCGAGCAGTTCCTTCATGATCATCCCGCTCTTGTCTGTCGATTCGGTTCGCGTATCGCTGACCGTGATAATGGCGCAATCAACGGTCCCTTTCGATGCCTGGATGTGATCTTGATAGGGCATGGTCTCCCTCCTGATAAAAAAACGGGGTCAGAAGCGGGGATCAGGTCTCGGAATCATTAGATTCCCGTACCCGTGCCCCTGCACATAACCCTTTTTTCTACCGATTCCTCAGGTCGTTAAAATCCGTAAGGTGGTACCCGATCCTCACAAAATCAAGTAACCTCAAAAGTCCCCTGAAGGCCACCCCGAACCCGTCAGGACCGCTGAACCCACCGAACTGTCCCCCGCTCTTGATATGGGGTTCCAGGTCTACAAACACGCCGGGAACCCCCCTGGCCTTCCAAATTCTGTTCAGCCGGGGAAGCACCTCCCGGAACGCCCGCAATGAACCTTCGTTGCCCAAGTCACCCAGATCGACCGGGATGAAACCCGCAAGATCACGCCGCTTCAGGTCCGCTTCGAAGGCCGAATCCGCGGGGCATCTGGTACCCTTCACGTGAACCCAGCCTAAACCCGCCTCCATTTGGTGATATTGAGAGACCGACTCGGCGGCGCTGAAACCCATCGACTCGATATTTCCGCAGTCGAAAATCAAACAGAGGTGCTCGTTGTCCACCTTTTCGTGGAGGGTTTTGAGCAGTCCCCCGGTCTGCCCGACCAAGTGCGTTTCGATCTCCAGGCCAAAGTAAAGGTTTTCTTCTTCACACCGCGCCGCGATCTGCCTCAGGTAATCCGCCGATTGATCGAGGTATTTTCCCGGGTCGTCCCCCCTTGGCGGGTAGAAAGAAAATCCACGGATCAGCTTCGTCTCAAAGATGTGAGCCAGATCGATGGCTCGGGAAACCTCTTCCCTCAGATATTTGTCAAACGGGATGTAGACGTTCGTCGTGCCGTCCTCACGATCCACCAGTTTGATCTTCCCGATGGGCGAACCGATCGACGAAACCCGCATTTCGAAATCGCTGTGTAATCCTTGGAGGCGCTTGATTTCATCGTCCGACAGCTTCATCACGTTCTTGACCCCGTCGCCGAGATCCACAAACCGGATGGTATAATATGACATACCAAGGGCACGACAGATCCCGAGCTGTTCCTCCGCCTTTTTGCTGGCCGGCCCTTCATCCGCGAACCCGGTCAAAATCACTTCATAGCCGTCCATCCGGTCTCCACACAAACGCCTTGAAATAAAAACGGTGAGTTGTGAACTTTCACACTCACCGTTCTCTCCCGCTAGTAGTTCTGCCTCCTGAAAGAATCATCCTCATCCTCCCCCTCTTCGATCGCCGCCCCGTCACGGCGGAGGTAGCGCCTGGCGGGGAGGATCTGCCCGCTCCGGGCCATCTGTTCATACGTTTCTTGGTGGCTGATGCACATCCGTGCCGTGGGGATGAACTCGAGGCGTTTGAAGAGGATCTTCTCATTACATTCGGGCCATTCACAAACCCCGAAACCTTTCCGGGTGATCTTCCCCAGCGCATGATCGATCTCCTTAATCTCCCGCCGCTCCTGATCACCCAGGGCGCGCATTAGCTCCAACGAACGAGACCCGTCCGCAAGATCCAGAGGATCGGCGGCCACATCGCCCTGGAGACCATTCGCCTCACTATTGTGAACTTCCAGGTCACTCAAAATCTCCGTCCGGCGTTTGAGCAGCAGGTCCTCGCAGAGCTTGGTCTGCCTTTTTGTCAAACCCGTTTCGGTTTTTTTGACCTTCCTTTTTACCTTACTGGGTTTCTTGGTGGGTTTTTTAAGGGTTTTCTTACTGGGCATGGTTCCTCTTAAGTCGAATCTGTCCTTCGCTGTGTTCCGACCTGATGATGCGCCCGGTTGCTTCACATCACCGGGAATCCCCCAAATTTAAGGGGGTAAACATACCAAACTTGGACCACCAAGTCAAGGGAGAAAGTCGTATCTCCAAAGAGGAATTGAGCCAGCCGGTCCATCGGACGAGCTATAGATAATCCCTTTAAAAACAGAACACAAGACTCGAAGCCGCCGCCCCGACATAACCCTTTCATGGAGCTGATTCACATCTTCAGAATCGCATCCATGGCCGAAGAGGTCTGACTCAACATCTCTTCAGGGGCATGCGTGAAGAGGCCCAACTCCGCCGTCAGATAGTCGCTGTAACCGATTTCCCTCAAGGCCTCCATTACCCGGGGCCAGTTCACATCGCCTTCCAGGAGGTTCGTGAACCCACAGATGTTCCCGATGTTCGTCTTGAAGTCCTTGAGATGGACCTTTCGAATCCGTCCCCCGAGAGATCGAATCCAATGCTCCGGATATCCATAAACCAGGACGTTTCCCACGTCGAAGTAGACCCGCACGGCTTCGCTCTGAAAACTGTCCACATACCGGCAGAAATCGAATGGGCTGAGCAGGAATTTGTTCCAGACGTTCTCGACGCAGAGGCAGACACCTGCCTCCTCGGCCTCCGGTATCAATTCCCGGATCACGCCTTGAGACCGATCCCATGCCTGTTCGTAAGTGACCTCATCTTTCACCACCGCGGGGACGACCAATACGGCCGCCGCACCCATCTGTTTGGCGCCTTCGATCGCCTTTGAAACCAGGGCCTGTCCCTTCTCCCGCGTCCGGGGTTCGGGATCCGAAAGCGGGTTTTTCCACGCCCCTGCCATCACGCTCGGTATCTCCACCCCGACCTTCTGAGAAGCCGCGCGCAAAGCCGAAATACCGGAAGTCGTTGTATTGAGACTGAACCACCCCCCTTCTTCAGAGGTGACGATCTCCACACCCTGAAAACCCGCGTCCTTGTGTTTCTGAAGGGCCTCCTCGAAAGTGTCCCCATAACCGCCTGTCAGTACCATTCCCTTCTTCATAAATGTTTTCCCTCTAAAATCAAGGGTCATACCCTTAGGATGAGGATCTCATCAGGCTCCATTTCAGGAAGGGCGGCGTCACGACGGTGGTGGCCACAACCACGATCACGATTGAAGAGTAGACACCGTCGTCGATCGCACCGAGGCTCCTTCCGATGGATGCGAAGATCAAACCCACCTCGCCCCTGGGAACCATGCCCAGTCCGACGGTCATCCGGCTCCCCTTCTGAACCGCCAGACCACATGCCTGCTTGCTGATGAATGCGGCAACAGTAAGGGCGCCCGCAAGGCCCAACACGGAAGGGTCGACGAAGGTCTCCAACCGGATGTGCATGCCCATCATGACGAAGAACACCGGGACCAGGATGGACGAAAGCGGGTTGGTCAATTGCTGAAGGGAGAGAACGTGGGGCATGTGGGAGAAATCTTGCAGATCCACGTGCTCCTCCTCCCCCCGGAGAGGAGGAAGAAAGTGGCCTTCTTCAAGGATCAGCCCCGCAGCAAACGCACCTACAATTGTGGCCAGGCCGATGAAGTCCGCTAAAAATGACAGGAAGAAACAGAACACAAACGCGATCGATACTTTGGTCCCTCCTCCCAGTGCATTCGCTGCACGCCCAAGATAGGGTGCGAGCCATCTGCCAATAAGCAAAGCCCCGGCCAAAAATCCCAAGGCCTTAAAAAGAATGATTCCCGTTGTCAGGAGGCTAACGCTTCCGGCCGTGACGATCGCGCTTACAACGGCCAGGACGACAAGCCCCAGGACGTCGTCGACGACAGCAGCACCCAGGATAATACGGGCTTCGGGTCGATCGAGTTGACCGAGGTCTTTCAGGACCCTGGCCGTGATACCGACCGATGTTGCCGTAAGCGTAGCGCCGATGAACAGATGAGTCGCAAACGGGGCTTCAGGCAACAGATAGAGGCTCAGACCATAGCCCATGAAAAAGGGAGCGATCATACCGACGGCAGCCACCATCAGGCTTCGGAACCCAACGGCCAGCATGCCTTCCACATCGGTCTCCAGCCCCACCTCGAACAGGAGCACAACGACGCCGATTCGCGCCAGAAGATCCACGCCGGTGTCCTCCCGCATTCCCTCAAACAGCGGGATCCCAACCAGTGCAGCGTTTCCCAGGATGACTCCGAATATGAGTTCTCCCAGAACAGGAGGCATGCGGTAGCGCTCGAACAGGCTTCCGCCCAATTTTGCAGCGACCAGGATCACGGCAAGCCCCAGGAGGACATTGGCGGACGGGTCCCCGTGGCCCTCCGCGGCTTCCGAGGCGATGGGGAAAAGGATGATCCACAGCGCAAAGCAAATTTTGTAATACGATTTCATAAACCTCCCCTTAGGAATTGGATGGTCTTGAAACAAAAGAAACGATGAGACATAAAGATAAAGCGGTTGGATAACTCAGTCAAGAAATGGCTACACTGTGGCACCCGGCTTCTCCGCCGGCCCGTTCTGAAAACGACGCTTGACAAATCTACGTGTCGGCGTATCATGACCACTGATCGGATCAATATTTTAATAAGACCCGGTGCGATATCTGGGTTCAAACGTCAAACTTTATTTCAAGAGGACCGGTTTGGAATTTGTTCCCTATGATCAGTTAAACGATCGGCCCCACATCATCGTTGATGGGGATCCGAATGAGCACACGGAACTGACCCTCAGCCATCTGCCGAAGAGCGGGACACCCCGGTCGCTGAAGGCGGATACGAGTGCTGAAATCGCATTAAACTATATCACCTCGGGTTCGAATCTCGCGCGGAATGTGCCGGTGGTTTCCTCTAACCAGTTCAGCCCGGACGGTTTGGTGGCCGCCTTGACTCTGGTCAACCCCGGAAGGGCACTCCAAAATCGCGACCTGATGATCAACATCGCCTCCGCGGGGGATTTCCTCCGCTACCGGGACCCGCAGGCACTCAAAACCGTCTTTACGATCACCGGATTTGCAGACCCCGAGGTCTCCCCTTACCACAAGGAACTGGCCGGTCGATCGGAAGATGGGCGAATCGCCATTTTGTATCAGATGCTGATTTTCGGACTCCTTGATATCTTTACGCATATCGAGGATTACCGCGACCTGTGGGAAGAGGAGTTCGACCACGTCAAACGAAGCGAGGCCGCGATACAGGCCCACGACGTGAAGTTGGAAGAATTTCCGGAAATTGATCTGGTGGTCATCGAATCCCCGGAACCCCTCCATCCGGTTGCCACCTGTTCTGCGACAGACTGTCTTCGGGTGTTGACGGTCCACGACGGCAGGTACTGGCTCAAATACCGATATGAATCCTGGGTGCAGCTTGTCAGTAGAAGACCGATGCCGAGAATCGATCTCGATCCGTTTGTAACCCGTCTTCAGGTGATGGAAACAGCCCCGGGCACGTGGGCCTTTAATGGGATTGATACAGCTGCGCCGAATCTTAGTTTCCTGGGCGAAGATGGGAGTCCTTCAAGGAGCAATATCGAGAAGTCGGTTTTCATCGAGGATTTGAAAGACTATCTCCAGACCAACTCCGATAACCCGGCGGTGCAATGGAACCCGTATGATGATGAAGCGTGAGGCGGAAGACGGCAACCCACATTCCGCGATTGATTCGCGGCTCACCAATCACCTCTCATCGTTTAGCTTTTTTACTTTCCCCCTCCTCCATGACGCCCAGAACCATCCCTGAATCCGATTTTATCCATCTCTTCTCCCCCAAGGACTGGATTGATTCCTGCGACAAAGCCTTCCGTTTGCTTGGCCAGGGTCTCCTGTTAAACCCCCCTCGGATCGAGCGCGTGGAGAAACAGGCCGGGCTCGATCGTTTTAGCCTGAACATGCCCGCGGAGTGGGTCGGCCACTATCGGGGGGAAAAGATCATCGTAGAACGATCCGACGTGGCAACCGGACGGCTGGAGGAGCGGATTGCAAAGATCACCCTAAAGGACCTGACGACCGGGACGGAGGCGGAAATCGAAGCTGACTTTATCACAAATGTCAGAACCGGTGCGGCCGGGGCGCTTGGCGCTCGCTACCTGGCAAGGCCGGACGCGCAGGTTGCGGCCCTAATCGGGACTGGACGGATCGGAAAATTCCTGGCGGTCTGCATCGATTATCTGTTCGACCTTGAGGAGATCAGGGCGACGAGTCGGAAACGGGAAAACAGAACTGCCTTTGAAGATGAAATCGGACCCCGAATCCGGTCCAGCCTAAGGATGAAGGATTCTCTTTCGGCGTGCATCGAGGGCGCGGATATCGTCCTGACCGCGGTTCCGACGCCGACCCCGATACTGAATCGAACATCCATCGGTCCCCGTGTCCATCTGTCCGTGATGGGGGGGGACTCGCGGACAACCCAGCTTGATCCCGATCTCCTTTGGGACCGACCCATAGTGGCCGACGACATGGTTCAGGCCGCTGGTTCAGGTGATTTTTTGGCTCGGAAACAATCGGGTCGATTTGACGATATCCGGTTCGTCAAAAACGGAAAAGGGATCGTTCAAAATATTGGTGATGCAGCCATCGGCCGACTCGATCATCTGCGTGGAACCGGAGTGATCACCTATTTCACCGGCTTGGCCGCTCAAGATCTCCTTGCCGCAGCGATGGTATTGGAGAAGATAGAAAAAAAGACAGGGTAAGGGGCTGGGGGTGGGGCTCCGTCCCCCAATCCCCTAGTCAACTCGATACCCTATGACTTTCGACACGCGATAGATCTTACGATCCACGTCTTTTCCGATCCCCGAGTCACGAACCACGATACACGGTCTTTACGATCCACGAATCACAATCCACGGAATGCATGATACGCAGACCCTTTAAACAGGGCTGGCTTCTCATCCGGCAGCCCGAACACGCCGTATTTTCAGGGGCACTTGCCTGCCATTGGGGAAATGAGGAGTTTGCATCCCCCGAACCCCGATCGTCCCTCATGACCGCAGCGGCTGAGCACGACACCGGATGGGAGGAATGGGAACACCATCCCGGATTAAACCAGGACGGGGAACCCCTGAACTTTTCGGAGATGGAAGTTGCCCAGCATCTCGGCATATGGCGCCGAAGCGTTGTGGGAATGACGGGAAAAGATCCTTACGCCGCGCTCTTGATCAGCCTGCACGCAACGGGTCTCTACAGGGGGGGGCTGGAAGAGAGCACCCCCAAAGACCACCATTTAGTAGAGGCCTTTTTGACCGAACAACGCAATACACAGGACCGGATTCGACAGACCCTCTGGACGGATCCGGTTTACGGCCCGGCCGTTCAAGAGACAACCCTGATGCACAATTCCAGACTTCTCCACGTGTGGGACTGGATTTCGCTTCTGCTTTGCTGCGGAGAACCCGAAGCCCAGGTCATCGGCGCTGCCCCCGCCGGATCCGTCGAACACAGGATCGATCTTTCCCTTCAACCTCGGGATGAACTGACCCTCGCTATAAAACCATACCCTTTCGATAAATCACCCCTGGAATGGGAGATAAAAGGGCGGTTCGTAGAGCGTGGTCCATTTTCCGATAAAGAGACCCTGTGGGACGCTTCGACGCTCGCGGGAGAGGAAACACTGACCTTCAGGATAGAGAGGGGGAGCTCGTGGTTCGAGGGGTGATTTTCGATTTCGATGGTCTGATCGTGGATACCGAAACGCCCATATATATATCTTGGCAAGAGGTTTACAATGCCCACGGAATTGAACTTCCCACGGACCTTTGGAATCAAATCCTGGGAACCACTCAGGCCAAAATCGATCTTTTTAAGAATCTGGTGGAGCGTTCAGGCAGGGAAGTTGATGAGGAAGCCGTTCAGAAAGTCAGGAATGCACGATATCAGGAAATCCGATCTGCATACATGCATCCCATGCCGGGATTCCTGGTGTTGATCGATAAACTGATCGAAGCAGGCTATGCAAGGGCTGTCGCGTCGGCGTCACCACGACGCTGGGTGGAGGGGATTCTGAAAGATTTGAATTTACGGGATCGATTTGAGTCGATCGTTACGGGCGACGACGTCGAACTCGGCAAACCCGAACCCGACTGTTATCTTTTGGCTGCAAAACAACTCGGTTTGAGGACCGAAGAATGCCTTGCCGTGGAGGACTCATTCAACGGATTGACTTCTGCTAAGCGGGCTGGAATGCGATGCGTTGTGGTCCCCCTCCCCCTTTCGAACGGGATGGATTTTTCCGCCGCGGATCTCGTCGTAGAAACCCTTGAAGCGGTTTCCGTAGAAATGATCGAAGAGATTTTTGAAAAATGAGCGAGGAAATGAGTTCCCTCGCTACCGTGGTCCCTACCTTACCCTATCTTTTTCAGCGCCTGCAACAGATCCTCATCGATATCCATACCCTCCTTGAGGCGCCTTTCCCGCTCTCGAAACGATCGCTCCCCCGGAACCAGGATCTCTACCGATGGATCCAACCTGCGAGCAGATTTGACCTGCTTGACGATCTCCTCGATCCCGTCCATAAAGCCCCCTCGATCCACGAAAACGGTGGGGTTGATGGCCATCATGAAAAGCCCATAGTCTTCGCCCGGCTTCGGAATAGGGGCTGCACCAACCAGAACCGAGGAAAATATCTGTACCAGCAGACTCAGAGCATACCCTTTGTGTCCGCCAAATGGGAGGGCGGCACCCTTGATGGCAGCCTCTGGATCCGTCGTCACCGCCCCTTCGGAATCCAGGGCACATCCCTCCGGAATCACCCCCCCCTCTTTCAACACCATCAGGATATCTCCGTTGGTGATAGCCGCGGTGGAGAGATCGATAAGAATCTGGCCTCGAGAATAGGGAAATCCTGCGGACACCGGGTTCGCGCCAAGCACAGGTTCTGTAGCGCCCCACGGAACCGTGCGGGGGCTTGAATCACACATCATAATGCAAATCAGTCCCGTTTCGACGACCAGAGAGACATAATACCCAAGCATCCCGCACGTGTCGGTATTAAATGCCCCCACCAGACCGACACCGCCCTTCCGGGCGTTCTGGGCGACGGTTCGAGCACAGCGATGGGCAACCAGGTAACCCAGATTTCCTTTCCCGTCTACGAGCGTACAAATCCCCCTCGTCCGGGCGACACGCATCGAAGTCCGCCCCTTCGATGCAACACGTTCGGCAATCCCGGGAACCCGAATGACGCCGTGGGACGGCCGGCCCCGAAGTTCCGCCTCAAGAACCGCATCCGACACGATGCGGGCATCATCCTCGTTTAGTCCCTGGTTGCCGAGGATATCCATGCAGATTTGACGCAGCTCTTCAACAAGAACCTTCATATATCACAAAATAAGCGTGGGGATTTGAAGTCAAAGGATAACTTCCCGCCCTCTAAAAAAACACTGCCTGTTCTTGCTTAAGTTGCTCACCACCAGATTCTACCCAGATGCCAGAGTGTCCAAATCTTGTGCTATCGGGCATCCAAAAGGCAGGGTTTCGACCGCGCCTTGCATCCGGTTAGGCGGTGGCGTTGTCGAGGCGTAGGATTCAAGAACTCGGTCAGCACATTTGTAGTATTTTGAAAGCCACTTTATCTCTTTTGTGGTATGTCTTTTTTTAACATAATCCCCCTTGACTCTGACAGCCCGCTAACCGATACTAAAGGGAATTATATACTTGACAAAGGCTATTTGCTTTATCCCAAAATGTTGAGTTTTTTGCGAAAGTTTCGCAGAATGCCCCGTCCTTTGGCCGGAGATCGTCCGATTCGAGCGATTTCTTTACCTGATTTTTGATGTCCTGTTTCTATATTTGTCGGCATGGGGACTGCCAACAGATTGTTTGAGTAGACAGAGCCTTCATCACTATCATGACTTTATCAAGTATATAATCACCATACTAAAAGGAACGCGAATTGCCATCGGGGAAGATTGGTTGCGAGAGATATTTCTGGAGGTTCGCCATGTTAAATCGAGTCTATATCCTGGGACTGATTCTTATTTTCTTAATCGGTTGCGCGACTACTTCTGGCAATAGAAACAGTTTTTCCGAGAGTTCGTGGAAGGGGTCCCACAAAACGAAGCTGAACCAAAAGTGGGGGCCACCCACCCTGGTTGACACCGATGAAGCAGATGGAGAAATTTGGTTTTATGACTTCGATATAACAGGAGAAAAAATCACAAAACTTGTGGATAAAACGAGCTCCGTATCTGTTCGTGCGTTCTGGGTTGACAAGAACGGAATTATCTATCGCTGGATGGCCTCCACTAACTTCCCAGTAAGAGGTGGTAAAATAGGGGAACTAGTAGAACCTAAGGATTGGCCCTGAGCCTATCCGCTGCATAAGGGCGCTCCATCCCTCCCCCGCGACCTCCCCCCAGACTTCATCCCCACCGCCTGTAGAAGCGGCTTTAGCCTCCAGAATCGACGAACTCTCATCAACCCGTATCCTGAAACCCGTGTCAGGGAATTTGGCAGCAAAATCTAACTCGTAAGTCGCCACTGGAACCGACCCATGCCTAAGAAGACGACGGAGCCTTTGATTAACGTTTCGGAAGCCTCTGAAATTCGCTTCCGCGAATCTGAACTGAAAGATTGGGCTGATAGCTTTTATGTACCCGAGCGAAACTTCGCGACCGACAGACCCCGAATCTTGAGAAACCTCTGACCCTTTCCGCCGAGGGGAGACCCCCACATCAAGTTCCCTGGTAAAAAGGGTCACGTAAGATTCCGGGAGTCGGAACTGCTCGATTGGGTGGACCGCCTTGCGGTTCCCGAGAGCGGGTTCATGGTGACAGGCAGAGAATCCTTAGAAATCTCTGAAAGAGTCAACTCCGCGACGGCTGCCCAGGTAGACATGGATTGTGCCAGGCTTTGTAATTTCAACACTTTTGTGGTATTTTGAACACCCCAGTTGGATATTTTTACAAGCTTTATGCTGTTCTTCTTTTTTTTCTTCCACCTCGTTGATTTCCCTTGACATCCCAAATATTCCTGGTATAGTTTCAGTATACTGGTGTAGCTCTGAGCTTCCGCATCGGGGGGGTGCTGATGAACTGGCGAATAAAAGACAAGGCAGAATTTGAATTAGCCGCACCCAACAAGTGCGGCTTTTTGTGTGTCATGCTGGCTCTCTTGTGGTTCTCAACTTTCGAATTGCTATTCCCTCCGACAAGCAGTGCGGGTCCAAACGCAAACGCTCAGTGGACGGCCACGTTGGATAGGACATCTGGCGTCCAGCCAGGTGAAGTTGTCAATCTCATGATTTCGGCAACAAATTTGAACGGGGCCACAGGATACACAGCGGCTGTATGGTATAACACAGCGCAGTTTGATACCCCCACGGCTAAGAACGACCTCCCGGGCGCTGTTGAACTGACCGTCACCACAGTGGCGAACACGGATGTTGAAGGTTTCGATACCCAATCAAGGTTCGGGGCAGCCATGCTGGGGACCCCCGCAGTAGATGGGGACGGTGCGATAACCACCTTTTCGTTCACGACAAAAGGCGGGTTTACGACCGGCTCCCTGGGGGCCCTCTGGATTGCGCTCCGGGCAGGGTCGGAAGTTGACACGGTATATATTAACTCGAATCAGTCCCCACTGATTTTACCAGTCAACCAAGAACCCATAACAGAAGAACCCATATTAGAACCCCTTCTCGGAGACATCGACAGGGACGGTGATGTTGACCTCGATGATTTTTTCACTTTGGCGAATAATTTTGGAAAAACCGGAGGAGACACAACTACTCAAACCGTGACATGACACAATTTATGTTCCTCAGGAGTGTCCGTAAGAGCCAGAAGAATCACTCCATGAGGGGCACCTGCCCGCCGTCAAGCTCCTCCCGCAAGTTCACTCATCACAACTTCTGATTAGTTTCACCTCTGGTCAGTGCTGCAATCTGTTTCTTCAGTTCCTCGACCCTCGCCTCCAGGTCCTTCGGACTTCGCCCCCAGCGCTCGGGGGATCGGCGCTCCAACAGCCAGGCAGCCGCCTGACAGCTCCCCGGACGGACCTGCTTGTCTTCTGATATCTCCACAAGCTTGTCGCCTTTGTAAATCTTTCGGGTCTTCGTGACTTCGCGAGGCTGTGCGGCCTTTTCGATGCGCCCCAGAGCCTCACTTTCGGCTTCAGCAAGTGCCGTTGCCATGGCGCCGACGAATTCATTGTAAGGGCTTTCCGCATCCTCCCCACTGCCGCGCTGAAGCCATTCGTAAAGCGTGGATTTTCCGATTCCTCCAGCCGCAGCGGTTTTTTCGGAACCATACTTTCGGAACCATACGTGTAAAAAACGGTCAAAAGTGTGAATGGGCATCACAGTGTCCCATCTCAACATCATATCTGAACTGATTATACTTTCGGCCAATCAGTTATATTTTCTTTATAAATAGCAAGTTGATCGTTCTTAAAAGATCGTTGAATCTGGTACGGTAATTGCGCTCCATGTTCTAATGAATCCTGGCCGTTCTTTGGCCACGAAACCGAAGTGATTCCTGGTTTCAATCGAACAAACAACATTTCTTGATTTCAAGCCGGGTCCTCAGCCGGATCCAATTCGGAAGCCGGCTTCATATGCCAGCTGGCCTTACGCCTTTGGCTTACGAAAGGAGACCCCATGATCCGCCGGACCATCCTGTTCATCGCTGCGCCGATTCTTATTTTTGCATGGGAATCGAGTGCCGGCAGCCGGATAAACTTCCGATCCATCGACTCGGACACGGGATTTGGCCGGGGGATAATCGGAAACACAGGAACATCAGGTATATCTGTAAACGTCGGGGGGGATAGTCTGGGAGTGACGATCCAGGGAATCCCCCTCCGCGGTACCCGGAGTGGTACATCTTCCTTCGGGGACCGGCTTTTTCCGATGGACATGATTAATGTAGAAAATACCGTCCGACGGCAGGAGCAGGGGGCATACCCGGCCCAGACGAACATCTTCAACCCGGGCTATGGGCTGAACCAGCAGATGAATGCCCTTTCGTTCTATTTTTCTCTGACGGACGGCGGCGGATTCGGGTTCCGAATGCTCTACGACCGTCGAATCAAGCCGACTCTCGGTTTCAATGTGAGCGGAGAGTTCTCTACCTTCGACGGCCGACGCCTTGGGTCGCTTGATGCCGCTCTGCCGGAATTCACGAACCGGGTCTCGATCATCGGTTTATTCAGCGGGCTTCAGCAGAGATTCAAGGATACCGGACGCGTCGTTCCGCGGATCGGATTCGGGTTAGGACCGATCATAAGGGTGGATCATCAAGGAATTCCGTCAATATATAACTATAACAATCAGCCTTACGTGGGCGTAGGGTCGGGACAAGGGAGGCGATCCGTAAACATCGGCATCCCGATCCCGTTGAACGGAAACGACTTTCCGACCCTGTCGGTATCGGCCGGAGGCTACGCCAACGCCGGTCTCGATGTCGTTGTCGACGAGGATCGTCTCTATGCGATAAATGTCGATGCCCGATACAATCTGATCCGCTTCTACGACTCCCTCGGGAATCCGGGAGACTTCGGCGGTCCGGCGCTCTACATCGGGTTCGGCAGGAGGTTTTAAAAGTTGAAGTGAGATCGATAAGGCTTTTACATCGATTCGTTTACCATATCGTAACCCCTGCCCGAAAGGGTAGGGGTTAATTTTTCGCAGGTATATGAAAAATAGGATCTTCCTAGTTTTTGGTGGAAAGTGAGGTTCTATGAGGCGACGCATATGCGGGCCAACGGCCCGTGATTCCTTGGCCCAGCCCAACGGGCTGGGTTTGAATGCGAGAATCGAGCGGGCCAACAGTCCGCGATCCGGATCAACCCTATAGATGACGCGGGTCAGGGATTGACCCCTGGCATTATGTGGCCAATATTTGTGGGACCGGTCTCCAGACCGGGAACTGGCTCTGAAGGGCCAGGATCCCTTAAACAAGAGACATTCATTATGGCCTACAGCCTTATTCCCCGACTGGAGTCGGGTCCCACAAGATCAAAGGGATTATACGATTAACTCTAGGGTGCGTGAGGGATCTTCTAGTGAAATTATCGAGGCCTTCAGGCGCACGACGCTATTGTATTTTTCACAACCCAGGGCGGCTCGCCTGGGTTAAGGGACAACGCCCCGTTGGCGCTGAAAGAAGGCCCTGACTTTAGTCTCGGCTTCGCGATTAGGTCGAAGGTCCGGGTGTCAATCGCGAGGAAAGGGTCCATTATATTCCACGGAGATCCGAAAAATCTTGAGACTGAATTCAGCAATATCATAACGCTGGAATCGAATCCATATGCTGTTCCAGGATATCTCGATAATTCTCGATCCG
Organism: Candidatus Latescibacterota bacterium; assembly: GCA_965217865.1. Lineage (GTDB taxonomy): Bacteria > Latescibacterota > UBA2968 > SICM01 > SICM01 > CBDCJO01. The sequence goes on along the minus strand of CBDCJO010000002.1, from coordinate 4,838,841 downwards.
TTCTACATATCGAACCGGCTCTGTTCCTCTTGCATAACCATATTTTAATTGTTTGTAATATTTCTTTTGAGAAAGCAGGGGCAACACGGTTTTCAACGCGGGCCAGATATCCGGGTTCTTCCCCAGGCGATCGGCAAGTTTCCGGGCATCCAACAAATGCCCGAACCCGACGTTATAAGCGGCAAGCGCAAACCTTAATCGATCTTCCTCAGCGACGGTTTCCGGGACACGCTTGATCATCCGGGCAAGGTATTTCGCCCCACCCACGATACTCTGATACGGATCGGTTCGATCCGAAACCCCCAGCGACTCCGCGGTCCTCTGGGTCAGCATCATAATCCCTCTCACACCCGTAGGGCTCCTCGCTTCCTGGTCCCAATGTGATTCCTGATATCCCTGCGCTGCAAGTAGCGTCCACGGAATCCGGTATTTTTTCCCCGCTTGTTGTAACCACTCCCGATAAAGCGGCAACCGCGTACGAATGCGTTTATGATATACCGCGACATCGAAATAATCGAAAATTTCGACGTGGGCATAATATTTATTCCGCAAAAGCTCAAGACGTCCGGATTTCTGGAATTCGCCAAGCCAATTTTTGATTTCAGTTTTTAGATCCTCCCCTCCATTCTTCAATACCCAGGCCAGGGGCTGTTCCCCACTGATGGGAAAGGGGACGATAAGCTGTGGGTAATAACGCCGATTGATCGCGACGATATTTCTGTCTGCGACAGTGCAGTCCAATTCCCTTTTCCATACCTTTTCCAGTATTTGTTCGGTCGAAAGATCGTCCGTGGTTTCCCACTGTATCGATGGAAACCGGACTTGCAATTCCTTAAGCCTTTCTAGGTAACTGCTCCCCGAAATTATTAACATTTGAAAGTTTGGGAGATCTTCTATGGTTCGAGGGATTTTTGAATTACGACGACAAACCAACTCCTGCTGAACGGTATAGTAGCTGGGACCAAACAGGAATCTCTTCTCGCGTTCTTCGGTTCGGGTCAAACCGGCCGCTGCAATGTCGCCCTCCCCCTTCTCCATCTCCCTTAGAATTTCAGCAATGCTGTCCAGGACCTTCAGCTCAATCTTCACGCCAAGATGGTCGGCGAAGGCACTCACCAGATCGAACTCGAATCCCCTCGGTCCATCTGCACCTTCGTAATATGTCGTCGGGGCGTTGCGGGTTAAGACGATCAATTTACCGTTACTTCGGATCCTGGAGAGAATCCTCCGGTGGGGGCCGTCCACTTCACGACCTTGAAAAACAAAAAATCCTGTAAATACCAGAATGATAGCCAGGATGAATAGAACGATAAGTCTGATGTTTTTCATTTAGAAGCGTCCTCCTCGGAAAGGCAATATTCATATCATCTCCCTTAGAATTTCAGCAATGCTGTCCAGGACCTTCAGCTCAATCTTCACGCCAAGATGGTCGGCGAAGGCACTCACCAGATCGAACTCGAATCCCCTCGGTCCATCTGCACCTTCGTAATATGTCGTCGGGGCGTTGCGGGTTAAGACGATCAATTTACCGTTACTTCGGATCCTGGAGAGAATCCTCCGGTGGGGGCCGTCCACTTCACGACCTTGAAAAACAAAAAATCCTGTAAATACCAGAATGATAGCCAGGATGAATAGAACGATAAGTCTGATGTTTTTCATTTAGAAGCGTCCTCCTCGGAAAGGCAATATTCATCCCACGACACGGGATGTCAAGTGATTACCCGTGCTTATATCAATCCGATCTCCAAATTACGGGTTGGTTTCCCCGGCGGGGCGCATATTACCGTTTATTGATATCCTGTTCGTACACAAATATTTGAACTTGACTGAACGGTTTCTTACACGGCTTTTTCGATTGACGAATCAAGGTCCGTTTCGTAAACTTTCGGTTCTAGAAACAGGACATGAAACTCACATTCCACAGAGACCGTCACCTATAAGAATAAAAGGAGCTCTGAAGCATGAAAGATTTCGAGTCGCTTTACCAACAGGTATTACTGGTGATATCTCCGTATCAGCTAATCCTTGCCTTCGGGTTTGTCCTAGGCTCCCTCATCTTCCGCAAGATCCTGCTTTTTGCGCTTAATCGTTATGGAGCCAAACTCACCCGGTTGACCAAAACAGACCTGGACGATCTCCTGCTCGAAGCGCTGAAGAAACCAATCGGAATGACCGTTGTCCTGATTGGCCTGTACTTCGCAGTCCATAGCTTTAATCCTCCCTCAGGGTTCGAAAAAGGGATTAACACGGTCTTCTCGCTCATGATCGTGGTCCTCCTGTGCTGGTTTATGCTGCGACTGGTGAATGTCCTCACGATAATCCTCCACCGTTGGGCTGAAAAGACCGACACCACCCTCGACAACCAGCTCGTTCCCCTTGTCGGCCGTGCGGCCAAGATCGCCGTTGCCATCCTGGCCGGATTGATGATCTTCCAGAACATGGGCTACTCCATATCCGGATTGATCGCCGGCCTGGGGGTTGGGGGCCTTGCCGTTGCCCTTGCCGCCCAGAAGACACTGTCCGATCTTTTCGGTTCGGTGATGCTCCTCGTGGACCGGCCCTTTGTAATAGGAGACTGGATCCGTTCACCTGACAGGAACATCGAGGGCGTGGTCGAGCAGGTCGGGTTCCGGAGCACACGCATTCGAACCTTCGACCAGACCCTGATTACCATTCCCAACAGCCGGCTCGCCGAGTTCGTGATCGATAACGTCAACCTCAGACCCGCTCGTCGAGTCTGGATAACTGTGCGGGTCCCCCATTACGCGACCGCAGAACAGATGCGGACTGCGTTACAGAGGATCCAAGCCTATCTGAAGGCCCATCCCGGGGTCGATCAGGGCTCCTTCCTGCTCGTCAAGTTTACCGATTTCGGCGAATATTCCCGCGACATCATGGTGTATTATTTCACCAAATCGACTGCATGGGAAGAGCACCTGCGGGTTCGGGAGGAGATCAACTTGAAGTTTATGGAATTGCTTGAGGAGATTGGGCTGCACATCGCCCTTCCAACCCAGAATGTTCAACTGGATCAAGGAACGGATTCCATCGGAAAAACATAACGACCACCTCCTCACAAATAAGGCCTCCGGCCAGAACAACCGGAGGATCCCCTTTTACTTCACCGGGACCTGATACCGCCGCCTCCGCCCGCTTGGACAGAGCCACGGCCAAAAAGATCCGATGAAGCTCCATAGAATCTTTCCAACCGGTGGAACTTCCCCTCTTCCCTTCTTAAATTCCGGACCTCATAGATATATGCCATATGGCACATGGCTGTATGAAATGCTGCCAACCGAAGCCTCTCAATCCGTCCCATTATTTGGATCGTGCAAAATTTTATTATAAGTATAAATATAACAATGTGATATAGACATCGATTTGGATCTGGCACAATGGTTGCATAAAGATCTTCTTAGAAGAAAAAATCTGTTTTTTTTGCAATTTGATCTATCCGGGCTCGACGAACTTAAAGCCATTACTCATATCATTTCTATTATGCTGAACCACCTAGTTGAAATGTAAGACCCTAAAGGAGACGTGAATGGACATCAACAGATTGACACAGAAATCCCAGGAAGCCTTGCAGTCCGCGCAAACAAAAGCTTTGCGCTACGGACACCAGGAGGTGGATGGGGAACATCTGCTCCTGGCTCTGCTCGAACAAGCCGGCGGGGTTTTTCCTCGAATCCTGGAGCGGATGGACGTCCCGGTCGATGCCCTTCAAAAGGAGATTGAACAGGAGGTGAGCCGCCGTCCCCAAGTCTCGGGGCCTGGGAGAGAGGCGGATAAGATTTATGTGACCCAACGTTTTCAGAGGCTGTTCGTTCAGGCCGAGGACGAGTCCAAGCGGCTCAAAGACGAATATGTATCCGTGGAGCACCTCACCCTCGCGCTGATCGGGGAGGGGAATTCGACTCCGTCGGGTAAGATCCTGAACAGGTTAAAGGTGACCCGGGAAGATTTTCTGTCTGCTCTCACAAAACTGCGCGGAAACCAGAGGGTGACCAGCGCGATGCCCGAGGCGGCCTACGAAGCCCTGGAGAAATATGGGACCGACCTGGTTTCACTGGCCCAAAGGGGGAAACTGGATCCTGTGATCGGGCGCGATTCGGAGATCCGCCGTGTCGTTCGGATTCTCTCCCGGAAGACGAAGAACAACCCCGTTTTGATCGGAGAACCCGGTGTGGGTAAGACCGCAATCGTCGAGGGGCTTGCCCAGCGAATCGTCCGGGGCGATGTGCCCGAATGGTTGAAAGAGCGGTCGATCTTTTCCCTGGACATGGGCGCGCTCATGGCCGGAGCAAAGTACCGGGGTGAGTTCGAGGAGCGACTCAAGGCCGTCCTGAACGAAATCAAACAGAGTGAAGGCCGAATCCTCCTGTTCATCGACGAAGTCCACAATATTGTGGGGGCCGGCCGGACAGAAGGATCCACCGATGCGGGTAATATGCTCAAGCCCATGCTCGCCCGTGGGGAGCTGCACTGCATCGGCGCGACGACTCTGGACGAATACCGCAAATATATCGAAAAGGACGCCGCCCTCGAACGGCGGTTCCAGCCCGTTATGGTGGATCCTCCTTCCGTTGAAGACACCATCTCGGTCCTCAGGGGGCTCCGCGAGCGGTTCGAGGTGCATCACGGGGTCCGGATCCAGGACAACGCCCTAGTGAACGCCGCCGTGCTCTCAAATCGTTATATATCCGACCGTTTCCTGCCAGATAAGGCGATCGACCTGGTGGACGAAGCCTGCGCGATGGTCCGTACCGAGATCGACTCGATGCCCGCGGAATTGGATCAGACGACCCGCCGGGTGATGCAGCTGGAGATCGAAAAGGCCGCGCTAAAGAAAGAAAAGGACAAGGCGAGCAAGGAACGGCTGGAAATATTGGAAAAGGAGCTTGCCGACCTGAAGACACAAGCCGATGGAATGCGCGCCCAGTGGGAGGCGGAGAAGGAGGCCATCCAGGAGGTCCGCGGTTTCCGCGAGGAGATCGAGCAGATGCGTCGAGAGATCGAGGACGCCGAGCGCAAGTACGACCTGAACCGCGCAGCCGAGCTGAAGCACGGGCGCCTCCCCGAACTGGAGCGGCGTTTGAAGGGACACGAGGAAAACATGAACGGACAACAGGAAGGGACCCGGCTCCTCAGGGAGGAAGTGACGGAAGACGAGATCGCCGAGATCGTGTCCCGCTGGACCGGAATCCCCTTGACCCGCCTTGTGGAGGGGGAGCGGGAGAAGCTTCTGCGCCTGGATGAGATTTTACACCGACGGGTGGTGGGCCAGGACGAAGCCGTCTCTCTCGTTGCCGATGCGGTGATACGCGCGCGGGCGGGCATCAATGACCCGCGTCGGCCGATCGGTTCGTTCATATTCCTGGGACCGACGGGTGTGGGTAAAACAGAGCTGGCGAAGACCCTGGCCGAGACGCTGTTCGACAGCGAGGAGAATATGGTCCGCATCGACATGAGCGAATACATGGAAAAGCATACTATATCGCGACTGGTCGGCGCCCCTCCGGGATATGTGGGTTATGAGGAGGGCGGCCAGCTGACCGAGGCCGTGCGTAGAAAGCCTTTTTCGGTGCTCCTCTTCGATGAAATCGAAAAAGCCCATCACGACGTCTTCAACATACTCCTCCAGATCCTCGACGATGGGCGCCTGACGGACGCTCAGGGTCGAACGGTCGATTTCAAAAACACCGTGATCATCTTGACCTCCAACGTCGGCTCACCGGACTTGCTGGAGGGTGTGACCGAAGACGGCCGGATACAGGAGAACGCCCGCGACGCGGTGATTCGGGAGATGCAAGAGCACTTCCGGCCGGAGTTTCTAAACCGGGTTGATGACATCGTGCTCTTCAAACCCCTGAGGCTGGACGAAATCGAGAAAATCGTGGATCTGCTGACCGAGGAATTGACGGAACGCCTGGAGGATCAGGGAATTCATCTGGAGATGAGCGATACGGCGCGGGCGTTCATCGCCCGGGAGAGTTTCGATCCGGTCTACGGCGCCCGCCCGCTCAAGCGGTTCCTGCAGCGGGAGCTCGAGACCCGAATTGGACGATCCATCATCGGAGGAGAGATCGAAGCCGGCGCCCGGATCACAATCGGCCTGGAGGACGGGAGGCTGGCCGTCGGCCACCAAAGTCAGGGTGTAAGAGGCCAGAGATCGGAGGTCAACGGGGAAATGAAAAGTGAAAAATGGAAAATGCAAATTAAACGGCAGACTACCGCTGATCGAAAGGTATTCCGCGATAGTTAGGAGAATCATAACCAAAATGAGAACCTCCTGAGCGGAGTTCCGCTTTTTTTTTTGGAACGCAGTCGAAGGATGGGGTTGGGACAGTCCGCCTGCGGCGGACTTTGTATACGTAGCGTGGGAATTCATTCCGCGCTTTTAGAAGATAATTGATTTTTCTCCTCCTCCACTCTTCAATAAGCTTCCCCCTACATCCCGAACACCTTACGAATCGTCAACCAGGCTGCCATCAAGAAAAACATCAGGATCACGATCAGAAAGGCGGATGTCAGGGGACGATTTCGGTAGCGTGCTCCCACCCATTCCGTTCGGCCGTTCAGAAGCAGAAGTGTGAAGGCCAGCATGGGAATAAATAGCGCCCCGAAGATCGCGTAAAGCTTCTGCATTTTTGCGAACCCGACCCACAACCCGAGCATCGGAATGATGGCCATGCCGTACAGGTACCAGCGGTAGGGTTTCGAATGGACATCGACGACCCGATTTCGGGTCGGATTGCTATTTCCGACCTTCCCCCAGAGGTCTGCAAAGAGATAAGGAATGCTCTGCCAGACCCCCAGAAGGCTGCTGAAAACGGCGCCGAAAGCGCCCAGCAGAAAAGCCCACCTTCCGATCAAACCTAATTGATCAACCAGCTTATCCGCCAATCTGATCACCAGGGCGGCCCCGCCTCCTTCGACCTGAATCGTGCTGCCGATGACCACCATCGCCAGGCCGAAAAGTAAGGTCATTCCATAACCCACAGCCAGGTCGATTCGGCAGACCCTTAAGTCTTCGCCACTGAACCGCCCTTCCTCCCGGATCCAGTATCCATAACAGAGGACCGTTACGGTTCCGCCGACACCGCCCATAAGTGCGATCGTCCACGGCAGTCCGTCACCTTCAAGTTGGGGAATGGTTGGGAACAGAAGCCCTTTCATCAACTCACTCAAATCAGGCTTCAACAGGATGGCCGTCACGACAACGGTGATGAACATCAATCCGATACTGAGGCTCATCACCTTTTCAAACAGCCGGTAACCGCCCACACGGACAAGAACAACGCCGATGATACTCAGTATGATTCCGTAGACAATCTTACCCCTCGATGGATCGTGAAAGAAAGGGGAAATCGCATGTGCGGCCGCTCCGCAGGCGCTCATCAAGGCAGCGGCAACCATAAAGCTCCAGGCCAAAAGGTAGATCATAAAGATGTACCGAGCGGGACGGCCTAAATGGTTCATAGCCCCTTCGAGTAAAGTGTCCCCAGTCGCAAGCTGCCAGCGGGTCAATCCCTCATTGAGCACAAATTTAAAGATCGCCCCCAGAAGAACAGCCCAGAGAACCGCCAATCCGAGCTTTGTGCCCGCGAACGAGGCAGTGGCCAGGTCCCCCGCACCAACTCCAGTGGCGGCCACCAGGATTCCCGGACCGAGGATCGACAACAACTTTTTATTTTTCTTTACCACTCAGCACGCCCATTCTCTAAGAGCCAACGTTTAATCCAAAAGCACGGTTTCACGAAGTTAACCATCTGAATTTTTCGGTCAAGTCTCTTTTTATCTGCCGATAATATAAATAGAAGAAAACTTGTCGGTAAGTTTGACTTTTTTCTAATCCGTTCCTAACAGCCTGTTGAAAAAGTGCGTTTATGCCAAGATGACTGTTGTCTTTCCTTGTGGTTTGGTCCTATGATATATCAGGTTCAAACTGAGAAGGGAGGACGAGCAAATGGCAATGGGAAAACGAGGACGACAGAGACAGGAAAACCTGTTCATCGCATCGAACACTTTGGTGAAATCTCCGGGTCATCCGTTCTACGAGAAGCTGAATCAGGTATTGGAGGCGAACGGGTTCGACGAGTTCGTCGAAGGGCTTTGCCAGCGGTATTACGCTCCTCATATGGGTCGCAAGGGCATTCCGCCCGGGGTTTATTTTCGGATGCTTTTGATTGGGTATTTCGAGGGACTTGATTCGGAACGTGGGATCGAATGGCGTGTATCTGACTCGCTGACGTTGCGCCGGTTTTTGGGGTATGCCCTTGACGAACAGACCCCGGATCATTCCAGCCTGTCTCGCATCCGGCATCGGCTTCCCTTGGAAGTTCACGAAGCGGTTTTCAAGTGGATCCTGAGGGTCTTGTGCAAAGCGGGTCTGGTGAAGGGGAAGACGTTGGGCGTGGATGCTACGACACTGGAGGCCAACGCCGCGATGCGCAGCATTGTACGCCGTGACACGGGTGAAGGCTACCAGGCATTCCTTGAGAATCTGGCCAAGGCCTCGGGCATTGAAACGCCTACCCGCGAGGACTTGTCCAAGATCGATAAGAAGCGACCGAAGAAGGGATCGAACCAGGACTGGGAGCACCCGCACGACCCGGATGCCAAGATCGCTAAGATGAAGGACGGTCGCACGCACATGGCGCACAAGGTGGAGCACGCGGTGGATCTGGACACCAATGCCATTGTGGCAGTGGCGTTGTCGGGAGCAGATGAAGGAGATACCGAGTCGTTGTCCTGGACGCTGCTCGAGGCGCAGCTCAATCTCAAGCAGGTCGCGAAGGACGAAAAAGCTGCTAAGCGTTTGCACAGACAGCGTATACGGGAGGTGGTTGCGGACAAAGGATATCATAGCAACGATGTATTGACCAGTCTGAAGCAAGGCGGCATCCGGAGTTACATTTCAGAACCGGATCGGGGACGCCGCAAGTGGAACGGCCGACGAGATGAGCAGGCCGCGGTATATGCGAATCGACGCCGGATCAAGGGAGATCGCGGCAAGGCCTTGCGCCGAAGTCGTGCAGAACGGGTGGAAAGAACCATCGCTCACACATATGATACCGGTGGCATGCGCAGGTTGCACTTGAGAGACCGCGGCAATATCCTCAAGCGTTTGCTGATCCACATCGGGGGCTGCAACCTGGCTCTGCTCATGCGCAAAGTGATGGGCGTAGGTACTCCGAAGGCCCTCCAGGACCTGGCCAAGGCCTTGCAGCGTCTACTGCTCGTCCTACAATCACGCTTTGCTGCCCTCGGTCACCTTTTTAACCTCTTATCAGCGTCTCCTGCTCAATCTCCTTACCTTGATTTATCCGACCCGCACTCCAGGCGTCTTTTCCGTTTATGTGTGTTGAAAGGTAGTTCTTCAACGGGCTGATAGGGTTGCCTATCCAAACTGATAGTTTTTTTGGTAGACCAGCACAGGGAAACCGCCATGCGATGCAACGATCTCGTGGGCCCTGCAAACAAAGAAGATATCTATACGTTCCTCTGGAACACGACCCGGGAATGGCAGTTTTTCACTCACGCGGGTTCCCTTGGGCTCCCGGAGGCCGACAAAAGCACTATGACCGGGGCCACGATCGCCCGCGATTGTGCCGTGGACCAGTGGAATCAGTGGATGAACAGGCAGATTGGGCGTGACTGGTTTCTGGCTTACCAAAATCACACCCTGGAAACGGATTATCAGAACGAGCGTAAGGGGATACTCATGATGGCCGGTTCGAACGTTCTGGTGGTCCATCGATGCGAGTCGATCTATGCGACGGTGAGCCATCACCGCCGATCAGCTCTTGGACCGAACGGATCCGAAGTCTTGCTTTCGGAGGAAGAAGAGGTAGACCTCCACTGCATCCTCTCCCCGCCACACCAGGATACCCTGAAAGTCCTTCCGGTCAATCATGTCCCTAACGTCACGCTGTTCAACCATTGAGGGGTGAGGAATAATACTTTCTTATTTATCAAAATCTAACCCACTCAGACAACGAACAACCTGATTCAACAAAAAAGCCCTCGGCAAAGTACCGAGGGCTTTTTTGTTCGATTTTGTTCAGGATAAACCTTGCGTACGAAAGATCCCGAAGTCGGTTCATAAAACCTGGGGGAAAACATCCTTATCCGGCATTGCTCAATTCCTCGATTAGCCTTCCGACCTGTCCCACATCCGCCTGGGCACCCAATTGCTGGAACCCCGATACGGCCACCTCATAGGCCTCACGGGCCTCCGTCGAATGTCCCCTGACCGCGAACATCCTCCCCATGTCCCGATGGGCCTCCGCCAACCCCAGGGGATTCGAGTATTCCTCGTTCAAACGGATACTGTCCTGGAACAGGCTTAAGGCTGTGGTCCACTGCTCCCGCACCGTAAACAACCTGCCAAGCAGCCGATATGAGTCCCCCTCGCCGAGGTGATCCTCCGTTTTTCTATAGATATCGAGGGCACGGGCGGAGCAGTGTGCGGCGATCGCGGTATCTCCGAGTTCCAGCAGCAGCTCGGCTCGGCTCAACATGATATTGGCCATCACATCCAGGAGACCTTTTTCCTGTGCGATATCATATCCGCGTTCGTAGCTATCCATTGCTGCGTTCCAATCCCGTTTGTGCCCGTGGGTCATACCCAGATTGTGATAGGTTCGGGCCAATCCGAGGCTGTCATTCGCCTCCTGATACATCGTCAGACAGGTTTGATACCTCGCAATGGCATCATCAAAATCCCCCCGGATCGAGGCCAGAACGGCCATGTTGTTGCTCGAATCGGCTATCGTCTTCCTGTCGCCGACTCCCTGAGCGAGATCCAACGCTATCTGGTAAGCTTCAGAAGCGGACTCATAATCTCCCTGTTCGTGAAAAATGATTCCTTTATTCACCAGAGAGCGACCTTGACCCTGTTCATCTCCCAAATCCCGGTAAAGCTCAAAGCTTCTGTCCAGGTGATCCAAAGCCTCCTTCCAGCGATTCCATCGAGATAGCACTTTTCCCACCCGGTTTAACAGTGCGGCCCGACTCCCCTCGTCTTTTATCCGTTCGGCGATGGGAAGGGCCGTCTGGTATATTTCCTGGGCCTTCTCCAGGTGAGAAAGCCGTTCGTAGGTATGCCCGAGATTGAACAGCAGATGGAGGTCCTGCCCATCATCCCTCCCCAACACACCGAATTCTTTGAAGGTCTCCAGGGCCCGCTCAATCTGGCGGAGTCTCTCCTCGGTCGGCATCGGCTCGGTCAGGACGGCTTTAAGCAGATCCTGAACCTGCACCTCTGTGTTGAAATCGGTCAGCTGTCGTACCAAGGATTCGATGTCTGGATTATATTCCAACTTGATACTCCTTATCGATATCAGCCAAAGACCTTTTGTGAAAAGGGAAATAACCTTTGAGGTCCTTAACCCGACTTTGTTTATTCTTCATGGTAGAATTCGACACCCCATTTGGAATATATACCCTTCTCAATTGCTACCGTCATAGGTTTCAGCATATTCCTCTGATTCCCATTCTTCGGTACCGGGTTCGGCGTCGTTGCCGCCCAGAGAGTAGCGGGAGAAGCCCGGAACCTCCACGATGATCTTCCACTCATCATCATCGCGCTCAGAGATTTTGACGGAAAGCTCCGTTACCGAATCCCCTTCGATATGATAAGCCTTTATACTACCGAGATTCTCCTCGTCAAGCTCCCCATCCAGAAAGAGAGTAAGCTTGGCGTAGGGATAAAATTCCTGGCCCGCGGAGCTGAACAGGACCCCGACATCCTCGAGGGTGGTTCCGGATTGAACGGTCATCGTGATCTCAACGTCCTGATCGATAGACCCTTCCTCCACCTTGAACTTTGCCTTCTCAACACGCAAAATGTCATCGCCATCGTCGTCGTCATCATCACCGTCATATTTAAACTTTACTTTCAACTCCCCGCTGCTTTCAGGAGAAAACCAACCCGAAGCCGTCTTGGTGTATAAACTCCCACCAGAGGGCTTGGTCGCCTGGGTTGTAGGATTCAACCCGTGGGGGGAGAATGTGATCGCAAAAAGACCCGGGTTCGAAGCGGACTTCACTCCCGCCTGAGGTTTGGCCCTGGCCGGGGGGGCAAGCGGATTTTGGTTCAGAATCCCGCATCCTGTGAATAGAAAAATTCCCGCCAGAGTAATCATAAAACAGAATGCTTTCTTAGGACTGTAATGGTTACCGAACATCAAAAATCCTCCTAAAAAGACTGTGGAGACCTTGGGGAAAAGGGACATTCGTTTTTAGGGTTGGATAACGGAAAAAGGATTGATCCTGCATCGACAGGAGAATATTCTAAACGCATCCTCTCGCCAACGCGTGGATGCATATTCCTTGCAGTGAGATACCCTTTAATCAATCCCTGACGGATTTTTTATAATGATCGACCCTGGAATTTTCCTCCAACTTTGGTTTGAGATGCGTAGACAGGACCTTCCCCGACCGGCCCCCCCGACTATGGGTCTACCCTGTAGTCCCTATTTTGAGAACTCGTCAGACTGCTGCAGGCACTTTTCTGGCAGATGCCTTATGCAGGAATCCACATCGTCGTCCGAAATTAGGATCACTAACCGTATTGGGTTCGATCCCGTATCACCTGCTCCGGTACAGGATCCTCCCGTTTCCCCAATCCTGCGATTAACCGGTACTTGAAGTACGCAGTTCTCCGGTTGGGCATCTTTCAAGATAAGCACCTTTGTGTCTTCCAAAGGCAATGGCGAGTTCCGCCTTCCGGACCTTTTTCATTCGGTATCGGAGGGCGTAACGGCTGAGATGCAGAAGTTTCGCAGCCCGTGAAATATTTCCCTCCGTTTGATTCAAGGCCTCTTTTATAACCTGTGCTTCCAGATCATCCACAGGGAGCCCCCAGGGCGGGAAGGAGATGCGGATTAAACCAACATCCGAGACCTCGATGGGCTCGATCCGGTCTGGGCTGGATGGGCTTTCGCGCCGGTCGATGGAAAGGTTCGGTCCGTCAATCGTGGGACCATCCGTCAACAACACTGCGCGTTCGATCACATTCTTAAGCTCACGTACGTTCCCTCCCCAGGGGTAGGTTTTCAACAAAGCCTCGGCCTCTGCAGACAGCCCCCTGTAGGGGACCCCATAGCGCCGGCCCGATTCCTCCAGGAAATGGCGAGCGAGAAGGAGGATGTCGTCCCCCCTTTCACGGAGCGGAGGGATGTGGATGGGGATAACGTTCAGACGATAGTAGAGATCCTCCCTGAACTCTCCAATATTAACGGCCTCAGCCAGGTCGCGGTTGGTCGCAGCGATGAACCGGGCATCCGATACGAGTTCTTCAGTACCGCCCAACCGTCGAAATCCCCCGGTCTCCAGAACGGTAAGGATCTTTCCCTGCAGGTCTTTTGGCATCAGTCCGATTTCGTCCAGGAAAAGCGAACCCCTTTCTGCGATCTCAACCAAACCCTTCTTCTGTTTTTTCGCATCGGTGAATGCGCCTTTTTCATATCCAAACAACTCCGCTTCCAGAAGGTTGGCAGGAATGGAAGCCGAGTTGATCGACAAGAACGGTTTATCCTTCTGCTGGCTGTTCTGATGAATGGCCTGAGCCACCAGTTCTTTTCTCGTACCGCTCTCCCCTGCGATCAACACGGTGGCGGACGTCCGAGATACACGATGGATGATCTCAAAGACCTTTTCCATCGACGGGCTCTCGCCCAGGATAAAATCCAGCCCCCTTCCCTTTTCCGTTTTACCGGAAGATGACTGTTCAACCAGCTCTGCCACCAGGGCGCGGAGGTCCTCATGAAGAAACGGTTTGGTTATATAATCCTCCGCTCCGATCTTCATGGCCTCCACTGCTGATGGGACCGTGGCGTAGCCCGTAATCATCACCACCCGGCATGCCCCGTCCATCTCCTTGATCCGGCGCAAAGTCTCCATTCCGCTAACCCCCGGAAGGCTGAGGTCAAGAAGGACCACATTGGGCATCTCTTCCTCACACATCTCAAGGCCTTTCTCCCCGGAGCAGGCTGTCCGGATACGATAATCCAGCTGGCTCAATATTCGAACGAGCAATTTGCACAACGTCGGGTCGTCATCGATGACCATTACGCTCTTGGACATCTCCCACCTCTGTCCTGAATCTCCGGAAACCGGAGGAAGTTAGGACCTTTCAACTTTCGATCGGATTCAGATGACAAACTTGAAAATTGTCCTTCCGACTTTCACCAGATCTTCATTTTTTAACTTCGTCGGGCCCTGGATTCTTTCCCCATTCACGTAGGTCCCGTTTGTGGCTCCAAGATCCTCCACCCAAAAACCTCCTTCGACACACGCGACTTTCATATGGCGTCCGGAGGCCTTGTCATCGTCGAGGACGATATCGTTGGAGGAATCCCGGCCGACAAAACGTTCCGCATCCGAGACAAGATACTCTCTTGAGCGCTCCTCGCTCAGCATCACAAGGCGTGCTACCAGACAACCATCTTCGGTCAACCTGGAGCCACAGGATGTACAAAATTGATTGTTGTTCTTATTCTGCTTCCCGCAGTGTACACAGAGAATCATGGTTTACCTCCCGCCTTATCCTGACGGTTCCTGGCATCCCGGATCAAATTCTTTAGTTCCTCGTCATTGGGCCGCTCCCTGAGGGCCCTTTCCCATACCTCCAAAGCACGACCGTAGTCTCCCTTCTTAAAGTATACGATTCCCAGCCTGTACTGCACCCCGTACAACTCCATTGTTCTCTGGGTGCCGATCGGCCCCTCTTTTGAATCGTAGGAAGAGAGTCGCTGCCCGCACTGAGGACAGTAAAGATCTTCCGGTTCGTGCTCTGAACTGCAACGAGGACAATATGTCATGAGATAATCCTCATAAAAAGATCCCCCAATCTCCATTATCGGAGTTTCAATCCACATCCCCCACAGAACAGGTCACCCTCCTGGTATTCCTTATCGCAACTTTTGCACTTCCTGTTGAAGACAATCTCTTTACCGCATCTCCTGCAGAACCGATCACCCGCTTTGGTGGACTGACCACATTGTGCGCAAATCTGAATCTCCTCAGATACCCCCTCCAACGCAAGGCCGATCTCTTCACAAAGGCGTTTGGGGTCAAATGGTTTGGCAACGATACCGTTGACTCCCAACCGGATCAATTCCGGAATCAATTCCTCCTCTAGAAAACCGGAAACGACAATCGTGGGAGGGACGTTTTTATTTCTTTTCTTCAGATAAGTGAGCAGGTGATGTCCGTGAGGCCCCGGCATTCGAATATCCAGCAGAAGGAGATCGACGGGCTTGCTGCCGATGATCTTGGCGGCATCCGAAGCCCGCTGGGCGGTCAGCACATCGTGACCCTGGTGTGTGATAAGCCCTTGCAAGATATCTCTGACATCCCGATCGTTATCGACAATCAAGACGCTTTTATTTTTTTCCGGCTTACTCATCTCGCTCGGTTCCACTCTCGTCCTTATCCTCCAAACAAGGTAAAAACACCTTGAAGGTCGTACCGCTTCCTTCCGAAGACGCGACCAGAATGTTCCCCCCCAACTCCGACAGGATCGTCCTGGAAATCGAGAGGCCCAGACCGGTCCCCTTTTCCTCACCTTTTGTCGTGAAAAAGGATTCAAAGAGACGGGTCATATGAGCTTTGTGGATTCCGGGTCCATTGTCCTGAACCTCTGCATATACACATTCTGCGGCCTGGACCTCCTCGTCGGTCTCGACCGCGAGGGCCCAATATCGGCCGGTCCGGATCTCTTCCGCCACCGCAGTTTGGATCGAACCCGTTCCGGTTCCCACCTGTATACGACCCCTGTCTCCCACCGCGTCCAGCGCGTTGAGGATCAGGTTCATGATGACCTGTTCGATCTGGTTGGGATCGACCCGGACCCGGGGAAGGCCACCCCTGAGGGCCAATCGAAGCTCCACAGTCTTGAAAAGCGGTTTGACAAGGGCTTCTAGTTTAGCGATAAGGCCATTGAGATCGAGGTCGCTGGCCTTCCCTCGATGATGACGAGAAAACTGGAGGATATTGTGCGATAGGTCTCTGAGGTATTGGCTCGCTTTCAGGAGGCGTTCCAGATCTTTCTGAGGATCCCCGCCTCCCATCCTTAAAAGTTCAGCGCTTCCGATGATAACGGATAGCGGATTTCTGACCTCGTGAACCATTGCCGCGGCCATCTCGCCCATTGCGGCGAGGCGTGCGGAACGGATCAGCATCTGCTGTGTCTCCTGGAGATCGTGAAGCGCCTTCTTCAGCTCGGTAAGGCGTTGCTCCAGCTCCAGGTTCCGTTCCCTCAAGCCTTGATATGCGATCTCGCGTTCAAGCCTTGCAGCGGACAAATGTTCTTCCATCTGAACATAGACAGCCTCAAGCTCATCCAGCATGGCCGCCCGCTCAAGCTCCAATACCGAGACCCGGGATTCCAGATCTTTATTTTTCTTCTCATCCATTCCGTTACCCCCCGACGGGTTTTTGCGAAAACATTAAATTCCTTTCTCTCAATTCCACATCGGACGGAGCGCCTTCTCAAGGCTGAGCAAGATAGTGAAGGGCCTCCACCTCTTTTTTTAATTCCTCCGCAATTTTTAGATCTTCTTTGGCATTGATGGTTTGAAAGCATGTCATCGATCTTTCCAGTTCGGTCAATGCCCCATCGAGGTTTCCAAGACCTTTGAGCATCCGTGAATATTCCATATGGGCCCCTCCCGCCCCCAGAAGATTTTTAAGGGACTCATTTACGGAGATGCTTTTCTTGAAGTAAGAATGGCCCTCTTCCCACTTTCGCTCGACGGTCGCCACCTGACCCAAGGTTTTAAAGACATCCGCAATACATAACTGGTCATTCACCTTTTCGAAGATCTCAAGCGCCTTCAAACAGGCCTTTTTGGATCCTTTCAGATCCGACGTAGCTAGCAAAACCTCCGCCACATTGAGATAGCACTCTGACTCACTGAAAATATCTCTCGTTTTTTTAGATATCTTAAGGGCATGATGATAAGCCTCTCTCGCTTTACCCCATTCTTTCCGGCCCGCAAGGGACCATCCCTGGTTGAGCCAGAGTCTTGCCAGGTTTCGCCATTCTTTCAACTCCTCGAAAATCTTCCTGCTTTTTCCATAGCGATGCAGTGCCCGTTCCAACTCGCCTTGGATACTGGCCATGATGCCGGAATTCATGTAAATGATGGCCATCTGGCTTCGATCCCCCACCTGCCGGGCGATCCGGAGTGCCGGGGTGTAGTAGGCCTTTACCCCCTTCCAGTCCCCCTGCTCGAACGGGATCTTAGCCGCGTCGACGAGCACCCGGCATAAGGCTTCCCGGTCATCTATTCGTCGGAAGTTGTCCGCGCTTTTTTCGTATCGCTCGGTTGCCCGATCATACCCTCCCGATCGAAAAAAAATATGACCCATCCGCTGTTGAACCTGGGCTTCCATCCGAAAATCATCTTTTTGTTTTGCCAAATCCTCGGAAATTTTCAGATGACTTAACCCTTTTTGAGTATCCCCAAGGCGATTGTAGATATCCCCGAGGCGGTAATGAAGAGAACACTCCAGATTATTCCGCTTATCTGAATCACCATCTCCTAGAGTCTCCAGGGCCCACTCGAAGAAATTGCGGGCTTCGGGATACGCGAACACCCCTCCTGCCCGATCCCCCGCACGGATCAGGTAGGGTGTGGCTTTTTTGAAGGCGCCCCCATAATAGAAGTGTCGAGCCAGGTCGACCACCAATTCCCTCTTTTTCCCGACTGCCCCCCCCTCCAAGTAAGTACCGAAAGCCAGATGATATTCCCTCCGAAGTTCGGGTGAGATTTCTTCATAGAGGACCTCTCGTGTCTTCGGATGCGTGAAACCGTAAGCCTGGCCCTCGGAACCGATAAGCTGATAAGCTCGTTCAAGCCTATTCAAGGCTTTAAGCACGTTGAGGCGTTTCATTTCCGAGACATTCGTAAGGGCTTGTGAAGTGAATTTATCTCCGGCAACGGCTGCAATCTGAAGCAACTCCCTGTCATCTTCATTCAGGCGTTCCACTCGTCGGACGACAACGTCATAGACCCTCTCCGGAATGTCACCTGATGTTATCTCCCGCCGTTCCCGCCAGATCCCTTTCCTTTCGGAGATGACGCCATCGTCTCGCAGGAGCTTTAACACTTCGATAATGAAAAGGGGATTTCCGCTGGTCTCTTTGTAGAGAGAAGCCCGGAATCCGGCGGAAAACATATTCCTCCTGAAAATGAACCTTACCAGTAAATTCGTCGCTTCAAAACCCAATCCCTTCAATTCAATTTTCCGAAAGATCTCCTCCCTGCTCATTCGCTGCATCGTCTCTAAGAGGGAATGGGGGGTTCCATCGGTGTCAGGAATCAGATCCTCGACCCGGTAAGTACCCAGGATGATCATGGATTGCGCCTTGGCGGTTCGTCCGATATAATACAGGAGCTGCAGACTTCCGCTGTCCGCCCATTGAAGGTCCTCGAGAAGGAGACAAACCGGGGTTCCCCGGGAGAGAAATAAAAGCACTTGCGTGATGGCTTCGAAAAGACGTTCCCTTGATGTGGCGATCGTTTTATCGGGATGGATCAAACTCATCGTGCGTCGGGTGCGGATCATCGTCCTAAAGCGGGGGATCAACTCCTTCAGCTCTGGAGCCTCGTCCCTGATAAATTTGTCCAATCTCTGATGTTCTCCCTCATCTCTTGATTCCAGATACTGACCGATGGCCTCGATGAAAGGAAGGTAGGGTTCCGGTCCTTCCGTGAAAAGGCAGGACCCCTGGAGGGTTAAAAATCCTTTCCTGCGCGCGTAATCGAGGGCTTCCATGGACAATCGTGTCTTTCCGATCCCGGCCTCTCCGCCTATCAGAACCACCGGCCGCTGATCCCCCTCACGAATATCAAATGACGCTTTCAACGCCTTCATTTCATCTTCTCTTCCCACGAGTCGGCATTCGAAGCGTCCGCCCCCCTTCTCTTTCAAGCCTGGCTTTTTTTCCGCCGTAAGAGATTCTGGATCCCCTTTGAATTCAGACTCTATCGGCCGGCCTTCAAGTATGGCTTCGATTTCAATCCTCATCTGCTTGGCGGAGGGATACCGCTGCCCGGGATCCTTGTTCATGGCCTTGAGGATAATTTTTTCTACGGCCTCGGGAATGTCATTCGAAAGCTTTCCCGGCGGGGTCGGATCCTCTTCCATCTGTTTATAGATCACGGTAACGGCATTCGGACCGTAGAAAGGAAGCTGCCCGGTAAACAGCTCGTACATAAGAATCCCCACGGCATATACATCTGCCCGATCGTCCAGCTGATCCCCCATAATCTGTTCGGGGGCCATATACTCCGGGGTGCCCAGGGTCTCCCCTGTCCTGGTCAGCGACTGGGCGGCCGAAAAACGTACAATGCCAAAATCGAGTACCTTACAATGTCCATCGGGCATCAACCAAACATTGTCCGCCTTGATGTCCCGGTGAAGGAGCCCCAACCGATGAGCCGCTTCGAGGGCGCGACAGACTTGATCAATAATCTTAAGGCCTTCTTTCCAGTCCGGCCTTCTGCCCTCCCGGATCATATCCCGCAAAGAGTTCCCGGGGAGAAGCTCCATCACGAAGTAACACGTACCCTCGAATTTACCCACATCGTGAATGACGATCACATTCGGATGGACAAGACCGGCCGCCGCCTTTGCTTCCCTATAGAACCGTTCGATCTGCTGAGAAGCGGGGAGGGTTTCGGACGAAAGGAATTTGATGGCGACATCGCGTTCCAGCGATTTGTCGTAAGCCCGATAGACGGAGCCCATCGCCCCTCGACCGATGAGTTCCTTTACCTCGAAGTGTTTAATCTTCTTCCCGACTAAATTCATAACCGATGAACCACTCTCTAAGACCTTGTACCATTAACGATTTGGATTTATAAAATATACAACAACCCATTATCAAGGGCCAAGATGTTATTCAAAGCGACCCTGCCAGGGACAAAATTGTTGATATGGAAACTAATTTGCACAAAATCAAAAATTGCGAATGTGACAAAGGACACAATTACCCTGGCCTACACTTTCTCTTGACTTTTTTTCAACCCGTTCTTATTTTTCATCTGTTCGCCATCCCTGACCCTGTATATCCTGAATCTTTCTACCCCGAGGGCTGCTCTCTGCGCTTCTATGGCGGATGGTTCGAGTGGCTTTTTTCGTTTTGGGCGAAAGATTACGCCATCGTGTGATTATGATTGAATGAAACCTTTTTACCTTTCTGCGCGTCAAAATCCGAAATGACTCCCTGATCCCCATGAGGAGCGGCTATGCCGAAATCTCTGGTCATCGTTGAATCTCCAGCAAAAGCAAAAACCATCAATAAATTTCTTGGCAAAGATTATAAGGTGGTTGCTTGCATGGGACACGTCCGTGACCTCCCTGAAAAGGACCTGGGGATCGACGTCGAGCAGGACTTCCAGCCGAAATACCAGACTATAAAGGGGAAGGGAAAGGTCCTCAGCCAGATCAAAAGCGCTGCGAAAGGAGTGGACGAAATCCTTTTGGCGACCGACCCCGACAGAGAGGGTGAGGCCATTGCCTGGCACGTTGGGCACGAGATCAATCAGGATGGCCTGGAGATCAAGCGGATCGTATTCAACGAGATCACAAAGAATGCGGTCCTGAACAGCATTTCCTCCCCCCATCAGATCGACATGCGGAAGGTCAACGCCCAGCAGGCGAGAAGGGTGCTCGACAGACTGGTCGGATACAAGGTCAGCCCCCTCCTCTGGAAGACGATCCATCGAGGGCTGAGTGCCGGCCGCGTTCAATCCGTCGCCCTTCGTATGATTTGTGATCGGGAACAGGAGATCCTCAGCTTCGCCAAGCGCGAATACTGGACCATCGATGCGGACCTGTCCACCCAGGGTGGGGAATCCTTTCAAGCCACGGTCGCAAGTAGAGGACGCTCCAAGATCGTGATCCCGACATCTACGGACGCCGAACGCATCGTCGAGGAACTGCGTCCTGAAAACTTCAGCATTTCGGATATCAAAACTAAGGAACAGAAGCGGAACCCCTCTCCCCCCTTCATCACGAGTTCGCTTCAGCAGGATGCGGTGCGCAAACTGAACTTTACGGCCAAGAAGACCATGGTCGTGGCTCAGCAACTCTACGAGGGGATCGAACTTGAGGGTGAGACCACCGGTCTCATCACATACATGCGGACCGACTCCACCCGCCTCGCCCCGGAAGCCGTGTCGGATGCCCGGGACTACATCGCCACCGCTTTCGGTCCCGAATACGTCCCGACGAAACCCCGAACCTACAAGACCCGGAAAGGGGCTCAGGATGCCCACGAGGCGATCAGGCCGACCGCTGCCTCTCATCAGCCCAAATCCATCAAACGCTTCCTGACCAAAGACCAGGCCGCTCTCTATCAGCTCATCTGGGACAGATTCATCGCTTCCCAGATGAAGCCCGCCCTGTTGGACGTTACCACCGTGAGCATTAAAGCCGGAAACTACAACCTGAGGACCACGGGTTTCGTCGTCAAATTCCGCGGGTACACAGTCCTCTACACCGAAGCAACCGATGATCAGGCCGAGGAGGTGCAGCGGAAAATACCGGAGGGGCTCAAGGTCGGGGATGACCTGCGGCTGATATCGCTCAATCCCGAACAGCACTTCACCAAACCACCGCCACGTTACACCGAGGCCTCCATCGTCAAGGAACTGGAGGCTCAGGGAATCGGACGGCCCAGCACCTACGCTCAGATTATAAGCACCATCCTGGACAGGGACTACGTCTCCAGAGAGCAGAAAAGATTCACGCCCACAGAGCTCGGAAAGACCGTCAACACCTTGCTCGTCAAAGCCTTTCCCGATATCTTCAACACAAAATTTACCGCCTCGATGGAGGAGTCCCTGGACGGCGTCGAAACGGGTGAGGACGAGTGGGTTTCGGTTGTTCGTGGGTTCTACGATCCCTTCGAGAAAGACGTCGCCCGAATGGAGAGCCAGGGAGCGGAACTCAAGCGGTCTCTACAGGAAGAGACCGATGAGGTTTGCGAGAAGTGCGGCCAAAAATTTGTGATCAAGTGGGGCCGCAACGGAAGGTTCATGGCCTGTTCCGGATATCCTGCGTGTAAAAACACGAAGCCTCTGAACGGTGAGGACGATCAACAGATCGCCGAGGGTGAAACCTGTGAGAAGTGCGGGGCCGCGATGGTTTTAAAAACCGGTTCCCGCGGGCGCTTCCTGGCATGTTCGGCCTATCCGGATTGCCGAAGTACCCGCCCGATCTCGATCGGACATCCGTGCCCGAAAAAGGAATGCGACGGACAGCTCCTCGAGCGGCAGAGCAAGAGGGGAAAAGTCTTCTACGGATGCAGCAAGTGGCCGGACTGCGATTTCGCAACGTGGTATCCCCCTGCGGACCGGCCTTGTCCGGACTGCGACGCACCCTTCATGGAAGCCAGATCCTCGCAGCGTCGGGGGGAATATCTGCAATGCCCCATCTGTAAATCATCCTTCCCCTTGAATGAGGAGGAGGCCTTGAAGGCGAGCGCATGACCGACGATATTCGAAATTTCCTGGGCTACCTGAAGCAGGAGCGAGGCCTTTCTCCGCGGACCGTTGCGGCTTATAAAAACGACCTACAGAAGTTTAACGCCTATCTTCAACTCCAGAGGGGGGACAGCCCGATATCGTCCGAGGTGGACCGCCAATCTGTCCGGTCCTTCCTTGCTCACCTGGTGAGAAAGGGTTATAAAAGGCGCTCGATCGCCCGGACGCTTACGACGCTCCGCTCATTTTTCGGATACCTGTCGCTATCCTGCGGCGGGGCTCAAGACCCCACCGCCGGGATTCCGACCCCCAAGTTGGAGAGCCGGCTTCCGCGATTTCTGGGTGAAAAAGAGGCACAAAACGCCGTGGAGATGTCGTATCCGGAGGATCTATGGGGGTTTCGTGACAGGTCCATCATGGAAATGTTTTACGGTTCAGGCATCCGCTTGAGCGAACTAACCGGCCTCGATATCGACGATGTGGATACCCACGCCGGAACCGTCCGTGTCCTCGGGAAGGGTAATAAGGAGCGAATCGTTCCGATCGGCAGAAAGGCGGCCGATGCCTTCCACCTTTATCTCAACCGACGAAACGGGCTTGTTCCACCCGGGGGAAAATCCCTTGAATCGAACGCTCTTTTCCTGAACCGAAGGGGAAGGCGTCTGACGGATCGAGGGATTCAAAAGATCGTCGCAAAGCATCTCCTCAGGGCAACCGGCCGTCGGCTCACGCCCCACGTCCTGCGGCATACCTTTGCTACCCACCTCTTGAATGCAGGAGCGGACCTGAACGCAGTCAAAGACCTTCTGGGCCACGCGTCCCTCTCAACAACCCAGATCTATACTCACGTTAGCGTGGAACAGATCAAGAAGATCTACCGCCAGGCACATCCCCGAGCGTGATACGCAGAGCCGGGAGCGGCAATCAAGTCAATGTCCTTTTAACCCCGAAGTGTTCGACCTCCTATCCCCCTTCCAGGAACATTCTCCTTGAGCCGAAATTCAATTGACCCCGCTCTCCCCTCCCCCGAGGGGAAGTCTGTTTTTTACCTTTTAATTGAACGAACAGGATGACCATGGCCTTGCTTCGGTCCACAACAATCCTCGGTGTTCGACATAAGGGGAAAGTCGCCATGGGTGGTGACGGACAGGTGTCCATGGGGGGCACCGTCATGAAACACCGGGCCCGGAAAGTCCACAAACTCTACCAAGACCGGGTCGTGGCCGGTTTTGCCGGCGCCTCCGCGGATGCCGTGGCGTTGCTCGATAAGTTCGAAGCAAAACTGGAAGAATTTCGTGGAAACCTCATGCGTTCCGCCGTGGAGCTCGCCAAGGAGTGGCGGACCGACCGGGCCCTTCGACGACTCGAAGCCCTGATGGCCGTGGCGGATCTCAAACGATCCCTGATTATCTCGGGGGAAGGGGATGTTATCGAGCCCGACGACGGAATCGTGGCAGTCGGATCGGGCGCCGGCTACGCCATTGCCGCCGCCAGAGCGTATCTCGAGACATCCAAGCTCAATTCCCACGATGTCGTCGAGAAGTCCCTCCGAATCACCGCGTCGATCTGTCTCTATACCAACACCAACATCATCATAGAGGATCTGTAAATTGGACTTCCTGACCCCAAAGCAGATCGTCCAGGAGCTGGACAAATACATCGTCGGACAGGATAAAGCAAAAAAGGCTGTGGCCATCGCGCTACGGAATCGCTGGCGCCGGCAACAGGTCCCGGAAGATCTCCGGGAGGAGATCATGCCGAATAACATCATCATGATCGGACCGACAGGAGTCGGAAAAACCGAGATCGCCCGACGCTTGGCCCATCTTGCGGAAGCCCCCTTCATCAAAGTGGAGGCCTCCAAGTATACGGAGGTGGGTTATGTCGGACGGGACGTGGAATCGATGATACGCGATCTTACAGACCTCTCGGTCACCATGGTCAAGACGGAGCGGACGGAAAAGGTTAAAGACGAAGCCGACCTGCTTGCCGAGGAGCGTTTGCTCGACATCTTGCTTCCCCCACCCCATGAAAAAAATAAAAAGGGAAAGGTCCTGGCCGCCACGATCAATCGGCACAAACGTACTCGGGAGCGCCTCAGGACGCAATTCAGGGAGGGAAAACTCGATCACCGCACCCTTGAGGTGGATCTGCCAAGCGAACGCTTCCCAATGGTGGAGATCTTTTCTCCGATCGGCCTGGAGGAGATGGGGATCAACCTTCGGGAGATGTTCGGTGGCATCCTTCCTGCCCAGACCAAACATCGAAGGCTCACCGTCCCCGAAGGACGTAAACTACTGTTCCAGGAGGAATCTCAGAAACTGATCGACATGGACGCGGTCATCTCCGATTCCATCCAACGAGTAGAGCAGAACGGCATCGCATTCATCGACGAGCTGGACAAGATCGCCGGAGAGGCAGGCAAGGGTGCGGGTCCGGACATATCCCGCGAAGGTGTGCAGAGGGACATCCTCCCCATCATCGAGGGGAGCAGCGTGATGACCAAATACGGCATGGTCCGGACGGATCATGTCCTTTTCATCGCCGCAGGGGCATTTCACACCTCGAAGCCCTCCGACCTCATCCCCGAACTCCAGGGGCGCTTCCCGATCCGGGTTGAGCTGGAAAGCCTCACGGCGGAGGACTTCCTCCGGATCCTCACGGAGCCCAAAAATGCCCTTCTCCGTCAGTACTCGGCCTTGCTGAAGACTGAAAACGTCAACTTGAGTTTCTCAGCCGACGCGGCAAACGAGATCGCAAGGGTGGCGGACCAGGTCAATTCCCGCAATGAAAACATCGGAGCCCGCAGGCTTCACACGGTGATGACCGCCCTTCTGGAAGACATCCTCTACAGTGTTCCGGATCGGCGGAAGAAGTCGATCAGGATCACGAAGAAGGACGTCAAGAAACGGCTTGAGGGGATCGTCAAGGACACCGATTTAAGCCGGTATATACTTTAATGGTCAGTACGAATCGCTGAGTTCAAGGTTAAAGGGACGGAGATCGGAGGAGAAATGCAACGGAGCAGGCTGGAAACCGGGCTGCCTCATTTTTCCTGTTTGATTTGGTTCCTTACGTCTTTGTGTTTCTCCTGTGCCTCCCAGGGGCCCCCCTCCGGAGGCCCCCCCGACCGGACCCCCCCGGAAGTCGTGTTGACCCGGCCCTCCTCTGACGCCACGAAAATTCCCCCCGATCACCTGATTCTCATTCAATTCTCCGAGCAGATGGATCGCCGATCCGTGGAGGAATCCTTCTTTTTCTCCCCTGCCGCCCGGGAGGGAGTGAAGTTTCGATGGCAAGGAGAAAGGATGGAGGCGGAACCGGTTGGAGGTCTCCGCCCCGGCCGGACCTACCTGGTTTCGGTCGGGGCCGGAAGTCGGGACGAGATGGGAAACCCCATGATGGCTTCCTATGATTTCGCCTTCTCGACAGGGGAGCGGATCGCCCGGGGAGAGATTCGGGGGCGCGTCCATACATTGGATAGGGGGCGATCCCAAGTTTATGTGATCTCCTACGACCTTACGGTTCGTCCAGACCCCGATCCTGAAAATGACTCCCCGGATTACACGACCCAGGCCGCCTCGGACGGAACCTTTCGGTTTCCCCGTCTGTCTTCAGGGCGCTATCGAACCTTTGCTTTTGAGGACAGGGATCGGGACCGGGCTTATTCACCCGGGGTGGACCCGTTCTCAATTCCCCCCGCCGATGCCTCTCTGGGGGATTCGGGGACAGTCGCGCATCTGGGAGGTTTCCGTTCCACCCTTCACCCTTCAAAGAAGATCCGATTGACCTCCTCGAAGGCGATCGACCGTACGCACGTGGTGCTAAGGTTCAACCGGCCCGTGACATCCCGGATGAAAGTCATCGTATCCGGCGAAAAAGATTCGCTGGGAATCCTGGCGATCCACCTCGATCCGGGGGACTCTTCCCGGGCTTTGCTTCTCACCCGGGTACAGAGTCCCGGGGCTTTATACCGTATCGAAAACATGACTGCATCTCAGGGAGTTTCGACCGTTACGTTACCCGACGAGACGAGAACCTTTAAAGGGAGAAAAAATCCCGACCGATCACCTCCCACCGTGGCGGCATTGCGACCGAAGACCGGGGCGAAAAATGTTCCCCTGAATCAGGTGATCGAGATAACTTTCTCTGAGCCGATGCGGACCGCGGATGTCTCTCCCCTGTGGATTCCCTCGGATACAACGGAGGTGCCCCCCGGCGTATTTGACTGGTCTTCACCCGACCGACTCACCTTCACCCCCGGGGCCTCCTGGGCGGCCACCCGTTCGTATCATTTTTCCGGAGATGGGGACAAACTTCTGGACGGCGCCGGCAATCGATTGTCTTCAAACATCTTGCTTTCCTTCACGACCGTTGACAGCGGACGTCTCGGAAACATCGCCGGTCAAATCTCGGGGCCGCGCGATGTCCCAGGCAGTCTCCACCTGATCGCAGTCCTCGTGGAAGAAAATAACGTAGGAGGCACAACGACGCTATCTCAACCCGGAAATTACGTCATCCCGGAACTCCCCCCAGGGAGCTACACCATAATCGGATTTTTGGACATAAATGGTGATGGAACATGGACCGCTGGCGTCCCGAACCCTTTTCTCCCCTCAGAACCATTCGGGATCCTATCCGAACCGATCGCCGTCCGCCCCCGCTGGACGACCGAAGGGGCGGATCTCTCCGTCGAAACCGTGCATTACGGAGAAGAAACTGATTTAGAAAAGGATTCGGAGGGACCTTAAGACACTCCGCGGTGATCTTGATGCCTTACCGTCCACGATATTTTGAACCGCACAGGTCTTATCGAAGAGACCTCCTGGTGATCCTCACCATCTGTCTTGTCTTCTCGGTGGCTACGGTCTATTATTTCACGACCCACACCTATGAAGAGGTACAACAGAAAAAAGCCCGTCTCTTCCTCGAACAGATTTACCGGCTGGAGCGCACCTATTTTGAACAATACGGCACCTACTTTCCGATCGACAACGAAATAAATGCCGATGTCCTCCAACTGGATGACACATTCCCTTATAAGTTTCGTGTTGAGGTTACAGGCTCGAAATCGTTCCTCGCGAAGGCATGGTCGGACCTTGATGGCGATGGAAAATTCGACCTCTGGACCGTGGACCAGGACCATCCTTCCCCTACTCACCAGCAGGAGGATTGAGGGAACGAAATCCCTTCTGGCGCATCAAACCAACGAAGATTCGAATTGAGGTTCAGACTGAGAAACACGATCATCTGTAAACCTGATTCATTAACCGGTACTGCGAAAAGACCATGCCCCGGATCCTCCTGATTGCCCTTTTCATTATCCCCCTTTACCCGGTCGATCTGCCCGGATTTGTCATCCAAACCGCCCGAGGACCGAACGACCAATACAAACAGCTCCGATGGCCCGATCTGACGGCTCAAAGGGGGATCCGGTTCATCATCGACAGCCGGGGATCCCAAGATATCCCCGACAAGGAGGCCACTTTTAGAACCTTGAGGGCTTCCTTCAATCAGTGGGCGTCCCAGCCTGTGACTTCCATGAGATTCGAAGACCGCGGGACTGCGGATTCCCCGATTGTCAGCTCACGCGATGGGCAAAATGTCCTCACCTTCGATGAGACCGGGGCACAGGTCAGCGCCCCACGCGATGCAGGAATCGTTGCCTTAACGCGTGTCAATTCCGACGATCGGACGGGTGAGATCTTCGACACAGACATCGTCTTCAACGGCCGGGATTTCCGTTTCAGTCTGACAAACCCCCAGCTCCTCCGTTATCCCTTCGTAGACCTTCAGGATGTGGCCACCCACGAGATCGGCCATCTCCTCGGGATCGACCATACCGGTCTGATCGGCCCGGCCCTCCGCAGGCCGACGATGAACCCCTTCACCAATTTCGAGATCCAGGGCACTACCCGGACGCTCAAACCCGACGACATCGCGGCTGTCGGTTTTCTCTATCCCTCTTTGGAATTCAGTTTAACGGGCCGCATCTCAGGGACCGTGACGACGCCTGACGGGGCCGGGGCTTTCGGCGTTCACGTGGTGGCATACGATCCGACCGGAAATTTTGTCGTTAGCGGAATTTCGGGATACCTGATGGGTCCGGAAGGAGGAGGGGAATACGCACTTATCGGGCTAGAGCCCGGTCGCTATACGGTTGGAGTTGAACCCTTGAATGGCTCGATCAACTCCTCGAATTTCAGCGGAATCTTCTTCCGGCAACGATTCGAGACCAACTTTTCCCCGGAATTTTATGATAATGTCCCCGATCGAATTCAGGGGGAGGAGCTCCGCATACAGGGGGGCCAAACGTTGAGGGACATCAACTTCATCACCGGCTTATTCGTTCCTGGATTCCCGGTCATCAGGGAAGTTCAATCCCCGGCCAACACGCCGGATCCCGAGGGGCCATATGCTGTCAGCGCATTTGTCACGGATAACATCGGCCTCTCCAATGTTACCCTCATTTACGAATCGGGAGATGAGATCCCTACCTCCCTGCCCATGCGTCTGGATGGGTCCGGGGGGATTTACGTAGGAGAAATTCCTGGACAAAGTCGGGGAACCTCCATAGAATATCATATCGAAGCCATTGACTCGGATGGGAACGTCTCGACCTTCCCGACCGGGAGCGCCCCACCCCTTCGGTTAAAGATCCTCGACCTCTCCGGGAAACCCATCGCCTATGTGGCCATGCGAGAGTCGAATGAGGTCTCCGTCCTCGACACCGGTCCCGACCCCTCCTCCCTTGTAGAGGTCGCTCGAATCTCCGTCGGAGAGGACCCCATCGGCCTGACCATCACCCCGGACGAAAAACTGATCTGCGTCGCAAACCGGATCAGCAACAGCGTGACCCTGATCGAAACAGCCACCAACCGGGTCTTCGCAACCGTACCCGTCGGACGGGATCCGGTGAACCTGGCACCTTCAGCCGATGCAAAATTCCTCTACGTCAACAACACCGATGAAGGAACGGTCTCCGTCATCGATCTGGACAGAGGCGAACACGTCCGCAAAATATCCTTCCGGGGCGCCTCCGGGGCAGGCCCCTATGGTATCGCGGTCTCCTCCCGCAGGAGGCGCATCTATGTGACCAACATAGACGAAAATGTCGTCGTCGTCCTCGACCCCGACGTCGGGACAGAAGTCGCTCGAATCCCCGTTGTTTCACAACCGCGATCTCTTGCCCTGGCACCTGATGAGAAACGCCTTTACGTAACGGGGTTGTCCGAGGGAGCGGGTGTCTCTGTCGTCAACACGGCGGCGGACACCGTGGTCGCGACCGTGGATTTGGCGCCCACCGCGAGGGCTTTCGGGATCGTGGTCTCCCGGGACGGCAAAACGGCCTTCGTGTCCGACTTCACGAATAACCTGATCATAATCGACACCGCAACCAACCGGGTCCAACGTGTGATACCCGTCCCCGGCCAGAACACAAGGGGGATCGCCGTCACCGCGGACGGGAGCTCGATATACCTGGCCAATCAGGACTCCGACAACCTGATCGTCATCGATGTGAACACCCACCTCATACTTCGCACACTCAGCCTCCCAGAAGGCCCTCGTGACATCGCGTTTCGAAATCGTAATATTCTTGTTGAGTTCGACAATAGCCTCATAACTGCCGCTGATTTCGACGGAAGCGGAAAGGTGGGGCTTTCCGACTTCTTCCTCTTCGCGACGGTCTTCGGGACCTCGGACGGCGAGTCCCTCTTCGATGACCGTTTCGACCTCAACACAGACGGAAACATCGACTTTTCAGACTTCTTCCTTTTCGCCGAACAGTTTGGCAGGACTGTGGAGTGAAGGGGAGGACACGCAGTTCCCACCCAAACAGGATACGCAAATCCAGCCGATATCCCCCATCCACGTCCAAATCAGGAGGCGGTATGGACTTCGCAAAAGTCATCCAGAAAATTCCCGTCTTCAACGGCCTTTCCCAATACCAGGTCCAGCAGTTCCTCAGGGAATGTAAATCACGGGCTTATAAAAAAAACGAAGTCCTCTGTAGTGCCGGGGAACCCAGCAATGAGATGTTCATCCTGATCTCGGGATCCCTTAAGATCACTGCGACCAACGGACACCTACTGTCTCAGATCGATACCGGAGAGATCGTGGGGGAAATGGGACTCGTCACGAATACCCCCCGCTGTGCGACGATCACGGCGTTGGAACCGGTGAATGTTCTGGTCATCAGGAGGAGAGGATTCACAGATCTGTTGAATTTGGATGCCGACATGGGTATGAAAATCTACAACAACCTTCTGAAGATCCTGGTGGTGCGCCTCAGGGAAAACAACGAATACGTCTCGAAAGTCCAGAAGAAGGGCAAAGGGGAGGATGTAGACCTGGCCAAGGAGTTCGCTGCATCCACGGTGTAACGATGGATGGGCCCGAAAAGGCAGGGCGCAAAAGACATGCTTTCGGAGTCTTTAGTTCAACCTGTCTGATGGGTCCGACAGTACCGACGATTACCCGAGACATCCGGCTCCGGATCGAAAACCGATCTGGATTTTTTTAATTGCTAATACCCTATCCAGTCCCCCTCTACCACTATAAAAAATGCCTCAATAACTCACGTCCCCTCCTGATTCTGTCCACCTGCCTGTCTGTCCAATTTCTGCTCCCCACCTGCATCCCCACTGAAAAGACTGTGGGTTTTTCTTTTCCCCCTTCCCTCAAACCCTTATCTTTTACTCAACACGACCCCTTCTGCAACCCCATTGAGCCGGCTTGATACGGAAGGCCAACGGTTATGACGTGCCGGAACTGATTTATCATGTAAAAGGAGGTAAGTAGAATGGCGCGAGAAGAGGTCCGCCTGAACGATATGAGCAAGTGCACGCCGTCCTCGGCCTTTACCTTTGAAAGCGATAAAACATGCTGGATTGCGCGCGAGTATGAGGCTCCAGAGATCGAGGGGGTGTGCCTCATGGCGTTTGACAACATGCAGGTGCCGGAAATCAGCTACTCGCTTGACTTGGAAGGGTTTTACGCCATCTACGTGGGCATCCTCGACCCTCGGGGATCGGGCAGCCGGCCGCGCGGGAATGGGTTGAAGTTGAAGCTTAGCGGGGATCCATGCTTCAGAGTCCTCTCCTACGACGCACCCTCCAAGTGGATGGTGGTACAAGAGGGCTTGTGGAAATGCGCCGACCTGACGGGGGTAGACTTGATCATAGCGCAGGAGGCGGGGATGCGGGCGGGCGTGGCATGGATCAGGCTGGTCCCGCTTACTGCAGAGGAGGTGAAGAAGGAGCGGGAGCGCCGACCCGAGAGGATTATCATAGCCAAGGTGGACGCGTGGAGTCTGGCATGTGGGCAAACGGAGGAGGGGGTGAACCAAACGATCGAACCCTACAGGCACACAGACTTCACCCGGATTTTCCTGACCACCTCAGAGATCGAAGCCAATAGAGTTGCCCGGATAGAAGAGGCTCTGAGAACAGGCAAGGTTGTTTTTCCAGACCACGTACTCGACGAGGAATACTGGGTAGAGTACGTGGAGACGTTGAAGTCCCTATTCGAGCGCGGTCTGGATCCGATCAACCTGATTGCGGAGAAGGCGCGCGAGGTGGGTATGGAGCCCCATCTGAGCCATAGAATCGGATTGTGGTCGGTATACGAGAATGCGGACCCGTCTAAAATCTTCGAAAGCCCGTTTTACACGGCGCATCCCGAGTGGCGCTGCCGCGACAGGGATGGCGCCCCCCATCTCCAAGATGAGCTACGCCTTTCCTGAAGTGCGCGCGCACACCCAGTCCCTAATCCGCGAGGTCGCCGAGCGTCACATAGAGCTCCTCGCCGGGTTTAATGTGCTCTATATTCGGGGGCCGGTGTTCCTGCTCTACGAAGAGCCGCTCGTCCAGGGGTTCAAGGAGGCGGACGGGCGCGATCCGCGGGAGATCGACCAGATGGACCCGGCATGGCTCCGCTACAGAGCACAGGCGCTGACCGAGTTCATGCGCGGCCTGAAGTCGTTACGGGACGATCTGGAAGAGAAATATGGCAAGCGGCTCGAGATCTCGGCCAATGTCTTCAACTGCGAGGAGATGAACCTGAGGTTTGGTCTGGATCTGAGAGCCTGGGTAGAGGAAGGCCTGGTGGATCTGCTCATCCCTTTGATCAACCCCTGGCCATATCCCTACGGCGAATTCGAGCCTGAATTTTTCAGCGACCTCCAGAGGATTTCGACATGCAAGGTATGTCCCCTTCTGAGTTACGTGTGCGAAACGGCCAAGGATATAGCCGAACGGGCGAACGAATGCTATACAGCCGGCATGGACGGGGTCTTCTTCTGGGATACCGACACCGGTGGTATGGCGTCCTGGTCGGTCATGCGCAAATTAGGAAACGTGGATCAGGTGCGGGAGTGGGCGGAAGCAGAAGTCGATCCAGGTATCCCTGGAGAATACGGTTCTCCACCCGCATTTCCCACCAAACTGACGCGCATAGAACGGCTCGGGGAGCGGATCATAGGCAGGTATTACGTCAACAGCGGCGGCTGAAAAGTCAGGGTCGGAAAAAAGCAGTAGCAGTAGTAGGTGGCAGGAGTTTAAGACTGACATTTCAAATCGAAGGAAAACGAGATGGCCCGAACAGAGATTTTTCTGAGTGATATGAGCAAGTGCACGCCAGCTGCGGCCTTGTCCTTTAGAGCTGATAAGGATCGCTGGATCGCTCGTACCTACGAAGCTCCAGGTGTCGAAGGGGTATGTCTCATGGCCTTTGGAGTCGTAGAAGCCCCTCAGCTCAGCTATGCGCTCGATCTGGAAGGATTCTACGCCATTCACGTCGGTGTCTGGGATCCTAAAGGTCCGCCAAGCCGGCCGCGCGGGAATGCGGTGAAAATTAAGCTCAGCGGCGATCCCTGCTTCCGCTTTCTCTCCTACGACGCCCCCTCCAAGTGGCCCGTGATCCAGGAAGGCTTCTGGAAATCGGCCAACCTGACCGGCCAAAACCTTCTCATCGCCCAGGAGGCTGGCAAGCGGGCGGGATTGGCGTGGATCAGGCTCGTGCCTATCTCGGCAGAAGAGCTCGAAGCCGAACGGAAGAACAGGCCCGACAAGATCGTCATCGCAAAGGTGGACACAGAGGATCTCACAACAGAGGAGGCGGTGTGCGAACAGATAGAGCCCTACAGACATTCGGACGTGACCAAGTTTTTCCTGTCCACGAGACTTGACGTGACCGAGTACCCTACCAGAATCGGCGTCACTCTGGCCTCCAGAGTGGAAGAGGTCCTCGGAGCAGGGCAGCTCGTCTACACAGATTTTGCGCGCGACGACGCCAGCTGGGCCAGATACGCAGGGGAGTTGAAGTCCCTTTACGAGCGCGGCCTGGATCCCATCCACCTGGTCTCGAAGAAGGCTCACGAGGTGGGCATGGAAACCCACCTGTGCTTCCGGATCGGGATGTGGTCTTTCTATGAGAATTCAGATCCGTCCAACGGCCGAGAAAGCCCTTTCTACCAAGCGCACCCCGAGTGGCGCTGTCGCGATCGTGACGGCGCCGAGATACCGACTATGAGCTACGTCTTTCCCCAGGTGCGGGAATACGTTCAAGCGATTATCCGCGAAGGCGTCGAGGGCCATATCGACCTGCTTTCAGGTTTCAACGTGCTCTACATCCGGGGTCCTGTATTCCTCCTCTACGAAGAGCCCCTCGTCGAAGGATTCAAACAAGCAGATGGCCGCGATCCCCGGGAAATCGACGAGATGGACCCAGCCTGGCTTAAATATAAAGCACAGACTCTTACCTCTTTCATGCGCAGCCTGAAGTCGTTACGCGACGAACTGGAAGAGAAATACGGAAAGCGACTTGAGATCTCCGCGAATGTCTTCTGCGACGAAGAGATGAACCTGCGCTTAGGTCTGGATCTCAGGACATGGGTGGCGGAAGGCCTTGTCGACATGCTCATTCCGATGATCTATCCCTGGCCCCATCCCCACGGTGCCTTCGATGTGGACTTTTTCGCCCAGCTCCACAGGGCATCGGATTGCAAGATATGCCCCATGCTGAGCTATGCCTGCCGCACCCCCAAGGAAGGGGCGGAGAGGACGCACGAGGCCTACGCTGCCGGCCTCGACGGTGTCTTCTTCTGGGACAGTCAATCGAATGATATTGCAGACTGGGCCGTCAAGTGGAGACTGGGCCACGTGGACCAGGTGAGAGAATGGGCCGAGGCAGAGGTCGACCCAGGCATCCCGGGAGAGTACGGTTTCGAGCCCGCCTTCCCCACCCAACTGACGCCCATGGACCGGCTCGGGGAACGCACCATCGGAAGGTACTACGTCAACAGCGGCGGCTGATAGATGTGATCGGTGGACCTAATTTGCTGAGCACGGGCCCGGCATGAGGAGGAAAGCTCCACGAGCAGAACTGAAGTTTTCATTTACGACTTTACCACCTGTGGCTCCCAGTGGCCTTTTCCAGGCAGATAAGATTGAGACGGAAAAGCGCGAGACGTACGTTCTTGCGACAAAATAGTGGTTTTTTGCAGGAAATTCTCCAGGTACCACTATCTCTTAACCGATCCCTGATGGAGACGACATTATGAACGAGTCTCGTGATCAACAGGAATTCGGCAATCCCGCGCCGGAGTGGTTCAGGAGGGCCGAGGTCTACAACGGCTGGTATCAGCCATGGAGCGATGAAGTCGTGAAGAACCGCCTGAAAGGCCTTCCCCTCGTCGTAGGTGTGCCGCACACCAGGGAGTGGATCGACAAGGCCCACGCCCAGGGCGTGAAAGTGATACCCTACGTCAGCTTCTACAAGTCCATGAATGTCACTGAAAGGCGAGAGGGGAATCCGGGCCAGCACATCAACCAGGATTCGCCGTTCTGGAAGGAATTGGACCTGGGGAACCACCCTGAATGGATGCTCTATCAGAAGGACGGTGAAGTGCGGAGGCCTTTCGATACGCCAAAATATCCGGCCGAGTGGCAGCAGGTCTGCACTAACGCACCGGGTTACGCCGAAGCGACCCTTCGGGCGGTGCAAAAGTTAATGGATCTCGGTGCGGACGGGCTTTTCATCGACAACGTTCACCCCTGTACCGAGTGTTTTGGGGCGGAACTGGGCAAGCACGAGCACGTGGAGCCGGACAAGAACAACAAAGACACCTATAAACAGCTGCTGAAACGCGTCAACAAGCTTGTGAAAGTCGATAGCGCAGACAAGCTGGTCATGCTAAATCCCCGGCGGTGTGGTCCCGGATTACTGGAAATATGGAGACGCCATGATGTACGAATCCTACATATGCGGCGGGCCATCCAAAGATCGTCGGCACGACTGGAACAAGATTATGGACATGGCGCACCAATGCAAAGATGCCCTGTCACACGGAAAAACCGTCGTCGCCCTGAGCTACCTTGGGGACACACCTTTTGATATCAAAGACGATGCCTATTTCTGCTACGCCTGTGCCAAGCTCTCGGGTTTTCACTGGGCCGACTGGTTCACTCTGAGGGAACATCCCGCCCGGGAGCTGCTATCCCTACGCACCGGTCGAGCTGAATCCGGCATACAGGAGAGCGACCGAATTCACTTTCGATGGTTCGAGAACGGACTCGTCGCGGTCAACTCCACAGAGAGTGAAAGAGCAATCACCATCTCCCCCGCAGAAGGTTCCGGCTTTTTTGACGTCTATTCCGGCTCAAAGCTCGAGACTGTTCAAGGAGGCCTTCACCTGTCCCTCCCCCCCCAATCCGGCCGTGTCTTGACCAGGGAGAAATCGTGATCGGGAAACCGCTAACGAGAGTTTCCAGGCATTATAGGCGTAGTCCGAAACGCCGATAGACTTGCGCTTATCGAGCGTATTGGAGGGTTGATATGACACCCGAAATGGCCAGGGACAAGCGGGAACAGGTGATTCGCGATGGTTACTGCGTGATAGACGATATCTTGACGGAGGACTTTCTTCAGGAACTGCACGAAGAGTCGGAACGCTTGATCGACGCACACGAGCCTCCGGATGACATGAAGTATCAAGGTCAACACGTAAGTGAGCGTGGCGAGGACAACCGTGTGATTCAAAAGCTGTTGGAATGGGAACCGTCGCGACAGGCACTCGAACAGTTAGGTTTTGGTGATTTCGTGAGCAATGGAGGGATTATCATTCTTACGAAGGATCCTGGAGAGCTCGCACTCTACTGGCATCAGGATTGGATGCGATGGAATGATCCGTTCAGCTGTTCACCGTGGCCACAGACGATTTTCCTGTCCTACTACCTGAGTGATACGACGGTTGAAAATGGCTGTCTCAAGGTGATCCCTGGCACCCATCACAGGCGAATCCCGATGCACGACCAACTGGTTCCGGCGCACGAACAGGGAGCCCGGTTCAAAGGGGAAGACAATCCGATCATGTTCAGGGATCACCCGGATCAGGTGGATGTGCGAGTCAAAGCGGGATCGCTGGTTTTAGCCGATGCCCGCGTCTTGCATTCTGCCCACAGAAACCGGACAGACGTGCGAAGAACCCTCATACTGGCCTGGCACGGTCGTCCCACCACGATCCCGGAGGATTGGGATCGCGAAATCCCCGAAGTCATCGCCAATCGCGATCCGGAGATTGAGTATCCTGGATCACGTATTCCAGGGGAATACCTAACGGACCTCCTATAGCAAGGGGATCTACAAACAAATACGGATTACTACTTCGTGGGAAGGTATCTGCGGAGGACGGGAGATATGCCGAAATGATGGAATCTACATAGGAGTTCAGGGATTCCGTAAGTTAAGCGCGCATGTTGTTTTTTGTGTGATGAGAAAACATAAGGGAGCAAAAAGCAGCCCCCCACCGCCCCAATTGACATACACCAATGATATTTCCTGCCTGTTTGGACTCAGTTGCTTGGTAAAAAATTAATAATCAAAAAAGGGAGAGTAAAATGTGCTGCAAGATTTTTTCTTGTATTTTTGTTTTATTGTCAATCAGTTTTTCTAGTTATGCTGAGGAAAATATAATTAAAATCGCAACCTTGGAAGATTATGCTCCTTTTTGTATAACCGTGGGAAAATTCGAATCAGATCAGATTATCCCAGTAGGTAAGGATGCTGTGGGATTTCAGGGCTACAGTTGGGATGTTTTAAGAGAGAGCTTTCATAAAATGGGATATACCATCCATTTGTCAATTACTCCCTGGGCAAGGGCTATGAACAATGTCAAAAATGGAAAAGCAGATATCCTTTTTCCGACTGGTAAAAACACCGAACGAAAAAGGATCTTTCATTATTCTGACGAACCGGTTAATCAAGCGAATTTTTTGGTTTATGTTCGAGTGGATGATCCGATTGAGTGGAGAGGGTTGGAATCCCTCAAAGGATTAGTAATTGGTGTAAAGCGAGGATTTAATTATGGAGATAAGTGGAAAACAGCGACAGATATCAAAAAGCATGATGTTAGTACGATTTTAGTTGGGTTTAAAATGCTGGCGCAAAAACGGTTAAATGGATTCCTTGGATACGAATTTAATTGGGATTATGTTCTAAAACAGGAAAATTGGGAGACTAAATATAGAAAACTTCCCGCTTTTGATTCTTCAGCAGAATATTTGGTAGCACTTAAAAGTAGACCCGGTATTAATCTATTCTACATTTCTGGGGGGTAGCGGCTTTGATCGAGGCCTTGGCATCGCCGTTGATGCATCCGGAAGCGCTTACGTAACAGGGCTCACCGGTTCGAGTGATTTCCCTACAGAAAATCCCTTCCAAGTTGCTTCTGGGGGAGACTTCGACGTGTTTATAGCGAAGCTGAATCCTTCTGGATCTGGTTTGCTCTACGCCACCTACCTCGGAGGCAGCTCAACTGATCATGGCCATGGCATCGCCGTGGATGTATCCGGAAGCGCCTACGTAACAGGATTCACCCAGTCGAATGATTTCCCCTTGGAGAATCCCTTCCAGCCATCTTTTGGTGCAGGCGGCGAAGACGCATTTATTACGAAACTGAATGCTTCGGGATCGGCGCTGATTTACTCCACTTACCTCGGCGGTAATGGGGGAGATGTAGGCTACAGCATCGCGGTTGACGCTTCCGGAAACGCCTATTTAACCGGACAAACCAGGTCCAGTAACTTCCCCACGATGAGTCCCTTGCAGCCCATTTCTGGAGGTTTCATTGACCTATTCGTGACAAAGATAAATCCATCCGGATCTGCTCTGGTCTACTCCACATACCTCGGTGGCAACAACTTTGATCGGGGCCAGGGAATCGCAGTGGATGCATCCGGAAGCGCTTATGTGACGGGACTTACTCAGTCACCTGATTACCCAACACAAAGCTTCTTCCAGGATACTTTCCTCGGAGTCGTTGACGTTATTGTGACGAAGGTAAATCCATCCGGATCTGGATTGGTCTACTCCACATACATCGGTGGCACTGGTAATGACCAGGCCGAAGCAATTGACGTTGACGCTTTCGGAAACGCGTACATAACCGGAGGCACGGGATCAAATGACTATCCGACGGAAAGTCCATTTCAGCCTTCTCTTGGTGGTGGTTTCGACGCGTTTGTGACGAAATTGGGTGCTTCCGGATCTGTTTTGAGTTATTCCACTTACCTGGGGGGGAGTAGCACTGATTTCGGACGTGGGATTTCTCTGGACGGATCTGGAAACGCCTATGTTACCGGGGGTACCAGTTCGACCAATTTTCCCACATTGAGTCCCATAGAGACTTCGCTAAAAGGAAGCGAAGATGCGTTTGTGACGAAGTTAAATACCTCCGGATCTCCTATTTACTCCACTTATCTTGGGAGCAGAAGGGCGGAGGGAAAGGCAATTGCCGTGGATCCTTCCGGCAGTGCCTACATAACCGGGGATGACGGGGGTTTCCTGCCTCTAGTAAATCCTTTTCAAAATTCTCACGGCGGGGGTGGTCAAGATGCTTTCGTCTCAAAATTAGGACCAAAGCCCGTTGTGGTCTCAGAACTGGCAAATCTGGACCTGGCCGGCAACTTTACCGTCAATTTTGGCGGCACGTTCAGCACAGTGGACAAGGTCAGATTGTGCCTTGTTTTCGAAGGCGATCTCTGGGACCCGGGTGAATCCTATTTTATCAACACATTTGGGGGACAGGGAAATGGTGATCCAATCGGCAATCCTCCAAGGACATCCGCGCAAGTGAATTCTCTCGATCCTGGAACCCTCAGCCAGTTCCTGGACGGAGACTTCAGCGGGACCTTCACCGGTCCCATGAACATCTCCAGCATGCAGTTCACAGTATATGGAACATCGGCAGATCCATTTCCGGATAACGGCAGCCTTCCGGGCCCCTTAAGCACCATCAACTTTGGGGCCGTCCCGATCGGCGGTTCGGCCACCGAAAACTTCTCGATCACCAACCCCGGACCCGGGGACCTCACCATCATCAACATCCGGGCCCGTCCCTACGACATACTCACATTTCCCAACACTACCCCGACCCAGTTTTCGATCGTCAGTCCGACGGTCACCCCCACGTCTCCCCTTGTTCTGGCCTCAGGTGCATCTCAGTCCATCACGGTGGAGTATAATCCGACCGTTGCGGGTCTGACCAACGGACTGGTCGAGATCTTCCTGTTGAACGACCCGAACAGTTGTATCGGGGTTGTAAACCTGAACAGCACCGGCACCCCCCTGAACGACCCACCGGTGGCCGAAGCCGGACCGGACCAGACCGGTCCCAATGCGGTGGAGTGCACATCTGCCAGCGGGGCGTCCGTGACCCTGGATGGCTCCGGGTCAAATGATCCGGACAACGGCCCCTCCCCTCTGTCTTACAGCTGGACCGGTCCGTTTCCAGAGGGCGGCGGATCCGCCAGCGGTGTGGGCCCTGCGGTAACCCTCCCGCTTGGAACCCATACGATCGTTCTGCTTGTAAGCGATGGGCTAGTCACGGCCACAGATTCGTTGGAAGTGACCGTCGAGGACACCACACCGCCGGTGGTGACAATGAACGGTGCCAGCCCGGATACCGTGGAGTGCGGGGATACTTACACCGATCCCGGGGCAACTGCGAATGATGCATGCGACGGCGACCTGGCAGTTACAACCCTCGACAGCCTGGATACGAGCACACCCGGCAACTACAACATAACCTATACAGCCACGGATGCATCCGGAAACACAGGTTCTGCGACAAGGATCGTGGTGGTCCAGGATACCACTCCGCCGGTTCCAGATCTGGCGGCCCTGGCGGATGCCACAGGCGAATGCTCGGCCACGATCAGCGAAACACCCACGGCCACCGACAACTGCGAAGGAACCATCACCGGGACCACAACGGATGCCTTGACCAGCACAACTCAGGGGACGTCGGTCGTGACCTGGACCTACGATGATGGAAACGGCAACACCACGACGCAGACACAGAACATCGTTGTGGACGACGTCACGGCGCCGGCTCCTGATGTGGCGACCCTGCCGGATGCCACAGGTGAATGCTCGGCCACGATCAGCGAAACACCCACGGCCACCGACAACTGCGAAGGGACCATCACCGGGACCACGACGGACGCTTTGACCCTTACAACTCAGGGAACATCGGTGGTGACATGGACCTTCGACGACGGAAACGGCAACACCACGACGCAGAACATCGTTGTGGACGACGTCACAGCTCCAGCCCCTGATGTCGCGAGCCTCCCGGACGCCACGGGTGAATGCTCGGCTACGATCAGTGATCCTCCTTAGGCCACGGACAACTGCGGAGGGACCATCACCGGGACCACAACGGACCCCTTGACCCTTACAACTCAGGGGACGGCCGTCGTGACATGGACCTACGACGATGGAAACGGAAACACCACGACACAGACACAGAACATCGTCGCGAATGACGTCACTGCCCCGGTTCCGGATGCAGGGTCCCTGGCGGATGCCACAGGTGAGTGTTCAGCTACGATCGCCGCGTCGCCCACGGCCACGGACAACTGCGCAGGGGCAATCACTGGAACGACAACCGACGCCTTGACCCGCGCAACTCAGGGGACGTCCGTCGTGACGTGGACCTTCGACGACGGAAACGGCAACACCACGACGCAGACACAGAACATCGTCGTGGAGGACCTCACTGCACCGGTTGCCGATCTGGCGTCCCTCCCTGATGCCATAGGTGAATGCTCAGCCACGATCGGCGCGGCGCCAACGGCGACCGACAACTGCGCCGGAGCCATCACTGGAACCACGACGGACGCCTTGACCCGCGCAACTCAGGGGACATCCGTCGTGACCTAGCAGCCTGTTGAAAAAGTGCGTTTATGCCAAGATGACTGTTGTCTTTCCTTGTGGTTTGGTCCTATGATATATCAGGTTCAAACTGAGAAGGGAGGACGAGCAAATGGCAATGGGAAAACGAGGACGACAGAGACAGGAAAACCTGTTCATCGCATCGAACACTTTGGTGAAATCTCCGGGTCATCCGT
The DNA here is from genome assembly GCA_965217865.1 of Candidatus Latescibacterota bacterium. GTDB lineage: Bacteria > Latescibacterota > UBA2968 > SICM01 > SICM01 > CBDCJO01. Next base: position 4,796,918 of record CBDCJO010000002.1, on the reverse strand, counting down.
TCTACGAGAAGCTGAATCAGGTATTGGAGGCGAACGGGTTCGACGAGTTCGTCGAAGGGCTTTGCCAGCGGTATTACGCTCCTCATATGGGTCGCAAGGGCATTCCGCCCGGGGTTTATTTTCGGATGCTTTTGATTGGGTATTTCGAGGGACTTGATTCGGAACGTGGGATCGAATGGCGTGTATCTGACTCGCTGACGTTGCGCCGGTTTTTGGGGTATGCCCTTGACGAACAGACCCCGGATCATTCCAGCCTGTCTCGCATCCGGCATCGGCTTCCCTTGGAAGTTCACGAAGCGGTTTTCAAGTGGATCCTGAGGGTCTTGTGCAAAGCGGGTCTGGTGAAGGGGAAGACGTTGGGCGTGGATGCTACGACACTGGAGGCCAACGCCGCGATGCGCAGCATTGTACGCCGTGACACGGGTGAAGGCTACCAGGCATTCCTTGAGAATCTGGCCAAGGCCTCGGGCATTGAAACGCCTACCCGCGAGGACTTGTCCAAGATCGATAAGAAGCGACCGAAGAAGGGATCGAACCAGGACTGGGAGCACCCGCACGACCCGGATGCCAAGATCGCTAAGATGAAGGACGGTCGCACGCACATGGCGCACAAGGTGGAGCACGCGGTGGATCTGGACACCAATGCCATTGTGGCAGTGGCGTTGTCGGGAGCAGATGAAGGAGATACCGAGTCGTTGTCCTGGACGCTGCTCGAGGCGCAGCTCAATCTCAAGCAGGTCGCGAAGGACGAAAAAGCTGCCAAACGTTTGCACAGACAGCGTATACGGGAGGTGGTTGCGGACAAAGGATATCATAGCAACGATGTATTGACCAGTCTGAAGCAAGGCGGCATCCGGAGTTACATTTCAGAACCGGATCGGGGACGCCGCAAGTGGAACGGCCGACGAGATGAGCAGGCCGCGGTATATGCGAATCGACGCCGGATCAAGGGAGATCGCGGCAAGGCCTTGCGCCGAAGTCGTGCAGAACGGGTGGAAAGAACCATCGCTCACACATATGATACCGGTGGCATGCGCAGGTTGCACTTGAGAGACCGCGGCAATATCCTCAAGCGTTTGCTGATCCACATCGGGGGCTGCAACCTGGCTCTGCTCATGCGCAAAGTGATGGGCGTAGGTACTCCGAAGGCCCTCCAGGACCTGGCCAAGGCCTTGCAGCGTCTACTGCTCGTCCTACAATCACGCTTTGCTGCCCTCGGTCACCTTTTTAACCTCTTATCAGCGTCTCCTGCTCAATCTCCTTACCTTGATTTATCCGACCCGCACTCCAGGCGTCTTTTCCGTTTATGTGTGTTGAAAGGTAGTTCTTCAACGGGCTGCTAGACCTTCGACGACGGAAACGGGAACACCACGACACAGACGCAGAATATCGTCGTGGAGGACACCACAGATCCGGTGCCCGATCTGGCGTCCCTAGCACCTGCCACAGGTGAATGCTCGGCCACGATCGGCGCAGCCCCAACGGCAACCGACAACTGCGCAGGAGCAATCAATGGGACAACGACCGACGATCTAACCAGCACAACTCAGGGGACGTCCGTCGTGACATGGACATACGACGATGGCAACGGCAACTCGTCGACACAGACGCAGAATATCGTCGTGGAGGACACCACAGATCCGGTGCCCGATCTGGCGTCCCTAGCACCTGCCACAGGTGAATGCTCGGCCACGATCGGCGCAGCCCCAACGGCAACCGACAACTGCGCAGGAGCAATCAATGGGACAACGACCGACGATCTAACCAGCACAACTCAGGGGACGTCCGTCGTGACATGGACATACGACGATGGCAACGGCAACTCGTCGACACAGACGCAGAATATCGTCGTGGAGGACACCACAGATCCGGTGCCCGATCTGGCGTCCCTAGCACCTGCCACAGGTGAATGCTCGGCCACGATCGGCGCAGCCCCAACGGCAACCGACAACTGCGCAGGAGCAATCAATGGGACAACGACCGACGATCTAACCAGCACAACTCAGGGGACGTCCGTCGTGACATGGACATACGACGATGGCAACGGCAACACCACGACACAGACGCAGAATATCGTCGTGGAGGACACCACAGATCCGGTTCCCGATCTGGCGTCCCTAGCACCTGCCACAGGTGAATGCTCGGCCACGATCGGAGCAGCCCCCACGGCAACCGACAACTGCGCCGGGGCAATCACCGGAACGACAACCGACGCCTTGACCCGAGCAACTCAGGGGACGTCCGTCGTGACATGGACATACGACGACGGAAACGGAAACACCACGACACAGACGCAGAACATCGTCGTGGAGGACAACACTGCCCCGGTGGCCGATGCAGCGTCCCTGGCGGACGCGACAGGCCAATGCTCAGCCACGATCGCCGGCCCGCCCACGGCAACCGACAACTGCGCCGGGGCAATCACCGGAACGACAACCGACCCCTTGACCCGAGCAACTCAGGGGACGTCGGTGGTGACATGGACCTACGACGACGGCAACGGCAACACCACGACACAGACGCAGAACATCGTCGTGAATGACGTCACGGCACCGGTTGCCGATCTGCCGTCCCTAGCACCTGCCACTGGCGAGTGCTCGGCCACGATCAGCACAGCCCCTACGGCGACCGACAACTGCTCAGGGACCATCACTGGGACCACAACCGACCCCCTGACCCGTTCAACTCAAGGAACGTCCCTGGTGACATGGACCTACGATGACGGCAACGGGAACACCTTGACGCAGACGCAGAATATCGTCGTTCAGGACATCACAGGCCCGGTTCTGACTGTGCCTGCGGACCTCGCCTTGGAGTGCACTGGCCAGGGCGGACAGGCCCTGAGCATCGGTATTGCCACGGCTATCGACAACTGTGACCCCTTCCCCACCGTCACCAACGATGCACCCGCCATCATTCTGGGCACGATAGTGGTAACCTGGACAGCGGAAGACGCCAGCGGCAACACCTCGACGGCGACCCAGAACGTGACGATCGTGGACAACACCCCCCCCGAAATCGAGGCCGCATTGATGCGGGTAGGCGGTTCCGGGGATGATGACGACGACGATGGCGGAAGCGGAAACCTCTTCATGGTGTCGGTTTTGGGGACCGACCTGTGCGATCCAAATCCCGTGGAAACCGCCTGTATCGTCCACCCTCTTGGCCCGACAGACCAGTTTCAGCTGAAATTCAAGAAAAAGAAAGGCGGCGGCGACGATGACGATGACGGCGGGGGCAACGTCAAAAACGAAATCAAGATCAAGTTCAAGAAGAATAAGATCAAGGTGGAGCTCAAAGGGCCGGATCAGCAACTGCTGGAGGACCTGTTGAACGCGGCGATCCAGAAGGGCGGTTTCCCGGTGACCGATGGACAGAAGGTGAAGCTCGTCGTGAAGGGTGGGGGTAAAGACGATGATGACGATGGCGGCGGAGGAGGCACCTGGAAGTTTGTCTTCGACGCGAACGGAAACCTGATTTCCGCCTCCGGGCCTGGGCCCAACCTCCGTGCGTTTGCCACGGATGCCTCCGGGAACATCTCCAATATTCTGAATGTTCCGGTGCCCAAAAAGGGTAAGGGCAAACACGCGAAGCTGGCCAAGAACAGTACCCGGGTAGGAAATAGGTTGGTCGGCGGTCTGGATCCGTTAAGCGGATCTCCGGATGTTCGTTTCGCGCTGGATTCCAACGAGCCCCTGTCCTTCGGGCTGGATCAGAACTTCCCCAACCCCTTCAACCCCGAAACCACCATCCGCTACTCGGTGCCCGAGGCCTCTGAGGTACGCCTGACCATCTATAACATACAGGGCCAGGAGGTCCGCGTTTTGATAAACGCTCCCCATTCGGCAGGCAGGTACAACACCCGATGGGACGGCCGGGATGCGTCAGGTCGTTCGGTGTCGACAGGACTCTATCTGTATAGGTTGGAGGCGGGAACGAGCGTGGCGTTGCGGAAGATGGTGTTTGTGAAGTAGCAAAATAATCAGGGACCGGGGGCCAGGTGTCGGGGTCGGGGAACCCAACACCTTGTCTTTGGGGAGTCGGAGAACCGGGGAAGGGGAAAACATTCTCTCTGTTTCTCCGATTCACAGGTTTTCCCCATCGGGGAGGGGTGTAGAGAAGAAAGGAATGCCTTCAGGAGGATATGCACAAGGCCCGGCGGAAAGTCCACCGGGCCTTTTTATATTGGTTGTCCGGGCACACAGAATTTGGGATAAGGTTCAAATCAGCCCCTCGGTGTGCAATAGGTTGTCCACTTCTGCAAGAAACTCTGTGAGGGAAATAGACTGGCTGCCTTCTGGACTGCTGTTATGATGTTTTGGATCTGACAAATTGTGTCGATGCCAAACCTCTCTATACTCGTCCCGGCCATAGGTCCTTTGAGATCGATGGATCAGCGCAAAATTGGTGAGCGATGCTGCCTCATTGCGGTTGACCTGAACGAAGAGATCTTTATTGATGATGAGCCGAATCTTCACGTATTGAGCACCGCGACTGACGATCTCATATCGAACATATTAAGCGTAATTCGATAACCCCTGTCGCACCTCCTTTAGGAAATCTTCAACCGTCTGCATGGGCAAGAATTTCCTCTAAACCGATGATCTCTTTTTCCATGTCTTCGGCCGCTTGAAGTGCGCTGACCCAGTCGAAATGGGTTTCCTCGTCCTCCCAAGTATGATCCTGATCTTTGATCTTTCGAGCGTAGAACTCGTTGACGGACATGCCATAACGCATCTGGTAATAGCGAATCAGCACACGGAGTTCTCTTAATTTTTCCTCGGCCTGATTTTTGAGGACACGTCCCAGACTGGAATCCACGTTTTCAGCGGGTTCTATCCGTTTAAGATGCTTGATCAATTGACCGTTGACATTTTCCATTGTCGAATCTCCCCTCATCTTTGGGAGTAAAGATGTTTATTCCGGAGCTCTTTATAAACAATCTCTTAACTTTAATAAAGATAGATAGATGGCATGGGAAAGTCAAGCGCATTGCCGACGGGACGTTAATAATCCGCTCCAGGAAGGCCAGTCCACGGTTTTTTCATCAATTTCAAGAGTGGTCGATGAGACCTTTTGATTTGACAAATCCAGAATAATAATGTACATTTATGTACATATCTGTACATAATTCTCATAGGCCTAAGGGAGAGTGAAATGAAGACGATTGCTTTCACAAAATTCCGTCAAACTGCGGCATCATGCCTGGACGAAGTTGAAAAAGGCGAAAAAATCCGGGTCCTGCGTTATGGCCGGCCGATCGCCGACATCGTTCCGGTCTCAGATCACGATAATAACCCCACCTGGAAGCAACCGGCCCTCAAGCTCAGGTTAGAGGGTGCCTCTCTGAGCAAGGAGATATTCAAGGAGAGGGAGCAAGCTGAAAGATGAGGGCCTTTTCGACGCTTCGGCATTCGCGAAACGATACATTGAAGAACCCGGGACGGAACAGGTTGAAGCACTCTGTTTGAGTTCCAGCGACCTTGCAGTCAGTGTGATCTGTCTGCCGGAAATCATCTCAGCCCTCTTGCAGATTAAGACAGGATCGTCTGCTGACCCTATACCGGTATGATCAAATAAAGGATGCGCTCTTGAATGACCTCACTGGTGCGGCGATCTGCAACATCACGCCCTCCGTTGTGGGTCAATCGATTCGGGTTCTGGAAACAACCCCCCTGCGCGCGATGGACGCACTCCATATCGGTTGCGCACTCGAATGGGGAGCCGATGTTTTTGTGTCCTCAGACCACCATCAGATCTCAGCTGCCAAGAGAGTCGGCCTCAGGGCCATTGGAGTTTAGGTGCACAAAAGCCCGGCGGATGATCCCGTCGGGCTCTTCTTTAAAAACGGGGGGGTCAATTTTCAAAACTTGCATTTTTCATTTTCCATTTTTCACTTTCCATTTCCTACCTCACTCAATCTCCACCTTCCTTCCCGCCTCGGCGGACAGATAAGCCGAATAGATCACCTTCACCACATCCTCACCCAACTGCGCGTCGGAAAGCGGCTGCATCTTAAACGTTGCGCATTCCACAAAATTTTGAATCTCATGTGGATACCCCTGCATCCATTCCTCGTCGGGTGAAGCGAAGCTCCATCCCGCTTTTGTTGAAATCTTCTCGGCGATATATTCCGATTCGAAAATCTTGTCGTCGGGGGCGTAGGCCTGGACGGTCGAATTCGGATTGATATTACAGATGATTCGAGCGTTCGACAGATAGAGTTCGATCCGGTTCTGAATCCCTCCCAGGACGACATCCGTCGCGGTGATGGTCGCCTTGGATCCGTCGCTGAACGTGACCACGGCCACGGACCAGTCCTCCACGTCCTGCCAGTCCTGAACGAGCCACGGATCAGGCTTTCTCTGGAACGCGCTGGTCCGTGTCAGATATCCTACCTCAGCGGTAACGGAGACGGGTCTGGGCACCGGCAATTCCCGAAAAGCGGCCTCTGCGCGCTTCATATAGATCGCCGCACCCAATGGATGCGACCCGAGCCGGATCAGGGCCCCTCCCCCGGTGAATTTCCAGCGCTTCGAGAACGCCGAGTGAGATCCGCTGTGCGACTCCTCCCCCCTGATGTCCAGAATTGTGCCACCGCTCGCACAGGCCAGGTTTAGCGCCTTCTGGATCGGGGGCGAATAGACCCAATTCTCGGCGTACATGATCCTCACGCCCCCCCGATCGGCCGCTTGTCGCATCTCCTTGACATTTTCCATGGCCACTCGCAACATCTCCTGGCGGGTCGTCGTCATTCCCGCAAGGTCATCCATGTCTTCTCCGCAGTAGGCAGTCAGGGGTTTTTCACAGACGATCTCCTTGCCGGCCAGGGCCGCGTCGATGACCACCTGACGATGGTGGCTGTTCGGCGTACACACATCCACGAGATCTACGTCAGGACGATCAAGGACCTTCCGGTAATCCCCAAAGGCATGCTCGAAACCATGTTTGCTGGCAAACCGCTCCGCCCTATGGATGTCGCGAGAGCAGACTGCCACCAGATTTACCTTCACCCCCCGTACTGTCTGATAGGCATTGGCGTGTTGACCCGCGGAGAATCCAGCACCGATCAACCCCACGCCCACTTCCGGTTGATGCCTTTCTGCCATAACCCTCTCCCTTTAACTTCATTGAATATTGAATATCGGAAAATTGAATATTTCAAAACCCCAGGACTTTCTTCTGGACACGGCATCTCTTCGATATTCAATCTTCAATCTTCAATTTCCTCATACCTCTGACCCCTGCCTTTGCTCTTCCTGCCACTGCTACTGCTACTGCTTTTCCCTGACCTCTACGCTTTAACCACCCTTGTACGATGTCCCCCCAATCCTTCCACTTCCAACTCCATCATATCTCCTTCCTTCAAAAACTGCGCCGGCTCCATAAACGCCCCAACGCCCGATGTCGTACCCGTAAAGATGACATCCCCCGGCTGAAGGGTCAAACCGGCGGTGATATATTCAACCAGTTCAGGGATCTTGAAGATTAGATTCGAAGTATTGCTGCGTTGTTTGAACTCCCCGTTGACCTTCATCCAGATGTCAAGATCGTGGGGGTCTGAGACCTCATCCTTTGTGAAAAGATAGGGTCCCATAGGCGCAAAGGTGTCGAAGCTCTTTCCCCGAAACCACTGTCCGTCTCCGAATTGCGCTTCCCGTCCGCTTACATCATTGGCCGCCGTATAGCCGGCGATCACACGATCTGCATCTTTCGAGGCCACCCGCCGGGCTTTCTCCCCGATCACCACCGCGAGCTCCACCTCCCAGTCGATGTTTCCGCTGTGGGGAGGCAGAACAACGTCGTCCGTCGGGCCAACAGCGCACGATCCTGCTTTTGAAAAGAGCAACGGAGCTTTGGGCAAGGGGACTTTCGTCTCCTCTGCATGGTCTTTGTAGTTCAGGCCGACGCAGACAATCGTGCCCGGTCGGGGCACAGGCGGACCGAGTCGCACGGACCCCGAATCCACAAATCGTTCAGGTCCCATCCGATCGGCCTTCTCGAAAAGGGCCTCTACCGCCGGAATCATTCCCCGCTCGAGGATCTGCTTCAGTTGCGAGGGGAGGTCCGGTGCTGCGCCGTTGATATCCAAGATCCGATCTCCCACCATAACCCCCGCACGCTCGGATCCCGCCTCTCCGTAACTGACAAGTTTCATCAAATTCCTCCTGTATGATCACTCATAATCATCCTGCACTTTCCATTTTTCATTTTTTTTCATTTCCCTGTTTTCGACAGCTCTCCTACTCGATGAAGTTTCAAGAAATTCGTCTGTCCTTGCTGGTTAAGGGGAGCACCCGCAACGATTACAAGCGTGTCCCCTGCCGATACGGACCCATCCTAGATAAGCAGGTCGTCGAGACGTTCGAGCATCTCGTCGATCCCCACCACGTGATCCAGCTTTCGGGGTTCAACCCCCCAGTACAGGGTCATACGCCCGACGATCCGATCATTCGGCGTGAACCCGATCACCCTGCAAGACGGCTTGTATTTGGAGATCAAGCGAGCTGTAAACCCGGATTGGGTGAATGCCACAATCGCCCGGGCGCCGAGATCCTGCGCAGCCAGGCAGGCCGCTTCCGCTGTAGCCTCCGGAAAAGACAACGTCGGTGTCTCCCAGCGACGTCGGCGGGTCTGTCCTCGGGACAGCAAGCTCTCTTCCGCCTGATCCACGATTCGGGCCATCATCTCTACGGACGGGACCGGGTATTCCCCAACCGCCGTTTCACCTGAAAGCATCACCGCGTCCGTCCCGTCGAAGATGGCGTTTGCCACGTCGGATGCTTCCGCACGCGTGGGCCTTGGATTCACCGTCATCGACTCCAGCATCTGCGTCGCCGTGATCACGAGGACCTTCTCCCGATTCGCATCCTCGATAATCCGCTTCTGAAGGACCGGCACACGTTCCGGAGACAGCTCCACACCGAGATCCCCACGCGCGATCATCACCCCGTCGGCCAGGTCCAGGATCCCTTCCAGCCCGTCTATGGCCTCCGGTTTCTCCAGCTTTGCGATGACAGGGACGTCGGGGCCCTCCTTCCGGATGACCTCTTTGATCTGGGCGACATCATCCGGGCTACGCACAAAAGACAATGCCACATAATCTACGCCGAGAGTCATACCGAATCGCAAGTCCTCCCGGTCTTTCGCGGTCAACGCCGGTATGCTGACCGCAACCCCCGGCAAGTTGATTCCTTTGTGTGGGCGAAGGAGGCCGCCTTTTATGACCTGGCATCGCACTTTCTCGGAGTCAACTTCCACAACACCTAATTCGATGAGCCCGTCATCCAGGAGAATTCGATCCCCAACCTTCACGTCCCGCCCGATCTCACCGTAATTCGTGGAGGCACAGGTTTCATCTCCCGGCACGGCACGAGTCGTCAGCGTAAAAAACGCGCCATTCTCCAGCCGGGCCGTCCCGGCCGAGATCGATCCGACCCGAATCTTGGGTCCCTGCAGATCCTGAAGGATGGCAACTGGCCTTCCGGCCTCCTTCGAGGCCTTACGCAGGAGATTCACAACTTCATCGTGTTCCCGGTGTGTCCCGTGCGAAAAATTTAGCCGCGCGACATCCATCCCCGCCCGGATCAGGTTCTTGATGACCTCCGGAGACCGGCTGACCGGCCCCAGGGTGCATATGATCTTCGTGTGCCGCAAATACAGAATCCTTTTCACGCGACGGCTGGACGAGCCCTCACCCCTCGGTCCTCACTTTAAGAATCAGGGCCGCGAGGGGGGGAACCGTGAGCCCGATGGAGAATGCTCTCCCGTGCCAGGGAATGTTGTCCGCCCACACCCCTCCTTCATTTCCGATATTTCCCCCGCCGTAGGCCTCGGCGTCGCTGTTCATCAGCTCCCTGTAGAAAGCGGTCTCCGGGACGCCAACTCGATAATCAAACCTGGGGACCGGGGTAAAATTTAAGACGAAGATAACAAATTGATTCCGGTCTTCAGCCCTCCGCAAAAACGATACAACTCCCTGTTCGGTATCGTGGAGGTCGATCCATTCAAACCCCGCATCCTCAAAATCCAGTCCGAATAAGGCTGGCTCGGAGCGGTAGAGTTGATTGAGATCCCGGACGTAATCCTGGAGTTTGCGATGGGGATCGGACTGGGTCAGATGCCAGTCCAGGCTCTTTCGGTGGTCCCACTCATCCCACTGCCCGAATTCGGCGCCCATGAACAGGAGTTTCTTCCCGGGATGACCGTACATAAAACCGTAGAGCAGTCTCAAGTTCGCAAATTTCTGCCAGTCGTCCCCCGGCATCTTTCCCAACAGGGAGCCCTTTCCGTGGACGACTTCATCGTGGGAGAGGGGGAGGACGAAATTTTCGTGAAAAGCATAAAGCAGACCGAACGTGAGATAATCGTGATGATATTTTCGGTAAACAGGTGAGAGGGCCATGTAGTTTAACACATCGTGCATCCATCCCATATTCCACTTCAAACCAAAACCGAGCCCCCCCATGTAGGTCGGGCGGGATACGCCCGGCCATGCCGTTGATTCCTCTGCAATGGTCACGACGCCGGGAAATTGGTCATAGACGACCTGGTTCAACTGCTTCAAAAAGTCGATGGCTTCAAGATTTTCCCGCCCGCCATAGCGATTGGAGACCCAATCCCCGGACTCTCTTGAATAATCCAGGTAAAGCATTGAAGCCACGGCATCCACCCGGATTCCGTCGATGTGGTACTGCTCGAACCAATAGAGAATGCTCGAAAGGAGAAAGTTACAAACCTCACGCCTTCCGTAGTTAAAAATCTTCGTCCCCCAATCGGGGTGTTCCCCCTGTCTGGGATCTGCGTGCTCGTAGAGATAAGTCCCGTCGAACTCCGCCAGCCCGTGGGCATCCCTGGGAAAATGTCCCGGTACCCAGTCGATCAGGACACCGATGCCTCGGCGATGAAACGCTTCGACAAGCGTGGCAAAATCCGAGGGTGATCCGAACCGGCACGTCGGAGCGAAATATCCTGTTGTTTGATACCCCCACGAGTCGTCCAGCGGATGCTCCATCACTGGCAGGAACTGGACGTGAGTAAACCCCATCTCCGAAACATAATCGACAAGGGAGCAGGCCAACTCCGTGTAGGTGTGCGGCCGATTCTCCTCCTCGGGGACCCTCTTCCACGATCCAAGATGGACTTCGTAGATCGACATCGGATGACCCAACGGGTTCTTGTTCACACGTTCCTTCATCCAGGTTGAATCGTCCCAGTGCTTTGAAGATAATACCGTCGCGATCGAAGCTGTGCTTGGCCGGAGTTCCGTTTGCCTCGCGAATGGATCGCTTTTCAAGAGCAGCTGTTTGTCCTTCCCTAGAATTTCGTACTTGTAAAGATCCCCTTCTCCCAACCCGGGAACGAACAGCTCCCATACACCTGAGGCCCCCCTCGACCTCATCGGATAGGCCCTTCCATCCCAGCGACAGAAATTTCCGACAACACTTACCCTGCGGGCATTCGGGGCCCACACTGCGAACAAAATCCCACTCACGTTCCCGGTGGAATAAATCTGCCCGCCCATCTTCTCATGAAGCCGGAGATGTTTCCCCTCCTGAAAGAGGTGAAGGTCATAATCGCTCAGGACCGGGGGAAAGCTGTAGGGATCCCAAACCCAACGATCCTCCCCTCCATTGTCTGAAAAAATCAATTGATACGCAAAAACCCTTGGACAATCCAATACCACAGCCTCGAAAAAACCATCCTCGTGAATCCTTGCCATCTCATATCGTTCAGAAGTCTCCACATTCCAGGCCCATGCCCGGTGTGCATCGGGTGCGAAGGTGCGCACCGCCAGGGCTTCCTGCCCCTTGACACGTACCGTATGCATACCCAGGACGGAAAATGGATCGGGATGTACGGCCCCAAGAATTCCCCTTAAATCCTCTATCGAGACCGCCGTCTCCATCTTCGATCTTTTCGATTTCTTAGCCATTCTCACGGGAGGGGTTGTCATACTTGGCAAGGTTTGCTGTTAACACTCACTAATATATTTCCAATATGCCTGTTTTTTTTAGCATTATAGTTTGACGAATTAGGTAACTGGTTTTATAATAGATATTAATATAATCAATTTTCGTATGGCACGATCATTGCAATCGAAAATGGCAAGGTGTGATCCAGGACACAAGGCCAACGTAATGCGAAATGGGGTGCGGGACCCTTGTCCATAGCTGTCCAGTCAAAAGGGTGGGCGGTGGTTGCCGGCCTGATTCTGTTGATCGACGGGATCTCCCTGGTGATCATCTCCCTTGGTGCAGATTTTCTCGATTTAGATCGGGGATATGGTTTCGGTCGGACTCAGATGTGGGGTCTTGGGATCGGAGTGATCCTGTCAAGCCTTGGCGTTTTGGTCCTGATGCCCGGTCGGAGCGCTAAACAAAAAGAAGGTTCTGTTGAACCATAGGATGGGCTTTTTTTGGAATCCATCGCACTCGAAATCGCAATCCTCGCAATCCTGTCACCGATTTTACTCGCGGCTGGAATTCTTTACCTGCTCTCCACCGCCAATCTCAGTATCTCTGCCATCTCACTAAACCTGTTGACCGTTACGATGGGAGGCCTTCGATTCGGAATTGACTTCCCCGGTTATTACAATGGAATCGTCACAGTCCTTTTCGCGTTTTTTCTGATTTTAGCGGTCGTTGCGAATACCCGCCTGATCTTCCAAACAAGCGATTCAAAAGTTCCGAAAAGGGCGGCTGTCCGGAAAAGGTCTTCAAAACCTCAGCCTGTATCCCACGTTCCAACCTCTGATCCATCAGTCCCCAAACCGGACGAAAAGAATATCCGGATCCTCACCTCCAGATCCTGGTTGGTCCGAAACGAATGGGGGGATATCCGGGTTTATACCGTCCCGGAGGCCGTCATCGAAGGGGATGAAACGCTGCCGGGTTCCACCAAAAAGTTTCGTATAGCTTTTGAAGAAGGTGCGGAGCCCATTGAGGATACCTTCACGATCAGTCAAAACCTCCAGATCCTTCTACCCCCGGATCTCATCGATAGGTTTCAAACCTGCGAATTGATCCGCTTCGAGATCCTCGATTAATTTCTCGCCTCCGATCCGATCCGCCCGGTCCCTTTCCAGTTTAGACTTTTCCCCATCAACTTCCCTGGATGTTCCATTCTTCCTTTAACCTCAACTTTGAATCAGCAACCGTTTCAGTTTGCAGTTTCCAATTTACATTCATCCCCCAACGGCACTATAATTCCGGACCCCCATCCGAAACACGATTCGCATGATCAAATACGCACCGATACACCACGCAAATTGGGTAAAGATCTCCTGGAATGCTGTCGGAGCGTCCAATTTTCCCTGTAGAATCGACATCGAAAGGAAATAGAAATACCGAAACGGAAGAAATTCCCCAATCCGCTGTACCAATTCCGGCATGAGGTCCAGCGGGATTACCGTTCCCTCGAATAAGAGCTGAATCAGAAAGAAGAAGTTGAACACCCCAACGGACTCGGTCATCCAGAATGCGACGAGCCCGAGTGTCACTTTGATATAATAGTTTAAAAAATAACCCAGCACCAGGCTCCCGAAAAAAGGGATGGCCATTTCTCGGGTCAAACCCACAGCCGACAGGACAACAGGACCAAGCCAGATCAGGAAAATCCCCACCACCGGTAAAAGATAAATCATCCGCAGGAGTTTCCAGGCGGCCTCCCCCATAAGGTGGTACTGATTGAACCCGAGCGGCCTGAGGAGATGTTTGGAAAACTCACTTGTCCGGATTTCCTGGCTGATCTCCCATTCCGGATGGACGTTGAGAAGCGTCCGCAGAGACATCATCCCAACATAGTAGAGCATCATCTGGTTTTCGGTATACCCCCCGAATTGATCGGAGGGTCCGTAGGCCGAACGCCACATCAGGATCATAACCAACGGTCCGATCACGTCGAACAAAAACCAGATAAAACTCTCGGATCGATATTGAACTGCCTCCTGCAGGAACATACTCAGGAGTTTGAGCTTCGACCGGAATGAATGCACGGGGGATATCTTTGACAAACGGAAAAGGGGTTTTGATATAATCCGGCCGTGAATTAGCCGCCTGATCCCAATTGCGGCGCTTCTGATCCGGCCAGAAACAGATGGCGAATCACTTCTTCTACAGGAGGATCCTCGATGTTGAGATCCGCGACCGGGAACTGGTTTAACAGGCGGGCAGCCCGCTGGCTAGCCTCAGCGCGAGGTACACCGATAGTGGCCTTCTGATCCTGAAAGTCGATAATCTTCCCGACATCCTCAAGGGCCTCCCGCGATATCGATTCCTGGAACGTCACGACAAGCGTCTTCCGATCCACGTGTCGACGGACGATCTCATCCAACTTCCCATCGTAAACCACCCTGCCATGGTCTATGATGATCACCCGGTCGCATAATTGCTCCACATCCTTCATATAATGGGTCGTCAGGAGGATGGTCGCCTCATTCTTTCGATTGTAGTCCAGAATAAACTCACGAACCTTCTTCTGCATCACCACATCCAGACCTATAGTCGGTTCATCCAAAAACAGGATCGTGGGTCGATGGAGAATGGCGGCCGCCAACTCGCATTTCATCCTTTCGCCGAGGGAAAGCTTTCGAACTTGCACACGCAGCAGCGATTTGAGTTCGAGCGCTTCGGTTAATTCCCCGATGGTCTCTTCAAACTGCGCCCGGGGAATCTGATAAATTTCCCGGTTGAGGAGGAATGAATCCATGGCCGGGAGATCCCACCAGAGCTGATTCTTTTGCCCCATGACAAGCGAAAACTGGTGCTGAAAAGCCCTCTGCCTTTTCCAGGGACGAAATCCCAGAACCGAAACATCCCCGGCCGTCGGGTAGAGTAAACCCGAAAGCACCTTGAGTGTTGTGGTCTTCCCGGCCCCGTTTGGACCTAAAAAACCAACCAGCTCACCCCTTCGGATTCGGAAACTCACATCTTCTACAGCCTTGACATCGTAAGTCCTTCGACGGATAAAACTCTTTACGGATCCCCAGAGACCGGGTTCTTTCTTATGAACCCGGTAAAACTTAAAGAGATTCTCCACCGAGATCACCGGATGTTCATCTGGATGGCGGGATGTGAGAACACCCAGCACAAAGCCCCCAAAGGATTAAAATGGATTCGTCTGCAAAAAGAACGTAGACCGTCTGTTATTAAGCCGGAAATCCGAACCCGGCTTCCTATGGTAACCTTCCTTCCTCGGCGTCTATCAAATCGAACCAGGTTGAAACGTCCTTCCGGCCGGGGGCGAACTTCTCCAGCGTCAGTTTAAATCGTTGTTTCTGTTCCTCCGTGACGGGAGCACGCCCTTTCAAACTCATGTTGAACTCACGCACCGCTTCAGAATCTCGGGGAACATCCTTGCGAGTCACCCAGGCCATGATCTCTTCATCCGTTGAATTCTCCTTTACAGCCTCAGCCAGATCCTCGGGGGAAACACCGAGGAATTCGAACACAAGTCTGTCCAGGGGGCAGTCGTATATGTACTCCCCGAGTTTTTCCGCGTTATGTGCTCGCGCCTTGTCAACCGTCCTTCCCAACATGACAAAGCCCCCAATCTCGCTATACGGACTTCGTGGATATTGCTTTGTAAGATCCATATTTTTATCTCCCGATACCTAAAATGCTTTGGGGATCCCGACGAGGAAGGAGTTATGGACTCGAAATATCGTCGAATCCTCTAAAAGGGAGGGGTCCGTTCTTGGTGGGGTATGCTCTGGCGCTCTGGGTTGGAGGGCAGTTATTCCAAACTCTCACACGATTGTGAGAGAGGTATTCCCCTGTTCGGGGCAATCTGCATCTTACCGGACAAGATGCGCTTCATAGGACGAAACCTTGATCGGTTTACGATTCGACGCTCGACTCACTCCTCTGACGGTTGGATCTAGGTGCGATTGACTTATTGAAGAGACGTGAGGAATCGGTTCCTAAAAACAACACCTTATACGTTAAGGTTTCCCAGTTCCTTGGTCAGTTTCTCAATCTGCTTCTCGAGAGACTCCTTCTTCTTGACCTGGATCTGCTCGTTCCGGTCAGCGACAGCTAACTCGTTCTCAGCTGCTTTCATCTTCCCCAGAGCCGCCCGACTATTCGCTTCCGAGTCAACGGCCATTCTCTTCAGAACCTGAATCCGGGCTGTCGTGAGATATTTGGCGAGGATGACCAGAATGATGGACACCGCCATCGATATAGAAAGTATACCTGCCAGTTCTTCCATCCGCAAATCCTTTCGTAAGTACTGATTATTAAATATATCCTTCTTCTGATTCCTTTAATTTGACTTTTTATCCTCCATCGCGGATAGAAAGGTCCGATCCTTCTCGAGTTCACTCAGAATATCCGTTTCCCACTCCAGGATCTTTTCCGGTCCAACGCCCAATTTTTCAGATGCGAATTCGTCGATCAATGGGACCAGATCGTCCCCCCCCGAACCCATCTCTGCATTTCGGCAGAGGATATCCGCCACGTGAATCAGGGAGGCAAGCTCCGGGTCGAAATCTGACCCTCCAGGCTTGTGATGATGCGATATCCCCTCGATAAAACTTTCGGGGATTTTCCAGGCCTGACCCAATTCCTGGCCGATTTTAGTGTGAGGAAGGCCGATTTCTTCCTGCTCGGCTTGAAAAATTGAAATCTTTCTTTCGGCAACGGCCTTCAAAACGGGCGCATAATAATCGCTGAACAATCCGTCAAGGACGACCTTTCCAATGTCGTGGAGGATTCCTGCCGCAAAGACCTCATCCCTCTGGATCCCCAATTTATTGGCCATAAACCGCGCTATTGAACCGACTCCGACTGAATGTTGCCAGAACTTCATTTTATCCAGCCCGGCTGATACCTCCTCCCCCTTTGTAGCCTCATAGATCGAAATGCTCAATACTGCATTCTTGACCGTCTGGTTTCCGAGGAGAGATATCGCATCCTTCACCGAGTTGACCTTGCGCGTGAATCCGAAGAAAGCGGAGTTCGCCAATCGTAAAAGTTTGAGGGTAATCGATGGGTCGGTCTGGATTACTTTGCTGAGTTCTTCTGAGTCGACATCCGGGTTCTGGCACAGCCTTTCAACCTCGCTGTAAACCGACGGCAAAGTGGGGAGATTCTCGATCTGATCGACTTGAATGTTCAAGTCCCCCCCCTTTTTTCCGTTGTCTTTCTCGGGAGGGGGAGCCAACTTCATTAATTTCCAAATTTTGGCAAGCAGGAGCTGTGGGGTAAAGGGTTTAAGAATAATACCATTGATGCCTTTTTCATCGCATCGGGCCAGTCTGGACGGGTTGGCCGTCACGACACCGATCGGAATCGACTTTAATTTTGGAATCCGCCGCATAATTTCAATCGCCCGGAGGAAATTCTCATTCATTTGGGTATCGATTAGGATCATCGACGGGGAGATACGTAATTTTCTGATGAAGTCAGGACCGTCTAAGGCTTGGGTAACCTGATACCCTGCAACCTTTTCAATAAATGTCCCGATAAATTCGGCATCTGTCGGGTTGGCCTGTATCATCAGAACACTGCCGTTTTCTTCGCTCGCCATGGACCACCTAGGAAAAACCTTATTTAAGTCGGGATTTGTCAGGTGTCTTTCAGGGTAAGTATATGAAATCTAAGAGGGATTTGGCAAGAGAAAATGTACGGGATCATATTCGTTGTTGACCATTGGTATAAATTTTCTTGAAATTGTGAGTTAGATATATTTCAGGTTTTTAATACTGGTATTTCTTCGTCCCTACCGCGGGAGCCATGCATGAGCACAGAACCGGCGGATCCTCTCTTCGAAGTATTAAAAAAAATTCCGACCTTCGAAGGTTTGACCCTACCTGAACTTCAAAATATATTCAACATATGCCGCCTGATGCAATATGGAACCGAGGAACCTATATACAACAGCGGGTCGGCAAGCACGGATATGTTCATCCTTTTGGAAGGTAACCTGGCCGTGCGTACCTCTACGGGGGTCGAGGTTTCCAAAATCAATCCCGTCGGCCTGGTCGGGGAGAGGGGATCCTCACGGATGAACCCAGATCTGCGAATGTTATCACACTTGGAGATGTGATGGGATTTATCATCAAAAAGGACGAGCTTACGGACCTTTTTACCAGAAATTCGGAAATTTGTCAGAAGGTTCTTCTCAACGTGATTCAGATACTATCCAAGAAACTTTTCACGGCAAACACTCAGATGGAACAGTTGAAGAAAACCGTTCCCAGCCTGAGCAAGGAAGTTGATGAACTTCTCGCCGACAATATATTTCTTTATTAACGAGCGAACCCATCGAGATTCCAATGTCGGAACTTACAATATTGTCCGAAAGCAACTTCGGGGATGAAGTTCTTAATCCTGACAATTCCTTTCTGGTATACGTGACCACCCAATGGTGCAGACCCGCACGGGAGTTGGAACCGATCCTCGAACAAGCCGCCGAGGAGATCAAAGACAAGATTAAAGTCGGAAAGCTTGACGCGGAAGCCGAACCCCAAATCGTTAAGGATCAAAAGGTTCAGAGCGTTCCAACCGTTCTCCTTTTCAAAGCGGGTGAGCTCAAAACACGAATACTGGGAAAATTCACAAAACTCGAACTGATGAAAGAGGTCAGCTCGATAATGACAGAGGACTCCCCTGCCTAAAATCTTTTTTTAGAGGTTTCTTATGGATAATTTCGATGACCGGACCGGTGGCCAAGACGCCTTCGACGATGAATCTGAAACTCAACCCCTACAGTTTGTCCAGCTCGAAGGTAAAGAAACGGTGATTATATACTTGATAAAGTCATGATAGTGATGAAGGCTCTGTCTACTCAAACAATCTGTTGGCAGTCCCCATGCCGACAAATATAGAAACAGGACATCAAAAATCAGGTAAAGAAATCGCTCGAATCGGACGATCTCCGGCCAAGGGACGGGGCATTCTGCGAGACTTTCGCAAAAAACTCAACATTTTTGGATAAAGCAAATAGCCTTTGTCAAGTATATAATTCCCAAAGAAACTGAGGACCAACCCAAGCCGATCGACGAATACGACAACGTAAACCTGAACGTGTCCATCGAACTGGGAAGGATTAACCTGAACGTTAAGGAGGTGTTGGATCTCAAGGAGGGATCGATTCTGGAAACCGAAAAACTCTCTGGCAACCCGATGGAAATCCTTGTGAACAATCAGCTGTTCGGGAGAGGAGAAGTTGTGGTGGTTGGAGACAACCTGGCGATTAGGATTACGGAACTCTTCAGGGTTGAAGAAGCCCAATCAGAAGAGTCAGAAGGGGAAGGGTAGCTGAAAAATCAAGTTTGTTTCGTTTTCTCATCCCTCAGAAATCCCGGCATAGACCCACGCTTCGCAAAACCCACGATCTGTGTGGACCTTCACCTCGATCCTTTCATAAGCCCTTCCCTCATAGGCGTCCAGATGGAAGAGGTTCTCTCCACGGATGCCCATCAGCACCATCCCCTCTAAAAAAGCCCCCGCTTGAGCCTTTATTGATGGATAGGGAAATCCCGGCTTCTCCTCGACTCGAAAATATCCCTCAAGTTTCCCCGTCACTTTCGGAAATGTCCTCCCCACCAATCTCCTCAGCAGACCGTCGTCCAGGAGCGTCCCGTAGACAAAAAGATTGTGTAGGCCTTTATCGTTCATCGTTAACGATCCAACGGCTCGGGGAATCCTTGTCCGGGTTACGTCTTGCTTCTCAGTCCCCTTGAACCAGCCCCTTTCCGGTCCCATAGAGGCCCTCGTGCTTGATCACCTCGATGTCTCCCCGAACATCCGACTGGCACGCGAGGCGGAAATTTCCCTTGATTTGAAAGAAACGCAGGACTTCCATATACTGCTTGGGCCCCACCTTTTCCTCTGGTATAACTTCCACGCAGCAAGTCCCGCACATGCCATGGCCCCGGCAGTTGAATAATTTTGAAGCGCCGTTGTACAGCGGAATTCCCTGCTCCCGGGCAAGCCGCCTCAGGTTTGTGCCCTCCGCACATTCCACCGTCTTGTTCCAGTTCTTAAACGTCACCTTGGGCATGATCGTCTCCTTCCAGTATGAATTCAACCCTCCGAGGGGTTTAACTTAAACGTCTTGATTTCGAACGGGCGAAACCCGACCCTCTCAGGGTCGATGTCTCCGATCTTCTCCTCCAACATATTGGTCTCATAGCCAACGAAGGTTCTTTCACACAACCCCAGTCTCCCTTCCAGGGCCTCACCGGCCGGTTCGAAGGCCCTGACGATCACGCTATCGTCATCCTCCGCGCGCTTGAGAACCGGCACAATGATGCGCTCTTCAGGTGTCCCACCATCCAGGGGATATACCTTAAAAAAACTCATCTTGGCCGGAAGGGATTTGGGCGTTGCCGTATCGGCCACGCTCTGCCCGTTCAGTGGATTGTTGAGGCCCCATCCATCTCGCCAAACACTTGCGGACCGAAAATTGCCGGGATAGGATCTCAAAGAATAGTTTGCCCGTATTTCCCGGGGATAGGTCTTCCAAACGAGCCGATAATCTCGGGATTCCTCGGCGGGGATCGACCTGAGGAGTTCCCCTCGCAAATATCCCTCATCTACCTCATAGGACCGCCGATCCGAAGCGATTACAAATCCCCATGCCCCTTGGTCTACCGATATCCAACCCGCGCACTCTCGTTGCTTCTCCCAACTCTTTTTCTCCAGCTCATCATCTCTTTTCGGACTGCACCGTGGAACAAGCGCCTCTAAAGCATTCATCCCATAAGGGCTCCCATAGTGGATCTTTTGGGGTCCTTCGCCCTCCGTTGGGAATTCCAATTGAACCCTCATCGGCCGTTCATCCTGCCACGCAAGCCTCACCTCGAGATCGATTCGGTCGAGACTCCGATAAAGCGTGAACCGCAGTTCGACCGGCGAAGTCAAGAGGCGCCCTTCCACAAGTACGGTGGCCAGCACCTCTCCGCTCTCGATCAAGTCAACCCGTTCTACCGAAAGCTCAAACACCCGACCTGTGGGATCGTACTGGAAATAACCACGGTTTAGAGACTCTTCCTCGCCCCTGATTCGCAGGCCATCGAAAATGATTCGGTTCAGCCTCCGGTCACGCACGCGGACGAAGCCCGTGACTTCGTCAATCGTTAAATCATAGAAATCGTTGGAAAAGGTCCGTTCCGTACGTATCCCCCGGTAAGGGGCGGATACGGAAGTGGAGACCTCCTGAATGACGAATTTCGGCTCATCCTCCCCGGGGGCCATCAAGCCCGGAGCCTGAATTCCCAACAAAGCCGTGGTTTCTTGTTCAGACGGGAGGAGATAAAAGGTAGCATATCCGTCCGGAGGAACGTCCTCCGCCTCGAAAACCAGATCGATTTCAGTCGTCGAGATCCGCTCAACGGCGATATCCTGAAACGGAAGCTTCCGGCGTTCGGCATCGACGATAGTATACATATCGAAGGGAACTTTCGATGGGTCCTCGAGCCCGTAAAACGACACGTGAACGGTCACAACATCCGTCCGCGTCCAGGAAGTCGGGTTGAACACCACGATCGGAAGTGCCCCCCGGGGCTCCGCAGGAAATTTCACCCGCTCCGCAATGGTGCGGGTGGCGGAGCGGATCACATCCTCCGCCCACCATATCACGCACCGCTGGGTGCGAGCCTTTCGCTTATCTGTGTCCCCTCCTCCCGTAGCACCGTAATGATGGTCCATGGCCTCAAGGAGCTTCAGCCAGAACTCCCTGAACTGAACTGCCGGATAAGCGTGCCCCGCCAAGAGATGAGCTGCAGTCGTGAATTTCTCCGCCGCCGCCAATCGATGGACGGCCGGCACATTCAACGGAACAATTCCTGGAAAGATCGCCTCGGTGAAAGGACGCGCCGAAGGAACTTCCCCTTCGAATGTCGGAAGGTCGTCTTCGCCGTCAAATCCGCCGAAAGTATGGCTAGGCGTGACCATCGCCGGGCGGAAGTTATGATCCTCACACCATGCCTTTAGCTTTTCAATCTGGTTTTCCGTCGGAGCCGTCAGGTCCATCCCCCAATAGACCATGGCCGGGGACGAACCTTTGTTTACAACCTCTTGGAATGTCTCCAGGTTTTCCCCGGATTTTGAACGAATCCCGTCCACAAGCTGCCACAACGTGCGGGAACCTGCCTCGGAGTGCCGGATCAGGAGCCGACTGCCATCGATCCCTTGCCATCGGAAAAGACCCACACCTTCAGGCCCCATCCGTTGCCAGACCATCCATTCTATCCCGCACTGTTTCGCAATTTGAGGAAACTGGGACGTCCACCCCGTCAGGTCGACCGGAACCACCGTTCGGTTCACAGACCCGGAAATCTCTTTTAAATAACGTTGGCCGTACATGAGGTTCCGAACAATATCCTCACCGATCTGCATGTTCTGAGGAATCTCTGTCCACTCCGGTCCGACCTCGATTGCCCCTCTTTGAATTTGCCGAACGAACCTGTCCTTCTGTTCCGGATGGCAGGAGAGATAATAATCTACGAAGGCCACATTCCCTATGGTAAAACGGAATTCGAGATCTCGATCGATCAATTCCAAAACGCTGGAAATGATATATGACCCGCGGGAAAGACATTCCTCCCGCCTACCCAGACCGTGAAGGATGAAGTTGGAAAAGGGAACGACGAATATCTCTCTCATTTTGTTCAGAGCTCCTCTGAGTCCGGATATGATACGAGATAATCCCAGGCCTGTAAAGCACAAAAGGCGCGAAAACCGCGCCTTTTCAATTGAGACCCCCCCGATGATCCCGAAAACAATCCTTCATTTAAACATTGGCCAATCCCCCCATCTCGAGCGGGATGAGATCCAGGAATATCAGGATCTCAGTTGCTGATGCCGATATTGATTCCTCCCCAGACTTCACCGTTGTCCGCTTTCGTGATAATTCGATCATCGCCATAACTGTAACCAAAAACCGGACTGATGGAGAAAGTCCCTGCACCGAAGCTTACCGCCGAAGAGATGGTGAAGTCGTTAAACCCAAATTCTTTATTCCCTGTCCCACTATAGTTACTGAACGCAAGGTTTATCCCGATGCTTAAGCTGGCAAGGCCTTCCTGATCCAGCGGAATTTCTGGCGAGATGCCCAGGGAGAGATATGTTGCATCGATAAGCCCGAAGTCGTGATAAACCGTGAGACTCGGTGCAGCCAGGTTGCCAACACTGATGCCACCATAGAACTCCTCCGAATGCTGGGAGCCAGAAACCGCATTAGGAAACGTGTATTGAATGAACCCCAAAGAGATCCCAACCCCGCTCTCGTCATTCAGGGTCCGATCGAAACCAACCGTAAAATCGAGCTCGTCCGCCTTGTCCAGATTGTTTGGCGTGCCGCGGTCCTGAACCGCAAGGGACCCCCACACGTTGAATGATACCCCCGTCTCTCCAAACCCGAATGTCACACTCGGCTGAAGCGAAAACTTGTCCGCAAGGTTTTGACCTCTCCAAACGTATTGCGAATACGCATCCAAGCCTGCTTCCGCGGATACCTTGGTCTCTTCAGAGACAGCGATTCCCGAAGTGGTAAAGATCAATCCGATCATCAGAAGACCCGCGATATGTTTCATTCGACATCTCCTGGAAAAAGAAAGGGGACATGGATTCTTTCAACTCTGTCGTTGATTCAATTTGATATCTGGTTCTTGGAAGTCGCCCAAAATTCCTGGTTTTTTCGATGATGCTTTCGCTTTCAATTGCCCAACGGATAGCCCAACTTCTTGTCCACCACATTCTTAAACGGCATGCCCGCCAAGTAGCGTCTCAGATTTTCACAAAAAAAGTCGATCACGCGTTTGGGCCGAAGGGCAGAACTCCCAGCGACATGCGGAGTGACAATCACATTTTCCAAGGCCCATAAATCATTGTCTTCAGGAAGAGGTTCTTCTTGGAATACGTCGAGTCCGGCTCCCGCGATTCGGTTGGCCTTCAACGCTTCAACAAGAGCCTTTTGGTCCACGATGGGCCCGCGCGCCGTGTTGACCAGGAAAGCGGTTCGCTTCATCATCGACAGACGCGCAGAACCGATCAGCTTTTCGGTCTCCTTAGTATACGGCACTGCAATGAACAAAACATCGGACATCCCGACCAACTGATCGATCATCTCCAACCCCCAGAGGCTTTCAACATAATCAGGCTTTTCCTTTACATGCGCGTCTATCGCAAGGATCCTCATGTCGAATGCATGCGCACGTTTTGCATACTCCCTCCCGATCCCCCCAAACCCGATGATCCCGGCCACAGAGCCGAGAAGATCCGTGAGATCCTCGCCTTTCCAGACCCGATCTGCTTGGTTTCGGAGATATTTCGGAATTCCCCGGCATAGTCCAAGGGTAAGCGCCCACGCATGCTCAGCCACCTGAGGCGCGTGCAGCCCACTGGCGTTGCATAGGATAATATCATTTTCCATCAGTTCCTGAGATATCCTTCCATCCATTCCGGCAGAGCTGGACTGGATCCACTTCAGCTGCTCCGCTGCATCCAAAATCTCATCGTTGTAGGATCCGAATAGAATCTCGGCATCCTTCGCTTCCCTCACCGCATTCTCCTCTTTCCTCATGACCACATCCAAGGTCGGGGAAACAGCCTTCACCTGCTCGAACAGGTCCTCTCTTATCCCAGGACAGAGTAGAACTTTCATGGAATTCACTCCTTAACATCCAATCGCTCGCCATCAGCACCTGGTTCCTCTTTCTTGAAGTTTAATGCCATCTCGATCCGCTCCATCGTAGTGGGGTGGGAGTAGAACATCATGTAGTTTCCCCACCAAGGATTTACGTATGTAAGATTCGAAATTGCCAGGTTTTTTTCCGCCTTAATAAAAACGTCGGGTTGACGAGTCAATACAAGTGAGGCTTCGTCAGCCTCTCGCTCGAAAGAACGAGAGATAGCGTTTTGTATCGGCATGCTTAAGAAGTTGAGGCCCGTCACCAGGAGGAGGATCAGCACCAGGGCCAGTGGATCTTCCTTTTTGGAAATACCGAATCGACCTCCGATGATTGCCCATTCGAGGGTGCGATGTGCGATGAAAAGGAGGATCAGGCTCCCCGCGAAGCCTAAACCAATCCCTTTCCAGATATGGCGATGCTTCCAGTGACCGATCTCGTGGGCAAGAATAAGCTCGGCCTCTTCCACCGTCGATTCCTGTAGGAGCGTATCGTAGAGGACGATCCGTTTGGAGTTGCCCAGACCCGTAAAATATGCATTTCGGTGTCGCGTCCGGCGACTGGCATCCATTTCAAGAATCGCTTCAACTTCCAGGTTCGCCCGTTTTGCCAGTTCCAATGCACGCTGATTCAGGGTCTGATCCTGAAGCGGTTTAAACGAGTGGAAGAGCGGGTCGATCACAAGCGGAGCCAGGTGAACCAGCAGGATTAAGGCAACCCCGAACCCCAACCAGGCAGAAAGCCACCATGTTCGAGGAAATCGCTGGATCAGTACCCGGAGACCCAGTCCAATCGGGACAATAACGACAAGATGGACGAGGAAAGATTTCCCGTAATCCAGGAACCAACCTGCAAGCCCCTGGGTCGACATGCCGTAAGTGTGTTCGTGGAAATACCCGCTGTATAAAGAAACCGGAAAAGAGATCGCCGAGTTAAGGATCAGGATGAAGGGTAGCAGGAGCGACGCGGTAACCACCGGGCGATGTCCACAAATCTGCGACAACCGGTCCCGAAGCAATACACCCAACCTCGTGGCCAGCAGGATCGCCATGGCTGACAACCGGATCAAAACTCCGAAAATAAAGGCAATTCTATTTTCATTCCGGTAGGTCTTCCCCCGATGGATCTGTTCCGGAGAAAAAAAACTCTCAGGTTTGGGCGTGTGGCTCTCCCCCGCGACCCTTGAGTTCACGGGATAAACCAGACCCCGACTCGACAGCATGGCGACGGTGCACACTACGAAAATCAGGGCCCACGATCTCACAATTTCGATTCCTTCCAGCTATAAAACTGCTCGTCCTATCGAACCGCGAAGAATCGGCTATCGGACCCGTCGGGAGAGATCTTGATGTGGATGGGACGCCCGCAGCGTGGACACCTTGCCGTATAAGCCTTTCGATCCTTATCGATGTAGACCCGGGAGTAGATATTACAACATTCAAACATCACGCCGACGAAGTCTCGTTTTCCCATAAGGTCCCTAATCGAATTCCCGGTAATTATAAGCTGGTTTCCAAGACGTCTTAAAAGCCCTTAAGACGGTCCCGGACATCTCCGATATGCCAGTTTTCACTTGCCAAAACTGGCCGAAAGTGCTACATTTGGCGCTAACAGCCCGTTGAAGAACTACCTTTCAACGCACATAAACGGAAAAGACGCCTGGAGTGCGGGTCAGATAAATCAAGGTAAGGAGATTGAGCAGGAGACGCTGATAAGAGGTTAAAAAGGTGACCGAGGGCAGCAAACGTGATTGTAGGACGAGCAGTAGACGCTGCAAGGCCTTGGCCAGGTCCTGGAGGGCCTTCGGAGTACCTACGCCCATCACTTTGCGCATGAGCAGAGCCAGGTTGCAGCCCCCGATGTGGATCAGCAAACGCTTGAGGATATTGCCGCGGTCTCTCAAGTGCAACCTGCGCATGCCACCGGTATCATATGTGTGAGCGATGGTTCTTTCCACCCGTTCTGCACGACTTCGGCGCAAGGCCTTGCCGCGATCTCCCTTGATCCGGCGTCGATTCGCATATACCGCGGCCTGCTCATCTCGTCGGCCGTTCCACTTGCGGCGTCCCCGATCCGGTTCTGAAATGTAACTCCGGATGCCGCCTTGCTTCAGACTGGTCAATACATCGTTGCTATGATATCCTTTGTCCGCAACCACCTCCCGTATACGCTGTCTGTGCAAACGTTTGGCAGCTTTTTCGTCCTTCGCGACCTGCTTGAGATTGAGCTGCGCCTCGAGCAGCGTCCAGGGCAACGACCCGGTATCTCCTTCATCTGCTCCCGACAACGCCACTGCCACAATGGCATTGGTGTCCAGATCCACCGCGTGCTCCACCTTGTGCGCCATGTGCGTGCGACCGTCCTTCATCTTAGCGATCTTGGCATCCGGGTCGTGCGGGTGCTCCCAGTCCTGGTTCGATCCCTTCTTCGGTCGCTTCTTATCGATCTTGGACAAGTCCTCGCGGGTAGGCGTTTCAATGCCCGAGGCCTTGGCCAGATTCTCAAGGAATGCCTGGTAGCCTTCACCCGTGTCACGGCGTACAATGCTGCGCATCGCGGCGTTGGCCTCCAGTGTCGTAGCATCCACGCCCAACGTCTTCCCCTTCACCAGACCCGCTTTGCACAAGACCCTCAGGATCCACTTGAAAACCGCTTCGTGAACTTCCAAGGGAAGCCGATGCCGGATGCGAGACAGGCTGGAATGATCCGGGGTCTGTTCGTCAAGGGCATACCCCAAAAACCGGCGCAACGTCAGCGAGTCAGATACACGCCATTCGATCCCACGTTCCGAATCAAGTCCCTCGAAATACCCAATCAAAAGCATCCGAAAATAAACCCCGGGCGGAATGCCCTTGCGACCCATATGAGGAGCGTAATACCGCTGGCAAAGCCCCTCGACGAACTCGTCGAAGCCGTTCGCCCCCAATACCTGATTCAGCTTCTCGTAGAACGGATGACCCGGAGATTTCACCAAAGTGTTCGATGCGATGAACAGGTTTTCCTGTCTCTGTCGGCCTCGTTTTCCCATTGCCATTTGCTCGTCCTCCCTTCTCAGTTTGAACCTGATATATCATAGGACCAAACCACAAGGAAAGACAATAGTCATCTTGGCATAAACGCACTTTTTCAACAGGCTGCTAAGTTCCGATACACTAAACAGGAGCAGTCATGGAAATCCTGCTATTCAAAACAATAACCCGAAAACAACGACGAAAAGTCCGCATCCTCACGGAAGAAAGGGCGGGGATTGGAATTTCTGACCCGGACGTTGGGGACGCAGACTCTAAGAGAATCCACATCGCACAGGTCCGGGATGTCATAGAAACGATGGCCCTCGGGAAAAATTACGAGGTCATCAGCCTCACCCTTCGGGGAAGGACTGTGCCGGAAATTGCCTCGATTCTCAATATTTCCGAGAACACAGTCCGCACTCATCTCAAAAGAGGCATCCGTCAGATTAGAAAAGCGATCGGCGGTCATTCCTCAAAACCGCAAGCTTCCCTCGCCCCCGCCGCCTCCGAATAGACCTTCCCTGCCTTCCCTTTCTTGTCGCTGCCACCGGCTAATTCCCGTTTCACGTCTCACGTTTGATGGCCTTTCAATCTTCAATCTTCAATATTTCCGGACCTCCGACCCCTTGACTTTTTGCATTTTCCATTTTCCATTTTTCACTTTGAAATTTCCTCCCCCCCTACCATCCCGTCTCTTTCCTTCTGGCAAGCAGAAACAGGAAGAAAGGGCATCCGATAAGGGCGGTGATGATCCCGATCGGTACTTCTCCAGGGGCTGCCACAATCCTGGCAACCGTGTCCGCAAGGAGCACTAACGCCCCCCCCGACAGAGCCGACGCCGCGATCAGCCGACGATGATCCGGCCCGACGATGATCCGGGTGACGTGTGGAACGATAAGACCGACAAACCCGATAATGCCGCCGGCAGCCACGGACGAAGAGGCCAGAAGCGCAGCCGAGATCAAAAGCACCCGCTTGACCCTTTCCACCTCGACACCCAGATGCCGCGCCGACTCCTCGCCCAGAAGAAGAATGTTTAAATCTCGTGCGAAGAATAGGGAAATGACCATCCCCACGACAAAATAGGGGATCATCATCCATACGTGAATCCAGGCCCGAGAGGATAGACTCCCCATAAGCCAGAACATGATCGTCCTCGGATTTTCATCACCCATCATCATCATCAAAGACACGATCGCCGTTGTCAGGGCGCTGACGGCCACACCGGTCAGCAGCAATACGCCGACCGGTACCTGTCCACCCCTTATGGATAATCCATAAACGAGAAAAATGGATCCCACGGCCCCGACAAAGGCCGCAATCGGTACGGCACCCAATCCTGCGAAATAAACATCCAGTTTCAGAACAAAGGCTACTGTCGCGCCCAGGGCGGCTCCGGATGAAATTCCGACGATGAATGGATCCGCCATCGGATTCCGAAAGAACCCCTGCATAACCGCTCCTGAAGAGGCCAGCGCGGCTCCGACAAGAAGGCCCAGGATGGCCCTCGGCAATCGAATATCTCGAACAATCGTTAAAAAGGTACTGTCCACCTCCCCCATTCTTGGACCCACCCAAGGCAGCCCGATCAAAGCGGACCGGAAGACATCTGCGACCGGAATGGAGGCCACCCCGATGGTGATTGAAACCACGAATGAAACCAAAAGGAGGGCAGTCAGGAGGGGGTAAAATGCAAATGGTTTCTGGATCAAAGACTTCATGACTATTAATTGGCGAAAGGAGAACTCTCGATTCGATCGAAAAATCATGTTTAGAAACGAAGTCGGAGTCTCAATCTTTTTGACATTTCGGTACGATTAATTCCCGTCCCGATCCGAGAAGAGCTCGGGATGAATCGCCCGGGCAATGGCCTCAAGCCCATCGACGATGCGTGGACCGGGCCTCCCGATCAGATTGAGATCGACGAAAATGACCGCCTTCCGTTTTATGGCCGTCACTTCTCTCCAACCTTCGGTTTCACTCATCTTCTGGATGATTTCTGGGATTTTTTCAGGGCTTCCGGTTGATGTGATGATCACATCCGGGTTTTTTGCCACAATGGCCTCAAGGCCGAATAGAGGCCAGGCGACTCCCGCGTCTGAGGCCACATTATCACCTCCGGCGATATCGATCAAGTTTCCGATGAAACTCCCCGGTCCGGCAGTATAAGTCGGGGCATCTATTTTTCCCCATAGCACCCGGGGCTTCTCCGATCGATCGCGCACAACGGCCTCGATCTTTCGGACCCTCCCCCCCAGATCCGAGATCAGGCTGTCGGACTCAAGTGTATGACCTGTCAGCCTTCCCACGATCCCGATGGCGTCCAAAACCTCATCCAGGCTGGACGGATTCAGGGCAAACACCGGCACCTGGAGCTGTCTGAGGCCATCGATCACAGTCATCGGATTGTGCCGAGCCGCCAGGACCAGGGACGATTTCAAGGAAACTATCTTCTCAAGGCTGGGATTTGCAAATCCTCCCACCTTCGTCCTCGACTGCGCATCGTTGGGGTAGTCGCAATATTCTGTAACTCCGACCACCTCGTCCCCCGCTCCTACCGCGAACAGGATTTCCGTGATGGATGGAGCCATTGATACGATCCGTTGGGGTGGACGGCTCAGGATGACAACAAAACCGAGGGCGTCCTTAATCGTAACCGGGAAGTCGTTCGGACCAGGCCATGCTGAAGAGGTGCATACCGGGACCAACAGCACGATTCCGATAATCTTTCTAAACCCCATCTGACGCCTTACGAATTCCATTCCTCGCATCCTTCCGCGGCACAACCGTCACCTGGGGGGAACCTGTTGCGGGACTCCCCTCGACGATCACCTCAACACCGTAGACATTACTGATATTCCCAGGTGTGATAATCTCATCCGGACTCCCTGCCGCTACAACCCTGCCCTCCTGCATAAGCAAGAGTTGAGAGCAGTACTCCGCGGTGATGTTCAGGTCGTGTGAAGCACAAAAAAGCGTCATCTTGTATTCCCTGTTCAATTCATTCAAGAGGTCAAGGATCTCCACCTCGTGGTTAAGGTCCAGATGAGTCGTCGGTTCATCCAGCAGGAGAATTTTCGGCTCTTGGGCCAATGCCCTCGCCACGAACACCCGCTGGCGTTCTCCGCCCGAAAGGGCGGTGATGGGCCGATCCTGGAGATGGAGGGAATGGGTCCTGTCCATGGCCCATAGAGACACCTTAAGATCCCTTGGCCCGGCCGCCTTAAACCTCCCGATATGCGGCGTTCTTCCCATCAGGACCATCTCCAACACGGAGAAGGAAAACGTGGTGGTCGTGTCCTGCGGGATGACAGCAATCTGCCTCGCGATCTCTCTTCTCGACATCTGAGAAACCGGCCTTTCACCCAGAGTGACCTGCCCCGACTGGGCTGGAAGTACCCCGCTCAAGGCCCGAATCAAGGTGCTTTTTCCACATCCGTTGGGTCCAATGGCTCCCACAAAATCACCCGGGCTGAGCTTTAGGCAAATGCCTTTCAAAACGGGGAGATTGTCATAACCACAGACCAGGGATTCAGCCTGGAGCACCGGGGCTTGAGCCATGGATAGGATCCTTGGATTTTTGAAAGGACCGGTGGGGATCTTTCTCGAGGATTAGATGCCTGCAAGGGGCTATTGAACTGGAATTTACGGCCACATCCCCCTGAAATCAAGGGGAAAGCTGTAGGGTCATAAACAATGTCGCCCGGCCGGAAATTCCGGCCGGGCGACGGGTTCAAAGGCAGGGATGCCGTCAGGCTGCCTTTGAGGAAAAATATGGATGGTGATCAGTCCTTAGATCGTCTACCTGTCTACGAACCTCCCTTTTCCTGATCGCCAAACCTGAACGACGACTTACCTCGCGGCCCCACCGAGGATGGTCAGCGCGCTCTGGGGAAGTATATTGGCCTGACTCAACAGGGCGACGCTCGCCTGCGTTCGGATCTGTGCCCCGGTGAACTTTGAGATCTCTTCCGGGAAATCCGCATCCCGAATCGATGACTCGGAGGCCTGGTTGTTCTCCAGTGCGTTATTCGTATTTCGAAGGCTGAACTGCATCCTGTTCTGAGAAGCCCCAAGATCCCCCCGCTGCTGGGCAACCTTCGAGATGGCATTATCTATGCTTGTGATCGCGCTCTGTGCACTGGAAATCGTTGCGAGGGATAACGAAGCCGTATTCACGAAACTTCCGCTCGCACGCATATCCCTGATCGACACCGACAACCGATCGTTAGCCGTATTCTTTGCCCCGATCTGAAATGCCCCGCCGGCCCGCTGGGGCACCTTGGCATCGATCTACCCGCCTTTTCCACACTCGTCTCTCAAATCGATGGAGATGTGCGCACACAGGTCGCCGATACCCACAAGAGGCTTCTCTGATACACCTCCAAAATAATGTGTTTCTGGCGTAAGCTATCAAGGCCCGGATCGAAAGATCCGGGCCTTGATATTTCAGATCAACATTATGTTACTCACCCCGAAATCTAAGGCGGTGAATAACCAATCGGATTGGTCCGTCCAAATCGTCTTGTGAACATCTCAGGGGGTTTGCTGTTTCGCACGCGTTCGCCACAGAAGCAAGACGCCGACGAAAATTATCGGCAGGCTGAGCCACTGCCCCATACTGAGTGACATTTCGTGTCCAAAAGCGGCCTGACGCTCTTTCACGAATTCAATTAAGAATCGCGATCCAAACACACTCACAAAATACAGACCCAGGATCAGACCGCCAGGCGTAAAGTCTCGCCGCGTCCGATAGATGGAAAGGATAAACAGGAAGATGATTCCGTAGGCAATCGATTCATACAACTGGGCGGGATGCCTTGCAACTGGATCGATTCGGGCGAAGACGAACGCCCAGGGCACCTCGGAAGGCGTCCCGATGATCTCGGAATTAAATAGATTTCCTAGGCGAATAAAGGCCCCTCCGAGTGCGGCCGGAATGGCTATTCGGTCCATCAACCACAGGAAGGTTTGGTCGGGTTGGGTACGTGTGTATAGATAAACCGATAGGACCATGCCGATAGCACCGCCGTGGCTGGCCAATCCCCCGTGCCAGAACTTAATGATTTCAATCGGATTGGCCAGATAATAGGCAGGTTCATAGAAAATGCAATGACCGAAACGTGCCCCAACGATCGTCCCTGTCATGGCATAAATTAAAAGACGCTCCAAACCTTGCTCGGGTTTGCCTTCTTTTCGAAAGATCCACTGGACGATGTGGAACCCGAGGAAAAAGCTCAACGCAAAGAACAGGCCGTACCAGCGAACCGAAATGACCCCCCAGCTGAAAACCTCCGGGTTGATGTCCCAAGTGATATGGGCGGCATGATCCATGGAGTGTCCGGTGATCAAAGTTTATTCTGGTGGCACCAATTGAATTTCGAAGAGCTTCGGCCACAATTTTCCCGTCACGAATAATCGATCTGTTTCGGCATCATAGGCAATCCCGTTCAGGACATCGACCGTTTCTTTCCTGTCCTCCTCACTCAAAAGGCCTTCCAAATCGACCCATCCCACCACTCGGCCGGTCCGGGGTGCAATTCGAGCAATCCGATCCGTCTGCCAGACATTTGCGAAGATCTCTCCGCGTACGTATTCGAGCTCATTTAGTCTGGTGACGGGTCCATCCTTGCCGCGGACCTCGATTTGCCCGATTCCCTCGAAAGTGAACGGATCCAGGAAATAAAGTGTTGCTGTTCCGTCGCTCATGATCAGCTGCTTTCCATCGTGCGTAATCCCCCATCCCTGGGTGGAATATTCGAACTCACCTACCGGATCGAAGCTCTCCCTGTCGTAGACAAACCCCACCTTGGACACCCACGTCAACTGGATGACCTTGTCCCCCATAATGGTGATGCCTTCTCCGAAGAAGCGGTCCTCCAACCGACGGGTCTGAAGGATTTCCCCCGTGGCCAGATCAACCCTCTGCAATGCCGATTTTCCCTCAATTCCAATCCCTTCATATAGGAAACCCGTGTCGTAGACAAGACCCTGCGTGAATGAACTCCGATCGTGAGGAAAGGTGTTGACGACCGAGTAAGTGAAAACAGGTTCGGTATCCGGCGAATTTGAGCAGGAATAGACCGAATCGCTGCCGACGGCGGCCAGGGTTATAGCCAGGAATATCCTCAAGGAGCCCATAAGAATTTTATTGATTCGACTTACTAAAGGGATGTCCCGGACGATGCACGATTTTAATGCTTGATACTTCCAACCAGGGTTTTTTCAAAGGAACTCCAGGTGTCTGGGGGTTCTTTTGATATAACCTCCAACCTGCTGTCCCTCCGATAAGCGACCGGTTGAGAATCGATCTCCTTACCAACCCGGTTGACCAGAATCCATTCTCCTCCGATACGGAATACCCCCTTCAATCGCTCTATGGAATCGCCGGCAGCCAAAAGGCTCATCAGGCGGTCGTCGTCGAACACGTCCTCCGGAGAGAAGATCCAGCCGCACGCATAATGGCCCAGCCCTTCGCTTTCCACACGATGGGGTCGGCCTGGAGCGGGAGAGGGTTTTCTGTTCTCATTATTTTCCAACGAAGGGAAATGCTCATCCGCGGGTTCCTCCGGGTGGACGTGGGCGTCCGGAAACATCGGCACCCGCAATGGGCTGGTCTCCAGATCCAGCCATGTTGGGTCAAGGCGACCTCCTCGCGTCGAGGCGATATGAATCTTTGGCGGAAACAGGCCTCTCGCCCAATCGAGGAATCGATCAATCGATTCGTTTTCCGCCAGATCCTCCTTGTTTGCGACCAGTACATCGGCCATGTGGACTTGGTCCTGAAAGACCTGGGAGTCGACGACATAGGGATCATCGAAATCCCTCGGGTCGACCAGACAGACCGTCGTTCGGATATCCAACAGCTCCCGCAACCTTTCGCTCCGCAATTCATCCATCACTTGTCCGGGGTGACCCAAACCCGAGAGCTCTATCAACAACCGATCGGATTGAATCTGGCGGAGGAGCCCCAGGACGGCGACTTTCAACGGAACGTCACCCGAACAGCAGAGACAACCCCCGGCCACTTCGCGCACCTGTAGCCCTTCCTCTCCGGCCCGCTCGAATGCCGTCTGGTCGATCGGAACCTGTCCGAATTCATTGACCAGAACCGCCCAGCGGCCTGTTTGAGGCCTGCTTTTGAGAAGGTCAACGATGGCGGACGTCTTTCCGACACCCAGCAAGCCTGTGATCAGGTTCGTGGGCGTTTTTTGAGGTTGTTGCATAGCCTGTTCTCTTGCACGATGAAATGGAGCCTATTCCCCATCAGGAATCGGTTTCAAATTTAGCCTTCTGGGTGTTGTAGTAGTTTTCCATGGCCGCATTGGCCTGATGTGCATCCGCCAGTTTTTCGGCCATCGCGTTCCAGCGGTCCCCTGGAACGCAGATGTACATCTCCTCGTCCGGCGTTCCAGTAAAGACCCGGTTCCCTTTACAACCGAATGAAAGGGTTGCCGCCTTCTTCCGGATGGTCAGCGGAAGGACCGAGCATCCCGGACGTCCGAGGGTGTGTGTGAGGGCGTCCCCTGCCCCGGCCTTCAGGGCGGCCTCATATATGAGCATCGCCTGAGCCGGCTTTGCAGCGATGAAGACCACATCCGGTTCGAAGCTTACGCCGTCGACCGGCCCATAGGCGATAAACTTCGGGGACATTTCCAACCTCGGAATGTCTGGAACCTCCTCCACTGTGATATATCTCTTCTGAACCATAAAGGAGATCGTATCCTCCAGCTCTTCTGCCCGATCGGAAGGCAGGTCGATGTGATGGGTGTGGCAACCCACCGCACAGTTGTAGTGGTCGGACTGGACCGTATAGAATGTCATTCCCTCCATCGCTTTCCTCCAAAACACACAACCTGCCGGAACCTCACCCCCCTCCCACTGCGGTACCCCCTCAGGTGGGCAGTCAAAAAAACCCACGGCTGTCGGCGCCCGGGCAAGTCCGAGAAGGTCCTGCACATTCGCTTTATTACT
Source organism: Candidatus Latescibacterota bacterium (assembly GCA_965217865.1). Lineage (GTDB taxonomy): Bacteria > Latescibacterota > UBA2968 > SICM01 > SICM01 > CBDCJO01. The sequence goes on along the minus strand of CBDCJO010000002.1, from coordinate 4,761,293 downwards.
CATGCCGATCCTCCTTCAATCTGGATCCTGAATGAAGATGGAACCGTTAGGATGTCTCATTAGATCCCATTCCCTGCGTGATTAGACTTGGAACATGAAAACTGGACCATCGGTCTCTTTTTCTCCCTGCATCCTTCATACTCATCCTTCACTGGACGGCGTCCACCAGTCTGTTTGCACCATAGAAAAGCACAACTCCGCCTAAGATCGCCCAAGTCGTGTGTCGCCGCTCAAGCGCGTTAACGATAGGGATGAGGTCCGTTGCAGCGATATATATGAATGACCCCGCAGAGAGGGACAGCACCACCCCGACGATAGCAGGGGTACCCTCCCCGATCACAAAGACGCTGCACGTCCCCACCAGAGTTGCTGCACCGATCAAAAGAGACGACAGAATGGCAGTGCGCCCCGAACGTCCTGCCGCAAGCATGATCGAACCCATCGTAAATCCTGCGGGAATGCTGTGTACCGCCACGCCCAGGAAGATCAGGATGCCCAGGAAAGAACCCGCGGCCACCCCGCCGGCAATCGACAGCCCGTCGATGAATGAATGGGCGATCAGCCCGAAAAGTGCGGCCATGGAAGCGGTCGTTCCGATCATCGCCTCGGGATGGACCTCCTCGCCGAAATGGAAATGGGGCGTGAAAACGTGTTCGCAAACGTGAATCAGACCGTAACCGATCAGCGCGAAGAGCGGTGCAAGAGGGGTCCGCGCAAGACCTTCAGGAAGCATCTCCAACAAGGCTATCGCTAGCATGAAACCGGCTCCGGCGGCGACCGTATAGGCTATCCCCGTTTGTGACCTTGAGGCCCGGACGGCTACGAACCCACCAAAAACATTGACACCCAGGCTCAGAATGCCAAAGAGGATCGCTAGGAAAGCCATTTTTGTCATTCCATTGCCCCAAAGTTAAACCTGACAGGACCTGCAAAGTCCGATCAACTCAAGGATGTGCCCGGCCACCCGGTATCCGCTTTCCCCCTCTACCCTGTTGACCACCTCGTCTACCTGATCCCCCGTGATCTCTAAAATATTCCCGCATCCTGTACAAACGAGGTGATGGTGGTGATGTCGAAGGTCCCTCCGGCGACATCGCACGTATCCCCCCGTGCTGTAGATTCGATGGGCGAGTCCCAGGCGTTCCAGCACCTCCAGCACCCTGTAAACCGTCACCACATCAAGCCTGAACCGTTTCTTAAGCAGTCGATAACGGATGTCATACGGGGAAAGGGCTCGGTCCTCGGCCTCTAGAAGGGATAATATCCGGGTCCTCGGAGATGTGATCCGGTAACCGTTTGCCCTCAGCTTGTTGCAGGCGTATTCAACATAATCCACGTCGATTCCCTCAAATGCAATTATATTGCATTTTGAAGAAACAAAAAAAGAAAGGGATCGTCAAGGTGATTTACCAATCTCCTCAGTAAGCCCCTCACGCTGTCGCCGGGAACACTGTCATCGTCAGAGGTGGGACGAGCTCCACGATTTCACACGCCGCCCCCAGAGTGTCCCCCGTCGCACCTCGAATCTTTCGGAAAGTGTAAACCGCGAAAAGGAGGGTGACGGCTCCGGAAACCGCGGCAGAGATCAATCCCGGATAACCGGAAATCATCCATCCCGCCAGCCCCAGAAACAGGAAGGCCAAGACCCCGCCCAGTCGCGATTTGCCTCTGTAGAACAGAGTGCCGAGCCCACCCTCCGACCTCGCATACGGGAGAACGGACACGGTAATGACCAAGGCGCAGCGCCCTGCCACAGGGGCCAGCAGGACCGCCTGCCAGCGTATCTCCTGGGAAAGCGACGCCAGCGCTCCGATTTTCAGACACAAGATGCACACAATCGCGACAACCCCCATCAGGCCGACATGGCTGTCTCTCATGATCTCCAGGATACGATCCCGGGGCCGGGAGCTCAGGAAACCGTCCGCCGTGTCCGATAGGCCGTCCATATGCAGTGCCCTGGAGATGCCCACGAGGGCCACCGCCGCAAGGACGCTAGTCGGCCACGGGGGTAGAAGATAATCCAGGCCCCAAGTCCAACCCGCTGCGAGGCCGCCGATCAGGATACCGACCAAAGGAAAAAACGGGAGACACCGGCTCATGTCCTCCTCCCCCCCAGCCCACCGGGCGGGTACCGGGAAGATCGTCAGAAACTTCAGCGCCGTAAAGAATCGACTCACCCCGCCTCCGTCGAGACAGAGGCTTCCTCGAACGTCTTCACCTCTTTGAGAAGTCTGGCGGCCGATTCGACCAGCGGCATCGCCAGCGCCGCACCGGTACCTTCACCCAGACGAAGATCCAGGTCGAGGAGGGGCAGTTTGCCGAGATGGTCCAGCACGGCGCGGTGGCCCATCTCTGCGCTGCAGTGTGAGGCAATCATATAATCCCTGGCTGCCGGGGCAAGGGTGTACGCAATCAAAGCGCCTGCGGTGGAAATGAAGCCGTCCACCAGTACGGGTCTCCTCAAAGAGGCCGCCCCCAGTATCAGGCCAACGATCCCGCCGATCTCGAACCCCCCGACCCGGGAAAGGACATCCACCCCGTCGGATGGGTCCGGCCGATTGATATGAATGGCCCGTCGGACCACGTCGACCTTCCTTTTCAAACCCGCGTCGTCGATCCCGGTGCCTCGCCCGGTTACCTCAGGGACCGGACGCCCCGTGAGAACCGCCGCGATAGCGGAACTGGGCGTGGTGTTCCCGATGCCCATGTCGCCGGTGCCGAACAGGTCCGTCGAATCCTCGAGCTCCGCAGCGATCTCGATCCCAGCCTCGACCGAACGGATCGCTTCCTCACGGCTCATCGCTGGACCGCGAGCGATGTTATCCGTTCCGGGTCCGATTCTTCTTGAGATAAATCGATCTCCCCGGGGAATCGCGCTGAGATCCCCGGAGACCCCCATGTCCACGACCCTCAGGTCTGCACCCGGGACTCGGGCAAGGGCATTGATTCCCGCCCCTCCATCGATAAAGTTGTGAACCATCTGCGCAGTAACCTCCTGCGGGTAACGACTGACTCCCTCCGCAACCACACCGTGATCCGCCGCCATCGTCACAATCGTCCTGCGATCGACCTGCGGCTGCACAGAGCGTGTCATCCCGGCCAGATCCTCAGCCAGATCCATCAGGCGGCCGAGCGCCCAGTGGGGCATCGTGAGTTGGTCCAGCCGGGTCCTTGCCCGTTGACGGCTTGACGCATCTTGAGGGCGGATCTTTTTGATCGTTGATTCGAAAAGATTCATTAAATCATCTTGGATGGGGATCTGTTAATCCGTTTATCGTGGATCGAGGATTGGAAAAGATGAAATGAGTATGACAGTTAGGGCGAAAAGGAAAGATAATTCAAGGAGGGATTTTCGAATCACGGACGACTATTCACGAGATTTTTATCCTTTCAGCTTTGTTGGAATTCCGCATACCATCAAAAAAACCGTATCCGAACCTTCCGCGATAACCCGGTTGCACCGCCCGACCAGATCGCGATAACGTCGTGTGACAGGGTCTTCGGGGACGATGCCCATCCCCACCTCGTTGGTCACGAAAATGATCGTTCCCATCCGCTTCGAACAAACCGTTAAGAGATCCTGACACCGCCGTTCAATCGTGTGCTCCTCTACCAGACATCCCTCTTGACCCGCACGATACATCAGGTTGTTGATCCAGAGAGTCAAACAATCGATAAGAAGGACCTCATATCCGTGTGAATTCCTCAGCACGCAGGGCAGGTCAATCGGCTCCTCAATCGTCTCCCACCCCAACCGGAATCTGGCCTCTTGATGTTTTTGGATTCGGGCCTTCATCTCTTCGTCGATGGGAGGACATGTCGCTATGAATGCCCGACGACCGGGGAGGGCTTCCGCCATCTTCTGGGCATATACGCTTTTGCCGCTTCGGCACCCCCCTGTTACAACGACAATCCTGGCCATCTGCCTCCTCAGATTCCGTCTGAGCCTCTCTCCAATATGAGATCCGCGAAAACAAAACCTTCCCGCTCAACGATTTTCCCTCTATTCACGGGAACGGGATGCTGGAACATCGGCCCGTCCCAGACAAACGTGTGGAACTCCCCCCGTTCGCCGCAGGGATCGACCGAAACAGGCAGATCGGCAAGAAAGGTTGCATCGAATGCACGACCTGCGAAAGAGTCTGACAGCTGACGAGGATCGACGCACGTCAGGTAGGCCTGCACTCCCGACGATACCATCTCTCTGGCCAGGGAAGGCGTGGACATCCCCCAGATCGGAAATATGGGTGAAACTCCTGTGCCCTCGAGACGCTCCTCTCGGTAGCGGCGGACATCCTCAAGGAAGAGGTCCCCAAATGCCATAAGGCTGATGCCGTCTGATTTCGCCCCCTTGATTGCTTCCGACATGGCAGATTCGTAGGCCTCGTTGCTGCAAGGGCTCGGGATCGGAACCTCTCGGAGGGGAAGCCCGGTGGCATTCGCCTGTTCCCTGAGCAGCTCGGACCGAACCGCGTGCATCGCGATTCGATCGTAGACTTGGTTCATCGTTGTCATTAGCCCCACAACCTCCACCTCATCGCTTTGCCCCAGAACCTGCAGGGTCCAAGCACTGTCCTTTCCGCTGCTCCACGCGAGAAGCGCCTTGGGACGATCCGGCATGAAGCCTCTCCGTTTTGAGAAGTGCCCTTAAGCCCTGCTGTCCCAGGTGACGTCCGGAATATTTAACTTCCGGTTCTCGTACCGGGCCATCACGAACAAAAGGTCCGACAGGCGATTCAGATATTTCACCGTGTATGCCCCGAGAGCCTCTTTCCTGGCGAGAGCCACGACGAGCCGCTCCGCTCGGCGGCACACCGTTCTCGCGATGTGAAGCTGTGCAGCCCCGGGTGAGCCACCGGGAAGGATGAAGTTTTCCAGTGGTTCGAGTGAATCGGAAAGCCGATCGATCGTTTCCTCGATCGTATCCACGTGGCGTTGTTCTATCGTAGGTACCGGGATGCGAACCTTGTCCTTCTCCAGAATACAGAGATCCGATCCGAGATGGAAAAGATCGTTCCGGATCGTGGATAGCGTCTTCACCAGGGTTTCTTGGAGGCCCGCAGCCACGGCCGCTCCGATATGGGAGTTCAGCTCATCCACGGTCCCGAAGGCCTCGATTCGAAGGGCGTCCTTCTGCACTTCCTGACCGCCTCCCAGCTTGGTCGAGCCGTCGTCTCCTTTTCGCGTGTAAACCTTTGTGATACGTGGCATTTGGAACTCCTAGCTTGCGGATTCAGGATTTGATGGTCCTTTAGGCTTTTCATTCCCTATATCAAAAATCCCTAATCCGAAATTGATCATCCTTTCTTCCCGAAGTCACCCGCAAAGAAGAAGAAATCATCGAAATCGATTTCGCCGCTTGGGACAAGATCGAACCTGTCCTCAAATCCCGCTTCGCCCGTCTTGGTTCCGAACACAGCGGCGAAGGCAAAAAAATCATCCAGGTCCACATCCCCGTCTGCGTCGAAGTCAGAAGCCAGACTTCCCGGACCCACAAATGCAATCCCGTGAGGGGGAAGACCCGTGTTGATCGGCCCCTTGAGCCTCTCTCCGGTCTCGCTGTCGTAGATCAGGATCCCTGCGGATTCCGGGTCCGTAAAGCTCCCCCGATCGGCCACGTAGAGTTTCCCCCCTGCAATCTGGATGTCCGGGGTAAACCCGCCGGAGTGGCCATCGAGGGGTTCGGATGCGGTCCTGTCCGACAGGTCGAATGCTTTGATCGAATTTGAGAAGGACGAGTCGCCCAGTACCACATAGCCCCTGGTGTCGGAGGACATGGCGATGGCCCCGACTTCCCCGCCCAGTTCCGCCTCGTTGATGCCCGGGCCGAGGGATCGGTTCTCCGCGGTGTCAACGATCTCGATCCCCCCGTCCGTAAAATCAAGAAACGCCCCCACGCAGCTGATGTAGATCTTTCCGTTCCTCAGGACTGCGGTGTCCGGATTCTTGAGCGTCAGGTCGATCCCCTGAACCCCAGCCTCCTCCGGGTCAAGGTCCATCAACGAATCCGCCTCCGCATCGATGACCGCCACGACGCTCCGGTCCGTTGGGGCAAAAAAAGCGTTCCGGTCGAGACGCTGACACGTGACATAGACCCTGCCGTCGACGGCCAGCGCGGCGTTCATCTCCGGGATTCCGTCTTCATCCGCGAAAGGAGAGAGATCGATCGCCTTCAAGGAATCCCCGGTTGCCGGGTTCACGACGAGCAGACTCGGCTTTGCATACCGGGGCACGTAGGCCTTCGTCTCGCTGATGAATGCGATATCGCGTGGATTAGATCCTTCCCCAACCGAGAACTGCCGGATCGACACGCTCAGGTCCTCGGGATCCAGGACCATAATGTTGTCGCCTCCGAGTTGGTTGATAACATAGACCAAACCCTGGTAGGACCGGATCGCATTGTCACCGTGGGTATTGACCAGGTTCACCGACGCGGTGTCTGCCTCCGGTTCGAAAGCCGCCAGGCTGCCGAATACGGAGAAGTCTGTCGTGGCGATCACGACAAGATCCTGTCCAGCAGCTTCTGAAAAGGAAAACCCGGCAAGGATGGACATGACGCAGAGCTGAAGCCTTCTAACGGCTTTACGATGGGGCATGCGCTCACTCCCGAGAAGGGTGAAACGTATCTTTCATTTGGATATATTTCTTGGAACTTGAAACTTGGAGCCTGGACCTTTTTCTTTTCAAAACTTCCCGCTTACCCCGACGAAATATCCCCTCCCGGGAAGCGGATATCCCCATACATCGGCCACCTGGTTATTCGTCAGGTTCTTGACTTCACAGGTCGCCTCCAGGGACCGGATCAGGCTGAAAGAGACGCCGGCGTTGTGGATGACACGGGCACGGACGGGCCTCAGGTTCGCCCCATCCAAAAAGCTCCCCCCTTCAAACGCCAAGGCATAGGTCAAGTTGGCCCCCCCTGCCCGGACTTCACCTTTTCCGTGCCCTTCGTGTTGAGGCCGATTCGGCAGGATCTTATTCCGCCGGTGAGGAATCCTGGACCGATCCCGCGCTCGTTGGTGGGTATAGTTGCCACTCACCCTGATAATTTCCCCGAGAGCCGCGTTGAAAACGACCTCGATGCCGCGGATCCGGGCACGGCTCAGGTTGTGTGCCCGAGAGACCCCCTGGGAGTGCTGGACGAACTGAATCAGATCCTCCGCCCGACGGTCGAAATAGACGATCTCCCCCGTGGCGATGGGACCCTTTCCCGGCCACTCCCCCCGAAACCCCACATCCCACGTCAAGCCTCGCTCCGCTTTCAGGTCCGTGTTCCCGATGACTCCTCCCCGATCACCGAACAGCTCATAGAAGCTCGGGGCTCGGTTGTATTTTCCGAAATTGCCCTTCACGATCAATCCTGGAAGGAGGGTTCCGCGAACGCCTTCGTGGACATTCCACGTGGCGTCCGTCCGTTTATGGGTAGGTACAAGGGGTGAGAAGAGATAGGGGTTCTCTTCGACAAACCGGCTGCGCCGGGATTCAACCCGGACGCTCGATACAATTCCCAGGCGCCCATTGAACAGGAAACTCTTATCTTCGCCCCCCCCGGCAAACGTCCAGCGTCGGCTGTTGAAGAACCTGGCGGTGGAAGCCAGGTTGTCCGAGGGTTTGAAGGTCTCCCGGCGGACTTCATAGAAAACAGAGGCCACGTGATTCCGGCCGAGGTGCGACTGAATGGCCTGCCGAAAGGCGAGGGCCTGCGACCGGTTGTGATTATCCTGGTTTCCCAATCCCACTTCCCCGAAACGATCTTCAAAGTCCTCCGCCACGTGGCTGAAAGAAAGGGTTTGCCGGAGGGTCAGGCGGCCACTCGCCAGTCCCTGAACTTCCGCAGAGCCTTCAACCAGATCCCGGATCACCTCGAATCGGGCGTGTCGGGCCTGGTTGTTGCCGATGTTGGGCATTCCCTGTGCTTTCCTGTAAAAGCTGTTGCTCAATGAGCAGGAAAATCGACCCGCTTCGTCATAGCTCACCTTCGTTAGCAGACTCATCGATGCGAAGTCGTTGTTTCTACGCTGTTCAAACCCATCGTCGGCAGGATTATACTCTGTCCCGTTGTCGTCCCGGAATCGAAAGTCATTGGCGCTCCGGCTGTAATCCACAGCGGCCAGCATGCCCATTCGCCCTCGCCGCTGGGAGAGGGTCCAGCTCCCCTTCCCGGTCCCGAAAGACCCGATAGACGCGGAACCTTTCTGTACCTGTCGATCCCCGATGTTCCAGGTCCGGATGTGCACCGCCCCTCCCATCCCTTCCCCTCCGGTCCAGATCGGGGCTTTTCCCCTGTAGATTTCGATGCGCTCCACATCCGAAACGGGGATGTCGCTCAGGTTTACCCCCCCACCGAAAGCCGTGTTCAATAGGACGCCGTCAAGATAGACCTGAACCTGCTCGGCTGACGAACCCCGGATCGATATCGTGCTGAAGCTGCCCAATCCCCCCATCGACTCGACGTGTACGCCCGCGGTCTCTGAAAGTAGCTCTGGAAGGGACGTTGTCCGCCCCTGAAAGGTCTTGGCCTCGATAACGGTCGCAAAAGTGGGGGCGATCTCGATGTCATTCGCCCCTCGTCTTTCAGTCACCGAAATGCCTTCGACTTGCAAGGCCTCCGGTGACATGGTCAAACGGATCGGGACTTCCCTTTCGGCCGATGCTGTCACTTTCACAAAAATCCCCGCATACCCAATCCGCTCCACCCGCAACCGCTGCGGCCCAGCACCGACCCCATCCAGGACAAATTTCCCGGATGAATCGGCTTCGGCAGCCAGGTGTTGGCCCTCCACGCTCACCTTCGCGCCCGGAATCGGTTCACCTGTCTCGGCATCGACGATCACGCCTGTCATTCGTCCGGCATCGTCCGCCGGCACGGGGGAGGAACAACCGGACCTCAGAATCAGCCCAAGAGCACAAACGATAAGAGCGAACCGCATAAAAAAAACCCCATCCTCGGCGTTGCCGAAGCTGGGGATCGAAGATCCAGTCACCCTGTGTACAGGGATCTCCTGTCAGCTTCCCGCGCCGGGGAAGTACTTCCAGAAAAGCGATCCAGGCAGGTCTTCTGGCTTCCGGGTTTGTTTTACTCTCCGAAGCCTTCCCAGCCTTTTGGCCAGTGGCAAAACATCGGATTTCGAAACCCGGTTACAGCGGCGGGCCCGCGACGGTCTTTCACCGTCTTCCCTGTTCGATCCCTGAGGGATACCTGGGTCAGACTATTCGAATTGTCAAAGAGTTTTTTCTTTCAACAACAATCCCAAATATAGTTCTCGTCTCGAAACCTGTCAAGGATTTTTCAACGTTATTCCCCTGGAAATGGGGAGGCTGAAATTCCTTGTATCCCGATGTATCGTTCCGTAAATTGGAATTTCAGTCGAAATAAAGGCCTTCAACCCCATTACATACGAGCATCTATGAAGGATGCTGACCAGGATTTAAAAAGGGCATTCCCTCTCGGGGCCACCTCCGGGCACACGATCGATCAGGCCTATGCACATTGTGAAAAGATAACACGGAATCATTACGAAAACTTCCCGGTGGCATCCCGATTACTTCCCAAAGTCCATCGGCGCGCCATCTGTGCCATTTACGCCTTTTCACGGGGAGCCGACGATTTTTCCGATGAATCGATCTTCGAAGGTGTCCGCCTCAAAAGGTTGGACGAGTGGAAAGACCTTCTACTCACCTGTGAAGAAAAATCGACCCATCCCGTCTTTATCGCCCTTGGGGATACAATCAGGCGTTGGAATCTTCCGGTTTCTTTGTTCTGTGACCTTCTGACCGCCTTCCGAAGGGATGTCAACGTAAATCGGCATCGGACCTTCGATGACTTGCTGGACTATTGCCGCTACTCGGCAAACCCGATCGGCAGGCTTGTTCTCCACCTTTTTGGCCTTTTCGACCCCGTGCTTGGAAAGCTCTCAGATTCTATTTGCACAGCGCTACAACTGACCAACTTCTGGCAGGACATCGCCATCGACCTACGAAAGGGCCGCATCTATCTCCCCCAGGCGGATCTCCAGAGGTTCGGGGTCGTGGAGGAACACCTGGATGCCGGTCGCGTCACCCCTGGGTTTGTACAGCTCATGAACTTCCAGATTAACCGGACGCGAAGCCTTTTCCACAAGGGCCTTCCCCTGGTGAGCAATCCGATCAAAGGGTCCTGCCTTCCACTTCCGCAATCCGCCTACCGGCGTCTTTCGTATGAACTCAGGCTCACCTACCTTGGCGGGATCCGCATCCTGGAGCGAATCGAAACCCAGGGGTATGATGTTTTCAAACACCGTCCGACCCTCTCGGTCCGCGACAAACTCACTATTGTCTATCGGGCTTGGGGGTTCGAAACATGGGTTTCGGGTATCAGAGTTCGGGATCCGAAATGGCCAAATCGCTCTGGCTCAGGATCCATGATCCGAGTTTGAATTTCGATGAATCCAAAGGCTTACTGCAATAGATTGACGCGTAAGGCAAAGACAAACTTCTACTTTGCCTTCATTTTTCTTCCTAAACCCGAGCGGGAAGCGATCTACACCACCTACGCCTTCAGCCGGTACACCGACAACATCGTAGACGGACAATCGGACGGCGATCCGCGGGAGAACCTTGACCGATGGCGATCTGAGCTGGATGCTTGTTACGATGGCCGGCCCAACCATCCTATAACCCATCGACTTGCAGATACCATCCCCCATTTCCCGATTCCGAAACAATACTTCCACGAACTTATCGACGGCGTCGAAATGGATCTGACCACGCGTCGCTACGAGACTTTCGATGCCTTATACAACTACTGCTTTAAAGTGGCTTCGGTCATAGGTCTGATCTGCATCGAGATTTTCGGCTATTCCAATCCAAAAACAAAAGAATACGCAATCGCTCTCGGGATCGCCCTCCAATTGACCAATATCCTCCGGGATCTCAAAGCGGACGCAGCACAAGGCCGCATCTATATCCCGAAAGAGGACCTTCTCAAGTTTGGCTATACCGAGGACGACCTGATCTGCACCCGGTGCAATGATGCTTTTCGAAACCTGATGGCCTTCGAGTGTTCCCGCGTCCGGGAATTTTATCAACGGGCGGGGTCCCTACTCACTCCCGAGGATAAAGGCCGGCTCTTTTCGGCCGAGATCATGGGGAGGATCTATTTTCGATTGCTTCAGGAAATCGAACGCCGCGGCTACGATGTCTTCAGTCGGCCGATAACGCTCTCGACAACCCGCAAACTTGGAATTGCTGTGAATACCTGGGCTAAGCGCAAATGGAAAGTCGGAACTTGAAACAGGTCATTGTCATCGGCGGAGGCTTTTCCGGGCTCTCGGCCGCCGTCGCTCTGGCGGAAGGGGGTCGATGTGTCACCCTTCTCGAAGGCCGAAAACGTTTGGGGGGCCGGGCCTATTCCTTCCGGGACGAGGTTACCGGCGATGTTGTCGACAATGGCCAGCACCTGTTTATGGCCTGTTACCGTGAGACGAGACGTTTCCTCGCCACGATCGGAACCGAGGAACGAATCGGCTTCCAGAGGGACCTCCGCGTCGATTTCCGAACCCCGGACGCCCGGTCCACCGCCTTGAAGTGTCCCCGTCTTCCCGCTCCCTATCACATCCTTGGGGGATTTTCTACATTGAGTACAGTCTCCGTCGGAGATATCTTCCGTTTCCGCCACATCATGGGCGACCTGGCCACCCGGAAGGTCGGAGACCTGCAAAATCTCACGGTGAGGGAGTGGCTCCTTCTCAACCGTCAGTCCGAGGATATCATTTCGAATTTCTGGACCCCCCTCGCGGTCGCATCCCTGAATGAGTTGCCCCACCTCGCCGCCGCAGAGGGTCTGGCGACCGTTCTCCGGCAGGGACTGATGGGGAACCGGGCGGACGCCTGTCTTGGGCTATCAACGGTCGGACTTTCCAACCTGTATACCGACGCCGCCAGAGACTATATCGAATCCAAAGGCGGGGAGGTTCGCCTAGGGATGCATGTCGCAGGAATCGATATCGATGGCGGCCGATGTCGGGGAATCACCTTGAAGGACGGCGCCCGCTTGAACGGCGATGCTGTGATCTCCGCTGTTCCACACCACGCCCTGATCCCTATCCTGCCAGGCGCCGAATCGCTACGTTCCCTGCGGACCGCTCCCATCGTCTCGATTAACGTCTGGTTCGACCGACCCATCATGTCGGAATCATTCATAGGTTTACTGGGGACCGAATGCCAATGGGCATTCAATCGTTCGATAATCCTTAAATCCTCCCCCAATCAGGGCTATATCGCCATGGTCATCAGTGCTGCTCACGACCATATCAACCGCTCACAGGGGGAACTTATCCGCACGGCCGTCACCGACATCCGGCGTCTCTTTCCCGAAGCCCGGTCCGCCTGTCCGACTCGAGCCTTCGCCGTGAAGGAACGAGAAGCGACCCTCTCCACGAGAGTCGGTATCGTTCGCCCAAAACAGAAATCGCCCGTGAGAAACCTCTTCCTCGCAGGCGACTGGACCGATACCGGCCTCCCGCCGACTATCGAAAGTGCTGTGTTCAGCGGCCACCGGTGTGCGGAAATGATCTTGAACTCCTAATCCATCATCCCCTTTCGAGCATCCTGGACATCACCTGGTTAATGACCTGATGCGTGTCCAGTTCGAGGGACCTGATCTTTACGATAACGCTTCTTCCCCTATCGTCTTCTTCGACCTCCGGAAGGGCATCCACGATACAGATACGGCTCCCGTCTGTGACCTGCGCCTGGAGCCTCCCTCCTTCAATGCCGAACCGATCGTAAAAGTCCTCTGGGGTCATCCTATAAAGGCATCCCCCATCCCCGACCCATTCCTTCGTCTGAGGATTCTCCTCAAACCCATACGCGACAAGAAAATCTCGCTGTCCGCTCACCTCTCCCAAAACCACGACAATATCCGTTTTTTCCACTTCAAAAACTTTATAGTTTCCGATCTCTTTACAGACCACGTTTCAACCTCGCATCCCTTCAGGAAAGCCTTGGAGTCGAATCCATCAGACCTTTTTAGATTTTTTCCAGCGTTAATCCTTTCCGGACCGTCGAGCCTGCCTTTTTCTGAAACTCCCCCATCACGTTCAATAGTTTGAACAACAGCAACATGATCAACACAAAGCAAATCGCGATTCCGACGACCCCAACCGACTGCCTACTTCTCTCTCGATATCGCCAACCGCCTTTTGCCACCCAATCGGAATACCGACCGTAGACGGCTTTCCGGACTTCCATCCACTTCTCCTCTTTCGTTTCGATGTCCTCGATGGACCCGAAATATCCGTTAAGCCTGCCCTTTTCGTACAACGAACGCGCTCGATCCAGAAGCTGCTCCTTCGCATTTTGGGCGGCGACGGGATTCACCTTGCCTGCCCAAGTTGCCTCCGCATCGACGGCCTTTCTTCGCCTAGGCGACATGTTTTGAATGAATCGAGTCCGGATGATGGCGGAAACTGATTTCAAAATCAACCCGATCTCCCGGTTTTGGATACCGGTCAGAACCATCTGCAATTCCGGATCGGAGAGATCCAACAGGTCGTGTACGGCATATGCGAGGCCCTGAACCTTTTTCATCACATCAGGCCTGACCCGGTTCAGATCGGTCATGATCCGGCGGGCGGGTACAGGCGGGACTTCCCGGATGGCTTGAGCCGCCATCAGGGGCGAAGGTTCGAGCGACACTCCGACCAGTGCCCCTCCGAGCTTCCGGAGGAAAATCCTGGCTTCTTTTCTCCTGATCCGTGCAGGAATCTCTTTGAAGTCGGAAGCGGCGATTCTAAATAGGACATCCGTAGGAAGAGAACCCGGCATCTGTTCAAGGGCCTTGGCGATGGCTGAAGGCTTGCCTCCCCGCAGCATCACGGCCAGGACATCTACGAGTCCGAGATCATAGGATTCCGAGCCTCCATCGGGGTCCGAGGCCTCAGTCGGGACCTGCCATGCAGTTTCGGCCTGGAACCTCAGGTCAACTTCCAGGGGCGTGGCTTCTTCCTCCTCGAATGCGAATTCACTCGCGAGCTTTGCATTCACCCCCCGAACCACGGGATCGGGGAGACACGAATAAAGAATCCCACGCAACCTGGGACCCATCGGCCCGAGCATGGCTGCCAGAGGGCCGATCAGGGGCCGGATCCTCCGGCTCGATTCCTCGGCACCGATTCGCCGAACCCTATAATCCCTTGACCCGGCCGATTCCGGATCCAGTGCCTCCCCCACTTCCATACCATCGATGGTAACCTCACCCATCTCGACCAGCCGACGAACCGTTTGAACGATCCTGATTTGCCCATCTTCAACGTGGCTTTTATACACCGGTTCGGAAAACTTCATGGCTTCCTTGATCATCTGGCCAATCCGCGGCGAGACGTTTGAGAAAATGCGGTCCTTCATTTCGGGACGGGCCCCCTTCAACGCGGCAGCCAGATCTTCCCGATCCACCTTCTGCAGAACCAGCTGAATTTCCCGGTCGGTCAATCTTCCGATGTCGTCGAACGTGAAGGCCATTCTTTCATCTCAATTCAGGTGGCTACCCAAAACGTCGATGTATTTCAGTCCGCTGCCGGTATTGAATACCACGACGCGATCATCCTCCCCTATCCATCCCTCAGCCGCCAACCGCTTCGTCCCCGCCCAGGCAGCCGCCCCTTCGGGGGCCGGAAACAATCCGGTAGCCGATCCCATCTCCCGTAATGCGGCGACCATCTCCTGGTCCGTGACCGATATTGCAATACCCTCGCTCTGACGGATGATCCTGAGCATCAGGAAATCCCCGACGGCGCTGGGAACACGAAGACCAGAGGCCATCGTGTGGGCATCCTCCCATGCCTCCGCCGCCTCTTTCCCCCGCTCGAAGGCTCGAACGATCGGTGCGCATCCCGCCGCCTGCACAGACACCATGCGAGGCCGGCCCTCATCGATCCATCCAAGCCTTTCCATCTCTTCGAAGGCCTTCCACATCCCGATCAATCCGGTCCCGCCTCCTGTGGGATATACGATCACGCTCGGCAGAGCCCACCCCATCTGTTCGGCCAGTTCGAACCCCATCGTCTTCTTGCCCTCGACGCGATACGGCTCCTTCAAGGTCGAGACATCGAACCAGCCCATGGCCTCCCGCTGCTCTGCGATCCGTCTTCCACAATCCGTGATCAACCCGTCGACGAGTTCGACTCTGGCCCCCAGGGAAACACATTCTATTCGGAATGCTTCTGGAACGTCCCTCGGCATGAAAACCGATGCCTCAAGCCCGGCCGCCGCGGTGTAAGCCGACATCGCTCCTGCAGCGTTTCCGGCGGAGGGAATCGCCAGGTGGGTGGCACCCAGGACCTTCGCTCGAGACACAGCGGCCGAAAGTCCCCTCGCCTTGAACGACCCTGTCGGATTCAGGGACTCGTCCTTGATCCAGAGGTTCTGCAGCCCTGCCATCCCGCCAAGCCGTTTGGACCGGATAAGCGGGGTGAATCCCTCCCCCAGAGATACGATCTCTTCCGGTCCGTCCACGGGCAGCAGCTCGACGTAACGCCACATGTCCGGCCGACGCCGGGGGAGATCCTCCCGGTGAAGAGCGTCCCGTATTCCTTCCAGATCGTAGCGCGAAAGCAGCGGGGCCCCGCAGCACGCGCTCAGGTTATGGATCTTGTCCATGTCATAACCCTTGCCGCACCGGGAACAATCCAGGTGAATCAAAAAACCCATGGGGCCATTGGGAGTAGAGGTCTCGACGGATTGCAGTCTATTTCAGCTTTCGTTCAACCCAGATCCTCAAATCGGCGATGATCCTTGGCGGGGTGGGTTTTACGCGATGCCTGACGTGGGGCCGAAGTTCAAGCGTATTCTTATGCTCGACCACCACCCCGTTTTCAACGTCTAAGAGCCAGGTCGCCGTGCCTTTCCCCTTCCCTTCGACGATTAGTTCGTCCGGGCCGACGATATAGATCCCTTTGTAAAAAACTTCTTGAGTCTCCTTGATCTCCGCGCACTTACGATTTTTCTTCTTCTTTATCTTCTTAATCGTCGCCGTTCCCTTGTACTCCATCCGGGATTCAAATCGCCTCCCTTCGAACAAGGACGATACCGTCCGATCTGTGGTCCAGGATTCTCCGACCGCCTTGGGCTCATCGGGAAGGGAAGGATAGAATTCTCCCTTCCAAAACAGCCGAAGATCGCTCACGACATCCTCGACGGTGACCCGCGCCAATCCCCTTGAAGTCCCGAACTCAGTCACCGTCCCTTTTGAGTCTACCTTCCATCTCAACTCCACCCCCTCAAGCAGTTTTAAGTCCCCGATTTCTTCCAAGTCGTCGATCTTCAATTTTTCGAATACATTCCTCGGAGTGGTGACGATATACGACACACCTTCTCTCTCCTTGACCGTCTCGTCCTGGTACCACTCCCGCTCCAATTCCTCCCTGAATCCGGATCCGCTTGGCCGGTTCAAAAGGTCATCGGCCTTTGGCGTATTAAAATAAATCCTGTAATAATTCTTGTAGGTCAGGTTTCGGCCCACCTCGTTCCTGACCTGTAACTTTATCCCCCCGGCCTCCTGCGCCGCTGCCTCCAGGCTCAGAAAACCCAGGACTATAAAAGCAAGGCCTAACCCCTTCAAAGGCGTAGTTAGCATGACATCCTCCATATGAAACGATTGGGATTTTTCAGAAGTTTGAATTCAACTCGACTGAGAACCTCATATGTCGTATTTTATGAATTCGTTCTTTTCGCAGCCTGAGCCTGCAACCCGCTCCTTGATTCCGGGATCCGATGTCCGAACGACTCTTCAACAATGTCTACTTTGCCCTTCGATCCTGGGTCCGGTGGTCCCGTTCGACTTATAATCCTCCGAACGAGGACAAAAAACTACTCTTCGAATCCAGACCCACTCTCCTTCCCACGGCCGACCGCCTTGAAGGACAGTATCGATTAATCAACTTTCGGGAGAAATCCACCGCGAACGAATATCGTGAGTCTCTCTACATCCTTGAACTGATGGACCTCTTCTTCCCCACCCGCGCACTCCCGGAAACCGTCCGGTCCCTCGACGTCGGATCCAAGAACTTCGCTTACGTCAGGGGCCTTTATCATTTCTTCCGCAACGTGGGCGGGAACATTCGACAGGTAGAGTTGACCGGCATTGAGATCGACGCATACCAGATCTACTCGAACCTGCATTCACGGTATGATTATGCGCTGTATCACATCCGCAACCTGGATCGATGCCGATTCATTCCGGGCGATGTCTTGGAGCACCAGGAAAGATACGATGTAATCACCTGGTTTTTGCCTTTCGTCACGAAATATCCCCTTCGAAAGTGGGGTCTCCCAGGCTCCCTGTTCAAGCCCGTCGACCAGCTAATACACGTTTATGGCCTGCTGAACGAGGGTGGAATCCTGCTCATCGCCAACAAGGAGGAGAAGGAACGGGACATTCAGTTGGAACTCCTTCGCCACCTCCGAATCCCCTTCCAACCCCCTGAGCGATTCGAGCCGGAATGGATAGCCTATGCCCCACGATATGTTGTTGTCATCCAAAAACCTTCCCAATAGACCTTATCGTTCCGTCGTGTTATTACCGCAACCGCTTCTCGGCCTTATCAAGCGCTTCGGGGTTGACAAGGTATTTTGGTCTTCCTGTATTAAGGGTGTCTACGACAGCCCGAGCGTTCTCCCGCCGGAGAAGCGCGATGGACTCCTCCGAATACCATGAAACGTGGGAGGTCACGATGAAGTTCTCGAGTTTGAAAAGAGGGTGATCCGAACCGGGTGGTTCCTCCGCCATGGTATCCACTGCGGCACCCGCGATAATTCCTTCGGAAAGCGCGCGTTCCAGCGCATCCTCATTCACGATCGGTCCGCGCGCGCCGTTGATCAGATATGCGGTTGACTTCATCCGGGCAAAGACCTCCTCCGAAAAAAGCCCGCGCGTCTCATCCGTCAACGCGGCGTGGATGCAGACATAATCCGCCTCCTGGATTAAACGGTCGAATGACACGAGTTCGATTTCAGCGCCCACCCCTTTTGCATAGGGGTCGAAAGCCAGCACCCTCAGCCCGAAGGCCTGGGCCTTTTTCGCCGTCCCCGTTCCGATCTTTCCGAGCCCGACGATCCCTAAAGTCTGAGTCGTCAGGTCGTGCATCGGCCGACCGGCCGAATGATCCCATCGGCCCGCCCGCACCGAGCGGTCGATCGGGAAAAGCCTGCGCGCGCACGCCAGGATAAGCGCGAAGGTGTGTGTCGACGCCTCTTCAATGCAGTAGTCCCTTACGTGCGCAACCAGGATTCCCAGATCCGTCGCCGCTGCCACATCCACATTGTCAAAACCCACACCGCATCTGCTGATCACCCGACATCTGGGAAGCTGCGCCATCACGCTTCGGGTCATCGGGGCGAAATGATTGATCAACCCGTCCGCTTCTTGAAGGGCCGCCACCATTTCAGCTTCGCCTTCGTAAGTCGCCAGGGACAAAGTCGCCTCGATTTTCGAGATCTCCTCTTTTTCAAGCTCGAAATCAGGAAACACGCTGTCTGTCATCATCACCTTGAACACGGGCTTCGGCTCTCCTGAATCAGCGATCCATATGCAATCGGGGATCCGGTTATCGGATCCCCGGGTTCTTGTATACGATTTTCCAATCCCGATCCGATCAGCTTTCTTTCATGACCCGGCTTCCGGAGGTTGGAGAAGGTTTTTCAATCCCCGTTTCTGCTCCGTATTGTCGAATCCCTCCTCCCATTTTTCGAGGGGGACCTGATGGGTGATGAACCGCGACATGTCGATGGCCCCGCGTTCTAACAAGCGAAGCGTCTTCTCCCAGGAACTCCATGTCTGTCCGAGTGTCCCCTGGACGCGGACCTGCTTGTAGACCAACTTGCCGAAGTCGATCTCCACAGGATGGTCGAGCAGGCCGACCTGGGTGAATTGACCCAAAGGGGCCACCGCGTCAAGACACTGGTTCACGGATGCACCGACCCCCACGCACTCCAGCACCACATCCGCCCCGTAGCCATCTGTCATGTCTCGGGCTACCTGTTCGATGTCCTCTTCCGTCACGACCACCGTTCGGTCCGCCCCGAATGCAGGGGCCATCGAAAGCCTTTCCCGATCCTGACCGGTCCCGCAGAGGATGACGGTTGCCCCTTGAGATTTGACCAGGGTCGTGCAGATCATGCCGATCGGACCGGGACCTGAAATCACAACCACGTCAGAGGAAACGATATGCGTCTCCTCAAAAACCGCTTGAACGCAACAGGCCAGGGGTTCCGCAAGCGAACCCGCTCGATAATCGATGTCTTCCGGTAGGGTGTAGATAAGATCCTGGGGGACGACACAGAACTCGGCAAATCCCCCGTCGGTCTTGCTCCCTATGGAGCTCCTCCCGGTGCAATAGACGTAGTAACCGGACCGGCAATATCGGCAGACCCCGCACCGGCCCATCGCCGACGGGAGGACGGTCACCCGACTCCCTAAAAGGGACGCCCCAACCCCCTTACCGACATCCACGACTTCTCCGGCGAATTCATGTCCGAGCGTCACCGGGGGATTGAAGGCATAGCCCCCGTGAAGAATATGGATGTCGGTGCCACAAATCCCTCCGGCCTTCACCGCAATCTTCACGTATCCCTTCGGAGGGTCGGGCTCCGGAATATCACAGATCGCGACGTTCCCCGACCCGGATGCAAGTTTTCGAACGGCTTTCATCTCCCGTTTCCTCATGAATTTCGATGGTGTTCATGCCTCCACGACAGCTAACCCCATTCCCACAAGTATCTCCCGCAACTCATTACGCTCCCCCGGAGAAAGGACCCCGATCGGGGAGCGGGTCGGGCCGGCCGGGAGCCCCACCATCTCCGCTCCCTCCTTGAGTACGACCGGAAAACTTCCGAGTGAAAAAGCAAGCCTCAGTGGAGCCAGTCGATCCTGGTACTCGCGAGCCTTCTCCAGATCGCCGCGGATGAAATGCTCGTAGATCGCCACCCCGATCTCAGGTGCGATGTTTGCGCTTGCGGCGATGGCCCCCGCCACCCCGTGAAGGAGCCCTGCGAAGATCAGCGTATCCCTCCCCATGATCGTCCTGAAATCCTCAGGACATTTTCGGATATACTCTGTGGTCAGGGTCAGGTCCCCGGAGCTGTCTTTGATCCCCGCTATGTTGGGAAACACCTCGGCCAGACGCGCCGCCAAATCAACCGACAGGCCGACCCCCGTCCGGCCAGGATTTGCATAAAGAAGGATGGGGATATTAACGGCCTTTGCGACAGCCGCGTAATGTTGAAACAGCTCCCCGTCCGTCGGAGATATGAAGGTTGGGGTCAGGACCGAGATGCAGTCCGCACCCGCTTCCTCCGCGCATACCGAAAGAAGAACGGTTTCGCGCGTGCTATCGGCATTTGTCCCGACATAGACCGGAACCCGACCTGCGGTATATTCGACAGTCCGCTTGAAGATCCTGCGTTTCTCTTCCTGAGAGAGCGCCCAGAACTCCCCCGTCGTACCAACCGTGAAGATGCCGTGTACCCCTTTGGAAATCAGGCGATCGATGATGGCCCCCAACGCCTCCTCGTCCACCTCCTCCCTCTCGTTCATCGGGGTGATCACAGCGGGGATAATCCCCTTGATATCTTTTCTATCCAACATCCCCTCGCTCTTTTATATTTATACCACTCCGAAGGGAAAAGGTTCGGAGAATCTCCCAGCCGGGGTACAAGACGTCATGCCGGATATCCCACACCTGTCCTCCCGAACTTGCCTTTTCCCCAGTTTTCAGTAGATTGTATCATTCTATTGCCGGCCAAATACCCGGAGTATCCTTGTAAATCTTATGCGACAACATCCGTCACACGACCCATTTGAGAACCTTCCTCAGCTTGAGATCATCCCCTTGAAGGACATCGTCCTGCACGAAGACCACGACGGACGGCGGGTGGATAGAATCGTGGACAGGTTAAAGGATGAGGAGATCCTTCGCAACCCCCCTGTCGTGGCGCAGTTGGAAGGTGAAAGGCGGTACATGGTCCTCGATGGTGCCAATCGAATCACGGCCCTTCGAATCCTGGGATGCCGGGACGCCCTATCGCAGGTAGTGGACTATAGCTCTTCTGAAATCGAGATGGCCACCTGGGATCACCTCATCGCAGAGATGCCGGGTGAACAACTACTCATAAAAATCAGGGAGATAAACGGACTTCGAGTTAATGAGATGACGGTGGACAAGACACAGGACCTATTGGAATCCCGGAAAATTCTATGCGCCGTCACCACCCTGTATGACGGCCGAACCTGGGGTTTAGAACAGGGGAAGGATCTTCAATCTCAGGTCGTTTATCTCAACCAAATTGTCTCGATCTACCGAGGGAAAGTCGAAATCTACCGGGTGGATGCGGAACATATACGCGCTCTGAATCCCGACGAACGACATCCGAGCGCCCTGATCGCTTTTCCCCGATACACGAAGGATGAAATCGTGGCCCTCAGCCTTGCCGACGTAAAGCTCCCCGCGGGTATCACCAGACACCTGATCCAGGGCCGTGCTCTGCGCGTCAATCTGGGCCTGGAAATCCTCCGTTCAAAAATGGCGATTGAAGACAAGAATGCACGCCTTCGGGACATCATTCGTCAGAAAGTCCTGGACAAAAAGGTAAGATTCTACGGCGAACCGACATTCCTCTTTGACGAGTAAGGCCAGCGACATCAGGGATGGGCCCCATCAGGGGCTCGCCCCCCTTCCAAAACCACACCCCTCCCGTGTTCTTTGCGCGCCTTCAGGTCACGATATAACACCACCTGAAGGGCGAACACGAACGGCGTGACAACGATCCCCATCAGCCTCGATAGAACCACCCCGAAGATACCATCGACCGCCAAACCGACCAGTCCGACCAGGAGCGCTGCCGTAAAAAGACCCACGAGTATGACCGACATCGTCTTCCACCAATCGCCGCTGATCAGCCATTGGGATCGTTTTAACGCATTCAAGTCTCGCTTTCCCTCCAGGACCACAACCACATCCGCGAGGAAGAACCAAACGCCGAATATGATCCCGGGCACAAATCCCAGGATCAGGCCCCCGACCGTCAACCATAGTGCAATGAGTCTAACCCAGAAGGCCTCCCACGTCAACCTGACGGAAGCCCGGTCGAAGGCCTGACCCAGGGTGAGCTCATCCCCGAAGAAAGAGACCCATACCGCTGACAATAGAGCGGGAACCTGCATCGTATAGGGAATCAGACCGATAAGGTAAGCCATCAAAAAGGCCGCCACCATCACGGGGTTGCTCGGGATCGGTCCAGTCCACGACACCTCACTCCGGAACACGTCACCAAGGACCCAGAGAAACTGGCCGATCAGCGCAATCGCAAAGAATGTGCCGAACCGGCGGCCATATATCTCCAATGCCATCCCGACGATTCCACCGAAAGTCCTTCGATCCTCCAATTCAACTCCCCGATAAAGTAATATTTTGGTTTGATAACCCGCGAAGAATATCAAAGGCAGCGGACACGACACGGTCCTCTGCCTTTGTGAACAAACCGGAAAGATTTAATTTCACCTCTCAAGGTCCTCCTCGATCTCTTTCCGCAGGATTTTTGCCAACCGGCCCCTTGCCATCCGCCGGATGGCCTTCTCCGAATCATAGGAAAGCTGAATGAGGACCTTTTTGGGGGTGTTGGGATTGGTCGATACGGCCTAGCGAACCGAAGCCACCGAATCCGCAGAAAGCTCTACCAGAATCGGAACCGGGGTGTTATGGTTTCCCGCAACTCTTTCCCGGGCAACGTTGATGGTATCTGTAGCCAGGATGGTCAAGGCCCCCGCCGAAGTGTGGTCGTTCTTTGCGGCCTCAATACGAACCGATTCGTCTGGATCTAGGGCGAGTTTTTCTAAGGCCGCCGGGGGCGTGGATAAGTTGCGCGAAACCGCCCGACGGACTTGAATATCTTGGCTCTCTGCCAAGTTCTCAAGGATTGTTGGGTTCATGTTGGGATTCGAGGCCGCCCTTCGAAGAACCGGAAGGATATCATTTATCATTCCGGCGAGGATATCTGAAGACGTGTAGAGGTTTGCCGCCAAGCCCATCCGCACGACAACATCGATATCCTCGGCGAGGAGCGGCATAACCTCCCAGGGGATACTGTCGTTGACAGCGACCGCCCAACGAACAGACGGGCTGTCATCGGTGGCAAGATCGGAAAGCGTCTCATAGGGGGTGTGTCGGTTCGACGCCACGTAGAATCGTACACTTTCGTCTTCATCCTTTGCGAGTTTCCTGAGGACGCGTGGATTAACCGTCCGCTTTGCACGTACCACCTGTTCGTCGTCGATATCCTTGGCACGCTTAACCAGCCTTCGAAACTCCTGGTCACTTACCTTGAGGGAGTCTGGTATGTCTTGGGCGATGTCCTTTTCCGTCTTGGCACAGCCGAGGACCAACACGAAGACGCAAATCAGGTGAATAAAAAACAGACGCATGAGTGATCTCTTTCTGCCCTCTAACTCCGGACGGTTCCAGGTTTCCCGTTTCTCAAAATCGGTCTGAGGGGTTTTCAATTCCGGGACGATTCCGATATCTGAACAAATTCCGCCTGTGTTCGGAATGAAACAGGCTCATAGTCCACCTCACAGGGGTGACCCGAGGCAATCTTGAGGGTCCGGAGATCCGGACGGCAAATGGTCGACCAGAGGGTTCCCCAGCTATCCCGTCCGACATGATCGTGGTGTGGTCCCGAACAGATCTGACCCCGGTGGTCTGCTAGAACCTCTCCGGCCACCCCCTCATCCACCCATCCCGCATGTGCCCGTAAGACCTCCTCAGCCCTTTCATAACGTCGGCGAGATCGCTTATCCCGGTCCGACGCCTCAACCTCGGTCACCTCATGGTTCGTCGCCAAAACCAGGCCATCGGACGATCTCCGGATGGTGACCCCCTCTGGTCCGGCCTCGGCGGCGATTGCCTCACCCGAGGCGTCTGCGATCAGATAAATCATCGCTCGAAGGTGGTGGAATGACGTGATCAGCTTCTCGGCTTCAGGAACGGTCCGGCATGTAGCCATCAATGCATCGACGACCAAATTCCACTGAAGACCAGGAAGCTCGGGGGGCCTCTTTGGCAGAGAGGCTATGGCTACGAAAAGGCCTTCGGCATTCAAGGCATCGGGAAGCCCAGCCCAATGATGCGAATAACCAAGGACATGGAATGCGCCCTCTTGGCGGATCATCCTCAATTCGCACCACTTTCGATCGCTGTTGACCCAGTCGTAATTTCGACCTACGAGAATCACACCATCCCTGGTGGTCGGATGATGTGCGGCAAACATCGTACATCCCCGTAGAAGACCTTCCTGACGGGCGAAATAGTAGGTCAGAAAATCGTCTCCTCCCATCCCGGAACTGTCCACGATCCCGTGAAAAGTGTCGAGGGCCGAGGGGAAAATACGTCCGGTCGTGTCCCTGCAGGCGTGTGCGAAAACCACCTCTTCCTTTGCGGCCTTCGGCACTGGGAGCCCTTCCAACGACCTGCCCATTTCTCGACCGATATCATAAGCCGTACCACTGTAGACCAGCTTTCGCAACACGCCCAAACCAATCGTGGTCAATCAAGAAAATCATGAAACGCCCAGCCTGAAGTCCGGCTTTAGATCATTTTTCCGAAAAACGTCCAGAGAATCATGAGGGCCAGGCCCGCGATCAGAGCCAGTCCGACCCCCTTCTGATAACCTGTCGGTTGAGGCTCCGAGAACACAAAGCTCAGAACCATATTCCAAAACACATCCCGAAAGGCCCCCCCTTTTTTTTTCTCCTCTTCCCGCTCTTCCACTGAAGTGGATGTCACACCTGCGATAATCCCTGGCAGGTCAACCAGTGGGAAAGGTTTCTCAAGAACTGCAACCGCCCCCAGGTCTCTCACTTTTTCCTGCCAGCGTGGATCCGTGGAGCCTGACATGACGACCACCTTGGTCTTCAATCCAAGGGGACGGATCGCACGCAAGAGCTCGTCCCCTGAAAGCCCCGGCATCATCAGGTCCAGCAGGATGACATCGAACCTAGTGGCGATGGTCTTGTGAATGCCCTCCTGCGCATCAGAAGCCAGGGTTACCCTATGACCGGCGATTTCCAGTCGGGTTCGAATGGTTTTTCGTAAAGTGGAATCGTCGTCGATGACCAGAATATGTCTGGAAAGTCCCTGATCGTTACCTGAGTCGAGGGTCATAACCTTCGCTATCCGGCGGGAAGCCGAGACAATTTCCCTTTGGCCTCCCGCATCGCTTTGAGCAGTTTCCGTGCTTCGTGGTTATAAGAATCGATGACGAGAGATTCGTTAAGGCTCTTGATCGATCTCTCGAGATGCAACAGGTCCTTAGAGTCCTGAAATAGGTAGGCATAACCCATACCCAAAGCGTGGTAGGCCCTTCCCCTATCTTTTTTTATTAACAGGTCCGAATCCAGGGCCTCCTGAGCAAGCCGGATGGTCTCGTCGAACCGCCTCAGCCAGAAATTGTAATAGGCGGCCCAGACGGTGGCCTCCGCTTTAGATTCATCGGTCTCGACGTAATACAGACCCCGCTCGACTGTCTCCACCGCTTCCGCATAACGGTCATACCGGCCCAACATGTTCGCAACAATCAGCGACGCGCGACACAGACGATCTCCCCATTCTCGGTCGTGGGGTCTTGGAAGAAATTCGTAGTCCGACCAGAGTTTATCCTGCTCCTTCCAGATCGAATATGCCTGATGCATCGTAGATTCCTGATGCCAGATGGGGCTTGCAGCCAGTTGGCCGATAAAATCGATCTGCTTGTGATACACGACTCCAAGGCGACGGATTGCCGGACGGTAGTCCGGCGTAATCGAAAGTACCTGACGGCACAGCTTTATCACAGCCGAATCCCCCTGGACCGTCTCTCCTGTTGCTCGGTAGATCTCTTCAACTACGGAAAGCTTTTCAGCCCGTTCGGCCGCGCGCTCCGCTTCCGGGACACTCGGGAATTGCTTTTCAACCAGACGGTATGTCGTGATGGCTTGACTCAGAGAATCTGGATTGTCTTCCAGGTATCCTGCCTTGAAAAGCAAGCGCTCCATTTCCCCCTCATCCTTACCCTTTCCGCACCCGACCACTAAAAGAAGCAACAACGCAAGTCTGAATAAGACCCCGAAATACCTCATCTCCCCGCCTTTCTCCGGATTTCGCAACCGTTCATTTAATTGCCCCCCCCCCGATCCATAGAACCCATTTGGCACGCGTCGTGAAATCGTCATTCCACATCCAGCCCCACATTCTTGTCTGAAGACCGATTTTTCTTTTCTTTTATGAACGCCATCTGTTTTTTGTTGAATTCCTTGGCCATATAGTGTCCGTGTATCTTGAGCTGGTGGTTTAGGGCGATCGCCTCTGCGATAACCGTGATGTTTTTTCCCGGGTTAATCGGCACTGTGACAAGCGGGATTTCCACCTCAAGGATCGATACATAATGACCCTCGAGACCCGTTCGCTCATAGTCGAGCGAGTCGTCCCATTCGACGAGCTTCACAACCGTCTCGATCCGCTTTTGGACCCGAACGGCTCTGATTCCAAACATATTCCGCATATCCAGAATACCGAGCCCCCGGATCTCCATGTGATTTTGTAGAATCTCCGGGCCCGTCCCGACGAGAAATCCCTGCATCTTCCTGGAGATAATCACCACATCGTCTGCAACTAGCCGGTGACCCCGCTCTACCAGATCGAGGGCCACCTCACTCTTTCCGATCGCACTCCTGCCGATAAACAGCAACCCCATTCCATAAACGTCCACCAGTGATCCGTGAAGGGTCGTACGGGGTGCGAAGACATCGTCCACGTAAAGCGCAAACAGATGGGCGAATTTCGTCGTTGAAAAATTGGTTTGTAAAAGGGGAATGTTCTTCTGGTCCGCAAGTTCAATCAGGATGGGGGACACCGGATTGTCGTCGGTGACGACAACACACGGAAGGTCGAATTGATAGATGATATCCAGGGCCCCACGGCATTCTTCTTCAGAAAGTTCGTTCAAATAAAGCATCTCGGTGTTGCCCAAAACCTGGACCCGATCAAAGGTGAATATCCCGACGAAACCCATCAGGGCGAGACCCGGCCTGTGAATCTCGCTCGATGTGATCCGGCGGTCTAGCCCGTTCTTTCCTGCCCGCAACTCCATGCCCAGCTTTCCCCCAACCCCCGCGACCCATTGTCCGATCGACATGCTGCGCATTCTTGATCTCCTATTCTGAGGTCACATGTCGCGGTTTTCTGATCTTATCGTGGAGCTTCTTGAGTTGTACCTTAACCCGGTCCATCGCCCCTTCCACGGCCTGGTAAACGCTTCTGGCTTCGCAGGTTGCTTTCAAGGTGTGCCCTTGTACATTGACGATGATCTCAACGTTTCGCACCCGCTTCTCGGACGTCACAAAAGCCTGGAGATCGATGATTCGGTCGAAGAATTTCTCTAATTTTGCGGCCTCTTTATCGATATACAGACGGAGGTTGTCCGAAACCGCAAAATTCCGACCGGTTACTTGTATGTTCATGGTCACCTCACCGATGAATATAGAATCGATCTCAACTTTATAACAAATCCTAAGATAGGTAAAGGCCGAATTAATTTACGGTCTATCCCAAAAGCTGTCAAGGGAGAAAGACCCGAAGCTGGAGGGTTTCAATCGGAACAAAGGTTCAGGAAATTCAGAAAAGTAACTGAAAGCGACTTACCTCCCTTCCCACGCTCTCCTGTCTCAAACAGATTCAACGGGCATAATCCTATGTCTTCAAAACCCGCCATGTCAGGTATCCACCGACAAAGCCGATCAGGATGTTGGCAGCCCACATCGAGATCCCGGGTGAAAGATAACCCCTGTCTGCCAGTTTCTCCCCTCCGATCAGACACAGCCAATAAACAAGAAAGAAACCGATGCTGGCCGCACCTCCTCTCGCAGCGCCATCCGTCTTGAGTCGGATTCCCAACGGGAATCCGACGAAGATGAAAACGATACAGGCAACCGGAATGGCGAATTTCTTATGGATTTCGACCAGATATCGATTGACCGCCCGCTCCCGATACCGATGGACCATCAACTCGCTTCGAATCTGCCCGACGGTCTTTTTTAAGTCCTTCAGTGAACCGTGGGGATATTGGCTTCCGCTCAGAAGATTACCACGTACGAACGCCTCAAATACATCCGCCACCTTTTTCTCGATCCGACGAGCTTCTGCCGCGTGGGATGACGCCCGGGACCGCATCGCGGCGACTGACATTTCGCGATCCCCGCGCGTATCTTGAGCGGTTCGTAAAAGGTGTCGGCCGGAATCTCCAAGCCGAATCAACTGTCGATCGAAAAAGGTCCTTATATAACTGGATGGATCCTGGCTATCCACTGCGTGCACTTCCCCTTCATAGAGCATGAGAACCATATCCTTCTGATCATACGTTAGTGATATCTCCCCCCGGGCCGCAAGAATCGCGGTGGGAAACTCGCCAGGCAATTGTTTGTAAATTATGATATCCTCCATGGATTGGTCATGGGGATCGATCGAGCCAACCAGGATCCGGTAGGAATCGAAGTCGTCGATGACCAGGCCGGGCTTGTCGGCGAAGGCCACGGCAGGTTTCTTCCGCCGGATGTCATCCATCAGCATTCGAGCCCGGTGGTTGGCGTCTGGGAGAATCAGATCGTTGAACAACGCCACAGCAATCGAAAGGACAACGCCGCAAAGGAGGACAGGCCATGCGGCTCGGTGGAGGCTGATTCCCGCCGATTTGATGGCGGAGATCTCACCATCCCCGGATAACCTCCCAAAGGCCATTAAAACCGCCACCAACACGGCCATCGGAACAGCGAGGGCAACCATCCATGCGAGATTTAACATGAAAACCTCCAGGGCCGCTCCTCCAGGAACCCCTTTGCCGATTATCTGATCCACTAATTCGAGGATCAGGTTCACGAACAGGAGGAAAAGAATCGCAGCCAGGGCGAGGAGATAAGGAGAGAGGTGTTCTCGCAGAATATAACGATGGACAAGCATGGACTCACGCCCTCATTTCGGTTTTATTCCCCATCTTTCGCTCCTGAGCATTCTTGAACCATTGTTTGATCTCTCCGACCATGCCTTCCGTTGTCTTGTAGGTTCGATAAGGTGCAGGAATGGACTTCAGGAACGCCCACCCATAGCTTGTTTTCAAAACTCGGCTATCCAGGACAACCATAACACCTCGATCGACCCGGTTTCGAATAAGCCGGCCGAACCCCTGTCGGAACTTCAGGACGGCTTCGGGGACCGAATAGTGGAGGAATGGATCTTTACCCGCTTTCTCCAAAGTTTCCATCTGCGCGGAAACCAGAGGCTCGGAGGGGACGGCAAACGGGAGCCGCACGATAACCAGGATTTCCAGGGCCTGCCCGGGCACATCGATCCCTTCCCAAAAACTGTCGGTCCCGAAAAGGACGGACCTTGTGTTCCGTTTAAACTGCTCGGTGATTGCCGATCTCGGACCGTCAATTCCCTGCCCGAGGAGAAGGATATCCCTGGTCTGAAAGGGATCTTTCAACCTTTTATAAGCTTTATTCAGCATTCCATAGGATGTAAACAGAGCAAGGGTGCCTCGCCCAACAAGGGTGACCAGGTGATTGAGGAGTTCTGCCACAACGTCGCCGAATTCCGTGAATTTGGGAGACGGGACAAACGAAGGGATGCAAACGAGGGCCTGGCGGTCATATTCGAACGGTGAATCAACACACAGCGTTCCCACCCGTCCCTCCGGCAGGCGATCCAGGCCATGGCGGTGAAGGAAATAATCCAACCGATCGCCTATGGCGATGGTGGCGGATGTGAACAGGAGGGTTTCCACGTGTGCGTAAAGGGTTGTCACCAGATGGTCCGAGATATCCAGAGGAGCCGAACGGATCCGAACGTCGATACTGCCGTCTCGCGATGGGATTTCCAGCCAGTAGACCTGTCCTTCATCCTCCGGTTCTGTAAGGGCGTCGATGTCCTCCACGAGTTCTCCACAATCGAAAAAACGGCCTTCTAGATCGTGGAACACCTCATCCTGATTTGGAAATGCATGTACTGGAAGGTCGCGCATCCAATCGACCAGCTTCCGGATCTCATCCGAAAGACGAACCCCTTCCCCTCGAAAGTCCGAGAGTTCCTCCACGACCGGATCGAACATCAGGTCCGAATTTTTATAGCGGACTTTGGTCATATACTCATTATTTCCCCCGGAGAATTCGGATCGGGATTCTGACAACGCCCGAAAGAATCGGGTCGCCGTCTCCCATAGCGCATCTGAACGTTTGATCGCCGATTCGACTCCCGCTTCGAAAGAATTAATAACGGATGCCTCCAGCCCGGAAGCCCGGAGCCAGTGTAAGAGGGAGGGAAAGGATCCTGTGGATGTCGGCTCGTGGGAGCTCAGCCGAGACGTAAGATTTCTCACCCGCCAGACCGTCAGTTCGCGACCCAGATATTGTGCAGCGACCCTTTCTACGTTGTGGGCTTCGTCTACGATAAGGTGACGATAGTCCCCCAGGAGGGAATTATCGGCCGCGAGGTCCGAGAAGAGGAGCGCGTGGTTGACAACGATTATATGGGCGGAGGCCGCGGCGCGCCTTGCGTTGTTCGCGAAGCAGAGGCCGTTGGACCGGCAGCGTTGGCTTCTGCACGCGGCCGCGTCCGAGCAGACCTTCGCCCATAACCCGGGTGCTTCTTTCGGATCGAAGCCTGTGTTTTCGGAGATGTCTCCTGTTTCGGTTTCCGACGACCATAGGACAAGGGGCAAGGCAGCGATCCGTTCCTCTTCGGAGAAAGCGGATTGCAAATGTCCGGTTGCCTGGTCCCATCGGTTCCGGCAGAGATAATTGGATCGTCCTTTCAACAAAGCGTACCGAAACGGGATGTTTAAAATATCAGCGAGTTGTGGAAGATCCTTGAAGAACAGCTGTTCCTGGAGGTTTTTTGTGTTCGTTGACATCACGACCCGGTTTTGGGTTGACACGGCGAAATTTATGGCCGGGACGATGTAGGCCATGGATTTACCGACGCCCGTTCCCGCTTCCGCCACCAGGATTTCACCTTGATTAAACGCCTCTGCGACGGCGACAGCCATATCGATCTGCTGAGGCCGGATCTCATAACCCTGAATCGCCCTCCGAAGGGGGCCGTCATCTTCGAAGGTCAAGCGAATTTCACCGACGTCAAGGGTGCGGCCTCCATCCACGCCCCCCCGAGTGGACAGGGACGCGGTGGATCCTGTTGCCGTGAACGTGTTTCTTGTAAAGTCCTTACCAATTTTTCTTTTGAGGACCTCTCCCACACCTTCGCTCGCGAGGGAAGCAAATATTGGAATCAGATCCGATCGCGTCCCGGAAATTAATGAAAGCATGCGTTCCAGAAGAGAAAAATCTCTTGACCTCAGCCTATCCAATACCGCCTGATAGGCCAGGGATACCCCCTCTGCGCGGTTATCAACGTGGATATCGAAAAATTCGAGTAACGTCGATAGTCGATGATCCATTAATCTCGGGAGGGCCGCTCTTGAAAGGTCCCTCAGACTGTGCATCCCGGCGTTGAAGGGGGTCGGCAGGTGGGGGTTGAGAAGATTTCGTACAGACTGGGGATCGAATACAATAAGGGGACGATCCTGGGTGAACTGGGCCAAGGTACGGAGGACCTCCGCGGGTCCCACGCATCGACCTCCCCCCCGGCGTTTGGATAGGCGCGGATCCTCAAACCGATTCTTCAGCTTCCCCGACGCCACGACCACGGCCTCGACCGATGGGAGTTCACCGTTGCAGTCCGTTTCAGAAGGCTCCAGATGGATAGAGACAAATTCGTCAAGGATAGACACAGGGTCTCCAAACGGAAGGGATGGTTCAGGATCCGAGTATCGAGTGATTGTTTGGGGAGGAAGTCAGAAATTCGGCAGGCATAACAGGGGGTTATGGGCCCGGCCGTCCATCGATCTAAAAATACGTTCCGGGTCCTCCTGATGCAAGTGCAAATTTGAGCAGGTATTTTCTTCCTGATGGTATAAGCGGGAACCTCAGTTCAAAATCTTTATCGCCACCATCTCGGATCCTGGGGACAAACCGGTTGACAATACGTGATTGGCGATTTATCATAAGCGCTTGAGCCACAGGTATCATCATAACCGGATTCTTAACACGAGAAATCTCTGGAGAAATCATTGCGAACATCAGGGGGGTCAGGCCTCTCAGTCGTGACCTATCCGGCATTTTTATCGATCTCCGCAGGAGATCACAAGATCGCTCACTACAACTTCAAGGGTGTCTGGAAGCCCTACCTCTGGCCCTTATGCGGTCCCCACGGCAACATCCTCCGTGGTGCTTCGGGTGAACACCAGCATCAAGCGGGACTCTTCCTGGCCTACGGCGGCCACGGACCTGCCTCGGGCCCCACAAACATCTGGTCGGATTGGGACGAACCTCCCTTCGGACCGTGTGGAAAAATGCTCCACCTGGACTTCGAGCGTATCGAGAGTGATGGGGATTCTGCTCGTATCGTCGAACACATCCTTTACGTGAATGGGTCTGGAATTACTATCCTTGCAGAAACCCGCGAAATTTCGATTTACGCACTCCCGGAGGGGGAGTGCTTTATCGACTGGTCCAGGACGGTCCCCATACCGAATGAACCCAACGGTGGACCCTTTATGCTATCAGGCCGTGTCTGTGATTCCATTCGAGCTCGAGACAATCGGAAAAAGGGGGCAGACGGGAGATGGGAACTGGTCGAGAACGGCGGGGAGATGAGCAGCGCAAACGGAGAAGTGAGCCGGGAAGAACGATTTCACGGAAAAGAATGGGTCGATTTCTCCGGAGGCCGACAGGAAAAACAGCAGGGGATTGCCCTTTTCGATCACCCCGACAATCCGGGATTTCCCGGAGACGCTCACGCATCGGCCTACGGTCCCATCGGCCTTTCGCATCGCCACCCGGGTCTGGACGGCGGTCCTGAAAACGTGAGGTTCCGCTACGGGATCTACATTCACAAGGGAAATGCCAGTGATGGCGGTGTAGACGCAAAGTACCGGATCTTTTGCCAATCCTGAGGGAATAGCCTACGAAGTGCACCTCCCCATTTTCCCAATCTCGATTCATCCCGTGTCAGCCGAATTGCTGAGGGATGGTTCCACCCCCCCCTGGGATTGATGGATAAGAAATCCATCGCGCGCCGTATAGTCCCCCCTCGGCATCAAAGATCCTGCCGTCCTCGAGCATGTACTGATTCGGGGTGCTGGGCTTTTGCCTTGATTGGAATTCCTTGATGCGCTCTCTGTCTGAAGTCAGCTGTATGTGAACCCCTTCCCAGGTGAAACCGCGAAAGAGGTCCGCTCGCATTTCGCGACACCTGTCGGTATGCTCCGACTGGCCCGCAAGGTTCACGAGCTCGTCCCGATCGTTGACCATATCGAAGAGCAGGGGCGGTCCTTCTTCGATCTCCACGTATTTCCAGTCTCTGCTCCGGACCATCCGCATGGCGTTGCAGGGGGGAAATTCCTCCGTCTCATTCTCCCAGCGGAACCTGCTCCAGCGTACACCGTACATAAAGAAAGCGCTTGGCGCGTAGGTACGGGGAGGTGGTGCAGATTCGGGATCGGCCAGGACATCGCTGAAGTCAACACCATCCAGGCCATCGGGGATCGGTAATCCCGCCAGCGCTGAAGTGGTCGGATAAAGATCCATCAAAGAAATCGGATGTCTGTTCCGGAAATGTCCGGGATGGACCCCGGGCCCGCTGATGAGCAGAGGAACCCCTACGGAGGGTTCGAAATGAACGACCTTACCCCAGAGCCCGTGGATGCCAGCCATCTCCCCGTGATCGCTCGTGTAGATCACGATCGTATTGTCAAGAAGGCCTGTCGCCTGTAGACCGTTCAACAACTCGCCGATGCAGTCGTCCACGAAATCCACACAGGCATAGTAGGCCTCACGCGCACGCAGGGTTTTTTCCGGAGACAGATCTCCCCCGGATTCCCCCTCGAATGTGTTGCGGGAAAAAGGGTCCAGGCGGTCTTTGAAATCCCGGGTCAATTCCACTGCGGGAACAATCCCTCGGTAACGCCGGATGTAGCGACCGGGGGCGGTGAACGGGGAGTGCGGACGGGAGTAGGATGCGCAGAAGAACCAGGGGACATCAGGCTCCCGGTCCTGATGTTCGAGGAGAAAGGAGAGGGACTCCCGGGTGACCACCGCATCCTGCAGGAGGCTCTCGGGGATCTCCGTGATGCCGGCGCCCACAGGACCGGAATAAGAGGGAAATAAATCGACGGGGTCGGCCTGATGTCCCAGCCCGTGCCTGAGATCCCCATAGGGTCGGTGCTGAAACCCCTGCATCTGGTCCTTCCCGCCAAAGTGCATCTTTCCGACCAGGCAGGTGCGGTATCCGTGTGATGCGAAATGGGCAGGCCAGGTGAGATGTTCGGGGAAAATCACCCAGTGATTGTTCCACGCGCTGCACGTGTGGGCTTCTTTTCCGGTGAGCAAGCACATGCGAGAAGGCGTACAGACCGGGGAGGCGCAGATGGCCGTGTCAAATTGAACCGACCGTGAGGCCAATTCGTCGAGATGGGGGGTTTGAACCGCCGGGTCTCCTGCGAAGCCTGCGACTTTCGGGGCGTGCTGATCGGTCAGGATCAGGAGAATATTCGGTTTGCGTGAATTGGGGCGCAAGCGGCGGACCCTCCTGTACGATTGACTTTTTTTTATTTTAGTTCATCGATTCAAAAATCATTCCCGCTTGCGGCAAGATAATTTAAATACCCGCCAAGTCAACAACAAACAGGACATCGAGCCGTCGGTTGGTTCGCTTCCGGGCGACGCATAGAAATCGAGTGACGTCGTGAGGAGACACACGTGAACAAAGTCGACATACCCCAGGTGAGCGGTGTATTTGCCTCTCGGAGGCCGTTCAAGAAACTGTGGGGCTTGCTTTCGGTCTTCGGGCCCGCGGCTATCGTCGCATCGGTCAGTATCGGAGCCGGGGAAACGATCGTCGTTGTTCGAGCCGGTGCGTGGGCTGGATACGACCTGCTCTGGCTGGTCCTCCTGAGCTGTGTCGTGAAAGGAGTCTTCGTAACCTATCTGTTGGGACGGTATACAGCCATCAGCGGAGAGTACATCGGGCATCGCCTGGTGCACCTACCGGGTCCGCGTGGCTGGCTGCCCCTCTCACTCGTGGCGTTCGAAATGCTCGGTGCCCCTCTGGCCTGGGTCGCCATAGCCAAACCCTGCGGAGATCTGTTCCACTTCCTGTTTTCTGCGGTGCTCCCCTCGTCTATTCCCCCACCCGTCTGGGGAAATCTGATCACCTCGTGCTTTATCGGCCTGGCCCTTTTTCTCGGTCTAAGACTATCATATGAAAGATTGGAGAAACAACAGCTCCTGATCTGCTGTATCCTGGTGATCGGGACAGTCATCGGTACTCTGATGGTCCGGCCCGGATTCTGGCAGGCCGTTTCCGGAAGCCTCAACTTCGGCTATTTGCCCCCGTTTCCCTCCTGGGCCCCAGAGGATGCGATCAAGCATCCCATGCTGACGACATCGACAATTTTCGGATATGTGGGAGGTGGGGTGATGTCATACATTGTCTATGCCAATTGGGTAGGGCTTCATCGTTGGGGTCTGACAGGTCACACGCATATCGATGAGATCCGGGAGAATGCTTTCGCCCACGACGCCATCGACTATCTGCCCGAAAACTCTGAAGAGGTCGGCCGACTGCGCACGTTGACGGCCCCGCTTCGGTGGGATGTGGGCATGGGGGCCATCGTCCTTTTCATCGTGACCGTTGCGTTCATGCTGTCGGGGGCCACCGTGTTGTATCCCCTGAAAACCCGATTTGAGGGTTGGAGTCTCCTGACCAACCAGGCCCATGTCTGGGGCAACATCCATCCCACCCTGGTCTGGGTCTATTATATCTGCATCATCGCAGCCTTATGGGGTACCCTGCAGGCGCTCCCCGAGATCTATGGTCGCGTGACGCATGAGTTTTTTCAGGCGATCTGGCACGATCGGCGATGGGATTATCATCAGATTCGAAAGATCATCTGTTTCTATATATTCATCTCGTCGATGGTCATTGTCTGGCTCGACATCCCTTTCGATATCCTCATTCAGATTGCGGGTTTCATCCTTGCGAACCTGGCGATTGCCGTCATCATGCTTGCCGCCCTCTATCTCAATTTTAAGCTCCCTCCATCCTACCGGACACGCCCTCCGATTCTGATCGGGGCCATCATATCCGCTGGGATCCTCGTATTCTTCGCCGGAATCAGCGGTTGGAGCCTGTTTCAGAAACTTTTTGGTTAAGGGGTCATATTCTTTCTGGGTGGGAAAGAAAATATGCAGACAGTTCGCGTCGCTACATATTCCGGTCCGGGTGCAAGACCTCAGATCAGGAGCGTGCATCGGCCGGATGTTCCAGACAAGGCTGCGCTGATACAGATCGGGGCGTGTGGTGTGTGCGGAACCGACCTGCACATCCTCAAGGGGCACTGGCCCCGCCCCCTCCCCTGGCCGTTTACCCTGGGTCACGAATTGGCCGGGGTGATCGTCGAAAAAGGGAACGGTCTGGAACAGGACTATATGGGGGTTCCCCTGAGGGTGGGATGCAAGGTCATGCTCCCCCCCCTGATGTCCTGCGGTGTGTGTCACTACTGTGTCCATTATCCGGCACACGCCAATCGATGTCTCAATCCCACCTATTATGGACGCTACCTCCCATTCGAAAAGCCCCCGCACCTCTGGGGAGGATGGGCGGAAATGGTATACGTGGATCTTGAGGCGTTGCCGGCGACCAAAATCTACCGTTTGCCGGATGCCATGCCGTTGATGATCGGCTCCCTGTCCGAGCCCCTGACCTCCTGCATTCGAGCTTTGAATCGTGCGGTCTCTTGCGGGGGCTTCCGGGTAGGTGATGTCGTGGTGATCCAGGGTTCCGGACCCATTGGTCTGCTCACCCTTGTCGCCGCTCGGGAAATGGGGGCGGGAAGGGTTGTCGTTGTCGGCGCACCGGAAAAACCGCGACTCGACCTTTGCCGTGAATTCGGCGCCCACGCAACCGTTTCGATCGAGTCCCATACCACGCCAAAAGACCGGATCGAGGCGGTCCGGCAGGAGGTCGGCGGGTTTGGGGCAGATCTGGTCGTCGATTGCAGCGGACACCCCTCCGCCGGTCCTGAGGGTATCGAGATGCTCAGGGACGGCGGGACCTACGTCGAGATGGGCCAGTTCACAGATTCCGGCTCGATCGAAACGAACTGGCATCGGATCTGCCTCAAAGATATCAACCTGCTGGGCAGCTGGGCTTTCAAACCTGACGATATACCCCTTGCCATCAGCATGTTGGGCCGGATACAGGATCGATACGCGTGGGAAAAAATACAGGCCAGGTTTCCGTTTACTGAAGAGGGCTTGCTGGAGGCAACTAAAAGCGCGATGGCCATGAGTTGTCTCAAGGCCACCATCGTACCGAACGAGCAGATCCTTTAACCTGGCGGCGGTGCCGACGGATGGGCCGTTGTCTTCCAGTTCAAGAAAGACATCCGGTTTGAAAGAACGTCTCAAAATCGCGGCGATCGCCACGATCTACCGTCATCTGTCCCACGCCCAGCACATCCTCGACCGTTTCCTGGAGGGCTACGGTTGGGAAGGCAGGCACCACCGGCCGCCCATGGACCTGGTCTCGCTTTATGTCGACCAGGTGGGTGACAACGATCTGAGCGGAGAGCGTGCAGGGCGCTTTCCCGTTCTGAAGATCTATCCGACAATCGCTGAAGCCCTGACCCTGGGAGGGGACAATCTCGCTGTAGACGGTGTCCTTTTAATCGGGGAACACGGAGATTATCCCCAGAACGATAAAGGCCAGTGCCTGTATCCGCGCTTCGAGTTCTTCAAGGAAATCGTGCAGGTTTTCAGAGACAGCGGTCGTACAGCCCCCGTGTTCAACGACAAACATCTGTCGTGGAACTGGTCGTGGGCGCGTGAGATGTACGACACTTCTCTGGAAATTGGCTTCCCGTTCATGGCAGGCTCATCCCTTCCGGTCACGTGGCGCACCCCCCCTATCGATCTGCCAATGAACGCCGGCGTCCGGGAGGCCCTTACCGTGGCGTATGGGGGGGTCGATTCCTACGATTTCCACGCCTTCGAAACGCTCCAGTGCATGGTGGAACGGAGGGATGGGGGGGAGAAAGGCGTCCGTTGGCTCAAGGCTTACCGGGGTGCGGAGTTCTGGAAAGCCCATCACGAAGAAAGATGGTCGCGGGCGTTATTCGAAGCTGCACTCTGCCGGAGTCACACCCTTACACCGGCCAGGGAGGGGTTCAACCACATCTTTCCAACAGGCGATGAAATGAAAGCGATCGTGGCGGACCCCATCGCGTTCCAATACGAGCATTTGGATGGCGTCAAGTCTACCGCCATCATGATGAATGGTTTGGTCGAGGACTTCAACTTCGCGGCCCATCTCGAGGATCGTTCAGAGCCCCTTTCCACCCAGTTCTACCTCCCCATGCCACCGGTTCGAACCACCCTTGCCAACTTCTTTTCCCCACAGGTGAATCACGTGGAAAAGATGTTCCTGAGCGGCAAACCGTCCTATCCGGTGGAACGAACCCTGTTGACCACCGGTCTTGTGGCTGCGGGTGTGGAGAGTCTATATCAAGACGGGGACCAACAAGAAACCCCGCATCTGGATATCTCCTATCAGCCCACCGAGGAATCGACCTTCTGGAGGGCTTGAGGTAAAGGCGATATCCTTTTCCGGTTCCAAACAAAATTTAGAGATAAAGTCGTGAAACCCGATCCCGATACACCGAAAAAACGGATCGCGATCGTCGCTACGGTCTATCGCCACCTGAAGCACGCACAGCATTTCGGAGACCGCTTCCTTGTCGGTTATCCATACGAAGGTAAGTGGCATCGGCCCAACGCGAAGGTGGTGTCCCTCTATGTGGACCAGAGGACCGAGGGTGATCAGAGCACCGACCGGGCTCGTGAGTTCTGTTTTACGGTCTATCCCACAATCGCCGAAACCCTCCGCTGCGGAGGAAACCGCCTCGCGGTCAATGCCGTGCTGATCATCGGAGAACACGGCGATTACCCGGTCAACAGAATCGGGCAGAAGCTCTATCCCCGACACGAACTTTTCAAGGCGTGTGTGAAAGTCTTTGAAGACGATGGTGCCTCGGTTCCCGTCTACAACGACAAACATCTCTCATACAGCTTCGAAAAGGCACGCGAGATGGTGGACGACGCCCACCGGCTCGGTTTCCCTCTCCTGGCGGGTTCTTCCCTCCCGGTGACCTGGCGCCTCCCCGACCTGGAATTGCCCCTCGGATGCGAAATCGAGGAGGCCCTAACGGTGGGCATCGGCGGTTCCGATGCGATGGACTACCACGCCCTGGAGGCCATGCAGTGTATGGTCGAACGACGGAGAGGGGGGGAAACCGGGGTGCGTGCTGTGGAGATGATCGAGGGAGATGATGTGTGGAGGGCTGAAAAAAACGGACGCTGGTCCGGGTCATTGCTGGAAGCCGCCCTCTCGAGGTGCGACTCTCCTTGCGGCCTCACAGAGATAGACGGCCGGACTCAGGATCTATTAGGCAACGGAGAGTTGCCCAAACTTGTCAAAAATCCAGCTGCTTACTTTATCGAATATAACGACGGCCTCAAGGCCACACTTCTAATGCTCAGCGGCGGCATTAAGGATTTCTGCTTCGCCGCTCGCCTCAGGGGGGAACCCCGCCCGGTCTCCACCCAGTTCTTCCTGACACCAAATCCAAACGTGGATTACTCCGCTTGCTTGGTGGCCAAGATCGAAGAAATGTTTGAAACAGGTCGGGCGCCGTTTCCCGCCGAACGCACTCTCCTGGTCAGCGGCGTCCTGGAGTGTTGCCTGATTTCCCGGCTGAAAGGCCAGGGACCTCTCGAAACACCCCACCTGTGCGTCCCGTACCGTCCCTCCCCGGTTTCCCATCACGCCCGACGCTAAATGCTGGTGAACCCGCTTTTATCCCACCCCCCTGGCCGTCTGGAGCCTGAGGTGGTAGATTCGCAGATTGACCTCAGGGGTCTCCTGAGCCCAGGCCTTAAGAAGGATATTCGCCTCTCCCCTGATGTTCGGATGGGCCCTGGAAACGATCGATAGGATCTCGGCCATTCGCAGCACAGGGGATCCCCGCCTTTCCTTCCCCAGCTTTTTAAACCAAGCGAGAAGGCTTCTGCAATCCCGGGTCATGACCTTCCCGAAGATCTGCCGGAGAAATCGGACGTTTTCGTGATAAAAGGACTCCTCGTCCCTGAGCCGACGCAAAAGGACGATAAGAAGATCGAGCGAAGGGGAATCCAGTACCACTTTTCGGTAAACTTCCATCACCATCCGTCTTCGACTGCGATCTTTGAACCCGGAGCTTCGGCCGTTTTGAAGGCCGTTGATATCGCCTTCCTTCTCGGCTACGATCGGGAAGATGTCCTCTTGCGGAAAAGTCTCCAGCAGGATCTCTAAATCCGCGGCAATTCCGCCACCGTCGGGGAGCTCCGCACTGTGAAGATACTCGACGATCTCCCTGAGCACGGCCGTCCCCACCCCTTGAAATCGGGTCGCGATCTTTGCTTTCTGGGCTCCATCGCGACAATGGAAGAAATGGCCCAGCAAACCCTTCAGGGAACGGCCTGTCAGCGGGGCTCCGAAGACCGCCTCAAGACTTACTTCCGGACGTGGATGTTCCAGGAGTCTACATACCTCATCTCGGCCCCTCAAGGCGAAGGCAATGGCTTTTAGAACACCCGGGTCACGCTCCCGCGTGGACCGCTCGATCAGGTGACCGAGGATTTCGGGATCGGACCCCGCCTTCCGATGATGGCCCAGAACCTGCGCCGCAGCGGCCCGGTGATTCGGGTCATCCGCCTTTTCGAGAAAACCGCAAAGAGACTCTGCGTCCCGTGTCGACAGGCTGGCAGACTTGAGGACATGAACGGCCTTCATGCGGGCTCGACCGTCGGTCTCCGAACAAGAAGCACGTTTGATGAAATCTTCGATATCATCCATAAACGATCCACCTTAGGGGTTTGCCTCGATCCGGAGCGATCCCAAGATTCAGCATCTCCACACCCTCCACATACGGTTTTGAATCCCACGTGCTGAGGTCCGAAATTCGCTTTAGGCAATGTTTGATCTCCATACACTTTCCCTCGATATGGGTCAGGATGCCCTGCTCCTTGAACTCCTTCTTGTGTTTCTCCGACCTGGCAAGCCGATGCGTGTCGGCAAGGATAACCATAAGCGGGTTGTTGATCTCGTGGTTTACGGACACGATGGTGGCAAGAATCCCCCGCAACCTTTCATTTTCCTGCCACGAGAAGAAGTTGCGAATGCGATAGATCAGGAGGTCGATTCGGTCCGGCGTTAAAATCTCCTTGCTCAGATAATCGATCACCCCTTCCTTGAGCCCTTTCCTTTCATCCTCGCGGCTGTCCATGACCGTCAAGAACATCACCGGAATACGGCTTTTTTGAGGGTCATTCTTCATTCGATCCCGGACCTCGTAACCGCTGATATCCGGCATGGAAACATCTAATAGAACCAGATCGATCTCTTCCTCTGCAAGCCTCTTGAGGGCTTCGTTTCCGCCTTCCGCAGCAACGACCCGGAGACGCTGGTGAAGAAATCTGAGCGTACTCGGATCGTCATCCACGATCAAGATGGTTTGGGGATTCATGGCTCGAGCGCATCCTTTTCCAGAATCAAAGCGGTTCGTTACCGACATTCGAGTCCGGACGCAGGACGTTCATCCTGAATTCCGACTCTTCACTCCCGATTTCTGTTTAATCTGATCCCCCGGTAGCAGGACCGTCACCGTCGTTCCGGAGTCTGCCCCGCTCTCGAGCTCGATCCGTCCTCCGTGGGACGACACGATCCCCTGACAGATCGCCAGACCCAGGCCCAGTCCTACTTTTCGATCGGGTCCCTGCTCCACCTGGTAGAATTTCGTAAAGATACGGTCCTTCTCCGACGGATGAATACCGATGCCGGTATCGGATACTGAAATCTCTACCCACTCCCCCCCCGGGTTTCGTTTCCCGGTGAGCACGATCAATCCTCCGGGCGGAGTGAATTTGATGGCATTGTCCAGCAGATTATCCAGGACCTGCATAATGCGATTCTCATCCCCCATAAACTCCACATCATCATCAGGGATTTCGCTTTTTAAACACAATCCGCCCTCGGCAGCCCTTTCCCGAAAGGTGAGTTCGGCGCTGGTAAGCAATAAGGTCAGCAGAATGGTATCTCCCGGGGAGACGGCCATCGGATCTCGCTCAAGCCTGGCCAGAAGAAGCATGTCATCGATCATAGACTTGATCCGCTTCAACCCCGCACGGGCGTTATCGAAAAGACCGTCACGTTCCGACTCATCCAACAGGACGTTTCCCCCGAAACTCCCTATGGCACGTTCGATTCCGATTAAGGGTTTGATAAGTTCGTGTCGGATCATCGAGAAAAAATCCCCTCGAAGCCTGGCCGCTGCTTCCTCAGCTGCACGCCGTACAGAAATATCCCTGACAGTGAGAATGATTCCCTTTCCCTCCGGCCCCAATGAAAAAGGCCGGGCCACGATCTCCACCGGGGGATCCCGCTCCAGCTCCCAACGTCGTTCTTTCGTTTCCCCCAAAAGCTCTGGAAGCGTTTGGTCCGAAGCCCCTTCGACCGCCTTTTCCGAGACGCCCAGCTCTTCCCATATCCCCTTCTCCCTCATCCGTGCCTCCTTCAATCCCAGAATATTCCACGCCGCCCGACTGGACTTGACGAGGGATCCGTTCCGATCGAAGATCATGACACCCGCGGGAACGATATCCAGGATGGCCTCCACCTCCTGTTTCGACACCGCCAGTTTTTGCTTCAGACGTTCAGTCGTCTCCAATTCGTAGATCTGCTTCCTGAGGGAGGCCTCC
Source organism: Candidatus Latescibacterota bacterium (assembly GCA_965217865.1). GTDB lineage: Bacteria > Latescibacterota > UBA2968 > SICM01 > SICM01 > CBDCJO01. The sequence goes on along the minus strand of CBDCJO010000002.1, from coordinate 4,718,329 downwards.
TCTACCCCGCATTCCTTCGCCATGGTAACCACATGGCCATAGATATCCGGAGATGGGGAAAGCCCCAATCCTCCCCAACCGGTCTGTACCAGGATCTCTCGGCCACAGAGATCGTCCAGGATCCTGCTTACCACCCCGGAAGGATGTGCAAAGCGCAGGGACAGGGCTTCGACTTCAGTATTCAAGAACGGATTCTGGTAAAGGGAGAGAACGATCTGACGTTTGAGATCGATCTGCTCTGATCCCAGCTGATTGAGGAGGGAAAATATTGATGACATCCGAAAAGCAACGGGGATTTCAGGGAGACTCGGTGGGGAAATCGAAAAGGATTCCGGGGAAATGGAACCCGAAAAAGTCTCTAAATATAGGTATCTAAAGGAGAAAAGACAAGAAACATTTTCATTGCTTTCGGAATGGGATTTGAATATATTCTAACACTATATATCGTCCAGAAACATCAAATACCCATCAATATATAGTAGATATTGCAGTTGTGAGCCAATTGGGGGAGCGATGCCTATATCCGACGAAAAACTTAAAGAACTGGGAAATATTGCCCGCGAACTCCGGATCGATATACTCAAAATGCTGAACGCCGCGGGATCCGGGCACATCGGAGGGTCCCTCTCCGCAGTAGAAATCCTTGTGGCGCTCTTCTTTGCCAAACTGCGATTTCGGCCCCAGGAGCCGAAATGGGAGGACCGTGATCGATTGGTGTTGTCTAAGGGACACGGCGTTCCTGCGCTGTATGCGATTATGGCCAAGGTCGGCTATTTTCCCCGATCGGAATTGATGACCCTTCGAAAGCAAAATTCCCGTCTCCAGGGTCACCCGAGCATGATCGACCTCCCGGGTATCGAGATGTCCACCGGTTCGCTGGGGCAGGGCCTTTCCGTTGCTCACGGCATGTCCCTCGGACTTCGACTGGACGAAAAGGATGCTCGGGTCTACGCAGTTCTTGGCGATGGTGAGATGGAGGAGGGTATGGTCTGGGAGGGGGCCATGAGCGCTGCGCATTACCGGTCGGACAACCTGTGTGTAATCGCCGACCGGAACAGGATCCAACAGGATGGATTCGTCGAGAACATCATGAACCTGGAACCTTTGGCGGACAAATGGAAGGCCTTCGGTTGGAACGTGATCGACATCGACGGCCACGACATCGCCCAGGTGATCCACGCCCTGGATCAAGCCGAGACAATAAAGGGAAAACCAACGGCCATTATCGCCCAGACCATCAAAGGGGGCGGCGTCTCCATCTTCGCGAACAATCCAAAGTACCACGGGGTCTCGCCGACCGACGATGAGCTCGCAGTAGCCCTCAAGGAACTTGAACACGTTTAAGAGTTCAACGCCTAGCCGACCGTATACTTGAATGCCAAACCGATAAGGAGTACAAATTGAGCACAGCCATCCGAGGTGAGATGGTCGCTCCTCGCGACAGGTACGCCGAGACCTTAATCGAGCTTGCGAGGGACAATCCCGATATCGTGGTGCTGGATGCCGATCTTTCAACCTCCACCCGGACCGGAAAATTCGGAGAAAAGTTCCCGGACCGGTTCTTCAATATGGGGATCTCTGAACAGGATATGGTCGGCACGGCCGCTGGGTTTGCGGCGACCGGCAAGGTCCCCTTCTTCTCGACCTTCGCGATCTTTTTCTGCCGGGCCCTGGAGCCCTTTCGCCAGGTGGTCTGCTATCCCAACCTCCCGGTCAAGGCCGTGGTCAGCCATGGCGGAATAACCGTGGGGGACGACGGGGTTTCACAGCAGTCCGTGGAGGACATCGGGGCCGTCCGATCCCTTCCAAATCTCACTGTTATCGTCCCGGCTGATGCCACGGAAATGGGAAAGGCCGTTGCTGCCGCCGTAGACATCCCCGGGCCCGTTTTCATCCGGGGTTCTCGGGAGAAATTTCCTGTCCTTTATGATGACACTTATGATTTCCAGACCGGAAAAGGTGACCTCCTGGCCGATGGGGACGATGTGACCCTCATCGCGTGTGGGTTTATGGTGAACATCGCGCTCGATGCCCGTGACATCCTCGACGCAGAAGGCATCCGGGCACGTGTTGTCAACATGGCCACGATCAAACCCGTGGACGGGGAACTGATCTCTAAATGCGCGGAAGAGACCGGTGCGGTCGTTACGGCCGAGGAACACAACATCATTGGGGGCCTGGGCAGCGCCGTTGCTGAAGTCCTGGTGGAGCAAACCCCTGTCCCGATGAGAAGGATCGGTTTGAAGGACTGTTTTGCCGAGTCCGGCAAGGGACTTGAGCTGTTGCAGGCTTACGGGCTTACATCGGCGGAGATTGCCGGAGCGGCACGTGAGGTGATCGGTCGAAAGGGCCATTCTCGATGAAGTTCGCCGTCGGAAGCGATCACGCCGGATTCTCCCTCAAGGAGCGTCTCAAGGCACACCTTATTGAGAAGGGGAATGAGGTGGTGGATCTTGGTACCCACTCTGAGGAGTCGGTGGACTATCCGGATTTCGGGTTTGCTGTGGCCGAGGCCATTTCACGAGGGGACGCCCAGCGGGGCCTTCTTGTCTGTGGCACCGGGCTGGGGATGTCTTATGTCGCAAACAAGGTGGCGGGAATCAGGGCAGCGCTCTGTACCTCTGACGAGATGGCGGAGATGAGCCGCCGCCACAACGACGCGAACATCCTTGTCCTCGGGGGTCGGACCACCGACCCTCAAAGTGCGGCAGGGATCCTGCAAACCTGGCTCAGTACCGGATTTGAAGGCGAGAGGCACCAGAGAAGGGTTCGGAAGATTTCCGAATATGAAAAAAAAGCCGGAAAATCCACTTGACAACACAACATTTTGTATTATATTTGAATCCGACTACAACAATTAGTTGGTGAAGGAGTCTCCATGCGATGTCCCTATTGCGATTCCCTGGAAGACAAAGTCGTCGATTCCAGGTCCAGCAAAGAGGGAAATTCTATTCGTAGACGCCGGGAATGCCTGAGTTGCGGGAGACGGTTCACCACGTACGAATACATAGAAGACATGCCGATCACCGTAATCAAGTCCGATGGTCGGCGGGAACCGTTCGACCGGAGCAAGTTGTTTTCAAAGCTTCAGATCGCTTGCAACAAGCGCCCTATCCCCACCGCTAAAATCGAAGAGATCGTCGATCGGATCGAGGCCAAACTGGTAGGGCTTGGAGAGCGGGAGATCAACGCTAAAAAGGATGTCGGGCTCCTGGTGATGGACGAGTTGAAATCCCTTGACCATATCGCTTATATCCGGTTCGCCTCCGTTTATTACCACTTCAAAGACTTGAATGAGTTTGCGGAGGAACTTCGACAGCTAGGAACCATCCCCAAGAAAGGCGGTTGACCCGAATCGCACCTTGCCACCCGGATTGAATCCCCTTGATTCGTTCCCCCCACGCGGTGGCGAGGAGCCGTGCTCCAACTCGCTATAATCCCCTTTCAACGTTCTCCCACGTTCACGTCGCCCGCAAGGATCCGGAGCGGCTAGGGGTATCCTTTACTTCAAACTAAAAAATCCCCTTCATTCATCCCGTTCACATTTTGGAAATCGATCGCGAATAAAATCGAAGCGGGGGGGGAAATCTCTCCGAAAAACCAAACCCAGCAATGGGGGATTGCGTTGACAACGTTTTCGAATTGGGGTTAAGTCATTCCATACCGAAGGAGGGCGCATTCATGTCAGGCAACGGCAAGTCGAGGGTTCACGATGCTGCAGGAAATGGAGGTGTGGATCGGGTGGCAGTGGCGGACCAAAAAACCCCACCGACAAAACATAAGGCTGAACCCCAAGCCCCTCCAGACAAATCGTTTGACGCCGATCTCTACTACGCTGACAATACCTTAGCAGCGGATGTAATGCGGAATAAATACCTGGCCCCCGGCGAGAATGGTCCGTTTCAGATGTGGGATCGGGTCGCCCGGGCCATGGCGTCTGTTGAACACGAGCAGGGACGATGGTATCAGGCCTTCTTCTCCATCTTAAAGGACTTCAAGTTCATCCCGGGTGGACGCGCCATGCACGGCGCAGGAAGGGAGGAAGCCAAACGGCGGCCGACGCTCAGCAACTGTTATGTTATCCCGATCGAAGAGGACAGCATCGAGGGAATCTATCGCTGCCTCACCGAATCAGCCATGGTCTACCGAACGGGCGGGGGAGTCGGCACAGACCTTTCCATTCTCCGACCCAAGGGCTCATCGGTCAACGCGACGGTGGATACGTCTCCCGGGTCCACGGCATTTATGCATCTCCTCTCGGAGAGCACCAACACGGTGGCACAGGCCGGCCGGAGAGGGGCGCTCATGCTCACACTGAGGGTGGATCACCCTGACATTGAGGACTTCATCGTCATCAAGAATGATCCCAAGAGATTAAAGGTGCAGTATGCCAACATCTCTGTCCTGGCCACCGATGAGTTCATGGAGGCCGTGATCAACGACCAAGACTTCGACCTCCGATGGGGAGGGAAAGTATACAAGACCTTGAAGGCACGGTGGCTCTGGAATAAAATCATTCGGAACGCACACGCCTCTGCGGAACCCGGCGTCATCTTCTGGGATCGGACAAAGGCGTGCCATAACGTGGAGTATATCAATCCACTCAGTTCAACAAATCCCTGTGGGGAACAACCCCTGGCATCCTATACCGCCTGCAACCTGGGGAACATCAACCTCCTCAGGTGCGTGCGGGAGGATGGGAGCTTCGACCAGGAGGACTTGAAGCGCACAACGCGTATCGCCACGCGCTTCATGGAAAACGTTATCACATACAACATGTCGAATCACGCGCTGCCGAAGATCAAGGAGGCCGTCGCGTCGGACCGGCGTGTGGGCCTGGGTATCACCGGGCTTGGCGACGCCCTGGTGGCCATGAAAATCCCTTACGACTCCCAGGAGGCCCTCAACCAGACGGACCAGATCATGGCGACCATCTGTTATGAGGCCTATGACGAGTCAGTGGAAATGGCCAAAGAGCGGGGGCCGTTTCCCGCTTTCGAATGGGAGGGGTTCGCCAAGAGCGAATTCATCCAGAGGCTGCCGGGGGAGCTGCAGGAAAAGATCCAGAGGCACGGAATAAGGAACGGAACCGTGATCACCGTGCCTCCGGTAGGAACCGGTTCGATCGTTGCGGAAACCTCCTCCGGCATCGAGCCGATCTTTTGCACCTCCTACCACAGGAGGGTCAAGCAGGCAGACGGGGAGTCTTTCAAGGACTACAAGGTCTACCATCCGCTCATCAAGAAACTGTTCGGAGGGGATGAAAACCTGCCCGATTATGTACGGACCGCGCACCAGATCGATCCATATTTTCGCGTGAAACTCCAGGGTGTGATCCAGAAATACGTCGATTCGGCCATCTCATCCACGATCAATCTACCTCAGGACATCTCCGTGGAGACCGTTGCGGACATCTATATCACGGCATACAAGGAGGGACTGAAGGGGGTGACCGTTTATCGAGAAGGATCCCGGACGGGCATCCTTCAAACCGACAGCTTCGCCTCCAAGCAGGAGGGAGATCCAAAAGCGACCGGTCAAAAGGGAAGGGGACACCACCCCCGCAAGCGCCCGGCTACGACGAAGGGGGTCACGAAGCGGGTCCGGACAGGCGAGGGAAACCTCTACCTCACGATCAATGAAGACGATCTCGGGTTGTGCGAAGTCTTCACGACCATCGGGAAGGCGGGCGGAAACGCAGCAGCGCAATCTGAGGCCATCAGCAGACTGATCTCCCTGTGTCTCAGGTCCGGAATCGAACCTCGAGAGATCGTGGAGGAGCTCAAGGGCATCTCCGGACCGACCCCGGTCTGGGAGAACGGACAGCTCATCCTGTCCACCCCGGATGCCATCGGCAAAGCACTGGAGATCTATATGGATGAAAGGGAGGGGAAGCCGACGGTGGCCGATCCGACGGGGAATGGAGAGACCGGGGAGCCAACCGGTATAAAAGATGGGCCCGGGCGTGTTCATTTACTGGTCACGTGTCCGGAGTGTGGTTCAACGGTCGCTCACGAGACCGGATGCCTCGTCTGCCATCACTGTGGATGGTCGAAGTGTTAACAGGAGGGGTTGTGAACCCTGCCTGCGAACAACCCGGAGTGGGTCGCATCGGAACCTAAAATTCAAGGGCCGCCTGAATCGCGAATGATCAGGCGGCCCTATCTCCATCCAAGGGAACGCTTTTGAAAGCCGGCGCACCGAAAACCACGCCTTTCAGCGATATTGACCTGAAGCGATGGAAGGAATACCCGACGGTCCTCACAGACAGCCTCTGGCTCATGCCGGAGCGCGGAAAGAGCGGGTCCCACGATGGTGACTACTGGGGGAACTTTATCCCCCAGATCGCCACACAGGCCCTCTGCCGGTTTTCGAAGCCCGGCGAGATCGTTCTGGACCCCTTTCTTGGATCGGGCACCACGCTGATCGAATGCCGACGCCTGGGCAGACACGGAATCGGGATCGACTTAAATGGGGATGTGGCCAAAGAAGCGAGAAAGCGGATCGCTTCCCAGGAGAACCCGCACGGGATCACCACTGCGGTCATCACCGGGGACAGCCAATCCGAAGCGGTGTGGGGAAAGGTCCGTTCCCACCTTGGCGACATCGGGAGTGAATCGATCCAGCTCCTGATTCTGCACCCCCCCTACCACGACATCATTCGATTCAGCGAATCACAGGAGGACCTCTCCAACGCGCCTTCTTTAATGGCCTTCTGCGACGGCCTTTCTGAAATCGTGAGGAAGGCCTCGGCTTTGTTGGAACCTGGGCGCTACCTGGTCCTGGTCATCGGGGACAAATATGCAAGAGGAGAATGGGTACCTCTCGGTTTCGAGGCCATGCAGGTCGTCATACGAGAGGGATTTCAGCTCAAGAGTATCTGCGTGAAGGACATTCAGGAAAACCGCGGGAAACGCAACCAGCTCCACCTCTGGAAATACCGTGCGCTGGCAGGGGGATTCTATGTCTTCAAGCACGAGTATATCATGTTCTTCGTCAAGCGATGACCCATGGATCCGGCCTATCGGAGGGGCTCCTTATGGCCCCTTATCCGATCTCACACATCGGAAACCGATAATTTCGTTTCGATGTCCCGCCTCCCAGTCGTAGTGTTTCCCACTCTGGAGGAAGAGGGACCGGGAATACCACGACGCCCCGCAGATGACCCGGCGCTTTCTTCCACCTGAGGTCGAAGTCCACTCCCAGACGTTGCCACCCAAATCGAAAGCCTTGAAAGCGCTCGCGCCGTCCGGATAACTCCCCACGTCCATCGGATGCCCGACCTTATCCCCATAGTTCGCAAGTCTTCTGTTTGGTTTCATCCTCCCCCAGGGATATCTTCGCATCTCCTGCCCGTGTGCCGCCCGTCTCCATTCCTTATACTTCGGCAATCGTTTGCCCGCCCATTCGCAATACGCAACGGCATCCTTCCAGCTAACACCCACGACGGGGTAGTCCTCGCAACCCAAAGGCGGGGACTTTCCCTGCCACATGTTCCAACCCGCCATCCCGACGGAGACCGGGTCCGAAACCTTAGGAACGCGATGCAGGGTTTCGTTGACAAACTCCGCATACGCGGCGTTTGTCACCTCAAATTGATCGATCCAGAACCCGGCTCCCGGCACATAGACCATCTCCCCACCCCGGAGGACTTTATGCCGCTTACGAAAGGCCTCCTTTAAACTCCCCCCCTCGCGGTTCCCGTCAGCCGAACCGGCCACGCTGTAGTCCTTCTTTATCCTGGCCTCCCGCTTCCTCATTTCCCGATCCCTTTTGGTGATCTCCTTCGCGGACACCAGGGTAAAATACGTTTGTTTGCTGGCTTTCTGTTCGCTATTGAGATCCTTGACCGTCACCTCCAGGGTATCCACACCCCCCTTGCTCTTTTTTAGATCGAGCGCATTGTAGACCGTGTCATCCCGCAACTCTCCGCCGTATTCATAGGAGACGGTGACGTCACGACGATTTTTGCCTCGTCCGGTCAGCCTCCCGAAGATGCCTCTTTTTTTCTTCATCCCCCGGACATTGTAGTCGACCCGATAACGGGTCTGCCCACTCGAAATTTGGGAGAGGTTGTAGATCTCGAAGTAGACGTAGAGATCCTGCTCAAGGTCGAACACCCGGGATGGCACGGGGATCACACGAAGCCCGTTCCTCACGAATTTTCCCTCCTCCAAGGCGGGTGAGATATCCCGGGAAAGCAGGATCCCGCTCAACCCGAGTGCGTCCCCTCTATAATCCGCGGCAAGAAGCCTGTCCCGGTATAACCGACTTCGCTTGGACACCGGGTCTTTTACCCTTACAGCAATGTAATACTCATCCGGAAGAAGATTCAATTTGGCCACATCCAGAAACCCCCCAAACCCGTTGAGTGTGGAACGCCCGATGGATCGGCGAACCTCTCGCCATGCCAGATCGTATACGACCACCAGCCGTTCCCCTGACCAATCCTGACCCTCCAGATCGAACTGGGCCGAGGGCAGCTCCAGATGGACTTCCACGCGCGAACTGTCGCCCACCCCCCGAAAATCTACGGTGGCCACATCGACAACAAGGGGCTCGGCCAGCGTCTCCGGGATATACAATGCCGGGGCATCCATTTTTAGTGCACGAAAGACCTCCTCAGGCGCCTCCACCCGGAGTTTGGAGGCCAATCCGATGCGCGCCAATCGCTTCATCTCACCTGTTTTTAGCGTAGGTGTGAAGACGGGGACGCCGGGGAATTCGTAGTCGCCGTTATTGTCATCATCCGTAAAGACGAACTCCATCCCGCCGCCGACCCGGAAGTAGATCCAGCTCTCCCAACGAGAGGATGTGAATCCCCCGGCCGCTACAATCGTGAACCCATGTTCGGAGTTCTTCACCGGATAGGCGGGACCCTTGAAAAACTCCATCATATCGACCGCAGACGCACTCATCGCGTCAAAGCTCTCGGCCATGAATTCCCCCACAAAGGTTGAATCTTCATCCGAAGTAGCCTGTGTTTGACTTCCCCTTATAAGCGATCTTACCGAGGTATCGAGGTTGTTATCCTCCAATTTTCCCCCTAGGGCATTGACGATGGCTTTCATGTCCTCCCCTCTCGCCATCGCGGGACCGTAGATTCGGGAAGCTGTGCGCTTTCGGACAGCCCGAACCCTGGGGTCCATCCCCCCCTCGAAATCAGGATTGTCGCTGGTCTGCCGAAAATCGGGGTCCCCATACCGAATGTAGATCTCGCCTCTCCGATCCCAGGGGCCCACAGCTCCCGGAAACTCCGTCATGGCGATCCAGATCCTCCGGTAATGCTCCAGCCGCCTGCGATTGACACCCGAGGTCAGATCCACGTCCCGCCGGGCCCAGAACTGCGCCAGGAATACGTCCACCATCGAGGGTTCAAGTTTGTAGAAGGCCTCCACCTCCGCCACGGTGCCGACCAGGGAGATATCCTCAAAAAACGCACGCACCTGAGGGCTGGACCGATCCAGAAAAGCGCGAAAGGCCTCGTAAGCGGGTTCCCACTTCTCATTCGCGATCAAAGCGAGAGAAATCCTTGGAAGGAGGTCCTGGGGAAGTCTTCGAACCTGCTTGGGCCACTTTTTGAAAAGAGCCAACAATTCCGCCACCGCCTCGGATTCCTCTTTCCCGGAAATCAGCTTTAGTTCTGCCTTCCGAATCTGAAGGGCCGGGTCGCCAGGATGCAGCTTCAAACCCCGCTCACACCATTCGATTGATTTTTGCATGCCATCCGGTCCTGGTTCGACCCATCTGGAGAGGGCTTCATAAGCCGCAGAACGGGTCGAATCCATCCTCACCACACCCTCCATCTCAACGATCGCATCCGGCTCTTTCAGGGCGTGCAGGACAACAGCAAGTTGAAACCGGGCATCGATTAGCCGCGGGTTCCGCTTCAGGGCTTCTCGGAATCGGGTGACGGCCAATCGCTTTTCGGCGATGTCCCCCGGGGCCGTCGCCATCCCCAGACCATACCAGGTGTCCCCGGAGTCTTCGATCTTGAGAGACATCTGAAGCACCTCCTCCGCCTCATCCAGCCGTCCTTCCCCAAGATAGATCGCCCCGAGCAACCGAAGAGCGACCGCGTGTTCGGGGTCGATCGTTATGACCTCCTCGAAAACGGACCCGGCTCCCCGGATATCCCCATCACTCAACCGCTGGTCGGCTTTCCGCATCAGGGAATCGACCCGGGCCTTCCCCGAAGGGGAAAGGCTTTCTGCCGCCCGGGAAATCGGCCCTTGAAGGAGACCGAATACGACTATTCCAAAAACCAAGGCCAGGTGGATCAAGACCTTCCGTTTCCACCCCGCGGATGATGGTCTGGTTATGCTGCGATCGTTGCGCATTCCGAAATCCTGTCAAAAACGAAAAAACCCGCACACATTGGATGTGGGGTTCATTCCCGGAGAAGCTCTAGAAATCGGGCAGGTGCACTCTCCCACCCGAATTCCTCCCGGCTAGAGAGGCCGCGCAGAACCCTTGTAGGAAACTGCCGAAGGTCCTGAATTTCTGTGAACATAATGCGAGGCCTTTTGATTGTCAAGTGAATTCTCCTCGGGCGATCCTATGCTTTGTTCTGGGGGGAGATGGCCTCACGGCTAAGCGCGTTTTCCACCAGCCGCCAGATCTTTTTTGGATTGATATCCTGGAGCTCGGGGGGAAGGGCGTTCTGGGGAAAATCCTGGTAACAGACCGGCCTGACAAACCGGAGGATGGCGGCCGTCCCAACCGATGTCGATCGACTTTCTGACGAAGCCGGATACGGTCCCCCGTGGTGCATCGAAGAACATACCTCGACCCCCGTCGGGAACCCGTTGAAGATCAGCCTTCCCACACGGGTCTCCAGGATGGAAATCAGGTCTTTGTGCCGCGCCAGGTCCTCCTCCGTTCCGTGAATCGTCGCGGTCAAATGACCTTCCAGGTTCCGGGCAACCTCCACCAGGTCATCCTTTTTCCCGCAGGACACCACGAGGGTCGCGGGTCCGAAGACCTCTTTGCTGAGGTGATCGACCTCCTGAAATCTGCCGACATCTGTCGTGAACACGTGCGCCCCGGACTCCGTCTTCTCGGAAACCGGCGACCCGGCGGAACTCCCCACCAGCCTCACACCCGGGGTGCTCTCAAGTTTTGCCACGCCGGCAAGATAGGCATCCCGGATTCCGGAGTGGAGCATCGTCGCGGGTGGCGTCTCCGAAAAGAGCCCTCCCATATGTTCCAGAAATCGATCCATTCCCCTCCCTTTTATGGCGAAGACCAGGCCTGGATTCGTACAGAATTGTCCCACCCCCAGATTAACCGACTGCCTCAAACCCGCAGCAAAGGCTTCTCCCCCTTCCTCCAGCGCCTTCGGAAGAACAAAAACGGGGTTCAAACTGCCCATCTCCGCATAAACCGGGATCGGTTTCAGGGCGGGCAGCGGCGGCATCGAAAAGGGCCCGGCCACCCTCTTGAGAACCCGTAAACCCCACCGCCCGGGTCACGGGATGCCTCACCAGTGCCGTACCCACGCCCCTTCCTCTCCCCTGAAGCAGGAAAAAAACACCGGGATGCAAGCCGGCCCTTTCGACGGCCTGTGATATGGCGGTTCCCACCAGTTCGGAGGTCCCCGGATGGGACCGATGCGCTTTTACGACGACCGGGCATCCCGCAGCCAGGGCAGACGCAGTATCACCGCCGGCAACAGAGAACGCCAGAGGAAAATTGCTGGCGCCAAAACCGCCACGGGTCCGATCGGAATCAGCATCCGTCTGAGGTCCGGCTTGGAAAGTGGTTTCCGATCCGGAATCGCTCGGTCGATTCGTGCGTCGACCCAGGAACCTTCCCGAATCAATTCACCGAACATACCAAGCTGATTCACCGTCCGGCCTCTTTCGCCCACGAGCCGCTCAACCGTCAGGCCGGTCTCCGCGTGGCCCCGCTCAATCAACTGTTCGCCGAGGCCCAGAATCCCCTCGGCCACCTGATCCAGGAAGTCGGCCTTCACCTCTGACTCCAACCTTCGGTAATCGTGAAAGGCTTCTTCCGAAAGCACCATGGCCCGATCCATTTCTGAAGAAGTCGCCTCATAGAAAGGCGGCTCCAGATCCTTTCCCACGGACGGGTCTTGGGCACGGAAGATCTGTGTTCCCTCCTCCGAGGGCTTCCCTGCGATAAGACTTTTACCGTGCAATTCCATCATTTCTTCCTCCAGGATTCCGTTTAATGATATTTTGTCCTATGCCAGGGTTCAAGCGAATCGGACGGAATAGATGGGGGAAAGTGGTTGCCCCGCAGTCCCAGGACTCTCCCCGGTCTGAGATATTCACTCGGCGCATTTTACGATTCAAGTCCTTTCGATTTCAACAAAAGCTGATTAGAAATAAGGTAATCTGTTGAAATTAGGACGGAATTTTCTTATATTGTTCGTTAGGTAACATCCTCACAGGATCGAAGTTTAGTATAATTTTGTTCACCACTGAATATATCATACGTTATTTAAGGGGTCAAGGAATTATCGAATTTGACGAAAATTAGAGATAAGGACCCGGAATATTTTGGCGTTCGGGTCCGGTCAGCATCCGATTTTTCGTTTAAGATTTGGCCATAGATCCGGAGGAAATCTGCATGCCAGACATACTGTCACAGGATGAGATAGATGCCCTTCTAACGGCCACAGGCAGTTCCGAGTCGGGAGGGGGTGGGGGGGGTGGTCGGGAGGTCAAGTCAGCCGCAGCCCCGATCAAGCCTGTTGTGACCTACGACTTTAAACACCCCAACCGGGTCTCTAAGGATCAGATACGCACCCTGGAGAACATCCACTCCAGCCTTGCCAGAAACCTAGCCGCCTCGTTCTCCAACCTCCAGCGGGCGGTGGTGGACGCCGACATCGCTTTTGTGGACCAGACCACATATGCAGAGTTCATCATGTCTCTGTCCAACCCGTCCTGCTCCTACGTCTTCGCCATAGAACCCCTGGGCGGACCGGCGGTGATCGATTTTGCCCTGCCGGTGGCCTATTCTTTCGTGGATCGCCAGTTCGGGGGGAAAGGAAGCACACCATCATCCGGAGATGCGCGCGTGCTCACCTCGATCGAACGGAGCGTGATGGGCAAAGTGGTGGCCCGCACTCTGGAGGATCTGGAGGCCACCTGGGAAACCCTGCTGAAAATCCAGATGTCGGATGCGGAACTGGAGACCAACCCCGAATTTATGCAGGTCGCCGCGGCTTCGGACACCGTCCTCCTGATCGCTTTCGAGATCAACAGCCAGCACGCCTCCGGCCTGGTGAACCTCTGCTACCCGTTTTTTACCCTGGAACCCGTCATCAACCTGCTCAACGTGCAGAACTGGGCATATCGGGAAAAGGGGCGAAAGGAGTCCGAAAAGGTTCACCGCCTTTCTCAGGTAACACAGGTGATGGCCCCGATCCGGGCGGTCCTTGGGAAAGCAGAGGGGTCACCTTCAAAGATGTGCTGAAACTCCAAGTGGGTGACGTGTTGAAGCTCGACACGCGGGTGAAGGAACCCACCGTCGTCTTCGTCGGGACAAAACCCAAGTTCCTGGGACGTCCTGGACTGGTCGGACGCCGAAAGGCCGTCCAGCTCTCTTCCAAGATCGAGAAGAACGACGAAAAGTTTCACGAATAATGCCGTCTCCGTCTACACAATCCTTCTAATTCGACACAGACCTTCTTCCCTCCCTCGAAGAGCCATCTCTTCAGCTCACCTATAGTTAAAGTCCCATATCCAGATTTCGATAGACCCATACCCGAAGAACGTGTCGGATTTAGGAAAATCCAACCCTCCAACCCACAGGCCCCATGGACCGACAGTCAGGTGTTAATCCTCTAATTAGATTGATCCTTCTGTTGATTTTGCTCTACCTGTTCTTTGTAAGCATCAAGTTGATGGGGGCCTCCTTTAAGTTTTTCGGAAAGGGATTTGCCGAGGTGCTTCTCGCGACCACGGCCAATCCCTTTGTGGGCCTTTTTATCGGCGTGCTTGCCACGAGTCTCGTGCAAAGTTCTTCAACGACCACATCGATGACGGTTGGGCTCGTGGCCGGGGGCGCCCTGGACGTCTCTCGAGCCATACCGATCATCATGGGCGCGAACATCGGTACAAGCGTCACCAATACGCTGGTATCCGTGGGCCATATTTCGAGATCCGGAGAATTCAAACGGGCCTTCTCTGCGGCTACAATTCACGATTTTTTTAACCTGATCGCCGTGATTATCCTGTTTCCTCTCCAGTTGGCCACAAACTTCCTGGAAATCTCGGCTGTCTTCATTGGAGGACAGTTCAGCAGCATCGGCGGATTCAAACTTGTCAATCCACTCAAGATTATTGTGGACCCTTCCGTAAACCTGATCATAGGTCTCACGTCCGGATCTGGCATCTGGATGTTGATCATCTCCATTGCTTTTCTTTTCCTTGCCCTCCGTTATATCGTGGTCAACCTCAAAGGCCTGGTGCTGGGAAAAATCGAAGCCTTCTTTAACACCGTTTTGTTCAAGAACGCGATCCGTGCGATGCTCCTGGGGATCGCCATTACCGTGCTGGTTCAGAGCAGTTCTATCACCACCTCTCTTGTCATTCCCCTGGCGGGGGCCGGAATCCTAACTATTCGACAAATTTTTCCGTTTACGCTCGGGTCGAACGTGGGCACGACCATCACGGCATTCTTGGCCTCTCTCGTAACCGGATCCCAGGCGGCCGTCACCGTTGCTTTTGCGCATCTCTTATTCAACCTTTTCGGTATCGCCATAATTTGGCGGATCAGGGAAATCCCCCTCCGCCTTTCCCAAAATTTGGCCGAATGGTCATTGAGATCTAAAATGATTCCGGTGGCCTACATCGGAGTTGTATTTTTCCTCATACCACTCATTTTGATTTATTTCTTGGGGTGATTCATATGTTTAAAGAATTGATCGAACTCTGGAGATCGGACAACTCACTCACTCAAGCCCTGAACAATTCCCACACCATGCTTGACACCACGTACCAGATGTTCAGGGAATCGGTGAAATCCCTCCGAGAAAGTGAAGATGGAGAGATCGACAACATCTATGAGATGGATCAAACTGTGAATGAGTATGAGCGGGATGTGCGGAGGAAGGTCATGAAACACCTGGCCATCACCGGGGGGATGAACATGATTCCAGGTCTGATCCTGACGAGCATTGTCATCGACATCGAACGAATCGGAGACTATACCAAGAACATCGTGGACCTGGCGGTTGCCCATCCCAAAAGATTGGTTTGCGATCGTTTTGAGGAGGATATTCAGAGGATCGAGAAGGGGGTCACGCACTTATTCGAAGGGATCGTCCCGGCCTTTAAATCGTCCGACAAACAAGCCGCCGAGGAGTTGTGGGATTCAAGCAGCTGGATAGCCAAGGTTTGTGATGACGTCGTCATACAATTGATAAATTCGAATAGTTCCATGGACTCAACGGATGCCGTTGCAACCGCGCTCTATGCCCGATACCTGAAGAGAATAGCAGCGCATATACTGAATATCACCTCGAGTATTCTAAACCCGTTCGAGAAAATAGGATTCTGGGAAAAAGAAGACGATTAGAAACATCAGCAACCTGGAGACAACGGAATTCAGATCTCAATTAATATCCTTCCTGTTCTCCGCACAATCCCCACCTAAGCATCATCAAAGCCCCAATTCGAGATAACTTCGCGCAATTTTTTCAATGGCGATGGCGTACGAGGCCGTGCGGAGATCCGGCACCGCGTCGTTGGAGAGGTAGGTTTCACGGATTTCGTTGTAGGCCTGTCGCATCGTGTCGTCCAACCCGGACCGGACGAGATCGAGTTCATCAGCGCCTTGGCAAAGCTTTGCGCTCAAATGCTCCGGGACGGGCCGTCCCACCATCGTCTCGATGATTTCGATGACCTGTCTGCCTTTTACCTCTTCGTGCCGCCGGTCCAGACGGCCGAAGCGGACGTGGGAGAGATTTTTGATCCATTCGAAATAAGAGACCGTCACACCTCCTGCATTCAGATAGGCATCCGGAATGATCACCTTTCCCTGTTGCCGGAGGAAGTTGTCCGCCTCGTAGGTGATCGGACCGTTTGCCGCTTCGGCAATCAAGGGGGCCCGGATCCTGGGGGCATTCCCGGAGTGGATTTGGCCCTCCAGCGCGGCCGGGATCAGGATATCACATTCGGCCTCCAGCACTGAATTCCCATCCTCGATGTAGGTCCCGCCTGAATATCCCATGATTCCGCCGTGTCCTTTTTTAAAGGCCGCGACATCCTCCACCGGAAGCCCCCCTTCGGACACGATGGCACCGTCACGTTCGATGATACCTACGATCAACGCGCCGTCCTCCTCTGAAAGGAATTTTGCTGCGTGGTAGCCCACATTCCCAAGGCCCTGAACCACGACCCGCTTTCCTTCCAGAGAACCCTCGAGACCCGCGCTTGAGACATCTTCAGGATGACGGAAAAACTCCCTGAGGCCATACTGAACGCCCCGACCCGTCGCCTCGACCCGACCCCGTATGCCCCCCTGCGTCACAGGCTTTCCGGTGACGCAGGCGATCGCGTTAATGTCGTCCGGATGAAGCATCTGGTAAGTATCGACGATCCAGCCCATCTCCCTTGCCCCCGTCCCCATGTCCGGAGCGGGCACGTTCAGGCTGGGACTGATGTATCCCTTTTCCGAGAGTTTCTGAGCGAACCTGCGGGTGATCCTTTCCAACTGGGATTCATGAAACTCCTTTGGGTCTATGCAGAGCCCTCCCTTGGAACCGCCGAATGGTACGTCCACGATCGCGCACTTGTAGGACATCAAAGCGGCCAGTGCCTCTACCTCATCTTGACCCACGTGCGGGGAAAACCGGATGCCTCCTTTCACAGGTAACCGGTGATCGCTGTGGACGGCCCGCCAACCCGTAAACGTTCGATAGCCATCGCGTAACTTCGCAAAGAAGCGGACCTGATAGACATTGTTGCAGATCCGGATCTGCTCGGCAAGGCCCGGTGGCAAGTCCAAAGTCGCAGCGGCACGGCCGGCCATTCGATCTACACTTTCCCTGAAGGAGATATCCTGAGTTGGCATATTCAATCCCTTTCTTTTCGGATGAAGGTTTAACAATACGCCATGACATCGCCCGCGAATGCCGGGTCCGGTTACCCGTCAACCTCGCTTATCGGCCGTCGAGGTTGCAGGCGTAGAAGGTTTCCGTCGGATACACATGTTTGCTCACTGATAAACCGAGCTCCCCGGTCATTTTCTCCATAAACCGTTCATAGTGCCTCACCATGCCTTTGTCTCTCCCTCCGATCGACCGGGCCGGAAAAGATATCACCGCAAACCGGGCGTTCGCCTCACGAAGCAACCGGGCACCGAACCATTTTTCCTGTTGTTCCAGAAAGGGGAGCGACTTGAGAAGGAAAACCACGTCCACGCGCAGGTCCAGGGGTGAGGCCAGGACGTCCAGGAACTCAGCCGTGGGAGGCCGACCCGTACGAATAAAAAATTCGTTCGTCGCTGAAATCAACCGTTTATCGACATCCCAGGCGAAATACGACATATTCGGGGAAACGCCCATCCACGGCAAGGCAAACGGATTAAGCCCACACGCCAGGTCCAGGATGCTCGTCGGCTCACCCGTTTCCCGGAAAAGGTCGGAAAAACACGAGTCGAGAATTGGGACCCGTTCTGCCGTGGAGGTCTGGCAATCGAGGATCCGGAGGCAGGTTTCTCGAAGGGAGGATTGAGAAGATGAGGAGGACAGGTTATCGATCCAGTCCTCTAACTTCCCGAAATCGATCCCGTTCAAATAGGCCCCGTATACTTGATGAAGTTTGCGTTTGGCGGCCTTCAGAGCCTCCTTCGGTGTTTTGTGACGCATCAGAGCCCAGGAAGCCGCACGATAAAGCGTGTCCTCACATAGTTCTCGGTATTTTCGGGTCCTCCGAAGGTCGCTTACCATCTGGTGAGGGACGCTTTGCTCCATACATGATCTGTGGGTTGAAGCGCGTAAAGAGATATCCACCCGTTTTATAATTGAGGTTTTGATCTCTCAGGTTTTTGAGATTTCGCCAGTTTTTTTAACAGATCGGTGTAAAAGGTCAAATTGTGCATCGTGGCAAGGCGGGGTGCAAGGGAATCTCGAATCTTGAAAAGATGGTGGAGATAAGACCGCGAGTAGCGACGACAACACACACATTTGCATCGCTCATCGATGGGCCGACCATCCCGAACATATCTCTTATCCGAGATGAAAAAGGGATGGAAGAAAGAATCCCGGTCCCGATCTTTATTATCCGATCCCTCGTTAAACACATATAACCGCTTGTGGCGAGCATCGCGGGTGGGAATCGCGCAATCGAAAAGGTTATATCCCATCGTGAAAGCGCGTACCAGGTTTTCGGGTTTGCCCACCCCGAGAGCGTGTTTCGGAAACTCGTTCGGGATCAATCCCGCAACGAATTCGAGCATATCCAAGAGTCTTCCCTTGGAATCGATCGGCCACCCTCCGTATCCGTACCCATCGAAACCGATCTCCAACAACCGCTCAAAGCAAGAACGCCTCAAGTCGGGATCCGATCCCCCCTGGATGACAGCAAAAATCAGAGGGGGCGATCCGTCGGGAGGGTTCTGTTCCATCCTCTTCTGAAACGCCGCCTTGCATCTTCGGGCCCATTCGACCGTGTTGTTGACGCTCGTTTCCTGAAGTTCCCTCGGATCGTCCGGGTGCGTACAATGGTCCAGACAAACCAGGATATCCGATCCGATTTGACACTGTTTCTGGATGCAGTTTTCGGGGGTCAGGACCTTTTTGACGCCACCCCCAAGGCGATATGTGAACCCCCTGCTGGTGATCCCCCCCGACTTCGGAGATTCAGATATTAAGGAATAGACCTGGTATCCCCCCGAGTCTGAGATGATGGGGTTATCCCACCCCATGAACCGATGGACGCCTCCCTGTTTGGAGATCAAAGAGGTTCCAGGGTGAGATGAGAGATGCAGCGTGTTGACCACGAGGCCCTTCACACCGCATTCGGTGAGGTCCGAGGCATCCAGGGATTTTACGACCGCCCTGGTGGCGTCGGGTAGAAAGGACGGGAGGGAAAGAACGCCATGATTGGTCCGAAGCCGCTTCACGAAAATCCCAAAGAGCCCAACAAAAACCGAACTCCGAAAGGCCTCCTTTTTCCACTAAGAAACATCAGGTTCATCCTGTTTAATAAATTTGGGGTGTTTTCCGGCGATGACCACCGTCACCTCTCCCCTGATCTTGGTGTCTCGAAATCGATCCGAAAGCTCTCCGAGGAACCCTCTGTGAATCTCTTCGAATTTCTTCGTCATTTCGATGCAGACGGCCGCTTTTCTATTTCCCAGCACATCAAGCGCATTCCTCAATAATCTCCCGACACGATGAGGCGACTCAAACAACACCATCGTGTGGGGCATGTCTTGCTCCATCTCCAGAAACCTGATTTGGGGACCGGGTTTCCTCGGGGGAAATCCTTTGAAGGTATAACTCGATGTTGGCAAGCCGGAGTTCAGGAGAGCAGCGGAAACCGCCCCCCCTCCGGGGATGACCTCCACGGGAATTCCGGCATCGAGACACTTCGATATGATGCGGTAGCCGGGATCGCTAATGCCGGGAAATCCGCTGTCCGTACACAGCGCCACCGAACGACCATCCCTCAACAAACCAACGATCCGCGTGCCGGCTCTTTCTTCGTTATGCTCGTGATACGAGAATACCTTCCCGGGTTTGGAGATCCGGTATCTCTCAAAGATCCTTCGTGTATAACGGGTATCCTCACAGGCTAAGGCATCGACTTGGCTCAACGTGCGAACAGCACGATAAGTGATATCCTCGAGATTTCCAATCGGGGTGGCCACCGCAAACAGTGTCCCCAACGCTTCTTTTTGTTTTACGGGATTGCCCATCGAGTCGTTGATCCGATCAGTTCGAATAAATTTAGTAATATCAACTGGAAAAGTCAATTGACACAGGCGATTTGCGGGTGTATTTTACGGGCAACCGGATCGTGAAACCCCGCACAAGGTTAAGAAACGACAGCAGCGAATCCCGTAGTCATCCCCTCCAACAGATACCACACTTCGATCGTTCATTGCTCCCCGATTACCTCAAATCCGGGCTCGATGTCGTCTTTGTCGGGTTGAATCCCGGGACCCGGTCAGCCCTTCTGGGCCATTACTATGCCGGAAGGGGAAACCAGTTTTGGCCTTTCCTTTTTGAATCGGGGTTCACAGACCGCAGGCTCAAACCCGAAGAAGACGCCCTGATTCTCAACTACAATCTAGGACTCACAGACATGGTCAAACGATCCACGCCCGGTGTCGGAGACCTATCCCCGGGAGAATTCCGGACGAACTTCCAAGCTCTCAAAGAAAAGATCCGGGAGGCTCTTCCGCGGATCGTCTGTTTCAACGGTAAGAGCGGCTATGGGGTAATCCTCAACCGGCCGTGTACCTATGGACTTCAGGAAGAGGGCCTCAGCGGGGTACCTGTTTACCTCGCCCCTTCCACCAGTCGGGCCCTTCCCATCCCTCGAGATCGAAAACTTGAATACTACCTCGAGCTCCGAACGTTGATAGATCGGAAGCCGGGTTGATCCGTCATCTTCCTCGTCCTCCAATTTTCAGTTCCCATCTCTCCGCGAGGAGGAGATCGATGAAAACAGAAACCCTGAATCCGATCCCTGGACCAGGCTATGGATTTATTCACAGAAAGGTCCATCTCTTTTTTCATAGATAACATGCCGACGTGGGACGCCATTGTAATAGGCGGTCCACTGGGGCTTTTGTGGGCAACCCTCTGTTTGTTCATCTCCGGATGGCTCAAAAAGCGGAAAGGGCTGAAGACCGGCTATACCCGAAAAGTCTTCCATATCCTGATTTTTTCAAGCGTCGCGACCCTCCACCTTGCAGGTGGAACCGCCTGGGTCTGCCTTTTCGGTGGGATGACCACACTGGTCATCTTTTATGCTGTCGTGCGAGGTCCCGGAAACTTTTTCTATGAGGCGATCGCCAGGGAAAAGGACGCTCCTCATCGAACGTACTATATCGTTGCGCCTTATTTCGCAACCCTGATCGGCGGGCTGGCCAGCAACATCATTTTAGGTCAGATGGCCGTGATCGGTTATCTTGTGACCGGTCTTGGCGACGCGGTCGGTGAACCCGTTGGAACAAGGTTTGGGAAACATACCTATAAGGTCTTCTCGGTCAGCGGAGCTCATTCCACGCGAAGCTACGAGGGTTCCGTTGGTGTGTTTCTCGCGTGTGTGGGTGCGATCTCGATAGGGGTTTTTTCCTTGTCGACAATAGAATTCTCTGCGACATCGTTCCTCACGGTTCCTCTGCTGGGAATTCTCTGTGCCCTGATCGAAGGGATCACCCCGTGCGGATGGGACAACGCAGCCATGATGATCCTCCCCCCTCTCTTGGCGGGCTACCTTTTCTAAAAGTTGAGAGTGGTGACAAAACGATTTATTTAAAATCAGATGTTTGGTTCATCCACTTCAACTGGAGAGAATATGAAGGCGTCACGATCGACCGAGCTCCGGAAGCTTTTAGACTCTTCGATTCGGGGAAGACCGGGAAAATTTTGTCACTTATGCGTAAAGAAATTTTGACTGCCTCTTAAACTAATTGAGGGGAAACGCTGCAACAGGTCGAAAGATCCCAACGATCCAAGAAGGAAGCTTTTTAAAAGGAGGCACCCATGCCAAGGCTTTTCGGACGGAATTACGATAAAAAACGACTATTGGACCTTGTCGGGGACATGTCCCAGTTAGCCGGAGCTCGCCGGGCGGAGCTGGTGGAAGGAAATGAACGTGGGGCGGATCTGATCGAGGTCTTCAATGCCTCTGGACTCTGTTTTTCCATCCTCCCCGGACGGGCCCTTGATATCGCATCCGCCCACTATCGAGGGCATTCCCTCTGTTTTCGCAGCAACACCGGAGATGTGGGCCCGGCCTTCTATGAGCCGGAGGGCTGGGGTTGGGCCAGGGGTTTTTACGGGGGCCTGGTTGTCAGCTGCGGGTTGACATTCTGCGGACACCCTGAGGTGGATCCGGAGGAGGAAAACCAGGAACTCGGCCTCCACGGCCGGATATCTTTTATCCCAGCCAAGGAGGTCGTGGCGGAAAGCTTGTGGGAAGGGGAGGACTATGTGGTGAAGGTGGGAGGCAAGATGCGCGAGGCCGTCATCTTCGGCACGAATCTGGAGCTAACCCGTGAGATTTCCACCGTCCTGGGCGAAAAACGGCTTCGAATTTACGATCGGATCGAAAACCTCAGCGTTGATCCTTCCCCATTGATGTTAGCCTACCACACCAACCCGGGGTTTCCCATCCTGGATGCGGGCACACGACTGGTGATCAACAGCCGGAAGACAACTGAGTGGAAGGGAGACCGGGAGGTCGGACCCGAAGACTATGAAGTCGCCAGGGGGCCTCAGAAAAAAGCGCACGACGATGTCTATGTACATCGCCCCATCCCCGACGCCGGTGGGGACGTCAACCTCGGCCTGATCAACGATCGGCTGCAGATGGGGATCTACTGGAAATTTCCCTGCAGGGAGATCCCCATCGTCAATCAGTGGCAGCACTTCCACCGCGGAACCTATGTAATGGGAATCGAACCGGGGAATTGCAGCGTGCTGGGCCGTGCATGGAACCGAAAAAATAAAACCCTTCAGTACATCAAACCGGGTGAAGTCCGAGAGTTCCACATGGAGATCGGGGTTCTCGAGGGAGGACGGGAAATTCGGGCTTTCGAACGCCGTGTCAAGCGGGGGGGCTGAAGTTTCCCTTCCACAGAGGATAAAATGCAAGGTCACGGAAAGACCGTTTTGACCTGCCCGGAAACCGGCAGGATCTCATGGCAAATGACCCACGCAGAAGATCACGGGGGGGTGTCTCACAACATTCTCGCCTACTACGATTGTTGTCCGTGGAATCCCGTAACCCGAGAAATTGTTTACAGTTCCGCGGAGGCCTCTGTAACTTCAATTGGAGCCCCGATGGCTCGAAGATCCTCATGCGGATCAGAGGCACATACGGCGGGGCAGCCTTCAAGGACCTCTGGGTCACTCACGCGGACGGTTCCGGCCTTACCTGTCTTGTTTCAGATCCCGGATGGCACCACCATTCCTGGCATCCCGACGGAAAGCGCGTGTTGTTCGCCGGCCAACCCCCCGATCGGGAGGGCAACCGGGTCTACCTGATCGATGCGGACGGTCGCCACAAACGGATGATTTCGGAATCGAAGTTCGGGGGACACCCCATTTTCAGTCCGGATGGATCCAAAATCATAACCAACGGACCCGGAGGACTCTATCTGATGGATGCGGGAACGGGCAAGGTGGAAAAACTCGTGGCGGGGCCAGAGGTGGAGGAGGGGATGAGGACGGATCCTCACGCGACCTTGAGTTGGGATGGCAGGTATGTCCTCTATAACTCCGGACAGTCCGGCACGTGGCAGATCTATGTTATACCGATGGATGGTCCATAAGGAACACGCTCCCGTTAGGATCCTTCCCAAACGCTTAGCATCACGACGGAAGAAGGCAGGAAACCTTGGACCGTTTTGCCGTAACCCTGATACTCGCTTCCGCCATGCTCCACGCGTTCCGGGAGTACCTGACAAAAAAGGGAGGCGACAAACAGCTCTTCATCTACTGGTACCGTCTGATCGCCCTGGTCCTCTTCTTCCCGATCTTTCTCCTAAACCTGGATATGGAAATCCCTCCCGCAGGTTGGGCCTTCATCCTGGCCAGCGGTGCAGTACACGTCCTCTACTACTATACGCTCGCCGAAGCTTATGACCAGGGAGACCTGTCCCTGGTCTACCCCATCGCCCGGTCCGCCCCGATCTTCATCCTCCTATGGGCATCTCTGGTCTGGGGGGATCCCATGAGCTCTTTGGGGAAAATCGGGATATTTACGGTCGTACTCGGCGCATATGTCCTGCAGTTGAGAGGGCTCACCTGGAAGCAGATCGCTGCGCCCGTATTGGCCGTAGCGCACGATCGTTCTATCCGAATGGCCTGGGCAACCACGATTCTTGTGGCCGCTTATTCACTCATCGATGATCGTGGTGTGGAACAGGTCGAGCCCTTTCTCTATCTTTATATCTTTTCGGCCCTCAGCTTCCTTCTCTACATTCCATACATCTGCCGTTCCCGCCGGGGACGGATCCTGGCCGAATGGCGAACCCACCGAGTGGCCATAGTCCTGGCCGGCGCCGTTTCCCTCCTGGGCTACCTCCTGGCCCTGGAAGCCCTCCGAATCGAACGTGTCGGTTACGTCACCGCGATACGCCAGTTGAGTATCGTTTTCGGGGTGGTCATGGGGAGTTTCCTGCTGCGCGAACCCTACGGCCCCTCCCGGTTGTTCGCCTCCCTTGTCATGTTTGCCGGAATAGCCTTGATCGTCGGGTTCGGTTAAAAACATCCGGCCGCTCCCTAGCAGCCCGTTGAAGAACTACCTTTCAACGCACATAAACGGAAAAGACGCCTGGAGTGCGGGTCAGATAAATCAAGGTAAGGAGATTGAGCAGGAGACGCTGATAAGAGGTTAAAAAGGTGACCGAGGGCAGCAAACGTGATTGTAGGACGAGCAGTAGACGCTGCAAGGCCTTGGCCAGGTCCTGGAGGGCCTTCGGAGTACCTACGCCCATCACTTTGCGCATGAGCAGAGCCAGGTTGCAGCCCCCGATGTGGATCAGCAAACGCTTGAGGATATTGCCGCGGTCTCTCAAGTGCAACCTGCGCATGCCACCGGTATCATATGTGTGAGCGATGGTTCTTTCCACCCGTTCTGCACGACTTCGGCGCAAGGCCTTGCCGCGATCTCCCTTGATCCGGCGTCGATTCGCATATACCGCGGCCTGCTCATCTCGTCGGCCGTTCCACTTGCGGCGTCCCCGATCCGGTTCTGAAATGTAACTCCGGATGCCGCCTTGCTTCAGACTGGTCAATACATCGTTGCTATGATATCCTTTGTCCGCAACCACCTCCCGTATACGCTGTCTGTGCAAACGTTTGGCAGCTTTTTCGTCCTTCGCGACCTGCTTGAGATTGAGCTGCGCCTCGAGCAGCGTCCAGGGCAACGACTCGGTATCTCCTTCATCTGCTCCCGACAACGCCACTGCCACAATGGCATTGGTGTCCAGATCCACCGCGTGCTCCACCTTGTGCGCCATGTGCGTGCGACCGTCCTTCATCTTAGCGATCTTGGCATCCGGGTCGTGCGGGTGCTCCCAGTCCTGGTTCGATCCCTTCTTCGGTCGCTTCTTATCGATCTTGGACAAGTCCTCGCGGGTAGGCGTTTCAATGCCCGAGGCCTTGGCCAGATTCTCAAGGAATGCCTGGTAGCCTTCACCCGTGTCACGGCGTACAATGCTGCGCATCGCGGCGTTGGCCTCCAGTGTCGTAGCATCCACGCCCAACGTCTTCCCCTTCACCAGACCCGCTTTGCACAAGACCCTCAGGATCCACTTGAAAACCGCTTCGTGAACTTCCAAGGGAAGCCGATGCCGGATGCGAGACAGGCTGGAATGATCCGGGGTCTGTTCGTCAAGGGCATACCCCAAAAACCGGCGCAACGTCAGCGAGTCAGATACACGCCATTCGATCCCACGTTCCGAATCAAGTCCCTCGAAATACCCAATCAAAAGCATCCGAAAATAAACCCCGGGCGGAATGCCCTTGCGACCCATATGAGGAGCGTAATACCGCTGGCAAAGCCCCTCGACGAACTCGTCGAAGCCGTTCGCCCCCAATACCTGATTCAGCTTCTCGTAGAACGGATGACCCGGAGATTTCACCAAAGTGTTCGATGCGATGAACAGGTTTTCCTGTCTCTGTCGTCCTCGTTTTCCCATTGCCATTTGCTCGTCCTCCCTTCTCAGTTTGAACCTGATATATCATAGGACCAAACCACAAGGAAAGACAACAGTCATCTTGGCATAAACGCACTTTTTCAACAGGCTGCTAGCCTCCCACGGCGGTTCAGTTTTATCAAAGCTGAACAAACTCGATTAAAATCCCGTCGGGGTCTCGAACACAGGCTACGCCGGCAACATCGGGGGCCTTTACTGGGTCTGAAAGAAACTTTAATCCATTCCGTTCCAACAATTCTATTGTCTCCTCGATATTCGCGACGAAAAATGTCAACCATCTTACCCCTGCCCTGAAACCCTCTTCCGGCTTCGGCGGCGGCGAATCGATGTCCATCAGTTTGATCAACGTGTTCCCAGCTTTTAAGCGTACCTGTCGGAAGGATCCGGGGGCCAACCCGGCCTCTTTTGCCACATCCTCCGGAATTTTAAGATCCATTACAATATCCAGGCCCAGACATTCATGGTAGAAGTGCAGAGATGCTTCAAAGCGACTGGGTGTGATCGCAATGTCGACAATTGGATGCGTCAGGGATAACATGAGAGACTCCTTTGGACTCAAAACCTTTTGTGGATTGAATCGAGTATCTTTTTCTCAACAACGCCTCGAGACGTGCCAGTCCCCCACGCCTCGCGATTACCATCGGACCATTTCACACGAAAAAAGCAGTGAACCCTGACCCGGGTGAGGTTCTCCGATTGCATTTTCACCTTGATGTTGACCACCATCTGTTTGGTGTCACTCAGGATGACGGAAGAAAAACCCGATTGTCCATAGTCTCCTCCCCCCAGATCGTCCCTCACCCATTCGGAAGCGATGATCCCGCGGGTCTCCTCATTCTTTTCTATAGGCCACTCAAATTCGTCGAATAGCTGAACAACGACCTCCCATACCCTTTGATCCGGTACGGGATAGTCCTCGAAACTTTTGAATTTGTGTATGACCGGTGGCCGGGAAGCGCATCCGGCCAGCAACACGAGACCGAATAAGGTCCAAAAAAATCGCATTCCATATCCCTCTGTAGAATTCAGCATTGAAGGAAATCGTGCGCTTGCTGTTTGAACGATTGGCATCTTCCAGGGGTTCCGGGGTGAACCGAATCTTTGGGAAGGCGATAATCCGGTTCCGAGCCGAGTGCTTATTCGGGTTTAACCTGGGGCCTCAAGGCCTCACCAGATAAAACATGGAAGGTCCAACCGCACCCGTCCGGGGATTTCCCGCTCTGGACGAAGACGGTATAACCCCTCTCAGTGAGTGAATATACCTTATCCACTTTTGCCCAAACGTTTCTGATAGAACGAATCCGTCCTGAATCCCCGGATGTAAAGCCAGCGTCCTGGGTTATGCAAACCAGAAGATGGGTATCCCAATCCGGGTCCGGGTGAAAAAAAAAGCACCATCCGCCTTCTGAAAAAAGGGGGTCCGGTGGCAAAGGGTCAGAATAATTCCTGTGGGATCCCTGCCCCTTGTACAGGTGAAAGTGGACCTGTTCAACATCCTGCCGGGGCCCCCCGTTGACCCCTAAAACCCATGCCATCCCCCACCGTTTCCCTTTGATGATGTCCCGGGCTGCCATCAAAATAGACCCCAGATACGGTATCCCTTGGTCGGAAATCAGTTCCATAAAAGTAGGGATCCTTTTCTTCGGAACAATCAGGACGTGATGGGGGAAAGTCGGTTTCGGGTGATAAAACGCGATGACCCGATCATTGTCGACCAGCCGTTTAACGGGAAGCACAAAATTTCCGAATTCAAAAAAAATCCCAACCAGTCGCCCGATGATCCTTAACCTAGCAATTGGAAACAGAACCCTGGCCACCAGTTGAACAAAATTTCGCATCAGCGCCACAACCTAACAGCCTGTTGAAAAAGTGCGTTTATGCCAAGATGACTGTTGTCTTTCCTTGTGGTTTGGTCCTATGATATATCAGGTTCAAACTGAGAAGGGAGGACGAGCAAATGGCAATGGGAAAACGAGGACGACAGAGACAGGAAAACCTGTTCATCGCATCGAACACTTTGGTGAAATCTCCGGGTCATCCGTTCTACGAGAAGCTGAATCAGGTATTGGGGGCGAACGGCTTCGACGAGTTCGTCGAGGGGCTTTGCCAGCGGTATTACGCTCCTCATATGGGTCGCAAGGGCATTCCGCCCGGGGTTTATTTTCGGATGCTTTTGATTGGGTATTTCGAGGGACTTGATTCGGAACGTGGGATCGAATGGCGTGTATCTGACTCGCTGACGTTGCGCCGGTTTTTGGGGTATGCCCTTGACGAACAGACCCCGGATCATTCCAGCCTGTCTCGCATCCGGCATCGGCTTCCCTTGGAAGTTCACGAAGCGGTTTTCAAGTGGATCCTGAGGGTCTTGTGCAAAGCGGGTCTGGTGAAGGGGAAGACGTTGGGCGTGGATGCTACGACACTGGAGGCCAACGCCGCGATGCGCAGCATTGTACGCCGTGACACGGGTGAAGGCTACCAGGCATTCCTTGAGAATCTGGCCAAGGCCTCGGGCATTGAAACGCCTACCCGCGAGGACTTGTCCAAGATCGATAAGAAGCGACCGAAGAAGGGATCGAACCAGGACTGGGAGCACCCGCACGACCCGGATGCCAAGATCGCTAAGATGAAGGACGGTCGCACGCACATGGCGCACAAGGTGGAGCACGCGGTGGATCTGGACACCAATGCCATTGTGGCAGTGGCGTTGTCGGGAGCAGATGAAGGAGATACCGAGTCGTTGCCCTGGACGCTGCTCGAGGCGCCGCTCAATCTCAAGCAGGTCGCGAAGGACGAAAAAGCTGCCAAACGTTTGCACAGACAGCGTATACGGGAGGTGGTTGCGGACAAAGGATATCATAGCAACGATGTATTGACCAGTCTGAAGCAAGGCGGCATCCGGAGTTACATTTCAGAACCGGATCGGGGACGCCGCAAGTGGAACGGCCGACGAGATGAGCAGGCCGCGGTATATGCGAATCGACGCCGGATCAAGGGAGATCGCGGCAAGGCCTTGCGCCGAAGTCGTGCAGAACGGGTGGAAAGAACCATCGCTCACACATATGATACCGGTGGCATGCGCAGGTTGCACTTGAGAGACCGCGGCAATATCCTCAAGCGTTTGCTGATCCACATCGGGGGCTGCAACCTGGCTCTGCTCATGCGCAAAGTGATGGGCGTAGGTACTCCGAAGGCCCTCCAGGACCTGGCCAAGGCCTTGCAGCGTCTACTGCTCGTCCTACAATCACGTTTGCTGCCCTCGGTCACCTTTTTAACCTCTTATCAGCGTCTCCTGCTCAATCTCCTTACCTTGATTTATCTGACCCGCACTCCAGGCGTCTTTTCCGTTTATGTGCGTTGAAAGGTAGTTCTTCAACGGGCTGCTAAGGGGGGGTGAGCGTTACGGAGGGAAGGTAGAACCCCATGTCCGCCCGTTTCCACCAGGTTTCCCCGGTGCCTCCGGTTGGGGTTGTAAAGCCATAACGATAAAGCCTGGCCCTAATGAATTTTGGCGGAGCATCCGGGAATGGATTGTTTTTCAGAAGCCCCAGGACTTCGGGCGAGCCTTCAAGGAGTCGCCCCACGAAATTCACAAACCAGGGAGTGCCTTGATAGGTTCTCAACGCAGCAAACCACATCTGCCAATCCAGCCTGGGCTGGTGCGGCGCGACCCATCGGGGACATCCCTGAAGTTCGTCCGGTTTGTACCTGAAATCATAAGGTGACCACTTCTCTCCGTCCCGGGATCCTTCAACCATAATCTCAGGACGGACCGTCGTCATAACGGCGAAAAGTCCGTATGAATTGACAATCCGAAACGGGGCAAAGGCTCCAAGGACAGCCTGCACGGTCTGCGGCAGGGGTGAAGTGCGAAAGATGGATTGCCACATATGAGCCAGACTGAGTGCGACGATAACCGGAGCGACGACCGGAATCAATCTTTTTTTAAACACACCTTCAGAAGCAGGGGGGGCCGTCCCTTTTTGTATCCGCTCAAAAAGCGATCGGATCGGCCCGGACCTCAAGAAGTCGTCGTCGTACAAGAACACACAGAGCGCGATTGCGAGGAGGTTGAAAAAGGTGTAATTTCCCGTGAGCATAATGAGGAGTTGAAGAAAAACAATCGCCCCCCCGGCAAACATTTTGAGACGTCGTCCCCCGAAAATAAAGAATGGCACGATGAGCTCGGTAATGAACATCCACAAGGCGGAGATTTTATGAAACCACAGGGGCAGTTGATGGGCGTACCACGCCACCACAGTCGGAAGCGGTTGGGTTTCATAGTGATAGGTGAGAGCGGTGAGTCCTCGCCAGGACGCATCGCCGGAGAGGAGTTTCACAATCCCGGAGAGAAACATCAGCCTGAAGAGGAGCCACCGGGACAGGGTAATCGATATCTTCGACGATCGGCATAGAAATATAGCGAGAAATCCCGCCTCCAGGAGAAGGGCATCCCACTGGAATGCCGTGAACCTCTGGCCCCCCGTCACGAGTGAGAGGTAAAGAACAAATAGAGCGATGAGCATCGGCCTCGGAGCCACGCCGAGCATCAGGCATATTGCCCCGGCGATCCCGGCAAAACAGACAGCCCCGATGAACCAATCGTCCGAATGAAGCCAGAATATCGTCGGTACCAGCAGGAATCCCTTTGCCCCGGCCCCCACGTAGACCCTTTCCAGATAGTCCGAAACCGGCAGGATGCCCCTCGAACCGATGAGACCCAGTGCCTGGACTTTGAAAGAGGCGAACGCAATCCCATAGACCAGCCCCATGGCCTTTAGATAGATGAAGCTCGGCAGGAGGTACGTCGCGGATTCGGGGTTACTGCGCAGTTGTTTGATATATAAAAAAGGCCGGCGGAAAGGATTTTTAAGAAATCGGAGACGCTTCGGGATTTTTGATTCTGGAATCATATCGGTATTTTGATCCTGTGCCAGGATCACTGCAAGTTAACCGTTCCTTAATTCACAGAACGTTTGAAAATAGAAAACCCCCGAATGATGTCAAGCCCTCATTACCATACCACGGACGCGGGTTGAAAATTCATGCTTATGAAAATCCTCTTTGATTTTTGTGGGATAAAATCATAAGATTTATGACGATTGCGCTCCAACGTCATAGGGGAGCAACCCAAAAGGAGGGCCGTATGATCCTGGAGCAATATTATCTCGGTTGCCTTGCCCATGCCTCGTATCTCATCGCGGACGAGGGAACCCGGACCGCCGTGGTTGTCGATCCCCAGAGGGATATCGATCGGTACCTGAAAGATACGGAGAGCCGGGGACTCGAGATTTGTCATGTCTTCCTGACCCACTCCCACGCGGACTTTATCGCCGGTCACCTGGAACTGCGTGACCGGTTCGGCGCAAAGATTCATCTGGGAGCCGGGGCAAAGGCCGAATTCGAGTTTACCCCGATGAGAGATCGGGATCTGCTGGAGTTTGGGGAGGTCCGGCTTGAGATACTCGAGACACCGGGGCATTCCCCCGATTCCATATCCATTTTGGTTTACGACCTCAAAAGGGACGCTCACAAACCCCACGCGGTCCTCACGGGTGACACACTCTTTATCGGGGACGTCGGCCGGCCCGACTTGAGGGCATCCCTCGGCTGGTCAGCGACCGAACTCGGAGGCATGCTCTACGATTCGCTTCACCAGAAACTCATGGGCCTTCCGGATGAGACCCTGGTTTATCCGGCGCACGGGGCCGGTTCTATGTGTGGCAAGAATCTGAGCGAGGACACTTTCTCAACGATTGGAACGCAACGTCATTACAACTATGCCCTCCAGCCGATGAGCAAAGAGGCCTTTATCCGGATCGTGACCGCCGAACAGCCGGATGCCCCTTCGTACATTAAATACGATGCCATTCTGAACATGAAGGAACGCCCTACCCTCGAGCAGACCCTCCGGAAAAACTTAAAACCTCTCGGTCTGTCGGAAGTCCTTCGAATGAGAGACGAAGGGGCCGTGCTCCTTGACGTCCGGGACCCCGTGGAATTTGAGGGGGCACACCTTGCGGACAGCATCAACATCGGCCTGGGGGGAAAATACGCAACGTGGGCGGGTACGATCCTGGAACAGGATAAAGGGATTGTGGTCATCGCCGAAATGGGACGCGAAGAGGAGGCCGGCGTTCGGTTGGGTCGAATCGGTTTCGACAATATGGCGGGCTATTTGGAGGGAGGAATGCAGGCACTGGAGCCGTATCCGGAGCTGGTTAAACGAACCGAACGGATCTCGCCGGTAAACCTTGCGGCAAAACTGCGCTCCGAAAAGGCCCCCGTGGTCATCGATGTTCGTACCCGGAAGGAGTGGGAGTCCAGGAGGATCGAAGGAAGCACAAACATCCCCCTGAATCGCCTTCAGGATGCGATCCGTGAGCACCCTCTTGGGGGGGAGGTGGTCGTCCACTGTGAAAGCGGCTATCGATCCTCGATTGCCGCGAGCCTTTTGGAACGGGAAAAGGTGGAAGGGGTTTCGGAACTCGTGGGAGGGATGGCCGGATGGGAAGCTGCAAACCTTCCGATCATCGCATCGACGGAACCCTAGGACAGGGTTAAAATCACAGAATGCATATTTTCGATCGAACTGAAAAAATCGGCCCGGTGAGAATCAGGACTCATCCCCGTCAAGCGTGACGACCCTTCCCTCCCGGTCCGACTTATATGCGGCCAAAATAACCTTCAACACCTCGATCCCATCCTCTTCAGTCTGCAGCGGCTTTGAATCCTTTTCGATGCACTCGACGAAATGGGTGATCTCTGCCTCGAAGGCATTGGAAGCGTCCAGGATCTCCTCCACGGGTTCTGACTTGAGGGCCTTGAAAAAAAACTGAGTTCCCCGCCCGTAAACCTGTCCCTTTTCGCCCGTCACCTCGAACTGCCATCCCGCCCCAGGTGGGTCCCACGCCCAGCTCGTGAAGATGTTTCCAACGGCTCCTGACTGGAATTTCACGAGGACGTTGGCCGAATCCTCACCTTCGATCAAAGGCTGGCCGAAATTACAATTCATGGCGAACACGGATTCCGCCTTTTCCCCGACCAGGTGAAGCAGAAGGTAAGAGGGGTGGTAACCCGTGTCGATCAGGCATCCTCCCCCAGCGGTCGAAAGGTTTGCCCGCCATCCCCACTCTTCTTGGGTCCTTGAAATGTGAAAACAGTCAAGCGTCCGGGCGGAAAATATCCGGCCGATCCTTCCCGCTTCGATCGCCTTTCTGGCTTGAACCACCGCCGGGTGAAAAATCTGATTATGCGCACACATGATCGAAATCCCGGATCTTTTCCTGACATTCCTGATCTCCCCGGCCTCTTGAAGCGTAAGGCAGAGGGGTTTCTCGATCAATACGTGCGCACCCGCTTCGGATGCAGCCAGAATCGCGTCCCGATGCAAATGGTGGGGCAAACAGATATCCACCGCATCCAGATCTTCCTCGAACAACGCCTCCCATCGATCGAAGGCCTCGGCGGAGCCTAACTGCTCCGCCATCTCTTTCGACCGTACCGCCTCCGCATCGCACGTGGCAGACACCCTCGCAAGACCCTTTTCCTGGACCCGTTCCCATCCCTTTGCGCGATGCTGCCGCATCCGATCAGTCCGACTTTGACCATGGACGCCTCATGCCCTTTGTACTTTCTCTTCGGCCGGCTCGATCATCAAATATTCCTCATCCCCCCGCGGCGCTTCGCCGTTCAGAAGCGAAGCCCCCATCCGCATGGCCGACTTCATCTTACCCCAGATCACCTCCCGATATCCCCGGACCCCCTCGGGAAGCCCCAGCACGCGTAAATACGTCCGATACTGTTTTTCATCTTCATACGAGAATCCATCGACAAGCCCGATATACCAATCCCGGTATTCCTTCTCTTCCTGATGCCAGGACGGCAAAAGGGCCCGCAAAATTTTCAACCGCCGAAGGATCCTCAACATCCAATCGCGCGAGTTGAGATCGAAGACCACATCAATCCCGAGAATTTTGAAATGGGGTCGTGTCAGATGCACGTAGGCAATTTTGTCTCCGCGGTCGGGATCGATGTTATATCGCTTACGATCCCTGCGCCGCTTCTCCTCGCTGGTCAACAGCTGAGCGACATAGATTTCATCCTTATACGCCATCACTCTTGCCAGATACCGGATAACCGACCCCGTAACCGCGTAACGGAATTCGGGGGTGTCCAGGTCGTATACCTTCCGAACCCGATCCGCATATGAACGGGCGTAATCAGGGCCCTTCCATCGGATAAGATCGTAAACCCCCAGAGCGAACTCGATCTTCACGCTTTCCTCAAGCTCCATCCCGCGCGCTTGGGCGACGAATGCCTGAAACGCTCCCACTGCTCTGCTCCCCCCGGATCGCTCCAGGAGACTCAGCTTGTCCTCCACCACATCCTGGAATCCGGGAGCCGCTTCCTGAATTTCAAAGGCGTGCGGCTTCTCCGCAGCCATACGACCCATATCGAATGCCTTCAGATTTCTCGCAAGGTCTTTTTTGATATTTCGTTCAATCGCCCAGCGGATATTCTCAAGTTCCAGGGGCAGGGCCCCCCGCTGGTATGCAGCACCCAGGAGCATGCTGTTCGCATAGATTTTATCCCCGAGAAACCGCTCGGATATCTTCCCGAGATCCATCCCGAAATAGCGATCCGAGTCCGTATGCCGTTTGATGAGGGTCTCCAGATGGGCGGGATCAAAATCATCCTTTCCCGTAAGGGTAAGGATCGTCGGCCTTTTCCCCGTTTCAACGACCGCGGCCGTATGTTCCGGGCTGGCGATCCTGCCGTGTCCGGTCGGTTCGATCCCCCGAACAGCCTCCAGGATATCCAATCCCAGTAGAAGATCCGCATGTCCGTATGGGGTTATCTGGGAAATCACCCGATCGCCTCTGGTGAAACTAACGTGTGAGTAGACAGACCCGTTTCGAATGGCCAGCCCTTTTTTATTCGTAAACTGGACCGAATAACCCTGCTTGGCACCTGCCGTCGCGATGATCGCCGACACCGTATTGACCCCCATCCCCCCGACCCCCCCCACATAAGCGTACCATGTCCCGTCGAAAGATCGAATCTCGGGCTCAGGGATGTCCCGGAGTGCGATCTCTTCCGTCCGGACTTCCGGAGGACGCGTGCGCCGAACGATGACCTCCTCGAACGACGGGCACGTCTTGTCCCCGTGCGCAACCGTCACTTTGGCACACGCCCCGTCCGCAACGCACAGAGACAGGTCCGTGGCGATCTTTGGCCCGTAGAGCGTCTCCTCGACAGTCAAACCGCTGCAGCCCGTCGCCCGGGTGCATTCCAGGCAATACTCGCACACCTCGGGCGTGATGTTGATGTGCCGCTCCTCCGGGAGAAAACCCTTTTCCGCTGCCACCCGACGGCGCTCCGCTCCCACCCTCCGATGATAGGTGATGCCGCACTCCTTATCGGCGATGATGACCTTGACCCCGTCTTTCAAGATCGCATCCTCCACCACCTTTCGATATCCCTGGCGATCCGCGGGATTCATCCGGGCGACAAATGCCCCTTCTTGCGATTCCCCCCCGGCCATTCCCCGCACAACGCGCTCTATGTCCTGCGAGAAAGTGGCTTTTCCCATAATATCCACGCCCACGCCCGGGGTCGGTTGGTGTCCTGTCATCGCGGTCGTCTTATTGTCCAAAATCACATAGGTGATATCCTGTCTGTTCTTGATCGAGTCTGAGATGGCCCCCATACCGGTGTGGAAGAACGTGGAGTCTCCCATGAACACCACCTGTTTGTTTGTGATGAAGGGGTCGATCCCCGCCCCGGTTCCGCCCCCGAGTCCCATGCCCGAGAGATTGTGCATCAGGCGATCGAACGGTTCGTATTTCAGAAGGGAGTAGCACCCGATATCCCCGTGAAAAATGACGTCCATCGCCTCATGCCCGTGGTGCTTGCGAGTATACGACTCGTCCATCAGATCTGTGACGACTCGCTTCAACACGCTTGCCGAATCCCGGTGAGGACAACCCGGGCAGAACGAAGGGGTTCGGGTGGTTGCCCGAAGGTCGTATCGCTCAGTTGCCTCGATCAGTGCGACCTCGCGGGAGATCCGTTCTCGATCCACCGGCACGGTGGAATCGTCGAGCTCCGATATCAGGGGGGCCAGTGTCTGGAGGACGATCGAGGGGTTCATCCCCTTGCTCTCGGGGAACCCCTGACATCCATCCGGGAATCTCTTTCCCCACACCTCGAAGGGGCCCACCTCTCCGGACTGGCGCATCTCCTGGAGCGCCGCCCTCACCTGTTCTTCAAGAAACGGGCGCTTCTCTTCCACGACAAAGATCCGATCCACCTGCGCCGAAAACGCCCGCAGGATCTCCCGATCTATGGGATAGGTGATCCCAAACTTCAAAATCGGAATCTTTCCCTGCACGCCCAGCAGTTCAAGGGCATGTTCCAGATAAGAATAAGCCAGACTGCTCGTCGCAAACCCGATCCGCTTCACGCCGGATTCCGGGGGGTACAGGATTCGATTCAGGCCATAAACCCTGGCGTTGACCAGGAAAGACGGGAGCCGCTCTCGAAGCACCTCGTCCTCTTTGACCGCCGTGTGAGGGGGAATCACCACCCGGTCATCCACGGGAATGGTCCGGCTGTCGAGGGTTTGGGGGTTTTTAAACGTCACCTCGGGATACTGGTTCGGCCTGACCTCCACCGTCCCTCCCCCGTCGGCCTGGTTGGAAGTCACAAGGTAGGCGACGTAAAGTCGGGTCTTTTCCGAAAGGTCGAAAGCCACTTCGATCCAGTCCTTGACCTCCTGGAAAGTGCTCGGCTCAACAACCGGCATGTAGAGATGTTTTGAGATAAACCGAGAATCCGCAGGGACCTGGGTCCCCTCCGACCACGTGTCGTCCCCAAACACGGCCAAAGCGGCCCCGCCGGGTCCGGTTCCCGCCATGTTCCCGATTGCAAGACCGTCCGATGCAACGTGGGCCCCCACGCTTTTCATGACCGCCATCGCTCTGATGCGCTCCATCTGCGCTCCATTCAGGCGTGCGGCCCCTAGCGCTTCATTGTTGGCGATCTGGACGACGATGCCGCGATCCCCCAGCAACTCCCGAATCCTACCTGCAGCGTCCCAGACCTCCGCAACCGGAGAGCCGGGGTATCCGGTGATCAGCCCCACACGTCCCTCCAGCCCCCCCTTTACAATCATCTCATTCCCGGTGAAGATCCCGATCCCCGATTCCTGGGTAAACCGCTTATCCATAATCCAGATATCCTCAACAAACAGCGTGACGTTCAGCCAGATACAGCCCATTAACAAACGCTAAATGCAAAAAGACGAAAGGAACCGCCTCTCGTCTTTTCATCCGTGCAGGAATAGGAGATCTGAAGGTCCGTCCACCTTGCTTTTTTAAGAAGGAGATAGACTCCAGACTCCGTAAAGCGCATTTCATTTCAGTCCGTTCCCCCGCTCTTCAATGCCTCGGCCTTGTTGTAGAACTCCTTGGCCTTCGCCACATCGTCCCTTTGGGCATAGAGCCTCGATAGAAATTGATGGGCCCGGACGTTTTTGGGATCCACCTCGATGATCTTCAGAAATGACTTAAGCGCCGCGTCCGTGTCCTCCTGCCTGAGCTGGGCGAAAGCGAGCTGCATCCACGTATCGACATCAGTTGGATCTATCTCGGCCGCCTTTTGCCACATCGATATGGCCTTTTTTGGCTTGCCCAATTCATTGTAGCAGTGTGCAAGATTGAAAGCGGACGACTCGTCATTCGGATCGTTCTTGACCGCGATCTCGAGAAGCCTCGTCGCGCTCGTAAAATATTCCTGAGCCTCATCCTTTTTTTCCGCACCCTGGAGACTCAACGCCCGTGTCAGGTGGAGCTGTCCGGCGGTGACAGCCAGCTGGGGATTGTCGGGATCGATCGATATCGCGCGGTCGCACACCGCCATGACACTGTCCTTATACGCGATCGCCTTCAGGCTGTCGGTTGTTGTTCTGGAAAGGTTCTGATAAGCGACAACCAGGTTTGTGACGATGTTTATGTTTGTGGGATCGATTTTCTCCGCCTTCTGGAACGACGCCAGAGCCTCCTTCGACTTCCCGAGTTTCTGGTAGGAAATCCCCAGGTTTACAATGGTCTGGATGTCACCCGGGTCCAGCGCCACGGCCTTCTCAAAGGATGCGATCCCCTTTTCCTCCTCACCCGACTGACTGTATGCGAATCCCATAGTCCTGTGGACGTCCACATTCGTGGAATCGATCTTTGTCGCAATCAATAATTCTTCGATCCCCAGGTCGGTCCGCTTCTTTTCAATCGCCCGGAGGCCCATGTTGTAATGCTGGACAAACACCTGCTTCTTCTGATGATTAACCTTTTCTCCATATTTTTTGGGGTTGAGCCTGATCACCTGGTCGAAGTGATAATTCATCAGATCGATTTTGTCCATACCAGCATATATCTCGCCGATCATGAAATGAGGAGCCGGGTTTTTCGGATCTCCCTTGATCGCGATCTCGAGCATCTCGATGGCCCTTTTGTAGAGCTTCTGTCTGACGTAGAGCCTTGCGGAGCGGAGGGCCACCTTGGCGTCACCCTTGGTGACTTTTTCCTCCTTGCCAGGCATGCGATCCTCGGACCCCCCCGAACTGGTGCTCGGCGACATGCCCAGAAGAACAACACACCCGATGCCGATTACGGTGCCTCGATAAAGTCTCATCTGATACCTCTCCTGAAATGATTGAAGGGGAGGACTTGGCTCACCCCGTCTCATCCCTCCCAAATCACATCAATTCAGCCGCTCGAATTCCTGAGTCAATTGAAAGAATTCCTTTCACCTTCAGCTATCTTTCTCCCGAAATCGGATGCAAGGAAGGCGACCTGTTTCAATCCCGCTCATACGGCCCGACCGTGCCGCCCGAACGTGATTCAGAATCTTCCTCACCTGTTCATCGAGTCTGGCGACTTCAACCCCCAGGTAGAAGGGAAGAAACGGGGAGAGCTTTTTTAAACCCAGTGAGAGCTGGCTTTCGGCCCCCTTGAGGTTGTTCCCGGTCAGGTGGTAGAATCCGGTCGCCATCTGAATTAAACCGTGGTAAAAAGCACGGTGGGGACCCCGAATACCGTGCCAGGCCTCCTCAAGCGTATCGTGCGCCTCGAAATAATAGCCTTCGTTAAATTCGCGGATGCCTTCTCGAAGGGAGAAGGCATCCTCCTCGGACAATCGGACCGTCTCCATCTCAGCGGCCAAGGGACACCATGACCTGTCCGTCTTCCACCCGAACGGGATAGGTGTCCACACAGTATTCCGTCGTCTGGAGACACCGACCGTCCTCGACGTCGAAACTAAGCCCGTGCCAGAGACAGGTCACGATCTTCCCATCAAAGTCCACAACCCCGATCGGCCGGTAGGTGTGCGGACACACGTTGTCGATGGCGCGAAACTGCCCCTCAAGGTTGAATAGTCCGACCTCCCGACCCAGTATCGTCACGACCTTACCAGTGCCCGGAGGGATTTCATCGACATCGGCCACCTTGATAAAGTCCTTCACGTTGACCACGTATCCCTGAAAATTTTCAACTTCGGCCTTCGAAGAGATCCCGGCCCTGTACAAGGGCACGCATTTTCCGGTCGGCAACGCTCCGCTGGAGCATCCAGAACCCGCAATCGGGATGGATGTACTTGATGCGGCCTTTTCCCAGGATCTTTTCCGCCTTTTCGATATCGCCCGCGATTTCATCCGGACTCTCGATCCTGTTGTCCTTGATGTCGATGACGCCCAGACCGATGCCCAACTGTTCCGGCAATTCCTTCAGACATGCGGCCTGTTCGATGCCCCTTCGTTTGAATTCGAGAACCAGATGGTCGGCTCGAAGCTCTGAAAGGAACGGAACTAGCGCTTCCCACCCCCCTTTTTGAACCGTCTGTCCGCCGTAGTTTCCGAAGCAGACGTGGACGGCTTTCTCACCCTTCACAGCGTCCAGAACCCGGTTGATCGCTTTGGCGGCCCAAGGTCCCTCTTCCGGGTAACCCGGGATATTTGCCTCATCCAGCTGGACCACCTCCGCATCGATCTCCGCGACCTGATCGGAAAGCACATCCGCGATGGCATCGGCCAGCCTCGATCGGTCGTGATAGTACCGATCCATCAGGACCTTGCTTAGCATATGGGGTCCGGTCACCGTGAACTTGAGCCTGGCCCCGGTCAATCCCCGAACAAGGTTATAGGCCTTCGGGAGGTTGAGTGTTCCCTCTCCGATCGGTCCTTCCACCACGCCGGCCGGCTCGATCCGATATTCAAGTCCCGAATCCCGTTTGAATTCGTTGAGGGTCTCCCTGCTGACTTCGACCGTGATACCGGACATAGGACGGATAAAATAATCGATCATCCCGTTCGTCTCGGGGTGATTCAGATCGAAGCGGTCGAGCTCCCCGTCGGACACCACATCCAGCCCCCTCTGCTCCTGGGTTTTGAACACGACCATCGTCGCGTCGATCAGGTTCTGCATCGACGGATAGGCCTTCAACCACTCTGGAACCGGATAGCTTCCGACCATCGTCGTCATAATGTCGTGTCTGCCCATGCCTCCCTTTCTAGGCCGATACGCGATTTTCCGCAAGTACCACCTGCTCCTCGGCGTAGTAGGAACTCCGCACCAGCGGCCCCGATTCCACGTGACGGAAGCCTATCTCCCGGCCAAGGGACTTCAACCGGTCGAACGCCTCAGGCAGGTAGTAATGCAGGACAGGTACATGTGCCGGGGAGGGTTGAAGGTACTGTCCGATCGTGAGGATATCGCACCCTGTCTCCGAGATATCCGCCATTGTCTGAATCACTTCATCCCACGATTCCCCGGCGCCGATCATGATCCCCGACTTGGTCGGCGTGCCGCCGGCAAATTGTTTTGCCCGGCGGAGAAGCTCAAGGGAACGTTCATACACGGCCTGAGGACGCATCAGCCTGTAGAGTCTGGGAATCGTCTCCAGGTTGTGATTCAGGATATCGGGCCCGGCGTCCATCACGATCTTCAAGGCGTCCCAGTCCCCCTGAAAGTCCGGGACCAGCACCTCGATGCTGGTCTCGGGGCTGAATTCCCGGATTTTCAGAATCGTTTCCGCGAAGATGAAGGCCCCGCCATCTTCCAGCTCATCCCGGTTGACCGAGGTGACAACCGCGTGCCGCAGGCCCAGACGCTGAATCGCCTGGCCCACCCTTTTCGGTTCATCGAGGTCGAGCCCCTCAGGTTTTCCCGTGGCGATCGCGCAGAACCCGCAGCGCCTCGTGCAGATGTCCCCCAGGATCATAAACGTCGCCGTCCCGCGATCCCAGCACTCTCCGATGTTCGGACACATCGCGCTCTCGCAGACTGTGTTCAGTTCAAGTTCGCCGACCAGTCGTTTGAGTTCGAGAAACCCCGGGCTTCCGGGGGCCTTGGCCTTGAGCCATACCGGTTTCCGCTGCCGTTTCATCGGGTTTTCGAGGGTTAATAAATCGTCTGAGGCCATGGCTGTAAGATGTTGAGACATAGGATGTTTCATGGCCTTATTTTGGCCCTTTGGATCTCTTTGACTGTGGTCCTATTGATCCCTACGATCTTCAATATCCAATCTTCAATTTCAACCACGAACGATGCCCAAAAGCGTATGAGACGTCACCCGATCCACGCTGACATCCACGAACGTATTCTCCCGCGTGGACCCGCGGGGGAATATGGTCGTCTTGTACCCCTCCGACTTACCGTAAAACCGGTCCGGGTCTCGTTTCGATTCCCCTTCCACCAGAACCCGAACGGTCCGTCCGATGAACGATCGATTGATCTCCAGCGAGATCTCCTCCTGGTGCGCCACGATCGACTCGAGGCGTTGCCGCTTCAGATCCCGAGGGCTGTCATCCTGGAGCTCCCGTTCCGCGGTCGTCCCCTCCCGGGGGGAATACATGAACATGAACGCTGCATCGTAGCGCACGTTCCGCATAAGGTCCACCGTCTCCTGAAAGTCTTCATCCGATTCTCCGGGGAATCCCACGATGATGTCCGTGGTCAATGCAGCGCCGGGCATGGCCGCGCGAATCTTCTCCACAAGCCGGCAATACTCCCCAGAGTCATAGCCCCGCTTCATGGCGGACAGGATCCGGTCCGAACCGGACTGGACCGGCAGGTGGATATGCGCGCAGACCTTCGGCTCCTCCGCCATCGCATCGATTAACCCGGGGGTGAACTCGCTCGGGTGGGGGGAGGTGAACCTGATGCGTTCAATCCCATCGATGCCGGCGAGCATCCGAAGAAGATTGGCGAAGTCAACCTCACCGTCCCGGTATGCGTTCACCGTCTGGCCGAGGAGCGTCACCTCACGATAACCCTCATCCGCAAGACTGTTCACCTGCCGCACGACCTCCTGAGCCGGAACGCACCGTTCCCGGCCTCGCACGAAAGGAACGATACAGAAGCTGCAAAACTTGTCGCAGCCCCGCTCGACCGTCACCCAGGCATTCACGCCCCCCCTCCGGGCGGGATCTACGCCTATGTAGGTTTCCGCCCGGTCCATCCGCAGGTCGAAGGCGGGTTCGCCAGATGCCTTGCCGATCAGCGCAGGAAGTCCTCGATAAGAATCGGGCCCAACCACCAGATCGACATAGGGTGCCCTGTCTATCAGCTTCTCGCTCAGATGCTTCGACATACAGCCGCAGACCCCCAGGACAACGTCCGGCCGTCTGACCTTGTATCCGTTAAGTTGGGAGAGTCGGGCGATCACCCGCTCCTCAGCTCGTTCCCGAATTGCACAGGTGTTGACCAGGATGACATCCGCCTTATCGACTTGGGCCGTCTCCGAAAAACCCGCTTCCCTGAGAACCCCGGACATTAGCTCGGAGTCGGAGAGGTTCATCTGGCACCCGTAAGTCTCGATGTAGACATGCCTTTTCGGGAGGGAGGCCCCTTCAAGGTTTTCAGATTCGATATTTAATAAAGACTTTACCAATTTAAACCCCTAAGAGTCGCGAGTCAGGGTCAAAGGTCAGAGTCCGATGTGGACTCTTGACTCAGGGGCCCGGATCCGCGATTCGTGACTTCTTTAAATGCCCACTCGATTTCCTCAAGCACCCCTTCGTCCGCCTCCCTGCCCAGGGCCTCCTTCAACGCCTCACGTGCGGTCTCGCCCCCCAACCGTCCGAGCGCCCACGCCGCATGGCTCCTCACGAGCGGTTCGGTGTC
The DNA here is from genome assembly GCA_965217865.1 of Candidatus Latescibacterota bacterium. Taxonomy (GTDB): domain Bacteria; phylum Latescibacterota; class UBA2968; order SICM01; family SICM01; genus CBDCJO01. The sequence goes on along the minus strand of CBDCJO010000002.1, from coordinate 4,675,265 downwards.
CTTCAAGGCTTCCACAAGAGCCGGTACCGCCCGCCGATCCCCGGAATTTCCCAGGGCGACCGCGGTGTTTCTCAGAAACCCTTTCCGTTTTGCCCGCTTGACCGGGCTCCCCTTGAATTTCCCGCTGAAGGCGGCCTGATCCATCCCCAGGAGATCGGTCAGCTGCGGGGCGTCGAGTCCGTCTCGTGGAGCGAAGGCCGGTTCATTCGTCGTGGTCGCTTCGTGGTTCCACGGACAGACATCCTGACAGATGTCGCATCCGAAGACCCAATCCCCCAGACCTGGACGCATCTCCACGGGAATATCCCCCTTGACCTCGATCGTCAGGTAGGAGATGCATTTTCTGGAGTCCAGGACATAGGGTTCCGGTAGCGCCCCGGTCGGGCAGGCATCGATACAACGCGTGCAGGTACCGCAGTGGTCCGGGACGGGCGCATCGTATTCGAGCACGACGTCCAGGATAATCTCCCCCAGGAGCAGCCAGGATCCGACCCGCTTGTCGATCAGACAGGTGTTCTTTCCGAACCACCCCACCCCGGCTCGCGCAGCCGCATCCCGCTCGAGCACCGGCCCCGTGTCGACGTAGACCCGGCCCTCCAGGTCCGGCCCCCCTTCGGTCTTGATAAAGTCCAGCAACCGGAACAGCCGGGTTTTCATGACATCGTGATAATCCTCCCCACGCGCATATTTGGCGATCCGGCCGCGCAATCCGGATCCGTTCCGGTTCGGACCCTGGAGGTGATTGTAGCTCATCCCCACGCAAAGTATGGACTTTGCCCGGGGAAGGATCGATTTCGGATCGCGTCGACGTGCATGGTTCCGGCGGAGATATCCCATCTCTCCGGCAAAACCCTGATCGATCCATTTCAGGTAAAACGGCCAGTGCTCCGGAGGGCTTGCGGGCGCAACCCCGACGGGTTCGAAGCCCAATTCGCGGGCGTGAGACTTGATTCGGTATGTGAGGGAGGATCGGACGTTCATCAAATTGACGACGCGGCCTGGGAGCTCAGGCCCTCACGTCCAGATTGTGGCCCAAACCACTCGACATGACGGGGGGGGGGTTCCGGCCGAGAAAAATTTGGGGGTGGCGTTCATGACGCTGGCTGATTCGGCGATTCCGGGTGCTTTATTATCCGCCACCGTGCGTCCGATAAGATTGACGGCGATCTGTTCGGGGTTCGGATTCTGTCTCAAGGGTGCAATGGCCATACAGTTATCCTAATCAGGCGGATTTTTGTGTAATTAACACTATCAAAATAATGAAGAAAGCCTTTAATGTCAAGCTGATTTGCCCCTGGTTACATCCGGAATAATCCCCTTGACTTCGAATGGTGCGGTCTTTATGTTTTCGGCGCGGGCGGTTAGCTCAGCAGGTTCAGAGCGCCTGCCTTACAAGCAGGAGGTCACTGGTTCGAATCCAGTACCGCCCACCAGCTTATTTCGCTGATCCTTTTGATAACTCCATACAATAATTGCGCGAACTTTTTTAAATACAGGAATTAACCGAAATGTTCGGCAGACCCTTAAAATTCTGTCCTAAGCGTTGCACTTCCCTATTGAACTCGTGAAACCCGTTTTTCGGGACCGCACTGTTTGTAGGCAAACATCCCTTAATTTCTTGACTTCCGGTAGATCGCTCAATATATTTGTAAATTAAGTCAAATTTCCACGTCCCGGGGAACGATGGACTATATACATAAAAGGAGGAGGGTCGTAATGGGCCGTTTCTTCGTTGCTTTTGTTTGTATGTTCTGCCTTCAGGTTCCGGGAAATCTTGCCGCTGTTGAAGGCACGGATAACATCTCGACCTTTGCAGGTCGAGAGACGGGCGGATTTGCAGGGGACGGAGGTCCGGCCAACGAGGCCAAGTTAGATGAACCGCTGGGCCTGTTCCTGGATGAAAGGGGGGTCCTCTACATCGCCGACTCAAATAACGGGCGGATCCGCCGCGTGGGCCTGGACGGGGTCATCGAGACCATCGCCGGAAACGGAGATACGGGTTTTTCAGGGGATGATGGACCCGCTACGGAGGCCGGCTTAAACCAACCTACTAGTGTGACCGTGGATTCAAAAGGGAATATATACATCGGCGACACCAACAACAACCGGGTCCGCGTCGTAGATCCTGACGGGATCATCACCACCTTCGCGGGTTTGGGAACTACATCCGTCCGAGGGGAGGGTGCTTATTCCGGGGACAACGGGCCGGCTAAGGAGGCCGAACTGTTCTGGCCGCGAGATGTGGCCGTGGATGTATCGGGGAGCGTTTTCATAGCAGACCGGCAAAATTTCCGTATTCGAAAAGTGAACGCGTTCTCGGGAACGATCACGACCGTGGTCGGTAACGGCGAGAGAGGTTCAGACGGGGACGGGGGACCGGCTGTAGAGGCCGAGCTGGACCAACCGACAGGCCTCGTCATAGACGGGCAGGACATCTTCATCGCGGACGGGAGATCTCACCTCATCCGTCATGTGGACGCTACGGGGAACATCACGACCTTTGCCGGCGGAAGGGGGGACAGGGCGCAACTCAGGACGGGCATCAAAGCTACCGAAGCAGCCCTGTGGACGCCCCTCGGCCTAGCCGTTGATTCCAAAGGAAATGTTTACATCGCCGATACCCTCAATCACCGCATCCGGATTGTGGACACAGGCAGGATCATCGATACCATTGCGGGTTCAAAATTTGATAAGGACGCAGATGGGAATGTAAGGGGTGGATATGCAGGGGACGGAGGGCAGGCGAACCAGGCCGAGCTGCATCAGCCCTACGACGTGGCCGTGGATGCGGACGGCATAAACGTCTATTTCTCCGACACTCAAAATCACCGCATCCGCCGCGTGGGGCCCGACGGGATCCTTGCCCTCATGGTCACATCCTTGGCTTTCGACACGACCGGAGTCGGGGGGAGTTCCGAACAGACCCTGGAGGTCCATAATATCGGGACCGGGCCCCTGACCCTCACCGAGTTCTCGTTCAGCGGTGCGGGAAGAAGGGATTACCAGGGACAGGAGACACTGCCCACGATCAACGCCGGCGGCATCGAGACAGTCACCGTGATTTTTTCCCCCAGCAGAAAAGGGGCCCGGTCGGCCGTCCTGTTTGTTGAATCCGATGCCGGGTCCAAGGGGATCGACGTGACCGGGTTCGCCGTGGAGGGCGGTCCGGAGATCAGCCTGTCGGCCTCCACCCTGTCGTTGGAGACCGTCAAGATCGGTGAAAACGCTGTTCAGGGGACGATCACGATCACGAACCCTGGCGTCTCAAATCTGTCCGTCTCAGCGATCACCCTGGAGGGAGCCGATGTTTCGGAATTCGACGTCTCCCCCACCGCGGTCACGATCGCACCCGGGGGATCGGAGACCATAACGATTACATTCGATCCGGCCGCTATCGGGAATAAGTCGATCACCATGCTCGTCGATCACAACGCCGGGGACCAGCTCACCGTCGACCTGGCCGCTGTCGCAGAAGGCGGACCGGTCCTCAGTCTGCCGTCCGATGTCGTGTCGTTCGACGGTGTGGAGGCGGAGACAATTGATCAGGGATCGTTCACGATCACCAACCCCGGCACCGAGGACCTCTCCATCACCGCGATCACCGTGGAAGGGACACACGCTTCCGAGTACGAGGTCTCGACGACACAGGTCACGATCGCTTCAGGAGGATCCGAGACGATCACGGTGATATTTTCTCCGACATCCTCCGGGACAAAGTCGGCCAGCCTTTTGATCGATCACAACGCAGGGGATCCCACGATTGTTCGCCTGTCCGGGGTTGTTTATGCGGCAGGGACATCTCCCGATTTCGACGGGTCGGGCAATGTGAATCTGGATGACTTTTTCCTGTTTGCAGTCGCATTCGGTCAGGAGCCGACAGGTGATAACGTCCGTTTCGACCTGGACGGCAACAGCAAGATCGATTTTGACGACTTCTTCCTCTTCGCGGGTGCGTTCGGAAAGGATGTTTAGGACGTAGCCCACCAGCTATATATTCCAGTGACATACAATCCGGTTCCGGAGATGATTCTCCGGGACCGTTTTAATTTATCCAGGTTTCATACCCTTTATACAGATAGTCCCTTGCCACAAAGCAACCCGATAACTAAATTTCCTTATCGCTTCCCACTACCTCTCTCACTTTCCCTTTAATGCACAATCCTTCCGAACCTCGGAGTGTCCCCACGAGGGAGCTCACCCTTTTCGATTCCACCTGCATCATCGTTGGGATCATTATCGGGGCGGGCATCTACGAGACCGCCCCGACCGTCGCTTCAGGGGCAGGCGGATGGGCGGGCGTCCTGGGCATCTGGCTGGCGGGCGGATTGCTGGCGCTTTCCGGGGCGTTGTGCTACGCCGAGCTGGCGACAGCCTATCCCCTGCAGGGGGGCGACTTCGTCTACCTGACTCGTGCATACGGCGCCTGGATGGGATATCTTTTCGGCTGGTCCAAACTCGCCGTTGTCCGGCCGGGAAATATCGCACTCGTCGCCTTCGTGTTTGCCAGGTATGCCCAGACGCTCTATGCACCTTTCGAGAAGAGCGGACCGTTCTATGCCACGGCTGCGATTGTCCTGCTCACGGGCATCAACATCGTTGGGGTAAAGGAAGGAAAATGGGCGCAGAACCTCCTGACCGTGCTCAAAGCCGTGGGGCTTCTGGCCATAGTGGCCGCAGGCCTGTTCGCACCTGAACGGACCGGAGGGGACGGTGGGACGGGAATAACCTCGGGGGGCTTGGAACTGGCTCTTATTCTTGTCCTGTTTACATTCGGCGGCTGGAACGAGATGGCCTTCATCGCGGCGGAGATCAAGGATCCGGGCAGGAACATCGTTCGGGCTTTGGTGATCGGCACCGCTTCCGTAACGGGGTTATATCTGCTGGCAAACGGGGCATTTCTTTATGCGCTGGGTTATGCGAGACTTGCCACCTCACAGGCGGTTGCCGTCGAAGCAGTGGCGACCGTATTTCCCGAGATGGCCGGAAGAAGCATTGGCATCATCGTCTGTATTTCCGCCCTCGGGGCCGTCAATGGACTCATCTTTACGGGTGCTCGAATCTCCTACGCCATGGGAAGGGAGCATCCGGAATTCCGGAGGCTTGGCCGGTGGGACCAACGCCTCGGCACCCCCTTCTGGGCGCTAATTGTACAGGGCTGTCTGAGCCTGGTAATCGTGATCGCCGCCGGTACATTTATCGACACCATCCTCTACACAGCGCCCGTCATCTGGATCTTCTTTCTGGCCACCGGCTTGTCGGTCTTCGTGTTGAGACACAGAGAACCTCTCACCCCACGCCCATATAAGATCACAGCCTATCCTGCAACAGCGGTTGCCTTCTGCGTGAGCTGTCTCTTCATGTTCTACAGCTCGGTTTCCTATGCCCTGGTCAATAAGCCGATCGGCATGGTAATCTCGATCGGTGTCCTCCTGGCCGGGGGCATCGTTTACATATCTACTAACAAAAGATAGTCCGGTAATCGTTGAGATAGGGGCGGTTCGCGAACCGTCCCTGAGGATCGCAGGTAACGGCTCGCATCGCCTGTGTTTCAAGACGGTTCGCGACCCGACTATCCCGTGGTATCGTACCTCTGATCCGTCGAAAGCCCGGCGATCCTTTTGAGCGGTACGACCTTGAAATAGCTGCTCAAATCCAGGGGCCAGTCCTTCAGAAGCTCCCGGTGCCCCATCTTTGAAGCAGCGATCCATTCGCTCTTTCGGGTTGTCCTCGGGTCCACACAAAAGTACATCAGACCATCTGCGCCGCTTTCGTAGTACAAATTCGCCCGCTCAATATAGGTCTCCCCCGGCATTCTCAGGGGATAGACATCCGCATAAACCTTCACCCCCGTACCCTCGGTCAGCTTTTTGAAAAGAGGAACCGTCTCGTGTACCGGGAGCGCGTCGTCACTGCCTCCGATTGTGGCGTTGTCAGGGATCCAACGGTGCCCTCCGGACGAGGAAACACAAATAGGAGCTATTTTTCCGTTTGCCAATTCTGTCCAGCACGAGCGATGAACCATCAGATAGTCAACGAGCCCCTCCTCCACCCACCTTTCAACGTCCAGAGCGTTATACAGGCAGTCCTCGGGCCGGCTATGTACGTAGTAAGCGGCCTCGAGACGCTCACCCCGTCGTTCCCCGAACTCGTTCAGAATCTTTCGCATGGGCCGGACGAATCGATCCGTCATCACATCCGCTTTGTGCTGCATCCATCGAGAATCGTTTCGCGGAAGTCTCCTGGGGTCTTCACCAAATCTCGCCGCGAATGATTCAACCACAGGCTCTTCATACATCACCCATGGCCATCCCCGATTCCACATCATGGAGATGCCGTCTGCACCCCGTTCCAGTGCTTCCGTGAAAATACCCAGGAACTTTTCCGCGACCTCCGGAAAGGCAAAGCTCATCTGCTGGAGCGTGGTGCCATCCTCCAGTCTGCAGCGCCACTGTGTGTTCTCCACATACCAGGGACTATGCATGTCCTCCTGGTTAGGACCCATGTGCGGCGCAGCCGGCCGATTTGTGGCAAGGATTTTAACCCCCAACTCGTGTGCGTAGTCGATCGTCTCCTTGAGGGGGTCTATTCCACGGGATGCCAGGCGTTCCATCGCCTCTCCGATAACCCACATGTAGGGTACGTAATATCCCATCTCCCGGGTTCGCATCGTGCCGACGCGGGTCGGGAACACACAGACATCTGTTCGCGCGACCGTATAGCAGACGATCCCCACATCCGAATCTCGCAACGGCTCTATCTCTTCCCACAGGTCCTCCCGGGACTCCGGGAGCCACGAAAAGGTCCGTCCCCCGTCGATCGAACCCATTAGGACTTTCGTTTTCTCATTCGATTCCAGACGCTTTAAGGCAGAAACCTCCCCCTCCGACAACGGCACGCATTTAACCCACGCTACGGAAGCGTTCATTTCCGCCCACGTGCTTCCCGGATTCGGACGGGCAAAAGTGATTTCCTGTCCCGTCAGATCCTCGTAGCGCCAGAAGGATTCCACCAGGTCGTATCTTGAGAAGATCCGCTCCGGAAACGGTTCCTTCTTCCCGAGCCAACCCAGATCCTTGGGTGTGACAAGCTGATGGCACAGCCGGTGGAAACAGCGGTCCTTGGTGAGCTTTGCCTTCAAGGCAAAGGCTCTGGGATCCCCTCCGTAGTGAAAAGCAAGGAAAAGCGCGTGAGGGCCCTTCAGGTTCAAACGAAGCGTAACGGGGGGTGACTCGGTTTTTTGGCTCGCATAGATCATTCGGCCTTTCAGGTGGACCCCCCGGTCAGGATCCGTCTCGTAGTCCCACAAAGACCAGTTGCCGACCCGGCTGGTAGTTGAAAGGACGTGCTTGGGTTCGCACTGTCCCATGTCGGTGAAATAGATCGGATTCCCCATTTTACTGTCCTTGATGTTTTTTCAGGTACCTTTTAACTCATTGGGTCGGTTGGTGACCGCCCCCGACAACTCTTGGTGGGCATATCCCTTCGAATATTTAAATGACCAATTGGGTGATGCTGGCGTGCAAGCCCGCCCCCTACGGTTCACCTTTCATCTTTTCCATGCCTAATAGTAAAGCCGCACCTGAATCCAGACGCGGCTTGTTTGCCCAATTGCTGAAGATAAAAACAGGTAGAATCATCGATCAGCTTTATCAACCTTAACCGAAACAGGCGAATCTGAAGTAATCGAGACACCGTCTGATGTGCCGGACAAAGTAATCCTGATCTCATCCGGACCTGGTACGGCAGAGGACAGCTTAGTCAGGTTCACATTCACCTCTTCCGGCTCCAACCTGTACCACGCACCTGTGACGGCATCAATGACGATACCGACCCCCCCCCAAAATAACGTCCCACACCAACATCCATCCCCGCATACTTCTCATCAACTCGATCTTCTTCGTCTCGTAACCCTCTTTCGAGAACGTCAGGATGTAGTGCCCTTTGCGTTCGAAGGCGACCGTCTCCGGCGTGGTATAGTCCATTTGTTCTTCCATGCCGGCCCTTGAGCTGGTGACCGTCGCTCCTTCCGGGTTGGAATGTAAACTAATCTCTTGATTACCACCACCCATGATTGTGGCGCAGCCCATTTGAAGAATAGACAGAACCGGAATAAGGACCGCAGAAGTCCACACCTTGACCTTTTCCATTTCTACCTCCTGAAATAATGGGAGTTATGGGGTGGATCCGGCTTTTTTCGAAGAAGGAAAGTTCCATATATTCTATCTACAACTATTATAATATAAATCTAAAAAATTCAAGAAAAAATTGCTTTAGCTCTTTAATAATTCAAAAGATAGCAAACTTTGCGCACATTCTCTCTATGGACTATCCTTTGCGATACAATAAAGGGTTTTGTGACCACGCAGGTATAATGCATCTCCGGCTATCGCCGGTGATGCGGTGAAACTATCATCAAGCGTGTTCCGACTCAGCACTTCATACCTCCTCCCCCGTTTAATCACCAAACACATCCCGTTTCTGCCGACAATGTACACGCGATCGCTCGCTCCGACCGGCGATGCGAAGACCCCCTCTATCCCATCCAACCGCTGGCGACTGAAGAATTCGTCACCTGTCTTTGCGTTAAAACAGGAGAGGATTCCGTTATTCCGTTTCAGGAAATACAAGGCATCACCGTATAGCAGGAGCGAAGGTGTGTAGGGTGTGTCTTCGCTATGCTTCCAGACGATTGCTTCAGAATCCGTGATGTCGCCCCTGGCCTCTGACAGTCGAATCGCCAGTAAGGCATTGCCCCGGAACCCGCTCGCCACATAGACCAAATCTCCCGCGGATACCGGAGAAGGAATCACATTTAGCGTCATGCCCCCGCATTCCCAAATCACTTCTCCTGTGGCTAAATCATAACTTCGCACCCGGTTTGTCGCGCTGGTGATGACCTGATCTTGACCATTCTGCTGAAGGACCAGGGGTGTCGACCAGGAGGTCCTTTCATCCCGATCTACCCTCCAGACTTCCTTCCCCGTATTCTTATGAAGGACAGCGATGAACGATTGTCCCTCCTGATCCCAATTGATGATGATTTTGTCCCGGTAGAGCACGGGTGAACTGCCCTCACCAAAACCCATCCTCGTCTTCATCTTCCCGAAGTCTTTTTCCCATCGAAGATTCCCTTCCAAGTCATAGCAATACAGACCGCGAGAACCGAAATAAGCATAGACGTGCTCACCATCGGTGACCGGTGAATTCGAAGCCCAGCTGCCCGCCGGATGGGTGCCTTCGTGCGGGAATTCTTCTCGTGCGGTGCGTTGCCATAGGATATGTCCTGTCCGGCGGTCGACGGCGAGGATAGAGAACCGGATCACGCTTGTCGGTTTGACCTTCGGCGGGCCCCGACGGCGGCGAACCGGTTCCGCTTCTTCCGGGATATCGACTCGCTCACCCGTCTCGACCGCCGTCAGGATAAAGATTCGATCCCCCCAAACGATCGGGGTGGCGTGACCCTTGCCTGGAATCTCGATTTTCCACCTGACGTTCCGAGTCTCGCTCCATTCGACCGGCGGGTCCCCAAAAGGTGCGACACCAGTTGCTTGAGGGCCGCGCCATTGAGGCCAATTCTTTCCAGGATCGGCGAAAAAGCCCTTCCCCCATACGAAATTCGAAACAAGCCAACAAATGACCAAAAAGAGGCCAATTTTTTTCATCGCATCATTCTCCTGATTTATTCCTGGGATCAGGCTTCCAATCGGAAAAATTCTTGTCCACCCGAACAATATACGAACGCCTGACCTTCCGCCCCTTGATCTTTCCGATGACAATCGCGTCTCGAACGGCCTGTGTCGAACAACCCTTCCGTGCAGCGGCATCTGCAACGCTGATGAGTTCCACATTCATGGGTTCTACACGGACGACGATTCATTAAAGGCCAACAACGGACACTCACTAAGATCATCAGAACAAACCGATCGAACAAGGGGAATCCGGCCTTACCGTGTCGGGAGAAAAGGGTTTTAGGGTGATACTACCCTTTTCGGGAAATAAAGAATTCAGGTTGTCAATCCGATGGTGCAGCAATCATTGCTATTCACAGTTGCTAACTTTGGGAAGGTTGGTCCTTCATCATCTCAGAGTAATTCGATAAGCTTTTCAATTATAGGGCATTAGCTTACCGATATTTTGTTTATCCGGGTTGGCACACACATTGCATAGAGTGATACCTATCACAGATGAAATCAAAAACGGCTTACCGCCTCCCCCGGCAACAGCCAACCTCCTTTTCAATCAGGAATCAGATTCGCCATGAACCTCTCCCCCCGATTGGCTCCACCAATTCCTTATATACTCACCTTTATCCGGATCTTGACCTGCGATGTCGACGCCCGAGCATTTCGTTATCGATAAAACATCCCCAATATGAGTCAGGAGTGCGCGATGGTTACTGAAAATGATGTTTTGAGAATCCTGGAGACATCGGATGTTTTTTCACCCCTCCCTACCACGGCCAGTGAGATCACGTTGATGATATCCGAATCTCGGGGATCCGCCCCTGGAGTAACCAAACTGATTTCGAAGGACGAAGCCCTGTCCGCCCGCCTCCTCAAGGTTATCAATTCATCTTTCTACAACTTTTCCGAACCTGTCTCAGAAGTATTTCAGGCAGTCAACATCCTCGGGTACGAGGAGGTGGGGCTTCTTGCCCTCGGCCTTTCCGTAATGGAGACCTTCTCGAAGCCTTTGGCCAAGGGCTTCGACCAGGATCTCTTCTGGGAAAAGTCGGTCTGCAATTCCGTGGCCCCCGGGATGATCGCTGCCCGGTTCCGTGGTGAAATACCTGGGATCGCGTTCACGGCGGGGCTCTTGCAGGACATCGGCCGCCTCTTCCTTGCCCACTATTTCCCAATGGAATACGGGGGCGCCATCCATACCGCGAAAGACACCGGGGCCCATCCTGCAAAGGTGGAAAGGGAGATGATCGGACTTGACCACGGAGCCGTGGGGGCCGTCCTCGCGAGGCACTGGAACCTCCCCCCAATCATCGAAGAGACCATCCGCGAGCATCACTTTGCTGAGTTTGAAAAAGACCTTCCTCCATCCCCGGAGACCGATTTGATTCGGGTCCTCAACCTATCGAACTTGATCTCAGACGTTCTCTATGACGATGACTTGGAGGAGGAAATACCCCTTCTGGAAGAACGAGGTAAAAGATTCCTGGGTTTGGGTTCCAACTATGTCGAAGACATCCTGGAAGAACTCCCGGAAAAGATGGAGGATGCCGCCTCCACCTTCGAATTTAAGATCTCCTTGAAACCGTCTCTGAACGAATGCCCTAACTGCGGGGCAATAGGTTTTGGGAAATTCTGCGGTGATTGCGGCATCAGCCTCATTAGTGCGCCACCCGGAAAACCCAATAAGCGGGTCCTAATCGCAGAAGATTCGATGGTTACCCGGAGGGCGCTGTCCTTTGTCATCAAAAAGGCGGGATATGAAGTCCTGGAAGCGGTAAATGGAGAGGAAGCCCTGAAGCTGGCACGTACGGGGAGGCCGGGGTTGATCCTTCTGGACATCATGATGCCGGTTATGGGGGGGCTCAACGCCTTGAAGCAACTTCGCGGGAGGGTCGACACGGCGGAGGTACCCATTATCGTTCTGACCGCGCGGACCGATAGTGAAACCGTTATCGAGGCCATCGGGGCAGGGGCCAATGACTATATCCTAAAACCATACACGGCCAGGGCAATTGTCGCACGGGTGCAGAAATACTTTGAAGAAACTCCGGTTTATTAAAATCGGATTGGGGATGACAAATTCATGCGGCTTCTAAGGTGGCTTTTTTACACGGGAAAGAAGGAAGAAGGTCGGACATGAAAAATCCTAGTCAACTTAACAAGATTCTGGAAGATCATCGGAAGTGGGTGGATTCCAAAGGGGAGAACGGAAAAAGGGCCGATCTCCAGGGGGTTGATCTCAGAAAGGCGGACCTCCAGAAAGCCAACCTTCCGGAAGCAAACCTTCAATGGGCAAGCCTTCAGAACGCCAACCTGAAAGGAGCCAACCTCCAGAAGGCGGATCTGCAATGGGCCGATCTTCAGCAGGCGGACCTTCCGGGAGCAAAGCTGCGGGAGGCCGACCTCCAGGGAGCTGACATGGTCGGGACAAAACTTCATAAAGCCGACCTTCGCGGCGCAAAGCTTCAGGGAGCAAATCTGCGGGGGGCTTCCCTAGGTGGGGCGGACCTGACCAATGCCATCGGCCTGACACCCGCTCAACTCCACTCCGTAATCAAAGACAGGAAAACCATACTTCCCAAAGACCTCTCAGGCTGTTTCTTCAGCTGAGCTTAACACATAAGCGTCGGATATTCCGATTCCTCGCGGTCCTCCATAGATTCAAATCCAAGCTTTTGGGCCTCGTCCCTTTCACAACGCTTGCCGCTCGCCCTCCCAAATAGTTCTAAAGTCTCCTCCGAACTGATCCCTGATACGCATGTCTTCTAAGCGCATGTCAAATATCATCGGCTTTGACGATTCACCCTTTCCCCACGGGCATCGGGGCAGCGTGAAAGTCGTTGGGGCGGTATTTGCGGACCTGCGATTTGATGGGGTATTAATCGGTGAGATTCAGGCAGACGGGTCTGATGCTGCACGCCAACTCTCAAAGTTGGTCGCTGAATCGAAATTTGCTCCCCATACACAGTTGATCATGCTTCAGGGAATCGCACTGGGGGGGGTTAACGTGGTGGACGTGTTCGATCTGAACGAACGGCTCGAGCTTCCTGTACTCGTCGTTTCCAGGGTTATCCCTGATATGAAAGCCATTCGAGAAGCCCTGACGACCCGTGTCCCGGAGGGATTAAAAAAATGGGACTTGATCGATAGGCTTGGACCCATGGAATCTGCCGGACACGTGTATGTCCAACGCGTCGGCATGACGCTGGAACAAGCTGTTGCCGTGGTTGACCGTTTCTCAGTCCACAGCCAAATTCCCGAGCCCATCCGGACCGCGCACCTGATCGCGGGGGCCATTGCGGAAGGACAAAGCCGAGGAGCTCCTTAGTGCTTCCAGGACAACGCAGAGGGATCGATATCAGGCCGCTTCCCTTCATGCTATCGTCCTACATTTTGCGTCTTTTGTTGGCGATCCCTTGACATCCGGATAATCGGCCTGTAGATTCCAGTATGATATCCATCTTTCACTTTGAAGCACCGCATCTCTAATAAACAGTCAAGCAACCAAGGATCCGCTCTATGAGCGATGACCAGCTTCCGCACGTATCTGAAAAAATTCTTGAAAGCCTCAGGCAGGTTCCGCTCTTCTCAGGATTCCCGCTACATGAGCTCCAAAAAGTATTCGGCATCTGCTACCTTCACCAATATGCCACCGGAGATACGGTTTACGAGATCGGTTCATCGAGCACAGAGATGTTTATCCTTTTGAGGGGGACTCTAGGAGTCCGTACATCCGCGGACTTCGAGTTGGCACAAATCACCCCTGTGGGCATCGTCGGGGAAATGGGCCTTATTACGAAGGCCCCACGGTCCGCCAGGGTGATCGCCATCGACGCCGTGATGGGGTTCCTAATCTACAAGGACGATCTCGACCGCCTCTTTGTCCGGGAAAAGGACATCGGTCGAAAGGTGTTGCTTAACGTCGTCAAGATCCTCTGCAAAAGACTTCGAAGATCGAACGAAAACTTCGAGAAACTGAATATGACCGCACCTGGCGAGATCCGTCTCGGGAAACTTCTGTAAAACCATCAAGGGAAATGATTCACCGACGGGGCGCGGTTCCGACCGTCGATCATTCCCGCCACATAATCCGCCACCTGTCGGATCGATTCCTCCACGAACAGCCTTCCCGTCTCCGCGGTTGCCGCCGTCGGCTCCTGATCCGTCTGGTCCCGCATCGCATCCTGTCTGACATTTTCCGGAAACAGCGCAAGGGCGAATGCGGTCTCGAACTCCTGCGCGTGCCCCGGAATCCGCTTGGTCTTCAGATGGTTTTCTGAAAATTCATTTGGGATCAAGTCCCAGTACGAACAGAAATGAAGGTCAACCTCAGGGGCCTGGATCTTGAAGTAGAGCCGCCACTGATCGATAATTCCTTTCACTGGAGCGACGTTTCCACCGTGGCCGTTCAGGACCAGGATCTTCTGCACCCCGTGACGAACCAGGCTCTCCGCTCCATCGAACAGCACGCTCAGCCACGGGCCGGGTTTCGCCGTTATCGATCCCTTATGGCTCATGTGGTGCTCCGAGATCCCGATGGCCATCGGCACGCTGACGATGACGTTTGGATAGAGCCGTTTCGCAGCCTCCCTTGAAATATGCGTCACGGATACGATATCGTGTTCCATCGCCAGATGTTCCAGGTGCTGTTCGTTGCTTCCCACCGGAATGATCCCCGTTTGGAACATCCCCCCTTCGATGGCCTCACGAAACTCCCGGCGCGTCAGCTTGGCAAGCATCACTTCCTCGTCCGGCATATGATCCTCCCTTTTCCGAAACTCCCTCGGCTGTGTGATTTTCATGGGCTCGGTGAGTCAGGACGTTCGACTCAGAATCCCTGCTTGCTCCATAATCTAATCGATTCTATATTTTAACGGGGAAACTTTCCTGATTTTTAAACCTTGATTCTATCTTCAACCCTAATCTTCAATGTACTACCCACTTCCCTCAAAGTTATGAGACACCATATGCTCATTCAAATCTCATCCGGAATCCTCCTGATCTATCTGGTCTATTGTTCCCTTCTTTTCTTGGTGCAGCGTTATGTTGTTTTTCCAAGCTATCAGATTTCCGTCCCTGAAAGCGCCGACGTCCGAATTCCTGGGTTCGAGAGGATCTGGGTGGAAACCTCTTTTGGAAAGGTTGAATCCTGGTTCCTGCCACCCCATAGGGGATCAGGGCCCGCCCCGGCCGTTATCTTCGCACACGGCAATGCGGAGTTGATCGATTTCTGGCCGGATGGATTGGAAGCTTTTTTGCGGTTGGGCATAGGGATCCTTCTGGTCGAGTATCCGGGTTACGGACGTTCTGATGGGCAGCCATCCGAAGAAAGCATCAGGGAGACCTTTGTCGCGGCATACGATAAGCTGGTCCGCCGTGAAGACATCGACGCATCCCGGATCCTGCTTTTCGGACGGTCCCTTGGGGGCGGCGCGGCCTGCGCCCTCGCCGCTGAGCGACCCTCGGCCGCCCTTGTTCTGCTTTCCACGTTTACGGGAATTCGAGACATGGCATCGAGGTTTCTGATACCCGGTTTTATCGTTCGGGATCCCTTCGATAACCTTTCGGTCGTGGCTTCATATCCCGGATATGTCCTGGTCGTTCACGGAAAACACGATAGCCTGATTCCTTACGATCACGCGCTTGCCCTCCACAAGGCATCCAAACGCGGCCGAATCCTGACGTACAACTGCGGTCACAACGATTGTCCCCCGGATTGGAAATCGTTCTGGCGTGAGATGGAATCATTTCTTGGGGAGGCCGGAATCTTACAGAAATAATATTGACGGAGTCGGCTTGGATACAAATAAACCTCCCTCACGATGATTTTCTAAACCGCGCTCCGGGAAAGATCGTTTTTCCCACACTTCCACACTCACTTTTTCCTCCCTGCCAACGTTCCTAGACTTCACCTCGATCGGACCTTTTTTTCCTTGCACCGGAATGGGTTCGTTCGTAGTATGCGATTTCCTTTTTCTCCTCGGGAGGTCGCGATGTGCGGTCGATTCACCCTGTATCACACCCTGGAAGAGGTGTTCGCGCACTTCGGCGTTCAGGAGGTTTCGTTTTCAATCGAGCAGCGATATAACATCGCGCCATCTCAGTCAGTTGCCGTGGTGATTCAGGACGCCAAACGACGCCTGGATGGCTACCGTTGGGGGCTTGTGCCGTTCTGGGCAAAGGACCCCGCCATCGGCAACAGGATGATCAACGCACGTGCTGAGACCCTGGCACAAAAACCCTCTTTCAAGCATACCCTGGTCCGTCAGCGATGTCTCATTCCCGCCGACGGCTTCTATGAGTGGAAAAAAGCAGGCACCCAGCGACAACCCTTCCATATCCGCGTTCGCGGCGGGAACCTGTTCGCCTTCGCCGGATTATGGGATGAATGGTCGTCTCCTGACGGCACTCCCCTTCGCACGTGCACCATCATCACCGTAGAACCCAACGCATTCATGTCCCGGATCCACAACCGCATGCCTGCCATACTCGATCAGACGTCTCAAGAACTCTGGCTGGACCCATCCGGGAAAGACATATCCGAGATCCTGGGTTCGTTTCAACCCCCTCCCGACGAAGAAATGGAAGCCTATGAGGTATCAATGCAGGTGAACCCTCCCGGTTTCGACAATCCTGATTGTATCAGGCCTCTTGAATCCGGAGGGGACCCCCAGAGCGAAATCGTTTTCAAACTTTGAAAAGGGGCCTCAAATGAACTGGTCTGAACGCGTGGCCATCGTGACCGGGGCAGCCTCCGGGATCGGGGCAGCTACCGCGCGGGAATTTTCGGAAGAAGGCTCGGCCGTAGCCATATTCGACATCAACCAGGTCGGGGGCCAGCAGACCGTGAAGACCCTGCAGGCCCAGGGCCTTCAAGCCCGCTTTTTCGAGGTTGACGTCTCCGAGGCGGAAGCCTGCCGCGATGCCGTATCTGAAGTGACGACGGAATTCGGCCGGATAGACTTTCTGGTCAACAATGCGGTCAGCTTCATCGCAAAGGGGTTGGACGTCACCACGGCCGATTGGGAGAGAAGCCTCGGGGTCAATGTGCGGGGTTATGCAAACATGGTCCAGGCCTGCCACGAACCCATGCGTGCGGCCGGTGGCGGGGCCATCGTCAACATGGCCAGCATCTCCGCTCATATTGCACAGCCTCAACGATGGACCTACAATGCCTCTAAAGGCGCTATCCTCGTCATGACAAAATGCCAGGCCTTGGACCTCTCGACGGACGGGATCCGCGTTAACGCGGTCAGCCCAGGCTGGATATGGACCCCGGAGGTGGCGAAGGCCGCCAACGGGGATCGTGAAAAGTGGGAACCCGTCTGGGGCCGGTATCACATGCTCAGACGCCTGGGCGAACCCAGGGAAATTGCAAGGGCGATACTATTCTTGTGCAGCGACGACGCCAGTTTCATCACTGGCGCTGAACTTCCCGTGGATGGCGGATATTCCGCGATGGGAAGCGAGGGACTGGGTGAATCATCATCCTTCGCAGGTACCGAATGAAGCATCCTGAGGACCTATGAATACAGACGATGCGATCGTCGAGATCCTTAAGCGGGAAGGCGTCGAATTCCTGTTTTGCTTTCCTCACAATTCACTGATCGATGCCGCGGCGAGGGGCGGGATCCGTCCTATCCTCGCGCGGACAGAGCGGACCCTGGTAAACATGGCCGACGGCTATTCCAGGGTTTCGAACGGCCGCCGGATCGGGGTTTGCACCGTTCAAACGGGCCCGGGGGTCGAAAACGCCTTCGGGGGCGTCGCACAGGCCTTCGCCGATTCCTCCCCCATCCTGTTTCTCCCCGGGCAGTCTTCCTTAGACATGTGGGGTACTCATCCGGACTTCGATGTCGAGCAGCACTACCGGGGGGTCGCGAAATGGACATCCCGGTTGAACACCCCAGACCGGATACCGGAACTCATGCGCAGGGCCTTCACCCGCCTGAGATCAGGCCCCCCCGGCCCCGTGGTGCTCGGTATCCCTACGGATCTTGCGTTGATGGATTTCCCGGAGGATCACCTCGACTATAAGCCTGCACGTCCCGTCCGGACCGCGGGAGACCCGCAAGATGTATCCGAAGCCGTCCGCGCCCTGCTTTCTGCGAAGGCCCCTTTGATTCACGTCGGACAGGGTGTCCACTACGCCTGCGCCTGGGAGGAACTTCGAGAATTCGCCGAAAGTCTTGGCGCCCCGGTCGTCACAACCATAGCAGGGAAAAGTGCGTTTCCCGAGGATCACCCGCTTTCCGCGGGCACCGTCTCAAACACCCTGGCCGGACCTGCGAGCCACTTCTTGGACAGCGCGGACCTGATCCTGGGAATCGGCTGCAGCTTTTCCAGATCTCTCTTATCCGCGCCCATCCCACCCGGGAAGACACTGATTCAAACGACCCTTAATGAGTTCGACCTGCACAACGAATACCCGATCGACCACGCGATCCTGGGGGACGCCCGGCTCGTCCTCAGACAGATCATCGAAGAGATGAGAGATCAGGCCAAAAGCGAAGGCCCCGTTCACGGGGGCTTCACCCAGGAGCTCAAATCAATCAAAGACAAATGGCTCGCGTCATGGATGCCCAAACTCACCTCTGACGAAGTCCCATTCAACCCCTACCGGGTGATCTGGGACCTAATGCACACCCTTGACCGGTCGAAGGCAATCGTGACCCACGATTCCGGCAACCCCCGGGACCAGGCCGTTCCCTTCTACGAATCCATCATTCCGAGAGGCTATCTTGGATGGGGAAAGTCCACCCAACTCGGCTACTCCCTCGGCCTTTCGATGGGAGCGAAGCTGGCTGATCCGGAAAAGACCGTGGTCAACATCATGGGGGACGCCGCGGTCGGAATGGCCGGTATGGATTTCGAGACCGCTGTCCGGGAGAAGATCCCGATCCTGACCGTAATCCTCAACAACGGCGCCATGGGCGGGTACGAAAAATATCTCGCCGTGGCCACAGAGCGATACGGCACCAAGTTCCTGTCGGGCGACTATACCACCGTCGCCGAAGGGCTCGGGGCGTACAGTGAACGGGTCGAAAAAATCGATGAGATCGTCCCGGCCATCCGGCGCGGCCTCGAAGTCACGCAAACCGGTCGGCCTGCTGTCCTCGAGATGATGACACGGGAGGAAACGGAGTTCTCAAAATAAAGAGGAATTCGTTTCTCCCATCTCACGTTTGCCGTTTTACGTCCACGTGTAAAAATCCTATGCGCGTTATCGTCGTCGGCTGTGAATACACCGGAGTAACGACCCTCATTGAAGGTCTCATGGATTGGGGCCGTGTCAAGGGCATCGAGCATCACCTGGACGATCACTTTTCCATCCCCGATCGCCAGATGATGAGCGAAGAGGACCGGAGAACGATGCTCGGACTCTCCCCGGACCTGAAGGAACGCTTCCAGCGTTTCCAGGTTGTCTATCACGTGTGGTTGCTCAAACTATTCCAGCACATCCTCCTTGGGGGATTTCATATCGAAGAAGCCGTCTATGGCCCCCTTTATTATTATCCGGGGAAAAAGCCATTGCCGGATATAACCCGGCGATACGAAACCGAGATGCCCACCGACACCCTCCTCGTCCTCCTGACGGCCAGTCCTGAGGTTATCGAGAGACGGATGTCCCAATCTCCACACGATTACCCCATAGTCCAAAGAAGGGATATCCAGACCGTGCTCGATCGCTTCGAGCGGGAGTACCGCGAATCCTGGCTCAGTGAAAAGATGCAGATCGACACATCGAACCTCGACTCCGAGAGTCTGCTCAACCGTTTCCTGGATTCCTCTCTTCCTTTTCTCAACGAAAGAGACCTCCTGACCCGCATGGCGGATTCCGGCGGACTCACTCCTGGGCCCTGACCGAAGTGGGGCCCGACTCTCACTCCTCCTTTTTTTCCTATCCGGCTTGCCTCGAACCGCAGAAAACCCCTTTCGCTCTGTCCATTTCAAAACCAAAAAGATTCATCATATGAGCTCTTTCCCTCCTGCTCGCAACCTGACCATCGGTCCCAATCACCACTTCTTCGGCTATTACGACAAGTGCCCTTGGGACGCCTCGGGCCAGTACCTTTCACTGAGGTTCAACATCAAGTTTGAATAAAAGAGAATTCTCCATAAAATTGTGGGCTACGAATGCCGTCGGATTTCCTTTAAGAAAAATAGCCCCGTGAAAAAAGAACCCTATCTCTATACGGCCGCCTTCGTCATGGTCTGCAGCATGTCCTGTATGGGCCTGTGTATCCCCCTCCTCGCCATGTGGCTGGGTGCCACATATCAGGACCTGGGCATCATCGGAGCGGTCAGTTCGCTCACCTACACCCTGGCTTGCCTTGCTTCGGGACGCCTTTCTGACCGGTTGGGCTATCAGCGCTATTTTTCCTTTTCCGCCATCGCCATCGCCCTCTCTATCACCCTCTATATCTGGACAACGCGCGTCTCCCACGTGGCGGTTCTGTTCGGCATCACCCGGCTGTTCCAGTCTGGCTGCTCGGCCCCGCTTCAAGCATGGTTGGGAGTTCACAAATCCAGGGTGGAACTCCTGCGGACTCTCGGCTTTTTCAATGTCTCTTGGTCATTCGGCCTCCTGATCGGCCCCGCAATCGGGGGGGCGCTTTACGGGGTTGACAGGAAATGGCCATTTCTGTTCAGCGCCGGCCTGATCGGGATAGTCTCCATCTCCATGTTCTATTTAAAATTTCACGAGATTGGCCCAACCTCAACCGATTCGGCTCCACCGGACAACCCGGTGACCGACCGCTTCCTTCGAATCGCACGAGTTGCGACCTTCGCCACCTTCTTCGCCTTGGGTACGATCCGGTCCCTTTTTCCCAAATTCGCCACTGATCTTGGCGTCCCTCCGGGCTCCCTTGGACGGCTCATGGCCACTATCGGACTTGCCATGCTCATCACATTTTACCTGGTTTCCCGCACGGAAAGATGGCAGTTCCGGTTGGCTCCTCTGGCAGCCGCTCAGCTTCTGGGCGGGGCCGGCTTGGCCTGGCTTGCGTTGGGATCCGGCTCCATCGATTTCGCGATTGGCCTCCTCGCCACCGGTGTGCTCGCCGGGTTCTCCTTTACCGCAAGCATCTTTTACAGCCTTTTCACGGGAGGCCCGAAAGGTCGCAGCACCGGCTTCCACGAGGCACTCATAGGCAGCGGATTTTTTATCGGCCCCCTTGTCGGAGGGGTCGCCGCCGAATATCTCGGGCTTCGTTCCCCCTATCTCATCGCAGCCGGCGTCATTCTCTTCGCCCTCGGGGTTCAGGCTTGGCTTTATCTTCACAAAAGACAGGGTTCCGATGTCCAAACCCGCCAATCGCTCTCCGCGTCCTGAGGGCCCAAACCAAAAGACAGCCGAGAACCACCTCGGCTGTCTTTTGGGTCTAAGCTCTGACACGGGTTCCGTCTGTGTCACTGTATCCTTAGATTTTGCAATTTGAACTTTTTATTTTTCATTTTTCATTTCCCTTCCCCTTCCATCTCCTTCCGGAATCGCACCGCGGGATCCTTCTCATCATATTCAACGTCCGACCAGCGAACCGTCTGATCCTTCACGATCCCCCTTTTCAACTTCACGCCACGGGCGAGTCCAATCGGCAGCCCTCCAACCTTCATAGCCTCCTCGGCCCGGGCGAGCACACCGTAAACGCTGTACCCGCCTTCCCCGTCGAGGACCTCCCCGGCCTGTAAATCCCGCTTCGCCCGGGCGACAACATCCGCAATGAATCCTGTAGGCGTACCTGTGGCCTCGCCGCGTAGACCCACTTTAAGGATGCCGAAAGTCAATTCTAGACCCACAATGTGATAGGGTCTGTACATGGCCGCATAGCGTCCTGTCGTATCTGTGTTCATCCCATATTCGACAAAGCAGCGTTTGACATATTCGCTCGGGGCTTCGAAGGTCACATAGACCCCCCAGCGAAAGTCCGGTTCGACCGGGCGTCCATCCCGATCCAGGCAGGACACCACCTCGACCGTCCCTTTGTGCGAAAGCCGGCCGCCTTCTGCTTCAGGCCGGCAGACGTTCGGAAGGTCTTTGGCACTGCACGGAGGAAAGCCCAAACCATCGGACTGGGGAACCAGGTCCGTTGCGTTGGCCACGGCGGCCATTTCAATCGCGGACTTGGTCCCGTCCAGAAACGAGTTGAACATCTTTGGGTTTAACCCCCCCTTTGCGGCAGCCTCGCTGTCGAAGCCATAATGCTCCCAGACCTTTTCGGGTGTTGACCTGTTGTAGATCGGGAGGTACTTGGTGCCCTTACCCGCGCACACGACCTCAAAACCGTTGACGCGGGCCCACTCGACCAGTTCGCAAATCAAGGCAGGCTGATCACCGTAGGCCATACTGTAGACCACGCCCGCGGCTTCAGCCTTTCGGGCAAGGAGAGATCCTGCCAGCGCGTCCGCCTCAACGCTGACCTGGACGACGTGCTTCCCCGATTCAAATGCCGCCAGGGCGTGGCGGATTCCTGCGGCAGGGTCGCCCGTGGCCTCCACCAGGACATCCAACCCTTCCGCCTTGATCAGGGCACTGCTGTCATCAGTCAGACAGGTGGACCCGGTTTTGAGCGCCCGGTCGAAGCCCTTTGCCGAAAATTGTTCCTGCTGCCATCCAATCCGCAGGAGCGATTCTCGGGCTTTTTCAAGGGAAAGATCCGCGATCCCCATCACGTGAAGGCCTGGCACCCGCCTGGCCTGGCTCAGAAACATGGATCCGAATTTTCCCGCCCCGATCAGGCCGACCCGCAGGGGATTGCCGATCTTCTCCCGATCTTCCAGCAACTGCAAAAGACCCTTCAAGGCATTTCCTCTCAATGGAATGTGAGTCGTGAAGGTCAACCGCTCGCGCCTCACTGCTCGCCTGGACCTTGAACCCGAACCTGAAACTTTCAATCGCAAAGAAGCGCCAGCAGCTGTGATACGGTCCTTTTCATGTCATCCCTCTGGACGATCATGTCAAGGAATCCGTTCTTGAACATCAGCTCCGCGCGCTGGGCTCGGCGGAGCTCCTCCTGTTCTTCCGGGCTCACGGAACTCCCTGTGATCCGTTCCCCGGTAAATCCGATCAGGGCATCCGGTTCACCGATGTTCACATCCCCAAGCATTCCGTAACTCGCGGTGACCCCGGCTGTAGTCGGATCGCACAGGATCGCGATATAAGGCAACCCCTCCTGCGAAAAACCCGCGAGCTTGGCGCTGACCTTGGCCATCTGCATCAGGGACATCGCGCTTTCCTGCATCCGGGCCCCGCCTGACCTGCAGACCAGGACGAGCGGAAGTCGATCCAGTGTACAACGGTTGATCAACCGGCAGATGCGTTCCCCCTCAGCTGAGCCCAGGCTCCCTCCGATAAACCCGATTTCGTGGATCCCGACCCCCACATCACGCCCATCGATACGCCCGATCCCCGTATAGATCGCCGCTTTAAGACCGGTCTTTTTCCGCATCTGCTTAAGCCGTTCTGAATAGGATATCCGGTCCTTGAACTTGAGGAAATCCTTGGATTTGACTTCCCCGGCCACCTCCTCGAAGCTCCCTCCGTCGATAAGGAGTTCGAAGTACTCCCTCTGGCCGATCCGGAAATGCCCCCCGCAGTTGGGACAGGTTCCGCTACCCTGTTCCACCTTCCTTCGGAAAACGGACTGATGGCATCGGTCACACTTGATCCAGAGATTTTCCGGAATTCCCCTGCTGACCAGGGACTTCAACCCGGTTTTTACCTTTTTGAGTAAGTTCATGGTTTCAGTGTAGAAATAACGCTAGCCAAAATATGTCATCCTACTATGTTAAAAGTCAAAGGGAATCTACAGATTGTTGCCTCACCGCTTTCAAACCCAACCAGCCTACTATTCGAGGTCACACGAAGCGCCACAAGTTATCGATCCGGAGGATTTTGGAGAGGATTCGGCACACTGAGCCACGGAGTAATCTAAGGCTCTTCAAGGATGACAACGCCGTTCCTCCCTCCGGATCGAAAGAGGTGTTTAAAAAGGGTGCGGACAGTCGTTAGGCTTAAACCAGTCCCAGCACATAGGGCTCTTTGCGAATCAGGATCCCTCGGAGCCGAATAATTAGAATCCTGGCAATCGCGACAATAGCTCGTTTGGATCCGGCCCGAGTTTTGATCCGGTCATACTTTTCTCTCATCGCACCATCTTTTTTGATGACTCGCCATGCGGCCTCAACCAACAGGCACCGTAAGCTGGATCTGCCCTGACGCGTGATGTGTCCAAACCGGAGGTTTTCCCCACTCGAATATTGTGAAGGCGTTAAGCCTATATAAGCGGCCAACTGATCAGCCTTTCGAAATCGTGCGACGTCCTGCAGTTCCAACAGGAGCTCCATGGCACTGATCCAACCGATACCTGGCGTAGAGGTCAGGATCTCCACGCGATCCCGATATCCATCGCTTTTTGAAAGTTCCTTCAGCAGGTTCGTCTGCTTTTCGATCTGCTCTGACTGGAAGTCGAATTCATTCAGCAAGGTCTGAAAACATTCTTGCTGATACCGATTCTGAAACCTGAAGGCTCTCAACTTATCGATAAAGACCTGGCTCCATTTGCCACTCGATTCTCGAGGCAATTCAATCCCATTCACCCGAAGCTCTGCTTTGATCCGATTTTGAGTCCGAACCCGATTGCCGATGCACTGACGACGACGCCTGGACACTTGCCGATGCGCACGCTCTTCCACAGTCGGAACATATATGGCCTCTAACTGGCCAGACTGTAGGCACTCAGCTAACTTTCCGCTATCCAGACGATCATTTTTCACCCGACTACCAGAGCGTTGAGGAATCAAATGAGGAGGCGTCACCCGCGCATCTACCCCATATTCGATCAGCCGATCATATACCCAAAACCCAAAATATCCTGCCTCGTAGACGACCGAGATCTGTCCCGCGTCGGAGAACCGGGACAACAATCGCTCCAGGTCCTCCCAACGGCCACCAATGTTGTTGGAAAAAAGGACCAAACCATCTTCGGATCGAATGGTCACGTGCCAACTTTTGCGATGAAGATCGATAACCATAAAAAGACACTTGCCTTTCCAGGCCTGTTTCGAATATCTTCCCATCTTGAGCCTCCTGTGAGAGAGAGTTATTGTGAATCTACGGGATTTCCAATAAACATATCCTCTCAAGCAGTGAGGCTCAACTACTTTTAACATAGTGACTGAGTCCCCTTCGACTACACTTCGTTCCGCTCGTCAAACAACCGATTTCGGATCATAAACGCCCCTTCGATATGATCCGCCTCGAAGTCCTTCCCCCTCAATCTGACAGCGATCACGTCGAAGCGTGGTTCGAGACCGTCGAACTCTCGCTACGTTAGAAACTTCTGAGCCGTCCTCGCAAGTCGGCCTTGCTTCTCATGATCCACTCGGGCGGCTGGATCACCAAATCCCCCCACCGTTTCCGTCTTGACCTCAACGAATGAGATCACACTTCCCTTGGTCGCGATGACGTCGATCTCACCGCCGTCCCGAAAATTCCGTTCGAGGATGGCGAAGCCTTTCTTTTCCAGGACCGATACGGCGATCTCCTCCCTCTTTCTCCGGTCCGTTTCGGCTCATCGGCTTCGAAATCGATTTCCGCCTGGTCCTTCCTTAAAGACCCAAATGAAATTCGGTGGATCGGGCAGGTCCCCATATCTCGAACGGCCTTGAGGTGGCCGCGGCTGGCATATCCCTTGTTTCCCGCGAACCCATAACCCGGATATACGCGATCGTAGTCCGACATCATCCTGTCCCGGGTCACCTTTGCGATCACCGAAGCGGCCGCGATGGACAGAGACCGGGCGTCCCCGTCTACGAAGGCCAACTCGGACAATCCGCTTCCCGGAAGTTGCTTTCCATCGACAAGGACACGGTCGGGAATCACCCCGAGGGCGGACAGGGCTTTTCGCATGGCCTTCAGGGACGCCTGGAGGATGTTGATACAGTCTATTTCAAAGCTATCTGAGATGCCGATCCCGGATGCCAGGGCCTGCTCCCGGATACGGTTGAAAAACACTTCTCGAACATCAGGACGCAATTTCTTGGAATCGTCAAGGCCCAGGAGATCGGGGTGGGGCGGGAGGATGACGGCCGCTGCGACAACGGGTCCGGCGATCGGCCCCCTTCCCGCCTCGTCAACACCTGCGATCAATCCGACCCCCTGCGCTCTGAGCCTGCTTTCGATCTGGAGCAACCGTTTCTGATGGTCTCGTTCCTTTTGAGCCCGAGCGAGCCGCCTCCGGGTCTTTTGAGCGAGGTCCTGCACGCCTCTTCGGGGATCGGCTTCCATTAGAGTCAGGCGGCCCTCATCCGGACGAACCTCGATCCACTCGCGAATCCGGGAAATAGGCGTTTGAGAAAGATTCTTTTCGTTTGACCTTTTCACAGGGATAATATTTCTTTGGGAGGGGAGTTCGTAGGTCAGTCTGCCTTTTTCACGTTTGCCGTTTCACGTTTCACTCGCTTGTCCAAACTGTTCCGCGAATATGAAGAAATCATTGAAGTCGATCGAGCCATCGGAGTTCATGTCGAACCGCAGATCGAAGTCCGGGCTGTCCCGATCCGTGCCGAAGCTCGCTGCAAAGACGAAAAAATCATCCAAATCGACGCGTCCGTTTGAGTCGAAATCCGCAGAACCGGCCGTCACGGACGTCTTCTTGAACGGGAGAAGAAGAATGAAATTGTATCCGAATTTTACGAGCAAGGACTCGCGAAATGAAAGCAGGAGCATCAGAGAATCACCGGCCACGCTGTAGCCCACGGTATCCACGGATTTGGAATCAACCAAACCCGTAACCATGACATCGGTCCCGAGGATCGAATAACGTCCGGCCGCCGCAGACACGCCGTTGAGATCGAACGACCTCCTGCCCAGGAGATCGATTGAACCGCTACCTTCAACGGTGTAGTTAGCGAAATAGGTACTATCGGGGTTCACCGTAAACCGCCCGATGACCATCCCGGAAAAGACAAGATTGAGGTCCGGAAGATCCGGAGGGACGTAAACCCGAACAACGGAAGAGTCGGCGACCCACACACCCTCCAGATCTCCTCCGGTGGCCTGCGGGAGGACGTCGATCACCTGGGAGGATGCGATCGAAGGCAGGAAAAATAAAAGCGTGGGAATCAAGAATCCAGGAGTCCGGAACCAGGAGGAGATCCAAATCAAGTGTCTTTCATTCTGAATTCTAACGCCTGACCCCTGCATCTCCCTTTTCATTATTTTCCCTGCCGTTTCCTCAAATCCAGGTGCCCCAGAGGCTCTTATCGCTGACGTGGTGGTCTTAAAGCCCTGTGCGTTCCAGTTCCGTGGTCACGCACCAGTCCAAAACCACGCACTGCTCTGTGCAATTAAGGTCTGAATCCGCCTATAAACGTCTGTCTGGTGTGCCATCGAAAATGAACCTCAACTGGCTGATGATCGATTCGGAATTGGGCCTTGAATTTCGGATAAAGATAACATCACCTATGGGAAAACACAAGTGAGGAAGGGGCTGGAGGCCTGGGGCCGCTACAGGCCAATCGAATTAGCCTTGACAAATCCCCACACCAGATATATCCTCTACCTTGATTCACCCGGGATAATTGAAGTCCCTAAATTAAAATTTACATTTTTCACTTTCCATTTTTCATTTTCTTCCATGAAGGCTCTCATCCTCTGCGGCGGCAAGGGTACCCGGCTTCGCCCCATCACCTACACGCGTACCAAGCAGCTTGTGCCCGTGGCCAACAAACCGATCCTGTTTTACGGCCTGGAGGCGATTGCCCGAGCAGGCATCAACGATATGGGTATCGTCATCGGTGAGACCGGACATGAAGTCAGGCAAGCGGTGGGAGACGGGTCCCGGTGGGGTGTTCGGGTCACTTATATCCCCCAGGAGAACCCGCTTGGTCTCGCGCATGCCGTCAAAACAGCCCGGGATTTTCTGAAAGACGACCCATTCATCATGTACCTGGGCGACAACCTGATCAAACACGACGTCGGGGAGTTGGTGGACAAATTTTCCAGGGAGGACCTGGACGCCTTAATCCTATTAAAAGCCGTGGACGATCCCTCTGCATTCGGAGTCGCCGAGCTTGACTCGGACGGGCACGTGGTCCGTCTCGAAGAGAAGCCCCAAAACCCCAAATCGAATCTCGCCCTTGTGGGGGTCTATCTGTTCAAGCCCGTAATCCACAGCGCAATCGACGAAATCCAACCCTCAAATCGGGGCGAATTGGAAATCACCGATGCCATTCAGAAGATGCTCGATCGAAAATTGCGTGTTGGTTCCAATATCCTGACAGACTGGTGGCTGGATACGGGGAAGAAAGACGAGATGCTGGAAGCCAACCGGATCGTGCTCGATGAGCTTCCCGAGGGCCAGCGGGTCCACCCCTCGGCGAAAATCGATTCCGAGTCGAAAATGAGTGGACGCGTTGAGATCGGCGAGAAAACAGAGCTGTACAGCTGTTTTGTCAGAGGGCCGGTCGTCATCGGTCCGGACTGTGTCCTCAGGGATACCTATATCGGACCCTACACCTCCATCGGCACTCAGGTGACTATCACCCGATCTGAGATCGAACATTCTATCGTCCTCGACCGTAGCCGGATCCTCGACCTGGAAGTCAGGATCGAGGATTCGCTGATTGCGACGAATGTGGAAGTCACCCGAACCCGCGCCCGACCCGCCGCTTACCGGTTTATGCTCGGGGACGACAGCAAGGTGGATCTGATCACGCCGTAGCAAAAGCAGAACACAGGAGACATGAGTCCGAATCCAGAAATGCAAGTCCCGGAGTTGGGAGACCCGGAGTCAAACTAAAAGTATTTCAGTGCAAATTATAAATCTCAAATTGAAACCGCGGTTTTTGTAACTTTGAGGGAGCTGGGCGCGGTAAATTTGAAGTTTACAATTTGCATTTTTCATTTTGCATATCCCTTCTAATGAATACTCCGGACGATACCCTTTCGGGCCATCCCATCGGTCGTGTCATGCAGGAGCACCTCGGTCGATATACCGTTTCTTCGGGGGACGCCCTGATCAATTGTTCCGTTTCCAGCAAACTGCGAAAAGTGATCGAATATTCCACCGCGGACACATCCTCCATTCGCAAACGTGTTACGGCGGTTCGCGGCATTCGTTCAACCAGCCCTGTGGCCGTGGGAGACTTCGTAAAATTCGATGATGTAGGTGACGGCACCGGGATGATCTACCATGTCGTAAACCGCCGGAACAAGTTCTCCCGGAGGGCGGCGGGAAAACGTCCCCTCGAACAGACCCTCATCGCAAACGTAGACCTGGCCGTACTCGTCTTCTCAATTCGGGAACCCGACCTGAACCTGGAGATGCTGGATCGGTTTTTGGCCATATGTGAACTTCAAGATATCCCCGTCCTGATCTGCGTAAACAAAACCGACCTCGTAGAACCATCCATCACGGCTCCGTTGGTCGGCCTGTATGAGAAGATCGGGTACCGGATCCTCCTGATCAGTGCTGAGAATGGGGACGGTGTGGATTCTGTCCGCGCATCCGTCCAGAAAACGGTCGCCGTTTTCCTGGGGCCTTCCGGCACCGGTAAGACGACGCTCTTAAACACCCTGGAGCCTGGCCTGGGCCGCCGGGTCAAGTCCATCAACAAGGCCACCGGTCGCGGCCGCCACACCACCACTCACGCAGAGCTCTACACCCTGGGAGGGATCAGCCTGTTGGGGGATACCCCCGGCCTCCGGGACATGAGCCTTTGGGACGTCGACGTGAATCAGTTGCACCATCTCTTTCCGGAGATGCGGCCCCTGATCGGATCCTGCAGGTTCCGCGACTGCGTTCACGAAGAGGAACCGGGTTGTGCCGTGAAGGCGGCGGTGTCTTCGGGTCAGGTTGATCAGAGCAGGCACACGAGTTATCGGAACATCAGGCAAAGGCCATGATTCGTGATTCGTGATTCGTGATTCGTGATTCGTGATTCGTGATTCGTGATTCGTGATTCGTGATTCGTGATTCGTGATTCGTGATTCGTGATTCGTGATTCGTGATTCGTGATTCGTGATTCGTGATTCGTGATTCGTGATTCGTGATTCGTGATTCGTGATTCGTGATTCGTGATTCGTGATTCGTGATTCGTGATTCGTGATTCGTGATTCGTGATTCGTGATTCGTGATTCGTGATTCGTGATTCGTGATTCGTTAATGACGCCTATGCGAATTATTTGACGAATAGTCAAAGTTTTTTTGAAGGATTCGGATCATTGGCCTTTCCTATCCTCGATCCTCGAATCACGATCCACGATCGACGGCCTTTCCGATCCCCGAGTCACGAACCACGATCCACGGCTTTTTTCACCCTTTCCTTTTCACGTTATGATTGATTACACCGCACCAGATCCGAACTTTCGCACAATCCCGAGCCCCGATGAACAGCTTGTCCGTGCCGAGCAGTTGCGGGATCTTGCCGTGGAGATCTATCTGAGGGTTGGCCTTTCCCCGGAAGATGCAGGCCTCGTGTCAGCCCTTCAGGTCGAAACAGATCTTCGGGGGGTATTCTCACACGGCACCAGGCTCCTTCCCACATATATCTCACAAATAAAGGGTGGTCGTAAGAACCCAAAACCGGAAATTCAGGTCGTCAAAGAAGGCCCCTCGTATGCGCTGGTCGACGGGGGCAGTGGGCTCGGGCACTTGACAGGAACCCGTGCGATGGAACTCGCCGTTGACAAAGCCCGACAGACCGGTATCGCCGCGGTGGGTGTGCGGAACAGCAGCCACTTCGGAGCCGGGTCCAACTTTGTAATGCGGACTTTGGAACACGGGATGATCGGTTTCTGTGTATCCAGCAGCACCCCCGCGGTGGCTCCCTACGGCGGCAATTCCGGTGTGTTGGGGAACTACCCGATGGCCTATGCCATCCCCGCGAAGGAGGAGCCTGCGATCGTCCTGGACATGGCCTGCGGAGTGTCAGCGTGGGGGCGGATTACCACGATGGAACTCTACGGGATCCCCTTGGCCGACAACTGGGCGCTGAACAAGGATGCCCTCCCGACAAACAACCCAGCCGAAGCGAGCATCCTTTTTCCTTTCGGAGGGGTCAAGGGATATTGCCTGACGATGATCATGGACGTGATGGGGGGTATCCTCCCTTTCGGCCTTTCCACATGCCATCGGGACAGGAAGGAGTTCCACGGACAGGCCAGGGCGAGTCATTTCTTCTACGCGATCAACATCGCTTGCTTCATCTCCCTGGACGAATTCATCGAAGAAGTGGACCGGACCATCCGAACCGTACGGGAGTCCAAAAGGTCGGAAGGCGTCGAACGGATCTATCTCCCGGGAGAGATCGAGTGGATGAAGAAGCAGGCCTGGGGTGAATCGGGCATCCCCATCCACAAAAAACATCTGGAGAAGCTTGCCGATCTGGCGGACGAACTGGGCGTGAGCGTGCCGTGGAGATAGGTCATTCCCGACGTTTCCGCTCCCCTAACTTCCATAATTGCCCGTTCTATGAGCCACCTTTCCATCATCACGCGAACCCTCGTTCTGATCTCCTTCTCCACCTCCCAATGGATCCTCCCCCTTGACATCGATGCCCGATCCGTGCGGGTTTACGCAGCCGCAAGCCTGACGGATGTGCTCCAGGATCTCTCCCCGGCGTTTGAAGCACAGGCCGGGTTCGAACTGAAATTCGCCTTCGGCAGTTCATCCACACTTGCCAAACAGATCGAAAATGGGGCCCCGGCCGACATCTACTTTTCTGCAAGCCCGGAATGGATGGATTATCTCGAAACTCAAGGCCGAATCGAGGAGGGAACCCGGTTCGATCTTCTCGGCAACGGCCTGGTCATCGTGGCCCCTGTTGGGGAGGAATTCCGGATGGTTCCCCGGAAAGGATTCGACTTTCCTGCCTCGTTTCGGGGCATGCTCGCCATTGGGGACCCCTCCCACGTTCCGGCCGGAATCTATGCCGAGCAGGCCCTTCGGTGGTTTGGATGGTGGGGTCCCCTTTCGAAACGGATCGCCCCGGGACTGGACGTGCGCGCAGCTCTCGTTTACGTCGAGCGCGGGGAGTGTTCCGCGGGGTTGATCTATGCCACGGATGCGGCCATCAGTTCGAAGGTAAGCGTGATCGCAACCCTGGGCCCGGAATCTCACGACCGGATCGTTTACCCGGTGGCTGTCGTGAAAGACCGCAATACAGGAAACGTCCGCCTGTTGATAGAATGGCTTCAATCGGATGAGGCCGGGAAGGTTTTTGAAGAGCAAGGGTTTGAGTTCTTAAAACAGGATACCGGAGTCAGAAGTCAGAATTAAAATCCGGAGTCGCGAGTCCGGAGTCGAAAGGAGTAGAGGGACTCCCTGATTCTAAATTCTGAATTCCGGGAAGGCGGTGGGGCCGAAGTCGATCTCCAACCTTCAATTCTCAATATCTTTATGATGTCACTCCTCACACCTGAAGAATGGAAAGTCATTGCTCTCTCGGTTCGGGTCGGGATCTTCTGCGTATTGATCAGCCTGCCTCCGGGTGTGTTCCTGGGTTGGCTTCTCGCCCGGATCGATTTTCGGGGGAAAGTCCTCCTCGACGGACTGTGCCATCTGCCCCTGGTCCTGCCCCCGGTCGTTACAGGTTATCTCCTCCTGCTCCTCTTCGGCCGGCGGGGGTTCCTGGGAAGGCTACTCGAAGACTCGTTGGGCCTCCAGATCGCATTCTCCTGGAAGGGGGCCGCACTGGCCTCGGCAGTCGTGGGATTTCCGCTGATGCTTCGCGCCGTCCGTCTGGCCGTCGAAGGGATCGATCCCCGGATGGAACGAGTCGCGCGTACCCTCGGCGCCGGCCCTCTGCGCGTTTTCTTCACAGTGACGCTTCCCCTGGCCTTTCCGGGTGTCCTGGCCGGTTCTCTCCTGACCTTTGCAAGAAGCCTGGGGGAATTCGGGGCGACTATGACATTCGTCTCCAATATCTCCGGAGAGACGCGAACCATTCCACTGGCAATCTTCACCTACCTCAACCAGCCAGAAGGGGAAACCGCTGCAGCCCGTCTGGCCGTGTTTTCGATCGCTCTTTCACTTGGGGCACTCATGATCGGCGAGTGGATCTCCCGTTATACGAAGAGAAAGTAATCGATGCTATCTGTCAGGCTGGCACACAATCGGTCCAATTTCACTCTCCACGTGGACGCCGTATGCCATTATCCTGTGACCGCGGTTTTCGGACCGTCAGGCTCTGGAAAAAGCACCCTCCTCGATCTGGTAGCCGGACTCCTCCGACCGGACTGGGGGGAAATCCGCATAGACGACGACGTTGTCTTCTCTTCAGCATCAGGAATCGATCTTCCCCCCGAGAAAAGAGGGATCGGGTATGTTTTTCAGGATGACCTCCTCTTCCCACACCTGACTGTCGAAAAGAACCTCCGATACGGATACCACCTCCAGAAACCGGACAACCGACGATTTGAAATCAACCGGATCGTCGACCTGCTTCAGCTCCGCTCGCTTCTGAATAGAAGTTCGGGTAGCCTCTCCGTGGGAGAGCGACAGCGTGTCGCCATGGGCAGGGCGCTCCTGACCTCCCCGCGTCTGTTGTTAATGGACGAACCTTTGGCCTCCCTGGATCAGGGTTTGAAAGACCGCATCATACCCTACCTCCGCCACATCCGGTCGGACCTGGGTATTCCCGTCCTCTACGTCAGCCACTCCGTAGCGGAAATCCTGGAGTTGACGGGACAGGTCATCGTTCTGAAAGAGGGAAAGATGGTTGCCCACGGGGATTTCTTCGACATCGCTCACCACCCGGACATACTGCCCTTAGTGGAAGCCCACGGGTTCGAGAACGTCCTTCCCGTGGAAGTCATATCCGGAGATGCGACCGGGGGGGTCAGCATCGCTCGTTTCGCCGGACAGAATCTGAAAATCCCATACTGCGACCGTCCACCCGGGGGTAAGATCTTCATCGGCATCCGTGCGGACGACATCATTCTCTCACGGGAGGTACCATCGGGGTTGAGCGTGCGGAATACCCTGGAAGGACGCGTTTTGGAAGTGTCTAAAGTGGAGGGAAGGGGGCTGATTTACGTGGATGTGGGAAAACGATTGGCGGTAAAGATAACCCCGGAGGCGATCGAGGACCTGGGACTGGAGGTAAACCAGACGATATCATGTTTAATCAAAACGCATTCGATTCGCATCGGACCGGAGGTTGAATAGAAAAAATCGTGATTCGTGATTCGTGATTCGTGATTCGTGATTCGTGATTCGTGATTCGTGATTCGTGATTCGTGATTCGTGATTCGTGATTCGTGATTCGTGATTCGTGATTCGTGATTCGTGATTCGTGATTCGTGATTCGTGATTCGTGATTCGTGATTCGTGATTCGTGATTCGTGATTCGTGATTCGTGATTCGTGATTCGTGATTCGTTAATGATCGATGCGAATTATTGGATAAATTGTCAAAGGTTATTTCGGGTTTTCCGATCCCCTATCCACGAATCACGAACCCCGGCTTTTCCGATCCAAGGCCTTTCCGTTTTACGGCTCCTCCCTTTCCCCCTCTTCCCCCTCCAGAGATTCATCCTTGAGTGGAACGCCCCAGATCAATCCGTTGGGATCGAGCTCAGTCAGCGGCGGCCCCTCGAAGAGATTGGGAATTAGAGCGCCTCCGCAGATCGGGCAGAATCGAAATGCCGGATGATAAGCCGTCTTGTTGTTGCAGGACTGACAGACCCTGATGATCGTATCCAGGTTATCTCCACAACGGACGCAGTACTGGAAATAACCGTCGTAAGGGATTTTCTCCCCGCACTTGTTGCAGGTCACGACATCGTGAAGATCCAGTTTCTCGGAGGGCGACTGCTCCACCGTGACCGTCTGACGATCGGGAAGGGAAACGTAATCCACCACATTGGGTGAAAACTTCTCCCGGAGCTGGCTGGCCTGGACACCCAGATATTTTTCCGGAATCCCGATGGTGATCACCACATTCGACGAAACGCCAATGAAGTGCACATAATCACGCTGATTCCAGTCACGCTGCTCCAGAACCATCGCCCCCATCTTTTCACACAGCCCGATAAACGAGGTGATCTTTCGGCGGTTCTCTTTTCGCTATGCCTTCTCAGCTTGCTCCATTTCGTAAAGACCGCCCAGATCAATCCGTATCATATCGTTCCTTTCTTTAAGCCAGCCGTAGAGGCGTTAACTTCCCCCCCATCGGTTGGACAGGGAAAGCCATTCCCCTACGATCATACTTTTCCCATTAACGTGAATTCCGCCTCACGGTCTTACGGTTTTGATCTTCTCCCGGATTCTGAGTCCTGAATTCCGTCGGTGTTCGGGGATGGTGTCTCCGGTTTCCCATTTCACAGCCTTTTGATATTTAATATATATATTATCAATCATCTCGCAATACAAATCACAATTTTTTGCCGGCCGCGATCGCGCCTTTTAGGTATTGACCCGTGTGCGATGCGGGGTTCTTCGCGACCTCTTCAGGATCTCCCTCTGCGACCACGTACCCTCCGCCATCGCCCCCCTCCGGACCCAGGTCGATGACCCGGTCGGCCCTCATAATCACATCTACGTTATGCTCCACGACAAGCATGGTATTCCCACGTTCCACCAGACGTTCCAACACCCCGATCAGCAGCCTGATATCCTCAAAATGAAGCCCGGTCGTCGGCTCATCCAGGACATAAAGCGTTCGCCCGCCTCCTCCCTTGGCAAGTTCCGAAGCCAGCTTCACCCGCTGCGCTTCTCCTCCGGACAAAGCGGGCGCGGGCTGACCGATACAAAGATACCCCAAACCGACGTCGGATAGGGTTTCGAGAACCCGACAGGCCATCGGGATCCTCTGAAAAATTTCAAGCGCAACGGAGACGGTCATATCCAGGATTTCCGAGATGGATCTCCCCTTATATTTTACATCGAGCGTTTCCCGGTTATAACGACGCCCCCCACAGACCTCGCACGACACGAAGACATCGGGTAAAAAGTGCATTTCCACCTGGACGACCCCACCCCCCTGACACGCCTCGCAACGGCCCCCCTTCACATTGAAGCTGAACCTCCCTGGGCCGTAACCTCTGACCCTGGCTTCCGGGGTCTTAGCAAAAACTCTCCGAATCGTGTCAAAGAGACCGACATAAGTGGCGGGATTCGACCTGGGGGTCCTTCCCAGCGGGGCCTGATTGACCCGAACGAGTCTTTCGACAAGGTTGAGCCCCTCGATCTTTTTGTAAGAGAGGGGTGGGGCCTTTGCCCGGTAAAGCTTCCGGGCCAACGCCCGACAAAGGGTATCGTCGATCAGGCTGCTTTTTCCGGATCCGGAAACTCCCGTCACACACACAAATGTACCCAGGGGGATGTGGACGTCGATCCCTTTCAGGTTATGTCCCGTCGCTCCCCGGATCACCAGCCAACCGGAGGGCTTTCGCCTTATTCCTGAGGTTGGGATCGACCGCCTGCCGGACAAATAATCCCCGGTTAGGGAGCCTTTCGATTCAGCGACTTGATCCGGAGTTCCCGACGCGATGACGCGACCACCATTGTCGCCCGCACCCGGCCCGAGGTCGACCACATAGTCCGCGGCCTGAATCACCTCCCGATCGTGCTCGACAACCAGGACGCTGTTCCCGCGATCTCGCAACCCGATCAGCGCCTCTAAAAGTCTCCTGGTATCCCTTGAATGGAGACCCACCGTCGGCTCGTCCAGCACATACAGAACCCCCGCAAGCCTTGCCCCTACTTGATTGGCCAGCCGGATGCGCTGAAGTTCTCCCCCTGAGAGGGATTCAGCCCGTCGATCCAGGCTGAGATACTCGAGTCCGATGTGGGACAGGAAGCCGATTCGATCCAGAATTTCGCTCAGGACGTTTTGCGCAACCGCTTCCGCACGTCCGGTGAAACGAAGTCCCGTCAGAAATTCCCTGGTCTCGGTCACCGGCATTCTGGACAGATCTACAATGTTCTTATCCCCGACCCTGACACACAGCGCTTCTCCCTTGAGGCGAGACCCCCCGCAGACCGAACACGGTTCCTCGAACCCATCCTCCGAATCCGACTCCCCCAGCCTGGGATCCACGGTCTTCCCAAGACCGTCGCAAGCCGGACACGCTCCTCCAGGGCTGTTGAATGAGAAGAGCCCGGGGTTCACCTCCCCAATCCCGACGCAGCAATCGGGACATATCAGTCGGGATGAGAAGACCCTCTCCTGCCCATCCACCACAGACACGGAGACCATGCCATCCGCCAGGCGGAGGGCCGCCTCGAACGAGTCCGCCAACCGACGTTCCATGCCCGGCCTCACGACGAGCCGGTCCACGACGACTTCCAGCTTTCCGCTCGTGTCCCCTTCGGACTCTTGTGCGCTTTCAAGGGGGTGGACTTCTCCATCGACCCGAATGCGCACATAACCGGAAACCCGCGCCCTTTCCCACGCTTCATCATCACCATCCCGCTCTCTGGTCAAAGGGGCGAGGACCATCATTCGGGTTCCATCCGGGAGCGACATGACCTCGTCCACCATCTCGGAAACAGCGTGACGAACGATCGGTTTTCCGCAGGAAGGACAGTGGGTCACACCCGCGCGTGCATATAGCAGACGAATAAAATCGTAAATCTCTGTGATCGTCCCCACTGTCGACCGCGGATTCCGTCCCTGTGATCCGCTCCCGATGGCGATCGTCGGTGAAAGCCCCTCTATCAGGTCTGCGTCGGGTCGCTCCATCGGACCCAGAACCTGACGGACGTGTGCGGACAGCGACTCTACATATCGCCTGTGTCCCTCCGCATAGATGGTGTCGAAGGCCAGGGAGGACTTTCCCGATCCGGACGGACCCGTGATCACGACCAGACGGTTCCGGGGCAAATCCAGGTCGATCGCTTTGAGGTTGTGGGTTCGCGCCCCACGGATGACGATGGTGTCGTCCATAAAGAAATTGGATTATTGATATTAAATAAATCCGCCCGCCCTAACCCTTCCCCGGCTTTCTTCCTTCCCAACATGGAACCTATACCCTTGATCCTGACCCCCCCCTTTTTTTAAATATACCCCCTCCATGGTCCCGGGGCAACTCTCGAATCCCTAAGTATAAGGACGACTCTGAATAGCATATTGTCTTGACATCTCAAAGTGTACTTGCTATTATTGGACAGGGTTAGGACAAACCCATCCCCCGCAGCTTAAGACCGTTTTTTTCTCCCTCTGGCCCCTTCACCCCGAACAACACCCTCGATCCGATCAATACCACGCGATCACATGCCAGATACATCCCCCAAAATCCAGATCCGATCCGCCTTCGAGGCCAGCTGGCCTTTTGTCGCAGAGCTGATCGACTTTTTCCAGATCCATCGTGAGGAAATCCTGGAGCGATGGATCGGGCGGATCGCCCGACTCCCCCATCCTTCCCCCCTTCTTCAACGACAGGTCGGCGAGGTATTCCTCGTCCTCCTCACCACCCACCTCGAAGACACGGAGGACAGGTCCGAAAAGGTCGGCGGTTTCGGGATGCAGGAGGCCATCAGCAGCGGACTTACCGCCGCGGACCTCTCCAGGGCCCAGATCGCCCTAAAAAGGGCCATCATCGACACCCTGATCGCTGTCTATCCCGGGGACCAACAAAACCTGAGCATCGCGTGCACCCTGGTCGAAACCCACAGCGATGAGAGCGTGATCGGCGTGAGTGATCTATACTACAGACTGCGCTATCGGGGCCTGACCGGAGAGCTTCGAGCCTTTGAGGAACGGTATGGCACTCTGGTCCAGACCATGAACGAAGGAATCAGCACAGTTGATCGGGAATCCCGCTTCACTTTTTTCAACAGGCGAATGGAGGAGATCACGGGTTACACGAAGGAGGAGGCCCTCAACCAGCACGTCTCTCTAATCTACAAAAACGAGAGCATGGACAAAACCGCGTCCGAGATGGAAAACCATTTCAATCATGGGGACGCCTCCGTTTACGAAGTGGCGTTGACCACCAAGTCTGGCACGAGAATTCCCGTCTCCATCTCCGGCGTCCCCCTCCGCGATGACGCAGGTAACCTCGTCGGGAGCATGGGAGTCGTCTCCGACATCAGCCACCGGATCGAATCCGAAAAAGAACTGGTGAGACGGCGAAATGAGATCGCTCACCTCCTGCAGTTGGAACGCAAACGCTCGCTACAGCTCACACTTGTCAGCGAAATCGCCCAGCTGGTCTCCTCCACCCTGGACCCGGACCATTTGATGCACGTCTCCGCAGAGTCCATCCAGCGAAACTTTGAATACCATGACGTCTGTGTCTTTATCCTAGATGATACGACGGAAGAGCTCGTTCTCAGGGGTCACGAAGGGGCTTATGGAGAATTCCTATCGGAAGGATACCGCCAGAAAATGGGCGTCGGCATCGTGGGATGGGTGGCCCTAAACGGGGAAGTCCTCCTGGCCAACGATGTGGCCATGGAACCCAGACGCATTCTGGCCTTCCCCGAAGAACGGGAAACGAGATCCGAACTCTGCGTACCGATCAAGTCGGGGGATCGGACCATCGGCGCCATCGATGTCCAGAGCCAGAGGCCGGCGGCCTTCGATGAACCCGACATCACTTCGCTTGAGATCCTGGCGAGCCTTATCGCCAACGCAGTCGAGAACGCCCGTCACTATCAGGACATGAAATTTCTGAAGGAATTCGATGAACACGTCATCGACACCATTCCGATGCCCCTTCTGTTCCTGGACAAGGCTTTGACAATCGTCTCCGTCAACCACGCCTACTGCGAGCGGAGAGAACTTGACCGGGAGGATGTGGAGGGCCGGAACCTCTACGAGGTGGCCCCGGATTCCATCCTTCTGCGGGACGATGTCCTGAAGCCGATATCAACGGCAATCCGTGAAGGCAAATCGGTGAATCTGATGAACGTTCATCGGATCGAGGAATTTCTGAGCCGGGTCTTCAACGTCTTCATCACACCTGTTGAAAGGGAACAGGAGCGCCTTGCCCTCGTTGTTTTCGAGGACGTCACCGAGATTGTCGAACAGGCTTACCAGCTGTCGATGCTCCGTCAGGTAAGCGAGACGATGCAGGGCATCCTGGAACTGGATCGGCTTCTTTATGCGCTCCTCACCTGTGTGACGGCCGGGACCGCCCTCGGC
Organism: Candidatus Latescibacterota bacterium; assembly: GCA_965217865.1. GTDB lineage: Bacteria > Latescibacterota > UBA2968 > SICM01 > SICM01 > CBDCJO01. The sequence goes on along the minus strand of CBDCJO010000002.1, from coordinate 4,635,481 downwards.
TTCAACCGAGCTATCCTGCTCTTGATCGACCGGCAGCGGAACGTCATCGAGGGTAAGATGGGCGTCGGCCCGGGAAGCCACGAGGAGGCCTCCCGAATCTGGCAGGACAGACCGACACCATCGAAGATATCCTGACGGGCTACGATCGGATTTCCGAACGTGACGAACAACCGATGACCCGGTTGGCTCACCGGATCAACATACCCCTTTCGGAGTCCTCAAACTTGATCGTCAAAGCTGTAGAGGAAAAAAGCTCGACCCACGTGAAAGACGCTTTCAACAACCCGGACGTTAACCCCGAACTCCGCGACCTCCTGAACTCCCCGGAGTTCGTCTGCGTCCCGCTGATCGCCAAGCAGAGAGCCGTCGGGGCGGTCATCGCGGACAACCTTTACAGCGGTCGTCCGATATCAGACAAAGCCGTTCAGCTCCTGACGAGCTTTGCGAGCCAGGCGGGCATGGCCGTTGAGAACGCGGAGGTCTACGCCCAGCTGGCCGACAAGATTCAGGAGCTGGAAGAGGCCTATCGAAAACTCCAGCAAGCCCAGGATGACCTGCTCAAGTCAGAGCGTCTGGCCGTTGTCGGGGAGATGTCCGCCAATATGGCTCACGAAATCCGCAACCCCCTGGCCACCATCGGGGGATTCGCACGCGCCATCGCCAAAGGGACCAAACCAAATCGCGTACAGGCCAACGCACGGGCCGTCGTCGAAGAGGTCGAGCGTCTGGAAAAACTCCTGGCAGACACCCTCAGCTTCACCCGACCCACCCCGCCCGATCTTAAGCCAACCGATATGAATCAGCTGGTAGAGGACGTCTTCGGCCTGTTCAAGGGGGTCCTTCACGGAGACCGTGTCCTCGTACAGAAACAGATGGAACCCGATCTTCCGGGTGTCGTGGCCGACCCCGCCCAGATGAAACAGGTACTTTTGAATCTGATACAGAATGCCCTTCAGGCCATGCCCGGTGGAGGGAGTCTGAAGGTTTCCACCCTCCGAAACGAAGGAGTTGTCGAAGTGTCCGTGGCCGATACGGGAACCGGGATTCCCTCAGAGACCCTTAACCAGATCTTCGACCCGTTCTTCACGACAAAGGCGTCCGGTTCGGGTCTCGGGTTGGCCATCAGCCGCAAGATCGTCGAGGATCACGGAGGGAACATCTCCATTGAGAGCAAACAGAGCACAGGTGCGACCGTGACCATCAGACTGCCCATCAGAAGGAATGATTCTTGATTGGAGTATCCGAAAAGAACGCCTCTTCAAACGCGCCAGACTTCCATACCCTTTGATCCTCATTTGGAGGGATGCATGATGACCGTTCTCGTGGTCGATGATGACAAGAACCTTGCCATGTTATATGAACAAGAGCTCGGTGATGAAGGTTATCGGGTGATCGTGACGCACAATGCTCACGACGCAATCGATCTTGTCGAAAAGGACCCTCCCGACCTGGTCGTCCTGGACATCCGCATGCCCGGAATGGACGGGATCGAAGCCATGGGGAGGATCCTGGGCAAGCAGCATCAGTTGCCCGTCATCCTGAACACCGCTTACACGAGCTACAAGGACAATTTTACAAGCTGGTCCGCCGATGCCTATGTCGTCAAGTCCTCAGACCTCACAGAACTCAAAAAGGAGATAAAGCTGGCCCTTGATAAAAGGGAAAGGGCGTAACGAATGCGTCATACGGACCTCATCTCCCTCCTGAGGACCACCCTGACGATGATCCTGGCAGGGGGCCAAGGAGAACGCCTCTACCCGCTTACCAGAGATAGGGCGAAGCCCGCTGTCCCGTTCGGCGGGATCTACCGGATCATAGACTTTACCCTTTCTAACTGCGTCAACTCAAACCTCCGTCGCATCAACCTCCTGACCCAGTACAGATCAATCTCCCTCGATCGTCACCTTCTCCTCGGATGGGACATTTTCAGTCCTGAACTCGGAGAGTTTCTATATACCATTCCCCCGCAGCACCGAACCAGGGAAAGTTGGTACCGTGGCACCGCGGATGCTATCTACCAGAACATTTATACCCTCGAGCAGGAAAGACCCAGGCAGGTCCTGGTCCTTTCCGGAGACCACGTCTACAAAATGGACTACACGCCGATGCTCACCCATCACGAGGAGAAGGATGCGGACCTGACTCTGGCCTGCGTTGAAATGCCCTGCGACCAGGCTCGGGATTTGGGCGTGGTCGAGATCGACGAAACGTCCCGCGTGTTGGGTTTTGAAGAGAAACCGACCAACCCCAGTCCACTGCGCGACAACCCGGATAGATCTCTGGTCTCTATGGGGGTTTACATCTTCCGGACCGAGACCCTCGTCCGGTCCGTGGTCGAGGATTCCAAGCGGGAAACCGCGCACGACTTCGGGAGAAACATCATCCCCGACCTTGTTTCCGGGGGTCGGGTATTCGCATACCGGTTCCAGGATAAAAACCGGGGTAAGGTCAACTACTGGAGGGATATAGGGACGATCGATACCTATTGGGAAGCCAACATGGACCTGGTGGCCATGGATCCCATGTTCAACCTCTATGACAATGCCTGGCCCCTTCGGACATATCAGGAGCAATATCCTCCGGCCAAGGTGGTCATCGAAGAAGAGGGGGGCGAGGAGCGGCGGAATTCCGTCCGCAACTCCCTAATCGCGGGGGGATGTATCCTCGCGGGGGGCCGAGTCGAGCGCTCTATACTTTCTTATGGTGTCCGTGTCCACAAGAATTCGGTTGTGGAAGATGCCATCTTGATGGAAGGGGTGGATGTGGGCCGAGAAGCCCACGTAAGGCGGGCGATCATCGACAAGGATGTCATCATCCCTCCTGGATGCCGAATCGGGTGCGATCCTGTCCAGGACCAGCGTCGGTTCAAAGTAACGGAAAAGGGAATCGTTGTCGTGCCCAAAGGTTTTCCTGTGGATTAACACGTGTAAAAAACCGGTAAAGTCTTTTCGAACTCCACCAACCAACCCTTAACCAGCGATTATGCCATGACAGAAATCGATCCAACGCAAGACGCCGCCACCGGGAAAATCGAAATCCCGGAACATCTCGGAATCTTCCCTCTCCGAGACACCGTAATCTATCCTCACGGCTCATCGACGATGCCATGTTGGGTGACCGCCTTGTCGGAATGGTAACCGTGAGGAGTCCCGATGCCGTCGACCTGTCATCCGACGACCTTTTCGGAATCGGGACGGCGGCCATCATCCATAAGACTTGGAAGCTACCGGATGGAAGTCTTCGCATTCTCGTAGAAGGGCTTTCAAGGATTGTCATCAAGGAGGTCGTTCAAACCGAACCCTACATGGTCGCCTCGGTAGAACGTGTGAACGACAGGATTGAACCGGGGGTGGAGATCGATGCACTTGTCAGCAATGCGTCCAACCAGTTTCAAACCATGGCGGACCTTGTCTCATATCTCCCCGAGAAGTTGAAGGTCCTGGCCGTCAACCTGGATGACCCGGGCCGTCTCGCTGATTTCATCGCCTTCCACCTCAATCTCCGCCTCACGGAGAAACAAGCACTGCTCGAGGATATCGACATCAAGCTCCGACTTGAGCGGCTGACCGTCCTGCTCAGCAGGGAGCTGCAGATCCTGGAACTGGGAAGAAAGATCCAGAACCAGGTTCAAAGCGAGATGGGGAAGAGTCAGCGGGAACACTATCTCCGCGAGCAGATTCGGGCCCTGCAACATGAGCTTGGGCAAAGCGATGAACGGGAGATGGAGATCGAGGAATTTCGAAATCGTATCAAATCTGCGCAGATGCCCGAGGAAGCACAACGAGAAGCCCTGAGGGAACTGGAGCGTTTGGGTGGCAGCACCCCTTTGCAGCGGACCACGCCGTTTCGCGGACCTATCTCGACTGGCTCGTGAACATGCCGTGGAATCTTTCAACGGAAGACCAGATCGACATCAGTTTTGCCCGCAAGATTCTGGATGAAGACCACTACGGCCTGAATGCCGTAAAAGACCGGATCCTGGAAATCCTTGCGATCCGGCAGCTAAAACCCGATGCCAGGGGTCCGATTCTCTGCTTTGTTGGCCCCCCCGGCGTGGGAAAGACCTCTCTGGGCCAATCCATCGCAAGGGCCCTCGGCCGCAAGTTTGTCAGGATATCCTTGGGGGGGGTGAGGGATGAAGCGGACATCCGCGGGCACCGGCGAACATACATCGGGGCTCTTCCTGGAAGGATCATGCAGGGCATCCGAAGGGTGGGTCGGAATAATCCGGTCTTCATGCTCGATGAGATCGACAAACTCGGACAGGATTTTCGAGGAGATCCCGCCGCCGCCCTTCTTGAGGTGTTGGACCCCCAGCAGAATCACACGTTCGTCGACCACTACCTGGACATCACATTCGATCTCTCAAAGGTCATGTTCATCACAACCGCCAACCTGCTCGGCTCGATTCACGATGCCCTCCGGGACAGGTTGGAGGTGGTGGACATCAGAGGTTATACTGAGGACGAGAAGGTGGAAATCGCGCACCGTCATCTGTTCCGGAGGCAACTCCGCGAGCACGGACTTACCCCGCGGAATGTCCGCATCGGCCGTCCTGCGACAAGGACCCTCATTCGATGCTACACTCAGGAAGCGGGCCTTCGCAATCTCGAACGGGAGATTGGAGCCATCTACCGAAAGGTGGCCCGTCGGGTGGCCGAGGGAAGGTCGATGCAACCCATCGTAAAACCGTCCAATCTTCGCACATTCCTTGGACCTCGCCGCTACCTCGACGTCGGAAGAGAAAGCATCCGCGATCCCGGAGTCGCCATAGGCCTTGCCGCCACCACCTCTGGGGGCCAGGTCCAGTTTATCGAAGCCATCCAGATGCGGGGTCAGGATCGAGTAATCCTCACCGGACAACTGGGTGATGTCATGCGAGAATCCGCCCAGGCCGCCCTCACCTATGTCCGCTCCCACTCCGAGTCCCTCGGGATCGATGCGGGGGTTTTCGAAGAAATCGACATCCACATTCATTTTCCCGCGGGCGCCGTTCCCAAGGACGGACCCTCCGCTGGAATCAGCATTGCTGCCGCCATCGCCTCCCTCCTTTCCGGGAGGCCAGCCAGAAGCGACGTGGCCATGACGGGTGAAATCACGCTGCGTGGGAAGGTCCTCCCGGTCGGCGGAATCCAGGAAAAGGTCCTGGCCGCCCAGCGCGCAGGAATCCCCGCGGTTATCCTGCCCCGGCGCAACATGGGTGACATCGAACAGCTACCGGAAAAAGTCAGAAAACAGATGCGGTTTGTTCCGGTTCAGGCCGTTGGACCTGCCCTTGAATTTGTTCTTACCCCGAAACCCAGGGGTAAAGGCGGTGGGAAGGCGAAGGGGACTCGTATGGGAAGAAAACGGGGGTGAGCAATTTGGGGATGCACTTGAGACAGAATCTCAATGCCATCCGAAGGGAATGCGAATCTAATGGCGCGGCCGACCTTGAGGCATTGGAAGCGCTTCGGTCCAGGGCCTTCAAATCCTTCCTGGAGTCGGAAAGATCGCGCATCGTCGAGATGCATCGAGGGGGGGCATTGGGAGGATACGTCGTGGCAGAGTGGACCACCGCTGTCGATACAATCATCGGGGAGGCTTATCGCCAGGCCCTGCTGGATGATCATGAAGGTCGAGTGGAACGGTACGCGGTCATCGCCCAGGGGGGCTACGGTCGGGGTGTCCTCAATCCAAGGTCCGATGTGGACCTCCTGTTTCTTTATAGCCGGAACCAGAAGGGGGATCCGATCACGCGTTATATCCTGCACCTCCTGTGGGACCTCGACTTCGATGTCGGGCATAGCACCAGAACCATAGGAGAATGCATCGAGGAAGCCAGGCGCGATTCGGACTCTCGTACGGCCATGCTCGAAGGCCGTTACCTCGCGGGCGATTATCGTCTCTTCAGCAGGTTTGAGAAAACCATGGAAGGGGTCCTGTTGGGCCCAAAAGCCTCAACCTTCGTCCACGACAAGATCGAGGAACGCCGGAAACGTCATCTCCAGGCCGGCATGACCGTTAATCTCCTCGAGCCCAACATTAAGGAGAGCCCCGGAGGTTTGCGGGATATCCACACCGTGACCTGGATCCTTCGCGCAAGCCGGGGGAGGCCCTCCCTGGAGGGGCTCATCGAGGCGGGCCTCGTGTCGAGCCAGGACTATCAGAGTTATGAGGAGGCCCAGGACTTTCTGTGGCGCATCAGAAACGAACTTCATTTTTCTGCAAAAAAGCGAGTTGATGTGCTTGAACACGACATCCAACCCATGGTTGCGAAGCGACTGGGATATAAAGACAAAAATGGTGAACTGGGAGTGGAGCGGTTCATGAGGGAATACTATCTCCACGCCCGAAATATCAATCGGCTTTCGAGCCAGATCTGCACCCGTCTCGACGGTCAGAGTACCAAAGTTCGTCGGGCGGTTTCCTATCTGAGTCGGAGAAAACTGGACGATAAATCTTTTCTGGTCGGGAACCGGATCCAGCTACCAAACCGGAATCCTGGCAATTTTTTCAATGAAGACCCCACGCGGTTCCTGAGCGTTTTCCACAACGGTCAGTGCTTTGACGCGAGCATCAGCGATGAACTGCAAAAGGAGATCCGAGCTCATCTTTCCTTGATCGATGAAAACCTTCTCTGTTCTGAAAAAGCCCGAAACCTTTTTTTCGGGATCCTCTCGGAAGGACACGGGGCCGGAAAAACGCTTCGATTGATGCACGATATGGGTGTCCTGGGCGCTTATATACCCGAGTTCGGAACCCTGACGGGCCTGGTTCAGTACAACCTTTACCATATCTATACCGCCGACGAGCACACCCTGCTCGCGATCGAAAACCTTGAGCGCTTGCTTGAAGGAAAGAATGAGGCCGATTCCCTGCTCAGGGGAGTGGCCGAAGAAATTCTTCGGTGGGATCTCCTCATACTGGGAATCCTTTTGCACGACGTGGGAAAATCGGCCCGATCGGACGATCATACCAAGGTCGGAGTCGCTATGGCAAAGGAATTTCTGGACCGGATCGGGACCCCCGAACGCGATGCCCAGATGGTCCTGTTCCTTGTCGAGAACCATCTTTCGATGTCAAATATCGCCCAGCGAAGGGATCTCAACGACCCGACCCTCATCGCGGACTTCGCCGGACAGGTTGAGGACGTGGAACGACTCCGGATGCTTTATCTGCTCACCTATGCCGACCTGTCTGCCGTCACAAGGACGGCCTGGACCACCTGGAAGGGCTACCTCCTCTGGGAACTGTACTACAAGACGCTCGAGGTCCTGACGCACGTACCCAGGGACGAGGGGGCGGCCCAGAAGATCGTGGAAGCCCTCACACCGAAGTTCGGAAGAAAAACCGTCACCGATCATCTGGATGGGCTCCCTGACCGTTATATCCCTGCGGTAGATCCCCGGGGAGTCGAAGTCCACCTCAACCTGATACGGTTTCTGAAAGATCTGCCAGCAGCCATCGATTTTCGCGTTGGGGAAGTCTTCACCGAGATCACGGTCTGCACGATGGACAAGCCCTACCGACTATCGGAAATATGCGGAATCCTTTCTCTCAACGACGTCAACATCTTCAACGCCCTGGCCTACACCCGTTCCGATGGCGTTGTGCTCGACATATTTCAGGTGACCGATGTGAATGGAAAAGCAAAGATCACGAAAAACCAACAGAAGAGCATCGAGGAACGGCTCACCGCGGTCTCTCAAGGTCGGGAGGATGTGGCCTCTCTGCTCAAAAAGAAACCGCTCCGATGGTCCAGGCAACGAGAAAACACGCTTCCCGCACCCACACGAGTGGTCTTTGAAAACAACATATCAGAAAAATACACGGTCATCGATCTTTTCACCCCCGATGCTGTCGGGCTCATGTATAAGATCACCAGGACCCTGTCCGATCTTGAGCTCGATATCTATACGGCGAAGATCGGGACACAGGGTGATCGGGCAGAAGATGCCTTTTATGTGACGGACCGTTCAGGGAAAAAGATCGAAGATCCGGAACGGCTCAAACGCATTGAAGGGGATTTAATTTGGGCTGTCGGATCCTCCTGAGATGAAGGTTTAAAAGCGCCGGAGGGGACGAGGAGATCGCGAATCCTGCGGGATCACAGGGTCCGATGATTTCTTGTTGATGCGGCGGTCAATAAATAACCCTTGACAAATCCCTTCATATTCTCTATAGTAAACGTTACCAACCATAGATTCTTCCTAAATCTTCTCTTAGATCTACTTCCCTTATCTACCTCATCTTTCGAGCACATTCCCACAATTCGAGACGCTACACGCTACACGGAAAACCTTCGCGTTGATTTTATATATCCTCAAGTATGCGATCCAAACATCCATCCATAACCCCAATCATCGTCAAAAGGCAATCGACCCATATGGATTTGAACATCGCTGAAATGCAAAACATGACCATGTCGGAATTGTCCGAACTGGCAACCCGCCTGAATATCCGTTACAGCAGCCTGCGTAAACAAGAGTTGATCTTCTCGGTACTCCAGGCCCAAACCGAAAAGAGCGGGCTGATATTCGGTGAGGGTGTGCTCGAAATTCTGGAGGACGGATTCGGTTTTCTGAGATCCCCCAACTACAACTACCTTCCGGGTCCTGACGACATCTACGTTTCGCCGTCGCAGATGAAGCGCTTCAACCTGAGAACGGGGGATACGGTATCCGGCCAGATTCGTCCCCCCAAGAACGACGAGAAATATTTTGCCCTTATCCGCGTTGAGGCGGTCAACTTTGAAGATCCTGAGGTCGCAAAACACAAAATCCTTTACGATAACCTCACCCCCCTCCATCCGGACGATCGCATAAAACTCGAGTCCGATCCGAAAGATTATTCCACCCGGATCATGGACCTGATCTCACCGATCGGCAAAGGTCAGAGAGGTCTGATCGTGGCCCCCCCCTTCACCGGAAAAACCATGCTCCTTCAGAAGATCTCCCATAGCATCACGGAAAATCATCCGGAGATCAATCTGATCGTCCTCCTTATCGACGAACGTCCCGAGGAGGTCACTGACATGCAGCGCTCAGTCAAAGGGGACGTCATCTCCTCCACATTCGACGAGCCGGCCACTCGCCACGTTCAGGTCGCGGACATGGTTATCGAAAAGGCCAGGCGCCTCGTGGAACATCAACACGATGTCGTGATTCTTCTGGATAGCCTGACCCGCCTGGCACGCGCCCACAACACCGTTACGCCTCACAGCGGACGGATCCTCACGGGCGGCGTCGATGCAACGGCCCTTTTAGGGCCGCGTAAATTCCTGGGCGCAGCCAGAAACATCGAAGAGGGTGGGAGCTTGACGATTATCGCCACAACGCTGATCGAGACGGGGAGCAGGATGGACGAAGTCATATTCGAAGAGTTCAACGGAACGGCCAACATGCAGCTCAAGCTCGATCGCCGCCTCAGCAACCGTCGCGTTTTTCCGGCCTTCGACGTCACACAGTCCAGCACTCGAAAAGAAGAATTGCTTTTGACCATCAAGAACGAACTGAACAGGGTCTGGATCCTCCGGAGGCTCCTCAACCAGATGCCCCCGACCGAGGCCATGGAATTTGTGCTGCAACGGATAGCCCAGACAAAAACCAACGAGGAGTTCCTCACCTCCATGAGCGAACCCGTCGATCGATAAGGACATAGAAACTCTTTGATTTATCGTCCTTTGTTGTTATATTTTCTATGAATGAAAATTCTGATCTTCCGTTTTAATCCGCACTTCGACTCGAGATAGCCATGAAAAGTGATATTCATCCGAATTACGAATTGACCACGATGCGGTGTGTTTGCGGGAATGTCATCGAGACCCGCTCCACGGTTCCCGACCTTCACGTAGAGATCTGCTCCCGGTGTCACCCCTTCTATACCGGAAAGCAGAAGCTGGTCGATACGGCGGGGCGCGTTGAGCGGTTTCGAAAGAAATACGGCATTCCCGAAGACGATGAAGCGGAAGTTCCTCAGGGGTAAACCCAGCAACTCTGATGGTGGTGGTCTGTGCTGTCCTTCCCGGCAGCAGGTCCACCACCTTTTTTATTTGGAAAGTCTTCGTGTTTGAGAAATTTGAAAAGATCTCGAACCGCCACAACGAGATCGATGGTCTTTTGATTGACCCGGCCGTGATCGCAGATCAGACAAGGTATCAGAAGTTGATCAGGGAAAGGAATAGCATCGACCCGGGAGTTTCCGCATATCGGGAATATCAATTGAACCTTCAAGGCCTCAGGGAGGCCGAAGAAATCCTTAAAACTTCATCGGATCAAGAGTTGGTCGATCTGGCCAAGGCGGAAACACAGGAACTCGAGGCCGCCCAGCTTTCCCTCGAGAAAAAACTGAAAGGCTTCCTTGTCCCGGAAGACCCCTCTGACAAGAAAAACGCCATCATCGAAATTCGGGCGGGCACCGGTGGTGAAGAAGCCGCCCTTTTTGCAGCCGATCTCCACCGTATGTACTCCCGGTTTATAGAGTCCCGCGGTTGGAAGCAGGAAAATTTGAGCCTAAGCCCCACTGAGCGGGGGGGGTTCAAAGAGGTGATTTTCTCCGTTTCCGGGGATAAAACATTCGGGACCCTCAAGTATGAAAGCGGGGTCCACCGTGTTCAGAGGGTGCCAGCCACCGAATCCAGCGGCCGAATCCATACGTCTGCGGCATCGGTCGTGGTTCTCCCGGAAGCTGACCAGGTTGAAGTAAATATTGACCCGGAAGATTTACGCATCGATGTATTCCGTTCCGGAGGCCCTGGAGGCCAGAGTGTCAACACCACCGATTCGGCGGTACGAATTACTCACATCCCCTCAGGTTTGGTCGTACAATGCCAGGACGAGAAGTCGCAACACAAGAATAAATCGAAGGCCATGAAGGTCCTCCGAGCTCGTCTTCTGGATAGGCTTCAACGGCAACAACATGATCAGTTATCGGAAGATCGTCGTGCTCAGGTTGGTTCAGGCGACCGGAGCGTCAAGATCCGAACCTATAACTTCCCGCAAGGGCGGGTGACCGATCATCGGATCAAGCTCACGCTCCACAAGCTTGAGAATGTCCTCAACGGCGACCTGGACGAATTTATGGAGGCCCTCCGGGTGTCGGGGGGAGACGCCGATGGCGGGGACGGTGAATAGGTTTCATACCATCCGCGCCGCATTAAAGTTTGCCACCGATCGTCTGGAAAAGGCCGGTGTGGAGAGTCCTTCCCTCGTCGCGGAACGCCTCCTCGAATTCGTCTTTAAGATCAGCCGGGTCGAACTCTACGTCGAACCGGACCGCACGACCACAAAAGACCAGCAGACCAGGATCCGGGAGATCCTGGACGATCGTTGCAGGCACATCCCACTCCAGTACCTTACGGGAGAGACGGAATTCTGGTCTCTCCCGTTTTTTGTTAACCGATCCGTGCTCATTCCCAGGCCCGAGACCGAAATCCTCGTGGAGGAAACACTTTCCCGCCTCGCTGGAACGAAAAATCCCAGGATTATCGATGTGGGAACGGGTTCAGGATGCATCGCTGTCAGCCTTGCCATCGAAATTCAAGAGGCGGTTGTCATCGCCACTGACATATCCCCGGATGCCGTGCGGATCGCACGAACCAATGCGCGTCGAAACGGCGTTGAGGATCGCGTCCGCATCCTCGTCGGGAATCAGCTTGATCCCTTCCGCCTACCGGGGTTATTTGATGCGATCGTATCCAATCTACCCTATATCCCGGATAGCCAATTCAGGGACCTTCAGCCGGAGGTCCGGGTTTACGAACCTCGAATCGCTCTACACGGAGGCGAAGACGGACTGGATCATTATCGAAGGCTCATAGGTTGCGCGGGTCAATATCTCCGTTCATCCGGATGGCTTCTGCTGGAGGTGGGAAACACAGGGGTCGATCCCGTGAAACAGATTATTCGAAACACTTTGATCTACGAGGGCATATCCCACGTAGACGACCTGACGGGACTCGGAAGAGTCGTTCTGGCAAGGAGGCGCTGAGAGGGCTTTTGACTATGATTTTGTTTGACATCATTCTTCTTTTTGGGTAATTTCTCGTGACAATCTGGATTTGCCTTCTCTCAACCATCCGTCCTTAAAAAAACGGCCTGCTTATCCCCCCACTTAATGTACATCGGGGAAATCCCGCGATGATGGATCAAATAATCCGGCCTATCCTCCCTGGAATGGGGCTCCTGGAGAAACGCATGGAGTCGGCGCTCCATTCCGAAGTGAAACTCGTCCAAAGGATGTCCGGTCACCTTGTCTCAGCAAAGGGAAACGGATTCAGATCCGCACTCTCCCTCCTGACCGCCAGAGCGCTTGGAAATGATCTGGATCCCGTCATCGACGCCGCAGTCGGGATCGAACTCCTCCATACGGCGACCCTTATTCACGACGATGTCATTGATTCGGCAGATACCAGGCGCGGGGTCCCTTCCCTCAACGCCATTTGGGGAAATCAGGTATCGGTCCTTATGGGAGATTTTTTGTTTGCCAAAGCGCTTCAGATCCTTGTTGCCCTCGGATCACAGGAGGTCATGGAGGCGTCCGCCCGCGCGACCCAACGTATCGTTGAAGGTGAATTGCTGGAGATCGAAAACGGAGATTCGGCGATCTCAGAGGGCGTTTATCTGGATCTCGTGGGTAAGAAAACCTCTGCCCTGGTCTGCCTCTCCTGCGAAGTCGGAGCGATCCTTTCAGGGGGTTCGGAGGAACAGGTTCTGGGTATGGCCAATTTCGGTGAACTTCTCGGCGTCGCATTTCAGATCACTGACGACGTCCTGGATTTCACGGGCGATTCAGCAATCCGCGGCAAACCCGTCGGGAACGACGTGAAGGAGAAAACATTTACGTTGCCCCTGATCAGAGCTTTGGAGAATTGTTCCAACGGGGAGGGAGAACAGATTCGGGACAGGATCGAATCGGGCGTTGAAAACGGGGAGGACTGGGGCGAGGTGGTGGACTTTGTCCGTCGTTATGATGGGATCGAATACGCGCGCGAGCGGGCTCATCACTATGCCCGGGATGCTTCCCAACATCTCTCAGTGCTCTCGACTTCCGACGCGAGAAGCTCCCTGGAGCTTGCGACCCGTCACGCCATCGAGAGACTAAGATGACGGAGAGGGTGCGACTCAGCGTCAACGTCGATCACGTAGCCACCCTGAGAGAGGCCAGAAAAACCGACGAACCGGATCCCGTTGCGGCGGCCTTCCTCGCCGAACTCGGGGGTGCAGACGGAATCACAGTACATTTGAGAGAAGATAGACGTCACATCAACGATCGGGATCTCCATCTACTTAAAAAAACCGTGAAATTGGAGCTCAACCTGGAGATGGCTTCCACAGAAGAAATGGTCGCCATCGCCATGAAAGAGCATCCCGACCAGGTGACCCTGGTACCTGAAAAAAGGCAGGAGATTACCACCGAAGGAGGGCTGGATGCCGAAGGGAATGCGGGGGTGATCGCTGGGGTGATTCGGACCCTGAACAGGGACGGAATCCCTGTGAGCCTGTTTATCGATCCGGACGAAAATCAGATAAAGGCTGCGAAGAAAATCGGTGCCGGGGCGGTCGAACTTCACACCGGGGAATACGCCAATGCCAGGGGGGAGGTTCGAACCACCCAGTTGGAACGAATCCGTAAGGGGGTTATGCAGGCTGACCGGCTTGGACTCCTTCCCCGCTTAGGACACGGGATCACCTACCAGAACGTGCACGATGTCGTTGCCATAGCCGAAGTACGCGAGGCCAGCATCGGCCACTCCATCATCGCAAGATCTGTGATGGTCGGCGTGGAACAAGCCGTTCGGGAGATGGTTCGGCTCCTGAAGAGATAAAAGTCCCTTCCCGATCACCCCACCATCAAAACAAAGTCCATTGCCTTCTCAAGTTTGAGAGGGGTTATAACCAGGTCCAATACTGACGCGGGCTTCGGTGATAACCCCTTTTTTTCTTCAATTTGGAGATCAAGCACGGGTCCGGAAGGGTCCAAAGAAAATTCCCGCCGAATGAGTTATCCAGCGGGAATCGTGCTCCACGTTTCGATTTTCCATAACTATGAAAAGATTAAAAGTTTCCAACATTACCACTACTACTACTACACGCATCACCCACTCCGTCGTTGTTCGAATCCGCCTGATCCGCGTTAGGCACCAACGGGCAGTTATCGTCGTCGTCGGGAACTCCGTCGCCGTCGGTGTCTGGTACAGGACTGCAGTCGGCTGCGAATACCATTGATGGGTCACCAGGCACCGCTTCACCGGGGGCACCATCACCGTGATTCAGATGCGCCTGCAGCGCGTTACCACTAATCTTGATCTTCTTGTACGTACCGTTGTCGGTCAGGTGGCAGACATCGACTTTCGGAGCAGGCTTGCTTGCCGCAAACCGAACCGTCTGATCCCCAGGCGCATTCAAACTGGTTTCCTGGCTGCATGCCATCCACACAAATCCTGTCAGCAAGATGGCAGCCAACGCAAGATAGTGAGCTTTATTCTTCATGCCGCAATCTCCTTCTAAGGGATTGAGATTTTCCTGATAGAATGGACCCATTTCGAGTGTGTTCTAGCGTATCCCGGATTTTCAACAGCTCTACAGAAAAACTACGGATGACACACAGAGATTCAAGATAATTCAGAGCCTCCATAAACACACAAAGCCACGCCTTTCCCGACGTGGCTTATTATATCCCATAAGGGGACTATACCAAATATACGACGAGTATATCCGGGTGTCAAGGGGAATCAACCAAAGAGGAATCGGATGGGAAAAGGGGGCCCCATCTTTAACCTCTACCGTGCAATGCCCCCCGTTCTGGTCCCCTTTTTTGGCCCTCGCTACCTGAAGGACATCACTCCAAAGAGAGAATGGCCCCATTTCGGGTGTGTTCTAGCGTATCCCGGATTTTCAAAAACTCTACAGAAAAACTACGGATGACACACAGAGCACGTCAAGCGAAATCTCGGTGTAGTTGTGATTACCTATTCTTCGAATTCGAATTCATGCTTCGAACAATAGAAAGCTTTGATTGCAAAATCATTCTCCCAACCTCGTCTTTTAAGCACACGATTTTATGAGTCATTTTTCTGTTTCCAAACGAACTTTATCTTCAAGGCATTACAACGGGTATTCCAGGGTAAATTGAGGTCATGCTGAAGCCTCCCAACAACGATGCCAGGAGCAATTCCGATCTCGTCTGCAAATTTCTGAATCTCATCACTGGACTTATACAAGCCTAACTGAATAAACTCCCGAAACTTCGTTGGTGGGATCAGAAAACCGCTGGCAAACCTATCTGATTCTTTCTCTTGGGCATTTTCGCGGCCATCTTCTTCAGTGATAAAAATATCACGTTTGCTGTGTCGCAGAATGTGGCCAGCCTCGTGGAAGAAGGTAAACCAGAAATGGTCGTTAAATCTGTAACGGAGGCTAAGCTGAATAAGTGATTTAGTGGGAGAAAGCCACCGAGTTGCTCCACTGACACGCGTCTTAGGTAGTTGAGGCACAAAAACTACGGCCACACCTGCCTGTGAACACAAATCCACTATTTCTTGATGCACATCATCGATTCGCCTGACGGTAAAACTTCGAAGATGATGGATTATTTTTCGAAAAGTCTTCTCATCATAGGGCACACACTCAATCTTCTGAGCTTTTATTTCTCCCATGCGCAGCCAAGCAGAAACCGCTCCAGGATAGCTTTGAAAGGCAGGAGATCTACGAAAAGCGACCTCTGGCCACACCGCTTTCCAATGTTCGGAGGAGGAGATTCCAAAGAAGTTTAATACTTCTTGAAGTTGCTGCACCCTATCCCTAACAGCTCTAATCCATCCGGCTTTAATCATGTCTCTAACAGGAATGTCTTTTAACCACTTAACCTGTTTCTTTAGGCGTTCTTGTTCCTCTAAACGCGATAAAAATTCTCGGTAACGGCGCTCCCGATTATTCCAAAAACTAGCAGGTATGCCTAAAACATGCTCCAACTGTAAAGCTGTTTGCGGTGTTATCTCCGTTTTCCCTTTGATAATTTCGTTGATGGTCTTCTTTGGCCTGCCGGTCCGCTGTGCCAGTTCTGCTTGAGACATCCCAATCGCCTCAAGGGTCTCAAGAAGCGTATCGCTCGGAGGAGGCACATAATTTGGCTCGTACTGATTGCGAGGAGCGCTATCTACCATGATAATCAACGACCTCCAGAATTCTAATAGCAGTTACTCGCGTCCAATCAATTCCACCATCATCCCTCACCGGTACAGGCTCATTAGCAATCTTGAAAATAAGGCGAAAGGGAAACTGCACGTTCACAGCCAACTGTCCTTTCCGATCTCCCAATAACTCATGGCAATCAGCTTGAGGGAGTCTTCTCATGAACTCTAAAACATCAACGTCGCGAAGTTCCTGAAGCCGACGCATAATCAACCTACTACGGACCCGTCCCCATCGCCTTTGAGCACGGTTTATATCATTGCAATCTCTCCTAAGTCTGCTTGTATTGAATTCAATATCCACAATAGCATACCCAACAATGTATACATTAGTATACCTATATTTAGATAAATTGTCAAGAGTTATTAACGGGAAAGGTTAATGAAATTGGCGACACAATCATTTGAAAATGGGGAAGAGTAGCAAAGCCGTATGCTCCTACACGGCTTTCCGGAAGGGTCTCAAGGAAATTCCCGCCAGGTGAGGTACCCGGCGAGAATCCAATTCTGGCGGCCAGGGGTTCAGGCTAAACGAAAGCTACTACGCCGGTGTCTCCTATGCCCAGGACCCCCGGGCCATCATACCCCCGTCTACGCACAGGTACTCACCGGTGATGAACGAAGCCCGGTCGCTGGCCAGAAAAAGGAACGCGTTGGCGATATCCGACGGTTTTCCAATGTGGCCGACGGGATGCGCCTCTGACCACTTCTTGACCAGTTCTTCCTTGTTCCCACCGGAAAAGTTCACAGCATCGTCCACCAGCGGCGTATCGATCGTACCCGGATTGACTGCCAGCACCCGGATGTTGTCTTCGGCGTACTCTAGTGCAAGTTGACGGGTCAGGGAAAGCATCCCGCCCTTGCTGGCCGCGTACGCCGACACGCCCTTCATTGATTGCAGGCCCTGCACGCTGGCCGTGTTGACAATGACGCCGCCTCCCTGCTCCCGCATCACCGGGATGCAGCACTTGCTCATCAGGAAGCAACTCTTGAGATTCACGTCTATGATGCGGTCCCACATTTCATCGGGCAGCTCGTGCGCCGGCTTGTAGGATTCCGGGCGCTGGATGCCAACGTTGTTGCACAGCACGTCTACCCGACCCCACTGCGATAAGACCGAATCCACCAACGCCCGGCACTGGTCGCTTTCAGAGACATCGGCCCTCTCGAAGCGTATTTCGCCCTCCAGGTTCCCGCTCGCTGCCGCGGTTTGCCGGCCGGTTTCCTCGTTCACATCCGCGCACACCACGCTGGCCCCTTCCTCAGCAAACCCCAGACAGATCCCCCTCCCGATGCCCTGGGCGCCCCCAGTGACAATAACCACTTTGTTGTCGAATTCTGCCATGATCATGCTCCTCTGTTTTTAGGTAGGCGTATACTCCGTTTCTTTTTTAAAACTGTAATTCGTTCTTCCTCCGCTCCCTCCCATCCGAACCTACGGTATGATATTCACAGCTCTCAGTGGGTTCGGTGCCCGTCACGAACATCTCCTCCCATCGCTTGGGGCAGTAAGGAGAGGCGATCCGGTTGGGATGGCCGTCGCATACCTCTACACGAACCACACCCGAAGGAACCTCGAATTCCTCCTCGACCAACTCGAGTGTTTCGTGCGCCCGCTTCATAAATCCGGCCCATACGGGTAAGGCGACCGTACCCCCCGATTGCTTCTCGCCGAGCGAAATCTTCTCGTCAAACCCGATCCAGACCCCTGCGACAAGCTGCGGGGTGAAACCCACGAACCACGCATCCGTGTAGTTATTTGTCGTACCGGTTTTCCCACCTGCAGGCCGCATAAATTTATAAAGGGACCGTGCTGAGCGTCCGGTCCCCCCCGCCCTTTGATCCATCGCAGACTGCAACAGGCTTGTCATCACGGCAGCCGTGGATGCCTTTAAAGCCTCCGTCTCCTTCCCCCTGGGGTGTTCTTCCAGCACATTGCCATCTTTGTCAACAATCTCGAGAATGGATATCGGTTCGACGTGGACCCCCCGATTGGGGAAAACGCCGTATGCGGACACGAGGTCGATCAACCTGACCTCGCTGGCCCCCAGGCCCATTGAGAGGAATGGCATGATCGGCGTCGTTATCCCCATCTTGCGGGCATAAGGGATTACCGTCTTCGGATTGACCTTTTGGAGCAGTCGGATGGTTGCTAGATTTCTCGACCGAGCATGTGCTTCTCGAATCGTGATGGGACCCATATAATTTTGCTCATAGTTCTCCGGTCCCCAAGTGGTCCCGTCATGCTGTGTGACCAGGATCGCCGTATCCAGGATTTTGTCCGTTGGTCGATAGCCGTTATCGATGGCGGCCGTGTAGATAAAGGGTTTGAAGGACGATCCGGGTTGGCGCAGGGCCTGTGTGGCACGATTGAATCGGGTCTCGTTAAAATCCCTCCCCCCGACCATCGCGAGAATATGGCCGCTGGAGGGGTCGAGGGCGACAAGGGCCCCTTGAATCACCTGGGTCCGAAGGGAGTCCGCTTCCGTGAGCCCTTCGGGTATCTCCAATGCTGCCCCTGTCTCCCCTTCTTTTACTCGCCATTGGAGCACCCTGAGCTTTGTGATCAGTTCCTCCTCTGCGATTTCCTGCAGTCGGCTGTCCAACGATGTGTAAACCGAAACCCCGTCCTGGTAGAGCGTTTTCACGCCATAGGTGTTTTCCAGGTATTGTCGGATGTGCTCGGTGAAATAAGGGGCCTCTCCCGTTTCTTCATTACGGTATGTCAAAATCAAGGGTTTTTGAATGGCGTCCTGATATTCCCCTTCGGAAATCTTCCCGACATCAAGCATCGACTTCAGAACCACATTCCGCCAGTGAACCGCCCGGTCGGGGTAATCTACCGGAGAGTATCGATTTGGGTTTTTGAGCAGTGCGACAAGAACGGCGCACTCCTGCAGATCGAGATCCCCGGCATCCTTTCCGAAGAATCGTTGCGCCGCGGATTGTATGCCGTAGACTCCGTGGCCGAAGTAGACCTGATTGAAATACATCTCCAGGATCTCTTTCTTGGTGTAGGTCCGCTCAATCAGGACGGCCACGATCGCCTCCTGAATTTTTCGGCTCCACTTTACATCGAGGGTCAAAAAAAGATTTCGGGCAAGCTGCTGTGTGATCGTACTCGCCCCTTGCTTGCGTTGCATCGAGATCAGGTTGACGGCCGCTGCGCGAAAGTTGTCGGAGAGGGAAATCCCCCAATGTTTCCAGAAGGACCTGTCTTCACGGGCAATCAAGGCATCGATTGCCCGGGGGGGAAGTTTTTCGAAAGAGATCGGCTCCCGATACTGCTCCGCGAATTTCCTGATAACCTTTCCATCCGCCGAGTATAGGATGGTTGTGCGTTTGGGTTCCACGCGCTCCAGGCTTGATAGCGAAGGGAGCCCTTTGCTGAAGCGGAAGACAAGCCACACCAGGGGGGCCGATCCCAGGACGATTGAGATCATCGAATAAAGAAGGATTCGCTTGTAGACAGCCATATCTGTTTCCTGAAAGTGAGAGGAATCCCGAATCTTATCCCCTTGGACAAACACGGTTTAGATTGGGCTTGACTTCCCCAATGGGCTGACCTAAAATATGCAAAATTAAGTGAATAAAAGAAAGGGTTTGCTATCCGTGGCCCCGTCTCTCCTCGGAGCCATTGTTTAGGGATGAGCATGAAACACAACAACGCCTTCGATATCCTTAAGGAACGGGGATTCATCAGCCAGGTTACAGACGAATCAGCCGTCCGCGAGATGTTTGACGCCGGCCCTGTTACCTGCTATAACGGGTTCGACCCGACGGCTGAAAGTCTCCAAGTCGGAAACCTGGTACCGATAATGGCCCTCGCCCAACTCCAGAGAACCGGACACCGGCCCATTGCTATCCTGGGGGGTGGGACCGCGATGGTCGGGGACCCCAGCGGTAGGACGGAGCTGCGCCAACTCCTCTCCTCCGAAGCCATACAAGGAAATATTAAAAAGATTCAAGCACAACTCAGCCGCTACATCGATTTTAACTCAAACGCAATCACCCTGGACAACTCAGAATGGCTTTTTGATCTTTCCTATATTGACTTCCTCCGGGAAATCGGCCGCCACTTCAGCGTAAACCGGATGCTCGCCGCTGAGGCCTACAGGATCCGGTTGGAGTCCGGGCTTTCGTTCCTTGAGTTCAATTATCAAATCCTACAGGCATACGACTACCTGATCCTGTTTCGAAAATATGGATGCCGACTCCAGATGGGGGGCGACGAACAGTGGGGGAATATCCTTGCCGGAACCGAACTTATCCGCAGGGTCGAAGGGGCAGATGTTCACGCCGTTACTTTTCCCCTTGTCACCACCGCCGACGGAAAAAAGATGGGAAAAACAGCTGCGGGTGCAGTCTGGTTGGACGCACAGTGGCTTTCCCCCTACGATTTCTACCAGTACTGGATCAACATCGACGATCCAGATGTTGAACGTTTTCTTGGCCTCTTTACCTTCCTCCCTATGGAACAGGTCCGGCAGCTCGGATCCCTTGAGGGAGCTGAGCTTCGAAAGGCTAAGGAGGTCCTCGCTTTCGAAACCACCAGGATCACACACGGGGACGATGCCGCGGAAAAAGCCCGCGCGGCATCCCGGGCAGCCTTTGGGGGAGGCTCAGAAATCTCTGAGCTTCCGACTTTCAGGGTATCCTCCGATCTTTTGAATTCCGGTCTCACGGCTTTAAACCTGTTCGCCAACGTCATGGATGTATCCAAAAGCGAGGCGCGGAGACTCATCCAACAGGGAGGGGCCTATCTCAACGATCGACGAGTTGAGAACGCGGAGGAGTCCTTGAAAAGGGAACTCCTGGACAATGACCCGTTGATCTTGCGCGCGGGAAAAAAGAAAATCTATCGCGTCGTTATGGAATAGTGGCCACGGACCCCGGCTCCGGATTCCGGACTTTCACTTTGACATCTCGATAATCGAATTCTTCGTTTCCAGGTCTCGGCCCTGAATAGTGGTACACGGAGATCCCCTCTCCGCCAGGTGTGTTATCCTGAAACAGGAACTCCGCCCAGTCAGGCGGAGTCGAACGCCACAATCTCCTCCCCTCCTTCCAGAATCCTCCCCTCGATCAAGTCCAATGTCCGCGGACACACCGACGGCTCTGTTTTCCAGGAAGCCGCCAGATCTTCACTCTTGATCTCCTTTGAAAGAAAATAGATCGATCAGGTCCTTGAAACGCTCGACAAGCAGATCCGGCTTATGCGCTATCAGCTCCTCCCGGGTACCCGTACCCCCCAGGACAGCGACCGAGACAATGCCGGCCGAGCGGGCTGCGAGAACATCCAGGGAGGTGTCGCCCACGTATGCCGAGTGGGCGGCCTCACCCCCCAGTTTCTGAAGCGTCAGGTGAAGAATTTCCGGGTCCGGTTTGACTCGGGCGACCTCGTCCGAACCCGACCACGTCTTGATCGTGGATATTACTCCGAGCCTTTCCAGAATTCCCGCGATGTGTTCACTGCGCTTAGTGCTCGCAATCCCAAGCGTGTAACCCTTGGCCTGAAGGTCCGAAAGCGTCTCCCGAACACCGTTCAGAAGAACCGCGCTGTCCACCATAACCTCCCGAGCCTTGATCTGAAACAGATCATAGCAGCGTCCCGGATCGTGGTCCGTGAATCTCGCAAACGCCTGGTCGAGAGGATAACCGATGGTTTCAATGATCGCTGCTGAAGGGGGACGTGAAACACCGATCCTATCGAAAGGTAATTATGCACTTGACTAAGTTACTATTTCATATTGACGGGCCAAGAAAGAGAGGTTATCATGGGTAGATGGCTAAGTTCTTCTTCGTTTTTCGGGCATTGTATGCCGTCGGCTCTGGGGCCATTGGATTGGCTGGAGTTAGCGATGATATCAAAGTGTGGAAAAACGAGTGGTTGCCCATGTTGAATCTGGAACTAGGAGTAAGTGTTGCGTTGCTCGCTTCAGCGCCGATTGTCCTCCTTGGACCTTGGTTATGGTCTGTCATCCGCCCTTCTCCGATATCTAAGCCGGAGAAGGGCGAATTATCAACCGAGCAGCTGGAGGAAGCATACAACGCTGTATCCATTGGCCATTCACCTGAGCCAATTTGGTATGTGGCATTAAGAGTAGAAGACGCTGTATTCGGTGCTTCTGACTTTATGAACCCGAGTACCAGCATTTCGTCAAGATCAGACAGAGCGCACATTCCAAAGCACGAGGACGCATACGTAGCGTTCGCCATACCAGCATATCTGGCCGATCCTATCAACGTTGACCCCGACGACCAAGGTCTAAATCAATTTTCAGCTTTCACGGAAATTGGCACTCTCCGTATCCATGGCAAAGATTACAAGGCGTGGAGGTCTAACCAGAAATGGATGATCCATACCGATATGGTGCTGGTAGTCAAGCTGCTACCAATTCCCGGTACGTGATATTGTCCGTGTTCATGATTCTGCGGAGCGTATCGTGGAACAGGCGAGGATTGTTCCTTAGTCAAGTGCATAATCACCTATCGAAAACATAGTTGAAACATTCCACAACGCCTTTTGAGGAATCGATCAGGGTCCCATCCAGGTCGAAAAGTAAGGTATCGATGTGACTAAAGGAGACCATAAAGATTGGATTTGAAACAATTCATTATCATTCGGTACACGGTTTGCTGAAATAAAGTTAAAGGAATTCCGCCCGTTTCCGAAAATACTAAATAAAGGGATATTCCTGGGTTTCAGAGTGGAAGGATGATGCCCCGCCCGGCATTTAAATCCCTTACAGCCCCAATCAATCCAGTAAAGGAGAGGCTATGAAACTCTTCAAATTTATCCTCTTGGGATTGTGCAGCTTGGCCTTTTTGCTCGTTGTGAATTCAAACTTGCAGGAAACCAGATCGCGAGAGAACTCCGTCGACGTGGAGTTCGACGAACTCGCGGTCTGCTGAGATCCGGTTTGTTACGCCTTTAGCCTCAAAGCCGCGTGGACATCCCCGTTTCTGAACGTCTTTTGCCTGGATTCCCTTCCAGGTGAATCCAGCCGAACCTACGCCTTTACCTTCCCTTTAACATATAAACACGATGCCCGAAGCGGACATGAACCGCAGGCAGGATTACGCGCACGGCAGATCCCCCTTCCGAATTCAATAAGATTGACGTGAAAAGAGAGGGACTTGCCTTTCGGAATCAGCGGAGACAGCAGTTCGTGGGCCTTCTCCGCCGTGCATTTCTCCGGAACCAAACCCAACCGGCGGCTGATCCGATGGACGTGCGTATCGACAGGAAACACATCCCTCCCGCACGCAAACATCAGCGTCACACACGCGGTTTTGACCCCGATCCCCCTTTGTTGGCAGAGAAGGGAGATGGCCTCTTCCGGTTCCATCTCGCAGATAAAATTGAGGTCGAGCTTACCCCGCGTCCTTTTTAACCACCGCAGAAAATCTCGGATGTTTCTCGCCTTCTGATTCGCGAGTCCGCCGACCCGGATGGCTCGTCCAATCGCACGAAGATTCCCGCCCATAACCTCTTCCCAGGTTGAAAACCGGCTTCTCAGTCCGGCATATGCCTGGTCTCTGTTTTGGTCGTTTGTGTTCTGGGACAGAATCGTCTTAATGAGTGTATTCAGAGGATCGGTTCCCCCTCCCCACACCTCCGTCCCATAGAGATCGTCTAGAATACGGACGACCTTTCCTGTCTTTTTTCGAAGGCTCTGAGATTTGGGGGCTTGAATTCTTGACATATCACTCCGGTAAATGAAGCTATTTTAGGGTTCGGTCGAATCTGGAATATACCAAAATTCTTTTTTGAACGCTCAAGATTTGGATTCGAGTGGAATCTTTCCCTTACGTCCCCTATCGCTGGGTGTCGCTTCCTCAGCCACAATTAAAAATTTTGTTACACATCTTGCGTAGAAGGCATCGCTCTAATTTGCTTGTTCTCCTGATTCATCAATTTGTATATTTCTGGAGGAGTCTCTCAGTATTAACTTCGAGTTTCCGTGACCGGACTCCGTCTTTCCCTTGAGAGCTTTTCTTGTTGAGCGGATTTATGAACAAACCCCGGATCCTGGTGATCGACGACGAACCCCGGATGTTGGACATCCTGAGTCAGGCGCTTTCCGACCTGGGCTTCGAGGTCGAAACCGCTGACGACGGTCCAAAGGGAATTACACGCTATTCCGAGAACCCGACGGAGCTGATCTTGCTGGACATCTGGATGACTGAGATGGACGGGATCGAGGTCCTGGGATCGAGGTCCTGGGAAGACTCAAGGATCGGAACCCGAACGTCATGGTGATTGTCATGACCGGATATGGCTCGATCGAGTCCGCAGTACAGGCCATGAATGCAGGGGCAGTCGACTACCTGACCAAGCCTCTCGATTTGGATCACCTGGAAATCGTGCTTAAAAAGGCCCTCGAGTCCAGGGAGCAGTCGGAAAAACTGCGCATCCTGGAAGATCAGGTATCCCATCAGGGTTCCTTTGAAGGGCTTGTCGGAGTCAGCCAGGAAATGCAGATAATCTACGGGTTGATCCGAAAGCTGGGAGACAGCTATGCGACGGTCCTTGTCCAAGGAGAGACTGGCACAGGAAAGGAGCTGGTGGCGAGAGCGATCCACAAACGGAGCCCCCGCAGGAAGTCTGGATTCATGCCGATCAATTGTGGAGCCCTCACCGATACCATCCTGGAAAGTGAACTTTTCGGGCACGAGAAAGGGGCCTTCACAGGGGCGATTCGGCAAAAACAAGGCCTCATCGAACAGGCAGAAGCGGGAACCCTCTTCCTTGATGAGATCGAAGAGATGAGCCCGCTTTTACAGGTAAAGCTGCTCCGAGCCATCCAGGAAAAGGAAATCCTCCGGGTCGGAGGCGACCGGCCGAGGAAGGTTGATTTCCGCCTGATCGCGACCACGAATCTCGATTTGCGCGATCAGATGGAAAAAGGGGCCTTTCGTCCGGATCTCTTTTATCGTCTCAGTGTCGTCACTCTGGACCTGCCCCCTCTTCGCGCCCGGACCGGGGATATTCCCCTGCTTGTAAACCACTTCTTGACGGGCTATTCCCAACGAACAGGAAATCCGGTTAAGGAGATGACCGCCGAGGCCTTGATGATGCTCAAGGCCTACCGATGGCCGGGTAATGTTCGAGAACTGGAGAATGTGTTTGAGCAGACCCAGTTGCTCTGTCAGGGTAATACCGTTGCCATATCTGACTTGCCGAAGCATATCACATCTTCCGTCTCTGACGGTGCTGGAACCGAGCGATACGACATGCCCCTTAGAGAAGCCCGGGAGCAATTCGAACGACATTATCTGAAAGACGTTCTTGACCGGGCGGGTGGCCAGGTGGCTGAAGCAGCCCGGCGGGCCGGAATCCATCGAAGGCACTTTTACGAAAAGATGAAACTCTATGGCATCTCCAGAAAATAGGCTTTTTCACAACAAAGTTTGTGTGTTAATATTCTCAAAATCAGTGCTAATAAGATCACATCAGTTAAGTCTCTGTTTATAAAATACTAAATTAATATACAGATTTTAATTTGAGGTGTTGCAAACTTTATCGATCAAAATAGGTCAATCTTCGCTGCGAAACCGGATTCTATTTAACTTCATTAAACAAAAAGGTTATATCATATTCGGCTCCACGGGTGGCAATCGGGTATAGGTTGGCACAGTTTTTCCATCTTCTCTCTGCATCCTCAGATAATGAAGAGGGCAATCGTTCTTTCTTCACTGAAAGGAGGAAGCAACCATGAGAAGATGGTTGATTCTACCCATCACAGTTTTCGGCTTTGGGCTGATAGGGTTCGGTTGTACCGGCCAGCAGCCCCTTGCCCCCCTGGCCGGTAAGGACCTCAATTCCGGATTGGGCAAGTTTTCCACGAATCCGGGGCTCCCTGCATCCGTCACGGCGACGGTGACCCTGGGGGGCGAACCGGCATCGGGCCTCGAAGTCGGGTTCTCTCGGTCCATCTCAGGTCGGTCAGCCGACTACAATTTGAAAGGAACCACCGATTCCGACGGCACGGTCACACCCGCGATCGAGGCCACCGGTTACTATGTCGCGAGGGCAACCGATACCTCCACAAACACCGTCCTTTCGAAATGGGCGAGCATCCCGGTTAAAGCGGGTAACGAGGTGATCCTCTCCCTGCCGATTGGTGGACGTGCCAAACTCGTCTCCAACGAACGTATCAATTCCACCCTGACTTTAAACTTCGCAGGGATTCAACCCCTCGTCAACGGCTTCCACTACGAAGGCTGGGCGATCATCGACGGTCCGGTACCGACAGGAAAGTTCAACGTTAACTCGGACGGCGATCTGGTGAACATGCGAGGGATCCTCATCCCGGAAGGTAAGTTCAGAACACGCAAGGACCTCAGCCAGACCACGGCCATCGTCATAACGATCGAACCCGATGGTGACAAGGATGCCATCCCAGCGGATACCCATTATCTGGCCGGGAGCGTTGAAAGCCTTTCCTCCGACCTGACCATAGGGCATCCTGCCGCTCTCGGAGACGATTTCTCCCAGGCCTCTGGAAAGTACATCTTGGCGACGCCGACGGATGATCCGAGCGGGAACGAAAATAGCGGCCTCTGGTTCCTGGATCTATCTGGTGGAAGTCCGGGACAGGGTCTGCAGCTCCCCACACTTCCCCTCGGGTGGCGTTACGAGGGATGGGGGGTGATCGGGGGCGTCCCGGTGACCACAGGAACATTCACGAACCCGGCCTCCGCAGACGATGCGGCCCCATACAGCGGTACAGGCGGCGGTCCGCCGTTTCCCGGCGAGGATTTCCTGAATAACGCGCCATCCGGCCTGACCTTCCCCACGGATCTCAGCGGAGCTAAAGGGGTCATCTCGATCGAGCCCTTCCCGGATGACGGACCCGGTCCATTTACCCTTAAGCCCCTGGTCGGTGATGTCCCGTCGAACGCGACGGATCACGTGACCTATGATTTAGGGAACAACGCTGGAGGATTTCCCACCGGAACTGCAACCATCAGGTAGGTAAACCCGTGAAGCGTATCTCGTGAAGCGTGAAGCGCAAAGAAAACCAACCTGCGCACCTACGAGATACGCTTCACGTCTATGGTTTTCCATTTGCCGTCTCACCCTCTCTTTGAGGTTATGTTGGACACAACGGAGGAATTCGAAGGCCGACCCGCGGAACTGGAAGAGGTGTTGCGGGAATACCGCCAACGGCTCCAACGAGAGACCGAAGATCGAAAGCGATTGGAGATCTCACTGGCCGAAGTCCACCAAAAACTGGAACTCAGGGTGGAGGAACGCACTGCCGATTTAAAAACAGCCAAGGATCAGCTTCAACTGGAAATCACAGAGCGGCGGCGGATGGAAGAGGCCTTGCGAGACAGCGAGGCACGTTTTCGAACGGTGTTCGAGTTCGCTGCCATCGGCCTGGCCATAGACCTGGGGGGAAGATTGGTTCAAACCAATCGGGCACTCCAGGATATGCTCGGCTACACGGCTGATGAATTCCGAAGCATGATGTTCACGGACTTCACACACGCTGAAGACATAGAAGAAAGCCGGCGATTTGCCGAAGAACTCCACAGCGGAAAACGCAATAACTACTGGTTGGAGAAGCGATACATTCGGAAGGACGGTCGCATCGTATGGGCACAAACCGCGGTCTCCACGGTCCGGGACGCATCCGGAAAAATTCTGTATGTCATCCCGATGATCCAGGATATCACGGAACGCAAACGCCTCGAAGAGCAACTCCGACACTCCCAGAAAATGCAGGCCGTCGGCCAGTTGGCCGGAGGAGTTGCCCACGACTTCAACAACCAGCTGGGGATCATCAAGGGATATGTGGATCTGGCCCTCAGGGCCCTGCCCGATGATTCACCCCTTCGCACCAACCTCCTTCACGTTCGGGAGACAACCCTTCGGTCGGCCAGGCTGACACGTCAATTGCTGTTGTTCAGCCGACGTCAGCCGATGGAATTGCGCCCGACCGATCTGGGCTACCAGGTGAAAGAGCTGCAGAAAATGCTTAATCGCCTCCTTGGAGAGGACATCGAGATTCACCTGGACCTGGAGGAGGATCTGTGGACCGTTAGCGCGGACCCCGGAAACCTGGACCAGGTGATCATCAATCTATCCGTGAATGCCCGGGATGCCATGCCCGAGGGAGGGACCCTTCGCATCCAGACCAGAAATGTCATGATCGATCAGGACTACTGCCGGGATTATCCTGAGGCCCGGACCGGACGTTTTGTCAGTCTATCCGTCAGCGACGAGGGGATTGGAATGGACGAGGAGGTCAGGGGACACCTCTTCGAACCTTTTTTCACAACCAAGGGCCCGGGAAAAGGAACGGGGTTGGGGTTATCGGTAGTCTACGGGATTGTTAAAGCCCACGAAGGGTGGATTTCCGTGGAGACTGGGCCTGGAAAGGGAACCTGCATAGAGATTCACCTCCCGGTCCTAGAACTTGGCATTGAGATCCCCGCCCCAGGGATCGATCCGGACTCGCTGGATTCATACCGGGGCAACGGAGAGCTCGTCCTCCTTGTGGAGGACGAGAAGATGCTTCGAAATGTCACGGAACAGATGCTGGTTGAAAACGGATATCGGGTACACGCATGCGGCTCAATGGAAGATGCGATGGAAACCGTACGGGACAATGGCCACCGCTTCGACCTGATTTTGAGCGACGTTGTGCTTCCTGACGGCCGGGGAACTGATCTGGTCTTCAAGCTTCTGGATGAACGGCCAGGTCTGGCGGCGCTTCTGATCACAGGCTACACGGACGAGCGGTCGGACTGGGAACGCGTCCGGCAGGCCGGGCTTACCCTCCTCCAAAAGCCTTTCGAGACGAGAGAGCTTCTCGAACAGATCAACCGGGCGCTCAACCGCCAGAAACCCCCGGCCTGATCACACCCCCCTCTTCCCCATCTTCCGATCCGGGTCCAGGTTTCTGACCCAGCCGCCAACCCCACCTCACCCCGGTTTTGATTTAATTCGGAACTTATTAGAATTTTCCTGTCCACATACCGATGAGTGCGCCGAGACTCACCATCACGGCCTGTCCGATGACGAGCCCGATGAAAAAAGGACGGGTCTGACCATAGAGTGACGGACCCCCGAATTTTAAAACATTCCGTTTGATCAACCAGGCAACAAGAACATTGAACCACCAGGAAGGGAGAAGTGTGCCCACTGTATATCCGACCGGTGGAATCGGCCACCAGAAGAACTTCTTGCGCGCCAGAATAAGCATTCCCATGACCACGGCACCGGCTCCCGTCCACAGAAGTCTTTCGGGATGACCTTCCGTTGGGTCCGAAATGATCCCCCCCCTAATAATTCAGATGATAATTGAGCGCCTTGGTCACATAAAAACTTCCGCCAAAGCCGTAGATCCCCCGTGAATACGCAAAATAGAGCAACGAGACAGATGCAACTGCAGAGCCCAACAGGAGGGCCAGGAACAATACATAGAGATGAGACCTGGATCTGACCCTTGATCGGTGCGTCGTTCTCATGGCGGTGGATACACTTGTGATGACACTCGGCCCGTTAATGTTCGCCCAAGTTGCCCCGTCCTGGAAAGCCCAGGGCTGCGCGAGGAAAAATCCCACCGTTGTCGAAGCACCCAGGACACGTGTTCCGACTTAATGAATGAAAACCTGCATCGGACTCAAGGGGGCCTGAGTCATAAAACCCATCTCAGCCAGGATTCGGGTAACCCCCAGAAAGGTCGTCAGCATCAGCGCCACAAAGATCGGAACCACCCACCAGGAGATCCCGGTCATTCGGAGCCAGAAGCAGATAAGAACCACCCCGGCCGTGAAACCGATCACCGCCGTGCGATAGGAAACCTGCTCATCGTCGTCATCCACCTCGGGGGACCAGCCCAATGCCTTCCCGAGCACATCCCGCAAATGACCGCGGGCTTCATAAATCCCGAAGAGTACCAGGATGAGCAGAGCCCCTAGCCCTTCCTGGTGCAGCTGGGTGTAACTCACGTAAGGTCGGTAAGGGGCGCTGTAAGGAATCGTTGACCCCGAGAATACGATCAGAAAGATCTGGAAATGTGCGAGGAAGGTGAAAAGGAGGATGCTGCTCAGGACCTCGAGAGATACCAGGTAACCGACCCCGATCAGGGAATAATGTGCCCGGATGAAAAAACCGATCGAGTTGCGGTAAATGCGGGTGTAATAGTAAAGGTGGATGGGAGAGAGGACTGGAAATAGCCTGTGAAGAATCACCGTCAGTTCTGTCAGACCTGGAAAGGCAAATCCCATCCAGAAAAGCCCGTTGTTCAGCGGTCGTCCCGCTTCATCGTGTACAAGGGCAAGGGGCACCTGGGCGACGGGGAAAGGAAGCCGCTCCTGTTCGAACCATCGCTTTCGCAGGATGACCAGGATCGAGATCATGGAAAAATAAAAAGCCCCCAGCAATACGCCCCAGGCGCACAGAGGACCCAACCAGGCCTGAAACGGCATGGAGATTCCTGGGCCAAGCCCTTCGAAAAATCCCTTTGTGGCGCCCCCCCCTTCTATGGTTAGGCCGTCGGGTAGATGCGGAAGCACGATCTCCTGCCAC
Organism: Candidatus Latescibacterota bacterium; assembly: GCA_965217865.1. Classification (GTDB taxonomy): domain Bacteria; phylum Latescibacterota; class UBA2968; order SICM01; family SICM01; genus CBDCJO01. The sequence goes on along the minus strand of CBDCJO010000002.1, from coordinate 4,604,759 downwards.
TTGTTCTCTGGAGAGGCAAAGTGGCTGAAACCTGAAATATGGGGCAGCAGGTAGATCACGAGCCCCCCCGTGGCCACCGCCGTAACCATCAGCAGCATGGAGAAAACGACGAGAAGCTCCTGAGGGCTTAATCCACTTTTGATGATCCCTAGCCGTAGCATTCATGTGTTTAAACATATCAGCGCAAACAGAAAGAACAGGGCCCCCGTCCCGAATCCATCGGCGAATCCGATCTCCTCCCCTCCTCCGACCCCGAGCGCCTGTTGAAGGACGGCGAGAAAAGCGAGTAGGACGCTCAGGATCGTTCCCGTAAAAACCGCCTTTATCGTCACCCCTGAACTGTCGTTTAGCGAAGGCTCACCCAATGTGTCTTTGCTTTCCTTCGTTCATTCATTCGCTTGCTATACTCAGTCCACCCCTTCCAGCACGAAGGCCAGAAAGTCGCCTGAAAACACCCGCGGTCGGACTCTCAAACAGAGCACCCGGCCTTCAAGCAAGCTCTCCACCCGGGCAAGTGGAGTCCCGTCAGGACCACGGATCTCCCCCAGTTTTTGCCCCTTCGACACAGGATCCCAGAGGCCAACCGAAGATACGAAGATTCCTGATGTGGGACTGGGATGTCCCGTCTGGAGATGGCCGGATCCGGGAGATGGGTCTTCCACGAACAGGCGGGGAGGATCCCTGGGAAAAGGTCCTTCGACGATCCCCAGAAAGCTCAAAACATTTTTGATGCCGCTCCTGGCTTTCTCCAGATCCTCGGGCCTGCATTGTCCGCTTCCCCTCATTTCCACATAGATCGACGGGACCCCCTTATCCGCGGCCGCGTTCAGGGTTCGGCCGGACGAGGGGGCGGTACCCCACACGAGATCGAACCCGAAAGCAAAGGCAGCTTTTCTCTGAATCTCCCCCAGTTCGCCTTCCCGGATCTGATACCCGGCAAGATCCTGGATAACGTTTTGGGACCCCGCGCTGTGAATGTCCAGGTAGAGGTCGGCCTGATCCACTACAAACTCCTGAAATGCGTGCGCAATGCGCTGTGTGGGACTGCCCGTGGAGCTTCCGGGGAAGACCCGGGCAAGGTTGAGATGGTCCCACACGCCTTCGCGTTGGGCAGCTATAAAAGCAGGTGCGTTCAGGACAGGGATCCCGAAAAAGGTTCCTTCCAATACCGAAGGGTCTAGACTCTCGAAGACATCCTGGATGGCCACCACCCCTTCATATTCGTCTCCATGGGTTCCACCCGTGACCAGGAGGGTTTTTCCGGGACGTCTTCCTCGGACGATCAAAGCGGGAAAGAGGAGATCCCCTCCATCCGGCATATTGTCGATGACCAGATGGAAACGCCCCTTGGTTCCCAACGGAATTTCTTCAACCCGAAATACTTCTACTGCGATTTTCTCATTGCATGACATACGATTTTAACCCCTTTCCACGTCGGTCGGGTTTTCTGTTAATCGTCAAGGATGTTCTTTCGATAGTTCGGATTTTCGTTCAACGCCCTCATCCCCCGTATCCCCTTCTCCCGCCTATAGGCCCACCCCACCGGAATACAGAATACAGGAGTCAGGAGAAATCAAAACCGTGCAATTTCCTGAATGCTGATCCACAGATCCCTCCTTTGCCCTACTCCGGATTCTCGCCCCTGACTCCTGTTTACTCCTTTCCCTGACCTACGATCTCTGTCTTTTCATTCTGTATTCTATATTCTACATTCTTTTTGACTTCCTCTATTCTCCATTTCTCTGAACTTCGATCTCTGTCTTTCCTTCTGTATTCTGCCTTCTGTATTCTATATTCCATATTCTTTTTTTTTATACGAAGCGATCGCATCCGCCATGGCCTTCCGAATGGGGGTGTAGGTGATTCCCAGTTCCCTTTCCGCCTTGCTCCCATCCCCACTGAATCCCATTCTCATCGTCCGAATCTGATCAGCCGCCATTCCCCACCCGGGCGGTCTTCCTATCAGATCCGCCCACCAGGTCAGGAACCGTGAAATCGGTGTGACCAGACGATCCGGAAGATGCGCCTTGGGCAAGTCGACCCCTGAGATTTCGCTCACCATCTCGTTCATCTCTTTGATCGAGAGTCGTTGTTTCCCTACCAGATATTTCTCACCGACATTGTCCTCCTTCTCCAATGCCCTCACGATGGCTTCGGCCACATCCTTCACGCCCACCCACGTGATGATTGAATCGTTACACACGGTGCACGGCATCCGGCGATGAATCAGGTTCTGGATGTACTGGCCGCTGGCCTTTGGGTCTCCCGGACCGAGGATGCCCCCGGGATATAAGACGACCAGCGGAAGTCCCTTTTCTTGATGGAATGTCCAGGCTACCCGTTCTCCCTCGTATTTGGTCCTTGCGTATTCGCTAAACCGAACCGGACCCACCGGACTCTTTTCGGTGAACGGACAATCCCTGGGTTTGCCGAAGACCGCCATTGAGCTTACGTGTAACACCTTGGAGACCCCGACGGCCAAAGAACACGCCATCAGATTTCGGGTGCCTTCGACATTGACTTCCGAATAAACCTGACTTCGGGGCTCCCAGAAGGAGTAGACATTGGCCAGGTTGACCACCCAGTCGGCCCCCTTCATCCCGTCGAGCAGGGATTCCATGTTCCGGATATCCCCGGTGACCATTTCGGCCCCGATCCCTTTGATCTTCCCCGTATCGCTCGACTCCCTGACCAGGCACGTGATGTCGTGTCCGGATCGGGCGAATCGTTCGATAAGGTGCGTTCCGATGAACCCGGTTCCTCCGGTAATGAATACCCTCATGCTCACTCTATTGAATATTGAACATCGGAAAATTGAATATTTGAACAACTCAGGACTTTCTTGTGGTCTTATTGATCTCGCTTCAATATTCTTCAATTTTCAATCTTCAATTTCTCCCCTGCCTTTGCCTTTCCTGCTACTGCCTTTTCCTAATCTCGACGAATCAGCGTAAAAGCCTGCGAACCCACCCGCGGCGAATGCCGTCTATCCGTTCCATCTCCGCACCGGACAGCGCCCAGTCGAACAGGTCCATATTCTCCTGCAGATGCGCCCTTGAACTCGCCTTGGGAATCACGACCATCCCCTTCTGAACCAGCCACCTCAAGGCGACCTGCGCAATCGTCTTTCCACGTCCCCTCCCGATTTCCAGGAGTGTCGAATCTTTGAGGATGCCCTTCTTGCCCAGCGGGGAATACGCTGTGACCCCCACATCGTGGTCCTGACACCACTGCAGCACGTCCCGCTGTTCTGCCCCCGGATGATACTTGATCTGATTCACGCTGATCGGGATCTTAGAAACCGACCGCGCCTCCTCGAGGTGATCGACCTCGAAATTGCTCACCCCGATACTCCGGGCTTTTCCTTCCTCGAAGATCCTTTGAAGTGCACCGAAGGTCTCCTCCATCGGCACCGCCCGGTTGGGCCAGTGGACCAGAAAGAGGTCCACATACGGCGTCCGGAGGTCCCGGATGGTCTCCTCCAGTTGTTCCAAAACACCCTCGAAGTGAAGGTGCGTATGCCATACCTTGGACGTGATAAACAGGCCTGATCGGTCCACCTTCGCTTCCCGCAAGGCCTCCCCGATTTCTCGCTGATTTTTGTACATCCACGCGGTATCGATATGTGTGTAGCCCATGGCGAGGGCCTCCTTGATCGCCTGCTTTGCGCCCTCCCCCCGAAGATCCCATGTCCCCAACCCGAGGATCGGCATCTCACCCCCGGAGACTAGCTTTAGGTTCTGCATGGTTTTCCTCTCACGAAGTGCAATCTATGTCCGTATATCGATTTCAGACTCGGCAAAGTCATCTTGACATCGTTGTCCGGGTTTTATTTATTTCGCGAGTCTCTTCAATCTTACACCCCTCGCTAAGGTTAAGTTCCTGCAAATGGATAAAGGATCGAAAATGTTCGACCTGAACGGTCGAACGGCCCTGGTTACGGGAGGCGGAAGCGGCCTCGGGGCTGAAATTGCCTCCGGCTTCGCGGCCGCTGGTGCAGGCGTCACCGTAACGGACATCTCCCTGGAAGCCGCCCGGGAAACCGTCGAGGTTATCCTGAAGGATGGCGGCCGAGCCCTGGCCTTGCGAATGGATGTATCCAACCGATCGGAGATCGAGAAATCGGTGGCCGAAGTGCTTCGTGAACGGGAATCGATCGATATTCTCGTAAACTCCGCGGGAATCGGAATCAGGGGGACTGTCCTGGATTACGAGGAGTCCGACTGGGACAGGGTCATCGAGGTCAACCTCAAGGGGACGTTCCTGACCATGCAGATCGTGGGACGGCACATGGCCGAACGTGGACGGGGAAAAATCATCAACCTGGCTTCGATCGGCGCTTTCGTCGCCTACCCGGAAAGCGTGGCTTATCTCGCCGCCAAGGGAGGCGTGGCGCAGCTGACCCGATCCTTCGCACTGGAGCTGGCCACCAAAAACGTTCAGGTGAACGCGATCGCGCCTTCTCTTTTCGACACTCCTCTGACAAGAAGGGTCCGTCCCGATTCGATCGATTATTTTACGAGCCGGACCCCGATGGGGCGTCTCGGTAAGCCGGAGGAGGTGGTCGGCGCGGCCATATTCCTGGCATCGGAGGCCTCCAGCATGGTAACGGGTCATACCCTTGCCGTCGATGGAGGATATCTTTCGGTGTGAACCCAACCGGACTTTCCCACCTTTTCCATTTTCCATTTTCCATTTTCCATTTTTCATTTTCTTTTTGAGATTCCCTCCCGTTCCCTCCCCCCTAAAATAAAAGGAGAAGAAGGGATTTCACTAAAAATAAAAGGTCCCCACTTCTCCGATATGCTTTTTAATGCGACACCGGACCTGTTTAAGGCAGGCTGGTCGAGCCCATCAGGTACCGATCGCATTCCCTGGCCGCAGCCCGCCCTTCGTGAATCGCCCAGACGATCAGGCTCTGCCCACGACGCATATCGCCTGCCGCGAAAACCCCCTCAACATTCGTGGCGAACCGGCCGTACTCGGCCTTGGCGTTGGAACGTTCGTCCCGGTCCACGTTGAGCTGTTGAAGGACCGTGTCCTCGGGTCCGCGAAAACCCATAGACAACAGCACCAGGTCGGCCGGCCAGACCTTTTCCGTCCCCGGAACCGCCTTCGGGAAAGCCCGTCCGTTGTCCCCCTTCGTCCACTCTGCGTTGACCGTGTGCAGTTCCTTGACGTGTCCGTTGGCGTCCCCTACGAATTTCTGGGTCATAATCAGGTAACGCCGCGGATCATCTCCGAACCGCGCCTTGGCCTCCGCCTGGCCGTAATCGAGCAGGTAGACCTTGGGCCATTCCGGCCACGGGTTGTCCGAGGCCCGTTCGTCCGGGGGCCTGGCCAGGATTTCGAACTGGGTCAGGGACCTGCACTGGTGTCGCATCGATGTCCCGACGCAGTCCGTCCCAGTGTCGCCTCCTCCGATCACAATCACGTGTTTGTCGGCAGCGGAGAGGTAGTTTCCATCCTTGTGTCCGGAATCCAGAAGACTCTTAGTATTGGCGTGGAGGAATTTCATGGCGAAGAGGATGCCTTTGAGCTCCCGTCCCTCGATGGGAAGGTCGTTGGGCTTGGTCGCCCCGCCGCAAAGGACAACCGCGTCGAATTCGTCCACGATCTGATTCCCCGGAATATCCTTACCGATCTCCGTATTCGTCACGAACGTGACGCCTTCTTCAGCCATCAGGTCGACCCGGCGTTGAACGATCGACTTGTCCAGCTTCATGTTCGGAATTCCGTACATCAGAAGCCCGCCGATCCGGTCCGCCCGCTCGTAGACCGTCACCAGATGGCCGGCCCGGTTGAGCTGTGCGGCGCACGCCAGGCCGGACGGGCCGGACCCCACAATGGCCACCTTTTTTCCCGTCCGTTTCTCCGGCGGCTCCGGTGCCACCCAGCCTTCCTCGAAACCCTTGTCGATGATCGAGCACTCGATATTCTTGATCGTCACCGGAGGTTGATCGATGCCAAGGACGCACGAGCCTTCGCAGGGCGCGGGGCAAACCCGTCCGGTGAACTCCGGGAAGTTGTTGGTCTTGAGCAGGCGTTCCAGGGCTTCTCTCCATAGCCCCTTGTAGACCAAGTCGTTCCATTCCGGGATCAGGTTGTTGACCGGGCATCCCGATGCCATGTTGTTGATCAACGTCCCCGTATGGCAGAAGGGAATCCCGCAGTCCATACAGCGCGCACCCTGCTGCCTCAGTTTCTCCTCCGGAAGGTGGAGGTGAAACTCCTTCCAATCGTGTATCCGCTTTTCGGGGGGACGATCGGCGGGAAGTTCGCGTCTGTACTCGATAAATCCAGTCGGCTTGCCCATCTGAATCCTATTTTACACTTTGCACTTCGTATTTTTCATTTTCATTTCCTTCCCTAGTTCCCACTGACCCGTGCGAGATCGCTCTTGTTTTCCTCGAAGGCCACCATCACCGCTTCATCCCCGCTCAATCCAGCCTCCTCCGCCCGCTTGAGGGCCTCCAGCATCCGTTTGTAGTCTTTCGGCATGACCTTCACGAAGTTCGAGGTCGTCTCCCCCCATTTGGCAAGAACGCGTCGTCCCAGTTCGCTCCTGGTGTACTCTACGTGGCAATGGATCATCCCCCTGACCTCTTCGATCTCATCCTCCTCTTCCAGGCGCTCGATCTCGACCGTTTCCCGGTTGCAGTGGACGGTGAATTCCCCTGACTCGTCCAGAACATACGCGATTCCACCCGACATCCCGGCGCCGAAATTTCTTCCCGTCGCGCCGAGGACCACGACCCGGCCGCCGGTCATATACTCGCATCCATGGTCCCCCACCGATTCGATCACCGCCCGCACCCCGCTGTTCCGGACACAGAACCGCTCTCCGGCCATCCCGCAGATGTAGGCCTCCCCAGACGTGGCCCCGTAAAAAGCCACGTTCCCAACGATGATGTTCTCTTCGGGTTTGAACGTCGATCCCTCGGGTGGATATAGGATGAGCTTCCCGCCCGAAAGCCCTTTGCCGAAGTAGTCATTCGCGTCTCCCTCCAGTTCGAGGGTTAAACCGAGGGGTATGAAGGCCCCGAAACTCTGGCCCGCTGACCCCTTTAAATTCAGATGGATGGTGTCCTCCGGCAAGCCGTCCGGACCGAATCGGCGGGTGATTTCACTGCCCAGGATCGTGCCGACCACACGATCGGTATTCCGGATAGGAACTTCCGCCTTGACCTGCTCGCCCCGCTCAAGAGCGGGTTTGCACAGATCTAGAAGCACCCGGTTGTCAAGCGCCATGTCCAGGCCGTGATCCTGTGGGATCTGACAGTAGCGGCCCACCTCAGGACCGACGTCGGGTTGGTAGAGGATCTTCGAGAAATCCAAACCCCGGGCCTTCCAGTGGGCTATGGCCTTCCTCGGTTCCAGCCGGTCCGAGCGCCCGATCATCTCGTTGATCGTCCGGAATCCGAGCCGGGCCATGATCTCGCGCATATTCCGGGCGATGAACTGCATGAAATTGACCGCGTGCTGGGGATCACCCGTGAACTTCTTTCGGAGCTCAGGATTCTGCGTCGCCACACCGACCGGACAGGTATCCAGGTGGCAGACACGCATCATGATGCAACCCAGAGCGACCAGCGGGGCCGTGGCAAACCCGAACTCCTCCGCACCGAGAAGCGTTGCGACCACAACGTCCCGGCCGGTTTTCAATTGGCCGTCGGTCTCCACCACGATCCGGCTCCGCAGGTTGTTCAGGACCAGCACCTGATGGGTTTCCGCAAGACCCAGCTCCCACGGTAAACCCGCGTGTTTGATGCTCGTCTGAGGGGAGGCGCCGGTTCCGCCGTCGAGTCCGCTGATCAGAACCACGTCCGCGTGGCCTTTGGCCACACCCGCTGCGATCACCCCGACGCCGACCTCGGAAACCAGCTTGACGTTGATCCGGGCGTGATGATTGGCGTTCTTGAGATCGTGTATCAACTGTGCCAGATCTTCGATCGAATAGATGTCGTGGTGCGGTGGGGGTGAGATCAGACCCACTCCCGGCGTGGAGAATCTTACCTTGGCGATCCAGGGGTAGACCTTCCGCCCGGGCAGCTCTCCGCCCTCGCCGGGCTTTGCCCCCTGCGCCATTTTGATCTGAAGCTCCTTGGCGTTTACCAGATAGTTGGTGGTGACGCCGAAACGACCCGAAGCGACCTGTTTGATTGCGCTGTTGCGCGAATCTCCATTGGGGTCCAGGGTGTAGCGTGCGGGGTCCTCACCCCCCTCCCCGGTGTTGCTCTTGCCGCCGATTCGGTTCATCGCAATCGCCAGGGTCTCGTGTGCCTCCTTGCTGATCGAACCGTAGGACATGGCGCCGCTCTTGAATCGTCGACAGATCGATTCAACGGGTTCCACCTCCTCGATCGGAATCGGCTCCGGGGCATACTTCAGGTCCAGGAGGCCGCGCAGCGTACCGAGTTTAACGGACTGATCATTGATCAGCTCCGCGTATTCCTTGAAGACATCGTAGTTGTTCGTGCGGCACGCCAGCTGGAGCTTGTGCACGGTCTGGGGGTTGAACATATGATGCTCGCCGTCCTGACGCCACTGGTACAGTCCCCCGACATCCAGGGTGTTGCCGTTCACAGGGATTTTCGGAAATGCTCTCTCGTGCCGATTTTGCGCCTCCACGGCGATCGTATCCAGGCCGACACCTTCCACCCGGGAATCGGTCCAGGTGAAGTACTTGTCGATCACGGCCTGTTTGATCCCCACGGCCTCGAAGATCTGTGCCCCCCGATAAGACTTGAATGTGGAGATCCCCATCTTCGACATAACCTTGACCACACCCTTCATCCCGGCCTTGTTGTAACCCTTCACGGCCTCCTCAAAGGTCAGGTCGGTTAACAAGCCCTCCCGGATCATGTCCCTCAGGCTCTCGTAGACCATGTATGGGTTGATGGCCTGAGCCCCGTAGCTCAACAGCAGGCAGAAGTGGTGGACCTCCCTCGGCTCCCCGGATTCGAGCACCAGGCCCACCCGGGTGCGTTTCCCCTCCCGGATCAGATGGTGATGAAGACCCGAGACCGCCAGGAGGGCCGGAATCGGTGCCTTTTCCCGATCGAAGGCTTTATCCGACAGGATCAGGATGTTCACCCCCTCATCGATCGCCCGGTCGGCCGCCTTGAAAAGCCTTTCCAGACCGATTTCGAGCCCTGCCTCTCCGTCCGCGACCTTAAAGGTGATCGACAGGGTCCCGGCCTTGAATCCCGGCCTGTCGATGCGACGAAGCTTCTCCAGTTCCTCATCCTTGAGGATCGGGGTCTTGAGCCGGATCTGTCGGCAGCTCTCCGGCTCTGGGTTCAGGAGATTGCGCTCCGATCCTAGAGTGGTCTCGGTCGCTGTGATGAGCTCCTCTCGGATCGGATCGATCGGAGGGTTCGTGACCTGCGCGAACAGTTGTTTGAAGTAGTTGTAGAGCAGGTGCGATTGGTCGGAAAGGGCTGCAAGCGGCGCATCGTTCCCCATCGACCCGAGCGGCATGATCGCATCCGTGGCCATGGGGCCGATGTTCACACGTAGGTCTTCGAACGTATAGCCGAAGACCTGCTGTCGCTGCAGAACCGTCTCGTGGTCTAATTCAGAATCCTGGTGAGGAACGTCGGGAATCTTTTCAAAGTCCACCAGGTGCTCGTCAAGCCACAGGCGATAGGGATGCTCCTCCGCGATCCGATGCTTCAACGCCTCATCGCTGATGATCCCGCCTTCCTCCGTGTCGACGAGGAACATCCTGCCCGGCTGGAGCCTTCCCTTGTGAAGCACCCGCTCCGGGGGCACATCCAGAACACCCACCTCGGAGGCCATGATCACCAGATCGTCCTTTGTCACGTAATAGCGAGAGGGACGCAATCCGTTCCGGTCGAGCACGGCCCCGACCCGGATGCCGTCCGTAAAAGCGATCGAAGCGGGACCGTCCCACGGTTCCATAAGGCAGCTGTGGTACTCATAGAAGGCCTTTTTCTCATCGCTCATTTGCTCGTGATTCTCCCAGGGTTCCGGGATCATCATCATCACCGCGTGCGGCAGAGAGCGGCCGCCCAGGCTCAAAAACTCCAGACAGTTGTCGAATTTGGCCGAGTCGCTCCCGTCCTCCTGGATGATCGGAAAGAGCTTTTCGATGTCGCTTCCGAACAGATCTGAGGAGAGCATGGCCTGGCGTGTATACATCCAGTTTGTATTGCCCCGCAGGGTATTGATCTCTCCGTTGTGAATCATGTAGCGATAGGGATGGGAAAGCTCCCACGAGGGAAAGGTATTCGTGCTGAACCGGGAATGGATCAAAGCCAGCCCGGTTTCCATAAGCGGATCTTTCAAGTCCGCGTAGAACTCTCCGACCTGTTGGGATGTGAGCATTCCCTTATAGATGATCGTCCGACATGAAAGGCTGGGGACGTAGAAAAAACCGCCTCCCGGGAGGTCGCCTTCATAACGGATGGCCTTCTCAGCGCGTTTTCGAATCACATAGAGCTTTCGCTCAAAGGCCATTTCATCCTGGAGGTTCGGGTTCCGGCCGATGAAAATCTGCCGAATAAAGGGCTCGCACGACATAGCCGTCGCCCCGAGATCGGCATCCCCCTTTGGAACGTCACGCCAGCCCAAAAGCTTTTGGCCTTCCGCATCGACAATCCCTTCAAAGACCTCTTCGCATCGTCGGCGTTCGTCCCGGTCCGGAGGAAGAAAAACCATCCCCACCCCGAAGGATCCCGGATCGGGGAGCTTTATGCCGATCTCTTGGCAGGCCTTCCGGAGAAATTTGTGGGGAACCTGCAGCAGGATACCTGCGCCGTCACCCGTGTTCGCCTCACACCCCCGGGCGCCCCGATGGCTCAGACAATTCAGGGCGGAAAGGGCCTGACACACGAGCTGGTGGGACTTCTCCCCGTGGATATTCACGACAAAGCCTATACCACAGGCATCGCGCTCGTGGCGAGGATCGTAAAGCCCTTGCTTGGGGGGCAATCCGATCGGACCTTTCATGCGGGACCTCTTCCAGGGGATTTCATACTACACAACCGACCCAATACAAGGACATGTGGTGCTTCGTATGGAAGACACAATATATTCACTACGATACCCAATCATGGTGTTGATGTCAAGTCACGAATCGAATCCAAATCCGGCAGGAGGATTCCCGGCAAGAACCCTTGATTCTTCTCCTGGGGCTTTATTTATATATTTAGGATAATCGAGATAAATAAGAGCCATCAGGAAAACTGGTGGTTCGACTATAAATCATCGCAATTAGCAGATTAAGGCTTGACTTTCGGTCCTGAGTTGGTTATATTCCACGTACCACCAATCAGGCAGTCCCGCATGTCGGGTAGCCTGCCGAATATAATAGCCAACAACACCAGAGCCGGCCTTGCAACCCGGTTCGGCGAATAAGCAGGACCCTTCCCGCATCATCTCTCTGCGTGATTGGTGGTTCTACCCGGCACCTTCTTTTGGCAGGTGCCAAAACTACTCATCAAGGAGGTGGGATAAATGCGGAAAGTTTTAATTATAGTATCTGTTTTTTGGGATTGCGTAGATTGGGGCTTGACAATCGGGGTTGGATTGCTTATATTATAAGCATTCGGCAACCAAACATCAAGCCCCACAAAGGAGTTGTTGCAATGACCATTCATCAAATCTTCGCGCGGTTCCCCAATCAAGAATCGTGCATCAGGCATCTCGAAAAGGTCCGTTTTGGTGATGAGCCTTACTGCCCGCTCTGCGGTGTTGTTGGCCACGTGGCCCGCAAAGCCGATGGCAACAGAATCGGACGTTGGAACTGCCATTCATGCAAGGCCAGTTTTAATGTGCTTTCCGGCACGATTTTCCAGAACACCAAGCTTCAGTTGCAGGACTGGTTCTTTGCCATCGGACTTGTCATGCACGCCAAGAAGAGCCTGTCGAGCCACCAGTTGGGCCGTGACCTTGGAATGAATCACAAGTCGGCCTGGTATATGCAACAACGCATACGGGCGGAAATGGCACGCAAAGAGGGTTTTCTGTTGCTGCAAGGTATTGTTGAAGCGGACGAGACCTACGTCGGTGGCAGAAAGAGATCATCTACCCCCCCCCCGCCCGAGAGGCAGAGGAACAAAGAAAACGCCGGTTATAGGCGCCGTTGAACGTGGTGGAAACGTTGTTGCCCGGGTCACAGACGACCTTTCGGGCAAAGGCGTCATGGCGTTCATCAAAAAGACCGTCAAGCCCGACGGCTCCTTGCTGGTGACAGATGAATTCAAATCCTACAACGCAATTCAAAGGTTATTATGCACTTGACTAAGGATAAGAATATTGTTATATTAAGTCTATGGACGACGTTACTTACTTACTGTCAAAGTCTTGTGACCGGTCATCGACGATCTTGTCAACGGCTTTCATGACCTGTTTTCCGAAAAGCAGCTCCATGAGCTCGTGGTCGGTCCGCTCGGCGAAATCCTTAGGCAATTTCTTCTTCTTCTTAGGAGTGTGATCCATGGACGTCAATATTATCTCCTTGATTGACCGGTTCGGCAATGACGGGAAGTGCAGGGAAGCCCTTGAGCGCATCCGCTGGCCGAACGGCGTATGTTGCACGCGCTGCGGAGACACGGGGGTAAACGAGCTTCACGATTACAACCTGTGGGAATGCCGGTCATGCGAGTACCAGTTCAGCGTTATGTCCGGGACCATCATGCATGATTCTCATCTGCCGCTTCGCAAATGGTTCCTGGCGATCTACCTGATGTGCGAATCCAAAAAAGGCATCTCCGCGCTTCAACTTCAACGAACGCTCGGCGTCGCCTACCGGTCGGCCTGGTATCTCTGCCACAGAATCCGGAAGGCTATGGGCAACGATCCGTTTGAGGGGCCGACGCTGCTCGGCGTCGTGGAAGTGGACGAAACGCTTGTAGGAGGCAGGACAAAGAACAAGGGGCGCGCCTACAAGGGAAACAAAACCTGGATCGCAGGGGCCGTCCAGAGGGGCGGAAACATCCGAATCGAGCGCATCTCCAACGTCAGACGCCAGACGCTTCATGACTTTATCCGGCGAACCGTCAAGGACGAAGCGGAAGCCATTTACACGGACGAGTTGAAATCCTATCTCGGAGTCGAGGACCATGACACCCGTCATGAAACCGTCAGGCATTCCGAAGAGCAATGGGTTGTCGGCGACGTGCACACCAACAGCGTCGAGGGCGTCTGGTCCCTGTTCAAGCGTTCCATCGTAGGGACGTTTCACAAGATGAGCACTAAGCATATGGACCGTTATCTTGAAGAGCTTGAATGGAGGTTCAACAATCGTAACAATCCTCGCCTGTTCCACGATACGCTTCGCCGGATCATGAACACGGACAACATCACGTACCGGAACCTGACGGCGGCCTAAGGTGTGGCCAAGCCTTTCAATCTCGCCACCAGATAGGCTTGCGGCCTATCACCTTTCAAGCTGTTACAGGCTCCGCAGAGCAGTTGCAGGTTGTCTTGGTGGTTGGTTCCTCCTTTGATTTTGGGTACGATATGATCCACCGTGAAGTTCCTGAACTGGAACGTTGAACGACAACCACCGCATACTCCTTCCTGCTTGCCGAACAGGATATGCTTGTACGTTCGGTAATCGGGAAGTTCGCCCAAGTCAGTGCGCTTTGGAACGTTATCTTTTGTCTGAGATCGCCCGAAAAAACGGGGGCAAGGTCGAAGCAAGATCCTGGTTGCCTGTAGGGTTGAGAAGGGATACATATTTTGGGATATCCCTGACCTCACAGGAGGAGTAAAGATGGAGCAACTGTCCTCAAACAGTGACCCGGTCAAGAAGCGCAGGAGCTTGTCCCCGGAACAGAAGTATGAGATTTTCCTTGAAGCCAGCCGGGGAGATGTTCCCATTGCACAGGTGCTGCGGAAATGGGGCATTCATTCCTCGGATCTAAAGCGTATTCGTGAGTCGGTCAAGTCCGGGGCCCTCAAGGAGTTCAAGGGTCGCCGGAGCCGCAAGCCGATGGTATCGGCTGAGGAGGTGGAGCAGCTGCGCAAAGAGCGGGCACGCCTGGAGCAAACGATCATTGAGCAATCTGTGGAACTTTCCCTGCTAAAAAAAAGTGTGAATGGGATCTGACAGGCCCGATCAAGGGCCACCGGGTGCAAGCTGAGGTCAAACGCGAGATCCTCTTAATGGTCCATCGGGCCAAGGAGAAAGGGGTGAAACTCACCCGTTCTTGCGAGATCCTACAGCTTCCCCTCCAGCGGTATTGTGCCTGGAGCCGGCGAGATCGAGAAGAGAAGCTGGATGGGGTGTCGGACCCGCTTTTGGATGGGAAGCCCGGGCCCGCCCCTGATGAGGCCCCACACGGATTGCTGAGGGAGGAGAAAGAGCAAATCCCGGCCCTCTTAAGGGATGAGACCTATGCCGATCTGCCTCCCCATCAGCTGGCGGTGGTAGCCTCAGAGAAGGGGGTAGTGCAGGCCTCGGCCTCCAGCTTCTACCGACAGGCCAGGAAAGAACGTCTGGCACGCAGGAAACAGGTGAGGACGCCGGTCAAGCAGAGCAAGCCCCAGGTCAAACCTGAAGGTCCTAATCAGGTCTGGAGCTGGGACCTGACCTACATCCCATTTTTCGGTTTGTTCCTGTATTTTACCGCCATTCTCGACGTGTATTCCAGGAAGATCGTAGGATGGAAGCTCTCCTTCAACGCGACCGTGGAGCAGGTCAAACAGGCCTGGGATCAAGCCCTTGCCAACGAAGGACTGCTGGACCTGGACACTGGGCCCATAAGCTTGACAGCCCTCTCAGATCACGGATCTCAGATGAAGGCCAAATCGATGGCCCAATTCTTCAAGGACCTGGGCATCTCGCAGCTGTTTGCCCGATATCAAACACCCACGGACAACGCCTGGATCGAAGCCTTTTTCCGGACATTCAAATACGACTGGCTGCGCTTCCAGGACATCTTCACATTCCATCAACTGGAAGGCCTGATTGATTCCTTCATTCACAGCTACAACGCCGAACGCTATCACGGGGCAATACAGTATGTCACGCCTCTTCAGAGGCATAAAGGCCAGCATCAAAAGATTCTTCACCACCGACAAGGTCGAAAGGAGGAGGCTCGGCAGCGCCGCATAGAAATCAATCGGCAAAGAACATCCCAGACCATCCACAAGGCTGCCTGAATCTTGCTTGGACCTTTATCTGCTTTTCTCTTGTTATCTCAGAATAGATACAACGTCGGTTCGGACCGCAACCAGGCGGGAATGATAAAGGTCTCCCAATTCCGATTGAAGTCTCATGTTGACAAGCTCGGAAGCTTTATGCGAGATGTCTATTCCGACCCATTGGCGGTTCAGCTTGTCCGCCGACACGCAGGTCGTTGCGCATCCGCAGAATGGGTCCATGACCATATCGTTGATGTCGCTGCTTGCCTGGATGATCCTGTTCAGGAGGACAAGGGGCTTCTGGGTGGGATAGCCGATGCGCTCCCCGGATTGAGCCTGTACTGGCTTTACATCGTCCCAAATCGTATCAACCGGGGCGCCTTTCATCTCATCCAAATACCTTTTGAGTCTTGGAACTGCACCCGGACGTTGCTGCACAACGAGACCCTGTTCGTAGGCTTTCTGCATTCGTTTTCGTGTCCAACGCCAAACTCTGGTTACTCCGAGAAACTCGTATGTCAAATTAGGGCGATCCGAGTTCGGGTTCGCCAGATTGTCGAGTAGATAGCGCCGTCCGGTTTTTGGATCAACATGTCGGTAAAATTTTTTTAAATAGGTCGGATCATGGGAGCGAAATGGACGATTCCACGTAAAAGATTCGGCTTTGCTGTAGTACAACAGAAAGTCAGCGTTGTTCGGGTAGCTCTTGAACGCCAATCCTTTCGCATTGGTACGGCGCCACGTGATCTCACTCCGAAAATTTTCCTGCCCGAATACCGCGTCCATAAGCAGCTTGAGGTAGTGACTGGCCGTGGGATCGCAATGAAGATAGATGCTCCCCGCAGGCTTCAAGAGACGATGCATTTCAAGGATTCGGACACCCATCATGCAAAGATAGGATTGCATCCCTTTTCCGTGAGCGACGCCAGACGCTTCCAGAACCTTATACATGCCCGGATGTTTGTCGGCAATGATCCCCATCCAGGCAACATCCAAATCGGATAACGACCATGAATCCTTGAAGGCAGCCCCCGCCGCCTTGCTTCCTACGGGCGCGGAGTAGGTGCGATTGGAGTTGAAGGGCGGATCAAGGTAGATCAGATCAACGCTTTCGGAGTTCATGCCACGCATGATGTCCAGGTTGTCGCCCGTCCATATCGTGCGGTTCTTAAAGTTGGGTTCGGTCATGTGATTCATTTCCCCGTAATCCAAGTTTGCGTGCATTGTACAAATCATCGTGCCGTGCCAATGGCGCTAATTGTGCAAGAAAGTTGAACCATACTACTGCGTAATATTTATCGTCAGGATTTATATTGGGACATTGGATTCGGAATCGACTCAACGTATTGGAAAGTTCCGTCATTCCGGCATACAAGTGAGAATTGTTGTCCAATATGCCGATAATGCGACCTTCAACGGCATTGCGGCATTTCACTATGAAATAGTAATTTGTTCCAAACTTGGCAGCAGGGCGACGCGCCCAGAAGAATGATGGAACCGCCCATATTGACCACAACCCAAAGAACGTAACCCCCCCAAGGGCTATCAATGGCAGTAAGGCTTCTATTAGGGGAATAGCTCGTGCCATTTTAGACGCCGCCCCCTGAAAATCGACCAGTAAACCTGCGAACATAGCCAGCACCGACAAGGCGCAAAGCGGGTTCCGAAAAACACTTTTCCATTCCATCCCATCAATTTACCAAACCTGCCAACCTTAGTCAAGTGCATAATCACCAATTCAAAAGACATTCAGGCATTCGGTTGTCAAGCACTCGGAAACCTATGTCAATGGCTCCATCCACACCAACACGATTGAAGGAGTCTGGTCTTTGCTCAAGCGTGCCTGGTATGGTTCGCATCACCACTATACCAGGAAGTTCATGCCCCTCTTTGTTGCCGAAACCTGCTACAAGTACAACAACAGAAAGAACGACAACACGTTCGGCGCCTTCATTCGGGGGTGCTTTGCGTGAACAAACTCTATTACGGCGACTGCCTGACGGTCATGCAGGAATATATGAAGAAAGACAGCGTAGACCTGATTTATCTCGATCCCCCATTCAACTCCAACCGGGCTTACAATGCGATCTATAAGGATGGGACGGGCCGACCATTGCCGGACCAGATTGATGCCTTCTGTGATCTATGGACGCTGGATGAAGAGCGTGAACGAGCGATCAGAACCATGCCTGTATTAATGCGGGAATCCGGTGTTGATGACAGCATAGCTGCTTTCTGGCACCTGTGGATGAAAGCCTTGAGAGAAACACAACCCCGCTTGCTGGCCTACCTCTCGTATATGGTTGAACGCCTACTCCACATGAAAAGCATCCTGAAGCCAACAGGTTCGATTTACCTGCATTGTGATCCGACCGCATCCCACTACATCAAAGTCATGATGGACGGTATTTTCAGACATCAGAATTTCAGAAATGAAATCACTTGGCAAAGGACCGAAAGCCATAACAACGCCAGGAAATACGGTAATGTTGCGGACATCATATTGTACTACTCAAACTCCCGGACTACAACCTGGAATCCACAATATCAGCCTTATGGAGAGGCGCAATTGGGCCGATTTCGACATGTTGACAGCACTGGACGAAAATATAGACTTGACGACTTGACTGCGCCGACTTCCGGTCGTGATAGATTTGAATGGCGAGGAACAAGGCCCGGCAATACGCGCTGTTGGGGTTATCGACGCGAACAACTTGAATCTTGGTGGGAAGAAGGACGTATACAGACCAAGCGAGACGGAACGCCACGCATGGACGGCTTAAAGGTCTATATGGATGAAGCACCTGGCAAGCAACTGCAAAACATATGGACCGATATACGGAGAATTCCCAATACGTCTTCCGAACGGATGGGCTACGCCACACAGAAACCGCTCGCACTCCTTGAACGCATCATCAAGGCCAGCTCCATTGATGGAGATGTCGTATTCGATCCCTTTTGTGGGTGCGCTACAACGCTGGAAGCGGCCCACAGACTCAAACGCCGGTGGATAGGTATTGACATAGCCATACATGCCATCAAGCGCGTAGCAGCTTTTAGGCTGCGTGACAAGCTGGGCCTGGTCGAAGGTCAAGACTACAAAATCGAAGGTGTGCCCCGTAACACCGAAGGGGCGAAAGACCTGTGGGAACGGGACACTTATCATTTTCAAAAATGGGCCACTGAGGAAGTAGATGGTTTTGTAACCACGAAGCGGACGGCGGACGGCGGGATCGATGGGCGATTGTATTTCGATTGCCCAGGAAAACGAGATTTGCATAACATGGCCATTGAGGTAAAGGGCGGACAAAACGTATCGATTCGGGACCTCCGCGCCTTATGCGGGGTCCTGGACAACGACCTTGCAATGATGGCCGGGTTGATTATCATGGATCCCTTGGGGGAGACAAAAACCCGCAACTTTCACCGCCTCATGGCCAGAGCGGGAGACGTGAAAATCGGTAGCGCAGCCTATCCCCGCCTTCAGATGCTGAACGTCCACGAAATTCTTGAGGGAAAGAAATTCGATACTCCGGCCGTGGTGGGAAGAGGCATGAAACAGCCCGAGCTTCGCTTAAATGCTTAAGCCCTATAAGCCCCGAACTACGCAATCCCTGTTTTTTTTGTAGTTACATGGCTTGCGGCCGCAACGGCTCAGGAAAGGCTGATCGGCGATCTGGACGGTAACGGCGAGGTAAACCTTGAAGACTTCTTCATATTTTCTTCCAATTTCGGAAAGTCGGGCGGGGAGATCTTCGACCCTGAATCCGTTGAAGTTGATACCGTTGTAGTAAGAGATACAACGATCGTCGATCGTGTGGTTCTGGATACCCTTCTGGTAAGAGATACAACGTTCGTCGATAATGTGGTTCTGGATACCTTTGTAGTAAGAGACACAACGGTTCTTGTTACTCCTTCAGCGCCAATCATTGAAACGGTTTATAGAGATGGATCTCCTCCCACTCGTACTCGTCCCAAGTTATTGCCATCGATCACCGTCGAACCTGGAGGATGGCGCCAACCAGTTGAACTTGTTCAAGCGGTCTGTAAGAGTGTTCAGAAAACCTTGTCAGAACCACTGATTTATGCTCTCGATTCTGATATAGTCGTTCGGCATGTCGAACCGGAGGGTCCGAAAGTTCTATACTCACGCACCCCAACCGGTTCTTACGTGATCTGGTTAGACACGGAAAATACTAATGTCGAGCAAAACGTCTTTCAGTTCGCCCATGAATATGGTCACTTGATGAGTAACTATTATCAGGTGCGAAGCGGACCGAATAAATGGTTTGATGAATCTCTATCAAGTATGGCCTCATTGTACGTTTTGAGGAAGATACATGAGAAGATCTTGGCAGGCGCTGTTCTCAACGTATATGTTCCAAGCCAAAACACGACATGGTATCTTCATTCTATGATGAATCGTCTCCTGCCCTATGCAGAACAAAATATCCCCGGCCAGAGAATGGATGCGGCACAATTCAGGGCGTGGTTTGAGGCGCGACTTCCCGGATTATCGGAAAATCCTTACCTCCGAAGATCCAACGATATGATCGCCCACAATCTGATTGATATTTTCGAGACCAACCCGGAGGCGTGGAACGCTGTCCGCTATCTGAATATTCAAGGACCGGTTTCATGGAACCAGAATCAGGATTTTGGGACGTACCTTCATGGCTGGTATCTAAGGACGCCGTCCATGTGGCAAAAATACGTGGCGGAGATTGCCGGGCGCTTCGGATACTACCCAGCAAGTAAACCGGCATTAACAGGCACAGATGGAATGAGGTAAAAATGTACGCGGGGGCGTCTACTGGAGACCCAAATGGCATCTTTCAATGCCGAACCAGGATCAGTTTTAAGATTGAAAAGCGAGTCCTCGAAGCCATGCCGAATCTCGATCTATTGTGGGGAATATGGTGTTGTTTCAATGAACCTGATTTCCGACGGATCGGAGATCTCGATCATAATTGGAACTCAGGCTCTTGTCGTGACGATCAACGATTGTGACGAAGACGTTTGACCCAATATTTTTGATGGACGGGTCCTGTGTCTTCGTCTTGTTGATTATTTCAATATTGGTCATTGACTTAACCTCCAAATTTAAGCTATGCGAAGCACCCTTTCATGAACGTATCAAACGTCCGCTTGTTTTTTCGGTTGTTGTATTTGTAGCAGGCTTCGGCCACGTAGAGCGGCGTATAACGCTTCGTGTAGTGATGATGTGAACCGTACCACGCTCTCTTGAGCAGGGACCACACGCCTTCGATCGTGTTGGTGTGTATATCACCGTCCGCGTAATGCCTGGCGTGGTGGATCACCGCATGACTCATGATTTGCCTTACTGCGCTGTAGGAACTGAATTCGTCCGTAATAAGCACAGATTCTTCCGAAGGGTCTATCGCCTGCTTGACGAAGGCCAGAACCCCCTTACCAGACAGATCGTCCGCCACACGGGCAACTACCTTCCCTCCACGCTCAACGGCTCCTATAACCGGAGTCTTGCGGGTTCCGCGCCCCCTGGGAGCGCTGCCACCGCCTGACCGCTTGTTCCGTTTCCGTGGCTTGCCTCCAACGTAGGTCTCGTCTGCCTCGACGATCCCTCGCAATAATATCTTCCCCTGCCTCGTCGCCATCTCGGCGCGAATCCGCTGTTGCACATACCATGCAGATCGTTGGTTAAGGTTCAGGTCCCGGGCAAGCTGGCAGCTGGACAGGCTCTTCTTGGCGTTGATGATCAAGGCGATTGCCATAAACCACTTCTGGAGCGGAAGATGCGTACCCTGAAACATTGTCCCCGAAAGAACGTTGAAGCTGGACCCGCAGGCATGGCAGTTCCAACGCCCCACAAGAGTTCCCTCTTTCTTTCTGGCACACTCACCAACCGCCCCACACAGCGGACAAAACGGATCATCTCTGAACCTTACCCGCTCAAGATGCTCAATGCATGATTCCTGCGTCGGGAACTTTTCAATCGCCGTCAACAAGTTCATTTTCCTATCTCCCTTTTTTTGGTTAAGTTAATTGTTTTCATTACACTTAATATAACCAAAAAGGGACTGAAAGTCAAGCCTTAATCTGCTAATTACCTAAATCATTAATCTTCAGTCTACAATCTTCAAAGGAGTCGATCATGGCGTTTACATTGCATGTCGGAGAGAAGGCACCCGATTTCGACCTGCCTGCGACGGACGGCAGGAGCTACAAATTATCCGATTTCGACGATTCCAGGGTCCTGGTCGTTTCATTCACCTGCAACCACTGTCCGTATGTCATCGGATCGGACGAAGGCACCCGAAAAACCGTCGAGCAGTTCCTCCCACAGGGTGTTAAATTTGTGATGATCAATTCCAACAGCGAAAACACCCACCCAAACGACAGCTTTGGGCATATGGTCGAGCGGATGAGGACCCACCATTTTCCTTGGCTCTACCTTCACGACAAGACTCAGGAAGTCGCCCTGGCCTACGGGGCACTCAGAACGCCGCATTTTTTCGTATTCGACGTGGATCGAAAACTCATCTACACCGGTCGAGGGGTGGATAATCCGAAGGAATCGGATAAGATTTCCGTCAATGATCTCGACAACACCCTGAAGGAGCACCTTTCGGGTGCCCCCGTGAGCCACCCGGTGACCAATCCCCTCGGCTGTAATGTCAAATGGGACGGAAAGGACGCCCATTGGATGCCGGCCGAGGCCTGTGACCTGGTGTAAAACGCGTTGGGTATGAACCCAATTCGATTCCGCAATAAACGAAGAATCGCATTATTGCGGAATTTTTTTATCCCTTCGGGACATCCTGTCCCTCCTCCCTACCGATATACGTTGGAAGTACGGAGATGCGGAAGGAGATCATCAGGCCCACACTTCCCTACTCAACAGTTCGCTAAAAAAAAACCCGCCGTGGACTCAATGGCGGGCTCCGAAATCCATGGAAAAACACAAAATCCGCCGGGCGATCCCCTGTTGGGGGCCTCCTTAGCAGCATCCAACCCTCCGTGCCGCACTCCGGGATTGCTGGACTCGAGACGAATCGGTTTCACCTTTTCCCCTGCCTTTGCCCACGATATTCGATAAATTTATCCGGACAAGATATGATCTTGACCCCCTAAAGTCAAGCAACTTTTTTTATCACAAAAGGCTTGGACCGGGGGCCCGCAAACCGCTAAATTTGATCGATTCTTCTCCAGCGCCAACGGCGCGATGTCCCTCAACCCAGGGCACCGCCCTGGGTCCTTGGAAAGCAATAGCATCTTGCGGCCTGAAGGGCCGCGATAATTTCACATCCCCTAATCCCTGTCCCGTATCCTGATTCATCTAGTGTTCAGCACAAAAGATCGAAAACGCTCCCTGACGCTCGGATCGCGGACCGTTGGCCCGCTGATGCGTCGCCTCACAGAACCTCGCTCTCCACCAAAAACTAGGAGGATCTTCAATCTTCAATCTTCAATTTTCGATCTTCAATTTCCCCCGACCTCTGACCTCTGGATTTCACCTTTCCCTTTGGAGCCCTTTATGACCAGATCTGAAAACGTCCTTTCCCGCATGAAGGGACCTGTGGTCCCCCTAAACATCTGTTTCAACGACGACGGAACCATAAACCATTCTGCAGTTCGGAATTATGTCGACTGGTTATGTGTCGAGAAGGTGCCTGTCCTCCTCCTGACTTACGGAAGCAGTGAATTTTACTGCATGAGTGATGAAGAGCTCTGGGACGTGACCGCTTCGGTCGCTGAAGCAAACGCGGGCCGCTCTCTCTTTATCGCCTCCACCGCCTTCTGGAAACCCGCTAAAGCCAGGGATTTTCTGAAGCACGCAGACGCCGTCGGGGCCGATGCCGTCAAGGTCCAGATCCACACCGGATTTCCCCGGACCCGGGAGATGATGGAGAGATACTTTGATCAGATCGAAGGTGGCAGCGATATTCCCCTGTTGCTCTGGAGCACCCGGGAACCCCCGTTCCACCCGGAGGTCGTTTCTCGGCTGGCAGAGCGTCAAAACATCGTCGGGATGAAGAACGATGGAGACGCCTTCAAGGACTATTACGACCTGATAAGGGCGACCCGAGAGCAGCAATTCGGTGTGATCTCCGGGGGCCAGATGCGTAACTTCGTATTCGGATACCAGATCGGATCTCCGGCTTATCTGTGTCCGATCGCCCCATTTCGGCCCGATATCCCCCTTCAGTTTTACGAAATCCTGATCAAAGGGGACATCGACGGGGCCTGGCAGATGGTCTTCCGCTATGAAGAACCCTGGATGCAGTGGGCGATCGATCGAAACTGGCATTGCGTCCTGAAATCCGCCGTACAGCTCCAGGGACTCTATCCGAACAACCGGATGGGCCCCCCCTATCCCCCGCCCGATGCGGGTCTGCTCGATGAAGTGCGGGTGAAGCTGGAAGAAGTATTCGGAACTTCGCGAACGCGTCCCGCCTAAGGATAAACCGGATTTTTATCTTGCCCGGCCGGTAAGCCAATCTTTCCTGCGCCGCGAAAAACCACGGAGAAACAGATGGCCTTAATTGAAGTGAAGGACCTGGTCAAGAATTACGAGGTGTATAAACATCGCAGGGGGTTGACCGGTGCCCTTCGGGACCTTTTCGATCGGCAGCGTTCGATCGTCAAGGCCCTGGATGGGGTCGATTTTACGATCGAGGAGGGGGAACTGATCGGATATGTGGGTCCGAACGGCGCAGGCAAATCGACCACCCTGAAAGTCCTCACCGGCATCCTGGTCCCGACCTCGGGAACGGTAACGGTCAGAGGCAGGATTCCATGGAAAGAACGGGTGGAAAATGCCAGGCGGATGGGCGTGGTGTTCGGTCAGCGCACGCAGCTGATGTGGGACATCCCCGCGATAGAATCTTTCCATCTCGCGCGGCATCTCTACCGGGTGCCGGAGGATCTCTTTAAGAAGAACCTGGATATGTTCGTCGAACTCCTCGAAATGGAGTCGTTCATGGATCGGCCCGTGCGCCAGCTCAGTCTCGGCCAGAAGATGCGGTGTGAACTGGCAGGGGCCTTTCTCCACGGTCCGGACATCGTTTACCTCGACGAGCCGACTATCGGATTGGATGTCGTCGCCAAGGAGCGAATCCGACGGTTCCTACGGTCGGTGAACAAAGACTTGCGCGTGACGATCATCCTCACGACACACGACATGAACGATGTCGAACAGGTGTGCAGACGGCTTCTCATGATCGATCGGGGAAGGATCATCTGGGACGGTGATCTGGAGGATATCAAGAACCGTTTTGGAGGGAAAGTCACGCTGACAGTAGAATTCGAGTCAGAACCGGATCAATTCAGCCCCCCGGAAGGATCGCAGGTGACTAAAGAAGAGGGATCGATAAAATGGATCGAATTCAACCGCAATCAGGTCTCGATCGTCGGGGTCATTCAGAAAATCGTGGGGACACATCAGATCCGGGACCTGACCTTTCGGGAAACCAGCGTTGAAGAGATCGTTCGGAATATCTATGAAAAGACGGGCATCTCGCGTGGGAGCGATCAGGAGTTTGTCGAGCAGGAGTCCGCGTGGATGCCCGGAACGTTCAAAAGCAGCCGTTGATCTAAGGAAAAAGCAGAAATGCGTTACTTCGTTGAGCTGACAAAACGCCAGCTCCAACAGTCCATGGCCTACCGCGCGAACTGGTTATTCGCCTTCCTGAGCGGGTTCTTTCTGATCCTGATTCAGATTTCGATCTGGAAAGCACTCTATGCCGGGAAGGGAGATGTGGCCGGGATCAATCTGCCCGAAATGATCACCTATGTGCTGGTCGTGCGCATCGTCGATGCGTTCACACGGGCAGGCTTCATCTATGCCATAGAAAGGGACGTGCGATACGGGGATATCGGCATGAAACTGATCCGTCCGGTATCGTATAAATCAGCTAAGTTTGCGGAGAACATAGGCAAATCGATTGGAGAGATCCTTACGGGCCTGACACCTATTTTGATTTTGAGCATATTCCTGTTCGGAATGAAATCCCCTGCCAGCACCGCTCACGGTATCGGGTTCGTGTTCATGACCTTGGGAGCCGTCGTTTTGAATTACTACATTCAGTTCACGCTTGGGACGACAGTGTTCTGGGTTATATCCGCTGCACATCCCAACTCCCTGAATACAATCTTCAGTACGATCTTTGCGGGGCGAATCGTCCCGCTCTGGTTCTTTCCGGCCTACATCAATACCATAGCCCAATGGCTTCCGTATCAGTTTCTTTATTTCTTGCCCGCAGCCGTTTACCTCGGAAAAGTCCCCGTGGAGGATCTGCCATCTCTATGCCTTCTGCAGCTTGCGTGGATTGCGGGAATGGTTCTTATCGAGCGATTCGTCTGGTCGAAAGCGATAAGAAAAACGGTTGTGCAAGGAGGATAGGGAATGCACAGCATCACCATGTTCTTCCGGTTTGCCAGTCTATGGGCACAACACCTGGCTGAATATCGGGCGGCTTTTTTCGTGGGAACTATCGGTATGATATTCCTGTTCGGGGGCGAAATGTTCGTCGTCTGGATTGTCATCGATCGTTTTGAGCATATCGGAAACTGGAGGGCCTATGAAGTGCTGTTGCTTCTTGGTATGAATATGCTCGCATACGGGATGGCGGGCCTCTTTACCTGGAGCTCATTCTCGCGGTTGGGGGAATATGTCCAATCCGGCGAGTTCGATGAGTTTCTGATTCGCCCGATGAGTGTTTCTCTCTACTTCATCATTAAGCGGTTCAGATACGGACATCTTGCACATATCCTGATCAGCTCCACGGTGATCGGATTCGCTCTGAGCAACCTCTCGATCTCGTTTACGCTTTTTAAATGGTTCTGGCTTCTTGTCGCGATTCTCTCGGCCTCGATGATTCAGGTATCGTTTATTGTCTATACCGCCGTTGCGAGCTTTTGGCTGGTGAGGGCGGAGTCCTTCGTGAGCTTCTTCGTCTGGGGGATGCGCAACTTCGTGCAGTACCCGATTTCGATATATCCCAAGTTTATCCAATTCATCCTGACATTCATCATTCCCTATGCCTTCAGAAGAACGATGTTCTTCTGTTCCATCCATATATCCAGTTTATGGGTCCCATTGTGGGATTGAGCATGTTTTCCATCGCCGTGCTGCTGTGGAAGGCCGGCTTGAAGCGATATCAAAGCACCGGCACCTGAAGGCATGGATTTCACCTTTAATTTTTTCGGGTTCGTTAACTGACGCCATCGACACCCCTTTTGGCGTGGATTGCAGAAAGGGTTCTTGTCGAACGATTCGTCTGGTCGAAGACCATACGAAAAACGGTTGTGCAAGGAGGATAAGGGATGCACAGCATCACCATGTTCTTCCGGTTTGGCAGTTTGTGGGCACAACACCTGGCTGAATATCGGGCGGCTTTTTTCGTGGGCATTATCGGCATGATATTCTTGTACGGGGGCGAAATGTTTGTCGTATGGGTTGTCATCGATCGTTTTGAGCATATCGGAAACTGGAGGGC
The DNA here is from genome assembly GCA_965217865.1 of Candidatus Latescibacterota bacterium. Lineage (GTDB taxonomy): Bacteria > Latescibacterota > UBA2968 > SICM01 > SICM01 > CBDCJO01. The sequence continues at coordinate 4,578,159 of CBDCJO010000002.1, read as the reverse complement.
TTATGAAGTACTCTTGCTTCTGGGTATGAATATGCTCGCATACGGAATGGCGGCCCTCTGTACCTGGAGCTCATTCATGCGCTTGGGGGAATATGTGCAATCCGGGGAGTTCGATGAGTTTCTAATTCGCCCGATGAGTGTTTCTCTCTACTTCATCATTAAGCGGTTCAGATACGGACATTTTGCGCATATCCTGATCAGCTCTACGGTGATCGGGTTCGCTTTGAGCAACCTCTCGATCTCATTTACCTTTTTTTCATGGCTCTGGCTTCTTGTCGCGATTCTCTCGGCCTGGATGATTCAGGTATCGTTTATTGTCTATACCTCCGTTGCCAGCTTTTGGCTGGTGAGGGCCGAGTCCTTCGTGGGCTTCTTCATCTGGGGGATGCGGGATTTCGTGCAGTACCCGATTTCGATCTACCCCAAGTTTATCCAATTCATCCTGACATTCATCATTCCCTATGCCTTCATCAATTTCTATCCCGCGCAATATTTCCTCCAGAAGAACGATATTCTCCTTTTTCATCCCTACATCCAGTTTATGGGTCCCATTGTGGGATTGAGCATGTTTTCCATCGCCGTATTGCTGTGGAAGGCCGGCTTGAAGCGATATCAAAGCACCGGAACCTGAAGCCCCGGATCTATTTAAGTTTTTCGGGTTCGTTAACTGACGCTATCGACACCCCTGAAGCGATCGGGAGAGAAGGGCTCGATCGGGATACGCGTCTCCCCTGTGGTTATCAGGTCCGCGATGGCCTTCCCCATTCCCGGGCTGATCAGGATCCCCTTCTTTCCCGCACCCGTGGCCAGGTAGACGTTTTCCCATCCCGGGGCCTTCCCGATGATCGGCATCCGGTCGGAAGTAAGGGGTCGAAGACAGGCCGTATGCTTCACCAGCCTGGCATCGGCCATTGCAGGCACGAGACGGGTCGCCCTATCCAGAAGGAACTGCCGGGCCCACGCGCTGGGACTGGTGTCGAATCCCCGAAGCTCTTCGGTGGCTCCGATCCACGCCAGACCGTCCGGCCTGCGGAACAGGTTGATGGCAGGGGATGAAAAATCACACGGGAGCGGGCCCCCCGGAACCTCCATTCGAAGAATCTCCCCCTTCTGGGGAGATACAGGTATGGGAATGGCCAGCCACCCCCCAGCCCGCGCGGACCAGGGTCCCGCAGCCACCACCACCCGATCGCATAAAAGCTCGCCGTCCTCCAGGGTGAGACCCGTAACATAAGCGTCCGACTTTTTCAGCCCGTTCACGATCCCTTTTCGGATCACCGTCCCGAGCCCTTCCGCCGCTCTTGAAAGTGCGACCGTGTAGTCCAGACTGTTGAGGGCTGCGTCTCCGAAGGTATGGAGCCCCCGGATGACCCGCGGGGACAGCCTGGGCTCCAGGTCGCGCAGCTCGCGATCATCCATCCAGCGGGCGGAAAATCCATCGGTCGACTCGCACACCTTCAGAGTCTCTTCAAGATTCGGCAGGTCCGAATCTTCGAAGGCCACCTCCACCCTTGCGATTCGTTCGGGCTTGAAATCCAGGTCCGACTCCGCCTTGAGCTGATCCCACAAATCCAGATGCATCCGAAACGATGCGATCGCCATCGGACCCATGGAACCTGGGATGCCCGCGCCCTGCAGCGGATGAAGACCTCCCGCGGAATATCCGGATGCCTGGAGGCCCACACCTTCCCGCTCAACGATCGTCGCCCGTACGCCTGCCTTCGCGAGATAATACGCAACCGCGCATCCCGCGGCACCACCCCCGATAATCGCAACGTCACAAGTATTCTTCAATGGCCAATGTGATGGTAAAACATGAAGCGCATCTCGCAGTAGCCCAGGATGGTCTTGGATTTCCGCTTCGCGAGATACGCTTCACGTTCTTTCTCATATTCGCCGCCAGGAGACGGCTCCTACCATACGGGCTTCGACTTCATTTTTTACCATCCCACATCCCCGACCCCTGCTTTTGCCTTTCCTGCCACTTCCACTGCTACTGCTACTGCTACTCACCTTCCCCGTTTCACGTTTCACGGTTTGTCTTTTCCCTGACCTCTGGCCTCTGACCCCTCGTTTTTTTTTAGTCTTCTTCTGTATTCTATCTCCTGTATTCTGTATTCAGGAGGGGCGGAAGGGCCTTTCCCGTCTCACGTCTCACGTCTGACGTTTCACGGTTTTCCTGCCACTGCTACTACTTTTCCCTGACCTTTGAACCCCGACTTCCGAACCCCGATTCACGAATCACGATCCACGGGTTTTGTTATCCGATCCGTTCCTCATCGTCCACGATGTTGAACTCCCACCCTGTTTTGAACAACCCCTGCTCATCCGGCATGACCCACGAAAGCCGGGCAGTGAGTCGGATTTCAAAACGGTTGTTCTTACCTTCCTGTTTTGAACCTGTCTGGAGGGTTTCGAAATCGGAACTGGCCATCTTGAGCTGCATGCCGTGTGCGCTGATGTCCACCAATTGCGAAATCACGGTCTCCTTCTTTTCCCCTTCCACGTGTGCCAGAACCGGAAGTTCAATCTCGATCCGCGGATGTTTTCGCTTTTCACCCCACGAAGAATTGTCTTTTACCATCTATGTTCGCCTCCTTCCTGACGGGAAAAAAGATACTGCCATTCGTAAACTCAAATCAGTTGGCCTGCGGGGCCTGTTATCATCAAAAAATCTGAGGGATATATCCATTCCCTCACTCGGCCGGCACCTGTGTCTTTCCTTCAACATAGTCCTTGAGCCCCGCAAGCAGGTCATTCATACCCTTCGCGTAAGATCTACGAGCAAAGAGAAGATCGATAAGCTTTCCCATCGGACCGAACTTGAGCTCATAATCGGGCGAGACCTTGACCACCGTGGAATCGTGCTCCACGTTTAAAGTGAAACGAATGTCCGCCGTCTTGAACGGGAGGTTTGTGCCGATGATTCGCATCGTCAGACGTTCGCCGTCCTCCCACGCCACGACCCTTTCATCCAGATAGTTCTTGCCCCCAAGATAACAGCGCCGGCCCGCACCAACGCCTGCCTCCTGATCCGTGTTGACGTAGGAGGATACAACGCCGGGGTTCCACCTGTGGATCGAGCCGATATCCGATAACGCCTTCCAGACGTCCTGAACAGGCGCGTCGATCGTGATCAGAGCTTCGAAGGTCGCCATAAAACCGTCCTCAGTCGGAAAGATTCTTTATTCTGCAGTGCTGATTTCCTGAAGCCCTTATATATAAATATAAGTAATCCAAACCCCTAAGAAAAATAGGTGCTCGCTCTTTCCACGAACACGCGAGCCACAGGTTTCAATGTGTTCTTCTAAACGTATTTAGGGCAATGAAAGGGCCCGTCAGGCCGTGGAGCGGGAAAAGGCCAGGACCTACTGGGAGGTTGGGGGCTTGATCCAGGCGCATTTGCTTGCAAATAAGGACCGGGCGGAATACGGAAAACAGTTGGTTCCCCGGCTGGCGAAGGCCGTAGGAATCAGCGAGAGGATTTAGTATGAATCTCTTCGGTTCCACCGGTCCTTTCCAATTCTGCGCGCGCGTTCAAAATTGACCTGGATGCACTACCGAAGGCTGATAAAACTCACATCGGATGATAAACAGTATCTCTTTTTCTATAAATCAGATAGACACGCTTTTAGCAGCCGGGAACTGGCCGTCCAGACCAGGCCGGTTCTCTCCCTGAGAAGACCGTTAAGCAACCGCAAAAGAGGCCTGCGGCACGACTCCGGGCCAAGCGGGGACAGCTTTCGACCTACCGGCTGATAGAAGCTCCGGGGGGAAGGGCTGCGCCTGGATCTGGGGTTCGCCATCCTACTCGAAAGGCCGCTGGATCGGCTTGATAACCTCCCGAAGATTCGTGGAGGCGGTTCGCGGTCCGGATGAGGTGGAACCGGTTTTCAGGCTTTTGACGGTACCCGATACACGGGCCGCTTACTCCTACCTGGTTTACGTGGAGCGGGTGATCGACGGCGACACCCTGTGGCTGGACGTGGACTGCGGATTCCGGGTCTGGGCCCGGCAGAACATACGGCTCAGAGGGATCGACACGCCGGAGCTTCGGACCAAGGAGGGTCAGGAGGCCAGGGCATTCGTGGCGTCAGCGCTTTCAGCAAATACGTCTGTAGCTGTTTTCCAATATTCAGTTTGCCGAATATTCAATCTTCAATTATAATAGCGTCTTAAGTAATTGCGCATATTTTCCGGACAGTTCGGTTCAACCTGCCCACAGACTGAGTTCATGATTTTCCTTTTCCCTGACTATGACCCCTCGGTTTTTTAGGTCATCTTCTGTTTTCTGTATTCTCGGTGGGGATGGGAAGTGTCCTACTCCTCTGGCCCCTGCCTTTCCCGTCTCACATCTCACATCTCCCGTCTCACGGTTCTTTTCCATGGCCCCTGACCTCCGACCCATTGCTTTTCCCTGGCCTCTGACCTCTGGCCTCTGGTCCCTCTCTTTTTTAGGTCTTCTTCTGGCTCCTGTCTTCTGTATTCTGTATTCCGGTGGGGATGGGCTGAATGGTTTTACCTCCCGACCGCTGTTCCCCTGAGCAACCAGCAAAATGCCATGCAGCCGATGGCCAAAGCGAGACTCCGGAGACCTTCGGATCTCATCTTGTAGCGCGAGGATGACACTTTCTGTATCAGATATCGTGAGCTTTTTCACGTCAAAACAAAGATAACGAATCTTGGCATTATGCGCAATTACTTATGTCGTTTAGGAGCACGGGAATTTGATGTAAATATGGTTTGGCTTGTTGCTTACTCATACAAAGCCCCCAGCATTTTCCCACCAAGGCTGAGCCGTGAATTCCTCGACGGTGTAACATCCATGTCTCACATTTCTTTATCCCCAGTATGCTTCAAAACTTAACATGTTGTAATTTCACCGCCTATTGCAAATAGTATAGGTCTGGTATTGGGTGGCATAAATATTGCGCCCCCACTGTCTGCGATTTCCTAACCGGAAATTACTGGTTCATATTTGAGTGTTTCTTACAACATGTTGTAGAATTGTTGTTTATCCATTCCGCGGTTATGCTGGAGGGATTTTTTAAGAAAAATTGTTGACATTGTTTTCGTATTAGTGTATTATTTAATTATGACACTAAAACAGTTATATTTTTGAAAGAGGCCAATGGCCGTGCAGACTTTTGAATTTGATCCAAATCGGCCGATTTACCTTCAAATCATCGCGGAGATCAAGAAGCGCACCGTGCGTGGGAGGTATCCGCCAGGGGAGAAATTGCCCTCGGTTCGGGAGATGGCCTTGCAGATGGGGGTCAATCCCAACACGATTGCACGGGCTTACTCGGAACTGGAGCGCGAGGGGTTTGTGTTTACCCGACGCGGGCAGGGTTCGTTTGTGACCGAAACGCCTGAGCGCGTCGAAACCGAGCGGGAGGGGTTGGCAGAGGCTGCGGTGGAAAGTTTTGTGACCGAGATCCAGGAATTGGGGTTGAACGCGCATCAGGTAGCGCGCATACTCGACGAGATCAAGGGGGTGCTGTCATGAAAGTCGAAATTCGCGATCTGTGGAAGCGATATCCCGGAACCTGGGCATTGCGCGATATCTCGTTGAGGGCGGAAACGGGGCGCGTGTTGGGCATTTTGGGTGAGAATGGCTGCGGGAAGAGCACGCTGTTTCGCATTCTTGCAGGCGTTACGCGTCCGAGCAAGGGCACCGTTTTGCTGGACGGGCAGCCCGTTGGGGTTGAAACCCGGCGCCGTGTGGCTTTTTTGCCTGAGGTAGATCCGTTTTACAAGTGGATGGGGGGGGTGGAACAGCTCGAGTTTCTGTCGGCGTTCTATCCAGGATGGGATATGGATAAGTCTCGTGAATTGCTGAAGTTCATGAATTTGCCCGAAGATCAGAAAATCGGCACGCTTTCACGCGGGCAACAAGGGCGGCTGAAAGTGGTTGCTGCCTTCTCCTGGTCGAGCGATCTGGTGCTGATGGACGAGCCGTTTGCCGGAATCGATCCGCCGTCACGGCGAAGAATACTCCAGGGGCTGTTTAATGAGTTTCGGTTTGACGCTCAGACGATGTTTCTGACGTCGCATCTGGTAACCGAAATCGAAGCGTTTATCGAAGATTTGGTGTTTATGAAGGCCGGAGAGATCGCGCTTTCGGGAAATATGGATCAGGTGCGCGAGGAACAGGGTAAGTCACTGGAAGAGATTTTTGAAACCGTTGCTTATTGATGGGCCGTAGGCGGAGGGTATGGATATGAAAACCTGGGTCGCACTTTATGTTAAGGAGTGGAAGGACAGCGCCTACCTGCTGGCCTTTCTGGTGATCGCGCTCGTGGCGCTCCAGATCTATAGGGTGGTATCTTTTTGATCCCGAATTGGCCGGGGCAAGTGGTGGAGGATGGGTTGTCCTGCCTTTTGTATTGGGTTTTGTAGCCTGCGTTATCGTTCCACCGTTTCTGCTGGCACGGTCATTTTCTTCGGAGTTCAAGTCAGAAACACACTATCTCTGGTTTTCGCTACCCGTTAACCGCTGGGTGACCGTGATTTGCAAATACGCCGTAGCACTGATCAATGGATTCATTCTGTGGATGATTGCTGCCGGGAGTATGGTGCTGCTCTTGATGAAAGAAGGCAAATTGACGAAACTAAACCCCGAGTTGTCCACGGCTTCCTTTGGCCAGATCTCTGGCTTTCTGATCGATCTATGCGTTGTTTTCGTTGTGCCGTTTCTGTTGTATATGATGCTTCTGCTGGCCCTGGTTACGGCGATGGAGGGGCTCAAATTTTCTGTGCGTCGGTTTCAGGGATTGGCGGCGCTTACATTCTTTGGCGGTATGATTTACCTTTATGCCCGATCTTACACAACCGCTGTCGATTCCCTGAGCTTCCTGGGCAGATACAACACGGTGGGTTTTTGGGCAGAAGGGTCCATGAAAGGTGTGATGCAGCTGTCTCATCTGGCTTACCCGTTCCTGGCGTCTACGGTTCTTCTCTTTGCCGGGCTCTGGCTGTTTGAGAAACGCGTGGAAATCTGAGAGAGGCGACAACCCCAAAACTGCGTGTAACAACAAAGCTTTGATCACCACATTCACCCCTTTGGGTTCTTGCACTGCAAATGGGCTTACATCAGCTTTCCGGTCACGACTGAAACATACCGAATTTTGCGTCATCAATGATGATACCCCGAATCTTCACACCGTGTCTGCCCTTCAGTCGCTTCGCTTCCTTCGGAAGTCTCCTTGGGACGCTCCTCCGGGTTACCTTCTTATTCCTCTCTCAACGTATTCCCGCCAAGACTGAGATATGACGTCAGATAATCATTGCCGTTGTGTGAGCGACGGTGCCCCTTTTTTATACTCTACCTTGTAAAATCCCTTGACATAACAGTTAAAAACGCCTAAAGTAGGATCAGAGTAGAAAAACCATTTAAATCAGATGACGAGATAGACCAAATGTCGGTTCACCGCTACGGATCATCGATTCCTGAAAGCGCAATGTTAACCAAATGGATACCTGGGGTGTTCTTTGAAGGTATCCAGTTCCAGCAGCAACAGGTCCAAAAAGGGATTCCGTGGCGGGAGATTTTATGATAATTTGATATAATTTAATCAACAATTCGAACATCGACCCGCTGTGGACTTCCACTCTGCAGCGGGTTTTTTGTTTTTCTAAACACAGTGGAAGAGAGCTTGATTTAAGGAGAGTGATATTTATGAAGGAAAAAAAAGAAAGGTCAGATATTCGAGATCGGGGGAGGCCAAATTTTCCAGAGCGGGCAATTGTCACCTGCGGGATGCCTTATGGGAACAAGGACCTTCATTTTGGACACATCGGCGGCCTGTTTGTGCACGCCGACGCATTTGCCAGATTTCTCCGTGATCGCATCGGGGGGGAGAACGTCATTTTTATTTCGGGCACTGATTGTTACGGTTCCCCCATCGTCGAAGAACACCGGGAGTTGACCGCTCAGGGCGAATTTGAAGGGAGCCTCGAAGACTTTGTTCGATCCAACCACAAGCGTCAAACCGAAACACTGGAAGCGTACAACGTCAGTTTAAATCTTTTTGCGGCCTCCGGTTTCGATCGTTTCGCGGATATTCATCGAGAGTTCGGGGCCTTATTGATTGAAACCCTCCACGCCAATGGGCATTTGGAAAAGCGAACCACGCCTCAGTTCTATGATATTAAAGCGAAAACGTTTTTGACCGGTCGTCAAGTGCAAGGCCTCTGTCCGATAGAAGGATGTCGATCTGAAAAGGCTTATGCCGATGAATGTTCTCTGGGCCACCAATTCGAACCGGAAGACCTTATCGACCCCAAAAGCACCCTTACGGGGGACAGACCGCACACGCGAGGAGTTACGAACTGGTATCTGAGACTTCCGGAGTTTCGGACCCTATTGGAATCATGGTTGAATAGTTTGAGAGAATTCGGAGAATGGCGGGATTTCATCATCAGAAATATACAGGAACACTTTGAGCCGCCCATTATCCACGTGACACGAGATCAAGTGGAGACATTGAACTCGGTCGTTCATCAACTCCCCACCCACAACCGGGTGGAAGGAAGAGCCAGGTCGGTTCGATTGGTTTTTAACCGCCTCGAAGATAAGGAAAAAGCGAGATCGATTTTAAGCGAGCATTCCGTGATGTACCGAACAGGCAAAACACTCGTGCCCTTTCGGCTCACCGGGAATCTGGAATGGGGTTTACCAGCTCCGGAATTGGAAGGACTTGCCGGATTGACTTTCTGGGTATGGCCGGAATCGCTCTGGGCGCCAATACCATTTACCGCGGCATATTTAGAACATCAAGGGGGGAATAAGAAAGACTGGAGGGATTGGTGGTGCTCAAAAAACTCAAAGGTTTACCAGTTTATCGGAGAAGACAATGTCTTTTTTTATAGCCTCCCCGAGGCTGCAATGTTCATAGGAATGCAGGGGAAACATCCGGCCATAGACCCTCCCGAGGGCCAAATTCAAATCCCGCACCTCGTCGCCAATCGACACCTTCTTTTCCTCGACAAAAAAGCCAGCAGCAGCGGTGCATTAAAACCGCCTATGGCAAGAGACCTCCTCAACTTCTATACAGTGGATCAACTGAGGGCTCATTTCCTGAGTCTGGGACTCGGAATGCGAAGCATGAGTTTTCGTCCAAGACCATTGAACCCGAACGCGGGGGAAAAGGAGAGCGACCCTGTCTTAAAAGAAGGGAATCTTTTAAGCAACGCTTTCAATCGTGCTGTTCGATCCTGCTTTTACACGGCTCAGAAATTCTTTGATGGAAAAGTGCCGGTAGGCGAAATTAGTGATGAAATCTTATCGCAAGCGAAAACAACGATTCTGGAATTTGAAGAAGCCATGTATAAACATGAGTTTCACCAGGCTATAACCATAGCTGGCGCATATATAAGAGAAATCAATCATCGGTGGAGCGCACGAAAGCCATATAATGACGATTGTGACTCCGCCTTACGGAGACGATCCTTGATCGACGCTTTCCATATGGTCCGGGTGGCTACGGTTCTTATGCATCCGGTCGTCCCCGAAGGGACTGAAATGGTTCGTGAGTATATGAGGCTCGGAGAGGAGTTCTGGAGTTGGGATCGCATTTTTGAACCCATATATGCTTTTATGGAGAACCCCGCAGAGCATCGTCTTAAAGTCCTTGAGCCTCGAAAGGACTTCTTCAAAAAACACCCCAGCCAGGTGCCGATTAACGGCATACCATCCTAAACCTCTCCTGCACGTTCCCAAGCCCCTCGTACGACTTCGTTCAAAAGATCCGGTACCGCTTCGTGAAGGGCTTTGATCACTTTAGCTGTTTTTGGCTCTTTAAAAAAGTCCCCTGGATCGACAGATAAATTTCCGGATTCCGAAAAGATACGGAAAAGCGGGACATCCCCCCCAACGATTTGGTGCATATCAAGATATTCAAAACGAGTAATGATGGCATCTTCAAGCAACTCCACTTCGACGTCCCCCACAAGCTCTGCGATCTTATTAGGATCATCGATCGCCACCAATGCCTCTAACCACTCCCAGGACACTTGGGCGCGATATTCCAGGTTATCGATTGGATCCAGGGTCTCCAGCATTACCCGCCGAAAAGTTTTGGGTGACATCGCCTTTAGGACTTCTATGTTGAACCTCAGGTACTCTGTGTGGGGGGCAACCAGGTCCGCCAAAAGCTCCGTCGGGAGTAAATCCACAACCTGCGGACAGTAGGCCGGTAGTTCTGAATCTGTCATTCCGGTGACAGAAAGGACCTCCTCGGGATTTTGATCCAGAGAAACCAGTGCAGCTTGCGCCGGAACAGTTAAGTGCTGAACGAAAGTGCGCGCGTCCCGCACTTTACCTGAATCCATAAGTGTTCTGAGTTCGACCCCCCTTGAGGTCATTTCCAGGAGGCTGTTTGACCACCCCCCCACCTTCACATGATCGTCTTGCAGCTCTAAGGAATTGGGTAAGTCCGCGTCATCTTGTTGCTTTTGAACCTCCCTATGATTCGGATCCTTCAGTTCCCATGGGTTTTTCTCCAGCTTTTTCTGGCATTTTACACAGGTGCGCACGTCCCGGACGGACATCGAACGTACCTTTGGAATAACCTCACCACAAAACTCACATTTCTTTTGTGTGTCGGGATGAAATTCCTTTACCATCCGATCCTCCTTTGGGGGTTGAACGTCTTCGACTAAAGATAAGTAGGAGGATCGCCAAAGTCAACTGTAACTAAATATTAATTATGAACTTATAATATTATATACTTGACTTTTAAAGCCGGATTTTGTATATTATATACTGTGATGAAATAACGTTTGGATATTTAAAGCACAAAAAATCAAGCCCCGACGGAGTCAATTCCCAGCGGGGCTATTTTTGTATGATCTTGAGGATCCCGATTGAGGCCTGAAGGCTTCATTTTTGATCCCTATGGGAACCATTTCCGGGATCAAAAACGCCAATAAGCCCCACCGCCCAGACACTATTCAATCTCGATTTCGTAGCGCCATGCGTGGGGGTCCTGAGACGGCTCGAAATTGAGGTAGTCCCCCTCCACCGTAGATTTCCTGATCTCGTAATCCGGGTTACGCCTGACGGATTTGCCGTCGAAAACCGTATGGATCCCCATCAACCTGTATGGCCCGGGTCTCCCGAGGAAGTCAGGCAGGTACAGGGTGATCATGGCGTGGGTCTTGCGGATCTGGTAGACCACGATCCGGTCGGGTTCGGGCACCTGTACGGCGTACGCTCCGTCCACCTTAGCGGAACCAAAGTCGTGCATTTCCGGAGAGGCGAAAAGCCAGTAATCAGGACTCTTCACGAACTCCACGATGAAGTCTTTTTCTGCTGGAACTTCGGAATACTGTAGAAAATCCGGTCCTTTGATGAGGTAACAGGCCTCCTTGAGCCTGCGTCCGTCGACAACCCAATCGTCATCCCCCTGATTGACCCAGATCGCAGCGCCGTTGTCATAATGAACGACCTGACGATGGAGATCCCCGTCGTCGAACTCGATCTCACGCATGCCATTCATCCCGAGCATCCGGTGAAAAGCACTATGCAGGTAGTAGCCCATCAAGCGGGTGTCGAACCTGCTAATGTCCGTAGGCCAGTAGCAATAGATCGTCTCCGTACGACCGAACAACACGTTGCGGGCAACCTGCCGTTGGAACCGGGCTTTCCGGTTGTCCCATTCCTTCTCGCCATTATCCCTTGTCGCCCCCACGGACATATAATGAGGTCTGTGCACCTGATCCACGTTGGGATAATATTCCCAGTCCTCCCCCTCTATCCCCCAAAACTTCGGCTGGAACAGGTTGTTTGCCCACCCCCCTTCCATCGCACCTGCGTGCCATTCGCCTCCGTATCCGCAATTTGAAAAAATCGGGGCGTCTTCCCCGTATTCTCGAGCCAGAGCGAACAGATCTGAGGTGTGTCTTAGAAAATCCCTCGGGCTGTAATGGGTTCCCTTTTGGTCGAAGTAGTGGACGGGTGGGAGTCTAGCGTGCACATCGAAGAAGAAGGAATTCACGCGCATAATTTCCCGGTAATCTTTAAGGTTGTAGAATCGCTTTTGCAGCTTTCCCTGGTTCGCCCATTTTACGTAAAGATTGGGCAGTAGCCGGGTGGCCTCGTGATAACCCCGGATCAGTTCCCCCTTCTCGTCGTACATACAGTTCTCCGCCGCCCAGTCAGGGGAAGGGATCTGACCCTCCGACAGGTCGCACTCCGGGTCGAAGTAGTCATTGTAGTTGGTGTAGGTGCAGTAGAGGCTGTTCGACACAGCTTTATTGAAAAGCTAAGAAAGTTTTCTATTACTCTTGGCGACCCCGCCAGCGCGCATGAACCTCGGTACATCTGCCCGATTGAAGGACCGGGCGTGGAAAATCGAAGGGTGACACAATACCGCGTCGCCAGGTTCCCCTGTGAGTTCGACGACTCGTACGGGAACGTCATCGATGATTGTCCTCTCTTCCATGAATCTCCGAATCCTGTCCTTCGAATCCGGCACTCCGCCCGTCAACTCCGCAAGCCAGGGATGCGATTTACAGAAGCGGAGCCTTATTTTTTTCTGTTTTTGGTCAATATGATAATGTGCCAGATTGCGAAAATAGGCCGTGACGAGCCTGTGAGATCCCTCAACAATCAACGTGCCGCCGCCTCCTGGAAGAACGTGAGAATAAAAAGTAAAGATGAACAAACCCGATAGACCATCGACCTGACTTCCCGGATCGCCGTCCCAATGCCATTGCTTGGTGGTCACATCCCACGGTTCGTCCGTGTCCTGTGGAAAAGAGACTAGAAAACCACCCCAACCCGCGGGCTTGGTCCAAGTTCTCGGCCCCAGAAGTTGGTCAACAGCCCCGAGCATACGAGGACTGTTGACGTCCTTGTAGATTCCGTGGCGTCCGGTCTTGTTGAGTCCCCGCCACGGTTTCTTCCAGGTGGCGCTATCGGTTCGGTCGATACCGCTTAACTGCTTAAGCTGGGTCCACATGAATTCCTGCATTGTCAGCGCGGACTCAGGAGGAAAAGCCTGTGAAAGATGGACATAGCCTAATTCTTCGAAAGAGCTGACTTCTTCATCTGCGAGACACTGATTTTCCATTACAAGTTGACTATTCTTTTTGGGTATGATAGACTGCGATTCCATACCCTAATTCAAGAGCATCCACTTTTTCAATAAACGCTTCGGCCTTGTGCGGGAAATCCATTTCAAAAACTTTTCGCATAATTTCTTTACTTGGGGCCCGAAACACCGCCTCCAATTCGTGAGTCGTAAAGCCGTTACGTGTGAAAAAGGAAGAATGTTTTTGATGGTAGTCGTGCGTGAACACCTTCGGATAAGCCTCTCTGGCAATTTCACCCCATTTCCCGTATCCCGGAATAACATCCACGATAAAGAAGTGGGAGCCGGGTTTCATAACGCGCCTGACTTCAGAGATCCCCGGAAGACAATCATCAGTACCGAAAAAGTAGGCGTACCTTGCTTGAGCGACATCAATGCTGTTATCCCTGAGGGATATCGACTCGGCCGACCCCGCTATCACGTTTACCCTGGCTGTAGAATCCTGCTTAAAGCGCATTAACATCTGTTGTCGGAGTTTCGGGTCGGGCTCAACGGCAATGACACGATCGGCCTTCTCGGAAAACCTTGGAACGTGGAAGCCGGATCCCGCGCCAAGATCGAGCAACACCCGGCCGGCCCAGGGAGCGATATTCCACATCAGCTTTTCTACCAGTTGGTCGGGATCCGTACATACATTCAAGTACTCATAAGCTTGTGGATGGTCAGCCCCGGTATACCGGTAAATAGGCTCAGTCATTGGCCATACTGTCTCCACTCAATCAAGAGATGGATAACAAATGAAATAGACGCCCAACTATACCTTCACGATTTCGACGCTCCCTATCGAAGACGTTTCCGTCATTTACCATCCTGAACGACATTTTCTATCTTCTCGGCAATAAAAATCATCTCCGGCGAATTTTCCTCCAGGGGCAACCCGTCGAAGTCGCCATGAAGCTCCAAAATGCTGAACCCGCATCGAGCTAAGAGGTGCTCGACTTCGTACCGGAAGAAGTAGCGGAAGGGAAAAGTCTGTACAAGACGCTGAACCATCCCGTCAGTACCCGTAAGGTAGTAGATCAACTCGACATCATTATACTGCTCGGACCGATGCGTGGCGGTGACCCGGTTGCAGCGGCGAAGCTTTCGGCCGTCCGGGAGTTCAAACTCGGGCAGGTCCTCCTGTTCCTCCATTCTCCCGGGATCGGCGATCTTTCGGAAATTGACCTGGAAAAGGTCGAATGCGATCCTGCCTCCCATGTTCAGATGAGCGTTGGCGCACCTCAAACATCCGAGCTGGTCCTCAAGGTTCACCAGATGCTGGAAAGGCCGGAACGGAATGATCACCTGGGAAAACCTGTCTTCCAGGTGAAAGTCCGTCATGTCGCCTTGAAGGACCCTCACACGACTCCGCACCGCTTCCGGTTGTGCGGACAGCTTCTCCTTGCACTTAGCCAGCATGTAAGGGGAGAGGTCCAACCCCACGATATCGGTTCCGGCAACGGCAGCCGGAATCAGTACCCTCCCGGTACCGCATCCAAGTTCCAGAACTTTGCCATTTGCCGAACGACAGAAGTTGACGTAGAACTCGAGATCCCGCCGGCCGGAGTAGCCCGGGACGCTGTCGTAAAGCTCAGCCAAGAAAGGCTGGTCTTCATAGCCTCCGAATCTGCTCATAGTGGGCTCATAAAGAGACGAGGACGGAAAAAAAAGACGCCCGCCCATACCTTCGATCAGACCGAAAGTATAAGCAGGCGACTTATAGACTGGTGCTGCTTCCCTGCTTTAGTTTATTGTTTTTTCCCCAGGCCAGTCAGCGGACAATATATCTAATTTGTCTTAATATAACAAGAGAAAAAACTTATCCAAAAGGCTAAAAATAGGGAGTTATTTGAGGAAGAATTCTCTTTCAAAAAGACTCACACGATTCTTTCCAGCAGCATCCTGGATCGAACATCCATCCGACGCCAATCTATAATTCTATAGCGATTCCCGTCCACATCCGCTAACAACAATTCTCCGTCCCCCATTTCCTCCATCGAATCCCTGATCCCCTTTGCTACAAACTGCCTTCTTCCATAGTTCGTCTCCGCATCGAAATAGATCACGCCGAATTCCTCTTTTAAGCTGTAGATCCGCTCGATGTCGGGGGTGAAGTAACGTCGATCCAGTTCCTCAACGACGATCTTTCCTGGGTCGGGCTCAAATTCTTTAATATCGATCACCAGCCCGATGACCCTGTCCTTCCTGTCCAGAAAACCGATGTAATGGTCGGAGTCGGAGAGAGGAAATGCCCGTACGACCTTCACTTCCGGGTAGGAACGGTCTCCCTCAACTGTAAGCCTGAGCCGGCCGGAGCCAGCCCGAAACAGACGGAGCTTTTTTTTTTCGGATCCAGGAACTCGTAATCCGGTTCCTTAACAGCGGAGTCGATCCCTTCAGGCGTTTTTTCTTCCATCCCGGTTTTTCCCTATCGCCTTCCCGATCTCCAACTTCTGACTAGCGGTTTTGACTCCCTGGCCTCTGACCTCCGACCTCTGGCCCCTGCCTTTCCTTCTGCTGGCACCTGCAACTGCTTTCCCCCGTCTCACCTCTGACGTCTCACGGTTTTCCTGCTACTGCCACCTGCCACTGCTACTGCCTTTCCCTATCCTCCGACGACCGTGATAGCAGCCAGTCTGGACTGCATCTCGACCAGCTTATGGTATATGCCTTTCTGGTCCAAAAGCTCTTCGTGGGTGCCGAATTCCGCTTTTTTCCCATCCTCGACAACCAGAAGCCGGTTCGCGTTCCTCAAGGTGGAAAGCCGATGGGCGATCGCGAAAGTGGTTCGCCCCTTCACCAGGCGTATCAAGGCCTCGTGAATCAGCTCTTCGGTCTCTGTGTCTACAGAGGATGTGGCTTCATCGAGGATAAGAATCCTCGGATTGTGCAGGATGGCGCGGGCAATCGCAATCCGCTGCTTTTCCCCGCCCGAGAGCCGTGCCCCCCGCTCGCCGACCCGCGTGTCATACCCATCCGGAAAGCGCATGATAAACCCGTGGGCATTGGCTGCAATCGCCGCCCGGATAACCTCCTCCTTCTTGGCTTCCGGTCTGGCATATCCGATATTTTCAGTTATCGTGCCATTGAACAAAAAGGATTCCTGCGGTACGATACCAATGTGCCTGCGAAGGTCCCTCAGCTTGATCTTTCGAATATCCACTCCGTCCAGGAAGATAGTCCCCGCATCCACATCGTAGAACCGGCAGATCAGATTGGTCAGGGTCGTCTTCCCCGCGCCGGACTTACCCACAAGACCGATCATCTCCCCGGCCTGCACCTCCACATCCACCCCTTTCAACACAGGGTTGCTCTTGATGTATCCGAACTCGACATTCTCAAACCGGAAGGCACCCATCGGAGGTGCATCCAGGGACTGCGCCTCTGGATCTTCGTAGACCTCCTGATCCGAGTCGGTTATCTCGAAAAGCCGCTGAGCTGCTGTAAAGGCACGATTCATAAAGTCGCTGAATCGTATCAACATCTGGAGGGGACCATAAAACATGCCCAGATATGCGAGAAAGGCCATCAGGGTCCCGAAGCTAAGATCACCGTCCATCACCCCCAGCCCGCCGAAGTACCACACCAGGAAACTCCCCAGCATCGTCACGAATGAGATGATCGGAAAGGCGGTCCCGAACATGCTCTCCGCCTTGGCCATTGCCTGATACACCTCTACGCTCCTGTCCCCGAATTGCCGGATCTCCGAAGGCTCCTGGGTAAAGGCCTTCACAATCCGTATACCCGAGATGGTATCATTCGCCCGGGCGCTCATCTTGGCACGCCGCTGCCACACCCGGTGGTAGGTTCCACGGAGCCTGCGGTAAAACCAGAGGCTTGTTAGCGCCACCCCCGGCGTGGGGATCAAAACCAACAGCGCAAGCTTCCAGTTCAACACGAACAGCATCACACAGATACCCACCAGCTGCAGGAGGTTGGGGATGATCAGGGTTCCGAGATCCGCGAAGATAAAATTCAGCATCCCGGTATCGCCTGTTAGCCTTGACATCAGCGAACCCGTCTGGGTTTTATCGAACCTTCGCAGACTCAAACCCTGGATAGCCTGATAGAATTCGAATCGCAGGTCATGTACGATGCGCGAACCCAGCCAAGCAGACAGTCTACCCCGGACGATTCCCAACAACGTCGACGCAAGGTGCAATCCAACCAGGCCGCCGACCAGAATTAGAAGGAGAGTCGTTCCCCCTTCACCCATCAGCACATCATCAACCAGGATCTTGATCAGATAGGGAGGGGCCAACGCGAGGACCGTTCCGAGAATGATGCACAGGCTGACCAGACCCGCTTTGGGCCAGTGCGGTTTCATGTATTTCCAAAATCGCGCCAACACCTTGCCCTTCTTCAGGCAGGACGGACAAAATCCCCCAGCCTCGGGAAGTAACCGGCCGCATTCCGGACACCGCTTTACCTCCTCCTCCTCCAGGTCGAAGACAGGGTCCTCCCCGTCTTTACACGCCTCCGTTAATGATTTGGCAATCCTGCCGAATTTACCCGACAGGGAATTCGTGCATCGCATCAACTCGACCTTACGATGGTCCGTTTCCAACTCGAGGGCGATCTGGCCAACGAGGGGCGTGGCGTTCACACTTTTCAAATTTTCCAACCGCAGGCCGGAATCCGGAGGATCGATTTTTCCATCCTGGGAAACCGTCATAATCCGTTCACTGGTGACCGCCAGCCACCTCTGACCGAAAGAGCCGTCCTCCTGGATATCCGAATCCGTTAGGAGAAGAAGCCGCTCATCCGGCCCGAGGTACGCCTCGACTCTGGCCTCAATGTCCATATCTTCTTTATTTACAGCTATTTTTACCATTTTAACTGACCTGGTCTAAACTTGAATCTTCAGAAAGAATTAAAATAGTCAAAAAGAACGGCAAAGTCAACAAGAAAATTACTATAAGTGATTGATTTATTTATAGCTTATATGACTATTTAACTTGACTTTTGAGAGAAATTTTTGTATGTTAATTACAGGGAGATTAAAAGAGGGACTGCTTTGCGGCAGCCCCTCTTTTATATTAATCGCACCTCATCAAAAGGCTGAGGGCTTAAAATCAGTCTCGCGACGCGGGTCTAGATCGAGGGTAAAAATCGAAATCCGAACTTTGTTTGAAACCATGTAAGAGGCTGGAACGTCCTTACACAAACAATCATCCTTATTTCATTCTTACTTCTGAAAAAAATGATAAAGCCAAAATCCGTATTCCCCCTCCTCCTTTTAATCCTCGTTTTCTCGAAGACATCCGGAGGAACCACCGACGGAGAATCCCCGGAAATTGTTGCATATTACCCGGAACCACAACTATGTCAACGCGTTCAGTTCGTGGATCGAACGGGCCTCTATGACAGATTTCCGTTCTCTGAAGCGATATCCGGAGTCTGTGAGGTTGAAGCGCGTTCTGAGCGTGATCGAAAAGATGAACACTCAGGTTATCCGGATCGATCCGGGGATGTATACCGGAAGAATATGGTCAAACCGCGGTTCCGAAATCATTGAGGTCTTTAACGTTGAACAACGCAACGATTCCAGGTTCGTCAGTGTCCGGGTGCGGCGATTGGCCCCTCAAACAAAAGCAAAGCTGGTTTCGGATTACGAAACCCACGGAGGCCGAAAGGAAAAACTGCCTTCCGAAGAAGAGCTTCTCAGGATGGTGAAAGATTTCCCCGGAAGGGTTGAGGTTCATGAATGGATATTTAACGATGGAACGTGGATGAAGACTGAATCGAATACAATGTTCCTGAGTCGTTAAGCCCATCAGGTTTGAAGGGAAATATTTCAGGCCAGGAGTTTTAACTCCTGGCCTTTTTGCTATCGATCTCCTGGACGCCCTCATCCCCTCTCCCGGCACCCGGGAGAGGGGTGCCGAGCTTGCGAGGCGGGGTGAGGGAGCACGACGTTCCAAAAATTATAGCGCCTTCCGGATCGAGGTGGTTCAAGCTGAGCGATACGAAGGCCGCAATAGAGGGGTCAACGGCATCGGTTAACCGATTACGACCCGCGAGGCCCCGGGCGATCCCACAGCGCCGACTTGCATTCAACGACGATTTTTTTGCTTTGGGACTGAACCTTTCTCACCATACTTTACGTCTATACAATAAGCCTTCAACGGACAGATAACGATCATCGTTATGATCCCTTCCGACCCCGATCCGGACTTGATTCGACGGACGCTGACAGGAGACACAGCGGCCTTCGGCGGGCTGGTCGACCGATATCAGGACGCCGTCTATGGGGCCGCGTACGCTCAGGTCGGCAACTTTCACGACGCCCAGGACATAGCCCAGGAGGCATTTGTTCAGGCCTACCGCCGGCTGGATGGGCTGAACTCACCCGATCGGTTCCCAAGCTGGCTCTATACCATCACCCTGAACATCTCCCGGGACTTGATCCGGAATCGCCGTGAAACCATCCCCCTGGACGGAGTAACACCCGGTAATTCCCATTCCGCTGATGAGCACGACCGTAGAGCCCTTCACCGGCGCATCCAGGGGGCGATCGCCTCCCTTTCGGACATTCACCGCGAAACCGTTACACTCTATTATATCAACGGCTACACCTGCGACGAAGTCGGAGACTTTCTCGACGTCCCGGTCGGCACGGTCAAGCGCCGGCTTTCCGACGCCCGCAGAAAGCTCAAAAAGGAGATGATCGACATGGCCCGTGACATGTTCGACGCCAACAAACTCCCGTCAAACTTCCGAAAAGTCGTGGTCGACTGGGTCAACCAGCCATTCACCAGTTCACTTTACCTTCACGACCACAAACGTCGGGGCTTTCCTGTTGAAATCAGCGGCTTTCAGGGTGCCGGGATATACTTTTACTTGTCTCGCCATAAGGATCCACCCCCTCGTCCAATCACTTACGATATGTTCCAGAGGATCTGCGACGCATTTGGAATTATTCTGGACGGCATCGGCATAACAAAGGTGAGAAAGCGCTTTTGTGCGGAAACAACATTCAGCAGGGGCAATCACTCCGTAACCCACGAAGCTGATCCCGGTGACGCACTTGCTATGGCGGTCCGTTTCGACGCACCGGTTTACGTGGACCAAAGGCTCCTCGAAGAAACCACAAAACAGTCCGCGATGATCCAGCTCGGCGAAGCGTCATCCTGCGCAACGGTCCGCCGCACCGGCGGCCAAATTGAAGAGGTCCGGTTTAAAATTTACGTGACCCCGAAACGAAGAAAGGGGGGGAAGTCGCGTGATGATTGGAACCCCCCCAGTGAACGAGCGCGAATTCGCGGCCTGTCGGACCGACGGAAACTCATGCATGTTTATCCGATCGGATTCTCTATGCAAACAGATAGACCAGACCCCTTAATCTGGTTGTCGGACAGGGCACAAAGGATTCACCTGCCCATTGCTATTGGCAATTATGAAGGGAGGGCCTGTGCGGCCGCACTTCCGATAAACCTGTCGGGAGCGCCTGAAGGAAAACTGAGAAAAACGGTCCGGCCCGGGACTGGCCGCACGATCTGTTGAAAGCGATTTTGGACGGGTTTGAAATCACACACGAAGAGACGATTATCGATTTATGCCACAAAAGTACCTTTTTTGCCTTCAACGCCTTCCGCAGGAAGAAGACTGTGAAACGGCTCGACGCCCGGCCCAGCGATTCCATCGCTCTGGCCATGCGGACGGGGGCGAAAATCTACGTCCACAAAGATGTCCTGAAAATATTTGGGGGACCCACACCAAGTGAACTGAAAAAGAAGATCAGGAAAAGAGAGATGGATTGGCCCTATTTCCTCCCTGTCGGAGACAAAGCATCGTTTACCGTCAAATCCAATGGCAAGTTTGTGTGGGAGAGCAGTGACCCAACGATTGCCTTTGTCACCCAGGCCGGCCTCGTCAGAGGACTCAAAAAGGGAAAGGCCGTCATTCGCGCGTCCGTTTCGGGGGTTTGAGGAAGTTCTAAATTTTACTTGACCCCCGTAGCCGTGATACCTATATTTAACTCCGAGGAACAATCCGATTTTAGAGAGGGGGATTGAACCTGCACCTGAAGAGACCCAGAGACACAATACCGGTAATACTAGGCTTCCAGGTTGAGCTTAAGCTGCCCTGGAAGCTTAAACTTGGACGCCCCTTCGAGGGTGAGTCCGGTACGTTGGCTACTACCCGCGGTCGAGATCAAATCGACGGCGGGTTTTTTGTTTTTTGTCCGGCAGGTCCCGACCGAATCAGGGGACCGCCGGATTATCATTTGGGATTGTAGAATGCGGTTTGGGGATTAGAAATATAGAGTCTAACGTTACAACTTCTACGCAAGATGCTTACATATTTTTTGTTGCGGCTGGGTGAAACGAAGCCCGCGATAGGGGTGGGTCTGAGAAAGATCCCCAGATAGACGCATTACCTCAGAGACTGCCGGTGATGTTAAGCAGAATCTCGAAGGTGTGGTGCATGGGATTCGGAATTGGATAGATGAGAATGGGATATGACCCACCCCGCCCCGGCTTAAGTCATCCGGGGCACCAAGGGATTGGTGAAGTCCCCTCCTTGGAGGGGATTTAGGGGTGGGTCTGGGTCGGGGTGAGAGGGCACAACGGCATACCAAAATATCATTGTGCATTCCAGAAATTTCAACTGTAAGGTACTGGGACTTTTTTTGGTTGCGGTTGAGAGAAACAAAGGCCTCGATAGGAAGGACATGAATCGTTAAGGGCCGTCTCCAGACGGAGACCCATTCTAACGTGTTGCAAAGAAAGGAACGCAATGTCACTCATCCTCGTCGAAGACCTTGTCAAAACCTTCCGCATCCCGGAAAGGAATCCGGGTATGTGGGGGGCGATTCGGGGTGTGGTCCATCGTCGCCATCGTGTGGTCTGCGCCCTCGACCGGGTCTCCTTTTCCCTGAACCCCGGGGAGCTGGTCGGTTACATCGGTCCGAACGGAGCGGGGAAGTCCACAACCGTGAAAGTGCTTTCCGGAATCCTGGTTCCCGATTCGGGCCGCTGCGAGGTCCTGGGCAGAACACCGTGGAAGGAACGGATCCCGACCGTGAGGGAGATCGGCGTGGTCTTCGGTCAGCGAACACAGCTCTGGTGGGACCTTCCCGTCATCGAATCGTTCGACCTGCTCCGCGACGTGTATCGCGTATCCCAAGGTCAATACGTCCGGGCGCGAGACGAGCTGATCGCCTTGCTGAACCTGGAACCCCTCCTGAACGTCCCGGTGCGCCAGCTCAGCCTCGGACAGCGGATGCGCTGCGACCTGGCCGCCTCCCTTCTGCACGCGCCCACACTCCTGTTCCTGGACGAACCCACGATCGGCCTGGACGCCGTGTCCAAGCTCGCGGTGCGGGACTTCATCAAGAAGCTCAACCGAGAGCGCGGCGTCACCGTGATCCTAACGACGCACGACATGGACGATATCGAAACCCTTTGCGAACGGGTCCTCGTGATCAGCGGGGGAAAAGTCCTCTCCGACGGCACGCTGGAGGACCTCCGGTCGCGAGTCACCCGGGAGAGATGGCTGACCGTGGACCTCGTCGACGAAAGCCAGCAAATCGTTGACCCGGACGCAAGCGTGATCCGCCGGGAGGGCCACCGGGTTCACCTGAGTTTCGACCCATGTCGCGTCTCCGCAGCGGCCTTGATCGGTCGAATCGCGGCGAACTATGCGATTCAGGATCTCTTCGTGGAGAACCCCCCGATCGAGGAGATCATCGCACGTCTTTATGAAGAGGAAAAAGGATGAAATCCTACTGGTCACTCGTGAGCACAAGGTTTCGGACCCTCCTTCAGTATCGGGGTGCGGCGATCGCCGGATGCGGCACCCAGCTTTTCTGGGGGCTCATACGCGTGATGATTTTCGATGCCTTCTACCGTTCGTCATCGGCCACCCAGCCGATGGCCTATCCGGACGTCGT
This sequence comes from Candidatus Latescibacterota bacterium, assembly GCA_965217865.1. GTDB lineage: Bacteria > Latescibacterota > UBA2968 > SICM01 > SICM01 > CBDCJO01. The sequence goes on along the minus strand of CBDCJO010000002.1, from coordinate 4,555,179 downwards.
CACCTACATCTGGCTCGGGCAGGCCCTGTTCGGAATGCTTCCCTGGAACGCTGACAGGGATAGACGCACCATGGTTCGCGAGGGCACAGTCGTGTATGAGCTTCTGCGGCCCGTGGGTCTCTACGCCTACTGGTTCACCCGGTCCTTGGCCAACAGAACCGCACCCACACTCCTGCGCGCCCTCCCCCTGTTCCTGGTGGCAGGCGTATTCCTGGGCCTTCAGCCCCCGGACTCCTGGTCCGCTGGAATTGCCTGGATTGTCGCAAGCGCAGGAGCGCTTCTTTTGAGCTGCGCCTTGTCGACTCTGATCAACATCTCCCTCCTGTGGACGATCTCGGGAGACGGAGTCCAGCATCTTCTTCCCAGTGCCCTATGGGTGCTTTCGGGGATGCTCGTTCCGCTGCCATTCTTCCCGGACTGGGCCCAGACCATCATCGCGTTCATGCCCTTCCGGGGTCTCGTGGATCTACCCTTCCGTCTCTATTCAGGACACATTCCGCCTTCTCAGGCCGCATCCGTGCTCGCGCACCAGGTCGCCTGGTCCCTCGGGCTGATCCTACTGGGTCACCGCCTGTTGGCACGGGGTACGCGCCGGTTGGTTGTTCAAGGAGGATGAAGATGCTGAACGCAGCTCGGCTCTATACTCGATACATTGGAATCTCCTTTCGGGGCCAGATGCAGTACCGCGCCTCTTTCGTGATGCAGTCGATCGGACAGTTCCTGGCGACCGGGGTTGAATTCCTGGGCATCCTGGCCCTTTTTGACCGTTTCGGAAGTCTCGCGGGATGGGCATTGGAGGAAGTGGCGCTGTTCTATGGGATTGTGAACGTGTCGTTTGCTCTGGCCGACGCGACATGCCGCGGGTTCGATACCTTTGGGGATATGGTCAAGGCCGGGGACTTCGACCGTCTTCTTTTAAGACCCAGGAGCACCACACTCCAACTGGCGGGGAAAGAATTGGTGGTCCGCAGAATAGGAAGACTGCTTCAAGGCGTAGCGGTCCTCATATGGGCCGCGTCGGAGCTTGAGATTGTATGGACACCGCTTAAGATCGGGCTGGCGGTTTCAACAGTCTTCGGGGGGGCTTGCTTCTTTTACGCCCTGATGGTTCTCCAGGCCATCCTTGCGTTCTGGACCACGGAAACCCTTGAGATCATGAACACCCTCACCTATGGGGGCGTGGAATCCGCACAATACCCCCTCTCCATTTACCGATCGTGGTTCAGGAAGTTTTTTACCTATGGGGTACCCCTGGCCTTCGCAAACTACTTTCCCGGGTTGGCGATCATGGACCGGCAGGATCCGCTAGGCATGCCGTCATTTCTCGGATGGATAGCACCTCTGGTGGGTTTTCTTTTCCTGATCGGGGCGCTGCAGGCGTGGAAGGTGGGTGTGCGGCACTATCAGTCGACTGGGAGTTGAGAGGGAGGAAGGGAAATGCAGAATGAAAAATGGAAAGTGCAAATTGTTAAATTGATAAGCTACTTGTGGGTACGTCGTGAAAATTTCGCGGTCCCATCCGCTGAAGAGCTCTACGCTTGTTTTAGACGCGGATTTTTGATTAATCCCCGTTGGGTGGGATAACCCCCCGTTGCTTACTTTGGCTCATTATAAACCTAATCGGAAATGCGACCCACACCCCCACCGGTTTTCCTTTATATATTGCAGGTTCCCAGATAGACTTTTTGCCTGCTTCGATCGCCGCGCTAGAGAATGGTTCCTCTCCCTCGAGCAGCCTGGTTTTTTTTACCCGCCCATCTTTGCCGACAAGGAGTTGAATGACAACAAGCCCATTCAGACTGTCTTTAATTGCTGACTCCGGATACACGGGTTTGGGACTCCCGATCGGTGACGGCATTTTATCTATTTTATCTACATGAATCGAATCGCCGGATTCCGTCTCTACCATAATGGCCGGTCCTCGATTAAGGAAATTAGATGGTCGCTCACTCCCCATCGCAGAAGGAGAACCATCAGATCTAAATTTAAATCTGATTTGATATGCTATCCAAACACTGATCGGATCTCCTTTATGAGTGGCCGGTTCCCAGACCATCGCTTCGGCCGACGCGATGGAGGCCTCATGAAAGATGGCAGGACCCCTGATTACCTCTACCTGACGGGTTTTACCGTCCTTTCCGACCAGGACATGAATAAAAACGACACCTTCAATGCTGTCCCTGAGCGCAGATTCCGGATACTTTACCGCAGGCTTAGATATGGGCATTGGTTGTGTATCCACAGGCACGAACTCTCCACGTTTGGGAAGATCGTCTTGTGATTTTAGATTCTCCTCACGCCCCTTCACGGAAAACGGAAAGATAAATAGTGCCAGAATAACCAGGGTAAATGGGTGCCACGATTTCCTGGATCGCGTGGCCTTTTGAAAATTAAGCAGGTGGTGAAACCGTTTAAGGATTGCACGATGATTGTCCAAAAAGGAGATTCCGGTGGTCACTGGAAAAGTCCCGTGGACCTGCTTCTGGATGAAGGCGTACAACAGTTTGCTATAGTCAACAGGATCGATGTTCAATTCCTCGATGGCTGTTTCATCGCACCGGAGCTCACGAATGTATGCCAGACGGGAACACAACAACCAAACCAAAGGATTCAACCCGAAGAGGATGTGCGCAAGGGCCTGCAGGACAATCACCCAACGGTCAGAGAATCGGAGGTGGGCAATTTCGTGGGAGAGAACCCCCCGAAGTTGGAGATGTGGCCAGGTCTTCCATTCCTCCGGCAGGTAGAGCCGGGGCCGGAGATGTCCTACAAGGACCGGGGACTGAATCGTGCAGACGGTGAAGATCTGCAAACCCGTTTGGGACGAATGGGTGGGCAGGTATGAGGTCGGAATCTCGACAGGTATACCATTCCGAAGGCGTCGTCGCAAGGCGACATTTTGAAATACCGCCATTCCAGCTAAAGTGAGAACGGACGCCATCCAGGTAATCAATACAAACCAGGATAGCGAAAAACGCTTCGCTTCGTGTGAAAATTGAGATCCTGAGAGATTCACACCAATCGCCTGGAATGAGATTTGTGCAGGCAACGCGTTCGGCTCTAGAGTGAGCATTGGCAAAGAGAAAACGGGAGGAACGAACACTTTCACCAGGGCCAAAAGCCAGAGCAGATACCGCAGGCGAGTATCCAATCTCACGAAGCGATCAACTATCCACACCAGGAGGATGAAGGCGGAGATCTCGAGCATATGGATCCCGAAAATCGGCATCCAGGCTTCGGAAAACTGTCGGACCGTATCCATCTTAACTCCTTCCTTTACCCTTTCCTTCGCTCTCTTTCGCCTCGATTAGGCCTTTAAGAAGATTTAAGTCTTTCTGTGAAAGGGATCCTGAGTCCACAAGATAGTTCGCCAGGGCGAAAAAAGAACCATCGAAAGCCCTGGACACTAAGGACCGGGCCTCCTTGTGCGCCATCTCCTTCTGTGACGTAGTCGGGAGATAGAAGTTTACCATTCCGATCTTCTCTTTGGTCAAATACCCTTTTTCGACCAGAATGTTCATGATCGTCTGAACGGTTGTGTATGCCTTCTGCCCTTTTGGATAGAGACAGCCGTGAACCTCTCGGACCGTTACGCGGTCGGGAAATTTCCAGACGCCATCCATGATCTCCCACTCGACCCTCGACAGGCCTTTTTCAATTCTTTTCTTCATATGCGGAGATTCTCCGGTTAATGGACCTGGATGTTTCCGAAAGACTTTATCACAGGCCTATCTACTAATTAATTAGTAATGTAATTAATTTCTTAGGAATTTGCAAGGAAAAAATGATACAGATTCGCCTTTCCCTAAAATATTTCCACTTCAGCGTTATATTTTGCATCCCTCGTGCATTAATGATTTGAGTGCACTCATGAAAAATCCCAAAAAAACGGATGGACAACTCGTTGAGGCCTTCCTCCTTGTCGACATCGGCGCCTTTGAGCAGCTCATAAACCGATATCGCTACGCGGTCTTCGGGCTCTGCGCTGCCTATACCCGGGACTTCGACGCTGCCGAAGATGCCGCACAGGAGGCCTTCATCACCTCATTCTTGAGGATCCAGGACCTCCCTCGCGCGGACCGCTTCGGACCGTGGCTGCGACGAATCGCGATCAACGAATGCAAGATGTGGATGCGCCGACAGAGCCGTTCGGCGCCTCTGGATGAGGTTCGCGAGGAAATGCTCGTCTCTTCTTCGAGCAGTCCTGAGAGCGAGATGGATTCCCGAGAAACCCGGCAACAGGTCCTGAATGCGATCGCCCATCTGACCGGGCCACAACAACAGGTTGTTGTCCTGTTCTACTTGAAATCGATGTCCTTGAAGCAAATCGCTTCATTCCTTGAAATTTCTGCCCAGAGTGTGAACCAGAGACTCTACCGGGCCCGTACCCGGTTGAAAGAGGGGATGGTCAAAATGGTGAACGGGACCCTTGGCGATTATAAGCTTCCTGAGAATTTTACGGAGGAAGTCTTTAAAAAGACGCTTGATAGAGGAAAACTACTGCTGGAGGAGGGGAAATTTCCCGCGGCGAAAAACGAATTTCGCAAAGTCGTAGAGGCCGACCCCGGACACGCAGAGGCTCAGCGGGGGCTTGCCCTGGCTTTGAGCAGCGAAGTTGGAGAGCTGATGCGGATGGATCCCGAATTCGGGGACCGAAACCTGTTGAAAGATACCTTTGGGGAGCTCGAAAGAGCCTACCAGCTTGAAGGAAATGACTACCGGCTCGTATGGACACTCGATGGCCTCTACGCCAGATTTGGACGCTTTCGCGAAGCCGGGGAGCTTCTAGAAAAAGCAGCGGACGGGATAAGCGACGAGGAACAAAGTATAGCATATCTCAGGAGAGCAACCGATCGATATTATCGGGCCAACGACCTGGAGGCTGTCGTCAGGTGCCACCGCCGTGCTCGGACGCTTCTTCCTCAGGATTTGGATCCTCAAGAAAAACTCCATCTGTGGTGTTCAGTCGCCATTACAATTGCCTATCCCCGAATAGGTTCTGCTGAAGAAGCCCTGTCACAGATCGAAGAGTTGGGGAAGGCCGTCGGAGACAACTGGTCCATCTATGGAAGGAGGTTGTACCATCAGGTTCGTTCCCGGATCTTTTTGGAGATGAAGCAGTGGGAAAAAGCCGCCAGGGAAGGCTGTGGATTTGTGGAATGGCTAAAGGCAATTCCAGAGGAGGATCCACAACTCTTCGATTTCGGACCCTTCCACAAAGGACTAACAGGAGAGAAAGCGCGCTGGTCGAACATCTGCGACATGCTGGCTTCAGTTGTGGCCAGAGCGGAACACGAAGGCGGTTTGGATCCATCGTCTACCTTCGATGAACTGGATTGGGCGCTTGGAAAGCACCAAGGCCACTGGCAGAAATTAGATCGCCGGACAAAGGAAAATCCCGACGATCAAGATTTGCAGCGTGAAGCAAAAGACGAAAGGTGGCACCTCACGATGTCCTTTGCCCATGCCGGGGAAGCCGCATACCGTACAGGCCGTTACCGGAAGGCCGTCCAATACTTTGAGTCCGTGATTCAATACGGTCAGGGCGACGTACTTATCGACTACGTCTACTTCAGTGCGCCCCTCCGCAACGCCGCATCTTTATTCGCTTTGGACCGTGTAAAGGAGGCAAAGGAGCGGTTAGGCAGCATCTCGGGAGAGTTCGTCACGAGCGGACAATGCCGGGCCTATTTTGAGGATTTCAAGGAATTCGAGGGGGTCAAGGAAGATCCGGATATTGTGGAAATTGTGGAAAAATGGATAAAAGCGGAGGGGATTGGTCGGGGGTAGGGATATTCGAGAGATTGAGGCCTGGGATAGGAGTCCTTGACCTCTCACAATTCATTGAGGGAATCACTCACCTGCAGATAAACAGGCGAATACGGACTTTGACAGCCGTAAAGCCAATTTACAGATGTGGCCAGAATATGGGGCCTCCACTTTGGATTCACCAATTCGTAGTCTTCAAAGATTGCAGCAGGAAACTTATAGTTGTGTGCATTGTATGTTGCCTTCCTAAATAGCAGTCGCCTTGCTTCTTCAAAGAAGATCTGCGGATTTGGGTGCCTTTGAGATAATGTCAAAGCTTTTGGCATGGCTTTATCTTGTCCCGCCCGGTTGGCTGGGTTTCCACCCATTTCACTGCCTTTCGGAAATTTCGCATCTGATGATAAGAGAGCAAATATCTCTTCGACGGCGGCCTCTTGAGATTGTGGAGTCTCGACACTGGGAAGCTGTGTGATGTTGAGATCCCTCAAATTCCCTCTAAACTTCTCAACTCTGGTGAACTCTGCTATCCATCCGACAGCTTGCAGCAGAATCAACAGACGGGTTTCATCATCATTGCTGTTACGAAAGGAATAGTGGAGAGCGTTTGCCGAAGTATTTGCGTGCAGAGGGCGAGTACAAAGCCGACTTTCGTCATTGAAGCGTACCATCAAATCGCCTGCCGTGAGATGGACCGCATCCCATATGGCACCAGCAGTGGCCCTATTGCCGATCAACAACCCGCTGGCTAATTCGCAGGCTTCATCTACTTCTCCTTCTCGCATCACAGCAAAGAGTTCCAGCGTGGCCTCGGGAGCTGATCCAGCATGGTCCCATGCGTGTTCAAGCTTCTCGAATCCCCTTTTTGCGCGTGATACATTTGGGTAGTAGGATTGGTTTTCTGGTCTACCTACCAGATGGCGAATCACGAAGCGTAATACCGGCTCTGCGTGCTTCCAATTGATCGCCTGAAGAGTCCGGAAGCAGTTAGCTAGAGCTATTGCATGGTGACCGATGCTGTCCCAATCACGGGCTCCGTAATGCCATAAGTGTTGTATGGCGTGCTCCGGACCTCTGCTCCTTGCCAGTGCAATGATTGCCAGCTCGGATCGCTCTCTGTCAAATTGACGAATGGCATCGTGAAACTCTCTTGGCGCCTTTTCCTGAGGCGGTAGGTTCCCCTTCAGGGAAGAGATGGGTGGAGCCGGGAGTGCTTCCTGTTGTCGCTTGAAGGAATCCAGAGCCCAAAACAAAGGCAGTAGTCGGTCTTCGTGCCGTGCATCCAGACTCATTTGGTGAGCCGCGTGGACCAGATATACTTCGTGGCCTGAATTGCTTTTTCGGATACCCGCCAGCATGAGTGCTTCCAAGAACTGCCGGTAAGTCAATCCACGTCGTAGCTGCTCGACCACCGTCGGCACACAGGCCTCTCTTGGTGTCCTTTCCATAAGCTGGACATATGGCTCGATATCTGGCCTGAACCGGACACTATCTGTTGGCTGGTTCGGCATGATTTTGCCTCCCTACTCATTGGGACTGAAAACTCAACCGCTTCAAATTCGGAATGTATTCAAAATCTACCCCTCAGCAGGATGAATCGACGAAGGTGGAACACATAGGTGCCAGTTCTAAGGAACAAAAGCAATACAATCATTAAACGGGGGCTGCAATTGGTTGGATCGAAATATCCAACCTACCTCGTATAATCGTTGCGTTCAGCCGGATCGTTTGAGAAGTATTGTACGAATTCCCATTCTGTACCACTGCCATCCAGGTAGTAGACGCGTCTCCTGTGGGGATGGGTTTCCGGCACATAGCCCTCCTTAAATCCCGCCTTTTCCAATCTTTCCCGAACAGCATCCGTATCATCCACGACGAAGCCAACGTGGTTTAGACCGGGCCCCTGCTTCTGTGTGCCTCTTCCGTCTTCATTCAGGGCTAAGTAAGTCGATTCCGTTCCGATGTGAACCCATTTCTTGGAAGGCTCATCACTGCCCCCCCGAACCTTGAAGTTCGGCAGGGCAGTTGTTAGAAAGTTCACCGTCTCATCGATGTCCCGAACCTTGATATTTGCGTGTTCTACCTGGCCGCTCATAACGTCCTCCTTTAAATATACTGACCAACGATCGTCCTCTAGATGGCATACCGTCTCTTTGCCACATCCCCATTAATTTTCAATTCAAATATACCGATAAAAAAAGCCCCCCGCATCGTACGGAGGGTCAGACATCGTCCTATAAAAAGGGCCAGGTATGGACCTGTCCTATCGGCCGGGTTGTTCCGAATTACCTTTGAATAAGTCCTTTTTTTACAGCCACTGAAACGGCCTCCGTGCGGTTTCCGGCGTCCAGCTTGGCCAGAACCGAACTCACGTGGAACTTTACGGTTCGCTCGGTGATCGATAGCTTGTCCGCAATCTCCTTGTTCAGGAGCCCCCGGGCAATCAGACCCAGCACTTCAAGCTCGCGCGGGGTAAGGGCGTCGGGCTCGCCTCTGTCGATGTGATCCATCAGTTTTGAGGCCACGATCGGCTGGAGGAGCGAGCCCCCCTGATGGACCACACGCAAGGCGTTGAAGATCTCCTCACGCGGAGCGCCCTTGAGCAGGTAGCCCCGCGCCCCTGCCTTGACAGCACTCAGAATCCGCTCATCGGTGTCGAAGACCGTAAAGACAATAGCACGAACCTCTGCGTCGGACGCCCTCAGGCGTCGAAGCGTCTCCACACCGTCGACCCCCGGCATCTCAAGATCGAGCAGCAGGATGTCCGGCCGGAGCGAAGCGACCTGCCCCATTACCACCTCTCCATCCCCCGCCTGGCCGACCACGTCGAAATCCGGCTGCGTCCCGAGAATAGCGATGAGACCTTCGCGTACAACCGGGTGATCGTCCGCGACCAGAATGCGTATTTTCTCTTCGCTCAAGGTCCACCCTCCAGTGCAACAGCCACTTCGATGTGCGTGCCCTTCCCGGGACGACTGTCGAGACGTATCCTGCCCCCCAGCAGCTTTACCCTCTCGTTCATACCGATCAACCCGTGGCCGTCACCGGAAATCCCGGACGGATCGAAGCCGCATCCGTCGTCCTCAACAAAGAGCCTTACCCTTTCCGGCGCGGTGACAAGCCGAAGCGAAGCACGACTGGCGCCTGCGTGTTGGACGACATTGTTCAAAGCCTCTTGGGCGATCCGATAAAGCCCCGATTCGAACCGAACGGGAAGGGGACGGCTTCCCCCCGTCGCCTCGAAACCGATATCGATATCCCCTTTCTTCGACACCTCTTCCGCCAGAGAGGCGAACGCCTCGGCCAGCGTACGGCCCTCCAGAGAGGCCGCCCGAAGGTCGAGCACGGAGCGGCGCGCTTCCTCCAGGTTGGAGCGTGTCAGTTCCATCGTCTGGCGTATTCCTTTGTGGATCTCGTCCGGATCGGACCCCCCTTCTAAAAGGGCATCCACGGTTTCCAGTTTCAAAAGCGTTGCGGCGAGACCCTGCCCAAGGGTGTCGTGGAGTTCACGGGCGAGCCGGTAGCGTTCATCAGCGGCCCCGGACTGGACGCTCTGATCGAACAGCCGCGCCCGTTCAACCGCAATGCTAAGCAGATCCCCGATGGTATTCAACAGCTGGAGATCCTCAGAAGAGAGTTTCCGCCATGTCCTGCTGGCCACGTTGAGCACACCCATCTTCTTTTTTTGCGCATACAACGGGATGCTGGCGTGGTAGCGGAGCCCGTCGGTGCCTTCCACCAGGTTCTGGAGCCGGCTGCATGTCACCACATTGACGTTCGCAGCGCCCTTCATGTCCCCGTTTCGAAAGGTGTCCAGGCAGTAGCACCGTCCTTCCATCAGGTGAGGGTTGTCCGCAAGCGCAGGGGGGAGGTTTTGTGACGCCGCCAGGTAGGACTCATCGGACGCTTCGTGCAGCAGCCAGATCCACCCGGTTTCCAGGTCCAGCAGTTCAGCCACCTCCGAAAGGGTCGCGCTCAGAGCCTGGTCCAAGTCCACGGATTGGTTGAGCGCTTTGGCAATCGTGTTCAGGATCGAAAGCTCCCGGTTTCGCTGCTGGAGCCGATCAACATCGGTTGTCGTGTTTTTCGTCTCGGACATAGGAAGGCTTTTTTCGTCTTCTGACATCACACCTTTAGCAGGCACATTTGCCCGGCCTCATCCTAAAATCGAAGTGGGCTGACTAATATATCAAAAACGCCTCATGCAATGTCAAGCAATAAGACCCCGAGTTGACCATTCACTTAGATCATCCAATTTTATAGCTATCACCAGTGTCCGGTGCGCCGTAGAAATACTACGGATGAAGCCTGTTGGGTGTACGGGGCAGAAACGTCGTCTCCCGGATATTGGGACGGTCCAGCAGGATCATTAAGAGCCGCGCCAGGCCCAGCCCGAAGCCCCCGTGAGGCGGACATCCATATTTGAAAAAATCCAGGTAGAACTGAATGGCCTCCGTGCCCAAACCCTTCTCCCTTGCCTGAGCGATCAACGGATTCAGACGGTGTTCCCGCTGAGCACCGGTGGTTATCTCAAGGCCCATCCAGAGAAGATCGTAGCTTCGGGTGAGCCTCGGCTCCGTCTCGTGCCGCATATGATAGAATGGACGCACTTCCGCTGGATAGTCCGTGACGAATACAAATTCGTGGCCGTGCTCGCGGCGAAAGTATTCACCCAGGAATCGCTCACCATGCGGGTCCAGATCGCCGGTCGGCGAACCATCATAACCCTCACGGCTTAAGAGTTGAGTCGCCTCTTCCATACTGATACGGGGAAAAGGCACGACCGGGACGATAACCTCCCTGCCAAATAAATCGCGGACCTCCTTTCCGTGTTTTTCCTGGAGAACTTCGATGACATATGACAACCACCGCTCCTCAAAGGCCATCACCTCCTCGTGAGACTCGATCCAGCCGATCTCCACGTCAACGCTCGTGAATTCCGTTGTGTGCCGTGAGGTGAAAGACGGGTCCGCCCGAAAGACAGGGCCGATCTCAAAGACCCGGTTCAGGCCGGCCGCGATGGCCATCTGCTTATAGAACTGGGGCGATTGAGCCAGATAGGCCCGATTTTCGAAATACGCAAGCTCGAAGAGCTCGGCTCCGGACTCACTTGGGCTGCCCATCAGTTTGGGTGTATGGATCTCAATGAAACCCTCCGTAGCCCAGAATTCACGCATCGCCTGCTCGAGGGAAGTCTGAATTCGGAAGAAGTGCTGATTCTCGGGACGGCGCAGATCCAGATGTCGCCAGTCGAGCCGCAGATCCTGTCCAGGTAGCGAAGATGAAAAAGGATCTATCGGCAGAGGGGACGCTGCCAGGTTCTCAATCCGGAGATGGCTCAGCCGGATCTCGATACCGCCGAGCCTGACCTGCGGATTTTTACTCACCTCTCCCGAAAGACTGACAACGGACTCGCGGGTCAGGCCAGCAAGGGATTCCGCCAGCTCCGGGTTTTGCGCCTTCTCAAGCACCGTCTGGACGCAGCCCGTATGGTCCCTTACGATGAGAAAGACCATACGTTTCTGGTCTCGGATGGTATGTACCCATCCCATAACGGTAACCGCGTGTCCGGTTTTACCGGGAAGTTCAGAGATCAAAGTGCGTTTCATGGTTTTATCCTCCTATCTGTGGAAAACAAAAAGCCCGCCGTTGCTCGGAACAACGACGGGCTGGATTCGGACTCAAGTTTTGATTTGATCAGAACCACGGTCCTGCCCGCCGCCGAATGGCACAATTATCGAAGTTCGAATTAGGATTGGGATTCAGGCGGGCACTGAAACCGGTGGGCTTCATTATTATGACTTGGCTGATACTTGTAAGGTTGTTGATCATCGCTGTTTTACTCTTTCTATATCGGTGTTTACAAAAACAAAACCCGCTGTTGAGAACTCAACGGCGGGTTGGGATTTAGAAGAAACCTATCGACTCAAGGTCATAAACGATCCCGCCGTTGGGTGCCGGAATTATCTCGATTTGGATTCGGATTAGAACGCACGAATCCGTTTGTGTCGACTGTGATTGAAATCGAGAAAATACGAAATATCCGGCGGCCTTTGATCACGGTTTAAATCCCTGCTATTTTGAGCTCAATACTGTAATGATCTACAATTCCCTTCAGTAAAGATAGCAAATCATAGGTTATAAATCAAGCCCAACAGAAACCGTCTTTGGTGGGAAGCCTTCTTCCGAACCAATTTTGACGACCCAATTTGAGTTGTGGATCAGACACTCCTGCATTATATTTTTTAAGGATGGTAATCACTGTCACAGCCTTTATTTAAGGCAAAAACCGATTTAGAAGTAAATGTGAGAAAAAGTGGCTCCATTGCCACGTCTCCTTTTCCGGGACAATAGACGACCCAATCTAAAGTTTCGGACGACCAACGCCACAGTTGTTCAACCTTATGAGGGAGGATTCCGGTTCGGTTTCCTGGTTCAGAAGTATTTTTTCGGTTCCACAGTTTTTCATCCCTAACAGCCCGTTGAAGAACTACCTTTCAACGCACATAAACGGAAAAGACGCCTGGAGTGCGGGTCAGATAAATCAAGGTAAGGAGATTGAGCAGGAGACGCTGATAAGAGGTTAAAAAGGTGACCGAGGGCAGCAAACGTGATTGTAGGACGAGCAGTAGACGCTGCAAGGCCTTGGCCAGGTCCTGGAGGGCCTTCGGAGTACCTACGCCCATCACTTTGCGCATGAGCAGAGCCAGGTTGCAGCCCCCGATGTGGATCAGCAAACGCTTGAGGATATTGCCGCGGTCTCTCAAGTGCAACCTGCGCATGCCACCGGTATCATATGTGTGAGCGATGGTTCTTTCCACCCGTTCTGCACGACTTCGGCGCAAGGCCTTGCCGCGATCTCCCTTGATCCGGCGTCGATTCGCATATACCGCGGCCTGCTCATCTCGTCGGCCGTTCCACTTGCGGCGTCCCCGATCCGGTTCTGAAATGTAACTCCGGATGCCGCCTTGCTTCAGACTGGTCAATACATCGTTGCTATGATATCCTTTGTCCGCAACCACCTCCCGTATACGCTGTCTGTGCAAACGTTTGGCAGCTTTTTCGTCCTTCGCGACCTGCTTGAGATTGAGCGGCGCCTCGAGCAGCGTCCAGGGCAACGACTCGGTATCTCCTTCATCTGCTCCCGACAACGCCACTGCCACAATGGCATTGGTGTCCAGATCCACCGCGTGCTCCACCTTGTGCGCCATGTGCGTGCGACCGTCCTTCATCTTAGCGATCTTGGCATCCGGGTCGTGCGGGTGCTCCCAGTCCTGGTTCGATCCCTTCTTCGGTCGCTTCTTATCGATCTTGGACAAGTCCTCGCGGGTAGGCGTTTCAATGCCCGAGGCCTTGGCCAGATTCTCAAGGAATGCCTGGTAGCCTTCACCCGTGTCACGGCGTACAATGCTGCGCATCGCGGCGTTGGCCTCCAGTGTCGTAGCATCCACGCCCAACGTCTTCCCCTTCACCAGACCCGCTTTGCACAAGACCCTCAGGATCCACTTGAAAACCGCTTCGTGAACTTCCAAGGGAAGCCGATGCCGGATGCGAGACAGGCTGGAATGATCCGGGGTCTGTTCGTCAAGGGCATACCCCAAAAACCGGCGCAACGTCAGCGAGTCAGATACACGCCATTCGATCCCACGTTCCGAATCAAGTCCCTCGAAATACCCAATCAAAAGCATCCGAAAATAAACCCCGGGCGGAATGCCCTTGCGACCCATATGAGGAGCGTAATACCGCTGGCAAAGCCCCTCGACGAACTCGTCGAAGCCGTTCGCCCCCAATACCTGATTCAGCTTCTCGTAGAACGGATGACCCGGAGATTTCACCAAAGTGTTCGATGCGATGAACAGGTTTTCCTGTCTCTGTCGTCCTCGTTTTCCCATTGCCATTTGCTCGTCCTCCCTTCTCAGTTTGAACCTGATATATCATAGGACCAAACCACAAGGAAAGACAACAGTCATCTTGGCATAAATGCACTTTTTCAACAGGCTGCTAAGGAGGGAGGATATTGCAATGTTTATCTACCGGTACAAACACGTACTTCTATCGGTGGTCTTACTTTGCGGGATGTCGGCGTCTGCTGCTGCACAGCAGCCCGGCTTACTTCCCATTCCGCTACCAAAGCCCGCCTCTGTGCCTGGGCCTCTGCTGGAGGTCTTCCAAAACAACCTGAACGCTCACAGGACGCATCTAAATGCCAGGTTGGACCTATTGATGAGCACACAGGATCTCTTTATGGCGATCAAGCAGTATATGGACCAGGCCGACGAGTCTGAGAAGCGGATAGTCACAGAGGCCCTGCAAGCGCTCTGGTGGCCGTCTACCTCGGGCTCAGGCGGGGAAGGCGGGACACAGGCGCCAAGTGACCATGTTGTAGACGGAGGTTCTACTGCAATCGGTGACCTTGAACAAGAAGAGGGGGAGACAATCGGGCTAATGCCTGTTGAGGATCTCATTATAATTGAGGACCTCCTTAGGGTAGAACTTCCGGGACTGCTCTATACGCGCTGTAGGAGCACAAAAGTACTTACGGCACTGGATCAGGAGATCCAAGGCCTGCAGCAGAGGCTGCAAACACTTCCTGCAGAGTTCTAAGATTCATTCAGTCTGCAATCTTGAAATCATAGCCCTTGCTGTCATAGGGCTTCAGGCAGCTTTTGCATGAAGCGAAACTGTGAGACGGCCGGTGCCCATTTTTTATGGGGTACCGGCCATTTTTTCTGTTTTCTGCCTGGCACCGGAAGCCCATAGGACGTTCATTTACCTAACTTCGCAAGGAAAGTTTTAGCCGCAAGGGATAGAGACCGCGTTTTTCGAATCACCGTGCCAACCTGCCGCTTGGGGACATTTTTTATCTTGAGCACGGAAAGGGTCCCATCTTTTGCCTCTCCACCAACCGCGAAGTCCGGAACGATCGCAACCCCCAAACCGATTTTCGCAAAATCCTTTTGGACCTCCACACTCCCAAGTTCCATCACAGATCCCGGAGCGCATCCCGAATTTATGAAAGCCTGATCGATAAGCGACCTGCTTTTTGTTCCCGGTTCCAGCAAAAGCAATCGAATCTGGCTGAGCCCCATAAGGTCGATCGCCGACCGCTTTGCAAGGGAATGAGAAGGTTTACAGACCGCCACATCATGATATCCAAAAATCGGCTTTTCGGAAAGTTGAACGTGGGAAACCGGCATGGTGGCCAACCCGATATCCACCTCCATATCGAGCACCTGCTTAACGATCTGCTGAGTGGTCTTATTATGAACCGTGAGCTCAATTCCCGGATGTTTATCCAAAAAATCGGATAGAATCGGAAGCAGATAATATTTGCTCACCGTGTCGCTGCAAGCAATCCTGAGATGTCCCCGGGAAAGTTCCCGGATTTCATCAATCTGATGGCGGGCTGAATCGATCTCCTCAAAAATGCGTTTTACATGTTCATAAAAAATCTCGCCTCCATCCGTCAGGAGAACCATTCTGTTATTTCGATCAAAGAGAGGTTCTCCTAACTCGCCCTCTAAGGATTTGATCTGCATGCTCAAAGCGGGCTGGCTCACGAACATCCGCCTGGCTGCCCGGCTGAAGCTTTTCTCCTCGACAACAAAACAAAAGGCCCGAAACTGATTTATATTCATAAGCGATCCTTATCAACATAATAAATATAATCAATTTTACTTATGTAAGAAATGGTTTATTTTATCGGTCGGCTTAGAAAACTGTTCACAAATGGAGGTGATACAGTGGGAGCAACTATTATTGTCGATGCGTTCTGGGGTGATTCGGGAAAGGGCAAAGTAGCGTCATATCTGGCACAGAGGGATAAAGCCGATATTTGTGTCCGCGCAGGAACGGGAACGAATGCAGGACATAGCCTGTACCTGGATGCCAAAAGAATGATAAAGACTCACCCAGATCCCGATGGCCGGAATCCTTGCAGGTGGGGAACTTCGGGTTGGAAGCGGGGTGGCGGTGGATCCCGAGATATTCCTGAATGAAATCACCGAGTTTGACGAAGAGTTCGGAACCTCAAAACGCGCCCGGGTTGACTTCCGGTGCCCCGTCATCCTGCCGAAACACAGGAAGGAGGAGCAATTGGATAACCACTTGCGGCACGAAGTCGGCTCGACGCAAAGCGGCACGGGCGTCGCGCAGGCGGAATTCCGTTTGACGTTTCTCTCTCTGGCATTAACCCGAGACTATCCCTATAGCACTTCTGATAATTGTACCACAGCCGCCCTGGCCGACGACGTAGGATTGAATTGGAGATATATCAAGGAGGTTATACTCGTCGTAAAAGCCCTTCCATCCCGGGTTGGCGGAGGACCGCTTCCTTTTCAAATATCCGAAGAGGAACAGGATGCCCGAAACATCGCGGAGTTCGGAGTGAGGACCGGACGCCGCAGGAAGAAATCCAGCGGAATTTCCTGGGATCATCTCGAGGAAGCGGTGATGTTGAACGGTCCCACCCAAATCGCATTGACCTTTTGCGATCATCTCGATCCGGATATTCGGGACAAATTGAAAATAACCCCCAGAGTCCAGGGGTTAATCGATAAAATCGAGGAGGTCGCCCAGGTCCCGGTAACCCTGGTTGAAACCGGGAAGCGATTTGACGCAATCTACGATCTTAGCTGAGGAGCTTTTTCAACCTTCTCCATTCACCATACAAAGGTGAGAAAAGTCGTTATACTTAACAAGCGTCCACTTCCCTTCGGACCGGTACCACTCCGTAATTCCCGTGTTCGAAGGATCCAACCAGGCCCTGGTTTCGGGTCCACCGAACAGTTCGATCATAGAGGCCAGGACGAATCCGGCGTGAGTCACCGCAACCACCGTTCGACCTCCGAACCGTTCGGAATACCGATCCAGCGTGGAGCCCACCCGGTCGCGGAACGCCCTCCAGCTCTCTCCTCCGGTTGGCGTTGACATACCGTATTTGGCTCCGGAGGCCTCCTGCGTGAGACCCTCCGCCTCCCCGAAAAGAATTTCGCACAGGTCCCTATCCTCTTGATACGACGAAACCGGCAAAGCATCCATCAGCACTTCAGCGGTTTCACGAGCTCTTCGCACCGTGCTGCAGAGGAAATCCTGACACGCGTTGAATTCGCCTGTGGTCCGAATGCGATCGGCCAAAACTCGTGCCTGTTGAAAACCGCGGCCGGAAAGACCCGCGCATGTGGCCTGACCCGAGAGCACTTTTCGGGTTTGATCCATCGATTCTCCGTGTCGAATCAGAATCAATTGCATATAAGGGTTAATCCTTCGGTTGATGGACAGGTTGGACCTATTCCGATCTAAAGATAAATAACTCCTCCTCCCTCGTAAACGCTTCTTTTGATTTGGAGACCCCTTATGGCCGACACAATTTTCCGGACGTCCGGTAAACGAACCTAACTCGTTGAATAAACAAAAGCTTGTTTTCAGTCGACACCTATATCGATAACCTGATCCGCGAGGGCCTCGATAAAAAACCGATCGTGGGAGACGAAGAGGATTGTCCCGGGGAACTGGGAAAGCGTTCCTTCAACCGCTTCCCGGGCTTCGAGGTCCAGATGATTCGTCGGTTCATCCAGAAGGAGAAGATTCGCGCCGCTCAAAAGCAGACGAGCCAGTGCGACCTTGCCTCGCTCCCCACCGCTCATCGTTCCGACCGGCTGATTCGCCTGTTCTCCCCGCACCTTCAAACAACCCAGAATCGTCCTCACCCACGTCTCATCCCCGTGAACGGCCTTACAGATGGCAACAGGAGATAACGCCGGGTCGAGGTTTGACCCTTCCTGTGCAAAGTATCCAATTTTAACCTGGGCCCCGAATTTTACCTCGCCCCCGTCAGGAATCTCTTCATCGATAAAAATCCGAAGCAAAGTGGTCTTTCCCGAACCGTTTGGGCCGAGAATCGCCAGGCGTTGTCCGCGCCGGACGGAAAACTTAAGACCCGTAAACAGCCCCTTTTCGTCGAATGACTTCGACAAACAATCAACCTGGAGAACCGTGTCACCCGTCCTGGCGACATTCGGAAAACGAAGCACCGGGATGGGGTCCTCTTCCCAGGGTTTCGGGATTTCCGGTTCCCGCTCAACCCTTTCCGTGAGGATTCGAGCCGTGCGCTGGACCTTTCCCGCCTTCCGCGCGTAAAATGAGTCGTCATATGGATCGTGATTCCTCCTTTTGCCCGGAGAGGTATCGGTCATCTTGCGGGCCAGTCTCATCCGCCGTTCCGAAGCTTGTCGAGCCGCATCGATCCGCCTCTGCTGTCCGAGGTAGCGTTCCCACGCCTGTCGATTTTGAAGGCCTTGCTGTTCTCGATAAAACACGAACCCCCCCTCGAAAACCGTCAGCGCACCGCGTCGAATGTCGAAGATTCGGTTTGTCGATCCGCTCAAGAACGCCCGGTCATGGGTGACCATCACGTAAGGTAGGTCCAATCCGGCGAGATAATTTTCGAGCCATTGCTGGGCAGCGATGTCGAGATGATTCGTGGGCTCGTCGATCAGCAGCAAGTCCACAGGGGTGAGGAGCAGCTTCGCGAGGTGCCCCCGGGCGCGCTGTCCGCTCGACAGATGGTCCATCCGAAGCCGACGCTCCCGATCGTCGAACCCGAGTCCGTCCAGGACACGCCTGCTGTCGGCCTCGGAACGGTATCCCCCATGTTTTTCATAGGCGGCCAGCAGATCGGCATATCGACCCGCTATCGAGTCTTCATTCAGGCGTGGTTCCAGGCCTTGAAGTTCCTTTCGCAATCTGCGGATTTCCGGAAATGCCCGCAGGACGAACTCCTCCAGGGATTCCGATTCCCCGACCGGGCTTTCCTGTGGAATGGTTCCGATCCGAAGTCCTTTTCGAATCGCGATCGATCCGGAGTTCGGACCGAGCTCTCCCGTCAGGATTCCCAACAGCGTTGTCTTGCCTGCCCCGTTGGGACCGATCAACCCGATCCGGTCCTGCGAATTGATTTCAAACGATACGTCCTTGAAAAGCCACTCGCTTTGGGAGACGTGTCGAAAAGCCAGTTCTGAAACGTTCAGTAAAGACACAAAGGATCCTTTCCGAAAAGAAAAAGGCCGCAGGATCCTTCCTGCGGCCGGTAAAAAAAAGAACCATCCGGTGGAGAATGGCTCTACAATACTGGACGATCAATCAGATTGCAAGGGATCCCGGATCATACAATCAAGGGCCCTGAAAACGAATAACGAAAGCGGATACCTGTCCCGCCAATTCGTTACGTCTCTTCAGGACGAATGTGTAATCCGGATCCCTGTCATGTATCAATATTCCTTTTCGAATTAATTCCTGATTACCCTGACTGCCTTCTTAAGCTAAGAAAATAACGAAAAAATGTCAATCGGAATGTGAGCCCTGAGGCCTAAAAATGATGCGACATCTTCAGCTCCGCGTACCCGTCCCGCCTTAATCCGTAAAGCGGATCGTCCGGTGATGTCCTCAGGAACCCGCGCATTTCGAACGTCACCTTCCACCGATCCCGCACGCGCCGGCTCGCCTCCAGAAGCATCAGGCTACTGCCCGACGTCCGGTCCACGATCATCCCGGCGAGGACCTCCGTACTCTGAACGTCGTTCAACGCAATCCTCGTCCCCGCGAAAAGGTCATCCTCGAACGGCGTCAGGGCGTCCGATCCCTGAGTGTCGTACAGATATTCGAACAGGACGCCGATGTCGGTGCCGGTGTTCTTCAAGTTAGAAAACGTGTATTCGAATCCCCCCGTCATTGCGGTAAACCGGTCCCCCTGGCCGCTTCGATGAATCGTCTCGAGTTTCCAGAGCCATCCACCCGTAATGGCCTGCAGGTCGATCCCGGTCTGCTGAATGTGTTGATAGTGGGGCCGGAGCTCCCCGTCGATAGGCCGCAGTACGGGATCCCGACCGGTCCCCCAGAAGTGCGACAACCCCACGTCGAAGCTGCCGATGGTTTGGAACCACCTGGCCGCCCATCCCAGGTGGCGCTTCAGTCTTCCGGTGTCATAGACCGCTTCATCGCCCACCTCGAGCGGCGGCCTCAGCCTGCCGTCGCCCCCGGGGTAGATCCGTTCGCGGAAGCCCGTTAACAGAAACAGATCGAGTGTGCCCCAGTCATTTACGAGCGTCAGGTTCACCATCGGCTGACCCAGCTTGGCCTCGCCGTCCGGCCGCTCCACCAGGTCGGTCTGATTCAGAAGGTTGACCAGGTGTTGTGACTCTGTAACCCCCCAGAAGACGGTATGCACCCCGGCGCGCAGCTCCCACCTGTCCGCGATCATCTCCCAGTAGAGCTCGCGAATGTCCCAGTGCGTCCGCCTTCCGTCGTTCTGGTCCAACCTCAGGAATCCCTCGAACGACAAAGCCTGCCCGCCGTTCCCCCACACCGTCGTGAACTCCGGCGCCAGGGTAAAAGACACGTCTATACTCGGCTGCCGGTTGGCCAGGGGCGATTGGGGAAAGGCCCGGGATTCGATCGCGGCAAAGCCCGACCAGTCCCCCGCCCGGGAAGATCCCACCACGGATACGAGCAACAAGGTGATCAGGAGGCCGGAGCGCATGAGATATTTTCCTTTCGTGGTTTTCATAATTCCCTCGCGCCTGCTAGATACGATCTTTCCTACCGGACTCTCCGCAGGCTGCTCTTATTGAAATCTCGATCCGTCAAACCCGTCGCGAAGACGTAGTTCGACCACGCCAGCGTCGTTGATTTGCCCGTCTGATGGTTCACCATCTCCATTCGGTCCGCCCGCCAGTATTTCTCCAGGTATAACCGGTAGCCGTGGTAGGTCAGCGTCTTCAGCAGATCGTCCTTCCGATCGTAATATGCGATCCGGAGAGGCCGGAAGTGGGCCTGGTCGTACCAGACCACCTGCCGCACGTATCCTGATTTCGGATCCACCGGGTATCGCTCGATAACGAAAGTCTTCTGGCCTTCCAGTGTCTCTTCACCCACGAACCGGTAGGTGTACTTCTCCACCTCTTGCGAGGTGATATCCTCGTAGGCGAACTCGCTGCCCATAAACGGCCCCGACTTGTTGTTTGATGCGATCCGCTTGACTCGCCTCAACGCCGGCAGGTAGAGCCACTGATCGTCGCTCCCCGCTTTGTGGGTAAACGAGAGGAATGCCGTCCCCTTCACGTCGCGGGGTTCGTCGAAAATCACGAGCGACTTGTCCCCGTCCGCCGTCATCTCGAACGTCTTTGTGCGGATCACCCGGGTGCTCTTGTCACCGTGCCGGTTCATAAGAATCATCTTCAGCTCGGCGATAAAGTCACCGAACCCCGTATCTCTCTCATCCGCCTCGATGGCTACGGCAAGCCCCCGCTGTTCAGGCGTGATCGTGTCCCGAATCGGTTCAACAAGGCTCGCGAGGGAAGGGGGATTCGCGTCCTCCGCTATCCCCACAGGGGGTAGCCCCAGACTGACCAGGAACAGGAGGGCTGCAAGGCTTGCGGTCGATTTCAAACCGCCTGCCCGTCTGAACGTCCCGGGAATTCCTTCCAATCTCTTCACAACGGATTCTAAAAACATCGTTCTACTCCTTTCAGAAGGGGTTATCAGTCCGTCAAGGCCGGAACCGTTGCAAGGTCCCCCGCCTCAGGTTCTGCCTCCACTTTCCTTTTCAAGACTACGGCACGCCTACGGCCGTCCAGTTTCATAAGCACGGGTGGCAGGAACAGGAAATCCACCAGCAGCGCCAACCCGACCGTCAGCGCCGTCATCTTGCCCATCCCCGCGTTGAACCCGAAAGTCGACTGCGCGAGGACCGTGAATCCGGCGACCAGTATCAACGACGTTACCACCGAAGAGAAGGCGTAGCGAACGGCCTCGTTGGATTCGAGACGCTTCTCCCGTCGCGCCCTCAGGTACTTGCTCATGAAGTGAACCGTGTCATCCACCACGATCCCCAGCGTCATCCCGACCACAACGGAAAGACCCAGATTCACCTGAGCCACGAGGATCCCCCAGAGCCCGAAAGCAAAGACAGCGGGCAGAAGGTTCGGCAAAAGACTTATCAGACCGAATTTCGTGCTTCGAAGCGCCACGATCAGCACCAGGGTTATGACGCCGAATGCCAGGAGTGTCCCGACCAGCATACTCCTGATGTTTCGCTCCGAGATATAGGAAAACATCACGGCGGGGCCGACCCCGACCGCGTTCATATAGTCCGGCGCATGCTTGAACAACCACCCCTCGCCTGATTCGACCAGGCCGCGAAGCTCCCGGGTCGTTACGTTCTCGGCGGTCACAACGACCCGCGAAGCGGACTTGTCCACGTTGATCTGATTGTTCAGGTCGAGCCCGTAAGGCAGCGACATCTCATACAGGAGCAGGTACTGCGCCGAGAGTTCGGAATTTTCCGGTATCCGGTAATATGAAGGGTCGTCATCGTGCATGTTGGCGTTTAGACGTTTCATCGTCTCGCTCAGCGTATTCACGTGGACCACACCCGGCTGTTCCCGGAACCATCCGGCGAACGCCTCAAGCCGTTCGAGATACAACGGATCGCTGATCCCCTGGCTCCGTCCCGCGCCGACGGAATATTCGATCTGGTAGATCCCGCTCAGGTTCTCCATCGCGAAATCCGTATCCGTCCGGAAAGCGAGGCTCTCGTCGAAGTAGTTCACGAACTGATCGTTCAGGTCGTTTTGCGGAACGAAGGCCCCGAGTACGAGCACGGCGACCGCGGCTCCCCACAGCAAGGACCTCCGGCGGGCGATCACGAAATCCGCGAACCGGTCCGTCATTGCGTACGCCCGGCCCTCTCGAACCTTCACCCGGATGGGCAGGACAGCCATAATCGCAGGAAGGAGTAGGACGGAGTACACGAATGCCGCTGTCACGCCCATCGCCGTGATATTGCCCAGGTCACGGAAGGGCGGAACGTCGCTGAAATTCATGCTTAAGAAGCCAACAACCGTCGTCAGACTCGTGAGGAACACCGGCTGCATGTTGTTTTTGAGATGACATCTTTGGTCTCCCTCTCAGAATTTATCACTCACCCAAGGTCCGTCCACCCGGTGAACCCGTTTCTACGAAATCCGTCTGGCCTGTTTCTTGGCAAGCCAACGCCGGAACATACTCAGAGTTGTGACATCCCCCCGTCCGCAACCAGGTCTGCACCCACGACATAGGTTGAATCGTCTGACGCCAGGAACACCGCCACGCTGGCCATCTCTTCCGGACGACCGAACCGCTTCATCGGGTGCTGGTCCGTCACCTGTGCCTTGAAGCCCGTGAGTTCCTCGGGAGGCAAGCCCAGCCTCTCGAAAATCGGCGTCTCGATAGGTCCGGGGCTTAACGTGTTCACACGAATGCCTTTTGGCAGCAGATCAGCGGAGAAGGAACGCGCCAGGGACCGGACAGCGGCCTTCGTTGCACTGTAAACGGAAGTTCCTGGCCAACCCATCTGGTTCAACGCGGAAGACGTCAGAATGATCGAAGCGCCTTTATTCAAGTATTCAAGAGATCGCTGCGCGGTGAACTATGCACCTTTGAAGTTGATGTTCACCACACGGTCGAAATGCGATTCGTCTGCGCTGTCGACCGGAATGAACTCTCCGATGCCTGCATTGGCGACAAGCACGTCGATGTTGCCAAAGTTTCGCACCGTCTCCGCGTAAAGGTGATCGATGTCCTTAATCTTCGACACATCTCCTTGAACCGCAAAAGATCCCTTCCCAAGCTCTTTCGACGCACTCTCTAAAGTCTCGGGATTACGGCCGAGGATCGCGACTAGAGCCCCTTCTTCTCGGAAGGCCTTGGCGATTGCCAACCCGATGCCACTGTTTCCTCCAGTTACGACTGCGACTTTTCCATCAAGCTTCTTCATTTGAAACCTCCCTGTATGATGATCTCGAAACTACGCCAGTTACAATTATACCAAAAAAAGATCGTTTCATGACGAATGATTAGACTGTGATCTCGTGGTTCAAGTCGTCCATCTGAATACCTCCTTTCGTGATCAATTTGCCCTTGACGGATGTCATTATGTAACATTTTAAGTTACAGATAATTCCAAAAAGAAATGCTTCGTTTCCCAGAAGCATTTCGAACTATGAACCCGGTGCGGCTCCGCTTTCGATCGCCTCACGGACGCGCGTTTGAAAGATCGGATTGTCCATCATATCACACACGAGCTGTGCGAGCGTCTTTTTAGCCAGGACATCCTGGACCGCAGACTCCGCATCCTTGCAAACCCCCTTCAGACCATCCTGAATCGTGCTGCCCACCGGGCAGATCTGGCTGGGCTCGCTGTAGTGGAAATGAAACAGGGAGGAATCTTCGGTCGCCTTGTAGACGTCGAGAAGGGTGATCCGCTCTGCAGACTTGGCCAGGCTGAATCCCCCCCTCGCTCCGGGATGCGAATCGACCAGCCCGGCCCCCTTGAGCTGACCCAGAATCCGACGGATCACGACGGGATTGGTGTTCACGCTGTGCGCGATCAAGTCGGACGTTGCGGCGTCCATACCACGAAGCTCCTTAACCACGTGAAGGCCCGTGAGAATATGCGTTGCGACAACGAATTTACTGCTCGGGTTCATAACTTCCTCCAGGTTTCGTAACAAATATAGTTACAAATAGAATCTTTGTCAAGGGAAAATTTTCAACGAATAGTTTAAAAAGGTCTTAACATGTTGATATTTATGAATAACCAACTGATACAAAATCAAGACTGGTCCACAGAAAGGCCGTTTCCTGCTATCTGGCACTCCCACGCCTAATCTGTATCCCCCTTGTAAATCTTCCGGATCACATCCTCAATCTCCGGTTCCCTGACGCTCACATCTCTGATATTGCATTGCCGGGACAGTTGATTGATCAGCTCGGAGGCGGAGACCCTTTCTTTTACAAAGCGTATCCAGACGAGATCGTCCTTCTCTCTGATGATCTCCGCGTGTGGATGTGAGAACTCGCCGATCCCGCCCGCGCTATCGACCAGAAGGTACCTGTACGGCGCAATCCGATCGATCAATTCCTCCAGGGGATTGTCTTCCACGATCTGACCCTTATTGATGATGATCAACCGGCGACACAACTCTTCCACATCATCGAGATCGTGGGTGGTCAGCAGCACGGTTGTTTTGCGAAGACGGTTGATATCCAGGATGAAGTTCCGGATTGCGCTCTTAACTTCGATGTCCATTCCTATCGTCGGCTCGTCCAAAAAAAGGATAGAAGGCGAGTGCAACATAGCAGCGGCCAACTCCCCCCGCATCCGCTGACCCAGTGAAAGCTGGCGGACCGGGATGTCGATCAGTTCATGGATTTGCAGAACATCGAATAACATGTCAACGTTGGTCTTAAAGACGGCATCCTCGATCTGGTAAATCCGTTTGAAAAGCTCGAAGGATTCCCCCAGACGGAGGTCCCAGTAAAGCTGCGTTCGTTGTCCGAACACGACTCCGAGATTCCTGACAACGGCCCTTCTGTTTTCCTGGGGTGATATTCCGTTTATAGTGATAACACCCGAGGTGGGATACAGAATCCCGGACAACATCTTTATGGTAGTGCTCTTGCCCGCCCCGTTCGGGCCGATGAAGCCGACGATTTCACCTGCTTCGATGTTGAAGCTGATATCGTTGACCGCGTGCACCTCGTCTCGAACCGGCCTCACCAGACCCTGGAATGAACCCAGGAGACCTTTCTTCTTCCGGGTCACTTTAAAAACCTTATGCAGATTGTGAACTTCGATCAAGGCCATTGTTCCACCTATGAACCCGCGCTCTCATAGCTTTTCAAGCCCAGGTTGAAGACATACAAAGCCGCGAGAAACATGCCGACCCCGACAACGGGGGTTAACAGAGAAAGATTGGATGGAATAGAGGCGCCGGCGTCTTGGTTCAGGAAGTCACACGAAGGATAGAAGCTTATAAATCCGATCGGAACCACCAGCGTCAGCAACAGTTGCAGGAAATGGGGGTAGATTGTCAAGGGATAGAAAGTTCCCCTGCGAAGAATTTCCTGACTCGCATTCACAAGAGGCCCGCTGCGCATTGTCCAGAACGCCACAGAGCTGATGAGTGTGAAAAACGACCAGTAGATCAGGGTTGCTCCCAAAACGACCAGCAGAACTTTGACCGTATTGAAGGCATCCCATACAAAGCCAACCAGCTCCGCCCCGTAGCTGAAGAAGGCGATCCCGATATACACGTGGAGCAAGCCGACAAGATTGATCTTATTCGCTGCGAATTGAAACGTTACGCTTAACGGCCTTAACAGCAACAGATCGAACTCTCCCCGCGTCACCATATCGTCTATTTGCCTGGATTGGAAGGAAAGTATCGACATGATCCCCCGGCTGATCAGACTCAGGCCGTATAGAAAACTGAGTTGCGGGAAGGTCCATCCGGAGAGAGGCTGAAAGTTCTCCACGAGAAGCTTGAGGGTCATGCCGATCCAGATATAAGAAAAGCTCAATGATGAGACTGTTCCGAAAAA
Organism: Candidatus Latescibacterota bacterium; assembly: GCA_965217865.1. Classification (GTDB taxonomy): domain Bacteria; phylum Latescibacterota; class UBA2968; order SICM01; family SICM01; genus CBDCJO01. The sequence continues at coordinate 4,528,992 of CBDCJO010000002.1, read as the reverse complement.
CGAAAAGGGATATTCGAGACTTCGTTGAATGGACAGCTTTGCGAAGAAAAGGGCAACCGACAGGTGGTGTCTAAACGAAAGCAGCATCTTCACCCTCCCTGCACAAAAACGCGTTTTTGGGCCCGTCGCCATACAACGCAGATAAGCAAGCTGAATAAACCGATCCAGAGCCACTGAATCCCAAAGATGTGAACGGCCTGGGCAGGGGAAACCCTTCCAATATAGATTTCAAGGGGTGCCTGGAATGTATACTGGAACGGCAGATAGCTCGATATATCCTGTACGATCCCCGGGAACAGCCATAACGGAATCAGCTTGCCGGATAATATGAGTATGACGATGTCTTTAATCTGTGTGATGTTCCCGAACTCGGTCACCCAGAACAGACTCAAACCGATAAGCGCGCTGATCTGCCAAAGAATGATGAAGCTGAACACGCAGCCGGGAATGAAGAAGAGCCCCGCAACGTAATCGGCCGGCAATGGAACCTTCACGAAAAGGACCGAGGTCAACAAAACAGGAAAGCAGAATTTTGTAACCGAACTGACGGACTGCCCCACATCCTCCGCAAACCAGGTATATATGAGATTTACGGGTCGTATCAGATCGATTGCGATGTCTCCCTGACGGATCTTTGTGAAAAGGGTCTGGCTTACCGAAATGGAGAACAGGGCGGTCATCAACACGGACACGATGGCATATGTGATCATCTGTTCCTGGTTGACATCCAAGACGCTTCCGATTCCTTTGTAGGCCGATTTCCAGAGGTAAACCGAGCCGAACAGGAAAAAGATATTCGTCCCGATCGAGGAGAAGTACTCGAACCGATAGGCCAAACTGTTCAGAATCTGGAGTCTGATGAGGTGTAAATACAAAGGAGTCATTAAAATCTCTGTTGTATGCAGGATGTTGCGGGCACCTGGTGGAGCGGCTCTATTAAGACCCGACGCTCGTATACCGCCGAACCGCAAAACGCCATTGCAGCTGACTTAGAATCAATAGACAGCCTGCCAGTACCAGACTCCACAGCGCATTGATCCACGGCAGTTCGCCGAGCAGCGTCTGGGTCGGAAAGTTGGCCACCACGATCACCGGCGCGATCGTCAGAAACAAGAATCTCACGACGCCGGTGAAGATCCCCTCCGGATATTTCGCAAAATCAAACAAATTCGGTATAAAGCTCATCCAGCTCCAGAGCCCGGCGAACCAGAACTCCAGGGTCATGGAAATGAACCACAGGGAGTACACGATCACGACGCCGGACAAAAGCATAACGGCCGCGGCTAAAATCGTCAGGATCCCAGGCACGATTTGAAGCTGTTCAAGCGCGTACACGATGATGAAAATCCCGATCGCACCGTGCAAAGCTGCTGGAAAGCTTATGGACCTGAGTGAAAGAAGCGCCTGGGTGGATATCGGACGAAGCAGCAAGTCATCCAATTCCCCGTCATAAATCACCCTTGACATCCCGCCTACGTTCGGCCAGAGAAATACCTGTTCACCCAGAATCTGCCGGTTAAGTGCTTCCGTCTGTCTGTATTCTGAAACTTGATCGCTAAAGCTTCGCAGCCCGGTGTAGATGCTCAACAGGATAAGGCCAGAACAGAAGAGGCACGTAATTAAAAAGGTAGGACTTGAAAGGTTAGAAAGAATTTCTTTCCTGATAATCCGCCCGATCATTTGGACTCCAATAGAGATTTGGATTAGCGGTAAAGCAGGGAAAAGAAAACCTCATTGGTCATTCAGGGGTGGGTAGATATTACGGGGATTGAATCCGTTTGAGGAGTAATGAATATAACCCAAAACTGGCTCATCTAAGAATAGTTTTCCAGGTATCACAGTCCTTCGGTAAAATAGAGAGCTTGATATGGCTAATCAATAATAAAAAAGGGGCACCTCGTCCCCACGACGGTAACCCCGTATAATCGCCCACCAACGGGCCTACAAGGCAGGTGCCCCTATTAAATACCTTTTCAGTTAAAATCCTATTTGGCTCCCTTTTCCTATCGCGGGTTTCGTTTCACTCAGCCGCAACCAAAAAGATGTACGCATCTTGCGTAGAAGTCATACTGAAGACTCTAAATCCCCTCCCGGGAGGGGTGCCCCGGCGTGACTTAAGCCGGGGTGGGGTGGGTCATATCCCATTCTCATCTATCCAATTCCGAATCCCATGCAGCACACCTTCGAGGTTCTGCTTAACATCCCCGGCAGTAAATCGCAGCACCCGAACACCGAGCCTCTCCAATCTATCCTGTCTTGGCTTATCTCTAAGGTAATGCGTCTATCTGAGGATCTTTCTCCCGGGAGGAGTGCCCCGGCGTGACTTAAGCCGGGGCGGGATGGGTCATATCCCATTCTCATCTATCCAATTCCGAATCCCATGCAGCACACCTTCGAGATTCTGCTTAACATCCCCGTCAGTAAATCGCAGCACCCGAACACCGAGCCTCTCCAATCTATCCTGTCTTGCCTTATCTCTAAGGTAATGCGTCTATTCTGAGGATCTTTCTCAGACCCACTCCTATCGCGGGTTTCGTTTCACTCTGCCGCGACCAAAAAGATGTACGCTTCTTGCGTAGAAGTCATACTGTAGACTCTAATCGTTAATCATCTTGTGGACAATAATTGGTATTAATTAAGGGGCGCTCCCGGTCCCGTCAATAGTTGGCCCGTGGATCTATCACAGGCCTTCCTCGAGGACCTGTCTGAGCCCTGTGGGATGCCACAGGGCTCAGACAGACGCCCAAATATCTCGTCTGAGAGCCAGTGGTATCCTGGGAATCACAAACCCACAGAAGGAGCGCCCCATGCCATTGTGTAACCCGATTCGGCGTGACATCGAGTTATCTTACATCGTAAAACAAGAACCTCACATATGCCACTGAAAATGCCCCGGCCTGAAACAGGATAAGGACGAGCAATTCCGTTGCGACGCTCCCAAATCCCATGTCCTGTCCCTGATCCGCAACCGTAAGGGCCGGGATCTCCTCCGCGCTCAGCCAATCGGCCTTCAGCCGACCGGCCTCGGCCTCCTGTTTCATTCGCCGTGCGTACTTCCCGAAACCTTCCTTGAACTGCGCGAACGCCTGATAGACCCGGCTGTAGAAACCCATGCCGGTCCCGGCCAGTTCGGCCGCCGCATAGGTCAGACAGGCCACGGGGGAGATTCGTGAAAAGGCCTGGCTGAGCCGGATCTGCCGATCGAGCCGGCGCGTGTAAGTTTGTTGGATTTCCTCCTTTCTTGCCTCTGCTTCCTTCTTTAAAACCTCCTGACGTCGGTTTCTGTCTTCATCTGACCATCCGAAGTTCGCGGCCTGTTTGGCCAGGCGCTGGTTCGCGCGGTTCAACTCGGAGTCCACCGCCCTTTTTTGCATCCTCACCTGCTGAAAGGTGGGTGTGGGGGAAAGAATTCTACCCAAGCCCGCAAACAGGTGGGGAAATACGAACGTTACCCCCACCCAGAAAGTCAGGCAGATCAGCAGGGCGGAGGATGGCCTTCGTACTAATACCGAGATCGCCAGACCGGATGTCACGAACAGGGATAGGTAGACAACGGCGAAACACAGGATCCCAGCAATCCGGAGAAGCCCGGCATGATCCAGTTGCGTTCGACCCATCAACAGGAGTATCCCCACGCCAAGGGCAGTCGATAGAAGGAACGGAACAACCAGGGTCAGCATTGTCCCCACCCATTTGCCGATCAGGAGCTGGTCTCTGCTGATCCCGGATGACAGCATCAATTTCAGCGTCCCGCTCGACTTTTCACCGCAGATTGCATCGAAGGTGAAAAACAGGGCGACCAGGCTCAAAATCGATCCAACGATATATATGAAATCGGGTCGTGGAAACAGTGAGAGAAGGGGATTCCGGTAAAAAGCCTCGCTGGCCTGACGACTCCAGGACCATCGGTCGAGGGCGTGGACTTGGGTCGGCGCAACCGGCTCCAGTCCGGAGGCGAAGGGACCCAGGGGACGGGGGAGGAGGAAGGCATACACACCCCGCTCGTTCATCAGGGTGTAGACCTGATCCCGTTTGGAGGCCCCCGGGTCCACGGCAAGAAGCTGTTTCCGCTCGGCCATGACATTTGCCTGGTAGGCCTTGTGTCTCTCTGTGTAGTCCCGGCCAACCAGAAAAAATCCCACGAGCACAAGCCCGCAAAAAAGCCCGGCCACCCATACGAACCGGGCTTCTTTCAAATGGAGCAGGACTTCCTTGTGGATGATTTGAAAAAGCATATCAAAATTCAGTCCGGGGTCGAGAGTCCCTGGTCATTCGATGGACGGCACGTAACTCCATAGATTAATAGCCACTAAGTTGGTTTTTTGACACGAATCCTATAGCTTTGGCTCTTGAATCCGTACTCTCGACCTTTGAATTTATTCCGACTTCGCATTGGAACCTGGAACGTTCTATCTGACATCATATCGCAGAAACCCTACGTATGCTGCCGTGAAGAACAGAAGATTCCAGACCGTAAGCATCCCAAGATCGAGCATAGCTTGCTCCAACCGTTCCGCAAGTCCGGGACGTTTGTAGAAAAACCTGGGATAATCCATCGTGGAAATCTGATTATTCCCCTTCCGTCTGGTCTCGACCCATTTGTCTTCGGCATAATTGACGAAGTCGACCCTGTATGACTGAAGCGCCTTTCGGAAACGCCGCATATCACCTAAACCCGTGTCCGTAATTTCACCCGTCGCATAGACCAACGATGCTGTGGGAGACAGCCTTGACAGCCAGACCGCTCGCGGACCTGTCGGTCCAGGGCCCTCTCGTATTCAGACTGGATCTGCTCCTGGTCCCTAGCAACCCCGAGGAGGAAGTCCCTCCATAACTCCGCGTGCACGACCCCTTGCTGGACATCCGAATCGGTTGTTCTGCTTCGATACTCCCGTCCTCGCTCCTCCCTTACCCGGTCTCCCTCTTCCGCCACAGCCCACTTCTCCCTTTCCACTTCTTGAACCGTGGGAAGGTTGATCAGACTACGAGCGATATAGGGACTCAGGTTCGGCACCGCCACCGTCATTCCCACCCATACCGCAACGAGGGCCGTAATCGACGTAAATGCCCGGGATGTCACGGATGAGACGAGAAGCCCGAGGGAATAGAAACCGCTGATATACGAAAGCGTGGCCAGGATCAGGAGGCCGAAGGCGGTCAGCCCTGAAAACCATCAAACCCTTGATCCCATGGGAATCAGCAAACCCCTTACCATAAAGACCTGGATGTTTACGGACGCCGGGGCCGGCGTCCCTCCCATCAATTCGTATTACCATTCCTATACATCCCCGCTCATAGTCTTGAACAGCGCCTTGTAATAGTTCATAACCCGCTCAGGATCCGTGCTTTCAGGGATCTCAGCAAGGCAGTAACCATCATAGCCGATTCCCTTCAGGAGTTCGAAAAGCTCCTTCCACGGATAGACGCTGTGGAGCTCGTTGATATGGACCAGAGAAACCTTCTGTTTCAAGAGCTCAAAGCTCTGCCTGACCGACCCATCCACGACGTCCTGGGGGTTGGAGTTCCAACAGACGAACACATTTTCTTGGTCCGCAGCATCGACCATCTTTCGTATGTTTTCCGGTTTACAGGTTTCAGGGCCGTGAACCTCCAACCGGATCTCTACCCCCAGGTCATTCGCGAACGCTCCGCACTCTCGAAGGGCCCCCCCGATCTGGTCAATGGTTTTCTCGTGACCAACCCCATCCGGAAAGGCATTCGGGCGCACCTTCACACCGGGAACGCCCAAGTCCCGGGCGAGCCGGGAGAATTCCTTCGTCCCATCGATATTCTGTCTAAGGATATCCGGCTCGGCCGCGTGGTACTCGAAAATGCTTCCCAAACCCACAAGCTTAACGCCCGAGTCCTCGAACTGCCTTCGAACCCGCTGCCTCTCCTCGGCTCCAAGGGTCACCTCCACACCATGAGCGTGGGTGGTCCGGAGTTCCACCCCTTCAAATCCGGTTTCCGTGCACCTCTTGATGATGGTTGGAATGTCCCAATCCTTCGCCAGGTTATACGTCACCAGCCCGAGCTTCATAGCCGACCTCCTTGAATGCCGTGGTTCGTGGTGCGTGGTGCGTGGTGCGTGGTGCGTGGTGCGTGGTGCGTGGTGCGTGGTGCGTGGTGCGTGGTGCGTGGTGCGTGGTGCGTGGTGCGTGGTGCGTGGTGCGTGGTGCGTGGTGCGTTAAGAAACGATGCGAATAATTTGAGGAGCAGTCAAGGATTTGTATCGATAGGTTTTTCCGAGTCACGAGTCACGATCGACGGCCTTTCCGATCTCCGGATTTTGACCCTCGGCTGTTCTGACTTATATTCGCCTTGATGAAAAAAATATCCGCCATCATACCGGTGCTGAACGAGGCTGAGATCATCTCAGATTGTCTCAAACCTTTGGCTAACGTCCCGGACTGCTCCGAGGTTATCGTCGTTGACGGTGGAAGTACCGACGGCACATCCGACAGGGTCAGAGAGATGCCCGGAGTCCGTTTGATTGCAACACGTGCAGGCTCCGGACGGGCGGCTCAGATGAACGCGGGAGCTGGCGTGGCCACAGGAGATGTCTTTTTGTTCCTCCACGCCGACACGCGACTGCCGGACGATGCCTTTCGCCTGATTCTCCGTTCCCTAGAAGACCCCCGGGTTGTCGGAGGACGGTTTCGATTGCGAATCGCAGGTGAAGGCGCCATCTACGCGTGGATCGGCATCATTTCCACGTGGCGTTCTCGCTTTTTGAACATCACCTACGGGGATCAGGCCGTCTTTGTACGCCGAGGGGTTTTCGATCAATTAGGCGGCTTTCCGATCCTGCCGATCTTCGAGGACTCGGAGTTTTGCCTGAGGGCTACGAGGATTGGCCGTTTCGTCATGTTGCCTGCATACGCCGTCACATCCTCGCGGAGGTGGGAACGCTGCGGGATCTTTAGAACGATACTTCTGATGTGGTTGCTCAAAGTCCTCCACAGCCTCTCCGTCTCCCCGGAACGCCTGTCCAAACTATATCCGCACGTGAGATAGGCCTTACAACCCACTCTCATTTTCCATTTTCCATTTTCCACTTTTCATTTTCCATTTCCACACCAGTTCCCCCACGATAAGCAAACCGAAAACTCCATACGCTACCCATCTTACCCAATCGGCCTCGACCCAGATGCCTTCCCCGACATACCGAATGAGAACGTGGTATGAAAGGGAAACGGCTCCCGTCAGGTACAGCCAAGCCGGACTCTCCCGAAAGACAAGAAAGGGGATCATCCACAGGACGTACCACGGATGAAGGGTGGGTGTCAGCAAAATGAATGCGCCCGTAAGGATAAATCCGGCCGTGACGGGATCGACCCTCCGGACTCCAAGACCGATTGCACCCAGGCCGAAGAGTACGACAATCCCCAGCCTCGCCAGCCTTTGAGATCCCAGGCCGTCAGCGATGTACCGGTATAACACGTCATTGAACGCCCAATGCGCGGCGTATGTCCGGAGTCCGGCATACAATCCTTCCCCCGCTGCTGCGTAGGAAAGGGCGCCCGCTGCCAGAATTACGGGAACAAGCAGGAATACAAGCCTCCCCCTCCGGTCCCCAATCCTCCCCCAAAACACCGGAATCAGGGCCAGTGCGAACGGCTTCGACAGGATCGACAGCCCAAGCGCGGCCGATGCTCGGAGAGGCTTATCCGTCTCAACCCAGAGCAAAGCCCCGACCATCCAGAAGATGGCCATGGCGTCCAGGTGCGCGCTTCCAGCCACCTCCACCACCACAAGCGGGTTCCAGAGGTATACGATCAGGGCCTCCTGGGGAACACCCCGCCTCTTTAAGAGGCGAAAAAGCAGGAAAGCGGTACCGAGATCGAACAGCGTAAAAAGTACCTTGAACGTGATCGGACCGGGCAAGATCAGGTAAGCGATCAGGAAGACCAGTTCCGAAAATGGGGGATAGATCGTCGAGACTTCAGGATGGTTGATCTTTGGGTGGAGCCCATCCCTGATCGACTCCAATTCCGGGGCTTCAGGGGGATAAAGATAAGGATTTATCCCGTAAGACTGGACCCGCCCGTCCCAGAGATATCGATAAACGTCATCGGATAACGTCGCCGGGCTGTACAGGAGAGCAGCCCGGAACAGAAGTCCGAAGGCCACGATCCAGACAAGGTGATGGGTATGGCCTTTCCTGAAGTGGATCCAGATCAGGGCAAGGAGATAAACGCCGAAGGCACCAAAATGGAGGGATAAGAATGCAGGAACCCGAAGACGAAGATCGCCGACAACGGCCATCCCGAGGAAACAGCCCCCCATCACGACACCGCTCAGAATGACGGGGAGGGCGGGTTTCATCCCTGAGCGATCTCTCTCAGGCGATTGATCTGGGAATCATTTCCCAGCACGATCAGGATATCGTTCTCATTGATCTTCCTGGCCGCAAGGTGTTCGTCCGGGGTGGCCACGTGATGTAGACCCCCCGATCCCTGGATACCCAGCACGATCACCCCGGTTTTCTCCCAGATATTCGGGGTCTCCCGGATCTGTTTTCCCACGAGGGCCGATCCGGAATCAATCTGAATATCCTCCACCCGAAGCGGGTCGTCGTGTCCCGTCAGGACGTCCAGAAAGTCGACCACCGAAGGTCTGATGGCTGCGAAAGCCATTCGTCGTCCCCCGATCTGATACGGTGAGACCACCCTGTCAGCCCCGGCTCGGAGAAGTTTGCTCTCGGTTCCCTGTTCGCTGGCTCGTGAAACGATCAAAAGTTCGGAGTTGAGCTGGCGGACCGTGAGGGTCACAAAAACGTTATCCGGATCGTGTCGAAGTGCGCTGATCAATCCTTTAGCCCGGTCGATTCCTGCCCGAATCAGGGTTTCATCGTCTGTCGCGTCCCCCTCCACGAAAAGGACACCGGGGGTACCGATCATATCCGATGCTTCCAGATTATGCTCAACAACGACAAAAGGCACCTTTGCCCGTTGAAACTCCTGAGCGATCTCCTTGCCCACAACACCCCCGCCGCAGATAATGAAATGGTCGTTCAGCTTCGCTATATTTGACTCCATTTTACGCCCCTTGAGGATGTCCTGAATCTCACCACCTACGATTAAGGCCGTCAGACTGCTGATGGCATATCCTGCTGCCCCCACTCCAAAGATGATCAATCCAACGGTGAACCACCTTCCCCCCGGTGACATGGTCTCGACTTCCTGGAATCCAACGGTGGCCACTGTGATCACCGTCATGTAGAACGACTGAAACGTGGTCCATCCCTCAACCAGAGTATAGCCCAGGGTTCCTCCGATAAACACCAGAATCATAAGGCCAAGCGAAAGCAAAAACCGGTTAAATGGGGACACGGAAGTCAGCACCTCGTGATGATGCCATTATAGGCTTGGTCTATCGGGATTAAAAGAAACCCCAATATAAAAAAGAAAAGTCCCAGGTTCAACCCTCATTTTTTTGCACCTTCAGTCCTGGAACCGTTTTTTACAACGGAACTCTTGACTGACGACCGACATCGATATATATATATAACCCAAATTGAATAAATTGAAGATTGAATATCGGAAAATTGAATATTTAAACAACTCAGGGATTTCTTGTGGTCCTATGGATCCTTTTGATCTTCAATATTCAATCTAAAATCTTCAATCGTCAATTTCTTTGAGGTCCCCATGCACGTCGTCATCATCGGCAACGGAGTGACAGGCGTAACGGCCGCGATCCGCCTCCGTGAGAAACATCCCGATTGGCGGATAACCATCATCTCGGGAGAGTCCAGCTACCACTACTCCAGGCCCGCGTTGATGTACATCTTTATGGGCCACATGAGTTATAAGTCCACGAAGCCATTCGAAGACGATTTCTGGCCGAAAAATCGATTGGATCTACACAGGGACTGGGTCACGGGAATCGATACGGACCGAAAACGCCTTCGGCTCCATAAAAGCAACACCCTCGATTACGACAAACTTCTCATCGCGACCGGCTCGAAGTCCAACAAATTCGGTTGGCCGGGCCAGGATCTCGACGGCGTCCAGAGTCTATACGACTTGCGTGATCTTCGAACCCTCTACGAAAACGTGAAAACCACCCGCCACGCCGTCATCGTTGGGGGCGGGTTGATCGGCATCGAGCTGGCGGAGATGCTCCATTCCCGAAATATTCACGTCACCTTCCTGGTTCGTGAAGAATCCTTCTGGGATAACATCATACCCGGAGAGGAATCGCGGATGATCAATCGAGTTATCCGCGATCAGGGAATCGGGCTTAAACTAAAGACCAACCTGAAAGAGATCGTGGACGACGGGACCGGCCGGGCATGTGCTGTGATTACGGATAAAGAGGAACGCATCGATTGCGAGCTGGTGGGACTCACGGCGGGGGTCTCTCCCAACATCGATCTCGTGAAGGACACCAAAATCGAGACGAATCGGGGGGTCCTGGTGGATAGAAGTTTCCGAACCAGCATGCCTGAAGTCTACGCGGCCGGCGACTGTGCCGAGATTCGGACTGAGAACGGCGGCCGAAACCTGATCCAGCAGGTCTGGTACACGGGAAAAAAACAGGGAGAGATTGTCGGAGATGTGCTTGCGGGTGAGAGCTGGTCCTACGACCCCGGAATCTGGTTCAACTCTGCCAAATTTTTCGACCTTGAGTACCAGGTTTACGGCCAGGTGAACATGGGAATTCAAGATGAGCGGAACCTTATCTGGGAGCACCCAAATCATCGCCATTCAGTGAGGATCGTCTACACCAAAGAAGGTGTCATAGGCCTCAACCTGATGGGCATTCGCTACCGGCATCAGGTGTGCGATTCCTGGATAGCGGAAAGACGGCCTGTTGCCGACGTCATTGAAAATCTCGAAGAGGCGAATTTCGACCCGGAGTTTTTTCGACATTACGAAGCCGAAATCGTCGGAACCCTCAAGGAGCAGATCTCATGATGGATGCCGGTGTCCTTGATTACGAGTTCGAAGAAGAAACCCTCGGATTCGAAGAACCGTCCACGCAGGCCGAAGTCCCGATGAAGGCCGGTAAGATGGCTTCCATTGCCGTGGTGTCACTGGGTCTCCTCGCTCTGGTGTTTGTCCTGTCAGGCGGCCCCCTCTCCGGAACATGGTTGGGGTTGGTTCTGAGTTTCGGCCTGATCGTACTTGGAAGCGCAGGCGTCTCATGGTTCGAATACAAGGACACGGAACCGGGGATTAAGAATGACGGCATCACATTCAGCAGCACATCTGCCCGGGGCCATATAGCCTGGAGTCTCGGTATCGTCATCACGGGCTTCTACGTGGTCCTCTACTGGTGGCCGGAAAATCTGGAGCGCGCCGTCCGCCTGATGGATCCCCTTTCCCGTGCACTCACGGGCGCTCGAGCGGACCGCTGGTTCCTTTACGGGTTTCTTTACACCCTCGCCATCCTGGTATTCGGCACCAGGATGTTTATGAAATACCGTCACAATCGCTACCAGCTCATCCGTACGGCCTCTGTTATGTTCTTTCAGCTCGGTTTTGCATTTCTGATACCCCAGATCCTCAAGAGCTTCAACGAGCCGGAGTTTTACTTCACTTACTTCTGGCCGTTGAAGCCTGAATATCTGTTCCCCTCGACGGTTTCCCAGCTCACGGGCCATCCGGGCGCCCTCGGAACTTTCATGGTATTCTGGGGTGCCCTTGCTTCTTTCGCCGCCACGCCCGTGCTGACCTTTTTCTACGGCAAACGTTGGTACTGTTCTTGGGTGTGCGGTTGCGGGGGTCTCGCCGAGACCTTGGGCGATCCCTTCCGCCAGCTCTCGAGCAAATCCACCCGCTCGTGGAAAGTGGAGCGAAGCATCATATATTCCGTTCTCGTTCTTGTTACTGCGACAACCATTGTCCTCTGGGTCGACGCCACCACGCACGGAGCTGTCTTCGGAAGCATCTCAGGTCCGATGTCCCGCTGGTACGGATTCTACATCGGCGCTTTGTTTTCAGGGGTTATCGGGGTGGGGTTCTACCCGATTCTCGGCAGCCGCGTCTGGTGCAGGTTCGGATGCCCGATGGCCGCCATCCTGGGGATATTCCAGCGCTTCTTCTCCCGGTTCCGCATCACGACCAACGGGGGGCAGTGCATGTCGTGCGGAAACTGCTCTACCTATTGCGAAATGGGCATCGACGTGCGGGCTTACGCCCAACGAGGGGAGAATATCGTGCGGTCCTCCTGTGTGGGATGCGGGATCTGTTCGGCCGTCTGTCCCCGCGGGGTATTGAAACTGGAAAACGGCGCCACCTGGAGGGACCGATATCCGGATTCGGATCTACCCCTGAAAGCATTCGTCGAGGCCTTGGGTCGAGCGGAACCCTATGGACCGCGTAAGCAATTCATGGCGCCGGGATACTTCGATGGGCCCACTCGTGATTCGTGATTCGTGATTCGTGATTCGTGATTCGTGATTCGTGATTCGTGATTCGTGATTCGTGATTCGTGATTCGTGATTCGTGATTCGTGATTCGTGATTCGTGATTCGTGATTCGTGATTCGTGATTCGTGATTCGTTAATGATCTATCCGATTTTTTGAGGAATGATCAAAGGTTTTTTGATAGGATACCGTCGACGGCCTTTCCGATCCCCGAGTCACGAACCACGATCCACGCATCTCGGCCTTTCCGATCCACGAACAAAGATTCCAATTTTTCGCCGCCAGAAGGCGGCTGGGACCGAGCCGAAAAGCGCAGATTGAAAATAATCGTTTGCTTGACTTTTTCCACTATGAAGGACGATATCCCCCTTCCCTTTAGGGAAGGGGGCGCAGGGGGTTAGGTGTGAAGATTGGCTTCGACGTCGGGGACCGTCCGGAAGAGGAGCAGCTGCGCTTCGCGAAACAGATGGGGGCAGACGGCATAACGTGTGAGGCTCAGGTCATCCCCGGGTACAACGATCGCGGCTATCCAACGGTGGATGAATTGGCGGAATTAAAGCGCAACATCGAATCCCAGGGACTTGAATTCTTCGTACTCCGCATTCCCCACACCGGGACCGCCGCGGTCCTTTCCGGGAAGCCCGAACGGGATCAGGAAATTGAAGGAATCTCCGCCACGATCCGTACGGTGGGAAAGGTCGGTGTCCCTATCGTCTTTTACAACCTGACCCCCTGGCGCTCCCTTGGCACATGGTGGCCGGACCTTCCCGGCGTTCCAATTGCGCGTCCTGAAGATCTTTTTGGGGGCTCTGGTCCGGGGAGATACTACCGGGGAATTGGGCGTGGAGGGGCGGTCCTCCTGACACATAGCAGCGCACGGGCAAAGAAAGATGCTTCGCGGGCCCCATCCGAAGTCGTGGCGCCATATGGAGAGATTTCAGCGGAGGAGATGTGGGAGCGGATCCGCTATCTGTACGAGCGAATCGTCCCGGTTGCGGAGGAATCCGGAGTTCATGTCTGCGCGCATCCGGACGATCCCCCGGAACCATATTACAGGGGGGTGGAACAGGTATTGAACAGCGTGGCAGGCCTTAAGAGGTTGGTGGACCTTGTTCCGAGTCCCAACAGTGGACTCCTCCTCTGCCTTGGAACGCTTTCCGAGATGGGCGAGGACACATTGGGCGCGATCGAATACTTCCTGGAAAAAAACAAGATCTTCGGTGTCCACTTCCGGAATCCCCGTGGAACCGTTACCCAGGGATCCTACCAGGAAGACTTCCTCGACACCGGAGACCTGGATATGCTCGAAGTAATGCGCCTCTTTTTTCGATACGGCTACCGGGGATTCTTCGATCCGGATCACGCCGTCGGTGTGATCGAAGACGACACCGAGCGCATCGGGTTTGCGTGGGAACTTGGTTACATGAAGGCGTTAAAAGCGGCTGTTGAATCCGAATGTGAATCAGGATCCCCGAAGGGACGAGCCGTTTAACTGCGACGACTTGAGGGCATGGAAGGGGGGGGGCGTTTTGCATTTTCCACTTTCCAATTTGCACTTTCCATTTTCCATTTTTAACTTGCCAATTCCCTATATCTTCTCCATCAAAAAATCATAAGCCCGCCTTCCGCTGATCTGGTGATCCCCCTCGAAATAATCGGTCTCCAGGCCGCGTTCCGCACCGAACAGTTTGTAGATCTTCCTCGTCCTTGCAACGCTCTTTTTCACTGACCCGATCGGAAAAATCGGATCGTAGTCCCCGGCCTCGACCAGAAGGGGACGGGGGGCGATCAGCCCGCCCAGATCATAGATCTCACCGAATTTATGAAGGCCCGGCATAAAATTGCACGCACAATGGGACATCGCCAGGACCCCTTCGCGGAAGGTTGCGTAGTATCCACTGATGACGCATGCCTTGATCCGCTAGTCAAGACACGTGGAGAAGAACGTGTGCATCCCCCCGCCCGAGATCCCCATCGCCCCCAGACGCGTGATATCCAGGTCCCTCCGAGTCTGTAGATAATCCACAAGACGTTTTCCTTCAAATACCCGGAGACCGACGACCGACCCCCCGAGATGGAAGGCCAACATAGCAACATGGGTACACGTTGTGGGTGCGACCTGTCCGATTACGGCGTTCAAATAAGAAAAGTCCGTCTGCCTTTCGCCAAAACATGATATCTCCGGTGCCGCCACGGCGAACCCCCTTCGGCACAGGGAGACCGCAAAATCCTTTTGATACCCCCCGGGTGTATCCCGCTCCTCACCATCCTGCCAGAGTCCGACGATGTCCTTCACGCCATACCCGTGTCCGTGGAATGCCAGAACGACCGGCAACGGTCTTTTTTTCCCTTTAGGAAGGAGGAGATACACCGGCATGGCAGAATCGCGCGAAGTCCGGATCAGGATCTTTTCACGTTTGTAATCCCCCTTGTCGACCTCTTCAACCCTCATTGGAGAAAGCGGGCTTGGCCGCAGATCCTGAAATCCGACTGTTTCGCCGAGTGCCTTTCGGCTAACCCGTTGCCACCTTTTGGCCTCGGAGACATTTTTCGCGGTGAAACGATACCTTGCTGCCCCGGGTCGATAATGTCTCAAGAGACCGTACGAGGGTTGTAGCTCCTTCAGGACTCGATGATCAAGGATCGTCCGCCGCCATACTAAAAATTCCAATCTATCAATATTGAATTTTCCCTACTCTACTTAATCCCCAGAAGCTCGATCTCGAAAATCAGGGCGGAATTCGAAGGGATAGGACCGGGGGAGTTTTCCCCATAGGCCAGTTCAGCCGGAACGAATATCTCCCACATCGCGCCCACCTTCATCAGCTGAAGGGCCTCCTGCCAGCCGGCGATCACCCCGTTGACCGGAAAGATGGTCGGCTGGTCCAGGCTGTATGATTCGTCGAATACCGTTCCATCGATCAGCTTGCCGCGGTAATGTGCGATGACTCTATCATTCGATCGCGGGGATTCCCCCGAACCCTTCCTGATCACCGTGTACTGGAGTCCGCTCGCAAGGGTGATAACACCCTCCTTCTCTTTGTTTTCGGCCAGGAACACCGCGCTTTCTCGTTTCATGGCCTCACCGATCTGTTTGGCCTTTCCCTTCGCCTTTTCCACCATGTCCCTCTGGAGAGACGACTGGATCCGGTGATGCTGATCGCGGGTCAACAGCGCCGCATCCCCTGAAAGAGCGTCTCTGATGCCGAATCCCAAGGCAATCAGATTGAGGTCCATCGATTCCTTTCTGAGGTTGTCCCCAATCGTCTTCCCGACGCTATAGCTGAGCCTGTTCTTCTCGCTGCCCACCAGCCATGAATAGCGCAGCCAGGCCAGTCCACCGATAACGGCAACCACGACCAGAATGATAACGATCCAGCGGAATTTCATATCAACCCTCTCCTGGGTTAGACGTAAGCCATCGGGAAATACCGATAGAGAATCAGAAACGAGAGTTGCACCTTGACCCGATGTTCATCATATTTCGAACTCCAAGAGCAACATATCGTTCCAGTCTTTCACCTCCAAATCTTCGAATATTTACTCGTCAATCTACCATTTCTCTTTCGGTTATCAAGGATAAAGTAGAGGCTCGGTGTGAAAATCAGCGGCGTGCGAGCGATCCATCCGGATCTTCCGGGGGAACCCCGGGACTGGCGGAGTTGGTTTGGGCAGATCCTGGTAGCCGTCGATACAGAAGAAGGCTTGACCGGTTATGGGGTCGGGGGAGGGGGCACAGCAGGCGTGTCGGTTGTACAGACCGTGCTTCGGGCAGCGCTGCTCGAAAAAGATCCGTCCGATGTTGAAGGCCTCTGGACCCGAATGTTCCATCATATCCTGCCGTTCGGCCCGGAGGGGCTCGCGATGATGGCTCTCAGCGGTGTGGACCTGGCACTATGGGACCTTCGGGGAAAAAGCCAGGGGAAATCCGTTGCCGAACTGCTTGGAGGAACATCCGGCCGGAGGATACCGGCCTACGCGACCGTGTCCGATCTCGAAGGTGTGGAGGCCGCCCTTCGGTCGGGATGTAAAGCCGTCAAAATCAACGTGAAAAATCTGGATCCCCATCGTTCCTCGGATCGGATCGTCGACCTGGTGGAACGCGTCCGCGATGCGATCGGGCCCGAGGGGCAGCTCATGGCGGATGCATTCATGGCGTGGGATGTACCCGGAACGCTTGGCATCGCAGACAAAATTGCTCACTATAACCTGATGTGGCTCGAAGAGCCCCTTCCCCCGATCGACCTGGACGGTTATGACAGGTTGAGCCGGGAATGCCCGATTCCGATCGCGGGCGGGGAGCATAAGTTTGTTGCCTCTGCCTTTGAAGAACTCATGCAACGACGCCTTCACGCGGTTTTACAACCGGATGTCTGCTGGTGCGGGGGGTTGACCCAGCTACTAAACCTCTATAAAATGGCCGGTCGATACGGTCTTCGGATCTGTCCCCATCGCGGGTCGGAAGTCTGGGCCCTTCACGCGATCGCGGCGGTGGACCCGTCACCCCTGGCCGAGTCGGGCAGGCCCTGGATGTCTTGGATCGAAGGCCAGCCCGAGATCCGTAACGGCACGGTCAGGCTGGGAGATCGTCCCGGGTTTGGCGTCTCATTTGACGATAGGCTTTGTTGAGACGGGATTTAAGTGATCCTTTCACCCATCACCATTCACCAAAAACCCTTGACGAACTGCGCCTACCGGATATCTTGACATATTGGAACCCGATTGTGCGTAAATTCGATTGGAGTCAGGCGAGGAAATGTGGGACATCATCAACACCGTCATCTTTTCCTGGGGCCTGGGGCAGTTCTTCGCCTCTCTCATCCCCGTGGACGACTCTCGCCTGGGCGGGGATCCGGTTCAGACCGGGTTCCCGCTTCGTTATCTCCTCACAGGCGGTCATCCCTTTTTATCCCCGATCTTCTTCCTCCTGATATTCGGTCTGATCTACCTGGAATTTCCCCCGCAAATCATCGTTTCCTATTCGGTAAAGGCCGGTGGGATCGGCGGGATCATCTTCAGCGTACTTGCGATCCTGGTATTCGCAAGACAGTGGTACAAACGCACGGGTGCTTTCGACGGTGAGGGGTTAAGGGAAGCGGAGGAGACAAACAGGAAGACAACATAGGATGGGTCGCGGATAGATAAACCGCTATCGGTCATCTGTGACACATAGGACTTTCAGAATGCCAACACGACCGAACCTGATATTGATCACTACGGATCAGCAGCGCGGGGACTGCCTCGGATGTGACGGGCATCCGGTGCTCGAGACCCCTTATCTGGATGAACTTGCCGAACAGGGCGTCCGCTTCAACCACGCCTACACGGCGGTGCCTTCCTGTACCCCTGCCCGCGCGGCCATCCTGACCGGGATGGACCAGTGGAACCACGGCCGCCTCACCATGACCGGGGGCGACGCACTCGAGTATCCGGCGACCCTGCCGGGAGAACTGGCAAAGGCCGGATACCACACTCAGGCCGTGGGCAAAATGCATCACTCCCCCCAGCGCAGGCTATACGGTTTCCACCACCTGGTCCTGGACGAAAGTGGACGACGCCAGGGTAAATTTATCAGCGACTACCACCTCTGGTTCGAAGAACATAAAGAAGGCGCTTACGGCTACAGGGATCACAGCATCGACTGGAACAGCTGGATGGCAAGGCCCAGCCACCTTCAAGAGCACCTCCACCCCACTCACTGGACCGCGGGCGAAGGTATCAAATTCCTCCAGAATCGGGATCCCACCAGGCCCTTTTTCATCTGGTTGTCCTTCGCCAGGCCCCACTCACCCTACGATTCACCTCAGGTTTATTATGACATGTACGTCAACAATCGGGATGTTCCCAAACCCGCAATAGGCGACTGGGCATCCGAATTCGATCGGAAGATCGCCGACGTCAACGCCGCTCGGACCCACCGGAGCGACGCGGAGGTCCACAGAGCTCGCGCGGGCTATTACGGGAACATCACCTTCATCGACCACCAGATCGGACGCTTTCTCTATGAACTGACGCGGCACGACCCCGATGCTTATGCCAACACCCTCATCCTCTTCACCTCCGACCATGGAGACATGATGGGTGATCACTATCACTGGCGGAAGACATACGCCTACGAAGGCTCAGCACGAGTCCCCTTCCTCATGAGATACCCCGCCGCCTGGTCCTTCCCGCGCAACCGGGTCTTCGACCAGCCGATCGAGCTCCGCGACATCATGCCTACATTCCTCGACGCCGCGGGAGTTGACATCCCCGGTTCGGTCGACGGAAAAAGCCTGCTGACGTTGTCCAGAGGCGAGACTGGAGGATGGCGAGAATTTGTGCAGGGAGAACACACATTCTGCTACGGGAAAAAACACGGCATGCAGTACGTCACCGACGGGCGGGAGAAGTATATCTGGTTTCACCACACGGGCCGGGAGCAATTCTTCATCCTGGAGGAGGACCCGTTGGAGTGCAAAGATCTGTCCTGCCTTCCCGAATATGAATCCCGGATTAAACCCTGGCGGAAACGCCTTGCACGGGTCAATGAAGCTCGGGGGGATCTACGTGGTGTGAACGGCGAACTGGTCCCTCAGCCTGACGGGGCCCTCACCCTTTCACCCAACTACGAAAAGTGGAAGAAGCGTGCGGAGGGGGTTATGGCGGGGGAAAGACAGGGATAGCGTGCGGAATTGCGGAGTGTTGAAAATACGATCTATTCCCGTAATTCCCCACTTCCATGTTTTCATACTTTTTTCACTCTCTAAAAGAGCGATGTTCAAAAGAATCCTCGACCAGGTTTGGGCCTTTGATGTAGAATGGATCCCCGACCCCGCCTCGGGACGCGTGCTTTATAAACTCCCTGAGACGGCTTCGGACGAAGAGGTGATCCGGGTCATGTGGGAAAAGGGAGGCGCGACCCGGGATGACCCCATGCCCTACATCAAGACCGTACTCTGTCGCGTCGTCTCCATATCGACCGTTGTACGCACGGTGAAGAAGGATGAGGGGACAAAGCTGCATCTGCTTTCCTTGCCCCGGGATATCGGGGATACGGAACAGACGGCCGAAGCCAACATCCTGAAAACCTTCCTGGATGCAATCGGCCGGAGCAAACCCCAGCTTGTCGGGTTCAACTCCATCTCGGCCGATCTCAAGATCCTGATCCAGAGGGCAGTTGCGAACGGCATCCGCTCTCCCGAATTCTGCACGCGTCCTGACAAACCCTGGGAAGGGCCCGATTACTTCGCCAGGGGGAGCGAATGGAACATAGACCTGATGGAAATTGTCGGGGGATGGGGGAAGTCCACCCCCTCCCTGAACGAGATGGTTACGGTTTGTGGGATCCCGGGAAAGATCCGTCACGCCGGCCACGAAGTGGCCCCCCTGTGGCTCGACGGTGAGCTCGATAAGATCATCGCCTACAATGAATTCGACGCCCTGGCAACCTATCTGCTCTGGCTGCGTCTTGCGCACTTCGGAGGGCTTTTATCCCCGGAACAGTTTGAAGTGGAGCAGCTCCTCTTGCAGGATATGCTGCAGGGGGAATCGGAAAAGGCGCATCGCGCTCACCTTAAAGACTTCCTGATGGAGTGGGAAAAGCTCAGGCCGGAAAATCATAAAAGAACGTGAAGCGTAAAGCAGAGAGCCATTGAATATTGAATATCGGAGAATTGAATATTTGAACAATTCACGATTTCTTTTTGGTCCTCCAATATTCAATTTTCAATATTCAATTTCCTTAAATGACCTGCTCAATATAACCCAGGCTTTGCTTGTCGAGCCCATCCAGATCGGGTATTTCGAATCGGTTGCCGTCCACGTCGACCAGCAGGAGGCGGCGCTCCCCAAGCCACTGTGCGTTCTCAGACACCCCCTTGACCACGAATTCCCTATCCCCCCGGTCCGTCTTAACTTCCCAGTATGAGACCCCGAATTCATTCCTCACCGACAAGATCCGCTTCACCGTGGCAGTTATGTATCTCCTGTCGAGTTCTTCTCGCACGATGATTCGGGATTCCCCATCCAGATCTTCCAAACTCTCGACCATGCAGATGACCTCATCCTTCGCGTCCAGGAAGCAGATATACTTCGATGGATTGGACAGAGGGGCCGCACGCACGATCTTTACCTTGAGGTAGGAACGATCTCCTTCGATCGTCATTCGAGTCCGCCACTCCGGAATCCGGTGGATCCGGATGTCCCCTGGATCCACGCTTACGGGGTGAGTCACCTCGATCGGGGTGACCGCGTGTTTTTTCTCATCCTCTTCAGAGGTCTTGATTTCCTTTTGATCCGACGCCATAGTCTCTTTCCCAGTTCCTTCAATTCCCGCCACCGGTTTTACTTCCCCTCATTTTTTCCCCCACCCACCGCAACGACCGCCGACGTCTCTTGTTGCGTCTTGACGAGGCGATGAAAGAGCCCCTCGCGAGCCATCAGCTCCTCGTGGGCGCCCATTTCAGCTATCTTCCCGTCGTCCATGACGACCAGCTTGTCCGCGATTCGAAGCGTAGAGAGCCGG
Organism: Candidatus Latescibacterota bacterium; assembly: GCA_965217865.1. Taxonomy (GTDB): domain Bacteria; phylum Latescibacterota; class UBA2968; order SICM01; family SICM01; genus CBDCJO01. The sequence goes on along the minus strand of CBDCJO010000002.1, from coordinate 4,508,106 downwards.
TGGGCGATGGCAAAGGTTGTCCGGCCTTTCACCAGTCGGGCAATGGCCTCCTGGATCCTCTTCTCGGTCTGGGTGTCGACGGAGGACGTGGCCTCGTCCAGGATCAGGATCTTTGGGTCGGATAGAATCGCCCGGGCAATCGCAATCCGCTGCTTTTCGCCCCCGGAAAGCCTCCCCCCCCTTTCCCCGACCATCGTGTCGTACCCGTCGGGTTTGCGGACGATAAACTCATGAGCCTCCGCGGCCATGGCCGCGCGAACCACTTCCTTAAACGGGGCATCTGATTTTCCATACGCGATGTTCTCCAGGATCGTTCCGTCGAACAAAAATGGTTCCTGGTGAACCATTCCGATGTGCGAACGGAGATCCTTTAATCTGATATTGCGCATATCCACCCCGTCAATCTCCACACAGCCTCGGTCAGGATCATAAAACCGGCAGATCAGATTGATCATCGTCGACTTCCCCACGCCCGATTTTCCCACAAGGCCAATCATCTCCCCCGGCGCCACATCGAGATCGATCCCTTTAAGCACAGGCTTGCCCGGATCGTAGCCGAACTGTGTGTTACGAAACACCACCCTGCCCTCCATTCGCGGCATCGGTAAAGCTTCGGTGCCGTCTGGTTGTTCCCTGGAGGAGTCCAGGATCTCGAAGATCCTTTCCGCCCCGGCGAAAGCGCGAAGCATAAAATTATAATAATCCCCGAACCACTGAAGAGGCCCGTAGAGCATCCACAGGTAGCTTATAAACGCAACCAACTCCCCAAGCGTCATCTCCTCCCGAAGGATCTGTCCTCCGCCGAAGTACCAGACGAGGAAGACCCCGCAGCTCATAAAAAAGTTTGAAACCGTAAAGAACACGAACCAGGTCCGTTCGCCGCTGACGCTGACCGTCCTCAACGCCTCGTTGTGTTTATCGAACCGCCTCCCCTCCCGCTCTTCCTGAGCGAAGGCCTTGACCACACGGATTCCCGTAATCGACTCGTTGAGCTGAGAGCTGAGCCGGGACCACTTGCCTCCCCAGAGTCGCCAGAATCTCATCAATCGGTTCCACATGAGACTTCCGACCAGCACAATCGGGGGAACAGGGAGCAGGACCAGAAGCGTCAACTCCCAGTTGGTGAGAAATAAGAAAAAAAGGATCCCAATGAACTTCATGGAATTGGAAAGGATAAAAGGCATATCCATGACCATGTAAGTTTCCAGCCGGTCCGAGTCGTTCGTCATAGTGGATATCAGGGCACCCACCCGCCGCCGGTCGTAGAACCGCAAAGGAAGGAACTGAAACTGGCCGTAGAGTTCCCCCCGAACCTCCTGAATCGACCGATGCCCCAGCCATCGACTCAGCCATCTCTTTCCCACCTGGGTGGCCCAGGACAATGCGTTGATCCCCAGAAGCGCGAGGACAAACCAGACCAGGAGAACGCCGTGTGTCCCGGGGGTGAGCACGTCATCGATGATATACTGTGTAATCTTCGGCGGGATCAACTCCAGTACCGTGCCGATTACAGTAAGAATAACCATCAAGGCCATTCGGCCTTTATAAGCCATCATATAGCCCAGGATTCGCATAAAAGTATCCAACTTCTTCACACAAGCCGGACATATCCCGTCCCTTTCCGGAAGCAGGCTTCCACATCTTGAGCACCTGTTTTGAGCCACCTCCGTCGGCAGAGAAAGGGACTCCCCCTGGGATAGCTGTCGAATCCCCTCTGCCACCTCAGCGAACTTGGGCGCAAGAGAGCGGGAATAGTGGAGGGTGGACACACACCCCACCTTCCGTTCTAATTCAAGCCTTCCCCCGCCTACCAGCTCTTCGGCCTTGACCGTCTTCACATCCGGAATCGGAACCTCTACGGTTCCGTCTGCCCCATCGGGTGGGATGACAAGCAGTCGCTTTCCCGTCACCACCAACCACTGCTCCCCAAAAGACCTTTCATCGGCCATATCGGTGGCGACCTGAATAAGAACAGGTTCCTCGGGCGGTTTAACCCTTTGGAGCTTGTCCTTGATGACGGGCGGCAAATTTTCAATGAAAGGATTTGTTGAAACCATAGAAAACCTCGTGAGTGGTGATTGGTAAATGTTTGTATAGCCACTCACCTATCACTTCTCACAAATTTTGCCTCACCAATTACTCATCACCTCTCAACACGTTTCTCCCAACCCTCACCGTTTGTCTACTCCTTTACGGCGATCATCTCCGACATCTCTCGCTGCAACATCACCAGGTTGTAGAAAGCCCCCCGCTTTTCCATCAACGCTTCGTGGGTGCCCATCTCCACGATCCGCCCTCCATCGAGCATCACCAGCCGTTGAGCGTTCCTCAAGGTCGAGAGCCGGTGGGCGATCGCAAACGTCGTCCGTCCCTTCACCAGCCTGCCGATGGCTTCCTGGATCTGCTTCTCGGTGGCTGTATCCACGGATGAAGTGGCCTCGTCCAGGACCAGGACCTTCGGGTCGTGAAGAATTGCCCGGGCGATCGCGATCCGCTGACGCTCCCCCCCCGAGAGCTGACCTCCCCGTTCCCCCACCTGCGAGTCATATCCGTCCGGTTTGGCTACGATAAACGCGTGTGCGTTCGCCGACTTTGCGGCACCCACGATCTCATCGAAATTCACCCCGGGCCTTCCATAGGAGATGTTCTCGGCGATCGTTCCGCTGAACAGGAATGGCTCCTGAGGCACGATGCCGATCCGGCCTCGAAGGTCCTTCAAACGGATTTTCCGAATGTCCTGACCGTCGATCTCGATTTCGCCGTGATCCACATCGTAGAATCGGCAAATCAGGTTCACCATGGTGGTCTTGCCGACCCCGGATTTACCGACCAGTCCTATCATCTCGCCTGCGGCGACGTTGAGATGGATATCGTGCAGCACCGGTTTGCTCTTGTCGTATCCGAAGGTAACGTCCCGAAATCTGATCCCCTTTTTGATATCGGACAGAGGAAGTGAATCCGGATCTTCATAGCCCTCGGGGGGCGCATCGATGATCTCAAAGATTCGTTCAGCCCCGGCGAAGGCGTGGGTCATCCAGCTGTTGACCATTCCGAACCATTCCAGAGGCCCATAGAGGAGCCACATATAGCTGTAAAAAGCCAGGAGCGTGCCCAGGGTCATCTCACCTTCAATGACCTCCCATCCCCCGAACAACCAGACCACCAGCACCCCCAGACCCACGAGAAAGGTCATGGTAGTGAAAAAAACCGCGCGATTGATCTCCGTCCTAACCGCGATACGAGTGATATCAGAATTGTACTTGCCGAATACCTCGATCTCCCGATTCTCCTGAGCGAAAGCCTTCACCACTCGAATGCCCGTAAGGGACTCGTTGACACGGGACATGGCATCCGACCAGGCCTGCATCCAGCGGTTGAAAAGCCGACGCATCCGCTTCAAGAACACCATCCCCCAAACCAGGATCAGGGGAATCGGAACCAGCACATAGAGCGTCAGTTTCCAGCTCATTAAGAAGAGGGCGAAAAGGATCCCGATGAACATCAACCCGTTGATGAAGAGATAAGGCAGCCCATCCACGAGGAAGTCCTGTAAGCGGCCGCTGTCTCGCGTAACCCGGGACATCAACGCCCCGACTTGTCGTTTATCGTAGAACTGCAGAGAGAGCAGCTCCAATCTTTTGTATAGCTGGCTGCGGATATCCGCGGTCACCCGGGAAGTGAGCCAGGTATTGGTCCAGCCGTGCATCCATTCCGCACCCCAGGTAAGGAGCCGCACACCGACAAGCCCCAGGACCAGTACGCCCAGGAGCCATACCCGATCCTCTCCACCCAAAACCGGGCCCGCCTTCGGAACCAGCACTTCGTCCACAATCCGCCTGGTAATAAGTGGGGGAATCAATTCGAATACCGTGGTCAGGATCGATGCGACCGCAAGGATTACCGCAAGGCTTTTGTAGGGCTTCAGGTATACGGCGATTCGACCCAGAGTTGCCAGGCGGTGGATGCACGCCGGGCAGATGCCGTTCTTCTCCGGAAGCAGACGGCCGCATTTTTCGCAGCGCGTACGGTCAAGTTCCGGGTTGATCTGGAACGGTTTTCCCTGGCGAAGCTGCTCGATCCCGCGTGCCACTTCGGAGAACTTGGGGCCCAGGGAGCTGGAATAGGTAACTCGGATAGTAGGTTCTGTCTTTCTTTCGATCTCCAGCTGAGAACCACCCACCAGGGCTTCGGTCCGTGCCGCTTGGAGATCTCGCACCGGGAGGTTTGCCACACCGTCCTCCCCGTTCGAGGGGACGACCAGGACGCGCTCCCTGGTGACCACCACCCACTGATTCCCGAAAGTCCCGTCCTCTAACATATCCGTAGAGACGCGGATCAGCTCCTCCTCCCCTGGGGGCAGGTGGCGTTCGATCTTCTGTTTTAAGTCCTCGGATATGGGTTCGATCAGTTTCATAAAAAAAATCTGCTAATTCTCGATAGCGAACCGCCCTGCGACGTTATCGTGAGTTAGCAGATGCCTTTTGGGTTGGTATGGCAAAATCTGCAAGTTCTGATATTGTTTTTTTTCAGGCCAACCGGTTCAAATTATAAGCTTCATCGCCCCCTGTGTCAAGCAAATTCTGAGGCCACATCCTTTGCGCATCGTAAAATTATGGACCGCTGAAGAGGTTTCAAAGACATAGGTGCCAATCCACGTCAGGTCAAGAGAACGTCTTCTTGAGATCACCCAGCAAAGCTTTGTAGATCGGGTCACAAAATTCGAAGAATCCTCGGTTACGGGATATGCGCGGACTTCACCGATATATCCCTGAACGTTGTCCTTTGAAACCGCATCCGGACCGTCATCGATGGTATATCGAAGGACACGATCGTGATCGTCGAGAGCAATAAGGGTTTCGTGAAAAACGCCATTTACAACTCTTTTTGCCCCGACTTGAGTTCCAGAAGGATCTCCGACTTTCTTTACATCTTCTACCACGTTCGGCAAACAGGATAGGTTATGAAAATCTCTCAGTGCCGCCCACACTTTTTCGACCGGAGCGTTTACGACCGTTGAGTTATAGCAGCCCATTTTACATCCTCCTTTCAAGACGGTAAATGCGTGCGGTATGCGGTATGGTTAGGTAAGGCGGAAGCTTAAAATTGGTGTATTGTAATGTCAAGCAATTTATAGAGCACAATTGGTCTGAAGAGAGCAAGTGGTTGAGGAACAAGGGCCTTTGTTTTGCTTGACAATCTGGACCCACGATCAAAAAAAGGACATAAGGGCCTGAAACTAAAAACCCTACTGGTTCGCCTGTCTCTGCCGTGACCGCGATAGCTGTTGATTGTTAGGACGCTTCTTCGCCTCTGCGGACCGTCCCACCAATAACCAGGGCTGCAGATATGATCATCAGGTTCTTGATGATGTACTGACCCTCCACCGTCGGTCCAAAGGGTAGAAGCCCGGCCTGGAACGTCACTGCAGGCAGGAGGATCAAGGGCATGAATGTCCCGACCATCTGTAAGGCCAGAAGCGCAATGGCGACTCGGATCGTCCTTCGAAAGAGAAAGGCTATCCCGGTCGCAACTTCCCACCACCCTATGATGGTCACCCACAACTGACCATCGAATAACGGCAGCCAACGGACCGTTGCGATGACAAGAGGCTCCGCCGCTGACAGGCCAAGCGGTTTGAGAACGCCGAACCAGATAAAGATGATTCCAAACGAAAGGCGTAAGGCAAGGATGCCCCAGCGATGCATGAACGTGGATATCGAACGGTCAATCTCATCCAAGTGCATATGTACCTGCATCGTGTGAATGATCGGGCGGCCTAACTACAATTATCCTGCAGAAATGCGGTATATCTACTGCATAGACGGAGATATACCGAAACAATGTCCAACAGGGTTTTCCCATGTTGCCTAACGTTCCCGCAGGCTGCAAGCCTGCGCAGCAGGTTTGTGGAGTAGGGAGCGTAGCGACCGAAGCCCGTGAACTGTGTGTTAGCGGATGTCGCATAGGCGGCGCCACTCTCGGTCATAGAGGTCAGGGCGCACATACCGCGTGCGACAAAGCATTGATCTGTATTTTAGTTTTTGAGAGGATCTACTCGCAATCTTACTTGCAATTACTTTACAGCTTTCAGCGTGAACTTTTTCGGATAGGGAGCGGGAGTACCTTCGGGACTGATTGCTGGGTATTCATTGAAAAATGCGATTGCCATTCCGGACTGGATGAGAGCATTGAGAACGCCTGAAACAGTGTATCTCCAGCCGTATTCTGACACCGTTGATTTTACATCCTCATTGGCATAGTCAAAGAACCCCGGCTCTGATTTTTGCGCTCCCTTTGCAAAATAATCGCCCTCAAGGCGGGCACCGTCCTCCAGATCTTCAATACACCCGTCCCAAAACGGATGCCCATCTGCTAGGTAGAAGAATCCGCCTTCCTTCACGTAGCGAGAAACGATCTCCGCCCATTTGGACAAATCAGGCAGCCAATAAAGAACACCATATGAAGCGTAGACAATATCGAATTCTCCCTGCAAGTAAATCACCCCGCCCAAAGGGCGGGGCATTAACCACTCCCCTCCCCAAACAGATCCAACTGTAGGGGCCCTTTCTGCTCTTGAAGATGAAACCGAATATATCCTCTGATCACTTTAGAAGTTACCTTTTCGACTACGGTACGGACAAAACAGCCTTTTAGCTTACCCTCAGCAAGCTAAACTTTTCCTCCCCTTCCAAAGGAAGGGGTATCCAAGTTCAAATACTTTCATGATGGGGAAGGTCATAGATGTTGCAGCAAATGAAATCAGCGGGCACATTGATTTCCTTGCTCAAGGATTTTGCCGCATCGATTGACTTCTCGGAAAAGTCAACGCCTGTAACTATCGCACCAAGTCGTGCCCACGACAAAGTGTCCAATCCGAAGTGACATTGCAAATGCAGCATCTGCTTTCCTCTCACGTCACCAACTTCCTCTATGTCGGAAGGAAACAATGTGCTCTTTCCAGATTTGAAGGCTTTGATGGGATAGGTCTCGCTTCCCTTAAGATGAATCTCCGTCGCTTCATCCCAGTATTCGTGATTTACTTCAAAGTATTTAGAATTCGTATTCATGTTGCTGGCCTTCCATTCAAGACCGACGGTTTATGAACCTTCGCCGATGTGACTGGAAAGGCTCATTTGCAGTTTTTTGTTTTTGCACGCAAAAGCTGTTTTGGGGGGGTGGGGGCAATTTCCGCTAACGTTCCGCAGGCTCCCGAAATGGCCGCGTTAACCAAACGATAAATTGTCTTCCGAATAGCGGGAAGGCAAGCTCGTTGCCATTTGGGTCGAGCGCTCGCGAGCCGGGAGCGTGCTGTTAGCCGCAGTGCAAAAACTCGGAGGATCGGTGTTATCATCCTTCGAACAAAGAAGCAGTTTCATCTGGCCTCAGGATTTGTCTAGCATCCAAGTCTAGAAGCGCTGGTTTTCTTGCTTTCCTTGTGGAAATTTTCGTCGTTAGTCACAAACAGGCCACCATTGTAATATATGGGGGCCCACATCGAAAGAACGCCACATTTGGCGCTTCGCCATCTGGGAAAGATAGGGAGATCTTGAGATAGTTCTTGATAACCGCGGACGCAGAGTAATCACTGTACTTAAACTCAACCTTAGGGAAGAGGACGTTTTGAATCCTTTCCTCAACTCCACCATTTTTTTTCTGTCCAAAAGGCCTGCCCGCAGAAGCTAATTAATATCATTCCAGATTCCCACCTCCCTGCCCGCCAATATATCTCTCATCCTTCCTAGACACATCGCCACAACGAAGTAGCCAGTTTATGTTCGCTTGTCGCGGGCTGCCACGACTGCCCAGGCGGACTTTGGGAATACCTCAAAGAAATTTACTCGATAGGCGCACCGAATACGATGCTGTAGCCATCCGGATCGTGAATGCCGAAATCCCGGACACCGTAGGGACGATCTTCAGGTCCGGAGCCCATCTGCACGCCAGAATCGCGATATTCATGCCAGAGTGCGTCTATCGTCCCGGCTTGACACGCGATATGAAGGTCGTACGACGCGAAATCTGCTCTTTCTGGAGCCCTGGCTCTGATGTTGCGGAGATCCACTTCGCTGTCCTTCCGGGCGAGAAAGATGTCGCACTCGTCTCGACGGAACTGAACGAACCCCCCTCCAAAGTTATCGCGGTAAAGCTCTTCGAATCCGAGTTTGTCGATATAAAACTGTGTCGATGTGTCGAGGTTCTCGACCAGAAACAGCGGCATGATTGATCGAAGCGCATTGGTTCGAGACATTGTTTTGCCTCCGGCAGGTGTAGAATCTCCTTGAGATGTCATACTCTCGATAGGCGCACCGAATACGATGCTGTAGCCATCCGGATCGTGAATGCCGAAATCCCGGACACCGTAGGGACGATCTTCAGGTCCGGAGCCCATCTGCACGCCAGAATTGCGATATTCATGCCAGAGTGCGTCTATCGTCCCGGCTTGACACACGATATGAAGGTCGTACGACGCGAAATCTGCTCTTTCTGGAGCCCTGGCTCTGATGTTGCGGAGATCCACTTCGCTGTCCTTCCGGGCGAGAAAGATGTCGCACTCGTCTCGACGGAGCTGAACGAACCCCCCTCCAAAGTTGCCGCGGTAAAGCTCTTCAAATCCGAGTTTGTCGATATAAAACTGTGTCGATGTGTCGAGGTTCTCGACCAGAAACAGCGGCATGATTGATCGAAGCGCATTGGTTCGAGACATTGTTTTTCCTCCGACAGGTGTAGAATCTCCTTGAGGGGTAATACGACTGTGCGTGGGATGCATACAGCCGAGGACGAAGGAGAATGCAAAAATTGTGGCAATGAGGGCCGCAGCGCGAAGGCGACCCGTTTCGGGAGTGATCTGCCTGGAAAGGTTGAGAATCCTTTCAACGCGCCGGACAACAGGGACCGTTCGTGCCATGTCCATGCTCAATGCCAATGCGGGATGTCCGTCCAGACCAGATGTGACTTCCAGCAGCGTTGCAGAGTACTTTTTCCTATCTCTAAAGATAGATACTGCCCAGTCATCACAGGCAAACTCCCGCGTCACGGCCAGCCATCTCCTGGTTAGATGAACAAGAGGGTGGTACCAATATACTGCAGCCGCCAAAAGTCCCAAGAGATTGTAAAACGTATCTCTCCGCTTTATGTGGGCAAGCTCGTGGACAAGGATTCCGTCGAGAGTCTGGACGTCTTTGTGGGCCGCCAGTTGTCCGGGAATCACAATCAGCGGCCGTCGGAACCCGACCACGGTGGGTACATTAACCTTCTCCGATGTCCCTAAATTAACCGGAACCTTAATCCCCATTCGGGCGCGCCACCGATTGATACGAGCCACGCCATCGGCGCTCGCAGGAAGTATGACCTTTCTCAACCGGCTCATACGACAGAGCCCAATCCCTATCTTGAGGATAGAGAAACAGAGTCCTGCGAGATAGAGGGCCGCGGCCCAGGGGATCCACTTCGTATGGGGGATATTTCGATCCTGAGTTCCTTCAGACACAGGATGAGGAGGTACGGAGGCGGAAAAGGACCTGAAGTTGGCGGTCTCGACGTTATCCTGATCCAGCGCGGGGGGCGCAACGTGCGTTCGTGGAATCAAGGGGACCTCAAACCCGGGAAGCAGTACAGCGGAAATCGGCAGGACGACAAGCGCGATTAAGACGGTGGTCCACACCAGAGCTTGCCATGCAGGGCGATTGCGAAATACCAGCCAGGGAATGAATCCCAGTGCCAGCAGGAACGTGGCCTTGTAGGCTGTGTCGATCAGGTACCTCGCGAGCTGATCGCTGAGCAGTTCAAGGGTCATCCCAAGCTCCTCTCATGAGCAGAGGTCTGTCGAGGGAACAGAATCCTCTCGGATGTGTGCCATTGTTCATTGAGAAGTAAGGCCGTCAAGGCCCTTTCCTTCTGAACTTAGAACCTTCCCGACGGAGGCGGGCCTGAAGTCGTTTCAGTTGTTCAAGATCAACTTCCCCTTGATCGACCAGATGCACAAGAAGCGCCTCCGTAGAGCCGGCATAAAGCCTATCGATCAGCCTGCGCAGAGCGGGCCACTGGGCCTCAGAACGGTCGAGTCTGGTTCGGTAGCGCTTTGCGTACTCAGCCCCATCGTGGGCGACCAGACCGCGATCGACCATGATGGCAAGCAGCGTTCGGACAGTGCTGGCCGAGGGTGTATCGCTGAGCCGCTCGCGGATATCCTCAACGCTTGCATCGCTGATATCCCAGAGAATTGACATGATTTCGGCTTCACGATCCGTCAGCCCTTGTGTCCGTTTTCTCGGCATTTCAGCCTCCTATCCCTGCTGTGAAAATCGTTGTCTGCACAAGATAGCGAAAATATACGCGATGTGGAGGTGCTGTCAAGAAAAAAACGAATAAATTCGCGATTGCAGAACTAGCTAATAACCCCAATAGCCAGAAGGCTTCAAAATCTCCACATTTCCGCAGCCCGTAGCTTTCAGTTTTGCTCTAAACTCGCCAAAGTTCTCGGCGTAGGTTCCATCTAGCCTTCTCTCTGACGCAAAGATTCCAACCACTCGAAGCAATATCCTTCCCTGGGCCATGAGAGGTTACAAGGCGACGTAAATCGTCCGCTGAGGGTCTTCCCTCCTCTAAATCGATAATGCAATTATTGTCGATTGTGGCTTTTTGTAGAGATTTCACGCTGATGTTATGTTTTGCATTGCGGCTAGCTATGGTCAGGGGTGCCCGGGATGGGTATCCCCCAAGACAAACAAAGGAACAACGGTCACTCTTCATCTGTATGTTGAAGATGTGGATGCGGCATTTAAACAGGCCGTTGCCGCAGGATGCGAGCCTATGAACGCATTCTGGGGAGATCGATATGGTCAGGTGTTCGACCCCTACGGACACTCGTGGAGCATCGCAACACACGTCTCGGATTTGAGCGACGAAGAGATCAAAAAGGCGGCCGAGAAAGCGTTCGGTTGATTACAGAACTTTCAGGCAGAAGGTCAGGGGTCGTCTTGAAAGGAAGTGATTTCATTGATATCTGATTTCAACCTGATGGAGATTCACGTCGGAACCCTCTTTACCCATAACAAAAATGGATTCCTTCAACACGTAAACGAACCTGACGGGGACCTGGCCCCCGGTTCTTCCTGGGACGCACGAAGGATGGCCACATCTGGCGATTTCGGCACGATCTCCACGATGGAATCGTCGAAAAACTGAATACGTTGACCCTGGCGGAGCCCGTACCTTCAAATTATCCGGATCCGCTGATCAACCTGGATGCCTTCAGAAATGTCTTGAAGGCAGACGCGGAGATCGAGGCGGAATGGAGCGGACCGGCATACCGATTTCCCGAAAAAATAGAGGCCCCGACAAACATCTTGAGGATTACCAGGAAGAACGCTGAGCTCCTGCGCTTCGGTTTCCCGGACACGATCCTCAGTCTGGAATCCCTGCAGCCTTGTATGGGTTCAGTCGAAAACGGGAAGGTCGTATCGATATGCTCCAGCGTGCGCATATCGCCGCAGGCGCACGAGGCCGGGGTGTTCACGCTGGAGGGATTTCGTCGAAGGGGATACGCTGCGGACGTAGTAGCGGGTTGGGCGGTGGCTGTCTCAAACGAAGGGCACTTACCCCTTTACAGCACGTCGTGGGACAACGTCGCCTCTTTGGCCCTCGCAAAAAAATTGGGCCTGATCCTTTATGGGATAGATCTCCACTTCCGTTGAACCAACCAACTTCATTGAATATTGAATATCGGAAAAATGAATATTTGAAAAAACACCAGACTTTTTAAAGGCTTAAGGATCTCAACCTCAATCTTCAATATTCAATCTTCGATCTTCAATTTTCCTCATAAGACCGCGCCATGGCGAGATTTTGCTCCGCGTCTGCGTACCCGGGTCGCAACCTGACCGCCTCTTCGAAGTGATGCAATGCCCCCGCGAGGTCGCCGTCCTGTCCCAGCGCAACACCCAGGTTATTGTGTGTCTCCGCGTGATCGGGACGGACCCTCAGGGCCCTCCGATAGGATTCGATCGCGTCATCGATTCGGCCGAGGTGCTGGTTCGCAACGCCGAGCCCGTGTAAGACAGGGCCGTCCTCATTGCGGATGTCATAGGCGGCTAAATAATATGCGAGAGCTTCCTCATATCGGCCCTGAATCAGAAGCGCGTCCCCCATCATTCGATTCGCCAGGAAGTGCTCGGGATTCAATCGAACCGCCCTCGAGAGCAGCGAAACGATCCCCGCAAAATCATTGTAGGGTATCAGCTGGTTGACCCGCCGGATCAGAGCCCTCACGACGATATCGCTCAGGTTCTTTTCTCGAATCTTTTCGATTGCCAATAGTCCGTCCGGGGAGAGATGGAAATTTCCCAGTGTCTCGATCTGCTCCAGCTGGTCCCGTAACTTTTTGAGATTCGAGATCTCATATCCCTTCGATTCATACACCCGGTTTGTGGCATAATCCAGGATCGGGCGGTCATCTCGATACAGGTCGCCGCCGGCCGCCAGGCGGGAAAGGCCCTGGGGCCCAACGAGGTATCCGGCCAGAAAGACGTGGGGACTGTTCAGATGGTATTCCGGTCCGCCCCAGTGGCTGTAGCTCAGATCTTCTTGAATCAAGTCGTCTGACAACCTCCCGAGTAACTCCTGATTGAACCCATCCCCCCCGTCATTCACCCCCACCAGAAGCAATTCGGACGTGTTATACCATAAGGTGCTCTGCGGAAAAGCATCCAGGAAAGTCTTCAAGACCCCCTGTAGCTGTTCGATCGTGAAAAATGGAATGGGAACGAATTGAGCGACCAGTCCGCCTGGATTGAGTCGCTCCCGGGCACGGTGGTAGAAATCCGCCGTATAGAAGAACGCCACCCCAGGCCGAAAGATCTGGCCCACCTCGAGTGAGATCACATCGTACATACCTTTCCCGTGTCTGAGGTAATTCCGCCCGTCTTCCCGAATCAATGCCACCCTTTCGTCATTCATCCATCCTGACTCGAAATGGCCTCGAATAAACTCGAAAATCGTCGGTTCGATATCCACGCAATCGAGGCGATCGACGGGGTACATCAAAAAGCGGCTGGCCGTCTGGCCCGTTCCAACCCCCACCACGAGGACCCTCCGGGGTTTCGGATGCAAAAGCATGGGTATATGCGCTGCCATAATCTGATGGTTCTTCTGGTCCTCACCCTGCCACCACCCTTCGATCTCCAGCTGTAGCACGTGCTCCTTCCGAATAACCGCCAGGTTGGAGCCAACGCCTTCACGATAGGCCACGAGGTTCTCCCGTTCTCCAAGGAAGTCCGCCGGTATCCGCACCCCGGTGAGGGGAGGTATTCCAAGCCAGATCACAAGAGATGTGACTACGGCCGGACCCCAAAATACGACACGCCTTGACCTGTCGATCCAGATCCAGGAGGCAAAACCGATGGCCAGGCTTAAACCCGTCGTAAACAGGAGGCTCGTCTGCATTCCGAAGGCCGGCAAAGCAACGAACCCCAGGAACAACGAGCCGAAGATTCCCCCCATCGTGTTAACCCCGGCCATTCTCCCCGTGTTCACCGTCGCCTTTGATGCGTCTCCAACGACCATGCGGATCGCCAGTGGGAAAGAAGCCCCGGAGAGGACGGCCGGAAAAAGAACAAGGAGGAAAGTAACCCACAGCTCATCTCCGATCCCCCTCCAAAATCCCGGAGGAAGTTTCATAAGGACCAAAATCCCGATTCCGGAGAGCACCTGAAAGGCGCCGAAATATCGTGCGCGGGCGACCCGCCGGTCGAAGAACCTGGAGGAGACAACGCTTCCGATCACGATCCCAACCAGAACGACCGTCAGAATCAACGTGTAAGTGTAGACCGAATTGTGAATCAAAAGACCCAGGTAGCGCGTCCAGAGAACCTCGCTCCCTAAGGCTGCAAACCCGACGGAGAAAAAGAGTACCGGGATCGCAATGCCGCTACCGCTGTGGGATCCCTCCTCCTTGACGAGTATGTCGGGTGCATCCTCCTTAGCGATTCTCATCGAACCCACCACAATTCCACACAACACGTTCAAAACGGCCCCGACCAGCACAGAATTTTGAAGCCCGAAAGACGGCAACAAAAAAAATCCGGTCGCGGCGCAGCCCACGGCAGCTCCCAGGGTGTTCACGCCGTACAGCAGGCCGACGGAACCGGCGATCCTTGAGTCCTTTACCACATACTGCCGGCAGAAAAGGGGAAGCGACCCGCCCATGAGGATCGTCGGGGGAAGAATGACAAGAGCGACCAGAATCCCGCGAGAGAGCAGGAGAAGGGCCGGTTCCTGGGCCGTTGCCCGATAGACGGCTCCGAAGAGGCCGTCCATCAGGTCAAATCCATAAGGACTCACGGATGCGATTAGCCCGATGCCTATCTCCATCAGGGCAAAAAGCCTCAGCGGTCGCGAGGCCTTCTGGCCGATCCGCCCGAACAGGAAACTCCCGCAGGCCAGTCCGAGGAAGAACACCGCAAGTACGGTGCTGACTGCGAATGTCGATGATCCAAAGACCAGAGAGGCCTTTCGGATCCAGGACACCTCGTAGACCAGCGCAGCGAATCCGGAGAGGAAGAAACAGAGGACCGCAACAACGTCCTGGGGGTTGAAAGAACGCTTCTGAACCTTTCTCATGGCGTGGGAACCAGAATTAACCTTTTGGCAGGAGTTCCAATTTCACTCGCGATCGGTTTTGGCGGTCCACGGGATTTCCGATCCACGAAGGTGGATTTACCTTCTTTGTTTCCCGTTTCCCGTCCGTCGTTTCTTGTGATGAACTAATATACCCTCTTTTATTTATATGTTGATTAATCTTTCAATGGGAACCTCTAAAAAAAAAGCAGGCGCGGTTACAGAACCGCGCCTGCTGGAAGGCTCAGAGCGTTTGGATAAGTGTTACTTCAACAGAACCAACCGCTTTGTCGCGCTGAATCCCCCGGACTCCAGCCGATAGTAATAGACCCCTGAAGCCATCTCCCTGGCATCCCAGGTCACAGTGTAGGAACCGGCGTCCTGGCGGATGTCCACAAGTCGTGCCGCCACCTGACCCAGCCCGTTGTAGATAGTCAAGCTGACCCGCCCGGACCGGGGCAGATCATATCGAATCTGCGTGGTCGGGTTGAACGGATTGGGATAGTTCTGCAGCAGGGTGTACACAGCATGCAGGCCGTCGTGCAAACGGGCTTCAGTCGCCACCTCGGCGATCGGCATCAGGTCGTTATCGTAGAACACCCCGGCGAGTTCCATGTCGCCCAACGCATCACCCGTGCGGCGCTCAAACGAAAGCAGAAGCCGGGTTGCTTCCGACGCTGCAATACCCTCAAATGAAAGGGAAGCACGACCTGGGACCGATTCCACAATCGCCAAGTCGATTTCACCGATCTTCCCGGTCCGGAGGGCAACAAGGTTCGGATCGTAGGTGAGGATGAGATCCCCCGCGAAGAGGTCTCCCGCCCGATCGATCTGAACCGGCAGATCCAACCTTCCCTCCGTCTTCGCATCGACGCTGCCGAACGAGACGATTGGGGCCTGTGGTTCGACTCCGGACAGGACCGTGGTAGTGACAGCGGAGGAAACCGGTTTTACCGAAGCCTCGATTGGCGTTCCGAATACCGGTCCCGTTATGGCTGCTCGTCCTCCAACCGAGAGGCGGAGGTCGACAACCCTCCCACCCCTCACGGGTATACCTATCCATCGACCGAGAACCTCACCCGTGCTGTTGATAACACGTGCCCGGTAGTAGCCGCTGGCTCCAACATTGGGTAAAGCGGGCCTCGGCGGGACCTCGATATCGATCGTCGCTTCGCCGTCTACATCGGTGACCGCATCCCATTCATAATTGGCCGAAATGCCCGAGGTCGCCCGGGAGAACCCAACCACCAGGCCACCCACCCGGGGCCCGGGCTGAACCACCTGCCCGCGAACCTCACCCCCTGGATTTTCCACGGTGTGTACATTAAGGTATAGATTGCTCGCTATAAGTTCCCCGACATTCGATGCGTCGGCAACCCATACGCCTGAGGCCGTGCTGCCCGTAAAAGAGGCGGTGATACCGTGGACCACGCCGCCGTTCTGCCCGGCCGACGCGTTATGAAAGTGCGCACCCGTGATCGCACCGGTAAGACCGTCCACCGTGATCCGGTAGTGGAGGCCGTCCTTATCCCAATTGAGTGAGGCCGTCCCCGTGGCCGAGTTGGTGACCGGTGGGACCTCCTGCCCCCCACCCAGGTGGGCTTCAAATCCGACGCCGGAGACCATACCGACCTGTCCGCGGACCTCACCACCGGGATTGTCCCCAGTGTGAACGTTGAGGTAGAGGTTCCCGGCCAGCAGCTCCACCAGCATATCGGCGGGAGGACCCGGCCATATCCCGGAAGCGGTATTGCCCGAGAAGGAACTTGTGATATTGTGGACCACGCCTCCGTTTTGACCCGCAGGGGCGCTGTGAAAATGCGCACCCCCGATCGCACCGCTCAACCCACTCACCGTGATCCGGTAGCGAAGGCCGTCTCCATCCCAATTCAGAGCAGCCGTCCCCGTGGCCGAGATGGTGAGGGGCGGATTCTGCTGTCCCCCATCCAGGGTCGCCGTCATCCGGACTCCTGAGGTCATCCAGACCTGCCCGCGGACCTCACCCCCGGGATTTTCAGCCGTATGGACGTTCAGGTAGAGGTTCCCTCCGATAAGCTCATCGATCAGCGCCGAGTCATCGATAGTCCCCGATGCCGTATTGCCGGTGAAAGAGGCCGTGATGTTGTGGACCACGCCGCCGTTCTGCCCGGCCGGCGCGTTGTGGAAGTGCGCACCCGTGATCGCACCGCTAAGACCGTCCACCGTGATCCGATAGTGGAGGCCGTCCTTATCCCAATTTAGGGAGGCCGTCCCCGTGGCCGAGATGG
This sequence comes from Candidatus Latescibacterota bacterium, assembly GCA_965217865.1. Taxonomy (GTDB): domain Bacteria; phylum Latescibacterota; class UBA2968; order SICM01; family SICM01; genus CBDCJO01. The sequence continues at coordinate 4,491,226 of CBDCJO010000002.1, read as the reverse complement.
TGAGGGGTGGATTCTGCTGCCCGCCTCCCATGGTCGCCCAGAAACCCACTCCGGATGTCATGGCGACCTGCCCGCGGAGCTCACCCCCGGGATTATCCGCGGTGTGAACGTTGAGGTAGAGGTTCCCGGCCAGCAGTTCACTGAGCAACGCTGCCCCGGGATCCGATAGTGGAGACCCCGGCTATCCCAGGTCAACGCAGCCGTCCCCGAAGCAGAAGTCGTGAGGGCCGGGACCTCCTGGTCTCCGGTCAGGGATGCGGTGAAGGATCCGGAAGGGGCTGACACGTCCCGCGCGACCTCTACATTCACGATGGCGGTGTTGTGGATCGCGAAGGTGTTAACGGGAAGGACAAGAAGGGCAAAGAAAAGTATCTGCTTCATATATCCACCTCCGGAATCGATTTACTTGGGCCACTTCGTTGAAGACGGGATACGTAGAACACTAAGGTCTCCTCCTTTCTCTGAACGCCGTGATTCGTGATTCGTGATTCGTGATTCGTGATTCGTGATTCGTGATTCGTGATTCGTGATTCGTGATTCGTGATTCGTGATTCGTGATTCGTGATTCGTGATTCGTGATTCGTGATTCGTGATTCGTGATTCGTGATTCGTGATTCGTGATTCGTGATTCGTGATTCGTGATTCGTGATTCGTGATTCGTGATTCGTGATTCGTGATTCGTGATTCGTGATTCGTGATTCGTGATTCGTAAAGAATCGATGCGAATAGTTTGAGGAATAGTCAACGTTTTTTTTGAATGGATTCGGACTATTGGCCTTTCCAATCCCCGAGTCACGATCCACGATCACGGATTCTTTGAAAAAAAGGGGGGCTCCGCGCCCGAAGAGCCGGGAGCTTCGGACGGCGATGTAACTCCGGTGCTGCAATAGCCAGCCCCCATCATCGCATGGGAGCCCCCCTTTTATTGTATTCCGCGATAATCCGTTTAATAGCCGGGAGCAGTTCCAGGTTCAGAGCGGCCTTGGGAACGAAGTCGTCTGCACCTGCCGTGATCGCAGCGCTTCGATAGCTCTCCGTATCCAACAGGGTCAAAGCTATAATGCCGACATCGGGAAACGCCTGTTTTAACTGGGGGATGGTCTCCAATCCCGACATGCCCGGCATGTTGAGGTCCAGCAGGATGATTCGAGGTTTTAGGTCTTTCGCCAGGTCCAGGGCTTCTTCACCCCCTTCGGCCGTGCCCACCACGACGACCGCCTCCTGGCAATGCTCCTCCAAGAAGCGCATAGCAACGCGTAAAAAAGTGGCATTATCATCCACCAGCAAAACGGAGATCGGATCCATCATTCCGTTTCTCTGCCACGCAACCTGGCTATCCATTTTCGTCTGGCTCATTTTCTCACCCCGGTTCCCACGTACTATGCAAAATAACGATCGATTCCGAATCCGTCCATTCGTACATCTACGTAATTTTACCGGAAATGCCACGTAGAAATGGACTTTGCCGTTTCGGAAACACGCGTGGAAAGCGTGTTCATTGAAAACCAGAAATGTTCGTATAGAAGGATTTAAAGCGTAGGTGGGAATAGAACGGTCAGGAAATCGCTCCGGATATTGGATCTGGGGGGAAAGAGGGGAAAAGAAATGAGTATTTCACGGCTAGACGGTTCTAATTTTCCAGGGGTAGGATTCCCCTTTTCAGGGCATATCGAACTAGGTCTGTTTGAGTCCGAAATCCTAGTTTTCGCATAAGGTTAGCCCGATGCACCTCGACCGTTCGGGAACTGATAAAAAGCCGTGTGGCAATCTCAGGATTGTGGTGACCTTCCGCTGCCAGATGAAGAACTTCTCGTTCCCGGGGGGTCAGGGATTCATATCCATCCAGGGAAGCGTCCCGGGCCCGCTGCACGTATGTTTCAATCGCGCGCTCCGAAAGCGGGGGACTCAGGTAACGCCGACCCGCGGCCACTTCACGGATGGCCCGAACCAGATCATCTGCGCTCGATTCCTTCAGGACATAGCCTGTTGCTCCGTTTTTGAGGGCCTCCAGCACGTAGGCCTCGTCGGCGTGCATCGAGAGGATAACCACACGGGTCCTTGGCGAACGTTGGCTCACCTGCCGGGTGACCTCCAGGCCGCCCAGGCCGGGCATCATCAGATCCAGCATCAATACATCCGGTTGAAGGCGCTCGATCAATCGAACGGTCTCCAGCCCATCGCCTGTCTCACCGATCAGACGAAAATCCTTCTCCGCCTCAAGCACAGCCCGCAAACCCTGCCGAACAACGGGGTGGTCGTCAGCCAGAACAATGGTCGTGAGGCTCATCTTTCCCGCTTTCTTAATCGCCCGGAATCTCCAGGGGCAATCTGGCCATCACCTGAGTTCCTCTCCCCGGTGACGATTCGACTGTCAGAACACCGCCGACCAGGATCGCTCGCTCTCGCATCCCCGAAAGACCGCTGGAAACGCCAGCGGACAGAGTGGCTTCCGGTTCAAAACCCGGGCCCTGATCTTCGACCTGGACGTTTAACGTATCCTGTTTCACCCAGACCCGCACCGTGGCCTGGTGGGTCCCCGCGTGTCGGGCGACATTCGTCAGGGCTTCCTGGATAATCCGGTATGCTGCCGTTTCCGCCTCCGGAGAAAACCGCCTTCCCTCCAGCCCGTTGTGTTGGAAGCCGACCTGAATCCGGGTCTGGGTGGTAAACCTTTCAAAATGCCACAGAAGACACGGAAGCAGACCCAAATCGTCCAACATCGCGGGTCTCAGCTCGAGGGACATGTCGCGCACTTTGGAAATGAGGTCGTTCACCAAGGTTTGCGCTTCCTCCAGACCGGTTTTTTCCGCACCCCCGGGAGGAAGGCGCCTGCCCATCTCCAGCGTCAGTTTAAGGCCCGTCAACGTTTGTCCAACTTCATCGTGGAGCTCGCGGGCGATCCGCCGACGTTCCTCCTCCTGCACCTCAACCAAGCGGTGAGAGAGGGCCTGCATCCGCTCTCGACCCGCTCGAACCTCCTCGAACAGGCGCGCGTTTTCGGAAACCTCGTCCTGCAGGGATTGATTGGCTTTCTGCAGCTCAGCCGTACGTTCTTCGACCCGCTGCTCGAGTTCATCCCGCGCCTTTTGCAGGGCTTCCTCCGCGCGCTTTCGTGTTGTAATATCCAGAACCACGGTCAGAACGCCCTCAAAAACCCCGTCCCTCCCCGTGAGAGGAGATGCCGAGATAATCACATTGATAGGCATTCCATCTTTGCGATAAACGGTGCTCTCGTAATAGTTTCGGACGCCCTTTCTCCGCTGCTTCGTCAGCTCCTGGTACCGGCTGAACTCCTCCCGTCCCGTGATTTGCGATAGATTCATCCCTACCAGCTCTGCCCGGGAGTAACCCAGCAATTCACAGAACGTAGGGTTGGCCAGGATGATGTTCTCCTCAGGGTCCCCAATGCTGATCCCCGCGAAGGCCGTCTCGAATAGCGCACGATATCGCTCTTCGCTCCTCCGGAGGGCTTCCTCAGTTGGCGTTTCGGATCCGCTTCCATCCTCAACTGGCCCCAATCCGGCCTTTACCCCCGGGCTGCGCCTCCCCTTTTTGCCTCTGGGGGGACGGACTAACCTTTTCATTGCCTCAGCTCCTTATAGATGCATCCTTATCATTCGTCACGGTACCCATTTTTTACGGCCACCGGGTCTCGAACGAATGCTTTCCATCCCCGTACACAAGCCGGCCGTACTCCTCCCACAACCTGAATTGTTCCGGGCAAATATCACCCTCGCGCAGAACCGATAGGTTCTCGTATAGCCTCTTCGGAGTCCCGGGGTTCGTAAGGGCGATACGTACCGCAGGGTGTTGAAGCACAAAACGGTAACAGTCTGCGGCCTTCGGAACGGGCAGGTCGACGCCCCACCCGGGATGGCCTTCGAGAAGGGTCCCCCATCGGGTACAGGTAAAGGCAGTGACCGGGATTCCAGCCTCCTCTGCGGCAGGAAGTACCTTCTCCTCGGCTCCTCGATGTGCCATATTATACCGGGTCATCAGGAGTTCCACACGACCGCTCTGGACGAGTGCCACGGCAAACGACCGGCTGTGAACAGAGGCGGCCACATACCGGACCAACCCCGAGTCGCGCCATCGCTCGATCTCCGAAATTACACCCGTCGCCCCGAACAACGTCTCTTCATCGTCTCCCGGGGAGACGTAGTCAACATGGAAGATGTCCAGGATATCGACATCGAGTCGTTTACGAATCCTGTCCAGATCCCGGCGGAGGGACTTCTGATCCCGCGCCTCGCTCCCGCACCCCACGATCACATCCTCCCGGTTCCGTTTGAGGAGCGGGCGGAGGCCGTCCATAAAGTTAGAGAAGGTGGAATTGTAGAAAAAAAAGTAGTTGGTGTCCGATGCAAACCCGATCTCAACACATCGGTTATCCATGTCCGGGCTCGCGGCCAGCCCGATGCGGCTTGCCTTTCGTCCGGATTGAGTCACCACATCCCGCATACGGTTCCTTCTTGATCCACGTTGAAAACGAAATTCCGGGAGAGGGGTAACCCAAGAGCCCTAACCCCCTCAACCGCTCCAAGGCCCCACCAAAGGCGAAGGCGCGGCCTACACACCGCGCCTGCCCGAATGGCCGGAATCCCCGGGACCGATCCGGTGACAAAGGTGTACGCGCGAGGATCAAAAGTCAAGAAATTTTTGGCGTGTTCCATCGAGATGGGATCGATCCGGAACGTTGAGATACATCTCAACTTAGAATTATTTACAACTATCTGTTCCTGTTAAATTTATGAAAGTTTCTCAGAGGGCTTTCAAGTCGAGATCGCGATCGCCCGAGGGATCAATTCCTCGATTCCGATTTGGGATTAATTTATGCTGGTGGGAACTCCTACAAGGCTTTTTATGTCATACCCAAACGACCTCACCATTTCCATCACAGGAGAACGGGATTGAGGCTATTCAGTCCTCGTCACGATCGACAGGGGCGGTTTGAAACCCTGGTGCTGCCCCACCTCGACGCCCTTCACAGCGCCGCCTTGAGGATGACTAGGCATCGCCAGGACGCAGAGGATCTGGTACAGGAGACGTGTCTCCGAGCGTATCAATTTATTGACAAGCTGGAAGATGAGGAGCGTTGCCGGGCCTGGTTGTTTCGAATCCTGACCAATACCTTCATCAACCTCTACCGCAAGACTCAACGGACCCCGGAGACCTTACCCCTCCAGGATTACGATTCCGCAACCCCTCCGGTGCCTGGAAATGTTTCACTTGAAAACCTGATCGACGACGATTTGAAGGCAGCGCTTGATTCCCTCCCGGAAGACTTTCGAATCGCCGTCCTCTTGTCGGACGTCGAAGAGTTTTCCTACGAAGAGATTTCAGAGATTCTTGGATGCCCGATCGGCACCGTTCGTTCGCGCATACACCGCGGCCGGAATCTTCTGAGGACCCACCTCAACAAAACCGCGGGCAGCCGGGGAGAACTCCAAGGAGGAGATTATGCCTGAACTGACCTGCACCCGTGTCGAGGAGGCCATCAGCGCTTACATCGACGACGAGGTGTCGGACAAAGAGCGACGGATTATCGAAGGCCATCTCTCTGTCTGTCCGGAGTGCCGGATGCGATATGAGGCTGGAAAAGCCCTTCGGTCTCTGATTCGGAGCAGGAAGGATCGACTCCTGGAACCGGCCTCCCCGGATCTGCGCCAACGCGTTGCCAAGGCCGTCAACGCAGAAGAGACGCAGAGGCGATGGGACGCCCTCAGCCGCCGTCGAATGGTCGGCCTGCTATCGCTGGCCGCTTCTTTGGCCCTCTGCGTGATTGGAGGATCGTTATATTTCCACGCTTCAAGTCCGCCCAGGTCCGTCGTGTCCGAGGTCGTTGACGAACATATTCAGTGCCTCTTGAAGCAGGAAGGGGCCCTGGATTTCAGGACCGCAAGCCGAGAGGATCTCAGCCAGTGGTTCCAGAGTCGCATCGACATCAACGTGGCCCCTCCCCGGTTTCATCCGGCCGATCTCCGGCTCCTTGGAGGCCGTCTTTGCTATCTCATGGACCGCAGGGTCGCCTATCTGATGTATCGCGGCAAAGGAAAGCAGATGGTCTGCATGTTCGTCCTCGATAAAATGGGGATCCCCCTGCCTCCCGGACAGGACGCCCGGATCTCGGGCCGCAACGTCCGCCTGACCGCCTACAAGGGATTCAACGTGGTGGTCTGGGAAGAGCGGGGCCTGTTCCACGCCCTGGTGGCAGACGTGTCTCAATCCAACCTGAAGACCCTGGCTGCATCCGCTTTGAGCAGTTGAGAGGTCAAATTCCCTTTTTTCATTCGCGATAGTTCATTCCAGGCCGCTGGACTACGAACTGGGGGGCCAACCCGGCAAGCCTGCCCGGATCTGTTCAGCGGCCTGAAGTTTGCTTTTTTACGGGGAAGGTGGTAATTTTCCGTAACGATTCGGGGGATCCGTCGCCCCCCCAACTTTTAGTTGAAACCCGTTGACGATATTAGCAGAACGCCTATGTGTAATCGCCCGGGTGAACCACACCGCCGAATATTCCTGCTTCTTTTTTTGTCCCTTTCGGGGGGCATCGGATGGGGGACATCCTCGGCGGCGGAGGATATCCATCCATTGATCCAGGGCGTCCGGATTGAAGGTCCGAGGATGTCCGACTTCCAGGACCCCGATCCTATAATAATTGATCCTCCCCGGACTTCTCCCGGACCTTCTGAAATCTTAGATGTCACGTTGTCCGCCGGACAAGATCTCCTGAACCACTTTGGATGTGTGACCTGTCACGACCTGCCCTTCGAAGGTTTCTCAAATCGCCGCGGACCCGATCTCGACAGGATCGGGGAAAAAACCTCCTTAGATTGGCTCCTCCGCTGGCTTGAAAATCCCGTAGCAATCTCTCCAAACGCACGGATGCCGCGTGTTCCCCTGTCTTACCCCGAAAAGACAGAGATCGCGGCGTTCCTGTCCTCCCTGAAGCCCCGGGACACCTTAGCGACCGGACCCGGAGCGGGTCACCCGGATAGAGGTCGAGACCTCTACATCGAAGCGGGATGTCCCAAATGTCATCTCCTTGGTGGGGAGGGAGGAACCCTCGGGCCATCGCTGGATGATGCGGGAACCAAGCTCAGGAAGGCCTGGGTGATCGCCTACCTGTCAAGTCCGAGTTCGGTCCTGGCCAACGCCAGGATGCCGGAGTATGAATTTTCGGAACATCAGGTGGAGAACCTGGCCGCTTATCTCCTCGGACCGGTGGGAGAAAAGACGCTTGAGGGCCCCCCCCTACCTCTGAGGCATCCATCCGGGCGGGTTTATCGGCATATGCGCAACAGGGATGTGCACGTTGCCACCACATCCAGGCCTTCAAGAACCCTGTCGAATATGTGTCGAAGGATTCATCCGGATCCTTCATAAATCATCACCGTTCGGAAAGACAGCACAGCCCCCGAATCCATCTGAGCAAAGGACAGATTGAAGCCATGTCCCTGGCCCTCACGTCCTTTAGGGCGGAGGAAACCGGAGAATACTCAGCGAGGGATGATGTAGAGGGCTTTCTTCAGAAACACTGGGGAGCCCCTATACCTCCACAAAGGGCTGCGCCCGCGGTCCTCGATTCATTGACCTCGGAATTGGGTCCCGATGCGTGCGGGGCCTGTCACGTCTCCCAATGGCGGGACTGGAGGGCTTCCCTGCACAGCCGGAGCATGGGGCCGGGGGTCATGGGCCAGCTGAAAAATGGGTTGATGGAAGAAAAGCCCGGATCCGCATCGATTTGCCAGGGGTGCCACGCCCCGCTCTGGGAACAACATTTAAAGGTCCCAGAGGTATGGGGCTATCGAACAAATCCCGATTATTGTGCGGACCTCCAATCGTCCGGGTTATCCTGTGCAACCTGTCACGTCCGTGGTCACAGACGTTTCGGCCCCTCCCCGGGCGCCGAAACGTCCGCTCAGGTGTGGGGGGCCGGACACGGCGGGGCAGTGATCCGGACGGCCTTTGAGCGGTCTGAGTTCTGCCGGAAGTGTCATCAATTCCCCCCGTCCGGAACGCGTGTCAATGGTAAGCTCCTCCAAAATACGCATAATGAATGGATGGCTTCACCTCAAGGCCGGCGGGGGGAGACCTGCCAAACCTGCCACATGCCGGAGCGTCGTCACCTTTGGCTCGGCGTTCACGATCCGGAAATAACGCGCAAGGCATTGCTTTTAAAGGCGACATCCACGTCCGGGGGCGACCCGGACTCGGTTCGCGTGACCGTGGAGATCGAGAACGTCGGGGCAGGGCACCACCTCCCCACATACGTCACCCCCGCCATCTTCGTGACCGCCCGGCTTCTTGACCGGGGACTGAATGCCCTTCCAGGCACCGAGCAGGTCCGGGTGATCCAGCACCGGGTCATCCTTACCGTCGGAGAAAATCGCGAGCTGTTCGACACCAGAATCCCGGCCGGAGGGCAATGGGTTTTCGACTACATCGCCCCGGGTCACGACGAATCTGCTTATCTTGAAGTTGGCCTTGAAGTACACCCCGATGATTTCTACAGAGGTTTCTTCGAGACGTATCGAAAAGGCGGACTCAGCGAGCCCGCTCAATCGATGATCGACAGCGCCTGGAAAAACACAACGCAAAGCCCTTATCAACTCATGGATCGAAGGTGGTCCCTCGAAGCGTTAAGAGAGGTCGAGTGAGGCCTCTCTCAACGACCTGAAAGTGCCCAATGCCTCCAACCCTTTATACCGCAATCAAGAGGCCCGCCCTTTTCGCCGTGGCCTTCGTTATGGTGGGTCGATTGATCGTCACACCCGCTGAGGATTCCGTCTCATCCCAAACGCTTCGGAATATCGACACCCCGGAATCGAAGGATCAACCTGAAGGAACGGTCGAAGAGGTGGTCAGACGGAAACTCGCGGAAGGGGAAAAGCCGAATAGACTGATCCGGGAAAAGAGTCCCTATCTCCTCCAGCACGCCTTCAATCCCGTCGATTGGTACCCCTGGGGCCCCGAGGCCTTTGAAAAAGCGAAGCGGGAAAATAAGCCCATCTTCCTGTCCATCGGCTATTCCACGTGTTACTGGTGCCACGTGATGGAGAGGGAGGTCTTCGAAAACCCGGCCATCGCAGAATTGATGAACAGCATCGTCGTGAGCATCAAAGTCGACCGCGAGGAACGTCCGGACGTGGACCGCGTTTATATGATCGCCCTCCAGGGTATGACCGGACACGGCGGATGGCCCCTATCGATGTTTCTGACACCGGATCTGAAGCCGTTTTTCGGTGGCACCTACTTCCCCCCGACCCGTGCGCACGGGCGTCCTGGATTTCCGGATTTACTCAATCAGGTCCACGAAGTCTGGACAAAGGAACCCGAGAAGATCGCCAAAACGGGCCAACAGATCATGGATTTCCTGGAGGGGATGTCCCAACCGGACGTGAGGGCGAAACACGCCGGGGCTGCTGCTCTCGACCTCGGATTCGAGGCCTTCTCCAAAAAATTCGATGAAGAACACGGCGGCTTCGGGAAAGCCCCTAAATTCCCCCGACCGGCCTCTTTTAACTTCCTGCTTCGATATCATCGAAGGACGGGCGAATCCGAAGCGCTCGAAATGTCCCTGAAGTCACTCCGTGCGATGGCAAACGGCGGCATCTACGACCACATCGGGGGCGGTTTCCACCGGTACGCGACCGATGATCGGTGGCACGTTCCTCATTTTGAAAAAATGCTCTACGATCAAGCCCTCCTGGTCGTTTCATATCTCGAAGCCTACCAAATTACCCGCGATGCGTTTTATGCGGATGTCGCTCGGGACATCCTGGACTACGTAAAACGGAAGATGACGCACGCTGACGGAGGATTCTACTCTGCCGAAGACTCGGAGAGTGCCATCGACGTGTCCAGGCCGGATGATAAGGAAGAGGGTGCGTTCTATACCTGGGAAAAGGACCAAATCGATCGGATCTTAACCCGGGGGGAGGCGGAGGTGTTCAACGCCTTTTACGGTGTCAAAGAGAACGGAAACGTAGAATCCGATCCTCAAAACGAGTTTATCAATGAGAACATCCTGGTTGTGTCAAAACCGGTCGAAGAAACCGCAAAACATTTGGGGGTCTCCGTCGTAGAATTGAAGGAGACCCTGTTGAGATCCAGAAGGAAACTCTTTCTGGCAAGGGAAGAGCGGCCGAGTCCCCATCTCGACGACAAAATTTTGGTCTCTTGGAACGGGTTGATGATTTCCGGTTTCGCACGCGCCTACCAGGTCCTCGGCGACCGGGAGTACCTGGTCGCCGCAGAAAGGGTGGGCCGATTCATTCTGGACAGGATGTACAATCCCGAAAAGAAAATTCTCCTGCGCCGTTTTCGAGCCGGGGATGCCCGTTACGAAGCGCATCTTGAAGACCATGCCTTTCTTATCCAGGCCTTGCTGGACCTGTACGAGGCCTCCCTCGACATCGATTGGCTGAAAACCGCCATCGCACTCGAAGAGCAACAGATCGAATTATTCTATGACACCGTAAACTCGGGGTTCTACGATATCTCGGGGAGCGACCCGTCCATCCTTGTCCGCACCAAAGAATCGTATGACGGTGCTGCGCCCTCCGGCAATTCGATCGCCATCCTCAACCTCCTTCGTCTGTCTCACATGATCGACTCTCAGAATTACAGGTCGATGGCGGATAAGTCCCTGGCCTTCTTCGGCGAGCGGATCCTCAACACACCCGAGAGCCTGGTCCAGTTCCTGGTCGCACTCGATTTCAGCCTCTCAAAGCCAAAACAGATCATCATCGCCGGCCCGCCGGACAGCCCCCACACCTGGGACCTGTTGAAAGAAATCCATCTCCGGTTCATTCCGAATAGGATCATCCTGCTTGCGGACGGGGGAGACGCACAAAAGACCCTTGGGGCCTACCTCCCGTTTATCAAAACCATGCGAATGGTCGGCGGAAAATCCACAGCCTACATCTGCGTGGACTACACGTGCAAATTGCCCACCACCGAACGAACCGTTGTCGCACAACTGCTGGAACAGTAAAGAATCGATGGTTTCGCCCACCACCGGGACGCTTTCGGGAACTTTCCTTCCCAGGATGGTGTCCTATATACCAAAGGAACCCATCTCCCCAACCTGGATCGCAGGGGCGATTATGTTCAGGGAGACGAAGGAGAATTATGGACAACGAAACGGGTACTGATCGGAGACGATCTCGCACGCGAAAGATCATTCTCGGGGTCGTGTTGGCCGGAGCGGTTCTTGGGCTTCTCGACCTCCGCGCGTGGGGGGAAAAGGAGGTTACTGTCCGGAAAACCGCGCCTGAAATATCCCTCGCTTCTTCACTGAACAGTAAAGAGAAACTCTCGCTCGATAGTGCGAAAGGGAAAGTGGTTCTCCTGGAGTTCTGGGCGACATGGTGCCCCCCCTGCCGGGCTTCAATCCCCCATCTTCAGAAGCTGCACGACCGCTACGCCAAACAAGGACTGGTCATTATAAGCATTACCAACGAGGACGAAAGCGCGGTCAGAGAATTTGTGGCAGAGAACCGGATGACCTTCCCGATCGGAATCGATGACCGCGACAAGACGATGAAGACCTATGGAATCCGAAGTATCCCTGCCGCCTTCCTGATCGACACGACCGGAAAAATAGTCTGGCAGGGCCATACCATGGCGTTGACCGAAGAGCAGGTGGTCGAGGCACTCAGACCCCTTAAGCGTCTTTGAAACCAGAGGTTCGGGGTTTGCTGCATCCCTTTTACATTCGGAAATGTCGATCCCTCCTCCTCCCGGTCCTGGGAATAGTCATCCCGTTGGGACAGGCCCACGGAGGAGCCTGGTCCCTTCCCAAAGGCCATTTCTGGACGAAGATTACGGTCATGCGCCAGGCCGCTGATGAGGAATATACAGCCACCGGAGGCGGGGGACGGGGTGACGACCCCGCCAGATTCTTCCAACCCGGCGACCGGGCGCCATATCGGTTCGATGGTCGATACTCATCTGTGGGCGTCTTCCTTGATCTGCGGTACGGACTGACGGACTGGATCGAAATCGGGGCCCAGCTTCCCTACTTCGACCAGAACTTCAGCGATGCACAGGATCCATTCTTCCTCGAGGACCGCGGCCAGAGAACCCTAAGCGACATGCGAGCCACGATGAAGGTCCGGATTACGTCCAATCCCGTGGTTTTCAGTTTGAAGGCCGCGACAAAAGCGCCGACTGGAAAATTCCGAAACAGGGACGGACTCATCACAGTGGCCGAAGGGCAATGGGACATCGACATCATCGGGCAGATCGGGAGATCCCTCTGGCCCATCCCGGCCTATGCCAACCTGGATGTGGGATACCGCGTTCGTTTTAAGAACTCGGAGGTCGACCGCGACCCCGGAGACGAGTGGACATTCAACGCGGAAGCAGGAGTCAACGTCCATCCGAAGATCATGACGATCCTCAAACTCGAGGGCATCCGTGGGGGATCGAGCACGAATATCGGCCTCCGGATTCCCTCCGATGTTCGTCGAATCACCTACCTCTCCCCCTCGGTGATGTTCGGTCCCTTCGCCAATCTCAACCTTGAGACAGGGGTTCGAATCACACTCAACGGGCGGAACTTCCCCGCCGGTAAGATGTTCGTGGTGGGCTTGTCTTATGCCGGGAAGCTATTCTGAGTTTCTTTCTACACAGGAGAAAAGGGCAGATGAGAACGTGCCTGACCTTCCCGGCGCTCCTGCTCGCCTTCGCAGCTTTCGCTTGCTCAAAAGGAGAGGAGTCGCCTACCGCACCGCTTTCGGAGGGATCCGGTGCCCCGGGGTCCTTTCAACTGTTCAACCTGAAAGACCGGGAAACCAGCTCCATCTGGAACATCAAGGGGGAGGCCCTGAGCGGCCCCTTGAAGGGCCAAACCCTGAGGCAGCTCCCCGCGCACAACGCCATGTGGTTCGCGTGGCTCGCTTTCTGGGGGAACACCGGGGTTCACGGATCTGAGGGGATTGGGGATGGTAGGGATTTCCTGAACCAAATCCCGTTCCCGTTGAACGATATCTACTCGGGGGGAGTGCCCCGAGACGGAATCCCCGCACTCACGGACCCGAGGATGGACGCCGCGTCTGAGGCCCAATGGGCGGATACAGAGGCGGTCTTCGGCGTGGTCGTCAATGGAGAGGCCCGCGCCTACCCTCACGCCATCGGCTGGTGGCACGAGATCGTCAATGACGTGGTGGGTGGAAAACCGATCTGCGTGACCTTCTGTCCATTGACCGGAACGGGCATGGTCTTCGACGGGGTCTCCGGTGCAGGAGGAAACAGAATCACATTGGGGGTGTCTGGCTTGCTCTTCAATTCGAACCTGATAATGTTCGACCGCCGGGACGGCGTGACCCATTATCCCCAGATGCTCTATCAGTCCATCAACGGCGACGTCGGGCAGGAGTTGAAGCTTTTGCCCGTGATCGAGACCACCTGGGGCCTCTGGCAGCAGCTCTACCCGGAGACCAAGGTCGTCAGCCGCCGGACGGGAATTTCCCGGAACTACTCGGAATATCCCTACGGCACCTACCGGGCGAACCAGAGCATCTTCTATCCCCTCGCCCAGGACATCGTTGAGAACGCACTTACAGAACTTCATCACCCCAAAGAGAGGGTCCTGGGCATCCGGGGAGAACTCGGCACCCCCAGGGCTTATCCGTTCACGGAGATGGGAGGGGTTCGGGCGGCCCTCAACGAAACACTCGACAACCGCGATATCCTGATCGTGTATTATCAGGACGGGAGATTGGCCATCCCATACAGCCGGGAGGTGAACGGGAATAGCCTCACTTTCGATATCGACCAGCCGTAAAGACACGGAGGAGGATCCTTAAAACCAATGAAAACCCCATCCTTTTTGATCCTGACTCCCCTCCTGCTCCTCATGGCCCTCGGACCCCTTTCCTGTGGAGGAAAGGGAGGCGGTGGCGGAGGCGGGGGCTCCCCCGTCGCTCCGGTCTCCACCACTGGCGGGGCCTCCCCGGAATCGGGCCCATCCGCGTCCGAACCCGCCACCCCGGCTGTCCCCGAGGTCGACGAGCTTTTCAACTTGAAGGACCAGGAAACCGGCACCACTTGGAACATCAAGGGGGAAGCCATTAGTGGTCGGTTGGAAGGGAGGAAACTGGAACAGATCCCCGCGCACAACGCCATGTGGTTCGCGTGGCTCGCATTCTGGGGGGACACCGAGGTTTACGGCCTTCCGATGACGGGCGATGGCATGAATTTTCAGGACCTTAACCCGTTTCCCACCGATAAGGTCTTCTCCGGAGGCGTGTCCAGGGACGGCATCCCGGCCCTCACAGACCCCAGGATGCAGGCCTCATCTGACGCCCTATGGGCCGATTCGGATATTATCCTGGGCGTGGAAATCAACGGAGATGCTCGGGCTTACCCGCACGCCATCGGATGGTGGCACGAGATCGTCAACGACGTGGTCGGCGGACAACCCATCTGCGTGACCTTCTGCCCGCTGACATGCAGCGGCCTGGTCTTCGACGGTGACCGTGGGGCCGGAGCCGATCGGCTCGAGTTGGGGGTTTCCGGACAACTCTTCAACTCCAACCTGATCATGTTCGACCAGGGGGACGGAAGAACCCTCTATCCCCAGATGCTGTATGAGCCCATCAACAAAGAAGAAGTGCCGGATCTTGAACTTCTCCCGGTGGTCGAAACCACCTGGGGTCTCTGGAAAAGGCTCCACCCGGATACGAAGGTCGTCAATCCGGAAACCGGTCAGGGCCGTAACTATGACCAGTACCCTTACGGCAATTACAGGAGTGCACCATATCTTTTCTACCCTCTCGCCCAGGACCTCACCGACCACCAATATAACAGGGATCGAATTCTCTATCATCCGAAGCAGATGGTCCTGGGCATCCGGGGGGAGCTCGGAACACCAAGGGCCTATCCGTTCATCGACCTGGGGGCCCAGGAAGCCATCAACGATCTTCTCGACGGGCGTCCTATCCTGATCGTCTGGAATCGTGAGGGAGACCTGGCCATCCCATACAGCCGCGAAGTGGATGGGACGGTCCTGACTTTCGACATCGTTCCCCCATTAAACACGCCGAGGGATATATGAGCTACCTGGAAACGACGAAGGAAGTCTACCGGGAGGCGGCCTTGACCCCACAAGCGGGACTCTGCTGCACCGCTTCAAAACCCTATCAACTCCCCGGTCTTTCCATCCCGGAAGCCATGCTGGAGATGAACTACGGCTGCGGAACGACCCTCCATCTTCAGGACCTTCGTCCGGAAATGACGATCCTGTATGGGGGGGTGGGCGGCGGTATGGAAGCGCTTCAGTTCGCCTACTTTACCCGCAGGGAAGGATCCGTCATCGCAGTGGACAGCGTCCCCGAGATGCTGGAGAAGGCCCGATCCAATCTTGAAATCGCCTCGAAAGAAAATCCCTGGTTCGACCCGTCTTTCGTCACGCTCACGGAAGGAGACGCCCTGGAACTTCCCTTGCCGGACGACACAGTTGACTTGGCTGCCCAAAATTGCCTGTTCAACATCTTCGAAGAGGAGGACCTGACCGTGGCCCTAAAAGAGATTCGGCGCGTCCTTCGGCCTCGGGGCGCCTTGACGATTTCCGATCCGGTAACGGAGGAAGACCCGATCCCGGCTCACCTCCGTGCGGACGAACGCCTCCGTGCGTTGTGCCTGTCCGGGGCCCTCCCGCTGGACCGCTACCTCTTAAAAATCACGCAGGCCGGCTTCGGCACGCTGGAGGTACGGGGCCGAAGACCCTACCGGCTCCTCGACCGCGGGCGCTACGATGTCGAAGGGGATATCCTGTTGGAGACCGTGGAGTTGGCCGCGTTCAACGACCCTGTACCCTTCGATGGGCCGTGCATATTCACCGGTCGGACGGTCATCTATACGGGCGAAGGCGCTTTCGACGACGGTAAGGGACACATCCTGGCTTCCGACGTCCCGCTCCCGGTCTGCGATAAAACCGCCCGCTGGTTCGGAGCCATGGAACGGGACGACATCCACGTGACCCCATCGACCTATCACTACACCGGGGGAGGATGTTGCTGATATGGTCTCTGCGGCCAATCGACTCAGGCCATCCCTGTTCCGCGGGCTGCTCACCCTCGGCCTCATGGTCGGAATTTCCGAAGCACGCGCAGAACCCCTTGGGAAATCCGAGAATGAGATCGTCATTCAGACCGTTCTCCCGAAGGATGCCATCCCGGCGATCCTGGATCCCGTCTTCAAGACCGCGGAAGAGGCAAAGATCGGAAAACGGGCGCCTGTCGCCGGCGTCTCCATAAACGGCGAGAGCCACGCCTACTCCATCCACCTCCTGAACGGCCACGAGATCGTCAACGACATCGTAGGTGGAAAACCCATCGCAGCCACGTGGTGACCCCTCTGCGCATCGGCTATCGTGTATAGCCGGGAACTCGACGGAAAGGTCTACACCTTCGGGGTGACCGGGAAGCTCTGGCGAAACGCTTTTCTGATGTATGATCACCAGACCGGGACGTTTTGGTCTCACTTTACGGGGGAAGCAATCCTGGGTCCCCTTCAGGGCGCGCGGCTTCGAATGCTGACGTCTGTGCCCATGGTCAAGTGGGAAGCCTGGCGTGACCAGCATCCCGAGACATTGGTGCTCTCAGTTGATGGATGGGAGGATCGGCGGGACTCTTACGAAGAGTACCACAGCTCGCCCAGGACCGGCCTCTACAAAACGGAGCGAAAGGATCGCCGGCTCTGGGTGAAGGACAGGGTCGTGGGGGTCGTGGTCGGAGATCGTGCGAAGGCCTATCCCCACAAAGCCTTCAAGAAGACGCGGATCATCCAGGACGACCTCGCAGACACACCGATCCTCGTGTTCCACGATCGGAAAACCCTGGCTTCGGCGGTCTATTAGCGACGGGCGAAGGACGGATCTCTCCTCACCTTTTCAGAACCCAAAAGAAGAGATCGGATCACCGACGACACGGGCCGTACCTGGAATCTGATGACCGGACAATCCAACGACGGCGAGAAACTCAAGCATCTCCTCCATCTGGACGCCTACTGGTTCGCCTGGGCGGACTACTATCCCCTTACGGACCTGTATAAAAGGGATTGAAACCGGATGCTCCGTCCGGGGCGCCTCTTTCAAACAGCCGCCTGGGCATAAAAAAGGAGTCCGACTTCGAATGTCGGACTCCTTTTTCCATCTCAATCGATCTCCCCTTCTCCCTATCCCTGAAGAGCCGGGGCTTTTAACTCAAGTCATACAGGTTTTAGGCGCGACGCGGTTTCATTTTGCATTTTCCATTTCCATGGCGCGCCTTTCTTTATTTACGCGCCGCTATGATATGTCCACGGGCGTCCCGTGATCATCGCAGGCCTGATTCGTCGGCACATCCGGCTTCACGTCCGAAGCCTGCACAATCCCCTTCTCCAATATATAGGCTTCCACCTCGTCGCCGCTAACGTCCGGCAACATAATTTCGTCGATCTCAACGCAAGGCGAAAGCGGTTGGCCGCTCTTGGCCACCATCTCCTGATACTGTCGGGGATCGTTGATGATATCCCTGTCCTCAAAACTCAAATTGTACTTATTAAAAATCGCCCGGACACCATTGCTCCAACCGCAGACCGGCTTGAGGTAAGCGACAATTTTTGGGTCAGCCATATCTACACGCCTCCTGTATTTCGTGGTTGTGGGATTAGGACGATCGGGCTCTGTAAATTTTCCAGGGCTTCGTATGAGGCCAACTCGCACAAATGATGATAACAAAATATAGGCTTTCGCGCAAAAAGAAATTCTAATATATTAAAGGGACATGCCCGAGGTCCACCGCGACTTTACCGCAACGGTCTTTGTGGTTCAGGAAGGTCGAACTCTCCTTCTCCTCCACAAAAAACTCCGATTATGGCTCCCCCCCGGGGGACATATCCACCCGAATGAACTTCCGTGCGATGCAGCCGTGCGGGAGGTGCGGGAGGAGACGGGTTTGGAGGTCCAGCTTCTCCAACCTCGGACACGGTTGGGAGAGGTTTCCGTCCTGTCGCAACCGGTATGCGTGCTCCTGGAAAAGATCGCTGAAGGTCACGAACATATCGACCTGATCTATTTTGGCCGGGTGGTTGGCGGAGAACTTACCCCATCGATTCGGGAGACAGACGGGTGTCGATGGAATTCGGCTTCGGAGCTGGACCATCCGGACATCGCGAAAGACATCCGCGTCCTGGGAAAGAAAGCCATCCTTGCGGCCGAGAGTTGATCCTTTGACACGTTGAGTCTAATCGAACTTGGAGATCATGCCTTCCGACAATATCGTTGTGGATGATATTCTGGACCTGATCGGGGATACACCGCTCATCCGCCTGAACCGCATCGTTGAACCCGACATGGCGGAGGTCTGCTGCAAGGTCGAGACCTTCAATCCGGGCAGAAGCGTTAAAGATCGTATCGGTCGGGAGATGATCGAGGCGGCTGAAAGAAGCGGCGAGCTCAAGCCGGGGATGACCATCGTCGAGCCCACAAGCGGGAACACCGGAATCGGCCTTGCCATCGCGGCGGCCAGGAAGAGTTACCGCCTCATCATCACGATGCCCGACAGTATGAGTGAGGAACGGCGCAGCATACTGGCCAGCTTAGGAGTGGAAGTTGTCCTCACGCCGGGTGAAGAGGACATGCCCGGATCAGTCGAAAAGGCCAAGGAGATCGTTTCGGGGGATCCGGACTGTTTCATGCCCCAACAGTTCGACAATCCCGCGAATCCCGAAGCGCATAGAAACACCACCGCCCTGGAAATTCTCGAGGCCACGGACGGAAACCTCGATGCCTTCGTGGCCGGGGTAGGGACGGGGGGGACAATCACCGGCGTGGGTGAAATTCTCAAAAACCGGAATCCGAACATCCGTGTTGTGGCCGTGGAACCCGCGGCATCGGCCGTTCTCTCCGGGAAGAAGGCCGGTGTCCACAACATTCAGGGCATCGGTGCCGGATTCATTCCGTCAATCCTGAACAGAGACATTATTGATGAAATCATGACCGTGGAAGAGGATTCGGCGTTCCAGATGTCCCGTCGGCTTTCCCGGGAGGAGGGGCTTTTGGTCGGCGTCTCGGCGGGGGCGAATGTGGCTGCATCCTTGCAGGTCGCAAGGCGGCTTGGGAGGGGTAAAAGGGTGGTGACGATCTTGTGCGATTCAGGGGAGCGCTACTTCAGTGTCGAGGCCTTCTTGGATTGATCTGAACCTGTGCGAGGAACGGCTCAGGTATCCGGTCAGCCGGCCCTTCTGCGGTCCGGGTCCGTGACCTTCATCAGGTGTTCGGGACGATTTCGAATCGGAGATGGCGGCTTCGTGAGATTGGCCAGGCTCGGATCATCCGTCACCGTGAACATGTTCAGGATGTGCAGGCCTTTCTCCACGCCGAACACTTCTATGATGCTCTGTATGGTTTCGGGGGACATTTTTTCCTCCTGTACCTAAACTTCTTCCGCGGAAGGCCGCTAAACCAACGCTTCCAGATAATCCATATTGCCCGAAAAGACGCGGTTTTTCAACCTTCGGGGTGCATCCTGGGCTCTATTTTTGCAATCGCCGTGCCAAACTGATCTCTTTGGAGAATAGTCTTTAAGGTTTTACCACAATTCACGAAAGGCACTGACCATGGACCTTCGAATCCAGCCCCCTCGACGGCCTTCGAACACGAGTATAGCCGGGATCGTGGGCGTTGCCCGGATGACGGACAAGGCCCGGGCGCACGAGGACGGAACGCTCGGAGACTATTTTTTTGGAAACGATTCAGGACAGGACAAGGCCTTGCTCGAATTCCTCGGCATCTCCGCGGAAGAATTCGAGGGACCCGCTCTGGAGATGGAAGACGAAACCCTTGGGGGTTGGGTGAGGGATAAGTCGGGAAAGAGCGAAAAAGAGATCGACGAATTCAATCAGGAATACATCAACCGGGAACCTGAGTCCGGGGAGATGAAGGCGATCCTGAGAGAACGGGTGGAGAAGTTCGGAGACGGACGCGACGTGCGAACCGGATTCCAGTCGCAGGAGCTTGACGATTGGGGGTGCTTCAGGGAAAAGGACCTCACGGCCGCGCCACCCCGTTCGGCCTATGATAGGGCCGTGGCCGGGATCGTCGGACTCGCACGCATGGCCGAAAAGGCCCGGGGACGGCGAAGCAAAAAGCTGGGCGAATACCAGTATGGGCGTGATTCAGGCCTGGACCAAAAGGTCTTGGAGTGGCTGGGGCTTTCGCAGGAATCCTTCGAGGAGGCCGCGTACCGGAATCCGAACGATATTGAACTCGGAGCGTGGGTCCGGGGAAAGACCCAAAAGACCGGTGAGGAAATCGCGGCTTTCAACCGCAAGGCTGTGATGTTTGGACCTGAAACCGAAGAGGAGTGGGCTTATCTGAAAGAAACCGTCAAGAAACTGGATCCTTCACAACCCGATGTGGGGGTATGGTTCAAGCTCATGGACCTCGATGACGAGAAATCATTTGGCATGATCGACCTCAGAAGGCATCCTCCCCGAAGCGGTTACGAAACCGAAGTCGCGGGGATCGCAGGCCTTGCCCGCACGATCGACAAAGGACGGGCATACCACAACGGGACCCTGGGGGATTACTGGTATGGGGAAGACTCCGGGATGGACCGGAATCTCCTTGAGTTCTTGGGGGTCAACCCCCAGGAATTCTCCGAAACCCTCAGAGCCTGTCCCACGGACGCGGATGTGGCCGCGTGGGTTAAGGATAAGTGTCCAAATTCGCCAAAAGAGATCGTCACGTACAATGACGAAACTGTCGGGCTGGGGCCGCGGACGGACCCGCAGTGGGAATTTCTGAAAACGGCAATAGAGAAACTCGATCCCGGTGAGACGAAGACCATCCGGACATGGCTCGAACTGATGGACCTGGACGATCGGATCTCCTTCGATCGACTCTGGTCCGGAAACTGACCGCAGGTGATTAAAATGCTCGACACGACGTGGGTATACGTTGCCCTCTGCGTCATCGCCCCCCTGGCATGGGGGCTGCTGGCGGAATGGGTGTTCGGAAGGTTGGAGGGCTATTTGCAAAAACGGAGGAAGTCCTCCCCGGACGAGCCACCGCAAAAGCAACCCCCCTTTTCCCGGACCCCCCCGACCCTCGATTACCGAATATGACCTCTCGATGCTGGACATAGCCGGACAAACGGTTTCCATCCTCCAACTGGCCGCCCTGGGACTCTGCGTCGGCTATACGGCCGGCTTGTTCGGAGTCGGGGGAGGCTTCATGCTGACCCCGATGCTGAACCTGGTGTTCGGCATCCCCTTTCCGATAGCCGTCGGAAGCGGCCTCTGCCAGATGATCGGCACGGCGGCATCGGCCTACCGGAAGCACCGGCGCCTGGGAAGTGGAGATTTCAAGTTCGGCGTGATCATCCTGGGCGGTTCCATCTTCGGGGTGGACGCGGGAACACGTCTGCTTGCGAGTTTGAACCGGATGGGCGCTCTGACCATCTTCGATCATAGCATTCCAGCGGCCAAGTTTATCCTGGAAGTCCTCTTCGCCCTCCTGCTGATCTCGATCGGATTCCAGTTCATTCATCGGAACATCCGCAGAAAGCCTTTATTGGCGAGACACCTCCCTTCAAAACCAGGCCTTCCCCCTCCCCTCTTGCGCCTCAGGATCCCCCCCCTTATCAATTTTCCGGACGCAGGGATTCACCGCGCTTCGCTTCCCCTCATCGTATATTTGGGTTTCAGCCTGGGGATTCTCAGCGGGTTAATGGGGGTCGGGGGAGGGGTGGTGCTGATTCCCGTCCTGGTCTACGGATTGGGGTTTTCCTTCCCCATGGCCGTCGGAACGGGACTCCTGCCGCTCGTTATCGTCGCGTCGATCGGGACCGTCTCGCACGCCTTCCACGGTCACATCCACCTCGGTCTGGTCGTCTCCCTGATGATCGGTTCCACTCTGGGCGCTCAGTTTGGGGCCATCACAGCGCATCGGATTCGATCGGAAAGGCTTTGGACGCCGTTTGTCGGCGTGATCCTGCTCACCGCCTCTGCCCTGGTTTTTGATATCGCCAGGATGTTCACCGGATAGGGGAAAAACCATGAAGGTTTACAGCGCTGCCGTGCTGGGTTGCCGCGCCCGGGGAACCGCTGCGGCGCGTGCCTACCACGCGCATCGCCGGACTAAGGTCGTCGGACTTTGTGACCTGAAACCCGAGCTGATGGAAACCCTCGGAAAGGAGGTCGGGGAACCCCGGAAATTTACCGATCTCGATGAAATGATCCGGGCCACCGAACCCGATATTGTCGCCATCCCCACCGGGACGGACTTTCATTATCCGCTCTCCCTTCGAGTCCTGGACCACGGCGTGCACATCGAAGTGGAAAAGCCGATCTGTTTCGATCTCGAACAGGCGGATGAAATCCTCGCCAAGGCCAGGGAAAAAGGTTCCCGTGTGGCCGTGCACCATCAGGGGAGAAGCGCTCCCCCCTTTGAAGCGATCGAGCAGGAAATTACAAAGGGAAAGATCGGGTCCGTGCGTTACATCACCGCATCCGGAAAGGGATACTACGGGGGATACGGGCTGATGAACATCGGAACGCATCTTCTGAACAACATCATCGGTCTGGTCGGTCACTGTCGAAGCGTGACCGCAACGGCCCTTACCGACGGTCGCCTGATCACCCCCGACGACGTCGTGCGCTCTCCCCACGGAATGGGGACCATCGCAGGTGAGAGGATCACCGCTACCCTTTGCTTCGACAACGGCATAACTGCAACACTTTTGCATCATCGATTATCTGAGAGGAACCGCTCCCTTAATGGGGTGGAAATCTGGGGGACCGAGGGGCGGCTCTTATGGAAAAACAAAGGAGCCTGGTGGTTGCCCGCGCCCCATATCGAACCCGGGGTATCCTACGGTCCCTTGGAATTTCCCGATCCCGACGGTTACGACCCCTCCTCGAACGCGGCCTGGGATGATTACGCGTTCGTGGACGAATATGTCACAGCTCTCGATCAGGGACGGGATCACGAGTCCAGCGGGGACGAAGCGACGCACGTCGTGGAGATCATGATGGGCATCTTCGAATCCGCGGCATACGGAAGGCGCGTCGACCTGCCTCAGGTCCGTCGAGACCATCCCCTGATCAGATGGCGGACCGAAGCGGGGCTTCCGCCGCCACCGCCCGTGAGTCGAGACTACGCCGATTGGCTGGCCGATGAGGATCGGAGGCTGGGAAGGGAATGACAGGCGGGATCGGAGGAATGTATCGGTGAGGACAGCGTTCAGAGGACAGCGTTCACATGACCGACCTTGGCAACACGGTCCTGGTCGACGCAGTGACCGGGTTTTTGACCCGCCTCTATGTTCACCATCTTCTTATTGGGATGGAGACGATTGACGTCGGGACAAGTCATAGGGGATAACGGTTATAATAAACCGCATCTGGTTAAGTGCGGTTTATTGGTTTGTATGCGAGAATGTTGGATCGAAGCCGTTGACGAACACTGTCTGCCTGGAGAGAATAGCAGGCAAGAAAAGAATTTAAAATGCTGAACCCCAAAACTGACTGGGCGTGGGTTGGAATATTGTGTCTAACTCTCTGGTCTGTGGCCTACAGCATAGACACACCCTGGGAGAAATACATCGACGCCGCAGGTAAGGCGTATGAGCAGGGTCACTACGCCGAGGCTGAAAAGCTATACAAAGCCGCTCTCAAAGAAGCGGAAAAGTTCGGGCCGCAAGATCCTCGTCTCACCACCAGTCTGAACAATCTGGCGTTCCTTTATGATTCCCAGGGCAAGTATGGGGAAGCCGAGCCCCTTTACAAGCGGGCTCTGGAAATCGATGAGAAAGTGCTTGGGAAGGATCATCCTGGTGTTGCAACAAACCTGAACAACCTGGGGGGACTTTATCAGTCCCAGGGCCAGTATGGAGAAGCCGAGCCCCTTTTCAAGCGGTCACTGGCCATCAGGGAGAAAGCCCTGGGCAAAGACCATCCTGATGTTGCGCAATCCCTGAACAACCTGGGGGGGCTTTATCAGTCCCAGGGCCAGTATGGAGAAGCCGAGCCCCTCTACAAGCGAGCTCTGGAAATCTGGGGAAAAGCCTTTGGTCAGGAACATCCCTATCTGGCAACATCTCTGAACAACCTGGCGGAACTTTATAAATCCGAGGGCAAGTATTCTGATGCTGAACCTCTTTACAAGCGAGTCAGCACTGCAGAAGCAAACAAAAGGCGAGAAGTTTGCACCGAACCCCCTCTTTGACCGAAAACGGTTGTTGGAGCTCAAACCCAGGATTGTTGGAAGGAAGAAGACCAGCCATTGTGGTTCCTCCTCACTTTCGTGTATAGGCGGAAGGGTGGACTCGACGAAGCACCTCCGGTGTCGCGCCAATGAGTCTCACCAGGCCGCTATTCTGGTCTACATTGCCATTACCTCTGGATCGAAATGCAGACTGCGCCGTGCCTATCGCGCGTGTGGGGCGGGAAAGAAGCCATGCAGGAAGTCCCGCATGTGGCCTGGATAGACCGCCTCCGCCAGGAACTCGATGCCTTCCTGGTCACCCCACGCGTAGTTGATAAACACTTTGCCTCTGTACTCGCAGAAGTCCACGTCCGCGTTGCTTTTGCTCGGGACCTCACGCGCCAACAGTTGTTTTCTCAAATCGGACTTTTTGTGGGCCACGCGTCTGTCGTTGTCATCGAAAAAGAGCACGGGATTCCGCGGACTGGTCCGCCAATGCACAAGATCACGTGACCTCACCAAAAATGTACTGAAACGCCCGAAGGGGAGCGATTCCAGGTAGAGCAGATAGAACCACTCGTTAAGGTGCCGGATCGTGGGACTGGCCGAGTAGCGGGCCTTCGTGAAAACCGCGGTTCTGGCAGCACATCCCAACTCATCAGGTCCCGCGATGTTGCAAAACGAATCGTGAAACGCTTCCCCACCACCTCAGGAGGCCAGCCGACCTCGAAAGCCATCACGTACCGATCCACCGCCTTGCAGACCGAGGTGTTGAACACCTCCCAGCCGTGGAGGTTCATGATGTATTTTGACTTCCAGCTCTTCAAGTCCTTCGACCAGAACATGGCGATCCACGACGTGTCCCAGGCAGGTACACCAAAGACATATGCTGTATCGGCCTCCACAAACGCACTGCCGAACACGTGGTTCTCCCCAAACGGGATCGTCGTCCCTCCCGACTCGACGTCGACGAAGCGGAAGTAGGGTTGGCCCAGGCGATTTCGTTGGTAGCCTCGCCGGACCGATTCGAAGCGGTACAGCCGTCCGTCAAATACTACCGGGGTAGTCTCGACAAGGTCGAGGTCGATCGTTCCCAGCTTCTGAATTGCCCGAAGGACTGACTTAGTATCTTCTCTGATAAGGTCTTGCAGATCGAGTGGTTCATCCGTTGAGACTAACGGTGATTTGCTCTGGGTTGGATAGGAATCCGATAGACTATCCTGAGATGTCGCCTCATCTGAATGATCTGAGGCAAGAGCTATTTTATCTATTTCCACTGCTCGTCTATAGAACAGTTCGGCCCTATCGTACCTTCCCCAGGCATCATAGAGTTCCGCCATTTTGGTCAGAGGTACCGCCAGATAGGGATGTTCCTCACCCAGGGCTTTTTCCCAGATTTCCAGGGCGTTTTTGTAAAATGGTTCAGCATCGGCATACCAGCCCTGGGCTTGATAAAGTTCCGCAAGGTTGCACATATATGTTGCCAGCTGGGGAGGGTCTAAGCCCAGAGATTTCTTCCAAATTTCCACTGCCCGTTTGTAGATCGGAACGGCATCAGCATACCTGCCCTGGTCTTCATAAAGCCCCGCCAGGTTGCTTAGAGATTTCGCTACATCTGGATGGTCCGGCCCAAGAGCTTTTTCCTTGGTTTGTACGCCAAGTTCGTAGATCGGCACGGCATCATCATACTTGCCCTGGGCTCTGAGGAATTCCGCTAGGTAGTCCCGAAGCATAGCTGCGCTGGGATGACCCGGACCAAGAGCGTTGTCCACGATTTCCAGGGCACGTCTTCGGAGGGCTATGGCATCGAGATACCTTCCATGGGCTCTACGAAGTTCCGCCAGGTTCTCTAGAGATGTCGCCACCTCGGGATGATATGACCCAAGTGTTTTTCCTTTATTTCCAGGGCTCGTCTGAAAAGCGGGTCGGCTTCAGTATACCTGCCTTGGTGAACATAAAGTGAGGCAAGGTTCTTAAGGGATTTGCCAACTTCAACATGGCCCAGTCCAAGAGCTTTTTCTCGGATTACCAAACCACGCGTGTACAGGGATTCAGCATCAGCATACCTACCCTGGGAATAATATAGCCCACCTAGCAGCCCGTTGAAGAACTACCTTTCAACGCACATAAACGGAAAAGACGCCTGGAGTGCGGGTCAGATAAATCAAGGTAAGGAGATTGAGCAGGAGACGCTGATAAGAGGTTAAAAAGGTGACCGAGGGCAGCAAACGTGATTGTAGGACGAGCAGTAGACGCTGCAAGGCCTTGGCCAGGTCCTGGAGGGCCTTCGGAGTACCTACGCCCATCACTTTGCGCATGAGCAGAGCCAGGTTGCAGCCCCCGATGTGGATCAGCAAACGCTTGAGGATATTGCCGCGGTCTCTCAAGTGCAACCTGCGCATGCCACCGGTATCATATGTGTGAGCGATGGTTCTTTCCACCCGTTCTGCACGACTTCGGCGCAAGGCCTTGCCGCGATCTCCCTTGATCCGGCGTCGATTCGCATATACCGCGGCCTGCTCATCTCGTCGGCCGTTCCACTTGCGGCGTCCCCGATCCGGTTCTGAAATGTAACTCCGGATACCGCCTTGCTTCAGACTGGTCAATACATCGTTGCTATGATATCCTTTGTCCGCAACCACCTCCCGTATACGCTGTCTGTGCAAACGTTTGGCAGCTTTTTCGTCCTTCGCGACCTGCTTGAGATTGAGCTGCGCCTCGAGCAGCGTCCAGGGCAACGACTCGGTATCTCCTTCATCTGCTCCCGACAACGCCACTGCCACAATGGCATTGGTGTCCAGATCCACCGCGTGCTCCACCTTGTGCGCCATGTGCGTGCGACCGTCCTTCATCTTAGCGATCTTGGCATCCGGGTCGTGCGGGTGCTCCCAGTCCTGGTTCGATCCCTTCTTCGGTCGCTTCTTATCGATCTTGGACAAGTCCTCGCGGGTAGGCGTTTCAATGCCCGAGGCCTTGGCCAGATTCTCAAGGAATGCCTGGTAGCCTTCACCCGTGTCACGGCGTACAATGCTGCGCATCGCGGCGTTGGCCTCCAGTGTCGTAGCATCCACGCCCAACGTCTTCCCCTTCACCAGACCCGCTTTGCACAAGACCCTCAGGATCCACTTGAAAACCGCTTCGTGAACTTCCAAGGGAAGCCGATGCCGGATGCGAGACAGGCTGGAATGATCCGGGGTCTGTTCGTCAAGGGCATACCCCAAAAACCGGCGCAACGTCAGCGAGTCAGATACACGCCATTCGATCCCACGTTCCGAATCAAGTCCCTCGAAATACCCAATCAAAAGCATCCGAAAATAAACCCCGGGCGGAATGCCCTTGCGACCCATATGAGGAGCGTAATACCGCTGGCAAAGCCCCTCGACGAACTCGTCGAAGCCGTTCGCCCCCAATACCTGATTCAGCTTCTCGTAGAACGGATGACCCGGAGATTTCACCAAAGTGTTCGATGCGATGAACAGGTTTTCCTGTCTCTGTCGTCCTCGTTTTCCCATTGCCATTTGCTCGTCCTCCCTTCTCAGTTTGAACCTGATATATCATAGGACCAAACCACAAGGAAAGACAACAGTCATCTTGGCATAAACGCACTTTTTCAACAGGCTGCTAAAGGCCTACCCTTGACAATATGTCGGATATGATATATATTCTGGTATGGGCACGGATGATAAGCCACTTGCCTGGCTGCACGGTGAAGTCAGGACACCTCCGTTTGGGGCGGAGGCACGGCTGAAAGCCGGGTATTTGTTGCGTGCTCTCCAGATGGGTGTGACGCTCCCCATGCCGCACTCCAGGCCCATGCCCTCAGTTGGTGCGCGGTGCCACGAACTGCGGATCGCCGACAGAGATTCTGACTGGCGGATCGTGTACCGAGTTGACTCTGATGCAATCGTGATACTCGAGGTGTTCAGAAAGACGACAACCCGCACACCAAAGCGTGTGATCGACGTGTGTATACGAAGAATTGCACAACACGATTCTTGAGGTGCCACCTATGGACAAAGCCCAAAGAAAACGTCTCCACGCAAAAGGATGGAAGATCGGGGATGCTACGGAATTTCTATCTCTGAACCCGCAAGAAGCCGCCTACGTGGAGCTCAAGCTTGCCTTCAGTCAGAATCTAAGGGTTCGGCGGCGGGAGAAGCAACTCACTCAGGCGCAGTTGGCAAAGATGATCAAGTCCAGTCAGTCCCGAGTCGCAAAGATGGAGGCAGGTGATCCTACCGTTTCTCTTGATCTCCTTGTCCGTTCCCTTCTAGCATTGGGCACATCCAAACGACAACTCGCCAGGGCCATCTTCACCGGCACTACTCTGGCAACCGAACGCTGACCTCAGCGTCGACGGCCTCCTTCAACTGTCAATCTCGTTCGCCGCTCTCTATCGATATAAAGGATTGGGATGGTCAAAGCGACAGCCGGCGTCCCATTTCGAACGCTGGTTCCCGTGCGCCGGGATTCCCCCCGCATCTTTGATCATTCGCGCCAGATGCATCAAGTTCCATGTCATGAATGTGGTGTTGCGATTTGTGAAGTCGTTTTCCGGCCCACCGGACCCCGGGTCCAGGTAGGACGGCCCGGGACCGGCCTCTCCGAGCCAGCCCGCATCTGCCTGAGGTGGAACCACATACCCGAGATGCTGCAGGGAGTAAAGGATATTCATCGAGGCATGCTTCGCGCCGTCTTCATTGCCCGTAATCAAACAGCCGCCCACGCGGCCGTAATAGGCGTATTGACCGTGCTCATTGAGATCGCTTGAAGATGAATAGAGCCGCTCCATCACCTTATTACACACCGATGTCTTTTCCGCGAGCCATATCGAAGAGGTAATCACGAGGATGTCTGCCACCTTCACCTTTTTGTAGATCTCAGGCCAGTCGTCCACGTCCCACCCCTGCTCCGTCATGTCGGGGTAGACGCCGTACGCAATCGTGTAGTCCACTGGACGAAGCACTTCCACAGGAACCCCGTTCTTCTCCAAAATCGCCTTCGAAATATCGATCAATCCCTGGGTATGAGACAACTCGGGTGACCGTTTCAGCGTGCAGTTGAGAAACAGGGCTTTGAGATCGGAAAAATCCCATCTGCTCGATTCGCACATCTCAATTTGTTTTTCGCTGAGCTCCATCGTGATCCTCCTCGGATGGGTAAAACGACAACACGTCGAGCCGTTAACGTTTCCTCACAGAGTGTCTTTTAATCATCACTCAGCTGAATGAGTCTTTTCAATCGCCAATAACTTAAACGACAACGCAAAAACAATCAGGAACAGGGTCCCGGGTATCCAAAATGTTGTGACACCTATCCATCCATATATAACACCTCCCGTGATCAGGCCTATGATACTGGCCAGGCTACCCGTGCTGCTTGCATATCCCTGAATCGCACCCTGGTACCTGGGATCGGCGACTTTGGAAAGTATGGATAGAAAAGAAGGCCACATGATGCCATTTCCGCAAGAAAACAGCACCACACCCAGAAAAATCAGAACTTCATTGTTGCTTGTAAAAAGAACAAAATTCACTCCCAGTAAGATACTCCCGGTGATGGTCAGAATGCCGTCGGAAAATTTATCAGAGATTTTACTTAGCACAGGCCCTTCAACACAAACCATTAAAAAACCCAACACAGAAAAGAAAACCCCAAGTTTTAAAAGACTCCACTTCAGACTCTGCACCGCGTGCACTGGAAAGGCGACATAAAAGAAATTGAATGCCAGAAATACGAAAAAGTAAAGGATCAGGATAAATGGAATATGCTTAAGCTTTAATATGTCCCTAAAGCTTGTCCTATCCGCCCCCGTCATTCTATAGCATTCCTTATGCTCCTGTCCGAACACTTTCTTGATTCTTCTCTCATCCAGGGGTTTGGCTATGACGCAGGGATTTGATTCTCTCATCAGGAAAGCGATAACAAAAATGGCGACCAGGGAAATTAACATTGCTATCGCAACAGGCAATAATTCACCTAAAATTGTCGCTCCCAGAAGGCCCGCAAGTGCAGGCCCGATTATGAACCCCAAATTTCCAGATGC
This sequence comes from Candidatus Latescibacterota bacterium, assembly GCA_965217865.1. GTDB lineage: Bacteria > Latescibacterota > UBA2968 > SICM01 > SICM01 > CBDCJO01. The sequence continues at coordinate 4,460,978 of CBDCJO010000002.1, read as the reverse complement.
CGCCATTTTTCCAAAGTTGCTTTTTCTGTCTTTGTCGGTCGTGACATCCGAAAGGTAGGCATTCGCGACGGATACATTGCCCCCGGTAATACCATCCAATGCTCTTGCCATAAATAAAACCAGCAGCGGAATCGTTAATACAAATGCTCCTGAGATAGAAGAATCGATGTTGAATAATGTTGTATTCGGGATGAGGAGAGCGATAATAAACAAGCCCCACGCTAAGAATGTCCCTACCTGACTTAACAAAAGGATTTTCTTCCGGCCGTATCTATCCGACCATTTTCCCAATATGGGGGCGCCGATGAGTTGGAAGAATGAATAGGTTGCCCCCATTATTCCATATATCAATTGATTGCCCCCCAATTTGATGACCAGCACGACCAGGAATGGCAAGATGATGCTGTAGCCCAGGGTTCCGATAAAGTTAACCAACAATATGGGGAACATGGACACCCGGTCAGGAAGAGTGGCAGTCTCAACGGAGGTATCTATCGGTTGCTCAGTATTGTTCATTGTCTCTCTTAACGCGCTCGATACCGTTATTTATTCACCGTCTCGCTTAGCTCAATCAAATGCCCATCCGGATCTCTCAAAAAGCAACGGATTTCATAGCCGCCGCGATCCACAGGGGGGGTGATGAACTCAGCGCCTCTCGCCTTGAGTATCTCGAAGGACGCTAGGCAGTCAGCAACTTTGATACTCCATGCCACGCTGACTGTGTTCAGGTCGGTTGGAGGAGCGAATGTTATATCCGGTTTATCCTCGGTGGGGGGGCCGCCTGTTGTAAGAATCAGCCAGGTCCCTAAAAAGGAAAATACGAGGGTATGCCCGCCGTACTCTCGATGGAAATCCGCCCCTAATACCTCTTCATAAAACCAGCGTGTTTTTCTGAGGTCGCTAATAACTAATAGGATGCTTAGTGCCATATCCTTGGTTGGGAATGTAGCGTCCGCCATCATACCTCCTTGGGGGTTGTTCGAAAGAGAGTGACAACCGAATTGGCCGGAAAAAAAACTTGCCTTTGTGTAGCTTTCAGGCTACATTTAGCCGATGAACGAAGCGGTATCAGGCCAAATCATTCTGGGCTGACTTCAGGAGCCGAGAGACATGAACAAGCCATCGAGACCCTATAAGCCTGAATTGCTGAAAGCCCTCCAGGATCCAGCGGAAGCAGCCGAATATCTGAACGCCGCTCTGGAAGAAGACTCGAATGAGCTCTTCCTGCTGGCGCTACGCAATGTCGCGGAAGCTCACGGCATGAAGAAGCTTGCGGGAGATGCCCGGTTGAACCGGGAGTCCATGTACCGGATGCTGTCAGAGCAGGGGAATCCGCAGTTCGCGAGCCTGACTGCCATCCTGAGGCAGCTTGGCCTGAAGCTCTCCGTGCAAGCGAAGGAATCTGTCACCGCCGATTAGCCCTCCTTATAACCCATACAGCAGATCGTTCTAACGATCAAGCTCAGCGGCGCGGCTTGGCGGCTGTCCGCTGGAGCGCGTTGTTAGGCTTATATTTCCCATCAAGACCCAATTCTTCGTATACCGCATTGCATACTTGACGATTCCTCTCTTGGTGTGCTTTTTCTCCAGGTGCGACATTAAACACGCACACGACAACCACTTGGAAGATAGGGTCTGCGAAGGCAATCGATGTTTGATAGCCTGCGTTCCCGAAAGTAAGATCAGAGGCGTGGCGTCCAAATCCATAAGGCACAGTATCCTTTCCGTATATGTTGGAATTCATATAAAACCCCAGCCCCATGTCCACAATATGGCAGAGAACTTCATCAAAAAGGCCTATATGCGCTGCCTTCGGGTGACCGCCGTTACAGTCTGTGGATTCAGTAAAGCCCGTTCGTCGGTTGAGCCAAAATTGAGCAGCATTTCGTAAACTTTTGCCAGCTGGTTTGCCGGTCCGCGACCACTTCCCCCGGGAACAACATCGTGGCAACATTCGGCATAATTCGCATATCTATAGAATGGTTCAAGACCGTTGTCTCTCTTGAAATAAATACCCCCTATCAGATCTCCGTAATTCAAACAGACGTCTTTCTCCATCGAAAGGTAACAGTCCCGCATATCCAGAGGTTGAAATATTTCGTCTCTCACAAAACCGGAAATGGTTTTCCCCGATGTCCTTTGTACGATTTCAGCGAGAATCATCCAGGCATTGACAACGTCATAGCCGGCTCGTTGTCCGGGTGTCCAATCTGGAATCAGCGGGGCCTGACAGATCAACGCGATTCGTTCTTCCCACGTGTTGTCCGGCCACCCATAAGATCCTCCAATTTCAACTTCCTTCATGCCTGCGGTATGAGAGAGCAGGTCACTTATTTTAACGCTCTCTTTTCCATTCTTTGAAAATTCTTCAATGTAGTCCCTTACATAGCCAAAAATATCTACAAGTCCCCTTTCCCATTGGATGGCCATTGCGCAAGCGGTAAACCCTTTGGATATGGACATCCACGAGGAGAGCGTCCGGGTTGAGATGTCGACTCCTTCACTCGCGCATCCCACGGCCAGGTCCAAAATCGTCTCGCTTTGATAACTTACATATATCTGGGAACCCAGGTTATTCCCTGAATCAATATCATTCTCGATTATGTTTGTGATTCTATTGCGCATGGATTATGCCCTGGTTCGCTGGAGTTTTATGCCCTTCTGACATCTGCGCACGTCGCCACCGTCGTACCCCAGCGATGGCACGAGCTGCGACATCAGGTACCGGTGGATCTCCGACGGCGAAGGCGGCATCTTCTATGACTCCTGGCGTCACGAAGGGACATCTTAGCCCCGGCGACGTCCGATTGATCAGAGGAGGCAAACTTCGGATGGTGTGTGAGGATACGGCGAAAAGCGTCCGGGTCGCGTGCAGCGTGGGCTTTGCGAAGTCCATTCGCGAGATTTGCCAGCAAGGCGAGACTGGGATTTGGGGGAAGTGTGGACGGGTGCGGAGACGTGCCAACCACCTTTCGAGAGGACCCGATGTCCGCTTCATGTCGGGCGGAAAGATGGCTTGATGTGTTGCCGGTGGGCTTTATTCCCTTGCCGCGGACAGGTGACGCTCCAGTGCGCTCTGGCACCAACGATAGCCAATCGATGGGATGATGTCAAGCGGAAGGTCACTGAAAGCGCGGTGCGGTGGATAGGTGGACTGTGCTGCAGCAAGCCATTGATGATGTTGTTTGGCCAATGACGAAAAGGAAAAACCCGGAGCGTAAAAACTCCGGGGCTACGTGCAGAGAAGGGGGGGACTTGAGCAGGTTCAGGGGATCGCTACAGCCGCGCCAGAAATCCGCTCGGCAGCTTCCCGGATCAAAGAAAGATCGGGAGCGTGAGGAGTGCCCCAATCGTGGAAGTGCATCCCCTCCATCAACAGGTCTTTCGCGTTGTCCGACAGGTCGATCTCTGTCCCCTCGTCAAGAGATAGGTCAAGGGCCAGGAAATAGTCATTCGCCCTCTGTGGGGACAGCCTGCCAGCCTCCACCGCACCGGCAACTGCAACGGCCATCCACGCAAGGGCCTGCTCGGCGCCTGTCACATCCCCGGCCTTCGCCAGGTTCACCACCGGGGCGATGAACCTGTGAACCTCCGCAGGAAACGAGTCCAGAAGGGGCGTGCCCATGATTTATCTCCGTTCGACAGGCATAACATGCTCATGGATGATCCGGCCTTCTCGATCCCGGACAACGTGCCTGATACGGACTGTTCGACCCTGTTTATCCTTGAATTTCTCGATGACGCTCTCTGCGCCGTCTGCCCCCGGCCTTCGGCGTCTTCGCCCTTCGACGATAAGACCATCCGGCGTCCGGTGGGTGTAGTCCGGTTTCCATTTCCCCATGCATACCCTTTATACATAATCGTCAACCGGCAAGTCCATGTCAAGCAGAATCATCAGGAGGAGACAGGATACCCACCCACATGGCGTTAGACCATCCATGTTTGTCATAGAACCTGGATCGCTGCCCCGACCTAGAGGCGCCTCTGGCCGATGATCGGTTTAGGTCCCTATAAAAATCCTACATCTTCTCCTTTTTGTTACCATAATGATCCCTCATTGTGAAATTTCGACATCCCCAGTCCGATCAACTGGTTGAGCTTGTAGAAATCTAACAGCCAAAATTCTTCTCCTCCATAACGGTGCCTGGAGTTCCTGCCTCATCACCCTGATTCGGCCGGTTCTTCGTAAACGTGCACTTGCCGGTCCCTCAGATGGGCTTGCCGTTTCCGCCGGCATCGATCCACCGTCTTGAGATCGAGGGTGTTGACGCTGAATCGCGGCTTCTTTCGTCTGTCATTACAAAGGACTTCTCCCTCCGGCCCCGTGATGAGCGACTGCCTGACGTGTGTGAAGGCAATCAGCACCTCGTTCTCGAACGATCGGGTTCTCATCATCGCGAGATTCAGATCACAGAACATTCCATACGTGGGGTTGAAAATAACCCGTGCTCCCTTCAGAGCCAGCGTTCTCACCGTTTCAGGCCACCGACGGTCCGCACAAATCATCACTCCGAATGGCCCGAAATCCGAATCAAAGACGGGCAGCGAATCCCCCTGGACGTACTTCCTGTCGTGGAGTTGGCAATGCACCTTGTCGTAGATTCCGACGATCTTCCCACCCCGGTCGAAGATCAGGGCCGAGTTATAGGCACCCAGCGGTCCCTTTCTCGTGCACCCGAAGACAACCCATGCCTTGCTGCGGGCCGCCCATTCCGAAATGACTTCCGTGTAGGGAGATGTCTGCGGGTCTATGGCGTATTTCAAAATGGTCTTTCTTGTGACGGACTTCTCAGTGGTCACATAGCCGTCCAAAAAACATTCGGGTGTGATTACGACGTCCGGTCGATGTTTCTCGAGCGCTTTCATTGAACGCAGGAGATTTTTGAAGTTCCCTTTCAGGTTCCCTTTCTCGGGAACAATTCTGATCTGAGCGATTCTAAGCTTCATGTTCTAATACCAATGGTGGAGGGACGAACCTATAATTAGGACTGACAACGCGATCGCAAGCGGCACGGAAGTGGACAAAAAGGCGAAGCTAAGAACTACGGGCGAAGCTTATTCTGACAATGGCTTTCCGGACAAAGGGTCGATAGTATGGGTCTCGGCTCGAAACAGAGCCGCACACGCAGCGAAGCGCTCGGCCGTACTGATCAGGATGAGTCGATCGCCGACCTGAACCTGAAAGTCCCCGGCCGGGCTGGCAATGGCCTTTCCGCCCCGCCGTACGGCCAAAACGGTAATCCCGTGTTGGCGACGCAGCGCCAGTTCCTCCAGCGTCTTGCCCGCAGACGGGGACCCCTCACGCACGGCCACGGCGCGGGTATGCATGCCCTCCTCGTCTAGCCCCTGCAGCACCATCAAGTGCGCCTCCTGAATGCTCCCGCGCATGATGCCGTAGTCGTGCGCACGGATCATCTGGACCTGACGTTCGACCTCCTCCGGCGGGATCATGTAGGCCCCGAGGACATGAGAGAAAATGCGAGCGGTTGTCTCCATCTCCTCGGGCACGATGATGTCGGCCCCGATCTGCTGCAAGCGCTCAACGTTCGCCAGATGACGCGTACGGACGATGATCTGAAGGGTGGGATTCAGGTAGCGAGCCTGGTGAATAATGCGCGGGGCAATGGCCGGATCGTTTATGACCACCACGCACAGCTTAGCTGCTTCGACGCAGGCAGTTTCCAGGATATGGGGCCGCGAGGCATCGCCGTAGATGGCACGCACGCCCTGTTGGTGCATCTCTTTGACGGAGGCCGGATTCATCTCGATGACGACGAAGGGAATCCCGCGATCCTGCAGCACCTGCACGAGCCGTCGTCCTGCCGGCCCATAGCCAACGATGATCACATGGTCTTCGAAGTGCCCGGTGTCTTCGACCGCCGGCTGCTCTGCAGGAGCACCCAGCCGCCGAAAGGGTGTACGGGATAAGAAAGCACCGAAGCGGTGTGCGACCTGTACCTGGAGCGGAGTGAGCAGCATGAGGAGAACAGTCGCCGCGATAAAGGTCTGGGCACCGGCTTCACCCATGCCGGCCGGCGACAGTCCGGCGGCCCGCCCGGCGCGCTCCAGCACGAACGAGAACTCGCCAATCTGAGCCAGGGCCAATCCGGCGGCCGCGGCGATTCGGATCGGATAGCCTAGCACGAGTGCACTGCCGGTCGTCGTCAGGAATTTGACGATGAGGACAACGCCTGCCGCCGCAAGCACGAGCAGGTGATTCTCGACGAGGATCCCGAGGTTGAGCAGCATGCCAACTGACACGAAAAAGACCGCATTGAAGATCGTGCGAAGCGGCAGAATCTCGCTCATGGCCTGATCGCTGTAGCGGCTCTCGCTCACCACCAGTCCGGCCAGGAACGCACCCAACGGCAGGCTGACTCCGGCGTAGCTGGACACCGCGGCCGTCCCCAAGCAGATCGCCACGACCGTCAGCAGAAACAGCTCCTGCCGCCGTGTATGCGCGATGTGCTCCAGCATCCAGGGCACCACGCGCCGGGCCAGCACCAGTACCACGGCGATCAGGAGCAGGGCCTTGCCAAGCACCCAGAGAACCCCACTTACCCTGCCGCCCTCCCCGGCCAGGAACGGGACGAGGAGTACCATGACGACGACGGCCAGGTCCTGAAAGATAAGGATGGCCAGCGACAGGCTGCCGGTCGGCGTGTCGGTCTCGTCGCGTTCGGCCAACAGGCCCAGGACGATAGCCGTCGAGCTGAGGGCCACAAGGCAGCCCGTGTAGACGCCGGCCTGCCATTTCACGTCGAAGGCGAGAAGCGCCCCGACGACGATGGCGATGCTGAGGGTCACCTGCATCCCTCCGCCCACGAAAATGGCCCGGCCGATGCGCGAGAGCTTCTCCAGGCTGAACTCCAGCCCGATCGTGAACAGCAACAGGATCACACCTACCTCGGCCAGTATGTGGACTAACTCCTGGTCGCGAACGAGGCCGAGGCCACTCGGGCCGATGACGACGCCGGCGAGCAGGAAACCGGCGATCGGCACGAGGCGCAGGCGATAGCACAGGTAGGCGATGATGACGCTCACGATGAAGAGCGCCACCATCTCGTTCAAAAAAGGGAGGCCGACAGGGGGCACGGTGTAAGGCTTATCGATAGATGATGGATGGGTGTCTTACGGCTGGTTCTCCAGGTTGAGAATCAAATCCTCCGAAAAGCCTCACTCAGGTCCAATTCGCGGAATGATTGACTCAAGGTGCCGGTGGCCATTCGCTCAAGCCATCGCCCCCGTTGCTCCTCCACCGAGTCGTCAATAGGTATTGAGTCGAAAACGGCCAAAGCATAATCGCGGAGCAGATGGCTCGGACACTCGACGACAAGATCGGACGATGCCGTCGTACCGGTTTCGGAGTAGGCGAAGCAACGCCTGATATTGCGTCTGGCGCTTTCTAAATCCACCGGTTCGATCGCTGCATCACGACCATCGTTGTCCGGAACCAGAAGCAAGGTGATTCCCCGATCGGTGATGGCCTCGACGGTCTGCTGCGCATCGGGTGGAACGTGGACGTTCTTTCGGTTAGGCCAGATGTCGCACATGCCGTAGTCGGCACAAGGCGCTTGCCGCTGAAACGTAAAGAAATCCGGGTAGGCAAAGAATTCCGAACCACGCTCGCGGTACCGATCATAGAACGCCGTTACGTACGCCATGATCATTGTGATGGCGCCAATGCCTTCGAATCGGTGCGGGCTGACGACACCGACACGGTCCGTCTCTCGAACCCGCGAAGAGAACTCCGCATGAGTGACGGCCTTGCCACGCCACAGGATCTTGAAGTCGTTACCTCTCAGAGTGCTGCTGTGCATGCCTGTCCAATCTAACCTTTAACTTGCCGGCCCGAACAGCTAAAGGGACCGGCACGCAGTCCACACATTTATAGCACCGTTTCGCGTCTTTAAAGTGGCCGGTCTCCTACCTTGGCCACCCACTGCCTGGTCCACTCGACCGTCTCAAGGCCAAGGTCACATATGCAAGAGGCCAGAAAGATCATCCCTTCAATCCGACCTTCCTGAAGCCACTGCAAACCCGTCTCACACTGTTTCTCCATCAGGTTCACGGGCATTGGACGTTTCACGCCGTAGTCCCACATGTAGCACCCGAGGAGCTTGCCGCAAGAAGGCGCAACCGCTTCCGCCAAAGCAAAATTCTCTTCCATCTTCGGCAAATCCTCGGCTTTCCACGTCCAAAACGTGACCTTATCGCAGAGCTCAAGATGACGCCTCACAGGGAGGTGTGTCTGAAAGTTGTAGAGCACCACCCACAGATCGAGCTTGCGCGGGGAAGCGCTCAAGAGGTCGCGAACGTTGCGCAGTTCATCAAGAGACAGGGTGCCGATACTGTCTTCGTCTCCCTCGGTCTTGAAGAAATCGTCCATCATGACACCGGTCATGTTCGGCAGGTCCTGAGCCAGTTCAATGGCCTGCTCCCGCTCCGAGCGCGCGGATTCCCTCCCGCCTGAGCCCACAATCGACCAAACCACTTGCCTCAATGGACGGAACGGAACGCTATACTGGACGCTCGGCGGGAGCGACTTTTCCCTGTAGCGGACCATCACGATGTTCGGGATGGAGAAGTAGAAGGCAGCCTCCACCGGCGTGATCCGCGATTTTCCTGTGACGTTATAAAGCTCATCATGACTTCCGGCATCGTGCCCCCACATCCAGAACCGGTCTCGTGCATTTGGCATGACAATCTGCTCCTTTCACGCCGCAGAACCGTTTGAACTCTCGGGTACATTTTTCATATTTTATTGCGTCCCCGGGTGATCCAGCAACCGGACGATCTCCTGCGGACGATCCTGTGCGAGCGCCCAGTCCATCGGGCGCTGGACGTTGTGGTTCTTGATCCCTAATTCCGCGCCGTGAAAGATCAAGCAGGAAACGACATCGCCAGCGGCAAAACCTGCGGCGTAATGCAGAGGCGTTTCTCCGCCAGCCTCGCCCGGGACGCCGAAATCCGGATTCGGCGCCGTTGATCGCACGTTCACCTCCGCCTCCCGCGACACCAGAAACTGCACGAACGGGAGCAACCCCCAGTACGATGCGCGATGGATCGGGGCGTGTCCGATCGCCGGGATACCCCGGTTGACGTCCGCGCCATAATCGACGAGCAGACGCATCGTCTCCAAATCCTTCCGGTGCATGGCGCCGAACAGCGGTGTCCGGCCATTCGCGTAGAGCGCGTTCACGTCGGCGCCGCGCTTGAGCAGGATCTCGGCCAAATCGGGTCGACCGTGAAATGTAGAAGATCCCAACTGCGTGTGGCCCGCAGGCCCGATCGACTCGATATCTTCCAGCCGGTCGACGAAGACCATCGGATCGCCTGAGCCGGATCGAAGTGCGGTGATGAAGGCTTCAACGTTCACAGACATCGTGAACTCCTGGTAGACCCATCGTTATCTCCCTTCAATGAGGTCGAAGTTCCTCAGGACCCTTAGAAATCTCAGCGTCAAGATTCCCTTCCAGGCTTGTTCGGCCTTTTTCCAATTCTCCTGATCCCGTCCCCAGGACCAGAATGGCCCCCAGGCCCCATCGGGTCCTTGTTGCCCGATTTCAAATTGAAGATATCGTAGAAGGACCTCTTGAAGCTCTGGGGCCAGCGGGTCTTCTGGAGATTCTACGATCCAAATGGGACGCAGTGAGTATCCCCTCCACTGGTCTTCCGTCAAGGCCACCGAAGTGGGGATATACGCTCTGAGTGCTTCCAATACCACTTTCTTGAGCTGCGAAGGGGCCGACCTGGCCAATCGGTGATAACAGATAAACTCGTGCATATCCAATCCGTTTTCGTGTGCTCGAAGGCGTTTGATTGCTATGGCTTCCTGCTCCTTGACGATGGGCTCCGGCACTTTCCCGGGAAACCTGTATAAATATCCCAGGACTTCCGCTCCGCAATTTGCCCAGTGGTTCTCAAAATAATCGGCTTTCTTATCGGCGTCATAATCCCACCACGGGGCGTGAGGGGCGTCATTGACGTCCGGCGGCGTTTGTTCCCACCCCTTGTACTCGGCATCGAAGGTCTTCACAAGAAATTGGATGCCGTCCAGGTAGAAAGGATGCTCCAGAGACGCGTTTGCCGTATCAAGGTACTGGAAAGCGACCGAAGTCGCCATGCAGGAGGAGGCCGGCGTCCAGAAGTCCGGCTCCAGTCCGTGTCCGTAACCGCCATCCGCGTTCCGGTATTCGGCCAGGGAATCGATGACCTTTTCAGCTGACGCACCTTCGAATAGACGGGCGAAAAGGCTCTGCTCCAAGGGCCGGGCGTGGGATCGAATGAAATCCCGGGCAGATTTGAATGACTCAGGTTTTAGCATTATGTCACTCCGTCTTGTGGATCAGCAAGTTAGATCGCCGATATCGCAAGCCCTGTAAACCAAACCCGGCTTCTTTTCGGCTATTATCCCAATTGAACCCCATTTGTTCGTAAAAGCTGCGAGCAGGCGTGTTATCCGAGAAGACCCATGCCAGACAGGATGAGAATCCCGACTGTGTTAGCTCGAGGAGCGTGTCCACCATGAGTTCTCGACCGATTCCCTGTCTCCACTGGGCTGGTTTAACGTGAAAACCGAAGATCTCAGCGACCCGGTTGTCTGCAATATCCGAGTCGACGGCTCGACCAAAAACAGAAAATGCGACCGGCTCTCCAAGTTCGACCAAGAGGCCTTTCCAGTCCCTGTCCTGTAGCATTTCCATCCATTTGGCTGTCCTCAATTCTACAGTCATCTCACGAAAGGCATCCGCCCCTAATGGAGGTATCAAGGAGGCGCTCCACGCTTCGAGTTGAATCGAAGCGATGTGCGGCGCGTCTGAAGGGGTGATGTGTCGTGTCATGAAAGTCGAGCGATGGATTTTCTTCCCGCCATGATTACGCCACCGCGTCCTCGTTTTCAAGGTATTCAGTGACACGCCGCTTGTTGTTTTGTTTAGAAAGATAAAGCGGCGTGTGGCCATCGACGGTCGTCGCATTCATGTCGGCCCCGTGGTCAAACAAGAGCTTGATGACTTTGATGCCCGTATTTCGCTCGGCGGCCAGGTGCAGAGGTGTTCGTCCTTCTTCCGATTTCACGTTCGGGTTTGCTCCGTGCTCCAACAGCCACCGAACCGCTTTGGCATCTCCGTGTGCAGCAAAGTGTCCCAGAACGTCGTCTCCTTCATCGTGAATATCGATTCCCGCCTCGAGCAGTAATTCGGCGATGTCGTAATGACCGTCTCCGTGCCTTTGAAAGTGACCCAGTGCAAAAGTCAAACAACCTGTCGGGTCTGCACCGCTTTCAAGGAGTAATCGCGCCAGTCCAATATTGCCGCCGGTCCCGCAGACGCAATGCAGAGGTCTGAGTTGTCCAACAGGGCTGGAGGCTTTCGCGTCGACCTTCTGCACCGGCCTGAATAAGTCGCTCTGCACACCGAACAAATGATCCGGCTCTGTGAGGGTCGGTCTTTCCCAGCGCCGACATTCCACAGTAATGAAGCGGTGTAATGCCTCTGTCATCGGCCTTTGCAAAATGACGGTCATTGTCGAGCAACTGAGATAAACGCTTCTCGTCACCGATGGCGGCCGCCACGAAAATATTGGTTTCAACGCCGCTTTCCAGGAGTACATCGATAAGAGGTTGGTGTCCGCCGCTGGCGGCTTCCGAAATCATCGACCAATGAGGTTTGGCGCCTCTCTGTATGAGGAATCGAGCCTGCGCAGTATGCTCCGGTCGTTTCTTGATCGAATGAAAGTCCTGGACCGTTTTCCACAGTAGATGTTGAAGTTGCCTTGGATCATCCGTTACGTTTGCCTTGATGACGTCCAGATGCCCACGGCGAGCCGCGTCGACGATGTCGACGGAAGCTGCGATCCCTTGTTGCTGACGCTTCTGTTGAAGCTCCCTGCGACGCCGATTGACGCATGCCCGGCAGGTTGCGGCCAGGCAGTCTTTGCTTCGCTTAACCCCGTTGAAGTTCTCTCTGCCGAGAAGCTTTCCACAGCGACTGCAGCGTTTTTTGGGAGGATGTGTCATGGGCTTTGTGAAACTATAACATCAGGCGATCGGCCTAAGATAACCGCTCGGTCGGGCATTCTGACTCTGATCAAATCGGAACAAAGCTCTCCGTGTCACCGGTCATCTTTCTTGTAACAGGTTCACCTTGTTGCCGTCCGGGTCTGTCAGCTCGATCCCCGTGTAGCCCGCGTGCAAAGGCTTGGGACCCTGAAACACAAGGCCCTTTTCCTTAAGGGTTTTCTGCACTCGCTCAAGATTCGAGACGAGTATGCTGATGAATCCGGCACCGTTTGGCGATATGTCCGATACGTGGATCGCGATATCCTGGCCGCCAAAGCTGTAGACCTTGAGGAGTTTTTCGTCAATCACTTTGGGTAAGCCAAGTGCGTCATAGAACGCTGCCATCTTCTCAACATTCGGCGTGAACAACCCAACATCCTGAAGTCCGGTATAGACACTCATTTTGGCAACTCCTGTTTGCGGCTTTTCGCCCGAAACACCGGAGTCAAATCCGGGGATAATGCACAGGATGACGATCGCAAGTGAAATGGCGAAGGTCATGAGTTTCATCGTTTACCTCCATTATTGTGAGGTTCAGGCAGTGCGCTCCACGTACTCTTTAAGAGCGACGGCGTTGTTGAACTGCAACTCTCGCGAGGCAAAGACGAAGGTGACTCGGCCCGCTCGGACGCGTTCGACGATGGGCTCCACAGCCTCCCGCCGGGCGCGCAACTCCTTGAAGTATCGGCGCTTGAATTCTGCCCACCTGTCCGGCTCGTGGTTGAACCAGCGCCGCAGTTCAGTGGACGGAGCAGCCTCCTTGGGCCAAAGATCGATCTTGGCGTCCTGCTTCGAGAGACCGCGGGGCCACAAGCGCTCGACAAGAATGCGGCACCCATCCGATTGTGACGGGTTTTCATAGGCTCGTTTCAGCGAGATAGGCATGGGGTCTCGTGCCGCTGCATCCCGGGCTAGGTGTGTTCGGGTGTACGTGTGGTGTTAGACGGCGCTCTCTTCATGGCCTTAACGAAGTGACCGAAGGAAGTCCCGCACCTCAGTGTGTCCATGGTGATTTGCCCACCCTTCCGGCCGCCCGCCATACATCTCGTCACGGACCGTCAAATCCGCGCCTCGATCCACCAGGTGTCTGGCCAGCGCCAGGTTCCCGTTGTTGGCGGCGAGGTGAAGGGCGGTCCCACCCTTAACATGTCCACCCAGCCAGCCCGTAGCATCGATTGACGCGCCGTGGTCCAGGAGCCAGTCGACCATCTCCGTGTGCCCTTTCCATGCGGCCCGAATCAGTGGGCGTGTCTCGTAGGCCAACCCGTTCACGTCAGCGCCCCGATCGACCAGGTACTGCGCTGCAACGGTCCGGCCGTTCGTCGCGGCATATACCAGTGCCTCATCCAGTATCTCCTGGTCATCGTCTCCCGGCTTCCAAGGGAACCAGCCGTAGTTGGGCCGGTAGTATGTGCGCCCGGCTCGCGCCTCCTGTGCCAGAGCCCCGTCCTCCATCCACATCTTCTGGAGCAGGTCAACCCGTCCCAGCCCGGCGGCCACTCGGAGGTTGCCCGGTGCCAGAGTCACCGTGGCAATGGCATCGGCCTTCTGAACGGCGCCCCACACCAGGGCATGCATCAGAGGCGTGCCTCCCGGCAACGGGACTTCCATGTCGACTGGCGCACCCCGCGACATCAGCAGCATCGCCAGCTGGGCGTTCGCAGCGCTGTGCAGCGGCGATTTGTGCGACGAGTCCACTTGCCGAACCAGTTCAGGATTGCGGTCGAGGTTCCTCTCAACGACATCCGTATCGCCCTCCTCGACAGCGTGGATGAACTCCACGAAAGGTTCCTCTTGGCTGCCGGAGGCTACATGCCCCACGAACGCCGTGAACTCCTCCCAGGTACCGAAACCGTGTTCGTGGGCGTAGACCCAGCGGGCATCCTCGATTGTCAGCTCTGCTTGCGGGATGTCACTTACACGGATGTGGGCCAGACGCGGTACGCTGGACGACATGCGCCCGACGGCAGGCGAGAACCCCGCGCGCGCTTCCTCGACAAGCTTCTCCATGTAGCCGTCATAGAAGGACAGATCTGTGGAGTAGATTCGCAGTGGTTGCAATGTTTGTCCTCCCCTGTAGCTCTGGGGCTACTCCCTCAAGTGTCCACCTAGCAGCGCTCTCTCTCAAGCCCCTGCGTATACCAATAAGACTCCAAAAGCGACCGCCACGAACCCCGAAATCCGAATGAGTGCAGGACGTATCAGCCACCATCTAATGAAAGAGTCTAACCGTGTGCGACCAAGAATTAGAATTCCCAGGGCCGCCACAATCGAGATCACGCCAACGATACGAACAAACATAGGAAGCCGGCAGGCTGGCGCGGTGGCAAACAGAACAACGCCGAGTACGACGCGGACAAGAATGGCTATCCAGAATCGAGTGGGACCATGCCAATGCTCGATAAGATTAATCAGACGGTGGGGCTTTGCTATACCTATTATCCCGCTCAGAGTAATGAGACCGCCAAGGATGGAAACGATGATGGCCACTCGACTATCTCCGTTCAATTTGGATTTTGTTTATGCTGCAACTCGGTCCGTTTTATTTTCGAAGCGTAGGCCACGGGTCACTGTTTGAGGACAGTTGCTCCATCTCTCCTCTTGTGGGTCAGGTTTAGGTCAGAATATATAACCCTTCTCACTCTTACAAGGAACCAGGATTTCGCTCGACCTTCCCCCAAAAGATATCGTCCAAACCGGTCAAATTAGCAGGCCACGATGGTATCCATAAAGGCCTTTTTCGCTTTTTCAAGCATTCGGAGTATTATGCCGGTTTTCCACTCGTCAATATTCATTGCGTACCTTGAAGCTAATTACTATTTTACTCGATACAAAGGGCAAAAGTTCCTTTTAAGGAAGCAATTTAACACGAGGAGGATATGATGGAGTGTTCGAGGAATGGAAACCAAGCACATCTCTGGTTGATCGTGGGGTTGGCCCTAGCGCTCTCAGCTCCACCCCGGGTCACGGCACAGGATGCTCCCCGGGTCGAGCCGGGTCAGGTCACCCTATCCGCCGATGGCGGAAAGGTCTCCTTCTCTATGTACGGTGACGGCCTGGGACTCTTCAAGGAGATCCGGATTGTTTCGGAGGACCCGGAGGGAACCACCGAGGGGATCAGGGTCGCCATGGGGAGGGCCCGGGGAACGCGGCGCAACGCGTCCATCCGCACTTCTGACGCTACGCCTGGACAGTACAGCGTGGGGAGCTCTTGGGTTTTCGGGGCGACGTCGTTCAGCTCGATCTTGAGGTGATCGTAGAAGGTGACGAAGGGGAAGAAGACGTCGGTGAAGAAGAGAATGCCCTCCGGGTCGAGCCGGGTCGGATCACCACACCCGCCGACGGCGGCAGAGTCTCCTTCTCCATCTATGGTGACGGCCTCGGGCTTTTCAAGGAGATCCGGGTCATTTCAGAGGACCCGGAGGGAACCACCGAGGGGATCAGGATCGGCATGGGGAAGGCCAGGGGAACGCGGCGGGACGCCTCCATCCGGACTGCCGATGCAACGCCGGGACAGTACAGGGTTGAGCTCGTGGGTTTTCGGGACCACATCGTACCGCTCGATCCATACCGTCGATAGGCCTTGCGGCGGATCTGCCAAACGTTCAGAAGTAAGACTTACAAGTGGATCTGACAAACATGACGCAGTGGGTGTGGAGGGGGTGCCTGAAATTGATGATCTTGTAATCACTTCGCTCTGTGTGGCGGGAAACAAAGCTATCGAGGATGCCGTCCGGTCGTGGATTAGCGGAGAGGGTGAACCTGCTTCCATAGTGATAACTGAACTTGCCCGAGACCGATCCGGAAAAAAATCATTCGTCTACGAAGATTGTGTCCCGATGTCCTATGTGCCACCCCATGCGGACACGGACCCGAGTGAAGGAAGTATTGGGCTACATCAATTGAGTTTGTCTCCAGGACGCCTCCAGGTATCGGGTCCGGATCCTCAAGCAGGAAGACCGCAAACTGACGAATTGATCCATGTATATGTTAAGCGGTTCCGTTTGGAATTGTCGGGTATAGAAATTCCAGGTGTAACGAAGGTAATCCCGGGAACAGTGGAGTGGGATCCGGAAACCGGTGAACACAGTTTTGGGAATTGGCTCATCGAGATTATAAGATCTCCCGATCCGATCCTGGAGCAATTGCGCCGGTATTCCGCAAAGGCAGCCGAGGGCGATGCTGGTCCAGAAACCTTTTCGCTGTATTCCTTTGGTCGCACCGGGTCGACAGTACTTTTTAGTATCCACGCCCTGGCTACGCCCGTACATCAGACGGGGCAAGACTCGGACAATACCAGCAAAGTTAAGAAAGATCGATACCATCTGGAGATCGAACACATGTCATTCGGCGAGCCGGCATGGTAGTGTGATGCCGAGGGGGGAGGCGGCCTTGTTCGGTGTGCCCTCAAGCACGAATGTGGAATGGCTCCGGATCGCGTAGGCTGTATGGGCTTCGCGCGATGAAACGCCTAACCCCGATTTTCCTTGAGCTCCTCAAATAGCTGGAGCGTCCTGGAATCTCGCTCTCCGTGGAAATACTTATCAAGGACACGGACAAACACGGAGCCTGGATCTGCGACACATACAAATAGTGTCATGGACGATTTAAGCTTCAGATCATCAGGGTATCCAAAGATTTCTGAAACTGATCGTCCCTCAATGGCGAGAACCGTTTCCGCACATTCCAACAGCCTTGGTCCAAGAACTGGATGATTCAAGTAATGTCGAGCTTCTTCAATGGTCTTTATGGCATACTGTTTTGAGGTTGTGCTGTGTGCCAATCCATCAAGCTGAGGAAATATATACCACATCCAGTGCGTTCTTTTCTGGCCGCTTCTTAACTCCGTAAGAACACGATCGTAGACCCTGGCCTTGCGCGCTGATGAAGCGACTTAAGCCAAAGGGGTCATCACGACCGACTGCATCGTTTGCGTGTGTCATGCTTGATTCCTTGTTCTGCCTACGCTCCGTGTCCCCGTAATATGTTGGCGATTTCGGCATGCCCCTTTTTTCTCAGCCCAGGCCAGCGGCGTCGCCCAAGGTTCATCGTCAGGCAGGTTGGTTTTGGCCCCCCGCTCCAGCAGCATCGACACCGCTTCCTTTTTCCCCCACGTCCTGCACAGCATATTGGTGTTGACCGATACTCCTCATCACGTGCGTCAAGATCCGCACCGTGCTCGATGAACAGCTTCATCATCTTCGGACGCATCAGCGGGCCAACGGCTCGTGATTCCTTTGCCCAGTCCAACGGGCTGGGTTTGAATTCGGACGAATCGTGCGGGCCAACGGTCCGCGATCCGGGTCAATCCCACACATTATGACATTGAACCACGGGTACTGGTCTCCTGCACTACCGGAAATCTAACTCATAAGGGAATCAGGACTGGAGAGCGAGATAGCGTTCCTTGATGGTGTCCAGGTCGCGAATGATGGCTTCACGCTCTCGAGACATCCGTTTCAGGTAATACCTTCGTCTCCGCGGTAACACCAGGCCTCGCCACAGAGGCCATTTTTGTAGGATGTGCTCGTCAAATAAGAGGGTGACCAGGCCGCTGACCGGCAAGGTGAACCCATAGAGGAAGGCGGTGCGGAGGTCCGTTAGCAGATAAGCCGTTCCGATGAGGGCCAGATAATAAAGCGGAAAGACGACAAAACCAGCCGCAATCTTCACCGTTCCGATCATTTCGGGCTGGTCCCGATGCGGGCGCACAAAGAGCCGTGGGAGGTAATAGGGGAGGGCGTTATGGACGAACCCATAAAGCGTCAGAGGCGAGAAGACCACGGCGAGCAGCAAATGTCCGGCAGGGGGGGATGACGCAGGAGAGGTATCGGCATCGAGACGGAGGCGTTTAAGTTTGCGAAGGTGCGCCCGAACCCGCGTGGCAAAGGTCTGGACGAGCTCGGCGTCGGTGTCGGCAAAGTAATGGACCGCCCGGATGATCTCCTGCTCGGCGCGGAGCCTCTTGCTGAGGTCGGCCGAGTCTTGAAGTTCAGCGGCGACGTTCTCGGTGTAGATCGCAGACAGGTCGCGGATGACGGTTTCCAGATCGGGATCGTCGATATGCCGGGTCAGGGAAGCGAGGCTCTCGTGGGTCCGCGTCGTCAGTTCCTGCTCGGCATCAAGAAAGTTGCGGACTTCGATGGCCTCACCGAAGTGGACGGACACGTCACTCCGGAAGAGTCTGGGATCTGAATAGGTCAGGCCCACAGGGATGATACAGACTCCGGCCCGGCCCTCCGCTTCCGCTTCGCACCTCAGGGCAATCCGCGCGGCCCCGGGCTTCAGTTCGAGCACCCTGGTTTCCGCGTGGCTTATGCCTTCGGGGAAGAGCGCCAGGGAACCACCGTCCCGGAGGGTCTGACAGGCGGCGCTCAGCATTGCCCGGTTGCTGGACATCCGGGAGGTCTCATCTCGCTTGCGTGCGACCGCAATCACACCGAGTTGGCGCATGAACCAAGCATAGAGGGGAAGCTTGAACAGAGTGCTTTTCCCCAGGAAGCGTGGCATGTTTTCCGGGGCGTAGAGCCCGAGGATCAGGGTGTCGAGCATTACGTTCGGATGGTTGGCCACAAAGATGAGCGGCCTGCCTTCAGGGACCCGGTCGCGGCCCCTGATGTCGATTTTCCGGAAGAAAATCCACAGAGCAAGCCGGACGATGGGACGCAGGATATGTAGCAGCAAAAGCTACTCCGAATAGGCCTGTTCGATAAGCTCTACATAGCGGGACAGAATGGCCTTTGGTTCAGACTCTGAGGCCACCTGGTGAGGGTGGGTTCCGGTTTCTTCGTCGAAGGGTTCGGGAAGGACAAGGATTTTCTGCGTGGCGGGGAATGCACGTGCGGTCACTCGATATCCGGACTGAGCGCCACGTCTGGTCTCTGACTTTTGACTCGCTGGAGTAACACGAGACCGACGAGAAAAAACAGCGCGACCGACAGGATCGCCGCCCGCTGGTTGAACGCGTGAGAGATCTCACCGAAAACGAGCGGTCCGATTACAGAAGAGGACTTTCCGCAGAACGCGTAGAAACCGAACATCTCCGCCTCTTTTCCCTTCGGTATCAGTGCTGCCATAAACGCCCGACTGGCGGCCTGCACAGCTCCAAGCCCGGTACCCGCTAACACTGCGATCACAAAGAACACGGTTTTGGAATCGACGAAGTAGGCCATGAAGGCGATCGTGGTCCAAAGTATGAGGGTTAGGGAAATGACTCTCTTTGGCCCCCAAATATCGGTGGGTTTGGCCAGCGCAAAGGAACCTGCCAGAGCCGATACCTGGACCACGAGAAAGAGGTAGATCAACTCCTTTGGAGACGCACCCAGCGTTGTAGCCGCGAAAATCGCTGAGAAGGAAATCGTGGTGTTTACGCCATCAATATAGACAAAAAAAGCCATAAGAAAACGACGCATTTCGCGCAGCTTCAAGACATCGGCCACCAGACGTTTGAATCCGGTGATCCCTTCGATCGCTGCCTGTAAGATGGTCCGATCTCCGCGTCTGTCTGGCGGGAGTCCCAGGAAAATGGGCATTGAAAAAAGTGCGAAGAACCCCGCCACGGCCAGCCATGTGAGATCAAATCGCCCACGTGTTACGAGCGGCAGGGCGATGAGTAAACCGACGGCCGAGCCTGCATAACCCACACCGAAACCGATTCCTGAAACCAGACCCTGGCGCTCTCGAGGTGCGATGTCCGGCAGATACGCGTTGTAATAGATGAGGGCACCCTCAAATCCGATGTTGGCGACCACGACAAGCACCCATCCCCACAGGATCATCCCGGGCTCGATGGTGGTGAAAAGGGCAACGCTTGCCACGCAGAGGTAGGTATAGAAAAAGAGCATCTTTTTTCGAATTCCCGCGCGATCGGCAACCGAGCCCAGGGGTGGCGATGAAAGCGCCACGAACAGCATTGAGACCGAGAGCGCACGTCCCCACCACAAGTCGCCAAGCCCCGTTTCGTTACCGACAATCTGCGTGGTGAAGTAGACACTAAAAACGGTTGCCGTAATGACTGCCGGGTAGACAGAGTTGGCAAAATCGTAGAGGGCCCAAAATGTGACATGTTTACGGTTCACGGCGGGGGTGCCTTTTCAGAGATTCGGGCGTGTGGTCTTATAGAGGTATCAGGCCTTTCCGGATGCTGCCGCCACCCCAGTTCAAGATCATACCGAACATGAAAACCATGAGGAGAAGGCTAAAGCTCTGCCAGAAAGTAATAACCTTCAAATTGAATACGCCGGGCATCGTCATGTTCCACAGCCAGCGGAAGACTACAGTGGGGATCAATGATAGGATGATAAGTGCTAGACCCTTGGCCACTTTGAGTACGATATTGGTCAAAAGCTGTTGTCTGGCTGTTTGCGGGTCGTCTTCCACACGGTCTTTACCGCTATTCAGTACCACCTTATCATCGCTCGTACCAGCAACTTGCTCAGCATAGTATCGGACCGATCGCAGGATGCTGCCACCCCCGTTCAAGATCATACTCAGCATGAAGACCATGAGGAGAAGGCGAAAGAACTGCCAGAAAGGAACAACCTTCAGATTGAATAGGTGGGGCATGGTCATTTTCCACGACCAGCGGAGGACTGCGGTGAAAACGAGAGGGACGATGAGAAAAAGAACGAGAAGTGCTGCCATGATGCCGAGACCCCTGGCAAAGTTGATAACGATATCTTTCATAAGCCAAGTTGTGGCTGTTTGCGGGTCGTCTCCTTCCACAATGAAAGCGACGATGAATAAAAGAACGAGAAGTGCTGCAATGATGCCGAGACGCTTGGCAAGGTTGATGACGATATTTCTCTTAAGCGGGACGATGGATAAAAGAACGAGAAGTGCTGCCATCATGCCGAGACCCTTGGCAAGGTTGATGACGATTTCTCTCATAAGCTGTTTCGTCTCCCTTTTTTGCTGGTCGTCTCCTTCCACAGGTTCTTCACTGCTAACTTGCAGCCTGACCTTATCGTCGTCGGCAGCAGCAGCTTGCTCAGCATAGTATGGGACCGATAGCAGCGTAAGGAGCATTATCAGGACTTTCATTTTCATCTTCCGTTTAGGGTAAATGCCCGGTTGGGTCAAAGATTCGTGTTCATATCCGGGATCTGTCCGAAGGGGGGGCGGGAGTCGTCACGGGAACCGGACTGAGGCAGAGGTCATAGCATGTGACGAAGTCTGGAAAGGCGCTTGGCCGAAGACTGAACAAGGATAGATAAGGAGGAGTAGTGGATCATTCGGCCACGGCTGCGCGTCGTTTTGCCTCCAGGATTTCGTAGCAGGCAGCCAGTGGATGGTAGTCCGCTTTGGAAGGCGGGCTTTTCTTATCGTCGTACTTCTGATTGTCCTCATTCAAGATGCGGTACCACCCGCCGTATTCGTGATCGACGAAATGCCGATCGGAGAACTCCCAGGCTTTGTCATACCAGTCCCAGTAACGGGAATCGTCGGTTCTAAGCGCCAGGAGTGCGGCGGCGGCGATTGTTTCGGACATCACCCAGTAATACCGATCCGTATCCAGGATACGCCCATCCGGCGCGAACGTGTAATGCATGCCTCCGCGCTCGTGATCCCAACTCTTCTTCAAAGCGATGTCGAAGAGGCTTTGGGCGCGCTCCGACATCCAGGGTTCGGGGCGATAACGCTCGAGGATCAGTAGCAGCTTGGCCCATTCTGTGAAGTGGCCCGGGAGATAGCCGTAGGGGCGGAACAGGTTCTTGGGATCTTCCCTGTTGTAGTCCCAATCGTGGGTCCAATCCGTCTTGTAGTGTTCCCAAATCAGTCCGTCAGATCCAGCGGCAAGATCGACGCAAACGCGCTTCGCCAGCGTGTGTGCGCGGTCTATATACTTCTCTTCGCCGGTTGCTTCGAAGGCGGACAGCATTGCTTCGCACGTGTGCATATTGGCGTTCTGTCCGCGATAAGGGTCAATCGCGCTCCAGTCGCCGGCCTTGATCTCATCGACGTAGAGTTGGGCTCCCGGCTCCCAGAAACGGGCTTCCAGAAGATCGTAGACTTCAGAGGCGAGCGCACGTGCGCCGTCGACGCCGGCTTTCGCAGCTCCGGCTGCTGCCAGAAGCCCAAAGGCGTGCCCGTAGCAGTGGCGCGTGCCGTCATCGACCTCGCGACCCTGCAGGATCCAGGCGAACCCGCCATCGACTTGGCGGTGTGTCTCCTTGAGGAAGCTCAAACCATGTTCCGCGGCCTCCCGGTATTTCGGCTCGTCGAGGACCATAAAGGCCAGAGAATAGTTGTAAACGAAACGGCACGTTCCAACGAGATGTTTGGTCATCCGGTCGAAAATCGTGCCGTCATCGCGGAGCTGATTGATGTAGCCGCCGAATTCTCTATCGATACAATTAGGGTGGTAAAATGAGATGATGCTCGTTATGTGGTTGCGAAGGAATGCGGAATCTCGATAGGTCATGCGCTCGCATCCTCAATTTGCCTGAGAACCCTGATTGAAATTCCAGGGGCCTTTCTCGCCGGGACCAAGCCGGGGCCTAATCCGTCACGTAGTTTTCGAGGAAGCGATTTTCGGCATCTACGCTGCCGATGAGGATGATTTCCGCCTCCGCCGGCATGGGTTGGTTTGGGTCCGGAATGATCTCCATGCTATGGTCGACGTTGAGGGCGATGACTGTGCAGCCGGTTTTCCGGCGAATTGAAGACTCGGCGATGGTCTTCCCCGCAAGGGCGGGGGGCATCTTCATTTTGAACACATCCAGACCTTCGGCCACCATCATGGTACCGCTCCGCTCCAGGAGATTGAATATGGCATTGGCTCCCATCGACGCGTAGGACATAACAAAGTCCGCGCCAGCCCGATGTAGCGCAGCAATCTTCCGCTCTGCTGAAACCCGGGTGATGATCTGAATGTCCGGGCGCAGACGCCGGCAGTAAATGGTTAGATAGACATTGGTATCGTCGTCGTGAGTCGAAATGATTGCGGTGGGCGATTCCATGATTCCCGCCTGCTTCAGGATCTCCAGGTTCGCAGCGTCGCCCACGATGTAATTCTCGGGATTACGGATGCGCTCCGGCGATTGCTCGATGATGCGGTAGTCAAGTCCTTGCTCGGTCAGGGCCTGGGCCACGGCCCGTCCGACGCGCCCCCCTCCGATGATGACCACCGGAGCCGCCGAAATTCCGTAGATGCAATACAGTTCTTCGAATTTTTCCAGCTGCCCCCGAGATCCGGTCAGGACCAGAACGGTGTGCGGACCGACCTTTGTATCCGGAAGCGCGGTCTGAAACTGGCCGCGTTCCCAGATACCCACAACCGTGATGCCCAACTGCCTGCGGAGCCCAATCTCCAGCAGTGTTTTTCCGACCATTGGAGTTCCAGCGGCCGTGGCCTCGGCGATGAGCAACTGGTCGTACTGGCCGATTACGTGCGCCTTGGTCGCGCTGCCGTGAACCCGCCTCGCCAGGGATTGCCCCAGCATCTCGCTCAGCCGGAGTACGTGGGAACAGCCGGCCCGTTGGAGAATGTCCACCGAAGCCGGATCATCGACCGTGGCGATGACCGGCACTTTTTCGTTCACATCCCGCACCGTAAAGGCCACCTGGGTATTGACCATATCGCTGGCCGTGGTGACCACTAGGGCTGCTTTTTCGGCCTGCATTTTCCGGTAGGTTTCCGGATTGTCAATGTCCCCCAGGACCACCCTGAACCCCGAGTCGTAAAGGCTCAGCGCTTCCCCTATGTCCTGGATCAGCAGGAAATAAGGATAGTGGTAGTGGTCCAATCGGTTGATCAGAGCGCTGGTTACCGGGTCGTAATGTGTCAGCAAGACGTGGTCGCGAGTTTTCCTGGGCAGCTTACGAGGGGCGCGGGATTCGTACTGGGCTTCCATCCAGGGAGTGTAGAAGAACTGGAGGAAGGTGAAAGGCAGCAGGATCAGCATGAATACAACACCGCTCATAAGGACGCACATGGTAAATGCCATTCCCAGGTCCTGGGTGAAAGTAATGTCCCCGAATCCCAGGGTCGACATCACAGTCAGCGTCCAGTATACCCCGGTGAACCAGCTGTATTGGTTACCTTCCTGGAGCATGAGCAGGTGAAAAATCACGCTGAAGATCGCGATAAGACCTGCCAACACCAGCAACAGGTACAGCAGAATTTTGAGATTGTGCCGGCTGGAACGCTTCCGGAGGAAAAAATCGATCTGGTCAGGGATGAATTTCACGATACCTCCCGGTGTTGTAGCGTACAAATATTATGATCTTTATTCTCCAATGCCAATAACGTTCACCACGGGGATAGAGCGACAGCGAAACCCTGGACAGGTGGAAGGCTTCGTTCGTCACTATTCGAGGAAGGCAAGGATATAACCATCGGGATCGGAAACATAGAATTCACGACCGTATGGCATATCACGAGGCGGCTGCGTCACCTCCACGGATTGCATCTTAAAATCTTCGTGTAGGGCATCAACCCCTTCGACCGAGAAAGTAATATCCAAATGCTCGTTGTTTCTGCGGCTCAATCGTTCTTCCTGGGTCAGTTTTCCCAATTTGAGATGAATGGAGTGACCATCTCTGCGAATGCCGGCATAAAAGTCTTCATATCGAAAATATACCTCGAAGCCAAGTTTCTGCGTGTAGAAATCAATTGAGCGCTCAATGTCTGTAACGAGGAATTGCGGACTCATACCCGTGATTTTTGGTTTTGTAATTGTGCCCATGCTTTCTCCTTTGTGTATCGCATCCCAATCACCTCGAATAGGTCCACGGCAGTACTATGGGCGTGTTCCGAAAGTCACAATGTATTCTCAGATCTTGAATTATTGCTTTTCCGTGTAACTTCCTTTTGCTTTGCACACTTTTTGGAACGTGTCGTACTCCCTCACCCCGCCTCGCAAGCTCGGCACCCCTCTCCCGGGTGCCGGGAGAGGGGAAGATCGAAAAATGATCTAATCGTTTAATGAAGGGAAAGGCGAGATCCTTAATATATAGAAAATGAATGTCATCGTCCCCTTCTCCTGCTAAGCGGGAGAAGGGGATACAGGGGATGAGGGAGTTAAAACTGACATCCTTCGCATGAAAGCAGTACCAAATTCAAGGTTAATTATGTAATACACCACTATGGGTGAAAGGAAATTAATTTTCTTGAGCATCCTTCGACTACGCTCAGGGGGAAATAAGCGAAATCCGTTAGCCCAAAGCAAATGCCAACGAGATGACCCGTTTCGTTTCGTGCGGAGATGCATATGTCGATGTGGTGAAGCAACCGCTCAATCCGGGGTGTAAAATTCTTCCTGGGATATTGGTGACCCAGATCTGAGCGTGAAAGAAATTCCACATACTCGTCAACCGTCAATTTGTCGTCAATCAAGTATCGAATCATAGTGCCGGAAAAAATTATCACGAGAGCCAATGCAAATGTCACTTTGCAAGTGGTAAGCCTTTTCTAACGTCAATAAGTGAAATGAACATAACGCCTGGGTTCAGACGCGAAGGTCTCGGCGAAAGCCGTCCGGTAAACCTGCTATTTTCCGATAGACGCCACTGCTACTGCTTTTCCCAACCCAATTGTGAACGCGCGTTCACAATTCCTCACCTGAGGCCAGGCCTGGGCGAATTCTGTGCGTAATATGCTGTAATTCTGCAATTTAAATCGTTTTGTGTGCTTTTCCCCGACCCCTGACCTCTGGCCCCTGCCGTTGCCTTCCTGCTACTGTCATTTGCCACTGCTTTTCCCTAGCCCCTTATCAATTCTGCACGCGCGCGCAGAATTAACCATGTAAACCTACGGTATATATATAAACCTACGGTATATATAACGTCTTAAATAATTGCGTATAAAGTCCCAAGAGCTTTGCTTCCTGACCTCTGACCCCCGACTTCTGACCCTTGGGATGGGCGGAAGGGTCATACTTGCTACTGCCTTTTCCGAAGCATCCGCTGGCACTGTCGGACTCCCAGGGTCACATTCCACTGCCGGATAAATGCCGCCAGGGTCTTGCCACTCCAGACATTACCGGTCAACCCGAAGTCCCTCGGGGTCTTCCTCAAAGCAGCATCGATCTGTGCAACTTGGTCTTCGCTCAGCCGTCGGGGACGTCCGGAACGCCCTCTCTCCATCAGCCCGGCCAGGCCCCTCTGTTCAAACCTTTTCACCCAGTTGGCTATGGTTCGAGGCGCGTCGCCAAGTAGTTGGGCAGCCTCCAGACTGCTGTTCCCCCGGACAATCAGCAAGATCGCGTGCAGCCGATGCTCATAGCGGGACTCCGGAGATCGCTGAATCTCATCCTCTAGCGTAAGGATGACACGCTCTGCGTTGGATATTGTGAGCTTTTTCATTACAATCAAGATAACGAATCTAGCTGGTATGCGCAAATAGTTATGACGTAAATTAAAGCTGCTGCCGTTCTTACGTAGATCACACTGAGGCAACCCCCATATTCAAGTTCCTTTACCGAAGAACGAAGGATGTCTGTCTGCTTACTCCAATCCCACTGATCAGGTCCGTAACGGTCACCTGAAGAGTGTGGTCCCCTTTTTTCCCCTTCCTCAAATCCAGCGCTGTGTGGATTATCTCCTGGGTCGCCTCTCCCCCTAACTCGTAGGAGACCGTGATTTCGTCCTCCTTCTTGCGTCTTCCGATCAGCCGTCCGAGGCCCGACAGGACCAGATGACCGATGCCACCCTCCAGCTTTCGCGTTGTATAATCGACCTGGTAGTGCGTCCGCCCCTGCGCGTCCCGGGTGAGATTGTAAACCTCAAAGTAGAGGAAGACATCCTGATCCCGTTTGAAAGTAAAGGAAGGCATGGGGATTACTTCCAGCCCGTGTTTCACGAACTTACCTTCCTCTGTTGTGGGCGCAATCCTGCGGGCGATCTCTATCCCGCTCATCCGGAGGCCTTCTCCTCCGTAACCCTCCACGCGGAGGCTGTCGCGGACCACCTGCGTTCGTTTGGACTTCAGGTCTCTGACCTTCACAGCCATATAATAGTCGCCTTCCGGCAAGTTGAACACCATCACATCCAGGATCTCCTTATCGAACCCCGGCAGGACTTGGAGCGGTGAACGGTCCATGGATCTGTGAACCTCTCGCCACGTCTTGTCGTACACGACCACCCACCGCTCCCCCGGCCAGCCCTGCTCCGTCGGAGTGATCTCTTCGACGGGCACCTCCAGGTAGATCTCCACGCGTGTACTGTCGCGGCTCCCCCGGAAGTCCACTGTGGCCACGTGAGACGTGAGCGGCCTTGTCAGATCCTCAGGCAAGTACAACGACCGCGCCTTTGACTTTAAAGCGAGATAGACCTGCTCTGGAGCCCCTTCGCGCACCATGGTAGGGATCCTAATAAGTCGCGGCGGCGGTTTTCTGGGGAGATAAATCGTGGGAATCGGGGCAAAGTCATAGTCATACCCGCGGAATTCGTCGGTGAAGACGAACTCGATCCCCCCTTCGATATGGGGGTATATCCAACTCTCCCACGACACAGGGGTGTTTCCACCCGCCGCTGGAATGGTGAAGCCTGGCCCGAAGGCCTGCAACGGATAGACCGGACCCTGGTGGAGTCCCATGTCCATGGTCACACTCGAAAAAGTAGTGTCGAGCGGTATCCTACCATCCTCACCTTCCAGAAACATAATGAGGCCACGGACATTCGTTCTCATTGTGCCGTAAAGGCGGGCCGCACGGCCTGTACCTTCCGGTCCATCGCCTTTTTGAAGTTGCCCTCCCACGACCGCTGCCGGAAGTAAGGCTCCCCATAGCGAATGTAGATCTCCCCACGCCGGTCCCACGGTGTCCGTCCCTTAGAGAACTGCGTCCGGGCAACCCACACGCGCCGATAGTGCTCAAGACGTCGCCGGTTAACTCCGGATATCAGGTCTATGTCCCGCCGAGCCCAGAACTGCCGCAGAAACTCCGGAGCATCCTCCGGCTTGATGGCTCTAAATGCCTCTATCTCCTCCTGCGACCCCACCAGCGAAATGTCATCGTAGAATGTCCGCTCCTGAGGGCTGATCCGGTCCAGATAGGCGCGAAACACAGCATCCGCGGGCCCCAACCGCCCCTTCTTCAGGTGGGCCTGTCCGATCAGGGGCAAGAGACGGATCTCGTGAGGCCTCTTTTTGAGGTAGGACATCAACACATTGATCCCAGTGTCCTCCCCACCGGAGAGAAACTTGAGCTCCTCACTTCGGACCAGGAGGTCCGGATCATCCGGATTTGCCTCTAGCAGCCCGTTGAAGAACTACCTTTCAACGCACATAGACGGAAAAGACGCCTGGAGTGCGGGTCAGATAAATCAAGGTAAGGAGATTGAGCAGGAGACGCTGATAAGAGGTTAAAAAGGTGACCGAGGGCAGCAAACGTGATTGTAGGACGAGCAGTAGACGCTGCAAGGCCTTGGCCAGGTCCTGGAGGGCCTTCGGAGTACCTACGCCCATCACTTTGCGCATGAGCAGAGCCAGGTTGCAGCCCCCGATGTGGATCAGCAAACGCTTGAGGATATTGCCGCGGTCTCTCAAGTGCAACCTGCGCATGCCACCGGTATCATATGTGTGAGCGATGGTTCTTTCCACCCGTTCTGCACGACTTCGGCGCAAGGCCTTGCCGCGATCTCCCTTGATCCGGCGTCGATTCGCATATACCGCGGCCTGCTCATCTCGTCGGCCGTTCCACTTGCGGCGTCCCCGATCCGGTTCTGAAATGTAACTCCGGATGCCGCCTTGCTTCAGACTGGTCAATACATCGTTGCTATGATATCCTTTGTCCGCAACCACCTCCCGTATACGCTGTCTGTGCAAACGTTTGGCAGCTTTTTCGTCCTTCGCGACCTGCTTGAGATTGAGCTGCGCCTCGAGCAGCGTCCAGGGCAACGACCCGGTATCTCCTTCATCTGCTCCCGACAACGCCACTGCCACAATGGCATTGGTGTCCAGATCCACCGCGTGCTCCACCTTGTGCGCCATGTGCGTGCGACCGTCCTTCATCTTAGCGATCTTGGCATCCGGGTCGTGCGGGTGCTCCCAGTCCTGGTTCGATCCCTTCTTCGGTCGCTTCTTATCGATCTTGGACAAGTCCTCGCGGGTAGGCGTTTCAATGCCCGAGGCCTTGGCCAGATTCTCAAGGAATGCCTGGTAGCCTTCACCCGTGTCACGGCGTACAATGCTGCGCATCGCGGCGTTGGCCTCCAGTGTCGTAGCATCCACGCCCAACGTCTTCCCCTTCACCAGACCCGCTTTGCACAAGACCCTCAGGATCCACTTGAAAACCGCTTCGTGAACTTCCAAGGGAAGCCGATGCCGGATGCGAGACAGGCTGGAATGATCCGGGGTCTGTTCGTCAAGGGCATACCCCAAAAACCGGCGCAACGTCAGCGAGTCAGATACACGCCATTCGATCCCACGTTCCGAATCAAGTCCCTCGAAATACCCAATCAAAAGCATCCGAAAATAAACCCCGGGCGGAATGCCCTTGCGACCCATATGAGGAGCGTAATACCGCTGGCAAAGCCCCTCGACGAACTCGTCGAAGCCGTTCGCCCCCAATACCTGATTCAGCTTCTCGTAGAACGGATGACCCGGAGATTTCACCAAAGTGTTCGATGCGATGAACAGGTTTTCCTGTCTCTGTCGGCCTCGTTTTCCCATTGCCATTTGCTCGTCCTCCCTTCTCAGTTTGAACCTGATATATCATAGGACCAAACCACAAGGAAAGACAACAGTCATCTTGGCATAAACGCACTTTTTCAACAGGCTGCTAGGCCACGCTCACACCATTCGAGGGCTTCTTCGAGACCGTAAGGTTTCTGCTCAGCCCACTCGGAGAGGAGGAGGTAGCCCGCTGTGTACTTCGGATCCTTCTTCACAAGGAGCACAAGCTCCGTCCTAGCATTCCCCTCTCCCAGGCTGTGCAGCACGAGGGCGAGTCGATAGCGGGCATCGGACATCTTCGGGTCGCGGACCAGGGCCTCCCGGAACCGGTTCAGCGACTCCCGCTTCCGGGATCTGTCCCCCGCAGCCGCGACTAACCCCAGACCAAACCATGACGCCGCCGAATCGTCGAGGCGGCGCGCCCGATCAAACGCCTCCTCCGCCGCATCGAGCCGTCTTCCGCTCAGATAGATCGCTCCCAGGGTCCGGTGGGCTGCTGCGGCCCCTTCTGGATCCCCCGCTTCCGCCAGCAAGGCGGCCACCTCCACCAGCGAATCCAGGTTCACCGGTTGAACTTCAGGTGACCCCTCATTCAAGGATTCGACTCCATGACCAAAGGCCTGATTGCTCACTTTCACAGGCGGCGTGGCGTTCATCAACGAGTCGAGCTCCGCCTGTAAGGAGTCCAGGGACGCAGACAAGGAGTCCGGGGACACAGCGCCTGCATTGGGGGCGAAGAAGGTTATCCCTGCGACGGGGAGGATCAACGAGATGAAAAGATGAGCGATCATCGTGCGGTTCCGGAAATGGTAAGGAGACTGCATATCTGACTCTCTCGCATTCAAACCAAAAAGCCGCACCTAACCAGATGCGGCTTGTCATCTTTATTCATATGCTTCATCCCCCGCGGACATCGGTTTCCTCCCAATAGGGAACTAGGGGCTCGATTGACCTACGCAGAAAATGTACTGGGGAATATATTGGATGTCAAGGAAAACAGGGAAGGAGATACAAGGGCAGGGACAAAACTATGCGATATCCAGCACTGTGGACGGAAACAAGCACTCCCGATCAAACAAAACACGAGAGGTTTGCACCAAGGCTAGGGAGGGGGTGTTCTATTTAGAGTCTTACAGTATGACTTCTACGCAAGAAGCGTACATCTTTTTGGTCGCGGCAGAGTGAAACGAAACCCGCGATAGGAGTGGGTCTGAGAAAGATCCTCAGAATAGACGCATTACCTTAGAGATAAGGCAAGACAGGATAGATTGGAGAGGCTCGGTTTTCGGGTGCTGCGATTTACTGACGGGGATGTTAAGCAGAATCTCGAAGGTGTGCTGCATGGGATTCGGAATTGGATAGATGAGAATGGGATATGACCACCCCACCCAGGCTTAAGTCACGCCGGGGCACCCCTCCAGGGAGGGGATTTTGGTGAGTGTTGCTTGGAATACGCCATGAAAATGAAAGTCCCCTCCTTGGAGGGGATTAAGGGGTGGGTCTCTGAGAAAGGTCCTCAGATAGACGCATTACCTTAGAGATAAGGAAAGACAGGATAGATTGGAGAGGCTCGGTGTTCGGGTGCTGCGATTTACTGACGGGGATATCAAGCAGATCTGGAAGTCGTGCTGCATGGGATCCGAATTGGATAGATGAGAATGGGATATGACCCACCCCACCCCGGCTTAAGTCACGCCGGGGCACCCCTCCCGGGAGGGGATTTTGGTGAGCGTTGCTTGGAATACGCCATGAAAATGAAAGTCCCCTCCTTGGAGGGGATTAAGGGGTGGGTCTCAAGCCCGGCACCCCTCCCGGGAGGGAATTTAGAGTCTTACAGTTTGACTTCTACGCAAGATGCGTACATCTTTTTGGTTGCGGCTGAGTGAAACGAAACCCGCGATAGGGTTGGGTAAGTCAAATCCAGGATCGTTGGAAGGAAGAAGACCAGCCAGACTTTAACGGTAAGAAGGTGGGTTCTACTGGTGTGGAGAAGAATCCAAAGAGGAACTCAGATTCAAGTTGGCCGTAGCGAAGCGAATGTGGCAGTAGGTCTTTTATATGTAGTAGTGGAATTTCGGCGGAGGTGTCAAGAGTTTTGTGTAAGCGCCCCCCTCGCCTAGCAGCCTGTTGAAAAAGTGCGTTTATGCCAAGATGACTGTTGTCTTTCCTTGTGGTTTGGTCCTATGATATATCAGGTTCAAACTGAGAAGGGAGGACGAGCAAATGGCAATGGGAAAACGAGGACGACAGAGACAGGAAAACCTGTTCATCGCATCGAACACTTTGGTGAAATCTCCGGGTCATCCGTTCTACGAGAAGCTGAATCAGGTATTGGAGGCGAACGGGTTCGACGAGTTCGTCGAAGGGCTTTGCCAGCGGTATTACGCTCCTCATATGGGTCGCAAGGGCATTCCGCCCGGGGTTTATTTTCGGATGCTTTTGATTGGGTATTTCGAGGGACTTGATTCGGAACGTGGGATCGAATGGCGTGTATCTGACTCGCTGACGTTGCGCCGGTTTTTGGGGTATGCCCTTGACGAACAGACCCCGGATCATTCCAGCCTGTCTCGCATCCGGCATCGGCTTCCCTTGGAAGTTCACGAAGCGGTTTTCAAGTGGATCCTGAGGGTCTTGTGCAAAGCGGGTCTGGTGAAGGGGAAGACGTTGGGCGTGGATGCTACGACACTGGAGGCCAACGCCGCGATGCGCAGCATTGTACGCCGTGACACGGGTGAAGGCTACCAGGCATTCCTTGAGAATCTGGCCAAGGCCTCGGGCATTGAAACGCCTACCCGCGAGGACTTGTCCAAGATCGATAAGAAGCGACCGAAGAAGGGATCGAACCAGGACTGGGAGCACCCGCACGACCCGGATGCCAAGATCGCTAAGATGAAGGACGGTCGCACGCACATGGCGCACAAGGTGGAGCACGCGGTGGATCTGGACACCAATGCCATTGTGGCAGTGGCGTTGTCGGGAGCAGATGAAGGAGATACCGGGTCGTTGCCCTGGACGCTGCTCGAGGCGCCGCTCAATCTCAAGCAGGTCGCGAAGGACGAAAAAGCTGCCAAACGTTTGCACAGACAGCGTATACGGGAGGTGGTTGCGGACAAAGGATATCATAGCAACGATGTATTGACCAGTCTGAAGCAAGGCGGCATCCGGAGTTACATTTCAGAACCGGATCGGGGACGCCGCAAGTGGAACGGCCGACGAGATGAGCAGGCCGCGGTATATGCGAATCGACGCCGGATCAAGGGAGATCGCGGCAAGGCCTTGCGCCGAAGTCGTGCAGAACGGGTGGAAAGAACCATCGCTCACACATATGATACCGGTGGCATGCGCAGGTTGCACTTGAGAGACCGCGGCAATATCCTCAAGCGTTTGCTGATCCACATCGGGGGCTGCAACCTGGCTCTGCTCATGCGCAAAGTGATGGGCGTAGGTACTCCGAAGGCCCTCCAGGACCTGGCCAAGGCCTTGCAGCGTCTACTGCTCGTCCTACAATCACGTTTGCTGCCCTCGGTCACCTTTTTAACCTCTTATCAGCGTCTCCTGCTCAATCTCCTTACCTTGATTTATCTGACCCGCACTCCAGGCGTCTTTTCCGTTTATGTGCGTTGAAAGGTAGTTCTTCAACGGGCTGCTAAGGTAACGGGACCAAGTCCTCGAACAAAATCTCAAACCGATTCAGGCACTGCCTTCCTGTCCTCTTAGAGTTTCCGCGTCTCGGCTGTCCCCCTGCCATTCATGATTTCTCACCCGGTCCCGACAGCTCAATCGACTTGAGCAGTCCCTCCAGGTTGGTCAAATCCGCGGGCAGGAGCACCTGGGTCTTGTCTTGGGCCAAAGTCCTCAGCTGCTTGAGATACTTCACCGCAAGCTGCAGTCGCACCGACGATTCACCCCCGGGCACGCTGATGGCTGACGCTATCTGCTCAATCGACTGGGCTGTGGCCTGCGCGATGGAGCGGATCTCTTGGGCCTTTCCTTGCGCCTCGTTGATCGTACGCTGCATTTCGCCTTCGGATCGATTGATGAGTTCGAGCTTCCTGCCTTCCGATGTATTGATACGACTCTGTTTGTCCCCTTCCGACTGGGCCACGATAGCGCGGCGGTTGCGCTCGGATGTGACCTGCTTTTCCATGGCTTCCTTCACCGTGGGCGGGGGAGCCAGGTTCTTGATTTCGTAGCGGTGCACCCTGATTCCCCAGTGCTCTCCGGCCTTCTCCAGCACTTCTACCACCTTGGAGGAAATCAGGTCGCGCTCCTCGAAGGTTCGATCCAGTTCCAGGGTCCCGATGACCGAGCGTGTTGTGGTTTGGGCAAGCTGCATCGCAGCGAAGGAGTAGTCCGTAACACCGTAGCTCGCCTTGACCGGATCGGTCACGGACATGTAGATCACACCGTCCACTTCCACCTGCACCTCATCACGGGTGAAACATTCCTGCGGCGGCACGTCAACCGTCTCCTCCTTGAGATCTTGGATGAAAGCCACACGGTCGAAAAAGGGGACAAGGGCATGGAATCCCGGACCTAGAGTCTTGGAATATCGACCCAGCCGCTCCACAACATAGGCGGACTGCGTGGGCACGAGACGGATCGATTGGAAGAACTTTACGATCAGTACGAGGAACAGAATTCCCCAGACAACGAGGTTGAATATCTCTGACGGAGAAGTCTGCGACATTATAGGCCTCCTCACGAGTTCACTTTGCGGGCACACCGTCGGCCACTTTTGAGAGACCGTCGAAGAAGCCCTTGATTTTTGCGAGCTCCAAGGGAACCACGGAGGTGTTGGCCTTCGTGATAACCTCACCGAAAGTTTCAATGAATTCCTCCACCAGCTGCATCTTCAGCGCCGAAGAACCACCCTCCTTCTGCACGGCAACGGCGATGAGTTTTGTGCCTTCCGCCGTGGCTTCCGCCAGAGTGGAGATCGCCTCGGCGCGGCCCTTGGCCACGTTAATGCGGCGCTGTTTCTCGCCTTCGGAGAGGTTGATGTCTTCCTGGCGCTCTCCCTGTGAAACATTGATGGTGGCCTCTTTCTCCGCCGAAGCTCTTGTGATCTCGGCACGCTTCTCTCGCTCGGCCTCCATTTGTTTCTCAAGGGTGTGCACCACATTGGGTGAAGGCGTGATGTTTCTCAGCTCGTAGCGCAGCACCTTGATACCCCAGGAATCCGAGGCCTTATCGATCTCCTTCACGATGGTCTCGTTCAGGTGCTCTCGCTCATAAAACGATTGGCCGAGGGAGAGCTTTCCGATCTCCGAACGCATGGTGGTCTGCGCCAGATTGACGCTGGCCCTAATATAATCCTCAATGCCGTAGCTGGCTTTCTGGGGATCCAGGACCTGGAGGTAAACGAGACCGTCCACCTCTACCTGGATGTTGTCGCGGGTGATGCAAGCTTGGCTGGGAATGTCGATCACCTGCTCTCGCGTTTCATGGCGATAGGCGACGCGATCGAAGAAGGGGATGATGAAATGAAATCCTGGGGGCAGCACAACCCGAAACTTGCCCAGCCGCTGCACCACTACAGCTTCGCGCATATGCACTATGATGAAGGTCTTCCACAGCACGAAGAGCACCACCAGAACAAGAAAGGTAAATGCCGTCAGCATCGTTCTTCTCCTCTATTGGGGGTATGATGCATCGAGTGGGTTTGCAGGCTCAACTATCCAGATAAGGTTATCGCGACACACAATCTGGGCTTTTGTGCCCGCATCGAGAGTGTGGTCATAGCAGATGGCCTGCCAGGTGGTTCCCCGGTACCGGATCCGACCCTCCTTATCCGGTCCGATGGCCTCCACAACATCTACTACCTCTCCGTAGGCAGCGAAGTCCTCGTTGGTGGACTGCCTCTCAACATCCCCAGACATGAATCGCTGAAAGAAGCTGCGCAACACTAGAAGGAGAACCAGGGAAGCGATGAACCATGTCGTTATCGCCGCCATCCAGGTTTGGATCAAGCCCAGCCAGACAAAAAGCGCAACCAGCAGAGCTCCTGCACCGAGGAAAACGAGCACCATGCCGGGCACGATGAACTCGAGAACGATGAGAACAGCACCTGCAACGATCCAGGTAATCAGCATGTTGTTTCTCGTGCGGTTTGTCGTATGCGGGCCAGCTCATCCGCCATACTCTGCTCCATACGTCAGGAAAGCCAGCAAATGGCTGTCCCGGGCGGTATTGTCAAGCGCATACCGAACAACCGGGTTGGCCATCAGATCCTTGACATTGGAAAAATCATCCCGGCTGCTTTCATGCTTCCTTAAGATCCACGCCATGTGAGAAAACCAGAATCCCCGTCCTGCAGAATACGGATCCCGTTCGTACTGGTCCACAAGCCTGTGGTGATTCCGGTGGTCTGAAGCCCAGTGCATATCATGACATCTCCTCACGATTCTGCGGTTACAGCTTGCGGGCTTTTTGGCTGATGCTGGATTATCGAATGCCCCTCCAATTGGTCTTCGTCAGAGGTGAAAGTTAGCGGCTATTGGGACAAACGAAA
Source organism: Candidatus Latescibacterota bacterium (assembly GCA_965217865.1). Lineage (GTDB taxonomy): Bacteria > Latescibacterota > UBA2968 > SICM01 > SICM01 > CBDCJO01. The sequence goes on along the minus strand of CBDCJO010000002.1, from coordinate 4,424,786 downwards.
AGCCGCACCTATTCAGATGCGAACCGCGCGAGCAATGTACAGCGGGATATATCAGATATCAAGTAGAATCAGCGAGGAAAGAGGGGAGTGCTTGTCGGAGAGTCGGGCGTGGTCGGCAGGCAAAACAGAAGTACGCTCTTTAACAATCTAATAATGCTGATAGGCCAAATCATGGGAGCAACCGTCTTCCGGGGCCTCGTGTCTGCCGGGGGACAGGTGCAGCCATTCGGGGGCGGGAAACCATCCTGGATTGCTACCTCAACAACCAGCGGACGAAAGAAATATTTTGTGAAATGGTTTCATTCAAAATGCCCTATAACGGACAAAAAAAGACGGCTTATAATTCAAGCAGCCCTCTGGAAGATTTCAGTTTTTAGAAGACCAACTACAGTTTTGTAATGGCTTACTCCTTGGCACCGGCTTTTATGAGTAATGTCACCCAGCAGGCACGACGCCTGAAGTATGCAGCGTTTAATGGCCATGCTGCCATTGCTCGACCAGTTTCGCCTTGTCGGGGGGGACAAAGGTGAAGGTCTCCTCAGAAAAGACCGGATCGACCTCTAGCAGCCTGTTGAAAAAGTGCGTTTATGCCAAGATGACTGTTGTCTTTCCTTGTGGTTTGGTCCTATGATATATCAGGTTCAAACTGAGAAGGGAGGACGAGCAAATGGCAATGGGAAAACGAGGACGACAGAGACAGGAAAACCTGTTCATCGCATCGAACACTTTGGTGAAATCTCCGGGTCATCCGTTCTACGAGAAGCTGAATCAGGTATTGGGGGCGAACGGCTTCGACGAGTTCGTCGAGGGGCTTTGCCAGCGGTATTACGCTCCTCATATGGGTCGCAAGGGCATTCCGCCCGGGGTTTATTTTCGGATGCTTTTGATTGGGTATTTCGAGGGACTTGATTCGGAACGTGGGATCGAATGGCGTGTATCTGACTCGCTGACGTTGCGCCGGTTTTTGGGGTATGCCCTTGACGAACAGACCCCGGATCATTCCAGCCTGTCTCGCATCCGGCATCGGCTTCCCTTGGAAGTTCACGAAGCGGTTTTCAAGTGGATCCTGAGGGTCTTGTGCAAAGCGGGTCTGGTGAAGGGGAAGACGTTGGGCGTGGATGCTACGACACTGGAGGCCAACGCCGCGATGCGCAGCATTGTACGCCGTGACACGGGTGAAGGCTACCAGGCATTCCTTGAGAATCTGGCCAAGGCCTCGGGCATTGAAACGCCTACCCGCGAGGACTTGTCCAAGATCGATAAGAAGCGACCGAAGAAGGGATCGAACCAGGACTGGGAGCACCCGCACGACCCGGATGCCAAGATCGCTAAGATGAAGGACGGTCGCACGCACATGGCGCACAAGGTGGAGCACGCGGTGGATCTGGACACCAATGCCATTGTGGCAGTGGCGTTGTCGGGAGCAGATGAAGGAGATACCGGGTCGTTGCCCTGGACGCTGCTCGAGGCGCAGCTCAATCTCAAGCAGGTCGCGAAGGACGAAAAAGCTGCCAAACGTTTGCACAGACAGCGTATACGGGAGGTGGTTGCGGACAAAGGATATCATAGCAACGATGTATTGACCAGTCTGAAGCAAGGCGGCATCCGGAGTTACATTTCAGAACCGGATCGGGGACGCCGCAAGTGGAACGGCCGACGAGATGAGCAGGCCGCGGTATATGCGAATCGACGCCGGATCAAGGGAGATCGCGGCAAGGCCTTGCGCCGAAGTCGTGCAGAACGGGTGGAAAGAACCATCGCTCACACATATGATACCGGTGGCATGCGCAGGTTGCACTTGAGAGACCGCGGCAATATCCTCAAGCGTTTGCTGATCCACATCGGGGGCTGCAACCTGGCTCTGCTCATGCGCAAAGTGATGGGCGTAGGTACTCCGAAGGCCCTCCAGGACCTGGCCAAGGCCTTGCAGCGTCTACTGCTCGTCCTACAATCACGTTTGCTGCCCTCGGTCACCTTTTTAACCTCTTATCAGCGTCTCCTGCTCAATCTCCTTACCTTGATTTATCTGACCCGCACTCCAGGCGTCTTTTCCGTTTATGTGCGTTGAAAGGTAGTTCTTCAACGGGCTGCTAGACATCACCCTGGAGCGCGGTATCTTCCTGACCGGGGTCGTCACGGATCGTGCTGGGAGTCCCCTGCCGGAAGTCTTCGTGAACGCGAGCAGCAACAGGGGATTCGGAGGAGGATCGCAGACCGATCTCGACGGCCGCTACAGCATCGCCCTTCGACCCGACATCTATTTCATCCACATCCAACCCCGCCAGAACACGGCCTTTGTGCCCCAGAACATAGAACAATTGGAGGTGAAAGAGGCTCGGACCCTCGATATCGTACTCGAGGAAGGGATTCTCCTTTCAGGCAGGGTCACAGGCCCGGACGGAAACCCTGTGCAGGATGCCCACGTCCACGCAGGGGATCGCGACCGGAGCGACGGGGACGAGGGATGGGCTCGCACCGAAAGGGACGGAACCTACCGATTGCCCCTTCCTGCGGGCGTGTATGAGGTGGTCGCAGAACCCCCGGGCGGAAGCGAACTCCTTCGCGAAACCATCCTCGACGTCAACCTGACCGCGGATCTGACGCTCGACATTACGCTTACCCAAGGCCTGATTCTCTCCGGTCAGGCGAGCCGACCCGATGGGGAGGGACTGTTCGAGGTACAAATCAATGTCTTCAACCCCCAGACGGGTGAATGGTTTGGTACCCAGACCCAACGTGACGGGACCTACCAGCTCGCCCTCCCTCCCGGGACCTATGGCCTTCGTGCCGAACCCCCGCAGGGAAGCGAATTCGTGATCCAGGAGATCCAGGAGTTTGAATTCACGGACAGCCAGACCCTCGATCTGATCTTCGACCGCGGGATCGTGTTATCCGGGAGGGTCATCGATCCGGACGGAAATCCGGTCCGCGAAGGATGGATCAATGCCTTCGCCCCACCGAGGGATAACTTCGGAACCGGGATACATTCGGATGGTACCTATCTCCTGGCCATGCCCCCGGGCGACTACGAAATCAGCGTCTACCCCCGGTTCGGAAGCGATCTGATCGAAAAGCGGCTCAGTGCCGTCGAGGTGAGGGCCGATCGGGAGCTTGAGATCGAACTGGAACGCGGCGTGACCCTGTCGGGGCAGGTCTCCGATGCCCAGGGTAACCCCGTCCTCCAGGTGAACGTCCACGCGGAGGGCGAAAAAGGATTCGGGGGCGGAGCGCCCGTGGATCCGGAAGGGCGTTATCGCATCCCGTTGAGCCCCGGGACCTATTCGGTCTTCTTCGAACCCTTCGGCGGCCGGCTTGTCAGGAAAGTTGTGGAAGATGTCGATGTGACGGCGCCCCGGATCCTCGACGTCCAGCTCGACGATGGTGCGACCATCTCCGGAATCGTGACCGATCCGTCCGGTGTGGAGGTCGCCGACGTCTTCATAAACGCCTTTATCGGGGAAGAATTCCGGTATGTGAGTGGGACGCGGTCGTTCTTCGACGGGTCATACAGTATCGCCCTGCCACCCGGGACCTACAACCTGATATTCGAACCCCAGCCGGGTTCGCCTTATGTCCGGCAGATCCTGAAGGACATCGACGTGGATGGGGATGAACTGTTAGACGTGGCACTCACCCTCGGTCTGACCCTCTCCGGGCAGGTGACCGGACCGAGCGGGGCGGGGATTGCCCAGGCCGGGGTCAGCATGCGGAACATCGAAACGGACGAGTCCTTCGGGACAGGCACGGACCCCAACGGGGAATACCGTCAAGTCCTTCCACCGGGGACCTACGTCATAAGCGTCGGACCACCCCCGGACAGTCGTCTCGGATTCAAGGAGATACCCGATGTTCGGGTCGTGATGGACCTGACCCTCCCCATCACTTTGGAAACTCAGATCGGGCTCACGGGCCAGGTGCTGGATCCCGACGAAAACCCGGTCCCGTTCGCTCACCTCTCTGCGGAGGTGGCGGGAGAAGGACGAGGCGGGACCGGCACGGATGATCAGGGGTTCTTCAACTTTCCGCTCCCGGCCGGAACCTACACGATAATAATCTATCCCCCGCGGGGAACGACGTTGAAGCGAACGCGCGTAGAGGACGTAACCGTGTCCGAAGGAGAAGAACCGCGCAATTTGACAATCCAAAAGGGAATTGGGCTTTCCGGAAAGGTGACCGATGCGGACGGCCAGGGATTGGAGGAGATCGGGATCAACCTGTTCAACGAATCGGACAGGGAATGGGTGGGGACCTCCACTTCCGCCGGCGGAAGTTATGGAATCGGTCTTGGGGCCGGAACCTACGAAATCAACGTCGTCCCGTTCGACCCCGCATCCCCGCATACCCCAAAGCGCCTGACCTCGATCGATATCTCTTCGGATTTGACACTCGACTTCACGCTTGATACCGGATTTGTGGTGAGCGGTCGCGTTACAGACCCGGACGGGAACGGAATCCCGCACGTCGGGATAAACGGTCGGGATGAATCGGGTGAGAATTTCGGCAGGGGTACGGATGAGGTGGGTTTCTACAGCCTCGCCCTCCCCCCCGGTACCTACGAGTTAGAGGCGTATCCCCCTCCCGGATCCGGGTTCATCCCCAATCACCTCGAGGGTGTGGAAGTCTCCGGGGATCTCACCCTGGATATCCCCCTCGATCGTGGGATCACGCTGAAAGGGAGCGTGACCGACGCCAGCGGAGCGGCCGTGGATGGGGTCGGGGTGGGCGTCTTCAATCCTGAGACGGGCAAGCACTTCGGCGGAGGAACGAATATCGATGGGGAGTATGCCGTCGCCCTGCCCCCCGCGACCTACCGGGTAGAGTTTTATCCCCCGGAGGGCCGGGGCCTGGTTCGCGAGGAGTTCGAGAGCATCCTGATCGAAGCAGACCACGAGCTCAACGTGACGCTGGAACGCGGCGTCGTGTTATCGGGCCGCATCCTGACGCCTTCCGGGGATCGGGGCGTTCGTGACGTGGAGATGATCTTCATTCTGGCGGGTGTCGGTCCGGAAGGCTTTGCAAACACTAATGTTGATGGATTTTATTCTGTGGCACTACCCGTCGGAACCTACACCATCGGCTACAACCCCCCCGTGGCAAGGGGGTATTTACCCGCCTTGGAAGAGGGCGTCGAGGTCGGTCAGAATCTCACCCTCGATTTTACACTAGAGGAGGGAACGGCGGTCCTCGGCCGGGTCTCGGGGCCAGACGACGCCTCCGTCTCGGGCGCGATCGTGACGGCAACAGGAGCGGACGGAAAGGCATTTTCCTCAATCACCTCCTCCGACGGCCTCTTCCGGGTCGTTGTGCAGCCGGGTGTTTATGATATCAGGATAGAACCCTCTGCGGGTTCTGGGCTCTCGGAGGAGACGATTCAATCCGTGGATACGTCAGCGGGTGAACCCCTCGAAGTCCAATTGGCGGAGTCTTCCGATCCGGTCGCTCAGGTGGGCGCGGTCAAGGTGACCCCATCTACCACGTCGTTGCCCGCGGACGGGACCTCCACCGCGACGCTGACCGTTACCATCACCGAACCCGATGGGTCCCTTAGCGATCAGGACAATGAGACCTCTGTCGTCCTGAACGTCGACGGCCCCGCGGTCGTGAAACCATCGAAGATTCCTGTCAAGGGAGGAATCGGATCGGCCGTGATTACCTCCACGACCGTGGCCGGAAAGATCGAAGTCACCGCTGCGTCCGCGGGATTGATCGCGGGGGTGACCACCCTGACATCCTTCCCCGCGACCGCGGAATCTGATGCCCTTTCCATCGACATTGGTCCTGTGGTGACGGACATCACCGCGTCGACAGCAGCCGTGTTGTGGATAACAAGTCAGGAATCGGATGGCGTCGTAGAATACGGGACCACTCGTGAGCTTGGCTCGACCCAGGAAGGAGACGATTCCGCAACGGAACACCGTATACTGTTGGCCGATCTTGAACCCTTGACCGTATATCAATATCGGGTCCAATCCGGCGGAACGATAAGCGGAACCCTGTCCTTCACGACAGGTGCCGCGGCAACAGAGAACAGGGAATCCCCCATGGGGATCGATCTGGATCCAGCTGAAGGCAATCAGGGGTTGACCACCCTGACCGAGGCGGAGGCCGGGCAGGAGGTGGACCTCCTGATCTATGGAAAGGAGATCACAAACGCCGGTGGATTTGTCGTGGAGCTGGACTTCGATCCAGATGCGGTTGAGTTCGTTTCCGCACAAGGCGGAACGGATTCCGAGGAAAACCTCCTTGCCTTGAATGGCGGCAATCCTCTCTTTCTGCCGCCTCTTTTGAAGGACGGCAGCATCAGGTACGGGGGGTCGATCCTTGGTCCCACTCAGGGTACGGTGGTCACCTTTGAGGAGGAGGAAGAGGGCCTTTTCGGGCGGATCACATTCAGGTTTGCCGAGGATTTCGGTGCGGGAAGGGAGACGAAGATCACCCTCACGAGCGTTACCCTGCGCGGCCTCTCGGCGTCCCAACAGGATGTCATCAGGCCGTTGACCTCGGCGACCCTTTCCTCCGGCCAAACCGCCGGCGGGGGAGATGACCCCATCGTTCTGGACCTGGACCTTTCTCCGGGGTTTCAGGGGCTGCTGACCCTCTCGGGACTCCAGCCCGGAGAGGCTTTCGATCTCGAGGTTGCGGCAACGACCGGAGCGATAGGAGCCACGGGATTCACCGCAAGTCTGGAATATAACCCGAAGGAACTCATGTACGTCAGCTTTGAAGAAGGAAGTCTGATCCCGGGCCTCACAGGGCTTCCCAACCCGGGTGACGGAATCATCGAGGTCGGAGGGTCGATCCTGGGTGCGGGTTCCGGCGCGGAGGAGGACAACGGTACGTTGGCCACCGTACGCTTCCAGGCAAACGAGGATTTTGTGGGAACCGCATCCATAACCTTGACCTCCGCGAGCCTCCGGAAGGGTTCGGGACAGGAGAAATTCACCCTCGGATCTGTGGTGGAAATAGAGATAAGCTCCGCTGATGCTGGGGAGCCTAACCCCGACTTCAACGGGGATGGTAAGGTCGACTTCACCGACTTCTTCGATTTCGCCAACGCCTTTGGAACGAAAACAGGCGATCCGGACTTCGATCCAAAATTCGATCTGGACCGGAGCGGCGAAGTCGAGTTCGGCGACTTCTTTGAGTTCGCGGGTGCCTTTACAGGTTAGGGTTGGGTCACTATCGGTTCGATCCCGCGTTTCAAAGGGTCATTTTGGCCTTTTTATTCTCGGTTCATTTTAATATATTGGTTGTGGTTCATAAGGTGCCAGTCCGCCATGAGTTGTCCTGCGTAGAGCCCCGACCTGCGTGAGATGGTCGTCGGACTGGCGCTCAAAGACCATAAGCTAATCCCCAGGCTTATTGTTCGATCTACCGGAAGGAGGTGGTTTCCCCACACCACTGCTCTATCACCCCTCTGAGATGACCAGCTTCTCGGCAGCCTTTATCTCGCCACGTTTAGAGGAGGACACAATGAAAAGAGACTTTCCCCGCTGGCTGATCCTGTTTGCCGCGATTTCCTTCGCGGTCTTCGGGGCCATCCGGGCGGATGCCACTGGAATCTCGGCAGATCTGGACCCTTCCGATGGAGATCAGGGCCTCGATTTTGCTGAAGTCCCTCCGGGCGAATCGGTCAAGATCCAACTGTTCGCCCACGGTCCAGAAAACCTGACGGGATTCGTCGCGCAAATCGAGTTTGATCCCGGTGCCGTTGATGGCGCATCCACGGCCATCGGTTTCTCACCCGGACCCGCCACTCCGGTCACCTTTCCGGTGACCGTACGTCGTACCGTGGCCACGGGAATGGGGGGTCAGCTTCCGCCCAATCCCGTCTCAGAGGATCTGCTCCTGCTTGGTACTTTCACGTTTAACACCCATCCCCAATATAAGGGAGGCGGGTTCATGATTTTAAAGGTGGAGGTCAAACACGGCCGAGATCCTTCTGAGGCAATCGAGCCGGGTATAGAGCTTCATATTGGGCCTCCTGGAGGTGGCGGGGATGACGATCACGGTCCCGAAGGCGACGACGAACACGAAGGCGATCGCGGTCCCGGGCCCGGAGAGGGCAGAGGTCCCTCACCTGAGCAGTTGGCCAGGATGTTCGACCGCTGGATGAAAAGCGACCGCGCTGAAGACCTCAACGATGACGGCGAAATCAACGGTGAGGACTTCAAAATCTTCATGGACAAGATGAGGGAAGAACGCGAAGGCGATCACGATCCCGAAGGCGACGACGAACACGAGGGTGATCGCGGTCCCGGTCCCGGAGAGGGAAGAGGTCCCTCACCTGAGCAGCTGGCCAGGGTGTTCGGTCGCTGGATCAAAAGCGACCGCGCTGAAGACCTCAACGATGACGGCGAAATCAACGGTGAGGACTTCAAAATCTTCATGGACAGGATGAGGGAAGAGCACGAGGGGGATCGCGGTCCTGAAGGCGATGATGGACACGAGGGCGATCATGGTCCCGGCCCCGGCAACGGAGGACCTGGAGACCAAGGCCAACATGGCCCGCCCCCCGGGGATCCGGGGAGGGTCTTCGAGAGGATCATGGAGATGTATCCCGATCCTGACAAGATGCCCGAAGGCCTGGGCGAAGCCCTCGAAAAGGCTGGAACAGCCCGCAATGCCGTCCTCGAAGCCCGCAAAGAGGCACTGGAGGCCGGCATTGCCTTTTTGGAATCCTTCCTTCAGCACGCGAAGGATCGTGAGCTGGCCGAGCGCGTGGAAGATGCCATCCACCACATGAAAGAGAGGTTGGAGAGGGTCCTGGAGAGATTGAGGGAGGATCACGATTAATCAGACCCCTTTCGTCGGCCGTTCAGGCATGACGAACTTTTCAGGAAGAGCCACTCCGACTTGCGGGGTGGCTCTTCTTTTACCCTCAACAGGTTGCCCATCGAAGGCTTCTCCTCAGCATAAAAACCGTTGACTCCCTTTGTGATTGCGCTTATCGTTTTTGAATACTGTAAATTTCACTTTCGACAATACGATGAAAATTTCCTGTAAAATCGGTGCTCAGTTTTCCTTGTGCACAATCCTGTTATGGGGCTGTGGGGTTTATTCCACTTCAGGTTCGGGTCGGTCCGGCGGAGGAACCCTGGCCGTACCCCTCTTCGAGAACAGTACGGTGGAGTTTGGAATCAACGAAAGTCTGACAGACACCCTGATCGTTGCGCTCGTCCAGGATGCCAACATGAGGGTCGTGGATGAGGATCAAGCGGATTTTGTCATCCAGGGGCGTGTGGTTGACATTCGAGATGAACCCTTTACCTATGGCGGAATTTCTGGACAGGAGCAGGCAGAACAGAATCGGGTCATCGTATCTGTCAATGTCTCTTTTTACGATACCAAAAAGGGGGAAACCGTTTGGGAAGAGAAGGGACTTTCGGGTTACGGCATCTACCAGGCGGGCGGAAACCAGGAGGAGGAGCGGGAATTGGGGATACGAGCTGCCTTTGCCATACTGGTCAAGGATATCGTGGATCGTACCGCAGTCGGAGGTTGGTAGCATATCAGAGCTCGGTGAAACGATGCCCGCCCGGGGCGTAGAGACCCAGGGCGACATCGATGCGATTTCAGATCTGATCGGGGAATCCTTCGACCTCCAACCCGGTATGGGGGCCGCCTACGGTCGCATCTATCGCTCCCTGATGGAGGGTGGAACAGGCGTAACCCCGGACTGTTCCCGGGTCTGTCAGGTGGGGCGTGAAATAATCGGTCACGCCCTGATCATCCCCAGAGTGATGAGCGTCTGCGGTATTCCGATTCCCGCAGCGATCGTCGCTTTTGTTGTTGTCCGGAAAGATTATCGCAGCCGTGGCATCGGGACCTCCCTGATCCAGGACGCGATCGCACGCACGCATGAAAGGGGCGGCCTGATCTCTCACCTCTCGGGGGATTCCGCTTTTTATCGGCGATTCGGTTATGTAGAGGCCTGTTGTCGCAGCCTCGGCCGGATGTCCCTTCCCGTGCAGGAGATATCGGATCTTCCCCTTCGGGAGGCCGGGCCTGAGGATGCGGGAGCCTTGTCCACCTTTTTCCATCAAGAACATGCCCTCAGGACGGCCTGCATTCAGCGGGAAACCGCCCAGTGGATCTGGCAACTGGAGATCGGCCATCCCCTGAGTTATGCATCTTGCAACCAGAGAATCGTCGCATTTCGGCCCGAACGGGAAACCTGCCTCATCTCGGAGATCAATGGGGAAATCACCGGATATGTCCGGGTTTTCTCAGGTTCCAAGCGAACGCACATTCACGAGGGGGGGGTGATTGAGGGCCGGACAGCCTCCGCCCTTTTGGGGCGTGTTGGTGAAATCGCAAAAACGCTGCGCTCCGAAGAGATCGTGTTATCGATCCCTTCAGACACCTCTCTTGGAACCCAGTACCGCGATCTTGGAGCGGTGTTTGAAGAGACCCTCGATTCGGAGTTGCTGATAAAAATAATAGATGCACCTGAGCTGATGGACAGGTTGACGCACGTCTTCACCGAACGGGTTCGTGGTTCAGCACTCTATGGTGAGTCCGCCAACCTGATCATCGTTACCGAGCGGGACCGTATCGGATTTCGAATTAGGCCGGAAGGTGTGATCACGGGCGAATTGATTCAGGATTGCGATTGGCGGGTGACCCTCCCTGAAATCGGACTGGTTCAGATGGTCTTTGGAACGCGGGATTATGCCTCGCTTATCGGCGGGGGGCAGGATGCGGATTCAAAGTTGCGGGAATGGATCTCTGTCCTCTTTCCGTTACAGCACCCCTTTGTCTGTTTGGGAGACACCTTTTAGCCTTTCTGCCACCCCTTTGCAACTTCCCCTTCGCGTTTGGCGTTTCGCAGCTTTTTTTCCTTGACTTCCCTCCTGCCCCGGACTTTTCTTATCTTCAGAGCCGAGATTGTTCCATACCGTGGCTGCCGTCGGGATCCACCTGCGGCGCCAGAAAGGAGAACACCGGCATGAATCGGAGTCTCAACGTTTTCCGGATCGGAGTTTCCCTGTGCGTGCTCTTATCGATGGGATGGTCCGCGGCCGAAGGTGGCAAAAAGCCCTCGAAGGGAGCGGGCACGGCCGCACTACGCGGGGCGCGGCTCTATATTTCCTTGAGTGAATATCACAAGGCAATCGAGCAACTTGAGATAGCTGTCCAGGGAATCCCGGATGATGCTGAAGCCCGCTTCCTCCTGGGTCAGGTTTACAGCGACGTTGGAAAGACGGAGAAGATGCTCGAATCCTTTAACATCCTCAAGTCCATGAAGGATGTTAAACCCAAGTATCTTGAGGATGCCGATAAGTTCATTGCCCGCGCGTGGAAACTTTACGTCAACGGAGCGAGAGCCGCCCTCAGGGATGGAGAAAGAGAAAAAGCCATCGAGGAACTGAAATTCGCCATCCGTATCGACGGGACAAAGACGGAGGCGGTCAAACTCCTTGCGGATGTCTATCGTCTGAACAAACAACCTGAGCTTTTTATTGAGACGCTTGAGAAAGCCCTGGCCATGAACCCCGAACTGGCCGATTTGGGGGTTTACTTCCAACTCAGCAAGGGGTATCAAGAGGTCGGAAACGAACCCAAACAACTTGAGATTTTGGCGAAGGTCATGAGCTTGGCCGATAATGTGAATGACTTCATGAAACTCAGTCGGAGTTACAAGGAGATCGGAAAGTCCGACCAACGGATCGAGGCGCTTGAAAAGGCCTGGTCTATCGCTCCGACAGACGATGGTGTAGCCCTGGACCTTGCCTCAACCCTGTTCAAAACTGCGGGGTCGGAACCGGACAGCCTGAAAGCAAAGATCTACTACGACAAAACCCTTAAAGCCGCTTCTCAGGCATTGGCGTCCGACATGCGGGCGCCGGACTTCGCGAAATTCGCCGCCAACATCCAGTTCAATCGAAGGCAATACGCGGAGGCCGCAGGCTATTTCACCAAGCTCTGGGAATTGGATCCGGTTAGCGTAGCGCCGTTGCTCAACGCGGGAGTCTGTTATGAAAATCTGAAAAACACTGAAAAGGCAAAAGCGATTTACCAGAAGGCTGCGGAGGCTGATTCGTCGAGCGACCAGGCCTGGAGAAAGCTCGGGGATATTCGGCTCAAGGATTCGGATTATAGCGGTGCCCTCGCTGCATACGATAATGTGGTTCGCCTTAAGCCAGACGACCCAACCGCCCGGTTGGGGAAGGCGAAAATCTATGCCCATAGAGGCCAGAACAGCTTCCGGAGGAAAGACTACGGCCAGGCGGTGGCCTATTTTCGAAAGTTTCTGAAAATTCAGCCGAAAAACGCCGGTGTTAAGGACTGGCTCTGCCGAAGCTACTTCAATAAAGGGGACGCTCACTACAGGAAGCGGGAATACGATGCCGCCCTGGGGGCCTTTAAGCGATACGTGGAATTACGGCCGAACGACTACAAAGGCCTGGTCCGGCTTTCCCAGACATATGGAAAAAAGGGGATGATGAAAGAAGCGATGGAGACCACCCGAAAGGCTCGGGCCGTGCAGCCCAAATAGGAACTTTAATCAGGATCAGGAGGCAGTACATGAAGGGGCTATCTATTATTCTGGCAAGGATCTCTTTCGTGATGGTCGTGGGGATTTTAAGTCCCTTTGGAGATGCCGCCGCCGATGAGGACCCTGAGTTTACCTCGGGGGTGAGGCTGATGCAGAGGGGAAAGCTGGACGAAGCTATCGCGGTCTTCAAGAAGATTCTGGATGAGAACCCGGATCACATCAACGCCCAGATAAGTCTCGGTGCCGCTTACCAGAATAAAGGCATGCTGGACGAAGCCGTGAACCTCTACTGGCAGGCGATCTTCGCCCACCCCAACAACACCGTCGCCCGGTTTAACCTTGCGCAGGTACTGGTCAAAAAGGGAAATCCGGACTCGGCAATGTCGGTCTTCCGGGAAATCATCAAGCTTCGGCCGGAATACGCCGATGCCTACCTTGAACTCGGAAAGTTACATACCAAAAAAGGAGACGTGGACTCCGCCATCAGGTGCTTCAGGGGGGCGCTCAAAGCCAAGATAGATCACGTGGAAGCACACTCCCATCTCGGAGAAGCCCTGTACAAAAAAGGAGATCTGGACACGGCCATTTATCACCTCCGAGAGGCGATCAAATACAAGCCCGAACACCCGGAATCCCATTTCAAGCTGGCTTATGCGCTGATCGATAAGGGGGATGACGAAGAGGCCATAAAAGAGTTCAAGGAATTCCTGAAATTTACGACACACCTCAAGGGATATTATCAGTGGCGCAATGCCGCAAAAAATAACATCGAAGCCCTCGGGGGTGAGCTGTAGGCATTCTGACAACCGGTTGTTTCTTCATCCACAATCCTGAACGATTTCTACGAAAAGAGGAGATGGACGATAAAATCCATCTCCTAAAGGTTCAGACCGGCCCTCCCCAACCATCCTCTATTCCCACCCTCCTCCCGTCTTTCCTCTCAGAGGGGACCCGGATCCGGTTTTTGATTCGTGAAAATCTGAAAGGGGTTACCGCCAAATCCCAATACTGACGCGGGTTTCGGTGGTAACCCCCCTTTTTTATTTGATTGGTGAAGAAAAGATTTAAAGAAATCCAGGAGGATTTCAAAGGGGGGCGTCCTGGACCTGTCAGAAACTGGAGGGTTAGGGCCGCCGAACTGTTGGAAAGGGAGTTGAATTGCGGAGCTGAAGGACAAATTGCAGAACTGGCCAGCGGTGGAAATCCTAACCTGAAGTTGAAATAAGTGAACTTGCTACACGTGACGGCTTTATTCGAAAAACTTTTCGTCGTTCTTCTCGATCTTGGAAGAGAGCTGGACGGCCTTTCGGCGTCCGACCAGTCCGGGACGTCCCAGGGATTTGGGTTTTGTCCCGACGAAGACGACGGTGGGTTCCTTCACCCGCGTGTCGAGCTTCAACACGTCACCCACGCGGAGGTTCAGCACATCTCCGAAGGTGACCTCTGCTTTCCCCAGGACCGCCCGGATTGGGGCCATCACCTGGGTTAGCTGGGAAAGGCGGTAAACCTTTTCGGACTCCTTCCGCCCCTTTTCCCGATATGCCCAGTTCTGCACGTTGAGCAGGTTGATGACGGGTTCCAGGGTAAAAAACGGGTAGCAGAGGTTCACCAGGCCGGAGGCGTGCTGGCTGTTGATCTCGAAAGCGATCAGCAGGACGGTGTCCGAAGCCGCGGCGACCTGCATAAATTCGGGGTTGGTCTCCAGTTCCGCATCCGACATCTGGATTTTCAGCAGGGTTTCCCAGGTGGCCTCCAGATCCTCCAGAGTGCGGGCCACCACTTTGCCCATCACGCTCCGTTCGATCGAGGTGAGCACGCGTGCATCTCCGGATGATGGTGTGCTTCCTTTCCCGCCGAACTGGCGATCCACGAAAGAATAGGCCACCGGCAGGGCAAAATCGATCACCGCCGGTCCGCCCAGGGGTTCTATGGCGAAGACGTAGGAGCAGGATGGGTTGGACAGAGACATGATGAACTCTGCATATGTGGTCTGGTCCACAAAAGCGATGTCGGCGTCCACCACCGCCCGCTGGAGGTTGGAGAACGAGGCGGCTAGGTTTCTGGCAAGGCTGGAGTGGATGTTCTCCAGGGTGCGTATCTGATCCTTAGAGACCCGGTTGGGGTGTTTAAAGTCGTAGGTCACAACAGGCTTGATCGGAGCTGCGGCTGACTTGACCTCCCGACCACCCCCTCCTGATTCGGGACTGCCTGTGGCCGTCAGAAGGGCATCTATCTCATCCTGTGACAGTATGTCTGGCATGCAGATTTCTCCAGTCTATGGCCAATTCTTAAAACGAAATATCGGTTCCTGCTGACCGGGCCCGAACATATTCCGGATCCTTATCTCTAATTTTCGTCAAATTCTATAATTTCTTGACCCTAAAGATCCTCAGTAGCGCTTTCGGCGGACAGATTCAGCCTTGTAGGTTTCTGAGGCTTGTCAAGCCACGTGGCACAGGCCGAGTTGAGTTTGAAGCTCGACCCTGTGTGGTAACACATTGATTCTGAGCGATCGTTCGGTAGCGCCGCACCCGAGACGATGTTGTCGAAGACGTGCGCACCCCTATCCGAAAGCCAAGAGAGGTATAAGGATGGCGAACATAACCATCAAGAAAATTATCAAGCCAATCAATCGCCAATTTTTTCGAATCGAAATCATCCTTCAAACACCTCGTTGTTAAAGGGGGCTCCACCCCGACCGCGGCTAGCCTGTGCAAATCTGGAGGGAATCATCGCGGCTCGTGACTCGGAAAGAAGAGCCGTGAAACGTCAAACGCTGGATGGATGTGATCCGATCCTTGACTTCCGTTTCACGTTTCACAGTTTTTTCTTTTCCCTGGCCCCTGCCACCTGCTACTGCTTTTCCCCGACCCCCGACCTCTGGCCCCTGGCTTTTCCTGACCCCTGACCTCCGACCTCTGACCTCCGACTTATAACTCCTTCCCGAACGCCCCCGCGAAGAGGAAGAAGTCGTCAAAATCGATCTTGTTGTTGCCGTCCAGGTCGAAACGGACGTTATCACCTGTCGGCTCCTGACTGAATGCAGCTGCAAACAGGAAGAAATCCTCCAGATCCACTTTGCCTGTCCCGTCGAAATCCGGAGATGTCCCGGCGGCATAAACGACCCCGGATAGGCGAACAGTCGTGGGATCCCCCGCATTGTGATCGATCTGGAGGCTGGCCGACTTCGTCCCCGGAGATGTCGGAGAAAATATCACCGTTATCGTCTCGGACCCTCCCGAAGCGATCGTGACCTGAGTCGTCGAGACCTCGTACTCGGAAGCGTGCGTCCCTTCCACAATGATCGCGGTGATGGAGAGGTCTTCGGTGCCCGGGTTGGTGATCGTGAAAGATCCCTGATCAATTGTCTCCGCCTGCACGCCGTCGAACGACACGACATCGGACGGCAGCCCCAGGACCGGTCCGCCTTCTGCGACAGCGGTCAGGTCGACGGTGAGTTGATCCCCAGCGTTGTGATCCACGTGAACGGTGATTGACTTATTCCCGATGGAGGCAGGGTCGAATGTAATCGTTATGGTCTCCGATCCCCCGGGTGCGATCGTGGCCGCGGTGGGGGAAACGTCGAATTCCGAAACATCGGCCCCCTCCAGGGTGATCCCGGTGACGGACAGATCCGAGACGCCCGGGTTCGTGATCGTGATCGTTCCCTGAACGGCGTTCTCACCCACCTTGATGGTCTCCAACGCCAGGGTGGTAACCGACAGGCTGATCTCCGGACCACCCTCCACGGAGAACCCTGTTACGTCGATCCCTTTGTGCCCGGCATCGGATTCCACAAACAGGACGGCCGAACGTTCCCCTTCTCTGCTGGGGTGAAAATCACGGTGACGGTCTCGATGCCCCCGGCGTCGATCGTGGGCAGCGTCTCCTGCCCCTGGTAATCCCTTCTTCCCGCACCGCTGAACGTGAACCCGGTGAGGGTCAGGGATCCGGTCCCGATGTTCGAGACCTCCAGGGTCTGTTCGGAACTCCCCCCGACTCCGGTCGTGTCGAACGCCAGGGATGTGACCGTTAGCGCGAGGATCCCGTCCGGGCCCACGCGACGGATAACGTTATTTAGGTTGTCGGCGATATAGACGTTTATGCCGTCCGCATCCACGGCCACGCCGGAGGGTCGGTTCAGCTCGGCCTGGTTCGCCGGACCCCCGTCCCCCGAATAGGCCATTTCCTCGAATCCTGAACCCGCAAGGGTATCGATGATCCTGACTGTCACAACTCGGATGCGGTCATTGCCTGGGTCGGCGATGTATATGTTCCCTTTTGAATCCACGGCCACATCGGAGGGCCTTAGGGTGGCGTCTGTAGCGAGTCCCCCGTCCCCTGAGAAACCTCTCTCGCCCGTACCCGCGATAGTCGTGATGATCCCGTCCAGGCCCACCCGGCGGATCCGCCCGTCACCGACGATGTAGAGGACCCCCTTTTCATCCAGGAAAAGGTCACTTGGACTCGTCAACTCGGCCTCATTGACCGGCCCCCCATCCCCTGAAAAACCCGGATCTCCAGTTCCCCCAAAGGTCGAGATATTATCCGTGCCCTCAACCGCGGCCAGATTTCCTGGATGCTGAAGGCTGAGCACACAGACTATCGCGATGCATAGATGTGACATAACGACTTTCCTCCGAATATCCGATTTTTGGCACCTGAACCGAACCAATCAGATCGTTTTCCTTTTTCCTGCTACTGCCACTTCTACTGATAGGGTTACAAACCCGAGATATTGGAAAGATTCAGAGTCCTCTGGCAGCATACACCCCGGATCATATTTCCATCTTCAATTTCAACCCGTCCAGAAACTCCTCCGCATTGCACAGGTCTGCGGAAAAATCATCGCTCACCCTGCCTGTCAGGCCTTCGATGGCCGTTTGAATGACCCCTGAATCCGGGTAATCAACAACTTCAGGATCCGGTTCGGCCTCCTCCATGCCGATCACGGGTCCCGGGACTGGGCCGGCACTTTTGGCAAGCGCCCTCGCTTGCATGCGGTGGGAAGGCGCAAAGGCCATAAGTTCTGAAATCCGAGCTTGATACGATCGGTGTCGAGGTGCGTAGGCGTCTCTCAAGGCCTTGAGCCACTCCCGATTCTCGTCGTGGTAGTGTCTGCGAAAATCCTCCAGGCCCCTTTCGAATTCCGCTCCCCCCGACGCCAGGTTTCCGGGGGACCGGTGAAACGAAAGGTGTCGTAAGTCCCCCTTGCTGATAAACGCCGAAGCCGTGATGTCCGGCCCCCACATCAGGAGCTCGGATTCATCCGGCGATGAGAATCTCGGGCGTAGCTTTCTTTGATGACGAACCCCGGCAAGCAGGTCGTCCAGACACCGCCGGGCGACATCCATCGGAACCCGCACGTCGGAGGGTGCGACGTAGCCCTCCATAAAAGCGCTGCTTAGGATGCCATCAAACCGACGTTCAAGCATCTCCGGCTCGGAGAAGAGATCCACAAAGAGGTTTGGGCCCACCGCGGAGATCGCACCGACCTGGCCCGGCAAATATGGAAAGGAACTTTGTGACGGTTGGATCTCAGCGCCCCGCTTTTCATACATGGCGTGGAGATCCAACGTGCGGCTGGAAACCTTTGCCCGTTTCAGGAAAGTTTCAACCTGATCCCAGACACGGTCCTGTGCGATTTTTCCCCGTTCCGCGAGCTGACGCATCTTATCAAGTCGGATGCTCCAGGGGGATACGCCATCCACAACCATTCCCTTCCCGTGTCGGGTCGGCTGCCCCTTCTCGACACAGTTGACAAGCGCAAATCGGCTCGTCCTAGGAGGGACAAGCACATCATGTTTCAGGGCCCGGTTCTGGGTTCTCCCTATGATGCATTCCGATTCACCCCCATAGAGAGAGAAATCCAATGGATTTGAAATTCGGACCGCATCCTCGCACGAGACCTCCTGGATCAGAGCGCCTCCATCTCCGCCGTCAGAGAGGGAGATCGTGTCCGGTGATTCTCCGTTCAGGCGATTGGGAAAGATCGGATAGACCGCAACATGAGGAAGACGCCCGTCTCGGTCCGAAAGAGGCGGCCCTACCCGCAGCCCCCCCCACGGTCTCTCGGACGATTTGCAACCCTTCTTTGCCCACGTCGTTTTCCTTTGATCCCTTACTGATCTGACCTTCTCAAACCCGTGTGCCTAAGCCTCTGCGTCAAGGCGTGAGCTCTCCTTCCCATCCAGCGAGTCCTGAATCGCGGATGCAACCTCTCTTGTGAGCGCCTGTGATCTCTCTCGAAAGGCGGAATCGATCTCCCTAACTATACCCTTCATCTCTTCGATCCCCCGGTTCATCTCTTGAATTTGTTCCCTCAACCTTTCCTGAAAAATGACCTCGTAGCGATACAGGGCAACCTTGGAAGCGGTGTAAAAGATCGCAGCGGCCGTGGCCACCTGAAGCCCCAGAATGCCAAGGAACAGGCCTACACGAGGGGAAGTGTCGCCGGTCTGGAGATATGTTGAGAGGAAAAATCCGATGAACAGCCAGAGGGAAAAAAGAATTGCGGACACCAGAATGCCGAACCAAATTTTGGACTTTGTGCTCAAGGATAACGACCCTAATCGATTTCGATTGGAAATTCACGCCGGAACGGCCTTCTGCGGCTATTATAGCCTCCTGATCTCCCACTTGTCAAGTTTTTTCCCGGGGTCTATATCGAGAACCGCACGGGAATTGGAGGTTGACATGTCCATAATAATATAATAGATTTGTGTCTTCGAATAATTTATCGGATTGAGGGATCTACGAGTCAGGAAGCATACGATGATCGCCAGCATGACCGGATTCGGAAAGGCTGAGGCCTCCGATGGCAAAAACCGGGCAATGGTCGAGATCAGAACGGTCAATAGTCGGTATAGCGACCTGTCGATCAGGCTGCCCCAGGCGCTTTCCAACCTGGAACTCCGTGTTAAGGAAGTCGTACAGGGCTCTATTTCCCGAGGACGCATCGAAGTCACGATCTCATACGAAGGTGCGAATGCCGGCATAGGGGTGCCTGTCTTGAACCTGGATGTCGCGCGGGGCTACCTCGACGGCCTCTCCCGATTGAATGAAGCCTTCGGTCTGAAGGAAGCCGTCGATCCCCGGATCGTGGCACCTCTGCCGGAGGTCTTTCGCTACGTTCAGGACGACATCGATCTTAAATCCACGTGGCCCCTCATCCGGGAGGCAACGGAGTCTGCACTCGACCAGTGTAATCGGATGCGTCGAACTGAGGGGGATCATCTTCGGCGGGATTTTGAGAAAAGGATCGAAAATCTTGAACGCCTCATCAAAAAGGTGGAGGGGCTTGCCCCTGCACGAGTAAAGGCAGGCCGCGATCGAATTCGCGAACGGATCTCACAGGTTTTGACGGAAGAGCTCGACGAGGGGCGCCTTGCTGCTGAGGTCGCAATCCTCGCGGATCGGATGGACATCACGGAAGAATGTGTCCGTTTTCACTGCCACGACGACCAATTTCTCAATCTCCTGGAACAGGAGGAGCCCGTCGGACGAAGGCTGAATTTTCTCCTTCAGGAAATGGGCCGCGAGGCCAATACCATCGGGTCGAAAGCCAACGAAGCCGCGATTTCCCACTTGGTGGTAGAATTAAAGGAGGAAATTGAGCGCCTCCGCGAGCAGGTCCAGAACGTGGAATAATAGATGGTACTGCCTCGAAAAGGTTTTACCCTCATCTTGTCAGGCCCTTCGGGTGCGGGCAAGTCATCGATCTGTCGAGCCTTGCTCGCCAGGGATTCGAACCTCGGGTTGTGTGTGACCACAACCACGCGACCGCGCCGTGCTGGTGAGGTAGAGGGGCGGGACCGCTTCTTTCTGAGCGAGAAGGAATTTCGTGATGGGATACGTCGGGGAATTTTCGCGGAGTGGGCAGAGGTCCACGGATTTCTTTATGGGACCACCTGGGAGTCCCTCAGATCCCAACAAGAAGCACACGATGTCATTATTCTGGACGTCGACGTTCAGGGAGCGGCAGAATGGAAAAGCCGCCTTAAAGAGGATTGCGTATCGGTCTTCGTCGCCCCCCCATCCATGGAGGCATTGAAACAGCGTTTGACTGACCGGGGGACAGATGCCGAAGCAGACCTCGGAAAGCGCTTGGAAAGCGCCAGAAAGGAAATGACTCACTTCAAGGCTTACGACTATCTGATCGTGAATGATCGGATCGAAGCCGCTGTTGAGTGTATGGAAGCCATTCTTGTTTCGGAGCGAGGTCGCAGCTTCCGATATGAAGGGGACCTGCTCGAACAACTGAAATAATACAACGCTCCTCCACCCCCCAATAAACCGCCCCCCGAATGTTGAAGTTAAGGACCGGTAAAAGGGGATTTTGAGGGCAGCAGCAACTTGAATTTTCACGCGGAGAGCCTCATGGTAGAGATCTTTTTCTGGGAGGATTTGGAGTCGAATAACGTCAATCCTTACGAAGCAGTCATCGGCACGGCTCGAGAGGCACGATGGATCAACCAGAGCCGACGGGAAAAAAGTGTGGAGACCGACGATAAGCCGACCACATTAGCCTTAAGGCGAGTGGTAACAGGAAAGGCGAAAGTCGCCTACCTTACCCCGAATGAAATATCCGACGTGGAAGAGGCCTATGCCAACCAATCAATCTCTGATGAGGAAGAAGATTCTTCTGGGGGTGACGGGGGGAATATCGGCCTATAAGTCGGTTGAGCTTCTTCGCATACTGAAGAAAATGGGTGCGGACGTGTCGGTTATGATGACCGCCTCTGCCCGTGAATTTGTAGGGCCCGTGACTTTCGAAGTCTTGTCCGGGCATCCGGTTCATACGGAGATGTTTCCGAAGCCTCCCTCGCCTCAGATCCCTCACATCGCTCTTGGACAATGGGCGGATCTCATGCTGATCGCTCCGGCCACGGCAAATACGATCGGGAAGATCGCAGCCGGTCTGGCCGACGATCTCCTATCCGCAACCGTGTTGGCCTCGCCTGTTCCGATCCTCCTGGCCCCTGCCATGGAGACGAACATGGTTCAAAACCCCATCGTGAAGGAAAATGTGTCCCGTCTTCGCGGCCTGGGTTATTTAACGGTTGGGCCGGGGGAGGGTTTCCTTGCCTCCGGGACAGAAGGGATGGGCCGGATGTCGGAACCGGAGGAGATCGCCGAAGCCGTCCTCGAGGCCTTGAACCATCCGCCCTCCGCCGCCTTAAAAGGATGCCGTATCCTGGTAACCGCAGGGCGAACGGAAGAGGACATCGATCCGGTGAGGTTCCTGACGAATCGCTCCAGCGGAAAGATGGGCTTCGCCATCGCCGAACGTGCCCGGAGACGCGGTGCGGATGTGACCCTCATCTCCGGACCGACCCATATCGCACCCCCCGAAGGGGTCAGGGTCGTGAACATCCGGACCGTTGACCAGATGCGGGGTGCAGTTGAAAAGGCCTTCCCCGAGACGGATGTCCTTATCATGGCGGCGGCCGTCCTCGACTTTCGGACAAAGACGATTTCGTCCTCCAAGATAAAAAAGTCCGGGACGGGCATCTCCCTGAAACTGGTCCCCACCGGGGACTTCCTCGTGGAATTGGGAAAGAAAAAGAGAGACAAGATCGTTGTCGGGTTTGCCATGGAGACGGAAAACGGTTTGGCCAATGCCACAAAAAAATTGAGGCAGAAAAACATGGACCTGATCGTGATGAATGACCTGACAGTAGAGGGTGCGGGATTTCAGGCCGACACGAATGTGGTCTCCCTGATCGACAAAGACGAGTCCGTCCAGAATTTACAAAAAATGACGAAGTTGGAAGTGGCGGACCATATTCTGGATCGGGTGACGAAAAAACTGAAGGGGTGCTGAAAACTCTCTGATCCCGATCCCCGAGGGCTAGCAGCCCGTTGAAGAACTACCTTTCAACGCACATAAACGGAAAAGACGCCTGGAGTGCGGGTCAGATAAATCAAGGTAAGGAGATTGAGCAGGAGACGCTGATAAGAGGTTAAAAAGGTGACCGAGGGCAGCAAACGTGATTGTAGGACGAGCAGTAGACGCTGCAAGGCCTTGGCCAGGTCCTGGAGGGCCTTCGGAGTACCTACGCCCATCACTTTGCGCATGAGCAGAGCCAGGTTGCAGCCCCCGATGTGGATCAGCAAACGCTTGAGGATATTGCCGCGGTCTCTCAAGTGCAACCTGCGCATGCCACCGGTATCATATGTGTGAGCGATGGTTCTTTCCACCCGTTCTGCACGACTTCGGCGCAAGGCCTTGCCGCGATCTCCCTTGATCCGGCGTCGATTCGCATATACCGCGGCCTGCTCATCTCGTCGGCCGTTCCACTTGCGGCGTCCCCGATCCGGTTCTGAAATGTAACTCCGGATGCCGCCTTGCTTCAGACTGGTCAATACATCGTTGCTATGATATCCTTTGTCCGCAACCACCTCCCGTATACGCTGTCTGTGCAAACGTTTGGCAGCTTTTTCGTCCTTCGCGACCTGCTTGAGATTGAGCTGCGCCTCGAGCAGCGTCCAGGGCAACGACTCGGTATCTCCTTCATCTGCTCCCGACAACGCCACTGCCACAATGGCATTGGTGTCCAGATCCACCGCGTGCTCCACCTTGTGCGCCATGTGCGTGCGACCGTCCTTCATCTTAGCGATCTTGGCATCCGGGTCGTGCGGGTGCTCCCAGTCCTGGTTCGATCCCTTCTTCGGTCGCTTCTTATCGATCTTGGACAAGTCCTCGCGGGTAGGCGTTTCAATGCCCGAGGCCTTGGCCAGATTCTCAAGGAATGCCTGGTAGCCTTCACCCGTGTCACGGCGTACAATGCTGCGCATCGCGGCGTTGGCCTCCAGTGTCGTAGCATCCACGCCCAACGTCTTCCCCTTCACCAGACCCGCTTTGCACAAGACCCTCAGGATCCACTTGAAAACCGCTTCGTGAACTTCCAAGGGAAGCCGATGCCGGATGCGAGACAGGCTGGAATGATCCGGGGTCTGTTCGTCAAGGGCATACCCCAAAAACCGGCGCAACGTCAGCGAGTCAGATACACGCCATTCGATCCCACGTTCCGAATCAAGTCCCTCGAAATACCCAATCAAAAGCATCCGAAAATAAACCCCGGGCGGAATGCCCTTGCGACCCATATGAGGAGCGTAATACCGCTGGCAAAGCCCCTCGACGAACTCGTCGAAGCCGTTCGCCCCCAATACCTGATTCAGCTTCTCGTAGAACGGATGACCCGGAGATTTCACCAAAGTGTTCGATGCGATGAACAGGTTTTCCTGTCTCTGTCGTCCTCGTTTTCCCATTGCCATTTGCTCGTCCTCCCTTCTCAGTTTGAACCTGATATATCATAGGACCAAACCACAAGGAAAGACAACAGTCATCTTGGCATAAATGCACTTTTTCAACAGGCTGCTAGCCCCAGTATTATGGATGACCTTTACGAGGACCTTACCGAAACACTCTTGCTTGCTCGCCGCTACGTCCATCAACGATCGGATATAGGTGCCCGGGAATTTTTTATTCGTTCCGATAACACACTTGTCTCGGACCCCCGCCCGGACACAAACGAATTGGGTGCTTTTGGGAATTCGATATCAGACTGCCAAAAGTGTCAACTTGCAAAAGGGCGAACTAAGGTCGTCTTCGGGTCCGGAAATCCAGAGGCAAACCTCATGTTTATCGGCGAGGGACCCGGCAGAGATGAGGACGTCACCGGGCTGCCGTTTGTCGGAGCGGCCGGTCAACTCCTGACGAAGATAATCGAGGCGACGAAACTCCGCCGCGAAGACGTCTATATCACCAACGTCGTAAAGTGTCGCCCCCCCAACAATCGGAATCCAGACTCGGACGAGATCGCTGCCTGCAATCCACATCTCCTGCGCCAGATCGAGATTATAAAACCGGAATTGATTTGTGCTCTCGGGAAGGTTTCAGCTCAGGCCCTCCTGGAGGTCGATGTTCCCGTCGGAAAACTCCGAGGAAAGATCCACCTTTTTCAGGGTATCAGACTGATCGTCACCTACCATCCAGCTGCCCTCCTGCGAAATCCGGCCTTGAAAAAACCGACCTGGGAGGACATGAAGCTGCTTCGCAAAGCGCTGGATGGCGTGGCGTTGTAGGCACTAAGATCCCTCCAGTCCGTTACTTCAGATGGATGAATCGATGGCTTCTGAACTTACAGCTCAGGTCGACCGCATCCCCCCGCAAGCCCTTGATGTCGAGCGTGCTGTCCTTGGGGCCATGCTCATAGACTCCAGTGCCGTCGGCGCGGTGCTTGAGGTCCTGGATGAGACGGCCTTCTACCAGACGGCCCACCGTCAACTCTTCGCTGCAATCATTTCTTTGTATGACAAAGGCCAGCCGGTGGACCAGATCACGGTGGTGCAGGAGCTCACCCGGCGAAAAAAACTGGAAGAGGTGGGGGGTGCCTTCGCCGTGGCACAGCTCGCGGGAGATGTAGGCACCTCGGTCAATGCCGAATATCACGCCAGGATCGTCCTTGAAAAGTCGCTCAGGCGAAAGATGATCAACATCTCGGCACAGATCGCTTCCGAATGCTACGCGGAATCGCAAGATGGCTTTCAGCTCCTTGACCGTGCGGAGCAGCGTTTTTTCAGCCTTTCTCAGGGTTCGATCGGAAGAGGATTCAAACCGATCGAGAACATCCTCCACGACACGTTCGAGATTGTTGAAAAGGCCCACAAAAGGGCCGGCGCCTATTCGGGATTGGCCACAGGATACAAAGACCTCGACGAATTGACTGCCGGATTACAGCCGTCGGAAATGATCGTTGTGGCGGGCAGACCCGGAATGGGCAAAACCGCTTTCGGCATTAGCGTCGCCCGGAATGTAGCGGTTAAGGAGAAGGTCCCTGTGGGAATCTTCTCCCTGGAGATGTCCGAGCAGCAGGTTGCCCAGCGGCTGCTCTGCGCGGAGGCCCGGGTGGATTCCCATCTTTTGCGGACGGGTAAGTTGTCTGAAGACGAATGGTCCCGTCTGGCAGCGTGGAGCAGCAAGCTCATGGAGGCCCCCATCTTCGTTGACGATTCCCCTGGGATCAGCATTTTGGAGATGCGGGCAAAGGCGCGCCGTCTGAAGATCGAACACGGTGTGGGTTTGATCATTGTGGATTACCTTCAGCTTATCACGACTCACGATCGATCCGAAAATCGACAACAGGAGATCGCCAACATCTCCCGTTCGCTCAAAGCCATTGCGAAAGAATTGAATGTCCCTGTTGTAGCATGTGCTCAGCTCTCCAGAGCGGTCGAGACGCGAGGCGGAGATCGCCGGCCCATCCTGAGCGATTTAAGAGAATCGGGCAGCATCGAGCAGGATGCGGACGTCGTTCTGTTCCTCTACCGTCCTGAGGTGTACGGAATCATTGACGACGAGGGTCACGATCAGGTGGGGATGGCAGAGGTCATTATTGGAAAACAGCGAAACGGACCTCTGGGGGTAGCAAGCCTGACCTGGGTAAACAAGTACAGCCGGTTCGAAGAGGCGGAGATCTATCGGGAAGATCCATTCCTGGAAACGACCTGATCCACCTCCTTCAATATCACATCTCCTAATGATGATGGATCGCAGACACATAGAGCACCTTTCAAAAATGCTCTCGTTGATGCTCCGACATCGCCCCGAGGAGTTCGGCGTGGAGGTGGACAAGTACGGTTATGCGGATGTCGAAACCGTGCTGACCGCCCTCCAGGAGCGGACTTCCTCTATTACCTTAGAGGAAATAGAGCACCTGGTTCACGATGCGGAGAAGCAACGATTCGAGATTGAAGAGGGGAAAATCCGCGCGAGATACGGCCATAGTATCCCGATCGAAATGGATCGGGAACCCATCACCCCACCCGAATTTCTTTACAAGGATGTTCCCGTGGGAGATCTGGATGCCATTCGGAGCAAGGGTCTCCTTCCCGGGGATCGTTATTACGTTCATCTCTCCCATCAGTCGGAACGGGATTCCCGTCCGCGGCGGTGGGGGAAACCTCAGGTGGTTATCCGAATCCTTGCCAAGCAGGCACACGCTGAAGGGGTATCTTTTTTCGACTGCGGCCCCACCATCCTGACTTTGGAGGTGCCCGCTAAATTCCTGGAAATTCCGGACCTCCCTCCCATAGAGCCCCCCTCCCGGATCGATCAACCCACCTCTCCCCCAGAATCGCGCAGCACCCAAATCACCTTCGGTCGGGGTCGCAGAACCCTGCCCAGACGATAGAACCTGTGTGTTGCCAGGGGAAAACGCGAGTTTGAGCGGATCCACAGGATTCTGGAACTCCTGATGGTTGGTCTTGATTTTCCCAGAATGTCGGTTTTCACTGATAGGGGCGCACGGCCGTGCGCCCCTACGGCTATATAACAGTCGTTGGAAACTTCGTCTGTTTTTTGGCCTCCCTAACCCAAGGCTATGCACCTCTCATGAATAAAGGGTGGAGAGAAAAAGCCGGCAAGGTTCGCGGAGATTCCACACCCACTGAAGAAGCGGTGAAAGACCACTCGTTTGCATTGTTCAGCGACAGGATCACTCGCCGAAGGTTTTTGGATATTGGGTTGGCGGGAACGGCTATCCTGGCAGTTCCGGGATCGATCTTGGGTAACGGGATAGGGGATCTCAAGGAAACCCGGGTGCGGTTGCGTCAGCTGGGCGTCACTCCGGGGACGATGCCCCCGGGCCCCTTCAACGCGATCACGGATGTGGCAGGGGTGGAAGTCGGTTACACGACGTTGATCCGGGGAAAAGGGAAGCTGATCGTTGGAGAAGGCCCTGTCAGGACGGGTGTGACCGCGATTCTTCCTGTCGGGAAGGATCTTGAGGTGGATCTATTTGCAGGGGACCTGACGCTGAACGGCAATGGAGAGATGACCGGGATCGGATATATCCGACGCACCGGACGGTTAGGTGGTCCCATCCTCCTCACAAACACGTCTAACATCGGAAAGGTCTACGATTCGGCTTTGAGCTGGATGCTGGAACGGAGGCCGGGATTGATGGCGTCAGGAGATTGGCCCGAGCCGGTGGTAGGGGAAACCTGGGATGCCTTCCTGAACGATATCGAGGGACGGCATGTCCAGAGGGAACACGTTCGATCTGCCATCGAAACCGCAACCTCCGGGCTAATCGCAGAAGGATGTGTCGGTGGCGGTACCGGCATGATTTCCTACGGGTTCAAAGGAGGAACGGGGACCTCCTCGCGGCGTTTCGTAACTTCGAACGGGCTTCAATTCACCGTCGGGGTTCTCGTCCAGGCCAACCACGGTAGGAGGCCCCAGTTGATGATTTTAGGAGTGCCCGTGGGTAGAGAGATCCCGGACCGAATGCCGGAACCCGGGAAAAGCCGCTCAAAGTCGATCCTTCTGGTGATAGCCACCGACGCCCCCTTGCTTCCCGTCCAACTCAGGCGGTTGGCGAAACGCGCAGCTATGGGGCTCGCCCGGACGGGATCCCTTTCGATGCACTCCAGCGGAGACCTTGCCCTGGCCTTTTCGACCGGAAACCTGTTGCCTGCACGTCCCGGGGTACAGGCATCGAACCTTAAGGTCCTTGACGACAGCGCGATCAACCCCATCTACCAGGCCACGATTGAGGCCACTGAGGAGGCGGTATTGAATGCCCTGACGACCGCAACGACCATGACCGGAAGGAACGATAACACCGTCCACGCATTGCCCCTCGATCGCCTGTTGGAGGTGTTCAGGACTTACAATAAATTGAAGTAGGGACGACTCGTGATTCGCCCCTGGGTCGTTGACCATATGAGTCACCATGTGGGGGCAATTCGCGAACCCCTCCGAACGATTCAAATTAGGTTTATCCATGGCGGGAACCCGAATTAGAGACCTTGGCATCCGGATCGGACGGTTTCAACCTGGACCGTTCAATGCCATCGCGGACATTGAGGGAATCAGGGTGGGTCATACGGACATCGCAGGGACAGGACTCCTGACGGGACTCACCGCTGTGATTCCTTTTTCCGGAACCCCGGAGAAACACAAACTCTTCCTGGGCCGCTGGACTCTCGACGGGGGAGCAAAGATGTCCGGCCTTCCCGTCGCAGAGGATTTCGGCACATTCTCCGGTCCGATTGTGCTGGCCCCCGCCCCTGCGTTTGGCGGAGTCTACGATGGGGTGATCTCTTACGGAC
This sequence comes from Candidatus Latescibacterota bacterium, assembly GCA_965217865.1. GTDB lineage: Bacteria > Latescibacterota > UBA2968 > SICM01 > SICM01 > CBDCJO01. The sequence continues at coordinate 4,396,162 of CBDCJO010000002.1, read as the reverse complement.
ATCGACGGGACGCGGGCCTTTCGATCGACGCGGGTTGGCCTCCCGTGATCGTCGGAATTGACGACGGAACCCTCAACGATCGGAAGAAAGAACAAAAAATCGGAGAGGCCGAGTTGCTCCTCTGTTTTGGACACACCCCCGAGGAGGTGGCCGAGGGCAGCTCCGGGATCGGAAGAGGGTTATGCGCATTCGGGTTGAGGGGGGGCGTTGGGACATCCTCCAGGCTGGTGGAGGGGCACAGGATCGGAATTCTTGTGGCAGCCAATGGCGGGGAACGTCCCGGGTTGAGGGTGAATGGGGTTCCCGTAGGCCGTTTCCTGGACCTGCCTGATCTCGAGGGTGTGCGGACCCGTTCGGTCTGCGCTATCGTCGCTACCGACGCTCCCATGGGCCCGGACCAGCTTAACCGGTTGGCAGGTCGATCCGCCTTAGGGTTGGCAAGAGGCGGATTCATCGATGGATATGTTCAAGAAGCTCTGGTGCTGGCCTTCTCGACCGGGGTTCGGATGAAAAGAAGCAAGGGGCCCATGTTCCAGGTGAAAATGATTGAGGAAAATCGACTCCCCCCCATCTTCGAGGCCACTGCCGAGGCGGCTGAAGAGGCGGGCTTAAACGGCCTTTTGTCCGCCGATCCAGGACGGCTGCCGAATCTGACCCCCGATCGACTTCGTACCGCATTGGACCGCGCAAATAAAACCGGATGGCTTCATTAAACTGGGACGTGAAGTGCCATTTGAATGATATTCACCACCCTTTTTTTGAATCCCCAGTAAGGCGGCGGTCTTTCCCAGACACGGGGGGGGTGATATCCTTTTCGTTGCTCAAGCTTCGCTATCTTAACGGGATACGAGATATTGCCTTTTTCGGGATTCGATTTACGTTTCACGATTCGCGGGTTTGCCATCGGAGAAAACCATGAGACACGCCTCGATTTGCGCTATGCTGATCTGCCTCCTGGCCAATCCTGGCTTCGGAGAGACCGCCCTGGAACACATCCGCAGAACCGGCGAGATCCAGGTAGGAACCGATGCGACCTACCCGCCTTTCGAGAGCAAAATCGGGGATGCTTATGAGGGATTCGATATCGACCTCGGGGAGGCCCTTTCCCGCGAGTTGGGGATCCGCATCATCTGGACGAATGTCAGCTTCGACGGAATCTTTCCTGGACTGATCGCCGGAAAGTACGACATGATCATCTCTGCTGTCACCATCACCCCGGAGCGGGCAGCGGAGATGGCCTTCGCAGATCCATATTACAATGCCGGACAGATCATCACCGTGCGAAAAGACGAGAGGGAGATCACACACCTTCCTGATCTTTTCGGGAAAGCAGTCGGGGTGCAGGTGAACACCACCTCCCAGTACCTGCTGGAACGCCAGGGAGGGGTGGATATTCGGAAGTACGCCTCGATGGACCTCGCCCTTCTCGACCTCAAGCAGGGCCGTCTTCGCGCCGTGATCGGCGATGCCCCCACCATAAAGTGGATGATCGGGCAGAACTTCCCGGACCTTGAGATGGTGGGCGACCTTTTGACACAGGATCGATATGGGTTCGTGTTCAGAAAGGAAGATGCGGACCTGGTTGCCGCCGTGAACAACGCCCTTTTCCGGATCCGGGCTTCCGGGACCTACGACCAACTCTACTCGAAATGGTTCGATCCTAAAAAGCCCCCTCCCCCGGGACCCTCCCTGTCTGAACGTGTGCTTCCCGTGTTCGCAAAGGGAATCTTCTGGACACTCCAGCTGACCATCGGCGCATACCTGCTCGCCCTTCCCCTGGGGCTTCTGGTGGCTTTATTTCGGATCCTCCCCTCTCGTATCATCTCCATCGCAGCTGGTACATATATAGAGCTCTTGAGGGGCACGCCCCTTTTGGTCCAGATCTTTTTTGTCTACTTCGTCCTTCCCTCGGTCGGTCTTTCTCTCTCTGCATGGTCCGCGGGGGTCGTCGCCCTTGGGGTCAATGCCAGTGCTTATATCGCTGAAACCTGCCGGGCGGGGATACTCTCAGTGGATCGAGGACAAACCGAAGCCGCGCGATCCCTGGGGATGACCAGGTGGAAAGCCCTCCGATTCGTTGTGCTCCCGCAAGCCCTTCGGAGAATGGTTCCCCCTCTGACCAACGAGGCCGTTGCCCTTCTCAAGGACTCCTCTCTGGTCTCCGTGATGGGACTGACCGAGTTGACAAGAGCCGGGCAGGAATTGTCGGGCCGTTACGCGGATCCTTTGACCGTCTGGCCCCTGGTTGCGATCTTCTATTTCGCTGTCACCTTTCCCCTGACCCGGTTGGCGGCAGGGATGGAGAAAAGGTGGGAAGCGGGACGGGCGGGGTGAGTCGGGGTCGGTATCAGGTGTCGGAGGTGGTGGTCCCCACCTCTTGATCCTCGGTATCTGATACCAGCTCTTCCGACACCTGACCCCTGATTACTGATCCCTGAGGTTTTTATGCCTGAAATTCCGATCCTCGAGTCCAGGGAGCTCTATAAGAGCTTCGGGGGCCATACCGTCCTTAAGGGAATCAATCTATCGGTCTCAAAACGTGAGGTCGTGGTCCTCGTGGGCCCGTCCGGATGTGGAAAGTCCACCTTTCTACATTGCCTGAACCTGCTTGAGGAGCCCACCTCGGGACAGGTACTCCTGGATGGGAAGGACATCACCCGGTCGGGTACGGATCGGAACAAAGTGAGGCGGAAAATCGGAATGGTCTTCCAGCGCTTCAACCTTTTTCCACATTTGACCGCCCTGCAGAACGTCACCCTTGCTCCGAGGAGAGTAATGGGCCTTCAGATTGAGGAAGCGGAGACACGAGCTGAAACCCTTCTCAGGAAAGTGGGCATCGGGTCACGCATGGGTGCTTATCCGCAACAGATGTCGGGAGGTGAGCAGCAGCGAGTTGCCATCGCCCGTGCCCTTGCGATGGAACCGGAGATTATGTTATTCGACGAACCCACCTCATCTCTCGACCCGGAATGGGTCGGCGAGGTCCTGCATGCGATGCGTTCCCTCGTGGCCGAGGGAACGACCATGGTGGTGGTGACCCACGAAATGTCCTTCGCAAGGGAAGTGGCGCACAGGGTATTGTTTATGGATGAAGGGGTGATCGTGGAGGAAGGGGGGCCGGAGGAAGTCTTGCAGGCTCCCCGTCAGGAAAGGACAAAGCTGTTCCTGCGGCGGATCCTCGAAAGCGGGCCCGGGCGGGTGTAAAAAATGTCCGGATGTTGGCGTTGACATCTAAGCCAGAGCTCAAAAAAAAAGACGGCAAAAAAGCCGTCGGGAAAAAAGCACAAAGAAACCAAAATCATAGGGGAACGCAAGGGTCGCCCCTACAGGATCAACAAATTTTCAGCCGGCCATTACGACCCAAGAACCTCCTGCAGAATCCTCCCGGTATGCGACGCGTCCACCTTCGCCACCTCCTCGGGCGTTCCGACCCCCACGACCTCACCCCCTTGTTCCCCCCCCTCCGGACCCAGGTCGATCACCCAGTCCGCCGTCTTGATCACATCCATATTGTGTTCGATCACAACAACCGTATTTCCCGCATCCACGAGCCGATTCAGGACCTTTAAGAGATTCTTGATGTCAGCGACGTGGAGTCCGGTCGTGGGCTCGTCCAGGAAGTAGATCGTTTTCCCGGTGCTTGGCCGGGAAAGCTCCGACGCGAGTTTCACCCGTTGTGCCTCTCCACCCGAAAGCGTCCTTGAGGACTGACCCGTTGCCATATAGCCAAGGCCCACATCCTCGAGCGTCTGGAGGGTCCGGCGGATTTTCGGGATCTCACTGAAATGCTCAAGAGCCTCTGAGATCGTACGTTCCAGCACATCGGCGATCGACAACCCTTTATACCGGATATCAAGGGTTTCCGGGGTGTATCGCTTCCCCCTGCAGGCATCGCACGTCACATACACGTCCGGGAGAAAATGCATCTCAATCCGTCTTGCCCCGATCCCCTCGCACGACTCGCACCGGCCACGTCCAACGTTGAAGCTGAACTGGCGGGGGGAATAACCCCGTTTTCGGGATTCCGGAAGCCTCGAAAACAGGTCCCTGATCCCGTTGAACCCCCCCACATATGTCAGCGGATTGCTTCGGGGCGAATGCCCGATGGGGGCCTGGTCGATGGAGATGACCTTGTCCAGGGCATCCGTCCCGCGGATTTCATCGCAGGTACCTCCTGCGTTCCGGGAGCCCTCGATCTCCCTGGAGAGTCCTCCGTGGACGACGTCGTTCACGAGTGAACTCTTACCCGATCCGGAGACGCCGGTCACGCAGGTGAAAACCCCTGTCGGAATCTTCACGTCGATCCCCTTCAGGTTGTTGTGCCAGGCGCCGATAACCTCCAGGCATCCGCTTGATTTGCGCCGTTTATGCGGTACATCGATCTGCAACTTCCCGCTGAGATATTGACCCGTCAGGGATCCATTCCCGCGGTTCAGTTCTCGGGGACGCCCTTCGGCAACCAAATATCCCCCGTGGGCCCCGGCCCCCGGTCCGAAATCGAGGACGTGGTCGGCGGAAATCAGCGTGTCCCGGTCGTGTTCAACCACAATAAGGGTGTTCCCCAGGTTTCGAAGCCGTTTCAGTGCCTTCAAAAGGCGCCTGTTATCTCTCGGATGGAGCCCTATCGTCGGTTCGTCAAGCACGTAGAGCACACCCGTCAGCCCACTCCCGATTTGTCCGGCCAGACGAATCCTTTGGGACTCTCCGCCGGATAAAGTGGGGGCCCTTCGATCCAGAGTCAGATAGTCCAGGCCCACATCATCCAGGAACCTCAGACGACCCTTGATTTCATTCAGAACCTCCCCGGCTGCCTTCCGTCTCCTCTGGTCCAGCCTAAGCTTGTCGAAAAAGATGCGGCAATCTGAGATCGGCATCCGGGACAGATCCATAACGGTCCGGCCCTGAAGTCTGACAGCCCGGCTCTCGGGTCGGATTCGGCTCCCTTCGCATTCCGGGCAGACGATTTCCTGAACCTCATGTCCGATTGCCTCCCGCAGCCGGCGTGAAGCCCGTACGATCTCCTCCACTGCGGGGAAGATCCCCTTGAAACGAAATTTAAAACCTCCAGGTCCCTTTATCCACCGGTCCCCCGTCCCCTGCAACAAACACCGATGGGCCTTGGGATCCATATCCCTGAACGGCGTGTCAAGGTCAAATCCTTCGATCTTCCCCAGAGAAGATATCATCGCCCCCAGCGGCCTCCCTCTCAAAGGTCCCCAGACTGCGACCGCCCCATCCCGAAGCGATTTTCGAGAATCCGGCACGACCGTTCCCCGATTCAAACCCTCCTGCACGCCCAATCCCTCGCAGTTGGGACACCATCCCTCGTAATGATTGAACGAAAAGTGTTGCGGTGAGAGAGACTCAAATCCCCGCCCGCACGAAGGACACGAAAGGTGTTGACTCAACCGCAGCTCCCTGGAATCATCGGGGGAAGCCACAATTAAAGTGCCCCCCGACAGGTCTAGCGCGATGGCCGCGGAATCCGCAAACCGTCGTACGGATCGCCGGGATACGGAGAGCCGGTCCACGACGATCTCCAGACGGTGATTTTGTCGATGGTCGATTTCGATCTCTTTCTTCAGATCGAACATCTTCCCATCGAGACGGCCGCGAACAAACCCGTTCCTACGCATCCGATTCAGAATGGTCTCGTAATCCTCCCCCTTCCCCGGGGCCAGTGGGGCAAGCAGCAGAAGCCGCCTCCCTCCCGGCATATCCAGGATCCGATCCACCATCTCCTGTACCGTCTGCGCCCCCACCTTGACGTCACAATCCGGACAATATCGCGTCCCCACAGTCGCCAGAAGGGCCCTCAAGTAGTCATACACCTCCGTCACCGTCCCCACCGTGGATCGAGGGTTTTTGCTGACCGCTTTCTGTTCGATCGCTATGGCCGGGGAGAGACCGATCACCCGTTCCACTTTAGGCTTCTGCATCTGGCCCAGAAACTGCCGGGCATACGTAGAAAGCGATTCAACATAGCGTCTTTGCCCTTCCGCGTATACGGTATCGAGAGCAAAAGACGACTTCCCCGACCCGCTGACCCCCGACACCACGGTCATCCGCTCCCTTGGAATCTTCACATCCACATTCCTGAGGTTGTTCTCCCTGGCCCCCACGACCTGGATGTGCGTCATCTCCCCCATTTCCCGGAAATCAGGGACAACGGGAAGCGCGGAAGGGGGAACGCCCCCCCTCTCCCTTTTACCCCTTCCCCGTTTCGTTTTCCCCCGGGCCTCTGACAACCGGCCCCTGGGCGCCTTCCCTTTCAGGATCTCTTTCAAAACGTTTCCGGTATAAGAGCCCTTCACACGGCTGACCGCTTCCGGTGTTCCTGTTGCGACCACCTCTCCCCCCCCATCACCCCCATCAGGGCCAAGGTCGATCAACCAATCCCCCGTCTTGATGATTTCCATGTTGTGCTCGATCACAATCACCGTATTTCCTTCATCCACAAATCGGTGGAGGACATTCAGAAGGTTCTGAATGTCCGCAAAATGGAGGCCTGTTGTCGGCTCATCGAGTATATAAAGGGTCTTTCCGGTGCTTTTCCGGCAGAGTTCTGCAGCCAGTTTTACACGCTGCGCTTCCCCTCCTGACAGGGTTGGGGCAGGCTGGCCCAACTTCACGTATCCCATCCCAACATCCTCGAGGGTCTGGAGAATCCGCCGAATACGCGGGATATCCTTGAAGAAGACAAGGGCCTCTTCAACCTCCATATCCTGGACCTGGGCGATCGACATCCCCTTGAACCTGACCTCAAGGGTCTCTCGATTAAATCGTTGCCCCTCGCAGACGGGACATTGGACCCAGACGTCGGCGAGAAAATCCATCTCCACCAGGTTGGCCCCATACCCATCACACGCTGCGCATCTTCCCCCCTTTACGTTGAAGCTGAATCGCCCAGGCTTGTATCCCCGGACCTTTGACTCCGGCAATTCGGCGAACAACTCGCGGATCGGTGTAAACACACCCGTATAAGTCGCAGGATTGCTTCGCGGGGTCCGTCCGATCGGCTGTTGATCGATCTTGATCACCTTATCGAGATGATCTGTCCCTTTTATGTCCCTGAACGCCCCCGGTTCGGTCATGGCCCCGTTCAGATCGCGGGCAAGTGAAGCGAAGACCACGTCGTTGATGAGCGAACTCTTTCCTGAACCGGAGACCCCCGTGACGCAAGTCAACCTGCCGATCGGAATTCGGACATCGATCTCCTTCAGGTTGTTCTGACGCGCTCCATAGACCTCCAGCCACCGCCCATCGATCGTCCTTCGTCGATCCGGAATTGCGATCTTTCGCCGACCGGCCAGATAATCACCGGTGACCGATTCAGGGGATGAAGCCACCTCCTCCCAGTTCCCCACGGCTGTGATCTCCCCGCCCCGGTGACCCGGTCCGGGTCCGAAGTCGACGATCATGTCCGCCTCCTTCATCGTTTCTTCGTCGTGTTCCACCACGATAACGGTGTTACCGGCATCCCGCAATGCCCCCAGTGCGTTCAAGAGCTTGCGATTATCCCTGTTGTGGAGTCCAATCGACGGCTCATCCAGCACGTAGGTCACGCCCACCAGGCTGCTTCCGATTTGACTGGCCAGACGGATCCGCTGAGCCTCCCCCCCTGCAAGGGTGGGGGCCGTTCGATCCAGCGCCAGATAACCCAGCCCCACATCCAGCAGGAACTTTAAACGGCCTGCGATTTCCTTGAGCGCGTCCTCGGCGATGATTTGCTGCGTCCGATTCAATTCCAGGCATGAAAAGAAATCGTGCGCCTCCTCGACGGACATCTTGACGACATCTGCGATCGATCCTCCCGCGATCTTAACGGACAGGGCCTCCGGCCTTAAACGGGCACCCTCGCACGCCTCACAGGGTGACGTCCGCATGAATTTCCCGACCTTTCGCATCGCATGGGACCGTCCTTCAACATATTTCCGCTCCAGCGGCGCGAGGATCCCCTCGAATGTGTCCCTGTGGCGAGATATCGATCCGTTTCGCCTGCGCCACGAGAACCAGATCTTTCGGTTCCCCATTCCGTAAAGCAGGGACCGGCGCGCCTCATCGCTCACCTTCTCCCAGGGATCCCTGCAATTGAACCCAAAGTGATTCAGTACGCCTTCATAGTAATGAAGTTTCCACCTGTTGGCCGGTACGCCGATCGGGGTGATGGCCCCGTCAACGAGAGAGAGACGTTCGTCCGGAACGACAAGGGAAAGGTCCATGGCGAATCTTGTCCCCAGTCCGCTGCATTCAGGGCACATCCCCTGCGGGTTGTTAAAAGAGAACATCTGCGGCGTCGGTTCCTCCACGCTGATTCCGCATTCGGTGCACGCAAAGTTGCAGCTGAGGAGAAGTTCATCCCACTCCCCACCACCCTTCTCCCCATCCATTCCAAGTTTGTCCGGAGCAAGCAACGGAGCCGGAGCCTGCCCGGTGTCCCTTTTCCCCTCTCCACCTCTTCCCTCCCCCCGTTCCATACTTACGATCACGGTGCCCTGGCCCAGCCGCAACGCCGCGTCCACCGCCTCGGCCACCCGTACCCGCTCATCAGGCCTCACGACAAGACGATCCACCACCACGTCGATATCGTGTTTGATGTATCGCCCTAACCTTGGCGTGTCGGGAAGATCAACGAGTTTCCCGTCAACCCTTGCCCGGACGTATCCGTCCCGCAGGAGTTCCTGAAACAGTTCGACGTACTCCCCCTTTCGCTTCTTAACGATCGGGGCCATCACGTGAATCCGTGTCCCCTCTCCCAAACCCAGAATCCTCTCCACGATCCCCTCCCGGGACTGTGCCCCGATCGGTTTCCCGCACTTCACGCAATGGGGGGTACCCACCCTGGAAAACAACACCCTGAGGTAGTCGAAAATCTCAGTGATCGTCCCAACCGTTGATCGGGGGTTCCTCCCCGCAGCCTTCTGTTCGATCGACAGCGTGGGGGAGATCCCCTTAATCGCATCGACGTCGGGCTTCTCCATCTGGCCCAAAAACTGGCGGGCGTAGGAGGACAGAGACTCGATGTACCGCCGCTGTCCCTCCGCGTAGATCGTATCGAACGCGAGGGACGATTTTCCGGAACCGCTCACGCCCGTGAAGCAGATCAAGCGGTTGCGCTTCAGGTCCACGCTCACATTTCGCAGGTTGTGGACCCGGGCCCGGTGAACTTCAAGGTTACGTGTTTCCACGGATAATCCCTGAAAAATTTTCCTTCGAAATCATCTTATCTCATCATCATTTGGGATTGAGGCGATTCCACCCAGCTATCCAATGAATAGGCGAGAAATTCGGTCGGCTTTCAAGTGCCGGAAAAGTTGGGGTCAGCACACTGGGGGGGAGGTAAAACCGGGGAGAACTCAGTCCCAAAAGAATACCTGCCAAATTAGGGTCCTCGACAAGATCAAGTCAAGACGAAAAAGGAGGGTTCGACGTTTCCGGGCCTTTTTTATTGTCCAGGCCTTTGGTATTGCTTTAACTTTCGAAACTATGGAAACCCGAGAACAGGAATCGCGGACCCGGATATGGGCCCGTTCAAGCGCTCGATTCTATCACCTTTGGCTTTATTTTCTCGACCGGATGGGCTACGGAAGGATGATCCGTCAGGCCATCGAAGAGGTGCCGAACCCCGTTCGACGCATTCTCGACATCGGTACCGGGACCGGGGCAGCCGCAAGGATCGCTAAGGAATTATATCCTATTTCTGAGGTTTTGGGCCTGGACCTCTCGTCCCAATTCCTCGCAGAGGCGAAGCGCGTCTGCAAATCCACTGAAATTCAATACGTCCAGGCCAGCGCCGGATCCCTGCCGTTCCGTTCCGGGGTCTTTGACCTGGCGACATCATTTGGGGTCATCTGTCACACCGCGGATCCCCGCCGGGTTGTCCAGGAGATGATCCGGAGCCTTAGTCCCGGGGGGTATGCCCTATTATGGACCCGGGACAACGGACCGGTGGGCCGGCTCATCAAGTTTATCTTTCCCATCATCAGCGATGCTCGATTTTTCCTCTACTCTGACCTTGACCTGAAGCGCTTTTTTCGAAACGCGGGATGCGTAGATATTCGGTTAAAGAGAGTTGCCCACGGCATTCTGATCAACGCAAGGAGGGACGGGTAACGGATGGTGTGGACGCGCCTATAGGAGAATTTGATATTCGACCCAAAAACACGTCAGAGACCCATCCTCGTATCTCCGTGATTATTCCGGTCTTCAACGAACAGGACGGCATCATCTCGGTCCTGGGCGACATCCCGGAGGGGCTTGTTACAGAGATCATCGTGGTCGATAACGGATCCACCGACCGGACCGCCCCCTTGGCTGAGCAGGCCGGGGCACGCGTGGTCATAGAAGGGCGGCGGGGCTACGGTTCGGCGTGTCTGGCCGGAATCGCTGCGGCCGATCACCCCGATATTCTGGTGTTTCTCGACGGCGACTACAGCGACCACCCGGACGAGATGCCTCGCCTCCTCGAACCTATACTTTTAAGAAATGCTCAGCTGGTCATCGGCTCCCGGACCCTGGGAACGGCAGAACACCGTGCGCTCCTGCCCCAGGCGCGGTTCGGGAACGCCCTGGCGACTTTCTTGATTCGCCTGCTTTTCGGTGTCCGGTTCACGGATCTGGGCCCTTTCCGGGCGATCACGAGGGGTGCCCTGGAAAAGGTCGAAATGCGGGATAAAACCTTTGGGTGGACCGTGGAGATGCAGGTCAAGGCAGCACGGATGCGGATCCCGGCCACGGAAGTGGCTGTCAGCTATCGCCGGCGGATAGGCGTCTCCAAAATCACCGGCACGTTGTCCGGAACGCTAAAGGCGGGCATCAAGATCCTCTACACCATCTTCAGGTACCGGTTGGGGGATTAAGAACTTCCGGTTCCCCCCTTCCCCGTTTCCCTTTCGGAGGGGAGGGGGTTGGGGGAAGCACAGGCCCAAAATATTGTGCTTGTCATGAGGCCACCTCCCCATTATCTTGTTTTTGGTGAAAAAATAATCATCGAAGGGTCGTGGCGATCCTCCGAACGCCACGGTCGCAGAAGGCCCCCGATCCAATGAGCGGGGGCCTTCTATTTATTAATCCGCGAAGCGGGTGACGATCTTTGCTTGTGAATATTTTTCTATCTGTCTTTTTTATATTGGCTTATACGGTATTGGAAATCCTCTAAAATTTGCCTGCATCTCGGAAACAGAGGGTCCCTGAATAACTCGCTTGCACCATTGCATGGATTTTGGTATAATTAGGTGATTTTTTCCTCACTCCACATCCCATAATAGGGTGACTTACCGATCCCTGAGGATTAGGAGGTGCTGGATGGGATGGGATCGCAAGCCGGAAGCCCGTCCGGAGGGGATTTCTTTTTTGGAACCTACTTTTACAATGAAATAGATCTTTAGAAAGGAGTAGATCGATGCCAACCTCCAACAGGCAGCACCAGGAAATCACTGTGGGCATTGCAGGGGCGGCGGGCGATGGATTGGAAAAAACCGGGGATACCCTTGCCCACTCGGTTGCCCGCCTAGGATTATACGTCTACGCCTACAACAGCTACCAGTCCCTCATACGGGGCGGACACACCTGGCTGCGCCTCCGGATTTCCGAAAAAAAGGTCCACAACCACGGGGACCATCTGAACGCCCTGATCGCCCTCAACCAGGACAGCTTGGAACGGCACGCGCGTGAAGTGGAGCCGGGGGGCGTGATCATACACAACAGCGACAAGTTGAACTGCGACCCGTTTTTGGTGCCAGAAGGGGTGCGGGTGCTTCCATTTCCCTTTAAAGAGCTGACTAAAGATCTTGGCAAGTTATTGCCTGTTATGCAAAATATCGTCGCCCTCGGTGCGCTGATGCATGCCTTCCGTCTCGAATTTGATGTCATGGCCGGTATGCTGTCGGACACCTTCGCTCACAAGGGTCCTAAGATCATCGAGCAGAATGTCGGCGTGGCCCGAGTCGGTTATGACTACGCCCTCAAGAATCTAGAACCGATCGACGGCGAATGGACCTTTTCCCGAAACCGCATGCCCGTCATCACCGGTAACGTTGCCATGGCCCTGGGCGCTACAGCAGCCGGTTGCAAACTTTATGCGGCCTATCCGATGAGCCCCGCTTCCAGCATCCTGCACTGGTTCATGTCTCACGGCGAGCGGTGCGGTGTGGCCGTCAAACAGGCGGAGGATGAGATCGCGGTGGCCAACATAACCATCGGTGCGGGTCACGCCGGGGTACGGGCCATGTGTGCCACCTCGGGCGGAGGATTCGCCTTGATGACCGAGGCGATCGGCATGGCCAGCATCATTGAAGCGCCCGCGGTTTTCATCAATGTGCAGCGGGGAGGGCCCTCCACCGGACTCCCGACCAAGACTGAGCAGGGCGATCTGAATCAAGCATTGGGGGCATCACAGGGTGATTATCCCCGTGTTATTGTTGCCCCTTCCGATGTCAAAGACTGCTATTATATGACGGCCGAGGCCTTCAATCTGGCCGAACAGTATCAGCTTCCCGTGATCATGATCTCTGACCTGATGCTGGGACAGCACGTTGAGGCGATCGAAGCGGACGCCCTGACACCTGATGTCCCTATTGAAAGGGGCGAGCTGTTGCGAGATGTGCCAGATTTCGCAAAGAACGGGGATTTCAAGCGCTATGCATTCACGCCATCCGGTGTCTCTCCTCGCGTTCTGCCAGGCACCGAGGGGATTGCCTATGTTGCAGCCACCGACGATCACGACGAGAGAGGCGTGTTGATCAGCGACGAGCACACCAACGCTTCCCTGCGTCGTAAGTCGCAAGAAAAACGGATGCGCAAGATGGAGGGTGTGCTGGCGCAATTGCCGCCACCTCGGCTCGAGGGTCCGGCCGATGCCGATGTGACCCTTATCGGATGGGGTTCCACGTGGGGGGTCATTCACGAGGCGGTCGACAAGTTGGCTGAAATCGGCATTAGCGCCAATCACCTGCACACCAGGTATCTCCTCCCCTTCCACAGCCAGGAGGTTTCTGAAATCTTGAAGGTGTGCCGTCGAACCTTTGTGGTGGAGGGAAACTACTCGGGTCAGTTTGCCCGTCACCTGCGGGCCGAAACAGGATTTTCCGTGGACGATCTAATCTTGAGATATGACGGAGAACCCTTTGAACCTGGAGATATCGTGGAGCGGGTGAAGGCCATCCTCGAAGGCCATCCACAAAACGGCCTGGTTACTCAGAACGAGGCTCGCGAGATCGCCTACCACTACATTCGGGTCTATCTTAAAGAGAAAGGCCGGCCGGTGGGCTTCGAAGAGGTCTCAGACAACGGATATAACGAACCCGTGTGGCAGGTCAAGATCTCAGACAAAAAAGATGGCGGCCCCGTCGGGGATCTGTTTATCGGTCGGGAGACCGGTTCAATCCACGATTGGAAACTGCACGAGGACTTGAAGTGATATGGACAAAAATACCTATGACCTTTCACATCTGAATGCGACCTTCACATAAGGAGTTTTCTCGATGGCAGTCGTGGCCGAAAAACTTGAGGAATTGACGCTTCACACCTACGACGCCCTGGTGGATCCGGATTGGTGCGCGGGCTGCGGAGACTTCGGTGTCCTAAAGTCCCTGAAGATGGCTTTGGTCGAATTGGATATACGGCCTCACCAGGTGCTCGTCGTATCTGGAATCGGGTGTTCGTCAAACTTGCCCGGGTTTATCAACTCATACGGCGTCCACAGCCTCCACGGGCGTGCGCTGCCTGTGGCCACGGGGGCCAAGCTGGCAAACCACGATCTGCACGTTGTCGTCACCGGAGGAGATGGCGATGGTTATGGCATCGGAATGTGCCATTTCATCCACGCCATGCGCCGCAACCTGGACCTGACCTATATCGTGATGAACAACCAGATCTACGGCCTGACCACCGGCCAGGCATCCCCGACCACGATGAAAGACGTGCGAACCCTGACCACGCCACGGGGAAATGTTGAGTTGCCCATCAATCCCATCGCGCTTGGAATCTCGTCCGGGGCCACCTATGTGGCACGTGCCTTTTCGGGAAACCCGAAACATTTAACGCAGCTTTTTGCCGGAGGCATCGCCCATCGCGGCTTTGCCCTGATTGATGTGTTCAGCCCGTGCGTCACCTTTAACAAAATAAACACATACCCCTGGTTTAAGGAGCGCCTTTACCTGCTTGAGGACGAAACGGGCTACGATCCATCCGATGTCACCGCCGGATTAGAGCGGTCGTTTGAGTGGGGCGACCGGATCCCGATGGGCCTCTTCTATAAGGATGAGCAACCCATCTACGAAGACAGCGAGCCGGTGTTTAAGGAAGGTCCGCTGGTCGACCAGTCCCTTGGCATCGACCAGCCATTGTTCGATGAGTTGATTGCAGAAATGACATAAGTCTTGCTGAAGGAGAACCCCCGTATGATCTAATCGCGAGAAGTGTCACCGCGTGCATTTTAAACCATCTGATAAGCTTTGGGCTTCCAGGATTTTTTCTGGGGGCCCTTTCCTTTTGATGGTCCTGGGCGAACGATTTCCTCCTGTTTCCAAGGGTGCACATTTGACATTTGTTACCCCTCCTGGTAAATTAGGGGGTCGCAAATTAGACAGAAGTCCCACGACCATCGGGAACGGATCCTGAGCCCCTGTATCCTGGCCGGCTCAAACGTTTCAACCTTGAAAAAGGATATATTCCATGCCGAGTAAGGTCCTTGGAACACCCTCTCAAGATAATAATCCTGCCGAAACCCGGGAGTGGCTGGAATCACTGGACTACGCCTTGAAAAACCAGGGACCCGATCGGGTTCGCTTTCTCCTCGACAAACTGGAAGAGCGTGCACAGATAGTGGGCGTGGAGATCCCTTTCAACGCCAATACCCCCTACATCAACACCATCCCTGTCGATCGTCAGCCGCCCTTTCCCGGGGACCGGGAGATCGAACGGAGGATCAAGAGCTTTATCCGGTGGAACGCGATGGCCATGGTCGTTCGTGCGAATCGTGAAGATCCGAGCCTCCACGGCCATATCTCCACTTATGGCTCCTCGGCCAACCTCTACGAAGTGGGGTTCAACCATTTCTTTCGGGGAAAGGGAAAGGACTTTTCAGGGGATCAGGTCTACTTCCAGGGGCACGCTGCTCCGGGGATCTACGCACGGGCTTTTCTGGAGGGCCGTTTGGATGTTAAGCATCTCCAGAATTTCCGACGGGAACTGACTTCCCCGGGCGGTCTCTCTTCCTATCCTCATCCCTGGTTGATGCCCGGTTTCTGGGAGTTTCCAACGGTTTCGATGGGCCTGGCCCCCATCATGGGCATCTACCAGGCAAGGTTTAACCGCTACCTGGAAGACCGGGGCCTCAAAGACACCTCCGGGTCGCACGTCTGGGTCTTCATGGGAGACGGCGAGTCGGACGAGCCGGAGTCCCTGGGAGCGATCACTCTGGCGTCCCGCGAAAGGCTGGATAACCTGATCTTCGTGATCAACTGCAACCTGCAGCGGTTGGACGGCCCCGTGCGGGGGAACGGGAAGATTATACAGGAGCTGGAAGCCGCCTTTCGTGGGGCTGGATGGAACGTGGTCAAGGTCATCTGGGGTGATGATTGGGATCCCCTTTTGGAAAAGGACGAAGACGGAGTTCTGGTCCAGCGGATGGGTGAAGTCGTGGACGGTCAATACCAGAAGTACACCGTCGAATCCGGCGCCTATACCCGTAAGGACTTCTTCGGGAAAAACCCCGAGCTCCTAAAGACGGTCGAGCACCTGTCCGACGATCAGATCCGAAAACTCCGCCGTGGGGGCCACGATCCGGAAAAGGTCTATGCGGCCTTCAAGGCCGCAGTGGAACACGAAGGGGCACCCACCGTTATCCTAGCCAAGACCATTAAGGGTTACGGACTTGGTGAGGCCGGCGAAGGCCGGAATGTGACCCATCAGCAGCACGAGCTGAACGAGGAAGAGCTGCGGGAGTTCCGATCCCGGTTCGGCATACCCATCTCCGACGAGGACGTGGCCGAAGCGCCGTTCTACCGCCCCCCCGACGACAGCCGGGAAATGAAGTACATGATGGAAAGGAGGCGGGAACTCGGGGGGTTTGTGCCCAGCCGGGACGGAAGCGCAGAGCCCATCAAGGGCCCCGGGTTGAAGACGTTCGAAGAGTTCTTACTTGGGACGGATGGCCGGGAAGTCTCTACGACCATGGCCTTTGTCCGTCTGTTCGCCAAACTCCTCCGCGACCCGGAGATCGGCAAACTCGTTGTCCCGATCATTCCGGATGAAGCGCGGACGTTTGGGATGGATCCCCTCTTCAGGCAGTGCGGGATTTATTCCCACGTGGGACAGCTCTACGAACCCGTGGACGCGGATACCCTCCTCTTCTACAAGGAGGCCAAGGACGGCCAGATATTAGAGGAGGGGATAAACGAAGCGGGATCCATGTCCTCCTTCATCGCCGCGGGAACCGCGTATGCGACCCACGGTGTGAACACCATTCCCTTTTTCATCTACTACTCCATGTTCGGTTTCCAGCGAATCGGTGACCTGATCTGGGCGGCCGCCGACATGCGCTGCAGGGGATTCCTCCTTGGAGGCACATCCGGCCGGACCACGCTCAACGGAGAGGGCCTGCAGCATCAAGACGGCCACAGCCACATCCTGGCCAGCTGCGTCCCCAACCTGGTGGCCTATGATCCAGCCTTTGCCTACGAAATCGCCGTGATCGTTCAGGACGGGGTCCGGCGTATGTACCGTGAGCAGGAGGATATCTTCTACTACATCACGCTGGGCAACGAAAACTATGCCATGCCTCCGATGCCTGCGGGTGTGGCGGATGGAATCCTGAAAGGACTTTATAAGTTCAAGATCGGTAAGAGAAAGAAGGGATGGCCCCGCGTTCAGCTGTTCGGGAGCGGAACCATTCTCCGGGAGGCCTTGCGGGCACAAGAACTCCTGGAAGAGCGGTTCTCTGTCTCAGCGGATGTCTGGAGCGCCACCAGCTACAAGGAGTTGCGGCGAGAAGCCATGGCCGTGGAAAGGTGGAACATGCTCCACCCGAAAAGCCGTCCCAGAAAACCCTTTGTGACAAAGCTGCTCGAGAAAGCCGAGGGTCCCGTGGTGGCAACCTCCGACTACATGAAATCCCTTCCTGATATGATCGCACCCTGGGTACCAGGAAGAATGATCACACTCGGCACCGACGGGTTCGGCCGAAGCGAAACTCGCAGCGAACTTCGCCGACACTTCGGTGTGGACGCCGAATCTATTGCCCTGGCATCGCTCCACGCCCTTTCGGCCGAAGGCGCCATCGGAAACGATCAGGTTGAAAAGGCTATCCAAATATTGGGAATCGATCCTGAGAAACCCGATCCGGTGGCGGCCGGACCGATGATCCAGCGGGAGCTTTGAGCGAAGGAGGGACTGTGAGCAGGGAATATAAACTCCCCGACCTTGGGGAAGGAATCGATGCGGGAGATGTCGTGCGGGTTCTTGTCTCCGACGGCGATCAAATCGAGGTTGAACAGACCATCTTGGAGCTGGAGACCGATAAAGCGATGCTGGAAGTGCCTTGCCCTTATCCCGGGCGTGTGGAGAAGGTGCACGTGAAGGAGGGTGATCGTGTCCCCGTTGGCGCTCTCCTGCTCACCCTGGACGAGACCACTGCCGAAGCGGAGGCTCCAAAGTCCGAAGAACCGATCGAAAAGCCGTCCGAGGCCGTACCTTCAGAACCCGAACCTTTTCCCGAACCTCAATCTGAGACCCCCCCTTCCGTTGCCCATGATAAAAAGCCTTCTCCCCCATCCGCTGTCCCGGAGCCTCGTGAAGTCGCACCCGCCGGCCCGGCGACAAGGCGTCTGGCCAGAGAGCTGGGGGTGGACCTTGGCAAGGTGACCGGTAGCGAGTCTGGCGGACGGGTTACTGCGGAAGATGTGCACGCCTATGTCAAGAAGGCCATGTCCGGGGGAACGATGGGCAGGGCAACCCCATCAGGGGGCGAAGAATCTCCACCTGTGGATTTCGAAAAATGGGGAGAGGTGGAAAGACAACCGTTTCGTGGGGTCCGCAGGAAGACCGCCGAGCACGTTGGGACCGCATGGCGGCTCGCCCCTCACGTGACCCAGTTCGACCGGGCAGACGTCTCTGAATTGGAGGCCCTCCGAAAGCGCCACGCCGAGGAAGCCCTCGCACTCGGCGGAAAATTGACCCCGACGGTTTTCGTCCTCAAGGCGGCGGTAACTGCGCTCAAGGCCTTCCCCCGTTTCAACGCCAGTCTCGACACCTCAA
This sequence comes from Candidatus Latescibacterota bacterium, assembly GCA_965217865.1. Lineage (GTDB taxonomy): Bacteria > Latescibacterota > UBA2968 > SICM01 > SICM01 > CBDCJO01. The sequence goes on along the minus strand of CBDCJO010000002.1, from coordinate 4,377,907 downwards.
CCGAGGAACTGGTGGTGAAGCACTACTATCACATCGGAATCGCTGTGGACACCGACCGGGGACTCCTCGTTCCCGTCATTCGGGACGTCGATCGGAAGGGAATATTTGAACTTGCCCGCGAACTGGTCGAACTGTCCGAACGCACCAGGCAGGGGAAGGTAGACGTGGAGGAACTCAAAGGAGGTACCTTTACCATCACAAACCTGGGAAGCATCGGGGGCACGGCCTTCACCCCGATCGTGAACCATCCCGAGGTGGGCATCTTGGGACTATCGCGCAGCAGGCTTGAGCCGGTTGTCAGGAACGGACGTGTGGAACCTCGTTTGATGATGCCGATCTGCCTGTCTTACGATCATCGGGTAATCGACGGGGCGGATGGGGCCCGTTTCGCACGAAAGATCGCAGAGTCTCTGGAAGGCCCGGAAAAGCTGTTGATGGGCGGTTAGACCATGTCAAACATCATCGATGAGCTCGAAATCAGAGAAGTTAACCAGGGTCAGGTCCGGGAAGGAATGATCCTGGCTGAAAGTTTTACCTACGGGTACGCGGCTCAACAAAGGAAAGATGTTTTCTCCCTGCGATTTGGAGCCCCGCTTGATGCGGCAAGCACGGAATTGTTGAACAACCTCAAGGACCACCCTGAGACCCGAAGAAAGAGGGATGTGAAGAAGGAGGACGGCCTCGACACGGCTCCCGTACAGATTTTCAGGATCACCAGTGGAACACAGAGAGATTGGATCGAGTCTTTTGCGCAGGATCTCCTGGTGAGAGAAAGGACAACCGAAGAATTAAAACAGTACCGAGACCAGGGAAGCAACCTCGCGATAACAAGCCTGTCGAAGAGCGTCAAAAAGCTCCTGGCGGAAATCATCAACACCGAGCTAAACATCAAAGACACAGTGCTGGCCAAGACACGGCATCACCATGCCTTAGAAGACCTTTTGAGGTCACCTGATTTCCGTAAAAATATCGAAGAGGGAATCGTTAATCCTATCAGTTCGAGACCGATCATCGGGACTTTTTTGTCTTATGCTCCCGACGAAATGGAACACAGTTTGGACGTCACCACCCTCGCCGTTAGAATTGCCTACGAAGTCGAAATACCCATCGAAACCATTTCCAGTCTGGCCGTCTCCTCCATGATGCACGACATTGGGCGAGTCTATCTGCTCGAAGCCTTCAAGAATCAGAGGAAAAAGATCACATCTCCGGAACTGATGGCCATTCACGGGATCTATTTTGTTGAAAAAGTCTTGACGACAGGTGAGGAGAAAACCCCAATCGATGGATTAAACCAAGAACAGATCGATATAATGAAACACCACCATACCAGGAGAGACGGCTCAGGGCCAAAGGAACCCTCCAAGGACAAACGCGGAATTGTTTATATCGGAAAAGATGTCCGATTTGAAACCGATACCCCGGAATTGTTGATTAAAACCGCCGGCTGGAAAAAGAGATCGGAAAAATCAAAAGAGCCTAAAGTGAGGGAATGCCCGGTAAGCGAAAACGAATTTCTTTATCTCGCAGAGCGATAGGTTACCTATATCGAGAGGAAAGAAACCTCAAAACTCGAAGCAGCGAAGCTTTTAAAAGACATAAAGGCTGAATCCGGTTTATGTGCGAGGACAGATTATGTCGATGCTTTCATAAAAATCATGGAGAGTTACCTCGCTCCCCGGAGCCCCATGTCGGGCTAAAGGCCGTATCTCGTGAATCGTATCTCGCAAGAGCCCAAGATTATTGATACGGCTCCTCCGCTTCACGCTCTTCAGTTCCTAAAATCCCGAACCGGGTGGGGTAGGATCCAGCCCTGTCCTGAGCGAAGCCGAAGAATCCTGCTCGCGAACGGGGATGGGTTTTCGCCGCCAGAAGGCGGCTCCTACCATAAATTTTTTCGTAAAATAATGATCTTCCCCTCTCCCGGCCCCCGGGAGAGGGGTGCCGAGCTTGCGAGGCGGGGTGAGGGAGCGCGACGGCGTTCCAAATATTATAGCCCCTTCCAGATCGAGGAGGTTCAAGCTTGATATAGGGGGAAGGATTTTCGACATCGGTTAACCGACTACGGACCCGCGATGCCCATACTCCCCAGTCTCTGCTCTTTAGGAATCGAATGGCAAAAGAAACACATAAAATCGATGTCCTGGTCATCGGCGGCGGCACCGGGGGATACACTGCGGCCTTCAGGGCAGCCGACCTGGGGATGCGGGTCGCACTCGTGGAGTCGGATGAAAAACCCGGAGGGGTATGCCTCCATAAAGGATGTGTTCCGTCCAAAGCCTTACTCCACGTGGCCAAGCTGCTGGCAGAGTCCCGGGAGGCTAAAGCGTTAGGCATCTCATTCCAGAAACCTAAGATCAACCTTCAATCCCTCCGCGAATGGAAAGAAGGCGTCGTAGACAAACTTGCCAACGGAGTGATCGAGCTCTCTCGCCGGAGGAAAGTCGACCTGATCCGGGGTCGGGCTGTCTTTGAAGACTCGGGGAGTGTCAGAATTGAGGGTTCAAACGTTCCGCGCATCGAATTTGGACACGCCATCCTGGCCGTTGGCTCCTCCCCCGCTCCCCTGCCGGGCCTTGATTTCCAGAGCCCCAGGCTCCTGGATTCCACCTCCGCCCTTGCCATGGAGAGAATCCCGAAGACACTTCTGATCGTTGGTGGCGGATACATCGGATTGGAGCTGGGAACCGTCTATGCCGAACTGGGAAGCCGTGTCACCGTCGTGGAGTTGACCGATGGTCTTCTCCCCGGCGCCGATCGGGACCTGGTGAAGCCGTTGCATACAAGAGTGGAATCCGTACTTGAATCTATCCTTCTCAACACGAAGGTGGTCGGGATGAAAGAAAATGATGCGGGGATCTCGGTCACAATGGAAGGGTACGGAAAACCAACGAAGAAAACATTCGACCAGGTGCTCGTATCCGTCGGGCGCCGGCCGAACAGTGCCGGCATCGGGTTGGATCGAACGCAGGTTGAGGTGGATGGGAAGGGTTTCGTGATGGTCGACGCCCGACAGCGGACGCGTGACGAACGCATATTGGCGATCGGAGACGTTGCCGGAGAGCCTATGCTCGCCCACAAGGCGGCACACGAAGGGAAGGTTGCCGCCGAGGTCCTGGCCGGAGAACCGTCAGCCTTCGACAGCCGTGCCGTACCCGCCGTGGTTTTTACCGATCCCGAAGTGGCCTGGTGCGGACTGACCGAGACCCAGGCTCGTCAGGAAGGACGGGAGATCAAATCGGCCAGGTTTCCGTGGGCCGCTTCGGGCCGCGCCGCCACCCTTGGAAGGGGCGAGGGGATGACCAAACTGATTTTCGACCCCAAGACCCAGCGGGTCTTGGGGGTGGGCATCGTGGGGGCAGGTGCGGGTGACCTGATCGCGGAAGGCGTCGTTGCGGTGGAAATGGCCGCGGTCGCTCAGGACCTTGCGCTCAGCATCCACGCGCACCCCACCCTATCGGAGACCATAGGAGGGGCTGCGGAGGTGTTCCTGGGAATCGCGACGGATCTCTACACGAAAAGCAGAAGATAGAATACAGGAGAAGATCAAAATCAAACCGCTTAAACCCGGATTCTGTATTCAATATTCTATATCCTGTATTCCTGTGTGGCCGGGTGAGGGGCGGATTCCCTACCCCTTAATCGATTCCAGATTTTCTCTCAAACGCGACAGGCTTGTGTCGCAGTCATCCCGTTTCTGGCGCTCCTTGGCCACCACCTTCTCCGGAGCTTTCGACACGAAGTCTGAGTTGTTGAGCTTCCGGTCGATTCCCGAGATCACCCCCGTCAACCGATCCATCTCCTTCTGGATCCGAGCCCGTTCCAGGGTAAGATCGATCAACCCTTCCAGCGGGACGTAGATCTCGGCCTCCTTCAGGACCCCTGTTGCCGAAGATGGGGGTTTGGCTTGGCCGTGCCCCACCTCCAGGTTATCGGCCCGGGCAAGATCTGTGATGATCTCCCTGTTGGATTCAACGACTTCCTCAACCTCTTTCTCCATCGTCTTGATCAGGACATCGGCCTTCCGACTGGGCGGCACCCGAAACCCCCCGCGTATATTCCGCACTGTTCCCACGATTCTCTGGATCAGATCCACCTCCCGCTCCGCAGTCTCATCGAAACGGGATTCGTCCGTCTCCGGCCACGGCGCCACGATAAGAGCCTCCCCTTCGTGCGGAATTTGCTGCCAGAGCTCCTCCGTGATAAAAGGCATCATAGGATGAAGCATCCTCAGGGTGCCCCCCAACACCTCGACCAGAACGGCCTGCGCTACGGACTTGGTTTTTTCGTCGGGGCCGTTCAATCTCACCTTGACCATCTCCAGGTACCAATCGCACCATTCGCTCCAGATGAAGTCGTAAAGGGTGTGAGCAACCTCATCGAACCGGTAGTTTCCCAAGGACCCCGTCACACGCCGGATGGTGCTGTGATACCGGCTCAATATCCAACGGTCCTCGACCTGGGTCAGATCCTTCGAAACGTTTGCCACGGGTGCTCCGTCCAGGTTCATCAGGACGAACCGTGTGGCGTTCCAGATCTTGTTGCAAAAATTTCGGCAGGATTCAGCCGCCGGAGAATCACCGACCACGTTATCGACCACATCCGCATCGAACCGGATGTCCTGGGAGCTCCCGCACTGAAGCAGGAGGCTGAATCGAGTCGCATCTGTTCCGTATTTTTCGATCAGATCCATCGGGTCGACTCCGGTGCCAAGGGACTTGCTCATTCGGCGGCCGTCCTTGGTCTGCACTGTCGGATGGACAAGCACCTTCCGGAACGGGACCTCGTCTTTGAACTCCAGGGCCGTCATGATCATTCGGGCGACCCATAGATACAGAATGTCCCGTCCCGTGATCATAAGATCCGTCGGATGAAATAACCGCAGATCTTCGGTCTTGTCCGGCCAGCCGAGCGTGGCGAAAGGCCAGAGGGCCGAAGAGAACCATGTGTCGAGCACATCGGGATCCTGTTCCAAGTCGGACGACCCACACTTCGGACAATCCTTGGGGGGATCAACCACAACGATGACCTCGGCGCATCCCTTGCATGTCCAGACCGGGATCCGATGCCCCCACCAGATTTGCCTGGAGATGCACCAATCGCGAATGTTCTGGAGCCATTCGATGGAATACCCCCGAAATCGATCCGGAACATAGGCCACCTCATTCCGCTCCAGGACAGGGAGTGCATTCTTCGCCATGTCACCCATTCGAACAAACCACTGCTCAAGCGCCAGCGGTTCGATCACATTCCCGCATTTGTCGTGTTTCGGAAGCATATGTTCGTAATCTTCAACCTGCGCGAGAAGATTTTGTTCTCCCAGGGCCTGCAACACCGCCTTCCGGCAGGCGTATCGGTCCATTCCCGCATAGGAACCCGCCTCTGATGTCATCCGGGCATCCAGGCCGATCACCTGCACTTCGGGAAGTCCGTGACGCTCACCCACGGCATAGTCGTTCGGATCGTGTGCCGGGGTCACCTTGACCGCTCCACTCCCCATCTCAGGGTCTGCATACTCGTCGGCCACGATCGGAATTGCGCGCTCTATCAACGGCAGCTGCACCTGTTTTCCTACGGCGTCCATCCATCTCTCATCCGTCGGATGTACCGCGACGCCCGAATCTCCCAGCATCGTCTCAGGCCGGGTGGTGGCCACGACAACGTCGGGCCCTCCCTCGAGGCCGGGGTAGCGGATGTGCCAGAGATGCCCTTGGATGGTCTCTTCCTCAACCTCCAGGTCCGAGATCACCGTCTTACAGGAGGGGCACCAGTTCACCATCCTCCGCCCCCGATAGATCCAACCTTTATTGTACATCCGGACGAACGCCTCTAGCACCCCGCGGACATAACGGTCATCGAGGGTAAAACGTTCCCGGCTCCAGTCGTAGCTGCACCCCAGGGCGCGGAGCTGGCTCAGTATCAGGTTTCCATACTTCTCCCGCCACGCCCAGATCCGCTTTAACATCTCCTCCCGACCCAGGTCGAACCGATTCTTTCGATCCTCCGCATAGAGGAGCTGCTCTACCTTCATCTGCGTCGCGATGCCCGCGTGATCGGTTCCGGGAAGACACAGGGTCACGATCCCCTGCATCCGCTTCCACCGGGTGACCGCATCGTGGATCGTATGCTGGAGCGCGTGTCCCATATGGAGCTCCCCCGTAACATTCGGAGGGGGAATCGTGATGCAGAATCTCGGAGTCCTCGGCTTCGGGTCCGCCCGGAAGTAACCCCCTTCTTCCCAGAAACGGTACCAGCAGGATTCCACCGCCTTCGGTTGAAATACTTTATCCATCTGGATCTGACCTGAATTCATGGAGAACCTTCTAACCCCTTTTTCCATAAGGACAGGGGCACGGCTTTACCGTACCCCTTCGGTCCAGTCATATGCGATGAATCTAAATTATAGTAACTCGGCCGAATTCTGTCAACGGAAAAGCCGGACATTCCCTTTGACACGGTCAAGACCTGAACTTAAATTGTAACCTGAAAATTGTCACGGACCACGAATCACAAACCACGGATTAGACATCGTGAATTCCACCCTCATCCGCGGCGGACGGGTCCTGGACCCCTCCCGAAATTTCGATCGGGTATCCGACGTCCTGATCACCGATGGATTTATCGATCGGATCGAATCTGGTATGGAAGTCCCTTCCGCTGAGGTTCTCGATGCCGGAGGAATGATCGTTGTACCGGGTCTGATCGACATGCACGTCCACCTGAGAGATCCGGGTCAGGAGCACAAAGAGACGATCTCCACGGGCTGCCGATCCGCCGCAGCGGGCGGCTTCACATCCGTCGTCTGCATGCCCAATACCTCACCCCCCCTCGACCGGCCCGATCTCCTTTCCGAGGTGATTGAAAAGGGTCGCGACGCCGATGCGAGAGTCTATCCGATCGCCTGCATTTCGGCCGCTCAGCAGGGGGAACAGCTCGCAGACCTCTCTGCGCTCCGGGATGCGGGTGCCGTGGCCTTCTCCGACGACGGCTTCCCGGTGGGGTCCGAGAAGCTCATGTCGCTCGCACTCGAAAAGTCCGCAAGCATCGACTGTCCCATCGCCCCGCACGAGGAGGTGAAAGCCCTAACCTCAGGCGGACACATGCACGACGGAGAGGTCTCCCGATCCCTCAACATCAAGGGAATGCCCGCTGAGGGAGAAGCGGCGATGATCGAGCGCGATATCCGTCTCCTCGAAAAGATCGGCGGCCGGCTTCATATCCTGCACGTAAGCGTCGCCCGCGCGGTGAACCTTGTTCGAGACGCAAAACGCCGGAACCTCTCTGTCACCGCCGAGGCCTGCCCCCACCATTTCATCCTGACGGACCAGACCGTCCGCGACCGTGGAACCCTGGCCAAGATGAGCCCTCCCCTCCGATCGGCCGAAGACGTCGAGGCCGTCAGAGCGGGACTCGCGGATGGGACGATCGACGCCATCGCAACGGATCATGCCCCTCACGCAGCGGACGAGAAGTCCCTTCCCTTCGATCAGGCACCTTTCGGAATCGTGGGGCTGGAGACTGCCCTGGGTCTCACCCTGACCCACCTTGTGGTTCCCGGCATCCTCTCTCTTGGCGAAGCAATCTCCAAACTGACCATCATCCCTGCCCGGATCCTAGGCATCCCAGGAGGAACCCTCGAAACCGGGACGGCTGCCGATCTCACCATCATCAATCCCGACCTCGAATGGACCGTCGATCCGACGCAGTTCCGATCCAAATCCCGAAACACACCTTTCACGGGATGGCACCTGAAGGGGAAGGCTGTAGCGACGTTTCTTGGCGGTCGAGTCACGCACAGGGAATAATTTCGGGTTTAACCTTTCCACCCATTTCGCTTTTCTTTTTTCCCGGAACTAAATCACTCAAGTTGATTTATCCTTCTATCAACTTGACATGGACTTTCCGATCCCTTGGACCATCAAATTCGCAAAAGAAGATCCCCTGCCAGGTCCCGAGGACCAACCTGCCGTTTCGAATAAATACAGTTTCCGACGATCCAAACAGACAGGCCTTGACGTGGGCGGCCGAGTTGCCTTCCATATGTCTGTAGCCATTGTCGTTGAACGGGATGATCCTGTCAACCACGTGCAGAATATCGTGGGCCACCATCGGGTCCGCATTCTCGTTGATGGTCACCCCCGCTGGTCGTATGGGGCACGTACACGTAACAGACGCCGTGTTCAATCTTGCTTTCCAGGACCGCATCCTGGACCCTATCCGTGATGGGCACCAGTTCCGTCCTGCGTTTGGTTGATACCTTGATCTGAGTCATCCTCCTGCTCCTTTTTATGAACACGACCACACGTTGCTTGAAGAGAGTTGAAATCCAACGCACTTTACCTGAAGACAAATTGGAGGGTTCCCATGAAAGCCGCGGTTTTGTACGAACTCAACACGCCCCCTGTCATCGAAGACCTCACCCTTCAGGAACCGGGAACGGGTGAAGTCCAGGTCCGGCTTTCCGCCAGCGGCATATGCCACTCCGATTGGCACGTGGTCACCGGGGACTTTCCACGTCGTCCTATGCCCGTCGTGTTAGGACACGAAGGTGCGGGGGTAATCGAATCCGTCGGTCCGGGCGTGACCCGGGTTAGCCCCGGCGACCACGTGATTCTGAGCTGGTCTCCCGAATGCGGCAGCGGAAAGACCGTCTACCAGTTCGTTACCATCGCAACCTTCGGAGAACAGACCGTCGTCCCCCAGGAGGCATGCATTCCGATTCGGAAGGACGCTCCCCTGAAATCCGCGTCCCTGATCGGCTGCGGGGTAACCACCGGGGTTGGCGCGGTTCGCAATACTCGGAGTACGTGCTGGAGATAGCGTCGTGGTCTATGGCTGTGGGGGAATCGGATTGAACGTCCTGCAGGGGGCTGCGCGGCACGGTGCCGAACCGATCATCGCCGTCGATCGGGTGCCGAAAAAGCTCGAGACCGCCAAAACCTTCGGGGCGACCCACGGTCTGGTCGCGGGCGACGACACCTTGAAGGAGATCCTCGACTTGACGGATGGACGGGGAGCGGACTACGTCTTCGAGGCGATCGGAATTCCAGAGGTTCAGGAGAAGGCCTTCGACGCGGTGCGCCCCACAGGAACACTGGTGCTGGTCGGGGCTGCTCCGCTGGAATCGACAATCAAACTCCCGTCCTTTAACATCACCCTGCAGGAAAAACGCATCGTGGGAAGCCTTTATGGTTCAGGGATCGCACGGCACGATTTTCCATTGCTGCTCGACTGGTATATGGCCGGAAAGCTCAAACTGGATGAGCTGATATCTCAGGAGTATAGACTTGAAGACATCAACAAAGCTTTTGAGGACATGCTGAGCGGGGAGGTTGCACGGGGAATCATCGTATACGATTAATCGAAGCGCGGGTGGGCATCGAAGTAGCCCGGGTCCGCGAAATAGGGGAACATCCCGAAGCCCTTCTCCAGATCCTTCCTGTCCCACACAAGCTCCGTCTCACAATAGTTGATCCATCCATGTCCCGGCGGGGAAAGCTCGGGACGCGAGAGAAGATCCGCCCGGGGCCAGATGCTCCTGTGTTTGAAGCAAACCCCTTTCTGATAGTTGTCCCGGATGAACTCTACCATGTGGGGGAACGTCTTCTGGAAGGAGGAACCCGCTCCCCACTCGATCAGATCGGACAGGTCGGAGCCTGCCTGTTGAATCTCCGTGAGAGAAAGCGGAACCCCGTCCTTCCACATAATCGAATCCGTGTTGGGGTCCACCATAATCCATTTGTCGTGCTCGTCGGACCAGACCTCGGAGACGAAATGGCCGCATCCCTTGTTGACGGCCCCCGTCACCACCACACACCGGGCGGGAATCCCGACACACTGGCAGCTGCTCACGAAAGCGGCCGCGTAATGCACGCACATGACCATCGGACGGTACCCGTTGTGTCCCGACCTGGCCTTCCCCCAGGCAAGAATCGTCTCGGCATCCCACGGCCCATAAACCACAGAAACTGCCGGATTTGCGGGGCCGGTATGCTCCCAGCTCGTAGAGAGCCAGGAGGACAAAGCCCTGATCCGTTCCAACAGCGGCCCCTGGTCGCGCGCTCTCGGCGGAACGATCTTCCGGAGGGATTCCAGTCGCGGACTATTTTTGTCTTCCCAGACCATCGCCGGAGGTGCGGGATCTTCGCCCTCTGACAGCCGCACACGGACCACATACTCCCCCCGCACGACGTTGAGATACCCCATCCGATCGTTCCGCCAGGTCTTTCCGCCATCCCCGCTGATAAAACTCTCCGGCTGAGCGTGCCCGGCCTCGATCGCCAGCGACCAAGCGGTCATCGCCGTAGAATCCGTCCATATTTCAAACGCGTTGTCCCCCTCCTTGAACAGAGACGCTGCAACCGGGACCTCGTACCACCCGTATTTCCCGGGGTACAGGGGCTGGATCGAGTCCACCTCAGTCCCGTTTAGGGACATGCGAAGCGGAATCTCGTCCCCATACGCACGGGCGAGGAGGTAGACCGTCCCCTGTGCGGCCGTGGATGGGAGAGAAAGAACCTTCCGTACCCGCCGGAAGATGGTAATTTCCTCGCACAGCGTGGGAACCACGCGTCCATTTTCGCTGAAGTATAGTTTGCTCATTCAATCCCTCCGTTTCCCGTCGTCACCTGGCACCTCTTTCCGCCTGCTGACGTAGGGAGGTTCCATCAGAAGACGCTGGGTTTCATCCATGTTCTCATCCACACCGCGATTGTACGCCCGCCCCCACGCCTGATGGCCCGGACTGTACTTGAATAACAGGGATCGCCGTTCGTGCTCCGCGGTCCACGGAAGTGTTCCGTGAGTCAACGCCTCGGTGAAGATGAGTACATCCCCCGCCTTCAAAGGGGGTTGAACAAGCCAGAGCCCTTTTTCCTCCAAGCTCCTGAAAGGCTCCGGGCACGGGAAATTGCTCTTGTGACTTCCCGGGATGCAGCAGAAACCGCCGTCACCTGCGCCCGCATCCGCCAAGGCGTAGATCACAACCGTCAAACCGTTGTGCATCTTTTCATTTCGAAAATGATAGTATTGTGAAGGGTCGTATGGGGTTCCTCCGCCGTGAAGCCGGTTCTCCGGGGCCCCTTTTCTCATCAAGATCGCATATTCGTGATCGAGCCGCATCTTCTCGCCGATCAGTTCGGACAGATATAAAAGCGTCACGGGGTGCTTCATCAAACGTCGAAACGGTTCCCCCCAGTCCAGAAGCGGGCCGATATGCATTTTGAGCCGATTCATATGGGGGGCTTCCTCCCTCCCCTTCAAATCTCCCCAGGGGTTCCGGAGATCCATTGCCTCGTTCAATTCCTCGAGTTCCGGTCGATGCAAAACATCCTTGATCACCAGATAACCCGTCAGATCGAACAGATATTGTTCTTCATCCGTCATTGGATTACGCTCCTTGTCATCTCCGGTCTGGCTGAACAGGATGTGGGAGGTCAAGACGACGCGGCCAAAGTACGCATGAAGGCACGGAAGATCAAGAGAAAATCAGGATGTTATGGTGAGCGCAGGCCGATGGGGGGAACCGCAGAGTCCGGAAGATGCACCACCCAGGTGGAAGGACCGGCCCTCTCACCCTCGACGTTGGAATGTCCGCATGGTGCACATAGGCGTCCCGGGGCCAAAGTTGAGTTGACACGAGGAAGAAATATGGCTAGTGTATAGTGCGGACAAGCCCTGCCCTGCAGACGACCGCCTGTCTCAGGACACGATCCTGTTCGTGGCGAAATTCGAGAGTACACAGAACAGACATGCAGGCAGTTGCCCCTATCCGGGCATTTGTGACGTCAGGGAATCAGGAAGGTTTAGATTCTAAAGAATGTTGGAGGAGGTAGCATGATTCATCAAGAAGCCAGCAAGACGCATGAAACAGAGAGCTACACAGACGCAGTGGAAATGTCTGTCTATGACCGAGACTGGGGCGGGCTATTCGGGAAATACGACAACGTGCGTCGGTACTGGGAGGATCAGCTCAACAGATACACACTGCACAAGTTCCTCGCAAAGCTGGTCTCGCGTAAGCACAGGCTTCTTTCAAGAATACGCGTGATCGACCTCGGTTGCGGTAGCGGAGAGGGATACGAAGTCCTTACGAACGTGCACAGGGAACAGCTTTCCCTTGCTACGAAGGAGGTCGAGGTATTGCCCGCCTACCTGATAGGCGAGTACAAAGGCGTCGACATCAGCACCGCGATGGTGGAAAAGGCGAGAGAGAACTACGAGGGAATTCCCAAGGTCGACTTCAAGGTGGCCGATCTCAATAATGGGCTTCCGGTGGACCCGGGTGAGCCGCCGTTCGACATTTATTTTTCGTCGTTCGGCGCCCTTTCACACATCGATGACGACGGGTTGCGTCGTCTCATCGAGGGTATCTGCGATCACATGGACGAATCAGCGATCTTCATGGCCGACATGATCGGAAGATATTCCTATGAATGGCAATGCTACTGGGATGAGTCCGGGTCAGATGAGGCCAATATGCATCAGTACTCCATGTCCTATATCTACCCACCGGACATGCTGGACAAGGTGGATGTCGAGACCTTTCCCTTACGCTACTGGGGCGGTGATGAACTCGATGCGTTCGTGAGTGAGATCGCGGCAACGAAAGGAGTTTCCATCGCAAGAAGGGAGATCCGGGATCGATCCGTTCTTGTGGGAAGGCACATGAACACGCGCGAGTTCAACCCGAACGCCCAGCCCATCAGGGAGGCGATCTGCAGCCTTCACGAGTTCAACCAGCGTACAGACCTGAGCTCACTCCTCTTTGACTATGTCCCGCGCTCCGGCCACCCGAGGCTGAATCAGTTTTTCGAGGGCTTTCAGATGGCCTGGAACGCGGTGGTCACAGGCTGCATAGAGGCCCTGAAAAACTGGGAGGACGCGGAGAAACTGAAGGAGGATCCGCCTGACGATTATCCCGATATCGTACAGCAGTCGATTCGGACGATTCGGGACGTGGTTCGCAATGTAAAATGGTTCCGAATGGGTGATCCGCTGGCCAATATCGTGGAGCCGCAGCTCGGTTACGTGCTCAGGAACCTGGAAAGCGACATGCAGCAGGGCCTTGGGGCGGCCCACGGTCTGCTCGGCACTTTCGAATTGACCCGGGAAGGGTCGGCGTGATTGTTCTGCGCGACCTATCCAAATCTTTCGACGGCGGGGCGACCTTTGCCGTTCGGGACCTGGACCCGGGGCTGATGTACAAGGCGCTTGCTCAGGACGAAGTCGACCTGAGCTGCGCCTTTTCAACGGACGGTCGCATACCGGCATACGACCTCGAGCCCCTGGAGGATGACAGAGGGTTTTTCCCTCCCTACTACGCTGCTCCTGTAGCGCGCATGGCCGTACTAATGGCACATCCGGAGCTTCTTGAGGCGCTTGGTCGGCTGGCCGGTGCGATCGATAACGTGACCATGCAGCGTCTCAATCACGAGGTAGATGAGCAAAAGCGGTCACCCGCCAGTGTCGCGCAACGGTTTCTGAAGGAGAGCGGAATCCTGGGTGGGCGAGGTTAACCGGGGAGGTGGGAAGCCCAGGACTGGCATAATAGTCATTGAATCTCACTGAAAGCGGAGTGATTCTACATGTGCGGTATCGCAGGGATCTGGGGAAGGGCTGAAAAAGAAACGGTGAGGGATATGATGCACAAACTGGCCCACCGGGGGCCGGATATGGCGGGGATGCACGTGGAAGCGTCTATGGGCGTTCTGGGGCATCGCCGACTGTCCATTATGGACCCGGAGGGTGGAGATCAGCCGATATTTAACGAGGATCGTTCGGCGAGCATTGTGGCCAATGGGGAGATCTACAACTTCCCGAAGCTTCGAGCTGACCTCCGGGACAATCACGAATTCAGGACCGGGAATGATTCGGAGGCCATACTGCATCTTTTTGAAGATCAAGGCCCTTCCTCCGTCAGGTTACTCGACGGCATGTTCGCCTTCGCCATCTCAGGCGGCGAATCCCTCTTTCTTGCACGCGATCCGATCGGGATTAAGCCGCTGTACTACGGCATTCGTGGCGAGAACACGCCCGATCAGGTGATTTGGTTTGCATCAGAAATCAAGGCGCTGGTTGACAAAGCCGATGACGTGAATGAATTCCCTCCGGGTACGTGCTATATCTCGGACACAGGATTCAAACCGTACTACGTGGTTCCTGAGCTCAAGCCACGGGATTTGCCGGTTGAGAGGCTTCGGAGGACTCTAAGGGAGACACTCGAAGAGGCCGTAGTGAAGAGGCTTATGAGCGATGTGCCCCTTGGCGCGTTCCTGTCGGGTGGCCTCGACAGCAGCATCATCGCTGCCATCGCCCGGAAGCACATGGACAGGCTTCACACCTTCTCCGTGGGGATAGAGGGCTCACGTGACCTGGATGCAGCCCGACACGTAGCCCGGCATATCGGGTCCGTCCATCACGAATACGTGTTCGCAGCTGAAGAGGTCCTGGAAAAGCTTCCTGAGATCATATTCCACCTTGAGTCCTTTGATCAGGATCTGGTCCGGAGCGCCATCCCCTGTTACTTCTGCTCCCGGCTTGCCGCGGAACACGTGAAGGTCATTCTGACCGGGGAAGGGGCTGACGAGCTTTTCGCCGGGTACACATATTGCCGTGGGATTTCTGACCTTGATGCCCTGCACATAGAGCTTCGCCGTTCGGTTACCGCGCTACACAACGTCAACCTGCAGCGCGTCGACCGCCTCACGATGGCACACGGGCTTGAAGGGCGTGTCCCTTTTCTCGACCTGGCCATGGTTGAGTTGGCCCAGACTATTCCACCACAGCTCAAGCTCTACGAAAAGGAAGACGGTCAGACCGTAGAGAAGTGGATACTGCGCCAGGCCTGTGAAGATCTACTCCCCCCCGAGATACTGTGGCGGGACAAGGAGCAATTCGATGAGGGCAGCGGAACCGTGCAGCTCCTGGAGAATGCCCTGGCCCGGGCCACAGAGGGGATGGACCTCGCGGCCTACGCGGATAAGTTTCAGGAGGACAACCTGCGCTCCCCGGAGGAGTGCTTCTACCACAAGCTGCTGCGGGACGTTTTTCCCAACCCGAAGATCGTCTTGCAGAACGTTGCCCGGTGGGCGGAACGCCCCTGAATCCTCCATGCGGAGAGAGGCCCACTGTCTGGAATCGATGTTCCTCAAGCGCCCCTGGAATCAGATAGGCCACAGAGAGGTAGGAACCGAGCTCAGGTCTTTCAATCTTCAATCTTCAATTTCCTATCCCCCCCCCGACCTTACAGGTCAGCCGCTTTAATACGGACCAGCGTCAAAATCACTGCCCCGAATCCGATCAGGGATGCGATCCCCTTTACCAACCAGCCCAGGACCGGGACAAATCCGATGATTCCCAGCATAAAGACTCCCCAAAAGGTTTCCCAGAAAATGGGCAGATCCGTCCTTTTGAGGGCGATGGCCATTTTTTTGCCGATGAGCTGAGCGATCGCAATATATCCGGTAATGGCCGCGCACACGACCAGGATTAATTCCACTGGAACGAGCGGAATCCCCACGATCGACATGGTGAGCAAAAGCGCTCCCGGGACTATCAAGGCCATTCCCAGAAGGCCCCAGAGTACCGTCTTCAGGGTGTCTGATTCAATCGCATTCGAAATCAAGCCGATTTGCCTTGGCATGATGGCCACGATCAACAAAGCCAGGGCGATAAATCCGATAAATGTCACAATTCTAAACCCCTGCAACCAACTTCGCCAGTGCCATTCAGGCATGGCATTTTTAAATGAAGAGATGCCCGGCGCATCGACTTCGACCATATCGTTGTGAATTTTCGCACCCGGAGCTTTATGAATCTTACCTCCGATCGAGACAACATCCCCCTCCACGATCGCACGGGACTCGAGCGTAACCGAGCCCCCGACCGCTACGGCATCGCCTTCCACCGTACCCTTTACCGTTACGTTCCCCCCGACGGCCACGGCGTCGCCGACATGCTCCCCTTCTTCAACAACAACATCGTTGGCGATTTTTACGATGTCCCTAACATCCCTCGCATCTGTATCCGAACAGACCCCGAGGATACAGATCACCAGAATGAGACCGCCGATCCACTTTTGCATCATGAATCCCTCCTTAAAGAATCTGTGAAGCGTATCTCGTGAAGTGTGAAGCACAGAAGAGCCGTAGCTCGTAACTCTTCTTAGGATTCCATTCGTTTTACTCGGGGATCGAGTTGATGGTCGACGTTCTATCCGGATCCGCGGAACAAAATCCACAACCTTCGTCTTTTACCTGGTAATCCAGAATATTTCCCAGGCGGTCGAATTCGAAGTGACAACAGCGTAATAGCATATCCTTCAATATTTTTCTGCCCCTTTGCACCCTCGTCTTGGCTCCGGATAGGGATATCCCCAGCCTTTCTGCAAGGACATTCTGAGGGAGCGAATCATACTCCGTCAACAGAATGGCCTCCCTGTATTTCTCCGACATCTGAAGCACCATAGGCTTAAGACATTCGAGAATTCCGTCCGACTGAGGGGACTCTGAACCTCCCGTAAATCCCGACTCGGTGAGCACCTCAACGTTGGAATCAGCGACTCTATGCTTCCGTCGATAATAATCCGTTACCGCATTCCGTGTGATCTGATAGATCCAGGACTCCAATCTGTCCCCCTGTTTGAGGTCTTGAATATGGTTATGGATCTTCAAGAAGACATCTTGTAAAATGTCCTCAGCGTTATCGGAATTCGAAATCCGATTCGCGATAAAGCCCTTCAGACCCTGGCTGAACGCTTCCCAGATTTCATCTGTCGTACGGATGGACATAAAACCTTCATTGAATATAATATTGAATATCGGAAAATTTAATATTGAAAAACCCATGACTTTCTTGTCGTCTTATTGATCTCGCTTCAATATTCTTGAATATTCGATCTTCAATCTTCAATTTCCTTTGGCCCACCTTTGATTTTCCTGCCACTGCCATCTGCTACTGCCTTTTTCCAATCTTCAATCGTCAATTTCCCTTGATCCCTGATCTTCACGCTGCCCGATCCAGGGGCTCCACGTTTTCCCTCCCGATCAACTTTGCCCCGAGGCCCTTTGCATCTTCAAGGATAATATAACCCACCGGAATAAGAAACAGGGTGATAAACGTGGAGAAGAGTACCCCGAAGCCCAGGGAAACCGCCATGGGGATGAGAAACTGTGCCTGGAGGCTCTTCTCCAGCATGAGAGGGGTAAGGCTGGCGAAGGTGGTTAAAGACGTCAACAGAATAGGCCGAAACCGGACGACACCGGCTTCTCGTATGGCCTCGTGTATCGGATTGCCCTGGGCGCGGTTTCGGTTAATAAAATCGACCATCACAAGGCTATCGTTGACCACAACGCCCGTGAGCGCAACCAGCCCGAACATGGAGAGAATGGTGAGATCCATCCCCATGATGATGTGTCCCCAGACGGCCCCGACCAACCCGAAGGGGATGGCGGACATGACAATGGCCGGTTGGAGATAGGACCGGAACGGGACTGCCAGCAACGCATAGATCATCAACAGAGCGAGACCAAAACTCTTATAAAGCTCCCCCAGGGTTTCCTGCTGTTCACGCTGCTCGCCTTCCAGGGAGTAGCTGACCCGGGGATGGTCCGCCAGGATCTCCGGAAGATGCGAAGCGGTAATTTCATTTATCACGGCGTTGGCGTTGGCGTTGGTCCGGCTCTTATCCACATCGGCCGTGACGTTGATAATCCGTCTTCGATCAGCCCGTTGAATCGACGCATACCCGCGTCCAAGCTCAGCCTTCGCGGCAACGGAGAAAGGAATCTCTCCTCCGTCAGGTGTTCGAACACGCATCTCTTCAAGATTTCCCAGGGACGCCCGCTCCTCCGGCGGATATCTGACCATCACCTTGATATCATCCCGGCCCCTCTGAATGCGCTGAGCTTCCTCGCCGTAAAAGGCCTGTCTGACTTGCCTGGCGAGGTCGGAGAGCGTTAGCCCCAGCATCTCGGCCCCACGGGAAAGGGAAAGCTTGACCTCCTGTTTGCCCGACCTGAAGGAGTCGGCGATGTCGATGACCCCCGGGTATTCTCCCAGCCGGGCCTTCAGCTTGTCCACAACCTGCCGTAATTCCTGGTAATCCGGGCCGGAAAGCTGGATATTCACGGCTTCGCCCGTGGGGTGGAGCGAGGCCGTGAAAGTCAGCTCCGCGACTTCAGGAATTGGACCTGTCATTTCACGCCACCGCCGGCCAATCTCCGTGCTGCCGATTTCCCTCGCCTCTGAGGGGACCAGCTCGACATTGACTTCCCCCAGATGTGCCCCCACAAATGCTGCGATCCTTCCGCTATTCTGGTTCTGAGCGGTGCGGAAAGGCTGCTCCCCGACCGATGTCAGGACGTGGCGGAATACCTTCTCCCTTTCTCCACCGTCAATTTCTTCCCGGAGTCTCACAACCGACTCCTCCAGGCGACGTACGGCCTGAGCGGTGACATCGGCGGGGGTACCCTGCGGCATCGTCAAAAGGGCCACGACATTGTCCGCATCGACGTCCGGAAAATAGAGAAATTTAATCCGGCCCCCCCCGATCAAGCCCACCGTGAAAAGGAGGATCGAGACGCCGATCGCAACGGTGAGGTAACGCCACCGGAGGGCTAATTCCAGGAACGGGCGGTAGATCTGAACCGTAAAACGTTTCAGTCCTTCAGAGAACCAGTCCTGGAAGCGGTTCCACTGGGCTCCGATACCCCTTGAAGAGGTCTTTTCCCCGTTCATCCTGGAGTGTGCGAGATGGGCGGGCAGGATCAGCAACGATTCGACGAGGGAAAAGATCAGAGTGGCGATGACGATTTGTGGAATAATCTTCATGAACTTCCCCATCGTCCCGGGGATTGTCAGGAGCGGACTGAACGCGGCTATCGAAGTCAGGACCGCAAATATCACGGGTACGGTCACTTCATGCGCTCCTGCGATTGCGGCAAGCAGACCTCTCTTTCCCTGCTGAAAGTGCCTGTAGATATTTTCACCCACGATGATCGCGTCGTCAACGACGATCCCCAGGACCACGATGAAACCGAATAGTGAAATCAGATTGATCGAGGCATCCATACCGGGCATCAACCATATGGCCCCGAGGAAAGAGATCGGGATCCCCAGGGCGACCCAGAAGGCCAGACGCAGACGTAAAAACAGGGTCAGGGCGATAAAGACCAGGATAAAACCCGTTCGACCGTTTCTGAGCATGAGGTCGAGTCGGCCACTGAGGATCCTTGAGAAATCCGCCCATACGGTGAGCTTGATCCCTTCCGGCATCCGCATCTGGGCGTCGGGGATGTAGGCCTTGACGTGTTCGGCGATCTCAAGTGCGTTCTGGTCCCCCACCTGGAAAACCTGGATCAGGACCGATGGCCTGCCGTCGAACCGTGCGACCTGATCCGTCTCCGCGAAACCGTCTACCACCGTCGCCACATCACCCAGCCTCAGATGGGTCCCGTCCGGGCGGGTGCGCAGGGCCAGACCTTCGAAGTCTGGTCCTCGATAGGCCTGCCCCTTGGTGCGCAAGAGGATCTCGCCCCCCTCCGTCCTGATCGACCCGCCGGGAAGGTCCAGGGAGGAGAGGCGCACCGCCCGGGAAACCTCTTCGAAAGTGAGGCCGTACCGCCTCAAGGCCTCCTCCGAGACCTCGACGGAAATCTCGTATGGACGGGCGTTGGCCAGCTCAACCTGGGTAATCCCGGGGAGGGCCGCGATCTCGTCCCGCACCTGTTCCCCCAAAACTTTTAGTGTGGCCTCACCCGCCTCGCCGGATACAGCTACGTTGATAACCTGGCGACGGAAGACCAGTTCCTGGACAACCGGCTTTTCGACCTCATCCGGGAAGGTATCGATGGCATCGATGCGAGACTTTATATCGTCTAAAAGTTTCCGGGTGTCCATCCCGGTGAGGAGCTCGACCATGATGGCCCCCACGTTTTCCGAGGCCGTGGATTTTACGCGCTTGATCCCCTCGAGACCCTGGATCTCCTCCTCGATTCTCACGCAGACCGCCTCTTCGACCTCCTCCGGAGCCGCTCCGGGATAGACTACGGAGATGGTGATGAGGTCCGCAGAGAGCTCGGGAAACAGTTCCATCTTGAGACTCGGGACCATCAGTAGACCACCCGCCAGGATGAGGATCATCAGGAGGTTGGCCGCGACGCTGTTCTCCGCAAACCAGGCCACAGCGCGTTTCATCCGGCACCTCCTGAACCCACATGCATCCTATCGACAATCGGGAACCGAGGTTTGTTCAAGAGTTTCGCCGTGGTCGATGATAGACAATCTATAATCAAAGCGATTCTTCCTGATTCGTAGTGGTTTCGAGTTCTCTCTTCAAATCCTTAGTTTGCAACATTGTACCATTCGTTTTTGGTCAGCCCCTTATTTTTGTTATTCACTTCAGACGTACATTTATTATTCGCTGAGCCTAAATGGGGGAAATTCATCTGTTGTCAATAATAATGCGTAAGCGTTAGCTGCTTGTTCGTTTTCATAGCTAGAAGATGTTAGTAGATCCAGTATAATTAAAATTGGAATGGCAAGAAATAACCTGAATAATACTGTTACCCTATTAGACTTGTCTGAGTAATCGATACTTAAAGATACCGGATATTTTTCCATCTCATATGTCTCCTTATTTGTTAGGTAGAAATTGACCGTAATAAAAAGAGCACCTAGTTAGGCTTATTGCGATCCACTGCCACGCCTTTCAAAGTCTGAATAGTAGAATTATTAACAGGGCAGATGACAGGGTGGCAAAGGCCGCCCTGATCGAGTTCCATCGGTTCCAACGCGGTTCGAAGTCATGACGAGCTGCTTTTTGAGTTGTTTCATTCATAGCGTCGACATCCAGAGTTTGTAGTTCGTTATTCAGCGGTATATTAATAGTGACGGTCGGCAATTGGACGCCGAGAAGATAGGCGAGTGCGGCGAAGAATATGAGCAGACGCCCAGCTCCATCCAATTGCCCGATGCCAAGCACAACCGAAGCAATCAAAGCCACAACTGAACCGACCCAGACGAACAGAAATATCGGTTGATTATTCTGGATAACGCGATCCATCACCTGAAAAGCTTGGATAAACTCCCGGTCATTTAAGCTTCCTATGCCCGGCATCGCCACTACGGCAAAAGCAAACAGGAAGCCTGCCACCAGGGAACAAAGAAATGTAGCCAAGATCAATATAATCTGAAAGATTCCCATGATTCCTCCAATCTCTTGAGCGCGGGACGCACCGCTGGGGTTAGCTGCCACAACTTGTCGGACTGCGTCGTAGCGTGTTGAAGCATTTCATTCAGTACGACACCCCAGGGGTCTTCCGAAGGTATGTATTGTCAGCCAGTTGCATCAACATGAAGTCGGCGACATCGGGGCGCGAGATTTTGGCTTTGATCGTCTTATCGGCAACCGGGAAGCCGTGCCGGTATTCACCTGTGCGCTCACCGTTTGTGTATGCGCCCGGACGGACGATAGTCCAGTCCAACTGACTCTGTTTGATGAGATTTTCTTGAGCCACGTGATCTGCGAAAGCTTTTCGTAGTAGGGTGCGGAAAAAGATTTTGTATTTGAGAGGAAGCATCTCCCAGCTATCACCGACACCGAGTGTCGACAGAGAGTCAAAACGTCGGACGCCCGCCTTCTCCATTGCGCGAATCATATTCCGCGTCCCCCCTGACCGTACCGTACCCTTCCTTCCTTCCCCGAGCGCACACAGCACCGCCTCCTGGTCTTGCACCGCTTTCTCCACCGATGCGAGATCCATTACATCGCCCTGAACGACCTGTAGGTTGGTGTGCTGGATATCGAGCTTCGAGGGATCGCGTGCAAACGCCGTGACCGTGTGTCCCTGGTCAAGCGCTTGCTTGACAAGCTCGCGACCGATGCTGCCCGTTGATCCAAAAATAAGTACCTTCAAGTTTCTCCTCCTTTGATGTTAGACGTCAATCTTCAATCTGTTTTGCCTCTGCATATCGGTTCAATTTCCGATATAGCGTTGCCAGATTGATACCGAGGATCCGGGACGCCCGGCCCTTGTCTCCCCCCACCCTCTCCAGGACTTTAAGAACGTGTCTCTTTTCGAGTTCAGCAATCGTGATCTCCACCCCTCCCAGATCCTCGATCCCGATAGCGGTTCCCCTCACCTTTTTTGGCAGATGATCAGAAGTAATGGTTCCACCCTCTGCGAGAATCACTCCCCTTTCAACAACGTTCTCCAATTCCCGGACATTCCCAGGCCAGTCGTAATTGATAAGACACTTCACGGCATCCCCTGCAATCCTCGTGTCCGGTTTTCCTGCTTTCTCTGCGTGTGTTCGAAGGAAATGGCTGATGAGAAGGGGAATATCCTCCCTCCGGCCCCGTAATGGCGGCAGTTCGATCTGGACAACATTGATCCGGTAATAAAGATCCTCTCGGAATCGGAATTCTGCGACCTCGTTATCAAGATTTTTGTTGGTCGCGCAGATCATCCTCACGTCGAGCTTGATCGGATCGGTGCTGCCGACCGGTACGATCTCCCGTTCTTGAATGGCCCTCAGTAGCTTAACCTGGAGGTCCATGGAGAGTTCACCGATCTCGTCTAAAAAGAGCGTTCCCCCATCGGATCGTTGAAAGTAGCCCATTTTAGACCCCGTTGCGCCGGTGAACGCTCCCTTTACGTGGCCGAACAACTCGCTTTCAAGCAGGTTTTCCGCAAGGGCTCCACAGTTGACGACGAGAAAAGGCCTCTCCCCCCGGTCGGAGTTATAATGGATCGCCTGGGCGACGAGCTCCTTTCCCGTCCCGCTATCACCCGTAATCAGGATGTTTGCAGTGGTCCGGGAGATCTTTTCCATCAATTCAAACACCGCCTGCATCGATTCGCTTTTTCCGATAATCCCGTCAAAATGGTACTTGTCCTTCAAGGCCTGCTTGAGATTCAGATTTTCCCTGGACAATTCGAGTTGATCCAGCGCTTTTCGAACGGTCAACTTGATGTCTTCATTAATAAACGGCTTGGTAATGTAATCGTAAGCCCCTTTGCGCATCGCCTCCACCGCAGACTCCACCGACCCGAAGGCGGTAATCATGATGACGATGACCTCGGGATCCACCCGGCGAACGCTCTGAAGGAGTTCAAGCCCGTCCATCCCCGGCATCCGGACGTCCGACAGGATGAGATCGGGCCTCTCCTCCTGAAATATCCCCAGCGCTTCTTCCCCATCTTTTGCAACAAAGGTTTGATAACCCTCTTGAGAGAGAAGGCTCGTTAAAATATTTCTCATCAGGTCTTCGTCTTCAACGATAAGAATCTTCTCACCCGCCATAAGTCCCTCGCAGCTCGTGAAACGTATCTTGTAAACTTGCGTACTGGAACTCCCCGCCATTCACCACTCACAGATCCCACTCCGTTTTCCCCTGGTGCGATTATTTCTCAATTTGCAATTTTCATTTTTCATTTCCCCGCTTCATCGGTCCATCCACCGGGAGAATAACGGTCACCCTGGAACCTTCGCCGGGCTGGCTGTTGATCTTGATGGTTCCGCCATGTTCGTGGGCGATCCGTGAACAGATCCCCAGGCCCATGCCCAGACGGACTCTGTCCCCCCGGGTTGTGAATCCTGGATCGAAGACCCGATCGATCATGTCGTCGGGAATACCTCTTCCCGTATCGCTGATCTCCGCGGTGACGGCCTCATCGACCTGGAACGTCCTGACCCCAATCTCACCCGGTCCGTCGACCGCCTGAATCGCGTTGAGCAACAGGTGCAGGAACATCTGGTGAAGCTCACCCGGGTAGCATACTATATTCGGTATCTTTCCGTACGCTTTGACCACAGCAACCCGATCGTCCAGCTCATGCTGAAGAAGGTTTAAAACACTGTCGATCGCCTCGTGAAGGTCTGCCTGTTTCAACTTCCCCTGATCCAGGTGCGCAAGGCTTCGCAGGCTTTCCGCCAGGCCGATGATCCTCTTGCAGGCCTCCCGGTTGGTCCGGTTCAGCCCCTCGGCAGTCTCGATGAAACGGAGAGAAGCCTTCCCTTCATTTCCTTCACCAGGCGGATGATCGGCTGCTAACGGGGTTTTCAGGCGCTCCAGGAGACGGTCCAGCAATTGAATGTTGCTCTGGATGGAGCCGATGGGGGTATTTATCTCGTGCACGATCCCCGCCGCCAGTTTCCCGAGGGCAGCCATTTTTTCCGATTGGACCACCAGTTCCTGTGTTTCTTTCAATTCCTCGCGGGTTCGCTTGAGCTCCAGGCCACGGCTGACCGTCATGCGAATGTCATCATTGATAAACGGTTTTGTGATATAATCGTGAGCCCCTTTTCGCATCGCCTCCACCGCAGACTCCATGGATCCAAAAGCCGTAAGCACGATGACCAGGGTGTCCCTGTCCTGCTTTCGAACCTTATCCAGGAGCTCCAGTCCGGTCATGTTCGGCATCTGGACATCCGTGAGGATGAGATCCGGATGCTCGCGTCGGAAGATCTCAAGACCATCCGCACCGTCCGCGGCCGTTGATACCACGTACCCTTCTTTTTTGAGGAGTTTCTCCAGGATGGACCGCATCAGGTCTTCATCTTCCACGATCAGGATCTTCTCGCCCGCCATTCAATACCCCGTTTCATTTTGCATTTTTCATTTCCATCGGCAGATCGATGACGAATGTCGTTCCCCGGCCTTCCTCGCTCTCCACCTGGATCCTTCCGCCGTGAGACTGAACGATTCCGTAGCAGACCGAAAGACCCAACCCCGTGCCATGGCCAGCGGGTTTTGTAGTGAAAAACGGATCGAAGATGCGGCCACGGCTTTCCTCCGATATCCCGTGTCCGGTGTCCGCGACCTTTATGCGAAGGCCGGCGCCGTCCTGACTTTCCTGGATGGATTCGGTCGAGATCGTGATCTCCCCACCCTCCGGCATCGCGTCCGCTGCATTAAGGATCAGGTTTAGTATAAGCTGCTGGATCTGGTTTCCATCGGCCGTGATCTGAAGGACCGATGGATCGATCTTTTTAACAATCTCGATATTTCGAAACTTTTTGTTGAAGGACGCGAGCCTGGAGACCGTATCGACGACCGCTGCCACTTGCATCGATCCCTTCTCAGCGGGCCGGGGCCTGGAAAAGTTCACAAGATCCCCCAGGATCCCCGAGATTCGGTTGACCTGCCCAACGATCGTCTGAAGGGTCTCCCGGGCTTCTTCGTCCTCATTCATATCCAGGAGCATTTGAGCCAGCGAGGAGATGGACCCCAGGGGGTTGTTCACCTCGTGTGCAATTCCCGCCGCGAGTTGTCCCACCGAGACAAGCTTATCCGATTGGGCGAGTTGCTGTTCCAACTTTACCCGTTCCGTCACGTCCTCAATGATAATAACGATCCCATAGACCTTCCCGTCTATGGCTTTAAGTGGAAAGGCATTCACGTTCGAGATACACGCCTCGGATTTTCCCGGGGGTTTATAGGAAAAACGTTGACTCACAACAGGATCGCCGGTCCTGGCCAGATTCTCGACCATCTCTCTGACCTCTGTGTCCGAAAGGTCCGGCTCAAGTTCAAAGAGGTTTCGCCCCTGGGCTTCCTCCTGACCGATCCCTGTCCACTCTGCATAGGTCCGGTTACACTCCAGAACCCGATTGTCCAAATCCAGGACCACCATCCCCAGGGTAATACTGTGGATCACGTTCTCCTTGAGCTGCTTTTCCTTGAACAGTTCTTTGTTGAGTCCCTGAAGGTCCTTGATGTTCTGTTCCAGGGTACCGGCCATCCGGTTGAAAGTCTCCGCCAGAACATCCATCTCATCCTTCCGGCGCAGTGAATGGATTGGGGGTGCATGCGGATGGATATCCACACGCTCATCCAGCTTTCCCTCGCTGATCCTTGCGGAAGAAGCCGTGAGCCGTTGGAGGGGAGCGGCGATGATCCCGCGTAGAACCAGAGACATAAGAATCCCCTGAAGCGCCCGGCCGCCCAGGATCACCAGTAAGATCTTCCACCAGAGCCTGGGCGTACCGGATTGAACCAGGTAAAAGATCACAGGGAATTCTATACAGAAAGTAATCGTACTGATGATAAAGGCCGCGGACATACGCACCTTATTTATCACCGGAATCATCCGCACGCGCGCGACCGCAGACTCGAACAGGCGGAATCGGGCAATTGCATAGGCACTAAATCCCACCCATATCAAAAAGAAGACCGGGCTAATGAATGTAGCATCATGGATCAGAAAATATGGCAACACGACCGCAAATAGGACGCACAGTATCGCCGTGCACGAAAACCCAACGAGGATATATTTCACCTGCTGTCTCTCGAGCTTTGAAGTCAAATGCTTATGCTTCCAGATCAGGATAGCTACGACAGCAGGGATGTTCAGGACGATCCAGATCAGAAAAAAGGTAAACAAAGGGGTTTGGATTTCTTCATAGCCCCCACCTTCCAACAGATGGTAGGTTACCTCCCATCCTGCGGCCCAGGATATTGCGAAGAAGGTAGAGGGTAGGTAGATGAGTCCGAGGTGCCACCGCCTTATAGGGCGCAGAGGACGAGGAAAGTGAAGGGCGAAGTGGGCTATAATCGGAATGATGAACGTCGCGAAGAATCCCCCGAGCCCAGAACCAAGGTGAGGGGTATGGATATGGTGATCGGGGTCCCATGCGTGGATCAGACCGATAGACATCCAACCCAGAGCGGCCAGCACAAACAAACCGTGAAGACGGTTGGCTTTGTTTTTCGGGTCTTTCGCGATCACATATCCGCCCAGGGCGGCAGTTGCTATGAATGTCAGGGTTAAGATAGCTCTAATCAGCCAGTCCATTAGATTCACTCCGCTAGCCCTAAAATAAGCGAATAGGCTTGTTGAGCGGTGTGTTATACAAGATTTCGGAGCATTTCAGACTTGTGACTTGGTCGAGATGATGTCTGGGCTGTTTTTGTGATTGTTTCGGCATGCGATTGTCTAATTAACTGAGTTTGCGGACGTGTTTTAGCCGGGGTGGACGGACTTGTCCCTGTGATGTTACGACGACAGGTGCTGACATGGCAGTCAGGCCGGTTTGAGCCATCTGATTCTGTTCCAGGCCGGGAAGAAGTCAGTCATCCACCGGTTGTAGCCCAAGACACGATAGATGATCTGTCTTCCCCGGGTCACGATCTGGCAAGGGATCCAGATCAGATTCTGGAGGAAGGCGCGAAACTCCATTCTCAGAAGTTGATCGCGACGCTCACGCTTTCGGATCATCAACGCGAACCAGGCTTTGAGGTTCCACGCCAGGGCGGTCATGACCATGTAAGCCCAGTTGCTCATCAGGTTGTCGACGGGCATCCGCATGGCGTTGACCCCGTTCTTGAGTTGTTCAATCACGTTTTCCTGATCGCACCGTCGATTGGCCAGCCTCACGATTTCCGCGGCCGTAAGATCTTTTCGGGTGGTAATGTAGAAGAAACAGCGCTTGTCATCGAACAGGGCGTTTTCGCCGCGTTCGACGCTCAGGTTCTTTTCGAGGATCACGAGTCGACAGGTCTTCCTGCATCGAGCAGGACGATACGAAACCCCGGCAACACGTTCACTGGCAAGTCGGATGTTTTTGAAGCCGCGCTCCCGGATGATCCGGGCTTTCACGTTCTCGCGTTTCTGTCTCTGGGAGGTCTTGACCTGGTATTTGGGTTGTCGTTCAAAGGGCTCCCAATCGCTCTGTGACAGGGATTTGGCGATCTTGACCAATCCCCGGTAAGCATCCATGCCGAAGACGAAGTCGACCTTTTCCGACCAACGATCGAAGTGCCGGGTGAGTGAGAAGCCGGTGTCTCCGCGCAGGCAGATGCGTTTGGCGAAAGGGGCGACCAGCGCGATGGCGCGATCGATCCACTTTACGGCACCGTCGTGGCTGGGCACATTGCCGGGTCGATTCACAAGAAACAACACCTCCCTGGTGTTCGCCAGAGAGACCACGAGAGGATGGTATCCCCAGATACCGTTGTATGACAGGGCCATGCCCTGCTTGCGTTCTCCGAGGGTGGTGGCCAGGGTGCCGTCGATGTCGATGAGGGCTTCTTTGAGTTCGCCCCTGGCGCGCTTTTTCCAGATCCGGGTGCGCACCCGGTTGATGCAATCCATCAACGTCTCGATATCCGATGGCCGGAAACGACGTGTAAAGTCGCCTGCTGTGGTCGGATCCGGGAGACGCTGAGCGCCCAAAGCGTTCAGGAACGTGGCATCCTGCCGGCGCAGCTCAATGTCTTCAAGGCGTTGACCACCAACCAGCGCATTGTAGGCGATGTTCAGAACGTGGTCTGATTCGTGACAGGGCAAATGCACTTTCAAAAGATGAAGATGACGGTCAATCTCTTTCACCAGCCCAACCCTGCGGACCATGTGGTGAAACGCGCCGATCCCCCCACACGTGATCGCCTCGGCCTTCCCACTTATCTCGTAGTGGATGTTTCCCCCAGACATCATAGGCTTGACCTGACTGCACCACTGCTTCCGACGCAAACGACGGACAATTCGTGCTTCCCTGTTCCGAAGAATCTTCCTATATTCTCTCATCTGAAATGCCCCTTTTGATGGCCTCTTTTTGTCTTTCACACTACAACTATAGGCCTGAAAACTGGGGCATTTTCAACTTTTTTCTACTAAAACCAAGAAAAATTCACGCTTGTATAGGGCCTAGAATAACGGCGTGGGTATATCCCCCCACCGGACGTGGGAAGGCGGTGTCTCCACACCCAATATTTCTCTGGTCGCGACGTTCAATTTTACGACAATGATTGGGACTCTCCCGAATGTCCTTTTGATGATGTCTGGGCCTGTTACCAGATTGCAGGTCAGGCCCGGGACAGGGCCCCACCTGAATAACCTGGCCTTCGTAAACAGAACCTTAAATTCATCCCGGTTGAAATTGTCCGGCTGATGATGGCCGTAAACGCCTTCCGGAATGACCTCTAACGGGAGATCCGGCAGAAACCATGTCAGCGGAACCACATAGTTCAGGAATTTTTCCCCGGCGCCAAATCCCGCCTGGGCAAGCCTGTCTTGCACTTCAGGAACGTCCAGTGCGACCTCCATGATTTTTTCAATCTTTTCGGGTAGCATCCGGACGGTAGAAATCGTAGCGGAATCTGAGGTGTTCAATGCCGAAAGATTTCGTACGGAAATCTCCCTCACCCAGAATCCCACGACGAGGAAAAAAACCAATACCCCAAAGAACAGGGCAAGATTCGCCACAACGCGCTTAATCCCGGATTTTGGCAACGCGGGCAGTTGCTGGATGATCGAAATTCTCCACGGAAAAAACATCGGGGTTCTTTCTGCATAACCCCTGAATGCGTCACCAAATTTTCCTTCGCACTCTCTCTCTTCCTGCTTCGCCAGGAAGTAATACACGAACAACATCATCGAGTACATGATCAGCACGGTGAACCGCGGCCAGACCAGCAATAGACCCAGTCCCATCACCCCTAAGGCCGTGTACTGCGGGTTCCGGACGAATCTATAAAGCCCGTTGGTCACGGCCCCTTTTCCGGAAAACTTCGCATAATAGACCTGTCCGGCCCCCACCAGAAACATTCCGAGACCGGCCACAAAGAGAACCCCGCCGAACCCGTGAAGCGAATTCAAAATCGAAGAAGATGTTTGCACATAATGAGGAAGGAAAAACCCTGTGAGCCAGGCGGTGGCAGGCCATTGATGCAGAAAATTCAGGCTCGGTCCATATGTTCCATAATAATAAAGCGCGAAGGGACTGATCATATATAAAATCTCGACTCCGATCAGCAAATAGGCCGTCCAGGCCAATGGCGTTAGCGATCTGTTGATTTTTTCAGACATGGTTTAGACCTCCCTTTTGGAAATTCGGTTTCTCACGATTTCACCATGTCTGATTGCAACAGGTATGCCAGATGCCGACGAGCTGAGGCTATATTCTTTGCAAATTTCTCAATTACAGTATGTTATATCTTATCATCGACCGGATGGACATGCCTGCCCCAGATCGGATTTTTGCAAAATGAGAAATCCCCTTATGATCCGGGAGTTTCTTAAATTGACTTACTAATCTTTAAATTAAGCAATTATAGAGTTTTTGCAAAATGCAAATTTTGCGGGTGCTTTCGCAAGTTGCAAAAGATGTGGACTTCCAGGATAGTGTTAATGGCGGCTGCGCTGATATGTGAGCCTTAAACCGCGAAGAAGGAGGTGGGGATCGAGATCGTGCAGGAGGTCTAGATAAGGAGAAAGAAAGGCGGAATCTCCCCCGGTCAAAATCGTCCGGGATGGACCCGCAGCACACGACGCGATACGGCGGACCAGCCCCTCCACCGTTCCCGCAACGCCGTACACGACGCCGGACAGGATGCACGCTTCAGTGTCAACCCCCAGTATATTTTTTGGGGGGGAAAGATCGACGCGGGGAAGGAGGCTTGTCTTGAGGTGGAGGGCATCCAGACTGGAGTGGAGCCCGGGGGAAATCGTCCCGCCCATGAAGACCCCGTCACCTGACACCAGATCCACGGTCAGGGCTGATCCGAGATCGACGATCACGACGGGCCCTCCACCCTCCTTGAAAGCAACAGCGGCAGATAGAAGCCTGTCGATGCCGACTCGCTCGGGCGCCGGGACATCGACGCGGATGCCGAGGTCTCCGCTTGCGTGCGCCTCGATGGCCTCAAGACCCGAGAAATCCATGATCGCCTCGTGAAGTGTATCGGCCATGTCCTTGACCACCGACCCGACGATTGCACCCTGGAGATCTGAAGGGGTGATGGAGGAACTTTTCAGGACTTCACAAAAGGCCTCCGAGTAGAAACGGGGAGACTGTTCCGGTTCGGTGGGAATCTTTCCGTGGGCAGCCAGCCTGTCGTCCTGGAAGATTCCGTAAGAGATGTTGGTGTTTCCGATATCTACGGTCAAAAGCATCACGATTTTTTCACTTTCCATTTTTTATTTCAGAAAAGCACCTCCCATTTCTCGGCGGCGGATTTCCCGCCATCTCTTTTAAGCTGATCATATCCTTCATCGAGTTCCTCCAAAATATTCCGCAGCAGTCCGATCCGGTCGATCTTCCTTCCCGATTCGATCCTGATCGACGTGGCCACCTGATGCAGTTCTTCCGGGAAGTCCGCAATCACATGGTTGACACTCACCCCGACACCCAGAATGACCGTGTCTCGTCTGGCTTCCGTCAGGATGCCGCACACTTTGCGACCGGCCAGGAGTACATCGTTGGGTTTTTTGACCGAAGGCTTCAGGCCTGAAGCCGAGGTGATGGCATAACAAACCGCCACCGAGGCGCAGGCCGTGACCAACCAGAAAGCTGGGGGATCGAGGGGAGGCCGGAGGATACAGGAGAGATAGATTCCCACGAGAGGCGGCGAATGCCAGATCCGACCCCGTCGCCCCCTTCCTGCGGTCTGTTGTTCGGCCAGGACGATCGTTCCCTCAGGAGCCCCGTCTGCCGCAAGGTCTCCGGCAAGGTCGTTTGTGGAGCCGACCACCTCCTGACAGTGGAGATGCCGGCCGATCGATCTTGTACAAAGACCATATCGGATCTCTTCCGCGAGGATCGCGTCCGGTGTTCCGATGAGACGATATCCTAGGTCGGGATGGTCTTCAACCTCATATCCCTGTTTCCGAAGGGATACCAGTGAGTGTCGAAACTCATCCAGGGATATGTCCGCCATCCTGGCCAGGTCCGTCGCGACAACATAATCCGTGCTGTCGCGGAGGACCCCGAGAAGAGCGTTCATCGAGATCTGAACTGAAGGCTGATGTCCAGGGCGGGGACGGAATGAGTTAAGGCCCCGACCGATATGAAGTCAACCCCGGTCCGGGCGATCATCCCGATGGAATCGAGGGTGATCCCGCCGGAAACCTCTATTTCCGGCCGTTCTTGGATATCGTGGACCAAGTCAACAGCCTGCTGGATCGTATCCGGATCAACATTGTCGAGCATGACCCGATCCACCTGACAACCCAGGGCTTCGCGAAGTTCATCCAGGTCCTTGACCTCCACCTCGATTTTGAGGGTGCGATTGTCCTCGGCCATTCCGGCGCGGACCCGATGGATCGCGGAAGCGATGCCGTCCGCGGCCTCGATGTGATTGTCCTTGATCAATACCATGTCGAATAGCCCCACCCGATGATTTACCCCACCTCCAGCCCGCACGGCGTATTTGTCCAGGGTTCGTAATCCCGGTGCGGTTTTCCTCGTATCCAGGATCTTCGTGCGTGTGCCAGCCACCGCCTTGACGCACGCGGAAGTGGCCGTGGCGATCCCTGACATCCGCTGTAGAAAATTAAGGGCCGTGCGTTCGGCCGTAAGGATGCCTCTCGCAGGCCCAGAGACTTCAGCGATGAGACGATCGATCCCGACTGCGTCCCCGTCCTGAACGTGTGGGGTAAACACAGTACGTGGATCGACTCGCTGGAAAACCCGGGAGGCGACCTGGAGTCCTGCCCCCACCGCCTCTCCCCTGGAGATCAGATCGGCCTTCGCCATCTGGTTCTCTCGCACGGCCCAGAGCGTGGTCGCGTCTCCCGTCCCCACGTCCTCTTCGAGTGCGGTGTCGATCAGTCTGTCGATATCCGGCCAATCTTTCGCCGGAATGGATTCGAAAGGATCGGACATAACTTTCCCGACTCGTGACCCTCCCTCGACCCCTCCCTTACCGTTTCACTTTTTCGATGAGCTGTAACCGGATGACATCAGCCCGGGCGGATACTTTCACAAGCCGTACCTGAACTCCGTCCCCGGTCTCTAATATCGTCCCAATCCCCCCGGGGCAGATCCCGCTCATGCGGGTTTCGTTCAGTTCCACCAGGCATCCGCTTCCAATCCGCTCCAGGACGACTGCGTCCAATGCCGCCCCAATCCTGCTGTCAAGATACCGGAGGATCCAATAACGGTTTGAAGCGTTTTCAATTTTCCTCGCGGTCATCCGCGCGGATGCCGTGCGTAATAGGGCTTCCCTCAAGTCGGCGTTTGAGAACACTGCGCCGCCGCCTTCAAGGAATCCCACAAGTTGTTGGTGCATCAATAGATCGGTATATCTCATAAACGGTCTTGTGATCGGCGCATAAACCTCCGAGCCAAGACCGTGATGCGGCCCCGGATGGGTTTGGAGGATGGCCTTCGGCATAAATTTCTTCTGATGATGGGCAGCCACGGGATCATAACCTCTTGCACCGACGAACACTTCGGCGGGAGGGTCCTCCGTCCGATAAATGGCCGGCAGGCCTTTCTCCTTGAACCATTGTCCCGCCAATGTGTTGGCCAGGATGGAGAATTCCTGTTCGATCAGCAGTGCGGGGGAATTCGGATCGGTACGGCGCAGCCTAATTTCGTCATTCTTGACACGAGCCTCCACCCTGGGTTCATCGACGATAATCGCCCCTGCAGCAACTCGCTTTCCCCTAAGATGCCTCGCCAGGTTCAGAAGCTTCCGCAGACCCGGATCCTTCTCCCCCCTTATGTTTGCCTCTTCAACAGTGACCGGAGATGTCACCCGCGCACGGCGGATTTCAAAGCAATACTTTTTCAGGTTGAAATCGGAGTCGAATCGAAGTTGGATCGAAAGAGTCGGATTGAGTTCGTTCTCTGATAGTGCGGCCTTCTCGCAAATCGGTCCAGGCAGCATCGGAATGAACCGGTCCGGAAGGTGAAGCCCGGTGCCACGGTCCTCTGCGGCTTGTTGAACCAACCCTTCACCGTGCAGGAGGAATGCCGGAGAAGCCAGGTGGAGGCCTACGGTGAAACCGAACAAGCCATGCCTGATACTGATAGCACGCTCGTGCCGGCCATTGGGACCGGAAAAAGAGTAGACCCTCCTCAGCCACAGGCGAGGCACCCTCTTTCGAGGTTGAGACCGCTGCGCTTCCCCAGCCTCGGTGAATACCCCTTGCTCGAACTCAGTCGGGATATCGTGACGAATGAGGTCAAGGTTCTCATCCGCCTTCCAGTGGCCTATTTTAACCAGCGCATTGAAGATCGCTTCCCTTGTGTGGAAGTGGGCAAGCCTGGCCAATTCGTTTGCCTGTTCGGCGTGGCGGTGTTGAGTCCCGAACAGGACCTTGGCCGCGAGGAGCGCAACCGCGCGGTCCGCTTCTTGAGGAGGAAACCCTGCTTCCACCCTTGTCTTGGCCGCATCCCTCAACCATCTCGCGGCGTGATGAAAAAATAAGTCGGCTTGAGCAGCGCGTTCATCGGTCGCTCTGCGCTCTGCGACCTCATCCGGCTGGAGGGGTACAAATATTTTTCCGTGCCTCTCGAATATGGAATGATCCTCCAACGCCCGGAAAAGCGCGGCGGTACCGTGGCGCCCCGGATCTTGAGCGAAGTAAAGATTCGCCAGATCCTCCAGCGACCACTCCTCCCCTTCCGGCTGGACGACTTCCCATAGCTCATTCACGTTTATCGCTGTTTTTAGTCGGTCGCGTTCACGGTCAATTGCCCGGAGCGAGTTTACGATCTCGGGCCTCGGAAGTCGGGTGCCGATGAACGCGGACGAGATGTCGATGATCTTTGAGGAATGTAAAAAGTTCTCCTTATCGTCCATGTCCAGAATCCGGTGCAGGTGACGCAAGTGGGCTTTCTTCGTCAACAGAACCCCACATTTGTGCTTCCCCCCTTTCAGGAATTCCACAACATGACCCGGCCCCTCCTGCTCCAAAGATGCCGGCTTCTTTCGGCGAGAAAGCAATGTGCTGGCGATCGCTTCTCGATACCCCGGATCTTCAGCCACCGCGGACTCAAACCATTCGCCTGTTTTCATATCTTATTTCCCTCCACAGCCATATCCATGCCATTGCCTTCACCTTGGAACCAAAATCTGGGACTGTCTTTAAATATAACACGAAGACACAAAAATGTCATCCCGAGACTTGCCTGCATCCCTATGGATGCATATCTTTCACTCAATCCCTGTGGACGGGGGACTTTCTCGAACGGCCATTAAAACGGGAGTTGATACTATGGACAAAGTCGTTGTCCTCGCGCGTGGATTGGGAACCCGTATGCGCAGGAAAGCCGACGGGGTTAAACTGTCTGGGAAACAGCACGAAGTGGCGGAAACCGGAGTCAAAGCGCTTATTCCCATAGAACGACCCTTCCTGGACTATGTCCTCAGCACCCTGGCCGACGCCGGTTATCGACAAGTCTGCCTTGTCATAGGTCCGGAGCACGACGACATCCGGGATTACTATGGCAAAAAGATCAAACCAAAACGTCTGGAGATCGGCTTTGCCGTCCAGAATGAACCGCGCGGAACTGCGGATGCTGTGGTCGCTGCCCAGGACTTTGTCTCCGGGGAACCCTTCCTGATGATCAACTCCGACAACCACTACCCTTTGGAGGCTCTGAAGGCCCTTCGCGACCTGGACGGACCCGGCCTGGCGGGTTTTGATCGCGATATCATGCTCGCCCAAAGCAATATCCCGTCCCAGCGGCTGTCCCAGTTCGCCGTCGTGGATATGGATGGGTGCGGATACCTGAAAGGCATCGTGGAAAAGCCCGAACCCGAAGTCCTCAAGAACTGGCCGGGTCCCATAACTTTGAGTATGAACTGTTGGCGTTTCCACAGCGAAATCTTCCCCGCCTGCCGTGCAATCTCTCCGTCGTTCAGGGGAGAGCTGGAGATTCCAGATGCGGTTCAGTACGCCATCGTCCGACTTAATCAAAAATTCAGGGTGTTGCCCACCCGGGCTGCGGTACTTGATCTGTCCTACCGTGAGGATATCGGGCCTGTTACCGAGCGTTTGTCCGGTTCGGAGGTTCATCTGTGAGCGATTTGACTTTTAAAGAAATGGAAGACGCAGAGAATCTGAAAGGGGTTCTCCAGAGCGGCGGTTTGCACCCCGAGACCGCAACCGCCAAGGCCCCTTTCCTGGGAGAAGCGGCAAAGGGATTGGCCCAGTTCGGACATGGTCAAAGAACAGGAGTTCGGGCATTTCTAATCCCTGGACGAATCGAGGTGCTCGGCAAACACACGGATTATGGGGGCGGCCGCAGCATCGTCACCGCAGTCGAACAGGGATTCTGTCTTGTCGCGGTTCCGAGGACCGATTCATCCGTCAATGTCGTTGCCGCGGACACAGGAGAAAGGGCGAGTTTCTCACTCGATCCCGAGCTCGTGGTCCCCCGGGGACACTGGTCCAACTACCCCATGACGGTCGCAAGGCGTCTGGCCAGAAATTTCCCGGCGTGTCGTCGTGGGGCGGATATTGCTTTTATGAGCGATCTTCCGCCCGCTACGGGTATGAGCAGCTCAAGCGCGTTGATCGTGGCTGCCTATCTGGTCCTGGCCGGTGTCAACGACCTGAGTGTCGATAAATCCTACAGAAGAAATATATCCGATCTCCTCTCATTAGCCGCTTATCTGGGCACCATCGAAAACGGTCAGAGCTTCGCGGATCTGGAAGGAGACAGAGGCGTGGGGACTTTCGGGGGGAGCGAGGACCACACCGCGATCCTCTGTTCTGAGTCGGGTAGATTGGGACAGTTCGCATATTGTCCCACCCGGCTGGAACGCTACATCGAGATGCCGGCGGGTTATGTCTTCGCTGTCGGGGTCAGCGGAGTGGTGGCCGAAAAGACCGGAGCTGCCCTGGAACACTACAACCGGGCATCGTCAAAGGTTTCGGCCGTCGTCGAGGCCTGGAGGCAAAAAACCGGGAGAGAAGACATCTATCTGGCCGACATCATATCAAGCGGTCCCGGCGCGCTCGTTAATCTGCGTCAGATTCTCGAGGAGGTTTCGGACGGGCCCCACAGCTCCGAGGACCTGATCCAGCGCCTCGATCACTTCATCGCCGAGAACGAAGAAATAATCGGGCCGGCGGGAGACGCCTTGAACGCGGGGGATATGGACCGCTTTGGCCGGTTGGTCGATCGCTCCCAGGAATTGACAGAAACCCTTTTGTGCAATCAGGTGCCTCAGACCGTTGCGCTTGCCCGTACAGCGCGGGAATGCGGGGCCGTTGCGGCTTCCGCTTTTGGAGCCGGGTTCGGGGGTAGTGTGTGGGCAATGGTGGAAAACGCTGACAAAGCGACCTTCTTGGAAAGGTGGTCTCAGAAATATGCGGATCTTCACCCTGGTGAAACGGCCCGGGCTTCCTTTTTTCTAACCCGGCCGGGTCCGCCCGCCTTCGAGTTGGGCGAATCTTCCAATCTCTAGATCTTGTTACAGAATCAGCCTTGCACTTGGTGCCTCTTTCAGGGGAAGGATGTCAGAAGTCAGCGTCTTCTTTTCAGCGCCAACGGCGCGTTATCCCTCAACCCAGGGCATCCCCCTCGGTGTAGAATACAAGAGCTTCGTGCGGCCTGAAAGGCCGCGATAGCTTCACATCCCCCAATCTCTGTCCCACATCCTAGTTCATTCTACGGGTTGGGTGGGATTGATCCGGATCGCGGACCATTGGCCCGCTCGACTCGCCCACATTCAAACCCAGCCCGTTGGGCTGGGCCAAGGAATCACGGGCCGTTGGCCCGCTGATGCGTCGCCTCACAGAATCTCGCTTTCCACCAAAAACCAGGAAGGTCTTGATCCTGTAGATAGGGATGTTAGCAGACATTTTTTTTCATTTCTTTTTCCATTTTGAATTTTGCATTTCCATGAACGCGATCGCTCTCCTGATTATTCTCATCCTGATCTTACCCAGGATTCCTGCCGGCATGGACATTCCCGAACGCGCACGCTCGATTTATGGATTTTCGAAATCACTTCCTCAATTCAAGGGAAAGTCCTCCGAAGAAAGCGTAGAGATCCTGAAGAGTTGGGGCTCGAACATCATCTTCGGCGGACACGAGGACCCCGATTTCGTGAAGGCCGCCCATCGAGCGGGGATGAAAGTCTTCGCGGAGATCGGAATCTTCGTCGGCGAACGGAACTGGAAGCGATATCCGGAGAGCCGACCCATCACTTCATTGGGATCTAACATTCTGAAAGACAAATGGTATGCGGGGGTAACCCCCACGATCGATGCGGTTCGTTCTGAAAGGTTGAAGGCGATCCGTGATCTCATGGCGAATCACGATCTAGACGGGATCTGGCTCGACTTCATCCGCTGGCCGTGTCATTGGGAGGAACACCGCCCAAGGATCGAACAGACTTCGTTCGACCCGATCACCGTATCAAAGTTTCAGTCGTCAACCGGCATCCGCATCCCCTTTGCGCTTTCCAAACCGGAGGAAATCGCGGATTGGATTCTGTCGAACCACCCCGACGATTGGACGGCCTTCAAGTGCGACCAGATCACGACATTTGTGGAAGACGCACGGAATGTTGTCAAGGACTTCGGAGAGGATAAAATCCTAGGC
The DNA here is from genome assembly GCA_965217865.1 of Candidatus Latescibacterota bacterium. Taxonomy (GTDB): domain Bacteria; phylum Latescibacterota; class UBA2968; order SICM01; family SICM01; genus CBDCJO01. Next base: position 4,339,612 of record CBDCJO010000002.1, on the reverse strand, counting down.
CTCTTTGGGGTGCCGTGGAGGGATGATTATGACGGGGCAATCACACGAATCATCGGACAGGACTATGAAGCCCTATCCCGCTTTGTGGACGTCTTCTCTCCGATGCTGTATCACAGGATGTGCGACCGGAGCGTGGCCTGGATCGAGGAGGTCACCGCGGACCTCTCCGGGACGACTGGACGTCCGATATGGCCTGTGATCCAGGCCGTGAACGAACCTGACAGTCTATCCGAAGCGGAGTTCGACACGGCTTTGAAAACAGCGGTCGAAGCCAGAGGATCCACCGGCGTAATCGTCTTCAGTCTGGGACATGCCTTGAAGGAGGGGAGAATGTCATCGATCAAGAAGGCGTTTAGCGAAAAGGAGTGAACCACATCGCTATGGAACGCCGTCGTGCTCCCTCACCCCACCTCGCAAGCTCGGCCACCCCTCTCCCGGGTGCCGGGAGAGGGGAAGATCGGTTGAGTGTCATAATTCAAAGGCTCACTACGCTCAGCCCCAAAACCCCTTGGCCTTATATGGCCACAAGTTGTGGGACCGGTCTCCAGACCGGGAACTTGGCTCTGTAGGGCCAGGATCCATTCAACAATGGACTTTCCTTTGGTTGATGCCCTTATTCCCCGACTGGAGTCGGGTCCCACAAATCTAAGGGACTATCCCATTACCTATCGAGGCCTTCGTCAAGGCTAATTCTTTTACACGTCACCAGACGTCGAGGGCCTATTAGAAGTACTCAAACTGTTATGGCTTGCCCTCCCAAAAACTTCATCGGCTGGAAATCCGTTCATTACCAGCCTATGGATCCCGGCACCAAGTGGTTGAAGAATCCGGATATCGTGATCGACGTCCGAGAGCCTTCAGGAATGTGGAGAATCATAACCCCTAACGTCGTCGAACGATCGGGTGGCGGATTCAGAATCTACTACACAGAGTCCGGACCCGGAATGGACTACGGAGATTCCCCTGGCCGCATCTTGAGCGCTTATTCAGACGACGGGGATGTATGGGAACAAGAGCCGGGATTTCGCCTTGAACCCCATCCGCCTCACGCGGGCCTAAGGGTCGTTTGCCCTGATGTAGTTCCGCTGCCAGGGGGTGGCCTACGGATGTACTTCGAGGGGCAACCCTTCAACGGTCCAAGTGCAGTCCTTAGTGCGATATCGGAGGATGGGCTTGTCTGGGAACCTGAGGGTGGTGTGCGATATGGAGACGGGGTGAATGCCTATGGATCACCGCGTTGCGTGTATCTTGATTCAATGTCGGATGATCGAAGCTTTCAATACCGCCTCTATTTTCACAGTTACTCGTTCCCCATGAAGCCCGGGGTCTCCTCCAGCAATCACATCATCAGTGCCATCTCGGAAGATGGCCTTCATTTCGAGCGAGAGGGCGGAGTGCGAATCGCCCAGGAAAGCGATCTGGAGTCCTATTCAGTCTACGCCCCCGAGGTCTTGCGCCTGGGTGACGGAACCTATCGTATCTACTATGCAGGGTGGAGTTCGGACCCCGTCCGCGGTCGAATCTTCAGCGCGGTATCTGAAAATGGACTGGACTGGACCAAGGACCGGGAGCCCAACATCGTCTTCGGAGGCCGTTGGGATCGCATCAAGTGCTCGGAGCCATGCATCGCGCGCCTTAGGGACGAACGTTACAAGATGTTCTATGAGGCCAGCGGCGAGGATGGCATCTGGCGCATCCTGTGCGCCACTTCAGCGTGATGACTTTGCAATTTCCATCTTCTATTTTTCACTTTGACATTTCCATCGGCACCTCCTCGATCACGCGCATCGACTTCCATTTCCCCCCCCGGAATCTTAACATACAGACCGTTCCGGCCGCCACGATATAGACAGTCAAGGCCCCCCAGATCGCATACAACCCGAAACCCAACTGCCACGCCGCATAGGATGGTATCGCCATGACTCCCCATCCGAGGGCCAGGGTGACGATCAGGACGAACCGGGTATCGCCTGCCCCCTTGATCGCGGATGCGTAGGTCAGGAACATCGCATCGAACAGGCAGTAGATCGCGACGAACCGGAGTAGGATAACAGTAAGTTCGCGAACGCTTTCAAAGGCCTCCGGATCTGCACCCATTGCGAATGGAAAGAGAAAAAGATCCGGAAGCGTCACATAAGCTGCGGCGAGGCTTCCCATGTAGAAATAGGCCACGCGGACTCCCGATATCGCGCTCCTCTCCGCCACGTCCGGCTGGTTCTGTCCCAGGCGCTGACCGACCAGTGTGGAGATGGCGATGCCAGGCCAAGCATCGGCATAAAGGAGAGGGCACTGATGTTGAACGCGATATTCGTCGCGGCCAGGGAGGCGGTCCCGAACCGACCGACCATCAGGAGGAAAATCGAAAAGGCCCCGATGTCCAGACTGAACTGCACCCCGCTCGGGAGTCCGAAACGCAACAGGCGGCGGAAAAGTGCTGGGTCTGGGCGCCACGCCTTCAAGGTATGGTAGGTCTTCCTGTAATGCGGCATTGACATCAGGGCAAGAAATACGACCGAAGAGGCGACGTGGGATGAGACCGTCGCCCATCCTGCGCCCCGGATTCCCCATTCCGGGAGACCCCATTTCCCAAATATCCACGCCCAGCTCAGAATGGTGTTGAACACGCCCGCGAAGAAGAGATTGACCCACATCACGACTTTGGTCCTCCCTAGGCCGGTGAATAGAGTCGAAGCGGCGGAACTGACGAGCGTGGGGGCCGCACCGATGCAGAGAATCTGGAAATATACGACCTCCATTCGCCGGACGCCGGGGTCGTGTCCGGCAAATTCAAATATCGTTTCTCCAAGGGGAATCAGACAAATCATCAGGATTCCCGCGAAAATCGACAAATGGATCGCCTGCCAGACTGAAGCCCCGACACGGTGTTCCTGGGATGCCCCCTTGTACTGCGCTACGAAGGTATTGGCGTAGGTTACTGTGCCCAGAAACAGGCTTATAAACATAAAACTGACCAAAGCCGAGGGCATGGCCGCCGCGACAGCCTCGGGAGAATGCCATGTGAGGAACACCCGCTCGATGAATTGCTGAAAACTCCACGACCCAGTCCCAATGACCATGGGCAGGGCGATCTTGAGCACCTCCCGGTATCCCCCCTCCCGGGTCCACGATTCTCTTCGGAATAAAAACACGAACGCCTCTGAATAAAAGAACCGGAGAAAGGGAGCGGCAATCTATTTACCGCTCCCCTTCACCGGTTCAATAAATCGGCACTCTCGGCACCGGCCCTTCTCATTTCCCTTTCAGCAGACCCAGGTCTTGAAAGAATCCCCGCAAATTCTCGAAGGCCTCGCCCTCCGCACTGATGTAAGGAGGCCTGCGCCATCTCTCTGAAGCACCAAACAGCTCATTCGCGCAGTGAATTTGGCCGTCCAATCCGCCGGGAAACGTCCCCCCCATCCGGAAGAACGGGGCCTCGTACGTGTCGACGATTCGGTTGGCCTCCTTCAAGTCCTCCTGATCCAGGGCCTTCCAGTAGGTTTGCGTCACTTCCGGCGCCCACAGGATAAATAAGGAGAAATTCGCCTTCACCCCTGCCGGCCAGAGCATCAAGTGCCGTTCCTTACTCCCCCCACCGATCATCGGCCATCGGTCCCCGTACGTCCTGGAGACCCGAGAGGAGTAAGGGAGATCCATGTCCTCCTTGAACGCGACCACCCCCGGACTGCTGTTCGCAAGAATTTCGAGGGTTTTAATCGGCGGCATCCCTACGAGCATGACAGGCATCACCTCCGCGGCTGCGGCGTAGTGTGCGGCAAGGCTCTCCGGTGTGGGTTTTCCCCAGTCCGGGGGGCGGATCATCAGGATATCTACACCAAGCTCACGGCAATAACCCGCAAATTCCAGAAGCTTCCCCGTCCACCACATATTGTCAGCAGCCACGACCAGCGCACGACCGGCGACGTGTTCCACCACAAGCTTGGTGAGCCGGAAGATCTCATCATCCGACAGGATGGTGAAAAGGCTGTCCCCCAGGGTTAGCAGCACGATGTCCGACCCGCCTGAAATCGCGCGATCGACGATCCGGCGTGCCGCCTCTTCATCGATGTCACCTTTTCGGGTAAACGGCGTCGCAAAAGAACAGACGGGCCCTTTAATCCTTGCGCGAATTTCGTCCAAGCCCAGGTTTCCCACGGTAGTTTCCAATCCTATTATGAAGATTCAGAGATGCGCGCCACATTCTGCTTCAGAGACGGAAGATGGTTCTGCACAAACTCCCACACAACCCGCAGGTTCAGGTCGAAGTATTCGTGAACGATTCTATCTTTAACACCGATAATCAAACTCCAGGAAACTTCGGAATGATGATTGCGAAAGTCATCCGGAAGTTTTCGACTGGCTTCATCCATGATTTCCAACTGGCGGACGACACCGTCCTGGAGAAGTCGGTCGCGCAAAAACTGATCCAGGGATGCATCCTTTAAATATTCTTCGATCTGTTGGATGGCATCTGAGATGTGACGAAGATGACCCTTATGATCTTGATCCATGTTGGATCGCATCCTCATTTTCAGTGGATTTCCAAACTTCCAATACGGCCCGAACGACCTCTTCCGTCCGGATCCCCATCAGCCTCCTTTCCGGAAGAAGATCTGGATCCCCCTGAACGATCCGGACACAGATCCCCCTCGGCCCCCAGACCCGGGGATCGGTCGGTCCGAACAACGCGACCACGGGCGCCCCAGAAGCCGCTGCCAGGTGTGAGACCCCGGAGTCGTTCCCGATGTAGACACGACAGCGTCCGAGCAATCCGGACAGAACCGGAAGCGATAGACCCGCGGCGACAACGGGTTTCGTCTCCATGGCCGAAACCATCCGCTCTGTTGCATCATCATCCGCTGGACCGGTCGGGATAACGACTTTCGAGCCGGTATCCCGAGCCAACTCGTCTGCGGTTTGAGCAAACCGATGGGGGGACCAACATTTTCTTAACCCTCCGCTGCCGGGGTGGACGACGAAGAATGGGTCCGAAGTCCCGATACCGTTCCCCACAAGGAAACTTTCCGCCTCTCGACGGTCGTCGTTATTCGTGTACAACCGAGGGGTACGATCCCGAATCGCGATTCCGGCGTTCGATACCGGCTCTGATAAAATATCGACAACGTGCCGACCATTCTTCGCTCCCGGATCCGCATCTCCCCAGAGGAGGCGCTGAATCCCGATCCGTTGAAGGGAGCGCTGAAACACCCGATCTCCGTCCGGGAGATAAGAAAGGAGCATATCGAAACCGGCCAGATAGGCGGAAACCTTTCGAGAGGGTTCGCCGTCCTGGGCAAACAGCGGAGCGAAGTCCGACCGGTCCATTGATCGGATCTCGTCAGCATAGTGACGCTTGTGAGCGATCTCGATCACCGAAGGCCTTCCGATGATCTCGATGTGCGCCCCCGGACAGGCCTCCCGCAAGGCATGAATCGCCGGAAGGGTCAGGATGAAGTCCCCGAGGGAGCCGGATCGGATGATGAGGGCTCGAGAGAATTTTCCAATATCCACTTAGCACTTTCCATTTTCCGTTCTCGTCATTTTCCAAACGCCGCTGCAAACACAAAGAAGTCGTTGAAATCGATCGTCTCTCCCGCCCCGTCCAGGTCGAACCTGGAGAACGCCCCGGTCGCCGATTGTCCGAACGCAGCGGCAAACTCGAAGAAGTCATCGAAGTCTACCTTTCCATCTCCGGTAAAGTCCGCCGACGGTTCACCTCCGCCCAAAACCTCGCTGCTGAGCACCACTGACGCACCCGGTGTAAAGTCGCTGCTCCCCCCGGAGAACTTGATCGACAGTTCCGTTAACTCGATCTCCGTCTCCCCGGAAAAGCCCTCGACCGCCACGAAGGTCAACACGGCCACGGGCCCTGCCGCGGTCGTGGATTGGCCCAAAAATGAACCGCCGAACTCAACGGTGCTGTCTTCGACCTGAGGGGGAAGTGTGATAGCCGCGGCAAAAACGCCATCTCCCACACCGGAATCCACGGAAAGCTTTTCAGGATCAAACGTCAGAACCACACCAAACCCCGTGGACGCTTCCACTTCCTGGTTGAACGCAATCGAAATGTCGATCTCCTGTCCGGGTTTCACTTCACCCAGCGACTTCGTCTCAAGGTCCTCGATGCCCAGGCTCGCAGTCCCATCTCCGTCCTTTGGGGTCAGGGAAACCGGAGGCTCAGAAACCGCAACACCTGTCCCGCTAAGCGATACCCCGAGTTCACTCCGGTCTGGATCGTTGTTCGACACTGTCATAACCCCGGTTGCCTCCCCCGGGGCGGTAGGCGTGAACGTCACCAGGACAGAAACACTCTCACCGGAAGCCATTTGGAAAAGTGGAAAAATCGCGGGGAAGAAGGCTTCGAAGGGACCGCTGAACTGAATGCCGGTTACTATTAACGTATCGTCACCGGTGTTACGAAGGATCGCCACCTGATCGGATGAGGTTCCAACCTCGACTTCTCCGAAGACGAGCTGAACCGGGGAGACAACGAGAGTTGGAGGGGAAGCGATCCGCGCTGTGGCCCTTGCAACGGCAGACACGGACAGACTCCCTTCGTCCGGATCGTTGCTCATCACGGTCAGGGTAGCGGAGAGATCCCCTTCTTCGGTCGGCTGGAAAACCACCAGGAATCCGGAGCTGTCACCCGCTGCGATGGATGCTGTGCGTGGGGAAACGGTCAGGAGGGAGGAGGAGGCCACCACATCGGTGACGGACAGCGTCTGGGTTCCGCGATTGTGAATCGTGAGGGATCTTTCAGCAGAACCCCCGGCCGGAACCTCCCCGAAGTCCAGCCTGATGGCCGTGAGCGCGAGATCGGGTTGACCCGTGCGGACCTGGATCCCGTCGAAATTGCCGATGGAGGAGATCTGCTCGCCCTTCACCCCCGCAAACACCACCATTTGAAATTTGCCGGCCTGCGAGAAAGAAAGATCCTGGCTGAAGATGCTGTTGGTGACATCGAAAAAGACGGTCGGAATGTCCTCCCCCCCGTCTAGGGACTGGAACTGGACGGCCAGTTGTGTGTTGGCAGGGTCCGCAACCGATCCGGAAAAGGGAGCGCTCCTCCCCACGAACTGATCGGCCTGGAAAGGCGCATCCAGGGTCAGGCCAGAGAAAAATCCGACGGGAATTGAGACTTTTACACCAGGTACGACCTGTATAGTCACGGGCTCAAACCCATCGACGAAGGTGAAAGATTGTCCTGAGCTTAGGAAAAAATTGGCTGTATAAGTTCCCGCCTGATCAGGGGCGAAAACGATGTCTTGAATGAAGCCCCCGTTATCAATGTCCAGCACGAACTGGATCGGCGATCCCTGCACCGGGGCAAACTGAATCAGCATCTCGGTGGCCGCCCCGTCTGATACGTTGCCCGAGAGCCTGAGACCCAATCCCGCTGTGATCGTGGCCGGAAATGGGGCATCGAAGGTGATCCCCTTGAAAAAATCGGGGGGAAGGATAAGGTCGTCTGTCAATCCCCTCTCCACAACGAACTCGGGGAACCCGTCGATAAAATCGAATAACGGTCCGCTCCTCAGTCCGAAGACTTCGAGTTGGTAGGTCGCGGCCTGCGTCGGGGTAAATATGATCGGCCTCCGGAAACGCCCCGATTCGATCGTGGCGAAGAATTTGAGTGTGTCGGCTGGACCGACTCGGACAAACCTGAACAGCACCTCCTGAATCGAAGGATCCTCCGCCACCCCCGATATCGTAAAACCTTCTCCCGAGACCTGCCTGGCCGAGAGCGGGTTGTCGAGTTTCAAACTCGCGAAAAAATCGGGGGGAAGAATAATGTCGTCTGTCAATCCCCTCTCCACAACGAACTCGGAGAACTCGTCGATAATGTCAAACGAAGCTCCGCTCCTCAGTCCGAAGACCTCGAGTTGATAGGTCGCGGCCTGCGTCGGGGTAAATATGATCGGCCTCCGGAAACGCCCCGATTCGATCGTGGCGGTGAATCGGAGAGTGTCGGAAGAACCGACTCGGACAAACCTGAAAAGCACCTCCTGAATCGAAGGATCCTCCGCCACCCCCGATATCGTAAAACCTTCTCCCGAGACCTGCCTGGCGGAGAGCGGATTGTCGAATTTCAAGCCCGCGAAAAAATCTGCCGGTAGAACCACTTCACCTGTGGGGTTCGGTCCCAGGACGATGGGACCGAAGGCGTTTGTCCCATCGAACAACGGACCCTCTCGAAACAGGAATGGGGACAGCACATAGGTCCCCGATTGCGAAGGGGCGAACACAACCGGACGGGAAAATCGACCCCCGGCGACTTCCGCCTCAAGCTTGAGTGTGTCTGCGCCATCGGTACGTGCGAAGCTCAGGAGAAGCCTGGAGACGGATGGATCCGTAACCTCGCCGGAGATCGTGAACCCGGCTCCGACCGTCTGATTTGAGGATAACGGTTCGTCGAGTACGAGCGATTCAAAGAAATCGACAAGGGGCCACGAGCTGCGGCCGAAAGGCCTTGGGGACGGGGACCACGAGTGCGTGGACATCCCCCTCGGAATCGGCAGAGATCTGAAACCTCGAAGAAGCCCCGGAACCTGTCAATCGAATAAAGGTCGCGCCGGTCTGCCGAAGCGATCCGGAAAGGGGAGTCCCCCCCGGCATCAGGGCATCTTCTCGAGGTGGACGGATCGCCCTCAAGCCCGTCGTCGTCTCCGTGAAAAACGAGAACGTATAGTTCAGGGCCGGATCCGCGTTGAGCTTCGTCCCGCTCAGAAAAAGCCGTGACACCCACTGTTGGTAGAGATCGGCAAACGTCTGGCCTGTCGCGGCCTCAACGTTCGCAGTACCGATCTGATCCGTCTGGCTCAGGTCGGTCAGGACCCCCTGACCGTTCACTTCGACCAGCCCACGGAGAAACAGATAGGCTGCACCGCGGATGCCATGGTTCAGGAGGGCATCTCCCGTCAGGGAAAATCGCTCGGGATGGGCCAGATAGGTCTCGACCAGGTCGGCGTTCCCCCCTGCCGTGTGTTCCCCGACCAGATCCTCGGTCACGTGGGACATGCCTTCGTTCAACCAGGATGCCTCGGAATCCCCGCCCGGACGGAGGAGGACGTGCTGGTTAAAACTGATCAGATGCTGGAACTCGTGCGCCAGGAGCGAACGGTAGAAGTTCAACCCTTGGTCCGGGGAGATGTACATCATGTCGCTCAAATTGCCGTTGCCCCCATTGTTCTCGGGTATGGCGGACGACGACGAGTAGAACCCGGCGACACCCCCAACCTGATTGACAAGGGGCGTGAATAGAAACAGGACGCTCCCGTCTCCGTCCACGTCCGATTCGGACCCGAAGACGGAAGTGACCTGGGGATAGGTGGTCCCGGAGAATTCATCCACCATGGCCTGGATCTGCTCGGTCGTCACCGGGGTTTCCTCCAGCGCGGTCTGGTTCCCTGTGTCCATATAGGCCAGGGCCTTGCTGCTGGAAGCGACGAGGGTGGCCGTGACAGTGACATCCTTCTCGACCCCGCCAAACTTTCCGAAGACGAACTGCCTCTGGCTCCCGATTGACGGAAGCTGAGCTGCACTCGGCTTTGGCGCGGTTAACGGATTCATGCGAAGCATTTCCGCAATCCGCTGCTCTTCGACCCGCAATTTCCATTCGGCTTGATCCCGGCCATCCGCGCTCAGCGGGACGAAAGCTCGGGAGAATGCGATCTTCGCAGCCCCGGGTGGAGTGACCGAAAACGCGAATGTTTTAGATGTGTCCTCCTCGGTCTTCAGGGCATAGAGGATCAGTTCATAGTCCCGCCCCGAAAAGTCCACAACCAGCTCCGCGGATCCGACAACGGGGGTTGAGAAAACCTCTCCGGCTACCTCTCGGAAAGAGCGCGTTTCACGCGTCATGCTTCGCGTATTTAAAAATCCATCTGAATAAAGGATGCCACTCCTGGATCCGTCCCCTTTTTAGGATCTGGGCGATTCTGTAAAGACAGACCACAGGAAAGATCTCAGAAGCCGCAACAAGGCCCGAACCCAGATCACGATCCAAGAAAGTCCGAATCGCGATGGTTCCCACCTGGGTCCGTTCAAGGGCTTCCGGATTCAACCTGCGCCGGCCGTCCGACGCCGCGAGATCTGCGCTGAGGAGGTCTATCCCGGCCCTCAGGGCCTTTCCCATCCCCGGTTGATCCTCACCCTCGTAGGCGAGAATGGCATCTCGAATCTTCTGGGTAACTTCGCCCCTGGCCTTCGAGCTCAAAAACCGGGAGGATGCCAGAGAAGTCCTGGCTCGTTCAACGAGCCCCCCGATCCTGTCCGCTCGCTCGTAATCGTCAAGGGAGAGCATGCGATAGAACAAGTTACCCGCCCCCATGGCGCGGCAAGCCCCGTTCAGAAGTTGTAGCCGGATTACGGGGGAACGGTACTCAGAAATCTTGTCCAGAGTCGGTTTGACGATTCGCGTATCCCCGGGGTCACTCAAGACCTCAACAAGGGTGGGAAAAGTCGAACGGTCGAACGGATCACAAAAAGACCAGAACAAAAGTTCCCGGGCCTCATCGCCTCCCATCGCGGACAGGGCACGTATCGCGCTGATCCGAACACGGGGATCCGCGTCGTGCAGGGATTCGATCAACGGATCCAGACCCCGGGGGTGCCCCAGTTTGCCGAGCGCCTCTACAACTTGCGGCCGGATGTCTGAATCCCGGTCCGAGAGCTCTTCCAGCAGGGAGTCGAGGGCTCGCGGGTCGCCAACTTCTCCCAAGGCCGCGGCCGCCTGCGATCGGACGAAGGGGCTCACATCATCCAGAGCCCCGGTCAACTGCTCGAGGGCCATCGGGCTCCTGGACCGTCCCATAGATCGCATGGCCCTTCCCCGCTGCCCCTCTTCCTTGGCACGGGAGAGCCGGAACTGGCTGTAAGCGAATCTCAAAAAATTACCCTGACGCAGATCGTCGACCAGCACACCGGGGTCCTTGGACCTCGTTTCGGTTACCCCGCGGAGCAGCAGGATCGGCACGACGATAAGGACTCCACTCAGAACGAAAACGACTTGCAGGTTCCCTACCGGAAATCCCGCGATCTCGATCCGAAAGTCCTGAAATAAAGCCACGAGCGAACCACCCAAAAGAGGCGCAACGGCCATCACCAGCCGCATCACCGTAGCCCGAAAGGCGAAGTAGACCGGCTGTTCCGACCCCGTGGGGATAAGATCGTAAAACATCGAACCCGCTGCCATCTGGATCCCGGATATCAAGGTACCCCCGGCCAACATGATGAAAGGTATGAGATAGTAGGAATCGCTCCGGTTGAAAACCCAGAGGAGGGGGATGAAGGCAAAGGGGACTGTTAGAAGCTGGAGAATCGGTTTGCTCCCATACCTGTCCACGAGGCCGGACCAGACCCTGTATCCGACAACCTGCATGACCAGGGACAGATTGGTAAAAATGGCGATCGTCGAGTAGCTGATTTGCAAAGTCTTGATCATGAACACGGAATAGAACGGCTGGGCGATACTGATCGCGAATACCCACGACAAGCGGCAGACCAGAAAGCGCATGAATACGGAATTTCGAAGCGGAACGGTGAAGAGGTGCCGCCCGGGGTTGATCTCTTTATCGGTCACGTCGGCCCTCGGATAGGGACAGCGGGTGAGGATAACGTATCCGACGACCCCTGCCAACAATCCGATCAGGAAAACAACGAAGAATCCCTGGTATCGTTCGGCCTCTTCGAACAGATCGATGAATCGACCCAGGGCATAGCCCCCCACGATGGCCGTAAGAGTGTTTACGATCGTGAACCGGCTGAGGTAGCGCGCGCGGGAGGTCGAGGGAAGGAGAGACGCGAGCCAGCTGTTATAGAGCGGCAACATGGTGCTGACCGAGACCGAGGCGACCACAAGACAGACGAAGACCGCCGGGATCCACCATCCCCGGGAAAGAAGGAGGGGAATAAACACGATGGAGGGCATCACGAGGACCTCGACAAGGCCGACCAGAATCACGAACCGCTTTTTTTTGCGGACCCGGCTGACGAACAGAACCAGGAGGACCTGGATGAGTCCCACTCCGCTGAATACCGAGGCCATCATCCCGATCTGGGCATCTGTCGCACCCAGATATAGCGCGAATCCCACGAAGATCGGGCCGGTCAACATACCCACCCGGTCGTAGACCCCCCAGGCGGATGTCTTATACAGCCAGAGCCGAAGACCTCTGGCCATCTCCGCCCGGGTCAGGAGCGGTGTGCTGGATATCTGTTTTGCGGATTCGGGCATGACAAATAACCTTGATCGGCATTGCAGACTGAAATATCCTGAGCCGTCCTTCGACTACGCGGCAAAAACCGCCGCTCCGCTCAGGATGTTATCCAGTGCTTGCGGGTATTCGTAACAGGTGTACCATAATCGCTCATTTCGACTACAGCTTGAGCGGAGTACCCCTGCTTGGGAGGAAGCAGTCGAATGATGTTATCCGGTGCTCTGAGGTATCCGCGAAAGGTCTACCCCGGATCTCTCGTTGGCAGCGGGCCGATCGTCTCCATCGGGTTAACCGGCCAAACATAAGAACTGGCAGGGTGGAAATCGGCCATTCACAGGAAGAGTTCAAAACATCCTGAGCGGAGTCTCCCGGTGTTTGGGGGACGCAGTCGAAGGATGCACGAGCGTATTAAGCCATCCTTCGACTCCGGGGGGCTTACGTTGCCGCAGGATCTACCCTGGATCGCTCATTGGGCAGCTGGCCGACCTTCTCCATCGGCTTATCCTACCACACGCTCTCACTTTTTACCTTTCTCGGCTTCCTTCTCAGGATACCACTTCTTGAGGTAGGCCTTTACCCTCTGAAAACGCCTGGAGTCCTTTGAAAGTCCCTTTTGGGGAGGAAACCCCGTAATCGCAGCCCGCACATTTTCGATCCGTTCTTGCGTAGGTGGATGAGTCAAAAACAATCGGGCGAACCCCTTGGCTTCCGGTTCCTTCTCGTGCAGTGCAAGCAGTTTTTCGAAGAAAGAGGCCGCCCCTTCGGGATCGATCCCGGCGTCATAGGTCTCCTGGACGGCATAGGCATCCGCCTCATTCTCCGCCTCACGGCTGTATTTGAGAAGCGTGAGCCCGGCCCCCAGTCCCGCCACCTCCGACGCCACTTGACGGCTTAACCCCGGGGCCTCCCCTGCAACGGCCGCAAGAAGAACCTGGAGACCGACCTGTTTGCTGATCTGCCTGGCACCGTGCCTCCCCACCACGTGTCCGATCTCGTGGGCAACCACGCCTGCAAGCTCGGATTCATTTTCCGCCGTGGTAATCAATCCCCGGTTGATATAGAGATACCCGCCGGGCAGCGCGAAGGCGTTCACCTGGTCCGTGTCGACGACCTTGAAGGTGTAAGGGATGTCAGCTCTGCGAGAATGCGAGGCAAGGAGCTGGCCGAGGTGATCGATGTAGGTTACGACCGTTCGGTCCCCAATAAGATCGATCTCTCGATCCACCTCCTCTGAAAACTGTCTCCCCATCTCCAGTTCCTGTTCCGTCGAGATCAGGTTCAGGTGGCTGATGGTCGCACAACCGGTTAAAAAACCCAGAGGTAAGAGAAGCGGAAGAATCGATTTAAACATACCTTTATGCCACAGCCTCCTCTTCAAAAGATAGCTTTCCCGCGTCCGCATCCAATAGGACTCGGACGCCGATCGGCAAGACCGCACGGCGGCGTTGATGTCCGTAAGGAAGCCTGCACACCACCGGCACGCCGAGGTCCGCGGTCCGCTCAGCCAGAACCTCCTCGACGGTCCAGCCTGCCCGCTCGTCGGGATCCGAACCATAGAACTGACCGAAAGCGATTCCTGCCACCCTGTTGAGAAGACCGGTCTGCCGGAGTTGAGTCAACATCCTGTCGACGCGATAGAGGGCCTCCCCGATATCTTCCACAAGAAGAACCGCCCCATCGAGATCGGGCATGTGGGGCGTACCCTGGAGGGCGCATATCAGGGACAGGCATCCCCCGACAAGACGTCCCTCCGCTTTCCCCCCCCGGAGGGCCTTCAGCCCTTCGAAGGGCCCGACAGCCCCATCTCGAAGCGTCTTCCACATCGCAGCCTCGGTAAAGGGGTCCCGTTCGGGTCCAAGATCCCCCGCCACGATGATCCCCGAGTAAGAGATGAGACCTGCGTGTTCAATAAATGCCAACTGAAGGGCGGTCGTGTCGCTGAGACCCAGGAAGATCTTCGGGTTTCTTCGAATCAGGTCGTAATCCAAAAGATCCAGCAGCCGCGTCGAACCGTACCCACCCCTAGCCGCAAATACGGCTTTCACATCTGTTGCGCCGAAGAGTTCGTGCAGGTCCTTCGCCCGATCGGGATCCTCCCCGGCCAGGTATCCCTTCCGGTCGTTAACGTGGTCCCCGACCCGAACCCCGAACCCGGACTGCTCCAGGAAGGCGATTCCCTCCAAGAGCTCCGCCTCTTTAAAAACCCCGGCCGGCGCAGCGATTCCGATCGTATCGCCGGGTCTCAATCGTTCAGGCTTGAGAAGCATGACGGTTTCCTTTGAGTGCGTGGAGCAACTTTTCGTGAATTCCGCCAAACCCCCCGTTGCTCATACAGACAACCAGATCCCCCGCCTGGGCCTGATCTGCGATAACGGCGACTACGGCGTCGATCGAGGGGGCCTGTTCCACCTGTTTTCCCCGCTGTGCGATCTCCGACACCAACCGTTCGATCTGGATCCCTTCACCATCAGGGGCCTTTTCAGGCCGAAAGGCCGGGGCCAGGGTCACCCGGTCCGCCGGATCAAACGCCGGGGGATAAGCCTCCTGGAGAACGGACCGGATCGCGGTCGCCGACCTGGGTTCGAACACGGCCCAGATCCGCCGGTCGGGAAAGCTGAGCCTGAGGCCGTGTAGAGTCTCTCGAACCTCTGTGGGATGATGTGCGAAGTCGTCGAATATTGTCACGTCGTCGACCATCCCCCGTACCGTCAAGCGCCTCCGGATCCCCTTGAATTCCGACAGTGAATCCCGAATCTCAGACGCCGTCAAACCGAGGTGATCGCAGACCGCAATCGCCCCGAGGACATTCCTCACATTGTGATTTCCCCGAAGGGGGATCGAAAAAAACCCGAATGTTTTCCCTTGGCGGACCGCGGTAAATGTCGTCCGATCCCTCTCGAACCGGAGGTCATTCACCGTCCAGCGCGAACCAGGACCCAGCCCGAAGCTCTGCACCGGACAGAAAGCGGATCGCCCCATCTCCACAGCAATATCGTCGTCCGAGCAGACTGCAAGCAATCCGTTTCGGGGTATGATGTTGACCAGACGCCGAAACGCCACCTTGATCGCTTCCAGGTCCCCGTAAATGTCCGCGTGGTCGAATTCCACTCCGTTTAATACGACGATCTCCGGCAGATAATGCAGAAATTTTGGTCCCTTATCAAAAAAGGCCGTGTCGTATTCATCCCCTTCGACAACAAAGTGCGGACCTTTCCCGGCCTTGTAACCCTGTCCGAAATTCTCCGGGATACCGCCTATAAAAAATCCGGGATCCTTGCCCGTCGACTCAAGGGCCCAGGCGATCAAGGAAGAGACCGTCGTCTTTCCGTGGGTGCCCGTGACAACGACTGAAGTCTTCCCCCGGATGAAAAAAGCCTTCATGGCTTCCGGGAGTGAGGTATATCGAACCCTTCGATCCAGAACGCGTTCTACTTCGGGATTCCCCCTCGATAACGCATTGCCGATAATGACCAGATCCGGTTCTCGATCGAGGTGCTTCGCGTCATATCCGTCGTGAACGGGGATCCCCTGCTCATCGAGGAACGTGCTCATCGGAGGATAGACACCACCATCTGCCCCCGTGACCCGGTAGCCTCGGGCTTTGAGCAACCCCGCAAGCGCAGCCATGCCTGTGCCGCACACACCGATCAGGTAAACATGCCCACCCGATCTGACCCCTTCGATCACCTTATAACCTCGAGTGCCGTCGTTGACGAAAAAAATCTGTGGAAGGAGAGCTTGCCGGTGGGGCGGTAAAATGCAGGATCGGGCACAAAACTGGATGGAGAAATGTGAGACCTAGAGGGAGAGGCCATTATTTCATACGCCACTATTTTCTTTTAAGTTAACCTGATTATATGGAGAACATAAGGGATTGTCAAGCGTCAATCACAGTTCTCACAAAAACACGACGGGCAGGAATCCAGGTGATTCCTGCCCGTCGCCCCTCACGCATCGGATTGTCTGTAGGTCAGATTACGATCCCCTCGAATGACTCCGGAGCGGGTTGGGCCAAGGCCGGCGTGGCGGAAGGCTCTGCGGTTCTTTTCGAGAAGAGGTCAAGCTGTCTCTGTCTAAATTCCTCGAGACCTTTCTGAACCAGTTCGTATGTACGGTCGACATTGTCCTGAATTTTACCGCTGATATCCGCGATCCCCTTCAGAATATCAAGGGCCTCGGCGAATCCTTCATCGATGGCCCCTCCTATGAGGGACATGAAATCTTCAAGCCGGGCGGTTTCGTCCTGATCCTCCCCCTGGACCTCCCCCTGATTCTGGACAAAAGCGCCGAAGAAACCGGTGGCGAAGCTCACGATTCGTTTGGCCGTTGCTTCCGGGGAGGTATCCAGATTCTGGTTCTGGATCTCCCGGATGTCCAAGTCAACCCCGGCCTCCTCGAATGCTGCGTTTAACTTTTCTGCGATGCGATCGTTCAGGATCTGATTGGCGCTCTCGATGCTCAGATTGATCGATAGGTCGATCTGAACCGAATCCACAACCGTGGTTCTGCTCCCGTCCTCTTCAAAAACACGAACGCCCAGAGCAGCGTAGCTAGCTTCATACGTCGCCTGGGCTTGGAAAGATCGTCCCCTTTCCCCATTGACCGCTGTAATTTCGGCGGACCGGGTCTGCCGAACAGAGGAATATTGGGCGTTTAAGAGGAGACTCTGAGACTGAAGGTTCTGAATCGAACTGTTAATCGGCATCTGGTTTTTCCTCCGGGGTGGTCAGGTGGGGTTTCACCCGGAGAGCCTGGGATGGCGGTTGGTTCTCTTTTAGTCATCGACTGAAAAAGCTCAAACTTTAGCAAATTCCAGGGAAATTTGATCTTCCTGAATTTCAGTGTCCTTTTTTTGCTTGACTTGGCAAAGCGATTCATATGATATATACGTGTGGCGATCTTCCCGATCGCTCCAACTTTTTCAAAATCAAAATGATATCTACGGGAGCCTGATGGGCACAATATTTTTCGCTTCCGTCGCCGAAACTCGATGACGGATCGCCTGTCCCTATGAAAAAGGGGCTCTCCGTGGTAATATAGTGGACCTTCTCTTCGTGATTGACACCCTGGCCTTCGAGCTAATCGAGTGACGGAGACTAAAGTCATGGCGTTCTTTCAGCGCCAACGGCGCTTGTCCCTCAACCCGGGGTCTGCGCCCTGGGTTGTGAAATACAATAGCGTCGAAGCGGCCTGAAAGACCGCGACAATTTCACATCGCAATGACCCAACGCCCGCATCCTGATTCATTGTTGGGACAATATCGAGTGGCCTACGGTGAAAGGTATGTGTGGGATTGATCCGGATCGCGGACCGTTGGCCCGCTGATGCGTCGTCTCACAGAACCTCGCTTTCCAAAAAAAAGGAGTGAGCATGTCGAAAGAGATCAACGTGGGCATGGTGGGTTACTCATTTATGGGTAAAGTCCACAGCCATGCCTACCGGAATGTTGCCAGGTTCTTCGACTCCGGCGCCGTACCCGTGATGAAGGCCATCTGTGGTCGGAACGAGGAGGCGGTTTCCGCCGCGGCAAAAACCTTCGGTTGGGAAAGCTACGAGACATCCTGGCAACGGTTGATCGAACGGGACGACATCGACCTGGTAGACATCTCAACCCCCGGGGATTCCCACAGGGATATCGCTGTGGCGGCGGCGAATGCGGGGAAGCACGTCTTTTGCGAAAAACCTCTTGCGAACTCATTGGCCGAAGCCCGGGAGATGCTGGATGCGGTTCAGAAAGCGAAGGTCAACCATATGGTCGCCTTCAATTACCGGCGGGTTCCGGCGGTTGTCCTGGCAAGGCAATTGATCGATGAAAGAAAAATCGGAAAGATCTTCCACTGGCGTGCGGTCTACCTGCAGGATTGGATCATAGATCCAACTTTTCCGCTTGTTTGGCGTATGGAAAGAAAGAGAGCCGGTTCCGGTCCCCACGGGGATCTCAACGCCCATATCATCGACCTTGCACACTACCTGGTCGGCGATATTTCGGAGGTGGTCGGGGCGGACGCGACATTTATCAAAGAAAGACCGCTGCCGGAGGCCATCGATGGTTCCCTTGGTACGAAATCGAGCCGGGGCCGTAGAAAAATGGGCCGGGTGACCGTGGACGATACGACCCTTTTCCTCGCCCGATTCTCAAAAGGAGCGATCGGTTCATTCGAGGCCACCCGTTTCGCGGCCGGCCGGCGAAATCACAATCGATTTGAGATCAACGGAAGCAAGGGGAGCCTGGCGTTCAACCTTGAAAAGATGAACGAACTCCAATACTACTCTAGGGATGATGAATCCCACGTCCAGGGATTTCGGGAGATCCTCGTCAACGAAGGGAGTCATCCTTACATTTCAGCCTGGTGGCCTCCAGGCCACATCATCGGATGGGAGCACACCTTCATCCATGAAGTCCACGATCTATTGACGGCCATTTCGAAGGGCAAGTCGGTGCATCCGGACTTCAAAGATGGGACAAGATGCCAGGCCGTACTTGAAGCCGTTACCCTGTCCGCCAAGCAGGGCCGATGGGTAAAAATATCTGAACTATGATTATGGGATTCCGAAAGGATCCTTCGACTACATGGCGCTGCACGCCGCGGATTTTATCATGAGCTTGTCGAAGCCCCGGCCCTGAGCGGAACGAAGTGGAGTCGAAGGGGGCTCAGGATGTTATCTTGTCCTCGCGGGTATTCGCCTCAAGTCTGATCTTGATCGCACATTTCGGCTACATCCTGAGCGGAGTCCCCCGGTTTTTGGGGGACGCAGTCGAAGGATGCTCTAAGACGGGAGGAACTCATGGCACGACCGGTCACCCTGTTCACCGGCCAGTGGGCTGACCTGCCCCTGGAGGATTTGTGCAAGAAGGCCGCGAGTTGGGGATACGACGGACTCGAACTGGCCTGCTGGGGAGATCACTTCGACGTCCCAAAGGCGATCCGGAGCAAAGCCTATTGTCAGGGAAGACACGATCTGCTCGCAAACTACGGCCTGAAGGTCTGGTCCATCAGCAATCATCTGGTGGGACAGGCGGTCTGTGACCTGATCGACGAGCGGCATCAGGCCATCCTGCCAAAGAGGATCTACGGCGATGGAAAGCCGGAGAAAGTCCGAAGGAAGGCGGCTGAGGAGATGAAGGCCACCGCCCGCGCGGCGCAAGCCCTCGGGGTTAAGGTGGTTAACGGGTTCACCGGGTCGTCGATTTGGCCCCTGCTCTATGCCTTTCCCCCGATGTCACCCGGGACCATCGACGCCGGGTTTGCAGACTTTGCGGATCGCTGGAACCCGATTCTGGATGAGTTTAAAAAGTGCAAGGTACGGTTCGCCCTGGAAGTCCATCCCACTGAAATCGCCTTCGACATCGTCTCAGCCGAACGCGCCGTTAAATCCCTGCACGGGCGGAAAGAATTTGGGTTCAATTACGACCCGAGCCATTTGGGCTACCAGGGCGTCGATTATGTGGCGTTCCTCCGGGAGTTCAGCGACCGCATCTATCACGCACACATGAAGGATGTCACCTGGTCATCCGTTCCCCGTCGAAGCGGGGTCTTCGGAGGTCACCTGGACTTCGGCGATCCCCGCAGGTTCTGGGACTTCCGGTCGGTCGGCAGGGGGAGCATCGACTTTGAAGAGATCATCAGGGGACTGAATCAGATCGGATACAAAGGGCCCCTCTCCGTCGAGTGGGAGGACAGCGGAATGGATCGGGAACACGGTGCCAGAGAAGCGTGTCATTTCCTGAAAGCGAAAGAATTCCAGGCGTCCGGCGTGGCCTTCGATGCGGCGTTTGAAAAATAGCCCATCGTCCATCCCCGCTTTCATCCTATTCGATGTTTTCAATCGATCTCCGGCCGGACATCCGGCTCGATTTGGAATCCATCTGCGAGCTTATTGGTTTTGTTGAACAGCCCAACGACTGCAAGGAACTCTCCGTAGGCTTCGTCATCCAACCCAAGCCGCTTCACGGCGGCGGTATGGGAGTTTATTCAGTAATCGCAGCTGTTCGTGATGCTGACTGCAAGGGCCACCATCTCCTTGGTCAGAGGATCGAGTTTTCCCGGAGCCATGACCGCCTTCAGTTCCCCCCACACCTGATCCAATAGTCCGGGGCTGTTAGCCAGGGCCTTCCAGAAGTCCGGAACGCGATCCACCTCCTTTGTTTGCTTGATGTCTTCGTAGATTTCCTGAACCCGACCCGCGGCCTCCTCTTCGGAAATCAATCTCACCGTTGCCATAGACAAATCTCCTGTTAAGTCTGAATCCGTTTGATGCGCTCGTCAACCTGAAGAGATCCGAATCATCCCGCTGCTGAGCGATGGTTGACCCCATCATGTTCAGGCTCCGCCTCCGACCACTGAATTCGCGATATGACCCACCCACCCCTTCGGGGGACCCCTCCCGGGAGGGGATTGGTGACCATTGTTTGGTATACACCTTGTTCCCGACCTGCGATCTAGGCGAACGTGCTCGGGCAGCCGTGAGTCGTGCATGGCGGAGTTCAGATCTTCTGGGGGTCGGTGAATAATTCAGACAGCACGGCAGGACTAGATGCGAGCTTTCAGCTTGGAGCAAAAACGGAGGCCTGGTCTCTCGCAGGGGGGATCGGACCTTCTGTGATGGAAGCCTTCTGGCGATAATTCGCCAGAAAATGGTTGAAATTCAACCACAAAATGGCTATTTTCCGCCCCCTTCTGTAGGGAATGGGATGAAAAACCAACCCCGAGTTGAGATCCATTACTGCAAACAGTGCCGTTGGCTGTTACGTGCCGCGTGGATGGCTCAGGAGCTCTTGACCACCTTCGAGGCGGAGCTTGGGGAAGTCGCGCTGATCCCGGCGACAGGGGGGGTCTTCGATGTGCTTGTAGACGATCATACCATCTGGTCGCGGGAAGAGGTTGGAAGATTTCCGGACATCAAAGAATTAAAGCAACGCCTCAGGGATCGTGTGGCTCCCGGGAAAGATCTCGGACACTCAGATCGGAGGGAGGATTGACCTGCCGATCCGAGGTTCATAGGTGCGCCCACAATTCTGAATCTCGAGCCGTCGTTTCTTCCCTGCTCAGATGCTTGTCACCGAACGGCTATTCTTCCGACAGGATCTCATCTTCAGCTTCATAGTCAAACTGGTTCGGATCGATCACGTCGGTCGGATTCTCAAGCTCCCAGGCAATTGTCCGGGAGATCCTCTCCTCCTCAGAGACCGGTTCCGCATAACCCAAATCCTTCCGAATCCGCGCCGTGTCCATGACCATGTGCTGGTCCGTATTGATACCCATTGTCATGTGGGCAGGCATCCGATCTTTGGGCACGGTGACAACCTCTCCGTCCCACCCCACCGCGTCTCCGATCTTTCGGACCCATTCTGCTTCGGAGAAAGCCACAGGTTCCCCCACGTTATAGATGCACCCTCTTGCCCGTTCATCGATGGCGGCAATGGCGATGGCTTCTGCAACGTTTTCAACGTATCCCCGGGTCCATCGCCACCCTGCGATCCCCTCCTCCAATAAAACGACCGGACGCCCATCCTTCATCCTCTTGAAATACGGGAAGAGGCGGTGCTGATAGTCCCCCGGTCCATAAACCCCCGGAAGGCGCAGGCTCGTCCCCGGTAGTTCCGGATCATTCATGATCTCTCGCTCCACCAGGATCTTATCGTATTCCCCTCCGAACGGATAGAGCTTATCCCGCAGGGGTGCTTCTTCGGTCAAGGGAACGGGTTCCACCTGTCCCTGCTCGATGCGGCGTAAGATCCCGAAAGCCCGGTAGACGTCTCCGCTGCTGATGACCACAACTCGCTCCACGATCCCCCTGAAAGTATTCATAAAGTCCCGAGCGTCTCCCTCAGAGTAAGAGATCATATTCAGAACCACCTGAGGACGAAATTTCTTGAACTTGCGTTTGAATTTCGAAATCTTCAGACGGTCTCCCTTGATATGGCGAACGCTGTCCGGAAGGACCGCTTCGGTTTGTCCACGGTGGAACAGGGCGATTTCGTGATCCTTTTGAATCAGCCTTTCGACAACGGCCGGACCGATGAAGCTCGTTCCACCGATGATCAGAATCCGCACGATCTTTCCCTTCTAAAATGGCACACGCAGTCGATCTTCACCAGGTGAAGTTAAACGGCGGCGACTTCACCCCTGATGTTTCAAGATGCAGGACCAAGATCATCTTATCTATCTTCCTTTGACAATGTTGCCGTAGGCCTCTCAGAAGAACCATCAACACCCAAGCGTCCACGTGCAGACTCGCGACGACCAGAAGCCGCAACCAGATTTCCTGCTTTTCCTAAGCCAATAGGGGGCATTCCGCTGTATACCGTCTCATATTCGCCTTCGTGAACCAAATATGTCTCATGCCAAATCCCGACATTTCCACGGCCATTGCCAATCCGCTTGTTGAAAGCAACCCAGGCTGGCCAGTGTTCATGATCTTGACTGCGTGCATAGGCCTCCAGATCCTCGAAGGAACGCCAGTATTGAACGATAACCGGCAGACCCATTATATGTCCCAAAAAGCCACTTTCAGGATGCCTTTCCAATTCGCCCAACATACGTGGCATAGCGAGAAAAACTGGCAACCACTTGTGTATCTTCCACAGCTTGTTGATACGCATGCCAATTAGAAAGACAACGAAATTACCTTCTATTTCGGCCGTCACTCTCTTGGATATGATCTTAGCCATGTTCTATTTCCCCTGGGTTGGACTGACAGCTATGGACCGTAAGGGAGACACTGAAGTGGGTGTTGGATGGCGATCACGGGTGGAATCGGGATGGGTGAAACTGTGTTGGCTGTATGACTTCCGAGGTTTTGGGAATGGTATTTTTTGCCCTCTTAAACGATTCAGAATACTCACGAAACCGGCATGCCCATAACGTCCTTTGTGTGTGCGAACCTGCCGTCAGGAGGTTTCAGTGAGGGGTGAAAGCCCCGAACCGCACACACAATGTTATACGGCGTGCCGCTTATGTGGTTTGAGATCTTCGCGATGTGAGTAAATTCACTACGCGTTCATAAGCCAATATTGGCTATGGAACCCTGATAACTGCCTTTTTCTGGAAAGTCAGCCAAAGCCAAGTCACGAAATCTCGAGCTGAAACCATACTCGTATAACGTCTTCTGTGTTCACGAACCTGGCGCAAGCCAGGTTGCCCGGAGGGTCAAGGCGGCGAAGCCGCCGAAGCGTGAGCACGGTGTTAGTGGCTGTGCAGTCACTTCTGCTTTCGGTGCTCACCGGTCAACAAAATACCTCTTGAATCCCCGACTGTTTGCGTCATCGAAGCCCGCACTTCTGTAGAAGCCTACTTGGTTGTCATTGGCTCCGCTCAGCAGTTGCGTCTTGTAGCAGTGCCTGTCCTTCGCAAGGTCTACCGCGAAGTCCATTAACTGCTTGCCGATTCCCTTGCCTCTCCACTCCCTCCTTACAACCACATTCTCGATCACGGACCAAGGACGTCCACCATACGTGAGATTTGGGACGATCACTATCGTAAGTGCACCTACGATAGTTTCCGTGAGGCGTTCCTGTGCAACGATGATGTGGACGTTACCGTGAGAACACATCTGGTCGAATATCCGCGTTGACTCCTCGACTCCAAGAGTTGTTGCGGAGAGGCTATCGCGTCGACTACTGATTTGAGGCAGGACATCGAGTAAGGAAGTCACGTCTCCTCTTTCGGCCAGCCTTACCGGAATCGTGCCATCAGTCATTTGCAACCCTCAATTTTCGAGCATGGCCACTAACGATTTCGGGTGCGCGAACTGCCGGCTTGTTGGGCGAAGGTGCAGATGCACCGAGCCGCGCACGGTCGTGTTAGTGGCCTGTTAGGGATTTAAGCTCAAATAAGGTGTGATCGGACTCTCAACCCTTTTCCTGTTTTTCCCCTTTGATTTCCCACCAAGTCTTCGCCGCAGATAGGAACACGACCCCTTTTTCGATCAAGTCCAAGGCCTCTGGGCCAGTTCTTTCTTCAGGATAATACTTTAGGACTGACTCATAAAACTCACGCATTCCTCGTCTGAGTCCAAGGTCTTCCGGGAGTTCATCGGAAGCTCGATCCTTTGGGAGTTGCCAGGCCCATATCGGATCGTCCGAGTGTATACTCAGAACGTGAAAAAAAACCGGCCAGACTTTCGTACAAAGCAGTCTCAAATCCCTCTCAAGTCGTCCTGCCCCATGGTCAAGAAGACCTTTCCGTATGAAATCAGGCGACGGATCGAGTGCCGACAATTCATGTTTAGCAGATTCAACCAGCTGTTCAGCCGTAGCCTCCGATACTGGAAGATGACCGCGAACCACCAGGTAGGTTTCGGGGACTGGACCGAAGTTCTCCCTTGCGAGTCGTTGGGTGGAAAATGGGGTGCATTGGATGTATCGGAATGGCTCTGGATCGACCTTCGAAAGATCACGGTGTATCGCCAAACCTAAGGCCAGGGACAGACATCCATCTGAATCAAAGGCAGCACCTTTCAGGAAGAGTTGAAAGTCGATGTCACTACATCTTGGGATGAAGCCTCCCTTGACGGCAGAACCGAATACAATCAGACCAACGAACCATTCCTTCATGTGGGACTGGTAGACGTCGGCCACTGCCTCGACAATACCTCTAGCTTCCTCGACTGCGAACTTCATCTCAGGCAACAATGCCTCTGATCTTGGATGTTGGGTTTGTCCTCATTCGCCTTGGATCGATGTCGTCAAACCCCAATGGCCACTAACGTTCAAGAGTGCCCGAACCTGCGAAGCAGGTTTCTCCGGAGCGAAGCGGAGGCGGGCACTCGGTGTTAACTGACGTATGCGGTGAAGAAACTAGCGCCCCTAGCAGCCTGTTGAAAAAGTGCGTTTATGCCAAGATGACTGTTGTCTTTCCTTGTGGTTTGGTCCTATGATATATCAGGTTCAAACTGAGAAGGGAGGACGAGCAAATGGCAATGGGAAAACGAGGACGACAGAGACAGGAAAACCTGTTCATCGCATCGAACACTTTGGTGAAATCTCCGGGTCATCCGTTCTACGAGAAGCTGAATCAGGTATTGGGGGCGAACGGCTTCGACGAGTTCGTCGAGGGGCTTTGCCAGCGGTATTACGCTCCTCATATGGGTCGCAAGGGCATTCCGCCCGGGGTTTATTTTCGGATGCTTTTGATTGGGTATTTCGAGGGACTTGATTCGGAACGTGGGATCGAATGGCGTGTATCTGACTCGCTGACGTTGCGCCGGTTTTTGGGGTATGCCCTTGACGAACAGACCCCGGATCATTCCAGCCTGTCTCGCATCCGGCATCGGCTTCCCTTGGAAGTTCACGAAGCGGTTTTCAAGTGGATCCTGAGGGTCTTGTGCAAAGCGGGTCTGGTGAAGGGGAAGACGTTGGGCGTGGATGCTACGACACTGGAGGCCAACGCCGCGATGCGCAGCATTGTACGCCGTGACACGGGTGAAGGCTACCAGGCATTCCTTGAGAATCTGGCCAAGGCCTCGGGCATTGAAACGCCTACCCGCGAGGACTTGTCCAAGATCGATAAGAAGCGACCGAAGAAGGGATCGAACCAGGACTGGGAGCACCCGCACGACCCGGATGCCAAGATCGCTAAGATGAAGGACGGTCGCACGCACATGGCGCACAAGGTGGAGCACGCGGTGGATCTGGACACCAATGCCATTGTGGCAGTGGCGTTGTCGGGAGCAGATGAAGGAGATACCGAGTCGTTGCCCTGGACGCTGCTCGAGGCGCCGCTCAATCTCAAGCAGGTCGCGAAGGACGAAAAAGCTGCCAAACGTTTGCACAGACAGCGTATACGGGAGGTGGTTGCGGACAAAGGATATCATAGCAACGATGTATTGACCAGTCTGAAGCAAGGCGGCATCCGGAGTTACATTTCAGAACCGGATCGGGGACGCCGCAAGTGGAACGGCCGACGAGATGAGCAGGCCGCGGTATATGCGAATCGACGCCGGATCAAGGGAGATCGCGGCAAGGCCTTGCGCCGAAGTCGTGCAGAACGGGTGGAAAGAACCATCGCTCACACATATGATACCGGTGGCATGCGCAGGTTGCACTTGAGAGACCGCGGCAATATCCTCAAGCGTTTGCTGATCCACATCGGGGGCTGCAACCTGGCTCTGCTCATGCGCAAAGTGATGGGCGTAGGTACTCCGAAGGCCCTCCAGGACCTGGCCAAGGCCTTGCAGCGTCTACTGCTCGTCCTACAATCACGTTTGCTGCCCTCGGTCACCTTTTTAACCTCTTATCAGCGTCTCCTGCTCAATCTCCTTACCTTGATTTATCTGACCCGCACTCCAGGCGTCTTTTCCGTTTATGTGCGTTGAAAGGTAGTTCTTCAACGGGCTGCTAGTTCGGAAGCCGCTTTTTTGACTTTTTCTTCATTACGCCCAGTAATTACAACTGTTGCTCCTTTCTCTTTAAATTCTTTGGCCGATGCATATCCAATGCCGCTGTTGCCACCTGTTATTACAGCTATTTTTCCAGCTAACTTGCTCATATTCAGCAACCTCCTTTGGGTTGGGATCTTCTTTGCGCCCTTCTTGTTGAAAGAATCACAAAAACCGGTGTCGCGTATAAGCCCGACGACAGGCAGGAAGGGAAGAGGGTCGTGGATCGTGATTCGTGACTCAGGGATCGGAAAGGCAGCGGGGACAAACCTTTTCGAATCACGAGACACGAACGACGAATCAGATTCTCCCCTCAATCACCCCACCTTTTTCAAGAAACGCCCGGGATTGCCTACCCACACCTCGCCCGGGGGCACATCGTGCCGGATCAGCGTCCCCGCCCCCACCATACTCCCCTCGCCGATTGTCGCCCCGATAATCGTCGAATTCGTCCCCAGAAAACAGTTCCGCTCCACCCGCACGCTCCCCGAGAAACTCACACCTACCGCAAGGCAGGAGTAATCGTCGATCACATCATCGTGGGAGAGGCCCACGTTCTGCAGGATTATCACGTGGTCGCCAATGGTCACAAACGCCCCCACCGTAGTTCCCGCTAAGATCACCGATCCCCGGCCCACCCTGCTCTGCCCGGAGACAAACGCCCGGGGATGGACAATTGTGGCAAAGCGTTCCGGCGGCAGGCCCAGTCCCGCCACCGTATCCGGCCAGGTGCGATAGGACCCCCGGACTGAAGATAAACCCGGCAATCTGAACGTCCTCCGGCAGGGAACGCACGTCTTTTAAGCCGCCCAGAAAGGTGAGGCCTCCCTTTTCTCTGGGCTTGCCGTCGGCCGTAACATAGCCGAGCACCTCATAGGTGGGTTTCACCCGGTTGATTTCCACAACCGCATCGAAAATATCCGAGGCGTTGCCCCCGATGCCCAGTAAAACCAGTTTCTGCATTGGGGATCTCCTATATCGGTGGACATTAGGTTTGTCACCCCCGAACCTGCCGTGGGCGCGGCGCTACCAGGTTAGTTCTGCGTCCATAGCTTTCTGAATTTCTTCTATGGCGAAAGATAAATCCTTTTTTCCAGCATACCAATCATATCCTCCGCTTTGAAGAAAAGGCCAATCTAGTTTCTCTTCACTATCAATTGTATACTTGACATACCCAGGCTCAAAATAGTTATCTGTTTCGGTTTTATACCATAGTTCAATGTTGTCAGGACGGGGGTGACTTGATAGTTCCCGATGAAGGCGAGAAGGGGTCTTTCCTAGAAATATGAGTATCCTCTCACCTATTTGAAATTTGGGTTCAGAGGTTACGCGGACAAAGTTGATTCCGTCGGCGACCTTTCCACTTATCAATTTAACTGTAATAGTTTTTTCTGGAGAATGGCCTTTTAGAAATCTCTCTACAGAAATTTGAATAGCGGTGTTATAGCCGCAGGAGGTTGGCAGATCAATAATCTTATCCACTTTTCCAATCACGACAGCGTCCGTGACCATCAATCTGAATCGCCAGTCACTACCATGCTGTGGACCGACCCATGTTTTTTCGATAAAGAATCTCGCAACTTGGATTTCCTTTGGACCTATAGAAATTTCCTTGAAAATTCGATAATTCTGCAGAATTTGTCGAATTTTCTCATCTGGATTTTTAAGCCTAGCGTCAGCAATCATTTTGGCGATCAATCTTTGTCGTGACTGAGAAATCCCATTCTGTGCAAGTAAATCACCCCGCCCAAAGGGCGGGGCATTAACCACTCCCCTCCCCAAACAGATCCAACTGTAGGGGCCCTTTCTGCTCTTGAAGATGAAACCGAATATATCCTCTGATCACTTTAGAAGTTACCTTTTCGACTACGGTACGGACAAAACAGCCTTTTAGCTTACCCTCAGCAAGCTAAACTTTTCCTCCCCTTCCAAAGGAAGGGGTATCCAAGTTCAAATACTTTCATGAAAGTTCCGCCAAGTCTAAAATAAGGCTATATAATATTGCTAGGAAAATGACTCCCAAAACTGTTGCCTCCGATGACCTCCTTCATGATGATTTTGAAAAGGAAAGCCGAATAGGTCGATAAAGGACAATCCCTGAAACGACAACATACGATAGACAGCTGAATTCATATAGAGCATACATCCATAGCAGAGGACAAAAAAAACCAATTTGTGCATCCTTACACGAGTATTGTACACCTCTACACTTGATATCTCAGAGGAAACGCCACTATGCTCGACGACTACCGATTGCTAGAGATAGAAGTTGAAGCTTCAAATCCGGTGGACGAACACGGGCATTTCAAGAGTGATCGCTCTCCGCGACTATTTCTGGGGCAAACCAGAGACGGCAACGTCAGGAGGTTCCGGTACGATCTACCCCTTCAAGTAATCAAAGATCTCGAGGATGTTATCGATGAGGAGCCAATCGTCACGGATCTATCCCGAGGACTCACTCTTTTTGAAGAGTACAAACGTATACTCGGTAAGCACGAGCCGGTTCAGCAAGTAACGATGGGACTTGGGTATCGGTACCCTGAGAAGCTGCAGCGCTTTCCGGACGTGGTCAGAGTCAACCAGGATAACGTCCACCTGGCCAGAACCTCTTTCCCCTGGCTCTTAGAGGAATTTAAGGAATGTCAGCCGTGTGTCGCAGTTGTCGAGGACAGCCGGTTGGTTTCGCAGTGTCACAGCCCGTACATCTCACAAGAAGCGCACGTCGCCGGCGTGGAGACATTAGAAGGCTATCGCCGCAGGGGGTACGCGACCGCGGTCGCCGTTGAATGGGGAGCCGCAGTAATGGAGCTGGGACAAATCCCTATCTACAGCACCGGATTGGACAATGTGGCATCACAGGGTGTTGCGCGTAGGGCAGGATTGATTCTGTACAATGCAGATCACCATTTCAGGTAGGTCTGCGAAACCAGCACAGAATGACACGTCAATCGGCGCGACCGTGCCTTTTCTTTTGATCGTTCCACCCAGGCCCAGTAAACCCACGAGACCTGTCGAAGGTACCTCCTGAGTGCAGTGGCGGTTTTTTGCAGTGTAACCGAAGGAGGCCTACTTTTCTGCACGATGTTCGAGACGACAGTAAGGACGTAGCGCAAGTCCCAGGATGTGGTTCTACTCAACTTCGTCAGGCGAAGTAGCTCTGTGCTTCACAATCAATTCGGCAATTCCCACATAACCATCGTTTCTTGCAGATTCCAAGAGGTGGGTTGGTAGGTTCTTATGGTCGCTCTGAAAGTTCGGATCCGCCCCGTGCTTGAGAAGCAAGGCCACCCTGTCGATGAATCCTACCTTCACTGCATAAGCCAACTGAAAATTCATCGTGGAAGGTTCCCTATCGTTCCAGTTGCCAGGATCAGTATGCTTCAGTCCGTAACGAAGTAACAGTTCAAGCCATTCGTTGCCGGGTGTGAACATGCTGTTATAGAGTCCTTGGCTGTCGTTCGGGTTTGTTCCGGCGTCCAACAACAGTATCGCCATATCATTGGCATATTGGTGAGGAGGGCATCGTTGAAGTCCTTGTTCACCTTCGCCGATGGCACCCGTCAGCGCGGTGAATTTGTTGCCCCATGGATCATTCCAGAAAGTATTTGGCTCAGCTGCATTCGCGATTAGAACGCTTGCCGCTTCCAATGTGTTCTGGCCCGGCAATGTGCTGTTTATCCGGGAATAACATGTATAAAGCAGAGGCTCCCAATAACGCGGCCCACCTTTTGCATGGACCAGCGTTGGATCCTTTCTAAGAAATCGTTCAACCGTGCTCGACTCACCAACTGCAGCCGCAGCGTGGATGCTGTGGGTTGTGATTTCTGGATGTTCTTCGAGTATCGATCTGGCCTGTTTGATTCGCTCAACCTCGTCATATACCGGGTCATAACTGAGGCAGGCAAGATCAAGAAACTTGTCCACCCATTGTGGCTCATTGTCACGGGATTCGACAGCGCTTCGAAGAGTCTCCCAGTTATGAAATCCAGTTTCAGACGCGATGACTTGATGCAAGTCGTCCTCCGTTAACTGCGTACGGATTTGGTCGTCGGTCATCTGGGAGGATCTTGAGAGGTGTGAGCGAATCCGTTCGGTAACTTGCGGCCAGTCTTCAGTTAGTGCGATGCTGAGCTTGCGAACCTCTCTCTCGTAGAATATGACGGAGTGGACGATCGCATCACCGTGGTCACGCAACGCGCCCTCGTCTGCGGGCGGCTGCAGTGACTGGACATGCTTTTTCAGTTCGGACCAGTTGTCAAAGCCATATTCACGGGCGATGACAACCTGTGCATCGCGCAGACCAAACTTGGAAAGACTGGAAAAGCTCGGATGCCATTCCGTAATTCTGGATAAAACTTGAGAATCGCCGGCTTGGTAGGATTTGAGGAGTGATTTGGCTTGTTTTCGGAGATATTCGAGGCTGGGATTGGCAGGAAGGTGTACAGACATGGCAGCCCTCTTTCTTGAATAGGCCTGTTGCCCGCTTAGCCAGGCAGAAAGAAGGTGCGGAGATTTGGAAGGAGATGGGTTTAACCCTTGCCGCGGGCGGGGGGCTTTCTTGAAGCACTGACTCTAAGTTATATCTCCTCATGACCAATGTCAAGGGAATATTTTGCAGCATCGTGTCAATATGGCCTCTTCAATGGAGGCTCCGTGTTGAGTTCGTTCACTTTGTCCGTATGCCACAATGCCTTCTCAGCTTGAAGCTGCCAGGACCACGACTGAAGCTCCCTCTGCGAGTTGAACTGTGATAGTTCCTGGACCCACGGCCGATACGCTTTGCCCGGAGTTAAGACACCGTTGTGAAGAATTACCACTCTGTGACTGAACACTTATCGTGACACTTCCAGTGCAACGCCAACTAAGTCGAGCAGTGCCACTTGTCAGGTTGTAATTCCCACTTCTTTCAATCTTTGTCGAAACTCCAACCGTCAGAGTGCCCCCTGGTGAGAGTGTCAAAGCAGGTTCTCCGATATTTACGCTGCTATCGATTTCTTTTTTGGAGCAGCCTCCACATATAGATAGTGTCAAAATCAAGAATACATGCACAATAAACCTGCTCGATGTAGATATATCTGTTCTCAAGAGAGCTAACGTTGATATCAAGTTCATCTCGAATTTCTCTGTTCAATAGGAATAACTAATAGGAATAACGGGTTAAAGCCTCTTTATGAGGTAACGGTACGGCTCTTCGTCTCGATGGGGATTCCCGTCGGCATCCCAGTAGGTATATCCTGACATGAACTCGCCGAAGCCGGCATCCTCATAGTCCAGGTTCTTGTACAGCTTGCGGGCGACGTCTTGGTACGGGTTGGTCGCAGTGACTTCAAGGCCCAGGATGCGCACGCCTCGCGACTTAACAAGCGCTTCTGCCGTTTCCATCAACATTCGCCCAATTCCTTGACCGCGGGCATCTTGTGAGACGGAGAGGTCGGAGATCTCCGCGCATCCCAGAGCCACACCCTGTTCTGTGACGTCCCCGCTCCCGCCGGGCCAGAGCACGAACACATAACCGACTGGACGAGTCCCATCCCACGCAGCAAAACAGGTAACGTCTCCATTCTGCTGTAGGTCGAAACGCTCGATATGCCGATTTACAGGCGCCCCAATGGACTTCGGGTAAGTCTCAACGATCTTCGGCAAATCATCTGCTTCAACCACTCGTACCAAGGGCATTGTTAGTCCATTCAGGTATCGTTCGATCAATCCTCGACAGCACGGCTTTCGTCCCTCACCGAGTCAGGCAGGCCAAAAACTCATCGAGCCACACGTCGGCCCCCCCGTGGCCGGCAAAGGATTCCTGAATATCTTCATCGCTGTGTGAATCCGATCCCCCCACCGAAAAGAGTCCGTGCTCAACACAATATTCGCGATAGATCGGTGTAAATTCGGGCGGAATTCTGCGGTGGGCACATTCGACTCCGTCGAGTTGACACTCCTGACGCAGAGCATCCATCCTCGCTCTATCGCCGCTCTTGAAATAACCGTGCGGGTGGGCAATGGCAACCCTGGCACCCACTCCCTTGACGACCGGTACAACATCCTCTACCCGCGGGTAGGGGGGAAAGGGAACTTGCTCATGGGCGCGGGCAATCAGGTCGGTGTAATCCTCGGGGTTGGAGATAAATCCACGGTCGACGCAATATTTGCGCAGCAGATCGTTCTTCAGGTGGGTGTTTCCTTGTACAGCTATCGCCTGAGGAGGTCTGTACGTCTCGAGCAGTTCCATTCGATCGGTATCGCTGAATTTATGTCCCAATGCCTGCAGTGCTTTGGACCTGGCAGAACCGGCTGCTTGCAGCCAGGCGTGGTAGTTTTCCAGAAGTCCTTGCAATTCTCCCGTAAACTCAAGCGGGAATCCATAGCATAGTAGATCGACGGCGCCGATCGATGTGGTAACTGAAAGTTCCGCTGAGGGGATCGATTTCACTTCCGGATAGTCCTTGGCGCATTCCAGCACATCGGCCATTGAGTCCAGAACGTGATGTTCGGTGATGGCGATACAGCGCACCCCCAGTTCACGCGCCCGTTTGAAATGATTTTCGATATGGGCTGTGGCATCGTAGCTCCAAAAGGTATGGAGGTGTAGATCGTATTTTGCCGGAACACGCTCAGAAGTATTCATGAGATCTCTTCCTGTCTGTGTGAGGCGACGCATATGCGGGCCAACGGCCCGCTATTCCTTGGCCCAGCCCGACGGGCTGGGTTTGAATGTGGGTGAATCGAGCGGGCCAACGGTCCGCGATCCGGATTACGATCTTTTGTGCGGAACACCAGATAAATCAGGATGCGGGGCCTTGGGGGTCTGACATATGAGCCTTACTTCCACGCTTCACATCCAGAAAACCGCATGTGCTTCCCTTCGACATACGCCGGCCGTTTCACATAGACGTTCTCGACTTCCGGGACGATATTACCACGGCACAGGATGTTCTTGTGGCCACCTTGGGTGACCTTTGTGGTCGTCGGGATGTACCGGAGGGTGAGACCAACCCGCCATCGATCGGAGGTGTTGGCATTCGACCCGTGGATGATCGTCGGATTGTGGATCGATATGTCGCCGGCCTTTAGCTCGAAGTCCACAGCGTCGGAGTCGTCTATTTTGTCGAGGGGAATTCCGACGGAGAGGACATACTTGTCCGTGTCCAGGTCGGCCATTTCGCTGCGTTTCAGCAAACGATTGTTCTGAGTGCCGGGCAGCACCCGCATACAGCCGGTCTCGACGGTGGAGTCCGTGCCCGCAACCCAGAGTGTGGTGACTTTCATCGGTTCGAGCGGCCAGTAGGATCCGTCCTGGTGCCACTGAACGGCCTGACCGGTGTCTGGCTCCTTGGCGATGTAGTGCGCGGCGAACAACGCGACATTCGGGCCGATGAATTGTGCCGCGATATCGACCAACCGATCGTCGCAGACCAGTCGATGCATGAACGGTTCATTCACCAGCAGGTTGTGGTGCAGCCGTTCGGGCCGTACATCCGGATGATTTTCGACCAGCCAGTGAACGTGTTTCACCGTCTCCTCAGCCAGGTCCGCATCGATCGCGTTCCGGACAATACAATAGCCCTTTTCGTCATATTCTTCACGCAGCGTCATTTCAACAGTCCTCAGTTGCCACGTCTCTGAGTCAGTGATTTGCCGGTGCCCGCATAACACGACGTATTGTTCCGGCGAATCGTCGTCCGAACTTTAGTCTACGATTTTCTTCCTACGGTGATCATGCGCCGGCTCGACTTCCGATAGACGTTGCCCCCGAATGATCCATAAACGCTCTCCACCTTCAGGTCAGCCTGCTCGAACAGAAGGTTCATCTGTCCGGGCGTGTAGAGTCGGATGGAGGATATGTTCCTCGGATCGTTCTTTCCGTCAATGATCCAGTGTGAGAAGATCCTCTGCTTGGAGCTGTCCCAGGAATTCCTGAAGACTACCGTTTCGGTGGGTCGCTCAGGTATGAATTGCCGGAGGATGTACTCCCGATTCGGTTGATCGATGAGCAGACGACGTCCAGAGCGAAGAGCGCGTGCATAGCGGCTGAGCAAACCGAAGTTGTCTTCCTCCGGGAAATAGCCGAAACTGCCGGACCAGTTGAATATACCATCAAATTGATTATCAAAATCGATCTCCCGCAGGTCCTGCACCACGAAACTGCCTCGAAGCCCTGCTTTGCGGAACCTTCGACGCGCACGATTGATGAAGTCCCTGCGGAGATCCACGCCTGTTACCTGGCACCCGGCAAGGGCGAGGTGGAAACCAATCCGTCCGGCCCCACACGGCGCATCAAGTACTGCCTGTCCCTTGCGCAAGTGTAACGATCTTTTGATGAACCGCGCTTCATCTTCTCCTGATTCATCCGACTTCAACCAGAGCGTGTCGTCCAGGGTCCCAAACCAATCGGACACCAAATCTTCCCTCAATAGAGAGTTAGAAACTTATCGACCGCCTCAGACAATCCGTCCTCCATGGATCCCGACCTGTACCAGGAGAGAAACGGCATTATTTGATTCGTGCTCGTGGCTATCCCCCTGACCATCAGTCGTCCGATAGGCCCAGCAAAGGTCACATAATCGGTTTCCTCGAATCGCCTCAGAGTTTCGGCTACATCGTAGGGAACATTGCGGTGATTGTGGCTTCGCTGAACTTAATATTCATTACATCATTCCTTTTGAGCAAGGCCGCTATCTGATTGAACCATAACACCTGCAGAAATCCCGCCAAACAGGTTGTCCGGCGGGAACATAAATAAAGAAGGCCACAGGCCAGCAAATGTATCTGACCGGATCACTGCTCAGGTGGATCATCCATTCGATCGACCTCAAATCGGAGAATCGCCGAAGCGGCTTCTTTGATATCATAGAACTGTTTGAGGAGTTCATCCTCCATAGATGTTTACCCTTTCCTTGAGGACCCTGCGACGGAAATAGGGATTTCTGAGTCCGCTAACTGTGAGGAGATCAACCTCGCACTCCAAGGTATCTTCAAGATAATGAAGCAACCCGAAGAATCTCTTGGAGGGATGCAGATCCGGCTCTTCAAATTCAACAAGCAGGTCTACATCACTTTCAGCTGTCCCTTCGCCACGAGTCAGCGACCCGAAAATATCCAGTCTTTTGACCATGAACTCCTTGCAAGCAGGACCTGCAACACTCTTGATTTCTTCCAAATCCATTGATATCCTTTCAATTGGCCCGCGTGCGTCGTGACTGAATGGTCATACAGTTTCTTCCAGTCTGAACCCTAAGAAAGATAGCATTATCCGTGAGTGTAAACAAGAAGATCATGGTGCTCCCATGGGCGCACTTGTAGGCGTAATTCGCTACCAATCAAGATAATCATTCTTCTCTTCGAATCTGCGGCGTCTACCTCAGAAATCGCTTTGGCAGTCTCTATGATTTGATTCATCTCAGTCGTGGTCGAAAAGACTCGCATAGCGATAGCCCGCACCATTGCCTTATGCCTTCAACTTCTTTTTTGCTCGAACACAAAGAAGCCAGGGATATTGTGACAATCGCTCGTAAAACTCTGGATACTGTTCTTTGCCTTCTTCAGTAAGGCGTGGTTCGATAATCTGTTCGACAAGAAAACACATATTATGTAGGGGTAGAATCATCTCACTCAGGGGACGATTAAAAAACTGCACCTTGACTTTCGGCTTTCCAAAACTGCCCCATTCTTCTTCAACCAGCTCTGTCTCAAAATACTTGCTTTGTTCCAATACTGAGGGGTTGAAGGGATGATGCGTGGAAAACACCAAATGGCCCGATTTCCTGAGAATACGGTACATCTCCTCGAAGACATTTGCCCAATCTTCGATGTAGTGCAGCGTTAGAGAGCAAACGATGCAGTCGAAAGATTCATCCTCCAGGAAGTCGAGAGGTTTACTCAGATCTGCTTCGTACACTTCTACGGACGTGCCCAATCTCTCTTTTGTAATCTCAACCATTTTTGGTGTGACATCAATGGCCGTAACTTTGGCGCCGCTGGACACTAAATGCTCAGAATACCAACCTGGACCACATCCGGCATCAAGCACTTGCTTGCCCTTGACTTCTGGAAGCAATGACAGCATAGCAGGACGTTCAGAGTGTGCATTATAAGGTTTAGAGTCTACAGCCGCGGCATAGCGTTCTGCCCAACTAACATAAGATTTTAGACCGATAGGTATATCATCTTTTTGGTTCATCTTATTCTCTCTGTGCGTGCGTTATCCAATCTGGCAGCTTGCGTGTAACGTCTTACAGCCCCGACCCTGACCGTGCCGTGTTATACGCGTGTGTTCGTTGTGATTGAGCAGAGATCACTCCCTGGTTTTTGAGCCTCTACTATTATTGTCCTTGGGATCTTGCTAGAGAGCTGCTTGGCGGCAGTGTCATACTTTGGGCCGGGAAGAGTTGGTTCCTCAACCCTACGAAGGTTGAGTTTGGCTTCTGGGAGCGCATTGACATATGTTGAAATCTTGCGGTGGATTGAGCCGAACGTTCCGCGCAGTCCTGATCCACTAGAATACCACTTCCCTTCGTTAGTGTAATTGAAGGTCCTCCAAGCGACGAACTCTCCCTTTTCGTCCGTTTCTAAGGGGCTGCCATCCTCAACTGTAAATGGGGACGCGAAACAGGGGTGGAG
Organism: Candidatus Latescibacterota bacterium; assembly: GCA_965217865.1. Classification (GTDB taxonomy): domain Bacteria; phylum Latescibacterota; class UBA2968; order SICM01; family SICM01; genus CBDCJO01. The sequence continues at coordinate 4,302,401 of CBDCJO010000002.1, read as the reverse complement.
TACAGAAAAGACGAACCGGCCATAGGGTTTCAGTGTTCTTGCGACCGCACGAAAGGTTCCATTCAGATCTTCAATATCCATCAGAGACATGTTGCAGACGACTATATCGAAAGAATCATCTGAGAAACTTGCCAACTCTTGGGCATCGTCTCGAACGAATCTGATTTCGGACGCGGACGAGTCCTCCTGAGCGTGAAGGAGTAGGTTCTCGGACAGATCTACTCCCATGACCTGTGCACCCAACCCTGCCAGCTTCCGAGAAAGATGCCCTTCTCCGCAAGCGAGATCACAAATTTTCAAGCCTTCGACGTTGCCCAATAATCTCAATACGACATCCATCGTCAATTTGAGGAAAGAGTCCTCGTCGGCGAGCCTCCTCTTTATGCAGTCGTAGTAAAAGTCACCGTGGTTGTCATATTCGGAAGTTGGCAACTTTCTGCTCATTGTTCCTCCAGTTCTGCTATCCTCTGTGTGGCCTGTTAAGCGCTGGTGCAACAAACGAAATGGACTCCGTGAGGGATGCCATATCCATTTGCCGGGTTCATTCCGTCTGATGGGATCAATTAGGCTTAGCTTCGGACCGTCGCACCGAATCCCTGACCCTCCAGAAAGCGAAAGTGATCTCGCGCACAAGGAGTCTGAACTCCATCTTCTTCTCAATCAACTCATCGTCCGTTTCGTAGTGTTTGAGCATCGATTCGATAATCGGTCCAGGCTGAATCCCTTCGCCAGCGAGATCCTCGGCAAAATAAGCTAAATCCACGGAGGGATCCAATATCTCTGCGTCCGTGAAATCGATGATGGCAAGTCGCTCGGAATTTCCTCGGCCCAAGAGGACATTACTCGAAGTGAAATCTTGGTGTGTTACCGCCCACACCTGATCCAGGGAGCCCTGAAGCCTATCGAGGTTCTCCTCAAACCGGGTGGTGTCGACTTCTGGTCCGTGCTCTTTGATGAACTCGATCCTGCGTCTCGCTTGCCTGTTTTCGGCTGTGAGATCTTCCGATGGACGTGGGATATGATCCAGGACGTTATCCGGAAATTTGTGACCGTGAAGAAAGGAGAGGAAGGTTCCAAGAGACTGGGTAAACGATTCAAGCTCATCAGGTTCGAGCTCCCCAACTGTCTCTGGGGTCAGTCTGCGGTAATCGATTCGGGAAAAAACAGCGTAGAATCCCTTGGCGTGAACAAAGAGGGGTTTAGCAAAAGTGACCGGAAGTTTCTGTGTGTACAAGTATTCCGCCAGCTTGGCTTCTTTTAGGAGTGCTGGTCTGGTATTGACCTTGTTCACTTTAAGTATCTTGTCATTGCCGTAGTAGAAGGTGAAGCTGTCACTAAATTGTCCAGTGGGGATAAGTTCCAGCTCATCAAGCGGTATTTGCTTGGCAAACCTTCGCAGAAAAGTATGGACATTGTGTTTTGTAAGCCGAGTAGATTCTCTCATCCTGGTACACCGTCGCATCAGATGTCCTTTGCGCAGTTATTTTGGTGCAGGACTCGTGAAGATGAGCAGACTTCCAAAAGGGTCGCGCAGGTGTAGTTCGGTTTTCCCCCACGGCTTGTCAACCAACTCTTCAGATATAGAAGGATTCTTTGACTTCAGCTCTGTGTAGAGGTCGTGGACGCTTTCGACATCAAACATTACGCCGATCCGAGAAGGTTGCTCGGTATGCTCTGTGAGGTGGAGAGCCAACTCTCCTCGCGAGATGCCGCAACTTTCTCCCCTTGAGATACCCATGTAGACAGGAGAAAGCTTCTTCATGTCTATACTCAAATTCGACCTTAAATCCGAGGAAATCCAAATAGTAGGGCATTGCTTCGTCGTAGCTGTCGATTCTGAGACACGGGTAAGCTTGTGCCATGGCCAAAACCTCCTTGATGTGAGTTGCGCTCCGTCCTAAGGTCCGGCGACGATTCGGCTGTTGCTGCGCACACAGATTGGCATACTTCAGCTACCGGACTTGTCCGCCTGATGCTTTTCGATGAGTTCAATGATGTCGGTGCGCTGAAAGTGGTGTGCCCAACCGAGCGGAGTGCCGCCGTTCTCTTCATCTTTGATGTCCAGGTCGGGGTTGGCGGTGAGGATAAGACGAGCCAGTTCGACATCGCCGCGCTGCGCGGCAGTGTGCAGGGGCGTCATCAGCCATTCACCTGAACGCCGGTTAACCAGTTCAGGATTCTTAGCCAGAAGAGCCGTTGCGCGGTCCTTCCAGCCGAGGTCCCATGCCGACAACACGTCAAGCTGGGCGCCACGATCGAAGAGCCACTGGGCTGAAGTGGTCTTGCGCAACTCGACCGCAAGTTCCATAGGCGTCATACCGTTGGTCAAGGGTGCGGCGTAGTCTTCCTTCTCAATCTGCTTCTCAAGCCTGTCCAACGCATCGATGTCCCCTCTTCCGATGGCTTCGGCAAAGGCAATCCGCATTGAAGGGGAGGGATGGGTCCCCAGCCTTGCTACGTTTAACCACCACGTCATTCCATAGCCGATCCGCTCGAAGCCGGTTTGCACATACATCCGTTCTCCGGTGCCGTTCAGCATGGCGTGGCAGCATCCCATCTTCTGGCCTTGCAAGCAGGCTGCGATCGTGACCGCTTTGCCAATCCCCTGATTGCGGGCATCAGGAACAACACCAACGTCGTAGATCCCTGCAATGCCCAAGTCGCCCGTCGTCAAGAACATTACACTGTGGGCAACCGGCTTGCCATTTAGCCATGCGGCAAAGTGCCATACTCGTTGGGGTCGCGTGCAGACTGCAGCGTGACGGATGGCCTCCGTCACCGCGTCGTAGTATGGAAGGTTGTCAACATCCCAACCAGTCGCGTCCTCTACTATTTCGATGCGAAGACCGTCCGGTTGAGGAAAATCGGTCGTCATCTTCTGAAAGTCGAGCCACATCCAGCAAGGACGCCATCCCTGCTGAAATCCGCGAGCGAGTAGTCGAACCCCTAAATCCTGCGGCTGGAACGGGTCCAACGACCAACATATGACTGATTTGGCAGGTTGAAGATTCTGGTAGAATTGTATGATACGGTCGAGTTGGTCGGCCGCACTCGCCTCTGTAAGTCGAGGAAAGAGGATCATCCCCTCACTTTCTCGACCGGGCATGAATACCCAGGTCACACCATTTTCCTCGTGTATTTCTCCTCCCCCGGCACGAGCCTTCGTCGTCATCCACGTATAATGGTTCCACGCGACAGCTGCCTCGAGTTGATCAAGCGACGAATCCTGGAGGAAGGTCGTTTCTGATTTCTGGCTCTCCGCCATTTCAATTCTCCTCAGAAGGATCGCTAAATCTCACAACTGCCGAAGCCGCCATGATATTTTAAGGCGGTTTGGTGGGGCCTTCATGCTTCGTAATGCTGGCCGAATGCAATGACGTGACCGTCCAGATCACGAACCGCGAACTCCTTCATATCGTAGTCTTTCCGTATGCACGGCTCATACTCGATTATGGCTCCATCTTCTTTGAACTTCGAAAAAAGTAACTCCGCGTCGTTTATCCAAACGTAAGCATCCCAGAATCCACTCTGATCACGACTGGTGGTTATGTCGGCGCCTTGATCGGCCTGCTTGAGCATGAATATGAACCCGTCACGTGACGGCATCGCAAACTCAGGTGGATCTCCCCAAAGCTTAGGCATATTGAAACCGAGAACCCGGTGATAATACTCCACGGACTCCTTTAGATCTCGCACTACGAAGTAGGGTGCGGTCGCTCTAAACTGCCGGTCATTCGTTCCTGGTTTCATAACTTCCTTCCTTTCTCAGTGATGCCCAACTATTGGGGATTACATATTTAACTTGACAAAAGTCGAGAAATCATTTAGGATTGTTTCGTTGAGTGCCTTTCTGCTGCTCTTTCTGATGGTCTGCTGAATGTTTCTCTTGTCTGTCCACTTGGCCCGACGGCCGTCGGCGTAAGGCTCGGGCTAGCGCTTCGGGTGTCGCGCCTTTAAACTCGTAACGTGGCATACACGCCTCCTCAAACATACAAGGGGGGGCGCCAGTTTCACGCCCCGTTGAGTAACCTGCAACTCCTTTACGGTGCCTGCAATCGCGTGAAAGTAGTTAGGGGGATTTTAAGGCCTCTTGGGAAAAAGATAATTTGCGACGATGACGAACAACCCCAGAACCGAAATTGTGGTTGAGCCGATTAGAGTAGTGAGCACAGTGACGGAGAGTTTGAATGAGATGGGACTTAATCCGTGCAGAAGCATGATTAAGCCAACAACAATGAGCCAACCGACAATGAGCCAATATAAGCGGTTTGCGTACGTTTTACGTTGATCGCGGTCCTGAGTGAGATCGTTGATTTCGGCTTCAAGTCGTTGGTTATAAAGTCGAAGCCGTTGGTTATCAAGTTCTTTTTTCTCGTCATCGAACAGACTGACGTCTTGCTGATCAGGTTCTGGAAGCTTATCAGTCCGGACGGTGCGAAGGTCTTTAAGTTCCGGCATTTGCCGAGATCTTCTGTGCAAAGTGTTTCTTGATGATGTTATTCGGAATCACCAAGTTATAGCCATAGGGATTCTTTTTCCTTATTGTATCCCAAGGCCCCCCAGGTTCGTGTGTGAGTTGCGATAGCGACAGCCCAGGCATGTGACCATAGACCTCCCACGCTCGTTCGATGAGTTCCATCGCGAAAGTATCCTCGGGAGGGACGCGCGGCGTGTTCCACTGTAACCTTCTGTGCTCACCGACATCCATAGTTTCTAAGGGCCCCATGATGGGCCTACTCCCCCAGACTTTCACTACTTGGTAAAGATCTGGAAAAACCGGTCCCCATCTCCAAGCCTGTGCGTTCTCGGCGCTCAAGGCCCCCTTATCGAATCCGAGGTGCCACCCGTGACTGAAGTACACCAGTTTCTGGATTTTCATCGCGTCTACCGTTTCGCCTGAAGACTTAGCGATATCCAGGAAACTATTAGCGACTGCTTCGGCCAAGTACGGCATGATCTTCTCTCCCTTCTAACTTTGAATCAGTTCCTTATACATCAACCGTTTTCCGATCATCCCCGCAACAACGGATTGCATCTGCTTCACGGTATCCACGTCCCGAATACTGCAACGTCCAGCGAATTCATTGACGTAACGCTGCAGATGCTTGAGGCTCATTTTGTGATAGGTGCCATAATAGCCACGCTTCAGCAATGCCCAAAAGCTTTCCATACCGTTCGTGTGAGCCTTTTTTCTTACAAACTCGCCAACGCTGTGCTTCACGGATTTGTGATCAAAGCCGTACATGTTCTGATAGGCCGTTGCATCATCCGTATAGACCGTTGCGCCATCCTTCACATTGTTGTGGACAAAACCCTGAAGGGTCGCGCCGTCCGTGTGTTCAACTACTTGAGTTCTTACTTTTCGCGTCTTACGATCCTTCGCACCCGCCACGGCAACCTTGCCTACTGTGCCTCGCCCCGCGTGCAACTTCTTATTTGCATGCTTGTTCTTTTCCCTGCCACCGATATAGGTCTCATCAACCTCAACGGGACCCTCGAACTTTACCGCCATATCCGTCCCCCATGTTTCACGTAGGCGGTGGAGCATGAACCATGCGGTCTTTTGCGTCACCTTCAAATCCCGATGGAGCTTCATACTGGAAACACCTTTGAGATGTGTGACACAGATGTAAATCGCAAAGACCCACTTGCGAAGTGGCAGGCGAGATTTCTCTATGACAGTGCCAGTCTTGACGCTGAAGTAAGACCGGCAATCCGTGCACCAGTAAGGCATGGGCTTGGTATTGGGTACCTCGCGCGTCTTGACGCTTCCACAATGACCACAGCAACGATCCCCATTCCAGAGCTGCTTTTCAAACCAAATCACCGCGGCCGCTTCATCTGGAAACATGTCGGCCAATTCGAGAATCGAAATTCCCTTGCGGTGAGACTTTCCAGGCGCTTTCTGTGACATGGCAATTGTCCTTTTTGTTGTTTACTCTCTGTTCTAACAAACAATTTTAAATATAAACAATTGCCTTGCGTTTGTCAAGTTAAATATGTAATTCCCCAACTATTGGTTATACCCAAAAAATCGGCAACTAGACTAGATGAAGGTCCATTCGTTGTGGAAAAACTCAAATGGAGTGGTTGTTGCTTTTTGTGCGCGATTTGCCGGGGTGGGGTGTTGGGGTTTGTCTTTGCGCCAGTTTTGAATAACGTTCCCGGATGCGAGCCTGGCGGAGTGGAGCGAAAGTGGGAGTCTGTTTCATACCGTTGTTAGAGAGCTACAGAAGGTGTATTCCGACTAGCTGGTGTTTCCTTCCATCTCTGTAAGAACCTCCGTGAGGAGGGCCGTTACTTCGCTGTCCAGCCAGAGTCGAAGGTTTACGAGGCCTGCCTCACTTCCCCACTCTACAACGATCGATCGAGTTCCCCGATCAATAGCAGGCGGAAGGGGAGCACCGATTCCCGGCTTCGACCGTTCATAGAACTCAAGTCCAGCACGTACTGTTAGATCGGAGCCCGTGTCAGTGTACTCCACCTCGTGGCGGAGAATCAAGACCGGACCACCGGTCCGGACCTCAAGCTTCCTGCCACCGGCGATCACCAGATCAGATTCTGGCGCGAGGGTTGTCTTCAATGACGCCACGAACTTCCTAATCAGAGCATCGAGACGATGTCGAAACTCCTCTCGATCCTTCCGTATCTTCGCTGCCGTCTCCAAGTCTCTCCTCGCAGTGGACCGGGACAGCCTCTTTAGGATCGCGCGTGCCACGTCCACATCTGAGCTGCCCGCAGCGGCCTCAGGGAACAGCTCGGCATGCAAGAGGGCGAAGAATTCGTCTGCAGGCAGGGAGATGTAATTCTCTATCGAGTCGAATTTTGCGAGGAGATTCACAATTGCGGCAGGGGGGGCCCCGTCCGAAGGGTTAACCCAGAAGATCTTTGGGTGATCCGATTTTGCTGAGATCGATTCGAGTATAGGGACAATATCTGCGTCGAGGCCGGCCCAACCGACGAAGACCATCGGGTAGGTTGACACATAGTGCGACAAGACAGTGCTACGAGCGGTGGGCAGTTCTTTCGTGTCCGTCCAAGATCCACGCATAGAAGCCGGATCAGACGAGCATCCATGTAGCTTGGCTACTAAGGTTTGGTTGGTTGGCACTTGGCGACTGTCGAAGTCTTCATCTGTCGCAAACAGAGCGAAGTCCACAGCGCGAATCGCAGGCAGCAGGTCGAGCAAGAGATCGAAGTTCGTCGTCAGAATTGCCTCCACAAATCCTCGAGCGATCAGATCAGCAAGGAGAGGGTAGGCCTCTGGCTGAGTTGAATATCGCCTGATCTCCGCTGCCACAAGCTCATAGCCATCTCGTCCTCCCATTGCCTGGAAAAGTTCGAGCGCGTCCTCAAGACGTCCTTCAGCTATTGCAGATGGCACGTCTGCTCCAAAAATGGAGTTCGCAACCGTATCCTTAAGCTCATCGGCAAGCGGCACGCCTGCGCCTCTAGGTGCTCCGGCCCCTAGAAAGAAGCATACTCTCGAGAAAGTGTTTGGACGAGATGATCGCATTAGCGCCGCCAGAACCCTTGTCCGGTCCTGGGCCGTCGGGCTCATGTCTCAATAGCCTCCTAGTGAAATATGATGTAAGTTCGTTTGCGGTAGAAAACTCAAGATGAGATAGTCGTTGCTTCTTGTACGCGATTTGCCGGAGTGGGGTGTTGGGGTTTGTCTTTGCGCCAGTTTTAAATAACGTTTTGGCACCCCCGAACCTGCCGTGGGCGCGTCGCTTGCATCACGGGTTTCAGAAAATCATGAAGCGCCGTAACCGTGAAGGCTGGTTGGGTTTCTGCCGAAAGGGCCGGAGCCGGGGGTGCGGGTGTTATGCGTTTGGTACAGCTTGGGATAGGATGCGGCCTAAATAAGAGAAGGCAAGGCCGTCAGGATGGAAAAGAGAGGAATATATTCGGTTGGGCGTCAACTCGATTAAGTAATTATCTTCTCTTCTCCAACCGCTTGGGGGGAAGAGACACCACGGGTTGACCGTACTCTTTCTCTATCTTCTTTAGATCTGCACAAATGGCCTTCAGATTGTAGTTCAAGCGAGCCGCGTGGGTGTTACGGATTCGCCGAATCTCATCGACGATTGGGTCGAACTTCATGATTGGCCTCCAAGCTCCTCGGGAGAACAGATAACTGGACACCCATAATCTTTGGATTCACACACGTCCTCGATTCTCCGCTTCATGACCGCATTATTTATGTGCGCGAAGTTCCATGTGACAAGGAAATCCATTCCATGAACGGTTGCAAGTGCAATATGCAGCGCATCTTCGGGATGCTCTTGCGGAATCGCGCCAGAAGTCATGAGCGTTTCGGCTAGAGTTTCCGCGTTTTCATTGATCTCCAATACTTTGATTCCAGAAATTGCTTGTCGACGTCCCTCCACCGCACTTTCGTGTCCTTCACTGACTTCACGTAACACCAAAGCAGAAATGTATGTGTCAAAGTGTGGAAGGCTCTCTGCCCACCAATCGCGAGTGAGTTCTTGACGAGCGGCTGTTACAATATTGCGACTCGGTGGGCTCGCGTAATATCCCACCACGCTCGTTTCCAAATAGACTTTCGGTTTAGGCTCTGCATCCAAGAGAATTTCTCCCACTGTTCAAATATAAACAATTCACCGTGCGGTGTCTATGGCGGCCTATGGAGGAGACGTCCCCATTTGTGTGTGGGGTTAAGCTGCGCTTATGTCTAATGTTTATGTATTTACGCCGGAAAGCGGAAACCGCACCCCACCATAAATGTCTTCTTATAGAAGAAAACAATATTTAATTTGACAACCCCTCGGCGATTCCATAAACGGCCTTATCTGGTAGTGGGTAAGATAAGTAGACTATCCGAATACGGCATCCCGTACGCGTTTTCTCAGTTCCACGTCTTCTTCTGCTCGCTGCCGTCCCATACCGGGTGTTTTCGATCGTTCCTGGATTCCAAGCATATCAACGCATTCGCCGATCGCTTGCGAGAAAATCACGGCGTGCACATCACCCTGCAGAATGGGCGGCGCCATATCGAAGCCGACAAAGCTCGTGGTACAGCAGGTCCGCGATCCGCTGAATCCCCCGTCCGGCTGTTGCACGAGGTCCACGATTCTCGCAATACGGTATGCCGCAAGTTTCTTGAGTTCCTCTTCCCTGTAATCGCCTACCAGAGGCTGCAATTCCCTCATCACCATAAGGGCGTCCCACTCGCTGCACGAATCGATTTTCTCATCGTGATCAGGCCGGTAGAAATATTCGAATCCACTGTCCAGCAACCTGTCGGCATAAGGGAGCGGCAGATCCAGTGTGCACCGCAAGAAGCCGAACAGCTTGTAGGCTCCGTTAAGCCTCTGGTTGAGGGGCAGTCCGGGTTTGCCCCACAGGCCTGTCTCCGGATCCTGTTTTCCCAACAGATACTCCACAGCCTTAACGACCGCCTCAATCGGGGCCTTTCCATCTCTATACTCCCGTACCAGATAGAGGCACATCCTCCCGGCGTGGCTTCCTTCACCCCAGGGACTCTCATCAATGTCTCTGGTTGTAATGAACTTGAGCATACCCTGCCAGCCGTCCGTATCGAGTAAACCCTTCGCCGGTTGACGAACCGGAATGTCTTTTGCGCCGTATTTCGTCAGTGACCCATACGCGTACCCGTTCGCGGATTCGAGCATCGGGGGGGAAGGCCACTCCTTATCCTTCGGCCAGTCCGCACTGACTCTGTTAAGCAGCGCGGGATCGCGGAACTGTCCGTTGCCCACGTAGCGGCTCATTACCCACTCAGTCCCCTCGCTTCTATCCTGGTCGGTTATGATCTCGTCGAACAGCCCCATCATACTTAATCCGGCAAGGGCATATCCCGTGCTCGGGATGCTTGCATCCCGGGTGTGTTCCAGTGCCCAGTGGAACCTTCCCAAAGGTGGTTTCTCCGGTCGGATCGTTTCTATCCATTGTCTGAATCTTTCGCGAGCTCCGAGTATTGCCTCTATCGCATCGTGTGTCGCCGTCTCGAGATTCAACGACATCACATATTCCCTGCTGTTCACGATTTCCTCCTCGACACCCGTCTCACTCTACTATTTCCTTCTTAACGTTCGCTATCGATCTTTTTCACCCAGGCGTCGACCACGGCATCCACCATGATCTTACCGTGCTCGGCATTGGCCGTCCAGCTGTTGAGCTCCTCGTTCTTTCTGCAATACCACGGGGCGTCGTCGTCCAGGCGGTCCTGCTCCACCAGTTCGGGCCGGGTGGCGAGCAGGAAGGAGGTTTCGTTGTAGGCGGCGTGGTCTGCGCGGGCCGGCGGACTCGCATCCGGCAAGATCATCGGCAGGACTTCGATGCGGGGGGTGACTTCCTCCCGCAACGTTTTATCTCCCCACCACCCCGGGGGGTATCCGGCCTTTAACACGCCATCGTTGAATAGCTCGACAGCGGCCTTCTTGAGGGTCAGCGCCAGGTGCCCTTCCATGCCTTGATGCATGATGTTGACGTAGATCTTCCTGAAGCCCATCTCGAGGAAGTTGTCGAGAATGCTTTTGCTGAACAGCTCGAACCCCCGATGGTTCGGTTCGATGGTTCCGTCCGCCGGTCCGCCCAGGGCGAAGCCGGTCATGCCGTAGTCAAACGACGGGGCGATGACGATCGGAGTTCGTTCGGCGACGCGGGCGCAGATTTCTTCGACGATGATGGTATCGTGGCCGATGGCCATGTGGGGGCCGTGGGTTTCGATGCAGCCGGCGGGCAGCATCAGGGGATGCCCCAGAGCCACCGCCTCCTTTAGTTGATAAGGGCGCATATTCTTCAGAACCATTGGCATTTCTCCCATAATCAGGAATTTGTTGTAAGAGGGGTCCGAAAAAAACTATACTTTACTCTTGTGTTTCTCCGGCAGGGAAATCTTTCTGGTAATTCGTTACAAACATTTGTTGCGTAAGTTAATTTCATAATATATATTTATTTCCATTCCACCGATATATTTAATATCTTTCTGAAGAAGAAGGTTGATTGGCATTCAACCAAAACCCTAAGAGATTGAAATGACTCGAGTTATTCTTTCAGATGACCACGCAATCGTCCGGGAAGGTCTTCGGAGCCTCCTGGAGGCCACGGGAAAGATCGAAGTGGTGGGTGAGACAGATGACGGCCAGTCGACCGTGGCCTTAACAAGCGAGCTTCTCCCTGATGTGGTGATCATCGATCTTGTCATGCCCGGCCTGGACGGTATTGAGGCTACGCGTGAGATCAAGAAATCATTTCCCCACGTAAAGGTCATCGTCCTGAGCATGTACTTGCAGGAAAAGTATGTCCGGGAATCCCTGAAAGCCGGAGCATCAGGGTATGTGGCCAAGAGTACGGATTTCCAGGGGCTTATCAACGCCGTGGAGGCCGTGATGCGGGACGAGATGTATCTGAGCACTGCGGTATCCAAAGTGGTTATCGATCGATATGTGGAGGCCGCTGCCGAATCCGATGGAGAAGAAGATGGTCAGGTCCTATCCGAAAGGGAAAGGGAAGTGCTGAAACTGGTCGCCCAGGGAAGCACAAACAAGAAGATTGCCGAACTTCTCAATCTTTCCGAGAAGACGGTCGCGGCCCATCGGGGAAGGGTCATGCGAAAACTCGGGTTGGAGAACATTTCCCAACTGATACGGTACGCGATTCGATCAGCGTTGATTGATGTGGATGAGGCGGACCAAGGTTAAACAGAGGTCAGGGGTCAGAGGTCGGAGGTCAGGGAAAAGCAGTGGCAGTAGCAGGTAGCAGTTGCAGGAAAGGCAAAGGAGTAGCAGTGGAAGAAGCGAGGCCTCGATTGTTAGGGGAATCATAAACCATAATGAGAACATCCTGAGCCCTTCGACAAGCTCAGGATAAACTCCGTTCCGTGTTTTTTGCGGAACGCAATCGAAGCCTCGGTCCTGAGCGGAACGAAGTGTAGTCGAAGGGGACGGAGATGAGCCTGGGTGGGGAGTCCGCCTGTTGGCGGACTTTATATCCGTAGCGCGGGAATTCATTTCCGCGCGGATTGGATGTGACATTCATCCGAACTTCCCCTCTCCCGGTACCCGGGAGAAATGCCGTATCTCGTAGCTAGTGAAGCGCATCTCGCAGAGTTCTCCGAACCCCGATTCACGAATCACGATCCACGGATTTCGATATGGGAGAAAAATCCGGCAAGATTCTTTCAGATGAGGAAGGGGCGTCGACCCGGGGGATCGAGTTTGAATCGGGTGAAGATGTTGGACGAGTTTATCACAACCTCAACAATCTGTTGATGGGGATCGTCGTGAACGCCCAGCTCCTGAAAGAAGAGAATGTCGATTCGCAGAATCTCCGAAAATTCGAGCTGATTCATTCTTCGGCGATGCAGGCTCAGGAACTGGTCAGCCGTCTTCAAGTGATTTCTCAGGATGAGGATGTGGGGGACGCGAATCCGGTTGTAAGCGATGTGGGTTCCACCCCGGTGGATAGGGCGAGGATCCTCGTCGTGGACGATATGGAGGCCGTCGGTCTGACCCTGGCGGAGGTTTTTCGGGGAAGCCACGATACGACAGCTGTTCTCAGGGGTGGTGAAGCCCTGGAAGAATTCGGAAAAGGTTATGATGTGGCCATGATCGACCTGGATATACCGGATATTCCTGGAGAACGGTTGGCCTTTGAGTTTCGTCAGATCGACCCAACGGTTGGAATCATTCTGATGACCGGCTGGCAAATCCAGGAGAAGGACCCCAAATTTTCTCCCTTTGATTTCTTCCTGCGGAAACCCCTGAAAGGGGTGGATGAGATTCGGGATGTCGTTGCACGGGCTGTCAAGCTCCACGAAAAGCGGGTTGGGGAAAATAACCAGCGGGGGTCTTCATAAAATTCGGCTTAAATTCGTGGAATATTACCCAATCCGAATAGGAATCATTCCTCCTCCTAATAGGGGAAATTTTTTTTGAAAAATGCGGAGTTCTTCCAATTGATCTTAAACCCTCAAATGTTTATATTTTAACTGTTAAGACCATTCTATTTGAATACCCCATTTTATGGTTTTAGCGTGTAAACAAGGAACTATCGATTCAGGTCGGGGACCCGCAAGGCGGACCAAGATGTCGCCTGGCGGGTTTTTTTTGTGAGGTTGGCGGATTGAGGTTGATCGAAAGCGGGGGATCGGCGGGTTGAGGAGGGGCTAGATCACAGGGGAAAGGTTCTTATAATGCCGTTGTGATATCGATCACGGATAGGGAGAAACACCTAATGGATAATGGGGGAAAATTGGGCTCCAAAACAGGTATGAACCCGAATTTATCCTGGGCACGAATTAGAATATATCCTACATGAAAGGGTGTGATATACGTCACAAGTAGGTATATATACCAATGGCATAATAGGGTAAAATACCCTATACAATAGGGAGGTTTTTTCGCAAAAAACCGTATGTCTTCCAATTGATTTTCTGTTCTCAAGTGTTTATATTCATCTTGTTAAATGTTTCATTTCGGGGCTCAACGATCCTCCTACCCGTTATACGGGAATTCGGTGAGGATCCTGGGCCTTGTTTGTTACAGAGATTAGGCCGGGGCTTTTCGCCGGATTCTTGGAATATTTTTCCTTCCATTATACCATTTTGGTAGTTTCAAGAACTGGAAAACCGCCGAAACCCCGGTTCCATCATAAGGCTCGGTATTTGCTTGTTTCTACGTGATTTGATATATGGTTTGATATCTTTTTATTTCAGCACTCCGCCTGAAATCAGAAAGGAATTCATATAACCAGGAGACTATATTTGCAAAATGCAGGTGCCGCTCAAGATGATACGGAAAACTATGGGAATTATATATTATTTTACCCTTGACATGCCGCCTGAAATTGCTTATATTTATATGTAAATAAAGGAGGTTATGTTATGGGAAAAGGGCCTGGAAAGTATTACAGGAAGGGGATTTCGTTATTGGACCTGACAAAACGTTTTCCGAACGACGGCATGGCGGAAGATTGGTTCGTTCGAATCCGTTGGCCTAATGGTGTTCGATGTCCGGCATGCAAGTCCAGCGACGTTCAATCACGTCCAAAAAGAAAGCCTCAACCTTACCGATGCCGGAAATGCCGCAAGGATTTCTCCATGAAAACGGGAACGTTGATGCAAGGATCAAATCTCGGGTATCAGAAATGGGCCATAGAAATTTATCTTTTTGCAACTGGAATGAAGGGTACGTCAAGCATGAAGTTGCATCGGGATCTCGGAATAACACAGAAAAGCGCATGGTACCTGGCCCATCGTATACGGGCGGCATGGACGGAAGGAAACGGAATGTTCTCCGGTCCTGTCGAAGTGGATGAAACCTATATCGGAGGGAAGGAGAAAAACAAACATTCCGGCAAGAAACTACACGCCGGTCGAGGTCCGGTTGGAAAGGCTGCCGTGGTAGGCGTAAAAGACCGGGCGACAAATCGCGTTAATGCGGAGGTAACGGTTTCGACCGACGCTTTAGCGACGATGTGGGCGAACAGCTTCTTTTAGAATTCGGGGTGAAGAAAGAGAACCTTCGCCAGACGAATTCAGGGATCAGCACGGCGAAAAACTTAAAAAAAGACCGGATCGATATGTGGGCGTACGGCGTAACTGTAGTATTCTGGACGCTCAAGTCCATAGGTGAAAATCCTCGTGATTACGAGGTGATTTACAGCCTGAAGAGGACCCATTATTATTACGCCATTCATAAAGACACGGATGACCGGGTCGTGGCGGAGCTTCAGGATGCATTGGACAAATTGAAAGCCAATGGAGAACTTGAGAAAATCGTAAAAAAATACAGCCCCTGAAGCGTGTGTTAGTTTTTGCTCCGGGAATATTCGTGGAAAAAGCATCCAAACATTCTCCCCGGTTCTACAGCCTTAGCCGCCGTTTGAGTTATAATCTTATCGGCGTCGTGACGCTGCTTCTTCTCGTTTTTGCCGGGATCGTTATATTCGTGAGTGTATCCAGAATCAACACCGAGCTTGAGTCCCATCTGGACAATACGATGGAAATCGCGGGGATCAGCCTGGTCGAACCGCTCTGGAACTTTGACCAGGAGACTGTGAACAGTTTTGTGGGGGCTCTATTTTCGGATGAGTCCGTGGTTTACGTGAAAATATTTGAGGGTCCAAACGTAGTAGCAGAGAAGGCGCATCCGGAATTTCAGCAAATGGATTATGCCTATTTTGAACAGTCTTCCCAATTTATCGTCAAAGCTAAGAATATTCTTCATGAAGGGGATAAAATCGCCACAATTCATCTCGCGATGTCGAATGAGAGAAGCAGGAAGGCGCTCCTTTATAATATTTCGGGCACAATCACTTTAACTATTCTGATCATCATATCTATTTTTCTGACGTCCATCGTTATCACACGCCGGTATATCTCTCGTCCTTTATTGGGGCTCCAGGATTCCGCGACACGGATTGCAAATGGGGATTTAGAAGCCTCCATCGATACAAGCAGCCACGATGAGATAGGAAACCTCGCGAAGAATTTCGAGGTGATGAGCGGTTCGATAAAGGGGCTGTTTGAGGCACTGAAGCGGAGCAACAGGGAATTGGAGGATTCCAACCGAAATTTGGAACAGAAGGTGAATGAGCGTACCAAAGAGTTAGCAAAAGCAGGGGGAGAAGCCCAGGAAGCCCGTGTCGCCGCGGAGGCGGCCAACCGGGCGAAGAGCGTGTTTCTTGCGAACATGAGCCATGAACTTCGCACTCCCCTCAACGCCATCCTGGGTTTTTCTCAGTTGATGACCCGGAATAAAGGGCTCACGGCTGAACAACAGGAGAACTTGAGGGTGATCGGCCAAAGCGGTGAACACCTTTTGACCCTGATCAACGACGTGCTCGATATGTCAAAGATCGAAGCAGGGCAGATCGTGCTGAACGAGGAGGACTTCAACCTGTATCGTCTTCTGAATAACCTGGAAGAGATGCTCGGTCTCCGTGCGAAGGATAAAGGCCTTCGGTTGATCCTGGACCTGGACCCGAGCGTGCCTCAATTAATACGAACGGATGAGAACAAGCTTCGGCAGGTTCTGATCAACCTTGTTGGGAATGCGATCAAGTTCACCGAAGAGGGAGGCGTGACCCTGCGTGTGGGCTATCGGGAAGCGGACTCGGACACCCGTCTGATATTTGAGGTTGAAGATTCGGGTCCGGGAATTGCCGCAGAAGAGATGACGGTCCTGTTCGACGCCTTCGTTCAGACGGCTTCGGGTCAGAAGAAGCAGGAGGGCACAGGCCTGGGGCTGCCGATCAGCCAGCAGTTCGTCATGCTGATGGGGGGGGAGTTGACGGCGAGCAGCGAGGAAGGCAAGGGATCCGTCTTCCGGTTCGACGTGCGGATGGGGATGGCCGAAGCAATAGAGGCGCCGGTGGAACAGCCGGCGCGGGGTGTGATTGGGCTCGAGCCGGGCCAGCCGGTCTACCGCATCCTGGTGGTAGAGGATGTGTTTGAAAGCCGAAAGCTGTTGCTGGATCTGCTGGCCCCGCTGGGGTTTGATGTGCGGGGGGCTGAAAACGGGCAGGAAGGGATTGAGGTGTGGGACGGGTGGGAGCCGCATCTGATCTGGATGGACATGCAGATGCCCGTGATGGACGGATACGAGGCGACAAAGCGGATCAAGGCGATGCCAAAGGGACAGGACACCGTGATCATTGCTATAACGGCGAGTGCGTTTGAGGAGCAGCGGTCGATCGTTCTTTCTGCGGGCTGCGAAGGTTTCATTCGGAAACCGTTTCGGGCGGAGGAGATCTTCGAGGCCATGGCGAATCATCTGGGGGTGCGGTTTGTGTACGAAGATAAAGCCGAGCCTCCTCCGGCAGAATCCACTTCTCGCCAGGGGCTGACACAAGAAACCCTGTCCGTATTGTCCCCGGAATGGGTTGCAGAGGTACACGAGGCGGCAACCATGGCGGACGCAGAGATGATACTCAGATTGATCGAAAGGATCAAAGGCGAAGACGGCGATGTGGCGGAAGGGCTACGTGCACTCGTTGTGGGGTTTCAGTTCGAACAGATTATGGGCTTGACGGAACAGGAAAAGTAAAGTGGCTAGATTGTGCCGCTTCCTCGTCCCTTGGGACTTACGAGTCGTGAGATCTGGTAGAAGCTAGAAAACAGGAGAATTCACTATGGACAACCCAGAAGACGATGTCACCAAAGGCAATATCCTGGTCGTTGATGATATTTTGGCCAACCTCCGCGTTTTGTTCCAGATGCTGTCCGATCAATCGTATAAAGTGCGCGGTGTGCCAAACGGTTCGATGGCCCTCACTGCGGTGCGATCGGCCCCACCCGACCTGATCCTGCTTGACATCAACATGCCCAAAATGGACGGGTATGAAGTCTGCCGTCGTTTGAAGGCCGAACCCGAATCGCGAGAGATCCCTGTTATCTTTATCAGTGCATTGGACGAGCCGCTTGACAAGGTAAAGGCATTCGGAGTTGGCGGGGTCGATTACATCACCAAGCCCTTTCAGATTGAGGAGGTGCTGGCGCGCATCGAGACCCATTTGTCCATCCGCAACCTTCAAAAGGAGCTTCAGGAAGCGAACGAGCACCTGGAAAGGCGTGTGGAGGAGCGAACCCGGGAACTTCACCTCCGGCTTCAAGAACTGGAAGCCCGGGATGAGCTGCTCAGACACCTGCTCTCCCTTCAGGATCCCGAAGAGTCGCTGAGCCTGGCGATAAGGCTCGCGATGGATCTGTGCAACTGTGACGCCGGGGCCCTCTACGCGCCGGATGGCGACGATGGGATAAAATTGATGGCCGCAGTGGGATTCCTGGAAGCCGGGTCGAGGGTACCGAAAGAGGAATTGCAAAATATCGGTTTAGGGCAGACTGAAGCGGTAACGCAGGCCTTTCGGGAGGCCGTGAAGAAGGGGACCCGTGTCTGGGTGAAAGATCCGGATGAGGTTCGTCGGGGTTTTGCCATTAACAGCCTCGGGTTCCTGCCTGTATACAGGGGTGAGGATGTCCTCGCGCTCCTGGAAGTGGATCGGATGAAAAAAGATGTTCTGGTTGGGGAAGCGGATATCAAGTCCCTCAATGGGTTTTTGCCCTACGTGGCTATGGCGGTAACGGAATGTAAACTGCAGGAGGAGATTCCCGGTTGGCAGGATGGGGTGGAACAGGTGTTGAGCGCAACGGAAAAGTGGATGGAGTAGGCGGGTGGATCGAAGACGGTACCGTACATCATTAGACATCCGTATCACTTTTTTCTTCGGTTTCTTGAGCTTAGACAAATGGCTGAAAAGAAAAACACGGACGATTCCCTAGAAGAAAAGGATCGAGACGAGGGGCTGAAGGAGTTTCTGGATCAGGCCTCAGAGGCCATGGATGATGGAGGTGATCCCACGGATCTGAAAGCTCCGGTGGGAGAGCCTCAACATCGCCGGCTGCGCGTGATCGTCTCCGAGGATCGGATGGAGGCCCAATTGGAGGGGGTCTTTCCGGATACGAAACTCGCGGAGGTGCAGGAGGCACTTAAAAGGGAGCGGGTCATCTGGGGTGTTCAGAAGGAAACCCTGAAAAAGGAGGTTGGGCAGGCCGACAGTTCTGGACGGCATCAGCGGGATATTCCCGCGGCAAAAGGGAAGCCTGCGGTCTACCTGAAGCGGAAGCAGGTGGAATACCCCTTTCTGGAAGGGCTTCGACAGCTTGGTACCGGGGAACCGGTGCACATTGCCTCCTCCGTGTTACGTGAGATCGATGAAGTGATGGGTTACATCAATATCGGGCAGATCCGAAGGTACGGTCATCCGATAGTGGCTGTGACGGCCCGATCCCTGCTGATGGAGGTCCAGGGAGAGGATGTGATTGAACCCGGTAG
Source organism: Candidatus Latescibacterota bacterium (assembly GCA_965217865.1). Lineage (GTDB taxonomy): Bacteria > Latescibacterota > UBA2968 > SICM01 > SICM01 > CBDCJO01. The sequence continues at coordinate 4,283,577 of CBDCJO010000002.1, read as the reverse complement.
AGATGTCTTCGGAAAGCCGGTCCGAACCGTTGTGGGTGAAGAGCCGAGTTCCTTGAAGGCCGGTGTCGGGGTCATTGAGAACGAGGCTGGATCTATAACCTCGAAAACCTTCGGCTATATCTCCGTTATCGGAGGTTCTTTGTCGGTGGTCTCCCCCATCTGGATCTCTCAGGACCGGTTGGAAGCCTATTTTATAAACCCCCCCCATCTGGGGGAGCGTAAGGTACCCGATCCGGAAGAGATCCTGGAAATGCTCAAGGCGTTGAAGATCGGCGTGGGGATCGACCGGGAGGCCATCGCTCAGATGTGTTCGGATCTGAAACAGGGCGATCTGCGGGAGTCGTGCGTGCGGATCGCCAGGGGACAGCCCCCGATGCTATCGAAGGGGCAGATTATCTTCGGGTTCGATCCACTTCCGCCAGCCCGATTCGAAGAGGTCAAGGAGACGCTGAAGGCGAGGGAATTCGAAAAGGTGGCAGCCTGTGAAATTGTGGTGCAGGCCGTGCACGAGGGGGAGGTGCTGGCCGAGCAGGCCGGGGAGGGGGCCGAAAGGGGTCCGGGTAAGGACCTTTTTTCGGAGAGTCGGTCGCCCTTCCGGAGGATCTACAGGAGCAGAAATTGTACAAGGCGGGAATCAATGTACGACGGGAAGTCGAGGGGGGCTTTTGCGTTTCGTATCGGAGATTTTTGGATATGCAGGGGTGTTGGACGATCATATTCTGGTGGTTCCACCGATCCATATATCTCCGGATAAGATGGAGGTCCATTTTGTCGAACTGCCGCAAGGGCAGAAGCCTGTGTTGCCGACAACCGCGGAGATTGAGAGGTTCCTGGAGAATGCGCGCGTGCGCCACGGGGTGGACTCGGAGGCCGTTGCGGGACTTTCTGAAATGCCTCCGACAGACGAGGTCCTGGGGACGCAGACGGTGCTGCTGTCACGGGGAACGCCTCCCGAACCGGAACAGAGCGGTCGGGTAGAGCTGCTCTTCAAGCAGAGGCCCGATCCCGGAAAACTCTTGGAAGCCGGATCGATCGATTTTCGGGAGCGGGATGCGGTTCCTCAGGTGAAGGTTGGAGAGCTGCTTGCACGGCGTACACTCCCTATACCGGGAAAGGTCGGCAAGGATGTACGGGGACGTGTGGTGCAGCCCCCAAAACAGGAACCACAACGGCTTTCCCCCGGCCCGAACGTCGTCGCCAAGGAAGAAACCGGCGACCAGCTTTTCTACGCCACGAGCCCAGGTTGGCCGCGGGTCATGAAAGACACCCTCTCAGTGATGAACCTCTACCGGCACCGGGGGGATGTGGGCTACCAGACGGGCAACCTCCATTTAGAAGGGGACGCAGAGATCAAGGGGACGGTAAAGAGCAGGTTCCGTGTGGAAGCGACGGGGGATGTCCATTTGGGGGGAGCCGTCGAACGGGGCGGGCAGGTAACTGCCGAGGGAACTGTGGTGGTGCAGGGGGGTATCATCGGGGCGAAGGTGAAAGCGGGCGGGGACCTGTACGTCCGGTTTATCCAGGACTCGGAGGTAAAAGTCGGGGGAGACCTTGTCGTGCGCAACAACGTTCAGGATTCAACGGTGGAGGTTAAGAAGAGGGCGACGGTGCAGGGGAACGAAGGGGGAAAGCGGCAGTTGTGCTTGCTGGGGGGGTCGATGGTGGCGGGGTGGGAGATCGACGCCGTTTCGATCGGCTCTGGATACCGGCGGAAGACAAAGGTGGTGGTCGGTGTGGACATAGAGATGGAAGCGTCTCTGGTGAAGTATCGGAAAGGTCTGGCTTTTTCCGACCTGCGAAGTCGCCGGGCTATGCGCGCCCTGGAGGAATTAATCGGAAGGTCGGGCTGGAAGCGAGATCCAATGGCGGCCATCCGCCGGGTGGCTCCGGGGCGTCGGAAGTTTTTGATCAACCAGCTCAAAGAGATCGATAAGATGAAAAAACTCAAAGGCAGCCTGGAGTATCACGTGGAAAAGATGGGAGAGAACCGCGCCAAAAACCTCGAGAGGGCGTTGGTCAGGGTTCGCGGGATGGCCTTTAAGAACGCGATCGTGCAGATCGGCAATATCTATAAGATCCTCGACGAAGATATTTGGGGTGTTTCCTTCCGTATGAATCCTGAACACACGCAGGTGGTTCAGGAGTCGCTATAGATCCAAAATTCGTGGGAAAGATAGGAAGTTCGAGTCCTTCAAACAGGAGTTCGTTTATGGGTGACCAAGAACAAGGTGCATCCAAAGGAGACATTTTGATCGTAGACGACACGCTTGCAAATCTTCGAGTTTTATCGAGCATGTTGACCGAGCAGAGATACAAAGTGCGGGGGGTGTCGAACGGGCCTATGGCCCTTACGGTGGCACGGTCCGCAACCCCCGACCTGATCCTGCTTGACATCAATATGCCGGATATGGACGGTTACGAGGTTTGCCGGCATTTGAAGGAGGAGCAGAAAACGCGTGAAATCCCAATCATTTTTATCAGCGCACTGGACGAGGTATCGGACAAAATTCAAGCGTTTATGGCCGGGGGGGTGGACTATGTCACCAAGCCCTTTCAGTTTGAAGAGGTGCTTGCCCGCGTTGAAACCCATCTGGTTCTACGCAGGCTTGCAGAGTCAGCTACAGTTAGCCAATATTGAGCTGGAAAGGCGGGTTGATGAAAGAACGTCCGAGTTCGTTGAACTAAGCCGGGCTATGGAGCGTTTTGTTCCACGGGAATTCCTGAGTATCCTCAAAAAAGAGAGCATTACCGGGGTCAGTTTGGGTGATCAGGTCGAGCAAACCATGACCGTTATGTTTTCGGATATCCGGGATTTTACTCCCCTATCGGAACGTATGAGCCCGCAGGAGAATTTCAATTTCCTCAACTCCTTTCTCAGTCGCGTAGGCCCGATCATCCGTCAATGTCACGGTTTTGTAGACAACTATATGGGCGATGCGATTATGGCGCTGTTTCCTAAGAAAGCCGAATATGCCCTCCAGGCCGCCATCGATATGCTTCGAGAGGTAGCCGCTCACAGCGGCCGCCTTCAAGGGACGAATGCTCAACAGATTGGGGTGGGGATCAGCCTGCATACCGGCAGCCTGATGCTCGGAATAATAGGAGAAGAAGAGCGGATGCAGGGGACGGTCATCGCCGATGCCGTAAACCTGGCATCCAGGATGGAATCCTTGACCAGGGAATATGGGGTATCGATAATTATCAGCGAACAGACATTGAAGCATTTGGAAGATCCCGATAAATTCAAGTATCGATTTCTCGATAAGGTCCATGTCAAAGGAAAAACGGTTCCGGTGTCGGTTTATGAAGTGTTTGACGGGGATTCGGTAAACATCGTGGAGTTAAAACTAAAGACCAAACCCGACTTTGAAGAGGGGTTATTTCTGTATCACGAAAGGAAGTTCGCAGAAGCCAGCGTCAAGTTCAACAGCGTCATTGAGCATAGCCCTGAAGACAAGGCCGCCAAGCTTTACCTTCGACGAGCCGCTCATTATATGGTCCAGGGTGTCTCCACCGACTGGTCCGGTGTCGGAGAGTTGGGATCACCTGGGGATCTCTAATTACAATCGGTTCCATGTCTGTTAAACGGAACGGTTGCCAGAGTATTATATGTGCAATATATTCTCGGCCATTTTTGTTTTTCTTTTAGCTTCTTCCGTTAACACTTTCGCAGCGGATATCGATGTTATCGTTTATGCCGATAATAATTTTCCACCTTATTCATACGAGGAAGGGGGGGCGGTAAAGGGAATCTATTCAGAGATCCTTAAAACAGCGTTCTCCAGGATGGACGGTTATAAAGTAAATATCAAGGCCGTTCCCTGGAAACGGGGTTTGAATTATTTGGAACGTGGGGAGGGATTTGCTTTATACCCGCCCTATCACCACACGAAAGAAAGACCCTATATGTGGCCTTACTCGTTACCCATTCTAGATGAGAAAGTTGTCGTGTTTTGCACCAAAGAGATACTGGAGAATCCCAGGCCAAGATGGCCGGAAGACTATTATGGATTGACTATCGGCAACAATTCGGGGTTCGAGATCGGTGGTGATAAATTCTGGAGGGCAGTTCGAGAAGGGAAAATCAAAGTGCGGGAGGCCAGGGGAAATGTAGAAAACCTGAGAAACCTGTTCAGAAAACGTATTGATTGCCATATGAATGATCGCCTATCCATTTTGTGGGAATTAAAGCGGTTGAAAGAAAGCGGAAAATTCCACGGGGCTCCAAAACTTATCGAAGGCGCTACGATCTCCATAGAACAAGGATTCCTGGGATATACTGACAGAGATAACCACAAGTTCCTTTACAAGGCTGATTTCGTGAAAAAATTGGATGCCGTTATTTATGAGATGAGAAGGAGTGGTGAGTTAAAGCGGATTATCGACGAATATCTAAAGTAATATGGGCACCAAGGAGCAGGTACAGGAAGAGCAGGTGGCATAAAAGCAAAGAGTTGGTGGAGAAAGAATTGCAGAAAACGACTAGCAGTAACAGTTGGCCGTTTCCGGAAGGAAAAAACAGAAACGGGAGTTGAGATAGGCCGCGTTCAAATCCGACCACGATCGAAAGACATTGGCTTGCGTGGAGTTCTGCAAGCCATTTTTTTGTTCCCGTGAAACGCCAAAAGGCCAACGGGGATCGCAGGTGGTGAATCGTGAAACGGTCCAAATTAAAAAAATGCACTATTTTATTGAGAGTTACGGCCAAAAAGCACCCCTGAATTCGCGATATGACCCACCCCGCCTGGGCTTAAGTCACGTCGGGGCACCCCTCCAGGGAGGGGATTGGTGGAGTCCACTCCTTGGAGGGGATTCAGGGGTGAGGAGAGAAATCTTCAGATACAATCGGAGGCTAAAGGAGCTTGCCAGAGGGTTGAGAAAGAACATGACTCTGGCTACGATTTATTGACGGTGATGTTAAGCTCGAAGGCGCGCATCATGGCGTCCGGAATTGGGGATAAGAATGGGATATGACCCACCCCGCCCCGGCTTAAGTCACGCCGGGGCACCCCTCCAGGGAGGGGATTTTGGTGACTCATTCAGGTTAAGTCGGGATAATCTCTTCCGACAGAATGAGAATCGTGGATGCCGTCAGTCGAAGGCAGGAAGTGCCATGAAATAAAGGCAGTTTAGATACATTTTATTGGCGCACCAAGGTGCTGGACAAAGAGAGACCAAAGTTTTCCTTTGTAGTTATTCGGTTTCTGAATGTTCAGGGCGAGGTTTGGGGTTGGAACGCTGTTTGCAGCAAAAAACTTTGCGTTGAATGCGTATCGTGCATAAATTGGGATTTGAATCGATGGGCACTATGGCCAGATGCGGAGATGCATGCCAAGAGTTGGCGAAGGTCGACCTTCCCCGGGAGAAGCTGTCCGTCCGTGGGCCGGAGGGGCTGAAAGACGAGGAACTGCTTGCCATTCTGCTTGGGACTGGATATAAGGGGCGGAAAGTGCTTCGGATGGCCCGGACGATCCTGAAGAAATCCCCGATCGATCAACTGCTCAGTCGCCCGTTACGATCGTTGACCGAGATCAAGGGCATCGGAAAGGCGAAGGCCTCGGTCCTGGTCGCCGGGTTCGAACTGGCAAAAAGGGCTCTTAACAGGGGGATCGGGGTTCTTCCTGCGATATCCAAACCCGCAGATGTCTTCCCGCTGGTAGCCGATTTACGGGACCGGCGTAAGGAACATTTTGTCGTCCTGTTGCTCAACGCCCGGAATCAGGTCCTCAAACGAGAGGATGTGTCCGTGGGGAGCCTGAACGCCAGTCTGGTCCATCCGCGGGAGGTTTTCACGCCGGCGGTGGAAAGCGTCGCGGCCGCAATGGTTCTGGTCCACAACCACCCGTCCGGAGACGTGACCCCCTCACGTGAGGACCTGGAATTGACAGACCGAATGGTGAAAGCGGGGAAGATCATGGGCATCGAAGTGTTGGACCATCTGATTATCGGGAAGCAGAATTTTTTAAGTCTGAAGGAGCGGGGCCTATTTTGAGGGGAGTGGCCTACGATGAACGGTATGTGTGGGATTGATCCGGATCGCGGACCGTTGGCCCGCTCGATTCGCCCATATTCAACCCCAGCCCGTTGGGCTGGGCCAAAGAATCACGGGCCGTTTCCCGCGGATGCGTCGCCTCGCAGAACGTCGCTTTCCACCAAAAACTAGGAAGATCCCATTTTATCTATGAAAATTTATCCGGCCAATCAATCCCGACAAGAATATATTGAGACACAGATCAAACGCTCCAGTGTCAAATTTGAGTACTCAGGCATATCCTTTCACGACATCCTGAAGTATAAAAAAATTATCCATCAGGATATGAGTTCCAGGGGGGATGGCTTGGGTCCCATTCTGTGCCTGGGGACCAGGAATGGAAGAGAAGTGGATCTCTTCAGGATGGGATTTTTTGGTTCGCGATTCTGGCATTTTATTCCAAAGGTGAACGAAATACGAGAGGAATCTTTCAGGTCCGTTGTGCCCAAACTCGAAACTATGAGTAGGTCGGAAGCAAATAACATTTTTCGAAAAAGCGTGATCGGTGTTGAAATTAATCCAAAAGCGGCAAGATCAGATATCTGGACGGGTTCTTTTGATGAAATGCCTAAAAAGTGGGATAAAAAATTCGGGGTCGTATACTCGAATTCTTTTGATCACTCCCAATGTCCCCAGAAGACAGCCAAAGAATGGAAGCGTATTACGCGACGAGGGGGATACTTGATTGCTTGCTTCGCAGGCGGGTCGGAGCCCAATATTACCGATCCGATCGGAGACCTTAATCTCAGGGATTTTCAAGAACTGTTCGGCGATGAGATGATTTACTTTCGCCGAGCCGGAAGTCAAAAGGGTTATTCCGAAGCAATTTTCCGGTTGGATGGCCCCTGAGGGGAACCAGATTCCATCAGGATCGGGGAACCGAGGCTTATTGAGACCCAAAGAGCGAGGGATATTTGAAGTGAACCGAGTCATTACGTTGACCACGGATTTTGGGACCCGGGACGCATATGTGGCCGAAATGAAGGGGGTCCTCCTGAGCCTTCAACCGGCGGTGACGATTATTGACATCACCCACGAAATATGTCCTCAGGATGTCGAAGAGGGTGCCTTTGTACTGAGCCGGGCATTCTGGTGGTTCCCGAAGGATTCGATTCACATCGCGGTCGTGGATCCGGGTGTAGGCGGACGCCGAATTCCCATCGCGGTGCGAACGGATAATCATATATTCGTCGGGCCGGACAATGGCCTTCTCAGTCGATCGTGTGTCCGAGAGCGAGTTTTGGAGGTGGTGGAGATCTCGGAAAGGGGATATGCCCTCCCGGAGATCAGCCGCACGTTTCACGGCCGGGACGTGTTTGCGCCCGCGGCAGGCCATATGGCGAAAGGGGTATCGCTCTCGGCGTTGGGGCCCGCCATCTCCGAGTGGGTCCAACTCCCGGGACTCAAGCCCGCGGTAGAAGGAGAACTCATGACCGGGCGAATCATCCACATCGACCGGTTCGGAAACGCGATCACAAATGTGTTGGAACCTGATTATCGTTCATTCGTGGGGGACGGTGGAGTTGAGATCACGAGCGGACCCGTCAAGATCAACGCTCTCTCCGAAAGCTATGACGCTGTCCCAATCGACTCGCCGCTGGCGATTATCGGGAGCGGGGGTGAACTGGAGATCTCGGTTAATCGTGGTGATATGGCCAAATCCTCCGGAATTCGGAGGGGGGATCCGGTGAGGATATTGAAGATTGAAGATTGAATATTGGCGTGTGAAGATTGTTAGGTGACCACGGGACTTGCACCATGGATGCAGACAGCACCTTGATGGTCGGAATTTCCGGGATCCGCGGGATCGCGGGAAGGTCTCTCACGCCGGATGTCGTGACCCGGTTTGCCCAGGCCTTCGGGACATGGCTGCCTCCGGGCGCCACGGTGGTGGTGGGAAACGATTCGCGCACTTCTCGGGATATGATGCGTGACGCGGTGTTCGCAGGACTGTGCTCAACGGGTTGCAACGTGATCGACCTCGGCTTATGTCCCACACCCACGATCAAATTCATGGTGACGACCCTGAAGGCGGGCGGCGGTATCGCGATCACGGCTTCCCACAACCCTATCGAATGGAACGGTCTCAAGATGATTCGCTCCGATGGGGTGTTCCTGAACGCGGCACAAGGCGAGAAGGTTTCAGGTCTTTATCAAAAAGGAACCTTCCGGGACCAAACTGCGACCACAACGATCGAGATCGATCGCAGGGGTCTGGAACTCCACATCGAGCGGCTTTCTCAGGTGCTCGATACCTCCCCGATTAGGCGCCGCAGGTTTCGAGTCGCGCTCGACGCGTGCAACGGTGTCGGATCCATCGCGGGGGTTCGCTTTCTGGAACAACTGAACTGCGAAGTCTTTCCGATTCACTGCCTGCCCGATGGCGCCTTTCCCCACAATCCCGAACCCCTACCCCAGAACCTGACAGATTTGTGCAGCACCGTAGTGCGCGGTGGCGCTGATTTAGGGTTCGCAATCGATCCGGATGGGGACCGGGTGGCCCTCGTTACCGAGGCGGGGATCCCTCCGGGGGAGGACTATACCCTTGCCATCGCCGTGGATCAGGTCCTGCGCTCACGACAGGGAATCGTGGTTTCAACGCTTTCGACATCGCAGATCGTCGCGGACGCTGCCGCAAGATACAATTGTAAGTTTGTGGCCACAAAGGTGGGGGAGGTCCATGTTGTCGAGGAAATGCTCAAGCTGGATGCTGTGGTGGGCGGTGAGGGCAACGGGGGGGTCATCGTCAAGGAAATCGACCCGGGGCGTGACGCCCTTGTCGGGATGGCCCTGGTATTGATGGCGATGGCAGAACAGGGAGGGGCCATATCGACCCTCGTAGAGGACCATCCTAAATATGTGATGGAAAAGCGAAAGGTTGCCGTCGCCCGGGCGGACGTTATCGATCATCTCGTGGAAAAGGTTCGGATGGTGTATTCGGGACAACCAGTCGAGCCGGTGGAAGACGGCGTCAAGTTATACCTGGGAGAGTACCGTTCTTGCCCGTGGGTTCACGTACGGGCATCCAACACAGAGCCGGTTATTCGGATCGTTGCAGAGGCTTCGGCCGAACATGAGGCAAAGTCCATCTGCGACCAGGTCGAAAAGCTTTTGGAGGAAGATCCTCGTGAAACCTGAGGCTTCAGCCATGCTAAAGGTGGAGGGGCATCTCAGCCCCGAGGCGATGGGGTATTTGCGACGTTGGTTGACAGACGGGGCTTTTTCCGAATTCAAATCCGACATCCTGGCCAGGATCAATCAAAGCGCCTGGAAGGAATTGGAGGATGAGTTTTATACCACGATCCCGTTCGGCACCGGGGGAAGACGGGGGCCTCGGGGTTTGGGCCCGAACCGGATCAACCATCGTACGATCGCGGAATCCGCGGTAGGGCTTGCAAACTGGGTGGCTCATCAGGGGGAGGAGGCAAGGCGTAGCGGGATCGTTATCGCATTCGATACGAGGCACGGTTCAACCGAGTTTTCGAAGGTCAGTGCGCAGGCCATAGCGGCCAGGGGGGTTCAAGTCTTCCTGTTTGAAGGTCATCGCGCAACCCCCGAGCTGTCCTTTGCGGTCAGGCACCTTAAAGCCAAAGCGGGGATTGTCATATCCGCATCCCACAACCCCCCATCGGACAATGGGTTCAAGGCCTATGCCGAAGACGGGGAACAGATCCTTCCGCCGGACGATGCGGTCGTCATGGAGGAGGTCCAAAAGGCAGGTGCTGGTCCGATTGCGATGATGGAATTCGAAGAAGGAATGCGTCGCGGGATCGTCAAGACCATAGGGAAGGAGGTCGACCGGGCTTATCTGAAGGCCCTATCGGGTGTGACCCTGACCCACTCCCGCCAGGTCCGGTTAGTTTACTCCCCACTCCACGGGGTCGGGGCGAGTTCGGTTTTGCCAGGTCTGGAAATGGCGGGATTCCTGGATGTCCACGTCGTCGAAGAGCAGAGATCTCCAAACGGCGACTTTCCGGAGGTTGAAAATCAAATTCCCAACCCGGAAGTCCCTTCGGCCATGAAAAAGCCCATGGAACTGGCAGAGTCCCTGGATGCCGATCTTGCGATTGCGACGGACCCGGACGCGGATCGATTGGGATGTGCCGCCCCACGAGGCGGGGACGGCGGTCGGGAATGGACCATTCTGAACGGCAATCAGATCGGGGCCCTCCTGTGTTATTTTGTGCTTGATGAACTCCAAAGGCAAGGCCGTTTGGAACGTGATGGGCTTGTTGTAAAGACGGTTGTGACAACGGACCTGATCGATCGAATCGCGGCTCATTTCGGGGTGGGCCGGGTGAGTGAACTCCTTGTGGGGTTCAAATACATCGGCTGCGTCATCAAGCACCTTGATGATCCCGATCGGTTTCTGTTTGGAGCGGAAGAGAGTCACGGATATCTCAGCAGACCTTACATCCGGGATAAAGATGGTGCAAACGCTGCGTTACTGATGGCGGAAATGGCTGCCCGATTGAAAGCGGAGGGAAGAGATATCTGGTGGCAGCTTGATCAAGTCCACCGCCGATTTGGTTATTTTTCCGATCTCCTCGAAAGCTACGTTCGCCCGGGGAGGTCCGGGGGGGAGGAGATCGGGACAATGATGCGCGTGCTGCGGGAGAACCCGCCTTCGAGGATCGGAGGGTTCGAGGTCACTCGAATCGTAGATCGATGGACCGAAAAGGTACACGATCTCGAGCGTGGATCCGTTTTTCCCTTCGGCCCTATTAAAGATCCTAAGACAGAAAAAGCCATTGAACAATTGCGGTTCGCACGAGACAACCTGATGATTTTCCATCTGGGACCCCACGGCGATACGAAGGGGGGGAAGATCGCGATCCGTCCATCGGGAACTGAGCCTAAGTGCAAATTATACATTTCGTTAAATTCAGACATCGGGAATCTGGACGCGGAGGTACGGGAAAAGGCAAAGCGAAAAACGGATGAACTGGCGCGATCCGTACGGGACGAGTTCCTAAAAATCGCAACGAACCGGATTGGGTCCGAATGAATTTCCGCGAGGACCGGGCATCTGGTGATGTGAGCCAGATCACTTTCTATGGGAATGGCAAGGGGTATCTTGAATACGGAAGAACGAATCTGATGGAGAAACCTGTCCTGATCTATCAACAAGGCGCTATTTCTAAAAACTTGACAAAATCTTTATCCTGGCCTACAATTTTCACTATATTATGGAGAGCTTTCTGAACTTTTTTTCGAGGGGATTGGGGATCCAATCCCCCTTTAATTCATTAGGATCAACCACATGAAGATCAAATTCTGGGGCGCAAGAGGATCGATCGCAGCCCCAATCACCCCCGCCCAAGTTGAAGAAAAGATCGTGGGTGCCCTTCTGGAGGCAAGGGGGAAAAAGCTCAACACGCCGAAGGCTGTCCGCCGGTACGTATCGAAGCTTCCCCTCCATAAACGGGGGACTATCGGCGGAAACACCTCCTGCATCGAGGTGCAGGCCGACGGCCAGCATTTCATATTGGATTGCGGGTCGGGGATCCGGGGTCTGGGTATGCGCATGATGTCTGAGGAATTCGGGCAAGGGAAGGGATTGGCTCAGGTCTTCATGACACACACACACTGGGACCATATTTGCGGATTCCCATTTTTCATTCCCGCCTTCATACCGGGTAATCGAATCAACATTCATGGGGTGCACGAAGACCTGAAAAAACGATTCGAGAATCAGCATCATCCCTACAACTTCCCGGTTCCGATGGACATCATGGCCTCTGATATTCGGTTTGTAAAGTTGACGGATGGACGACAGCGGCGTTTCGGCGAGGTTCGGATAAAACCGTTTGAGCTTAACCATCCAGGCCGCGCTTTTGGATACAAGATCGAACACGGCGGAAAGACCTTCATCTATGCATCCGACTCCTCATACAATCGCTTCGATGACGATCATATGAAACCCTACTATTCCCAGTTCCACGGGTGCGACGCCCTGGTCTTCGATGCATATTTTGGTCTGAAGGAGTCTTTCGAGAAGGCCGATTGGGGTCACAGCACCCCGTTTATCGGAGTCGACATCGCGATACAATCCGAGGTCAAAAAACTTATCCTTTTCCATCACAACCCGGTGATGGACGACGAAAGCCTGTGGCACCTGTATCACAACGCCCGAGATTACATGCAGCGTGTTTCCTCCGGACGGGATTTCGAAGTCGAGCTGGCGTGTGAAGGGATGGAACTGGAGTTATAACGGGTCAGGCTCCGGCGCCCGCCCCTGGTATCATACATAGATCACCCGGTCTGACCCGGGTGGACCACATCCTGCGATATAGTCCTTCAAGAGACGAAGCCCGTCTTCAAAGTCTTTGACCCCGCTTACATCCAACCGGTTGATCCCCTCCCCCCGGGAGGCTAGCCAGGATTCCCCGATTTCGGAATCCGCCTTCTCCTCTTCGGATAGGCCGGCCTTATCCGGTCGGCCCCAAAAATGATCCTCAAACCTCACCCTCACGCCTTCGATATCTGAAAGATCCTGGCGGGCCCTGATTTGTCTCAGTCCCTTCCCTTCCCGCACCATAAATAGTTCTACGCATCCCTCGATTTTTGAGGACAGTACAAACACCTGGTTCCTCACCGAAAGGGAGGAAGGCCTTTCGTGTACCTGCAGCTGGGTGTTAAATTCAGGTTGGTATCGACGGATCAACCGCCCTTCCAAGAGGAGGGCTTCCAGTTCCGAACCCACCACGTCAACCCGGAGATCGTAGAGCCGATCAAGGAACCTGGTCATCTTTTCAGACCGTTTCGAGGCTCTTCCAAAATAGCACCCCACCCGATCCCTCAGGCTGTTCGCTTTTCCCACATAGATAACATCCCCTGCCTTGTCTAACATCTTATAAACTCCAGGGCTCTCAGGTAGGCCCTTTAGAAAAGGCCGGTCAAACCCGTAGCGACTGAAATCGATGCCCTCCAGGTCGGGTTCCTGGATGGAGAGGATCTCCTCCAAACGGGATTTTCCCCGGCTTCGACACTTCTCCAGGAGGGCGGATAGAATCGAAGAGAGCCCCTCTGCCTCCCGGTCTGCACGGCCCTGTTCGCGGTGTGAGACGCCCAGGGTTGAGGTCATCCCCCACGCGGAACGGACCCGGATATGGGGGAACATTCTCCGGCCGAGGCGTCTGAGGGAAAGGCCTGCAGAAGGGGGTCGGGGAGCCCCTGTTCGACGGGCCTCCCAGTCCAGAAGGGAAAGCATGCCTCGAAGATCGTCAGCGACCCACGTGGAATTGGCAGTAAACTCCGCCAATTCCACCAACGCCTGGCGGGGGGACACAACATCCTCCGGGGCCCCAGATCCATCCCCCTCCGGAAGATCGGTTACGGATCGGAAAAAATTCCCGACCCTCCGACAATCTGACTGCCCCGATCTCAATCAAACGGTTCCGATCCGAGTCGGCCCTCAGGGAGATGACGGAGAAGATCATCTGATTGGGCGATGGCTTTTGGACGGTCTGCCATCGACCATCAGGGGCCTTGATGAATCGAATGTCCCCGTCAAGCGCAGTCCGGACGATCCGTTCGAAAATCGCCGGGTTCCCGCCGCGAAGTTTCATGACTTCTGCGATAATCTCCCCGGAGGACGCCCCGCTCGGCCGGCCAGTTAAATAGGCCTTGATTCGATCGTTTAAATTATCCATTTAGACTTGACAACGCGGATTGGGAGAGTTAATAATAGACAGGCGGGAAAGTCCTGTGGATTCGCGGGGGGCCCAGTGATGATCTGCCATACCGCGGATACGAGATTTCGTGTCCGGGGTGCGGCAACCAAAACACCCACGAACGTTTATCGTGGGACGCCTTCCGGATTAACGCCACGGAGGAGGACGAACATCCCACGGAAATTATCTGGAAGAACAAATCGTTTTCGAACACCAACCCGCTCCAGTTTTTCTGGGCGGTTTGTGAAACCTGCTTTTATACAGCCGAGATAGACGATAAGGACTTTCGAATCTGGGAGAAGAACGAGGAGAAATTCCGCAACGGTTTTTTAGAAGGGGTTCTTGAAACCCACATTGATGAGCTGAAGAATTCCGAAGGGGCCCTGATCTCTCTGGGTCACGACCTGGACCCAGATTATCCTTACGAATCCACGATTAACAAATTCTACCTGGGCATCTATTCGGAGTGCCTTAAGAGAAACCCTTCGATCAGGGATCTCGCGCGGTACTACCTCCGGCTCGCCTGGATATATCGCGACCGGGAGCGCTTCAAGTCAGAAATACCGCGGAGCGACCACGAATCCCTCTTAAAAATCATCCAGGATAGCTATATCCAGCTGATCCCGGCTCAACCCGCGCTGCCGGAGCAGCCCCCGATCGTATTCTCCGAGGCTCAGGCCCTTAAGACCGCCGGGAAATACTACGCAACCGCACACAAGCTTGTTCGGGAGATCGGGGTGGAGGGGGAACTAAAGCTTCTCGCGTTGATCGGTGAGGTCAATTTCCGCGCCTACGTGATCGGCAACGAGGAGCCGGTCTATGAGCTGGCGAAATATTATTTCAACGCGGGGATGAAGCAGGCCATGGTCGTGGTCAATGACAAGGAAATGGATCCGGCGAACAAAAATCGGGCCCGCAAAATGCTGGATCGGATCGGCACACGAGGCGGGGCATTGATGAAAGTTTACCGTGAACGGGGGGGGGGGAAGACTGCTCCACCGGCGAAAAAGCAGCAGCCGAAGAAGAAAAAGGGACTACGCGGGTTGTTCTCATGAGGCCCGGATTTGCGGCTTTACCCTCGAGACCTCTTCGTATTCCTCCTCAACCCGACGGGGGGCGCGCACGTCGGCCTCCATGTCCTGAATAAGGGCTTGCAATCGTTCAGCTCGAAATCTCAGGTTCTTTTCCTGATCTTTGGCAGAATCCTGACGTTCTCTGGCCTTCTTCAAGCGTCCTTTGGCCTCTTCGATTCCGTCCTTGGCCTCATTCAATCGGGTTTCCAGGTGCTTGACTGCAACAGCGGAATAATACTTCGCCGCGAGCACCATGAGGAATGTGAGTCCAAGCCAGATCATAGCAATCCTACCTCAATTCCGACTAAGAACGGATATTAGGCCTTCTGCGTTTCGGGAGATCCTTTAGGCTTTGATTCGGTCCGCTCCGATTTCAATTGGACGAGCCTCTTCAAGGCCTCAATCTCATCGTTCAGCGCCTCAATCTTTTCATTCTGCAGTTTTATCAAATCCGAATACATCCTGGCACGGTCCTCCTGTTCACCCACCACCTGCCGGATCTCCTCAACTCTGTTTAACAAAGGCTGAACCGGTTCAGCCTCAGGCAACCCCAGCGAAGCCCCCGCCTCTACGGAGACTCCCCCAAAAGCCTCGACTTTTTTTCGAATTTGATCCTCCGCAGCCTCCTGCTTCTTTTCCGCCTCTTCAATAATTCGGAGCAATGGCCGCTTCTCGGCGACTCCCTTCAGGGTCTTCTGAAAGTTTTTATCCCGACGGGGAGATCCAAAAACATTTCCCCCAAACAGAGCCCTGCGTCGCCGGAGATAAACCCATAGAAGAATCGTCAGAAAGATGAGCGAAGCCAGCCCGCCGCCCATGAGGAGGAGCTTGAACTCCTCTCCCGGAAGGATAGAGTCCTTACGCCTCTTCGGTGGTGGGGGCTTTGCAGGAGCGGTTTTCAGACTCAGCCGAAGCTCGTCGATCTGGAACTGGGCTTCAGGTTTTTCAGGGTCTCCGGACAAGGCCTGTTCGAAGTGGCCTAAGGCCTCTTCTAACAGGCCGGTTTGCTTCAGGATCCTTCCTAATTTGATAGTGAGCCCCGCTGTGATTCGGGAAATCCTTCAGGAGTGTCCGGAACGTGAGGAGAGCGCCCAGATGGTCTCCCGCCTTCAAGCGGTCCATGCCCTCTTGAAATCGATCAGGTTTTTTTGAGTCCTCCTTCAGGGAAGCATCGACAGGCTCAAGTTCACCCGGCTTATCCTCCGGGTCCTTCGATCGGAAGGCGACATCGTTCTTGTGGACCCACGCCTTTCGGCCATCGGAAGTTAGGATGAAATACCAGTTGTTCCGTTCCGAGAGAAAACCGAGTTCATCCCCCTTATTCGCCCGGGTCACCTCGGGTGCACCCGTGGCAGGGTTTTGACGAAGGTTGATGGTCTCCGCGGTGACGAGCAGGATCTCTTTGGGGGCCGAGACTTCGATATATTGATCGGGTCGGGCATACCGACCGTGCACCCACCCCTCACGCCCATCCGGCAAGAGAATATTATACCAGCCCCGCTCGGTCCCAAGTCTTTTTAATCGGTCACCCCGGGGGACCTTGGCCAAGATCTCCCATTCGGTTCCCAACCACTCCCGAATATTGACCTGATCCGCCCCGATGATCTCCACGATCTGATCGCCATGTTTAAGGCCATGAGAGGGCGAGGCGGTCTGGATCAGCAATGTGATAAAGATAAGATAGGATAGGATAAGTTCATAAGCAAATTCGAAAGTGGGGGAACTCAATTCCGGTTCTTTTTTCCCCCCAGATAGTTGACGAGCCCTCTCAAACCTAAGAGATAGCTGAATCCACCGAAGCCGGCAGCGACACCGATGCAGACGTGGGCGGTGATCGAATGATTACGGTAGGCCTCCCTGGCGTGGATATTGGAGAGATGGACCTCTACCGCAGGGAGTCCGACGGCGGCAAGGGCGTCCCGCACAGCGATGCTGTAATGCGTGAATGCGGCGGGGTTGATCAGTATTCCGTGTGAAACGGTACGGGCTTTCTGGATGGCCTCGATGATTTCACCTTCGTGGTTGGACTGAACGATTTCGATTTCCACTCCGAGCTCCCCGGCCAAATCTCGGATAGACGTGTTGATCGTATCCAGCGTATCTGCCCCGTAAATTTCTGGCTCCCGGATCCCCAAAAGATTCAGGTTGGGTCCGTGGATAACAAGGATTCTCATGGTTGTGGATTCCGAACAGCAGAACGCGGTTTAGCCCGGGGGCCAATTCATTCGGCGTCCGCCCATCAGGTGGAAATGGATGTGATCTACCGTCTGGCCCCCGTCGGCATTGCAATTGGCGACCAGACGGTAACCGCTCTGCGCAATTCCCCGGTCGACGGCGACCTGGTTGGCCGCGGTGACGATGCCTCCGATCAGCAGACCGTTTTCTTCCTTAAGGTCCGTGAGCCGAGCGATATGTCGTTTAGGTATCAGGAGGATGTGAACGGGGGCCTGAGGATTCAAATCCTCGAAGGCCAGGATGTTATCGTCTTCGAGAACGATTTTAGAAGGAATCTGATGATTTGCGATTTTACAGAAAATACAATCAGACATAGGATTGTTGAGCAATAAACAGGGGCCTTCAAGAAGTAGGGCCCTCACGGGAGTCGATTTTGCTGAATTCGCTAAGGGCCAATGCAACGGCCACGACACCAGCGGTTTCAGTCCGGAGTCGCTGTGGTCCCAGGGAGAAGGGACGGGCACCGATGGATCGGGCGGCATCTATCTCTTTTCGGGTAAACCCCCCTTCCGGACCGACCAGGATTCCCAATGAGGAAACTGCAGCGGAAGAAACCCCCTTCCTCAGATCGTCAGAATCCTCCGGATCTTCACAGGCCAGGAGGACCAGATCCACCTGGCCTGCCAATTCACTCAGGGCTTCCGGATAAGGTCGAACTTCCGAAATTTCTGTCAATCGGGACCGCCGGGCTTGCTTTGTCGCGGATAAAGCCACCCGCATCCAGCGATCGCGCCGATGGCCGGCCTCTACGACCGTGCGCTCCGTGGAGATCGGGATGATCTTCGCCGCGCCCACCTCCACCGCCTTCTCCACGAGCCAGTCAAAACGCTCCCCTTTCAGGGGAGGGATGGCGAGGACGAGCAGGATCCGGGGTTCTCCGTGTTCGGGAAACCGCTCAAGGATCTCGGCCTGGAGGAGATCCGGGGAGATTTTCGATACCCGGCAGCGATAGAAGGCTCCGATCCCATCGGTTGCGTCGATGCGATCCCCGATACGGCAACGACAGACGCGACTGGCGTGATGCGCCTCTTCTTCACGCAGGGTGATTCGATCGCCCGAGACGTCGTTGGGGAGGACGAAAAATCCAGCGGATGTTACCCGGCCTTTTCGACGACCATCCCGATCCACTGCCCCTCCCTTAAAACTTCAAACGATGCCCAAGAATTTCCGCCCAGCGCCTTCCCCATCTCCTCCTCTTCCCGGTCCAGGATACCCGAGAGGATGAGCCTCCCGCCCGGATTCAGACGCACCTGGAGATCATCGAGTAAGGGAATCAGGACATTCCTCTGGATGTTTGAAGCGACCGCGTCGAAACGCACCCCGGCTACTGCATCGATGGTACCGCAGATCAGACGAACCCGATCGGAGACATCATTTGCCCGGGTATTTTCACGAGCGTTCTCGATGGCTACGGGATCGATATCCAGAGCCACACATTCTGCTCCAAGCTTTGCTGCAGCAATACTGAGGATTCCTGAGCCCGTTCCCAGATCCAAGACGAGGTCTCCGGGACGAACAAACCGTTCCAAAGCCTTTAAGACGATCCGGGTGCTTTCGTGATGTCCGGTGCCGAAGGCCATTTTCGGTTCGATGACGATTGCGATCCCTTCATCCCCAACCTCCAGGTCCTCCCACGGAGGGCCGACGAGAATACGGTCGGTGACTCTTTCGGGTCTAAAAAATTCCTTCCATTTTTCTCCCCACCCATCATCGCTCTCATCGGTCGTGGTCAGAGGTCCAATTCTTTTCCCGTTTTCTCCGAGAGCCCCCAATTTCCGGCGAAGGTGGGAGATTGCGGCAATGCTTCCCTCTTTTTTTTCGAAGTAGGCCGCCATTCGAACCCACGTCCGATCTTCGCCGTCTTCAACCTGAATGCCGTTCGTCCCCGCTTCGAACAGGAGACAGGACACCAAGTCCGAAAGGTCCCCCGGCACGTTCAGGGTCACTTTAGTCCATTCCGGTATCATCAGGGGAGGATGGGAAATAGGAGGCGGGGAAAAGGATATCTATATGTAATATAAGACCATCCCCGAAATTTGTCAATCTTCAGAATAGGCTCAATTGCTCTTTCGGCTGTGCGCGTACCGCCGGGAAGAACCGCCTGAATTCCTCTTCAGTGAACAGATCCCGAAATCGAGACGCAGTGTCGTGAAGGCGTCTCAAAAGGTAAGCCCTATCCTCATCGTGGTCATAGTTGTCCACAGGCGCAAGGCTTCCGTCACTTCGCTGATAAACGGCCACGCGCTGACCGATGGCTTTTCCTTCAGCGGCGTGGGCCAGCCGCTTGAGATTGGGATTTGTGAAGGTTTTCTCCGTGATGCTCTCGGACCGACAGAAATCCTCGACCTCGATGCTTCCTGCCTGGATGCGTTCGGCCAGGTCTAAGTAGATCCGGCTGGCTTCTTCGTAGTTTCCCCGGATGAGCAGTCCCGCCATCTGAGGGATCAGATCTCTGAACACGCGCTCATCCCGACGGCTTCTCAAGCTGCTCCCTTTGACGATCAGCCTGCCGCCATGATCGAGAAGAACGTAGTTCTTCGCCTTGAGGCTGATCATTCCGAGAAAACGGCCATCGTGAGAAAGGTTGATTCCTTCCGGGAGGGCGGATGAGACACGTTCCACCAATCGTATCTCTTCTTCCACGCCGTCCACCCCCGGCGGAACGACGAAATAGGCCCCATCCGTGTCCACTTCCAGGATCTTCGCGTGTAGATCTTCCAGGAGGTGGACGGCCTTCAGAATGATCTCCTGTCCCTTTTCTGTGACCAGCCTTGCAGCGTTGTAGTCGTTGAAGTTGGCGTGTGCGTATCCCAAATAACCATAGAACGAATTGATCAGGATCTTGTAACTCCCCTGGATCCCGTCCCAGTATGCCCTTTCCACATTCGCAGCTGTCTTCATCCGGGCTTTGGCCTCCAACCTGCTTTTCGTCAGCTTTTCGAGCATCGGGAGAAAGACATCCTCCGTGTCGGAAGCAGGACGGATTTTGAAGGTCAACATGATCGAGGGATAGAGGCTCTCTACGTCGGCCTTTACGATTTTCTGAAACAGGCCAACTTCCCTGAGTTCGGTGTATCCGCCAGGGTAGTCCTGGCTTGGTCGGGGACGGGGGATGGCTAATCCGCGGCGGAGGTAGATGCCGATAAGAAGTGTGTTGATCTTCTCACCGGGCCCGGAGAGGGCGGCATCCTGGAAGGAGTAGGGGAGAATCTGGGTCTGATAGAATTCGGTCGGCACAATCGCCTCGGAGAGGACCCTTACATCCCGAACATCGTCGAGGGCGTAAGCGATCAACCTTTGAGGATCGGTTCGCCAGATCCGTCCGATATCTTTTCCGGGGACGAATGTCCTTCCTTTTCGTTCCAAACCGAGGGACCGAACGACTTTTTTTAAACCGTAACTTTCCAAACGGCCTTCGATATCGAATCGCTGTACCTGCTGGTAGGTATCTATGAGATGCCGGCCGAAGATGTAGGCCGATTTATAGGAGGGATTTTTTGCGCCCGCCCTGTACCGGCGGCCTCCCTGAAGAAAACGTACTTCGGACCCGTCACGCCCCCACGAGAGGCGAAGGTTGCAGGCGGTTGCGCGGGCACTGATGTAGGCGAGATCGAAGTCGAACAGGTTATGTCCCTCGATGACCGTGGGGTCCCGCTCTGCGATGATCCTGTTCAACCGAATCAGCATTTCTGACTCGGTTAATTCCCGGCCGTCGATCACCTCCTCAAAACCCCGGTTGTCGGAGAGGGAGATCAGGATGATCCGTCCCTCAGGATCCGTCGGGTTCAGGGACATCGTCTCGATGTCGAGCTGTAACCGATGGAGGTCGGGATAGCGCATTCCCCGAAACAGGGTCTTTCCGGTAGCGATTAGGAATTGTTGGACGGGGTTGTTGAATCGGAAATGAGCGATCCGACCACCCGCCAGCCGATCGCGGGCGGTTAGAAAGTCGGACCAGGACCGAAACCTGACCAGGTGACGAAATTCTCCGCCGCCTTTCAGGCCGGTTATCGAAACCACGCCTCCCATGTCCCCGCGCTCACATTCGTCGGGGGACTCAACCAGCAACCACGGCTCGAACGGCTCTTCGCGGGAACTCGATGCAGTGTGGATGCAGAACCGATTGCCCCCGGTCAGGCCGACGGATAGGATGCCTTCTTCATGGTCCACGGGAAGCCTTTATACGGAAAAGTGTTTGAGGGGAGATCCAAAGGAGGGGGGAAACGGACAAAAGAGTTTGGCGGTGTAGAAGTATGGAAATACGGGCCTTCCACTTCCGCACCTCCGTGCACAGATATTTTTTATTTTCGTTTTCGCCCCCTATTTTTTAAGATAAGATCTCTCAAGTTCCTCACGAAGGTATGTAAACGCCTCTTCTGGCGTATCGGCGAACTTGAAAAGATTCAGATCATCCCCGGATATGGTCTCCCACCGAACGAGGGCGTCAAAATTGACGACCTCCTCCCAATATGCCCTCCCATAGACGATGATGGGGAGGGGTTTGAGGATTTTACGGGTCTGAATGAGGGTCAGCAGTTCAAAGAGTTCGTCCATCGTTCCGTAGCCCCCTGGGAAGACGATCATCCCCTTGGCGAGGTAGGAAAACCAGAATTTCCGCATGAAAAAGTAGTGGAATTCGAAGTTGAGTTCATCGGAGATATACGGGTTTGAGTCCTGCTCAGAAGGCAAACTTATGTTCAGGCCTATGGAAGGACCATTCGCGAGTGCGGCCCCACGATTGGCAGCCTCCATAATGCCTCCTCCCCCGCCTGAACAGACGATGAATCGCTTTTCCCCCCCGAGGGTATTCGACCACTCGGTGATCATCCGTGCCAGTTCTACCGCATCTTCGTAATAACGGGCGAGTTCGACGGAACGTTCTGCAGCCTCCATCTCCGACTGCATGGAAGTGGATGTCCTCTTGTGCTCTTTGATTTTTCGGGTGATCGCTCGAACCCTCTTACGGGCATCGGACATCGACTTCATGCGTGCAGAGCCAAAGAAGACGACCGTGTCCCTAACCCGGTGCTGACTAAATCTGCTGAGTGGCTCGAAAAGTTCGGAGAGGATCCGGACGGGGCGGGCATCGTGACCCATCAGAAAGTCGAAATTTTTATAGGCCTTTGTCGGGTGTTTTCGTTTCGGCATGGCATCTCGTCTGGTGTGAGTCGTGAATCCTGATTCCGGGATTGGCGTTTCTCCATTATTTTTTCGTTCCCTTTTTATAATACCGGATGGGGGTAGGGATGTCAATGGTTTTGAGGAGGTCAAAACGATCGCAAGTCCATTTTCTCAATTGACATCCGTCGTGGTACTCCGCATTTTGCGCTTGTGGGAGGCGTGCAGAATAAAGGAAAGGAGGGATGGAGAATGCCCACTTACATCATGCTGTTAAACTGGACCCAGGAAGGCATCCGAAAGGCAAAAGAGAGTCCCAACCGGCTCGATTCGGCAAGACAGGACTTTCGAGAAGCGGGAGGGGAGCTCAAGGATTTCTACATGACGATGGGTCGTTGTGACATGGTAGGAATTGCAGAGGCTCCGGATGACGAGACGGTCGCACGACTCGCCCTGGAGATCGGCGGACGCGGCGCGGTTCGCACTGAGACGCTCAGAGCGTTCACGGAAGACGAATATCGAAAAATTATCGGTTCCCTCCCCTGAGTCGGGGTGAATGTAGATGGCCGAAGGCACGCCTCCCCAAGCGAAAATATCGACACCTCGGGAACAGGTTATGGATCGGCCGATGCGTGAGTCAGGCAGGTGGCAGTAGCGGTGGCAGGAAAGCAAAGCAAGTAGCAGTGGCAGGAAAGCAAAGCAAGTAGCAGTGGCAGGAAAGAAAAGCAAGTGGCAGTGGCAGGAAAGAAAAGCAAGTAGCAGTGGCAGTGGCAGGAAAGCAAAGACAGACACGGAGAAGGGAGGAACCTTTATCTCAATGGTGGACTTGACCCGGTTTCGTGGATACCTTATTACTTGGCAGAAAGGAGGATGCTACGATGCCGAGGTCACATTCGCCGTATCCACCGGAGTTCAAGCGGCAGATTGTAGAACTGGTGCGAGCGGGTCGCACGCCCCATGAGTTGTCCCGTGAGTTCGAGCCGTCGGCCCAGGCGATCCGGATCTGGATGCGGCAGGCCGATCTGGATGAGGGCCTCCGCAGTGACGGTCTGATCACCGAGGAGCGGGAGGAGATCAGACGACTGCGCCGCGAGAATAGGCAGTTGCGACAGGAGCGGGAGATCCTTGCAAAAGCCGCGGCCTGGTTCGCTCGGGAGACCAACTCGGTGCCAGGGGAGTCTACGAGTTCGTGAAAGCCAATCAGGCCTTCTATAAAGTAGCCACGATGTGCCGGGTCCTGGAAGTCTCCACCAGTGGGTACTACGCGTGGCTCAAGCGGCCGCTGTCGGCACGAGCGCAGGCCGATGTGGCTCTGACGGAACGGATCGTGAAGATTCACAAGTGTTCTGATGGCACCTACGGTGTCCCGCGCATATACGAGGAGCTTGTAGCCGAGGGGGAGCGGATCGGTCGCAAGCGCGTTGCGCGGTTGATGCGTGCTGCAGGCCTGGAGGGCGTAAGTCGTCGCAAACGGCATCGAACCACCTACCGTGATCGCGATGGGCGCGTCGCTGCTGACCTGGTCAATCGAGATTTCACGGCTAACGGGCCAGACCAGCTCTGGGTAGCCGACATCACTTACATCAGTACGTGGGCCGGCTTCCTGTATCTCGCGGTCGTTGTGGACGCCTGGAGCCGCCGCGTCGTTGGCTGGGCGATGGCGACCCATCTGCGCGGCGAGCTGGTGACCGAGGCGTTGAATATGGCGCTCTGGCAACGACAGCCGGAAGCCGTCATCCATCACTCCGACCAGGGATGTCAGTACACCTCCATTGCCTTCGGTCTACGGTGCCGCAAGGCCGGTGTCCGGCCCTCTATGGGCTCCACCGGTGACTGCTACGACAACGCGTTATGCGAGAGCTTCTTCGCCACGCTCGAATGCGAACGCCTGGATCGCCGAAACTACCGCACACAGGCCGAAGCTCGGATGTCCGTATTTCAATACATCGAGGGCTGGTACAACTCCCATCGGCGACACTCAGCACTCGGATATCTCTCTCCCATGAACTTTGAGCAGACCTCCAGCGCTGTTGCCCATGAAGCCGAATGAATCGCAACTGATAAACCGTCCGCTAAACCGGGGTAACTCCAATGGCTGCTCTAAGGCGGTCTTAGTTTTTATCATGGTATAAGCGGCGATCCCGATCCAGACCAGATTTACGCCTGAAGAAGGATAGGCGCCATAGTAGATTGTATTGATCACCAAGAACGATCCGCCGACGAGGTTCATCAACTGGTAGGTGGTGGCGTCTCCGGTGAGTTTTCTTGTAGAGACCAGGAAATAGGCTATGAGAATCAAAATCGCACCTATCCAGCCTCCCGCATCGATCAAGATATCAAGATTCATTGAAGAACCCTCAATTATAACCCTGGCCTGCCCCAGGTCTCTTTCAGGAAGCGGATCCAGTTTCCTGAAAGGATTCCCCGAACGTCTTTTTCAGGATAACCCCTCCGTTCAAAGATCCCTCTGAGTCTTTGCAGATCAGCGATCGTGTTCAGGTCCCGCGGGGTTTGCTCCGCCCCGAAGCCACCGTCCAGGTCCGTGCCGATTCCCGAATGACGGGCGTTGCCGATCAGCTGAGAGATGTAATCCACCTGGTCCGCGACCGTCTCGAGTGTCGCGTGCGTCTGCTGTTCGTAAGCCCGGACCTCCCGCTGCCAGTCGGGATCCAGCATCCAGACATCAAAAGCCGCACCGATCACGCCATTCCGCTCGACAATCGCTCTGATCATCTCATCGGTCAACTGCCGCTGTCCGGGCACCAAGGTCCGGCAGTTGTGGTGCGAGGCGACCACAGGACCGTTGTAGATATCCAGGAGCTCCCAGAAGGCCTGGTCCGTCAGGTGCGTCATGTCCACGATGATCCCGGCTGACCCCAGAGCATCTAGGAGCGGTTTTGCCGTGGGCAGGAGTCCTCCCTCGGTCCCTGTTCCGTGCGAGTAGGCACTGGTACCGTAATGGGAGAGGCTGACCATCCTGAGGCCCAAGTCAAACCATTCCTGGACCTGGTCAGGACCCATGATCGGATCCGCACTCTCCATAGCGAGAACCAGGCCGATCGGGCTGTCCCCGTGGGGGTCTTCCCAGGCCTTTTCCGCTTCATCCAGATCGGCTCGGTTTTTGATCAACCGGACGATGCCCTCACGGGCAAGGGCCTGGTAATAGGCCTGATGGCCGCGTCCGATCCCGTGGCATTGCGATTGGGTATACATTCCGGTCCGGGTCCATAGATCGTTGGGGTCCAGGCGGGACATGACCGTGCCGAACACGATCCCGACGTTCCCACGTCGCAGTGCGGGGAAGGTGACCGTACAGCTGCCGTAGCTCCGCATGACCGGCTCGGGGTCGTGCACCCGGACGGTGGCCGCGGGCTGGGTCAGGTCCCTGTTGACCTGGAGGGCGTTGAAGGCCAGGTCCAGGTGGCTATCCACGATAAGGAACGGTTTATCGGACATCAGTTCGCCCTCCATGCATTTCTGAAGAACCGGAGCAGGTTGCCGTTTGCGATCTTTGCCACATCCTCTTCGCTGAATCCGCGGCGCCTCAGGATATCAGGGAACCTTTGCAAGTCCGCGATCGTGTCGTAGTCTATCGGGGAGAGTTCCCGACCGAATCCTCCATCCAGATCCGTTCCGAAGGCCACGTGGTCGCAGTTGCCCGCGAGCTGACAGATGTGATCGATGTGATCCACCACCGCAGACATCGTTCGCGTGGCGGTTTTACGGTGGGTCATGGGATTGTCCCAGTCCCACTCGGGATTAAGCATCTGCTCCGCGAAGACGGAACCGATGACGCCGTTGCGATCGATGATGGCTTTGATCATGTCATCGCTCAGGTGCCGTTGCCCCGGGACCATGGCCCGGCAGTTGCAGTGGCTCGCGTGGACCGGTCCTCCCCAGTGGTCCAGGATCTGCCAAAACGTCAAGTCCGAAGCGTGGGTCAGATCGAGCACCATGCCGGCTTGTCTCAAAGCGTCCATCAATGGATAGGCCGGGGCATAAAGTCCCCCAACCGTTCCGGTCCCGTGACCCCAAGTATTCGCACCGAAGTGAGTCAGCCCCACGGAACGGAGACCAGCATCCCACCATGTCTGCACCTGGTCCGGCCCAAGGATGGGATCCGCGCTCTCCATCGAAAGGATCAGTCCGACGGGCGTCCGGGGGTTAGGGACTTCCCAGGCTTCAACGCAAGCATCAAGGGCCTCCAGGGTCTTGATCCAAGTGATCTCCCCCTGGCGTTCAAGGGCCCGGTAATACGCAAGATGCGATTGTCCACTCGCGTAGGCGGCGGCCTGGGTTCGCACGGCATTGTGTGACTTCGGACCAGGGGCTTGCACCCTGGCCATAATAGTCGATAACATGATACCGACGCGACCCCGACGCATTTCGGGAAGAGAAACCGTGACGGTCCCCCTCCCTGGAGGGTCCGGACCCCGGCGCCGTTCCAGGGAATCGGGGTGTGATGAGGCCGGGCCCGTGACGCCGTCTTCCCGTTCCCGAAGGACGTGGACGGGTTGAGTCAAATCGCGTCGATGAAAAAGTGCGTTGTAGGCCATATCCAGATGGCCGTCGATGATCAGTACGGGTTTATCGGACATCGCAGGTCTCCGCGGTTTCGTTGAAGGCTCGCGCTTGCTGATCGTTAACCTCGACCATTTCAAATCCCCGGTATGTCAAGAAAAAACCGTATCTACGAAAAAATTCGATCGGAAGGGAACGGCGTATCGCTTACCTGGAAACGCCTCGAGGCAAAGCTAAAATAGTTCTTGCATCCGGGCAAGAATATAGCATACTATGTATCAAATGGATATAAAATTTCGGATTATTGCTGCCATTTCGGTCTGTATTCTGGGCTATCCCGGCCAAGTAGCGGCTGAAAAAAAGATTCAGCTTGCAGAGGTCGAGGGAGCGATCGGACCCGTCGTCGCGGAGTACCTTGTCGAGGCCCTCCAAGAAGCGAATGAAAACGAATCGGAATGCCTGATCATCCAGCTCGACACACCCGGAGGGTTGGATGCCTCTATGCGGACGATCGTGAAGGAGATGCTGGCTTCCGATGTTCCGGTGGTGGTCTATGTCGCGCCGGCGGGATCCCGGGCGGCTTCAGCCGGGGCATTCATCACGCTCGCGGCTCACGTGGCCGCGATGGCTCCCGGCACGAACATCGGGGCCGCGCACCCGGTCAAGATCGGCGGTCAGATGGACAGCACGATGGCCGACAAGGTGGCCAACGACGCGGCAGCTTATATCCGGAGCATCGCGGAAAAGCGGGGCCGAAACGTGGCGTGGGCAGAAGATGCGGTCCGGAAGAGCATTTCCTCCACAGAGGGGGAAGCCCTGGAGCAAAACGTGATCGATCTGGTCTGCCGGTCTGTGGACGCCCTTGTCGATTCGCTGAACGGCCGCCGGGTGGAGCTGCCGTCCGGCGAGAAGGAGATGAAGACGAGCGGGCTGGAAGTCGTGACCAGACGGATGGGTTTGCGGCAGCGGTTTCTGGCCACCCTTTCCGACCCGAATGTCGCCTACGTCTTGATGATGCTTGGATTCTACGGACTCCTGTTCGAGATCTACAGCCCGGGATCGATCTTTCCGGGTGTGATCGGCAGCATCTGTATCATCCTGGCGTTCTTCTCTTTTCAGACCCTTTCGATCAACTATGCGGGGCTTATCCTGATTATCGTCGGGGTTGTGATGTTGATCCTGGAGGTACAGATCGTATCGCACGGGGCGCTAACCATCGGTGGGGTCGTGGCCATGGGCCTGGGATCCGCAATGCTGTTTGAGTCGCCGGAGCCGTTCCTTCGGGTCTCCTGGGCGGTGATTGTCCCTGCTGTGGCCGGTACCGCGGTTTTCATTCTGGTTGCGTTGGGGCTTGGAGTCCGGGCCCAGAAACGCAAACCCGTGACCGGTGTGGACGACATGGTGGGGAAGATCGGCAAAACCCGCACAGCCGTCCACGAGGAGGGCATGGTCGTCGTGCACGGGGAGTACTGGAATGCCGTTTCGGAAGAGATGTTGGAGTCAGGTTCGAAGGTCCGAGTCAAGGCTGTGGATGGCTCGACGCTTACGGTGGAAAGGGTTTAAGAAAGATCTGCTGAATTTAAACGAATAAATTTCGATCCATTTCTATCTTTTTCCCGAAAGGAACTCGATATGATACCGTCTTGGATTCCAGGATTCATCGTCATACTGACGATTGCCGTGATGATCCTCGCGAATGCGATCAAAGTGCTTCGGGAATACGAACGCGGGGTCATCTTTCGCCTGGGTCGACTCCTCAGGGAAAAGGGACCGGGTCTGATCCTTCTGATCCCGATCGTTGACCGGATGGTCCGGGTCAGCCTGCGGGTGCTCGCAATGGATGTGCCCCCTCAGGATGTGATCACCAAGGACAATGTCTCGATCAAGGTGAACGCGGTGTTATACTTCCGGGTGATAAAGGCGGAGGACGCGGTGGTGAACGTGGAGGACTACTTCTTTGCGACGTCCCAGATGGCGCAGACGACCCTCCGGAGCGTACTGGGGGAACACGAACTTGACGATCTGCTGGCAAGCAGGGAGCTGATCAATCAGCAGCTTCAGCGGATCATCGACGAACGGACCGCACCGTGGGGGGTCAAGGTATCGGCGGTGGAGGTGAAGGATGTGGACCTGCCCGAGGGGATGAGGCGTGCCATTGCGCGCCAGGCTGAAGCCGAGCGGGAACGTCGGGCCAAGGTGATCCACGCGGAAGGTGAATTCCAGGCCTCAGAGCGATTGACCCAGGCGGCGGAGGTGATCGGCCGCGCCCCGGCGGCGATCCAGCTCAGATACCTTCAGACCCTGACCGAGATCGCCATGGACAAGACCTCCACGATCGTATTCCCGCTTCCGATCGATATCTTAAAGATGATCGGAGATAAGGGGTCGGAGACATGAGAGTGGTTTAAACGTTGAACGGTAAGGGTTGAGGATGAAGGGTTTAACTTGGAACTTGGGTCGTGTGATGAATTGGAGTGAGCTTTGTTATTCCTTTTCATTTTTCAATTTCTAGAGAGCTATCCTTTTCATATATCCCTCTTGGAGTTGATTTCCTGGATGATCGGAATCTCCGGAGGGATATATTGCTTTTCAGTGCTGGCACTGGCCTTCGGGATGTCCCGGCTCAAGCAGGGAAAGGCCTCGCACGGCCCTTTCGTCTCCGTGGTTGTTGCAACCCGGGACGAAGAGGACCGGATCGGTTGGTGTCTGGAGGGCTTGATCGCACAGGATTACCCGGCGGACCGCTTCGAGGTGATCGTGGTAGACGACCGTTCCGTTGACCGTACGCTTGAGATTGCGCGACGCTACGAAGGTCTGCAGTCCTGCGTCCAGGTCCTGCAGGTGAAAGAGCAGGGATATTTCTGCCGGAAAAAAAATGCCCTGGCGCTCGGGATTTCCCGCAGCCGGGGGGAAATCTTACTCACGACGGATTCAGATTGCAGGCCGGGCCCGGGATGGCTAGCAGGCATGGTCAGACACTTCAACCCCGATGTCGGAATGGTGGCCGGTCATTCACCTCCGGAATCGCAGAGGGGATTGACCTATGGGGTCCTGGCGCTTGAGGCCTTGGCCAAGGCTGGACTGGCCGCGGGGAGCATCGGGGTCGGTGTTCCATTGTCCTGCACCGGGCGGAACCTGGCCTATCGGCGCTCGGCCTTCGAAGCGGTCGGAGGATTCGATCGAGTCGGGCATATCATAGGGGGTGACGATGTCCTTCTGATGCGTATGATCGCCACGGATACCCCCTGGAAGATCTGCTATGCCACGGAATCGGAAACGATTGTGCCAACCGCGCCCAGTTCGATTTCCCCGACGGATCTTTATCATCAGAAGGCTCGACATGCCTCCAAAGCCCGCCACTATGGGGGGCCGATCTTTTATCTGGCGGGGGCGATATACCTGTTTCACCTGTTGCTCCTGGCTGGAATTCCTCCAGCCATTTTCTTATCGGGGATATTGACCCCGGTCGGCATCGGGATGACGGCCAAGTGCACGGTGGACCTGGCCTTCCTTTTCCGGGCGAAGCGGCTGATGGGTTCCTCCCGCACGTTGAGATATTTTCCCCTCCTGGAAGCCGTGTATATTCCGTATGTGGTCGTCTTCAGCATACTGGGAGGGTTGAAAAAATTCAAATGGTAGGAAATCGGGGGTCAGGCGTCGGGGGTCGGACCTAACCCCCACACCCCTCCCCCAGATCGCCCTTTCTCTTGCTACCACCCCACCATTGCTCGTTTGATCTCACCCTACCTCCAAGTTCGCACTTTTTCTTGCTCGTTAGAAAAAGTGCCAAAATGAAAGATCCTTCGACTACGCGGCGCTGATGCGCCGCTCCGCTCAGGACAGGCTCTGCTCAAACGCCGCGGAGGCCATGGAAATGCAAAATGAAAAATGAAAAATGCAATGAAACCGTGTCGCGCCCAAAACCGATAATATGACTCAGGTACTGAAAGTGCCGTTAGGCTTCCGTAATTGGAGAGCAATTTGTTTGCTTCCAACCCCACCCCCCAAGGTCGCCCTTTTTCTTGCTCATCCTAGAAAAAGGGCTGAAAAAGAAGGATGCCGCTCAAACGCCGCGGAGGCTGGGCGCGCCGAAGCCGAAGTGTAAGATGGCAATCAGGATTTTGTGTGGTCCCGAGAGGGCTTGTGCCTTTACCGTGCTTTGGGTGGAAGGTTAATAAGGAGGGACAGCGTCGCGCCCAAAAACCGATAATATGATTCAGGTACTGTGAGTACAGGTAGACTTCCATAATTGGAGAGTCTTTTGTTTGCTTACATTCTCTCCCCCAGGTCGTCCTTTTTTTTTGTTACCACCCACCGTGCTCGCTTGCTCGCAACCCACATCCCTAAGAAAAAGGACGCAAAAAGAAAGATCTCCTTCGCCTACGCAGCGCTGAAGCGCTGCTCCGCTCAGGACGTGGCTTTCGAAACAATCACTAGTAGAGAGAAGAATAGGGTTGACCCGTCTGCGTTTTATGTCGAACTTGATTCGGTGATGACTCAAGAATTACGTGTCACCACTGAACACTCACCGTACACCACTCACCAATCTTCTTATGTTCTCCTGGAAATTACTTCCCGATGCGGTCCTTCGTTACCGTAGCTCCCTTACGTGGCGCAGGGCATGGAACTTCGGAAAGGTCGTGACTTCATACAGCCTCTCCCGAATGTTCAGGCGGGACCTTCGTTTTGGACGGCCATGCGTGCTGATGATCGAACCGACGAGTTTCTGCAACCTGCGGTGTCCCCTCTGTCCGTCCGGAAACGATACACTGGGGCGAGGCCGTGGGAATATGGCGTTGACACACTTCTACCACATCCTGGACGAGGCCTCGGACTACATCTTTCTGCTGATGCTCTGGAACCAGGGGGAGCCGTTTATCAACAAAGATCTTCTGGATATGGTCCGGTATGCAAAGTCAAAACGCATCCCGACGATTACGAGCACGAATGTCCACTTCATTCGATCTCAGGAGGACGCCCGCGAAATCGTGTCATCCGGGCTCGACGAGATCATCGTGTCTCTGGACGGTACGACCGAAGCGTCCTACGCGAAGTACCGGGTCGGTGGGAACTTCAATCGGGTGGTCGAGGGGATTCGCACCCTGTGCCAGGCAAAGCATGACATGAGGGCGGATCACCCGGTCATCCATCTACAGTTCATCATCATGAAGCATAATGAGGGAGAGATCGACGAGGCGCGAAGCCTTGGCCGCCGGCTGGGGGCGGATCGGATCTCCCTGAAGACTGCACAGGTCTATACCGAAACCGATCGGGATCTCTATCTCCCGACGGAAGAGCGGCACAGCCGTTATCGCTATGGCGTGGAGGGGCTGGTGACCAAGGCACCCGTAGTGAACAGCTGCAAACATCTCTGGTACAGCACTGTGGTCAACTGGGACGGCTCTGTATCTCCGTGTTGTTTCGACAAGGACGGGAGGCACAGCCTTGGCAATGCGGTTCAGGGACAGAGCCTTTCAGAGGTTTGGGAAGGGACGGCGTACCGGGACTTCAGGAACAGGGTCCTCTCAGATCGTGCGAGCATCCCGATGTGCAGCAACTGCTCCGAAGGGTTGAAGGACCAGTTCTTCGACATCGAGGACATCCGAAAGTGACCCTTCTGGATCAGGTTCTGATCTCAGTCACAAGTTTAACTGTTGTTGCTTCGTTGTTTTTCGTTATCGGAATGTTCCGGAACCGGAAGGGAGGGGTGGTCGCCCAACCATTTATTTCGGTCGTGGTTGCCGCGCGGAACGAAGAATCGTTTATCGGCGAATGTCTCGAGAGTCTTGTTCGGCAAACCTATCCGGCGAATCGTTTTGAGATCATCGTGGTGGACGATGACTCGGAAGACGGTACCCGGGAGGTGGTGGAGGGGTTCCGCGAACGGAACGCTCAAGTTCGGGTGTTGACCCCCGGACCTGAGGATGAGGGGCTGAAGGCCAAAAAGCGGCCGATGAACGCGGGAATCCGGGGGAGTCGGGGCGAGGTGGTGATGACGACCGATGCGGACTGCCGGGTTCCCCCGACTTGGGTTGCGTCCACCGCAGCCTGTTTCGGACCCGGGGTCGTAGGGGTCATCGGGTTCTCCCAAGTCAACCGTTCGAACAGCCACACGTTGATCCAGAAATTGCAGGGGGTCGATTTTCTGGCGCTCATGTCCGCTGCAGCCGGAGCAGCGAACCTCGGTGTTCCGTGGGCAGCATCGGGCCAGAACCTGGCATACCTGCGGTCCCTGTTCGAGGCTTCGGGGGGGTTCCGGGATATCGCGCAAAGGCCGTCGGGGGACGACGTCCTGCTTCTCCAGCTGTTTCGCCGGACAGGGCTTGGACGGATCGTTTTTAACACGGACCCCGGGTCGTTTAACACCACGGATCGGGTCGAGTCCCTCCCCGGATTCCTCGGGCAGCGGTCGCGATGGGCTTCGAACGCGGCCTATCAAGTCCGATTAAACAGACCCTTTTTCCTTTATATCGCATCGCTTTTCCTCACCCATCTTCTAATTCCGGTTGCCCTGGTCCATGCACTCTACCAGGGCAATTTTTTAAGCGTTTCCCTCCTCTGCTTTCTGACGAAATCGCTGGCGGACTTCGTCGTCCTGGTTCGCGGGGCTTCCCTTTTCAAGCGTTTCGATCTTTTGTGGGTCTTTCCGATCTGGACGATTCTTCAATATCCTTATATCGTCTTCGCAGGGATAGCTGGGAGTTTTGGAGGATTTGTTTGGAAGGGGAGGAGGTATGGAAGGGAAAAATGAAGAAAAGGGTGAGGGATGATGAAATGTCAAAAGAGTTCCAGCTATAGATCGGACAGCAACTGCGGTTTGGGGGGGCAACGTGAAGACCTATTTAGACCAGTTGCGATATATTCTGGATCACGGGACTGAGAAGAAGGATCGGACCGGAGTGGGGGTCATCTCGTGCTTCGGCTTCCAGGATCGGTTTCTTATGAGCGATGGCTTTCCGGCCGTGACGACCAAAAGGCTGGTATGGAAATCGATGGTCTCCGAACTGCTCTGGTTCATCTCGGGATCCGACAACATCAACGATCTCAAAAAGATCTATCCCCATAACAAGCTCTGGGACGGAAATTACAGAGATTATTTGAAAAGAACCGGGAGGTCGGAGGGGGACGGGTCGATGGGGAGGATCTACGGTGTGCAGTGGCGGAAATGGCGGGGGGTGGACCGGACGGTCGATCAGCTACAGGAGGCCATCGACACTATCCGGGACAATCCGGACTCGAGGCGGATCATCGTGGATGCCTGGAACGCCGCTGAGGCGGACCCGAAGGAGGTCGCGCTTCCTCCGTGTCATTCCTTCTTTCAGTTCTACGTTGAAGGAAACCGGTTGTCTCTCCAGATGTACCAGCGCTCGTGCGACATGTTCCTGGGCGTTCCTTTGAACATCGCCTCCTACTCCCTCCTGCTCCATATGGTCGCAAAGATCACAAACCTGGAGCCTCACGAATTCATCCATACCCTCGGGGACACCCACATTTACCTGAACCATATCGATGCCGTGAAGGAGCAGTTGAAGCGGATCCCTTTCCCCCTGCCCGCACTCCAGATCAACGAGAGGGGACAGAAAACGATCGAAGATTTTGGTTTTGATGATTTTGAACTGATCGATTACCGGCATCATCCTGCGATTAAAGCGGAGATGGCGGTGTGAAGGGAACCAGTGGAGTGTACCGGAATTAGCCTTTCATTTAACAACACCGCTGGCCTGGGATTGATGTCCTGCTTCCAACCCCTCCCCCCAGGTCGCCCTTTTTCTTGCTCATCCTAGAAAAAGGGCTGAAAAAGAAGGATCCTTCGACTACGCGGCAAAACCGCCGCTCCGCTCAGGACATGCTCTGCTCAAACGCCGCGGAGGCTGGGCGCGCCTAAGCCGGAATGTAGGATAGCAATCAGAATTTTGTGTGGTTCCGAGAGGGATCGTGACTTAACCGGGCCCCAGTGGAACATTAAAAAGGAGGGACAGAGTCGCGCCCAAAAACCGAGCATATGATTCAGGTACTGAGAGTACGGGTAGACTTCTGTAATTGAAGAGTCATTTTGTTTGCTTCCAACCCCTCCCCCAGGTCGCCCTTTTTCTTGCTCATCCTAGAAAAAGGGCTGAAAAAGAAGGATCCTTCGACTACGCGGCAAAACCGCCGCTCCGCTCAGGACATGCTCTGCTCAAACGCCGCGGAGGCTGGGCGCGCCGAAGCCGAAGTGTAAGATGGCAATCAGGATTTTGTGTGGTCCCGAGAGGGCTTGTGCCTTTACCGTGCTTTGGGTGGAAGGTTAATAAGGAGGGACAGCGTCGCGCCCCAAAACCGATAATATGATTCAGGTACTGAGAGTACCGTTAGGCTTCCGTGATTGGAGAGTCATTTCGTTTGTCTCCACTCCTCCCAAGTCGCTTTTTTTCTAGCTAACACCTAAGTTCGCAGCGCCGCGGAGGCCATGGAAATGAAAAAAGAAAAAAGAAAATTGGAAAAGTCAGGGGCCAGAGGTCGGGGACCATGGAAAGGCCGGATCAGGGGCAAGAGGTCAGGCCGGGAAAGTCAAAACCGGAAGCCGAGGCTGGGCGGTACGTTCAAAGGAGGGACAGAGTCGCGCCCAAAAACCAATAGTATGATTCAGGCAATGAGAGTACCGTTAGGCTTCCGTGATTGGAGAGTCATTTTGTTTTCATCCAACCCCTTCCCCAAGTTCGTCCAATTTCTTGCTCATGCCGGGCACTACATGCAATCAGAATTTAGTGCCTTCCTTCGACTCCGCAACGTTGACGCGCTACGGAGTTCATCCTGAGCTAGCCGAAGGGCTCAGGACGTGGCTTTCGAAACAATCCACTTAGCACCTGGAACCCGGCCCCTGCTCCTCCTCACTTAACCCGATTCACCTCCCTGGGCAACCGCAGCCGCAGCCTTTCATCCCTCATTTCTTCGTTGATCTTCCAGGTCTTGTAATCGAGTCTGATCTCGTCCTCCCCCTGGATTAATGCGATCCGTCGCGGAAGGACCACCCCTTTCACCGATCGGTAGTCCGACATGGTTCTTTTGGCGATCGTTTCCCCAGCATCATCGTAGATTTCCTCCGCCGCGAGTGTCAAACTTTTCCTATCGAATGTCAGCCGGCGTTTGAATTTTTCTCCAACTGTCCACACGAAGAGTCGATCCCCCTGTTTCTCGATTTCCCTTTCCGGGCGGGAATTGCACGAGGCCACACCCAGCATGGCCTTCCAGGGAGGCCATGCGCTCAGGTTCACTCCTGTGATCCGCTCAAGGATGTCCCCGTCCGCCGGTCCCTCATAAAGATCGCCGACTCGGGGGAGGAAGATACGGAGGCTTTCCGAAGTGGCCACCCCGGTCAGGAGGCGCATGCCCAGGGTCCCGGTGACCTCGAACTTAAGCAGATCCGGCCGCCGGAAAAGGACCATGGCCGAAGCCTTGTGTCTCACCCCTTCGATGCGAACGGATATCCGGGCTTCACCCTCGAAGGTCTGAAGCCGGGAGATGTCGTCGGAAACGATCTGCAGGAGGTCTGCAGCGGATTCGAAAGGGACTTGCCGCTGGAGGGACTTGGGAGCTGCGCAGGAGAGGAGGAGGAAGGAAAGTGAAACATGCAAAATGAAAAATGGAAAATGGAAGGGGTTGTTTTGCAATCTCCATTTTTCACTTTCCATTTTGCATTTCCCTTTTCAACGCCTGGAGCTTTTCCCCGATCTTTTTATTCGAGGGATTTGCCTGTATGGCCTTCTGCCAGCTCTCCAGGGCCTTTTGTTGTTTTCCGAGCGTCATTGCATTGTCCCCGATGTGCTCCCATATGATGGAGATGCTGTCCTCATCTCCGTTCCGTTTGATCTCCGCGTGAATCGCCTTATCCAGGAGTTTCTCGGCCTCATTGTACTGTCCTCGCTGGTAGTGCGTCCATCCAAGGCTGTCGAGGAAAGCCCCATTATCCGGATCTTCGGCAAGGGCCCGCTTGACGAGGGTTTCGGCCTCATCGAGGCGTATTCCCTTTTCAGCAAACATGTAACCCAGGTAGTTGAGGGCTTCCGCGTGACGCGGCGAAAGATTTATCAACTTCTGGAATGCTTCCACGGAATCTTCAAACCGGCCGGATCGTTCCAGGCTACTCCCCAGGCCGAAGAGAACATCGATATACCGAATGCTCCGCTCCGGCACCTTTCTCGAAAGATCGGTAAAGGTCTGGACGGCATTCGACCACCTTTTCTGTCGCTGGTATACAAGCCCGATACCGTATTGATAATCGTGATGGTCGGGGTTGAGGGCATAAGCTTTCCGAAATGCCTCTTCCGCCTCCTCTAATTCCCCCATCCCCATCAGGGTTCGGCCGAAGTGGTAGAGCAGGCCGTCGTTGTCCGGAAACATGGCCAATGCTTTTCGGAGTATCTCGGCAGAGCGCCCGATATTTCCCTGCGCCCCGTATACAAACGCAGCGTCGATCCATTGATGGACGGATGGATGGGGTGCAGAGATGATCCTTTCGAAGGTCCGGGTGGCCTCTGGAAAAAGCCGTGAAGCAAGGAAAGAGCGACCCAGGTCAGAAAGAAATGTCGTGTCCGGAGGGACCTCCTCGAGCGTCGAGTCAAGAAGGTTTTTGGTACGATAGAGGGAAACGAGGAACTGGCGGACAGGACTGTCCATCTTGAGCTGCGTTGCGGATAGGGCCCTGCGGCAGGTTTTCGCAGCAGCCAGGGAGTCCTTCATGGCAATCTGGATCAGGCCAAGGGCCTGCCATGCCCGTTCGGTCTCAGGATGTTCCTCAAGGATGGCCCTGCATTCGGCTTCCGCCTTGTCGAGAAGGTCGACTTCAACGTACTGTCTGGTTATTTGAAGTCTGGTGTTAATCGTCAGGTTTGGCAGTTGTCTCAGGCGGTCGAGGACTGCGATCAACCGATTGGGTTGAGCTGTTCGACGGTAGAAATCAGCCAGGTGGGTATAGGCCTCCAATTGTTGGGGGTCGAGGGCAAGGATCGATTCCATCTCCTCTGCGGCGGTCGAGTCATCCCCGGTTTTCCGAAGCGCTGTCACGAAGAGCCATCGGAGTTCAACAGAGGATGAATCGAGAGAGACCGCCCGCCTTGCAACGGAAAGACTCGCCCCGGGGTTGTTGGCTCGAAGATAGTTTTCCACGAGTGCCCGGGATAGTGTCACGGAGGATGAATCGATCGCCACGGCCTTTTCGAGTTCCGCAGCGGCCTTTGCGTGTTTCCCCTGAAACTCATAGACCTTTGCGGCGATCAGGAATTCCACGGCGCGAGGATCCGCAGGTTCTCGGACTACGGTTTCGGGTTCGGGAGAGACGGTCTGGAGGGTGGAGGCGCAGCCCCCGGAAAGAAAAATCAGAATGGAGATAAGGGCACGGAAGGCGGGCAACGTTGAATTTCCTGAGTGTGATTTCACCCCGATTTTACGGAATAATTCCCATTAATTATGAATTTCAACCTCAAATTGAATATAGGCGAAACCGTTTGGACTGTCAAGTTAGGCTGGTGTCCTAACCCTTAATGCGGCACCATCGCTGGCCTGGGATGGGTGTCAAGAGTCGAGAGTCATCTTGTTTTCATCCAACCCCACCCCCCAAGGTCGCCCTTTTTCTTGCTCATATGCCGCTCAAACGCCGCGGAGGCTGGGCGCGCCTAAGCCGAAATGTAGATGGCAATCAGAATTTTGTGTTGTACCGAGAGGGCTCGTGGCTTAACCGGACTCCGGTGGAACGTTAATAAGGAGGGACAGAGTCGCGCCCAGAAACCGATAATATGACTGAGGTATTGAGGGTTCAGGTAGACTCCGTAATTGAAGGGTCATTTTGTTTGTCCCCACTCCCCCCAAGTTCGCTTCGCGTCAAAAACCGATATTATGATTTATGTTACTGAGAGTACAGGTTGACTTCTTTAATTGGAAAGTCATTTTGTTTGTTTCTAACCCCCCCCAAGGTCCCCCTTTTTCTTGCTAACCCTTCGGATCCAGGGCGTCTCGAAGGCCATCCCCCAGCATATTGAAGGAGAGAACCGTGAGCAGGATCGCGAGGCCCGGAAAGGTCAGTACCCAGGGGGCCTTCGTGATAAAGTCCCGCCCTCCGCTCAACATGGCCCCCCATTCCGGGATTGGGGGTTGCGCCCCTAACCCAAGGAAGCTGAGTCCGGCCGCATCAAGGATGGCGCTGGCCATGCCGAGAGTTGATTGGACAGTGAGCGGGGCGATGCAGTTTGGAAGAATCGCGGTCAGGATGATCCGTGCATCTCCGGCCCCAAGGGCACGTGCCGCGGCAACGTAGTCCTTCTCACGGATGGAAAGGACAGAAGCACGCACCAGACGGGCATACTTCGGAATAGAGACGATTCCTATGGCGAGCATCGCGTTTGCAAGGCCCGGACCGAGTATGGCCACGATGACGATGGCCAAAAGGATGCTGGGAAAAGCGAGCATCATGTCCATGAACCTCATCAAAAGGTTGTCGAGAATGCCTCCCCAGTAGCCTGCGATCAGGCCGATGAACGTGCCGATTAAAAGGGCGATGGCCACGGCTGCCACTCCAACCCGGAGGGAGATGCGTGATCCGTAGATGATCCGGCTCAGTATATCCCGGCCAAAATCATCCGTTCCGAACCAGTTCTTCAGAGATGGCGGAGAAAGCCGGCCATAAAGGTCCTGTGAATGGGGATCCATCGGGGCGATCCAAGGCGCGAAGGCCGCAACACCCAGGAAGAGAAGGAGCAGGAGCCCCCCGGCCAGGGAAAGGCGATTCCTACGCATCCTGCGCCAGAGGAGTAGGAGAGCGTGAGGGCGTGGGGAGGGAGCTCCTTTTCCGCCCTCCCCGGTTCCCCCCATCCTCCGCTCTTTCGGATCATTGGGCGTCATCTCTATCTCCCGTTATTGATACTTGATCCTGGGATCCAGCCAGGCATACAGTACATCTGCGACGAGATTGATCAGGATAAAGACGGTTGACAGAAGGAGGACACCGCCCTGCACCGCCCGGAAGTCCCTTGCTTCCACGGCCAGGAGTAGCCAACGTCCCACACCGGGCCACGCAAAGATCGTCTCGGTGATTACGGCCCCTCCGAGGAGGTAGCCGAACTCCATGCTCATGACCGTAAGCACCGGGATAAAACTGTTGCGCATGGCGTGCCTTGAGACGGTCGCCCATTCGGATAATCCCTTCGCCTGGGCGGTTCTGATATAGTCCTCGTGCAAGACTTCGAGCATGCTGGATCGTGTCATCCTGGAGATGACGGCCATCGGAACGGTCCCGAGGGTCACGGCCGGGAGGACGAGATGACGGAGGGTATCCCCGAAGACGCGGAGATTTCCGGTAAGCAGGCTGTCGATCAACAGAAATCCAGTTGTTGGGGAGACGAAGGCGTGGGGATCGATCCGGCCCGAGATCGGAAAGAGGCCGAGCTTCACGGAGAAAATGAGGATGAGGATCAGGCCAAGCCAGAAGATCGGCATGGAGACACCGACCAGCGATGCGGTCATTCCTGTGTAATCGATGGCCGATCCCCGCCGTATGGCGGAAAACACCCCTGCCGTAATGCCGAAGACCGAAGCGAACAGCATACTCGCGAGGGCAAGCTCGACGGTGGCCGGAAATCGTGTTTTCAGTTCGTCCCAGATCGGCTCGTGCGTCTTGATCGACCGTCCAAGATCGCCTTTTGCCAGGCCGGAAAGAAATCGCCCGAGCTGGACGTGGAGGGGCTGGTCGAGTCCCATCTCGGCACGGACTTCTGCAAGGCTTTGCGCGCTCGCCCGCTCACCCAGCATCACCTGTGCAGGATCGCCCGGAACAAGATGGACCATGAGGAAGACTGCGACGATGATTCCCAACAGGGTTGGAATGAGCGAGAGGAATCGATGGAGGATGAAAGAAGGCAATGGGATTATAGAATACAGGAGACAGAATACAGAAGAAAAACTTATGATCCCGGAGTCCCCTTTTCGGTCCCAAAAGGAATAAGCCGAAGAGGAAACAACGACAATTATATGCGACTAATGGAGATTATTTCGAGGCGTGATTGTCGGGGGTGTTCCAAGCGTCCTTAGAAATCGAAGATGGGCTGCGATGGCAGATCTGACTGTCGGAAAACTGACGTACAAAACTGAAAAGGAGCGACAGTTCTCTTCTACAATTCTGCTAACCTCCGGATAATGGATATGACAGATTTTTGGAAAAAGATGGTGTTCGATTTGAAAATTCAGACCTCCCAGATACCTGGTTAATATCCAGTTTTTCGGGGCAAAATTTGCGGTCGTTTCAACCTGATGAATAGCCCATTCATTATCGATAAGGCCAGTATCAGCATCTGGGCTCGGAAATGTGTTCCCTTCCAGACTATGCGCCAATTGAAAGATGATAGAAAGCGTAAAGCCTAACACTAAATGAATCGACACAAAGGTGACAAGCACATGCAGAAACGGATGAAAAAACAGGGGAAGTGCAATCATATACCCGAAGTAGAAAAGCTTGGCCAGAAAAAACAGGGTGGCATCCGAGGCAGATACCTTGCGAAGGTCATACGCTCCGATACGGCGCCCGAAAAATTTCCTGAAATCGTTGTAAGTGACCCACGATAGCGTTAAAAAACTATAGACCGGAAACGCATATAAGTGTTGAAAGCGATGCCACGGACGCCATCGTTGATTGGGGCTCAAGCGCAGCAATCCGGATGTATGAAGATCGTCATCCAACTGGTCGATGTTGGTGTATGTGTGATGTAAAATATTGTGCTTTTGTCGCCACAGCAAATTGCTTCCGCCGATTAAATCCAAAGTTAAGCCCATAACTCGATTGATGCGTTTGCTTCTTGAATAGCTGCCGTGATTCCCGTCGTGCATGATATTAAAGCCGATCAGCACAAAGCCCTGACATACTGCAAATGCCGTGATGGCGGCCATGAGGAGAGAGGTGGAAAAAAACACTAACAATACGTAGGAGACCACCAGCCATGGCAGAATAATGGCCGTCTTCGAAAGCATGCGCCAATCTCCATATTTCGATAAACCTCGCTCTGTAAAATACTGCTCGACTCGACTCTGTAAAGTCTTGTTAAATTCACCACGATTTGGAAAACTTATCTTTGCCATTGCCACCTTTCCGTTTGTTCACAATATAATTAGACAGCCTGAAAGAAAACCACAAACACAGCAATCTTAACAGTACGCCCATAATTAGGAAAAAGCAAGCTATGCCGATCAGTCCGACTCCATAGTCTCTTTTGTGAGCGACAAAAAACCATACGCCAAAGCGAGAAAGAAAAGAGCAGAGAAGGTTACCAATCTATCCAAGATGAATACTTCATATAGTATTCACAGCTCTCCGGATTCAATTGACCACCCCCTAATATCGGCAACTGAGCCTGAATCGGTCAAGGGAAATTAGGACACTACCAAAATCGCCCCGTTTCCCGTGAGGCAGTAACGAGAAGCTGGGTTCCTCTTTTCGGTGACCAAATATTGACCATCAGAACGAAGAATGGCGCTCAGGTACGCCGTGTAGTGCCGAGTCACGCCGAGTGGCAAGGCCATGAAAAAAGCTGTTATCCGGCTTTAATTCGTTGCGGGCGCAATAGATGTCGAAATGTCCGCCACTTTTTCGGTCTCAAAAAACCAGAAGCGTCCGGTGGGGTGGAGGTGGAAACCTCGTACCCCGGCTTGCAGGGCGGCGGTCTGCGTGGTGTGGACGAGGGGGACCCATGGCGCATCGCGGTGTACGATCTCCTGGGCTTTCCGATAGAGGGCCGTACGGCGGTCCTGGTCGGTCACGCGGCGTGCCTCGATCAGGACTTCGTGCAGTTCATCGCTTCGATAGAAAGCGATGTTCTGGGACGGCCGGGACGTTGCCACGCTTTTATCGAGGAGGACGTACAGGAAGTTGTCCGGGTCCCCGTTGTCGCCTATCC
The DNA here is from genome assembly GCA_965217865.1 of Candidatus Latescibacterota bacterium. Lineage (GTDB taxonomy): Bacteria > Latescibacterota > UBA2968 > SICM01 > SICM01 > CBDCJO01. The sequence goes on along the minus strand of CBDCJO010000002.1, from coordinate 4,241,012 downwards.
ATCCAAGGAGGGCCATGGGGTGTTCTCCGTTCTCCACCTTGTTCAGGTACGTGCCCCATTCCCAAGTAACAATTTTGGCCTGGATTCCTACTGCGTCCAGATCCGCCTGAATGGCCTGGGCGATCTTGAGGGGATGGGGCATGTAGGGGCGGGGGACCGACATGGTCCAGAGTTCCGTCTGAAACCCGTTTTGATATCCGGCTTCCGACAAAAGCTTTTTAGCCCTCCCCGGGTCATATTCATAATCCTGAACATCGTCGTTGTAGCTCCACATGGTCGGGGGGATCGGATTTTTTGCCGGTTCGGCCAGGCCTTGAAAGAGATTGTCGACGAGTGAACGGCGGTTGATGGCGTGGTTCAGGGCCCGCCGCACCCGTACGTCGTTAAACGGAGGAACATCGGTGTTCATAGCAAGGTATCCCACGTTCATGCCAGGCTGCGAGACGAACCTCAAATTTTGGTCTCCCTGAATTTCAGACAGGAAGTCGGGGTGCAGGTTGTCCATTCCGTCTATGGTGCCTTTTTTCAGTTCAAGCAGCCGGACAGACTGGTCCGGGATGCTCCGGAATATCAACCGTTCAAGCCTGGGGTTCCCCCGCCAGTGGCCCGGGTTACGCTCCAGGACGATCCGATCGTCTTTGATCCATGTCTTGAAGCGAAAAGGTCCGGTTCCGACGGGATTTTTAAAAAAGTCCACGCCATATTTCCGGACGGCTGTGGGGCTGACGATGGAACAAAAGTTCATGGCCAGGTTGGACAGGAATGGGGCGTTCGGCTGTTTCAACTCGATGACAAGGGTGTGCGGATCCGTGGCCCGGATGTCTTTGACGATATCGCTCATCCCCATGGCTTTCCAGTATTTGAATGTCCCTTCCACTTTGTGGGCGGGGTGATCCTTCACATATTGCCGCTTCATGGAGAAGACGACGGCTTCCGCGTTGAAGTCGGACCCATCGTGGAATTTAACGTCTTTTCGAAGATGGAAGGTCCACGTCAGGCCGTCCCGGGAGGCTTCCCAGGACTCGGCCAGACCGGGTTGCAGCTCGGTTGTCTCCTGCTTGTAGCCGACGAGGGTATCGTAGATGTTGTCGCACACTTTGAAGGATTCCCCATCATCCTCGAGGGCGGGGTCGAGGCCCACCGAATCCCCCCCGCGTCCCATCACCAGGACGCGATCAGTATTCGTTCTCTCCGAACAATCGGACAGGATCAGGATGGCGATGATGACCAACGGCCACGAATGATATTGCATTCAAGCTCCATAATTATCAAGGAGATCCGAAATGAGTTTCAGCCAGCGGAAGCGTCCTTGGGAGAAAATCCCCCGGCGCCGTCTCTAGGTTATAGGGACATCGCAAGATGCACAATCTTCATTTGCCGAACAGTCTGAGTCCTTTTGTCAAACCTCTTCAGGTCCGGTCAAAGCCATAATTTCGTCAAACCTGAATGTGTCGGCCAGATTTCTTAAGGCGCTGGCCACTGGCTCGTGCTCCCCTTCGATCTCTCCGACCAGGCTGTGAATCATCTCCCCATCCGCCTGCGTGGCCGCACGGTGCACCTCGGCCGTCCAAACAGCGGATACACCCGACAACGCCTCCCTTGTAAGGGCCTTCTGGGCGGATCGTTCCAATTCCGGTTCGGCCTCCCGATCATACAGAAACCGGACCCCCAGATGTTTCGCCATCACCTCGACAATCTCTTGCTCCCGATACGGTTTCCGAACAAACCCATCGCAACCTGCAGACATTACCTCAGGACGTTGCTCCTCAAACGCACTCGCCGTTAAAGCAACGATTACAATGTCCTGTCCCTTTGGTGTCGCCTTAATTCGCCTTGTCGCCTCGTATCCGTCCATCACGGGCATCCGCATGTCCATCCAGATCAGATGCGGCTCCCACGTTTCCCACACCTCAATCCCTTCCTGGCCGTTCTCGGCTCCCCGAACATCAAACCCCAGTGGGATCAGCAGATTCAGCAACAGCTTTCGATTTTCAAACACATCCTCTACCACCAGGATGCGGTAGACCGGCTGGCCCGGCTCGAGACCGACCACACGCCGTGCAGGCTGTTCCACAGGCACCTCTGACGCTTCCGCCATGCCCATCCGAATGTCGAACCTGAAGACGGATCCCTTGCCCACCTCGCTGCTCGCCGTCAACTCCCCCCCCATCAGCCTGACGAACTGCTGGCTAATCGGCAGCCCCAGGCCCGTTCCCTCATGCTTCTTCTGACCTGAAGCCGTCTGGACGAAGGCGTCGAACAGGCAAGCGTGTGTCTGTGTTGGGCGCAAACTCTGTGTCCAGTCCCTAAAACTCATAAACCAAGCCCGCACAGGCTGACGCCTCCGGTTGGGAATGCCGCTGGACACCACCCGCGCGGACTAAGATCGCTGACCGGTAGGTTTCAAACAGATTCTAGACAGCTTTTCTGATGTTAGAGGAACACATCGCAGTTGATTGCTTACCAGAATTTCCAACCGAGAGTGGTGAACAAGGATCTCCCTATGCCCAATGTGCCTTTATCTGCCCACGCATTGGTTGTGAAATTTGGATACCTTATCGTTTTATCCAGAAGGTTTGTGGCCCTTATGTTGAGGTATAAACCTTTCAGGTAGAGGTCTTCTATTCGGAAATTTGTACCCAGCGTAAAGTAACCGTCCACCTTATCACCTATTCTCCCCCTTAGGGCGCTGCCGGGTCCCTGAGTCGGATCAACAAGGGTAATGTCATAGAATGGCTCCATACCGTCCACATAATTGCTCGTTAAAGAAAAACTCGCTTTTTCTGAAATACGGTAAATGGCTTTCAGGTAGGCAAGTATATTGGGCGAATAAGCTACACTTCTGTTGCCGGCATCTTCGTCGTGGGTTGCCTGAAAGGTGCCGCTAGGCTCAAGCGTTAGCCTGTCCGCGATTCGGGCTCGAACTGTCATTTCAATCCCTTTGGTAACCAATCTGCCCCCGTTATCCGAAAACGTCTCATAATCACCGTCGACAAACAATGCTTGACGGGTTATCAGATTTGTAAGGGAATTTCTGAAGAGGCTCAAATTCACTCGGTATTTCTTAGCTAAAACAGAAATATAGTTCAGCTCCAAGGTCCGAATCTTCTCCGGTTCCAGGCTATCTCGATCCGGGTCAAGCGTATTTGTTATGTTCTGCAAAAAGGAAGGCCGGTTGATTGCCTCACCATACATCATTTTGAAGATGTTGTTACTGCTTTGTTTGAAAATGGCTGCTGCTCTGGGTATGAATGCGACCTTGTCCTTATCGAATCGACCTCTCACGAACGTGAACTGAGGCAACCCTCTCGCTTTTGAATCGCTCAAACCGTACGGAAGTTGTCTTTCCATTCTGAGGCCAGCCACCAGCAATAGATTACTGGAAAGGCTAACGTTCACCTGAGAGAAAAACGCCTGCGTAAGGATCTGCTCTCCATCTTCGAGAAGTCTTGCCGCGTTTTGTGTGCTTGGAAAACCTGATGAAGGTATGTGAAAACGATCAGACAGATCGAACACAGACCTGTTTTTTAAACCGAAAGTTGCGTTCACCTGCTCATTTGGCTGAAAGAAAGCATTCAGTTCAAACTCGTAAGCTGAGGATTTCCAGTTTTGATTTCCGACCCACCCCGGTCTTCTGATGTCGTATTTTAGAGAGGCGTTGTTCGTGGAAAAGACAAATCGTCCTTCTAGGGTGAGCGGCTGAGAAACCTGATTTCGAGTGCCGATAGAGATATTAACGGCCTCAGTTTTTCGCAAAGACCCATCTACAACGGCCGGTAGGGGAAAGAAGAATTCCTTTTTCGACTGGCTGTAACTGGTGTTGATTGAAACGCTCTTATAACCCCAGGAGAATTTGAGATACTTTTCTTCGTCTTCCAGCCTATTCCCTGTGCTTAGACCCACAGCACCAGGTGAAGGTGAGCTTTGTAATGTACTGTACGGCTCATCGATGCCGGCTGTTTTGTAGTATGAAGTGTTGAAAACAAAATGGAAATCATCACTTTTTTTGGCACACCGGACCAGAATCCCCGCACACCGAGTTTAGAGCCTTCCTGGTAGTCATCGATCTGGTACAATCCCGGAATGTGTTCGAGCAATTCGGCCAAAGTTGCATACCCGAAATATTCTATCTCTTCCCTCGTTATCAGGACAACACTGGCGGGGATTTCTTCAATTTTTTCGGACGTTTTTGCAGCCGAGACAATTTGTACATTTACTAACTCCTCCAGGGGGAGATCAAAGATCCACTCATCCTCATCTACTAACTGTGAACTTTCGTCGTCCGCTAAGGCAGGATTTAATAGCAGATTAAGAAAAAAAACATTGAACAGTAACGCTTTAAAAGCTCCTCTGGCAGACATGACACCCATCTTTTTCAGCCCTTTCCCCAATCCTATATAGATGTAAAACTTGTGCTCTATTGCTGTCTTCCCCAGATTAAGGTTATCGGTGGAGCACCGACTCAAGGAAACCAACAGTTAACGACCCAAAAGATGTCCAAATTTTGTAGTAGCAGGTTTCCCAAACCTTGTAAAATTAGGTAATTAGGAAGATATTGGTACCAGATTCACCAGATATGAAGCAATAATTGGGAAGAGATCCTCGTCTTCCTGGTTGAATCTGAACTCTGTTTCCTTCAGGTATAAATGGAAATGATGTCGAGGGATTCCTCTGTATTGATATAGCCAATTTTTAGAAAAACTCCAGAAGCCTTCGATGCCATTGATGTGATGTCGGCCTTTGCCTTTGGGCACCCCTTCTTCTTTTCGAACAACCACGTGGTCACCTTTGACTGACAGCCAAGTGTAGGCGTGCCAGTCATCGGTGTAGTATAGACTGCCTGCTTTGGTGTGTGAGGTCACAAGCGGTGTAAGGGTGTTTCGACTTCGATCCGGAATGGGAAAGGTGAGGACTTTTCCGTTCCTCTGATAAAGCCCGAAAACCAAGTGTTTTCCGGCTGCTCCCCATCCACGCTTACCCTTATGATGACCTCCATACATCGCCTCGTCCAACTCGATCTCACCCCAAAGCACCTGGTCCGTAAAGCTATGATCGTAGATGGCCTGGCGAAACGTGGTATAAATCCGCTGAGCCGTTTTCAGCGATACGGACAGGTAGTGCCTGGATCGGTAAGAGGGCACTCCCAATACAAACAGATAAAGTAAATGGGCAAGCTCGTCAAATGAAATTCGAAGCCTTTCAAGATAAGTGCCCGTGAAATCTTTAAACCGATATCCACACCGTGAACACCTGAACCGATCGTCTTTTAATAAGGGCAACCTGCGCTGATAATCGCAGCTTGGACATCGCCTTTTTCCACCCCAACGGGCTGCACGAAAATAGGCCCTACTTATCTTGCAGTCATTTGCTAACTTAAGTGGATTAATTACCAGCATATTATTAATATACGCTGGTGCCAATATCTACTCAATCACCTAAAATTATACAAAGGGATACTAACTCAAAAGTCGATCCATAGCAATGACAAACGAGGGGTTACCACCAAAACTCGCGTCCGTATTGAGATTGGCGAAAACCCCTCTTAAATTGCAACGGAAATGGACCGGGTTCGTGCAAGTGTGTTTATTTTTATGCGATAAAGACCTGAATGCTTCTGAGTGTCCAAATTCTGTGTGGAGCGTCCAAAGGCCAGGGTTTCGAAGGCGCCTTTGCTTGAACGTGGAACGGATTTGCGTTATATTCAAGAATTGTTAGGATAAGAGTTCTAAGACCACCGAAATCTATCCCAGGGTCACAACCCGAAATATCGGAAAGATTCAGAGTGCTCTGGATAGTATAATGTAATTGTCAAAGGTGGGTTCGTCCTAAAACGATTTCTCCTAATAACAAGGGATCTACGAACATATACGGGTTGGTTCTTCGTGGGGAGGTATCTGCGAAGGGCGGGAGATGTGCCGAAATGATGGAATCTGCGTAGGAGTTCAGGAATACCGTAAGTTATGAGAAATGCTGCCCGTGAAATGAGCAAACCCATACTGCTGACTCCAAAGTGAGGTTCTGGCATTGGCACCACAGATTCCACAGAGCCTGCAGGAAGCTACCCGGATTCTGGAAGCATCGCCGGCAGTTGAGGAATTCATTCCGAATACCGGCCTGAGGCTCATCCACGTCTGGAAAGAGCAGATCCTCTCCGTGGCGCGAACTGATGGTCAGGACCTCGCTCGACGAACACACCAGTTCGTCGTAGACACCTACCGGCCATTCACCTCACCTATGGCAGTTTCTCTTCCCCAGGGAGGAAAACCTCCGCCAGTGGGCCGAAACGGGGATTCCCGAGATCTCTGATGTCGGGAACCCGGCCTTCCAACTCCCTTTCCGGCTCAATTTCACCGATATGTTCAGCGAGGTTGCTGAGATATTCATTCGGACCACGGGACGCAAGCCCCATGGGGACTGGTACCTGGTTTACTTGGCTGGCGGAGATCTTGGAGGGACCCAAGGTACGATGTGGGCAAATCTGTCCAATCTTGGGGAAAAGCCGGAAGAGCATTTCAGGTTCATGCTGCCGCACGAGCTGAACCATCAAGTCTACAACACGGCTCATCCCTCAGTTCCGATAACACTCGTCAGGTCGATAGTGGAGGAAGGATTCTGCTGCTTTCTGAACCGGATATGCTGGGAGGGACGCGGCTCTTCGCCGAAGCATATATCGTTCAGCGAGGAAGCGTGGAAATGGGCACTAGCCCATGAGCGGGAGGTAGTGTCAGCTGCGGTTCCGGATCTCGGCTCATGTGATTGGGAGACGATAAGCAAGTTCCACCAGTGGCACGTCTATCCTTGGGACGGCGCCGTCGATCGACTTGCCTACTTTTTGGGATTCCGACTCTGTGAGGCATACACGAATCGGCACGGGAAGGACTCCTGGCTGGACTTCTACAAGTACCCCCCAGAGCAGATTTGGGAGCGAAGCGGATATGCGTCCCTCGGTGCTCGATGAGCGATGCTGTGGAAGTATCTTCGGGCAGCACTTCTCATAACATGTGGCTCACGGCTCCGCTGCGCTCCGCACCAACCCGCTGGCGCGGGTTCGTGAGCCACTGAACGTTATAGGAAATGCCAGCCCAAAAACAAGAGGCGGCCATCCCAGACCACCCTTAACGACTCATAAGGAGGACATAATCATGTCAGCGACGCAAGCAACCCATGAAATCACCTTTGACGATCTCTCGAAACTAACGGATCGGGAGATCCAGCTGATGCTACGGGAGGTGGACACGAAAGACCTGGCTGTTGCACTGAAAGGTGCGACAAAGGAGCTGAAAGGTCGAATATTTGGCAATATGTCGAAGCGTGTGCGGACGATGGTCAGAGAGGAAATGGAAATTTCCGATCCGATTCCAATGCGCGATGTGGAGGATGTGCAGTTGTCCATCGTGAAAACTGTAAGGCAACTTAAAAAGCCCAAGCTTGGGAAGAAATACCTCGCTACGAAACGGGCGATAAGAACCACCATCAAGCGTCCGCTCTCTGAGCTCGGTTCCGATGAGATTAACAGGCTGTTTGTCGGGTTTGCCGAGATAGCTCGGAGAGAAGGCATCATGACGTTGGAAAATATGGTGCAAAGCCCGGGCGATAAGTTTTTGACTACGGCTGTTCGGCTAGCCGTGGATGGAACGGAACCAGAACTGGTTCAGGCAATTCTTAGCACCTGGATGGAGTCTTTGCTACATGAACAGAAGGTGAAATATCGGAAAGTCCTTGAGGGCATCAAGTCGATTCAAAGCGGTGACAACCCCCATATTGTTGAGCAGAAGCTCAATGTCCTATATTGACTGTAGGCAACCTCGGAGAGCCCAGGCTGAGATCGCTGTTTAACCAGGACATGAGGGGGGCTGGATGTAGCGAAGGAGGCCCTGTGGAGACATATGCTCCAGGAGATATGCTATCTGCGTCTTGAAGATTCTCCGAAGCTTTCCGTTCTTGGCAAGCCCCTACCCCACCCCGGGCTGGCACATCCTATAACAATGGATCTCTGCTCACTCCCTTCGGTCGTTCGGCCTTCGGCAACCCGCCAAAAAAACACGGGCGGGTTTAGAGATCCACGAACGTTATGCGGCATTAGTTAGAGACTTAGTTGACTCATCAACCTCTGGTAGCATCAACTCGCGATCACATCACTAAAGAGTTATACGATATGCAAGTTATTGGAAAACTGATTCGGCCGGAAGACCTAGATCTCAGTGGTCGGACATGTCTGAGAGATGCGGTACGGGGCATTATTCTTCGTGAATGTGAGTTGCTGATGGTATTCTCTCCCAAGAATGGCGATTTCAAGTTTCCAGGTGGTGGCATTGAGTCTGGCGAGACGCACGAAGAGGCACTTGTTCGAGAAATACGTGAAGAGTGTGGGACAAAGGTTACGGCTGTTCGTGGTGCTTATGGAAAGATGGTAACCTACGGTCCGGCTTCTGATGCAGACTACGACGTTTTTAAGATGAGATCCCACTATTATCTCTGTGACGTAGAGCCGACGCTCGGAGAGCAAACCTTGGATCAATACGAAGAGGATCTGGAGTTTACTCCTACCTGGGTAACAATCGATGATGCGATCCAGAAAAACTCGGCTCTACTTAATTCGCCGACCGCGAATCCGCCGCTTTGGACTAAACGAGATACACTGGTATTGCAGCACTTGAGGAAAATGTTGGATTCTTAATTTCCCTTGTGATGAACGAGAGGAAGCTAACGCCGCATAACACGTCCGTGCCCGGCTACGGGCTTACGCCCTTCGCCCAACCGGCTTCCACCTTCGCGGCTGCCCACCTTCGCTGACGCTTCGGTGGCCAGGGAAGCTACGGTGGGTAAGACGCCGCTTCGGTGGACAAGCCGCCGGTTCGGGCACGGCGAAATCGTTAGGCGAAATGAGGGTTTGTGGTAATTCGAGAGTGGGCAAGGGGGGGAGCAATTCATAAACGGTTATTAAACAGCGGCCTTGGAGAAAGTGGATCAATTCGAGATCGTAGCTCATAGAGGTGCTCCTGGTGAAGCACCTGAGAATACTATTCAAGCTTTTCAGCGTGCAATTGACCTTGGCGTGGATGCCGTCGAGCTTGATGTCCGATTGACCTCCGACCGCGAGAGGATGTGGAATGGTGTCGAAATGCTGTTCTGCGCTCCTCACCGTCGCCTTTGAACACCTAAAAATGACAGATCCTACTTTGAGAGTGGACCCTATGCGTGGATTCCCTTCTCTCAGGTTGAACGCTATGTCCAAGCCAAAGTTGACCGCGAGCAGAAGCACATTATTGACAAGAAGTATCTGCCCCTCGGGTGCGAGACGGATTGGTTATGGCCAATTTGGCTCGGTAATGTCCGAAAAGCCGTTGAGCAAAGCGCACTGCCGTGGAAACGCGAAGGGAACTGAGGCCTCTCTTAAATAAATCATGAGGATGTGAAAAGCGGAGCCCGCGGCGTCTAACACCGGGTTGCAGTTCCCCACCTCACCTTCCACCCACCCCAAAAATGGCCGTAGGTTTTTCTTTTATACTTTCCTGTAAAACTTTTTTATCTTTACCAATGCACGGCCACTTCTGCAACCCTGAACATTAAATGCAATGCAGGTATTCAACCTACAGCAAGGGTAGGGGGGAATGGTGAGAAAAAGTACTACCACACATTGGCCTCGGTTCTTTGTGGCGCTCTGTATCATTTTTCCGGCTTTGGTTGCCTATGGTCATGGTCGAGGACCGGAAGATCTGTTGGACCTTCGAAAGCTCACAAAGAAACTAAAGCTATCCCCAGCGCAACAGGATTCAGCAAGGTGGAAGATTTCCCAGATCCGAAATACTTTGAAGGCCTTCGAGTGGGACTATGCGAGGATGACATCTGAAGCAGCTATCTGGAAAGGGATGAGTGGAGACCTCAACGAGGTAAGGGATAGAAAGAAGAAAGCAATCGCAGAAGTCGACAGAGTCTTGAACAACTTCAGAGGAAGTCTCGACAGCCGGCAGCAGGACCGTCTGGATGATATGACGAAACGCAAGGATCGCCTGTTGGACCTTCGGTTTAACCAAAAGATGCCTTTCTGTTACATTGACACCTGGGCTGGGCTGCACGAACCAAATCAAACGGATGTTTACTATGTCAGTTTTACCAAGCCCCAGAAGCAGGATCAGTCGAAGTCCTACTCCGACCTCCTGAAGACTTGGATAGTTAGAACGTACGCGCCCTTAAACGATCCCCTGCGAGGTGAGTCGCACATTACAGACGATTTATGGCAGCCGACCCGTGGAAAGCATGGGCCAGGGCTGGAGAATCGTCTTGTTCGTTCACCCCTCACCGTGGCCGCCACCCTGATGTCGCCCGACCTGGTCGAGGCAGAAGTCCACCATATCTGCAAATACTACAATCCAAAGGGTCGGAACTTATCTACGATCCGTGAGGCTTACTGGTCGAAAAACCGGATTGAGAACGCCATTTTCATCCGCCTTAAGGTGAGAACACCTTACGCGCCCTCTTTTCTTTCGTTGAAGAACTGGACCATTTATTTGGAGGACAATGAGGGAACTGCCTATGAGCCCATTGAAGTAGAGGAGATGGGTATCGTTCGGCCTCACGAACCAATGCAGGTCCGCCATACAGGAGAGATCGTCTGGAGGAAAGGGTGGCGCTTATCTCCCGGTACCGATTCCCTTGAGGAATCAACAGGAGCTTATACATATTCCCCACGTGAGGCACGGGTAAAGCTTTTCTTCCCGATCCGCAATTTCCTTGGAACTGATGTTGTTACACAAAAGACGAAATTTCTAAAGCTATATATCAAGTATTCCGGAGACGGGAGTCCGTCTGATGATATCCGGCCCTCTGGGACTACGGGTCCTGATGTGGATGTCGGGGCCTGGATCCCGCTGCCCCACCCCCCTCCTCCAAAACACCTTGAAGCCACGTGGTGGTTCAAGAAACCGAAGGAAGGGTAGTTTTCTTCAACGCAGAGTCAAAGATTTGCCCCGTCAGGTAATGTGCATGCTAAACCTGCACTGCATTTAACATGTGGCTCACGGCTCCGCTACGCTCCGCACCAACCCACTTCCTCCTCCGCTGCTGCCCACCTACTCTGCCACCTTCGCTGACGCTTCGGTGGCCAGGGAAGCTTCGGTGGCCATGGAAGCTATGGTGGGCAAAGCGCAGCTTCGGACGTTAGCGAGGTACCCATTAGCGTGAACCAGATCAGGTACCATCCCGGGGAGGAGAAGCGGGACGTGTTGCGATGGTGTCGAGAACACAACGTGGTGGTGACAGCACATACGCCGTTAGGAAGGGGTCGCATTCTGGGAGAGCCTGCTCTGATCAATATTGGCCAGTGCCACAGTAAGACCCCCGGGCAGGTGGGACTGCGGTGGTTGGTGCAGCAGGGGATGGTGGTGATTCCCAAGGCGAGTTCAGAGGGGCATCTGAAAGAGAATATGGATGTGTTCGACTGGTCGCTTTCGGCCGAAGAGATGGAGCAGGTAAGTCGGTTATCGGAACGGATACGTGAGGTGAACACGTTTGAGGATCTTATAAATTTGAGCGACCGGGAAATACAAGGGATGCTACGTGAGCTGAATACGAGAGATTTGGCAGTTGCGCTGAATGGGGCTAGCCAGGCCGTGCAGGATCGAATTTTCCAGAATGTGACGGAGCGTGTGGCAGGCCTGATTCGAGATGAGATAGGATCTCTGGGGACAGTTCGAGAACAGGACGTACAGGTGGTGCGAGGCCGGATTGTGGAGATTGCGAGGGAGAAGTTGGATTAGGATCGAAGTAGGGAAAACAAGGTGAAGGGGTGCGCTGTATTTCCGCCCCGTTTAGGGCTTCGCCGTGAAGGGGGCGCGCCACCAGCATTTAACAACCCACTCCCGACTCGCTGCGCTCGGTCAAAAGGGCCGTGACTGATTCATTGGCTGATGGCAAAAAACACTGCTTCCTTTTCCGATACACGGCCCCTTCGGGAGTGTTCAGACGTTATGTGCAATGGCAGTTTTGGGGTCGATCTGAAAAACACAAGGGGGACAAAATCAGTTCTCCCATCATCCTTGCCCGGTTTGCCACAATTCGATCTTGATATTCAGATATGCCTGTTCGACAGTGAATAAGACCATTTTATAGTCGTAGGAACAAAAGTATGAAGGTTGACCATCTGGATTTCATTCCTATTGATTTGGAGCGACATGCCGATTTGTGCATCAAGTTCAGAGAGGATTCTTACATCTGCAGTTTCGGATCGGCAGAGAGATTCCATGAGGTCGATGGAAAAGGAGCCGAAAGATATATTAACTGGCTCAGACAGCGCATGGGTGAGATTCCTAATAGCTGTATCCACGTCTGGAAGGATGATAAGATCATTGGTCAGATCGAGATGGGCAGATGGAGGATTGACCCCGCTGTAGGATATGTCAACCTCTATTATCTGATTCCGGAATATCGAGAGAAAGGTATGGGTTATTTGCTCGACAAGCATGTAGGATTATTTTTTAAACAGCTTGGATGTAAGAGAGCCCGACTTAATGTCAGTCCGTCGAATGCTGTTGCGGCGAGATTTTATTTGAAGTATGGATGGAAGGATTTGGGGCCAAGAGAAGATGCACCTGAGGTCCACTATATGGAGAAGCGTTTTGAAACCCTACTGAGAATTGTGATAGATTAAAAGAAAAACCAGGGAAGTTGATGGTGTCCCCTTTATTGTTTTGACTCATCGCAAAACTGCCACAGACACATAACACATATTAAAGGCCCCGGGTCAAGAAAAAAAGACTCCTCCATCACGATTTTCACCGTTTTTTTGCGACCCTAACGTTCGGGGCGTGCAATGAGCCGATCCGAAGAGGTTTGGCGATGTTCGGATCTTTGTCAGTCGTCGGTCTGACTTGATTTTCACAAACCGGGCTAGATGTGAGCCATCTGCACCAAACACGTATCGGGAATCAAGCGCCTCTCACGGTATACTGTGGAGCGCCCTGGGAGAGGCATTGTCCTCTCCCTCCAGAAAATAATCGGTACCCCTTGAGTCCCAATCAAGAAGGATGGCTGTTCTCCCCTTTTATGAGGGGGAACGCCAGTTAGGTTCGGGTTCATCGCGGGGGCAGACGGACTGACTGTCTCAGATCCGCTCATCTATGTTCTAAATAAGGGGTGAAGGCGGCTTCCCAATCAAGCCGATGAGCTGGGCTATTGTCCGGACGTTGCCCTGCCAGTTAGGCGCCGGGTTAACCGCCCCACCCATTATGCTACAAACCGTTTCTCGTCGAATGCCTGGCCGTTTTTGAGCATTTGGTAGGCGGCCACGCCGAATTTGTGAGCGATGACGCTCTTGGCTTTTCCCGGACCTTGTTTGCTTTTGAGCTTCTCGTAGTATCTATTGATCGGTTCTGACCATCGCTGGGCGACGAGGATGATTTCTGAGAAGGCCCACTTTAGGTGTGGGTTGCCGATTTTGTTATTCCCGTCCTTTGTCTTCTTTCCAGCGGACTCTCTCTCGACTTTGATCAGCCGGCTGTAGGAGGAGAAGGCTGAAGCGGATTTGAACCGTTCAATCGTGTGGATTTCATACAGGATGGTCATGGCCAACATCTCCCCAAGTCCGGGAACCGTCATCAGGATAGACAGGACATTGCGATCGTGATGTTTGGCCTGTGCCAAGACTTGCTTCTCGACTTTGTAGATCATTTTGTCCAGGGAGTCAACCAGGTCCAGATCGCAGTCCACAGACATACTCAGATCTGGGTCGGCCAGACGTTCGCACAGCTTTCTCCTGTTGCTCTTCTTTTTGACCTGGTCGCTGAGAGGATCCAGGATAGCTTGCTGAGAGAAGGTGTTCTGGATGTGGGTGTAACACTCAGCCCGTAAGGCCACAAACCGGTGTCTTCGCCGGAGCAGGTCCCGGGTTGCCCGCATCTCTTGCGGATAGGCATAGGCCATCGGGAACAGGTTGCAGCGCATCAGCTCAGCCAGCATTCTGGAATCGAGACGGTCGTTCTTTTTCTTGCCCCCATGGATCGCCTTCATATACAGGGCGTGTCCCAGGTAGAATGGAATCCCGGCCTTGTGACACCCGTCAGCCAGCCAGTACCAGTTGAAGGTTGACTCCACCCCGACGGCGATGCTACCGAGGTGAGTTTCCAGCACCTGCAGCAGGAGCTTGAAGTCGTTTTTCAGGTTGCGCTGGAACACAATCTCTCCCATCTTGTCCATGATGCAGACAAACATCGTTCTGGCGTGGAGATCGATGCCACAGAAATAGTTCGAGTCGATCCTTGCGTATTGCATAAGGCCCTCCTGTGGGAGAAAGGTGATTGAGATATCCGGATCTCAATTATAACCTCTCCTGACAACGAGGGCCTTTATATTAATATCAGGCTGTTCCTGGCTCCAGTCGCTTCGCTCCTTCCGACCCAACCGCTTCGCGGTTCAGGACAGCCGAAACGTGATATGAAATTCGACCCCATTGTATAATATTTCTAATAGGTAATGATAAATGAAATTCAGGTCATGTATTGACCTTCATAATGGATTAGTAAAACAGATTATTGGCAGTACATTAAAAGACAATGAAATTAAACAGAATTTTATTTCTACTCAACCAGCAACCTATTATGCTACAATGTTTAAAAACAGCAATCTATATGGCGGTCATATTATGATGCTAGGCCCTGGAAATGAATCTCAAGTAATAAAGGCCCTTGAAGTGTTCCCAAAAGGGCTTCAAGTTGGCGGTGGGATTAATGACGAAAATGCTGACTATTATATTTCAAAAGGAGCATCACATATAATTGTAACATCATTTGTGTTTAATAATGGTGAAATTGATCTAAATAATCTTAAAAAACTCCGAAAGGTTGTTGAAAAAGATAATATTGTATTAGATCTGAGTTCAAGGAAAAAGGAGACAGATTATTATATTATGACCGACAAGTGGAGCAAGTTCACAAACTGTAAAATTGATAAAGATTGCTTATTGTTTTTATCAGAATATTGTGATGAATTTTTAGTGCATGCTGTTGATGTTGAAGGGAAAATGTCAGGCGTTGAAGTAGATTTGATAAAAATGCTTGGTGAATTTTCTCCTATTACTACAACATATGCAGGAGGAATAAAATCATATAATGATATATCATTAGTAGAGAAGCATGGAAATAGCAAAATCAATTTTACGGTTGGTTCTGCCCTTGACATCTATGGGGGAAATTTATCGTACAATGAAATATCTACAAAGTATAATTGAATGGGGTCGAACTTCATATAACAGCGCATGTCCGGCTACAGCCGGAGAAAACCACCGGCTTCCTCCCAAATCCTCGCTGCGGACATGCGCGAGACGTTATGGGAAATTCCAGCCCAAGGTAACTCTAGTTCGATGTCCATTGCTGGAACCAAATCTCGTACTGGTCAGGTCCTTTCAGAGTGAACGTCCTTGCCCCGTAGCTCTCATCTTCAAGCTGCGAAACCTGGAACCCCTTTGACTTCAGCTCTGTGTGAAGGCGATCAATGTCGTACGGCTGGAAGTAGAGTCTCATCCGACGTGGTTGCTCGGACTCAACATCAGGAAGCATGTGGTGGAGGTATATGGTCTTGTCTCCGTGGGACATTACAACGAAGTCCAGATTCCCCTCCTCCTCGTATGTAAATCCTCTTTTGAAACCAAGCGCCTCTGAGAAAAAGGTCGCCGCCTTTTCGACGTCGGATACGTGCAGCTCGGGAAACATCGTTTTGAACATATGCTGGGCTCCTTGATAGGTGTGTGTTGGCGAAGTTTCTGGCAACAACTCATCGAATTTGCTGGTGATGATGTCCTTCAGTTTCCTGCGGGCCGTAAGCTGACTGAGCCTGGAGAAAGCCTGCACAAAGGCTTCTTGAGCGACATCTTCCGCCAAATGAAAATCGTTCAGGATGGAGAAGGCGTATCCGACCGCCATGTCGTGAAATCTTCGGACTACATAGCCAAATGCGCGGAGATTGCCTTCTCGCGTCTGTCTAATGAGTGATTGTAGATCTTCCATAGGATCGCTCTTCTGAAATTAAGACCCAATATCCGATTCTGAAGTTGATGCTTTTTGGGAAGATAGTCAAGAAGCCGGCTGGAACTTCCCATAACAACTGCACTTGCGGCTCAGGCCTGACGGCCCTCGACCCAACTTTCCTCCCTCCTTCGCTCCTTCCTCCTTCGCTCCTTCGGAGCTTCGGAAGGACAGGCCGCAGCTCCGGAGGACAGGCCGGCAGTTCGCAAGTGCGCGGACGTTAGAAGAAATGGAAGGGATAGAGACCTGTTTAGTATAGCTCCGGAATAGATCGGGATATACTGCGTTGTCGCTGCTCAATTGCAGGTCCGAAATTGGAGATGAACCATGCATCCAGCACTTCTTATTGGATTTGGCCTCGCGGGACTGGTGGTGTTTGCTTTTGGTCTGAAGAAACTGGTGGAGTGGATTAGCTTTCCATGTCAGTTCTGCGAAGCCAAAGTGAAATCCTTTCGTCAAATCAGCATCGAAGCACAGGAGGCCATACTGCGGTATTTCCGTGAATATGAAGGAAGGAAACCTGATAGACATGGGCTATTCGTCTGCTTGAATTGCAAGACTGTCCATGACGATTTCTCTGGCGAGAAACAATCGCGAGACATAGATAGCTACGGTTGTGTGACGTTTTGTAAAGTCTGCCATGCGACAATGCGGGGATGCGAACCGGAGAATAATGCTATCAAGTGTCCACGATGCGATACTCCATACAAATGGCAGACACACGAGAAGTCTGGGTTCAGATTCCTTATGCCGCCGAAAGGCGCCAGACTTCACGAGCGCAGTAAGAATTTTCTTGACTCTTGGTGAGCTTATAAACCGTAGTAAAGTCTTCATTTGATTTACAGTTTGGATAGATGGGGGTATACCACATCTTCTAACAGCGCGACTTGCGCTGCGGCGCATTCGCGCCTTGGCCTCCGGCAACCCGCCGGTGGCGGGTTCGCAAGTGGCGAAGACGTTAAATGACATGGGACGAGATGGGACAAACACACTTGCAGCATATTTCCAGAATAGAAGAGGATATACTGCATTCTTGAGTTCAATAACGAGTTACCGTTCGAGAAAGTGTGGGGAGGAGAGATGGTGGGATTGAACGTGGCCAGATGAGGCACTGAGTTGGTCAAGGACGAGAGCGCTTTGTGCAGGTTGGGCGGTCAGATAGTCGCCTTCCTGCCAATCTCCTCATCCAACGACCATGAGCAGAGCGGTCGTTCTCGTAACAGGAATATCAGAGCCATGAAATCATGTATCTTCTGCTAAATCGCTCGGCGAGAAGCGCCAGCAAGTATTGTCTATGCCGACGAGTTGGTTACCGGACTGATGGCACTGCATCCCGCTAATCCGGGGCATATGTTCGTCATTCCGAATGAGCACGTCGTGACAATAAACAATCTGCCAGAGCTGTCTGCGCATTTGTTCTTCATCAGTATGCGGTTGGCTCACACGCTTTCTAGAGCACTGTCAAGTAGTGTGGAATGAGTAAAGAAGGCGATCTAAGAATGCATTCGCTTCATGAGGGGGTTTGGAAGGATCGAGTCGTATATGGGCTTCTTCGAACTGATTGGACGCAACGAAACAAAACATCTAACAGCAACCACGTCGTGTAACAAGGCACCCCCAGCTCGGGCCTGACGGCCCTCGACCAAACCTGCTATCGCGGACACGGCGCTTGCTGCTTTTGTGAAAGTCCTTAAGGGCAAGTGCCGCGCCCGCTGCAGGTTCGGGGGTGCCAAACGTTAACTGACATATGAGGAGGGGATATAGATGACCAACGGCACCGCCAACAAGATGCTTTCGCGAGCCTTGGAACACGAGAGGGCACTATTGGACGGAGCCGCCACTGAAATTGTGAAGACTCAATTTGGAAGCATCGTTCTGAACACCGACCATCTCAATGCGCTCTCTCATAATTTCGCACGTGTCGATCACGACGTGCCGCCGGGGGACTTGCTTTTACAACTCGATCGCGTATTCGATGAAGTCGGAGTAGCGTTTCGTGTCATCTCAATTGACGACAAAAGTCTGGTTGACGCTTTGGCACCTGCTTTGCAAGAGGATAACTATGAGCTATCATCGGACTTGTACATGGCCTTAATTGACGCACCAACGCGGCAGCCAGGTATTGAGGCAGAAATTGTGACTTTCGATGAGGCCAGGCCGGGTATCGAAGGGTTTTGGCGACACATGGGCAAATCTGAAGAGGGCGCTCGGCGCCTCACGGATCGTGCGATAACGTACCAACAGTGCTGCGAACTTGCGTATTCTGCCGTTCGAATAGATGATGCTTTCGTATCCCGCTGTGTGTTATACCGGAGGGGGGCGACGGCGCAAATTGACGAGATAACGACTGATCCTCTTTTTGAGGGACGAGGTTATGGGACCGCCGTCATCAATACAGCGACTGACCATGCTCGAAAGCAAGGATGTGATTTCATTTTTCTTCTCACCGAGGCCGACGACTGGCCCCAACACCTATACCGGCGGCTAGGATTTCGAGATATCGGACAAACATATTGCTTCGTGCGGAACGACGACTAACGATGTTGGGCTATCAGCCCGTTGAAGAACTACCTTTCAACGCACATAAACGGAAAAGACGCCTGGAGTGCGGGTCAGATAAATCAAGGTAAGGAGATTGAGCAGGAGACGCTGATAAGAGGTTAAAAAGGTGACCGAGGGCAGCAAACGTGATTGTAGGACGAGCAGTAGACGCTGCAAGGCCTTGGCCAGGTCCTGGAGGGCCTTCGGAGTACCTACGCCCATCACTTTGCGCATGAGCAGAGCCAGGTTGCAGCCCCCGATGTGGATCAGCAAACGCTTGAGGATATTGCCGCGGTCTCTCAAGTGCAACCTGCGCATGCCACCGGTATCATATGTGTGAGCGATGGTTCTTTCCACCCGTTCTGCACGACTTCGGCGCAAGGCCTTGCCGCGATCTCCCTTGATCCGGCGTCGATTCGCATATACCGCGGCCTGCTCATCTCGTCGGCCGTTCCACTTGCGGCGTCCCCGATCCGGTTCTGAAATGTAACTCCGGATGCCGCCTTGCTTCAGACTGGTCAATACATCGTTGCTATGATATCCTTTGTCCGCAACCACCTCCCGTATACGCTGTCTGTGCAAACGTTTGGCAGCTTTTTCGTCCTTCGCGACCTGCTTGAGATTGAGCGGCGCCTCGAGCAGCGTCCAGGGCAACGACTCGGTATCTCCTTCATCTGCTCCCGACAACGCCACTGCCACAATGGCATTGGTGTCCAGATCCACCGCGTGCTCCACCTTGTGCGCCATGTGCGTGCGACCGTCCTTCATCTTAGCGATCTTGGCATCCGGGTCGTGCGGGTGCTCCCAGTCCTGGTTCGATCCCTTCTTCGGTCGCTTCTTATCGATCTTGGACAAGTCCTCGCGGGTAGGCGTTTCAATGCCCGAGGCCTTGGCCAGATTCTCAAGGAATGCCTGGTAGCCTTCACCCGTGTCACGGCGTACAATGCTGCGCATCGCGGCGTTGGCCTCCAGTGTCGTAGCATCCACGCCCAACGTCTTCCCCTTCACCAGACCCGCTTTGCACAAGACCCTCAGGATCCACTTGAAAACCGCTTCGTGAACTTCCAAGGGAAGCCGATGCCGGATGCGAGACAGGCTGGAATGATCCGGGGTCTGTTCGTCAAGGGCATACCCCAAAAACCGGCGCAACGTCAGCGAGTCAGATACACGCCATTCGATCCCACGTTCCGAATCAAGTCCCTCGAAATACCCAATCAAAAGCATCCGAAAATAAACCCCGGGCGGAATGCCCTTGCGACCCATATGAGGAGCGTAATACCGCTGGCAAAGCCCCTCGACGAACTCGTCGAAGCCGTTCGCCCCCAATACCTGATTCAGCTTCTCGTAGAACGGATGACCCGGAGATTTCACCAAAGTGTTCGATGCGATGAACAGGTTTTCCTGTCTCTGTCGTCCTCGTTTTCCCATTGCCATTTGCTCGTCCTCCCTTCTCAGTTTGAACCTGATATATCATAGGACCAAACCACAAGGAAAGACAACAGTCATCTTGGCATAAATGCACTTTTTCAACAGGCTGATAGGGGTGAAGGGAATTGTGGCTGACCAGGGGAACCTCGAGCACACAGATAACCTGGTTGCTGAGGTAAAAAACACGTACGGCAAAGTTGACATATTATTTGTTAATGTGGGTGTCTTCTACCCTACCCCTGTAGGATCAATTGATGACACTACGTTCGACACCATCATGAACATTAATTTCAAAGGTGCAGTATTTACCATAGAGAAATTTCTGCCCGTTCTGAGCGATGGTGCCTCGATAGTCAACCTTTCATCGATCAACGCCTATACCGGTATGGCCAATACGGCAGCGTATGCCGCCAGTAAAGCAGCGTTAAACTCATATACGCGTACGGCATCTACAGAATTGGCCCCTAGAAAGATTAGAGTCAATTCGGTGAATCCAGGTCCTGTTGCCACTGAAATCTTTGGAAAAACAGGAATGAGTGATGAGCAAATCCAGGGATTTGCCTCAGCCATGCAAAATAGAGTTCCGTTAAAGGAGTTCGGTACATCAGAGGCAATCGCCAAACTCGTTTCGTTTTTGGCATCAGACGATGCCTGGTTCATCACTGGTTCTGAATACATCATTGATGGAGGTTTGACCGTAAACCCAATACTGTTGGGGTAATGCGAGAAGTGTTCCATTTAGGCCATTAAGAAAGGAGAACAAACCATGTCTACTGACGATGGAAATATGGTACTTGGCCCGGGAGAGGGAAAGACAATTCCAGTGGGTAATGTCTTAGATTTCCTGCAAAAAGAAGCGGCGTGAGCTACTGTCGTTCATTTCATTGCTACCATTCAACCTAACGCTGCAAATCACCGGCCGTGTGTATTTGCTTTGTTAGGTATTCTTCTTGTCGGCAATAACGGGATGATAAATCTACCGGTTTCGTCCAAAGAATCCATCACTTCATTGAAAAGCGAAAGAACTTTTGTTTTCGACTTTAGATGAACGAGCGTGTCAGGGATGCAAACGATGAGTTCTGCGTTATTCGAAGATTACGTGATTTTTCGAGCAGCAGTATGAATAATTGCCGGCAATGAGGTTGGAACTTCTGTATCGAGTATGTGAAACTCCGATTGGACAAACAATTCCTCCAAAGTCTCTTTGGTGAAAAGATGATATTTCAAGTTCCCTCTTCCCCAGGGGTAAAGCCAATTCTCGTCCGTATATTCAGGAGAATCCTTTTGGCAAAACGCCTTCTCGTGGCCTGAACCTGAAATCAGACCGGAATCCGTGAGTGACTTCCTGCAATTGCTTAAAAGTGTCAGTTGATCCTGTTAGGCTTCGATGTTGCCAAGAACCTGTGCCCATAAGATAATGACATCAAAGTCTCCAGGTGGTAAATTCAGCCCATCTGTTTTTTCGAATGCGATCTTGACGTTCATCTTCCTGGAATTCTCTCTGGCACGATCTATCTGAGGCTCCGAAACATCCACTGCAACAACATCGTAGCCTTTCTTTGCCAAATGGATGGCCTCTCGACCACAGCCACAGCCAACATCCAAAATCCTGCCCGTTTGAGGGAAACGCTTCTGAATGACGTCTTCCTCCCACTCCCTCATGCCCCGCGCCAGCTTTTTATCCATCTCATCCACTGAGGAGGGTTTTGAAAAGTGGTTTTCTACTTTCTTCATATTGCCTTTCACTCTATGAACCGCAAGTGACCCCCAATTCATTGTTTGCTTCCAACCCCACCCCCCAAGGTCGCCCTTTTTCTTGCTACCACCCAACCGTTGCTCGCTTGCTCGCAACTCACATCCCTAAGAAAAAGGGTGAAGGTTTGATCGGGCGACGATTAATCGGTTGAGAGAAGTGAATAAGAGATCTTGTCGACCCAGTCACGCTGCTGTGAGTAGTGGAACCTCCTTAGACAGCCTTCCCTGTGAAATCCGAGCTTTTCGATCACACGAATAGAAGCCACATTGTCCGGACTTATGAGGGCTTGTATTCTGTGCAATCCCATTTCTTCCAGGCCGAATTCGACAACCGGTTCGAGGGCCTCGGAAATAATACCCTGTCCGCAGAATTCGCTCAGAAGGTAGTAGGATATATCCGCCTTTGTTCGTCGGGCGAAATTACCGTATAAACAGGCGCCCATAAGACGTGAACTGTCTTTTGACTCGATACCCCACGTGAGGAGCTGTTTCCTCTTGAAAGCATTGCTTTTGACTTGAAGGTGCTTGCGTGCGCCTTCTAGATTCTTGAATCCTGTTGCGTCGAAGCCATCCTCAATCGCAGGGTCGGTCCAAATGTCGAAGAAATCCTGCGCATCGTCCTGGGTTAACTCTCGCAGAATCAACCTGTCCGTCTCGAGTGTTGGGAATTCCTTGAAGTCGAATGCCATCCGGGCCTCTCAAATGTTCGTCAGATAGTCGTAATCCGAAGCATCATTTTCTCTGGGATTATGATCCTAATCTATTAATAGCATAAATAGCAAACTTCTTAAGTGTAGACGCTTCTACTTCTTGAGCATTTTTACCACCTGAATATTTGTTTAAGGCCTGTTGGATGAGTTCTGAGTATTCTTTTGGAAGATTTTTCAGTCCCCATTGTCCACCTTCATGTTTTGATGTAATTAGTCCATTATTAGTGAATGCAAGTGCTCTGCAAAAATTCAATACGCCATACATTGGTACAGAACATGTTCCAGAATCTGGACCTTTGGAGATGTTATCAAAACTCCATCTAGAGTCGTGAATAATAGAATTCAAATAGTATTTTTTCGGAATATTGAAAAATACTTCACTGATGGGTTTACTAAGAAGGCACAACCCACGTTCTTTTGTAATCATTGCGTGTGCGGCTAGCAGCCTGTTGAAAAAGTGCGTTTATGCCAAGATGACTATTGTCTTTCCTTGTGGTTTGGTCCTATGATATATCAGGTTCAAACTGAGAAGGGAGGACGAGCAAATGGCAATGGGAAAACGAGGACGACAGAGACAGGAAAACCTGTTCATCGCATCGAACACTTTGGTGAAATCTCCGGGTCATCCGTTCTACGAGAAGCTGAATCAGGTATTGGGGGCGAACGGCTTCGACGAGTTCGTCGAGGGGCTTTGCCAGCGGTATTACGCTCCTCATATGGGTCGCAAGGGCATTCCGCCCGGGGTTTATTTTCGGATGCTTTTGATTGGGTATTTCGAGGGACTTGATTCGGAACGTGGGATCGAATGGCGTGTATCTGACTCGCTGACGTTGCGCCGGTTTTTGGGGTATGCCCTTGACGAACAGACCCCGGATCATTCCAGCCTGTCTCGCATCCGGCATCGGCTTCCCTTGGAAGTTCACGAAGCGGTTTTCAAGTGGATCCTGAGGGTCTTGTGCAAAGCGGGTCTGGTGAAGGGGAAGACGTTGGGCGTGGATGCTACGACACTGGAGGCCAACGCCGCGATGCGCAGCATTGTACGCCGTGACACGGGTGAAGGCTACCAGGCATTCCTTGAGAATCTGGCCAAGGCCTCGGGCATTGAAACGCCTACCCGCGAGGACTTGTCCAAGATCGATAAGAAGCGACCGAAGAAGGGATCGAACCAGGACTGGGAGCACCCGCACGACCCGGATGCCAAGATCGCTAAGATGAAGGACGGTCGCACGCACATGGCGCACAAGGTGGAGCACGCGGTGGATCTGGACACCAATGCCATTGTGGCAGTGGCGTTGTCGGGAGCAGATGAAGGAGATACCGGGTCGTTGCCCTGGACGCTGCTCGAGGCGCAGCTCAATCTCAAGCAGGTCGCGAAGGACGAAAAAGCTGCCAAACGTTTGCACAGACAGCGTATACGGGAGGTGGTTGCGGACAAAGGATATCATAGCAACGATGTATTGACCAGTCTGAAGCAAGGCGGCATCCGGAGTTACATTTCAGAACCGGATCGGGGACGCCGCAAGTGGAACGGCCGACGAGATGAGCAGGCCGCGGTATATGCGAATCGACGCCGGATCAAGGGAGATCGCGGCAAGGCCTTGCGCCGAAGTCGTGCAGAACGGGTGGAAAGAACCATCGCTCACACATATGATACCGGTGGCATGCGCAGGTTGCACTTGAGAGACCGCGGCAATATCCTCAAGCGTTTGCTGATCCACATCGGGGGCTGCAACCTGGCTCTGCTCATGCGCAAAGTGATGGGCGTAGGTACTCCGAAGGCCCTCCAGGACCTGGCCAAGGCCTTGCAGCGTCTACTGCTCGTCCTACAATCACGTTTGCTGCCCTCGGTCACCTTTTTAACCTCTTATCAGCGTCTCCTGCTCAATCTCCTTACCTTGATTTATCTGACCCGCACTCCAGGCGTCTTTTCCGTTTATGTGCGTTGAAAGGTAGTTCTTCAACGGGCTGATAGGTCCGGATCTTCTCCATTCTCACATAAATAATTTGGATCAGCTTTATATTTCTCTATGTGATTATCTCCAAAGTGTAATTCGAATGGCGTTGGATAAATGAAGTTTTGCATGTTCTTTTCCAGAACAATACTCATTTCAAATCCTTTAGGGGGTGCCTCATCAGATAATTGAATCAACATATCCGCTAATGCTTTCTTGGTTTGCCTATCTAAAGGTTCGTTTACGACGACTAAGAAATCAATGTCACTTTGTTCAAAGTTGAAACATCCCATGGTTAATGAACCGTGAACGTAAAAACCAACAAATGTATCACTTAAGATTTTCTGACAGCCTATTGCCAGTCGATCTAGTAGTTTTGCTACTTCCTTTGGTATTTGATTAGTCACGTTTGTAACTGAGAAAAGATAGTATTAAAGATAGGGACAAAATGTCGGATAAAATTATCGTCTATCGAGGTAGGCCCTCCTCCGTCAATGGGGGTCGCTGGCCCCATGCGCTTTAAGGACATCGATAACGGCTTGATAATCTTCCGGAGTCGTTGAGGTAAACTCACGCCACTCGCCATCACGACCGTGGACAGCGATATGGATGGGATCACACTCATGATTCACGTCCGCTCCTAGTTCGATGAGATAGCGGGCCATTTCTGCATTTCCATAGAAGGCTGCCCATCCCAAAGGTGAGGCATTATGTTCAAAATCCTTCATTTCGAGATCAGCCCCTTTTTCGACTAGCAAGGCCACTGTATTCAGTTGGCGGTATTTCACAGCGAGATGGAGCGGCGCTACACCTGTAAACCCTCCGGCGGGGCTAACCTCATTAGAAGCTGCTGGCTCACGATCTAGGATCTCTCGTATGGCCTCCTGATCCCCTTCTATAATCGCTTTGTGAAGAGACATTTATCTTCCCCCTTTTTTGGCGGAATGTGACTTTTGGCAAGTTTTGCATAACCTTCAAGGGTGGCAGAAGTGGCCGTGTCAGCTTGAAAGATAAGGGTTTGAAGGAAATTTGTGATATACAATTGCCTTCATAGATTGCCCTACTATAGCCATTGACTGATCCTTTGGTTCATTTTTCACTTTGAGAATTCATCGTCGGGGTTTGTGCGGTACGATGGTGACGTCGTACGCATATCGCCAATCTTCAAGGTGATTCAGTAATACTCCGCTGCTGATTGATCGGTCGCAGCCTGTCAATTCGTGGATATCCGTGCGTTTGGGTTCAGCGTGTTCACGGTTGAGCATGAGGGTCTGAAAAGCATCGACCTTTGCGCGATCGACTTCTTTGATCCGGTCGATTACCCAAAACTCGAATTCCATGTACGTGGGTCGGTTATCGCGGATAAAAGCAAGGGTCTCTTCGCGGTCGAGACCAAGCGCGTCAAGAACTTTTTGATCCAAGCCGCCGCCGCAGGCAGGATAGTCGCTGTTGAGCAATCCCTTCGCTTCGAGAATGACCTTGTACCAGGTGCGTGGAAGCTGCATGACATCGAGCGGACCTGCTCGATACTGCTGACGAGAGGGGAGATATTGGCAGGGATGTCGTGCTGGTCCGAGTTATAGTCATTGGCGTGAAAAAGATGCCAGTCCTGCAGCGTGTTGAGAAGCAGGGCCGAGGTATAGGTGTCCACGTCTGGGTCAAACCCGATATCCGCGTACGTTTCCGTGATCTTGTGTGGGCGAATGTGACGCCGATATTTTACAATTTCGTTGAATCGTTCAACTCGGGCAGCCGGTAATTGATTGTTTTTCCTGTCGAGTATCCAACGTTCGAAGGTCACATAGTCGGGGAGTTCGGAACGGAGATAGTCGTATGTCTCATCGATGTCCAACTCGATTGCCTGGAGGCACCAGGTGTCCAGTCCTCCACTGTTATCCGGATAAGCCGAATCGAGGAGGTTTACGGCACGTGTCAACGTTTTCCACCAGGTTCGGGGAAGCTGACAGACGCCGAGGCTGCCTTTGCATATACTGCTGATCATAGGGACCATTTCTGTTCCTTTCTTTTTAAGACCTCGAAACCCTGTTCGTTGGCTCCTGTTCTTCGCCTATTGATGTTAGCCGCAGACTCAAGTATCGGAGGACGCGATGCCACGCTCCTTCAACCAGTCCACAACGATCTTGTGATTGCCACTCTTCGCCTGCTGCAAAGCAGTTTCCCCTCCCGAGTTCACCCATTCCGGATCGGCTCCGCGCTCAAGGAGGATTTTCGCAAGGGTGACGTGGCCGTTTCGACACGCGAGACCGAACGCACTGTTCAGCGCTCTCTTTGGCGGCTTCGGCTTGTCCCAACATGGCAGTGCACCTGCACTTTCGGTTACATTTCCCTCATCGTCGAAGAACTGGTCGACGAGGTCTCTTCTTCCAGCTCCGGCAATGATCATGAGATTTACAGCCCCGCCACGGTCGATCAGCAAGTTGGCGACGTTCACGCAGCGAAAAAAGACCGCACCCCAGAGCGGCGTTCCGTTTTCAATCACACCGCCGTAGACATCGATCTCTGCGCCTGCATCGAGCAGTAGTTCGGTCAATTCGAGGTCGTCATTGCCTGCCGCCCAGTGCAAAGGGGTCTCATTCCCACTTTCAATACCGACGTTCACGTTAGCGCCCGCGTCGATGACCAACCTCGCCATCTCGACGCCCCTCGGTCTGTTTCCGGGATAATCCGCAATAGATTGCAGCAGGGTTCGGTCGTTGTCCTCGGACCTCTGATTGGGCAGGTCGGGATGCGATTCGATCAACGCCTTGAGCTTGTCAACATCACTTTGTTTAATCGCTTCACGTGCCTGGTCAATCGGGGTCATTGATTGTCCTCCTACTCTACGCTACCTCGAAGAGATCGAAAACCCTTTGATAATAGTCCATTTTCTCCTTGTCCAGCTCTTGAAGACCGTACTCCTGGAGAAACAACGGCACCCAATCCGCGCCAAGATTCTGGTGAATAGTGTTTCGTGCTTCGACGATATCCAGGTATCGGTCACCGACTCCAGCATATCCCCAATCGACAAATCCGCTCAAACGTCCGTCGCGCAGCAGAATATTAGGCAGACAATAGTCGCCGTGAGTAAATACCAAATCCTCCTGACACGGCTGCCGGTCCCTGAGCTCCTGCAGCTCGAGCTTGAGAGAATTCCTTGTCTTTCGATTCGGGATTTCGGCCTCTGTTAGAGTCTCAATCAGATCTTGAGCCCATACAAGAAGGTTTTCCAGGCGCCAGTCCAATGGACACGACTCGAATCCCAGCGAGTGGATCTCACGCATGCCCAACGCGAATTCACGCATGAGATTAGCTCCATTATTCAACGACTCTTCGTGGACTCCAGAAACGCCATGCACCTGAGTCATAAGGAGGTACTCGGTGTCTCTTTCGTTGTGAAAACAAACAATGCGAGGCACACTCAGCTTTCCCTTCAACCACGACATCGCGGCCTTCTCCGCGCCAAGAGTACACTCATTCGGAGCAATCCCCAAATCCCTGATTTTGAGAAACAACCCCTGCTTCGTTGGGTGAACGAAATGGAAGACGTCTGCGCAAGACCCTGTTTTCAGGTTCTCACCATCTGATGTGTAGCCCACGAGATGAGGATACAGTGGATCAGGAAGATCTGGAATATCCACGGGACAGTTTACCGATTGCGAGTGGCTGGAAAAGACATTTCAGAAAACGGTCAAGAGGGGGCACGAACCGCGCGAAGCGGGTTTCCAAGGAGCGAATGGGATTTCAGCATCATCGTGTCCTCCTTAGGAAACAATAGCGCGGAACTATCTATCGAGCTTTTTCATCATGTATACTCGAACATCATCACGATCGGTTTCTGACCACCCCAAATGCAGATACAAAGACACAATTTCAGTTAATGAAACATGGGTTGAAAGGCGCATTTCAGCGTATCCCATACGCTTTGCTTCGGATTCTGCAAACTCCATAAGACCTCGGCCAAGACCATTACCCTGAAATTCAGGATGCACAGCGATGTTTGCGATTGAAGCATAGTGCTCTTCAAACATTAGTATTAAACCACCCACTATCTTCTTATCTGATTCTGCAACCCAAACCGGAAAAGATCTGATTTCATCTTCGTAGTCCGCATCCATAGGCGGCAGCCGTTTATCACAAAGTCTTTGCAGATAAACCGAGTAGGCGGATTCCATACAGTTCTTCAGGTTTATAGAATCTTCAATGGATGCCTGTCTGATGTGCCATTTTGTTTCTTCCATATTACCTTCCTTATAATTTCCTGTTACCTACCTATCGCTCATGCAGGATCCGGAATTTCCCAGTTGTAACCGGAATCTCTTGCCCCCTCCTTATTTAGCGTTTATCTTGTCTATGCAAATTGAGGTGAAAATCTGAGAATGGTAACACCCTGTGAATGGTGGCGGCATTCGCAAGAGAGGATCAAAGAATGCATATCTTAACACGACTTATCGTGATCCTGTTTTTTTGTATCGTTCTTACTCCCTATTGTTATTCTGAAGAATTGAGGATTTTATGTTGGGAGGGATACGCTCCAGGGACGCATACCAAACAATTCGAACAATTCATCAAAAACAGATATGATATAGATTTAAAGGTTGTTGTTAAAGACGTTTCCGATCCTAAAGAGTTTTTTTATGAAATTCGAGCAAAAAACGTTGATCTTATTAGCCCGGCCCATAACATTCCAAAATCACACCAATGGAATTTAATTCGCGGAAAGCTTGTATTACCAATTAACCTGGAAAATATTCCGAATTATCAATACATCATACCTGCTTTAAAGAAGGCAGAATATATTACACAAGATGATAAGATATATGGTGTCCCTATCGTATATGGGCCTTATGGACTTGCTTACAACACAAGTCTCGTGAAAAAAGAACCCAAAAGCTGGAATGTTTTTTGGGAAAAAAATACGCTGGTGCTTATATAATAAGTTCCGATTACCATGAGGCTAATATTTATATTACCGCACTTGCTTTAGGTTTTAATAAGGAACAGATCTTTGACTTTGAATTTCTTAGAAAAAATGAAAAGTTTCAACATCACTTGAAGATCCTTGCACATAATGCAAAATCATTTTGGGTAGGTGTTGATAAAGCCGACCAATTACAAGGTCTTACTCTGGCGACAGCGTGGGGTTTTTCTTTTCATGAGCTTAAAAAAAGGGGGGAGGTTTGGAAATTCTCGCAACCTAAAGAAGGGGTAACCGGATGGGTGGATAATTGGATGATCGGTTGCTCCTTAGAAAATAATCGGAAGATGATACGCATTGCGGAAGAGTGGATCAATTATTCAATTGGCCCAGAGATGCAAGTGGGATATGTTCGGAATATTGGACAATTTCCAGTCAATCTTTCAATTAAGGATCGATTAACGCCTGAAGAAATTAAAAATGGTAATTAAAAGATAAAGGCTTGACGGCCTGGCTGGTATTGGGTATATTATTATGGGAATTACAAACATAAATACCACGTTGCGCAGAACCACTTCTGAAGCGGCACCTTCGTTTTCTGCATGATGGTCTTGGACAATACGTTGAAGCTGGAATTGCAACCGTGGCAGTTCCAACGGCCCACAAGGTTTCGTTCCTTCTTGCGAGCAACGTCCATATCCCCGCAAAGCGGGCAGTAAGGCTCGTTTCCAAACCTGATCCTTTCAAGATGATCGATGCATGACTGCTGGTCTGGAAAGCGGGTCATAATATCAAACAAGTTCATTGTGAACCTCCTTAAGTGTGTATATAATATACACAATATGGGTCCACTTGTCAAGCCTTTATCTTTTAATTACCTTAAAAATTATCATTTGAATGACTCGAATTATTTTAAGGATAATTTGATTCTATGGAAAATATTGACGCGAAGAGAACAGAACGGGTTTCGGCATCTATGGGAAAATGCAAGGAGAAAATGAACTAAATTCCGAAAACCTTACCGGATTCAAGGAGTAAGCCCTGGATCTTGTGCTCAAGCTCAGCATCGCTCCTCAGCAGCAGGTTTCAACAGCTCCCTGATACGAATGCGAAGGTTCCGTAGGAAAAACAAGGTGCGAATCAGAACGAGTTCAGGGGGCGACATGTACAAGGTTTTCTTCACAGGCGCCGGCGAGTTGCCCACTGCATCTTTTATGTACTTTCGGTCGAACTTCCCACGCTTCTGGGCAGGGCGTCCGTGGCGAACCACATGACAGCCAGTGTTTCTGGTCCCTTTTTGATCGCCTCTCCGCCAACAACGCAGCCAAGACATGCGTATTCGAATCCGTCAATTTGGGGGATTGAATACTCTCCAATCAGCCGTTCGATCTTGATCTGATAACCTGTTTCCTCGTATACTTCTCGCACTCCGGCCTCTTCCCATGTTTCGTCCGATTCAATTCCTCCTCCCGGAAGTGACCAGATGCGGATGTCCGCCTGCTTGTGAAGCAATACCTGTGTCTTGTGCTCGTTGAATACAACGACGAAAACACCACTCTTCATAGCTAATTTGAACCACCAGTGAATTGTTCCGAAAGCCACGTCCTGAGCGGAGCAGAGCTGCAGCTCTGCGTAGTCGAAGGATCTCTGTATTCTCAGATTTGAATCATTGCTTTCCGTGCAACACTTTCTTTAGTTTTGCAACCTTTTTGGAACGCCGTCGTGCTCCCTCACCCCGCCTCACAAGCTCGGCACCCCTCTCCCGGGTGCCGGGAGAGGGGAAGATCGAAAATGATCTAATCGTTTAATGAAGGGAAAGGCGAGATCCTTAATATATAGAAATTGAATGTCATCGTCCCCCTTCTCCTGCGGAGCCTGTCCTGAGCCTGTCGAAGGGCGGGAGAAGGGGTGCAGACGCTCAGTTTGTCGTTGCCTCCCAGTATGGGTTCGACAGTTGGGCCGAACTCATTCAATTTGTAAAGGAGAAAGACATGTCAGGGTGGTATTGTCGTACTGTGTTCTTTACCAAGGACGTCGAGAAATCGCTTCAAATGTATGAGAATGATCTCGGATTCACAAAGAAATGGCAACACGATGAGGAAGGTAGGATTATAGCGGCTCAAGTTAACTGCAACGGACTCGAAATAATACTGAACAAGGGCAGCCAAGAACCTGGCCACGGGAGAATTTTCATGTCAATTGGCCCGGGGGAAACAGAAGCTTTATCCGACGAATTCCAGAGTTCCGGCGTAGAAGTATCCAATAAACATTGGGGCATGCCAGTAATGAAAATCGCCGATATGGATGGTAATGAACTGTATTTTACCGATGACGACTTTATCGCTGCCAACGAATAAACTGATGGGTGAAACTGTTATAGCTATAGTTGGTTGCAACAATTGTTGGGCAAATAATAGAATCTATTTATCCTCAGATTTCGGTTGTTCTTTCAGGACTCCAGAGTCCTGTAGGTTCTTCTTCAACTCTTCAAAGTCTTTCCTTAAGCTGGCTATAAGACCCCAAGCGATAATCCCAAAGGTCACTCCAACTATTCCTAATGCTTCCATTAAAAGTTCTCCTTTCTATTAGGTATAAGCAACATATTTCCCTGTATTCTGGAGATATACCCCGTAGGTTCTGATTCTTGTTTTCCCATCATATATCTACTGCATCTACGCCGAACCTCACCACATCATGCGAATCCGCTTACTCTCTTACTTGGGAGCCAGTGTCGGAATAACGCGTTCACGGGCTGCGAACCTGTGGCTTATCCTCCGAAGCTGCAACGCAACGGAGGAGGAAGCCGGGTTGGGCTAAGGCGAATGCGCCGGAGCCGCAGACGGTCGTGTTATGCGCCTGCCGCGGCCTTATAACTTAACGGCCTTGCCGGGATGGCAAGGCCGATTTCTTTCTCATGAAGGATAGATGGGATTTTCACACCAGGGTCAGATCTGGATCACTCTGTCAGAACCCTGTGAAACTCCAATGCCTTCTCAGCGATGCCTGAGGGATCAAGCCCGTAGTGTGTGAGGATATCCTCGTATTTCCCCAGAATCGAGAAGGTGTCTTCGAACCCGATCCTTTTTACCCTGGTGTTAGGTACTTCTTCCGCGACGAATTCCGCCACCGCACTTCCAAGGCCGCCGATGATGCTGTGCTCCTCTACGGTGACGATTCCACGTGTCTGCGTTCCCGACCGGAGAATCGCCTGTTTGTCAATGGGTTTGACGGTGTGCATGTTCACCACACCCGCATCGACACCCTTCTCTGAGAGGATCCGGGCGGCTTCGAGCGAGCGCCCTACCATCGCCCCGCACGCCATCAAGATGAGATCCGTGCCTTCCCTGAGCACTATCGAACCCCCCACTTTGAAGTCAGATTTGTCGAGGTCGACAGGCACGTCAGATTCAAGGCGGATGTACATCGGTCCCTCGAACCCCGCCGCGGCCCTCGCTGCCTGCTTCACCTGGTAGCCGTCGGCCGGCACAACGATCGTCATCCCGGGAATTGTCCGCATGACAGCCACATCCTCTAAGCCGTGATGCGTCGACCCCCAGGGGCCGCCCAGGACGCTGGCGTAGGAGGATACGATCTTTGCATTGAAGCCGTTGTAGACGATGTCGTCCCGGACCATCTCGCAGGCCCGGAGTGTCAGGAAATTTGCCATCGTGTGCGCGAAGACAATCTTTCCTTTGGCCGCGATACCTGCGGCGACGCCGATCATGTTCTGCTCAGCGATGCCCACCTGAATGGCTCTCTGCGGATGGGCCTTCCTGAAGTTCGCCACCATAAAAAGCGCCTCGGCGTCCACGGTGTAAATGTCTTTGTTTTCCTCCCCCAGCTCTGTGAGCTGCCTGTCCCACACTTCGTAGAGTGTGGACGATGAATAAGCACTCATTGGGGCACCTCCAGTCCCTTAAGGGCCTCCTTTCCCTGTTCCTTGGATAGAATGAGGATATGGGACTCAGCTTTGTTCTCCAGGAAGGAGACGCCCTTGCCTTTGATCGTATTGGCAACGATGAGCGATGGTTTGCCCTTCTCGAAGGGCAAGGCTCCCATGGTCTGAACGATATTATCCATATCGTGGCCGTCGATCGTGGCCGTCGACCAGCCGAAGGCGGCGAACCTGCGGTCTATGGGCTCGAGAGAGAGTATTTCTTCGGTCGCTTCTCCCCCCTGGAACCGGTTGCGATCCACTATGGCGATGAGATTGTCCAGTCTGTGGTGAGAGGCGGACATGGCCGCCTCCCAGACAGATCCCTCCTGGAGCTCGCCGTCGCCGAGCATTACAAAGACTCTGTAGTCTTTTGCATCCCTTTTACCCACGATGGCCATTCCCACACCTACGGAGAGGCCGTGGCCGAGTGACCCGGTGGTCACTTCCGCGCCTGGAATCTTATTGGAGGGGTGCGTGCCAAATATGGTTCCTGTCTTCTCGTAGCTGTCGAGATCCTCGATGGAAAAAAAGCCCCTCTTTGCTAGCAGGTAGTAAAGCGCTATGCCCACATGCCCCTTGCTCAGAATGAACATGTCCCGATCCACCCAATCCGGATTCTCGGGTTGTATCCTCATGAAGTGGAAGTAGAGCGCTGTAAGGAGGTCCGTGGCTGATAAAGCGCCGCCCAGATGGGTTCCGTGGCGAATTGTGTGTCCCACGAGGAACCGACGGGTCTCTAGAGCCTGGGCTTTGAGCCGCTCAATGAGTTTCCCGTGTTGACGGATGTCGCTTGCAGCCATACCTGATTCTCCCTTCCGGAAACGTCTGCCTTGTCAGAGAACATCAACACTTCAGGATGACGATTGTCGTGGTCCTTTGTTTGTCTCACTACAACCTGCAATGTAACTCCGTATAGCGATCACAGTCAAAAGAATTCTCTCAGTTCAGACAGGCAGGAAATATCATAGTGTATGTAACAATCCACTACTAGTCCAGACGCACCTCAACCTTCTGAACGTTAAACGCGTAGTAGGGTCTGTTGCCCCCTAATTCCTGGAAGTCGCTCCAGACCAACCAGAACGACCTGCCGTCGTCGGAAATCCACTTGGGCGCGATGTGGGGTTCGTAGGCACACGCGTTTGGGTCTCCCTTCGGGGTCCACTCCTGCTCCTCGTGAATCTGGGTCCAGGGTCCCCAGGGCTCCGGCGCAGTCCAGAATCCGAGATAACTCGGTTTTCCAAACCATTCCCCTTCCGCTGAGCAGCCCGTACCCCAATTTGCCATCAGGTACTGGCCGGTCGAGGGGTAGTAGACCAGGCTCGGCTGCCAGGACCAGGGATGGACCGTTTTGTTCACCCAACCGGATGGA
Source organism: Candidatus Latescibacterota bacterium (assembly GCA_965217865.1). Lineage (GTDB taxonomy): Bacteria > Latescibacterota > UBA2968 > SICM01 > SICM01 > CBDCJO01. The sequence continues at coordinate 4,206,392 of CBDCJO010000002.1, read as the reverse complement.
AAGGTGTGAATGACACCTCTGTCTTCGATCCTTTCCGACCATTCCGCACCCCCGTCCGAGCGCTGCGTCGCGAAGAACTCATACGCGCCGCGGTCGCTTATGCGGTCCTTCGGCACACGGCACATCGCAAGCTGGTTCATCGTCCCTTCCGTGTTGCCGTTAGGGGCATAGAGGTAGACGAATCCGTCCCTGTTGTGCTCGTAGTTCCTTCCCATCTGCAGAACGGTCAGGAGCGAAAAGGCGTCGTTCGGCTCGTAGAAGAACAGCATGTTCTCGCGGCTTCTCTGCTCCCAGGGTTCCCATCTGACCGGCGCAGAGCCGTCCTGATTGCGCCAAGTCTGGCCGTTGTCCGGCGAATAGATCAGCTTCGCACCCACAAATCTGGGTCCGGGTTCGCGGAAGGGGTGGTTCGGGGTGCTCAGGAACTGATAGATCCTGCCGTCGAGAGCAAGGATACCGAAATTGTAATAGCGATTCGAATCGTCAGATCCTGGAGTGGTAACCAGGTCGGGATATCCGGAGAGATATTCGAAGGTCACTTCAGGGGGATCGCCGGACACTGCGTAGGCGCGGCTGTTGTACTTCTTTTGCGGCATTCCGGGGAAGCCGGTTCCATCGTTCAGGCTGAAATACTGTTTGTCGTTGTCGCTCCAGGTCATGTGCCAGTCGTCACCGGCACCGCCGAGGCGGATTGTTGTTTCCTCTAATCGTCTGAGGCTTTTGATTGTCTTCATACTGAACCTCAACTCCTTCGAATTAGGGACTATTCTTTCGGTGAGGATTCTCGGAATTCCTCGTCCAGGATTGCATATATAACCCTGTCATACCAACGACCGCCGAAGTAAAAGGCCTCGCGTTCTTGGCCTTCTTCGGAAAACCCGCACTTCTCCAGAACTCGGATCGCCGGTTTGTTGAATTCCACTGGATCAGCCATAATGCGATGTAATCCGAGGTTGTCAAACCCATAACGAATAATGACCCGTGTGGCATCCGTGCCGTAACCTTTGCCCCGATTCGATTCACTGACCAGACCTAACCCCAGTTCGGCTGAACGCATTTGCCAGTCGATGCTGTGAAGCTGGATGTGCCCGATAACATTACCCTCCGCATCGAAAATGCCAAAATCAAAGTGTGATTTTCCCTGCTTTTCTTGCATTTCGTCAAACCATTTGTCGGCATTTTCCCGAGCAAGACTTGGCTGAAAGGCCTGTGTCGGCAAGTCACCAATCACTTCAGTTTGTGCCCACAAAGTGTGACAATGATCTCTCTCTAAAGCTTTAAGTTTAACAAGCTCTCCTTTCAACTCTATCAAGACCTGTTCTCCTGTAAAAGGTTTCAGGTGGAGTTGTATGTACAGCTTAGACGGACGGCCTCTTGTTGTGAGTATGCGAAGATAGCCTTATTTCAATCGAAAAATCAACTGTGAATGAACACGCTGCATCAACCAGCCGTTCTTTGGTTTACGCTTCTTAGCCTGCTTCGGCCAAACTTCCATACGGTATGCGATTCTTCGCGGAGCCCCTAATTCGATCCATTTTCGAGCCACATCCTCAAAAGCCCGATAGGTTTCTTCGCCGCCATACACTTCAATGTGTTCCTCACCTGTATCAGTGATACAGATACTCTCCGAATCTTTGTAGGAAAGAATACAATGGCTTAATGCAGGCTCAACGAACATCCCTTCCAGAGTGGTAAAAAACAATAGCTCTAGCGCCGTCCATCTGCGTATGCCTGGATTCCAGCAAATCCACGGTGCTGTCTTCTTATGCGCTTTTCTGTCGGCTCTTGCACGAGTCAATCGTTCCTTCGCCACATCAGGTAACACGACCTCCATCCCATACTTTCCCTGCAATACCATAAATCCAGGCGATCCAACCACTTCACCTTCCAGATGATCTTTCTTTTTCCACAAGAATGGCATAAGACAATCACATGCCCCCGGTATGTCCTGAAGCGTTATCAACAGTGCCCCATCTCCCTTCAACTGGTCCAGTGAGGAGAAACGTCCGGACAGCTTACCGTCGTAATGATTCTGTCGTAAGGAGCTCCTTTTCGATATCCGTTCCAACCGTCGGCAGTAATAATCGTCACATTCTTAGCGTCAAAGCGACGAATTTTCTGACGGGCGCCTCGAGCAACATCCGTTTGTATATCGATAGTGCATACGTGGCCGTTGGAACCAACAATATGTCCCATCAAAGCAGCATTCCAACCTGTTCCGGCACCAATTTCGAGAACCTTCATACCAGGCTTGAGCTGAAGTTCCTCCAGCATCTGAGCAACAAGACTGGGCTGGGATGTGGAACTGGTTGGGTGCGGACTCAGGTGAGATACCAGGGCATCGTCACAGTATATCTTTTTCAATTGTGCAGGTGTAGGGTTTTCAGGATCCACTTTTATACGATATTGTTTCTTCTTCTGAAAATCATAGAATCGATCAACGAATAGGTGTCTCGGGACAAATCGCAAGGCTGCTTCGACTTCTTTTGTTTTAAGGGCCTGGGTGGCATAAAGCATATCAACGAATTGTTTTCTCAATTCAGAGATGAACTTCGCTTTTCTGGTTGAGGTCTTCGACATCAACAATCCTCCAAGAGCCTTCACTTGCGGGGCCAGGACAGTGCCGGCTTTTCGTGATCAAAGCAGAACTTGCCTTGACGTTCTCAGGTTTTGCGAACCGACCGAAACTAGGATGTTCAGGACCACCGCTCTATTTTGACCAGGGCTTCCGCAATTCTTTGTTTCAGGGCCTCGGCCGACTCCGGAGTCCACTCATAGAACCCCTTCCCGGTCTTTACCCCGAGTTCGCCGCGTTCGACTTTCTCTTTCAGCACCAAAGGTACTTCCGGCGAAGATGCAAGATGGGGGAGAAGGCCTGAAGCCATCGCCATCAATAAATCCCATCCTGCGATCTCAAACACCTCGAAGATTCCGGCCGCCGCCCATCGTCGTCCGATGCCGTTCTTTATGGCGATATCCACATCCTGTGGACTCGCAATGCCGTTTTCTACAAGCCAAAGCGCCTCCCGAAGAAGCGCTCCCTGAAGGCGATTGAGGACGAAACCCGGGACTTCTTTTTGTACGATGACGGGGCGCTTTCCCATCTTTGTGAGGAGATCAGATATGGTCGTCACGGTTTCGTCGGATGTCTCCCCACTCGGGACGATTTCGACGACCGGGATTAAATAAGGCGGGTTGGCGTAGTGTGCCACGAGCACCTTTTCAGGCCTGCGGGTGCCGGACGCGAACGCACTCGGCATCAAGCTGGAGGTGTTGCTCGCCAGGATCGTGCGTTCCGGGCACACTTTGTCAAGGTCCTGAAAGATCTTTTGCTTGAGCGCAAGATCCTCGAAGACGGACTCGATGACCACATCGGCGTCTTCGACCGCCTGTTCGAACTCCGTAGTGGTATGGATCCTGGCCGGAACGGGCTCGGCCTGCTCAGGGGTCACCTGTCCAAGCCCCGTTAGGAACTCGAGGTTTTTCTGAATATCCAAGATGGCTTTTTGCAGACTCTCTTCGGTACGAGATTGCAGGTGGACTTCATAACCGGCGAGGGAAAATTCCTGGGCGATCCCGTGGCCCATCAAGCCGGCACCGACAACGGCTATTCGCTTGATCTCATCAACCTTCATAAGATTTGCCTCTTGTGAGTTAACCGATGAAATACTTCTTTTACGAAATGCCAGCGGATTTCGACATCGACGACTTCGTGGCCAGCTGGGATCAGTGAGAGGGAGAAGTCGTCGAGGGGTGTGGATACGCCGAGCCGCAAAAGCTTGTTAGGCGTTGCAGCAAAACCTCCCCACTTGACAGAGGATCGGTATTAAGGTAGATTTATTTATGCTGCAAAAGGAGAATTTCATGGCAATCAAGGCCACGTTTGGTTTTCAATCAGTTTGTCAAGATTGGCAAAGCACCTCCACTGTCCGGAATGGCATGGGTATGTCTATGCGAGATAGAGTTTCCGCGGCAGTGGAATACCCTCTGGACTATAGAACATAAACTGATTCAATCTATCGATCTAAGGGCCCGCTGTCAGGATTTGGCAGCGGGCTTTTTCTTTTGCCCTCTTTGGGCAAACTGGAGGCAAAATGAAGTGCTTTTCGGCAGGTAGCAACGGCGGATTGGAACGGATGCGCACGTCAAAATCGGTCACCTCTCATAAAGCATTCGATAAGGAAAGGACGTGCCATGAATACCACCTTTGTCTCAACATCCATTCCCTACGTAAACGCGGACCCCCACGTCGGATTTGCGTTTGAACTCGTTCTGGCTGACGTGATTACCAGAGTGGAAAGTCTAAGAGGGAATGAAACCTTCTTGCTCACCGGAACGGACGAGAATGCCCTGAAGAACGTTCGGTCCGCTGAACAAGCAGGCCTAACGCCTCAAGCGCTCTGTGATCGAAACGCGGACGTGTTCAAGAGGTTGTCCGCAGAGTTGCTTATTTCAAACGGCAACTTCATCCGAACATCCTTGACGGCGCATCATCTGGGTGCTTCGAAATTCTGGGAACTTTGTCGAAAAGGTGACATTTTTCCCCACCGTTATAAGGGGCTCTATTGCGCAGGCTGCGAAGGCTTCTATGAAGAAGAGGAGCTGGATGAAGGCCGTTGTCCGATCCACTCCACCAAACCTGAGGTTGTGGAAGAGACGAACTACTTCTTCCGACTCTCTGCCTACCAGCGAGAACTCGAAGACCTGATATCATCCGGGCGGCTCCGGATATTTCCTCAAGCAAGAGAGAACGAAGCCCTGGAGTTCGTTCGCCGGGGACTGGTGGATTTCAGCATTTCCAGGCCTTGCGAGAGGTCCGGCGGCTGGGGAGTCCCTGTTCCGGGGGACCCATCCCAGGTGCTCTATGTCTGGTTTGATGCTTTGACAAACTACCTTACCGGAATCGGCTTTGGCCGAAACGACGAAGACTTCGAGCGTTTCTGGAACGACCAATCCTGCAAGATACACGTGATCGGCAAGGACATCCTTCGCTTCCACGCAATCTACTGGCCGGCGATGCTGCTGTCCGCAGGGCTGCCTCTTCCCGATAAGTTGGTGGTGCACGGTTTCCTTACGGTCGACGGCGAAAAGATCAGCAAATCCAGCCACAACGCGGTCGATCCCTTCCCGATCATCGACCAGTACGGACCGGACCCCCTCCGCTATTTCCTTCTGAGGGCGATCCCCAGCGGAGCGGATGGGGACTTTTCGCTCACCAGGTTCCGGGAGGTATACTCGTCCGAGCTGGCGAATGGTATTGGCAACCTCGTCCGACGCCTCGAAACTCTATGTGAAAGGGCGAGAATCAAAGTGACGCCAGGCAGGGGTTCAAATCCGCCCGCTGATGTTGCGTATTATGCGGATCGATTTCTGTATCACAAATGCTTGGAAATCCTACAAGGGGGTGTGACAGATCTGAACCGGCAAATAGAAAGTGTCAGACCGTGGGACCTCCTTAAGGAAGGTAGAATTTCCGCCCTTCGAGGGCACCTGACCAGGTGGGTGGATTCGATTAGATCGGTGGGAGAGGGGCTGGCCCCATTTCTACCCGGAACCGGGCAAGAAATCAAGGAGAGATTTTCTGGACCGGAGATTCGTCAGGGAGCCGTGCTCTTTCCCAGGGTAAATTGACGTGTCGTCGAATTAAACGAATCTCCTTCGTCGATCTAAAAAGCCCCATCACCAGTGCCCGTCCTTGATGGCCGAAGGGGACTCGTTATTTGAGCTTCTCCTTCCAGGAGAAGACTCGTTTCTTGTATATGACGCGAAATCCCTGACGCTTAAGATTCCCCAAGGAGGTCTTGGCTCGACTTACCGTCTCAGAGGCGACCCACTTGCAGCCTAGTTCAACTGCGTAGTTTACGCGAGCTGCGATCAGGGCCGTCTGTGCTCCTCTGCCACGATATGGCTCCAGTGTGAAAGTGCCATAAAGATAGCCCAGCAGGCCGTTCACGACTACCGAAGCGGTTGCAACTGGGGTCTTCCCCTCCCAAGCAATAAAATACTGCTCGTCGCCATGCTTAAGCGAACGCACGATGGCCTCACGGCGTTCTGAATCGGGGTAGTCACCAATTCGCTTGCGATCCCGGGAAGGGTTGAAGGGCCGGACGACGAATGACGTGTCGGGTTGCGGGATCCGGTCGGCTGAGCGCGCCAAGACTGGATAACCGGCGCCTGTAAAACTCCTGAATCCCGCACTCTTTAGATCACGTACAATCCGCTCACAATCAGGACACGCGTTGACCCATACAAAAAAGCGTTCCACGCCCGCGTCCACGTAGCGGTCGACGCATTTTGCTGCGGAGTCTTTCTGCCAGCCGACTCCGCCAGGAAGAGTCTGTGCGCGGTTTTGATTGCTCGAAGGATATGGTGTATCATGCGACGGGACAATCGTCAGCCGCAATCCAGGAACGGACGTGTCGACAGTTCCCGGCGAAGGCGAACGGTCAGCGATCCTTGCCTGCGCACACCCCAATTTCTCGGCAAGCTCGTAAACCTCTTCTGTTTCCATAGCACAATTACTTACATTCCCTGTAAGAGGGCACTGGCGATGGGCCTTTTTAGATGATAGAAAGTTCTCTATAAAGCTATTGGCGCCAGGTTGGGTCTTTATACGTAGAAGGCCTTCTAATAAGATAGGATGGGAGATGGAAGAGCTAGATGCCGTCGTAGTTCGGGCTCAAAATGGCGATCTGGACGCTTTTGACACAATTGTTCGGCGGTTCCAGGACATGGCAGTGGCCTTTGCTTTCTCGCAACTCAGGGATTGGCATTTGGCACAAGATGCTGCTCAGGAAGCGTTTATTGGTGCCTTCGTAAATCTACGCAACCTGAAAGTGCCTTCCGCATTTCCAGGGTGGTTTCGCAGAGTGATCTTGACTCAGTGTGATCGGCTCACTCGGGGAAAGCAAGTTCCAACTGAACAATTAGATGAGGCCCGGGATGTGGCCTCGGACCAAAAAAGTCCAGACGAGCTTCTGGATGAAAGGAATCGAAAAGAAGAGGTGCTGACCGCAATCGAAGCACTTTCAGAGCCTGAACTTACTGTTGTGATTCTCTTCTATATCGCCGAGCTCTCTCAGAAGGAAATAGCCTCCTTCCTGGAGATCGCCGTGACGAAAGTTAACAATCAGCTCCATACTTCCAGGAACCGATTGAGAAAGGAGTTGATGAACATGGCTGGCAAGAACCAACGACTTTCGGCAAATCAGGAATTTGCCGAAAAAGTTCAGAAACACTTGAAGGGCTTGGAGAAACTTCACGTCAAGTTGGCGAATTTGATGGGAATGCTCATTTCAAATGGATTGGGAAGCAGCACGCAGGTATCTTTTGTCTGAGATCGCCCGAAAAAACGGGGGCAAGGTCGAAGCAAGATCCTGGTTGCCTGTAGGGTTGAGAAGGGATACATATTTTGGGATATCCCTGACCTCACAGGAGGAGTAAAGATGGAGCAACTGTCCTCAAACAGTGACCCGGTCAAGAAGCGCAGGAGCTTGTCCCCGGAACAGAAGTATGAGATTTTCCTTGAAGCCAGCCGGGGAGATGTTCCCATTGCACAGGTGCTGCGGAAATGGGGCATTCATTCCTCGGATCTAAAGCGTATTCGTGAGTCGGTCAAGTCCGGGGCCCTCAAGGAGTTCAAGGGTCGCCGGAGCCGCAAGCCGATGGTATCGGCTGAGGAGGTGGAGCAGCTGCGCAAAGAGCGGGCACGCCTGGAGCAAACGATCATTGAGCAATCTGTGGAACTTTCCCTGCTAAAAAAAAGTGTGAATGGGATCTGACAGGCCCGATCAAGGGCCACCGGGTGCAAGCTGAGGTCAAACGCGAGATCCTCTTAATGGTCCATCGGGCCAAGGAGAAAGGGGTGAAACTCACCCGTTCTTGCGAGATCCTACAGCTTCCCCTCCAGCGGTATTGTGCCTGGAGCCGGCGAGATCGAGAAGAGAAGCTGGATGGGGTGTCGGACCCGCTTTTGGATGGGAAGCCCGGGCCCGCCCCTGATGAGGCCCCACACGGATTGCTGAGGGAGGAGAAAGAGCAAATCCCGGCCCTCTTAAGGGATGAGACCTATGCCGATCTGCCTCCCCATCAGCTGGCGGTGGTAGCCTCAGAGAAGGGGGTAGTGCAGGCCTCGGCCTCCAGCTTCTACCGACAGGCCAGGAAAGAACGTCTGGCACGCAGGAAACAGGTGAGGACGCCGGTCAAGCAGAGCAAGCCCCAGGTCAAACCTGAAGGTCCTAATCAGGTCTGGAGCTGGGACCTGACCTACATCCCATTTTTCGGTTTGTTCCTGTATTTTACCGCCATTCTCGACGTGTATTCCAGGAAGATCGTAGGATGGAAGCTCTCCTTCAACGCGACCGTGGAGCAGGTCAAACAGGCCTGGGATCAAGCCCTTGCCAACGAAGGACTGCTGGACCTGGACACTGGGCCCATAAGCTTGACAGCCCTCTCAGATCACGGATCTCAGATGAAGGCCAAATCGATGGCCCAATTCTTCAAGGACCTGGGCATCTCGCAGCTGTTTGCCCGATATCAAACACCCACGGACAACGCCTGGATCGAAGCCTTTTTCCGGACATTCAAATACGACTGGCTGCGCTTCCAGGACATCTTCACATTCCATCAACTGGAAGGCCTGATTGATTCCTTCATTCACAGCTACAACGCCGAACGCTATCACGGGGCAATACAGTATGTCACGCCTCTTCAGAGGCATAAAGGCCAGCATCAAAAGATTCTTCACCACCGACAAGGTCGAAAGGAGGAGGCTCGGCAGCGCCGCATAGAAATCAATCGGCAAAGAACATCCCAGACCATCCACAAGGCTGCCTGAATCTTGCTTGGACCTTTATCTGCTTTTCTCTTGTTATCTCAGAATAGATACAGCAGGTGAAAGTCGGATCAGTGAGTCAGGAGGCATATGTCGATTTCATCCAATCTCTGCCCAATCCCACATGCGCTTTGACATTTAAACTAGCACCGTCAGAAGGTAGAGTAACATTCAATATCCCGATGTCGATGACTTGGGTGATCCTGGACCATTTGAATCGTCCAGATGCGGCCCAAAGATGGCACAGAGAACAGAAAATTGTCTGGGGAGAGATAAAGCCCCTAGCAGCCCGTTGAAGAACTACCTTTCAACGCACATAAACGGAAAAGACGCCTGGAGTGCGGGTCAGATAAATCAAGGTAAGGAGATTGAGCAGGAGACGCTGATAAGAGGTTAAAAAGGTGACCGAGGGCAGCAAACGTGATTGTAGGACGAGCAGTAGACGCTGCAAGGCCTTGGCCAGGTCCTGGAGGGCCTTCGGAGTACCTACGCCCATCACTTTGCGCATGAGCAGAGCCAGGTTGCAGCCCCCGATGTGGATCAGCAAACGCTTGAGGATATTGCCGCGGTCTCTCAAGTGCAACCTGCGCATGCCACCGGTATCATATGTGTGAGCGATGGTTCTTTCCACCCGTTCTGCACGACTTCGGCGCAAGGCCTTGCCGCGATCTCCCTTGATCCGGCGTCGATTCGCATATACCGCGGCCTGCTCATCTCGTCGGCCGTTCCACTTGCGGCGTCCCCGATCCGGTTCTGAAATGTAACTCCGGATGCCGCCTTGCTTCAGACTGGTCAATACATCGTTGCTATGATATCCTTTGTCCGCAACCACCTCCCGTATACGCTGTCTGTGCAAACGTTTGGCAGCTTTTTCGTCCTTCGCGACCTGCTTGAGATTGAGCGGCGCCTCGAGCAGCGTCCAGGGCAACGACTCGGTATCTCCTTCATCTGCTCCCGACAACGCCACTGCCACAATGGCATTGGTGTCCAGATCCACCGCGTGCTCCACCTTGTGCGCCATGTGCGTGCGACCGTCCTTCATCTTAGCGATCTTGGCATCCGGGTCGTGCGGGTGCTCCCAGTCCTGGTTCGATCCCTTCTTCGGTCGCTTCTTATCGATCTTGGACAAGTCCTCGCGGGTAGGCGTTTCAATGCCCGAGGCCTTGGCCAGATTCTCAAGGAATGCCTGGTAGCCTTCACCCGTGTCACGGCGTACAATGCTGCGCATCGCGGCGTTGGCCTCCAGTGTCGTAGCATCCACGCCCAACGTCTTCCCCTTCACCAGACCCGCTTTGCACAAGACCCTCAGGATCCACTTGAAAACCGCTTCGTGAACTTCCAAGGGAAGCCGATGCCGGATGCGAGACAGGCTGGAATGATCCGGGGTCTGTTCGTCAAGGGCATACCCCAAAAACCGGCGCAACGTCAGCGAGTCAGATACACGCCATTCGATCCCACGTTCCGAATCAAGTCCCTCGAAATACCCAATCAAAAGCATCCGAAAATAAACCCCGGGCGGAATGCCCTTGCGACCCATATGAGGAGCGTAATACCGCTGGCAAAGCCCCTCGACGAACTCGTCGAAGCCGTTCGCCCCCAATACCTGATTCAGCTTCTCGTAGAACGGATGACCCGGAGATTTCACCAAAGTGTTCGATGCGATGAACAGGTTTTCCTGTCTCTGTCGTCCTCGTTTTCCCATTGCCATTTGCTCGTCCTCCCTTCTCAGTTTGAACCTGATATATCATAGGACCAAACCACAAGGAAAGACAACAGTCATCTTGGCATAAACGCACTTTTTCAACAGGCTGCTAGGTTCATTTTTCATTCGTGCTGCGGAAAACCTTAGTCCCACCTGGGAAACGGAGCTCGAAGTAAAAGCTGAAGAGATTGAGGTGGATACAAACCCTTTGTTGTTGTTGGCAAACCCAGAGTTTCGTAGCGCCGACCCGCTTGAAACGGTCGTCCATATAAGGCTTGACGTGAAGACAGAAGCCTTTTCAGACCAGCTAAGTTTGTGCTATCCGCCAGCAATTCTGAAGTCTCTCCTCCCATATTTAAACTAGGCTGGCAGGACGAGCCGCAAGCGCGTGTTAGCCGGTAGTACCCACGTAATAGGGCTCCTACTACAATTTTCTTCAAAGAACATCAAAGGTACTTCTGAACTTTGTCGGGGTTTATGGGTTCGCATAGATAGATTGGGTAGAGAGTTGTCTGTTTGTTCGCGTAGGCCAGAACTTTATCTGTAACGTGTGGAAGCAATTCCACGTTTTCGAGATCAACCAGGGGGATCCACTTGACCGCTGTCTGATGGGGTCAGGTGTCTGTGGCATTCGGGGTTCTTTGCCACCTTTGAGACTGCACTCGAAAATCACTGTGAGCTTGTGGAGAGGGCCTCCCCAGAATGAGTTTCTCTTCGGCTCGTACTCCGTAATGATGAGTGGTCGACCGACTTCGATTTCGGCGCAAGTCTCTTCTTTCACCTCTCTTATAAGTACTTCCTCCAAAGTCTCATCGGGCTCAATCCCACCTCCTGGCATGTTGTAGTGGATTCCCGATTCGTCATTGTATTCAACAAGCAGAATGGCGTCGTCTCGAAGAATGAGGGCCTTTGTGCCTACTCTGATGTGTGCGTCCACTATTCTCGTTCTCCTCAGAATCTAAGAGTGTGTCCGGTCTGGCCCCAGGCGAACCTGGCTTGCGGCGAACGATTTCAGAGGTTGTAGAAGTGGCCGTGTATAGATTAAGATATGGAATTGGTAGTAAGGGAAAAAGAAAAACCCACGGCCGTCTTCGGTGTGGGTGGATTTGGCGAGTTGGTGCGGAGCGCGCCGTAGCCGTGACCTACACGTTAATGTCCGTGCTGCTTCAAACCGTCTAATATCTTATCTTCTGCTGCGTAGTCGAACTCCCTGGGATCAACTCGATCAGGTGGATTTGCTCGAAGCCAATTAATCGTTCGCTTTAGCGCTTCTTTCCGGGAAAATATCTCAGTGTATCCCAGTTCTTTCCTTATCCGGCTTGTGTCAACAAACATGTCTTGTTCAGGGTTGTCGTTGTCCCTCATATGATCGGGCAGGACATCCGTGGGTACGACAACGATTTCACCCTTCCATCCCGCTGCTTGCCCGATCTCTCTCACCCATTCTGCTTGAGGAAGAGCATCCGGTTCACCCAGATTGTAAGTCCTGCCTTCGGCTCGACGGTCTATGATCGCAGTGGCTATGGCATCCGCGACATTTTCTACGTATCCTCTGGTCCAGCGCCACCGGTCAAAACCTTTCCCGATCAGAAAAGCAGGCCGGCTGTCGTCCATTCGCTTCAAGTACGAAAACAGGTTATGACTCCCTGGACCGTACACCCTCGGTATGCGCAAAACAGTACCCGGTGATTCGGATTCATTCATTACAGCCTTTTCGATCATGGTTTCACAATGGGACTGATCCGGATTTTCGTCCCCAACCCGGCTTTGCCTCAGCGGTGACTCCTCTGTTATTGGAGTTGGCTCTATTGGTCCAGGTGCATCCCGTTCCCAGACCTCACAGGCACGATAAACATCCAGGCTGGTCACAGCCACGATCCGATCTACCGTTCGCTCAAACGTCCTGATTAAGTTGCGAGATTCTCCTTCGGCAAAAGGAACTATGTCAACAACTATCTGTGGATCAAAAGCCTTGAACTCTTCTCTAAAGTCAGAGAGGTTCTCCTTTTTCCCTTCGATTCTGTTGACACCAGCTGGCAAGGCTTGGGTTTGTTCCCCGTTAAACAAGGCTACTTCGTTGCCCATCTCGTTTAGCCTTTTTACGATAGAGGATCGAATGAAATCTGTTCCACCAATGATCAGGATTCGCATAAGGCATCCCTAAGCACAGGGGTGATAGCCGGTCGTGCGGGGAGAGTTCATCACTTCAGGTAGGTCTGGGCCCTTGCATTTTCTAAGCACGTAGCAAGTAGAATTACACAATTCCAGGATTAAATTAATTTGGGGGCTTTTGAATAATTGTAGTATTTTTAAATACTAGAACTTCTCAGAAAGTATATAAACTAAATTAATAATCCCCCTCTCATGAATCTAAGCCTTTCAGACCAAGTTGTTGCCTACCACGAAAGAACAAAACATCATCTCAATAGGTTTGCACCATCACTTGGCTACATGGATTGGGCGAATCAGCCCATCCCATATAGAGAATATAAGGGGGCAACTTCAATCCAGCTCCCGTTTATAAAAAATGATCTTAAAACAAATTACCATGGAATCTACGACAGAGAATTAAATAAAATAGAAGCCTTAACACCGGATTTAGTAGGTGCTTTTCTTGAATTATCACTTGGGCTTTCTGCCTGGAAAGAATTGCCTGGTTCTCGATGGGCTCTCCGTATCAACCCATCAAGTGGAAATCTTCATCCTACCGAAGCATACCTTGTTCTTCCTGATATTAATGAAACATTATCCGGAGGGGTATATCATTATAACCCTTATCTTCATATTCTAGAGAAACGTGCATCAGCAGGAAAAGAAACTTGGAATAAAATTAATGAGCATTTTAAATCTGAAGGATTTATTGCGGCATTAAGCAGCATTTACTGGAGGGAAGCATGGAAGTATGGAGAGAGAGCATTTAGATATTGCCAGCACGATATAGGGCATGCAATAGCTTCATTTTCTTTTTCGGCAAACCTTTTGGGATGGAAAGTCACTTGTCTTAATTCACAATCCGATGACACAATTGAAACTCTTTTGGGATTTGACAAAACAAAATGGCATGATCTGGAACAAGAATGTGCAGAGGTTCTCTTTTATGTACACCCGTCAGATAAAACACTAATCCCTAGAAATATACCGCATGAAATAATTGAAGATTTTAAATCCTTTCCTATTGAGGGGACTCCTAACCGGTTGAGCAATGATTATGTTGAATGGGAAGTCATTGAAAACGTCAGGAAATTAACAAGAAAACCATTGACAGAGCAAATAGCGTTAAACTTAGCTTTAGAAGATTTCGTGGAAAAAGAAATTTCGGAAATTGAAGCAGTCAAAATATTCCGGCAGAGAAGAAGTGCAGTCGACTTTGACGGTGAAACCTCAGTTACAAAACAACAATTTTATGCAATGCTTGATAAAACGTTGCCAAGAAGAGGTTGCGCACCATACGATGTTGAAGTGGTTGGTGAAAATGTTGACCTCTTAATTTTTGTTCACAGAGTAGAAGGATTAGATGCCGGTTTATATTTGTTTAACAGAAATCCTCGTCATCTAAATGAATTCAAACAGAAAACCGACCCCCATTTAAAATGGCAAAAGACAGAAAATGGTTTACCTCTTTATCTCCTTAAAACCGGTGATTTTCAGGGAATGGCCGAAATGGTCAGTTGTGGTCAATCCATTGCAGGTAGTAGCGCCTTTTCATTGGGAATGCTAAGTTGGTTTAAAAATCCAATTGAGAGCCACCCATTTATCTATAAGGATCTGTTTTGGGAGACTGGAATAATTGGACAAATATTATACCTAGAGGCAGAAGCCCATGGATTGCGTTCAACTGGGATAGGATGTTTTTTTGATGATGAAGTTCATAAGGTAATTGGCTTAATGGATAATACCTTTCAAAGCCTGTATCATTTTACTGTTGGTGGAGCAATAGAAGACCCAAGGTTAATGACTTATCCACCCTACTTTCATTTAAAGAAGAAAAAATAATCTAAAAATGCAAAAACCGTACTGCTCCAGTATTTCGATTCCTTTCTCGATGTGCAGACCAACTCCGGCAACACCGTGTGGCGCAGCGGAGATCGGATGTTATGGGAAGTGTCAGCCGGGGTGGAGGGGTATGTTCATCTCCATATCCCTCCTGAATGCGGGCTATTCCACCAGCGTATCGCGCAATTGGGCGATCTGATCCTTTGACAGCCCCACCGTCCGCACATAGCCTTCGACCCCACCATAGTTACGCTCCAGATGGTCCAGGACCAGCAGCATGGTCTCCGGCGGGCAGTATACGCGCTGGTAGTCCTCCCAGATACGGATCTCCGGATCCGCATCTGGGAATGTCAGATAGGGCACCACCATGTAGCGAGCGGTCAGGCTGTAATCGGCGGCGATTGTCTCCCTGGGCACCCCTGCGAGGCCCAGGAGCAGGGCCGAAATCAAGCCCGTGCGGTCCTTGCCGCCGGCGCAGTGGAACAGAGCGGCCTGATTCCCCGCGTCCGCCAGCGTCCCCATGATTCGGTCCACCTGGACCTGGCACTTGTCGAGAAACCAGAAATAGTCGTTGGCGACCAGCAGCGGTCTTTCCGTTTCCTCCGGCAGGGGTTCGATTCCCAGATCCTCGTCGCCGATCATATTCAGATGGTGGTACTCCACCACCGATGAACCGGCAAAGACATTGGGTGCTGCCTGGGTTTCATTCGTTCGCCGCAGGTCGATTACTGTGCGTACACCGTAGTCAAGGAGGGCGGTCTGGGCGGAGGGAGACAGCTGGTGCAGGGAATCAGCCCGCAGGAACCGCTGCCAGCGCGTGCGACACCCGTTCCCCGTGCAATATCCTCCCAGGTCTCTCACATTGTACGCGCCTTCGATCTCCAGGCGGCGTTTGGGGTCCAATGTCTCGTCCATTCAGCGCCGTTCCTCCCAATCGGGAGTAGCTTTGTCATTTCCCATAACGTCTGGCCGGTGTGCGAACTCGCCGTCAAGGCGATTTGTGTGAAGGGAGGCGTCACATAGCGCAACTGAAGACCGGCATGTTTTCTGTAGTCGAATCGCAACCACCGGGTGGCAGGAAGCAAAGCTTGGGGAATGTTCTGTGTTTGTTATGAGACAGATAGCGAATAATTGAACCTCTTTATCCCACCGAAAAGTGTAATTTCTTTCCGACCGCTTTTGCGTACTTTCCTAAGGTCGAGAGGCGAATGTCTTCTGCATGGTTTTCCATTCTTGAGATGGCAGATTTCTTTGTATTCAGCTTTTGGGCCACCTCTTCTTGAGTCAAACCTGCTTCTTCTCGAGCTTGTCGGAGGAGAACACCGATCTTGAATTCCAAGTAGCCAACTTCATAATTCTCCGCAAATTCGGGATCGCGTGCCTTACGTTTCTCGACATATTTTTTTAAGTCGCTCATCGGTTTTTCCTCCTGAAATAATCTCGTTTTCTCTGTTCTGCCAGATGAATATCTGATCTTGGCGTTTTCTGCGATTTCTTGGCAAATGCATGATTGAGGACCACCAACCTTGGACCGTCGAAAAAGGCCAGGAGTCTGAACGTATTTCTACCGATGTTGACGCGAACCTCCCAGATGTCATCCGTGTTGACCAGTTTCTTAAAATATTGTTGGGGTATGAACTCTAATTCCTCGATCAGCCCTAATGTCCAGGTGACTTTGGCACCTTGTCTCGCACTAAGGGAATCTAAGAATTGTTCGACAGGACAATGCCCTGATGCTGTGCGGTAAAAGCTGATCTCTCTCATTTTTAAAATGTTAACGAATATGTTAACTAAAAACAACCAAAAAGTAGATTTCAGATTAACCTTTGTCTTCGGTGGCGCAAGGACGACGCCAGTTTTTCTCGCCGTCAATGTGGATTTGGGTGAAGCGAGGCGTCTGCCTAGGGCAAAGGTTCACCGCCCTTATACGTCCTAAGTGAGATAAGGGTCGGGGGAAGGTAACCGGAACCCGTTTGCCATTGGCAACTTCTATCTGACTGCCGGTCTTCCGTTGTTCTGCGGTCAAGTCGAATGACGCCGCAGCATTTTCGCGAGGTCCTTCGCTGCCGGGTGTCTCGCACTTTCGGCTATGCTTAAAGGGGTCTCACCTCGCGGATTAGCGTGGTGCGGATCGGCGCCCGCTTTAAGCAAAAGTCGAACGGCCGCATTCTTGTTCTCGGTGCTCTTGATCGTGGATCGAATGACGTCGAAAAGAGGGGTTTCCCCGCTGGGATCTTCCGTCTCTACTGAAGCTCCGTGGTCCAGCAACACGGCCATAGTTTCTACGAAGCCCGCTCTGGCTGCACGATGAAGCGCAGTCTTGCCTTTGCGATCCTGGAAGCCCACGTCGGCACCCACGCTCAACAATCGCTTCACTTCACCAGGGTTTCCCCCTCTGTCTCCCCGACAGAGATACACGAGGTCTCCACTACAATTGGCTGCGTCCCGTGGTTTGGCGCCGTAGGACGACACGAGTTCAAAGAGTTCGCCTTCATCCTTATATATCGACGGCAACTCCTGGGGATCCGCACCGTGTTCAAGAAGCAAACGGACCTTATCAACATTGTTGTTTGCGGCAATGAAGAACGGATTCTCGTTGCCTTTAATCTTTGCGCCTCTCTCGATGAGAACCTTGACTGTCTCCACGTCACCGCCTCGTAGCGCATAGCACAATGGTGTGGCCCACGGCGCAGGAGCGGACTGAGGGTGGCCTTCGTGCAGTAATTTGGGGTCCTGTTTCAGAATACGCTTTACGCCTTCACAGTCCCCGAGAAAGGCAACGGTGTGGAGATCAATTTTTGCGCCTTTCTCGAGGAGAAGGTCGGCCACGTCGTCGTGTTTCTTATGCCGCGCTATGCAGTAGCAGCTGATTTCGACGAAGTAGAGGGTATAGTGTGTCCCACAGGCATCGATGTCCGCGCCGCGCCTCACGATGTATCTGACCATCTCGAACTTGCCGCGGTGCGACGCCTCCCATAAAATGGTCCGGCCGTGCGAGCCTATACGCATTAACCACTCGGGCCGCTCCCTGAGAATGGCGCGAACAGCTTCTACGTCACCGCGTGCTGCGGCCGCAACACCGATCTTCAGAAAGTCACTGGCCTTTCCCGGAAATCTGACCTTTGGCACAGGTGTCTCCCTGATGGGCTTAAATAAACACGCTCACACAGGTAAAACAGGCAGAACTATACCGCAGCTTGAGGTGGTATCCGCATCATCATCCCACCCAAATCACAGCATGCTTCCACTGCCTAAAGATCCAGCGGAGGTCCCACTATCTCCATATTGTACTTCTCGGCTAACAGCCCGTTGAAGAACTACCTTTCAACGCACATAAACGGAAAAGACGCCTGGAGTGCGGGTCAGATAAATCAAGGTAAGGAGATTGAGCAGGAGACGCTGATAAGAGGTTAAAAAGGTGACCGAGGGCAGCAAACGTGATTGTAGGACGAGCAGTAGACGCTGCAAGGCCTTGGCCAGGTCCTGGAGGGCCTTCGGAGTACCTACGCCCATCACTTTGCGCATGAGCAGAGCCAGGTTGCAGCCCCCGATGTGGATCAGCAAACGCTTGAGGATATTGCCGCGGTCTCTCAAGTGCAACCTGCGCATGCCACCGGTATCATATGTGTGAGCGATGGTTCTTTCCACCCGTTCTGCACGACTTCGGCGCAAGGCCTTGCCGCGATCTCCCTTGATCCGGCGTCGATTCGCATATACCGCGGCCTGCTCATCTCGTCGGCCGTTCCACTTGCGGCGTCCCCGATCCGGTTCTGAAATGTAACTCCGGATGCCGCCTTGCTTCAGACTGGTCAATACATCGTTGCTATGATATCCTTTGTCCGCAACCACCTCCCGTATACGCTGTCTGTGCAAACGTTTGGCAGCTTTTTCGTCCTTCGCGACCTGCTTGAGATTGAGCGGCGCCTCGAGCAGCGTCCAGGGCAACGACTCGGTATCTCCTTCATCTGCTCCCGACAACGCCACTGCCACAATGGCATTGGTGTCCAGATCCACCGCGTGCTCCACCTTGTGCGCCATGTGCGTGCGACCGTCCTTCATCTTAGCGATCTTGGCATCCGGGTCGTGCGGGTGCTCCCAGTCCTGGTTCGATCCCTTCTTCGGTCGCTTCTTATCGATCTTGGACAAGTCCTCGCGGGTAGGCGTTTCAATGCCCGAGGCCTTGGCCAGATTCTCAAGGAATGCCTGGTAGCCTTCACCCGTGTCACGGCGTACAATGCTGCGCATCGCGGCGTTGGCCTCCAGTGTCGTAGCATCCACGCCCAACGTCTTCCCCTTCACCAGACCCGCTTTGCACAAGACCCTCAGGATCCACTTGAAAACCGCTTCGTGAACTTCCAAGGGAAGCCGATGCCGGATGCGAGACAGGCTGGAATGATCCGGGGTCTGTTCGTCAAGGGCATACCCCAAAAACCGGCGCAACGTCAGCGAGTCAGATACACGCCATTCGATCCCACGTTCCGAATCAAGTCCCTCGAAATACCCAATCAAAAGCATCCGAAAATAAACCCCGGGCGGAATGCCCTTGCGACCCATATGAGGAGCGTAATACCGCTGGCAAAGCCCCTCGACGAACTCGTCGAAGCCGTTCGCCCCCAATACCTGATTCAGCTTCTCGTAGAACGGATGACCCGGAGATTTCACCAAAGTGTTCGATGCGATGAACAGGTTTTCCTGTCTCTGTCGTCCTCGTTTTCCCATTGCCATTTGCTCGTCCTCCCTTCTCAGTTTGAACCTGATATATCATAGGACCAAACCACAAGGAAAGACAATAGTCATCTTGGCATAAACGCACTTTTTCAACAGGCTGTTAGGTGTCCTGTTGATTCTGGCGCCCATTCCCATAGCGTTGTTGGGGATGCTGGCTTTGAAGCGAGCTGAGACACCAGTAGATGTACGTAAGCCTACGACAGCTATTGTGACTAATGGTATTTACCGATTGAGTCGAAATCCCATGTATGTTTCTTTAGCATTCGTCTATTTGGGCATTGCCTGTTGGGTTAACTCATTATGGATTCTACTGCTCATAGTACCCGTGCTTGTGGTTGTGGATCAGGGCGTTATCAAACGTGAAGAACAGTATTTGGAGCAAAAATTTGGTGATGAGTACTTGCGGTATAAATCTGAAGTTCGGCGATGGATTTAATATCAATCAATCTAACAAGCCAATCGACACGGACTGGCTTTTCCGCTACCCTCCAAAGCCGGCCGGTTATTTGCGTTAACAATTAGCGGAGGAGATAATAATGGAGCAGATACTATTGGATAGAATCATGCCATTTAATTTGGCAATGAGTACGGTTACCTTTTACTGGGCAGCAAAAATATATTTGATGCCAAAGTTAAAAGAAATATCGGCAACGACTATATTTGTTCCAATATTGATTTTACATTCGCTAAGGCATCTTGGTCTTATGTTTATGACCTCTGGTGCGGTCTATGAAGGTATGCCCACACAATTTTCATACCCTGCTGCGATTGGTGACTTTATAGCAGCATTACTGGCGCTGTTTGCCTTGTATGCAATTAAGCAAGATAAACCATTCAAACTAATAGCAATGTGGGTGTTTAATGTGGTTGGCACAATTGACCTCGCATTCGCAATTTCTATGGGAGCACTACACAACATCGGGCCATTTATGGGTGCCTCATACTGGATACCATCATTTTGGGTTCCCACCCTTCTCGTTACTCAATGTCCTTGCTGGTGTGAAACAGGCCGAACTTGTGGAGGATTACCCGGATTATCCTAAAGGACCGTGTGTTCTGACTCTGCAGAGGGATGGGAGTAATCAACCAATACACGTCGTGTGGGGGATACCAAAGGGAGCTTCGAGACCCGCAGTCATCGTCAGCGGCTACCGGCCGGACAAGGATCGTTGGAGTGACGACTTTCTGAGGAGAACATCGTGAAAACTGGAGACCGCACAAGGCTCGTCCATGTAGGAGAGTTCATCGCCGAAGTAGAGGTCGAACTCATTGAAGGCGACGAGGGATGGGCGCCCTATCTCTCTGTGGAGGATGCCCAAAAAATGGACTCCGTAAAGCAAGCCCTCGAATCTGGAGACCTCAGGAAGGCAAGTGCACTTGCCCGGGTTTTTCGAATGACACCTTTGAACGTGTGACCCTGATGTGAAAATCCTACAACTGATCCTTCATGAGAAAGAAATCGGCCTTGCCATCCTGGCAAGGCCGTTAAGTTTTCAGGCCGCGGCAGACGCCTAACACGACCGGCTGCGGCTGCGCATTCGCACCTTCGCCCAAACCCCTTCGGGGTTCGCAGACGCCGGAAATCTCTAACCGAAAATTGCCACACAGGGAGGAAACTGAATGCCGAACTCACGGAAGGACAAACTTCAAGGCGTGGTCGTGTCCCTGCCCACGTTCAACGACGAGAACTACAACCTGGAGCTGGACAAGTCGAAGTTTCACATTAAATGGTTGATCGACCACGGCGTGACCGAGGGCAACGCCGTAATCATGATCGCAGGCGGCCTCGGCGAGGGCTACTTTCTCGACGACGATGAATGGCGCGGAATGGCGGATACGGTCGTTCAGGCTGCGGAGGGCCGGGTGCCCACGTGCATCGGCCTGTTTGAGCTGAGCGCGAGGAGAGCCGCAAAGAAGGCGAAGTACGCGGCCGATGCCGGAGTCGATTTCCTCCAGCTCGCGCCGCCGCACTACCTGGTGCCCACTGAGGAGGAGGCGTTTGGGCACTTCAAGTGCGTGAACGACGCGGCGGATATCGGGATTATGGCCTACAACATACCCTGGGCAATGCCTAAGCCCGGCTTCGATTACTCTCAAGATCTGCTGGAACGATTCACCGAGCTTGAAAACGTGGTGGGAGTCAAGTGGGTATCGTATGACATCAAGCACTATGCGAACATGGTTGTGCTGTTCGCGGACAAGTTCAACTTCATCAACAACAGCGGGATCATGTCGATCGGTTTCCGTCTCGGAATGAAGGGCTTTATTGACTTCCAGTGCAACGTTGCGCCCAGAGCGTCTCTGCACAAGTGGAAGCTCATTCAGGAGCGGCGGTTCGAGGAGCTGGACGAGCTGGAGATTAAGACGAGTATAGAACCGTTCATAAAAGTCGTCAATCCGGAGGAGCAGGGCTGGGTGGGAATGGGCGAGGGGCCTACATCGCGGCTCAGGCTCCAGGCGCTCGGAATGGATTCGGGGCCGTATTTCCCGGCCCAGGCGCCACTGTCAGAGGCCTACACCAACGGCTACTTGCGGGCGGTTGAGGCGAGTGGGATTCGCGAATGGGTGGACTGGGATCAGTCGTTGTTCGATCGGCTCGATGCTGGCGGGACAGCCGCCGCGGGCGGAGATTAGCAGGGAAAAGCAAGGCTGGGCATAGAAGTCTGCGAGCTTTTGACCTTCTTCTTCGGCAACGGATTCGACCGTGGCCTGCCGTGGTAAAAAGATATTTACGAAATGGTACGAGTTATTTATCTTTAGAGAGGTATAGCACTCTCCGAGCAACCCGCTACCGTCAAACTCAATGTCTTCTATCAGCCCATCAGCGCCACCGTCCGTATCGCAGACGTTCGGGTCCAGGATGTGTTCGCGTCGTTCTACAAGACGTACGCCGAACATTCGATTGGCTCGGTCGTTGTCACAAACGATGCCCCAGACCCGGTGGATGCCCGTGTCAGTTTCCATATCCCTGGGTTGATGCCACGTCCCACAGGAAAGAAACTGACGCTCGAGGGTCAGTCAGAACAGCGAGTGGATCTCAACGCGATTCTGGATGAAGCCATTCTGAAATTGGAGGGCACCCAGTCTGTCCAAGCCGAAGTGTCGCTGTCGAGTGAGGTCGGGGATCAGAGGATCTCTGTCACGGAGCCGACAGATATCAAGGTGTACGGTCGGGGCGCCCTCACCTGGGAACCTTTGGGGCGGGCCGCAGCATTCGTGACTCCCGAAGACAGAAGGGTCGCAGGCTTCGCACGAGGCCTCTACGACGCCTATCGTCAACAGATGAAAGGCCGTCGTGTCGACGGGAACATCCCCGCCGCTATGTTGATGTTCGAGGCCTTGAATGGTCACGGCATCCGATACGCGCAGGACCCCAGTACACCGTATTCCAAGGTTCGGTCGGATCGGTCCGCCATCGATTATATCCAGTACCCCTCTGAGCTCCTGAAGAGCCGCCGAGGGGACTGTGATGATTGCACTGTCCTCTACTGCTCGCTTCTCGAGAATCTGAATATCGAGACGGCGTTTGTTGACGCCCCTGATCACATTCTGATGATGTTCGATTCAGGTGTGACGTTTCGAATGGAGTTAGGGTTCAGTCTCGACCCGAGCCTGTATGTTGATCGCAACGGACGCTACTGGATTCCGGTGGAAGTCACCAAATTGGGGGAAGGTTCGTTTCTGGAAGCGTGGGAACTGGGTGCAAAGACTTGTGCTGTGCTTGCCGCCGAGGGTTCCCTCGAGATCACTGACGTGAGAGAGGTGTGGTCCGATTACCCGTATGCCACACCAACGACTGAGGGGGAGCTTACCTATCCAGATGCAGAACAGTTTGATCAGAACTTCCAGGCGAGCTTCCGTGGTCTTCAAGCAATGAGGGAGAGATACGTTGAGAAAGAATACATCGAACCTTTGATGATGGATCCTGGTGACCATCTTCGCCAAATGAATTTCGCGAAGACCCGGATTGAAGCTGAGGCGTATAACGACGCTATTGGCCTATTGATGACTCTACTCTCAACGGATTTCGGTGCAGAAGCCTACTACATGATTGGGTATGCGAATGCAGCAAAGAAGAACTACGAGGCAGCAATCCGGTATATGGAAAAGGCACTTGAACTGGAACCCGAGAATGAAGGGTACTCGAAGAGCCTTCAGTTCCTCAAGACCGTTACCGAACGACCCAAGGCGAAGTAGCCAACCCAGGTTAGGACCTTGTTACGGAATTTCCATTTTCGACACCTGAGCCCAAGTTGCATTGATACCAGAAGGGAATGGCATGGTGTTCATGCAAGCCCTTCGGAAGGGGTGATGATGATCCAGAGATCGATCGCTTTTGTCTGCCTTCTGGCGCTGATGCCGACCGCCGGGGCCGTTGCCCAAGAGGAGATTACCGCGACCGCTTTGGTAAGCGCACAAACCGCTATTCTGAAGGGCACGGTCATCGATTCAGCATCCGGTGAGATCCTGCCCAGTGCGAACGTGGTTGTGACATCGGGGGCATTCAAGACCGGCGCTATCACCTCTTTGACGGGAAGATTCGAAATCAAAGGCCTGCGACCGGGTACCTATATGGTGATGGTGTCCTATGTCGGGTTCACTGAAAAAGTCTTCAGAGACGTTGTACTCCATTTTGGAGAAACGCAATCGCTGGATATTTCCCTCCAGTCGACGGAGATCCGGCTGAACCCGATTGTCGTCTCTGCTTCCCGCCGTCCGGAGCGGTTCATTGAGACGCCCGCAGCCGTGAGTGTGCTTGAAAAAGAACAAATCGAGGCTAGGCCGGTACTGTCTCCTGCCGAGCACCTGAAAGGCCTGCCCGGAGTCGACATCGCCAGCACAGGACTCAACCAGGACCGGCCAGTTGTGCGTGGATTTAACGGTGACTTCACCTGGCGGCTCTTAGTACTTACCGATTATCGCATTGCCAATCTTCCCGGCCTCCGAGGGAGTCTAATGCAATTTATCCCCTCTACCAACGAAGATATCGAGCGGATTGAAATTCTGTACGGCCCGGCCTCCGCCATATATGGTCCGAACGCCGCGGGTGGTGTGATGCATATGATCACCAAATCTCCGTTTGATTCGAAAGGTACCACGGTAAGCGCGGGAATGGGCGAACGCGATTTATTCACGGGCTCTTTTCGCCACGCGGGTACTTTAAATGACCGAATTGGATACAAGATTTCTGCTCGATATTATCGGGGGCACGACTGGGAATCTTTCGATCCGGCCGAGCCGGATTCTATTGTGAAAGGCATTCAAACCCCCAACGGTCGTTTCGACCAAGGTGGCAAACTTTCCAATGAACGGGATTTTGATATTGAAAAAATCAGTGGTGACGCACGTGTAGACTTTCGTGCGTCCACCGGCGCTACTGCCATTCTTTCTGGCGGTTTCTCCAGAGTCAGTAACCTTATATTTGCAGCGGGAACCGGCGCTCTGCAGTCCGAAAACTGGACGACTGGCTATGTTCAGGGACGGTTTGTTTACAGGGACCTTTTTGCCCAGGCATTTTTCAACAAGAGCGATGCGGGTTACACCTTTGCATTGCGCACCGGAGATCTCTTTGTCGACAATTCTTTTCAGTTTGTCTCCCAGATTCAGCACGGGCTCACGGTGATGGGCGGTCGCCAGCGCCTCCTCTACGGCGTGGATATGGTGCTGACCAGACCCAAAAC
This sequence comes from Candidatus Latescibacterota bacterium, assembly GCA_965217865.1. Taxonomy (GTDB): domain Bacteria; phylum Latescibacterota; class UBA2968; order SICM01; family SICM01; genus CBDCJO01. Next base: position 4,181,455 of record CBDCJO010000002.1, on the reverse strand, counting down.
TCAGGGCACTCTTCACGGCCGCAATGAGGATAAAGACAACGTCAATGAGACCGGGTACTATTTGCAATCCGAAACCGAGCTGTCTTCAAAATTCAAACTGGTGGGGGCGCTTCGGTTCGACGATCAGAACCACTTGCCAGATCCGGTGTTTTCGCCCCGTGCTGCCCTTATTTTTAGACGGGGCGCCAATCACAATTTCCGGTTTACGTTCAATCGGGCCTTCGATACCCCCAGACCGGCTGATCTTTTCGGCGATGTTCTGATCAGCCGCAGCTTTGGAGGCCTTCCCTATGGGATCCGGGTCCGCATGTCTTCGCCCAACAGCCCCTTGACTTTCAGGCGGGATGCAAATGGCGGGATAGATGGACTGTACATGCAGTCTCCGTTCAACCCCGAAAGTTCGGGCGGACGGTCCACCGATATCCCGGCAGACGCCACGCGGATGTGGGGCGCCGTTGTGACACTCATGAAGGCCCGGGGTGTCGACCTATCGGACCTGCCGCCGCCGGAGCCGGAACAGGTGGCCACTGTGCTCAAAATTCTCAATCTTTTCACAAGGGCATTCGATCCCGTCTCCCCTCAAAGAGTCAGCGATTTTACCCCTGCTCAAACCTCGGAGAACCACAACCTACGAAATCGGTTACAAAGGTGTCATCAAGAAAAACCTGCTTCTTACAGCCAATGTTTACCACGAAAACGACGTCGATTTTTATGGGGCTATTTCTATGGAATCGCCCAATGTCTTTTTTGAAACCCCTTCCCTCGCGGCTTACCTGAACGAATTCCTGCCGGCCGAGGATGCGACAAAACTGGCAGAAACGATTGCAGGGATTCCCGTAGGTACGGTGACCCCTCAGGAGGCAGACCCGGCCGATCTGCTGCTGGCGGAACGCAACGAAGGGAATATTTCACATTACGGCGCCGAATTGGGTCTTGAATATTTCGCAAACGAGAACTGGACACTCGGCGGCACCTATACCTACAGGAACAGGAATTTTTTTAAGAAAGGGGCTAATCCTTTGGCCAGAGACAAGGCTTTAAACGCCCCCAAGTATCAATTCGGCGCGAGGGTAGAATATGAAGATCCTGCATGGGGGCTGCGTACCCAGCTTCGCTTCCGCTATTTGGATGGCTATCCGGTGAGATCATTTTTTGGTGACTTTGTCGACACCTACTCGGTGCTGGACTTGAATGCCAGGTACCAGCTTCCGTTTGATCGGAACCTGAGCCTGACATTGTCTGTGCAGAATTCACTGAACAACAAGCATAAGGAACATGCCGCGGGCCCCGAAATCGGCCGGCTGAGCATATTGAAGTTGAATTATTCTCTGTGATGCCCGGATCGCCCTGGCTTTGGGCTGGAAGACCTTTACATCTAAGGATGCCCTGGTACATGATGTGATGCAGTCGGTTGGTGAAGATCGAAAAGGTTCATCTGGTTCGGCAGGCAGGCCGGTGTGAGCCGGTACGATCCTTCGAGCCGCTCACAGGGGTCATCGTCTACCAACTTTACCGTTTAAGATGCAGACAACTTTGTGGGTTCGATCGTTCAGCCCCGGGGCGAGGATCTCTGGTTCGGCACAACCGCCGGCGGTGTGAGCCGGTACGATGGACGCACGTCTGTTTGCTTCTCCCTGGCTGAACTGGATTTATCCACTCATACCTTCCGCCTGTGCAATGCGGCTTGCCCCTACCCCTATCACTTCCACTCTAAAACTGACAAGGTGAACGATCTTCAAGTTGAAGCCTATCCCCTCGGCGTTCGCTCCGACACAACCTACGACGTCGTCGAGAAGTCGGCCCAAAGGAAGTGGAGCATCGAGAGGTAACCATAGCTCTTCGCGTTACCGGTCAGAAAAAAAGTGTTTCGCAAGACGATTTGACGGAGACGGTAGAAGATTTAGTTGTATCAGAGAAGGCCAGATTGCTGAAGGAATCGCAAGGGTATTTTGACAATGCGGTAAGTATCGCAACTGATTTGAAGGAGCTAAAAGATACGACAAGCGAAGGGCGAGGCTTTGTCAAGGTCCCATTCTGCTCGATTGGCTTAGAAGGGAAGAAATGTGCGGACATACTCAAGGAGAAAACAAATGGGGGCTGTGTTTCAGGTATCCCTTTTGGGGATTCCGAGAGCGAGGTGGATGGAGCTGATTGTATTGTATGCAGGAAAGAAGCAGAACATATTGTTTATGTAGCTCGAAGTTATTAAATCCCGCAACTTCCTATAACACGGTACTCCCAAGCTTCGCTGACACTCCGCAGAAACCTGCCTTCGGCAGGTTCGGGAGTGCCTGAAATCGTTATGCGGCATTGGCACGATTCCGAGAAACCAACATAGTGGGGCAAAACCCCAACGGGCGTTTTGTACAAGCCTAAGCTGGTTACGACCGATCCGAATATATTTGAAGCACTTCCTGTCCCTCTGAAGTCACCATATAATACCGGGCGCTCCCCTGTTTATGCCAGGTGAGGTATCCCATTTCCGTCAGCTTCCTCAGATCGTTTTGAAGCGTCCTCCGGGAACGGCGGCCTCCCCCTCGCACCGCAGATGCGACGCGGTCCATCAAGTCCTCAACCGTACATCCTTCCGCCTGACCAATCGCCTCCAGAACCTGCTGGTGCCTTAGATTCAACGCAGCCGACGGCTCCCTGCGTTCCTGGATGCCCAGGGCTTGAGAGATATTGGGTTCTGTGATGGTCGACCCCGTCGCATAAACCACAACCGCCCGTTCGATAACATTCTGAAGCTCCCGGGGATTCCCCGGCCACGAATGGTTCAGAAGCCGTTGCATTGCCCCGCGCGAAAATCCCTTGATCGTTTTGCCGGAACGTCTTGCACTCCGCTCCAGAAAGCGTTGTGCAAGCATCGGAATATCCTCTCGATGCGCCCTTAAAGGGGGCATGTTCACAGGCAGCACATTCAGGCGAAAATAAAAATCCTCACGGAATTCTCCCCTGGGAATCATATCCTCTAGATCCCGATGGGTTGCCCCAATGATACGCACATCGGTCTGGATCGTCTCTGTTCCCCCCACGCGTTCAAAAGCCTGGGTCTCCAGCACCCGGAGCAGCTTGACCTGTGTCGTAATCGGAATATCGCCCACCTCATCCAGGAACAGCGTGCCCCCATCGGCCAGTTCGAACCGCCCCGGTTTCGTCCTATCCGCCCCGGTAAATGCCCCTTTCTCGTATCCGAAGAGTTCGCTCTCCAAAAGCGTCTCGAGGAACGCCGCACAGTTCACCGCCACAAAAGGCCGATCCCTGCGCGAACTGCTCTCGTGGATCGCCACCGCCGCCAGATCCTTGCCCGTCCCGGTCTCCCCCCGGATCAACACCGTCAGATCGGATGCCGCCACCTGCTGGATCGTCCGATAGACCTGACGCATCTCGAGACTCTTGCCGATCAACTCGTGGAAGTGATCTCCCTCCTCTAAGGCCTGCACCCGCATCTCCAGGGTTTTGATCCGTTCCTGGAAATACTCTAAATCCCTCCGATGCAGGGTCTCGTAGATCGTGCGCCCCTGGGCCAGGATCTTGTCTGGACCGGTTAGCCGGCGCAGTCGAATCTCAGGCCTCCAGGTAATCGTCCAGGCACAGGAACAGGTCTGTTCGATCTCCTCCAGATCCTTCTTATGTCTATCCTCAACAAGGACTTTCATCTTCATATAGCGCCTCATATTTTGCGCAAGCGTGCGCAATCCCACCTCTATGGTCCCCTGAATCTGCAGCGCAGAATTTAAGAAGAAAGTCCCGGTATCTCTCTCCAGCCCGAACGCTTTAAGATAGGTTTCTACCTGGCCTCCATCAGCGTATTCAAGCGAGACCCTGAGCCGGTCCTCCTGCTCTTGAAGCACCTCGATATGAAAGTCGCCGGTGACGAAAACCTTGTCCAGCATCAACGGTGCCAGCGACTGGACCAACAACCCGATGCTGTGTTGATCCTCGGCGGCAGGCATGGCCGTAACCACCAGACGGATGAGGCTGATGATGTCTGTTTCAGGTCTTATTTGCAGTCCCCCTCCGGCCCTTCCCACGCCGACACAAAAAGCATGAACGTCGGGTAAACCGGCATACTGTTTGGCAAACTCATAGAGAAACTGGACAACGTGGAAGAAGGTATATCCCCTGCCCTCCATGAGCAATTCGAATTCCTCGGAGCTGGCAAGCGCCTGAAGCTCTTCGGCCAGGTTCTGTCCTGCGGCCGGATTAAGAGAGCTCAGGTAGTTGACCGTGGTTTGTGCAACTCGACCGGTCACCAGAATCTGCTGTGTCAGCGTGCCTTTGGAAGAAATATCAGCGGTCAAACCACTGGTTTGTACGGCCCTGCGAAGCCGTTGCAGAACACCGGGTTCGACAACCTTCTGAGTAGAAGCGGTCCGTTTGGCCATCGTGTCCCCCCAGGTGCAAGCGTTCACGAGATCTTGCGTAACAATCATGCAATAATGCGCAATTTTGCGCAACAACAAAAATCCCCCAACGATGCGACTCAGGAGGGATGAGAATATAAAAACAAAACGAAATTATATTATAAGATATTAAATTTTATAAGCTTAAAACAAAACCAACCCTCTCAAATGGGTGCCCTAAGGGAAATGGCTCACGATTTGCATTCTCCTGTTAACAAGAAAAAAGACGCATACAGATGTCCACGTTAAGAAGGAGATAAGCCATGAGATCCATAAGACAGTTGTTGTCGTTTATGACCACCTGTGGAAGGAGACAACTTACGAGGGATTCTATTAGCACCGTGGAAGACACGAGCATTCGGACCCGTTGGACCTGCTCTCAGGTCTACTTGCTCAGTCGGTTGGTGATCTGCGCGGTCGTCGTGGCCTCGTTTGGCCCGCTCTTCTTACAGCCCTCGAATCCCTTCCTATACGTCATCGACGTGCTGTTCCGGACCTACATTATGTTCATCGGTACCGTCATGGCTCATGAAGGTACCCACGGCCATCTGGGCCGTACGAAGGCGGCCAACTTCTCGTGGGGACGCCTCGCCTTGCTCCCCAGCATGGTTCCCTTCACGAATTTCAGGAAGACCCATCGCTTGCATCACGCCAACACGAATATCCCGGGCAAGGATCCCGATCATTTTATGAAGCCGCGCCATGTCCTGGAATTGCCATTGCGCGCCATTGCCATGCCCCATCAGTGGTTCTTCTGGCTGATGAAGCGTGGCCGCATCAAAAAACAGGATGTGGTCGATCTGGTGCTGAACTACCTCGGGATCTTCGCAGTGTATGGCATCATCCTGGCGTTTGTGGGCCCGTCCCGCCTGTTTTGGGGCATGGTCCCCGCGCTGGTCCTTGTCTCAATCCTTCTGTGGTACCCCTTCGCCTTCAAGACCCACGAGGGGTTTTCAACCGGTTGTGCCGAATCGCGTTCCCACAACTACTACGGCCGACTCATGTACTGGTTCTCTTTGGGTCTCTCGATGCACCGGCTACACCACTTGCAGCCCAAGCTCACCTGGATCGAACTGAAGAATTACGTGGAGGACACGCCGACCGGCTGGTGGCAGCGATTCCTGCCCCAACGGGACATCCGGCCCGATTCTCAGAGCAATGAGTCCACAATTAACTGACACCGCCAGTCTGTCGCCCCTGGATCTCATCTTGTGCGTGATGGACAGCCCCAAGCGCCCCCTCGACTTCACCCTGGTGCTTCACGTCAAGAAGGCCCCAAACATCGAGGCCTTGCAAGCCGGGGCGAGAAGCGCGAGAAACCGCTATCCGGCGACGGGCTCGTACATCGATGGCAAGCAGTGGGCCCACTTTGCCGAGCCAGCCGTTGGCGTCGCGGCCGCAGAAGCGACCTCCGATGAGACGATCACCGGGGCCATCGAAGCCTTCATAGACGGCCCTTTTAACCCGCGACGACAGGTGCCCGTGCAACAGCTCGTGATCATAGACGGCGCCAACGACAGTGCGAAACTAGTCACGCGCTTTCACCACGCGGTAGCCGACTATTTGAGCGCAACGATGTGGCTGGGCCATCAGCTCAGGGTAGCATACGGCCAACAAAGCCCGGTGACCGAGGTTTCCCCCTTCCAGGAACTCCCTTTGCGCCGTCATCCCTCGCCCGTGAAAAAGAGCCGGTTCTCCTATCTCGGACCTGCGCACCATTTGTGGAGCCCGCGTGCTCGGAGTTCGCGTGCACGACGGTGGCACACCATCGAGGTTCCGGCCGTCGATTTGCGCGAGCGGTCCCGCAAGATCGGTGGGTTTACCTACAACGATCTGCTGGCCACGTGTGCCCTCGAGGTCTTCGTCCGCTGGAACTGCGCGCACAATACAAGCCACAGGCAAAAGGTGGGGCTCCTGTTGCCGGTCAACATCCGTCAGCAGCCGTTTGAGGGGTTTGGTAATGGCGCCAGTCGGATCCGCATCTACGCCCGGTATACCGATAACGCCTCGCTGCTCGACAAGTGCCGCGAGATCCGCCGGCAGGTCGCTTGGTCCAAGCAGCATGGGGAATGGGCCGTTCCCCGGAGCCACCCGCTTACACGCCTGCCCGTGTGGGCAAGCGTTCCGCTCCTGCGCTGCTATCTCAATCGCCCCTGGGTCGATGTGACCACCGGCGTGTTTTCCCACGCCGAAAGGTGGGACGGACAGGACGACAGGCTTTTTCAGCATGTGGAAAAGATCGAGTTCATCGGCCAGCTGCACGCCCGCTACGCAGTGGCGATCAACGCCACGACCCTTCGGGATCAGACGTGGGTCACCTTCACCTACGATCCGGGTCTGCTCACATCCGGGGACATCCAGCGCCTGGTGGAGATGTACCAAGAGCAGATCGCCCTGGCGCAGCGAGAACTGACATGAGAGGCCTAATCAACGACTGCCTGCGCTGGCTCATCGGGTTTGGCCTCACAGGGCTCGGGCTGGCGCTGGAAATCGTCCACCGGATCAAAATACGCGCCTTTGTCTGGAACCAGAAACGCCTCAGGCAGCGCTACGAGATCACCGCAGATACGCCGGTCCTGTCCTATGGATTCGAGCTTGAGCAACACATTCAGAATGCGGCTTCTCGGGCCGGTTCCGACGCAAGGTTCGGCCTGACCTCGGGCTCGACCACCAGCCCCAAACGCATTCTCTATACTAAGAGGCGCCTGCGCTCGGTCAGATGGACTTATCTAAGCGTTTTTGCCCGCTGCTACTGGGCGCTGCCGATTCGGCGCAAGAGCCTCTACCTTTTCAGTTCACTCAGCAAAGACGATTCGCTCACGTCCATGCTGCTCGACGAGACCCGTCTGCCGCCGTACCTGGCTACGCTTCAGGCGTCGTATCGGGCGCAGGGCCATCCGGCAATTCAGGCCCTGGCGTCTGTTTACGGAGCGACGGCTGTGCGGTTGTGGATCCTGGCTATCGCAAATCCCGGCGTTCTCTATAGCACCAATCCTTCGACGCTTTCAACCTTCCTCGATGAGCTTGCCACAAACTGGCAACAAAGCGCCAGGCTGGTCAGAGACTTTTGCAAGCAGCCCCAGACTTTCGATGCTGCGGTCCGCACACTCGCCCGCCGCCTTGCCTCGCGCGGCAGCAACGAGCGTCTCATGCGCATCGCAACCAGCCATTCGCCGCTTCCTTTGCAGGCTTGCGCGCCGGCGGTGGAGGCCTATGTCTGCTGGACGGGTGGCTATGTCAAGCCGTTCCTGGATCGACTCGCGTCCTATCTTCCGCCCGAGCGCTATCGGCTCATTCCCATGTATTCTATGTCGACGGAGACCGTGGAGACGGTGAGCCACTTTCGCGGTGATACCGTCGCGTTTCTGCCGCTGGCGAGCGGCGTGCTCTATGAGTTTATCGAGGAGGACGCGGCGGACCGGCCTGAGAATCTGCTGAGCGCGGATCGGCTTCAGGTGGGGAAGATATACGCGATGGTTGTGAGCGATCCGTACGGATTGCGCCGCTACCAGACCGGCGACCTCTTTCTGTGCAGGGGGGATGTTGCGGGACTGCCCGATCTGCATTTTCAACGCCGACGCGGCCTTGAATATTCCTTTACCGGCGAGAAGCTGACGGCCGAGCATGTGAGTAGCGTATTTCAGAAGCTCCGCGAGACGTTTTCCTGGCTTGGGTCTGAGGATTTTTTGACCTGTGTGCCGTCTCAACCTGCTGGCGAGTCGGTTCCCCATTACAAGATCGTCCTCATCGGCGGGTCCTGCGGGGGTGCTGAGATTTCAGGGGATGAGGTGGCCAGGCGCTGCGACGTACTGCTGGGTGAGGTGAACCGCGAGTACAAAGACAAGCGTGAGAGCAGGCGACTCGGACCGGTAGGGTTCATGCGTATGCCACTCACCGATTTCGTCGACCGGATAGGCGGCGCTCGACATCGTCACACCTGGGAGACCCAGTTCAAGTTCCTGCCGCTTTATCAGCGCACGTGGGAGTCGTTTGGAACAACAAAATGACGATGGACGATGGCTTTAGCGGTTTGGCTGTGGTCCGTGGTCTACGATTCAGGAAACCGGGAAGACAAGTCGCTGCGGACTGGAATTCCCTCAGCAGCGCGTCAAAGCTCCGAAAATCTCGCCCGAGAATCAGGCACCGGCACCCTGCTGCGCTCGCTCCGGCGCCGTCCATGTCAGCCCGGTCGCCGATGTGCAAAAGGCCGTCCGTGGGAATCCCAAAGTCGGTGGCGATACGCTCAAAGCCCACTGGACTGGGCTTCACGAACCCCAGGCACTCCCCTGCATAGGTCGAGGCGAATCGATCTGCGAGTCCTAGGGACTCGAGCTTGTACCCCGCCTGATAGTCCGAGAGTGTGACTTGGGGAATGTCTCTCTCAGAAAAAAAGGTGAGCAGCTCGGTGACACCCGCCCTTGGGCCGGTTTGCCGAATCGCACGGCCATACCAGTGTTGCTCCACGTTCAACAGCGCCGGCCGGCAGGTCTCCTGCAACTCTACGCCGAGGGCCCCGCCGGCCGATCGCGCAGCGTCGATTCTCGCCCGGTAGCGCCGCAACGCTGCCAGCTCCCTGTAGGCCGCAAGTCCTCGCCCACAGGCGACTTCCCGCATGAACAGACAGATGACCTGCCACGTCATACGTCCGACGGAATAGAGCGTGCCGTCGACGTCCCAGCTAACAACCTTGATCGCACCTGGATTCACAGCTCCGCCCGGTTCAAAGTGGGTTCACGACTGGTTATAATAACAGATGCTATTTTCAGGTGGGAGGCATCGAACACATAGTACCCTTTGTCTTCAATCTTTTTCAGGAATGGTGTTCTGTAGAACCACGTCAGGTGGCGTAGAGCGAACCCTTGTTCCTGATAGTGGGCCGGATAGGCCTGACGAATGGCGCGACCGGCTTCCTTGAGATAATACCAGGGAATAATTGGAGAAATATGGTGCGGAATGTGAAAATTGATATAACACCACAGGTACTCTAGCCATGCCGGAAAACGGACGTCGAAGGTTGAGGCCAGTTGACCCCGCACAGGAGTCCACCCGGTTTTTTCATATAAAACCGACTATCTCGAATCCGATCTGCCGGTACATGGTTTTCACAACCACCCCAAAAATGTCCCCTTGTGTCTTGTCCCTTAACAGCAGCGGAACCAAAAACAGCAGGCCTGCGACAAGCAAAGGTCCTGAGAATACCAACGAGGTCGAGAGCGATGTTACGCTCTTTTCCCACAAGCAAGTAAATCGCATACCCGCCACCAACTACTTATGAACGCTGCGCCCCCAATAAAGGTCCATTTCCACGAACCAGGCAGGGAGGATAACTTCTCAATTGCATCGTTGGCTCGTTGTGTTAAAACTTCACCCCATACATTAAAGAAATCTGCAGACGTGTTAAATCGAGGCATCTGATCAGCTTTCGTGCGAGCGACGTTTTTGTGTGCTATGCGCTTTTCCGGGATGGTTGGGGAGCAACTTTTGGTTAACGATTGGCATCTGTGAACCCGCCCGTGTTTTTTGGGAGGGTTGGGCGAAGCCAAGCGAAACGAAGTGGAGCGCAGCACAGATGCTCGTGTTATGTGACGTGAAACACGGGTGAGGTGAGGGGATATTCTTTCATGTTTCTCAGTTCTTGTTGACCACAGGGACCTGCACGATAAAGACCGATCCCTCCCCCACCTCGCTCTTCACGCCAATCGTTCTGCCCAACAGCTCTGCAAACTGCTTCGTGATTGAAAGCCCACTTGGAAACCTATCCGACACGCAGGACGACCACAGTCAAGTCATCTCCCTGAGGCACATCCCCCAGAAACTGACGGACATCTGCTACAATGGCATCCCGAAGCCATTCCGCAGACGCACTTTCCCGGCTATGTTCACCAATTACCGACATCAGACGCTCCTGGCCGTAAAAATCTCCTGTGCTGTCTTGCGCCTCCTCGATTCCATCCGACACAAATACCACCACATCTCCGGACCCCAACGCCGTTTCCTTGCTGCCAAATGCATCCATCCCACCCAGGTCCAAAGGCATCCCCAGCGGCACACCTGTCACACCAAGTGTCTGAACCTCACCGGTCTCGCGCCGAAGGTGATACATTTCCGGGTTGCCGGCGCTGGCAAAGGCCAGAGATTTCTGAGACACATCCAGCACGCCGATGCCGCTGGTCACGAACATCTCCGGAGGAATATGTCCCTTCAAGGCGCGATCCAGTCCTTTTAGGATCTCTTGTGCACTGTACCGTTCCCTCACTTCATAGCGCAACATCTCGTTGAAGCGCATCGCCACCGTGGCAGCCTGCATCGCGTGTCCCGACACGTCAGCCAGGACAATGCCTAGCAGCCTGTTGAAAAAGTGCGTTTATGCCAAGATGACTGTTGTCTTTCCTTGTGGTTTGGTCCTATGATATATCAGGTTCAAACTGAGAAGGGAGGACGAGCAAATGGCAATGGGAAAACGAGGACGACAGAGACAGGAAAACCTGTTCATCGCATCGAACACTTTGGTGAAATCTCCGGGTCATCCGTTCTACGAGAAGCTGAATCAGGTATTGGGGGCGAACGGCTTCGACGAGTTCGTCGAGGGGCTTTGCCAGCGGTATTACGCTCCTCATATGGGTCGCAAGGGCATTCCGCCCGGGGTTTATTTTCGGATGCTTTTGATTGGGTATTTCGAGGGACTTGATTCGGAACGTGGGATCGAATGGCGTGTATCTGACTCGCTGACGTTGCGCCGGTTTTTGGGGTATGCCCTTGACGAACAGACCCCGGATCATTCCAGCCTGTCTCGCATCCGGCATCGGCTTCCCTTGGAAGTTCACGAAGCGGTTTTCAAGTGGATCCTGAGGGTCTTGTGCAAAGCGGGTCTGGTGAAGGGGAAGACGTTGGGCGTGGATGCTACGACACTGGAGGCCAACGCCGCGATGCGCAGCATTGTACGCCGTGACACGGGTGAAGGCTACCAGGCATTCCTTGAGAATCTGGCCAAGGCCTCGGGCATTGAAACGCCTACCCGCGAGGACTTGTCCAAGATCGATAAGAAGCGACCGAAGAAGGGATCGAACCAGGACTGGGAGCACCCGCACGACCCGGATGCCAAGATCGCTAAGATGAAGGACGGTCGCACGCACATGGCGCACAAGGTGGAGCACGCGGTGGATCTGGACACCAATGCCATTGTGGCAGTGGCGTTGTCGGGAGCAGATGAAGGAGATACCGGGTCGTTGCCCTGGACGCTGCTCGAGGCGCAGCTCAATCTCAAGCAGGTCGCGAAGGACGAAAAAGCTGCCAAACGTTTGCACAGACAGCGTATACGGGAGGTGGTTGCGGACAAAGGATATCATAGCAACGATGTATTGACCAGTCTGAAGCAAGGCGGCATCCGGAGTTACATTTCAGAACCGGATCGGGGACGCCGCAAGTGGAACGGCCGACGAGATGAGCAGGCCGCGGTATATGCGAATCGACGCCGGATCAAGGGAGATCGCGGCAAGGCCTTGCGCCGAAGTCGTGCAGAACGGGTGGAAAGAACCATCGCTCACACATATGATACCGGTGGCATGCGCAGGTTGCACTTGAGAGACCGCGGCAATATCCTCAAGCGTTTGCTGATCCACATCGGGGGCTGCAACCTGGCTCTGCTCATGCGCAAAGTGATGGGCGTAGGTACTCCGAAGGCCCTCCAGGACCTGGCCAAGGCCTTGCAGCGTCTACTGCTCGTCCTACAATCACGTTTGCTGCCCTCGGTCACCTTTTTAACCTCTTATCAGCGTCTCCTGCTCAATCTCCTTACCTTGATTTATCTGACCCGCACTCCAGGCGTCTTTTCCGTTTATGTGCGTTGAAAGGTAGTTCTTCAACGGGCTGATAGCTTCGTCTTGTCATCATCCAGGAAGACATAGGAATAGTAGTCGCCGCCGACGTGATTGGCCGGGATGCAGACGCCCGACAGGTCGATGCCTTCGAGGGAGGGGGCACTTTCGGGCAGCAGGCTCATCTGCATATCGTGGGCGACCTGAAGTTCCTTCTCCATCTCCTCGATCACCCGCTGCTGGGCGGCTTCTACCGTCTTGAAGTCCAGGAACCGGGCATAGCCCAATGCGATGGCCGTGGCGAAGTCCTGCAAGGGTTTCACCTCTTCTTCGGTAAAGTCTTGTCGGTCCAGGGCTGTGATGCGCAGCCTGCCGTAGCTGGCCGTAGGCACTTCCAGGATAACCGTCTGTTCACTGCGTCCCCTCCAGGGCTCGCCCGCAATGAAACGCTCAACCGTCTCTCGCACCACAGGTGGAAACGGCGCCGGGGTGTGGTAGGCCTCCAGCGAGACCGTACCTTCAGGATCGATGCTGAAGGTGGTGTAGCGAAAACCGTGGTCTTCAAAGTAGGCCATCGAGGGGTCGTCCACGAGTTCATCTAAGACGTCGATGCTGCAGGTATTAAAGGACATGCCCACTGCTTTCAAGTCTTCAGAAAGCACCGAGAGGACTTTCTCGAAGTCGGCGGACTGCTCCATCGCCTGTACTTCCCTTCGGATCCGCTCCACGGCACGATCTCTCTGGAGGGCCTGGTTGGCCTGGAAGAGTTCTTTGTTGGCCGAAGACAGGGCCTCATTCGATTCCTGGAGCCTCCGGTCTCGCTGTACAATACGGGCCGCCTGCCAGGCAATCAGCACCACTGCAATACCCAGGGCTGTCAGAAGCCCAATCCGCTCATAAGGCAGACGCACGGTCAGCGCGACCGTAGCAGCCACCTCCGAATAGGCCAGGTCCCGGTCCACCGCAACAACCTCAAACGTATAGCTTCCTTTTGGGAGATCCTGGTACTCCACACGCCTAGTCCCTATACAAGCGTGAATTTTTCTTGGTTTTAGTAGAAAAAAGTTGAAAATGCCCCAGTTTTCAGGCCTATAGTTGTAGTGTGAAAGACAAAAAGAGGCCATCAAAAGGGGCATTTCAGATGAGAGAATATAGGAAGATTCTTCGGAACAGGGAAGCACGAATTGTCCGTCGTTTGCGTCGGAAGCAGTGGTGCAGTCAGGTCAAGCCTATGATGTCTGGGGGAAACATCCACTACGAGATAAGTGGGAAGGCCGAGGCGATCACGTGTGGGGGGATCGGCGCGTTTCACCACATGGTCCGCAGGGTTGGGCTGGTGAAAGAGATTGACCGTCATCTTCATCTTTTGAAAGTGCATTTGCCCTGTCACGAATCAGACCACGTTCTGAACATCGCCTACAATGCGCTGGTTGGTGGTCAACGCCTTGAAGACATTGAGCTGCGCCGCCAGGATGCCACGTTCCTGAACGCTTTGGGCGCTCAGCGTCTCCCGGATCCGACCACAGCAGGCGACTTTACACGTCGTTTCCGGCCATCGGATATCGAGACGTTGATGGATTGCATCAACCGGGTGCGCACCCGGATCTGGAAAAAGCGCGCCAGGGGCGAACTCAAAGAAGCCCTCATCGACATCGACGCCACCCTGGCCACCACCCTCGGAGAACGCAAGCAGGGCATGGCCCTGTCATACAACGGTATCTGGGGATACCATCCTCTCGTGGTCTCTCTGGCGAACACCAGGGAGGTGTTGTTTCTTGTGAATCGACCCGGCAATGTGCCCAGCCACGACGGTGCCGTAAAGTGGATCGATCGCGCCATCGCGCTGGTCGCCCCTTTCGCCAAACGCATCTGCCTGCGCGGAGACACCGGCTTCTCACTCACCCGGCACTTCGATCGTTGGTCGGAAAAGGTCGACTTCGTCTTCGGCATGGATGCTTACCGGGGATTGGTCAAGATCGCCAAATCCCTGTCACAGAGCGATTGGGAGCCCTTTGAACGACAACCCAAATACCAGGTCAAAACCTCCCAGAGACAGAAACGCGAGAACGTGAAAGCCCGGATCATCCGGGAGCGCGGCTTCAAAAACATCCGACTTGCCAGTGAACGTGTTGCCGGGGTTTCGTATCGTCCTGCTCGATGCAGGAAGACCTGTCGACTCGTGATCCTCGAAAAAAACCTGAGCGTCGAACGCGGCGAAAACGCCCTGTTCGATGACAAGCGCTATTTCTTCTACATTACCACCCGAAAAGATCTTACGGCCGCGGAAATCGTGAGGCTGGCCAATCGACGGTGCGATCAGGAAAACGTGATTGAACAACTCAAGAACGGGGTCAACGCCATGCGGATGCCCGTCGACAACCTGATGAGCAACTGGGCTTACATGGTCATGACCGCCCTGGCGTGGAACCTCAAAGCCTGGTTCGCGTTGATGATCCGAAAGCGTGAGCGTCGCGATCAACTTCTGAGAATGAAGTTTCGCGCCTTCCTCCAGAATCTGATCTGGATCCCTTGCCAGATCGTGACCCGGGGAAGACAGATCATCTATCGTGTCTTGGGCTACAACCGGTGGATGACTGACTTCTTCCCGGCCTGGAACAGAATCAGATGGCTCAAACCGGCCTGACTGCCATGTCAGCACCTGTCGTCGTAACATCACAGGGACAAGTCCGTCCACCCCGGCTAAAACACGTCCGCAAACTCAGTTAATTAGACAATCGCATGCCGAAACAATCACAAAAACAGCCCAGACATCATCTCCACCAAGTCACAAGTCTGAAATGCTCCGAAATCTTGTATAACACACCGCTCAACAAGCCTATTCGCTTATTTTAGGACTAGTGTGTGTGGTCTTCCAGTCCTCACCGTAGCCTCTCAGCCGATACCGGTAGACCATCGCTTCCGGACGTGTCTTGAAGCTTTGCGCTCCGAACTCAAAAGCGATCAGCCCCACCGTAGACGGAAGCGCCAGTTCGGACATCCCCTGGTAGCGGCGGTCGGCCACCACCGTGTGGATGGAAACCGGAGGAGGTGAAGGCGCCAGGGGACGATAACGGGTCACACCGCAGCCCGGGGTGCCGAACCAGATACTCCCCTCCCGGTCCTGGAGAATCGACCGTATCGTATTGCTCGCAAGACCGTCCCGGCGGCTCATGGCCTGGAAGGAGCGCCCATCATACCGACTCACGCCGTCACTCATGGTGCCAAACCAGATGTGTCCCTGCAGATCTTGAGAAATCGAAACCACTTGATTGTCCGCCAGCCCGTCTTTTGTGGTGAAGTTGATAAATTGTCCCTCTGTCTCTCCTGAACGGGCCAGAGGATCATACCGGCTCACACCCCCACCAGAGATAACCCTCCCGATCGTGGAGCGCCGCCCATACCCAGTTGTCTGCCATTCCGTCTTCTGTGGTGAAGTTGGTAAACTCCCGACCGTCATAACGGCTCAAGCCATCGGCTGTTGCAAACCAGAGACCGCCCTCACGGTCCTGTACCATCGACTGCACCTTATCGTGTAACCAGCCCATCTTCCGTGGTAAACGTTGTCCAGGCCTGCCCTGAGCTTGTCGAACGGGGCCGTCCGTCATATCGGCTGACGCCGCCCTCAGTGCCAAACCACAGATCTCCTTCCCTATCCTGAAAAATCGAGAGCACAGAATTGTCCGCCAGGCCGCCTGCGGTGGTAAATGCCATCCAGGTCTGCCCATCATATCTGCTTACACCGACCTGGGTGCCGAACCAGAGAGCACCCTCTCGATCCTGAAAAACTGACTGCACCGCATTATGCGCCAACCCGTCTTCTGTGGTGAAAGTGGTCCAGCTCTGCCCGTCATATCGGCTGACCCCACCCGGGGTCCCGAACCAGAGAGCACCCTTACGATCCTGAAAAATCGAACTCACCGTGTTGTCTCCCAGCCCATCTCCTGTGGTAAATATCGTCCAGGTCTGCACATCATATCGACTTACACCGCCCAGGGTGCCGAACCAGAGAGCACCCTCTCGATCCTGAAAAATCGTGAGCACCTGGTTTGCTACCAGACCATCTTGTGGGGTGAAGGTCGTAAACCCCTGCCCATCATACCGGCATACACCGGCCAGGGTGCCGAACCAAAGAGCACCCTCTCGATCCTGAAAAATCGACCACACCTGATTGCTCCCGGGTATATCTCCTGTGACAAACGTTGTAAAGTGTTGTCCATCATACTGGCTCACGCCCCCAGCACCCCCCACCTCGACTGCTGCCATGCCAAACCAGAGGAGCCCCTCACGATCCTGAAAAATCGAAACCACTCGATTGTCCACCAGCCCATCTTCTGTCGTGAACGTGGTAAACGTCTGCCCATCATACCGGCTGACGCCGCCGCCATAGGTGCCAAACCAGAGATACCCCTCTCGATCCTGAAGCGCCGCCCACACCCAGTTGTGCGCCAAGCCGTCTTCCGTAGTGAAATTGACAAACTCCCGGCCATCATAGCGACTGACGCCACCCCAGGTGCCGAACCAGAGATACCCCTCTCGATCCTGAATGATTGAATACACTCTGTTGTCCGCCAGGCCATCTTCCGTGGTGAAGTTGATGAATTCCCGACCGTCATAGCGACTCACACCTCCACCCCGGGTGCCGAACCAGAGAATCCCATCTCGATCCCGGAAGATCGACCGTATCATATTGTCCGCTAAGCCGTCTTCGGTGGTGAAATTGATAAACTCCTGGCCGTCATACCGGCTGAGGCCGTCGGACGTGCCGAACCAGAGATACCCCTCACGATCCTGAAAGATCGACCGCACATCGTTGTTCGCCAGCCCATCCGCTACATCGTAGGTGCGCCAGTGGCCCCGCCCGCGACCTCCCTGTACGCGTTTCCCAGGACCTGCTGGCGCAGTATAGGGTTCGAAGTGGGATTGCACGGGACCGCCCGTGCCAAAGGCCGCTCCCAGCTCCCCCAACACCTGCTTCCACGCCAGGTCTCCATCCAGCGCTTCGCGTCTCTCTGCAATCTCAGAAGGTTCCTTCAGCTCAAATAGCCGGCTGAAGACTTTTTTGGCGGCCAGGACGGCCGCCTTGTCTTTTGTGCCGCATGTTATATAACGTTCAGTGGCATCTCGCCAGGACCATCGGGTGACGATATCCCAGACTGGATGAACGATGGCGTTGCGTAGCAGGCGTCTCCACCACGGGTAAGATGTGCCCACATTCACCTTTCGCCACTCGATGTTCAACAGGCCCTCGAAATGCTCGTTGAACTGTGTCCACGCGATTCCACCGTAGCGTTCCGGATCGCCAACGTTGCTTGGATCGAAGTGATGCGATGGAGGCCAAGTCATCTGCATGATATCATCCTGAATGATTCGTAAAAAACCACATCAAAACCATCGAATAACTTGATGGGCGGAAAACCACTATGGAACAAAATAGCAAAACCGTCTTTTCTTCCCAAGCGTTTTCGGGAAGTAAGAGGCAGGCAGCAGGCGGAGATCCCGATCTCTCTGTTTTGTGAAGCTCAGGTTGCCGCATGGAGGTGTTCCTCGGGTTCAAGGTGCCCCATCGGCCTGTCTGAAAGACGGTCTCTCTTTTCGCCGAAGATGGCCACAAGGGGGGGGAGCAGCACCAGGGTCCCCAAGGCGCTGGTTCCCATGGTCAGCGAAACCAGCCATCCCAAGTTTTGAATGGGTGTGAACCCGGAGAAGGCGAAAACGATGAATCCCAACATATTGGAGGCCACGTCAAAGCAGATCGCCTTGCCTGCGGTAAGCAGGGTACGCCGGGTTGCTTCATCCAGGGTATGTCCCCTTGCCCGCTCTTCCTGCAGCCGGCTCAAAAAGTGAATGGCGAAGTCTACGCCGACGCCCACCCCAATCGAGGTGATGATGGCCGTGGCCATATTCAAGCGGATGTCACAAAAACCCATCACACCAAAGGTACACAGCGTGGCGATGGCGAGGGGGATGACACTTAAGAGCCCGTTTGAAGCGGACCGGAAAGCGAGTGCGCAAAAGACAAAGACAAAGAGAATGGCCGCTGCGATGTTGTAGATCTTGCCGATTGCCACATAGTGATTCCCGGCGATCCAGAGCAGCACCGAACCGCCGAACGCAACACGGTAGTCCCCGGAAAAGTGTGTTCGGGCAAGATTCTGTAAGCGCTGGTAGAGGTCCAGTTGCTCTTCGTGGTCGGACGTGGTTATCATGACGGTGATTCGCGCTCGCCGAAAGTCCTTGTCGATCCATGGGGTGCCTCCGCGCCCACTGTTGGCCTCGGCGTAGAGACGAAAAGAGTTCTCTATATCCTGCCGTGAATCGGGAATCGAAAATGGGAGAGGTTTTTCCGGATGCACGATCGAATGGATGTGCTGGAATGCGTCGATAATGGATCGGGTGTCGCCTACCTTCTGCAATCGGCCGGCGGCATACTGAAAGTTCAGGATCGACTTAAGAAACGCCGGGGTTTTCACCGAATTGGCTTCGGATCTCTCGACCATGATGTTGAAATATCGCCATCCGGAAAAGCGGTTGTTGAAGACCTGCGCCGCTTCCTGAAACGGATGTCGTTTGGGGAAGAGTTTGACGGGATCGATGCCCAGCCGGATGCGCATCACTCCGACACCCGATCCCGCGATGAGCAAAAGCGTCATCACCAGCACGAAACGTCTGTGTTTCAGAGAAAAGGTGCCCAGGTGCAGGAGTGCGCCTCTCCCGGAAAAGCGTCTTTGCTGATCCGGGTTCCGCTGTCTTTGGGGTTGCTTTAGAAGTGTGAGAATGGCGGGGACCAGAACGATGGCCAGGACCATGGCAAAGAAGATGCCTGCCGCCGCAAAGATGCCGAATTCCCGGATCGAAGTGACCTGGAACAGGAGCAGGGTCAGCGTACCGATTGCGGAGGTGATGCCCGTTAACAGAACAGGCGGGCCAATCCGCTGCAGCATGCGGCGGGTAGCGGTTTCCCTGTGATGAGGTTCACCGTTGTATCGATGGATCACATGGATGCCATAGGAACTGGCTGTGGCGACCAGAAGGATGGGGATGGTTGAGGTGACGACGTTCAGGTGGAATCCGAGATAGCCCATCAGGCCGAGGGTCCAGACGATGCTACCCAGGATCACGAGCAACGGGAGCGCCATGCCCTGCAGGTTTCGGAACGATGCAAAAAAGCCGACAAGGATCAGCGCCAGGGGCAGGAGGGTGTGCAGGTCGCCTTCGATGCCGTCGTCGATTTCCTGGGCCACGATGAAGTCGCCGATTGTATACATCCGTTCCGGCCCTTCAAATGTCTTGACGATGTCGCGGATCTGCCGAGCGACTGTGGTCTGGTCGGCGGTTCGAGCGATCCGGACCAGGATCAGGGCGGTGGACCCATCCTTAGAGACCAGGCGTCCTGTGGGGACACCCCGGGTCAGGAGTTGTTCAAGATAGGTGTCGCTTGCGTCGGGATGTTCCAGGAGTGCTGTTAGAAGCGAGGATGCCCCTGGAGGTGAGCCGCCGAGTTGTGACGCCGGGAGGGTGGCGAGGCTGGTCACCCCGTCTTGTGGTACACCTTCGACGGTTGCCAGGGCGTCCGAAATCCGTTTGATCTTTTTCAGGCTTGCGGGCGAAAAGAGGGCTTCACTTTCGACGGCAACCATCATAATCTGTTCGTTGCCGAAGACCTCCTCAAAACGTGCGTTGGTCCGGATGATCGGGTCGTTCGCCGGGAGGTTACCCTTGTAGTTGTTACGGGTTTCCAGGCGCGTCATTCCAAAGGCCATGACCAGGGTGACGAGGGAACAGCACAGGATGATGGATTTTGGATACCGGACGATGATGTTGGCTATGCGGTTCACAAAACGCTCTCGAGGTTGGATGTCCGTTGCAAGAGACCTCTGGTTTACGGTTGAATTTCAGCGTTCGCAGGGTTGAGTATCTGCTGCTCAATCCCTTTCGCAAAGCGTGTGCCATTTCTCTGGGGACACCCATTTGAGAGGGTTGAATTGCTTCAAGATTATAAATATCAATATGTTATATTATAATTTCGTTTTGTTTTTATATCCTCATCTCAGTTGTGAAATGCGTTTGCCTTTGTGCAAAGCTGCGCGATATTGCACGGGTTTGCTTCAAGCTCAAAAAATAATTCCAAGTTAAAATCAAAGTCTCAACCACTATCGGCTAAAGCACGGTCACAGAGATTCTGCGGCAAATCTGCGGCGCTTCACATCTCCAATGGAACGCCAGTTCGAGTGGAGGTCTACTCGCCACAGTTGATCTTGGCAGTCCCGCGATTGTAGCGGGTGGCGGGTTGCCGACGATGGCTCAGGAAAACCTGGAGACATTTTTTATACCCGACCTCGCGGGACCGCCTGGACATCCACAGGTCCAAACCTGTCTGTCCCGTGCAATTTCACGCAGTGATGCGCAATTACAGGCAAGCATCCCGGCTATGCTGCACGGGGAAAAGGGTTCGTTGATGATAGAACTATATCATATGAAACATCAATATGTTATCGACTTGTGACAGACCCGATTCACCGCTTGGGAGTCCATGGCATACGCCTTGCGATAGAATGTGTACCGCCTAATGTGGGGGGACGCGATAAAACTCTGCAAATTGAGCACACCTTTGGGGAATATTTTCAATCCTATCATGTTCTGCCTCGCTCAAATCTTCAATTCCAATATCTTATATATTTATAACAGTTTATAAACATCTTTTTTTCACAAGAACGATCTATCCTATAGGTTAAGACCCTGAATTGTGCTGCAGTACGTTCGGGCTTATAGGACAAGTCGATAGATTTCCCCAATGTGTGTTCCTGCATGGTGTCAGTTAAAATGAAACGAAGTTGAATTGCTCCATTAACCACTCATTAAGAAGGGGAACCATGATGAAACGCATTGAAATTCTCTTAATCGGAATCGCAGTTTTGCTCGCCGCCCAAACACTGCCGGCACAAGAAGCCGGTTGGCACTTTGCCCTGGGCGGAGGTGTTGGTGGCGAAAATGTCTACGTGGGCTCGGATGACTATTATATAATGCCTTTACCAATCTTGAAAGCATCATACGCCCAAGACAACTTCAAATACTCGCTTTCCCTGCTGGAGGGAATAGAAGTCTCCTACATCAGTCCGAATTTGGGTCTACTCGCAAGTGTGAATGTCAACGCTGGTGAAACCCGACACTCGGAAGAGTACTCTGTGCTTGGAATTCCTGTTAAACACAGTGCCAAAACACGAAAATTACTGGAAGGGTCGCCCAATTTGAAAACCCCTCTGGCCCTTAACGTCAGGCTGGCTTATCCCTCTCCGGTCGGGCTATTTGGCGTCTCGCTTGCCTACCATCCCACAGCAGTGAAATACAACCAGGCGGGCTTAAAAGATGAGACCCGACATGGATGTGTTTATTCCGCCCAATACATGATCGGATTACCTGCCACGGATCGACTGTCCGTATCGGGACTGGTCAGTGTTGACTTTATGGATCAAAATTATGCCGACACCTGGTACACAGTTGATCGAGCGACGAAATCGCTCAATGCTTTCAAGGCCGACTCTGGCCTGCGTAGTAGTATGGTTGCCGTGGAGATCAGGTACCAAATATCTAAGATTATGATCTTATCAACTCACCGGGGTCAGCAACATCCTTTTAGAAGATGCCAAAAATAGCCCCTTCACGGTCGAAACAGTTCAACGCGCGATGATGATGCAAACATTATATCACTTTTAGTCGGTACAACCAGATAAAGAAAGGAAATGACGTATGAATTCAAGTGACAGAACATACATGAAAAGCCCCTGGATCTATTTCCTAACGACCTTTATCTTGAGTTGGGGCTTGTGCGGGATTTTGATTGTCAAGGATATGAGCAGCTACCCGGCACTATCGCTTGGTTTGCTGACGCTGGCTATGATGGGTCCGGGCATAACCGGAATTCTGTTCACCCATCTGACCAAATCAAAGGAAGAAATCCAGGATTATTGGCATCGCATCATCGATGTGAAGCGCCTGTCCCTGGTCTGGCTAGCCATCGTCATTGGTTTACCATTTCTGCTGCAGGTCCTGGCCGGCTCCATTGACGGCATGACCGGAGGCATCGGTCTGGGTTGGGGAGAATCGGCGGCTTCCTTTATCTCTGATCCATCGAATCATCTGCTGACCCTCGCCATTATCAGCCTTGTTCCTTTTTTCGAAGAACTGGGCTGGCGGGGCTATGCCCAGGATCTCCTCCAGACAAAATGCAGTGCGGTAACTGCCAGTTTGATTCTGGGCGGGGTTTGGTCACTGTGGCATCTACCGGCCTCATTTATCCCTGGTACATATCAGGCGAATCTCGGCATCGGGACGCTCGAATCCTGGCTGCATTTTAGCGGTATAGTGTTTTTGAGTGTCGTAATTTCCTGGATTTATATCAACACGAATCGCAGTATTCTGGTGATGGTGATTTTTCATGCGGTGCTCAATTTTTCCGGTGAAATCGTGAAATTATCAGAAGTGGGTGAAACCATTTATACCTTTTCCTGGTTCTCCGCGTCCATCGCGATTTTATTTGGTTTTGGCAAAGAAATGCAGGTCAATCCGGAAAGACTTCGAGAGTTTCGCCTACGTCAGGGTGCATTTCTCTCGCTTGGTCTGGTCGGTCTCATATCAGTGACAGCCACCTTTCAGCCCGTTTCGGCGAACTCTCAGATTCTGAAGTCCCGATTTCAGACTGAGTTGGAAAACATCCACCGTGAATATAGTTTGCCAGGTGCAACTGCAGCATACATCCTGCCTGATGGCACCCTGGGTGTGGTTGCTACCGGGTTGGCTGACAAAGAACATGCGATTGGGTACCGCAAATGTTTGGACGAATGATGATCCTGAAGTATTCAAATACTGAATACTTGATTCACTGCCCCATTGGAGAGAGCGGGTTGTACTATCTTTTGTCTGAGATCGCCCGAAAAAACGGGGGCAAGGTCGAAGCAAGATCCTGGTTGCCTGTAGGGTTGAGAAGGGATACATATTTTGGGATATCCCTGACCTCACAGGAGGAGTAAAGATGGAGCAACTGTCCTCAAACAGTGACCCGGTCAAGAAGCGTAGGAGCTTGTCCCCGGAACAGAAGTATGAGATTTTCCTTGAAGCCAGCCGGGGAGATGTTCCCATTGCACAGGTGCTGCGGAAATGGGGCATTCATTCCTCGGATCTAAAGCGTATTCGTGAGTCGGTCAAGTCCGGGGCCCTCAAGGAGTTCAAGGGTCGCCGGAGCCGCAAGCCGATGGTATCGGCTGAGGAGGTGGAGCAGCTGCGCAAAGAGCGGGCACGCCTGGAGCAAACGATCATTGAGCAATCTGTGGAACTTTCCCTGCTAAAAAAAAGTGTGAATGGGATCTGACAGGCCCGATCAAGGGCCACCGGGTGCAAGCTGAGGTCAAACGCGAGATCCTCTTAATGGTCCATCGGGCCAAGGAGAAAGGGGTGAAACTCACCCGTTCTTGCGAGATCCTACAGCTTCCCCTCCAGCGGTATTGTGCCTGGAGCCGGCGAGATCGAGAAGAGAAGCTGGATGGGGTGTCGGACCCGCTTTTGGATGGGAAGCCCGGGCCCGCCCCTGATGAGGCCCCACACGGATTGCTGAGGGAGGAGAAAGAGCAAATCCCGGCCCTCTTAAGGGATGAGACCTATGCCGATCTGCCTCCCCATCAGCTGGCGGTGGTAGCCTCAGAGAAGGGGGTAGTGCAGGCCTCGGCCTCCAGCTTCTACCGACAGGCCAGGAAAGAACGTCTGGCACGCAGGAAACAGGTGAGGACGCCGGTCAAGCAGAGCAAGCCCCAGGTCAAACCTGAAGGTCCTAATCAGGTCTGGAGCTGGGACCTGACCTACATCCCATTTTTCGGTTTGTTCCTGTATTTTACCGCCATTCTCGACGTGTATTCCAGGAAGATCGTAGGATGGAAGCTCTCCTTCAACGCGACCGTGGAGCAGGTCAAACAGGCCTGGGATCAAGCCCTTGCCAACGAAGGACTGCTGGACCTGGACACTGGGCCCATAAGCTTGACAGCCCTCTCAGATCACGGATCTCAGATGAAGGCCAAATCGATGGCCCAATTCTTCAAGGACCTGGGCATCTCGCAGCTGTTTGCCCGATATCAAACACCCACGGACAACGCCTGGATCGAAGCCTTTTTCCGGACATTCAAATACGACTGGCTGCGCTTCCAGGACATCTTCACATTCCATCAACTGGAAGGCCTGATTGATTCCTTCATTCACAGCTACAACGCCGAACGCTATCACGGGGCAATACAGTATGTCACGCCTCTTCAGAGGCATAAAGGCCAGCATCAAAAGATTCTTCACCACCGACAAGGTCGAAAGGAGGAGGCTCGGCAGCGCCGCATAGAAATCAATCGGCAAAGAACATCCCAGACCATCCACAAGGCTGCCTGAATCTTGCTTGGACCTTTATCTGCTTTTCTCTTATGCGCTAAAAAGGGCGACATTAAAATCGCCCCTATGGAGTTGTTTGCCTTTAACCAATAATATTTAGCGATTCCGGTCTGCCGTTAATTTTGCATTTTACATTTTACATTTCCATTCACGGTCCCGACAGCATCCGCATCGATCGGTCCGCAAGATTTATCAACGGCACCCAGTAGAGACCGAACAGGACCGTCGGTGCGGCGATGGCGGTAAGAATCGCCAGAGAGCGTCGGGGCAAAACGATCATTTCGGTCGTGGCCGGCTCTTCCATGAACATCGCCCGGATGATCCGAGCGTAGTAGAAAAGGGCCACTACGCTGTTGAGCACGCCCACCACCGCCAGCAAGTACCATTTGTATTCGATCAGCGCGGCAAAAATATAGACCTTCCCGATCAACCCCGCCGTAGGGGGCAGCCCCGTCAACGAGAGTAGGAATATGGTCAGGACCACCGCAACGAACGGCGAGCGCTTCCCAAGACCCCGGTACGAATGGATGTCTTCTCCGTTCAACTTCGGGGCCATCAGGATCACGACCAGAAAAGCCCCCAGGTTCATCAGCAGGTATGCCATCAGATAGAACATCAGGGCACGTAGCCCGGCTCCCGACAGGGTGACCACCCCCAGCATCATGTAACCCGCGTGAGCGATGCTGGAGTAGGCCAGAAGCCGTTTCAGATTATCCTGCCAAATCGCAACGGTGTTCCCCAGTGTCATCGTGAACGCGGAGATCACCCCCAGCAGCAGCGGCCAATCCACACCCGTGAACACCAGCTGCGTACCTTCCTGGTGAGCGAAACCGGAATAGAAAAAGCGTGACAGCATCGCAAACCCCGCGGCCTTCGGCGCGATCGACAGGAAGGCCGTCACGGGCGTCGGAGCCCCTTCGTAGACATCGGGACACCAGAAATGAAACGGGACCGTCGCCACCTTATACCCGAAGCCAGCCATCGCGAACGCGATCCCCACGAACAGCGTCAACGGATACGGTTGAGATGTGGCCAGGATCTCCCCCATCCGGTAGATATTCGTCGTCCCCGTCACCCCGTAAAGCAGGGACAAACCGTAAATCATCACACCCGAAGAAACCCCGCCGTATATGACATACTTTACGGCCGCCTCGCTCGATCTTCGGACCCCTTTTTGAAACCCCGACAGGATGTAGGAGGGGATGCTCACCATCTCGAGGGCGAGGTAGATCATCAGGAGATCCGTCGCGGAGGACATCAGGAACCCGCCCAGAACCATCGCCAACATCAGGGCGTAGAACTCCCCGATCCGGTTTGACGCTACATCCGAGGATTCCAGTGTGAAGATCGCCGCGATCATCGTCGCAACGACGAAGATCATCTTGAAAAAAAGCGAGAAGCCGTCAAGCGCAATCATGCCTCCAAAAAGCGGCCGTTCCCCTGCGGCATACAGATCCGCGACGGCGTACAGCGTTCCTGCAAGAATGAACAGGACCAGGCCTGTCATCCAGCGCTTTTTCTCGCCCCCCACCACGAGATCCAGGACCACCAGCACCACGATGGAAATCGTCACAATGATCTCCGGCATGATGTAGTTCAAACTTTCGAGATTGTTCAGAGGCACTTCCAGCTCCTCCAATTAATTTCCAAAGATCTGGGCAAGGTTTTTCATCGAACTCGTCATCATGTCCAGCACGGGCGCGGGCCAGACGCCGAGCAGAACAACGATGGCCCCGAGAGGCACCAGCGTGAAGATCTCCCGACCGTTGATCTCCGCTAAATTCTCATACTTGGGGTTGAGGGGCCCCAGCATCACCCGCTGAAACATCCAGAGCACGTAGCCCGCCGTCAGCACCACACCCGACAGCGAGACGATCGTGATGATTGGGTATACGGGAAATGCCCCCAGGAAGCAGAGGGCCTCTCCGATGAATCCGCTCAGACCCGGCAGGCCCAGGGCTGCGAAAAACGCCAGGCTGAAGATCCCCGAGTAGATCGGGACCACTTTCCGCAGGCCGCCGAAATTATCGATCTGCCGGTGATGTACCCGGTCGTAGACCACGCCGACAAGAAGGAACATCATCGCCGTGATCGTTCCGTGATTGAACATCTGCAGCAGGCCGCCCACCATCCCCTTCTGGGTCAACGCCGCCATCCCCAGCATCGAGATCCCCATGTGGCTGATGCTCGAATAAGCCACCAGCTTCTTCAGGTCCGTTTGGGCCATGGCGCACAACGCCCCGTAGATGATGTTGATCGCCCCCAGAATTGCCAGCATCCACGCGAAGTACTGCGATGCCCACGGAAGCATGGGATAGTTGAACCGGAAGATGCCGTAGGTCCCCATCTTCAACAGGACGCCTGCCAGGATGACGCTGACCGCCGTCGGGGCGGCCACGTGGGCGTCCGGGAGCCAGGTGTGAAACGGGAATATGGGAACCTTGATCGCGAACCCGATGAACATCGCCATGTAGATGTAGAACTGGAAATTGTGTCCGAAGGTCTCCGACTGTTGCATGATCGTCAGCATGTTGAACGTGCCGGTCTTATTGTATAGGGCCAGCATCGCCAGCAATAGCAGGACGCTCCCGAGTAGGGTGTAGAGGAAGAACTTGATCGCGGAGTACTCCCGCCGGTCCTCCGAACTCCCCCAGATCCCGATAAGGAAATACATCGGAAGCAGCATGACCTCCCAGAAGATGTAGAACAGGAAGAAGTCCAGGGAACAGAACACCCCGACCATCCCCGCGTCCAGCAGGAGGAAGAGGGAGAAATACCCCCGAACGCTCTGCTTGATGTTCCAGGATGCCACGATGCAGATGAAGGAGAGCAGGGTGGTCAGCATCACCATCGGGGCGCTCAGCCCGTCGACTCCCATGTAGTAGGTGATGTTGAACGACGGGATCCAGGGGTAGGGCCCCTCCACGAACTGCATCCCTTCCGGGTCGGGCGCGCCGGGTTTGCTGTTGTCAAACCCCATATAGATCTCGACCGTGATCAGCAGGCAGATCGCCGTCGCGATCAGGGCCACGACCTTGACAGCCGTCTCCCGCTCCTTCGGGATAAAGAGGATGACGATCGCTGCCAACAGCGGAATAAACGTGATCAGGGTTAGGGGACCCATGAAAGAAGACCTCCCGGATTTAAGCGGTCAGCGATCAGCCAACTTTATGTGAAAGACCGACAAATTCATTAAAGACAATTTAACAATCGCGGCCTTCGCTTTGCTCAGCCGCAATTCGTCTATGAGACAGTTCAAACCAAATATGTCAATTAGGGAAGGGGGCGCAGGGGGCTTAGGTCCGACCCCTACATAATTCTCAGAATCATCATCAGCACGATTCCGGCCATCGCCATGATCAAATAGCTCTGGATCCGCCCGGTCTGCACGCGCCGCAGCCCGTCGCCCAGCCGCCGGACGAGCGCACCCGTAAGGTTGACAAGGCCGTCCACCACCCAGTTGTCGAACAGCCCCTCCACCTTCGCCACCATTATGGTCAAGGTCCCGGTAAAATCTACGATCCCGTCGATGATATGCTGATCGAACCACCCAAGCGCCCGCCTCAAAGCCAGCGTACCCCGGACGAATGAAGCGCTGTAAAATTCATCGAAATACCACTTGTTCAGTACCGCTTTGTAGAGCCCGTTCTTCTCTCGAGCGCGCGCCTCTTTCTCCAGCGACCTCTTCCCCTGGAGGAAATACAGCTTGTATGCAATGAAGATGCCCGTGCCCGCGACGAGGATTGACAGGGCCATCGCAGCGACGTGAGACGCTCCTTCGTCACCGTGCTCGGCAAGGACAGGACCAGGGGGTACATCGGTCTCCGCCATCCCGCCCTGCGACTCGTGTACGCCGGTCGCTAGGCTCACCGGCTGCACGACTATGTCGTGGAACCAGCCGGTCGGTGAGAGGGGATTCGGGCTGTACCAGAACCAGAGGCTCAAGGCGGCCAGCACAATCAGCGGGATCGTCATCACCTTCGGCGATTCGTGCGGCTCAGCGTGACCGCTCCCAGATCCCTTCCATCGTGCTTCGCCGTGAAATGTCAGGAACACAAGCCGGAACATATAGAAGGCGGTGAGCCCTGCTGCCCCGAACCCGATCAGCGGGATCAGGAAATGGGCCGGATTCGCCAGTGAAAATCCAAGCGTCCCGGCCAGGATCGAGTCCTTGCTCAGAAACCCGGACGTGAGCGGCACGCCGGAAAGGGCGATCGTTGCGATCAGAAAAGTCCGGTAGGTCGTGGGCATGTAGGTCTTGAGGTCGCCCATATTCCGGAGGTCCTGGGGATCCCGGTCCGAGCCGTGAACCACATCGTGCATCGCGTGGATCACGCTTCCGGACCCTAAAAACAGGCAGGCCTTGAATGCGGCGTGGGTCATCAGGTGGAAAAACCCGGCCACATAGGCCCCCACCCCCAGCCCCATCATCATATAGCCGAGTTGGCTGACGGTCGAATAAGCGAGGACCCGTTTGATATCGTTCTGCGCGATCGCGATGGTCGCACCCAGGAGTGCGGTGATCGAACCCACATAAGCGATCAGGAGAAGGGCGTCGGGTGTCAGGATCGGGAACATCCGGGTCACCATGTAGACCCCCGCGGCCACCATCGTCGCCGCGTGAATCAGCGCGCTCACGGGTGTGGGGCCCTCCATGGCATCCGGCAGCCAGACGTGAAGCGGAAACTGTGCGGACTTTCCAACGGCCCCTGCGAAAAGGCAGATGCCCGTAAGCGTCAGGAGCCCGCCTCCGAACCCCCCGTCGCCCACCGCCTGGAAAACTTCCTGATAACCCAGGGGACCGACCTGCCAGACGATCAGCAGGATCCCCGAAAACATCCCGAAGTCCCCAATCCGGTTGACGATGAACGCCTTCTTGCACGCATCGGCCGCCGAAGGCTTCTCGAACCAGAACCCGATCAGCAAATAGGAGCTAATGCCCACCAATTCCCAGAAGATATAGAGACTCAGGAAGTTATCGCTCAGCACAAGGCCGAGCATGGAGAAGGAGAAGAGAGAGAGGAAGGCGAAGAACTGGTGGTACAGCGGGTCGTTGTGCATGTAACCGATCGAATAGAGATGCACAAGGGCGCTGACCAGGGTCACCACGACCAGCATGATCGCAGCGATATTGTCGAGCTGGATTCCGAGAGAGAGTTTCGAGGTACCGAAGTCCATCCAGGTCCACGTCACCCGCTCGAAATAGTCCGGGTTTCGTTCACCGATTGCGTTGAACAGGACGATCAGGGAGAGAAGCAACGCGAGAAATATCGCACCCGTCGAGACCCAATCCCCTCCGCGCGGAATCCGTTTGCCGAAGAAGATCTGCACGATGAAAGCAAGCAGTGGAAGGAACAGGATCGCAATCGAACAGGAGATCATAAAGGCCTTTTTCCTGATTACATCGGCTTACAGGGAATGACTGATCAAAACATCCTGAGCGGAGGTTCGCTTGCGGACCGCAGTCGAAGGATGCGAAAGCATCTCTTCCAATCCTGCTTTTCCCGTTTCACGTTTGACGTTTCACGGCTTTTCTTACTCCTTACCTCTGACCTCCGGCCCCTGCTTTTAAACGGGCGGAATATATCATCTTTGACCCGCGATGTCAACCGATAAGCCGCTTCCCCCTCACATCCGATAGAGCATCCAGTAAATCGTCACACCGGTCAACGAGATATACATCCAAACCGGAAAGGTCCATCGCGCAATCTTCCGGTGGCGATCGAACTCAGATCGGAAAGCCCGGAACAGGGTCGTCAGCGCCAGGGGGAGCAGGAGGAAAGCCAGCAGAATATGCGATATCAGAATCGTGAAATAGACGGGCCGGATCCAGCCCTGGCCGGAGAATGGGATCGAACCCGCCTTCACGTGGTAATAAACATAAGAACACAGAAAAAGGGTCGAGACCGCAAAGGCGGCGACCATAAACGCCCGATGGGCCCCCACCCTCCCTTTTCGGATGCACAGGTAACCCGCGGCAAGAAGACTCGCGCTGATCCCGTTCAGGAACGCGTTTATTGTCGGTAACACGGAGACCGGTATCAGAATCCAAACTCCTCACCCTGAGGGGGCTCGCCTGACCGAAAGGGTTGAAACGATAAACATGAGGACCCCGAAAAGGGCTGTCACGGCCAGGGACAGCTGGAGCGGCGGCAATCCTTCTTGGGCGAAGGGATGTTCGATGTAAAGAGCGTATCGCAGTGAGGACATCCCGTAAGTCAGCGGATTAAAGTCCATCACCAGACCCAACCAGCCCGGGGTTCCGGACCTGGGAAAGAAGGCCCCTGAAAGGAGCCATAACGGCATCAGAAACACGTTCATAATGGCATGGAAGCCTGCGGTCGATCGCATCCGCCAGGCAATGCTGAATCCCAGCCCCGTCATCCCGAAGGCCACCAGAAAGATGGGTCCGAGGGCGATGCCCGCCCCGGTCGGTCGGAAAGGCATACCCATCACGACCGCCAGGACAAGAAAGATAACCCCCTGCAGAAGCGCCATCGTTGTCCCCCCCAGGATTTTCCCCAGCACGAGACTCGATCTTGAGATGGGGGAAACCAAAACCGCCTGCAAGAACCCCTCGCGTCTGTCCTCGACGATCGAAATCGTAGAAAAGATAGCCGTGAAAAGCAGGACAAGCATCAGCGTACCCGGATACAGGTACTCCAGGTAGCTGCCGGACACGGATGCTGAAGGGGGACGAAAAGACTCGCCGAACCCCGAACCGACCAACAACCAGATGATAAAGGGCTGGCCGAAAGCCCCGATCATCCGATGTCGATCCCGAAAGAATCGGACCATCTCACGGAGCCACAGCGTCCAGACAGCCAGAACCACATCCGCCTCGCTCTCGTTTCAATTTTCAATTTCCCCTCACCTCCGACCTCTGACCCTGCTTTTGCCTTTCCTTTGCTACTGCCACTGCTTTTGCTCTTCCTGCCGCTGCCACTGCTACTGCTTCTGCTTTTCCCTGGCCTCCGACCTCCGACCTCCAGGCAGTACCCGTCTTATGGATAAACACATCCTCGAGGTTCGGTTTGCCGAGTGTCACCGAATCGATCTCATTGTCAAACGCTCTGAGCAACTCTATCATTACCTTTTGTCCGTCGTGACACTCCACACGGACCGTTGCGTCGACCACAATCGTCTCAAGACCCAAGCGTTCCTGAACCGCCTTCTGAAAAATCTCGGGCGATCTGACCCGCAGGCTCACCACCTCTTCTCCGACCGATCGTTTAAGGATCTCGGGTTTGTCGAGAGCGACCAGCTTGCCCCGGTCCAGAATTCCGATTCGATCGCAGCCATCGGCCTCATCCAGAAGATGGGTGGTCAGCAGAACGGTGACCCCTTCTCGCTCCCTGAGTAAGCCAAGGTCCTCTCGAAATTCCTTTCTCGCGGACGGATCCAGGCCTGTCGACGGTTCATCCAGGATCAGCAGTTCAGGCTCGTGAAGCAGACCCCGGGCGAGATCCGCCCTTCTGCGCATCCCACCCGAAAGCCGGGAGACGAGATCACCCTTGTGCGGGGATAAGCCCAGCCGGGCGACCACGGCCTCAATACGCTTCTTCAGGCCCTTTCCACGCATCCCGTAAAGATGTCCCTGGTGGTGAAGGTTCTCCGAAACCGTCAAATGGGGATCCAGTGCCGGGTCCTGAAAAACCACACCGATACGTCTTCTGATTGCATCGGCATCCCGGACCACATCCATTCCAAAGACGTTCACAGATCCCTGGGAAGGGGAGAGCAGTGTCGCGAGGATCTTAAAGAGGGTCGTCTTGCCCCCGCCATTGGGCCCCAGCAGACCGAAGATCTCTCCCGGGCTTACCCGAAGGTTGATCCCCGAGAGCGCGGTCCGTTCCCCGTATGCGTAGGATAGCCCCTTGGCTTGGATGGCAGGTGTCACGCTACAACAGAATCCGGTCGAATATCATGACCGTCCACAGCATGGGCAAGTAGACGAGGGAGGCCAGCATCAGGAGCCTTGAACGTTCGTTGGATCCCGACAAACAGAAACGGAGGACGAATACCAGGAAGGCAAGGCTGAGTACGGCTGAGCCAAATCCATACGGCAACCCGCTCATGCCCAGGAGCGCTGGGATCAAGCTGCAAGGGAGGAGGACAAGACTGTAGGCCAAAATCTGTCTCCGGGTTCTCCTCCCGTCCGGATCGGCAGCCGTGATCATCCGGTAGCCGCCCCGAGCATAGTCTTCCCGGTAGAGCCAGGCGATCGCGAAGAAATGCGGAAATTGCCAGATAAACACGATCGCAAAAAGCGCCCAGGATGCAAGGGAGAGACTTCCGGCAGCGGCAACCCATCCCCCGACGGGGGGCAGGGCCCCGGCAACCGCGCCGACGACCGTGTTGAGAGTTGTCTTGCGCTTCAACGGCGTATACAGAAAGAGGTAGATCGACGACGTTAAGGCTGCAACCAGACCGGTTCCAAAGTTGACCGAAAGCCAGAGGTAGAAGAGACCGGAGGCCAAGAGGAGCGTGCTGAAACAGTGGACCTCCTCGGGATGAAGCCGACCTGAAGGCAGTGGCCGCTCCGATGTCCGCTTCATC
Organism: Candidatus Latescibacterota bacterium; assembly: GCA_965217865.1. GTDB lineage: Bacteria > Latescibacterota > UBA2968 > SICM01 > SICM01 > CBDCJO01. The sequence continues at coordinate 4,148,259 of CBDCJO010000002.1, read as the reverse complement.
CTGGCATCCAGGTCCCGTTCCAGGTACTGATTCAGCGCCGCACTCCCCCCCGCCACCATGGCCGTCCCGATCAAGGTGTGGAGCAGCAACTCCAGATCCAGGTGCCCGCTCGATCCCATGATAAAACCCACCATCGTGCTCACCAATACGAATCCTGCGATGCGCGGTTTCGTCAAGGCCGCGTAATCGGCAACCCGCGTCCAGGTAAGCGGAAAACCCGCCTCAATCGCATCTGCGTGTGATTTCATGCCAGGGATTGCTCCTTAATTTCCATTTTGCACTTTGCATTTTTCATTTCCTTACCGACGTCACCCGAAAAACCCGGAGAGTCAGAGCTACGCTCGCTGCCAGAATAGAAGCCCCCACAGCCACGTGAGCCGTCGTAAGCGGAACCGGCTTCTGTTGCCAGACGACCATCGCGCCCAGCCAAAACTGGATGAAGACAAGCCCTGTCATAAGGAACGCGGGATAAACCAGTTCCTTCCGATCCCGGTATCGGCGGAGAATCAGACCTGCTGTCCAGAAGATAAAGATCACTACCGCAACGGCCCACGCCCGATGGGCAAAGTGGATGGTCACCCTGCTCCGATATTCCTCGAGGGATATCGGAAAGGGGGCTGCGGGATTCGCGGATAAGGAGGACAGGGGCGGGAAGAGGTGTCCGAAGGACAGGGGGAAATCAGGGATGACCAGCCCGGACTCCGTGTGCCTGACGACCGCGCCCAGGACCAGTTGCAGGTATATCACCGCCGCCGTTACAATGCAGAGAACTCTTAGTGGAAGTCGTCCCGCGTCGTCCAGAGGCAAAGTCCGTCTCTTCCACCCCCCCGAAGTGAAGAGCGCAATGCCCACAGTGAGACAGAAAAAAGTCTGTGCCAGGCATGCGTGGATAACCGAGATCGGCGTCGGAAGCAGATACAGGACGGTCAGTCCGCCCATGATTCCCTGAAGCACCACCGCGGCCAGGGTCACAAATCCGAGATTCCGGACCCAGCGACGCGGCTCACACTTCCAGAGCCAGGCCGCGAGAACGGCCGTCAGAAGGCCGACGAACGCGGCGACAACGCGGTGCGTGTGTTCGTAAACGATGCCGCCCACCATGGGCGGAAAGAGGGTTCCATAAGAAAGGGGCCAATCAGGAACCGCAAGGCCCGAACCTGTACTCGTCACCAGCCCTCCTGCGACGATCAGGAGGAAGGTGGAACCCGCAGTCAACACTGCGAACCGGTGGAGCCAGATTTCACCTGAACCAACGTCGGACGCGGGCACCCGGTTTCCTCTCTATCTTTCCACGTCCGCAACGACATCCCGTCCGTTTCGTCCTGGGATCTCGGGCTGTAACCGATCTGGCTCGAACGCTACAAATTCAGCACGGGGTACGGCATCCGCCTGGAGCCTGCGGGCCCTCCGGATCCAGAACACGGTGACCGCCACGATCCACGTCAACACCGCGCCGATGACGCCCAGCAGGATGAGGATGCCCGCTTTTGCGCCTTGTGCCATCGCCGAGTCCGGTGAGCCGAAGCATACAGCGCACGCCGCAGCGGTCCTGGAATACAGAAGGGTTCCCCAACACGCCAGGACTACGGCGGAAAGATGACGAAAAACGCGGATCATAGATAGCTCAGGTGTTTTAGCTTGCGCAGGAACCACCTCGCATACCACACCAGAACGACAAACCCGACAAAGGCCCCGATCGCCATCGCCAGGCTTGCCGGATTTCCGGAATGGAGATAATCCCGAATGGACCAGAAACCGAAACCGACCGTCAGGGCGGTCGATACGAAGATAAAAACCACGTGGAACGCTTTAAGAGACATATCGGTATGGATTGTCACGAACGTCAATTTGTATTGTCAGAACCTGAACCATTGCTTTCGGCGCGACGTTTATGATTCCCTAACGATCGCCGGCTTCGCTACTGCCACTACTGCTGCCTTTGCTCTTCCTGCCACTGCCTTTTGCCTTCTTCACGTCTGACGCTTACGTTTTCTCAATCTTCAATCGTCGATCTTCAATCTTCATTCCCCCTGACCTCCGACCTCTGACATCTGACTTCGACTTCTGACTTTCCATTTTGCATTTTGCATTTCCAAGGCCCCTACCCCGCTCCCTCGAACATGGTGAGAGAAGGAACCAACATCAAGACGATGAAAAACGCCACCGTAATGATCAGCACCCAGTAAATCACCTTGACCTCAGAGATCAGGTGCATGAAATAGCAGGCGACCAACGAGCCTTTCACCGTGGCGATAATCAGCGCGAGGCCAACCGCCAAGTGAATCGGCAACCTGATGGTGGCCACCCCCACCGTCACCGCCGTCAATGCCGCCAGGGCGACGAACACCATCAGGTAGACCCTGACGTGTTTCTTGATCTCTTCTTGGTTCACAGTGTCCATATAAAGGCTCCTTTATCTTGAGGTCTCCCGCGATATTCGATAAGATCCGCTGACATCACAGGAGATAAAGGACCGGAAAAAGGAAGATCCAGACAAGGTCTACAAAGTGCCAGTAGAGTCCCGCGTACTCGATCCGGTTCGTGAACCGCTCAGGATCCGTCCGCCATAACGCGCTGCCCGGCAGCAGCAGGTAGGTGTTCACCAGCACCCCGCCGATGATGTGGAGGCCGTGGAGACCGGTCAGCGTGAAATAGATCGCGTAGAACGTGCTCGTGGACGGATAGATGTGGTGGTCGAACTTGGCCGTGTACTCGATGTATTTCACCACCAGGAAGACCAGCGCCAGCACGATTGTCGACCCCAGATAGAACCGGAACTTTCCGAAATTCTCCATCTTCAGAGACGCCCATGCCATCACCATGGTAACGCTCGACAGAATCAGCACCATCGTGTTTAAGGTCGCCAGGGGGACATTCAGCAGGTCCCATCCGTTGGGCCAGGTATCGGCGCCCACGCGAAGCAGCACGTACGTAGAGAACAGGGCCCCGAAAAGCATGACCTCAGAGGCCAGAAACAACCAGATACCCAACTTTCCGTTGGGAATCCCCGTGATGGGATGGGGTTTCACAGCGTATGGAATCTCAACCTCGGCAGACACGATCGACGCCTCCTGTCACCTTCTGTTCATGAGCGCAGAGCAACCGTTACCCCGATACAGGTTGCGGCTGCGTGGGTTGCTTCGGGGGAGCCTCCTCGGGCTGGTTCTGCGGCCAGAAATCTGTTGACCTTCCCGGCACGCTGTACTCGTAGGGCCCGCGATACACCTTCGGGGTCGTGAGGAAGTTTCCGTGCGGGGGCGGGGTGGGCGTCGCCCACTCCAGGGTCGTCGCCTCCCACGGATTGTCCGACGTAACCTTCTCCCGCTTCCGAAGGCTCACGATCAGGTTGATGATGAACGGAATCTGGGCAATCGCCAGAAGCCATGCCGACCACGAACCCATCACCGTGAGGCCTTGCACTTCGGCCCCGAATGCATACTGCGTCTGGTCGTAAAGCCGCCGGGAAACCCCGGTCATGCCGATGAAGAGCATCGGCATGAAGACGCCGTTCATGAAGATGAGCGATAGCCAGAAGTGAATCTTCCCCAGTGTGGCATTCATCATCCGTCCCGTGACCTTCGGGAACCAGTAGTAGATCCCGGAGAACAGCGCGAAGATCGTCCCCGGGGCCACAATATAGTGGAAGTGTCCGATCACGTAGTAGGTGTCGTGAAGGTGCAGGTCGGCCGTCGTGAGCCCGAGGGGCAGTCCCGTGAGCCCGCCGATCGCGAACATCGGGATAAACGCCAGTGCGAAGAGCATCGGGACGGTGAATCGGATGGACCCGCCGTGCAGGCTGAGGGCCAGAGCGGTCAGAATGATGATCGAGGGAATCGAGATGATCATCGTCGTGGTCTGGAAGAACGTGCTCATCGTGGTCCCCATACCCGTCATGAACATGTGATGCGCCCAGACGATGAACGACATGAATCCCAGGAAGATCAGCGAGTAGACCATTGGCCGGTAACCCCACAGCGGCTTCCGGGTGTTGTTGGCGATCACCTCGGCCACGATCCCCATACCGGGCAGGATCAACACATAGACCTCGGGGTGAGCGAGGAACCAGAACAGGTGCTGCCAGAGCAGGGGGCTCCCGCCCCCGCTGACCTCCAGGGGCTCGTTCGTCACCACCAGCCCGCTGGGGAGGAAGAAACTCGTTCCGGCCAGGCGGTCCATCAACTGGAGCACGCCTGCGGCCTCCAGGGGCGGAAACGCCAGGAGGAGCAGGAAAGCCGTCACAAACTGTGACCAGACGAAAAACGGCAGCTTGAAGAAGCTCAGGCCCTCGGCCCTGAGCTGCACCGTCGTGACGATGAAATTCAGGGATCCCAGAAGCGATGAGGTAATCAGAAAGATCATCCCGATCAACCAATACGTCTGTCCCGTCGGGGCGATGTCGGCCAGCGGGGTGTAGGACGTCCAACCGGACTGCGCGGCCCCACCCGGGACGAAGAAACTGTAGAGCATCACGATACCGCCCACAAACAGGGCCCAGTAACTCGCCATGTTGATCTTGGGAAACGCCATGTCCGGGGCACCGATCATAAGCGGAAGGACATAGTTGCCGAACCCGCCCACCGCCAGGGGCACGACCCCCAAAAAGACCATGATGGTCCCGTGCATCGCGCCGAGCTGGTTGTAGAACTCCGGGACCATCGCCCCCTCCGGCATGTTGAGCTCCCCGAAAAGCCCGCCCAGGAACGGAAGCGCCTGGCCCGGGTAGGCCAGCTGCCACCGCATCAGCATCATCAGGCTGAACCCGATCAGAAGAAACACCAGCGCGGTGATCGTGTACTGGATCCCGATGACCTTGTGGTCCACGGAAAAGATGTAATTTCGCCAGAATCCCAATTCCTCGTGACCTTCAGCGTGTTCCGTGCTCATAGATAAGACTCCTTAAAAGGCGAACTCCTCCTCAAGGTCGGCATACTGCCCTTCCAGCCACTCCGTAAACGCCTCAGGGGTATCGATGCTGACCGTCCCCTTCATCCGGTAATGGCCCAGCCCGCAGAGCTGGGCACAGGCAAGATCGAACGTGCCTGTCTTGTTGGCCTTAAACCAGATTCGGATCGGGGTCCCCGGAATCGCGTCCTGAGTCAATCTCATCACCGGAATCTTGAAGCTGTGGATGACGTCCTTGGACGACAGATCGACGATGACAGGCTTGTCGACGGGAAAATGGAGCTGGTTGATCGCGTTGAGGTCATCCCCCCCGTTTGGATCGTCCGGGTCCAGGCCGAGAAGATTGTTCGGGCTGATGAATTCCGACGCGGCCCTCCCGAATATCCCGTCTCTCCCGGGATAGTGGATGTTCCACGCGAACTGTTCTGCGACCACACGCAGGACAAGCGCATCTTTCTCCGCCGGGAAATCGTGCTTGAAGTGCGCCCAGACCGGCATCGAAAAACCGATCAGCAGGACCGCCTCCGCGACGATCACCGCGATCTCGACATATTTTGAGGCCTTCGCCCGGATCGGCTGATAGACCGCCCCCTGGTCGGAACGCTCCCGAAACCGGATCAGGCAGTAGAAGAAATAGATCCCCCACCCGACGAACAGGGCAATCATAATCCAGTGCGTCACGTTAATCAGACGATCGACCTCACCGCCGTAAGTCGAGACGTTTATCGGAAGCCAGTATCCGTAGAGCTTTTCCTCCATCCAGGGCCCCTCCCTCTATTAGAGTCTTACATTACAACAGTCACGGAAGATGCGGACATTTTTTTTGGTTTCGGCTGAGCAAATTGAACCCCGCGATAGTTAAGGGAATCATAAACCATAATGAAAACACCCTGAGCGGAGTTCCGCGTTTTTTGCGGAACGGAGTCGAAGGGCGCCCGAGAAAAATCTGCTGCAGAATGTTCTTGATGAACAACCAGGATTCAATTATGGGTCTGACCTAACCCCGAATGACCTTCCCCGATTGTTCCTTCATTTTTTCTTCTTCCGAGCGGGCAACTTGAACGTGAACTCGACCGCCGTTTCTTCGCCGTCCTTCACTGAGACCTCCTGCGTCTGCGAACCGCAGATCTCGTGCCAGGCCTCGATCGTGTACGTCCCGGCGCCCAATGCCTTGAACTCAAATCCCCCTTCATCCCCACTCACGCTGTAGAAAGGATGATCCAGGACGCCGATGAAGCTCTGCATCCACGGGTGCACGTCGCACTTCACCGGGATCATCACCTCCGCCTTCTCGAACGTCCGGATCTTCTTCTTCAAGAACTTCGGCATGGCCAGGTTGAACTCTTCGTTCACCTTCGGCTTGGGATGGATGTTGTGGAGCGTCCCGTCGTTGTTCAGGATCTTTACCGGCTGCCCCGCCTGCACGCCGAGCACGTGCGGCTTATAGATGCAGCCGTTCTGGTCCAGGACAACCGGTTCGGTCGGCGTCTCGAACGTCTTCCCCTCCAGCCCTTTCTTCACGTATACGAAGACATTCTTCAGCGTCCCGTTCTCATTCACGATCATCGCCTCGCTGCGGACGGTCGTGGTATGCTTCGCCGCGCAGATCGGGTCGGCCGCCATCTGGATTTTCCGTCTGCCCGGCACCTTTCCGTCATAGACGATCTTACCGGAAACCGTCCCCCCCGCCGTGAGGACATCCGGGACAACCAGCAGGGCTGATATCCCCATAACCACCGTTAAATATCGGTACTTCATCGAACATCCCCCTGTAAAAGGTTGGTTGCGTTAAGTTTGCCCATCAATTCTGATGCATCCCGTAAACAATGTGATCGGTCACCAGATTGATCACCGGCCGGCTCGGAATCTCAATCAGACCGTCCTCCGGAACAACGCCCTCCGGAAGGGTCAGGTATTGGTTCATCTCCTCCGGCAAATAGATCATCTCGTCGAAGAAGCTTGGCATCTTCGTACCGGGCTGGATCTTCTGCGGATCGCGCAACCAATCCGCGATCCACTTCGGCCTCAGCCGATCCCTCGCGTTGGCCAGGTCCGGGGCCCATCGCGACGGATCCCCGAGGGGTTTCTTCTCTCCCTCCTGGTGGCAGTTCAGGCAATCGAAATATTCCTTGCTGAACAGTTTCTGCGCCCCACGCATTTCCCTCCCCCTCATCCTTTTTTCCGGGATGGTCTCGTAAGGAAAGACCTCGTTGTCGAGCGCGGAGAAATATTTGGCGATATCGGTTGCTTCCCCGTCGGAGAACCCGAACGTCGGCATCCTCACCTCCAGCCAGGGACGGATCGGAGTCGGCTTTTTCAAAAATTCAAACAGCCATTCGGGTTGGACTTTCGCCCCTTCTCCGTGAAGCACAGGCGGGCTGAAGGCCAGGGCATCCGCCTCCGAACGCCCCTCCTCCGCGTAGGCCCCTGCGATTGATGGACGGATCGCACCCCCGGCATCCTCGATGATATGGCACCCCCTGCAGTTGTGGTCTCGGACCAGGCGTTGTCCCCGCACGACCGCAATTTCAGAGGGAGAAAGATTCTTCTTGCTCCTCAGGGGGACGTCGTCCTTCGTGAAGCTCAGAAGCGCCATCGTGATGGAATGGATGTCTTCATCCGATAGATTGAAATTCGGCATCCGAAGCTTCTCGTCGTAGGCCTTAAACTTCCCTTCGTCGAAGACCCGGGGGTCCTTCAGCTTCTGGAAGAACCAATCGTGCCGTGTTTTCGGGATGTCGATGAACCCGAATTCCAGCCTGTCGATCGCCTTGTCCCCCGCCACCGTCAGCTCGGTCCCGATCTTCTGCGCCTTCTCGAATCCTCCGATGATGTGGCACCCGTAGCAGCCCTGCCGGGAGATCGCCAGTTCGCCCAGGAACAGATCCTTTTCCCGGACCGACATCTCCGAAAGTTTCTTTCGCGCCAGTTTGTCCGTCATCTTGGCGCGCAAGTAGAAAAACGCCATCTCGTCCCGGGCCGCGTCCTCGGTCCGTTCCGGGCTCATTCCTTCGAATTCGGAATTCGTGAAGATCATCAGATACGCAGCGATGTCCGAAGCTTCCTGATCCGTCAACCGGAGGTCCGGCATGCGCGTCTCCGGGAAGTAGTCGTGAGGGTCCTTCAGCCACGCGAACAGCCACCCGAGCTTCACCTTGCTCCCGATCTGGTTCAGGTTCGGACCGAAGCTCCGGTCGTCGTACGACCGCTCGGTCTGATCCACCCTACCCACCACGTGACAGCCCTTGCACCCCACCTTCTCCACCAGCTCTCGGCCTCGAGACGGGTTTCCCCGAACAGGCGGCGGGGGATAGGACGACCCCTCCGAGTTCTCGAACAGATAAGCCGTGATCCCATTGATCAACGCAATGCTTCGAGCCCGGTCCTCGGGTTCGCTTGTGTTCGACAGATGGAAGAAGCGCGGCATCTTGGTCGTCGGCCGGAAGTCCTTCGGGTTGTTCACCCATTTGGAAACCCATTCCGGTTCCAGCTTCCCCCTGATCCTCGTCAGATCCGGCCCCACCTTCCGCAGCCCTTCGTAGCCCCCGATCTTGTGACACCCGAAACATCCCAGGGTTTCAACAAGCTGCCTCCCCCGATTCAGCCTGTCCGCTTTCGGGATGTCCACCACGCCCTTGTGGCACTTCGCGCACATCGCCTCGGAGTAGATCATCGGAAGCATCGGATGCTCCCAATAATGCATCTTATGCCACCCGTAACGTTCCTCCCACGCATTTTCCTCTTCGACATCCTTCGGGGTGTGCGCCGTGTTCGTGAACGTGGTCCCCCGCCCCCGGCCAAGGTGACAGATAGTGCATCCCGAATTTTCGATCGGGTGTGGGGACCCCCCCCCGAGAACCAGGTCCGGGTTCGGGTGGGTCGCAAACACCCGGGTATTGGCCTTCCGCTCCGACAGGTCCGCATGTTCCTTCTCCATGTGTTCCCGGAGGGCATCATCCTGGAAGAAGCCGGTCTCAGCGTCGACCTCGTAGCCGGGCCGGTCGATGTTCAGGTGGCACGTCTGGCACCGGTCCACCTTCGGAACCTGAACGAAGTTCACGTCATCCAGAATGCCCGGAATCACGACCTGGAGGACCTTCTCCGACGGGGCCAGAAAATCCAGCAGCGGTTGATTGCGGAAGAAGGTGTTGAAAAAGTTATCCCCAATGGCGGCCAGCTTCCGATCCAGCCGGTTTGTCGCCTTCTCCATTGCGGCGATCTGGCGTTCGATCTCATCCCGATCCGCTGTGGCGTCTGTCATTCGCTTCGTTTCCCCGGCCTCCTCCTCCTGGACCTGCTCGACCGCGATCGCGAGTTCCCCCTTGATCCTGGCCCCGAGCCGGTCCAGCTCCTCCTTCTCCTTCACAGCCCCGTCTTCTCCGTAGTGCAGGGCGGCCTCCTCATACTCGAAACGCAGCACGTCGTAATCCGCCTTGGCAAACCGGAAGTCCATATCCGCCTTGTAGAACCTGTCGGAGATGTCGTCAACCTTCCCCTGAATGGCTTCGATCTCCCCCTCCCTAAGGGCAAGATTTGAGCGCGCAGCCCCCAGATCGTTCTCCAGCTGGCCCAGCCTCTCCCGGTCGATCTCCTGCGCAGCCATCTCGTGCTCGGCCTCCGTCTTGGCGATCTCCAGCCGGTTGGCCGCCCGCTGAAACCGCTTCCAATCCCTGTCAAAGTCCTGCCAGACCATCCAGACCAGGAAGACCAGGAGCAGGATGCTGGAGAGCGCGAAGATCGCGTTGACCCTGTTGATCCGGTAGACGTAAGCGACGAAATGGGGCGCTTCCAACCGAAGCTCCGTTGTGTAGAATACCTAAGATGTTAAAGTTTTAGTGGATTGATACAGAAGTCAAAATGTATTCTCAAGTCTTGGCACTTTTCCTGCCACTGCCACTGCCTTTTCACGTCTCACGTTTGACGTTTTTTCTCCTATATGTTAAAGAAGAACTCGGGAATCGCGACGAGGTATTTCAGGTTGAATACCCATCTTAATACCATCTTGATGGGGAGCGAGAGCATCGTCAAGAGCAGAAAGGCGAGCACATTGTACCGGACGAATCCCAGTTGGTTATAAAAGTCCTTCAACCAGGTCCGTGAGAGGATCGGTGGAAGCGCTGTAAAATAAAGAAAAATCAGCAGAAACCCCCACATCTCCCGCAGGAGGATGTTCTTCGGGAGACCTGTCGCAAATCCCTTGACGTAGATGTACTCGGAGAGGTTGACGTTCGACAGAGGAACAAGCTTGTGAATATCCCAAAACTCATACGGTCCGAAGAAGTTCCAGTTCGGCCCCCGTAGAAAAGTGCCAAGCACCACCATCTGCACCCACAGGATCAGAAAACCCAACAGGAAGATCGTGATGGCAAACGGCCTCTGCTTGAAGGTGTAGTACCCCGATCCTCTGCCGTTCCGGTCGATGTACGGAATGGCCATCAGGCCCACGACGATGATGCCGGGAAGCACGACGCCCGCGATCCATGGGTCGAAGTAAACCAGCATCTCCTGCAGGCCGAGAAAGTACCAGGGGGCTTTGGAAGGGTTGGGCGTCTTGGCGGGATTCGCGGGCTCTTCCAGCGGGGCTTTGATCAGGATGGACCAGGCCACCAGCAGGACCGTGCACAGGATCAGCGCGATGAACTCGATGTAGACCAGGTGAGGCCAGGTGAAGATCTTCTCCTGGAATTCCCCCTTCTCAGCCACCGCCTCCCCCCTTGCGATCCGATCGTCGTTCTCATATCCCTGTTTCATGCTGAACCAGATGAAAAAGCCCATCAAAAAGATCAGGGATACGATCGGTACGTTGTCCGGTTTCTTGACGATGATCGCGAAATCGGGGTCCCACATGCTGAGAACAAAAAAACCGATCGTCCCGATAAGGGCGATCAGCCCGACCTTGTTGGTCCAGATCAATCGGGTGCGGAGGGCCAGGAGGAAAAGAACGGCGGAGAGGGGAAGAAGGTATTCGGGTGTGCAAATGAAATTGATGGCCTCTTTAAGGAACATCACGATTCTTTATAACCAGGGAGATAATGAATGAAAAAGGTGGGATTGCGATGAAATCGGCGGTCCCGGATCACAGCGGTCCTGATATGCCGCCGTCCTTCCGAACCCGCCAGAAGTGTACCGCCATCAAAAGCGCGGCAAGAAACGGAACGGCCAGGCAGTGGAGTACATAGAAGCGGAGCAGCGTCCCCTCCCCGACGAACCGTCCGGCGAGCAAGGCGAAGCGGACGTCGCTCCCGGCGTGAACCAGATTGATGTCCCCGAACTTCAAGAATGCCGCGCCGGGCCCCTCGTGTCCCATGAAGGGGGTGGCGCGCGCCATATTCGTTCCGACCGTCACCGCCCAGATGGCCAGCTGATCCCAGGGAAGCAGGTAGCCCGTGAAACTGAGGAAGAGTGTCACTATGAGAAGGATAACGCCGATGGCCCAGTTGAACTCCCTGGGCGGCTTGTAGGCTCCCGTCATGAACACCCGAAGCATGTGGAGCCAGACGCTCAACACCATCGCGTGCGCCCCCCACCTGTGGATCTCCCGCAAGATGCCCAGCGGCACCTGCTCACCGAGGTCGATCATATCCGTGTAGGCGAACTCCAGAGTCGGTCGGTAATAGAACATCAACAGGATGCCCGTTACCGTCTCCACGAGGAAGAGGAAAAACGTAAGCCCCCCCATGCACCACGTATAGCGGACACGGATCCCTGATTTGGGCGTCCGGACGGGATGGAGGTGCAGAAAGACATTGGTCAGAACGACCTGTGCCCGTCCCCGGTCTTCGGACGGGATGTCGTGCCGGAAGATCGACTTCCAGATCTGAGAACGTTTGATTGGGTCCATCAAATTGGACGCTTTGGGCATCTTATTATATCTCCCTCGACGAATTCCTCAAGCCAGTCTCAGGAAAGACTCGGGGTCTTTCCACTGACCCTTCTCCTGCTGGTATTTTTTGTTCTTGTCCACCAGGATCTGTCCGTCGCTTGCGAGGACAACCCGGTAGCGCTCCAATGGACGGGGGGCGGGACCTTCAAAATTGATCCCCGTCCTGTAGAACCCGCTTCCGTGGCAGGGGCATTTAAACTTGTTCTCTCCCTCGAGCCAGTTCGGAGTGCAGCCCAGGTGGGTGCAGACGGTGGAAAGCGCGAATATTCCCTCCTCGTTCCGGACGATCCAAACTCCAAATTTTTCCTTCCACCGCTCGTCCACCTTCCCTCGATCGTAGTCTTCGGGCAGCCCGGCCTTGAAGGCCTGGGGAGGCTCGAACAGCACATTGGGGAAGAGGAACCGGGTCATCGCGGCGACGCCGGCTGCCATCGCAGCGGAAAAGGCCACCCACGCCACGGCCAGCCACGAGAAAAATCCCCGGCGGGACACAGCCGCATCGGCCGGCTCCGACGCCTTCGTCGCCCTCGCCGCCTTGGAAAGCGTCGCGGCCCGCTGCTTTCGGGTCGCAGCCGCCTTCTCCACGGTACTTAAGGGGGGGGGTGCAGGGAGCTCCGGTGCTGTTTCAGGGGGAGCCGGCACGGCCTTCGGCTCCGGGACAGCCGGCGCAGCTTCAGCTTGCGTTTGTGCAGCCTCCGGCGAGGTCTCGGCCTTTTGTTCAGGAGCAGGGGCCGCGGCCCCGCCTTTGGCCGCGCGCATAGCCTCCGCCTTCGCTTTGGCCCTCGCCACCCGATCCTGAATGCTGTCGAACTGGGAAAGGTCGACCTTGCCCTCTTCTGACATTGTCATCCTGCTTTGAAAAAGACAGCAGCCGTTCTTAATAAAAAGGAGTGAGTTTTCGAGGTATAGACTTTGAAATTAAAAAGGATAATCATACCTGTCAAGGAAAAACAGGAAAGGGTTTGAAGCCGATCCGTCATCTCGGTTGTTCCAGGGCTTCGATCGCGTCGATTGCGGCTTGTCGCACCTTGAGACTGGGATCTTTCATTTTGAGCCTGTTCAGCGTCTGGTCAAACGAGCGTTCTTGAAGCAGCACGACGCCCCGGAGGGCATTCAGCATGGCCTCTTCCCGCTGCTCCTCGTTCATTGCCGATATCCGGTTTAAAAAATCCCGGTCGAGCATCTCTTCGATCACACCCAATCCCGGTCGATCCTTGAATCGACACAACGCCAGCGCTGCATTCCATCGTACGTTGGGATCACCTGAGTTGAGCATCCCGCGGAGCGCGGGAACCGCCCGGTCGTCACCTAACAGCCCCAACGCGTGGGACACCGCCTTTTTGATGCCCGGATCGCTCGACTCCGCCTGAGTTAACAGCGCGGTCACGCTGCTCGTATCCCGCAAAAATCCCAGGGACCGGATCGCAAAAATTCGAGTCCGATCATCTGCATCCTCCAGCGCAAGGATCAACGCGGGTGTGGCCCTCCGGTCGCCAATTTCACCGAGCGAAAGGGCGAGATATTGCCGGACCCTCGGATCGTCTTTTTTTGCTTCCTCGAAAGTGCGGATCATCTCTGGGACCAGGGCAGCTCCGGTTTCCTTCCCATCGGCCTTGCTGAGAAGAGCAGCGAGGCTATAGGCCGCCTGCCACCTCCGGCTCGATCCGCCTACTCGAACGTCGTTCAGTAAGTCCCGTGGAGTACGCTCCTCCTGCGCGAGCAAGCTGTAGAGAAGAAAAATCGACACGCAGACTCCGGCGATGGCCAACGGAAACAAAACGAGCTGACCGACCATCTTCATCGGAGATTCAGCGGTCGACTCGGGTTTGCCGGCCTCCTCTGAGATTCGTCTCAGGCTTTCCGGGGTTAACGGGGATTCCTCGTCTTTCGATTCTTCCATTTCCTCAGGTCGTTCAATTAGGATGATGGGAGATCGTCTGGATCAATCGCGCGAATATATCAACTTTCCCAGGGGTTGTCAACTTGGCGCATTTCCGCATTTCTCCAACTTTTCTATTGACAGGGAATCGTCACAGAGATAAATTTTCCGACTTGCGGGATCATCGATACACGCAAACCAAAGTCGTTTCCTTTGGGATCCATAAAATGGCAGAAGAAAAAAAGGTGGACCTGTCGTCGTTCGACGGAATCTCGGATCGTGTCGCCCGGGCAAAAGCAAAAGCAGAAGCGATGCGGGCTGCCAAGGCGGGCGGAGGAACGGAAGGGGGAACACCATCCTCTTCCGGGCCCGCTTCTCCGGCCCCAACGCCCGTTTCCCAGACGCCTTCTGCAGAGGCCTCTCCTGTGCCGGAGGCCCCCCCCCAGGCGCAAACGGAGAGCCCACCCGACGAGGGATCGATCGACCTATCCAGCCTCGACGCCATCACCGACCGCGTTGCCCGGGCAAAGGCCAAGGCCGAGGCCATGCGAGCCGCCAAGGCGGGCGGGAAAAAATCTCCAACCCCTTCCGCTCCAAAAGCAGCGACAAAACCGGGGCGGGAGCCTTCCGTCAGTGCGGAGGCCATGGCCGCAAAAAAGGCACAGGCAAAGGCCCGTGCCCAACCGACGCCACCGCAAGATGCCCCTCCGGCAAGTGGTGACGGAACAACGTTCTGTCCAGGAGTGACCATCCGACGCGACGGGAAGCTCGCCAGGATCATCTCCACGAAATATGAAAACGTCCTCCTGGTCTATCAGGACAGACCGGACGAAAAGGTGATGACGAAGCTTTACCGGCTGGAGGTGGAACGCCAGCGCGGTAAGCTTGTATTCGCACCCGCGGGAGAATTCACCGCGGTTCTCCCGCACAGCGTCGGGAGGTTCGGAAGAGGGTTGGCTTTTCTTGCCGCCGCCGGCTTCACGGGAGGATTCTTTCTTGCATCAGGCCTCTTGATCGGCCCATTGAACCTGTTCCCGACCATCCTGGTCGGATATATCCTCTTCGCCTTCGCCCACCACCTTACGGAATAGGGCCTGCGTCTCACTTGACAAATAACCGGTTTGTTTTACATTTGGACAGTCGAAATGAACGATCAAGGTTAGACCTGTGACGAATACCCGCTAGCACCGGATTACATCCTGAGCGGAGCGGCGCACCAGCGCCGCGTAGTCGAAGGACCACAAAAAATGGCACGAATCACGGAACATGCCTGGCTTGCCGATAAAATCGTGCCGAAGAAGAAACGGCCCCGGAGCATAGCCATCATCAACCCGGATATGTGTACGGGTTGCAACATGTGCATCGAGTTCTGTCCTACAGACTGCATCGAGGAAGAGGATGTGCAGGCTGCGGGGCTCGACGGCATCGGTTCCTATTGTGAAGTCCGTGTCGAAGACTGTATCGGCTGCATCCAGTGCGTGCGCGAATGTCCGTGGGATGCCATCGAGATGGTTTCCACCGACGAGGTGGAGAAGGCCTACGAAATCCCGGCAGGAACCCTATAGCCATTGCCACTGAACTGTCTCAACGATTTGGGATGCCTACCCGGTTAGGCGTCCTATTTTTGTAATGCATTGTCATGAACCAAAACCATCATCTCTTTCCCTCTTTCCGCAAGCGACGAACTCGAGGATCCGGTCATAATCCTCCGGGGTATTCACGTTTAAGAACGACCGGCCTTCCGGATCCGCCTTTCCCCACTCTTGGGGACCGACCCACCTTGTGCGGATTCGATCCAGAAACCGAGTGACCTTGTAATCCCCTTTTTCGATCTGGGCCTCTGCGAACCGCAGTCCCGTTGTTGCGTATACCGCGCTCAGGGGGTGATCCTCCCGAGAGGTGCGAGGGACTGTGGCATCATAACCCGGTGCATTTTGCTCTAAGATTTTCAGCATACCGGGGCGCATCAGAGGCAAGTCACAGGCCAGGACAAAACACAGATCGGAACCTGCCGCTTTCAGGGCGGTGTAAATACCCCCCAACGGCCCGGCGCCCATCACCCGGTCCTTGATGATCGGCAGGCCTAAGAACCCATAGTCCTCAGGTTCGTTGGCAATTACGACCATCCGGTCTGCCACGATCGAGAGGGCGTCTGCCACCCGGCGTATCAACGGAACGCCCCCGGCGTGCAACAGGGCTTTGTTCCGCCCCATCCGCCGACTCTCTCCCCCTGCAAGCAAAAATCCATCCATCGCTTCAAAAACGCAATCCGCCGACCCCATGTCAAGTAAATCATTGATGGGGCAAAATTTGACTGCGGTAAGAAGGGGCAAATCCCCATCAAAAGCGAACTAAAAAAGGCTTGACTTCTCTCACCCTTTTAACTATCTATTTAACTGTGTGGATATGCTCTAAATAACTATGAAAAAAAGGGCTTGACTTCTTAACCGCTTTTAACTATATATAGCGTATTATACTAATCTCAATCCTATATATTCCATAATCCCGAATAAAATTGTCGGTCATCCCGGTTGCCCGGGAAGCGTTCGGGGGAGCCATCGCCGAATATCCCCGCCATTCTCTTCAATGCCTATCCCACTCATAAGTAAGTGGTTTAGCATTCCTTCTCGGGAATACCCGAAGATCACGCCCAAAAATATTCTTCCCTCTGAAGGGGGGTCGCCTTGAACCAAGAACAGAGACCCACCGGCCCAAAGCGCAAACGAAAGGAACGGCTGTTTATTCCACCCCCAGCTGTAGGGCTCAAGGGACGCCCCTCCACCGAATCGACCAGGTCCAGTGTCCTGAAGGAGTACGCCTCTCCTGATGAAGAAATACCATCCAAGACGGGTCAGGAGACCGGAGAACCCGCTGCAGAAAAATCCCCCAAAGAAACCTTGACTGAGGATTGGGGGGCTCGTGAAGAGACCTGGCAAGGAGATGAAGGGGAAGGCCGGAGGCTAAAAAATGTCGAGGCTCGGCTTGATCGTTTGGAGCACCGGATAAGCGATTTTGAAAACACCTGCTACTCCTTCCTCCTTCACGCCAAGCGTCTGTCAGATCGGGCGGTCTCCTTCTATGAGGATGTATTCGGCCTGTCAAAGGAAGACCTGGCCTACATACACGACCGACTCGGGATTAACTACAACAACAACGGAAACAACGGAGAATATGAAAAGGCCATCGAATCCTTTAGTAAGACCGTCGAATTTGACGAAAAGAATGCCTTGGCCAACTTCAAACTCGGCGTGGCCTTCGATAATGCCGGGAACCACCGTGAGGCCATCGAGTCTTATCGGAAAACCATCTCCTTGGACTCGAGCTACCTGAAGGCATATTACAAGCTTGCGGATATCTACACGAAAAACGGTAACCACGACGAGGCTGTGCGCTGTCTGACGAAGGCCATCGAACTGGCCCCTGAAATTGCGGAGAGCCACTATCGCCTTGGGACCGTCCACATTCAAAACAAGAATTACAACGAAGCGGTCGCATCTTACCTCCGCGTCGTGGAACGCGCCCCCACTTTTCAAGGCATCTACCGGAGCCTCGGTCTAGCTTATGAGTCCAAGGGGGAACACGATAAAGCGATAGAATTCTTCAAGAAATCGGACTGAAGTTCTGCATTAAGGTTTAGGCTTGGGACTTAATCATCTTATCAATATACTCCGAGACGAGGACCTTGAACAGGGTCGGGCAATTCGGCACAGCGTATATCTTCGCCGCCGGATGGACCAGGAGAAAGCATTGCTTTCACCTCAAACGGAGGAGATATCCACCCTTGACCTCGGCGGTCGAACTTTTGAGGACCGCCAATCTGCGGCTGCGTTCTCCACCCTGATGGGGCGGGCGGGATTGAAGGAAAAAGTTCTACAATATGAGCTCGCATCACCCCCATCGCAACAGGAACGTCATCCCCTCGGTCTTCGCGACAGGACGAGACCCGATATTCAAACCATCCCCGGAGGGGTGGCTTCAAAATTTAGAATTCGCCCCGCCGAAAACAGTTAGTCGGACAGATTGGGTGATGAGATCATTCTTCACTTGTCACCTGTTTTTTTGGGCCCCTTTCCCGAATTTGTCTATAGGGAGGTAAACGAACTATGGCGGAGGAGACGGGAGCAAGCGCGCCTTATCAACAAGAGTCATCGAAAAGCAATGTAGTTTACCTGGGAATCGATCTCGGAACCGCCAATTCCTCCATTGCCACGAGTACGAGCATCAAACGTACGGTTCCCTCTGTCGTGGGGTGGCCGAAAGACCTGATCTCGTATAAATTTATTCAGAAACCCATCGTTTTCGGGGAAGAGTGCATCCGTAATCGGATGGCCCTTGATCTGGTCTATCCTCTTGAAAACGGTATCCTCAAGTACCGCACCACGAACGGAGGGGATACAAACGAACGGGAGGCCATCGCCGGAGATGAACTCGTAAGACACGTCATCTCTCTGGCCGAGGTCAAAGAGAACCAAACCGTTCGGACCATCATCGGTTCACCGGCCCTGGCGACCCTCAGCGACAAACAGGCGATTATCGACAGTGTTCAGGGGCTCGTGGATGCTGTTATGGTTGTCTCTGAACCCTTTCTCGTGGCATACGGCCTGGGCATATACAACAACGCCCTAATCGTGGACATCGGCGCGGGCACCTTGGACCTCTGCCGGATGCACGGAACGATACCGGATGACATCGACCAGAAGGAGTCGTGCGAAAGCATACTCCCCGATGCCCTGGCCTCGATCCGGGAACTGATTACGACCTTTGAACCGGAATTCCAGGAGGAACTCCGAAATCACATCATCTTGGCCGGGGGAGGCAGTCAGATCAAGGGGCTGCCGGAGATCATCGAGAATGACCTCGCCGAATTCGGTTCCTCTCGGGTCCGAGTCGTCGACGACCCGATCTACAGTGGGGCGCTCGGAGCCCTCAAGCTTTCCCAAGACATGCCCGAGACGGAGTGGGAAAATCTGTAGGTCCGCCTCCTGTCAGACCGGAATATCCGACACCAATCCATGGCCTCGGTAGACACGCTCTTCGATATCCCCCTCGACCGAATCGATGATGACCTTCCGTTGCGTCACCGAAAACGCGACCTGGAGCTGGAGGACCTCACCCACTCGATTGAGCGCTACGGACTCTTGATCCCTGTGTTGGTGTCCCCCCGGGAAGAACGTTATCTGTTGATTTCCGGTCGTCGCAGGGTGGAGGCCTGCCGTCGGCTCGGCCATTTTCAAATCCCCGCCATCGTTCGCCGTGTCCCCGATGATCTGGCGCTGGAGGTCGCGCTTCAGGAGAATCTTCAAAGGAGTCCTTTAATGGCCCTAGAAGAAGCCGACGCCCTCCTCAGAATCGGTGGATTCAACATCTCCGCATCGGAGGCCGCTGACCGTTTCGCGATGTCTGAGGAGGAAATTGTCATCGGCCGACGGCTACACAACCTCCTGGCCTCGATCCAGGAAGCGGTCTGGACCGGTCAAATCGACGAACGGCGCGCCCTGGCCATAAGCCGGCTTACCGCCGAGGTAGACCAGATCCGGGCTTTTCGACGTATCCGAGAAGAGGATCCTCCGCTGCCGATGGTGGAAGAACTCATCGACGGGATCAAGTACGGATAACATCTATTAACACGCCTAGCTGCCAGACCAAATCCACATATCTTTTTTCTCACAGCCTTGTCCCAGGGAAGTTCTGGGATTTTTTCTTTTAAAGGAGGAACCCCGCACATGGAAATCGGACTCCTGACAGTACCCTTCCGGGATAAAAGTCTGGATCACGTGATCGATTTTGCTCTGGATCACGGTTTCGATGCCCTGGAAATCCTCGCCACACCTGGAAGTCCACACCTGGATCCGGCGACCCTGACCGCCCGCCAGGCAAGGGAGATCGCGAAGAAAGTGTCGGACAAAGGCCTTCGCATCTCCAGCCTAGGTTGTTACATTAACACCACTGACCCGGATGCCCGAACGCGGCGTTCGGTCGCGAACCATCTGATCAAAACGATCGATGCTGCAAACGCAATGGAAGTGAATGTGGTCGGTACCCTTGCCGGGCTGCCGCTTCCCGGAATGACCCGGTTGGAGACCATTGAGCAAGTCGTCCCACGGGTCTTCTCCAGGATACTCCCCCGCGCAGCGAAAAAGGGTGTGAAAATCGCACTGGAGAACTGGACTGCAACCAACATCAGAAACCTGCAGGAATGGGATCGCCTCTTCGAGATCCTCCCGGACGAATGCTTCGGCCTTAATTTCGACCCATCCCATCTCTACTGGCAGGGAATTGACCATCTAGAAGCCGTGGACCGCTTCGCCGGACGAATTTTCCACGTACACGCAAAGGACACGGAGGTCCTGGTCCATAAACTTAGGTACCTGGGCAACCAGGAACGGGGATGGTGGCGTTATGTCATTCCCGGGTTCGGGGATATCGCGTGGGGCCCATTTATAGCGGCCTTACGAAGAATCGGATATGATGGAGTGCTGTCAATAGAACACGAGGATAAGACACAGGGGCGTGAAGAGGGGTTCATTCGAGGGAAGGACTTCTTGAGAAAATTTGTATAAGGATTCCTCGTTCCCTCTTGTTTGGCATCCTGTGCCGCCCCAGAGGGATTGCGCCTTCCCCGACCTCCGTTCCTATGAGATGGGATTCCTGGGTAAAGATGTCATCCTGAGCGCGATACCACCCAAGTTCAGACTTGCCCCAGACCTTGTGCGCAAAGGGTCTTTGGCCTTCCCTGCCACTATTCATTAAATATTGAATATTTGGAACAACCAAGGACTTTCTTGTCGCCTTATTTTGATTTCTTTTCAATAGTCTTCAATTTTCAATCTTCAATCTTCAATTTCCTCGATCTCCGACTCCTGACTTTGGCCTTCCTGCCACTGCCAATTGCTACTGCTACTGGCTCAGTTGGATCTTGAATTTCCCCGACCTCTAACCTCTAACCTCTGACCTCCGACCCCTGACTTTTTCCATTTTACACCTTGCATTTCCCCCAAGACGTTATAATATTTGGAACGCCGACGTGAGATTTTCCCTGGAACTGCTGCTGCTTTCCCTGACCCCTGACTTTTTCATTTTTCATTTTCTTAATTAAGGAGGTCTATGTGGCCGGAAGATATTGGCTGATGAAATCTGAACCCGGAGTATTTTCTTTCGACGATCTCAAGGCCTCACCTAATGCTACCACATATTGGGAGGGTGTCAGAAACTACCAGGCCCGCAACTATATGCGAGACGACATGAAGGAAAAGGACCTTGTGCTGTTCTATCACTCGAGTTGCGAGAAGACTGGAATTCCCGGAATCGCTGAGATCACGAAAGAGGCCTACCCGGATCACACCGCGTGGGATCCGAAATCCAAATACTATGACCCGAAGTCATCTTCAGACCACCCGAGATGGATGATGGTGGAAATCAAATGGAAGAAGAAGCTTAAAAGATTCGTGACCCTAGGGGAAATGAAAAACACCCTGGAACTCCGGGATATGAAGCTCGTCCAAAAAGGACAGCGGTTATCAGTACAACCCGTTACCAAGAAAGAATTTGAAAAAATTTATGAACTGGGGATGTCCGGCTGAAATCCATAATGGTCTGAAATGGACCATATATAATATATTGATTATAATTGATTAAAAAGGATTATAGCCGTTTGCAGGAAAATTATCAGGTAATATTTGTTTAAAATAGTCTATTTTAGACTTGACAGGGCACGTATAATAGTCTATATTAGACCAAAACTAGACAGACAGGTTAAAATTGTGAACAGTTTAGACTCCTAAAGCGGGAATTTCAAAATGAATAATAACAGATTGTATATCTTCCTCTTATCGACTTCGATGACAATAGGACTGCCAATGACCGTCCTGGCGATCGAGGAGACCATCCCGGTTGACACAACCGACGTGATTCGGGGTTCGAGAGGCCATATTATACACTCAGACCCCAAAAACCTCCCTTTCAAGCTCGTGGCCGGAGTTCCGGAATACATCATCGGATTCGGTGACATCCTCGAAGTCACCCTGCATCGGGTCGGTGAGAATGTCACTGAAAAGATGGAGGTAGGTCCGGAAGGCGAGATATCCTTCTCTATCCTCTTCGACATCCAGGCCGAGGGATTGACGCCTTCGCAGTTAAAAAAGGTCCTGAACCGGGATATGTCCCGCTACATACGATCCCCAGGGATCGGGGTCAAGGTCGAACAATACGTGAGCAAGCGGGTGCTTCTCCTCGGAGCCATCTCCATACCCGTAGGTGCCGTGGGGGGCCAAAAGAGAGGCAGCGGCATCTACCCCCTGCAGGGACGCACCAGGGCCCTGTCGAAGATCCTGGATGCAGGAGGGGCCGAACCCGACGCTCGCCTCGAAGAAGTCCGCCTGACACGGGGGGGAAGGACCTACGCTCTCAACCTTCGAAAAGCTCTCACCGAAGGGGACAACTCTCAGAACGTCATCGTGGAACACGGTGATATCCTGTTTATCGCCGGGGCGGGCCACGGTGACCGGCGAGTCTTTGTGCTCGGAGGGTCGGGTCCACGTCATCCGGACGGGTGAAAATCCGCATAACCCGACGATCTACTCCGTCAACGCCCGGAAGCTTTACAGAGGCGATCCCTCTCAGAACATGGTGCTCGAGCAAGGGGACGTCGTCCACGTGGGTCGAGAGGTTCTGGCCGACGTGAACCACGTCATATCCCTCGTCGAGCCTATCCTGGATGCCCTGTTCCTCCCGGCGACGATCGTTTCCGCCTACACATCAGGGGCGGGTATCATCCCAATCGTCGAGGGCCCTGGGGGCGTATCTTTCCAACCGGGCCAGACCCTCTCCGTGCCGGCGGGGACGGGCCTCGGTGCAGCGGGGGTCTCGACCGGTGTTCCATCCGCACCGAAACCGGCGGATCCCAAAAACGAGGATTAGTGATTGTTGCGGAAATCAAACTGTAATATCGGGTCCTGAACACGCAGTTTCATTTTGCAATTTGCATTATTCACTTTTCACCTTTCATTTCCACTATGCCTCAATACGACGTCAACCTTCGAGACTACTGGCGCATCGTACGCAAGCGGAAGACGATTATCGTTTTCGCAGGCTTGATGCTGGGCCTGTTCAGCTTGGTCGCTTCGTTGGCCTCCAAGCCGGCTCCCATCTTCAAGGCAGACGCCAAGGTGCGCTTCCAGATCAGTGAAGTGGCTGAAAATCCGTTCGGCTTCGGCACCTCGGTCAGCTACTACAGTGGAATCGACGATCTGGACACACAGAAGGAGATCATCACCAGCTACGAGGTCCTCGAGCGCGTGGCCATCCGGACCGGGAGGCTGGATACCACGGAGGCCTTAACCTCATCGGTAAGGGAGGAGAAGCGGATCACGGCAATCCTCGGGATTAAGAATAAAGTCGCCACCAGTATCGATGGCCTGACAAGCATCATCAACATCAACGCGACTTCGGCCAACGCCGATTCCGCACGGAACCTGGCAAACGCAGTAGCCGCTGCCTATCGGGACTATAACCGGGAGACCACCAACAGGCAGGCATTCAAAACCCGTGAATTCATCCTCAGTCAGCGCGATAGCGTGAGGGACAGCGTGGCCCACCTCGCCCGGAGGATTAAAGAGTTCCGGCAGCGGGAGAACATGATGGACGTGGACACGCAGACCGGACAGGTCCTGGGCCAGCTGAACAGTGCGGAAGAGCTCCTCGGTGTGACACAATCGGCCATCGAGAATATCGGCCAGGTGTTGAAAAACCTGGGGAGCCCGGATGCCGTCTCCGAAACCACCCTTGCGACGATTCTCCCAAGCGAGGGGGGCGGGGTCTTTGCCAAGTTCAACTCCCAGTTGAATGACCTCAACGCGCAGCGAAATACCCTTCTCATCGAGTTTACGAACCAGCACCCGCAGGTGCATGAGATCGACATCAGGAAGAATGAACTCATCAGGAACATGGTCCAGTCGCTCCGGAATCGGCGGGAAGCCCTCCGCCGACGGGAGCTGATCCAGCAGTCCAAGGTGAATGACCTCAAGAAGGAGTATCACCGACTCCCGGAAATAGGTCTCCAGTTCGCCGGTTTAGAACAGGCGCTCTCGCTTAAGAACGAACTCCTTGTCTTTTATGAGCAGCGGGCACAGGAAGCGGAAATCAGAAGCAAGGAAGAGATCCAGGAGGTCGAAATCATCCAGAGGGCCCTGAGGCCGGGTTCACCCACCAACCCCTCCGATCCCACCACGACTTCGGCGGTCGGGACCATCATGGGCCTGATTCTGGGAGTCGTTTTCGCCTTCATCGCCGAGACGATGGACACCTCCATCGGAACAATCGAGGATGTCGAGGAATATCTTGGTGTATCCGTGGTCGGTATCATCCCGCAGATCGACATCGACGATGTCAAGGAATCTCTCATCCGAAAAGGGGTGCCCGCTAGCGATAACGAGACACTCGATAGGCGCTCCCGGCTGGCAGCCCACTTCGACCCGCAATCCACTCTGGCGGAAAGCTACCGTGCGCTCCGCACCAATATTCAGTTCGTCAACGTCGAGCGTGGGGCCAAGGCCATCTCCGTAACAAGCGCCTCCAACCAGGAGGGAAAGAGCGTCTCGATCGCAAACCTCGCCCTCGCCATGGCGCAGGCGGGAAATCGCGTTCTACTCGTGGATTGCGACCTCAGGCGGCCTACGATCTACAGGACTTTCGGCCTTGATAGAGAGCCGGGGCTCACGGATGTCATACTCGGAAATTACGATTGGAAGGACGTCGTTCGCACGGTGACCGACATCATGACCGGCGGGATCGGGATGGAGGACATCATGCTGACCCCGGGGATGGACAACTTGAACATCATCACTAGCGGTGCTATCCCCCCCAACCCGGCTGAGATCACCGACTCCCAACGGATGGACGCGTTTATTGCACAGGTACGAGAGGAATACGACATCGTCCTGTTCGACTCCCCTCCGATCCTCCAGGCCACAGATGCAACCGTGCTCGGAACGAAACTGGACGGAGTCCTTCTGGTCTACAAAATCGGCCAGATATCCCGTGGGGCTTTGCGACGGGCAAAGCTTCAGATGGACAACGTCAACATCCCGGTCCTGGGCGTCATCCTCAACGGCCTCCGAGCCGATGTAAGCGAGGATTTCCAGGATCTCCGCTAACTATACCTACTATGCTTATGGATCCGAACATAAAGAACTTACCCGTTTTGAGAAGTTCAAAAAGAAATTGAAGCCCGCAACCGACCTCCTGGGGAAAGTAAGGGGTTTGTTCCTTTCGGAGGAAGAGGAGGAAGATCAGGGTGAAGCCCCATCCGAGGACGAAAAGGGTCCATCCCTGTTGGGGCTGACCGCAAAGCTTCTCCTCTACCTGATATTGATAACGCTTGTCCTGATCGGAGTGCTCTGGCAGATCGGCCTTTTCGAGAGGACGCCTCCCACTCGCCCATCGCCCAGCCGTCCATCCGAGGAACGGGTGAAGATGGGGGGAAAGAAACCAAACCCGAAGACAAGTCTCCTCGCGGCATATCATCCAGAAATTCCTTCAGGGGATCGTCAAATTCCAGCGGTTAAATCCGTGGGATTGGTCAAACAGCCTAACCCCCTCCCATCCTCCCCCAGAGAGGGGCACGGGCAAAGCTCCATCAACCGATCCGATCGATCGCTTGAGGAGCCAGCGGCCTCCGATGCTCGGTCGGTCTCCCCCCCGATCGAGCATCGGTTCGCCGTCCAGGTCGGTGATTATCGAGATAAACGGGAAGCCCAAAGGATGGCGCAGCGCCTGAGGAAGTCGGGATACGGGCCCCGAACCCTGCCGACCTCGGGATCCGGTTTGACCCGGGTCGTGATCGAGGGTTTTGACACTCCGCAGGCCGCCGGTGGAAAAGTGCATCGCTTACGGCGCTCGGGGCTCGCTCCCGGGGCGGTCATTGTGGTAATCTCAACGGAGTCCGAAGATCAAGGCGCAGTGCTCAAACCTGCGGACGATATATGGAACAGCCTGCAATTGGCAGACGGTCACTGAAAAAAACTGGAGGGATCACTGTGAGAACCAAGATTAAGCGGAGAGGATTACGGCAGCGTCGGAAACTGCTTCGTCGGAAAAAGGCCAGAAAGGTAAAGGGGGGGAAGATTCTTTCGAAGGCATAGCAAGAAGAGGGATCCGGGCGAAACGTTTGGTCGTTTAGACCAAATTGAAAGGGGAACCCCTGGGGGTTCCCCTTTTCTTACACATATTCTTTTTGGCCCGTACGGGATTCGAACCCGTGTTACAGGCGTGAGAGGCCTGCGTCCTAGGCCTCTGGACGAACGGGCCCAATAGGCTTATTCTTCTGATCCAGAGGAAGTTGAATCCATTTCAGAACTCAAACGCATTTCAACACACAGGAATATAAGGAATCTTTTATAGAAATCAAGACTGAAAGGGTCCCGGGATTTTCGATCTATGTGTAAATTATACCACCTCATGACGTCGTCCTACCCCTTATCAACCCACATAACATTGATTTGATACAGCTGTGAAGAATCATTTTCACCGGGAGCTTTTCCCACCTGCTTGGAACGTGAACGAATTTGCGTTATGTTCAAGAACGACTTGGCCAAAACCCTTTACCGAAGGCAAGGATTTTGTATGTTCGTGATGTTTGCGATGTATGGAGCAGGGATCGGGGAAGAGTAGGAGACAGACACTGAAGAGGAGAGGATGCGATGGCGACGAATTACAGGTCCAGGCAATTTAATCTGATGGTCCTTGACGACGGGACTGTGTCCTGCATCGTGGTTCCCCCGGGGGACGGGAGTTGCGAGGATGCGGTCAGTACCTTTCAGGACGCTGTAGGTCGAGAAATGGCGCGCCGTATTCCGGCAAAGGAGACCGATCGGATCGGGAAAATGTCGTGTGGGCTGCTTGTGCTCGGCAAGCCTGAAACACATCCCATACTAAAGGAGCTTGAGTCGGACCTGGATCTGAATCTCGAGTGGCTGGGAGAGGAGGGCTTCGCCCTAAGGGGCGCAGTTTGGAACGGGAGGCCTGTTCTGGCGGTGGTCGGAGGGACTGAAGCCGGGGTCCGGTACGGCGTTCAACACCTGATTGATCGGGCCTGGCTCCCTGAAGGCCGGAGTCTGGTGCTTGAAGGAAAGGAGCTCTCGAAGGTTCCGGACTTCGGGTATCGATCGGCTTACAATCTGACCTGCTGGGGTAATGCGGCCAAGAACAGCCCGGAGGGGTGGAAGGGAGTCATCGACAATTTCGCGGCATCAGGGCTCAACAGGCAGTGGTTCTGGATTTCGGGAATGTACCGTTCGAAATCCGTCCCCGATTCCTTCTGGGCAGAACAGACGGATTCTGAACGGAAACGCGATTACACCTGGGGCTACGGCGACAGTCCCATGAACAATAATGCCATTCGAGAGCTCATCGCGTACGCTCGGAAACGCGGGATCAAGCTTCACCTGCACACTGGGCTTTTTGAATGGCATTATACACACAGCACCAGGGAAGACCCGGAGGTACGATCCCGGTGTCCGAGTTTCCCTGCATCCAGGGAGTACGCGACAAAGTATGTGACGGAAATCCTCGAGACGTTTCCGGGGGTGGAAGGTCTTGCGCTCGAGGTCAGGGGTGAGGACGGGGGCTGTGACTGCGAACTCTGTTTGAGGGTCATCGACGAGGACGGCAGCCGCCAGTTCTGCGAATCGCTCGCAAGCTATCTGGAGGAGTTGTTCGAACGCCTCTGGAAGATCAAGCCCGACCTGGAGCTCTCCATCACGCTGGGATACCGCAATGCCTCTACGGACGTAAACTATCTGGAGAAGATCTCCCGCATGGATGATCCGAGATTCACGGTGTGGGTCTGCCGGCCCCAGCCCGGCGGGATGCCTGCCCGAGGAGGCACGAAAGTTCCACCCAAGCACTACTTTTCGAATGCCGTAGTGTGGGTTCCGGCCAACCGGATGTCCTTTGAGGACATAAGTGAGAAATGTCAGGAAGCGGCTGCAGACGGGATGGTGGGGGTGGTGAGCGAATGCGATCCCGGCTGGTACCAGACGACAAACCTGTGGCACGATTACGACGTGCCTTACGACGGGCAGGAGCTATGCTTCCGCGCCACACAGTTTGGTTTCAATCTATTCACCTGGGACAGGGAACTAAGCATGGAAGACTTTCGCAAGGCTCTCCACCAGAAATTTTTCGATCCTCTGGTCCCGGAGGAGATGACGGATCTTTTGATGGAGCTGGTTGAGGTTGTTCACAAAGTCTCGGGGACATGGCAGGGACGCAACTGGCCCATCAAATCAGGGGGAAGTACACTGGAAGAATGGGTTCAGAAAAGGGATGTGGCGTTCTGGGAGGGATGCGTGCAAAGACTTCGAGACCATCGGTCGTTCTGGCAAGGATTGCCTGGCTTCCTGGACACGGTGGAGGAAAAGATCAGGGACTGCGAGGTCGGGACGTCCCGACGTGCGCGAAGAACACTGGCCGCAATGCGGGGGATCGTACTGGATATGAAGGGTCCGGTGCTGGGGCCCGAAAAGCTGCTCTTTCCACAGGTCGAACCGAGCGACGAGGACCCTTTTCCTGTCATGGCACTGGCCCGGGAGGCGGAGGACTGGATTCCGCGCATCGAGGCGGCTCTAAAGAAGCGCAAAGAGGGAAGTGCGTAGAGCAGGGCTCGGAGATGAAAGCGAAAACTCGAAGGTGATGCCCGACTCGACAAAGGTAGCCACTTTAAAAGTTCACCAGTTCAATAAGGAAATGTAACAAAACTCATCATCAACAATCAATACCCGCATAAGACCTCATAAAAATCCTCACAACTGCTCTGTTGGCCATTATTCTGATTCATTATGGCTGTGTATCTGTGAGCGTGGTAGAATTTGACTCCACAGCTCGAAATCCTAACGAAGGAGATATAGAAGGGCATTTAACGATTAATTTTAACGGTGGTTTCCCTCCATCACGGGTTAAGACTCCACGGCTTCGCGGTGGATACCTGATGCCCTTGAGTGGCTACCGTTCTCTGGCCAGTACATTGTTCAGCGTCTTGCTCACCTGGTTAAGGCTAAGGGGCTTCTGCAAAAATGCTTTGACACCTTCGGGTAGCTGAATCGGGCCCACCTCTCCCAAAGGATACCCCGTCATCACCACCACCAGAACTTTCGGGTCTTTCTCTATCAGCGCCTCAAACAGATCCAGGCCGCCCATGTCCGGCATCACCACGTCCGTAAGCACAAGCCCGATTTGGTCGCGTTGCGTATCGTAAACCTCAAGTGCTTCTCGGCCGTTCGATGCCGTGACCACCCGGTAGTTCAATTGCTCCAGCATTTCCTTGACCACCGTTCCAACCTGAGGATCGTCCTCCACCATCAGGATCGTCTCCCCGAGACCTCTCGAGAGGGTTGTTTCCTGTTCCTCCACATGGGTGACCTCCTCTATAGCTTGGGGTAGGTAGATTGTGAAGAATGTACCCTTTCCTACTTCGCTCTCCACGTCGATATACCCGTCGTGCTGCTTCACGATGCCGTAAATCTGGGCCAGTCCAAGACCGGTCCCCTTTCCGGGTTGTTTGGTCGTGAAGAACGGCTCGTAGATGCGCGCTACTACTTCCGGCGGCATCCCTACACCGGTATCAGATACCTTTAACACCACCCAATTGCCAGGCTCCACGTCAGGAGCAGCAATGCTGGAAGTGGAGGATCCAATCGGCACGGAGTCGCCGGGCTCCAGACGCAGGAGAGAGAGCCCGATTCGAAGTTCTCCACCCTCTGGCATCGCATCTCTGGCGTTAACCGCCAGATTGGTGATGGCCTGCTGGAGCTGGGTCATGTTCGCGTTGACGATATAGTTTCCTCTCCTAACTTCGGTCACCACTTGAATGGTTTCTGGCATCGTGCGATCAAATAGGTTCACGGCCTCCTTCAAGAATGGCTCCAAGTCCGTAGGTTGTCGCTCGGCAACGGTCTTGCGACTGAAATCCAGGATTTGGCTTATCAGTTGTGCTGCACGTTTGCCCTGTTGAATCATCACCTCAAGACGCCCCTTGACGTAATCAGATATATCGGAGCGCATCCTCAGAATCTCGGCAAAGCCCGTCATAACTGTCAGCATATTGTTGAAATCGTGTGCGATCCCTGCCGCAAGCTGACCTACCGAAGCCAGCCTCTCCTGCGCTAGGATGCGCTCCTCGGCCTGCTTCCGCGAGGTAATGTCTCTTACTGCTGCCGTAAAGAGGAGGCGCTCACCGATCTTTGTTTGGGAAATATTGATCTCTAATGGAAACTCTGACCCATCCTTTCTAAGTCCTTCAAGTTCCATCCACTGTCCCAGCATCGAAGAGGCCCCATTCAAATCTGGCACCAAGCCATTACCTATTTTATCACGATTCTCCTGTTTTATCAGCATCTGTAGATTTTCACCGATCAATTCATTATGGCCACATCTCCAAATATTGACCGCCTCTTGATTGACCATAACAATGTTTAAGCTCTCATCTACTGCGATAATCCCTTCGCCAACGGTATCTAATACAGCCTCCATCTGCACCTCTGACCGTTGCAGTTCCATGGTACGCGTTTCGATCTTTGCACTCATATCGTTGAAGGCATCTATGAGTATTCCCATTTCATCTGTACTGTCTTTTTCAATTACGTTACTGTAATGTCCTCCAGATCCAATCTGATTTACACTCTTAACAAGCCTTTGTATGGGGGTGGTTATCAGTCGGCTCAAGTAACTAGACATTAATAGGCCTAACAAAAAGATTGCTGCGCTGAGCAAAAATCCTACCAAGCGGATTTGGGCGATCTCTTGATCTCGATCTTCCAGTGAGAAGCCAACGATTAAGTTTCCTTGTATACCCTCCTCAATCGGTAAAGGGACTCTTGTGTGTAATACTTGGTTGTGTTCAAAGGTGCCAGCATCCGCTTCAAACCTTGAGGGTATTAGAACGTTATAGGGGTTATAGGAAATGAGTTGAGACCCATTTTCATCCAATACCCCAAGGTAGACGATGGCTGAGTCCTTCCTCGCAAGAATGAAAAGCTGATGAACAAAGTCCAAATCCCCTTCTCCCAAGGCCAGCGATACACCGCTAGCTATCATTTGGGCTGTGCTCTCTGCTTTGTTTTGCAAAGCCCTTGTTACCTGCGCCTTTTGTTTTAGTGGAAAGTAGAGGAACACAAAAGAGGAAATCAACAGAAGTACCACTGTAGCAATACTGGATATCTTCAGTCGTATCGGCAGATTCTTGAATCCTTGTATCATAATTTGCCTCAGCCTAGGTATTACGAGATGTCCAGAGAGACTCAATTGCCAATCGTCCGTTTCGGCAGGAATAATTTAACCATGTTCCCGCAAATACTCGACATTCGAGTTTATCGAATAGGATACTCCTTACTCTCAAAATCTTTTCCATCAATTTTTACGGCCTTAACCGAACCTATTGATAAATTGAATTGGCCAACGCGAACGAACC
This sequence comes from Candidatus Latescibacterota bacterium, assembly GCA_965217865.1. Lineage (GTDB taxonomy): Bacteria > Latescibacterota > UBA2968 > SICM01 > SICM01 > CBDCJO01. The sequence goes on along the minus strand of CBDCJO010000002.1, from coordinate 4,117,134 downwards.
CAATTGCGCCAGCGTGTTGCGAGATATATTTCAAGACCTCGATCTCTGAAACCAGCTTAATGGGTAAGTTCTGAAGCTCTCCATTCAACAACCTGCCTATCCACTCCAAACGGATTCTTGCTTGCGATAAGCCCACAACCTTTTTATAGAATTGGCGGGCCGCTCTGGTTTTGTATTTATGATCGATGAGTATAATATCTGATCCTTTTTCCTCTTCGTATTCCCACACAGTTACCTCCGCCCGGTAGATACGTCTCAATTCACTCAACCTAAGAGAATCTATCTGGTTATTACTATTCACGACCACCACGATTTGAGCGTAGAGTCTCACATTACTCAGCATCAGAAAAACAGATACCAAAAGAATGGATAGTTTGCACATATTCATCGACCGAACCACCCTTAATTGAAAAAGACGGATATCGCTGTCCAATACATCTGGAAGTTCTTGAAATTTCCAGGCTTCTTATTAAATTTCTCCCCAAAAAAGTGATTGTGAAACTCCGCCTTTATTGCCACATTAGAATGGGGCCTGAAAGCGCCCCCGAACGTTAACCTTCGCAGTTTATTTCGAAACACGAAATGTCTAGGGTCCTCAAATACATTAATTTCAAAATACGGTGTGAGTTTCTCCAGAAAGGTATAGTTCAAATTAACGTAATAAAACTTCTTTGAAAAATTTGAGCGGTTAAATGTGTAAGTTTGAGTTGTATCAGAAATAGTTGAGGCATCCAACAAGGAAAGATCTGAGATGCTACTTTTGGCGAATTCTCCCCGAAGCTCAAAATTGTGCTTAACATACCGGACATCTACACCCCAAGTACGCCGGGTTTCGGATTCTGTAACCGTGGGCAGGATAGGCACAATCTTGTTCGGGGTCAGCCCCAAAGACAGAGCCTTTGTCATCATTGCTTTCATATCCACGTGAGGCCTGATTCCAAAGACACCCTTTTCCGTAAAAAAAGAAGCGCCGATCGCCAAGTTCTGCTGGGTCGGTTCTATCCAGAGCCGGGCTCCAACACTTTTATTAGCATTCAAATCCAAATTGTTCTCATTAGTGGTAGAACCATTTCCCACATAAAGGTTATAACCGAGTCTCCAGGTTTCAGATCTAAGTTCACCTAACAGTTGCAAGTTTTGAAGCGGTGGTATAATAGTTCCCGCGGCTGCACAGCCTCGGGGTCAGAGCCCCCGAACGGACCATCGTCACATAAAACTCCATATACTCCCGGGCAACTGACGAAGATGCGATGGAATACGCACGCCTTATCAGCCTGTCGGGGTTGGTAATTTCGTCCTCCTGATCTGACCAGGTTGCCCGGGGCGCGTCGGGTGGCAGTCCGAGCACCGCAAATTGGCCCGCCTCGAATTCGGGCAGATCCCAATCCCGGGGCGTCACCTGCAATACTATCAGGTCCGGCGCCACCGCAATCTTCTGAGTTACTACGGCGTTCAGCTCCTCCATCGCTCTCCCCCTTGAGTCAGATCTGATTCAGCTCTTGCTTTTGGAGACATAATCGAAGTCGGGGTAATCTAACTTACCAAAACCGATGGTTTAGGTGCGTTAACGAGGCCGTGGGATTCAACAACGGGGCAAGATATGCGCCATAGATAAGATGAGGTTGGGGTGTGGCAGCGCCGCGGACTCTCTGAGGCTAGAGAAAAAGCCTGGCGAGCCCCCATAGGACCACGGCCCCTCCGACCATTAGAGTACCTGCCGCGGCCCATCCACGGCTGACTCTCGGCAAGAAGGGAAAGGCCCTGGACATAATCGCCATCATCGCCATCGGAGGTACCGCCTTGATGACATCGCGGTACGCCTGTGAGCCTGCCTGTCGCAGGGTTTCGTCGATATAGCCGACGGACTTCATGGGACCAGCCAGTTTGCCGCGGGCTTGGTTTTTGTGCGGCTCCCCGCCCCCGGCAATGGCCACGATCGCCTTCTCCACGGCGCTGTCGCCCGCAAACAGCGCCCGGAACATGATCCTTCCGTCAGATCCGAGGATGTGAACAGAATTCTGCTTGGTATCCAGCATTCCGTGCAGGGTGCCATCCAGATCGTCGACAAGAACCGGCCAGTCCAGGCCGTGGATCTCCTTCAATAGACGCGCATGTTCGACTTTCTCTGGTAGCGTGGCCGGTTGTCCGACGTTCTCTCCGGGATGGGCCTCCCGGGTGTAGATGAAAGCGAAAGCCACGCGATCGTGGTAACGCCGGTACAATTCGGTGAACATCGGCAGGGTGCTGATTGTGAGCGGGCAGGTCAGCGAACCCGTAACCAACACGATCGGCCGCCCGTCTGAAACATTCCGCAAGGAGATCTCCTCGCCGTCCGGGCTGACCAGCATCCGGTCGGGCAAGACCTGGCCCAGCTGCAGGGCGTCGGGCGAGAACCGCGCGTCGTTCAGGAGCAGGGCCGCCCGGAAGTTCTCGTACCGGTAGCCGCTGTCATCTCGGTTTTCGATCGGGCTCGGGGGGTTCTTGGCGTCGCTCATTTTTATTTAGGGTTTTTGCACCGGCTGCGAGGCTCTTGGCAACACCGTCCCCCTCGTTCCCGAACCGGTTCCACGGATTACGCGTCGGGAAGAAGATTGAGTTGCTGTCGCTCGGCAGTCGCACGCCATTCGGCGCTGTCCTGCGACAGAACCGGATTGCTCAAGAGCGGGTAGCCGCGGTCACGCTCCCAGGCGTCAAGGTCCGCCGGCCTGGTATCAAGCATCCTGAGGAGGAATCCGATCGCTCTCAGTTTCGACCCGACCTTAAGCGCCGGATGAATCAGTGACGGGTTCTGGATATATCGACGCGCGATCGACTCGAAGTCCTCAGGCGCGATTCCGCTGACTTGGAGGACGTGATCGGTCGGTGCTCCGACGGCAAACGCGCCTTCTCTGATCTCCTCGGTGTAGTAGCGCAGGGGAGCGATGTCAGAAAGCGGAAAACCTTGGGCGATGGCCGCCTTGTTAAACGCTTTGAACGGCACGTCTTTGTAAGTGACCTTGCGCCCGAGAACTTTGCCCAGGATTCCGGCAATGTCCTTCGGTGAAATCAGTTCGGGACCGGTCGGGCGATAGCTCTTGCCGATATGGTCGGTGGGATCGGACAGCGCACCTGTCGCGACGTGCGCAATGTCCTCATTCGAGGGAGGCGCATTCAGGCCGTCGCCAAACGGCGCCATCAACATGCCAAAGTGGACGATCGCTGGCAGACCGAGGAGATAGGCGAACGCGAACAAGCCCGGGTTGACGTGGATAACGTCCACGGACGGCATCCAGCGGTAGACCTGGTTCGCGATCCAGTGTTCGCGCGTGATGATCGACGGGTGGGTGGGGTGCGGATTCCACTGACTCATCAACGCCACGACTTCGAGTTTGGCTTCTTGCGCCGCGACAGCGAACAGCATCGTGTTGTGCAGAAGATTGGACGAAAGGGGCGGGCAGTGATACGCGCGTTGAACTTCGACCAACGATTTTCGGAGGTCCCGATAATCGAACATGTCACCGACGAATATCTCAGCGCCTGCCCGCTCTAGGACGGTCGCCCGCGCGTCCTTGCGCCTCACGAAGGCGCGTACGGGAAATCCCTTCTCGAGCAGTTGGAGCACCGCGGGTGAGCCAGTACGACCGGCGGCCGCAGTAACGAGGATTCTTGGCTTAGCCATGGTCGTTATCTTTTAATTGGTTACGAGGACTGCCATGAGATTGGTCCCTAACAACACCCCGGGTCGGCCGGATCCGCGCTTCGCCCTTGACGCTTCTCAAGTCCCTTTTCCGCCCATTGCTGCCAGCTTGAGGATATCTGCGGCACCGAGAGCAACCGCTCCATCTCATCTCGATCCTTCGTGTAGATGCGAAACACATCACCGATCGACAGGTCGTGGTCGGGTCGCTCCACAACCCGGATTTCATCTCCGGCACCCACATCCCCCTCCACGGCGATCCGGAAGTAGGTCCCCGGCCGCCCGACCTCCGTGAAGCGGCGGGGAAAACGCTTGTCCTCCATCCGCACTCCCAGCCGCCAGCAGGGAACGCGTGGCTCCGACACTTCCAGCACCATGCTTCCGATCTCCCAGCGCTCTCCGACCAGGGCGCTGGTCACATCGATGCCTTCTGTCGTTAGGTTCTCCCCGAACTGGCCGTACTCGAGCGAGCAACCGAGGTCTTCTTCCCACCATCGCGTGTCCTCCACTGCGTATGCGTATACCGCCTTGTCGGGACCCCCATGCACCTCCCGGTCGGCCTGGTCGTCGCCCTCCAAATTCACTCCCCTTGCAGCGATCCGGCCCTTGACGGGCGATTTCCAGATCGCGCTCACCGCCGGTTTGCCGTTGTAATCGAACTGACGGATGCCTCCCACGTTCACCGAGAGAACGGTTCCTTGATCAAGTGCCATCTCTTTCTCCTTTCATTGTTCCGTCAATTTCTATCCATGAATGACGACAGCCGCAAGAGTCGTTGCCCGTCTAATTGTTTTAGGTGGTGGGCAATTGTGGCTAACGACATGGCCGGACAAAGGTAAAGCAATAAGTCTCTTAGCGTTTGAGTCATTTAATGTTGGGCATCAAAAGCACACTAACTGACTTTCTCGTAGTATCGGATGCTCGGCTCCCTAGCCAGCATCTCACTCACCTGGTCCATCATGCCGCTCTCAGTACGCCACGCAAGATATTTCTCATAGTGCTGTCTAGATTCCCACTTTTCGACCAACACGATGTTTCCTTCGTCATCCAAATTGTGGTATTCGTCAAGGCCTTGACAGCCATCGTAAGCACGGGTATCTGGCAATGCTTCTATTAGCAGGCCCTTGAACTGGCTCGCTGCTTCTGACTTAGCCTGGAACTCGACAATGACATTAACAGCCATGAGGGTCCTCCTTTTTTGGGGGGGTTGTGAATACAAATTAATTGCCGACAGGAGCTTGAGAGTACACTCCTTTGGGTCAACCACTTCTTCTTTTTAAGCGGCCAAGACGCTTTCCTTCCAGCAATAAGCCACGATTGCAGTTATAGGACAAAATCGAAATCTTCAAGAGAAGCTCTCCGACGGCTGTGCGGTTGCATCGAGAGGCTCAACTCCGCTCCAAGAGGAACGCTCCGGCCATGGCGCCAGCGGCACAGATGCTCACAAGCCCGTTTCGCGCGTCCCGACGGGCCATCTCGTTGGCGAGGGTCGTGACGATGCGTCCGCCTGTAGCCGACCAGGGATGACCCACTGCGATGGAGCTGCCTGAGACATTGACCCGGTCCCAGTCGACGGGTGCCGTGGGTTCAGCCTTCCACCCTCGCTCCCAGGCCACGGCGTTGGCCAGCACTTGGGCTGCAAAGGCCTCATGGATCTCGATGAGATCGATCTGTGGGAGCGTAAGCGAGTTTCGGCCGAGGAGACGCGGCACCACCACCGCCGGTGCCATGAGCAGCCCCTCCTCTGGATCGATCGCGCCGTACTCCATGTCGCGGATAAAGGCCAGCGGCTCCCGAGCTTCGAGGCGGGCTCGCTGCTCACTCATGAGAAGGACAGCGGTGGCTCCGTCGGTGAGCGGCGAGGCGTTGCCTGCTGTGATCGTGCCGTTCTCATCGAACACCGGCTTCAGCGCGGCGAGGGCCTCCAGGGAGGTGCCCTCTCGCGGACCGGTGTCGCGCTCTTCGCCGAGGAGCGGGAGGATCTCCTCGACAAGACGATCCCGGGCGGCGATGGCATTTCGATGGCTGGCGAGGGCGATTTCATCCTGCCGCTCCCGGGGAATCTCCCATTCCCCGCGTGTGATCTCCGTATGCTCACCCATCGAGAGCCCCGTGGTGGGCTCTTGAAGCGTCTCCGGATCGGAGTGTGAAAGAGAGTCGACGCCTCCTGCGAGGCCAACCTCGATCCGCCCGCTGGCGATCGCATCGGCGATTACCGTGAGCGTGCGCAAGCCCGTGATGCAGTAAGAGGAGATGGTCTGCGCCTCAATACGCGTCGGAAGGCCGGTCTCGAAAACGATCTCGCGTGCCAGGTTCGGTCGCCGCGGATCCGGTACGACCACCCCGTAAGCGATGGCCTCGATGCTGTCCGGGTCGATGCCGTGCCGCTCGATCAGGCCGCTCACTGCATGACAGGCCAACCTGAGAGGGCCCAGATCCTTGAAGGTTTTGCCCGCTTTGACGAAGGGGGTTCTGCCGCCGGCGACGATTGCCACTCGTTTGCTCATGCTGCCTCCCTGATCCTGCGTCGTGAACTATTGCTTTGGGGAGCGACGTTTCCCCTTACCTTTGACACCCTACCCCCCGGTTTCCTGACTCTGTATTCTGTATTCCCGTGGGGATGGGCGGAAGGGTCTTCCCCGTCTCACGTTTGACGTTTGACGGAAGTCAATCTTCCATCGTTCGAATTTTGATCTCGGAAGTGAGCGTCCGATGTACCGGGCAACGGGTAGCGATCTCTAACAGCCGGGTGCGCTGGGCGGCGTCGAGATCCCCACTCATACGGATCCGGCTCTGGATCTCATCGAGCATTCCCTCTTTAGTCTCGCAATCCTCACAGTCCTTTGTGTGAATCCTCCCGTGACTGAGCCGTACCTCAACGCTCTCCAGTGCGAATCCTTTCCGCTCCGCATACATGCGGAGTGTGATGGACGTTCACGTTCCAAGCGCGATAAGCAAGTATTCGTAGGGCCCGGGGCCGCGATCGGAGCCGCCAAAGGATTCCGGCTCATCCCCCAGGAGTTTGTGTCTTCCGGTTTCGGCCTCCTGGGTGAACCGCTCCCCAGACACGGATCGCACAACGACTTCTGAAGCCATGAGTGCCTCCTTCCTGTTAGGCGATGAACATTGCTTTGGTCGCTTCAGACACTTCGAATAGCCGCTATTGGCTTATTTTAAGATCAATGGCCCAAAGGTAATCAACTAACCGGTTTTGTCAAACACTTCCAAGTAATTGTGTCGGGTGGTTAAGGCTGGCAGAATCGTATACCCCTTAAGAGGTGGCGGAGCGCGCCGGTTGGTAGGCATGATTTCCTTTCTTCAGGTGAGGACGACGATCTTGCCACCGGCTGCGTTGTCTTCCATGCAGCGGTGCGCTTCAACGATGGCATCCAGTTGAAACACACGCCCGATCCTGGGCGTCAGGCGTCCCTCCTCTACTTCCTTAACCACCATCTGAAGCGGCGTTTCGATGAAATCGGTCGAACCACCCGAGTAGGTGGTGAGATTGACCGTGGCCGGTATCGCATCCATCGGACTGAACCGATCAAACTCCCATGCGTTGCCGACTGTATCTATTCTGAGATAACAAGAGAAAAGCAGATAAAGGTCCAAGCAAGATTCAGGCAGCCTTGTGGATGGTCTGGGATGTTCTTTGCCGATTGATTTCTATGCGGCGCTGCCGAGCCTCCTCCTTTCGACCTTGTCGGTGGTGAAGAATCTTTTGATGCTGGCCTTTATGCCTCTGAAGAGGCGTGACATACTGTATTGCCCCGTGATAGCGTTCGGCGTTGTAGCTGTGAATGAAGGAATCAATCAGGCCTTCCAGTTGATGGAATGTGAAGATGTCCTGGAAGCGCAGCCAGTCGTATTTGAATGTCCGGAAAAAGGCTTCGATCCAGGCGTTGTCCGTGGGTGTTTGATATCGGGCAAACAGCTGCGAGATGCCCAGGTCCTTGAAGAATTGGGCCATCGATTTGGCCTTCATCTGAGATCCGTGATCTGAGAGGGCTGTCAAGCTTATGGGCCCAGTGTCCAGGTCCAGCAGTCCTTCGTTGGCAAGGGCTTGATCCCAGGCCTGTTTGACCTGCTCCACGGTCGCGTTGAAGGAGAGCTTCCATCCTACGATTTTCCTGGAATACACGTCGAGAATGGCGGTAAAATACAGGAACAAACCGAAAAATGGGATGTAGGTCAGGTCCCAGCTCCAGACCTGATTAGGACCTTCAGGTTTGACCTGGGGCTTGCTCTGCTTGACCGGCGTCCTCACCTGTTTCCTGCGTGCCAGACGTTCTTTCCTGGCCTGTCGGTAGAAGCTGGAGGCCGAGGCCTGCACTACCCCCTTCTCTGAGGCTACCACCGCCAGCTGATGGGGAGGCAGATCGGCATAGGTCTCATCCGTGTGGGGCCTCATCAGGGGCGGGCCCGGGCTTCCCATCCAAAAGCGGGTCCGACACCCCATCCAGCTTCTCTTCTCGATCTCGCCGGCTCCAGGCACAATACCGCTGGAGGGGAAGCTGTAGGATCTCGCAAGAACGGGTGAGTTTCACCCCTTTCTCCTTGGCCCGATGGACCATTAAGAGGATCTCGCGTTTGACCTCAGCTTGCACCCGGTGGCCCTTGATCGGGCCTGTCAGATCCCATTCACACTTTTTTTTAGCAGGGAAAGTTCCACAGATTGCTCAATGATCGTTTGCTCCAGGCGTGCCCGCTCTTTGCGCAGCTGCTCCACCTCCTCAGCCGATACCATCGGCTTGCGGCTCCGGCGACCCTTGAACTCCTTGAGGGCCCCGGACTTGACCGACTCACGAATACGCTTTAGATCCGAGGAATGAATGCCCCATTTCCGCAGCACCTGTGCAATGGGAACATCTCCCCGGCTGGCTTCAAGGAAAATCTCATACTTCTGTTCCGGGGACAAGCTCCTGCGCTTCTTGACCGGGTCACTGTTTGAGGACAGTTGCTCCATCTTTACTCCTCCTGTGAGGTCAGGGATATCCCAAAATATGTATCCCTTCTCAACCCTACAGGCAACCAGGATCTTGCTTCGACCTTGCCCCCGTTTTTTCGGGCGATCTCAGACAAAAGATAGAACAGGTGTCAGTAAAGGAAAATGCAAAAGACAGGGGCTGGAGGTAAGAGGTTAGGGAAAAGCCAGGGGTCAAAGGAGATTGAAAATCAGTCAAACGTCAAACGTCAAACGTGAGACGGGAATCGGAGGTCAGGCGTTAGGGGGAACCTATGTGGTCGCCCGGCGATGGGATTTGGACGAATCATCGGGCGAGGCACCGCCTCGCCCCTACGGAAATCGGTGGGCAGATGAAATTGGTGTAGGGGCACGGCATGCCGTGCCCCTACGAGGGCAATCCGATTCAGGAGAGTTTTGACGAACACACAAATCGGATTTCGCTTGACATTCCCATACATCCTCCCGTAATTTTTCTAAAGTCGATTGAGTTTAAAACACTCTCCCTGGGAGGGAGGCGATGGAAACTCGTAAAATATACGGGGGAACCGCAACCAGCCGCATCCGGATAGATGCGGCTTTACGTTTTTATATGAGGAACTGTTCTCCGGGACCAATCCCGGCACTGGTGTGATGGTATTAAGAAAGCGATTTCGATCTGACCGCATCGGTTCCGGTGCCCAAATCGGATATTCGGAGGAAAGTCGTTATGTCACGTCTATGCATGGCTATTGTCTGTGTGCTCTGCCTTCAGGAACCGGGAAATCTGGCCGCGGTTGAGGGCACGGATAAAATCACGACCTTTGCAGGTTCGGATTCGCCCGGATTTGCAGGGGACGGGGGTCCGGCCAATGAGGCCAAGTTAACGAATCCGGGGGGCCTGTTCCTGGATGAAAGGGGGGTCCTCTACATTTGCGACACAAGAAACTACCGCATCCGCCGCGTGGGCCTGGACGGGATCATCGAGACCATTGCCGGAAACGGAGATGCGGATTTTTCAGGGGACGAGGAGCTCGCTACGGAGGCCAGCCTTAACGACCCGTTCGGTGTGGCCGTGGATTCAAAAGGGAACGTGTACATCGTCGACTCCAACAATCAGCGGATCCGCGTTGTGGATCCTGACGGGATCATCACGACCTTTGCGGGTTCAGCAACCGAACCCCATGTAGGGAGTGGAGGAGGTTTGATGGGTGGTTTTTCCGGGGACGGGGGACCGGCTACGGAGGCCAAACTGTTCTGGCCGAAGGGGGTGGCCGTGGATAGATCGGGGAACGTGCGGGGGGGACGGGGGACCGGCTACAGAGGCCTGGCTGTACCAGCCGAACGACATCGACATAGACGGGGGGGATTTCTACATCGCGGACGGGATAAATAACCGCATCCGCCTTATAGACGTCACCGGGGTCATCACGACCCTTGCCGGCGGACGGGGAGACCGGGCGCAACTCAGGACCAACGTGTCGGCTACAGACGCCGCCCTGTGGTATCCCTCCGGGGTGGCCACGGATTCCAAAGGAAACGTCTACATCGCCGACACAGGCAATCACCGCATCCGAGTTGTGAACTCAAGCAGGATCATCGATACCCTTGCGGGTTCAAAATTCGAGAAAGATGCATTAGACCAAGTCATAGGCGGAGATTCGGGGGACGGGGGTCCGGCGAACCAGGCCGAGCTGAACCGACCCTACGGCGTGGCCGTGGATGCAGACGGCATAAACGTCTATTTTTCCGACTATCTAAATCACCGCGTCCGCCGTGTGGGGCCCGACGGGATCCTCGCGCTGATGGTCACATCCCTGGCCTTCGACACGACGGGGGTCGGGGGGAGTTCCGAACATACCCTGGAGGTCTCGAACATCGGAACCGGGCCCCTGACCATCACGGAGTTCACGTTCAGCGGTTCTGGAAGAAGGGATTACCAGGGGCAGGAGACGCTGCCCACGATTGACCCCGGGGGCATCGAGACGATCACAGTGATTTTTAACCCCAGCAGAAAAGGGGCCCGGTCGGCCGTCCTGTTTGTGGAATCCGATGCCGGGTCCAAGGGGATCGACGTAACCGGGTTCGCCGTGGAGGGCGGTCCGGAGATCAGCCTGTCGGTTTCCACCCTGACGTTGGAGACCATCAAGGTGGGTGAGAACGCTGTTCAGGGGACGATCACGAACCCGGGCGTCTCGAATCTGTCCATCACCGGGATCACCCTGGAAGGGGCCGATGTTTCGGAATTCGAGGTCTCCCCCACCTCGGCCACGATCGCACCCGGGGGATCGGAGACCATAACGATTACATTCGATCCTGCTTCTATCGGGAATAAGTCAATCACTATGCTCGTGGATCACAACGCCGGGGATCAACTCACCGTCGACTTGGCCGCTGTCGCAGAAGGCGGACCGGTCCTCGGCCTTCAGGCCGACGTCGTGTCGTTCGACGGTGTGGAGGCGGAAACAATTGATCAGGGATCTTTCACGATTAACAACCCGGGCACCGAGGACCTCTCCATCACCGCGATCACAGTGGAAGGGACGCACGCTTCTGAGTACGAAGTCTCGACGACTCAGGTCACGATCGCTTCGGGAGGGTCCGAGGCGATAACGGTGATATTTTCTCCGACATCTCCGGGGACCAAGTCGGCCAGCCTCCTGATCGATCACAACGCGGGGGATCCGACGACGGTCCGCCTGTCCGGGGTGGTTTATGCCGTGGGGACATCTCCGGATTTCGACGGGACCGGCCAAGTGGATCTGGAGGATTTCTTCCTGTTTGCAGCCGCGTTCAGTCAGGAGCCGACTGGTGATAACGTCCGTTTCGACCTGGACGGGGGAACAACAAGATCGATTTTGATGACTTCTTTCTTTTTGCGGGGGCTTTCGGGAAGACACTATAGTCACTCCTCTGCCATTAGGCCTAATAAGGGAAATGGAAAATGGAAAATGCAAAATTAACCGCAGACCGGAGACGATGGACGGAGGTCAGGGGAAGGAAATGCAAGGTGCAAAATGGAAAATGGAAACAGAACACCAAACGTGAAACGTGAGACGGCAAAAGGAAGTAGCTGTGGCAGTGGCAGGAAAAAGCCAAACGATCTGACCGCATCGGTTTCGGTGCCCAAATCGGATATTCGGAGGAAAGTCGTTATGTCACGTCTGTGCATGGTTATTGTCTTTGTGCTCTGCCTTCAGGAACCGGGAAATCTGGCCGCGGTTGAGGGCACGGATAAAATCACGACTTTTGCAGGTTCGGTGACGGGGGGATTTTCAGGGGACGGGGGTCCGGCCAATGAGGCCAAGTTAACGACTCCGAGGGGCCTGTTCCTGGATGAAAGGGGGGTTCTCTACATCGCCGACTACGGTAACCAGCGCATCCGCCGCGTGGGCCTGGACGGGATCATCGAGACCATTGCCGGAAACGGAGATGAGGGTTTTTCCGGGGACGGGGGACCGGCGACAGAGGCCCTCTTAAATTATCCGGCCGACGTGGCCGTGGATTCAAAGGGGAACATATACATCGCCGACAGCCTCAATAACCGCATCCGCGTTGTGGATCCTGACGGGATCATCACGACCTTTGCGGGTTCGGGAACCGAACCCCAAGTAGGGAGTGGAGGAGCTTTGGTGGGTGGTTTTTCCGGGGACGGGGGACTCGCCACAGAGGCCGAACTGGACAGGCCGCAAGGGGTGGCCGTGGATAGAACGGGGAACGTGTACATCGGAGACCAGGAAAATCACCGCCTTCGCAAAGTGAACGCGTTCTCGGGGGTCATCACGACCATCGCGGGTACGGGCGAGAGAGATTTCGGGGGGGACGGGGGATCGGCTACAGAGGCCAAGCTGAATTCCCCGACCGACATCTTCATAGACGGGGCGGACATCTACTTCTGCGACTATAGAAATCACCGCGTCCGCGTTGTGGACATCACCGGGGTCATCACGACCTTTGCCGGCGGACGGGGAGACAGGGCGCAACTCAGGACCGGCGTCCGGGCGACGGAAGCAGCCTTTTGGTGGCCGCATGGGGTGGCCGCGGATTCCAAAGGAAACGTCTACATCGCCGACACCTTCAATCAACGCATCCGAGTTGTGAACGGAAGCAGGATCATCGATACGGTTGCGGGTTCGGGGTTCGAGAAAAATCCGGACGGCGATGTCTTAGGGGGATATTCGGGGGACGGAGGTCCGGCGAACCAGGCCCAGCTGAACGTGCCGTGGGGCGTGGATGTCGACGGCATAAACGTCTATTTCTCCGACGTTCAAAATCACCGCATCCGCCGCGTGGGGCCCGACGGGATCCTCGCGCTGACCTTCACATCCCTGACGTTCGACACGACGGGGGTCGGGGGGAGTTCGGAACAGACCCTGGAGGTCTCGAACATCGGAACCGGGCCCCTGACCCTCACGGAGTTTACGTTCAGTGGTGCGGGAAGAAGGGATTACCAGGGGCAGGAGACGCTGCCCACGATCGACCCCGGGGGCATCGAGACGGTCACTGTGATTTTTTCCCCCAGCAGAAAAGGGGCCCGGTCGGCCGTCCTGTTTGTGGAATCCGATGCCGGGTCCAAGGGGATCGACGTAACCGGGTTCGCCGTGGAGGGCGGCCCGGAGATCAGCCTGTCTGCCTCCACCCTGGCATTGGAGACCGTCAAAATCGGTGAGAACGCCGTTCAGGGGACGATCACAATCACGAACCCGGGCGTCTCGGATCTGTCCGTCACCGGGGTCACCCTGGAAGGGGCCGATGTTTCGGAATTCGAGGTCTCCCCTACCGCGGCCACGATCGCACCCGGGGGGTCGGAGACCATAACGATTACATTCGATCCTGCTTCTATCGGGAATAAGTCAATCACCGTTCACGTGGATCACAACGCCGGGGACCAGCTCATTGTCGACCTGACCGCGGTCGCAGAAGGCGGACCGGTCCTGGGGCTTCCGTCCGAAGTCGTGTCGTTCGACGGCGTGGAGGCGGAGACAATTGATCAGGGATCGTTAACGATTAACAACCCCGGCACCGAGGACCTCTCCATCACGGGCATCACTGTGGAAGGGACGCACGCGTCTGTGTACGAGGTCTCGACGACTGCGCTCACGATCGCTTCGGGAGGATCCGAGACGATAACCGTGATATTTTCTCCGACATCTCCGGGGACCAAGTCGGCCAGCCTCCTGATCGATCACAACGCGGGGGATCCCACGACGGTCCGCCTGTCCGGGGTGGTTTATGCCGTGGGAACATCTCCGGATTTCGACGGGACCGGCAAAGTAGATCTGGAGGATTTCTTCCTGTTTGCGGTCGCATTCAGTCAGGAACCGACAGGTGATAACGCCCGTTTCGACCTGGACGGGAACAACAAGATCGATTTTGACGACTTCTTCCTCTTCGCAGGGGCATTCGGGAAGACACTATAGTCACTCCTCTGCCATGAGCCCTAATAAGGGAAATGGAAAATGGAAAATGCAAATGAAGACGATGGACCATAGACGATGGACGATTGAAGGAAGACCCTTCCGCCTATCCCCACCGGAATATAGAATACAGAAGACAGGAGTCAGAAGAAGACCTAATTCAACTCAGTCGGGAGACGGGAATAGGGATCAAAAGTCGGGGGCCAGGGGAAAGCAGTAGCAGGGGGCAGTGGCAGTGGTGGGAAAGCAAAGGCAGGGGTCGGAGGCCAGAGAAATTGAAGATCGACGATTGAAGAATGAAGATTGAAGATCAAGGGAGATCCATTGGAACATAAGAAAGTCGTGAGTTGTTCAAATATTCAATTTTCCGATATTCAATGTTCAATGAATAGTGGCAGTGGCAGGAAAAAGCCAAACGATCTGACCGCATCTGTTCCGGTGCCCAAATCGGATATTCTGAGGAAAGTCGTTATGTCACGTCTATGCATGGTTATTATCTGTGTGCTCTGCCTTCAGCAACCGGGAAACCTGGCTGCTGTTGAGGCATCGGATAAAATCACGACCTTTGCGGGTTCGGTATCGGGTGCATATTCAGGGGATGGAGGTCCCGCAAACGAGGCCAAGTTAATGGAACCCGAAGGCATTTTCATTGATGAAAAGGGGGTCATCTATATTGCCGACACGGGAAATCACGTCATCCGCCGCGTGGGCCTCGACGGGATCATCACGACCATTGCGGGAACCGGAGATCCGGGTTTTTCAGGGGACGAGGGACCGGCGACACAGGCCCTCTTAAATATTCCGAGGGACGTGGCCGTGGACTCAAAGGGAAATATATACATCGCCGACTACTCGAATCAGCGCGTCCGCCGCGTGGGCCTCGACGGGATCATCGAGACCATCGCGGGTACGGGCGAGAGAGGTTTCGACGGGGACGGAGGGCCGGCTACAGAGGCCAGGTTGGCATTTCCGTCCGACGTGGTCGTTGATGCAAGCGGTGACCTGTTCATCGCGGACACGAGAAATCACCGCATCCGCCTCGTGAGCGCCGGGAGCATCACGACCTTTGCGGGCGGGCGGGGTGATCGGGCTTTGATCCGGGATGACGTTAAGCCCACGGATGCCTCCCTGTGGTGGCCGGAGGGAGTAGCTGCAGATTCCAGAGGAAACGTCTACATCGTCGACACAGGAAACCAACGCATCCGCCGTGTGGGCCTCGGGAGGATCAAGATACTCGCGGGGACGGGGACGGAGTGGGATAGACTCCAGAATGTCGAAGGTGGATATTCGGGGGACGGGGGTCCGGCAAACAAGGCGAAGTTGAACTTTCCCAGCAAGGCGGCCGTGGATGCGGACGGCATAAATATCTATTTCTCCGACACGGCGAACCACCGCGTCCGCCGCGTGGGGCCCGATGGGATTCTTGCCCTGATGGTCACATCCCTGGCCTTCGACACGACGGGGGTCGGGGGGAGTTCCGGGCAGACCTTGGAGGTCTCGAACATCGGAACCGGGCCCCTGACCCTCACGGAGTTTACGTTCAGTGGTGCGGGAAGAAGGGATTACCAGGGGCAGGAGACGCTGCCCACGATCGACCCCGGGGGCATCGAGACGATCACCGTGATTTTTTCCCCCAGCAGGAAAGGGGTCCGGTCGGCTGTCCTGTTTGTGGAATCCGATGCCGGGTCCAAGGGGATCGACGTAACCGGGTTCGCCGTGGAGGTCGGCCCGGAGATCAGCCTGTCTGCCTCCACCCTGGCATTGGAGACCATCAAGGTGGGTGAGAACGCCGTTCAGGGGACGATCACGAACCCGGGCGTCTCGGATCTATCCATCACAGCGATCACCCTGGAGGGGGCCGATGTTTCGGAATTCGATGTCTCCCCGGCATCGGCCACGATCGCACCCGGGGGGTCGGAGACCATAACGATTACATTCGATCCTGCTTCTATCGGGAATAAGTCAATCATTGTTCACGTGGATCACAACGCCGGGGACCAGCTCATTGTCGACCTGACCGCCGTCGCAGAGGGCGGACCGGTCCTCGGCCTTCAGGCCGACGTCGTGTCGTTCGACGGTGTGGAGGCGGAGACAACCGACCAGGGATCTTTCACGATTAACAATCCGGGCACCGAGGACCTCTCCATCACCGGGATCACCGTGGAAGGGACACACGCTTCCGAGTACGAGGTCTCGACGACTCAGGTCACGATCGCTTCGGGAGGGTCCGAGACGATCACGGTGATATTTTCTCCGACATCTCCGGGGAACGAAGTCGGCCAGCCTCCTGATCGATCACAACGCGGGGGATCCCACGAACCTTCGCCTGTCCGGGGTCGTTTATGCCGTGGGGACATCTCCCGATTTCGACGGGACCGGCAAAGTGGATCTGGAGGATTTCTTCCTGTTTGCAGCCGCGTTCAGTCAGGAGCCGACTGGTGATAACGTCCGTTTCGACCTGGACGGGAACAACAAGATCGATTTTGACGACTTCTTTCTTTTTGCGGGGGCGTTTGGGAAGGAGATATAGCCACTCCTCCACCCATCCCGACCGGAATACAGAATACAGAAGTCAGAAGAAGACCTAAATTCGTCTGAGGTCGGAAGTTAGGGGTAGGAGGTCAGAGAATTGAAGATTGAAGATTGAAAATCCATTGGGGCGAGGTTAAAGTCGCCCTTTTTTTCACGCATAAAATAAAGGCCCCGAACATTTCCGGGGCCTTTTGGTTTTTTACAGCGATGTTGATTAAGGATGTTCTTGACGAAAAACAGGGAGGGGTGTAGGGGCGACCCGATGTGGTCGGCCATGGATGGTATGGATGAATCATTGGGCGAGGCATTGCCTCGCCCCTACGGGAATGGGGTGGGAGGACAAAATTGGTGTAGGGGCACGGCATGCCGTGCCCCTACGAGGTAAATCCAAATCAGGGTTGGTTTTTTAGAATCAACCCCTTTTCCGTTCCGTTTCCCAGTCGGTCATGACTTGTCGGGTTCTGCGGAGGAGTTGTTCGTCTTTCTCCGCCCGTACGGCTTTGGGGTCGCGGTTGGACCAGTCATAGTAACCCTTGCTGGATTCCAGACCGGTTTCTCCCCGGGCGACCATGTCCTGGAGGTAAGCAAGGGGACCTTCCCATCCACCCAGGGTTTTCCAGAGGTGTTCCGCCACCCGGACGTGCATGTTCAAGCCGTTGATGTCCCGCTGTTCCAGGGGACCGGCCGTGGTAAAGCGGGGGGCAAGGCCCAGCCGCACGGCCAGGTCGATATCCTCCGCATTGGCCACGCCGGATGCCAGGAGGTCTACGGCCTCCCGGATGAGGGCGTGCTGAAGGCGGTTGATCAAAAAGCCGGGCACGTCCCGGTTGATACGGAGGGGCAGCCTGCCGAGGCTTTCCCAGATGGCCGCGATCCTGTCCATCGCCGCGTCCGAGGTCTCCTCCCCGCGAACGACCTCCACGACGGGCACGATATGGCCCGGCTGGACGAAGTGAGATCCTGCAATCCGGCCTTTGTGCTTGGCGTGGGCGGCCAGCTGCGTGATGGGCAGGCCCGAGGTGTTGCTCGCCAGGAGGGTTTCAGGAGGGGTAATCGCGTCAAGCTGCTCGAAGAGCGCCTGTTTGGCCTCCAGGTCCTCGGGGATGGATTCGACGACGAAGTCCGCATCTGCTACGGCAGATTCCATGTCGGTGGTGGTCCGGATGCGGCCCAGGACGGATTCGGGAGATTCGTCGCGGAGCCCATCGTGTCGGTGGAGGTCGGTGACATAACGTCCGAGGTTTTCCAGGGCCGTGTCCAGGCTTTCCTGATGTCGGCTGATCAGGACTGTCTCCCTGCTGCCCAGGGCGAGGACGAGCCCGATCTGGCTCCCCATGAGCCCGGCGCCGACAACGGTTGTTTTGTCCAAAAAGAGGTCCATCAGCTTACTCCTTCTACCCGGACCTCCCCGAGCGCGCTTTTTGCGGCTTCGAGTGTGCGATCGACATCGGATTCGGAGTGGGCAAGCGAGAGGTAGAGCTTGCCGCCCGGGGTGACGTAGATGCCGCGCTTGATCATTTCACGGCCGAATTGCGATGCGGCCTTGGCGTCGGCCTTGAGGGTGTCGGCATAGTTGCGGATTTCGATATCGGTGAAAAAGGGCTGCAATACGGGGCCTTCGCCGAAGACCCGGAGGGGGAGACCCCGCTCACGGCCCAGGCTTTCCAGACCGTCTTTGAGTTGATTGGGAATCGCGTAGAGGCGGGGGTAGACCCCTTCTTTCCCGAGTTCGTCAAGGCAGACCAGGCCGGCGGTAGTTCCGATCGGGTTGCCGTTTGCGGTGCTGCTGATGAACGCATAACTGTCGTTGCCCCTCCGCCTGGGATCGGCACAGTCCATAATGTCCGCGCGGCCGCAAATCGCGGCCATGGGAAATCCTCCGCTGATGGATTTGCCGTAGACGGCCATGTCGGGAACTACGCCGTAACGTTCCTGGGCGCCGCCCCAGGCTATGCGAAAACCGGTGACGATTTCGTCGAAGATGAGGACAACATTGTGGGCTTCGGTGGCTTCACGCAGGGCCTGGAGGAAACCGGAAACCGGACGGATGGCACGCTGGAGGGGCTCCACGATCACGGCAGCGAGATCCTGAGCACAGTTGTTTATGACTTCGGCCGCGATGCCAGCGTCGTTGAAAGGAGCCACGAGCACGGTCTCGGACACGGTTTTGGGAATGCCGTCGCAGTCGGGTATGGAGACCGGCCCGTCCCCAGGCATGGGGGGGTAGGCGCTCTGCTGGGCGTAGTCGTGTCCGCCGTGCCATCCCCCTTCAAATTTGAGTATTTTTTCGCGGCCTGTGTAAGCCCGGGCCAGGCGGAGGGCGGAGAAGGTGCCGTCGCTCCCGGATGAGGTGAAGCGGACACGCTCTGCGCAGGGTACGGCCTCGACCAGGCGCTCCGCCAGGCGGATGACCGGGGCGTGGAGGCCGAAAAAGGTGGTTCCGAGGCCGACCTGGTGCCGCACGGCGTCGACGACTGCGGGATGGGCGTGTCCCAGGATCAGAGGACCGGAACCCATGACGTAGTCGATGTACTCCCGCCCGGTCACGTCGAAGAGGCGGCTGCCCTCCCCGTCGTGGAACACGGTGACGACGTCATCCGGCATGCGGAACATTCCCGTACATCCGCCGACAAGATATCGGTTGGCGCGGTCGAGGAGATTCTGTAAGTCGTCACTTCCCATGGTTGGTTTCCTATGAAATTGCAAAAGGAAGACAGAATACAGAAGTTAGAATACAGAATGGGAACAATGCGATGGCGCGAGCCATCCCGGAAACTGGCCGATTAGATGGGAGGGACGCCGGCCTCGGTGTCCGCTAACATTCCTATCGTTAAGGGAAGGGTTTTCAGAATCCCCTGGGGTCAAAGGTTTGGCGGTTTTCAGGGGAATTTGATGAATTTTAATGTTGAACGGGTTTGAATAGGGGTGAGGCGCTATCGGCCTCGGTTAACCGATTACGGCCCGCGAGGCCGCGGACCCTCCCAAACGATCCCATAGGATTAGCCACGATCCTCAAGCGACTGTAAAATTCCCCTCATGTGGCCAACGCAGTAAGCGATGTATTCTCTTCCCGCCGGACCGTCGGTGGTCAGCTTCATGATGTGATCGTGGTCGATCACACCCTCATAGCCCACTTCTTGAAGGGCCCTGGCGACGCGGGCCATGTTGAGATCGCCGGTGTCCGGGATCACTTCCTGATACTCCTTGATTTCGGGAATCCTGCCCTGCACGTTCCTGAAGTGGACGTGGAAGATCCTACCCTGTCCGCCGAATTTTTTAATCCCTTTTAGAACATCCTCACCGGATTCGTACCGGGTTCCCACACAGAATGTCATCCCGCAGTTGGCCGAAGGTACCTCTTTGAAGAGCCGGTCGAACGCGGCGAAGTCGTAAAGGATCTGAGGCACTCCGGAGAGTGAGGGCACAGGCGGGTCGTTGCCGTGCATCGCGATCTTGATGTCGAACTGCTCCGCAACGGGTACGGCCGTCCGGTAAATCCTGACCGTCCGTTCCCAAAGCTCTTCGTGGGTGGGCACGCCCGGGGGAGCGGGCCGATCGAGCAGGTCGGAAAGTTCCACCTTCAGGTTACGATAACCGCCCCGCCCCTCGACCCAATGATAGTTCGTTTCAAGGAAGCCCGCAAGCTGGTTTGCCTGGAAACACTGGATGCCCACGACCGGAAACTTGAACTCCCCGCAGAGCTCGATGTTGTAGACAAGATTGTCGATCTCTTGATCGGCCCCCTCCTTATCCAGATAGACGGCCTCCAGGAATTTGCTCTGGGCATTCGCGCGCTCGACTTTCAGGCCGGCGCTATCGACGATCTCAACGATGCGCTCCAGTCCTTCCCGATTCAGACGACCACCGGATTCTTTAAATCCAGGACAGATGTCCATCGTGATGTTCACACAGTCGACGCCGATCTGCTTCAGGAAGGTGAAATCTCCCGGATGTTCCAGCCAGTCGGGCCTGATTGTGGTGCCGATCTTCATCATTAAAGCCTCCAAAAGTGAGACGTGAGAAAGTAAAAGACAGAAGCCCTGGCAGTGGCAGGAAAGTCAAGCCCAGGGATCGGAAAAGCCGGTGCTCGGGATCGTGATTCGGGGATCGGAGAAGCCGTGGATCGTGGATCGTGATTCGGAGATCGGAAAACCAGGAGTTCATGGCCCTACAGAGCCAGTTCCCGGTCTGGAGACCGGTCCCACAAATTTTGGCCACAAAAGGCCATTGGGTTCAGCACGATAACAAGCTGCGCGAATTACGAATCTCGGATCACGAACGACGAATCACGAGAGTGTGGCAATCCCACGTGACTATTTTCGCGAGCGTATGTGATCGTTTTCTCCACGTGAGGAACAGTATTGATGGTCATGAGTAGAATGCTCGGGTTGTTTTTTTCGAAGACACGAAATATCTCATCGGCAAAAGCCCTTCCGATCGAATCGACATCTTGAAAATCAAGAATGACCGTATTAAAACGATCGACCCTTGCCAGCAACCGCTTCGCCTGAGATCTGGATACCAATTTTTCGACACCATGGCGAACGAGTCGAACCGGGACTACAGTCTTGGAAAAACCGTAGTCCTCCTCCTCAGAAGCAAACTGATCAAATATTTCCTGATCGGTTCGTTTACTATTGTTCGTTAAGTACATGAACACCGACGTGCCAATTCTCGGTGGTTCTCTTTCTAAGATCCAGTCTTCCTCTTGCCCAAATTCGTGTGAAAAATAAACGTCACCGGACAGGATTGCAAAATCGTCCAGCATCCGCGATGTAAAAAAGATGCCCTCTCCCGTGTGGTTATCCGGATCAGTTGTAAGCTTTCCTTTTGCCAACTCCAGGACGGCATGTCGCTCATCTTCAAGATTGCATTCTTCTTTAATCTTGCGAAATATTCCGATACCATTGTCGTGCACATAAATCTCAGTTGTTACCGGGTTCACCTTCAATGCCACAGTTAATTCGTGGCCTTCCGAATGATCGATTGCGTTATTAACCATCTCTGTGAAGACGTAATGCCAGATATCAATCACGTTTCTTGGAAAACTTTCCAAGACCTGCGCGACTTCGGTACGCCACAGCTGGTCTTCCTCAAGTCCCTTTAAGGGTATCGAGAATTGAATATCGTGTTGTGTTCTGAGGAAGTACTCTCGCTGCCTGGTATTCCCTTGAGCATTGATTTTTCCCTCATCCAAGAGCTCTTTGAAATACCTATTTACTGCTTGTCTAGATATTTTGAATCGATTGGCAACGACCTTTACGACGTCTCGTGGATGGTCAGGTGTTGTTTGAATAATGAAATTTCGAATATCACGACCACGTTTTGTGGGCTTGGACATTGTAAAGT
Source organism: Candidatus Latescibacterota bacterium (assembly GCA_965217865.1). GTDB lineage: Bacteria > Latescibacterota > UBA2968 > SICM01 > SICM01 > CBDCJO01. Next base: position 4,095,218 of record CBDCJO010000002.1, on the reverse strand, counting down.
TCCCTACATCCAGCATAGTTTGTCAACATAACCATACAACATTGTCAATATTTGGTCCCTATATTGTAAACATGGTGACTGGATTTTGTCAATAAAAAAACCAAGAAGTATTGTAAGATCATGCATAATATACTGTATTTACGAGATTTAATTGGAAACAAAATCTCTGTGAATGTGTGATTGGGGGTAGGCCAAGCGGGGACCGCGCAAAGTCGGCCTATGCAATGTCAGCTGTTGTCCCGACCTGTCACGATTCTTAATGGCATGATCCAGCGCGGTCTTGCCGTTTCCGTCGGTCTCGTTTACATCGGCGCCGAGTTCGAGCAGGGGTTCAATCCGAACGATGTGGCCTTCCCACTGCCCCACCACATAAAACCGTCCCAACCCGCCATGTTTCACATACGCCTTAGTTCCCGCTTCATCGCGCCGTGCCAATTTGGATGAGCCTGCCGAACCCTGGCTCTTCTCGTAGTCCGCCAATACTCGCATCAGCGGTGTAAATCCGCGATTCACGTGGCAGACGTCGGCACCAGCATTAGCGAAAAGATCAATCACGTCTGCCGTCGTAGCCGAGTCGATTGGCTGGTACTCGGTATGACCTTCCCCCAGGGTCAGGTTTACGTCAGCTCCGTTCGCGAGCAGATAACGCACGACATCGGCATGTCCGTTGCTCGACGCCGCGAACAGCGGTGCCTCAGAGTGCCAGGGGGGATACTGCGTCACCTGGTTGACCGAGGCCGGATTTTTCTTGACCTCTGTCTTGACGCGGTCCAGCATTCCCAGACCACAGGCTTGAATCAGTGTGACCTCGGCGCCATGGTGGATCAGCACTTCGGCTACGTCTCTCTGCCCGAACTCCGCTGCTACACTCAGGGGAGTCAGGTCGTTATAGCCACCGGGTAAGTTGACCAGCCCCGGTTCTTCTTCGAGGCGGGCGCGCACGCGATCGACCATACCGAGCCCCACGGCCACGTGCAGGTCCGGGTCGGCGCCGTGATCCAGCAGCAGCTTGATCTTATCCATCGCATTGTGCCACATGGCCGTGCTCAGAGGCGTGCCGCCCCCGGATGTGATTGCATTGGGGTCGGCGCCGGCTTCCAGCAAGAGGCGAACGGAGCCAAGCGTGCCCTCCCACGCCGCGAGCTGCAGCGGTGTACACACGCCATGGTTGTGGTCGTAGCCCAGCGCATCGACCTGGGCCCCGGCCTCAAGCAGTAAAGAAATCAAATTTTCGCGCCCGCGGACCCCGGCGTTGTGCAGTGGCGTGCTTGAACGGGGATCATTCTCATCGACGACGCCTTTGAGTCGGATGCTGTCGCCGGCGATGCGGAGGTTGGCCAATTCGGGTTGTTGACCAAGCAGCCTGCGCACGGCTTCGACATCATCGGCGAGTACGGCATGAATAAACGCCGACTGCTCATCGTTGAGTGCGTCGGGCATGAGGCCGCGGGGCTTGTCCGCTTCCACGAAAGCCTTCAATTTCGGCCAGCTCGGGAACCCATACTCGCGCGCGACGACGGTCTGCGCTTTGGCCAGAGACAGCCGGCCGGCGTAGCCGGGCAGACGCCTTTGGACCCGGGTCAGTGCGTCCTCATCCCCGGCGGTGTGGGCGTGCTGAAGGTTGCGGGCCTGGTACTTGAGGTGATGCAGAGAGGGATTAGGCGGGAGTTGATCGCTCACAACGACCTCCATGGAAACTGAAGATTGAAGATTGAAGATTGAAAATTTCAGCTATGGGCTGCTGTCACCACGCCTGCCGCCGTGCTTTTGCAATAGCTCGATCATCTGTGTGAAGCGTTTTATGTGACCGGGGTCTTCCGTCACGTCACGATTGTTGATGGCGTGATCCAGCGCCGTCCTGCCCTTTTCGTCGGTCTCGTTCACATCGGCGCCGAGTTCAAGCAAGGGTTCAATCCGGTCGAGGTGACCGCTCCACTGGCCGACGACATAAAACCGTCCCAATCCGCCATGTTTCACCAACGCCTGAACTGCTGTCTCATTGCGTCCCAAGGCCCTCATCAACGGTGTATTTCCACGATACACGTGGCAGACGTCGGCACCGGCTTCAGCAAGCAGATTGATCACGTCCGCCGAGGCAGTACCGGCCATGCTCGCCTGATTGATGGCTTGGATGTCGTGAACCTGTTCCTTCGCAGCCAGATTGACGTCCACCCCTTGCTCGAGCAGATAACGCACAATATCGGCATGTCCGTTACGCGACGCCGCGATCAGCGGTGCATCCGCCTCTTCAACCTGGTTAACCGCGTCCCGATTCTTCTCGACCAATGTCTTGACACGATCCAGTATGCCCAGGCCACAGGCTTGAGTCAGTGTGACCTCGGCGCCGTGCTGGATCAACACTTCGGCTACGTCTCTCTGTCCGAACTCTGCCGCCACGGTCATGGGCAGAAGGTTGCTCTCACCGGGTACGTTGACGAGTCCTGGTTCCTGCTCAAGCAGACCGTGCACGCGATCGGCCATCCCTAGCGCGACGGCGACGTACAGAGTCGGCTGGGCGCCGTACTCCAGCAGTAGCTTGGTCTTCTCGTGTGAACGGTGACACACGGAGTTGTGTAGAGGCGAGATGCCGATGGATGTGATCGGATTGGGGTCGGCACCGGCTTCGAGCAAGAGGCGCACGCAGCCAACTGTGCCCTCCCACGCAGCGAGCGACAGCGGCGTGCGCCAGAATCCCTGATAGCCTAGCGCATCCACCTCTGCGCCGGCCTCAAGCAGTAGCGCAACCAATTCTTCGTTTGTATCTATTCTGAGATAACAAGAGAAAAGTAGATAAAGGTCCAAGCAAGATTCAGGCAGCCTTGTGGATGGTCTGGGATGTTCTTTGCCGATTGATTTCTATGCGGCGCTGCCGAGCCTCCTCCTTTCGACCTTGTCGGTGGTGAAGAATCTTTTGATGCTGGCCTTTATGCCTCTGAAGAGGCGTGACATACTGTATTGCCCCGTGATAGCGTTCGGCGTTGTAGCTGTGAATGAAGGAATCAATCAGGCCTTCCAGTTGATGGAATGTGAAGATGTCCTGGAAGCGCAGCCAGTCGTATTTGAATGTCCGGAAAAAGGCTTCGATCCAGGCGTTGTCCGTGGGTGTTTGATATCGGGCAAACAGCTGCGAGATGCCCAGGTCCTTGAAGAATTGGGCCATCGATTTGGCCTTCATCTGAGATCCGTGATCTGAGAGGGCTGTCAAGCTTATGGGCCCAGTGTCCAGGTCCAGCAGTCCTTCGTTGGCAAGGGCTTGATCCCAGGCCTGTTTGACCTGCTCCACGGTCGCGTTGAAGGAGAGCTTCCATCCTACGATCTTCCTGGAATACACGTCGAGAATGGCGGTAAAATACAGGAACAAACCGAAAAATGGGATGTAGGTCAGGTCCCAGCTCCAGACCTGATTAGGACCTTCAGGTTTGACCTGGGGCTTGCTCTGCTTGACCGGCGTCCTCACCTGTTTCCTGCGTGCCAGACGTTCTTTCCTGGCCTGTCGGTAGAAGCTGGAGGCCGAGGCCTGCACTACCCCCTTCTCTGAGGCTACCACCGCCAGCTGATGGGGAGGCAGATCGGCATAGGTCTCATCCCTTAAGAGGGCCGGGATTTGCTCTTTCTCCTCCCTCAGCAATCCGTGTGGGGCCTTATCAGGGGCGGGCCCGGGCTTCCCATCCAAAAGCGGGTCCGACACCCCATCCAGCTTCTCTTCTCGATCTCGCCGGCTCCAGGCACAATACCGCTGGAGGGGAAGCTGTAGGATCTCGCAAGAACGGGTGAGTTTCACCCCTTTCTCCTTGGCCCGATGGACCATTAAGAGGATCTCGCGTTTGACCTCAGCTTGCACCCGGTGGCCCTTGATCGGGCCTGTCAGATCCCATTCACACTTTTTTTTAGCAGGGAAAGTTCCACAGATTGCTCAATGATCGTTTGCTCCAGGCGTGCCCGCTCTTTGCGCAGCTGCTCCACCTCCTCAGCCGATACCATCGGCTTGCGGCTCCGGCGACCCTTGAACTCCTTGAGGGCCCCGGACTTGACCGACTCACGAATACGCTTTAGATCCGAGGAATGAATGCCCCATTTCCGCAGCACCTGTGCAATGGGAACATCTCCCCGGCTGGCTTCAAGGAAAATCTCATACTTCTGTTCCGGGGACAAGCTCCTGCGCTTCTTGACCGGGTCACTGTTTGAGGACAGTTGCTCCATCTTTACTCCTCCTGTGAGGTCAGGGATATCCCAAAATATGTATCCCTTCTCAACCCTACAGGCAACCAGGATCTTGCTTCGACCTTGCCCCCGTTTTTTCGGGCGATCTCAGACAAAAGATACGTTGCCGGGTATAAACGAGGACATGTGCAGTGGCGTGGTTGACCGGGGGTCATCCTCATCGACCGCCTCGTTGCAGATGCGGAGGGTGGCCAATTGGGGTTGTTGACCAAGCAACTCGCGTACGGTTTCAACATCTTCGGAGCGTACGGCATGAATAAACGCAGACTGCACATCATCCAGCTCGTCGGGCATGACGCCCCGGTGTTTGTCCGCTTCCACGAACGCCTTGAGCTTCGGCCAGCTCGGGAACCCATACTCGCGGGCGACGACGGTCTGGGCTTTCCCCCTGGGTCATCCAGATGTGCGTGATGCATCCTGGCCCCTGAAGGTCCGCAAGGATCCGGGTCTCTCCCCCGTCAATGGTCCAGCGGTCGGCGTTCCTCCCGTTTGTCTCCCAGGAGGATGCGCGGAGGGTCCTGGCGTCATGAACCTTTGTCAAAGATTTTAATAGATCGGACATGGCATGGAAATGAAAAAGTCAGGGGTCAGAGGCCGGAGGTCAGGGGTCAGGGAAAAGCAGTAGCAATGGCAGTGGCAGGAAAAGCGAAACAGAGATCCTTCGCGCACAAGGACCGGGGCAGGTCTGAACTTGGGTAGTATTGCGCTCAGGATGACATCTTTACTCAGGATTCCCATCTCATAGGAAATGAAGAAGACTGTTTTACGCTTCACGATCTTTTGAGGCCGCAGGGCCCTCTCGGAATCTAAGCAGAATCGTTGGCTATACAAGCTCTTTCGAGCGGAAACGCCAAAGCGCAAACAGAAGGACGATCGCAATGAAATCGATAGTGTAGAGAGAGAGCAAAACGACGTCCTTCACATCCATCAGACTTGAACTCCTTTTCAAGATACTAAGAAAGAGATTGTAGCGGTCATAGCTGGGCAGGATAAAATAGAGGGGATTAGGGGGCGAAAGCAAACTCGCGCTGGCAAAATATGCCAGGATGGCAGCAATAAGCGGATGAACAAACAGCGACAGCAGCATGCCCACGGAGCCCACCATCAGGTGTTCACACAACATCATCCAGGAATGGAATTTAATCGCGGGGCTTAATTCCATCTGGTGATATTGCGCGAAAAGGTCCATAGCGACCCTGGCAACTGCTGAATAGCCGACCATGACTATGACACCGCCAAAATATTTGCCCAGAAGGAATTGCGTACGGGACACAGGCTTGGACAGGGTAACGCGGATTGTTCCTTTACGGATTTCCGAAGAAACAGCTGTACAGAAGATGAACAGCGCGATAAGGGAACCGCCGAGTGAGGCGACTTGGTAAAAACCGGCCTGATAGACAGAACCAGCCATTTCTAGGGCTTTGCGCATTTCTCGCTGTTTGGCTTCACTCAAATTGTCATAGCCCTGGTGGGCAATTTGTTTCCTGGTTGCACTGAATAGGACAGAAGAAATAAAGATCAATCCAAGGGATACCAGCACCATCGCCAGAAGCAAGCGGTGGTGCAGCAGTTCGCGGATCGTATCAATGGCAATGAGTAGAACCGTTTTCATGGATTATCCTCTTGGTCCATGGCAGACATGAAAATATCTTCCAGTGATTGCGTTTCGGGTTCAATTCGCTCAATGTCCACGTGATGTTGAGCCAGCAGCTGCTCGGCATCCCGGCGCAGCGTCTCATCCTGACAATGGATCGTTACTTGCCCCTGCTCGAAGGTCACACGAACTGTTGTGGCGGCTAACGTCTCCACCAATTCGGCGGGCAGGCTCTTTACAATAATTCTGGCACCTGTGGCGCTGGACAATTCCTGTAACGTTCCCACCCGGCGCAGTTGTCCGTTTTGCAGAATGGCCACGCGGTCACACACCGACTCCACTTCGGACAAAATATGCGAACTGATGAAGACGGTTTTACCCCGACGCCTGAGTTCCAGTAGAATATCGCGAAATTCCCTGCGCCCGAGCGGGTCGAGGCTGGAGGTGGGTTCATCGAGGATGAGCAATTCAGGGTCGTTGAGCATCGCCTGGGCAAGGCCAATGCGTTGAAGCATACCCTTTGAATATTTAGAGATGGGCTTGTCTCTGGCCTCCTGCAAGTCCATTAGCTTTAATAATTCCTCCACCCGCGGCGAACGGGCTGCAGATGGCATACCCAGCAAACCGGCGTAAAACTCCAGGAGCCGCCCCCCACGATAATAGTCGTGCAGGTTCACTGATTCGGGCAGGTATCCGAGCCTGTGATGAGTCTCTGTGCAGGTGACGGGTTGTTCAAACAAAAACGCCGTACCCTTGCTAGGCCTTATAAAGTTCAACAGAAGATGGATGGTGGTCGTTTTGCCGGCGCCGTTTGGACCAAGAAAACCAAACACTTCGCCTGACTGCACTTCGAGGTTCAGTCCATCTAACGCTGTGGTTTTCCCCTTATAGGTTTTGCACAAATTGTCTGTGCGAATAACGATCATGTTCCCCCTTCTTTCGTCAGCCTATCCAACAGGCTCCGTAACTCTTTCAATTCTTTCTGGTATCCAACGTGGATCCACTGCACCAGGCCGCCTTTGTCCACTACCACCATGGAGGGGATTGAACGTATGCCGAATTTACCACCGATGGTGCTATCTTCATCGAGAACTACCCGGAACGTGTAGTCATTTCTTTGGATGAAATGCTGCACTTTCGCATGTTCTTCACCCAGGTTCACGCTGAGGAGTTCTACCCCCCGGTCTTTGGATTCATCGTGAAGCGTTTGGAGTGAAGGCATCGCCCTCCGACACTGGCCACACCAGGTCGCCCAAAAATCCAACAGCACAACCTTTCGGTCGCGAAATGCCGACAGCACAACATCACGGCCTTTCAAATCGCGAGCCGAGAAATCCGGTGCCATCTCGTCGACTTTAATGGTTCCAAGCTGGCGAACGGAACCACCACCCCGGTGGAGCATCTTGACTTTCACTTCGTAGTGAATCCAAATGCTCGCGGCCGCAAACAGGATGCCAGCAGTGATCCAAGTAACTTTACGTGTGTTCATGAGGGAAATGGGAATGGAAAATGGAAAGTCAGGGCCAGGACGTAAGACGTGAAACGTGAGACGGGAAAGCGCTCGTCGTGCCCAGGCGTCCTTAACAATCTGCGGAAGAGAAAAAGCCAGTTCAGATGATGGCAGGTTCCGATCAGATCAACCTGTGCATGACGAAGAGATCAACAAGCCCAAGTTCAGGATGATTGAACGCCTTCGGCAGGGTCCCCACGATCGAGAAGCCCCATGGAAATGGAAAATGAAAAATGAAAAATGCAAAGAAACCGCATATGGCGTCGGAGTCCGAATCTATCGCTTTTCGAATCGTCATCGCTCTCTAACTATCCCGCGGGATTGCGCCGGGACAGTGTACGGATGAATTCGAGGGAACGTCAAGGGGAAAATGGAGACCCTTCCGCCCACCCCCACCGGAATACAGAATATAGAATATAGAAGACAGAAGACAGGAGTCAGAAGAACACCTAAATTCAATTTCAGTTGGCGGGAGGTCAGGGAGCCGCGAGACGGAAGTCGGGGATCGGAGGTCCGAGGGCAGAAGGCCCTTCCTCCCTTTACCCACCGGAATACAGAATACAGAATACAGAAGAAGGCCAAAGTCAGCTCAGAAGCTAGACCTTCGATACGGCGGCTTCGCAGCCAACTCAGACAGGTGTGAGAGAGTAAAAGGCAGTTGCAGTGGCAGGAAAAGCAGGGGCCAGAGGTCGGAGGTCCGAGGGTCAGGGAAGTCAAAACCGGTAGTGGCAGTGGAAATGAAGATTGCGACGCCACAGGATGTATCTTATATTTCTTGCTGAAATACAAGTGCATACAGTTTGCCAGATTCTTACATCCTACGTAGACCAAAGAGATTAGAGGGGGGCATTTATGGCTTCAGAAGTCCTGGGACAGGATATGATGAAGATCGTGGTAAGCATAGCGATTGGGATGCTGACCTACGGTCTGATCGCTCGATGGTATGTCATGCCGGCCTTGGCGAACCTTTCCCGACATGATGCGCTGATCCCACTCGTGCTTCCCCACGCATTTCGATACATTGGACTGGCTTTTCTTATACCTGGTGTCGTTTCACCCGACGTTACGCACGATTTTGCCGTACCGGCAGCCTATGGCGACCTTCTGGCGTCTGTCCTGGCGCTGCTCGCGGCTGTAGCACTTAAGTTTAGATGGTCGATCGCAGTTCCAGCAGTCTGGATCTTCAATCTGGAAGGAAGTCTGGACGCACTGTATGCAGTGTCACAGGGTGTCCGGCATGTAGATGCAGGCCAACTGGGTGGAGTGGTTTTTATCCCTCTCCTGGTTGTTCCAGCCTTGATCGTAACGCACGTTATGATCTTCCAGATTCTGCTGAGGAAAGCGGGGTGAAAAGCCAGGGATCAGGGAGGGGTCAGAGGTCAGGGAAAGCAGTAGCAGTGGCAGTGGCAGGAAAAGCGAGGCAGAGATCCTTCGCGCACAAGGTCCGGGCAAAGGTCTGAACTTGGGTAGTATTGCGCTCGGGATGACATCTTCCGGATCGGTTTCAGATACGCGTCGCATCCCGACAAATCACCTTGCGATTTGAGATATGCCTGGACCTAGTGGATGGACTCCCGGAATCGCAATCGGGGCAGTGAAACAAAAAGGGCAGAGACGCCGGTCATTGAATATCCAGACCGTCTCTGCCCGTTTTGATGTGTCCTACCAGAGTCTGTTTCAGTTATCCCGTGGAACGGCCATCATCCTGTCGAGCGATTCCTTGGCTCCCCGGAGTACTTCGGGATCGACCCGGATCTCGAAGCGCTCATCCTCGAGCGAGAGATAGACGTCCTCCAGGCCGGTCACCTTCATGTAAGGGCAGTGGAGGCGACATCCGATGCAGCCGTCGGCAAGAATGAACTCCTTGTCCGGAAAGCGCTTCTTCATCTGATGGATGATCCCGTTCTCCGTGGCAATGATGAATGATTTCGCTTCAGGATGCCGCTCTATCGCAGACATCATGCCGGTGGTGGAGCAGACCTCATCCGCAAGATCCACGATGTCTTCCCGGCATTCGGGGTGGGCGATGATCACCGCCTCCGGGAAGGCCTCCCTGGTCTTCAGAACGTTCGCCCCCCTGAGGACGTCGTGTGTGGGGCAGACCCCATCGTAGATCGCGATATCCTTCTCCGGAACTTGATCCTTGACCCACCGCCCTAAATTCCGGTCCGGCGTGAACAGAACTTTGTCGTTTTCCAGGCTTCTGACCACGGCCACGGCGTTTGCCGATGTACAACAGATGTCGGATTCGGCCTTTACCTCTGCGGACGAGTTGATGTATGTCACGACCGTATATCCGGGGTAACGTTCCTTCCAATCGTCCAGGCTTTCCGGTGTGATGGAATCCGCCAGGGCGCACCCCGCCCCAAGATGGGGGAGAAATACCCTCTTTTCGACGTTGAGGACTTTCGTGGACTCGGCCATAAAGTGGACGCCGCAAAACACGATGATCTCTGCATCCGTCCTGGTGGCTTCGATTGAGAGTCCAAGGGAGTCGCCGGTGAAATCAGCGATGTCCTGTACCTCCGGGACCTGATAGTTGTGGGCAAGGATCATTGCCTTTTTTTCAGTCCGAAGGCGGTTGATCTCCTCGATCAATCCCTCCTGAGAGAGGGAGAGCCCGAATGGGGAGTAGGGTATCGAAGCAGGATTTTCCGTTAAGATTTGGCTCATGATGTTATCCTCGCACCCTCCTCAGGTCGAATCGCGTCCGTTCCACTTGGAAAGACTCGCCAGAACTCTTTTTTTACAAGGCCCATTATCATCGCGCTCTTGCTGTTTCCGTGGTATCTTGCGATAATCTTAAGCATTTCGTAATCTGTGTCCGTCGCTGAGTAGGTCCTTACTTTGGATTTTTCGACTCGGGTTTTTTCAGCAGGCATCCAAATATTTCCTCCTATCCCGGAATGAGATGGTTATATAAATATTAAATAAATTAAGCATAGAGGACCTATAAAAATTTAACAGAACACATACAATATATTATAAGGTTACGATTTTGTCAAGATCTGAATAATTGCGATAGAACGTGTCGTCCCCGATTCAGCAAAGGAGATTTCGATGGGCATGCCGGAAAGGGAACTCCCTCTCCCTCCGTATTATGATCCCGAGAATGCCGAACGATGGGAATATGGACCTGATCATCTCGATCTGTTCCGTAGTGCGGAGGAATGGCGTCGGAGGTATGAGGTCGCGGCGTCCGGGTCTGATTCATTCAGGCTGCATCTTCTTCTGATCGATGTTCAGAAGGATTTCTGTTTCCCTCAAGGGGCGCTTTATGTGGGGGGCCGGAGCGGTTCGGGGGCGATGGATGACAGCAAACGAATCTCCGAGTTTATCTATCGAAACGCAGGGACGATATCGGATATTACCGCGACTCTGGACACCCACTTCGCCTATCAGATCTTTTTCCCCTGGTTCTTCGTCGATGAAAACGATTGCGCACTCGCACCCCATACGATGATTCGAATCGAGGATGGAGACCTGGCGAATATCGATCCGTCCGGAAACATCCTTCATAAAAAGGTCAGGCCGAATCCCGCGATGGCCGGGTGGTTATGCAAAGGCGACTATGCCTGGCTTTGCGAACAGACAAAATTCTATTGCGATGAACTTGCGAGGGAAAACAAATATACCCTCTATCTCTGGCCGCCTCATTGCCTTTTGGGAAGCGGTGGGTATGGCCTGGCGGGGGTGATCCACGAAGCCCGGATCTTTCACGCGTTCCTCCGCTGCGCTCAATCCAGGACCGAGGTAAAGGGGGGGCATCCGCTGACGGAGAATTATTCAATCCTCCGTCCAGAGGTACTGATGGGATGGGACGGCCATCCCCTGGCAGAGGAAAACACCAGGTTCTGGGAGGAGCTTTTGGCCGCGGACGCAGTGGTCGTCGCAGGGCAAGCGGCGAGTCACTGCGTGAAGAGCTCGATCGAAGACCTGCTTCAACAGATATCGAAGAGAGATCCGGGGCTCGCAAAAAAGATCTACATCCTGAAAGACTGTATGTCATCCGTGGTTGTCCGGGATGAAAAGGGAGAGATCGGGTTGGATTTTACGCCGCAAACCGAGGAAGCGCATCGTAAGTTCGAGAAAGCGGGGATGCACATCGTAAAGTCCACTGATCCGATCGAATTCTGGCCGGGAATTGGAGATCGGGTGTCGGAGGTCGGAGGCCAGGGGTCGGGGGGAAGTCAAAACCGGTAGTCAGGGGTCGGGGGGAGGGAAATGTAAAGTGAAAAATGGAAAATGCAAAGGACGGAGAACCAGTGACGAACATATGAAATTCGGCAAAGTGTCAGACCTAAGCCCCTGCGCCCCCTTCCCGAAGCGGGAAGCGGGAAAGGCCTATATGAGGGTGGTGAGGGAGAATAACCGTGATTCACCTTCCATCTATTTCAGAGTGAAAACACAGATGGGTCGGTTCAACGCCCTCATCCCCTGTATCCCCTTCTCCCGTCCTTCGACGAGCTCAGGACAGGCTCCGCAGGAGAAGGGGACGATGACAATCATTAAACAATTAGATCATTTCGAACTTCCCCTCTCCCGGCACTCGGGAGAGGGGTGCCGAGCTGCCGAGGTGGGGTGAGGGAGCACGACGGCGTTCCAAAATATCATAGAGCGTTGGAGGAAATTGCAGATGCAGTAGGAGAGGGGCTTAGGGTCATTATTCCTTCAAGACACGTGCGCTGAGGGTCGTTGACGTGGCTATCATTGAATCATTACTGGATAACGATTTTTATAAATTCACGATGGGTCAGATCGTTTATTTCCGATATCCCCGGGTCACGGTCAAATACGCGTTCAAGAACAGGACTGAAAATGTACGGCTTGACGAGGCCATCGATGAGGACGAGCTTCGAGAGGAGTTAGATCGTGTAAGGGGACTCAGGTTCTCGGCGGAAGAATTGCGGGCTCTCAAGGGCGTCCGAATCTCTGATTCCACGATCTTTCATCCGGACTATATCGCTTTCCTGGAAAATCTCCGGCTTCCGGAATATGACCTCGAACGGATCGGCCACACCTATCGATTGGAATTTACGGGTCGGTGGTGTGAAGCGATCTACTGGGAAGCGATGGCGCTGTCGATCATAAATGAATTATATTACCGGGGGCTCGTTGAGAAATTGGCGCCCTCGGAAAGGGAAGTGATGTACGCCGAAGGGAGGGCCCGGCTTGAGGAAAAGATTCGGGTTCTAAAAGACTCCGAGATTCCGATATCCGATTTCGGAACCAGGAGGCGTTTTAGCACCATGTGGCATTGGGAGGTCGTCCGACGCCTTGCGGACGGGCTGTCGGAACAATTTCAAGGCACCTCGAATGTCGAGATTGCGCTCGGGGAAGGGTTCGCGCCGATCGGGACGATGGCCCACGAGATGTTTATGGCCCTTTCCGGGGTGACTGGCCGCAGCGAAGAGGAGATCCGCGCCTCCCACAATCGCATTTTAGAAGACTGGTGGGATTACTACGGCTGGGGATTGTCCGTGGCCTTAACCGACACCTACGGTTCGAAATTCTTTTTCCAGGACGTGACCGCGGATCAGGCGGTGTTGTGGAAAGGCCTTCGGCAGGATTCAGGGGACCCGATCAAATTCGGGGAGGAGGCGATTTCATTCTACCGGCGGCACGGGATCGATCCAAGGGAAAAGCTCGTGGTTTTCAGCGACGGGCTGGATGCGGATAAGATAATGAGGATTGCGGCTTATTTCGAAGATCGCATCAAGATGGGTTTCGGCTGGGGGACGAACCTCACGAACGATCTGGGCTTCGCACCGCTTTCCCTCGTCATAAAGCTGGTGGAATCGAACGGGCAGAAGACGGTGAAGTTGAGCGACAACCTCGCAAAAGCGATCGGGAGTCCTGAGGATATCGAACGGTTCAAAAGGATTTTCGGATATACCGGGACGTATTTTGAGAGGGTGGTTTATTAGAAGCAGAGGTCAGGGGCCAGAGGTCGGAGGTCAGGGAAAGGCAAGTAGCAGTAGCAGTGGCAGTGGCAGGAAGAGCAAAAGCAGTAGCAGAGGCAGTGACAGGAAAGGCAAAGGCAGGGGTCGGAGAAATAGAAGATCGAAGGTTGACGAATGAAGATCGAAAGGTCTCTTCAATTCAGGATAGTTTTGACGAATAAAAAAAATCGATCGGGGGTCAGACCTAACCCCTAGCCCCTTCCCTAAAGGGAAGGGGAAATGTAAAATGAAAAATACAAAATGTAAAATGCAAACACATTATGATTGGCGTAGGGGCGACCCGAGGGTCGCCCGTCGATAGGATCTGGACGAATCACCGGGCGAGGCACCGCCTCGCCCCTACGGAAATGGGTGGTTCGACAAAATTGGTGTAAGGGCACGGCATGCCGTGCCCTTACGAGGGCATCTTTGAGAATGTTGGTGACGGATAGTCGGAATTCGATTAAGGGTCAGACATGAAAATTCTCGTCAATATGAAGTTGGAAGACCGCCACGTCGCGATGATCCGGGCGGTTTCGGAAGAGGTGGAGGTGGTCCAGGCGGGCTCGGAGGAGGAAGCCCTATCCGCGATGCCGGAAGCAGAGGTGGTTTTTGGAAGTGTGAGCCGGGAGATGTTTCGGAGAGCGGAGAGGCTGCGCTGGACGCAGTCCTGGGGTGCGGGGGTTGACGGTCTGCTCTATCCCGAGTTCGTGGAGAGCGGGATCATCCTGACGAGCGCCAAGGGCCTCGTGGGGGTACACCTCGCCGAACATGCGATGGCGCTGCTGCTGGGCTTGACGCGCGGGATCGCGCGGGCGGTCCGGTCGCCGGACTGGAACGAGCAAAAGGGGATCAGGAATGCGGCCTGGGAACTGATCGACAGGACGATGGGGATCGTGGGGTTGGGCGGCACGGGTCGGGAGCTTGCCACGCGTGCGAGGGGTTTCGGGATGAGGATTATCGCGGTGGATCCGGAACCGGTTGAGGTACCTGACTCTGTCGAATCCTGCCGAAGGATGGACGGTTTCCACGATCTCCTGGCTGATTCGGACGTTATCTCGATCTGTGCGCCGTTGACTCCTGAGACCGAGGGGTTGTTCGATCGGGACGCTTTTCGAAAGATGCGGAATCACGCGCTGCTTATCAATGTGACCCGGGGAAAAATTGTGGATGAGGAAGCCCTGGTGGATGCTCTGGAACAGGGGGAGATCGGCGGGGCAGGACTGGATGTGACCCCCCAGGAACCGCTGCCCCACGGCCATCGGCTCTGGGCTATGGAGAACGTGTTGATCACCCCGCACGTCGCCGGCGGATCGCCAAATCGCCAGGAGCGGACCATCGAGTTGTTCTGTGAAAATCTGAGACGGCTATTACGCGGAGAAGAGTTGCTCTGTGTTATAGATAAACGAAAGGGGTATTAAAGGCAGGGGCCGGAGGCCAGAGGTCAGGGGTCAGGGAAAAGAAAATCCGCGAAACGTGAAAGCCCTTCCGCCGATCCCCACCGGAATACAGAATACAGAAGACAGAATACGGAAGAAGGCCTAATTCAACTCAGGCGTGAGACGTGAGACGAGGAAAAGCAGTAGCAGTGGCAGGAGGCAGGGGCCGGAGGCCAGAGGTCAGGGGTCGGGGAGAGAAAAACTGTGAAACGTCAGACGTCAGGACGTGAGACGGCAAAGCCAGTAGCAGCGGCATTGGCGGTAGCGGGACATGAGAAGACGGTACGGGCAGCGATATGATCGGACAGACGATTAAACACTATGAGATAAAGGAGCTCATCGGCAGGGGGGCCATGGGTACCGTCTATCGCGCACACGATAAGGCGTTGGACCGGGATGTGGCCATCAAGTTCCTCTCTTCAGAAACAGACCGGGCTCCCGAAGAGATCGAACGCTTTTTTCGTGAGGCCAGGGCAGCTGCGGGGCTGAACCATCCGAATGTCGTGGTTATTCACGACGTGGGGGAGCACGGGGGATCCTGCTATTTCGTGATGGAACTGCTGAAGGGGAGCTCTCTTCGTCAGATGATCCGGGGCGGAAAGCCGCCCGGATGGAGAGAGGGGATGAAGATCGTGATCCAGATCCTGGGGGTTCTGGAGGCCGCCAGCGCAAGCGGGCTGCTCCACCGCGACATAAAACCGGACAATATATGGATTACCCCCGGGGGGCACGTCAAGGTCCTCGACTTCGGCATCGTCCGATCTACAGGGACCCAAACGCTTACCCTGACCGGAGAGGCCATCGGGACACCGGAATATATGGCTCCCGAACAGATTATGGGAGAACGTCTCGACGGCCGGACGGACCTCTACGCCCTGGGTATCTTGATCTTCGAACTGTTGACAGGACAGCTTCCGTTTGAGGGCCTGAACGCTGTTACAGTAATCTACAAACAGATGGAGGAAGATCCGACGCCGCCCAGCCGGCTGCGGCGGGACCTCCCGCTGGCTGTAGAGAAGATGATTCTAAAAGCGATGGCCAAAGAACCCAAGCGTCGGTACCCCTCCGCAAGGGTGATGCGAGAGGAGATTCAAGCCCTTCTTGAAGGAAGGCAGGTAGAAGAAGAGCGGGTTTCGGAAGGGGATCACCCCACTGAGCCACCTTTAAGGAAGAAACCTCTGCGATTCGAATGCCGACTTGTGGGAAGAGAGAAGGAATTGGATCTCCTAAAAGTCCGGGTGAAGAACACGCTTGACGGCCGAGGGGGCGCGATCCTGATTTCTGGCGAGGCGGGGATCGGGAAATCGCGGTTGGCCACCGAGGCGATAAAATTCGCCGGTCGGGGGGGCTGTACTGTGCTTCAAGGTTCCTGTATTTACAGCGAGGGCCGGGAGCCATACCTGCCGTTCATCGAGGCCCTGGGACATTGTCTGGAGGGCCGGGTAGATCTGGACGGCGATGGTCTGACGGCGTTCATCCGGGATGAAACCCCTGAGCTCGAGCGGTTGACTTCACGTCTGATGACTGTGATCCGCACAAGACGGATATCGGACGTCGTAAACCCGGCGGAAAAGATGGCGGCGTCCAAGGAAGAGCTCTTTGAGGCGATATTGAAGCTGCTTTTGTTTCTGGCCAGGGAGAAGCCCGTTATCATCCTTCTCGAGGACCTCCAATGGGGGGATAGCGGGAGTATCGATCTCTTCTATTATTTATCGCGGAATGTCCAGGAGCAGCCCCTGCTGATCGTGGGGACCTTCCGGACGGAGGATCTTTTACCGGAACAGGAGGGGACGCCTCACCCCCTGGTGAATGCCACGCACCAGATGAGCCGGGAGGGTGTCCTCCAAAAGGTAGATCTGCAAGGCCTGGGTATGGAGGCTGTCAACCTGATGGTCCGATTTATTTTTCGGCGTTCGATGTTCTCGCCTGACTTTCGCGAATCCCTTTTCCACGAGACGGGAGGAAACCCCTTTTTTGTAATCGAGGTCCTCAAATTGCTCAGGGATGAAGGGGTCATCTTCGACCGGAGAGGGGCCTGGCGCGAGAAACGGACGATTACGCGGGCGGATATTCCGGATCGGGTGTATGACGTGATCGTAAGGCGGATCGACCGTCTCAAGGAGGACCACCGAGAGCTTCTTCAGATTGCGTCGGTTGGGGGTGAGCGATTCGCCTCAGGTATACTCTCCAGCGTGGCGGAGCAAAAAAGAGTCAGGGTGCTTCAGGCCCTCAACCGGCTCGAACGGCAGCACCAGCTTATTCGCTCCGAGGGGGAGGCCTATGTTTTCACCCACGCGAAGATCCGCGAGATCCTCTACGACGAGATCAATCCTGAACTGCGACGGGAGTATCACGCGGCCTACGGAAATTACTTGAAGGAAAAGGCCCTCCCCGAGGGTAAGGAACCGGTTGTGGATCTCGCCCGGCACTTCTTCTACGGCGGGGCTGCTGACAAGGCCCTTCCCTATCTGATCCGCGCGGGTGACCGGGCGGAAGGGCTGTTCGCTTTCCGTGAAGCCCGGGACTGTTACCGGAAAGCCCTGGAGATCCTGCCCAAGGCCGGTGAGGTCGATGATTCCGGCGAAGATGAACCGTTCCTGATCTACAAAATCGGATCTTTAGACGACCGTCTGGGGGATATCCCCGCGGCCATGGAACGGCTGAGTCGAGCCGAAAGGCTTGCGGAAGCGGGAGACCATCCCCGGATTTTGGGGGAGGTCCAACAGTGGATGAGCATTATCCAATTTCGCATGGGAAGATTTGACCTGGCGACCGAGGGATTCCGCAGGAGCGCTGAAAACTTTAAGAAAGTGGGAGACGGGAAAGCCCTGTGCGAGGTACTCGTGAGGGCGGCCCACATCCCGTTTGAACAAGGCGATTGGAAAAGCGCTCAGTCCTACTACACCCGCGGCCTCCGCATCGCCAAAAAAGAAGGATACGGAGACCAGATCGCCAAGATCTACTTGAATTCGGGAATTATGGCCAGCATTCGCGGTCAGGGGGTCCGGGCGATGGATCTTTACGAAAAAAGCCGAAAGATCTATAAAGAGCTGGGGGACCGGCCCGGACTTGCCCTGGTCTACCTGAATCAAGGTTGGTCCCTCTCCGGAAAAAAAGAGTGGAAAGGTGCCCGGGACGCCTATCGGAGGGCCCTCACGATTTGCAGGAAAACGAGAAACATCTCCATGGAGGCGAAGTGCTACGTCAACCTCGCAGAGGTGATGCTTGAGGCATCCGATTTGAAGGGATGCAAAAGGGCATGTCTGACGGCCCTGGAGATCTTTAAGAGACTGAACAAGCCGATTGAGATTGCGGATGTGTACAAGACCCTCGGGCAGGCGGCGGCCGCTGAGCGGAAATGGGAAGACGCACGGACTTGCTTTGAAAAAAGCATTTCCACGAACGAAAAACTGAACCACGCCCTGTATTCCGGTAAGGCGCATCTGGAATATGCCAGGATGCTCAAGGACATGGGGGATCTGATACAGGCCAGTGAGGAGGTGGACCGATCGATCGCCTGGTTTGACAAAATCAAGGCCAAGGAGGAGCTGAAGATTGCGAAGGGATTAAAGAGGGACGTCGAGGCCATGCAGTACCTGGCCGAGGCGTAAGGTTTTGCGTTTGACGCCCTCCATGATGAAGTTTAAAGTATGAAGTTTATGGTTGATCGATGAACCCATGTTCAGTATATTCAACAAAGGTTTTTGAAGGTTGTGAGTTGGGTCACATCCCCGCCTGATGAATTCACCTTAATTATCAATAATTTGGACAGTTGGGATTGGAAGGGCATCCGGAAAATTCTCCCCGGACCGTATTATATATGGATGTTGTTGAGAGCGCGGACCTGATCGCCCAGGTCGAGGCTATGAAGCAAGAAAGGGGCATGCTTCTGGACGAACTGGAGGCGATCTATCTTCAGGTTGAGGAACATCTCCTAGCCTCGGGGCGTGAACGCGAGATCGCTTACCAGGAGCTGAGGGAGAAAAACAGGGCTCTGAAGAATCGCCTGGAGGAACTCAAGGAGGCTCAAGCCGACCAACTGAATACCCAGCAGATGTTGATCCGATCCGAACGACTGGCCGGCATGGGACAGATGGCGGCCTCGATTGTTCATGAGATCAAGAACCCCCTCACAGTGATCCTCACCAACCTGGAGCTGATGATGCTCCAGGGGGAAAAGCCCCAGAAACAAAATCTGGACCTCCTGCGGCAGTCGAGCGAATACCTGAATCAATTGTCCGAGAATGTCCTCCGGTTTGCAAGGCATCATCGCTGGCATGCCAGTCCGGTGGACCTCAACGCCCTTCTATCGGATCTGAAGGTGTTCGTGAGGTCGATTGTGCGGAGCATGGAGGTCCATCTGGATCTCGAGACTGATATCCCGCAAGTGGTGGTCGACCCGAGCCATGTCGAGCAGGTCCTTATGAACCTTATCCTCAACGCGGTGGACGCCGTAGAGAGATGTGGAAGGATCTGGCTGGTCACCGGGAGGAGTTCCGTACGAGGGGCCATCGATTTGGAAACAGAGGCCGGGCGGGATCATGAGCTGGCCGTGGAGATGGAGGAAGGGATCCAGGGGGGGGAATTTGTTTTCGTCGAGGTGCGGGATGATGGTCCGGGCATTCCCGGCGCTCACCTGGAGCAGGTTTTTCAGGCTTTCTTTACGACCAAGGGAGAGGAGAAAGGAACCGGCTTGGGTCTGTCCATCGCCCGGACGATCGTCCGGGAGTGGGGCGGGAACATTCTGGTTTCCTCAAGGGAAGGGGAGGGGACAAGCTTTAAGGTGTTTGTCCCCATGGAAACTGTAAAGGCAGGGGTCGGAGGCCAGAGCTCAGAGGTCAGGGAAGTCAAAACCGGTAGCTAGTGGTCGAAGGTCAGGGATCGGGAAACGTGAGAGCGGGAAAAGGCAGTAGCAGGAAAGGCAGGGGCTGGAGGAAATTGAAGATTGAATATTGAAGAATATTGAAGCGAGATCAATAAGCCACGAGAAAGTACCTGGTTGTTCAAATATTCAATTCTCCGATATTCAATATTCAATGACGGTCAGGGGTCACAGGTAAGGGGAAACCGTGAAACGTCAGACGGAAGCAGGCAGCCGAGGAGTTGAATGAAGAACTGTCCTGAATGCGGCGCGATCTTTGAGATCGAAGATCGATACTGTTCTGAATGCGGAGAGCGAATGTCACCCTCCGATGGGGGCGGCGCAATCGGCACTCAGAAAACCCTTAATATTTCCGATGTCCAGTACAAGCTGGGGATGGTCTACTTCAAAAAAGGTGATTTTCCACAGGCTGTGGCGGCGTGGGAGAAGGTCCTCCAGGAGCGGCCTGGGGATGGCGAGCTCGAAAATTTGATTCGGGATACCAGAACAAGATACCAGAGGCCGTGGTGCCAGTCGTGACACAATGCGTATATTGCGGGGGTGAAATCAAAACAGGCACGAGTCCCTTCTGTAGATTTTGTGGTTCCGGGATTCTGGGGAATAGGGGACCCCTGGCGAAACTGATTTTTCTTGAAGGGGAGAGCTCCAAAGAGTACCTTATCTCACAACAGGAACGATTTCTCGGGAGGGACGCATCAAGCGACATAGTGTTGGACGACGACCAGGTTTCGGGTAGACATATAAGGATTGGATATGAGGGCGGGGAATTCAGGGTTAGAGACCTGGGCAGCACCAACGGAACCTTCGTGAATGGAGAGCGAATCGGGGGATCCGTAATATTGAAGAACGAAGACCTGGTTAAGATCGGGGGGACGATCATTAAACTCATGGTCTGAACTTGCCCGCTATGACCAAGTGGGCAGGGAGGTGAACGATGCCGGTTATTCTTATCGTAGATGACACCCTGACGGTGCTGGATCTCCTTGAGCATCTGCTCGAAACCGAGTATACTGTTTTCAAGGCTTCCAGCGGGGAAGAGGGGTGGGATCTGTTTTCAAGGGAGTCCGTGGATCTGGTTATCACGGATATCGACATGCCGGGCATAAGCGGCCTTGAACTCCTGGAGAGGGTTCGGGAAGGCCATCCTCTCTTACCCGTCGTGGCCATTTCGGGGGACTTCGATCCCCAGGCTGCCCTCGCGGCGGGTTTCAACGCCTTTATCGCCAAGCCGTTCAAGATCGATGCGGTCCTGCAGGTGGCGGCCGAGCTGGTTGAGAAGAAACGGAAGGTCCTTATCGTTGAAGACGCGATCGAGCTGCGCAAGACGATGGTGACCGTGGTCGAGCGGCTGGGTCTCCAGGGGATCGAGGCGGGGGACGGGGCTCAGGCCCTCGAGATCCTCAAGCGGGAAGGGGCTGACCTGGTGATCAGCGACTGTTCGATGCCGGTCCTGAGCGGACGGGAGTTTCTGCCACAAGTAAAGGCCGGGTACCCGGGATTGCCGATCGTGGTTGTATCGGCGACCTACAATGAGGAGGACCTGGAGACATTGAAGCCGTTCGGCTTCCTTCGCAAACCCTATCGATTGGACGATTTGAGGAAGCTTATTCTAGAAGCGGTGCCGACGGATCGGGAAACGTGAGACGTCAGACGTGAGAAGGGAAGAGGCAGTAGCAGTAGCAGGAAAGCAAAGGCATGGATCAGAGGTCAGAAGTCAGGGGTCAGAGAAGTCGGAGAATACAGAAGTCAGAAGAAGACCTAAATTCACCAGGGGTCAGAGGTCGGGGATTAGGGTCGGGAAAAGTCAAAACCGGAGGTCAGGGGAATTGAAGATCGAAGGCGCGTAAACCAGGGGACTGCCCCCATCCTTGGGGGGCTTGTAGCGGTGGGAATCGCCCTGGCGGTCGGTTGCGGGGACATTTCTCAAGTCCCCCTGGGTCCGGGGACGAGGTCTGAGGTTCGGGTGGAGGGACAAGGGATTTCGAACAACGGACCGCTAGGGATCACCTTCTCGCAAAGAACGATCGATTCCTCAAAGAGTCTTCCGCGGGCGGCTAAAACCGCCACCGGCGGGATCCAGACCCGGAAGGCCTCGAGCTGGTATTCGTCCGAGGAATCCAGAAGAAAACTATCGGTCTACTTCAGACAGTATGCCCGTCTAAACCAACTCCAGGTCAGGTCGGCTCGGTTCGAGGTGGAGGAAGGGTCGATCGCCGAAAGTGCCGGGAGTGTGGAAATCCTCATGAGGGTGTCGTCGGGATACACCCTTGGAGGATGTGGGGGTCGAATTCTGGCCGAAGGGACTCGGATTCCGCCCGCCGGCCAGGTTGACGCTGGTTCTGATCGGAAATCACCTGGATTACGATGCGTTGAAGGCCTACCATATCTCGGGAGGTGTGATCGAGGAGGTATCGGTCGCGTTTCGGGAGGTCGACGGGAAAAAGATCGCCATTACGACGGTCACGATAGGCGTTCCGGGGTTTTCTGGTTACACGTTGGATGATAAATATTATGGAGAAAAGTGGTTACTTGAGGAAATGGCCGAAACCTACAGTACTGGGGGATGGTAATAGAGATCCATAGAAAGTTTCAGAATAGGCTTGGCCGGAAGTCCTTCGACAGGATGCTGTAACGTTTCATCAGGCCCTGGAACGACTGCCTGCGGAGACCGCTTTCCCTGGCCGCGAAAGTCACGTTTCCCAAATTTCTCCGGAGGGCGCCGGAGACATACGCTGCGTTAAAGGCGTCGAGGGTCTGCTTCCGGGCTTCCCGATAGTGGCGAGTGACCTGGTCTCGGTCGCCGTCGCGAGGAACTTCGTTTCGGACGTCTTCCGGCAGGTCCTGATAACCCAGGCAAGGCCCTTCGGCCATGAGGGCCATATGTTCGATTGTATGGGCGAGCTCCCGGATGTTGCCGGGCCAAGTATAACTCATCAGTGCCTCCATAGTGGTCGGCCCGATCTCCGGATGGGGAAGGCCAATTTTTTTTGCCACTTTGTCAAGGAAGTGATCGATCAAAAGCAGGATGTCCCCCTTTCGTTCACGCAGGGGCGGGAGGGAGATGTGAAAGTGATTCAGGCGATAGAAAAGATCCTCCCTGAAGCGCCCATCCCGAACGTCTTGACGAAGGTCCCTATTAGTGGCCGAGATGACGCGGACGTCAGACCGACGAAGCGTCACCCCTCCAAGCGGTCGGTACTCGCCGCATTCCAGAAAACGGAGGATCTTCTGCTGGGGGGACGCATCCAGATTTCCGATCTCGTCCAGGAACAGGGTACCCCCCCTGGCAGACTCCACCAGGCCGGGTTTTTCTGCTAAGGCTCCGGTGAACGCCCCACGGACGTGTCCGAACAGTTCACTCTCCATGATCTGGGCGCATAAAGCTCCGCAATCCACGGGTATAAACTCGCGATCACTTCGGGAGCTGCGGGCGTGGATGGCACGAGCGACCAGCTCTTTGCCTGTTCCGCTCTCTCCTGTGATCAGGACGGTGGCATCGGAAGGAGCGATTTTATTCATCATCTGCTGAGTGGTCGTTATCAGCTCACTTCGACCAACGATCCCGTCACCCTCCAATATCTTCCTTCGCATAGCATATCTCCAAAGCTGCTATATTGCTACTATTTAGATTGTGCCGTAAGGGAATGGGTGCTCTGAGTTTTCAGGAAGACGCAAAGGCAATGGGGGGAGGGTTTGGCCTGCCAACCCCAAATTGATGCAAGGGATGTGCCGTCTGAATTTGAGACGGGCGATCTTGCTATCTCATAAATCCGAAAAGAATGTAACCAATTGTCTTTCAGTCTAATAAATTAAAATTATAATCGAAAAAGATCGATATATATCCACATGCAACGGATATATATGGGTGGGGGAAATCGCTAATTGGGGGATATCGCCCAATTATTTTTTACTGATTGAGATTCTGATTCCGTGCTTATGCATTCGGTAGCGAAGGGTGTCCCTGCTCAGGTGTAAGAGTCTGGCCGCGCCTGAGACATTACCACACGCATGGGTCAATGCCTCCTCTATCACCTGCCGTTCCAGGTCCTCGAGTGGGAGACCCCATGGTGGGAAGGAGATGTTGATCAGGCCTGTCTCAGGAACCTCTATCGAGGCCTGCTTGATGGGTTCCGCAAGATGGGGAGAGCGATAGATGAACAGGTCGGCGGCATCGATGGTCGGTCCGTCTGACAGAAGCACCGCCCGTTCAAGGACATTCTTCAGCTCACGCACGTTTCCTGACCAGGGATATGTCATCAGGAGTGCTTTGGCCTCCGGGGACAATTCCCGATTGTTCATATTGTGGAGACGGCTGTACTGGTCGAGAAAATGTCCGGCAAGAAGGAGGATGTCATCCCGTCGCTCGCGAAGGGGAGGGAGTTGAATGGGGATGACATTCAAGCGATAGTAGAGGTCCTCCCTGAATTCTCCGGTCTTTATTGCCTTTTCAAGATCTTTATTGGTTGCCGCGATAAATCGGACGTGTGCTGAACGTTCCTCAATTCCCCCCAACCGACGGAATCGAAGGGTCTCCAGGACCGTGAGTATTTTGCTCTGCAGATCAAGGGACATCAGTCCGATCTCATCCAGAAAAAGGGTCCCCCACCCCGCAACCTCGATCAGCCCCTTTTTTTGTGTTTTCGCATCGGTAAACGCCCCTTTCTCATAGCCGAACATTTCTGATTCCAGGAGGTTGGCCGGGATGGAGGCACAGTTGATAGACAGGAACGGCCGTTTTGCCCGCTCGCTGTTCAGATGAATCGCCCGGGCGACCAGTTCCTTACCCGTTCCGCTCTCCCCGGTGATCAGGACGGTTGCGGAGGTCCTGGAGATTCGGCGGACCATTTCGAAGAGATGGTGAATCGCAGCACTATCTCCTACGATCTCGTCGAGCCCCTTTCCTCTCAGAAACTCATCTTTCGACCGTGTCCCGTCCAGTTTTTCCACGAGCGCGCGGAGCTCTTCGAGGGGGACGGGTTTGGTGATGTAGTCTTCGGCACCGAGTTTCATAGCCTTCACGGCGGATCGAGCGGTGTCATAATGCGTAATCATGACTACGCGACAGTTGCGGTCCATCTCTTTGATCCGACGCAGTGTCTCCATCCCGTCGATTCCAGGGAGGTGCAGGTCGAGGAGCACGAGGGCAGGCATCTCCCGGCTACACAGCGCGAGGCCTTCTTCTCCGGAGGTTGCCGTCCGCACCCGGTGTCCGTGGCCGTCTAAAAAGGTTTCGAGCCGGCGGCACAGTTGGGAATTGCCATCGATGACTATCACGCTGACAGACATGGGCACACCATGAAGCCGATGATCCGTAGCACTCATGATTTTACTTGAGGATAAATTAATTCAGGAATCCAATTTAGCCTGCTGGAAGCCGGAGGTCAAGCGAGAACAAATCGTGATTGGCCGGTAAAGATGGTCAAAGATCCTTACGGCAACCGAGTGCGATAATTCTTGATCTAAATTCCGGTTTATATATATTAACCGGCACACTCCTTTTACCCGGTTTCAAGAAATAGGAGATAATCAACCTTAAGGAGTAGATATTGCCGACGGAAAGCCCGGATGTGGACGCCCTGGTCCAGGACCTGACCAGTCTTCAGGATATTGTGCGGGACGAGGACCTTCTCGAAACCGCGTTAACGGAACCCGTATCCGCAGAAGAGCGCCTCCGGCGGGTTGAGAATGTCCTGGAGACCTTCAAAAAGATCGGCCTATTGGAAAAGGACGACCCACTGAACCTCAATCTGCTGCTGGTACTGGGTCGCACTTACGATAGGCTCTCCCACCTGGAGAAGGCATATGAGTCCTACGAGAAGGCGCTGGACCTCGCCGAGCGGCTTAAAGATGATGGCTGCCGGGCCGAGTTGTATTGGCGGATGGGTTCACTTCTCTCTCGTTGGGGCCGTTGGGAAGAGGCCCAGGAATATGTCGGAAGGAGCCTGAAGATCTACCGGGAATTGGGAGACGAGCGTGGCGAGGCGGGTGCTGTGTTGATTCAGGGGGTTATTTTCCAGCAAAGGGGGGACTACCAGGCTGCAACAGAAGCCTATGAGAGGGGGTTGGACTTAGGGGAAAGAGCGGGAGACCGGCAGACCGTCGCCGATGCCAGCAAGCACATGGGAGGCCTGGCAACGATCCTGGGGGATTTCGATGGAGCGCTGATCAGCTACCAGGCCTGTTTGGCGACGTACCAGGAAAATGAAGATGAAAGGTGCCTGGGACAAACCTACCTGGATTTGGGGATTACTTACGCAGGCAAGCGGGACTGGGATGCGGCCCTGGATTTCTATGAGCGTGCCTTCAGGATCGCGCAGGAGAAGGGGCAGCTGGGTATGATGGCGAACATCTATCGGAGCAGGGCTGAGTTGATGCTGGGTTGGGAGGACAGCTCGTTGGCGGCCTCTCTTTGTGTACGGGCTTTGGAGATCTACCGGAAGACGGGGGATCGTCTGGGTGAGGTAGATACGTATCGGCTTCTAGGCGGGGTTTTCACCCTGCGAAAGCAGTGGACCACTGCCAAGAGCCTGTTCCTGGAGGCTCTCCGTCTTAACGAAAAGTATTCCAATCCCGTTATCCGCGCAAAGATTCACCGGGATATTGGAAAGATGCATGCGACGAGAGTGAATATTATGGATGCCCGGTCATCTTTCGAGACTGCTTTGTCCGGTTTTCGGAAATTGAGGGCGAAGGGGGATGTTGCTGAAGTCGAAGGTCTCCTCGTGGATCTCGACAAAACCTGATGTTTCAAGGAATACAAAGATATCTGAAGCGGGAGATGTCTATTGACATTCTCCTATTTTTTTGGGATCAGGCTTTCCCACAGGTTTGAACCTTCGAAAAAGGAAGCAGGTTGGCTGAGAACAGCTTGGATATCGATGATCTGATCCGAGAGCTGAATGGAATTCAGGAGTTTCAGGATGAAGCGCTGCTCAGAGAAGCGCTGGCTGAACCGATCCCGGGTGAGGAGAGGCTTCACCAGGTTGAGCAGGTCCTGGAGACCTTGAAAGGACTCGGCCTTTTCGGAAGGGACGACAAACGAGATTTGCACCTTCTGTTGACCCTTGGTCGAACATACTTTCGAGTCTCACATTTGGAAAAAGCCCATAAGATTTACCAAGCGGCATTAGATCTTGCCGGGCGACTTGATGACAAACCTAAGATTGCAGAACTTTTATTCGGTTTGGGATTAGTATGCAAGCATTGGAATCGTTGGGATAAGGCACTGGATTACCTTGACCGAAGTTTGAGAGCATGGCAGAAATTGGGTGATGCGGATTGGCAGGCGCGAGTGATATTGAGTCGAGGGAACATCTCTCACCAGAGGGGTGACTATGAGGCGGCGACTAGAGCTTACGAGGAGTCATTGGCCATTGCCAACAGGCTGAAATTTCGGGGATTGTCTCCGGTGTCACCCATAACCTGGCTGTTTTGGCCACCATCCAGGGGAACTTCGCGGAAGCAGTCGAACGGTATCAGGATTGTCTCAGTATGTATCAGAATGAGGGCAACGACCTAATGGTGGCAGGCACTTATCAAAACCTGGGCATGACCTATGTCGACAGTCGAAACTGGGACGCGGCAATGGATTGTTTCGATCGCGGGTTTGGGATCGCACAGGAATTCGGTTTCTTAGAGGTGATGGCAAAAATCTACTGGGCGCGCGCGGAGATGATGCTGGAATGGGAGGACAGCTCGACCGCAGCCTCCCTCTGTGAACGGGGTTTAAAGCTCTGCAAGAAACTAGGAGACCGACAGATGGAAGGGGATGCTTATCGACTTATGGGGAGGGTTTTCACACTTCGGAAGGATTGGTCCAAGGCAGAGCAGATGTTTCAGGACGCCCTTCGTCTGAATAAAGAATACAACGATCCTCAGACTGAGGCTGAGGCCTATCGGGACATGGGGAAGATGCATGCGGCCAAAGGAGACGTTGACCAAGCCCGATCCTCTTTCGAGACTGCCTTGTCGGGTTTTCGAAAACTTGGCGCTATGGCGGATCGACCACGTCGAGAGTCTCGTGGTTAATCTGGATAGAACTTGATGATTAAAGAAATACTTTCCCACAGGTTTGAACCTTCGAAATAGGAAGCAGGTTGGCTGAGAACAGCTTGGACATCGACGATCTGATCCGGGAATTGAACGGCAATCAGGAGTTCCAGGATGAAGCGCTGCTCAGAGAGGCGCTGGCTGAACCAATCTCGGGAGAGGAGAGGCTTCATCAGGTTGAGCAAGTCCTGGAAACCTTGAAAGGACTCGGCCTTTTCGGAAGGGACGACGAGCTCAGTAGAATTCGGTAGTGACTCCAACCCAATTTTCCACACGTGTGGAAAATTGAGTCAGACCGATAGAAAGCCAGGATCTGATACAGCAGACTCTTGCTAATACCGACATCCCGGGCAAGCTGGACCACGACGCCTTCCCCGTAGCCGGCACGGTCCCGGTGCGGCAGGATGTGATCGTGAAGAAGCTGCCCGATCCTCCGGTAGGTTCGCAGGGTCTCCTGCTCAACGCCCGTTTTGCCCGGTCCATGCCTTCCTGAAGCAGATGCAGTACCTCATTCCGCAGGTGGGTGTAGCTGTTGAGATCGGTCGTGTTCTTCATATCGGAAGTCCAAATGAAGTAAACGCTGGACCAAAAAAATAGGGTTACGAGTGATTTTCGTAACCCATCTCATTATAAAGCGCGCCCAGAGGGAGTCGAACCCCCAACCTTCTGATCCGTAGTCAGGTGCTCTATCCAATTGAGCTATGGGCGCATTCACCTGAGCCGAAAAACCTAAGGGTTATACCTAAGGGTTATAATAAGTTACGCCCCCAAATGTATGACATAGCCCCACGGTTGTCAAGCCCTTTCCCAACTGCCCGCGTGGGCACTTCCGGGAAGGCCTTTGTAGAATAAAAAATAAAAAAAGGCCCCGGAAGAAAGCTTCCGGGGCTTGGGCGGGAATGCGAAAAGGCCGCGATCGGCAGCCTTACAACATGAATCGGCAGAATGCCTTAATTCTTGAGGCATAATCGATTTGGGCTGCATCCATCAGTAGGCCTTCGCGAATACAACCATCCCTTCCGATGGTGCTCCGCAGACGATGCATCTTCCCTTCTCCGGATCCCGATCAAAAGGGATGCAACGGATGGTCGCCTTTGTCTCCTCCTTGACCTGAGCCTCGCAGGCAGCTCCTCCGCACCAGAAGGCATTCAGAAAACCTTCGTTCGCTCGTTGTTTAAACTCCGGATAGCTATTCACCACCGATGTATTCTCCTCCCGGAAAGCCCTGGCGCGGTCAAGCAGCCCAGCCTGTACCGCCTCCAAAAGCTCCTCCACGGCCTGTTCCAGGCCCGCCATCGGAACAAAGGTCTTTTTTCTGTCATCTCTTTTGACGAGGACAACCTGATTTTTTTCCAGGTCTTTCGGCCCGATTTCGAGGCGAATCGGTACACCCGCCTGCTCCCATTCATTGAACTTCCAGCCGGGCTTGTGCTGTTCACGATCGTCAAGTTTAACCCTCGCCACCCGTCGGATCCTGGCCTCAATCTCCCTTGACTTCTGCATCACCGCGTCCCGTTCCGATCCGGAACGAAAGATCGGTATAATCACCGTCTGGATAGGGGCCAGCCGGGGCGGCATCATGAGTCCCTGATCGTCTCCGTGTGCCATGATGATGGCCCCGATCAGTCGGGTCGAAACCCCCCAGGAGGTAGACCATACAAGATTCCGGTTGCCAGCTTCGTCGAGAAACGTGACATCGAAAGCCTTCGAAAAATTCTGCCCCAGATTGTGAGAGGTCCCGGACTGGAGGGCTTTCTTGTCCCTCATCATGGCCTCAATGCTGGTTGTCCGTATGGCTCCTGGAAATTTTTCGGATTCGGTTTTGACCCCCGTGATGACAGGGATGGCCATGTATTCTTCTGCGAACAGGCGGTAGACCTCCAGCATTCGAAGCATCTCCGCCTCCGCTTCCTCCTCCGTGGCGTGTGCGGTGTGGCCCTCCTGCCATAGAAATTCGGTTGTTCGAAGAAACAGCCTTGTCCGCAACTCCCACCGGACGACATTCGCCCACTGGTTGTATAGAAGCGGCAGGTCTCTGTAGGATTGTATCCATTTCCGATAGGTTGACCAGATGATCGTCTCCGATGTGGGTCTGATCACAAGGGGTTCTTCCAGCTCTTCTCCTCCACCGTGGGTGACGACCGCACACTGGGGCGCAAAGCCCTCGACGTGTTCTGCCTCCTTTTGCAGAAAACTCTGCGGGATTAAAAGAGGGAAGTATACATTCTCGTGGCCCGTCTCCTTGAACATCCCGTCGAGAACCTTCTGCATATTCTCCCAAAGGGCATAACCATAGGGGCGTATGATCATGGATCCCCGGACCGGGGAATAGTCGGCCAACTTTGCCGATATAACCACATCGGTATACCAGCGGGAAAAATCTTCTGATTGTTTTGTAATACCCTGGGACATGGGAATGGAATTTGAACGATTGTTTAGAGGCTGGCTTTTCCTGACCGCTGAGCTTTAAGTTGAATTTAGCTCTTCTTCTGACTTCTGTATTCTGTATTCCGGTGGGGCTAGGCGGAAGGGTCTTACTTCAATCTTCAATTCCCCCTGGCCTCCGACACCTGACCTCTGGCCTCCGACACCTGACCTCCGACCCCTGACCTCTGGCCTCCGACCCCTAGTTTTTATGCGACTCCAACTCCGCGATTTTCTTTTCGATTCTTTCCTGGATATCGAACATCGTGCGTTCGGACCCGGAGATATAGGGAACCATCTTGAAGTCCATCTGCTCTGCGACCTCCTCCAGGCTCTGGATGACGGCGGTCACCTTTCCCCCTTCCTTCAAGCAGATATCGACGAGGCGTTGTCCATCGGGTTTGAATTCCTTGCCGGTCTCCTTGCAGAAATCCGCATAGCTCCAGATGGCCCCGTTTGCGTTGTTGATATAATGTGCCAGGGTAGTGAGGAGCTGCCGTAGGGTTTCTACCCGGGCCAACCGCAATTCGTGCTCCAGAACCTGGTTTGTCTTCTCCTCCACCCGCTTCTCCAGGAAGCGCTGGTGTTCTCGAAGTTGCTCAAGCAGAAGCTCATTCTGACGCTTCAACGCGATGCTCGTGAGACAGTTCGTGATCGCGTTCAACAGGTCTGCGACGTCGAACGGCTTTTCGATATAATCGTAAGCTCCGAGCCGAACGGCTTCGATAGCGGTCTCTTTTGAAGCGTATGCCGTCATCAAAATGACTTGGGCGGCAGGCCAGGAGTGCTTGACCTTCCGCAAAAGCGCCATCCCGTCCAGCGCGGGCATCCGGATGTCCGAGACAACCAGATCATACGTGGCACCCTCCAAGATTGAAATCGCTTCCGCCCCCCCCACCGCCACGGCCGCGTCGAACCCGTGGTCCACGAGAAACTCCGCGATTCCCCCGCAAACATCGGGTTCGTCATCCACGACGAGGATCGTCATACCTTTCAAGTCCGTATCCTGATTCTGATCTTCCATTTTTCACCCTCGTTCATGCCCCCACTCGGTCGCGAGGCCTATCGGAAATCGGTTGAGAGCCTTAAAATCTCGTTGACAAACAGATTAGCCAGGGCTATATTTAGAATAGGGCTATGGGATGGCCCAAAAGGGGCTCTCGGCACATGCTAGGGGTGGGATGTCCGGGAGTCCTCTTCATTTTCATCGCAATCCCTTTTATTCCAAACAGTTACGCCTGATTTAAACCGGGTCCCGCCGGGGGTTTTCGATGACGAAAATCGTCTCTACCCAGGATTTTCGAATTCGTATCTTTGAATCGACCTCCCGGACGAACCGGGTCGACGGCCATCTGCGATCCGTCGGATACGACCTGTCGAACAACGATGATCGGGATGAGGTGCTCAATCACCTACGCCAGTTGGTAAGGGACGGTTATGGTCCCGCAAACGGGCTCTACGGCTTGATCATCAACCACGCTATCTAAAAAACTCCGTTCCCCCGTCTCCCTCGCCGATCCTTTTCCTGAGCTTCCTAAGAAAGTCAACGCCGTTGAGGAACCTTTGAGCCGTTCCACGGGCAGGCTGACTTATGATCATTCAGTGTGATAAATGCGGAGCGACCTATCGGGTTGCGAAAGAAAAACTGGTCGATCGCACACTCCGTATGAAATGCCCGGGATGTAAAAATAAGCTTGTATTTGTCGGACCGCCGGCCAATAAACAGTTAACCCGCCACATTAAACTCCACGCGAAACGGGTTCGGCAAGAAAGAAGGGAGGCCATCTTCAGGAAATCCGGGCGAGTGTTGGCCGGCATATTCATACTGGCTTTGGTTTCCCTGGGCACCTACTTCACAGCAACGACACCCGGAATCCCGACGGTCTATGCGATTGCCTTTTTGGGGGCCAATTGTCTGGTATGGGGGATTTCCGCCGCACGACTGCCGCGGATACCGCCGGCAGGTAAAAACAGGTGATGGGGAGTCCGGCCTCTATGTCCCCTCTTTCCACGAACCCAGATACGCTTCCTGCTCTTCGGTCAGTTCATCGATATTAACGTCCATCGCCTTCAGCTGCAAACGGGCAACTTCCTGATCGATCTCGTCCGGCAGTCGATAAACCTTGGGTTCCATGTCGCGGTAGTGTTTCACTCCGTATTCCACGCCCATGGCCTGGTCGCAGAAGGATAACGCCATCACCGTCGAAGGATGCCCTTCCGCGCAGGCGAGATTAACCAGCCGCCCCTCCCCGCAAAGATAGACTGCCCGATTCCCGATCGTGTACTCCTCAAAAAGCGGCCTCACCTCCCGCTTTCGTGTTGCGAGCTTCTCGATCCCCGCCACGTCTATCTCAATGTCGAAGTGTCCCGCATTCGCCAGAACGGCGCCGTCTTTCATTCTTTCCACGTGCTGGGCTGAAACCGCGTGTTTCCCGCCTGTCACAGTCACAAACAGATCGCCTATCCCGACGACCTGGTCCATCGGCATCACGCGGAACCCGTCCATCCTCGCCTGGAGCGCGCGGAACGGGTCCACCTCGGTCACGACGACTTCAGCACCCAGCCCCCGGCCGCGGGAAGCCACGCCCTTTCCACAGTTCCCATACCCCGAAACAACGAGGGTTTTTCCGCTTATCAGCAGGTTCGAGGCGCGAATGACGCCGTCCAGAGCGGATTGACCCGTTCCGTAGAAGTTATCCATCAGGTGCTTGGTGTTGCAGTCATTCACGGCGATCATCGGGTACTTGAGGGCGTTGTCCTTCTCCATCGCGCGGAGTCTGATGACCCCGGTGGTCGTCTCTTCACATCCGAATGCAATATCTTCTAGCAGATCGTGATGCTTGGTGTGGATCTCCGAAACCAGGTCACATCCATCGTCGATCGTTACGTGCGGCCGGAACGCGATGATTTCATTCAGAAACTTGAAGTAATCCTCCCGGGATTCCCCTTTATGCCCATACACCGCGATATCCTCGTAAGCCAGTGCTGCGGCCACATCGTCTTGGGTGGACAACGGGTTGCACGAAGTGATGGCCACGTCCGCCCCACCTGCCCGGAGGGTCTTCACGAGCACGGCTGTCTCTTTAGTCACGTGTAAGGCCATCCCGACGCGATATCCTTTCAACGGTTTTTCTTCCTCGAACCGTTTCCGCACCGCCACAAGAGCCCCCATCTGCTTTTCCGCCCACTCGATGTTCCTAAGGCCTTGATCGTGCAAATTGATGTCTTTAACCTGATATGGCATAGCATCCTTTCTGAGAGTGAACAATCCGGTAATATTAGGCGGGCTTATGTCCGCCCGACCTATCAAGCCTATGGCCGTGCCGGTTTACCCCTTTTTAAGGCCGCGGCCTTTTCTGTCTTTTCCCACGAAAATATGCTTCGGCCGAAGTGTCCATAGGCTGCGGTCTTTTTGTAAACAGGACGCTCGAGTTTAAGGTAATTGACGATTCCCTTGGGGGTCAGCGAAAAGTTCATCCGGATCAGTTCGGCGATCCGATCGTGATCGATCTCGCCTGTCCCGAACGTATCGACGTGGATCGAAACGGGTTCGGGCACCCCGATGGCATACGCGAGCTGCACTTCACAACGCTGTGCAAGCCTGGCCGCCACGATGTTCTTGGCAATGTGCCTTGCTTCATAATTGGCGCTTCGGTCCACCTTGCTTGGATCCTTTCCCGAAAATGCCCCACCTCCATGCCGGCCCATCCCTCCATAGGTGTCCACGATGATCTTTCTGCCTGTCAACCCGGTGTCTCCGTGGGGTCCGCCTACGACGAACCGGCCTGTCGGATTGATGTGATAGATCGTCTTCCGATCCAGATACTCCGCTGGAATGACGTGTTTAACCACTTCCTTTATGACATCTGAAGAAATTCGTTTGTGAGACACCTTGGGGTCGTGCTGGGTGGACACCACCACGGTGTGAACCCGGATCGGGATCCCCCTCTCGTCATACTCGACCGTCACCTGAGACTTCCCATCCGGCCGCAGGTAGGCCAGGAGGCGATTTTTTCGGACCGCTGTCAACCTCATGACGATCTTGTGAGCGAGCATAATCGGAAGAGGCATTAGTTCGGGGGTTTCGCGGCAGGCATAGCCGAACATCATGCCCTGGTCGCCCGCTCCCTGTTCGGCGTGAAGCCCCGTCCCTTCGCTTACCCCTTGGGAGATGTCCGGGGACTGGCGGTCGATGGCCTGAATGACGGCGCACGATCTGTAGTCAAATCCGTACTCGGAGTCCGTGTAGCCGATCTCTTGAATGGTCTCCCGGACAATCTCCGGAATGTTTACGGCCCCTTTGCTGGTGATCTCGCCTGCTACAACGACCAGTCCGGTCGTCACAAGAGTCTCACAAGCAACCCTGGACTTGGGATCCTGGACGATCAGGGCATCCAGAACGGCATCGGATATCTGATCGGCGATCTTATCGGGGTGTCCCTCGGAAACGGACTCGGAGGTGAAAAGTCGTGTCCTGGCCATAATGGCTCCTTACGGAATGGAGGAGGTATAGAGCCGGTGGTCGGAATGTGAAGGCTCCAAGCGGCATCCGTGCTTCAAGCAACTTCATTGTTCAATCGCACATCACGTAAGCGTTGTCAATCCGATCTAATTCAAACTGATCTGGGACGAATCCCCCACGTTGAGACGTTGAGCCCTTCCCAGCACCACGGCACCGTTGCCGACGAGGGACCTGTCCAAAAGGCAATCCCGAACCGTCGCCTTGACGCCGACGATCGAATCCTTCACAATCGCGTTCTCGACCGTTGCACCCTCAGCGATCGAGGCAAAGGGGCCGATCACTGAATTTTCAACGCGAGCGTCGTGAGAGATGAAGGACGGTGAAACGACGGTGGCCTTCCCGCCCAGGTCGGGTGAGGTCAGCCTGGAGAGGAGGTGCCGGTTGGTATCGAGAAGGGTTTCGGGCTCGCCGCAGTCAAACCAGGCCTCTACGGGAAAGGACTTCAACCGTCCGCCCCGCCGGATCATCAGAGAAAATGCGTCCGTCGCCTGATATTCCCCCCGGGTGGTGATGTCCTTATCGACCAGCTCATCCAGACATTCGAACAACAGACCGGTATTCCGGAAGAAGTTGACCCCGGTAATCGCCAGGTCCGACACGTAGGTCGTCGGTTTCTCTACTAGCTTTACGATTCGATCCCCCTCTACGCAGACAACTCCGAACCGGGAGGGGTTTTCGACGGGTTTGACACCGATCACCCCGTCGGCATCCCACCCGAAAACCGAGGAGAGATCCCCCTCGATAATCGTGTCGCCATATATTGTCAGGGCCGGTGATCCCGCGACAGGTTCCCGGGCCAGCCGGATGGCGTGCCCCAGTCCTTTGCGCTCCACTTGAACCTGGGGGATCACCTCTTTGAACCGATGGGCGCGTTCGACATATTCCACGATCGGATCTCCGGTGGTCCCGACGATCAAAACGACGCGTTCTATTCCCGCCTCCGAAACCCGATCCAGGATGTGACCGATGATGGGCTTTCCCGCCACGTGCAGGAGCGCTTTGGGGGTGGTGTAGGTGTGAGGTCGAAGTCGCGTTCCCACCCCGGCAGCTGGAATCACCGCCCAGGTGTCGCGCGGGATGGGGGAATCCTTACCCGACATCGGTTGGCACCCCTCCGCCTCCGGCTGGAGTTAAAACCTCCTCCTCGTCATCCAGAAGACCCTTGAAGGCTTCGTGGAGAAATCCCCTGACCTGACTCGGGGTGTCGAACGACATGGCTTCTTCCGCAACCGAACGGGCTTTTGCAACGCTTACGGAACGGATGGCACGCTTCACATCGGGTATGGCACTGGGCGTCATGCTGAAGCTTTTGAGGCCAAGCCCGATCAAAAGCAGGGCGGATAGGGGTTCCCCGCACATCTCGCCGCACAGACTCACGGGAATTTCCTTCTGGCGGCCGGCCTCGATAATTCCCTTGATCAGACGAAGGACCCCCAGATTAAGGGGGTCGAAAAGGTACGCAACATGATCATTGCCCCGGTCCACCGCAACGGTGTATTGGACAAGATCGTTCGTGCCGATGCTGAAAAACGCCACCTCTTCGGCGATCCGATCGGCAACGAGGGCAGCGGAAGGCACTTCGATCATGACCCCGACCGGACAGTTTTCGTCGAATGAAATCCCCTGGGCCCTCAATTCACACCGGGCTTCCTCCAGAATCTCTTTGGCCTTCACGATCTCTTCGACTCCGGAGATCATCGGAAACATGAGGCGGACGTTCCCAAAAGCGCTCGCTCGCAAAATGGCTTTCAACTGCGTGCGGAAAATATCCCGATGTTCAAGACAAACCCGGATCGCCCGCCATCCCAAGAAGGGATTCATCTCCTCCTGGACGCTTAAATCCTTGGAGATTTTATCCCCTCCCAGGTCCAATGTCCGAATCACCACGGGCCGAGGGGAAATCCGCTCGGTGATCCACCGGTAGGCCTGCAACTGCTCTTTCTCCGTCGGGAGGGAAGGCCTGGTCAGATACATGAATTCCGTGCGATACAGGCCGATGCCTTCGGCGCCGTACCGCAGGACCATCTCCACTTCTTCCTGCAGTTCGACGTTCGCTGCAAGCTCCACACGGACGCCGTCTACGGTTTCCGACGGAAGTTCTTTCAGAGTCGTCCGGGTACGC
The DNA here is from genome assembly GCA_965217865.1 of Candidatus Latescibacterota bacterium. Classification (GTDB taxonomy): domain Bacteria; phylum Latescibacterota; class UBA2968; order SICM01; family SICM01; genus CBDCJO01. The sequence goes on along the minus strand of CBDCJO010000002.1, from coordinate 4,058,513 downwards.
TCTTTATACTCGATGCGGAGGGCCCGATACTTCTCGAGTGTCTCGGCATCCGGGTTGATTTCGACCAGCCCACGGATCCCGTCCACGATCACCAGGTCGCCCGGTTCGATCGTCGCCGTGGCCGTCTCGACCCCCACCACGGCGGGGATCTCTAAACTCCGGGCGATGATCGCGGCGTGGGAGGTGCTTCCCCCCATTTCAGTGACGAAACCGAGAACACGATCGCGTTTCATATGCGCGGTGTCGGACGGCGTCAATGTGTGGGCGACAACCACGGCCTCCGCGCTAAGGTTCCCAAGAGCACCCCATTCCTCCCCGCGCAGCCTGGAAAGCACACGGTTCTCAATGTCCAGGATATCCGCTCCCCTGGCTTTAAAATTCTCGTCTTCGATCGCGTCAAATCGGTGTTTGATGTCCCGAAGGGTCTGGTAAAACGCGTACTCGGCATTGGTTCGGTTTTTTCGGATGCGGGAAAGGGTCGCTTCGACAAGCATCGGGTCCCGGGTGATCATCTGGAGCGCATCGAAAATCCGCAGCTCATCGGGGCCCAGCTGTGTCTTCAGACCTTCGCGGGTCTTTTCGATGTCCCCGGCCACGTCCTGAAGGGCTTTTTCGAACCGCCCGACCTCAGACTCGATTTCTCCCTCGGCCAGATCTCTCCAATCGAACCAGACGTCCCCCCGCTCGTGGGTGAATGCCTTTCCGATGCCTATTCCGGGGGATGCGGGGATACCTTTGAGCATGGGACACCTTACGAAATCCGGAGGGGATTCAAGGGATTCAGCTGGAGGTTTCCGCTGAATCAAAGTGACTCTCAATCACCCGAACCAACTCTTCCACCGCCTGGACTTCATCCTCGCCATCCGCCTTCACCACAACCTCTGATTCAGGCTCGGCGGCCAGCATCATGACCCCCATGATGCTCTTGCCATTGACCTCCAAGCCATCCTTCAAAAGGGTGATTTCGGAACGAAACTTCGCCGCGGCCTGGACAATCAACGCGGCAGGTCGGGCGTGGATACCCAGGGGGTTTTTGATGATGGCCGTTCGATTGACCATAGGTAAAACACCCCGGACAAGCCATCCGAAGCTCGCCAAATCCCAGGTCAAAATGAAGCACAACTTGCTTGAAATCTGAAACTTGCAGGAATGAATCCATGAGTATACCCCCAAAGGTAGCCTTTGTCAAGGAGAGTTTCATCAAGGGTCAGGGGGGCGACAACGCCTCCATATCTTCCAGGAAAGGGTTGACAAATAGGGTCTCGCCGCCTAATTTAGGTCCCTCAATCGCCTTTTTATAAGGAAGATACCGAGGGAGTCCCCGTTCGGGGGTTGAGGATTGAAGGCTTGGGAAGAATTCGATAAAAGGAGGATAAAATGTCGATCAAAGTCGGCTTCATCGGTCTCGGAACAATGGGTCTGCCGATGGCGAAAAATCTCCTCAAGGCGGGATTCGACCTCACTGTTTTTGCGCGGAGGCCGGAGCCGGCCGACGCAGTGCGCGCCCTCGGGGCACGATCTGTCGATTCCCCCCGGGAAGTCGCAGCGGAGGTGGAGCTGGTCATCACGATCGTCACCTCAGACCCTGAGGTCCGGGCGGTCATTCTTGGCCCGGAGGGGGTGCTGGAGGGGATGCAGGCAGGGGGGATCGTGGTCGACATGAGCACAATCTCACCTATGACGATCCAGGAGGTCGCAGGGCTCGCACACGAGAAAGGTGTTGAAGTCATGGACGCCCCGGTCAGCGGGGGTGATACCGGGGCCAAGGCAGGGACCCTGACCATAATCGCCGGAGGCAAGAAAGAGACTTTTGACCGCTGTCGGCCCGTTTTCGAGGCGATGGGAAAAAATATCTTTCACGTCGGAGGTTTGGGGATCGGGCAGGTCGTCAAGATAGCCAACCAGCTCATCGGGGGCACGACCATGGCGGTCATATCAGAGGCCTTCGTCATGGGGGTAAAGGCCGGGGCCGATCCTGAAGTACTGAAACAGGTGATCGGGGTCAGCACAGGGAACTCCACCCTCTTCCAGGCTCGGGTTGGAGATTTCCTCCTGAAGGATCACTTCGAACCGGGGTTCATGCTGGACCTGATGAAAAAGGACGTGGGGTTGGCCCTTGAGATCGGGAAGGCCTTGAGTGTCCCCTTGCCAGTTGGGGCGGCGGCCTACCAGGACTACGCCGCCGGGACGACCATGGGGGTCGGAAGGGAGGACTTTTCGGCTGTTTGCAAGGCGGTGGAAAAGATGGCGGATGTGCAGATCGTACCGCGAAAGGGGGGGTAAGGTCCAACCCTCCACCCGGGAGGGGGGACCGGGAATCCATCAACTCTGATTCGAAAGCGGGGAATGGGTTCGTGCGTGGAGACCTAGCTACTTTTCGTTGCCCCGGATGACTTCCTGCACGGACTGAACGAGCTGCGTGATCATGACCGGCTTGATCAGAACGCATTGTACATTCAGATCTTCAAGCATCTCCGTGAACTGATCGTGGAAACTCGTGATGACGATGATCGGTAACTCAGGACTTTTTTTACGGATCTCCTGAATGCTTTCGATACCGTTCATATGAGGCATGACGATATCCATGATCACCAGGTCGTAGGGCTTGGACGTCGCTGCGCGAAGGGCTTCCCGGCCGTCCATCGCCGTCTCTATCTCGTAATGATAACCTTCTAGGGCGGTCCGGTAGAGGTCCAGTATGAACGGATCATCGTCGGCCAGAAGGATCCTCTTCGGATTCATCGCGTAATACCTCAATCGTTGCCCGGGCGACGACAACTTCTTCGTCCGACCGGATAATGAACACCTTGGCGGGCTCTCCCTCTACGGATATCATTCGGTCGGGAGGTCCACTCCTGTTTTTTTCCTCATCGATTCGAATCCCCAGATACCCCAACCCCTCGCAGACCCGACTGCGAATCGCGATTCCGCGCTCTCCGATCCCCCCCGTGAATACAACGACATCCAGGCCGCCCAGCGAGGCCGAATAAGCGCCGATGGTCTTCTTTACCCCGTAACAGAACGTCTCAATGGCCAGTCGCGCCCTGCCATCCCCGTCCTTGGCGGCCTTCTGGATGTCCCGGACATCCCCGCTTACTCCGGAGATACCGAAAAGACCCCCTTCCTGAGTGAGCATTTTCCGAACGGATGTTGTCGAGAGCCCCTCCCGATCCATCACGTGGAGGATGGCGAAGGCATCCACCGAACCGTTGCGGGTGGCATTCAACAACCCGTCTTGGGGTGAGAACCCCATGCTCGTATCGATCGATCGGCCGTTTCGAATGGCGCAGATCGAGGAGCTTCCGCCCAGATGGCAGGAAACGATCCTGAGTCCCGTTCCTGGAACGCCCAAAAGCTGCGGAATCCGCTCCGCGATATAACGATGCGACGCCCCGTGAAAACCGTATTTTCGAACACCGTGGCGTTCGTACCACCTGTGGGGGACGCCATATGTAAACGCATAGTCCGGTATAGAGTCGTGGAACGCCGGCTCAAAAACACCGACCAGCGGAACCTCCGGGGCGATCTCCTGGAATATCCGAATCGCGCGGATATATGGCGGATTATGCGCAGGGGCAAGATCGTTATAATCCGCCATACGGTCCAAAATATCGTCCGTGATGCGGTAGGATCCTGGTTCGCCTCGCAGGTGGACCGTCTTAAAACCCACGGCGGCCAGGCCCTTCAACGTCCGGAGAGGTCCTCCTTCGCCGGTAAGGACATCCACCACATCTCTTACTGCTGACCCGTAATCCGGGAACGCTTTTTGACCCTGGACCTTATCCCTACCATCCAAAAGGTGTTCAAAACCTGACGAGCGTTCCCCGATCCGTTCAATCCGTCCCCGGGCAATCACCCGCTCGGACGGCATGTCGAACAACTTATACTTGAGCGAAGTGCTACCGACGTTCGCAACAAGGACATTCATAAAGCAGATCGCGAATGACGCTATCCCGGCATCTCTTGACGATGGTCCCTTGTCTTAACCCTGTTTCAACTCCTCCATCACCCGCCTGACAACGTTCTCGATCAAGGCATCGTCTTGGCCGGTCTTCGGCCTGATTTCTTCTCCCCCGGATGCCGATTTCTTCAACACCTCTCTCGTGTCACAGACCGGGAAATCCCCCCGGATTCCGAGTCGATCCCGGATGTCCATCAGTTTCTGGACATCGGCGCTGCCCAAAGCGCCGACACCGCCCAATTGATGGGCGACTAAGACGATTTTGGCAAAATGTTCAAGGGTTTCCATCTTGAAATAGGCGTCCATCAGGTCTGGACCGATCGTGGTGGCCCCGTGATTCTGCAGGAGAAATGCGTCGTGATCCTTTACGAATTGCCGGATGGGTTCCGAAATCTCCGGGGTTCCGGGCGTGCCGTAGGGAGCCAGGGGAATCTCCCCCAACGTGACGACGACCTCGGGGAGGACGCAGGGGGTCAGGGGTATCCCGGCCACCGAAAATCCGGTTGCTGTCGGCGGGTGCGCGTGGACAACCGCGCCGATATCCGGTCGCTCCCGATAAAGCATCAGGTGCATGCCGATCTCGGAGGAGGGGTTGAGCGATCCGGACACCTTGCCCCCGTCCATGTCGCATAAGGCGATCTGATCCTCGTTGAGCATCCCCTTGCAGAGACCCGCTGGCGTTGCCCAGAGGCGATCCTCCGAAACCCGGACGCTAATGTTCCCGTCGGAGGAAACCACGTAACCGTTTTGATAGATCCGCTGTCCAACCTCGACGATCCGGCGTTTAATCAGATAGGCCGATTCCATCAATCAACCTTCTCCCCCTTCGATGGTGTCCACGATCCCGACGATCAGAGACCGGATCGGGGGGTCCTTAAGCCTCAGAATGTTCCCCGCGGACGTCCCCTCCCTCAGGATCAGCACCGTCTCCCCCGCCCCCGCTCCGACCGTATCCACCGCGAGCATCGAACTCCCATCGGGTTCTCCGGAGGGCTTGGAGGGCTGGACCACCATCAGCTTTTTTCCCCCATATGCGGGGTGCTTGACCGTCGAGACGACGCTCCCCAGGACCTGTGCGAGTAGCATAATAAGATCCGGAAATGTAGACCAACTCAAAAAAAAGAGGGTCCGGTTCAAAGTCACACGTCCACCCGATCGACAATCCCGACGATGGCTGCGTCTATCGGTCCGTATCCAGACGGAAGGGCCTTGGGAGCCTCCCGCGCCCCGACCCAGAAGACCACCTCACCCCATCCGGATCGCACCACATCGGCCGCAACGAACGGTTCGCCCGCCACCCGACGGTGATGATCGAGGGGTTCGACGACGAGCAATTTAACCCCCTTCAAATGCGGATCCTTCCGGGTGGCCACCACCGTGCCCAGTACCCTCCCGAGATGCATCTTAAACGATCCTCAGATAGTCCACCATTGCACATCGCCGGCTTCTGGTAAACGTCCTCGCGGAGGTACACCCCTCCCCGGTCGGGCCGGCGATTGAAAACGATGTAAACCCCTCCCCACCGACCCCCAATCCCGCATAAGAGGGTCCGTTTTTTACATAGATGCTCGCGTTGCACCTCTGACCGAGAACCGTCATCGTCTCGACGTTTCGCGAGTGGATGATAAACGTATGCCGGTAACCGTGCTCTGCCTCGATCGCGCTCTCGATGGCCGCTCCCACGTCCGGGACCCGGACGATCGGCATAAACGGCATCATCTGCTCCTCTTGGACAAAGACATGCTCTAAATCGGTCTCCCCAATCAGCAGCCGGATCCCCGAATCGATGTTTAACCCGATTCGTTCAGCCAGGACCTTGGCATCCCGACCGACCAGCTCCCGGTTCACCCGCAACTCCCCCTCGTCCCTGGTAAAGGCGTGTCCGACGAGGGCGTCGATTTGAGGCTTGTTCAGCTCGTAGGCCCCGTGTTGCATCATGAACCGCTTCAATTCCTCTGCGGCCGACTCGACGACAAACGTCTCCTTTTCCCCGTTGCAGAGGATGTTGTTGTCGAAAGAGGCCCCCGAGATGATATCGCGTGCGGCCTTTTCCAGATCCGCGGTTTCGTCCACGACCACGGGGGGGTTACCGGGCCCCGCAGTGATGGCTTTCTTGGATGCCCGCATGGCCGCCTTGACGACACCGGGTCCTCCGGTGACGAGAATCAAAGCGATCCTGGGATGCTCGAAAAGGGCATTTGCGGTTTCGATGCTCGGTTCTTCAACGGTCGTGAGCAGGTTTGGGGGGCCCCCGGCCCCGACAATCTCGGTGTTGATCTGCTCGACACCGAAGGCGGAAACGCGTTTGGCCCCAGGATGCGGGTTGAAGACGACTGAGTTCCCGGCGGCCAAAAGGCTGATCGTGTTGTTGATGATCGTCGGGACCGGATGCGTGGACGGAGTGACGGAAGCGACGACACCATAGGGGGCCATCTCGACCACGGTAAGGCCGTGGTCCCCGGTCCACGCGGTCTGCGTGAGATCCTCCACCCCCGGGGTCAGCGTGGAGACGATCTGATGCTTCCTGATCTTGTCCGGGACGTTACCCATCCCGGTTTCCTCGTGGGCCCGGCGGGAAAATTCCTCTGCCTTGCTCAGTCCGACCCTCCGGACCGCCGCGATGATCTCCTTGCGGCGTTCGAGGGACAGTCTGGACAGTTCAATCTGCGCTTTCTCCGCAGCAGCTACGGCCGCATCTACGTCTTGAAAGACCCCGTCTCCCGCTGAGGCGGCCTGTTCCCCCCCACCATCGGCCGACAGGTTTCGGACAACCTCCTCCACAATCGACCGGATGCGTGACTCATCAATGTCCATCTTTGCGTTCATTGAATTTTGTTCAAACCACGGAAAACACGGGGGGAAAACGATCCTGAATCTCACGGGGGATGTAAGAGAAACACCGGAATGCACCGGGGCGTTGGGAATTTTGCAGGACCCGGCTTATGTGTCGTTTGATTCTGTGTCAAGATTTTTTTGGTAAACCGTCTTCCCCTCGATATCCACGGAGTCCACAATGGCTACGATCACCGCATCAACCGGCTTTCCCTCCGTTTGTTCCGTCTGCCGGGCGGAACTGCCGGTTGTGTAGAGGACCACCTCACCCTCACCCGCCCCTACAGAGTCCACGGCCACCACAAAGCCGCCTTTCGTACTCAAGTCGGGGCCAACCGCCTGTATGATCTGAAGCTTTGTCCCCGTAAGACCCCTGTCTTTCTGTGTGGCCACTACCGTGCCAACAACCCGACCAATGACCATCCGCTAAATCCCGATTATTCCGACTTGCCGATCGGCAGGACATCTTCAAGGCTGCTGTGCGGCCTCGGGATGACGTGGACCGAGATCAGTTCCCCGACCTTCTGTGCTGCTGCAGCGCCGGCATCGGTGGCAGCTTTCACCGCGGCCACATCGCCTCGCACGACGGCAGTGACGTATGCCGCCCCGATCTTCTCCCAACTGACGAGGTTCACGTTGGCGGCCTTGACCATCGCGTCGGAGGCCTCAATCAAGGCCACCAGACCCTTTGTTTCAATCAGCCCCAGTGCTTCACCCATGCCTTCGCTCCTCTTTGTGAAAGTGAAACATGAAACGGAGAAAATCTTAGATGATCAAGGTGAAGAAAGTGAAGTTGCGATTCACAATTCACCACTCATCATTTTTTCCTTTAACGTTTGCTGGCTGCCTTTTACCCTTGCTATCCGGCCCCAGGGGGTGAAGGGGCTTCCAGGATCGCCTGTTCAACCTCTGAATGAGGGTTGGGGATGACATGAGCGGATACCAGTTCTCCAACCCGCTGGGCCGCAGAAGCCCCGGCTTCCACCGCCGCTTGTACGGCTCCCACATCTCCACGGACCATCGTTATGACGTAACCCAGACCGATCTTCTCGTAACGCTGGAGCGTTACCAGCGCGGTCTTGACCATGGCATCGGAGGCTTCTATCAAACCGATCAGCCCCTTCGTCTCAACCATCCCCAGAGCCTGTCCCCGCATATTGCCCATCAATCCGTTCAACCAGTTTATTTTTCACCGCTCGATTTCTACTGGATCGCTGCAGACCAGATCCGCTGCGTTTGCGTCGTCGGTATCCAGGTGCAGTTCCGGGATGTAATCGTTTGCAACTTTCACGGAAACATTTTCGAAATGGAGGGCCTTGGGTCCCATTGTGCGGACACGAACCTTTTCAACCTCCTGGAGTCCCATCTGAATCACGTCCTTTGGACCGAGATGGACGTGTCGAATAGCCCTTATCGCGACAGGAAGGGTGAGGGACCCTTCGGGACCCACCAGGGTGATCGGCGAGGCGCCTTCCAGATTGCCCGAATCCCGGACCGGCAGGTCAATCCCGAGGAGAATCCCGTCCGTCCGGGCAAGCTCCACCTGAACATAATCCCGCAACGGGCCTAGCACCCGAACCCGTTCGATCGCCCGCATTCGGGAACCGATGAGCGTGACCGTCTGTTCAGCTGCATAGCCACCGGGCTGATAGAGATCGCGGAATTTTGTCAGCCTGCTCCCGGTCCCATAGAGCTGATCCAGGGCCTTCTGATTGAGGTGGATGTGCCGAACCGAAACCCCCACCGGGACCAAACGGTTTCTGTCCCTTGCGGACTCGGATCGGACCCGGCGGACGACTTCCCGTACAACCCACTCAAGACCGATCCGCCCCCCGTCCTCCCCGGGATTTCCACGCCAGCAGAAACGGCAGTCATCGCACACGGAGGCCACCCTGAGCATAGACAACCCATCTGCCATCGGCGGGATCCGTTTTAGGTCCAAATATTCGCTAACAAATAGTTTTGGGACTGTCCGATCCCATACTGTTCTGAATCAGGCAAAATAGCACGATCGGTCGGGAAAGTCAAGAAAATAACAGGCATAATTCGGGTTTGGCACCCGGTCTTTGGCCATATGAACGTCTTCCGAAAAGGTTACGTGATTGGAACGGGGGGTCCGGCTACTTTCTGCTCGCATACAAAGATGCCTCCTCCCCCACTTGAAGCAGATCGAGAAGGGCGTTGACCGCCCCCTCGGCAAACCGAAACCCGATCCACCCGCCCACCCGGGGGATCCCCAGCCCTTCCGTCTCTATCCGAATCACATCAAAACCCGCTAAAGTGACCATCTTTCGCAGGGTCTCGGGGGTGAAAAAGGTCAGATGTTCATCCCTCAAGGCATGCCATCCCGTCCCCCCGACCCAAGCCGCCACGGAGGAGATGTTCGAGACCGTGATCCCGATCAGGCCACCCTCAGCCAATCGGCTCCGCGCGCTTTGATCAGACCCATGGGATCCGGCGCGTGCTCCAGGACATCCCAAAAAGTGACCAGGTCAAAAAGACCCTTTGACGGGGGCAGTTCCTCGAGTGTCCCATTCACCACCTCCAGCCCGAGATTGCAACGGGCGTGTGCTGCCGCCGCTTCATTGGGGTCCACGCCGACGGCAGACCACCCGCAATCCCGGGCAACAGCCATGAATCCTCCTGTTCCGCATCCCACGTCGAGAAGGCGGCCCGGTTTTCTTTTTAACCGTTGAACTTCGAGTATCCGGCGCTCGAAGATGATCCTTTCCCGTTCGAAGCTCGCGCCGCATGGAGCGGCCGGGCCCTTTTCCCTTTCCCGGACTTCGGCATCCTTCTCAGAACGGGGGTTTAAGTAGACAAGGTCGCAGACCCTGCATTGGACCACCCGAAGACCGTTTTTCAGATACAACAGATCGGTGTGATTGCACCCGCATAAGTTACACGAAACGTGAACCCTGCCATGATTCATTTCCACAGCTCCACGACACTTGCCCAGCTCAACCACCGAAGCGGGGCGATCCGATCTAGGGCGACGCGATCGAACCGGCGGACCCCGCGAAACCAATTCTCGTACCTTCGGCCTTTCTGGACGGCCAGCTTCCAGTATCGTTCGGTGCGGGGGTCAATCTTTAAAACAGCGAAGAAGTAGATATGAATCAGAAGGGAAATCAGTTGAAACTCCTTGTGGTGTGTCCGGCGAAAAGGCTTCCCGATCTTTTTGATATCCTCAAATGAAATCGGATGTTCATCAGGGGTTCTCACGTCCGGGGACATCCAGCGATAGAGATTGATGATCGGGTTGTATTTCAAGGGTTCCACGAACACGGCCTTTCCATCCGACCTCAAGACCCTTCCAACCTCTGAGGCGGCCGCTTCGAGATTCAGGTGATGAAGGACCCCGAATCCGTAGACACGATCGAATGTCGCCGACGGAAACGCCATGGCCTCCGCGTTGACCTTTACAAACCGAATTTTTCCAGATACCCCGTACCGTCTTGACAGCCGCTCGGCGACCTTCAACATCTCCGAGGAGAGATCCGCTGCCCAGACCTCTGCGCCCCGACGCGCAAAAAAGACGCTTGCCTCACCAGCACCACAGCCGAGATCGAGTACCTTTCGACCCTCCAGATCGCCTAACCGGTCGAGGGCGTAATGGGTCTCGGGGGAAATATCAGGGTGAAATGCCAACTCCGGGTCGATGGCCTCCACCTGAATCTGCCGGGCCCAGGCATCGTGGAAAGCTTCTTCGCTCTTCAACCTGTCGTTGTTCATGGGTTCACGAATACTTGCGATCGAACGCCTGTCGTTGCTATATTGATCGATCAGGTGAAGCTTAGGAAGTGGGGAAAGAACCGGGAGGCATACCGCGAATAAATTAACCGCCTAACGGAAACCGAAAAGGCCTCTGATGCCCGGAATAATAGGCGTCGTCTGGACACCCGACGAATCGCCTGAGATGCGGTCTGAATTATTTCGACGGTTGTGCGTCCGCCTCAAAGGACCGCACGACCTCCTTGAATGCGTCGAAACGGCTGAGTGTTCGATCGCAGTTGCCGGACTGGAGGGACATCCGGTGCGAATAGATGCCACGTCCGACGTCATCACGGCGTATGAAGGCATCTCATCCCTCGACCGCAGGGTCGACGGCGTCGGACCGCTTCCCTTTGAATCCTTGCGACCTCCGGCCGCCCTGGCCATATGGAACGCCAGGAATCGCGTTTTGCGTCTTATCACCGACCGTTACGGCTTCTCGCCTCTTTGCTGGGCCATTCGGGGAGGACGATTCATGTTTTCCTCCTCGGCTTTCGCATTGATGGGGGATCCCGGAAGTCAAAACCGGCTCGATGACCAGGCCCTATCCGACCTTCTCTGTTTTGGTCAACTCCTGGAGCACCGGACCCTCATTGAAGATATCAGCCTTGTCCCCCCCGCGACTGTCCTGACCTGGCAAAGCAATCGGAAGACCGTGGACGCATACTGGAAGCCGGACTACAGGGAAGACGAAGGAGGGCCGTCCGGAACCACAGCGGTCAGGATGATGGGCGACAGGCTCCGGCGCGCTATCCTGGACTGCTCCGAGGAGGGGGTCGGGGTCCTCTTGAGCGGCGGGCTCGACTCCCGTGTCCTCGCCGCCGCGGCATCTTCACGACATCGAATCAAAGCCATTACTTTTGGGGAACCGGATACAGAGGATGTGAAGATCGCAGATCGTGTCGCGCGTTTGCTTGGTGTGGAACACCACACCTTCCGGATCGGACCCGACCAACTGCCGGGGCGCGCGGAATCCATAGTCCAGAAAACCGATGGGGCGTTTAACCTCCATCACGCCTTCGCCGTCGGGACCTACGACAAAATTCGAAATCAAACCCGGATCGCCCTTTCCGGAATGCAAATGCTCGGAAGTTTTGTCTCCTTGGGGACCAAGCTTGCCGGACGGAGATCGGTCCTCCCCTACATGGTCCCCTCTCTGTCCAGGGGACTCCGCCGGACCCTCCTGACCGATGATTTTTTTCAATTGACCGAACGTTACATCCCCGAATCCCTCAACGGCCTCGATGCCTTATGTCCCTTCCGTTCCCCGGTCAACCGGCTGGACGTTCTGGACATTTCCCAGAGACAGCGCCGGTTCATTCTCATGGGCCTCGTGACACTTCGCGACCGGGTGGAGATCAGGCTCCCTCTGTTCGACCGGGATCTCATGGACTTCATCCGCGATGTCAAACCCTCTCTCCGTGCTGACCAGCGTCTCTACGTCAGGGCTTTCTGCCATCTTTTTCCGAAACTTGCGCGTATTCCTTGGGCCAAAACCGGCCTGCCGGTGGCCACAGGCTCCGGGCGTCTCTTCCTCTCCAGACTCCTGGGTCGTCTTCGGAGTCATCCACCCCAACCCTCACTCGCACGAACAAAAACCTGGCATCAACGCAGTCACGCCCTCTGCAATTTCGAGCGCGATCTCCTCCTGGGTGTGGATGCCCGTCAGCGCGGGCTGTTCCGTCCGAGCGCTGTCGAACGCCTCCTATCCGATCAGGAGCAGGGCCACGCCGATCAGTGGGACCTGATCGGCAGGATGGTCACGATGGAATTGTGGTGTCGGGCTTTGAGGGTAACCTGACCGTCTCCGATAGGTCGCGAGCCCCCCGGCTCCTGAATTTTGGTTTTGACTTCCCTGACCCCTGACCCCCAACCTCTGGCCTCTGCCTTTCTGTTCAGGAAAATCGAGAGAAAATATAGAGAAAAAACCCGCGTCAGATCAAGCCCAATTACCCTGGCCACCTCCGTAGAATAGGGTTGACATCTGGAACCCTTTGCCATTACCTTCACGCAATCACGGAAAGGGCAGAACAGTCGCGGAACTGAGATCTCATTAGAGGAGAATGATATGGCCCTGGGACAGGGCGATTATAAGTACGAAGTCGTTGACGGTTGGGCCAAGCTTCCGGAAGGATGGGTCTTTTCTCTGGTGTCAGACGCTGCGATCGATTCTCGTGGACGCATCTATGCCTTCACTCGCGGAAAACACCCCATCATTGTGTTCGACAAGGACGGTAACTTCATCACATCTTGGGGCTATGGGGAGTTCGGCCTTTCTCCGAACCTGGTGAGCCAGTCACACGGCATCTTCATCGGGCCGGACGACCAGGTTTACCTGACCGATTCTTTCCAGCACATCGTTCGCCGATACACGAGGCTGGGGGAACTGGAGCGCGAGTGGGGCAACAGGGGCCAGTCGGGTGTAACCCACTACCGCAAAGAGTACAACATGCCCACGGGCGTCGCCTTCGGGCTGGATGGTTCGTTCTATGTCTCCGACGGCTATGGCAATCGCTGTGTACACAAATATTCCAAGGAAGGGGAGCACCTGATGGCGTGGGGAGAGGCGGGAAGCGGGCCCGGCCAGTTCGCTGTCGTCCACAACATCGGTTGCGATAAAACCGGCCGTGTCCTCGTGTGCGATAGGGAAAACGACAGGATTCAGCTCTTCGATCCAGACGGTGAATTTATCGAAGAATGGAACGACCTGGAGATGCCCGGGGACGTCTGGGTAACGGACGACAACACCATCTACGTGGCCGAGCAGGGGGGGTACGGACACGTCAGCGTCTGGTCGCCCGACGGGAAACGGATCAGCCGATTCTCCGGCGCCTCGGGAGGCGTGCTTCAGGCCCCCCACGGGATCTGTGTCGATGACGAGGGAAGCGTCTATGTCGCCGAGATCGGGGGGGAAGACCGGGGACAGCGGCTGCAAAAGTTTGTGAGAAGCTAAAACGGGCAGACGAATCGAACGGCGTTTTAATCTAAGGAGAAAACCGCTTATGACTCCCCCTCCCCCACCGACATGTCCCATCTACATAGGGGGTGAGTGGTTCACGTCTGCTGCCACGACCTCCGAACCCGTCTACAATCCTTCGGACGGGACCCAGATCGCCTCGACGCCCTTCTGCGGGGCCGATGAGGTGGGGTTGGCCGTCGACGCCGCGGACAGGGCATTCCCCACGTGGGCCGAGACCCCGCCGGTCGAAAGGGTCCGACTGTTGTTTCGATACAAGGAGATCCTGGAGAACCGCTTCGAGGAACTCGCACAATCGGTGACCCGGGAAAACGGGAAGACCCTCGACGAGGCCAGGGGCTCCGTAAGGCGGGGAATCGAAGTCGTTGAATTCGCCTGCGGCATACCCTCCTTGATGATGGGTGAATCTCTCGAAAACATCGCGCGAGACATCGACAGCGATACCATTCTCCAACCCCTCGGAGTCTGCGCGGCCATCACCCCGTTCAACTTCCCCGTGATGGTCCCGATGTGGACATTTCCGATCGCCCTGGCGTGCGGCAATACCTTTGTTCTCAAACCCTCTGAAAAGGTACCCCTCAGCGCCATCCGAATCGTTGAACTCCTCATCGAAGCCGGACTCCCACCCGGCGTTCTCAACCTGGTCCACGGCGGCCAGGCCGCAGTGGACGCTCTCCTGACCCACCCCCGGGTTCACGCCATCTCCTTCGTGGGGTCCACCCCCGTGGCCAGGCACGTTTACGAAGTCGCGACAATGAAAGGGAAGCGCGTCCAGTCTTCAGGCGGGGCAAAAAACTACATGGTCGCAATGCCGGACGCAGACATTGACCCGACCATCGATGCAATCCTCGGTTCCGCTTACGGTTGTGCTGGCGAACGCTGTATGGCCGGAAGCGTCCTCGTCTGTGTTGGAGAAGCCGGGACGCGTCTGCTTCCGCGGCTCTGCGATGCCGTCAAAAACCTCCGGACAGGCCCCACGGACCGCAACCCCCAAGCCCAGATGGGCCCCGTCGTCACCCCTCAACACCTCGAACGGATCCGAAGCTATATCGAAAAAGGGGTTTCTGAAGGAGCGAAGCTTCTCGTGGACGGTCGTGATGTCACCGTCGATGACCCCCCCGGGGGGTTCTATGTCGGTCCGACCGTCTTCGATCACGTAACCCCCCAGATGGAAATTGCTCGCGATGAAATATTCGGCCCGGTCCTTTCCGTCATCCGGACGGACCATCTGGACGCCGCGATCGATTCCTGCAACGATAGCGGCTACGGGAATGCCGCGGTCCTTTTTACTTCCAGCGGAACCGCAGCCCGGAAATTCCGCCACAGGATAAGCGCCGGCATGGTCGGCATCAACGTCGGTGTCCCCGCCCCAATGGCCTTCTTCCCCTTCTCCGGCTGGAACGCCTCCTTCTTCGGCGACCTTCACGTCCAGGGACGGGAGGGCGTGGCCTTCTTCACCCGCCAGAAGGTCACCATCAGCCGGTGGACTTGAAGGACGGCGTTCACGAACGAAAAATCCCGATCCACGTTTCCCGTTTGCCGTTTGCCGTTTCACGGATTTTATGGACAGAGCGACCCGAAAAATCGTCCGGGACCTCCTCTCCCTTCCCACCGCCCCCTTCCACGAAAACGCGGTTCAGGACCACGTTCGTGTCTTTGCCACCGATCGAAAAATCCCCGTAAGATCCGATCGATACGGCAACCTGATGCTTCGCTACCGAAAGGGTCGTGGGATAAAACCGCTTGCACTAACCGCCCACATGGATCACCCCGGATTCGAGGTTCTTCAAGCCGGGGGGAAAGACCTCACCGCAGAGTGGCTGGGTGCGTGCGACCCTCGTCATTTCCCCGGTTCGAAGGTGACTGTTATCTCAAATGGGGTTGAGATCCCGGGAAAGATAACCTCCCCGCTCATGACATCGGCGGGAAAGGATTCGATCTTTTCGATCCGCACTCAGCGGCCGGTTCTGGAATCGAACGGGGCTTTCGGCTACTGGCGACTCGCACCGGTGAAGTTTGACGGAGACCGAATCTTAACGAAGGCAGCCGATAACCTGGCGGGATGTGCTGCCATCCTGGCGACACTTGACCGCTTGCATCGGGTGAAAGCGGAGGCGAACCTTTATGGCGTGTTCACCCGCGCGGAGGAGGTGGGGCTGCTCGGTGCGGCGGGGGTCACCCTCGAACGGATGATTCCCGCGCGCGCACCCGTTCTGGTTCTGGAAGCCAGTAAGGCCTTGCCGGGGGGCGAGGTAGGGCAGGGGCCTGTCATCCGTGTCGGGGACAGGGTGAGCACCTTCGATCCTCGAGTGGAATACGCCATCCACTTCCGTGCCCAGGAGCTTCGGAAGCGGAAGCGTTCTTTCCGGTATCAACGGCAGTTGATGAGCGGTGGGGTTTGCGAGGCCACGCTTTATCTGCTTCACGGCATGACCGTGGGAGCTCTCGCGTTTCCACTCGGTAACTATCACAATCTGGGAAAGCGCTGGCCTGCTGAGGAATATATTTCCGCCTGTGACATGAGGGATATGGTTGACCTTTGCTTCGCCCTGACCCTCGATCCCCCCGCGGGGGAAACGCGGGGTCCAATCAGGAAACGATTCACCGCTCTGTTCAACGCACGGAAGAAGAGGCTGGTCCGGAACCGGAAAACCGAAACCCCAGACGCCTGATCCCGAACCCAGACCTGAGTCCGGTCTACCTTTTAATTTCGCAATTAGAATCTAAGGGCTTGACTTTTACCCTCTTTTCGGTTATATTAAGTGTAGTGAAAACAACCAACTTAACCAAAAAAGAGGAGGAAGGAAAATGAACTTGTTGACGGCGATTGAAAGGTTCCCTACTCAGGAATCATGCATTGATCACCTTGAGCGGGTGAGATTCGGAGATGATCCGTTTTGTCCGCTCTGCGGTGTCGTTGGTGACGTTGCCCGCAAGAAGGACCGTAACCGCGTTGGACGCTGGAACTGTCATGCCTGCGGGTCCAGCTTCAATGTTCTTTCAGGGACAATATTTCAGAAAACGTACCTGCCGCTTCAGAAGTGGTTTATGGCAATCGCCTTGATCGTGAACGCCAAGAAGAGCCTGTCCAGTTGTCAGCTTGCCCGGGACCTGAACCTTACCCAGCGGTCGGCATGGTATATGCAACAGCGGATTCGTGCCGAGATGGCGACAAGGAATGGTAGAGTGCTCTTGCGAGGAATCATCGAGGCAGATGAGACCTACGTAGGAGGCAAGCCACGGAAGCGTAACAAGCGGTCAGGAGGCGGCGGCAACGCTCCCAGGGGGCGCGGAACCCGCAAGACTCCGGTTATAGGGGCAGTGGAGCGTGGCGGGAAGGTGGTTGCCCGTGTGGCGGACGATCTATCTGGCAAGGGAGTTCTGGCCTTCGTCAAGCAGGCGATAGACCCCGAAGGGTCGATGCTTGTCACGGATGAATACAGTGCTTATAATACCGTAAGGCAAATCATGAGTCACGCTGTGATCCACCATGCCAGGCATTATGCGGACGGTGACATACACACGAATACGATTGAAGGCGTGTGGTCTCTGCTCAAGCGTGCCTGGTACGGTTCCCATCATCACTACACGAAGCGTTACACGCCGTTCTATGTGGCTGAGGCGTGTTACAAATACAACAACCGGAAGAACAAGCGGACGTTTGACACGTTCATGAAGGGGTGCTTCGCGTAGAGTGTTTCTTAATATGGAGGTCGCAGAAATGAAGCCAATGACTCAACTTATTAATAGAATTGAAGAGAAAGACAAACTGTTCTTCAGCTTGTCGGACACACTTGACGTCAAAGCAAGCGTTTCGTTGATTCTGATCACGTTTCTGTCCACACAAACCGCTTATTTTCTTAACCTTGACACTGCACACGTAGTTGTATCATCTGCCCAAACTCTCTCTGCAATAGCCCTTAGTGTGGGCGGAATTCTGGCACTGATTATTCTCTGGCCACGTTGCCATGAGACCGAAAGCATAGAGAAATGGGATCCCTGGTATCAAGAACTAAAAAAGTATTTTGAGGGCAAACCGGAAGCCGATCAAAAAGCTGATGAACTGTTTGAACGTGAAAGGTTCAATGGTCTGAAGAAACAAATAAAACACAACCGCTCCATCGTTGGCCAGAAGGCATGTCTTGCCACGTGGTGCTATGGATGCATAGCACTCTCTGTTTTATTAAATCTCGCGTGCCTTCTCTTACACAACACACTTCGCTAACCGCCTTTAGTGACTCGTTCTGGCTGGGGCGGAGGAGGCGGTGGTGGCGGTGGTGGCGGTGGTGGCGGTGTCTGTTTTTGGTCGTTGTTTTTTTCGTCTGCCATTTGAATTCTCCTTTCGATTTACAGGATACCATCCGCCTTCAATTTGGAGATCAGATGTTCCTGTGTGTTGGATCCCTTGACGCTGTTGCAGGCTCCGCATAGCAGTTGCAGGTTGTCCAGATGATCGGTTCCTCCTTTGCTCTTGGGCGTGACATGATCCACCACGAAGTTTCTGAAGTGAAATGTTGAACGGCACCCTTTGCACATTCCTTCCTGCTTGCCGAACAGGACATGCCTATGTGTACGGTAGTTGGGAAGCTTGCCTACGTCCGTTCGTTTTGGAACGTCGGTTCGCTTGACGGGCGTGAAGTCGCTGAACAGGTCGAGTTGCCGGATGCGGACCTGAACAAGATCAACCGCTTTCTCCGATATGTCTATACCCACCCATTGGCGGTGCAGCTTTTCGGCAGCAACGCAGGCGGTGGCGCAGCCCGCGAATGGGTCCAGGACAATATCTCCCTCCTGGCTCGACGCTTTAACGATTCGCTCCAAGAGGGCAAGGGGTTTCTGGGTAGGATAGCCGACACGTTCGCGTTGATTGGTCAGCTTTGGAATACCGACCCACCAGTCTTCCGGCACCTTGCCAACCCCAAGCATGGTTTCAACGTCGGCCCTGCTCCGCTTTTCGTTCGTGAACCAGCTGTCATCTGCGCGTCCTTTCCGGGCGAGCGTTTCAGGATGATACGGTACGCGCACGGCATCACGGTAAAACGACGCAGTCGTTTTGCGGCAGTACCACAAAACCGTGTCATGCTTGCGTGGAAACCATCGAGGTGTATTGCTCGCACCTGTATAGCACCATACAATTTCGTTCCTGAAATTGGATTTTCCGAACACAGCATCCATGAGCAGCTTCAGGTAATGGCTGGCCGTGGGGTCGCAATGCAGGTACAGACTTCCGGTTGTCTTGAGCAACCGCTTCATTTCGAGCAGCCTTACGGCTATCATGATCAAATACGATTTCATGCCTTTCCCGTGCGCCAAGCCTGATGCGTCAATGATCGAATATAGGGCCGGTTGCTTGTCTGCGATCTCTCCGTGCCATGCTTCGTCCACGTCCGAAAGCGTCCACGTGTCTTTGAATGCAGCCCCGGCCGCCTCGCTCCCCACGGGTGCGGCATAGTTCCGCTTGCTATTGAAAGGAGGATCGAGGTAGATCAGGTCTACGCTCCCGGAGTTCATACCACGCATGATGTCCAGGTTGTCACCCGTCCACATCGTGCGGTTCTTAAAGTTGGGCATGGCGTGAATTTACTCATTCCGGCTTGGAAAGTCAAGCCCATGAGGTCTAATTGCGTTTAATTTTGCATTTTCCATTTTGCACCTGGCAATTTCCTTCCCTGGCCTCCGACATCCGAACCCGACTTCATTGAATATTTAATATCGGAAAATGGGGATCTTCACGCAGAAGTATGGATAGATAGAAAAGCTCCACGAATTTTCAGGGCAAAGTAGTCGAAGTCTCTGAAGCCGAAGGCGATGCGCTTGATGACTTTGATCTTGTTGTTTATGCCCTCAACGATGCTTGTGTGGATGGGGTAGTCGCAGTGTGCCAGGATGCTTTCCTTGTGATATAGCAGCTTCCTGGTGAAGCGTATCAACGGCTTGATCCCGGAGTCAAGGGCTCTTTGACACCAGGCGTCGAGCCATCTGGCTGCCCAGGCTTTGCGTTTGTAGATCCAGACTCGTTTCAGGTCCTCTTTGAGGATGTAGACGGTGTTCAAACGTTGATTGATGGCCAGGAGATCGCGGAGTCGGGCTGGCTCATCGCGGTCGGTTAGCAAGTTCTTTCTGTTTTTGAGAAGTAGGTATTTGGTTCCTCGGATGATAGCCTTGTTGTCCTTGGAGGCTTTTCGACATTCATCGATCCGAACCCGATCGATTACTTTCTGGGCATAGATCTGGAGCAGGTGGAAGGGATCATAGACCGTGGCAGCGTCAGGACAATGCTTGCGCTTCGCCTTGGCATAGCCGCGCCAAGCGTCCATCGCGATGGCCTGGATCCGGCTGCACTTTCCAGGGCCCAGCGCCTCGAAGAATGGATCCAGTGCTTCGGCGTTGCGGCCTTTGCCAACATATAGGACTTGTCCTGTTCCTGCATCAGCTACTGTAGTACCATAATCCTGGCCGCGTTTGACGGCGAACTCGTCAATGGCCAGCAGCGAGGCCTCAGTATCGCCTACGGCAGGCAAGTCGTCCTGTAAGGCCTTCTTGTCGATCTGTTTAACCACACTCCAGTGCAACCTGAACTGCTGGGCAATCGCTTTGATCGACCGGATTTCTCTGCAGGCCAAAGCTACAGCTCCAGCCAAGCGTTTGGTGTAACCAACACGAGGTTCCACCCAATCCAGATACTCAGTCCGAACGCCGCATGTCGCACAGCGTATCCGGCACTGGGAGAACTCGATCCAGACACGACCGAAGGGTCCGAAACTCAGATCCTTGACCGAACGTAGGCGGGAATCATAGCAAGATCGATACGTCCGACCACAGGTGCAGCGGTACTCCTTTTCCCGTCGCGAGACCTCTATCCAAAGTGTCGAGAGATCCTCGCGGAACCTCAGCTTGATCACATAAAATCCTTGCAGACCAACCAGCCTGTCGATATAATCCTGTATAGCCATCGGGATTCTCCTTTCGTCAGGTTAGGTGCGTTACCCAACTGTAGGAGAAAACCGGTGGCTTTTCTACATTATTGATCCACTCTTAAGCGTGAAGAACCCAAAATTGAATATTAAAAAACTCAGGACTTTCTTGTGTCCTTAAGGATCTCGCCTCAATCTTCAATATTCAATCTTCAATTTTCCCGACCTCCGACCCCTGCCTTTTGTTTTCCTGCCACTGCTACTGCTTTAGATGAATCTTCAATTTTCCCCGACCTCTGACCTTGATCCTGCCTTTCCTGGCCCCTGACCTCCGACCTCTAACCCCTGCCTCTGTTTTTCCACTACTGCTACTGCTTCTCCTCATGCGTTCATCGCGCGCAGAATTACGTTGTCGGCTTTTAGTTCCCAGATCTCGTTGTACACCGTTGGCTTAGGCCGTTCCGGTGGGTAATCCGGAGGTGCTCGGTTCGGATCGATCAATTCAAACCGGTCCCTGCCACGCGGTTTATCCATCCATACGCGTTCTTCCGGCGCGGCTTCAATTTCTTTCCTCAAGATAAACTCCACATAGTCGAATGCAGTGATGGCTACGTGCGCCACAAATATCCGCTCAACCTCCTCCCCATTCCAGGTCGTCAGGTCAGGCAGAAGAACAGGTCCGGTGCAGATCTGAAATTCGGCCTCCTCCGAATTTACGTTGATCAGATTGACCGGATACTCGACGGTCACTGTAAAATCCCGCTTGGCATCTCGGTAGGTCGAACAGGCATTGAGGACCTCGTTGTTCAGCGTCGCTTCCACAATCCGTTGGGGGTCCGTCAGTTCTTCGACTTCCGTGAAAGACCGGATGTCGATTCGGAAATTCTGGAATTTATCGCTGAACGGGAACGCGGATGAGGGTTCCTCATCAATGCTTGACTTCTTGGCAATACTCAGGGAGGTTTTCCGGCTGAAGGCAAAACGCCATTCAGCGTTCGGAATCTGGAATAGATTGCGGCGCGCGATCGTGTACTCGCCGCGACACGGAACGCCCAGGAAAAATTCCGCGGACTTTCCCGTCCCCCCCTCAGTGACTTCACATCGGGACTCGAGGTTGAAACGGACCTGGTAGATTTGTCCCTGCTTGCCCACGAAACCCCCTGGCCACTTATAGTACGGATCCGGCTCTCGTGGATGTCTCTTCCAGGTAAACGTCGAACGCGGAAAATTTATCAACGATCCTTCCCCCACAAATCTTCTTTCCGGTTGTGATCGAGCGCCAGTCGATGCAGGACCCGTGTAATAGGGGGACATCTCGATTCGAACCGATCCTACGGCATGAGCGGGGAATCCACCTCTTCCCGTTTGGAACTATTGTCCAGTTCCCGTTGTTCGCGCAGGTTCTCCGTCAACTGATTTACGATTTCCGGATGATCGGCATACAGATCCCGCTCCTCGAACGGATCTTCCGCAATGTTGAAAAGCTCCGTCTTGGGGGCGTCTGGGCCGTCTCCCGTGATCAACTTCCAGTCCCCGTAACGCACGCCGAGGTGCGAATCCCCCATGAAATTCCAGAAAAAGCACCGCTCCTGTGTCCCTCTATCCGCTCCGGAGATGAGAGGCCAGATGTCGGTTCCATCCCACTGGGGATCCGCATCCGGGGCGGCCTCCACAAGCCCGGTGAGCGTCGGCATCCAGTCCGTCACGTGCACGGGGTGATCGATTTTTCGAGAAGACAGCGTGCCGCGCCAGTTGACCACCATCGGCGTGCGAATGCCCCCTTCATAGAGCTGTGCTTTGACCCCCCGGTAAGGAAGGTTGCTGCCGAGCCGAGGGTACGCTTCCTGCCATCCGGGATACTTGTCCGTCTCGTGCAAAGGGCAGTCGTTCATGGCGCCGTTGTCCGAAGCGAAAACCACGATCGTCTTTTCTCGCTGGCAGATTTTTTCAAGACATTCGAGAACCCGGCCGATGGCGCAGTCCATATGGCTTGTGTAGGCCGCATACTTTTTGAATGACGCATCTTTGGAGAGGTCCTCGTCAAATTTCTCGAAGGCATACTCGTCAAGCCACGTCCCCGTGGGTTTTACCGGAACGTGCACGGCCGTGAACGGCAGGTAACAGAACCAGGGTTGATCTCGGCCCTCGATCCACTGAATCGCTTCGCGAGCGATCAGATCCGTAACGTGGCCCTTCTCTTCGACGAGTTCGCCGTTGCGATGCCACGTGACGCAGAATTCGCCCCGTTTGTATCGATGGTTGTAGGGATCGACCCCACCCGCGAGGCTTCCGTAAGCCGCGTTGAACCCGAATTGGTTCGGCCCGAACTGCGGGGACGACCCGAGATGCCATTTCCCGAATAGACCCGTGTCGTATCCCGAATTCCGGAGCACAGAGGCCAGCGTCGCGTACCCATCCGGAAGGACAGGCGCGTTCGAGGGAACCGTGGCGTGAGGACCGAACCGGCTGGGGTGTCTGCCGGTCAGCAGAGAAGCCCGGGTCGGCGTACACATCGGGCAGACATAGTGTTGGGTCAATTCAATTCCTTCAAGGGCAAGGCGGTCGATGTTCGGCGTTCTGATCGGAGAACCGTGCATGCTCACGTCGGCCCAACCCAGGTCGTCTGCGAGGATGTAAAGAATGTTCGGTTTATCCATGTCAAATGCCCTCTCTGTAACACCACCCCTACTGCTTACCCCTTACCCCGGTCCTCTGACTACTGGTTTTTGACTTCCCCTGACTTCCGATCCTGACTCCTGGACCTCTTACCCCTACTTTTTGCAATTTCCATTTTGGGTTCTTCACGCTTAAGAGTGGATCAATAATGTAGAAAAGCCACCGGTTTTCTCCTACAGTTGGGTAACGCACCTAACCTGACGAAAGGAGAATCCCGATGGCTATACAGGATTATATCGACAGGCTGGTTGGTCTGCAAGGATTTTATGTGATCAAGCTGAGGTTCCGCGAGGATCTCTCGACACTTTGGATAGAGGTCTCGCGACGGGAAAAGGAGTACCGCTGCACCTGTGGTCGGACGTATCGATCTTGCTATGATTCCCGCCTACGTTCGGTCAAGGATCTGAGTTTCGGACCCTTCGGTCGTGTCTGGATCGAGTTCTCCCAGTGCCGGATACGCTGTGCGACATGCGGCGTTCGGACTGAGTATCTGGATTGGGTGGAACCTCGTGTTGGTTACACCAAACGCTTGGCTGGAGCTGTAGCTTTGGCCTGCAGAGAAATCCGGTCGATCAAAGCGATTGCCCAGCAGTTCAGGTTGCACTGGAGTGTGGTTAAACAGATCGACAAGAAGGCCTTACAGGACGACTTGCCTGCCGTAGGCGATACTGAGGCCTCGCTGCTGGCCATTGACGAGTTCGCCGTCAAACGCGGCCAGGATTATGGTACTACAGTAGCTGATGCAGGAACAGGACAAGTCCTATATGTTGGCAAAGGCCGCAACGCCGAAGCACTGGATCCATTCTTCGAGGCGCTGGGCCCTGGAAAGTGCAGCCGGATCCAGGCCATCGCGATGGACGCTTGGCGCGGCTATGCCAAGGCGAAGCGCAAGCATTGTCCTGACGCTGCCACGGTCTATGATCCCTTCCACCTGCTCCAGATCTATGCCCAGAAAGTAATCGATCGGGTTCGGATCGATGAATGTCGAAAAGCCTCCAAGGACAACAAGGCTATCATCCGAGGAACCAAATACCTACTTCTCAAAAACAGAAAGAACTTGCTAACCGACCGCGATGAGCCAGCCCGACTCCGCGATCTCCTGGCCATCAATCAACGTTTGAACACCGTCTACATCCTCAAAGAGGACCTGAAACGAGTCTGGATCTACAAACGCAAAGCCTGGGCAGCCAGATGGCTCGACGCCTGGTGTCAAAGAGCCCTTGACTCCGGGATCAAGCCGTTGATACGCTTCACCAGGAAGCTGCTATATCACAAGGAAAGCATCCTGGCACACTGCGACTACCCCATCCACACAAGCATCGTTGAGGGCATAAACAACAAGATCAAAGTCATCAAGCGCATCGCCTTCGGCTTCAGAGACTTCGACTACTTTGCCCTGAAAATTCGTGGAGCTTTTCTATCTATCCATACTTCTGCGTGAAGATCCCCATTTTGCAATTTCCATTTTTCATTTCCCTATGGGATCGACTTCGATCTCATAGTCGACGGCTGGAAGACCGAAACCGAAAAGTTTTAGAAATTCTGATCGGTACCCCTCGATGTCGGATAAGGATGCGAGATTTTCGGTATTCACTTTTTCCCACGAGGATAAAACGAGGGACTGCACATCCTCTCTCAGCTCAGATTCGTCGATACGGATACGGCCTTTTTCGTCGAAAGGAACAGGATTATCAGAATACAACCTATCTTTGAACAGCCGGTACATCTGCTCGATACATCCTTCGTGGATACCCTTATCCTTCATGACCTTATAGAGAATTGAAATATAGAGCGGAACGACGGGAATCGCCGCACTGGACTGAGTAACGATCGCCTTGTTGGCAGAAACAATGGCGCTTCCGTCCTTCCCCTTTAGATACTTATCCAACGCTTGCGCGGTCGCTTCCAGATGGTCCTTTGCTTTTCCGATCGTGCCGTCTCTGTATATCCGTTTGGTAAGCTCAGAACCAATGTAGGTGTATGCGATGGTTCGGATCCTTTCTGATAAAATCCCGGCCTCTCCAAGGGCGCGAATCCACATCTCCCAGTCTTCACCTCCCATCACGGCGACGGTATGTGCGATCTCATCCGGACTTGCTGGATCTATTCCGACCCGTGAAACTTCACCCGACTCGACATTTACAGTTTTACCCGTGAAGGGACTTCCAATGGGTTTGAGGACAGCGGAGAAGGTTTCACCGGTTCGCGGATGGATCCGCCTGGGAGCGGCCAGGCTGTAGATCACCAGATCTACCTCTCCCAATTCTTTCTTTATGGTCTCTATCGTCTTTTCTTTAATCTCGTCGGAAAAAGCATCGCCGTTGATACCTTTTGCATAGGCGCCCGCTTCTCTTGCGGCCCTTTCAAATGCCACAGTATTGTACCACCCAGGCGTGGCCGTGCGGTTTCCCGATGCCGGTTTTTCAAAGAACACGCCAATCGTAGAAGCCCCGGACCCAAACCCAGCGACAATGCGGGAAGCAAGTCCGTATCCCGTTGAAGCCCCGATGATGAGGGCGTTCCGAGGGCCGTCGATTGTGTTTTGGGATTTGACCCAGTCGATCTGTTCTTGAACACAAAGGGCGCATCCTACAGGATGAGCGGTGGTGCATATGAATCCTCGAACCCTGGGTTTAACGATCATCGGTCTTGTCCTCGGCCTTCGATCTGCTCATCAACGTTCTGCCGTTAATTCTGCCTTTTGCAATTTGCATCTTGCACCTTATAATTTCCTTCTTGAACCCCACCCCCGGCCCTTCACCCGAAACGGGGAAGGGAGATCATGTGATTGAAGTTTGGCTAAATAATAAGCCTTAGCCCCCTTCCCGTTTCGGGAAGGGGGTTTGGGGGTTAGGTGTGACACCCGATCGATTTTTTGATATTCGTCAAAAATATCCTGAATTGAAGAGTCCATGTCTCGACCCGGCATCGCGCTCTATTATTATCCATCGTCTCCGGTCTTCCTAAATTTGCATTTCCATTTTGCACTTTTCACTTTGCATTTCCCCTGACCCCTGCCTTTTGCCTTTCCTGCCACTGCTACTGCTACTGCTACTGCTACTGCTACTGCTGTCTGAAAGATATGGAATTGATTGAAAAGCGAAAAGGAAAAGATTTGTTTCCTATTGTCAGGCAAGTTTTAACGGGCAAAGGGGATCCTCCCACACCTTGAAAACCGATGGACGATAATACGGGTGGAAGAACCATTGCCTCAACTTTTTATATTGACATCGAATCCGATTTATGGCTCATTGCTGGCGTGGATTCTCTCCGATTTCACTTTTTCAGGAAATATCCTTGGAGGTTAGCCCAACACCGGGATTGGACGAATGGATCCGGGGATTCGATTTTCGAAAATGCGGTTTGTCGTAAACCCTGCGGCGGGAAAACGGCGTGGCAATGTGGAGGATTCCATACGGAAGGCGTTACAGGGGTCAAGGGTAACCTACGATGTAGTCCGAACCGGGTATCGGGGACACGGGACCGCTCTCGCCCGGGAGGCAGCCGACGATGGAGTCGATCTCGTAGTGGCCGTGGGCGGAGACGGGACCCTGAATGAAGTGGGAAGAGGACTATTGGAAAAGAAGGAGACGGTCCTGGGACTTCTCCCCACCGGATCGGGCAACGCCTTTGCACACGCCCTTGGAATTCCACGGAATCCTGGCAAGGCATGCGAGAACCTGTTCCAGGCCATCGTCCAACCGATTGATGTCGGAAGAATCGGAGAAGAATTCTTTTTTTCAACAGCGGGTGTGGCGCTGGATGCGGAGGTAAGCTGGCAGTGCAACAAAAGGTCGGGCGGTCCTCGTGGTTTTCTACCCTATGCGATTTTCACGCTGGGTGCCTTCTGCACATACAAACCCGAGGATATCTGCGTGAAGTTGGAGGAAGGCCTGGATCTACGTGTGCATCCGACCATATTGACCGTGGCCAACACCTCCCAGTTTGGAAATGGCGTAATGATTGCACCGGGGGCCCGTCCAGATGACGGGCTTCTGGATCTCTGTGTTATTGAGACCAACACGCTTCCGCGGACCCTCTGGCACGTGCGACGCCTGTTCACAGGCACGATCGACAAGATGCCGGGAAGTCAGTTAATCCGCACCCGGGGTTTTCGGATTGTGCGGCCCGGCCCCGGTCGGTTCCAGGTGGACGGCGAGGCGATGACTGGAGGTTCAACCCTGGAGGTGACCGTGGTGCCAAAGGCGATCAGGATGGCCTTCCCTAGAAATTCGAATTAGACGAAATCCCCTGAATCTTCACACGTGCCGAGAAGCCAAATGGCTGTTCGTGACATCCTTCTGTTGGGTAACCCCGTCCTCTGGAAACCGTCGAAGCCCGTCACGGACGTGAAATCAAGTCAGACGGGTGAAATCATCGCCCACCTGAGCGACACCCTGGCCGACTTCGTTTCCAGACACGGTTTCGGACGGGGCATCGCCGCCCCCCAGATCGGGGTCCTTCAACGCATCGTCTTCATCGACGTGGGCAAGCCGCTTCCCATGATCAACCCGGCCGTCGTGAAGGCGAGCGCGGAGCAGATGGAGCTGTGGGACGATTGCTTCTCCTTTCCTGACTTGATGGTCCGGGTGAAACGCAGCGTCGAAATCACCGTGAATTACACCCGCCAAAGTGGTGAAGAACAACAACTGGAAGCGAGAAACGGCCTCTCGGAACTGCTTCAACACGAGATCGATCACCTGGATGGAATCCTGGCGACCGACCGTGCAATCGACGCTAGAAGCTTTGCGCTGCGTACCGAAATCGCAAAGGGTTAGATTCGCCCCCGACTAGCCGGTGATCGCCGGGCCATGATCTTGACCTGATCCGGCGGGGCGTAGAAATAGGCACCGTGACGCCATTCGCGGCCCGTGTCTCCCAGCAGTCGGCGCTGTCTCGGCGAACACCGTTTCAACAAGTCCGGTGTGGGTTTTTCGAAGTCGAACGGACGGAAGCACATCTGGCTGTAGCAGTAGATCAGCGTTTTTCGGGCCCGGCGCGACAGGTTCGGCCCTGCACCGTGCCAGAGAGAGTGGGAAAAAACCGCCGCGTCTCCCGCCCTCACACAGAGCTGCACAGCTCCCGGGGTCTCAACGCTCACAGGATTTTCCCCTTCCGGAAAAGGCCTGAGGTGACTGCCGGGAAACACCACAAAGTTCCCACAATTTGGCTTCCGTAAATCCGTCAGAAAGTACTGAATCTTCAATTGAAGCGGCCAGCTTGTCTCGGTCACACGGATCCTACGCATCGCCTGTCCGCCGTCTGTGTGAATATACCCTTTAAAACCCGGGATGGGAGGTCGCACCACGACCTCGGACATGCTCAGCTGGATGTTTGGCCCCAGCAGGTCCAGCATCAGGTGGAACGTGGACGGGAAATCGATCAGCTCCACGAAGACATCGCTGTCTTCCATAACATTTCTACGGTCCATCCCCTTCTGCGATTTCTCGTCACTGTGTTGCCTTAAATGATTCCTGTAGAGCCGGTTCACCTCCCCGGTGAGCCGGTCTATATCAGAACGTGACAGCACTTGCTTCAAAACCAGATAACCGTCGATCGCCAGTTGCTGCCTCTGCTCTTCTGTGAGCCGCCTCTGTTTTTTTCCCCGTTTGCGTGCGGGCATAAAAGACGTCCTCTTTGAAGTGAATGTTGATTGTTTCGAAAGCCAAGGCCCGAGCCCTTCGACAAAGTCTATCCTGAGCTTGTCGAAGCCCCGGCCCTGAGCGGAACGAAGGGGAGTCGAAGGGGACTCAGGTTAAACTCCACGGTGGTTTTGCCGCGTAGTCGAAAGACTACATCCTGAGCGGAGCAGCGCCTCAGCGCTGCGTAGTCGAGGGATCCTTCTATTACAGTTCTTGAACCATTCCTTTTTGGGCGCGACACGGGTTTTTGCATTTTGCATTTGAATTCCCCCTCACCTCCCAAACTTCATTGAATATTGAATATCGGAAAATTGAAGATTTGAACACCTCAGGACTACTGTGGCCATTTGGATCTCTTCGATTTTCAATCTTCAATAATCTTCAATCGTCGATCTTCAATTTTCCCTGGCCCCCGACCCCTGTGTAATATATAGAAATCCTCCGTGGCGACACCATGAAAACACTTCTCGATCTCCTCCCCGATATGCGTCGGCTTAGTGATTGCGAGGCCGTCCGATTCCACACCGGCCTTCGCACCATTAAACTCACTTACAAGGAGCTTCTGGCGGGAATAGGAGGCTTTATCGATTTTCTGGATGAGCGGGGAATCCGAAAGGGAGACCGGCTGTTAATATGGGGTGAAAACCGGCCGGAGTGGCTGATCGCCTTCTGGGGGTGTCTGGCTTCAGGTGTTGCGGTGGTCCCGATCGATTTTCGATCCTCCGACCGGCTTGTCCGGAGGATCCAGGATATTGTCGGAGCCCGCCTGCTGGTTCACGGAAAGGCCGTCCCGCCGCTCCAGATAGAGGGGCTTTCTTTCGATCAAATCGATGGGCTCGCGGAAAAAGCGGAATTCGAAGTCTCTGATGTCGAACCCGATGACATCGCGGAAATCGTGTTTACTTCCGGAACTACTGGAGAGCCCAAGGGCGTCGTCCATCGTCACCGCAACATCTGCGCGAATCTGAAGCCGTTCAAGAAGGAGATCGATCGTTACAAAAAATATGCACGTCCCTTCCAACCCATCCGATTTTTGGACATGCTCCCCCTCAGCCATATGTTCGGGCAATCGCTTGGCGCTTTTATCCCCGTGCTCCTCGAAGGCTCCGCGGTCTACTCGAGCGACCTTCGCCCCAGCGCGATCATCCGGATCATACGGCGGGAACGTATCTCGGTCCTGGTCGCCGTCCCGCGTCTCCTCATGAATCTCCAAAACGAATTGGATCGGAGATTCGATCTCCTTCCAACAACGCCTCAAAAAGAGGGCGCCCTGGCCTTCATGAGGCGCTCCTGGCGATCTCGATCTATCCACGCGGAGTTCGGCTGGAAGTTCTGGTTCGTCGTCGTGGGAGGGGCGCGGGTTGACCCTGAAATCGAGGAATTCTGGTCCCGGCACGGTTTTATTCTGGTTCAGGGTTACGGTCTTACGGAAACCAGCCCCGTGGTGTCCGTGAATCACCCATTCAAAACGCGCCGGGGGTCCCTCGGAAAGGCACTCGGGGAACAGGAAATCAGGATAGCCCCCGACGGTGAAATCCTGGTCCGCGGTGAGAACGTGGTCACGGAATTCATGGGGGCCGGAGAAGAATCCTCGAAAATCGTTGAAAACGGATGGTTGCACACAGGGGATATCGGGGAAATCGATCAGGAAGGGCTTCTTTACTATAAAGGAAGGAAAAAAGACGTCATCGTGACTTCTGACGGGCTCAATGTCCATCCGCAGGACGTTGAATCCGCCTTGAATCGCCTCCCTGAAGTTCGTGAGAGCGTGGTGGTCGGCCTTCCGACAAACGGGGAAGAACGCGTTCACGCCGCCTTGATCCTGGAAGATGAAGGGTCCAATCCCGAAAAAATCATTCAAAAGGCAAATCGGGTGCTGGAACCCCACCAGCATATTCGAGCCTGGTCCATCTGGCCTGAAGAGAGCTTTCCTCGAACGCCATCGACCCTGAAGCTCCTGAGGCGGGAAGTGGCCGGTCGCCTACTCCCGACGGCGTCAAGCAAACCACACAAAGAGGGGGAAGAGGCCCCTGGGATCGAAGGTATTATCGCTCGAATGGCCGGAAGGAACACGTCGGATTTGAGGGACGACCACCGGCTGGTCGAAGATCTTGGATTGTCCTCCCTTGAAAGGGTCGATCTCCTTTCGGCGCTCGAGGATCGATACGGATTGGAACTGGAAGAGGAAACCTTCGCCGGCCTGTCTTCTCTGGGGGAAGTCAAGGCGTGGCTGGACCGGTCATCCGAAGGCCTTGAATCTTCATTGCTCGAAAGCGGTTTACCTCGACGAGGTCGGACAATCCCGAAGGGTCCGGACAAACCGGTTCGGTTCAACCTTCCCCGGTGGACCCGGTCTTTTCCCGTTCGCTGGTCCCGTGTGACCGCTCTCCAGTGCGCGCTCCTGCCCATACTCCGCTGGATCGTTGATATCACCGTGGAAGGTGGCGAGAATCTCAAAAAGGTCCGGCCCCCCGTTATCTTCGCCGCCAATCATACGAGTCATTTCGATACGCCCACCATCCTGGCCTCCCTCCCCTTCGAATGGCGGTGGCGTCTGGCACCCGCGATGATGCAGGCTTATTTTCAGCCCTATTTTCATCCGGAAGGATTTCCTTTTTCCGCAAGGTTGACAAGTGCGATTAAGTTTTATATCGCCTGTGGCCTTTTCAATGCCTACCCCCTTCCGCAGGAGATGGGTCGAATTCGCCGGGCGCTGATCTACACTGGAGAGCTTGCGGATCTGGGATACTGCCCACTGGTCTTTCCTGAAGGGGTTCGTTCCCCCGACGGAGAACTGAACCCTTTCAAACCGGGTATCGGCCTGATGGGGATCGGCCTTCGGATTCCGGTTATCCCGATCCATATCGACGGTTTGTTCGAGGTCTTCTCGATCCATAAAAAATGGCCCCGCAGGGGGCGTGTAGGGGTAAAATTCGGTGCCCCGGTCACCCTCGAAGGGATCGGGGATTACAAAGAAGCCGCACGACAGGTGGAACAGGCCGTGCGGAGACTCGCCGATCATCGAAAAACATAATCGGAAAAGGTCAAAGGGGTTCGATTTTCCAGGATCGCGAACTGGGTCCCCGGGACTTTCGCTTATTTCGCACTTGGGAAAAAAGTCTGAGCGATCAACCCGGCAACGGGGGGGAAAAAGAATGTGCTCGCGATCCGGACCAGGGTGAACTGCCAACCCAATATCCCGACCTCCATCGGTAACCTGGGGATGGACCAGAGCGACCATCCCGCTAAAAATGCGACGACCGACCCCACACTTGCACCCCCTCGCAAAAACCCGGCTGCAACAGGCAGGCTCACATAAGGCCCCCCGGGAATGAGGCCTCCGGCGACTGTCCCCAGGATGATACCTCGCATTCCCGACTCGGCGCCAACCCACTTGGATATCGCCTCCTGCGGAATAAGGACCTGGATCATGCCCGCAACAACAAACGCAAACATGAACAGGGGTAGAATTTCTGCGATCATACGAATGGATAATCTTAGACCTCCGATATGTTGCCCCTGGCCTTGGTAGTATCCCACCAGAACAAGAATAATCGCCAGGGTTCCCATAATAATCGTCGGAACCAGCATCCTCGTGTTCCTCCTCTTCTGATCCTGGGCTTCTCTCATCTTTCCATCCCCATTCTCATGCAGAACGGTCGGTCTGCGTATGACTCTTGATCTCCCAGACAAACAAAAAGCCAGAGGGCCTTTCTAACGCTCAGGCTCCCTGACTCGATTTAATAACGATAAACCCGCAGTTCTGTTCAGAAAAATCTGGATGCCCCGATAGCCTCACTCATCCGGCTGCACCAGCAATTCCTTGACGACAGGGGCGACATACGGAAGGGCATACCGGCTCGAGAATGCCTTGACGACCACATCATCGGCCTGCTGTTCCTGTTGATTAAAAGTCTCCTCTAACTTCTCGGCATCCTTCCGATCTCCAAAGATTCCGATGATCTTCCTTGAGATCTGTGCGCCGGTCTCGGGATTCGTCGTATTGGCGAACACGATGTGGACAGACTGTTTTTCTGCCTTTGGCGGTTCCTTCTCCGCAGGCTTTACCTTCTGGCTTCTTAGATGAGATCGCCCTCTCATAGAGGAGCGCATAGGATTTCTCCTAAAATCAAAAAACCACACCGGACCGGCGTAGCTTTCCTAACGACATCAGCCTACTTCGCCCGATCGAACTGAGCCAAAATCATAGAATAAGATAGTAAATATGATCCCGTCCCGCAAGCACAAATGATATCAATAGAATAAGGTTGGCAGGATGCGATGATCCTTGAGAATTACGACAGGGAGTACTAAAGGAGGGTATGGGAAATGGACTTGCGGAAGTTTGGGAGAAACGATCTATCCTCTATACTTCAATATTTCCACATTTTCTTTTAAGGGGATGTTGGGAGGATTCGGAATTAAAGAGCTCTCGTCCCTTCCCTCTAAAACGCGTTTTGCGTAGCGATGATGTGGGTCGGGTCGATATCCCCGGTTATAACGGTCCAGGGCCCGGACCAGATCATTGTCCTCTGCGGAAAGGCAATATTTCAGGTGGAGAACGCCCACCTGCAAGTTTGTGAGGGAGTCGAACAGAGAGGGGCGATCCACCCCATATCCCGATGCTGTTGAAGGCATGACCTGCATCAGCCCCACCGCACCTTTATGGGATACGACGGAGGACCTGAAGCTGGATTCGACCTCTATGATCCGAAAGATCAGGTCGGGATCGAAGCCATTCTTCGTCGCGACTTCAAAGACGGTTGCTGAAAGCCCGGTGTCAATCCCGTAGTAAACCGCATAGTATCGAATCACGGCGAGACGTTTAACGATATCTCCGGTCGCTTCCTGTTGTTCGCCGAACGCTCGAATCTGATCGCGGATATCTTTTAGAGCGGCCAAACGGCTCCGAAGATCTTCGGGACTTCCGACCTGTTGGATGCTGCGGGTGTTCTGTATGAAGGAGAGACTGGCGGCGGCCAGGCCGACAATCGCGGCCGAAAGGAGAAAGTTTTTCAAGAATCCTTTTAAATTCCACATCCTGATAAGCCTGACATAAAAAAACCCATACCATATCGGCATGGGGGAGATTTGGTAATACAGATCAGGGGGACGAATAAATGGCCAATTTTCGACCCGCTGAACAGGGAGTGCATTTCTCTGAGGCAATTGCTCTCGGGCATCTCTTATGATCTTAAGGCCATCGCCCGACGCGACCGGTCTCCTATTCGATAACTTTCACAGAATAAATGATCTTACCGAAATTTCTTTGATTCGGGGAAATATTTCCTTCTTATTATCGGCAAATTTCTCCCCAAAAAATGTAATCCAAATCACAATTGGGCAGAAAATCCGAACCCCTCGGAACCCCGTCCAAACCTCTTTACATCCCGTTGAAATCCTTCCCATCTCCCGACCCTTGTTGAGCTTATCTCTCTATTTTTTATGTTGACAATCCTTTTTCTCTGGAGTACTGTGGCCTTCTTAAGGGGGTGATCCAAAGGAATTGTCCGATTGTTTAGAGTCTTACAATCCAACTTCTACTTAAGGATGCATACATCTTTTTTGGTCGCGACCGGGAGAAGCGAAGCCTGGCCGTCTAACCTCCCCCATTGCTACACAGTTATAACCTGGCCTCTCCGTCCAACACCACTATGATGCCACCAACCTTTTAGACATGAAACAGGATTCCTCACATCAGCCCGGGGGGGCCGGGCAAAATCTGGCAGGAATATCCTCGGGGGTAACCCTGCGGGCTGCGCTTATCGGCCTTGTCCTGAGCGGGCTCCTGGCCTATCTGGACGTCGGGGTACAGGCCGTCGGTGCAACCGGACTTGCGGCCCTGACTTCTGACGGACACGGCTCAGGCGCCCTGTTTTTCCTGTGTTTGCTGATCTGCATCACCACGCTGCTGAAACGGGTCGGAATCCTCCATTCGGGATTGGCGCCAAGGGAGCTCCTGATCATCTTCTCCATGCTGCTGATGGTGTCCGGGGTCTCTACCAGGGGGCTCATGAGTCAACTGATCCCGCACATGGTGGGATTCGCACATTACGCCACTCCGGATAACAAGTGGGACAGCCAGGTATTACCCATTCTGCCCGACGGTTTGGCGATCAAAGATCCCTCCGTGGCAAAGGGATTCTTCGAAGGGATGGAGTCCGGTGAAGGAGCCCCGTATCGATCCTGGGTCGGCCCCTTGCTCGCCTGGGGAATGATGTTGGGGGCGCTCTATTTAACGATGATATCGGTCATGGTGATCCTGCGGAAACCCTGGATGGATCAGGAGCGCCTTCCATTCCCCATCGCACAGCTCCCCCTGTCACTGATCGAAGGTGATGCGGGCGAACCGCCCCTCCTCCGAAACAAAGTCTTCTGGGCAGGCTTTGCTGTCCCCGCCCTGGTTGGGCTCAGCAGGATCCTCCACGGTTTCCTCCCCTTCATCAAAACCATTAACTTTTCGTTCTACGTTCGCTTCTTCCGTAATTCAATCGGATTGCCTTTCTACACCGATTTCTACATCCTGGGGATCTGCTACCTGGTGTCCCTCGAGATCCTGGGCAGCATCCTCCTGTTCACCCTCATCTCATATTTCCAAACCTACCTGATCATCCTCTCGGGGAGTCCCCTCCTGGGAAGCCCTCCTTATACCCCATACGCACATCATACCCACCTGCATCAGGAAGCGATCGGGGCCCTGGTCGTTCTTGTCGGGTTCGGCCTCTATGAAGCCCGGGGCCATCTGAGGGATGTATTTCGAAAGGCCTTCGGGTCGGCCTCCGATGTGGATGACGGGGATGAGATACTATCCTATCGATCTGCGGTCATCGGTTCGTTCGTCGGTGTGGTGTTCATAGGTGGCTGGCTCCGGTTGACCGGCATCTCACTATGGGTGATCCCTATCTTCCTGGGGGTGATGGTCGTGACCTTCACGGGCGTCACACGGGTCTTGGCCGAATCCGGGTTGGTGCTCAGGGCCCCCCTCAGCCCGATGCAATTGTTCCTCCACTCGGCCGGAACCCGGATGCTTGGTGGGCCCACAACAGCCGGTTTTTTCCTGGCGCAACCCTGGTCATTTCCGGCAAGGACCCACGTGATGGCCAGCACATCGACGACTCTCAAGCTGACCCATCGGAAAGGGCGTCGATCTGGCCCGATGTTGACTCTCGCTTTCCTTGCGCTGTTCGTAGGGGGTGTGACGGCTGCGGCCACGATGCTGCACTATGCCTACAGCCTGGGAGCCTACGGTTTTACGGACCACTACTATGTGATCAAGGCGTTGAATTACCACCTGAATTACTATGGGGGAGCCATCGTCGAACCCTCCGAGGGACAGCCCATCCGCCTCTTCTGGTCGGGGTTGGGAGCGGTGATTATGGGCTTGCTTATCCTTGCCCGGAAACTGTTCTATTGGTGGCCGATTCTTCCGGTGGGTTTCCTCATAGGAAACCTTCCCACCTGGGCCTATTGGATCAATGTCTTGGTGGCCTGGTTGGTGAAACGGAACGTGTTGAAATACGGGGGGCCATCGCTCTACGGTCGGACGAGGCCGTTCTTTTTGGGTTTAATCCTGGCAGAAGCGGTCTCGAAGAGCCTCTTCCCCCTTCTGGCCATGATCACTGGAAAGGTTAATTTCTAGGGATGATCCAAAACCCGGGGATAGTGATTCGTGATTCGTGATTCGTGATTCGTGATTCGTGATTCGTGATTCGTGATTCGTGATTCGTGATTCGTTAATGATCGATGGGAATTATTGGATGAATTGCCAAAGTTTTTTTTGCTTTTCCGATCCCCGAATCACGATCCACGATCTACGGGTTTTCCGAAAGGGATCCTGATATGGCTGGCCTGAACCTGGAAGAGTTCCGGAATCCGCCCATGGACTGCAGGCCCTTCATGCGTTGGTGGTGGTTCGGAACCGCCGTGACAAAGGAGGAACTTGCCCGGGAGCTGGAGGAGATGCGCGACAAAGGAATCGGAGGGGTGGAGATTCAGCCGGTCTACCCACTCGATGTGGATGACCCGGGTCGGGGAATCGCGCACCTTCACTACCTCTCTCCCGAATGGTTGGAGATGTTGAAGTTCGCGGTCCAAAAGGCGCAAGAATTGGGGATGATCGTGGACATCACGTTCGGAAGCGGTTGGCCCTTCGGGGGACCGCATATTCCGAAAGCCTTGTCCGCGGGATGCCTTAAATACTACAGTTCAAACCTGAGCGGACCGTCAGTGATGAACGGGAAGATTCCCGGCGGAACGGGGGAGGATGAGGAGCTTCTACGGGTTTTGGCCGCCCGGGACGCGGGGGGGGCGCTGGAGGAAGCGGGAATGACAGACCTGACGAGTCTGGTCTCGGCCGAAGGGGGAATCACCTGGGAGGTCCCCGAGGGGTCCTGGAAGATGATGGCCTTCTTCAGGAGTCACACCCGCCAGATGGTCAAGCGGGCGACCGTGGGGAGTGAGGGGCGCGTCCTCGACCACTTCAGTCTCGAGGCGCTCCAGAAGCACATCGACTGGGTGGGAGAGGCCTTTCGAGGAGCGGTGGGCCCCGCGTTTGGGAAAACCGTTCGAGCCATGTTCTGTGACAGCTGGGAGGTCTTCGGGTCGGACTGGACCCCGGCCTTCCCCGATGAATTCAGGAAGCGGCGCGCCTATGACCTGGGTCCCTACCTGCCCGCCTTGTGGAACGACATCGGCCCAAAGACACCCCTGGTGCGATTCGACTACTGGCAAACGCTCTCCGAATTGTCACTGGAGAAATTCTTCGAGCCCTTCGCGGCCTGGTGCGCCGACAACGGCCTGAAAGCCCGAGTTCAAGCCCACGGGACCCCGTCCGACGTCCTCCGCTCCTACGGTGTGTCACAGATTCCGGAGGGGGAAGGTTCGGGCCCGCACGTGATCATCTCTGTCCGGCGGCAGGCAGCCTCCGCAACCCGCCTCTACGGGCGCGAGATCTGCTCGGCGGAAGCCTTCACCTGGCTTCAGAGGCCCCGCTATATCGTCACCATGGAGCAGATCAAGGCCTCCGCAGACGCGTTTTTCCAGGATGGGATCAACCACATCGTTCATCACGGCTACTCCTACTCCCCCCCCTCTGTCGGTGTTCCGGGTTGGGTCTTCTATGCCTCGATCCTGGCGAACCACAACAACACCTGGTGGAAATACTACCGTCCACTCTCGGACTACATGGGCCGGATCAGCTATGCGCTGAGACAGGGGCATTTCGTGGCGGATCTCTGTGTCTACCTTCCCTACAACGACACCTGGGGCCACTGGCGGAAGGGGGCGTTTCCCACCCTGCATCTTTCCTCCGAAGTCGAGAAGTGGATGGGCCCTTGAGGTTCCGATGGCCATCCGGCGAGGGGGATACGACTTTGACCTGATCAATGACGACCTCTTAATCAACGCCGCGGAGGTCGTCGATGGGACGATGGTCGTTCGAAACCAGCGATATTCCGTCCTGGTGCTCCCGAATCTTTTCTCCATCCCCGCCTCGGCCATAGTCCGGATCAGGGAGTTTGCTGCTGCCGGCGGCATCGTGATCGCCACCCGTCGCCTCCCGGACCGATCCCCCAGCCTTCGGGATTTCGAGGGGGAGAGCCGGAAAGTCCGGAAGACAGTGAACGACCTGTTTGGGGAAGGGGGGCCCGAAAGCGTAGTCCAGGTCCACCCCATCGGAAAAGGCTTTGCATATCTGGTCCCGGACGAGGGGACGATGATCGAGGTGCTCGCTCAGCACGTAGACCCGGACCTCTACCTGCCGAAGCACGATCCCGATCTCTACCATATTCACCGGCAGGACAAAGAACGCGATATCTATTTCATATCCAATCAGGGAGACCAACCGAAAAAGGTAACCGCTTCGTTCAGGGTCGAAGGAAAAATCCCTGAGGCCTGGGAACCCCTCACGGGTGATGTGGAACCCATATCCCTCTATTTCCATCGAGGGGGCCGGACCTTTGTCCCCCTGGACCTACCTGCCTTCGGTTCGCAGCTCCTGGTCTTCGGGCCCCCGAACGGGAAACCGCACGCGACCGATACGAACACCCGTAAGGTGCTGGACGTGAAAACCGGTGAAGCGAAAGCGCGGGTTGGCCCCGGAGGAAAATACTTTATCCAGACCGATTCAGGCGTTCTCTGGACAAAAGTCCCGGCCCTGCCACCGACAGTGGAAATTGAAGGTCCCTGGCGTTTGAGTTTCGAGGACGACGGGGAAAGTCTGGAAGTGGTTGAACTCGGTTCCTGGACGGATTTCCTTGTTGCGAGGACCTATTCGGGAAGTGGAACCTACTCCGCGAGTTTTTCGCTTTCGGAGGCTTATATGTCGGACGGGATTATCCTATTCCTGGACTTCGGGAGGGTACACGAGATCGCTGAGGTGTTCGTCAACGAAAGACCCGCTGGCGTCTCCTGGATGGCCCCGCGAAGGCTGGCCATAACCGATCTGGTCCGGCCGGGTAAAAATGCGCTGCGCATTGTGGTTACAAACCTGCTGATCAACAAGGTGCTCGGTGACCCCGATCCGGACTACGAGGATCTCGTCAACCGATACGGCCCGATCCGTTTCCCCTATCCGGGAGAGAAAAAGGAGGGCGCCTTGTCCTCCGCATTAGAGAAGGCCGACCCATGGCAAACGGGGCTGCCGGATGAGACCCATCGGCCCTTCCCCTCTGGGCTGTTCGGACCGGTTAAAATTGATCCCAGCAGGATTGTCACTTTCAGGGAATGAAGCGGACCCACAAAAGGCTTATCAATCTGGTGATGGATGTGAAACGCATCTCAAACCTGCGAACAGTTACCCCTCTCCTGTTGATCATGCTCCTCGGCGCGATCCTTCGATTTACGGGTATTGACTGGGGGATCGCCTCGTTACAGGGCTTTCGTGTGGACGGCTTGGAGCTCTCCATCCAGGGTGCAGGATTTCATCCCGACGCAAACTTTCTGACCCTTGCGACGAAAAGCTTGAGCCAATCGATCCATCCCCATCACACGATCGACGGAGAGGAAAGGATCTACTCTGTTTATGGTCCTGTTTTCATGTATCTCTTCTGGCTGGTCGGGAAGCCACTTTCCTGGGTCGCGGGTTTTGACCTCTTTAACCTTCAGGATTTCCGAGATTCAAATTTGACACGCCTGGCCGGTCGCTGCCTCTCCGCGGTCGCAGGAACCCTGACGATCCTTTTTACCTATCTGATTGGCACGCGGTGCTATGGACGTTCCGCGGGACTCATCGCCGCTTTTCTCCTGGCCATGACCCCGCTTCACATCCAATCATCCCATTTCTGCACCGTCGATGTCCTGGTGACCCTCTGGATGACCGTCGCTTTTCTCACGTTCTTGTCGGTTGCCGATAGGGGGAAACCCGTAGACTACCTGATATCGGGGGGATGGATCGGAGTCGCCTGCGCGACCAAATTGAATGCGCTTGGAATGTTCGTGCCCCTTGGAGTCGCTCATTTGGTGAACATCTTTAAGGGGACGGAGAGGAATCCTGAAGGTGAAACCGGGAAACCCGACTTGCGGTCTTTCCTCAGAGCCCTGTTGGACATCAGAATCTACCTATCCCTGGGAGCGTGCATCGCTCTGTTCATCGTTCTTGCGCCCTCTTCGATTCTTCGTTTTGCCGATTATTTCGATCCCGAAAATATGTTGACCGCGACCAACGCCATCCTGGTCAACATGGGAAAGAACCTGATGCGGGGATCGTTTCACTTCGAAGGAACACCCGCGTACTCCTACTATGTCACAAACCTCTTCCCGGCCAGGATGGGCATCCCCATGGAGATCGCGGTCTTTGCGGGCATAGGTTGGGCTGGATATCGTCATCGCCGGGAGGATCTTTTGATACTGTCTTTCGTAGTTTTATACTTCCTTGCAACGGGGCGATCTCAGGGGAAGTATTTCCGGTATTTTGTCCTGTGGATCCCCTTCGTGGCCATCTTATCCGCACGTTTCCTTGTGGATGTCTGCGGTGCAGGGACTCGGACATTGCGGATCGTCGGTATCGCCTTCGCCTCGGTTGTCTGTCTCTACACATTGGGTTATGGCGCAGCATTTGCGGGGATCTATCAGCGATCCGACGTTCGGACCGAGGCCGCTCGATGGATCTCCCACAACATTCCCAAGGGATCGGTTATGCTCCTGGAACAGGGGCACAATGGAATGCGGGAACTCCTCTCCGAAAAAGACTTAATTCCTCGGACACTGGACGTCGACCACCACATGGCTATAGTCCGTCCTACCGTCTTGATAAGATTCAATTACTATACCTCGGCGTTCTACCAACTCTATGTTGCGAACACGAACTATCTTGTAATTTCCGATGACCGCCTGGCTGCCCGGGGCCGCCGACCCTTCGCGACGATGTATTACGATAAGCTCATGGACGGAAGTTTCGGCCACACCCTCGTCCGAGAGTTCCGGGTCACGCCTACCTTCCTGGGTATCCCTTTCGACGACAGCAGCACGGACGTAACCTGGCGGCGGTTCGATCATCCAAAGATCCTGGTATTTCAGCGAAACGGAGAGCCTCGTAATTTTGACCTGGATTATCGTTCCGAACTTCCCGTGACAACGGCACAGCAGGTTTATGAATTATTCCGCTATGCTGTTGGTAACGAGGATGTACTCGTGCTGTACGGGTGCTTGCTTCAGGCCGAGCGGGAAATCGTTACCCCGTATGAGCTCGTAGAGGGAATATACAAGCTCAAGGCGAGGCCGGATCTCTTGGACCGGCTGTCCGAACCGCGATTTGCCGTCCGGGAATCAGACGGTTGGACGATCGACCTCAGGAGACTCGGAACGGAGGAGGCAGCCAAACAGGGGCAAGAGGAAATTGAATATTGAAGATTGAATATTGGAGCACCCCCAAGAATGTCGTGAATTGTTCAAATATTCAATTTTCCGATATTCAATATTCAATGAATTTGGGAGTGGCGAGCGTAAAGGGAAGCCACAATCATCAGAGATCACCTCATATTTCCGTACTACATCAAATCAGGAGGAACCCGGATGGACTACCGAATTGAATTCAACGCCCCCGTTGTTGATCCGCCCGCCTCAATGCCGGAGGTGACGGTATCGGCCGTGGGAGAACTGCTCTGTGCCTATTCGACCTGCTGGGAGCCGTTCCCGCGCGGGGGCGAGCTCAGGGTCGTCCGGTCCCGGGACGAGGGACGCACATGGTCCCAACCCGAGCTCGTCTGGCGCTCACCCGATCCGCGGGTCACGATCACCTCCTGCGTCGGGATGATGACGATGGGAGACGGCACGATCCTTCTCCCTGCGGGATACAACATCGTCCCCAAACGGGAGGACCCGCCCGGGACCTCTACCGATGGGGACGGGGAATCCAATGTCATCGGATTGTATGATCTTCGCTCGCCGAAAAATCTACGCCGCATCCACTGCCTCCGGTCCGGGGACCACGGGCAAACCTGGGTCAACGTCTCTGTTGGAGGTCCCCCCCCGCGGGGTGGGATCATGCGATTCGGCAGGATCCTCGAGCTCCAATCCGGGGACCTGCTGCTCCCCGCGTATATCAAATATCCGGAAGAGGGTATCGACGGTAAAAAGTCTTCCCCCGGTTTCTTCCGTTCCCGGAACGGCGGTTGGACCTGGGATCCTTTCGAGCCGGTGGACGTGGACTGGACCTCGGAGATGAACCTTCTGGAGCTGCACGACGGGACCTTCCTCGCCATCATCCGGGGAATGCCCGGACAGAAGCCGGGACGGACCTTCGGGATGACCCGTTCGACCGACGGAGGGAAGACCTGGTCTATAGCCAAACCCACGATCGGAGTCCAGGGAAAAATGCCGGACCTGTGGGAAACCCCCGACAGTCGGCTCCTGCTTGTAGTGGGAGGCGAGGGAAACGCGGATGGGAGCGAGATCTATCGCAAACGGGACCGGAGGACGTTCAACGTGCTGTTCATCAGCGATGACGCCGGGGAGACGTGGCAACGGGACGTGGAGATTCCGCCTCTGGACGGGGTCACCGAGGCCATCCCATCTGATGAGCCTACCATGGTCCCTCTCGGGGATGGACGATACTTTGTGGTCAGCCAGGTGATCGATCGCGGAAAGGAACGCACGGGACACCCGGTCGACTGGGATTACTACTTCAGCCTTCAGTGCACGATCCTTTCGCCCAACTGATCCGGGATCGATCCCTTCTGGGATGAATCTTAATGGAAGGAGAAACCGATGATCAGCTCCCTCGTGACACGAGATCCAGGGGAGTTGGATCCTGCCGAAATCTACAACCACCTTCCCCCCACCCGCGTCGGGGAAACCGACCGGCGCTATATCGGCGAAGTGCTCGACTTTGGATTCGGCAACTGGGAATCCGCGAATATGCTGGGCCGCTTCGAAGCGGCTTTTGCTGAAAAATTCGGGGTGCCGTATGCCATCACGCACAACTCGGGGACCGGTACCATGCTGTCCTGTCTTTTGGCCGCAGGTGTGGGTCCAGGGGATGAAGTGATCGTTCCGACCTTTACCATGCCCGCCTGTGC
The DNA here is from genome assembly GCA_965217865.1 of Candidatus Latescibacterota bacterium. Classification (GTDB taxonomy): domain Bacteria; phylum Latescibacterota; class UBA2968; order SICM01; family SICM01; genus CBDCJO01. Next base: position 4,015,224 of record CBDCJO010000002.1, on the reverse strand, counting down.
CTTTGTCACGGTTCATGCCGGGGCGGTGCCGGTCTTTGTGGACTCCGATCCACGCACCTTTAACTTGGATCCGGCCGATGTCGAACGTAAGATCACCTCCCTGACAAAGGCCATCATTCCCGTTTGTCTCTTTGGGCTTCCGGTCGATTTTGATCCGATCATGGACCTTGCGTCGCGACACAACCTGACGGTCATCGAGGACAACGCGCAGTGTTACCTGGCGACTTACAAAGGCCGGCTCGTCGGAACGATCGGTCACGCCGCAAGTTTCAGCTTTCAGGGCTCGAAGCACATGACCACCGCTGCCGACGGCGGGATGGTGATCACGACAGACGAAGCCTATGGGACTGAGATCCGCAAGGCCGCGGTCTTGGGCTTTCGAACGCTTACGGCGAAACCCGGTGCGACCATGATCCCGCGGGATGAGCGCCAGGACTGGAACTTCGAGCGGTTCGACCGTTTGGGATATAATTTTCGAATGTCCGCCGTCCAGGCCGCACTCGGCATGGCCCAACTCGAACGGCTCGATTACCTGGTCGCCGCGCGTCGCTACATCGCCCACCGGTACGAATCCGTGATCCGTGAGGAAAGGTGTGATTGGCTTATACCGCCCTTTGTGCCGGAGGGTACGACCCATTCCTATTTTATTTATGCCTGCCTCCTGGACGAAGATGCCCTGGGTTTTGATTGGCGCACCTTCCGAAAGACATTTATCGAAAAAGGGGGTGACGGACTCTACGGCAGTTGTCTTCCGACTCATCGCGAACCCATCTTTAAAACCATGGCCTTTTATGGACCCCGGGAACGTGCCCCCCATTTCGATCCTCGATACAAAGGGAGTGTCAAAGGCTACAGTCCGGATGATTATCCCCTCGTCGAGTCATTCCGAAAGCGTATGTGCTGGTTCAAGACCAGCATGCAGACACTCGATAAGGTAGAACACGAGGTGGAGGCGCTCCGTGCCACGATCCGTCATTATGCTTGATGCGGGAAGGACACCCTATGAACGTCTTGGATATGTTCCGACTGAACGGCCAGGTAGCCATCGTGACCGGGGCTTATGCCTGGCTCGGTTATGACATGGCGTGCGCCATGGCGGAGGCCGGCAGCCACGTCATCATCACATCGCGGAGCTTGTCGCGGGCAGAAGAGGCGGCCGAAAAGATCGCAAAAGAACACGAGGTGGAGGCCCTGGGTTTAGAGATGGATCAGTGCCGTCACGATCAGGTCAAATCGATGGTCGAAAAGGCCCAAGCCTGGAAGGGACACATCGACATCCTCATCAATAATGCGGGCGGGGACTCCAGAAAGAGCGTTGCTCATCTATTCGAGCGTGATCCCGAGCACGAGGCGGATCTGATCGTTGCAAACCTGACCGGGGTCCTTTTCTGCTGCAAGGAGGCCGCCCGTTATATGGTGGCACAGGGACGCGGAAAAATCATCAATATCGCATCCATTGCCGGCCTTATCGGACGTGACCGTCGGATGTATGAAAGAAGCGGCATGAAGGGTCAACCCATCGACTACGCCGCCGCAAAATCAGGCGTGATGGGCCTGACGCGAGATCTCGCCGGATTGCTTTCGCCGAAGGGTGTTTATGTGAACGCGCTTTCGCCGGGAGGATTCCTAAAACCGGGAGATCTCCCCGAGCAATTTACAGGGGATTTCGCCGATGCCGCCATGCTCGGTCGCTGGGGCCGAATGGGCGTGGACATCAAGGGCGCAGCCCTCTTTCTCGCATCCGCCGCCTCCGACTATGTCACAGGTCACAATCTCGTCGTGGACGGCGGATTCAGCGTGTGGAAGTAAAACCGTGAATCGTCGTTCGTGAATCGTGAATCGGTGGGGTCAGGATCCGGTCCTGCCACTGCTACTGCCTTTCCCGTTCTCACGTCTCACGTCTCACGTTTGACGGTCCTTCACAAATGAGGTGCATCCATGAGTACACCTGTTCCGTTCCGGATCGATTCGGTTCGCAGAGTCTTTGACGACGGAAACCACAACGCCTTTACGGATCTTTGCCTTTTTAAGGGCAGGTACTATCTCACCTTTCGCACCTGTCCGGACGGCCATAAGGTATTCCCCTCCTCGTGGATCACTGTTATGAGCAGCGAAGACGGCTCGGAATGGGACACGGTCCACACGTTCAGTGTTCCGAATCGCGACGTTCGGGACCCGCATTTCCTAGTCTTCAGCGACAGACTGTTCGTCTATGCCGGCTGCTGGTCTTGCGATCCGTCCCGACCGCCCGAGACCTGGTCGGATTACAGAGATATCAATGACCATCTGGGTTACTGCGCATGGAGCGACGACGGAGAATCCTGGCAGGGCCCTCGATTTCTGGAGGGGACCTACGGCCATTACATCTGGCGCGCGGCCTCCTTCGGGGAAAAGGCCTACCTCTGCGGCCGGAGGATCCGGGAGTTCGTTCGGACCCCCACACAGGAGGAAGCGGTACCCCTGATTGAGTCGGCTCTTTTACAGAGCGATGATGGATTCGTGTGGCGAACCGTGGGACTGTTTCAGGAGGAATTCGGGAGCGAAACCGCATTTCTGTTCGAGGAAGACGGCTCGATCCTGGCCGTCGCACGGGGAAAGCTGACCCGGCCTGCTCAGATATGCCGGTCCAGCCCGCCATACCGGGACTGGACCCGTGTGGATCTCGACAGGGACATCGGCGGTCCGCTTCTCGCGAAGTGGGACGGGGTTTACCTGGTCGGTGGAAGGAAGATGAAAAATCCGAAGGAACCCAGGACCGTGCTTTACTGGATGGTCGACGACCGGCTCCGGGAAATCGCCGAACTGCCGAGCGGGGGTGACAATTCTTACCCCGGATTTGTCCAGCTCGATGAAACCCGGGGTCTGTTGTCCTGGTACTCCAGTCACGAGGGAAGCGGAACCGGCCTTCCCCCCTGCTCGATCTACACGGCCGAACTCAGCCGCTCGTGAAGCAGGAGACGATAGACCATAGACGATGGACAATGGTCAGAGGTCGACGGACGCGAAAGGATAACACATGAAAAAAGAGATCATGATCAAAGACTGGTCCTCGGGCGAGCCCAAGGGGGCCTTATCCTCCCAGGGACGACCGGGATGCTGGAGGATCTTACCCTACAAGGTCAACGGTGTGGAAGGCGTGGCCTTGACGACCGGGGACCGAAGTCCCGACTTCTCGGACCTGCCTCAGGTCAAGTTCCCCCTGAACGCGAGCGGCCCCTGCGCATTCCACGTCGCCTTATACGACACGCACGGGCCGTCGGGGCGGTTCCCGGGTAATGCCATCGGTCTGAAACTGACCAATGATCCATGCTTCTCTGTCCTCACTCAGGACAACCGGACGAAATTCCCCACCGTCCAGGAGGGCCTATGGCGGGCGGCCGACCTCACCGGGAAGGACCTCTTTGTCCGGGCGGAGAAACGGGCAGCCCTGGCCTGGGTGCGTCTGGTTCCCCTGGATTCCTTACCGGATGATGGGCCTCCCGACAAACTGGTCCTGAACGACGTGGACCCCGGGTTTCCCGAAAACGCGGAGGAAATCCGTCGATGGCTGGAGATCTTCCGGGAAAGTGACTTCAGTCACCTGTTCTGGGACTACGGTACCATGGAGATCACGGGCTACAACACCCGTCTGGGGCGAATCTGGCGCGGGAGTGTTGGAAAACCGGATTACAGGATCGACCGAATGATTCAGGCGGGTGTCAATCCCTTGAGGGAGGCCTGCACCTGGTTACACGACATGGGCCGGGGGTTCAAACCGGCCTTCCGCGTGGGCGGATGGTGCGGCCATCCTCCTCACGACGAAGTCTGGACCGGACCACTATACAGAGACCACCCGGAGTTCCGGGTAAAGGATCGGGACGGTGTTCCCCTGATGACCCTGAGCTATGCGTTCCCTGAGGTACGGGAAAGGGCGCTCAACATGATCCGGGAATACACGGAGGAATGCGTGGACCTGGGAGTGGAGGGAATTTCTCTGACTTACATCCGGGGCCCCTATTTCGTCCTGTTCGAGGAACCGCTTGTCGCGGGCTTCAAAAAAAGCCACGGGCTGGACCCCCGGTCCCTGGATGAAAACTCCCCTGAGTGGAAACAATGGCTGGATTACCGCACGGCACCCCTGACGGAGTTTATGACGGAAATCCGGGCCCTGACGGATGAGCTTGCCCGTCGCCAAGGACTTGATCGATTGGAGGTCACCGCCTTCGTCTTCGCGAATCCGGAGCTCAACCTCACATACGGCCTCGACCTGTCCGGCTGGGTCGACCGTGGACTGGTCGACGTGCTTGTGCCCTACAAGCTCCCATGGCCGGGACACTTCGGGGGGCCGTTCGATCCGAATTTCTTCCTGGATCTGAAAGCGCGCTCCGCAAACCTCAAGGTATGCCCCATACCCCTTGCTCCGGACCCGGGCGAAACCTATGTCCCACCGAGTGTGCGAATCGGACTCATTAAGGATGTAGATCGGATATACCAGGCAGGCTTCGACGGGGTGGCCTTCTGGAACGCGGGAGGTGTTCAGGGGCTCAACGACTGGACCTTTATGCGTCGTCTGGGTCACTCCCGCCAGGTGCGGCAATGGGCGGAAGAATTCGCCGACTGGGTCGACGAACCCCTGAAGGAGTATGGATTTGGACCGGATCCGTTTGCCCGTTCGTGGCGGATCGAGGAACTCAACGGCTTCCGGATGGACCGCGGTTATCCGAGCTCAGGACTGTAACCCATACGCGTCCTGGAATCACGATCCCTGGATTTTCCTGATTCCCGAATCACGATGCACGAACCACGGGTTCTCCGATCCCCGAATCACGATCCACGGGTTTATTTGACGTTTCACGTTTGACGTTTGCCGGCTCTTTTCACGCGATCCACAGATCGTGAGTAATCTTATCCTCCGAAGTCAATGTTTCAACCCCGTCCTTGGTGACAACCACCACATCCTCAAGTCCGAATTTTTCCTCCGCCTCATAGAAAGGCGTCACACCGTTCAACGTGATGAACGGTTCCACACACAGCACCATGTTCTCCTGCATCTCCGCTTCATTGAACGCAGTCAACCCCGGCTGCTCGTGAAGATCCAGACCCAGGCTATGGCCGATCGCAGACCACCCGGACTCGAGACACCACTTTGAGAATGACCCGAATCCCGCTGCGTCGTTCACTGCAAAGGCCGCTCGAAGCGGAGCGCTCAGCGGGGCACCGGGCTTTACCGTCCCGATCGCCGCTAACAATGCCGCCTTGGCCTGCTCATAGAATCGTCTCTGATCGGCTCGGGGTTCTCCGATCGATGCCATACGCTTGAAGTCGCAGTAGTAGCCCTCGTAGATACACCCCCCATCGTACTGAACAAGATCCCCTTTCTCCATCACATAGTCCGTCGGCGAACCATCTGCCCACATCGCACGCGGGCCCGCATACAGGGAGTTGAATCGCTGTTCGCTGGCCCCCCTGGAACACATCTCGGAGGTCATGATATTGACCAGCTCCTTCTCCGACATCCCCGGCTTGAGGGCCTCGAATCCCGCCTTCACACCCCTCGCCGTGATATCCGCGGCCTTTCGCATGCGATCGATCTCAGCCTCGGATTTGATGCTCCGCACCTCCCAGATCGCGTCGCTGCCGTCCACGATCTCAGCCCCCTTCAGGCCTTCGAGCAAAGACGTAAAGTGGGTATGGCCCATGTGAACGTGAACCTCAGGGCCCGTCTCCATCCCGATGACACCCCGATCGAGATGCTTCTCTCTCAGAACATCCAGAACCGCCGATATTGCGTTCGATTCCTTGGACATGTAGAGCCCCCTGCCCGGTTGCCATTCTCGCACGTCCTCGATCCAGGACTGCTTCACGATCTGGGGGAATCCGATTCGGACCAGAAGGACCGGTTCGCCTTCGGCCGGAAGAAGGGCCAGAAAGTAGAAGTGATAGGCATCCCACGCACCATCCCGAACACCGGCGAAGTATCGCATGTTCTGACGTTGGGTCAAAAAGAGCGCATCGATCCCCCGCCGTTTGAGAACCTGTTGGGTGCGGGAGTAGCGGGATCGATACTCTTCAACGGGAAAGTCGGGGAACAAAACTTCTTTCATACAAAAGACCCCTTTATTAGAGTCTTACATTACAACTTCTACGCAAGATTCGTACATCTTCTTGGTTGCGACTGAGCGAATTGAGCTTGCGAGGGGAATCATATTAGAATGTTCATGACGGACATATAAAATTCGATCAGGTGTCAGACCTAACCCCTACTAAAGGGAAGGGGAATATCGCCTTTATTTTAGCAACCTTCAAATCCATAATGAAAACCTCCTGAGCGGAGTTCCGCGGTTTTTGCGGAACGCAGTCGAAGGACCGAGATGGGTTGGGGGAATCCGCACCGCAAGGAGGAAATTCCAAATTGGAAAATGCAAATTTACGACAGCACCTGGTAGTGGCTTCAACCCAATTGAGAACACGTGTTCGCAATTCCAAACTTGCGGTACAACCGAAGCGCCTCGATACGCTTTACGCTCTCTCCGATCCCCGAATCACGATCCACTGGTTTTCGCCGCCAGGAGGCGGCTCCTACCATACGGGCTTTGACTATATTTTTTCCCCATCCCCGACCCCTGCTTTTGCCTTTCCTGCTACTGGCACCTGCCACTGCTACTGCCTTTCACGTTTGACGTTTGCCGGCTCTTCTTTCCGAATCACGAATCACGATCCACGAACCACGGTCTTTATGCGACCCACAAATCGTGAGTAATCTTATCCTCCGAAGTCAATGTCTCAACCCCGTCCTTGGTGACAACCACCACATCCTCAAGCCCGAATTTCTCCTCCGCCTCATAAAAAGGCGTCACACCGTTCAACGTGATGAACGGTTCCACACACAGCACCATGTTCTCCTGCATCTCCGCTTCATTGAACGCAGTCAACCCCGGCTGCTCGTGAAGATCCAGACCCAGGCTATGGCCGATCGCAGACCACCCGGACTCGAGACACCACTTTGAGAATGACCCGAATCCCGCTGCGTCGTTCACTGCAAAGGCCGCTCGAAGCGGAGCGCTCAACGGGGCACCGGGCTTTACCGTCCCGATCGCCGCGAACAATACCGCCTTGGCCTGCTCATAGAATCGTCTCTGATCGGCTCGGGGTTCTCCGATCGATGCCATACGCTTGAAGTCGCAACAGTAGCCCTCGTAGATACAACCCCCATCGTACTGAACAAGATCCCCTTTCTCCATCACATAGTCCGTCGGCATACCATCCGCCCACATCGCACGCGGGCCCGCATACAGGGAGTTGAATCGCTGTTCGCTGGCCCCCCTGGAACACATCTCGGAGGTCATGATATTGACCAGCTCCTTCTCCGACATCCCCGGCTTGAGGGCCTCGAATCCCGCCTTCACCCCCCTCGTCGTGATATCCGCGGCCTTTCGCATGCGATCGATCTCAGCCTCGGATTTGATGCTTCGCACCTCCCAGATCGCGTCGCTGCCGTCCACGATCTCAGCCCCCTTCAGGCCTTCGAGCAAGGACGTGAAGTGGGTATGGCCCATGTGAACGTGAATCTCAGGCCCTGTCTCCATCCCGATGACACCCCGATCGAGATGCTTCTCTCTCAGCACATCCAGCACCGCCGATATGGCGTTCGATTCCTTGGACATATAGAACTCTTTGCTCAGCGACCATTCTCGCGCGTCCTCGATCCAGGACTGCTTCACGATCTGGGGGAATCCTTTTGAGGTCAGAAGGACCGGTTCGCCCTCGGCCGGAAGAAGGGCCAAAAAGTAGAAGTGATAGGCATCCCACGCACCATCCCGAAACCCGGCGAAGTATCGCATGTTCTGACGTTGGGTTAAAAAGAGCGCGTCGATCCCTCGTCGTTTGAGAACCTGTTGGGTGCGCGAGTAACGGGATTGATACTCTTCAACTGGAAAGTCGGAGTACTGAATTTCTTTCATACAAAATCATTCCTTTCATGAAAGTTAAATTAATGTTAGACAGCATTTTCGAGATACGCTTCACGAATCACGATCCACGATCCACGGTCTTTTGTGGAGGGACGCCGGCCCCGGCGTCCGCTAACATCCAAGCCTTTATTGTCAGAGGTTTTCAGAATCCCGAGATACGCTTCCCGGTCATTTCGATCCACGAATCACGATTCACGATCGACCGTCTTTTTGAGGCCGCGGGCCCTCCCAGAACTTTGCCGGTTCCCTTTTCGAACCCCGAGCCACGAACCACGAACCCCGGATTCTCCGATCCACGAACCACGGCCTTTCCAATCTATGCCTTCCCGTTTCACGTTTGCCGTTTGCCGTTTGCCGTTTGCCGTTTGCCGGCTTAACGGGCAATTTACTGGCAGGCACACGGGAAGTCAAGAAGTCAGTCCGGGGGAATCGATTGAATTTTAAATTTCCTTTCATCCCGCGCGCCGCTTGGGCCGATAACACGGAGGAGATTCAGGCATTCATACCAAAAAAAGCCCCGGAAGATGATTCCGGGGCCTGGTTCTTTGAAGCCATTTCCTTATTTCTAGGGGTTGCCTACTTGGCGAAGATCATCTTCCTGACCGCCACCTTCGTCCCCGCCTTCAATCGATAGATATACAGCCCGCTCGCCACAAGCTTCCCGGAGGCATCACGGCCATCCCAATTCACGTTGTACCTGCCAGTTGATTGATTCGTATTGACCAGCAGCCGTACAGCCTGACCCAAAGCGTTGTAGATCGTCAAATGCACGTCGGACAGCTCGGCCAGGGAGTATCGGATGGTGGTCGTGGGGTTGAACGGGTTGGGAGAATTCTGGTACAGCCTGAACTTCAGGTTCTCGGAGTTCTCATGCCCAAAGCGGGCTCCCAGAGAAGCATCAAAAGCATCGGGATCGTCACCCAGGATCAGCTTCTCGCCTTCAACCCCGACACCTGCTACCGGTTTGGCTGCCTTCCCTTTGTCGTGGGTGACGGAGATCTCTACAGTCGCAGGCGTTTCGTTACCTGAGGCATCTTTAGCTGTCACTGTGATCGTGTAGACCCGACCGTTTCCCTTTCCGCCCCTTTCCGCCCGGAGCTCGAGCTGTTCCCCCGGTTTCCAGGGAACCTCAGGGTCATCATTGGAACTGAGTAGAATGCCGCCACCGGTTGTCGTGACCTTGATGTCACCGGTGGTATTCCCATCCCCGTTTCCCTTGGCATCATCCGGTTCGCTGCTGACCACCACCGCTGAAACTGCCGGGGAGGGATCGCAGGCATCGCTGGCCGTGAGCGTCAGGGTGATCGCTTGATACTTGTGATTGGGCGGCCAGAGGGACGAGGGACTGGCCAAAACCGAAAGGGTCGGCCGTGTCACATCTTTTACCGTCACGGTGGTTTGACAAGACGCGCTGGCGCCTTTATCATCGGTGACGGTGAGGGTAACGGTCTGGGGTCCCAGGTCATCGCAGTCAAAGGCCGTTCTGTCGAGACTCAAGGTAATCGGGTCTCCATCGGGGTCGGAGGAACCGTCATCGACATCGGAAGGATCGAGCGTTGCCTGTCCCGAGGCGTCAAGATCAAGGTCGATGTCCTTACAGTTGGCCACAGGTGGTGAATTGGCTCCACCGCAGGTCACCGGAACGGGTATACCACCGAGGGAATAAGGGGGAGGAGGTGTGAGGTTGCAATTGGAATCCACAGCGAAACTGGCCGTATTTCCACTGTGTTCTATACGATAACTTCCGGGCAATGCATCTATCTGTACGATGCCTTCTCTTAAGATGCCAGAGTTGGTAGCCAGGTCCCGCATACGGTAATTTAATGTCAGGGCAGATCCATCTATGTTGATCTGGAGAACCTTTGACGGATCAACAGTGAGTTGTGTTGTGCCGGATCCGAGCAGGGGCGCAGTGGGATCGGAGACAGTCAGGATACCACCATTATCCAGGTCGAAGAGATGCTTTTGTCCGCTTTCGAACCTGTAAGTGCCTGGAAGCGCGTTGAACTGTACGATACCTTGTCTCAAGATGCCAGTGCTGGTAACCAGGTCCCGGATACGGTAATTTAATTGCGGGATAGCAGATCCATCTATGTTGATCAGGCGAACCCTTGACGGATCAACAGTGAGTTGTGTTGTGCCGGATCCGAGCAGGGGCGCAGTGGGATCGGAGACAGTCAGGATACCACCATTATCCAGATCGAAGAGATGCTTTTGTCCGCTTTCGAACCTGTAAGTGCCTGCCGATAAATCCAGAGTTGCAATACCTTGTCGTACTGTTCTCTGTCCCGTGCTCATATTTCGAATGATGTAGTTAACCGACAGGGCGGATCCGTCAATTGTGACTTGAAACGATTGAGCAGCAGTGGTGAAGAATAGGACAAAACAGATAGCCAGGAGCAGAGAAAGTCTCAAAGAGCTTAGCATGTTCGAATTCATGATTCCCTCCCGATATGTAGTGTCGCCCGGATACCTCGCAGGCAGTCGCCAGCAGAAGGCTCGTGACGGGCAGTTCATTTATTAAAGGCCTTGTTCCCCCTTCCCTTTAGGGAAGCAACGTCCTGAGCCCCCTTCGGCTTCACTTCGTTCCGCTCAGGGCCATGGCTTCGACAAGCTCAGGATAAACTCCGTCGAAGGATCACATCCTGAGCGGAGCAGCTCCCCAGCGCTGAGCAGTCGAAGGAGGGGCGCAGGGGGTCTGACATTCGATCGAATTTTGCAGTTTCGTCAAAATCCCGGCCCGCGAGGCCGCGGGCCCTCCCAAAATCGGATGCCCTCTGACCCCTGACTTCCGACCTCCGACCCCTGACTGCCGTTTGCCGTTTGCCAGCTCTCCTCATTTCAACAGAATCATCTTCTGCACCCTTGCCACATTTCCCACTTTGATCCTGTACAGATAAACCCCGGACGCCATCTGCCTTCCCCTTCCGTCCCGGCCATCCCAGTCGACCGTATAGAAGCCCGCTGCCTGGGGTTCATTTACGAGCTTCGCGACCTCCTGACCCAGGATGTTGTAGACCAGGATCGAGACCCGGGATTCTTCGGGGATCCCATACCGAATCGTCGTGATCGGGTTGAACGGGTTTGGATAGTTGTGCATCAGCAAGACCTGATCCGGCCTCAGGAAGAGCCTTGCGGACGCCAGATCGGGTGCAAGCAACCCTCCTTCGGGATCCAGCAGTACCATCTCCGACACCCACGCAGGCGGATCCAGAGCGGAGACCTTCACCCGGAACCGGAGCAGAACAAGCTCCCGATGAGAACCATCAGGTTCACTCGTCGACTGTTCCTCCGGGACAATCCCCTCCCCATAGTTCAAGACGACCACCTCATCGATGTCAGTATCGAGGACTTGTCCCAACACACCCTCCGCCTGTTCGACGTGCAGCAGCTCAAGGTGATTGGGGTCGAACTCAACCCGAATCCCATAACCGTTAATGCCTTGCAGGCCCGAAAGATCGATGTGCGCCGTGAACGCCTCACCGGCATTGGGAAAACCTCCAACCGACCGGAAACCCACCCGCAGGGAAGGATCAGGTGTCCGAGAGGATGCCACCGGCTTTGTGGCGCCTCCGGGTTGCTCATACTCCACGCCGAACACCCCGGCGAATTCGAAGAAGTCATCGAAGTTAACCTGTCCATCCCCGCTCATGTCGAAAACCGCATTGTCTCCGGTTGCGGGCTGTCCGAACGCAGCCGCGAACAGGAAGAAGTCGTCGAAGTCCACCTTGAAGCTCCCATTGAAGTCACCCGGATTCGAAACGACCGTCGTATCCACAAGGAAGGTATGCGGGGACATAAAGGGACCGTCGAATGTTCCGTCGTTTGCCCGCACGCGTAAAAAGTAGGTGGCTTCGTGGGTCAGCTCTCGAGTGATCGTCCAGGCCGTCAGCCCCGACTCCGTCGATTCGTTCCCCTCCTGAAGATCCGTGGCCGAGTCCACGAGGTCCGCAAAGTCATCTCGAGCCGACACCTGGAAAGTGTAGGTCAGGTCCGCGGTCCCGGGGGCCGTGGCATTCTCCACAACGAAAGTGGGGATCAACGCCTCCCCCTCGATCGTCAGGAAGGCAGGGGCAGTTGGCACGTTCGCCTCGGAGGGCGTGAACGAGGCCTCGTCCGACTTCTCCCCCTCGTTGCCCGCGCCGTCGAACGCAGCCACCGCATACCGGTAGGGCACCTCATCCGTCAACCCCACATCCTGGAACCGTGCGTCAATCAGGTTCGAGGCGATCAGTCCGAGTTCATCCTCCCCGGTTGCCCGGTAGACATTGTAACCGGCCAGGTCGTCTTCCGACCCCTCCTCCCAGGTCAAAAGGATTGCCCGGCTCCCAACCACACCCAGCACCTCCTGCACCTTTGCCGGAGCAGACATATCCGGCGCGTCCTCAGTCGTAAACGAGACCGTCTGATCCGAGGCCGGTCGGAAGGTGGGGCCGTTCCCCGACCGGTCCGTCGAGCTCACCTGCAAAAAGTAAGTCGTCGAAGGCAAAAGACCGGTCAGCACCTCCCGGTGGTCCTTCACCGCCTCGGAGGAACCGATGTTGAAAGTCCAGATCCGAGGCCGAGGTCCCGAACGACACCCCGCTGTCGGACACCTCGTTCGTCTCCCACGACACCGTAGCCGTCTCATCCGTGATCGCCGTGACCTCCGGATCCGCAGGGATGTCCGGTGGGGTTGTATCCGGCGTCGGGTCTGTCTGAAACACCTCTATCGATGACCACGTCGGACCGTTGTTCGAGATATCCAGGGATCCCACCCGGAAGCTGTAGGAGGCATCCGGGGACAGGTTCGCGAGAATCACCCGGTGCCCGGTCACTGCGTCCGGGATCGACCGGGTAAGGCCTAACACGCTCCCTGCTCCATACTCCACCGTCGAGTTTCCCGGCTCATCTGTCTTCCATGTGATGACCGCCTCTCGGTCGCTCTTGAAGACCTCCGGGCCTTCAATGATCCTTGGCGGAGAGGCGTCCACCTCCGCCGTCGTCGAGGCCACACCGGGCCTGCTCACCGAAGGACCGTTGCCTGATGGGTCGGTGGAGCCCACTTTGATCGTGTAAGTCGTTCCGGGTGCAAGCTTCGTCAGAACAAGCCGGTGTTGGGTCAAGGGCGTTCCATCCTCCACACGGCCGGCGGGCTGTCCCCCGACGCTATATTCCACAAAGCTGTTCGAGGCCTCGTTCGTAATCCACTGCAGAATCAGCGATGTCGAAGTGGCCCCGACCAGCGTGGGCCCCGAGAGGATGACAGGGGGACTGGTATCTGCCACGATGGGGGTCTCAAAGCTCCCATCCGCCCCGGGCGCCTGCAGGGACAGACCATCAACCGCCGGTTTGGTCGACCCCGTCGATCCCGATGTCCCCGTGTTTCCCTCCACATCCGTCGAGAGGGTCCGGAACAGGTACTGCGTGTTCAGATCTAGCGAAAGCGTGATCCTGTGAACCGTCACCAACGCACCGTCGAACACCTCGCTCTCCAGGCCCGGACGGTTGTAATTCTCAATCGTTGCGTAGATGACCCGGCTGTCCGACAGCTCGTCCGTGATCCACCGGACCACCACGTTATTCCCGCTCACCGAAACGATCGGACCCTCCACAATCGCCGGTTCAATCACGTCCGGTTCCGCAGTCGTCGTGGACCGCAGGTCATCGGATCGCAGCCGGGTATTCGGCGGAGGGATCGTGATCGTGGGGTCCGTCGTCACCCCGTTCCCCTCCCGGTCCCGGGAACTGATCCGAAACCGGTACTCCGTGTCCGAAGTCAATCCCGTCAACGTCGCGCTCCGCGTCAGCTTCAGGGACCCACGCTCGATGCGTCCCAGGCTGTAGTCCGATAGCCCATAACTCCACCACCGTATTCGTCGGCTCGTCCGTGGTGTAGATCAGCGTGATCGTCGTGGACGTCCGCTCGCTGATCGTCACCGCCCCCACAAGGTCCGGTGGGATCGTGTCTGGCGTTGCCTCCGTCGTGAACGTCCGGTCCGTGCTAAAAGTCCGCGGGTTCCGCGCAACGTCCTGCGATCCTGCGCGGAACGCGTAGCCTGTGCTCGGGGAAAGGTTCGTCAGGGTCACCTGGTGGTCCGTTACAGCCCCGGGCAGGATAATCCTTTGCGTCAGGCCGGCCGCAGTCGGGTCTAACCCCGCCGCGTAATCCACCTGCGTGTCGCTCAACTCATTTGTCTTCCAGGACAGCACCGCGGATTCGTCAGTGACCGACACCACGGTCGGACCTTCTGTGATGCTCACCGAAATCGTGTCCGGAGCAGCCTGAGTCGTAAACGTCCCGGTCCCAATCGTCGGACCGTTTCCAAAGGCATCCGTCGAGGAGACTTGGAAGAAATAGATCTCGGCGGACTCCAGATTGGTCAGCCTCACCGAGTGATCCGTCGTAAAACGCCTCGAATCTCCCTGTTCCTCGGGCAGGTCATCCTCACTCACCCCATAGGCCACCAGGCTGTTGCCCGGCTCGTCCGTCCCCCAGACAATCGTAGCCCCTTCGTGTGAGCTCCCTGCAGCAGAGGGCGCTCTGACCAGCCGGGGCGACGATACATCCACCACCGCCTCGGACAGCGTCGTCACCTCCTGCACTTCGCTCTCCGCACCATTCCCCGCTGGGTCCGCCGACCGCACCCGGATCACATACGTCGTCTCCGCACTCAAACCGGACAGGCTGAGACTGTGATCCACGGCGAAACCCGGGGCGATTCGACTCTGTTCCGAACCCCCGTCCTCGGCATAGATCACCTCCGAAGTGCCGATCTCGTTCGTCCGCCACGTCACCGTAAATCCATCCGATGTCCGGACCGGAACCGACAGCTCCAGGATCGACGGGGGGGTCGTGTCCGGCGCGTCCAGCGTCCGGAAGCTGAAAACGTCGCTCTCCGTCGTCAGCCGCGACAGGTTTACGGACGCGACCCTGTAGAAATACGTCGTGGAGGCCGAAAGACCCGTCAGCGTCACCGCGTGATCCGTCACACCGTCCGGATCGGAAACGGTCTGTGTCAAGGAATTCTCGGTCGTGTCGAATTCCACCCTGCTGCTGGCCAATACGTCCGTCTTCCACAGCACCGTCGCACGGTCCTCCCCGATACCCCGGACAAGCGGGCCCTCCGTGATCACAGCCGGTACGGGCGGAACCGCCTTCCGGGTCCTGAAGCTGAACACATCGCTCGTGTCCGTGCCGGAGATGGCCCGATAGAAATACGGCGTGTCATCGGTCAGCCTCGACAGCGTGACCCGGTGCTCGAGCACTCCGTCCTCGCCGGTCTCCGTCTGTGAGGTCCTGAGCGTCGAACCCAACCCGTATTCCACCACACTGCTGCCGGGCTGATTCGTGCTCCAATCGATGATCGCCTGCGACTCGGTTCGACCCACCACGCTCACGTTTGAAACCCGAATCGGAATAGATTCCACAACAGGCGGCGCCGTCGTGACCGTCAGATCCGGCCCCACCGAAGGGTTCCCGCTGGCATCCACGGACCGGGCCCTGAGGACATAACTCGTGCCGGGGGTAAGCCCCCCGATCGCACCGCGGTGGTTCGTGCCCGCGGCACCGGCAGGCCCGGTAACGAACGCTGTATCCGATTCGACCCGGTACAGAAGCTCGGTCGTGCTGCTCTCGTTCGTCTTCCACACCACCACGATCACTGTGTCGGAAACGTGTTCGGCCGCCGGGAGAACCGTGAAGAGCGGACCTTCGGTGTCCGCCTCGGCAAGCGTCGTGGCCGTGGGATAGGGAGGATCCGGGAACGTCGTCTCGTTGCCCGACGAATCCCGCGAGGTCACCCTGAACTCGTACGTGGTCGCGGACGACAGATCCGTCACATCGACTCGCTGGTCCCTGCCCAATGAACCCTCAGGAGAGGTCGTGAAGGTGGTCTCTCCGCTCACCCGATACGACACAGAAGGCGTGCTCCGCTCATCCACCCGCCAGACCACCCTGAAACCGCTCTGCCTGATCGCCTCCACCACAGGATCGCGCGTGACCACAGGGGGAAGCGTATCTCCCACGGTCGTGAACGCCCGTGTCGCACCCTCCGCGCTGCCGCCGCGGTCGTCCTTCGACACGATGTGCCAGGTGTAGCCCGTGTCCTCGTCCAGAGGTCCCACCATCTGCGTCGTGTCCGACGTGCTCCCAACCCGGTCCGTGCCCAGGAACACGTCGTAGCTGACCGGGTCCCCCTCGGGATCAATCGAACTCCCCCAGGAAAGAGTGGGACTCAGGGGCACCCGGATCGCGCCGTCCGCAGGGGAGAGCGGGACTGGGGCCGTGGGCGACAGGTTCGGAGTTACGACAATCAGGTCCTGAACCGTCTTTGTGTCCGTTCCGGTTTCGGCTGTGACTGTGAGCGTTACGTCGTAGGAATTGGCCTCCGTATACGTGTGCGTCGGATGTTGAACCCTGGAGGAGTCCCCGTCCCCAAAAGTCCACAACCACGTGCTCAGAGGATCCGTGCCTGTGGAGGGGTCGCTGAACGTTACGACAAGCGGGACACGTCCGGAGGTGGTGTCCGGGCTGAAATCCGCCTTGACCCCCTCCAGCACCGAGATCAGGTCCGCCTTCCCGATCGTGTTCGATCCCCCCGGACCCGTGGCCGTCAGAATCACCGTGAAGGTTCCCACCGTGTAGGTATGCGTCGGGTTCTGTACGAAAGAGCTGTCCCCGTCACCGAACGACCATACCCAGGCCGTCACACTGCCAACAGAGGTGTCCGTAAACTTCACGGTAAGGGAGTCGACCCCTGCGGTCGTGTCCGCGGCGAAGTCGGGTTGGGGAGGGGGCAACGGGGTCTCGAACAGGGCGAACGGGGACAGCGACGTCACGCTGCCGCAGATGACGTCCTCCTGTGTGTCCTGAGAGGTGGTGACGTCCGCCCAAACGCTGTTCTCCAAATGAAACAGCTTCAGCTCGGACTCGTTTGTGACATTCAGCCCGGTGTAGTCCAGGCAGAGTTCGATCGATCCTTCGAAGGCGGCTGTCGTCGTGATCTGGTAGAACACGCTGGGATCGATCAGCCGGAATCCTCCGGGCGTTGCGGGCCCCGAGCCGCTTGTCTCCAGTGTCGTCTCACCGGCCTGCGTCACCTGCCCGAAGGTCATCGAGACCGGTGCGGCACCCAAGGTTTGGGCCGAGAATGCGATTGGAACGTCTGTACCGGCCGGGGTATCCGTGGTCTGCGAAGGGATAATCCTGACTTTCCGGATCCGGTTGTGTCGCGTGTCCGCAATGTAGAGGTCCCCCAGATCGTCCACGAAGATGTCTGCAGGTTGCATAGCAGCAGCAGTCGCAGGGCCACCGTCTCCCACGTGGTCGGCAATCCTGTCCCCGGCAACGGTCGTGATGATGCCCGACAGGTCCACCTTTACGACACGAGAGCCTAGCGCGATAAAAAGGTTGCCCGATCCATCCACGAACACGGCCGAAACACCGAAAAGATTCGCTTCAATGGCGGGGATGTTTTCCTCGAGTGGACCGGACCCGCTCTTACCCGCCACCGTGGTAATCGTTCCCGAGGGGTCCACCTTTCGCACCCGGTTGTTGCCTTGGTCCGCTATGTAAAGACTGCCAGAACCGTCTGCGAAAACGCCATAAGGTTGGTTCAACTTGGCCCCGGTTGCCGCCCCCCCGTCGCCTGAAAATCCCTGTGTTCCGGTCCCCCCCACGGTCGTGATGATACCCGACGTGTCCACCTTCCGAATCCGGTGGCCTTGCCATTCTACCACGTACAGGTTGCCGGACGCGTCCAGGGCCAGCCCGCTGGGGTTCAACGCGGCTTCCGTGGCCGGACCGACGAATTCAATGAAGGGAAAGCCCGACCCCCTCGCCGTGCCCCCGCCGGCGACTGTGGAAATCGTGCCGGTCGGGTCGACTCTTCGAACGCGTCCGTTGCCCGAATCCGCGATGTAGATGTTCCCCGCGTTGTCCATGGTAATGCCCTGCGGGCTTATAAAGCTGACCTGGGTCGCAGGTCGGCCGTCGCCGATCGATCCTGCAACGGTGACAATGCTGCCGTCGGTCCCGATTTTACGCACACGGTGATCAACGTCGTCAGCGAAGTAGACCTCACCCGCACTATTTAGAGCTATGCCGGTTCCACGGCCGATATTGGCCGCCACCGTAGTGAGGGCGCCCGAGAGATCCACCCGCAAAACCCTGTCATTCCCCAAGATGTAAAGGTTGCCCGCGGCGTCCACGGAGATCGAGGAGGCAAGAAGTTGGAACTCGGTTGCCGGACTGCCTTCGATGAGTATGCCACCCCCCCCGCCCCCGCCCGCAATTGTTGTGATGGTCCCCGAAGGGGCCATCTTTGCGACGAGGGTCACGCTCCTGCTTCTGTCCCTTCTCAATATGTAGAGATTGCCTGATGCGTCTACCGCCAGGCTGAGCGGTTCGTCTACACTCGCCGCAGTGGAGATGATGCCCGACGGGTCGACTTTGCGGATCCGGTTGTTCTCTTGTGCTATGAAAAGGTTGCCGGAGCCGTCCACGGCAATTGCGGTGATTCCCTCCACTTTCGTATCCGTGGCCGGTTCGCCGTCGCCGCCAGTGTCCAATATAGAGCCCGACCCGGCCACTCTGGTGATGATGCCCGAGGTATCGACCTTCCACACTGTGCGAAATTGGGCAAGGTAAATGTTGCCCAACGCATCGACCGTGACGGCAAGCGGAAGGGCTATCTGCGCGTCGGTTGCGGGTCCGCCTTCGTCGACCTTAAAACCCTTATCGCCGGTTCCCGCAACCGTTGTTATGATGCCGGAGGTGTGGACTTTGCGGATGCGATTGTTTCCATTGTCCGCGATGTAGAGGTTTCCGGCTCCGTCCACAAAAAGGTCTCTCGGAGAGCTCAGGCCGGCCTCGGTGGCGGGGCCCCCGTCACCGATCCAACCCCCCGCAATCGTGCCAATTTCACCCGGCCCGATCTCCAAAACCGGCGGGGGACCGAACGGCCCGGTTTGCGACGGAACCCGCAACACGGACACGATCACGGTCACCTCCCTCGCGCCCGACGCGGCGGCCTCAACGATCACCTGACCGGGCATGCTGCCTCTAAAGGTCGTGGTGGCCACCCCGCCCGAAGCGGTTACCGATTCGAAAGACAGACTCCCTCCGCCCTCGGATACGAACCCCCCCATGATGCGGAAGGTCACGACGGTACTGTTGTCACCGGTCTTCAGGTTGCCGCTCAGATCGCGGACTTCCACACGTAAGGTGGAGGCATCGGAGCCGTCTGCCGTTACAATACTCGGGTCGGCCGTCAGCGAGATGACCACCTGTGGGCCTTTCACTTCGACGGACAGGATTCCATCTTCGGAATCTGGCGCACCGGCCACAATGTTAACGACCCCGACCGTCTCAGAGGTCAGGGTGGTGGTCGCGACCCCGCCCGAGGCGGTCACCTCTTCGTCCGACAGGGTCCCTTCGCCGCTGGTAATCCGGAAGGTCACGACCGTGGAATTGTCATCGCTTTGCAGGTTGCCGTCCCGGTCCTGGATTTCCGCGCGAATCGTCGAAGATTCCAACTCCAAAATGAAATCCGGCGTGGCAGTCAACGCGATCTGGAAAGAAGCCGGCGCCACCTTGCGGATCCGGTTGTTTCCCGTATCGGCGATGTAGAGGTTGCCGGAGCCGTCCACGAAGATACCCGCCGGGTTATTCAGGGTGGCTTCGGTGGCCGGGCCGCCGTCGCCCAGATCTCCAAATCCTCCCCCGGCGATGGTGGTGATAATGCCGGATGGATCAACCCGGCGAATTTCTGAACTGGAGGCGATGTAGAGGTTTCCACCTCCATCGACGAAGATGTCATTAGGCGCGCTCAATCGGGCTTCGTTGTTGCCGTTTCCAGCAACAGTGGTGATGATCCCCGAGGGATCGACTTTGCGGATCACACCGTTAAACCGTTCTGCGATGTAGAGGTCTCCATTGTTGTCAACGAAAATATCTTGCGGGCTACCCAGGCTGGCGTCAATGGCCGCGCCTCCGTCACCGGAATACCCGCCCGTGCCGTTCCCCGCGACGGTCGTGATGATACCCGTGGGGTCCACCTTCCGGATGCGGGAAGCGCCAGCATCTGCAATGTAAAGGTTGCCGGCTTCATCAACGTGGATCCCTGTTGCAAAAGAAAACGTGACTTCCGTGGCCAGACTGTCGTCGCCCAGGATGCCCAAGTGCCCACCGCCCGCGACCGTGGTGATCACGCCGGCAGGATCGACCTTGCGGACAATCCCAACCCCATACTCCGCTGAACTCCCGAGGATGTAGAGGTTGCCGCTGGAATCCAATGCGATGTCCTCTGGGCTCATCTTCGCTTCAATCGCCGGCCCGCCATCCCCTGAATTTCCCGATTCTCCGGTTCCGGCGATCGTTGATATAATTCCGGAAGTATCGACCTTGCGAATTCTATAGTTTCTCTCGTCGGCGATGTAGAAATTGCCGGCACTGTCCAGGATCACACTTGTCGGGTTGTTAAGCACGGCGCTGGTTGCCGGGCCGCCGTCCCCGAGGGGCCCGCCCGCCTCGCCGCCTCCAACGATCGTGGTGATGATATCTGATCCGGCACCCGCCTGGGCAGCGAATCCGAGTACGCAGCACACCAGCGTTGCCATTGGAATCGAAAATTTTCGGAACAGTTTCATTGGTGATCCCTCCGAATTGAACAATGGTGAACTAATCCCCTAACCAAGATCATCCGTTTTGCTCAGCCCCCAATTTTTCCTCCACACTCTCGATACATGCCTGAAGCTCCTCGAGCCGAATCGGCTTTTTCAGGTAGTCGTATGCCCTGTTGCGCAGCGCTGAAATTGCGGTGTCCGCCGTTGCATAACCCGTGGTGAGAATAACGGGCAGGTCCGGAAAGCGCTCCCGGATCGCCTTCAGGAAGTCGATCCCGTCCATCCCCGGCATCTGGATGTCGCTGATCACGAGGTTCGGAGACGATTCTTTTATTTGGATGAGCGCCTCTGCGCCGTCGTAGGCCGTCCTCAAGTCATGACCGTGGCGCGTCAGGAAGTCACCGATGGTCTGAAGGACCATCTTATCGTCGTCGACCAGTAGGATTTTCATGAAGTCCCTGGGGACAGCCTGTCCAAAATTTGCGAAAACGACATACGGA
This sequence comes from Candidatus Latescibacterota bacterium, assembly GCA_965217865.1. Classification (GTDB taxonomy): domain Bacteria; phylum Latescibacterota; class UBA2968; order SICM01; family SICM01; genus CBDCJO01. The sequence goes on along the minus strand of CBDCJO010000002.1, from coordinate 3,994,169 downwards.
AAGAATCTTGATCGGTTTTCCGTCTGCCGTTTCACGTTTACCGTCTGCCGGCTCTCATTAATCAATATGCCAGATGATTATACGTAAATCTGGAGTTGATCTGAAGGAGGAAATGTGCGGATACGCACATTTAGGGAAGGATGTAGTGCGGAGACTTAACGTGGGTGTGCGGGAATGAACAGGATAGTCGGGAGACGGGGGAGTCCGTAGTCAAAGGTGGGGAGTCCGCCTGTGGCGGACTTTTTATACGTAGCGCGGGAATTCATTCCCGCGCGATGCCTTCTACACTTTTTTGTTGTGACCGAACGAAGCGAAGCCCGCAATAAGTTGGAAATTTTTCAATTTCATAATTTCGTTCTCATTCTTTCCGCCCTGCCTCGATCCCGTAAATCCCCATTCTCCTCCGAAGCGCGAACCGGGAAAGACCGAGAAGCGCCGCCGCCTGTCCTTGACTTCCTTGGGTTCTTCTTAATGCTTCCCGGATCGCTTCCGCCTCTATTCCGGATAGGTTCAACCCCTTCTCCGAGACCGCACGAAGCGCACCGCTCAGATCGGACGCGGTATCGTCGCTCGAACCCCCTTCTTCCTGGTCCTTGGTTTTATCGAATCGCGACACGCCGGATGGCTCAAACCGCATCTCCTTCCGCGTGATCCAGCCATCTTTGCAAAGAATAACCGTCGATGTCCCCGTACCCCGTCACCATGATGACCTCTGTACCCGGAGACGTTTTCCGAACCTCCCGGAGTACCTCGAACCCGCCCGTCCCCGGCATCCTGATATCCGTGATCACGATGTCGATCTCCTCGCGCCGCAGGATCTCCAGACCTTCCGCGCCTTCCTCAGCGGGGAATACCCGGTGTTCCCGTGTGCTCAGATAATCGCCTACAGCAGTCAGGACGGCGGAGTCGTCGTCGATGAGTAAAATAGAAAGGCCACGATGTGAGTTAGGTGGGGACATCAGATGGACCTGGAAACGTGAGACGTGAAACGTGAGACGGGAAAAGGCTAGGCTAATCTTGCCCCGATTTAGTGGACACCCAGATAAGGGAGGTGTCCTCTATGGTACGTCGTTGCAGGCGGTACGATCGTCAGTTCAAGTTGGAGTCCGTTCGTAAGGTACTGGTGGACGGCGAGAAGGTGAAGGCAGTTTCCCTGGAATGGGACATTCCAGAAGGCGTGTTGTATCGATGGATCGGTCAGTTTCAGAAGCATCCGGATGATGTGTTTCCGGGTCACGGGAAGCGGACAACGGAAGGCCAGGAGGTCTACGATCTGAAGCGCAAGCTTTCCCAGGTCGAGCAAGAGCGAGACATCCTAAAAAAAGCGCTGGCCTACTTCTCCAACCGGTCCCAATGAGATACGCCTTTATCGAAGAGCACCGGGGTCAGTTTCCGATACGGCGGATGTGCCGGGTGCTGGAGGTTGATCCAAGCGGTTATTATGCCTGGCACCAGGAGCCAGAAAGTGGTCGATGCAAGCGCGATCGTGCTCTGATTGAGCACATTCGAAGAGTGCATCAGCATTCCAGGAAGAGGGCGTATGGCAGTCCTCGGATAACGCAAGATCTCAAGGCTGAAGGCATTATGTGCAGCCGTAATCGTGTTGCGCGGCTGATGCGGGCCTGCGGCATCCAGGGAAAGCCGAAGCGTCGGTTCCGGGTGCTGACCAAAGGTGGCATCGGTTTGGCGTCCCGGGATCTGGTGAAGCAGCAGTTTCAGGTGAATAAGCCGGACAAGGTCTGGGCATCGGATATCACCTATATCCGCACGCGACGGGGATATCTTTACCTGTGCGTGGTGTTGGATCTGTTTGCTCGCAAAGTCGTAGGCTGGTCCACAGGCTGTCTTATGACGGCGGATCTGGTCTTACGGGCATTTCGGATGGCCTGTCGGCGACGCAAGCCGCAACCGGGGCTCATCTTCCACTCAGATAGGGGAAACCAGTTCACCAGTGAGGCCCTGAGAGCCGAGCTGGACAAAAACGGCTTCCGATCCAGCATGGCAAGAAAGGGAAATTGTTATGACAATGCCGTTGTTGAATCCTTCTTTGCAAGGCTCAAGACAGAGGAAGTCGACGGAATGATCTATCCAGATCGAGAGCAAGCCGCGTTGGCGTTGTTCGAATACATCGAAGGATTTTACAACAAGATACGCAGGCACTCCTATATTAACCAGATGAGCCCAGATGACTTCGAACAGAAATTCACTTAACTCTGTGTCTACTATACCTGGGCAATATCAGGCAGTGAAATCACGCTTATGATGCTTGCGTTTTTTTAAGCAACCGAGAAAGCAGGGCAAAAATATGATTCATTTTCTCTGAAAGCGTTTTAAGATCATTTTCCGAGCAGTATCCGAGCCTTCTGGAGATCTCAAAATGGGTATCCATCTCAACCAAGGAGGAGCGGGCAATTTCGTAAAACCGCTTCCGCTCAAGTGGAGAGCTCCGAGAACAGCCTTCTGCGAGGTTTGACGGGACGGAGACAGCAGCCCTTCTCAGTTGACTGGTGATGCCGTACAACTCCTTTTGGGGGAAACTTCCTGTCAATTGGTATATGTCACTTACGAAGTCTATACTGGCTTTCCAAACCTCCAGATTCTTATGACGCAAATCCAACATGACAATCCCCTCGTTTCACGTCTGCCGTTTGAGGATCTAAAGTCCGCTTGCGGCGGACTCCCCTCTCACGTCTCACGTCTCACGTTTCACTTTCCTAGTCTCACGTCTCACGTTTGCCGTTTCACGTTCTTCCCACGGCAATCTCACCCTAAACACCGTACCTTCCCCCTTCCGACTCTCACACACAATCTCTCCCCCGTGGTTCTTCACAATCGCATACGAAATCGACAGCCCCAATCCCGTTCCCTTATCCGCCTCCTTGGTCGTGAAGAACGGCTCGAACACCCGTCCGACATTCTCCTCCTCGATCCCAACGCCGTTGTCCTCCACCTCCGCCACAACATCGTCACCCTCTTGCCGGGTCCGGATGATCAAACGCTTCGCCCATCCCTTAGTCCCATCCCCTCTCCCTCCACGTGATTCGTGGTTCGTGACTCGTGACTCGTCATAACCTATTTGCGCCTTTACCGCCTGCCTCCCGCCTGTCATTTCACGATCCACGATCCACGATCCACGATCCACGGTTTCATCCTTCTCGTCCAGCGCATCTCTCGCATTACCGATCAGGTTGAGAAAAACCTGTTCCAGCTGGCGAGGATGGCCTCTTACCTCCGGCACATCTTCCCCAAATTCGGTATGCAGATCGATCCCGTGGTTCTTGAGTTGAGTCCCGATAAGGCCCAGACCCGACTGAATCACCTCTTTTACGGACATCCGCACACCCCGCTCCTCTGAGGAGTCTCGCGAAAAAGCCCGCAGATGCTCCACCGTGCCCGACATGCGGTCCACCATGCCCAGAATCCGTTTCAACATCTCTGTCCACTGCTCGTCAGAGACCGCCATGCCTTCTCTTAATCTCAGGAAATAGTCCTCCGTCGTGGCCGAGATCGCCCCCAGAGGCTGATTCATCTCGTGGGCAACGCCTGCAGCCATCTGCCCCAGGGAGACCAATCGGGCGGATTCCAAAAGCTGCAGCTCCAGATCACGCGCTTCCAGGGCCCGTGCCATCTGCGCTGCCGTCTCGTCCAGGAGCGCACGCTCCTGCGACTCGCTCAGTTTGACGCTGCAGAAAAGCCGCAAGACCCCCCGCTCCCGCTCCCCCCAGGCGACCGGACGTTTGTAACGAATCAGGTTCTCACCCTCCGTTTCCCCAAACTTATAAGTCCGTGCATCGTAATCGATCAGAGCGCCCCCCGCACCTGAAACCGACAGAACCTCCATCACGGATTCGCCTGCCTTACGAATGATCTCCTCCGGCGACCGTCCGCCCGCCATCGCGGTCCGCAGCCGGTAGAGATAGCGAAGCTGCTGTAGCTGTTCATCCAGCTTCGCCCGCTCCTCCTCCGCCCGTCTACGATCCGTGAGATCCCGAATCGCAGTGACCCTGACGATGCGCCCACGATAGGGAACGTCCCTGCCGATGACCTCAATCGGAAAGGTGGATCCATCCTTTTTCAAACCCACCACCTCATACGGTCTATCATATCCGGATTGAATATTCTTGTAGACAATTCCGTGCGATTCCGGAGTAGACAGCTCTGCGGCGGTCTTTCCGATTATCCCAGAGGGATCATATCCGAACATCGTGGCCAGGGCCCGATTCGCATCCAGGATCTTACCATCTTCGTGGAGCGCAATCCCCTCGAAAGTGGCCTCTGACAGTCCCCGAAACCGCGCCTCGCCTTCCCGCAGCCGAAGTCCCCGCTGGACCACGCGGGTTGTCTGCCAGGCGATCAGTCCTATAGCGATGCCAAGTGCTGAAACCCAGGCGATTCTTTCATAAGGCAGGCGTATTCGCATCGTCACCGATGCCGGTCGGTCCGACGGCACCAAGTCCCGGTCCACTGCCCTCACCTCGAACGTGTAGTCCCCTCTCGGAAGGTCCGGGTATTCCACACGCCGGGCGCGGGTGGACTTCCAGACCTCGTCGTAGCCTTTCAACCGATACCTGTAAACCATCGACTCCGCCCGGGTCTTGAAACTGATCCCCTTGAATTCAAAGGCAGTCAGATTTACACTCGAGGGAATTTCCAGTTCGGATCCGACGGTATACCGGCGGTCCGCCACCACCGCTTCGATAGACACCAGAGGAGCGGACGAGAGAGGCTGTCGATATCGCGTCAACCCGCCGTAAGTTCCGAACCAGAGATTACCGTTCCGATCCTGAATGACGGAGAGCACCTGGTTGCCCGCAAGACCGTCCCGAAGGTCCATAGTCTGAAAGTCATTCCCGTCATAACGGCTTACGCCCCCGCCGTATGTTCCGAACCAGAGATGGCCCTCCCGGTCCTGAATGATCGATCGCACCACATTGTTGGCCAGGCCGTCCTGGGTCGTAAATGTTGTAAAAGCCTGACCATCATACCGACTCACCCCTCCGCCTTGCGTACCGAACCAGAGGAACCCCTCCCTGTCTTGAAAGATAGAAAACACATCGTTGTGCCCAACGCCATCCTGTTCTGTATAAGTGATAAATCTCTGTCCATGGCCTACGGAGCCGGAAGGGTCAAACCGGCTCACACCCCCGCCCATGGTGCCGAACCAGAGAATACCATCCCGGTCCTGAAAGATCGAAAACACCGTATGCCGACCCACCCCATCCTCGGAGGTGAAAACCGTCCAGGACCTTTCGGCTCCGGAGGGATTATTCCGGATGAGCCCGCCCCCTTCAACGCTGAACCAGAGATTTCCCTCCCGGTCTCGAAAAATCGATTGAATCTCATCATGCCCCAGCACACCCTCCAACGTAAAATTGGTGAATGTCACGCCATCATACCGGCTCATCCCGCCCCGGGTGCCGAACCAGAGTACTCCATCTCGATCCTGAAAGATCGAACGAACCTCATTATTGGCCAGGCCATCCTGTACGGTAAAGCGCGTAAAGGTCACCCCCATCATACCGACTCACACCTGAGCCATCGGTTCCGATCCAGAGAATCCCGTCCCCATCCTCAAAGATCGTCTCCACCTGGTTGTTCCCCAGGCCGTCCCGGGCTGCAAAAGAGGTAAAGGACGGCCCGCTATACTGGCTTAAACCACCGCCCGTGCCGAACCAGAGATGCCCTTCCCGGTGCTGAAAGATCGACCGCACCACATTATTGGCCAGGCCGTCTTCCGTGGTGAAGGTCGAAAACCTCGTCCCGTCAAACCGCGATACACCTCCCCCCTGGGTGCCGACCCAGAGAACCCCCTCCCTGTCCTCAAAGATCGTCTCCACTCGATTATCCCCAAGACCGTCTTTCGTGGTGAAAGTGACAAATTTCTGTTCATTATACCGACTAAGCCCCCCGCCTTCCGTGCCGATCCATAGATTTCCTTTTGAATCTTGAAAAATCTCTGTTACATAATTATTCGCCAGCCCATCCCGGGTGGTGAAAGTTTCCCATTTTTTCCTATCGTACCGGCTCACACCGCCCCCCTCGGTTCCGAACCAGATAGTGCCATCCCGATCTTCAAAGACCGTCACCACATAATTGTCCGCCAGTCCATCTTTCTTGGTAAAAGTGGTATAAGGATTTCCCGTCGTACCGCCCTACCCCTCCTGTGGTTCCAAACCAGATCTCCCCGTCCCGGTCCTGGATGATCGATAACACTATGTCACGAGCGGAGCTGCGCTTTGTGCCGGACAGTCGAAGGAGAGCCTGTCCTGAGCTTGTCGAAGCCTGCCCTGAGCGAGCGTCAGCGAGTCGAAGGGGATCGTACCGGCTCACACCGTTAGAGGTGGCGAACCAGAGGGCACCCTCTCGATCCTGTAGGATGTCTTGTACATTCACGTCGGCCAAACCGTCCGTCACGTCATAGGTGCGCCAGTGGCCCCTCCCTGTCCCGGCGGGCACGATCTTGCCTGTACCCGCAGATACGACTCTGGGAGGCGCTCCTGGCGCGGCATAAAGGTGAAGGCTGTGGCGAATCGTTCCATCATTACGGTTGGTTCCGAAACTCTCCCCTAACGCCTTCAGGATCGCAGTCCAGGCTGTGTCATTTCGCAGGGCGTTATTCCTTTCAGGAATCTCCGATGGCGCCCTCACCTCGAACAGACGGCTGAACACCCCGTCTATTGTCGCGCGTCCACGTTCCGAAGATTCCTCCAGACCGTGCTTCTTCAGGATAGGCACAAGTTTTTCTCGGTATGTCGTCTCGAACTCGCTGAACCGGTCAGGGGACAACCAGAAGGACAGACGGGCAATCGTGGGGGCGATTCGCGGAGCGGCACTACGATCAGCGGACCAGCCATCCGAAAAGATCAGGAAATTGCAAATCTGAAGGCGAAGATCCACAATTTGCGATTTTCAAACGCGTGAGGTCGAGTAAAAGGGGGCTGTTTATTCATAGCAGATTGTTTCGAAAGCCACGTCCTGAGCGGAGCGGCGGTTTTTGCCGCGTAGTCGAAGGATCCTTCTATTCTCAGGTCCTGAACCATTGGTTTTGGGCGCGAGGTTGCATTCCCATCATCAACGACCCGTATCCGGGAGGGCCCGCGGCCTCGCGGGCCGTAATCGGTTAACCGATGCCGACAACGCTTCCCCCCCTAATCGATCCGTTCATCATTAAAATTCACCCAATTCGCTCTGAAAACCTCCAAACCCTTGACCCCTTGGGATTCTGAAAATCCCTGACCTTAAGACCGGGATGTTAGCGGACGCCGGGGACGGCGTCCCTCCCATATAATCCCGTCACCTACCCATCTTTGTCAAGGTGAAATGACTCCAGACGGCGAGGGAACAAATTCCCTCGCTACAAATAAGAAGTCCGGACAAGCCGGACTAATAAGGAAGAAGGAACAAAAGAGGACAAATTCGATCCTTCCACAGAACTGCAGAAGTCATACCATTGTGATGTTGGGTGGGAGTCCGCCTGCGGCGGACTTTGTATACGTAGCGCGGGAATTCATTCCCGCGCGATTCTTCTACGCAAAGATGCCTACATCTTTTTTGTTGCGGCTGAGCGAAGAGAATCCCGGGTCATTTTGGAATGACGCTAGCATCCCAGGCCACGTGCCTCCAATCCCTGCCTTTCCCGTCTCACGTCTCACGTTTGACGGCTCTTCTTTCCGATCCACGAACCACGATCCACGGGTTATAAGTTCCACCTTTTCCGCAGTGCCATAGCCCGGTCTTTGAGCGTAACCATTTTGTCTTCACGCCATTTCGGGCTCGCCGTAATGTTCCAGTCGCTGGCTTCGGGTTCAAACGATGACCATGACTCGAAGAGATCGTCCATCTCATCCAGCGATGTCTTTATGCTGGACAGAAGCCGGCTCTGTTCCTCCTTCGAGGCCGCTTCCATCTGCCGCTCACGGAAAAGATTGGCGATGTAACGCATCAGAACCCCCAAATACAACTCCCCCAACCGCGTCCCGCGACGCAGAGCCGAGAGAGCTTCGGGATTGGGTACCGCATCTTCATCCGCGCCTTCACTCAATTGTGCTATACGCTTTGCTGTGGACAGTGCCTGATCGTGTTTGGCCTCCACTTCTTCTAACGTATTGTGTGTCAGGAAGGATCGGGTCTTCTCCGGATCATACTGGAAGGTCGTGACATTTCTCACATTCGCCTGTCGCTCGCCCTTCAGGTAGACCAGGCGCCACGGGATCTCGGATAGTTCCAAAATCTCCCGGACTGCAGACGCATTCCGTTCACCATAATGGAGCACAGCCCAGTCGTGTGCCGCCTGTTCTATCGAACATTCGGGATCCCAGGCCAGGCGCCCAAACAGATAGACGTTTGCTTCTCCCGGCTTAAAGCCACGGGTGAATACATGGTGGTGACTTTGAACGCCCCGCCAGCTCCCAAACAGGGGCCAATCTACAGGCGTAACAGCACCCGTGTAGTGGAGATATCCGCTCCATGGTCCCCACATATTGACGCAACGGGCTCCCCGTAGAAGGCTGAGCCGCAGTCTTGCCCCCCAATCCTTGGGGACGCAGAACATTTCGCCCCACCCTTCGTATTGCCGGTACCCGTCGAAGATGTACATGGAAATCCGACCGTCGGCAGTAGGTTCGTGGAACAATGGACTTTCGTTTTGGTGAATCCAGAAGTCACCGTTAGAAGACTTGGAAGCCAAATCCACTTTGGATCTGAGCGCAGCACTGAAGCTCCGCCACTTCTGGACGTCAAAACTCGCCCTCGCCGTACAATAACCCCACAGCCTGAAGTACAAGCGCTTTCCGAGCTGCTCCGATATAAGCTCATGCATGAAGTCTGCAAGGGGTGCTGCGTCTGCCGCATCATATTCATATGGAGGAATCCTTTTAATAACGTGCTTACCCAGATAACCCGCCCGGCAATGAGGCTCCCCCACGGTCATGACAACACCGTCATAAGGCACGCGCTCGAAGAATTCGCGATAGCGCGCAGCATAAAACTTATTGCGTCCTTCGTATGTTTCCACCAGCTCATGTTCCGCCATGGTGTAGGGGTAGGAAAACTCGTAAACCTGTACGTAAACTTTGATGTGGTGCCTGTGGAAATACTCTATGAGGTCCGTCATCTTACTGCAAAATACCTTGGAGCGATCCCGGTGACGGTCGTTTTCCCGGAGCACAGGTCTGCCTACGTATTGGTAGTCGATATACTCATCGACATTCATGTGCGCGAGGCAAAACGCGTTGAACCCGTTTCGAACAAGGTGTGGGACCAGTCTCTTGACCTCCTCGATCTCCTCGTCCAAAACCTCTTCATTGACGTATGGCGGGTCATCGCTCCAGAACCCCCAATCGGGGAAAGCGAGCAACTGTCCCTCCTCCGAAAACATTCGCTCGCTGAAGGCAGGCTTTGACGAATAACCCAATTCCCAGTTCGGCCCATCTATCGTCAGACGCTCCGAAAGAGAGACCAGGCCATAGGCTGCGCCCGCCGGCGTTCCGCTGACCTGAAGGCCCTTTCCGTCTTTGAGCGGTTCGATCACGAATTCTTCTTCCTGGCCCTTGACGCAGTGCGTCTTTATCGTAACCTCGGCTCGGTCAGAGGATGCTTCCTCGTATCCAATTCGAGTCATAGCGTTTATCAGGTATTCGGCACCAACGGCACACGCCGCGTCCTGCCCGGCCAGCGGATCTAGAATGATACAGTACGTGCTCATGGTCCATGCGCTCCTTGTGTGTTCGCTTGTGATATGACCGTTTCGCCTGATGCACGAACGATCATTAGGAGTGAAATAGGTGGATGAATGTACTGGGGGATATGTTGGATGTCAAGAAGTCAAAAAGGCCGGCAAGTAGCCTTTCGATGCAGGCTGGGTTCAACGGGTTAGGTGACTCCGGACAAGAGAACAACGGTGGCTTCCGAGAGGTCAACCAAGTCCTATTATTCACAAAGAGTTGTCAGCATTAACGCTAAAACCTTGTTTTCCTTGAAAAAATATATTAAACTGGTCAAAAACGATCATCGTTCATCTACCTTGGGAGAAGCAAAAGGAATTTGACTTGACTTCAACCTGGAACCATCTATGACGACACATTTCAAGAATGACAAACTTTCCGTCTTCATCTATCCGACCACCGATGCCATGGCCCGGGAGGCCGCAAAAGCAGTCACAAAGGCTTACCTGACTTTCGAGGAAGCGGAAAAAGTAAACATCATGTTCGGAGGTGCGGAATCACAGAAGGCCTTCCAGCGTGAGCTTATGACCCAAAAAGAAATCGACTGGAACCGGGTCCACGCCTTCAACATCGACGACTACTGGGACCCCTCGATGGACCCTCGCTTCAGCGTCGGTGCATGCCTTGACGCCTTCCTTTACGATTCCGCGTGTCCTGGGTGGATCGATCGGGTGAACTGCTGCGCACCGGATGCCGAAATTGAACGGGCTCGTTATGAAAATGTCTTGAAAAAAAACCAGCTCCACATCGCCTGTATCGGGGTTGGAGAGTCCGGCCACATCGGGCTCAACGAACAGGGTCAGACCGATTTCCAGGACACGAACCTGACGCGCATCATCACGCTCCCGGAAACCTCGCGATCACAGCTCGAAAGGGACGAATTTCTCGGGGGGGCAGCCATCCCCAGAAAGGGAATCACTACGACCGTTCCGAAAGTGATGGAGGCCCCCTTTCTGATCGCTGTGGTCCCCTTCAAGAACAAGGCCGAGGCCGTCCGGAAACTCCTTTCGGAACCCGTTTCTGAAGACTGTCCAGCGACGATACTCAAGACACACCCGAATGCGCACCTCTACCTGGATAGAGAAAGTGCATCGCTCATTCAGGATATAAAGATCTCCGGCTGAACGGATCCGACAGTGGAATCATGTTCCGCAAAATCATCCTGCTTCAGCAATCCCAATTGACAGATCAACGATCCGAAATTCGAAATGCGTATCGCCATCGGCAGTCTTATACAGGAAACCAACAGCTTTGTTCCGACCCGGACCACCCTGGACGACTTTGCCTCCTACTACCTGCTCTACGACCAAGCGTTGTTCACCGGATATCAGGACGCCCGGGTTGAAGTCCCGGCCTTCCTCGAAGTCTTTCGAGAGGAAGGCGCCACACCCATACCCCTGATCGCGGCATTTGGCGCTGCCGGCGGCCCGCTGACCCGGGAGACCTTCGATCATCTTGCCGGAGAATTGATCAAGAGACTTGAAGCGGCTCTCCCTGTGGATGGCATCCTCCTGGCGCTTCACGGTGCCATGGTCATGGAGGACGAACCCGACGGGGAGGGTTCGCTCCTTGAGGCGATAAGGTCCGTTGTAGGGAACACCCTTCCCATCGGAGTGAGCCTCGATCTCCACGCGCACCTCACGCCCCGTATGGTGAAGAACGCGACCTTTATCGTCGGATACCAAGAATACCCGCACATCGACATCTATGAAACCGGGGTTAGGGCGGCCAGATTGTTTATCGAAACGCTTCGGGGCAATCGCAGCCCCGAGACTGCACTTGCCAAACGGCCGATGCTCGTCAGCGCCGTTACGGCACGTACGACCGACGGTCCATTGTCCCGGATTGTGAAAGCCGCACGCACCATGGAGAATTCGGGTCGCGTCCTCCACGCATCGCTCTTTCCCGTCCAACCCTGGATGGACATACCCGACCTCGCTTTTGCAGCCGTGGCCGTAACAGATGGCGATCCCGATGCAGCACAGGCCGCGGCCGACGAGCTGGCCGATATGGCCTGGACCGCCCGGAAGGAGTTTGATCCGGACCTGGTGTCGCTTGAGGAGGCCGTCCGCATCGGTCTGGAGGCCCCACGCGGCCTGACCGTCGTCGGGGATCTCGGTGACGCCCCCACCGGAGGCTCTTCCGCAGACAACGTAGCGGTTCTTCGCGAACTGCTCGTCCAGGGAGCGGATCGCGCAGACCGGTCCACTTACCTGGGGCTCTGTGATGCGGAGGCTGCGCGTGCCGCTCAGGTTTCCGGGGTTGGAAAGGAGCTCCGGCTTTCTGTGGGACACAGTGTATCGACCGACGATGGAGAGCCGCTGAGCATCACCGGAACGGTCCGCCTCTTGACCGATGGGGCTTATTCCCTGAAGGGGCAGGGCCTCACCGGATTGAATATGAATATGGGCTTGACCGCGGTATTGGCAATCGGGAGCATTCGGCTGAGCCTGAGATCTAAGCCGTCTTTCGAATGGGATCCCGCGATGTATCATGCAGTTGGCTTGGACCCTGAGGATGCGGCCCTGGTCTTCGTCAAATCCCCTTCGCACTTCAAGGTGTCCTTCGCCCCCCTTGCGGATCGTCTCCTGATGGCTGACACGCCGGGTCCCACCCGGGCGGACTTGCGAAAGGTGAAGTTTTCACACGTAACCCGACCCCTCTATCCCCTGGATGAGATTTAGAGTCATTCAACAGAACTTCCCCTCTCCCGGCAACCGGGATAGGGGTGCCGGGCTTGCGAGGCGGGGTGAGGGAGCATACCGGACCCCACATTAATAGGTAATGGAATAATCCCTTAGATTTGTGAGACCCGACTCCAGTCGGGGAATAAGGGCATCAGCCAAAAAAATCCTCTGTGAAGGGATCTTGGCCCTTCAGAGCCAGTTCCCGGTCTGGAGACCGGTCCCACAATTTTTGGCCACATAAGGCCAAGGATTTGGGTTGCGGCTGAGAACCGAAGGTCGCGATAGGAAAATTTGAAAAAGCAAACGTGAGACGCAGGAATAGAGTCTGGTTCTGAAGGTTGAGATCGTGACCTGATCACTGACACCTGAAACCCGACTAACGAACGATAGGAGGTTTTCCTATGCTCACCCCTGCCCAAGTGGCTGAATTTAAACGAACCGGTTTTCTCGACGGGGATCGGATCCTCGACGACGACGAAGTCGACGAGCTGAGGGCCGACCTGGATCGCATTATTGAAATAGGTGCAGACGGTTTTGCTCCCGGCGAATCCCGTCCCGCCCGAATCCAGTACTCCGATACCGGCACTGCAAGCGAGAGCCTGCAGATCGTCAACATCTGGATGGCCTCGCAACCCTTCGAGCGGTTGCTCTACAACCCTTACATCGTCGAGGGGATGAGCCTGCTGACCGGCCAGCCGGACTTGATGATCTGGCACGACCAGATCCAGTACAAACCCCCGAACTCCGGCGGGGGACTTCACTGGCACCAGGACGCACCGGCCTGGCGGATCCTCCGTCCCAGCACGCCCGTATCGGCCTGGATCGCGCTGGACGATGCGGATGAGGAAAACGGCTGCATGTGGATGGTGCCCGGCAGTCACAACTGGGGAATTCAATCGGAATTCCTCAGGGCACAGGGTCACCTGAACGAGCGGGAAGACCTGAAGAATATCAAGGGCTTCACCCCGCCCGAAGGCGCTGAGGTCAAAACCGTTGTTCCCTGTTCCCGACCTGTCAAAAAAGGTGCGGTGTCGTTCCATCATTCCCTGACGTGGCACAGCTCGCCCCCGAATCATTCCGACCGCCATCGACGGGCAATCGCCATCCATTACATGACCGGAGAAGCCCGCTTCGTAGGGGAGGGTGGTCACGTCATGAAACAGTTCGTTAACCTAAAAGACGGGGCCCCCATGTCGGAGGCAGGGGACAGCTTTCCTCACGTCTGCAGGAACGGGGAACCCATCGCGCTTCCATCCCGACTCCAGGCAATTTAAGGTTTCACTGTTCGGAAATTCATTCCGATGCGATGCTTGTGATTCATATTTTAAAATTTCCATTTTCTATTTTTCATTTTTCATTTTCCTATAATTTTGTAGAGGAGAAAAACCATGCGAGAGCTCAAGGGTATCTACCCCGCCATCGTCACCCCGTTCGACGACTCAGGGGCCTTTGATCCGCAGTCTATGCGCAGGATCGTGCGACACCAGCTCGAAGCAGGCGTACACGGCTTCTATGTATGCGGGGGAACGGGTGAAGGTATGCTCCTTACCCGGGACGAACGGCGGGAAGTGCTCGAGACAGTCATCGACGAAGTGCGGGGACGAGCCGGCGTCATCGCCCACGTGGGCGCGTTTCAAACAGCCGACACCCTCGCCCTGGCCAAACACGCCGGGGAGGCCGGTGCCGATGCCATCGCTGCCTTGCCCCCAGCCTACTTCTACCCGGTCGATACGCCCGCCCTGGTCCGCTATTACACCGATCTGGCCGGGTCTACCGACCGTCCTCTGCTCGTCTACAACATCCCCCAGCGCACCGGCATCACCATGACGCTGGAGCTGTTCGATCAGCTCCTCGAGGTCCAGAACATCGTCGGGATGAAGGATTCGAGCGGTGATGTCTATTCGATGGGCAAGTTTCTGGCAAGAAGAAAGGGCACGGTGATCTTTAGCGGCGAAGACTCCGTCCTGCTCGGCGGCCTTCTGACCGGGGCCTGTGGGGGAATCGGGCTGACCTACAACGCCATGCCCGGCCTTTTCGTCGCGCTCTGGGACGCCTTTCAGGCAAAGGATATGGACCTGGCAGCGCGAACCCAGTCTCGTCTCAACGAAATCATGAGCGCCATGGAGGGGCCGTCTGGTTTCGCGGGAATCAAACAGATCCTGGCCTGGATGGGATTGCCTTGCGGTGTCCCTCGAACCCCGATGCGCTCCTTCGACGAGACCGAGACGAAAGCATTGCGCCGATCTCTCGAAAGCGTTCGGTTCTTCGACGGGCAGTGATCGAGGCCCTAACCGCCTGGAAGCTGAATACAATTAGAAACCAAAAAGAGCGGAGTCTACGTAGTTCTGCAGAACAGCTGTCTCAGACCCCCCCGGACTGTTCGGGAAGAATGGTTGGTCATGGATTACAGGGTTGAGTACAACGGACTTGTGGCGCCACCGCCGGCCTGCAAACCGGCTGTGACAGTTTCGGCGGTGGGGGAACTGATTTGTGCCCTCTCTACCCGGTGGGAGCCCTTTCCCCGCGGCTCCGAGCTCCAGATCATCCGCTCGCGGGACGAGGGTCGTACCTGGAGCCACCCGGAAACGATCTGGAAAGCCCTGGACCCTCGAGCCTCAATCCTGGCGGATGTCGGTCTGATGACCATGCGTGACGGCAATATCCTGCTGCCGGTGACCTACCATATTACGCCCAAGCGAGACGATGCCCCCGGTGAGCCTCCCAAGGGTGACCACGACATGGATTACGAGGCCGTTATGATCGCGATGTACGACCTCACTCCGGGTCACGGTGTAGGCCACGTTCACTGTCTTCGTTCCGGGGACCATGGCCAGACGTGGACCAACATCGCTGTGGGTGGCGCACCTGAAGGTACAAGGTTCTATGATTTCGGCAGGATAATCGAGCTGCAGTCCGGAGACCTGTTGCTTCCGGCCAACGGGAGGTTTCCGCCTGACCCCGCAACCGGGAGGCGGAAGGGAATGACGGGGTATTTCCGCTCCCGCAACGGCGGGTGGTCCTGGGGGCCTTTCGAGGACATTGACACGGCCTGGGGAAATGAGACCAACATCCTCGAGCGACGTGACGGCACGCTTTTGGCCGTCATCCGGGACATGCCGGGGCAGGAGCCCAGTCGCACCTTCGGGATGGTCCGCTCTACCGACGGTGGCCGGACATGGTCAACGCCGAAACCCATCGGAATCCAGGGAAAGATGCCGGATCTTTGGGAGACACCGGACGGCCGCCTCCTGATGGCCGTGGGCTGCGAGGGCTGCGCAAAAGGGCGTGAAATCTACCGCAAGCGGAACCGGCGCACCTTCAACGTGCTCTTCATCAGCGACGACGGGGGTGAAACCTGGCGACGCGACCTGGAGCTCCCGCCTCTCGACGATGCCACCGAAGTCATACCGTGTGACGCACCGGTAATGGTACCTGTGGATGATGGGCGTTACTTCATCGTGCAACAGGCGACCGACCGGGGGAAGGAACGCACCGGACATCCTGTGGACTACGAATACTTCTTCAGTATACAGGGCACCATCATCGCGCCCACCTGAAACTGAACACAACTCAGGCTAGATGCAGAAGAGTCGGTCCGGAGAAGTGGTGCCAATCATTCTTCCGGGAAGAAAGAGAATTTGTCCCTCGAGGAAGTCCAAACATGTCGACGGCGTTGACCAATGTTGGAACAGTGGACCCCGTGGAAATCTTCTCACATCTCCCCCCGGGTCGTGCCGGCGAGACGGATAGACGTTACCTGCAGGAAGTGCTTGATGCCGGCTTCAGCAACGCGAGGGATCCCGCGGACATCTTCAGACGTTTTGAATCGGCGTTCGCGGAAAAATTCGGCGTCGCTTACGCCATCCTGCACAACTCCGGCACCGGGACCATGCAGTCCTGCCTTCTGGCGGCCGGAGTCGGTCCCGGCGACGAGGTGATCGTTCCGCCCCTGACGGCTATCTCCACAGCGTTTGTCGTTGTGCAGTGCGGAGCGGTTCCTGTGTTCGCGGATATCGACCCGCGGACCTACAACATCGACCCCGCGGACATCGAACGAAAGATAACCGAACACACCAAGGCCATCATCCCCGTCAGCCTTTATGGCCTTACGCCTGACTTAGATCCGATTATGGCCCTGGCCGAACAACACCACCTGACCGTGATCGAGGACAACGCGCAGTGCTTTCTGGCCACGTACAAAGGGAAGTTGGTGGGGACCATAGGCCACGCGGCCAGCTTCAGCTTTCAGGGTTCCAAGCATATGACCTCCGCCGGCGATGGGGGCATCGTGATTACAAATGACCCGGAATATGCGCGAGATATCCGAAAGCGCGGGGCATCCGGCTTTCGAACGCTTACGGCAAGGCCGGGCGAGGTGACGATCCCGCGAGAGGTCCGTCAGGACTGGGCCTTCGAGCGTCATGACGTGATGGGATACCAGTTCCGCATGTCATCGGTGCAGGCGGCCGTCGGTATGGCTCAACTCGAGCGTCTGGACTACCTGGTGGCGGCACGGTGCCATATCGGGGCTCAATATGAGCAGGCCGTAATCGACGAAGGATGCGAGTGGCTGGTCAGACCACACGTCCCGGAGGACTGCACCCACACCTACTGGACTTACACCTGCGGGCTGGATGAGGAAAAACTCGGCGCGGACTGGCGCGCCTTCAGAAAAACCTTCATCGAGAACGGCGGCGACGGACTCTACTCCGCGTGGCGTCCCGTTCATCTCGAGCCGGTATTCCGCAACCTCGCCTTCTATGCCCGTCCCGAACAGGCGCCCAACTTCGACCCGCGTTACAAAGGGAAGGTCAAAAGCTACCAGGAGGGAGACTGCCCGGTGTGCGAGGAACTCCAGCCTCGATTGTGCCAGTTCAAAACCAGCATGCAGACCCTGGAGCGAGTCGGTCAGCAGGTTGACGCGCTCCGAAAAACCATCCGGCACTTCGATCAGGCCGGTGGGTAGGTGTATGGGGGAAATAGCAAAGGGGTTTATCGATTTATCTTCGTCATTGACGAAAGTTCAAATTAAAAATGTCATCTTGAGCCGAAGGCAAAGGATCTCGGTTTTGAGTCTTGCGCGGAAATGACATCAAAAATTCTGTGTTGTTTTACGCTTCACGGTCTTTAACCTGGGAGGACGAAACGTGGATCTCGATGCCGTTCGCTACCACTTTTCGGGCCCAATCGCTTCCGTCATTCTGCCGTTCAACCGGGATGGAAGCGTTGACCACGACGGTCTGCGGAAATTTATCGATGTAAGCATAGAAGGCGGGAGCAGGTCGATCATCCTCACGTCGGGTGATACACATTATCATTGTCTCTCGGACGATGAGATCGCCGAGGTGACCCGCACAACGTGCGAGCACGCGGCAGGTCGTGCGATGGTCGTGTCCGCAGACTGCGGTTATGCGACCGGACGTGCGATCGAGTTCGCGAAGTTCGCCCGTGATCTGGGTGCCGGGATCAACATGTGTTTGCCGCCTAACTGGGCACAGAGCTGTACGCCGGAGACCCTGGCCGAACACTACTCTGCTGTGGCTCAAGTGATGCCGGTCATGGTGGTCACCGCTATTTTCGGCGGGGGTTTGCCTCCTTCTTTCGGCCTGCAAACGCTTGAAAAAACCCTTGAGAAGTCCGACAACGTCCTGGCCATTAAAGACGATGTCGGTGGCGTCTTTGTCCAGCGGATGTGCATGCTCTGTCACGACCGCTGCGCCATCTTCGCAGGCGGACAGAAACAGGGCCACATGGCCATGCTGCCTTTCGGTGTTGACGGCTACATGTCCATGATGGTCACCTTCAAGCCTGATCTTGCACGTCGCTACTGGGAGTCGGTGGAGGCTGGAGACCTGGAGGTCGCGTGCGGCGTCATCGACCACTACGATGCCCCCCTTTTCGATCATCTGATGGGTCTGCACGGCGGCTGGAATGCAGGGGCCCACGCCATGCTCGAGCTCTACGGTATCTCGGGGCGTTGGCGAAGAAAACCGTATGTTTCCATGAACGATCAGGAGATGGAAACCTTCGCGGCTTTCCTGCGATCGAAAGGGCTTCTGTCGGCATCCTCCTGATAAGTGAAGGACCGTTTTCAACCACCCCAACAACCCTTCGGGGTACCCCGTATTAAACCGAGAGGAGCGAACTTTTGGATCTGGATGCTATTCGATACAACCTCACAGGTCCGCTTGCGACCATCAGGACGCCATTCAAAGAAGACGGGGATATCGACTATCCAGGCCTGCGACGCTTTATCGATGTGAGCGTCGAGGGGGGCAGCAGGTCGATTATTCTCACCGCGGGAAATGCCATGTATCACTGTCTTTCCGACGACGAGATCGCGGAGGTGACCCGGGTGACATGCGAGCATACAGGCGGACGGGCAATGGTCGTTGCCGCGGATCGTTATCATGCAACGGCGAGAGCCGTCGCCTTTGCCGAGGGCGCGAAATCCTGGGGAGCGGATATCGTCATGTGTTCGCCTCCCACCCCGGGGGGGTGCACCCCTCAGACCCTCTCCGAACACTTTGCAACGGTCGCAAAGGTGATGCCCGTCATGGTGGTGACGAACGTGTTTCAGGGTTCCGGGGCTGCGTTTGGACTCGAGACCCTAAAGCTGACCCTGGGTAAATCCGAAAATGTCCTGGCCATAAAGGACGACCTCGGCGGCCCCTTCGCCGAGAAGATGTGTCTGCTCTGCCACGAAAGGTGTGCGATTTTCGCAGGGGGCAAAAAATCCTCTCACCTGGGCCTTCTCCCGTTCGGTTGCGACGGCTACATGTCGCGCTTCGTCACCTTCAGGCCGGATCTCGCCGTCCTTTACTGGGAAGGGGTGCTAGCCCTCGACATGGCATCCGCCCGGAAAATCATCTCCGATTATGAGGTGCCCCTGATCGACTTCCTTTTCGGTCTCCCAAGCGGCTATTATGCCGGCATGCAGGGAATGCTGGAGCTGTTCGGGATCGCAAGTCGCTGGCGCAGAATGCCCTATTCCACCCTGACGGATCAGGAGATGGCCGATCTCACAGAATTCCTTAAATCGAAAGAAATCCTCCCTTAAGTCTTCCTCCCTTATCGAATCCGGGAACCTATTGCGAAACGCATTCCCACGACCTGAGTAGACATCATGGACAGAAAGCCATCGAATTTGAAGCCGGTCAACTTCGAGGAAGTCGTTCTGGACAACCCCGAAATATATGAAGTCCGCACAAAAGCCCCGGGGCCACAGGGACGCCTTGCCACCCTCACTGAAGAGATGGTGGTCAACTCCCCGAGCGGGGATATCTTCGCCTACAGCCAGAACGCGGGCATGGGTTGGGATCCCGAAGAACTGGGCCGTCCCGAATTCCTTATCCTCAGCACCATGGGGGGCATCCGGGGAGACAACGGAAGCCCGATTGCCCTCGGCTATCACACCGGGCATTGGGAGGTGGGGTTGCTCATGCAGGAGGCGGCCAGGGAGATCCACCGACTTGGTGGGATTCCCTTCGCGGGTTACTGCTCCGATCCCTGCGACGGACGCACGCAGGGGACCGTCGGGATGCTCGACAGCCTACCCTACCGAAACGATGCTGCCACCGTGCTTCGCCGGCTCATTCGATCCCTTCCCACCCGGAATGGCGTCATCGGCATCGGAACCTGCGACAAGGGACTTCCCGCGATCATGATCGCCCTGGCCGCGATGCACGATCTTCCCACCCTGATCGTTCCCGGGGGCGTCACGCTTCCCCCCGAAAACGGCGAAGACGCGGGGAGGATCCAGTCCGTGGGGGCCCGCCTGTCACACCGCGAAATGACGATCGAGCAAGTCATGGATCTTGGTTGCCGGGCATGCGCCACCCCTGGCGGTGGCTGCCAGTTCCTCGGCACGGCAGCGACATCCCAGGTGGTGGCCGAAGCCCTTGGACTCACCCTCCCGCATAGCGCCCTGGCCCCCTCTGGAGAACCGGTTTGGCGGGATATGGCGGTCCGCTCCGGACGAGCCATCCTGGGCCTCTACTCGGCCGGGTTGAAAACACGCGACATCCTCACAGAAGACGCAATTCACAATGCTATGATCGTCCACGCGGCCTTCGGCGGATCTACGAACCTCCTCCTCCACGTCCCGGCCGTCGCATACGCGGCAGGCCTCACCCGGCCCACCGTGGACGAATGGATTCAAGTAAACCGTCAGGTGCCCCGCCTCGTCGACGTCCTCCCGAACGGTCCCGTCAACCATCCCACAGTTCGAGCCTTTTTGGCAGGCGGGGTACCCGAGGTGATGTGCCATCTTCGCCGCCTGGGCTTGATGAAAGAGGACGCACTCACCGTCACCGGCCGAACTCTGAGAGAAAATCTGGATTGGTGGGAGACTTCCGAACGCCGTTCTCGATTTCGAACACTGCTTAAAGAACAGGACGGGGTTTATCCCGAGGACGTCATCATGGATCCGCAACGCGCCAGGTCGCGCGGGCTGACGAGCACCGTCTGCTTTCCGACCGGAAACATCGCGCCGGAGGGCTCTGTCATCAAGTCTACGGCCATCGATCCCTCGGTCGTCGATCCGGACGGCATCTTCCGTACGACCGGGCCGGTTCGGGTCTTCACATCCGAAGTCGCCGCCATCGCAGCCCTTAAAAACCCCGGTTCGGAGGGAGTCAAACCGGGCGACGTCATGGTCATCCTCGGCATCGGACCCATGGGAACCGGAATGGAGGAGATCGCCCAGATCACCACTTCCCTGAAGTACCTCGAATTCGGCAAACGGATTTCCCTCCTCACCGATGCGCGCTTTTCCGGATTCTCAACAGGTGCCTGTATCGGCCATATCGGTCCCGAAGCCCTCGCCGGCGGCCCGATCGGAAAACTGATCGACGGGGATATCGTCCAGATCATCATCGACACCGAGAGACTCGAAGGCAGCGTCGACCTGGTGGGCCACAAGGACGATATCTTTGGACCGGAGGCCGGAGGGGAAATCCTCTCAAAGCGCCCTATCCGGACAGACCTGACGCCCCACCCGGACCTGCCGGATGACACGCGGCTCTGGGCGGCCCTCCAGAACGTCGGCGGAGGAACCTGGAAGGGGTGTGTCTATGATGTGGATGCTATCATTGAAACTCTGGACGCAGGGGCCAAAGCGCTGGGTAAGGGGTAACAACCTGAAGGGTTCAAACGCGATTCACCGGGACTTGGATTTCCGCTTATGGGGAAATGCCGGATAGTATGTTCAAAGTGGAAGTTCAAATCAGCGTGAAGGGAAATTGAAACACGAAACGGGAGGAATTCGGGATGGGGAGGTTCAACTTGGAACTCGTGAATTGGTGAAGGAAGTTTTTGATGCCTAAAATTCCGTCATCGATACAGATCTATTGAACGGTCCTGCTTAACCGGACTCTCGAGTCGAGCGCGGGAGGGCCCGGATGGGGCGCTTGAAGAAGGCCTTTTTCTCGAAGCTTCATATCCCGCCGCGACTCCCCCTTTTTCGATTCGATTTCCCGAAACCGGGAGATCAATCCGTCGGGAATCCCCTTTTTCAGTAGAATCTTCCATTACTTCCACACCGGTTTTCGTTGAATCAAAATCCTCAGACCGCGTCTTAGCCTGTTCCCTGCGGGCCTTTGCTTCCATTCGGGCTGCGGCGGCGGCCGCCTGGTGGTCGTGGCTCGACGGTTCGGAAGGCGCCATGGCAGCACGACGAATCGCCTGTGCCTTTCGTAGCGAAGCCCCGGGGTCTCCTGAGACCTCGGAGGTGTCGATCGAAACCTCCCCCCCAACAGCGTATTGCCGGCCGTCCGGTCCGGTCTGGTAATTATACTGAATCCCTCCCCGGACGTACCTACCACCGGCCGCCACGTGTGCCTGCTCGTGAGCCCGGACCTCGCGGTCACGCTCCTTCAACTGCTCTACCTCTGCCTCTTCTTCCTCTGTCAGCTTCACGCCTCCGGCCTGATTCGTCCCGGCTGAATCATCATCTTTGGCCCCGAGTGTCCCCCCCCTACCCTTCTCTTCTTCGTCTGTTCCACGGGTCCCTGGGGAAGCCGAGGACTGTCGCGAACCCTGAAGCATTTGGGATCCTAAGAGAACAAACGTATCCTCTGATGGTTCAGAACGATCCCCGGAGGGCCGGTCTACCCCACCGTCTTGCCCACGACGGCGGACATTTCTATCTTGGGGGAGTTCCCTGTTCGGGGAATGGATGATACCGGAATTTTCTAGTGGAAGGCCTATATTCACGGAGGGTACCCCTACCCTTGGGATGCGTCATCTTATCTCTATTCCTTTGTATCGGCAGATTTTAAAAACATTTAGTCCTTTTATTGGCCCTCTAAATATTACCCAAAAAACCGCCCTATCACGTGCCCCCACGATCACAGGTTGATCTTCCTTTAAATTTAAATTTTGCATTTTTCACTTTGCAATTTCCCCCGGGACCCGGCTCCTGATTTCCTTCTATCCCCCTATTCCTGAAAGTTTTAGTTTCTTCTTGACATCAAATTCGATCCGGACAATATTAGCCAGGCGGCCATGGTTAATTCAGTGTTGGATCCTCGATAGCGACGTTATCCAAACACACCTATTCCCTGAAGGAGCTTTCATGTATCCCAACCCCCTCAAGCAGAAACTCAGAAACAAGGAAATCGTGTTTGGAGCCTCGTTGCCGGCCCCAATCCCAATCGTCGCCGGGATGGTCATTGAAACCAAACCGGACTTTCTCTGGATCGACACGGAACATGGCTCATTCGGAGCGGAGGCCCTGGACGTCATACCCGTCCTTGCCAGACAACAAGGCGTTGCGCCTATGATCAGGGTGGCGTGGAACGATCCGGCCTTAATTAAAAAGGCCTACGATGTTGGAGCCGTTGCCGTTATGGTGCCCCAGGTGAACACGCCCGAGGAGGCGGCCAGAGCTGTCGAGTACGCACGTTATGCCCCCGAAGGTCAGCGCGGGATTTCGCCGGGGTGGACCAAGGTGGCGGGGTTGGACTTTTTTCACGTGATCAGGACTGCAAATGAAGAGACCGTACTGGTCCTTCAGATCGAAAGCCAGCAGGCCTACGACAATATCGACGAAATCAAAAATGTTCCTGGCATCGACGTTCTCCTGGTCGGCCCGCTCGACCTGTCGGCCTCCGTCGGAACCATTACCAACACGGGGTCGCCGGAGGTACAGGAGATTATGCGCGATGTGCCCAGAAGGCTCGAAGGGACCGGGATCTCCGCCGGCACAACCCTCTCTACAGTGGCCGAAATCCAGGAGAAAGCCCGCTGGGGCTATCGGTTCCTGAACATCGGCAATCCCATGGCCTTCGGTGTCCAGGTCGTTCAGAAAAACCTTGAAACGCTTCGTGCCAATCCCAAAGGAGAGTAGCAGTTTACCCATGGGATAAGCACTGCATCTCCTGAGACCCTCAATGGCATCCATACCTTCCGGTAGCCGAACCCCTAAAAGATCACATGGAAAATTGTTCGTCCACATCGTGATGGGCGCACGTATAGATCCGGAGACGGGGGTGCAGCGCTCTAGACAAGTCATCGGTGTCTTCGAAGAGGCCGAGCGGGCGGAGGCATTTGAGGAAGCCTTCAATCGATCCGATCGCAAATCAAAGAATGAAATCATCAAGGCCTTCTCCTCACGTTATTCCCTACCCTACATCTCACCTGCCCTTAAATCCACGTTTCGTTCACCCCCGATCCCCCCAAGACAACAGCCGCGCGGAAAGGTAGAACCATCGATCTTCGTCGTATTTTCTACTTCGATGAAAAAAGAAACCGGGTCACGCACCCTAAAACAGATTATCGGGATCACACAGGAGAGCAAACAGGCCGATCTCATCGAGGAGAGTTTTAATCGTCTGAAACTGAAAGAAGACGGATTGAAGCTCGAAGCCTTTTGCGCCAGGTACACTTTGCCCTACGAAGCCTGGTAAAGGATGCCCCTTTTTTTGGTATCGGATACTGGAAGAAGGTAGTTCTTAGGAGGTTGTTGGGTTGGCACAATACCTCGGCCTCGACATCGGGACGACGACGATAACCGCCCTTCTCCTTGATACGGACGCCAGGGAGGTCGGAACGGTCCGCACCGTTCCAAATTCATGTGAAATCACCTCTTCGACTGACCGTGGCCGGGGGAGAAGTGAATGGAATGCGGATGCGATGGTCGAACTGTGCCATCGGCTCATCCGGGAAACCGCCTTTTCGGGGGCGTCCCTGGCCGGAATCGGGGTAACCGGACAGATGCACGGGATGCTCCTCGTCTCCGCAAAGGGAGATCCTCTTGGACCTTTCATCGGTTGGCAGGATCGGCGTGGAATGGAGGCCATGGAGGGCGACGGAATTTCCTACGCCGAACGAATGGAAGGCTTGGCCGATCGGTTGGGTGCCTCGGAACGGGGATGCAGGCCCCGTTCGGGGTATTTGGGGACGACCCTTTTCTGGATGGCCACCAGCCAGGGACTGCCCCCAGGACCCTTCACGACCTGCTTCCTACCCGACTTTATCGTCGCGACCCTGACCGGTATCCGGCCGGTGACCGACCCCACCAATGCGGCCGGGTCCGGACTGTTCGATGTGGTCAACCAGAGGTGGGAAGATCCGTTGATCGAGGCCTTGGGACTTTCCACGGAATGGCTCCCTGAGTTAAGGCCTTCAGGATCACTCGCAGGGGGGCTGAGGCGTGCTGTCGCATCGGAGACCGGGTTGCCCCAGGGTTTACCCGTCTATGTGGCGTGCGGTGACAACCAGGCGAGTTTTGCCGGAAGCGTAGGGGAATATGGGGAAACCCTATTAATCAATGTGGGCACGGGAGGCCAGGTTTCAGTTTACGTGGATAACCATATCCAGACGCACAGGCTGGAAACCCGCCCGTACATGGACGGGAGATATCTCCTCGTCGGGGGGGGCCTAGTCGGAGGCCGGACCTATGCCTGGCTCAGGAATGTCTTTCGGGAAATCGGGATGGAGATGTTCGGCGGTCGAGAGGACGAAGATCTCTATGATACGATGAATCGATTGGCCGCCGCAGTGCCTCCGGGATCGGATGGACTGCGTTCCGAACCGCTGTTAACCGGAACCCGCACGGAGCCCCACCGCCGCGGAACCTGGTCCGGAATAAACCCCTCGAACTTTACCCCCGGGCACATGGCCCGGTCATTGCTGGAAGGCATCGTAGAACAGTTCCGACTGATGTACGTTGAAATCGAAGATTTGGGTGCCGGGAATCGTTCCAAATTGGTCGGTGCGGGGAACGGGATCAGAAAGAACCCACTGCTCCAGGAGATATTGCCGGTTGTATTCGGTATGCCGCTGGCCGTCCCCACACACGCCGAAGAAGCGGCTTTCGGAGCTGCTTTGCTGGCGGCCGTGGGAGATGGGACATTCAAGGACCTTCAGGAGGCAGGAAAGGCCCTGATTTTGAGTATAGGGCTGTGACCTGATTGGGTGAAATGCCTTTTTAAGATTCCTACAGGCTCATAAACACCCTCGACATGTGGCCCCCGGGGACAGATTAGTTCAGAAAAGCGTATATATTGTTGAAAAGCGTATATATTGTGCGTTGCGGCGCACTCCAAATTCAGATATCTTAATCTTTGTGTGACTGAAAAAATAACAATCGTGCAATCAAACCTCCCTATTGGTAAGGCCCTCTCTTAAGTATAGGAGGGTTTATGATGGACCAGTCTTTCGAAGTACTCAAAGAAATTCCGCTATTTGATGGATTGACTCCTGCAAATCTTCAGCAGATCCATAACCTCTGCAACCTCCAGCAATTCAGCGCGGGAGTGACCATCTGCGAGGCCGGATCAGCCAGCACCGAAATGTTCATTCTCCTCGAGGGAAACCTCGCAGTTTGCACAAGCGGAGGGTTTGAAGTCGCTCGGATATCTCCAGTCGGCGTCGTGGGTGAAATGGGTTTGTTCACCGGCGAACCAAGGTCCGCGGATGTCCTCACCACCGATGGTGTGATCGTATTCCAGATCCGCAGGGATACAGTGAGGGAACTATTCGTCAAGCACCGGGAAATCTGCGTGAGAGTGCTTCGAAATGTCATCAGGATTCTCTCCCAAAAAATTAATCATACGAATTCACAGATAGAGGACCTGAAGAATCGCGAACCGGATCACAGGCAGGAGATCGAAGATATCATGTCGGGAAATATCTTCCTTTCCTGATAAGACAAACGGTAGTCGATGACCCGAAATTATCCTGCCTTTCCCCACCGGACAAAATATATCATGAAAGCACAGAGACAATTGGAGAGGATCCTGAAAAGGCATCTGGAGTGGCTTACGTCGAAGGGAAAAAATGGGAAAAAGGTCAATATCCAGGGGGTTAGATTCCAGAATGTCTCCCTCCCGGGCGCTGAACTCCGGAATGCCTGCTTACAGGACGTCGACTTCAAATGGGCGGACCTGCGAGGGGCAAATCTTGAGGGGGTTGACCTGATGGGCGCAAGGCTCAAGAAGGCCAAACTCCGGGACGTCAATCTTCGGGGGGCGGACCTGCGAGGGGCGGACTTCCGGGGAGTCGATCTGACCAACGTACATGGCCTCTCAACCGCTCATGTCAGGTCCATGTTGAAAGACGGAAAGACAAAGCTCCCGAAAGAGGTCTGATACACCAGACCGGGGAGGACCCGTCATTAGTCCTACTATCCAATTTGACGCTATTGGTAACGATCCGCCTGAGTCTTAAACATAGAGGCATAGAGACCATCGAGAGTAAGCAAGGCATCGTGAGATCCTTCCTCAATCACTTCTCCGTCCTTGAGCACGAGGATGTGATTCGCCATGCGCACGGTTGAAAAACGATGTGAGATAAACACGACAATTTTTCCGCCCGTCATCTCAGCAAAACCCTTGTAGATCTCATACTCGGCGAAGGCGTCCAGAGCTGCGGTGGGCTCATCCAGGATCAATATAGGGGAGTCCCGCATGTAGGCGCGGGCAAGGGCGACCTTCTGCCATTCACCGCCGGATAGATCCACCCCCAAACCCGTGAACTGCCTTCCCAGGTAAGTTTCATACCCCCCCGGTAACCGCTTCGCAATCTCCTCCGCCTCCGCCTTCCCCGAAGCCTTTTTGACTCTCGGAACATCTTCCACCCATTGAACATCACCGAAACCTATATTTTCCCGTAAAGTCAGAAAATATCTCGTATAGTCCTGAAAAATGGTCCCGAACCCCTGGCGGAGGAGATCCAGATCAAATTCCCGGAGGTTGTGACCGTCTAGCCATATCTCCCCTTCCGTTGGGTCATAAAGGCGGGCGAGAAGTTTTACGAGGGTTGTCTTGCCCGCACCGTTTCTCCCGACCAGGGCGATGGATTCCCCCGGCCGCATCATAAAACTCACGTTTCGCAACACCCAATTTTTCGAACCCGGATAACGAAAGGAGACATCTCGGAATTCAATTCCGTTTTTTATTCGGATCGGTGGCACCCGATCTCCCCAGCGCCGGGGGCAGCCGTCCGGTCCCCTGAGTGCGCCCTCAATCTCGGCGGGTTTCATGTCGAGCAACGCGAACAGATTGCCTAAAAACAAGGTCTGCTCATAGAGCTGCCCCCCCTGCGTAAAGAGCGACAGGAGGTTTCCTTGGCAATTTTGGACCGCCTGGGTGTAAAACACAACGTCCCCCATCGTTAGCGTTCGTCCGATTGCACGAAGGGCTACATACACCCAGATTCCTACTGTTCCGGCGATCCCCAATAACCCCAGGAAAAGGTTTGCCGTTTCACGCCTTATTTCAAGGGCCCTTTCCTGTTTGAAAAACTTCTGACTGAAATACTTGAATCGATCCAGGAGATATCCGGATAGCCCGAAGGACCGAACCTCCTTTGCCGTTTCCCGCTGGGTGATCAGCCAGGACAGGTAGTAGCGCAATCGGCTCTCTTCCGCCTGCCCGGTCTTCATTTTCCAGTGGCGCCGGGCGAAATAACTGGACGATAACATCTGCGGCGCGGTTGTGAACGCGACCACGGTCATCGTAAGCCAATGGAGATGGAAGAGTGCCGTCAAAAAAGTGCCCAGGGTGACAAAAGTCCTGGTGAGTGAAAAAAGCATTTGGACCATGGTAAAGGCGCTCATCAAAGCGCCGCGGCTTGCGTTCTCGAGTATATCCAGGTTTTTGGGGTTTTCGAAGAAGGCCAGATCCAGGGTTGAACACTTCTGCATGATCAATGACTGTACGTGGTTCTCAACTTTAAACCGCAACAGTCCGGTCATGGTATTCCTCAAAGATTCCATTCCCCGGTTTACGACCCAGAGAACCCCCAGGATTCCGATCAGGATCCACAATGGGCGCAGCCCCTTATCACCTGCACCCACACCCTCATGCATCAGGATTGCGATTCGATCGATGGTCAGTTTCGTGGTCCAAAGGATGGCGACGGGAAAGAATGCTTCCAGAAAGGTGATGACAAGGATTACGGCCGTAAGGGCGGGCCCGGCCTTCCAGACCAGTCCGAATGCGCGAGGGATGGAGGAGGCGACGATTTTTCGCATCTCCTTCAACCCCCGGGGGAATCTTTCGAATCCTTCCTTCATATCCAGGTCCAACCCTCATCCCTAAGTAAGCGTTGTTGCCCACTTTCGCGATCTCAGGAAGGCAAATCTACTTAGCCCCTCCGGAGTGGTCAAGGGAAATACCGAAGACTAAAGTGTGAGTGTATGGAGGTGTGAAAGTATAGAAGAGAATGTCCTTACATCCCGATGTAGCGGTTCTTGGCAAATGTTGTTATCAACGATTGCCAAACGCTACCTCAGCTGATACTTGGAAAATTCTCTGATCTCTTCCCCGATAATGATTTATCGCCATACGTAAATTCTGGCACGACCCTTGCATGTACGTATTCGTGTATCGATGGAACCGAACGACTCAGATAAATAGGAGGACGCGGAGCATGGCAATAGATGAATCCACTTTGGCCAAGAGACAGCATCCGCGTTTTGAGATTCAGTTGCCGGTCATGGCCCAACTCGACGATGAGAGCACCCTGGTCCTTCAGACGATGGACATCAGCGCACAGGGGATGCAGCTCAGAATGAGAGGTTCGGACATCAAGGCCCTCCAAAAATCCCTCCAGAAGGTTTCAAACCCGGAGGATCAAAATCAGCCTTTTGAGATCTGCCTCAAGGCGCGACTCACGTGGATCCAGCGAGACGGTCAGGGGACCTACAAAACCGGTTGGGAGTTCCATTCCATGGACCTTGAGGAAAAAATCGAATAAACCTCAAGATTTTAAATGAGGTCATGCGATAAGGCCCGGCATCTATCTGTGGTTGCCCCGACCAGCCATGGGAAGATTTTCGGGCCTTTTTTATTGCCGGACGGAACCCACCCGGACATCCCTTTCTAATCCTTACAGATTGGCGACAGTTGTTATCAACCAATGCCAATTTCGACGCGAGAAATCTTCTCTAAACCAAGCTGGTATAAATATATATTACTGTATTTTATGTAATTATAAATTTATAAACTTCTGGCACGAACATTGCAATATACAATAACCAGATGATGAAATTCAGATTTCGGAACTAATTTCAGGAAGCAAACTATGGACTACGTAGCAATCCAGATCGCGACCATCTCCGTTATGTCACCGCTCCTGCTGGGAGCCGGTATCCTGTACCTGATCTCGACAGCCAACATTGGGATTCCGACGATCGCCTTGAACCTTATGGCAACGGCAGTTGGAGGGCTTCGATTCACCGGGGAACTCCCCGAATGCTACCACGGAATATGGACCGTCTTCTTTCTTTTTTTCATGGTCCTGGCTTATGCCGCCAACATCCGAATCTGCATTCCTATCCGGTCTTCTTTGGTGAAAATCTGGAAATCCTCCAGGGTTAAAGAATCGACCATATCCCAAGTCCCGAACAAAAAGTCCTCTCAGGATTCGAAGAAACCGAAGAATCTGGAGTTCAAAATTACCCCGAAAGCAAACGCGGACCCTGTTCAGATCCTCTCACCCACCTCCTGGTCCGTCAACAATAAATGGGGCGACATCAAGGTCTTCACGGCGCCCCAGGACATCATCGAAAAGAACCAGGACCTGCTCTCTTCTCCTGCGCGCTTCAGGATCATATATGATGAGGAACTGCAGCCCATTGAGGATGTTATCCAGATCAGCAAAAATTCACAGATTATGCTTCCCCCGAATCACACAGAAAAACTTAAGGGATGCGACCTGATACGCTTTGAGATCTTGAAATGACCCAATCTTAATCCCTCCCTGCTTGTGCCCTTCAACAGATGCCCGGCGCTCTCTCTGTGGTTGCCCCGACCAACCTCGGATGAGAGTTGCTGGGCACCATTTTTTTACGCAATTAGAAGATTAAGGCTTGACTTTTGGTCCCTTTTTCGTTATATTAAGTGTAGAGAAAACAACTAACTTAACCAAAAAAAGGGAGGAAGGAAAATGAACTTGTTGACGGCGATTGAAAAGTTCCCGACGCAGGAATCATGCATTGAGCATCTTGAGCGGGTAAGGTTCAGAGATGATCCGTTTTGTCCGTTATGCGGTGCTGTTGGTGAGTGTGCTCGAAAGAAAGAGGGAAACATTATAGGGCGTTGGAACTGCCATGCCTGCAAGTCTAGCTTCAACGTCCTTTCTGGGACAATATTTCAGGGAACGCACCTTCCACTACAGAAGTGGTTTATGGCAATCGCATTGATCGTCAACGCCAAGAAAAGCCTGTCCAGTTGCCAGCTTGCCCGGGACCTGAACCTTACCCAACGGTCCGCATGGTACGTGCAACAGCGGATTCGTGCCGAGATGGCAACAAGGCAGGGGAAGGTATTGTTGCGCGGGATCGTCGAAGCCGACGAGACCTACGTAGGAGGCAAGCCACGGAAACGCAACAGGCAGTCAGGTGGCGGTGGCAACGCTCCCAGAGGACGCGGGACTAGCAAGACTCCGGTTATAGGAGCCGTGGAGCGTGGCGGGAAGGTAGTTGCCCGTGTGGCGGACGATCTGTCAGGCAGGGGAGTTCTGGCCTTCATCAAACAGGCGATAGACCCTTCGGAGTCGGTGCTTGTCACGGACGAATTTAGCGCCTACAACACCGTAAGGCAAATCATGAGCCATGCTGTGATTCACCACGCCAGGCAATACGCGGACGGAGATATCCACACCAACACGATTGATGGCGTATGGTCCCTGCTCAAGCGAGCCTGGTACGGTTCACATCATCACTACACGAAGCGTTACACGCCGTTCTACGTGGCCGAAGCGTGCTACAAATACAATAACCGGAAGAACAAGCGGACGTTTGATACGTTCATGAAGGGATGCTTTGCATGACCTTTGCACGCTTTGCATTTTTTCGGACCTTCTCTAGTTGTTTTATCAAGTAGTCAATACCCTCATCAATTTCTATACAACTGAAAAAGACGCATTGTCATATCTCACACGGAAAGGGGTTTATGAATAGCTTATCAAGGAAGCCACATGATAGTATTTTAGACCCAAAGATTGAAAATGTGGTTAAGATTCTACAGAAAAATGGAGTAGAAACTTGCCAGTCATGCCAGGGTGGAGAAGGACATGCTTACGACCAGCCAACGGTAGAGTTTCGTGGTGGAGTTGGGGAAGGTCCTCGTGCTTACGGGGTTGCGGTGATTCACGGATTGCCCGTTACAAAGTTGTCGAGGGAATGGGGTGTGCAGGATAACGAATTGACGGGACCGCATTGGGCAATGGAATTTAATCCGCGCTTTCTTCCGGTCCCGTCAATTCCTGAGGGCTACTAGCAATTGTTGTTTCTGATCAGGCGTGCACATTCTAAGCACTGTTCTTTGCCTCCAGTGCCCGAGCGTCTGTTTTCTGTCTCGATGTTATTGCCCGTATTGCAGTTTGTGCACTCGTGGTAAACAATCGCATCATCGTCGTCAGAATGCCACGGACTTATTCTGGCCATATTATCACCTCCTTTCGATTTACAGGATACCATCCGCCTTCAGCCTCACCACCAGATAGGCTTGCGGCCTATCGCCTTTCAGGCTGTTGCAGGCTCCGCAAAGCAGTTGCAGGTTGTCCTGGTGGTCGGTTCCTCCTTTGACGTCAGGTGCGGTGTGAAGTTACTCAGTTTGGTTTGTAAAGTCAAGCCTTAATCTTCTAATTGCGTTTTTTTATCCCGGATCTGGCCTTCCTTTCTCGTCCCTTGAATTGGATCAAATAATTTCATGACCTCCGGTGTCGGGGAAGTTACTCCAATCCGGACGGTATATTTATATTGACCCTTGATGTTCACCCATTTACATTGGTCCCGTAATCGAGGACGATTGCGTTACCCACCGCGAATCCTGGGCCCCCAGACTAGTCAGTCATAGCGGATCCGTAAAAAATTGAGCCCGGAATTGAATGTCCGCCTGGTCAGGCCGACCCTCGTCGTCGGATCTTTCCTGGCCGTTCATCTTCTGCTGGGAATTTGGTACCCCCTCTGCATGTGGGGCGGGGACATGCTCGCGTTCTATCCCCTTTGGATACAGTCCCTCTTCGTTTTCACAAGCGCCATCCTCTTAATCCCGGCGACCCGCCGAGTACTTGTCGGTTGGATATTCGAACAAACGGAGAGTTCCGGGGACCCTCCCACGTCATCCCGGTCATACAGGATCTGCGTGCTCCTTGCCCTCGTTGGAGGGATCTCGTTTATAGTTTTAAACGCAAAAACTCATCTTCTGGGGGACGGGTATCTATATATCCGCGAACTCGACAAAGGCCTGTGGCAGGCAACGCCTAGGACCGATCGTGCGCCTCTCTCCTTCTGGATGATCAGGACGTTCCACCAGATCGGAGGCAGCCTCTGGGGTTCCGCGGAGACCACCTACCGCATTTTCAGTCACGCATCGGGTATCTTATATCTCATACAAATCCCATTCGTTGGGTGGATCCTCGGGCGCGATCGTCCGGAACGAATCATCATTGTCGGACTATTGCTAACTCCAGGATATCTCCAGCTCTTTTTCGGTTATGTCGAAACCTATCCGTTCCTCTTCCCCACGATCCTGTTTTTTCTGTTGACCGGATCTCTCGTCCTCAAAAAGAAACTTCCACTCTGGGGCCCCTCGGCCATTCTCGGAATCCTCATCCCGCTTCACTTTATGACCACAGCGCTTATACCTTCACTCCTGATTCTGGCCGTCCTTCAGATCGGCACCGAGAGGAAGACCGGTCCTCTTGGTTTCTCCTGGAGGAAAACCTGCTTTAGATCCATGGCTTCCCTTGTCGTAGTACCCGGCATGGTCCTGGTTGTTTTTTATTTCATCGACTATAAACCACTCAATTATCTCAATAAATCCCCCGCCTTCCATCTCTTATCCCCTTTCGCGGTTTTGGACTTCTCGAACCACTATCCCCTCTTCTCATTCGCCCACCTGCGCGACGTCCTGAACCAGTACCTCCTGGTCGCCCCCGCCGCCCTGATCACACTCGGCCTGCTCCGCCGTCACGTATTGTTCTCCGACCCTGATCGAAAGTTCCTCCTCACGGCGTCCCTTTTCCCCATCCTCTTCACCTTGATTACCAACCCCGAAGTCGGGGCATTCAGGGACTGGGATGCATTCGCGTATCCCGCGGTCCCGTTCACCCTTTGGGCTGCTGTCACGCTCAACCGCCGGATTCACGAAAGATCCGACCTCATTCATATTGGAATCCTTGTCGGAGGGGCGACAGCCATGCATACCCTGTTGTGGATCGGGCTGAATGCGAACCCCGGGTACGCCGCACGCCGATATGCAGATATCCTGGAGCATTGCCGTCTTTCGGGCCACGCCAGGTCTTACGGGTGGGAGACCCTTGGGAATTATTATCATTTAAGAGGAAAAGACGAAGAGGAACTTCACACCTATCGGCAAGCCCTAGCAGCCTGTTGAAAAAGTGCGTTTATGCCAAGATGACTGTTGTCTTTCCTTGTGGTTTGGTCCTATGATATATCAGGTTCAAACTGAGAAGGGAGGACGAGCAAATGGCAATGGGAAAACGAGGACGACAGAGACAGGAAAACCTGTTCATCGCATCGAACACTTTGGTGAAATCTCCGGGTCATCCGTTCTACGAGAAGCTGAATCAGGTATTGGGGGCGAACGGCTTCGACGAGTTCGTCGAGGGGCTTTGCCAGCGGTATTACGCTCCTCATATGGGTCGCAAGGGCATTCCGCCCGGGGTTTATTTTCGGATGCTTTTGATTGGGTATTTCGAGGGACTTGATTCGGAACGTGGGATCGAATGGCGTGTATCTGACTCGCTGACGTTGCGCCGGTTTTTGGGGTATGCCCTTGACGAACAGACCCCGGATCATTCCAGCCTGTCTCGCATCCGGCATCGGCTTCCCTTGGAAGTTCACGAAGCGGTTTTCAAGTGGATCCTGAGGGTCTTGTGCAAAGCGGGTCTGGTGAAGGGGAAGACGTTGGGCGTGGATGCTACGACACTGGAGGCCAACGCCGCGATGCGCAGCATTGTACGCCGTGACACGGGTGAAGGCTACCAGGCATTCCTTGAGAATCTGGCCAAGGCCTCGGGCATTGAAACGCCTACCCGCGAGGACTTGTCCAAGATCGATAAGAAGCGACCGAAGAAGGGATCGAACCAGGACTGGGAGCACCCGCACGACCCGGATGCCAAGATCGCTAAGATGAAGGACGGTCGCACGCACATGGCGCACAAGGTGGAGCACGCGGTGGATCTGGACACCAATGCCATTGTGGCAGTGGCGTTGTCGGGAGCAGATGAAGGAGATACCGAGTCGTTGCCCTGGACGCTGCTCGAGGCGCAGCTCAATCTCAAGCAGGTCGCGAAGGACGAAAAAGCTGCCAAACGTTTGCACAGACAGCGTATACGGGAGGTGGTTGCGGACAAAGGATATCATAGCAACGATGTATTGACCAGTCTGAAGCAAGGCGGCATCCGGAGTTACATTTCAGAACCGGATCGGGGACGCCGCAAGTGGAACGGCCGACGAGATGAGCAGGCCGCGGTATATGCGAATCGACGCCGGATCAAGGGAGATCGCGGCAAGGCCTTGCGCCGAAGTCGTGCAGAACGGGTGGAAAGAACCATCGCTCACACATATGATACCGGTGGCATGCGCAGGTTGCACTTGAGAGACCGCGGCAATATCCTCAAGCGTTTGCTGATCCACATCGGGGGCTGCAACCTGGCTCTGCTCATGCGCAAAGTGATGGGCGTAGGTACTCCGAAGGCCCTCCAGGACCTGGCCAAGGCCTTGCAGCGTCTACTGCTCGTCCTACAATCACGTTTGCTGCCCTCGGTCACCTTTTTAACCTCTTATCAGCGTCTCCTGCTCAATCTCCTTACCTTGATTTATCCGACCCGCACTCCAGGCGTCTTTTCCGTTTATGTGCGTTGAAAGGTAGTTCTTCAACGGGCTGCTAGTGTCGTGTCCCAGAAGTTCCTTACAAAAGAAAGTCTCCAAAAACGTAGCGGTGGCTGTCATTTTGATCGAGAGCCAGCGAGCGAAGATCGCACCAACTGTCTGATAGTTCGGGACATAGAGATCCTTCGCTCCGCTCAGGACGACAGACCGCTACCCAAGAAATTATTGAAGGAATCTTTGGGACACGACACTAGAGGCAAATTCGAATAACCCACGACACTGGGATTCAGTTGGGATCAAATTATGCAGTTTGGGTCAATACCAGACCGGGATCGACTACTTGAGGAAAGCCATCGATTTGGACCCGAACTTTCACGATGCATATGTCAATCTTAGCGCCGCATACAACCGTCTTGGCGAGCATGAAACAGCCATCAAATTCTCCCAAAAGGCGATCGAATTGAACCCGAATCTCGAAAACGCATATATCAATATGGGGGGGGCGTTTCTCAATCTGAATCAACCTGAAACCGCGGTCCGACACTTCCAGAAATCCATCTCCTTAAAACCGGATAACCCCGACGCCTACTATAATCTGGGAACTGCATATCAGAGAATGAACGAGTATGAAACGGCGATCAGGAACTTCCAAAAAACCATCTCCTTAAAATCGGATTACGCCATCGCATACTCAACTATGGGGGCCGCATATCTAAACCTGCAACAGTATGAAAAGACGATCGAGCTCTCCCAAAAGGCCATCACCATAAATCCGGAACACCCCGAGGCGCACTCCAATGTGGGCATCGCTTATTACAACCTTGGGCAGCACGAAAAAGCCATTGAATATTTCGAGAAAACCATTTCGCTGAGACCGAATGATGCGGAGGCCTACTACAATATCGCCGCCGCTTATCAGAGTTTGGGTAACACGGAAAAGGCGAAGTCGTATTTTAAAAAAAGCGTGGAATTGAATCCGGACGATTCCCTGCGTTAAGAGAATGAATTGGAAGGTTCCGATCGGTTCGGACCTGAGTGACGCACGCTACGATCGCCCTCTCATGCAACCTCGCTGATAAGCATCCTGTCCGGTAAAACCGTGTTGACAAGCACCCTGTATGACGCTACATTCTGAATAACCTGCCGGGACCTCATTCCCCGACGCCTCTGGTGTGGAACAAAAGACGGCATCCCGGATTCTAAGATTCTCAGTGTGCAAATTCCCACATTGTTCAGCCACAGGAGACTTGATGAAGAAATTCCTCTTTACCCCGCTTATCTTTGCCTTGTTGACGGCGTGCGCACTGGATGACACGGCGGAGAACAGGTCTCAACAGGCTGGCCGTTACCTGAAGACGGTGTCGCCAAAAAAGATGCTTGAAAAGATGCTTGAAAAGATGGCGGTAAAACTACCTCCGGACCAGCGGGCGATTTTCAAAGATCTGATGACCAAACATTTCAACAGCAATGCATTGGAAAAGGTGATGGTCGCCGGGCTGCTCAAGCATTTCACGGCCGAAGAGTTGAGAGCCCTGGCCGATTTTCACGAGTCGTCCGTGGGCCATTCGGCGATGGAAAACTTCGGAGACTACACGGAAGATATCATGCCGGCAGTCCGGTCCGAAATGTTCAAAGCCCATGCCAGGACCAAAAGGGAATTGGAGAAAATGCAGAAGCGTGAATGACAGGACCATCGGACCGTAAACTTAAAAACACAAAAAAGGGTGCCATCTGAGAAAAGATGACACCCTTACAAATAGCTTAATGATGGCGTAATTTATCGCTTTACCACATTGGCGGCCTGGAGCCCCTTGGGGCCTTGAGCGATTTCGAATTCGACACTGTCACCCTCGACCAACGACTTAAATCCGTCGCCCTGGATCGCGGAAAAATGGACAAACACATCTTCCCCACCGTCCTGCTCGATAAAGCCGTAGCCTTTGCTATCGTTAAACCACTTCACTCTGCCTTCTGGCAACTGTCTTCACCACCTTTCTGTTTTTGAAATTTCTGGACAAAAGAAAAAGGCAAGAATCGGAACTTCTGATCCTTGCCAAGTCGCCTTTCTTAGATCGATCGCACAGGAAACAGAAACAACATTCTTCCATTCGCGGGATAATATATCCTATTCTCTTAAAAAGTCAATTGTTTTTTTGTCATATCCGGTAAGGCATTATCCCTTCTCCTCCACCCCGCGTATTCCGCACCCAGAACACCTTCGATATGCTTCTTGTTATGAAAGGTGGGATGCGCCTGTCCGGGTGGAGGATGATGTTCTTCGAATGTTGACTGTATGGGTACGGCTTTGAACCGCGGCAATAAAAAAATGCCTCAGAAACCGATCAAAGAAGCCAAGAACCGGGCCTATAAACTCCTCGAGGATCATAATGCCGCCTTGGAAAGGGGCGAAATTGGCGAAGCAGAATGGTACCGGAAAGGAGCCGCCGTCATCACGCCGGCCTATCTGGCCGGCGAAAATCCGCGTGCCCAGTCGGGACACAGCGGCGATGACGTCCATTGGACCCATGCCCGCAGCCTGATACTCGACGCCGTCGATGGAAACGGGACATTCCTGGATGTCGGATGCGCCAGTGGATATCTGATGGAGAGTATTCAGAGATGGGCTTGGGAAGCAGGGATGGAAATCGAACCGTATGGTCTCGACATCGCCCCTGAGCTGGCCGACCTCGCACGCCGCCGTCTGCCCAAGTGGATGGACCGGATTTACGTCGGCAACGTGCTTTACTGGAATCCGCCGAAACGCTTTGATTTCGTACGAACCGGACTCGAATATGTCCCGGAACGGCGGGGGCGGGACATGCTTGAACGTCTGCTGTGCGATGTCGTCGACATCGAAGGCCGCCTGATCATCGGGACACACAACGAGGAAACCACGGAACATTCTGTGGAGGAGATTGTTGAATCCTGGGGATTTTCGATTGCAGGCCGTTCAGAGCGCCCACACTACCACGATAACCGACTGGTTATTCGCGTTCTGTGGATAGATGCGAACGGACGGTGACATAAGGGGAGAAGTATATGAGCGAGAAAATCCGGGTGATGAACCCGATGGGCTATCCCCCTGTGATAAAGCAGCTGGGGATGGCGGAACGTCCGGAAGTCCTGGATGGCAAAACCGTCTACCTGGTCGACTGCCGCTTCGATGACGGCGACATCCTGATCCAGCAGATGCAGGCCTGGTTCGCCGAACAGATGTCTCAGGTGAACACGGAAGTAAGGCGTAAGTCCGGCGTATACACCGAACGCGACCCGGAACTCTACGAAGAGATCCGGGAAAGGGGAGATGCGGCAATCGTCGCCGTTGGCCACTGAAGCACGTGTGCGCCGGCGGTCGCCGAGCAGTGCATCACTCTTGAAAGCGAGTATGGGGTCCCGACGGCATCTATTCAGACCGAATCCTTCAAGGACGTGGTCGACCAGGTCGCTTACGCAAAAGGAATGCCCCGCCAGCGTTTTGTGTTCGTCCCCCAACCCGTCATGGGCAAGTCCCCGGCGGAATTGAGAGCCTACGTGGATGGAAAAGACCCGATTACGGGTCGGCCTGTCATGGAAGAAGTTATAGACGCACTCACCCGGCCGTTAAGTGAAGAGGATAAAAAACAGGTCGGGTTCGAGCGGTCCACCCCGAGGTTTGTCGAACCGGATACCGAAGAGAACCTCCATCGCCTCTTCCTCCAGAATGAGTGGACAGACAGGTTGCCGATCGTCCTTCCCACCCCGGAGAAGGTTGAGACGATGTTGGCCGGGACCAGCCGTCGCCCGGATGAGGTGGTCGGGCAAATGAGACCGACGTTGGTGAGGGAGGCCTGGGAGTACACCGTTGAGAAGGTCGCCGTCAATGCCGTGATGGCAGGGGCACGACCCGATTATTTCCCCCTTATCCTTGCCGTGGCCTCGACCGAGGCGTCCGCGCGGCACAGCACGACGAGCTCAAGCGCCGCCATGGCGGTCGTGAACGGACCGGTCCGCCGCGAGATCGGGATGAACTGGGGAACCGGTGCGATGGGTCCGTATAATCACGCAAACGCGACGGTGGGTAGGGCCTATAGCCTGCTGTCCCAGAACCTTCAGGGTGGGTCCGTCGCCGGAAAAACCTACATGGGTTCGCAGGGCAACAACTATGCATACAACAGCGTCACCTTTGCAGAGAATGAGGAGGGGAGTCCGTGGGAGCCGTTCCACGTGCAGCACGGATTTAAACCTGAGGACAGCGCAGTCAGCGTATTTTCCGGCTGCCGATCGACCTCATTCAGTCTTGGACTGCGGGAGAAGCATTGGCGTGAGCACGTGAAGAACATGCTCCGCGGTATGAATCCCCTCAATCCGCCGACCCTGATACTGGACCCCATTACGGCGAGACAATTTATAGACCGGGCCGGATTCGATACGAAGGAGAAACTGATCGACTGGATCCACGACAATGCCACAATGCCCGCCGGGGTCTACTGGGACTATCAGCTTACCCAGAACTACATCTATCCGCAAGCCTTGAAGGGGGTGGAACCCTATGCAACCAAGCTTCAAGCAAAGGACGATGAGTTGATACCAATGTATCGCCATAACGACATTCACGTCGTCGTAGTCGGCGGAGAGACGAACGGATACTGGCGGATCATGGGATGCGACTACCAGAAGACAGTCTCAGTCGACGAATGGAGATAGAATCTGAGCAGGGACTACAGATCGAGCGCAATGCGGCGCTGACAAATTTGGAGGGGTTGAACAGCCTCACCCGTGTTGGGGAGGACGTGTTGATCCTATTCAATGAGCTGCTGCCGAATGTAGGGGACCTGGAAGGTCTCCTCTACCATCGGCGCGCAACTCCACGACAACAACACCCTTGAGCAATTTGGATGGCTTGCAACCTAACCAGCGTGGGAACACACCTGATTATCACCGGTAAAGCTTCGTTCCCCCCGACGGATCTTTTACAATTTCTTGGATGCGCTCCATACGTTCTTCACATTTTGCCCACGCTGGAGTGTTTGGTGAATCGTTCATATTTCTTCCTTCCCCGTTGGAATGAACTACCGAAAATCGCACGTAGTAATGGTCGAAATTCTCTGCCTTTAGGTCTTCGTAAGCGTAGTCACTATTCCTACCACTAGGCTGTTCACCCCTAGCAGCCTGTTGAAAAAGTGCGTTTATGCCAAGATGACTGTTGTCTTTCCTTGTGGTTTGGTCCTATGATATATCAGGTTCAAACTGAGAAGGGAGGACAAGCAAATGGCAATGGGAAAACGAGGACGACAGAGACAGGAAAACCTGTTCATCGCATCGAACACTTTGGTGAAATCTCCGGGTCATCCGTTCTACGAGAAGCTGAATCAGGTATTGGGGGCGAACGGCTTCGACGAGTTCGTCGAGGGGCTTTGCCAGCGGTATTACGCTCCTCATATGGGTCGCAAGGGCATTCCGCCCGGGGTTTATTTTCGGATGCTTTTGATTGGGTATTTCGAGGGACTTGATTCGGAACGTGGGATCGAATGGCGTGTATCTGACTCGCTGACGTTGCGCCGGTTTTTGGGGTATGCCCTTGACGAACAGACCCCGGATCATTCCAGCCTGTCTCGCATCCGGCATCGGCTTCCCTTGGAAGTTCACGAAGCGGTTTTCAAGTGGATCCTGAGGGTCTTGTGCAAAGCGGGTCTGGTGAAGGGGAAGACGTTGGGCGTGGATGCTACGACACTGGAGGCCAACGCCGCGATGCGCAGCATTGTACGCCGTGACACGGGTGAAGGCTACCAGGCATTCCTTGAGAATCTGGCCAAGGCCTCGGGCATTGAAACGCCTACCCGCGAGGACTTGTCCAAGATCGATAAGAAGCGACCGAAGAAGGGATCGAACCAGGACTGGGAGCACCCGCACGACCCGGATGCCAAGATCGCTAAGATGAAGGACGGTCGCACGCACATGGCGCACAAGGTGGAGCACGCGGTGGATCTGGACACCAATGCCATTGTGGCAGTGGCGTTGTCGGGAGCAGATGAAGGAGATACCGAGTCGTTGCCCTGGACGCTGCTCGAGGCGCAGCTCAATCTCAAGCAGGTCGCGAAGGACGAAAAAGCTGCCAAACGTTTGCACAGACAGCGTATACGGGAGGTGGTTGCGGACAAAGGATATCATAGCAACGATGTATTGACCAGTCTGAAGCAAGGCGGCATCCGGAGTTACATTTCAGAACCGGATCGGGGACGCCGCAAGTGGAACGGCCGACGAGATGAGCAGGCCGCGGTATATGCGAATCGACGCCGGATCAAGGGAGATCGCGGCAAGGCCTTGCGCCGAAGTCGTGCAGAACGGGTGGAAAGAACCATCGCTCACACATATGATACCGGTGGCATGCGCAGGTTGCACTTGAGAGACCGCGGCAATATCCTCAAGCGTTTGCTGATCCACATCGGGGGCTGCAACCTGGCTCTGCTCATGCGCAAAGTGATGGGCGTAGGTACTCCGAAGGCCCTCCAGGACCTGGCCAAGGCCTTGCAGCGTCTACTGCTCGTCCTACAATCACGTTTGCTGCCCTCGGTCACCTTTTTAACCTCTTATCAGCGTCTCCTGCTCAATCTCCTTACCTTGATTTATCCGACCCGCACTCCAGGCGTCTTTTCCGTTTATGTGCGTTGAAAGGTAGTTCTTCAACGGGCTGCTAGTGTCGTGTCCCGGAAATTCCTTCAATAATTTCTCGGATAGCGGTCTGTAAACCCTGAACGGAGCGAAGGATCTCTATGTCCCGAACTATCAGACAGTTGGTGCGTTCTTCGCTCGCTCGCTCTCGATCAAAATGACAGCCACCGCTACGTTTTTGGAGACTTTCTTTTGTAAGGAACTTCTGGGACACGACACTAGGGTCATTGCCGATATAGACTTGCCTGAGATCGATTGTTACGACCACATCCCCGTCAAAGCTACCGTTCCCGCTTGGGTCGTAGTCAAGTTGAGTAACCGCCCTCGCATACCACTCAGACTCAGCTCCTTCTCCTGGTCCATAGTGGCCCACCGCAACCGACATATAGCACTCTACGACATCTGGATGAACGTTTCGGAGATGGACCGGAACGGTAGCCCTGATATCATTTTGAGCGACCGCCGGTGTCGAAAAAACACTTATCCCGATCGCAAACGTTACCGCAAAGGCCACATGTGTGAAACGAATTTTCTTAACCTTTCTCATTTTCATTACCTCCCGTTGGGCATCTCGACTATAGCGCGAAAGTTGCTTTTTATCTTGAAATGTAATCGCAACTTCAGCGCTTTCGCTGCCTTCTATATTTTCCTTTCCTACCCGGGTCCTCCTTCTCCCGTTGCGTCTTCGGCTTCTCTTCAATTACACCAGTACGGGTCTCGTCAGCCGCCGTAAAACTGAAA
Source organism: Candidatus Latescibacterota bacterium (assembly GCA_965217865.1). Lineage (GTDB taxonomy): Bacteria > Latescibacterota > UBA2968 > SICM01 > SICM01 > CBDCJO01. The sequence continues at coordinate 3,951,060 of CBDCJO010000002.1, read as the reverse complement.
GGCACGAATCGCGTTCCCGTACGCACTTCGCTAGCCCCTATACAAGCGTGAATTTTTCTTGGTTTTAGTAGAAAAAAGTTGAAATGCCCCAGTTTTCAGGCCTATAGTTGTAGTATGAAAGACAAAAAGAGGCCATCAAAAAGGGGCATTTCAGACTGCCATGTCAGCACCTGTCGTCGTAACATCACAGGGACAAGTCCGTCCACCCCGGCTAAAACACGTCCGCAAACTCAGTTAATTAGACAATCGCATGCCGAAACAATCACAAAAACAGCCCAGACATCATCTCCACCAAGTCACAAGTCTGAAATGCTCCGAAATCTTGTATAACACACCGCTCAACAAGCCTATTCGCTTATTTTAGGGCTAGCCGCCGTAAAACTAAATGTCTCGAACTGGGGAAAGAGATCTTTCGCGCGCGCCCGAGAAACCTGAGAGGACAAGATGATTCCCGTGGTTAAGAAAACAGCGAGATACCAAACTTTATAGTTTCTGATACCGACATCACCTCCTCTTTACCATAAATATTTTACTTAACGCGTAGCCATTCCACATTCATGATAATGCAAATCAATATAATATTCCGATCGAGGGAGTCAACGCAAATAAGTTGGGCTTCTTAAATCCTCGATTACAGGTTAGCCCAAGGTTATTGCGGGCAAAGGGAAAGCTTATGAATCAGGGCACGACGACCACCTTCATACAATCTGTCTCCATCGACCTCAGCAACGCTTGCTCAGTGTCAACGAGAGGATATTCGTGTGTCACGAATTTCTGAAACGGGAAACGTTCGGCGTATCTCTGCATCAGCTTCATGCTGGCGTATAGCCGGTAAAGGGATGGTTGGTCATGCCGATCAGACGGACATTCTTCGCGCAAAAGTGCCGGTGGGGACTGAGCGCTACCTCCCCGGTCTCGACGAAATTTCCCGCTTCCACGTAGATGCCCCCTTTACGCAGCATCTCCAGTCCCTCCGGGACGACCTTTGCCACGCCCGCACAATCCACCACAATGTCCGCACCCCGCCCTTGCGTATGTGAACGGACGAACTCGATCCGCTCTTCCTCGGTTGTCCGGTTGACATTGAGGGTGTGGTCGGCACCAAACTCCCTGGCAAGTGCCAGACGATAGTCCGACTGATCCGTCGCCACAATCTCGCCGGCACCCATTACCCGCGCCTTGATGATATGGCAGATGCCCATCGGTCCGGCTCCCTGAATCACAACCAGATCCCCGGTCGCAAACCCCTCACCTGAGAGGGTGAAGAATTCTTTGGTTTTATCCAGGTTATAGCTGACGGCCATCAATTCCACCATGACAGCTACGCGCAGGGGCAGATCGTCGGGGACCTTATACAGGAAGGCGCTGGGGAGAATGTACATAGTTTCGGCCCAACCCCCGAAAAGATGGGGCGGCTCCACGGAGGTAAAGGCATTTCCATAACCGCGCAGGTTATCGCACCAGGGAAAAGCAAAAGTATGCCGGCAGTGGTAACATTCCCCGCACACCACATCCGGACACAAGGCAACGCGATCTCCTGCCTTCAGGGCCTCGCCGTTGAAATCGAAGCGGGGTCGTTTCCGGTCGTTGACCTCGGCGATGATACCCACCACCTCGTGGCCGGGAATGATTGGGAACGGCGTGTCGGATTCCGCTTCGGTTCCGGCGTACTGGATGGTTTCACCCCGCCACGTGTGCTTATCGGTGCCACAGATCCCGCAGATTTCAACCTTGAGAAGCGCAGCCCCTTCTTCCAACTCTGGAAAAGGGAACTCCTGGATCTCGATCTTGCCCGGTCGAACCATTACCGCAGCGTGAGTCGTCCTGTCCATGAGTCTTGGCCTTTCCTTCTTCCTCCTGGTGTATCTCCGTTAGATTTTATAAAAAAAACGGGCAGAATCACAAGGGTTTTTTCTCCTTGTATTTGGCTCTGCCCGTTTATGTTATAGTGGTCGGGGTGGCCGGATTTGAACCGGCGGCCCCCTGCTCCCAAAGCAGGTGCGCTACCGAACTGCGCCACACCCCGAAAAAACCGGCGTCAAAAGTCACGAGACCAACGTTCGGCCCACGGTTAGTGACACATCACTAAATTTATCAACACGCCTCCCCTAAGACAAGGCAATTCCTCTTCTTTGCCTGTAGCCCGGAACGGTTTTGACTTTCCCCTACCCCTGACCTCCGACCTCTGATCCTGCTTTGCCTTTCCTGCGACTGCCACCTGCTACTACCTTTTGCCGTCTCACGTTTGACGACTGAATTGAATTTAGGTTTTCTTCTGTATTCTGTATTCTGTATTCCGGTGGGGATAGGCGGAAGGGCCTTAACTCAATCTTAAATCTTCAATTTCCTCTGATCCCTGACCTCCGACGCCTAACTCCGGTCTATCTTCTCCCGGCCCCAGATCTCCGACCTCTGACCCCTGATCTCTGTCTTGCAATCGCCATTCGATGTCGTCTGTCAGGAAGAACACCGGCCGCTCCAGATCCTGTGTGATTGCGCGGGTTATCTCCCCGATACGGATCTCTACATCTTTGTAGGCGATCTCGTTGATTTTGATTTCTGTTTCCTTGAGGGCGAGATCGATCTTAATTTTTAGGTTCTCCTGACTCTTGAGCAACTTTTCCTTGTACGCGACCAGCTCCTTCAACTTCATCAGGAGGGTGACGATCGGTTTTTTTCGCCACGGCGGCGTCTTGCCGAGGAACACCTGGACTTCCTTTGGATCCAGGCTCTGGATGCCAAGCGTGCGAAAGATGCGAAGGATATTCGTTTCGCAAAACGCAATCCCTTTCCGAACTTTATTCACCTGCCCTTTTGTCTCGAGATCCGGTCCAATCCCGATCACGGTGTGTTCTCCAGGAGAACCCACGTTTTCGGCCTCTATCCCCTGAGTAGCGACAACCTCTCCCCCCACGATGCTCCCACCCCTGTTGTTGCGGGACTGAACGATAATCTTTCCGCCGGATCGGACTGTGCCGTTGGAAATATGATCACTTACGACGATGTCACCGCGGGCAACGATAGAACTTTCGTGAACGCTTCTGGTTTCCACGTTTCCCATAGCGACGACTTTGGTTTTCGTACCAATGATTCCCTCGCCAACGACAATATCCCCCTTCGCGCTCACAACCGCCCCCCCTTCTACAACACCGGCGATCGTAATGTTTCCTGAGGCCTTGATCCTGAACCCCGAACGCACCGAACCGCTTATCTCCAGATCTTTGACCCCGTCGATGTTGCCCGTATTTTCGTCAATATCCCCTTCGATCTGATAAACCGGGTTGACGTCGACAATCGATCCGTCGATATATTTGTTTCCGTCGATCTTTGCGTAAAAAGCCTTCGGATCTTCGCCTTCGAATTCGACTTCAACGTTTTTCCCCGCCTTGAAGTTGGACATCCGCCCGTCCAAAGCTGCTACCTGCTCTCCCTTCAGGTTGATCCCGGGTTTTCCCTTTGTACGGGGTTTGACTTCTGCCACAAGGTCCCCTTTTTTAACTCCCACCAGGGCCTTCCACGCCTTTAAATTCACCCCCCCGTCCTGCAGATTCCCACCACCATCCGTTTTCGAAAAGAGACTGCCGACCAGTTGGGCATTTTCCCCCCGAACCGGTTTGGTGCCTTGGACTAGCAAGATGCTCCCCTTTTTTTCGTGTTTATCCGTGAGATGCCGCCACAGATTTTTAACCGCCCGTCCTGGGATCTCATGTGGGATCTGTTTGAACCTCAGTATCTGTCCCAACCAGTTTCCTTTGGGGAGGAGTTGCGGCCCAACCTGGGGGAAGTGAATGAAATGTGCCTCCATCCAGTCCGGAGAGACCCAGACAGGGGGAATCACAGAGATCTCACCGTCCAGCACGCAGACGTAGCCGTATATCTCGGAGGTGTAACGCCCCTCCACCAACTTAACGTGAAGGCCGGCTCGCAGGTACGCCTTTTTTGGGTCGGATACCATCGTCGTGATATTGCCGTAAATGTCCGTACCCGGCTTCGCCTGCCTGGGGGGGACGATAACGGCCAATTCCTCACCGGGTGTGACCGCCCGGACCCGCAGATCATCCTGGAGGACAACCTTCAGATCAGTTCGTCCAAAGGCCGCCTTCAATCCCGGATAAGGAAGCAGGGTCTGCCCTGTGACAAGATCTAGAAATCTATAGTGGATCTCTCCGTCACTACCGGACTCAGCGGGTGTCTCTCTAGCGATGACGACTTCGCCGCGTCCGGAATATTTTTTTGAAGGACCGGCAAGGGCCCGGCTGGCCACCCGTTCGAGCACAGCTTCATCGATGCCCGCGACAATTTGGAAATTGTCCGCCAGGGCCTTCACGATGTGGTTGAGACCGAGCGAGGCGTCTCCCCCGAAGCAGAGCTCCCTCAGGAATACCCTTCGGGCGTCCTCGGAGATTTCTATCTTGATCCAGGCCTTGCCCGCCTCCCCAAAGTGCGTCCTTGGGGATTTGTCTTCGCGTTTCTTAAACATGGCCTTCAGAATCTCCACCTCCATACTTCCATACTTCCATACTTTATTTCTCACCCATACTACCCACACTCCCCATACTTTTTTAGTTACTTATTTTCTTAGTCAGTCCCCTTTTCCCCGGCCAGATCATCGAGCTGATCCACGTTCTCCAGTACCTCGTCGAGCTTGAGCGCTTCTTCGAGCTGATCCTTCCACCGGCCGGAGTCCTGCTGGATCTTCGCGTCGCTGATGGCCACGGCCGCCTGCAGGGAAAAACTCTCCAGGGTCTGAAGCGAATCGTCCGGGACCGGTTCCTTATCCAGGTGATTCCCCACCTCGATCAAGCCTATCAGTTCATCGCCGTGGAGAATAGGTACCAGCGCATAGGGCGCCTTGACGGCGGCCTCGGGTGATTTTATATTAACCGGTTTCTTGCTCTCCCGGACAGTTTCAAAGGCCTCCTGGTGAACACGTGAACGGTCGAGCCCCTCCAACTTTCCGCGGTCAACAAGCTTTCCAGGCTCAAAAACCCCGATCCCTGCTGCCGGCTTAAGGTGGTTATCTTCCATGAGGTAAATCACGGCTTTATCCAGCCCGGTGACGCTTGAGATCACCTCCAGAACCAGTTCCAGCGTCTCGTCCAGTTTATGGTAGGTCAATAGATGCTGGGCGATCCGGTCCTTACCTTCCAATTCATGTAAATTCTGCATGAGTTCCAGCGTTCGCTCTTCGACCCTTTCTTCGAGGTGAGCGTTCAAGTCGGCCAGTTCCCTGTTTCTTTCCGCAAGTTCCTGTGCCAGGCGCGCCCGTTCCAGATGGGTGCGGATGAGGACTTCCTCTTTCTGGAAGGGCTTGGAGATGTAATCCACTCCACCCGACTGGAACCCATCAAGGACGCCTTCGAGCTCTCCCTGGGCGGTGAGGAAAATCACCGGGATCTCCTGCGTGATCTGGTCCGCCTTGAGACGGCGGCAGGTCTCGTACCCGTCGATGCCGGGCATCATCACGTCCAGCAGGATCAGGTCCGGGGTGGTCCGTACGGCCACATTGATCGCGGTCTGGCCGTCGGTAGCCACCTGCACATTGTAACCGGTGTCTTCCAGGGCCTGACTCAGGACGTCTAAGTTGGCCGGAAGGTCATCGACGATGAGAACCCTTGCGCCGGTAAGATCGATGATTGTTTTATACATAATATTTCTCGCTTTATGTGGGTGATGTTGTCCCTTCTACTTTTTCTGCTTTATCCGGACCGCAGCCGGTTGTATAAGTTCTGCCCTTCAAATCATCGTAAAAAAAGTGAACCGTATTCTCGTTAAGCCTGAATCGATCAACATCTATACTCCCCATATTTCCGTACTGTAACTCGCTCTCCCGTGCATCCAACATTTTTTCTTTCCTCCCTCCCTTCTCCACTCCCCGATTTCCCGATTCCGGTTTGGGGTGGAGTTATTTCTGGGTCGTCTTGATTTCATCCAGAACCACCCTGATCCCCTCCAAGTCATATTCCTTCGCCAGGTCGCGCAAATGCCCTGCCAGCATGCCCTCCTCATCGCCCATGCCCGCAAGTGTATCCATTTGCTTACGAAGTTGTGTGATGTTGTGCGATTCCACCGCCGTTACCATCTCCCGATGCAGTTCCGGGGGCAATGGGACAGTCGACCAGTCGGACTTTGCCGGGTCTGCGGACTTTTCCACGATTTCTGCGACTTCGTACTGGACCCCCAGATGTTTCGCCATGGCCTCGTAGATCTGCTCTGCCCGCACCGGCTTGTCGATAAAACCGTTGAAGCCCGTCTCCATTAATTCCTTACGCTGATGTGCGAAAACCGAAGCCGTTACGACAACCACCTTGGTCGCATCCGGGCCATATTCGTCCAGAATGCGCCGGAGTACTTCCGGGCCGTCCATCCCCGGCATTCGAATATCCAGAAAGACCATGTCGGGCATCTCGCTGCGAATGAGTTCCAGCGCCTGAGTCCCGCCGTCCGCCGTCCGAACGGATACTCCTATCTTAGCCAACAACTCCGTGAGAATGTCTCGATTCGTCGCCACATCGTCTACCACCAGGGCCCGGACGGAATGTCCCTCGGCCAGGCCTTTGACCCGGGCCCAGTCGATCGAAGTCCCTCGTCTTGGTGACTCCCTCCCTTGTCGAAGCGCCAGCGTAAAGAAAAACCTGGCACCCCCCTCCGTTGAGGAATCGAACGCCAGCCGTCCTCCCATCATCTCCACATAGCGATGCGAGATGGCCAGACCCAATCCCGTGCCCGCATGGTGTGGGTCCAGTTCTCCCTGTTGAAACGGCTCGAAAATCGCAGCACGCTGATCCGGGGAAATCCCGGGACCCGTGTCGGAGACCTCGAACGTCACCTCGTCTCCCTGCGATTTTGCCCGAAGGTGCACCTCGCCGTCCTGTGTAAACTTTACCGCGTTGCCAAGCAGGTTGATCAACACCTGCCGAAGCTTCCCTTCATCTCCGTAGACCTGCTTCCTGGGGACATCCATTTCCATTCTCCATCCCAGGTTTTTCTCGCGGCAGCGCATTTCGAACATCCTGCCCAGCCCTTCCAGAAGATCCCTGAGATCGATGTCGGAAAGAGTCAGCTGCTCCCGCCCGGCTTCGATCTTTGATATGTCGAGAATTTGGTTGATCAGCCCCAGGAGATGCTCCCCGCTTTCCCGAACAGTCTTCACCGCCACGCGATGTCGTTCGGACAGATCCGCCGCGCCGTCCATGATCTGGGCATAGCCGAGAATCGCATTCATCGGCGTACGGATCTCATGGCTCATGTTGGCCAGGAAAAGGCTCTTCGTCCGGTTAGCGGCTTCCGCGTCCTCTTTGGCCTGCACCAACTCACCTTCAGTCTGACTGCGCTCAGTGATGTCTCGAAATGTCCCCACATAAAACCGGTCGTTGCCTGCCTTTGCCTCGGTCACCATCATTTCCATGGGAAACGTCGATCCGTCCGCACGCTTTCCTGTCATCACTTGGTAGGTGTCATGGGACGCCATCTTCGAGATGCTGGTTTCAAGCTGCCCGGTTTCCGGTTCTTCTGATCCTCCCCGTGTCCCTCCGATGAGGTTCGTTACGGGCTGGCGTAGCATATGGGCTTCCCGAATACCGAAGATCACCTCGGCTGCGGGATTTAAAGTAATCACGGACAGCGTTCCCTTGGCAAAGGTAACAATACCGTCCATGGCCGTTCTTACGATGGCTTCCGTTCGGGCAGTGGCCTTTTCCAGCGCCTACATGACGAGATTATACCGCTGAGCGATCTGTCCGACTTCTGTAAACGGCTCGACCGGCACCCGGAGGTCCAATGCTCCCGTCTTCGATTGGCGGTCCATGACCTGGAATAGATCCAGGAGCTCGGTGGTCGCCCCATGTTCTGAAACATTCAGGCCGATGTGTTCCTCCTCTGGCGTGACACGGAGCGGAAAGAAGCGGTTGATCACGTGAAATACCGCGTACGTGATCCCGAATGTCCAGAAACCACACGCAACGATGCACAGAATTTGCGCCTGAAGCTGGTCCCAAAAACCGAGCCCGGTCCCCAAAGGATCGGGCTCCCCGAATAGGGCGACCGCCAGCGTACCCCATATGCCTGCCCCCAGATGAACGGGAACTGCGCCCACCGCGTCAGCCAACCTACAGTCACAGCCATCACAAGACCCCCGGCCCCGGCAAACACCGTGTTGGCGATGATAGGGGGTACCTGATCGTTCATAGCAAGGGTGCTGCCACCGTTGAAACCGAACCAACCCAGCCACAACAGGAGAACTCCAAGCGTTGCAGTTGGCAGGTTGGCTCCCGGAATCTTCCTTGGAGCCCCGTCTATAGGGAAACGGCCCGTACGGGGGCCGATGATCAGCAGGATGGCTAGGGAGATCCATCCCCCCACACTATGAACCACCGTCGAGCCGGCAAAATCGATAAAACCACTGATGCCGAGCCAGCCGGTTGCCGAGCCTGTGTCTATGCCGTTCCAGGCCCAGTGGCCGAAGACCGGATAGATAAGACTCGAACCGACCACGGCCACAACGATATACCCGGCAAACCTCAACCGTTCCGCTACGGCGCCGGAAACGATCGTCACTGCTGTGCCACAGAACATGGCCCCGAAAAGGAGGAAGACGGCCAACCACGCACCTCCCCGACTCAGGTCCGGAATAAAATCTGTGGACCCGACCCAACCTCCATTCGAGGCTCCGTACATGAGCCCGTAACCGACCACCCAGTACAGGGTCACGGAGATCCCCAGGTCCATCAGGTTCTTTACGGCCACGTTGATGTTATTCTTGCTGCGCGTCAGCCCCGTTTCGAGGCATAGAAACCCCCCCTGCATCAGGAACACAAGGCTGGCGCACACCGTAACCCAGAGAATATCGATGGTGGATTTGTCCATTATCCGTTCCTGTTCGGGATACTTCTGCGTGACCTGTGAATTCTTTTAATTGTTTCAGGTAAACCACCGTTTTCTCGAGTAAAGGTCCCCCGCTTAGCCTAACCCTTTTCACGGAAAACAGTCAGCCATTCGGATCGGTCGGTTGGATCCAACCATATTCAATAGTCAATGTTAACCTGAACACAAACGATCGCCCGGCCTTTGGAATCAGAGAATTGTCTTTAATTATAAGCATTTGAAATTTCAACTTCCATTCCTCAAGATTGTTTTGCGTTGATGTTATCCAGGACATTCTTGATCGCGTCCATGTCGAACTGCCGGCTTAACTCACGAAGGTGCGCGGCCAATCCCTTCCCCCCTCCACCCAATGCCTCGACAGCGTCGATATGCCTTCGCAAATCCGTGATGCTGTGGGCGTCGGCTGCGGAAAGCAGCCGGTCATACAGATCCGAAGGAAGGGAGACCTCCTGCCAATCCACGGCGTCCGCAGTCGAGCCGATGGGTTCAGCCTCTTCGAAGTCGAACTCGACACCCAGTTGTTCTCCAATACATTTGTAGACCTGCTCTACGCGAAGGGGCTTGTCGATAAAACCGTCGAAACCCGCGGTCATAAACCGTTGACGCTGATCTTCAAACACCGACGCGGTCACGGCAACGATCTTCATCGCATGCCTCCCGTGTTCTTCGTGAAGCCTTTCCATCGTCTCCACCCCGTTCATCCCGCCCGGCATCCGGATATCCATAAACACGATATTCGGACGCTTTGCGCGCACCTTCACCAATCCCTGTTCTCCGCTTTCGGCAGTGTCGGTCTCCACACCGATCATGCTCAGGATCCGCTCCAGGATATCTCGGTTCGATGCAACATCATCCACAATAAGGGCACGAACAACCTGTCCCTCGGACAAACGATCAACCAGAGACCAGTCCCGATCCGTCCCCACGTAAGCCTGCTTCGGCCGCTGCTTCGCAGCGGGCAACAACAATGTAAAGAAGAATCTTGCACCCTCTTCAGGAGCAGAATCCAGACCCAATTCCCCGCCCATGATCTTCACATGCCGGCGCGCAATCGCAAGTCCCAGCCCTGTTCCACCCTTCCGCAAACCCTCAGTATCCTGTTGAAAAGGCTCGAAAATCTCCGCTTGCCGATCTCCCCTAATGCCGGGTCCGGTGTCTGACACTTCGAAAGAGTACCGATCCTCCCCGCACGTTTTTACCTTTAGGACCAAGCCACCCTGTTCCGTGAATTTTACGGCATTTCCCAGCAAATTAATCAGCACCTGCCGGAGCTTGTGCTCATCTCCGTATACCCCGTGGTCCGGGGTGTCCTCTTCCAACTGCCAGCCCATGTCTTTCTGCCGGCAGCGTTCCTCGAACATGGCCCCCAGTTCCTGCATCATTCCGTGCAGGCTGAAAACCGTCCTATGGAACTCTTCGCGGCCGGCCTCGATCTTCGAAATGTCCAGGATGTTGTTGATCAATTCCAGCAGGTGCCTTCCGCTCTGTCCGACGGTCTCGACCACCCTGCGTTGGTCTTCTGACAGTTCAGGGTCGCTTTCCAGAATCTGTGTGTAGCCCAGAATGGCGTTCATCGGCGTCCGGATCTCGTGGCTCATGTTCGCCAGAAATTCGCTCTTTGCGAGGTTAGCCGCTTCGGCTACCTCCTTGGCGTGTTGCAGTTCCTGTTCCACTTTTTTCCGAGCTGTGATATCCCTTCCATACACATTCACATAGCCCATATCCTGTCCGGGTGTAAAAATCAGCGAAACCGTTCGCCCCATACAGGAAACCTCGATTTCCCGGCTTTTTCCGGTTTCTATGGCCTCAGCAACCACCTGGTCCCAGCTTCCGGGCAAACCCTTATCGCTCTGCAAATTCTCCAAAAGCGCATGACCAGGCCGATTGGCGTACAGAATCTCGTATTTGCTGTCAATCCTCAAAACCGGGTTGGGATTTTCGTCGGGAAACTTTGCGTGGAGTTGTACCCGATCTCGCTCTTCTTCCAGTTTCCGGTTTGCCCCACTCAACTCGGACGAATGCTTTTCGAATTCTCGCTTGAGTTCCGAATTCAACCTGAAAATGTCATCCTGACGCTTTCCGGCTATCCAAGCGAATATCCCCAGAATAATCGGAGCGGTATCGATAATCCAGTGAAGCATCTGGCTCCCTTGTACAAACGAAATATTAGCCGGGATCAGTTCAAGCTTTCTAATCAGGATGACGTCGATAAGTGTAGCGCAGATCGGAAAACAGCAACCGAAAAGCGCCCCGAAAAACATATACCTGAAAGCCTGTGTTTGATACCAATTCATGGAATTGAATAATGATGATTTAAGATTGACGGTTAATCCCAAATATTTCGTGAAGTTTTCAGGGAAGGGAAAAAGATCGCGGTCTGTTCATCTGTTTCCTTTGATCTTCTCCTGAATCCTGAATCCCCAATTCTAATCCTCAATTCTCAATTTCATCCACCTGTGGAAACTTAACGGTTACCGTCGTTCCTGCCGCTTGATCGGACGCAACGGATATTTCTCCCCCGTGAAGGGCCGGTCCCCGCCCGTCACATCCTCGAAAGTGAACTCGAAATTCTTCTGCATCCGATCTATATCGATCCCGATGTCCCGGAGCCGGTCGGTGTTCACCTCGACCACCAGAACCTCTATCACGATCTGCTGTGAGGGGAGGTCGATCTTCTCCCGGATCAGGCGGATCAGGGCGTCCAGCGATTGGGGGTCATCCTCGTCGTAAGCGATCAGCAGACGCTGCAGCGGGTCTCCCCCCGTCAACTGGTGCAGGAACGATCCGCCCAGAGCCGCCACCGACGCCTTACCCGATGCGCGGGTTTTTGCCGGCGACGCGCCTTTGGGCGGGGCGTCCATCAGGCTCGTCTTTGGGGTATCGATCAACTTGATGACAACCGGCAGTTTTTTATTGGAGGAGGGGACCGGGGTATAGACCTTATCGTAAATCGTCTCCCCAGCCTTCTGCGAATACTCCACGGTGCTGTATCCGAGCGCTTTGAGGAGGGCAATCACCCGATCGGAGTGGACGTAACTCAGCCGGACCGTCTCATACCGCACCGACTTCAGGTCAACCCGCCCGCTTTGTTTCGGCACGGCCCTTAACAGGCCCCTGAGTTTCGTCCTCACAGAGGAGAGGTCCGGGTTGGGCGAATAGGCGCCCTCCACCTTCTCCGATGCATAAACATAAATCCGGAATCCCACCCCGGGCCGCTTCGTTACCGCGAACTCAATTTTTCGGACCCCACCGGCGACCTTTCGCATGAAGTAGCGGCCCTCCATCATCGAGGGGTCCCGCGCCAACCTGAATCCTTCCCCGCTCGACTCCTCCAGGTAACCGACGGTGTATTGGATATAAATTGCCAGCGTGTTCAGGAGGAGTCTGGTCTTTCGGAGAGATCGATAGGTGGAATTCATCCCCAGGTTGTATGAAGACGGCGATCTTGATCGTAGGCTTCTTGGATGTCCCGGAGGAACTCCCCCAGTCCTGAGCCGGGACACTGCAGGGAATACACAGGACGGCCGAAATCAATAAGCCCAGGAAACCCAAACCGGGCTTTGTGTTTGCTATCCTCAGGTCAGCCATGGAACCTCCAGCCAAGGCGCATTGATAATCGTTGAATGAATTGAGGTTTTCGTCTTCAATCTTCAATCTTCAATCTTCAATCTTCAATCTTCAATCTTCAATCTTCAATCTTCAATCAAAAATTGAGGTGGTTTTTTGTCATTAATCTTCAATACAAAATATACAAAATATTCAATTTTCAATCTCCCCCTACCCCTTCCCCCTCCCCGGATTCCGATCTGAGCCGGCGTGTAAGCGTCCGGATGATCGCAAGGGAAACGTCAAGGTTTTGTGCGAGAATGTCGTGAAAGTGGTCCTGTTCCACCTTGAGCAGCAGGCAGTCCGTCAGGGCTGTGGCCGAGGCGGAGCGGGGTTCGTGATCAAGAATGCTCATCTCTCCGAAACACTCCTGAGGGTTCAGCGTCGCAAGATGCTGGTCCCCCCGATGAATCAGCACCTCCCCCTCAACGATCAGGAACATTGAGCTTCCGGACTCCCCCTCCTCGATGATCTGAACATCCGGTTCGAAATTCACCTCCTCTGCAATCCCCGCCACGCGTACGAGTTCCGGGGTTGGGACACCTGAGAACAGGGGAACGCGTTTCAGAAACAGGACCTTTTCAACAGTCGGCATCATAAGCATTGCCCTACGCGCCCCCCAAATCCCCGAACACTTTGGGGATTTGGAAGTGCGGGAGTGTGGGAAAACCGATCTATTCTATATCCTCCCAGACGACCATACAACCACCTATCCCATCGCAGCAGCCAGTCCTCTGACCCTAGGGTCTGAATCGTCGAGGTGTTGGCGGCGTTCGGTCTCAAACATCGTTTGATCGGCTATCTGTCCCAGAGTCCAGAGCCCGGTCTCCCGGACGAGCGCATCCGGACTGTTCAAGGAATTCCGGACTTCGGTCAGGGCCTCTTTGAGTCGCCCGCGACCGATGGCGTGGAGGGCACAGACCCGAAGCCAGTCGTTATCCCAGTCCAGCAGGGACCACAAACGGACCTTTGCATTTTTAGCCGATACCCTGGTAGGCTCAGGAGGTTCTATGAGAGGGGCGAACAGACGTTCGCGCAAAACTCCCTTTAACGTGTTGTCCAGCACCTCGACGGCGTTGGCTCGGACCTCCCGGGAGCCTTCCAAAAGTCCTCGCCGGATGGCCTCCATGTCGGTCTTCGGATAAAGGACCCCGAGCAACGTAAAGACCCTGTGGAGGCACTCCTTGCGCATCTCCTCCAGAGATTCCACCAGCAGATCGGTCCCATCCAGTTCCTTCATCTCATCCCGCAAACTCTGAAGGACAATGGTCCTCCCGACCTCGGCCAGCAGAAGTTCCTGAAGGTCTCCCACCTCGGCTTGGAGCATCGGCCGCTCCCGAATAATACGGCAGGTGGCATCGATTGCAGCGTGCCGCAGGCTATCCACTTTTGACTGGAACAATTCCCTGAGGGCCGAAAAGGCCGATCGACTCCCGATGCGTGCAAGTACCCCGGGTACGTGAAGCGCAGCACGGTTGCCCCCCCCTGAAGGATCGTGAATCGCGGCATTCCTCAGCACTTCAACCCCACCATCTCCCTGGGCGACCAGGGCCTGGGATGCCGCCTCATAGGTGCGGTCTTCTGCGAGCATCTCTACGATCGTCGGAATTGCCTCGGGACAGGGGATCCCTTTCGATGCCTCTAATGCGGCAAATTGAACCCCTTGAACATCATCGTTAAGAAGCAGCAACAGGGACTCTTGAAGCTCCGCAGAACCCGCATGCCCGATGGCGTGAGCGGAGCAGATGCGCTCCTCAGGGTTCTCTGAGGAGACAAGTGCCTTCATCACGGTCCCTGCCTTGCCCGCTTCCTGTCCACAGCGCAAAAGACCGGCTGCGGCCTCCGCTCGGACCCGGGTGTCCGGGTCCTCCAGCAGGTTTTTCACAGCCTCTATGGCCTTGGAACCCGGACCGAGGCATACAACCGATGTCGCGGAAGCCCGAACCCCAGCATCCGGATGACCCAATAAGCCCACAACTGCCCCTTCGGCTACCGGATGTCCCTTTTTCCGAAGGTAATCCAGGGCGAGAATTTTGATCCGGGAGGAATCGCGATCCAGCACAGCCAGGGCCTGCGGGGTGCAATTCACGTCTCCCATATGTTCGATCAACTCGAACATATAGACCACTTCATCGTCCGTTCCCCTTTCGGCCAGGCGGTTCAGAACTTCCACGGAAGCCTCGTCGGACATCTGTGCATCTCCGGACAGGTCAAACCGCCCCTGTTTCAGGGACGCCATGAGGGAAGCCACATAACCCCGGAAGTTAACCACCACCAGGACGGACCAGGCAAGGATCAAAGGAAGGACAATTATGCTGATAAGGTGCATCGAAACGAATGGGATCGCAAGAATCAGGGTAAGGCCCCCGGCGCCAAGTGCGATGGGTCGCCAGATCCCGTCGATGAGAGTCTTCGCACGTCCCCGGCCCTGGACCGGGATGGAGAGATACAGGATCTGGAATGCCGTATTGTCGATCGTAAAAAACAGAAGGACGTGGGCAAACTTGGTCAACACCACCGCATCGAAGGTGGAAGAAAGCACGATGGCCCCCGAGCCCAGCAGGAGGCTGCACGGAAGGATCATGAGCGAAACCAGGAGTCCGCCTTTCTTCAAAATTCGGCTTACGAAGAATGCCTGCAGGATAAGACTCGCTACGCTGTTATAGGCGTAAAATATCCCGAAGAAGGAAGCAAGGTCCCCCCCGGAGGGATAATGAGCACGGGCATCGGCCTTGAACTGGTAGTCGATCATCGTTACCGCGATGGTCGACACGATCACCATGGCAGCGATTGTTCGGACATGGGCATGAGTACGGGTCGCCTTTTTGGCGCTGCGGGGGGGCTTCGAAGATGGAGCCGACGATCAGGAGGTTCTCCGTTCCGATGACGCGCACATAATTTCGAATCAACAGGCCGAACAACGCGCCGGAGAGGGCTCCTCCGGTGCCGATGAAGGCGAAGATGCGTTTCGCCTCACGCGCGTTGAACGCGGAAGCCGTGAAGGTCCAGAACTGCACGATGACCAGGGTGGCCACGACATCAGCCCAGAGGTAGATCGGGATGGTGAGCCAGGGGGGCCCTTCCACGAGGGCCCATCGAAGGATGAGTGAGATGACGCCCAGCGACATGGAAAACCCAATGATCACACGGTGGAGGGCGAACCGACTTCCCAGCCGTCTGAGGAGAAGCGCTGCGCATGTGACCGTCAGCGCCGTACCGATGTGCGGAAAGGCCTGCTGCTGCAGCGCACATCAATCCACCGAACATCAGGAATGCCTGACGAAAGTTCTCTCGACGAAGGTCGAACACACGGCTGAACAGATTTCCCATAAGGTCTTTTTCTGGGGTTGGACCCCTGCTTTTTGAAAGAGTTCCAGAAATGCCTGGAGGTTATACCCCTCTAGGGTCAAAGCTTAGTAAAATAACAAGGGCCCTTTCAGAACACAAGCGGGAAAATTTCTTTCTCCCATGGGTCAAACCCAATGGGTTTAATCCCTTTCGAGGAAAAGCGTTGACACCATAGCGACGTGGATGCTATATTGACCCGATTCGGAGGACCATTTTGGTCTCAATTTTGGATCTTTCCGTTAAAGTTCTGAGATCCATCGATTAAGACTAAGGCCTTGCGGGTTCAGCGAAAGGTTGACCCTCGTGTTCCCGGGTGGACCAAGCGGCGATCCCGTGAGGCTTGCATCCTCTGTTTCACCTTGAGTTTCAGCGACGGTTCTCAATTATCATACGATCTGTTTCGTGATAAGGAGTGATTATGCCTGGTCAAACGCCTCCCCTGCTGCCCACGACCGTTATCGGCAGTTACGCTATCCCTTCCTGGTTGTGGACGGCCCTCGAAGAGATCAAAAAGGGAAATTACGGGGTCACGGACCAGAAAGAAACTATTGACGACGCCGTAAACATGGCCATTCGTGACCAGGAGCGGGCGGGTGTGGACATCATCACGGATGGGGAAATGCGCCGGTGGTACTTCGTTCAGGGTTTCTATCAGCGCTTCAAGGGGTTGGAGCCCATCGAGCCCCTGCGAAAAACCGGGGTATACGGCTATGACAGCCCGCTTCGCTGGCGACCGGTTGAGCGGATCGTCGCCCCTGAAGGCCTGGGAATCGAAGCGGAGTTCCGGTACGCAAAGGAAAATACGGACCGTCCATTGAAGGCCACCTGTCCCGGCCCGCTGACCCTCACCATCCATATCCAGCTCCGGGACAAAAAAATCTACAAAGACCGTCTCGAACTTGCTCACGAGGTGGCTGGCACCATCAACACCGAATTGAAAGCCCTGGTCGAAGCCGGGGCGGACTACATCCAGCTGGACGAGCCTTCCTTCGCCATTATACCCGGGTCAACGGGTGATTGGGTAGACCTTTACAACCGCTCGGTGGAGGGCGTAAAGGCCAGGCTTGCCCTCCACATCTGCTTCGGCAACCTGTCCAGCCGGCCCCGTGGAAAAAGGCAATACCGATGGATGTTTCCCGAGATCATGGATGCCAATTGTGATGAGCTGGTTTTTGAATTCGCCAACCGGGAGATGAAGGAAATTGAACTCGTGAAAGAGATCGCTTCCGCCAAAAAAGTCGGGCTTGGGGTCGTAGACGTCAAATCCTTCTACGTCGAGCCACCCGAGGAAGTCGCGGAGCGCATCCGCGAAGCCCTCCAATACGTGGCCCCGGAGAAAGCGATCGTGACCCCCGATTGCGGTTTCTTCCAGCTTCCACGTTGGCTTGCCTTCCTAAAGCTCAAGGCCATGGTGGAAGGTACCAAAATCGTCAGGAAAGAACTGACAGGATAAAGAGAATACCGGATACAGAATTCAGGATGCAGGATCAGAATGAAAGGCAGTAGATTTTGATCTTCTCCTGGATTTTTGTATTCCGGGGTGGGGAAGGGATGGGGTTTCCGTTTCACATTTCACGGAGTCCTTTGTGTCCGATAAAGCTCAAGCCCAAATAATAGCCGAACCGGTGAAGACCGGATCTGTCGAGGCGTTACCGGTTTCCGGAGTTACCCCGAGGTCCGTCCTGATCGGTACTATAGCGAGTGCCCTGCTTGCATTCATGGCCATCTGTACACAGGCACTGGGCGGAGGTTTGGGGGCGAACGCACAGGGTACCGGAGCCCTCTTCCTGCTGTTCCTTCTGGTCTGTCTCACCCCACTTCTGAAGCGTCTTGCCTTATTCCGTTCTGGGCTGAAACCGGCCGAGCTTATGGTCATCTTCTCGATGCTGTTGATGGCCTCCGCGGTTCCCATCAACGGGACCGTCATATATTTGCTCCCGCACATGGCCGGTTTTGTACACTACGCCACAACTGAGAACGAATGGGGGATTCACGTGATCCCCTTGTTGCCCAAAGGCATAGCCATCAAAGACCCTGCGGTGGTTAAGGGGTTCTTTGAAGGTGGAGTAGAACCCTGGAAAGTTCCCTACGGGGCGTGGATCGGGCCTCTGTTTGCGTGGGGTGTGTTCCTGGCGTCGCTTTACATGACCATGATCTCGCTCATGGTGATTTTCCGGAAGCGATGGGTCGATCAAGAAAGGCTCTCTTTTCCCTTTGCCGAGCTGCCCCTTTCTCTGGTGCAGGCCAAGGAGGGCGAACGCCCGCTTTTCCACAATAACTTATTCTGGTCCGGATTTTCTCTCGTAGGCTTATGGGGATCGTCCGGAATGGTCCACCGGTTTTTCCCCGCCTTTCCCCCCATAAACTTCTCCACATACACCCGGATCTACCGCAACTCCATCGGAATTTCGTTCTCCATCAACTTCATCGTCCTGGGCATCAGCTACCTTGTCTCCCTGGATATATTGTGGTCTATCCTCCTTTTCACTTTCATCGCCTTTTTCCAACTCTATCTGATACAGGTGTTCGGCAGCGGCATCCTGGGGACGCCCCCCTATCGCCCTTATGCCCACCAAACCCACCTGCATCAGGAGGTGCTCGGGGCCCTGATCGTTTTGGTCGGGGTAGGTCTATATGAAGCCCGAAACCATCTGAGGGATGTCTTTCGAAAGACGATCGGGTCAGCGACGTCTGCGGATGACCAGGATGAGATGATTCCCTACCAAACGGCGGTCATCGGATCGATCGTCGGAATGGCCTTCACCTGCTGGTGGCTCTGGCTGACGGGTGTCTCGGTCTGGATCGTGCCCATCTTCGTGGGGGTGATGCTGGTGACTTACCTGGGTATCACGCGGATCCTGGCTGAGGCCGGGGTAACCGCCAGGGCCCCCCTGAGCCCCATGCAGGTGTTCCTCCACACGGCGGGCACGGAGATGCTGGGGGGACCGACCATCACCGGGTTCTTCCTCGCCCAGCCGTGGGCTTTTTCGGAGGGACCGCACGTGATGGCCAGTGCGTCCACCGCAATGAAACTGACCCATCGTAAGGGTGTTCGATCTCGCCCCCTGTTCTATGCGATGATCCTGGCATTGCTGGTGGGGGGATTGGTATCCGCTGTGACCCTGCTGCATTTCGCTTACACCCAGGGGACATACGGGTTTACAAACAGCTGGTACGTCATCAAAGCCCTGAACTACCACCTCAACTACTTCGGGGAAGCCATCAAGGAACCGACGGGAGAGGGACAACCCATTCGCATCCTCTGGTCCGGAGTCGGGGCTGTGGGAACAGGATTGCTGATCCTCGCCCGAAAGCGGTTCTTCTGGTGGCCCATCCATCCGATCGGCCTGGCCATCGGAACGCTCGCACCGGGCTGGTGGCTCAGCATACTCCTTGCGTTGCTGATCAAGCGGAACCTTTTGAAATACGGAGGTGCCTCTCTGTACGGCCGGATCCGACCATTCTTTCTGGGCTTGATCATGGGAGAGGCCGTGATGGCGAACCTGGGTTCTCTGATTACGCTCGTGACTGGAACGCCCAATTAGCCTTGGCTCTGATCCCGGCGTTTTTAGGGAGGGTACTGGACAGGAGGGGGAGGTTGGGAACCTAAAAGAGATATAGGGGATAATCAAAAAGGCAGGGGGTAGTTACCCCCTGCCTTTTCGCAGAGCATTCATGCCTTTCCGCCCGAATCATTCAGGGGGTGGTGGAGGCGGTTCATCACCCGGCGGTGGCGGTTCATCACCCGGCGGCGGGGGCTCGTCACCCGGAGGTGGCGGCTCACCTGGCATCGGCGGCACCATATGCCACTTGCCCGGCTCAACGAGCATCAGCCCCGCGGGCTCTCCATCCGGCCCCGGTGCGTGGGCGACCATGGCCCATTCGTGGACCTCCACTGGGTCCAGGACGCCATCGTCATTCGCATCGATCAACGAAAATACATGATCCACGAGCTCGGGATCGGGTGGCGGGGGAGGCCCGCAAGGCTGCGGGTCTTGGGCAAGCCCCACCCCGGGCAGCAGCAACGCTGCACCAGCGATCAGGAGCAACAATCGTGTCAATCGCATGTCTTTCCCTCCTTAGAAGGACCAACCTTTTATCCCAGGACCTTCGCAAAAAGGACCCGGCACGACTAAAAGCCTATGACAGAATCTCCGGGAATTATATACTTGACAAAGGCTATTTGCTTTATCCAAAAATGTTGAGTTTTTTGCGAAAGTCTCGCAGAATGCCCCGTCCCTTGGCCGGAGATCGTCCGATTCGAGCGATTTCTTTACCTGATTTTTGATGTCCTGTTTCTATATTTGTCGGCATGGGGACTGCCAACAGATTGTTTGAGTAGACAGAGCCTTCATCACTATCATGACTTTATCAAGTATATAATCACCGAATCTCCAACCCCTATCAAAGTCCCGTCAAATCCCCTGACCGACCCACCTCCTTTCTCCGCGAACAGGATACTGTCAATATCAATAAACGCAAAAAAGGGGGAAGAATTATGTGAGAAAAGTCACGTTTTTCAGAATATATTTCGGTTGCCTGAGTCGATCGTACCGAAAGGCATGCCCCAATATATGCAGGACATTTTCCCGTGTCAATAGAATTTCTTACACACCAGTCGGGCCATCATCGGACCACCTAATCCCCTGAGTTTTCTAAATTATAATATTGTTATTAAATAACATATCGGGTTTTTTTGTGATACCTCCAAGCCGACTTCGAAATCCCCATTCAAGGTTTGAGCCGCTCACCCGACAACTCCCTATTCCAGGTCAATCGTCACCGGGGCGTGGTCGGAGACCGTCAGGCCGCCTTCTCGCCGGATCGATGCGGACTTGAATCTCTTTTCCGCACACTTATTGCCCAGGAGGTAGTCGATCCGCCACCCGCGGTCCAGCTCGCGGGCGCGACCCCGGTTGGACCACCAGGAGTAGGGACCATGGACTTCCCCGTATTGGCGGCGTACGAAATCGCACCATCCTGAACCCAGGAGATCGCCCATCCATGCCCGTTCGTGTGGAAGGAACCCGGAATTTTTTTCATTGCTTTTGGCGTAGAAGATATCCTTCTCGGTGTGAGCGATGTTGAGATCTCCACCGATCACCACCGGTTCGTCTCTCTCAACCAACCTTCTTGCCCACGGCATCATCTTCTTCAACCACACCTCTTTGATCTGTTGACGTTCCGCACCAGAGGACCCCGACGGAAGGTACACGCAGGCCACCCGGATTCCCTGGGTCAGGGCCAGGATCACCCGTCCCTCCGAATCGTGGGGTTCCAGTCCGGTCTGGACCTCAGACAGGGGATGCCGGGACCAGATCGCGGTGCCCGAATAACCGCTTCGTTCTGCGGGGTGCCAGTACACGTGCCAGCCCCGCGGCCTCGCCCACGGCTTCGGGAGCTGTTCCGGGGTAGCCCGGATCTCCTGAAGCATCAACACATCCGGTTTGATTTTTCGGATAAGTCCGGGGAATCCCTTTTGAAGGGCGGACCGAAGACCATTCACGTTCCACGTTGCAATTCTCAAGACTTTCTCCGGCCTGAAGGGGGCTCAGCTTTCCGACTCCGGACTCAAACCCTTTTTCTTTCTGTCCTGGGCTTGTCGAAGCGATCTCAAACCCTATCGGCTGAGTCCACAAGACCTTATGGAATCAACTTTGCCAATTCAGAGGCCCGGGGATCGTTCGGATCTAATTCGGTGATCTTATCCAGGCAATCCCTCGCGTTCTCGAACTGTCTTAAATTAATGTATGTGATGCCCAAATTGAAGTACGCATCCGAGTGTTTCGGATCTATCTCAATGGCCTTTTGAAAATATTCTATGGATCTCTTATACTGTCTCGCCTTTCCATATATCGATCCTAAATAATGGTACGCACCGACCAGGTTTGGGTCCAATTCCAATGTCCTTTCGAAATACCCAATGGCCTTCTCAAATTGTTCAAGTTGGAAATATGATGCGCCAACATTGAAGGTTGCGTGGGTGAAGTTCGGGGACAGGTCGATGTCCTTCTGAAAGTATTTCAGGGCCGTCTCGTACTCACCCAGGTTGAAATAAACAGTCCCGATATTAGAATGGCCGCCTGTCAAGTTTGGGTCTAACGCCAGGGCTTTTTTGAGATGTTTGAGGGATGCATCATGCTCCCCCAGGTTGAGGTAAGCCGTTCCCAGGTTTGAGTATGCCACGACGAAAGTGGAGTCCAGGGAAATCGACCTTTGAAAGTAAGCCATCCCCCTCCGATATTGACCCAGGTTGCTGTACATTCTTCCCACCATGGTCCAATGCCGTGGGTTCTTGGGGTTCGCCTCAAGGGCCTGCTGGTAGGCCTGAAGCGCCTTGACCGTTTTACTTTTGTATCGATAGTGTTTTCCGAGGGTCTCCCAGCCATATGACCTCGCATGCCCGGATAGTTGGCAATGCTCCAGGAGGCCGGAAAACCTGGACTCCGCCGACCCCGGATCGGCATTCAACCCGATCCACAATAGGGTGTGGAAAGCGGCTGCGCCGCATACCATGAATCCCGTATGGGCAAGGGAGAAAGGATCCCTGGCCTGACGGATCAACGAGGCAGCGGCCCAGAGCGTCAACGGCATGGCGGGATAAGCGAATGCATCCCAATCCCGGAAAGCCCCCACCTCCGGGTTCGCGATGGCGGTGAGGAGCATGGGAAAGAGAGCGGCCGTGAGGAGGAAGACGCAGACTGAATCCCGTGGGAAGCCCCTTTTGTGAAGTAAAAAGAGGACGATTACCGCCCCGGGAGCCACCAGGAGGTATTCATTTAGGACATCGAACAGGTGGCCGAATGAAAAGAGGCCATAATGGTGAGAAAAGTCGGAATCCGCCACCGGGGAAAGGAGATGTGAGCCTTTCAAGTCTCTGAGATACGAGAGGGGATCAAAATCGATGATCTGAAAAACGGACAGCACCATCAGAGGGGTTGCCACAAGTTGCACCAGTTCCCTCATCGTTGGTCTCTTCCATAAAAGCCCTTGAGAAGGACCGTCGGCCCGTAGGGTTGCCAGTAAAAGCATCGATGGGATAAAGCTCGCCATGAGGAAATGGAGTGGAATCAGGATGCCGAGAACGCACCCGGGCACCCAGAGGGGGAGGCGGCCTCGGAGAACCTGCAGACTCGCCAGCAGAAAAAGGGCCATTCCGGGAAAAAGAAGAGAATAGGTCTCGACATAGCCGAAGAAAAGTTGAAGGAAACCTGACGTAAGGAGAAACCCCAGGAGAATCCCCCGCTCCAGGCGTTCGCGTCCCAAGACACGTGCGAGGGGGATGACGAGAAGAAGGTAGAGGAGGCCCGAGATAGTGCTATAGATGCGGTAAGTGAACTCGGAGGACTGCCACACAGGTTGGCCGAGTTGATGGAGTGCCCTGATGATCCAGAACGCGAGGGGTGCACGGTCGACGCTGGGGTTGGAATCCCAGAGAGCCTCATCCAATTCCCGGGTGCGAAGATACCCGTCCCCGAGGAGGTGCGCTGCAGAACCGAAAACCGTGAAAGCGACCCCTCCAGCCAGGACCAGGATTAATCCAAAGGAAAAGGATCTTGCGGGCGTATCCCAGCCCCGGAGAGATTTGGTCAGCCGGGACAACCCATCGACGATCCGCCCGCGGAAAGCGGGGATCAGAATCATGATACTCAGGACGACGAAGAGGATTTGGGCCCATAAGGGATGGAAAGCAAGTAGATCCCCTCCCCACATGCAGAGCGGATACCAGTAACCCAGCACGATGTGAAGAAAGAGAAAGCCCCCCACGACAAAAACCGGCCTCTTTAAATTTGTATTCTGCGGGCAGGTTTCCGCGCTCTTTCTTACAGGCTTCGGTTTCCGCTTTTTCGCCATGGCAACCGGTCCTCTGGGCCCTATGAATATCCCGTCTGGCTATTTCTTTATAAGAAAAAAGAGCTTTCTTCCTTGACACGGATCAACCCCGGGACTTATCATTGCGGTTAACCCGACTGGTCAACGACCATTCTCCGGAAGGGTCTTCTCAATTCCACGATCTTAAATCTCCAATTTATCATTGCCTCCCCTCAACGAAAGGAACAGGACTTGCAACTCGGATGCAGCACGATCCTATACGGTGGCTATGATCTGGATACGGCTCTGGACGGCATCCAGAAAGCAGGATATAGGGCAATCGAACTCTGTGCCCTCCCAAACATGGCGGATCATTTCAAGGAAGGCCATCCGGACGACTACTATCATATCGTGAACAAAAAGGTGGCCGATAGAGGCCTGGAAATCGAATCTATCGGGGCGAGCTCAAACCTCCTTGACCAGGGATCCCGGGATCGATTCCTCCGTCTGATGGAATCGGCCTCAAAGCTGGGGGCTTCCGCCATCACAACAGGGTCTGGGGGGAAGGCGGACGATGAGTCATCCTTCAAGGAGGTGGTGGAGACCCTCAACGGCTTGGCGGGGGCGGCCTCAGACACCGGTGTCCGAATCAGCATTAAACCTCACGTGCGCGCCGCCGTCTATTCGACCCGGACCGCCCTCAGATTCATGAATGAAGTCGATCCCGGCCGGATTGGCCTCAATGTGGACGCCAGCCACCTCTGGCGCACCCCAGAACAGGAGATACCGGAGGTCTCGATCTCCCGGCTGGCTCCCTACATCGTAACCGCACGGATCCGTGACACCCTTAGCCGGGACATCCCGATCGGTCCGGTGGAGACACAGATCCCTGGAAAAGGAGCCATGGACATCCCTGCGATCTGTGCCGCGTTTCAGGCCGTCGAAGGTCTGGCGTGTACCACCCTTGAGATCGTGGGTTCGAAAGGCTTCGCCCTATCCGAAGTGCAGCGTGTTGTTGAGACTTGCAAGGGGATCCTCGATCCCCATTTCACATAAACGGTGCCAACTCGACCCCTGAGAGAGATACGAGATTCGTTATGTTGAAACTCGGCGTCATCGGAATGCGCGGCATCGGAAACACACACGCAAAGGTGTATCATGAGGATCCGTTGTCAGATCTGGTGGCCGTCTGCGATCTGGTCCGGGAGCGGGCGGATGAGGCGGCAGGATGTTTCGGAGCAACGGGGTTCTACAGCTTAACGGAGTTCCTTGAAAACTCGGAACTGGACGCAGTGAGCGTGGCTACGGGTGGATTTGAGAACGGAGGTGACCACTACGAGCCCGTGATGGCGTGCCTGGAGGCCGGCTTCCACGTCCTCTGCGAAAAGCCGATCAGCAACAATATCCTCCACGCCCGGGAGATGGTTCGGAAAGCCCAGGAAAAGTCACTCTACTTCGGCATCAACCTCAATCACCGATTCGTCCCTCCAGCCGCCACGGCGAAAAATTGGATCGCCGAAGGAAAGCTGGGCCACTTGCTGCTTATCAACATGACCATGTGGATCGACAACCCGAACGAGACCTCCCCCTGGTTCCACCTTCGCGCACTCCACCCCCATAGCATCGATATCATGCGATACTTCTGCGGAGACGTCAAACGCGTCCACGCGTTTCTGAACCGCGCACCCAAGCCTGACGGCCCGGACGGAAAGCGTGTCTGCTGGTCAAACGCCCAGATCAACATGGAGTTCGAAAACGGTGTGATCGGACACCTCACAGGAAGTTACGACGCCGCCCCGCGTCACAACCTGGAGCGATGCGAGGTGGTGGGTACTGAAGGGCGTTTCGTCCTCGACAATTGTTTTGTCGACCTGACCTTCTACCCTCGCAGGGGGGAAGAGTTGACGGTCGTCCGGAACAGCATCATGGGGGGCATGACGGGTTTCGGTGACACATTTCGCAATCGCATCCACCGCTGGCTCGAGCAGCTCGCTCAGAAGCCCCCCCGTGAAGAGATTGAGGCTTCCGGCGAAGACGGCCTGGCCGTGCAGGAAATCATCGAGGCTGCCATCCAGTCGCACGAGACGGGAAGCGTTGTGGCGGTGCCGGTTCAGGCATCATAAAATTCTGTCGACAACCCGTCCGGATCGGAGCGTTCACCGATACACCGATTGTATCAACCCCCTTATGGGACCGAAACCTGACCCCGACCTCATCCCCTCCAGTCCAGCAAAATCCCAAGCACATCCATCTTCCGGTCCATCACCATCTGATAACCCTTTGGGGCCTCCTCCGCTTTCAACCGCACGCTCGTCAGATCACGCACATTCAACCTCCCCCTGGCCAGCAACTGCAAAATCACTTCCGCGTCGTCCCTGGCCGTCCAGTACCATGGCGTTGAATCAAGTTGCGGGCGGATGCTGTTATGGGCTCCGATCACGGTCAATCCCTTCTTGTGGACATCCCTGTAAAAGTTGACCGATGCCGTCTCCCCCCGTGTGCTGGCCAGAATAACCACCCGACCACACCAGGCCGCCAGCCGGAAAGCGGTGTTGATCGGTTCCGGGGCCCCTGTCGCCTCGATCACAACCGCCGGTCCCTTTCCACCCGTGGCCGCCCGGACCTCATCTTCCAGATTTCCCGTCTCGGGGTTGATCACCCCATCCGCGCCACACTTTTTCGATATCTCCAGCCTCCCTGTCGAAAGATCGGCCCCAATGACCGGAATCCCTCCATCGAGTTTAGCCAGTTGGAGGGCAAGATTACCGACGATTCCCTGACCGATGACCAGGACCGAATCCCCGATCTGAACGCTTGCCTTTCGAACACCTTGCAGACAGATGGCCCCCATGTTAAAGAAAACCGCATCTTCCGAAGGGAGACCGTCGGGAATCTGGAAAACCCGATCCACAGGCGTGACCGTCACCGATGCGTGTCCGGCGTGTGAGGCCACTCGATCGCCGACGGCCAGATCCTCAACGCCGGGCCCGATGCCTTCGATCCGTCCCGCATTGTTATAACCCGGTCTGGCGGGGAAGCTCCCCCCTGTGTTTTCCATGACCATAAGCCCGGCACCCTCCGTGCCCGGGCTTATCAGGGTCCACTCGGTCCGGATGAGCACTTCCCCGGGACCGGGTTGCCCTGCCTCGAAGCCCTCCAACACGACCCGACCCTTCTCCGGCCAGCAGACCCTTTTTCCCTTCATGATGTCCTCCTTCTGGTGATTTTTGGGGGGCACCGCGATCACGACACGGCCGCGGTTTTCCCTTGCCTTCTATTTTGGGTTAGGCTATATTGTCCGTTGAGACGGCCGATCCGGTTTTTCGGCCGTCGATTTGGATGATGAACTCGATGACTTCCTAACGCGATGTCTTCAAGCCAGGCCGAGCATAAGTTTGAATGAGGCTCTCCCATTTTGGGCGAGCTATTTTTTTATCTGATCGGAGGGCTGAGATGGACAAGCTCCACCACGTCATCGAAGCACAACAGTTTAGCAGGGATCGGCTCACCGAGATCTTTTCTGTCGCAAAGGAGATGGAGGAAGTCGTTACCCGATATGGCTCGAACATCCTCAATCGTCGCCTGATGGCCACACTCTTCTATGAGCCGAGCACCCGGACCCGGCTCTCTTTCGAGTCCGCGATGAAACGCCTTGGAGGAGAGGTTATCACCACGGAGAACGCCCGTGAGTTCTCCTCGGCCGCGAAGGGGGAAACCCTGGAGGACACGGTCCGGATCGTAGAAGGCTATGCCGACGTGATCATCTTCCGTCACTACGAGAGCGGCACCGCAAAACGGGCAGCGTCGGTCGCCAGCGTCCCGATCATCAACGCCGGGGACGGTCCGGGTCAGCATCCCACCCAGGCCCTGCTCGATGTCTACACGATTCAAAAAGAAGTCGGCCATCTCGACGGCATAACCGTGGCCATGGTAGGAGACCTCGCCAACGGCCGAACCGTCCGCTCCCTCGCCTACCTCCTGGCCAAGTACGAAGACGTAAAGCTGCATTTTGTCGCCCCGGGGGTGGTCCGGATGAAAGACGACATCAAGAACTACCTCCGTCGTCACGGAATCTTTTTCACGGAGGAGGAAGACCTTTTCGAAGTGGCTGCGAGAGCCGATGTCATATACCAGACCCGTATTCAGCGGGAGCGTTTTGGGGATCGGACCGCCGACTACGAGAGCGCGAGGGGAAAATATATCATTGACCTGGAATTTCTAAAAGTCCTTAAAGAACGTGCGGTCATCATGCATCCCCTTCCACGTGTCGATGAAATCACCCCCGAGGTTGACACCGATCCCCGCGCGGCCTATTTCAGACAGGCCCAGAACGGTCTCTACATCCGAATGGCGCTTCTGAAAATGGTACTCGATGCCTGATCGAATCCCCTCTCACCCGTCATAAACCCGATCGATCCTTTCCGACACCATCCGTCTTGAGTTTCCCCCTTCCCCCGTTCATAACCGGCTCCCCTCAAACAAGATTCCTCCGAAAATGAGTCCATCCCTTTGAATTGTCACGGACGGATTGAAAGGTAGACGTCCAGATTTGATTGCTCGAGATCATGTCAAGACAGGTTCAGTTTAAAATTTGCCCCAATGGCAGCTGACTATTCACTCATCCCCGTCACCACTCACAACACTTTAAGGAGGTCTCTATGAATCCCGCTCTCAACTCCATGCTCGGTATCCTGATGCTCATTTTTGGAGGGGCCGCATTGACGATCATGCTGGAACTCCAGGGAGGGAGAATTAAAGACGAAACGCTTAGGAAAACGGCTTTCGGTCATTCATCGAATTTGCGGCTACTGCTTCGTGGCGATCTATCTTATCCTACTGACGACCATGATCTGGCGAATCGCAGGGTTCCGCGAGGAGCTTTCCACCCGGGCCCTTCTGCACGCGGGTTTCGCACTGGCGATCTTACCGCTCCTCGGGATTAAGATACTGATTATCCGCCGATATCCGCGTCTCTTTCCGAACGTCTTCCCCCTGGCCGTTACGGTGTTCTGCCTGACCTTCGTCTTTATCTCCCTGACAGCGGGTTATTACTATCTAAAGGCAGGAGTGGGAATCTACTTTTCCCTGGCCAGCGTGGATCCCTCGAAGATCCGGACCGAAGAAGAACGTTTTCTCGCGGGAAAAAATCTTCTCATTCACAAGTGTTCCACATGCCATACCCTGGAACGCACCTTCGTCAAGTTCAAAACCGATGCCGGGTGGCGGAAGACCGTGGAATCCATGCGGAGGCTCAACCCCGACATCACCCCACAACAGGGCGACCTGATCTCGGGATACCTGATCCACACTCAGGCGATCCTCTCGAAGCAGCGGACGGAGCAGGCGATCGACATCATGACCGGAAAGACCCTCTTCGAGATGAAGTGCTCGGCCTGCCACGATCTCGACCGCGCCAACGACTTGAGGTTGGCCCGGGCGGACTGGCGGGAGATCGTCAAAGAGATGCAGGCGAATGCGGGGGAAGCCGACCTGACCGATGAAGATTGCGACGTCATCGTCGACTATCTGGCCGTCACCCGGGGGACATAACAGTGGGGCGAAAAAAACCCCAAAGTCATTGACTTCGGGGTTCCGTCACGGGTAGGACCGGATATCTTATGAGAGAGACTATTGTCTTAGTGTGCTTGCCCGATCGACATCTACGATCTGAACCAGCCGGTATATGTTGAGAACGATCGCGAGTGCGACGGCGGCCTCCGCCGCTGCCAAGGCGATCACAAACACCGCCATCACCTGCCCGCTGATCCCGACATCGCTGTAGCGAGAGAACGCGACGAGGTTCACGTTCGCCGCGTTCAGGATAAGCTCCACACCCATCAATACACTGATGGCGTTCCGCCGCGTGGCCACGGCCAGGATGCCAAAGCAGAACAGGAGGGCGCCGACAACCAGATAATGTTCTAGGGTGATCGTCACGACGCCTCCTCCTCCGAATCGGATTCGCTTCGAGCCAGCGTCGAGGCCCCGATCAAGGCGACGAGGAGAAGAACGGCGACCGCTTCAAACGGGATCAGATATTTCGTCATCAGCAATTTGCCGATTGTCTCCGCCGTATATTCAGCAGGCATGGTGTCGGTTACTTTCCATTGAGTCCCGAAAATCACCGAAAGGAGCAGAACGAACACACAACCCACCACGAGGACGCTCGGAACGAACTGCACCCTCGCGGCCAAAATCCTGACATCCGATATCCGATGGGTCAACATGATTCCGAAAAGCAACAGGATAAGGATGCCCCCCACGTAGATGAGCACCTGTGTCACTGCGATGAAATCCGCACCGAGGAAGACGTATAGCCCTGCAACCCCGAAAAAGGTCAAAAGGAGCGAAAAGGCCGCATACGTCAGACGCGACGAGAGAACGACCATGGCGCTCGACAGGACCGTAATTGCTGCGAAAATGTAGAAGACAACACCGGACAGGACACCGTCCATACGAGTCACCCGGAATTCAAGTTAACGTGGAAAGTGGACTTTGGAATCATGTCTTTAGACATACAGGATCCAGATTCCCGTACCCACGATGTTGATAAATGCGAAGGGTGTGAGAACCTTCCATCCGACGTACATCAACTGATCCACGCGGAGTCGGGGAAGCGTCCACCGCAGCCATATCTGTACGAACACGATGAAATGCGCCTTGGCGAAAAACCATATGATCCCGAACGCCGGGGTTCCGCCCCCCCACGGGGCCTGCCATCCGCCCAGAAACACGGTCGCCGCGATCGCGCCCACCGCGAACATGTTTGCGTATTCAGCCAGGAAGAAGATCGAAAACCGCATCCCGCTGTATTCCGTATGGTAACCCGCCACCAGCTCGGATTCGGCCTCGGGGATGTCGAAGGGCGTCCGGTTGACCTCCGCGAGTGAGGCGACGAAATAGATCATGAACGCCGCAAACAGGAACGGATTTCGAAATGCCAGCCACCGGTGGATCCCCCCATCTTGCGCCACCACGATATCCTGCATGCTCAGACTCCCCGCGACCATGATAGCGGCTAGGAGGGAAAGCCCCACCGGTATCTCATAGCTGACGACCTGCGCCGCCGAACGCATCGCTCCGAGGAGCGCCCACTTGTTGTTCGACCCCCATCCCGCCATGATAATGCCTATGACCATGAAGGAGGTGACGGCGAGGATATAGAAAATCCCGACGTTCAGATCGCTGATGATGATCCCATCCCCGAACGGGAGGCAGACGAACGCCGCGAACGAACCCACGAACACGACCAGGGGGGCATACCGAAACAGCGGCCGATCGGCCGCCGCCGGGATGATATCCTCCTTCAACAGGAGCTTGAGGCCATCGGCAATCGATTGCGCCCACCCGTGCCAGCCCCCCACGCGCATTGGGCCGAGACGATCCTGCATGTGCGCTGCGACCTTCCGCTCCAGCCAGATCAGGTACATGGCCTGAAGAGCGATGATCGTCAACACGAGGATCCCCCCGACGACGCCAAGGGTCGGCGAAAGGATCCAGATCGGAACGGGTAAGCTGAAGGTGTTGATCAGGTGTTCCGCGAGGGTTTGCACGTTTAGCGATCTACCTCTCCAAGCACGATATCGATGGATCCGACGATGGCCACGATGTCTGCGATCATGGCCCCTTTGCAAATCTCGGGAAGGACGCCCAGGGCGACAAAGCAGGGGGACTTGATCTTGACCCGATAGGGTTTGTTAGAACCGTCGCTGACGATATAGACCCCCAGTTCCCCCCTGGGATTCTCAGTCCGGAAATAGCACTCCGTGTCTTTCGGCGGTTTGACCTGTTTTGGGATGGCCGCGTGGACATCTCCCTTCGGGATCTGCTTCAGGGCTTGTTTTAAGATTTTGGCGCTCTGCTCCATCTCCCGGATGCGAACCATGTAGCGGTCCCAGCAGTCCCCCACTGTCCCCATTTCCCCCCTGCCGACCGGGATATCGAAATCGAACCGGTCGTAAATCGAGTAGGGATCGTCCCGGCGCAGGTCCCACTTGACCCCGGAACCCCTCAAATTAGGTCCCGTGATGTTGTAATCGATCGCCAACTCCGGGGGGAGGATGCCGACATTGGCGGTCCTTGAGACGAAAATC
Organism: Candidatus Latescibacterota bacterium; assembly: GCA_965217865.1. Taxonomy (GTDB): domain Bacteria; phylum Latescibacterota; class UBA2968; order SICM01; family SICM01; genus CBDCJO01. The sequence continues at coordinate 3,919,318 of CBDCJO010000002.1, read as the reverse complement.
TTATTCCCCGACAGCAGACTGTTGTATTCATCGATGTTCCCTTGAAAGTCATCGATGAATTTCGTCGCGAGCTCTATAAACCCGTCGGGCAGGTCGTGAGACACACCGCCCACCCAGATATAGTTGTAGAGCATTCGGGCCCCGCAGGTCATCTCGAAGAGGTCGAAGATACGCTCCCGCTCCCTGAATGCGAATAGAAAGGGCGTGAATGCCCCGATGTCAATCCCATAGGTCCCGAAAGAGATCAGATGACTGGCAATTCGGTTCAACTCGCACATAATTACCCGGATATATTCCACGCGTTCCGGCACTTTCAGGTCCATCATCTTCTCGATCGGCAGGACATACCCGAGGTTGTTGTTCATGGAGGCGAGATAGTCCATCCGGTCGGTGAAAGGAATCACCTGGGGATAGGTCAGGTTTTCCGCGTGCTTCTCGAAGCAACGGTGGAGATACCCGATGTGAGGTCGCACCCACGAGACGATCTCTCCATCCGTCCCCAGCTCCAGACGCAGAACCCCGTGTGTGCTGGGGTGCTGCGGTCCCATGTTCAGGATCATCTCCTCGCTGTTGACATCCGTTGTATCGACGACTTCTGCCACGTCAGACCTCCACCTTCATTCCGCGATAGTATTCCTGGACCTCGTAATCCTTCCTGAGCGGAAACCCTTCCCAGTCGTCCGGACATAGAATTCGGCGCAGATCAGGATGTCCGTCGAAGACGACCCCGACCATGTCGTAGGCCTCCCTCTCGTGCCAGTTGGCGGCACTCCATACGTGTTCCACGGTGGGAACAACCGGATTGTCGCGGGACACATAAACCTTGAGCGCAATTCGATGTCGGTGGACCATGGAGAAAAGATGATAAACCACGACAAGGTCCCCCGAGGGATCATCGACCCCGCTCAGGGACATCAGGGAGTCGAAGCGGAGGTCGGCCTCATCTCTCAGAAAAGCACAAACCTCGGCGATGTTCCCTGCAGCCACTTTGACCGTCGGTTCGATGGCAGCTTCTTGGAAATCTAAGATCGCTTCTCCGAATCGATCCTTCAGACGCTGATGGATTTCAGCCGGACTCAAGTAAGAATCTCCGAATTTCGTGTAATGGAATCCAGATCCGAGACAATCAGGAACGGGTGTAAGGGGTTTCCGGCTTCACCCAGTCCAGGTCCCCCTTCCTCCAATCATAGGCCAGGCCGAGCATCAGAATGCCCATGAAAATCATCATCTGTACAAACGCAAACAGACCGAGATCTTTGAATACCACCGCCCAGGGGTAAATGAATACGATCTCGACAGCGAAGATAATATAGACCAGGGAGACAATATAGAACCGGATGTTGAACTGAACCCACGATCCGCCAACCGGTTCCTCACCGCATTCGTAAGTCGTGAGCTTTTCCGGTGCCGGATTGTTGGGCCTGAGAATCCAACCGACAAAAAGATTGAACACGACGAAGATTGCCCCGAGGCATAAAAAAACGAGGACGTTTGCATAATCGAGCAACATGGCGATAACCCGAATGAAATTCGCGGTTGTCGGATTTATTCCCCGGCTTCAAAAGCAAGAGTGGAAATGATATTCCAGAAATCACACAGTGTCAAGCGGAAATTACCAATCCCATCTAAACCCGAACCGGGACCTCTTCAGACTTCGGCGGGGCACCTAAGTTTTGGGAGGTGGCGCCGGATCCCCCCCGCTTTCCTTTTTCTTGTCACGCATGCCACGAAATTCGCGGATTTTTGAATAAAGATCCGGAACCAGTTCCAACACCTTATCGAGTGTCCCCTCCTTCTCCTTGAGCGGAAGGAGCTGCACCCGTCCCTTGGACACGACGAGAAACGCAAGTGGTTCCAGGGTCGCACCGCCTCCCGAACCGCTTCCCCCGCTGGACTTTCCCTCCTCAGTCCCACGGCCACCCGCCCCGAATCCGAACGAAACCTTGGACACTGGAATGATGGTTACGTCCCCTACTGTGAGCGGGTCCCCGATGACCGTTTCTGTCTTTACAATCTGTTGGAACTCGCCCAGAAGCGTCCTGATCAATTCTTCAACCGGCTTGGCCATCTCAGGCTCCCTTGGATTCGGACCGTCGTTTACCGGGAAAGCAGATCATCTTGCAACCCGAAAAACGCACCGACCGATCTTTCGTCTCAGCCTATCCGAAAAACCCAGAAAAAAATCCCTGACCGCCATACCCCCCAATGCGACACCCAGGTTTACGACCGCTGCGATGAGCTTGGTGAAGTTCAACCAGAAGACAAGCGAGCCCCGGACTTCGAAAGTCCGGAGAAGGAACCTGGGATCGATCCCGATTCGAACCCTGGGGCCAAGAAGGGATCGGACGGCCAGGATCATCCCCGAAATTCGACCTGTCTGGGCTGGATCCCCGGTACCCAGGACGATGTCACAGCTTGCCCGTTGCAGCCGGAGTGACCGCCAAAATCGGTTCAGGAACCGCTTCCCCGGTCCGAAGAAATGGCTGGAAGAAACCCAGACCTCCTTTGCCCTTTCCATCCACTGAGCCCATTGGGGACCTCCAGGACGCCCTTCCTCGGCAGGTTGGGAAGTCCTTTTACCCGGTTCCGCACCGGGTCGTCTGGTGCGACTCGGGAGGAAAAGACTCAGCCTCCTGAAGAAAAGCAATCTGAGCCGGAACACTTCCCCATCCCACGTCCCCCCTAAACCGAAAAGCCCGAAAAAAATACCGACTGCAATATTTCCGCTGAGGCTCCCCCCCCGGAATTCCCCATCCAGGAGGACCCAAACCGGAAAAACACAGACGAACAACAGGCCCAGGACAAAGGCCACGACGATATCCACGGAGGATCCTTCAGGGGTGAATAGGCCAGTGGGGGGGAGGTCAATAAAAGATCGATCGGGTTCGATGGTAGGGCCGATCCTCGAAATCCTTCGCCTGCCCCGTGGACCAGAGGGCCGCATCAACCTGAACCGCCATGGCCCCTGAGACGAGTTGACTGCAGGTGCTGCGAATCAACTCGCAGCACCAGATTGTCGCGGCCCGAATCTCCACCTCTTCTCGCCCCCCGGGCGGAAGTTCAATCAGGGAATCCACCCGATGTGCCAGGTCGGCCCCATAGGAGATGACCCCAAACCGCCGGAGAATCTGCGGGAGTTTGTAATCCACAAAACATGACAAAAATTCCATGTCTTTGAATTCTCCGTATGATGACCCCTTAAAGCGACCGTAAAGCATCGCAGGGATAAGTTGCGCCCTTTTGTGGAAATTGACAGCATGTCCATCTATAACAGCATGATCGTTGAAAGACGGAAAATTCTTCGCCAGGAGGCCGACCAGACTGAGGGCGCTTTTGTTCGCGGCATTCAGGAGCGATAACCAGGAGCCCTCATATTTCTCGACCAAAATCCCACCGCCCTCTCGAAGGGCTGCCAGGCGTTCGTCGAACATCGGAATTTCGACATTTCCCCTAAACAGATGCCGGAGGTCCTCGGCGGTCAGGTCGCGAAGATAGGGGCCTTCGATGATCGGGATGCCTTCCTCGAGTCCCCTGAGAAAGGAGGCGAACAGACCGAAGGTTCCATCATATCGCATCCCGCGATACGTAACCGTCCATTTAGGTTCCCCCCAGAAGGAGAAATTCACCGTGTTAGCTGTGCAGAAAAGGGCGGCTGTCTGGCCATCGTCGTCCTTCGGAAAGACGGGATCCCGCCACGCGGGAAGGTCCAATCCTGACCGGGCAAGCGACACCGCAAGATTCACCGCTCGCGCCGGGTCGATATGAACGTGGTGAAGAAGTGGGATGACCGGTTCAATCGTCGAAAGGATCATTCATTCCCCATTCTTCATCCTACGGATTTCCCTCCCCTCTTGACAGGCTGTGAGGATTGTGCTAAACTCCGCTCACCATGAGCAACGAAAAACTCGATCACATCTCCATCGTCCTGGTCGAGCCTGAAGAACCGGGAAACATAGGGTCGGTCGGAAGAGCTATGAAAACGATGGGATTCTCCCGACTGGTCCTTGTCAACCCCGTTCCGTTCGACGTCCCCGAGGCGCGGAAGATGGCCCACGGATCGCACGACCTTCTCCATAAAGCCACGGTCTGCAGTTCGATACCGGAAGCCCTCAAAGGTGTGGCCTTGGCAGTGGGAACCACACACGATCAGCGGGAGGACCGGCCTCCCCTCTACCCTCCTTCTGAGGCCGCCCGCCGATTGACCGGGTTGCCCTCTGGACAACGCGGTGCCCTTGTCATCGGTAGGGAAAGCAGGGGACTCTCAAATCAGGAATTACGCTTCTGTTCTCTCGTCTCCTCTATCCCTTCCGAAACCCCGTACCCATCCCTCAATCTTGCCCAGGCGGCCGTCATTTTCTGTTACGAAATGGCCCAGGCGGTTCGTGGAAATCCCGCGGGACCCGACCTCGAACTGGCCCCTTTTGACCAAATGGAGGGGATGTACGGACACATCCAGATGGCGTTGACGCGACTCGGTTTCGTTTCGCACAAGGCATCGGATTCTTTTATGCGATCGGTTCGCAGGGTTTTCGGTCGGGTTCAGCTGGAACGGCGGGATGTGGCCACCATCCACAAGATGTGCCGGTCGGTCGACAAATTCATCGCCCGCCATCGGATTGATACAACGTGATGCTGATCTGAGTGCCTGGAAAAGACGCGATTTCGTTTCGGTACACGGACCTGCTTCGAAAATAGACGCGCGCATTGCCGGACCTGATGTGAAGGCTCCCCCCATAGATCCCGCAAATCCGGTTGACGACGTAGAGTCCGAGGCCGCGCGTGGGGTCGCGGGAGAACTGCTTTCGAACGGCATTGGTGATGGCCGTCGCGTGCGACCAATTCGACACGTCGTACCGGGTGGCCAGGCTCTCTCGTATGCCGATCCCCAGATCTCCAACGCCGATGATCGCAAACTTCTTTCCCCGCCGCTGATCCATAAACCGCTGGGCCGCGACATATCCCCAATCGCAGCTGTGGTCGAGCACGTTGTGACAGAGTTCGGCCACAACGTTCTTGAAACCCGTGATATCCCGTTCCCTGAAATTCAACTCTTCCGCAAGGATTGCGCTTACCCGGCGTCCGATAAGATGGAGCAGAGATTCCACGTCCCCCTGCTGGTTGATCGGCGTCACTTCGAGAAGCCCCTCCCGTGAAACGACGTGTCGGACGGGAATGGGACTCCCCTCAAATGAAACGAACCGACCGAGGGCGTCGAGGACATTCATTCGGCTCAGATATCTTCGCACCGAATCCGCATCGGGAACTTTGCATGATACCTTCCGAAATGTCCGGTTGAGATATCGGGCGATGAGACAGAGCATCCCCATACCGTAAGGATCGACGAATGTCAGTTCTGAGAGGTCCAAACCGATATGGTCTCCCCTCCCGTTATGGTCTTTCCTCCCGTGCGCCGCAAACTCAGCAAACTGACGAAGGACCGAATCGCAGGATACGGCTGAGAGGTTCCCCCCACGAACTTTGAAGATTTGATCCTCTTGATATTCCCGGGCTCGGGTTTGTCCAGGCGGGTTCATGAGATGAAAATGGGCTGGGTCCAGGCGCAACGGCCGCCGATACCGTAACATTCAGCGCGGATATACCGAAGGCTCCGGGCCAAATCCCTGTCCTCCGGTACGGGGTAGGTCGCATCCTGGCTGTCTGCGGAGGCCTGTATGACGCCGAACCCGCTCACAAATCGGATCCGGTACGCATCCACGGTTTGAACGTGGATCTCGCCGCCCTCGACACGAACGCTCCGAATCGTCACCCCTGTGGAGGCTATAGAAGCGCCCCTGTCGGATGGCCGTGATGATCGCCTCTGTTGACCGGTTTTCCGACTGCACCACATTCCAGGCCAGCCCGACGTCACCGGGACGGTGCGAATCGTCGTCCGCAAACCCCCATATCCGACGCCCGGAACTCAGGAGGATATCCCAGCGGTCGGTGGCCAATGCCCTCCCCCCGCATCTTTCAACCACGCCGTTGTAGATCTCAATCCCGACGAAGCCTTCCAGCGTCTCCATTGAGCGTTGTTGAAAATGGTCGCAGCGAGGACCCAGGTTCGGATGGCATAAAACCGAGAACCCGCCCCCTCGCTGGATCCCATCTAGGACCTTCTGGCGGTCCCGGACAGGCTCGACGGTGTCGTGCGCATTCACGTGAAGGATATGAGGACCCTCGGCAGTGACTTCAACCCCGCGGATCAACGACAGGTTTGTCCCCTTCTGATAGGTCTCCGGAGAAACCAGCCTGTCGTGATCGCTGATCGACAGAAAATCGTAGCCTCGTCGCTCATAATCGGCGATGACCGCTTTTCCCCATCGCTGATCGTCGTGTGCGCGTGAAGATTTCCCCGCAACCACGCGGTCGATTCGATGTAGGGATTTTCGAGGATGGTGGACACGGAGGTTCGATCCATCATAAGGTTTCAGGAGATATTCCGTTGTTCCCTGCGGTTCTATTTCCCTTGACCCGGACAAATCGTTGTGTTAATATTATACTTGACGTTTTACCAAGCGATTTGCGGGCGGTGTAGCTCAGCTGGTAGAGCAGAGGAATCATAATCCTTGGGCCGGGGGTTCGAGTCCCTCCACCGCTACCAAATTCACGTGACGAAAACAGGCATTCGGGATTCTGCCCTGAATGCCTGTTCTTCTATAAAGGGTGGATCCAAACTTTTGCAAGATACGGTGTGCGACCTATCGGCAGGTCCAAATTCTAATCCCTTTCTTTGCTCGCATACGTGTCGATCAGATCATCCGTTTTCCGGATTCGATCGGCAAGCAAATCGATCAGATTACGTTGAAACTTGATGCAGAGATCTTTCTCGGACTTCAGCAGGTTCAATAGTTCGCCCTTCTGTATGGACAGGCCATAACACTCTTCGGGGGCGACGACCCGGGCGGAACGGGGCGCGTTGGTCATGACTCCGATCTCGCCCACAGACTCTCCGAGCCCGATTCTGGCGATGTTGATCCCCTTCTCAGACTGGACGAGGAGGGACCCCTTCCACAGGATAAACATCTCACTGCTGGCCTCTCCTTTTTCATACACGATCTGCCGAGGATCGCACTTTTTGGACTTGGCAATGCGCAGCACCGCCTGGGCTTCATGCGGAGTGAACGTCTTGAATAGCGAAATCCCTCGAATCAGCTTGACCAGATCTTCGGTCGGAGATTTCTCCATTGTCCCTCCTATCTTGTGGCCTCAGTGAACGATCTTTCGGACAATCTCGTGCTCCCGCCCATCGGTCTCAACATTTACCGGGCCTGTCGTGGGTGAGAGGTTCAATGTTATCCTGATGACTCTCCCGTCCTCAACGATGATATGACCGGGGGACATCGCTCCCACCCAGACCGTCGCCCCCGGAATACGCAATGTGACATTTCCGGTTCCGGTGGAAGGATTGATGACACACGCTTCCTTCGCCTCTGCGATCAAAACAAGAGGGATCCCTCCCGTCCAGCTCAGATCGGCATTCCCGATCTTGATTTGACCGCTGCTGCTCTGGGCAGCATTCGGAGCATCCAGACTCGGGGGGGAATACGGTTCGTCGTCAAACGAACGCGTCGCCGTGACCTCCCGACCCGTCTCCAACTCAAGAAAAAGGTTGTCTCCCCCGCTCCCCCAGAGGACAGACCGAACCCCGCTCGTGGTGCGGTCCTCCACTTTTGTCCGGGAAACCCGTGAGCGGAAAGCTTCAAATGTCTTGACCTCCCTACGGTCCGCCACTTCGAATAGATACCCGTTTCGGAGCGTTCCCATTCGCTCTGCTGGAAAGGAACGGCTCCGGCCCGCATAATTGTGCATGTTCAGATACAGGGCACCATCCCCTCGTTCGATGCGGGCTGCGCTGTTGCGCCCGAAGGCCGTTCGGGCCAAGGGTCGAATCGCAATATAGACCCCCCCATCCGACAGGAACACCCAGGCAGACTCCGGAATTTCCACCGGCAGGCGGACCACTTTTCGTTCTCCGATGTTCAAGCCTTCGACCTTTTCAGGAAGCTTGAGAAAAGCCCCCAGACAGGTGATGGCCTCCGTTCGTACCGGCGGACACGTATGGAGAACGATCGCCCGGTTCCTGTTTTGTGCGGAGATGAAAATCGCCTGATGGTGCAAGGGGTGACGCTTTTCTTCCGATCCCCTGAAATTTCCGTGGACCACCCGGAAACTCCCCGGCTTTCGGCTGTTCTTTCCTATCGAATAGTATAAAATCAGATTGTGTCGATGGCAGTCGACGGTCTGCTGATTGACCGTTCCAAGGGCATAGGCAGCCCTCATGTAGCAAGTCGTATCCGTCACTCGGCTTCCCCCCGACGCATTGAATCTCCCCGTCTTCACCATACGGAACTCCCCTCTCCGATGATCAACCTCCAGTTGACCGGCTTCGCTTAGACCGAATCGGATTTGAGGTTCGGCATCCGTCTTTTCGCGGGCCATATAAGGGAAGGTCTTTCGGAGGAAAATTCGCTGAATCGGGTCAGGGCAGTGGAACGTCCTCATCCCGATGACGATCCCGCTCAGGATATCTTGATCTGATTTGAGTTCCCCCATCAACGCATCGTCTCCCAAAAGGATGTAGAGACAGCCCTTGGTGGAAGAGGGATTAAAGGTGATCTCTTCGTGGTATGCCCGACTATGCGGGCCTGCCAGTTGATGCGTGGCGGGGTGAAAATGGGTTGCCAGATGGAGCCATAGGCGGGCTTCGGAAGCACGTGCGCGCAACCGGACTTCCGGATCTTTCGCGAAGTTCGCGATTTCAGCCAGTGATGAGAGGGCAATCCCCCCAGATGCAAGGTTGTTATAGTCCCTCGGGCCGCCTGCCAGATTGGTATATTCGATCCAGCCAAACAGTTTCTTCTCACCCAGAATCCGAAGCTCTTCATTCCCGAGGTCCTGACCGCCGATGATCAATGACAAGCTGGACGACAATGTCATATTCATATGGCCCACCGGATCATCTCGCCGGCGGATGGCCTCAAGCGATCGCCCTAAGGCCGACCGTACCTGTTCTTCGGTCACCGGGTCAAGCCGGTCCCGGTAGTGATGATAGATACCCGCAAAAGTGGCCCCGTTGAACGCCACCCCGTTGAGATCAGAATAAGTCTCTTCCTCCCAGCTGGTCTTCATAACCCCATACCAGCGGTTGGATACGTCAATCTCCTGCGTTGCAATCCCCCTACGGACGATCCTGCAGGCCCGGAGATGCGACTCGGGATCGACTTCGTTGAGAAGGCCCAACGCATACCAGAGAGATTCCCGGATGGCATGTTGGCCCCGGTAGACCACAAGGTCAAGTTCGGGATCGAAGTGGGCGTCTCCGAAGTCTTTTCCCTGCTGGATAAAAAAGGCCTTGCGCCGTTCAACAGTGGACATCGCAAAAACTCTTGCTTTTACTAACTAAATAATTAACAGCATGTTGTGCATGTGCCAAGAGAAGGCCTATTCACACAAATTCAATATAAGAACAGAATTTAGCATAGTCAATGAAAAACCGGGAAGGATGAAGGGGGGAAAGCGGGTGGAGGAAGGAGAAGAGGTTCGGCCGGACCGGGGCCACCCATCGAAGCCGCAACCCGGGTTTTGAGGTCCCAAATCGGCTCACGAACGGCCTTCAAAGAACTCCATGGTCTTGCCCTTTTCCGTCACAAGTTTGCCGAAAAGATCAACGGTTTTGTCCAGCAGTTCCTGCGCGGAAGCGGGGTCTTCGGCTCTGGCGACCAGGTCTACCGGCATACCGTGAGCATCGTGACGCATCGCAACATAGGCCTTTAAGTAGGTGTTCGGAAACCTCTGCATAACCTTCTGGAGCAGGGGTGACACCTCTGATTCGAACATATCCACGACAACCCTCAGAGAGGCGATCTTCGTCTCATAGGTCTCGGAAATAAAACCCTCGACATATCGACTGAACAACGCCATCATCTCCTTGGGGAGGTCCCGGGAGGCTCAGGATCGTTGCGCCCGCCACGCCCACCATCGTGCAGGGGGCCCATCCCGCTGGGTTTTGAAACACCTTTGCCCCCGTAGGGACCGTTGCCACCGTCAGGTCATCTGGGGTGGGTCCCAAGCCCCCCGTGGTGATGATGATCTTACTTCCCCGATCGACCGCTTCCTGGAGGGCAAGAACGATCTCATTCAGCTCATCCGGGATCATGGTGGCCCGTCTCAGAATCCCCCCAACCTTCGCGATCTCCTGAGCGATCCAGTGCCCATTTGTGTCTTGAATTCGGCCCAGGACCAGCTCGGTCCCGATCGAAAAGATCTCAATCGCGGGGATTTCGGGGGAAAGAGGGGGCATCTGTGGATACGAGAAAAAGGGCGCGGTATCCGCGCCCCTATCGTTACCGAATCCAGGATGTGTGGATCTTAATTCTTGAGGCCGAACAAGACCCGCCTCTCCCGGATAAAGGCGTCCTTATCGACAATTTCGATCGTTGCGTGCTGACGATCGGTGGAATAATTGATCTTATAATGTTTTCTGCTCTTTAGAGTCGATGGGATGATCTTTACCGACCTGATCCTGCGAAATCCCGCATCCCCCGCTGAAAAACTCAACATCTTCTTTGATCGGAGGTCTACGGAATTCACGAACAGGTCCTCGTTTGCCGGGACGATTCTCCCTCCCTTCACGACGCCGTTCTTCTTGAACTCATCAAATTTGCCGACCGCGTAAAAAAAGGAGTTCAGCCGACGTTCCATCGCCTGTCGTTCTCGCTCCCGGGCTTCCGCAAGACGCTGGGCCCTGTCCCGCTCCCATTGGACGACATTCAGGTGCGCCTGTAAATCCGACGCGACCAGTTCCATTCGGTCAACCTCTTCCTCCAGGCCAAATTTCTGCGACGAAAGGACCCCTGCGAGCTCCTCGGCTCTCTCTATTTTTGCAAGCAATGCCCTCTTCGATCGGGTCTGTGCCCGGCGGGGGCTGATGGGGGCAGAACCCTGTGTAACGAAACTTCCGAATAAATCCGAAGTTTTGTCATAGATCATCCAGACTTGAAATCCGGATACGAGATCCTCGACCATGGCAAATTCATTCAGGATCGCTTCAGCCTCTTCCTTCGGGAGGCCCCTGTTCTCTTTCAAATACTTCAAAGAAAGGCCATAATGCGTGTCCCCCTCCCTCACCTCGATTGGTTCGGGCAACCGGGACCTCATCGCCGCAATCTCGTTGTTCAGCCGGCTTATTTCCCCTCCTTGCCGGCCGATCTCATCAAGGAGCCCTTGGTAGGAGACGTCCCTTTCGGCGTGCACCATCCGCTGAAGGATCTGCTGTTGTAAGTCCTTCAGTTGTAGCGTGTTGCTTGACTCGATCTCGATCCGATCGTTTGGATGGGTTGCATTGAAGTCCCGGACCGCCTCGGCGATCCTTCGTTGCCGAACGTCGATCTGATTCTGCAATCCGTCGAGGCGCTCCACCAATGTCCGCATATCTCGAACATCGGTGACCTTGTCCGGACGAAGGAGATACCAGGCGACTCCGGCTACCAGCAACAGCGCGACGGCACCGGCTGCGGCTACCCAGCGAACGTTTTCCTGCTGGGAAGTCTCGTTCGACATCGAAATCCTTATCCGATCAGGAGGACTCTGCTCGTTCTTTTTCCTTCCCCTTTGGATCCTCGTCAACCGACTGATGGATCTCCTGGGTCACTTCGTCCTGGACATCCTTGAGCCCCTTCTTGAACTCCCGGATGCTTTTGCCCAATCCACCGGCAAGCTCGGGGAGGCGCTTCGCCCCGAAGAAGACCAGGATCACCAGGAATATGATGATCATTTCCGCGAAACCGACGTCGCCAAACATATCAGCCTCCTCCCGAGGGAATCATCCAGGGTTCCTATCTGAGCTTAAACCGAACCGGAAAGGCGATCCAAACGGCCACCGGTTTCTGATTCTGGATTGCCGGTCTCCAGACACTCTTCCAAGCCGCATCCTTCGCAGACTCGTGGAACATCTCGGGGCCTTTCGTGATCTGTACGTCCCGAACCTTTCCGGTCTTGTCCACAAGGATCATGACGAATACCACGCCCGAAATCCCCGCCCGCCTGGCGATCTCAGGATACACCGGCTTGGGCCTATCGACAGGAACGGGCTGTTCTTCGACGGGGACGAATTCCCCAAATTCAGGCAGGACATCCTCCTCCACAAGAATATTGTCTCCCCCTAGAACGACGGCATCCTCCAACTGAATGACGGAACCCTCTCCGAACCCGCCCTCTCCGCCGATAAGGGAAGTCATCTGGCTCATCTCGGTCTGGGTGGCGATCGTGGTCTCGGTCGAGACCTCGGCGTCAGGCACCGGCTCGGGAATACCTACGGTGGGACGAGCCGCTGCTGCCGACACCTGGATCTGGGGGGCCGCCACCTGATCGGTCATCGAAGGAGGGGGACCCAGGTCCGAGTACTTGATGATCCTCACCTTCCGGACCCTCGCATCATCCTCAAGATACCACACGGTTCCCACGTAAATCGTGGCCACAACCAGGTGCCCGATGGCGGAATAGGTAAAGGCCTTCCGGGCGTTCCTTTGATACATCCGCTTCAGTTCGGCCGCCCCGTAATCGAAGACGTTGAGCATCGTCGCTGTCACGCTCATACGTTGGATAACACCTCCTTGTCCCGATCAGTCAGAGTCGCCACGCTGAATCGGGTGATGTTCCCGATGTTAAGTTCATCCAGCATGTCCACCATCATATGGTAGCGGGCCTGTCGGTCGAGCTTGACCAGGGTAATTAAATTGGGATTTTCCGTATTCTGTTCCAACAGCATGGACTGGATTTCCTCCATCTCCACCCTTTCGGGGGTGTCCCGCCCGATGGACCAGTAGACCAGGTTATCTTCGGTAACATAAAGCGTCATCAGATTGGACTCGGCCACATCCACCTTCTGTTCGGAAGGGGGCAGGTTGATCTCCATGGTCTGCGGAGCCAGAAACACAGTTGTGACCATGAAGAAGATGAGCAGAAGGAATGCGATGTCCACCATCGGCGTCATATCAAGCCGGATGGAGATTCGCTTGCTGCCCCTCCTGGCCCCTTTTCCTTTTGCGTGAGTTTCTGCACCTTCGGCCACCCCGGCCATCGCGCATCACCTCCTAAACATTAAAGAGGGTTCGATTCTTCGTCAATCCTCAAGCAGGGTCACCATGTTGAAACGCGTGTTTCCCGTCCTCTGGAGGATCTCCATCAGGTCGTCGATAACGCCGAAATCCGAGTCTTTGTCCCCCTTGATCGCCAGCCGGAGCCTGGGGTTCCTGATTCGGGCATCGACAACCGCCCGTTCAAGATCCTCTAAGGAGGTCGACTTCTCAACCCCCGCGCCTCCGATTTTATAGAAGATCTGGCTTTTTCTGTCCACAGCCAGGATCATCACGTTGGACTCCGGAAGCTTGATCTCCGAGTGAGAAGAAGGAAGCTCAAGCTCTGACTCCTCCGGGGGCTTAAACTGTGTGGTGCTCATGAAGAAGATCAAGAGAAGGAATGCGATGTCCACCATCGGCGTCATATCGATCCGGATCCCGACCCGTCGCATCTTGGGCACGGCCATATCCGCTCTACCTCCTCTTAAACTATTGGGAACGCCCGGTCAGGAGCTGGACGACGTTGTGGGTTGTTTCATCGATCTCGTAGCTGAAACCGTCCACCTTGTTCGTGAAGAAGTTGTAGGCCACGATCCCGATAATCCCCCCAAAAAGCCCGCCCGCGGTGTTGATAAGCGCCTCGGAGATACCCAGGGCGAGCTGGATCGCATCAGGAGCGCCTTGGCGGGCCATCGCTTGGAACGCTCGGATCATCCCGACGGTGGTTCCGAGCAGGCCCAGCATCGTGGCAATCGATGCGATGGTGGACATAGCGATCAGGTTGCGCTCGAGGAGTGGGATCTCCAGGGCGCTCGCGGTGTCGAAGGCGTGTTGAATCTCAGCGATCCTCCGTTCTTCACTCATGTCAGGTCCCCGTTCCACACTGCGGAATCGTTCAAGCCCCGCCCGCAGGATGTTGGCCAGCGAACCCCGCTGATCGTCGCACAGAGACAGGGCGCCCTCGATGTCCTTTTGCCGAACCCGTTCAACGACATTCACGGCAAACTGTATCATCGATCCCCTGCCCTTCGCCTTATTCAATGTCAACAGACGTTCGATGATGAAGGTGATCAGCATAACGCTGATCGTCATCAACGCAATCACCGTCGGCCCACCGTCGCGGACGAACTTCGGCAGAAAGTAATAGAAAATGATGGTCGAGATTGCAACCGCACCGAGTATCAAAATCGTTGTAAAGATCGACTGACGCATGCGCCTCCTCCTCGACTCTGTGTTAGAACCTATACGTGGTGGATATTACACCTGAGAATAAATTATATGATAATCAAATTCCGGCCTCATCCTGGACGACGGCCTCACAACCCCATTTCAGTACCCCCCTTCCAGCCGATCCAGTCCGGATTGGGCATCTTCGTTTTCAGGATCCATGTTCAAGACCTTTCTGAACGTCTCTTTCGCCTTGTCGATCTGTTTGGACATGGCATAGGCCTGCGCCAGCCAGACCCGGGCCTGTACGTCTCTGGATTTTAAAGACACGGCCTTCCGGAAAAAGCTCGATGCCCGGGAAGCCAGTTTCTGGGATTCCTTATGCATCTCCTCCTGTCTCAGATCCTGTGACTCGAGCAGGTAAGAGAGACCGACCTGTTTCTGAGCTTCCACGTTTTTGGGGTCGAGTTTCACCGCTTTTAAGAAAGCGGACTTTGCCCGCCCGATATTCTCAAGGTACCGGTAGCAGGCCCCCAGGAGAAAGTAAGCCTGCGCGTGGTTCGGCTTGAGCGTCACAACCCTCTTGAAGCACCTGACGGCATGGGGGTAGGCCTTCTTCTGAAAATTGGCATAACCTATGTTCAGATGGACGCTCCAGTTGTCGGGGTCGTGGATCAGTCGCTTCTCGAAAAGTTTGATGGCCTCATTGTACTGCTTGGCATTGAAAAGCTCAATGCCGAGTTCGCTGTAAACCCCGCTCAGTCTCTTTTCGTCCGGGTAGGTCACGACCGCCCTGTCCAGAGCCGGAATCACCTTCGTGACAATCGCCCCGTAATCCTTCATCTTGATGTAACATTTCCCCAGCAGGCTGTAAAGGAACGGGATCTCGGGAGAGGCCTGCAACTTCTCCTTGAGGTTCGGAATGGCTTCGACATACCGTGCCTGTTTGTAGAGCAACAGGCCTAAGGCCCCTTCCACCCCCCCGCCTTCACTCGAAGTGTCTTTACCCGCGACCTCCTGGAGGGTTGAGATGGCCGCGGTCGTATCCCCCGAAGCCTTCTGGGCTTCGGCAAGGCCTTTAAGCGCCCCCACATAGTTCGGGTCGAGCTGGGTGGCCTTCCTGTAGGACTGGACCGCCCGGTCGAAGTCTTTTTCCGCGAGTGAAAGATCCCCGATCAGGACCAGGATCTCGACATCATCTGGTACAAGAAAGTTCGCCTTCTCGAGGAAGGGGAGCGCCGCCTTCCGATAGGCCTTGGTCTTCGCCATGCCCCTGGCAAGTTCCACCTTATACTTTGTTTCCTCCGGATGGAATTCGACCGCCTTTTCCAGCAGGGGGACGGCATCCCCGTAGCGGGGGGGTTTCATAATCAGGTAGAGGTCGATCAGATCCGCATAAACCGGCACGAAGGTCGAATCCGCTGAGAGGGCGGCCCTCCAAGCCTTGAGGACCTCGGCCCAATTCCGATCCTTGAAATAGAGTTTCCCGATTGCGTGGTGAATATCGGGAGCGTTCGGATCGAGTTGAAGGGCGCTGTTGTATTCATTCACGGCCAGTTCGGTAACCTTCTGTCTGGCGTAGATATCGCCCATGGCCTTAAAGTAGGCGGGATTATAAGGGTCGTCATGGGCCGCCCTGGTAAAATAGACAGTGGCCGCCCTCAGGGAATCCTGGGCCATCTTGACCATCCCTATGCCATAGTTCAACGGTCCGGACGGTTCGTATTTTTTTTTAATCCCCTTCTGAAAGGTGGCCTCGGCTTCCCCGTGCTGACCGTTTTCAAGCTGAAGCATCCCGAGTTCATAGCGCGGCTTCACGAGTTTCTTCCGAATCTTCAAGGCCCTCTGAAAAGCAGAGGAGGCCTCATCGGTTCGTCCGGACCCTTTTAGGGCCATCCCAAGCAGATAGTAGGCTTCCGCCGATTTGGGTTCCTGCTCGATGCCCCCCTGGAGGAGGGTGATCGCGGTTTCAAAATCCCGTTCTGCAATCGACCTATCGGCATCATCAAGCCACCCGCCAGCCCCGAGGGACGGGGAGAGGAAGAGGATCACGACAAATAAGGATATGGCAGCCCCCTGAAGGCGTGATTCTTTGCCAGTCACCTCGCCCATTGGCCTTCGGCTCCTAACCTGATTTCCTGGTCAATTCAGCTGTATGATACGCTCAGGAACCGTGTCCGGCACCAACCCGGCTCTCTCAACGACCGTCTGACCCTTTTGGCTCGTCAAAAAGGAGATAAAACCGACCCGGAGGGCCTGCTCCAGCCGATAGTTAACCGCGCAGATAAAAAATGGCCGTCGAACCGGATATCGGTTCTGATACACGTGTGGGGCGTCAGCCCGGGCGAACGCCTCGCTGGGTTTCCCTGCGATCTGGACGGCTTTCACGCGTTCCCCGTCGAGCCACGCCAGACCCGTACACCCGATCCCCCCGGACTCGGACGCCACCCGATCCACCACTTCTTGGGAGGTCCGACAAATAAACCCCGGGGCAAAATTCGCCCCTTTCAACACACCGGATCGGACCACTTCGTATGTGCCCGAGTTACGGTCCCGGAGGATGGGGACAACAGGAAGATCTTCCCCCCCGACCTCCTTCCACGATCGGAACTTCCCGTCAAACAACCCCCTTACCTGATCCATCGTCAATCGATCAACCCGGTTGTTCGGGTTGACGATGAACCCAATACCATCGATGGCGATTCGGAAAGCCTTTATTTCGACGTTTGCATCCCGAGCGGCCTGCCTCTCGTCCTCTTCCAGGTCGCGAGCTATGACCGCAGCCCCGACTTCTCCGCTGAAAAGCTGGACCAGAGCCCCCCGCGAATCGGTCGAAACGATATCGATTCTGGAACCAGGATACAAGCCCATAAACACACGCGCTTCCCTTTCCATCAGAGGAAGTGCGCTGTCGGCACACGCCAACTTTAGATGGCCCCGCAGTGCTGTCTCACCCGATGGGGCACAACCCAGCGTGGCTGCAAGAAACGAGAAAAGGAGGAATCCGATCAAACGGGGTGGGAAGGAGAAACAGAAGGTTGACAAGGAGCGTACCGGAGATCGATTTCTGGGATGATTGGAAGGGGATGGCCTCAAGTCTCCGGACACAACGGATGCGAAACTACCCACGTCGCAAACCAGCAGGGCGTTTCGTTCGGCTTGATTCGACGAAAACCATCAAGCGGGGTTCACCCTTTGAGAGGGACAACATACAAATATATCTTTCGAACCTGGAATTTGCAATCCGCAAATGCGGGGTTTAATCGCGGCCTTCCAATCTCTGTTTGGCCTTCACGCGTGTCTGTACGAATCGGAGAACCCCATACAGGAGTACAACCACCCCAAACAACACCCGGATGCGATCTCCACCGACAAATTGCGGCATCATAAACCCGGAGATAACCAGGATGCCAACCGCCACCATCAGAATGGAGAAAAGATACCCCACATAATATAGGAAATTCTCCATCTGGGCGGGTCCTTATAGAAAGGGAGTTCTCACATATTTGTCGGGGCCCGCCCTAAAATTCGGGTTCTTCGCCATTCGTGGCCGACGTTTCCTTTTTCACGACAATGATGTCGATCCGACGGTTCTTTGCTCGATTTTCAGGAGAATCGTTGGGGGCAAAAGGCCGGTATTCCCCATAACCCGAGGTTGAGATTCTTTGAGGATCGAGTCCAAGTTCTTCCACGAGATAGGTGTATGCATTCGACGCGCGTGCATTGGAGAGGGCCATGTTATGGGGATACGTCCCCTCTCATCGGGATGTTGTCGGTGTGACCCTCAATGCGGAGTGCGTTGTCGTACTTTTCGAAGATCACCGATAGGCTGTCGAGCACGGCCCGGGCCCCGGGTTGGAGGTCGGCATAGCCGGAACTGAAAGTGAGCCTCTCCGGAAGGCTGATCACGATCCCCTCTCTGCTCTCTCTGATTTGAAATTTTTCCTCCCCCTTTTCCCCCTGAATCCCTTTCAGTTCTGCCATCTGCTCCTTCCCGCCCCCTTCCCCGTCTCCTTCCCCCTTTCCACCCGTACGACCTTGTCGAAACCCGGGTTTGGGGTGCTGGCCGACCAGCATGGCGTCCAGACCAATGGGCACACCGCTTCCGCCTCCTTGCCCGAACACCAGGTTGAAGGCCGCGGAGTAGGACCTGAACTTCGACATGCTTTGCTCGGACATGGAATAGAGCACGATGAAGAGACCCAGCAGGAGCGTGATCAGGTCAGCGTACGTGATGAGGTATCGTTCCGCCCCGCCATCGTGTTCCTCTGCGTGTTTCTTCGCCATAGTCTTATTGCCTCATATTCCTTCACCGACGGATCAGGCCGCCTGGGCCTCCCCAATGCCATCCTCCTTGCGCTCTTCCGGCGGGAGCAGGGAGAGCAACTGGGTCTGGAGCATGCTGGGGTTCGTACCCGATTGAATCTCGAAGACCGCCACCATGGCAATATTCAGGTAATGTTCCTCTTCTGCGTGCCTGTTCTTCAATTTATCGCCAACAGGGAGGAACATGATGTTTGCCGAGAATACTCCCCATAGCGTGGCGATGAACGCGGCCCCGATGGCGTGAATCAGCGCGGTTGGGTCACCGCCAGCTCCCGCCAGCGTATGGATCAAACCCATCACCGTCCCGATGATTCCCAATGTGGGCGCATATCCCCCCCGTCTGGGAAAACATCTTTGCTCCGGCGGCGTGACGCTCCGACATGGCATCCAGCTCACCTTCCATCACCTTTTGAACCGTCTCCGGTTCCACGCCGTCGATCGCGAGTTTCAAACCCCGTTGAACAAATGGGCTCTTCATGTTGGCCAGGTGGGCCTCAAGGGTCAGGATCCCTTCCCGGCGCGCCAACTCTGCGAGATGGATCATGTCCCCGATCAGCTTGAGTGCGGAAAACTCGGGGTCCATCATCGCCACCTTGTAGTAGGTGGGAATGGCCAGGAACCGAGACGTCGGGTTTCCGATCATCGATGTGGCCAGCGTCCCGCCGAACACAACGATCATCGGCGCGGTCATGAACAGCATGTGCATATGCCCTCCCTCCAGGAGGAAGGACCCGAAAACGGAGGCCAATCCCAGCATCATTCCGAACAACAGGCCAAAATCCACGGCTACATCACGCTCCTTTCAAAAACTGAAACCGGGCATAGAGGGGGAGGAAGAAGCCCGACTCGGTCGATTCTGAGTCAAGCCACCCGTCTTGTCCGTAGGTTAATAATAACCTCTGGTCCGGCTATCTTTCGCTATTTTTATAGATTCGCTTTGATTTCAAGCCCGCCTCCCCACGGCCTTCCTGTTGGGGATCCGCTCTCTTTCCGCAGAGAGAGTACGCCTGAGATACCACTCCACGACGACCGGAGAGGCGATGTAGACGGAGGAATAGATACCCACGATCACACCGAAGGAGAGCGCGAAAGAAAAGGGCTTGTTGACTTCTCCACCGAAAAAGAAGAGGGTAAACAGCACGAACAGAACGGTCAGGTGCGTGACAACACCTCGGTTCAAGGTTTGATTGATGCTTCTGTTGACGACATCCTCGTATTTCTGTCCCCTCCGGAAAGCCCGAAGCCCCTCTCGGATGCGGTCGTATACCACAATTGTATCGTTATTCGAGTAACCGAGCAGCGTCAGAAGGGCGGCCACGATCCCCATCGACATCTCAATCCCCAAAACCGAAAGGAAACCCAGTGTCAACAGGATATCGTGGAAAAGAGCGATCAGGGCGCCCACGCCGAACTTGAACTCGAACCGGATGGCAATGTAGATCAGGATGCCGAGCATCGACCAGAGAACGGCCTTGATCGCATCCCACATCAACTCTTTCCCGATCTTGGGACCAACATTTACCTCTTGGCGAAGCCAATCGGAGCCAAGATGATCGGAAAACACATTCCGGAGGTGGGACTTGACGGCTTCTGAAATCCCCTCCTCCCCCCCCATCGATGAGACCCGGATCAGGACATGCTTCGGGTTATTTTCGACGCTCTTGATCTCACTATCCCCTAAATCGAGCGTCACCCCCTGCACCGGAACGGAATTCAGCGCATCCCGAACCTCTTCCACGGGCACCGCCGGGTCGAAATAGGCCTCCAGGAGCGTCCCCCCCCGGAAATCGATCCCGCTCTTCAGTCCGCCTTGCACGCCGATCGACATCAAGCCCACCGCGAGCAATATTGCAGAGATCGTGAAGGCGAGCCGCCGGATCCGGATAAACCCGTAGTTGGCCCCCCTGAACGGATCGATCATGCCAATGCTCAACCGCTTCGGACGCACCCGATCGATGAAGAAATCGAAGATGGCGCGTGTCACGACGATCGCCGTGAACATGCTCGCGATAATGCCCACACCCAGGGTTACGGCGAACCCACGAATCGGTCCGGTCCCGAACTCATACAGGGCGAGCGCGGTGATCAGTGTCGTCACGTTGGAATCGAGGATCGTCTTAAAGGCCTTCTCGTAGCCGACCTCGATCGCCGCCTTCACGGACTTACCCGCCCTTAGTTCCTCCTTTACGCGTTCAAAAATCAGGATGTTAGCGTCCACGGCCATCCCGATCGTCAGGATGACTCCCGCGATCCCCGGCAGGGTGAGGGTGGCCTGAAAATAGGCCATGGCCGCCAACATGAAGACCATATTCAAAAAAAGTGCGATATCCGCCACTAAACCGCTAAGGCGGTAGTAGAGGACCATGAATATACCAACAAGCAAAAGGGCTGCCAATGAAGCACGGGTGCCCATCCTAATCGAGTCCGCCCCCAGGGAGGGGCCCACAACCTGTTTGCTGATGATGCTGATCGGTGCGGGAAGGGCCCCGGCCCTCAGCACAATCGACAGGTCCTGGGCCTCTTCCATATTCCGGCTCCCTGTGATTTCGCCCGTGCCTCGATCGATTTTGGTTTGGATCGTCGGAGCTGACGCCACCTTCCCGTCAAGGACAATGGCCATTCGACGCCCCACATTGGCCCCGGTGACCCTTCCGAAGATCCGCGTTCCTTCGCTCGTTGTCTGGAAAGCCACCAGAGGCTGATTCGCATTCGTGAACGACTGACCCCGTTGCGCTCTGGCATCCTCCAGGACATCCCCTGTCATCTCGGGCCGCTTTTTGACATAGAAGATCCCGCTAATCCGCTCGTCCTGAACCTCCTCCGCGTGCATAGCCCATAAAATCTCGCCGTCATCTTCGGTCAACAGGTCCTGGATTTCCGGATCGGAAAATATTTCTTTAACACGGTCGATATTTTCCGCGGGAACCACGATATCGTTGCCATACGCAGTCAGGAGGGAGGTTAATGGTCGGGCTTCATCCTCAACGGCGGTCAGATCGCTCTCGGATTTTTCCTGACGCCCTGAAAGCTTCTCGTCGATTCGCCCCACCACCGAACGAAAAGCCTCCTGCTCTTTTACGAGGCGAAACTCCAAAATGGCCGTCTGGCCGATCAGTTTCAACGCCCGGTCAACGTCCTTGACTCCGGGAAGCTCGACGATGATCCGCCTGTCCCCCTGCATCTGGATTACAGGCTCCGCCACCCCGAACTGGTCGATCCGATTTCCGATAACTTCGTGCGCGCGGAATCCCGCATCCTTGGCCTCATCGGGGGTCAATTTGGAGGTGTCGACCTCCAGGACAAGATGCATGCCGCCCAGGAGGTCCAGGCCGAGCTTGATGGCCTGCTCTCGATAGGAAAGGTCGGGGCTCCCCATCAATCCGTAAAAACGGAGGGTCGGATAGAGGGAAAACGCAGTCGCTACCAGGGAAACCAAAATGATGACGGTTCGGAACCGATGGTGCCTGCCCACGGGGTATACTCCCTTAAAGATCGACGCGCAGAAGAAGACCGATCATTTTCGTCCTTCGTCGTACTCGATCTGTTTGTGGATCCCTTCGATGATCTCCCGGATCTGTTTCGAGTTGGACGCCTTCGGAGACGCCTTGAGATAAGCCTCGTAGGCCTTGACGGCCTCCGGGTTGTTCTCCTGTTTCTGATGGGCGATCCCCAGATTGAGATACACCCTTGCCCGTTTCCTGTACTTCAGCTTGAGGGCCCTGTTATAGCTCTCCACGGCTTTGTCCAATGCCTCCCGTTCAAGGTAAGCGTTCCCGAGGCGAAAGTGGATCTGTCCGTTTTTCGGGTCGAGTTTGGCAGCCTTCCTGTAGGAGGCGATCGCCTTTCCGATCATCTTCCGCTTCTTGTAGATGCGACCCAGGCTCATGTGGTATTTGGGCTCATCCGCCTTGTACTTGATCGCCCGTTTATACGAAGCCGTTGCGGACTTCACGGACCTGTTCCTCTCGTAGGCCTTACCGAGGTTGAAGTGGGCAGGGGCCAGATCCGGCTTCATTTCGATCGCCTTTTTTAACTCCGAAATCGCCCCACTGATCTTTCCCTTGTTCAAGAGGTTGGTGCCCTCGTTGTAGTGCTCCTCAGCCTTCTGGCTGAAAACGGGGAGGGGATAAAAAATAAGGGTCGACAGGCAGCAAATCGTCAGTGTCAGATATCTGTGAACCGGCAAAACAACCTCCAATTCATAGGGGTAAAATCGGTCCCCTGGAGCGGCTAAAAATAGGCATAAAAAAGGATAACCTTGTTTTTTAACTCATTCTTACAATCTGATATAAAATCCCTTGGAAAGCAAGCCTTTTTTTCAGCCCACCCGTTTGCCCCGGCGCATTCCCTGGAGGATCCACTGGACGATCCCCACAATGCACCGGGTCGTTAAGAATCCCCCTATTCCAAGCATGGCGATGCCGACGAACATGTCGATGCTCTTCGGATACTGGGTCATCCCCACGATTGGGCCCCGATGACCATCGTGCACAACGAAACGGTCGTCAGAAGATACCAGACGACCCATCCCCAAAAACGTCCGACCGCCATTGAAATCTCCAAACAGGATTCCGCGAATTCTCCGGATCGTGTGAACGGGAAAGGCTTCACGGAGACGCCTTCGTGACTATCCCTTCTTCTGTTCCCAGGAATTCCAATCGTCGAGGAACCGTTTAAGCCCGATGTCCGTCAAAGGATGGACCAAGAGTTGTTTGATCACCGCGGCCGGGAGTGTGGCCACATCCGCTCCCGAAAGTGCGGCTTGGACCACGTGCTGGGGGCTTCGAATGCTCGCGGCAAGGATCTGGGTGTCGAACCCGTAGTTGTCGTAGATCTGCCTGATCGTCCGGATGAGCGCCATCCCCTCTTGTGCGATGTCATCCAGTCGGCCGATAAACGGACTGATATAAGTCGCCCCGGCCTTGGCCGCCAGCAGGGCCTGCGTCGGTGAAAAGCAAAGGGTGACATTCACCCGAATCCCCTCGCCCGAGGCGGCTTTGAGGGCCTTCAAGCCATCGAGCGTAATCGGGATCTTGACGACAATCTTCGGGTGGATCTTGGCGATCCTCCTGGCCTCCGAAAGGATCTCCTCCGATTTCAGGCTGACGACCTCTGCGCTCACCGGTCCATCTACGATATCGCAGATGCGAAGCAGGATGTCTTCAAACGTCCCTTCCTCCTTGGACATGTGCGTGGGATTCGTCGTCACCCCGTCCAGGATACCCATCGCATTGGCTTCTTCGATATCCCGTACACTGGCGGTATCGATGAAAAATTTCATGCAAACCCTCCTCCCTGCGTTCCGATTGAAATCCCTCTACCAGCTTTTTTCATCGCCTCTCAGCCCCCCTTCCCCATTGACTTCAAAACATCGCGATGGGACATTCCCTGATGACGCAGCCTTGTGTAATGCGCCTTCTCTTCCGGTTCAAACCGCAGGAAACCCCGGATATCATACCTTCCCGGTTCTTCCAGGGGGAGCTTTCCCTCCGCCACCATCATGTCCAGGGGGTAACCTTTCTCTGTGATCGGTATGCGGACCACCTCGTGATTCCGTGCCGACTGGTAGATCCCCATCAGCAACTCCGTGGTTCGTCGAGCCTGTGCCCCCTCCCCCCGGTGGCCGCTACGGCCTTCGATCCACCCGACCATCTCCCTGGCTTGGGCAGCCCAGGGGTCAAGGACTTCAGGTTCTACGGTATTCCACCCCCCCGATTCGCCATTAAGCATCGCGATCTCCTTACTTGAGACATCCATCATACCCTCTGTCCCAAGGATGCGGTAGTCCTCCACGGACCAATCCTGGGTCAGGTCTGACTGGATGAGCGCCTGCACACCCCCCTCAAACGCGATGAGCCCCATGCACCGGTCTTCGATCTTTACGTCCCTTTCGTGGCGATCGGTCTTGCGTTCAACCGCTCCCATGACCCACTCCGCCTCCGGATCCCCGAGCAGATACCTGATCGCGTCCAACTCGTGCGTACCGCAATTCAGCAGGCCTTCCCCCGCCCGGGCCGTGACCATCTGAGGCCTTCCCACAGCCCCTTCGGCGACCAGCTCCCGGGCTTTTGTCCAGGAACTGTAGAACCGTCGCTGGTGACTGATCGCGAGTTTAACCCCCCGACTGGCGCACGCATCGATCATCCCATCCGCGGAATCCAAATCCACGGCCATCGGCTTTTCGCACAGGATCCCCTTCGGCTCATATTCCGCTGCTGCGACGGTCTGCGGGGCGTGCAAAAGGTGCCACGTGCAGATGTCCACGAGATCCGGTCGCTCTTTATCCAGCATCTCCCGAAAGTCGGCATAACCGGAGGGGATCTCGTACTCTTTCAAAAAGGCATCGAGGGAACGCCCGTTTGGATCGCACGCTGCGACAAGGGCGACCTCTCCCGCAGCCCGATAACCGTTTGCGTGTCGTCCTCCGATGGATCCGCAACCGATGATGACCGCCCGATAAGGCTCAGCCATTACCCCTCCAGGATCAGCGTCTATCGACCATATGGCCGGATCTGAATGCGTTCCCCGCGGGCAAAACCCTCGCTCGACACAAAGGTCATAACTTATTATAATATAGTGATATATATGACATTTATTTCGTTTTCACACGGGATCTTTACCCCTTCCATAAAGTAGGCCATACCATAGATGTTGGCAAGCGAAAAGATGATGTCCTCGTCTACTTGAAATTTAACAGGGTGATCCCGATCATGGCCACCCCAATGCCCAGACGGCTCCTGGGTGTCAGGCGCTCTTTCCAGACGACCATGGCGAAAAGGGTCATCGCCAAAACACCCCCACAGGAAATCACCGGAAAGGCGATCACGCCTGGCACCATGTCCAGTGCAATCAGCGTAAAGAGGGTCGCCAGGACATTGGCCACGCCGATGAAGATGCCTTCCTTCACATCCCGACGGGTTGGCTGAAAGGGGCGGAAAGGGAGGCTTAAACCGCCCCCGATGGCAGCCACCCCGAAAAGCGCAGCCATATAAGTTGTCGTTGCATCCGGAACTTGCTGCATCACAAAGGTTTTGGCTACAAGATGGCATCCGCCGACAGACAGAAAAAGAAGCACGGTGAACCGAAATCCCTTCGTCCCGGATGGTCGGAAGGGGCTCCCGGCGCTCAAAAGGGGGAGGGCCCCAAGGGAAGCACCGATCCCGATGACCTGGGCGAGGCTGGGCCTCTCCCCCCACCAGAACACCGATGCAAGGATCGGAATCATCATTGAAAGTCGCGTGATTGTCGTTGAAATCGCCAGTCCACTCCGTTCATACGACGTGCAAAGCAAGATATAGCTCACGATGAAACCGATACCCTGAAGGGTGCCAAGAATGAGTGTCACCGCGTGGATCTCTCGATTTCCGCCTGCGGCCGAGACGAGCCCACAGATCAGGGAGGCCAGGGCGTAGTTCACCACACCCGCGACCATCATATCGCATCCCCTGGTCTGGGCCCGGCGGATTGTGTGAAAAAACAGGACCGTGAAAAACACGCTGAGGATCAGAAAAGGCATGGGATTTCCCCCGGCTCAGGACCGGTGCCTGAAGTCTTCATCATCGCCGACCTGTATAACACATTATAAAAGGCGGCCCACCGTTTAGATGGGCCGCCTTCGACTGTCGACATCATTACTCAACCCTCAATTCATCATCCCGGCCACGGCCGCCACCACATCGTTTTCGGCCGGAATCGTCTCGTCCTCAAGGGGTTTGGTGAACGGGACCGGGACGTCCATCGCGCCGATGCGAACGACGGGTGCCTCCAGATAATCGAAGGCCCCTTCATACACAACAGAGGCAAGTTCGCCAGTGACCCCGAAACGCTGATAGCCCTCGTCGATGATGAGGGCCCGACCGGTTTTGGCCACGGATGCGACAAGCGTCTCCTTATCGAGCGGAACCATCGTGCGCGGATCCACAACCTCCGCGCTGATCCCCTGGCCCTCAAGGGTCCCGGCTGCGTTCAAGGCAACGTGTACCATGCTCGAGGTCGCGATGATGGTGACGTCGCTCCCAGCCCGTTTCACGTCGGCCTTTCCGAACGGAATCGTTTCATCCCCCTCGGGGACCGTCCCCTTCAGGGCGTACATCATCTTGTCCTCATACACGATAACGGGATTGTCGTCTCTCACGGCCGTTTTGAGCAGTCCCTTGGCGTCTGCCGGAGTGGATGGGATTGCAACTTTGAGCCCCGGAATATGCGATGTCCAGGCGTGAAGGCTTTGCGAATGCTGTGCAGCCGAGGACCTGCCCGCACCCAGAGTCGCCCGAATCGTAAGCGGGACCTTCGCCTGTCCACCCGACATGTAGCGGATCTTGGCCGCCTGATTGACGATCTGGTCCATCGCCAAGGCCATGAAGTCCCCGAACATAATCTCCACGATCGGTCGCATCCCGGTCAGGGCCGCACCGACCCCCAGCCCGACGAACCCCGCCTCTGCAATCGGGGTATCGATGACCCGTTCACGCCCGAACTCCTTGTAGAGACCGACCAGGATCTTGAACACCCCGCCTGCGGCGCCCACGTCTTCTCCGATCAGCAGAACGGTCTCGTCCCGGCGCATCTCTTCGGCGATGGCCTCATTCACGGCCTGCCCAAAGGTCATCTCCCTCTCAGGCGTAGACATGCTCGGTGACCTCCTTCACATCCGGGTACGGTGCTGCCTTGGCGGATTCGACCGCATCCAGGACGGCCTTTTGCACCCCCTCGTCGATGGAGACCAACTCCGCCTCCTTCGTCCCCTCATCCAGAAGCTTCTTCTTCAACCGTTCAATCGGGTCCTTTCCCATCCACTCCTCGATCTCCTCCTTTGAACGGTAAGCGTCCCCCGGGTCACCCACGTGATGGCCCCGATGACGATAGGTCTGACACTCGATAAGGGCAGGCCCCTCCCCCGCCCGCGCCAAGGCCACAAACTCGGTCATCGCCTCATAGACAGCCATCACATCACAACCGTCCACCACCCGACCCGGAACCCCGAAAGGGGTCGCCCGATCCGCAATGCATTTTCCCGCCGTGACATTCTCCGTCGCGGTGTACTCCCCATATTGATTGTTCTCACAGACATAGATTACAGGAAGATTCCAAATTGCGGCATGGTTCATCACTTCGAAAAAAATGCCCTGGTTCGCAGCCCCGTCTCCGAAAAAGCAGGCCGCAACCTGGTCGGTCTTCCGGAGTTTCGCAGAAAGGGCAGCACCGGTGGCGATCCCGAATCCCCCTCCCACGATACCGTTCGCTCCAAGAATGCCCAAGGACATATCCGCGATATGCATCGAGCCGCCCTTACCCCTGCAGTAGCCGGTGACTTTGCCCATCACCTCGGCCATCATCCGGTCCAACTGCCCGCCCTTGGCCACACAATGGCCGTGCCCCCGATGCGTACTGGTAATATAGTCCTCCTCCCGAAGGGCGGAACAGATCCCGACGGCCACTGCCTCCTCCCCGATGTAGAGATGCGCCAATCCGTGCATCAGACCGGTTGTAAAGACGTTCCAGATCTGCTCTTCAAATCTTCTAATGCGGAGCATGCCCCGGTACATATCCAACAACAACTGGCGGTCGTGATTCATAGGACCTCCGTCAAAACGTGATTCGTGATTCGTGATTCGTGATTCGTGATTCGTTAATGATCGATGCGAATTATTTGAATGAATTGTCAAAGGTTTTTTGGGCTTTCCGATCCACGAATCACGAACACCGGCTTTTCCGAGTCACGATCCACGATCGACGGCTTTATTACAGCCAACCCTCCAGAGTTTGGACGCTTTCAAGATGCTTTTTCAGCTCACGGAGGTAGCCTGCGGCGAGAACACCGTCTGCCAGGCGATGATCCGCGGACAGCGTGATCTCCATCACCCGCCTTACTGCGAAGGATTCCTGATCCCCGAAGGGTTTTACCTCCGAGCGGATCGCGCCTACGGCAAGGGCTGCGGACTCCGGTGGATTTACAATAGCGATGAATGACTTGACGCCGAACATGCCCAGGTTTGATATCGTGAACGTCGCACGATCGGAACCTTTGAGCTTGCCGGACCTTGCCGCCTCCACCACATCTGCCCGCTCCTTCGCCAGATCGTTCATGGATTTTGCCTGGACGTTTGGGATCACCGGAACCAACAGTCCCTCCTCCGTGCCCACGGCGAGTCCGACGTGAACGGCTTCGTGGATGACCATGGAATCTCCATCGAGGCTCGCATTGAGCGATGGAAATCCCTTCAGCGCCTCCGCGGCCGCTTTAATCAGCAGATCGGTCACCGATAGTTGAATCCCCTGGGCCTCAGCGGCCTTTTTGCGCCAGGCCTCAAGGTCGGTCATGTCCACTTCAACGGAGACATAGAAATGCGGGATCGTCCCCTTGCTCTCAGACATGGCCTGTCCAATGGCCTGTCGCATCCGGGAGAGCGGCGTCCGACTCTCAGACGGTCCGGGGGAGGCCCCAGCCGGAAGGGACCCCTTTGCCGCAGCCTGTTCCACGTCTTCACGCGTGATCCTGCCCCCCGGTCCCGTTCCCTCGACCGTCATCAAATCGACTCCCAGGTCCTTCGCCAGTTTCTTTGCCGCGGGAGAGCTCTTCACCCGCCCCGCGGGACTGGTTTGGACCGGAGCAGGCGGTGAGGGCCCGGAGATCGCTCCGGGTTTTTCTGAAGCGACGGGGGCTTGAACCTCCACGTCGACAGGTTCGTCCGGACTGTCGGTGACAACCGCGATGACGGAGAGAACCGGCACCACCGATCCTTCAGTCACGAGGATCTTACGGAGGACCCCCGCTTCGGGGGATTCGTATTCGAACACCGCCTTGTCGGTCTCGACCTCCACAAGGCCTTCGCCTTTCTCAACTTTTTCTCCCTCGTTTTTCAGCCACCGCACAACCTTCCCTTCATCCTGCTGAAGACCATATTTCGGCATCACGATCTTTTTGACCAAAGCTGCCTCTTAGTGAAATGGAATGGGAATAATCGCATTGCCTCTTGAGGGAACATCATGTTAAAACAGCCGAAACACGCTGTCAAGGCCAATCTGCCATTCCATAATCAGCGCCCCAACCAGCCCCCGTCCACGACGAGCGTCTCGCCGTGGATATAGTTTGAAGCCTGTGACGCAAGGAAGACCACTGCCCCTTTCAAATCCTCGGGGTTACCCCACCGGTTTGCGGGAATCCTGTTCAGAATGGCCTGACTTCGATCCGTGTCTTCTCTCAAGGCTGTTGTGCTATCGGTGGCCATGTAGCCCGGTGCAATGGCGTTAACGTTGATCCTTTTCGAGGCCAACTCATTCGACAGGAGGCGGACGATGCCCACCACGCCATGTTTGCTCTCTGTGTATGGGGGGATGAGAATTCCGCCCTGGAAAGATAGTACAGATGCGATGAATATGATCTTTCCGCTCCTTCCCAGATCAACCCAGTGGCGTGCTGCGGATTGGCTAAGAAAGAATCCGCTCTTCAAATTGACGTCCATGACTTCATCCCAGTCCTGCTCGGAGTAGTCGAGTACCGGAGCGCGTCTTATCGTCCCCGCGTTGTTGACCACGATATCCACCTGGCCAAGGCCCTCGAGCGCTTGCTCGAGAACAGGTGCCGCAGGTTCCTTGGAAAAGTCCACCCGAATCGGATAAAACTTTCTCCCCACCCCCTCGACCTGACGACGCGTCTCATCACAAGCCGTCCGGTAGACCCCCGCGATATCGCATCCGGCTTCCGCCAGGCCCAGAGCCAGGGACTGCCCCAACCCCTTACCCACCCCTGTGACCAGGGAAACCTGATCGGTCAATCGAAAGTCGTCAAGAATCATAAAATACACCCGTAAAAAAGGTCCCCGGCTTTCTGCGACTGCTGTCGGGGGTCAGAACAGCCACAGAACATCCGGGGACCACCGTAATCCCTTCGAAAATGCCATTTAAATCAACCACATGATAGAGGTTTTATCCCCCTTTGTCAAGGGGAAATACCTTTCGTTGCGGGTCTCAAATCCTCCTGGAACCTCCGTCAAAACCGGGAAGGATCCTGCCGAAAAAGATCTGTGCACGTCCGAGTTCCGTGGGCTTCGGGGCTTCAGGAAAGACTTGACAAAGCCCGCCAATTAGTTAGTTTTTTCTTGTTCTTGGAAGGATCAGAGACCCTCTTCGCCACTCGGACGATTTCCCATTTCACCATCCGGATTCGAAAAGAGGAAAACCGTGACCTGGAAGGAAAAACTGGCCGATCGTATCCCCGATGATCTGGGACGGGAGGTCGATATCTTCGAGACCCAGATCGAGCTGAAGAAGCAGGGAAAGATCGAAGATACAATCTTCATGGAAACCCGGCTGCGGCGGGGGGTCTACGGCCAGCGCTACGACAACGGGCAGCGGTTCGACGGTTCTCATACCCAGAACCTTGACTATCCCTGTGGGGATCTGACCAAAGGTACGGACGCTGTGTGGGACGCTCCAGGGATGCAACGGATCAAAATTCCGTTCGGCGGCCTGACCCCAGAGCAGATGGAGGTCCTTGCCGACCTCTCGGAGGAGTACTCCGACGGTATCTCCCACATCACAACTCGACAGGATATCCAACTCCACTATGTCCATATCGACGACACCCCTTCCCTCATGCGAAGGCTGGCCGCGGTCGGAATCACAACCCGGGAAGCCTGCGGGAATTCCGTTCGGAACGTCACGGCTTGCCCCTTAGCGGGTGTCTGCCGGGACGAAGCCTTCGATGTCACCCCTTACGCAATGGCCTGTTCCAAATTCCTCCTGGGACATCCCGATGTCCAGGACTTCGGACGAAAATTCAAGATCGCTTTCTCGGGCTGCAGACACGAAGCGTGCGGCCTTACCAGCATGCACGATATGGGGGCGATCGCGGTCACACGCATCGTCGACGGACAGGAGAGAAGGGGATTCGAGCTTTACGTTGGTGGAGGCCTTGGGGCCGTCCCACACCAGGCCAAGCTCTTCGATGAATTCCTCCCCGAAGAGGAACTGTTGCCCACGGCACAGGCCATATCAAGGGTTTTTGCAAGATTGGGAGAAAAACAGAACCGCGCTCGAGCCCGTATTAAGTTCCTGGTGGCCAAGCTCGGGATTCAGGAGTTCAAACGATTCGTCCTCGAGGAACGGGAGAAGATGCCCCCCGACCCGAAATGGTCCGCCTTCCTCTCCGGCCTGAGCGCCCAGGGGGAGAAGCCCCTGAAGATTGGGATGTCGTTAAACGGCCAGGTCAGGCCCGATGGATTCGGCGAATGGTACAGGACAAACGTCAAAACACAGCGCCAGGAAACCTATGCTGTCGCGACAATTACGCTCCCTCTGGGCGATATCACCGCGAACCAGTTCCGGGCCGTCGCGAACCTCGCCAGACGTTTTGTCAAAGACACCGTCCGATTGACCGTTGAGCAGAACATCGTTTTTCGCTGGGTAAGCCAGGCCGACCTGCCGGAGCTCTATGACTCCCTCAAAAATATCGGCCTGGCCCAACCGGGTGCCGGTACGATCGTTGATGTAACCGCGTGTCCCGGGACGGATACCTGCAGGCTCGGCATCGCCTCCTCCCGAGGCCTGGCGGGAGAAATGCGTACACGGATTGCGGAAAAAGGCCTCAAACTCGATAAGACCGTGGAAAACCTGAGGATCAAGATCAGCGGTTGCTTCAACTCCTGCGGACAGCACCACATCGCCGACCTGGGCTTCTACGGGATCAGCAGAAAGATCAACGGATACACCGTACCCCATTTCCAGGTGGTTCTTGGCGGGCAGTGGACGGAGAACGCCAAGTCCTTCGGGCTGGCTATGGGCGCCGTTCCATCAAGACGGATCCCGGATGTGGTGTCCCGAATGACGGAAAACTACGTGCAGGGAAAGAAGGCGGAAGAAAGCTTCCAGGATTACATCAAGCGCATCGGCAAAAGGCAGGTCAAGCAAATCCTGGACGATCTCACGCACGTCCCTCCCCACCAGGACGATCCGTCCTTCTACACGGACTGGGGAGACACGCGGGAATTCACCGTGGGGGACATGGGAAAGGGAGAGTGTGCCGGGGCGGTCGTTCCTCTCGTCCAGTTCGAGTTTACCAGCTGCGAGCGTGAGGCCTTTGAAGCTCAGGTTTTCCTGGAGGAAGGCGATTATGAAAAGGCCTACAAAACGGCTTACATCGCCATGCTCCACGCGGCCAAGGCCCTGGTGAAGACTCAGTTCCTGGACATTCCCGAAGACCCGGACACGATCGTGGAGGAATTCCGTAAAAGGTTCTTCGATACAAAGCTGTTCTGGGATCCCTTCGCCAAAGCCAAATTCGCCAACTACCTGTTCCGGGTCCACAGCGATGAAGTTTCGGTTTACACCCGGGATCGGGCGCACGAAGTTGTCGAGGAGACCGGGCTGTTTATCGAGGCCGCTCACAGTTGTTACGGGAAGATGAACGTCGTAAATGCGTGAGGAACCAGGGGATTTGAGATTGAAGGAAGGGTTTTGTAACGGCCTCCCTTTGGATCGGGTAGGTTTACAGGCCTCCAGTCTCGAGTCCCCGGTGCTTTTTGTGTAATAAATTGACAGGACAACTCACCACGTGGATCTACAAAAGATCAACCTGAAATTTTACCTGGCGGATGGTCACGGGATTCCGGCGGAAACCTGGTTTAAAGTCTTCAACGAATGGATCCCCGCGGTCACGGACGAAGTCCTGATCGATGTCGCGGACTACAGCCACGTCAGCGCGGGTCCGGTCACGCTTCTGGTGGGACACGATGCAAATTACAGTATCGACAATCATCACAATCGGCTGGGGTTGCTTTACCAGCGAAAACAGCCGTTGGATGGAAATCTTTTCGAACGAATCCGGGGGGTCTTCGTGAAGACAATCGAGGCCTGCCGTCGCCTTGAGGCGGAACCGGAACTTGAAGGTAGGGTAAAATTCTCTGGAGATGAAGTCCAACTCGTCCTGAACGATAGGCTCCTCGCACCCCACTCAGAGGAGACACTATCATCCGTCCAACCTGATCTGGAGGGGGTGTTAAAATTGATTTATGCGGGTGCGGCTTTCACTCTCGTGCGAAACCCCGATCCGTATCAACAGTTGACCCTGGACATCAAGACCGAAGGGACCTGGGATATAGGGACCCTCCTGAAAAACATCCAGGCCGCCCCTTAAAAAGGGTTATCACGTTTTTTCCAAGGGCATTCCCACAGCTTCTCCGCTTTCAATCGATCGATAGGCCGCAATCGCAACCTCCGTGGCCGCCCGCCCGTCCGCACCCCCCACCGGCGGGTCCTCTCCTTTTTGAATCGCATCCACGAACGCCCTGATCTCTGCCGTTACTGGATTGGGCATCTGAATATCGGCGATCAATATCGTTCGTTCGTCTCCGTTGAAACGTTTGACCTTCAGGGCCGCATCTTTTCCCCCAAAAGCTGGAAAAACCACGCTCCCCTCCGTGCCGTCGAGGCGCCCTCCATAGCCCCCCGCGGCGCTCACCTGGCTGGAATGGAGAGACCCTACCGCACCCGATAAAAATGTCAGGGAAACCACGGCTACGTCTGGAAAGTCCGCCTCCTTTTCGCGGAAATTACCGCCCACTGCGAAGACCCGCCGAACGTCGCCCAGAACAAATCGCAGAAAGTCTATCTCGTGTGCATTGATCTCCATCAGCGTTCCCCCGGACTGGACCTGCTTCATCCGCCACGGCGCTTGCCAAACCCCGCCCCATCCCCCACCGATCCGGTGAACCATCATGCAGACCGGTTCTCCGATCTCTCCGCTCCGGGCGATCTCTCGAATTTTGGAGTGGGCGGGGTTAAAACGGAGGACAAGCCCGACACCGAGTCCGATGCCGTTTTTTTGCGCCGCTCCGATCATGGCATCGCATCCTTCCAGGGTGGTCGACATCGGTTTCTCAGTAAAGACGTGGCAGCCCGCCCCGGCAGCGGCGATGGCCATCTCCTCGTGAAGGAAGGGGGGGGATGCGATCAAAACCGCATCCGCGTCATCTCGCTTGAGCAATCGGCGGTAGTCCGGATCGTGATCCACCTGAAGCTTGTCCGCCAGATTCCTCGCCTTCGAGACCTCCACGTCGCTCACCCAAACGACCCTCGCGTTGTCGAGCGTATCCGCAGCGGCCGCAAGGCCCGATCCCATAACCCCGCATCCGATCACCCCCAGGCCCATTTTCTTCAATTCAACCTCCGACACGATTTATCCAACCCCTTTTAAAATACGCGTTCGACCAGGAAAGCCGCCATCTCCCGGAGCGTCTCCTTCGCTTCACTCTCGGGCAGACATTCCAAATGACCCAGCCCCTCACGGGCTATCTGGTCACAGACCTCCTGTGCGCGCTGAATAGAGCCATAACGGACCATAGACGATACAACCCACTCGATTTCCCCTTGCGTATTCTTTTTTCGATCCCGATCCAGGATCGTAAGGGTTTTATCTCGTTCTTCCCGGGTGCAGTTGTTCAACAGGTCGATGACCATCAGCGTCCTTTTTCCCTCGGCGATATCCCCCGCCCACTCCTTCCCGTAGCCTCCGGACGTGGCCCCCGGGGCGGACAGAGCATCTACGTCACCCACCTGGACGTTTAAGAGATCATCCCGGAGCTGGAAGGCCACCGCAATCGCTTCTCCAAAGTCCCCCACCGCTCGATTCATCTCAGGTTCCGCCCCCGCAATAATCGCACCGGAAGTGCACGGACCTCTACCGCTATACCACCCGGTTTTCTTTCGAAGCATCCTCATAAATATCGCCACGGATGGGATCGTCCCCTCCTTTGCCCATCCGATGTCGTAGGCCTGTCCCTCAAACGTCTCCCGCGCACCCGAAATCATCTCCGCGAACAGCCTGAGCGTCTTCTCGGTCCCCAGGATTTCCTGGTTCTCCAAAAGGACTTCGAAAACCTTTGCATACAGCGCATCCCCGACATTGATACTGATCGGAACCCCATGGATCTGGTGAAGACAGGGCTTGCCTCGACGTATCTCCGATCCATCTTCGATATCGTCGTGCACGAGGGCGAAGGACTGGAACATCTCGAATGCGGCCGCTGTTCGAACAGCATTCTTCGTATCCCCCCCAAGGGCCTCACACGAGAGAAGGACCAAGGCAGACCGGAACCGCTTCCCTCCCCGAAGGGGATAGTCTCGCATAGGGCCATACAGAAGATGAAGGGGTTCGGACTGA
Organism: Candidatus Latescibacterota bacterium; assembly: GCA_965217865.1. GTDB lineage: Bacteria > Latescibacterota > UBA2968 > SICM01 > SICM01 > CBDCJO01. The sequence goes on along the minus strand of CBDCJO010000002.1, from coordinate 3,883,591 downwards.
GGAAGGAAGGAGAACATCTCCTTATCGATCAAGGGGACGTTTTTATCCAGGAACATTCGGAGGCGAGATTTATCTTCGATGGAGGTCATCGGGGATATGGGTTAAAGAAGAGATATGATATTTTGATCATAACCTTTGAATCAGGCATGGAAAAAACCGGGTGTCAAGCGGAAAATCTCACGTCATCCGGGCAATGGATGTCACCCCGGAATATTGCACTCGTCTCCGGGAGAACTTATATTAATGATCTCTGTTTGAGAGGGTTCGACGCTACGTCCTGTCCTGTGCGTCCATACGTTAATCAGGAGATGAATAAATGCAGGCCGTAATCCTTGCCCTGGCGGTGATCTCTTTTCCATCATTGGTGGCCAGCACTGTCCTGGGATATATGACCTCATCCGGAACGATCCCCCTTGGGACTCATATCAATGTCTCCCTCGTGGCCACGATGATCGTGATGTTATCCCACACTATTACGGTCTTCTACTTCGTAGGAACCGGATCGGCGATCGAACGGGAAACCCGGGAGAGGGGACTCGATCGGATCTACGTGGACGACGCCAAGCGTTTCAAGAGAGCTCTTTTCCCGTGGGCACTTCTGGCCATTTTTCTGACGATGACCACGGCCATGCTGGGTGGGGGTGTACACGTCCAGGCCCTCTCACCCGCGGTACACCGGATCCTCGCCATCCTCACATTGATCTGCAACGGGATCGCACTCTGGCGAGTTCCCGGATCCCTCATCCGAAATAATCAGCTCCTGGATGCGGTCGCAACCGCGAGTGCTCCTGAGGTCTCACAAGAGGACCCGCCGAAATGATCCTTCGATTCAGGTGGTTTGGTTCATTCGGTTCGAGAGACATTGAAAGGGATAAAAAAAGCCGGGGCCTTTCGGGCCCCGGCATGGAATCGTTCCGGCTGCATGGCCGGCGTCTTGCTCAATCACTCAAAGGCTTTTGCATTGATCTCGATATACTCCTTCCACTCCTCAGGCGTATCCTCTTCGGCGAAAATGGCTTCAACCGGGCATTCCGGTTCGCAAGCACCGCAGTCGATGCACTCTTCCGGATGGATGTAGAGCATCGGCCGACGATCCTCGGTAGCGAGAGTCGTGGCATCGGGTTCGTAGATGCAATCCACCGGACAGACCTCGACACAAGCCCTGTCCATCACGTCGATGCACGGCTGAGCGATGATGTATGCCATACGCCATCTCCTTTCAAAGGGACCGTTATCAAAAATTATTGTTCAAGGGAAGAGGATAATAAAACTTTTTAAACGGACTCCGCGCCATCACCTCCGTCTCACAAAATCTTGTTGCAATCGATGAATAGGTACATAGCTTGCTATTTTACAACGCACTACACCTAGAACAGTTGGGACAATTTAAGGAACCCTTGAAAAGTTGTCAACGAAAAAATGTTGCCGTGGGCCGTACTATCCTCCGATGGCGGACATGGTACGGCTTGGTTTGACGAAATCCGGTTGATTGATTCGGTGACCGGGTTCTTTCCTCCAGACCGCCTCGATCAGAACGCTGCTGATCTCCTGGTCTGACGCCCCGCCTCTCAGAAGGGACTTGATATCGGTTTCAGTAATCGAGAAAAGACACGTCCGGAGCTTCCCGTCCGATGTTATTCTAATCCTGTCACAAGCTTCACAAAAGGGGTGGGTCACAGAAGCGATAATTCCGATTTTCCCCGTGCCATCGAGGAAACGAAATGTATCCGCAGGCGCCCGGCCATCGGCATCTTCTATGGGTTCCAGGGGCCACACGGCGTGGATACAATCCAGGATTTCCTTCTGGCCCAGAACCTTCTGTTTCTCCCAGACATCATCCGCTCCAAGCGGCATATATTCGATAAAACGCACTTCATAGGATTTTTTTCTCGCCAATTCCGCGAAACCGAGCACCTCTCCCTCCGTGAACCCCCGTACGGCGATCGTATTAAGCTTGATCGGACTCATACCCACCCGTTCGGCGGCCTCAATACCGGCAACGACCCTGTGAAAAACATCCCTCCGGGTGATCTTAGAAAACTGTTCTGGATCAAGTGAATCCAGACTGACGTTGATTCGGCGCAACCCCGCGTCATATAGGGTTTGTGCCTGATCCTCCAGAAGAATGCCGTTGGTCGTCAGGCCGATGTCCTGGATCCCAGGGACCTGTGAAAGTTCTCCGATCAAAAGGTGGAGGTCCTTACGGACGAGCGGCTCTCCCCCGGTAATACGGAGGTCTGTGATTCCCAGTCGGGCTCCGATTCGAACGAATCGAACGATCTCCTCATAGCTCAGAATTTCCGCACGATCGAAGAAGACCATCCCTTCCGCCGGCATGCAGTAGACACAGCGCATATTGCAGCGGTCCGTCACCGAAATCCGGAGGTTGTTGATGGTCCGACCGAAACTATCGATCAGCTTGGGGGACCCACCGTCCTGCCAGGAGTCATCTCCTGGAATCGAGTCTATCGTGAAAAGATCCATAAGACTGCAAACGGGATTCAGCCGTTAATAGGCCTCCGCCCGGGTTGTGGCGGTCTTGAAGGTGTCTGGGTCACAGATGGCCCCGCGGAGCATCGCTTCGTATAGGAAAGCGCCTCTGAGGTTCGCACCACGGAGGTCCACGCCCCTTAGGTCCGTCGCTCCAAACAGGGCCCCCTCTAGGTTGGCCTCGGCAAAGGAGCAGGCATGTTCAAGGGGATTGGGAAACCCGAACTTTACGACCCCAAGGTGCGCGTTGCGGAGATCTGCGCGTTTAAAGCTGGCCCCTCCAAGATAGGCTCCGGAAAGAAAAGCCCCTCTCAGATCGGCTCCTTCGAGATTTGCTCGATCCAGGTTTGCACCGACGAGATAAGCCTCCCGAAAATTTACGTTCCGAAGGTCTGCCCGGGAAAGGTCCGCCGTTTGCAGATGCGCCTTCGAAAAGTTGGCGTCCTTCAGGACGGCCTCAACGAACCGAGTCCGAGCGAAGTTCCCCCCCCCCAAGTCGGCGCCCGTCAGATCAACCCTCGTCAGGTCGGATTCATCCAGGCTCTCGTGGCTTTTAACTTTGAAAACCACCTGCTCCCTAGTCAATCTCTCCACCCAAATCCCCCTGCCGGCTTTTCGCGACTATGCGGTTGCGTCCACAAATATAAATATTAAACGAAAAAAGGCCATCGAAATTATGGGGGTGGCGGGCTTAAGCGGCCAGGCCTTTTATCCGGAGGCTCCGGCGCAGCTTTCCGATGGCTTCGTTTCGAATCTGACGGGCACGCTCCCGGGTCATCCCCATCTCCGACCCGATCTTTTCGAGGGTCACGGGATCCCCTTCCAACCCAAAGTAGAGTTTTACAATCTTTGCTTCCCTGGAGGTCAAGGAGGTCATAGAGTCGAAAACGGCATCCTTGAGGCTCTTGGCGGTGACCTCCTCATCGGCGGAAGGACCGCCTGTGGGAATCAGGTTATAGAGCGAGACCTCTTCGTCGGGGTCGATCGTACCGTCCAGGGAGACATCGGATTGGGAAGCCACGAACGCTCGCTCAGCACGTTTTCGGCTCATGCTGACGCTCTCGGCTACTTCGGAAAAGGTTGGAGACCTTCCCAGTTCCTGGGAGAGCGCTTCTGACGCCCGATTGATCCCCTCAATATCCTCAATCTGGTTGATCGGGAAGCGAACGATATTGGTCTGCTCGGCCAGGGATTTGAGGATGCCCTGTCTGATCCACCAGACCGCGTAACTGATGAATTTGTGGTTACGTGTTTCGTCAAATTTCCCAACCGCGTTGAGCAAGCCCATGTTGCCTTCGGCAATCAGGTCGGAAAGGGGTAGTCCCCTGTTCACATACTGGTTCGCAACGCTGACAACAAATAGGAGATTGGCGGAGATCAACTTCTCTGTAGCCCTCCGGTCACCTGCCTTCACCCGCCTGAGCAACAAACCTTCCTCTTTCCGGCTCAGGGGCTTATGCTTCCGAATATCGCGCAGATAACCTCTAACCGACAGATCGTTGTTGACGTTTTTTGAATCCCCGAATTTAATTTTCACGGTCGAACACCCCCATCCGGATTTCAAAGGTGATAAGGATAAAATTGAAGCTCGGTTGTTCAGGTCAGAAGGGACATCGGGAGAGGCAACTCTTTACATCCCGTGATGACGTCACAATCCTGACACCTCTCGGTGAGCATATTTTTGTTACATTTCAAACAATTCATTTTCATGATTTCAATTGCCGAGACCAGTGATCCCTTCAGAAGATGATAAAGTGCGATCTTATCCTCAATCTGCGCAAGTTGCTGATTGAGGAGCTGCAGGACCCGAGAGGCCTTTTCAGACCCGATGGGGGCCCCTTCGTTGACCGTCAGAATATTTCGGATTTGTGCCAGAGGAAATCCCAGAGACTTCAGGCCGTCGATCATTTGGAGTTTGTTAAGTTGGTTTTCTGAATAGAGACGGTAACCCCCCGAAGTTCTATCTTGCGGTGCCAGGATACCCAATTCTTCATAATACCGTAGACATCTCTGACTGACACCAGCCTTTTTGGCAGCATCCCCGATATTCATCAGTTGAACGGTTTTCATGTTTCACCCTGGGAAAAGCACCCTTATGGTCAATTGGAGCGTGTTATTAACAATATATATTACTTTAACGTAAACGTCAAGGTATTTTTGTGTCTACTCAATAAAAACCGGGTCACGGTCACGATAAATCATCTTAAATTATTTAAAAATAATATGATGTCGTTTTCTTTAGCACCGCGGTGGGACTGCGATGCCCCATCGGATCATTACTCTACGAATATAGTCTCCTCCCGATCCGGTCCGACGGAAATCAATGAAATCGGGGTCTTTGTCAGTTCTCTGATACGATTGAGGTAAATCCTGGCCTTTTCAGGAAGATCCTTAAACTTCCGAACCTTATTCGTGGAAGCGCACCAGCCTTCGAAAGATTCATAGATGGGTTCACACTGCTCCAGAATACGAACATCGTTTGGAAAATGTTGAAGGACCTTCCCACCGCACCGGTAGGCCGTACAGATCTTCAGATGTTCCATGCTGTCCAGGACGTCCAATCGGCTGACGGCCAGGCTGCTCAAACCGTTCACCCGCGCGGAAAAACGGACGATGACCGCGTCAAACCACCCGCACCGACGGGGACGACCGGTCGTGGCTCCGAACTCCTGACCGACCTCGCGGATTCGATCCCCCACGCTATCGGTCAGTTCGGTGGGAAACGGGCCGTAGCCGACACGAGTTGTGTAGGCCTTGGTCACGCCGATCACGGTGTCTATCCGGGTTGGGCCCACCCCGGTCCCGGTACAGGCCATACCCGCAACCGTATTGGATGAAGTTACAAAAGGATACGTCCCGTGGTCCACATCCAGGAGCGTCCCCTGCGCCCCTTCGAATAGAATCCGCTTTCCTGAATCGATCGCTTCGTTCAGGAAGACCGAAACATCCTTGACATAGGGGTCGATCCGTTTGTCGAAATCAAGATAATCTGAGATGATCCTCTCCTCGTCGATCTCCTCGTGATCGTAAACCTTCTTCAAAATTTCATTCTTTTCCCTTATGTTGAAACGGAGCTTTTCCCGTAGGGTATCCCGGTCAAGCAGGTCCACGATCCGGATCCCCGTGGTCCGGTTAACCTTATCCCTGTAACACGGACCGATCCCTCTTCCCGTGGTCCCGATGCGACCGGCACCTTCGGAATCTTCCGCTCGGATCGCCTCCTCCATCTGCTCAAGGACCTTGTGATACGGCATGACAAGATGGGCGTTCTGGCTGATAAAAAGACGACCTTCGATCGAAATTCCCCGATCCTCGAGTTCTTTAATCTCCGAGAGCATGGCCTCCGGGTCGATCACCACCCCGTTTCCGATCACACATATTTTATCCGGGTGTATAATACCCGCGGGAAGGAGATGGAAGATGAACTGTTCGCCGTTCACGACCACCGTGTGGCCGGCGTTGGCGCCCCCCTGAAAACGGACGACGATGTCGGCTTCTTTGGTCAGGTAATCGACCACCTTGGCCTTACCCTCATCCCCCCATTGTGTTCCCAACACGATACGCACGGACATAAGAAGGGTTCCTTTTACACATTCGGGGTGAATCGGCTACCTGCGCTCGCACAAAAATTCGGCAGGGCCGAATTTCGCCCTGCCGTTGATTAATGTAAACCAATCCGCCTCCCCAAATCAAGTCAATTCTTTCCTCCCATCAAGGGCGCTGCTTGCTATGGATCGACTGACGATTCCTTCTGGCGAATTCAACAAAGGTCGGAACCGCACAAGACCCCCTGAGCCGCCGCCACACCAAGCCCGCCTTCCTGGTGCCAGCCAACATCCCTCAAGGACATCTCAAGCGCCGAAATCGTCGAAACCACATCCAAGTCGTCCATATAACCCAGGTTGGACAGCCGGATCAGCTTTCCGGCCAGGTTGCCCAACCCCCCCCCGACCACGATCCCGTAACGGGATTTCATCTGCTTTGCCAGGGCCACCCCATCCATCCCATCCGGCAGGAGGACCCCGGTGAGGGCGTTGGAAGGGTTTTCCGGGAAGACTTTGAGGCCCACAGCAACGACGCCTGCCCGGATCGCCGCGGCGTGCCTGGCGTGCCGCCTCCAGACATTTTCAACACCCTCTTCGTGAATCATATTCAGGGCTTCACGAAGGCCCATCAACAGGGTGGTCGCCGGGGTCGCCGGGGTGCTGCCCCGCTTTTCAAGCGCCCCTTTCATCCGGACAAAACTCCAGTAATACTTGGGGGTGGATGAGCGCTCGACGGCCTCCCAGGCGCGACGTCCAAGGTTCACGATCCCCACGCCCGGCGGGGTCATCAATCCCTTCTGCGAGGCCGTCACCACACAATCGACACTCCACGCCTCTGTGGGAAGAGAATGCGCCCCTATGCTGGATATCGCGTCCGCAATGAACAACGCTTGAAAATCCTTAACGACCTTCCCGATTCCCTCCAGGTCGTGCCACCCCCCCGTTGAGGTCTCACTCTGAGTGGCGAAGACCGCACGGATCGACGGGTCGGTTTCGAGTCGATCCGCAACCTGGTCTGGATCGATTGACTCTCCCCACGCAAGATCGAGTGAAACCGCATCAATCCCGAATGCCCTGCAGACCTCGACCCATCGCTCGCCGAACCTCCCCGCGTGAATCACAAGGACCCGGTCCCCGGGGTTTACCAGGTTGACTACAGCGGCCTCCATCACACCCGTGCCGGATGCCGCGAACAGCAGGATATCCCCGCATGAAGGGAAAACACCCCTGAGCCCATCGTTTATATCGTGAAGCAGGGGGGTGATCTCTTCCCCTCGGTGATAAACGATCGGCCGGGCCATGGCCTGCTGGACCCGTTCGGGAATCGGGGTAGGACCCGGGGCTACCAACCTGGACTTGATCATAAAACACCATCCCTTTTCACCCCAACAGTTCCTGGGACCTGGAACGTGGAACTATCTTTGATCCACTGCGTCGGCGACGGCATCGTGGAAAGCAGGTCGTACCTCGAGAATCTTCCTGTTTTCCCGAGTCGGATGAACACGGTTCGTCAAAAGTACGGCGATGATAGAACGATCTGGATCGACCCATAGGGTGGTCCCCGTGAATCCGGTGTGGCCGAATGACCTGGAAGAAAAACGAACCCCGGCGGACGAGCCGGGGTTTTGACGCGTATCCCAACCCAGGGCACGGCTGCTCCCCGGAACCAGGTCAGCCCGGCGGGAGAAAATACCTACGGTCTTCTCCGCGATCAAACGACGGCCTTCGTGGACACCCCCGTTCAAAATCATGCACCCGAACGTCCCCATGTCCCGGGCGGTCCCAAAAAGGCCTGCGTGGGGGGCGGCCCCGCCCATCGCGGCCGCATTCTCGTCGTGGACTTCCCCGTGAACAAGCCCGGGCTTCCAAGCGGTTCGGACCTCAGTGGGGGGGATGCGGCCGCGGAGAAGCGCCGGCGGGCAATACAACGTATCCATCATCCCCAGAGGGTCCAGTACCTCCCTTCGTGCAATCAAGTCTATGCCGAGGCTCCAGAGACGCTCCAGAATAGCCCCGAGCAGGATGATCCCCAGATCGCTGTAGACCACCCCCTTTCCTGCCGGGGGCTCCGGCTCGATGCGACATATGGCCCTGAGGACCTCGTCCTTCGACCGGCAGGTTTCGTACAGCGGGGTCCAATACCGAAGACCGCTGCTGTGGGTGAGGAGATGACGGACGGTGATCTGTTCACGTCCTCCCCCTGCGAATTCCGGCACGTACCGGACGACCGGATCATCCAGGACAAACAGACTCCGATCATACGCGATCATCGCCAGGGTCGTCGTGACAATCACCTTCGTCAGGGATGCAAGATCGTACAGCGCATCGGACCGAATGGGGGACGCCTGGAGGTCATAGGTCTGCCGGCCAAAACCCCGCTCCACCAGGACCCCGTCGCGGTCGGCCACGAGGTAGACAGCGCCCGGAAAAGCCCTGTCCTCGATCGCCTTTCGGATGAGGTTATCGACTTGATCCCACGACATTCAGTTTATTAAGCCTTCGGACAAACTCAGGATTTTCCTTGCTCCCACCTCTAAGCGTATGGTCCTGCGTCTACCAGTTAAAAAATCCGATCTCCTCCAGTTCCTTTTTGAGAGAAGCCTCGGCCTTTTTGTCCAGAGGCAACAGGGGTCGGCGCGGACCACCGCAGTCGATCCTCCTGTCTCCTCAATTATAAAAATTAGACGAAGTCTAGCGTTTCTCCGATCTTCAATCTTCAATTTTCCAAAACCCCGAACCGGTCAGGGTGAATCGATCTCGTCCCGGATCCAACAATGACAGTCCGATCTGATCCCCGGGGGTAACGGATTCGGCGACTTTTAAGTCGATCCGGTGCCTCTTCCGAACGAAGCATCCCCACTCATCGTGCACATCTTCCGACACGGCCCCCCTCCAGTGGTCCAGGTAGCTCAACGAGCCATCCCGGAGCACCTTGTAGATCAGCAGGTCCTTCGCCTGGTTTGGCAGTACGGGTGGGGTCTCCACCCAAACGCCATCCGGTTCTACTTCGATCACGCGAAGATAATTGACTACGAGATGGGGAGAATCTGCCAGAGCGATTTCATACCGATCTTCCCCGGCGAGTCGAAGACCGTCAATCGTGAAACTCGAGCGGGACGCCTGGTGCACCACCTGGATCACCTCTCCTCGGAGGCTTCCGTCCGTGGGGAGAGGATCCCCGGTTTTGACAACGAGGGTCTTCTCAACATCATCGAAATCGATCAATTTCCCTTTTCGCGTTCGTGTGGGGAGCACGGAGATCCCATCCGATTCCGCGTGGGTTCCGGCGATGACAATAAGAGATTCCAGCCTTTCGGGCCCGAAGGAGGCCACGGCCAGTTCACCGTCGGAGGAGATCTGGTGTCCCCCCTCCTCCACCCGGAACGTAACCGGTTCCTCCTCCTGTCGAACACTCAGGATGTAGTCCGTCCTGTCCGGCAACACCACCTTCAGGGCGACAGCCGAGTCCTGTTCGGGTTGAACCCGGAGGCGCTCCACCCGACGGATAAATGGCCTCTTTCGGTATGGCTCGATCACAGAGACGTAGTTTTGAAGGACATCCGTCTTCACCCGCCGCACGCAGACCAGCCTCATCCGCTCGCCCACGTCGCGGTTATCCTCCCATCGTTGTCCGGGCGCGTCCCCCGCAATCATCTCCGATCCCCCCTGGTCCATAAAGTGCCACTTCAGGAATACCTGCGAGTCCACCTCCGGAGGGTCCAGGCGCGAGGACCATTCGGGAACCACCCCCCAGGTGGCGGTCCACGGTCCCGACGGGGCCCCCACCTGCAGGTTCTTCACGTTCTTCTCCCCCCACACGTCGCTGCAAGCAAAAGAGAATCCGCTGTAGGTATAAAGGTCTTCGTTCGGATCCGCGTGTGGAATCAAATCCACTCCCTTGACCTCGAAGCTCCGTCCACCCCCGTGAAAAAAGAGATCCTGGACCCCGCCGCCTCTCGCGCGGAAGATGTCCAGAATATAACTCTCTTTTTCGTCCACCCCGACCATGGCCACGGTGCGCCCGTAAGATCCCCCTTCACCTGCTGCGTCATCCAATTCCACGGGATCGAGCACGGCGACATCCGCCGCTTTGATCCCGGGCAAGTCCTTGAAAAACCCTAGAAGATCTCCCTTCAACCGATCCGAAACCCCCTCTCCGGTCTCTCGCCTGAGCACCAGGGTATTATGCGCCGGGGGAGTCCCCATCCAATCCCGGTTCATAGATCCGGCGGATCCCGGGGACCCTGGATCCGTGACCAGTTCGTGGCCTTTGGCGTATACCGTCAGGTTAAGGACAGGGTGGTTGCCCCCGCCGCCGCCCAGGTAATCGAGAGAAACCAACCGATGCGCTTCGCCTTCCCCGCTCCGGAGAAGGGCCTTCCGCGCCTCGTGAAGCAGGCATGTAGGAGTCGTCAGGGGCCTGATAAGCTCCAGTTGTCCATTTGCCCCAACCCTGAATCGTTCGGAGCAAGCCGCAGGGAGATGCCCGTCGTAACGATCGATCAATTCAAAAAAGGAGACCGGCACTTCAGTCCCGATCGGCGTTTCCCCCCACGGGATCAACCGCCCGTCTGGAAAGGCACATCGGAGAAATTTCGATAATGTGTCCCGGATCAATGGAGGGCCAAAAAGATCAAGGTTTCCGGTCTCATCTTCGACATAGAAAGCCCCTCGTTTAAAATTTCCCGAAAGGCCTTGCAGGCGGGCTGCGGAGTACAGACAACTCAAGGAGGAGATCGTGTGGAAAGGAGAACCCTCCATTCCCAAACCATCACCCGTGAGGGAATTCCTGAGACCCGCGACCACCTGTTCGGCGACGTGTTCGATCAGTTTTTGGTTGTCCAGCAGAATACCCAGATCCACAGGAAGTTCATGTGTTGAATCATCCGGGTGATCAGGTCCACCCATCAGAGGGGAGGAATCGAGGGCGTAATCCAGAATGCCGCGTTTCAAAACCTGCGCTCGCCTTCCTTTTCTGAGCTGCTCCGCATCTCCCTCGGACGAAGTCACCAGACGCTCCGCGATATCCCGCATCCCGGTCTCGGACTCCGGCTCGGTGAAACTCCCCGCAATCATACAGTAAGCGGAAGCCAACCCGCGGGCAGCGTCGATCCTGTCTTTCAACAACCCGGGGAACCGGTTGGCCGATGCCCGGTATCTCGATTCTTCCAGGGACCTGCCCGGTTCCCCGTCGATACAGTCGTCGATCGTCGAAAGTCGATAACCCGCAAATCGTCGGATCCTCCGACCCCTTCCCGTCACCCCGTAAAAGGATGCGAGGCGATCTCGAAACGTCTCGTGAGAAACGTCGAGGATCGCGCTCAGGTAGGAATCTCCGAAGACAGCCCGGGAAAGCGTGACCATCAGTCGTTTGGCCTGCTGTGCAAAATCCCCCGCCTTCCCGACAGCGTCCGCCTCCAATCGCCTCGCATAGTGAGTGGCGGCTCCCAATTTCGGAAGAACATCCCCGCAAAGGGCAAACCACAAGTTTGCAGCGCACAACCCCTGAAAATAGAAAGCGTCTGCAGGACCAAAACGGCCTCCTACCACCCCTTCCCAGTTCCAATCCGATCCGTGATCCTCCCGCCATACTTCCTCCGAGGGGCGACATCCCTCCCCGTCGTCGGGATACCTCGGATTGGGATAGAACGGATACGTCCGTCCTTCCTCTTTGCAAAGGGGACAGGTGAGCCTCCACGGGTCTTTAAGGTACCACGAGAAACCCACGCCGAATCGAACCGCCAAGGGATGGATGGGACAGGCACACGAATGGATCCCCCGGGGCTCTCTCCCCGGGATCATCTTGAACCCCCCCTTTAGCCCGCCCGAGATAAAGCCATCCGCAAAGTTCAGGGTCGATGCCACTTTTGCGACCGTTTCAGGATGGCCGTCCCGGAACCTGCGCTCCAGCTCTTCGAGCGGCACATCATCTACGATGATCTTTGGATTAACGGGTATTGCGATGGGGATTAAACGGGAAGGTGTCGCGCTGCGGTAGGGCACGGCATTCATTTGACCTCGATCGACGTTATGAATTTTCGACCTCCACCCACCGCCCTGTGCGGCTGGATTCGTAGGCCGCGTCGATTACCTGAATGGCGCGCAAGGCGTCCTGCGCCCCGGCCGGAGGGGTTTTCCCGGACTTCGCAGCGGCGATAAAGTCGCGGATGAACATCAGGCCGTACATCCCGCCATATGCTTCTGACTTTTCGAATCGATAATGGAACTCTCGAAACGGGGATGCCTTCCACTCCGGGGACAGGCTCTCTATCTGAAGGGTGGCGGACGCCCGTTCGAAAGGAGACCACATGATCCGACCCATCGTCCCCCGAATCCCCACGAAGCTGTCATAAGAAGCCCCGGTGTAACCGCTTCTGCTGGACGGAAGCATGTAGCCGCACTGAAGGGTCGCCAATGAGCCCTTTCGGAACCGGATCGACAGACACGCCACGTCTTCGACTTCGATCTCCTCCCCGCCCAATGACCCGACCATCGCGGATACCAGGGTGATCTCATCGTCCAGCATGTAGCGGATCAGGTCGATATAATGGCAGCCCAGCCAAGAAAGAATCCCACCCCCGGCAAGCCCCCGTTTGAACAACCAGAGCGAGGGGTCGCGGAATTTCACCTGAGAGGTGATCAATCGCATTTCCGCCGCCATCACGCGTCCCAAAAATCCGTTTCCGACGTGTTGTCTGATATCCTGTGCAGCCGGGTTGTAACGATTGGGATAACAGACGCCAAAGGCCACACCCGCCTTTGATACTTCATCAAGGGCCCGGGAGACCTGTTCTGCATTTATACCCACCGGCTTCTCGGACATAATGTGTTTTCCCGAACGGGCAGCCCGAACGATGGCTTCGGGGGTTTGATCGTTCCTCAAGGCGACGAACGCAAACTCGGCATCCTCCCGTCCAAGGGCCTCATCAAGGTCCGTAGTGATCAATTCCACCTTTTCCCCACGGTCCTTTTGAAGCCTCTCGAGGGCCTCCCGGCTTTCGTCCCACAAAACGATCGAAGACACTTCATCCAAAAGCTGCAGTGTCCTTAAATGCCACGGCGTATGCGGGTGAGTTGCCCCGAGGAACACAAACTTGACGCTGGATGCCATAAGGGAACTCCTGAATTCGAAAACTTCACTCCCTTAATATTCAATCGTCTAATATACAATCGGTATTCTTCAATTTATTTCTTGGTTCTCTTTCTCCTCCGCCGGACCTTCCGCTTCTTGAGTGCCAACATCTCTTCAACAAACTCGCGGTGAAGCCGGTCCACGTCCTCCTGGCCCCACACCTCCACCCTAAAAATCAATTCCATGCCTGACTTGAGCTTTTCGGCAAGTCTTCGAATATGTTTTGGATAGGTATGAGCATCGTATCGCTTCAATTCCTTGGCCCGGCGCGCATATTCCTCTTCGATCACCACCAGGACGCCAAGTGCGGGTGAGATGGCCTGGAGCGTCATAAGGGCCTCCCGGATCTCCTTACCGGTCTCAAAGCACAGGACCTTGAAAGCCACGATCGGGAGCAACTCCCGGGCGTATTTGCCGCTGGTGGACTCCAGCCAGACCGCGTCCCCCATGGCGCTCTTCCGGAAACTGGGGCGACATTCATATCCCATCGCTTCTCCGATCTGCAGTAGCTTCTCCTGATATTCCAGATGTTTAGGAGACATCTCTGCCGTCCTGTTGAAAGTACTCGACCGTCTTCCGAATGCCCTCACTGAGGGCTGTCTTCGGCCTCCACCCGAGCACCTGCTCGGCCTTCCGGGGGGAAAGGACACTCCGGAGGAGGTCCCCGGGGCGGGGTGGCCCGTATTCCGGTGGATCCTGAAATTCCACCGCCTTGGCCACTTGATGAAACAAGTCTTCCGTGGTCGTCTCCAGACCCGTGGCAATGTTGAAGACATCGTCGTCCCCCGCCTTTATCGCCAGCAGGTTTGCGTGCACCACATCATCCACGTGGACATAGTCCCGGATATCTCCAGGGTCGCCCACCTCCCTGGCTGCATTGACCCTGGGCGGTTTACCGGAAAGCATGCTTGTGGAGAAAACCGCAACCACACCCGCTTCGCCGAATGGATTCTGCCTGGGGCCGTAAACATTTGCATAGCGGAGAATGGTATAGCGAAGTCCGTGCTGTCTCCTGAAGTATCCAAGATAGCATTCCCCCGCGATCTTGGAAACAGCGTATGGGGAGATCGGGACCGTGGTGGAATTTTCGTCAACGGGCGCCTCCCTGACCTCTCCATAGATCGCCCCCCCCGACGATGCAAAGATGACTTTTTGAGTTCCCACGGCAGCCGAAGCCTCCAGGAGGTTGATCGTTCCCAGGATATTGACTCGTGCATCGTGCATCGGGTCCTTAACCGAGTCCGTAACGCTCATCTGGGCGGCGTGGTGGCTGAGGATGTCCGGTTTCTCCTCTTGGATGATTTTTCTCGCTTCGGGGTCGCACACATCGATCTCATAAAATCTGGCCCCGGCGTTCAGGTTCCGCCTCTCCCCCCGGGAAAGATCGTCCAGAACGACGACCTCGTGACCCGCCGAAAGGCAGGCATCCACGACGTGCGAACCGATAAACCCCGCCCCCCCTGTCACCAAAATCTTCACGGACTTATCCCACCCATTAGGAAATCCACGGATTCTCCTCCGGACGACACAACTTCACATATTCCGGATGATCGCATCGGCGAACTCGGAGCACTTCACCTCTTCGGGTCCCTCCATCAGCCTCGCGAAATCATAGGTGACCACTCTGCTCGAAATCGTCTTCTCGAGACCCGACACGATCAGGTCCGCCGCCTCATCCCAACCCAGGTAACGGAACATCATCTCCCCGGACAGAAGAACGGAGCCCGGGTTAACCTTGTCCTGTCCGGCGTACTTCGGTGCCGTCCCGTGCGTGGCTTCGAACACGGCGTGGCCTGTAATATAATTGATATTTCCCCCAGGAGCGATCCCGATCCCGCCCACCTGGGCCGCCAGTGCGTCAGAGCAGTAATCCCCGTTCAGATTCATGGTCGCCACCACGTCGAATTCATCGGGACGCGTCAAGATCTGCTGCAGGAAGATGTCTGCGATGGCGTCCTTGATCAGGACCTTTCCTTCTGGAACGTTTCCGAGACACTCGTCCCACGAAACCACCTTCCCATCATATTCCTGTTTGGCCAGTTCGTAGCCCCACCCCCGAAAAGCCCCTTCCGTGAACTTCATGATATTTCCCTTATGAACAAGGGTCACGCTCTTTCTACCCAGTCGAATGGCGTACTCGATGGCCGCCCGGATAAGCCGCTTGCTTCCTTCCTCGGACACCGGCTTGATTCCGATGCCCGACGTCTCCGGAAAACGGATCTTTTTGATGCCCATCTGGTCGCGGAGCCAGGCAATCACCTGCCGAACTTCCGGGGTCTTCGCCTCCCATTCAATCCCGGCGTAGATGTCCTCAGTGTTCTCCCGGAAGATAACCATATCCACCTTCTCCGGGTGCCTGACCGGGCTCGGCACACCCTGAAACCAGCGGACCGGACGAAGGCATACATATAGGTCCAGGGTCTGCCGAAGGGCCACGTTCAGGCTCCTGATGCCCCCGCCCACCGGCGTGGTCAGGGGGCCCTTGATGCCCACGAGAAACTCCCGAAACGCATCGACTGTCGCATCCGGAAGCCAGCTCCCAACGGCGTTGAAGGCCTTTTCCCCCGCAAGGACCTCCATCCACGCGATCCTCTTCTCCCCGTCATAGGCCTTTTCGACGGCCCCCTCCATAACTCGGGAGGCCGCCCGCCAGATGTCCGGACCCGTACCGTCTCCCTCAATAAATGGGATGACCGGCTGATCGGGGGTCGCAAGCTTTCCGTCCTTCATCGTGATACGCTGTCCATCATCCGGGACCTTCGGAACAAATGTCATCATGTCCTCCTGGGTTCTGCGAAAAAACTAGGGATCGCAGACGTGCTGTTTCACGTGTTGTTCCACACCACCTCAGCCACCTCCCTGATCTGGCTTTCCTCCAGCTCGGGGTAGAGGGGGAGGGATAGAATCTCCTCCGCCTGATTCTCAGCAACCTTAAAATCCCCCTTCCCGTAGCCAAGATGGCGATAAGCGGGTTGTAGGTGGAGCGGAACGGGATAATGGATGATCGATTCGATCCCTTTCGTATTCAGGGCCGATTGGAGCCTCTCCCGTCCTTTCGTGCGGATAACGTAGTATGTGTAAACGTGGACGGCGTACGGCATCTCCTTCGGGGTCAAGACGGAATCTTCAAGAATGCGGCTATAGAGGGCCGCTTTTCTCCGACGCTGCTCTATCCATTCGTTCAAATATCCCAGTTTGACGTTCAGGATGGCCGCTTGCAGGTCGTCGATCCGGTAGTTGAAGGCGGCGACTTCGTGTTCGTACTTTCCGGCCCTTCCGTGATTCGCGAGCATCGACATCTTTTGGGACAGGACCTCATCGTTGGTCACGGCGATGCCGGCGTCTCCGTACGCCCCCAGGATCTTTCCGGGGTAAAAGCTGTAGACCGCTGCAGCACTGAATTGACCCGCGCGCTTCCCACTGTATTCGGCGCCGTGGGCTTGCGCGCCGTCCTCGACAACGGGAATGCCGTGCCCCTCGGCGATCTTTGTGATCCGGTCCATGTCAGCCATCTGCCCATACAGGTGTACCGGCACGATGGCCTTTGTTTTGGGGGTAATGGCAGCCTCCAATTTGGAGGGATCCATGTTGAATGTGTCATCTTCAACATCCACGAATACCGGCCTGGCCCCGGTGATCGAGATCATCTCCGCAGTAGCCGTGAAGGTGTTCGGAACGGTTATCACCTCATCCCCGTTGCCGATCCCGATCGCTGCTAACACAAGGTGAAGCGCCGTCGTCCCCGAACTGGCCCCGACCCCGTAGGAAACCCCGCAGTAGCTCGAAAAAGACGCTTCAAAGGCCCTTGCGAATTTTCCGCTGACAAAGGAGGTGCTTTCGATGACATCCTTGATTGCCCGGTCAATCTCATGTTGAATTGACCGGTATTGGGCCTTCAAGTCGATAAGGGGGATCGGCATGTGATGACCTGTTATGGATGATATGAATCGGAGAAGTGTATAATAGATAATGATGTGTCAGATGGCAACGAATCTCTTCCCTTCCCTCGGTTCCGATGGCTTTTATGCTTGTCCAGACACCTGAGGAGGCTCACGATTCACGTTTTTCAAAGCAAAGTTGGATTTCAACCAATCGATTCGCACGGAGTTCAAAGGTGCTCCCACAAAGATCACATAAGCAGGTATTCTCGTTCTGGATTGGATCGATCGATTCTCCACAATGGCAAACCCAGCCATGTTGTTCGGCTGGCGTTCCATACACCAGGGCGAAGTCGGGCACATCTCGCGTGACCACGGAGCCGGCCCCGATCATCCCGTATCGACCGATGGTCACTCCACACAGCACGGTGGCATTGGCACCAATCGAAGCCCCTTTTTTTACGAGGGTCCGGATAAATTCATCCTTCCTGGGCCAGTGACTTCGAGGGGTCGTCACGTTCGTGAAGACAGCGCTTGGACCCACGAATACGTCGTCTTCCAGCTCGACGCATTCATAAACGCTCACATTGTTTTTGATCTTAACGTTTTTCCCGATGTGCGTGCGCCCTTCCACATAAACATTCTTCGAGAGAAGACATCCCTCGCCGATTTCAGCACCCGAAAGGACTGTGCAGTGCTGCCATACCTTTGTTCCCCTACCAATTCTGGCTTCAGAGGACACCTCGCTTGTCGGATGTACGAAGACCCCTTCGCTCATCGGATAACTCCGGATCTATTTTACGCCAACGACTTTGACCATCGGCCAGAACTGCCTGTGATTTCTGCAGAGATTTTTGAAGAACGTCTTAAGGAAACCGTCGTCGAGTTTCTCCAGTTGAATCTGGCAGTCAAACCGGTCCACCAGGACATTGGGAATTCTGAAGCCAACCTCGGAATGCAACGTTCGAAGCTGAACTCTCGTAAACTGAAGCTCATAGCCGAAGATCATGTGCTTCCCGCCGAGAAGTTTTAAATGGACGAACTCGGAAAGTTGCCTTAATACCGGGATGTTGGGAATCCCGCCCCAACACGAGCGATAGAGAAGATTTCCGATATTAAAATAGGGGACGGTATTGAATGAAACACCTCCGGTCTTTAATGCCCTGAAGATATGGGCAAGGACGCATCGAGTGTTCTTGAAGTGCTCGATCACTCCGCCTCCATACACCAGGTCCAGGGAATCGTCCCGTATCGGTAAAGATAGGATATCTCCGTGGACAAGGAAATAGTTATCAATTCCCCGATCGGTTAACCGTTGCTTGAGCATCCTGAGGGAATTGATCGAGAAATCGATCCCTATGAAAAACCAGCCTTCCCGCGCAAGTTCCTCTCCCAAAAAACCAAGTCCGCAGCCGATCTCCAGATAGATTCCAGATCGGTTGGAAAGGCTCGGCGCAAATTCCATCACCTGCCGTTTGGTGTCATCCAGATACCAGCGTTTATAATCCCTCTCGGCTTCAAGTGCGACCGCGTAATCGAGATATCGCTCATCCCATTTGGCCCTTGAGAATTCCGCATCCTCATTCAGGTGGCCGATCAGGCTGGCGATGTCCCCATCGATCAACGCAAAGCTCTTTTGGCAACCCTCGCATTTCACGGACGAGTCGGCGATTTCAAGGTCTGACCCACACGCAGGACAAATCACGATTTCTCGGATTTTGGATAACTTTGTCACCGTCTGATCGCCGATTCTCTTCAATTCCTTGGAATAACCCGAAAATTATGGAAGCCCACCGTCACCTCTCGGACACCGCCTTTGTCATCCTTCAACTGAGAAGGCTCCCCGAAGGCGTGGAACCTGAAATCCATCTTTTGATCCGGCCCAAGTTTCATGTCTCGAAGTTCGATGGTTCCGGATCTGGTTTCAACCGGAAACTCTCCAAGGAGCCGTTCCGTGGAACCCGATTCTCCTACCCAAACCTCTACCCGACGAGGCCCGTCAAAGCTGACGGCTTCGAAGTGGATATCAAAGTGAACCTCCCGATCAATCAGATTGAGGGCCTTCATCTTCCCGTCGTTTTTCATCATCCTCCAGGGACGAAGATCGAGGGGGACTTTGAGGTTGCCCGACTGCTCCCGAAGAGATTGGGCATTGTCTATTCCCAGGATGGAAAGCCACTCCTTTCCGTCGAAGAACATCATGGTGGGGGGATAGAAATTTTTTTCTTCTTCGGTCAGATTCACCTCAAAGTATTCGGATGCTTTCGACGACGAGGGATAAGGGCTCCGGTAATCCCACGTGAGCATCACACTGGCAGGGTCGGCCACAACCTCGAAGACGTCGGTCCAAATGTAATCGTGTGGATGGTCGAGGGTTCGCACATCCGTGACCATCAACTTGAGATTGCGATATATGAACCCCGGGGAGAACTCCCGATACTCTCTCCGGAAGTCCGAGGATCCATACGCCAGCTTAAGCCCATTCAAAGCGTCAAAATCAGGCTGGGGGAGGGATCGGAGAATCGCCGTTCGGGACTGCACGCGATAATGTTTGACAACGTACTTAACCCCAAAAAACTTAAGCAGCGCTTGATTATTTTCATCCCCGATGGCCGCTGGAACCTCCATGTCCTCCCAAAAGGGCCGATATCGCAAAGGAATATAAGAATTGCCGATCTGACCGTTGAACAATCTCTTGCGATGGGCCATCTGATAGTAGTAATAACCCTGGTAATACGCGCCCCAGGATTTTCGCATCGGATATTCCAGCACCACCGGGTCGTCCGGAATCTGTGAAAGCCATTTGTAAGCGGATGGTGTGAACGTCACATCCGTATTCATGAAAGGCGGTACGATCGTATATTCCAAACCTATGAACACGATGGCCCCCCCGGCCATGAGCCCCTGCCTCCATCGATCCTGAAACCGCTTCAACACAAGCCCCATTCCGACCCCGGCCAGAACTGAGACCGCAAGCTGCACGTAAACTTTGTACGCGTTAATTCTTCTCACGAATGAGGCAAATTGAAACATCAACCACGCCGGGGTTGGGATTTCGATTCCCCCAATCTTAAGATAGGGACCCAATGTCGTCAGGAAGGCCAGGAACCCGATAACTGCGAAGAAAACCATCCTCCAATCCCGTCGTCGATAAAGCCCGTACACGGCAAACGCCAGAGCAATATATCCCACAAAGGCAGCCGAATTGATTGAGTTCCGGCGTTCATCGGAATATACATCATCCCAATAGTCTTTTACCCAATTCCCAAAAACTGTGCTTTGGGGAAGCGGTATAAAATAGTCCTTCGTTGCCATCCGCAGCTCCCACTGCTGCTCGATGTTGCGAACCCCGGGCACTGCGGCCTCGGCCCTTGGGAGATCTGTGGGGGGCTGTATTCCAAAACGATAATGGATGGTGAAGAGCGTTAACACAACCCCTGCCGCAAGTAGCAGTTTTGCAAGGTCTTGGAGATGGATCAGTTCCGAAAACAACGGCCTCAGGTTCGAGTTTGGGGCAGCGCGACCAAAATGGACGACGATTCGAAATAAAAGATACACCCCCGTCAGAATAGGCAGGAAGACGAAATAGTAGGGGAAGGAGAGAAAAAGCGCACCGACGAGAGAAACGACGATCAGTCCCGCATGCCGCCACGACCGCTCTTCGTCAAATTTCAACAGGGAGAGCACATACAGAGGGATCCACTGAGTCTGTATCGTATCGTAAGTCGTGTATCCCCTGAGCAGCATGTAAGGGCAGAAGGCAAAGATCACCCCAGCCATTATGCTCGCCAGTCTCTGGCGTGTGATGTGAAACACAAGCAGGTATGTGAAAAAAGCCGAGAAAAAATAACCCGCCCACGTAAGGAGATTCGAAACCACCACGGGACCGGCCAGCAGGGTGATCGGGAGCATCGCGATGCCGATCAGAGAGGGTAACATAAGCGACTGGCCATAAGGGGCGCAGAGGAGGCCGTTTTTCGTCACGGAGGAACCCAGCTCCCATATCGCATGCTTTGGCCACCAGAGGTTTATCGCCATCGCGCTGTAGATATCGGTCGAGATATGATCGCCCGGGCTGTATACACTCTGTGACGGGTTGAGCACGAGCGGATAGGTCGCGCACAACGTCAGCAGCAGATACAGGCCGGCCACCCAGGGGGCTTTTGGGACGGACCCTATTCTCCCGGCCTTCTGTGGAACCGAAAGCCTGCGGGCCTTTCTTGAAAGGCGGTCTCTCATTGCCATTGCCAACCAACCTTACGCGGAACGATCATACCGCACAGGACTTCTGCCCTACGAGAAACCTGAACATCCTGAATCAGGGTCCAAAAAGGGTTCTTTCCATCTGCTGAAGTCCGGCACCTCGGGACGTGTGGGGGGAACTCAGGGAATTTAGACATTGTCAGGCCTTCAAAAAGAAACTATATTAATTATTCCTCCATCCGGCTCCCCTTGCCCCCTGGACTGGAATGCATCTGCTGTTGCTCCGGGAATCTGGATTAGACCCTCGGACTCAGTTTCCGTGGGTCGAATCGGTGGCGGATCCCCCGTCGTCGCTTCCGGAAAGCCGCTCGGCCGACCTCCGCAGTTTATCCCTGATTCCCAGGAACAACCCCGCCCAAAGACCCATCCCGAAGAACACGGCATACACCGGCACGAGCGTGCCGAACGTGGCCCTGTCCGTGGGAGACCTGCTATAAGCTGAGGCAATGCCCACCCCTGTCGCGCTCAGGAATGCCAGAGTCACAGGGAACAGCAGAGGCATTCTCATCGCGGCGATCAGGAATAGGATGCTGATGGGGTAGAATCCCGCGAGTATGGGGAAGAATCGGGTTCGGGGAGAACGATACCCGTCTACGAATACCAACCCCCTGTGGAAGATGTGGTCCACAAACTGTCTGAACGTCGTGCGTGAGCAATACGCACAGCTGAACTCGGGACTGATCTGTATGCGGCTCCGCTGGGCGATCCAGCGAATCAGAGTCGTGTCGTCGTTGGCGTGTTCCAGGGAGCTGTAAAGGGAATCGAAATGTGCCGTCGCGTCCTCCCAGGTCTCCCTCGGAACCAGGAAACACGTGGTGCCCTTTGGAAAACGATCGAATTTCTCTGGCCCGAAAGATGTCGTCCTCGGATTCGAGAAGTAGTCCGCGAACGCGATCTCCGTCAGAACATTCCAGAATCGGGCGTAGGGATTTCCCTGCTGCTCGATGAAGCAGTGGGCATTCCAGACGGACCTCGAGGGATCCTCCCTAATCATTTGGCAGACGAATCTCAGGGAACTCGGAGAGAGCGTCACCCGCGAATCGGTCAGCAGGAGATACGGATACTGCGCCTCCCTGACGCCCCTGAGACGCGCCAGAAATCGACCCTTGTTAGGCTGTGCGAAAATGCGAATTCTGGAATCCCGCCTTTTCAGCCCGTCCAGCACCTCTGTGGTGCTGTCCGTTGACCCGTCATCTACAACCAGGATCTCGAACTCCTCTATCTCCGCCTGCAAAATCGCCTCCAGAACGGAAGATACAGACCGTGTGATCCATGCAGGCTCGTTATACACGGGAATAATCACACTCAGGGATATATTCGCCTTCTCGGACATGCCCCAATGCTAGACCGTAAAATAAGTGAAATGACTTTCGCCGTCGCCTGGCACGGCTATGCGGACGGCCCTGCCCAGAATCTCCTGAAGTATCTGAACGACTACAGGGCAAGAAGTATCATAACGATCACCCACCCTCTGGTCAAGGAGGGAGATGTCTCCCATCGAATCGACCGCTGGGAGCGGGGAACTCTGCGAAGCTCCCGGTCCATGCGGCTGCCTTTCCGCCCCCCCGCGACCTATCCGATCGACATGGTGGTGCCCCACCTACCCGAAGCCTTCGTGGACCTCTGGTTCGGATTCAATAACCTCAACTGCCTGAAGGGGCTCCTCCTAAGGCGGATGCAGAGGACAAAACAGGTGATCTACTACTGCGTGGACTTCACCCCGGGCCGCTTCGGGCAGGACACGTGGGTCACCGGTATATACGACCGGGTCGATCAGCTCTGCTGCTGCCGGGCGGATCAAATATGGAGCCTATCTCAGGCCATGCAGAAGGAGCGCATCCGCGTCTTGGGCGTGATAAACCCGGCACCCCGCCAGGTGGTCCCCATGGGCATATGGCTGGATCGCGTCCCGTCCTCTGAGCCCGGCTCGTTCGCGCGCAGGCAGATCGTGTTCCTCGGCCACCTCGTGCCAAGAATGGGAGTCCAGAAGGTCATCGAGGCCCTCCCCAGGGTGATCGAATCGCTCCCTGATGCCACGCTCACGATCATCGGCCGGGGCCCCTTCGAGGAAAACCTTCGGTCCCGGACCGAAGCCCTCAAGCTGAGTGGGCACGTGCGCTTCCTGGGGTTTATCGAAAGCCACGTCGAAATCGAAAGAATCATAGCCGAATCAGCCCTGGCCGTGGCTACCTATAATCCGGAGGAGGCTTCCTTTACGTGGACGACGGACCCGGGAAAACTCAAGGTCTACCTGGGGGCCGGACTGCCCATCGTGATGACCGAAGTGCCTCCCAACAGCCGTGAGCTGGCGGAACACGGAGGTGCACGGTTGGTGGACTACACCCCTCAGGACATCGGGGACGCAATCCTAGAGATCCTCTCCAACGAACGTGAGTGGAACAGACGAAGCGTCCTGGCGAGATCTTACGCACGTCAGTTCGACTGGAAGGACATCTTCGACCGGGCGTTTGGCAACCTGTTTTCCATCCCGCCCAACGCGAAGCAGCCGGCCTGACCCCTTGGGGGAAATGCCTTCGATGGCTCCAGAAAAGGAATGACTTGAATGGTCCTGTTCATCCTGGGGACGACCGGTGAGCTGATCAAAGTCGCTCCCGTCATGAAGGCCTTCACGGAGAAAAGGCTGCCGTATCGCTTCCTCTGCACAGGACAGCAGGCGACGCAACTGGGGGGCCTGATAAGCAAGTTCGGCCTTCCCTCGCCGGACCTGTGGTTGGCAAGAGGGGTCCACGGGAGAGATCTGGAGAAAAACAAGGACGTCCTCCCCTGGATCACAAGGGTGTTGCTCAACTATACGTGGCGATACGCCTGGCTACAAAGCCTGAGAGTATCCCTTGTCCTGGTTCACGGAGACACATTCACCACTGTCCTGGGAGCGCTTATGGGTAGAATTCTGGGCGTCCCGGTGGGGCATATCGAGGCCGGCCTCAGGAGCTACAACGTCTTCAATCCCTTCCCCGAGGAGCTGGACCGGCTGTTGACCTCAAAGCTTGCCCGCTACCACTTCGCTCCGGGGAAATGGGCCTGCCAGAACCTGAGAGGCAAGCGGGGCAGAGTCATCGACACGCGGTCCAACACCCTGATGGACAGCCTCTCCTCTGCGCCGGAGATGGACTATTTCCCCTTCGACTTTGAGATCCCGGACCGCTTCGGCCTGGTATCCCTGCACCGCTTCGAGCTCATTAACGACCGGGACCATCTGGAGGCGGTCCTGGACGTCCTGGCCCACCTGGCTCGGCGCACCATGCCGCTGGTCTTCATCGATCATCCCGTTACCGTCGCCAAAGTGGACCAATACGGGCTTCAAACCGCGTTCGCGCGAGGAGCCATTACGCGCATCCCGCGGCTGGATTTCTTCACCTTCATCGGCCTACTGCGGAAGAGCGCCTTCATCGTGACGGACAGCGGCGGGAACCAGGAAGAATGTTACTATCTGGGAAAGCCATGCATCATTCACAGGGCGGTCACCGAGAGAAAAGAGGGACTCGGCGAAAACTGCCGTCTGACAGGTTTCCAGGTGGAGCATTTGCGAAGATGGGTCGAGAATCACGATCAACTTCAGAGGGGCCCCAGGGCACAGGAGCTCTCTCCGTCTGCCATCATCGTCGAGACCATTCGGCGCAACAACCTGATCTAAGAAACGCCTCTTGACCGGTCACCTGAATCAGAATCTCCTATCCGCACAGGGAAGCTGCTTGGGGTGAGGTTGAGCCAATCTGCAATCTTCAACTTTCAATTTGTACTTCCCCAATGTCAGAAAACTTTCCTGTGCCAACTTAGACCCTTCCCCGGACTCGTCTTCAGTCCCTCACAGCTCTTCCCCTCCTCCCATACCCGCGAAAAAACCCGCGCCACAGCGCCAGGCCCTGGGCAAAGTGAACCAGGACCGTGCCCAGAACCAGAACCGGCAGATTTCGAAGACTGAGGCGTAGCGCGGCCGAGCAGATGAGAAGACACCCGTAGACCGCCCAAAGCCAAGCATACGCCCTGATGGCCGTGGAGGACCACAGCGCAGGCACCCATCCGCCCAGAAGGGCAAGCCAAGAAAGCATCAGGCAGCCCGCAAAGATCGCATCCGGCCAGGCAGGGAGCCTCGTTGAGACCCACGCCCTTGTGAGAGTCTGATCTCCGGCGCGCCCCAGCAGATCCTTGAACCGGCCCCCCCGGAAGACGCAGGTGGCAGCATCGGGATCATACAGGATCCGTCTCCCCGTGCATTCAGCTAGCCGGGCGGTGAAGGCCGCGTTTTCCCATCCTTCCGGAAGCCCCTCAGGGAATCCACCCACCTCGCTCCAGGAATCCGACCTTACCACCAAGGCATTCCCTGAATAAAACCGGATGTCCCGATGCCGGCCCGGGCTATAGAGGTGCTTCGCCGGCCCGCTCACGAGGAATGAAGTGCGGAGGTCTCCCAGAATCCGCTCCAGCCGGCCTGTGCGGTCGCCTATCAGCTCAGGGCCGACCACCGCAGCCACATCGGGGGACACGAAGTTGCTCGCCACGTCGGTTAGCCAGTCAGGGGAGGCAAGGTTCCCGGGCTCCACAAAGGCGAGAAGCCTACCCCCGGCGTTGCGCGCTCCGATGTTCTTTTTGACCGCCGTGCTGACCTTCCCGGTTTCCAAAACCTTTATGCCGGGGGGGAACCGGGTGGAAGGCCCGTCGGACAGCGCGATGATCTCATAGTCCGGGTAATCGAATCTCAGGCAGCCCTCAAGGAGCTCGGTCGAATTGGGTTCCTGCTCTTTGGAGGGGACGAGCACGGACACCTTCGGCCTGGCCTTTGTGCGCTCGAAGTCCTGATCATAGAATCTGAGGAGGTGAAGCCGGTAGAAGACCCCGAGCGTATCGATCCCGGTGTAGTAAAGATCCTCGATCTTCATTCTGCCGAAACGGCGCTTGAAATCAATCTTCACCGGGGCGTCCACGATCTTGTAGCCGAGGCGATGCGCGATGACGAGTAGTTCCAGATCATAAGCCCACCGTTTGACAAGCATGCGATGGAAGGTCCGCTCCAACACCTCCCGGCGAAAGAGCTTTAAGCCCGTTTGGGTATCCTGGACCGGCAATCCGAAAAGGGCCTTTACGAGACCGAAGTATATCGTGCTGATCACTTTGCGTCGAAAAGGGTAATCCAACACGGACTCCGGATGCCGCTTTGAACCGATGACGACATCCGCGTTTTTTTCCTCCATCCTGCGGAGATAAAATTTCAGCTGATCGGGATGAATATCCAGATCGGCGTCGACGAAGGCCACCAGGTCGCCCGTTACGGTCTTGAATCCGGACTTGAGGGACCACCCTTTCCCCCGGTTCTCCTCGTTGCGCCGCATCCGCACTTCCTTGAAATCAACCGCGGCACGCTCCACTTCTGCCGCGGTATTGTCCGAACTGCAGTCGTCTATCACAATGATCTCGAAAGGTTGACCGAGTTGCTGCAGTACCCGGCGGGTTTCGGCCAGATTCCGGTAGATGTGTCGGCCCTCTTCAAAGGCCGGCATCAGGACCGAGAGTTTCACCTCAGGCATGCGTTGCCCGCCTCTCCACGAACCAGGACCAACCGAGGCAAAGGGCACAAAGACCGGAGCCCGCCACACTCATTGCCGTAAGAATCTGGCCTGGGGTTTCGTTTAAGTTGAACAGGACCAAGACGAAGACAACCGTCCCGACGCCCAGCGGATAGAGCGTTTGGACCCTTCGGACGGCCAGGTCGTGGCTGATCAGGAGCTGAAGTAAAGCGATGGGGGTCACACACAGTCCAAAGTATCGAATCAGCACACCCGATTCAGATGTCCCACCCACGGCGTAGGCCAATGGATCGGCGAAAAAATAGCAGACCACGGCTCCGGACAGGGCAAAGGCCACACTGCAGCCCATCGCCTGTCCCAGAAGCTTGAACGAGCTCTCCTTCAGGCTATACAGCGTGGCGGCCTTGGGGAAGAGGACCATCGCCATCGCCGTCGGCAGATAGAGGAAAGCCTTGCCCACGATAGCAGCCCGGAAATAGACGCCTGCCTGTGCGGGATCGAGATAGTGCTTGGCGACGATACTGTCCACGAAAGAAAGGAGGGACTGACAACTCAGAAACAGAAAGATGGGCACGAAATAACGATACACCCCGGAGGAATCCGCCCGCCGCTCACCGGCCTTTACCAGGATGGACTTGAGCAGAAAATACGCGACCAGGAGCGTAGCGATCGAGGAGATCACGGATGCCCCCACCGCCCCGTTAATGCCCAGGCCGAGAAAGATGAATATGATGCCTGCCGAGAGCCTTGCCGCGCCCCCGGCGATGCCGATTAGCCCAAGAGGACCGAAGCGCTGTAGCCCCTGTAGAATCCCGTTTGCCGCCGGGAGCATCAGAGCTGAAAAAAGGGCCACCCCCAGGAGAACCACAGGGGTTTTGCGGACGATGTGCAGGTAGTCTGCGACGAAGTCTGAAACCAACAGAAATACGAGAAAACCTCCGACGCAGGCGGCGCCGACCCGTCTGAGGGACCGGACAAACAGGTCTGCGATCTCCGCGTGTCGACCTTCCCCGCCGAGGCTGGAGGCATATTCAGCCGTGGCCATCTGGATCGACATCGCCGGGACGGAGATGATCATAAAGATGGAGAGCAACGCATCCAGAGCGCTGTAATCCACGTCGCTCAGCTTGTGGGACATAAAAATACGGAACGCGTAGTTCGAGAGGTTGGTCACCATTGAGGCCGCGAACAAAAGCGTCCCGTATTTTACCAGGCCCGTGGAATCAGTGGTTTGATTGCTTACCCCTGAACGCATCCCGGTCTTTCATATCGTCACAGAACCCCCTTGGTTGAAAGAGGACCCTGGATGAGCGAATCAATCCGACATGCCTGGCCCAGAGACCGGCCGAAGGCCTTGAACAGGGCTTCTATGCCGTGGTGTGCGTTCGTACATCGGATCAAGTCCAGATGTACGGTGGCCAGAGCGTGACTGGCGACGGATCGGAAAAATTCCTCTGCCAGTCCCGTCGGAAAATCCCCGATCCGATCTTCTACGAAAAAAGCGCTGTACACAAAATAAACCCTCCCGGACAGATCGACGGCCGCCCGGCCAAGGGCCTCATCCATCGGGATATAGCTGGTCCCGAATCTCGTGACACCTGCCCGGTCACCGAGCGACTCGGACAGGGCCTTCCCCAGACAGATCCCCACGTCCTCGACGGTATGATGGGCATCCACCTGAAGATCCCCCCGGCAAGTCACTTCCAGATCGAACAGGCCGTGCTTTGCAAACGCCGAGAGCATGTGGTCGAAAAACCCGATTCCCGTATCAACCTGTTGGGTCCCGCTCCCTTCGAGGGTCAACGACAGGGATATGTCGGTCTCGGTGGTCTTGCGTTGAATGGTCGCAGAACGTTTTTTCATAAATCGTGAAAGTCCGTTGAAGTGAATTTCGTTGTTCGTCGTTCGGAATTTAAAACCTTTGATTTTCGACCCGTGGCTCGCGGCTTGATTTACGATTCACGAACCACGCATTCCAGCGCCTCAAGGAATTTAAGGTTTTCCTCATCGGTTCCGATGGTCACCCGGAGGGCGTTCGCCAGCATCGGATATCGGCTCACGTCGCGGATCAGAATGCCTTGCTTCAACAGGCCTTCGAATACCAGCCCCGGCTCTTTTACCTCGAACATGATGAAATTGCCGTGCGAGGGATAGGGAACGACCCCCGGTATCTCCCCCAGGTTTCGGTAAACGAATTCCCTTTGTCCTTTCAGGTGATCGATCCGCTCAAACAGGACTTTGCGGTGCTTGATCGCGGCAAGGGCGGCCGCGTGTGAAAAGAAATTGAGGTTGTAGGGAAGTTTGGCCTTGCCGATCTCCCGGACGAGATCGGTGTTTGAAAGAAGGCAACCGACCCGAAGGCCGGCCATCGCCATCGCCTTTGCAAAAGTACGGAGAACGATCAGGTTCGGATATTTGTCCAGCAGGCCGATGCAGGACCGCCCGTCGCAAAATTCTTGGTACGCCTCATCCACCAGGACCAGGGCGTCCGTCTCCTCCAAAATCCTCGCCAGGTCATCCGGATCAACGATGCACCCTGTGGGATTGTTTGGGGAACAGAGCACGATCACATCGGGGCTCTGCTCCTGTGCGGCTCGACAGATCGCGTCGATGTCGAACGTATAGTCCGGCTTCAAACCAACCGATACCACCTCCGCTTCCA
The DNA here is from genome assembly GCA_965217865.1 of Candidatus Latescibacterota bacterium. Taxonomy (GTDB): domain Bacteria; phylum Latescibacterota; class UBA2968; order SICM01; family SICM01; genus CBDCJO01. Next base: position 3,854,078 of record CBDCJO010000002.1, on the reverse strand, counting down.
GCACCTTGCTTTCAAGCGCGTAAAGCGTGAAAGTCGGGACCGGTATGACAACGCGGGACCCGGGCCCAAGGGTGACCATCAACGCGGTCAGAATAAGCTCGTTCGACCCGTTCCCGGCGAGAATGCCTTCCTTTTTCCATCCGTAGTGTTCCGCGAATGATGCGATCAGATCTTCCGGAACAAAATTGGGATAGCGGGACCACGCCCGCTCCTTCGCGAATTCCAGGACCTCATCTTTGATCTTCTCGGGAAGATCGTATGGATTTTCATTCCGGTTTAGCTGGATGGTGCATTCGGAAGGCGTCAGGTGATAGGCCGAAAGGGCGCGGACCTCGGGTTTGATCTTCTTTAAGGGATCTTTCACCAACCCCCCTCAGCTACGCCTTGGCAATCGCTATGCATCTGGACGAAACCGGGCTTTTATCGCCTCTGCGTGGGCATCCAGGCCTTCCGCCTCAGCAAGGCGTAGGATCTGGTCCTTTGTCTTTTCGAGTCGTTGCTGGGTGTAGGCAACAAGGCTGATCGTCTTCAGAAAATCCTCCACCCCAAGTGACGAGGCGAACCGTGCCGCCCCCATTGTTGGAAGGATATGATTCGTCCCGGCAAAATAGTCCCCCACAGGTTCGGAAGAGGCCGAGCCCAGGAAAACCGCGCCAGCGTGTTCGATCCGGTCCATCCACTCCCAGGGATGGGCGACTTGGAGTTCAACGTGCTCTGGCGCGATCCGGTTGATCAGATCGATTCCGGATCCCAGGTCCGGAACGATTACGATCGCCCCGAAATTCTCCATCGCACGGGTGATGGTATCCACCCGGGGAAGCCGGCCGATCTGACGGACGACCTCCTCCTGCACCCTATTCGCAAGGGTCTCGGAAGGTGTGATGCAGATGGAGGCCTCGAACCCGCTCCCGTGTTCGGCTTGAGATAAAAGATCCGCCGCCACCCACAGCGGATTGGCCGATCCATCCGCAAGGACGACAATTTCGCTGGGTCCTGCGATCATGTCGATGCCGACATCCCCGTAGACCCGTTTTTTTGCGATCTGCACATAGAGGTTCCCGGGACCCACGATCTTATCGACCTTCGGAATCGTTCCGGTTCCGTATGCAAGGGCGGCGACGGCCTGCGCCCCGAATACCTTGTAGATCTCCAGGACCCCCAGAATCCGGGCGGCTGCGAGTAAACCCGGGTGAACCCTACCGTCCGTTCGGGGGGGCGTGACCACACAGATCTGAGGGACGCCCGCGATCTGAGAGGGAATGGCGGCCATCAGGAGGGTCGAGATCAGGGGAGCACTCCCTCCAGGCACCAGGAGACCGACTCGCTGGAGGGGAACAACACGCTTTCCAAGTATCACCCCATCCCCGTCCTCTAAAAACCAGGATGTCCGCTTTTGAGCCCCGTGGAATCGTCGAATATTGGCTTCGGCCGCCTGAAGCGACTCGATTAGAGCGGGATCGGCTGCCCCGTAGGCGGCTTCTATTTCGGCCTCGGAAACCCGAAGCTCCTCCGGGAGGAAAGACACACCGTCGAATTTCCCCGTGAATTCGAGCAGGGCCTCATCGCCCCGACGCCTGACTTCGGAGACGATCTCAAGGACCGTCGCCTCAATCTTCGGGTCGAAATCGCTGTTGCGGGTGAGGATGGCATCCAGCTTATCGCTCTTGACCTCGGGTTCGTAGAAGATGATCTCGATCACGGCTAATACACGACCTTGTTAAGGGGATACTCGATAATCCCTTCCGCCCCCGCCCGTTTGAGCTTCGGAATAAGGTCCCGCACCACCTTCTCGTCGGTGACGATCTCGAGGGCTACCCAATCTTGGTCTGTGAGGTTGGAGACCGTGGGGGTATTCAGGGCGGGAAGTTCCGAGAGGACAGCATTCAAGCAATCGCGGGGGACATTCATCTTCAAGCCCACCTTGGGCTCTGCTTCAAGGGCCGCCTTGAGGAGAAGAACGATGTTCTCGGTCTTCTCCTTTTTCCAGGGGTCCTTCCACGATTCCCGATTCGCGATAAACCGGGTCGTCGATTCGAGAACCGTTTCGATGACCCGCAATCTATTGGCACGCAGGGAAGAGCCCGTCTCCGTCAATTCCACGATAGCATCCACGATCCCCGGGATGCGGACCTTGGCCTCCGTGGATCCCCAGGAGAACTCCACCTCCGCCTGGATCCCCTTGGCGTCGAGAAATTGCCGGGTGACCTTGACCAGTTCCGTGGCGATCCGCTTTCCCTCGAGGTCTTCCACCCTCCGGATTTCCGACTCTTCGGGGACTGCGATCACCCACCGAGCTGGATGTGAGGAGACCTTGCTGTAGGGCATCTCCTCGATTTCAACCACATCTGCGCCGTTCTCGAGAATCCAGTCCTTTCCGGTGAGTCCGACGTCCAGCACCCGGCGCTCGACATAATGGGCGATCTCCTGTGCCCGGATAAACAGGCCCTCGACCTCAGGATCGTCTACCTCCGGGACATAGGACCTCGGATTTACCGTGATCCTGAAGCCCGCCTTCTCAAACAGCTTGAGGGTGGATTCCTGGAGGCTCCCGGATGGGAAGCCGATCTTGAGTCGCTTCATGGTCCCTTTCCTTGTGCGTATGGCAATATTTAAGTCCAGAGTCACGGAACGAAAGACCCGATCTGGACTCTGGACTCTGGGCTCGCGACTCTATACCGACTTATCGGCTTTGTGCCTCCATGTAGGCGATCAAGCCGTTCAGGGAATTATGAACCTCCCTGAAATCCTTGTTCTCCTTGAAGTCCCGGATAAGTTCCCAGCGGTCGAAATCGAACGCATCGCGCGAGTACTCCGCGGGATCGTATATGAACTTGATCCCGATGGACCTGATCTCTGGTTCCCCTCCCTCCTCTGAGGGTCTCTCTTCCGTCCGAACGATCTTGGAGACGATCGGGATCTTCATCCCGACGTCCGGTCGGTAGATCTCCGTTTCCCGGTTGAAGCGGAGTTTCGTATAGAAGTTGAGGAGAATCGCATTGTCTTTGAGGATGTCCATCCTGTCCTCGAATGGAAGCTCAAGATATTCCCCCAGCAGGTAGCGAAGGAGCCTCTTGCTGCTCTCGATCTTGATTCCGGTGACGCTGAAATCCACCAGCTCAACGGGCAATCCGCTCTCCTGCCGAAAGGTTTCCAAGGGTCGAACGGTCATGTTTTCGGTGCCAAGCCGGGCCACCTCACCGACAAGGTCGAAATACTCCATTTGGCCATCGGTAAGACTCTTGGCGTGATAGCCTAGGATGATCTGATCACCGTCCCCGATATTATTCGGACTCTTCTTGTCCGCGCTCATCTTCGCGGGCTTCTTTATGAAAAGGGTTCGCTCCCCTTCTCGAACGGCATCCAAACCCAGGACGGACGAACTTCCCAGAGGTATCAGAGAAACCTTGTTCGATCTTTCCTCCATGTGAGGCTTGTTGACATAGACGACCCTATCCTCTCGGGGATTTCCACGGAGGGAGTTTTTCGTAAACTTGACAACTTCAGTCGGATCGGTCGGAAGGCCGTCCTCGGTGGCAAAGGGCGTCACCTTCAGGTCGGAGATCTTTGGCGGAAGGGCCCCGTGAGAGGGATATTTGAAGTTGGTCTTGGTGAGGTATAGGTCGAACAAAACCTGGGAATAGACCTTCATTCCCCCTCGGCCCACCTTGTGGCTGAACCTGAGATGCGATCGCTTGTCGCTCTTCTGCACCAAACCCACGGGCTTCAGCTTGAAAGCAGCGGGCAGCCGTGGGTCCAGGTTCAGCTGGACTTCTTTAGGGAAACGAATCCGACCCAATACCTGACAGTTCAACGTGTGAGGGACCCGGTTATGGAGGAACCAGAGATTGAGGATATGCCCCCGGTCGATCTGATAGCCGGATTCAGCTTTGATATCGTCGGGCGTGGTGATGTAGATCGACTGGTCGTCTTTGTATAGATCCTCTCCGAACTTGAACAGGAATGCCCTTCCGAAGCTTTCGTTGACATCCATACCCTGCAGTCTTGACCAGACTGCAGTTGGCCGTCCTGGGGTTATACTCCGAAAGGGTATCCAGAACTTTTCCGACCGGAACTTTTTTGTCGGTTTTTCCTTTGCCAAAGATATTGAACATAAAAGTTCAACGCTCCCGGTCAGCGTGAGAGGGACCTAAGGCGGTTCTTCCGTTTTTGTTGTATTCCCAATTAATATTGGACACTTATCCACAATATCTCTTAGTGGACTTCCAATATTAGGGGCTCTAAAAAAGATTAACAGAGTTTACAATATAATGCTTAAATCATAAATAGTCAAGAAATTCGGACCCTCTCCTTGGCCTTGATTTTTAGCCATTTCTGACCTGTCAAATACGGAGTTTTCTTCTTGTTAAACTGGACATTCCTGGATGGATGGCCCCGATGAACAAGTCATGGGGTGAATGCCCTTTCGCTGTCTTCCTATTATTATTTCGTCCTGGCCACCTTGCATCATCACCCAAAACGTATTCCGTGACAGTCCAGCTATTGCCGAATTAATGTATAACATTCTTAATTTATAGAATCTTAAGCTATACGATCCACCTGGACGGATCATTGGATTCCTTTCGCTGTGGAAATAATCTGTCTGCTGGAGGTTGTATTTCCCCAGGAGGACGGTCCAATAGAGTTGTGCTTTTGTACTCGGGAAGCTGGGATCCTGACAGCGTCTCGCCGTTCAGTAATCCTCGAAGTGAATATTTTGTCCTGATAGGAATCCATTTACAAGAGTCGTTTTCGAGCGACTTGATAAACGAGAAGAAAATATGCATTTCTTAGCCATCTCTTCGGCTGTTTCCCTTGACTTCGTAAGGGATCTTTCTTATTGTTTCATCAACGAGATTTTATATCCAAACTTACCGATTTGAGAATCCATTCACACCTGTGTTCCAACCCGTTTTATCCATTTCACTGTTGCCCGGGGGAGGTAATCAAGAGTCGAAAGACACTTGAGAATTATCTCTTTTGATTTAAAACTGGAAGCCCAACGCCGCGTTCAGCGGCCTTCCAGCCGGTAATTCCCCCCTGGCGACATTCAATAGGTGCCGCATCTCTCAGTACAGGGGAAGCGGCTTTTTTTATGACCGCACCCGATGGGTGCTCTCGATCCGGTTCGACCGAAGAGAACAGCTCCAATCGAGACCCTTTAGAATCCGAAGAATCCGACGAACCTCCCGAGATCGGGAACTTTCCAAAAAACCGGACCCTTCTGTTCGCCGGTCTGTTCGAGGAAAGGGACAGTTCCGCCCGATTCAATCGCGGGGGATTAATCGGTTCAGAACGACGGTCCGGACGTGCCGGTCTCCGGACGCTCTTTGTGACATCTGTTAATATAGCCGCCACTCCCGCAAGGGTTTGTGCGGCTTTTTGTTTTCTGGAAGGATCGGGATGAGCTCCCTCTGGAAAATCCTCCGCTTCATCCGGCCTTTCCGGGGCCGGATCCTCTTGGCCCTCTTCCTCACGGTGATCATGACCCTTCTGGGAATGGTCCCCCCCCTGGTGATCCGCTACATCATAGATGATGTGGTAGGAGCCGGAAAGTGGGATATGGCACCGGCGATCCTGCTGGTGTTGCTTGTGATGAACGTTCAATCCGCAGGGCTGAATCTCTGGAATCGATTGATCCTCACGTTTATCGGCCAGCGCCTCGTGTTCAACGTTCGAGGCGAGCTCTTCCGGCATATCCAGCAACTCTCCCTCCGATTTTTCGAGACGATGGGGACGGGAAAACTGATGAAACGGATCATCAGCGACGTCGGCCGTCTCCAGAGAATGGTCACATCGCGAACGATCTTCATCGTGAACGACCTGATCTCCTTCTGTGTCGGCGTCGTGATGCTCTTCTACTTCAGCTGGCAGTTAGCCCTGATTACACTCACCATCATCCCGTTCTACCACCTCAATTACCGTTTCTTTATGAAGCGGATCCGCCAGAAAAATAAATCCGCGTGGCAGAAGATGGATGACGTGGCCGACAGCATGCAAGAGCGGATCAGGGGTACGCGACTGGTTCGAACATTTCAGAACGAAGAGATGGAATCAGAAGCTTTTTCCGAGGGCACGTGGGATGTTCGGAACGAAACCCTGGACGCCACCAAGTTGACTGCGGGCTTCTCCGGTGTTTCGGACATGATCAACGGTCTCGGCTATACCACGATTTACTGCATCGGATGCTATATGGTCATCATGGGAAAGATGACCTACGGTGATGTCGCCGCATTCGGCGCCTTCGTTTTTCGCGTCATCCAGCCTGCGCTCAGATTTGCGTTTATCTCCAACATGCTTCAGCAGACCGCGGTCTCCGTGGATCGGGTCTTCGAAGTCCTGGACGCAGAACCGGAAGTGAAAGAGGCCCCGGACACTTACGAACTCCCCCCCATCAAAGGGCACGTGGAGTTCCGGGACGTCTGGTTCGAGTACGTCCCGGGCGAACCCGTCCTGAAGGGGATCAATCTCAAGATCGATCCCGGGTCGACGGTCGCCCTTGTGGGACGTACCGGATGCGGCAAGACGACACTGGCCAGCCTTCTGATGCGGTTTTACGATATCAAATCGGGCCAGATCCTTATCGACGGACACGACATATCAAAGGTGACGCTTAAGTCCCTCCGGAGACAAATCGGGGCGGTCCTTCAGGAGTCGATCCTCTTCAACACCACGATCCGCGGGAACCTTCGCTACGGGAAGAAGGAAGTGGAGGACCCGGAGATGGTCCGAATCGCGAAAATTTCCGAAATTCACGATTTCATCGCAGGCAAACCCGAAGGCTATGACACCAAAATCGGCGGAGAGGAAGGCATCAGGCTGTCCGTCGGAGAGAAGCAAAGGATGTCGATCGCACGGGCCCTGATCACCAACCCCGGTATCATCGTCCTGGATGAGGCGACCTCTTCACTCGACTCGAGATCGGAATCCCTCATACAAAAGGCCCTCGATAACGTCATGAAGGAACGTACGTCCTTCGTGATCGCGCACCGCCTTTCTACGATCGTCAACGCGGACCTGATCGTGGCGATGGAGGCTGGACAAATCGTTGAGATGGGTACGAATACGGAACTCCTTGAGAACCCCGGGGGGACCTACCGTCAACTCTACGATGAGCAGTTCTCTCGAGGCCGACAGGAGGAAGCCGCTTGAAGTGGGTGGAATATCGGGGGCCGGGGATCAGGGTCCCAATCCTCCGACCACCACACTTCGTCTACCGCTATTCTCTTAACATTGCCGTTGGCACCTTTTTCCGCTCAACTCTGAAACCGGGGGCACGACAACCTTTTTATGAATAAACTCGGTCGTCTCTTTAAGAACTATCTGAAACCTCAATGGAAGTGGATCCTCCTCGCCCTGATGGCGGCACAGGTCTCTTCCACATCCTCCTTTACCCTCGGATTCCTGAGCATGACGATGGTGGATCACGTCCTCCAGATCCGTACGTCCGGGGAAGAGATAATCTCGGGGGGCATCCCTTCGGATGAACGGTTCAAAAGAGGCACGGATCGTACGAGACGCACGATCCGAGACGATCGGGCAAGGCCTGGTGCAGTCAGAGGGGAACGGCCTCCGGCCATGCGCGCCCAGGCCGAAAAGCTCTACCTTGTCAAGTGGATATTCATCAGCTTCATCTTCGTTCGGATCTTCTTTGCGTTCCTCCAATGGGGCTACTCCGCCACGATCGCTAAGGTCGGGGAGGATCTGGTCTACAACCTTCGAAAGCAGGTTTACGACAAACTCCAGAAGCTCCAGCTTTCATACTTCGACCGCCAGGACACGGGGAAGATCATGGCCCGTGTGATGGACGACGTTGATGTCGTGCAATCCAGCGTCTCGGATGTCTTCATCAGCTTGGTGTCGAACATCACGATGCTTCTGATCGGGACATTGATTCTGCTGAACATCAACGCGGATATGTCGTTCGTGGCCTTCTGCACGCTTCCGTTCTATGCCATCACCTACCGGATTTTCAAAAGCCGAATCCGCGCGGTCAATAAGGCCGTTCGGGAAAGAAACGCCGATGTCTATGGGGCGATCAGCGATAATTTGAACGGTGTCCGCGTCGTTAAAGCCTTCGCCCGGGAGGGCCAGGAGACCCTTCGCTTCTTCAGCAAACTCTCGAACTATCTTCGAACCCTGAACAGGAGAGCCGTCCTGGGTACCTTTCTGGGCACGCTCTGCGGCTTGATCAGCGGGATCGGGACCACGGTCGTGGTATATCTCGGGATCGTCGCCATGCGGGAAGGTGCGATGACCCTGGGTAATTTTCTCTTCTTCTATGGCTCCATGGGCCTTCTGTTCAGGCCGATCGTAGCCCTCTCGGACATGAACGTATCCATACAGGTGGTCATGACGGCGCTGACGCGGGTGTTCGAGGTCCTGGACGAGGAGATCCGAATCGAAGACCCCGAAGAAGGGATCGACATGGAGGAGGTATACGGCGAGGTGATCTTCAGGCACGTCACACTCCGCTACGAGGGTGCCCCGGACGATACCCTCAGGGATGTCAGTTTCGCCGTGATGCCGGGATCCATGGTGTGCGTCGTGGGGGAATCGGGGGCCGGCAAAAGCTCACTGGTTAATCTGCTCCCCAGGCTCTACGACCCGACCGAAGGCCGGATCACCCTCGACGGCGAGGACATTAGGGACATCAACCTGGAATCGCTCCGGAATCACGTCAGGGTCGTTCCCCAGGAGCCGATCCTCTTCTCAGGGACCATGGATTCCAACATCCGGTACGGCCTCCCGAAGGCATCGCACCAGGATGTCGAGGAGGCGTCCAAACAGGCGGAGCTGCACGATTTTATCTCTTCGCTGCCGAAAACCTACGAGACCGAGATCGGGGAAGAAGGGGTCTCGCTTTCAGGCGGACAGAAGCAGCGGATGTCCATGGCCATGACGATGATCACGAATCCCTCGGTCCTGATCCTTGACGACACCACGTCGGCCCTGGATGCTGAGACCGAGGGACGCGTCAGGAGGACCGTGGAGCGGATGGCGCTTCACCGGACGACCTTTGTGGTCACCCAGAAGGTGGCCATGTGCCGTGAAGCGGACCTCATCCTTGTGTTGAAGGCTGGGCGGCTTGTCGAACAGGGGACCTACGACAAACTGGTCCTGGAACGGGGGGCCTTCTACGAGCTCTTCGAATCGCAGATCCGGTTCTTGGACCTCAAGTCCCCCCCGGAGGAGGCGAAAAGGCAGAAGAGAATCGTGGCGGCTTGAACCGGATCTGAACGGAAGAAATATCCTATGATGGGAAGAAGAAAGACATTCCCCAAATGGCCGAAATGGGCCATCGGAATCGTTACCGCGATCGCCATCATACTTGCGGTCCTCTGGACGATCCCGATGGACGATGTCGTGATGGCCACGGGCGTTGTGGAACCCGAGGGAAAGATCTATATCGACGCCCCGTTCAAGCGCGTCGTGAAGAAAATTCACGCTTATGAAGGTACTCAGATCAAAAAGGGTCAGACCATCGCCCAGCTCGAGGATGCCGACTTGATCTCAGACGTGGTAACGGCAGAAGATGAGGTCCGGTACGCGGATGCCAATCTCGAAATGGCAAAGGCGAGGCTCGAGCACCTCAAAGCGCAGCCCCTACCCGAGGAGGTCCGAATGGCGGAAGCCCGGGTCCGATCGGCGAAGATCAACTTCGACGCAGAGCTTCAGAAACTTCGCCGAACGGATAACCTTTGGGCAAGAGAACTCATCACCCGATCCGAGGAGGAAACCGCAAGGACCCGCTTCGAACTCGCAAAATCCGTGCACGAAATTTCCGTGGAAAACCTCAAGGCCGTACAGTTGGGGACCTCGATCGCCAAGATCAAGGAGGCCGACGCGGAAGTGGAGGCCTCCCGGGCATCTCTTGTCAAAGCCCAGCACACTCTGGAACTCGCCCGGAATATCCTCGAAGGTACGACCCTCAAGGCCCCTGAGGACGGGATCGTCGTCCGCGTCGATGTCCATCCCGGCATGGTAGCGGACCAGGGAGACATCGTCATGATCATCGCCCGCGGTGAGGGTTCCATCCTCAGGGCCTGGATCAAGGAGATCAATGTCTGGAAGGTCAGACGAGGCCAGCCCGTCCAGATCCTGAGCAATGTCTTTATGGACCGGGAGGAATTCCTCTCAACCGGCGAAGTGATCCAGACCTATCCCTACGGGGTCGACGACCGGGGGGAGCGAACGTTCGAGATCAAAGTCAAGATAAACAATGCCGTCGTCCCTCCCCCACTCGGTTCCACGGCCGACGCCCGCATCATCGTCGGAAGACGGGGAATCCTGAAAATCTTGCTGGGCTATGAAGACGACATCTGGAAATATGTGGACCACGATACGGGGATTTCACCCCGTGGAAATGGAGACTCGGGAGAATAAGATCTTCCATCGACACCAGTTCGAGACCTCATCACCAAGGCAGCTGTTCCGCTGGAATACGGGCGCGGTTGCCTTTTTTATGTTTCGGTCACCGTACTCCTATATAAACATTGCCTCATTGCCGCACAGCGTTATATTTTTAGGGTTCGGAAGTGAACCTGTCAGGCCGGTCAACCTGCTTTACCCTTCTTGAGATCAGTTCGGGAGTTTGAAATGTCGCTGGAAATGCGAATCGTTAAGGATGCCTGTTCCGGCGTCGAAGTGACCCAATTCACGGACTACAAGGGGCACAGCCATCACTTCTATTTCACGAATCCGGGATGGTATGACAGGGGGCGGAAGTTGCTCATCAGTTCCGACCGGAACAACCGGACGAATCTCTTCGGCGTGGATCTGGTTACGGGACACATCGAGCAACTCACGGACCTCGAGCCCGTTCCCCCGCCCCGGGAACTCGAATTTCTTAGGGCTTGCAAGAACCCCGTCCGGGAGGAGGTTTACTTCTGGCACGACTTGAGATTGCTTGCCCTGGACCTGATCGCCGGGGGGACCCGCGTCCTGTATGAGATCGATCCCCGCTGGTGCGTTTCCATGACGAACTGCTCAGCGGATGGCCGATACGTTTACTGCGGGACGTGGGAGGACCTGCTCAGAGGCTACGTCGGATTTGCTGAGATTTGGGAGGCGAAACCCTTAAGCCAGATCCTCGAGGTCGCCACGGACGGAAGCGGGGGACGAGTCTCATACGAGGAGAAATACTGGATCGGACACGTCAACACATCGCCGGTGCGTGACAACCTTCTGACCTTCTGCCACGAAGGTCCCTGGGACCGAGTCGACTGCAGGATCTGGGGGCTTGAACCCACAACCGGAAAAGCGTGGAAGATCCGGCCCACATCCGAGGGAGAACGGGTCGGCCACGAGTACTGGTATGCGGACGGTGTCCGCATCGGATACCACGGGGGGCGAGTGGACGGAAGGCCGATCCTGGGCCGGGTTCGTTACGACGACACCGATCGATTCGAGGCCGATTTTCCCGGACAGACAGGACACATCTTCTCGCACGATGAAAATGTCATCGTGGGGGACGGGGACGGGGTGATCCGCACGTGGAAATGGGAGAATGGGCGTTACTCTGGGCCTCGCGTCCTTTGCCGGCACGACTCATCCATGCACATTCAACAAGCCCATCCCCACCCGAGGATCTCGCCCGACGGAAAGAACGTGGTTTTCACATCCGACCGCGAGGGTTATTGTAACGTGTACATGGCACCGCTGGCGGAATTCGAGTCTCTCCCCCCCGTTGAGGAATGACGAATGGCATACGATGACGGTGTGGCACAGCGAGTCCGTGAATCCCTTCCGCGTCAGTCGAACGTCGTCGAGAAAAAGATGTTCGGCGGACTTGCCTTCATGGTGCGGGGGAACATGTGCTGCGGCGTAATCGGAGAGGAGCTGATGGTGAGGGTCGGCCCCGAAGGGCATGAAACCGCACTGACGCAGCCGCACACCCGAAAGATGGATTTCACCGGGAAACCATTGAAAGGCTTTGTATACGTCGGATCGGACGGCTTCGAATCCGATGAAGATATACAGGCCTGGGTCGATCGGGCTCTCGAATTCGTCCTGTCGCTTCCGGCAAAGTGATCGACAAATTCCAAAGGGGCTTTAAGCTCGTTAACACCAGATCACATCCTGCAAGTTTTGCACATTGCCTGGGCTGTTTGAACCGCTCTTGAATAGGAGCAATTTTCAATGCCTGAAATAAAAAAGTCCAAAATAGGAAAATCAGATGCCGTCGTCACCCAATTGGGATTTGGGTGCGCACCCCTTGGAAACCTGTTTGAGACAATCAGCGAAGAACAGGCGCAGAGAACATTGCAGGCCGCGTGGGATGTTGGCGTTCGCTATTTCGACACCGCCCCCTTCTATGGGTACGGCCGGAGCGAACATCGATTAGGACATTTTCTTCGTCAACAATCCAGACAGGACTTCGTGATTTCAACAAAAGTCGGCCGCGTTCTCAAGCCCACACGAGACCTGGATGCGTTCGATGGCGGATTCTGGGCAGGAGGTCTCCCCTTTGAATTCGATTATGACTACAGCTATGACGGCATCATGCGTTCCTATGAAGACAGCCTGCAGCGCCTCGGTTTGCAATCCGTCGACTTGCTCCTCATCCACGATCTCGACTTCTGGTTTCACAAGACCGAAGCCCGGGTCAACGCGTATTTGGGACAATTGTTTACCAGTGGATGGCGGGCACTCCACGAACTTCGCTCGAGCGGGCAAATAAAGGGCGTGGGGGCGGGCATAAACGAGTTGGGCATGATCCCGCGATTTCTGGATATGGTCGACCTGGACCTTTTCATCGTCGCAATCCCCTACACCCTGTTGAACCAGGATGTCCTTGGTGAAGAGTTCCCAAAATGCGCGGATCGGAATGTCGGGGGCGTTATCGGCGCTGTATTCGCCTCGGGAATTCTCGCGACAGGACCGATAGAAGGCGCATATTACGCCTATGAACCCGCATCAGACGGAATCTTGAAGAAGACCCGGCGAATCGAAGCCGTGTGCAAACGCCACAATACGCCCCTGGCCGCGGCAGCGATGCAGTTCCCGCTCGCGCATCCCATCGTAGCCGCGATAATCCCAGGCGCGCTTTCCCCTGACCATGTCCAGGCAAATATAAAACTGTTCCGCCAATCCATCCCAGCGGATCTCTGGTCGGAGTTGAAAAGCGAGGGGCTGTTGCACGAAGACGCCCCGGTTCCGTAGCCTCCGATCATATTCTTACCATACCCCCTGAGAGCCGTGTGAAAATCAAACACGTTGTCGTCACCGGCCAGAACCAGGTCGAACTGCAGACAGCGGAGATCGACGAGGGGAATCTCGGGCCGAACGAAATCCTTATCGATACCGAGTGCTCCTTCATCAGCACCGGAACGGAGCTGGCCAACTACACAGGAAAAGAACCGAAGGTCTTTCAGCCCGGAACGTGGTGTGCGTATCCCTCGCCTTCGGGTTTCGCGAACGTCGGGATCGTCCGATCCGTGGGTCATGGGGCGACGCGGGTCTTCGTCCGGCCAACGGGTCTTCACCTACGGCAAACACGCCTCCGCGCTGCGATATGACACTTCTCGACTAGTCATTCCGGTACCTGAAAACATCGATCCCGAAATAGCTGCGGGGTCTCGAATGGCAGGCGTTGCCGCAACCGGTATCATCCTCGCTGAAATTCGGGACAATCCGTGGGTCATCGTCTTCGGGCTCGGGATGGTCGGCAACCTTGCAGCCCAGGCGTTCCGGATAAAGGGCTGCCGCGTCATCGGCGTTGATCCCGTCGAAGCTAGGCGAAAACTCGCCGAACGTTCCGGAATCCCGGAGACCGTCGGCGGTGAAGCAGAAACAGTCCTGACGGAAATACGAAGGATGACGGAAGGCCGGATGGGGAATATCACGGTCGATGCCGTCGGGGACAGCCGCGTCGTGATGCAGGCCCTGAAGGCCACGGCTCAGTACGGCCAGATCATCCTGCTGGGTACCCCACGCGTCCCGGTTCAGGGCAACCTCACCGAGCTTCTCTCGGATGCCCATCTCCGCCTGATCACGATCAGGGGCGCCCTGGAGTGGTGCCTTCCGATGTATCCGTCGGCCGACGACAACGTCTCACAGTACAGCAAACAACGGATGATCTTCGACTGGATCCAGCGGGGAGAGCTAAAGGTCGGGCCGCTTATCTCGCATCGCCTGAAACCATCCTCGATCAAGCAGGCTTACGATGGACTGCTCAACGACCCCGGGACCTATACAGGTGTCTTGCTCGACTGGAGATAATCAGGTGTCCAAGGCTCAAGGGGGGAGATCTCCTCACGACGGGATGGGACTCCCTTTTTGCATTCCAAAGAATCAATAATATGAAACAAAAACTCCTCCTGACAGCCATCATCGTTCTGTTCGCCCTATGCTTCCTGATAGTCCTCGGCCTGTACCTTTACCTCACCCCCGATCGCCTCCGAGCCCTGATCGTTCCCCGAATCGAAGAAGCCCTCCAACGGAGGGTTCAACTCGACGACATCGGCCTCAGCCTCTGGGGCGGGCTCAGCGCATCGATCGACGGGCTGCGAATCGATGACCGAGAAGGCTTCGGCTCGGACCCGTTTCTCGCTTCCCGCCACGCGGGTGTGTCGATCCCATTGTTTTCACTGCTCACAAGCGAGCCTGAACTCGGCACGATTCGAATCGAAAAGCCCGGTATCTCAATCGTCGTAAACGAAAAAGGCGAAGCGAACTATGAGGACCTGATCAAGTCGGAGCCAAAGGAATCGGAAAAAAGCGGGGTCAGCGCACCTGTCCTCCCGATCGAACGGCTCGAAGTCATCAACGGATCGATGCGGCAGGAGGATCGCCGGACCGGGATTGTCACGCGCCTCGATAAGATCGACTACCGGCTCGACATCGCCCTCGAAGGCGATGCGCTTAAGCTGAAGGGCCGTGCCTCCATTGCCGATATCGTCACCATCGATCCCGGAGGGGGCGAGACCTCGGCCGCCGGATTCTCCCTCTCTCACCGGATATCTCTCGACCCGAAATCCGACAAAATCACCGTCGAGTCCGTACGTGTGAGCTCCGGTCCGCTCGAAATCGAGATGAACGGCATGATCCGGAACGTCTCCGGAGTGCCGGACCTTTCTCTTGAGCTCCGGAACGCCAAAGACAACTTGGAATGGTCCTCGCCGGATGGCGTAGTCGCTGATGGGATAATCTCCGCCTCCGCGTCGCTGCAAGGGCCTTTTGCCCCGGAAGCCAGTCCCCCCGCATTCCCCGACCTCACAGGATCGATCGCCGTCACCCACCTCACCGTGAAGACCCCGGACCTTCTCGTTCCTCTGGAACACGGCGTCATCCGTATCCGCGCGGCTGAAAACGTCCTGAGCATTGAAGAGCTACGCGCAAAGGCCGGGCGATCAGACCTCTCCGGGACAGGTCGCCTTTCCGGTCTCACGGAGGTTATCTTCGCCGAAGGACGCCCTTTTCTCAGCTTCACCTTAAACTCGAACCTTCTCGATCTCGATGAAATGCTGCCCGCTGATCCTCCGAAATCGACCGCCCGGCTGGAACGCGACGAATGGTCCCTCACCGTTCCGGCTTACGCCGCATCATACGCGGACGAAACATCACCCCTGCTCCTGCTGGTCCGGGATATCGACGCCCGCGGGAGCATCGCAGCGAAAGAGGTGAAAAGCGGGGCCGTTCTTCGCGACCTCAAGGCGACGGTCACCGCGAAGAATCGGCGCCTCTCGCTGAAAGATATCACCGGACGGATCTACGGTGGTGCGCTCACCGGGAAGATCGACGTGGACGCGCGGAAGCCGCACGGAACCCTTCCGGTCAGGGCCGACTTGAAGCTTGCCGGTTCCAACTCCGATGGCGTGCTTAAAAACTTTTTCGGACTGCCCCTTCCGCTTCAGGGGAGCATGAGTCTCGCCATGAAGATGACCGGGGTAATCGACTCCACCCTCACCCTAATCGAAAAGGAAATCTCGGCCGACGGCACTGGCGGCGTGGCCGAAGGTAAAATCGTCAACTGGACCTGGTTGAAAGACAATGCCTCCGGCATCTCCCAGCTCTCCTTCCTGGACTTCAACGAAATTCCCATCAAGGCCCTCAAGACAAGCTTTCGGGTCTCGGACGAACGGGTCTACCTCCAAAAGCTCACCCTGACCGCGGCAGACGTCCCGTGCCGCATAAACGGCTCGGCGGGTTTCGATGGTAGCCTGGACGTAACGATCGACATGGATCTGCCCGCCCAACACCTAAATGTCGGGGGCCTCAACATCGGACAAGTCCTGGGTTCCTTCTTCGGAGAGAAAAGCCCATCTGGCACCACGATCCCTGTCAGCATTCATTTTGGGGGCACCACGGACAAACCGGTCGTCACCCTCGACCTAAAAACGCAGGCAAAAAAAAGGACCCGGAAGAAAGCCGAAGGTCTTCTCAAAAAACTCTGGTAATCCATCTCCCGGTAGAGTGATCTTTAAGGACTCTCCAAAATGGGCAATCCGATCACCGCCTCCATGCTCTACGATCTGATACAATGCCCGCATCGCGTGACCCTGGATCTAACCCAGGACCCGGCAAACCGCATCCCAATAAGTCCATTTGTCCAGCTTCTCTGGGAGAGGGGGAATGCCTTCGAACAGCAGGTCATTGATAACCTGGAAATCCCCTTTGTAAACCTCAGACCCTTTTCGAACCAGGACCGTGAACGCCTGACGATTGAACGAATAGCCGCGGGGGAGCCTTTGATTTACGGGGGACGGATCCGGGCGGACGATCTCCTTGGCGAGCCCGATCTTCTGCGGCGGATCGGAGACGGCTACGGACCCGGTGATATCAAGAGCGGAGCGGGAGTCGAAGGGTTGAGTGAGGACACCGACGGGAAGCCCAAGAAACATTACGGCGTCCAGCTCGCGCTCTACTGTGATATCCTTGAGCGCCTCGGTCAATCGGCCGGTCGCCTGGCCTTCGTATGGGACATTCACGGGAACGAGGTGTCCTACGATCTCGAAGCCCGCCGGGGGCCCAAAACACCGACCTCCCTATGGGACGCTTATCAGGACTGCCTGTCCGAAGCACGGAGAATCGTAACCCATCAGGCTGAAACACAGCCCGCCTGCATCAGTGAGTGTAAGCTCTGTCACTGGCGTCCGTTCTGCTCAGAGCGCGTCGTAGAGATGGACGACCTTACCCTCATTCCGGAGCTCGGTCGATCCCGCCGGGATCGCCTTTCGCCCATCGTTTCAACGGTTCGTGAACTCGCCGCCGCAGACCTCTCGACCCTGGAGGTGCCCGGGCTCGGGGTTAACGTGCTTCGCCGGTTTCACGCCCGTGCGCGGCTCCAGGTCCAGCCCGATCCCAAACCCTACCTGACTGCACCTTTCGCACTTCCTTCACCGGATCTCGAGCTGTTCTTCGATGTGGAGACAGACCCGTTCAAGGACATCTGCTATCTTCACGGATTTCTCGAGCGTCGTGATGGAAATCCTGAGACCGAAAACTACGTAGAATGCTTCGCTGAATCCGAGTCTATCGATCAGGAGAGAGAGGCCTTTGCCCGGGCCTGGGAATACATCCGACGGGTTCAACCCAGCGCGATCTACTACTACTCGCCTTATGAAAGAACGGCTTGGCGGAGACTCGCCGCCAAGCATCCGGACGTCGCACGAAGATCCGAGGTGGATGAGCTGTTCGCCTCGAACACCACCGTCGATCTCTACATCGATGTGGTTCGATCGAAGATGGAATGGCCGACCCGTGATCTCTCGATCAAAACTCTGGCCACATACCTGGGATTCCACTGGCGTGATCCGGATCCGTCAGGAGCCGCTTCGATCGAATGGTTTCACCGCTGGACACAGAGCCGGGATCGTTCCGTCCGCCAGAGGATTCTGGAATACAATCACGATGACTGCATCGCGACACGCGTACTCGTGGATGCGATCCGAACCCTTGTGAGGGAATCGGAGATTGAGGGCTGATTCTCACCACAACTACACCGATTCGGGAGGTCCCT
This sequence comes from Candidatus Latescibacterota bacterium, assembly GCA_965217865.1. Lineage (GTDB taxonomy): Bacteria > Latescibacterota > UBA2968 > SICM01 > SICM01 > CBDCJO01. The sequence goes on along the minus strand of CBDCJO010000002.1, from coordinate 3,836,119 downwards.
CAGTATGGCTAAAATCGTCCTGGCGACCTGCCAGTTCCACATCGAAAAAACGCCCGAGAAGAACCTGCGCGCCATCACACGTCAGATGATGGACGCGAAAGCGAAGGGCGCGCATCTGGTGCACTTCTCAGAGGCCTGCCTCTCCGGCTATCTCGGCAGCGAGCTCAAGTCTTCACGGGATACGGACTGGGACAGCGTCACCGACTGTATGCGCAGGATCATGTCGCTCGCGGGAGAGCTGCGTCTGTGGACCGTCGTGGGTTGTAACCACAGACTCTCCGGAAACCATAAACCTCACAATTCGCTTTATGTCATCGACGACCGGGGAAGGCTCGCGAATCGATATGACAAGATGTTCTGTACGGGGAAGGACGACAAGAGGGGCGACTTAGAACACTACAGTCCGGGCGAGGCCTTTGTCACTTTCAAGGTGCGGGACGTCAAATGCGGCCTTCTCATCTGCCACGACTTCCGCTACCCGGAGCTCTTCCGTGAATACAAGAAGCGGGGGGTTCAGCTTATGCTCGTCTCCTTCCACAATGCGGGAATGACCTTGAAGCAGTATGACCATTACACGATGTCCGTACCAGCCACCCTCCAGGCTGCGGCCGGCAGCAACTACTTCGCCATGAGCACCAACAATGGCACCCGGCGCTACGCCTGGGGAAGCTTCGTCCTCAATGCCGAGGGTGTTATCGTGAGCAAGGCGAGACCGCACCGGCCGTCCTGATCAACACGATCGACACGAAGGAAAAGTTGTACGACGCCTCCGCAGACTGGAGGAACCGGTGTATGCGAGGGTTCTATCACAGCGGGACGCCGGTGAGAGACAAAAGGTCCCGGGACAGGAAGGGGTTGTAACTCCAAGCCTATCGCGGGCTTTGCTTCCACTCAACCGCAACCAAAAAGATGAACGAGGCGCTTCGGTTGTACCGCACGATTCCAATTGTGAACGCGTGTTCACAATTGGGTTGGACCCAAGGCTAATTCCGGTACGCGCCACTAAGATGAAGAGGATTCAGTCGATGAACCCCAACCCCCTTATCATAAATACTTACACCGCCTTACGCGATGAAGTCGCAAAGGTTCTAAGTGCGGGGAAGGAACGGGCTCGTCAGGCAGTGGAACGGGAAAAGGTCAGGACCTACTGGGAGGTTGGGGGATTGATCCAGGCGCATTTGCTTGCCATCAAGGCCAAGGCTGGTTACGGAGATCAGGTGATTGCCAGGATGGCGAAGGACGTGGGGATCAGCGAGAGGATTTTGTATGAATCTCTTCGGTTTCACCGGTCGTTTCCAATTCTGCACGCGCGTTCAAAATTGACCTGGACGCACTACCGAAGACTGATAAAACTGCCGTCTGATGACGAACGGTATCTCCTTGCTCAGAAAGCAGATAGATACGGTTGGAGCACCCGGGAACTGGCCGCCCAGATCCACGCTTGTTCTCTCCCCCCAAAGAGCCTTAAGCAACCGCAACAGAGTCCGGTGGCACGACTCCGGGCCAAGCGGGGACAGCCCTGGACCTACCGACTGATAGAAACTCCGGGGGGAAGGGGCCTCCGCCTGGATCTGGGGTTCGGAATCCTTCTAAAAAGGCCGCTGGATCGGCTCGATAATCCCCAAGAAGGCACCTTCGCGGAGGCGGTTCGGGGTCCGGGTGACGGGGAACCGGTTTTCAGGCTTCGGACAATTCGCCACAGGCGGGCCTTTTATTCCTACCGGGCCTACGTGGAGCGTGTAATCGACGGGGACACCATATGGCTGGACGTGGACTGCGGGTTCCAGGTGTGGAGCCGCCAGAAGGTGCGGCTGAGAGGGATCGACACGCCGGAACTTCGGACCAGGGAGGGCCAGCAGGCCAGGGCATTCGTGGCGTCAGCGCTTTCAGAAAATACGTCTGTGGCAATCACGACGACGAAGCCGGACAAGTACGACCGGTATCTGGCGGACCTGTTTTATCTGCACCGAAAAGGGACGGCGGAAGATGCGCTGAGAAACGGGCGGTTTTTAAACGGGGAGCTGTTGAGGAAGGGATACGCAGAGAGGCATTGACGATTGAAGATTATATTGAGCCTGCGACAGATGACAGTGGCAGGAGAAAGAGGCAGGATTACTGAAAATGGCAAGGAAAGGCCGATCCACGATCCACGGGTTAACGTCTTAAGTAATTGCGCATATGTTCCGTAGATTTTCGCTTCAACGGGCTCGCAGACTGAGCTGAATTTAGGTTTTCTTCTGACTTTTGTATTCTGTATTCCGGTGGGGATGGGCGGAAGGGTCTCTGACCTCTGGCCTCTGACCCCTCGCTTTTTTAGGTCTTCTTCTGACTCCTGTATTCTGTATTCTGTATTCCGGTAGGGATGGGCGGAAGGGCCTTACTTGCTACTGCCTTTTTTTGCCGTATCACGTTTCACGGTTTTTCTTTTCCCTGACCTCTGACCTCTGGCCTCTGACCCCTCGCTTTTTTAGGTCTTCTTCTGACTCCTGTATTCTGTCTTCCGGTGGGGATGGGTGGAAGGGACTTACACGTTTGACGTTTCGCGGCTTTTTTGACTCCTGTATTCTGTATTCTGTATTCCGGTAGGGATGGGCGGAAGGGTCCCTGGCCTCTGACCCCTCGCTTTTTTAGGTCTTCTTCTGACTCTTGTATTCTGTATTCTGTATTCCGGTGGGGGTGAACGGAACACTCACGTCCTGCCGACTGAGTTGAATTTAGGTATTCTTCTATATTCTGTATTCCGGTGGGGATGGGCGGAAGGGCCTTACTTGCTACTGCCTTTTGCCTTCTCACGGTCTTTTCCATCGTCAATCGTCCATTGTCCATCCTCAATTTTATATGCGCAATTATTTATGACGTAAAAAAACCGGTTGAAGGAATATCCCATGCACCTCGATCCAAACAAAGTCTTCGACTTCCACCAGTTATACGCTGATTGAAAACCTCTTCAGCAATGAGGAAGTCGGCATACTGCTCAATGCGGTAGAAACCGTGGCCGAAACCTATTTTCCCCTTCTTGGCACAGTGAATTCACCCATTTTCGATGCTCTTCAAGCCTTTTCGTTTCGGAAGAGAGATGATTTTCTGAGCAGAAGGCAAGTCTCCCGGCAAATCCCAACTTCGAAAGTTGGAGGGTTGGGAAACCAACCTCCCTCCTGGGGGTGATTCAGTTGGAGGTAGCTGAATGACGGTTTGGATCATAATCGTATTAGCGACTTGCTTTTTTTGGCCTATTCGAACGGTGCGAATGATAATTTCAAAGGGGTGGCAACGCTATATGGGAGTAAAACTACAAATTACAGAATGGCAATTTGGTGGGCAACTATAACGACCTTTGCGGGGTCGATATTCTCCATCGTTTTGGCCAAGTCCCTTTTCGTTCGCTTCTCTGGGAAGGGATTTGTGCCTGATGATCTGGCAGCCTCTCCAAACTTTCTCCTGGCAGTTGCAATAGGCGCCGGACTCACTGTGATTTTTGCAACTCTGAGAGGATTTCCCATCTCGACGACACACAGCCTGACCGGCGCTCTTGTGGGAGTCGGTCTTACAGCTGTTGGAACACAGGTTAATTTTGGCATTTTAGGAAATTCTTTTTTCCTTCCCCTTTTAGCGAGCCCATTGATTGCCGTAATCCTGGGATCCTTAGGTTATTTGCTGTTTCGGGGCATCAGGATTCATATGGGAATTACCAAAGAGCAGTGTGTTTGTGTCGGTGAAACCGGGAATGTGTTTCCCATTCCCCAGCCGACTTCTGCCCTCGCACTCAATTGGACGAAAACGTTCGATGCCATCTTGGATACGAAAGAGAATTGTATGCCGCTGTACACAGGAAAAGTGCTGGGAATTAACACTCAAAAAGCCTTGGATTTTGCTCACTACCTGAGCTCAGGTATCGTAAGTTTTGCCCGGGGCCTGAATGATACTCCCAAAATTGTAGCTCTCCTTCTTTCCCTCCAGGCACTGGGTGTCCAATCGGGAGTGGTTGCCGTAGCAATCGGTATGGCCGCTGGCGGGCTGCTGAACGCCAAAAAGGTGGCTGAGACGATGAGCCACAAAATCACGCCTCTCAATCATGGGCAAGGGTTCACCGGCGCGCTGGTTATCTTTGCGAGTCGGCTGGGTATGCCTGTTTCTACAACTCACGTATCTGTTGGTTCCCTCTTTGGTATCGGTCTTGCCACAAAGAAAGGGAATGTTCGTGTTGGGTCGGAAATTCTTTTGTCCTGGATTTTAACCCTTCCCATTGCCGCGACATTGAGTGGGGGTATTTACTGGATATTAAATTGATAGGAAGGCAAACCTTTCATCAATCCTCGTAGGGTAGCTTATGAAACCACGAAAAGCTGAAAGGATTTACTACGTCGTCAACAGCGGTTCCGTAAGCAACAGGAACTTTTCTAATATTTTCGAGTCGAAAACCGTGATTCGTTATCTTCAGATCTTCTAACCCAACAACATTATCGTTTCCACTGGTGCGACAGAGAAGATAAAGAGGGCTAAGAGAGGGACCACTATCTGATAAAGAATAAGATTCCCCTAAATCCCCGTCCTATTCTGGCTACGTGATCACCTTGCGATGCCGGTTTGGGGCAGCCGATCTGAAAGATAAAAGTCGCCTATCAGCTCTTAGGACTCATTATATATTGGGGAACTCACGAAATAACGTGAATAAGACAATGCCTTGAATCAGGTAGTGTCGTGTCCCAGAAGTTCCTTACAAAAGAAAGTCTCCAAAAACGTAGCGGTGGCTGTCATTTTGATCGAGAGCGAGCGAGCGAAGAACGCACCAACTGTCTGATAGTTCGGGACATAGAGATCCTTCGCTCCGTTCAGGGTTTACAGACCGCTATCCGAGAAATTATTGAAGGAATTTCCGGGACACGACAGTAGCGCACTGTTGATAAAAAGGATTTCTAGCTGATATTTCGTCACTTAGGGATATTTCCTGGGTGGCTTTTTGTTTTGGCATAAATATTGTTCTTATGTCATATGGAAGTCAGAAGAGCAAGGTGCCTCATCGCAAATCAGTCATTATATCTACCTATTACGGCATGAGGAAATATCGTGTTTAAGCAACTCAGTCGGCTCCTGAACCCTGCGGACGAAGCCGATCTTTATCGTTTTCTATGGCGCATCACCCAGGAATGGCAGTTTTACACTTACGCCTTCGACCTGGGGGTGCCAGAAATCGGAAAAAGCACCCTGGCCGGAGCCACTATAGCCCGTGATGGCGCCGTGGACCAGTGGAACCAGTGGATGAACGGCCAGATAGGCCGTGACTGGTTCCTGGTTTACCAGCGGCACACCCTCGAGGAGGACTACCAGGACGAAAGGAGGGGCCTCTTCCTGACGGAAGGTTCAAACGTGTTATTGGTCCATCGATGCGAGTCGGTCTTTGCCTCTGTCGGCCGACACCAGCAGACCATCTTTTCGCCTGACGGGTCGGAAGTCCCAGTGCGCGAGGACGAGCGGGTCGATCTCCATTGCATCCTATCGCCCCCACACGAGGACACACTGAAGGTTCTACCCGTCAATCTGGTTCCTAAAGTCACCGTGTTCAATCACTGATGGGAAGGCTTAGATCCGATGGGAGAAAGCAGAAAAGGTAGAAAATGGGTATGGGCTGAAAAGCTTCGTGAAGTCGTCCTTTGCAGATTCCTGGAAAGCATATCCCACAGAAGAAAGGCAGAACCATGACAACGTTTGCTGTGCATTCCGAACAGGCCGTTCCAGACAAGTCTGTTCAACGGCTGGAGAAGATGGACTTTCCATTTGAGATCGATCACGAGAAGCTCAACCGGCTTGCCAGGGATCTGAACACCGAATATCCGCGAAGCCCGAGGGAGAAGATCGCAGACTATGTCTTTGCTGGCCGGGCGCTCGACAAGTGCCGCGCCTATCTTGTATCTATTCTGAGATAACAAGAGAAAAGTAGATAAAGGTCCAAGCAAGATTCAGGCAGCCTTGTGGATGGTCTGGGATGTTCTTTGCCGATTGATTTCTATGCGGCGCTGCCGAGCCTCCTCCTTTCGACCTTGTCGGTGGTGAAGAATCTTTTGATGCTGGCCTTTATGCCTCTGAAGAGGCGTGACATACTGTATTGCCCCGTGATAGCGTTCGGCGTTGTAGCTGTGAATGAAGGAATCAATCAGGCCTTCCAGTTGATGGAATGTGAAGATGTCCTGGAAGCGCAGCCAGTCGTATTTGAATGTCCGGAAAAAGGCTTCGATCCAGGCGTTGTCCGTGGGTGTTTGATATCGGGCAAACAGCTGCGAGATGCCCAGGTCCTTGAAGAATTGGGCCATCGATTTGGCCTTCATCTGAGATCCGTGATCTGAGAGGGCTGTCAAGCTTATGGGCCCAGTGTCCAGGTCCAGCAGTCCTTCGTTGGCAAGGGCTTGATCCCAGGCCTGTTTGACCTGCTCCACGGTCGCGTTGAAGGAGAGCTTCCATCCTACGATCTTCCTGGAATACACGTCGAGAATGGCGGTAAAATACAGGAACAAACCGAAAAATGGGATGTAGGTCAGGTCCCAGCTCCAGACCTGATTAGGACCTTCAGGTTTGACCTGGGGCTTGCTCTGCTTGACCGGCGTCCTCACCTGTTTCCTGCGTGCCAGACGTTCTTTCCTGGCCTGTCGGTAGAAGCTGGAGGCCGAGGCCTGCACTACCCCCTTCTCTGAGGCTACCACCGCCAGCTGATGGGGAGGCAGATCGGCATAGGTCTCATCCCTTAAGAGGGCCGGGATTTGCTCTTTCTCCTCCCTCAGCAATCCGTGTGGGGCCTCATCAGGGGCGGGCCCGGGCTTCCCATCCAAAAGCGGGTCCGACACCCCATCCAGCTTCTCTTCTCGATCTCGCCGGCTCCAGGCACAATACCGCTGGAGGGGAAGCTGTAGGATCTCGCAAGAACGGGTGAGTTTCACCCCTTTCTCCTTGGCCCGATAGACCATTAAGAGGATCTCGCGTTTGACCTCAGCTTGCACCCGGTGGCCCTTGATCGGGCCTGTCAGATCCCATTCACACTTTTTTTTAGCAGGGAAAGTTCCACAGATTGCTCAATGATCGTTTGCTCCAGGCGTGCCCGCTCTTTGCGCAGCTGCTCCACCTCCTCAGCCGATACCATCGGCTTGCGGCTCCGGCGACCCTTGAACTCCTTGAGGGCCCCGGACTTGACCGACTCACGAATACGCTTTAGATCCGAGGAATGAATGCCCCATTTCCGCAGCACCTGTGCAATGGGAACATCTCCCCGGCTGGCTTCAAGGAAAATCTCATACTTCTGTTCCGGGGACAAGCTCCTGCGCTTCTTGACCGGGTCACTGTTTGAGGACAGTTGCTCCATCTTTACTCCTCCTGTGAGGTCAGGGATATCCCAAAATATGTATCCCTTCTCAACCCTACAGGCAACCAGGATCTTGCTTCGACCTTGCCCCCGTTTTTTCGGGCGATCTCAGACAAAAGATAATCTCGCCGGCGCGCTCGGTGACTACGAGTTCAACTGCAAGCTCGATCGAAGGTTCTTCGACTTCACTACAATCAACGCTATCGAGTTTATGGAGTTTGTGGCCACCGGGGCGGATGACGACGAGGTGGCTCGTTGGATCACGGAACACGCGGTCCCACGCGATCGATCTGAGATCGTGAAATGGAACAACCAGATGAGAGAGCTGCGTATAAGCGAACTTCCGATTGCGTCTCAGCTCTACCTGGAGGACTACATCCCCATGTATATCCCATCGAATAAGTCCGTGGTCACCCTATTCGACGTGTTTGATGCAGAAGAAGGGCGCATTTAAAAATCAAGGTTCCGTCATAACATCCGGAACCCGATATCGGTTTGGGAGCAGGGGATTGTCGGTTCAAATCCGACCACCCCGACCAATATAACCAAGGGGTTACAGCAACTACGCTGTAACCCCCTTTAACTTGCAGAGGGTTGCAATTCCTCAACGGTAGAAATGGTTATTTGAGGATCTGTATCTATATTGTAAGAATTTCAGACAGAGAATTCAGAAGAGAAATCCTATTGACTGTGAATCAGGTTATGATAACCGGTAGACGCCGACCGCTCATGGCTGAGGTTGATCACGTTAGAAACGATAATGAATAGGCTGGGAATCGAGAAGCCATCGCCTGGGGCGTAACCACAGACCCCTTACCGGCCAAGGACTATCACGATATTTCGTGAAACTATGACATCATCATGGGATCCTGTCCCTCTCCAGGCTGCCTTCGGTGTATCATTTTTACTCTCTAAGCATCTGTTATTTATAGAAAATCGCCTTCCTGATCTATCTGAATTATCGGTTTGACATCCGATTTGCAAAAGAAGGGTCGAAGCGGGCTCTTTCCCCTGTTAACCCATGTACTCAGGAGTCTCTGTGCGATGACAGGCGCATGGCGTTTCATCAAATACGTGTTTTCCAGGCCCTTGATGGCCTCTGGTACCGTGGGGATAAGTATACACGGCCTGTTGGAGTTGAATGAGCACGTCTTCAATGGCACCTCCCACATGTCCCATTTGGCAGAGAGCATTGGGCAAATGCCCGTGTACGGGGCGCTGTACCTCCTGATTCCCTTTCTTGTCCCCTATGTGGTGACGCAAATCAACCGTCGGATCCTGATGGAAGTAGAAGATCAGTGACAGTTGCGGTTCCCCCAGGCCCTCCCGGATGCGGGTCGTTCATTGCCTCTTATCGATTCACGCTTTACATATTTTTACAGGAGAAAGAATGGGAATGCATATTCATGAAGAGTTCCGGGGTGACGTCGGCTTTTTGACAGTAAGTAGATCGCTTACGACAGGACAGGATGAAGCTCCCTTTCAAGACTATATTCCTGGTGAAAAGCTATGGTAATCTTTCGACCTGTAAGGCTTGATGATCTGGATGCGGTCACGGAACTGGCAGGCCGGGGGGATGTCAGCTTGACCACTCTGCCGCACGACCCGAAAATTCTTCGTAAAAGGATCGATAAATCCGCAAGAAGTTTTAAGCTGATTCCGGAGGAACCCGAGGGGGAATTCTATTTCTTTGTCCTCGAAGATCTCAATACCTCTCGAATTGTCGGATGCAGCGGGATTGTCTCAAAGGTGGGGGGATACGAGCCTTTTTATGCGTATCAAGTAAAAAAGGTTGTTCACGAATCCAGGACGTTGAAAGTTCGCAAGGAGATTCAGGTTCTTCATCTGGTCGCTGAGCACAATGGACCTTGCGAAATCGGCACCCTCTTCCTTTCCCCCGAATACCGCAAGGCGGGTCTCGGAAGATTCTTATCGAAGAGCCGTTTCCTTTTTATGGCGGAACACCCCTTTGCATTCACACCGACGGTAATTGCAGAAATGCGCGGCGTCAGCGATGATCGGGGATCCCCCCCGTTTTGGGAGGCCTTGGGGAGGCACTTTTTCGATCTGAATTTCTCCGAGGCGGACTACCTGAGTGTTCTGGACAAGAGATTCATCGCAGAGCTCATGCCTTCTCATCCAATTTATATCTCTTTGTTCCCGAACAAAGTCCAGGGTTTGATCGGACAGGTTCACGAAAGGACAAAACCAGCCCTAAAAATCCTGCAGGAAGAGGGGTTCGAATTCCAGGGTATGGTCGATATATTTGATGCGGGTCCGATCGTGACCTGTCCGCTGGAGAAGATCCATATCCTCAAAAAAAGCAGGAAAGCGTGGATCGATCGGATTTCAGATGATGCGATGGCTCCAGAAACCTTCATCATCGCCAGCACTTTAAAAGATTTTCGGGCATGTCTTGGACCGGTCCAGGTGGGTTCCGAGGAAGTTATCCGGATCAATCGGGAGACCGCATCGGCCCTGAATCTGGCCGTGAATGACCCCGTTCGCTATGCCCCGCTTTATGCATCACCTCCTAAGATGTGAGTGGTTCCTGAAGTTTTCTTCCATCGCCTGACGCCCCGAACCCCCACCAGAGGTTCCGATGGCCCAGACAGCTTTCGAATTAAACCTGGACGGTCTCATCGGTCCGACTCATAACTATGGCGGCCTTTCCGGGGGCAATCTGGCCTCTTCGAAACACAGGCTGAGCATCTCCGATCCCAAAGGGGCTGCCCTACAGGGCCTTCAGAAGATGAAGCTCTTGAGTGACTTGGGGGTCAAACAGGCGGTGTTTCCTCCTCAGGAGCGCCCGGATCTGGCGACCCTGAGGCGAGTGGGATTCCGGGGGTCCGATGCAATTATTTTAGAACAGGCCGGCCGAAAGAGCCCCGAGATTCTGGCGGCATGCTGCAGCGCCTCGAGCGTCTGGATGGCCAATGCCGCCACCGTCTCTCCAGGTGCGGATACCGCGGACGGAAGAGTGCACTTTACGCCTGCCAACCTTGTGACGCAATTTCACCGTTCAATCGAACCCCCAACCACGGGCCGGCTCCTGAAAGCGATTTTCCCGGACGAGAGCCTCTTTGTCCATCACCCGCCATTGCCCGGTGGATCGGTATTCTGCGACGAGGGTGCTGCCAATCACATCCGCCTGAGCGGAAATCATGCCCAATCCGGAGTTGAACTGTTTGTCTATGGGAAAAAAGTCTTTGCCCCAGATTCAAGGGAACCTACTACCTTCCCCGCCCGCCAGTCCCTTGAAGCCTCTGAGGCCGTCGCCCGGCTTCACCGATTGGACCCCGGCAAGACTATTTTCGCGCTGCAAAATCCGGACGCGATCGACACAGGCGTCTTTCATAACGACCTGGTCGCCGTCGGGAATGAAAATCTACTCCTCTTCCATTCCCTGGCCTTTTCAAATCCCGAATCCGTCGTCGATGAGGTTAAGCTCAAGTACTCGGCGTGTTCTCAAGATGAGCCCATCCTGATCGCGGTTTCACCCGATCAGGTCCCGCTGGATGAGGCCGTTGCGACTTATCTATTTAACAGTCAGATTGTAACCATGCCCGACGGGAGCACCTGCATGATCTCGCCGATGGAATGTCAGGAGAATCCACGGACCAGGCAGTTGCTTATGCATCTTGTCGAAAAGTCCCTGATCCACGAAATCGAATATGTGGATATCCGTCAGAGCATGAAAAACGGAGGGGGTCCGGCGTGTCTGAGACTTCGGGTGGTGTTAAGGGAGGAAGAGCTCGCGGCCATGCATCAGGGGGTTCTTCTCACGGATTCCCTCTATCGGGAGTTAAGGGGGTGGATCGACCGATTTTATCGCGACCGGCTGGCCCCCAGCGACCTGTCCGATCCACACCTTCTGGAAGAAAGCCGCGCGGCGCTCGATGCCTTGACCGGGATACTTAAGTTGGGATCAATTTACCCCTTTCAACGTTCCCCGTGATTGACATCGTTCCAACCAGTTCCAGGCCTGACGAAGAAGGTTTCCGCGTTCCCGACCCCTTGATACACTCGGGGATACGGTGTCTTCACCTTTTATTAATGCAATCCAAATCCCGTGTGTCCGAGTGAAGTGGGGGGTGGGTCGGGTGTGTCCGCATATCGAGGGCCACTTTCAGGCTAATAGAGCACCCCGGCTGCCCATTTGGATCAACCATTTTTGGAAGTTCTTGACAACCAGAGGAAGGGGTTTTATTTTTCACGATCCAGGTTGTCTGGAATATCTCTTTACTGATTCGAAAATGGCAAACCGGTCGAAAGACCGGGACGCAAAGCAGCGGGTCCTCGTCTGATCGACCGGGGTCGGGAAGGTCCGGAGACGAAGGGAATCGATCTGCACAAGATAGCCGCACTGCCGAAGGTGAGATTTATCGGTACGTGCGGTTTTTGGTAGTGCCCCCGTTGAGTATTGTTATCCATTAAAAAGCCGTCAGCCACCGACTTTGGCAAGCAGAGGCTAACGGCCTGAGATTGATGTGAGAGAACATTACGTTGTCTTCACACATCTCTTTATATAAAACTTATTTGTTTTATTGTCAATGTCAATCAAGCCAGGGGAGGTGATAGAATGCCACGGAAGAACACTCGCCAGGGGCTGCCGAAGAAGCGCGTGTATTTCAAGTTAGACGGCTCCAGAGGCGAAGTAGGTCACCCTGGTTGGGAATTTTAATAAACCTGGTCGTATTCAAACAGGGAGGAAGGCATCATGGCAGAAACAACTGACGGGAGTGGGGTCAATTGGGGAAGCGCGATTGTTGCAGGATTGGTGGCCACGGTTGTCATAACGATAACGCTGTGGCTTTCAGGCACGAACATCATGATGAGCCTGGGCGGAATGATGCTCGGTGCAGGCGAAAGCACGACGGCACAATACATACTAGTACTTAGCTGCGCAAGTTTCTGCGTGCAAATCCGCACTTAACATCCTGTTTTTGCTACGCAAATAGATTACGCGAATTTCCGCAGGTTGGTACTAGGAGGACTCATCCACTTAGCAGTGGGCATTTTTTATGGTATCGTCTATGCGGCGCTCGTTGCACCCGTCAAAGGATGGAACACACTTATGAAGGGTGCAGTATTTGGCCTCGCGATTACCGCATTGGCCTTGGCGTTTTTGCCTGTGCTGGGCTCCATGATGGGCGGAGGCGCTGTCAACCCTTGCAATCCGTGTAATCCCTGCAACCCTTGCAATCCTGCAGTCCTCAAGGTGGCGGTAGCAGCCCATACGGTGCCTTGGTCAGCCTGATCAACCATCTGATCTTTGGCATCGTGGTCGCATACCTCTACAAGGGTACCAGGACTTAGACGAGGTTCTTAGAACCGACTTGCGATTCGCGTTTTCGCACTAAGGCTGAGAGATGAAAGACCAACACAAAGCCGAAGAGCAGCAGATTGACGAATTGACACTGCTGCGCCGACGGATTGCTGAATTGGAAGCATTAGAAGCTGAGCACAAGCGGGTGGAGGATGCGCTGCGGGAAAGCGAGGAGCGGTTCCACAAGATTTTCGATCACTCCAACGATGCGATATTCATCGTTGACCCAACGCGGGATGAAATCCTCGATGTCAACCCTAGCAGCCCGTTGAAGAACTACCTTTCAACGCACATAAACGGAAAAGACGCCTGGAGTGCGGGTCAGATAAATCAAGGTAAGGAGATTGAGCAGGAGACGCTGATAAGAGGTTAAAAAGGTGACCGAGGGCAGCAAACGTGATTGTAGGACGAGCAGTAGACGCTGCAAGGCCTTGGCCAGGTCCTGGAGGGCCTTCGGAGTACCTACGCCCATCACTTTGCGCATGAGCAGAGCCAGGTTGCAGCCCCCGATGTGGATCAGCAAACGCTTGAGGATATTGCCGCGGTCTCTCAAGTGCAACCTGCGCATGCCACCGGTATCATATGTGTGAGCGATGGTTCTTTCCACCCGTTCTGCACGACTTCGGCGCAAGGCCTTGCCGCGATCTCCCTTGATCCGGCGTCGATTCGCATATACCGCGGCCTGCTCATCTCGTCGGCCGTTCCACTTGCGGCGTCCCCGATCCGGTTCTGAAATGTAACTCCGGATGCCGCCTTGCTTCAGACTGGTCAATACATCGTTGCTATGATATCCTTTGTCCGCAACCACCTCCCGTATACGCTGTCTGTGCAAACGTTTGGCAGCTTTTTCGTCCTTCGCGACCTGCTTGAGATTGAGCTGCGCCTCGAGCAGCGTCCAGGGCAACGACTCGGTATCTCCTTCATCTGCTCCCGACAACGCCACTGCCACAATGGCATTGGTGTCCAGATCCACCGCGTGCTCCACCTTGTGCGCCATGTGCGTGCGACCGTCCTTCATCTTAGCGATCTTGGCATCCGGGTCGTGCGGGTGCTCCCAGTCCTGGTTCGATCCCTTCTTCGGTCGCTTCTTATCGATCTTGGACAAGTCCTCGCGGGTAGGCGTTTCAATGCCCGAGGCCTTGGCCAGATTCTCAAGGAATGCCTGGTAGCCTTCACCCGTGTCACGGCGTACAATGCTGCGCATCGCGGCGTTGGCCTCCAGTGTCGTAGCATCCACGCCCAACGTCTTCCCCTTCACCAGACCCGCTTTGCACAAGACCCTCAGGATCCACTTGAAAACCGCTTCGTGAACTTCCAAGGGAAGCCGATGCCGGATGCGAGACAGGCTGGAATGATCCGGGGTCTGTTCGTCAAGGGCATACCCCAAAAACCGGCGCAACGTCAGCGAGTCAGATACACGCCATTCGATCCCACGTTCCGAATCAAGTCCCTCGAAATACCCAATCAAAAGCATCCGAAAATAAACCCCGGGCGGAATGCCCTTGCGACCCATATGAGGAGCGTAATACCGCTGGCAAAGCCCCTCGACGAACTCGTCGAAGCCGTTCGCCCCCAATACCTGATTCAGCTTCTCGTAGAACGGATGACCCGGAGATTTCACCAAAGTGTTCGATGCGATGAACAGGTTTTCCTGTCTCTGTCGTCCTCGTTTTCCCATTGCCATTTGCTCGTCCTCCCTTCTCAGTTTGAACCTGATATATCATAGGACCAAACCACAAGGAAAGACAACAGTCATCTTGGCATAAACGCACTTTTTCAACAGGCTGCTAGCCGTACCTCAGAACGGTATTGCCGTTCATAATCTTCATCCAAAAAGAAATAATCGAATGGCCGATCGGGAACAAGTTGCTGCCAAATATTCTCTAACGCTGCAAGAGTCCCGGGTATATCTTCCGCGTTGATCTTGATTGCAAGATATGAAAACCAATGTGGATTTATATGCATTAGAAAAGGCTCTACGCCGTGTTGCAAAGAGGCATGATGAAAATCTTTCACAACCCCGATGAGATGCCCTTCTTTAAAATCGCTGCCCATATTGGCTTGTCTGCCAATCGCTGACTCGGGTTTTCCCCATCCCAAATATTTGACGGCTGTTTCGTTCAGAATGAATGCTTCTGTTTCGTCAGTGGGAATCTCCCTTGAAAAATCCCTGCCTGCAACCAAACTTAATCCAAATGTCTCTATGTATTCATGGTCGTTGGTTTGATAAAGTAACCTTTTCGGTTCTTTGCCGGATGGTCCTTCTATTTCGAGTTTGATGTCATCATATAAGCGCCCCGGGATGTAGGAACAAGCCGAAGCATTAAGTACATTTGCTTGTTTCAGTAATTCTGTTTTTATGGGTTCTAATCGCGCCTTGATAATTCTATTTCCTTTGAACTTGACGATAACCAACTCCTCCTTATCGAACCCAAGTTGTTGATTTCTCATATACTCAAGTTGGTCGTAGACAACGGCAGTACTGATGATCAACACAATCGAGATGACAAACTGAAAAATGACCAATCCTTGTCGTATCCATGCTCCTTTCGACCGGGGATGTGAGGAAGCTTTCAACACCTCAACAGGTTTAAAGCGTGAAAGTGCAAACGCCGGATAACTTCCGGAAATTAAACCCACAAAGAGTGTGATAACGATCAGACCTATAGAAATAGATCTATCGTGGAAGAGGTTTAAGTTCAGTTTTTTCTCAGCCAATTCATTAAAAGTGGGCAATGCAAGTTCGATCAGAAAAACGGCTAAAAGCAAAGCAACAACAGTGATAAAAACTGCTTCCCCTAAAAACTGATAAATGAGCTGTCTGCGAAATGCGCCTAAAACTTTTCGAGTTCCCACCTCTTTAACACGGTTTGCAGATCTGGCTGTCGCCAAATTCATGAAGTTAACGCACGCAATCAATATGATGAGAACGGCAATGGTAAAAAACATATAAACACTAACCACACTGCTGAGGGGACCCACTTCATAGGACAGATTAGAATGCAGGTAGATATCGGTTAAAGGTTGGAGAAAATGCTTAAATTTATGTCCCGTCTGGCTTTCCCACTCCCTGTTGTATTTCCCGGTTACGTCATAAATCTCTTGTCTTATGGTAGATTCAGATGCAGATTCGCCCAGCAATATATAAGTATACCCCACGAGATAAAGCCATTGATCTTGCTTTACCTTCGGGAACAGGCTTGGGAGGGTCTCAAGGGAGATGAGGAAGTCAAAAGAAAAGTGAGAATTAGATGGGATAGGATAGAGCAGACCCGTGACTTTGAGATGCAATGAGTCTTGTACGGTAAGAAATTCACCGATCGGATTCCTGCTTCCGAAGTACCTGCGAGCAAGGGGCTCCGTAAGCACAATCGATAAGGGTTCTGCAAGGGCCGTTTCAGGATCTCCTTTGAGGAGCGGAAAGGAAAATATCTTGAAAACCGATCCACCCGCAGCGTATCCCCCGTCTTCGTAAAACCGAACATTCCCGCGTTCGATATATATCCGGCCATAATCGTCAAGAGACAGAAAGCGAACCGCCTCCTCAATATCCGGAAATTCATTTAAAAGGGTTGAGGCGAGAAGCCCTGATGTCCGCGGAATATATTGGATGGGTTCATTGTTTGGGAATTGCCACTCGAGGCCAACACGGTAAATCCGGTCAGCATTTTCATGATAGCGATCATAACTAAGCTCATCTTTCACAAACAGGAGAATGAGGACACTGGACGCTAGACCAACCGCCAATCCGAAAATATTGATAAAAGAATACACCTTTTGTCTGAGTAAATTTCTGACAGCTATAGTCAGGAAGTTCTGGAACATATCACCTCCCGGAACCAGGAACACTTAATCCATAAAGCTCCTTTAGGCAGCGGCTTCATCTTTTTCGACCCAACCATCCAAAAGGTGAATCGTCCGGCGCCCATATGAGACGTTCTTCTCCGAATGTGTGGCCTGGATAATCGTCGTCCCCTCCTGGTTCAACCTGACGAACAGTTCCATGATCTCTTCCCCTTGAGAAGAATTCAGGTTGCCCGTCGGTTCATCCGCCAGGATCAGCTTTGGGCTTGCAACCAAGGCTCGCGCTACTGCAACAAGCTGTTGCTGGCCACCGGAAAGCTGGTTGGGGAAGAGTTTCTTCTTCGCAACGATGTTGAATCGATCCAGCATTTCTGAAACCAAACCCTTACGCTCCGATCCCTTTACCCCTTTGTACAGCAGGGGCAACTCTATATTTTCGTAGACAGTCATCTCGTCAATCAGGTGATAAGCCTGGAATACAAATCCAATGTGATGCTTGTGGAAATCCGTTCTTTGCCTCTCTTTCATCTTGTGGACGGGCTGGTCGTGAAAATGATATTCCCCTTTTGAGGGGGTATCTATCATTCCCAGAATATGGAGCAGAGTTGACTTGCCCGCCCCAGAGGGACCCATAATCGAGACAAACTCTCCCCCTTCGATTTCGAGGTCAATCCCCCTCAGGACAAAAGTCTTTACGAAACCGGACGAGTAGTATTTTTCGATCTCTTCCAGCCGGATCATATCCTGTCTCCTATTTCAAGTACTCTAGTGGATTTGTAAAAGAATTAGCCTTTCATTTAATGCGCTGGCCTGCGAAGGATATCAATTGAATTGGTGATATGAAAAGATGACGGGATTAGATGGGAAGGACGCCGGCCCTGGCGGCCGATAACATCCCCGTATCTTAAAAGTCAGGGATGTCCAGAAACACATGTGGTCAAGGGCTTGACGGTTTTCAAGGTGAATTGAATTAATTTAAATGGCGAACGGGTTTGGTTAGGGAGAGGCGTTATCGACGCCGGTTAATCGATTACGGCCCGCGAGGCCGCGGGCCCTCCCGGAAACAAGTCGATTACTGATCAGGACCTGGTTTTGCAAGTATTTGCGATGCTCACTCATACCGCAGCGCATCCACAGGATTTGTAAACGCTGCCTTCACAGCTTGATAGGCCACCGTCGCAAGAGCGATCAACAGAGCGAGAATCCCCCCGAGAACAAACATCCCACCGTTGAGCTCAATCCGGTATGCGAAATCCTTCAGCCACGTATCCATCGCGTAATAGGCCACCGGCCAGGCGACCAAATTGGCCACAATGACAAGTTTTGTGAACTCTTTCGAGAGCAGCTTGACCACACTGGATGCGGAGGCGCCCAGCACTTTCCGTACCCCGATCTCCTTGGTCCGCTGTTCGGCTGTGAAAGACGCCAGACCGAACAAGCCCATGCAGGCCACAAAAACAGTCAGCATTGAGAAAGCCGTGAAAACCTCACCCAACTTCTGCTCCTTGCGGTACTGCAGATCCAGGCTCTCATCCAGAAAAGAATAGACGATTGGCCGATGTGGAACAAGCGCCTTCCACCTCTCCTTCATGAAGTCAAGAGCCTCCGATATGTTTTCCGGACCCATTCGGACTAAAACCGTGCGGACGTTTAGTCCTGGATTAAGAGAAAGGGACACCGGCTCGATCCCCTGATATAGAGAAAGATGGTGGAAGTTCTCGACCACACCGACGACCCTGCGTTGCTGTCCTGTATAGTCCCGCACTAGCATGATCTTATCGTTGTTTTCCTCGAATGTCCGACTATCCCAGCCCTCTAATCCGGCGTAGGCCTCGTTGACAATCACAGCGGATGAATCGGTTGAGAAATCCCTGGAGAAATCCCGGCCCCATAGAAGGTTCATACCGAGTGCTTCGAGGTAGTCGAAATCCACTTGGAATCGGTAATAACTTTGTTCGAGACCATCTTCATCTATAACTAAGTCAATCCGGGACCCTCCAAGACCTCCGGGTGTTTGACCCGATGTTACCATTAGAATATCAGGATGGGCCAGTAGCTCGTTTCTAAAGGATTCATAGTGCCTGCTCAAGCCCCTGGCATCGGAAATCACGACTACCCGTTCCCTGTTAAACCCCAAGTTTTTGTTCCGGATGTATTCCAATTGGGAGTAGATCACTGCCGTACAGATGAGGAGAACGATTGAAATTCCGAACTGAAACACCACCAGCCCCTTTCGCAACCAGGAACTCATATGGATTGATTTCAGCGTCCCTCTCAACACTGCGGCGGGTCTAAACGAAGACAGAACGAACGCTGTGTAACCACCGGAAAGGACCCCACAGACACAGCCACCAGAGCATACGCGCTTGAAACCCACCCGGCATCTAAATAGCTCGTTGACAATTCCTTCCCAAAAACTGTGTTAAATCCCGGCAGAAGGAGCTCAACCAAACATGCAGCCAGCGCGAGCGCAACCATGCTCATCAGAACGGACTCCCCTAGAAACTGCAGGATTAGCTGGGTTCGTAATGCACCGAGCACCTTGCGGGTCCCCACTTCGAGGGCCCGGTGGGCAGATAGGGCTGTTGAGAGATTGACGAAGTTGGTACACGCGATGAGGAGGATTAGAAGGAGACAGCCGCAAAAATATAGAGTTGCTGGATGTTCCCCCTCGGACCACTCTCACCGATAAGATCGGAATGCAGATAGACATCCCGCAAAGGCTGCAGGATGAAGCTGGGCTGTCCGGATCTCGGGCCGACATGCTGTTTAACAAAATCAGGAAAGCGACGCTGAAACTCGTTTGCAGACGCTTGTTCCGGCAGAAGTGCGTACGTATACGAGCCATGCATATACCATGCTTCCACTTGCTGGCCCTTCAAGCCCTGCGATGAGGCTAGAAAATCGAATTTCAGGTGCGAGTTGTGAGGGAGATTTCTAAGAATGCCTGTCACCCGATAGTCGGATCTGTTGTTAAGCTTGAGCGTCTTCCCTATTGGGTCATCGTCCCCAAAGTATTTCCTCGCAGTCGCATCGGTTATCAAAACCGTGTAGGGATCCACCAGGGCCCTTTCTGGATCACCCCGGAGAAGCGGAAATGAAAAGACCTCAAATACTTCCGGGTCTGCATAGAAAAACCGATCTTCGTAAAACCTCTTCGCTCCATATTCAACCAACTCTTTTTTTTCTTTCATAAATCGGACGACTTGGGCAAGTTGTGGGAAATACTGCTTCAGCATGGGGGCAAGTATCGCAGGTGTCAACGCACTTTGTTGAACCTGGCCCGCCCTTTGGTTTACCCTAATCACTCTGTGTATCCGGTCTGCATTATCGTGAAACCGATCATAGCTTAACTCATCCTGGATGAGCAGGAGAATCAGGATACAGCAAGCCATGCCCACGGCCAATCCAGAGATATTAATCACTGAATATACCCTGTGCCTGATCAGATTCCGTATAGCAACTGTGAGGTAGTTCTTAAACACCGGCCCGCTCCTTTACTATTCGATCTTGAAATAGATGTTTTCGTTCGTTACGACACTTGATTCAGCGCCGTTGCCGAAGTTTAAGACTACTCCGGCATTTGTTCGATCGATGCCCATGCTTGCGGGCACATTCTCAAATACTACCTCGTCCCCTGCGTCCAACCTCAACTCCCCCACAAAGTCCCTACCGACAGACAAAAAGACGATTCCGTTCCGTGTCCGGGCTTTTACAGGACCAGGTGCGTTATCGCTTAGGGAAATGGAAATCCGGCTGTTTGAGGTTTCTGCATCTACAGAATTGTGGGCGGTCGAAATCTCGATATTGTCATTCGTGGTTCTAGCTTTGACGGCCCCAGTGACATCGGAAATTATTACCTTGTCGTTCGAAGTTAGGGCAATAACAGATCCATGATGATTCTTGATCTCAATTCGATCATCGGTAGTTCTGAGCTCGGCGGCACCTTTGGATCTGGCCAGCGAAATTGGGCCACTGGACGTTTGGGCAAAAACAGTTCCCTGATAATCTGAAATCGCGATGCGATCATTGGTTGTCTTGGCCAGAAGGTCGCCAGTAACGTGAGCTACAACGACATTGTCGTTTGATGTCTCCGCGGTAACTGGGCCGTTGTGGTTGAGAATCTTGATGGGCCCATTCGTCGACCTCAATTTGGCGCTTCCAGAGAGCCCGGTTACCTTGATTCCACCGTTTTGGGTACGCGCCTCGATCCCAGAAACGGCGGGGATCTCGATTTCGAACCCTACACCCTCGTCGTCCATCCTGTCGGGCCACCTGGCGCCAACAATGAGTGAGTTTTCCTCGTCGTATTTAACCTCAATATCGAGTAAATCGAGACGTTCGTTCGCGCTTGCCCGGATCTTTGCCGTTACCCTTACGCTTTCGCCATCTTTCTGTCGCACTGAAATTTGGCCATTCACAGCTTCGATTTTGAGTATGGATCCTGAGACAAATGGTATCTCTACGACTTCATCTGTAAGGACTTTGGCAGCCAAGCCTGAGATGCTAATGAAAGAACGGACTTTGTGCCTGAGAAGATTCCTTATAGCGACTGTGAGGTAGTTCTTAAACACCGGCCCGCTCCTTTATATTCTCCGTTACTATATGCCCATCGAACAGATGGACGATGCGATGGGAGTAATCCGCATAAGTTGGCGAGTGGGTTACCATGACAATCGTGGTGCCTGCTTCATTCAGGCCGTTCAACAACCTCATGACCTCATCCCCGTGGGTGGAATCCAGGTTGCCGGTAGGCTCGTCAGCAAGTATCAGCTTAGGATTCCCGACAACCGCCCTCGCGACGGCCACGCGCTGTTGCTGGCCCCCAGAGAGTTGCTGAGGGAAATGGTTCCTCCTGGGCGTAATCTGCATCTGCCCAAGGATCTCTTCTACTCGATTCTTGCGTTCTTTTCCACGAAGGCCGATATAAAGAAGGGGCAGCTCCACATTTTCATACACAGTCAGCTCGTCGATCAGGTTGAAGCTCTGGAATACAAAGCCGATGCTTCCCTTTCGCAGGTTTGCCCGCTGCCTCTCGGAGTATTTCGACACCTCCTCACCAAAAAAGAAATACTCCCCGTCTGTGGGATTATCGAGCATGCCCAGAAGGTTCAGCAGTGTTGATTTCCCGCACCCGGAGGGACCCATGATCGCGACGTATTCCCCCTGATTGACTTGAAAATTAACATTGTTCAACGCCGTGGTCTCCACCTCTTCAGTCGTGTATATCTTCTTCAAATTGGCCGTTTTAATCATTCCATTTCCCTTTCTACTGTTAGACTTTCTACTTCAGAATCAGTTCATCCATATCCCCGAATCCTTCATAGTTCGACGTAATCACCATCTCCCCCGGCTCCAACCCTTCGAGCACCTCGAAAACGTGGGGGTTCTGTCTGCCCAGTCTAATCTGTCTTTTTAAAGCAGATGTCCCTGTTTCATCCAGAACATAAGCCCAGCGGCCACCGGTCTCCTGGTAGAAACCGCCTCTGGCCAATAGAATCGCTTCCGAAAGGTCACCTAACTCGAGCCTGATCTGGAATGTTTGTCCGCGTCTGATTCCTTCCGGTTCCGCACCATCAAAGGCCATGTCCACGTCGAACCTTCCATCTCGCACCTCTGGATAGATCTTTTTTACAGAAAGCCTGTACGTTTTTCCTGAGAAGTTAAATTCTCCGATCTGCCCGACGTCGATTCGAGTGATGTAGTATTCATCAATCGCCACACCGACTTTGAATCCCTGCAGGACATCGATATGTCCCAGGCGCTCTCTGGGAGACTTCGATTGGCCGATCTCCGCGTTCAGTGAGGTTAGCTGACCCGATATGGGGGCTTTAATGACAAGATTATCTACGTTTTCCTTAACTATCTCCAGGTGGGCCTCCATCCGCTTCACTGCGGCAGCAAGCTGTTCAAGCTGGATCTTCCGGAGAATTGAATCCTGTTTCTGAGTTTCGAGGGTTAACTCCCTGAGGTTCAAGAAATATTCATACTCGTCCTTTACTTCATCATATTCCTGTTTTGAGATTACTTCCTTTTCAGCCAGTTCTTTGTTTCTATCGTATTCACGTTTTTGGCGCTGAATTTTGTAGTCCAACTCAGTGAGATCGGCTAGAAGCTTGAGGCGATTCTGCTCCATGGCCAGGCGCGTGTTTCTCAAATTATTCATTTGTTCGAATAACTGTGCCTCCCGGTTCATCACTTCCAGTTGGAGGGTTGTATTGGTCATCTTCAAGATAGCATCTCCTTCGTTAACCAAAGTCCCCGCTTCGACGAATACCTTTTCCACCCTTCCGCCATCAACGGCATCCAGATAGATGGTTTTAAGCGGGAGGACCGTTCCCTGTACAGGTATGAACTCTTGAAATGACCCCTTCCACACCGTGGAAATGGATATTCTTTCGATATTAACGTTCAATTTCGAATGGCTGTCCCCAAAAAGAAAGCTATACGCCACGGTAAACCCGAATATCCCCACAATCGAAAACTTCGCAATCCTCTTTGGGGGCCATCTCTTCTTTTTTAGTTTACGATCCATTGTTCTCGTTTCCTGGAGGGAAATATCATCCCACTTAATGTGATCTCAGATTCCGCGGTTGGACTCATTTCATTCATACCTGAGAGCATTTACCGGATTCGTCATTGCAGTCCTGAGTGCATGAGTGCTAACTGTAACCACCGCGATGAAGAAAACCAGAGATCCCCCAAGTGCGAAAACCTCGATGGGAATATCGATCCTGTATGCGAAATTCTTAAGCCAGTGCCTTACGGAAAAGTAAGCTATGGGCCACGCTATTAGATTGGCCACAAGCACCAGTTTTAGAAAATTGCCTGTAATTAAAAAGACAAGACTTGAAATGGAGGCGCCGAGGACCTTACGAATACCTACCTCCTTTGTTCGTCTGGCTGCCGCCAGGGCCATAAGCCCAAATGCGCCCAGTGAGGCGATGAAGACAGCAAACCAGGATGCATATCCAAATATCTTGCGGCTTCGTTCTTCACTTTCGTACAGCCGAGCCATTTCCTCCCCAAGAAACGAATACTCAAACGGGCTGTCCGGAGCCACTTCCAGCCATTTCCTTTCGAGAAGGTTCAGCGCCCCAGGTATGTCCTTAGGGCTTATTCTCACCGATAGGTAGTATATACCCTCGCCCATGTACAAAACTAGAGGTTCAACCTTGTTATGCAGGCGCTTATAATGAAAATCCTTAACAACACCAATCACTGTGGGATTGTCGATGTTTTCTTCCCCGAACTTTATTTTTTTGCCGACAGCAGAATCCCAACCAAAATGTTTGACCAGAGTTTCATTGACGATTACCGACTCTTTTGCATCGGAGAGATGATTTCGAGAAAAATTCCTTCCCTCGGCCAACCGAATGCCTAACGTCTCAAGGTATGTGTAGTCTATACCGAAATTGAATGCTTCGATCTTCGTATCTCCATGTTGGATAAATTTCTTTCCGTGAGCACCACTACCCGTACAATTCCAGGACGATCCAGCCATATTTATAAAATTATCGTATTGAAAGAGTTCTCTACGATACAACTCAATAATTTGTCTGCCTTTCACAGAGAATGCGGGGATCACAACAACTTGCTCGCCGTTAAAGCCAAGATCTTTTGACTGGAGAAAGTCTACCTGCTTGGCCATGATTCCTGCGGCGATCAACAAAAATATGGAGAACGTAAATTGGACGACGACAAGACCCCGGCTGAATTTACTCGAAGACCCTATTCTCAGCCTTCCTTTCAACACTTCAACGGGATGAAACCTGGACAGGGCCATGGCCGGATAGCTTCCTGAGACCATACCCACGAGGACCACCAGGCCGAGGAGAAACACCATGGAGGGTCCTTGTATCAACACGGTTGTGGTCAAATCCTTCCCCGTCAGATCATTGAATGTCGGAAGAAAAAGGTCCGCCAAACCAATTCCCAGAAACAGGGCCATTAACGTTAGAATGAAGGACTGGATTAAGAACTGTTTCGCAATCTGCGATCGTGTCGCTCCCACCACCTTACGTGTCCCGATCTCTCTCGTTCGCTTCGAGGAAAGTCCGATGGAAAGATTCATGAAGTTGATGCAAGCGATCACCAATACCAAGGCGGCGGTCCCGGATAACACATAGAGATATACAGGGTTGCCAATCGTTTCAAATGTGACCACCCGCATACCAAGATGGACATCACTGAGTGGCTGTAACAGCATCCTCCATGCATCTGAATCCGTGCTTAGATATCCCGCCTTTTGGCCCCAGTCAATTGTTGGACCGAAGTGTTTTCCGACAAAGTCCTGCAGTTTTGATTCAACTTTCGTGAGGTGAATGTTGTCAGATAACTCTACATAAGTAACCGTGCTCCCACCCCCCCAGTTGCCGGATCCTCCTATAGTGGATAAGGAAATCTCATAGGGAAGCAGTATACTGAATTTGATCGTTGAATTATCAGGAGACTTTCGGGCGATTCCCGTTACAATGAAATCTCGAGTATTACTACCAACCTTTATAGCGATTCGCTGTCCCATTGGATTTTCATCGCCGAAATATTTCCTTGCAATATCTTCCGTCATCACAACCGAGTCAGGCGATCTAAGTGCTGTGTTGGGATTTCCTTTTAGTAAGGAAAAGGAGAACATTTCAAAAATTGATGGATCTGAAAAAAGAACCCATTCTTTGAATGGCTGCCCCTCACTTTTGAAGGTAGCTGGCCACGAAACGAACCTTGCGCTTCGCTTTACCTCGGCAAACTCATCTACCATTGTCGGCCCTAAGGGAGCGGGTTGCAAGGCCGTACTCTCCTTTTCTCCGCTTGTATTTTTTCTGACGGTAACCATCCTGTAAATGCGGTCGCTGTCACGATGGAATGTATCATAACTCAATTCATGACGCACATACAGATAGGTCAAGATACAGAATGCAATCCCAATCCCAAGGCCGCACGTGTTAATAGCCGAATAGATCTTGTGCCTGAATAGATTACGGATCGCAACGGTCAGGTAGTACTTTATCATAGTCACCTTCTCGTGTTACCTGATGTAAATTCGAAGAAACCCTGGGACCTTATTTACTCATACCGCAGCGCTTCAACTGGATTCGCAGTTGCGACCCTGATCGTCTGGGAGCTTATCGTTAGAAAGGCTGTTATTATGGCAATAAGGCCGGCAAGGAAAAAGATCCCCATACCGATATCGATGCGATAGGGATAGTTTTCGAGCCATCGATTCATAGCGTAATAAGCAATCGGCCATGCGATGAGACAGGCACCAAGGACCCACTTTACCATGTCCTTCGACATCAGGACAACGATGTTTGATACAGAGGCTCCGAGGACTTTTCGGATTCCGACTTCCTTGGTTCGTTGGACAGCAGTCAAAGAGGCCATCCCGAATAGACCCAGAGATGCCACGATTATCGCCAATACGGCAAAAGACAAGAGAATCTCTCCAGCTCTTTCTTCTGCCCTATACAGGTTGTCAAAGCTGTCATCCAGGAAGAAGAATTCAAACGGGTGATTAGGCTCAAACTTCTCAATCGTTCGTTCTATAAATTTCACCATCTCTGGAATATTCACCGGCTCTATCTTGACGAGAATATGGCTGTAGAATGGATTTAAAGTCAGGATCAATGGTTCAATCGGTTCGTGTAATGATCTGAAATGAAAGTCTTTGACCAATCCGACCACCGTTCCATTTTTTCCATCCGGGTATCTCGATCTGTCAACGCTATACCAGTTGACTCGCTTTCCGACGGGCTTGTCCCATCCAAACATTTTTGCGGCCGTTTCGTTAATTATGAAAGATTCCTTTTCATCCGCTGGAAACGTTTTTGAGAAATCACGACCGTCTATAATTTCCATGCCCAGAGTTTTAACAAACGAATGGTCTGTCTGAATCATAGACACCGTCCAGTCCTTCTTCATTGTTTCCGGAAGGTTAACGCCATTTCTTGAAATGAATGCTCCTGGAAGACCTACTGATCCCCCAACATTTATCACATTGGGATTTCGTAGAAGCTCATTTCTAATCGCCTCATACTTCTGTGACAAATTCAGGTTTACAGGGAGAGCCACGACCTGGTCCCCCTTAAAGCCTAACTCTTTTGTTTTCATGTGATCCACTTGCAGATATATGATCCCAGTACCGACAACGAGAATGATTGAAATGGCGAATTGAAAAACGACGAGTGCGCCTCTAACTGAAGCATGTTTCGATCCTTTTTTGTGGATTCCTCTTAGGGCTTTTGATGGCTGGAAAGAAGAAAGAAAGACAGCCGGATAGCTTCCGGAAATAATCCCAATAAACAGGATCATCCCTACAATGCCTAATAAAGTGAGTTCCGGGTTAGTAAAATAGTTTAAGCCAATTTCATCGTCTCCAAACTTAAAAATCCAGGGTAGCAATAGCTCGGCCAGCATAATACCGACAAGGAGTGAGACTACGGTCAATAGCACGGATTCGCCAAGAAATTGTTTTATCAACTGGGTTCGACGTGCTCCCACCACTTTTCTCAGACCAATTTCCTTCTCGCGGTAAATGGACCTGGCTGTGGACAGATTGATAAAGTTGATACACGCAATAATCAGCACAAAAAGGGAAACCCCTGACAAAATATAAATGAGCCGCATATCACCTTGCGGTTCGATCTCCCCCAATAAGTGTGAATGAAGATGAATATCAGTCAAGGGTTGAAGATGGAGGTTTACCTTGAAGAACTTTCTTTCCGTTTCACTCAGATGCCTTTGTGCCATTGCAGTGAATTGTTTTTCCAATACTACCGGGTCATAACCTTCGGCCAATAATATGTATGTGACAAAGCTGCCGCTCCCCCAATCACCAAGGGAATTTGTCGCATCAAGAGTGGAAAAAGACGCTAGAAAATCTGGATGGAAATGAGAATTTTGTGGGATGTCTTGAATTATACCCGTGACGGTAAACGTTCTATCATTGTCCACGGAGATAATTTCACCCATTGGATCAATGTGGCCGAAGTATTTTTTCGCCATTTTTTCAGTGAGGATAATCGTATTGGGTTCAATCAGGGCTTTTTCCGGGTTCCCTTTTATGAGCGGGAAGGAAAAAATTTGGAAGACGGCTGGGTCTGAGTAAAAAAATCGCTTTTCGTGGAATTGACGTTCGTTGTATGAAACAGCGACTTTGTTATGCGGGGGTCTGAATCTAACAACGCTCTTGACCGCTTCAGGAAAATCACTGCGTAATGCAAGACCCTCGTGCGGCGAAGTAATCATGGTCTGAACCGTACCGCTGGGGCCACACCAGTCACGGGCAACTCGGTATATGCGATCGGCATTTTCATGGTACCGATCGTAGCTGAGCTCACTGTAAACATAGGAAGCAATGATCAGACAACTCGCAATCCCAACCGCAAGTCCAGAGATGTTGATAAGGGAATGCACCTTGTGCCTGATAAGATTCCGGATCGCAACGGTCAGGTAGTTTTTTATCATAGTAACCTTTTCGTGTTACCTGATGTGATCTCGAATAAAACCTGGGGACTCTGTTACTCATACCTCAGTGCATCAACCGGATTCGCAGTTACGGACTTGAGCGTCTGGGTGCTAACCGTTAGTTTCTCAGGCATGACTTCGTCCTAGGAGCCTGTCGGAATACCTCCGTTTGGGCACTTGTCCATACAACATGTCGTACTTGCCGAAATTAAATGGCACAAGATATAGTATGGCGAGTCAGTGAAATTGGGGTTCCCCGACAGGCTCCTAGTTAGCTTAATTCTATAACAGTTCCACCGGTTCGATACTTGCGCTGCTGACCTCTGCGAGCTAAAAATCGTTTACTGCGTCACCAACTCCCGGATCTTTCGGAACTCGGTATCGGGGAAGTGCCGTTTCATCGCCGAGAGTACACGACCCTTCTCGAACTTCGAACGCAGGTGCAATATAGCGTTTACAAAATTTGATGAGAGCGACTCACCTTTGGGATACGTTTCGATAAACTGAACTAAAAAATGACGTAGTTCTGAATCTGAACGGAAAGCACTGGCTGCCTCAAGCAGCGTTTCCCTTGCTTCGATGTTCAGACCTCCATGTTTGACCCATTTCGAAAGAAGCCATCGGCGGTTCATGTCGGAATCAATCTCCTTAATCGCTGATATGAAGGCCGGGAGCAACCGGCTATCTTCAAGCAAGGTATGCGATGACCCATCAAGGAACACGGCTAGTTCCTGGGACGAACCGATCGTCTCGCCCGCCGCCAGAATGACCCTCCGGCGGTCTTTTATGTCAAGGCCTTTTTGGTCGAGCAAAGTCCGGAAATGTATACTCTTAACGTAATCAGTCCGTATACGACCGATCTCTCTAAGCACACTTCCGACCCCCTTTTGGCTCAAAGATTGGCCAATTCGATTTCTCACATTAACCGGAGCATCCCGAATCACTCGAGGGAGCATTCTTCGGAACCAAGCGCGGGCTTCGGCGTCGAAAGGGAGCCGCTCTCGGTTAATTGACCATTTGTATTCGGGTAATCCATCGGACCCAGCTCTAATTTCCAACTGCCTAAGCTCGTTAATATTACCGTCCTCTTCTTCCACCACAAGAAAAGCATCGCGGGCTATGCGTTTGACATCCTGGCCGTTTACCGTAAAGGAAATTTCGCCCTTGGTTTTAAAATTAAATTCGTAACGACCATCTCGATATCCCATTGCATAGGTTCCATCACCCTTGACGTCCTCCCAAGAACTGACACTTTCACCAGGAGCTTTATTTTCAGAACGCTTGAGTGGCTCCGTAGGAGCCCCGTCCTCCCCTCTTGCCACGATCGGCAGAGAAAGGAAGAAAACCAAACAGATCATCGCGGACCAGGCCGCTGGAGTCCGGCCACGAACCGATTCTCCACCCGTGGTGCGCCACTCGTAGGGAGGGCCGATCAAACAGTGATAATACCAAAACGCCCGTAGAATTTCACCACACATATACATAGGACCATCCCCCTTCCTTTGGTGTTTAGATTATCCCGCCTACAACTGATCGAGACAACAGGTCACGAATATCTTCCTCGAACATCGGAGTGAGCCAGATTTCAAGATGCATCAGTCAGGTAGTTTCTTAACACGATGCCTCTCCTTAACGAGAACTTTCGGTTTTTAAGAGATTGGTCAAATGTTAATTGTGCATACGCGTCCAATGAATTTCTACCGCAAGAAATATACCCATATTGTTTTTTAATGACTTACGAAAAAAATAGGCCTGTCAGTCTAAAAAAAGTGTTCGCTTTCGTAACAGTAGGTGTCCGCCAGCGGACAGGCTTTTGCGGTTTCCCCTTGACTAAGCACTATATCCAAGTTATGATTGCGGTGTGTTCATAGGACTAATTTAATCTCAGGAATCTTATTGGCATGGATAAAATTCCGGGAAGTATACTCGTCGTTGACGACAATCAGGACATCCTCTTGGCCGCCAGGCTTTTGCTCAGGCAGTATGTCGACCTGGTCCATACGGAGGGAAACCCGGAAAATGTCCTATCTATGATTAAAAACGAGAGATACGACGTCATTCTGCTGGACATGAACTTCACCAAGGACGCCACCAGCGGCCAGGAAGGATTTCATTGGTTAAACCGAATCCTGGAAATCGATCCTGAATCAGTCGTCATACTGATCACGGCCTACGGAGACGTGGAAATGGCGGTCCGGGCTATCAAAGAAGGGGCGACGGACTTTGTGTTGAAGCCCTGGCAGAATGAAAAACTTGTGGCCACGATATCTGCAGCGCTGAACCTGAGGCAATCGCGTAAAGAGGTGGACAATCTCCGCTCTCGCCAAAAACAGTTAAGCGCCGACCTTGATCGGCAGTTTCACGACCTGATTGGGGATTCACCGGGGATGATGGAGGTCTTTAGCACGATCCAAAAAGTTGCAGAAACCGAGGCCAACATCTTGATTCTGGGTGAGAACGGAACGGGGAAGGAGTTGGTTGCGAGGGCACTTCATAGACAGTCCCAACGAGCCAATGATGTGTTTATCAGCGTAGATATGGGCGCGCTGAGCGAAACCCTTTTCGAGAGCGAACTTTTCGGTCACGTGAAAGGCGCCTTCACGGACGCTAAGGAGGATCGCGCAGGGAGGATTGAAGTGGCTTCCGGAGGCACCCTATTTTTGGATGAAATCGGAAACCTATCCACCGCACTCCAGGCAAAGCTGTTGACCGTATTGGAGAGCCGTCAGGTTACGCGACTTGGGTCCAATGTTGCAAAGCGCGTTGAAGTGCGTCTCATAGCCTCGACCAATTCATCAATTTACGACAAGGTCGCAAAAAATGAATTCCGCCAGGACCTGATTTACCGAATCAACACGGTTGAGATAAACGTGCCGCCTTTGCGAGAGCGTGAAGGTGATGTTGCACTTCTGACCGACCATTTTGTAGACATCTATAGCAGGAAATACCAGAAAGATATCAAGCGCGTGCATCCTGCCGCTTTAAAAAAGCTTGAGGAATATCGGTGGCCTGGAAATGTCAGGGAGCTCCAGCACGCCGTTGAACGGGCCGTGATCATGGCGGATACTCACGTTCTTCAGGCTTCTGACTTTTTCCTTTCCGCTCCAGAAACAGAGAAGGATGCATTGACGCTGGATGATTATAACCTGGGGAGTGTAGAAAAAGCCGTGATTCGTAAGGCAATCCGAAAACACGATGGAAACATGACCCGAGTGGCCAGAGAATTGGGTTTATCAAGAACTTCGTTGTACCGACGGTTGGAAAAATATGGTTTATAAACGATTTCGCTTACACTGCATAACTCGTGTGTTGCTACTCGGAGCGACGATATATCTCTTTATCTACCTCCTGATCCACACGACATATTATGCGACGGTTCTGGTGGTTGGCGTCATCACCTGCTACCAGATCTATGCGCTTATTCATTATGTTGACAGGACCAATCGAGACCTTGCCCGATTCTTAGAATCCATTCAACATTCCGACTTTTCGCAAACATTTACCGGCGCTGGATTGGGCTCTTCCTTCGATGCTTTGAAATCTTCGTTTAACAGGGTGCTCGACGACTTTCGTCGTGCACGGGCGGAAAAAGAAGAACACTATCGCTACTTGCAGACCGTGGTTCAACACGTTGGAATCGGGCTAATTTCGTTTCAGCGGAATGGGGAAATTGAGCTCATGAACACGGCTGCCCGCCGCCTGTTGAAGGTTACATATCCTTTGTCCAACATAAAATCCTTAGAGCGTTTCAGCATGCCTCTGGTGGAAACCTTGTTTCACATGAAGCCGGGTGAAAGGAGAAGCATCAGAGTCCAAAATAACGATGAAATAATGCAGCTGGTGATCTATGCGACCGAGTTCAAGCTTCGCGAACAGATTTTAGTCCTGATATCGATACAAAACATCCAGAGCGAATTAGAGGAAAAGGAGATGGAGGCCTGGCAAAATCTGATTCGTGTCCTCACACACGAAATCATGAATTCTGTGACACCCATTGCCTCCCTCGCTTCGACGGCAAAAGACCTGCTATCGGATGGTCAAAGCTCAAGAACAACGACTGATGAATCGATTAGCGACGTGCGTGATGCGGTCAAAACGATTCAGAAACGAAGCCAGGGCTTGCTCCATTTTGTGGACACCTATCGCAAACTTACGCGAATTCCGAAGCCGGAATTCCAAATCATACCCGTTGTAGAACTCTTTGAACGGATCGGCCAGCTCATGCAGGGGGAGATGGACAACAAAGGCATCGGTTTTCAGATGAATATAGATCCGAAAAGTCTTGAACTGACAGCCGATTCCGAGTTGATCGAACAGGTTGTGATTAATCTTCTCCTAAACGCCATAGAGGCTGTGCAGTACCAAACTGATCCTCGAGTTGAATTGACTTCCAGAATGGACGATCGAGGAAGATGTTTTATTCAGGTAAGCGACAACGGACCGGGGATCCTGGAGGAAGTACAGGAAAAGATCTTTATCCCTTTCTTTACGACCAAGCCGGAAGGCTCCGGCATCGGCTTAAGTTTTTCACGACAGGTTATGAGGCTACACAAGGGTACGATCAGCGTTCAATCGAAGACTAATTTTAAAACCGTATTTGCGCTGAGGTTTTAGGAGTATGGATTCGGTAGCGAGATAAAGAACCTATCAAGAAGGCGAGTATCACGACTATCTGAAAGATTCAGAGTCCTCTGGATAGTATGATGTAATTGTCAAAGGTGAGTTCATCCTAAAAACGACTTCTCCTATAGCAAGGCATCTACGAACAAATATCGGCTATTTCTTCGTGGGGAGGTATCTGCGAAGGGCGGGAGATATGCCGAATGATTGAATTCGTATGGGTTCGTGGATACCGTAAGTTATAGGGAAATGCCAGCCTTAACCCAAAAGAGGTAGCGGCGCCCTAGCAGCCTGTTGAAAAAGTGCGTTTATGCCAAGATGACTGTTGTCTTTCCTTGTGGTTTGGTCCTATGATATATCAGGTTCAAACTGAGAAGGGAGGACGAGCAAATGGCAATGGGAAAACGAGGCCGACAGAGACAGGAAAACCTGTTCATCGCATCGAACACTTTGGTGAAATCTCCGGGTCATCCGTTCTACGAGAAGCTGAATCAGGTATTGGGGGCGAACGGCTTCGACGAGTTCGTCGAGGGGCTTTGCCAGCGGTATTACGCTCCTCATATGGGTCGCAAGGGCATTCCGCCCGGGGTTTATTTTCGGATGCTTTTGATTGGGTATTTCGAGGGACTTGATTCGGAACGTGGGATCGAATGGCGTGTATCTGACTCGCTGACGTTGCGCCGGTTTTTGGGGTATGCCCTTGACGAACAGACCCCGGATCATTCCAGCCTGTCTCGCATCCGGCATCGGCTTCCCTTGGAAGTTCACGAAGCGGTTTTCAAGTGGATCCTGAGGGTCTTGTGCAAAGCGGGTCTGGTGAAGGGGAAGACGTTGGGCGTGGATGCTACGACACTGGAGGCCAACGCCGCGATGCGCAGCATTGTACGCCGTGACACGGGTGAAGGCTACCAGGCATTCCTTGAGAATCTGGCCAAGGCCTCGGGCATTGAAACGCCTACCCGCGAGGACTTGTCCAAGATCGATAAGAAGCGACCGAAGAAGGGATCGAACCAGGACTGGGAGCACCCGCACGACCCGGATGCCAAGATCGCTAAGATGAAGGACGGTCGCACGCACATGGCGCACAAGGTGGAGCACGCGGTGGATCTGGACACCAATGCCATTGTGGCAGTGGCGTTGTCGGGAGCAGATGAAGGAGATACCGAGTCGTTGCCCTGGACGCTGCTCGAGGCGCAGCTCAATCTCAAGCAGGTCGCGAAGGACGAAAAAGCTGCCAAACGTTTGCACAGACAGCGTATACGGGAGGTGGTTGCGGACAAAGGATATCATAGCAACGATGTATTGACCAGTCTGAAGCAAGGCGGCATCCGGAGTTACATTTCAGAACCGGATCGGGGACGCCGCAAGTGGAACGGCCGACGAGATGAGCAGGCCGCGGTATATGCGAATCGACGCCGGATCAAGGGAGATCGCGGCAAGGCCTTGCGCCGAAGTCGTGCAGAACGGGTGGAAAGAACCATCGCTCACACATATGATACCGGTGGCATGCGCAGGTTGCACTTGAGAGACCGCGGCAATATCCTCAAGCGTTTGCTGATCCACATCGGGGGCTGCAACCTGGCTCTGCTCATGCGCAAAGTGATGGGCGTAGGTACTCCGAAGGCCCTCCAGGACCTGGCCAAGGCCTTGCAGCGTCTACTGCTCGTCCTACAATCACGTTTGCTGCCCTCGGTCACCTTTTTAACCTCTTATCAGCGTCTCCTGCTCAATCTCCTTACCTTGATTTATCCGACCCGCACTCCAGGCGTCTTTTCCGTTTATGTGCGTTGAAAGGTAGTTCTTCAACGGGCTGCTAGCGCCGCTAAAAAGCAGATGGCTTGCACCATTCAATTTATTGAGCCAAATCAAGAGAGTGGGTTCTTCTGGCCCTTCCTCGTTCGCTCAGGTGATCCAAGCAAGCTCTTGGTCGCCCCGAATAACACGGGCATTGGGACGGAAGACTTGGCACCACACGTCGAAAAGGCTCGGTGTCAAATAGGTGCTATTTCTGAGTTGATGCCCGACGTGACCGTTCTCGTGCCGATCTTTCCAAGATGGAGCGCTCAGAAATATTGTCAACACTACACGCACTCGCTCAATCGGGCCACTATGCTCACAGCCTCCAATTTCGACAGCCAATTGGTACGGCTGGATCTACAGTTGCTGTCGATGGTTGCGTATGCGAGACGACTTGAAATGTCAGAAGCTGATAGATTCATGGTCTTCGGCTTCTCTGCTGCTGGGCAATTCGCGAATCGCTTTGCTATTCTGCATCCCGAACGAGTGACGGCAGTCGTGGCTGGAAGCTGCGGAGGACACATGGTTCCGGTAGAGGAGTGGAAAGGCGAACCCCTCCGATACCCAATTGGCACACTGATCTAGGCCGTTTGAGCGGCAGACCCTTCTGCAGAGACAGTTACAATTGCGTCCCTCATCTTTTCACTCTTGGAGCAGATGATACTAATGACCCTGTTGCCTTCGACGATGGATATGACGAGCAGGATCGAGATGCCGTGTACCGTCTCTTTGGATCAAATGAGCAACTCGTTGAACGATTTTGGAATGTGCGGAAAGCTTTTATGGGGTCAGGAGCAAACGCGACATTCAACCTCTACGAAAAAACTGGCCACAGCTTCACGACCCAAATGCAATCGGATGTTGCTGCCTTTTTCAAGGATGCGGGCTTGCCGTCCTAGCAAGCCCTCGCCCAACCACCCCAGCCTGGCACTTCCTATAACACCGGGTTGCAGTTCCCCCCCTCAACTTCCACCCACCCTAAAAATGGCCGTGGGTTTTTCTTTTCCCGTATCCTTCAAACCCTTATCTTTTGGTCTGACACGGCCACTTCTGCAACCCAGACCGTTATATGAAATACCAACCCAAAACCCCACGGTGGCGCCGTCCTGACGTTGTCACTTTTTCACAAGTAGCATAGAGGTGATGTTTGAACCTGATTACCGATGAACCTACTTCTGATGATCATCTTAACCGCTCTCAATTTGCCAGTGGTCTAGCAAGTTTAACAATCAATTCCCCAATTAATTCATCCTTCAGGTTGGGTCTATACGGAAATTGGGGGGAAGGTAAGACATCCGTTCTCAAAATGATGGAAAAGGATCTGCGAAAAGCAGGACACTACTCCTTGCTTTTTGTGCCTTGGACCGCAAAAACTGAACAAGAGATATTAGAAAAACTCTTGGAGTCTATAGCGGAAGAATTGAATATTTCCAAGAGATTCTTAGCGAGACTTGGGGACACAGCAACCACGCTTGTCTCTGATACATGGAAAAGTATTTCGGATCTTGATTGGAAATTGAGGGCAACAGAGAAACTAATGGATAAGGTAACGGCAGGTGCTACAGGGCGCCTAGCAGCCCGTTGAAGAACTACCTTTCAACGCACATAGACGGAAAAGACGCCTGGAGTGCGGGTCAGATAAATCAAGGTAAGGAGATTGAGCAGGAGACGCTGATAAGAGGTTAAAAAGGTGACCGAGGGCAGCAAACGTGATTGTAGGACGAGCAGTAGACGCTGCAAGGCCTTGGCCAGGTCCTGGAGGGCCTTCGGAGTACCTACGCCCATCACTTTGCGCATGAGCAGAGCCAGGTTGCAGCCCCCGATGTGGATCAGCAAACGCTTGAGGATATTGCCGCGGTCTCTCAAGTGCAACCTGCGCATGCCACCGGTATCATATGTGTGAGCGATGGTTCTTTCCACCCGTTCTGCACGACTTCGGCGCAAGGCCTTGCCGCGATCTCCCTTGATCCGGCGTCGATTCGCATATACCGCGGCCTGCTCATCTCGTCGGCCGTTCCACTTGCGGCGTCCCCGATCCGGTTCTGAAATGTAACTCCGGATGCCGCCTTGCTTCAGACTGGTCAATACATCGTTGCTATGATATCCTTTGTCCGCAACCACCTCCCGTATACGCTGTCTGTGCAAACGTTTGGCAGCTTTTTCGTCCTTCGCGACCTGCTTGAGATTGAGCTGCGCCTCGAGCAGCGTCCAGGGCAACGACTCGGTATCTCCTTCATCTGCTCCCGACAACGCCACTGCCACAATGGCATTGGTGTCCAGATCCACCGCGTGCTCCACCTTGTGCGCCATGTGCGTGCGACCGTCCTTCATCTTAGCGATCTTGGCATCCGGGTCGTGCGGGTGCTCCCAGTCCTGGTTCGATCCCTTCTTCGGTCGCTTCTTATCGATCTTGGACAAGTCCTCGCGGGTAGGCGTTTCAATGCCCGAGGCCTTGGCCAGATTCTCAAGGAATGCCTGGTAGCCTTCACCCGTGTCACGGCGTACAATGCTGCGCATCGCGGCGTTGGCCTCCAGTGTCGTAGCATCCACGCCCAACGTCTTCCCCTTCACCAGACCCGCTTTGCACAAGACCCTCAGGATCCACTTGAAAACCGCTTCGTGAACTTCCAAGGGAAGCCGATGCCGGATGCGAGACAGGCTGGAATGATCCGGGGTCTGTTCGTCAAGGGCATACCCCAAAAACCGGCGCAACGTCAGCGAGTCAGATACACGCCATTCGATCCCACGTTCCGAATCAAGTCCCTCGAAATACCCAATCAAAAGCATCCGAAAATAAACCCCGGGCGGAATGCCCTTGCGACCCATATGAGGAGCGTAATACCGCTGGCAAAGCCCCTCGACGAACTCGTCGAAGCCGTTCGCCCCCAATACCTGATTCAGCTTCTCGTAGAACGGATGACCCGGAGATTTCACCAAAGTGTTCGATGCGATGAACAGGTTTTCCTGTCTCTGTCGGCCTCGTTTTCCCATTGCCATTTGCTCGTCCTCCCTTCTCAGTTTGAACCTGATATATCATAGGACCAAACCACAAGGAAAGACAACAGTCATCTTGGCATAAACGCACTTTTTCAACAGGCTGCTAGGGAAGGTCTGCAGCAGGCTGAAAATCTTCCCTACTTCTCCGGCATAGATTGGAATCCGGAAAACGTCCTGTTCGACGGTACGACGCCGAAGTTTGTGGACGCGTTCAATATCAGTGGATCTCAGATCACGAAACGTTTGGACAAGGGTGATCCTGTCGATCTAAATGAGATGGAATTGGCTGACTTTCTCACCATTCCATATCACTGTCCATTTCTTGAGTCCGATTAGAGCCTGTCTGGTGGGTGAGGTGGCACGATTACCAAACCAGATCGGGCACATCCCATAACACCGTGCCCTTGGCTACGGCGCATTCGGGCCTGCGCCCAACCGCTTACTCGGTGCAGGAGCACGAAAACGTTATGCGGCATGCAGGAAAGAGAGGTAAAGATTCTGCTAATATATTACCCATAGGCTTTCAGAAATTAACCGGTGTTGCGTGTAACGGTCAGGCGTGTGCGAACCTGCATACGCAGGTTTGGAGAAGGAGCGTATGCCCCGAAGCTCGCACACGCCGTGTTATATGAAGTGCCTGCCCCGGGTGTTGGGTGCGGCTTTGCCACGGGTAAGGCAGCTCTGAATAAGGGCTCACATTGGGTTAATCAGTTTGAGAAAAAACGTCCCTCTCCAATTCATGCCACCAATCCGGAACAGGTAGGTCCTCGGTTGAGTATCCGTGTCTATTTTGGCGCAGAGAACCCATTATACGAAGATTCAGAGGTTGTGAGAGTGCAGAGGTCCAAATAGCACGGACAAATTCCTTGTCTCTGATCAATCGCTGGCAGGCACCAATTGGAAAGGATGTTCCTCCTTCAGTCGCACCAAGGATCAGCATTCGAAGATAAGTAAGGAAGTTTTTCTGAATCACATCATTCGTATGTGCTTGTCCGGCAACTTCATAGAGACGGTTTCTATTCTCAGACCTATGGAAATGAGAATCTGGAGAGAATGCGAAATCTTTCCTAATTGCCGAACCTTTTTGACCCCAAAAGACTCAAGCCCGTCCGGTTGGCTGAATCTTTCAATTATAGCCTCAGAGATAACTTGGCTGAAATCCGCGATTATCTCTCTTGTCATTTGCTGGAATTCTTCGGAGCAACGCAAGGCTGGTGTGGGCTTATCTACCTTGAACCTCGTGTTGAGAATCTCCTCCTTGAGCTCTGAAGATATTCCCTCTATTGAGTTCCTGAGCACACTGAATTCGCAGTTCCGAAGCCATTGGTATGTTTCCTTAGGTTCTGAAAATCTTGATGCGTCATATAGGTGGTTGTATAACTCGGTCCAGGTATCCGCTGAAATCATCCCCTTTTTCAGAACTGCTAGATCCTCAACTAGGATTCGAAGGAATTCATCTACTTCCTTAACACCCTCTAACGCTTCGATAATTTCATTTTCTGTATCTGAATCAAGAGCTTTGTTATGGATATTATCTCGTAATTTAATAGTCTTTGAGAATAAGGCATTTGTCAACATATACTTCCTAGATTCGACATTCTTTAGTCGATCCTCTATTATCCCAGCCCTTTTGTCTGATTCGGCCTGTTTAACCTGATCAAAGAAGTTTAGAAACTCTCTCCAAGTCAACAAAGGTGGACGTTCAACTATATTGAACATTTCAGGCAGTGTATATTCTGAATGCCAGAACGAGAATTCACCGATAGCCGTGCAGATTTCTATGAATCGATGCTGGCTTTCAGTTTCTTCTGGCAAGAACTCAGGATTTATTGGAAGACCTTCCTCTTTCTCCTTACGATCACTGGAGAATGTACGTCTTAAACAAAAGTTTTGAAGGTTTTCAAGAGCTTCAGTATTACCACTTATTCCTCGAGTCTCATTAGGAAATTCTAAACGGAGCAATTGGCACAAGTACAGTTTTCTAAAAGAAATTTCATCATTGCTAAAGCGCTTAAATTGTCCGCTTAAGCTGGCGAGGAATCTAAGAAAGAGCTTGTCTTTCCTGGGGTTACGGGGAAGAAACCCAATGATATCGTCAATCGCTTGTAAATCGAGGTGATCGGAAACGGACTCTGCGTGATGTCTGACAAACCTTTGAATATCATCCTGGCTTGGGGAAGGTAAATAGGCTGGGTACTCGATGATTTTTTCGAGGAATTTGATGGGTTCATCCCAACCAGGATGAACCCTCTTAAGACCTTCTTCTACGACCTCTGGAGAAAGAGCAATAACATAGTAGAGGTTGGGCAAATCTAGGGCTTCTCGCAAGTTGAGAAGCAAGTCAGGGACTAAATCGGGGCGGGTTCTATCAAGATCGTCAACAAATATTACAAGCCTGCGGCTCGCGAGCTTCTGAGATATTGCCGATAGGAGCTTTTTGTTGCGCCAAGCCTTTAAGGGGGATATCCCGAATGGTAATTCTGTATGAAGATGTCCGGGAATTGTCGGATATCGATTTTGATCAAATTGGTAAATCAGAATTTGTCAATACTTAGACTGCGCGCTACACAAGCGGAAGAATGCTTCGTGTTTAACGGCCGTAAGCGACACCGTGCCCACGGCTCGCCTGGGAAACCGGGCGGTTTCGCGGGCTCAAGACCGTTATGCAATATGCCCCCAGGGGAAAAACCTTCGATCGAGTTGGATATAGCGTGTGACTACATACTCAATTCCAAGTTCAATCGACTTTCAAGATCTTGAGCAGGCACGCCGTTGGGCTGAAGATGCAAACCGGAAACGGCCTTGGCGCTCTGAGTTCTGGCTTGAGTTCGCTTCCAGAATCCTCGTCGAGGTCGGAGAGGGAGCTCGGATTGTCGAAGTTGGGTCCGGACCAGGTTTTCTCGCCGATGAAATAATCCGAACTTGCAGGCCAGAATCCTACACACTCATAGACATCTCGGAAGCGATGCACTTCATATCGAGAGAGCGACTTCTAGAACATGAAAATCAGCTTCAATTCCTAATCCGAGACATCTCGAAACCAGATTGGACAGATGGCATCGGACTGCATGATGCCGTGGTGTCCATGCAGGCCATTCATGAAGTCAGACATAAGACTCGAATCCCCTCTGTGGTGGCCTTACTTAGATCAATTGTAAGACCGGGCGGGATAGTCTTGCTTTGTGATCACACACCCGAACTGATGCCCGATCAGAAGAAGGATCTTTACCTTACTGCTGAAGAACAAGGAAGAGCACTTTCCGATGCGGGTTTCGAAAGCGTGCGTCTGATTAAGACAAGGGAGAGTTTGGCTCTTCATCTTGGTATAACTCCACTTTTTCCCTAGCTCTACGGAAAGGTAAAAGGCGCGGTGTGGAGAACTGCGATTACAGTGCACCTTGGTATCATGGATCACCAGAGAAGCTGACGGTGCTTCGGAAAGGAAGTTGGGTCACTCAGTTCAAGGAGATGGCCAAAGGCTTTTCCCATAGGCCGTCGCTCATGTCTACGGGTGGCGTTTGCCAGGCCGTCAAGCACAACGGGCAACTGATCGGGTTCCTGTACGTGGTGTCGGACACCCTCTGCCCGGACGACGTTTCTTACCTTCGCAACACTGAGCAAACGCACTGGCAGACACAGCGCGACTTGAGGATTAGGCGTGTGGCCCAACTTCCTGTGGACGATCCCCAGCAGCTTGCCGAGGAAGAGATTGCCGAATTGCGCAAGGACATGCCGGAGGGCACAACAGGATTCATCACAAAGAGGAAGTGAAGTCGCAGAACCAGCTGCTCCGTCGGGCCTCCGCAAAACCCCTTCGGGGTTCGGGAGTGCTGGAAACGTTGGGCGCCATGCCTTGGCAGATCGGGAAAACACAGCTTGATTGTGCAGAGGCTATGATTGCGGTATAGCGCTGATCCTATTGTTTTCTTCTATGGGTGGGTACTTTTAAACAGGAGGAATTGTAAATGGCCATTCGTCCTACTAAAGATCAGTTCCAGGCATTCCGCGAGCATGACCATACGGGTCCGATTTGGATGCTCAACCTGCTTCGGTTTACCGAGGACGGTGAGGCCATGTACGAGCACTATATCGAAGTCGCCAGACCGCTGGTCGAGAAGCGTGGAGGCCGGATCGTCTTCCGCTCGCGCGGTCTGGGTACGCTGATAGGCTCGGACGAGTGGGACGAAGTGCTCATTGTCATGTACCCCTCCCGCGACGCCCTCATCGATATTGTTGAGAGCGAAGAATACCAGGGGATTGTGCATTTGCGGGGCGATGCCTTGGTTGACTCGCGGAATTATATGACAACCGAATTACCCATCCCCTAAAGCACCTATCCCATTTAAATAATATTGTAATAGGAGTTATTACGCCAAGCTGGCACAGCACCCAATACCGAGTGGCCGCCTCCGCTTCGCTCCGGAGAAACCTGCTGCGCAGGTTCGGCCACTCTTAAACGTTATAGGAAATGCCAGCCATCCGCCACAGTCTCGGATAGAACAATCGAAAGATGAGCAAACCTGTAAATCAGACAGAAGCTTATGTCGAAGAACTGTGTCGCCGGTCCTTCTTATCGTTGTGGAGCTATGCGAATCCAAGAGGCAAGGATGCAAGCAAGGAGCTATGCGACATTCTTGTTGTGTGTGATCCTGACATCATAATCTTCAGTGTAAAGGCGGTTGATGTACCTGATACTGGCCGACCATCAACCGACCTCCTCCGCTGGAGAAGACGAGCAATTGAGGCATCGGTAAAGCAGATCTACGGAGCTCAAAGATGGATCGATATGTCCAGAGAGGTAACTCGGAGAGACGGCACACCAGGTTTGCTCTACCCTAAGCTGGAGAAGCGTCGAGTACATCGAATTGCCGTTGCATTTGGTAGCAAAGGAAAAGCGCCCGTCCAGTTTGGGGATTTTGGAAAAGGATTCGTTCACGTGTTCGATGAGATCTCGCTTTCAGTCATTATGAGTGAACTGGACACGATCACTGATTTTGTTTCGTACCTTTCGGCGAAGGAGGCTCTATACGAATCTGGCATTCGTACGGAGTTCTACGGTGCAGAAGAAGACTTACTTGCTTTTTACCTTCATAGAGGCAGGACGTTCCCTGAGGACGTTGATACAATTGCGGTTGTAGATGGCGTTTGGAGCCAGTTCTCAAGCAAGGATGAATACAGGGCGAAGAAACTTGCGGACTATGACAGCTATATCTGGGATCGCATAATCGAAACAGTAGGTGAAGACGTTCTATCTGGAGATCTTGAATTTGGATCATCCCTTAACGACTCCGAGATGGCTCTCCGTACTATGGCACTCGAAACTCGCTTCTCTCGACGCCTTCTAGGGAGGGCGTTCAACGATTTCGTTGAGATGTCTAAGAGAAAGAAGGTCCGTTCCAGAATGTTGGAGAGTCCTTCAGGAGTCATCTATGTATTCCTCGCAACACCTCACGGCACCGACCGCCAGTACAGAGTGGCAGAACTCGGGAACAGGTGTATTGTAGCACGCGGTCTGAATAGAGATCGGAGTACTGTCGTCGGGTTGGCCACTGAAGAGTATGAACTTGGACGAGGCTTCTCGTTTGACGTGATGTACATCCACAGGCCTGAATGGACTGTGGAAGACCAGAAGAAAATGGAGAGGATGAAAGAGGAGTTAAGCTATTTTACACAACCAATCGAATTCTCGTTTCATGAAGATGAGTACCCTCTCTAAGAATGGTATCGTTATTATGGTCGCATAAGATCGCTTCCCACCACCGCTGGCTGGCACATCCTATAACACTGCATGGCTGCTGTATATCCCTATCGAGTGTATAAGGAGAGACAGACATGAGCCACAAAGATTACTGGTTGTTAACGATGCTGGCTGTAGTCGCTGGGCTAGTAGGCGGGTCGGTGACGAGCTGGGTGTTAGTAAGCGGTCCAGTGTTTGCCCAGAAGCAATCATCAGAAATAGCTAAGGTCATCGAGGCAGAAGGGTTTCATCTTATAGATAAGAACGGCGTGCGGCGTGCACGGCTTGGTCTATCGTCGAATGGAAAGCCACACCTGATTTTATTCGACAAAAGTAATAAGGTTGGTGGAATCTCGATTCAAGTTGACCCACCGAGCATTGTTTTTGGGGACACGATCGGTCAAAATCGGGCCTGGTTTGGGCTAGGAGGTGATGAAGATCCGATTCTGGAGCTTAGAGATAAGAATTACCAGAGGCGAATAACACTTAGAGCCGACAGGTTGCCAACCTTAACCATCCTTGACCAAGAGGGTAAAGTTGCCTGGTCCGCACCATAGCCATACCGTATCCATAGGCACCCATTGTTTAACGTAATTGTTCTCTGTATGTAAAAGACCGAAAAAAGCCTTGAAAAGTCAAAGAAGGTGATGGCCGCCTCTTTATTCCTTTACCGATCAAAAAACTGCCGCAACGCCTAACACGGGATGGCCGAGACCCAACCTAAGCACACCCCAGCCAAAATGGCCGTGACTGATTCGTTGGCTGATTGTAAAAGTACTGATTCCTTTTCTGATGCACGGCCACTTCGGCCATCCGGAGAACGTTAGATTAAGTACCGGCCAGAAGAAAAGCTGCGCGTCCCTCGCCTCTAAAGGATTGAGCCATAGGATCTGCCATCCACGGATCTTCCACGTAATTCAGTGACCTTGTTTGATCGCCACGGAAATCGCGTCATGACCTACGCGAAAGTGCATACTTGTGATTTCTCGCTAGAAGCTGCCTGCTCACCAGGCGATGATTTCTATGTCGCCACCTTAGATACGCGACAAGGCGACGTAGAGATCGGGACTATGATTTGCTACGACATGGAATTCCCTGAAAGCGCTCGAATCCTGATGCTAAAAGGCGCGGAGTTAATAATTGTACCGACCTCTTGCGATATGAATGAAATCAGAACCGGAATCCTTCAGTCCAGGGCCATGGAGAACATGGTTGGAGTAGCATTGGC
Organism: Candidatus Latescibacterota bacterium; assembly: GCA_965217865.1. Lineage (GTDB taxonomy): Bacteria > Latescibacterota > UBA2968 > SICM01 > SICM01 > CBDCJO01. The sequence continues at coordinate 3,791,799 of CBDCJO010000002.1, read as the reverse complement.
TAACTACGTGGGGGAACCAGGAAAGCCAGGGCAATCAGTTGCTTTCGATGGGATGGTTTATCTCAGGAACAAAAATCTGAGGAACAATCTGGTGGTTTAAGTCAGGAGAAGGCGAGGGTGTGTACCTGGCCAACTTTGACTTGGAAGCCATGCGAGAGTATAGGAAGCTCGAAACATGGGGAAACGCATTCAGAAAACCCACGAGGTATCATTGTCTCACTTCAACCATTGTCAACCAACCCTTTGTCAGGAAAGACGCCCGTCGATAAGAGAAAATGATCAGACCTCTTTTGGTGGTGCCTTTGGCTCCATATTGTGCCTTCCGAAGATAGGATAAATTACCAGACACAATGATTAATCACATCTTTTTCGGTGACGGAGTGAAAAGATGAAAATATTTTATCCTCTCGGGGTCTTTCTCACCTGGTTGTTTTTCACTGCCACCGGGAATGCTGAAGAGCCCTTACGGGGGGTGAACCAAATCTGGAAAGGAGACCTCGAGCTAATTCTTCCAGAAGAAGGTGGTTTTAAATCAAACCGAGATAAATTTCCTTTGATGATAAAATTAGCAAACATCGACAATAGTCCCCAAGATGAAATAATCTACATCCCGGGTAGACGCCAATCAGAAGGTTATGAAGGCACTCCCGCTGTATATACTTGGGATGGAAACACATTCCATCGACCCAGTATATATGCATCCAGATTAAGCCAAGTCTATGATTTCGACGTTTATTCATCGGGCATTTGGATAGGACAGGGGAAGGACCTGGTGTGGATCGGACTCTTTAACAGGACCTGGGAGATTACACATTTCGCTCCAGGGAGCTACAATCTCCCAATCCGTAGTGTGAATGTCCTAAATGATCCTTCCGGGCATCTGTTGTTAGTTGGCTTCCTTTCTTCCGTCGAGATCAGTCCGGCTGGCACCTCCAGAAGATATCAGTTCGTAGTGTTTCGCCTCAAGGACAATTCTATTCTGAAAGTTGCTGAGGTTGGCAATGTCATTGCTACATGTTGTGGAAGTAGGGACCCCTCAATTGTCGTGACAGACTTCAATCAGGACGGAGTTGATGAGGTAGCTGTTTATACTCCTTCTGGAGATAGTGGTTATTTCTGGCTTCTTCAAAGAGATCCATCTTGGCGCTTTGTGAAGTTTGCAGAAGGTCCTTATCACTATTTGATGGGAGCAGGGGATGTTGACAGAGATGGGAACATAGAACTGCTTGCAGGTGGCTTTTACTACCAAGGACACAATAGTCCCTGGTGCTTTGAATGGCGACAAGGCACCTTTGTTTTCGATCGTCCCATCACAATCCCTGGCAATGATGGTGTTGGTCCATATCTGCTAGGTAATCTAATAGGCAGTTCGGTGCCTGAACTGTTGTATTATCGAGATAATTCTGTTACGGTATATGGTTTTGAATAGATTGAATCAGTGTTTTCCGAGCACGAGCTCAGATTTTTGCGCTTTCCGAAAATAGTTGGATAATGTCTGCGTTTTGTTTGCTCTGCAGTGCTGGTTTCCGTCCACAGTGCTGAATTCCGTATGGTATTGTCCTTTTCCTTTTACATCTTCCCTGTTTTCCTTGACATCCAATATATCTCCCAGTACATTTCCTGCAAGTCCAGCCGGGCCCCTGATTCCCTATTTTCGGAAAAAACCGATGTCCGCAGGGGATGAAGCATATGAATAAAGGTGACAAGCCGCATCTGGTTAGGTGCGGCTTTTTGATTTGTATGCGAGAGAGTCTGATATGCAGTCTCCTTACCATTTCCGGAACCGCACGATGATCACTCAACTTTTCATCTCGTTGAGCCTCGCCGTTACAGGGTCAGCCTTCTTCGGACCCAATGCAGGCGCTGAGTCCCCGGACTCATTAGCTGTGGCTCTGGACTCCTTACAGGCGGAGCTCGACTCGTTGATGAATGCCACGCCGCCTTTGAAGGTGAGCAATCAGTCCTTTGGTCAGGGAGTCGAATCCTCGAGTGAAGGGTCACCTGATGTTCAATCGGTGAACCTGGATTCGCTGGTGGAGATGGCCGCCATGCTGTTGGAATCGGGTGACGCAAAGGGTGCCGCTGCCGCACAACGGACCCTGGGAGCGATCTATCTGAGCGGAAGACGGCTCGATGCGGCGGAGGAGGCGTTTGATCGGGCGCGCCGCCTCGACGATTCGGCGGCGTCATGGTTTGGCCTGGGGATCGTCGCGGCTGCCGGAGACCGATCCCGGAAGCGGGAGGCCCCGGACCGGTTCAGGGAGGCCCTGGTCCGCGACCCGAAGATGTCCGATGCCCGCTACCGACTCGCCCTCGTGCTGCATAGCCTGGGAGAGGGGAATGCCGGATCCGAGCTGAAGCGTCTTGTGAAGGCGGATCCGAAGTATGCAGCGGGCTACCTCCTCCTCTCCGAGTGGGCTGAGCAGAAGCCTCGCGGTCTAGAGGAGGCCCTCGAATGGTGTGAGCGCGGCCTGAAAGCAAATCCGGATGATCCGGACCTCCTCGTCCGAAGGGAGGAGTTCAAGTTTCTCTCCGGTGGGGAGGACACCGGGATCGGCGTGTTAATGTCTTACCTCAAGAAGAGGCCTCACGAGATCCGTCTCTTGCCCCTGATCGGGCAAGCCCACCTGAAGAAGGGGCGGTTGGGGCCCGCGGATGCTGTGTTTCGCGCCTATCTGGATCGGGTCAGCCCTCATGAGCGAGCATTCTACGATGACATTTCGCTGGTGGGGTCGCAGGAGGAGATAGAGGCCTTTGGTGCCATCAAGCCGGAGGATGCCCCGGAGTTTCTGCGGCAGTTCTGGGCGCGGCGGGACATAGACCTGATATTGGGGGTTAACCGGCGGCGTCTTGAGCACTATCGGCGGGTGTGGGTGGCCAGGACACAGTTCTCTAAGGGACGGACACCGTGGGACCGGCGTGGGGAGATCTACATTCGCTATGGGGAGCCGTACTTCCGGCAGCGGTCGTGGGAGGGCAACTTCCAAAAGGCGATGGACCGGAAGGTACAGGCCGTGCGGCAGCGGCAAGCGACCCGCATTTACGGCGCAATGAGAACGAATATCCCTGACCTCCTTGAGTTTCTGAGTGGTAATTCCCTTACTATCAATCTCGACACTACTTTTGCGAGACCTAATGCTAATAGGTTCATCCCGGGTTTTAAACATTTCGGCAAGGACATGCACCTGTACCGTGGTCCTGTCTATCCGTTGCCGGCCCTCGGGCCGGGCTACACCATCCTACCGGCGGGGGGAAACACCCCTGTGATGTGGGAGAGCTGGATCTACCCTTATATCAAGGGGGGGATCGAGTTCGTCTTCACCGACGAATTCAACGGATATGACTATGACTTTGCCCCGATTCCCACAGTCCATACTCCATTGGACGTATTAAAGGCTCATGAGGCTGTATTTGGGAGGTTCCGAACCAGGGTGCGCGAAGAGGCTTCTGAGCAGGTCTTTCGCGCTTTAAAGTCAAAGGCGCGGTCGTTGTACTTGCCTGAGGATCTAACAGAGCCGCTCACGTCCCACGTGGCGGCAGTGGACTTCAGGGGGGACCGCGACAGCTCACGCGTGGAGATCTACCTGGAGGTGCCCGTCGAAGAGATCACCCCGACGGAGCAGGGATGGCCGGGGGAGCGGTGGGTGGTCGTGTATGACAGGACGTGGCGAGAGGTTCACCGCTCCATCGACCGTTCACCGCTCCAAACCCTGCCGGGGTTCGATGAGGAGCTCCTGGATGTAACGGCGTTCAACCTGCCACCTGGCGACTATTTTATGGCAATGAAGGTCAGAGACCTGAAGTCCAAACGAACGCAGGTGATCCGAGACAGCCTCCGCGTGGAAGGTTACGGTGGAGACAGCATCAGGGTGAGCGGGATCGAGATCGCCCGCAGGATTGAGCCCACAACAGAGGAAGGTAAGTTCGTGAAACAGGGGCTGGAGGTGATCCCCATGCCTTCCCTTACCTTCAAACGGAATAAAGATGTCTTCCTCTACTTTGAGGTTTACAACCTAACGCGGGACGCGCAGGGGCGGACGCACTACCAGGTCGATTATACAACGCGAAAGCCGGAGGGTGGTATCGGTCATCTCGTCATGTCGGGCCTCGGACGGCTGATCGGACGCCGTAAGAAAGAGGACGAAGTCACCGTCTCCTACGAGTTGGGGGGAGAGGCGACCCAGGAGATAATCCACACAGCGCTGGATTTGAGGAAGGGGAAAAAGGGGGACCACACCTTTCAAGTGACCGTTACGGACCTGAACAGTGGGATCGGAGTAAGCAGACAAACATCCTTCGTGCTTCGGTAGGGCAAACTCCTCTTCTTCGAGTTCTCAACTTGGTTCACCATCTCCTTCAACCGGATTCGAAATTTTCACTGACCACCACAAGTATCCTTACCATTTCCGGAATCGTACGATGATCACTCATCTTTTCATCTCGTTGAACCTCGCCCTCACAGGGTTAGCCTTTATCGCCCCCAATGCAGGCGCTGAGTCCCCGGACTCATTAGCTGTGGCTCTGGACTCCTTACAGGCTGAGCTCGACTCCTTGATGAACGTCGCACCGCCTGTGAAGGTGAGCCATCAGGCCTTTGGTCAAGGAGTCGAACCCTCGAGTGAAGGGTCACCTGATGTTCAACCGGTGAACATGGATTCGCTGGTGGAAGTGGCCACCTTGCTGTCGGAATCGGGTGACGCAAAGGGTGCCGCTGCCACCCACCGGACGCTGGGAGCGATCTATCTGAGCGGAAGACGGCTCGATGCAGCGGAGGAGGCGTTTGATCGGGCACGCCGCCTCGACGATTCGGCGGCATCTTGGTTTGGCCTGGGATTAGTCGCGGCCGCGGGCGACCGGTCCCGGAAGCGGGAGGCCCCGGACCGGTTCCGGGAGGCCCTGGCCCGCGACCCGAAGATGTCCGATGCCCGCTATCGACTCGCCCTGGTGCTGCACAGCCTGAGAGAGGGGAACGCCGGATCCGAGCTGAAGCGCCTTGTGAAGGCGGATCCGAGTTACATAGCGGGCTACCTCCTCCTCTCCGAGTGGGCTGAACCGAAGCCTTACGGTCTCGAAGAAGCCCTCGAATGGTGTGAGCGCGGCCTGAAGGCAAATCCGGATGATCCGGACCTCCTCGTCCGAAGGGAGGAGCTCAAGTTTCTCTCCGGTGGGGAGGACACTGGGATCGGGGTGTTAATGTCCTACCTCAAGAAGAGGCCTCACGAAATCCGTCTCTTGCCCCTGATCGGGCAAGCACACCTGAAGAAGGAGCGGTTGGGGCCTGCGGATGCTGTGTTTCGCGCATATCTGGACCGGGTCAGCCCTCAGGAGCGAGCATTCTACGATGACATTTCACTGGTGGGGTCGCCTGAGGAGATAGAGGCATTTAGAGCCATCAAGCCGGAGGATGCCCCGGATTTTCTGCGGCAGTTCTGGGCTCGACGGGACATAGACCTGATATCTCGGGTTAACCGGCGTCGTCTGGAGCATTATCGGCGGGTGTGGGTGGCCAGGACGCAGTTCTCTAAGGGACAGACGCCGTGGGACCGGCGTGGGGAGATCTATATTCGCTACGGGGAGCCCTACTTTCGGCAGCGGTCGTGGGAGGGCGACTTCCAAAAGGCGATGGACCGGAAGGTACAGGCCGTTTTGCGGCAGCGGCAAGCGACCCGACTTTACGGCGGAATGAGAACGGATATCAATGACCTCCTTTTGTTTCTGAAAGGTAATTCTGGTAGGTTAAAGGTCGACAGTCTTTCTTCGAAATATAATCTTGGTAAGTTTATCCCTTCAAACAATCTGACTACGGACATGGGACTCCACCAGGGTCCGGTCTATCCGTTGCAGGCCTACGGGCCGGGATACACCATCCTACCAGCGGGTGGAAACACCCCTGTGTGGTGGGAGAGCTGGATCTACCCTCATATCGAGGGAGGGATCGAGTTCGTCTTCACCGACGAATTCAACGGATATAACTATGACTTTGCCCCGATTCCCACGATCTATTCCCCCCAAAAACCATCGTCAGCAATGACGAGGCTCCGAACCAAGGTGCGCGAAGAGGCTCCCGAGCAGGTCTTTCTCGCTTTAAAGTCAAAGGCGCGGTCGTTGTACTTGCCTGAGGATCTGACAGGGCCGCTCACGTCTCACGTGGCCACAGTGGACTTCCGGGGAAGCAGCGACAGCTCACGCGTGGAAATCTACCTGGAGGTGCCCGTCGAAGAGATCACTCCGACGGAGCAGGGTTGGCCCGGTGAGCGGTGGCTGGTCGTGTATGACAAGACGTGGCGAGAGGTTCACCGCTCCATCGACCGTTCACCGCTCCAAGTCCTGCCGGGGCTCGATGAGGAGATCCTGGATGTGATGGCGTTCAACTTGCCGCCGGGCGACTATTTTATGGCGGTGAAGGTAAGAGACCTGAAGTCCAAACGAATGCAGGTGATCCGCGACAGCCTCCGCGTGGAGGGTTACGAGGGAGATACCCTCCGGATGAGTGGGATCGAGATCGCCCGTAGGATTGAGCCCACAACAGAGGAAGGTAAATTCGTGAAACAGGGGTTGGAGGTGATTCCCATGCCTTCCCTTACCTTCAAACGGAATAAAGATGTCTTCCTCTACTTTGAGGTTTACAATCTAACGCGGGACGCACAGGGACGGACGCACTACCAGGTCGATTATACAACGCGAAAGCTGAAGGGTGGCATCGGCAATCCCATCCTGTCGGGACTCGGACGGTTGATCGGAAGGCGCAAGAAAGAGGACGAGATCACCGTCTCCTACGAGTTAGGGGGAGAGGAGGTGCAGGAGATAATCCACACGGCGCTGGACTTGAGGAAGGGGAAAAAGGGGGACCACACCCTTCAGGTGACCGTTACGGACCTGAACAGTGGGATCGGAGTAAGCAAACAGACATCCTTCGTTCTTCGGTAAATGACCACCGATCTCATACTGTTTGGAGCCGACGCGAGTTATGGATCTGATTCTGCCGGGGTCCCTCCACTTAACGACTTCTGGCGCAGACTTCATCGAAGCATAGCGGAGTCGGTTTTCAGAACTGGTGATCCAGGCGGACAGGATCGCAATCATTGGAGTCCGTGTCAGACCGTGGGTCAAGCCCACCCAACCACCCCAAGGGGCCGCACAGGCACATAACACTGGGTTGCAGTTCACCCCTCACCCTCCACCCACCCGAAAATGGCCGTGGGTTTTTCTTTTGCCCTTTCCTGTAAACCCTTATCTTTAAGTCTTGAACGGCCACTTCTGAAACCCCTGAACGTTAGCGTCACGCTGGTAGTCTTCACGAAGGCAACAGCGGAGTGACACCTTTATGGAGATTCTCGGCCAAACCAACACAAACAGCCAGCGAGATGGCTAGGAGGAGATGTACATGTCAACCCAAGCAGAAAAAGGCCAGTCCATAGTAATTCCCTTACGCGAGCGTCAGCGCCTGATCCTAACCTGGGACGGGGGCCAGTCGGCGGACGCGCCTCCCGAGGTGGCTGCACGACAGGTTCGCTCGCTCGTGCAGGCTCTTGAAGGCTCGCATGTCGGCATCTACCAGCGGCATATAGGGGGGACGATAAAGGCTGCCCAGGCATCCAAAGTGTTGGAGCTGGGTCATGCCCAACAGCGGCGGCTAGAAGCCGGAGTGGACATAATGTCCGTTTTCGTGGACGAATGCCACAAATGTGGCATACAGGCTTGGGGCAGTAGCCGTATGAACGACGCCCACCACACCTATAAGGGGCTCAACACCGATGCCTACCAGACCGCCTTCTACAAGGAGCACCCGGAACTTCAGCTCAAAGAGTGGGATGACCGCAGCCAAGTTTCTGCACAGTATGACTGGAATAAGCCAGAGGTCGCCAAGATTAATCTGGCCTTATTACATGAAGTGGCTGAGAATTACGACGTGGACGGGCTGGATCTGGACTTCTCCCGCAGCGATCCTTATTTCAACCCGGGCGAAGAGGCTGCAGGAAGGGAAGTGATGAATCAGCACGTGCGAAATGTACGCGCCATGCTCGACCGCGTCGGCAAGGCAAAAGGCAAGCGCTTGGGCCTTTCCGCGCAGTTTTATCATCACGACACAATCTGTCCGCTTGATGTTGTAGGCGAAGTGGATTTGAGAAGGATCCTTGAGAAGGCACCGGACGGTATCACCAGATACTACGAAGGTGGATTCGACGTGGCTAGCTGGGCTGCAGATGGCCTGCTGGACATCTTGATAGGACAATGCCGCAGCTCTAACCTCTTCGAGATGGATATTTCTGCTTGGCGCCGCGTGGTCGAAGGTACGAATTGTCGTCTGGTCGCCGGGCCCGGGAAGCCCTCACGGCGCCACACTGCCAAGATCGGCTGGATAGATGGCTTCCACGCCAACAGTACAAATCATTGGGAACATCGCGCTATAGCGCACAGACTCTACGAGCAAGGCGCCGACGGCATCTCGTTCTACGACTACTTGCCTCGGAACTACGAACCACACTGGGAGGTCTTCCGGGAACTGGGCGATCCAGAACGGATACGATATGCCAACAAAACTTACGTCTTCCAGTTGGCATTGCCTCTGGAACTAGGGACTCCCGAGCAGGGCCCGACGGAAGAAGTGACCATGGATATAGACATCGTTGATGATATTCCCGCCGTGCTGGCTCAGGGTATGCCGGTAGGCGTACGACTGTTGCTGAACGTCACTGAGACCGATTGGACACGCAGAGACCTCGTCCTGAAGGTCAACGGGCACGAGGTCACCGTGGATTGGGAAGCAGGACTCACGCTTCCTCTGGTCGTCCTGGATCACCCATCCGACAATCTCCATTGCCACCGGCAAGCTGTCATTGATCCCGGGTTGCTGAAGAAGGGACGCAACACGCTGACCTTCCGCATCTTACAATCCGAAATTCAACCTCCAGCCTATCTGAAGCCCGAGCCGTGTGAAGTGCGCAAGGTCGAGCTTGAGATCACGTATGAGGATGAAATCTTACCCTACTGGCTGAGGGCACAGTTGCCGCGATGAGGTTGCCGGCCAGCCCCATTGTGCCACCCGTTTGCCGTCCTCCTGTTTGGTGTACGGGTCGCAGACCTTCAGAAAGATCGCCTGACCAATCCCATTCTCCAGCATCTCGAACATAAATGCGGCATCATACGCCGCGCCGATATTGGTCGCATTGATGAAAGCACTGGCAATTACCATCAAGGAATTGAGTTGTGAATATGCTCAGAATCCCTTGGGTATAGACACTCCTGCGCCACGATTTAGCTGGCGGTTGGAATCTTCTCGGCGAGGCGAAATGCAGTCGGCCTACCAGGTTCTGGCGGCCAGCAACGAGCAAAAACTCCAGTCTAACATTGGCGACAAATGGGACAGCGGAAAAGTATTTTCTGATAAATCCGTGAACATTTGCTGCGCGGGGCGAACATTAACGAGCGGGGAAAGATGTTACTGGAAGGTTCGTGTGTGGGATAAAGACGGCAAGTCATCTGCGTGGAGTGAACCGGCAACCTTCGAAATGGGACTGCTGCAGAAAAGCGATTGGCAGGCTACATGGATTGGTGCAGGTTCCAGCGTGAAATATGTCGAAAGAGAGTTCCTGACAAACAGCAAGCGGAAAACTTACGCTTTGGATCTCAGCGGCATAAATTCCTCTATCCACATTCCCCATCATGACCAGTTCAAGCCGACCGAGGCCATGACTATCAGCGCCTGGATCAAGCAGGGGAATTATACTCCGGAGTGGCAGTGTATCATCCGTAAAAGTGACGGTAGTGAGGGGCGATGGCTGCTGGCCGTCGGCGAAAAACAGCCATTACAGGGTCTGCATTGCGGATTCGTCATTAACGGTACGTATTATGAAAAGAGCGCAGCCGTGGATTCATCGATTCTCGCGGACAGGAATTGGCATCTGGCTGCGACGACTTTCGATGGCTCTCACATCCGGATTTACTTTGACGGGGTGCGGGCAGGAAGCTGGGCGGTAGCCGGTTCGTTGTCAACCACCGGTACAGGCGACGTTTATATTGGTTCTTACGGAGGCAGAGAGGAATTGTTTGACGGCGCCATCGACGATGTCCGGATTTATCGCAGAGCTCTTTCCAACGATGAAATCACAAATATGTATAAACTCGGTTCCGTGCCGGATAAAGCTCTGGCGGGCTGGTGGGAATTCGAGGGGGATCTTCGCGATAGTTCCGGTCATGAAAATCATGCTCGAACGGGACACGCTTCAGCACGGTTTTCTCCTTTGCTGCGAAAAGAGTTTTCTATCGACAAGCCGATCGCACAAGCCCGAATTTACATTTCCGGCTTGGGTTGGTGCGAGTTATATATCAATGGTCAGAAAGTGAGCGACCGGGCGCTCGATCCGGCGACGACGGATTACGGCAAACGGATATTCTACGTTAGCCATGATGTCACGGACAGGCTACAACAAGGCGCCAATGCCGTAGGCGTCATGCTGGGCAACGGCTGGTTCTGCCCGGCCTATTGTCCCTCTCCCCGGCTTCTGTTGCAGATGCATATCCGATTTACGGACGGCGCAACCTTAATTGTGAAAAGCGACGAAAGCTGGAAAACATCGGAAAGCCCTATTGCCCATAACAGCATAATTAGCGGCGAAGTCTATGATGCCCGTAAGGAAAAACCGGGATGGGCACGCGCCGGCTATGATGATTCCCCCTGGACTCAGGCATCAATCCAGAAAAGTCCAGGTGGGATCATGATGTCGCAGTTATTGCCGCCGATCAAGGTGAATGACAATCTGACACCGGTATCAGTTCACCAACCCGCGCCGGGAACGCACCTTTATGATTTTGGCACGCTTTACGCGGGTTGGGCTAAATTTCAATTTCAAGGCGAAGCGGGCAGGGAAATTACCATCAAATATGCGCCGCTGCTTCGGGAAGATGGGTTCCTGAAAGAGATTCCCGGCGGGAGGTCAAGGGATATTTATATCCTGAAAGGGGATCCGAAAGGTGAAGCGTATGAACCGCGATTTACGTTCCATCCCGTTCGTTACGTGCAAATCGACAATTATCCTGGCAACCTAACGCAACAGGATGTCATCGGCAGAATGGCTTATAACGCCGTCGATATGACGGGAGGATTCGACTGCTCGAATGACCTGTTGAATCGGATCCATGCGAATGTTCGTCAAACCATTAAGAATGAGCTGTACGGCATTCAAATGGATTGTATTAACACGGAACATTGGGGGTGGCTCGAGCCGGGCAGCACGCCGGGAACCCTGTATCCCCGGATTTATATGCCTTTGTTCTGGCAAAAGTATCTCGACGATGCGAAATATGCCCAGCATGCCGACGGTATAATCCCGGATATTATTCCCAATTATCCCCCTAAAAACCGGCATACGGGCGATCCCGCCTGGGCCGGCAACTACCCCATAGCGGTATGGTACGTGTATCAATATTACGAGGATAAGCGTATCCTCGAGGAGCATTATCCCAGCATGAAACAATGGCTGGAGAATCTGATCGAAAAAGCCGACGGATTTATTTTGAAATACGGCTATTATGGCGACCACATGCTGCCGGGGCCGGCACCGGGTAAAGAAGAATGGATGTCACCGGAAACGCCTTTCCCTTTCATCAAAACGGCATTCTATTATAACAACGCCCGGCTCGTATCCCAGGTTGCGAAACTTCTGGGGTATGACGAGGAAGCAGCTAAATATTTGGAGTTGGCCCAGAATATCAACCAGGCGTTTCACGAAATGTGGTTCCATCCGTCAACGAATCAATATGCCACAGGAGCGCAAACCTGTAACCTCTTACCGTTGACTTTTGGCATGACGCCTGACACAAAAGAAAAAGAGGTAGCGAACAACATCGTTGATAACATCGTCACCAAGTATAACGGACATCATCACACCGGCATCATCGGGACAACCGCGCTGATGGAGGCCTTAAACAAATACGGATACGGCGAGGTAATGTATAACCTGGTCAGTCGGTTGGATTATCCCGGCTGGGGGTACATGGTCGATCAGGGGGCGACGACGATCTGGGAATCCTGGGGTGCCCATTCGACCAACGACGATCGGTTGAGCATGGCTATGTTTACCACCATCGATCATTTCTTTTACAACGACCTGGCGGGAATTCAAGGGCCGGCATACTTTAGCCCTGATCCCGTTACGCCGGGATTTAAACAAATTATCATTCAGCCTTTCGTCCCCCAAGGACTGAAATACGCGAAAGCCTGGCATAAGACCGTACGAGGAACCATCTTTTCCCAATGGCATTACCAGGAAGATGAGTTTACCCTGGAAGCAAGTACTCCTGTCAACAGTACGGCAAAGATCTGCATACCCAAAATAGGGCAACAATATACTTGACAAATCACTTTGTGGAATTCAAGGGGAGGGAGGGAGGAACGTTGCCACTACTCATGACCAGATCGAGCAATCTGTTCCAACAAATATTTCCATCGGTGACGACACCAGAAGAACGAAGATACTTTACCAATAGCCCATGGGCTACTTCGCGAAACACATGTAAACCATTATCGGCATGTTTGCCCAGCATCTCCATAACTCCCTTTGCCGTATAATCCCAATCGGAAATATCTTTCCAAAAGCAATATCCTACAAGCCGTATGTGTCCGCCTTTATCTTCAATCGCGCTCTTCCCATAGCAGATGCCTTCAATACACCGAACGTGTTGCTTCCGGCCTTGCCGAATAACCCTTTGTAGCTGTCTCAAACGATGACCGTAAAGTTTTTTGTTGGCTTGAGTTGCCCCAGTTCATTCCCGATTTGATTTGGATAATCGTTCGGATTTCATTTTGATCGTATTCCAGGTCGATATTATGAATTCCCGACTTCCGACCTCCTTTTGCATGCTTGCAAATAGAAACCGCGATCTCTTCCAGGATATTACCGAACATCGTCTCTTCACTGGAAGACAAGTAGGCATTCAGGATCATATCTGCCAATTCATCAACATCATTAACGATGCGGATGCGGAACAGAAACGGATTTTTTCGTTTGATAATCTTTTCCGGAGACTCGATAAGTTTTTTCCTTAATTTGTCCGTAAAGCCGATTATCGTCTTATCCGCATCCTGCTCTACCTCAGACCACCATGCCGGTTTCAAAGCATAACCTCGCTTGAAGATTTGAATCGTTCACGCATCATATCACAGTATTCCCTTATCGTATCAATCCCTATGCTGTTCCGGCCCAGCCCATGAGCTGCGACCAACGTGGTGCCCGACCCGGCAAAAGGATCAAGCACCGTATCGCCATTATCCGTAAATAATCGAATGAACCAGTCAGGCAAAGATGACGGAAAGGCCGCTGGATGTCCCTTATAACCGCACTCCGTGGCAAGATTCAGCACGTTCGTCGGATACGCCTTATCGCGACCGACCCAATTTGAAATTCGTTTCCCAAAGCCATTCCCAGCCTTGGATTCATCACGGATATGGTCCGTATCGGATAAGTTTCGTAACCGGGTTTTTCTCCAGTCGCCGGTAGGCACCATGACCGCTTCCTGTCGCATCTTGAATTTTTTGTTGAGGGTAAAATGCAACAGCCTCTCCCATGAATCACGAAACCGGTTCGACCACTTTCCAGGATAGCAGTTCTTCTTATGCCAACAATATTCATCTACCCATCTCCATCCTTGCTTTTGCAAAGCTAATATCAGTTCGATGACATAGGTGTGACGCTCGCCATTTATAACCTTTTCCTTGATATTAAGAACAAACGAGCCATCGGGTTGTAAACATGTCTGTAATGCTTCCGCCCTTGGCAGAAACCAATCAACGTATCTGTCAGGATGGATGCCACCATAGTTGCTCTTCCTTTGGTCTGCATAGGGCGGCGATGTAAAAATCAGATTTACCGGCTTGACTTTGCCGGACGCGATCACATTCAGACAATCACCATAAAATATCTTTGGTTTCATACTCATTGCCCCAACTTACTGAGACACTACCGGTTTCTTGGCCCGCGCCTTCTGGTGCAATCGCTTCAACCTAGCCTCTTCCTTCAGTAGTGCATCTTTCGAAACGCCCAGAGTGGTCCGAAACGCACGATCCAGCCGCTGCCAAGACGTGTCTGATTGAGTGGGAACAGACCGTTTGTTATGTGTCAAATGACTACCCAGATATTTGGATTGAAAGAAAATACACGTTCGTATCGTCGAAAGTATAGTAGATAACAAATGGCGGACTGTCGGGCAAATTTTCGCAGATAGGAAAAAACCAAACGGATGATTGACTTGTCCTGCTACCAGATCTTGGGTTTCGACACAATACCACAATCAGATGCGAACACAAATTCGTCGGCTCGAACAACATCTGGTTCAATTTCAGACAGCTCCTTTTCAAATCTTTGAGAAAGAATCGCTGTTCGCACTTTATGAACCCTTTAACATGGACTGAGCCAATTCTTGCAATTCTAGACCAGCCACGATCTCTGTATCATGGTGATTTGTCAAGTATATTATTGCCCAAAATAGGATTCAAACATGTTACGATTACCGAGAACAATATTCTGATATGGGAAAAGGGTAAACTACTCGAGGGAGTCGAAGGGATTTTTGCGGCGGCTGAAACCGATGATTACGTAACTTTTGAGACGGGTTCCGGATCTTATCGTTTCCAGTGGAGGAAAACCAGATGAGCAAACCCACGCGAAGGGAATTCCGGAAGGCCGTGTCGGTCAGCGGGGATGTGGCCATCGGAGGGGCTTTCGGAGACGACGATAAGGGTCGAAACTCAGGTTCGGAGTATATCTTCCATCGCAGACCTCCGACACAAATAGGGCTTCCGCGCTAATTATATATCATTATGATTCCAAGCCTTCTCGAGGCTTTAAACTTTCAGCAATTTCTTCAAGCCGAGTAGAATCCTTCCTGTCTATCCAGGCATTAGCATAGCCAGCACATAATCAGGATTTTTATCCAGGATTACTTGGCCAGAACCTTGGGACCGTAGTACCCTGGAAGAGGCTACCCTACCATGATCTTGAATCTTCAGAAGAGTCGCGATGGGCATCTAAATCGTCCTCTCAGGATGGAGATATGAGTGAAAATAGTGAGATTCACAAGGCGACATGTGGAACCGCAGGATATTTTCGGATACCTATGGTGCTTCTCGGCATAGTGTTCCTGGCCTGCCTGGGTACTGCATATGACCCACCGGCAGGGCGGCTCAACTGGCTTTTGGAGGTTGGACCGGGACTTGCTGGTATCGCCGCACTGGTCGCGCTTTACCGCCAATTCCCCATGTCTCACATGGCCTACTGGTGTGCATTCCTTCATATGCTCATTCTGATCTACGGCGGGTACTACACGTATGCTGAAACGCCCCTGGGCAATTGGGTAAGAGATGCCTTCGATCTCAGTCGAAACCACTACGATCGCGTTGGACATGTCGCCCTGGGCATATTTCCGGCATTTATCATTCGCGAGGTGCTCTTGCGCCAGACGCCATTGCAGCGGGGCGGTTGGTTATACTTCATCATCATTAGCATCGTCATGGCCATCGCGGCATTCTGGGAACTGCTTGAGTGGTGGGTAATGGTTGTTGCAATAATAATCTCATCCCCGGTGTGTGAAGGATAACGTGCTACCCGTGCTCCCGTTGTCGCTTGCGCATTGGCCACCGCCTTGAACTGTGACATACCCCCCATACCCCCTGATCAGCCCAAAGGGGGAACTCGGTCCTGACATGGTTTCCGCCTCGACGGTGCGGGCATTATCGGTCATTACAGCAAGTTACGACTGACGAACAGAGAGTGGTTCCGAGGAGAGGATCAGTTGGGGAGCCATATTCCAATCCGCCAACTTCGGCGGTCGTCCGTTAACGCAAGACCCCGTGGGGCAACTCCTTCGGGATCTTGCCGTTTCTGCCGTATTCACAAACGCTTGTGCCACCTCCCTCCCCCTCTGCCGGTTCTCTGTTTCGAAGCGCTCCCGCTGGTGTTCGAGCACAACCGTGGGGACTGCGTCCGTTGAGCAGAGATATCTCTTCCGGATTCTCTGATTCTCTGTTTTTCCCGTCGGCCTTGTTTAACAGCCCGGTTGCGTCCGGGCGGCCGGTTTCAACGTTTCGGAAGGTCCTCCGGCAAGTATTCACTGGAAGTCGGACCCGGTCGGTCCGGTCACCGGCTTACGGTAGCCCACCGGACAGCGGAAGCGGCCGTGCGCCCGGAGCCCGGAATCGTAGCCGGCGCAACCTTGCTCGCAAAGTCGTAGGCTGGTCCACAGGCTGTCTTATGACGGCGGATCTGGTCTTACGGGCATTTCGGATGGCCTGTCGGCGACGCAAGCCGCAACCGGGCTCATCTTCCACTCAGATAGGGGAAACCAGTTCACCAGTGAAGCCCTGAGAGCCGAGCTGGACAAAAACGGCTTCCGATCCAGCATGGCAAGAAAGGGAAATTGTTATGACAATGCCGTTGTTGAATCCTTCTTTGCAAGGCTCAAGACAGAGGAAGTCGACGGAATGATCTATCCAGATCGAGAGCAAGCCGCGTTGGCGTTGTTCGAATACATCGAAGGATTTTACAACAAGATACGCAGGCACTCCTATATTAACCAGATGAGCCCAGATGACTTCGAACAGAAATTCACTTAACTCTGTGTCTACTATACCTGGGCAATATCAGTCCGACACCGACCACGCAATGGTTGCAAACCCATACTCGAAGTACGCTGATTGCATGGAGGAGATCAAGAAGAGAACTGAGGTGGTCAACGGCTTTTTCACCGGCAAACGCCATGCGATGTATGTCCAAACAACAGCCGAATCAGTATCCCTTCAGATTAGGAAGATTCTGGAACTTATAGCCTTGGCATCCTTGGCGGCGAACAGATCGGAATATGCGAAACTCCGAAAGAACTTTCAAAAAGACTGGAACGCGAAGCGCATACTCGAAACCCTCGAAAAGGCAAATCTAAGGTTCTATCCAAAACCGAATAAACAAGTAGTTGATGGCGAGACCGGCAAGGTCGTTTTGCTGGAGGACATCAAGTCAGGCTTTTTGACAAAGGACGACTTTGAGGTTCTTTACGACACCTGTAGCGGAATACTCCACGCAGCAAACCCTTTCTCAACGAAACAAGAGCCCAATGCGTTTCTGAATTCGGTGCCAGTATGGATGGAGAAGATCAAACGTTTGCTAAACCACCACACCATCCAGTTGATCGACGACGAAAAACAGCTTTGGGTGTTGATGAAGGCCGAGACCGATGGCCAAGCCCATGTTTGGGAGTTCGAGCGAGTTCCCGAAGGCGAAGTCGAATAGGGTGTAAGGCTCAAGACTTCATCTGACAGTCTGCTGCCGATGGCGTCAATCAGTCGCCCGGCTTGTTTGTCGGCTTCGCCATCGTCGGTCGGGGCGTGTTCAGTGAAATCGACTTCCAGAAGCGGGAGCTTGATGCGACCGGCATCAACCGCTTCCTGGAGCGCCAACTCCATCCGGTTGGCTTGACTCTGCACGCTGTCGAGCAGTACGCAGGTGACGGCTTCGTCCTGTCCAGGCACCCGTCGCTGTTCGGTCGCATATACGGCCCCGGCAAACGTGGGTGGGAAAACCTTGTCACCAGCGCCACCTCCCGGCTGCAAGCCGACCCCGGCAACGAAACGCCGCTACGTTTCCGACAACCGCATCTTGAAGCTCCTGTAATGAAAGCGTGGTGTTCATTTCGTTTTTCTCCTTAGGAGCTGAGAAATCGTGGCTCAGATTACGAGGCTCAAACCTGATACAGCTGGTCGTTGATGGCGCCCTGTTCGAAGATGGTGACCTGAAAAGGGCTGCCTGATCCATTCGGATACGCTCGCCCTCATCCACAACATTTGACAATATCTCTGTCCGGACCTCAAATAATAACTTTTCCCGACAACGAGGGCCTATAGATTAATATCAACGCATTGCCACTTCGCTCCTCCCTTCAGTCGTCGCTCGGCCTTCGGCACACTTGCCTTTGTCACGGCAGTTGCTCGAAGGCGGGACTGGAGGCAACTGCCGCGCCAACTCCGGCTGCGCCGGGAAGGCAAGAGTCGGCAATGCCAAACTCGTTAAGCGCCATGCCGGGCCTGGGGGGTAGGCATTAACCTGTATCGCGGGAGCAAACAACGTGATCGAAGACGAATCCAGGGCTAATCTTGAAGTTGCACCCGTCCAGCAGGGCTACGCTCGCTGGTCTGAGACATACGATGTGCAGGACAATCCGCTGATCATCCTAGAAGAGCCCCTCGTGCGATCCCTTCAAGGAGAGGTCCAGGGACTCAAGGTTGCCGACATTGGCTGCGGCACCGGGCGACATACGGTCCAACTGTCAGAAGCGGGAGCTCGGGTAACCGCAATCGACTTCGCACCAGAGATGATGGCACAAGCCATCGAGAAGACGAAAGACCAGGAAGTGCGATTCGTTACCCACGACCTGACGGAACGCTTCCCTTTCGATAGCGATGCCTTCGATCGCGTTCTCTGCTGTCTTGTCTTAGAACACATCCCTGATCTCGACCCAGTGATTCGCGAGATGGCGAGGATCTGTCGGCCGGGTGGCTTCGTGCTCATTTCCGAGCTTCATCCTGCGATGTTCCTCCGCCGCGTTCAGGCCCGCTTTACGGATACAAAGACGGGTCTGAAGGTTAACGTCGAGAGCTATCGCCACCTGATTGCGGACTATGTCAATGCTGCCCTGAAGGCCAATCTCCAGATAGACCTCATCGAGGAGCATCTCGCTGACGAATGCCTGCTGGAGAAGTCTCCGAGAGCGAAGGAGTATTGGAATGAGTCCCGAGACGATTTCGATCTGGGGTGGCCGATGCTTCTACTCATGAAGCTTGGTAAACCTCTGTCCGGCCCGGCACATGGCGCTCAGGTTCGCAGCCGGCGAACGTTAGGTGCCACGTTGAAAAAGGCTGGAGATTCTCGAGTGCGTATCTGCACCTTCCAAATCCCAATGGCTGCTGACGTTTCATCCAACGTCTCTACCATCTCGCGCTGCTTGTCCCTTGCCGCGCAGAGTCAGGCCGACCTTGCAGTATTCCCAGAGATGGCTGTTGTCGGGTATGATTTCCACCTACATGGTTTGTTCCAACAAGAGGGTTGGTATTCTAAAGTTCAGGAAGGCATGGAAACACTCGCGGCGGACGCCAAAGAGCTTGGGCTGAAGGCATTTATCGGTACACCGTTCGCCCTCGGCGTGTCGTGTGACGTGGTCGTTACCGATGGCATCCGTTATCGTATGTACGAGGCGAGTAAGGATTTCGCACCCGTCGCTTACGCGAATCTGATTTATCTTGGACAGCAGTGATGCGTTATGAGTAATTATGGAACTGGCAACAAGTGTTTGTCCCATAAATAACATGATAAAGTAATGGATTTGTCTTATGGTTCCACTCGATAATTCACCTGATCCTGGACAACTTGGCACGCACAAGCACTCTAAAGTCAAACGATGGCTTGCAGCCCGGCCCGTTGCTGAGCCTGGTTTGAACAGTAGTAGTTGTAAACCGAGGACCGGTTGCGCTTGAGCTCTCTGGAAATGGTGCTCTTGTTCCGGCAGAGGCTCTTGGCAATATCGCCTAGAGACTTACCTGATGCTCGAAGCGCACAAATATGGTCCCTCTCGTCAGCCGTAAGGTGTTTATAATTGTTTCCCATACACTTAGGATAGAACAAAAACTATCCCAAGTGTTGCACTTCCTTATTGAACTCGTGTTATCTTTTTCTGGGTTATAATTGAAAATTGTCAAATCAAACGAACCTTGCTTATATTTTCGTTTGGTACAGAGGAAAGATGGATGTAGCGCCACAATGTATCGTACACTGGAAATCTAAATAGAAAGATTTTTATCGAAGTCTTTGAGTCGCAAACACATAATCAGGGGAGTTTTGAAGGACGGCATGTTTGGACACATTCTCAGCAAAGAGATTTTAGCCAATCTCTCCAGCCCCAAATTCTATGGAACTTTAATCTTCTGCTTTTTCCTGATTCTCTTGAGCCTGTACACAGGCATGCGCAACTACAACGATAAAGTTGCCGAATACAGGACGACCAAGGAACTTAGTCGAGAGATCTTAAAGGAGCAAACCAGTTACTTGGCAATTTCAAACACAGGAGTGCAACTAAGTAAGCCTCCGGGAGTTCCCAGCATCATCGTATCGGGTTTAGAAAACAGTCTAGGGCGTCATATATCGGTAAAAAGTTATAGAAATCCTACGCCCACAGGAGGAAAAATCGAAGGAAATCCGATCTTTGGTATTTTCGGGGACTTGGATATGGCTTTTCTTGTTAAGGTCGTTTTTAGCCTGATGGCCATCCTGTTTACCTATAACTTCATTTCCGGTGAGAAGGAAGATGGCACCCTAGCAGCCCGTTGAAGAACTACCTTTCAACGCACATAAACGGAAAAGACGCCTGGAGTGCGGGTCAGATAAATCAAGGTAAGGAGATTGAGCAGGAGACGCTGATAAGAGGTTAAAAAGGTGACCGAGGGCAGCAAACGTGATTGTAGGACGAGCAGTAGACGCTGCAAGGCCTTGGCCAGGTCCTGGAGGGCCTTCGGAGTACCTACGCCCATCACTTTGCGCATGAGCAGAGCTGCAGGTTGCAGCCCCCGATGTGGATCAGCAAACGCTTGAGGATATTGCCGCGGTCTCTCAAGTGCAACCTGCGCATGCCACCGGTATCATATGTGTGAGCGATGGTTCTTTCCACCCGTTCTGCACGACTTCGGCGCAAGGCCTTGCCGCGATCTCCCTTGATCCGGCGTCGATTCGCATATACCGCGGCCTGCTCATCTCGTCGGCCGTTCCACTTGCGGCGTCCCCGATCCGGTTCTGAAATGTAACTCCGGATGCCGCCTTGCTTCAGACTGGTCAATACATCGTTGCTATGATATCCTTTGTCCGCAACCACCTCCCGTATACGCTGTCTGTGCAAACGTTTGGCAGCTTTTTCGTCCTTCGCGACCTGCTTGAGATTGAGCTGCGCCTCGAGCAGCGTCCAGGGCAACGACTCGGTATCTCCTTCATCTGCTCCCGACAACGCCACTGCCACAATGGCATTGGTGTCCAGATCCACCGCGTGCTCCACCTTGTGCGCCATGTGCGTGCGACCGTCCTTCATCTTAGCGATCTTGGCATCCGGGTCGTGCGGGTGCTCCCAGTCCTGGTTCGATCCCTTCTTCGGTCGCTTCTTATCGATCTTGGACAAGTCCTCGCGGGTAGGCGTTTCAATGCCCGAGGCCTTGGCCAGATTCTCAAGGAATGCCTGGTAGCCTTCACCCGTGTCACGGCGTACAATGCTGCGCATCGCGGCGTTGGCCTCCAGTGTCGTAGCATCCACGCCCAACGTCTTCCCCTTCACCAGACCCGCTTTGCACAAGACCCTCAGGATCCACTTGAAAACCGCTTCGTGAACTTCCAAGGGAAGCCGATGCCGGATGCGAGACAGGCTGGAATGATCCGGGGTCTGTTCGTCAAGGGCATACCCCAAAAACCGGCGCAACGTCAGCGAGTCAGATACACGCCATTCGATCCCACGTTCCGAATCAAGTCCCTCGAAATACCCAATCAAAAGCATCCGAAAATAAACCCCGGGCGGAATGCCCTTGCGACCCATATGAGGAGCGTAATACCGCTGGCAAAGCCCCTCGACGAACTCGTCGAAGCCGTTCGCCCCCAATACCTGATTCAGCTTCTCGTAGAACGGATGACCCGGAGATTTCACCAAAGTGTTCGATGCGATGAACAGGTTTTCCTGTCTCTGTCGTCCTCGTTTTCCCATTGCCATTTGCTCGTCCTCCCTTCTCAGTTTGAACCTGATATATCATAGGACCAAACCACAAGGAAAGACAACAGTCATCTTGGCATAAATGCACTTTTTCAACAGGCTGATAGGGCTGATACTGTCTCACCGAGTGCCGCGAGACACTCTTATCCTGGGCAAGATGGTCGGTGGTTTCCTTAGCTTGATGATACCTTTGAGTATCCCGGTTTGTCTAGGTTTTGCGTTGCTCACGATCTCCCCTGATTTCCAACCGGACAGCCAAGACATAATCCAACTGTTGTTGATCTTTTGTGTTTTTGTCCTATACCTTGCGGTTTTTTTTAACCTCGGAATGTTCGTCTCCGCCAGCACAAGTCGGTCGAACATTTCATTTTTGGTACTATTGTTAATATGGGTTGTTTGGACACTGGTGATCCCAAAGGGAAGTGTGATTCTTGCCAGCCAATTCATTCAGGTGCCCTCAATTCACCAGTATCGCATGCAGTCGAGTCAGGTTCAGAGAGATATTGAACTAAACTTTATTCCATATCTAAAACAAATTGATATGGAAAACCCTGCACCCCGATCCCCTAAAATAGAGCCAGGTACTCCAAGTGGAAAGCGAGAAAAGATTATAGCCCAATACAGAAAGACCTTTTCCGAGTGGACGGCAAAGCAGCAAGCCTTGCTAGATGAGTATAAAGTTCGGATGGATGCTGAAAAGAAGGTTGAAAGTGCAAGAATGGAGAAGGATTATCACAATAAACAAGAGCGTTTAGCCAAGTTAGCCTTGGGTCTATCACGAATCTCTCCTACCTCGATTATGACCCTTGCCTCCATGAACATAGCTGGTACGGGTATCGAAAGCCAGGAGCACTTCCTTAATTTGGCCCGCGCACACAAAGATATTTTTACATCTTATTTAAAATCAAAGGAAGAAACTCTTGGAAGAGTTGTATTTTCCCCCATTTTGGAAGGTCGTTCCAGACCAACCACAAAACAGAAAACAGTGGATATCAGTGATATGCCGATATTCAAATATCAAAAAGAGAGTCTTTCCGATATAATGGGACGTGTAAACATAGATTTGATGCTGTTGGCGGTTTTAGCCGTTGTTTTTTTTGTGGGTGCTTATGTCTCTTTCCTCAAATATGATCCACGATAAGGGAACTTATTCTTAACACGGCAATCGGGTGAGCATTCTGATACCTGGCAATTTTAATTGAGCGGATTTCAAGAAGTAGGAAGAGGATCTTGTAAAATCTTTATGGTTTGCGGCCTGTTCCTCCGGGGTTATCTGGTTCATCAAGAATTCTGCCATGAGTTCTTCACCTACTACAACACAGAGCATCGCCACTCAGGCCTGGGCTTGCTGACCCCGGAATCTGTGCACTATAGCTACGCCAAGGAAATCCTTGCCGCCCGTGAGCAGACCCTGTGGCGTGCCTATATCGCCCACCCCGAACGTTTTGTGCAGGGTCCCCCGCTGCCAACCGACCTGCCTTCCGAGGTCTGGATCAATCCACCCCGGATCTCGGATAAGTACCGGCACGATCCAATCGTTATTACGCCAGGTGATACCAAATCGAACTTGGTCCCGATACCTGCACGGGGATCCACGGTGCCGATGACACCTCTTATGGAGACGGCCGGAAACTGCACTGAATTCCAACTTTCAGTGTCTCAAAATTGTTGGCATGTTCCGCCGACCCACGGATCTGGGCAAGTCCTAAAAGCGTCCTGCAAAATGGATGGCGATTACCTCAATTGGCGCTACACCTGGCAGTGCTGTAGCCGTCCCCACAACGATTCAATTTCCCAGCCCGGATGCTACCGAGTATATAACTATCAAATTTATCGTAAGCAGTAACAAACAGCCACGTCGCGATGGCGGGCGGTATCCGACGGTTCATGACCCGGTCGTCCTCCCCCACCTGACGGCTTCTACAGCCTGCTCCCTTGCGGTCATCCGCCCTCAGTTTCGGTATGCTGGGGTGCGTACTTCCATTGCTCCTACTGTCCATTACCTCTCAAGCCCCTCGCGATCCGAGTGCCATTTACCCCCCTCAGGATGTGACCCTAGGTTCCTGGTCTCAATCTCATACGACATCCCCTGACACGTCACCGCCTTTCACAAAGACTACCAAGATGTTGAACCCCGACAACACACCCATCGAAACCCTCATGCGGGCGACAAGTATCGGCAGGAATGAAAGGTTGCGTCACGTTGTACGCTAGCAATCTCCCGGGCATAGTCGGGGGAAACGAGAATACTCGTTGCCCATTCATGCGATACCTAATTAAAAGATACCGATGACTGGCACGCCTATACTTGGCTGTGTCAGTCAAAGGTGACCACGTGGTTGTTCGAAAAGAAGAAGGGGTGCCCAAAGGCAAAGGCCGACATCACATCAATGGCATCGAAGGCTTCTGGAGTTTTTCTGAAAATTGGCTATATCAATACAGAGGGATCCCTCGACATCATTTCCATTTATACCTGAAGGAAACAGAGTTCAGATTCAACCAGGAAGACGAGGATCTCTTCCCAATTATTGCTTCATATCTGGTGAATCTGGTACCAATATCTTCCTAATTACCTTCTTTTGTAAGGAACTTCTGGGACATGACAGTAGTGATGAAGGCTCTGTCTACTCAAACAGTCTGTTGGCAGTCTCATGCCGACAAATATAGAAACAGGACATCAAAGTCCAAGGGACGGGGCATTCTGCGAGATTTTCGCAAAAACTCAACACTTTGGGATAAATCAAGATAGTCTTTGTCAAGTATATAATTCCCGAATGAACTGGCGTGTTCGAGCCCACCAAAGCGTTCCAGGAAGGCCGGGCGATACTTCAAGGTCTTGAACTGCGCCTCGGAGTATGGGTTGTCGTTCGATACGTGCGGTCGTGAGTGCGATTTGGTCAGCCCCAGATCGGCCAGCAGGAGTGCCACGGGTTTTGCTGGTCATCGAAGCGCCTCGGTCAGCGTGTAGGGTCAATTGGCCCGGCACAACGCCTTGCTACATCAAGATATATAACTACCATTAAATCTTATCCGTTGAATGAATTTAAGTACGTAAATTTCAACGTGTAAGTAAATCACCCCGCCCAAAGGGCGGGGCATTAACCACTCCCCTCCCCAAACAGATCCAACTGTAGGGGCCCTTTCTGCTCTTGAAGATGAAACCGAATATATCCTCTGATCACTTTAGAAGTTACCTTTTCGACTACGGTACGGACAAAACAGCCTTTTAGCTTACCCTCAGCAAGCTAAACTTTTCCTCCCCTTCCAAAGGAAGGGGTATCCAAGTTCAAATACTTTCATGACATTCGAACCGTTGAAAATCAAAGTCTCGACATTTTTGGTTTTGGTATTGTTTTCGATTCCGTGTTCCCGGATCCCGGGGTATTCCCAGAGCTTAAACTCGGAACGGAACGACGAGACTTTCCTGATCCTGGCGCTCAAGAAGCAGAAGGCCGCGTATGACTTGGCAAAGTCGGAATACCAGTCTGCCCTCGAGTTGGTAAAAAGGGAGCTGATCTCCCGGGAGGAATTCGAAAAGACACAAGCGTCCTTTATCAACCATGAGATCAACTACCAGCAGGCGATGCTTCGGGTCATCTTCGACCAACCCCACATCCTGATCGAGAAGGCCGTCAAGTACCAGGCCCAGGACGGAAAAAAACGGGTGCGTCTGAGTTTGAAGAACACCACAGGGGGGGTGGCGGACTATGCGAAGCTGGTCGAGACGGACGCGGACGTTTTCGACCCCAGCCTTCAACCGGACAAGATCAACAATGTCTTCATCTCCCTCCACGAGGCCACGGAGACGGGTGGGGTGGGGCCGATTATCAGCCAGCCGTATGAGGGCAAGATTGCGACGATTCGCTTCGGCCAGAAGGCAGAGATCGACTTCCTGCTGCTGAAGGACGTGGAGGTCGTCACGGTCAGCATGACCTACGCGGGAAAGACGGATCAGAGACACATCTATCTCCAGAAGGACGCCGGGGCCGACCGGGTGATCGTGACCTCGCCGAACTTCTCGCAGGAGGCCAACCTGGGCGAAAGCGCCACTTTCACCCTGGACCTGGAGCGATTTTCGAGTGACAACGACGTATTTCAGCTGAGTGTGATCAACCTGCCGCGGCAGATCTCCTACAGCTTCATGGACCCGTCTTCCGCGCAATCCCGCAGGCTTTCCCAGGTCAATTTCACTCAAGGGGTGAGCAGCAAGCAACTGGAGCTGGACGTGTTCCTGCCCGACCGTACCAGCGACCGCGTGACCATCGATAAGCCGCTGGCGTTCTACGTACTGGTGGTCCCCCAGGAGATCTGGCGGAAGCTTCAACCCCTTGACGACAAAATGTTTTCAGATGAACAGATCGCCGAGCTCAACACAGGCAAAGTCAAGCTGGAGATGACGCCGCGGGGTGTGGGACGCATCGAGGTCCGGGCGGTGAACCTCTACCACGAGATCAAGACGGATGACACCGTGGACATGGACATCAGGGTGCTCAATGGGGGCACGCGGCGTCTGGACAACATTCGGATCCGCACAAACATGCCGATCAACTGGCAGTCCAGGATCAACCCGGATGTGATATCTTCGTTGATTCCGGATAAGGAGACCCTCGTAAAGCTGAAGTTCCTTCCGCCATCGGGGGTGGACGTGGGGACTATGAGATCCAGATCCAGACCGAGGCCCTGGCGGACAACCGGCCCGTTCAGACCCAGGACAAGACGGTGCGCATTCACGTGAGCGCCAGGACGAACCTGATTTTGAGCGCGGGACTGGTCTTCAGCGTGATCGGCATCGTGATCGGCATCGTATGGTATGGCGTGAAATTGACGAGGAGGTAGGCCTTTTGAAGACACCAAAGGGTTTTAAACCAAAGGAGAGACGAAATGATTGAAGCCATCGGTCTGAGTAAACGCTACGAGGACGGGGTGCTTGCCCTGGACAATCTCAACCTGAAAGTGGACACCGGGGAGATCTTCTGCCTGCTCGGGGCCAACGGGGCGGGCAAGACCACGACGATCAACCTGATGCTCAACTTCATCGAACCCACGGAGGGAACGGCCAAGATCAACGGCATCGACGTTACGCGGGACCCGCTGGAGGCCAAGAAACACCTGGCCTATCTGTCGGAAAACGTCATGCTCTACGGAAATTTCACGGCACGGCAGAATCTGGATTTTTTCGCGGGGCTGGCTGGCAAGCAGACGGACCGGGAGGGATATTACAAGATTCTCAGGCGGGTCGGTCTGGAGGAGAAGGCTTATGAACAGCGGGTGAAGGAGTTTTCCAAGGGTATGCGGCAGAAGGTCGGGATCGCCATCGTGATCATCCGGGATGCCTTGGCGATCCTTCTGGACGAGCCGACGGCCGGACTGGATCCGCAGGCCGGCTCGGAGTTTATTGATCTCCTGGAGGAACTCAGGTCGGAGGGGAAGGCGGTCTTCATGTCCACGCACGACATCTTCCGGGCCCGCACGCTGGCGGACCGGGTGGGGATCATGAAGGCCGGCAAGCTGATCATGGAGCGGACGAAGAAGGAGCTGGAGACGGAAGACCTGGAGAAGATGTATCTCGACTACATGTACGGAACAAATGCGGAAGGCCGATCGGAACAGGCTCCGATTGAGAATTGAAGGGGAGTTACGATGAATCCCATGCCCCGGCGGGAAATCCATCGGGGCATTTTTTTATCGTAGGGTGAGGGATGAATTGTGAGCAGTGAATAGTGAGCGAATTCGTCTTGCCCCGATTTAGTGGACACCCAGATAAGGGAGAAGTAAATTAGTTAAGGGAGGTGTCCTCTATGGTACGTCGTTGCAGGCGGTACGATCGTCAGTTCAAATTGGAGTCCGTTGAGACCCACGCAAGGAAGTCTACCATAACCCACACATCAGATTGGAGGCTGTCGAAGTGTGGGCCGCGGTGTCTCTCTTCATCGTAGCGAAGCGAAGATTAAGAGCGCACTTATACATTGCTTCGTCATGACCTTATCTCCCCTGGCGGATTTCCTTTTGGTCATGGGTGAATGCCCCTTTTCTCGCTTCGACTTCGCGCCGGCGCAACATTCTTTGAGGTATGAAAAACTCCTTTCAGGGTCCGGCTGATTTGCCCTTACGCTTGCGCAACTCTGCCTCCCTCCGGCCGCGGCAAACTGGCCCCGGAGTTGCCCCCCAATGTATGAAGGGGCGAAAAGGAACCGCACAGGCTGCACGGCTGGTCAGTCTTGACCGTCGACCTGCTCGACAAGACTCTTCATCCCACGAATGAGCGCAGCCACTTCCCGCCGCTCGGCGGTCGCCGCGGCGGTGAAAAGACCGTGTTTGAAGGCGTTCGTGTTACCGACCGGTGCGCCGCGGATTGAAACACAAGGCCGCGCACGAGCGGTCGGAGGCGATCAAATCTCCCCTTGCGGACAGTTTCGTGCGGATGCCGGGAGGCGGGGTCTACCTGAGCAATGAGGGGAGGACGAGCCTGATCAAGGCATGGGAGGCCCACAAGGAAGCGGAGATATATCATGCTATTTCCGATCGACAGATAGGCAGGTGGGCATTGCCATCGGTCCAGGCGACGCTGCTCGCACGACATCTGCGCGGTGATCTGCCGGCCTATCCACCCTTCGTCATGCCGTGAGCTATGGACCTTCTGGTCACCTACGACATCGCCGACACGGAAGGCCTGGGAGCGTCTCGACTCAGGCGTATCGCCGAAGTCTGCGAGAAGTACGGTCAACGGGTGCAGCTATCGGTATTCGAGTGTCGCCTGTCCCATGAGCGGTTGGCTCGCATGATCAACGAGATGCAGGATGTCATCGACAGTCATCGTGATTGGTAATTATGCACTTGACTAAGTTACTATTTCATATTGACGGGCCAAGAAAGAGAGGTTATCATGGGTAGATGGCTAAGTTCTTCTTCGTTTTTCGGGCATTGTATGCCGTCGGCTCTGGGGCCATTGGATTGGCTGGAGTTAGCGATGATATCAAAGTGTGGAAAAACGAGTGGTTGCCCATGTTGAATCTGGAACTAGGAGTAAGTGTTGCGTTGCTCGCTTCAGCGCCGATTGTCCTCCTTGGACCTTGGTTATGGTCTGTCATCCGCCCTTCTCCGATATCTAAGCCGGAGAAGGGCGAATTATCAACCGAGCAGCTGGAGGAAGCATACAACGCTGTATCCATTGGCCATTCACCTGAGCCAATTTGGTATGTGGCATTAAGAGTAGAAGACGCTGTATTCGGTGCTTCTGACTTTATGAACCCGAGTACCAGCATTTCGTCAAGATCAGACAGAGCGCACATTCCAAAGCACGAGGACGCATACGTAGCGTTCGCCATACCAGCATATCTGGCCGATCCTATCAACGTTGACCCCGACGACCAAGGTCTAAATCAATTTTCAGCTTTCACGGAAATTGGCACTCTCCGTATCCATGGCAAAGATTACAAGGCGTGGAGGTCTAACCAGAAATGGATGATCCATACCGATATGGTGCTGGTAGTCAAGCTGCTACCAATTCCCGGTACGTGATATTGTCCGTGTTCATGATTCTGCGGAGCGTATCGTGGAACAGGCGAGGATTGTTCCTTAGTCAAGTGCATAATCACCTCGTGATTCGGTGATCGTGTATCGCTTCCCCGGGCGCTTGGAGGAGGCCAGTGCTAAAAGGGTGTCTTATCGTGTTCAGACCACTGAGACACAAATCGACTCAGGAGGCATACGATGGGACTCCGACGGACCAGTCACGCAGTCTATGATAGCCAGTATCCTCTGGTATGGGCACCGAAGTACCGGAAATGGATTCTGCGAGGTGACCTTCGAGCGTATGTGGGCAAGCTGTTTCATCGGATAGCAGAAGATTTTGGGGGTGGGAGTGGTTAATGCCCCGCCCTTTGGGCGAGGTGGTTTACTCGGTCTATAACGCCCGTCTTCATCAAGCTTTCAGCCTCGTCCTCAAGCAAATGTATTCCGCGGAACACGATCTCGTCCTTGGGGATGGCCCTGGCTTTTTCTATCAGCCCGATCCTAGCAAGGTGTTTGGCGAGATTGAATGTGAAATCAAATCCCGGAGGAAGTGTAAACTTCGGATTCCCCTCGATGTACTCGACGACCATGTATGGCTTTGAAAAGATCGAGCACGATTCATCAAGATGATAAGGTGTCGGCGCTGCCAACTCCAAGGTATGTGCCAACTGCAAGGTCTTGAATTCTTCCACTACGGCATGCGGATTGCATCTGTAAGTCCAGTCGTTGTGCCAGCGGACAATTCGCTTCACCGTCTGACCGATAGGAGTTTCGACCTCAATCGCTGCCATCTGCGCTGACATCCCACCATCTAAAGGCCACGTCCGGCGCAACTTGCTTCCGGGCATAGTCGTCCACACAATCAGTTCGAAATTGCTGCTCCCACTAGATTTGCTCATCGAGTACACGCCCAAAATTTGCGCGGGGTATCAACGCCAAGGTAATTCAATGATCTACGACATGGCAATCAGCGCTCCCTGTCTTGAGCTTTCGCGAAGCTGCACTTGCGCCTAACGAGTAAAGGAGGAAAAAACAGCGTTGAGGGGCTGAATCTTCCCTTGCAAGGCAAGGTGTCTTAAGATTCGGCAAGCGCAAGCAAACTCAACCCTCAACGCTGGAGGTATACGATGAAGTCGAAAATCTTCCACCTTAAACGACAGGCCATCTCCCAGAATTTCGTCCTCGGGATCGATCCGGGCAAGGAAAAACACAGCGGGTCGGTGCTCGATCCCTCCGGACTTCAGCAAGGCGGGGCCTTCTCATTCCCCGTGACGCGAGCGGGATATGACCATACCCTCTGGCAGCATCTGGAGCGACGCATCAAAGATTGCGGGCCGGATCGGATGGTGGTGGCCATCGAGACGTCCTGCAATCTGTGGGTTACCCTGGCCCACTACCTCCAGGGGAAGGGGTATCGCGTGCTGCTGGTGAGCCCCCTCACGACGTATCACGCAAGACCGATGATGCACCGCGATTTCTCCAAGTCGGATCCCAGGGATGCCTTTCTGGTGGCCGACAGCGCACAGAAGGGAAGCTATGATCTCTTCAGGACGTTCGAGCCTCACATGGAGGCCGCGCACCAGCTCTCAATCGCCTACGACAAGCTCCGGAAGGACCTCACAAAGTCCCTGCTCCGCACCCGGTCTCTGATGGAACGCGTCTTCCCGGAGTTCCTCCACGCGGTCAACATTCGTACGAAGACCTCCCGCTACCTGTTGGAGCGATATTTCTTGCCCCGCCACTTCGAGGAAATTGACATCGAAGAGGAGGGCCGCCAGATCCATCGGATCTCAAGAGGCAGTTACGGGGTGGCGACGCTGCAGAAGCTGAAGGAGGAGGCCCGGACCTCCATCGGGATCCCGGTCGAGGGCCAGGAAGATGTCCTCCGCATCATCCTGAATGGCTGGATCGAGGCGCTCCGGCGGACCGAGACGCAACTCAAAGCTGTGGAGCAGGCGATGATCGTCCGCACTCAGCAGGATCCGACTTTCCAAATCGTCGACTCGATCCCCAACATCAACAAAAACCTGGCTGCCCAATTTACCGCGGAGACGCGAGGGGCCACCCGCTTCACCCACTTCAAACAGATCGAGAAGCTCGCCGGCACGAACGTGCGCATCGCCGACTCCGGAAAGTACAAAGGCAAAAGGCGGATGAGCAAGATCGGCAATCCCCGGCTGCGGCGAATCATCTACCAGATGACCGAACAGACCGCCCGGGTCGTGCCCCAGGTCCGCCGCCGCTTCCTCGAACGCGAGCTCAGGAAGAAGTGCTACCGCAAGAATATCGTGGCCGCCTCGTCCCAGTTCCTACGGCTCATCGTAGCCCTGCTCAGAGAAAATCGTCTCTACGAGGAGAGAGACCACCCCGCGGCATCCCTCAAAACGCTCGAGAGGCGCTACATGAAGCGCTACAAGAAAAAGCAGCATCCCCGACGGCGCGCTCGCGCCGCCGCCTGACCGCTGCCGCGGTCACACTCGCTCTTTGACATCGCTGCTCGATTCACATCCGGTGCAGTCTCCTGCCGGACCGGTTACACAAGCTGCCGCCTTCCAAGGCGGCCAGGGGCGGCCTGCAGAACTGGCTTGAGAGGAGGGCTCCGATAGGAGTCGCTTCGGCTAACAGATCCGCAGGCCTCCCCGTCTTCCTGGATCGGATTAGAAAATGCGCGAAGACCGGCACACCTACTCACACAAACAAGAGTGCCGGCCGCGGATGTAAGTTGGTATCGGAAGACACCACCCCCCACACGGGAGCTTCGCCCCTCTTCAAAGACCGGTCCTGCACCATAAGGGCGAACTGCGCTCCGAACATAGTAAGAATGTCCACTTTACACCCCTTGACGCTGAGAAAACCGGCATAAAAAATCTCATCCAACCTCGAAATCGTCAACTTTGCTCTTGACTTTCCGCATGTAGTTACATCGTACCGCGTAAAGTCAGGACCGCTCTTTCGAGCAGTCTGTTCCCGCCGTTTCTTTTCGCGGATTTGCACTTGGTAATCTACCGTCTCCGGCAAGGGGATCACCTGCTGGACATCGACGAGCGTGCGTCCGTCATAGTCATAGGGCTGAATCCGCACGCAGCGTATATCCAGCCCCTTCTCATTAAGCCACAATACCGCCGTGGTCAGTTCTCGCGAGAAGCCTGCTGAGACCAGAACAATCCGAACGTCTTGCAGGATCAGTCGGCCTCCTTCCTCGATCAGTCCGCACTTCTTGTCAATCGGATGGAATTCATGAAGAACGACCTTGCCGGCGGGCTTCAAGATCTTTTCTAGAAGCCTGACAAGCGGATCTAATTGCACGAAGTAGTGGAGAATCCCATACTCCATTAGGACTGTATCGAAATGATCGGCAAGGGATTCTGTTTTCCACTCGAGTATATCCGATACGATGTACTCGATGGTAACACCGGCGGCTCGTGCCAGCTCAAGAGCGTAGCGCTGGTTCTCTGCCGAGATATCGACGACAGTGACCTCGGCCCCGAGAATGGCCAAAGCTACCGCTCTTCGCCCATGTGAGCCGAGCAGGTTTGCTACGACCTTCCCCCTCACATCGCCCAGGTGTTCACGGTACTCCCGCAGTATAATCTCCGGATCTTCACGAATACTCGCAGCAGCCTCGGGAGGTGAACCATAGCCGTGTTGCCACGCTTCATAGGCTCGATGGGACCATGCCGCTCTGTTGGCCCTACTATGTTCCGTCTGAGTCATCTCAATGTCGTAGCAATAATCAGACGCAAGAAAGTCCGCACTGATAGGAGGAGCCCTTTCACAATTATCTTAGCCGAGGATGAGAAACAGACCCTCGAAGGGATGGCGAGGCAATATACGTCATCATATTTCCAGGTCATCAGGTCCAAGATCATTCTGTTGGCGGCTGAGGGTCTTACTAACAAACGCATCGCTGAAAGGCTGGACATCCCCCGACAGATCGTAAGCAAGTGGCGCAAGCGGTTCTTTGAAGACCGCCTGGCCGGCATGGAAGATCAGCCTCGGTCCGGACGCCCGGCCAACTGGAAGGCCTGATTGCTTCCTTCATTCACAGCTACAACGCCGAACGCTATCACGGGGCAATACAGTATGTCACGCCTCATCAGAGGCATAAAATCCAGCATCAAAAGATTCTTTGCCACCGACAAGATCGAAAGGAGGAGGCTCGGCAGCGCCGCATAGAAATCAATCGGAAAAGAACATCCCAGACCAGTCAAAGGCTGCCTGAATCTTGCTTGGACCTATATCTTGTTATCTCAGAATAGATACAGTCAACCCGTCATCCATTTCGTCTTTGGCGCGATCCTTCTCGCGGCCATGGATCCGGTTTACGTCTGCGACAACCACCTGCGATTCCCACCCCGGGGTTCCGTCCGGGATTCGCAGTGGGGAATGGCCCCTCAGACGTGGCCGGATCGTCTCGTACATGCGGCGCCTGGCTGATCTTTCGCCGCGGGTCACCTCCTTGGAGGTCGCTGCCCGGTCTCGCGAGTTGCGCCTCCTCTCTGGTCGCGCTCACCTCTGAAAGGAACCAACGGAAGCTGGCGACGATCAAGGAAGACCATGCGGATCGGTCGGATCCCTCACGACCAGAGACAATGCATGTCACTTCACTTCCGATTGTCGTTTGGATGGGCTACAGCATCCACGGAAACGAACCGAGTGAGAAACAATAATAGAAGAGCATATAACAAATCAGGAGAAAGGTCAAGTCTTAAGCGTCCGTCAAGGCGGACCACCTGATCGCCCGGAACTATCCCGGTCGTCGGTCGAACTTCACCGGACAGCATTTCTGGGCAAGAGGCTATTGACTCTCAACTGTCGGCAAAGATGAGGAGGCGGTCAGGGAGGCCCTGTAGATCATCGGCGAAAGCCAGACGTGTTCCTCCAGAGGCGGCTCGATGCGGTAAGCGCGCGCCTGCCGCCGGAAATCGTATAGCCTGACGATCCTGAAGATGTCGGGGCGCTCCTTGGAAACGCACAACTCGTTCTTGGTGATGAAAAAAGGATTTGTCCTGGGACCATTCGTCGTCTTGATCTCCAGCCAACGCTCTCGGCAGGCCTCATCGCCGGTTCCGTCGAAGGCAGGACGTCGTAGCCGTAACCGTCGCCATCGTCCCTGGCGACCCATCGGACGCGGTCGGGCAGGTCCTTCCGGCCAAGTTCCTCAAAGCGGTGCCTTCCACCTCGAAGTCGAGCGCTTCTCCCTCCTTTCCGAGATGCCGATCCCGGGTATCCCTCTCGTCCGGCGGTTCGAACCTGCGGACAATGCGGCGAATGTCCCCCGGGAAATCCTGCTCGGACGTTTCGCGTGGCGGCGGTGCATCGTCGAAGCCCGGCCGGGGTTTTCAGAGATTCGCGCTCCGCCGCTATGGCTTCGCCGGTCAGGAGCGTGTAAAGTACCGCGGTCCTTGCCGAGGCGGGCTTCAACCGCCTCGAACAGCGCCTTCTGGTAATTCCTGTAAGGCTTGTAACCGTCTATGTAAGGAAGGCCTGGTACAGGCCATGACCGTACTGATATTCATGTGCTTGCGATCGATCTCTCGGAACGATCAATGGTTTCCATGAGAAGCGGAGCGTACGTCGGTGCTCGGCCTTGTTGAAAACCTGCCCTGCCTGCTCATGCATCCGGATCCTCGGAGACGCACTTGCACAGGCCCGGCTATTCCTTTGTGGTGATTGCCGTCAGAATACTGAAGGGCAAGCGTTCTTCGGCGAGCGTGGCCCACATCTTGCGCTGATGGGGCCAGTGGGGGACGGCGGCGATGGGACGGACGTCCTTCTCGCAGATCGGGTCGCGGCCCCGGAGGGTGCGCGGCAGGAACAGCAGCGCTTCCTGAATGTCGGGCGCCAGATGGAGCAGGTTCATGATCTGCGTGATCCTCGCCCGGGTCATGCAGCCGAGGCGCGCCAGGTCCGCATAGTCCCGCACCTCGCCCTCCCGGACCAGCCCCTCGAACCGTATCGCCAGGGCCGTCAGTCTCGATATGCGAGGTATATTCCCCGGCTCGACATTCCGGTCCTGATCCGTGTGGGGGCAGCCGTTGTTCCGGCCGTTCCCGGGCTGGAACGTGAAGGACACTTCCAGGGGGCCGGGTCCGGCCCGGGTTGCATCGGATGCGCGACCGCTCATCGCGTGACCTCCTGTCCGTCGAGACCCGACCCGCAAGGCAACAGCACGCTGACGCCGGATGACAAGGGACGGCTGGCGGCGAACTTCAAGGGCTACGACATCTCGCCCGACATGGTGCGCCTGTCGCTTGTGAACCTGTACCTGCACGGCTTCAACGATCCGCATATCTTTGAATACGACACGCTCACCAGTGAGGAGCGTTGGAACGAGTACGCCGACGTGATTCTCGCCAATCCGCCGTTCATGTCTCCGAAGGGTGGCATCCGGCCCCACAACCGGTTCTCGGTGCAATCCAAGCGGAGTGAGGTGCTGTTCGTGGACTACATGGCCGAGCACCTGATGCCTTCCGGTCCAGCGTGGGGAGCGGCGTGGGACGACTGGCAACTGGGCCTTGGTGACCTCGGTGTGTTCGTTTCAATCTGTCCGTTGACAGGTGAACACAAAACGAGAACCTTCGTTTTGCGAAGAATGGATCGTTTCTGCAACGGCAGCAGGTAACGGGAACAGCCGAGCACGGTATAAAGGCAGGAGAACGGAGAATGAAGACGACGAGAGCAATGGCGGCGATGGCACTGCTCACCTCCGTCCTCGCCACCAGCGCCTGCAGTGGATGCCAGTTGCCCGAGGGCCAAGAGATCGAGCCGATCGTGCACTTGGCGGGCGGACACATCGAGTTCAATCGGAGTTGTGCGGACGAGGAGCCGTATACCACGCGAGCGTACACGCTGATGGACTCGGGGGATGGACGCGCAAGCGCGCTAGTCACGGTAATCGCCGGATACCTGCCAAGCACGGGAACCCGAGTCGTGGTCGGAGTAGAGCTCGTGGCACTCGAGCTCCATGCCGGGACGAACTGGGGCGCGACCTCCTACATGCTGAAGATGAAGGCCCGTACGAGAGA
The DNA here is from genome assembly GCA_965217865.1 of Candidatus Latescibacterota bacterium. GTDB lineage: Bacteria > Latescibacterota > UBA2968 > SICM01 > SICM01 > CBDCJO01. The sequence continues at coordinate 3,755,482 of CBDCJO010000002.1, read as the reverse complement.
GAGGCGCGTCCAAGGACATGAGGTGGCGACCTACCAGGCGAGTGAGCCGGGCGAGCCGCCTTCGCCCCGGCGCTTCACGACAACGTCGAGAGGAGAGGCCAGCTGGATCAGCTTCGTGGAACCAGAAGAGAGACGCACGACTTCCGATCACACCTATCGCTTCGCTCCGATCCTGAGCATACCTGCGGCAGATCTCGGCGTGGACAGTCCCGACTTGCAGATCGCGCTCGCCCTGGTCGTGAGCGATCAGAGGAGCGGGGAAGAGATCGAGCTGAAGGGTCCCTCGTTACGGATCCCCGCCCGCGTGTGGAAGACAAGCCCCCCAGCGCCCAAGAGGCTGGGGCTCGCGGCGACCCTGAACCCGTTTGAGGAAGGCGGCCTGTGGAGAACGCTCGGACGCGCCTGGAAAAACCGGAAGTGCATCGACGAGCGAAAAATCGCGAAGCAGGCATTCAAGAGGTAAATACTCATTGCCACAGTTCCGATGCTCATCACCGCATCGGCTCTCTCGGACCGATACCTCGGATCGATACCGATGATGCCAACCTGTTTCACGGATGACTCCTTCTTCAGGTCGTGAAAGACACCATCACCTTGGCACATTGCGATACCGTCGGGAGGAGGCGTCCACCCCATCGGACAAGCTTATGAGCCTGCGGGCGGTCTAGAGGTCGATTTTAGAATAGCGTGTAGCGTTCTGTTTTGACGTAAAGTGTCTTATGATTTGGTATCTCCCCTCCAGATCGTGGAGGCGCCAGATGTCCAGAACCCGAGCCCAAGTATCAGCCACACTTTTCTCAGGAGGCGCTTACCGAAGCCCAACGATTGGCCCGTCAGCTAACCGCGCCGAGTGCGCAGGTTCAGCGGGCGAAGCGATAGCCTCGTATACACCCCGTCTTGCATTCGCGGGCTGCATCGCCTGTGCCAAGCGGGGGAAGTGCACATCGTCGGTAAGCACGAAAATCGAGTGTGGAGCGGAGATCAGACTCTTTGCCAATCGGTCGTATTGCTGGTAATCCGCCAGTGAAAAACAGAGAATCAGAGAATCCGGAGGAGATATCTCTGCTCAGCGGACAGCAACCCCACGGTTGTGCTCGGACACCGGGGGAAACGCTTCGAAACAAAGAATCGGCAGAGAAGGGGGGGAGGTGGCACAAGTATTTGTGAATACGATAGAAACGACAAGACCCCGAAGGGGTTGCCCCACGGAGTCTTGCGTTAACGGACGACCGCCGAAATTGGCGGATGGGAATATGGCTCCCCAACCGCACCCTTTTCCTAACCGCTCACCGTCACGCCAGAGAGAGAACCCCTTGTATTTGAGGAAGTTGTGGAACAAGGACGCCTGCCGGGTGCAAGAATCAGCGAGACGGCTTTTTATCGTTGGCTCCAGTGTGGCACGATGGCGAAGCCCGGGAAGTTGTTTCGGGAGTTTTGCCAGTCATTGAAAAAGGCCGGGAGGTAGAGTCGGATCAGCGGGGCAGAAGTGGCGATGGGGCGACAAGGGCAACTCCAGGCTGGACCTGGGGCACGTTCACGGACTTCGAGGCGGGACGTTGGTGGGGGAGCCATCGGAGAGGGACTCGGGGTGCTTCACGTCGCTTGGGGAGGACGAAAGGACCGCCATTTCATCCGTCAGGTGAGTGGGTGATTTGAAAGCACTTGACATTCTGTGGTCATTTGGCTACAATCATTCTCAATGATTAAGGTTGTCCACTACGTTTCGGAAAGCGGTACGGACTATTTCGATGCATGGCTCCAGACACAAAGTCCCGAGACCCGCGCCCGCGTCCAGACACGCATCGATCGAGTAGAACTGGGTAACTTCGGTGATCACGAGGGCGTTGGCGAAGGCGTCTACGAGCTTCGGATCGACTTCGGCCCCGGGTATCGGGTCTACTATGGTCGCGATGGTGAAGATCTCGTGATTTTGTGTGGCGGCGGGACGAAGAAACGTCAAGCCCACGACATCGCAAAGGCCCGGACCTGCTGGAAAGCGTACAAACAGGAGAAACGAAATGCCCGTAAGAGAACATAAGGTCAGCGACTACCTCAGAACGCCCGAGGACGCCGCCGCCTATCTGAACGCGGCGGTCGAGGAAATGGGCGACGATCCGCGCTTGCTCATGAAGGCGTTTCGCAACGTTGCCGAAGCGCGGGGTGGCGTGTCCGCGCTTGCGCGCCAAGCCAAGCTGGATCGAGTGGCCCTCTCCCGGGCTCTGTCTGGCCGACGAAATCCACGACTCGATACGCTCGCGAAAGTGTCCGCCGCTTGCGGTATAAAACTCCGTTTCTCGGCGTAAGGCTAATTATCAGAAGTCATATGAGGGTTCGTCAAACTGGGCCGATCCACATGGATTTCCTGCCGCACGGGGAAGGGTCTGCCTCACCTACAAAATGCCCATCGGAGTCTGGGTAAACGAGACGGCTTGGTGTCATCGAGTCACCCACGGAGTCGTATGTATGCTTGAAGAATACGAGCGGATCGACAATATCAAACTGATTCGGAACAACCTTCGACACACGCCAGAGAGAGAAACCTCTTGTGTTTGAGGAAGTTGTGGAACATGGACGCCTGGAGGGTGCGGGAATCAGTCGACTTTTTGTCACTGGCTTCAGGTCGGCGTGACGGCGAAGTCCGGAAATTCATGCAGTTTGTGCAGTCCCTGAAAAAAGCTAATGCGGATCTCAAGGCCTTCGAACCTCGCCGTCATCCAACGGGCCGCGACCGGAACGTGTGTCAACAGGAATAAGACACACCATGTAGATGCTGGCGCCGCTTCTGATCGCTCGGATCTGAAGTCTCTCTGGTTGACAGCTTCCGGCCAAACGGCTATATTCCTGCACCCGGGTGGGAATCGATCGAAATTAGAAGAACAACCCTGCGCAAAGCAGATTGCCCATGCACCGGAGCCCGCGATGCGGGGCCCGGACGAGAAGCGGGACGCCGTGCCGGCCACCTCTTTTTTGAGCACCAATTTCTTGTATCATCTCACTGTTGTCCAAGATAAATCAGAATGGGCCTTTTTTGGACAAGTAAGTGACTGTTTTTACACAATGCCCTCTGGCAGACTGAAATCCAGGTTGCACTGGCCAAAGATGCTGTCCAAAAGCTGGATGATCCGGAAGATCGGGCCTTTCATTGCACAACACATCCCGAAAAGCTGGGATTCAGGCGATTCGAAGAGGACCTAGCGGTTCGGGCACGGTCTTTAATCGTCTATCTGATCCAAATGCTGTCCAAAGAAAAAACCGATTTTGGACAGGTATGGTATCTTATCATGGATTCTGACCATGCCAGCATGTTCCCAGCATGTTAAATGAAAATTTATCGTCCGTCTCATATGTACGAGGTGCAACGAATCGCCACCTGCGGCCGAAGCGGTCTCAGGGCCGCTAATCGCGACCGCATCCTAACTCTGGATGTGGATACATAGGTGGGGGCAGGTCACCCCCTTCCGGCGTCAACTGACCTTCTGGGGCTTCGCTATTGCCCCCGCCATCGCAGGCGGAATACCACCGCTCGAAGAGTTCTCTGCTACTTCTCCCAAGGGGGCTGGTTCTACGGTGTAACGTCCGGACTGAACACGAAGAACGTCTTCTTGCGGCAGGCGCAGTTCCGTCTGTCCGACGAATCCTGGTACTGTCTGCGCTTGGCCCGCAGCTCGTAGCAAGCAAGATTCGCAATCAATCGAACAGCCCGATAACGGTTGCCAGATCAACCGAAGGCAGCGGAAAAGTACATCGCGGACAAGTGGCCGCTGTTCGGAAAGCAAGAGTGAGGACCCCGGATGTCAATTGAAGAAAACTACAGCATTCGGTTCATTGCGTCGCTAGCACTCCGTGAAAAGCAGATTCAACAGAACTACCGTCCGATCATCGCAGTGCACAAATGGTTCGCACGTCGGCCGGGGACGTTGTTCCGCGGTCTTCTGCTGTCGGAGTTTGGGAACAATCCCGTGGAAGATACCTACTATCGAGCCAACAGCTTCGAAGGTGTCACGATTGCCGATCCATTCATGGGCGGCGGTACGCCGTTGCTCGAAGCCAACAGAATCGGCTGCAACATCATCGGGACGGATATCAACCCGATGGCGGCATGGATTGTGCGGGAAGAAATCGACACGATCGATCTGAAGGTTTATACGAAAAAGGCGGGCGAGTTGCTCGATCGCCTCTCGGAGGAAATCGGACACCTCTACAAGACGCGATGCCCTATCACTGGCCGAAAGGCCGCCCACGTCAAGTATTTCCTGTGGGTCAAGACGGGAACGTGCGCGATGTGCCGGAAAGCCTTTGATCTCTTTCCGGGCTACGTGCTGGCGGAGGATGCCCGGCATACGTCCTATGTTCTCGTCTGCCCGTGCTGCGGTGATCTCAACGAGGTTGATGATCCAGACCATCCCGGTGCCTGCCAGTGTGGACGGGCGTTGACAAGGAAAGGGCCCGTTTCCCGTAACAGATGTGCATGTCCACGCTGTGAGCACGTCAACAGTGCGCCTTTTCACGGAGCCGGCCCACCATCTCATCGTTTGTTCGCGATCGAATACTATAATCCGGATCTCAAGGGCCGGCTTGGCCGCCTGTTCAAGAAGCCTGACAAGGACGACTTGGCGCGGGCCAAAGAAGCAGAAGCAGCATGGCAGGGTTTAACGGCGCGGTTTGTACCGGATGATGTAATTCCCGAGGGTGATGAATCGTCCCGGCTGCATCGCTGGGGTTACGAGCGGTTCCGCGAGCTCTTCAACGCACGTCAGCTTTTTGGCCTTGAAACAAGCGCGCAGATAATCGCAAGAGTGGAGGACCTCCGCTTGCGCCGGGCACTTGCAACGAATCTATCGGATCTCCTGCGATACCAGAACATGCTGTGCCGGTACGACAAAATGGCGCTGAAGTCACTGGACGTGTTCTCGATCCACGGCTTTCCAGTCGGGTACGTGCAGGTCGAATCGAATCTGCTCGGTATCCGCAACGCCAACGCGCTCCCGGTAGGTTCCGGTGGCTGGATCAACATCATCGCGAAGTACACGAAAGCGAAACGCTATTGCACGGCACCTTTCGAGGTCGCTTTTGAGGGAAAGAATAAAGTGACGGTTCCCATTCGGGGAGAGTGGATCGGGGGGAATAACCCGGAGGCGCACGCGCGGCGTATTGACATCCGTTGCGCCTCAGCGATGACGGTGAAGCTTAAGCCGTCAAGCCTCGATGGAGTGTTCACTGACCCGCCATATTACGGCATGGTCCAGTACGGCGAGCTCATGCACTTCTGCTATGCCTGGCTCCCGAAAGCTCATGGGGAAAGACTTCCCTGGGCTCGAACAGGAGACGACAAAGCACTCGGATGAGCTTACTGGCAATGAGACGGAGGAGCGGGACCTGGCGCATTTTGCGGAAGGGCTCGCGGTCGCGTATACGCGCATGGCACGGGCGCTCAAACCGGGCGCGCCTCTCGTGTTCACTTATCACCATAACAAGCAGGAGGCTTACCTGGCGGTGGGAATGGCGATTCTCGATGCCGGCCTCACGTGCTCGGCATCGCTGCCATGCCCGGCGGAGATGGGCGGCTCGATCCATATCCACGGGACGGCTTCATCTATCGTGGATACGGTTTTTGTTTGCCGCGACCGCGGGACGGCGTCGCGGGCGGGGCTCTTTGAAGATGCCGACGGGCTCGCCGGCGTCATGGCAAAGGACTTGGCGGATCTTCGTGCGGCCGGCATGAAGCCGACAGCGGGGGATATCCGGTGCACTGCGCTTGGGCACATTACGCGGATGACGATCTGGCGACTACGGCCGTCGTGGGATGCGACGCTGCCTGCGGAGAAAAAGCTATCTGCCTTCCGGGAAGAGATGGATGCCACATCGCGACTGTGGATGACGTAGCCGCACGGCTAGAAGGCATGAAGGTCCCTCAATTCGCCATGATTGGCGGTCTTTTTGCCGAACAAGAAGAGAGGGAACTGGCCGATGCCGTTGCGTTTTGATGCTGACTACGGCGATCCCGCGCTTTCGTTTGACCCTCTTGTCGATGAAGTGTTCGGCGAGCTGAAGTCCACATTTCTGGAGATGCCGCGCGGCGACGGGTTTGTCGATTACGAGACATTCGAGAAGGGCTATCAGGAGTTGAAGCGTGAGACAGCCGCTTTCAGCAATGTGACGACGGCGACCGTTGTGGCTGCCGTGGAAGCTGCGCCGATAGCCTTTATCGTGTTTAGGGCGATTCTGGGTTTTACGCCGCCGGAGTGGGCCTATGTAACGTCGGAAATCACTGGCGTGACTATCGATCAGGGTGCTGCACGGTCGATAGACCGGAACATGCGGGTGCAGCCTTTGAGGGAACGTCGTCTCGTGTCCACGCGATGATCGAGGTAGGCGTAGAAGTACTTACCACGGGTGCCAACACCGAAGTCGAGACAGTCCTGCATCGGCTTGACAAGTCCGACACGAAGGAAGGAGTCAAGAGCCTTCAACCGGTCGCTGACCTCGGCATCCCATATCCTGTATTGCTCTATGAGCGATTTCTTGGGCGTCCTTTTGCGTCTCACCGGGATTCAGTGAGCGAGCTGGTCGGCGAAGTGGTTGAGGGAGCAATCAAGGATGTTTTGACGGCCTCCAAGATTAGTTTCAGGGAGACGAAACGAGCGGAACGTATCACTGGCTTCGACCAAGCCCCAGATTTCATCATCCCGGATGAATTCAACCCGATCGCGCTGATCGAAGCGAAGCTTACGGAAGACGACGGAACGGCGCGCGATAAGGTTGCGCGTGTTCAACGCCTACAGACGTTGCGTGACCAGACCGGACATACCTACGACGTGATCGCGTGTATCGCAGGGCGTGGGTTCAAAGTGCGCCGCGGGGATATGCGGCGACTCCTCCAGGCAACCAATGGGAAGGTGTTCACGCTCTCAACAATGCACCTCCTTATCGATCAGACCCGCATTCGGGAATACCGGTCACAGTGAAGGGAGGGCTTGGAAGGCAAGATGGCGGCGCTTCACGCCGCGCGGCCAGTGCTTGGTGCAACCACGTTTGACGTGTATCTCGTATCGCGAATGCGATATTCTTGGCCGCCCGCTCACGCCGGAGGAAGTCCAGCATTTCACGGATACTGCGAGAAGGATTGGGACGCTACTATCTGGATCAACTTTGGCTACTGATGAGGGACGGGTATAATTTCGTTACGTGCGACGGCGATTGCGCATCTGAGCCCACTGCCTTTGGTGCGGATCTTCGGGCGGCTTGCATGTCTCGGACGCCGGATGGCCATGAACCAAACCTGCTATGGCATACGAGGCACCAGCGGGTATCAGGAGTTCTTCATATATTGGCTCGTCAGACGCACGATAGAGGAACTGCGGAGCCGAACGCACGGTACGATTTTCGACACCATCACGCGCCAGACCTTCACTCTTGTCGATCTGGCCCTGCCGCCGGTGAGTGTCGCAGAGGCATTTGAGTCTACCGTGACCCCGATCATGGAACGCCTCCTGAGCAATCTAACCGAGGTCCGCACTCTTGCCGTCCTACGTGACACGCTGCTCCCGAAGCTGGTCTCCGGAGAGTTGAGAGTGAACGTGCAAGACCGTGACGCGCGTCGACGCCCGGAACCGCACCGGCGAAACGTTCAGACCACGAGGTAGCCCCATGAAGGCAGGACTGAACAAAACCAAAAGAAGCTGAAGTTTTTTTGTCTTTTAGAGGAACTGGAATTGTCCCGTGACCTGATCAAGTATAGCTTTGGACACCTTCAAGAAATCGATATGAGCAACTCGTTTTACCATTTGCCTCACCAGCTAATGGCGAGCGGGCTGGAGCGGTTTATGAAATGCTACATCCTGCTGGTCTACGACGGACAGCATGGTTCATATCCAGACAACGCTTACGTAAGGCACCTTAGCCATAACCTCCAGAAACTCCTCAAGCTAGTTTGCACCGACTTTTACGGCGGCACCGAACGGCCTTGGGTTCAGCGAGAATTCGACTTCATTACCACCGATCCTGTCCTGCAAGAATGCATTCGAATCCTCTCTCTTTTTGGGCAAAAGGCGCGATACTACAATCTCGATGTTGTCAGTGGTGTTCCTAATCCACCGATCGACCCGAGGAATGAATGGACAGCTCTTGAGTCTGATGTCGAAGATGCGACGCCTTTCCTGGAGAATCAAGAGACGCTTCATCGGGACTACTATCCACGTGTTCATTCTCGTTTGATTGCGAAAATGGAACGCCTTGTTAGGGCAGTGGCGATGCAGTTTACTATCGGTGGACACGTCGACAGGAACGGGACGATTAGTCAGCTGTCGGGCGTCTATACGGAATTCAGGAACATCCGAGACGAGGAACTCGGAACCACCGATTATCGGCGTTCTGTGCACATTCTGCGGGATCGGGATGAGGAGAACTGGATTGAGCGATCGGAGCAGGAAATTGTTAATGGAGAATATCCCATACGAGCAGTCACAAAGGCGGAATTCGAAGGGGATTGGCCGTTTCGAGCGGATCGTGTCATTGTTGAGCGTCGGGGCAAGATCTTTTACATCGTCAATATAGAGGGCTTCGCCTTTGCATTAAATGGGGCCGCGAGAAGTCGCTTCAACATACCGGATCCACATGACGCCGGGGTTGCAGTGCTTGGAAAGTCGATTTCATCATTTATCAGTATGGCATCAACACTCGGGTGATTCATTGAGGGAAGCGGAGGAGAGTCGTGGTCGTGTTGCACGAGGAAGAGCCGAGCGACGCGATTGGTTGGGATCGGTTTCGTTGATGTCGGTGGCCAGGGCTGCAACCGGCATGGCGGCATTTGCCGCGAAACTTGTAAGTGGCAGTTCTCTGCGAGTTTCAGGAATATTCCCGGAATGAACGAAACTGCGTACTACTATCCCGCACCATATTGGGTCTTCGAGGAGAGTGACTGGGTAAAATCCCTTCTTCTCTTCTTCGACGACATCGCCATTCTGCTACCGAACTATATGCACGGTCGGAACACGGCTGCGGATCCAACGCTTGCGGAGCCTCTTGAAGACCGCGGGTTGTTGCGGGTGCTTGATCCCAACGACTGGGTTGACCAAGAAGTTGCGGGCAAACTAGCCGAAACCATCATTGAGTTGCTTGCAAATGGTGTGTTCGATGACCTTCCAGAGACTGAGTATTTCGCGGAGATGTCGCAGTCCCGAATCGGCTACGGTGCTGACGTGAAGCTAGCCAAATCCGTAGTCGTGAAACTTCAAACAAAAGGACTTGCGCGACCGAGCGAGGACGGGGTTTCAATCCCGCTTCATCCCGACGTGCGCACCACGATCCTTGTCATTCTCGCACAGCTTTCACGAGTTGCCGGTAAGAGACGCGGCATGACTATTCACCCTGTAACAAATTGCCATGAAGCCGTGGCGGACCTAACAGCAACGTTGTCAAGAGAATCGATGCCATCGCGAGATAGGATCATTACCTTGGATCTTGAGCCCGTCACGTTTGATCTGGCTACTATTCCTCTTGATGAAGTTCTTCAGTTCCGGGCCCAGCATCAGAACGCTTACCGGGCGTACATGCGTGATGTCCGTGGTTTCATGTCCGAGCTTGCGGATATTGACAGCCCCGTTGAACGAGAAACTCCAGACTGGAGTTACCCCGGTTTAGCGGACGGTTTATCAGTTGCGATTCAGTCGACTGCAAGGGCGACATCGCTGGAGGTCTTCTCGAAGTTCATTGGAGAGAGATATCCTGCGGGTAGGCGATCTTCGATCTCCCTAATGACGCTGCACGCGTCAACGCCCAAGGACCTACAGATCACAACGAATTCTAAGACGTCTAGTCGGCGTTCCCGACGCTCATATTTGGAAACGAAAGACTGGGGCTTATCGAGACGGCTGGCTATCTCCTGCTGAGTCACTCCGTCCGCTTTTCGCGCCGAGATCAGCCGCCGCAGGAGAACCTCGTACTCAGTCGTAAAAATCGTTTTCAAACTACCTCGGATGGACGACGCCCTAAAATATCCTAAAACCGGTTTTGTGATATACCAATATGGGTTTCAGAATTGGAAAGGGATCAGATCCCGTTCTTCCCCCAGGGGTCACACGGCGCTGTATCACGTCGACTTGATCGACCTCGATCATGCAGAGCGCGAACTCTTCGAGTACATCGAAATGTTTTACAACAATCAGCGGCTGCACGCTTACCTGGACTATGTGTCCCCGGCCCTTTTTGAACGGCTATCGCTGAAGAAAGCGGCTTAAACCACTGTCCACTTTTCCCGGGTCATATCACTTTCTCAAGTCCAGGTTTGACGTAGATGCCGTCGGCCCAAACATAGACCAACTCGCGGTCATCCAGGCGTCGTTCCTGCCAGGTCTGGTAGTGACGAGAAAGGAGCGAAACATGAACTGGTATCTTGAGGTACTAAAAAAGTATGCTGTGTTTGGCGGAAGATCCAGACGAAAAGAGTATTGGTACTTTTTCCTATTCAACATTCTCATCAGTATCGTCCTGATGATCATTGATGGTCTTACCGGTACGCTTAGCCTCGAAGCAGGCATGGGTTTGTTGGGGGGAATCTATACTTTAGCGGTTCTGATTCCCGGTATAGCGGTAACAGTTAGAAGGCTCCACGACACTAACCACAGTGGGTGGTGGCTGCTTATTGTTCTGGTTCCGCTCATCGGGGCCATTGTTATGCTTGTTTTCATGGTAAAGGATAGTCAACCGGGGGAGAATCAGCACGGTCCAAGTCCAAAGGCAACTGCGGTATAACCGGACAAAGCGACCTTGCGTCCGAAGCAAAACCGTCGAGGTTCCGTCAAGAAGTACAGCGATGTCGCCCTTGCAGCCGATGAATCGAAACTGATAAACCGTCCGCTAAACTGGACTTGACCCGGTTTCGTGGATACCTTATTACTTGGCAGAAAAGGAGGATGCCACGATGCCGAGGACACATCCGCCGTATCCGCCGGAGTTCAAACGGCAGATGTTATGCGAGCGGGTCGCACGCCTCATGAGTTGTCCCGTGAGTTCGAGCCGTCCGCCCAGGCGATCCGGAACTGGATGTGGCAGGCCGATCTGGATGCGGGCCGCCGCAGTGATGGTCTGACCACCGAAGAGCGGGAGGAGATCAGACGACTGCGCCGCGAGAATAGGCAGTTGCGACAGGAGCGGGAGATCCTTGCAAAAGCCGCGGCCTGGTTCGCTCGGGAGACCAACTCGGTGCCAGGGGAGTCTACGAGTTCGTGAAAGCCAATCAGGCCTTCTATAAAGTAGCCACGATGTGCCGGGTCCTGGAAGTCTCCACCAGTGGGTACTACGCGTGGCTCAAGCGGCCGCTGTCGGCACGAGCGCAGGCCGATGTGGCTCTGACGGAACGGATCGTGAAGATTCACAAGTGTTCTGATGGCACCTACGGTGTCCCGCGCATATACGAGGAGCTTGTAGCCGAGGGGGAGCGGATCGGTCGCAAGCGCGTTGCGCGGTTGATGCGTGCTGCAGGTCTGGAGGGCGTGAGTCGTCGCAAACGGCATCGAACCACCTACCGTGATCGCGATGGGCGCGTCGCTGCTGACCTGGTCAATCGAGATTTCACGGCTAACGGGCCAGACCAGCTCTGGGTAGCCGACATCACTTACATCAGTACGTGGGCCGGCTTCCTGTATCTCGCGGTCGTTGTGGACGCCTGGAGCCGCCGCGTCGTTGGCTGGGCGATGGCGACCCATCTGCGCGCCGAGCTGGTGCTCGAGGCGTTGAATATGGCGCTCTGGCAACGACAGCCGGAAGCCGTCATCCATCACTCCGACCAGGGATGTCAGTACACCTCCATTGCCTTCGGTCTACGGTGCCGCAAGGCCGGTGTCCGGCCCTCTATGGGCTCCACCGGTGACTGCTACGACAACGCGTTATGCGAGAGCTTCTTCGCCACGCTCGAATGCGAACGCCTGGATCGCCGAAACTACCGCACACAGGCCGAAGCCCGGATGTCCGTATTTCAATACATCGAGGGCTGGTACAACTCCCATCGGCGACACTCAGCATTTGCAGGCCAGAGGTATTGTTCTGCAATGGCTTCTGTTACCTGTTGTCGCTTCTCAATAGGTTTGATTTGGTTTTCTTCTATTGTAGAACCACGGCCTGCCCCCCCACTTCGGTGCCCTGGACACCGAAATTCTGACTTTTTGGCTCTTGACTATCTTACATCATACCCTAAAATCGACACATACGCTCCGGCAAATCCAAGGACAGCCAGCAGCCCCAGGTTCAAGATGTGAAACACGTTCCTGGACAGACACTCCCTCAGTGTATCAGTGTCCCGATAGGTGAAAAAGGAAAAATCCGTCAGAACCACCTCATCCGCTGAGAGCTTTTCCCGCATAAATTGGCCCAGGTATAAATGATAGGCGTCCAGTGCGTTTTCAAGTTGCTCCTTCTGAACGATTCCGGTGCGAGCAAGGTCCATCGATGCAAAACTCACAGCGCTGAGTGGTGAGATGGCCGACAGCGACACGGTTAGATCTTGCTTCCGTCTTACCTGGTTGCGCCGTTCGAGCAGAAGACCCCTCAAGCGGGGATAGTATTCCGTCTCATGTCTGGCTTGTTCCTTTCTCGATACCAATCTCCATTCTCGCCGCAGTTCCTTCGACATGCTGCTCCATGGGCTCGAACCGACTTGTGGTTGACAGATATATATCCGTGCACTATATATCGAGGTCGCCTTCAAGTGCGAAGGCCGGGGAAGGACCCGCGTCATTTGTATCTCCGCCACACCAGCGAACCCCGCCCACCCGGAATACAACGGGGCACAACCGTTCACACCCAGTCCGAACCGCCGAGGCCGTCGCCGTGCTGTCGGCGATGGGTATCGAGAAAAGGGGCATTCACCCATGACTAAAAGGAAATCCGCCAAAGGAAAGGGGCATTCACCCATAACCAAAAGGATATCCGCCAGGGGAGATAAGGTCATGAACGTCGTCGTCAACGATCCGGACGACCGTAAAGACGTGTTGAAGACCATCGGCGGCTCGCATTCCGATCACTGGAACAACCTGCTCTTCAATCAGGCGGCGCAGTCCTTCTGGACCGGGAACTCCGAGACCGAGACCCACATACAGCAGATCAGTGCCACCGGCGCCGCGCTGGCCAGCATCGGTCCGAGGGACGAGTTGGAGGGCATGATGGCGGCGCAGTTGATCGCCGCCCACAACGCCGCGATGGAGTGCTATCGCCGCGCCATGCACGTCGAGCAGACCTTCGTGGGGCGGCACGAGAACCTGAACCAGGCGAACAGGCTATCCCGAACGTGGACGGCCCTGCTGGGGGCCCTCGACAAGCATCGCGGCAAGGGGCAGCAGAAGGTGACGGTCGAGCATGTGTACGTCCACGCGGGTGGGCAGGCAGTGGTCGGCATGGTCGAAACACAGGGGAGGGATCGCACGAAATCGGAGGAACAACCCCCTGCATAGCACTTGCCCATGCACCGGAGCCCGCGTTGCGGCGCCAGGACGAGAAGCGGGATGCCGTGCCGGTCACCCGCGATGACGAACGGTCGTTGCCGGATGCACGGGGGAGCATCGCCCGGCGCACCGGTCGGTAACACGAACGCCTTCAAACACGGTCTTTTCACCGCCGCGGCGATCGCCGAGCGGCGGGAAGCAGCTGCGCTCATTCGTGAGATGGAGGGCCTTTCTGCCGCTGGGATACCTACCCTACCGGTGACCGTCTGAAAGTGTCGGAGAAGAGGTCAGGAGACGATCCGGTCCAGGATGGAGTGTCGAAAAAATGTCCTTGGTAGTATATGACGGTTAGAGGGGCCACCCGGGAGTGATATGAATAATCCGGACGACGATCCGAAATATACGATGGGTCGCAGCCGGGAGGAGACGGACCGGTTGATTCGGCAGTCGCGGCTGTATGAGGGTCTGACCCGGCGTTTTCTCAAGGAGGCGGGCCTGGTCAGCGGGATGAGGGTCCTCGATATCGGAAGTGGTGCCGGAGACGTGGCGCTGGCCGCAACTGAACTGGTTGGTCCGGCAGGTCAGGTTGTGGGCGTGGATGTCAACGGGAAGATTCTGGAAACGGCTCGAGTGCGGGTCGGAAAAGCGGGATGGACAAATGCGAAGGTTTACCAGACTAACCAACGCCTTCAGCAAGAAGCTTGAGAACCATCTTCACATGCTGAGCCTTTACTTCGTATATTACAACTTCGTTCGGATTCACAAATCACTTCGCATGACTCCCGCCATGTCGGCCGGGCTTACCGGTACCCTTCGCGATATGAAGTGGATTGTAGGATTGATCGACGCAAGAGCATCAAAGCCGAACCGTCCAAAAACTTACGCTCCCCGCAATTCAAACTGAGACACTACCAAAAGAAGGAGTCGGTCTCATGCAAAAGCGCATCGTTTTTTCCGTCGCGGCGCTGATCGCCGTTCTTGCGACGCCGGGATGCAAAGGAAGTCCAACCACACCGCCACCGCCGGAATTCGAGCCCGGGCCGCTGGGTGCGGTCACTTTGGAGGCAGGCGAGGCCGTGCGGATCCGCATGCTGCTTTCGGTCACGGTCGCGCCGTCGCTGGGGGCCGTGTCCCGGCACGGGGCCGAGTTCGCCGTCGAGGACATGGGTCCCGTTCACGGGCGCCAAGTCGACATGGGCGATCCGATTGACACCAGTTGTTCGCCGGAAGGCGGCCGCGGAGGTGCGCTTGGAATCATCGGGGACCCGCAGGTGGCCGGCGTCATCGGAACAAACTGCTCGGCCGCGGCCGTGGCGGCGTCGCCCGTCATCAGCGACGCGGGCTTGGTCATGATTTCGCCGAGCAACACCTCGCCGCGGCTCACCTCCGACCTGGCCGGCAACGCGAACCCCGACTATCACGCCGGTTACTTTCGCGTGGCGTCCAACGATCTCCACCAGGCACGCGCCCTCTCGGACTTCATCTACAACCAGCTGGAGCTGCAGAGCGTGGCCACCGTTCACGACGGCGACCCCTACACGTCCGCCCTCGTGGCGGCGTTCGCCGACGCGTTTTCGGCCCTCGGGGGCAAAGTGCCGGCCCAGGCAGAAATCGAGAAGGGTGACACCGACATGACGGAGGTTCTGGAGCAGTTCGCGGTCGCCGGCCCGGACGCCATCTTCTTCCCGCTGTTCATCACGGAGGGATCGGCCTTTGCCGCGCAGGCCCGGGCCTTCGACGGGCTTGAAGGGACGACCCTGATTTCAGCGGCCGCGCTGCTGGTCTCCGCGTTCCTGGAAACGCCACAGTCGGAGGGGATCTATTTCGCGGGGCCGGAATCGGACTTTCACTCAAACGTCAACGAGGTGACAGGACGGAGCGGGGAGCAGGTTCTCGCCGCGTTCGAAGCCAGGCACGGCGGGTTCCCCGGGTCACCCTATTGGGCGCACGCCTACGATGCGACCACCATCCTCCTCTCTGCCATCGAGGCCGTTGCCGTGGAGGACGGTGACAGGCTGCACATAGACCGGGCGGCACTGCGCGAGCAGGTGGGGGCAACCGCTATGAGCGGCCTGGTCGGGACGCTATCCTGCGACCGGTTCGGCGACTGCGGCACGGGACGGATGAACATCTACCACCACACGGACAGGAGCGTCACCGACGTTTCCAAGCTGCCGGTGGTCTACGTATACAGCCCCTGAGCCGGTAGGCGGGCCAGTTTCCGGGGATCGTCCCGCGCGCCTTCGGGTTGGCAACCGGCAAGGCGATCTCGTGTGTCGATACGATAAACGCACAATCCTGGCGTCGATCGAACAGTGCCGACAGAAACGGCTCAATGATGGATCGGTGGAGGTGGCGCTCCGGTTCGTCGATAAGCAAGACGGTTTATCTTTTGTCTGAGATCGCCCGAAAAAACGGGGGCAAGGTCGAAGCAAGATCCTGGTTGCCTGTAGGGTTGAGAAGGGATACATATTTTGGGATATCCCTGACCTCACAGGAGGAGTAAAGATGGAGCAACTGTCCTCAAACAGTGACCCGGTCAAGAAGCGCAGGAGCTTGTCCCCGGAACAGAAGTATGAGATTTTCCTTGAAGCCAGCCGGGGAGATGTTCCCATTGCACAGGTGCTGCGGAAATGGGGCATTCATTCCTCGGATCTAAAGCGTATTCGTGAGTCGGTCAAGTCCGGGGCCCTCAAGGAGTTCAAGGGTCGCCGGAGCCGCAAGCCGATGGTATCGGCTGAGGAGGTGGAGCAGCTGCGCAAAGAGCGGGCACGCCTGGAGCAAACGATCATTGAGCAATCTGTGGAACTTTCCCTGCTAAAAAAAAGTGTGAATGGGATCTGACAGGCCCGATCAAGGGCCACCGGGTGCAAGCTGAGGTCAAACGCGAGATCCTCTTAATGGTCCATCGGGCCAAGGAGAAAGGGGTGAAACTCACCCGTTCTTGCGAGATCCTACAGCTTCCCCTCCAGCGGTATTGTGCCTGGAG
Organism: Candidatus Latescibacterota bacterium; assembly: GCA_965217865.1. Classification (GTDB taxonomy): domain Bacteria; phylum Latescibacterota; class UBA2968; order SICM01; family SICM01; genus CBDCJO01. Next base: position 3,739,060 of record CBDCJO010000002.1, on the reverse strand, counting down.
CCGGCGAGATCGAGAAGAGAAGCTGGATGGGGTGTCGGACCCGCTTTTGGATGGGAAGCCCGGGCCCGCCCCTGATAAGGCCCCACACGGATTGCTGAGGGAGGAGAAAGAGCAAATCCCGGCCCTCTTAAGGGATGAGACCTATGCCGATCTGCCTCCCCATCAGCTGGCGGTGGTAGCCTCAGAGAAGGGGGTAGTGCAGGCCTCGGCCTCCAGCTTCTACCGACAGGCCAGGAAAGAACGTCTGGCACGCAGGAAACAGGTGAGGACGCCGGTCAAGCAGAGCAAGCCCCAGGTCAAACCTGAAGGTCCTAATCAGGTCTGGAGCTGGGACCTGACCTACATCCCATTTTTCGGTTTGTTCCTGTATTTTACCGCCATTCTCGACGTGTATTCCAGGAAAATCGTAGGATGGAAGCTCTCCTTCAACGCGACCGTGGAGCAGGTCAAACAGGCCTGGGATCAAGCCCTTGCCAACGAAGGACTGCTGGACCTGGACACTGGGCCCATAAGCTTGACAGCCCTCTCAGATCACGGATCTCAGATGAAGGCCAAATCGATGGCCCAATTCTTCAAGGACCTGGGCATCTCGCAGCTGTTTGCCCGATATCAAACACCCACGGACAACGCCTGGATCGAAGCCTTTTTCCGGACATTCAAATACGACTGGCTGCGCTTCCAGGACATCTTCACATTCCATCAACTGGAAGGCCTGATTGATTCCTTCATTCACAGCTACAACGCCGAACGCTATCACGGGGCAATACAGTATGTCACGCCTCTTCAGAGGCATAAAGGCCAGCATCAAAAGATTCTTCACCACCGACAAGGTCGAAAGGAGGAGGCTCGGCAGCGCCGCATAGAAATCAATCGGCAAAGAACATCCCAGACCATCCACAAGGCTGCCTGAATCTTGCTTGGACCTTTATCTACTTTTCTCTTGTTATCTCAGAATAGATACATTCGCTTGTGCGACCAGAGCTTCAGGATCAGATCGACCGCCCGCTCACGTGCCAACTCTTTATTGCCTCCTTCAGCGCTCTCAGCCTCTTGCATCACCTCGGCTAGGTGATGGGCCATCCAGCACCCGAGCGTGTCTCCACTCGGCCCAAGTCCGAGTTCACGAACAATCCGAGCGCCCAGCGTCAAAACGTCGCTCGGCAGCTTCGACGGCTCCGGAGCGCTTGAGGAGGAGGAGCCGGTCGAAGACGGCCCTCTTTGTGTCTTCCGTATCATATGACGGTCCTGATCCGCGTTGGTCACATCGCGTTATTCCTATGTCTGCAATTAAATCACGCCCCTCCGTGTGGAGGAACTCAGCCAAGTCTTCTTTCCTGACAAGCAATCGGCGGCCGGAGCACACGACCATTCCTCCGAAATAGCGGTGTAGGCCGTGTTCCCGCTCGCGCTCTCCCCAAACCTCATACATAAATGACGGCGTGTCGGCTCCCTCTCGAAACCACTTCGCGCCGTGACAGGAGCGTTGCATCAAACCTAAAGCGTCGGTCACAGTTGTTTCTGGCAGGCCCTGGTCATGGTGCTGCGCAACAAGCAGGGGCAGGAGAGTCGGCGCCAACTCCGCGTGAGGGTGCTCGAGGTCGCCGGAGACGGCGACAAGAGCATGTTCGTCTTCGATCAGCCGCGCGATGTCAAGGGGACCGCGCTGCTCGTCCATTCCCACAGGGACAAAGCGGACGATCAGTGGCTCTATCTACCCGGTCTGAAACGAGTCAAGCGCATCAGTTCGTCGAACCGGTCCGGCTCCTTCATGGGTAGTGAGTTCGCTTATGAGGACCTGACCGCCCAGGAAGTGGAGAAATTCACCTACCGGTACCTGCGTGACGAGCCTTGCGGCGATTTGATGTGCACGGTCTCCGAACGCGTTCCGACGGATAAGAGATCGGGGTACCGCCGCCAACTGGTATGGCAAGACCGGGACGAGCTACGGGTCTGGAAAGTGGAGTACTACGACCGTAAGGACGCGCATCTGAAGACGCTCACCTTGGGGAGCTACGAGCAGTATCTGAAGCGTTACTGGCAGGCTGGCGAGATGATGATGATCAATCATCTCACCGGAAAAAGCACCGTTCTGACCCGGACGGATTTTCAATTCCGAACCAAGCTCAACGACCGTGACTTCACCCGAACGGGGCTGAAACGGGTTCGTTGATGCTGCTCCGTGTTGCTCTTCGCTACGCGCCGCTCGTCGCTGTCTGGATTTTGGCCTCGGTCTTTCCCGTCGGGGTTCGTGCCGAGATCGTCAAACACGAGTTTTCCGGGCGCTTGAGTGTCGAAAGCCGATGGCATCCCGAAACCGGCGCTTATTCCGGCCAGCGCTCGCATGGGAGCGGTTTTGTCGCCGCACCCAAACTCTATCTTGAAGACGTCGAGGGTAGAAGTTTCACTCTGGCGCCGTTCTTTCGCTACGACGGCGGGGACCCACGCCGCACCCATGCCGATCTGCGTGAAGCCTATCTTCTGCTGTTCGGCGAAATCGGCAATAATGAATGGGAGCTACACCTGGGCGTCGATCAGGTGTTCTGGGGAGTTACCGAATCACGCCACCTAGTGAATATCATCAACCAGATCGACTTGGTGGAACACCCATACAAGGAGCCCAAGCTGGGCCAACCCATGGCCCAGATCACATGGTCCGGAGATTGGGGCGCGGCGGAAATATTTGGTCTGACCTACCACCGCGCTCGCACCTTTCCCGGCCGCTTTGGCCGCCTTCGCCTCCCGCTCGTGGTGGACAATGAGCAGGTTTCATATGAGAGTGATGCCGAGCAGTGGCATCTGGATCTCGCCGCCCGCTACAGCCGCAGTTTCGGACCCATCGATGTGGGTATAAGCGTATTCGATGGCACCAGCCGGGATCCTTTTCTGTTGATAGACGGGGACCGTAATGGCGAGCCCGCCTTGGTACCGTACTATGAGCAGATCCACCAGTTTGGACTGGATGCCCAGCTGACTGCTGGCTCCTGGTTGTTCAAGCTTGAGGCTATTCGGCGATCCAGAGCCCGAAACCGTCTCGGCTGGGAAGAGGATTACGCTGCTTCCGCTTTTGGTGGCGAATACACGTTCTATTCTGTATTGGGCTCGGCTGTCGATCTCAGCCTGCTCAGCGAGTGGAATTACGATGGGCGGGGCCGAAATGCGACCAATATCTTCCAGAACGATCTCTTCCTTGCCGCGCGCTTCGCGGTCAACGATGTCCAAAGCACCGAAATTCTCACCAGTATTATGGAAGACGCTGACACTGCTACACGTGTACTGACTTTTGAATTGAACCGGCGCATCTCGGATCGGTGGTCTCTGCACCTAGAGGCGGTCGCCCTTCTCGGTATCGACAAAGTGGATTTTTCCTATGCGACACGTCGCGACAGCTTCATCGAGTTGAACTTGACTTGCAATTTATAGACCTAAGTCCGGCGGTCAGCAGCCCGTGGCGACTTGGTAAACCCGAACTCGGACGAAACCGGGGAGCCACTGTCCGCTGGCTTGCAACGGGCGAGTGTGAGTTGGCCCTTACTCGGTATGGAGATTGTCGGACCTTCCATCGCCACGACTTACCCCGAACGGGCCTGCAAATAGTCTCCAAAATTAACCATCCCATCTCCATTAAAGTCCGACGTAAGAAGCCGCACGACAATCTCGGGATACGAGCACTATAACTGCACGGGCCCGGATCGGGGGTCGACTGGAGACTGGACGAACAATTTCGACGGGGCCAGGCCTGGGGCGTTCTGGCCAGAGCGGCGGTGGGATATGGATTCCGGGAGAGATACCCGGGCCACGTTCTGGGGCGGCTCCGTCTGGAGTTGGAGTACTTCTACCGGAACGCGGCGTATGATCAGAGGTCCAATGTCCCCAGTGCATCGGGCGAGAGCGGCGACAAACTTGTTCAAGAAATTGTGACAGCGCAGGACTGGATCGGGAGCATCACCGCGCATAACTTGTTCGGAAATCTGTATTTCGACTTCGTCAACAACAGCCGCTTCACACCCTATCTCGGGTTCGGTAGCGGGATCGGTTTCACCGACATGGACTATGGGGGTCTCTGTGCGAGGAACTTCGATATGAACGGGATCGCCACGGGCGACGGTCTGCCTAACGCATCCGAGATCCGCCAGAATCTGGCTGGAACCGCCAGCGTCGCAGAAACCGAACTCAGCGATACGCCCGTTGGCTATCAGGTGCTATTTGGTGTTGATTACGCGCTGACGGAATCGATGTCTCTTGGTGTGAAAGGCCCGCTGGGTCGACTTCGGTTTCTTCAGTGATGAGCGGGGTTACCTGGGACCCGCTGCGGGGTCACGTTCCCAATCTGCGACGCGACGGAAGTGAACCCGTGTCGGGCAGAATCAAGACCAGCGATATCGAAATGTTCGGGATCAGCGTGAACCTGAAGTCCCACTTCTAAGGGGTGGATAGCTCCGCCTTTTCTGCTGATGCTGGCATCTCTCAACTTTGGGTCGATGTCCTTACGAACGACGTTCTGGTTATCGCAATGGGTATGGTAAGCCTCGAAAGCTGAACCTGACAGGTGGCACTATCGAGGTGAAGCGACCTCGCGTACGGGGTCTGGAAGAGCGGTTTGAAAGCCGAGTACTGCCGAATGAAAGTGTCCGCCTTGGGGTTGTCGGCCAGGAGCGTCTCCAGGTCCTCGTCACCGAGGCACACGCTTCGGTTTTCGATGATGGCCCGGGCGATGTGGTGGCAGTAGCGTAGTCGGTCGTTGGCCAGGACCCCGAGGCACTGGTCTTGTACATGTAGGCCACGACCACCGAGCCGGAGAAGGCGTTGAGGACTGACGCCACCCCTTCGGGCGTGTGCTTCCAGATCCAGTCGACACAGCTTCTGCGTCGAGCCTGGGACTTCGAACGCCTCGAAGTCCAGATTCCAACTCGGCATCGGTCTCCGGCAGGAACGCCAGCTAGTCACGGTCGCTGGCAAACAACTCCATCCAAATCTCCGGTGTGGTCGCGACTACCCGGTTTGCGCCGGTTGGGACCAACATCCCACGGGCTGGTCCCACGTGGACGGACCGAGGGTTCTGTCGCTGGGATACCTACCGGAGAAGAGGTCAGGAGACGATCCGGTCCAGGATGGAGTGTCGAAAAAATGTCCTTGATAGTACATCACTGCTGTCCAAGATAAATCAGAATTGGCCTTTTTTGGACAAGTAAGTGACTGTTTTTACACAATGCCCTCTGGCAGACTGAAATCCAGGTTGCACTGGCCAAAGATGCTGTCCAAAAGCTGGATGGTCCGAAAGATCGGGCCTTTCATTGCACAACACATCCCGAAAAGCTGGGATTCAGGCGATTCGAAGAGGACCTAGCGGTTCGGGCACGGTCTTTAATCGCCTATCTGATCCAAATGCTGTCCAAAGAAAAAACCGATTTTGGACAGGTATGATAGTATATGACGGTTAGACTATATTGTTAAATCATGAACTGGGAAGTCGGATTTGATCCGGCCTTCGACTCGGAATTCGATGCCCTGCCCACCCGCAGTGCTGGATGAGCTACTTGCTCAAGCAAAGCTTCTTGAGACATTCGGACCGTCTCTGGGCCGTCCACGGGTGGACACTCTGAATGGGTCCGCGCCACGCCAACATGAAAGAGCTTCGCTTTAACGCCACCGACGGCGTGTGGCGGGTCGCCTTCTGCCTTTGACCTCAAGGGGAAGGCCATCCTGCTTGTGGCTGGCGACAAATCGGGCATCGGCGAAAAGCGTTTCTACAAACAACTTCTTGCGTAGAAGTCATAACTGTAAGACTCTAATCTTTGAGTTCAGGCCGCAAGACCAAGGAGTCTGATCAATGGAGATTCACGCCGATCGGGAAGGTGGAAGCTTGATCGCTAGGGCGGAGGGTCGTGTCGATGGCACCAATGCTCGTGAATTCGAAGACGCGCTCCAAGCTACAATCAGCGAGAACGATCATGTCTTGATCCTGGATTTCGAGGCTCTCTCCTACATCAGCAGCGCGGGCCTTCGCGTCATTCTTCTGGTAGCCAAGACGCTCCAGAGCCGGGGCGGGAAATGCATGGTCTGCTCACTTTCGGATTCCATCAAGGAGGTTTTTGAGATTAGTGGCTTCGACAAGATCATCCCAACCTACACGTCCCGGTCCGAAGCGCTCGCCGCCCTTGGCGTCTAGAGCTGATTCTGAGCGGTCACTTTGATTTATGACAGCGGCCTTTCGGAGTAGAAACTCTGCTTTGTGAGCGCCTGGACGCGGGCTGGCAAGCTCCAGCAATGTTTCGCTTTGCGTGCCCGCGTCATTTTGGCCGCTTGGCGCGGGTGCGTCAACCGGGACATCGCTAGTCCTAAAATAAGCGAATAGGCTTGTTGAGCGGTGTGTTATACAAGATTTCGGAGCATTTCAGACTTGTGACTTGGTGGAGATGATGTCTGGGCTGTTTTTGTGATTGTTTCGGCATGCGATTGTCTAATTAACTGAGTTTGCGGACGTGTTTTAGCCGGGGTGGACGGACTTGTCCCTGTGATGTTACGACGACAGGTGCTGACATGGCAGTCAGGCCGGTTTGAGCCATCTGATTCTGTTCCAGGCCGGGAAGAAGTCAGTCATCCACCGGTTGTAGCCCAAGACACGATAGATGATCTGTCTTCCCCGGGTCACGATCTGGCAAGGGATCCAGATCAGATTCTGGAGGAAGGCGCGAAACTCCATTCTCAGAAGTTGATCGCGACGCTCACGCTTTCGGATCATCAACGCGAACCAGGCTTTGAGGTTCCACGCCAGGGCGGTCATGACCATGTAAGCCCAGTTGCTCATCAGGTTGTCGACGGGCATCCGCATGGCGTTGACCCCGTTCTTGAGTTGTTCAATCACGTTTTCCTGATCGCACCGTCGATTGGCCAGCCTCACGATTTCCGCGGCCGTAAGATCTTTTCGGGTGGTAATGTAGAAGAAACAGCGCTTGTCATCGAACAGGGCGTTTTCGCCGCGTTCGACGCTCAGGTTCTTTTCGAGGATCACGAGTCGACAGGTCTTCTTGCATCGAGCAGGACGATACGAAACCCCGGCAACACGTTCACTGGCAAGTCGGATGTTTTTGAAGCCGCGCTCCCGGATGATCCGGGCTTTCACGTTCTCGCGTTTCTGTCTCTGGGAGGTTTTGACCTGGTATTTGGGTTGTCGTTCAAAGGGCTCCCAATCGCTCTGTGACAGGGATTTGGCGATCTTGACCAATCCTCTGTAAGCATCCATGCCGAAGACGAAGTCGACCTTTTCCGACCAACGATCGAAGTGCCGGGTGAGTGAGAAGCCGGTGTCTCCGCGCAGGCAGATGCGTTTGGCGAAAGGGGCGACCAGCGCGATGGCGCGATCGATCCACTTTACGGCACCGTCGTGGCTGGGCACATTGCCGGGTCGATTCACAAGAAACAACACCTCCCTGGTGTTCGCCAGAGAGACCACGAGAGGATGGTATCCCCAGATACCGTTGTATGACAGGGCCATGCCCTGCTTGCGTTCTCCGAGAGTGGTGGCCAGGGTGCCGTCGATGTCGATGAGGGCTTCTTTGAGTTCGCCCCTGGCGCGCTTTTTCCAGATCCGGGTGCGCACCCGGTTGATGCAATCCATCAACGTCTCGATATCCGATGGCCGGAAACGACGTGTAAAGTCGCCTGCTGTGGTCGGATCCGGGAGACGCTGAGCGCCCAAAGCGTTCAGGAACGTGGCATCCTGCCGGCGCAGCTCAATGTCTTCAAGGCGTTGACCACCAACCAGCGCATTGTAGGCGATGTTCAGAACGTGGTCTGATTCGTGATAGGGCAAATGCACTTTCAAAAGATGAAGATGACGGTCAATCTCTTTCACCAGCCCAACCCTGCGGACCATGTGGTGAAACGCGCCGATCCCCCCACACGTGATCGCCTCGGCCTTCCCACTCATCTCGTAGTGGATGTTTCCCCCAGACATCATAGGCTTGACCTGACTGCACCACTGCTTCCGACGCAAACGACGGACAATTCGTGCTTCCCTGTTCCGAAGAATCTTCCTGTATTCTCTCATCTGAAATGCCCCTTTTTGATGGCCTCTTTTTGTCTTTCATACTACAACTATAGGCCTGAAAACTGGGGCATTTCAACTTTTCTCTACTAAAACCAAGAAAAATTCACGCTTGTATAGGGGCTAGTATCGTGTCCCGGAAGTTCCTTACAAAAGAAAGTCTCCAAAAACGTAGCGGTGGCTGTCATTTTGATCGAGAGCCAGCGATCGAAGATCGCACCAACTGTCTGATAGTTCGGGACATAGAGATCCTTCGCTCCGTTCAGGGTTCACAGACCGCTATCCGAGAAATTATTGAAGGAATTTCCGGGGACACAATACTGATATGTATTGGCCGTTGTCAACCCCTCCGGGGTAGAAATTTTCGGATGTTATCTTTACACAGGTTTTTCCGGAGCAGAAGGGACACTGTAGCGACGGTTGATCCGACTGATATTCGCGGGTTGGCTACCGCCTGTCCTAGGTTCGTCGCGGAGCGACCTCGGTCTAGTACTTAATTGCAGAAGTAGACATCATTATTACAAATCTGTTAACTCGCATAAATTTAACCTGCCATGAATGTCCAATTGATCGTACGCCAACTCTCGCCACTAAGTAATAGTGGACCGTCAAGTTAGAGACGCGGGATAAAGGTCTGTATTTTTGAGCAGTTTTGTCGTATGCTCTCCGTATCTCCCCTGAAAAGGAACAAGGAGAACAAAGTGCCGAAGAAGAGATACATCGTGACGCTGACGGCTGAGGAGCGGTCATATCTGCGTGGTCTGATCAGCAAAGGCAAAACAGCAGCTCTGAAGCAGAGGCACACCCGGACCCTTCTGAAGACCGATCAGGGACAGGACGGCGAACACTTTACCGACGAAGAGATCCAGCACGCCCTTGACGTCCATGCCAGCACCGTCGAACGACTACGCAAACGGTTCGTAGAAGGACGGGGATGACAAAGCAGCCGTACAAGATCCTGGTGGTCGACGACGAGCCCGATCTTGAGCCGCTCATACTGCAGCGCATGCGGCACGCCATTCGCGCTGGTCGCTATGAGTTCGTGTTTGCCCACAACGGCGTGGAGGCCCTTGAGTGGCTGAACCGGGACGAGGACATCGACATGGTGCTCTCGGACATCAACATGCCTCAGATGGACGGCCTCACGCTGTTGCAGCAGATCCCCACGGTCGATCCCAACATCCGTTCCGTCATCGTTTCGGCGTATGGCGACATGAAAAACATCCGCACGGCGATGAATCGGGGAGCGTTCGACTTCGTCACCAAGCCGCTGGATTTCGAGGATCTGAAAATCACCATTGACCGGACGCTACGCCACTTGGTAGAGTGGCGCGAGGCCCTCGTCTCGCGCGACAAGCTGGTAGCGCTGCAGAAGGAACTTGCCGTCGCCAGCCAAATTCAGCTATCGATTCTTCCCACCCAGTTTCCCAAGAGCCTCGACTACCAAGTGTTTGCCAGCATGGAGTCGGCGCGCAACGTGGGCGGCGATTTTTTCGATGTCATCCATCTTGAGGAAGATCGGATAGGTCTGGCCATCGCGGACGTGTCGGACAAGGGAGTGCCCGCCGCTCTCTTTATGATGTCCAGCCGAACTCTGCTCAAGGGCGCGGCCCGCGGCAGTCTCGATCCAGGCCAAGTGTTGCGCGAGGTTAATAATCTGCTCCACGAGGACAATGAGGCCACCATGTTTGTCACCATCCTGTACGCGGTGTATGATCCGGACAACGGGGAACTCACCTATGCCAACGGTGGGCACAATTCCCCGCTCATCGTCCATGCCGACGGAAGCTCGGCTCTGCTCCCCCTGACTGGTGGAATCGCTCTGGGCATGGTGCCCGACATTCAATACCGGCAGAACACCGTAGTCCTCTCGCCTGGCGACACCGTCGTTTTCTACACGGACGGCGTAACCGAGGCGATGGACGGCGCCGGCGAACAGTTTGGGACAGAGCGCCTGCGCGAGATCTTTGCGGCGGCTCTCCCCAGGGACTCCCAGGAAGCCAACCAAGCGGTTTTCGAGGCCGTGAGAAATTTCGTGGGTGACATGCCGCAATCGGACGACATCACTTGCATGACGTTTTGTCGCAGCGAGATGGGTCATTGAGCGCGAAGCTGTCCCTGAAAGTCGAACCCAGAGTCGACGAATTGGAGAGCATCACCGCCGCCGTGGAAGACTTCGGCGAGGCCGAGAATTGGCCTCCCGACTTCGTCTTCCGAGTGAACTTAGTCCTTGAGGAGTTGGGACTCAATATCATGAACCATGGAAAGGACGAAAATCTCCACGAAATCGAGATCACGCTGACCTCGGAAGCGGATGTCCTCACCATTGAGATCGCGGACGACGGCCGCCCCTTCGATCCGCTGAATGATGCTCCCCAGCCCGATCTGGAATCAGTACTCGAAGATCGGGCCGTGGGTGGTCTCGGCCTCCATCTGGTGCGAACCATGATGGACGAGTTGCACTATCGGCGGGAGCAGAGCAGAAACCATCTGACCTTGGTCAAGAGGAGAGATAATTGAAGCGGAAATCCCGCCTGCCGACGGCTCTGCTGTGTCTGGCGGGTGTTTCTCTCTCGACAGCGACGGCAATCCCTTCGCAGGAACTCGGCATCTCCGACCAGCGCATTCTCTTCGGTCAGTCCGCCGCCTTTAGCGGTCCCGCGCGGGAACTGGGCAGAAACATGCGGCTCGGGATTGAGGCCGCCTTCCATGAGAGCAACTTGGCCGGCGGTGTCCATGGCCGGCGGTTGGAACTCGTGTCTCGGGATGATGCCTACGAACCGGAAGCCGCCATCGTCAACACCTTCCGTCTGATTAATGAGCACAAGGTCTTCGCGCTCATCGGCGCCGTCGGTACGCCGACGGCGCGCTCCGCCATTCCCATCGCCGCGGCCGCGGATGTTCCCTACATCGCTCCGTTCACCGGCGCTGCCTTCCTGCGCGAAGACAAGTGGGGCAACGTGATCAACCTACGAGCCTCCTACAACCAGGAGACCGAGGAAATGGTCGCTCGCTTGACGGGGGACCTGGGCATCAAGCGTATCGCCGTGCTGTATCAGGACGATTCCTTCGGTCGCGCCGGCTACCGCGGAGTACGAGCCGCTCTCGACCGGCGCAAGATGGCGCCGGTGGCCATCGGATTATATCCGCGCAATACCATGGCGGTGAAGACGGCTCTGCTCGACCTGTACCAGGGAACCCCCAAAGCCGTGATTCTGATCGGAGCCTACAAGCCGCTGGCAACGTTGATCGTCTGGGCACGGTATCTGGGTCTGAGCCCCGTTTTCATGACCATCTCCTTCGTGGGCAGCAACGCATTGGCGACGGAACTCGGCCCCGACGGCGCCGGAGTCTTCGTCACTCAGGTGGTGCCCTTCCCAACGGATAATTCCCTCCCCATCGCCGCCGCCTACCGCCGCGCACTGTCGGCCTATGCGATCGATGCCGTTCCCGGCTTTGTCTCCTTCGAGGGCTATCTGGCCGGGCGCTTGGCCATTACCGGCCTAAGAAACTGTGGCAGGGAGGTCAATCGAACCTGCTTTCTCGACAGTCTGCGCCGCACCGATATCATCGACCTCGGCGGGTTCGAGCTCCGTTACGGTGAAGGGGACAACCAGGGCTCGGACGCCGTCTTCCTAACCATGATCGGTTGTGGTGGCCGTTATTACCCCATCGACTCACTGCGGGACACGGAGCCGTGATCGACCAGCTGAGACGCTTGCTCCAGAGCCTACTGAAAAGCCGCTTCCGCATATCTATTCAACTCTACCTCGCCATCGGAGGAGCCGTCACCCTCACCATGGCCGCGAGTCTGGTCGGCTGGTTTTCGTTCGATCGCGTGGGCAATATCCAGAGTCGTGTCAATGAAGGCAGTATCCCCGAGTTGGTGGCCGCTTTCGGAGTTGCGCAGTTTAGCGGTATCCTAGTGGCCGCCGCCCCGCGCTTGACCACGGCCGAAACGTCCGAGGACTTTTTCCGGGTCTCTTCCAGCATCTCCGAGGTGCATAGAGCCCTTGAGGACCAGTTGGCCGTCTTGGAGCGAAGAGACCCGGGAGATGAACGTTTCAAGCGCATCCGTGCCCATGCCGACACGCTGATTTTCAACATTGAGGCTATTCAGGGAGAGATGTCTGAGTTCTTTGAACTGACCGCGCGGAATGCAGCCTTGCGAACAGAACTTGCAGAATTGGGCGACCGCCTGGATAATATCGTCATTCCGGCCATTGATGACCAATTCTTCTACACCATGACGGGCTACCGTAAACTTGGCGAACCTCCGGCACCTCGCTGGAAACATTTCTCGGAGGATGAGATCGGCCGCTATCGCCATCTGTCCGATCTACAGACGGACACCAACATCGCAACCCAGCTTCTGGCAAGTGCTTTCACTCTCTCAGACGCCTCTTTGATCGAGCCGTTGCGGGAGCGTTTCGAGGCCTCCGCCGGCCGTATCGAGCGGAGCTTGTCGAAGCTTGGAGAATTGCGTGCCGAAGTCTCCCCTATCTTCGCCAAGCTGTTCGAGTTGGGGGCTGGAGAGCAAGGCGGTTTCGATCTGCTGGTCCGGGAACTCAGACTCGCCGGGCGTCAACGTGATCTACTCGCGCGAAACCGCGACATCTCCATCGACTTGGTCGCCGAGGTCGATGGTCTGGTGAACGCGTCCCGTGCCAGCGCAGAGGAAGTCACTCGCGCTTCCACCCAAGCCATCCTGACAGGGCGCACCCTCCTACTGGCCATTAGTGGGCTCAGCATCGGCGGCGCTTTGCTCATCGCTTGGCTTTTTGTCGGCCGGGTATTGTTGCGCCGTCTGGCGCTGTTGTCGGAGCGGATGCGCCGAATGGCCGGAGGGGACCTAGAGAGCAAGGTCGAGATTGGTGGACGCGACGAGGTGGCGGACATGGCCGCGGCCCTTGAGGTGTTCCGCCGCCACGCCTTGGAGGTCCAGCGCCTGAACCTAGTGGAAAAACTGGCGGAAGAATTGCGGGGGAAAAACGTGCAACTGGAGAGCGTGCTCGCCGACTTACGGCGGGCGCAGGATCAGATCGTCATGCGTGAGAAGCTGGCGGCGCTCGGTGAACTCACCGCGGGTGTCGCCCACGAGATCAAGAATCCACTGAACTTCGTCAAAAACTTCTCGGAGGTCTCGGAGGAACTTCTGGAAGAACTTCGGGAGACCCTCAGCGAAGGCGGTGAGAAGGCGAGTGCGGACCAGCGCGATCTCGTTCATAAGCTCATCGAGGACCTCACCGACAACCTTGATCGCATCCGTGAACACAGCGGACGGGCCAACCAGATTGTTCACGACATGCTCATGATGGGACGGGGCTCGGGCGAATGGCGGCTCACCGACATCAACAATTTGCTCGACGAACACGCCCGGCTTGCCTACCACAGCGTGCGGGCGGCCGATCCGAATTTCCAACTCGACATGAAGCATAATCTAGACCCGCAGGCGGGTCGGCTCGAAGTTATCCCGCAGGACTTGGGCCGCGTTTTTCTGAACATGGTGAGCAACTCCTGCGACGCGACTAACGAGAAACGGTGCGCCGCAACGGAGACAAGGAAAGACGCCGCCGTCTACACCCCAACGCTGTGGCTTTCCACCCGGCGTGGAGAGGACCGGGTCGAGATCCGCATCAAGGACAACGGAGGCGGGATTCCATCCGATGTTATCGACAAGATCTTTAACCCCTTCTTCACGACCAAGCCTACGGACCAAGGCACCGGGCTCGGCCTTGCGCTCTCCAACGATATCGTGCGCGAGCACGGAGGAACCATTCGGGTCGAGTCCCAACCCGGCGAGTTTACCGAGATGGTAGTCAAGCTACCCTTGACGCCCCCCTCCACCATCATAGGCGGCACCGAGGAGGGACGAGATCCGGAGGAGGCACCGGGCTCTCGATCAAGCTAGACCTTATGTATTGACGGGTATTATGAAGGACCCCCTCCGATCTCGGTTATCGGGGGTTATCTTTGGGAAAACGGAGTTCAACCAAAGACCTGTCCCCAGCGAAAAGGAGGAGGCCATGCGTAAATCTACGAAAGTTGTCGCGTTGGACATACACAAAGATTCGATCACCGTCGCGCTTGCCGGAACGGACCAGAAAACGCCGAGGCTGTTGACCAGCACCCGGCGTGGCTTGGCGAGGGGGGGCTTGGCGCAGCTTCCGACCTTTCAGGTCTTTCGCCGGGAACAGGTGGTTCACGCTTCGACTTCGCGCCGGCGCAACATTCTTTGAGGTATGAAAAACTCCTTTCAGGGTCCGGCTGATTTGCCCTACGCTTGCGCAACTCTGCCTTCCTCCGGCCGCGGCAAACTGGCCCCGGAGTTGCCCCCCAATGTATGAAGGGGCGAAAAGGAACCGCACAGGCTGCACGGCTGGTCGGTCTTGACCGTCGACCTGCTCGACAAGGCTCTTCATCCCACGAATGAGCGCAGCCGCTTCCCGCCGCTCGGCGGTCGCCGCGGCGGTGAAAAGACCGTGTTTGAAGGCGTTCGTGTTACCGACCGGTGCGCCGGGCGATGCTCCCCCGTGCATCCGGCAACGGCCGTTCGTCATCGCGGGTGACCGGCACGGCATCCCGCTTCTCGTCCTGGCACCGCATCTCCCCCTCCCCCGGAATGCAGTAATATAGCCGTTTGGCCGGAAGCTGTCAACCAGGGAGGCTTCAGATCCAAGCGATCAGAAGCGGTCGCGGCCCGTTGGATGACGGCCAGGTTCGAGACATTGAGCTTCGCCCCGGCCTTTTCAGGATCTCCAAAAACTCCAGAAATCGCCCCGACTTCGCCGTCACGCCGACCTGAAGCCAGTGACAAAAAGTCGACTGATTCCCGCACCCTCCAGGCGTCCATGTTCCACAACTTCGGTCCCAATGTGGAAGAAACGACTGATATGACTGGAAAAACGGGAGTCGGTCTTGACGTCTTGACATGGTTTCCGCCTCTGCGGTGCTGGCGTAATTACGATAGCGCCTTTCAATACAGCAAGTTATGACTGACGAACAGAGAATGGTTCCGGGGAGAGGATCATATGGGGAGCCATATTCCCATCCGCCAACTTCGGCGGTCGTCCGTTAACGCAAGACCCCGTGGGGCAACCCCTTCGGGGTCTTGTCGTTTCTGCCGTGTTCACAAACACTTGGGGCCGCCTCTCCCCTCGCTGCAAATTCTCTGTTTCGAAGCGCTCCCACCGGGATTGCAAGCGCAACCGATCAACCTGTTGGCGGAACCATTCCCGTCGGGCCGGTTCACTCCCGAAGACTTTCCTGGGCTCTTCCGACATTGCCATGTTCCACTACCGGCGGCTTACCATAGCCGTTGCGATAACCCGGAAGCGTATCGACGGCTCCTTTACGCTCATACCACCCTCGGCCGAGGAACTGGGTCACTTCCTCCTCGGCAATCGACTGGATGCGAACCTCGATCTCATCTCGAATCCACCCTTCCAGGGTCTCCCAGGTAGGGATGGACAAAGGCGGTGCATGTGATGTATGTTTCTACTTCATTTTCTGCCGTCAAACTACCCGCAATAATTCCCGCAATAAATATTGCGGGAATAGCTACAAAATGGCTATATACCCAATTCAATTTAACTTTATATCTACCGAATTCAGTTGATGCTGTTGCTATAATGTCTGCACACCATCCTTCATTTCCTGAGAATGCTGTAATACTTGATTTCAATTGAAGAGGATTGTCTGAAAAAGCAGGAATTATTTTAACCTTCTGTAGTCCATTCTTACTTTGACGACTTTCGAGTTCTACTGAATATTTCTGAATGTCATACTTTATGTTGCTCTTATTTCTGATCATATCTTCCACGTTCACGAATCCGAACGCTCCATTTTTTGCTATCAATGTTATTGCACATTCAGTTTCTTCTTCATTGCCAAACCGTTCAATAAGCGTTTTACATATTCCACCGAGTTCATCGATAGTTATGCTATGCGCAGGCAAGACTTGCGCCTGCATTACTCTCCTTATCATTGTTGTTTCTCCTTCTGTTTCGTTATTCCGATTCACTGTTCAATACGCGTTTGGCGGCGGCTGAAGTTCTCCAGAAATTACAAGGCCCGGGCTGGACGGGGAGGAGGATCAACGGAGCGAAGCGCTCGATTTCCGAGGCCTCGCTGACCGAGGCGTGGCACTCCTGCTGGCCGATCTGGGGCTGACCAAATCGTACTCACGACCGCACGTGTCGAACGACAACCCTTACTCCGAGGCGCAGTTCAAGACCTTGAAGTATCGCCCGGACTTGGGAAATGGACACGAAAATCGCCCAAATCGCTCGATGTAAGTAGTTGTTTTTTCGTCAGGCGAAGTTGACGATTTCCGCGATTCTTAGGCGGAAATGACTTTTCGGAGTAGACTCATGCATCGAAATAGTTCGTACCGCTTTCCGAAACGTAGTGGACAACCCTGCCACAAAGCCGTCTGCCACTATCCTGTATTTGGCGGGTCCGATTTTAGGTCAACCATGTTTTTGTCCCACTGTTGACCTCCCGGACGCGCTCGTCGTGCTCGACGAGGCGCATTTGGTTCCGCCGTTTGAAAAGTTTCTCGAGGCAATTGCAAACGGAGTCGAGACATTCGGCCCGCACGATCAAAAGGACCGGAAGATAGTGCCGTCACTCAGGCTCCGGGTCGTCACCCTGACCTCTGTGTGGCGCGTACCCGTGTATCGGCGTCCTTAAGTGAAACGGCATCCTGTGAAAAAGACCCTGCTTGCGTTCTTCCGCACCGGCATCGTCGCGGCGGTCGCCGGGCTCTCCGTGTTGTCGGCGCCCGCGTCAGCGCAGGTGCCGGAGCACGAAGGCGAAATCGAGGGCGTGGTGCGCGACGCGGAGAGCGGCAACCCTCTTGCCGGAGCGTTGGTCTCGGTGGTTGGCAGGGGAACGATGGCGGTCACCCACGGTGACGGAACCTTCCACCTGACCGGCATCGCCGCGGGGAGCTACTCCCTGCGGGTCGAACGGCTCGGCTACCGGAGCTCCACCACCGAAGTCGCGGTGGGCGACGAGTCCGCGGTGGTGGTCATCGCAATGATCACGTCACCGATCGCGCTTCAGGGCATGGTGGTCACGTCGACCCTCAGCGAACGGGGCGCCGGGGAAGCGCTGCGCCCGGTGAGCGTCATGGCCGGTGATGAATTGCAGCGCCGAATGGCAGGGACGATCGCGGCGACCTTGGCTTCGATGCCGGGGATGGCCGTCACGAGCATGGGCCCGACAGTCTCGCAACCGGTGGTACGTGGGCTGAGTGGCGACCGGGTGCTCGTGCTGGAAGACGGGACGCGGGTGGGAGATGCCTCCAATTCGGGCACCGATCACACGACGGGCCTCGACCCCGCGTCGGCGCAGCGGATAGAAGTGGTGCGGGGTCCGGGTGCGCTGCTCTACGGGGGCAACGCGCTGGGAGGCGTCATCAATGTCATCCGCGACGAGATCCCGTCGGCGGTGCCGCACCATGTGACGGGATCGGCGACCCTGCAGGGCCAGACCGTGACGGGTTCGTTAGGTGGCAGCGCGACGGCGGTCTTCCCGGTGGCGGCGCAGGTGCCGCTGCGCGTGGAAGTGGCCACGCGGACGGGGGGACATCTGAAGACGCCCGTGGGAACGCTGCTCAACACCGACGGTGAAATGTGGAGCGGCGGAGCGGGGTCGGCCTATGTCGCGGACTGGGGTCATCTGGGGGCGTCCTTCCGTGGGTATCGGAATGACTACGGCATACCCGGTGGCTTCGTCGGGGGGCACGAGGACGGGGTGCGCATCGAGATGCAGCGCGTCGCCTCGAAATTCCGAGCCGTAGTCGAGAAACCTGCCGGTTTCTTCCGGGATATCCGCGTCGATGCAACCCATACATGGTATGAGCACAGGGAGATCGAGCCGCCTGACATTCTGGGCACTCTCTACGTCCTGCAAGCCGCCAGCGGCGACGTTCTTGGCCGGCACGGGAGGTGGGGACCCTTCTCTGCGGGCGCGCTTGGAGCCCGTCTGTCGTGGGAGGACTTCGAGTACGGCAGTGGTCTGTACACGCCGGACACACGTCGCAGCAGAGCTTCGCTGTACTTCATGGAAGAGGTCGATCTCGGCTCCACCCAGATCGAGTGGGGATTGCGGTACGACTGGACGGGGGCCGATCCGCTGCAGGACGAGCGGGATTCGGCCATCGGCAATATCCGGGACCGTGGCTTCCACTCTCTTTCGGGATCGCTTGGCGTACTGTACAGAGCCGCTTCAGGGCTGACGCTTGGCGCCAGCTTCGTCCACGCCTACCGGGCGCCGGACATCAATGAACTCTACTCGGGGGGGCCGCACCTGGCGGCTTACTCCTTCGAAGTCGGAAACCCGTCTCTGGAGGGTGAGATCGGGAGGGGGCTCGACGTCTTCCTCCGCTTCGAGTCGGACCGGCTGAGGGGCGAAGTGACCGGCTTCTACAACGATATCAGGGACTACGTCTACGGGGAGGACACGGGTCGGCTCAGCCGCGTGCTCCTTCCCATCTACCAGTACCGGGGCAACGATGCCCTGTTCAGCGGCTTCGAAGCCACGGTGGACGTGGACGTTGGGTGGGGCCTGGCCCTCGAGGCGGTGGCGTCCTCGGTGAGAGGGAGCCTCGAGGACACCGAACAACCCCTCCCACTTGTTCCTCCGCTCAAGGGGCACACGGCTTTGAAATGGGAGCGGCCCACGTGGTTCGTCCGCACAGAGGCCGAAGTGGCGGCCCGCCAGGACCGGATCGGCGAGTACGAAACACCGACCGACGGGTACGCCGTGCTCAATCTTTCGGCGGGCGCTCGTCTCACCCTGGGAGGCCGCTTGAACGTGCTGACAGTGAGCCTCGACAACGCCACCGACACGGAATACCGCAACCACCTCTCCCGGGTCAAGGAGATCATGCCCGAGGCCGGGAGGGGTCTGAGTATGACATACCGAGTCGTGTTCTAGGGATGTTCTCCCGGCGCGCGACTCTGCTGAATCAACACAGGAGAAATACAAATGAATAGACGGATCTACAGGAACTCACCGCTTTTCGTTCTCGCCGCTTTTGCACTGCTGCTCGGGGCCTGCAACGAGACGATGACCGGAGTGGAAGTGGAGGACGAACACGCCGAGCCCGAGGGAGTGCACCTGGTCATGAGTGGCAGCGTGTTCGCTTCCTATGACGGAGAGACACAGACGTGGACCGGCGAAATGGAGGTCGAAGTCGGACAGGAGACTCCACATATCACCGTCCGCTTCGTCGACCATGAAGGAGACCCGATCCCCATCGACGACGACCTGTACCTAGAGGTCGAGGTGCAAGACGAATCGATCGCCGAGTTCGAACAGGACACGCCGGGCGAGTTCGGCGGGCACCTGCACGGCGAAATGGCGGGTCAGACGGGCGTCGCCTTCAGCCTCATGCACGGTGCGGTCGGTGCGGGACACCCCGACTTCGTCACCCAGCCCGCGCCGGCGCACGTTCGTTGACCCTACTGGTCGTCGGATAGCCGGGCCGCCGGTCTTCGCATTATTCTTCCCGTGGTATGCGGGCTCCCCGCAGGCAGGTGTGCGCCCCCACAAGGAGAAGTGCGTAATGCGTTCCCCGGTTCTTTGTTTGACCCTCGCCGCGCATCCGCCCGCCGGGCGTCGCCCAACAGGTCCCGACCACCGCCTTCGCCGCCATGCAGTACCGTCACATCGGTCCGCTCGGAAACCGCATCACCTCGGTGGCGGGGGTTCCTGGCGACCGATTCACCTACTACGCGGGCGCGGCTTCCGGCGGCCTGTGGAAAACCGAGGACGGAGGGGTGAACTGGCGTCCGGTCTTCGACGACCAGCCGGTGCACTCCGTGGGCGAGGTCGAGGTTGCCCCTTCCGACCCGAACGTCGTTTGGGCGGGGACCGGCGAGCCCTTCATTCGCGTCCATGTTCCACAACTCCCTCAAATACAAGAGGTTTCTCTCTCTGGCGTGAAGGTGAGCGGTCAGGAAAAGGGTGCAGTTGGGGAGCCGGTCCCAATGTGGAAGAAACGACTGATATGACTGGAAAAACGGGAATCGGTCTTGACGTCTTGACATGGTTTCCGCCTCGACGGTGCGGGCGTAATTACGATATATCCTTTCAATACAGCAGGTTACGTCTGACGAACAGAGAATGGTTCCGGGGAAAGGATCATATGGGGAGCCATATTCCCATCCGCCAACTTCGGCGGTCGTCCGTTAACGCCAGACCCCGTGGGGCAACCCCTTCGAGGTCTTGTCGTTTCTGCCGTATTCACAAACGCTTATGCCATCTTCCCCCCTCTCTGCAAATTCTCTGTTTCGAAGCGCTCCCCCCGGGATTGCAAGCGCAACCGTGGGGTTGCGTCCGCTGAGCAGAGATATCTCCTCCGGATTCTCCGATTCTCTGTTTTTTCTGTCGTCCTTGTTTAACAGCCCGGTTGCATCCGGACGGCCGGTTTCGACGTTTCGGAAATTCCTCCGGCGAGTATCCCCCTGGAGCCTGACCTCGACCCCCTTCCTGACTCGCTCGACGAGACTCTCCCTCGCCTCGCTCCTGGCGCAGGGCTTCCCGCGTTTCCGAAACGGCCGCCGTCTCGCCCCTGATTCCGGGAGCACCCAATAACGAGTAGCCGTCCGAAGAATCTGGGACGTTTGGGCAGAAACGACTTGACATGCCGGCCACACAAGTCGTTCATATTGAAAAGGTTAACGGCTTTATATCCCCAAAGGAAGGGAGGATTCCGTATGGAAGCCGGCACGGTTCAACAGATTCAGGGGCTCTCCCGGATGACGGTGGGTGAACTGCGGGAGAAGTACCTCGAGGTCTTCGGGGAGGAAACCCGCTCGTACCACAAGGCGTTCCTGCGCAAGCGGATCGCCTGGCGTCTGCAGGCCCTGGCCAAGGGCGGCCTCTCGGACCGGGCACGGCGGCGGAGCAGGCGCGGACGACGGCCGGTCGCCTGTCGCCCTCGCGGGACCGGCGGCTGCCCCTGCCGGGGACGCTGCTGGTGCGCGCCTTCCAGGGCCGCGACCTGGTGGTGCAGGTGCTCGATGACGGCTTCGCGTTCGAGGGACGCCGCTACCGGTCCCTCTCCGCCATCGCCCGGCAGGTCACCGGCAGCCAATGGAACGGCTTTGCCTTCTTCGGGCTTACCCGGGGAAAGAGGCGGAACCACAGCCGTGGATCCGGAAAGGGAAACGCATGAGCGGAAACGCTCCTCAGGCCATCCCGGCATCGTCCTCCAATGGAACCGGGACCCTCCGCTGCGCCATCTACACGCGCAAGTCCACCGATGAGGGACTCGAGCAGACCTTGGCTGAAGTCGAAAGGACGGCACCGGAAGACGCATCCCGATGGAACGCCGGCCGGATTCGCAAGGCCATTGCGTTCTATTACTGTACGCCGCACGGCGGATATCGGCCCGAATGGTATCGACGACTTCTTGAGGCGCGTCCCGAGATCGTAGCCGATGTGCAGGTACAATTCGCCGTTACCGAGTTCCGCGGTGACCGCGAGGTTATCTACAAGCTCTGGGAACTCGCGCACGACCAAGCCCATTCTCAGGTCGCTCGGCACGCGAGCCTGCAGTTGCTCCGCGCCTTTCCGACTCGTTGCAAGCTGAAGCATATCGACGCACTGGATCATCTGCTCCAGGCTGCACTTCAACATGCCGACAGAGCGTTGTTTCGGGAAGTGATCGGAAGGAAACTGTCCCGGACGAGCATGAACGTCGCTCAGCGCGTGCATTGGTTGGCGGCGGGCGTCATCGTTTCACCAGCGGTGTACAGGGACCTTCTGAATGACTTCGTGCAGGGCCGTGAGCGCCGGATTCTGCAACTGGCGGCGTTCTTTTGCACTCAAGATCGCGTGTGGTTCTCGTTCGATGAGCTGGGGATTCCGGTATTGGAACTCCTCCTCCGCCTCGTTGGAAGCTACGTCGAATCCGATCAGTGGCTGGATACGAACGGGGTGGTCACACCTGCAATGCAAGCCTCTGGGCTTGTCCACGAACTGATACGACGCCTCGCCGCTTCTCCCGCCAAAGACGCGAGCGACGCGCTGGACAGCCTTCGTGCCAATCCGGTGCTGGCGCGACGTGCTGTCCAGGGCGTCGGATGACCAACGAGTGATTCGCCGTGACTCCGGCTATCGGCATCCCGATATTGGACAGGTCTGCCGGACGTTGAATGGCGGCTCGCCCGCTAACGCTGGCGACCTCGCGGCCCTCGTGAGGGATCGGCTGCGCGAGACCGCCGTCCGGATCCGGACCGGCAATACCGACGACTGGCGCCCGTATTGGAACGAGGACTCCAACGGAAAACCTTGCTCCCCGAAAAACGAGAACTCCTGCCGGGATGCGATGCTTTCGGATCTGCGACAACTCCTTCCGGAAAGAGTCGACGCCCAACCCGAGGGGCATTACGCCAAAGACAGACGAGCCGACATACGCGTTTCATGCCTGGATTTTCAGGTGCCGGTCGAAGTCAAAAAGAACAATCACCGAGATCTATGGAGCGCATGCAAAAACCAACTGATCAAGCAGTACACCACCGGCCCTGCCACGAGCGGATATGGGATCTACCTGGTCTTCTGGTTCGGCAAAGACTGTACCCAGCCACCCCCTCGCGACACCCGCCCGTACAGTCCCCAAAAGCTGCGGGAGCAACTGAAGGCGACACTATCTGAAGATGAAGCGCGCAAGATATCGGTCTGTGTAATCGATGTAAGCGGAGATTCGTTGGATTATCCGAAGGAATGACGCTCTTATCCATCGCGGTGAACTACCCTGAGGGATCAAGCGCAAGAGCGCAAGGGGGGAGAGGCTTATCGCACCACATTGAAGGGGGCCTACGAACGGGCGAAGGCGGCAGCGAGGACGAACGGATCCTATCTTTTGTCTGAGATCGCCCGAAAAAATGGGGGCAAGGTCGAAGCAAGATCCTGGTTGCCTGTAGGGTTGAGAAGGGATACATATTTTGGGATATCCCTGACCTCACAGGAGGAGTAAAGATGGAGCAACTGTCCTCAAACAGTGACCCGGTCAAGAAGCGCAGGAGCTTGTCCCCGGAACAGAAGTATGAGATTTTCCTTGAAGCCAGCCGGGGAGATGTTCCCATTGCACAGGTGCTGCGGAAATGGGGCATTCATTCCTCGGATCTAAAGCGTATTCGTGAGTCGGTCAAGTCCGGGGCCCTCAAGGAGTTCAAGGGTCGCCGGAGCCGCAAGCCGATGGTATCGGCTGAGGAGGTGGAGCAGCTGCGCAAAGAGCGGGCACGCCTGGAGCAAACGATCATTGAGCAATCTGTGGAACTTTCCCTGCTAAAAAAAAGTGTGAATGGGATCTGACAGGCCCGATCAAGGGCCACCGGGTGCAAGCTGAGGTCAAACGCGAGATCCTCTTAATGGTCCATCGGGCCAAGGAGAAAGGGGTGAAACTCACCCGTTCTTGCGAGATCCTACAGCTTCCCCTCCAGCGGTATTGTGCCTGGAGCCGGCGAGATCGAGAAGAGAAGCTGGATGGGGTGTCGGACCCGCTTTTGGATGGGAAGCCCGGGCCCGCCCCTGATGAGGCCCCACACGGATGAGACCTATGCCGATCTGCCTCCCCATCAGCTGGCGGTGGTAGCCTCAGAGAAGGGGGTAGTGCAGGCCTCGGCCTCCAGCTTCTACCGACAGGCCAGGAAAGAACGTCTGGCACGCAGGAAACAGGTGAGGACGCCGGTCAAGCAGAGCAAGCCCCAGGTCAAACCTGAAGGTCCTAATCAGGTCTGGAGCTGGGACCTGACCTACATCCCATTTTTCGGTTTGTTCCTGTATTTTACCGCCATTCTCGACGTGTATTCCAGGAAGATCGTAGGATGGAAGCTCTCCTTCAACGCGACCGTGGAGCAGGTCAAACAGGCCTGGGATCAAGCCCTTGCCAACGAAGGACTGCTGGACACTGGGCCCATAAGCTTGACAGCCCTCTCAGATCACGGATCTCAGATGAAGGCCAAATCGATGGCCCAATTCTTCAAGGACCTGGGCATCTCGCAGCTGTTTGCCCGATATCAAACACCCACGGACAACGCCTGGATCGAAGCCTTTTTCCGGACATTCAAATACGACTGGCTGCGCTTCCAGGACATCTTCACATTCCATCAACTGGAAGGCCTGATTGATTCCTTCATTCACAGCTACAACGCCGAACGCTATCACGGGGCAATACAGTATGTCACGCCTCTTCAGAGGCATAAAGGCCAGCATCAAAAGATTCTTCACCACCGACAAGGTCGAAAGGAGGAGGCTCGGCAGCGCCGCATAGAAATCAATCGGCAAAGAACATCCCAGACCATCCACAAGGCTGCCTGAATCTTGCTTGGACCTTTATCTGCTTTTCTCTTGTTATCTCAGAATAGATACAGCCTGCTGCCATTGAATGATATGTCATTAAATGAAAAGCGCTGTCACGACAATAAGTCGCTATTCGAACGATTGGACCTGGAATATTCCGGCCTGGAAAAGGTAAATGACGCGGTCGAGGCAGGAAATATCGCCGCTGCCGAGGTGGCCTATCTGGATTATCACAGGGCCCGCATTCAGCCTAAATTGGACTGGCACTTCGGCGAAGGAGAGGACTTCGAGCGCAATACGTCGATGTTCGATTTTCTCACAGAGCATCCCAAAGTTATCACCTGGAAGGATCGCGGCAAGGTCAAGCCATTGATCAGCCGCGCCAAGGGATATACTCACACCCGTACCCAGGGGCTCATGGCCTCGGATTACACGGTCGTGGATCTGGCCGACCTGGTCCTGGAGAACAAGGTCTTCCTGCCCTACTCGCCTGAAGACGGCGTCCAGGATCTGGGGCAGGACTGGAACTGGGAGCACGTGCCGCCCGCTTCGGGTACCGGGCGGAGGTGGACGTTGAGCCTGCCCTACCAGTACTATTTTCGGGCGCTGGTCCAGACCTACTGGTTGACGGGCGAGGAGAAATACATAGCCAAGCTGGTCCAAATAGCCGCCCACTACGTGCGCTACGTAAACCACCGCAGCGATTGGATCTGGATACCGGATTTGCAATTGACCGTCAACTACCTGCAGATGCTGCCCTTCATCCTCTCCTGGGAGAACCTCGATGCCAACGACTTCTGCGCCATGTACGGCTGGCTCGTCGACGGTTGTGCCGCGTCGATGGAGCCCGTGGAAGGGGCACAGGGCAACCAATTGCTCTATAACGGTCTGGGATTTCTATGGCTGGGCGTGGGTATGCCGGAGTGTAAGCGCGCTTCCCACTGGCGCCGACGCGGCTTAAACCAGATCGGCCAATATTTCGGAGAGGCGGCAGCCTATCCGGACGGCTCCACCAAGGAGAATTCGTATGGTTACGTCATCGGAGCCTCTACCAACGGGGCGAAAGGATTGCGCCTGGCGCGCGAAAACGGCTATCCCGTTCCCGACCATCTCCGCCCCGCCCTTGTCAAGCGTGCCGAATTCCTTGCCTACATCGCCAAGCCGGACGGCAGTTGTGTGTGGACGGGCGACGGTCAGCGGGGTTTCCCGTTCAACTTCGTCCGCTCCGTGGCCGGTCTCGAAAAAAGCCGGGACATGGAGTACATCGCCAGCGGCGGGGAGCGTGGTACCCCACCCTCTCGATGCTCCGTCTATTTCCCCTATGGCGGGGTGGGGGTGATGCGCTCCGACTGGAGCCGGGAGGCCAATTACCTGTTTTTCGATGTGGGACCCTTGGGTGTGCTACACGCCCACGAAGGGAAGCTGGCCGTCGAAGTGGTCGCCTACGGCCGCTCCTTGATGGAGGACCTGGGCATCCACAGCTATTCCCGCGAGGCACACGAATTGCCCTGGTACCGCTTTTTCGGCCACACAGTAGGCCACAACAGCGCCATCGTAGATGGACTCAGCCAGATGCGGCTGGTTACCGGTCCCTCTACCACCGATGGACCGCTGGACAATCCCTGGTGGAGTACGCCGGTGTGCGACTACCTGGCCGGTTCATACGAAGAGGGCTACGGCACCGGGCACTACGCCGAACCGATGTCGTCGGTATTCGCACCGGACCCGTGGCAGGGGGAGATCAACCACTCGGTGCAGCATCACCGCAGCGTCCTCTTCGTCAAAGCTCGGGAACCCGGCGATTACTCATACTGGATGGTAACAGATCGCTTCACCGGCAATGGAAGGCACACCTACGAGTCACTTTTCCACTTTGTGCCGGTGGAAATCGAGGTGGACTCCGCTGCCAAGACCGCGCGTACCACCACGTTCGGAGAACCCAACCTGGCGCTCATCCCCGCGGTGGTCGAGGGGCTGGAATTGGAAGCCGTCGAAGGACGGCCCGAACCGGAACTGCAGGGCTGGTACTGCGGTGGGGGTGTGCGGCCGGTACCGGCTCCCTGTGTGGTCTATCGTCAGCTCGGTGCACCCCCTGCTCTTATTCAGACGGTGATCTGGCCCCTGCGAAGCAATGAAACGGCAATTCCCCAGGTCGAAGCGCTGGGCCATCCTGGTAGCGGCTGGATGCATGTGATTTTGCCGGATGGCAGGCAGGACATCTACTGCGCGCCGGCGAGGGAGGGGTGCTGGGAATGGGAGGGGATGGCTTTCGAGGGACTAGGACTTTTGGTGCGGAAGGACGCTGAGGGGACGACACAGGTGAAGGAAGTCATCCGGAGGTATGGGTGAAGAAGCAGTCCGCTCAGCGTGATAGCTTGGGGGCGCAACGAAAGGGAGGGGACATGATGGAAATGATCGCCGATACTGACGAGATTGTCGAGCTGGAGGATCAGCTCGACGCCCTGGACCGACACGGATTCTTGCTGGTTCGAGACGCTCTGAAAGAGGATGTCGTGCTGTCCTGGCGCGAATGCCTGCTGCGGAAGTACGAGGAAAAGGAATGGGATGGTTTCAACCAAGTCGGCAATGTCTACTTCAACCACCTGCTCGAACAGGAGCCCGAGCTGGCCAACCCGATGGTGGCGCACCCATCAGTGGCTCAGTACCTGAAGGCGATGCTGGGCAGGCAGTGTCAGCTCCGGAGTTTTCGCGCTCACATGAATCCCGTATCGTACACCCAGGAATGGCATACTGATTTCGGATACTACTGGGACTCTTGCGACGAGGCGCGTCACGCGCTGAGGCCTCTGTGCATGAATACCACATTCTATTTAACCGACAATACACCGGAAACGGGGCGACTGACATTCGTCAGCGGGTACTGTCACAAGGAGGTGCCGGCCGAGATTCGCAAGCACAGAGGCTACGACTTCAGCAATCCTTTCCACCGTTGGTGCGACGAGCAGGAGCATGCGCATCTGTACCCGATGACTGGGGATGCCGTCGTCTTCTTCAGCCATATCCCACATCAGGGTGCCAAACTGAAAAAGGATCCCGGCGCCCCGATTCGCAGCAACGTCGTTCTCCACTACCAGCAGACTCCGATGTTTCCCGGAATCCGCTTCGTCAGCTCGCCGCAGTCGGCTCTGGATGCGCTCGGCTACAATGGCACGTTTCCGTTTGCCGACGTATGAGTGAAGCGAGGTGATTATGACTGACGGTTCGACAAATTTAATGACTTTGCGCTCTCCAAGTTGTAAATTTCGGTATACAGACCTGAGTCGAGTGACTGCAACTTGCGTACCAGAGATTTTTCAAGGCACTATAAATTACTGGATCTAAAGATGGGTAATCACCTCCATATGATCGGTGGTGGCGGATCGACGGTAAGGGGCACGAGCTCCTGCGCATGGCGATCATCAAACTCGGTCTGTCGGCCAGGGCCTACGACAGGATCCTGAAGGTCAACCGGACGATTGCGGATATCGAGGGTGAGGCGGACATACAAGCGCAACACGTGGCCGAAGCGGTCCAGTACAGAAGTCTGGATCGAAATATGTGGCGATAAAAGAAAGTTCCAGGTTGGGATTCTCTTGGCTGTTTGATTGCATAGGGGCAACCATTTTATGGTTATGTCCTTTTTTTATGAAACCTTACGGCATACGTGGGTGCGTTTGGTATTTGACATTTCAAAGGAATTGAATCATGAATACAGTTTAGGTGCTTTGGAGGGGTTCTTGAGGGCGTCTGAACTATGCTTAAAACTCCAGGGAAATACAAAGTATAAGAGCTTGCTTTGAATGTGGGGATGGTTTCCGCCACGATGCACTAGGGATGCACACTGGGGTTTACCGTGATGGCTTGACACGCTTCCCGACAACATCGGTTTTTCCCAGAGCCATCTCCTTCCTGCACTTCTGAAAGGAGCGACGATAGACATGCGCAGCGAGCAAACCGAACGGATCGAAGCACTCGTGATGGACTTGAAGAAAGGTGAGCTGACCGAGCAAGGTTTGCGCGGTGGCATCGCCGCCATCGCGGCAGTCAACGGAGCCCGTCAGGATCTTCTCTACCTTCACGCCCGGTCGACTTCAGTGAGCACAGAACTACTGGGCATGTCGCTGGTCGAAGGCGGCAAGGAGGTCGTGTTGAGCTCCGATCCGGAAGAATGGCCGTACAAGTCGGTGCTCGACGCGATAAATCAGGGCTGGCGGGTGATCTCCTTTCCCGACCAGTCGCTGCTGACCATGAGCGATGAGGAGTTCCACGGCCTGGGGTTCCTCTTTATCCTCGAACGATGGAAATAGAGCGATGACACAACTCAACGACAAGACCTACGACTGCGAACCGACCCTCACCGACTCGCAGGTGCTGGAATTCTGCAAGAACGGCTACTTGCTTCTGGAAGGCGTGGTACCTGACGAAATCAATCGCATGACGACGGAATACCTCGAGAGCGACGCGTTCAAGGAACCGACCGGAATCCTCGATGAAGAGTGGTTCATCGACGGTGTCATTCTCAACAGGGTTGCGGCCGGAGCTGTACGCTCGCTGATGGGCGCCAATTTTCACATTCCCATCCTCATGAGCAACCACAGGGTGACGGGTCCGCATCCGGTGACCGGCGGCTGGCATGTGGACGGCAACTACCAGTGGGGCCCGGAACTCAACTACCTGCAGGTATTCTTCTATCCTCAGAACACCCCTGTGGAAATAGGGCCCACGGAGGTCTTGCCGGGGTCTCATCTCATCCGCAACAAGGCCCGTTTCATGGGACACCTGAACGCCATTCGCGGCACCGTGTCGACGGCTTCGCCGGGGGGATCCATCTTCCTCACGGCGTATCAGATCTGGCACCGTCGCGGAAGGTCGACGGAAGCCACTCTCCGGAACATGCTGAAATACTTCTACTGGCGCAAGACTCCGTCCAGGCGCGATTGGATCGTCGAGCCGGACTTCGACTTCGCCTCCGTCAGCTACAGCACGCCCGCGGGCGCTTATGTCGAGCAGTTCCGTGGGGATTGCAAGACGGCCGAGATGTTTCTGTGGCTATGCGGCAAGCACGAGGCGTACCAAAACCTCGGCGGCCAGAGCTGGCCGCTTCCCGCCCACCGCAACGACACACCCTACGGCTACCCCGATGGACTGGCCACATGATTCGCAAGAGCGGCGGTCCCGCCGGCTCCCTGGTTTCAAGCTTTATTATATCGTCTCTGGCGAAGGTGAGATGACCCCAAACGGTCAAATAATGCCCAACGAGCGAGATGCAGTCGGACGTTCTCAGTTCTTGGTTGTTTGAGGTTTCTTCGCCGCCCCGAGCGTGTCGGCAGGTTCAAAAATCCAGTCTGGAGGATGGAGATGCCGGATTATGATGTAGTAGAAATAAAGGCTTTTGTTCCGGCAAAGGATTTTGAGTTGTCAAAGAAATTCTATAGTGATATTGGATTTGATCTTATATGGTCTGATGGGGACTTGGCTTATTTTAGAACTCAAAGTAGCAGCTTTCTTCTTCAGAATTATTATGTGAAGGAGCACGCAGATAGTTTCGTGATGCATTTTCTGGTAAAAAACTCTGATGACTGGTGGTCTAGAATTAAATCTAACAATGTGGTTGAAAAATACGGAATTAGGCTTGGCGAGCCCGAAGAGCGAGAATGGGGGTTGCGAGACTTCACTTTATTTGACCCTACTGGCGTTTTGTGGCGAATTGGAAATGCCATCAATAAGACATAACTGGGCGCTGGAACGGATATTGATCGCTGCTATTAAATTGTTCAACTTGATCGTTATTTCAGAGATGAAGAACATCAACTGAAATCGCCCGTTTCGCCACTTAACTCAGCCGCAAGATTGTTTTATTTCACAGGAGATTTACGATGGAATCATCACAGATAACACAACAACTTTTGAACGCAAAACAGGCAAAAGGTTTGTCCTTTGATGAACTAGGGAAACGCATCAATCGGGATGAAGTTTGGGTTGCATCCCTGTTTTATCAACAAGCAAGCGCCACCACAGAAGAAGCTACTAAAATTGTTGATGAGTTGGAGCTGGATTCAACCATCGCTGAGGCGTTGACAGTATGCCCAAGCAAAGGCCTCGGACCTGTTGTACCAACGGATCCGCTAATATATCGGTTTTATGAAATAATGCAGGTTTACGGCATGCCCATCAAGGCGGTTATCCATGAAAAATTTGGTGACGGTATCATGAGTGCAATTGATTTTACGCTTACAATAGATGGAGTTACCCCGGTTTAGCGGACGGTTTTAAGGAAGAGGATCCGAAAGGCGACCGGGTTAAAGTGACAATGTCAGGAAAATTCCTACCTTATAAAAAATGGTGACAAGTGTATGAAATAACGATGGTTTGAAAGTCGGTCCGAAGAATTATCATGTCTTTCGTGTTGTCAAAAAGAGCAAGACCGGAAGTGCCGTTTCATAGAGCCTGTGTTACTAGAGACCAAGTTGACGCAGCTTGTCACGGATCTCGAAGCGCCAACGCCACAGACAATCGGTCAGGTTTTGCCTCATTCTGAGCCTGACATGTGGACTGTGTAACACCTTAGTAGACGAGAGGACGAAGGGATGCCGGACGAAAAGCTCCCATTCATTCGGCTCGGTCTACACAAGCGCGATGCGAGCGTGCGTCTGCGCATGCGCTGGGACCGCTCACCGGAAACCTGCAAGACTGTAGCGAAGATGCTGCCGGTGGAGAGCCAGGCGTATCACGCGAAGTACGCCAACAACGAGATTTATAACCTGGTCCCCCTGCCCAAGCCCACCCCGCCGCAGGAGTGGACCTGCATCTACCCGGGGCCGGGCGATCTGCTGTTCGCGCCGGTGAGCGGCCGACTGACCGGCGGGTTCACGGGGGGTAACACCCTATCGGGGCAGGATCTGGTGGTCGACGAGGACGGCTGGCTGCTCGACTTCGCATTCTTCTACGAGCGCGGCAACACCCTCATCAGCCCGTACGGCATCATCGCAGCGACCCTGTTCGCGACCGGCACCTCGTTCGAGGCGCTCGAGGAGTTCTCGGAGGTTTGCCGTAATCTCTGGTTCACAGGCGCGGTCGACGAAACCATGTTCATCGAGCCTGACTGAGGAAAGCGCACCATGACCGAGACACGGCCGAACACGCAGCGTCTGGGGCTGATCATCCCCAAGGTGGCCGGCGCGGGCTTCAACCGGGTGGAAGATCCCGAGACGCAGCACTACGATTGGTGGATGCAACGGTTTGGTTTCCCCTCGATCAGCACGGTGGAGGCCTACGCCGAGGCCAACGGCCGGCACGACATCGAGTCCGTGTACGACACCGGCCGCGAAGACAAGCTGGCGGCGGCGGTGCGGGAGCTTTCCGAGGCTGACTGCGACGTAGTGGCGTGGCCGTGCACCTGCGGGAGCTTCGTCGGTGGGCTCGAGTGGTCGCGCGCGCAAGCCGACGCGATGGTATCTTTTGTCTGAGATCGCCCGAAAAAACGGGGGCAAGGTCGAAGCAAGATCCTGGTTGCCTGTAGGGTTGAGAAGGGATACATATTTTGGGATATCCCTGACCTCACAGGAGGAGTAAAGATGGAGCAACTGTCCTCAAACAGTGACCCGGTCAAGAAGCGCAGGAGCTTGTCCCCGGAACAGAAGTATGAGATTTTCCTTGAAGCCAGCCGGGGAGATGTTCCCATTGCACAGGTGCTGCGGAAATGGGGCATTCATTCCTCGGATCTAAAGCGTATTCGTGAGTCGGTCAAGTCCGGGGCCCTCAAGGAGTTCAAGGGTCGCCGGAGCCGCAAGCCGATGGTATCGGCTGAGGAGGTGGAGCAGCTGCGCAAAGAGCGGGCACGCCTGGAGCAAACGATCATTGAGCAATCTGTGGAACTTTCCCTGCTAAAAAAAAGTGTGAATGGGATCTGACAGGCCCGATCAAGGGCCACCGGGTGCAAGCTGAGGTCAAACGCGAGATCCTCTTAATGGTCCATCGGGCCAAGGAGAAAGGGGTGAAACTCACCCGTTCTTGCGAGATCCTACAGCTTCCCCTCCAGCGGTATTGTGCCTGGAGCCGGCGAGATCGAGAAGAGAAGCTGGATGGGGTGTCGGACCCGCTTTTGGATGGGAAGCCCGGGCCCGCCCCTGATGAGGCCCCACACGGATTGCTGAGGGAGGAGAAAGAGCAAATCCCGGCCCTCTTAAGGGATGAGACCTATGCCGATCTGCCTCCCCATCAGCTGGCGGTGGTAGCCTCAGAGAAGGGGGTAGTGCAGGCCTCGGCCTCCAGCTTCTACCGACAGGCCAGGAAAGAACGTCTGGCACGCAGGAAACAGGTGAGGACGCCGGTCAAGCAGAGCAAGCCCCAGGTCAAACCTGAAGGTCCTAATCAGGTCTGGAGCTGGGACCTGACCTACATCCCATTTTTCGGTTTGTTCCTGTATTTTACCGCCATTCTCGACGTGTATTCCAGGAAAATCGTAGGATGGAAGCTCTCCTTCAACGCGACCGTGGAGCAGGTCAAACAGGCCTGGGATCAAGCCCTTGCCAACGAAGGACTGCTGGACACTGGGCCCATAAGCTTGACAGCCCTCTCAGATCACGGATCTCAGATGAAGGCCAAATCGATGGCCCAATTCTTCAAGGACCTGGGCATCTCGCAGCTGTTTGCCCGATATCAAACACCCACGGACAACGCCTGGATCGAAGCCTTTTTCCGGACATTCAAATACGACTGGCTGCGCTTCCAGGACATCTTCACATTCCATCAACTGGAAGGCCTGATTGATTCCTTCATTCACAGCTACAACGCCGAACGCTATCACGGGGCAATACAGTATGTCACGCCTCTTCAGAGGCATAAAGGCCAGCATCAAAAGATTCTTCACCACCGACAAGGTCGAAAGGAGGAGGCTCGGCAGCGCCGCATAGAAATCAATCGGCAAAGAACATCCCAGACCATCCACAAGGCTGCCTGAATCTTGCTTGGACCTTTATCTGCTTTTCTCTTGTTATCTCAGAATAGATACAATGGCGAAAGCTGCGGGGCGGCCCGCGACGAGCACCTCGCTCGCGATGCTCGAGGCGGTCACGGTCCTCGGTGCCGGCACGGTGGACGTGCTGAGCGCCTATCCCGCGCCCACCACGCACCGGTTCCTGCGGTTCCTTGACGACGCTGGCATTGCAGTGGCGGCGATGGTGTCGCTCGACTGCGCGGACGAGCTCGAGTCGCACAACCTCGACATCCACCAGCAAGCGGTACGTTTCAACCGCGCGCTGGGGAGCCGCACCCATCCGTTGCTGATCCCGGACACCGCGATCGACACCATCGGGTTGATCGACCGCCTCGAATTAGCCCTCGGCCGCCCGGTCGTCACCGGCAATCAGGCGACGCTGTGGCACAGCCTGCGGCTGCTGGGACACGAATGCCGAGCGCCCGAGTCCGGCGTTCTCCTCGGGGGTGACGGGTGACCGAGGTGTGGACGTGCGCGTCGCGGAACGAAGAGCTCGCAAGCGAGGTTTCATATTCCTTCATTCCGCTGTTTGGAAGGGCTTCCACGCTTCTCCCGCCGCTGCAGCTTGGCGCTCCAGCTCACCACGCCAACCCACGACTTCCCCAGCTTTGATTCGCCCGATGTCAAACCCCGCGTAGCGGTCCTCAAGCGTATCTCCCAACTTCTGCGTTTCTGCCCATCGGTCCCACGCTGTTCTCATCCACTCGTGCGGCAATGCAGACCGCACGGCGGGATCGAGTTGCCACGCGCTACGCGCGTCCGCCACCGCCCGCTCCCCTGTGAATGGGCCTGTCCACTTCGACCAGCCGATGGACAAGGTGTTGCGCTCGCGATCGGGGACGGTGTGCCCGGTGTGGATCGTGGCCCCGTTGCGGATGAGGGCTTCTCCGGCCTTGAGCCGAATCGCCACCTGGTTCGGCAACGGGTCCAAGCCGTTCCAACTGGGCGTGTGCGGCACCCCCTGGTCCTTCATCGCCTGCGGGAGGAGCACGTCGTGCTCAAACGGCGTCCGCCAGCGATCGTGGCTACCGGGTACGAGCTCGTGGCACTCATCGTCGACCAAGGCCAAGAACACGCTCACTCCGTTCCGCTCGGTGATCGCCGTGGCGTTATTGGCGCGGATTTCTTCCCATCGGAGGTTTTCGGTCTCCTCAGAGTACGCCTCAGTGTCCTCCCCGCGGTCGTCCCTCTGCGAAAAATAAGGCTTCCCGGTGCCCCACCACGTCACGTCTCGGTGCCAACTGGGCCCATTCTCGTGCCGCCGGGGATTGCACCACAGGAGCATCCCGCTCATCACCATATCTTCAGGCCGCAGCCCGCACCAGGAGTGGACGAAATTCAGGAAATCCGGCGAGCAGTGGAACTCGGCAAAGCTGGGCTCCCCGAGGGCGGGATGGGTCAGGCCCCGGATCGCCCACGGCTCATCGTCTCGCGCACGGTGCACGTAGCCCTTCGAGCAATCGATCTTGCTGTATCCATTTTCGGGCGAGCACGCCTCGGTGACACGGCGGCCCGCCTCACGGAGTACGGGGATCATTGGGTTGTCGACAAGGTCGGTGATGATGACGAAACCATGCTCCTGCAAGTGGGCCAACCGCTCCGGCGTGGCTCCAGGGGCAGCAAGCTCGGGCTTGGCGTCGGCAAAGGCCGTGGCGCGGTAAGACGCAGCGCTGTCCATGTTTATTCTTCCTTATAAAGGTAATTGATGGGAAAGTTGATTTAACGCCCTGGACACCATTTTCACGGTATGTCCTTTTTTTATTGAGTCTTACTGCGTACGTGGGGTGCCTTTGGTATTGACAATTCAAAGGAATTGCATCATGAATACAGTTTGGACGATGGACGATGGACGATGGACTGAGGCAGTAGCAGTGGCAGTGGCAGGAAAAGTCAAGCCCGGGATAGGTAAGGGGATAACCCCTTAGATTTTGTGGGACCCGACTCCAGTCGGGGAATAATAAGGTCGTCAGCCAAAGTGAAAAATCTCTGTTTAATTGATCCTGGCCCTACCGAGCCAGTTCCCGGTCTGGAGACCGGTCCCACAACTTTTGGCCCCATAAGGCCAGGGATTAATATCCTGACAATCTCCTGAAGTATCCGGTCGGAAAGCTATGCCAAGGAGCCAGTTGGTTCCGGCTGAGCGAAGCGAATCTCGCGATTGCAAGGGAACCATAAAACTGCAGGAAGTAGCCATAAATGTCAACCTCACAACTTATCGATATGAACGGATCCGTAGACATGCTTGAAGGGACGTCGCTGAAGCGTTTGGTCGCCGGGATTTTTCTCTCGTCCCTTGGGGCCGTGCTGTTCAGTCTGTCGATTTTTCGTCTCCTTTCGTTTTTCATCATGCCATCTATGTTTTTTGCGCTGCTGCTGGTCGGGTTTCCGATCGGCGCCGCCCTGGCCGCGCGCAAGCATCAGGCGGACGTGAGGCGATTTCAGCGCATGTTGACCGTGATGCAGATCGTCATGGTCCTGAGCATCCTGGCCACTCTGGGTTGCAAGCACGTTGACTACATGCGAGCGAATCTACTGTTCGGCATCGATCCGGTTCGCTTGCTGGTACAGGTTCTGGTGTTCGCCTTAATCTATCTTTCGTTTTTCGCCGCATACGGGGCAGCCGAATATATCGGTTATCTGGCGGGGACACAGGCCTTTGGAGGGGGAATGCGGCCGGTGTATGCGCTGTTCCTCTTCGGTGGAGCTGCCGCATTCGGGTTGGCCGAGTTGCTTCAGCGACCGTTGGGTGTGCCCCGCCTGCTGCTTCTTGCGGTGGCAGCTGTCTCGGGAAGTCGCCTTATCTTGAAAAAGGGTGTCCGTTTTCGGGGGGGGGTGGAACTGGTTGTAATTCTGGCGGTGGTCTGTTGGCCGGCCTTCGACCGCACCTTTATGAACTGGTTCAAGCTGCCCTCAACCGTTAACATGTCGGCTGCGTGGAGTCTTGATCAAAGCCCGGACAACGAAGTGGCCTTTGCGGGATGGGGCAAATACTCATATGTCGAAATTATCCGCAGAAGTATCGAGGAGGGGAAGACCCGGAGTGAAAGTACACAAGGGGCTGAAAGGATCCGGCTGTCAATGGTGGTGGTTTCATCACGAGCGGAGGCGGAAAGGGTGCTTGGGGGGTTGAGGAGGGGGGGGACTTTTCCGGGAAAGGCCCTCGGTTTCGTCGTGCCTTCGGATTTGGACCCCCGGTTTTTCGAGGGAGTGGTGGATCTGAAGGTGGGGGAATTCAGCGAAGTGATCGGGACGGAGAAAGGCTATTTCCTGTTCAAGCGGCTGGATGAGCATTACTACAGCGGGTTTTACAACGATGTCGGCATGTGGAATGTGGTTCCCCAAAAGGGCTCCGACGCCCTGCTATCACGAGACCGGATCCCGTTCCTGTTTCTGCCCGAAGAGGGCCGCGTGGCGATCATCGGGTCCGGGGGCGGGCGCGGTATCATTTACAGCCGAATGGCGGGGGCCGGGAGGATCCTTGCCATGGAGATTGAACCGGTTGTGGTTGAATCGATCCAGGGACCCTTACGCGAGGATTTTGCCGAAGCATACACGAAGGATCCCGTGGAGACTTACGTCGGAGAAGCCCGCGGTTATTTCGAACGAACCGATGAACGCTTCGACTTAATTATGTTAATGAGTGTCGGCGGGTATCCGCAGTTGATGCTCGAGCCGGGTAACATGATCCGAACGACGGAGGCCTTCCAGTTGTTCATAGACCACTTGAATCCCGGCGGTGTCCTCGCCATCGGTTACGACGTGGTGCTGGACGACAAGGGTATTTTGCTCCGTCAGTACTACAACACGTTGCGTCTGCTGGGGATGGATGTTTTCGGCTTTATGGATGAAAAGCAGGGGGCCTTCGAGTTATTGGCGTTTCCATCCGATGCCTCGCCGGAGCAAAAAACCAAATGGTCAAGCGCGAGAAGGCAGTTCGCAATGGATCACGATCTGGTCCCGCTCCGGGATCCGGAAATGGAGCTATCCGACTTTCGACAAATCACGGATAACCGCCCATTCCTGGCGGGTAACATCAGCAACATCCTGTCCGAGGAGGATATCCGTTGGATGTTCAAGGTGCTGG
The DNA here is from genome assembly GCA_965217865.1 of Candidatus Latescibacterota bacterium. Lineage (GTDB taxonomy): Bacteria > Latescibacterota > UBA2968 > SICM01 > SICM01 > CBDCJO01. Next base: position 3,701,617 of record CBDCJO010000002.1, on the reverse strand, counting down.
CCGTATTGCTTGTTGGGGCTGGCGGCATCCTGGGGGTAATTCTGTGGCGACCGCTTCGCGGGAAATCCCTCTCCGTCCATCCGACGGTTTTGATGGGGATAGGTATCCTGCTGGGTGCCAACTTTATCCTGATCGAGCATCTGTGCGTTATTCACCTTTTCCGGAATTTGTATTCCTACTACGATTCTTTGATCATCGGCATCGTTTCTTTCTTGACAATGACCGGTCTGGGGAGCCTTCTGATCTCAAAACGGCACCTTCCCCGGATTATCCTCGGGACGCTGATCATCGCGGTAATCATGTGGTTGGGGGCCTCCGCGTGGCACGTCGGTACGGTAGTCGGGACTCTGGTTCCTGTTGTCCTGGTCACGGGCACTTTCTTTCCCCTAATTTTCGAACAGGTTCCGATGGGCCGGCTGCAATTGTTTGGCATGGATGCCCTGGGGACCGCCATGGGGGCCACTCTCGCTTTCTTTATCCCCATTCTCTACGGATTCCAGGCGTTTACCACCGTGGCCGTCTGCACGTTTCTGGTTACCGGTATCTGTATCCTGGCGTTTCTATTCAGCCGAGATTGGAAAATTCCTATAGAACATAAAGGTTAGTTTTCATTCTGAAAGAGATACCGACCAAACAATTTTGAAACGATTTAAAGCATTAAGGCATCTGCGAAGTTGGGGATTGACATGTAACTTGCTGGGCAACAATATATTAGACAGAAGGGATAGCTTTTTCGGCTGTCCCTTCTGGTTTTGAGTCCCAGGACCTTTTGTGTTGACATCTCGAAGGATTTGCATTATGAATGATGGGTTTCTGGGGATGGAAAAGACGAGGCTTGTGGTGGTAAGCACCCGGAAAATTATGGGCTTATCGTGGCATATATCGTACATATCAGTGACACACACATCGGTCCCACGGAGGACTTCACGCTCTACGGGGTTGTATCTATTCTGAGATAACAAGAGAAAAGCAGATAAAGGTCCAAGCAAGATTCAGGCAGCCTTGTGGATGGTCTGGGATGTTCTTTGCCGATTGATTTCTATGCGGCGCTGCCGAGCCTCCTCCTTTCGACCTTGTCGGTGGTGAAGAATCTTTTGATGCTGGCCTTTATGCCTCTGAAGAGGCGTGACATACTGTATTGCCCCGTGATAGCGTTCGGCGTTGTAGCTGTGAATGAAGGAATCAATCAGGCCTTCCAGTTGATGGAATGTGAAGATGTCCTGGAAGCGCAGCCAGTCGTATTTGAATGTCCGGAAAAAGGCTTCGATCCAGGCGTTGTCCGTGGGTGTTTGATATCGGGCAAACAGCTGCGAGATGCCCAGGTCCTTGAAGAATTGGGCCATCGATTTGGCCTTCATCTGAGATCCGTGATCTGAGAGGGCTGTCAAGCTTATGGGCCCAGTGTCCAGCAGTCCTTCGTTGGCAAGGGCTTGATCCCAAGCCTGTTTGACCTGCTCCACGGTCGCGTTGAAGGAGAGCTTCCATCCTACGATCTTCCTGGAATACACGTCGAGAATGGCGGTAAAATACAGGAACAAACCGAAAAATGGGATGTAGGTCAGGTCCCAGCTCCAGACCTGATTAGGACCTTCAGGTTTGACCTGGGGCTTGCTCTGCTTGACCGGCGTCCTCACCTGTTTCCTGCGTGCCAGACGTTCTTTCCTGGCCTGTCGGTAGAAGCTGGAGGCCGAGGCCTGCACTACCCCCTTCTCTGAGGCTACCACCGCCAGCTGATGGGGAGGCAGATCGGCATAGGTCTCATCCGTGTGGGGCCTCATCAGGGGCGGGCCCGGGCTTCCCATCCAAAAGCGGGTCCGACACCCCATCCAGCTTCTCTTCTCGATCTCGCCGGCTCCAGGCACAATACCGCTGGAGGGGAAGCTGTAGGATCTCGCAAGAACGGGTGAGTTTCACCCCTTTCTCCTTGGCCCGATGGACCATTAAGAGGATCTCGCGTTTGACCTCAGCTTGCACCCGGTGGCCCTTGATCGGGCCTGTCAGATCCCATTCACACTTTTTTTTAGCAGGGAAAGTTCCACAGATTGCTCAATGATCGTTTGCTCCAGGCGTGCCCGCTCTTTGCGCAGCTGCTCCACCTCCTCAGCCGATACCATCGGCTTGCGGCTCCGGCGACCCTTGAACTCCTTGAGGGCCCCGGACTTGACCGACTCACGAATACGCTTTAGATCCGAGGAATGAATGCCCCATTTCCGCAGCACCTGTGCAATGGGAACATCTCCCCGGCTGGCTTCAAGGAAAATCTCATACTTCTGTTCCGGGGACAAGCTCCTACGCTTCTTGACCGGGTCACTGTTTGAGGACAGTTGCTCCATCTTTACTCCTCCTGTGAGGTCAGGGATATCCCAAAATATGTATCCCTTCTCAACCCTACAGGCAACCAGGATCTTGCTTCGACCTTGCCCCCGTTTTTTCGGGCGATCTCAGACAAAAGATAGGGGTCGAGCCGTTTCCGTGCTTGAAAAGGCTTGTTGATGCGATTAACGGGCTTCCATTCCCCCCCGATCTGGTCATTCATTCCGGCGATGTTGTAGCGGACCCCGACCCTGATGCATATCGGCTCGCCGGAGATGAACTGTCGAGACTCAAGGCCCCGGTTTACTATGCGACGGGCAATCACGACACTTCCGGCGATATTCAGAGGTTTCTTCCGATGGGGTCGAAGGTCGATCTCGTGGATGGGGATCAGTCTTTGACGTACAGGATTTCTCTGAAGAATCTCAATATTATCGTTCTGGACGGCCGCGGGCGGGATGAAATCGGTCCGGCCGGAGAACTTGAAGAAGAACAGTTCGTAATTCTAAAGCGCGAAATCCAACAGAGTGAATTTCCCGTGAGTGTGTTCTTACATTTTCCGCCAATCGAGTTGGATTCCCCCTGGCTCGATCGTGACATGCTGCTCCTGAACGGTGCAAGACTGCATCAAGTCTTATCGGACGGACGAAGCAAGCTGCGCGGGGTCTTTTTCGGACACGTTCACCGGAGTTTGCAAATTTACAAGGAGGGGATACTCTACTCGGGGGTTGGAAGTCCGTTCTGTCAGTTCACCGTGTGGCCGAACGATGAAAAACCGGGTTTTGAGGTCGGATGTCCGGTTTTCTTCAATTTTATTTCCTTTCTTTCAGATCGAACAATCGTGAAGGAGCATTTCGTGTAACCCGGATATCGGACGACGAACTGAATATCATCCGGGATATTTCGTTTCGATGGGGTCCTTAACGGAGAGTCTATGGTTATCCAGAAAGATAAACTCAACGATCTTGTCCGGAACGTCCTTCTGGCCGCAGGGGCGGATGAGGAGACTGCGGATTGCGTTGCCGATCATCTCGTCTCGTCCAACCTCTGCGGTGTGGACACGCACGGGGTCTGGCACCTGGCCCCCTATGTGAACGAGGTTAAATCGGGCGGGATCGTTCCCACTGTCCGCCCAGAGATTTTGAAGGAAACTCCGACGAGTGCCCTGGTCACGGGAAACTGGACTTTCGGACACGTTACTGCAAAATTCGGGATGGAAGTTGCGATCGAGAAGGCGAAGGAAAACCACCTTGCGGTGGTGGGGCTGGTTCGATGCAACCATATCGGTCGCCTAGGCCATTACGTGGAAATGGCGGCTGAAAACGGGATGATCTCCATGGTCTGGGCGGGAGGGCTCTCCGAGGAAGCTCCGGTGGCTTTTCCCTATGGGGGGCGAAAGCGCGTCCTGAACACCAATCCAGTGGCGATGGGTTTTCCAGCGGGGGAGGAAGGGTCGATGTTTTTCGACTTTGCGACGACCGCCCTTTCAGGGGTTAAGGTTGAAAACGCGAAAAGAAGAAAAGAAAAGCTACCTCCGGGCTGCATCGCGGATAAAAACGGGGTTCCCACGATCGACCCGAACGATTACTTCGAAGGCGGAGGGCATTTGTCCTTCGGGGGACATAAGGGTTATGCCCTGATGATGGCGGTGGAGTTTCTGGGACGAATTTTCACGGGGAGCGACGCATTCGCGGAATCGGGACGGAGCAACAACATCATGCGGCACCAGGGGGTGACGATGTTCGTCTTCCGAGCGGACATCTTTCATCCAATTTCTGAATACCAGAGCCTGGCGGGTGAGCTGAAACGACGGGTCAAGGCTGTCCCACCCGCACCGGGTTTCGAGGCGGTTCTTGTTCCAGGAGATCCAGAGGCGCGTACGCGTGAGATTCGGCAACGTGAGGGTATTCCGATCGCAGATGACATCTGGAAATCCATCACCGAAGCTGCTGATTCGCTTGGGGTGGCGATGCCCACGTAGACACAAAGGAGGTGTAATGGAAACCGCAGAGATCACTTACGACGAGCTCAAGAAAAAGACGGTCGCCCAGCTCCGCGATATCGCGAGGGATCTGGATAATGACGAGCTGAAGGGTTTCAGCTCGATGCACAAGGAACCCCTCCTGACTGCCCTCTGCAAAATCCTTGGGATCGAAGGCCACGTGCATCACGAGGTGGTCGGGGTCGAAAAGCGAAGCCTCAAGCTTCAGATCCGGGAGCTTAAGGTGGAGCGGGATGCGGCCCTTGAAGCCCACGACCACAAGCAACTCAGGATCGTCCGCAGGAAAATCCACAAGCTCAAGCGGAAAATTCACAAAGCAACGGTTTAACCGGGTTATGGAAGCCGTCCCCGGCACCTACGCCTTGATTTTGGAGTCTTCATCCAAAAAGTCGATGAAGATCGGGGGGTTAGGAAATCTCCTGGTTCAACCCGGATTCTACACCTATATCGGGAGCGCACTCGGGCCCGGGGGATTGAAGGCGCGCGTGTCACACCACCTGAACACCCCCCGCAGGGCACACTGGCATATTGATTATCTTCGAAAAATTACCCCTCTTGTTGAAGTGTGGTATCGATCCGGCCGGGATCGATTTGAGCACCAATGGGCCGAGGAGATGAAACGACTATCCCTTCCGATCCCGGGTTTCGGCTGTTCGGATTGCACTTGTCGATCCCACCTGTTTTTCTCTGATACGAAACCCTCACGACAGGGATTGGAGAACCAGTTGAGAACGACTTTGCAGAGCTGTTCCGGAGAAGCGCTGAATCGAAATATTTTACGGACATGATTAAACAAGGTTGGTCGACTGATACAAGGGACCCCAGTTGAAAATCGAATCCGTTCAAACAGATCACTACCGGATCCCTTTGCCCGTTGTGCTTTCGGATTCGACCCACGGATCGATCAGCCACTTTGATTTCATTTCCGTGAGGATCCGTTCCGAAGATGGATCCGAGGGGCTCGGATATACGTATGCCATCAGGGGTGGGGCAGGGATTCGGGCGTTGATTGATCGAGATCTGAAACCGGTCCTGATTCGAGAAGATCCGAGCTGCATCGAATACCTCTGGAACCGGATGTGGTGGCAGCTGCACTATGTTGGCCGGGGCGGGGTTGCAGGATTCGCAATATCCGCTGTAGACATCGCCCTCTGGGATTTAAAGGCGCGGTCGGCGGGGATGCCCCTGTGGAGGTTGTTGGGCGGAAATAAGGCGCGTGTCTCGGCCTATGCCGGAGGGGTAGACCTACAATTTTCTAGGGAGGAGCTTCGCGAGCAGACGGAGGCCTTCCTGGAGCGCGGCTTCCGGGCGATCAAGATGAAGGTGGGGAAGAAGAAGCTCTCCGAGGATCTTGACCGTGTCGCTTATATTCGTGGTGTGATCGGCCAGGACGTTCCGCTTATGGTGGACGCGAACATGGTCTGGACCGTGGAGGAGGCGATCCGGGCGGCCATGTCCTTCGCCGATCTCGGGGTGTACTGGTTGGAGGAACCGACGCTTCCGGAAGATGTCGAAGGGCATTTCCGAATTTTACGGGAGGGAGGGCTCCCTATCGCAGCCGGAGAAAACCTTCGAACCCTGGGAGAATTTCGCAATATGATTTCCCGGGGGGCGGTATCCTTTCCGGAACCGGATGTGTCGAATATCGGCGGTGTGACGGTGTGGATGAAGGTTGCGCACCTGGCCGAAGCCCACCATCTGCCCGTGACGTCCCACGGGGTCCACGACCTTCACGTCCACTTGCTGGCTGCCGTGCCCAACGCCTCTTATCTGGAAGTACATGGATTCGGCCTGGATCCCTATATGGTTCACGGGCTTCAACTGGATGACGGGGAGGCGATCGCCCCTGACCGTCCCGGGCACGGGGTGGAACTGGATTGGGAGGCGCTTGATCCCTTTCGAGATCGGGCTGATTAAAGCGGTCCGATGAAACCATAGATAAACAGCCAGTTTTAAGTGGTTATGCGATGCGAATGGGCAAAAGGATCTCCTCTGGAGATGGCCTACCACGATGAAGAGTGGGGGGTACCCGTTCGGGATGACCGCCTGCTCTTCGAGTTTCTGTGCCTTGAAGGCGCACAGGCCGGTCTGAGCTGGTCCACTATTCTGAAGAAACGCGAGAATTACCTGAAGGCCTTTGAGAAATTCGATCCGAAGAAGGTGGCGGGGTTCGACAATAGAAGGATTGACCGACTTCTGAAAGATCCGGGAATCGTTCGGAACAGGCTGAAGGTTGCTTCATCCGTTTCTAACGCCGGGATAATCGTAAAGATTCAGAAGGAGTTCGGAAGCTTCAGCGAATACATCTGGAATTTTGTGGATGGGCAACCCGTTCAGAATGGCTGGAAATCGTTGAAGGAGATCCCCTCCGAGACCGAAGTGTCGAAGAAAATGAGCAAAGACATGAAGAAACGTGGATTCCGGTTCATTGGTCCGACCATCTGTTATGCTTTTATGCAGGCCGTCGGAATGGTCAACGACCATGTTGCGGGGTGTTTCCGCTATAAGCATGTCAAAAAGCTGAAATAAATCTGCACAAGGGGTAAAGCGGAAAACCTTTGGTGGAGGTTAACTTGATGAAGCTGTATGTGGGTACCAGCGGATATAGCTACAAAGAGTGGAAGGGCCCCTTCTATCCTGAAGATCTTCCGGCGAAGGATATGCTGCGGTTTTATTCCGAGCGCTTACCCGCCGTCGAGATCAACAACACGTTTTACCGTATGCCGAAGGTGAGTGTGCTCGAATCGTGGGCGGAACAGGTTCCTGAAGGCTTTCATTTTTCGCTCAAGGCATCCCGCCGGATCACACACATCAAACGTTTGAAGGACGCGGGGGAGGAGTTGGAATTCCTTCTGGGAAATTCGAGGACGCTTGGAGAACGGCTTGGGGTGATTCTTTTCCAGCTTCCCCCGTATCTACAAAGGGATTTACCCCGTCTGGATAACTTCCTTTCCCTCCTCCCTGAGGGGACGCCCGCGGCTTTCGAGTTCCGCCATCCGACCTGGTTCGATGAGGAGGTCTACCGACGCCTTCGAGACAAAAATATTGCCCTGTGCGCAAGCGATACTGATGATGAGCCTTGGACCCAGCTGCTCGGCACCGCGAACTGGGGGTACCTCCGATTGCGGCGGAGTGGATATTCGGATACGGATCTGAAGGACTGGGAGGGGCGGATTCACGCTCAGGAATGGACGAGGGCTTTTGTCTTTTTCAAGCACGAGGATGAAGCTGCAGGCCCAAGATTAGCCGCGCGGTTCCTTGAAATTGCCTGTGGAGAATAACGATAAGAACCGGATGTCGGACAAATAGCCCTACAGACATCCGGGCAAGTTCGCAGGCGCTCCTCATGTTCGCAACTCACGGGGTTGGCATGCTGCTCGGACATTTCTTGAGCGGGAGGATTCACGACCTCTTTGCGATGGCGGATGGGGGGCACGATTGGGTCAAGATTTTTCTGGTGCCGATCGCCATCACCCTCGTTGCCGCAGCGGCCTTCTGGTACCTCTTCGATGAGAGGCGTTATCAGGATCAATCCGTGGGGTTGGTAAGATCCAGCGGTTAGACTGACAGTTTATCCGCCGGGATGTGGCATGCCTGGCCAAACTATTCACCTGCATCGGAATGACGGGCGCACCCAGGTGGTCCATGGAAATGCAAAATGCAAATTGCAATGAAACGTCGCGCATAAAAACAAAGGTTCGGACCTGAGAATATATTTGACTTCCGTATGAGTCCACTAAAGGAGGACGAACATGATTCTGACCGTGATCGGCGGGGGCAGCGTCAACTGGATGAGAGGGGTGATGAAGGATTTCTACCTTTTGGAAGGGGTTGATGGAGGGGAGATCCGGCTTGTGGACCCGAACCGTGAAACCGTGGAGGCCGTGGAGGGCATGCTTCGGAGATTCAATGAGCAGCGGAATAAGGACTTTGCCATATCGATCGTGGATGACCGAAGGGAAGCCCTGAAGGGGTCCGAATTCGTCCTGTTGACGTTCAGCCCGGGCGCGATGGATGCCTTTTACAACGACCTGGAGATCCCGATCAAGTACGGCATCCGGCAGCCGGTGTCGATGACGGTCGGGCCTTCGGGAATATCCGCTTCGATCCGAACGGCCCCGGTGGCTTACGAGATCGTCGAAGAGATGGAACAGGTTTGTCCGGGGGCATGGGTTCTGAACGAAACAAATCCTATGAGTGTTGTGACCCGAGCATTGAACCTTCCCGCAAAGGAGACCAAGGTTCTGGGGCTCTGCCACGGTCTGCACGCCCTTCCGGGAATTCTTGGGCCGGCCCTGGGGATGAAGGTGCCAGAAGGGATGGACATCCTGACCTACCTCTATACATGGTTGGGTGAGCAGGGATTCGATTATACCTTTGCGGGGATCAACCATTTTATTTTCCTGACGAAAGCCAGCCGCAAAGGTGTGGATGTTCTTCCAAGAATTCGAAAGTTTTGCGAGGAAAAGTCCGGATCCGAACTCATTTCTCTACCCGATGAGGAACTGGCGACAGAAGATTTTGAAAATCATTATCAGGCGGCCATGGCTATCTGCAAGCAGGTGGGGTATTTTCCGATCAACCACGACCGGCACACGATCGAGTTCCTTCCCAGTCTTTGCAACTTTCGAAACGGGTTCGGAATGAAATACGGTGTCAAAAAAACCACGGTTGATGCACGACGATTCTCAAAGGCCAGGCAGCTTGAGGAGATCCGGAAGATCGGCCGGGGGGAGATGGATATGGACTGGAAGGGGTCGGGAGAAGAGCTTGTACACATTGTGGAAGCTATTATTCACAAGGGTTCTTACAAGACGGTCGTGAATGCGCCGAACAAAGGTCAGATTTCCAACCTGCCCCCCGACGTTGTGGTTGAAACCGTTGGTTTCGTCAGCGGAAAAGGGGTTGAACCTGTTCCCGCGGGCGAACTCCCGGGGGTGATCGCGTCGTGGTGCCGTCTTCACGTAGATGTCCAGGAATTGACGTTAAAAGCTGCCCTCGAGGGGAGCCGGGACCTCCTGATACAGGCCCTGAGCCTGGACCCGTTGAGCGCGGGCGTCGATTTCGCCGAAATCGGGCATCTGGCAGACGAGCTTTTAATGTCCAACAGGGAATGGCTTCCCCGGTTTTTTAACTGATAAAAACTTCAAACCGTCGAGAAAGGAAAACAGGTCATGGATTTTCGATCCTGGATAACATCCGGACTGACCAGGAATTATCCGGCTTCCCGCCCGAAAGCTGCGACGGGATTTACCGTGGAGGCGGCGCTGAATGAACAGTTCAGTTTTCAGGTCGCCATGCGGACAGCCGAGGGCCTTAAAGTACGCGTATCAAGCGATGGACCAAAAGGCTGGAGGATCCGGATCCGACGGGTGGGTTACGTTCCGATCCCTCACCACAATTCCCCGATTGAAAAATCCAGTTTGGATATCGAGGGACGCGGACATATACCGGGATACGTTCCCGATCCGCTTTTCGACGAGGACACGATCGAACTCCCTCCTTTGGAGACCCACGCGTTCTGGATCACGGTTCGTCCGGGACGGGGGGCCGACCCCGGGAGGTACCCCGTGAAGGTTTCGGTCATTCCCGAAAGAGGGAGTGGGAAGACCCACACCGTCTGGGTGCGGCTCTACGATGTGGTTATCGGCAAGAGGCGAGGGTTTCCGATTGCGCACTGGTTCTACGTGGACTCGCTGATCGACTGGTACGGAACAGACCTTTTTGACAGGCGCTTCTGGGAGATCCTTCCCCCCTATGCAAAGGACGTGGCCGACCACGGAGTGGACACGATCTACGTGCCGGTGTTTACCCCCCCGCTTGACGGGGTGAAACGACCGAGTCAGCTTTTACGCGTGCGGAAATCCGGTCGGGAGAAATACCGATTCGACTGGAGGGACGTTAAGCGGTACATCGACACGACGAAGCGATGCGGAATCCGGAATTTCGAATGGTGCCACCCCTTCACGCAGTGGGGCTCCCGGAACGCCATCAGAATCTACGAAGGCCAGGGTCGGGATGAAAAGCTTCTATGGCGTCCATCTACCAGCGCGACATCCGGAACCTACCGAAATTTCCTCTCACAATATCTTCCAAAGCTGTATCGATTCCTTTCGGATGAAAATATAGTCAATCGTTCGTTTTTCCACGTGTCGGACGAACCTCACGGGGAGGAGCATATCGGGAACTACCGCAGGGCCCGGAAAGTCCTGAAGGAGCTGGCTCCGTGGATGAAGGTGATGGACGCGCTCTCGGATATCGAATATGCACGTCAAAAGCTGACGGACATGCCGATCGCGATTATTCAGAAGTCCCTTGGCTTTGTGGAGGAGGGAATCCCCTGCTGGTGTTACTACTGTCTCCGCCCGCGGGGCAAGTACCTGAACCGGTTTTTGGATACCCCCCTCCCGAAGATTGCGATGCACGGATTCCTGTTTTACCGCTGGCCCCTCCAGGGATTTCTGCACTGGAGCTATAACTACTGGTACCAGGGACGCACACGGAATTTGATCGATCCCTATACGGTTCTGGAGGGGAGGCGCTGGCCGGAATGGGCCTTCGGAGACGCGTTTATGGTCTACCCGGGTCAAAAGGGTCCAGTCGATTCGATCAGGTGGGAGGTCTTCGGCGAAAGCCTGCAGGACTATGCCCTTCTCCAAACGATGGGCGTAGAACGCAGCAGTTCCATATTCGATCCGATCAGGAGTTTCTCGAGTTTCCCGAAAACAGAGGCCTGGCGGCGGGACGCAAAGAGAAGCGTGATTTCAGGGAAGGCATAAGTGACTCATCCCCAATGTCGGAACCGACTGTCGGAGCGGTTGAGACACCAGGAGCGTGATGAAGGATCCGGATTGGAAATCGATCGACCGATGGATTATCGGAGAGGCCTGGGTGGGATCGCGAATCGAAGCCCATCTATGCATGCTTTGCGATCAGATCGGGCCTCGTTGGGCTTCGTCTGAGGCCGAACGCACAACCGTAGACTATATTCGGGATCAGATGTCGGCGGATGGGCTGGAAGAACCTGCTCTGGAGGAATTTCAACTCGATACATGGACCTGGACAAAAGCGGAGGCGAAACTGGTTGAAACCGGGATGGCCATCGACATCCTTCCTTTTAACCGGTGCCCTCCCTTCGTTCTCGAGGGGCCGATTGTCGATGTGGGTTTCGGAACGCCTCGCGAGATCGACGCCGTGCGGACTGCGTTACCGGGATCGATCGCACTGATGGCGTTGACCTTCGAACCTTTCACGGATCCAATCCCCCACCCGGGTCGACTCGGATCTCTTGCGGATGGCGGGGCGGCTGCGGCTGTCGTGATCGAGAAGAAGAGCGGACGGCGAATGGAATACCACAGCGCCAGCGACTGGAGAGATTCCGGGCTTCAGGAGCACCCGATTCCCTGCGTGGTCACTTCCCGGGAACACGGGGCCCTTCTCCGCCGGGCGGCCGGTGAAAAAAAAGAACTGAGAGTTTCGGTGGAGAGCCGTTTCTATCAGGCCCCAGCATACAATGTGAGCAGCGTCATCACGGGAAACCGCTGGCCGGAAGAACACCTCGTGCTCGGCGGACATCACGATACCACTATCGGATCCCCAGGGGGGAATGACAACAGCTCCGGAACGATTGTGGTGATGGAGACGGCTCGGGTCCTCTCCCGGCTGTTCGCTGATGTCGGCCAGCCCCCCGGAAGATCGATCCGATTTGTCACCTACAGCGCGGAGGAGCAGAAGCTGCAGGGATCATCGGCTTACGTGAAACGCCACTACGAGGGAAAAAGACCTCCGAGGCTTGCGATCAATCTGGATGAGCTCTCCACGGGAAACCTCAAGGGCATCGCCCTGGGATTCCCGCATCTTCGGAACCTTGTTCAGGAACAACTCGATCGTATGGGCGATGGGCTGAAGTGCCACGTCATGGCTCAATTGGATCCCTCTTCGGATCACTTTCCTTATTTGCGAGAAGGGATGGATGCGGCCTTTCTGTGGCGCTGGCGGTTCCACGGGCGACATCCGGACTCCGATTTCCACCACGAACCCGGAGACACATCCGACAAGGTGAATATCAGAGAGCTGAAAGTTTATGTGGGACAGCTTGCCCGGATTTTCCTTCGACTTTCAAATGTTCCTCCCGAGGAATGGCCTGAAAACCCAGTCACCCCGAACCAGGTCCAAAGGCGTATCGAAGCAGAGCGGGGATCGACGGTCAGGGTGTTTTAGATATCCTGGGGGGAACACCTGAGGCCGAACCGATGGCCTCGGGAAAAACCGGAAAGGAATGAGGGTCATGAAACTTGAAGCGTTGAAGGAAAGGTTGAAGGGGATTTTCCCTCCGATTGCGACGCCTCTTACTGAGTCCGAAGAATTCGACGAGCAGGGGATGCGGAACCTGGTGCAATACCTGCTCGGTCAGGGCGTGCACGGCCTTTTTGTCCTGGGCTCGACAGGCGAATTTGCAGCCTTCACCTCGGCGGAACGGCGGCGGATCATTGAGGTTGTCGTTGATGAAGCTGCCGGCAGGGTGCCGATCCTGGCGAACGCCACCGAGGTCGGGACAAAAAAGACGATCGAAACCGCAAAGAGGGTCGCCGCCCTAGGAGCGGATGCCATGGTTTTGATGGTGCCTTTCTATTTCAGACACAGAACCCCGGAGGTGCTCCTCCATTTCAGGGAGGTCTCATCGGCCGTCGATCTTCCTATTTTCATGTATAATAATCCGGGGAGCACAAAATTCAACATCACCCCGGACATCGTTGCGGAATTGAGCGAGGGGGGGCGGTTTGTCGGTATCAAGGACAGCAGTAGGGACTTTTCCCAGTTTCAAGATCTGCTTCGAAATTTCAAAGGTTCGAAGGACTTCAAGGTATTTCAGGGGGAAGAGGACGATCTGGCGGGCAGCATCCTCATGGGGGCATCGGGAGCGGTTTTGACCCTGGCCAATGTGCTTCCGAAGCTCTGTGTGGATATATACGAATCGGGTATCAAAGGAGACATTGAGGGGGCATTTTCCTCCCATAGTCTTTTGATGCGAGCTTTCAAGGCTTTTCAGGCACAGGATGTCTCCGCGATCAGTGTTGTAAAGGCCGTACTTGAGGCCCGGGGCATTTGCGGGGGGAGGCCCAAAGGGCCGAGCCTTAGGCTGTCCGAGGCCGGCCTCAAGACGGTCAATGGCGTCCTGGATCAGGTGGGAGCCTGAATCCGGATATGGACATCTATCGGTTTCTCGACGAAAACGGGATTATTTACGAGCGGTACGACCATCCTCCGGTATACACTTGCGAGGAGGCGGAGCGTCTCGTGCCTCCGCTGGCCGCAGCGTCCACAAAGAACATCTTCCTCAGGGACAAGGCCGGGAAACGGCACTTTCTCGTCGCGATCGGCTATGAGAAGCGTGTGGATCTCAAGTCGCTGTCAACCCTGCTGGGGGTTCGAAATCTGAGCCTCGCCTCTTCAGAACGGCTCGAACGTCACCTGGGTGTGGATCCCGGTTCCGTTAGCCTTCTGGGCATCGTCAACAACCCGGATCATAGTGTGGAGATCGTCATCGACGAAGATCTTTGGAATGCCGAGGCACTCGCCTGTCATCCCCTTGTGAACACGAGCACCCTGGTGATATCCAGGGATGACATCGAAAGGATGATCGGGGTAACCGGACACGAGTTTCGGGTAATGAAGGTCCCGTGTAAGAATCAGCCTGCCTGAAATGGTGGGAGACGCGTTGTTCCAGATCGACGGAGGAAAAAGTGACATGGGGTTTACTTTCCCGGTATTCGTGTTGTTTCTATTAAGTTCAGCGATGGATGTCCACGGGGGGCTTGTTTCCAAAGAGGTGACTTACGGGGGCGAGGATATCCTTCTCAAGGGCTACCTGGTGTATGACGACGAGACAGACTCGAAGCGTCCAGGCGTCCTTGTGGTCCACGAATGGTGGGGCCTGAACATCCACGCGAAGCGGAAGGCCAATGCACTGGCTCGTGAAGGTTACATCGCCCTGGCCCTCGATATGTACGGTGAAGGCAGAAGCACCGAACATCCGAAAGAAGCCGGCGAATGGTCAGGTTTTATCCGGAAGAATCGAGAAATCGGAAGAAAGCGATTTTTCGCCGCCTACTTACTGCTGCACGAGCAACCTCTGAGTATCAGCGACAAGATCGCAGCCATCGGGTATTGTTTTGGAGGAAACGTTGTGCTTTCGATGGCTCAGGAGGACATCGATCTGCGCGGGGTCGTAAGCTTCCACGGTTCCCTGCCAACCGAACCTGCCGGGCCCAACCCTATCAAAGCGAAGATCCTCGTCTGTAACGGTGCAGAGGACCCCCTGATCACACAGGATCAGATCGTCCAGTTTCAAAAGAATATGATCGCGGCCGGCGCGGACTGGCAGTTTGTCCAATACGGAGGGGCCAAACACAGTTTTACCAACCCGGAGGCCGACAAGCGAGGCATCCCCGCTCTGGGCTACAACCGCTCCGCCGACGAGAGGTCGTGGAAGGCCATGCTGGCCTTTTTTGAAGAGATCTTCTCTGAATAGAGACCTCTCCCTCTCCATACCGAGAATCTGGAGCCTTCCTTGAAAACCTCCATGGATTCCAAGTTATCCCCGAACGAGAAAGACCGGGCCGAACTCGACCCGGTCTTTTTGAATTCGTGGCAGGATGGATCTGGAACGGAAGTTTCTTCGAACCATACCGGGTGTTCAATCTGGATCCCATCATTCTGGGTCTCGTCGTTTCCTTCATGACCGTGTATGTTGTCACGTTGTGGACCCCGGCCCCATCAAAAGAACTGGTGAGAAGATATTTTTATAAAAGAGAAGCCGTGAAACGTGAAACGCCAAACGGGGATCGCTACAATCGCGGCGGTATTAGAAAATTCGGATGGGTTTCCCATTTTGTCTTGACATCCCTGAGGGTTTGTGTTATGCATACCCACGTGCGGAATGCCATTCCCGGATTCGACCTAGGTTGAGATGCTAATCTCTTAAAATCAATATGATATACAATTTAATTCAGAGAGAAGCGGGGGGAGGGGAAGACACGGAGGGGGTAGGCCTGTGGCGCAGGTGTGTTTACACAGAGGATAACATAAGGGAAAAACCATGAGTGAATCAAGAAAGCGAGCGGGTCAATTCAGCTGGAACGAATTGCTGACGACGGATGCGGATGGTGCCGTCTCTTTTTATACAGGTCTCTTTGGATGGACGACCGCGGCTATGCCGATGGGGGATTTCACATACCACATCCTGAAAAAAGACGGGGAAGATGTGGGGGGCCTGATGCCGATGCCCGATGGAGGGGATTCTCCGAGTTGGGGGGCCTATGTGACGGTGGAGGACGTGGACGCAACGGTAAAGAAGGCGGAGGAACTTGGAGGCCGGGTCGTATTTCCGCCGAAGGACATACCGGTGGGGCGGATCGCAACCATCAGAGACCCTCAGGGGGCGGAGATATCGGTCATCAGCTACGCCACCCAATGAGTCCGTCATGCTGTTGTCTTTAAGCGGGTACCATTTCGAGGATGATTATTCTTCTCAATCGGTATCCTTCCCAGAATTCTGTTCGATCGCAAAATCCGCCGGCTATCAGGGGGTGGAGCTCAGGCGGACGCAGGTCAACCTGGAAACACCAGTCCGAGAGCGAAGGGATCTGCTCAAGATCGTCCAGGACGCGGACCTTGATGTGACGTGCCTGACGGCACGCGGAATGCCTTCCTCCGGACCGGGGCGGGACGATTACCTGGATCGCTATCTCGATCTGTGCGTGGACTATGGGTGCGGCTTGTTGAAGGTGACATCGATTTCCAAGTGGCTCCGCAGGGCTGCGTCCAAGGCGGAACGTCTCGGTATCACCCTGGTAACAAGCAATTCCGCGGATGGCGTTCTGGAGACGGTAGAGGATACCCGTGAATTCTTTACGGAGGTGGGTCATCCGAATGTGGGACTGCTCTACGATTCCCTCCATCTGAACATAGCGGGTGCGGACTATCTGGGTTGTATCGAGGAATTTTTTGGAATCACACGGAACATCATGGTCCAGTCGGTTCGCCACGTTCGCCCGGGGGAAAGGGTCCATATGGAAAAGGACGGAGTGCAATGGACGTCTGCCCTTCCCGATGATCCCGGGGTACAGGACTGGCCGGCGATCATTCGAAAATTCAAGCAACTGGGTTACGATGGTCCCTTTACGGTGATCGAGAATAAATGGCCGAAAGACCAGCGGGAACACGTCGCCCGTGCCTGCGCTGAAACGATCCAGAGGATGTGGTCCGAGGTTGAATCCTGACCTGTTGTGGAACCCGGCAAGCTATTAGAAAATGGTTGGCTGGAACATCAAAGTATAGTCCCGGGTTATAGACCGATTTCGAAAGGAACAGGAGCCAGTTATGGTCGTCGATCAGATGAATCAGGCTGAACCCTTTGTTGTGGATAAAAATTTAGGATCCCGGTTGGACCTGGCCATGGAGGACCTGACCCGGACCAACGCCGATGGCAAACCGGTCATCGAACCCACTCACGAACAGAAGTACGTTTTTGACACAGACGGTTGGCTGGTCATCCCGGGGGTGCTGACGGATGATGAGATCGAGGAGATGCGGGAATTTTGCTACCGGTTAAAGAGGGATCCGAGCTCGATTCCGGAACATCATCGATCTACGATCGGCGGTCCGCTTCAGAAGTTGACCGATCATCCCGCGGTTGTGGGCTTTATGAATGAGTTTGTGGCGCATCCCGCCCTGGCCAGTCAGGATTGCTACGGTTTTCGCATGGAGTCCAGCAACCTCCAGCTCCGATCTGCAGGAGACGGGGAATTCAGGCCCCACAACGGCAATGGAATGCTGCGGTTTCCCGGCGATTCGCATCTTTACCGATGTATCCCGGGAAAGGCCCACAGCGGTCTAACGCGAACGGTTTGGGAACTGAACCCGGTGGATCAAGGTGACGGCGGAACCCTCCTTATCCCGGGAAGTCATAAGTCGGTATACCCCGCCCCTGAGTCCGTATGGGATCCCGGGTCTCCGATCTGGAAAACCTATTCATGTCCGGCCGGGTCCCTGCTTCTATTCACCGAGGCCCTCACGCATAGCGGCACCCCGTGGAAGAACCAGGATCGCGATCGCGTCGCGGTATTCAGTTGCTACAACACGATCAACAGCAAGTGGCACAAGTGGAATCCCCCCGATGAACTGGTCGAAGAGATGCCCCCAAAGAGGCAAACCCTTTTCCGGGCCGTCCACGCACAGGGAAACCTGATCGGGAGTGAATATCGTCACTGACATCCGCTTCGGAAAAAGGGGATTATCAATTCGATAAAGTACCCACGATGAAATTCGGTTCAGCAGGAAGGGGTTTTTCGGTGGCCAAGATCAAGCAGATACGTTAGGGAGGCCTTATGTCCACCTACCAGGTGACCGCTTACCCGGTGGCAAAACTGCCCGTTCCGGGATGGGAATGTTTTTTTGGAAGGAACGATACGACCTTTCACACCCTGTTCTTTTATATCTGGATCGTAAAAGAAGGTGAAAAGACCGTTCTGGTGGATACGGGGCCTCCATCCGACGAGGTGAATTTCGAAAAATTAGTGTCGGGATGCCAGTCGCTCGATGAACGATCCAAGATGACACGTATTCGCGTTCTGGAAGAAATTTTAGAGGAAGCCGATGTCAGTCCCGGTGAGATCGACATTGTCCTGATTACGCAGACGATCACGTATCACACGGGATGTCTGTTGCCCCGGCACTTCCCGCGGGCGGAGGTCTATCTGTCCAGACAGGGGATTGCGGAATTCCTTCTTGAAACCCCCGGGCATCCCCCGCGGGATCTTTATTTCACCGAGGATACCTGGGGGCTTTTTGTGGAAGCTTCTTGTCCTGAAAAAGCTGCATCTTGTGGATGATCCCGTAGAAGTCCTGCCGGGTATTATCTTTGAAACCACGGGAGGGCATCATCCGGGATCAGCAGGTGTCAAGATCAAGACACCGGAAGGAACGGTTTCCATCCTGGAGACCGCCTTTCTGAAGGAAAATATCGATAAAGAGATTCCGATCGGGATCGCCGAAAACGCCTCCCTATGCCGGGAGGTGATCAAGCGGTATAAAAGGGAGTCGGACATGGTGTTGGCCGTGCACGATAATTCGATTCTGGACCGTTTTGAAGGTGGCGTCATCCGGATCCAACCGTGATTGTTTACTGGAAAGCCAATCCATGAAAAGACACAGGATCGGATTCATCGGCTGCGGGTGGGTTGCGCCTTTTCACGTTGAAGCCTTGACCCAGATTTTGGATCGTGTGGATGTGAGGTGGGTTGCAGATCCTGAGGTGGACCGGGCAGATAAGATCGCGTCGCTATTGGGGGATGTTGAAGTCCTTGCTGATTACCGCGAGCGCCTGGACCGCGTCGATAGCGTCTTCATCCTGGTGCCCCATCACCTCCACCATCCCATCACGATGGATGCCCTGAACGCGAACTGCCACGTCTTTCTCGAAAAGCCGTTTGCCCTCAACCTCGCCGAAGCGGACGAAATGATCGCGAAGGCGGAGGAAAAGGGCATGATTTTGATGGTTGCCTACCCTCATCGTTACAGAAAGAGCACCCAGAAATTCAAACAGCTGATCGAATGCGGGGACTACGGGAAACTGTTTATGCTCGATGCCATGATGGATGAGAATCTTAGTGCCTATATTTCCGGATGGTTGACCAAAAAAGCGACGCTGGGCGGCGGGGTCTTCTTCTCCTCCTCCCCGCACATGCTGGATGTCCTCTTATGGATAGCAGGAGAGGTGGAGACCATTTCCATGGTGGGCACGAAGGGTGGAATTGAGATGGAGGGGGAGGATACAGCGATATCCGTTATCAAGTTCAAGAGCGGTGTCATCGGTTCGACCCGGCACACCTGGTTTTCCCCGAAACCGGGCATCTGGTATACGATTCGTGCCTTTTGTGAGAAAGCGATTATAAAGCTTACCGTGAATCCATTGGGCGATCTGGCCAGAGAAGGACACCTCTGTCCCTGGAAGTCACGAATAGAGGTGCTTGGAAAGACCGATGAAATACTCCATGACACCGACGAAGGATTAGATTTTCGGAAGAGGTCCGTCATTTTTTCGATTGCGTCGGGTCCGGAGACTCCCCCCAGACGGATGGAAGGACCGCCCGAAAATTGATGGCTGTGGTGCTCAGTGCATACCAGGGGGCGGCTTAAATCGCTATACAGGTTCCGACACACAGGCTGGGGATTCCCGTGATTTCCGATCCGGTCCGCTTCGAAAAAGCGATTGAACGATTCGATGCCGCCAATACGGAGGATCCCAACAAGGAGGTTTATGAGGGGGTGGAATACCCCAAAGAGCTCATCTACGCCAGGAGAATGACGGCTTGGCTTGAAAGGCTCGTGCCCGACGCTTCCGAATCCCTGAGACTTGCGGCGAGGTGCCAACACATTCGCCGATGGACGATTCCCCGAAGCGATTACCCCATGGATCGCCGGGGATACAAACGCTGGCGGACAAACCTCGCGAAATATCATGCGGAGACGGCGGGCGCTATCTTGAAAGACGTGGGATATGACGATGACACCATCGGGAGGGTCAGGACGCTTCTTCGAAAGGAGGGATTGAAGCGGGATCCGGAGGTGCAGCTCCTGGAGGATGTGATCTGCCTCGTTTTTCTGGAAAATTATTTTTCCGATTTCGCCAAACAGCACGACGAGGAGAAGCTGATCAATATCTTGCGGAAAACCTGGAAAAAGATGTCTCCACAAGGACATCAGGCCGCGCTAGGCCTGAATTTTCCAGGGGATTTGCGCCGCATCGTGGATATGGCGCTGGGGGAGCCATGAAAATGAAAAATGTAAAATTCAAAATGGAAAATGGAATGAACCCCCCAAAGGTATCCGCTCAATAACCCCTTCGGAGCTGATGTGAGCTGGTTAGCTGAAAAATATGATCCGGAATGGCCTTACGATTTTTATGCGACTCGCTTTAACCTTCGTGCGAAAGCCGCGGCCCTTTTGGTTATTGATTTACAAGCCGGTGACCTCAAGAAGGATCCCGATTCAGAGATGGGAAAGAAATATCCGGGTATCGTTCAATATTGGAATCAGAGGATGGAAAAGCTGATCATCCCCAACACGAAACGTCTCATCGAATTTTTTCGCGAGAACAAGATGAGAATTCTTTACACCCGGAACGGAAACATCAGTCCGTCCGGAGATGAGATGACCGCCCGCCTCAGGAGAAAAGGCTCACCGAACCGCTACCGAGGAAAGCCCGATTACGAGATCGCCAACGAGATTTTTCCCGAAGAAAACGATCTGGTGGTCGACAAATTGACGGCGAGTGCATTCTGGTTTTCCATCCTTGATCACGCCTTGAGAAACATGAACATCACCGATGTTGTTTTGACCGGTGTATTGACCGATATGTGTGTTTTCAGCACCGCCCGAGGAGCGGCGGAACTCGGCTATAATTCCTTAATCTGTGAAGATGCGTGCGGCACGCTTTCACAGCGGGCCCATAACGAAGCCATGTTAATGCACGCTAGGACATTCGGCCGGGTCTCGGTAACGGAGGAGGTTCTCTGCGAGCTGAAATCTTCACAGGAATGAAGGTTCGGATCAGGGGTCGGAATTGAGGGGAAAGTCAGGAAGAGACACGGGGGACGGAGCTAATTAATGGCGCTTCAAAAGGTGGGATTATTGAGCCCGGGCGACATGGGACACGTGGTCGGCCGAAGGCTGATAGATCACGGGATGTCGGTTATCACCTGCCTGGAGGGACGAAGCGAACGGACCCGGGGACTGGCGGAAAAAGCGGGTATTGCATCGGTTGCGAATCTCGGCGAACTGGTACGCGATGCGGATCTGATTCTTTCGGTTCTGGTTCCCGCACAGGCTCCGAACGCGGCCGCTGCGATCGCTAAGGCCATAAAGCACACAGGGAACCATACTGTTTACGTCGATTGCAATGCCATTGCCCCTGAAACCGCCAGGAAAATGGGAAAGACGATTCGGGAAGCGGATGGTCGATTTGTTGACGCGGGGATCATCGGTCCGCCTCCAAAGCAGGAGGATACAACACGGTTCTACGCGTCGGGAAAAGATGCACGAGAATTTGAGGTGCTTTGTGATTTCGGACTCGATGTCAGGGTGATCGGGACCGAGATCGGCCAGGCTTCGGGCCTCAAGATGACTTACGCCTCCCTGACCAAGGGGATCGCCGCGCTTTCGACAGAGCTTCTGGTCTCGGCGTGGCGAATGGGTTTATATGAGGTGCTGACAGAGGAGTTCAGGCTCAGCCAGGCCGATCGATTATCATCGATGGAGAAAGAGCTTCCAAGAATGCCGAGCAAGGCCCGCAGATGGATCGGGGAAATGGAGGAGATCGCCAAAACGTTCGAAGATCTCGGGTTGACGCCGAAGATATACGAGGGGGCTGCGGATATCTATCGATTTGTGGGCGGAACCTCTCTGGCGGATGAAACCGCCGAGACCGTGGATAAAAACAGGACGCTTTCGGAGATGGTCGAGATTCTGGCGAAGGACGTTTGAGAAGCTCAAAAGGTCTAACGTGGGAGCTTCATATGCCGGTTCTTGAGAAGAACCGGCCTTTTATTTGGTTGATCGTGAACCTCCGATCCGGATTTCCGCTTGTAGGGAAGGGGGATTATTCCTATTTTATGTGTCGCTCGCAGAAGGTTTGAAGACCATTGATCCTTGGGTTCCTGACTGAATGTCGCCGAAATCGGTTGATCAAACGGGAAAAGTCCAGGAAAAGTCCAGAGATCCACGTGAGTCGAGTCTCCATATCGTCGGCGTCATCTCTGATACTCACGGTCTTCTCCGGCCGGAAGCAGTCAAGTATCTCGACGGATCTGAATTGATTATTCACGCCGGGGACATCGGAAGGCCGGATATCCTTGAAAACCTTCGGACGGTGGGGCCGGTTGTGGCGATTCGGGGGAATCGAGACAGGGATGATTGGGCGCGCGAGCTCCCGGAGACCGAGACGGTTCAGATCGGCGATGCTTCTATTTATGTCCTGCACGACCTGAATCAGCTCGATCTTGACCCGGCCGCAAGTGGTTTTGACGCCGTGATCAGCGGACATTCTCATCGGCCTTCCATCCAGCACCGGGGAGCCGTTCTCTTTTTGAACCCCGGCAGCGCGGGACCCAGGCGGTTTAAGTTGCCGATATCGCTCGCCATCATGCGGATAGAGGATGGCTCTGTGGAGGGGGAACTGGTGATTATTCCCCCGACCCCGCAGCCCAAGAGGTCGGGGGTCAGTGGTCGGAGGCCAGAGGTTGGGAAAGTCAAAACCGGTACCCGGGTGGTTTAGGACCTGAGGATACAGAAGGATTGTAATGGCTGATTTCAAAGGTTTAATCCCGGCGATCATCACGCCGATGACCCCGGATGACAAACTCAATGAAAGTGCGTTTCGGAAGGTACTGGAGTTCAATATCAAAGCGGGGGTGCACGGTTTGTGGCTTGCGGGGGGGGCGGGGGAGAGCATTTTGCTTGACGATCTGGAGAATCGGAGGATTGCTGAGATCGGGGTCGATCAATCCCGAGGCCGGGTGAAAATTATCATGCACGTGGGCTCGCCGACCACTGTCCGCTCGGCAAGGATGGCCGAAAACGCCGCCCGAGCCGGTGTGGACGCTCTCTGCTGCCTGTCACCCTTTATCTATGGACAGACCGATGAGGCCATGGTCGAACATTTCAAGACAGTTGCCGGCGCGGCTGACCTGCCTTTTTTTCTCTACAATCTTCCCCAGGCTACGGGAGTGGAGATCACGCCGGACCTGGCGAAAAAAGTCCAGGAGGGTGTTCCGCAGTTAATCGGTCTGAAGCACTCCGCGTGGAATTATCCCAACATTAGAAGATTCACCAAGATGGGCCTATTGTGTTTCACCGGGGACAGTTCCTTCATGCTTCCTGCCCTGACACTCGGGGCGGCGGGTTGCATCGACGGTTCGCCGTGTACTGCGCCTGAAATCTGGGTGACGCTTTGGAAAGCCTACCAGGCGGGTGATATCAAGAGCGCGGAAGCTGCACAACAGACGGGCGCTGAGCTTTACGATATCGTGCAGGAGTTTGGCTTTCCGGTCTCCCTTAAGGTGTTGCTCAGCGAACGCCTGGGTATCGAATGTGGAGACCCCCGGCCTCCCGGGACTCCGCTGACCCCCGATCGGAGAAAGGCCTTGTGGAAGAAGGCTTCCGATCTGGGACTCAAGCGGGTCACCGTCGATTAAATCATATATGGCCATACCTGATTTCCAGTAGGATATTCTCTCACCGAACCTTGTACGAAGACCAGAGAACCACCCAACCGCCGGAAAACCCGGGCCATTTTAAGTCCTCCCGCCCGATCCCGGCCGTCCTCGCGCTGGCTGCAGCCGCCTTTTTCCTGCTTTTTGGGTACGCGTTCGTTCGAAGTGTTTCGACCTCCCTTTACATCGATACTTTCGGTGCGCACAGATTGCCGATTGTCATGGCCCTTTCGGCGGTGGGAACGTTTGTGTTCCTCTATGGCTATGGATGGCTTCTCTCACGGGTCGGGGCGCAACGTACGATCTTCCTCACATCTGCATTTACCGCACTCGGCATCCTTTTCTGCTATCTGGCTATCCGGATGGGAAACCACCTGGCATTGGGTGGGCTCTATGTCCTCCGGGAGGCCTATATTGTAATTTTGATCGAACAGTACTGGTCGTTTATAGACAGCACCCTGGATTCCGACCAGGCGAAAAGATGGAATGGACCGATCTGCGGGATCGCCTCCATTGGCGCGATCTGCGGCGCGCTTGTGGTTGGACAATTTGCGATATGGCTTGGCACGGAACAACTGCTGCTATTCGCGGCTATATCTTTGCTCCCGGCAGGGATCCTGTCCGGTTTGGCTTACAACCTCGGCGGGGAACCCGCGCCAACCCCTAAAGAGCGAAAGGGGATCGGCAGCCTGGTGGGTCTGAACCTTTTCAAACAGCATCGCACTCTGGTCATCCTCGCCCTCCTGATCGCCGTCACGCAGGTGATTTCAACTGTCCTGGACCTTCGTTTCAGCGGCCTTTTAGAGGAAGCGGAACCCGTGAAGGATGCAAGAACGGCTTACCTCGGAAACTTTTATGCACTCCTCAACGGCGCGGCATTTATTTTTCAATTCGTGGTAACACCGCTGTCTTTATGTTATCTTCCCATGAAGCTCGTGCACTTTGCGATTCCGGTGCTCCACATTGCCGCAGCGGCGATCCTCCTGGTTCATCCCACATTAACCGTAGGGGCCGGCGCCTATCTTCTCTTCAAAACCCTCGACTATTCGATATTCCGGGCTGGGAAGGAGATTCTTTATATTCCCCTGCCGTTCGATGCCCGCTACCGGTCTAAGGAAGTGATCGACTCTTTCATCTATAGGGCCTCCAAAGGCGTCACATCGGGATTTCTCGCTCTCGCAGAACTATTATTTGAATGGCTCCCGGGCGCGACCCTTCCAGGCATCGCGATCCTCTCCGCGTTGGGTTGGATTATTTTGATCTTTCGATTGTTTTGATTTTTCTGGGTAAGCTCAAAGTCTTAACCCGTTCCAGAAAAATCGAAGCCGGGTTGGCTCATCACTCATCGCAACTATCTGGGGTCTTCGAGGATGACAAGATCGGGTCTTATTTTTACACTTGTCCTTTTTTTTAGCACGTACCCTATCCCTTCCGCGTGTGCGACTCCAATCAAGAGTAAAATTGAGGGAACAATTCCTATTGAAGGAAAGGTTGTCAGGTTAAACCTGCCGCACGAAGGTCGAGCGTTCAAAATCGTTTGGGTCGGAGAAGACGGCAGGGAATGGAAGCGAGAATATTCTTCAAGAAAAGGGGAGCACTGGTATGAAACTCGGGATCAGGCCGTTTGGAGGGGCACGGCGAAGGCCATCGGGATTACGAAATTCCCGAACATCGTGATTGAATTGGAGGTGCCCTCTCTGACAGATGAATTTGAGATCTTTTTTTATCCCCACCTATGGCTTGGGAGTACGGTTAATCTCCTGTACGGTTACACATTTATGGCATGGCGGTGGAAGTCTTTTTTGTTCATTCTGTTTCTGATTTCTTCAGTGCTCGTGTATCTCTGTAAAAAAAACGTCGTCATCTCCCTGTTTGCGGGATTTTTGATCGCGTGGGTGGGGATGGATTTGAGATCCATGTACGACCACCTGATGATTGTGAAAAACATCGAAGATAACAGACACGTGAATCTTATAGAACAGGTGAGAGACGGGACTACGGCCGCGTCAAACCAGATTGATACCGGATCGTGGACCTATAGGGGACTGGGGTCGCCCACCAACATGCTAATCAAGTATTATTTATCCGATCACCGTTATGTCCCGTTTAAGTCTGACTCACAAGCTGATTTTATCGTGACAAAGGAAGATCGGGTTCTGGTCATATCTAAAGTGGAATGAAGCAGACAGCATGGGCGGCAACGGTAACGTGGCACGGGTTCCTGGTCTGAGGGGAAAATAAATGACCACATTTTTTGCATTATTTTTCCATGTCGCGCTGAACATATGGACAGGCTGGACGGTATTGAGGCTTTGCCCGGGTAACCGAACCTGGGGGGAGAGTTTGACAGCATGTTTACTCCTCGGAATTTACGTGGAGACGCTTTGGATCGGGGTCGCAGGTTTTGCCGGCATACCGATGAAAATATCGACGATCATGATGATGATCGGGATCATGATCCCAACGATTATGGTATGGCTAAAAAAGGGCATCTCAGTACCGAAATTAAGACCGGGAAAATTGAAATGGTTCGAATGGGTGGTACTGATCTCCATATTTGAAAAATTGGCATTTTGCGTTTGGAAACTAACACAAACCCCTTTGTATTTTGGAGATGCGTTCACGCACTGGGCGGGGCGCGCCCGATCCATCTTCGCTCAGGCCAACTGGTCATTCGATCCTGCATCCGGTGTTTTTTTAGGCTTCACAGGGAACAAGGGTTATCCGCTTGGGATACCCATATGGCGGGCGGTAACGGCCAACTTCCACGGAGAATGGAATGATACCATCGCACGTGCCGATGGGCTCATTTTTTTTGTTGCGATTGCGGCGATCGTTTGGTTGGCGGTTTGGAGATTTTCTCAAAACCGCTGGCTTGCTGCCGGATCTGGGTTTATCGTTTCCGCCCTTCCCCTTCAAGTCTGGCATGCTGCGGCCGGATATGGTGATATCGGTGTAGAGGTCTTCTCAGTGGCTGCAGTTGCCGCTTTATTAAGGAGAGAGTGGGTTCTGGGTGGTATCCTAACCGCCGGAGCCGCCTGGATGAAGAATGATGGATTGTTGTACCTTCCCGGATTATTGTTCATGGCCGTATTGTTACAGTTTTCATACGAGGATATCCTGAACTTCAGATGGTTTCAAAAAGAGAACGCAATTAGCAGATTAAGGCTTGACTTTTCTTCCCTTTTTAGTTATATTAAGTGTAGTTAAAACAACTAATTTAACCAAAAAAAGGGAGAAAGGAAAATGAACTTGTTGACGGCAATTGAAAAGTTCCCGACGCAGGAAAAATGCATTGAGCATCTTGAGCGTGTCCGGTTCGGAAGTGATCCGTTTTGTCCGCTGTGTGGGGTGGTTGGGGAGTGCGCGCGAAAGAGAGAGGGAAGTCTTGTAGGGCGTTGGAACTGCCATGCATGCAAGTCCAGCTTTAACGTCCTTTCGGGGACAATGTTTCAGGGTACGCATCTTCCGCTTCAGAAGTGGTTTATGGCAATCGCTTTGATCGTGAACGCCAAGAAAAGCCTGTCAAGCTGCCAACTTGCCCGTGACCTGAACCTTACGCAACGGTCTGCATGGTATGTGCAACAGCGGATTCGTGCCGAGATGGCAACGAGGCAGGGGAAGGTATTGTTGCGTGGGATCGTCGAAGCCGACGAGACCTACGTCGGAGGCAAGCCGCGGAAACGTAACAAGCGTTCGGGTGGCGGTGGCAATGCTCCAAGGGGGCGAGGAACCCGCAAGACTCCGGTTATAGGAGCCGTGGAACGTGGCGGAAAGGTAGTTGCCCGTGTGGCGGACGATCTGTCGGGTACGGGGGTTCTGGCCTTCATCAAACAGGCGATAGACCCTTCGGAGTCGGTGCTTGTCACGGACGAATTCAGTGCCTATAATACCGTAAGGCAAATCATGAATCACGCTGTGATCCACCACGCCAAGCAATACTCGGACGGCGATATACATACCAACACGATTGAAGGCGTGTGGTCTCTGCTCAAGCGTGCCTGGTACGGTTCACATCATCACTACACGAAGCGTTACACGCCGTTCTACGTGGCTGAAGCCTGCTACAAATACAACAACCGGAAAAACAAGCGGACGTTTGATACGTTCATGAAGGGGTGCTTTGCCTAACATTTTTTTCGTGAGGTTAAATTATGGACGATGAAACGAAATACCCCTCTGTGGACCTGGCCTATAATTTGGCCGTGAAGTCTTATGATATTATCCAACAACGGTGGGATGCCATGAACAGTCTTTTTCACGCGCTCCTATCCGTAGTGATAACGCTCACATTGGCAATTCCCATATTAGCTAAGACTCTAAACCTGCCTCTTGGGATGTACTGGGCTATTGCGACTATTGGGATATTTACCTTAAGTGCAGGATGTTGTTTGTTTGGAAGATTGTTCAAGTCTCTGGCGGTGCTTAGCAGCCCGTTGAAGAACTACCTTTCAACGCACATAAACGGAAAAGACGCCTGGAGTGCGGGTCGGATAAATCAAGGTAAGGAGATTGAGCAGGAGACGCTGATAAGAGGTTAAAAAGGTGACCGAGGGCAGCAAACGTGATTGTAGGACGAGCAGTAGACGCTGCAAGGCCTTGGCCAGGTCCTGGAGGGCCTTCGGAGTACCTACGCCCATCACTTTGCGCATGAGCAGAGCCAGGTTGCAGCCCCCGATGTGGATCAGCAAACGCTTGAGGATATTGCCGCGGTCTCTCAAGTGCAACCTGCGCATGCCACCGGTATCATATGTGTGAGCGATGGTTCTTTCCACCCGTTCTGCACGACTTCGGCGCAAGGCCTTGCCGCGATCTCCCTTGATCCGGCGTCGATTCGCATATACCGCGGCCTGCTCATCTCGTCGGCCGTTCCACTTGCGGCGTCCCCGATCCGGTTCTGAAATGTAACTCCGGATGCCGCCTTGCTTCAGACTGGTCAATACATCGTTGCTATGATATCCTTTGTCCGCAACCACCTCCCGTATACGCTGTCTGTGCAAACGTTTGGCAGCTTTTTCGTCCTTCGCGACCTGCTTGAGATTGAGCTGCGCCTCGAGCAGCGTCCAGGGCAACGACTCGGTATCTCCTTCATCTGCTCCCGACAACGCCACTGCCACAATGGCATTGGTGTCCAGATCCACCGCGTGCTCCACCTTGTGCGCCATGTGCGTGCGACCGTCCTTCATCTTAGCGATCTTGGCATCCGGGTCGTGCGGGTGCTCCCAGTCCTGGTTCGATCCCTTCTTCGGTCGCTTCTTATCGATCTTGGACAAGTCCTCGCGGGTAGGCGTTTCAATGCCCGAGGCCTTGGCCAGATTCTCAAGGAATGCCTGGTAGCCTTCACCCGTGTCACGGCGTACAATGCTGCGCATCGCGGCGTTGGCCTCCAGTGTCGTAGCATCCACGCCCAACGTCTTCCCCTTCACCAGACCCGCTTTGCACAAGACCCTCAGGATCCACTTGAAAACCGCTTCGTGAACTTCCAAGGGAAGCCGATGCCGGATGCGAGACAGGCTGGAATGATCCGGGGTCTGTTCGTCAAGGGCATACCCCAAAAACCGGCGCAACGTCAGCGAGTCAGATACACGCCATTCGATCCCACGTTCCGAATCAAGTCCCTCGAAATACCCAATCAAAAGCATCCGAAAATAAACCCCGGGCGGAATGCCCTTGCGACCCATATGAGGAGCGTAATACCGCTGGCAAAGCCCCTCGACGAACTCGTCGAAGCCGTTCGCCCCCAATACCTGATTCAGCTTCTCGTAGAACGGATGACCCGGAGATTTCACCAAAGTGTTCGATGCGATGAACAGGTTTTCCTGTCTCTGTCGGCCTCGTTTTCCCATTGCCATTTGCTCGTCCTCCCTTCTCAGTTTGAACCTGATATATCATAGGACCAAACCACAAGGAAAGACAACAGTCATCTTGGCATAAACGCACTTTTTCAACAGGCTGCTAGCCCCAGAAGCTTGTACGAGCATCACCTTGGCAGTTCACATTGGAAATTCAAGAAAGATATTACATATTGGGCTGGCCTGCACTTCAAAGAGAATATAAGTAACATCAAAAAGAAGTGGGTGGTCTCTGTTGTTGTCACTGGCCTTATTTGTCTGGAGTCGATTTTTGTGGTTCTTTGGATTCTCTACCATCCGAGCCCGAGTCCTTGACTAAATCTCTTGTATCTGTCTCTGGCGGTGGTGGCGATTCATTCTGTTTTTGTTCGTTGTCTTTTTCGTATGCCATTTGAGTTCTCCTTTCGATTTACAGGATACCATCCGCCTTCAGTTTGGCCACAAGATATTCATGGGTATTGCTTCCCTTGACGCTATTACAGGCTCCGCAGAGCAGTTGCAGGTTTTCCGGATGGTCGGTTCCTCCTTTGACGTCGGGTACGATATGATCCACCGTGAAGTTCCTGAATTGAAACAGCGACCGGCATCCGCCGCATTTTCCTTCCTGCTTGCCGAACAGGACGTGTTTATGTGTTCGATAGTTGGGAATCTCGCCCATGTCCGTTCGCTACGGAACGTCGGTCCGGACCGTAACCAGGCGGGAATGATAAAGGTCTCCCAATTCTGATTGAAGTCTTATGTTGACAAGCTCGGAAGCTTTATGCGAGATGTCTATTCCGACCCATTGGCGGTTCATTTTGTCCGCCGACACGAGAGCTGTTGCGCATCCGCAGAATGGATCCAGGACCATATCGTTGGTATTGCTGCTTGCCTGGATAATGCGGTCAAGCAATGCCAACGGCTTCTGCGTAGGGTAGCCGACTCTTTCTTTCGCATTGGGTCTTATGATTGGGATGTCCCACCAATCTTCAGGGAAACGCCCCCTGGCGTTGAGTTCGCACACGCCAGACGCGGGGGCTGCACCTCCCAAGCTCGTTTTTTTGTGTCCCGCTCTGCGTTTGCTGGATTCCGAATACGGAAGCCTTACGGAATCAGGGTTGAAGGTTGAGCGGGGAGTTTTTTCGTAACACAGCAGAACGTCATGACACCTTGAAAAATGACGTTGGTTCCGGCTTGCCATTCTTTTGTAGCACCATGTAATTTCATTCTTAAAGTTTCCCGGCCCGAATACCGCGTCCATAAGCAGCTTCAGGTAGTGGCTGGCCGTAGGGTCACAATGCAGGTATAGGCTACCCGTATTCTTCAAGAGGCGATGCATTTCAATGATTCGGACACCCATCATGCAGAGGTAGGATTGCATCCCTTTTCCGTGAGTGATGCCAGACGCTTCCAGAACCTTATACATTGCGGGGTGTTTGTCGGCGATAATACCCATCCAGGCAACATCCAAGTCGGACAACGACCATGAATCCTTGAAGGCTGCCCCTGCCGCCTTGCTCCCCACGGGTGCGGCATAGGTGCGGTTGGAGTTGAACGGGGGGTCCAGATAAATCAGATCGACGCTCTCGGAGTTCATCCCACGCATGATGTCCAGGTTGTCTCCCGTCCACATAGTCCGGTTCTTAAAGTTGGGCATGGCGTGAAGTTACTCACTCTGGCTTGGGAAGTCAAGCCTTAATCTGCTAATTGCGTTTTTTTTCGATCGCAGCCAGCTTTTTTTGAAAATCATTTAAAATGGGTATCAAGAAAAAGGCGGTTCCGATTAACGCTAATATGGGTAACCAATCCATCTCCGATCTCCTGTTCAAGAACCCTTTTCCCTTGAGATCTTCTTCTTCGTTTCTTCGATTTCGTTGTCTTCTTTTTCTTCTAATTCTTTAAGTTCTTTTACCAGTTTATCGCTAACCCTTTCGTGCCCTGCCGTTATCGAAAGGATATCCGCCAGGTTTCTTTTGGTGACATCAAGACTGCTTCTGACAAGGTTGCTTTCCACCGTTAACGAGGATAGATGTCTTTCATTTGCGGTTAGATCCAGATTTTTTTGGGAAAGGGTCTTTAAAGCGTAATACTTAATCGCGATCACGATTACTATCGTGACGACCCAAATGATCCAAATGGTCACGGCCCGCCTCCATCAAACTCAAAATCGCAACGGCGTGATTTCTCCCCCGGTGTCTGCGCCAAAGGTTGTTTATATTAAAAATTATGGTAATTAGGAAGATATTGGTACCAGATTCACCAGATATGAAGCAATAATTGGGAAGAGATCCTCGTCTTCCTGGTTGAATCTGAACTCTGTTTCCTTCAGGTATAAATGGAAATGATGTCGAGGGATTCCTCTGTATTGATATAGCCAATTTTTAGAAAAACTCCAGAAGCCTTCGATGCCATTGATGTGATGTCGGCCTTTGCCTTTGGGCACCCCTTCTTCTTTTCGAACAACCACGTGGTCACCTTTGACTGACAGCCAAGTGTAGGCGTGCCAGTCATCGGTGTAGTATAGACTGCCTGCTTTGATGTGTGAGGTCACAAGCGGTGTAAGGGTGTTTCGACTTCGATCCGGAATGGGAAAGGTGAGGACTTTTCCGTTCCTCTGATAAAGCCCGAAAACCAAGTGTTTTCCGGCTGCTCCCCATCCACGCTTACCCTTATGATGACCTCCATACATCGCCTCGTCCAACTCGATCTCACCCCAAAGCACCTGGTCCGTAAAGCTATGATCGTAGATGGCCTGGCGAAACGTGGTATAAATCCGCTGAGCCGTTTTCAGCGATACGGACAGGTAGTGCCTGGATCGGTAAGAGGGCACTCCCAATACAAACAGATAAAGTAAATGGGCAAGCTCGTCAAATGAAATTCGAAGCCTTTCAAGATAAGTGCCCGTGAAATCTTTAAACCGATATCCACACCGTGAACACCTGAACCGATCGTCTTTTAATAAGGGCAACCTGCGCTGATAATCGCAGCTTGGACATCGCCTTTTTCCACCCCAACGGGCTGCACGAAAATAGGCCCTACTTATCTTGCAGTCATTTGCTAACTTAAGTGGATTAATTACCAGCATATTATTAATATACGCTGGTGCCAATATCTACTCAATCACCAAAATATAAAAAACTGAAAGCCAAAACAGCAAAAAAGATATATATGGTTTATAGGGGCAGTCCATCATACGGCACCCAAGTCTCAAGACACACTCACTATCCGTTGCTGCGCTTCCTCGATCTCCACCTTCGATATGTCCAACAGTTTTTCCATGCGGTCTTGGATGATCTTCTTTACCCGGTCGGATATATTGTCGAATATCCTCTTTTTCGCCTGATTGCTGGCCAGTTTCAAAGCCGCTGCCAGATCCTCCGTCTCGACCTTCCTCAAGATATTCTGGATCTCATCGTCGTCCAAATGTGCAAAACCTTCAAAAGATGTCAGGGCTGCCATCAAATCCTCCTTGCAAAATAACCCATTGCGCCTAATTTATTTCCGCCCCATTATTTCACAGGCGGATTTCTTTAAGATACGATAAACTATTTATTTTATATTATAGGCAAAGATATATCCTTTGTATACTCGGAATTTTAACTCACCTGCAAAAGGCACAAACCTTCGGTGATCCATTCCACAGATCGTTGAACCAACCAGGTGTTATTTTACCTGTCCTATAATCTTTCTTGAAAACTCAATTGAGGGTTCCCGGAGTGAACTTCCTTGAATCGACATATGAAGTCTTGCTAAGCTGGCCTTCATCTGCCCAGATCATCCTGTTTATGGCGATCCTTTGTACCCTGGGGTTCACGGGTTCGCCGTTGTGGCTCTGGACCCTGTTTTCTATGGGATTCCTGTATGGTTTCGGTTCACCGGCTTGGCTCTGGATCGTGTTCGGGCTCCTCGCACTGACCTTCAACATCAGACCGGTGCGTCGGCATCTGGTGTCTGCCCCGTTGATGTGTTTCCTGAAAAAGATCGACTTCCTACCCGTCATCTCCGAGACCGAGCGGGAAGTGATCGAAGCGGGGACAGTATGGATCGAGGGGGAACTCTTCTCCGGAAAGCCCGATTTCAAGCGTCTTAACAAAGAATCCTATCCCGAACTGAACTTCGAGGAACGAGCGTTCCTCGAAGGGCCTGTGGAGGATGTCTGCAGTCTGGTTAACGACTGGGATGTTTATGTGAACAAAGATCTGCCGCCCACCATATGGGCATATCTTAGAGAGAATCGATTCTTCGGTATGATTATTCCGAAGGAATACGGAGGCCTCGGCTTTTCGGCCTCGGCGAACAGCGCAGTCGTGGGGAAACTGGCCTCGCGATCGATTCCTTTGAGTATCTCCGTGATGGTCCCAAATTCCATAGGACCCGCCGAACTCCTGATCCATTACGGGACGAAGGAACAGAAAGATCATTACCTTCCACGCCTTGCCCGCGGAGAAGAGATGCCATGCTTTGCCTTGACGGAACCGGAAGCGGGTTCGGATGCGGGCGCTATCAAGGCGGTCGGAACCGTTTTCAAAGGAGAAGACGGAAGGATATACCTCCGGCTAAACTGGAAAAAACGATACATCACCCTCGCGGCCATTTCGACTGTCCTCGGCCTGGCATTCAGGCTCAAGGACCCGGATAACCTATTGGGAAAAAGAGAAAATCCTGGGATCACCTGCGCCCTGATCCCTACGGATACGCCCGGAGTGATCACAAGTCTGAGACACGATCCGATGGGCATGCCTTTTATCAACGCGCCAACCGAAGGGAGGGACGTGATCGTCCCCGTGGAAAATATAATCGGCGGTCCTTCCCAGGCTGGCAACGGATGGCGGATGCTGATGGAATCCCTGGCCGCAGGCCGCGGGATCTCGCTCCCGGCCACTGCCACCGCTTGTGCGAAGTTCGTCGCCCGCGTGGCTGGGGCGCACGCGGCCGTACGAAAACAGTTTGGGCTTCCCATCGGCAAGTTCGAGGGGGTCGAGGAACCCCTGGCACGCCTGGGCGGTTATGCCTACCTGATGGAAGCCGCCAGGCGTTATACATGTGGCGGTCTGGATGGAGGAGCGAAGCCTGGGGTGGCTACCGCGATCGCAAAATACAACACAACGGAACTCTTCCGTAAGGCCATCGGCTGCGGGATGGATATCCTCGCCGGAAACGCGATTATCCGGGGGCCCCGCAACCTTCTGGCTCACAGCTATCTTTTGGCGCCCATCATCATCACGATCGAAGGGGCAAACATCCTGACCCGCACCCTCATTATCTTCGGACAGGGCGCGATCCGGTGCCATCCGTTTGTCTACAGCGAGATCGAGGCGCTCAGGACCGGGGATCTCACTCCATTCGATCGGGCATTCTGGAGTCATGTCGGTCACCTCATTCGAAACCTCTTCCGGTCCGTGATGTTGAGCATTTCACGGGGGTACCTGGCCGGTTCACCCGTCAAGGGACCCGCTTCTCGCTATTACCGCAAACTGGCGTGGGCGTCGGCCTCATTCGCCTTGCTGGCGGATGTCGCGATGATAGTCCATAGAAGTCAGCTCAAAAGAAGAGAAAAATTGGCCGGACGTTTCGCGGATATCTTTTCCTGGATGTACCTCGGCGTATCAACATTGCGCCGTTTCGAATCGGAAGGACGCCCGGTCAACGATCTCCCTTTTCTCCACTGGTCCATGAGATACGCGTTTGCCCGGATACAATCCGGTTTCGATGGACTCTTCCAAAACCTGGCTTTACCGGGATTGGGCTTCTGCTTCCGGGGACCTGTGGGCCTATGGTCCCGCGTCAATCGGTTCTCGGATGACCCCTCCGACGAGTTGGGGTCTCAAGTTGCACGTGCGGTGCAGACCCCGGGTCCTCAAAGAGATTCGTTGACCTCGGGAATTTATATACCGGCAGATCATCGGGAGGCCTTGGGAAGGCTGGAACGTGCTTTGTTGCTATCCCATCGGGTTGAACCCGTGCTTCGCCGGATTAAGGAGGCTGTTCTGGAGGGAACGCTGCCCAAGGGGAAACCCGAACAGCTCTCAGCCGAGGCCCTCAAGTCCGGAATCATCGACCGGGAAGAAGCCCGATTGATCCGTGATGCTGAAGAGGCAAGAATCGATGCCATCCAGGTGGATCATTTTACACTAGAAGAATACATGATCGGAACCCCTTGTTCACCTCGCAAGATCCAACCGATAGAGGACTGAGTGGATGGAAACAAGAGAATCGGAGAACCCATAGACTTGGACAAAGGATTTGAGGAGGTAGCGGTAATCGGCGCGGCAGGGGTCATGGGACGCGGAATCTCTCTTTTAGCCGCAGAGGAAATGGCTCGCCTGAAGAACCTGAAGGAAAATCGGGGAAGGCCATATCGTCTGAACCTGATCGACATCCGCCAAAAGGCACTCAAGGATCTCATGTCGTATATTGAGGCCAAGGCCATCAGACGGGCGGAGAAGACGATCGAATCGATCCGGCCCCTTTTCCGGGAACGGGGTGAATTAAAAAGTGTTCAGGAGATCGCCACATCCTTCGTTTCAGACATCCACTCTATCATTCATTTAACTACCGATCTGCATCATGCCCGACGCTCACAACTCGTGTTCGAGGCCGTTCCCGAATCCGAACGGGCGAAGATCGACACCCTCCGTCGGCTGAACGAAATCTGTCCGAAGGATGCCATCTTCCTTTCCAACACCTCTTCGATTCCGATCGGACTCATGGACCGAGAAGCCGGTCTCGGAGGACGCATCATCGGATTCCACTTCTACAACCCCCCACTAGTCCAGAAACTGGTGGAATTGATTCCCGCCCGAAATACGAGTCCCAAACTCGCCGAGATAGCCTGGGAAATCGGCCGGCGGTTCGGCAAAACCCTGGTTTCATCGCGTGAC
Organism: Candidatus Latescibacterota bacterium; assembly: GCA_965217865.1. Lineage (GTDB taxonomy): Bacteria > Latescibacterota > UBA2968 > SICM01 > SICM01 > CBDCJO01. The sequence continues at coordinate 3,665,319 of CBDCJO010000002.1, read as the reverse complement.
ATCGCGGGCTTTATCGGGAATGGCTATTTTATCCGCGAAAGCCTTTATGCTCTCAGCCAAGTCAACGGGTTGAGCGAACGATTCGGCGTTGCCGGATCGATCTATGGATTAAACAGAGTCAGCCTGGAAGGCCTGATCCGCCCTATGGGGATCTTCCGACTCCTGGACTATGTGGGACTGGACGTGTTTTCATCGATCCTGAAGCTAATGGCTGGTCATATCCCGGGTGAGTCGTTCGAAGCGGATCTGATCGAACAATTGATCTCCAAGGAGTTGATGGGGGGACAAAACCCGGATGGGTCTCAAAAAAACGGATTCTTTCAATACAAAGGGCGCGAGCCTGTCGGCGTTTTCACACCGGATGGGGGTGATTACGTCGGTCTCGACGCCTGCGCACGGGACGATGTCGACCGCGCCCTCGGATCCTTGACACCGGTTGATTTGACATGGAAGGATCTCTCCCAGGATCCGGGTGCCGATCGAAAACTCAAAGACCACTTTGCCGGACTATTTGCTATCGATACCCTGGGCGCCCGTCTGGCCAAATCATACTTAAAGGCCTCCAGGAGCATTGCCGAAAAACTCGTTTCAGACGGCGTTGCCGGATCTCCCGACGATGTGAACACCGTCCTGAAAACCGGTTTCCGTCATCTCTATGGTCCGTTCAGCGATTTCGTCCAATTATGATGGTAGTTTGATGAGAACGCCGTTTGGCTCGACTCCGATCGTCAATTAATCAATCTTCAAAATTAAAAGGATTGACATGAAAAATATCCGGTTTGAAAAAAAAGAACGCGTCGGAATACTGACCTTATTCAGACCAGAATCCCTGAACGCGATTAATGGCGAAATGCTGGAGGAACTCGACGGATTTTTGACCGACTTCGTAGCCCGGGAAAAAGTCCGCGTCCTGTTGGTCACCGGATCGGGTGAAAAAGCCTTTGTTGCGGGCGCCGACATTCACGAAATGAGTTCCCTTGATCGCGAGGGAATGCTCAACTTTTGTCGTCTGGGAAAACGAGTCGCCTCTCAATTGGAGGAGATGGACGCCGTCACCATCGCCGCTGTCAACGGATACGCCTTGGGAGGTGGCCTGGAGTTGGCACTGGCGTGTGATTTTATATACGCCAGCGACGATGCCACCTTCGGCCTTCCGGAGGTGACCCTTGGACTAATCCCGGGCTTTGGAGGCACCCAGCGGCTTGCCCGTGCGGTGGGAACGCGACAAGCAAAAGAAATGATTCTGAGCGGACAACCGATTTCAGCCGAAGAGGCCGGCGCAATGGGCCTGGTCAACAGGGTTGTCGAAGGAAATCTTCTGCTGGAGACTTGCATGGAATTGGCCTCACGAATTTCCCGCAACGCCCCCGAAGCCGTTAAACAGGCAAACGGATCGATAAACAACGGAATCGATCGGGCGCTTTCAGATGGGATGGAATTGGAAAATAAGGCGTTCGGCAGGGTCCTGGACGCTGAGGAGCGAATCGAAGGTACAAAAGCCTTCCTTGAAAAACGGCCCCCGAAATTCAATTAAGGTAAGTCAACGACCACATCTTCATTGATATTGAACATCGGGGATTTGAATCTTTGAACAACCCAGGACTTTCTTCAGGTCCTACGGATTTTCCAATATTGGTTCTTCAATCTTCAATATCTTTTATTTTTCTTCAATAAAAAAACCCCCGCCGGATCATTCATCGGGGCTTCGGGAAATTCTCACGCAGTCCATCCCCCAGTATTGTCAAAACTGATTTTCTTTCCCCGTCATTACTCCCTATACCTCAAATTCCGTCCCTTCTCTCAAATACAACAAACCACCGATCTCCACCGCGTCGTCATTCAGAATTCTCAGGCGAAAGATCTGGACCTGAGCAGGTGCGACCTCCACCAGCCCGTTCTCATCCTCTAATTCCCCGATGAGGAACCTGATGGAACGTTCCACCCGAAAATCGTAGGATCCAGACCAGTATAGGCGGCCTTCTCCACCTTGCGTAACAGTTCGTTGAAATTGAAATTCTTTTTGAAATTCGAATTCGTCTCGAACCGACCCCCTATTGTGGAACCACGAACCCACGAGAGGGTTGAAGATATCCAGCTCGGGTTCCTCGGCCTTGGAACAGGAAACTAGGAGAGAAACCGATGCTATGAGAATTAGGCATCGGTGCACTGAAACTTTGGACCGGGTCATTTTCGCATTTTCACCATGAAGGATAAGCTCCGATAGACAGCCGAAACCTAAAGCAATTTGGACGGAAATCGCAGTGGTTTTCAAAAACTAATATATAATATTTCCTATGGTAATACAACGAAGGGGTTTGACGGTTTTTTCAAATTGCTTCAAGCCAGGTTTTTCGGAAAGACCAGCGCCCCTAGTTGACCCGTCTTAATCTTCACATCCCGCCATCGATCCACAGGAAAGTGCAGCAGAATCAAGGCCGCTGTCGGCATTGTGATGTCATCGTGATCCGTACAAAGCATGGATGCAAGATTTTCCATCCCCGGGTTATGACCAATCACCAGCAAGGATTGATACCGATCGTCCTGCGTTCTGATCACATCAAAAATCGTTTCTGATCCGGCACCGTATAACGGCTCTTCCTCAACGCAGGGCGTTTCTGCAAAGGCATCCGAGCCTTTAATATAACCGGCCGTTGTTGCAGCCCGGACGGCATGAGATGTCAGAATGAGTTCGGGTAGGTGGTCGAATTCGCTAAGCACCTTCGCCATTTTGGGTGCGTCCTTCTTGCCTCTCTTGTTCAAAGGCTTTCAAGATCGGACAATGAATCATCCATCCAGGAAGATTTTGCGTGCCTCATAAGGTAGAGATATTTCATATGACTTGACAGATTTCGTTAATCAAGATGCGCGACGTTTTCAAGAGCAAATTTCTCGAATGAGCATAGAAATTCTCCTAAAACAAAGAGCCGCACCTATTCAATGCGGCTTTTTCACAATTCCCCCAACTTTCTTCTTTGCGGGCGTCCATCGGTGATCTCCCGATCAGGACGCATGTTATGGTGAACCGTGTTGATTACGGTTCAACTCTACTGGGCTGCATCATAATTTTTCCGGGATTTTGCACACCGGAAACCAACGTGCTCCTGCATGGACGCCGGGGGGGAATAGTGACGGCTCGAGCAACGGACCCCGGCCTTGTTTTCGCCAAAAAAACCGCCGCGCATCACCCGGTATTGACCGCCGGCCGGTCCAGGCGGGTTGTCGATCGGCGAGTCTTTGTAGAAGTCGTCGAAGTACCAATCCTCCACCCACTCGCTTACATTCCCGCACATGTCCATCACACCGTAAGGACTTGCCCCACCCGGGAATTGACCGACTTCGGTGGCCCCATCGTATTCGTTATTGCAATTGACGTTGTCTTTTCGGAAGGCATCCCCCCAGGGATAAGTCTGACCCTTCTGGCCCCGGGCTGCCTTTTCCCATTCAGCCTCTGTGGGAAGTCTTTTATTCACCCATAGCGCATAAGCCTGTGCGTCATGCCAGGAGACATTGGCGACGGGTTGGTCTGCCTTATTGATCGCGTAGGTCCCGCTCGTCCAGTGAGGAGGTGGCCGGTGTGCGGTGATATCGACGAACATTTTATATTGCGCGTTCGAAATGGGATACTTGTCGACCAAGAATGCGTTGAGAAGAACCGTATGCATGGGATATTCATCCGAGCCTGCCTCATCATCCCCCATTTTGAATTCTCCCGAAGGAACCTCAATCATCTCGTGTTCGGATAATTTCTCCTGGAGCTGAACGCGGGTTTCGTCCAGGTCGACCAGCTCCTTTTCCAGTTCGGCGATTATCCCGTGGATCTCTTCTGTGTTTTGATCGCTCTCTTCGATCTGGGTTTCGATATTTTCCCGGCTGGTCTCAAGCTGTTCGACTGCCGGCTGGATGAGCATCACTTGCCTCCGATAGGTCATAAAAATCTGGACACAGGAAAATACAATCGCGCCGATTAGCGCGAGAACGGCCCAATCGAAGCTCATGGCTCAACTCCGACAGGCTCAGGATAAACTCCGCGGCGGTTTTTGCCGCGAGTCGAAGGATCTTTCTATTCTCAGATCCAGACATTGCTTCTGGGAGCGACGTGGTCTTTTTTTTTCGTTGCGAGCAAACGAAAGGGGGAACTTGGGGGAGAAATTCGGAGCAAACAAGCTGACGTTTAGCTTGCGTCAGGACATCCTTCGCAGGGAAGCGGTGTTAAATTCAAATCTAAATCTGTTACACGCAACTATAATAATTTAGACGAGGATATAACAGAAGTCAAGTAGAATAAAAACTGGCAATTGGGAAGAACGGAAAAGGCCCCGGAAATTCTCTCCGGGGCCTTTCCATTTGCTCCAACCAACCTGGATTTATGAAGACCGAGCGAGGATGCGTTAAGGAAAATTTGCTTTGTTCATATCGTAATCAGGACGTTGATGGATTATGTGCGAAGCTCAGGGGGCGACATCCTGAGTTTCGCTTTCCCGCCTCGTATACAAAACATTTTGAATCCGAAGCTTGTCCAGACTCGCAACATCGTAGGAGACCAGAATGATACTCGGGGGCACGATTTCGGTGCTCCCATTATCGTTCTCATGCATTTTAAGATAGATTTTAAGGGTTTGCTTATACTGGTCGAAAGTGCCCGACCAGAAATTGCGGTAGTCCTTCTGGACGAACGATCGGGAAAACTTACCTCCCGCCTCGAACCAGACCTCATCTACGATATCATCCTGCGTATGAACCCATTGACCGATAAGCGTATTGGCGGTCAAGGTGGGTTCTGGCTGCTGAGGATAGGGTGTTCCACAGCCCAACACAACGAGTGCCGTGATCAAGAACCCTAATGCATGCCCGATATGATTTTGGATGCGAAGCATGGTCCGCCTCCTTTCGACATCGTGAAACCCTCAAATAAAACCTAACGGAGAACGCCTTTGTCCCAGCTTGGCACTTTCTTCGGCGTTCTGATCTGCATCTCATCCGATCCGCAAAACGTTCGCAATGGACAATCAATGTCCTCCGTCTTGAGGTGCTGCACGATGCGAAATTAGGAGCGGTGGTTCGTCCAGACCCTCACCGCTTTACTACTTATTACTAACTTGTTATTAATATCGACAACAAACGAAAAAAAGGTCGTGACCCCGATCACGAATTGAAAATTTTTTTTCCTATCAAATTCATCGACATTGCGGCGTAGCCTGATAAATCCCGGGATCTTCTTTTTCCTCGTTTATAGATAGAGCAGGAACCCTGCCAGCCAGACTGGATTCCCGTTTCAATTTTTGAATGACCATGTTTTCTTATTAAAAGATAATTAGTTATAGGCTTTCATTTTTTTTGCGACTTTTTTTTCGTCTATATTAGGGTTGTGTCAAGGCTTCTTTCGAAGAGATCGGATAAATCTTATTATTATTATTTGAGTTATGCCAATTACCCGGAATTTTAAATAATCGCTAATCACGCCCGCTGTGTTACACAAAGTTAACAATCCGTTAATCATTATTTAACCCTGCCGAAACATGGATGAAACATCGATTCATTATATATATAGTGTAATCGGGTATAAATTGTCCATCATGTGGTTGTCCAATCCCAAATCGGCGGAGGTTCTATGTCCATGATTCGGGCGATTCTCGTCATCCTTGCCGTTTCTTTTACGAGCAAGGCAAACGCTCAGGGGATGATAGTCTCCTTCGATGCGGGTACCGATTTCTACTCTCAATATTGGTGGAGAGGATTTGTTCTAGCGAATAAACCCACGCTCCAGCCTTCGCTAACCCTCGGGTTCGGCGGTACTGGATTGGCTTTCAATATCTGGGCCTCTATGGCCACTGCCGACCGGAAAAAAGGACTTGACGCGTCCGATGAGCTCGATTTCACCCTGAGCCTGGATCGGAGCTTCGGAGTTGTGGGCATCTCCTATGGTTACATACAGTACACCTTTCCCAATGCACCCAAGGGAGCGAAGCACTCGGAGGAGTTCTACATCGGGCTCAGCATCGACAGCCCGGTTTCCCCCAGCGTCACTGTTTACCACGACTTCGGCCTGGCCGACGCATCCTATCTCTCCCTGGGTATCGGTCCCGAATTTCCGCTGGGAGAGGCGGCCGCCCTCGGGATCGGGGTCAACGTGGGATTCAGCAATTATAATAATCAACCGTTCGGCTTCAACGACTTCAATGTCTCTGCGTCCGTGGGCATCACCCGGGGAGTCGCCACCTTCAGCCCGTCCATCGGTTTCAGTGTAACAGATGAGAATATCGTCGGAACGGGTGCGGACAAGGAGGAGGTGTGGGTGGGTTTCGGGATCTTCTTCAGTATATAATCATAATCCCATCCAAAGGCGCTCCTGTTTAATCTGAATTGCCAAAACGCCGAAATCTCTGGGCCAAATTTCGAATCATATTATTAATAATCAACCGGTTATTCCGAGTTCCGAGGCATTTTACAGCCTGTTCGCCTCCGGGATGTTACATAAAATTAACAATCCGTTAATCTTTTTTTAACCAACCTGAAACACGGACGAAACATAGATTTCTTATATATAGGGTGTCCGAAGTTAATGAATGTCCACAGGTAGTAGTCTAACCCAACAGAAGGAGGTTCCATGTCAAAGATTTCTCGAGCGATTTTAGTCATTCTGGTCTTCTCGTTCGTAAGCCGAGCCGGGGCCCAGGAGATGAAGGTCTCCATGGATGCAGGTTTCGATTTCTTTTCTAAGTATTGGTGGCGGGGATATGTCCTGGCAAATAAACCATCCGTCCAGCCTTCGGTAACCTTCGGTTTTGGCGACACAGGCCTGGCCTTCAACACCTGGGCATCTCTGGCCACGGCCGACCGGAGCAAAGGCCTCGACGCAGCCGATGAGCTCGATTTCACCCTGAGCGTGGACCGGAGCTTCGGTGAGGAGGGTAAAGCCGTGGGTATCTCTCTCGGCTACATCCAGTACACCTTTCCCAACGCACCCAAGGGAGGGAAGCATTCGGAAGAGTTCTACTTCGGGCTCAGCAATGACAGCCCGGCCGCACCCAGCGTCACCGTTTACCACGACTTCGGCTTGGCCGATGCATCCTATCTCTCCCTGGGTATCGGTCCCGAATTCCCGCTGGGTGAGGCGGCCGCGCTCGGGATCGGGATCAACGCCGGATTCAGCAATTATAATAATAAATCGTTCGGCTTCAACGACTTCAACCTCTCCGCGTCCGTGGGTATCAGCCACGGGGTCGCCACCTACAGCCCGTCCATAGGCTTCAGTTATACCGATGAACGCATCGTGGGAACGGGCGGGGACAAAGGGGAAGTCTGGATGGGTTTCGGAATCAGCTTCAGCATGTAACCGTATCCGGTTCATGAGACCTGGGTACTCTCCTAGATTCACCAATCGATTACATTACCCACCTGGCCGGGGGAGCGGGGGGTTCGGCTACGGGCCCTCCGCTCCTTTTCATTCCGCGCGGTGCCTTCTCAAGTACCGACATCATAACCCAATAAAATTTTGGTTTGCAAGAAAAGGAGATTGTCGATGCCGGAGTTCCGCCGGAAATCTTCGGCACGGAGAACTGCGTCCGGACTGTCACCTAAACTCACAAGGAGAAGCAGGCTATGAAAATCATCACCGCAATCGTTCAGCCTCACAGGGAGAACCAGGTAAGAGAAGCCCTGTCTGGAATCGGGGTCCAGGGAATGACGGTCACCGAAGCCAGGGGGTTTGGACGACAGAAGGGTCACAAAGAGGTCTATCGCGGTGCGGAATATTCGGTGGAATTTGTCCCGAAGGTGAAGCTGGAAACTGTCGTGAACGACGACATGGTCGATCAGGCGATCGAAGCGATTGTTAATGCCGCTCAGACGGGAAACGTTGGAGACGGTAAAATTTTTGTGTCGGATGTGGGACAGGTAATCAGGATCCGGACCGGTGAGACGGGCTCCGATGCCCTTTGAAATCTTAACTCAGGAGGGATGAAGAAATGATGGCATGTAGATTTCGAGGTCGATTATTGGGGCTTATCACGATCCTGCTCCTGGCCCTGCCAGGGCTTGCCATGGCCGAGGACAAGCTCGACTCGGGTGATACGTCATGGATGCTCGTTTCATGCGTTCTGGTTCTGTTTATGACCATCCCCGGCCTTTCGCTCTTCTATGCAGGCCTGGTTCGAAGCAAGAACGTCCTCTCGGTTATGATGCAGTGCTTTGCGATCACGGCTTTGATGAGCATCCTCTGGATGTTTTATGCCTACAGCCTCGCGTTTGAAACGGGTCCGATGAACAAGTTCGTCGGCGGCCTTGGCAAGGCCTTTATGTCAGGCGTGAATGTCTCTTCCGTCTCCGGAACGATCCCGGAGACCGTCTTCTGGATGTTCCAGTTGACCTTCGCGGTGATCACCCCCGCCCTGATCGTTGGGGCCTTTGCCGAGCGGATGAAGTTCTCTGCGATGCTCTGGTTCATGGGACTCTGGCTGACCCTGATATATGCCCCGGTATGCCACTGGGTTTGGGGGGGGGGCTGGTTGAGCGACCTGGGTGCCCTCGACTTCGCAGGAGGCACGGTTGTCCACATCAACGCGGGGTTTGCTGGCCTGGTTGCAGCAGTGGTCCTTGGAAAGCGTCAGGGATTCCCAAAGACCCCGATGCCCCCCAACAGCCTGACCCTTTCAGTGGTGGGGGCTTCGATGCTCTGGGTTGGCTGGTTCGGTTTTAACGCGGGAAGCCAGCTTGCCGCGGACGGCACGGCAGGCATGGCAATGGCCGTAACCCATATCGCCACGGCTGCCGCAGCCCTCACCTGGATGTTTGTCGAGTGGATCAAAAACGGCACCCCGAGTGTCCTGGGCATCATTACCGGCGCCGTAGGTGGCCTTGTGGCCATCACCCCCGCATCGGGATTTGTGGGCCCAATCGGCGCCTTGATCATCGGTTTTGCGGCCGGGTTCATCTGTTTCTGGGGGGCCACCACCCTCAAGAACAAACTCGGCTACGACGATTCTCTCGATGTGTTCGGGGTCCACGGGATCGGTGGAATGGTGGGGGCCTTGCTCACCGGCATCTTCGCAGATGCGAGCTGGGGAGGTGTTGGCTTGGAGCGGAGCATCGGAAGCCAGCTCGGGATCCAGGTCATAGGGATTGTCGCTACAGCAGCCTATTCGGCGATCGGGTCTCTGATCATCCTCAAGGTAATCGATGCCGTGGTGGGCTTGCGGGTCACGCAGGAAGAGGAGACAGCCGGATTGGACCTCTCCCTGCACGACGAAAGAGGTTACAACATATAAACGTCAGACCTCTTCCAAATATGGCGTTTTGTTGATCGGAAATTTTCATAGACCGTCATCCGGTAGGGGCGCACGACTGTGCGCCCCTACCTCGAAACTCAAATCCTAGTAATCTTTGGAACCGGAAACCTGGACCTTTGAACCCCGGTTCACTCTACTGAACCTTGGGACTCAATTTTCTGTTTGAGCTATGCTTCATGAAAGTATTTGAACTTGGATACCCCTTCCTTTGGAAGGGGAGGAAAAGTTTAGCTTGCTGAGGGTAAGCTAAAAGGCTGTTTTGTCCGTACCGTAGTCGAAAAGGTAACTTCTAAAGTGATCAGAGGATATATTCGGTTTCATCTTCAAGAGCAGAAAGGGCCCCTACAGTTGGATCTGTTTGGGGAGGGGAGTGGTTAATGCCCCGCCCTTTGGGCGGGGTGATTTACTTTTTATTGCCGATGATCCCCGGCATAATTATAAATATATATAGATTATACAATAAGTTAATCCATAACAGCGTGCCGAAGGGAACCTATCGGGGCCTCCGGACGTTTTAGTGTTTACGACGTTTTAACGATCCGAAAGGGCAAACTAACTAAGCGTCAGGACGCAAAGCTACAGCCGAATAGGGAAAGACTTCCGCACTACCGAAGACCGAGAAAAGTCGGGAAAGGGGGGGTGCGGATTTTTCTTTTTGGGGGGCGGATGAAGAGATTGGAAAGTTGTGATGAAAAGAATCTTAAAAATCTCTGTTTCCCTTATCAAGGGAGCGTTAATTGTCTTCAGCCTGCTGGTGATCTACGCTGCCATGATCTACGGGGCAACGAAAATGTAGTGGCGCCCCCTGTCGGCTTTACGAATAAAAGGGTCCACTGTTCACAAACCAACGTCCCTTAAAGGGCTGCCGCGCGGTGGCCGATGCACTTCTCCGTGGTCCACGGTTTTTTTTCTTCCTTAGCCCAATTAATTATGTACTTGCTGCCGGCATGCTCCCTTCGAAATTAAGAAAGGCGTATAGATTAAAGTGGAATCTACCCATACGTGTGGTTTATGCGCTCGGGGTTAAGATCGTTCATATGTTCATACGGATCGCCCCATCCCGTCTCAGAATTAGTCCAGTTGCCCTGCGCGCAGAAAAACGCTGCCGGAGATCTCGGAAACCTTCCCACCCCTTCCCATCCTCGAATTCCCGTAGGGAGAGCAGGCTCCTGTTGAGATACACACACCTTCATCAATAATTTCTCTCTGTATTCTTCTTGACAATTCCTTGACATTGTTTCATTATTGATTTCGTTTCTTCCATCAATGGTCTCCGCATTTTTTGCCACTGGAGGGGAACGGTCTTGATCGTTAGCCGCATTGCACAGGTGCGGCTTTTCTTGTGTTACGGAATTTTTTTGGATGACATGAAAGATCAAAATAAGACAAAGCTGCAACTTATTAAGGAATTAACCATAATAAGGCGCCGGGTTGCCGAGCTGGAAGCATCGGCGGTCGGCCCCCGACAAACTGACGAGGAGACCTTGAGGGAGAGCGAAGCGAGGTTTCGCGACCTTTATGACCAGGCTCCTGTCGGCTACCACGAAATCGACACCGAGGGTCGTATCATCCAGACCAACTACACAGCCTTGGCCATGCTCGGCTATGCAGAGAAGGAGATCCTGGGGCGGCACCCGTGGGAGTTTATCGTTGAGCGGGAGGCTTCTCATCAGGCTGTCGTCAACAAGCTAAGCGGGTCTGAATCCCCCAGTCCTTACGAGCGGACATGGCGGCGGAAGGATGGGACTCTTCTGCCTACCTTGATGCAGGACCACGTCATGCGGGATGCTGATGGACGGATTTCCGGCATCCGGGCAACCATCCAGGACATCACCGAACGCAAGCGGGCGGAGGAAAGACTGCTGGCCTATCAAAAGGAACTAAGGTCTCTGGTTTCCGAATTGACATTGACCGAGGATCAGGAACGAAAACGCATCGCAGCAGACCTGCACGACCGGACCGGCCAGGCCCTGGCGGTATCCAAGATTAAATTAGGTGCACTGCGCGCATCGGCTTCATCGACTGATATTCACAAACCCCTTGACGAGCTCCGAGGGCTTTTCGACCAGATCATTCAGGATATCCGATCATTGACCTTTGAGCTCAGCCCTCCAATCCTCTATGAACTGGAGCTCGAAGCCGCAGCCGAATGGCTCACCGAACAGATCCAGGAAGAGCACGGAATCTCGATTAAATTTGAGAATGACTCAGAGCCAAAGCCCCTCAACAACGATGTTCGCGTTCTCCTCTTTCGGACGTTGCGGGAGCTGTTGATTAACGTCGTCAAGCACGCGCACGCGCATCACGCGAAGGTGTCAATTATAAGGAATGACAACGACATACAAATCACGGTTGAAGACGACGGGATCGGGTTCGATACGTCCAGAACCAGCCTCTCTGGAGACCGGCCCCCGAAGCTTGGTCTCTTCCAGATCCGGGAGCGTTTGAATCTTCTTGGCGGACGTTTTCTGATCGTTTCAACCCCGAAAGAGGGAACCAGAGCTGTCTTGACGGCCCCCTTAACATCCAATGCCACAACACAGGAGGGGTGATGTGAGCATCAGGATCCTCCTTGCCGACGACCACAGGCTTGTGCGGGAGGGCCTCCGCGTCTTGATCCAGGGACAGCCGGACATGGAGGTCGTGGCCGAGGTAGAGGACGGACGCGCCGCCATCCAGATGGCCCGCGACCTTTCCCCGGAAATTGTCGTCATGGATATCGGCATGCGCGATCTGAACGGAATCGATGCAACGCGCAAAATCAAAGCTGAATTCCCTCACATCAAGGTGATCGGCCTTTCCATGCACTCGGACAGGCGGTTCGTTTCTGGAATGCTTGGTGCGGGCGCATCCGGTTATCTCTTGAAGGACTCCGCCTTCGAGGAGCTGGTCACCGCCCTCCACACAGTGAGATCGAACAAGATCTACCTGAGCCCTTCGATAACCGGGGTCGTGGTAGAAGACTACGTTCGTAAGATCTCAAAAGACACCGAGCCGGATTCTTCCGTCCTCACGGGTAGAGAGCGTGAAGTACTTCAGCTCTTGGCTGAAGGAAATTCCACCAAAGAGATCGCCTCGCATCTTAATGTAAGCGTTAAAACCGTCGAGACATACCGCCAGCACATTATGGAGAAACTCGACCTCCACAGCATCGCTGATCTAACCAAGTACGCCATTCGGTCAGGTTTAACCTCCCTTGAAGATTGATTTAAGACAGATCCCCCTACCTCCTGTTCTCCCCCCTATCAGTTCCAGGTTTCATCCTTCCCTTCATCACACCTCCATGCCGTACACTTGCGACTGCTACTGGCTTTTGCTTTTTCCTGCCACTGCCACCTGCCACTGCTACTGGCTCAGTTAAATCTTCAATTTCATCCGTCCCCTGACCTCTGGCCCCTGGCCTCTGGCCTCTGGCCTCTGGCCTCTGCCTTTTCAGGTTTTTCGAACCCCAAAATCAGGATTCCCCCGATTGTCAAAGGCTAATTAGACCCTTAAATTTGAACGAAATCTTTCCGTATGAGCATGAGGATCTCAACTATGGACAGCCAGGAACTCGAGAAGACCTCTTATTGGTCACTGACCACGTACTTTAAGGAGATTTCTCGCTCCCGACTCCTCTCTGCGGAAGAGGAGGGCCGGATAGCCCGCGCCATCCAGGAAGGTGACGTGGACGCGAGGAATGAGCTGGTCCAGGCCAATCTCCGCTTCGTCGTGAGTGTTGCTAAGGGCTACCGCAATCGGGGGCTTAGCCTGGAGGAGTTGGTCAGCGCAGGAAACATCGGGCTCCTAAAAGCCGCGGAGCGGTTTGATTGGAGGTGTGGCTTCAAATTTATCTCTTATGGGGTCTGGTGGGTGCGTCAGGCCATCCTTGATGCCCTCCGAGTGGAAAGGACCGTTCGGATCCCCATTAGCCGGCTCGATCTCTCGGCCCGTATCTTGAGGTCTTTCTCCGGGTTTGCAGCAGGAGCTGCAGGATGCCCCTTCAACAGAGCAGGTTGCTGATGACATGGGTGTTTCGTTTGAGGAGATAGATCAAACCCTGCGCGACATTCAGCCGCCTATATCCCTCGATGCCCATTTTGATGAGGAATCCGGATCTAACCTGTATCTTTTGTCTGAGATCGCCCGAAAAAACGGGGGCAAGGTCGAAGCAAGATCCTGGTTGCCTGTAGGGTTGAGAAGGGATACATATTTTGGGATATCCCTGACCTCACAGGAGGAGTAAAGATGGAGCAACTGTCCTCAAACAGTGACCCGGTCAAGAAGCGCAGGAGCTTGTCCCCGGAACAGAAGTATGAGATTTTCCTTGAAGCCAGCCGGGGAGATGTTCCCATTGCACAGGTGCTGCGGAAATGGGGCATTCATTCCTCGGATCTAAAGCGTATTCGTGAGTCGGTCAAGTCCGGGGCCCTCAAGGAGTTCAAGGGTCGCCGGAGCCGCAAGCCGATGGTATCGGCTGAGGAGGTGGAGCAGCTGCGCAAAGAGCGGGCACGCCTGGAGCAAACGATCATTGAGCAATCTGTGGAACTTTCCCTGCTAAAAAAAAGTGTGAATGGGATCTGACAGGCCCGATCAAGGGCCACCGGGTGCAAGCTGAGGTCAAACGCGAGATCCTCTTAATGGTCCATCGGGCCAAGGAGAAAGGGGTGAAACTCACCCGTTCTTGCGAGATCCTACAGCTTCCCCTCCAGCGGTATTGTGCCTGGAGCCGGCGAGATCGAGAAGAGAAGCTGGATGGGGTGTCGGACCCGCTTTTGGATGGGAAGCCCGGGCCCGCCCCTGATGAGGCCCCACACGGATTGCTGAGGGAGGAGAAAGAGCAAATCCCGGCCCTCTTAAGGGATGAGACCTATGCCGATCTGCCTCCCCATCAGCTGGCGGTGGTAGCCTCAGAGAAGGGGGTAGTGCAGGCCTCGGCCTCCAGCTTCTACCGACAGGCCAGGAAAGAACGTCTGGCACGCAGGAAACAGGTGAGGACGCCGGTCAAGCAGAGCAAGCCCCAGGTCAAACCTGAAGGTCCTAATCAGGTCTGGAGCTGGGACCTGACCTACATCCCATTTTTCGGTTTGTTCCTGTATTTTACCGCCATTCTCGACGTGTATTCCAGGAAGATCGTAGGATGGAAGCTCTCCTTCAACGCGACCGTGGAGCAGGTCAAACAGGCTTGGGATCAAGCCCTTGCCAACGAAGGACTGCTGGACACTGGGCCCATAAGCTTGACAGCCCTCTCAGATCACGGATCTCAGATGAAGGCCAAATCGATGGCCCAATTCTTCAAGGACCTGGGCATCTCGCAGCTGTTTGCCCGATATCAAACACCCACGGACAACGCCTGGATCGAAGCCTTTTTCCGGACATTCAAATACGACTGGCTGCGCTTCCAGGACATCTTCACATTCCATCAACTGGAAGGCCTGATTGATTCCTTCATTCACAGCTACAACGCCGAACGCTATCACGGGGCAATACAGTATGTCACGCCTCTTCAGAGGCATAAAGGCCAGCATCAAAAGATTCTTCACCACCGACAAGGTCGAAAGGAGGAGGCTCGGCAGCGCCGCATAGAAATCAATCGGCAAAGAACATCCCAGACCATCCACAAGGCTGCCTGAATCTTGCTTGGACCTTTATCTGCTTTTCTCTTGTTATCTCAGAATAGATACACCTGCTTCAGACCCTGAGCGACCCGGTTCAAGCATCCTTTGACGAAGCCATGGACCCGAAGGAGATGCGGGAGGAGATATGGGCGGTGTTGGATACCCTTGAAAAGCGGGAATCGGAGATCATTCGGCTTTATTTCGGTCTGGACGGTGCCGAAGAGATGACGCTTGAAGAGATCGGAGACTGGTTCGGACTGACAAGAGAACGGGTGAGGCAGATTAAGGAGAAAGCCCTTTTGAAGCTTCGCCTACTCGCCCCCAAAGCAAAAGAGGTGATTCTGACCGGGTCCTTTAACAATTGGGATACGGAATCCCGGCGTTTGAAACGGGGCAAGAAGCATTCTTGGAGCACATATATGATGCTCGAACCTGGGACATATGAGTACCGCTTCATGGTCGATGGGAAATGGAAGAACGACCCCGAGGCCGAAACCGTGCCCAATCCATTCAACTCACAAAACTGCATTAAGGTGGTCGAATGACCTGAATTGGTGAGGATTCTGAGGCCCGGGATTCAAGGCGTTGCCCGTCTTTTGAGGATGGAGGTCCGCACTCACCTTGTCTGCCCCCGCGGCAGAGGGACCTGTTCTGAACTCCGTTTTCCCCCGACGGTTTTTCATCCCCTGAAGATTTAAGACCCTATCAATTGAATCCCGGTCCATTAACACGATTGGGGGATTCATATGGAAGGAGAAAAGCGGATACTGAGTGCCACCATTTTGGGGCTGATCTTATGGGGTGTCGACCAATCCAGCACGTCTGATCAGCACTTTGTCAGGTCACCCAAGGGGTCGACAGGCTCATCGGTTATGTCCATGAACAAGGGACTCACATCGGCAAGATGGCTCCCGATCCTTATGGGTTTGGTCGTGGCGATCCTCACAGCTTTCATCTGGAAAGCTCTGGATCGACAGGAGAGTGCACAAATCGTGCAGATGGGTCAGCTTGCAGCCGCGAGTGTGAAAAGCGAGATCCTTGCCCAGATGGAATCTCAAACCCTGGCGTTGGTTCGCGTCGCAAAGCGATGGGAGTATCTTGCTGGAACACCCAGGGGCGCGTGGGAAGCGGATGCGAAGCACTACACCGCGCATAACCCCGGTTCTCAGGCAGTCGAATGGGTGGATCCGTCGTCTCGCGTGCGCTGGATCGTGCCCCTCGATGGTAATGAGGCCGCCCTGGATCTGGACCTTACCTTCGAGGAGAGGCGGCGGACCGCGCTTGAGACTGCAAGAAACCGCCGCGTGGTGGCCGTAACACGAGCCTTCGACCTGATTCAGGGTGGGAAGGGGTTCCGGGTTTATGTACCCATTTCCCAGGGGAAGGACTTCGGCGGATTCATTACCGGCGTTTTTCTCATTAAAAACCTGTTCGACTTCATCCTGCACGAGCAGGTTGCGCCAGGATACTCAGTTGCGGTTTTCGACGGGCTGGAGCAGATCTACAGCCGCGATCAGGAAGGTGGGGGGAAAGGAGAGGCGTGGGGCCAGGAGGCCACAATCAGGCTATTTGGCGTCACGTGGCGTGTGCGGGTCTTCCCCGGGTCCGAGTTGCTGGCCAAAGCCCAATCCCCCCTTCCCGAGTCACTCTGGTGGGGGGGCTTCTGATGGCCATGCTCTTCTCCCTGACGGTTCACTTTTTCCAAACCGCGAGGCTTCGCGCCGAGGCTTATCGCAATAGCGAAGCCCGGTTCCGCGAACTGTACGACCAGGCCCCTGTGGGCTACCACGAGATCGACACAGACGGCCGCATCCGCCGGGTAAATCGCACCGCGCAGGAGATGCTCGGATACACCGCCGAGGAGATGCTGGGCCGGGGTCCCTGGGAATTCATCGAGGAGCAGGAAGAATCCCGGCAGGCGATTGAGAACAAACTCTCAGGGGGTGAGTCCACAATACCCTACGAGCGAACCTGGCGACGGAAGGACGGGACTCTGATTCCGGTCCTGATGTAGGACAGGTTCATTCGGGATGCGGATGAACGGGTCACCGGCATCCGGGCAATCCTTGCAGGACATCACTGAACGGAATCAATCTGAGGAGGCGCTTCGAGAAAGCGAGGCCAGGTTCCGCGACCTGTTTGATCATGCCCCTGTGGGCTACCACGAGATCGACACAGACGGCCGCATCCGCCGGGTCAATCGCACCGCGCAGAGAATGCTCGGATACACCGCCGAGGAGATGTTGGATCGGCACCCCTGGGAGTTTATCGTGGAGCAGGAAGAGTCCCGGAAAGCCGTCACCGAAAAGCTGTCAGGGCGAGAATCAATAATGCCATACGAGCGAACATGGCGACGGAAGGACGGGACCGTGATTCGGGTGCTGATGCTGGACAGGTTCATTCGGGATGCAGATGGGCGGGTTACCGGAGTTCGCGCGACCATCCAGGACATCACTGAGCGAAAAATGGCGGTGGAGGCGCTTCGAGAGAGTCGCCTTGTATGACCCTCAACCGGAATAAAGCAAAATAAATTTCTCGCCGTCGGATAAGCGCTCAGGTTCCGATTGTCTCGCTCGTTGATCACCGATGTTTGGTCCCTCTTTTGGTAATTTTGAGCATTTCTTTGGCAGGGGCTGACTCCTACCCACCCTCTCCCCCGCAAAAGATAGGAGCCAGCCCCTGAGGACCCATTTCGTCAGAAATGAAATTCAACAAAGTGATTATCGTGGGAGGAGTGGCGATTCTGTTGGCTGGCGGCCTTTCCATCTGGCAAAACAGCCGCCCCATCCAACAGGCCGTTCAGCTCAAAGACTTGGGGATCAGAAGAACCGCCCTTGCGGATATCCGGCGTCAGATCGAGCGCTATGGCCAACGCCAGATCGAGACCCGACTTATCCTCAAACGCTTTCCAGACTCCTAGACCTTGCTTTTCATTTCGGAGAAAGGCCACATACAGCAATAATAAGGAAGATTCTCATGGTCAGCGATAAAGTTCAGCCAGCTTTGAACGACCAGCTCAATGCCGAGTTCTACGCGGCCTTTCTCTACCTAGGAATGTCCGCTTATTTCCAGACACGGGACCTGAACGGTTTTGCGCACTGGATGCGCATCCAGGCCCGAGAAGAGCTGGAACACGCAATGAGGATTTACGATTTCATCAACGAAAGGGACGGTAAAATCGAGCTCCGGTCCATAGAAGCCCCTCCCATGAAGTGGGAAAGCCCCCTTGCCGCATTCGAAAATGCCTACGAACACGAGAAAGAAGTAACCGCCCAGATCAACAAGTTGGTCGATCTGGCCGTTAAGAACACGACCACGCCACAAACGCTTCCATGCAGTGGTTCGTCATCGAGCAGGTGGAGGAGGAGGCGATCACAAGGAAAATCGTCCATAAACTAAAACTCGTCGGTGATGATGGAAACGCGCTCTTCCTCATGGATAGAGACCTGGGGGAGGAAGATGCGGTCGCATCTCGGGCTCAGTAAGCCTTTGCGACCACCGCGAGGGTTGATTTAATACGCAATCCGCAACCGAATTCTTCCCCAATCGTCTAATATATTGTGGGGGTGGGCTCCGGCCTCCCGGGTCAGATGATGTAGATGTAGGCGAGCCGCCGGTTCGCCCTTACAAAAAGGCCAGCTAGTCACCAATTAACCTGCTTTTTAGTGATAATCATCACATCCATAGTGGAGATAATGTTCTATCATTTAACAAACAACCCTGTTGCATGAAGGTCGAGACACGCCATTCACTCTTGTCGAAATAAAGGTTGTATAAGACGATGCTGGCATTCCCGCAGCTCCGAAAACCGGGGGGACATCAAGATGACCACGTCGCCGAAGCGGCGATGGAGGACCTCCCCGGACCGGGAAGGGGATCTGGATTTTTCTCCCGTATCATACCCGTCATGAAAAACATTAGAAAAAAGGAGGTAACCGACATGTTCTTGAAGAAAGAGGTACACAGGGATTTCTTCTGGGCGGGATTGTTCGCCGGCGCCCTGGCAGGGGGCTTGCTCGCTGTCCTTCTGGCCACCGACAGCCGACGGCAAATACAGAAGGGTATCAGCCAGGCCACCTCCGGGGTGAAGGGATTCATTCACGGCAAGATGGAAAGCGATTCGAACGGAAATCCTGCTCCTGTGGAGGCTGAAAATCCAATCTAAATTTCGGAGAATGGCCTCGAGAATTTAGGAACCACCTGTCCGGTTAATCGTTTATACCATGAGGCCTCTGAAGGACGACTTACCTTATTCGTAACCCTCCCTCCCAACGGGTAAGGTTACTCCCTCAGGGGCCTTGTGCATCAATTGATGACAGAGGTAAGGAGATCAAGCTGTTTGCGGGGCGTGTGGTTATAATCCGACGAATATACCCGCCATCTTCACAACAACGGGAGAGGAAGATTGCGGAAGCGGCGGAAGGGGATGGCCACCGCCCCGACTTGAATCCATAAATTTGACGGTTGGCCCCTGGGTTTTTTAACCCCGGGGCTGTTCTGTTTCCACCCTTTTCTCTTGACAACCTCTTGTCATTCCTCTATCTTAGATCAGTTTTTCTTTATCCTCTTGAGAAGTTCCTCCCTTCTGGCTTGCAATGGCCGTCATCACCATCTCCCGACAACTCGGAAGCAACGGAGAAGAGGTTGCCCAATCCCTTTCTGAAAGGCTTGGGTTTGTACTCATCGATCGAAAGGGCCTGGAACATCTGGTCCTGGAATACGGCCTGGACGAAGGGGATCTGGACCAGATCCAGGAACGTGCCCCTTCATTCTGGGAAAGGCTCCTCTCCGATCGGAAGCTCTATCTTGACCTCGTCGACTCTTTCATAAGGGACAAGTCGGAGAAGGAGAATTTCATCCTCCTGGGACGGGGTGGCCAGTGTATCTTCCAGGATTTTCAGGATGCGCTCCACGTCCGATTCTTCGCCTTCGAAGAAACCCGTATGTCACGGACGATTGATGTGCTGGGACCCGATCGAGAACACGCCCTTGAATCATTAAGGGAAGCGGAACGGAATCAAGCCCGCTTCATCCAGTCCCTCTATGGTCGGAAGATCGATGACCCCCTTCTCTATGATATCATCCTTTCCACAGATCGGCTCGATGTTCAGGCCTGCGTCCAGATCATCGTAAATGCCGTCGGTCAGCGGTCCCTGACGGTTCACCTCCCTGAAACGGAGAGATCCGAACCTCCGGGAACAGTTACCCAACCCTCCCCGAACGGAAAAAAACCGGCTTTTTCAAACACGAGCGAAGAGGAGTTCGCAAGAATACTGGATTTTTATCAAATACAGTGGGAATTCGAACCGAAGACGTTTCCGCTGGAATGGGATGGGGAAGGGAGAGTAACGGAGGCATTCTCACCCGACTTCTACCTGGTCGATTCGGATACCTTTATCGAATTGACCACCCTGAAGCAGAGCCTGGTGACCAAAAAAAACCGCAAGTTACGTCGGTTGAAAAAGCTCTATCCTGACGTAAACGTGCGGATATTTTACAGGAGGGATTTCCACAACCTGCTGAATAAGTATGGCCTTAATCAGATGGTTGGGAATAAAAAACAGTGAACCCCAAGTGACCTTTATCAATTCTCTGCATCCTTCGGTCTTGCCCTCAGCTTTACTCGATTCGCTTTAACCCTTGATCAACTTAGCTGAGAGGAGGTTCCAGAACCTTCCGACCCGCGTTTCAGAGAAATTTTAGGACCTCTTGGGGTTCGTCAGATAATATAATCATTTGTTCCTTGGATGTCAAGCGGTTTTTCAATATATTTTTAAAACAGATGTAAATTTATAACTTGATCGTCTTTTTTTATAAGATATTATAATACAACTGTTTGCTGCGCTTAGAGTTAGCAAATGACTGCAAGATAAGTAGGGCCTATTTTCGTGCAGCCCGTTGGGGTGGAAAAAGGCGATGTCCAAGCTGCGATTATCAGCGCAGGTTGCCCTTATTAAAAGACGATCGGTTCAGGTGTTCACGGTGTGGATATCGGTTTAAAGATTTCACGGGCACTTATCTTGAAAGGCTTCGAATTTCATTTGACGAGCTTGCCCATTTACTTTATCTGTTTGTATTGGGAGTGCCCTCTTACCGATCCAGGCACTACCTGTCCGTATCGCTGAAAACGGCTCAGCGGATTTATACCACGTTTCGCCAGGCCATCTACGATCATAGCTTTACGGACCAGGTGCTTTGGGGTGAGATCGAGTTGGACGAGGCGATGTATGGAGGTCATCATAAGGGTAAGCGTGGATGGGGAGCAGCCGGAAAACACTTGGTTTTCGGGCTTTATCAGAGGAACGGAAAAGTCCTCACCTTTCCCATTCCGGATCGAAGTCGAAACACCCTTACACCGCTTGTGACCTCACACACCAAAGCAGGCAGTCTATACTACACCGATGACTGGCACGCCTACACTTGGCTGTCAGTCAAAGGTGACCACGTGGTTGTTCGAAAAGAAGAAGGGGTGCCCAAAGGCAAAGGCCGACATCACATCAATGGCATCGAAGGCTTCTGGAGTTTTTCTAAAAATTGGCTATATCAATACAGAGGAATCCCTCGACATCATTTCCATTTATACCTGAAGGAAACAGAGTTCAGATTCAACCAAGAAGACGAGGATCTCTTCCCAATTATTGCTTCATATCTGGTGAATCTGGTACCAATATCTT
The DNA here is from genome assembly GCA_965217865.1 of Candidatus Latescibacterota bacterium. Lineage (GTDB taxonomy): Bacteria > Latescibacterota > UBA2968 > SICM01 > SICM01 > CBDCJO01. The sequence continues at coordinate 3,643,764 of CBDCJO010000002.1, read as the reverse complement.
CCTAATTACCAAAGATATTCATAAGATCCTGATCGATCCCCAGGCCATCCTTGAAAAAGTGAAATCCCTGGGAAGGCAGATCTCTAAGGATTACGGGGCCCTGGATGGGCCAATCGTCCTCATCGGTATCCTGAAAGGTTCTCTCTTTTTTCTGTCGGACCTGTCTCGGGAAATAACAATTCATGTCGAAATCGAATCGATGGCCATTTCCAGTTATGGCCAGTCTACACAGAGTTCCGGTGTCGTACGCATCCTCAAAGATCTGGATATAAGCATCACGGGACGTCACGTCCTAATCGTCGAGGGAATCATAGACACGGGTCTCACATTGAACTACCTGCTTCGAAGCCTCAACGCCCGTGGGCCTAAAAGTCTTAAGGTGTGTACTCTCATTGACAAACCCGCCACCCGTGCTATCGAGATTCCGATCGAATACTGCGGGTTCACCATCCCCGACGAATTTGTGGTCGGTTATGGTCTCGACTTCAATCAGCAATATCGGAATCTGCCTTTTGTAGGTGTCTTAAAGCCCGAGTGTTACACCGCGTTGAATCAAAATCCCACTCCAACTAAGTCTTGAGTTCACACCCGATGGGCGATTCATATGAATCAAGATAGTTTATCAAGACATGGTAAAAAGATTATGGAATCGGATCCCTCGAAACTGCGTGAAAAGATCCAAACTCGATCGGCAAAGGTAGCCGTCGTCGGCCTGGGATACGTGGGCCTGCCCCTGGCGGTGGAGCTGGGGAAAGCCGGGTTTGAGGTGACGGGCGTGGATACCTCCCCCGAAAAGGTATCTCGGCTCGACGCAGGCAATTCGGATGTCCAGGGGGTGCCGGATTTCGAGGTTGCAGGGATGAAAGCAGTCGGGAAGTTCAAGATAACTATGGACTTCACGGTCATCGATCAGATGGACGTGATTGTTGTCTGTGTACCCACCCCCTTGAATAAGACTCGTGATCCGGATGTCTCCTTCATTATGAATGCCTTCGAAGAAATCCACGCCCGTTTCCATCCGGATAAGCTGGTGATCCTGGAGAGTACAACATATCCCGGCACCACCTACGAACTGGTATTGCCCTTGCTTGAGGGAAAGGGCCTGAAGGCGGGAGAGGATTTCTTTCTGGCCTTTTCTCCGGAGCGGGTGGACCCCGGAAATCAGGTCCACACCCTGAAGAACACACCGAAAGTGGTGGGTGGGATAACTCCGGCCTGCACAGAGATGGGTGTCTTGTTCTACACGCAGTTCATCTCAGAGGTTGTACCGGTCTCATCCTCACAGGCAGCCGAGATGGTGAAGATGTTGGAGAATACGTTTCGCAGCGTGAACATCGCGCTGGTAAACGAGGTGGCTCTGATGTGCGATCGGCTTGGGATCAACGTCTGGGAAGTGATCGATGCGGCCGCGACAAAACCGTTCGGCTTCTTGCCCTTTTATCCCGGGCCGGGTCTGGGGGGACATTGCATCCCGGTTGATCCCCACTTCCTGGCCTGGAAACTCCGAGGCCTCAATTTCAACTCCCGATTTATCGAGCTTGCCAGTGAGGTGACACGGGGTATGCCCGCCTACGTCGTGTCCAAGGTGGGGGATGCGCTCAACCGGTTCGAACGGAGCCTCAAAGGATCGTCAATCCTTGTCCTGGGGGTCACCTACAAACCGGATGTGGCTGATATTCGGGAGTCTCCGGCCCTGGAAGTCATCGAAATTCTGATGAAAAAAGGTGTAAACATCTCTTTTCACGATCCTTATATCGATGAAATCACTGTTGATGGCGAACTGCTCCGGTCCGTTTCCCTGGATAAGAAAACAATAGCCTCCTCAGACTGCGTTGTTATCGTGACAAATCACAGCATGCACGACTATTCCTGGCTTGTGACACACGCCAGGTGCATTGTGGATACACGAAACGCCACTAAGGGCGTAAGCGATGGAGAGGGAAAAATTGTAAAGTTATAAGGTTCAGGAGAGAATCAAATTCAGTGATTTTCGTGGAGATAGCCAGGATATGAGTACAATCGGTATTATCGGGAACGGTTTTGTTGGAAGAGCGGTGGCCTACGGCTTTGCAGACCGCGATCGAGAGCGGGGCAAAGAGCCCAAACACAAGATCCTCATCTACGACAAATATAAACAGAGCGATGAACTGGATGTCGTACTGGACCAAAGCGAATTGATCTTCATCTGTCTCCCCACCCCATTTCACGAAGAAGAACTCCGTATAGATCTGTCCATATGTGATCGGATGATGGAGGAGATCTGTCCCCGTATCGCGGGTCAAGGAAAACCGGTTGTCATTAAATCCACCGTCGTCCCGGGTACGACACGTCGATATTCCAACACATATCCCGAGGTCCCCTTTGCGTTCAATCCCGAGTTCCTCACGGAGGCGAATTACCTGGAGGATTTCATCAACGCAGATCGAACCGTCGTAGGAGCTGACAACGACTGGATTGGGCAAAAGGTAATCGACCTCTATCGAACCTGTTTCCCAACCACACGAATCGTCCGGATGAGCAGTGCTGCTGCAGAGATCGTAAAGTACCAGTGTAATGTGATGCTTGCCGCGAAAGTCGCCATCTCGAACATCTTTTACGATATCTGCCACGCAGAAGAGGTAAGCTATGACGATGTCAAAGAAGCGGTAGCGATTGACAAAAGAATCGGACCGAGCCACTTGAATGTCACCACCGAAAGAGGATTCGGTGGGAAATGTTTCCCCAAGGACCTGGGCGCGATTATCGGTCGATGTCGCGAACTGAAGATCGATCACCAGTTGTTGGAAGCAATGTTTTCATACAACCTCAGAATCCGAAAGGTATACGATTGGCACGAGATTGCCGGGGCAAAACAGGGAGGAAGGAAATATCCTGATTCTACATGAGTCCGTGATTCGTGATTCGTGATTCGTGATTCGTGATTCGTGATTCGTGATTCGTGATTCGTGATTCGTGATTCGTGATTCGTGATTCGTGATTCGTGATTCGTGATTCGTGATTCGTGATTCGTGATTCGTGATTCGTGATTCGTGATTCGTGATTCGTGATTCGTGATTCGTGATTCGTGATTCGTGATTCGTGATTCGTTAAAAATCGATGCGAATTTTTTGAGGAATAGTCAAAGGTTTTTGAATGGATTCAGATTAGTGGCTTTTCCGAACCCCGATCAAACAAACCACGATCCACGGCTTTCCCGATCCCCGATCCACGAACCACGATCCACGGCTTTTCCGATCCACGAACCACGATCCCCGGCTATTCCGTCCTGGTTTCAGAGCAGATAAATACTTGACTTGAAAGCGGAATGATCATATATATTATATAACGATTTGTTTAAACACTGATTTATAATCAAAAACAACCCCGGCTGGCCGGGACCTTCCTCGATCGTCCCTTTTCTCCCCAATTACGATATCGCCGTTCAATCCCCCCTCCGGCTTTCCCCTCCGTTAGTTCAGCATGCTATAGGAGGCCTATGCGGTTTAGTGGATTGGGTCGAATATGGATTGGGACCATTTGCCTGATATCCCCCGATCTGGATTACCCGGTTCGTGATGCTCGAAATCGAAAATCGGGTTTTGTCCGGGCGTTTGGAAGATCTGGCTACAGAACTGGCCGATTTACGTGAGGAGATGAAGTACCTCGTTTCAAGCGAAGATAAGCTGCTCCAGATGGCCAACCTCCAACCCAGGGCCTCTATTGTCGTGCATCCGATCCCGGAGAGTCCCCCCACCCCGGGGATTCACCGGGCACGCCTGGACATGGACCACCTTCTTCAAGAAGCCAGACGGTTAAAGGGCAGTTTCTATGAGATCGGCGATGTGCTGGAGAATGATATCGATAATCCGAAACCATACCCCATCGATATCTCCGGTACCTCGCCCAGACTCGTGGATCTCATCCCGATTCGGCCGCCGCCGGGATCCCTTCACCGGCGCCCTCCATATGCACCGCGGGGTCGACATCTGCAACAGAATCGGGACACCTGTGATTGCCACAGCGGACGGAAAAGTCTCAGTGCGTCGAAAAGACGGTAATTTCGGAAACTATATCCTCATCGATCACAAATATGGACTTGAGTCCGTCTACGCGCACCTTCAGAGATTTTCCGTGAGACGTGGGGATCGGGTCAAACGGGGTCAGATCATCGGGTACCTGGGCAGAACCGGAAGGGTGACGGCGCCGCATCTCCATTACGGCATAAAACGAGACGGTCGTTGGGTAAACCCGTTCCCCTACTTCCTTGAGGGAAGGGAGCCTGGCCCCAATTCCTTTGCAGCAAAAATCCGGTAAGGTGTCCGCTTTCGGTCCGGTCCAATCCGGTTTTGGATTAAAAAAGCGCCTTCGTCAATCGATGAACGGATCGACGAAGGCGCTTTTGATTCCGGGATTCAAGATCCAGCGAGAGGTTGTAGCAGGAATCCATTTCCAGATCTTCAACCCGCAATCCGCATTCCACAATCCCCAATTGACACGGGCCACATCTGCGGGAATTGGGGCCCCCTGAAGGGTTCCCCCGGACCGGGATGTTCTGAATAAGTCTCCATCATCTTCTCGCAGATATGTCGACCGACATACCGGTAGGTGCATTCGCCGGACATGACGTGGGAGACCATGGCACGTCTTGCCTTCAGACTCCAGTTTTTATGGCTCCCGTGAAGCATCAGGCCGTGATGGAACACGACCTGGCCCGATTGAATCAGGATCGGCACCTCCTTAAGTGCCGATCCGTCGGGCATAACCGGTTTCTGAGGGTCGTCTCCGCTGATCCCGGACGGCTTGGGCTGGAGTCCCAGTTTGTGGCTGCCCTCCAGGTAGATCATCGGCCCGGATTCAGGTTCGACGTCATCCAGAGCGATCCAACAGGTGATGGTCTTGGGTTCTGAGATCATCTGCCAGTACATCCAGTCCTGGTGCCAGGTGATCACCTTCCCCCCATTTCCGGGTTTGTAGCTGAGCTGGTCGTGCCAGAGCCGTATGGAAGGGGCTCCCAGGAGTTGTGCGGCCACGTGCCCGAGCCTTTCGCTGGTGACCGCCTTGAAAATGGTCTCGTTAGATGCTGTCGGGAGGCCTGCCCGTTTCATAAGTCCCCTGGCATACACCTTCACAGGCGGCCGTGAGGGCGTCGATCTCCTCGGGCGAGAACAACCGGCCGTGGATATGATAACCCCGTTTCTGAAACAAGGTCAAGGCATCGGAGCCGATATAGGTTGAGACCTGGTATGCGTTCATTCGATTTCCCCCCCGTGATTCGTGATTCGTGATTCGTGATTCGTGATTCGTGATTCGTGATTCGTGATTCGTGATTCGTGATTCGTGATTCGTGATTCGTGATTCGTGATTCGTGATTCGTGATTCGTGATTCGTGATTCGTGATTCGTTAAGAATCGATGCGAATAATTGGAGGAACGGCAAAGGATTTTTATCGATAGGATTCGGTTTTTTCCGAGTCACGATCCACGGACCCCGGCTTTTCCGATCCACGGACCACGATTCAGACTATTCCCCAGCTTCCTTGCCGAAGGCTTCGGCAAAAAGGAAAAAGTCTGACAGGTCCACCCTGGCATCTCCGTTGAAATCGAACCTGGGAAGATTGGTTCCGAAGCCCTCCACGAAAAGAAAAAAGTCCGGAAACCCCACCTCACCGTTCCGATCAAGATCGAACGGAGCAAAGAGCGGCCCCTCAGAACCTATCGAGAAGGAGACGACGATCCGGTTGACCGGAAAGTCCACCGGTCCCCCCGTTGAGTCTCTCAAACCCTCAACAACGAGGCTGTATGTCCTCCCTGTGCCGAGCGCCTCCTTCAGTCCAAGCACCACCCGGTGGCCGCCCTGATCCAGGATCGCGGATGAGGGGGTGATAGAGTCGGGCAGAACAAGATATCTGCGAGGCTCTTGGGCGGATTCGAATTCAAGCCTGGGCTGGGAGAGAAGGGCGATGTGTCGGCGGGAGAGGGGCTCTGCCCGCAAAGGCGTTGAGAACAGATCGGAAGGCCGTGCCGAGACGATCCCCGACCGCGATTCTTCCCCTGCTAGGTCGTCTACGGCCGCGACAGCGTAGAAATAGGTCCTTTCCCCGGTCAACAGCGTATCGAGATAGGTACCGGCCACGATTCCCTCCGCGATTGCAAAAAGGCTGTCCGGCGAAGTGCCCCGGTAGATCCGGTATCCGACCCCTTCCTGATCCGTCCAGGTGAGGAGAATGCGATCCGGACCTGCAGCCACCCCACGGACGCGTTCCGGGTGTAAAGGAAGAAGGGAGCCTTCATCCCGTTCGAACAGCCGGACCATGCCTCCCTGATTAAAGGCGATCTCCGGCCTGCCGTTTTCGTCCAGGTCCGAGATCACGGGGAGGTAGGTCAGATCGACGGGGATGTACCAGATCGCCCGGTAATCGTCGGTCCCTGCCCCTGTGAACAGATACAGGTCGGGCAATGCGCAGACTGCGAAATCGACCTTTCCGTCCCCCGTCAGATCACCGATCGCGACACCGTTGCCCGTGGAAGAGACGCCGTGAATCTCCATCTGCCATTCTACGGAGTAGGTATCATCCCCCGACGACTGGTAGACGGACACGATCCAACGGCGTTCCACATCGTCGCCGGGAAGCGAGTCGGTTCGGGCGACGATGAATTCCAGTCTTCCGTCCCCGTCCAGGTCCGCACCTCCGTTCAGGATCCGAGCATCGGCGTTCGGCCTTCCGATCTCCGTCCAGGTGGTCGCGTATGTTCCGTCCTCCATTCTCTCAAACAAAATCAGATCCCCGTCCGAGTCTCCCGAGACGATCTCCAGGCGACTATCGCCGTCGAAGTCCGCAATGGCATAACGAGGTCCCAGATTGTTCTCCCCGTCCGTCGTGTTCGAGAGCAGGCCTACCTCCGAGAGAGATGAGCCTACCCATTTCAGGACGCGAAGGGAATGCTGCGGGTTCGATCTTGCCACGATTTCAGGCCGTCCATCTGCATCCAGATCGGCCAGATCCCCTCCCCACGTATCGGACATATCCACGATGGCCTCGGTCGGCAACTCACCTTCCGAGGCTCCTTCGAAAAGCCGGAGACGGCCCACATTTGCCCCCATCAGCTCCTGTCTGCCGTTGCCGTTGACATCCCCCACATTCCACGGAAGGAAGTCCTCGTCGCTCGTAAAAATCTCGTTGAGAGACCATTCCTCCCCCTTCTCGTAAAGCTTCACACGACCGAAGGGTTGACCCGGGATATAGGGCATCAGGGCGATCTCCGGCCGGCCATCCCCGTCCATGTCGGATGGCCGGTTGATCAGATAACCATCCGGAAGCGTCGCCACCTGAGTAAATCCCTGGCTGGACACGAACTCGGTCATCAGGTCGAAGGTCGTATCCGGGCTCTGTGACGACAGGCCTGATATGCTCCTGGCAAGAAGAGATACCGATGTCGGTCCGGGTGGAAGACCGTCGGGAAGGGGGTTCGAATTTTCTTCTACAATCCCGGATACCTCGACGGTCGTTACCGCGCCCGAAGAGCGGATATGGAGCGTGGTCTCCACCCGGTCATCGGTGGCCCATTCGACCCAATAACGCGAAACCGCACTGTCCAGTCGTGAAACCACACCCTGGCGAACAAAGACCGGTGGCGTTCGATCCAGAGTCTGGATCGCCCGACTCTCCACCTCCTTGCCGTCCTTGGGAAAAGCCAGCAACCGGAGACTGTAGACCGCATCCGGCAACCCGGTCACGGTCCAGGTGCCAAGTGTCTGAAGCCTCCCCTCCGCGGCACCTTCTTCAATCAGTGCCCATGTGACCGGGTCCGTCCCCGATCCCCACTCGAGACGATATGCCGTCCCCGTTTCCCCTGCAACGCCTGTCACCTCCACGGAACTCGACACTCCGAATCCTGAGGGGGGAGTTATAATCTGTACAAAGGGGGCGCTCAGGGAGGCCAGAGAAGCGGCCACATCGATGCGGCCGGAACCGAACGTGGCATCCCGTCCCGAATTGCCCACGTCCGTCGCGGAGACCTTCAGATCAGCTCGGACCTGTTCCGGTGAAAATTTGGGATTGAGAGCCAGGATCCAGGCGGCCAGTCCGGATACGAAGGGCGTGGCCTGCGAGGTGCCGGACCGGCTTTGATACCCCCCCCCCAGACGGGTGCTCAGGACGCCGACACCGGGTGCCACCAGATCAAGCGCTTCGCCGAAGCTGCTAAAACTGGCCAGGCTTCCCTGCGGGTCCAGGGCTGCGACCGAAACGACTTCACTGAGAGCGGCGGGATAGACCAGAGAAGCCGTTCCCCCGTTGCCTGCCGCGGCAACGATCGTCACCCCGTTGCGGGCGGCATACCGAACGGCATCCCGGATGACCTGGGAGATCTCATCGCATCCCCAGCTCGCATTGATCACGTCCGCTCCGTTTTCAACGGCATAGGCGATCGCCGCCGCGATGTCGTCGTCCTCCAGGAAGGTCGAACCTTCGAATATAAAACCCGCGCGGAGAGCCATCAGTCTGCTGGAAGGGCTTGCCCCCGCGATTCCGACCTCGTTGTCCACCGCGGCCCCCGCGATTCCCCCGACGTGCGTCCCGTGCCCCCCCTCATCCATCGGGTCGTTGTCGCGATCGAGATAATCCCCGCTCCCGGCGATGTCCAGGGCGTCCGTGAAGTCCCACCCGCGGATATCATCGATATAACCGTTTCGGTCGTCGTCCACCCCGGTTGTCCCATCGACCTCGGAGGAATTGGTCCACAAAACCGGTTCAATGTCCTCGTGAAGATAGTCAAGGCCAGAATCGATGATCGCAATCACGGAAGTCTTCCCAGCCGGCAGGTTGAGCTCCCATCCGGCCAGCCAGTTGATCGTCTGGAGATCCCTCTGGTCCGAAAAACGAGGGTCATTCGGGGCATCCATCGTTCGGTAGAGGTAATTGGGCTGCGCGTATTCGACCATGCCTGAGGCCTGGTAAGCTTTAACCGCACCGGCTACATCCGTACCAGGGGCGAGCCGTAACTTCGACACGAGCTCAAGATCCTCACTGTTCCGTACGGGCTTGGCGGCGCCGATACGGCGTTGGGGAAGAAGGGGCACTTCGGACAGGACCCCAACACGCCGGGCAAGGCGCGAGACCGCGGGTTTGGACCGGCTGTGGGGGTGGTACTTGATCAGGATCTCTCGGGGAGCGTACTGAGGCAGGGTGTCGGCATTGAGGGAAAAAAGGGGAAGGAGTAGGGCAAAAAACGAGATGGGCATTCCGAAGCTCACTCCCACACCACCAGGGGAAGTTCAAGGGGAATAACGGCGTCCTCGTGGCAAGGGATGACCCGGATCGAAAAACCGTGCAGGCCTGTGGAGTTGCAGGGAATATTCCCCTGATAGAGATGGGCGCCGTCTTTGATCGTTCCCTCCCAGCTCATCGGAATCACCGATCCCTCGGGGAGATCCCTATTCGTGTCGAGAAGCCCGTTGTAGATCTGAACCGACACCTCCTGGGGTTCGATTGAACCGAGGCGCACGCGGGCTCGAACGGCAAACGGCATCCCCACCCTGGCATTCTCCCGCGGTTCTCCGTCGACACTTTCGATGCGGACCTCACCCCACTGCTGCCGGAGTCTCGTCTTCCAGGCGATTAACTCCTTCACGCGCTCCATTCCCTTTTGGGTCAAACTCCGATACCGTCGCGCCGCCGGAAGATAGCACTGTTCGACATAATCGTGGACCATCCGGTTTGTGTTGAAGACAGGACAGAGCTTGCTCATGGAGGCCTTCATCTTTGCGATCCATCCCCTCGGCAGGCCGTCCGTCCCCCGGTCGTAGAAGAGGGGGACGACCTCCCGTTCCAGGAGGTCATACAGCGCATCTGTCTCCACCCGATCCTGGTAGTCGTGATCCTCGTACTCTTCACCATTGCCGATGGACCATCCTACGGAGGGGTCATAACCCTCGTCCCACCAGCCATCCTTAATTTGAAAGGTTCAGCCCGCCGTTGGCCAGGACCTTCATACCGCTCGTCCCGCTGGCCTCCATCGGCCGCCTCGGGGTATTGAGCCAGACATCCACCCCCTGCACCAGGTAACGGGCGACGGAGATATCGTAATCCTCCAAAAAAACCACGTGACGCCGGATCTGTTCGTCTCGGGCAAAGTGAACGATCTGTTTGATCAGCTCCTTCCCGTCATGATCCATGGGATGTGCCTTTCCGGCCATGACGATCTGGGCGGGTCTCTCCCGGTCACATAGGATCCGCCGAAGCCTTTCAGGTTCCGCAGCATGAGCGTCGCGCGCTTGTAGGTCGCGAACCGCCTCGCAAACCCGATGGTGATCGCCTCGGGGTCCAGCACCCCCTGAGAAACGTTCCTTTCGTGCTCCGAGGCCCCGCGCCGTTCCAATTGTTCCAGCAGATGTCTTCTCGCGAAGGCGACCATCCGCTCCCTCCGCCGCTCGTGAGTCCGCCAGAGTTCCTCGTCCGGAATCTGCGACACCCGTTCCCACGCCGAAAGATCGGTCGGGCCTTCCATCCACTTGGGGCCCAGGTAGCGGTCAAGGAGCTGCGCCATATCCCACGATATCCACGAGCGGATATGGATTCCGTTCGTGATCGATGCAACGGGGACCTCGTGCTCGGGGAAATCCGCCCAGGTGGCGTGTAGCATTCGGCGTGTCACACTACCGTGGAGGCGGCTGACCCCGTTGCACGCGGAGGCGTGCTTCATCGCCAGGTTGGCCATGTTAAACAGCTCGCCCGTGTCTGAGGGATCGCTCCGACCCAGTCCCAGGAAGACATCGAACGGGATGTTGAGGGAAGCTGCGTAGTCGCCGAAATAGCGCATGACCAGATCCGGTTCGAATAGGTCGAACCCGGCAGGAACTGGAGTGTGTGTCGTGAACACATTTCCCGCGCTGCTGGCCTGCCTGGCCTCCCGGCAGGTCAACCCATGGGCTTCGACAAGCATGTGGACGCGTTCCAGACCGAGGAACGCGGCGTGCCCCTCGTTCATGTGGCAAACCTCCGGGTGGATCCCCATCGCCGCAAGGGCTTTCATGCCGCCGATACCCAGGACGATCTCCTGTCGGATCCGGGTTTCACGATCGCCGCCGTACAGCTCGTCCGTGATATCCTGGTCTTCGAGCCGGTTCGCCGGGAGGTTGGTGTCGAGGAGATATAAAGGGACCCGTCCTACATGGACACGCCAAACTTGGGCCCGGACCTTGCGTCCCAACAACTGCAGCTCTACGAACACCGGACGCCCGTCCTCCTTGCGGACAGGTTGAAGCGGCATGTTGTAAAAGTCGTTCGTGGGGTACCGTTCCTGCTGCCAGCCGTCCACGTTCAGGTACTGTCGAAAGTAACCCTTCTGGTAGAGGAGGCCTACGCCAACCAGGGGAAGCCCCAACTCGCTGGCGGACTTGAGATGGTCTCCGGCCAGGATCCCAAGGCCCCCGCTGTATATCGGGAGACATTCGGTGAGACCGAATTCCGCGGAGAAATAGGCAATCCGGAGATCTTTATATTCTGGATAGGCTTTCTGAAACCACGCGGGCTCCGTCATATACCGTTCGTAATCTTTATGGACACGCTCCAGATGCGCCAGGAAAGACTCGTCTCCCTCGGCTTCCCGAAGACGACTCTGTTCGATGGTCCCAAGCATCAGGACGGGATTGTGGCCCGTCGCCTCTCAAAGGTCCCGATCCAAACGGCGAAAAAGTGCGATCGTCTCGTGGTCCCAGGCCCATCTGAGGTTGAAGGCCAAGTCCTTGAGGTTCATCAGCCTTTCCGGGATGGAAGGTACCACGTGATAGGTGTGAACATTTTTCACAACAGTTCTCCCGTGGGATCTCCTAATTAGAAATTCACGGCCTTGTTCTCTCGTGCAGATTGATAAATGGCCTCCAGCAAGGCAACAGTTCGGCGGCCTTCCCGCCCGTCTACCCGGACAGGCGTCCCGTGCGAGACCGAATGGACCACGTCCTCAACGATGCTGTGGATCCCGTTTTCCAGCTTCATCAATCGTTCCTCGATCCCTTCTCCGAAAACCCGCATTTCACCCCTAAGGGCATCGTCGATCAACACCCCCCCCTCGCTCCCGTGTACCTCCGCGCTGAAATAAGGATCCCCGGGGAAGGTTGTCGTCCCCACGACCACGCCTTTCGCGCCATTTTTGAAGTTGAGAATGGCGAGTCCGATATCTTCGGTCTCGATTTCGTGATTCATCACAGCCATCTCCCCGTAGACCGTCACAGGGTCCCCCATAAACCAGCAAAGCAGGTCGAGCAGGTGGGCGCCCTGATTGGCGAGCGACCCACCCCCATCCATCTTCCAGGTGCCTCGCCAACCGCCTCCCCGGTCGAAATACGCCTGGCTGCGAAACCACTTGAACCGGGCTTCACCTAGAATCGGCTTGCCCAGCCAACCTTGCCTTAGGGCCTCCGCGACCCGGTAGTTGTTGTCCCGGTAGCGACTCTCGTAATCCACGGCCAGCCCGACCCCTGCGTCCTCACACGCAGTGATCAGGCGGTCACAAGCCTCGGTGGAAACATCCATCGGTTTTGTCGTCACAACGAACTTTCCCGCCCGTGCAGCCTGTATGCCCAGATCCGCGTGGGTCCCGCTCGGCGTCATGATCATCACCACATCCACGTCCTTCCGGTCCAGGGCCTGGTCGAGATCCGCAGCCCAATCGCATTCCAGCCCGGCCCCCACCTTCTCGGCCAGTTCCGCGTTCAGGTCGACCACAACCTTCAGCCCTGCGCCGTCGGTCTCAACGACCATTCTGGCTCGATTGGAACCCTGTCTCAGTCCGACCACCGCAAATCCGACCATCTCTCTTCTCCCTTGAGTACGGATTTAAACCCCTTCCCCTTCAAGCCTGGTCACTGGACCCCGCCCTTTTTCTGGCATGCGGCGATGATCTCCTTTGCCCTTTCGGCGTCCTCCGGCCGGACAAGAATCCGGACCTCGGCCAATCCATCGATCGTAAATCCATGGGTGATCCGAAGGGCCTCGCCTCTCAGCATGGATTCGATGCCGTGGCTTTCCAGGAAGCTATGGATGACCTGGGCCTCTATCTCCCCGTAGGCCCTGCTCACCTCCACCAGTTTGTCCAAAAGTGCTCTCCATCAATTAGGAGGTCCATATCTTTGCATCAATTTTGTTCTATTCCCTCTTTCATGCGAAGATAGGCGGACAGGCCGAGGACATTCTTAACCTCGTCGAAGCTCATCGCTTCAGTCGCAATTCGATCCACTCGTCCGGTCGTCTTCAGCGTTTCGCACAGGTCTCGCATCGCTCGGGCGCAGACCATCAGGGACTCGATCGGGCAGACAACGATCTTGTAGCCCAGTTCTTCGAGTTCCTGAACGGATAATATCGGTGTAACCCCGCCCGTCAGCATATTCACGAAGAGGGGAAAATCGACCCGCTGGGGAATCTCCTCCAGCTCGCCCCTGGATTGCGGGGCTTCGATGAAGGCGATGTCCGCCCCGGCATCGCAGTATCCGTTCACCCGATCGACCGCGTCGTCAAGGCCGTTCATCTGGCGTGCGTCCGTACGGGCGAAGATGACGAAGTCCGGGTCGCTCCTGGCGCGCACGGCCGCCTTTATCTTGAGAATCATCTCTTCTTTCGGGACAACCTGTTTATCCGCGAAATGGCCGCAACGCTTGGGGGCAACCTGATCCTCCAGCAGAATCCCGGATGCCCCAGCGGATTCGAACGTCGAGACGGTTCGCTGGACGTTATGGAGATCGCCGTGACCCGTGTCGCCGTCCGCGATGACCGGGATCGAAACGCGTGCCGCCATGCGCCTGAGGGCATCGGCCATCTCCGACATAGTCAGGAAGTTCAGGTCAGGGAGGCCCAACAGGGAAGCGCTCGTCCCGAACCCCCCGATGAAAACGGTTTCGAACCCCGATTGCTCAACGATCAAGGCCGTAAATACATCGTGAGCACCAAGGCTTCGAATGATCCCGGGCCGAGACAGCAACTTCCGTAGACGGTGGGTGTTGTTCGTTCGATCCATAAAACCCCTCACGACTAAATCTTTTCGTATTCGTCCCGATAAGTCACCTGAAGGGCATTGTTGAACAGGTTCAACATGCTGATAAAACCGATCAAAAAGGTGAGCTCCACGATCTCTTCAGATGAAAACCGATTGCTGAGATCCGCGAAGAGTTCATCGCTCACCCGATTGGAATCGTCGATCACCGCCTCGGTATAACGGACTGCGAGCGACTCACGGTCCGTCAGGTTCTCCGGTGCTTCGAGTTGTTCGATCTGGGCCTGGGGGATCCCGAGGTGCCTCATGATTTCGCGATGGCTGTTTACACAAAACTGACAGCCGTTGAGCTTCGAGGCCTTCAGGATGACCTTTTCTTTGAGATTGCGTTCCAGGAGGCCCCCGGGATAGATCCCTTCACCCAGATGTCCGAAGGCCTTCAGGATTTCAGGCCGAAGGGACATCGCCTGAAGCATCTCGACCGGCAACCTTCCCCCCTCAAAAAGGGCACAGCTCTCTTCGAAACCCTTTACATGCCTGACCTCGCCGAATGCGGTCCGGACCCGCTCGGGATCGATCTTGAAACGCATCTTCGACACTCCTTCTTAGTACCTGTCCCCCTTGGATCCCGGCGCGACGGTTCCACAGATTATGCCAATATAATAGAGAGATGGGGTTTTTGCAAGCCTCCCGGAAATGGCAACGCCCATCACAGGTGACTGCGACGGGCGTCTGAAGTGGAGCATGTCCCAGGTTGGTCGGCTAATCTACCTGTTCAGGTTTCGAGCCGACGGAGACTCTAATTTTACATTCTGCAATTTTCATTTTCCACTTTGCAATTCTTCAGCAGGGAGGGTTTGGCGCTCGAATCGAAAAGGTCGAACTGACGTCCTTCTGGCCTTGGAATTCTTTTTTGGGGCAGGAGGTTATAAAACTGTTTCAACCTGTCAAAGTCGTAGCCCATAGGAAGAAACAGGGTCTCCAGGGCTTTCAAAGCCAACTCCGTGTATTTCTCGATATCATACCCGTCTTCGAACGAATAGAGTGCGAGAGGCTTGGCCTTCTCCCTTCCCCTCTTCCCGGATTGATCGATGATGATAAAATCGATCGACTCCCCCGCGGCAAGGTGTAGACCCATCCCGTCGAGCATGTTCGAGACCACCGCGCTGATGCTCTGATTCAAGTATTCGTCGGCCTCCTTGGTGACCCGCCGGCGAAGGACCAGCTCCATGGGATTTACCCGGCCTTTTTGAAGGTCTTCGATAAATCCCCCGGCCGTCCCCAGGAGCTCCGGAAAAAGCCTCTCCAGTTCCCTCTTATTCCCGGCCTTTGCCATCCTGTCCAGCACCTCGGACTGCATCTTTTTGATGAATTTGGGGGTGTCGCGACGCCTGACCTCGATCCCCCGAACCTTCATCTCCCCGTGGCGATACCATCCCACGTAGCGGTTGGCCGTGGCTAAGACAGGGTCCATTTTTGAAGACGGAAAAAGGATCCAGGTGTATATCCCCTCCAGGGAAATATCGATTCCCACCTGTTCGGAAATGATGCGGCAGAGTTCCTCGTAATCTCTCTCCGTCGCCTGCTCCTTTCGAAGCCAAACGCAGTCTACAATGGCGTGGACCAGTTGGAACCCGCGGTCCTCGGCGATCTCCTTGGCCCTCAGGATCGTTTCCCGGGAGAAGGCGTTTACGGCCTCGTGGGCCTCAATCTTTCCAAACCGGGCGTTTTTGTAGCCCAGATAACCGAAGCAGGTCACCAGCATCCACTTCAAGGCATCCTGTCTCCTGTCGTAGCGAAGGAATAGCTTTTCGTCCTTCCCCTTGAATCTCCTTTTCATCTTTTTGTAGTAAGCCCGTTTTTCCAAAACCATCCTGAGGGTCTCCCGCACGATTCCGTCGCGTCTTTCGCACAGGGTATAACCCAGCTCCGGGACGTTGCTGTTTTCACAGCAACGGCAGTTGACCGTTTCCGGTGACACGTTGTGCTTGACCATGATCGATGGGTACATCGAGACAAAATCCAGCTCTGCGATATTTTCGTGGTAACCCCTCGGGGGTTGGTAGATCAACCCGCCCCGATCAGCCATTAGAAGCGTTGCGGCTGACTTGAATTCCTCCGGCTCACGTTTCTTCGATGGAATCAGGACCCGGTTCCGGTGTGCCCACGAAAGTTGCAAAGAGGCCAGCCCCGTTCCGATGCTCGCCCGGGCCTGTTTCTGGGGACACATCTGGGTGACCCGCATGATCTCAAACAGGCCGTCAAGCTCCGACTCGGCCACCGTGAAAGAGTTCCCCACATCGATATGCCAGCGACCGGCGAGTTCGAATGCGCCGTCTTTGTGGATGACCTGGCCGTACTGGAAGAAACTCGATTCCCGTGTGATCACATATCCCGCTGACGCATCTCGGTTCAGCAGGAGGGGAAACTTGTGCCGCCTTGCGAGTTCGGTCAGCTTCGGAAGGAGGGTCGCATCCCCGTGCTCAGTCAGAATGATATCCGGATCGCATCGACGGAGATGTCCGTTGAGTGACTCCAGGGTTTCGAGGGAGGAATTGTGCTCGAACAGATAGGATTTTCCTTCGTAGGAGACCTCAAGCTGGATCTGGGGTTGGTACTTGGGAGGGACGAAATCATTCGCGTTCCGGAGCACCATGATCTCCAGAGGGGGAAGCTCATACTCGACGGCTTCACGGGAATCGTGAACCGTCCAGCCCTTGAGCTCTCCAGCGCCATCCACTTCGTACTCCCCTAAGGCCAGGGGGAACAGCTGGGTTTCGTACAAAAAAAGCTGGGCAACCGGAATATCCGAGTTGAAAAAGGCGAAGTGCGGAAAAAACCTCTCGTAAAAAGCCACCACCTCTCTGAACCGCTTGGGGGCGTGTACAGTCACCTGAAGGATGTCCAGCCATTTCCCGGAAAAAAGCTCCTTTCGAGATACCCGCGTAAAGGAGGTTCGGGCAGGCGCACGATCCCCAAGGTCCTCCGCTCGCTTTTGCCCCGAGGCGCTCAGATAAAGATAAAATGAAGGCGTGAATCTTGCGAAGCAGCGGTGCTTGATGCCTTCCCGGTCGATGAACCAGAGTGTGGTGCCCGGAGCCGAAGGATAAACATCAAACAGCCAGCCCGTGATGACATTCGACATGGGCAGGCCCTTCCTTTTGCACTTTCCATTTTGCAATTTCCTTCCGCGCATCATCCAGCTCTGTCACGCGGTCCTCCAGACACTTGATCAGTCTCCGCTGTTCGAGCATCATCGCCATCGAGATGCTTTCGAATGGAATGGACCGCATCATGTAGAAGTTCTCAGCGACGTGGCGTTTAGCAGCGCGAAACAGATCATCGAATAGGCTCTGATCCTCCTTGCGAAGCCCTCGTCGGTACTTCGACCAGCTGGCCATTTCGTAATCGATCAGGTTCGTGAAGGTGGGAACGGTTCGTCCCATCGGGGGCAACCTCCTTCCGCAAAAGCCCAGGCGAATGCCTGGTTGGAAACTCCTGTAAAAGGACGGACCTGGGACTTCCCCCCGGGTCGGCCGTCAGGTGATAAACCTTGTCGATCCCTTCCTTCAGGGCCTTGAACAGATTCCTTCTTTCCCTGGGAAGGACCTTGTATTCGGTGCAGGCCAGCAGAACCGAGAGTTCCTCTCTCTTCATCTTTTCCAGAGCCTTCATCACCCTTTTAAGGATCCCTCGGACTTCCCTCGTGGGTGCCTGCTCATCGTAGAAGGTATCCAGGAGGCCGAAAATCATCCCGATGTTCGAATCGATACGCTTCAAAAATCCCGGCAGCCGGTTCGTAATGGCCTGTTCCATCTGGTAACACGTAAAGCCCCGTGAAATGAATATCCGGTTGAGGAAAATCTCGGGGTTGATGCGTCGCTCCCTGGCCAGGCGCGCAACCGTGTGGACCTCAAACTGATTTCCCCCATCCACAACGGCAATGGTCGCTCCCCTGGCCATGGCCTGAACGGCCAGATGGAGGGACAGACGGAAGACCCGTTTGTCCCCGTAAAGCAACAAATTTTTTCCCGAAGGCGCTTCAAAGCTTTTCACCACCTCTCGGTAGGACACCTTGTGAGCGGAAAGCCCGGGTATGATTGAAGGCGATGACTCCTTCGCCGGAAGATCCCTTGATGACAATACCAGCCCCTTTAGCTGAACGTTTGAGCACTTATTCGGGTCTACAATTTAGTGAACATTTGTTCATTTGTCAAGCAAAAAGGGGCCTCGGGTTTAATTTCTATAAGAAATTTAATTACAATATATTAGAATGGTTTACGGGAGAGCTGGCGGGAAGGTTCTTTTATTTCTTCTCTTCAACGGTTCGGGGTCGGATCCGGTGGGGCGGTTCCAATACCGCCTGCTGTTCGGGCGTGAAGGCATCCATGTCCTCCGCCACGCCTTCCGGAAGATGGTCACCCGCGTAGGAGAGCGGACCCGGGGAGTACTTGTAGAGGATCGAGCGCCGTTCGTGTTTGGCTCTCCAGGGCATGGTCCCGTGGGTGAGGGCTTCGGTGAAGATGATGGCCGACCCCGCCCGAACGACAACCTGCTTCACAACCCCAAGATCCCTCTCCAGGCGGGCAACGTCGGGTGGGGTGGGAAAGTTGGATTTGTGGCTGCCGGGAATGCACGCGAACCCTCCGTCCCCTGGGCCGCAGTCGGTCAGGGACCAGGCCACCACGGTCAGCCCGCAGCGAATCTGTTCGTTCCGGCACTCGTAGTGGTGGATCGGGTAGCTATGCGTGCCGCCCCCGTGAAGGACGTGGCCCTCCGATCCGGCCTCCATCGCGATGCCGTAGAGGTGATCCAGCCGAAATCCCTCACCGAGGATTTCTGTCAGAACCGGTACGATCTTCGGGTGAGCCAGGAGGTCCCGGAAGGGCTGGCACCAGGGTTTCGCCCACGTGAGCATCCCCCAGATATCACCCCTCCCCTGCTTCCCCTTGAGCGCCTTCGACTTGCCTGAGAGGGACTGCTCCTCCGAGCGGACGCGAACCCGGTCGGGATTCTGGTCTATGGCCCGATTACAGGCGGCTACTTCATCCGGCGTCAGCACGTTCTCCAGAACCAGATAGCCGTTCAGATCGAACAGGAACTTCTCGTGATCGTCCATTTAATCACCTGGTTGTGGCGGGATATCCCAACTTCATTGAATATTGAATATTTTGGTGATTATATACTTGATAAAGTCATGATAGTGATGAAGGCTCTGTCTACTCAAACAATCTGTTGGCAGTCCCCATGCCGACAAATATAGAAACAGGACATCAAAAATCAGGTAAAGAAATCGCTCGAATCGGACGATCTCCGGCCAAAGGACGGGGCATTCTGCGAAACTTTCGCAAAAAACTCAACATTTTGGGATAAAGCAAATAGCCTTTGTCAAGTATATAATTCCCAATATTTTGAACAATTCACGACTTTCTGGAGGGTCCCCCAATATTCAATCTTCAATTTCCTTTAGCCTTTCCAATGGATGCCGTCGATCTTTGAGCGGAAAGGAAACCCTGCCCCCGCTGATCTGCGATTCGTAAGCCCCGAGAATCATCTCAAGGGCGGCCACGGCATCCCGTCCGCTCGAAAGGGGTTCCCTGTCCTCCTCAATCGCCGAGATCAGGTCCTTTATGGCGAGTTGGTTGCCGGTCGAAAGCGTATCTTCCTCGAAGGCCAGATGCTCCCAGCCCTGCGATCGCTCGCCAGGGAGAAAAACCGGATGTGGATAGAGCATAACCTCCCCTGCGGTCCCCCCGCGGAGGGACAGAATTCCATCGCTGCCGACGATCTCCAGACCGAACCGCTTCCCCCCACCCGCTTGATCCTTCTTGGAGTCGAAATATCCCGACACGCCATTCTTGAAAGAATAGAAGCAGTTGACAGAGTCCCCCGCCACGGGCCCGACCGGTTCTGTCGGCTCCCTGATATCCTCGGGTCCGATATCTCTACCTCCGGTTGTGACCTGCGCAAACATCCATTCCGGGTCGCCTTCGAAGAACCGCATCATGTTAAACAGGTGGGTGCCGAGCGTGATCATATCCTCCCCGCCCCCCCGATGATCTTGCTTTCCGTGACCATATATGGCCTGCACATCCCCGATCTTCCCCTCCTCCAGCATACGGCAGACTGCCTGGGTCCTCGACAGGTAGACTCCCTGGTGGGCAACAGCGACTTTTCGACCGGCCTCTTCCGCGGCTTGGACAATCCGGTCCCCCTCTTCCAGGTTGGCCGTCATCGGCTTCTCTCGCAGTAGACGTGACTGCCGGCCGCGAGGCAGGCCAGGACCATGTCGAGGTGACAGTCCGTCCACCGCGGACAGACGCTGACCAGATTGGGTCTCTCCTTGTCAAGCATCTCACGGTAGTCCGCATAGGCGTGAATCGCGCCCGTCTCAGATCCTGCCCTCTCCAGACCCTGGGGATCCGAATCCGCGACGGCCACGAAATCGACAGACTCGATTCCCTGGAATGCCTTGTGGAGGCCGTGACCGTAGTCTCCCCCTCCAGTCCTGCCGATCGCTGCTGCTCTGTACCTGGATCCTTTCATCGAGATCCTCCACCTGCGCCTACCACTTCTCGAGTGGCTGACGGTTGCCGAACACGGGAGACGCCCCCCTTGGAGAGACCGCCCAGGTTACCGCGTTCGAGATCACTCTCCGGACCTCTTCCTGGTAAAATATTGGATGGGTCTCGTGGCCCGGCCGAAAGTAGAAAATTTTGCCCCGGCCTCGATGGAAACCGCAGCCGCTCCGAAAGACCTCCCCACCCTGGAACCAGCTGATGAACACGAGCTCATCGGGTTGGGGGATGTCGAACCGCTCGCCGTACATCTCTGCGTGGGAGATCTCGAAATAGTCCCCGATCCCCTCGGCGATCGGATGTGCGGGATCCACGACCCAGATCCGCTCCCTTTCCCCGATCGCCCGCCATTTGAGGCTGCAGCCTGTCCCCATCAGCCGTTTAAAGATCTTTGAATAGTGCGCGGAATGAAGACAGATCAATCCCATTCCATCCAGAACGCGATCCTGGATCCTGTCCACGACATCATCTTTCACTTCCTGATGCGCCCCGTGGCCCCACCACGTCAGGACATCCGTTTCTGCCAGGACCGCCTCCGTCAGTCCGTGCTCCGGTTCGTCCAGGGTCGCGGTCCGGGCGACCATCCCGGGTTGTGCTTCAAGATAATCCGCGATCGCCCCGTGGATGCCTTCCGGGTAGATCTCCGCGACTTCCGGTTTTTTCCGCTCGTGCCGGAACTCATTCCAGACGGTTACACGGATGGGTGGACTCATACCGATCTCCTTTTTTATCTCATATCAAGGCTACGCCCTTCCCGGGCTGCTTGAAGATCGATCGAATCTCCTGGCCGCCACACGGGCATACCCTCGGGAACAACGTATTCGAAGGTTTCATCATCCTCGGTGTAAGGCCTGGACCGCCGCTCGTTCAGGGCGCATTGGAAAAGCTTGCATCTCAGCTCCATGTATTCCTCAGTCCACCATCCGTATTTTTGGTTCCAGCTCACGGCCCGGTTGTCAAAATAGACCACCCGCCGAAGCTCCTGGCTGTTGTTGACCGTACTGCCGTGCATGACCTTGACGTGATGGAGAAGCACGTCGCCGGGTTCCACTTCGGCGGGCACGGCATCCGGGAGGTTGAAATTCCTCCGGCCCCGGGAAATCATCTCGTCCGCCCGTTCCTTCTCCCAGAGATGGCTCCCGGGCACCACCCAGACACAACTATTGGACACCGTGGACCGGTCCGGATAGATATCGATGTTGAAAATGCGCTCAGGACCCGGTAGCGGATTGCCGTCCCTGTGCCAGGGTACCGATGAGCCTTTTCCCGGAATCTTGAAAACGAGGGACTCAAAACACGGGATGAAGTCCTCTCCCACCATTCGCCTCAATAGATCCCCGATAAAGGGGTGGCCGAGCAAGCGAAGGGAAAAGGTGTTGGGATGGGCGTGGAGATAACTCAGGTAGTAGGGGATCCCCTCCGGCCCCCGTCTGCACATCCGGTCCGCCGGTCCGCCAGCCATGACCTCATCGATCAGCCGCTTCGATTCTGTCTTGAAATGAACGAGCTCCTCCGGACCGAGGGCTTGGGGCACGATCACGTACCCGTTTTCATCGAAAAATCGGATCTCCTCGTCCGTGATTCGACGCATTTGGGGGTCCCAACAATTTATTTCCTATTTCTCTTATTTCACTTTTAAAGTTTCGCTGCCTTGTACGTTTCGACCGCCGCCTCCAGCCCCATTCGGGGACTGCTCAGTACAGGGATCGGAAGATCCGGACATAGATCCGTCGCCGGGGCCATCGAGGCTTGTGCCAGCACGATGACGTCCCCCTTTGAAGCAGCGGTCTTAAGCTCGTTCGCCACTTCCTGGACATATCCCTCCTGATCCCCTGCTTCAAGCCTTTCCCACGCCGACTCACACAGCAAGTCCACGATCTCAATCTCCTTCTTGGCCTCACGGGCAACGGCTATAATAAGCTCTCGAGTTGGAGGGATGGTGCTTTCAAGTGAGGCCGCGACAACGATCCGGGATCCCATGGAAACGGCTTTCTCGGCCATCGGCCGGTCGACCCGAAGGACCGGACGGTCCGTGAGTCGGTTCGCGTCCTCGGCGCAGGCCCCGATCGTTGAACAGGTGCAGAGAACCACCCTGGCATCCTGCTTGACCGCCTCGAGGATCAGGTCTCCGACCCGCCGGGAAAGGTCCGGAGTGATCTCGCCCCTGTCCCGGGCTTCCTGCAAGAGGCTTTCATCAATGATATGCCGCACGGGGACATCCGGTGCGATCTCCTCAATAAGCCTGTTGAAGGTGTCAACGAGAACAGGAGCGGTATGAAGAAACGTCAGGGTCTCCGGCATTTAGACTCCTTAGATCCGGATTTTGGATTGCGGCTTTTTGGGATCGACCTGTTTCATTTTACATTTTCCATTTTGCACTTACATGACCTCCGCCCCCTCACCCCATGGCCATCCCCCCATCCACGTGGATGGCCTGGCCGGTGATGTTCCTGGCCTCCTCCGAGGCCAGAAAGGCGACCAGGTTGCCGATATCCTCCGGCGTCTGTTCTCGCTGCAAAGGAGCGTTCCGCCGGACCAACTCTTCGAAGAAAGCGCGTGGTTCGAGCCCCTCGTAGGTGGGGTCCTTCTTCGCGTATAGGGGGGCCAGCCGGTGCCAGAAATCCGTCCAGACCACCCCGGGACAGACTGCGTTCACATTGATGTTGTGCGGCCCGAGATCCTTGGCCACAATGCGGGTCAGGTTTAAAACCGCGTTCTTCGCCGCGGCATAGGCCGGAACAACCGAGGGATCCCGCTTGGCCGCGATCGAGGAGATATTGATGATCTTCCCGAATTTCCGTTCAATCATATGAGACGCTATCGCCTTGCAAAAGAAAAAAGGGCCTTTCACGTTGACCGCGAAATTATCGTCCCACTCCGCCTCGGTCTGGTTCGTAAACGGAGAGCCCAATCGTTCTCCGTAATGTCCCGCGTTGTTGACAAGGATGTCCACGTGTCCGAACGCTTCCAGCGCCTTTTCGACCACCGATATGCAATCCGATTCTACAGTCACATCCGATTCTATGGCCAGTCCACGCCTACCCTTCTCCTGGATCAGCCCGACACACTTCTTGGCCGCCTCCAGGCTCAGGTCGGAGACGACGATATCCGCCCCCTCCCTCACCAGGACCATACAGATACCGGATCCGATGCCCCCACCTCCTCCCGTGACTACGGCCACTTTTTCCTTTAAACGCACGGCCAACTCCTTTGCCCGAATTCAGGCATCAGCCATCTTTTCGGCTTGCGTGTTGAGTGAATGGGATTATCTTAATAGCCTAAAAATAGCATCCCCAGTATGATCCACGTCGTGTTTAAAATCCAATCTAACCCTCTGAAATAAGGATGTCAAGCAGGACATCATGGGGGAAACGGTGAGAGGCGGCGGCAAATTCGATCCCATCGGCCACTTTCTGGGTTCGGAAAAAGCCAAAAGAAGGTGAGGGACCCAATTGCATTACCGAAAGTATAAATTTGGTTTGATCGGCTACGGGGGTCGGGGTCGATATCACGCGGCCTGCTTTGAGAGCCACGGATCTCAATGTATCGCTGTCTCAGATCCTCGCCGGCCCACCGGAGAGGAGAACAGACGGTTCGGAAAGCGGTTCTACCACGACCACCGGGAACTCCTGTCAGGAGAAAAGCTTGACTTCGTGGTTGTGGCAAGCCAGGAGGCTCAGCACGCTGACCAGGCCCTCGCCGCCCTTCGAAAGGGAATACCCGTCTATCTCGAAAAAGCTGTCGCGAGGACGTGGAAGGATGCGGTTCATCTGTATCGTCAGGTCGTCAAACATACCTACCCTCTTTTCGTAGGCTACAATCTCAGGCGTTTCCCCGCTGCTGTGGCTACGACAAAACTCCTGAGGGATGGAAAAATCGGATCTGTTCAAAGCGTCCTCGTTCATGTCAACACGGGCAGCGACTGGGCAAGTAATTCATTTCTCAGGAAATATTATAGAGATACGGACCTGGCCGGAGATGTCGTGCTGACAAAGATCACACACGACACCGATTTCGTCCAGCATGCCCTCAACACGGAGACCGCCAGTTGTGTTGGAATCGCCGCGTGCAACGTATGGAACGTCAATCCTCGGGTTGTTTTGAAACCGGAGAAAAGAGTCGGCATAAGGTCTCACAAGAAAAACCCCACCAGTCACGACATCTGCTGCGCATCCGGCCTGTTTAAGAACGGAACGGCATTCACATTTCTTTTCACGACAACCGGACCGGACTACGCACGCCACTATGTGTTTAACGGAACGGCCGGACAGATCGATACCATACTCCATACTCGCAGGCCTCAGGTCCCGCGGACATCCGTGACACTCTGGCGATATGGGAAAAGACCCCAGAAAATCCGACTGCCCTCATCCAAAGGAGGTCACGGCGGCGCTGACTACCGGATTCATATCGATTTCCTCGAATGGCTTCGATCCAAACCGGAAGGCCCCCTTGAACCGGATTCGATTCTGACAGGGGTGATCATCCCCCTCGCGGCTTTGTCGTCCGGAAAAAGCGGGAAGCGTGTTGATTGTGAGCGCTGGTTGTCACGGGCAAGGGATATGGGATAGCCCCTGGCCTTCAATGATCTTCAAGGGGTTTTATCTAATTTTGCAATTTTAAGTTTGCAATTTCCATTTATACTCCCTCCCCCCTCCTTAAAGCACCAACCACACCCCCGTCACACAAAGAACGACCCCGAGCACGAGGGTACCGTTCACCTCCTCTTTCAGAAAGATCACGGACATAATCAGTCCGAAGACAGGCATCGCCGAGACCAACGTTGCCGTTTTGGCCGGCCCCACCAGGTCGATTGCGGTCAGGAACATCATAGAACCCAGACCTATCCCCAGGATGCCCGCACCAGCCAAAATGATCAGGGAACGCCGTCCCATTTCTTTTAATCCCGGACCCGACTCACCCCAGCGGTGGACCCAGAAGAGAAGGGCTGCCACCACAGGTAAGCGGATGCTGTTTGCTTGAACCACCGTCAGATGAGCCAGGGCGGGCTTGATCATCACCGTGCTCAACCCCCAGAGAATTGCCGCCAAAACCGAAAGGAACACCCCGAATAACAGCCGCACGGGCTGCCCTCCGGATTGGACCAAGGCCAACTTTTTCGTTCGCATGGAAAGGCAGATGACCCCGGCCGTTACCAGGCAAGTCCCGAGCACAAAGGACCACCCGAAGGGACTGCGTAACCAGAGGTGCTCGAAAAAGAGCGTGGCCAGGGGATGGATCCCGACTAGGGGAAGGGATCGGGACACCCCGATCTCTTTTATCGCAATCAGATAGAGCGTATCGCCGATCACCACAGAACCGATCAGCAGCCCCCACTCCCCCAACGTGACCTCTCCGTATGAGAAGGGCATTTCAAACGGGAGCAACAACCAGAAGAAAATGGCCGCTACACCACATCGGACCGCATTCAACAACGCGGGGGGAACGCTGCGCAATTGGCTCTTGATGATCAGGACGTTCAGGGCCCAGATAAATGCGCAGCCAAGCCCAAGGAATTCCCCGAAAGAGACCAGTTCCGATCCTCCAGAACGAAATATCGTGTTGAGCCAAAACATGAAAACGGCGTCCTTTTTAGCCCGCCGTTTTTTTGACCTATTTAGTGATTTACTGGTTCTGTCCAGGGTTGCTATTTAGGCTGCGATCCACGGCTCCCGGGGGGGGGGGGGGGACGAATCACGATCCACGAACGACGATCCACGGCCTTTGCTATGGGAAATAAAACCCGCACGAACGGCTTTCCGGATCGCTGATATTCAGCTCCTTGTAGAGAAGGGCGGCGAAAGCCCGGTGTCCATATGCGTTGGGGTGGAAGGCGTTACTCATCCAAAAGAAGTGTTTGTCTGCTTGGTCCTTCCAGTACCTCGTGTGATCGATCAGGGGAATCCCTCTCGATCCGGCCACCCGCCGAATCTTATCCATGTAAAGATCGAAGTGTGGCTCCCGGTCGGGACGGGTTCCCGGAAGGACCGGGCATGTCGTTTGGAGAACAGCTTGTGATCGAATCGATTCGATCTTTTCAACGAGTTTGATAAGATTTTTTTCGAACACCTCCGGCCCGATCTCTCGCTGGTCCGAACAATCGTTCATTCCGATCATCAAAAATACCACGTGCGGCCGGAACTGTGCCACCCGCCAGTCAAAACCCTCGAGCAGATCCAGAGTCGTGTTGCTGCTGATCGCGGTGTTGATCACCACATCCATGGGACGTCCCATCTCGGCCCTAACCCGTTCGGCAAACAGCTGAGTATAATCCCGCTGGCCGAACGTATGCGTGGCGCCATGGGTGATGCTGTCGCCGTAGAACAACCACCTGATCGGCTGATCCGATTTAAACAGATTTTTGATCCGATCCATTTTTATGCCGAGGCAAGGGGAGGAAGTCCTAAGATGCGGAAAACCCGTCCAGCCGGCCCGCCATAAGCCGAGCGACCGGCCTGGTGATTTCGTGCTGCTCCGAGAGGATCTTCAAAACCGCCGTAATCGGCGTGGCAAGCAACATGCCCACCACACCCCAGAGCACCCCCCAGATGATCAGCGCGAGCAGGATGACGATGGGATGGAGGTCCAGGGAGGTGCCCATCACCTTCGGCTCCACGACACTTCCGATCAGGAATTGAACCGACCCGGGCAGGGCCAATGCCAGCAATGCCACCGTCCAGGAACCTTCCGGGCTGACGAGGATAATAGGCAGGGGGAGGAACGTCGCGATGATCGATCCGACGCTGGGGATGAAGTTCAGGAGAAACGCGAGGAACCCGAATACAAAGGCGAGATCCACATTCAGCAAATACAGGATCGAGCCCACCAACAGGCCGGTGACGGCCGAGAGCAGAACTTTGGTAACCAGATAGCGCTTTATCCGAGACTCGATTTCAAGCCATACGGGCTTTGTAGCTTCTCGGTCAACTTCCCTTCCGATCAGCATAAACACCACGAATATCAATACAAGGACGGTCTTCGAAGAGATATTTATGATGGCGTTGGTGAAATTGACCAGCATGCGGCCCACGGGAATAGAGGAGAGCTGCCCTCGAATTTCCTCCTCACCGATTCCTAAGCGATCATACGGCACCAACGCGATCCCCTGGCTCAAGAGGCTCGTGATCTTTTTCTGATAAGCGCCTGCATTGTCGGCCAGTTCCTTTACCGAAGAGGAAACAAATCCCCCTGCAACAGTAAAGATCAGGACCACGACCAGAAAGGCCCCCGCAATGGCCAGCGGACGGGGGACGTGGCATTTCTGGGTAAGCAATTTCACCAGGGGGCTGATTGCTATGGCCACGAACCCGGCCAGTACAAAAGGAATCATGACCCCTCGAAGGTAAAAGAGCACACCCGCCACCGCAAAAGTGGTCAGGACGAGGAGGCAAACAGTCTGGAGCCGCTGTTCAGGATTGGCCTTTTCCATGGGTCCTTCTCCGTTCAAAACCGATACAACCGGGACCTATCGCCCCTTACGATTCCTCTTCGTTAGCATTCAAAACCGCGAGCAGGGTCTGAGCTTTCTCCCGCTTGGCGGAGTCGGCATCGCGGGATAGGATCCTTTGAAGGGCGGAAATGGCCGTCCGGTCGCCGTTAGCAGCCATCTCGAACGCCATTCGGTCCCGCCTCTCGTAGTAGCTGTGATCGTATTCAATCACTTTTAGATCCCACTTTTTCCAAAAATATTGTACCCCCCCCGGGGGCCAATCCGCATATACCTCTTCCCATGTGATCGGTTTGGCGTGCGGTTTGAGGCTTCCCCCGTCGATCGGATCGCTGATCTTCTGATATCTGGCGTCTATGGACAAGCGCAGGCGGTCTCCCCGGTTGGGAAGCCCCTTATGTACCGTCATGCTGTGAAAGATGAGTACGTCGGACTGCTTAAAGGGGCCGCTCACCCAGGTGTCCTCGAGGGGATCGACCACCTCCATGCCGCCCGCTCCCATTGCAGGTCGAAAATCGAACACCCCGTGCTTGTGTGAACCGGATGAGATTTGAAGCCCTCCCATCTCGGGCGGTAGGTCGCTTAAGGGGATCCAGGTGGTGTAGGTATTGGCCGTTCCCTGGATCGGAATGAAGTCCTGGTGCGGCGGGGTGGTGTATGCTTCCCGCTGGGGGAAGATCGTACGGCTGATGATTCGCGGATGCGGCATCACGGGGCCGCCGGTCATACGCTCAAAAAGCCCGATCAGTTTGGGATGATGCTGAATCCCGTGGAACGCGGCCAGCTTGTAGATACGACGGAGGATCTCCATGTAGGCCGGCTCCGGCTCGACGCAAAAACTGTCCAGATCCGCGATTCCGTCCTCCAGCTGCGTGCCCGATTTAACCCAGCCCGCCTCCCGCGCGATCTCCAGGATCTGCATCCTCAAACCTTCGAGTACATTCGCCGGCAGCAAACCGCGAATGAAGAGGTAGCTGTCCCGTTGAAGGCGCTTCAGCAATTCGGGACCGTTCTCCACCTCTGCCGTGGAATCCAGAAAGAGTCGCATATATCCCTCCGGCTTATAAGAGGTCAGGTTTTGACTTCCTCCTCCGGGCTTCTGTCGCCGTACTCTCATTCTGACCTATTTTCCGATTTCCATTTTGCATTTTTCACCTTGCATTTTTCTCCCCCTGATCTTCAACACCCGATCCCCAATCTTCAATTTCCCTGACCTCTGCCATTTAATCAATAACTCAAAAACCCGCCGTCCACCAGCCAGGTCGCGCCGGTGACGAAACTCGCCTCTTCACTCGCAAGGAAGACCACGACCGTTCCGACCTCCTTCGGCCGACCTCGGCGGTCCAGGGGAGTGTGTCGAAAGAACTTTCCGGTTGCCCCACGATCGGTGGCCTTCTCCCGAATATCCGAGCTTGCCTCCGTGAATATATCCCCCGGCGCGATGTTGTTGACCCGGATCCCGTAAGGCCCCAGTTCGATGGCCGCGGCTTTGGTCAGCCCATCCAGGCCCGCCTTGCTTGCACAGTATGGCGCGGCGTGTTCCTGGGCAGCGTACTGCGCAACGGACGAGATGTTGATGATGCTGCCGGATCCCCCCTGTGAGATCATCTGGTGCGCGGCCTCTTGCGTGCCGATAAATGCCCCATTGAGATTGATTCCTATGATTCTCCCCCAGTGTTCGTCCGTTTCGTCCATGAAAGGCCGTGATTCAGCGGAACGGCCCGTAAGGGCGGCGTTGTTCACCATCACGTCCAATCGTCCGAATTCAGAGACCGCGGTTTGCACGAGCGCTTTGACATCCGACCGCACACTGACATCGCACCGGGTGCCAAGGGCGCGATGTCCGTCCCCACGCAACGCCGTGGCCTCCTGCTCTGCGATTTCGGATCTCCGTTGCGCCAACACCACCGCAGCCCCCTCCAGCACACAACTCCGAGCGATTCCCAAGCCGATGCCCGTGCCCCCTCCGGTGACGATCACAACTTTGTCCTGCAGACGTTTTGCCATCTGTCCCTTCAGATGTCTTTCAGGGGTCAGGAAGAAGGGCTATTCCGATTTTAACTTCAGCGACTTAACCAGATGATAGTTGCCGGGCAACATTGTCGAAGGACTTAATTTAAACGTTCCACGGGTTCAGGTTTGTGATCCATAAATTTTGCCCGGGCGAACGGCAAATGGGTTTCCCCCCGGGCAAGAATGTGATTCGCGTTTCCTCCGCCCCATTTCGTATAGGACCGCGCGTTGGCGTAGTGACAGACATAAGCCCTTCGAAAGCGGTCCCTGCTTCTGTTCTGACGGGACCGATGGATCAGATGGCCGTGAAAATAAATCACATCTCCCGCCTTGGCCTTAAGAAATGCTTCTTTCCTATCCTCAACTCCGACGACCTCGGTCAGCCCCTCTTGAAAATCATCCGTGCTCTCCGGGGACGTAACATTTTGAAAGACCGGGAATAAATTGGAACCGGGAATTGCGCTCATGCAGCCGTTCTCCTCATCGCAGTCATCAATCGCAATCCAGGCCCCGCAGAGGGTGTCGGGCGCCGTGTCGATGTAGAAAGAGTCCTGATGATAGGCCTGGCCGGGTTTCCCAGGGGGTTTCAGAAAGAGCATGCTCTGCATCGTCATGACATCGGGCCCGATCAAGACCTCCAGGACATCAAGAATCCCGGGATGCAACATAAAGTGCTCGTGGATTTCCAGGTGCCGGTGAAACTGGATGAAGCGAAAGTACTTGTCCTCCATCTCGGCTGGTGAAGTTCCCTCGTTCCGGGGTTTTACGTCCTCCGGCAACCTCAGATAGACCCGATTCATGGCCATGTTCATGGAATGTTCATCCAGCTCAGCCAGCTCCGAATCCGAAATAATTCCCTGGACCTTCAAATAGCCATTGTGACCGAAAAAACAGATCTGGTCAATGCTGACCCGGTATTTCTCTCTACGCGGGGTGGTCATCCCTTTATGAATCCCCTTCGATCAATGAATTCAGGGACTGATTCGAAACGCAAACTCCGGCGGGCCTGACCGATGTCGAGTGCCAGACGATTTCGATCCAGAAAGATGTTGATATGGGTAAACCCGATCTCCGTGAGCAGATCCATTGCGACTTCAAACGCCGCGGCAGTCCTTTCCGGTTGATGAGCGTCCGCCCCTAAAACCACCGGGATGTCCCGCTCGAAGATCTCCTCCAGAATAGGTCGGCAGGGATTAATCTCCGGGACGATCTTGTTAAGCCCCGATGTGTTTACCTCCATGGCCGTTCCCGTCGCGGCAATCCGGTCCAGACAACGACAGATGTGGTCCATCAGGACCTCGACCTTCCATTCCGACGGCTCCACGAGTTTGACCAGGTCAGGATGGGCGATCGTATCGAAAAGCCCCGTTTCCGCCGCCATGGCGAGATGCTCGAAGTAGGTTCGCTGAAAGGCTTCAAGATCTCCGGAGAGGTATCGATCCTGATAGTCCGGAAGCGTGGGATGGACGGACCCGAGCACGTGATGGAACCTGGCTCGGCTGTGAAGATCTTCCAACCACTCTTCCATTCCCGGTGCAAAATCGCTTTCCAGCCCCAGTCGAACGTCGATCCGTCCCGTCCAGGCTTCCCTGGCCCTTTCAACCAGGGCGAGGTAATCCTCGAATTCATCACGATCCATTCGGGTGGCGGGAGACCATCCGTCATTCGTGGGATTATGACAGGTGACGATGATCCCCTTCAGTCCACGATGTCGAGCGGCTTCGGCGTATTCCTCAGGATCCCCGGAGGCATGTTTGCACAGGGGGGTGTGCATATGGGACTCATAGAGAATCGGCTCGGATTCCATCGGAGCTTACCCTCGATTCGCCAATCGGCACACCGCCTTCAGCGATCGGGAAATGTGAAGATCGGGCAAAAACTGGGAGGCGAACACATCCCGTATTACACCATGCCCGTCGAGAACGTAAGTGACCCGCCCGTCCAGTATGCCCAGTGTTCTCGGCACGCCGAACGACTTGCGAAGGGACCCGTCTGCGTCTGAAAGGAGAGGGAAGGGCAAGCGATGGCAGGTGGCGAAGGAGAGGTGGCTTTCCTGGGAGTCTGCACTCACCCCGATCACGACGGCCCCTTCTTCGGTGAAGGCCTGATAAGAGTCCCGGAATCCCTTTGCCTCTCTCGTGCAGCCGGGAGTGTCGTCCCTCGGGTAGAAGTAGAGCACGACCGCTTTCCCTCGAAAGTCAGCGAGGGAAACCAGCTTACCGTTCTGGTCGGGGGTAGAAAAGTCGGGGGCCACATCCCCAACTTGGATCTTCATCTAACTTATCCGATCACCCATATTGATTTTTGATCCAGTCCACCACCTTATCGACCATGACACCAGTCGAATCACCGGAAAAGATGTGGCCCGCACCGTCGATCTCGATCAACTGTTTCGGTTCGTTCGCCTTTTGAAAGATGTCGTGTGAATCCTGGACGGGGACGACGTCGTCATCTTTCCCGTGGACCAGCAACCAGGGAACACGGATATGGGTTGTGCACCCAATGACCGTATCGATCTGCATCAAATCATCCATGTAAGCCTGAGAGAGAGGACAGTCCGGGTCGTCCCACATGGTACCCTGCCCCGGCGTCACGTCCGAAAATTCACGCTGGGCGAATGCACCCGTATGAACCATTCCCGCGAGGGAAACAAGGAACTTCACGCGATCATCCATGCTGGCCAAAAGCACACCCACCGCACTGCCCATGCTGTGACCCACATAACCGATAGAATATCCCACAAGGGCATCCAGTACCGCTCCAAGGTCATCGACCTCTTTGGAAATATTGGAGTCGATGAAACTCCCTCCCGAGGCGCCGTTTCCCGAGAACGAGATCCTTAAAGCAGAAAATCCCTGAGCAGCCAATCCCTCACCCAGAGCGACGATAAATGGCCGGTCTTTGTTGCCGGTGACGCCATGTCCGAGGACCACGATGTTTTTGGAGGCCTTTTCACCCTCGTGAAAACTATAATCCAACCTTTCCCCGCGTTGATTATTAATCTCTTCAAACATAAACATCTCCAGGCTATTCAGATTGCCACGATCAGGAGGTTGAGAAAAGGCCGAAAAGCTTTTCTATTTCTTTTAAGACCTGGGTCATGATGGCGTGGAATCCATAGGTTGTCAAGCAGAAAAAAACGATAAAAGCCCCGAAGCACCCGTCTTCGGAGCTTAATAGTAATCGGTTTTGAAAAAGAGGAAACTTTACACGCATCGATCCGATGTCGCACGAAGGTATTAATTTTTCGAACGCCGTTCGCACCGCGCGATCCTGTCTTTTGCAAACTGGGCGAAGTCCGCATCACCTTTCCAGAAGCCCAGGAACATCCGGTATGCCTCTTGTGCTTCTTTATATCGTCCAGATTGATATGTCAGATTCCCAAGGGCGAAATGGGCCTGCGCGAATTCCGGATTCAGATCAATCGCCTTCCGGTACGCCGTTTCTGCTCCCCTCTCATCTCCAGCCGCCTCCAGAGCCGTTCCCAGACCCCATTGAACCTTGGGATTCTCGGAGAAAGTCCGGAGCGCTTTACGATAATGAACAAGAGCCTCCTGGAATCGCTCCTGTTGCTGGTATACCGCAGCAAGGTTCAGATGTGCACGGTCCAGATCGGGGTCGATCTGAAGGGCCTGTTGATATTCGACAATCGAGCTATCCGGCTGACCCTGTTCCAGATAGAGGTTACCAAGAAAGATTCGTGCTTCTGTGTGCTCGGGATCGGCTGCGAGGGCCGCCTTGAACTCCTTTTTTGCCCAATTCGGATGGCCGGTTCGCGAATAAATCATGCCGAGATATGCTCGAATATGCCCTGCACCTGGACAGATGGCCAGAGCCTTATCGCAATGTTCCAACGCCTTTTCGAAAAGGTCCATCTGCATATACACAAATCCCAGGCCATCGTGAACATACCAGGCGTTCGGGGCCAGAGCCAGCGCCTTTCGATAAGCTCGTTCAGCTTCCGGATAACGTCTCATCCTTTGGAGTGCCGCTCCCTTGAAAAACAACAGGTCCGTCCGGAAGGAACCAAATCCCCACGCACGATCGGCTTCGTCCAGGACACCCGGCCATTCTTCTACGGATGCCGCCCGGTACGCCCGAAGAAAATGCCGGTCGAAACTGATCCGACGCCGGGACAGTTCGGCGGCGCCCAGGGAGATAGCCAGAAAGATTACGACGATCCAACGGCCCAGGGAAAAAGTTGAGCCTGGGATGGGTCCGCGGGCAGTGGCTCCCGCAGCAACCCCGAACAGCAGGTATGGAAAAAGGGCGGTCTGAACCTCTTCTCTTGGGAAACCCACGAACGCGGCACCCAGAAGGGATAAAAGGGATAACGCGAACATCGGCGCAGCGATTCTGGCAATCCGATCTGGTCCGCGGACCATACCCACAAGACACCGGAAGCCTGCGATCAGAAACCAGATATAGATGCCGAGACCCAATAGGCCATACTCAGAGGCGATCCACAGGTAATCGTTGTGGGGCCGCCTGTGATATCCCCCTATCGTGACCGTGATGCCGCCATCGTAGAGCGGATAAGTTCGAATCCATCCTCCCGGCCCCACCCCAAGAATGGGGTGATCACCGACCATATCAAGGGCCCCTCGCCATAATGCCAGCCGCTCGACAATTCCCCCCTCCTGTATCGATTCCTTCTTGAAAATCGATGCGGCCGCAGAAACAACCCCTTTCTTGGTTTCGGGGAGCCTACGCAGCGCCTTGCCCTCAAAGGAATCGAGGTCCCGATAAGGGGGGAGGCTTGAGAGGAGGACGAACAGGACCAGGAAGCCGGATACGATAGACCACTTACGGCGATCCATCTCGGATCGAACAGCCTCGAAAATAGGACGGCGCAGCGCCGGACAGAAAGCAAGCAGCCCTCCCACGAAGAGAACCGCCCCCCCCGCCCCCAACCACGCGCCGCGAGTGCGGGTGTAAACCAGGAACACGCCCATCAGGGTGGTTGAGAGGCCGCAAACAAAAAAACCCGCTCCCCGGCGGAGAAACAGAAACCCGGAAATCGGGATGACGCAGATCAGGTATTCTGCGGCGAGGTTGCGGTTGCCGAAAGTCGCGCTGGGAAGTGCGTTGGAAGGAATTCTTAAAAAAGCGATATTGTGATATTGCAGGATGCCGATCAACGCAACGACCAACCCCGCGAAAGTGAACCCCCACAAAACAGGTTCGAATCTATTGAGGGGAATCGTGTTCGCCACGATAAAAAAAAGAATGACCAGTGTGCCGAGATTGCACAGTTCGACTACGGTATCCAGGGGATGCGTGGTGGCCGGAGCGGATATCAATGCGGAGCCAAGCAGCAGAACCACGGGCAAGTTGAGCGGGCTTGAGCGAAATCGAACCTCACGCCCCCATCCTGTCTTCGCAAGCCATCCAACCAGACATATTGCGAGACATACCTGAAATGCCAACAGCTTCGGCAGCAGGATATACCCCTCTATACCCGGCAGGTAAACCAATGCGACCGAAATAACCTAACGCAAAGTCCCACGATGACCAGGTCGAAGGGTGGGGCTGGGGAACCCGATGGATAATTGGGGTCTCTCCCCTGTCTTTTTATTGCTCGGGATTTTTTTCCCAACTGCCGATCCGTTCTTTAAAAACGAACTGAGAACGTGCCCTACAAAGCTGCTGAGGGCATCCGTCGTCGTCAACTTGAAGTTATGATGACGTGGAATCCAAAGGTTGTCAAGCAGAATAACCCGCTATAAAGCCCCGTAGGGGCACGATGCGTCGTGCCCCTACGAAGGTAATCCAATCCAAGAATAGTTATGCCGAACATACAAAATTCGGTGAGGGGTCAAACCTAACCCCTAAGCCCCTTCCTTAATAGGGAAGAGGAATAAAGACTTTAATTTAGAGTCTTACATTTTTGCATTCTCCATTTTTCACTTTGCAATTTCCTTCCCTGACCTCTGACCTCCGGTCTCCGACCCCCCGCTTTACATTTACGTTCCAAACGCCGCTGCAAACTCGAAGAAGTCATCAAAATTCACCTCGCCGTCCCCGTCCAGATCGAATCTCGCGTCCGCCCCCAATGCTTCCTTTCCAAAAGCCGCTGCGAACGCAAAGAAATCATCGAAGTCCACATCCCCGTCATTGTCGAAGTCAGAAGAAAGTCCTTCTCCACCACCCCCGAGGCCGCCGCCTTCCATCTCGACCACCCGAATCCTGTGATTACCTGAATCCGCAATGTATACTAACCCTTCCGCATCCACGGCCAGGCTGGTGGGGAAGTTCAAACGGGCTTCTGCGGCCGGCCCCCCGTCCCCGGAATCACCGCTCTGTTCGAGGGTAGAGCCCACGGGACCGGCGAAGGTCGTCATGATTCCATCCAGGTTTACCCGTCGTATCCGATGATTGCCCGAGTCCGCGATGTATACGATACCATTTGGATCGATAGTTACGCCCCTTGGCGTTCTTAACTGGGCTTTAACCGGGGATCTCCCATCCCCTGAATATCCTTCCGTTCCCGAGCCGGCAAATGTCGTCGTGACCCCCTCTGGGTTCACGCGGCGTATCCTATGATTACCCGAATCCGCGATGTAAACCGAACCCTGTGCATCCAACCCCATGCCTAATGGATTGTTCAAACGAGCTTCATTCGCTAGTCCACCATCGCCCGAATAGGCGCCGTTTCCCAGACCGGCAGACCCCGAACCCGCAAAGGTCGTGATGATCCCTTCCGGGGTCACGCCCCGTATACGGTGGTTGTTCGAGTCCACGATATAGACAAAACCCTGGGGATCAACTGCCACACCGATCGGGAAGTCCAGGCGAGCCTCGGTGGCCGGCCCTCCATCCCCTGAGAACCCCTCGACACCCGAACCCGCGAAGGTCGTGATTGTTCCCTCCGGATCTAACCGGCGAACGCGGTGATTGCCCGCGTCGGCGATGTAAATGACCCCCTGAGAATCCGTCGCTATATCTCCGGGAAAATTCAACTGAGCCTGTGTGGCAGGTCCCTCATCCCCTGAACCCCCCCCGCTCCCGGTGCCTGCAATCGTCGAAATAATTCCGTCCGGGCTTACCTTCCGAATCCGGTCGTTAAAGCTATCAGCGATAAAGAGATTCCCATGGCTATCCGAGACAACGGCATGGGGGGTATTCAGGAGGGCCTCAATCGCCGGTCCGCCGTCCCCGGAAAATCCTGGAAATCCTAGATTATCAGTGCCCGCAAAGGTTTCGATACGATGAATTCCAGCCCCCGTCCCCTTCAATTCAATCGACGAAGGGCTCCCTACGGCGTTGTGTTTAATTGAAACCGAAGCCCGCTTCGGTCCCTCCGATACCGGCAAAAACAGCACATTCACGGTTACCTCTCTGCCGGCCGGTATCCTGAGCTCCGTCTGAGACAAAACAAACTGATCGGCGTCCTCCCCTCCTAAACTGATTTCTGTTGAAAGGATTCCATCTCCGGTGTTTGATATCTCCAGGGTCTTCTCTGATATCTCGCCGACACCCGTGCTTTCATACAGTAACCAAGAAACCGATAAGCTCAGGGCTGGGGTCATCGATTGAACCGGCATACCGACGCGCCGAACCCGTTGGTTAAAAGTGTCTGCGATATAAACCGTCCCTTGAAGATCAACGGCCACATCAAAAGGCCGACTCAAGTCAGCCGCTGTTGGAGGACCTCCGTCACCTGAAAAACTGTCCCTGCCCGTCCCGGCAAAAGTGGTGATAATACCGGAGATGTTTACGACGCGGATGCGGTGATTCGATGTGTCCGCGATGTAAACATTCCCTCTCGAATCCGTGGCGACGGCTTCGGGATTGGCCAGGCTGGCCTCAATCGCCGGTCCGCCGTCCCCGGAAAATCCGAAGTTTCCCGAGCCCGCGAAGGTGGTGATGATGCCGTCGGTTCCCACGCGCCTGATTCGCTGGTTGTTTGTATCAGCGACATAAACATTTCCCCTGACACCGACTGCAACGCCTCTGGGAGAGTCCAACATCGCCTGATCTGCTGATCCTCGGTCTCCAAAAAACCCGGGATCACCGGTGCCGGCAAAGGTGGATATACGTCCGAATACCTCTACACGACGTATCCGGTCATCGTTCGTTTCAGCGATATAGAGGTTTCCGGCCGCATCGAAGGCAATTCCCCTCGGTCCATCTACCCTTGCAGCGGTTGCCAGAAGACCGTCCCCGTTCGGTCCCTGGCTGGAGGCTCCCCCTGCATAGGTATCAAGGGAGCCGTCTGCCTCCACGCGTTGAATTCGATCCAGAGCCAGATCGGCGATGTAGACCAGACCGCTGGAATCCAAGGCCAGCCTGGTCGGCGTTCTGATGACTCTTCTGGCGTCTCTGACTTCGTTGATACTGACCCCCCCCCGCATAGGTGGTAATGATTCCCTCCGGTCCCACGCGTCGAACAAGCTCGTCGAAAGAGTCCGCGATATAGACGTTTCCCTCCCGGTCTACAGCCACCCCCCTGGGCCGGAGGAGTCTGGCCCGGGTCGCCAGGTCTCCATCTCCCCTTGAGCTTCCCCCTCCCGCAAGGGTCGAGATGACCACTTCCCCCCTTTGAGCCCAAAGAACGTGTGGAACAAGAATGAAGAGTATACCCACCATCGTCGCAAAAAGGAGAATCGTTCGATGTTCATGGCTCATCGTTCGGATCCGATCTATCCCCGAAAAAGTAGAGACGTGTTTAAGCGGCTTTAAGGAGCTCAGAGCAGCACCTTCCGAACCATGCGGGTGATCAATATCGTCACGATGACCGTGGCAAGCAGACCGACACCAAGCAGCGCAAATTCAACCGGACTTCGTTCCGTTCCAACGCTGGAAGCGGCCTGGATACCGGCCTGACCGAAAGCCCCTAAATAGACATAGAGGAGTGTTACCGGCAACATTCCGATCCAACTGGCCAGCACGTAAGGCCAGAAACGCACCGCAGTCAGCCCATAGACATAGTTGCTCAAATTGAACGGGAT
Organism: Candidatus Latescibacterota bacterium; assembly: GCA_965217865.1. Lineage (GTDB taxonomy): Bacteria > Latescibacterota > UBA2968 > SICM01 > SICM01 > CBDCJO01. The sequence goes on along the minus strand of CBDCJO010000002.1, from coordinate 3,604,811 downwards.
CGCCGGACTCAATCGGAGCAGCCCGACCATTTTCCAACCCTGTTGGCCGATCGCCCGGTCGATGGCCTTGAACTTCTCGTTTTTCTCTGCCATCGCAACAATGCGGCCCCGGGCGACATAGCGCGCGATGAGGAACGCCAGGGCCGCACCAATTGTAGAACCGATCGAGACAACCAGGGTGCCCCATGCGATGCCGAAGGCAAAACCGGCCCCTACGGTCAACACCGAGCACGGAAGGAACAGGACCGTCGCAAGCACGTATGCACCTGCAAAAACAACCAACCCGGAGGGACCCAATTTTCCGACCAGCTCGTTGAAGGCCTTCAGCCATTCGTTGACGGGCAGCACACGGCTCAAGATCAATATCCCGAAAACCGCAAGGCCGGCCCCAATCCATTTCCACGGAATTCTTGAAAACCGGATCCGTGTCTTTATGACCTCCAAAAATCTCCTTTCAGCGCTTTTCCTATTACCGGATGCCCATATACCAGGAGTTCCTTTTATATATTTTGACGGAGAGACATAATATAACGATACCGGCAACAGAGTAACACGTCAAGCCTTATGTTCCCCCTTACAAGGCCAGATTCCACCGGTTCGCTGGTGGGCAAAAATCCAAATAACTAAGGGACACGGTATGCCGCGTCCCTTTTCGTGATTCGTGATTCGTGATTCGTGATTCGTGATTCGTGATTCGTAAATAATCGATGTGATTATTTGAGGAATATTCAAATCTTTTTATCGATAGAATACGACCTTTCCGATCCATGAATCAAGATCCACGGCTTTTCCGGTCCACCGTACGCTTCACGTTCTTTATGGTGCTGCGTAATCGTCAGGGGTTTTTTCGCCAGTTCGGATTATAGTTCAACGCCCTCATCCCCTGTATCCCCTTCTCCCGCTTAGCAGGAGAAGGGGACGATGACATTCATTTCGGATATATTAAGAATCTCGCTTTTCTCTTCATTAAACAATCAGATCATTTCGATCTCCCCCTCTCCCGGCATCCGGGAGAGGGGTGCCGAGCTTTGCGAGGCGGGGTGAGGGAGCATCGCGGAATTCCGATTAGTTGACTTCGGATTGAAAACCTCAATCTGCTTTCCGAGTCACGAATCACGATCCACTATCCACGGCTTCTCCGATCCCCGAATCACGAATCACGATCCCCGGTTTTCACCCCGAACCAGCTGGCGAATATAAAAAAATCGAAAAAATTGATCTCCGGATTTTCATCCAGATTGAACCGGGCAAGTTCCCCAACCCCATCCTGTCCAAACGCACTCGCAAAAAGAAAGAAATCAATCAAATCGACAATTCCATTGTCATCGAAGTCCCCCCTCAGGGCCCTCGCGATCCGCCACCTGTGTTCGATCGTCTCCGTTCCATCTGATACCTCAACCGAAACGACATCCGATTCCGCATCCGTTGCCGTGAAAATAAATGCGGGACCCGTCGCTGGCCGTGAAGGTGATCCGGTAAACCCCTGCCCGGTCAAACCCCGGGGTCCAGACAACCTCACCGTCTTCAAAGGTGGCCCCCTCCGGGAGACCCAACGCCGTTACCGTGACCGGGTCTCCATCCGGGTCCGTGGCCTGAACCGGGAACCTGAGCATGCCGCCTTCAGCAACCTCCGGATCCGTCAAGCTAGAAAATTCCGGAGGGAGATTGGGTCCGGCGATCTCAAAGGTCAGGGTCTGCCCCCCCACCTCCCGGCTGTAGGGAATGGCCAACCGGCCCTCTCCATAATAGACCACCAGGATTGGCTTACCGTCGAGGGTATCGTTGATCGCCGCCTGGTCTCCCCCCATGGCTGCAAACGGATAGGCCCTGGGGGTTCCGGATTCTCCACGGATCCCAAGGACCCTCTCTTTCGGATGGTGGAGGCGCGACAGGTTGTTCTCATCCTGCGCCAGCGGGAAGAAAACCTGGCTGCTTTCTCGGTAAGCACCATAGGGATACGCTTCATAGTTTCGGGGAAAACCCGTCTCATCGCTGACCACGAGCGTGTTCGGATAGAGCTGTTTCCACAGACCCCAGGTAGCCTCGATCACAGGCAAAAGCTTCAACTCCGGTACTTCATTGTTGTTGATCGGCTTGAAGATCATCTGCGGATACAGGGTATCGCCATCTCTGCGATCATACATGATCAGATTCGTGTTGAACAGCAAACCCGACACCCCCAACTCGACCCGCTTCGATCCTTCTCCACCATCTCCGTCGAAGACCAGACCGGTCCCCGTCAGGGGACAGAAAGTCACGACCACCGGATGCCCCCCAACCCTGTCGTTGACGATCTCGTGCCACCAGCCGATCGCGTGGGGATAAGCCCGGGCTTCTCCGTTCATCACCACCCCGAAGACCAGATCGGAATCTGATATCCTTGCCTCGAAGGAGGCCAACATCTTAGGGTCCGTGAGCGCCGGGATCCCATCCCGAGGCACCCCTCCGGACACGATCTGTCCACTCGGAAATTGATTCACATTCTCGAATGTCTCGCCGTTCCCCCTCCCGGTTTCGCCGTGAACCTGAGTGTTTCCCCAGAATGCCAGCCAGGCGAACCACATCGCGTTATGCGCCGGGATCTGCTTCATCCTCTGTCCCTTCAGTGGTCCGCTGACCGCCTCTCCCTTGATATTCCAGATGGACTTGGTCTCCTGGTCTTTCAGGTTGAACAACTCGAACGGTTCAGAAGACGCACTCACCGGGAGATCCTGGCCGGACACCAGGAGGCAGACGATAATGATGCTTGTCGTTCTGGTCATTTTTATGATTCGCGTGATTCGTGATTCGTCCATTTTCGCCTTCAATTATATTTTGGTGAACTGTTACTAAAGTCAAACTGTACTCTCAGTACCTGAATCATATTATCGGTTTTTGGGCGCGACTCTGTCCCTCCTTTTTAACGTTCCACCAGGGCCCGGTTATGCCACGATCCCTCTCGGAACCACACAAAATCCTGAATGTCATCTACAGTCCGGGCTTAGGCGCGCCCAGCCTCCGCGGCGTTTGAGCAGCGTCTTTCTTTTTGCGCACTTTTTCTTGGGACGAGCAAGAAAAAGTGCGAACTCGAGGGAAGGGTTGGGGGAAGGGCTAGAAGCGAACAAGCTGACTCTCGACTCATGTCCTAACATCCTTCACAGGCAAGCGATGCCATCCAGACTCATTTCACTATTCTCCCGATCCACGATCGACGGCCTTTCCGATCCCCGAGTTACGAATCACGATCCACGGGTTTTTATCGAGATTCGTCGTTCGTGATCCGTGATTCGCGCAAACATTGATCGCTCATCTTTTTCCTTATACGATCTTGAATTTCTTCTTGTATGAGTCTCGACCCTCGATCGACTGTTTTCCGAGTCACGAATCACGATCAACTATCCACGGCTCTTACCCCGAACCAGATGGCGAATATAAAAAAGTCTTCGAAATCGATAGTCTGATTTCCGTCCAGATCGAACCGGGCATTTTCTCCGGTCCCCTCCTGTGAAAACGCACCTGCGAACAGAAAGAAATCATCTAGGTCGACCCTGTTGTTTTCGTCAAAGTCCCCTCTCAGGATCCTTGCGATCCGCCAGGACTGTGTGATGGTCTCTGTTCCGTCCGAGACCGTTACCGAAATCAAATCTTCCTCCGCATCGGTTGCGGTGAAGGTGAGGGTGGAACCTGACTCCCGATGATCTCCTTCCCGTTGGCCGTCCATGAGATGCTCAGGGGATCATTGTCCGGGTCAGAGGTGACGATCTCAAAGGTCTGCAACGATCCCGTCTCCCCCACCACAATCGCCACGGACGGTGAGACCGAGGAGAAGCGGACCGGTGCATTTGCTTCCTCTACCGTGATCGTAATCTCCCCCTCTGTACTAATAGACCCGTCGCTGGCAGTCAATGAAATTCGATATATTCCTGCCTGATCAAACCCGGGGGACCAGACAATCTCCCCCTCTTCAAATGTAGCCCCCTCCGGGAGGCCTGTCGCGGTGAACGTGACCGTGTCTTCATCCGGATCTGTGGCCTGAACCGGAATCCTGAGCATGCCCCCTTCTGCGATTTCCTCGTCCGTCAGATTCGAAAATTCAGGCGCCAGGTTGGAAAGCGTGCCTCGAGCATACTTGACAGTTCCCGTCGAGGTGGTTAAGCCGGACGGAATTTCATAGAAGGCGATGTGCACCGTACTATCGGGTCCGATCTGATGGGATGAAAGCCCGCCAAGAGCCATCCCTGAAGAAGGGCTTTCCACTACGGTTACAACCTTCCACCTGGACCCGTCCCAGGTGGCATACCTTAGATTAAACATTGTGGAATAGCTGATTTGAGGGTTGCCATCCTCGCCGTAAGCCAGGGATGTAAGGTTCCGGGCGCCGATGAAGCCGGCGATCACATTACCCACACGCTCCACATCCTGGATATCCCAGGTCAGGCCGTTGAATTTGGCGTAACGGATGATTCCCGAGCTCTGTGCCTCCCGGACGTAATAACTGATTCCGGGATTTCCATCCGGAGCGATCCGGATGGACGAATAGGCTCCGGAACCCTCCTGGGGATCGACCGTAGTGATGACCCACGTGTCGTCTTCCTTGGTTGCGTGCTTGAGCTGGTTCGTCCTCCGGGAGGCCCTCGAAAAATCCCGGTAGGAGATGTGAGCGCCACCTTGTTGATCAATCGCGATCGATGTCGCGAATTCGTAATCGATTGCTCCGCTCCCAACCCCTTCGACACTCTGACCATCCCAGAACTCCACACCGGCTGAGCTCCCGAACTGGCGGGGATCAATCGAGGCGGTTTTGGGTGTGGTCCCGTCTATCACTATGGAGTTGTCCCATCCGTCGTGCCCCGGGTGGACAACGGTCGCCAATGCCCACTCGAAGCCATTCCAGAAGGCGTGTACCTGATCTCCAAGCTCGGGGCTGAACTGACCCGTCAGATCCTGGTGATCGTGATACACGATATGAGGCCGGTCCCGAGAGTCCATAGCAAGGGCAAGAGGGCCATAAAAATAGCCCGTGGCCACGGTCTGGATATCCCATCCATCATTGTTCCGGATGGCGTGCTTGACAAAACCCATGATGGCTTCCGTCATATAGCTTATGTGAGGGATTCCCTTAGAGCTGACAGCGAGAGCCGGTTTCCCTCCCGTGTCGACATCTACAACATCCCAATCCAGCGTCCCGGCTGCGCTGACCGTATAAAGAGAGATTATCATAATGATTGTGGATTTGATCAAACGCAAGGTTTCCCTCCAAGCCTGTCGGTGAGTTCTCTACGTCCTCAGGAATTCGGCCCCAAAAAGAAGAATGGGATCGAAGCTTTCCTCATCCTCGATCCCTGAGTTAGTAATCATGATCACCGGGCTTTCCGATCCCCGAGTCACGATCCACGGTTCTCGTGATTCGTCGTTCGTGATCCGTGATTCGCACAAGCAGTTATCGCTCATCTTTTTCGGTATACGATTTTAATTTCCCTCTTTATGAGTCTCGAACCACGATCGACATGTTTTCCGAGTCACGAGTCACGATCCACGAATCACGGCTTTTCCGATCCCCGAATCACGAACAACGATCCACGGGTTTTAATTCCCGCATGGGTTGCACGGGTTCGTCATCTCCTTGTCCCCGCATGGATTGCATGGGTTCTTGGCTTCCCCGCACGGGTTGCACGGATTGCAGGGGTTACACGGATTCGACATAGCCTTTCCGGCGGCTTCGATATTCAGGACAATTCGGACCTCATCCCCCACGACCCCGGCAGGATCCGTCCAGCTGTTGACGCCGAAGTCCGACCTTTTTATCTTCAGGTCGGCGGCAAAGCCGGCTACCGTTGCCTTCGACATAGGATGTGGGCCGACACCCAGGACCTCCACGGGCATCTCCACGCTTTTGGTGACCCCGTGCATCGTCAGGTCTCCAGTGACCATCAACCGATCTTCTTCCTGTTTCACAGCTGTGCTCGTGAAGGTGATCTCCGGAAATTTTTCCACGTCGAAGAAATCCGGGCTGCGGAGATGATTGTCGCGCCTCCCGTTTTCGGTATTCACGCTGGCGGCCTGAATGATTGCATTAACGGATGAATTTTCCGGGTGATCGGAATCGTATACGACAGACCCGGAAAAATTGGTGAACGTTCCCGGAACCCGGCTGAAGATATGCCGGACGGAGAATCCGACCGAGGAGTGTACAGGATCGATCTGGAAAGTCTCTGCGTAGCCGGTTCCGGCTAGAAATAGGAGGGCAAGGGCCCCCATGCTCATTCGTTGCATCATCCTGGAAAACATCGAAACCTCCAAGCTTAGGTGAACAGAGCATCCGAAGATGCACATGGTGAAAAATTCAAATTCTGGAAACCAGATCCCTCCCCTGAATTTGTCAAGAGAAGGGCCATCAGTGCGACCTATATTCCAAGTGGATCAAGAGTTGCCGAAAATCCGGCTTTCAATCCTGACCTCCTTTCGTTGCCAGAAAACCCTTCAATTCCCGGCATATCAAAATTCCTTGTCCAACCTTCCTCTCAAACAACAGGACCTTAAATGAAGTCAGAACCTCAATTTATAGGACAATTTAGCATAAGAAAAAGTTCCCATCAGTCCCGGTAGAACACCTGGCCGTCGGGGCTAGGCCACAACCCGTTCCCCCGTATGGGCATCCTCATCTTGAAAGCTTTCCACGCCCTCATCGATTCTAAATCCCTCACAACAGGAATGGATGTGGCTCCGTTTCAGGACCTAATTTCAAACCTGGTGAATCAAGGAACCCAGAAGGCGATCTGTCCCCAGGATTTCCTCCACGATCGTCCGTGAATCCTTCGGCAGCAGGATATCTGAATCTGCTTCATCCATGCCCATTCGTTTCAGGATCAATTTTGCAGCCGTGTTTATGAAGATTATCTCTCCGGATGGATCGAGCTTTATCACGATATCGGGATTGGCCTGAGGGAACTTCCACTCGTAACTGGTTTCTGTCTCCATCCGGATTCGACTTCCGATCCGCGTCACCACATAAGGAACTAGAAAGGGGATAAGGAGGTATATTGCCCCATAACCGGGGTTTTGAGTCATGTCATCCGCCAGATGATCCAGATGGCATGCCCCTTTCAAGAGGTGCTCATTCAGTTCCAGCAGGCTATGTATCATTGTCCCCACAATTACCGATGCGATCAGGGGTCTTGAGAAAACAAATTTGATTACGCTCCATCCGGCTGTCATTAAAGTCTCCAAAGTAAGGAATGATACGATTCTTCAGTTTGTAATTCGAACTCATATGGTTAAGAACAAGATCTGTGCCAGAATGAAAAAAGCCACTCCATGAAATTACCTAAGTGACTTTAAATTAGATCTTTGTGAAAAGACCAGTGTTCAACTAACTTCATTTTCCAGAACAATATTTCCCGAATCTCACGATACTTCGTGACCCAGACCGAGGCATTTGAGAGGCGGGAGCAAAACAAGACGACGTTCGACATGTCCGGAGTCGACCAGTTTCTGGGAGGGCCCGCGGCCTCGCGGGCCGTAATCGGTTAATCAATACAAATAACGCCTTCCCTCTCACCAACCCCTTCACCATTAAAATTCATACAATTCGCCTGAAAACCGCCAAACCCTTGAGCCCATGGAAATCTGGAAAAACCTGACCTGAAAGACCGGGATGTTAGCGGACGCCGAGGCCGGCGTCCCTCCCATCTAATCGCCTTTCCTTACCCGATCCCTGACTTCCCGCCAACTGGGTTGAATTTTAAGTCTTCTCCTGTCTTCTGTATTCTGTATTCCGGCGGGGATGGGTGGAAGGGCTTTTCCTGCCACTGCTACCGCTTTTCCCTGGCCCCTGACCTCCGACACCCGGCGCCTGCCTTTACCGCCTTCGTCAGTCGCTCCAGTCCTCCCACCAGTTCCTTCCCCAGATGAAATCGCACGACGCGCCTCCCGGCGTTCAGCAGTGCCTGCATATCTCCCAGGGCCTGAGCGGCCTTAAGAACCCCAAATGTGATCGAAGATGACGACGACTCCGCTTCATCTGGAATGGGCGCATCCTGAAGGTCATCGGCCGTCAACTGGATGAACAGCCCGCGGCCGGCATCACCTTTGTGAATTTGTCCGGTGGAATGGAGGAAGCGGGGGCCATAGCCCACGGTCGTTGCCAGCCGCAATCGATCGCGAAGGTGAGTGTTCAACTTTCGCAAAGCAGCACTGGTCTCCCGGGTAGGCTGGAGGTAAGCGTGTAAGGCGATGTAACTTCCAGGCAGGGCATGTTCGAGGAACGCCCCCATGGCTCCCTCCAGATCCTTCGGATCCCCTTCTGTGTAAACTGTAATTCCATCGGTACGTAAGGTTGGCGCCGAAGTCGGCAGCGTCCCCTCCTGTTGATAGGCGGCCACCATCTGCCGGGCAAGGATCTTTGCCGATTCAACATCCGGCTGGTCGAAGGGATTGATACCCAATCGGTATCCCGCCACAGCGGTGGCCATCTCCCAGCGGAAGAACTCCCCACCCAGGTCATAGGCATCTCGTAGATTAAGCTGAACGACCGGATGGCTGGCGTTCATCAAGGTTTCTACAAAACCGTCACGGGTCTTATCTTCTTCCAGGCGCAAGGTGACGAAGAGACGGTCCTCCCCGTAAACATCCGGCTCTCCCGCGGGTTCACCGTCCACAGGTAAGATGCCTTTGCCTTCCTTGCCGGTGCTCTCTGCAACAAGCTGTTCCAACCAGGCCCCGAATGACTCGACGCGCGGGGATGCGATCAGCGTCAGCTTGTCCCGACCGACAACGGCCAGTTCTCCGATTACGACGCCGAGGGTTGCTCCAGCGTTCTGACGATCACGTGCCATTGCCGTGGCACGATCGAGAAGGACCTCCGAATCAATACCCATCAGCGCGGCTGGAACCAGCCCGAAAAATGAGAGGGCGGAGTACCGCCCGCCAATATCCGGATCGTTGAGGAATACTTCGCGAAAATTGTGGAATTCGGCCAGCTCAGCGAGTGAGCTGCCGGGATCGGTGATGGCGATAAAATGCTCCCCCGCCCTTTCCCGACCTAGGGATGCTATGACCAGATTGTAGAAAAACTTAAAAAAGGAAAGCGTCTCCACAGTGCCGCCTGATTTGGTGGAGACGATGAAGAGGGTTTTGGCGGGATCTAATCGGTTTGCGTGGGTAAGAACGGCCGAAGGATCGGTGCTGTCCAGCACGGCCAAATCCAGGTAGCCCTCCCTAAAGCCAAACGTTTTTCGGAAGACCTCAGGGGCCAGGCTGGACCCGCCCATCCCCAGCAGAAGAGCCTGCTTATACCCGTCTGCCCTCACGGAATCCACGAATGCGTCAATTTTTGGAAGCTGCCTTTTCATCTCCTCCGGGCTGTGCAACCATCCAAGCCGGTTCTCGATTTCGTCAGGTTCTGGTTTCCAGACGGTGTGATCCTTTGCCCAGATCCTGTCCATCACAAGATTGGCCTTCAGATCAGCTATGCCAGCATCGACGGCTGCTTCATGCTCACCCAGCTTGGCAATGTATCCTGATATATCCGTTTGTTCCATCGATTTCGCGCTCGGTATAATCGGGATGCTTTTTTTAGAATACACCCCACCACTGTTATGACTCTACCCCTATCGCGGCCTTCGCTTCGATCAGCCGAAACAAAAAAGATGTAAGCATCCCGGTCTATCGCATTTAGCGTCTCCAGTCTGCCTTTAAATTTGTTTTGCATTTTCCTCCATGGGGGCGGACACCCCCTCCCCGTCCTTCGACTGCGTTCCACAAAAACGCGGAACTCCGCTCAGGAGGTTTTCATTATGGAGAGGGGAGATCATGTGACTGAGGTTTTCCAAAATTAAGAGCCTTATCCCCCAGTTAGATCTGACTCCCGGTCCTGATTTCCGTCTCGTCTCACGTTTCTTCAATCTTCGATCTTCAATTTCCCCTGACCCCTGACCTCCAGCCTCTGACCGTCGTCCATGGTCCATCGTCTTGGTTCAATGTTGCGCTCGATCTATTCCAAGTTTTTTCATCCTGGACTCCAGGGTGGTGGGTTTCAAACCCAGGAGCTCTGCCGCACCGCCCCCTCCGCTCACCTTACCATTTGCCGCTTTGAGGGCTTCAATGATATGTCCCTTTTCAACATCACTCATGGGGCGAATCTTTCTTTCCGTATCTTCCTGCTGTCCCGCTTCTACTTGAATATGTTCCTGATCGATGGATCGGCCCCCGCACAATATTATCGACCGTTCGATAATATTCTCGAGTTCTCGTACATTCCCCGGCCAGGAATAGTCTTTCAGTCTCTTCATCGCCCCGTCGGTGAGTACACACGGAGGCCTTCCCAACCGGGAACATACCCTTCGGACAAAATAATTGGCAAGAAGGGGTATATCTTCCACACGTTCTCGCAGCGGTGGAAGCGTGACCGGAAAGACATTCAACCTGTAAAACAAGTCCTGACGGAATTCATTCTCTTTCACCATCTTTTCGAGATCCCGATGCGTCGCGGCAATGACCCTTGTATCGATCTTGATCGTCCGGGTCCCGCCCACCCTTTCAAAGGCCTGTTCCTCCAGCACCCTCAGGAGTTTAGTCTGGGCCTCAAGTGGGAGATCTCCGATCTCATCCAGGAAGATGGTTCCCCCGTGCGCAAGTTCAAAGCGCCCCTGTTTCTGAGAGATCGCCCCGGTAAAGGCCCCCTTTTCGTGTCCGAACAGCTCGCTCTCGACCAGGCCGGGTGGAATCGCGGCGCAGTTCAGCTTGACCAGGGGCTTGGCGCTTCGCGGACTCAGGTGATGAATGGCACGGCAGACCAGCTCCTTCCCTGTTCCTGTCTCACCGTGGACCAGGACTGTGGCGTCTGTCGGCGCAACCGGGGCGACCTGTTTCAACACATCCTGGATCGCATTGCTCCTCCCGATAATCTCCTCATAATTGTATTTGGTTTTGACCTCATCGGTGAGTGCTTGCTCCACTTGCACCCGTTCGGTGATGTCTACCAGCATCGAGCGGGATTCAACGACCTGTCCATCCGAATCCAGAACGGCCCGAACCGTCAGGCTGATCCAGACCGACCGGCCGTCTGACCGGCGCATTTCAAGTTCTTCGCCGTCGATACCTTCCCCGGAACGAAACCTTTCAATAAGTCTATGGGCTTTTTCTTTTCCCTCCCCCGTGTCCGCATACAGTTCGATAACCGGCTTCCCCGTCAGGTCCTTCAAGGAATACCCTGATAGGTGCACCGCCTTCTGATTGGCCCTCCGGATTAGGCCGTCAATGCCGACCGACAAGTAAGCAATGGGTGCGTTTTCGTAAAGATCCCGATACTGTTCTTCCCTTCTCCGAAGGGCTTCCTCCGCCAGTTTGCGCTTGCTGATGTCGCGAACGAGGGCGATCATGCATCTCCCTTCGTCCATATCGATCATCGACGCGGAGATCTCGGATGGCAAACAACTGCCTGATTTGGTGAAGCAAGTCAGTTCGTCGGTCCATCCCTGTCCCGCTTCAAAGACAGACTGCGCAAAGGCCTGGAGTCTGGGCATCTCGTCCGGATGGATGGCGGACACCGATAGGGCCAACAACTCCTTCCTCGAATACCCGAGCATTTTACAGGCACCCGGATTGGCGTCCAGGATTTTATCTCTTTCCGGATCGATCACGAAAATCGCATCGTTCGAATGTTCAAAGATCTTATGAAACCGCTCTTCGCTGTCGCGCAAAGCCGCCTCGGTCCGTCTTTGTCCCGAATCGGATGCCTCCAATTCAGCTACCCGACGACGTATTTCGGCCAGTTCGGACACGAGTTGTCCTTTTGTTTTCCCTCTGTCTTCCATATTTGGATCCCGAAATCCTTTAGTGGGTTTCGAATAAGAAATAACCGCTGCGGTGAGAAGTCAATAAAAAAGCCGGGATCGTAATCCCGGGCTTTGAACTTCCCTTAGAAACTGAGATTCGGACGAGATCTGATTTTCATATGCCCGAACATAATTTTTGATAAAATCAGGTCACCAATCGACACTTAAGACAACCTGAGTGGTTGGCGCGAGGGATCTCTCAAAATCTTCCGAATTTCAATATGAGATTTCCCGATGCACCCTCCAGATCCGAATTCCTTCCACCCGCTCCCCTAACCGAACGGTAACTTGCACCGAGACCGATTCGAATCCTTTTCGATACAATAACCTCCAGATTTATAGCGGGTTCGACGATCAAGACGTTATGGGCACTCACATTAACAAAATCCACGTTCCCCCCACCGATTAAAACGTTTGCCGAAGCGTTGATCGGGATGATCGAAGGTGTGATGACCTCGAGAACCACACCCCCATAACCCATAAGCACCTCAGAATCCCTTCCGACCAGGTTGTAGCCTCCGCCTCCGATCATAAAGGTGGGATTGATCAGAAATCCCCCATACCCCCCCAGAAAAATGCCCAAATCGCCGTCCACCTGGGAAAATTTGGGCCCTCCTCCCCCATAACCACCCCTTTCGAAATCATCGCGGTCCTCGTCGGCTTCAACGGGCATGGCCACAGCAGAGAAGATCAATATCAGCCAAACATACCGTTTCATCTTGGCCTCCAAATCGGTTTTTCTTGGTTAGCCGGCTTTGATTTTATAACCCCTAGACCCCTCGACGGATTTGTCAGGGTCCTTGACCTATTGGCTTGACAATCGGTGTGAAGGAACCCTATTTTTCGAGCTTAGTTGGGACGATCCACGAGTCAAGAATCACGATCTACGTCCTTTCCGAACCACGACTTTCCCATTGGAGAAACCCGTGGAGGGAGATCCTCTAAGAGACATCATCTCTAATTTTGGAGCGTTCGACTGGACGATTGTCGCCCTTTACTTGGCCGGTACAGTCGCAATCGGTTTGTATGCCAACAGGTACATCCGGAACATGAGCGACTACATCGTAGCCGGACGGTCCCTCAAACCCCATCTGGGCATAGCCACGATGATCGGTAGCGAACTCGGTCTGGTAACCGTCATGTACTCGGCCCAAAAGGGGTTTACAGGCGGATTCGCTGCTTTTCATATCGGTCTCATCGCGGGGGTCGTCACCCTCATAATCGGTTTGACGGGTTTCATCGTCGTCCCCCTGCGCGAAATGGGTGTGATGACGATCCCGGAATTTTACGAAAGACGTTTCGGCCGGGGGGTGCGCATCTTCGGAGGTTTGTTGCTCTCCCTGGCTGGCATCCTCAACATGGGTTTGTTCCTCAAGGCAGGGGCCATCTTTGTCACCGGTCTGACCGGGCTCCACGATCCCACCTACGTGTCTCTGGTCATGACCGTCTTGTTGCTGCTTGTCCTGTCCTACACGATCCTAGGTGGGATGGTCTCGGTTGTGATCACCGATTATATCCAGTTCGTTATCCTCTCATTTGGGATAATCCTGGCATGTGGGATAGCGGTCAACAAACTGGGGTGGCACAATATTGTTGAAACGGTCCGGACCATCCACGGTGATCCCGGTTTCGATCCCTTTCATCACGGTGGAGATTTCGGCCCTTCTTATGTGGTCTGGATGATCTTTACGGCAGGAATCGTCGGATGCGCGGTATGGCAAACCGCCGTCATGAGGGCATGCGCCGCGGAAAGCCCTGCCGTGGTCAAAAAGCTCTATATCTGGTCCTCAATCGGGTTTCTCGTACGCTTTACCGTTCCTCAATTTCTCGGGATATGCGCCCTTGTCTACCTCTTTAAAAACGACGTCCTTCGCGGCGTCTTCTTCGCCCCGGAAGGAGTGCCCGTTGGTGATCCGATGGTAACCCTCCAGGCCATGCCCGTCTTCCTCAGCCAAATCCTTCCCGCGGGTGTTATCGGCCTGATAGGGGCCGGTCTCCTGGCTGCCTTTATGTCCACCCACGACAGCTACCTGCTCTGCTGGGCATCTGTCCTGACCCACGATGTGGTCGCTCCTGCGACAGGAAATACGATGAGCACCCGGAACCGACTCCTCCTCACCCGGGTCTTTATTCTTGCCATCGGTTTATTCCTTATCGTCTGGGGCCTCTGGTATGAACTCGGCCAGGACCTCTGGGATTATCTCCTCGTGAGCGGCGCGATATACTTTACGGGGGCATTCGCCCTGCTCTGCACCGGCCTCTATTGGAAACGGGCAAGCAAAACCGGGGCATACCTGGCGCTTGGAGCAGGGCTCACGTCCGTCCTGGGCCTCGTTCCTGTCAAAAAGGCCGTGGGTCTGGATATACTGTCTGGCGCCCAAATCGGTCTGGGCACGACAGCCCTCGCCCTGATCCTGATGGTGGTCGGCTCCCTCGTTTTCCCCGGCGGGGGTTTATCCGAACGGACTAAGGAGGATTGAACGTGGAATTCTGGAGTGCATTCTGGGGGGTACAACTTTTGATCGGAATGCTCATCTTCGCTGCGGTGGCCGTCGTTGTGGCGATCGGAGGATTAAAAGACATCCGATCCCTTTTCAGGAGCATAGACCTGCAGCACAGGGAATCATCTAAGACCGAGAATAAGGAACCGTGAGTATGACTTTCAGCGAATCCTATCGGAGATTTCATCCCGGATCGGCGACTCCAATCAAGTTGACTTCAAAAATCAGGGTCGAATTCGCAGGAATCACCGATGTTCCCGTTGCGCCGTAAGCCAGAGCCGGGGGGATCACCAGCTGCCGCAATCCCCCTTCCCTCATCCCCCGAATTCCTTCCTCCCATCCGTCGATCACCTCATCCGCACCCACTTCGAAGATGATGGGGCTTCCCTGATCTCTCGAATCTTCGAAAAGGGTTCCATCTTCGAACCAGGCTCTATAATGGACTAAAACCAGGTTCCCAACCAGAGGTGACTCACCCGTCCCCACAACGACGTCGAAATACTTCAAACCGCTGCTCGTCGTAATAAAGTCCGCCGGGTTTACAACGGTCGGTTTGAGAGGGTTGTTATCTCCGCCGCACGCAATGAACAAGGAGAGGATGAGACAGCTCAGGAGGCCGGGTATACGATTCATGGCGTGATTCCCTTCCATAAAGGTGCGTACGCGATGCCCCCTTGCTCGATCCCGTAAACGGTTACCACCTTTCAAAGTTGCCGGTCCGAGGAGGACGAAATCCGAATGATTCAAAGACTGCCTTCAGGAGTAAATTTACACCATGGATATCCATTCGCAAACAAAAAACGAAGGCCCGATCGACCCATTCCCTCAGCCCAACAACCCGATTCATATTTCCACTCGCCTTTACACATCCTTTTTTTCGACAAAATTCAAGGCCGCCGAATTGATACAGTAGCGAAGACCCGTCGGCTGCGGACCATCGTCAAAAACGTGTCCAAGGTGACCATCGCACCTGCTGCACGTGACTTCAGTCCTCGCCATGCCGAAACTCCTGTCCGTGATCTTTTGGACGCACCTATCCGCAATGGGTTCCCAAAAGCTCGGCCAGCCCGTCCCGGAGTCAAACTTTGTCTCAGAGCTGAACAAGTCGTTTCCACAACAGACACACCGATATTCGCCTTCTCCTTTGAAGTTGTGGTATTCACCCGTAAAGGCCGGTTCGGTTCCGTGCTTCCGGGTGACGTGGTATTGTTCGGACGTGAGCATCGCCTGCCACTCTTCGTCCGTCTTTCTGATCTTTTCTGCCATTTTTGACCTCTCAAACTTCGTTGAACATTGAATATCGGAAAATTGAATATTAGGAACAACCAAGGATTTTCTTGTCGTCTATTGACCTGGCTTCAATATTCGATCTTCAATTTTGGATCTTCAATTTCCCCCCCTGACCTCCGACCTCCGACCTCCAATCTTAAATCGTCCATCGTCTATCGTCCATCGTCGGCCTTCCTCAAAAGCAATTGGAATATCATATAGTGCGTGATCAACAACGCCGGGACAACGATCGCAGGAATGAAGTAGGCCGCGCCCAGCTGCTCGGCCACGTGATTTCGGATGCCTTGAAAAACCGCGTAAAGCAAGTCCACCGTTCCTTCCAAGTTGAAGATCCAGACCAGCGGAACAGCCCCGCCGCAACCCATCCGCAGGGCCCCGATCGCGATAAGGCCCAGAATCGCCGCCAACAAATCCCCGTAAGCCGCCGGATAAGCGAACGCAGGGGTCAGGGAATGCGACACCACCCCGGGGACGAGGAAGACCAACCCGATATGGCGGAAGCTGTGAAAGAGAAGAAGGGGAGTAAGTGCGTCCGGCCGCGGCATGGCGTTGAGCCGGGGCATGACATACCATTTACCGATCAATCCCCAGGTGATCATGCTCAAACCGAAGCTGACCAGAACGATGATATCGCTGTTCATGACGCCTCCTTATATGTCTTTTGCACGATTCTGGATCTGCTGGCCGGATTGAAACACTGCGACCACCCGGCTGACGGCATCGATGTCTTTTGTCGGATCTCCGTCGAAGGCGACGAGGTCTGCTATCTTTCCGGGCTCGATAGTCCCGATTTCACTCCCCTGACCAATCGCCTCCGCGGAGATGCGGGTTGCGGAAATCAGAGCTTCTGCGGGGGTGAACCCCGCTTGAACGAGCAACCTGAGATCGTAGTCCAGATGTCCAAAAGCCAGGTCCCCTACCCCCGAGTCTGTACCGGGCACCACCCGGTCTTTGAGTCCATAGTCGAGCATTCGCCTCATGACATCCAAGCGTAACTCCGCCCGGGCTTCGAGGTTTTTTAACGCCTCCTGCTCCTGTCCGGTTAGCGTTCCTGCGTCGCGTTTGGCGCGAAGTCGAACGATTTGGGGATACTGGGTCCATGCCTGGAGCGTTGGGCTAATCCATATGCCGGATTCCGCCATCATCTCGGCGACCTTCGGATCGAATCGCAACTGATCGTCGGGGTCCAGAAATTCCGCGTGTTCCATCAGGTCGATTCCAGCTTGAACCGCCCGGACCATAGACGCCTTTGCCCGGCAATGCGCCGCCGTTAACCGCCCGAAGTGATGGGACTCGTGAACGACCGCCGCCAGCTCCTCGGTCGTGTAAGTGGCACGTCCCGGGATCGTTCCCTCTGTTCCCCCGCCGGATGCCATAATCTTGATGTAATCCGCTCCCTCGTGTACAAGACGCCTCACCGACCGACGCAATTCCCCCTCTCCATCGGCAATCTCGTTACACATGTGGAAATGACCGCCCGTACAGGTGATAGGCCGGCCGCTCACAAGCATCCGCGGACCCGGAATATAACCGCGTTTCAAATCCTCTTTCAGGGTAAACCCCACAACGTTGCGGGCGCCATGTTCGCGGATCGTGGTAACCCCTGCGGACAGATGGCGCCGAAGATTCAAGGCACCGGTCAGGACCATCATCTCATCTGACTCGGAAAACATTTCGACATAGTTGCGTCCATCCCCCGCGAGGCTGAGATGCGTATGGCCATCGATCAACCCCGGGGAAAGACAGGAGGCCCCAAGGTCAACGACCTCTGCATCCCGCCTTGCCTGCTTCCGAATCACCTCTTCAGGGCCGACAGAGGTGATCCTGTCCTCGGTTATCAATACGGCCTGGTTGGGGCGTGCGGAGCCGTCGCATCCGTCCACCAGCTTGTCGGCTTTGATAAGAACAGTCCTCGGAGATTGAAGCATCTGAATTCGTCTCCCTTCGTATTTCGAAAAAACTTACGACGTCTTTTTCACGGGGGATATTTTCAACCATACCCCGTAGGCCATAACCAGGATCGATATGCCGTAAACTTGGAGCATACTGCGATGGATCGTCATCTGATTCCTAAGAAATTCATAGGCCTCGGTACAACTGAAAACGAAGCCGATGGGGCCAGGATAGCCGCGAAGAGCATCCCGGCCAAACCACGACCGACAGCATCATCTGCTAACCTTCGAATGGTTATCAGAATAGAAACCGGAAGGAAGATCCAAAAAATATTATGAGTGGCGCCTTTGATGACAGCCAACCAAAGAAGGACGGGGGCATCTGCGTGCCATGAAAACCCCTGTCCGGCAGCAACAATATCCGGAGAATAAACGGACTTAAATATCCACCAAGGCAAAAGTGTCATCATCCCCAGTAGAACAATCGATAATCCACCCCATTCCCTCCTGCGAAACCATCCAAATCCCACGATTTGCTTCGACGATAGAGGGGTCAACAGGGCCATGATGAGGAAGGCGGGAAGATATAACAATCCGTCGTTCTTCATCCACGCCGCACCGGCGGCGAATATTCCGCCTAAAATCAGATCTTTCCGTAAGAGTGCGGCGGTGCCTGCAATCAAGAATGTCTCTACGGCAATATCGCCGTAACCGGCAACACCGTGCCATATCTGGAGCGGTAGTGCAGATAAGATAAATGCGGATCCGGTTGCCAGCCAGCGCACCCCGGAGAATCGCCAGACCGCGAGCCAGATGATGGCTACCATCGAAATAAAGAATATCATGCCATCGGCTCGTGCGATGATATCGTTCCATTCTCCGTTGAAGTGAGCGGTTACCGCACGCCATATCGGTATTCCGAGAGGATACCCTTTGTTCCCCGTAAGACCGAGGAAAACCTCTGACTCGGGATTAAAAGACCAGTTGAATTGACCGAATATGGCGCGTCCGCGTCCCGCCCAATGCGTAAACGTATCATCGGAATACAAAGGCGTACGTGTCAGTTTCATCCATCCGAAAACAATTTTTTCCCCAACCGAAAGAATAAGCAACCAATCGTACCATTTTAATCGTTCCATCGTTAATCTTGGAACCGAAATGCCCTTAAGAAACAACGATAGTCCAAAAATTATTGAAGTGATGATGAGGATCGTAATTAAGGCTGTAAGGATTGGTATTCCCAGGAAACCCATTGAGCCAATGAACAGAGTTTCCAAATAGAAACCGATCAGAAACGAAATCGTTAACACCTCCCCCCCATTCCTGTCCTTTGAACCGAGCCTTAAAAAGGTCCACCCTATCCATATATTCAACATCACATGGACGATTATCGCAAAGAAAGTATTCATTTTTTGTCTCTCTTGGTGATGATCAAGCCTCCATCTTCAATGGTCACCAAGAATTCTCCCTCCAGATTCCAGTCATTGGAATCCATCATCTTCAATGTTTTTTAGAATGGAATAGTGGTCATATGCGGATCGCAGATCCACCCCGACCAGGGTAATGACAAATCCTAATAAAAGTGCTACGGATAAATTTCTTTTGAAGAAATACACGATAGCCATAAAAACCAATAAGGAGAACAGCAAGCAGGTTTGCCAGGCCCAGCCCATGAAAGTGTATCCTCTCAAAATATTGACCGTGCTGACATATAATCTTTCTGGGGTTAGGAAAATCGCAAATTCGTCTCTAAGCGAAGGTTCCTTCAACGCAACAGCGATCCCCTGAAATTGTGTGATCATGATGCCTTTTGCGATTCCCTTCCATTCAGGATGGTCTCTCATTTCAAATAGATGTGTTCCCCTTTTCGAAATCAATTTTTTAACCCACTGGTTGCCGTCTTCCCCAACCCATAGGACCTCAAACGAAACATCATCTTGAGGTAAGCCTAATTGGAGTACTTTCCCCTGAATGGGAATCCTCCCCTTAATCAGGGTCCTGTTGGGAGTTGCTTCTGCCCCGGAATAGGTGCTGGCAATAAGAAAAGACAGCGCGATTAAATAATTCATAAATTTCACAATCGATCTCAAATCCTATTATGTCCCTTTTATCTCTTGCGGAAGTTCCTTTGAAAATGGATTCTTAACCAAATTCCGTAAGTCGCGGTTAATGTCGCAACTCCGTAAAGCTGTAACATACTTCGATGGATAGTCGTTTGATCGTGCAGAAATTTGTAGAGGCCGGTTCCGCAAAAATAACAAAGAGGACAAATAAAGATATCAAAACCATGCCGACCAATCCGCGACCGATTTTATCTGTCATACACGGTTTCAAATTCAATACGATCATAATGAAAACAAAGATCCAAAAGATGTTGTGCGATGGTCCTTGGATAACGAAGCGCCACAGGAGGGCGGGGGCATCCGCGTGCCAGGAAAAGCCTCCCTCACCCGGAGCCAATCCAGGCTTTATATCGGCGGCGTATATGATTTTAAAAATCCACCACGGAATCAAGGTGATGATCCCCGTAAAAAACAGGGCTACTTTACCCCATTTCCCTTTCGCAATTAGCAGATTAAGGCTTGACTTCCCAAGCCAGAGTGAGTAACTTCACGCCATGCCCAACTTTAAGAACCGGACTATGTGGACGGGAGACAACCTGGACATCATGCGTGGGATGAACTCCGAGAGCGTCGATCTGATTTATCTGGACCCCCCGTTCAACTCCAACCGCACCTATGCCGCACCCGTGGGGAGCAAGGCGGCAGGGGCAGCCTTCAAGGATTCATGGTCGTTGTCCGACTTGGATGTTGCCTGGATGGGTATTATCGCCGACAAACACCCCGCAATGTATAAGGTTCTGGAAGCGTCTGGCATCACTCACGGAAAAGGGATGCAATCCTACCTCTGCATGATGGGTGTCCGAATCATTGAAATGCATCGCCTCTTGAAGAATACGGGTAGCCTATACCTGCATTGTGACCCTACGGCCAGCCACTACCTGAAGCTGCTTATGGACGCGGTATTCGGGCCGGGAAACTTTAAGAATGAAATTACATGGTGCTACAAAAGAATGGCAAGCCGGAACCAACGTCATTTTTCAAGGTGTCATGACGTTCTGCTGTGTTACGAAAAAACTCCCCGCTCAACCTTCAACCCTGATTCCGTAAGGCTTCCGTATTCGGAATCCAGCAAACGCAGAGCGGGACACAAAAAAACGAGCTTGGGAGGTGCAGCCCCCGCGTCTGGCGTGTGCGAACTCAACGCCAGGGGGCGTTTCCCTGAAGATTGGTGGGACATCCCAATCATAAGACCCAATGCGAAAGAAAGAGTCGGCTACCCTACGCAGAAGCCGTTGGCATTGCTTGACCGCATTATCCAGGCAAGCAGCAATACCAACGATATGGTCCTGGATCCATTCTGCGGATGCGCAACAGCTCTCGTGTCGGCGGACAAAATGAACCGCCAATGGGTCGGAATAGACATCTCGCATAAAGCTTCCGAGCTTGTCAACATAAGACTTCAATCAGAATTGGGAGACCTTTATCATTCCCGCCTGGTTACGGTCCGGACCGACGTTCCGTAGCGAACGGACATGGGCGAGATTCCCAACTATCGAACACATAAACACGTCCTGTTCGGCAAGCAGGAAGGAAAATGCGGCGGATGCCGGTCGCTGTTTCAATTCAGGAACTTCACGGTGGATCATATCGTACCCGACGTCAAAGGAGGAACCGACCATCCGGAAAACCTGCAACTGCTCTGCGGAGCCTGTAATAGCGTCAAGGGAAGCAATACCCATGAATATCTTGTGGCCAAACTGAAGGCGGATGGTATCCTGTAAATCGAAAGGAGAACTCAAATGGCATACGAAAAAGACAACGAACAAAAACAGAATGAATCGCCACCACCGCCAGAGACAGATACAAGAGATTTAGTCAAGGACTCGGGCTCGGATGGTAGAGAATCCAAAGAACCACAAAAATCGACTCCAGACAAATAAGGCCAGTGACAACAACAGAGACCACCCACTTCTTTTTGATGTTACTTATATTCTCTTTGAAGTGCAGGCCAGCCCAATATGTAATATCTTTCTTGAATTTCCAATGTGAACTGCCAAGGTGATGCTCGTACAAGCTTCTGGGGCTAGCAGCCTGTTGAAAAAGTGCGTTTATGCCAAGATGACTGTTGTCTTTCCTTGTGGTTTGGTCCTATGATATATCAGGTTCAAACTGAGAAGGGAGGACGAGCAAATGGCAATGGGAAAACGAGGACGACAGAGACAGGAAAACCTGTTCATCGCATCGAACACTTTGGTGAAATCTCCGGGTCATCCGTTCTACGAGAAGCTGAATCAGGTATTGGGGGCGAACGGCTTCGACGAGTTCGTCGAGGGGCTTTGCCAGCGGTATTACGCTCCTCATATGGGTCGCAAGGGCATTCCGCCCGGGGTTTATTTTCGGATGCTTTTGATTGGGTATTTCGAGGGACTTGATTCGGAACGTGGGATCGAATGGCGTGTATCTGACTCGCTGACGTTGCGCCGGTTTTTGGGGTATGCCCTTGACGAACAGACCCCGGATCATTCCAGCCTGTCTCGCATCCGGCATCGGCTTCCCTTGGAAGTTCACGAAGCGGTTTTCAAGTGGATCCTGAGGGTCTTGTGCAAAGCGGGTCTGGTGAAGGGGAAGACGTTGGGCGTGGATGCTACGACACTGGAGGCCAACGCCGCGATGCGCAGCATTGTACGCCGTGACACGGGTGAAGGCTACCAGGCATTCCTTGAGAATCTGGCCAAGGCCTCGGGCATTGAAACGCCTACCCGCGAGGACTTGTCCAAGATCGATAAGAAGCGACCGAAGAAGGGATCGAACCAGGACTGGGAGCACCCGCACGACCCGGATGCCAAGATCGCTAAGATGAAGGACGGTCGCACGCACATGGCGCACAAGGTGGAGCACGCGGTGGATCTGGACACCAATGCCATTGTGGCAGTGGCGTTGTCGGGAGCAGATGAAGGAGATACCGAGTCGTTGCCCTGGACGCTGCTCGAGGCGCAGCTCAATCTCAAGCAGGTCGCGAAGGACGAAAAAGCTGCCAAACGTTTGCACAGACAGCGTATACGGGAGGTGGTTGCGGACAAAGGATATCATAGCAACGATGTATTGACCAGTCTGAAGCAAGGCGGCATCCGGAGTTACATTTCAGAACCGGATCGGGGACGCCGCAAGTGGAACGGCCGACGAGATGAGCAGGCCGCGGTATATGCGAATCGACGCCGGATCAAGGGAGATCGCGGCAAGGCCTTGCGCCGAAGTCGTGCAGAACGGGTGGAAAGAACCATCGCTCACACATATGATACCGGTGGCATGCGCAGGTTGCACTTGAGAGACCGCGGCAATATCCTCAAGCGTTTGCTGATCCACATCGGGGGCTGCAACCTGGCTCTGCTCATGCGCAAAGTGATGGGCGTAGGTACTCCGAAGGCCCTCCAGGACCTGGCCAAGGCCTTGCAGCGTCTACTGCTCGTCCTACAATCACGTTTGCTGCCCTCGGTCACCTTTTTAACCTCTTATCAGCGTCTCCTGCTCAATCTCCTTACCTTGATTTATCCGACCCGCACTCCAGGCGTCTTTTCCGTTTATGTGCGTTGAAAGGTAGTTCTTCAACGGGCTGATAGCCTCAAGGGACGCGCTGGATCCCAGGATCCGCAACTGTGGATGGTCAGGTTGCAAACCCAGCCGGTATAGGAGTAACCGCAGAAGATAGGCCACTTCAGCACCCGCGGTGCCCCTGTATAGGTGGAGTTCATCGACAATGAGATGAAAGACCCTGTACTGCTTTTTCTCTTCGCGGCGTTCCTCCGGGATGTCTTCACAAGCAAGCCAAGCCCTGGTCCGCTCGAATATCCGGTCATCGCCTTCGCGCATCATCATTATGCTAAGCATGGAATAGTTGGTGATGAGAATATCAGGCGGGCTGTCCTGCATGTCCCACCGGCTCCTCATCTCCGAACCATCTATCCTGGGGAAAAAATGAATAACCTCTTCTCCATCTCCATTCCCGTTTGTGCGCTCCCGGGCAGCTTCCGCAGCTTGATCAGCCTCTTTCATTCGGTCCAGAAGCTTATCAATTTTGTCCCTGTCCGGCCGCCCGCTTTGCAGCAGTTCATGACCCGCAACCGGTGTTGTGCTGTTGTATCTTCCAAAGTAAATCCGGTTTCCAGGGCTTTGTCGTTCAAACCACTCTCTTGCGTCATCTGAATCAAGAGCCTTTCTCAAACGGGTCAGCTGGTCTTCCACCAATGCATTCATTGGATAGAGGATAAGCGCGCGCACTGCTGCGGATCTCGTTTCGTAGCCCCTCTGCGGGATCCTGTATGAACGCTGAAGCGTCGATCCGGGTTTGCATTGGTTCTTCCAGTCCCGGTTTCTCCACCAGTCATTTGCGTTCGGGTGTGGATCGTCAGGCCGGCTCCACCCGGGGATTTCCTTGGCAAGTTGCGCGAACAGTGGCAGCAGGAATGCCTCCGTTTTGCCGGATCCTGTTCCGGCGGTCACAACGCAATTACGGCCGCTCAACGCCCGTCTCATCATCTCTGTTTGATGAAGATACAACTCTTGGGTTCCGAACAGCCCGCACTGAACCAATCCTTTGAAGAGTTCTATCTGGCGGGTCTTCATCCCGGGAAGATCATCGTTTGAAAGCGTGCTGATCGTCCTTCCCGAACTCTCGTAACTTGGCAAGGGTTCAAGCCACGGTTCCTGGTTCAGGACCCGCAATTGCCTCAAGAGCTGTTCCCGTTTTGCCTCTAAAGTGGGAAACCGCGTTCCAAAAGCCGTCTTTACGTACAGGATAAAATTGTCCCGTATCTTTTCGAATGCGTCTACTGGATCAACCATTGCTCACCCCATTGTTGATGTTCTCCAAATCAACTGGAACGAGCCGCTGTTGAAGCTTTGCAGCCGCAAGCTCAGCAATTCCGGCGGGGATATCCGTGTAGATGTGCAGAGGATGACCTGCGGGTATCGAAGCAACAGGCGCTTCACCAGCTTTTGAAGAGACGGGAATGTTTCCGGAACACAGAGCAAGAGCCCGGGAGAGAAGGCAAGGCAACGGGACCGTCACCGGAACCGCGAGCCTCCGGCATCGCTCGTGGTAAAGCATGACGTTGCGTTCTTCGCTTGAGAGGGCAATGTACCTTCCCCAATCCCGTTCCACCCCGGCAGCTCTTTCGCCATCCCACAGCCAGTGTCTACGCTGCTGATCAACCGGACTCGTATATTCTGCGAGCTCAATTCTATCCTGGTGCGATTCTGTGGTTCTGCTGAATACCAATCGGTCTTTCCGGAAAACCCTTCGGGGCCAGTTAGGCTCTTGCATTTCGTCAAACCGCAGTGATTCCATCACGTCATCGACGGATACAGTAATGTGCGTAAGCTTCCACGCTGCTGGCTGGTCAAGGTCAGTTTCTATGGCCGCATCACTTCCAATCTCTGCGAGTGTTTCCTTGTCTATTGCCTCAATTATAATCGTTGCAGGGATATTAATGTTTCCATTGCTTTGCGGCATCTGGGATATCAGGGCTTGCTTTCCCCGCGTGCGGACCGCTTCTTTGAGTCTGCTTATCAGCGACGGTGTCCTCGCCCCGGCAAACACCGCTCTGGGGGTCCCCCGTCCGGGGAGGAGGAGCAGGCACGGCGGGCACATGTGAACTGTGCGACGGGGAAAGTCGAACTCGCAGTAGCCGAGGGAGTCGAGGGAACGGATAGTTTGCCTGCGTAGGTCAATGTCAACCAGTTCATCCTCGTAAATCTGTCCATGCGTATATACCTTCTTAAAGATGTCGTTGAACTGTACCAGGCTCACGCTGGTTCTCGTGCTCATGGCATAGACCAGCTGGTCAGACATTTCTAGCCACCTCCAGGTATTCACACCACAGATCCTTGAGCCGGCCAAGATCCGGCTGAATGATGTTTCTTCTCCGGTACCAGGTTGCCTGTTTCCATCTCTTCACGAGTCTCCGGTCAGGCAAAGGAACCGGCCGGGAATAGTTCCACTTTGCCTGGTCAGCAGTTCCGCAGAAGGTCAACCTCGCCTGCTTCCGCGATATCCTGGCTATCGCCCAAACCGGAGACCACGAAGGCAGTGCCTCCCCCGGCCAGTCGCATATTTCACCTGGCCTCTCACCAACGAATACAATCCGCGAAGATAAATGGAGCGGCAGTTCACCGGGATAGGCAGGAGCACTTGTCCCGGCAGGAAAGTGGACGGTTCCCCCGGAAGCCTGCTGAGGTGATTCGCCATGGCACAGCTCACCATACGCATTTCTTCCGCATTGGCTGTAGCTTGACCGGGGCGGCAGTTCAGGCTCTTCTAACCTCAACACGCGCCTGAAAACCTCGCCGTTAGAACGGACCTCGATGCGGAGTGATTCACCTACCGGGGCATCATCTGGCAGATACCACACATGGCCAACTTCGCCCTCTCCATCCAGTTCTCCGCCGTTAACTGTTACCTTCTCGTCACCACGGCTGTTATCAACAACAACGTAAGGCGGGGCGAATTTCAAATATGCATTACCAGTACCGGATTTGATCCCTCCCCTGATTAGCAACCGGATTGAGGAGGACACTGCCAATACGTCGATGCCTGGGCATGGCGCCTGGGCATTCTTTCCAGAGAAGAGAACCCATCCTTCCGGCAATCCTGAGACATGGTGTTCTTCGAACTCCGCACAGCTTGAACTCCCCCATGCCCTGACCTTTTCGAGATCCCCACCGCAGCTTGCAATCAAAAACCCCCTATTGTGCTCAAGCCGCTGCTTTTCAATCCAATCAGGCAAAACTTCATACCTTCCGGGGATAAAAACCCTCGTTGTGGCTTTCCGGAGTGCCGCTTGCCACTGGTTCTCCACATCGGCAAACCGCTCACCCGCTGCCCAATCGAGGGCGGCTCCGTCCAAAGTAGCACGCGGTTCTGAATTGTGGTCCCTTAGAACCTTTGACCAGCCCTGGGATATCTCCGTGCAGGACCAACAGTGCGGATCGCCGTCACGGACAAAATTCAGGCCATCTTCCGGAAAAATTCTTGCCGACTTGGTCCGCACCCGGCAGCTGACGGTATTCGCGAATGGGTCAAATGCCAGGCATATACGGAGACCCGTGCGTATCTGGCGGGTCTCCGTTTGATCCTCTGTTTCCCCGGCTCCGGTGACCGTGCCGTCCCATTCCTCGAGTTCCTCAGTGACCATGTTCGCAAGCGCAGAGCGAAGCACAGTGTCATCCATGTGATCGCTATTCAGCAGTCTGAATGTGCGCCTTTCCAGAAGTGTGCTGCCTGACCTCCGGAGAATACGCAATATGACTTCAGGGGAAGGGATGTCGGAGGGATCGAGACTTTCCCTGCTGAATAGCACCGGAAGATGCTTCCGTTCATCTTCAGAGATGAGAGTTTGCGAAAGAGGCAATCCGACCTTCCACCATCCCCCCCGGATCCTGGCCTCAAACCGGCCCAGGGTTTCATGCTTGTCTTCCCTACTCCATTTCTCCAGGTCATCCCATAGATCGATCATCCGGTCGAACGAAGCTGGAGCCCTGGTTTCACCCGGTTCGCCGAGCAATTCCCGCAGCCTCGGGTAATACGCGTGGGCCGCAAAGTCGCTTTCCCGGCCCGCTGCCAGCACGAAAAATGCCAGGTAGGCGACATAAGGAGGGAAATCGAATCCCCTGCTTCGCCAGCCCTCGAAAGCCTGTAGAGCCTTTTGGCAGAATCCTGAACGTGTTGTCCAAACCGGTCCTTGTTTTACAGCCTGTACAAATTCGGCGAGCCCGGCATGGAAGGGCACACCTAACCGCGCAATGAGCGGCTCATTCACATAGAGCAGCACTTCCTTTCCTGCCTTCTCGGGCGTGAAAAAATGCCGTGCTATGATCTCATTCCAGGTCAGGTAGTCCATGGCCTGTTTCACGTGTTGCATCGTTTTCGCTTCAGGATCGCGGCCACCCGGTTCCCAACAGGCGTTCCTTGAGGCAGTTGCTCTCAACCGATCCTGCCTTCCAGAAACCTGGGCACACCCGGCAGTATTTATTAATATTGCTCTTGACGGCATCCAGCACTTTGGACGAAAACCAGCACCAAATCGGGAAATCGTAGGTGCCTCTACTGAGCATCCACTAACTTGTCCTCTTTGAAAATCAGCTTCACATCATCATAGGTCAAAATCACTTTTGACCAAGGGTTATCTTGGACTTTGATTTTCCTTTTATCGCAACAACTTCCACAACAGATATGCCTAATTCAATTTCAATTGTCTTTTCAGTTCCAGGCAATATCTTCCTTTGTATCTGCAAAAGCAAATTTAAATATCTTCTGAACCGTTTCCAGCAGAGCGTCTCGCTCGCGCTGGAATGTCCGGCTCCGAGGTCGATGATCTTGAGCCCAAAACGCCCCACATTGCCTCACCGCTTTCAAACCCAACCAGCCTACTATTCGAGGTCACACGAAGCGCCCCAAGTTATCGATCCGGAGGATTTGGGAGAGGATTCGGCACACTGAGCGACGGAGTAAACTAAAGCTCTTCAAGGATGACAACGCCGTTCCTCCCTCCGGACCGAGAGAGGGGGTTAAAAAGGGTGCGGGCAGTTGTTAGGCTTAAATCAGTCCCAGAACATAGGGTTCTTTGTGAATCAGGATCCGTCGAAGCCGGATGATGAGCATCCTGGCAATCGCGACAATAGCTCGTTTGGCGCCGGCCCGAGTTTTGATCCGGTCATACTTTTCTCTCATCCCACCATCTTTTTTGATGACTCGCCAAGCAGCCTCAACCAACAGGCCCCGCAAGCTGGATTTGCCCTGACGCGTGATGTGTCCAAACCGGAGATTTTCCCCAGACGAATATTGTGAAGGCGTTAAGCCGACATAAGCGGCCAACTGATCGGCATTTCGAAATCGTGCGACGTCCTGGAGCTCCAACAGGAGCTCCAGGGCACTGATCCAACCGATACCTGGTGTAGAGGTCAGGATCTCCACGCGATCCCCATATCCATCGCTTTTTGAAAGTTCCTTCAGCAGGTTCGTCTGCTTTTCGATCTGCGCTAACTGGAAGTCGAATTCATTCAGCAAGGTTTGAAAACTTTCTTGCTGATAACGGTTCGGACTGGGGGGCTTGCGCCGGCTACGATTCCGGGCGCAAGGGCCGCTACGCTGTCCGGTGAGTTGCCGTAAGCTGTGACCGGACCCACCGGGCCCGACTTCCAGCAGATATGTACCGGAGGACCTTCCAAAACGTCGAAACCGGCCGCCCGGATGCAACCGGGCTGTTAAACAAGGCCGACTGAAAAAACAGAGAATCGGAGAATCCGGAGGAGATATCTCTGCTCAACGGACGCAGCCCCCACGGTTGCGCTTGCAATCTCGGGTGGAGCGCTTCGAAACAGAGAATTTGCAAAGAGGGGGAAAGATGGCATAAGCGTTTGTGAATACGGCAGAAACGACAAGACCCCGAAGGGGTTGCCCCACGGGGTCTGGCGTTAACGGACGACCGCCTAAGTTGGCGGATGGGAATATGGCTCCCCATATGATCCTCTCCCCGGAACCATTCTCTGTTCGTCAGTCATAACTTCCGCGCCGATGTCCTGGCCCTGGAGCGGGAGAGGGAGGGTTGCTTGATGAAATCATCGGTGGCGGCGCGGGGTTGTGAACGCGCAGCAGTTCAAGATATGCGCCTGGGCATGGAACCCCGAACTCCAGTGGGGGCTCGGCTGTCGCCCCCAATTTGCCGTCTGTCCGTGTGGGACTATGGCGTGAGACAGTGGCGACCGCCTCCGACCTTTCAAGTCCTTCTCCAGGAAACAGATCGCCAGGTTTTGAGGGCGCAGGGTGGCTCATGGCGATTGAGGGATGACAACTTGTGGAATTTGATTCCGTTGGGAGATTTCTGGCGTGGGTCAGTGGCGAGCTCGAGACAGCGTTGAGGGCACAGATCCGGCCCGTGTGCGACTTTCTTTCTGAATCCGGGAAAAGGGGGACGCGACCTCCACAAAACGGGCGGCACGTGGGCGAAGTGAGAAGGTCCCGGTCCCGTGGATTTGCGGCCCGGGACCTCACTCGTGATCGGGGCGAACGCCTGGGTCGCCGAAACTACCGCACACAGGCCGAAGCCCGGATGTCCGTATTTCAATACATCGAGGGCTGGTACAACCTCCATCGGCGACACTCAGCACTCGGATATCTCTCTCCAATGAACTTCGAGAAGACCTCCAGCGATGTCGCCCTTGCAGCCGACTGAATCGCAACTGATAAACCGTCCGCTAAACCGGGGCAACTCCAATTTCGTATCCGCTCATGATAAGCCTGCCTTTCAGTGTTCGAGGCGTTCCGCAGCGAGGTTTCAGGCATGGGCGTGTTCACTTTTAAGGGTCGGCAGGGCCTTGATCGTCTTGCTGGCTTTCTTCTCCGCAAGGCGCAGCTCGTAGAGTTTTTGCAGGTTGAGCCAGAATTCCGCACTGGTGCCGAAGAAGTGGGCCAGGCGCAGGGCCGTATCGCCGGTGATGGCTCGACTGCTGTTCAGAATCTCGGTGATGCGGTTCGTAGGGATTTTAAGCTTGCGCGCAAGCGCTGCTGCGCTCATATTGAGTTCTTTCAGTTCTTCGGCGAGATGTTCACCGGGATGGATTGCGAGCACGGTCATAGCGGTTCTCCTAGTGATAATCAAAAATCTCTACATTCTCGGGTCCGGGGGATCCTTTAGGCCATTCGAAGCAAATCCGCCACTGGTCGTTGATGCGGATGCTGTACTGGCCTTTGCGATCACCTTTGAGTGCTTCGAAACGGTTGCCGGGCAAAGCGGCAAGATCCTGAAGCGCTGTTGCCGCTTCAAGCCGGTCAATCTTTAGCAGTGAAGCTTGTTCGATACCGGAAAAGGCCTTGACCCGTTTTCCGGCGGCGAAGTCTGTAGTTCGCTTGTCGCGATAGCTGACGATCATTGCCAATATGCCCGGAATATGCGTTACGTTAAACATAACGGTAATCGCAACGAGTGTCAAGAGTAGCGACGACGGAGAAGTCCTCCAAGGTCGAAAAGCGCCGCTGGGTTCCAGGCGCTTCCGAGCCACAGGGATATTAGGTGGATAGCCCTCCGTCGCACATGCGTGTCCTTCGAACGCGCAGTTCTCCAGAATCTTTCCAAAACGCTCCCGGCAAAGGGATCACCTGCTGGCCGTGAGACAGTGGCGACCGCCTCCGACCTTTCAAGTCCTTCTCCGGGAAACAGATCGCCAGGTTTTGAGGGCGCAAGGTGGCTCATGGCGATTGAGGGATGAAAACTTGTGGAATTTGATTCCGTTGGGAGATTTCTGGCGTGGGTCAGTGGCGAGACAGTGGCTCGAGACACCTCGAGACAGCGTTGAGGGCACAGATCCGGCCCGTGTGCGACTTTCTTTCTGAATCCGGGAAAAGGGGGGGACGCGACCTCCACAAAACGGGCGGCACGGCACAGACGGTCTACCCAGATGTTTCAATGTCTGGATTCGCAGCTTGTGAGGTTTTCTTCCAGCCATGTTTTCGTCAACAAACTTCGTTAAAAGTAGCACCGATGAGACAAGACGAAACTGGTCATCTATTCGAATATCCAGAGCCATAGTGGCATCAAGTTTGGGAAATAAATTGGGGAATTTTTGATGATTGAAAAAGTGAGTAATGAGGAAGTGATTTCTCCGTCAAGGGAGGAGATGTCATAGAAAATCACTGTTTCACTTCATCCTAGCCACCAATCGAAAACAGGGTCAAAGTTCGGGAATGACTTGCTCAGGCGCTCGGGGGAATGCCGGGTCAGCAACTGCTTATAGGCCGGCTCGACTTTCTCGCTGTTCTGAAATTCATGCCACTCCGCTAGTCCTAAAATAAGCGAATAGGCTTGTTGAGCGGTGTGTTATACAAGATTTCGGAGCATTTCAGACTTGTGACTTGGTGGAGATGATGTCTGGGCTGTTTTTGTGATTGTTTCGGCATGCGATTGTCTAATTAACTGAGTTTGCGGACGTGTTTTAGCCGGGGTGGACGGACTTGTCCCTGTGATGTTACGACGACAGGTGCTGACATGGCAGTCAGGCCGGTTTGAGCCATCTGATTCTGTTCCAGGCCGGGAAGAAGTCAGTCATCCACCGGTTGTAGCCCAAGACACGATAGATGATCTGTCTTCCCCGGGTCACGATCTGGCAAGGGATCCAGATCAGATTCTGGAGGAAGGCGCGAAACTCCATTCTCAGAAGTTGATCGCGACGCTCACGCTTTCGGATCATCAACGCGAACCAGGCTTTGAGGTTCCACGCCAGGGCGGTCATGACCATGTAAGCCCAGTTGCTCATCAGGTTGTCGACGGGCATCCGCATGGCGTTGACCCCGTTCTTGAGTTGTTCAATCACGTTTTCCTGATCGCACCGTCGATTGGCCAGCCTCACGATTTCCGCGGCCGTAAGATCTTTTCGGGTGGTAATGTAGAAGAAACAGCGCTTGTCATCGAACAGGGCGTTTTCGCCGCGTTCGACGCTCAGGTTTTTTTCGAGGATCACGAGTCGACAGGTCTTCTTGCATCGAGCAGGACGATACGAAACCCCGGCAACACGTTCACTGGCAAGTCGGATGTTTTTGAAGCCGCGCTCCCGGATGATCCGGGCTTTCACGTTCTCGCGTTTCTGTCTCTGGGAGGTTTTGACCTGGTATTTGGGTTGTCGTTCAAAGGGCTCCCAATCGCTCTGTGACAGGGATTTGGCGATCTTGACCAATCCTCTGTAAGCATCCATGCCGAAGACGAAGTCGACCTTTTCCGACCAACGATCGAAGTGCCGGGTGAGTGAGAAGCCGGTGTCTCCGCGCAGGCAGATGCGTTTGGCGAAAGGGGCGACCAGCGCGATGGCGCGATCGATCCACTTTACGGCACCGTCGTGGCTGGGCACATGGCCGGGTCGATTCACAAGAAACAACACCTCCCTGGTGTTCGCCAGAGAGACCACGAGAGGATGGTATCCCCAGATACCGTTGTATGACAGGGCCATGCCCTGCTTGCGTTCTCCGAGAGTGGTGGCCAGGGTGCCGTCGATGTCGATGAGGGCTTCTTTGAGTTCGCCCCTGGCGCGCTTTTTCCAGATCCGGGTGCGCACCCGGTTGATGCAATCCATCAACGTCTCGATATCCGATGGCCGGAAACGACGTGTAAAGTCGCCTGCTGTGGTCGGATCCGGGAGACGCTGAGCGCCCAAAGCGTTCAGGAACGTGGCATCCTGCCGGCGCAGCTCAATGTCTTCAAGGCGTTGACCACCAACCAGCGCATTGTAGGCGATGTTCAGAACGTGGTCTGATTCGTGATAGGGCAAATGCACTTTCAAAAGATGAAGATGACGGTCAATCTCTTTCACCAGCCCAACCCTGCGGACCATGTGGTGAAACGCGCCGATCCCCCCACACGTGATCGCCTCGGCCTTCCCACTCATCTCGTAGTGGATGTTTCCCCCAGACATCATAGGCTTGACCTGACTGCACCACTGCTTCCGACGCAAACGACGGACAATTCGTGCTTCCCTGTTCCGAAGAATCTTCCTGTATTCTCTCATCTGAAATGCCCCTTTTTGATGGCCTCTTTTTGTCTTTCATACTACAACTATAGGCCTGAAAACTGGGGCATTTCAACTTTTCTCTACTAAAACCAAGAAAAATTCACGCTTGTATAGGGGCTAGTATCTTGCCTTCCGGAAAGTCCATGAATCCGGGTGCTACGCCCATCAGTATCTCCCGGGCTACTTCTTCGGGTGTCGATTGAAGAACGGCAGGCAGTTCGCGTGAGGGGACATAGGGACGTCGGGCGTTGTCAGAGGCAGCGATGTCCGAACACCATGCCGGCATGAAATAAATCACGGCAAAGCATAATAGGGATCGAAAGATCCTTGAGATACTAAGGGAGTTCTTGGCATTCATCATCGGACTACGGCCTCCTTTCTCAGAACGGAACCGTCAGGCTGAGACACTAAAAAGATCCACGTACCAACCCTCAGAGGAGGATAAAACTCTAATAAGATGAGATTATCCATTCTGGGCACGCCACTTGGACAGAATATATCTCGACGGAGATCTTGTTTTCCCCATACGCTCACTTTGTACCCGACCAGATCAATTCTCGTCGTGTCAATATGAGAAAACCCGGAACATCTCCCCCCATTGCCAGTCCAGGCATGAAATCCTACGCGCATGATATCGGAGACCGCCAAAGGGGATGCAACCGTCATGCTGTCAACCTTGATTTGATAAGTCCGATAACGGTCCGATTTAAAAGGGTTATCAAGGCCGCAGGACATCATCAGGAAGGCCAATGAGACAAGGACCGGGATTTTTCGTCGCATTACCGATGCTCCTTATCCCTCCCTTTCCTGGGTATCTGAACCATCCAAAACGCCGCCACGCCGGAAATCTTTCCTAACCACTCACCGTCACACCAGAGAGAGAAATCCCTTGTATTTGAGGGACTTGTGGAACAAGGACGCCTGGAGGGTGGCTTGGAATCAGTGAGACGGTTTTTGGGGATAAAAAATCTTGGGCTTGGGGCTTGTAGGCAAATTAACCGGGATCAAATTTACCTTCTAAAATATCCAACCAAAATTTCCAATTTTCATGAATACAAAACACGGTCACTGCAAAAGACCCAATACCCATTATAGCGCAGAAGATTTTTAAACCCGTATTAATCCGTGGTTCAAGGTATATTACACCTAGTTCAGGAGCATGCCATCCGGTTTCAGTAACCTGAAAAAGACAAGAGACTGCTGCGAGTCCAAATAACGCGACCGGGAAAAGCATGAACAGAAGAAGACAAACAATCCTAAAAATCAGAACACGAAGGAAAAGAACAAGAGCAAGTACCAATTCCAAAATTTTCATACCACGGCGCCTATGGACGAACTATCCGAATATGAATTGGGGGAATGTAATTTGGCGATTCAGGCAGTCGGTTTATGTGGCAAGCCTATTGCCGAGGTTTGTGAAACGAGTGCACCTGTCGAAAGATGACAACGACCCTCCCACATTGTGAGATTCTATCTTGAACACGTCAGTCCTCAGCGCTCCTAATCAGCAGACGTTCCAAGTGTGGGGGAAAACTCTACAGCTCTTGGCTATAGCTGTTAAAAAAAATATTTCAGATCCAGTGAAATACTCCCCATGTGGTGGTGAGCTTTGACCATGTCCTCAATATCGGGGCGTTTGGACGTGTCGAGAATAAGGAGCGGGATCATCCGCCTGTCCCCAACGGCCACTGTGGCGATACTCCCGTCAGCCACGACCGGGACGGGTTCGGCCTCGACCGGATGCTGAATCGAGACTGCCACCCTATGCCATTTATT
The DNA here is from genome assembly GCA_965217865.1 of Candidatus Latescibacterota bacterium. Taxonomy (GTDB): domain Bacteria; phylum Latescibacterota; class UBA2968; order SICM01; family SICM01; genus CBDCJO01. The sequence goes on along the minus strand of CBDCJO010000002.1, from coordinate 3,569,928 downwards.
TTTCAACTGGTCGCTCCGGAAGGAGGAGAACTTCCTTTAGGGACTCCCTATCAAACGTGTCGATGAGCGAGACCGTATACGCCTCAATTCGAGTCTCTGCGAAGAGTTCCTGAGCAGCCGGAAAGAATCACCGTGCCCGCGACGACATCACGTTGCGCAATCGCGCTCGGAACCGTCAGAACGTCACCCTCATCGAAGCCGAGGGCTTTGGCGCATGTTGCGTCGGACACCAGCTCAAGGTGCGACGGTGGCCCATCGGCACGCCGATGTTCGATGAGCAGACGAATCGTCTTCAGGGAGTTTTGCGCGTCGGAGCAGTTCGTCACCACAACACGGAAGACGAACAATTTCCTGGCGAGGGCAGCGAGCCGCCGAACGTGGCCGAAATCAATATAAAGCTCAAGCGACGGGGCCGTTCTGTCTCGAGCTTCCGCCGCCAACAGGTAGGCGCTCTTCGCGATTCGCCTCGCCATGAACGCGTTCCAAAACGAAAGGACTGCAATACCTGCCGAGAAGAGGGCGATCCAGGTCGCGCGAGCTGGCCAGTCCGGTGTCGGCAATGTGTGGACTCTACGGCGCGACCTGGACCTCGTGCTGTTCGACGAGGCGCAGCTGCGACGGTGCGATACGCGGCGGTGAGGGCAAGAGCACGGGCGCCCATGTGACCGTGTGGTGGTAGAGCAGCGGCCACGAGAGCCGCAGAACCCTATGTCTCATCAATAACACATTCACAAGTTTCTTTAGGGAATTATATATTATTTTACCCTTGACAGCGCATATCCATTGTAGTATCTTACCCTTGTCACCATCATATATGCAAGAGCCCGCCATGTCGGGTCCTCTGCTGAATACAATAGCCGTTTTTTACCCGGTATGGGGTCATTCCCCGTATCCAGGCGAATAGGTAGAACTTTCCCGCATTTCTCTTGCGTGATGGTGACATGGCCCGGCATCCCCATCTTAGGGTGTCAAAGGAGGTCACGTCACCCCCACAGGGAGGGACCACGGCAGCCTTTCCAACCGGACCTCGACCGGCGTGTAGTTTCTTGCCGGAATGTTTGTTTTTCTCCTTCCCTCCGATATAGGTTTCATCCACTTCGACAGGACCGGAGAACATTCCGTTTCCTTCCGTCCATGCCGCCCGTATACGATGGGCCAGGTACCATGCGCTTTTCTGTGTTATTCCGAGATCCCGATGCAACTTCATGCTTGACGTACCCTTCATTCCAGTTGCAAAAAGATAAATTGCTATGGCCCATTTCTGATACCCGAGATTTGATCCTTGCATCAACGTTCCCGTTTTCATGGAGAAATCCTTGCGGCATTTCCGGCATCGGTAAGGTTGAGGCTTTCTTTTTGGACGTGATTGAACGTCGCTGGACTTGCATGCCGGACATCGAACACCATTAGGCCAACGGATTCGAACGAACCAATCTTCCGCCATGCCGTCGTTCGGAAAACGTTTTGTCAGGTCCAATAACGAAATCCCCTTCCTGTAATACTTTCCAGGCCCTTTTCCCATAACATAACCTCCTTTATTTACATATAAATATAAGCAATTTCAGGCGGCATGTCAAGGGTAAAATAATATATAATTCCCTATTTTAGGCCTAGAGTACTTGAAATAGGAGACAGGATATGATCCGGCTGGAAGAGATCGAAAAATACTACTCGTCCGGTTTCGTAAAGACTTTTGTCCTGAGGGGGATTGACCTCGAAATCGAAGGGGGAGAGTTTGTCTCGATTATGGGTCCCTCTGGGGCGGGCAAGTCAACTCTGCTCCATATTCTGGGAATGATAGATACCCCCTCAAAAGGGGAATATCATTTTCACGACCAGCCCGTCCACAAGATGAAAGAGAGGCAAAGAACGGATTTCCACAAGCATCACATTGGATTTGTATTCCAGGCTTATCACCTGATTGACGAGATGACTGTCTACGAAAATATAGAGTTGCCCCTGCTGTACAAAGGGGTAAAGGGATCGGAGCGTAAGGGTTTGGTTTCAGAAATGCTGGATCGATTCAACATCGTTGCGAAGAAGAAACTCTTCCCCAACCAGCTTTCCGGTGGCCAGCAACAGCTTGTTGCAGTAGCGCGAGCCTTGGTTGCAAGCCCAAAGCTGATCCTGGCGGATGAACCGACGGGCAACCTGAATTCTTCTCAAGGGGAAGAGATCATGGAACTGTTCGTCAGGTTGAACCAGGAGGGGACGACGATTATCCAGGCCACACATTCGGAGAAGAACGTCTCATATGGGCGCCGGACGATTCACCTTTTGGATGGTTGGGTCGAAAAAGATGAAGCCGCTGCCTAAAGGAGCTTTATGGATTAAGTGTTCCTGGTTCCGGGAGGTGATATGTTCCAGAACTTCCTGACTATAGCTGTCAGAAATTTACTCAGACAAAAGGTGTATTCTTTTATCAATATTTTCGGATTGGCGGTTGGTCTAGCGTCCAGTGTCCTCATTCTCCTGTTTGTGAAAGATGAGCTTAGTTATGATCGCTATCATGAAAATGCTGACCGGATTTACCGTGTTGGCCTCGAGTGGCAATTCCCAAACAATGAACCCATCCAATATATTCCGCGGACATCAGGGCTTCTCGCCTCAACCCTTTTAAATGAATTTCCGGATATTGAGGAGGCGGTTCGCTTTCTGTCTCTTGACGATTATGGCCGGATATATATCGAACGCGGGAATGTTCGGTTTTACGAAGACGGGGGATACGCTGCGGGTGGATCGGTTTTCAAGATATTTTCCTTTCCGCTCCTCAAAGGAGATCCTGAAACGGCCCTTGCAGAACCCTTATCGATTGTGCTTACGGAGCCCCTTGCTCGCAGGTACTTCGGAAGCAGGAATCCGATCGGTGAATTTCTTACCGTACAAGACTCATTGCATCTCAAAGTCACGGGTCTGCTCTATCCTATCCCATCTAATTCTCACTTTTCTTTTGACTTCCTCATCTCCCTTGAGACCCTCCCAAGCCTGTTCCCGAAGGTAAAGCAAGATCAATGGCTTTATCTCGTGGGGTATACTTATATATTGCTGGGCGAATCTGCATCTGAATCTACCATAAGACAAGAGATTTATGACGTAACCGGGAAATACAACAGGGAGTGGGAAAGCCAGACGGGACATAAATTTAAGCATTTTCTCCAACCTTTAACCGATATCTACCTGCATTCTAATCTGTCCTATGAAGTGGGTCCCCTCAGCAGTGTGGTTAGTGTTTATATGTTTTTTACCATTGCCGTTCTCATCATATTGATTGCGTGCGTTAACTTCATGAATTTGGCGACAGCCAGATCTGCAAACCGTGTTAAAGAGGTGGGAACTCGAAAAGTTTTAGGCGCATTTCGCAGACAGCTCATTTATCAGTTTTTAGGGGAAGCAGTTTTTATCACTGTTGTTGCTTTGCTTTTAGCCGTTTTTCTGATCGAACTTGCATTGCCCACTTTTAATGAATTGGCTGAGAAAAAACTGAACTTAAACCTCTTCCACGATAGATCTATTTCTATAGGTCTGATCGTTATCACACTCTTTGTGGGTTTAATTTCCGGAAGTTATCCGGCGTTTGCACTTTCACGCTTTAAACCTGTTGAGGTGTTGAAAGCTTCCTCACATCCCCGGTCGAAAGGAGCATGGATACGACAAGGATTGGTCATTTTTCAGTTTGTCATCTCGATTGTGTTGATCATCAGTACTGCCGTTGTCTACGACCAACTTGAGTATATGAGAAATCAACAACTTGGGTTCGATAAGGAGGAGTTGGTTATCGTCAAGTTCAAAGGAAATAGAATTATCAAGGCGCGATTAGAACCCATAAAAACAGAATTACTGAAACAAGCAAATGTACTTAATGCTTCGGCTTGTTCCTACATCCCGGGGCGCTTATATGATGACATCAAACTCGAAATAGAAGGACCATCCGGCAAAGAACCGAAAAGGTTACTTTATCAAACCAACGACCATGAATACATAGAGACATTTGGATTAAGTTTGGTTGCAGGCAGGGATTTTTCAAGGGAGATTCCCACTGACGAAACAGAAGCATTCATTCTGAACGAAACAGCCGTCAAATATTTGGGATGGGGAAAACCCGAGTCAGCGATTGGCAGACAAGCCAATATGGGCAGCGATTTTAAAGAAGGGCATCTCATCGGGGTTGTGAAAGATTTTCATCATGCCTCTTTGCAACACGGCGTAGAGCCTTTTCTAATGCATATAAATCCACATTGGTTTTCATATCTTGCAATCAAGATCAACGCGGAAGATATACCCGGGACTCTTGCAGCGTTAGAGAATATTTGGCAGCAACTTGTTCCCGATCGGCCATTCGATTATTTCTTTTTGGATGAAGATTATGAACGGCAATACCGTTCTGAGGTACGGCTAAGCCGCATATTCAGTATCTTCTCCATCCTTGCCATCATGGTCGCATGTCTCGGCTTATTCGGCCTGATCTCTTATACGGCACAGCAACGCACGAAAGAGATCGGCATCAGGAAAGTGCTGGGAGCAACGGTTTCAAACGTGGTTATACTGCTTTCAAAAGATATCGTGAAGCTGGCAATTATGGCCAATTTGGTCGCCTGGCCTGTAGGGTATTTAGCAATGGATCAGTGGTTGCAGGACTTCAACTATCGGATAAATATCAGTTTGTGGACCTTTGTTTTAGGTGGGCTTCTAACGGTGGTAATCGCCTTGATAACCGTCAGTTTTCGAACCATCAACGCCGCGATGGTCAATCCTGTGGAAGCGCTGCGGTATGAGTGATTAACACCTCAATCAGGTACGCGGCATCACCTTGTCTGGTCTTTCATTCATATCGAAGGACATCTATAGGATTTCTCCGCGCAGCCTTGAGTGTCTGAAGAACCACCGCCAACAGAGCGATGCAAATCGCTAACATGCCAGCTAATATAAAGACGTCAACCTTAAGCTCGATGCGGTAGGCAAAATTCGTCAGCCATTTGTCCATTGCCCAATATGCTACTGGCCACGCGATCACATTCGCCGCAACCAACAGCTTTACGAAATCCCTCGACAGTAATCCTACCAGATGTCCCACCGATGCGCCAAGCACCTTCCGTATCCCGACTTCCTTTGTTCGTCGTGCCACAGCCAGAGACGCCAGCCCCAACAAACCGAGGCAAGAAATCGTAATCGCAAACAGCGCCGAATAAATGAGCACCCGCTCCCAGCGTTGTTCATCGCGATATTGCCGATCAAGTGCGGTATCCAGAAACCAATGGGATAATAACCCGTTGGGGTCCTCATCCTGCCAGATGGTTTTTAAAAACGCTAGCGTACCGAGTACATCTTCAGGGCGAATGCGGATGAGCAGATACGGGCCGCTGTTAAACTGTTTCATCTGCAAAACCAGCGGCTGAATACTTTTGTGCAACGAGTCGATGTGAAAATCGTCTATAATCCCGATAACGATCGGGTTCAAACCGTTCCAGTCAAACCCCGGCAGCAAGCGGCCTATGGGATTATCCATTTTAAGTTTTTGTGCCAGGCTTTCGTTGATCAACACAGCTTGTTCACGATCTGATGGATGTGCCTCGGAAAAGTTGCGGCCTGCAAGCAGGGGAATTCTCAGCGTGGACAGATAGTCGGGATCAACCCCGAGCACGCGTACCGAGAAACGTGTTCCATCGGGCAGTTTTAAGCCGGTCTTGTTCCAGCCGCTCGTAAAAGCGCGGTCAGCGATCGTAGCATTTAAAACACGGGGATCTTTTAATATTTCATGCTTGAAACGGTCTGCAAGCTTCTTGTTCTTTGCGTACACAACAACGACTTGGTCCCGATCATAACCTAGATTTTTGTTGCGCACATAGTGTTGTTGCTCAAACATCACGCCCGTACAGATCATCAGCGCAATCGACGCGGTATATTGCAATATCACGATGGTGCGCGTCAGCCTGCTGCGGCCTCCAATAAGTTTCCCACCTTTCAGCGCAGACACCGGCTGAAAGCGCGACAGTACAGCAGCCGGATAACTACCGGCCAGCAGGCCGACCGCGATCACGATGATCAGTAAAATAAGGAAGATAGATCCATATCCAAAATACGTAATATTGAGATCGCGCTGGATCAGCCCATTAAAGATGGGCAAAAACATCTCGGCCAGGGCAACACCCAGCAAAACGCCCAAAAGACTCAACAACAGCGCCTCACTCCAGAATTGTGTCATCAATTGATGACGGCCTCCACCCAATACTTTCCGTAGGCCGACCTCGAGTGCCCGGTCCCCCGAGCTCGCGATCGATAGGGTTGTAAAATTGCTGCACGCAATCAGCAATACAAGCCCTGCAAGTCCCCATAGAATATAGACAGCATCCAAGTTACCCGATGCTTCATAAGAATTCGGGATCTGTGCATTCCAATACACATCCATCAGGGGTTGTAGCGTGAGCGTAAAAGCTTGTTCGTCTGGAATGACATTCCATTCTATCAAATTCTGAATTCGCGTGCTCAAGTGCGTATGTGCAAAGGATTTGAGCGATGCATCCATTCCCCCTGGTATCTCTCTTCCTGCGAGCTGTACATAGATCGAAGCATACCCGCCGTCTGAATAATTCCCTCCAAAATGCCTGTGATGGTCAGCCGATGTTAACACATCGAATCTCAGACTGGATACGTCAGGAACGTCAACAGCAACGCCTGTGATTTCGAATGCCAATCCTCCTGATGTGAGCGTCTGCCCCAACACGTGGCTATAATCGGATGGATCATCGCCGAAAATCTTTAGCGCAAGGGTTTCACTGATTACCATTGCATTAGGTCGATCCAAGGCCGTCGCTGAGTCACCTGTCAAAAGTGGAAACGTGAAAAGGGTCAAGAAGCCAGGACTTACAAGGCCAATCAATGCTCCATATTCCTGATCGCCATAATCGAAGCTACCCTCAGTGCGCATATACGCACTTGCCCGCGGCAAGACGTCTTTTAGTGTTTCTACAATCGTATGAGGAAACAGAGTGCTTTGTTTTATTTCACCGTTGGGCTTGACCTCTTGGGTCACAACCCGAAACAGAAGATTTTTGTTTATATGAAACTGATCGAACGACCACTCGTGCTTCACGAACAGCGCCATTAGAAGACAACAAGCAATGCCCAGTGCCAGGCCAAAAATATGAATAAAAGTGTACAGTTTTTGTCGCAGCAAGTTGCGGATGGCGACAATAATGTAGTTTTTGATCATGGCAACCCCCGCAAATTGAAGGTTCAGGGCATGGAGGTCTAACAAGAGCAAGAAAGATGCAACGAGCGTGCCATAATTATTTCTGTAATGTTTACAATAAGTTAGTTTAAGTTGAAATTTTTGATGGGGCGTTAAGTATCCGGTTATGATACAGTGGTGTCCGATATCGAACAGTTGGGGATGGGTGAATGGAGGGATGAAAGGGTTGGGCGATAGGGTAAGCAGGACCATTCTCAGAATCTAATCGCTTCAGGAGACGTGAATGGCAGTTAACATCGTGGAACCACTCTAATCTCCGAAATGAATCTGGTCCATTACCTTTGGACGGCACTCAGGATAGTCTGGGTGTCTGGGATCAAACCCAATTGTTGCCAAATAGCGGATTGATCCCAAACGCCGTCTGAACTGGAAATCTTGCCATCAACAATCCGATAAATACTGATGGCTCTCCCAACAATCACTTTCTCTGTTGGGGGAATGCCATCATGATCGCCGCGATGGGTTCCTTTATGGTTCCATACCAGGACCACTTTATCGCCTTCAGCAATCAGCTCTTCGACTTCCACAACGTAGTCCGGAAAAGCGGTCACGTTACGTGTATAACTCTGGACCACCAAATCACGATGTTCTTCGGCGACCAGTTCGTCAATTACAGAGAGATTGCGTTGGTTGAGTTCGTCAATGTAACGACGGACGATGGTTTTATTGATCTCCGTAATCATGATTAATCAACCTCGAATTATTGTATATTTCAGCGCGCAGAACAAATGCTCTTGTTATGTGCGGTGGACGATCAGTCTGACATTTCGGCCGTTCCATACCATTGTCTCAAAACTTCCTCTGCAGGTTTACCCTGTGGAGTAAACGGCTTGGGATATCGACGGTTTGATTCAATGGTCGGGTGGATACCACTTCCAGATATATATACCCGAAAGCCATTCGGCATGTGAAACGGCTTGGAAGAATGCCTCGTAGCAGTTGGCCTGCGTCTGTAAGCCCTCTTTTGTGAACCCGCTTGTATTTGCCGTCGATTCCTGTTTTGGCATCTCCCAATACCACGGGCGGATCGCTGCATTGGACTCGCTTCGATATCCAACTTCTGTGAACAGTATTGGTTTTCCATATGCTCGGTGTACAGTCTGTATGCGTTCCAGATGACTAGCCCACCCCTTAAGAAGCTGTGGAATCGATGGGTTATCTTGCTCGGCTACCGGAAAGTATGCCTGAATACCGATAAAATCGAGGGCATCCCAAAACCTGATTTGCTCAAACTCGCTGTCCCAATTTGCCGCGAGAACCAATGAGCCTTTGTATACTTTTCTGACAGCAGCGATGATCTCCCTCCAGTCACTCTCCCGCGTCGTCGTTCCCTGCAGTTCCGAACCAATGCACAATGCTTCAATATCCGCCTTATCAGCCAATTGAGCGTAGTGCAAAATGAAACGTTGGTAATTGTCGAACCATTGACGCCATTCTGCTTCGCTGGCCATTTCGATGTCACCGCTCCAATGGCGGCCCCAAACATGGGGTTTCAGTAGGGTCTTGATGCCCACCTGCCTGGCCAGCTTTGCCGTTTGCACGATTCCGATATCACTTTCTCCCCACCAATTTGAATCCACGTTAAGTATGATTTCAGGTGAATGAGCATCGCGATGCCAGGCGAACGTCATTTGGGAGATCCAGTTGACATGATTTCGTAATAGTGGTTTGAAGTCATCCAACTCGAGCGGTTCGGTTGCCGCGACCCAACAGACGCCTCGGCGCATCCTATCGGATCCGGCAGATGCAGAGACAGATGACACCACAATACACGCCAATACAACAATACCACGCAGTGAGAATATTGCGTTACCGGTGAAAAGATTGCTCATGCTAGCCAGAGGTTGAGTGTTTGTCCATTGCACATTGATTTCGCACTTCACGACCTCGCGCACGTGGAGTGCCGAAGGCAGCGCCGTAAGGCGCGCAGCAGGAAATGGCGACTCACAACTGGCGCGATAGCCTTAGATCCCTCTTGATAGACTCACTTGCGCAGCGAAACTTTGTCCTTAGTTCGTCTTTGTCCGAGGCAGACAGAAAACTGGAGTTGATTGCATTCATCAGAACCGTATCGATGTCATCGATATCGAGACCAAATGGATCAACCAGGAGCTTCAATTCGTCCGTAAGCGTTGTGTTGAACATCGGCGGATCGTCCGTGTTTACTGTGATGATGATACCAGCGTTGTAGAATGTTCTCAACGGATGATCGGAGTAACTGGTTACTACGCCTAGTCTCCGATTACTTGTCGGGCAGAGATCCAGGGGTATCTCGTTGTCGATGAGGTAATCCATTAGCGCAGGATCCTGGATAGCCTTCACTCCATGACTGATGCGCTCTGCCTTTAGTGCTCGGATAGCCCCCCAGATGTTTTCAGGTCCAGCAAACTCTCCTGCGTGCGGACTGCTTCGTAGTCCGGAACTGAGTGCCAAGTCAAACCACCGTTCAAATTCCTCTGGAGGACCGTACTTCTCCCATCCGCCGAGACCGAGAGCAACGACACCGTCTGACGCCGACTCGATGGCGACGCGCGTAGTGTATTCGGCCATCGGCTGCCATCTCGATGAATCTCTAAGCAGATCAAAGATCCAGTTCAATCTGACACCGAAATCCTCCATAACGCGTTTGCGACCCCGCGACAATCCCTCCAGATAGGTGTCTTGATCTACGTTGCCTTGCCACTTCTGCGCCGATGGCGAGAACGTTACCTCGGCGTACATGACGTGCTGGCGTGCAAATTCGGATCCCAGTTCATGGACTATGAATTCGAAGTCTTCTGACTTTCTTAAGCACTTCGTGATCGCATTGTAGATCTCACTGAAGTCTCCGAAGTTCCTGAATGCGAACCAGTCACGAGCTTCCTCAATGGTGGACACAGGCAGATCCACGTCGTTGCGACGTGCCAACTTGAGCAGTGAAGAAGGTTGGACAGCACCTTCGAGATGGACATGTAGTTCCACCTTTGGAATGGCCTCTATGTATCTGTTGATGAGTCCTTCAAAGAAACCATCGATCTCCTGTCATTTTTCATCTTGCCTTCGAGTCGCTCTGTCTAATAATTGATCAGGGAAGATGCGATATGTCTTCGATTATTCTGGAGAGATGCCGAATAGATTCTGGATTTTCACATCTCATGTCATATATTGTTTCCGCCGGTTGCCAATCTACCGTAGGAAGATTATATCTGATGAAAGTACCAGATATTGGGCTCATAGTACGTTCCTTGATTTCTATCGTGATCGGAACCAGCCCATCCGGAATGCTATAGGATCCTGCCACCGGGAACTGCATACCAGTCCAGCTTTCCCAATCCTTGATTGACCCGATGACGGAAACTGTTTTCAGCGTAATACCCAGCCTCTCGCCACCCAGCTCTTCATGGACTCGAAGCCATGGATCCCACAGGCGCCCTAGCTCATCCCGCCGATCAGCATAGGACTCGATGGACTCCTCTGAACACTCGTGTTTTCGATTTGGCCTCACAGGGGCAAGGACACCCTGCAATCCATATGTCTCTGACAGGTTGCGCATTTCGAGTAAAATCTTTTGGCTGAGTCCTCGTCGTCGATACTCTGGTCTTACGAGAACCCCAAGCGCACAGAGCACTATCTTTTGTCTGAGATCGCCCGAAAAAACGGGGGCAAGGTCGAAGCAAGATCCTGGTTGCCTGTAGGGTTGAGAAGGGATACATATTTTGGGATATCCCTGACCTCACAGGAGGAGTAAAGATGGAGCAACTGTCCTCAAACAGTGACCCGGTCAAGAAGCGCAGGAGCTTGTCCCCGGAACAGAAGTATGAGATTTTCCTTGAAGCCAGCCGGGGAGATGTTCCCATTGCACAGGTGCTGCGGAAATGGGGCATTCATTCCTCGGATCTAAAGCGTATTCGTGAGTCGGTCAAGTCCGGGGCCCTCAAGGAGTTCAAGGGTCGCCGGAGCCGCAAGCCGATGGTATCGGCTGAGGAGGTGGAGCAGCTGCGCAAAGAGCGGGCACGCCTGGAGCAAACGATCATTGAGCAATCTGTGGAACTTTCCCTGCTAAAAAAAAGTGTGAATGGGATCTGACAGGCCCGATCAAGGGCCACCGGGTGCAAGCTGAGGTCAAACGCGAGATCCTCTTAATGGTCCATCGGGCCAAGGAGAAAGGGGTGAAACTCACCCGTTCTTGCGAGATCCTACAGCTTCCCCTCCAGCGGTATTGTGCCTGGAGCCGGCGAGATCGAGAAGAGAAGCTGGATGGGGTGTCGGACCCGCTTTTGGATGGGAAGCCCGGGCCCGCCCCTGATGAGGCCCCACACGGATTGCTGAGGGAGGAGAAAGAGCAAATCTCGGCCCTCTTAAGGGATGAGACCTATGCCGATCTGCCTCCCCATCAGCTGGCGGTGGTAGCCTCAGAGAAGGGGGTAGTGCAGGCCTCGGCCTCCAGCTTCTACCGACAGGCCAGGAAAGAACGTCTGGCACGCAGGAAACAGGTGAGGACGCCGGTCAAGCAGAGCAAGCCCCAGGTCAAACCTGAAGGTCCTAATCAGGTCTGGAGCTGGGACCTGACCTACATCCCATTTTTCGGTTTGTTCCTGTATTTTACCGCCATTCTCGACGTGTATTCCAGGAAGATCGTAGGATGGAAGCTCTCCTTCAACGCGACCGTGGAGCAGGTCAAACAGGCCTGGGATCAAGCCCTTGCCAACGAAGGACTGCTGGACCTGGACACTGGGCCCATAAGCTTGACAGCCCTCTCAGATCACGGATCTCAGATGAAGGCCAAATCGATGGCCCAATTCTTCAAGGACCTGGGCATCTCGCAGCTGTTTGCCCGATATCAAACACCCACGGACAACGCCTGGATCGAAGCCTTTTTCCGGACATTCAAATACGACTGGCTGCGCTTCCAGGACATCTTCACATTCCATCAACTGGAAAGCCTGATTGCTTCCTTCATTCACAGCTACAACGCCGAACGCTATCACGGGGCAATACAGTATGTCACGCCTCTTCAGAGGCATAAAGGCCAGCATCAAAAGATTCTTCACCACCGACAAGGTCGAAAGGAGGAGGCTCGGCAGCGCCGCATAGAAATCAATCGGCAAAGAACATCCCAGACCATCCACAAGGCTGCCTGAATCTTGCTTGGACCTTTATCTGCTTTTCTCTTGTTATCTCAGAATAGATACAATACTAAGAAGCTCCTGCAAAAACTCCAGTTCCAAAGAGCTAATCTCGTTGTCATCACTCGTGAACCTGAGCCTGGAAGTCCACACGAGGAATTCGTCAGAGACGCTAAGGAGCTACCAACGGCTTCAATATTCTACATGCCTTTGCTTCACGCAAAATTCTATGTCGCAACAACAAGAGAACGGCGCTATGCCTTGCTTGGATCGGCGAACATGTATGAATGGTCAAACCGCTCATACGAACTCGGACTTGTTATTGAGGCACGTGGTGAAGGAGAGGTGTTGGTAGACAAGCTCGAACAACTCGCAATCGAGCTTCGAGTAACACGACACACAGCCAGAGCATAGGAGGCAAGGAAATGATCGCTCCACTAAACCAAAGATTCTGTCTAAAATGTAACAGAAGCAACTTCACTATAAATTTCCGCCTTAATAAGGAAGATCGCGCAGCGTACTTCGGGAAAAAAAAATAAATGAAGAGATCGTCGAAGATATCCGCGAGCGCTATATGATGGGAAATCAGCCGAAAAAATATCTCTATGGACAGTATGGTGTCGGGAAGACGCATACACTGTTCAATATAAAGTACAAGCTTCAGGAAAGTCCGGAGGCGGAGGATATCTGCTATAAGGTCAAATGCTGCTCCATAGATGCCGAGTTCAAGGAAAAGACGAACTATAACTACCTCCATGCGCAGATGATGGAGGCGCTTACCCTGGAGAAGATTAAGGAAATCGTGCAGGAATACCTGGCGAATCATGCGGGGCCCAATCTTGAGGGCAAACTGAGAAATGACTTTGACGACGCCAACATAGCGCGAGCGATTCGGGCGCTGGGATATGCAGGAGAACCGATCACATTGTGGAGATGGCTATGCGGCGGATCGCTAACCGCAGCCGAACTCACCTCGTACAACCTCACAAAGAACATGGACACCGTATCTGAAATGTATCGTGTCCTAGTTGGTATCATGCGGCTTTTCGTGAATAAGGGAGTTTACTACCTATTTCTCCTGGACGAGATGGAAGGTTTGACCAATATCCGCAACCAAGACTGCCGATGCTTTCCGACGACTCGCGGACGATGACAATAGTGTCATCGGTTTCATCGTATCCATTTATGCAATGCAGGAGGAGGAAATCCCAGACTTCGTGTTTCGGGAGGATATTAAGACTCGTCTAAACAAAGCAAATATTCACCATCTTGGGTATTTGGCTCATGACGACGACGTGCGACAATTCTTAAAAGACCTTTTTGCGCTTGTTATCGACGATGACAAGAAGAAGGAAAAGGAAGGACTAGGGCAGATACCAAGCGGACTTGACTATTACCCGTTGACTGACGAAGCAATGAATGGGTTCGTGGAGATGGCTACCAGCGCGCCAACCGCGAGCCTACCCAGAAACTTCATTTCTGCCCTCAACGAAGGAGCGGTTCATGCTGCGCGTCGGGACTCCTACGTCATAGATACAGACGACCTGGAACCAGCGCGTGCGATTTTCACCGAAGGAATATGAGGGGCGATTGCTGGGAGGGTTAAATGCTTCGCTACAAGGTTTCACCCGGGCTGCAAGATGACGACGGAACAATCTGTCTCGGTTTCGACCGTGCGGGCATAGAGAAGATCACTCACGTCAATCTCGGAAGGTTGACCGAGCAAGGTTCGCGGCCGAAGGTCATTTTGGGATTCGCGCGAGAAGTCGTAACAGGCATCTTTGGACAGCGCGGGTCTGGAAAATCATACACGCTCGGAACCATCATAGAAGCCTTGGGCACAAATGACGCAGAGGCGAATATCGGCCTTAACGTAAATGACCGCGCTGTGCTGCTGCTTGATACCCTCAACATATACCAGTACGCGGCAGTTTCAGTGTCAAAGATCCCGGACAATTCGTTGCGAAAGATACTTTCTGCAAAAATTGTGAGTTTTGGGTTAAGGGAAGCGGACATCTCAATTAGAACTTACTACCCCGATGGGCATCGCCAAGGTTTCTATACGTCAAGGTACGAGCCCTTCGCATTAGACACCTCTCTAATTCGTCCGGAAGATTATTCCCATATATTCGAGATCGATCTCTTCAAAGATCCGACTGGGCATCTCTTATTGGCCGCATACGATGCCGCAAAGAACTCTGGGTACACCTACAAATCGGTAACTCGTGCAGGAAAGGAAGAAGCTGGCCTTTCGGAACTAATCGAATATCTCTCTGACGAGACAAATACAGCTGGTAGTTTCGAACGCACAACGGTCAGGGCGCTTCGTAGCCGTCTTCAAACTCTTGCCCGAGATGAATTGTTTTCATCCACCCCAACGCCGGTGTCTTCGATGGTCAGGGCGGGAGAGGTTACAATTCTCCTCTTGGGGCACTTAGCGCCCCCGATGCGAAGTCTGATAGCAGCGATTCTCGTTCGGCAGTTGTTCAATTTGCGATCTGCTGCGTCAGAAGCGAACAAGACCCTTCGCTTGGACAGCAGTATCTCCGAGAGTGAACGCGCCGAAGCGCTAAAAACGATTGAGTCTTCTCCGCCGCGAACACTGCTTTGCATTGACGAAGCACAAGGATACGCTCCGCCTTCCAAGGCAAATCCGTGCACGTCCATATTGATTCAGTATGTGAAGGAAGGGAGGAATCACGGATTGTCGCTCATGATTACTTCACAACAACCCAGTGCAATCCATCCGGAACTCTTGTCGCAGGTGGATTGTGTAGTTGCTCACCGACTAACGGTCCAATCTGATATTGATGCAGTGATACGTAGCGCCAAAGGACGATCTCCCGACAAGATCTCGAGCAGAACGCAGGTGCTCTCCCTTCACGACTTACTCAGAGAACTCGTTCAGGGTCAGGCCTATATCAGCCACGGCGATGCAACACGATCGTTCATTATGGAAATCCGACCGAGAGTGACAGCTCACGGCGGGATAGAGGGGTAGATCATTGAGAGTAGCCCTCACATTCCGCCTTTACATGATGCGATATGGGACGGCACTCCTGGCATCATCGCACACGAATCAGGGTCGGAGCGCCTTTTCAGAGGACATTTGCAAGGGAGTGTCTACATTCCTTACCGAGAAGCGCGTCGTACCAGAAGACAACTTAGGACATTTCAAGGAGTACCTGTACCATAAGCCGGGCTCACCGAGATACACGCCGCTTCGAAAAGCGTTAGAAAAAGGCAAATCCATCAAGGCAGAACGCCAAGACCTGCTGTTGGCAGATTCGAGTTTGCAGTCCTCTGTAGGTGCCCTGACCCAGGACTATTTTGATGACGCGCTATCACTCGCGCACACACTGAAACTCGTCAAGAAAGATCAGAATCTCCTGTTGACAAGGGGGCGTCTAAGTTTATCCACCGATTGGAACGCGGATGACCCATTTCAGCTTGGTAATGTGGGCGCTCTTTATCTGGGTCTCTGGTTACTGGATATTGACTGCGACTGGCTCTGGGCATTTCTTAGGCAGCTTCCCGACAATCCAAGCTTTGAGATAACCGCCGAGAATCGCGTCGGATTTCTGCTGAAAAGCTGGAAGCATGTTTTGTCCGCGCGGCAGATTCGCTCCGGACACCCTGAGAACGCCAAGATACGAACCCGGCTTAATGAGCTGGTGAAGATCACTGAGCGCAATGTTCGTGAGAAGCTGAACCTAGGACAACCGTGGTCATGGTTCTTGGTTCCTCGACTTGAGCTATTGGTCGATGCCGGAATCCTCCAAAAAAGGGAGCGGCATGGCCTCACGGGATACAGCCTGACCTCTGCGGGCCGTAAATTTCGGTCTGTTTGCGATTCGAATGAAAGCGGAGAGGTCCTATTACATAATTACTTCTTCTGTCGCGATGATGAGGATCGCCCAGTCACGAAATGTATTGAATGGGAGGCCATTGAGAAAAAGTTGGCGACGGTTGCTCCCGGACTGAAAACATCCGTTGGCTATTTCCCAATTTTCGAAACCGCTTCGTCGCTATGTGTATCACAGTTCCTGAATTCTGGGGGAATTGATGAGCCGATTTGGGAGGTCGAGGGAGTTAAGAAGCGATTGTGGGAAGAGTCAAAGTCGTCATCATCAAGGGTAAGGTTGGCTATTGACCGACACGGTCAAATTTACGCATTCAAGTTGGTCGAACAAAAACAATGAAAGCTATCTTGCTTCACTAGCATGCGATGGGAGTGGCGTTAGCTTTGGGCTGTATCCACTGCTTTCAATAGAAATACCGTTCGCCTATCGACTTATTATTTGTGACATCCAAGACAGACCTTGGCTTTACTGTAAAGGTCGTCAACATCGATGGGCTCCATATCAGGCCGGAGAGGGTTAGGTAGGTGCTTGGCTTGCATTCGCTCTAAGCGGCGTTGGTGGTCTTGTCGGATCTGTTCCACTCTGACTGGTTTGGAAAGGTCGTCCAGCGATTCGCCCTGACTCCAGGTGAAAGGAGAGCCCCCATCAACGGCGAGTTTTTCGTAAACCTTAGCTTCCTCAAAGGCGTCTGGATGCTGCTCCATTAGCCGCACCCGCTCGATTTCCTGCTGGAAGAAACAGAATGTGCAGCCACTACGAGTGCGCCACTCGTAATATCTCGGCAGACCCAGTCTGGACCCTTCGAGAAGTTCCAAGACGCCCGCTTTGTCGATGCCGGCATCCTTGAACGGAAGCTTCACCACGAGGGTTTCGTACTTTGAAGCGTATCCTTCGCGGTATTCCTCGTCCGCGCGTATGGCGACGTAGCTGTAGACTTTGTTTCCGTTCCCAAGCATCGGCCTGATCCACTGCTCGAAAGGCCGAAGTTTGAGCTGCCGCGTGCACCAGCGTGTCTGTGGCGACGGGAGAAAGTTGTTGTACTGCTTCAGCCAGAAGTCAAAGTTCCGGTCGGGATTCAGCCGCACGATGGGCTTGCCCAGGAATCCTTCGAGCTTGACAAGGAACTCGTAGACCTCCGGTAGTTCCTTGCCGGTATCTGTAAAGAAGTAGTCAATATCAAGTTCCGGATGGTTCTGCCGCATGTATACGGCCAATGCCGCGCTGTCCCGACCACCCGACAGACCTAAGACGTGTCTTGTCTTATTCGTCTGGCTCATGAGATCGTCCGGTTCCGTCTCGTAGGCGTGTCCGATTTCGTCTCGGTGCCAGAATTCAGATACTGAGCACTTAACTCGGCAAGTGCAGCAAGAATGATATTCCGTCGCTCTTGACCGTTGTCTCGTATTGATGCGTCGACGCATTGAATCATTGCACGCACCGCGGGCCGATCCAGGTCAGTGATTTCGAACTCGTCGTGAACTAGTGTCGTGTCCCAGTAATTCCTTACAAAAGAAAGTCTCCAAAAACGTAGCGGTGGCTGTCATTTTGATCGAGAGCCAGCGAGCGAAGATCGCACCAACTGTCTGATAGTTCGGGACATAGAGATCCTTCGCTCCGCTCAGGACGAACAGACCGCTATCCGAGAAATTATTGAAGGAATTTCCGGGACACGACACTAGCATCGGCTGGCCGCCGTCCATGCCTACAACCACGGCCATAGCGTGTCGCTTGTCCTGGCGGCCTTTGACGCGGGCGAACGCCTCGGCGCGAATGAACCTTTGCGCCAGTTCGGCAAGCTCGACCGCAGCACGATCCACGTCGGGATCAACCCAATCCCGTGGAGGTTTATTGACAGCCATGCTGGCCAAACCCTCCATGTCCTCGTCTCGTCCTTGGAACTGCGCAAGACGAATGATAAAAGCCTCCAGACGATGATCACCGCCGAGCTCTCGGATGTTCGTCGCGCGGGCGCGCAATTCAGCTAGCATCGATGCCGAGGCATTAGGTACTTGCAATTCCGCAAGCAGCGTTTCCCTCATTCGGTTGAGTAATGTTGGATATGCTTGCCGCAACTCCGTCAAACCATCCCGAACTTGGTCTGCAATTTGGCGGGTGGCTGTCTCCTCACGTGCGACTGGACAGCCGTTTAGCACCTTAGGTATGTCGTCGAAGATCAATTTATTGGGGTCGTTGGCTTGCTTGAACAGCTGCCGTATGCGCTTGGCATTGCCCGAAAGCCGTTGCGTCCGTCCCACCCAGGGCGGCAATCGGTCATAGATTGCCACTAGACCCTTGGCTACATCTATCGGCTCGAGGTGTGCGAGTGAATTTTCCTCGTCCAATTCGCGCACGATATCGGCCATTTCGGACAAGATCCGACGCGACATGTCTGAGAGATCCATCCATCGCAGCTGAATATCGGCCGGGTCCTTGGCAAGATAGTCAATGTCCAGATCAGACACGCGCGCTTGGAAAACGCCCAGACGGTAGAAGGCCAGTGTCCCACACTGCGATAGGAGGAACGCCACGGCCAGCACCGGCAGAAGGCCGTCTTTGATACCAAACGGCGCCCAGCGCCGCCGCATCATGCAGGCGGTGCGGGACAAGGACACAAGCCCCGAGTGGAAGAAAGCGTGGCAAGAGCGCCTTCAACTAAGTGTGCAGCATCTTCGATATCTTCGAAGGACGTGAACCGGCCAAAGCTGAAGCGGATGGAAGCATCGCTCTGCACTGTAGTCAGACCAAGTGCACGTAGTACGTGCGACGGCTTGGGAATGCCAGAAGCGCATGCAGCACCGGCGGATGCGGCGAGCCGAGGCTGAAGGACGCCAAGTATGTCTCGCGCATCGAAGCCGTCAAAGCAAATGTTGGCGTTGCCCGGATGACGCCGCTCGCCAATCGGTCCATTTACTGTGGCCGATGAATTCCCGCCTTGGAGCAGGCTAATGAATGAATCGCGCTGCCGACCGATCCTTGTGCGCTCCTTTTCCGCGTCGTCGTCGGCAATGATCTCGGATGCTTCAGCCATTCCGACGCAGAGTGGCATCGGAACGGTCCCAGAACGCAAGCCTTCCTGCTGCCCACCACCGTAGAACAATGGCTCCATCAACACTTTGAGATCACGGCGAATGTACAATGCCCCGATCCCTTGTGGGCCGTACATCTTGTGCCCCGAAAGACTCATCAGATCGGTATGCGTGGCAAACTCACTCACGTCCATGGCGCAGGGTGCTTGCGCAGCATCACAATGAAACAATACACCGTGGGGTGCGAGCAGTTTGGCGATCCTCGGAATGTCCTGAATCGTCCCAACTTCGTTGTTCACTGCCATTACGGAAAGAAGGAGAATATCTCCGTCTAAGCGTTGTTCCAACTCATCGAAGTCGATAAATCCCTCCCCGTCCACTGAAATGGTCTCGACAGTGAATCCTTCAACTGCGGACAGAGCCCGTGCGGCACCTAAGACGCACTTGTGTTCTATTGCGCTGACTAGAACCCGCCGACGGCCGCCCCCCGCCCCCCGCGCAAGACCGAGCAAGGCAAGATTGTTAGCTTCGGTGGCGCCGGACGTGAAGATCACTTCATCGGCGTCGGCTCCTATCAACGCCGCTACGGATGCGGCCGATTCCTGAACAGCTTTGTCTGCTCGCCAGCCGATTACGTGGTCGCTTGAGTGAGGGTTGCCGAATGAGCTGCCCCAACAGGGGGCCATCTTTGTCAAGACACGTGGATCAACCGGCGTAGTCGCCTGATAGTCCGCGTAGATGGTCTCTAGATTGTCCATGTAGAGCTCGGTTGCCTGGAGCCTGCCACCAGTTTTCCATTGACAATACGGAAAATTGTTCGTATTGTCAACCTGGACGTTTTATCCAGGCAGCGAGAAAAATGCTTCGAGGTCCCCTCTATACAGAGAACTACCAACCACAGCTATCGGGGCATGAGACGTTTCCGCTCCGATACGGGTGGCTAAAGAAAGCCTTCGATGCCGTCCGAGAAACCGAGGGCGACGGAAACAGTAGATCGGTGTTCTTGGCAGACGATGCCATCGCGCGGTTCGGGGTCGGCAAGAACATGGTGGCCTCTATCCGGCATTGGGCAACTGTGGCGGGTATCATCAAGGACGCATCGGGGCAGACACTAACCACATCACTTGGTCAGCGTTTGTTTGCTGCAGATGGCCTCGACCCGTACATGGAAAACCCGGCCACCGCATGGCTAATTCACTGGCAGCTAAGCGGCAACCCAAGCAAGACCACATGGTTTTGGGCATTTAGCTATTTCCCTGCACCCTCTTTTGAGCGCGACATGCTCGTTAAGAGCCTGGAGAAACTCGCGAAGGATCGTGAATGGCCGCGCGCGTCCACTGCCACGATCAAGAACGACGTGGCGTGCTTCGTGCTTACCTAGAGGGTGAGTTCGGTCGAGCGTTTAACGGCGCTTTCTGGTACCGAAAACACCTTAGTGCGAAGTCCCTTCAACACGGAAAACTCAACAGCCTAGCCTCCGATCTTGCCGATGCTCGGTTTGGAAGCGCGCCGCTACTCCACAATGAGCTATTGGGTCGTGCGAAGCCATCTAGTAGCGCAGTTGCTGCCCAAAAAGTCCTTCTTCGGCGTATGGTGCTCAACGAAGGCAAGGCGCGCTTAGGAATCAAAGGGTTTCCCGCAGAAGGTGGGCTCTTTGTTTCGTTGCTAGAGGCAACTGGGCTCTATTCAGAGACTGCGAGCGGTTGGCGGTTTGTTGACCCTGTCGTCAAGGCCAGTGATCCCAACAATTTAGCACCTACATGGAAGGCAGCTAAGAACTTACTCAAGGCCAACACACACCGTGCAGTTGCGATTGCCGAGGTTTACGATATCTGGCGTCGGACCCCGTTTGGGATAAAAGACGGCCTTCTGCCGGTGCTCGCCGTAGCGTTCTTCCTATCGCAGCGCACGACCCTGGCCTTATACCGTCTGGGCATTTTTCAAGCGCGCGTATCCGACTTGGACATTGACTATCTCGCAAAGGACCCAGCGGACGTTCAGTTACGCTGGATGGATCTCTCCGACATGTCACGCCGGCTCTTGTCCGATATGGCCGATATCGTGCGCGAGCTGGACGAAGCGAATACGCTCGCTAACCTGGAGCCGATAGATGTAGCCAAAGGTCTGGTGGCCATCTACGACCGCCTGCCGCCGTGGGTTAGTCGGACACAGCAACTTTCGAGTAATGCCAAGCGCATTCGACATCTGTTCAAGCAGGCCAACGACCCCAATAGGTTGATCTTTGACGATATACCCAAGGTGCAAAAAAACTGTCCAGGCACTCTTGAGGAAGTAGACACAAGCCACATTACAAGCCAAGTTCGCGAGGGCTTGACTGAGTTGCGCCAAGCATATCCTACGATGCTCAACCGTATGCGGGAGACGCTACTTGCGGAACTTCAAGTGCCTAACGCCTCCGCATCTATGCTAGCCGAGCTGCGCGCCCGTTCAACCAATATCCGCGAACTTGGCGGTGATCATCGCCTGGAGGCTTTCATCATTCATCTCGCGCAGTTCGAAGGACGGGACGAAGACATAGAAGGTTTGGCAAGTTTGGCGGTCAATAAACCTCCACGGGATTGGGTCGATCTAGACCTCGACCGTGCATCGGTCGAGCTCGCCGAGTTGGCTCAGCAGTTCTTACGCGCCGAAGCGTTCGCTCGCGTTAAGGGCCGACCAGACAAGAGGCATGCCATGGCAGTGGTTGTTGGAATGGGCGAGCAGCCGAGGCTAGTCCACGACGAATTTGAGATCACTGACTTGGATCAGCCTGTAGTGGGAGCACTTATTGAACGCTTAGACGCGACACTCCGAGATAACGGTCAAGAGCGACGAGAAATTATCCTCGCCGCCCTAGCCGAGTTGAGTGCTCGGCATCTGGATTCTGGCGCCACAACGAAAACGAAGCCGATTTCGAGAAGGTAACGGGCGGACACGTGAATCAGACTATTAGAACAGTGCACGTATTAGGCCTGTCGGGTGGTCGTGATAGCGCGGCGTTAGCTGTTTACATGCGGCAGAACTATCCTGAGCTTGAAGTTGACTACTTCTTTACAGATACCGGCAAGGAACTGCCGGAGGTCTACGAGTTTTTGGTCAAGCTCGAAGGGTTTTTGGGTAAGCCCATAGTGAGGCTAAATCCTGACCGCGACTTTGATTTTTGGCTGAAGCAGTACAACAATTTTCTGCCGTCGCCGCAGGCACGCTGGTGTACGCGGCAGCTGAAGCTCAGGCCGTTCGAGGAGTGGGTCAGGCCAATTCTCGATAGCGGCTCAACCGTCTACAGCTACGTCGCAATCCGGGCTGACGAAGAATACCGCGAAGGCTATGCCTCCAAACGGGACAATCTGGTAGTACAGCTCCCGTTCAAGGACGCCGGTATCGACAAAGCGGGTGTCTTGGAGCTCCTCGAAGGCTCCGGACTGGGTCTGCCGAGGTACTACGAGTGGCGTACTCGTAGCGGATGCACCTTTTGCTTTTTCCAGCAGAAAATCGAGTGGGTGCGACTGATGGAGCAGCATCCAGACGCCTTCGAGGAGGCCAAGGCTTACGAGAAGCTCGCTGTTGATGGCGGCTCTCCTTTCACCTGGAGTCAGGGGGAATCGCTCGACGACCTTTCCAAGCCTGACAGGATGGCACAGATCAGAGAGGACCACCAACGCCGTTTGGAGAGAATGCGAGCCAAGCACCAGCCTAACCCTCTTCGACCTGATATGGAGCCGATCGATATTGACGACCTCTACGGCAAGGCGAAGGTCTGCCTCGCTTGTCACAAATAGTCAATCTCTCGAAGGTGAGGAGTTCCCCGTACACGGGCCGCTTGAGCCACGCGTAGTACCCACTGGTGGAGACTTCCAGGACCCGGCACATCCGGGGCTACTTTATAGAAGGCCTGATTGGCTTTCACGAACTCGTAAATTCCCCTGACACCGAGTTTTTCTCCCGAGCGAACCAGGCCGCGGCTTTTGCAAGGATCTCCCGCTCCTGTCGCAACTGCCTATTCTCGCGGCGTAGGCGTCTGATCTCCTCCCGCTCTTCGGCGTGATTGTTGGCAAGGGATCCGGGAGACGCTGAGCGCCCAAAGCGTTCAGGAACGTGGCATCCTGCCGGCGCAGCTCAATGTCTTCAAGGCGTTGACCACCAACCAGCGCATTGCAGGCGATGTTCAGAACGTGGTCTGATTCGTGATAGGGCAAATGCACTTTCAAAAGATGAAGATGACGGTCAATCTCTTTCACCAGCCCAACCCTGCGGACCAGGTGGTGAAACGCGCCGGTCCCCCCACACGTGATCGCCTCGGCCTTCCCACTCATCTCGTAGTGGATGTTTCCCCCAGACATCATAGGCTTGACCTGACTGCACCACTGCTTCCGACGCAAACGACGGACAATTCGTGCTTCCCTATTCCGAAGAATCTTCCTATATTCTCTCATCTGAAATGCCCCTTTTTGATGGCCTCTTTTTGTCTTTCACACTACAACTATAGGCCTGAAAACTGGGGCATTTCAACTTTTTTCTACTAAAACCAAGAAAAATTCACGCTTGTATAGGGATTAGGGGGCTAGCGTGCAATTGAGGCATGATCGAATTCGTCGGGCCCAAGAACTGATGGCCCAACACAAAATGATTGGCATCATGATCATGAATCCCGATGACTACAGATACTTCTTCAGCGAAGTCCGCTCTCAGCCCCGCGCCATAATACCGGCTAGCGGTTCACCGGTCTTTGTTGGATTTGCGGGCGAGGAAGCCGATTTACGCCGTGAACTCGGTGATGAATCGTTCAAAGTATTTAGTCATGTGGGCGAGCAGATTTCTAACGTCAGAGAAACGTTTCGTGAACTCTATGGCGGCCCACCGCCTGGAATTAAGTTGCCGGCGAGCGGCAGGCCACGGGTTGGAATGCAACTGTGGTTTCACACGCCCGCGTTTCTTGTCGACCTGTTTAGAAAGGTCAACCCTCAGGTCGATCTGGTTTCCTCTGATCCCGTGATGGACGAACTACGCATGGTCAAAGAGCCGGACGAGATCGAACTGATGAAGCGTGCGCAGGCCATTGCCGCAATCGGGATGGATCGTGTTCGGGAACTCTTGAAACCAGGGGCTACCGGTCATGAAATCGCAACCGAAGCGCTCTACACCATGATGAAAGCGGGGGCTGACGGAACGAGCACGCCGATCTATATAAACTCGGGGCTTCGCAGCTCCTGGATTCACGGGAAAGTTGACCGGACACCGATTGAGGCGGGGGACCTCGTCGTCGTAGACTTGACCCCGCTGTTCGAAGGCTACTGCGCAAATCTGGCTCGCACATTTGTCATGGGTGATGCGGGTGAGCAGGAACAACTGCTGCTCGATACCTACAACGAGATTCGCGAAGCGACGTGGAAGATACTGAAGCCGGGAGTGACGGTCTCCGATCTGGACGCTGTAGGCGCAGAAGTATGTGTTCGGCATGACCTGGAGCAATATCACATCAACGGGGTTTCTCACGGTATCGGCCTGCGTTTCGAAGAAAATCCGGCGTCGACGATTATTCCGGCTCATCGAAAAACGCAGATACGGGCAGATATGACAATGACGATCGGTCACACGATACTGGCGATTCCAGAGATTGGCGGTGTGCGCTTTGAGGACGTCTACCGGGTAACGGAAGGGGGCGGCGTGATCCTCCACGACTATCCGGTTGACCCGAAGATCAATTGATT
Source organism: Candidatus Latescibacterota bacterium (assembly GCA_965217865.1). Lineage (GTDB taxonomy): Bacteria > Latescibacterota > UBA2968 > SICM01 > SICM01 > CBDCJO01. The sequence continues at coordinate 3,544,980 of CBDCJO010000002.1, read as the reverse complement.
GAAGATTTACAACCTACTCAGCGGCGCTCGCCCTCATCCACAACATTTGACAATATCTCGCTTCAGCGTCCGCGCTACCTCGATGACGGGCGGTAGACGACTGTGGGTCGCCCAGAAATACCAGCGTTGGAAGAAACGACGAGCCCATCCTTGACGTCGGTAATTCCACAGCTGGCGCAGCGTCTCCTTGATCGCCCAGGCACGGCTCACCTGCAGGTCCATGCGACGCAGTTCATCGAAACGGGGCAACAGATGCTCGGGGATATTGTCGGGGTTGTACGGTTGCGGACGAAAGCGCCTCGGGCGAGGCAGACCTCATTACCCTCTGTTGTTTCTCTGTGTGAAGTGCTCTATGACCGTTCTTGCCAAGACGGGTTGGGAATTTCATAGGTTTCTTGAGCAGCCCAACTGTGGGTGCTGGATCAATTCCGCTCGCATTACCGAGACGATACGATTGACAAGTGGGCCATTTTTCCATTATACCTACAGTCTGCTCCACCACCCGGAATACCGCGCGGGAGTTTCCACGCCTTCCTTATACGCCGGACTTCTGGGCTTTACCCAAGCGGGTCAACGCTTAGCCGATATCCATGTCGGCTATGAAGACCAACTCGAATATCCGCTCGAATCCTATTGAAAGCTCCCTTATCCGGATCGACCTGCCACATCCGGTTCCGGATCGCCTGGGCCGACGGTTATCGGGTCGAAGTCTGGCCGTGGCGCCTATTGCTCACGCCAGCCGGGTGGGTCGGGGCATCCACATGCCAGTGATCGGGCCTCGAAATATTTCTTGATAATGTGAGTTGCACGGTCGATATCTTGTGTTTTGGTCCCACGGCCCAATCCGAACCGAAATGTGCTACCTATCTCGGCTGCAGTGCGGCGCATTGCTCGCAATACGTGCGAAGTCTCGGTCTTTGTAGACTCGCATGCAGAACCCGTGGAAAGTGCGAGCCCAGTGAAGCCGTCCAGCAATGTCTCACTCGCGACCCCGTAGCCCGTCACGCCGCGGCCAGTACGACAGACCCCATCGAATCCACTAAAGCCGAACCAAACAACCCGATTCCCCCGCCACCTGAGACATGGGCTGCTCGAACTGGTCGCCGCTCCAAATTCAATCTGGATAGACAGACGCCCGGAAGAGCAAAGGCGACACCTATCGTTTTCAGCATACTCCAATCCTAATCCTTCTTCGCCGCTTGGTCGTTATGGTATGCACACAGCGACTCATCTCCCCAGCCGCCAATCTCTAATTCAGAGGACCGGATGGCGGTCTCGATCCGCTCGTGTGCATCGTCAGCATCTGCCTCGGAGACTTCATAGTGTTGCACCGCGGACTCCGCGAACGAGAAAGGCTGGATGATAGTCGTGCTGCATATTGCGCAATCACTCGTTGCCCCAGCTTCAACCATCATACGCGAGAACAATTGATGGCACTCCTTTGCCACCCGCATAAGGACTGGTTACTTTGCCTCGTTCTCATTTTCAATGTCGTGGCAGGAAGCGTCCTCCAGACGTATTCACTGGAAACCGGACCCGATGGGTCCGGTCCTGAAAACTGGGGCATTTCAAGTGTTTTCTACTAACCTCAATTCGAAATTAATCACGAATCCGAGTTGCTGAAAGTCCTTGCTAGACCCTGTGTCCAGACAGCATGGGAGCCGCCCAGGCAGAGTTCGCAGGCCATTCGAAAGGAAAAATAATTGCGAATTGAGGCTAAAACCAAAGAAATCAAGCTCGTATAGGGTCTAACTAATCGCGTGCTCTGCCCAGGCTTTACGGTGCTATCTGCTTATGGAATCGCTTTGCCCCGTTCTCGATGGTCATTATCACCGCGCTTTTTGTTGGATGGCGGTTGTCATCGTAACGGGCAATACGCGTTGCGCCAACATAGTTCCGGGTTGCCGCCAACTGCTTCCGTACGGCATCGGGATCCAGGCTGCCGGCGCGCTCCACCGCTTCGAAAAGCAGCTTGACCGCATCGTAGCTCACCGCATCTCCACCGCTGGGGGCGACCCCGTACAGAGCCTGGTATTTGTCGATGAATGCGCGTGCACTCGGGTCGTCCGTATCCGGCGAAAAGTGGCTGCTGAAAAAGCTGCCTTCTATTTCAGCCCTTTCGTCGCTCAACAGATCCGGATTGTCCCATGAATCCGCTCCGAGGAAGAGCGCAGGCCTTCCCGTGAGGCTCTGCACCGGAATTGCCCTCGCCTGCCGGGTCGCTAGGGCGACTTCTTTGGCAAAACCGGATATGAAAATCGCCTCCGGCTTCATCCCGGCAATGCGGGTCAATTGACCGGTGAAGTCAGCCGCATCTCCGTCGTAAAACTCATTGGCGACGATCGCCCCGCCACGCCTGCTGAACTCGGATCCAAAGAACCGGGAAATCCCATCCGTATAAACATCGCCTCTCCGGGTCAGGGTCGCTACCCTGCTCAGGTCGAGTTCCTCCCTGGCAAACTGCGCCATGACACGCCCTTGAAACAGATCGGTGAACGACGCCATGAAGACGAAGTCACCGGCCCTTGTCACATCCGGATTGGTCGCAGCCGTGGTAATCATCGGCAAGCCATGCCGTTGTGCCACTACCCCGACTTCGATAGCGTGTGTGGAGCGATTGGGACCAATGATCGCGATGACTTCGTCTGTGCGAATCATCGATTCGGCCGCCTGAACAGAGACAGCCGCTTCCTCTATTTCAGCTCTCACGACCAGATCAACCGGTCTGTCGAGCAACCCACCGCGTTCGTTGATCTCATCTACGGCGACCGCCGCAGCATTGGGATAGGTCACTCGGTCGCCCGCACCCAGAAAACCGATGTTGACCGTTCCCTGTGCATCCGGCTCCTGGGGTTTGTCACAGCCTGTCGCTGCCAGGATCAACGAGAACAGCGAGGCGATCCATAAGGTGTGATTCAAGGTTTCATTGCCTTCTTGTGAGCGATGGCTTCAGTCCTCAAATCTCGGACTCGTTGCCGTGGCTTGCATTATCGTGGACATCAGTGTTCCCCAACGGCGTAACCTGAAGGAGCCGAGAATTATGATAGGTGGCAGAAATTTTCCGATAAAGCATACGTTCAGACCGGTACATAAACACCGAGGGACTGAAGAATAAATGGACCTATCTTATCAGTCTTGATCGGCAACGATTCCAGGTACCTCAAAAGTATACACAGGTACCTCAAAGGTATACATGTGTATTGGTTACAAGCCTGTCATCGATGCGAGTCGGATCCGGCACGAATCCGACAATCTGTTGGAGACATGTGGAATTGGCCTTAACCCACTTAACGCGAGCTCTCGATATCGCCCCAATCGCCGGTCGTGAAGCCAATCCATTCCCATTCACTCTCGCGTTTTTCTCGTTTGGTAGTTTTGTAGCGCCTTCTCGTAACCTTCACGCTCGATAGTGTCGGCCCTTGTCATCTCTTCCAACGCCTTGGCCATCATCTCGTCCGCCAGGTCGCCGGGTTTCAAGACCGAGTCCAGCCGAAGCTCGATTCGTCCGCGCATTATCTTTGGTAAGAAGCCGGTGCGTACCAGAACTGTCTCTTCAAGACGCAGGCGGCCCTCCCGTACCCCGATCATAATCCGGTAAAGCGCGTACTCCCGGCCGTTAATGCGGATGAAGTGATTGGGGCCCGGTGCCGAGTGGAGCGCGTCGAGTCGCACACGCGTGGACACCTTCCGCGGTACCGCAAAGTAGTGACTGGCGGTCCCTTCGACAAGGCGGGTTGAACAGCGGTCCCTGCCGGTGACGAAGACCTGAATAATCGATTCCCCGGACCTCGTCGTCGAGGGACTGGCTCCCGGGATCACACGCGCTATCGCGTAGAACGTACGGTCGTCGCCGGGCCCCGCCGACGGATATACGCCGGCGAGGTCACCGGGCCGTGGCTCCGCCTGAACGGCGCTCGGCAATAGCCATCCCACCATCAATGCAGTAAGGGCGCGTCTGTCGATCATTGCTACCGTCTCCTTCTTTTGAAGTCTTATTCTCCATGGCGAGACCCGCAGTTTGCTGCGTGGGGGTGTGATTAAAATAACTCCGAATGGAGTCGGATGGGCATTTGCGCCCGACACACCGACACTGGCCGGGAAGGCCGTCGCCGCAAGCGTTTGGAGCCGTCGCGGCGATTGAGCGAGACGACGGGTCTGCGATCGTGAGCGCGTTCCGCATCGCCTTCCGAATGCGAACCCGGAGCCGGTGACGTGACGCTTGGGAGTAATTGCGCCATTTGCTCCCGGAGGGTGGGGCGTAACTAGCCCGAACTTCTCAAGAGTGATGCCCTGAGATCAGGGGATGTCACCAACCTTCTCAAATATAACCGAAACCTGTCGTCCGCCAATTGATATCTGTCGAGCGGTGCCATTCGCGAAGTCCTCCGGCCAATCGGCTGTAGCGATGGCTTCCGAAAGGCCGTCGACGCGCATCAGTTTGTTCAAAGCATGAGCAAGAAGGCCGATTGCTGGGACAATGCCGTCTCCGAGTCATTCTTCAAAACCTTGAAGACCGAATGGCTGTATCACGCCGACTTGATCGACCTCGATCATGCAGAGCGCGAACTCTTCGAGTACATCGAAATGTTTTACAACAATCAGCGGCTGCACGCTTACCTGGACTATGTGTCCCCGGCCCTTTTTGAACGCCTATCGCTGCAGAAAGCGGCTTAAACCACTGTTCACTTTTCCCGGGTCATATCACCCCAATGTACGTACCGATTAGAACGCAATCAAGCACACACTCGCGGGTCACGCGTCTGGTCAACCCAGAAGAAATGCGGCGCTCTACTTACGCCAACTCCCTAGCGACAGACAGCGGAAAACACCTTTGAGCCAGGAGCGCCAAGCCAGACGGCTCCGTTGAGACACAATCAGCCGCGTCCGTTCGACTTGGGCATACTCCGAATGACGGCCTGGATCGATTCTACGCGCCCAAATGACGGCGTTGTTCCTTATGAAGTAGTGGCTGCCGCAGCCGGAATTGGCCCACACGGACCCACCCCTAGGACCGTCCAGAGAGGCCGACTTGCCATCGAAATGAACGTGCCAGCGGCTTGGGTGGAGAGACAGCACTGTCAGATCGCCGCAACCGCAGGGGCAGCGCAGGTTGACAGTCCGGTACTTGTGGCTAATCCAGAGCTCACCGGCTTTGATTGCGTCAAAATCGGGCAATACGTCTACGAAGACGGGGCGGAGTTTCACGGGCGTCATTCCTGCGAGTCAGTCTGCTGTGACAATGCACGGCGTCTCGAGCCGGAACTTGTGGAGGAACGAAGCCGACCCCGAAACATACTGTTCCGTGCGACGCCGCCACTCCATCACGGCAAGCGACGCCGCCAACGCGTTCACTTCCGGCAGCTGGACGTTGCGGTAGCCGGGGACATTGCCCTCGACTCTGGCATTCGGAATGGCATCCTTCCACGCGCGAGAGCCTGCGGCATAGGCGCTCGTCGTCACAGCCCCTCTGATGGCGTGGTCTTCCAGCGTAATGCTCACACCCGAGTCTATGAACGGGACCTCCGCCGCTGAGAGCGCGCAGTAGACGACGTTCTGACGCGGCGAATCGCCGTCGGTCAGTTGGTCGATACACACGAAGACATAGTCGACGGGATGCGCCGACAGAAACTCGGCGAATATGGACGGGCTGTCCACTCGAACAGCGTGCGGGTGGATGCCTTCCCGGAGGGAGGCATACTTGGAATGGTAGTAGTCCACTTTGCGCAGGCGCCCCTTGGGACGCGACTCAATCTCCTCGGCAGTAGGTGCGCCCGGTGAGCGCATGAAGTTGTGCCAGTCAACGTCGTCGGAATCCAAAAGATGGATTTCCGCCACTGGCGTCTTCGCAATAAGGTCTAGGACGTAGGCGCCCGTTCCGCCCAAGCCGATGATCGCAATGCTCTGATCACGGATGCGATCCTGAACCGAGCCTATCGCCGCTCGTGCCTCGAAAGTGTTCGGGATCTTGAACGGACCCCGCCTCCCGAGAGAAGCGGTTTCGGAGTAGCCGTCCGCCGACACGGCCCCGACGATCTGCTTCGCATAGCGGTGGATCAAGTCGCTCGCCGACACGTCCTCCTCCGGGCTGTTTTGGCTACCTTTCCGGATGGAGATGTTCGACCAGGTCTTGCCGTCGCCGGCGATGTAGCTCTCAATCGGGTTCCCGTCCGCGTGGTACACGCGCCCGTCGTGCTCTTCGTCAGCGGTGATCCGCACCGCATGGACTGCGCCACCTATCCGGTCATTCGGTTTCCCGTTCATAGGGTCGTAGGACTTCTCAATGGTACAAGTGCCAACAACCCCGTCTGCAAGCAGACAAGGAACCCGGACGGCCAGGACGACGTCGGAATCGACCCTGACGGCAAACCCGGCCTGCTCAGCGAACGTGAAGAGACGGTCCCTCACGAGACATGCTCGGGGTCTACCGAGAAGCTCGTGCCGTCCTTGACTTCAACGTCCTTGCCCGGCAGGAGGACACCGTCCTCGCCTTTCAGGCTGTCTTCGTAGTCGATGCCGGGCGTGCCGATGATGTGCTTGTTCTCTGCATCATGGAGCTCGTTCCAGATCTTCACGACCTGCTCGTAGGTCACAACATTGCCAGAGACCTTGTACTCACGACCACTCACGATAATTTGCGTGTCACCATTCATAGGTTGTTTCTCCGGTTGTGGAAAGTTAAGGGGAATTCGAACAACTCGATCCTATTGCGCATCATAGCGATCCGATGTTCGCCGAGGCGGCGGTGAATTCCCGCGCTCCGTGCTGCCGGCCACCACGAAATCCGGCCTGAACCCCGGCTCGTCCGGCATGATCTCCGTATAGTGGCAGTACCCCTCGGCCGTACGAACCGCGGCCGCCCTTTCGAAGCTCTATTGCTGGATCCGTCCCGACATTCAGTTAATCGATTGCGAGAGCGGAACCCGGAAACGGACGATGGATGTCCTTTAGCGAAGGCTCAGCCTGCCTTCGGGAGTCGCCGCGCAGATGAAGAAATGAGGGCAGCGCGGAAGTGACGCTGTCTACCTTATCCACTTTTGCCGGAAATCTTCCGGATGCAATTTCGGCCAGCATGGTGTTGTTCTTGTCGCGGCGGTTTCCGAACCTTATACTTATATAAACGAAACCGGGTTACACCCCGGACAAAAGGAACGGCCGCGCTCCCGAGAGAACGCGGCCTTATCCCATTAACTAACTAATTTACAAGACTATATGTATGACAACAGCCCTTGGGAAGAGATCCTCCTGAATACCACTTCGGGACTCACGTTGAAATGATTCGCAAGCTGATCCATATTCTTGCATTGCTTTAATTCGAGTTTCAGATAATGTAGAGGTACAAGTAGCTCACCGGCGAATTCGTTCGCTTCGAGGTTAAAATACTTCACTTCCTCTTCAGATTGCTCGTCTTCCGAAGGATGTTCAAGATAGATGTGGCCGAGTTCGTGGCCTATGGAGAACCTTCTCCTGTGTGAGTGATGCTTCTTATTCACTCCAATAAGTTTCTCATGCAAGTCCACAATGGCCGAGTGTTTGTCCGTCAGTGTTTCAAGGAGCACCACCTTATAGCCATTAAACTTAGCTATATCACAGACAGGAATTGGCGGTCTGATATCACCTGCTCCTTTGCTGTATCTCGAAAGCAGACTCCGCGCTGCCATCCTGCAGTAGCCTGTTCTTTTCCTTGGGAGTTCTTCCATTAGCTCTTTTCCAACATCTCTCTCAGAGCGTGCAGATGCGATTCCAGATCATTATCTCTTTCTTCTGCTTTACCTTTGAGAAGCAGCTCCTCATAGGCGATTTTCATTGATTGCTCCTTCCCTTTGGTTCCCTCCCTAGAATCATACCTGGCAGCTCCTTTATATCTAGGTCCGATGTTGTGAAGCCTATGTGACTTCCTAAGAAGTTCAAGGTAGGTGCCAGTATTCAGTCCTATGCTACGACCCATGGAATATAATTCACGCAATGGTATTGACACTATTGAGACCGTATTTGTCTCTAACTTTGGAATCAAATCAGATTCAACACCTAGGAAAGACGCGAGAGCCTTTCCCTTTCTTTCCAGGTCGAGTTTCTCCTTCAGGAGCTGCAGGTATTCTCCAAGTGATACTAACTTTTCAGGAAATGACATCCTTTGGTTTAGTCTATGACGTTTCTCTTGAGATTCTCTCAGATCACTGGATAGTTTCTCAACATGATGTTCTGGCATTTTCTCTTTGGGCTCACGAGACATGAAGAAGTCCAAGTAATCCTCATCAACAGGAAGCTCAGAGTTTATAGATCTGAGAAATTCATCTATATTGATTTTCTTTTCATCCATTGCTCAGGCCTCCTTTTGATGTAAGCGCTGAATAAAGCGTTCTTTGATTCGGTGGAAACGTACTTTGACATTGTTGGGTGTCATCTCAACATATTCAGCAACTTCCTTGTGAGGAACTTCATCCAAGCATGAAGAAAGGATTATTCTATCCTTCGGGTTTAGGCTCTGAATAAACTGCTTTGTCTCTTTCTTGAGAGTATCTGAATTTTCAACGGACTCACGATAGTATTCCTCTGTTATCTGACGATCAACTTCTAATTGGACAGGATTATGGGATTCTCCTTTTTCATCCTCAGTCTCCAGATCAAGACTGATCAGGGTGGCTTGCCCATGCTCTCGCTTTCTGCGTCTTGCTGCATCGATAATTTTTCGATTACAGATCTGGAAAACCCAGCTTCGGAAGTCATTATCAGAGTTCTTAAAATCAAAGCTATCGAGAGAGTTGACTATCTGCAAAAGTGTGTCGCTGACAATCGAAGCAGCCTCATCTCTATCCATTAGTCTAGCTAAAGCATAGTCGTATAGCCGATCTCGATATCTCCTTTCAAATCTGGACAAGGCATAATGCGAGCTCTCCCTTAGGCCTTGAACGATCTCTCTATCTGGATTCCGGCTGCTTGATTCATCCATAGTAAACCGCTCAAAGCAGTTGAAAACCTTGGCGCCACCTGAAGGTGGCTTCTACCTGAAGATGTTGAGTTGCTCGAGGCGACGGTCCTCTTTCTCCTGATCGCGGATGTATTTCCGGATCGCCTCCTCATCTTTGCCAACCGTTGAGAGCCAATAGCCCCTTGCCCAGAAATGCTGTCCGGTGAAGTTCAACCGACGACCGAGATAGTGCCGGGCGATGTGGATGGCACTCTTCCCTTTGATGTACCCAACGACTTGCGAAACCGCATACTTGGGTGGAATCGAGATCAACGTGTGGACGTGATCTGGTCTCATGTGGCCCTTCTCGACGCTACTCGCTCTCTGTCGGGCAAGGTCCCGAATCACTTCTCCCAGGTACCGTCGAAGCTCCCCGTAGAGCGTTTTCCTACGATATTTCGGAATCCATACAACGTGATACTTGCACGCCCAGACCGTGTGACGTAGGCTTTGGAAGTCGTCTATCGAGAGCCTTCCTTTCTATGAACTTTGGGCGGTTCACAGAGGAAAGGCTCTCTCTCATTTCCGCGGAACTGTCAAACTCTGGGAGTCTCCCCGGAAAAGCCGGGGGATTACTTTCGGTAGTTAACGAAAAGAGGTTACACGTGGCAACAGAATAAGCATCGTGCTGGGTGCTCGGAGGAAAAAATAGCTCCCGCACCGTTTCGCTTTTCGTCGAAAGGTGGCCTTCATCAGTTTACCAACCTACTTGGGCCAAGGCTACGTTGAGTTTTTCCTCTAAACCTTTTTGGACGAGTTCCTCGCAGACGATGAAGGAAACCCGCAACTTGTTGTCATTGGTCAAAGCATCGTACGCGCGGTTGATCCGTGGTCGAAAAGCCATTTTGTGGTAAGTGTGCAAATAATTTTCTCTTTCGGTAAGATTCCAGTCAACTGTCAAGCCGGATTTGTCGATGATGGTCGGTATTTCTTGGCTCTTCAGTTCAAAGAGGCAGGTTAAAATCGCCCGCCAAAGATCAGTGTCGTATCCCGGAAGTTCCTTACAAAGAAAGTCTCCAAAAACGTAGCGGTGGCAGTCATTTTGATCGAGAGCCAGCGAGCGAAGATCGCACCAACTGTCTGATAGTTCGGGACATAGAGATCCTTCGCTCCGTTCAGGGTTTATAGACCGCTTTATCCGAGGAATTATTGAAGGAATCTTTGGGACACGATACTGGCCGACAGAGATTTATACATCGACAATCTCGCTCGGCGGACCGCTAAGACGGGCGAGGGCGGTTTTCGGGAAAATGATGTCCAGCATGGCGGCATACCGGCGTTGAAGGTCGGGATGGTCTTCTCCCAAGTTGCGCGTGATCTTCGCCTGTGTCGAAGCTGCCGAGAGTAGCGCCGCGTTGCCGTACGCGGTGGCGACTTGCTGAAGCATAGCCGTCCAGCCACGGCAGGGAGTTGTCTCCAGAAACTGGTTGAACATTGCCGTCAGCGCCTCGGGTGCGTATCTGGAAGCATCCATCTTTTTGCCGGTGGCGGCCGAGGCCAGCACTCCAATCGCCTTGAAGACCCTGTCTGTGTCGGTTTCGATCCACCGTGGTGCGCCTACCGCGCCCGCGATTTCATCCCACGCATGTCCTGCTTCTCGGTTCACGATATGCTCCAGCTGACTCGCCGCGTTGATCAGCCGCTGACTCGGGGCTGCGAACCGTTCGGTCACGAGCTTGCGGAAGGCAGTGTCGAAATTCGCGTCTGAAAAACGCGGGCGCCGTGATGTGGTGCCCCAGTCGATCTCGCTTCTGGCCACCAACCGACGCTCCCACACGGACCGAAGCCCATTATCATCGAGTCTCGGGGCGACCGACATTGCCCATAGGTGCAACTCACGCCATTCCAGGGTGACGGCTTCGGCATGCGCATCGACCTTGAAAATCTGTGCGTCGTTGTTCCAGTAGATGTCCTGGAATGTCTGCCGTGCCAAGCTGTGCGGGTCGTCCGTACTCGTCACCCACACATACCGGATACCGTTCCTTTCATAGAATGTCTCGCGGCCTACAATCGTCGGGAGCTGTGTTGTTGCCAGTTGAAGATCGAAGGCAATTAGACCATCGAGAAACGACGCCATCACGTCCGGCTTTCGCCATTGCGGCGGACGGCTGATGACCTGTTCAACCACGATGTTACTGAAGGCTGCGTCCGCATCCAGCATGGAAGCCAGCATTGTCTTGAGCCGTTGATGCTGAACGCCCTCGGGTGCGCCGCCGTATTTCAGGCGGTCAATGTCTCGGGGATTCTCACCTCCACTGCCCCATGCGCACTCGTCCGCCGTGCCGGCGTGGTGGGCGAAGAAGGCGTCCCGCCCGTCTCGCTGATCCGCGTGACCGGCTCCGGACAGGGAGACATAGACCGGCTTGCTGCATTTGGCGCAGAGCAGGCGAGGTTTTCCATCCTCGTATCGAGTGCGCACCACGCGGCGGAATTGCGACAGCATCGGTGCCGACAACGGGTCGAGAAGGGAGGTTGCGGAGCGGAAGTGGTGCTCATGCTGAAACGCATCGTGATCTTCGACGACCGCAATACTACGTACCATTTGCCTGTGAATCCCCTGGCCCAATCGCTCAGCCTCCCTTGATCCTTCTTGTCCGCATTGACAGTCGACCTTAACTGCGCTTCGTGCTACCGAGCAGGGTCGCGCGACCCAGCCCGCCTGTCCTGAGCGTCGTGTGCAATGGTAGAGTTGCTGTCGAGGTTCGCGTTCTTGCCGCTAATCGAAACGGTCGTTGCGTCGAACGGGAAGATGTTGACGTACTCCACATTGTAGGGCGTGTGGTGGTGGATCATCGCCTGAAAGCACCTTCACACGACTTTGAAGGACAATCCCATCGACTCGGTCGAAGTCCCCGCCCTCCCGGCAGACGTGATCCACCACTTTGTTGGCTATCTCCGAAGCATTCAGTTCAGCGAGGCGCCGGGCCGCCGAGACACTTAGGTCCGAGCCGATGTCGCCCGATAGCACCCGGTCCCACTTCCTCTTATCCCATTTCCTCCACTGTCGTTCCGCGAGCCTGACGGCGATTGGACGCGGTTGAATCGTCCCGAGCCCTCCTCTACGCTTGACTACGCCTCGTTGGACGAGTCGTTGGATTCCTGTGTACAGGTCATCGCGGGCGGGTTGGCGACCGAGGTCGGCAATCCTCGCGAGATGTTCTTCGGTTGAGGATTCCGTTCCGACCGTTTGAAACGTGCCGAGGTATGCCTCTTCCGCAGGCTCTACTCTTACCGGTCCGAACGCCGCGAGCAGTTGGCCGATTGGAGCAACAGCGCCTGTCCGTGGGCCTACGACCGCAGACGAATTCGTCAATAAGGTGGTCGTCGGCCGGATAGGTGAGGTGTCCCCTCGTATCAGATTCGTTGGCGATTCGGATTGCAACTTCCGGGAATCCCCGTGAGAGGCGTGCAAGGGGGTGACGATCCAGTGTTGCAGCGACATGGTCGACGATGGGTTCGATGACAGTCGCCGGGGCCTCGTCAATCTTGATGGTAGTCGCATCGATATGAGAGGGAATCTCATATCGATGCGACCAGTGATAGGCGGCTGCCCGGGCGCGACACTATCCCGGCCAAGATGGCATGTCCTCGCGCATCGCAGTCGTCCACGACCACGACGGCGCGTCCGCCGGAGACGGCCAGTTTTCGACGATGGGATGAATCGCTTCCGCACCCACTTCAGACTGTACTGCGTACATGACGAAGTCCCGAAGCGAGCGCCGACAATTTCGTCTTCGCCGACTCTCTTCGGTGCCTCGAGACAGAGCCGCGACTTGCCGATACCCGACAACCCGACCACCCGGAGAACCGCGCCGGACTCCGTCACCTTGTCCCGAATCGTGCGGCGCAGGTCGGCCAGTCGGGGATCGTCTACCCATCGCACAGAGTGCTCGCTCCGGCCCTTCCAATGGTTCCACGAAGTAAAGCCGCCGAGCGTCCCAAGCCCCACCTCTTCCCTGACCCAGAGGGCAACCGATTGGTGGGTATTCACCCACGCGGCGATTTGATCGGCTTCCCAAAAGCTGACCAGGTGATCCGGAACCGACAATCCGGCCTTCCTCAGAGCGTCACAGATGCCACGCTGCCGCGCCTCTACCTGCCGTTGGTTATAGGGCTGCGCGCAGAGCATGATGTAGTGTCCGCCCCGCTCAAGGACCGAGCGGACCATTGCCTTCACTTCGGTTCCGTTCGTCAGGACATCGTTGCCCGCCCGAGCGGGCTCTATCTTGCCGACCTTCAACTGAAACTGACATAGCCGGGACGGCAGGAATGGAGTGCGCTCGGGACGGCCCCGCCATGAGATTCGCCCGTCCTCCCCTCCATCGGGGACATGGATGTTGCTGGCGACGCGGATGCCGTCTTGGGGAAGGCCGTACTCTCGGGCCTCAGCAGAGAGGAGTTGTCGCAGGAGATTGGGAAAAGCAGGAGGCCCAAGCGAAGCAATGTCGTCGGATTCCACCTCGAACGGGGCGGGGACCCGAGAACTCGCGGGATGAAGCTCGCCTCCTCGAAGAACCCCAAGCGCGTCGGGATATAGCTCCAGTACGCGCAGCAGATTGATCGCAGCGGCCCTCGGTTTCAGGCTCCCGGCTTCGTACTTGGTGAAGGCCCGTGGACCGCCTCCCAAGAGCCTGCCAGCTTCCTCCTGCGTGAGACCAAGGCCTTCGCGAATCGCTTGCATCCGGTCAGGCGTCAATTCCGGGGTCCGTCCCATACACATGAGCTTCCAATATAGTGGTCATAAAACTGCTACATGTGAGCTCTCGTCAAGAGGTGTGTAAAAAGGTCAGGCGGCCAGCTTCTCTCCCGAGTCGATAGTGATCTTGTTTTTACGGTGGTGCTGTGCGTAGACATCCGGCATCAGATGGGGTGCATCAAGTCGTCGGAAGCGTTTCTCAGCGACCATCAGCGTGCGCCAGATCAGAGCACTTGCCGCAGCGACCTTCTTGTATCGCTTGGCCGCGTTGGTTCTGAGGCGGACGGAGGCAAACGGGCTTTCGACGACATTGGTCGTTCTCAGGTGCCTCCAGTGTGGTTTTGGGAAGTCGAAGAGGGTAAGCATACGATCCCAGTCTCGATCAAGGGTCTTGACTGCCTTCGGGAACGGGTCTTGATATCGTGCGATGAACTGCCTGCGGATCTTCCCGGCATCCCGAAGGGTGTAGGCGTAGGGGATCTGAACGAGCAACGCCCGAGCCTGGGCCTGTTGGCGTTTATGGATCTGGTTGACTACGTTGAGGATTTTGTGGTTCCAGCACCGCTTTTGCCGGGTGTGTGGCCAGACCTGATTGACTGCGAACCAGATGCCCATATTGCCGTCGGCGACGACGAGGACAGGGGGGCTCAGGCCACGATCGCGCAGGTCTCTGAGGACCTCCAGCCAGGACTCGGTGGACTCTCGGTAGCCGGACACCAGGGCGAGAACCTCTTTGCGGCCATCGCTCATTGCGCCGATGATGACCAGCAGGCACGCCTTATCCTTCTCCAGGCCGGCTTTGACATAGATGCCGTCTGCCCAGGCGTAGACCAGCTCGCGATCATCCAGGCGTCGTTCCTGCCAGGTCTGGTAGTCGGTTTCCCATTGGCCGCGGAGTCGGGCAATCGACGATGAAGACAGCGGCGCTCCATCTCCGGGCAGACCCCGCAAGGCCAGCTCGAAGTCGCCTTGAGCCAGACCGTGCAGAATAAAGTTCTGGGAGCAGTTCTCCCACCTCTTTTGTGCGACGCGCGAACAAGGGCAGGATCCGGCTCTCGAAGCGCTCCTTCAATCCACGAACACGGGGCCGCTTGATCTTTATCGTGCCACAAGAGGTCGACAATCGGCGCAGCTTCCCGTAGCCGTTGCGATAACCGGGGGCCGCATCGACAGTTCCCTTACGCTCATACCACCCCCGTCCCAGGAACTGGGTCACTTCCTCCTCGGCAATGGACTGGATGCGCACCTCGATCTCATCTCGAATCCACCCTTCCAGGGTCTCCCAGGTAGGGATGGACAAACACGGTGTGTCTGACGTATGTTTCTTCACGGCGATCCTCCTTCCCACCGGGCCAATCACCCGGCATCTTGCGGATATTTCTATCTCACGGGAAGTTTAGGGTCGCCTTCTCTCTTTTTCCACACCTTTCGAATGTAGCTCCCCTTGTCTCTGATGGCAAGCGTAAGGGTCGGTTAACGGGCGACAGCATGATCGACGCCGGCATCCACGACCGGGACCAGCTCCAGCCCGCGATGCGCAGGCGCAACGTCAGCAGACACCACTCCTCCAGCGTTGGGTTCTGCGGCATGGCGTTCCCCTCCTATCGTTTCCCCGGCCGCTCATCCCTGAACACGATCGCCAGGTGTGGATTCCATGCTGGAGAGCCCTCGTAGAGGCGGCCACGAACCGGACCTTCCGGATCTCCCCGCACGCCTTGGGAGAACCGCGCGCGCCTTTGATAAGCCTTGCTAAAATTGCCGGAGAAGGCGTCGCTCGGGCTGGGACTGGGGGCTGCACCAACTACGGTTTCGGACTCCGGGCGCACGGCCGCTTCCGCTGTCCGGTGATCTGTCGTAAGCCGGTGACCGGACCCATCGGGTCCGGCTTCCTGTGAATACTTGCCGGAGGATCTTCCGAAACGTCGAAAGGACGCAACCGGGCTGTTAAACAAGGCCAACGCGAAAAACAGAGAATCAGAGAATCCGGAAGAGATATCTCTGCTCAACGGACGCAGTCCCCACGGTTGTGCTCGGACACCGGGGAAAACGCTTCGAGACAGAGACCCGGCAGAGAGGGGGAGAGGTGGCACAAGCGTTTGTGAATACGGCAGAAACGGCAAGACCCCGAAGGGTTGCCCCACGGGGTCTTGCGTTAACGGACGACCGCCGAAGTTGGCGGATTGGAATATGGCTCCCCATATGATCCTTTCCCCGGAACCATTCTCTGTTTGTGAGACGTAACATGCTGTATTGAAAGGATATATCGTAATTACGCCCGCACCGTCGAGGCGGAAACCATGTCAAGACGTCAAGACCGATTCCCGTTTTTCCAGTCATATCAGTCGTTTCTTCCACATTGGGACCGGCTCCCCAACTGCACCCTTTTCCTGACCGCTCACCCTCACGCCAGAGAGAGAAACCTCTTGTATTTGAGAAAGTTGTGGAACATGGACGCCTGGAGGGTGCGGGAATCAGCCGACTTTTTGTCACTGGCTTCAGGTCGGCGTGACGGCCCTGGAGTTTTTGGAGATCCTGAAAAGGCCGGGGCGAAGTTCAATGTCTCGAACCTCGCCGTCATCCAACGGGTCGCGACCGCTTCTGATCGCTCGGATCTGAAGCCTCCCTGGTTGACAGCTTCCGGCCAAACGGCTATATTACTGCATTCCGGGGTCGGGCTAGTGCGGAGACGACTTGCAACGAACTCGCGGTTCCAGGGACGTACGCTGTCTAACGCGCCGCTGCAGGCCGACGGCCGCTTCGCGGCCGCGGCTGAGCGGCAAACGTTAGGCGAAGTTGGGTTAAATGCATCATGATTCATGAATTCTACCATATCCGCTTTTCGTATTTCTGAACGCTTTATCGTCCCTCATGATGAGCTGGGCGTGCAAGTTCCTTGCAGAACCCATAACGGATCAAACTGTAAGATGTTAGCACGAAAATGACCACTACCAAAAAAGACTGGAAGAAAGATTTTGGCCTTGATGGCCGAAAGCCGCCGCATTTCTTTTCAAGCGTGGACCAACTTGAATACGCGGCGGGAAAGGTGCCGCAGCTGCATGCCCTTCGGCGAGCCTTTGAACAACTTGGAATCAACGGAGTCCTCTGCCAAGATCGAGCTGGTCCTGATGGGGGCCTCCAGCCGATTATCTACTTCTGTCAAGTCGAGAAAATTGACCCGGAAGGCATCCTTCGTCTTCATCGTTCCTTCTGGAACCAAGGGATCGCTCCGATCTTGGTCATCGTTGCTCCAGACGATGTTCACGTCTATTCAGGGCTAATTCCCCCGGCGGATACTCTGACCGAAGCTGGACGGGCACCTGGATTTGTCGAGATGCTTAATCGCGTTCAGGATCAGCTTCAGTCTTTCCTGCTGTCAGTTGAATCCGGTGAGTATTTTTACGTCTACCGGCGTTCCTTTGATCCACGTAAACGGGTTGACCGAGAATTGCTCCGCAACCTTCAGGCCACACGGCAGGAGCTTAGCCGGGTCCAAGCCGCACGGCTTGAGCCGCAGACACTCGATGCACTTCTTTGCCGCTTGGTTTTCGCCTGCTACCTGTTCGATCGTGGCATTATCGACAGGGCCTACCTCAAGACGTTTCGTATCCACGGCGCGGATCACTTGAAGGACATTCTTGCCAAGAAGCCCCGGACGGATGCCAAGGCCGATCTCTACAAGCTGTTCAGCCGACTTGCCAACGACTTAAACGGCGATCTTTTCAGTGCCGACCTGAAGGAAGAAAGTAGGCAGATCAAGGTTGAGCATCTTGAAATCCTTGATCGCTTCTTCCACGGCACCAATGTTCAATCAGGACAGCAAGCCTTCTGGCCCTACGATTTCGGTTTCATCCCGATTGAAACCATCAGTGCGATTTACGAACACTTCCTTAAGGCTGCCGGAGAGGAGCAGAAGAAGGAAGCCGGAGCCTTTTACACCCCCAGGTTTCTGGCAGAATTTGTTTTGGACGTGGCCTTGGAGGGTGAAACTTCACTTCTCGACAAGAGATTCCTCGATCCTGCTTGCGGCTCAGGCATTTTCCTCGTCGGACTGTTCAACCGGCTTGCCGAAGAATGGAAGTTGAAGAATCCCGGAGCACGTTACGACCGCCGGGCTAACGGCCTCATGGACGTTCTCCGCACCAACCTTTACGGCGTGGACAGCAACCGAAGTGCCTGTCAGATCACGGCATTCAGCCTTTACCTTGCTTTCCTGGATCAGTTGTCGCCTCCTGACATCCAGAAACTGCTCGGAAAGTGGAATCTTCCTCACTTAGTTTCCATCCCTGGCGAGACCACTACGAATCTACCAGTAGGGACAATCCGTTGGGCTGATTTCTTCACGGAAGCCGCGGCTTTACCCATAAAGGCCCATGTCATTGTCGGCAATCCCCCCTGGGGCAGTGCCAAGGAGGAGGCTCGGCAGCGCCGCATAGAAATCAATCGGCAAAGAACATCCCAGACCATCCACAAGGCTGCCTGAATCTTGCTTGGACCTTTATCTACTTTTCTCTTGTTATCTCAGAATAGATACAATTTTACTACCTACGAGCCAGTTACCCGTCCCATTGAAATTAACCAATCTCCCGATGATGGTCAGGAACAAACTCGGGTTTCCCAGCAAGAGCTCGTCGTACATATCCTGAGGACCCTTCGGAACCTTGGCGGAAGGGCGGCAAAAAAGCAGGTTGAAGAAGCAATATATGAGGAGTTTGCTGAAATATTCGAGCACCCCTATTACAATGAGTCAGTTTCTCATGGGGTACCGAGATGGCGGCACAACATTGCTTGGGCAAACCAGAGCGCAAAAACCCAAGGCCTTGTGAAACCGCCACCAGAATCTGGTCGAGGTTATTGGGAATTGACACCCAAAGGGTGGGACAATGTATAGGCGTCTGTCCTTCGGGTATCGCCGTCGAATCGATTTGAGAAAACGGAGGACCTCCTGCCATCGTTTGCGCTTTTTCTGATGCATCCACAGGCGGTCTTGATGAACATCATACGCCGCTAAAAAGTGGCTCACGCCTTTGAAACCGGCGGTAGGTGGCACGGAGTCTGACAGGGCTTTTCTGTGGCGCCCAAGCGTTACCGTGTTGTGGTTTGACCTGGATGGGTCCGAATTCGTCGAAGCAGATTACCGAGCACCTTTGTGGGGCCTTCTTGTAGAGCGCTTTGATGCGTTTTTTTTAGCGTCGTATGCCGGGTCGTTGGATCGCTTCCAGGTCCGGGTTCGCTGATAAGTAATCTTTCGATTCTTCAGGACGCGACGGATGACGTTGTGACTGACCGGCTGAATCAGTCTCTTTTCAACCAGAAAATCCCTCAGCTTCCTCAGAGACCACTGGTTGAAAGGACGGCCAAAGGCCTGGGGAGGCGCTGTCGCGATTTCTGCGATCAGGGACTCCTCTTCTTCTGTCAAACTGCGTGGCCGACCAGGGTCGAGGGAAAGGCGCAAGAGTGTCAGAAGACCCCAATGCCAACGTCTTTGCTTCGGCGTCTTCGCCAGCCTTGAGCCGGTCCAGGTAGTCGGCCAAAACCTGCATCATCCGTCGTCGTTCCTGTAGGAACGACGACCGGTTGTAAGCCCCGTCGTTGGGATCCGTGACCGCGTGGGCCAGCCGGTGCTCGATGAAGTCGAACCGAAACCCCAGCACCTCGTCCAGAATCGTTCGCGCCATGGCCCGGAAGCCATGCATCGTCAGCCGGTCCGCCTCGGGCGCGAGGCGTTCCGGAGCCGACGCACCTCCGTCAACGGCCAATAGGGTCTGGGGAAATCCGTTTCGTCCCGGTGGACATAATGGGGGGACGAGCATCTTCGATGAATTAGTAAATCATTTATAGTAAACGAGTTAAGGAATTTTCCAAAGCAGTCCGCAGGGATAAATCGGACGAGAGCGACCCCCTGGCGGTCGAGTCGAGGCGTGGTACAAAGCATCTCGGATTCTTGGTATACCCCCCCTCTGTCCCTATACCATTCTAGATCGTCTTTTGTACCAACAAAAAAACCCTCAATTTGGTCGCCAGTAGCTCCCCACATATAGGCCCTTCAACCTATAGGCAACCAGGATCCTGCTTCGACCTTGCCCCCGTCTTTTCGGGCGATCTCAGAAAAAAGATATAACCAAGCCGACATCATTCCTCCTGTTTCAAAAAGTCGGTGGAAAGTAAATCACAATCACGCAAAAGGAGTCGAAGAAATGCCAACCACCTGGAATGAAGCGGTATACAACGTAATTGAAGCCTGCTACATCTTCGAACCAACCACTCTCGGACAGCCTTGGCCGTAAACATCCGAGGATTATGCACTTAGCGTTGGTGTTGGGACGCTATACATTGAAATAGGAGGCCCCCAGTGGCGAATCTCAAATCAGGTGCTCAGCGCGCTTCCCATCCAGCTATGAACCAACGAAGCTATAGACTCAATGAATTGCTCGGCCAGCTTAATAATATCGAGGAGAAGAACGCGCCGAATCAGCTCTACGTTGCTGGCGATGTCGACCTGCTTCGTGCTGGTCGGCGTGTATCCGTGGTCGGATCGAGGAAGGTCAGCGACGCTGGCGTCAAGCGTGCGCGAAATCTCGTTAAGGAACTTATTGGTCAGGATATAATTGTCGTCAGCGGATTGGCCGCTGGTGTCGATGCTGTTGCGCACGAAACGGCAATGAAGCTCGGCGGGCACACCATTGCTGTGCTCGGCACACCATTGGACACGTTCTATCCGGCCGAGAACAAAGCTTTGCAGCTAAAAATTATGTCGGAGCACGCGGCGGTTTCGCAGTTTCCGACTGGCTATCCAGCGACGCCTAAAAACTTCCCAATGCGGAATCGCACCATGGCTTTGCTTACCGATGCAACGGTGATCGTTGAGGCGAGTAAAAAGAGTGGCACTCAGCATCAAGGCTGGGAAGCACTCAGGCTCGGCAGAGACGTTTTCATAATGGATAACGTCGCCGAAGATAAGCGCTTGTCATGGCCACAAGAAATGATATCCTACGGCGCACAGAAGTTGGCCAGAGAGAACCTAACGTTTGTTCTCGACAATCTGCCGGCCTACACTGATCGCAAGGAGGTCGAAGCGTTTGCTTTCTGAACTCCATTTCGCGTCCTGCTACATCTATTCCCCAAGGGGCAAATCGGAGACAGCGAAGCAATCAAGATGTATACGCGATTGGGTAAAGTGCGCGCACAAGCCGGCTCTGTTAAAGATGGCGGCACAAGTTCGCCGGCACCTTGCCGATAACAAGTTTGGGAACTTTTTTGGGAACGATGTGGTGCTGATGCCAGTTCCGGGGAGCGCCCCGCGCAAGAACGAATTGGTATTGTGGGTTAGCGAGCAGATCTGCAATGTGTTGCTGGAGGAAGGACTTGCGAACAACGTAATGTGCAACGTTCGACGTGATCACCAGGTACAGAAGTCGGCGTTTCAAGCGCAGGGCTCCCGCCCCAATGTCAAAACGCATTACGATTCAATCTCGGTGGCGGACGAGTTGCTGAAGCCGACACGTATCCTTTTGGTTGATGACATCGTCACCAAGGGGTGCACGTTGCTCGCTTGTGCGTCTCGCGTTCACGACATATTTCCGCATGCGAAGATCAAGGCATTCGCTATGGTGCGCACAATGGGCTTAGTGCCGGATATCGACACAATCATCGAGCCTTGCGTTGGCCGGATCAGAGCATTTGAGCACGAGGCAAAGCGTGATCCGTGATCGGGTCTCAATAAGCGGCGAAACGAAAGTAAAGAGAAGAAATCCGAGTATCCTTCAGTGAAGCAAGTGATGAGACCGAAGGGCTGTTATTGGCCCTGCGCGATGTCGCCCATGCCTAGCATGTCCAGTGTCGGAACCGATGAGAGGAAGATGGTTCGATATGAAAAGGGTCATTTGGTTATTCTTAGGACTGGTCCTCTGGTATGCTGGACCGAACGCGCCTGCCGTCTCCGCGGTGAGGGTTGGGGACAACGCTCTGGATTTCACGTTGAAGGGGTTGGATAACAGGAATTATTCTCTGTCCGACTACCGTGGAAAGGTGGTGTTCGTCAACTTCTTCGGGTGGAGATGACCGGATTGCATCTCGGACGGTTCGTCCGTTGAGAACAAAATCTGGCAGCGGTTTAAGGATCAGGAGTTTCAAGCCATCGGCATTGATGTGTGGGACGGGAATCCGGATGACGTAAGGAAAATTTTCGTCGGGTTGACCAAGACGACCTATCCGGTTCTAACCAAAGGCGGCCGGGTGGGGAGCCAGTACAGATTGGGCAACAACAACTTCATCGTTATCGATCAGGGGGGAGTCGTCCGATGGGTGTCTTCAGGAAGTCCTGGAAGTCGCTTCAATGAGAGTGCCATCGTCTCCACCATCCAGTCTTTGCTTCCCCCTCCGAATACCCCTCCAACCATCACCTCATTGATTCCTGACCAGTCCGGCTCCGGGACAGAACCCATCGAGATCGACCTGGCCTCATACGGCTCCGACGAAGAGGACGACCCTCAAGATCTGGTATGGCGCGCCGAGGGTTTCGATCCGGAGTTGATCGGGGTCAGGGAAAAAGGAACCGAAGGAGGGGCTCTGAGTTTCACACCCAAGCCAGAGGTGCTGGGCCAAGATATTCGGGTTCTGTTGATCATATCGGACACCAAGGGGGATACCGCGGAGCAGTCGATCATCCTTCGGTGGACACCTCTGCCTGCGGTACTGTCCGTAATGACGGATAAGCTTAACTTCGGAAACGTTTTCGTAGGTTCCTCCCGGACTCTGAATTTGATCGTATCGAATGGGGCCGGTCCGGGTGGGGAGGACCTGGAGATTCGAGCCTCCTCCGGGAATCAGTCTTTCAGTATCGGGGATTCGTCCGTGACGGTTCCGGCGGGAGAATCCCGGGAGATCTCGATCGTGTACCGGCCGATCGACGAAGTCATGTCTACCCACGAGTTGACGTTCTTGACGAACGATCCCGAACGGGAAGTGTTCGGGGTGTCCTTAACGGGATCGGGTCTGCCCCCGCTGGACATCCAGGTTGCGGTTTCGGATACTGATTTCGATGGGGACGGGAGGATCGACTTCGACGATTTCTTTATGTTCGCGGAGGCCTTCGGGGGAACGGATCCGGTTTTTGATCTGGACAAGAGCGGTCTCGTCGACTTCGACGATTTTTTTATCTTTGCTGATGACTTTGGAAAAATTGCGAAAGATCAGGGGCCAGGGGAATGAAGATCGAAGATTGCAGATTGAAAAAAACGTCAGGGTCCAATCGCTTCCACAGAAGGCATCAACATTCGTTTGCCGGGAGAAGTAAAGGGTCCGATTTATCTGATTTAAAAGGATTATCAAGGCCGCGGGACATCATCAGGGAAGGTCAATGAGACAAGGACCGGGATTTTTCGTCGCATTACCGATGCTCCTTTCCCCTCCCTTTCCCGGGTATCTGAACCATCCAAAACGCCGCCACGCCGGAGGACTGATTCTGAGTTCAAGAGAGAGTCGGTGCGTCTGGCTGACACCAGTGGAAAGACGGACCGGCAGATAGAACGGGACCTGGGATTATACCAGGGGGCGATCCGGCGCTGGCGTGATGAGCTGGAGGCAGACCCGATCGATGCGTTCCCGGGTACAGGTCACCAGAAGCCTTTGGAGGAGGAGAACCGCTGTTTACGTCGAGATCTTGACATCGCGCGGGAAGAACGGGACATCCTAAACAAAGTAGTGGCCATCTTCTCAAAGATTCGGATCGGTCGTAACCAGCTTAGGCTTGTACAAAACGCCCATGTGCGAACCCTGGAACAGGGTTTTGGCGAAGGGGCGTATGCCCCGAAGCTCGCACACGCCGTGATATTAATATAAAGGCCCTCGTTGTCAGGAGAGGTTATAATTGGGATTCGGACATCTCAATCAACTTTCTCCCACAGGAGGGCCTTATGCAATACGCAAGGATCGACTCGAACTATTTTTGTGGCATCGATCTCCACGCCAGAACGATGTTTGTCTGCATCATGGACAAGATGGGAGAGATTGTGTTCCAGCGCAACCTGAAAAACGACTTCAAACTCTTGCTCCAAGTGCTGGAAACTCACCTCAGTAGCATCGCCGTCGGGGTTGAGTCAACCTTCAACTGGTACTGGCTGGCTGACGGGTGTCACAAGGCCGGGATTCCATTCTACCTGGGACACGCCCTGTATATGAAGGCGATCCACGGGGGCAAGAAGAAGAACG
The DNA here is from genome assembly GCA_965217865.1 of Candidatus Latescibacterota bacterium. Classification (GTDB taxonomy): domain Bacteria; phylum Latescibacterota; class UBA2968; order SICM01; family SICM01; genus CBDCJO01. Next base: position 3,521,113 of record CBDCJO010000002.1, on the reverse strand, counting down.
ACCGTCTCGATTCCAGAATGCTGGCAGAGCTGATGCGCTGCAACCTGTTCCCGATGGCCTATGCCTTGCCTATCCGCAAGAGATGCGGGCAACCCGGGACCTGCTCCGGCGAAGACACCGGTTTGTGGCCCTACGGGCTGAGTGTTACACCCACATCCAGAACACCTTCTCTCAGCAGGCTATCCTGGATCCTCTCAGCGATCAGGTCAAAAAGAAGAGCAGCAGGAGAAAGCTGTGCGAACGTCTGCCCGACCCAGATTTGGGTATGTCTGTAGACTGCGATCTGGACCTGGTTGACTCCCTGGACAAAATGATCTACAAAGTCGAAAAGCAAGTCTTGGCACAGGCCAAACATCACGATCGGAATGCCCTGTCTATCCTGATGACGGTTCCCGGACTTGGGGGAGATGCTGGCCATGACCATCCTGTATGAAATCCACACGATTGAACGGTTCAAATCCGCTTCAGCCTTCTCCTCCTACAGCAGGCTGATCAAAGTTGAGAGAGAGTCCGCTGGGAAGAAGACAAAGGACGGGAATAACAAAATCGGCAACCCACACCTAAAGTGGGCCTTCTCAGAAATCATCCTCGTCGCTCAGAGATGGTCAGAACCGATCAATAGATACTACGATGCCAAGGCGAAGCGCAAGCATTGTCCTGACGCTGCCACGGTCTATGATCCCTTCCACCTGCTCCAGATCTATGCCCAGAAAGTAATCGATCGGGTTCGGATCGATGAATGTGGAAAAGCCTCCAAGGACAACAAGGCTATCATCCGAGGAACCAAATACCTACTTCTCAAAAACAGAAAGAACTTGCTAACCGACCGCGATGAGCCAGCCCGACTCCGCGATCTCCTGGCCATCAATCAACGTTTGAACACCGCCTACATCCTCAAAGAGGACCTGAAACGAGTCTGGATCTACAAACGCAAAGCCTGGGCAGCCAGATGGCTCGACGCCTGGTGTCAAAGAGCCCTTGACTCCGGGATCAAGCCGTTGATACGCTTCACCAGGAAGCTGCTATATCCATACTTCTGCGTGAAAGATCCCAAAGTAGAAATAAGAGGGCCATGATAGTTTCAGTGGGCTTGTGATATATAAACGGGAAAAAAGTTTCCCCAAATCTCCGGCCGTAGCCCAAGAAACCAAAAGTATTTCTACTTGACGCTTTTGATTGGCGCAGATACCTTGTCATAAGGTGATCTGATGGGAAATTAAGAGAAGTAAAAGCGTTCCTCGAGGGAGGTGAAGGATGAAGAAAATCGAAGTATTCATCAAACCGTTCAAGCTGGACGATGTGAAGGATGCCCTGACGGAGATTGGGCTGGTGGGGATGTCCGTGGGCGAATACCGAGGGTTCGGCCGGCAACGAGGGCACCAGGAGTTTTACCGGGGGAGTGAGTACCGCGTGGACTTTCTGCCCAAATTGAAGATCGAACTAGTCGTGCCTGACGAACAACTGGACCGTGCCATCGAGGTGATTCTGAAGACGGCCCAGACCGGCGAGGTGGGCGACGGGAAAATTTTCGTATCGCACATCGAAGAGGCCATCCGGATCCGAACGGGGGAGACCGGCGATCAGTCGCTGTAGCCAGGATCCAGAGGACTTGAAGCTTGAGGCGCGGGTTATGAAATCGACTGTTCAAGTTGAACGCATCGCTTTTTATGTCTCTTTTTGACTCCGATATATCCGCTAGGGCGCTAACGGCCAAACTGCTAAAAACCCCGGATGAGGCCCGGGGGGAACTGGGACGGATGGGGTTCCGGGATCCGGACCGGGCTTTGCGAAACCTGGAGGGGCTGGTGGGTCCTGAAACCACCGGGACCCTGCCTTCGGTCCTGTTCCGAGAACTGGTAGAGACGCCTGACCCTGATATGGCCCTGAACAATTTTGAGCGTTTGACCCGATCCGTATTCAGCCCATCAGGATTTTTCCACGAGCTTGAAGACCGGCCCGAGACGTGCCGGATCCTTGTCCGCCTGTTGGGCAGCAGCCAATTTGTGGCGGACGTACTCGTACGAGATCCGCAGTATTTTTACTGGCTGACCGAAACGCCCGACCGGCTTTCAAAACCCAGCACAAAGGCGGAATTGATCAAGACCTTCGAAAGAGCCGTGGGTGCGTTTGAAGGCCTGGACCACCGGCTGAATGGGGTACGTCGCGCCGCGCGCCGGGAGCTGTTACGGATCGGCGCAAGCGACCTGATGGATAACCGTCCGATCCAGGACGTGACCGCGGAACTCTCCACCCTGGCCGACGTATGCCTGCAAAAGCTCCTGGATCTGCTGACCCCGGAACTCGACGCCCGCTATGGAACTCCCCGGAACACGGAGGGCAGTCGGGCGGAGTTTGTGATTATGGGGCTGGGCAAACTGGGCGGGATGGAACTCAATTTCAGTTCCGATGTTGATTTGATGTTTCTGTATTCCGAGGAGGGCGAGACCGACGGGGGGGAATCCCACCACCGGCCGCTGACCAACCAGGCGTATTTTTCACGCCTGGCTGAGCGGGTGGTCGAGGCTGCAACCGAAGTTACGGAAGAGGGTTTTCTGTACCGCGTGGACTTGCGTCTGCGTCCCGATGGGTCATCAGGGGCCTTGACCATGCCGCTCGCGGGCTATGAGGGTTATTATGTTCGCCGGGGAGAACTGTGGGAGCGGCAGATGCTGATCAAAGCCAGACCCTGTGCGGGATCGGAAGATCTTGGTAAACGGTTCCTGGCGGCGGTCCAGCCGTTCGTGTATCCCAGACACTTCGAGGTGAGCCCGGTGAGGGAGATCCATCGCACCAAAGGCAGGATCGAAGAACGGATCGGGCGGAAGGGAAAGGGAGAGACTCATCTCAAACTCCGATCCGGGGGGATCCGGGACATTGAATTTATCGTGCAGTGCCTGCAACTGATGGTCGGGCGGATACACATTGATGCGCGCTCCGGGAATACCCTCCAGGCGTTATCGGAGCTAAAACGGGTTTTTGCCCTGTCTCCAGGGGAAAGGGAGGTCCTGGAGGAGGCCTATCTGTTTTTCAGGCGATTGGAACACCGGATGCAGATGATGCACGGGCTGAGCGACTATAACCTGCCCGAAACAGAAGCGGATCAGGCGATGATCGCCCGAAACCTGGGTTTTTCGTCGAAGGAGGCTTACCGGGCGGCGTTGGAAGGTCACCTCGAAGGGGTCCAGGGGATCTACCTGGAGATTTTTTCTGCGGCTCCGGAAGGCGAAGGGCGGTCTGTGGGGGCATTGTGCGAAATGGAAGTGGGCGATCCCGAGGCGGTTGCGTTACTTCAGAAACTTGGATTCGCCCAACCTGAAGCGGCTCACCGAAATCTGGTGTTTTTGGCCTTCGGGAACGTTCCCCGGATCAGAGGAACCCGTGCCCGCGAGAGTTTTATGGCACTTGCCCCCGCGTTGATGGAGACGCTCGAGGCTTCGGCTGATCCGGACCAGGGGTTGAGCAATCTTGAGCGGCTGGTTTCTGCTTATGGGGCTGGTGACACCCTTTTTCGAATCCTGTCATCGGATTGGGGTTTGCGAGACTTGATGCTCAAGGTGTGCGCCGGCAGTCAATATCTGGTTAATCTCGTTGTGCGCAACCCGAGTCTTTTGGACTGGCTGACCCGGTCGAATGTGCTGCTCCGGGAGTCGTCTGCCGCAGACTTTGAAACCGAGCTTGATGTCCGGATGAACAGGGCGGACACGGATGATGCACGGATGGCCGCCTTAAACGGGTTTAAAAGCCGGGAATTGTTGCGGATCGGTACCCGGGACCTTTTGGGATTAACCGGGACATTCGAGACGTTCGAGGCTTTGACGCATCTGGCGGATACGCTGTTAAAAAAGGTCTACCAGGTTGCCTTCGAGGGACTTTCCGCAAGGTGGGGGACCCCTCGCAAGGCCGATGGATCGCCTGCGGAATTTGTGGTGCTGGGACTGGGAAAGATGGGGGGAAGGGAACTCAATTTCGGATCGGACCTGGACATCGTGTTTGTGTATTCGAGCGACGGGGAGACCGACGGGCCCCAGGCTCAGGGAAACCTTCAGTTTTTCGTGGATCTTGCTCAGCAGATCATCACGATGCTGGAACAGGGGACGGTTTATGGAAAACTATACCCCGTGGACTCCCGCCTGCGTCCCGAGGGGGGTAGCGCTCTGTTGGCGTTGTCTTACGAGGCGTATGATCGTTATCTGGAAAAGCGGGCTTCGACCTGGGAGCGCCTGGCCCTTTCGAGGAGCCGGGTAGTGGCAGGGGATGCAGGATTTGGGAAGCGGATGATGGGCCGGTTTGAGGAATTCGTGCTGGGGGAAGGCCTTTCGGAATCCGAAATCGATGAGCTTGTGGATATCCGACGGCGTATTCAGGCCAAGGGCGGAAAAAGCAGATCGGAGTCGCTGAGTATCAAGACCAGCCCAGGTGGCATCTTAGACATCGAATTTATCGCACAGATCATGCAGATCCGGCATGGCCGAAGATCGCCAGGGGTTCGGAGCGTCAATACCCTGGAGAGCTTAAACCGGCTGACAAAGGAAGGTTTTCTGACGGACGAGGACGCCGCCCACTTGAAGGGCGGTTTTTCGTTTTTACGAAGCGTGGAAAAAGTTATGCGCCGTCAGGACGAACGGGCGCGAACCCGGCTGCCTTCGAATCAGCTGGCGTTGACCGCGCTTGCCAGGGCAGTGAATTTTAAGGAACCGGAGTCGTTCTTGGCAGCGGTTCGGGAGGAGATGGCCAGGACGCGGGGGATTTTCGAACGGCTTATCGGAAAGCCCAATTGAAAGACATCGCGCGGGAATGAATTCCTGCGCTACGCGTACAAAGTCCGCCGCAGGGGACTCCCCCAAGCAATCCACCTCCTTCTAGGGGAGGTCGTTGTCATTCTCTATCAGGTGGTTTTCGGCTTCCCTTCGCATGCAAACCGATTGTAGACCCAAGCAAAAATCAGACCGCCGATGGCGCCGTCGATCAGGCCGTAGAGCGTTCCCGCGATCACACTTCTACCACCGGTTCCGGCGTGGTATCCGGGATAGATCGAGTCCACGATTTGAAGAAAACCGAGGGCATAAGACGGCCAGATAACATTCGCGATCCCCAAGAGGAGGATCGACCCCCCCCAGATGATCCCGGCCGTTATGGCGAGGGACTTGATTGAGAGTTTCATCTTTCGGCCTCCTGTTAAATGTCATACCACGGGGCCAACTGCCAATGCTTGTGTCAGATGATAATACGATCAAAAAGGTTTGAAGCAAACAAAAAGATTGAAGCATGAAGGGCCAAGGTGGCGATTGGTTTCTCAGCATCCTGGATCATGGTCTAATTTTTCGATGATCGGATATAAGATTTAAAAATAGGGTTTTAGAAAGTGATAAGTAGGTCGAAATCAAGGGGTTCGTGGTTCCGATGATACCGGTTACAACCGACCATTTTTCAGCACGGTAACGCATGAGAACGTCGCCATCGATCTGTCCAGACAAGATCGCAGCGCACGGAAAATAGCCTTTCGTGTACGCCGTCGCAGCGTTGGCGATATCCGCATTCTGGCGCTTTGAATCCTTGCTCTTGTAGCCCTGCCGGACCTCGAAGATTGTGCCAGTCAAGCTCTCGAATACCTTCGTGTCCACATCTAGCATCTTCGCAGACTCGCTCATCCATCCATGGAAACGGTTCCGTTTGTCTTTGTCGCGAATTTTCTCAAGGGAAACCCGCCCATCCAGATAGAGCGTTCGCTTCCGTCCACTCGGCAACGTCACCTGATACGACCAAGTCACGTCTTCCTCGGACAATTCCAGTGAGTCCTTTAAGACCCTTCGAAACAGCTTTTCGCAACCAATTCCGATCTGCCGATATACGCTTGTCATGCCACCTGCCGCCTTGTGGGCGGCGTACATCATCGGGTTTTCCAGCCCGAACCAACTGTAGAATGCATCTCCCTGATACAACTCCCGGAACTGCTCAAGCGTCAGCCCTTCGCCTTTCGGTCCCTGCCCGAATTTCGGTTTGTAAAGCGCACAGACTCTGATCGCATCCAGCACGATCTGCAGATATTCCTCATCTGTGGCGCTCATACCGTTCTCTTTTCTCCGTTGCGAACAAGGGCCATCGGTCAGCCACGTATCGTTGTAAGAAGCGATCGCCTCCATCCTGTACCGCCCGCTGCAACGCATGAATCGCTCTGAGCTGGTAGGCACGCAGAAAGCACAGTTTGTTGGCCTGGATGAATCCGGGGCGCTCGGCTTCATTCTTCCACGCAGCTTCAGAGGCATACTTTGGCCGGTGGGTGAGAACGATGTAGTCGTCGCCGACCCGTTCCTCAATCAGGTGGAGATTCGTGGTTAAAGAGAATACCGCTGGAGGCGTGTAGGTTATAGGCTTCCCGGTAATTTCGCGTTAGATCGTAACCCGCTACTTTGGAGATGCCATAAGCCGACCTAGGATGAAACCTGGTTTTTTCGGTCTGCGGAACTTCCTCAGTCCTGCCGAACATTTCGCTTGATGCAGCAAAGTATACCCGACAGTCGGGTTTGAGATCATGTAGAGACTCCAGAACGTAATGCGTGCCATTGATATTGGTATTGAGAGTTGAAAATGCATCCTCAAATAAGTAACTAACAAAGCTCTGTGCGGCCAAGTGATAACATTCGTGGGGGCGGACGTTTTTAATCACGTTGTACATACTTGGATAGCTTTCCAGTGATGCAGCATGGAGGTCGATCTGGTCCTGAATATGGAGGATACGTCCCAGACGGTGTTCTGGATCCTCCAAGGCCACTCGACGTACAACGCCGTGGACTTCATAGTCTTTTTCTAGGAGGAATTCCGCCAAGTAAGAACCATCCTGTCCCGTGATACCAGAAATGAGTGCCTTGCGTTTTGTCATTTGAACCTCAGTGACAGGATTTAAACATTTGGTGTGAGTTATAGTGAATGTCTTCCCATTCTAGATTTATGAGCTCTTTGTTTGTTAACTCCTTTATAAGCTTTTCACTATTCGAATAAACAATGTGCCTGAATACCCTTATTAATTGCAGAAGCATCACATAATCAATATCTACGGCTGGGGATTTGCAACCCTTTTGCAACCCAAGTTAAAAGGGGCTACAGTCTAGCTGCTGTAACTCCTTGTTTATATTGGTCGGGATTAGCACAATCCTGTCGGGTCATGCACCGTACTTACCTTCCCCCGCTGGGCACGGCTGAAGTAGAGGCTCTTCCCTCCGGTGGGGTTCTGTTGCCACACCATTACCGGTACTATTACCTCATCCGACTTCTTATACAGCATCCCTCCAGACTTCACGTCTCGTCGCTTATCCAGAGGTTATCGTGGATGTGGCCTCCGACTGAGACCTCCCTTGTTCCATCATCTACCGTACCACATTCCGTTCACCCGACGCCGGGGAGTCCTTCGAGGCTGCATCTCCAGAGTCTTCGCCTCTTCCGTGGCCTTCACCTACGCGGACTTACACCGGTTAGCAGATGATGATTTCAAGGCACACGAGCGTGATATTATGCGCCGGCTCAGATCACTCGGTCACATCACAGACGAAACATAGAATGCCACTCATTCCATCATCTTCTTTCTCCTCATAGTCCACAAAAACGTTCGGCGAGAGACCTGCCTCCACGAAAAGGGAGATGTAATCACCTTTGAGCATCGCAGGAGCCTCAAAAGGGAATTCCTCAATGGTTTCTCTGCCAGCTGTGTCTATGGTTTTATAAATCATTGCCCCCCTTATCAGTTTTTCCTCTTTTATAAGTCGCCTTTCAATCTTCCGTGTCACCACGCCACCGGTGGTTGGATGCCGCATTGGATCTGACCAAGGGACATTTCTACGATCGTCTATGAACTCAGTGGGATCAAAGCGACGTACGGTCACAAGAACTTTTCCGTTTATCTGTAGGTGATTGACCCGATTTATATGCCCCTCAATGGTGGCAAGATTTATTCCCGCCTTTACATCCCAAAGGTAGATCTTACTCCCTGACCCTGAAGCGAGTGTCGTCCCATCGGGTGAAAACGCAACAGAGGAGACCTCACTCGTATGCCGAAAAGTGGCGATATTTTCTCTTGTCGCCACATCCCACAAAATGATCGTGCCATTCCCATCCCAAGACCCTGCCCCCGAGGCGAGGGTCGTGCCATCGGGTGAAAATGCAACAGAAAGGACCGAAGACTTATGCCCCTCGAGGGTGGCGATATTTGTTCGCGTCGCCACATCCCACAGCTTGACCGTTCTATCCCGTGATCCTGAGGCGAGGGTCGTGCCATCGGGTGAAAATGCAACAGAAAGGACCGAAGACTTATGCCCCTCGAGGGTGGCGATATTTGTTCGCGTCGCCACATCCCACAGTTTAACCGTGCCATACAGTGATCCCGAGGCGAGGGTCGTGCCATCGGGTGAAAATGCAACAGAAAGGACCGAAGACTTATGCCCCTCGAGGGTGGCGATATTTGTTCGCGTCGCTACGTCCCATAGGTTGACATCACCATGAGAACCGGAAGCCAGCATCGTGCCATTGGGAGAGAACGCCACGGTCCCAACCTTGCCCGTATGCCCGGTGAATAGCGCGAGTTCACGAGAGGTCGCCACATCGTAAAGCCAGACACCGATACCACTTGCCACGGCGAGGCGTTGACCATCGGGAGAAAATGCCACCGCACCAATGGCTCCTTTTCCCAGGCGGACGATTGCGCCATCGGGTAAATGCCATGTCCGATAATCACCACCCATGATTGATGTGGACGTTCCAACTCCCACAGCGTTGAAGGTCACAGGCTCAAGTCCAGCGACAGATACCTCAACGATGTTCGGCCCCGGATTGCTCCCAAGTGTCGGAGTGTTCTCTGCTCTGCCGTTGGCACCGGTCGTTGCGTGCTCGACAGTGAATCTCCCGCTGAGCCTCCCCTCGCCCGCGGTGACCGTAAACGTGACTTGCGCATCCGGTAAGGGATGATCGTACTGATCTCGCACCTCGACGATCAGGGTGTTCGCCAACGTCGCACCGGGCGTGCCCTGCTGGTTATCGCCTGAGATTTTCACAGGCGTTTGAGGACGGGGTCGTAGCCGCCCAGACACATCCCACAAAATGACCGTGCTGTCCTGTGACCCCGAGGCGAGGGTCGTGCCATCGGGTGAAAACGACACAGAATAGACAGATTGCACCTGACCAGAATGCTTATCTATATGCCTATAAGTCGCGATATTTCGTCCCGTCGCCACGTCCCACAACTTGACCGTGTTATCCAATGACCCTGGACCGTAGCTTGACCCGACGGAAGCAAGGGTTGTTCCGTCAGGTGAAAACGCAACAGAACGGACCCAAGACTTATGCCCCTCGAGGGTAGCGATATTTGTTCGCGCCGCAACGTCCCACAGCTTGACCGTTTCATCATGCGATCCAGAAGCGAGCGTTGTCCCGTCGTAGTCCTCCCTGTATAGGAAGTATAACTCCTCAAACTTACTATCAGATATTCCACAGGCCTGCCTAAGCCACTGAGCGCGGGCCTGGTTCTGCGGCTTCGATATGACACCACCAAAGTCGAAGACTACTGCCCTGATAAACTGATCCGGTCGTTGCGCTTCGATAAGCCTCTCCTATGAATTGCGTGTTAGCGGGCCGTGCCCAGCGACTCGATCTGCCAGCGGACGAAATACCCGCCTGGGAAATGCAGGCTTCTGTCCTCCGGGTTAACGGTTGCCTCCTGACTCGTTCTTGCCATCAAACTAGGTTCCCCTCAGCAAGCGAGTTGCTACCCACCAAAGAAACTGGTTGGGGCATCCCAACACAGACGTTTCCGGTCACAAGGTTCCAGTCGCTGTCGCCGGTTTCGACGATGCCACGCTTCTGAGTGGGCTTCTGCTGATCATCCGCGCAGCGATTGCCCTGTACGAGAAATCGAGTAGCGCTGTGGAGACGGATGGCTGGATACGTACCTGGGGAATCCCAGGAATTGCTGCGTAGTATGTTTCCGGTGATGGTGTGCTCTGAGCCATCGTGCGCATTGATTCCTGACCGTCCGTTCTCAGAGCAGACATTGTTGCTGATGACGTTGTGGTGGTCATCGTGATGCCCCACACCACCGATACCATTTTGACTGTTGCCGGTGAACACGTTGCTAGTGAAGACAGAGTCATGCACAAGGCTGCAGATGAACAAGCCGTCCATCCCATTGCCAATGGCGATGTTATTGGACCAGACGGTTCGTCCTAGGTGAGTCCCGGGATGGAAACCGTTTCCTCGGCAGAACCGAGATCGACAGTTGTGAACATGCACATCCCACCCTCCTTGCACGCCGATGGCATCGCTTGGCCAGTCCCTCACCGTCAAATTTAGCACTCGGATGCTTTCGCACGCGACGAGGTGAACGGCGCTGTATGTGAAATCCCAAGCGGGTTCTTTCTGATCCACTGTCCCAAGCAGCGTGAGATCCCGTAACTCGGAATCCTGCGTGCCCTTCCTTGTTCCGGTGTCCCCCGGAGGGCCGGTGCCTTCAGTGGTCACCCCAGGGAAGAGACTACAGATACGCGCCTCCAGGGCCACTTTCAACCCAAGCCGAATCGGTTCAGTTAAGCGGACGATGCCGCCCTCTACCGAGGCGACACATGCGTGTGTCCCATCCCACCACTGGTGTGCGTTGTCCACCAACCCGACCGAATCGCCGGGGAGAAACGGTACACGTCCTCGGACACACACACTGCGGGAGCCCTTTCGCGCGTCACGGGTTAGGCGCACCACTTCCGGCCTTGAAGCGGTAAGCTCCGTTGCTGGGCCATCGCCAAACAGGCATACTCGGGACGGCAGCACGACCGAACCCCGCAATCTCCATTCGCCAGCAGGTATTCTGACGCACCCGCCACCATCACCAAGAGCATCGATTGCTTCCTGAATGCCCGATGTTGGGGAGTCTGAGTCAAACGTCGCTACGTTGACATTTTCAGTCACGGTTGAGAGTCCTCCGAGAGTTGAGTCTAGATTCAGGGGGCCCTCGACAAGCATCGCGGCAAGGGGCAGCAGAAGGTGACGGTCGAGCATGTGTACGTCCACGCGGGTGGGCAGGCAGTGGTCGGCATGGTCGAAACACAGAGGAGGGATCGCACTAAATCGGAGGAACAACCCCCTGCATAGCACTTGCCCATGCACCGGAGCCCGCGTTGCGGCGCCTGGACGAGAAGCGGGATGCCGTGCCGGTCACCCGCGATGACGAACGGCCGTTGCCGGATGCACGGAGGAGCATCGCCCGGCGCACCGGCCGGTAACACGAACGCCTTCAAACACGGTCTTTTCACCGCCGCGGCGATCACCGAGCGGCGGGAAGCAGCTGCGCTCATTCGTGAGATGGAGAGCCTTTCTGCCGCTGGGATACCTACCCTACCGGAGACCGTCTGAAAGTGTCGGAGAAGAGGTCAGGAGACGATCCGGTCCAGGATGGAGTGTCGAAAAAATGTCCTTGGTAGTATATGACGGTTAGAGGGGCCACCCCGTCTGCTCGAGCAACCATCGGTTCGCGCTCTCATATCCCGCAAGCGCCTTCTCGGGATTCTCCCGCTCGTCCTCCGTGGGCACCAGCGGCAAGCCGGGTACAGCCTCGCTCAGAAACCTCCGGTAACGTTCCTTGGTCGGCTTCTCCAATCGACCATCCGCATGTCGCAGCATGGCCGCAGAGGGCCTTCCACCCCACGATTGGAATAGCCGCTCCTCTAGCAGCCTGTTGAAAAAGTGCGTTTATGCCAAGATGACTGTTGTCTTTCCTTGTGGTTTGGTCCTATGATATATCAGGTTCAAACTGAGAAGGGAGGACGAGCAAATGGCAATGGGAAAACGAGGACGACAGAGACAGGAAAACCTGTTCATCGCATCGAACACTTTGGTGAAATCTCCGGGTCATCCGTTCTACGAGAAGCTGAATCAGGTATTGGGGGCGAACGGCTTCGACGAGTTCGTCGAGGGGCTTTGCCAGCGGTATTACGCTCCTCATATGGGTCGCAAGGGCATTCCGCCCGGGGTTTATTTTCGGATGCTTTTGATTGGGTATTTCGAGGGACTTGATTCGGAACGTGGGATCGAATGGCGTGTATCTGACTCGCTGACGTTGCGCCGGTTTTTGGGGTATGCCCTTGACGAACAGACCCCGGATCATTCCAGCCTGTCTCGCATCCGGCATCGGCTTCCCTTGGAAGTTCACGAAGCGGTTTTCAAGTGGATCCTGAGGGTCTTGTGCAAAGCGGGTCTGGTGAAGGGGAAGACGTTGGGCGTGGATGCTACGACACTGGAGGCCAACGCCGCGATGCGCAGCATTGTACGCCGTGACACGGGTGAAGGCTACCAGGCATTCCTTGAGAATCTGGCCAAGGCCTCGGGCATTGAAACGCCTACCCGCGAGGACTTGTCCAAGATCGATAAGAAGCGACCGAAGAAGGGATCGAACCAGGACTGGGAGCACCCGCACGACCCGGATGCCAAGATCGCTAAGATGAAGGACGGTCGCACGCACATGGCGCACAAGGTGGAGCACGCGGTGGATCTGGACACCAATGCCATTGTGGCAGTGGCGTTGTCGGGAGCAGATGAAGGAGATACCGAGTCGTTGCCCTGGACGCTGCTCGAGGCGCAGCTCAATCTCAAGCAGGTCGCGAAGGACGAAAAAGCTGCCAAACGTTTGCACAGACAGCGTATACGGGAGGTGGTTGCGGACAAAGGATATCATAGCAACGATGTATTGACCAGTCTGAAGCAAGGCGGCATCCGGAGTTACATTTCAGAACCGGATCGGGGACGCCGCAAGTGGAACGGCCGACGAGATGAGCAGGCCGCGGTATATGCGAATCGACGCCGGATCAAGGGAGATCGCGGCAAGGCCTTGCGCCGAAGTCGTGCAGAACGGGTGGAAAGAACCATCGCTCACACATATGATACCGGTGGCATGCGCAGGTTGCACTTGAGAGACCGCGGCAATATCCTCAAGCGTTTGCTGATCCACATCGGGGGCTGCAACCTGGCTCTGCTCATGCGCAAAGTGATGGGCGTAGGTACTCCGAAGGCCCTCCAGGACCTGGCCAAGGCCTTGCAGCGTCTACTGCTCGTCCTACAATCACGTTTGCTGCCCTCGGTCACCTTTTTAACCTCTTATCAGCGTCTCCTGCTCAATCTCCTTACCTTGATTTATCTGACCCGCACTCCAGGCGTCTTTTCCGTTTATGTGCGTTGAAAGGTAGTTCTTCAACGGGCTGCTAGGCCCTTACCTAGATCCCGGACGATCTGGATCAGCAACATGGACCCTCCGCCATATACGACGACGCCAATCGAACCCCAGATCGGCCCGAGCTGAGGAATCAGTAGGACAATCGACGCGACAAGCGGCAAGCCGCAAAGCAGCGCAGGACTGAGCCGCGCTTCGGAACGTGTCAACAATTTTGAGACACTGAAAGTTGGAATTTAGTGAAGTTTCCGGCCGTCTTCTTTAGAGGTGGCATCGGCCCAGTGGATCCCTCTGCAGATATCGGACCGAGTTCGATTTGGTGTCACCTGGCGAAATAACAAGTGGATCGTGCTGGGACTTATCCGAGATCCGGGGTGGGTTGATCCAGACCTCGGGAGGCAGGTCGGGTGGCTGCGGGTGACCCTGCACAAAACGTTCGGGGTGGGTGATATAGGCACGCCACATGGTCTGACCGTCTTGTCTACCTGATTTCCATACAGGCTCTTAGTGGACAACCGCTACGCCACGCCTCAGATCCATGTTGATTCTCACACTTTCAGCGGAGTTCGGATGCCAACACCATACGAAATACCATTTAACAGCGACCATTTTTTAGGAAAGGTTCGCTCTAACGGGGCGGAGCGATCAATATTCGTTGAAGTCCGGCTCGTATAGTTCATCTTCGGTGTAAAGATTGAAAAACTCGGCAGCCGTGTAGGTCGACTTCTCGTTAAATGCGTTACCCAACCCACAAGCGGAAAGCTTCGAGAGGCCGGAAATGTGGAGCCCACACGCTATGCATTTGAATGACGAAGGCAACAGAGTTTGTCGTTGTATTACCTCTTCCCCACTCACCTCGGTTGTGACCGTTCCACTAGGGATGCCCTGTAGGAGTGCTTTAGAATTGCACGATGGGCAATTCACACGGTGACCTGCATGCCGTGTCGCCCATGTCGTAGCTTGAAAAGATGCCTTGTCTTGTTCGCTATTGTCCTTTTTTGACCAGACCTGTTTGTAATCATTGATGTCTTGTTTCACTGCTTTAGCCGTAGCGTCTTTTAGCGAGTTAGCGACACTGCCCTTTCCGCCAGAGCGCCAAACATAATATCCCAACCAGCCCCATTTTACCGAAGAACGAAGGATGTCTGTCTGCTTACTCCAATCCCACTGTTCAGGTCCGTAACGGTCACCTGAAGGGTATGGTCCCCCTTTTTCCCCTTCCTCAAATCCAGCGCTGTGTGGATTATCTCCTGCATCGTCTCTCCCCTTGACTCGTGGGAGGTGGTGACCTCGTCCTCCTTCTTACGCCTTCCGATCAGCCGTCCGAGACCCGACAGGATGGGATTACCGATGCCCCCCTTCAGCCTACGCAGAGTATAATCGACCTTGTAGTGCGTCCATCCCCGCATGTCCCGGGTGAGATTGTAAACCTCAAAGTAGAGGAAGACATCCTGATTCCGTTTGAAGGTAAGGGAAGGTATGGGAATCACCTCCAGCCCCTGTTTCACGAACTTACCTTCCTCTGTTGTGGGCGCAATCCTACGGGCGATCTCTATTCCGCTCATCCGGAGGCTATTTCCACCGTAACCTTCCACACGGAGGCTGTCGCGGACCACCTGCGATCGTTTGGACTTCAGGTCTCTGACCTTCACAGCCATAAAATAGTCACCTGCCGGCAAGTTGAATGCCATCACGTCCAGGATCTCCTCATCGAACCCCGGAAGGACCTGGAGCGGTGAACGGTCGATGGAGCGGTGAACCTCTCGCCACGTCCTGTCGTACACGACCACCCACCGCTCCCCTGGCCAACCCTGCTCCGTCGAAGTGATCTCTTCGACGGGCACCTCCAGGTAGACCTCCACGCGTGAGCTGTCGCGGCTTCCCCGGAAGTCCACTGTTGCCACGTGAGACGTGAGTGGCTCTGTCAGATCCACAGGTAAATACAACGACCGCGCCTTTGATTTTAAAGCGAGAAAGACCTGCTCGGGAGCCCCTTCACGCACCATGGTTGGGATCCTATTAAATCGTGCCGCTGGCGGACCATGCGGACCTTTTGGGATATAGATCGTGGGAATCGGGGCAAAGTCATAGTCATATCCACGGAATTCGTCGGTGAAGACGAACTCGATCCCCCCCTCGATATGCGGGTAGATCCAGCTCTCCCAAGACGCAGATACGGTTTCACCAATCCCTAGAATGGTGTAGCCACGCCCGAACCTCTGCAACGGATAAACCGGACCCTGGTACAGTCCCACGTCCATCGGCACGTCCGCAAGAGTGTCGGGCATGGAATAGGAATAACCTCTCAGAAGCCAAAGGATGCCACGGGGATTCGATCCAAAAGTGCCGTAAAGTCGGGACGCTTGCCGCTGCCGCACGGCCTGTACCTTCCGGTCCATCGCCTTTTTGAAGTTGCTCTCCCCCGACCGCTGCCGGAAGTAGGGCTCCCCGTAGCGAATGTAGATCTCCCCGCGCCGGTCCCACGGCGTCTGTCCCTTAGAGAACTGCGTCCTGGCCACCCACACCCGCCGATAATGCTCAAGACGACGCCGGTTAACCCCAGATATCAGGTCTATGTCCCGCCGAGCCCAGAACTGCCGCAGAAACTCCGGGGCATCCTCCGGCTTGATGGCTCTAAATGCCTCTATCTCTTCCTGCGACCCCACCAGCGAAATGTCATCGTAGAATGCTCGCTCCTGAGGGCTGACCCGGTCCAGATAGGCGCGAAACATAGCATCCGCCGGTCCCAACCGCCCCTTCTTCAGGTGGGCTTGTCCGATCAGAGGCAAGAGACGGATTTCGTGAGGCCTCTTCTTGAGGTAGGACATCAACACACTGATCCCAGTGTCCTCCCCACCGGAGAGAAACTTGAGCTCTTCCCTTCGGACCAGGAGGTCCGGATCATCCGGATTTGACTTCAGGCCGCGCTCACACCATTCGAGGGCTTCTTCGAGACCGTAAGGTTTCTGCTCAGCCCACTCGGAGAGGAGGAGGTAGCCCGCTATGTACTTCGGTTCCGTATTCACAAGGCGCTCCAGCTCCGATCCGGCATTCCCCTCTCCCAGGCTATGCAGCACGAGGGCGAGTCGATAGCGGGCATCGGACATCTTCGGGTCGCGGGCAAGGGCCTCCCGGAACCGGTCCGGGGCCTCCCGCTTCCGGGATCGGTCTCCCGCGGCCGCGACAATCCCCAAGCCAAACCATGACGACGCCGAATCGTCGAGGCGGCGGGCCCGATCAAACGCCTCCGCCGCCGCATCGAGCCGCTTTGTGCCCAAGTAGATAGCTCCCAGCGTCCGGTGGACGACAGCGGCCTCTTTTGCATCCCCTGCTTCCGACAGCAAGGTGGCCACCTCCACCAGCGAATCCAGGTTCGCAGGATGAACTTCAGATAATGATTCGACTCCCTGACCAAAGGCTTGACCGCTCACCTTCAAACGCGGCGCAGCGTTCATCAACGAGTCGAGCTCCGCTTGTAAGGAATCCAGTGACACAGCTAAGGAGTCCGGGGACACAACGCCCGCACTGGAGGCGAAGAAAGCGATCCCTGTGACGGCGAGGCTCAACGAGATGAAAAGATGAGCGATCATCGTGCGAGTCGAGAAAAGTTCCTTGCTGAGCACATCAACTCTCCCTGGGAATCACAGGCCCTTATGTCCAAGAGGGACAATTTATCAAACATCTATCATCTCTACAGTCCGCTACCTAACTGACGGATCGCTCCTACCTATTCATGCGTTTCTCGACCATTTGCATGACCCCCTAATATCTCACTAGGCGCGATGGACCCCATGTCCTGGTGGGGCAAAGCTGGGCTTGGAGATTGACCTGTTTGGGGATTGTGGACACACCAAGAGGTAGTATATTTTGTAGGTATAGGAGATGTGTCTATGAAAGGTCAAGGAGCTTCACATCCGGGAAAGCGGTATGATTCTGAGTTCAAGAGAGAGTCGGTGCGTCTGGCTGACACCAGTGGAAAGACGGACCGGCAGATAGAACGGGACCTGGGATTATACCAGGGGGCGATCCGGCGCTGGCGTGATGAGCTGGAGGCAGACCCGATCGATGCGTTCCCAGGTACAGGTCACCAGAAGCCTTTGGAGGAGGAGAACCGCTGTTTACGTCGAGAGCTTGACATCGCGCGGGAAGAACGGGACATCCTAAACAAAGTAGTGGCCATCTTCTCAAAGACACCGAAAGCAGATTCAGGTTCATAAAGGACCACCACTTGGAGTTTTCGGTGGAGAGGATGGCGAAGTTGCTTGATGTGTCAACAAGCGGTTACTATGGCTGGTTTTCCCGCCCTGAGAGCGAGCGCGAGCAGGAACGACTTCTTCTGGATGTCCTGGTAAAAGCGGCCTGCGAGGCCAGCCGTGGCTGGTATGGGAGCCTGAAGATCAGCCGTGCGCTGGCGGCACAAGGAAAGCCGTATAGGCGCAACCGCGTGGCCTTTTCGATGCGTCGTCAGGGCCTCCGGTCGAAGGTACGTCGGAAGTTCGTGGTGACCACGGATACGAAGCACGACCTGAAGGCATCCCCGAACTTGCTGAACCGGTCCTTTGACGCGGGTCGTCCCAACGAAGTGTGGGTCAGCGATATCACGTATTTGTCCAGTCGATCGGGATGGCTGTATCTGGTTGTATTCATTGACCTGTTTTCACGTCGCGTGGTTGGCTGGTGCGTCAGCACCTCGCTGGCGCACGAAACGGTACTCACGGCCCTGTCACGCGCAGTATGGCAACGCAGACCGCAGCCGAATCTGATGATTCATTCCGATCGAGGTATTCAGTATTGCTGCGATGGCTTCCGAAAGGCCGTCGACGCGCATCAGTTTGTTCAAGGCATGAGCAAGAAGGCCGATTGCTGGGACAATGCCGTCTCCGAGTCATTCTTCAAAACCTTGAAGACCGAATGGCTGTATCACGTCGACTTGATCGACCTCGATCATGCAGAGCGCGAACTCTTCGAGTACATCGAAATGTTTTACAACAATCAGCGGCTGCACGCTTACCTGGACTATGTGTCCCCGGCCCTTTTTGAACGGCTATCGCTGAAGAAAGCGGCTTAAACCACTGTCCACTTTTCCCGGGTCATATCAGGAATCAATCTTCGTTGAGGGCACGAAGCATAAGTTCGGCCCACCTCAAGCAGTGGAATACCAAGGGCTTCAGGATGGGCTTCGTGCCGTGAACATCACCCATATTGGAGCGCAAAGTCTGCATTATATAAGCTCCATGATTCATAGCACCTTTGAAATTCTTGAGGAAACATATAACTTCCTTTTCGTTCCAACAAAGCTCGTGTAGCTGTTGCTCCATTTTGGGACTGACACCTCTCACTGCCAATGAATGTTTGCATCGCTCTTGGAACGAGGCCTTTGTCGGATCCCCAAGATTCGCGGAAGAATAGATGGCTGAAGTTGTTGCATCCAGTGCGCCGCACGCTGAAGAAATGGCACCGCTCAAGTCCCCGTCGCGTAGGCGTTGCGCTGCCTTTTCAAGATCCTGCTGGGACTCGCATGGAAGCTCGGAAAGAATAGAGGTATCAAGAATCTTGATGGGTATGACAGCATTACCACTGAGAGACCATCCCAAACGCGAAAGATTATCATCAAGCGATTCTCGTAAATCAGGTTCTCTTGTCAGTACCTCTTCGGCCACGATGGCGATGAAATGCTTATTGAGTCCAGGTAGTAGGCCACCGTCAATCCCGGTCATTAGTTGGCCTTTTGATGCCCCCCCACCTGCTTTCTGCTCAAGATGTGAGATAGATGGCAGGTCGAAGCCGGCAAGCCCGACGATTTCCTTGATGTCATAAAATGAGAAATTGTTCTGTAGGGTTGCCCTAAGGGCGTTCCAGGCTTGGTTCAGTTCTTCCATTTTGTTCCCACACGTAACCAGAGCTTTTTATGGGCCATTTGCCGGTGTGAGGTTTTAGTGTTTGTCTCTACGCCAGTTTCGAAAAACGTCCCAGGGTTTGCGAACCCAGGGCAGATTCGGGTGGCCTAGGCCGACAAAGAGGCCCGGTTCAGGACCGGCCTCACCTCCACTACCGCTCGGAGCCTTGGAAGTCGGCAACTGCTGCTTTTGGCAGAGCCAACTCATTCCTGGACGTCAGTTTGGCAAGCATAGTGGACTTGACCCGGTTTCGTGGATACCTTATTACTTGGCAGAAAGGAGGATGCTACGATGCCGAGGTCACATTCGCCGTATCCACCGGAGTTCAAGCGGCAGATTGTAGAACTGGTGCGAGCGGGTCGCACGCCCCATGAGTTGTCCCGTGAGTTCGAGCCGTCGGCCCAGGCGATCCGGATCTGGATGCGGCAGGCCGATCTGGATGAGGGCCTCCGCAGTGACGGTCTGATCACCGAGGAGCGGGAGGAGATCAGACGACTGCGCCGCGAGAATAGGCAGTTGCGACAGGAGCGGGAGATCCTTGCAAAAGCCGCGGCCTGGTTCGCTCGGGAGACCAACTCGGTGCCAGGGGAGTCTACGAGTTCGTGAAAGCCAATCAGGCCTTCTATAAAGTAGCCACGATGTGCCGGGTCCTGGAAGTCTCCACCAGTGGGTACTACGCGTGGCTCAAGCGGCCGCTGTCGGCACGAGCGCAGGCCGATGTGGCTCTGACGGAACGGATCGTGAAGATTCACAAGTGTTCTGATGGCACCTGTGGTGTCCCGCGCATATACGAGGAGCTTGTAGCCGAGGGGGAGCGGATCGGTCGCAAGCGCGTTGCGCGGTTGATGCGTGCTGCAGGCCTGGAGGGCGTAAGTCGTCGCAAACGGCATCGAACCACCTACCGTGATCGCGATGGGCGCGTCGCTGCTGACCTGGTCAATCGAGATTTCACGGCTAACGGGCCAGACCAGCTCTGGGTAGCCGACATCACTTACATCAGTACGTGGGCCGGCTTCCTGTATCTCGCGGTCGTTGTGGACGCCTGGAGCCGCCGCGTCGTTGGCTGGGCGATGGCGACCCATCTGCGCGCCGAGCTGGTGCTCGAGGCGTTGAATATGGCGCTCTGGCAACGACAGCCGGAAGCCGTCATCCATCACTCCGACCAGGGATGTCAGTACACCTCCATTGCCTTCGGTCTACGGTGCCGCAAGGCCGGTGTCCGGCCCTCTATGGGTTCCACCGGTGACTGCTACGACAACGCGTTATGCGAGAGCTTCTTCGCCACGCTCGAATGCGAACGCCTGGATCGCCGAAACTACCGCACACAGGCCGAAGCTCGGATGTCCGTATTTCAATACATCGAGGGCTGGTACAACTCCCATCGGCGACACTCAGCACTCGGATATCTCTCTCCCATGAACTTTGAGCAGACCTCCAGCGCTGTTGCCCATGAAGCCGAATGAATCGCAACTGATAAACCGTCCGCTAAACCGGGGTAACTCCAATCAGGACGCCAATCCATCGTGCGTCATAGACCTTCCGCGTTCACAATGCATCAATCAAGTGATCTGAAAGCTGGATATAAAGGCATTTCTCGCACTTCTGACGGCCAAAGCTTTTCCAACTTCCCCACAAGGTCGCGAGCAGTTCCCCCGATTGCTTTGAAATAGCCAAACTCTTCTGAAGTCTGTGCCAGTTTCTCAATACGTGAAAAGATGCGGCCTCGAATAGCGGTAATTCCTCGCCATTCGTCCTCAATGTCTACACCTAACCTTCGCGCAAGATCAGTCAATGTTCCCTTGAGCGCATTGCTCGGCCGCGTTGTCATGTAGAATGCGCTAATTGCCCAATAGGTGCATGCTGCCGTAACGCTTCGGTAAAACACCGTATCATCTTCAGCTTCTCGGCAACCTTTAGCCAACTCAATGCGATAGGCAGACTCCATCTGACGGAAGACAAGACTTGGGATTTTGCGTACACACCAGCAGGAGGGGAAATACATCCGCCCGTAAACACCTTCTCTAAGAGCATTTTGGTAACATGCTTTCTCAAAGTCTATGAGTTTTACTCTTGAATCATCGTATCGGATGTTATCTGGGCATGGGTCTCCGTGAGTGTACGTGCAAAGGACTCCAGGCGTCACAGCTCCCTTCAGCTCACCCTTAAAGCCCCTGCGAGGTCGGACCCCGAAAACTTCGCATACTTCATTGAATCTCTCGAGCAGATCATCTAATTCCTCGGATATGCGTACTCGCCCGTCCACTGGCCCAAGAGCTCTTCTGATCTTATCATAGATCGCTTCCTTACCTAACGATCCGGCGTGCAATCTACCGATTGTTTTCGCTAATTCGATGAGCGCTTCTTTCGCTTTGAGACCATTCGTTCCAAGCAATATTTCGTCGAGGCTCTCCTCGTTGCCTAGGTCTCCTATGACTATGAGTCCTTTGTTGCGACTTCCACCATATAGCTGTGGTACTGGTATAGGCGCATCAAATATTTCGGATGAAAACTGCAATCCCGCCCAATCGTTGAAAAACCCTCGATTTGTCCAAACCCGAGACTTGGGGTCGTAGATCTTGCCCTCCTCGAGAGCAGGTCTCTTAACGACTACGCTACTCGGACAGCCTTCCGGACCTGAGAGAACACCAAAGCGAGAGACATTCTGTCGGTTGTCAAGACTGTCTGCTTTACCAAGTTCTACACGGCCTGAAAATGCGTCTGATAGTATCTCCTCAGCATCCTGCCGTACCAAAGAAGGTGTATCACTCAATTCTCGACTCCCTAAACAGAATTCAACAGCACTGTCACTATCCGCTCCGGCACGATATAAGCTCTGTTTAGTTGGGGACAGGGCGATTGCCGATAACGTTTGCAGGCTCCCGAAATTATCTTTTGTCTGAGATCGCCCGAAAAAACGGGGGCAAGGTCGAAGCAAGATCCTGGTTGCCTGTAGGGTTGAGAAGGGATACATATTTTGGGATATCCCTGACCTCACAGGAGGAGTAAAGATGGAGCAACTGTCCTCAAACAGTGACCCGGTCAAGAAGCGCAGGAGCTTGTCCCCGGAACAGAAGTATGAGATTTTCCTTGAAGCCAGCCGGGGAGATGTTCCCATTGCACAGGTGCTGCGGAAATGGGGCATTCATTCCTCGGATCTAAAGCGTATTCGTGAGTCGGTCAAGTCCGGGGCCCTCAAGGAGTTCAAGGGTCGCCGGAGCCGCAAGCCGATGGTATCGGCTGAGGAGGTGGAGCAGCTGCGCAAAGAGCGGGCACGCCTGGAGCAAACGATCATTGAGCAATCTGTGGAACTTTCCCTGCTAAAAAAAAGTGTGAATGGGATCTGACAGGCCCGATCAAGGGCCACCGGGTGCAAGCTGAGGTCAAACGCGAGATCCTCTTAATGGTCCATCGGGCCAAGGAGAAAGGGGTGAAACTCACCCGTTCTTGCGAGATCCTACAGCTTCCCCTCCAGCGGTATTGTGCCTGGAGCCGGCGAGATCGAGAAGAGAAGCTGGATGGGGTGTCGGACCCGCTTTTGGATGGGAAGCCCGGGCCCGCCCCTGATAAGGCCCCACACGGATTGCTGAGGGAGGAGAAAGAGCAAATCTCGGCCCTCTTAAGGGATGAGACCTATGCCGATCTGCCTCCCCATCAGCTGGCGGTGGTAGCCTCAGAGAAGGGGGTAGTGCAGGCCTCGGCCTCCAGCTTCTACCGACAGGCCAGGAAAGAACGTCTGGCACGCAGGAAACAGGTGAGGACGCCGGTCAAGCAGAGCAAGCCCCAGGTCAAACCTGAAGGTCCTAATCAGGTCTGGAGCTGGGACCTGACCTACATCCCATTTTTCGGTTTGTTCCTGTATTTTACCGCCATTCTCGACGTGTATTCCAGGAAGATCGTAGGATGGAAGCTCTCCTTCAACGCGACCGTGGAGCAGGTCAAACAGGCCTGGGATCAAGCCCTTGCCAACGAAGGACTGCTGGACCTGGACACTGGGCCCATAAGCTTGACAGCCCTCTCAGATCACGGATCTCAGATGAAGGCCAAATCGATGGCCCAATTCTTCAAGGACCTGGGCATCTCGCAGCTGTTTGCCCGATATCAAACACCCACGGACAACGCCTGGATCGAAGCCTTTTTCCGGACATTCAAATACGACTGGCTGCGCTTCCAGGACATCTTCACATTCCATCAACTGGAAGGCCTGATTGATTCCTTCATTCACAGCTACAACGCCGAACGCTATCACGGGGCAATACAGTATGTCACGCCTCTTCAGAGGCATAAAGGCCAGCATCAAAAGATTCTTCACCACCGACAAGGTCGAAAGGAGGAGGCTCGGCAGCGCCGCATAGAAATCAATCGGCAAAGAACATCCCAGACCATCCACAAGGCTGCCTGAATCTTGCTTGGACCTTTATCTGCTTTTCTCTTGTTATCTCAGAATAGATACAAAATGGCCACGCCTGCCGAAAAGATAAATTGTCTTCCGATCGACGAAAAGTTAAGCCCGTGGCCATTTGGGTAGAGCGTTAGCGAGCCGGGAGCGTGCTGTTAGCTGCTGTTGTGGATCCCAATCTAATCTTCCACCCCGCCAGGATGGGGGCGGTACAAAGCATTCACGTTTGCTTAATATAGAAATCCCCGCCAAGAGTGGAACACCTGGCGGGAATATTCTATGAGATCAAATTATTTAATGCGGGAACTGAGCGGCAACACGGACTTAGCTGGCCGCAGGTACCTCCGACTCGGTCACTGCTGCCAAGAGCTCATCGAGCTGTTGGTTTGTTCCCCTTCCTGCTCTGTTATCCCGCCGGTGCTGAGCCGCCAGAGACCTCACCTTTTGCGACGGATGCGACTGCAATCTATCGCTCAGATGCAATGTTGTACCACCCACGTAGAATTCTTCACCATCGCGTGCATCCGAAAAGCGCCAGCTTGACATCTCATCACTTGGTGCTACCTCTATGTCCCGTACTCGGGACCGTTCCGCGTGGCAGATCACTGCTCCAATCCTGCCTTCCTCAGTGAACCTCACACGATCATATGTCACTTCCGTGTACTTGAGCGCCTCACCCCAGTGCATGCTGGCCTTCGCCACATGCTTCATTATTACCATTATTCTCTGCTCGTAGAGTCCACCAGCAATACTTGAGAATGCAGGGAGCGCAATGATACGTCTGCTGACAATCTCCCTCTTCATATCCGCCCACGTTCTGAAACCGTGCTCCAGCGCGATCATTCGAAGCATGTCCTTGAGACTCAACCGCGTTGCGAGTTTACCCTTTTCCGTCACGTTTCCCAATTCGGGAAGGGACGCAAAGAGTCGGTTGCGAATCTCCGCATCACCCTTCCGATGCGCCTTGAGAAACCGATTCGCCTGCTTATGGTAGAACTCAACACTGGGACGACGGGACAACCTCTTGTGCATAACGAACCCCTTTCATCGCTCCTCTGTTGTCCACATCAACAGAGCGAAAGAAGGTTCGAAGGAGGAAGGGAAGGTGGGTAAGACCCTTTTTGTGGACTCGGTCGCGCCCTTCACGCGATGATTATAATATAATATACTCTCAAGGTACTGGGCTTGTCAATAAGATTTTCAAGGCGGGCAGGAAGGCAGCAGCTACGATGGCCACAATTGCAGCTAACTTACGGAATCCACGAACCATTACGCAGATTCCACCATTTCAGCATATCTCCCGCACTTCGCAGATACCTCCCCACCAAAAAGAAACCCGTATGTCTTCGTAGATTCCTTGCTATAAGAGAAATCGTTTTTAGGACGAACTCACCTTTGACGGTCGACGGTGAGGTCACCGGCTTTCAGCCGAATCGAACGGTTGACGTCAATCCCGAGAACGAAAGCCAGGTTTGACCGAGCGATCTTCATCTCGTTGTCCTGGGTGATCACGGTCACCTTCAGGGCTTCGAGAGCGGACCTGGCCTTCAGCACGTCCGATACGCCACCGATCCGATCTCATACATGGTCTTCGAGCGACGGAGGGATTCCTCCGCCGTGCGAACCGATTCCTGGTTCAACGCCAACAGCTTCTCCGCCTGAAGAACCTCGAAGAATCGCTTTTTGACGGCGTGGATCGTGGCCACTCTGCTGCCCCGGAGATCCTGTTTTCTTCCGAGAAGGCCGGCCCGGTCTGCCGCGATGTTGGCCAGGGTGTTCGCGTTGTATAACGCCGACTCGCGGGAAAGCCTCGAAAGTATTGAGAAAGGCTGCGAGACGCTGCGGCCAGACATTAACGCCGTTGCGTTCGTTCAAAGCATCGATGCACAGAATTGCTCTCATGCCGACGGCCTGCGCTGCTGCGTCCAGACTCCCGAGGAAGTGCTTGAACTGCTCCGTTGGTGGGAGATCGAGTTGGTCGCGAATCTGCGGCCACGGCTCATTGTCGATAAAATCACCGCCAAGAAGGAGCAGCGCCTGCCCGCCTTCGTGAAGATGGTGCTCCACGATGTCGGCAAGCAAATGGGACTTACCGATCCCCGCCGGGCCTTGCAGAAGAACCGCCTTCCTATTGCTTAGCTGCCAACGGTTCGAAGCGACTACACTCTCGATTTCATGCAACACCTCCATCAGTTCATGGAGGTCATGTTGCGCCTCGCGTTCGGGCCTGATACCCATACTATCGGGTTTGGAAGACGGAAGGTCGTAGGACCAGCGAAGTGCCTTTCCAGCAAGATTGAGACAGTTTGAAGCTTCGGAAGCCCAATCGTTTACGGGATAGGGTTGGTCGGGACCGATCGGATCCCCGTCAAGCAAAGACGTCAACGCACGAATTGCTTCAGCCAGAGGATCGGAATGGGTTTTAGCTGCCTCCGCACCCGTTCTGCGTATGGCTCTTACTGCATTGCTTCCTTTCTCGATGACATGGAAAAACCACCCATCGATCTGCTTCTGAAGATCAGGATGGCGCGCAAAGGCGAGGAGGTCTTGTCTAATTGGGAGTTCAACGTTTGTTTCGGAAGTGTATCGGCTGCCCAGTGATGCCCGTGCCTTGCCAAATTGCTCCTTGAACCAATCCGCTGTGAGGGCCTCGCGGCCGAACCAGTAGAGAAGGCGACCAGAGTGGGCAGGGTCCTCTCTCACCAGACGAAGGCTGAGTTCGCTCTTGCCCCACAGCCTGATAGTTAGGTCACGCTTCCGCGATGTGGCGAACTCCTTCCATTTCGCGCACCAAGCGTCCCACTTCTCTTGTGCGGTCTTGCCCTTGCCGGTTCGGGAATCGGGAAGATCGAACGGAAGGCAGACGATGTACTCAACGAGATTCGGGTGCTTATTCAACGCCGTGCGTATTGAATCGTCAAGCTGTGCTGCCGGGCTTGCATTCCAGCTAAAGAGATACTTGGCTTGCCATCCGACTTCCTTCCCGTCTGCACGGCGGCGGTAGCATTCGACACCAGCGTCGCCGCCTCGGCCTTTTGGATAGAATTTATCTCCCGTGGGTGCTGGTTCCAAAGAGGCGAGTTGGCAACACATTTTCTCAAACCCGGCGTGGCGGCTTCCGTCGAACGAGCGGATATTCTCGAAATTGATGTCTGGAAGGCTCATTCAAGTGACGTACGGATCGGTGTTGGCTCGGTCAGCACTTTGGGTGATCCGGGCGTTTCATCCGGCAGTTCTTGAGCGATCGTGGAGATATTCTGCCGGATTTCCTCTTTGTTCGGCGACAGCGCTTCGTGCAATAGCGCGTCAAACAGGCAACGGCGAGTTTCGTCGCCGGTGGCAAGGCTCGTCTTCAGTCGGTCACACAGGGCCATGAGTTCATCGACCTTGGCCACGATGTGGTGTTGTTCGGCGAGGGGCGGGAGAGGGAATGGTGAGTTCGCGAAGTACTCTGCTGGCACGCGTTTTTGACCCGCTGTGCCTGTCATCCTCGGGATACCCGTCTCAATGAAGTGTGGGGTCTTCAGAAACAGTACGATGTAGTCAGCATCCACAAAGATAGGACATACGACATGCAACTCGGTCGTGCCACTCCCAATGCCGCCAGTCAGATTGCGGAAGACGATGGATTTACCATTCTCAAAGCACGGCGTGATTTTTGCCAGCCCGACATCGCCCTCGGCAAAATGAGTGTAGCCCTTCTTGATCTCACCCCACTGGCGGGGCTCGTGAACGTTCGTAGCGCCATATTCTGCTGGAATCATAGGCATCGGAACGAAGGATGCTACGTGATCGTCACGAGAATCATTGCGCGGACTGATCACGCCAAGTTCTGCGATCTGAGTCCACGCCCATGCTCTAGGTAGGTGGAACGGAAGCTCATCACCGCTAAGCAATACCGGAACTTTCGGCCTCCTAATCACCCCCGCCTTCACCAGCCGCGCCTTCTCTGACTCAATCCGCTTCAGCAACTCCGCCGCCGGTTCGTCGTTCGGGTTCTGTGGCACCAGCTTGCCGCGCACTGCGAGGTTAAGGATGGCCTGGCGCAGGGCCTTGATCTGGTCGGGGCGTGTGGTGAGCGGGATGAGGTTGTCGAGGGCGAAGGCAGCGTGGTTCTGAAATACCCCCAGGTCGGGATCGGGCGCATTGAGGCGGTCAAGGCTTGCCACCGACAACCGGTCGCGCGTCTCCTCACGTTCTGTGCGCGCCTCCTCCAGCCGGTTGCACAGGACCATGAGTTCATCGACCTTGTCGACGATACGGTGTTGTTCGGCGAGGGGTGGAACGCTTAGCGGCAGATCGTAAACGTCGGAACGACTTAAGCCCGGTTTGACACCCTTTCCGAGTGATTCGAGATGGAGCGCCTGGAGTCCAATCAACAGGTACCGGAGATCGAAGAAGTTAGGTGCTTCTACGAAGTAGGCAACGTCCGTGGTCCACGATGAGCCGTTGCACAGGTTAAGCGCACCGGCTGAACCCTTGCGACCCACTATTATCGACGGAGCTTCGGTCAGCGGTGTCTCGCAGTACCCTACGATCCCATTTGATCCGAATACTGGTACCGGTCCTTCATTTATTCGTTCGCTGGCCTTCTTCCCTTTGCCGTATCGAAATTCCAACAACGCGCCAACAGGAAAGACCAGCCAACCGGGAGTGTCTGCGTGGCGAGATTTTTGCGGTTTACATCGCTTTCCTCCTGCCAACAAGATGGCCGCCGGTTCGTCGTTCGGGTCCTGCTCCACCAGCTTGCCAAGCACGGCCAAGTCGAGAATGAAGCGGCGCAAGCGCATGATCGCGTCGGGCGCGTCGGCGATCCGTTCGTAATGAGCGAGCAGTTGGTCGGCGTTCATTGGGTCAGCACCTCAGCCAGAATTGCCTTCAACCGATTCCGCAAGTCTGCCGTCTCGGCCTCAGCGGCGGTCAGTTTCTCCAGAAGCTCCACCGGATCGCCGTGATCGTCTTCCCGCATGTGCGGGTTCTTGATGTCCAGGTTGTAGTCGCGCTCCTTGACCTCATCCGCCGTCACCTTCCAGGCACGTTCGGTCTCTTCGCGGCCCTTGCGGTCCACCCCGCCCCACCAGTCGATGCAGCCCTGCAGATGTTCCAGCCGAATCGGCTTGGTCATGGAATAAGCCTTCTGGCCTTCGGGCACGCGGTGCTCGTAGAACCAGATGTCCCCGGTCGGCTCACCCTTCTCGAAGAACAGCAGGTTGGTGCCGATGGAAGCATAGGGACGGAACACGGAGTTCGGAAGGCGAACGATGGTGTGCAGGTTGCACTCCTCCATCAGATGCTCCTTGAGCCGCGTCTTGACGCCTTCGCCGAACAGCGTACCGTCGGGCAAAACCACGGCAGCGCGACCAGTCGGCTTCAGCAGGCGGACAATCAAGGCCAGGAACAGGTCCGCCGTTTCCTTGGTCCGGAAGTACTGCGGGAAGTTGCTCTCGATGCCGTCTTCTTCCTTGCCGCCAAAAGGCGGATTGGTGAGCACAATGTCCACCCGGTCCCTCCGCCCCCAGCCGATATAGGGACGGGCCAGGGTGTTGTCGTGGCGGACGAAGCCCGGATCCTCGATGCCGTTCAGTAGCATGTTGGTGACGCAGAGCATGTGTGGAAGCTGCTTCTTCTCTACGGCGCGCAGGGCTGCCTGCATGGTCTGCTCATCCTCGGGCCGCTTGACGTAGCGATCACGCATGTGGCGCAAAGAACAGGTCAGGAAGCCGCCGGTGCCGCAGGCGGGGTCAAACAGGGTCTCGCCCGGTTTCGGGTCGATGCGGTCCACCATAAAGGCGGTGACGGCGCGGGGCGTGTAGTACTCGCCCGCATTGCCCGCCGATTGCAGGTCGTTGAGGATCTGTTCGTAGATGTCGCCGAAATGCTGGCGTTCGCTCAGGTTGTTGAAGTCGACCTCGTTGATCTTGTTGACCACTTGACCTCCCGGGGTCGGGCCGAGGGGATCGTTGGCCCTCTGCGATTCAGAAACGAACCGTCAATCCTGCCGACACCAGCCGTCCAATTTCCGGCGCCCCCACAAAAGACCGGTATTTTCGGTTCAGAAGGTTGCTGGCATCCAAACTCAACGTCACACGCGCCTGCCCCATAGGAATTTCGTAGGCGGCGTTCCCATCCACCACGGCATAAGAATCCACAGGTCCGACAAACACGCCCGAACTCATCGGGAATTTCCCTCGATAACGCACTTCCCCACCCAGGCTCAAACGGGTATTGGGCACTTTGTATTCGATGCCGAGGTTGAATTTCCGGGTGGGCGCATTCAACGCAACATCTCCGAGGTTGTCCAGATTTGGAAACAGATCTTCGCTAACATACGAAAAGTTTCCCGTAACCGTCCAGGCATCGTCGGGATAATAGGCAAAGGCCAGATCCGCGCCGTAGATCGTCACCTTGCCAAAATTTCGATAGGTCAGCATCACGGCCACTGGATCGGTTGCCTGTTCGGCCGTGATGGTCCCATACGGGATTCTCGCCGTATTGGTCGTAAACGTTGTGGTCAGTTCGTCTACCACTGACCCATTTCCATTTCCACCCAGTGTGGGCGCATCCAGCGCTGCCAGAGCCTCTGCCAGTTGAGCATTTGCCGGGTCCTGCAGCGCTTGACCAAACGCTGTTGACAATCCTGCGCGCAGTGACGCCGGTTCCAAAAACACATTGGGGGTTTCAATCCGCAACGGCCCTACGAAGTCCCGGATTCGGGTCCGGTAGAAATCGGCAGCCAGAATCAGCTTGTTCTGCACAACCCCCTTGTAGCCTACCTCAAACGTCTCGGTGATCGTCGGATCAATTCTTTTGAGATCCTCGACGGCATTGGTCAGACTCGCCACCGGATCAAATTCCGTAGTTTGCAGATTCAATTTTGCCACCGCATTTTGGAGCCCCGTCAACACCGTCGGCACAATGCCTGGAAAAGCAGCCGCCAGCCCTGCGGCTTGCTGTGCAGCTTGAGCCCGTGCCTGATCGGGCGCCAAACCGGCGGCAACCATCTGCCGTGTCATCGCGCCGGTGGCCACCTGGGTCAGCTGCGGCACCAATTGAGCCAGTACCGCCGCACGGCCAACGCTCCACATCACATTTGTGAACTGAGGATCGTGCAACGGAAAATAGTGCTCTTTGGACAACCCTGCAACCGGCGCAAACGATGACCGGAACATCGGTAACCCGTTTCCATCCCGCCGAAACGTGAACCCTTCCGTAGACCCCTGGGTCCGCACATCAACCGCCGGATTGAACCCCAGCGACGGACTGAAGTTCCGTCCCAGTGAAAACGCATCCGGGCTGGCCACCAGATCCAGAAACAGATTCGGGCTCGAAGGGGTACCAAAGGCCCGGTTGTACGTAAACCGCAGTGTGTGCGCCGGACCGGGCTTGAAAACCAGAGCCGCCCGGGGCGAAAAGACCGGATCTTCAACGTGATTGTGCCCGTCCACCCGTCCGGCTAAAACCACGTCCACCCGATCATTCAGGCTCGTCTCACTCTGAAGGTAAACGCCGTATTCGTTAACATCGTCGTCCGTTTCATTTTGCCCGTGGATCGTGCCGCCGGTCTTCGGCCGGGTCCACAACGCATCGACCCCATAAGTAAACTGCTGCCGCGTTCCCGGACCGGCACTGTGCTGGAGCTGAAACACCGTCAGCGACGATTTGTCCACGATCGGACTGTTCGTCCTGAGCAATCGCGTTTCGCCCGCGTCGCTTTTGTTGTAAAAAACCTGGGCGAACCAGCCCTTGTAAAGC
The DNA here is from genome assembly GCA_965217865.1 of Candidatus Latescibacterota bacterium. GTDB lineage: Bacteria > Latescibacterota > UBA2968 > SICM01 > SICM01 > CBDCJO01. The sequence goes on along the minus strand of CBDCJO010000002.1, from coordinate 3,489,873 downwards.
AGCCGGCCTTGTGCAAAAGAGTAGATCCAATCGTCGGCCTGTCCGGCACCCTGTCCGGTCAACGCAATGTTGGTTGTTCTGGTATATCCCCCCGTTGCAATCAACATCAACTCATCTCTGGGCCGAAAATCCAGTCGCACCTCACCGGCTTGGCGTTCCATATCGTAGTTTCGCGGGTTGGATCCCCGGGCCTGGACTTCCACCGGATCGACATACTTCCAATCATTTCCAGCATAGTGCTCACCGGATATCTTGATCCCGATCTTGTTGTCAAAGCTGCTGGCATGCCTTAGAGATACCTTTCGCAAGCTTCGCTCCCCACCTGAAACCGAAATCGAGTTGCCTTCCGACCCGAAAGGAGACCGGGTAATGATATGCATTACCCCGTTGGCACTGTTGGGCCCATAAAGCGCAGACCCCGGCCCCAACACCAGTTCGATGCGCTCGATATCCTCTCCCGTGGTAGGAATAAAATGGTTGGCATTGACCCGCAGCGAAGGCACCCGGGCGATCCGGTTGTCCACCAGCATCAAGACCGTCCCCGAAAAAACATTGTTAAACCCCCGGATCACCGTATTGTTCTGCGCCAACCCCGTCTTGGAGTGGTCCACGCCCGGCATCGCTTTCACATAGTCGCCGATCGAAAGGGCCTGCCGGTCCCTGATGTCAGCCGCATCGACCACCGCCACGGAAGCCGGCGCATCCAGCGCCTTTTCCTTTCTTCGCGAAATCGATACCACGATTTGTTGTCCCATCAGAGCCTCGGCAACAAGGGTGAAATCCAGCGTCACGGTGGCCCCCGAATCGATCACTACATTGGTGCCTTCAACCTTACCGTAACCCACAAACGAAACCCCGATGGTGTAGGTGCCTGCCGGCAATTCAATGCGATACGCGCCTTGAGAACTCACGATCGCGCCCGTCGGCCGGGAAAGCGCATGCCCTTGCACCACAACAGTCGCCCCGGGCAAAACCTTTCCCCGATCGTCCACGACCTTCCCCATCAACACGCCTTTCCCCTCGGCTTCCACCGGCCACATACCAACATACAGCATCCACAACACAGCGATCAACCTACATTGCATTGCATCCTCCATTCAAAATGCCAGTCCCCCGACAACTTCGTTACAGTTCGATTTCTTACCTCACCCGCGCCGGCTTTCCGAAGCAGTCCTCCATCAGGCCCCCTCCAGGACGTTCTTCAGTTTTTCCTCAAGGCCGGACAACTCTGACTTAAGGCCATCGATGCGGACCTTCAGAGATACCACACGCGGTACACCCCCCAAATCCTGAGATCCGGTCTTCATCCCTTCGTAAATCTCTTCACCCATCTCGGCGAATCTTGCCCGAAGGCGTCTTCGGGTTGCGAGGATCTCCACCCGAACCCTAAAGGCCCTAACCAACACGCCCGCCCGTTCTTTCGCGTTCCTGAAACGCGATCTGATGTGCTCTGTCATCTCGGGCTTTGTCAGCATATCGGTCTCCTCCTTTTCATAACTCGATTTTTCGATCAACCCCCCTTCCCGATCGCCCTGATCAGAATTTAGGTGGGCGAAGGATCCATTTAATATACACTGCTGTCCAAGATAAATCAGAATTGGCCTTTTTTGGACAAGCAAGTGACTGTTTTTACACACTGCCCTCTGGCAGACTGAAATCCAGGTTGCACTGGCCAAAGATGCTGTCCAAAGAAAAAACCGATTTTGGACAGGTATGATATGACATCATGGATATTAGGTCAATAGCGAAACGACGGCGGGCGGGAAAAGCTGGACTGATCCTGGAAAGCGGGGACGGGGGACGATGTCCCGCCGGGTACGGAAGGGGGCTGCTACTTCTCCTGCCGGGCGACGAGTTGCGCCCACATCGCGCGCTGGCGGCTCCAGTGCGGGACACGAGTGATGGGACGGACGTCTTTCTCCCGGATGGGATCGCGTCCCATTAGTGTGTGAGGCAGGAAGAGCAACGCCTCCTGAATGTTGGGCGCGAGGTTGAGCAGGTTCATGATCTGCGTGATCCGGGCCCGCGTCACGTAGCCGAGGCGCGCCAGGTCCGCGTAGTCCCGCACTTCGCCGCGCCGGACCAGACCGTCGAAACGGATGGCCAGAGCCATGAGCCTCGAGATGCGCGGCACGTTCCCCGGTTCGACGCTTTGGGTCCGGGTGCTTGCCGTTGCTGCGGTCGTTGGCGGGCTGGAAGGTGAAGGAGACTTCCAGCGGACTCGGCCTCGTGGTCGCGGCGTCGTATGCGAGGTCTCTCATGCCGTGTCCTCCGCGCCGGTGACGGCCGCCTCGGTGCAGAGGGCCTTGATGCCCAGGAAGCGAAAAGCCACGGTCACCGTGCCGTCACGCCCGTCGTAGCCGATCCGCTCAACCAGTACCCGGATGATGCGCGACTGCTCGCGGGGCGACAGCGACTCCCAGACCGGATCGAAGTGGGCCAGGGCCTGGGACAATTCGCCTTCGCCGACGGCCTCCCGTTCCAGCGCAATAACCTCCTCCCGAATGGCGGTTACGAGTTGTTCCGGGCTGCGGATTCGATCCTGCAGGTCGGCTAGCTGATCGGTCGTGGACCGGCCGTTTCCGGGCTGGAACGTGAAGGATACTTCCAGGGGTCCGGGTCCGGCCCGGGTTGCATCGGATGGGCGACCGCTCATCGCATGACCTCCTGTCCGTCGAGACCCGCCTTCCGGCACAGCGCCTCGATGCCGGGTGGGCGAAAGGTGACGGTCACCGTGCCGTGCCGTCCGTCGTAGCCGACCCGCTCGATGAGCAGCCGGAGTCTCCGGGCCTGCTCCCGCGGGGCCAGCGTCGCCCAGACCGGGTCGAAGATCTCCAGGGCCCGGGCCAGGTCGCTTTCATCCACGGCTTCCCGCTCAAGAGCGGGAGCCTCTTCCCGGAGAGCGGTCAGCCGCTGTTCCCGCGCTTTGGCCACCGTGGCCACCACGGCCTGTTGGTTCATCCCGATGCCGCGGACGTGCTCCACCACCGCGGTTTCGATCTGGTGGGCGTTGAGGGACCTGCCCGGACACGACGACCGGCCCCGCTGCCGGGCATTCCGGCAGACGTAATAACGGTAGCGTTTTCCGTTCCTGCCGGTACAGACGTGCGCCATGCCCGTCCCGCACGGTGTGCAGGACAGCAACCCCTTGAGCAACGCTTCGTATTTGTTGCGCACCTCCCTGCCTCCGGTGCGGGCGTTCGTGCGGAGCGCGTCCTGGACCCGCTGCCACAGGCCGGCGTCAACCAGGGCGTCGTGTTCCCCCTCGTAGAGGCAGCCTTTGTAGTTCACCTTCCCCGCATAGATGACGTTGGTCAGCAGCCGGTGCAGGCTGTTCTTCGTGAAGGGGTTGCCGCCTCGCTCGATGCCTTTCCTGGTCGTCCAGCGTTTCGTCCGCCATCCCCGGCGGTCGATCTCCCGGACGACCGGGATCAAGGCCTTGTGGTCCAGGTAGAGGTGATAGATCGCCCGGACCCGCGCCGCTTCCTCCGCGTTGACGATCAGCCGCCCACCCCCAGGGGCCACGTCATACCCCAGCACCGGCAGACCCCCGACCCACTTTCCCCTGCGCCGCGCCGCCGACATTTTGTCCCGGGTGCGCTCGGAGATGATCTCCCGCTCGAACTGGGCGAACGACAGCAGGATGTTCAAGGTGAGCCGCCCCATCGAGCTGGTCGTGTTGAACTGCTGTGTGACCGAGACGAAGCTCACCCCGTGCCGGTCGAACCGCTCCATGATGCGGGCGAAGTCCAGCAGCGACCGGCTCAGCCGGTCCACCTTGTAGACCACCACGCAGTCGATCGCGCCGGCCTCGACGCCGGTCAGGAGCCGTTCGAGTGCGGGCCGCTCCATGTTCCCGCCGGTGAAGCCGCCGTCGTCGTAGCGTCCGGCAAGGCAGACCCAGCCCTCCTGCCGTTGGCTGGCGGTGCAGGCCTCGGCCGATTCCCGTTGGGCGTCCAGGCTGTTGAAGGTCTGCTCGAGTCCCTCACCGGTGGACTTGCGCGTGTAGATGGCGCAGCGAAGGGTCCCGGTTCCATTGGAGGACGATGCCGGGATGGCCTGAGGAGCGTTTCCGCTCATGCGTTTCCCTTTCCGGATCCACGGTTGTGGTTCCGCCTCTTTTTTCCCCGGGTAAGCCCGAAGAAGGCAAAGCCGTTCCATTGGCTGCCGGTGACCTGCCGGGCGATGGCGGAGAGAGACCGGTAGCGGCGTCCCTCGAACGCGAAGCCGTCATCGAGCACCTGCACCACCAGGTCGCGGCCCTGGAAGGCGCGCACCAGCAGCGTCCCCGGCAGGGGCAGCCGCCGGTCCCGTGAGGTCGACAGGCGACCAGCCGTCCGCGCCTGCTCCGCCGCCGAGCCCGGCCTGCTCCGGTCCCGGGGGGCGCGCAGTCTCAGATCCGCATCGTTGGCCAGTTCCCCGGCGCGCCGCCGGGCCCGCTCCGAGAGGTCACCCTCGGCCAGAGCCTGAAGCCGCCAGGCGATCCGCTTGCACAGGAACGCCTTGTGATACGAGCGGGTCTCCTCCCCGAAGACCTCGAGGTACTTCTCCCGCAGTTCACCCACCGTCATCCGGGAGAGTCCCTGGATCTGCTGAACCGTGCTGGCTTCCATCCGAATCCTCCCTTCCCTTGGGGATATCAAGCCGTTAACCTTCTCACTATGAACGACTTGTGTGGCCGGCATGTCAAGTCGTTTCTGCCCAAATGTCCCGGATTCTTCGGACGGCTACTCGTTATTCGGTGCTCCCGGAATCAGGGGAGACGGCGCCGTTCCGGAAACGCGGGGAGCCCTGCGCCAGGAGCAAGGCGAGGGCCGGGAGAGTCTCGTCGAGCGAGTCAGGAAGGGGGTCAGGCTCCAAGGGGATACTTGCCGGAGGACCTTCCGAAACGTCGAAACCGGCCGCCTGGATGCAACCGGGCAGGTCGTCGAAACGTTTGATCCGATATTCGGAAAGGTAGAGCTTGTTGTTGGGGTGCAGGTGGTTGATCTGGACGAAACGGATATCGTCCATTTCATCGGCTTCCCGTTCTGCGAGTTCGAACGCGGGATCGTAGACCTTCACATATCCCTACCAAGCCGACCTTTCCGGAACCGGATCAGGCTTATTAACGTCTACTGTCCTTGCGAACGAGTCACGGAGACCCGAACGAGTGACACCGAAACGCCGGAAACCGGTCAAGCGGGCGCAACGTCAGCAGACGCCACTCCTCCAGCGTTGGGTTCTGCGGCATGGCGTTCCCCTCCTATCGTTTCCCCGGCCGTTCGTCCCTGAACATGGTCGCCAGGTATGGATTCCATGCTGGAGAGCCCTCGTAGAGGCGGCCACGAACCGGGCCTTCCGGATCTCCCCGAACGCCTTGGGGGAACCGTGCGCGCCTTTGATAAGCCTTGCTAAAATCGCCGGAGAAGGCGTCGCTCGGGCTGGGACTGGGGGCTGCGCCGGCTACGGTTTCGGACTCCGGGCGCATGGCCGCTTCCGCTGTCCGGACAGGTGAGCCATGATTGAGCACTTACGGGGCTGGGAACAAGCACTGGAATCGCTCGGCTGGACTGGCCGGGAGGCGGAATGGATCGCGCTCGTTTGTCTCCACAGCGGCGTCTTCACGCGGGCGCAGTTCTGTTTCTATTTTGATTCCCGGCGCAACCGGGCAACCCGTTTCGTTCAGGCATTGTTTGACCGGGGAGCGGTGGTCGAGTGGAGTGACCCTCTGAGCCGATCATTAGACAGTGGCGTAAAGAAATCGAGGTGCTTTTCGGTCTCGTCTCCTTGTTCGAACGCTGTATCTTCTTTGGCATGCACCTCGGGCATGCGCTTAATCAGAGCAACCTCCGCCATCCGCCGTGTGAAGTACGTTTTACCGACATCCACAGCACGAAAGCGGCCATGCTTGTCCCGGGCCAGAATGACGAAATTGTAGTCCCGATCCGTCAGGTCCATGATCACCACGCCGAGGAGGCGTTCGTCATCCGTCTCCCATACTGAGCATTCCGCTGTCGGAGCACACTGTGGAACCGCTCGCGACCACATCGCCAAGACTTCGAAGCGGTATGGATTCATGCGTGTAACATACACAGGTCTCAAGTATCCCATACAGTGAACAATTTTAGATGTATCCAATCACCGGGAAGCGCAAGTTATGACACGTCCTTGCCGAAGTCGCCGGCAAAGATCAGAAAATCCCCAAACAATTGCGTTGGTGCTGTGAGCGGTCGTTCTAACAACCCGAAAGCAAAAGCTATCGACGCTGGGACCTACCCTCCGTTGTACCAAGCGCCCGACGGTATGGAGCTTGCTGGCGGGCGGTTTGCGCCGACGCGAAACTCGGTCGGCTACGCCTGCATGACCTGCGCCATACGGCGGCCAGTCAGGCCGTCATGTCCGGCGAGAATTTGCCCTTGGTCGGGAAATTGCTCGGACACCGGCGACACCGAACCACGGCGGGATACGCGCATCTCGCCGATGCGCACCTCGTCGAAGCGGCGGAGAAGGTCGGCAGCATCATTGCGGATGCTCTTCAACTACGATGATTTCCGCCGTAGGAGCAGTTTGCGTTCAGCGCATCGTGTACCAATTTATATCGTCATGAAGATCGAGAATCGACGTTAACGGGAATAGTACTGATCTCGCTTCCTCAAGTACCAACTTGGCCTTCTCGCGCGTCGGTCGATAGCCTGATTTGTGCACAACACTATTTCTCACAACGTTGACTTTTGTTTTCTTTATCGCTAACAGATGTTTTTTAAGTTTTTCTGGATGCAAAGAAGATATATTCTCATCACTTGGCATTTTTGGCTTGCAAATTGATTCTATCACATTACAGGCATCATCCAGAGTCGTGGGAGAAATGGAATCGACTATATGCTGTAAGCATATGGTCTTTAAATCAACGAAAGCAAATCTCTTGGTCTTTTTTTCCAGCCGAGCGCTCAATTGATTTAGTTTCTCAATAGAATTCGGAATATCACGGAATTGGGTTGCAAATGGTCTGTAGAGTAAATTTACTCGGAGATACAAACTGAAGAACATCTCGTATGCTTGGCATACATTGAGAACACAATTCATATATTGCTTTCGCTTCAAGAGATCATGGCAGTCAAAAAGGAGAGCTTCGTGTCTATCATTAATGCTGTCGCTGTTGATCCAGAATTGTCGTTTACATTCCTCGCACGATACGGATCTTCCGAATATCGGCTCAAAGGTGCAAAGATCAGACGCGCGATTTAGAACGAGTTCCTGCCCACAATCACAATGAGGACAATCGACAAACACATTTTCGTATCCCGGGTTCTTTATCTTTGCCGTGGGCATTGCAGATGCGGGTGATAAAGCCTTGCTGCGCCGACTTGGAGGAGAATGTAAAGATCGACTGGGCGTGGCTGGGCACATTGCCGGGTCGATTCACAAGAAACAACACCTCCCTGGTGAGGCGTTACCGACCCGCAGGCCCTCGAGGCCCGGACAGGAGGTCATGCGATGAGCGGTCGCGCATCCGATGCAACCCGGGCCGGACCCGGACCCCTGGAAGTGTCCTTCACGTTCCAGCCCGGGAACGGCTCGATCAGATGGACCCGTTCAGTTGCCGGACAGGCGTTTGACTGTAAACGTCAGTGTCCAGTAACGCGAACCGGTGAACGTATTGTGGTTGGGGAAGTCCGGGTCCCGCTCGTGAAGCGGGTGAAGCGAATATCCGCTGCTGTCTTCGATGTCGCCCATCATCGAGCAGGTCAGTTTCAGTCCCAACGACACCTTGTCGTTCAGGTTGTAGTCGGCGCCGACGTGCAGGTGCCCGGCCAAGACCGTGTCGGACAGGTCAGCGTCCTGGCGGCTGTTGTAGAACGACAGGGGAGGATTGTAAGCTTGAGCATTACCCGATGTGTCCTCGTAACCGGTGGAAAACCGCACCCCGGACACCTCGACGAATGCGGGACCCAGCCCACCACCCAGGTATGGAGAAATCCCGCGGTACGCACCCGGAAAAGCGTAGTACGCATTGAGCGAAAGGGTGCGCACGGTGAGATGGTCGATCGAGGCCCGGGCATTGGATACGACCGAACCTCCGGGCCGTTCCTGCACCATGGATGTCCCATCGTAATCGGTGATGCTGCGGAACATCTGGTCGAGGCCGTTCTTCCGCTGCGCGAACGATAGCTCCATACGTGCGCGATCGACGATGAGGCCGGCCGAGATCTCGAACACGGCTCCGGCTCCAGCGTCGATATCGTAACGCCACCGGTATCCGGAGATTGCGGGAAAGGGGAGCGCATCGAAACAAAGGTCCGTCGGATAGCAGAGCGGGTCCCGATTCCAGCCCTCCTGGTCCAAGTCGGACGCCCAATTCGATCCGATGCCCCCGCCGACGTACCATCCGGAGCGCGGCGGCCCCTCGGCCCCGCTCTGGGCCGCCACGCCGGAGATGGAACAGAGCACCAGAATTCCACCGACGGTGGATGCGATGATCGATGTAAGAAGCATGCGAGATGAGCGCGTGAGCCTCTTTGGCCCCCAGTTCAGTCCACGTCCAGCGATGAAGGGGACCGACGTCCTAGGTTCCTCACACCAACCGCTGAAAATAAAGATACCAATGGCCCGAACAGTACAAGAAATCCCCGACTAAGCCAGGAGGGCGCTTGCAGTTCTGGTGGTTCGGCGAGAAAGGGAAGAGCTTCTTCGATGTACTGCTCTCCTAGGATTCCGTATACACTCATTCCTAGTCCAACAATTACCAGCACGGTAAACAGAAACCGATTAACTCTTCTTTCCCGCCTGGAAGAAGCTGAAGAGCCCCAAGCGTGCCCCCAATACTGAGGTCCCGCTGGAAGGCCAATGATGGTTCCAGTACATTCCGGGGCTTCATTGGGGCCGGTATGGAGCACTTCCAATACGCAGCCATCGCCTGGGTCTAAGAACTCAAACTCGCAGCGGATCGTTTTCTCTCCTGAGGTATCCGCTGTAATCCGAACGGCTTCTCGGCTCATCTTTCTGATTCTGACATTGAGGACTTCACCGCTAAAGCAAAACCCCAACGGGTCGTGCTTTGCAATGTCCGTTCCTCTTACAGTCTTCTTGCCTGCGTTCCAAATCCAGACAGTGCTAGAAATGAGCCTTGGAACCAGAGTTTCCCGATACCGAACCTCGACTCCGGCTGGAAATACTGCATCGCTGCTGCCAATCATTGGCACATCGCGAGATTGACAGGCAATGATTCCGGAAATCCGAGAACGCCAGTACAAAAACAGTGCCAGCGCCAGGCTTGCCGTTCCAATAATCGTTCCAACCCAACCCTGATTCATAAAGCGGATGAATTCTTGCATACCAAGCGGTAGTTTTATCGAAATCACCTATTCACGATAATTCCGAATTGCGTCTTGCGTGCGGGGACAGCCATGGTCTATCCCCGCGTGTGCGGGGGAACCGAGACCGAGCTTCTGCAACAGGAGGCGGACCTGGGTCTATACCCCGCGTGTGCGGGGGAACCAGTCTGGCGATATTAACTCCGCAAGCAGTTCATCGCACGATACCAAAGCCAGTTCCCGAAGGCAGTTAAAGCCCTTGATCGAGACTGGGATCGAATGCTCACCTTCTTCGACTTTCCGACAAAACACTGGAGACACCTGAGAACCACCAATGTCGTCGAAAGCCCCTTTGCCTCCGTCCGCCTGAGAACCAACGCGGCCAAGCGATACAAAAAGATCGTTGCGGCAAGCGCTCTGATCTGGCGCACGCTGATGGTCGCTGAAAAACGCTTCCGACGACTCAACGCACCCCATCTGCTAAAGGATGTCTACGCACAGCACCACCGCAAAAACAAGATCACTATCGACTCGGGGAAGAAGCTGGCCGCCTGACCTTTTTACACACCTCTTGACGAGAGCTCCGAAGGGTCCGGCAATTGCGTCAATTTCTGGGCTCTGGTGATTTTCGTCTTCTGGTCATCGGTCCACCCTCAAGTTCGGGTAACCTTTATGGTGCCCCAGATGGTTGATGAATACGTTTATTGCGTCGCGCTCATCCACCGAGTCAGGCGTTTCCTGAGGCGGCGCTACGATCCAGAATTCTTCGACACCATGGTTTCAGCGTCGAGTGCACATGAAAGGGCGGCGATACGTTCCTTGAGTTTTTGGGCCAAGTCGCCATCTTTGCGAATACGGGAGACAACCATTTGCTCATAGTCCCTTCTATTTTGGCATTTAAGGGCTTTCGCAATGATGTCTAACGTATTGCTTTTGCGGAGTGGATAGCGAGCGACAAGATCGTCCAGTTTTCCGTCAGCAACGAGTTTTTTGAATTCGGTCAATTCATTGAGGTAAGGAGACACGACGCAGGCGGAGATTTTCGGACTTGCAGTAGCCATGATCTCCTCCCAGCCTGGAACTGTCGATAAGATCGCGGTGCGCAGTCGGCGTTCGCCCCGCCGTGCGGCCATCTGCTTGGCGAGACCGTTCTGGATCAGTACATCTAGTGCTTTCCGGGTCGCCGACCTGATCAATTCGTCGGCGTTGCACCCCAAGGACTCTGCCTGTCTGCGTGCGACGGCCGCAATGGCGTCCGAACAATAGTAGAGAGCTTCTGCCGAGCATACGTCCAGGGCGAAGACTCTGTCCTCAGCAAGCTGGTCGATTTCCTCATCGGGCCGATCATCTCTATCTATGAGGCCAAATGCCTCGACATGATGGAGTTCCTGAGACCCCCTCAGGCCGCTCACTGCTCTCTGCACATCGATACAACTTCCCTTCGGGATCACCGAAAGACCCGGAAATAAAGCATCATAGAGCGGTGTATCCAGACTGTTGGTCGTACCTTCCACGAAAAGGATTCTTTGTCTGGCCCCTAGGATGTCTCGCCTGAGTTCCTCGGGCAGCTTCGCGTTCTCTTCGAGGATTTCAATATCCCATGCTTTGGCGGTGTCACCATCCCATTCACACGATCGGACCATGAGGACGCGCGCCTTCGGGTTGGCAACCGGCAAGGCGATCTCGTGTGTCGATACGATAAACGCACAATCCTGGCGTCGATCGAACAGTGCCGACAGAAACGGCTCAATGATGGATCGGTGGAGGTGGCGCTCCGGTTCGTCGATAAGCAAGACGGTTTCCGGTTCAACCGTGAGCACGGTAGCCGCGATGATGGCGGCGTTCCGCTCCCCATCCGACATTTGCGCAATACTGAAACTCGTGCCGTCGTTTTTGTGCCACGCAAGAATCTCTTCATCTTTGGAATTCTGGAGAGAAACAACCAGAGTCCCGAGCGCAAGTAGTTCGTTGAGCTGATCAAAGGGCGACTCTGATTCTGAGGCAAATTCGACGGCCCTTTGTGAATCCTGACCGTCGATATAGCGAGCGATGGACCGAGCTCTGTCGTTTTCCTTGGCAACCAAGTCGAAAAGGACAGCCGACTGCTTTTGCTTGGCTAGGTCATCCTTCCACCGCGATTCAAAGTGCGGTTCATTAAGCATGAATTGTTGATCAAACCGTCTACGATCCTGCGGAGTAAGGTCAATGCTTCCGGAACTAAACCATGTCTGTCTATGAGCAGAAATACGTCTGGCTTTTTTGTTTTGTTTCGTCGAAACAAAATGCTGAATCAGTGCCGACTTTCCGGAGCCGTTGGCACCTACTATGAAAAGTCGACCATCAACTCCAATAGGTATCTGAAGCGGCCCATGCTGTCCCGTCAACCCCTTCGCTTTCTTCTCGCCGATGACCCGGGCGCCAGCAAGACGATCATGGCGGGGTTGCTCATCAAGGAGTTGATCGCTCGCGGGGATCTGCAGCGGTGTCTGGTCGTCTGTCCCGGCAGTCTCGCAGAGCAATGGCAGGATGAGCTTTACCGCCGGTTCCAGCTGCCCTTCGACATCCTGACAAACGACAATCTCGAAGCCGCGCGCACAGGGAACTGGTTCCTGGAATCCAATCTCGTTATTGCCCGGCTGGATAAGCTCTCTCGCAACGAAGACGTTCAGCAGAAGCTGCAGGTTCCGGATTGCCGCTGGGACCTCGTCGTGTGCGACGAGGCGCATAAGATGTCGGCGACGTTATTCGGTGGTGAAGTCAAGTACACGAAGCGCTACCGGCTGGGGCAACTGCTGTCGAGTCTCACCCGCCATTTCCTGTTGATGACGGCCACGCCGCATAACGGAAAAGAGGAAGACTTTCAGCTCTTTATGGCCCTCATCGACGGGGACCGGTTCGAGGGGCGCTTTCGCGATGGCGTGCATGCCGCCGACGTCTCGGACCTGATGCGGCGTATGGTGAAAGAGAATCTGCTCAAGTTCGACGGCACGCAGCTATTTCCTGAGCGCATTGCCCACACGGTTCCCTACACCCTCTCGGAGGCGGAAGCCCGCCTCTACAAGGTTGTCACCGACTACGTGCGCGAGGAATTCAGCCGTGCGGAGGCGCTGGAGAACGACCAGCGGGCCGGCGCCATCGGCTTTGCCCTGACGATTCTGCAGCGCCGGCTCGCCTCTTCGCCTGAGGCCATCTATCAGTCGTTGCGCCGCCGCCGTGAGCGTCTGGAGAGCCGGCTGCGTGAGCTCGAGGTGCTGCAGCGGGTTGGGCAGGCCACCATCGCATTTGCCGCCGTGGGATCGGAGCTCGACCCGGAGGATGTCGAGGATCTGGACGAGGCCCCCGAAAATGAAGTCGAGGCGGCCGAGGAGGACATTCTCGACCGGGCGACGGCGGCGCGATCAATCGCCGAGCTGAGGGCTGAGATTGAGACGCTCAAGAATCTGGAAGGTCTTGCGCTTGAACTGCGGCGAAGCGGCACGGATACCAAATGGCGAGAGCTGGCCAGCCTGCTCGGTGAAATCTTCACAGCAGGTGGGCTCGCCGGACAAATCACGGAGGTGGACGTTCCCGGTGCCGGCAAGATTCCCCGGCCGGCCCCGTCTCCGAAGCAAAAGCTGGTCATTTTCACCGAGCACCGGGATACGCTGCGTTACCTCGACAGGCGCATCCGGACCTTGCTGGGACGTGAGGAGTCGGTTGTTCGGATTCACGGCGGCATGGGCCGCGAGGACCGGCTCAAGGCCCAGGAAGCCTTCCGCCACGACCCGCACGTGCAGGTGCTGCTCGCCACGGATGCGGCCGGCGAAGGCATCAACCTCCAGCGCGCCCACCTGATGGTGAACTACGATCTGCCCTGGAATCCCAACAGATTGGAGCAACGGTTCGGCCGGATTCACCGCATCGGCCAGACGGAAGTGTGTCAAGCGTAGGAGCTTGTCCCCGGAACAGAAGTATGAGATTTTCCTTGAAGCCAGCCGGGGAGATGTTCCCATTGCACAGGTGCTGCGGAAATGGGGCATTCATTCCTCGGATCTAAAGCGTATTCGTGAGTCGGTCAAGTCCGGGGCCCTCAAGGAGTTCAAGGGTCGCCGGAGCCGCAAGCCGATGGTATCGGCTGAGGAGGTGGAGCAGCTGCGCAAAGAGCGGGCACGCCTGGAGCAAACGATCATTGAGCAATCTGTGGAACTTTCCCTGCTAAAAAAAAGTGTGAATGGGATCTGACAGGCCCGATCAAGGGCCACCGGGTGCAAGCTGAGGTCAAACGCGAGATCCTCTTAATGGTCCATCGGGCCAAGGAGAAAGGGGTGAAACTCACCCGTTCTTGCGAGATCCTACAGCTTCCCCTCCAGCGGTATTGTGCCTGGAGCCGGCGAGATCGAGAAGAGAAGCTGGATGGGGTGTCGGACCCGCTTTTGGATGGGAAGCCCGGGCCCGCCCCTGATGAGGCCCCACACGGATTGCTGAGGGAGGAGAAAGAGCAAATCTCGGCCCTCTTAAGGGATGAGACCTATGCCGATCTGCCTCCCCATCAGACTGGAACCATCTAAGGGGTCAAGGTTTTAGGAGGGTGTTGTTTGATGATTTACAGGCACGACATTTCATTTCGACTAAATATAGCCATCGCTACTTAAAGGCATTCGACCTTTGTTACCATCCGGCGATGCGTTGCGACTACTTCCGACTGTGTTACATCTTGATCAACGGTGGATTTTATGTAGATGCCGATGAGGTATACCAAGGTACTGATTGCAGCGGTCTCTTTTGCGATGGCAGGCTGAAAGTTCAGCCTCTTTGCTACGATACTGCTTCCGCTACTATGGTGAGTTCCGATATCTTCATGAGACAATGCCAAGCATCAGCACATTGGATTTTCTACATAAACAACAATCCGATAATATCTCCTCCCAATCATCCGATAATTGGTCTCGCGCTCGAACGAGCCACTAACATACTTCTCCATTGCTCAGACCGACCTGAAATACAGTCGACGACTGGTCCTGGGAATCTTACCGCTAGCATCGTGCGGCACTCCATCTCATCCAGCTTGACCGGCCACCGCAACCGCGACTTCATGATCCTCCGCAATTGGGAAGCCATCTCAGTCAGCCGATGGCCTTTAAGCTATAGAAACGATTACAGGAATTGGAGGCTGTTGAACTCCTAGTGTTGTGTCCCAGGACGACTACGGTACGGACAAAACAGCCTTTTAGCTTACCCTCAGCAAGCTAAACTTTTCCTCCCCTTCCAAAGGAAGGGGTATCCAAGTTCAAATACTTTCATGAAAGAACGGGACACTGAAACCAAGCCCAAAGGAGTGTCTTATGTTACGTAGTATCTCGGCTACCATTGTTGCCACGCAGATACTCTGGTTGAGAAGAGATGCTGAAACTACGCCCATGCATATACTTAAAATGGCATATCTTGCTCATGGATGGATGCTGGGCATATGTGAAGAACCACTGATTTACGAACCGGTTGAGGCGTGGCGCCATGGACCTGTCGTGCCCATTTTGTATCAAAAATACAAGTCTTTCAGGGGAGAGCCCATATCTGTGGTTCCGGTTGACATGTCCTCTTCTTTTAACGATGACCAGAAAGGAATAACCGAATTCATCAATCGTGCCTATCGCGATTATACTGCATTAGAATTGTCCAGTATAACGCATGAGTCAGGTAGTCCGTGGGATATTGTGCGACAAACATCTGGTATTGGCAGCATTATCCCAAACGAGGTTATACAAAATTACTATCGTAATATAGCGAAGAAAACGGTGAAGACGAATGGATGAAACAGTGTTCAACGTCTTGACCAAAACTATTGTCGCAGATCGTGAACGCGAACAGACTAAACGAGACCAACGGGCAATCACTGAACTTCGTGAATCGGTTGAGCAAAGCTTAGGCACTACCAGCGATTTGCATAACCGCGTATTAGTCCTTGAAACGGAAGCCAAACATCTCGCCACAAAAGCTTGGGTTTTGTGGAGTTTGTTCACTTCAGTTGGTATAGTTGTCGCCATAATGGTTGCCATAAAGAGATTATTATAACCTAAGCAAAGCACCCTTCAAGAAACGAACCGAACACGTCCTTATTCTTTCGGTTGTTGTACTTGTAGCACGCTTCGGCCACGTAGAGGGGCATGTAATGCTTCCGATAGTGATGATGGGAACCATACCAGGCTCTCTTGAGCAGGGACCAGAATCCTTCGATGGTGTTGGTATGGGTTGAGCCGTCCGCGTAGCTCACGCTGTGGTTGATGACGGAATGAGGCATGAACCTTCTAACGATGTCATAGGCTTGATATTCGTCTGAAATGAGGATCGAATCATGGGGGTTGACCGTATTGTTCAAAAAGTTCATGATGCTTCGTCCGGTGGTGTCTTCGGCGACGCAGGCCGTGACGTTCCCGGAACGCTGCACCGCGCCTAGGACAGGCGTCTTTTTCGTTCCCCTGCCTCGCTTGTTCTTTTGGTCATCATCCTTTCGATTCTTGCGCCTTCGGGGTCTGCCGCCGACATAGGTTTCGTCCGCTTCGATGATGCCCTTGAGCAGGGGAAGTTGTTTGGAGGCCATAGCCGCTCTGATGCGCTGTTGCACATACCATGCCGTGGGTTGTGTCATATCCAGGTCCCGTGCAAGTTGGCAACTGGACAGGCTTTTCTTGGCGTTGAGGATCAATCCGATTGCGCAGAACCACTTCTGAAGCGGCACCTTCGTTTTCTGCATGATGGTCTTGGACAATACGTTGAAGCTGGAATTGCAACCGTGGCAGTTCCAACGGCCCACAAGGTTTCGTTCCTTCTTGCGAGCAACGTCCATATCCCCGCAAAGCGGGCAGTAAGGCTCGTTTCCAAACCTGATCCTTTCAAGATGATCGATGCATGACTGCTGGTCTGGAAAGCGGGTCATAATATCAAACAAGTTCATTGTGAACCTCCTTAAGTGTGTATATAATATACACAATATGGGTCCACTTGTCAAGCCTTTATCTTTTAATTACCAATTTTTTCTCTATGGACAGTGGGATGGGTTCATCAATAGAGGCAAAAAATTGAGAGGTTTTCTTATCTTTAATTATACTTATTACCATTTGGTAGTATGCCATGGGGTAGTAAGTCGTGCCAAATCAGTTATCACAAATACTTACAGAGTCTTACATAATAAGTGGAACGGGAAAACGCCAGGACACGACCAATTCTGCGCGCGCGCGCAGAATTAACCTTTGTCGGGAAAAACCAGGAGTCAGAGGAACGGGATTGAAGATTGGAATAGGGAATAAACCCGGCCCGCGAGGCCGCACGGAATCCCGTACCCTACAAACAAAATGGGCGGACACGCAGGTCCGCCCATATGAATCGTTAGGTTTAGGGAAGGAGCCTAGGTCTGACACTCAATCGAATTCAATTTGTCCATCACGAACATTCTCATAAATTCCCTCGGAGGGGCACGGCATGCCGCCCCTACACCAATTTTGTCGGGCCACCCGATTCTCGATAAGTCCGGTGATTCATCCACCGTCTCACCTTTCACGTCTCACGTCTGACTTTTTTCTGACCTCCGCCCCCTGGCCCCTGCCTTTTACATTTTTCACTTTGCATTTCCTGTTTGAAGATTTACTCTTACGCTATGACCATCCTTCCCGTCGATCCAACGCATCCGGATCCGAACCAACTCAGGACGGCTTCCGAAGTCATCCGTCAGGGTGGGATCATCGCCTATCCGACGGAAACGGTCTACGGTCTCGGGGTCGATCCTTTCAACCCCGATGCCTTGAAGAAAGTCTTCGATCTGAAGGGCCGCACAGTCGAGAAATCTCTGATCCTCCTCGTCCGGGGTGAGGCGGATCTCTCATTGTTGACGGACGAGGTCCCGGAGAAAGCCCATAAACTGATAAACGCCTTCTGGCCGGGCCCGCTGACCCTGGTCCTGAGGGCATCAAAAAAGATCCCTGTCCCCCTCGTCGGAGCCGGCAACACGATCGCGGTCCGCGTCTCCAGTCACCCTGTGGCAAAGATCCTGACAGACCTGGTCGCGGGACCCATCACCTCGACGAGCGCCAACCGTTCGGGTCAGCCCTCCGCAAAATCGACCGAAGAGGCCTCGTCGATCTTCGAAAATCGCCTGGACCTGATCGTTGACGGCGGACCCTCGACGGGCGACATCCCCTCCACCGTGTTGGATCTGTCAGTCTGCCCACCCGCCTTGATTCGACCCGGAAAGGTCGGCCTGGCTGAATTGGAATCAATGGTCGGTAGCGTTCATTCCCCCTGACTGCGCAGAATAAACCTGCTCCGATCCCACGGGCCGAAACTTGCGTTTGTGCTGTCGCAGACCGGGTAAACCCAAATCCCCCGCGTCGTTCACCCGTGAGAAACGTTTCATCTCCCGGCACACCCCCCATCGAAGGAATTCCGAAAGACCCCGAACGCGAACGTCGCTCTTCGCGACGAAAAAGTTAGCCAAATCATCATTCATCTCTCCGGTCAGCGCAAAGGCCTTCACCTCTCCTCCCACCTCCACCACCCATCCCGACAGATCATTCCGGCACAGCCGGCCGACAAGCCTGAGGCCAGCCTTCGTGTAGCCCCAATCCAGAAGAAACGATCGTCGCCTTCGTTGTTCCTTCCGCCAGATCCGGAGAAGGTTTTCACACGCCTCCAAATCCGAGGGACCCATCTCCCGGAAAACGTGGGCGTGCTCACGCTCGAACCGGCGAACCCTCTTCCGAAGGTCCCGGAAAGAAGGCCCTTCCAACCCTGAAACTCCGGATGGATCGTAGAGATATCCCTCATCCTTGAACGTCAGCTCGAAACCGGAATCCCTGAGGACAGCCGCATCCGATGCATCGGTCCAGAGAATGCTTAGGCTTCGGTCCGGATTCTGGGACTGGAACGCATCACGAAAAGCTTTCAGAGCTGCTGAGGAACAGGGGAGCGGGGGAATAACCAGGTCCACGCGTTCCCCCTTTCCTCTGATGCGCCGGACAAACAGGCAGAGTCCCCCCTCATAAAGATCCCAGCTCAGCTGCCGACCGGGAGGAAGGCTGAAGGAGAGCAGGAACGGAACGTAGTAACACCATGCCCGTTTTCCGTGGGAGATGAAAGCCGACTTGAAACGGGGGAGATCAGCAACGGACAGGATCGGCATACCTTACCAATGATTGTAAGGGGGGCGTGATGAATGAAGCCAAGGGGGTACGGGTGAGGGGGTCGGGTGGGATAGAAACTAGGATGCGTCAGCGGTCCGCCGTGTACAGGAGACCGTCATAACGGCCTTCGGGAGCTGCTGAATGCGGCGTTGTGACCGCACGGATCATCGAACTGACACCGGCCAGAACCTGAGCGCCTTCATACCGGTTGAATCCCGGACGCATCTCTCCGATGCTCAGGCCGGCATCGGAAATCGTCTGAACAACCGCCCTCTGTTCTTCAGGATCCTTGTGGCCGAATGCGATAAAGGCCTGACGACCGCCCCCTTTTCGCAGTCCCGAGATGCCGCGCGACACGAATAGGCCGAGCCCTTCCAGGGTGTAAGGAGGGTCGGTGAAGAAGACATCGAACTGCTCGGAAAGGGTTTCGGGTAGGGGATTGCGCAGGTCGTGAGGCAGGACTTCGACCCCGAATCCCTCGGCCTCGGAGACGGTGCGGATATGGGTGACCACCCTCTGGTCGATCTCCACCACCGAGAGCTTGGCCTCCACGCCGACCGCCTTTCGAAGAAGACCGACGGCCAGAGAGGTCAGATCGTCGTCCCCGAGGATCAGAAGATCCCGGTCCAGCGCACCGTATTCCCGGAGGAAGAGGGCCCGCCTGATCGAAGTGTCCGTTGTAGTATGGGATTGGTCGAGGGTCTTGTCGGGGGGGGGCCGATCCCTGGCCAGGGATTCGAAGCGCGGCGCCAGGTCCCGGAATTCTTCAGGAAGGATGAAACCGTCCCCCTCACAGGTGGGGCAGCGGTGTCCGGGTGCGGTATCCGCTTCTACACCGATGAGGAGCCGTCCTTTTTCGGAGAGGGCAAGCCCTCCCTTCCGATCCAGCAAGTCCCGCTTTTCCAGTTCCCGGCGGACAGCGGCCACCACCGGGACAGGTATCCGAATGCGCTGCGCAAGATCCCGGATCGGGAGGCCTCCGGCCTTGCCGACTGCGGACATGATGGCCCGGACACCCTCCTCTCCCTCCCTGAGGGAGGTGGCAGAGGCAACTTCGGAGAGGAGAGCCTGCAGTTCCGAACCCCGATCCGCCTTATGCGGATCCGGAATCCGGCTCATTCCCCTCTTCGCTCTTGGGGGGCTCGGTCGTCGATGCGCTGTCTCCCTCTGCCTTCGATTCACTCGATTCCGTTTCCGCAGGCGTCTCCGAAATCGGTTCGGATTCCTCCTCGTCCTCCCGCTCGAGGAGGTTCTCGTCGTCCTTCTTCTTCCGAAGAATGAGGTAGATCAGTGTCGTCCCTGCGTTGAAGGCGGAAAGGGCGTAGGATAGAATGAACCCTACGATGAAGAGCAGCGAGACGGCCACGAGCCTTCCCGCCCAAAGGACGCTCCCAGAGGGCGTACCCGACCCGGGGAGGTATTTGAGAAGATCGGGAGGTGGGTATCCCTCCATCGTGAAGAGACAGGCGATCAGTTTGTCCGGAACGTAGGCAAGACCGACGTTCATCATCCCCGATAGTTTCTCACCCATCGCCAGTCCGCTGACCGAATTGATCAGGTAGAGGGAATAGAAGCTGAGACACGCCAGGACGAAGGTTCCAATCCGGACGGTGATCAGAATCCCTCCCAAATATAACAGGAGACGCCACGGCTGGCTCCAAAGGAGGGAAAACGACTGGATGACCACCTCCAGGGTATCCTCCTTGGTTGTGCCGACGATTGCAGGGGCGAAGATGAGCGAGACAAGGAAGGCGAAGGCGATGAAGATGGCGAAAATACTCGCGAAAAAGACAGGGATGAATATGAGGGCAAACCCGATCTCCCCCACATAAGGGATATAGCAGCCCACGACTCCGATCAGCCACCCGCTCCCGAGGAAAACGATCAGCAGACCCAGGACCGCAATCGGGCCGAGGACGACGCTCTGCCAGCAGCTACCAATGTACTTCAACGCCTCACCGGAGGAGAAAAAGACATCCCCCTTGAGCTGTTGGTAAGTGATCTTACAGATCGCACAGGAAGTGATCATCAAGATGAGGAAGCCCAGGACAGACCCTATGATGCACAATGGCGTCAGAGAGCACTCCGGGAAAAACCCATATTGATCCCAGAGGCCGGCAAAGGGAATCCCTCTCGATATGGAAAGACCGCCGTAGGCGCCGATACCGTAGACGACATAACCGATGAGGAGTCCGGAGAACGCGATCCAGATCCTTCTCAACGACCACCCGAGCCGGGCTGCGCTGAAAAGGTCTCGCACGTCGAAGTAGAGTTTGGTCATCATGCACCTCCCAAAGGTGTCGGGGATCGTGGCCGGGCGAAGTTGCCGCTTTTTTGTTCGGGATCCTTGATCGCCCAAATATAAGACCGGCGATGGCCGGTGTCAACCTTCATCCGCTCCGGGTAGTGTCCTAATTTGAATTCAGGATTGTATTGATTATTCTGTTAATGGGTCATATATTAAAAATGGGTGACGCCCACCGCCTTACCCTTTACCTACACCGCTTTGGTATAGGTTTTGGCGAAGACCGCCTGTGTTCAGAGACACGAACGTCCTTCGGCCCAGGTTTTGAAGTCCGCTCTGGGCGGCACTTCAATTTTGGCTTGGCCATATGATCTCACCTCCTTTCTCGGTGAAGCTGCAACCGTGGCACGTTGCTGGCTACACCGGATCAGGAGTAAGATCGATCTTGGCTTTTAAGTGGGCGTCACCCGATTATTTTGCATGATTGTGATCCATTGCCGCATCCATAAGATTCCCAAGCGACCAAAGCCTACCTGTAACCCCTGCCTCCATCGCTGGTGTGATACCCAGCGTCTTATGAATCCTGACGAAATTATAGTATGCGAAGTGAAGGGCCACCGCTGCCTTGAGGTTATCCAACTTCTTTGAGAATGCATTGGTTAATCTGGTGAACCGCCTCATGCTCATTCTCATAGTGAGATTCTGTCTCTCAACGTGGCTGGTTGAGATGTGTGCTGGATCGGGATTTCCCCATAGGCTTTGACGCCTTGCCCCAGTAACTTTGGGCGGGCTATACCTACCAGCCCCAATAGGTTCGGCTTCATAGACCTTTACGATTTGTCCATAATCAACATTTGTGCCGAACGCCCGGTCAACGGTCTCAAAATATACGCTAAAGGCATCAGACGATAACTGTATCCTGCCAGTCAGCCTGGAAGCCAAATCATCCAAGAAGACTTGAGCGGTTGCCGAATCTCGGTTTCCCACCTTGTAGGTAGGCACCAGCTTCGATTTCGCATCCAAGGCCACGAAGGTCCACGTATCCCCAAGGCTTGCCACATCATCCCCTTCCTTTAGGTGTCGTTGCTTTTTCCCAACAAAGCCCCAAATTTCATCCAACTGAATCCGCTCACAAGACAGATTCCGCATCTCAGAATCCATCAATTTCTCACATCCAGCCCCAACACGGCACATCAGCCTTAGTATCGTGTCTCTGTGAGTTTCCACTATACGCTCTGTAGATCTCCTTACGTTTACCCAATCCGATGACCTCAGAGGAGTGGAGGAAATTGGAATCTGCAATGGAACATTTGAAACAATTGAAAACCTTCCTTGTGGATGATGACTTGTTGAAAGGTGAAGATGAAGAAAGTGGGCCAGAAGGAACTTAAAGAAACCGTAGAGGGCCTCCATTCCTGCAAAGCCATCTTCAGTCATATCGAACACGTCCACGAAACCTTTCAGGGCCAGACCGTATGGGAAGATGATGTGCACGTTTTTAACTTGAAGGGCCATAAAGAAGCGTCGGTCTGCTATGCCTGGAGCGAACCAGTCCAGAACTCAGATCGGCGCCGTTTTTATGCCGTGCTCCATATAGTTCCGGTGAAATCTGCTCAAGACGCTGTGCGGGCTTCCCTCCTTAAAGACTACCGCGAATCGAAAAACCCAACCTGATTACCTACCTGCATTTCTCAAATTAGGACACTACCCCGCTCCGAGGGCGGGAAATCCTGAATCCCCTTGATTTTAAGGCCGGGCTTTTCCCGGATCATCCATCGAGCCGCGGGAATCCTGGACTTTATGCCCCTCCCGGTATGGGACCATCTGTCCCGATTTCAGCCGCCCCCAGTACTCGTTCAGAGTCGCCTTGACCTGCGGACTCAGTATCACGACCCCGATAATATTCGGGAAGGCCATGCCGAGGATCATCATATCCGAAAAGTCCAGCACATTTCTCAAGGTGGTGACCGATCCGATAAAGACGAAGCAGACAAAGATGATCCGAAAGACAAGGATGGATTTGGCCCCAAAGAGATATTCCCACGCCCGTTCCCCGTAGTAGGACCAGGAGATCATCGTTGAGTAAGCAAAGAGCATGACGGCCAGCGAAAGGACGTAGCGGGAACCGGGTATGGACGACTCGAAGGCCGCGGCCGTCATCCTGGCCCCCACGACGAAATCGCCCTGACCCTGGAACTGCGGGTCGTTATAAACACCCGTAATCATACAAACCAATGCGGTCATCAGACAGATGACGATCGTGTCAATAAAGGGGCCGATCATCGCGACCATACCTTCGCGCGCGGCCTCATTGGTCTTTGCCGCCGAATGCGCAAATGCAGCGGACCCGAGGCCGGCCTCGTTCGAGAAAGCCGCTCGCTTCACCCCCGTGACCAGAATTCCGATGAAACCGCCATAAACCGCGGGTCCCGTGAAGGCTTCACGGACGATCGTTGCGATTATCTCCGGGACATCGGAAAGATGGGAAAGGATGATCAGGATCGCCGTGATCACGTAGGTGAGGCACATAAACGGAACGATACGGGACGTGACCCGGCCAATCCGGCGGATACCGCCGATGATCACGATGCCAACCATGACCGAGAAGCAGAGACCAAGCACCCAGTTGTAGGTCCTGAAGTCCTCGGAGATGGTGCTGAAGATCTCCACCGTCTGGTTGGCCTGGAACATGTTCCCTCCCCCCAGGGAACCCCCGATGGTGAGGAGAGCGAAGAGGACGGCCAGTGTGCGGCCGAGCGGCCGCAGCCCCTTTTCCCGGAGCCCCTGCTCCAGATAGTACATCGGACCTCCGGATATATGGCCGTCCGGGTGAACCTTGCGGTACATGACAGCCAGCGTGCAGGAAGCGAGTTTTGAAGACATCCCGAACAGGGCGGTGAGGATCATCCAGAAGACCGCGCCGGGCCCCCCCAGACCCACGGCGATGGCCACACCTGCGATGTTGCCCAGGCCGATCGTTGCGGAAAGCGCGCTGGTGAGGGCCTGAAAATGGGAGATCTCACCCGGGTCCTTGGGGTCGTCATAGCGCCCCCGGATAACGATTTCTATATTGAGTAAAGGAGGAAAAAACAGCGTTGAGGGGCTGAATCTTCCCTTGCAAGGCAAGGTGTCTTAAGATTCGGCAAGCGCAAGCAAACTCAACCCTCAACGCTGGAGGTATACGATGAAGTCGAAAATCTTCCACCTTAAACGACAGGCCATCTCCCAGAATTTCGTCCTCGGGATCGATCCGGGCAAGGAAAAACACAGCGGGTCGGTGCTCGATCCCTCCGGACTTCAGCAAGGCGGGGCCTTCTCATTCCCCGTGACGCGAGCGGGATATGACCATACCCTCTGGCAGCATCTGGAGCGACGCATCAAAGATTGCGGGCCGGATCGGATGGTGGTGGCCATCGAGACGTCCTGCAATCTGTGGGTTACCCTGGCCCACTACCTCCAGGGGAAGGGGTATCGCGTGCTGCTGGTGAGCCCCCTCACGACGTATCACGCAAGACCGATGATGCACCGCGATTTCTCCAAGTCGGATCCCAGGGATGCCTTTCTGGTGGCCGACAGCGCACAGAAGGGAAGCTATGATCTCTTCAGGACGTTCGAGCCTCACATGGAGGCCGCGCACCAGCTCTCAATCGCCTACGACAAGCTCCGGAAGGACCTCACAAAGTCCCTGCTCCGCACCCGGTCTCTGATGGAACGCGTCTTCCCGGAGTTCCTCCACGCGGTCAACATTCGTACGAAGACCTCCCGCTACCTGTTGGAGCGATATTTCTTGCCCCGCCACTTCGAGGAAATTGACATCGAAGAGGAGGGCCGCCAGATCCATCGGATCTCAAGAGGCAGTTACGGGGTGGCGACGCTGCAGAAGCTGAAGGAGGAGGCCCGGACCTCCATCGGGATCCCGGTCGAGGGCCAGGAAGATGTCCTCCGCATCATCCTGAATGGCTGGATCGAGGCGCTCCGGCGGACCGAGACGCAACTCAAAGCTGTGGAGCAGGCGATGATCGCCCGCACTCAGCAGGATCCGACTTTCCAAATCGTCGACTCGATCCCCAACATCAACAAAAACCTGGCTGCCCAATTTACCGCGGAGACGCGAGGGGCCACCCGCTTCACCCACTTCAAACAGATCGAGAAGCTCGCCGGCACGAACGTGCGCATCGCCGACTCCGGAAAGTACAAAGGCAAAAGGCGGATGAGCAAGATCGGCAATCCCCGGCTGCGGCGAATCATCTACCCAGATGACCGAACAGACCGCCCGGGTCGTGCCCCAGGTCCGCCGCCGCTTCCTCGAACGCGAGCTCAGGAAGAAGTGCTACCGCAAGAATATCGTGGCCGCCTCGTCCCAGCTCCTACGGCTCATCGTAGCCCTGCTCAGAGAAAATCGTCTCTACGAGGAGAGAGACCACCCCGCGGCATCCCTCAAAACGCTCGAGAGGCGCTACATGAAGCGCTACAAGAAAAAGCAGCATCCCCGACGGCGCGCTCGCGCCGCCGCCTGACCGCTGCCGCGGTCACACTCGCTCTTTGACATCGCTGCTCGATTCACATCCGGTGCAGTCTCCTGCCGGACCGGTTACACAAGCTGCCGCCTTCCAAGGCGGCCAGGGGCGGCCTGCAGAACTGGCTTGAGAGGAGGGCTCCGATAGGAGTCGCTTCGGCTAACAGATCCGCAGGCCTCCCCGTCTTCCTGGATCGGATTAGAAAATGCGCGAAGACCGGCACACCTACTCACACAAACAAGAGTGCCGGCCGCGGATGTAAGTTGGTATCGGAAGACACCACCCCCCACACGGGAGCTTCGCCCCTCTTCAAAGACCGGTCCTGCACCATAAGGGCGAACTGCGCTCCGAACATAGTAAGAATGTCCACTTTACACCCCTTGACGCTGAGAAAACCGGCATAAAAAATCTCATCCAACCTCGAAATCGTCAACCTTGCTCTTGACTTTCCGCATGTAGTGGATGGCGTGCCGAAATCCCCGGATTGACATCCATCCGAAGAAGAAGGAGAAGTAAACCCCGCCGGCCACCAGGACCACAACGATCAGAGGGACACCCGTCCTGAAATCCGCAAAAAGGATGTCCGCCATATAACTGACGATGTGCCCGACGTGTTCATTCAGTTTCAGGATCAAATGCTCCATCCAGCCGGGGGACCCGGTCCCCCCGGCGTCCTCCTGTGAAAGGAGGGAGATGGGAAAGATGCACGACAGGAACAGTGCGAAAAGCAGCTGGACGACGAGAAACCGGGTGTGTCTGCGCATATCTCCTATCCCTTCAATTAGAATTTTCGGAAAATGGGTTCTCCGTGGAATATAGGGGATCGTGTCTTCGCGACCTTCGAGCTAATCGAGAAGCCGAGACTAAAATCAGGGCCTTCTTTCAGCGCCAACGGCGCGTTGTTCCTCAACCCAGGGCAACGCCCTGGGTCGTAAAATACAATAGCGTCGTGCGGCCTGAAGGGACGCGATAATTTTTACATCCCCCAATCCCTGTCACGCATCATGATTCATCTACGGTATGTGTGGAATTGATCCGGATCGCGGACCTTTGGGCCGCTCGATTCGCCCACATTCAAACCCAGCCCGTTGGACTGGGCAAAGGAATCACTGGCCGTTGGCCCGATGGCTTGAGGGTTAGGTCTACCCTTTATCGGCCCACCCATTTCCAGTAGGGACGAGACACCACCTCGCCCGGTGATTCATAGCATCAAACCCAGGCTTTCAGGCTAATCGAGAAGCCGAGACTAAAGTCAAGGCCTTCTTTCAGCGCCAACGGCGCGTTGTTCCTCAACCCAGGGCAACGCCCTGGGTCGTAAATACAATAGCGTCGTGCGGCCTGAAGGGGCGCGATAATTTCACATCCCCCAATCCCTGTCACGCATCATGATTCATCTACGATATGTGTGGGATTGATCCGGATCGATGACCTTTGGCCCGCTCGATTCGCCCACATTCAAACCCAGCCCGTTGGACTGGGCCAAGGAATCACGGGCAGTTGCCCCGTTGATATGTCGCCTCACACTACCTCGCTTTCAATCAAAAAACCTTGAAGATCCGAATTCTCGAAAAATGCGAATCTCTGCGAAATCAGTAAATTTCCCTGTCAACGGGAAAAGAAAACGGGTTTGGTAGTCCGTCTCCCGAACTGTCCCGCGAAAACGAAAAAATCGTTGAAGTCGACGGTTCCATCCTTCACCAGGTCGAAACTGGCGTCGAACGTTGGCTCTCCTTCCATTGTTCCGAATTTCTCCACGAAAAGAAAGAAATCCTCGAGCCCCACCTCCCCGTCACTGTCGAAATCGGAGGTCACGGAATCAATCGGAACATCCTGCTTTTTGATCGTGAGTCGTCGAACCAGATGGTTTCCCCGGTCCGTCAGGAACAAACCCTCTGTCCCTTCCAGGGAGATCCCCACCGGTTCGTTCAATTGGATCTCCCTCGCATCCTCACCTTCCCTCCCGTTGAACCCCACGACCCCCGTCCCCGCCACGGTCGTGATCAGACCCGTTCCGGCATCCACCCTTCGCAGGCGATGGTTTCCGGTGTCCGCGATGTAGATGTCATCCCCTGGGCCTATGGCCAGGCGCCTGGGCCCGTTGAGACTGGCCTCCCGGGCTGGTCCCCCATCACCTGCAAATATGTTTTGGCCGTCTCCGACAACAGTGGTGATTGTTCCTGTGACCAGGTCCACCCGGCGGATGCGATGGTTTTCCGTGTCCGCGATGTAGAGGCGGCCTTCGGGGTCGAAAGCGATCCCCTGGGGTTGGTTGAGGCTTGCCCGGAAAGCCGGACCGTCATCCCCGGAGTACCCGGCCGATCCGTCTCCGGCGACCGTGCTGATGATGTCCGTCGCTCGATCCACCCGGCGGATGCGATGGTTGTTTGTGTCCACGATATAGAGATTGCCGAGGGAGTCGAGCGCGGCCGATGTCGGAAAGAACAGGTTTGCCTCTGCGCCGGGGCCCCCGTCCCCCTCACTCCCGAGGAACCCGACCCCGACAAGGGTCGATATGATCCCGGTGTCCAGGTGGATCTGCCTGATTCTGTGGTTTCCCGTATCCACGATCAGGAGCCGGTTGTCCGATGTGACCAGGACATCCGATGGGGTGTTCAGGCGCGCTTCCGAAGCAGGCCCCCCGTCCCCTGTGCTTCCACGTACCCCGTTTCCGGCCAGGGTCGAAATCACCCCGGACCCCCCGTCCACACGCCTCACGGCGCTGTTGTTCGTGTCGGCGATGTAGATCGTGCCCAGCGTGTCGGCGACCGCAACCCCTTCCGGAAGGCTGAGCCCCGCCTCTATAGCTGGGCCCCCGTCTCCGCTCAGCCCGGTCAGACCGCTTCCCGCCGCCACAGCGATCGCGCCTCCGGCAGGTGTGGGGAAAAGATCGATCTCGACCCGCCCGCTCGTTAACCCGGGCGAACGCGCTGAGATTGAGGTCCGTCCCGGTACCAGATCGGGCGAACGGAACAGGATCGATGCCACCCCATCGCGGGCTTCGACCGTCAACGGTCCTTCGAGCCTCCCCTGCCCCGAATCGATTCCAAAGGTGATCGTTGCCCGGCTGCTCAAGGATCGTTCTCCCCTCGCGTCCAAGACCGAGGCAATGAGCCTTGCCGTCGAGGCGCCGTTTGCGATCAACTCCGTCGCGGAAGTCGTCAACTCGATCCGGGATGCGGGACTGGGTGGCGTCTCCTCGATCCGGGTGAGCCGGCCTTCCGGAAGGGCATTCAGCACCTGGACGATCCCGCTGGGCCAACGGACGGTCAGCGTATCCGCGAACTCCGCCCGTCCCGCTCCAAACAGGAGGACCGCCCCGCTCTGGGAGAGGTGTGAGGATCCTCCGCTGACCTCCTGAAGGAGAGGCCGCCCATCGAATACCGCCAGAACACGCGTACCGATCGCATCCGTCGAGCTCAAACTACCGACCAGTTGGGCTGCAAGCCAGCCCCCAAGGGCTTCGCGATTCCAGTAGAGGCGGCCCGGACCGTCCTGGTTGGCCACGTACAGGTCGGGTGCACCATCGCCGTCGAAGTCGGAAATCGCGGCGCCCCGCCCATCCCCGAGCAAATCGACCCCGAGCTCCTCGCCCACCTCGGTGAAGGCCCCCCCATCATTCCGGTAGAGAAGGTTCGTCTGGTTGCTCCGCACGATATAGATATCCAGGTCTCCGTCGTTGTCATAATCTATCCAGACGGCTCCCCGCGACTTCCAGGTACCGTCGTCTTCAAAAAAAAGGCTCCCCTCCACGTCTTCGAACGACCCCCCATCGTTTCGATACAGATGCGATACGGTGTTGAACCCTGTGACGAACAAGTCCAGGTCCGCGTCGTTGTCGTAGTCCCCCCAGGCTGCCCCGAAGCTGGGCGCGTGATCGATCACCATCAGAGAGTCCCCGATCTCCTCAAACAGACCGTTATCGTTCTCGAAAAACCGATCTCTCCCGCTGGCCGCCACATACAGGTCCGGGTCGCCATCCTGGTCGTAATCCGCCCAGGCCGGCTGAACGCTGCTTCCGAGGGAATCCACGAGACCAAGCCCGGGCGATACATCCACGAATAGCCCGCCGTCGTTCCGATAGAGGTGATCGGGACCGAAGTTGGCCACGAAGAGATCGAGATCCCCGTCGATGTCGTAGTCCGCCCAGGCCCCGCCCATCCCCGCCGTGGCAGCGTCGAGTCCGGCCGCCCCGGCGACGTCGACGAATCCCGTTCCGTCATTCCGGTACAGCCGATTCGGCTCGTTGAAATTTGTCACGAAAAGATCCAGATCCCCGTCATTGTCGTAATCCCCCCACAACGGCGCGCTGCCGTCCCGATCGTTGGTGACGTTCAGCCCGACAGCCATATCGGTGAATGTCATGTCCCCATTGTTCCGATGGAGAGAACCCGGAAGGAGGCTTCTCGCGATGTAGAGGTCCGGACTCCCATCTCCGTTATAGTCCCCCCAGGCCACCCCGAACTCCCGCCCGGTCCCTCCAAGGCCCAGACTGTCCCCGATCGCAGTAAACCCACCGGGCTTTGCCGGCCTGCCGACCCCGCGAAGATCGAGGGTTACTGCCCCCGCATCAGGGTCGTTGCTCTGGATCGTGAGCGTGCCCGTCTGCTCTCCGACCAACGCGGGTGAAAAGATGACGCGCAGTTGCATGTTCTGGCCGGAGCTGAGCGAAAACAGGGTGTCCGGGGAGATAAATTGTGCATCTGAGCTGGTCACGGACCGGACAAAAAGATCACCGATCCCACGGTTAAACAGGGTCACCTCGAGCGTGTCGGACAACCCGATCACAAGAGGAAGGAAATTGATGCTCTGATCGAGAAGCAGGATATCGGGGATGGTTCCAAGGCCGGTAAGGGTCACCGTGAGCCGGCCCACCGGATCATTCGTTAAGATCGTGAGGATCCCCTCAACTCTCACGGGGGTCTCCGGAGTAAAACTAAGGGAGACCACGAGGCTGTCCCCGACCGCGAGGGTCAGGCTTGTGTCGAGGACCACGAACAAAGGGTTATCGGTTCGGATTTCCCTTATCCCGAGGGGGGCGTTCCCCACATTCCGCACGGAGACCGTTCTCTCCCTCGTGGTCTCTAGGGTGGCACCTCCGAAATCGACCTCCTGGACAGCGTCGCCGAGCGGAATGAGCGTCCTGGGCCCGAAGAGTCTCCGGATTCGTCCGTTCCCCGAGTCGGCCACGAGCAGATCACCCCTCGGAAGCAGGTCGACGTCCGAAGGAAGATCGAGTCCAGCTTGAAAGCTGAAACCCCCATCCCCACCGAATTCCCCCCTTCCAGTCCCAGCCACGCTGAAGATCACACCGTTCGTGTCCACCCATCGAACCCTGTTGTTTCCCTGATCGGAGATAAAGACGTTGCCTTCATCGTCAAAGGCGAGACCGACCGGACTGTCCAGACCCGCAAGAGTCGCCAACCCCCCGTCCCCGGAAAAGCCGCCCGCTCCGGTAAACGGATCTCCACCCACACCCGCGAAGGTCGAGATGATTCCGTTTTCCGGGTCAATCACGCGCACCCGGTGATTTCCCGAATCGGAGATCAAAATCCTGCCTGATGCATCAACCGCGACACGGGAGGGAAACGAGAGGGCTGCCGAGATCGCGGGACCGTTGTCCCCGCTGAAATCCGCGACCCCGGTCCCGGCGATCGTGGAGATGATCCCCGTGTTCGCATCCACCCTGCGGATCCGGTGATTCCCCACGATGCGGCTCCCGAAGAACGGGTCCTCTACGACCGTTCCCCCGTCCACGATCAGGAGATTGTTTCCGCTATCGACGGCGAGCCCCACAACCTCGTAGAGTTGGGTCTCCGCAGCCGGTCCCTCATCTCCGTCAAACCCCGGTTCCCCGGTCCCAGCGAAAGTCGTAACGATCCCGCTCGTTCGGTCGACCCGCCGGACCCTCCGGTTCCCCCTATCGGCGATAAACAGATTGCCATCCCCATCCACCGCAACCCCGATCGGACGGTTCAGCCGTGCTTGAACGGCAGGACCCTCATCTCCGTCAAACCCCGGTTCCCCGGTGCCCGCGACGGTCGTAATGATCCCGCTCTCCGCATCCACCCGTCTCACAAGGTGCGCACCCGGGTCGGCAATAAAGACATTGCCTTCCCCGTCCACCGCCAGTCCTGTGGGAAGAATAAGCCGGGACGCCGTCGCAAGGGTATCCGCTTCGGAGGTACCCCCTCCCGCAAAGGTCCCGATCGTACCAGCGGCCTGGGCTGAAATTTCGATCGACCAGAAGACCAGGGGGATGCACAGGGCGAGGAATCGTGGGACCTGGACAGGATAATTGGAAATTTCATCCCTCCTTTGGGATTGGATCCTGAGGCTTTCGGGTGAAACGGATGACTTCAATTCCGGTTGTTGGAACGATTTTTCTGTTGTATTTTAACTCCCTCACCCGATGGAGGCTTGTAAAAATTATGAAACCGACCCAACCCATGACCGGCAAGACCTGTCTGGTCACAGGTGCCAACGCGGGGATCGGTAAGGCCACGGCGTTGGGGCTTGCGGAAATGGGGGCGACCGTGGTTATGGTTTGCCGCGACCGGAATCGGGGGGAAGCCGCCCTGGCCTGGGTCAGGGAGAAGGGCCGCAACGTTCAGGTTTCACTCGTTGTCTCGGATCTCTCATCGCAAACCGCCATCCGAGACTTGGCTTCGAAGATCGAATCCCAATTCCAGGCTCTGCACGTCCTGATCAACAACGCAGGGGTTATTCCCAGAGAGCGGACCGTCACCGTGGACAAGATCGAGACTCAGTTCGCGGTCAATCACCTGGCCTATTTCCTCCTTACGAACCTGCTGCTCGACCTGTTGATCGCGAGCGCCCCCGCCCGGATAATCAATGTCTCTTCCAGGGCCCACCGCCGCGCGGTCATCGACTTCGATGACCTGGGTTCGGAGCGCGACTACCGCCCTGTCCAGGTTTACTCCCGGACCAAACTCGCAAACCTGCTTTTCACTTACGAACTGTCCAGGAGGCTTCGGGGAACGCAGGTAACGGCCAACTGCCTCCACCCCGGCCTGATCGGGACCAGGCTCCTGGGAGACTTCCTTCCCAGGGGGCTTCAATTTGCATCACGGCTTCTGGGATCCAGTCCGGAAAGGGGCGCAAGGACATCCCTTTTCCTGGCATCTTCACCCCAGGTGGAAGGCGTTAGCGGGGAGTATTTCGTGAACCGCGGAGCCGTTTCGTCATCGGGCGAATCCTATGATGAAGAGGCCGCCACACGCCTTTGGCGGATAAGCTCAACCCTCACGGGGATGGCGGATACGGCTGACGGAAGCCCTTAATATACGAAAATATCGAATGTTGTTCAACAGACTAGGGGGAGACCCATCCGGGGTCGGGAGGCGGGATGGTAACCAAGAAGATTTTCACCACGTGCGGTTTCAGAGGAAAAGGGATAATCGGGGATTTTGGGTTCAATCCGCAATCGGCACCATCTACGCCGCGATCTGCGGGTAGTGTTGCAAAACACGGTCGAGGGGTTGGGTTTTTTCGAAGAAAGAGAGGACCCGAATCAGCACTTCATCCATAACGGCGTCCGGACACGATGCGCCGCTTGAGAGCGCAACATCGACAGGACGTTTTTCGGGGAGCCAGGGCCCGCTGGTCTCCACCTTCCTTTTCTTCGGCACGAAATGATGGATTCTGGAAGCGGAGAGGATTTCACCCGCGTCCTTGATGAAATAGGCCGGCATCCTCTCCTCGCAAAGTTCCACGATGTGCGTCGTGTTCGAAGAATTATAGCCCCCCACAATCAGGGCGAGGTCCGCCCCCTGCCGGACCAGCTCGTTCGTCGCATTCTGATTCTCGTTGGTCGCATAACACAACGTATCGGACGTATCTGCATAGTGTTCTCCGATTCGATCCTCACCATAACGATCGGCCAGCGCACGCCTCAGAACCTGCGAGATCTCTCGAGTCTCGGACGCCAGCATCGTCGTCTGGTTGACCACACCGATCCGCTTGAGGTGTCGATCCGGATCGAAACCGGGGGAACACTTTTGCCCGAAGCTTTCGAGGAAAGCCCCCCCCCCCAGAGTTCCCGTAATGACATCCCCTAGAATACGTGCCTCCTTCTGGTCCAGTACCACAACCGTAGGTGAACTCCGGCTGCTGTGCGAAAAGGTTGCCCGGGTCTCCTCGTGCTTCGCCCTCCCGTGTACCACGACGGTATAGCCGGCCTCTCCCAGCTGTATGCTCCGCTTCCACACCTTCTCGACGAATGGACAGGTCGTGTTGTAGGTATAAGGATCGATCCCCCGATTTTCCAGTTCCTCCTGGATCTCCAGGGTGGTCCCGAAGGCAGGCACAACCACGATATCCTCGGCCACCAATTTCTCCCAGGGTACAAGTTGTTCCCCGGACGGCGCAAAGATGAACCGGACACCCCGGTCCTGAAGGTCCCGGTTCACGACCGGGTTGTGAATCATCTCGCTCAGGAAGAAAATTCGCCGCTCCGGATGCGCTTCCAGCGTCTTATAAGCGATCTCGATCGCATTCTCCACACCGAAACAGAACCCGAAGTGTCTTGCGAGGACAAACCGGACCGGCCCGAAATCGAGGGTCGAAGGCAAAAGATCCCGTTTGAGCGGATCCGAAATCTCCCGCGCCTTTTTGACCCTTGTGATGATCGGACTCTTGTAAAAAATCGGAATGTCGAACTGCCTGGCCATGAAGTCACTCAGGTTTCACGTCTGCCGACTAAGTTGATTTTAGGTTTTTTTCTGACTTCTGTATTCTATATCCTGTATTCTGTATTCCGGTGGGGGGATGGGCGGAAGGGTCCTTCATCTCAGACTCTTCAGCAGGCCGGATAGCTTTTCACGGTCCTCGGGGCGCATCTCCCCGATCGACTCGAAAAGGAAGGCAAGGAAAACGGAGATCAGGGTGCTT
Source organism: Candidatus Latescibacterota bacterium (assembly GCA_965217865.1). Classification (GTDB taxonomy): domain Bacteria; phylum Latescibacterota; class UBA2968; order SICM01; family SICM01; genus CBDCJO01. The sequence goes on along the minus strand of CBDCJO010000002.1, from coordinate 3,455,759 downwards.
GCCGCGAAGGCCACCACAACCATCAGCGTGCGCCTGGGCCGGCTTCGAAACAGGGGCGCCACCGCCGGATCGAGAACCTGAACCGTTGGCGTCGATTTGGCCTCTTCGTACTTGGCCTCCTCGTATTTCTGCGTTAGAAAGACATAGACCGCTTCCTGGATCTTCAGATCCCGGGTAAGCCTCAGGAGGTCCATGCCCAGATCGGGGACCTGCTCAAACGGGATGTATAACTTTGAAATCTTCCCTTCGTCTGCCGTTTCATCCGCATTCGAATTGGAGATCATCCGGTCCAGGATCTTTTCGGTTTCCCGGAGTTCGACCTCCATCCGAACCAGGTTTTCGTTCGTCGGTGTCATGAATTGCCGTCCGGCGCCGATCTTTACCTTCAGCTCGGCCATCTGTTCTATCAGTTTCGAGGCCCCCGCGATGGATGCCTTTGTCTGTTCTTCGAGATTGACCGCGAGGTGTTCCTTCTGAAAAGCGTTGTAGCTTTCCCCCACCATCTCGAGCTCCTCCCGGGCCCTTTTCACCTCTCGTCCCAGGTGCTCCCGAAGCCGGCCCGCACGGTCCGACTTGCTTCGGCGATAAGCCCGGTCCAGCCCTATGACGATGGCGTTGGTCACATTGGCCGCCAGCCGTGGAGACTCGGCCTCAAATTCCACGTCAAGAAACTCCTCTCGGGAGAGTTTGAGCTCAAGACGATCCCCAAAGGTCTTGAGGGCTTCTTCCCGGTTCTGTGAGTTCCAGAGCTTGTCGAGACCGAAGCTGTCGATCACGGCTTCGGCCACGGAGCGGCTCTTTGCGATGGGTACGAAATCCTGAGCGGAGAGCCCCTCGAGTCCGAATTTTCCCAGGTTGATCGGACTCTTGGTTAACACGCTGGACAGCCCGAAGTCCGTCTCCTCCTCTTCCGGAGGAAACAGGGTGGCCTTCGCCTTAAAGCGCTCGGTCATCAACAGGCTGACGATCACCGTAACGATCGTCACGGAGAGGACCGACACGGCGATCATCCGCCGCCAGCGGACGAGAACCTGGAGATGATCGATGAAGTTTTTCTGAGATTCCACGTCTTAAAACCTGTGATTTCCCCGACATCTGAAGCTTGCTGTCGATTCTATTTTGTGATGGCCCGTGCGAGGGAGATGATTGTCACGATATTAGCTACCACAACGAGCCCCTCCATGAACATCCGCCAGCCGTCGCGGGGGAGCTTCTCCGGGACAAGGATCGTATCTCCCGGCTCCACCCGCTCGACCTGATCGGCATCGATCCATTTTCCCGTCTTCCCTTTGATCACCCGGACGCGTTTCTTCTGCGCCGATTTAGCAAGACCTCCCGCAAGCCGGATATAGTCCCCCACCCCATACTCGGAGTTGTAGAGAAAGGTGCTCGGATTGGCGACCTGACCGCTGACAGCCACGGTCTTGGAGGACCGGGGGACGATGATCCGGTCGTTACGACTGAGGAGGACATTCTGCGACTCATCCCCCTCACGGAGAAGGCGGACGAAATCGATAGCCATCTGGCCCGGTTTCTCCCGGGTCTTCAGCCTCATGAAAGCCTGCTGATCCCGGGTCAATTGCGAGGGAGGAAAGGCCCGCAACCGCTCGAACTCCGGATCTTCGACCTCCCCCGACCACCTCACGATCGATGCCTGTTCCAGAGAGGCCTCCTCCGTCACACCACCCGCCCGCTGGAGAATGTCCCGGAGACGATCCGCCCCCTCATCGATCGGATATGGCCCCGGAAACTTCACCTCACCCTCCACGGTGACAAGCTTCCGTTCAAGAAGCACGTGGAGCCGGTCTCCCTTCTGAAGCAACAGGTCGTGCCGTCGGTTTCCGGCAAGCACCGTTTCCAGGTCGATCTTTATCTGTTCGGTGGAGGCCCCCCCGCCCGTCAGTCGAAGCAACTCGGCATAATTCCGGTTCGCCCCTTCGGTCAGCTTTCCGCCGAGCTGGATCAGATCCGATATGCGATCCCCTTCCGCAAACTCATAATAACCCGATATGTTGACAGCTCCGAAGATCCCGATCGAGTCCCCGCGAACAGGTACCAGGATCACGTCGCCATCCGTTATAAATGGGTTGTAGATCGGGTCACCAGTTCTCTGCCAGAGGAGAAGATCCGCCCGCTCGACCGGACCGTCATGATCTGAGATGAACGGATCCACTGAGATGTTCGAAGCCAGCACATCCTTTTGACTCGGGCGAAGGATCTGGATGTTCCGGATGGAGGGTTGATGCATCGAAGCCAGCCCGCCTGCTCTCAGGATTAATTCCGAGACACGGTCTACTCCGGTGGCCAGGTACTGCTTTGGCCACTCCACATAGCCCAGGACGTCCACTGGGAAGGCGCGGGGTTGGCCCAGGGTGACGATCACCTCTACCTGGCGGAAACGGCTTTCGATGGTCTCCCGGACGCGCTGGAGGGCTTCTTTGAGCCCAAATCCGGCCACGTCCGTGGCCCCGATATCCGGGATGACAAGCTGTCCCTGGGCCGACACCAGTACGATGAAGGTCTTCTTAAGCTCCCCCCCCACAGTCACCATGAATTCATCCCCGGGACCGACCTTATAACGCCCAGACCGGATCACCTCCTGAAGGGCTCGATCGCCGACAACGATGCGCTTCAGTTCTAGAAGATCCTTCTTCTCCTTTTCTTCCTCTTCCTCCGGAACGGAGAACAGATCGAAATCAGGGCGTTTCTTTTTATCCGAGCCCTCTTTGCGCGCTCCCTCCTTATTTCGCTTCCTCGCGAAAGAATCCGTGGACAGAACCAGCAAAAGACAGAGAGAAAAAATCAGAAGTCGTCTGTACAATTCGGTCCTCCGATTGAATCGGTGCGTCTAATCACGTCTCCACCGTTCCGTCAGTGTCCACGTCAAGGGTAAGGATCCGGGAGGATATCCCCTCGGCCTCCCACGCCCTGCACATGGCCTCGCCCACCCGCGCTTCCTGCTCCTCGACCAGGGCGATCAGAGCGGGACCCGCCCCCGAGATCGCTACGCCCAGGGCGCCGGCCCCCATAGCCCCCTCGAATACCCGGGTCATGCCCGGGATAAATGAAGCCCGGTAGGGCTGGTGGAGCCGATCCTTCATGGCCGCTCGAACGACCTCAAAGTCGCCCTTCGCCAACGCGATGGCCATCAGGGCGGTATGCGATACATTGTAAACCGCATCCTGCATGCTGACAGACGCGGGAAGGGCACTGCGGGCTTTGAGGGTCTCCAGTTCGAATGTCGGTATCGCGACGACCGCCCGAATCCTCTTTTCGAGGCTCGTCCTGATGGTGGTCACTTTTCCGTCCGATTGGGCAGCCGCGGTAAACCCGCCAAGCACGCAGGCCACGGCATTGTCCGGATGTCCTTCGATTTGGGTCGCCAGATGAATCAGGTCCGCATCCGATAACGGCGAGCCGGAGAGCAGGTTCGCCGCGACCAGACCCCCCACGACAGCAGATGCGCTGCTGCCCAGTCCCCGGGCAAGGGGAATTTTGTTTTCGGCGTCGATCTTAAGCCCGGGGATCGGCCGTCCGATCCTCTCGAAGAACGCCCTGATGGACACGAAGATCAGGTTGCGCTCGTCCTTCGGGATTTGGCCTTCCCCCTCTCCCCGAACCGACACGGAGATCCCGCCGTCCGACCCCGTCGTTTCCACCCGGATCCGGTTGTAGAGGGTCAGCGCAAGCCCGAAGGTGTCGAAGCCGGGACCCAGGTTTGCTGTAGTCGCTGGAATCCGGAGGCTGGTCCTCGGCATCATTCCCTCACGAGTTCGACCGCCACTGCATCCGCCACCATCAGGCCCTTGCGAGTCAAACGAAGACGGCCGTCGACCGCTTCCAGGAGTTCGGCTTCAACCATTCCTTCGGCGCGCCGGCGTTCGGCTGGATCCTTTTCCGCTGGAACCCACGGAGTTCCCTCGCGAATCTTGCGCAGTCCCAGAAGGATCGACTCCGAGCGCCGCTCTGAGTCCGAGAGGGACTCTAGCCCTCCCACCGCCGTTCCTCCTTCTTCGATCCTCTCAAGATACTCGGTCAACCCCCGTACGTTCCAGGACCGGCGCCCCTTTTCGAACGAGTGAGCCGACAACCCCAGGCCGAGGTAATCCGACCCGCCCCAATAATTCAGGTTATGTCGGGATTGGCATCCGGGCCGGCAAAAGTTTGATATCTCATAATGGACGTACCCGGCATCGGTCAATCTGTCGACCGCTTCCCCGTACATCGCGGCCTGAGCCTCCTCGGAAAGGGTGCGCAGCTCACCGTTCCGGTGAAGCCTTCCGAACTCCGTTCCCGGCTCGACCGTCAGCTGATAGACGGAGACGTGATCAGGAGCGAGGGAAACAAGCCTTTTCAGCTGGGAACCCCATCTCGATTCGGTCTGTCCGGGAAGCGCGAAGATGAGGTCCAGGTTCACGTCGTTGAACCCCGCCGCTCTTGCGGAGCGATAAGTCCGGATCGCCTCCTCGGATGAGTGAGCTCTGCCCAGGATTCGTAGATCTTCGTCATCAAACGACTGCAGGCCTATGCTCAGCCGATTGACACCCAGATCCCGAAGTTCCCGGAACTTCACCGGGCCCGCACTTTCCGGGTTGGCCTCCAGCGTGATCTCAACACCTTCGGAGACCTCCCCGGCCGTCCGCACCGCCTCCAGAATGCGTCCGATCGCGGCGGTGGACAGGCTCGTGGGCGTACCGCCCCCGAAGTAAATCGTATCGAACCGGACGGGATGTGAATGCGACTGGGGGATCCTTTCCCGGACCTCCCGAACGAGTGCGTCAACGTATCTGCTGGAGAGATGATCCCTCCCCACGACCGTCGAAAAATCGCAATAAGGGCACTTGCTGACACAAAAAGGAATGTGGATGTACAGGCCGAGAGACATTTTCGATTCCTGATTTTTGATTGCGGATTTCAGTGGCAGTAATTTTCAATCTTCAATCTTCAATGTCATGCCCTACCACTTCAAAACCTTCCTCAACTCTTTCACCCGGGTCCGGCTGAGTGGGACCTCGGTCCCCCCCTCGTCCTTCATCTTGAGGTGATAGGTCCCGCTGAACCACGGGATGATCTCTGAGACCTGTTCTATGTTGACCAGAAAGCTCCGGTGGGTTCGACAGAACTTCTCGGGATCCAGGTCTGCCTCCAGCTCTTCGAGGGTTCGATAAGCGGTCGACTTTCGGGAGGAAGGCGTTGCCACGTAGATCACACCCCCTTCGGTCGTTGCATAGACCATCTCCGAGGCATCGACCAGGAGGACCTTTCCCGAGTCGCGAAGCGTGATGCGGGAGAGGAATTTTCGCTGTCCGCCGACCGCATCGAGCAGGCTGGCAATCCGATCCTGCATGCTCTCCGACGACTCCATCCTCTCTTTCACCTTTTGAATGGCCGTGGAGAGTCGCCCCTTTTCGATCGGTTTTAGAAGATAATCGGTTGCATTCACTTCGAAGGCCTTCAAGGCATACTGATCATAAGCGGTGACAAAGATGATGTGGGGGAATTTCTTGCGCCCCAGGAGCTGCTCCACGACCTGAAATCCGGTAATCCCCGGCATCTGAATGTCGAGCATGGCCAGGTCCGGATTGAGCCGGCCGACCATCTCCAGCGCCTCCTCACCATTCGATGCACACTCCAGGACGTCTATCTCCGGAAACCCGTCCAGGAGGAAACAGATCTCGTCTCGGGCGAGTTGTTCGTCATCGGCGATGACGGTCCTGATCTTCATCGGTTCCGCTCTCCTCGCGGAAGGGGATGGCGTACCTCTCGGGAATGTCCGCCCAAACCCTCGTCCCCAATCCGGGACGGCTCTCGATATGAAGTCCCGCCTCAGGACCGAACGCGACCTGCAATCGTTCGTTGACGTTTTTGATCCCGATCCCGCCTCCGGCCATCTCTTCCCCCCGTCCGTTCGGGATACCGACGCCGTCATCCTCAACCTCGACCCGGGTGCCGATTCCCCGTTGCGTGGCGCGAAGCGTGATCCTGCCCCCTTCCATTTTCGGCGTGATCCCGTGCCGAATGGCGTTCTCGACAAGGGGTTGCAGAATCATGGCCGGGATAAACGTGTCGAGCGATGCGCGATCGATGGCCTTTTCGATTCGAAGCTTCTCTCTCCCAAATCGGATGACTTCGATGGCCAGGTAGGCGTCGATGAATTCAAGCTCTTCCCGAAGGGGAACGAAATCCTGGCCCCGGCTCAGGAGGCGGCGAAGAATCCGGGAGAGCTTCACGATAATCTCCCGTGCCTTGTCAGGGTCCGACCGGATGGCCGATGCGATGGAGTTGAGGGTATTGAACAGGAAGTGGGGATTGATCTGATTTCGCAAGGCCTCAAAACGCGCCCGCAGGACAAGGGCCTCCTGTTCCTTCAGCATCCGCTCCGTGAGCGCGCTCCCCCAGATCCGCAGCGGGACTCCCAGACAGGAGATTGTTGTGACGAACATGCAGAGAAGCACGATGCTGCTATCGGGGTCGAAGCTGAATATGAGGCCGAATTTTCGACTCAGCACCAGCCGGAGAGACTCCAGACCGATGCAGACCCCGAAGATCACCGTGCGCCAGTCGATGATCTTTTTTTCCTGGATCCAGGTCTTGATAAACTGATAGGCATTCAGGACCGGAACCGGAGAAAAGCGCCAGATCTCCTCCTTGGAAGGACAGGCCCGGTGGATACCCCCACCCACCAGCCCGTAAAGGATCCCCATCGGGAGGGCGAGAAGCTCTCCCCCGAAGAACGCGGGGATTCCCACCATCAGTCCAACGATGCTCCCTGTGACAGGTCCGGCCATAAGTCCGGCAAGCATGGTTCCGGACAGGCTAAGATCGGCCGCGTTGTAGTTCAGGAGGAGCCGAACGATCACTCCGAAACCGAGCAGGGAACCCAGGAGAAGCGCAATGATTAACCGTTCCCGAAGCGTCCGTATAGGCTTGAACAGGATACGGCCGAACCTGCCCGACCGGATGAGAATACTGGCCAGCGCTGCCATCACGCCCACCTGGATCAACATCGTAACGAGCAGAATCTGATCTTCGGTGAGTACCTTGCCCACGGGTTCCTCAACCGGGAAAGAACAACGAAAGGGGTCTTGTACCTGCGAAACTGATTGTCAAACATAAAGATAGAAAAATTATCCGGGGATGTCAAACCCGCTTATCCCGTCGATCTCCTCCGGGCAAATTCCACGAGGAGGCGGACGCCGAATCCCGTACCGCCTTTCGGGATGTAAGGGCGGTCCTTGTCGGACCAGGCCACCCCAGCAATATCGAGGTGGACCCACGGATAGCCTTCTGAAAAATGGCTCAAAAAAGCCCCCCCCGTTATCGTCCCGGCCCCCCGACCTCCGATGTTCCGGACATCCGCGTAGTCGCTCTTGATCTGCTCCCGATGTCCCGCCAGGACAGGAAACTGCCAGACGATCTCACCCACCTCATCCCCGACGCTGTGGACTTCGTCCGCTAGACCCTGATCGTTTGCGATCAATCCGGAGGCCTCGTGTCCAAGGGCAACGATGCAGGCCCCTGTGAGTGTCGCCAGGTCGATGGCCGCAACGGGCTCGTAGCGGCTGGCGTAGGCCAGGGCATCGGCCAGGACGAGCCGTCCCTCAGCGTCGGTGTTCGCAATCTCGATCGTCTTTCCCGACAGAGAAGTCACGATATCACCCGGTTTGATCGCTCTTCCGCCCGGCAGATTCTCTGTAGCCGCAATCAAGCCCACGACGTGAACCGGGAGTTTCAGACGGGCAACGGCCTGCATGGCACCCACAACCGCAGCCGCCCCGCACATGTCGAACTTCATGTCCCACATCCCATCTCCCGGTTTGAGGGAGATGCCTCCGGAGTCGAATGTGATCCCTTTCCCGACGAAGACGATCGGTTTTTCCTCGGCCTTTTCTCCCTTGTGCTCTAAAATGATGAACCTTGCACCCTGTTCGCTCCCCTGGGACACGGCAAGGATTGTCCGCATCCCGATTTTGGCCATGGCCTCTTCATCCAAAACCTGACACGCCAACCCCGTCTCTGAGGCCATCTCCTTCGAAAGGTCGGCCAGTGCAGAAGGCGTGAGGTCGTTCCCTGGGCGGTTGGCCAGGTCACGTGCTGAACAGACCGCCTCAGCCACGATCCTTCCCACCTCTGCCCCCCCCTCCACGGCCTCCCTCCGGTCCGGATCGGCCTCGATAATCCTGAGGGCGTCCAGGGACTTGATCTCATCTATATCCGAGGTCTTGAACGCAGTGAACTGATAGGTTCCCAGGATGCTGCCCTCCACGACCGCCTGCGACGCATGAGCCGGATCGAGTCCCCCGGCCCCGGCCCCGTGGGCGATGGTGGTCAGGCGTTTGACGCCGAGGTTCCGGGCACGTTTTGCCGCCACACCTGCGGCCTGACGTGCCCGGTCCAGCGAAAACCCCTCCTGTTTTCCGAGGCCAACGAGAATGACACGCTTCGCGGCGATGCCGTTCCGCGGATAGAGAAGCGCGGTCTCCTTCTCCTTTCCCTTGAAATCTCCCGTTGAGATGAGGTCTGAGATCGCCCCACCGAGCGCCCGGTCCACGGCACCTGTCGCGCCAGCGGGCTTCTCGGCACCCTCGAATAGATTCAGGACCACGGCATCCGCATCGTCTTGCAGAATGTCCCCGATTTTGACTGAAACGTCCATGGCGTCTCCATTATTTTGATAAAGGTTCAAGATTAAGGGTTGACATGAAGGATCGGTTTCCGGGGATCGGAGGTTGGGCGCCGACCCAGATCCCCGAAAAAAATCAGACCCTCCCTCATCTAAGAAACGGGTTATGGTTGCGTTCCTCCCCGATCGTTGTAGGAGGGCCGTGACCCGGATAGACCTCCGTTGAATCGTCCAGTGTAAGGAGCTTATCCCGGATAGAGGCAATCAGAACGTCGTATGCGCCGCCCGCCAGGTCCGTCCGTCCGATCGACCCTGCGAACAGGCAATCGCCGACAATTGCAATCCCTCTTCGGATGAGGGTGATCCCTCCGGGAGAATGACCCGGAGTATGCAGAACATCCAGCGACTCCTCCCCGAAGGAAATTCTGTCCCCCTCCTTCAGGAACCGGCTGACCTCAGGGGGGTGTTCGACCTTCGCGCCGAAAAGCCCGGCGGCCTCAACCAGGCCCTCGACCAGGAAAAGATCATCCTGGTGGATTGCAAACGGGATCCCGCCGAGGGCATCCTGCACCTCTTTCGCATAACCGATATGGTCGAAGTGACCGTGTGTCGCGACGATCTCCTTTACCGCGATTCCCTCTTCCGCAACTGCATCGAGGACCTCCCTTGGCTCGTCGCCTGGATCGATGACAAGGCCCTCCCCCTTGGCTTCACAACCCAGGATATAGCAGTTGGACGCCATCGGCCCGACGGTCAAGGATTTAAGGATCACAAGGATTCTCCGATCGCAGCGCAGCGCCCGCGAATCGTCTCAAATTTCACGTTCCGGGTTCACGTCCCCTTTCACTGAAACACGTTTCAAAATTTTCTTAAAAAATCAACAGCCTGCCGTATGTCGATTGCAGGATCCATTCCCACTTCGCGCTCCACCGTATAGAATCCGTTGTAGTCGGATTCGTCAAGGGCGGAGATGTATTCTTCCCAGGGCACCTGTCCCTCTCCGAGCGGGACCTCCTCGTACGTCCCGTCTTCGTTTCGAACGCCGTCCTTTGCGTGTGTATGGACGATGAAACCTTTCAGATCCTTCACCCCCTGCGAGGCATCGAACCCCGCCATCACAACGTTCCCCGGATCATAATTGACGCGCGCCCCATCGCTGTTCACAGCCCTCAAAAAATCCCGAAGGTGCGGCCCGTCCTCAGGTCCGGTCTCCGTAGCGAAGCAGCATCCCAGACGCGCCCCGTATTCGGCCACCTCCCGAATGATTGCCACCAGATCGTTCCACGGTTTCGAATCCCTCTCATCGGGCACGACTCCGATATGCGTCGTCACGAACGACACATCCAGGTCGCGAGCAAGGTCAAAGACCCTTTTCGTCCCCTCGATCCGCTGATCCAGACCCTCCGGATCGACGAATCCCCCTCCACCATAGTCTCCACAAAGCGCGCTGATCGTCAAATCGTGGGATTGGACATATTGGAGAAACCCCTGCCGACCTGACCGGGAGAGGTTTTCCGGTGCCATATCACCCCGGGTGGTATAGACCTGGATCCCGTCCGCACCAACTTCCCTGGCCATCCTTATCCCCCCCTTTACCCCGACCCTGAAGGACTCGACCATCACGCCAACCTTCAATCTGCCCATCTGACCTTCCGAAAAGTAGAAAAATTTCCCCGCGTGAACGTGGAACCGATCCTAGACCAGAACGTATTTCCGCATCGCTGCGAAAAATCCCTCTTCCTCGAACCCCGGGGCCAGATGAATGCGTTCCCCGTCCACCAGTTTCTTAAGGTTTTCCTCCGCATTCCCCATAACAACCCCGATGCCCGCATTCTGGATCATGGGAATGTCGTTCTCCCCGTCCCCGATGGCCAGAATACCCGATTCGTCAATCCCCCTCAACCGCCCTATCCTTTCGACCGCGGTCCACTTGTTGATCCGGGGGTGCATGAATTCGACCCGATCGCTGTCGGTCCTCGCGATGTAAAGTTGATCCCCGAACCGAGCGGAAACCCTCTGGAATTCGTCATCTCGCCGATTCTCCCCGGGAAGGATCACGATTTTCGGAGGCGGCCCCAGATCCCCATCCAGGACGCGATCCGACAGCGCAGGATCGAAGGTGAAATCCGCGCCCACCTGATTCACAAGGATGTCTGTGGATTCCGATCGGCGGTCCGAAAGATACTGTTCCTCCACCCCGAGGGTGGGGTGGGGGAGACATTGATAGTAGATGAAATTGAGCCACTGGTCCCGGATATAGCCCACCAGATCCGGAAGCACCGCCACGGGGATCCGTTGTTCGAACAAGAGATTTCGGCGTCCCCCCTCCGACGGCCCGACCACAACGGATCCGTTATAGGCCCCACAATGCATTTCGTCCGTCAAGCCGGCTTCTCCCTGGAACGCTGCAAGACTCCGGTCTACGTTCCGACCGCTCATCGTGGAAAGGGCGATCCCCTTCGATTGCATCTCCCGGATCGCCTTCAGAGAAGAGTCGGACGGAGTCCCGGTCCCGTCCAGCACCGTCCCGTCGAGGTCGAATGCCACCAGCCTGATCACGACCGCACCCCATTGAATATTGAATATCGGAAAATTGAATATCTGAAACTCAGGACTTTCTTTGTTTTCTTTGGGATCTCGCGCTTCAATCTTCAATATTCAACTTCTCCGACCCCTGCCTTTGCTCTTCCTGCCACTGCACCTGCTACTGCTTTTCCCTGGCCTCTGACCTCCGACCTCATTCCCCCGACTTTTCCAGTTCCTTTAAGATCTCCCTCACATAGGCAACACTCTTCCCATCCCGATAGAACGGATCCCCCTGCCGGATACCCTCTATCGCGAGATTCCCCGGGTACCCCGCCCGGACCATGGCCGTAATTGCGAACCGGTAATCGATATCCCCGTCCGGAAGGGGAAGCTGGTGGAAAATCGCCTTATCTAATTCAGGGATATGGGTACGCCTCAGGTTCTTGCAATGCCAGTAAAAGGATCGGGGAGCCATTGCCTGGATCGCGTCCTCGGCCGATTCCTCCGGAACATCGTACACCCAGTAAATATTGCCCAGGTCCGGATTGAGTCCGACAACGGGATTGTCCACAAGTTCCATCAGGTGTATCCCGGACCAGCTGTTATCGACCAGTCCGTGTTGATGGACCTCGATCGAGATCTTGAGACCCAGATCGGAGGCCATCGGCGCCACAGCAAGCAGATCCCGGGCGGCCCGCTCGAAGTCCTCCTCCCGCGTATCACGGCTGGACCCCTGTGACACGGGCTCTCCCACGGAGTTCCCCGGCCCTTCGGGATAAGGTCGCGGCATGCCGATCGAGGTGTTGACCAACGGGGATCCGATCCAGGATGCATATTTCAGAGCCCTTTCCATTCGGTCCCGGTTCCCCCGTGCGTGCCTGGCGTGGATATGAACCCCCCCTCCCCGGACCGCCAGACAGGGGAGGCCGGCATAGACGAGGGTTTTCCTGAGGTCGCGGACCTCCTTCTCGCTCCCACCTTCCTCGGCCAGTTCCAACCCGTCAAACCCGATCTCCTTCGACTTTTTTAGGAAGTCCGCTCTCGTGCTCCCTTCGGAAATGACAAGTCCCCCCGTGTGAGGATGAACCGCGACCCTGCGAAATGCGTAGACGATCTTCATCGGAAGGATCTCCTTATGCCTGCGGCTTGGGAAAGACAAGGTGTCCCGGTACATTGACCCGGATTGAATAAAGTGTCTTCCCTGCGACGATATACAGCGTTTTGAGGTCCGGTCCCCCGAAGGCGAGGTTTGTGATGAGGTCCTCAGGAACCGGAATCCGCCCCAGAATCTCCCCATCCGGCGTGACCACGAAAACGCCCGTCGGCACGCGGGTCGTCTCGCTCTTTCGAGGACAATGAATCCCCCCGGCGATCCAGAGGTTTCCCTCGACATCCGTCCGGATCCCGTCTCCGCCCCGACCCGGGGCGAAGTCGTATACCACCCGCTGTCCTGAGAGGGAACCGTCCTCTCCGATGTCGAACCCCCAGATTTTTCGGTTTCCGCCCTGCGCCCCGTTGCTGTCCACCAGGTAGAGCGTTCGGTTGTCGGGCGAGATCGTCACCCCGTTCGGTTTCTGGACATCCGGCTGCCCCAAAAGACGTACGACCGTTCCGTCTAGCTCGATCCGATAGACCCCCTCGACGGCCATCTCCAAGTCGGCCCGATCCCCGTAGCGTGGATCCGTAAAGATGATGCGTCCGGCATTGTCGATAACAAGATCGTTCGGGCTGTTGTAGCGCTTTCCTTCGAACCGATCGGCCAGCACCTCCACAGCCCCGGTCCCCATATCGGTCCGCGTGATCCGGCGACGCCCCCCCGGGCCCATCTCCGCCCCCTCGCAGGTGACCAGACGGCCCTCTGCGTCGAACATGTTCCCGTTCGCCCGGCCGCTGTCCGTGCGCCAGACGGAAAGCGATCCGTCGGGCGTCCACTTCATGATCCGGTTGTTATGAATATCCGAAAAGAAGACATTTCCTTCCGCATCCACAGCAGGTCCCTCGGTGAAGGCAACGACCGTAGCCGGTGAGACTTCTTCGTCGGCAACCAGGCCGGCCGGCATCGACAGGGACTTCAGGTCCGGGGGCATGTCAACACTCCTTCTGCTTGGTTTCCGATCATCCGGAATTCGCTTTCTTGGCTTATGGATATCGAGTTTTGATCGCCGCCCCCTTCCGGGCGCTTTTCACGGCCATATCCAGGATATGGATGGTGCGCCCGGAGCATTCCGGGGTGATCACCAATTTCTCCCCCCCGGCCAGGTGGCCGACGAGATTCCGATAGTATCGTTCCCCGCGGCTGCGGGGATTCTTCCGCTCGATCGTCCACTTCCGATTTCCCTTTTTCAGTATCATCCGATAGCCGCTGTGGTCGAAGGTGTAGCTCCCATGCGTACCCGCGACCTCCAGCCAGCCGGGCTTGGGATTCGTTTCAAGCGTTGAGATGCTCAGGGTTATCCCAGTGGCGATTGTGGTAGGTCGAAAGGACCAGTCCCCGTTTCTTCGCCTCCCTGATCATAGCGTCGCATTCGGCCGTCGTTATCGCCAACGGTTTTTCACTGATCACGGGCCGCCCAGCCCGGGGACATTGCAGACCCAGTTTAGCGTGCATGTTGTGAGGGGTTACGAGGACAACCAGGTCCACCTCAGACCTTTTTAACATCCCACCCACCGAGTCATAACCCCGGATGCCCGGGAATTCCTCGGTGGCCAGACGCAGGCGAACCGGATCGATTTCGGCCACGGCAACCGGTTCCATGCCGGCCTTTCGCGTCGCCTCCAGGTGGTGCTTGCCCGTGTTGAAAGCCCCGCCGTACCCGACCACCCCCACCTTGATATCTCCCGGCTTCTTGAACGAAGCCATACAATCTCCTTCATAGGACCATCGTGAAAAGTCAAAAGGCAAAGGGGGACTCAGGTGTTTGCCCTTTGCCTTTTGACTTTCTTATCCTTCAACCTTCGGTTGTCCGCCTTTTCTATTCAACATCCTCCGCTCACAGCGGGCAGGAAATGGACTTCGCTTTCTGGCCCCACGGTCTGTAGCATCCCCATACGGGTCACTTCTCCGTCTACAGCCACGGCAACCTCAGGCCGAATGCCATCCTCCTCGCAGAGACGTTCTTTCGCTCCTGGATATGCCGCCTCCAAGTTGTTCACCACCTGCCGAAGGGTTTCTCCCGCCACCTCTACTTTATCGGCGCCGCCCGTGAGATCCCGCATCAGCGACGGGATGTAGACCACCGCCATAAAGATCAGTTCCTTTTTACAGGATCTCCGACATCACGGCACCGGGGGTCATCGGGAGAACGTCCATCCGAACGCCAACCGCCCGATAGATGGCGTTGGCGATGGCCGCGGGCGGAGGTCCGATCGATACTTCTCCAACGCCTCGTACACCGTAGGGATGGCCCGGGTTCGGCACCTCGACGATGACCGTGTCGATCATCGGAAGGTCGAGGGAGGTCGGCATCCGGTAGTCGAGAAGGCTCGCGTTGGCCATCTCCCCCTTTTCGTTGTAGAAGTACTCTTCGTTCAGGGCCCAGCCGATCCCCTGAACCGTCCCCCCCTGCATCTGCCCCTCGACGTAGCTCGGGTGGATCGCCTTCCCCGCGTCCTGGACCACGGTACAACGCAGGATTTCCGTTTTGCCTGTCTCCGGGTCCACCTCCACATCGACAATGGTCGTGGAAAACGCCCCGCCCACCCCCTGGGGGTCGACTGTGGCGCGCCCCACCACCGGCCCCCCTGTCACATCCAGTTTCCCGGCCAGCTCTTGGAAACCGATCCGTTTGCTCGGGGCCGACCTGGAGACACAGGCGCCGTCCTTATACACGACGTCATCCGATGAAATCTCCCAGAGCTTCGCCGCCCGCTCGCAGAGCTGCCGTTTGATGTCCTGTGAGGCCTCGTAGCAAGCCCAGCCCGTGGCGAATGTCACCCGACTCCCGCCGGTCACGTGCGTGAAACCGATCGAATCGGTGTCCACCACCGTCGGCTTCACATCCTCCGCCCGGATGCCCAGCTCCTCGGCCACATGCATCGCCATCGTGGTCCGCGTCCCGCCGATGTCCGTCGACCCTTCGACGAGGCTGATCGTTCCGTCGTTATTCACGCTGGCCGTCGCGCTGGATGCCAGACCCACGTTAAACCAGAAGCCGACTGCAACGCCCCGCCCCCGGTTCTTGCCCTTCAGGGGGGCCGAATAGTGAGGATGGTTCTTCGTCGCCTCCAGCGTCTCGATGCAGCCGATCCTCGGGAAGATTGGGCCATCCACCCGCCGGGTGCCCTCCTTCGCGGCGTTCTTCAACCTGAACTCGATTGGATCCAGCCCCAGCTTCTCCGTGATCTCGTCGACAACGGTCTCTGTGGCCATGGCCGCCTGGGTGGCCCCCGGTGCCCGATAGGCTGCACTTTGGGGTTTGTTCACCACCACGTCGTAACCGTCCACCTGAGCGTTTTCCAAATCGTAGGCAGCAAAGACGCACATCGCCCCTGCCCCGACCGGCGATCCGGGAAAGGCCCCGGACTCGAATGCCAGATACGCCTCGGCTGCGGTGATCCTTCCCTGGTTGGTGGCGCCCATCTTCACGCGGACATTGCAGCCGGGAGTGGGACCTGTCCCCTCCAGGACCTCTTGCCGGTTCATGACGATCTTGACCGGATGACCCGTCTTCTTCGACAACAGGGCGGCCACCGGCTGAAGGTAGACCCGGATCTTTCCCCCGAAGCCCCCACCGATCTCCATCGGCACGACCTTGATTTTGGACACGGGAACCTGGAGGAGGTCCGCCACCTGGTCACGAATCACAAACGAACCCTGTGTGCTGGTCCAGATCGTGATCTGCCCGTCCGGGTTCCAGAGGGCCGTGGCGTTGTGGGTCTCGATGTAGCCTTGATGGACCGTGGCCATGTTGAACTCCCGCTCCACAACCACATCGGCCTCTTTGAACCCCTTCTTTATGTCACCCTTCTTGAACTGGAAGTGCTTTGCGATGTTGCTCGGCTTGTTGGTCTTCTTGCCCAGGGATTCCATCCTGAGACCCGGCAGGAGGAGAGGCGCGCCCTTCTTCATCGCCTCCTGGACAGTCAGGACGGGCTGAAGGACCTCGTAGTTCACCTTGATCAGGGACAGCGCCTCTTCGGCTGTGTTGGCGTCGACAGCGGCCACTCCGGCCACCGCGTGACCCTTATAGAGGGTTTTTTTTCCGGCCAGCACATTTTGCCCCAGCCAATTCAGATCATAGATCCCTTCCCCCGCATCCGCAACCTTCTGTGGCAATTTAGGAAGGTCCGCTGAGGTCACAACCGCCTTCACCCCGGGAAGGGCCAGAGCTTTCTTCACGTTAATCGATTTGATGATTGCGTGGGCGTGCGGGCTCCTGAGTATCCTGCCGTGCAGAAGACCCGCCATACTCACGTCAGCCCCGTAGAGGGCCCTTCCGGTCACCTTGTCCGTCCCGTCGTGCCGGATGGGCCGGGTTCCCACGACTTTAAATTCCCTCACGTCTGCCATGAAGTATCTCCTCCAACTCGAGTAAGGTTCAAAGCCTCATCCGTGGCGGCCTTATTTTTTCGCTTTGCCTTTTTTCACCTTGGCCGCATCGAGGACGGCCCGGATAATTTTGTCGTAGCCCGTGCAACGGCAGAGGTTGCCGGCCAGCCAGTATCGAACCTGGTGTTCCGTCGGAAGCGGGTTCTTCTCCAGCAGGGCTTTGGATGCAACGAGAAAACCGGGTGTGCAAACCCCGCACTGGAGCGCGGCGTGTTCCAGGAATTTCTGCTGAAGGGGATGGAGGCCTTCAGGACTCGCGATCCCCTCGATGGTCTCGACCTCCCTCCCGTCGACCTCGACGGCCAGAACCAGACAGGAGTCGACCAGGCGACCATCCAGTTGCACGCTGCACGCCCCGCAGTTGCCGTTGCTGCAACCTTCCTTCGTACCCGTCATCTCCAGGTGGTCCCGCAGCACTTCCAGAAGGGTTTGCCGGGGGTTACACAGGAACTCGACGTCGTCTCCGTTGATCTTTGTCTGAATGTGGACCTTGCTCATCGTTTCTTGCCTCCCTTGGCTCGTTGAATCGCTCCCTCCAGTGCCCGTCGCGTCAGCACCCCGACCAAGTGTCGTCGATACGCCGCGGTTCCCCTCATGTCGCTGATCGGCCTGGCCGCCGTCCTCGCTGCTTCAACCGCCAGATCGATAGACGCGTCGGAAACCGGCTTTCCCTTCAGGGCCTCTCCTGCTTCCCGGGCGAACAGCGGCGTGGGGGCAACTGCACCCAGGGCCACTCGGACGGATTCGAAATTCTTTTTCCGGGCGTCGAGCACCACCGACGCACCGGCGCCCACCACCGCGATGTCCATCTCGTTTCGGGGGATGAATCTGAGGTAGAAAGCGCCTGAACGGGGTTTCGGAGGCCGGAAATTCATCGACACAAGCAGTTCACCCTTCTTAAGCACCGTGCGCCCCGGGGCCACGCAGAAGTCCTCGACAGGGACCCTTCGCGTTCCCTTCGGCCCCGCGATGTTGCAGACCGCGCCAAGCGCGATCAGGATCGGAATGGTGTCTGCAGCAGGCGACGCGTTGCAGAGGTTTCCTCCCACAGACGCCCTTCCCTGGATCTGAATACCGCCGATCAGGGAAACCGCGTCGATCAGGCCCGGATAGGCCTTCGCGACTGCCTTATCCTCGTAGATCTGACAGCACGGGACGGAAGAACCGAGCGTAAGCCCCTGTTTCGCACTATAGGACAGGCGATTGAGCTGTGGGATATTCTTGACGTCCACAACGAGATTGGCCTTACGCTTTCCCTCCCTCAGCAGGACAATCAGATCCGTCCCCCCCGCAAGGAGATAGGTATGGTCCCTCTTTCTGTTCAGCAGGGAGACCGCCTCTTTCAGGGTTTTGGCTGAGACGAAGTCGAAATCTTGCAAGGTGTCTCTCCTTTCTAATGGAGATTTTCCTTCATGAAGGGGCCTTTACTCATGACCTCCTACCGGCCTTAAAAAGAGATCCCTTTTTTTGGCCGCAAACACGACTGGATCTTACTGTAAACATCGCCCAATATATCAAGGATTCGGGCATTGTCAACTGAATTTTGAAATTATCGTTTCAGGGGGACAAAAAAGAAAAGAGTTGACATAACGGGGAATAAACGGGTAGCTTTGGGAGTTTTGATGACCCCCCCCCAAAGGTTCAATTCGTGTATCCTCTTCCTTGCGGACGGCGCTCGGCCTGATGTCCTTGAGGGTCTCCTCAAGCGGGGAGACCTGCCGAATATCGCATCCTCCATCGTCGAGGCCGGGAGCTATCGAAGGGCGACCACCGCGTTTCCATCAACCACCGGTCCAGCCTATCTCCCCTTCCTTGCAGGTCGATTTCCGGGCCCGTGCAACCTTCCGGGAATCCGGTGGTTCGACCGGGAGGGATATCGGAGGTGGGGGATGTGGGGGGTTGGAAGTTGCCGGAGCTACGTGGGCGGTGGCAGTTATCTGATCAATAAAGACCTGGATCTGGCCACTCCGACCCTCTACGAAATCTTCGACCGCCCGACGAGCATCTTCAGCACCATCAATCGGGGCGCTACATTCCTCGGCAATCGCACCAAGGTGCTCAGGAGCCTCTTCTGGATTTACGCCCACTTCACAGATCGCTGGGATCTCGTAGATGAAGCCGCCCATCGTCTGTTGAGATCGGCCCTCCGCCGTCACCCTGACTTCGTATATGTGGTCTTCCCGGGTGTGGATGAGTATGCCCACCTGACCGACCCCTCCTCCGAGACCACCTTGGGGGCATATCGGAAGCTGGATCAGGCCATCGGAGAGACGTGTGATTTTTTGAAAACCGAAGGTCGACTCTCAGAGACTCTCCTTATCCTCTCGAGCGATCATGGCCTTTCGGCCACGCATACGCACTTCGACCCCGGCGATTTTCTAGATCAGGTGGGATACAAGACGCTTCACTATCCCCTCATCGCCAGGAACCGGGCGACGGCGGCATTCATGGTCTCCGGCAACGCAATGGGTCACGTCTACCTGGCCGGGCCGGAGGGATGGGTCGGGGGTCGAAATTGCTACGATGTCATTCGAGGGGGGAAGCAGGACCTGGTGGCGACCTTACTGGAGCGGGATGAGATCGACCTCGTCGTCGGACAGAGAAAAAATGGGGAGGTTTGCGTCGTGAGCCGTCGGGGGGAGGGCTTTATTCGAAAGGACGCCGATGGGCGGATCCATTACAGAATCGAGGGAGGAGATCCGTTCGGATTTGTTCACATGCCCCCATCTTTCTCCCGGGATGAATCCCTCGATCTGACTTTCGATTCGACCTATCCCGATGTCTTTTTGCAGGTCCTCCAGATCTTCGACGCCAGCCGGACGGGAGACCTTGTCTTGAGTGCCCGGAAGGGCTGCGACCTCCGGTCCAACGATTACGAACATCCGGAACACCGCGCGTCCCACGGGTCTCTTGAACGAGAACACATGCTGGTCCCACTCGCCATCAACGCCCCCGTAAAACCCGGGCATATTAGAACCGTGGACGTCTTCCCGACGATCCTGCACCTCACGGGGAAGGGGAATGGTCATCCGTCGGATGGAAAGTCGATCGTATAGAAACGGGATAGGGAAAGATGGGAAGAAGAGAGGAAGAAGAGAGGCAAATCTTGCGGAGGTGCTCGTGCCGTTTCAACCGATTCACGGGTGGAGTGCGGGTCTGGGGTTGGGCATCGCCGGAATCCTGCTGATCATCCTGGAGCAAGTCGGACTCCCTCGAGCCGAGCGATTCGGGGTGATTCTGAGACGGCTGGGAGGCGATCTCTTTATTCGGCTCTGGAACCCCGCTCACGTGGTGGAGACGATGCAGGACATCTACTGGAAGCGGCGAAAGATCTTCCTCATCGTAGGGGTGGCGGCCCTGACTTTCGTCCCTGCGTATTCGTCCAGCCTGTATGCGAATCTCTGGCCCGTTCGAATCTATCTGAAGGGGCTTGTATATCTCTGGGCGTTTGTCGGTGCCGTATACCTTCCTCTGATGGCGCTGGCCGGGATCATCTGGTTTTTTAACCGCCGCCGTTCAACCTACCCCACAAGCATCGACCATTTGTTCGGGGTCGCTTTTTGGATCTTCAACCGCGGCTTGCTCCTCTCCGTCCCAGCAATCGTCCTGCTCATGGGCGTTCCGTTCGCGGTGGGGCTCTTTGTCGTCTCCCTTTCGATCGACCTGATCGGGATCCTCTTCACCACCCTCGCCTGCCTGCCCCTTCGAATCTCCAACTGGACCCACGAGCGTTACGACAGACGCCTTCCTCTGATGGCCCTGGGCCTTCTCCTCCTCATGGCCGGTTGCACCGTTGGAATCGTCGAGTCATTCTAATCCCGCCCTTTCCGATCATCACAGAATCGACAGGTATTTTTCGAGCTCGTATGAGGTGACCTGCGCCCGGTAGTTCTCCCACTCGATCTTTTTGTTCTCGATATACTTCGTGAAGACGTGATCCCCTAGCGCCTCCCTCACCAGGTCGCTTCCCTCAGCAAGTCTGATCGCCTCTAAAAGGTCTTCCGGCAGGGTCGTAATCCCCAGGCCGGCGCGTTCCTCCTCCGTCATCTCGGAAACGTTACGGTTCGAAGGAGGCCCGATCTCGTAGTCTTTCTCGATCCCATCCAGGCCCGCGGCCAGCATCACCGCGAAGGCCAGATACGGGTTGCACGCCGGATCCGGAGATCGGTATTCGATTCTTGTGGTGTTCTCCTTCCCCGGCTTGTAGGCCGGGACACGTACGAGGTCTGCCCGATTGACAACAGCCCACGAGGTGTATACGGGGGCCTCGTAGCCCGGAACCAGGCGTTTGTATGAATTTACCCACTGGTTGGTGATCAGGGTGATTTCCGGGGCGTGGCGGAGAAGTCCAGCGATATAGCCCCGCGCGATCTTTGACAGGTGATATCGATCCTCGGGATCGAAAAACGCGTTTCGGTCACCGCGGAAGAGCGATTGGTGGGTGTGCATTCCATTTCCGTTGATGCCCCAGATCGGCTTTGGCATGAACGTCGCGTAGGTTCCGTGCTTGAGAGCAACCTCCTTGACCACGATCCGATAGGTCATCGCGTTGTCGGCCATGGTCAGAGCATCGGTGTAGGTCAGATCGATCTCGTGCTGGCTCGGGGCCCCTTCGTGGTGGCTGTGCTCCACCTCGATGCCCAATTTTTCCAGTGACAACACCGTGTCCCGTCGAAGGTCGCTTGCCACGTCGAGGGGAGTCTGGTCGAAATATCCCCCTTGATCCAGGGGTTCGAGCGGAAGTGAGGGCCCCTTGAAGTAGAAAAATTCCAACTCCGGACTCACATAAAAGGAAAACCCCAGGTCGGAGGCCCTCTTTAGATTCTTCTTGAGAACCCAACGGGGATCCCCTTCGTAAGCCTTGCCGTTCGGCTGAAGGATGTCGCAGAACATCCGCGCGACGGTCTCCCGCTCGTGGGGCCGCCACGGAAGGAGCTGGAACGTGTTCGGATCGGGCATCGCGATCATATCGCTCTCATCGATCCGGGCAAATCCCTCCACCGAGGATCCGTCGAAACCGACCCCCTCTTCAAGGGCATCTTCGAGCTGTTCCACCGTGATGGCGACGCTCTTTAACAACCCGAGAATGTCGGTGAACCAGAGCCGGATGAATTTGACGTGACCCTCTTTTGCTGCGTTCAACACGTATTCTCGGCTGCCTTCGTCCACGGCCTTACCTGGGTAGATTTAAAAGCCACGAAAACACACGATTGGGTTTCCCAATTTCGGATTCTGGAGATCGAATTTCCATCCGAAATCCGTTAAACCCCGTGTGATTCCGTGGCCGAATGGATATGCGTTTCAGTTCGGGAATGTGTGGATCAGTGGAATAATAGGGTGGATCCGGTTCGGCCCCGGGAGTCCCCCCCGGGGATCCTGATCCGACCTTATACTATTGGATGCCGGTCTTGAAACCCTTGCCGGCTTTAAAATGGGGGCTTTTACTCGCCGCTATCTGGATCGGTTCGCCGGTTTGCGGATTTCGTCCGGTTCGGGCGGCACGAGAACTGACAGAAAAAGTCCCGAATCCCGAAATCGTAAGCTTGTCCCCGCCCCTGAGCGTCTTGACAATCTTGTCTATCGCGCTGTCTAGGACCTGTTCGACATCCTTTCTGGAAAGCGACGTATCCTGGACCACCGACTCGATCAGATCTGCCTTGTTTGCCATATTCGTGAATCACCTCCCTCCGCAGAAGATCGACCAAATATAAGATTCATGCCGGGTTTTGTCAACAGACCTTGTTTCGGGCACTCGGAAGGGTTGTTTTTTTCAGAACGAGGCCTGGACCTCCGATTGACCGAGATGGATGGTGGGTAACCCCGGAACCCGGCGCCCGGAGTATGAACAGGAAGCCGTCACAATCCGACCCACTCGGAAATCCGCTCTGGCTTCCCAATTGACGGTATCTCCCGGGCGCCGCCCCTGAGAAAGCGCGACGATCAAGGGGATTCCTTCGGACGCGGTGGTTCGAGTCCAACCCGCCCCCGCTCGGATGCGTCCCAACCCTCTAAAAGATCGGATGAGCTCCGGACCAACAGAATGGAACCGCGTGACCGTTCGGCTGATTCGGTCTCGTCCCTGTCCCGCGGATAGGGTCAGGATGGTCTGGAGATCTCCTGTCCGCCAGTGTGCCCGGCTGCGGACCTCCCTCGAATCTGTGTCATAAGTGCGGTTTGGCCCTCCCTGATTGTTCCGCCCACGCTTGAAGACCTCCATCTCAACGTCGATATCGGGTCGAATGCGTGTCCGGATCCGCAAAGAGCGCTCCGACGATGAACGAAAGTCACCCGAGGAAAACTCGCGGTTCACGGAATCGTCGATTCGATATCGAAAACGGAGCGAGAACCGCCGGCCATACCGAAAAAGATAGGCATCCTGCCGAATGCTGCGCCGGCCGAACAGGACGTCAGGCCCCCTAGAAAAAGACCGGAGTCGCCAGGGAGCCACTCCTTCCACACCGCCCGGCAACACCCTCCGGTCCGCGTCCAGAGACGTCTCCGTTGAAAAAGCACCTATCAGTTTCGGGGCGATCCTCGACTTTTCCTCCCCCGACCCCCTATTCCACCCGTCAAAATCCACCGATAGCCGCGCGCTGAACGTGGCGTCCCTTACGGGATCACCGATCCCCGTCCGCTCGACGTAAAGGCTGTAGTCCCCATCCGGGTCGGGAACAAACTCCTCCTCGTCCTCGGAACCGTCATTGTCCAGATCCACCCAGGTATACGCTCCGTGTCCTCTGCCCACCAGTACGAAGTTTCGTTTTCGATTCTCCAGACGAGTGCTCGAGAGCCGGTAGAAGATCTCCTTCGAGATCGCCCCATCTAACGGCGCGTAGACCAGTCGTCCTTCCGTGAGGTGATCCGTGGACCTCGTGGGTGCAGCCCCGAAGGTCTGCCTGGACCTGTGGATGTAATCGCCGACCAGTGACAGGGCATTCCACCTGGAAAGGGTGAGCCGAAGCCTTTCCGATGAAACCGATCCGCTGTCCGCCCACGCTCCGTTCCGGCGCCGTTCTGTAGCCCGGTGACGCCATTCGGAGGACCATGAAAGGATCCGCTGACCCCCAGGTTTTGGTTCCGACGAAAGGATGCCGCGCACCTCTCGATAGCGCCATCCCGCAGGGATCACGCCTGAACTCAGGGATTGAAACGATGGAAGAGGATCCCCCAAGGGGGCCCGGTACGCGGCAGATCCCACCGCCAGGTTTCGAGCCGCAATTCCCTCCGCTTGCTCTGACGCGAACCGGATGGCCGGCCGGATCCCGTGGAGGGCTTTGCCGAACGTTGCCGTGTGTCGCACCAGCCTGCCGGGTTCCCCGCCCGATGAGGCCTGCCGTACCGATTCGAAGTCATAGGCGGCATCCGGAAGTTTGGGCTGGGCACTGAACAGAGAAAAGCCGTGCCGAACGCCGCGTTCTCCCCCCCAACGACCCCGTCCGTAGCTCACACGAATGCCGGACTTTTCCGTCAACCGGTAGATTCCACCCACCTCCCCCGAGCGTTCACCGGAGGCTCCGGGTCCGACTCCCCACTTTCGGTGTTCCTCAACCCCCCGCGTTCTCCCCGACGATCTAAAACGATCCGATACCGAGCGCAGCTTCATCGAAAAACCGACG
Organism: Candidatus Latescibacterota bacterium; assembly: GCA_965217865.1. Lineage (GTDB taxonomy): Bacteria > Latescibacterota > UBA2968 > SICM01 > SICM01 > CBDCJO01. The sequence goes on along the minus strand of CBDCJO010000002.1, from coordinate 3,431,446 downwards.
GATCCCAAACAATGACCCCGCAGCCCGACCCGGGTCGGCTGTAACGCCAGATCGGACAGGAATGCAACCCCCTGCCCGAACCGATCACCGTCAGATAAGAGATCCTGATCGAGTTCACTCACGGCGATTTCGCTTCTCAGGCTCAAATTACGCACGGGTTCAGTGGAAATGTCCAGACCGATCACACGGTGACGCGAAGGCGAAACCGCTGTCGAATCCGGCTCGAGTGGCCCGGCCGGTGGTTTAGAAAGGGAATACGGGGTCGTGGGACCGGGATCCAGGAGGTCCTTCTCCTGGACCGCCGTGGCGCCCACGGATAACCGGCCGTCCAGAAGCGCAACCCGCCCGCGGCCGCCCACGATGCGTCTTCCGTAAGATCCGTCCGCACGTTGTGCTTCGATCACGATCCGGGAATCTGTGCTAATGGGTCTGCGGGGCGTGAACGTAATGGTCCCCGCGTCGTAGTCCATCACGAAGTCCTGGCTAAAGCCCCTTACCAGCCGCTCCCCGTCCAGAAAAACCCGTTCAGACCCCGCAAGGATGCGATCTCCCGGGTTCACCAAATAAGGGCCCTGAACCCCGTCGGCCCCCGAAATTTCACGTGTGAGAAAGGTTCCCGGGCTCGAAGCACCAAAGACCATAAGCCGACCGGAAGGAAGGGAGACATCTCCGGTAACCCCCTTGATGCGACGTTCGTACCGAACGAACTCCGTCTCGGTGAGACTCACGTCCATATCCCCGAGCCCTGCGGAAAGATTGGGGGCCTGAATGCGGAGCAGGATCTGATCCAGGTCCGCGAGTGTCCGGGTGTTGCCTTCCGGCTGAATCGGAAGATTCCGGTCCGACAGGATACCCGTGATCTGGACATCTTCTCCGATCCTTCCCGATAGATTGAGCCGCAGGCTCTGGTTGAGGGTGGCATCCTGATCGGACCCGACGGACAGCCGAAACATCTTGCTTCCCCCGACCGTGAGATCCGATTCGTCGGGCGGCCTCCCGGGGAGATGTGAGAAAACCTTGGGTTTTGGATCTGCGTAGGCCGGCGTGGAATAGGCTTTTGAACGATCCCCTGCCGCGGGTTTGCGATGACGATAGACGGGCTTTAGAAAAATCGGGATGTATCGATAGGTGGCGTGGACCATCTTACCGCGTGTAACGCCCTGTTCGAAGGTGACCTCTCCCCTCTCGTAGTCGATCCGATAGTCTACCTCTCTATCTGCGATTCGACCGTCCACACGGATCCTTTCACTCCGGCTGACGATCCGATGCCCCCCCAACCGATAGGGACCCCTGCTCCCATCGGCCATCACCTCAACCTCCGCATCGAACATTGTGTAGGTCTTTCGCGCATCCAGGTTGAGCGGGAAGAGAACCGAACTCAAAATAAAAATCGCAAAATGAAAAGTGAAAATTAAAAAAAACCTAGTCCTTCGGTTGGCTGTTCTATAATCCTCGCTTTTCAGGCTGCAATTTCTTTTTTCCCCTTTTAACAGCATATGGCCTTCGCCCTTACACGACAACCCCGGCTATTCCGGCCATCGCATCTGGAACTTATTTACCCTTGCATTCTTGCTGTCGAGCACATACAGGAAACCGTCCAGGTCGACCGACACGTCCATCGGGGCATCATATCCCATCGGACCGTCTCCAAACCGGCCCATCTGACCGATCACCTGATAATGCCGCCGCCCGAAAAAGACGATCCGGTTGTGCCCGGTGTCTGCCACGACCACGGTGCCGTTCGGACCGACCGCCACCCCGGACGGGGACTTCAATTCGGCTTCTCCGAAGGTCGCGACAAGCCCTCCGAAGGCATCGAAGGCCACCATCCGGTCGTTTCCCTGATCGGCGACATAGACCTTTCCATCCTCCGAAATCGCCAACCCCGCGGGTCTGGATAACTCCCCTCCACCGTACCCGATCCCTCCGAAACCTCGGTCGACCCGGTCGAAGTGTGTGATCCTGACCACTTCGCTTTTCTCCACATCACTCACATAGACTTGACCTGTCCGGGAAACGGCCACGCCGCCTAAAAAACCGAACTCAAGTCCGGGTGGCCCGGCATCCTCCCCGCCAAAGGTTCCAGCAAAACGCAGGTTGTTCGTAAACAAAGAGATGCGACGATTTCGGCTGTCCGCCACGAAGATTTCCAGGCCGAACCCAGCCGCAACGCCTACCGGCCGATTGAACTGGCCATCTCTCCTTCCGAACCCCCCAACCTGATCGAGAAAGATCCCCCGGGGGCTGAACCTCTGAATTCGATCGTTATCCGTGTCGGCGACATAGATGTTTCCCATCTGATCCACTGCAATCCCTGACGGATTGTTCAACTGCCCCGAACCAACCCCGGGACTACCAAACGCCATGACGAAACGGAAAAGTGGGCTTCGTGATTTTTTAAGGGTTGAGGTGCTGTCGGAGAAGGCGGGGGTTACGGAAAAAAGGCAGGCCAGCGCGAGGGCGAGGATCCCCGTTTCCCGATTTCTGGATGTCTCACACGTCTCTGGCATACCTCACTCCATTTTCAAAGATCATCAGCCCGTCCCCCCGGGATTTGAGTCCCTCTCGTGTCCAGCGTGGATGCTGGGTGGGCAGGCAGTGCCGCTCAGGATGGGGCATCAGGCCGAAAACCTGTCCGCTCGGGTCACAGATCCCCGCCACATGATCCATTGATCCGTTCGGATCCCACGGATAATCCCGCTCGCCTTCGGGGACCAGATAACGCAAGGCCACCTGCCCATTGGCCCGCATCCGATTCAGAGTCTCCTGGTCCTTCGTCACGAATTTTCCCTCGCCGTGGGCCACCGGGAGCGTAATCGGTTCATCAATCCCTTCCGTGAATACGCAGGGGCTTTGCGGATCGGCTCCCAGGATCGTCCAGCGGTCCTCAAATTTCCCGGAGTCGTTGTTCGTCAGCGTGGCCGCCCGGTCATTCGGGGGTCCGTCCAATCCCGGCAGAAGTCCGGCGTTTACGAGCACCTGAAACCCGTTGCAAATGCCGATCACCGGCCGGCCGGCTTCGATGAATCGACATAACGGGTCCATCAATTTATGCTTCAGTTCGTTCCCCAGAATCCGCCCCGCGGCCACATCGTCACCGTAACTGAATCCCCCGGGCAAGGCGAGGATCCGATAATCCATCAATTTCCGATCACCCGACCTGAGCGCGTTTACGTGGACCAGATCGATCTCTGCGCCCGCCAACTCGAAGGCGAAACCCGTCTCGTAATCGCAGTTTGTTCCGGCAGTCCTGAGGATAAGGGCAGGGGGCTTCAAAGCGATCGGATGGTCTGGGAAAAGGGATTGATTAAATACAACCCGGGTGAGGCCGGCCCCGCATCAGAAGCGTGTCGTTCTCCTCCTGCGGTCCGGTGTAGAGGCACCTGGCGCTCACATAGTGTGTGGCATAGCCGCGGCGCGGTTTGTCCGAGGTGTTCGGGTGGCTGCTGTGGAGTATAAGCCCATGGTGAAAACTACAGCTCCCCTTCCTCATCTCCAGTGCTCTTTCCTCGGGAAAGGGGCCTTCCAGGGCCTTCTTCTCGTATGCCTCCCAGATGGATGTGTCCAGAATCCCGTTCCGATGGGACCCCGGGATCATTCGAACACATCCGTTCTGGACCGTCGAATCGTCCAAGGCCGCCCAGCAGGTGACCATCTCAGGAGGATCTATGTGGAAACCACAAGGCATGTCCTGGTGATACGACTTCCGGGAGCCAACGCCCGGCGGCTTCATAAAAAGCTGATCCTGGTAGAGCTTGATGTCGGGCCCCATGAGGGACTCGACGACGTCCAGGATCTTCGGACTTCGGGCGTGGTCGAGGAAGACAGGATCGTAGAAGGCGAGATGAGCCATCTTGCGGAGGGAGTTTGCATCGGAGTCCGCCCGGGCTTCCCCCCGTGCCACGCGGGGCTCCACCTGGAGAAGCTTCTTCGGGATGATCCCCGACTCTCCGCGGGCGACCCCCTCGGCATATGCTTTGAGGCGCTCCACCTCATCCCGATCCAGCAGGTCCTCTACCACGATCACACCGTCTTCTTTAAACTGTCGGACCTGTTCCCGCGATAACTTCACTGTGGTGTCTCCGGGGCGCTCTGCACGATGATCTGGAATTTCCTGAGAATCTGGTCGAGTTTCCCCCTCAGGTCATCCGAATCCACGGGTTTGGTGAGGTAATCATCCGCTCCGTGCAGGAGGCCTTTGACTTTATTCGAGGTCTCCGTAAGGGCCGTAATCACCATGATCGGGATGTGGGATGTCACCGGATCGCCCTTGAGACGCTGGAGGACCTGGAATCCGTCTGTGCCCGGCATACGGAGGTCGAGGAGGAGGATGTCCGGACGATCCTCGTGAGTCATCCGAATGGCCTCCTGTCCGGATGCTGCCTTAAGTATAGTATAGCTGTCCTCCAGGAGGTCTCCAAATGCGTCCCTAATGGAGTCTTCGTCGTCCACGATCAGCACCCTGGGTTTATCCTGTCTGGACGCAGGGACTGTCAGGGCGGACTGCAACTCGAAGATGCGCCGGTTCCGCCCCTCGAGGATCTCGACCCAAATACTGTATATATTCACACAGAACTGATGAAACAGCCGCTCGGGGCGATGGCGGAAGAAGTCCAGTACCTTCTGTCGCTCGAACTTCGTCATAACCCCGTCGGTCTCGGTTCTGATGACGACAGTCGAAATATGAGGCTCAATCACGGAGGACGTCCCCAGGGTGCTGCCCGAATCCAGCTCGGCCAGCCGGGTCCGGTCCACCCAGACCACGACCCTCCCAGCCTTCACGATCCCCATGGTCGATTCATCCTGGCCCGTGGCCAGGATGACCTGGTTCGCGGAGAAGGGTTTATCCGTCCCCATCCCCAGGAAGTCCGACCGCTCTTCCTCGGTGAAACCTTTAAGCAGGATCTCAGCTTCGGTTGGCACTTAATCGTCCTTTAAAGATCTTTACTCCTGGGCCTTCTCCTCCAGCTCCTCCCGCACCCGGATCAACTCCTCGAACGCCTGCGATTTCTCCTTGATCAGGTCCATCCCCCTTTTGGGTTCGGCCTTTTCCTTCAAACGGCTCCGAATGCTCGGAACGATGTTGACCTTCAACAGCACGACAAGCTCCTTCTTGCTGATCAATCGCCGATCGTACCCGAACAAGTATCGAAGGCCGAAAAACCACGTCGGGAGTTCTTTCAACACGGGAACACCGCTTCGGACATTCAGAACCTCGTTGACATAGAGCCCGGCGATCGCGGTCTCTTCTCCGTCGTAGAGTAAAGCTTCGGTTCTCGCCTGGGTCTTGTTGATGACCGTGTTCACCGGATCGATCAGGGTGCTCCGCTCGGCCTCCACGGTCAGGTGAACGAACTCGACGGAATCCTGGACGACGATCCGGGGCACAACCTGCAGAATCGTCCCCGTGCTGATGAAATCCGTCAGGGCATTTCCCGCGAAGTCCCTCGTGAATACCGTGAAATCCTGTCCGACCTGGATTCGACCCTGCTTCCCCCCGATCACCTTGACCTGAGGGTTCGCGATCACCTCTCCGACGTTCCGCGACTCCAAAGCCTTCAGAAGGGCGTCCACGCTCAGGTTGCGAGAGAGGTTGCCGGTCGCCCGGATGGTGACCAGCGGGGATGAGACAAGATCCGCTGCACGGCCGGAGGCATTCACGTCCACCCTGCCGGCCTTCAGACTGCTCCAGTTGACGCCCAGCTCACGAAGCGTCGAGCGGTCCGCCTCAAAAAAGACCGTCGCGATATTCACCTCTCTGGTGTCGGCATCGATCTTTTCGGCTCCGATCTCTTCTCCTGCGACACCCGGCCTGGCTGCCGATTCTCCATCCCCCTCGAGCATGTAATATCCCGGCCCCTTAACGATCTCGAGATTGTGAGTGCTCGCAATCAACTGCATGGCAAGACGCCAGGGAAGCCGGTCGACCTCAAGGCCGATCGGGTCTTTCCGTTCCTTGGGATCGACGATGACCAGCCCGCTTGCCTGCTGAATCATGAATCAGGGCCTGGTCAAAGGGGGTATCGCTAGTAATGGTGATAAGGTCCTGGGGCACTCGCACCGGTCCCCCCTGTGTCGGCCGGACCTGCTGTGCCCCTGCGATGGACGCCGTCAGGGAAAGGCCGATCGTTATGATCATGACGATCAGATTCATGGAACCTCTGGGAATCCCAACTTCATTGAATATTGAATATCGGGAAATTGAAGATTTGAAGAAATAAAGAGCTTCTTGATGGATCTTTTCAATTTTCATTCGTCAATCTTCAATCTTCAATTCCTCCTGACTTCTGACCTCCGACCTCCGGCCCCTTCCTTGTTTTGCCTGCCACTGCCACCTGCTACTGCCTTTTGCCGTCTGACGTCCTACATCCTTCACCGATCTTCAAGTGGGACATCCATCACGATCTTTTCGGGAATCCCCCTCGTCGGGTGGCCGCAGCCCCGCGTCTCCCTGGATCTCCAAATCGGAGATCGCGTAAAAAGGCTGGCCCTGTTCGATGTACCATATGAAGTTGTAAAGGTTTCGAAAATCACCTTCGCCGGTGAGGGCGTAAGAATTCTGGCTGTACTTCGTCGAGTCGACTCGGCCCAGGAAGGTGAAGTCGAACGTGATCGAGGCCTCGGGAAAATCCAGGATTTCGTTCAGGTAACTGAAGGTTTGTCCCGGACTGTCTTCGGTCATGAGGAACCTCGAGCGGTTCTGCCACCGCTCCTGGAGACGGGCAAGCGTCTCCTTCACACCGTCATAAATCGCCAGATAGGCCGAAATTTCACTCAACTTGGCCGTCGTCTGCCGGTCCTGATGCTTCAAACGCACGAGTTACTTGGACCTGTGACGCTCATACAAAAACCCGATGATGACGACCAGGATCCAGAGAACCCCCAGGATGAGGGAGTTCCACATCGCGTAACGCACCGAAAAACCTCCGAAATCACAGGTTTCGGTTGTCAGGTGCCGAAAGAATTATCGCCTGACTCCCGGGCCCCCACTCCCGGTTTCTGCCTTCCCCGCCATTTGTATATCCAGAAATTGAGCCCCTCTTCCTGTCTCAATCTATCGCCCACCCGACGGGTTTCCTGAATCGATTGATACGCTCCCACAGTTACGCCATAACGGCCCCATCGGGTCGGTCCTCCGATGTTTACGGATGCGGGATAACCCTTCTGGAAAAGCCGGACCGCCCGGCGGTCGGCGGCCTTCACATCTGAAAAAATCCCCACGTGAACGACGAACCGGTCCTCGCCAAGGGTGTTTTCAGAGGGATCCGTTTGATTTGGGTCCGGGACGATCTCCGATTGGACCATACCCGATTCGCCATCTCGGTGTTCTCCCTCCAGCGAATCGCGCCACTTGTATACCCAGAAATCGAACCCCTCTTCCTGTCTCAATCGCTCGCCCACCCGACGGGTGTCGGTTCCCCGATGCTCACGGATGCGGGATAACCCTTCTGGAAAAGCCGGACCGCCCGGCGGTCGGCGGCCTTCACGTCTGAAAAAATCCCCACGTGAACGACGTACCGGTCCTCCTGCCCGTTTTCATGAAGATCCGTTGGATTTGAGTCCGGGACGATCTCCGAATGGACCATCACCGATTTCCCATCTCGGTTTTCTCCCAGGTTCTGTATCCCGGAGAACCCCCCCTTCGGTTCAGGGTCTATCGTCGCCGGTCCATCGCCCTCTTCTCCCGCATCGATCGTATCGACCGTTGATACGGCTGGCACCCCCTCCACATCGGACAGAGGTTTGAAGGACTTCACCTCCATCTCGAATTCATAGAGACCCTTGTTGCGAATCTGGGACCGCGTAATGGTACGCACTTCGGCGCCTTCGATCATCCCGGCGACCGCGGGAATACGGTCCCGGTAGATCGATTGCCCGATGATGGTCAAACTCTCTTTCCCTTCGGATAATCCTGTGATCCAAAAGGAGTTGATATCCCGGGTCTGTTCGTTGAGATCGTTCAGGAGCGGGGCCCATGCCCGAAAACGGCTTGACAGACTGTCCGTGACGGACAGGTTCTGCTTGTACCGGAAGACCTGATCCTGAAGGCTGTCGACCAAACTGACGAAACGACTGTTCTCCTGGATCTGTTGCTCCTTCATGCTGATTCTATGCCTGAGGGCATCTACGGATCGGTCCTGCTCCAATAATCTCAAGCCGAAGTACAGGACGGTTCCGGCGATCAGGCTAATCAGGACCAAACCGTGCCATGCGATTTCAAATGGATTTTGAAGCCGCCTGCGTTCCTTGGGAAGAAAATTCGTGCCGTAAAACCGGTCCGTCTTGGGGTCGAGCACCTTCCAGGCCAGCCCGATAGGGATGTCATATTCCGAAACCTGTTCTCTCTTCTGATCGTCGAGCAGATTCAGATCCACACCGGATGGAATCAGATAATCCACTTCGGCATCCGGAAATTGTCCCTCGAAAAAGGGCTTTGCATCCACCGCACCCCCCCCACCAGCCAGGAGAATGCGGTCGATCTCCGGGAGATGGGAGGTGTCCTGCTCGAACAGGATCCTGCTGAACAGTGTGTTCAATACCTGAGACGAATTCACGCCTTCATTGATCACCTGGGTCAGGCCGAGGTAATCGGAACCGCGCATGAAGATGGCCCTGCTGAACTCCTCTCCGATGTAGACGATCGCGGTCACCTGGGTGTCATTCGGTGCGGTTCGGCGGACCAGGTTCATCAGGGAGATCTCATTCGCGTCGATCAAACCCACCCGGACTGTGCCGAAGAAGGGACGGAGGTCGTCCAAAAGGGCCAGGAGCTCCATACGATCTTCGTGAACCAGCGCCACGGCGCCCGTCCCGGTCCTGATGAAGTCGATCTGATCTTCGGTGGGAGAGATTCCCCCTTTTGCCGCCGACACCTGGTCCATGACCGATTTCCAGAGTTGTTTCCCTTTTAGTTCTTCGAGCCCATGGAGCTCGTGCAAGGCAAGGCTTGTCTCTGTCAGGCAGATTGCCACCGTGCTCTCACCGACCGGAAAACCGGTAAGGAGATCGTAGAGAGCGCTGGTATTGGTCTCCTCTCCTCCTTCCCCACCCTCAAGCATTTCCGGTTCCGCCGCAGGTTCCTGGACATCCAGGACCGGCGCCAATCCGAGGACATCCTCCTCGGCAGGCTCAACAGCCTCTCCCTCGGCTTCCCCTTCCACGTCGAACCGGGTCTTCAGCCTGGAAGTCTTAACATCGACCAGGACCACCTGATCGCCCTCACGGCGGAGATGTGCGGCCTTGACCGTCAGGCCGTCCACGGAGATGCCGATGGCGGAGTTCGGAGTTCGTCTGAAAAGGTTCATGGAACTGAGTTGGTGATTCAGAGGTCAGAAGTCAGGGGTCGGGGATCAGGGACTCATGCCCATCCCACGGTACCTGTTCTTTTCGATTCACGATCCACGAATCACGATCCACGGCTTATTAGCGTTTCACGGCTTTTCTAATCCACCGTTACTGAAAAAGACAACAGGAAATTCCCATTGAGGGATTCAATTCTGATCACAACAACCCCTGTATCGATTCGGTCAGGATCCTCCCCCGGCTCCGGATCTGAGAGGGCTACGGCGAAACTGGTGTTTCCGCTCCGGGCATCGGGGATGATCACCTCTCCTTGCCCGCCGACCCGTGCCACATCGCTGGTCACCGATATGGTGCTGCCGCCCATAATCGGTAAATTGCTGGTATCGCTCACGGCGTAGTTGACGATAAGCGATCCGCCGTCGAAGATCGTATCCGGGATTGAGTCTGTGAACCTGGAATCGGTCAACTGGGCGACTGTTGGGCCGCTAAACAGGACCGTCGTCGTGGCCTGGATGTCGTTTCCGTCTTCATTCACCGTCTGGGCTGTGACGACGGCCAGGAAGTTGTCTGCCAGGGTGGGAATCGGTGCAGCCGTGAAGAGCAACACACTCGCCTGGCCGACCGAGTCCGTCTCCGCAGCCCCCTCGATACCCCCGCCAACGGTCCCGAAGCGGACGGATGTCCCTTCGGGCACCGGGTTTGAGAAGCGGTCGAACACAAAAGCCGTGATCGTGCTTTCGAGACCAAGCAGGACCCGTCCCGCCAGGTTTACGGGTTCCGGGGCGACGCTGAAGTTGACTTGGGAGGGAAGCCCCCCGTGGATGGCCACAGGTACCGGGGTTGAGGAGATGGCGCCTCCGGTCCACGTCGCTATCACCCGCACCGTGCGGGCAATCGTTCCGCTGTTGAAGGCAATACGGACCCGACCGTCGACCGTGGCGCTCGAATCCGGATCGACCGATTCCCCGCCGGCCGCGGGATCCAGGGTGAACGCGATCTGCTCTCCGTCCGATACGGGAGTACCCTGGGCATCTCGCACTTCGAACGTGATGAAAGCCGTGGCGTTCGAACCGGCGCCTTTTACACCGATGGCCGGGGGATCCACCGATACGAGCACGATGCTCGCAGGCGGTCCCTTGACAAAGGCGACCTGCCGTCGGTCGGTCAAACCCGGTCCGTAAGAGGCCGTCACGGTCGCGCGTCCCGACTGTGGCTGGCTGGTGAGAATGACGGTGGCCCGGCCGTCCGTCTCGGTCAGGGCGGATGACGCAGAGAGCGTCCCGACCGTCGTCTCGAAGGACACAGGGGCGAACGGGACCGACGCTCCCAAAACGGTCTCCTCCAGGGTCGCGATGATGCGCGATTGGGCGTTTCCGTCGGCGGCGATGGTATCGGGAGTGGCGGTTAGCGAGAGCGTGAGACCCACCATATCCACAGAGACACTGTCCCGGAGGGTGTCGGCGAAGAAGGCCTGGACAAGGGCTTGGAGGTCCGAAGTGCTGGCCGCACTGGTCAGGGAAACCCTTGCCTGTCCGGCCGCGTTGGTCACATCGGATGACTCGACCAGGCCCGCGCTGGTGACAAAGTCCACCCCTCTTCCTCGGATCGGCGTTCCGTCGACATCGGTGAGCACGGCGGTGACCTCTGTTGTGGTGAGCCCGTCGGCAAGTATGGATGCGTCTTCAGCGGTCAGGTTCAGGCTTGTGGGGATCAAAGAGGACGGACCGGCCCCCCCCGAAACGGAGCCCACCACAAGGGTACGTCTGATGTCCCCATTGGGGGAGGTCACATCGATCGTCACCTCGCTCCGTTCGTCGGGGGACCTCTGGAGTACAAAAGTGAAATCGGTCAGCCCGGACCCCTGACCCTGGTTATCCGAAAGGGTTATATCCACGTCCCCCAGGACACTTCCATCCTGAGCGGAAACCTGGATCCTGGTTCCCTCGGAGAGAGGGTTGCCGTTCGGGTCCCTCACTGTGTAACTCAGAGTTTGAAGGGTATCGGATGTTAGCGTAGCGGGTTGAACCTCCAGTTGCGTCGCGCCGGAGAAGAGGATCCGAATCTCGGCCGAGATCAGGCTGTCCCCTCGGCCTACGGTTTGGGCCGTGACGATGGCAAACCCGTCCGTCGGGAGGGGCGCGGCAGTGATCAGGTTGACTGAAGCCCGCCCCTGTTCACCGGTTTGGGCAGACCCCTCGATGCCCCCCGAAGAGGTGCTGAAAAGGATCGAAGTGCCGGGGGGGACAGGATTGGAAAACCCGTCAAACACGAAGGCCGTGATTCGGTCCTGAAGCCCCGCGATCACGCCGCCTGGAAGATTGAGCTTTTCGGCAGCCAGGCTGAAGTGCTCCGGGTCCGGAGGCCCGCCGAGAATCGGGATGGAGACGGATCCCATAATTCCCCTGGCGGTGGCCGTGATCTTGACGGGCGTGGCCAGGGTGTCGCTCGTGAGTGTGACGGAGACCCGTCCCTGAACCGTTGTGGCGCTCGTTGCCGAGAGAGAGGCCGACCCCCCCGGAACCAGATCAAAGCTCACGGCCTCGCCGTCGGCCGCCGGGTTTCCCTCGGCGTCTTTCAACTCGAATGTGATAGTGGCAGTCTCCTGGTTACAGGAACCCCGCACCCCGAGTGTGACCGGACCGATGTCCAGAGAGGTGATGGACGCTGTGGGACCGCCCGGTGTGACCGAGGGGCCGTCCCCCGTAGGATCCGCTGGCCCCACAGCCGTAGCGGTGAAGGTGGGCTGAAGCCCCGACAATCCGTCTATAGTCGCCTGAACGATGTTCGTTCCAGGCACAGGCCCAAGGGTCAGACGGGTCCACGCAAGACCGCTTGTGTTCGTGGTTAGGGTTGTGTCGGACAGGCTGCCCCCCCCTGAAGTCACGCGAAAATTCACTGTAACCCCCGCAATAGGCCTTCTGTTCTGGTCCACCGCGCGCACGGTCAAAGAATCGGAGATGCCTTGTCCGGGGAGGGCGCTCTGGTTATTACCCGCCACGATGACAAGGTCGTCCAGGCGAGGCAATTCCGGGGCAGCGGGTTTGCTCTTGTCGCACCCCAAAAAAACCATAAGGAGGCAAAGCGCTAGGACTTTCCAATCTCTCATAGGACTCTATATACTCGATATGATCACATCCACCTTGGCCTGGGCGTCCTGGAAGGCTGCACGGACTTCGGCCACGCCGGATTTCAAGGCGGTAAACGTGATGTTTTCCGAAACTTCCTGTACACGGTTGCCGACCACATCTATGGAGATAGACCCCTGGGCCAACAGGCCGTTGTCGCTGGCCGTCAGCAGGATGATTCCCTTCAGACCGGAAGGGAGGTTGCTGTTGTCCGTTCGCCGGAGCTGGACATTCACGGGGATGCTGTCCCCCACGCGGATATTCCGGTTATTCACCACGACCATCAGCGTGTAGTCACCATTCGAGGTGACCCCGGTGCTCGAGTCCTTCGAGGAGCAGGACAACACGAGGAGGGATAGTACGAGGGTTGTTTTGAATCGATGCCCCATAGATCACCGAACGTTTAGGTCGAAATTATCCTTTCAACAACTCTTCCATACGCCGCTTGTTGTTGGCCTCGTTCATGGCCGTGTCCGGAGAGATGCGACGCCCGTCCATCAGGCGCTTGAGGTCCTGTTCCATCGTATTCATTCCCCCCGCGCTTCCCTCGTGCATCATCTGGTAGATCTCGCTGCTGTTGTTGTTCTTGATGGCTGCCCGGACAGAGGAGTTCATCAGCATGACCTCCTTGCACAGGGCGCGCTTGCCGTCCAGGGTCGGAACGAGCTTCTGAGAGATGGCGCACTTGAGGACGTCCGCCAAACGTTCCCGGACCCGGTTTTGCTCGATCGGGGGGCACTCCCCGATGATCCGGTCGATGCTCTCCACGGCCGATCCGGTGTGCAGGGTCGAGAAGACTTTGTGGCCGCTGTCCGTGATCTCCAGCCCGGTCAGGATCGTCTCGGGGTCCCGCATCTCTCCGATGACCACGATATCGGGGTCCTGGCGGAGGGCCTGGATCGCCCCGTCTTTGAAGGAGGTCACGTCCCGTCCGACCTCTCGATGGCGGACGATGCACTTTTTTGACTCATGAATCGTCTCGATCGGAGAGCCGATGATCACGATGTGCCCTTCGGCCGTCTGATTGTTGGCGTCGATGATGCTGTCCAGAGTCGAGCTCTTTCCGGAGCCGGTGATGCCCGTGACGAGGGTGAGACCCTGGCTGTCGTAGATGAGGGTCACGGCCTTCACGGCCTCCGGATGGAGCTCGATGCTTTTGAAGGGCCGAATCTCGCTGTCGATGAACCGCATGTTCAGGGCCAGGTGATCCAGGTCGAAATACATGTCCGCCCGGTAGCGGTAGCTCTTACCGTCTGCGTCCAGGTGATAGGAGAAATCCAGATTCCGATGCTCGATCAGGAAGTTTCTCTGGCTCTCCATCAAAAGGGTGTGGAGGAGGATATCCATCTGATCCGCATTGTAAGGTCCTGTGTTCTCGTCCGGTTTCTTTTTTCCGTAGATCCGATACCAGACGTGGCTCCCCGAGCCCTCCCCTCCCATGTCGACATCCGAGGCGCCCTTGGTGGCCATCACCCTGAGAAAGCCATCGATCACCTCTCTGAACCCGTCGACCTCCTCCTTCGGTTGCTGATTGACCAGGTCCCCTATGAACTTCTGCCGCTCCACACCGGAGAGGTTTTTTGAAATCTGTGAGGTGAGTTTGTCAAGAACGGCGGTGGGTTCCATAATTCACTCCAGGAAGAACATTAATTTGAGAAATTGATCCCTTCTACCACCAGGATAACACGGTTATGCTGCCGCTGCCTCCGCCGGCCGCCGTCGAGGACGCCTGTTGAAGTGCTTCGCTGCTGTAGAGGATTTCTCCACTCCCGTTTCCGATGCAGTTCCCCGCCGGACTCGTGGTCAAGGAGATCGCGGCTCCGATGATCGTCGTATGGATCTTGTCGATGTCGTCTGCGATAAGCAGGCCCTTGAACGTCCCTGAGTTGATATTTTTGATCCTCGCATCACCCGTGCTGTTATGCACCACGAGAACACCCGTACTGCTGCCCAATGCGATGCTCTGCCAGGTCCCCCCTGACGAGAGCTCCACGTAAGTCACACCGGAGAGGGGAAAAGTCAGATTCGAAGGATTTGTCACATACTGGCCCCCGTTCTCCCCCGACTGGGCCATCGCCTTGAGTGTGCCGTCCGAATAACCGAACACGGCGTCCGGGGAGCTGGGAAAAGCATAGGCCGCATTTTCCTCGATGATGGCCGGATCGGCAGGCTTTGAAGGGGCATAATCAGTACCCGAAGAAGTGCCCCCCGCCTTCGAGTTGCCGCCCCGGTTGTAGGTTTGCGTGGTGCTGATTCCTTTTGACCCCTGACCCGGGATCAGCGTTCCATTCATGTCGTGGTCGCGAACGTCTATGGCAATGTTCCCGAGGGTCGTCACGGTTGAGTTCGCCGTGATCGCGCCGTGCACGCCTGGTGGAATGCCGGCCGGACCGGGCAGTGCGGCCAACACGATCACGGTATCCGCGGCCTCTCCGTTCGACCCTCCGGCAGTGATCCGGACCTGTCCCGTGCTCAGCGTGGTGTCCGTAGTGCTGTCGACAAGCGTCGACCAGCCCAACCCCCCGCCGGTGGGGTGGTTTGAATAGCCCGACCGCCAGCTCGTGCTGTCCCTTAATTTTCCCAGCGATAGGTTGACCATGGATCGCGCAGCCAACTCGGCCACCGCTCGATTGTAATCCGATCCAATATTATCGACAAACCGTTCGTTCCCCCGATTCAGGTTACCGTTAATAATGCCGTAGGTGAATGCGAAACCCGCGACGACGATGAGAGAATATTTACCCATAAGTCAAGATGACAATTTCTAATTTAAAGATTCTTCGGCCAGACCTTGATCCGAACGAACGACTTCGCATAAGTGGTGTCGTATCCTGCGGTGCTTTCCACCGTGATGTCCACCTGAATTCCCTTGATGTCGGTGAGCGTGCTGGTGGCCGCCCCCGAGGAATTGTAATAAGTAAACCGGAAATCCGTGACCCCCAGGCTGATGCTGTCGGGAGTCTCCGCGTTGACCAGGCGATTGAACATGCGGTCACACGGGTTCATGGTCCGGGGAAGGACCCCGCCGAGGATGTATCGAATCGAATCCGGCGCCCCGTTCCGGTCGATGTCGGCGTAGAAAGTAAGGCTTGTCGAATCGGCAGAAGTGATCTTCGCACCGGCCACACCGTAGCCCACCTTTTGGAGATCATATTCCACGACCTCCGCGAGGGTCGCCGCGCTGGTCTGGGCGATGTACTCATTTCCCCCATTGTAAGACCGGGTCACAAGGTCCCCGTTCATCCGCTGGACATTCAGGAGGAGGAGCCCCCCGATCAGAAATGAACAGATCAGATCCAGATAGGCATTCATCGCTGTCCCCTATCCTGAACGGCAAGCTCTTCGCGCAACCGGCCCTCCATCTCCAGAATGATGTCATTGCACCGCCGGACAAGGTTCATATGTGCCCTGAAGGAGTTCAGGAAGAACCGTTGGAAGAGCCGGGGAGATCGCACCTTGAAGAATTTGAGCACATCCTCGCGCCTGTATACCGATGCCCGGACGTAATCCTCCGCCATCACCGTGGCGGTCCGCGGATGAGGCTCGATCAGGCTCGAGGCGCCGACCACCGCCCCCTCACCCATGCGGGCCAGCTTGACGGCCTTCCTCCAGACCGACACCTCTCCCAACTGGATCACGAACATGCTGCTGCCCGCCTCCTCTTCACGTATCAGGATCTTGTGAAGCGTGAAATCCCTGTCCCGTCCGATCTGTTGGAACGCCTTGCGCTCCGGCTCTGAGAACCCGCTCAGAAGAATGTCGAAATCTCTCGGCATGCTTTTAGTAGTCGGCGATCACCGTGTGCAACTGGATCGTGTAACTGAGATGGGGACTCGTCGCGATCGCGCTCACCTTTTTATAGGACGTTGGACCCATGACGGGATTGTCCGGCACATTCTCTTGAACGAAGGCCACGGATAACGAGCAAGGGAAAGCAGCGATCGGGGTGGTCACGTTGAGGAGTGTCGTCCCGACGGCCAGGGAGTCGAACGGGAGACGCGCATAATCTTCGATAAGAGACCGGCACACCGAGGTCGCGGTCAGGGTGATGTTGGCCTGCACCGAAATCTGATCGTTGTTCAAAAGGGTGTTGTTGATCGATAGGGCTACGGTGGACAGAATCACCACCGCACCCAGAACCAGAAGCGTCTGGCCTGTTCCCATAACAATCCTCCCGGGGAAGCACACCCCCCCCGGAATACAGAATACAGAATCCGAGGAATTTGAATATCTCCTGTATTCTATATTCTGCTTTTCTTTTCACTCCTCTTCCCCCGTCGTGGCGCCGAGGACCTCCTCAATAGTGGAGATGCCCTCTTTGATCCGGGCAAGGCCGGAGCCGCGCAGGGTCAGCATGCCGTCCTTGACCGCCTGGGCCTGAATGGCCCCCTCGTCCACGGCCTCGCCGGATTCGAGAATGATATGCCGGATCTCCTTCGTGAACAGAAGGGCCTCGTGAATCGCGGACCTTCCCTTATAGCCGTCATTGCACTTGTCGCAGCCGACCGGTTCGTAAATCGTAGTCTCCGCGATCTCCTCTTCGGTCATCCCGGCCTGGAGGTAAAGCCCTTTGTCGATATCCTTTGCGGGCCGCTTGCATTCGTTGCACAGCCTCCGGATTAATCTCTGCGCCACGACGATGTTGACCGCGCTCGCGATCAGGAACGGTTCGACGCCCATCTTGTAGAGCCGCGAGACCGCGCTCGGCGCGTCGTTCGTGTGCAGGCTGGCGAAAGTCAGGTGCCCGGTGTTTGCCATCTTTATCGCGGTCTCGGCCGTCTTGAGGTCCCGGATCTCCCCGACGAGGACGACGTCCGGGTCGTGCCTGAGGATCGCACGAAGGGCATCGTCGAACGTCATGCGGTCGCTGATTTTGAGCTGCCGCGCCCCCCGGATGATGTACTCCACCGGACCCTCGATCGTCAGGACGTTTATCGTCGGATCGATCACGTAGTAGAGCGCGGCGTTCAGGGTAGTCGTCTTCCCGCTCCCCGTCGGACCGGTCAGGATCACGATCCCCTGGGGCCGGGTGATCGCTTTCTCGAAGTCCTCCATCGCCTTGGGCTGGAGGCCCAATTTCCGGAGATCCGTCACGACGTTCCGGTCATCCAGGATCCGGATGACCGTGCTTTCCAGTTTCCGCTCGAATTCGCTACCCACCATCGGAATGATCGACACCCGGAATCGGATCTTGTGGCCGTCGATCTCCCGCTGAATGAACCCGTCCTGCGCGCTGTCCCTCTCAAACCGATCCACGTTCTTCGATCGGTCCTTCACCACCGCGGACACCGCCTCCGGTTTCATGCCCTCGTGGGTGTACCATACCTTGAGATTTCCATCTACGCGAAAGTGGAACTCCGTTCTGTTTCCTTCCTGGGGGACGATATGGATATCGCTGACACCCTGTCGAACCCCCTCGATCAGGCATCCCTCGATAAGCTTCCCAAGCGTCCCCTGTTTGATCTCGGCCTCGATGGCCTCTTCATCGATCTCCTCTTCCAGGGGCTCGATGACCTCCGTGGCCTGGCCGGCCTGCTCTATGAAATCGAGCAGGTCGTTCTTGGGGGGGGCCACACGTCTGAGGAGCTCATCAACGGCATCAAGCCGGGCATAAAAGATCTCCGGGCGACGATAGCCGAACCGCATGGCCACGCTCGCAACCCCCCGATCCGTCGGATCGGGAGTCACCACGATCAGCACATCCCGTTGTCCCTCAACGGGTTTAAACGGAAGCGCCTGTCGGGAGATCGCCTCGTCCCGCACCTCATCAGGGAGACCTTCGAAAATGTCCTTGATAAATTTCACCCGATCCTCATCCACCTCCCCGATCTTGATATCCATTTCCCTGAAGGCGTACAGGCGGGCAAGCTCCCCGAAGACGGCGTGATGGTCCACATCAAGATCCATCACGAGGATCTCACCGAACTTCCGGTCGGGATTGCGGAGCTGAATTTCCGCCGCCTTCCGTTCCTCCTCGGGGGTGATAATCCCTTTGTTCAGGAGGATCTCCCCGATCCGGTTCTTGAGCTCAGCCATGGTTCCATTTCCCGGAGGCTTACATTGTGGGCGGCGGCGGCGTGATCACCGCCGTCTCCGAGGAGACAAGCGTCAGTGCGGTCATGACGACCATGATCAACAGCGAGATAATGACGTTTATCAGTTCCACAACGTTTTTCATCTTATAGGTGGTTTCTCGTTCATAGTAGTTGGCCAGCTGAAGGGCGGTCGTGCGCAGGGCCCCCGACTCCGCCCCCGCCCGGAGTCGGGAGATGGCGTTCTGGGTGAACACCCCGGCCGCCTCCAGCGACTCGATCAGCCCCTTTCCCTCCTTGAGCATCATCGGGATGGCCACCTCCTTGATCTGCTGCTCCATGTAGGTGTTCCGGCAGGCCTCTGCCCCGATTCGAATGACGGTGATGTTCTCCCCCGAACCCGAATAGAGGGCGTAGAAAACCCTCCCAAAGATCTCGATGCTGGTCTTGTGGAGCAAAGAGCCCACCACCGGCACCTTTATTATACCGGTCCCGGATCAACCTCCCCTTCTGAGTCCGCGTGAAAAAGGCGACCAGCAGGACCATCGGGGCGATGCAAGCGGGAAAGAGCCAGATCGCATTTCCTGTGAGAAATTTGCTGAACTCGAGCGTCGCAGCGGTCATCGGGGGGAGGTCCACCCCGAACTTCAAGAACATCTCCGCAGTTGCCGGGAAGATGTAGCCCACATAGTAAGCGACCGCCGCCAACAGGGCGAAGACGATCACCGCGGGCATGATCAAAGCGCTCTTGAGGCTCTTCTTGAACTCCTCGTCGCGCTCCAGGAACTTGGCCGTACTCTCGTAGACCTCCGCCATATTCCCGCTGGAGGACGCCACGCTCAGCATGTAGGTCGTGAATCTTCCAAGAACATCTGTGTGTTTTCCGAATACCGCCTTCCCGTCCTTCCCGTCTTTGAGATCCTGATGGATCTCCCTGATGGTATCCGCAAGGGTCTTGTTCTCGGTATCATTGGCCAGAAGCTGGAGAATCTCATCGTAAGGCAGCCGCTCCCGGAGCAAATCAGCGGATATACGGGTGAAGAGGACGATATCCTTCGTGGGAGGCTTTAGCTTGAAATCAAACAGCTTCTTCTGGACCCTCAGGACCTGGTAGTTGAGCTTTCGGAGGGCGTTTTCCACCTCCTCCTTGGAAAAGGCCTTCTGCTCTCCCTTGAAGGTCTTTTCGTTTCCTCGCCGGGCCTTGTAGATGAAGGTGGACCGCTTCTGAAGGCTGGTCAGGCGCATCCGGCGTTTAACGCAGATATCCTCGACGCTTCGCTTGGCCTCCCGCGTGTTGGATGCGCTCAACGTCCCCTGGACGATTCCCCCACTGACGCTTGCGGCCTGATATCGAAAGTCAGGCATGAATCCCATCCTTAAAAGTCACAGTCCAAAAGTCCCGAGCCCAAAACATAACCGTAACCTGCGATTTCGTATAAAAATAATATGTTAGACCTAGCGGCAAGTTGAAACAGTCGTAAATCGCCGTTAGCGACCCTCGATTATCTTAAATTTCAGGGCAGGCCCTCCCGTGAAGACCTGCCCTTCGTTGATGCACATGCGAGCCTTGAAACCCGAGTTACGGGGTGATCGTGGGCGTCCCGATGCCCGTGGTGCCGTTGACCGGCGTCGTGCAGGAGACCCCGGTTTCCACCCCAGTCCCGACGATGGAGATGTTCTGGGCGTCTGTCACGGTCAGGGTGTAGCCTCCATTGTTGTTACTGGCAGCGAAATTCAGCTTGGCCAGCGTCAATCCTGTGAAGGTGCGGTTTCCCCCCCCCATTTCGGTGGGCTTCTTATAGTATTGCATGGACATCGATGCGATCGAGTTGCAATCTAAAACCACGGCGTCCCGGTTGGCCGTCACAGCACTCTGGGAAAACATCGTGATACCCGCCGCGACGGCGATGCCAACGATAATGACCGCGAGCACGATCATCAGGATTTGGGTTTGTCCCATTTTACTGCCTCCTTGGAAAAACGCTAAAACCAAAGGGTTGTAATACCGACTGGCAATCTAACAACCGACCCAGAGACCTGTGGATCACCTCCTCAAGTGTGCAGTTTGTTTATGTCGGATCCCCAATCTATATTTTTATGGCGTTATGGTAGGCGCCCCGATGCCCGTGGTCCCATTCACGGGCAAGGTGCAGGATACCCCTGACTCCACACCTGTGCCCCCGATCGAGATATTCTGAGGATCGGTGACGGTTAAGGTATAGCTCCCATTGTCATTCGGAGAGGGCCAGTTCAACTTGGCCAGAGTCAGTCCGGTGAAGGTGCGCGCACCCCCGCCCATCTCTGAAGGTTTCTTATAATACTGCTGTGCGTACGAAGCAATGGTCTGACAATCGTGAACGACCGCATCTCTGTTGGATGCCGTGGCGCTCTGGCCGAACATGGTGATCCCGGTACTCAGCGAAATACCGACAATAATAACCACCAGAACAATCAACAGGACTTGCGTCTGACCCATGTTCAGTCCTCCATGAGGCGCTTAGTAATATAGAGACCACGCTAGGGCTTGTCAACCTTAAATCAATCGGGCAAGTAACTTGTGGCCTCTCTTCTGACTGGATTCCGCAATTTTAATGCCAGGGTTTAAGGAACGTGACTCTCATCACACGATCATCTGAAAGGCAGTGACCCTCATCACACGCATGGCACCGTCTTGTGAGCCAGGTCATAGACCCCTCCGACCAAAACCGGGCGGATGTCACCCCATTATTCGGGGTTGTGACGGACATCACCCCTACCTGGAGGGTACTTTTTCCGCCCAATTGAAAAATCTACCCGATACCGACCCCGAGTCCGATAGCGGTAATCGGGAAAAAAAAGGGGAGAAGCCGGGCTTCTCCCTTCGAAATCAACACAAATTTTCCATGGAGCTCACAACACCGGCCCCAGGGTCCAGGGCGAGAATTCTTCATCTCCCACCCCGTGGATTTCGCTCTTGGTCCTTTTTCCGCTTGCGACCGCGATGACCTCTTCAAAGATCAGCCTGCCCGCTTCGGATGCGGGCGTCCCATCCAGGACCACGCCGGCATCGATATCCATATCATCGTTCATGTGGTGGTAAAGCGCGCTGTTGGAGGCGACTTTGATCGATGGCGAAGGTTTGCAGCCGAAGACGGACCCTCGTCCCGTGGTGAAAACGACGACATTCGCACCCCCCGCCACCATCCCCGTGACGGAGACATTGTCGAGCCCGGGGGTATCCATGAACAGAAAACCCCTGGACCGGACCTTCTCGCCATACAGGAGCACATCGTTCAGAGGGGTTGTCCCCCCCTTTGCCACAGCCCCGAGCGACTTTTCATAGATCGTCGTAAGGCCCCCCTGGATATTGCCCGGCGCCGGATTGTTGTTGATTTCCGCTCCGAGTATGCTCGCGTACCATTCCCACCACTTGATCCGCGCGACCAGCTTTTTCCCGATTTCCGGTGTCCTTGCCCGACGGGTCAGGAGCTGTTCCGCACCGTAGGCCTCGGGGGTCTCGGAGATGATGCCGGTCCCCCCGCATCGGACCAGTTCATCCATCGTCCATCCCACCGCGGCGTTGGCCGTGATGCCGGAATTTGCGTCGCTGCCCCCGCATTCGGCTGCCAGAACGATCTCCGAAATGGGTTGCGGGGTGCGCCTGGCTTCGTTGGCCTGGGGGAGCATCTCAACCACCGCCCGGACCCCTCGCTCCACCGCCTGCTGGATACCGCCCGAGTCCTGGATCCCGATCACCTCTGGCCTAAGGCTGGTCTGGATATGAAGCAACTTCTGGTTGTTGATCAGGTCCCCGGGGTTGTTGGCCTCGCATCCCAGGCTCGTGACCACGTAGCCAAAGACATTCGGGTGCATGGAATAACCGGCCAAGGTCCGCTGGAGAAGGTTGTAGTCTTCGCCCCCGATCCGGGTGGCGCAACCGCCTTTGTGCGTAACGGCGATAACGCCGTCTACGTTGGGGTAGTCATTCGACACATTCGTGAATTTTTGAGCCACGAAACGGGACATGCTGGCCGAACAGTTCACCGTGGATACAAGGGCCACGAAATTGCGCGTCCCGACACGGCCGTCCGCCCGTTTGTAACCCATAAAACTCGGAATCTGATCAGTCGGGACCATCTCTACCGGTTCGATTTCGGTGCAGAACTCGTAATCCAATTTCCGGTCACCCATCCCCAAGTTATGGACGTGCACCCATTCCCCGGGGAAAATCTCTCCCGTCGCGAATCCGATCACCTGGTGATACTTGTGCACCGGATCCCCCGACTTGATGTTCTTCAGGGAGATCTTATGGCCGAATGGGATCTCCCCGCGAACCGCTATGGCCTCTCCTTTGTGCTCCAGGACCGAACCTTCCGACAACGGAGCCTTCGCAACGGCCACGTCATCCCCGGGTCTTAGAAGGATCGCCTTATCGGTGAGTTTGGAAGTGGGCATTCCCGCTCCGAATAAAATTATTATTCCACCGGGATCATACGAGACTTCTCTATTTACGGCTGATGCAGCCCCTGTCAGGCCACCCCACGGCCCGAGCCGAACCTCAGGGCAACCCTCTCGCGGGCCTTGACGGCTTCCGCCTCGCGATTGTGCGGCTCGGCTGCGGTGACCATCGCGCCGAGCATCGTACGAGCGGCCCCCGCGACCTGTTCGACCCCCAGCTCGAAGGCGGCTTCATTCGCCTTCGACGGCTTCTTGAACCCGCTGAGCTTCCTGACGAACTGCAGCGACGCCGCCCGAACCTCGTCATCGGTCGCGGGTGGTTCGAAGTTGAAGAGCGTCTTGATGTTCCGGCACATATCTGCCCTCCCTCTAAAGCCTCTAGACTATTGAGGAGCGCTTGTGTCGAGCAACGGCTTGGCCAAACAACCCATCATTAAATCGATCGAAGCGCATCGCCCAATGGAGTGCTTCCTTCGAGCAGGCTGAAACACTTGCGAACCGTGTTCTGTAAATCAAGACACATCACCAGCGCAGCGGCGAGGTTATCGCGAGAAGTCTTCCCCTCGATATGCAGTTCAGAACTGACAGAGACCGTACCCGTACCGGTTTCGTTCTTCAGACCGCCGGGACAGATGATCGTGTAGTCCAAATCAGAGTGTTGCAGATGATCGTCGGCGAGGGCCTTCGCCCTCAGATAGTGGGCGATAGACGATGGGATGTCGACGTACGGATTTATGGTGCTGAGCATAATAAAACGCTTTGCACCGTGCACCCCGGCAGTGACCATAGCTCGAATGGCTCCGATGTGATCAACCAGAACCGTTTTGTCTTTCCCGGTATGGCCGCCCGAGCCAGCGGCGAAGATGACTGCGTCGCAAGATTTGACCGCGTGGTCGATCGGATACTCAAGGTCGCCCAGAACCGTCGGTACACCCATGTCGTCAAATTTTGCCCGTTGCTCCGGGTTTCGTATCATGGCCAAAGGGGCGTGTGGCCCATTCTTTAATCTTTGCACGACACGAGTTGCAGTGTTGCCGTTGGCCCCGATGATCAGCACTTTCATCGTACCCTCTGGATTAAGTTTGAAAGGTTACTCGGTCCCATGTTGTTCGATTCTTAAAAATAAATTACCGAACAAGGGACATCACGCACTCATCCACCCCTTTATAAAAGTGATCCATGAGCGTGGCCTCCACCTGAAATCCCATCTTCTTATAAAAGGCCTGCGCCCTCAGATTGTTCGCGTGGGTCATCAGGAACAGCTTTCGGAGGCCGAAACCGTGCTTCCGATAGTCTTTGTCGATATCGGCCATCAGGGCCTCGAACAGACCGCCCGCAACGCCCCGACCGCGCATCTCGGGAAGGACTGCAATCCGATCCAGCTCCGCCAGCCCGTGTTTCGGGAGGCCGTGGGGCAGCCACGTGGTCAATCCCACCACCTTTCCCTCTTCGACCGCCACCACGTAATGAATGCCCCTGCGGCTTTCCTCTCGGAAGGCGGAAGTCCCCTCCTCCTTGGTGTCGATATTATAGGATTGGACCAGGACCTCTCCGATCCCGGGGGCATCCGAATCGATTGCCAATCGATATTCCATCTGTCCGAGTCCCCAATTTCACTCCACCGTGACGGCCTTTGCCAGGTTTCGGGGCTTGTCTTCAATTTAAGGGCCCCCTCAAGGGCTACGGGAAAATTGATGCCGCGACCAAGGTAAAGGAAATTTGAACTCTCCGAATAGATTCGGGCGATCTCACGGATCTCCTCGTTTCGAGCGAGAATGCTATCGATATATGCGGGAATACGCCCAAGCTCCTTTAAAATCTGCTTCGCCCTGCCGACATCCAGGTTACCCCTGAGACCCCCGAGATAGATCCCAAGCAACACGAAGGCGGTGAGGTGTCCGGTGAACGCCTTGGTGCTGGCCACCCCGATCTCCGGTCCGACGTGGATAAAAACACCTGCATCCGTCTCCCTTGCGATGCTGCTGCCGACTACATTCACCATCCCAAGCGTCAGGGCCCCACGAGACGCGGCAAAGCGAAGGGCGGTCAGGGTATCCGCGGTCTCCCCCGATTGGCTGACGGCGATCATGACATCCCCGGGGCCAAGCATGGGCTCCTTGCACACGACCTCCGTTGAATATTCCACCTCCACGGGGACCTTTGCCAGGGATTCAAGGAGATATTCCCCAACGAGTCCGGCGTGCCAGGAGGTACCGCAGGATGAGATGATGATCCTCCTCGCCTTCGAGAGCCGGCTTGAAACCTCTCTCAGGCCTCCCAGATAGACCTCTCCCTTGAAAGGATTCATCCGGCCTCGGCAGGTGTCTTGAATTCGGGCGGGCTGCTCGAAGATCTCCTTGAGCATGAAGTGATCGAACGCTCCCCGTTCGATCTCCTCAATCTCCCACGTGATCTCCTGAACCTTGTGGTCGACCAGCACATTCGTGGGGTCCGTAACCCGGTAGCCGCTTTCGTCAACCGTCAAAACATTCAAGTCCTCGAGATAGACCACATTCCGAGTGTGTTCGGCGATCGCTGTCGGATCGGATGCGACAAAATACTCATCCTCCCCGATCCCCAGAACCAGAGGGCTTCCCTTTCTTGCTGCAACCATCTTTTTCTCTTGCTCGTGAATCACGACCAACCCGTATGTACCTTCAATCTCCAGGACCGCCTTCCGAACTGCATCTTCGAGCTCCCCTTCGTAAAATTCTTCGATCAGGTGCGCGACGACTTCACTGTCCGTGTCGGACACAAAGGTGTGGCCTTCGGCTTCCAAAAGTCTTTTTAGGGACTTGAAATTATCGATGATGCCGTTGTGGACAAGAGCGATCTTGCCTTGGCAATCCTGATGGGGATGGGCGTTCTGCTCTGTGGGGATGCCGTGTGTTGCCCAGCGGGAGTGAGCGATTCCAACTTTTCCGGATACCGGCTCCGCTTTCAGCCGTTCCTCCAGGTTCTTTACCTTCCCGACCGCCTTGACCGTCTTGAGGCCGTCGGCGATCACGGATAAACCCGCTGAATCATAGCCCCTGTATTCAAGGCGTTGCAAACCGTTCAGGAGAAGCGGATAGGCGAGCCTTGAGCCGAAATATCCAAAGATACCGCACATCGTTGAGACTACCCCGGTGATCTTCTTTCCAGAACAGCCTTGCCGACCTCTTCTTCGATCTGGACGAGATAATTTCGATCGAAGCAAGCGGTGCAGTATTCGTTCGCCCCATCGTTCGGGACGGCCCTCAGCATCCCTTCCATCGACAGATAACCGAGACTATCCACACCGAGAACCTTTCGGATCTGTTCAACGGTTTTTTCAGACGCAGCGAGTTCTTCGGTCGATTGAAAGTCGATCCCGTAGTAGCAGGGGGATATGATGGGCGGAGAACTCACGCGGACGTGTACCTCCTTCGCACCCGCTTCCCTCAGCATCCTGGTCAGAAGTTTCAACGTTGTTCCCCGGACGATGGAATCCTCAACGACCACGATCTTTTTTCCTTTAAGCACGCCGCGGACAGGATTGTACTTCGCCCTGGCTTCAAAGTCCCTTGTCTTCTGGCTGGGTTTGATGAAAGTCCGGCCCACGTAGTGATTTCGGATAAGACCGATTTCGAACTTGATGCCCGAAGCCTGAGCATAGCCGAGCGCGGCCGTGTTGCTGGAGTCGGGGACGGCGATGACGATGTCCGCCTCCGCAGGCTGCTCCAAGGCGAGTTGTTTACCCAGACGGCGGCGGGTCTTGTCGACATTGTCTCCGAAGATGATGCTGTCCGGCCTGGAAAAATAGATGTATTCGAACACACAGAAGGCATGCCTTTCTTCCGGCCAGGGCCGGATGGACCTGAAGCCGTCGTCATCGACCACAAGGACCTCACCGGGTTCAACGTCCCGGATATACCGGGCGGAAACCATGTCGATCGCACAGGACTCGGATGCCACCACCCAGGCGTCGTCGAGCTGGCCGAGACAAAGAGGCCGGAATCCGAGAGGGTCCCGGACGGCGATCAGTTTATCCTGAGTGGCGATAACCAGCGCATAAGCCCCTTTCACCTGGGAAAGGGCATCGACGATCCGGTCCTCCAGGCGCTCCTCCTGCGATCGGGCGATCAGATGCACCATGACCTCGCTGTCGCTGGTCGTCTGAAACAGGCATCCCTTCTGATGCATTTCCCCCCTGAGCCGAGCTGCGTTTACCAGGTTGCCGTTGTGGGCAAGGGCGACATAATCATCTCGGCATTCGGCCAGGAACGGCTGTGCGTTGTGCAGGGTGTTGGAACCGGTGGTGGAGTACCGATTATGGCCCACCGCCAGGTGCCCGCCAAGCCGTTCGAGGATCGACTTGTCTTCGAACACCTCTGTCACGTGTCCCATGCCCGTATGGATCCGCATAGTCTTTCCGTTTCCCGCCGCTATCCCGCTGCTCTCCTCTCCCCGGTGTTGGAGCGCATACAGACCGAGATAGGTGATCTCCGCCGCCCTTCGATGCCCGAAGATCCCAAAAACGCCGCAGGCTTCCTTTATCCCGTCTCCCATTGCGTGGAACTCCTTAAGGTGTGGACAATTGATGAAACTGCCGGGGGAGCGCTTCTAAGCAAGACAATCTATACAGTTGATGCCTACGAATAAAATAAATGTTTATTTCGATTTGGCAAACCTGGAACATGGGCCATGGAACTTAATTTTGGATTCTGGAACCTGGACCTATTCTTCTCCTGGTCCGTTTACCGTTTCCGTATTTCCGTCCCCGTCCCCTCACACCCCTTTTCCCGCGAACCTTGCCCGATGCGTCTTCATCGTTTTCGATCAGCATGAGGTCGATCTGCCGAAGTTTTCGCACGGCCCGGACGACGCGCACCCGGACGGGATCACCCAGCCGGAAGACCCGGCCCGTTCGCTGACCCATCAAGGAACGCATCCGCTCGTCGAACAGATAATAATCGTCTTCCATTGAGCTGACGCGTACAAACCCGTCGATCAAGTATTCACCGATCCGGACGAACATTCCCGTCGGGCGAACCCCGACGACCAAACCTTCTAACTCGTCTCCCAGGCGCGTTTCCATGAACTGCACCTGTTTGACCTTGACGGAGTTCCGCTCCGCGTCCTCGGCGATCATCTCCCGTTCCGTGCTCAAATCCCCCAAGGGGGGGAGCTTCTGGTTCAGCACCTCCTTTCTGGTTTCTGACAACTCGCCCCGCAGGTCTTCTCGAAGGATTCGGTGTAAAAGTAGATCGGGGTATCGCCGGATCGGAGAGGTAAAATGTGTGTAGTACGGACTGGCCAGCCCGAAGTGCCCGATGTTTTTCGGAGTGTAGAGCGCCTTCTTCATCGAACGGAGGAGCATATCGTTGATGACATCTGACACCCGTTTTCCGGCGATGCTGTTCAAGAACCGGCTGATCTGGAGGGGTTTGACGATATCCTTCAACGGAAAGCGATAACCGAAGGATTCCGCCAGTTCCGCGAACTCCTCCAGCTTCGTCCGGTCCGGTTGATCGTGAACCCGGTACAAAACTGGAATCCCCCGTTCGTTCATGTGACGGGCGACAATCTCGTTGGCGAGGATCATGAATTCTTCGATCAGCCGGTGACTGTTCTTACGCTCATATCGCTGGACATCCAACGGGTTCCCCTCCGGGTCCAGGAGCACCTTCGCCTCCGGAAGGTCGAAGTCGATTGCCCCGCGTCCCATCCGCATGCCGGTCAGTTTGCGGCGGAGGGCCTCCATTCCACGGAGCCGGTCGGCGTGGAGGGACGCTCCGTTGTCCCCGTCTCCATCGAGCAGGGACTGAACCTGATCGTAAGTCAGACGGGCAGCGCTGCGAATAACGGATTCCACAAGCCGGTAGTCAAGCAGGTTCCCCTCGGCGTCCATGTCGGCCAGAACACTAATCGCCAAACGGTCTTCTCCCGGAATCAGGCTGCACAGTTCGTTCGACAGGCGTTCCGGAAGCATCGGAATGACCCGGTCCACGAGGTAGACGCTGGTGCCCCGGACCCGTGCCTCGTGATCCAGGGCGGCCCCCTCGCGAACGTAATGACTCACGTCCGCAATATGGACGCCCAGCAGGATGGTCCCGTCCTCGTTACCGTCCAGAGAGACCGCATCGTCGAAGTCCTTCGCATCCGGGGGATCTATCGTGAAGCAAGTCATCTCTCTGAGATCCCTCCGAAGCCTGATCTCTTCTTCGGGAATCCGGCCGGATAACGATTCCGATAGATGGAGAATGTGGTCGGGAAAGTCCAGGGGAAGGTCGTGCTCTTTGATGATCGACAGGATATCCATCCCAGGGGAATCCGGGTCGCCCAACACCTCGACGATCCGACCCTCCGGGTTCAGATGCTCGGATGTCCAGTCCTCAATTTTGACGACCACCTTTTGTCCGGATCCCGCCCCTCTTGCCTCCTCATCAGCCACGTAGATGTCCCGTGTGAGGCGACTGTCGTCGGGTGCCACATAGCCGAACCGTTTTTCCTTACGATATACCCCGACGACGGTCTTTAACGATCGTTCAAGCACCCGGATGACCTGCCCTTCCTGCTGCCGCTTGGGTCCCCGGTGCCCATAAAGGCGAACCACAACTCGGTCCCCGTGAAGAGCCATGGCCATCTCCCGGGAACCGACGAAGACATCCTCCCCCCCCGTTTCCCGGGACACAAATCCGAATCCCCCGCTCGGGTTTACGCTAAGCCGGCCCACAGCCAGGTTCAGCTTATCGGGAGGGCCGTACCGGTTGTTCCGGAGGCGGACCACGGACCCTTCCTGCTCGAGCTGCCGCATCATTCTTCGGAGCTGGCCGTAATCCTCATCGGAGATACGCATGGCCTTGGCCAGATCCCGCAGCTTCAGGGGATGTGGGGATTCGACTTGAAAATATTCCAGGATCCTGTCGCGTAAGACGGGCATTAATCAGGAACGGAACCGTTCATGGGTCCGGGTGTCTGAAGAGGTGGAAGACTCGAGGAACGATTGGAGGAAGGAGAAACGTCCTGAACTCCGACCTAATATATATATAAACGCTCTGAAAATGCAATCTTAGAAATACCGGGAAGGATCCACAATACACCTTTAATCGGTGCACGAGTTGTGATATCGGGTCGATACACAAAATCGCTTGCGTCCCAAGGATAAGCCCGCTATGTTTTAAGATTCATTCGGGAAAGGTGCGATGAACCTGATTCATCAAATAAGGTACTGGCCGCTGGCCATCACGATCCTACTGCTTTTGGCTGTGGCCGCCGACGGACAAAAGAAAAGCCGCAAGATGACGGCTTCGAAAGAAGCGGAGGGGGATCCTTGGGAGGGGCGCAAAGCCTACCGGCGGGCTTTCTGGACGACCACGGGACTGACCTGCATCCACTGTCACGCGGATTTCAACGAGAAGAAGGACCCCTTCGACAAAAGAATCCGTCCCGGCCATTCCCTCTACAACAGTGCGAACCGCGCAATCTGGTGAAATTATAAAGGTGAGATGATCAAGGACCTTAAAACCGCAATGAAGGTCTGCATAGACACCTGGATCGTGAAACCGGATTCGGCTGAAATCAAAGCCAAGGCAAAAGCCGCAAAGAAGCGCCGCAGGAGGAGAAGGAAGGTCACCGAAAAAATGACCGGCTGGGACCATATGAAGATCATGACGGACATCACGGCATATCTGAAGGAGATGTCTCCTGAACGGAGTTCAAAACCGGTCGAGGTAACCCGGGAGGAGACCATCCCGAGCGACCGGACCTTGAAAAGCGGTAACCCGGCAACGGGAAGGGTTATTTTCGAACGCTCCTGCAGCATCTGTCACGCAGACGGCCCGGCGCCCAGTTTATACCGAAACGGTTATACACATCGACAGATCGCACGGAAGGTCCGGGGCCTCTCCCCCGAGGGATCGCGGGGGTCATTATGCCCGGATTCAGCATTGACAGACTTTCGAAACTCGAACTGATCAACGTCGTTTCACACGTTGCCAAAATGTGAGTGATCCGGTTCAAGTGCCGGGATCCGGAGATCAATCGAGGGATAACCATCTTTGCCCTCTAACCCTTAGGAATCTCCATGGCCTGGTGGAATTCCATCCTTTTGATCCCTTATTGCATCGCGCTCGGCATCCTGATCCTCTACGGTTTTCACCGCTATTACATCGTCAAACTCTATTATCAGGGGCGCCACCGAAAACCAAAACCCCGCTCGCCTCCCGACCCCTGGCCGATCGTCACGGTTCAACTCCCGATCTACAACGAACGATATGTCGTGGAGCGCCTCATCCGTTCCGTCGCACGGATGGATTACCCCAAAGACCGGTTTGAGATCCAGGTCCTGGACGACTCCACAGACGATACCTCCGAAACCGCACGAGCCTGTGTTGAAGACCTCAACCGTCAAGGTTACTCAGTGGTCCATATCAGGCGGGGCTCCCGAAAGGGATTTAAGGCCGGGGCGCTATCCCACGGGATGAAGAAAAGCAGAGGCGAATTCCTTGCCGTGTTCGACGCGGATTTCGTCCCTTCCCCCGATATGCTGAGGAGGGTGATCCCCCATTTTGCGGATTCCAAAGTCGGGATGGTCCAGACCAGGTGGGGGCACCTCAACTGGGATTACTCCCTTTTAACAAAAATCCAGTCCATCTTTCTGGACGGCCACTTTGTCGTGGAGCACGGGGCTCGAAGCCGATCGGACCTCTTCTTTAATTTCAACGGTACGGCAGGGATCTGGCGAAAGCGCTGTATCGAGGACGCCGGGGGGTGGCAGCACGACACGTTGACCGAAGATCTGGACCTCAGTTACCGGGCACAGTTAACCGGGTGGCGGTTCATCTACCTGTCCGACGTGGTCGCACCGGCTGAAATTCCGGTTGAAGTCAACGCCTGGAAGACCCAGCAACACCGCTGGGCCAAGGGATCGATTCAAACCGCGAAAAAGCTCCTCCCGAGGATCCTGAAAAGCGAGCTTCCCCGCCGGGTAAAGGTCGAGTCATTTTTTCACCTCACGGGCAACCTCTCCTACCTTTTTATGGCCGCGATTGCTGTGCTGATCTGCCCGGCCATCCTCGCCCGGTCGTACATGGGATGGTATAAGGTGTTTTTGGTCGATATCCCCCTCTTCTCAATGGCCACATTCGCGGTTTCTTCCTTCTATATCTGTTCCCAGCGGGAGATCAACCCCGATTGGCGGTCACGAATAAAATATCTGCCACCCCTTATGGCCATCGGCATGGGGATCTCGCTGAACAACGCGAAAGGGGTTGTCGAAGCCCTGCTGGGACGAAACACCGGATTCCAGCGGACCCCGAAATATCATATTGAGAAACTGGGGGATACCTGGCGGGGAAAGGGCTACGGGATCGGTTTGACCTGGATGCCCCTTTTCGAGATTGGGCTCTGCCTCTATTTCTCAGCCCTTATCGGGTATTGCGTATGGGAGGGGATCTACTTTCCAATACCCTTCCTGCTGATGTTCGGGTTCGGATTTATGTACGTCGGCGTCTTATCGATATGGCAGGCTCGTGATTCGTGATTCGTGATTCGTGATTCGTGATTCGTGATTCGTGATTCGTGATTCGTGATTCGTGATTCGTGATTCGTGATTCGTGATTCGTGATTCGTGATTCGTGATTCGTGATTCGTGATTCGTGATTCGTGATTCGTGATTCGTGATTCGTTAAGAATCGATGCGAATAATTTGGTGAACGGTCATGGATTTTATCGATAGGATTCGGGTTTTTCCGAGTCACGAGTCACTATCCACGGACCCCGGCTTTTCCAGGAATCGAAATGCTAACACAGGCTTCTCGGGAGGCGGACTTTCCCTCCCTCAACGACCGGACCTACCTGAACACCGCAGCAGAGGGTATCCCTCCACGTGCGGTGATCGATACCCTTTCTCAGTACGCGCAAGACAAATTGTTGGGGATGGACGGCCGAAAACTTCACGAGGACCAGTGGAATTCCGCCAGAGAACGGATTGCGCGCGCATTCGGCTTGACACCCGGAGAGATCGGGATCTGCTCCTGTTCGTCCGAGGCCTACAACCTCGCGGCCATGGCCCTTCAGCTCAAAAGCGGCGACGAGGTGATCATCAACGACCTGGATTTTCCGGCCGGGGCCACCCCCTGGCTTCAATCGACCTGCCCGGCCGAAGTAAAGGTATGGCGTTCTCGTGAGGGCGCCCTTCGCGTCGAAGACTTAATCCCCTTGCTGGGCGCTAAGACGCGGTTTCTGACAGTTTCTCTGGTGAGTTTTTTCAACGGATTCAAGATTCCCCTGCCCGAAACCCTCAAAGCAGTGAGACACCGCTCCCCCTCCCTGGTCGCGGTAGACGTCACCCAGGCACTGGGTCGGATCCCTCTCGATCTGTCCGACGTGGACCTGATCATCAGTTCCACCCACAAATGGATACTCGCCACCCACGGCGGAGGACTGGTCGGCGTCCCCGATGCACGAAAAACCCAGTGGACAGTCCCGGCCGGGGGCTGGTTCAACCTGAAGGATCCGTTCCGGGAGGGGCGGTTCGATCAAGCCGAA
Source organism: Candidatus Latescibacterota bacterium (assembly GCA_965217865.1). Taxonomy (GTDB): domain Bacteria; phylum Latescibacterota; class UBA2968; order SICM01; family SICM01; genus CBDCJO01. The sequence goes on along the minus strand of CBDCJO010000002.1, from coordinate 3,398,037 downwards.
AGCCAACCCGGGGCCCCGAGCTTTACGGTCGGCATGCCCAACTACGCGGCCGTCTATGCGATCAACGGGGCGCTGGATTACATCCATTCCGTCGGCGTATCCGCTATCGATGCCTATGCAAGTACCCTGGTCCAGGCTTGCCTGGAAGGTCTGAAAAAACTCCCGGTCGAAATCCTGACGCCGGACGAACCCGAAGCAATCGCTGGAATCCTCGCCTTTCGCCATCCCGATGCGGAGCGGATCCACCGGGTCCTTCACGAAAAGAACATACATATCATGAGCCACGCGGGCCGTCTGCGTATCGCCATCCACGGCTACAACACCCACGAGGACATCGAACGGCTTCTTGAATCCCTCCGCGAGGCCCTGGACCATAGCTGACCCCGGCGCGTTCCCGATTTTAACCCGATTCCCATTTCGCCTTTCCGGAAAGAGGCTTCCGCCATGAAACTCAGCTTTCACACCTGCGGGCTCGAGTGGGTTTCCTTCGAAGAAGCCATCAACGAGCTGGCCGACATCGGCTACGCGGCCTGCGGTCCGATCACCGGACCCGACTGTCATCTGGATCCCGACGACCTTACCGACAGTCGGAAGGCCTTCTACAAGAATCTTGCCAGGGAGCGAAACATCGCCTTCAGCATCTTGAACCCGTGGCGTGTCGGCGGATTCGTCGACGGCGTCCAGAGCGGGGAAACCGAGCGGTTCTATCGCCAAATTCTGGATCTGGCCGCCGATCTGGGCGCATCGGGCGTCAAGTTCCTCCCCTGTACGTTCTCAGACGGTGAAAGAGAGGGTTGGCGGCTCATGATTCAAGTCCTCAAGCCCCTCTGCCGCCACGCCGAAGAGGTCGGCATCGACCTTCTCATGCACAACCACGAAAACCATCTGATAGACACGGCCAACGGATTCGCTCTCCTCAGACACCATCTGGACTCGGAGAGACTCCAGGTCAACCTAGATTGCGCCAATCTGGCGATCCTGATGGACGATCCCTGCCGTGCGATTGTCGATTTCAAAGATCATCTGCGCCACGTCAGGATCAAGGGCATGTTCCGCTACTACCCCTACTCGCAGCAGTGTGTGCCGGGGGAACCGGGTGATATCGTGGATTGGGATAGTGTCTTCAGAACGCTCAAGGCAGTGGACTACACGGGATTTGTAGAGCTTGTCCCCTATCAGGGGTTTCCTCCCGATTTCCCCCGGAGTGGGTTCTCCTGGGCGTCGTCCCTGGACTCGAAGATCACCGGTTAAAAAAGGAGACTTTATGCCCTCTTCCCCTGAATGGGTACCGCTCGATCCGGATCTGGAGACGGTCCTTTCTCGGGACAGCGATCCGCTCCTGGCGCTCTCCGAAGGTCGGATACCTGCCATTATCCTGCGCCGGGCTTACAACCCGGAACACTGCAAGGGATTGATCCGAAGGTTTATCGAGCGGGGTCTGATGCGGGTTCCGGGGGCTTCGACCGGGGGGGACTCCCGTACCCGGATAGATATTGGAACCAGTCTCGGGGAACGAAGCGGGGATAAAGAGGAGTTTTTGCAGCACGCTACGGAGAACACACGCACTCTTCAACGACCTGTTCGACGGGTTTGACGACCCCGTCCGGACTTTGTATCAGTCCCTCTCAAGCCTGGCCGGCAGCAAGGAGGTCAAAGTTGCCCGCGAGCCCGACGGACGCCTTTATGGACCCGCCATCTTTCGCATCCACTATGAAGGACACGCATACCGACCGCACATCAATCACGTCACCCTGCGGGAAGGGCTCTTCAACTATGCGGTTGCCCGGTTCGAGCACCAGTTTGCCGGGATCCTCTGCTTTCAAAACGCTCTGGCTGAGGACGGAAGCCCACAGGCCCTCATCCACCGATGCCTCTGGACCCCCGAGGTCCAACCCCACCTGGAAGCCCGGGCGTTCCACGCTTACACGGCTGAGAACCGGATCGAAAATTACAGGATCGGGCTTCAGCCCGGAGACCTCACCTTCTTCAACAGTCGAATGATTCACGAGGTGCCGGCCGTCCCGGGCCCGTTCAATCGGATCGTCCTCGCCGTATTCATCGGATATTCCCCAGAAAGCGATGATATCTTCGTCTGGTCCTGATCAGTGGGCACCCAACCAATTGTCTCCAAAGCCCATCTCGACCACGATCGGGACCTTCATCGGGATGGCGTGTTTCATGGCCTTTTCCACGATCGGCGGTATCGCATCGATCTCATCCTTGTGCAGATCGAAGACCAGCTCGTCGTGCACCTGAAGAAGCATCTTCGTCTTGAATTTCCTCTCGTTCAATTCCCGGTGAATCGTGACCATGGCGATCTTTATCATATCGGCCGCGGATCCCTGGATCGGGGAGTTGATGGCGTTGCGTTCGGCCGCTTTGCGGGTCGCCGCGTTGCGGCTGTCGATGTCCCGAAGATAGCGGCGCCTGCCCGTGATCGTCTCGACAAACCCGTTTTCCCGGGCGAAGGCGATGGTCTCGTCCATGTACTTTCGGGCGCCCGGATACTGCGTAAAATATTGTTCGATGAGCTCAGCCGCCTGAGGCCGGGGAATGTCCAGCCGTTCGGACAGGCCGAAGGCTGAAATACCGTAGATAATCCCAAAGTTCACCATCTTCGACTTCCTCCGCATATCCGCCGTCACATCCTCTTCATTCAGTCCGTAAATCTTCATCGCCGTCGCGGTGTGAATGTCGCCCCCGCTCCGGAAGGTCTCCAGCATACCCTCATCCCCGCTCAGCTCCGCCGCGATCCGTAATTCGATCTGGGAGTAGTCTGCCGAAAGCAGCGTGAAGGCATCGTTGCGAGGAACGAAGGCCTTCCGGATCTCCCTACCCTGCTCGCTCCGGACGGGGATGGTCTGGAGGTTCGGTCCGTGGGATTGCATCCGTCCGGTAGCCGTCACGGCCTGCTCGTAATGGGTGTGCACCCGGCCCGTCTTCGGGAAGATCGTGCCGGGCAACATATCCAGGTAAGTCGACTTGAGTTTCGTGCACAACCGGTAATACAGGACCTTCTGGACGATCTCGTGATTTTGAGCCAGGCGGGTGAGGGCCAGTTCGTTCGTCTGGTACTGCTTTGTCTTCTGGGTGCGCCGGGCTGCCGGGTCCAGCTTGAGTTTATCAAAAAAGATAATCCCCAGCTGCTGCGACGAGTTAAGGTTGAACCGCTCCCCCGCAAGCTCGAAGATGCGCTCGGCCGTCTGGTCGATCTCGGCCCGCAGTTCATCGGACAGGTTTCGCAGGACCTCCACGTCCATCCTGATGCCTTCGAATTCCATGTTCACGAGGACCGGAATCAGAGGACATTCCACCTCATTGAACACGCGTTCCTGGTTTTTTTCCGAAAGCATCGGCCTCAATTTCCCGGACAATTGAAAGGTAATGTCCGCATCCTCAGCCGCGTAGTCCACGACCTTTTCAATCGGCAGCTCCCGCAGACTCAACTGATCCTCGCCCTTCTCCCCGATCAGATCCGAAATGGATATGGGCCGGTAGCTAAGCAGAGCCTCGGCAAGGTAGTCCAGGGTGCGCCGGAGGTCCGGGGCAGCCAAATGTGCGGCCAGCATCGTATCGAACAGACGGCCCCTCACCAGGATTCCGTGCCAGGAGAACACGCTCAGGTCGAATTTGAGGTTGTGCCCGACCTTTTCGATCGCAGGATTTTCCAAGACCGGCCGGAACTCCTCGAGGATCGACACGACCTCATCCCGATCCTCCGGGAGGGGAACATAGGTTCCGCTGTGGGCTTCGAAAGAAAAGGCCATACCGATCAAACCACAAGTCTTGGAATCCAGTCCGGTGGTCTCCGTGTCGAAACTGAAAAGCGGCTGCAGGGATAACTTTTGAATCAATCCCCTTCTCTCATCAGGGGTATCGACCAAACAATATGAATGCGCCACCTCCTGGATGGTCTTCACCTCCCGGGAAGGCACTGTACCACCAGCGGCCTCGCCGGGTTCCGTGGGGGGGCCTTTGGGATCGGCCTGGAACGCATCCCCAAAAAGCCGTTTTCCCAGGACGTCGAACTCCAATTCATTGAAGATTTCCATCAGGCGCTCAGAGTCCCATTCCCTCCGCTGAAGACCCGATAACCTTATTTCCAGGGGGACATTGCGATCGATCGTGACCAGCTCTTTGGAAAGAAGGGCCTGATCCCGGTAAGTCTCGAGGTTCTCCCGTTGCTTGCCCTTCAACTCACTCACGTGATCCAATAGATTTTCCAGGCTCCCGAACTGTCCGATCAGTTTTTGTGCTGTCTTCTCCCCGATGCCAGGCACCCCGGGAACGTTGTCACTGCTGTCACCCATCAGCCCGAAGATGTCCGTGACCTGCTCCACCCGCTCGATCTTCCAGCGGTCCAGCACCTCCCTTACACCCAGGACCTCCATTCCCCCTCCGGCTCGGGCCGGCTTGCATATCAGAGTCCGGTCTGAAACAAGCTGCCCGAAGTCCTTGTCCGGAGTCACCATGTAGGTGGTGAACCCCTCGGGCTCGGACCGTTCGGCAAGGGTCCCGATTACATCGTCCGCCTCCCAACCCGGGACGCGAATAGTAGGGAGATTGAAGGCCCCGCAAATACGGAAAATATAGGGCATGGACCGGCTCAGGTCCTCCGGCATGGCCTCCCGCTGGGCCTTGTATTCCGGATACAGCTTGTCTCTATGGGTCGGTTCAGGCGTGTCGAACACCACCCCGATGTGCGTGGGATCCTGCTTATTCAGGATATCCAGCAACGTGTTCGTAAAAACGAGGGTGGCGGATGTGTTCATTCCCGAGGATGAGGTAATGGGAGTGCGGCTCATCGCGAAATGTGCCCGGTAGACCAGGGCCATTCCGTCAAGCAGGAAAAGCCTTTTATCCTGATCGCCCATCGAATTCCTTTCTTGTCAGAGTTCCCGTCATTGAATCCTGAGCCTTCACGGCCAAAATGCCCGACATCCGGGTTGCTGTCAAGTGAAACCTCCAATTCCGAATAAACCCCTTGCAAACATATCTTATCGCCCATACTTTTCCCTCGTGATTCGTGATTCGTGATTCGTGATTCGTTAAGCGATGCGAATAATTTAAGGACCAGTCAAGGATTTAATCGATAGGATACGGGTTTTTCCGAGTCTCGATTCACGATCCACGATCGACGGCCTTTCCGATGGAGGATCCAGATGGACACGATCAAGCGGCGTAAATTTTTAAAGAAGGCAACCACGGCTGCGCTCACGAGTGGGGCCGCTCTTGCGGCAGGCTGCGGATCTCCCCGACAGGAGAAGGCCCCTGCCGTCCGGTCCGGAAAGCGGTATGAATGGAAAATGGTGACCACGTGGCCGCCTCACTTCCCCATCCTCGGAGAGAGTGCCGACACGATGGCAGAGTGGATCGAAGAGATGTCAGAGGGGCGGCTGAAGATCCGCGTTTATGGAGGCGGGGAATTAATCCCGCCCCTCGAGGGATTCGAGGCGGTGAGCCAGGGCGTGGCTGAAATGTGCCACGGAGCTTCCTACTACTGGGCAGGAAAGGCGCCGGCCTCACAGTTTTTTTCGGCCGTTCCGTTCGGCATGAACGCCCAACAGATGCACGCCTGGATTTACAGCGGGGGCGGATTGGAGCAGTGGGAGAACTTATATGCCCCGTTTAACCTGACCCCCATGCCCGCGGGGAATACGGGATTTCAGATGGGGGGATGGTTCAACCGGGAGATCAATTCCTTACAGGATCTCAAGGGCCTGAAGATGCGCATTCCGGGGCTGGGGGGGAAGGTCATTGCGAAGGCCGGTGGTTCGGCCGTCCTGTCGGCCGGAGGAGAAATCTTCACCAACCTAGAGCGAGGCGTGATCGATGCTACCGAATGGATCGGCCCCTACCACGACCAGTTGATGGGATTTTACAAAGCCGCCGAGTACTATTATTACCCGGGCTGGCACGAACCGGGGACCGTCGTCGAACTGATCGTGAATAAAACCGCGTTCGACGGCCTTCCGAAAGACCTCCAGACCATGGTCCGGACCGCATCGGCCAGGTCTAACATCCGGGTCCTTTCCCAGTTTGAATCGAAGAACAACACATCGCTGCAGAAACTGATCAACGAACACAACGTGAAGCTCCGGAAGTTCCCGGACGAGGTGCTGGACGCCTTGAGAAACTTTTCCGAGGAAGTCGTCGATGAGCTGGTGTCGACGGACCCTATGAGCAGAACGGTCTACGAGTCCTTTCGGTCCTTCAGGAAAAACGTCACGAGTTGGGCGGAGGTTTCGGAGAAGGTCTATTATGCGGGGATAAGCGGGTAAGCCGGCGAGAGCGATTCGATTCCTTCCTAAGAGATTCTTGCCGGCTCATAGACCGTCGACATCAGGCCTGAGCGGCCGATTCCTCCTGCAGTGTCGGATCGACTCTGGCATATTCCTGACGGACCTCGTCCGAAAGGGTGCGCCAGATCAAAAACTGCTTGCGCAGCAAAGTCAAAAACAGTCGATTCGTACGCTTCCACGCCTGAAATTCACCGCTCATACGATTCAGTACCATCTCTATCTCGTATATCCCATACTGACCCGTCGCAGTGGCACGTAACACCGTATCCTGACTCACCCCCATGTCAAACGGCGCCAACCACATCCGCATGTCTATCGTATAGGAAAGTCCCTCTGGCGTCTCCTCCTGATGCAAATACACCTGCTCCGCATAAAACTCACCAAGCGAATACTTGCTATATGCTTGAAAATAGGTTGCCAAGAACGAAAAAAGCCCTTTCACGTCTCGACCCGACACCGTAAACGGAAACTCAAATAGCCACCGATCGCCGGTCGGATCCGACCACTCCCAACGCCGCGTCACGTCGGGAACCGCCATCTCCGACGCCCTCTTCGCAGGATACAACGTCGACAACATCACAACCGCCATCACCAAACCCATCGCCATCACAGCGGACATCGACGAATAGTTCAGCGTCAAACCCTCCAAAAGCCCCATGGTCAACAGCATCCGACCCACGCCCTGGGCGACGAGATATCCCCCCACTGCCCCGATCACCGCATACACACACGACTCCGCCATAAACAACAGACCGATGTGAGAAGGCGCAAGACCGACCGACGAGTAGATCCTGATGTCCCGGAAACGCTCATACACCGCACCCATCATCGTGTTCAAAACAATCAAAGCCGCGATCGCAATCGGGATCAGCAACATGCTCAAACCCGACACAGAGGCCATGCCGTGCGAGCTGAAAACATACACATCCGCCCCAACCGCATCCTCCCTCGGAATGCTGCCAAACACCGTCAGCTCCAACCGCGAAACGAAGTTCTCCACCACCTTCCCCACATCGATCCCCTCGTCGAACTTCACTGCCACGGAACGCAGACTCCCCGTTGTCGCCCCGAGCCAGGTCCCCACGCCACCCATGTCCCGCATCGTGTGATAAGGCAGAAACACCACCCGTCCGGGATTCAGATGCCTATAAACGTGTATCCCCACCGTCGAACCCGCCTGCCGACCCGCCTGGCTCTGCGCCGCGCCCTGCGAAACGGCCGCCTGCTGAAGCTGCTCCGCCAACACATCCTCGGGAACCAAACTGAAATCAACGGGCGTCAATGAAGCGCCGTCAAGATCCTGCAAACCCTTCAAACGCTCCGTGTCCATGATACCCACTACAACCATCTCCCTCCCGAACACACGAACCGTGGCACGACCCAAATCCTCCCCCGATATCCCAAGATCCAGCGCCATACTGTCCGGTAGAATGCACGTCGACTTCCCCACAATCCACCTCCCCGCGGAAAGACACGTGTCGATGCCCGTCACCACAGGCTCCTCAGGAACCACCCCCACAACCGACGACGCCTCCGCGGACCCGATTTCCCCAATCACGCGCGTCGCCTTTGTATACCACGCACGGGGAACAACCGTGCCCAGATCCCGAAACTCATCCGCCGTATACTCCAAAACAGAGTCGTCCAAAATGTTCCAGGCGCCATCCCGAATCAAAACCCCCGCACGGAAATCACCCTCCGTCCACGGTATCCGCATATGACGAAGCATGAACTTCAAAGACGTAAAAGACATCACCGTGAAAGTCAACAACAAGACCGTCGCCAGCGTCAAGGCCGTGCGCATCCTCCGACGGCGCATGTTCGAGATGCCCAGCATAAACGCCGCGTAAAACGCCCCTCCACGGCCTATGTCCGTGCCGTGAGCCACGGCCGCGTCCGTCCGAAGCGCTCGCATCTGCGCCATGAATCGACCCGATACCAGCTTCAACACGAGCGTCGCAAGGGCCAGGATCAAAAACGCGATCAGCACCAGCGCGGGATTGGCCAGCGAAAACGCCGGATGAACCACGCTCAGGCAGATCCACACCCCGAAAAAGAACAGGAAGAAACCTCCGATCTGCTTCCGGATGTCAGGAAACGCAAACACCAGACGCTCCGCGAAGAACGCACACGGGATCAGCATCGCCATAAAGAACACCACACCCCGGATCACGTCGTTCTGCGTGCCCTTCACATCCGGATACGCACGCGCCTCAACGCCCTGGGCAGCGCGAGCGTGCTCCACAAAGTCGCTCCACCGGCGGTCCTCCCTCGCCTCCTCTGCCTTTCTCAGAAGGGCCCCAGCCTTGTCGTGAAGCGCAGTCAACCGCGTGTTCTGGATCCCGTAGGAGCTCAGCTCCTGTATTCGACCCTCGTCCAGACGCCACATGTCACGCGCCGCCGTGAACGCTGTCTCCATAAAGGCTGACGGCTCCTCGGCCAGGAAACCTTCGCCCTCTCCGCCCTCGGGTCCCACGTTCAACAGCATGAACCGGACCCCGAACAGCCCCGTGGACAGGGTCAGCTTCACGCGCTTCCCCGGCTCCGTGAACACCACACCCATGGTGGGCTCTTCATCTCGATACCGCACGTCGGCCTTTTCGAAAAAGTAACCGTAGTGTGAGGGCGCCGAATTCCCCTCATCCATCACTACGATGTCGGACAGCCTGCCCAGTTGCCTGGGGTCCACCGTCTCGTAGAACGAAGTCGGCACAGACCGAAACAGAACGGTAAGAGGCAGCTCCGTTCCCCGCCACTTCGGCCGTAGCTCCAGCGGATAGGTACTCTCGCCCCGGTCGGGAGCAAACGTAATATCCCCGGTGGTCCGGTCCAGTATGAAGGCATGAACCTCCAGCCCGTACTCGCGGAAAAGCCGGGTCACCTCGAACACCCCGTGTTCGTCCGCGAGCTCGATATACTCCCCTCGCACGCCCTTGTGAGACTTGGACTCCCGGCCCGAGCGGAGCGCCGCCACCGCCCCCCCCAGCTCGATGTCCGGCGTAATGGCGTACCGCGAAAAGGCCTTCACTCGGCCCTTGACCCCCCACGCCTTGTCCCCCATATCCAGGTTGATAACATCGTCCAGCGCACCGGGGTCGTTGAGGACCCGGGTCAGGAACCCCCCGATGAACACCATCTGCGTCCGGAGGTTGTCGAAGTTGACACCTTCGATCCGGTCCAGCGGAGAGTCCACCCGCAGACGGGCGTCATATGAGGTGATCAGCGAAAGCGCCGGTGTCCCGCACGCCAGGGCATACTCGCTCTCAATCGCGAGGGGCCGGCCCGGAAAAACCATCCCCCAGGCCTTATCGCTCTGCTGCGACGCGATCACGTTGACGAAGATATCCTCGACCTCCTTCCCCATGCGCTCTGCCACCCCCTCGGCCATTCCGGCCAGACGTCGGCCGAGCGAAACCCCGAAGAAACTCTTCGAATGGGCGAACTGGGTTGCCCCCATCTTCTCCCGCGAATCCCAAACGGCCAATCCGGTATTCCAGCTCGATAGGTCCAGACCCAGAAAAAGCTTCGGAAACAGAGGCTCGATCATCAGGTCAGTCGCGTCCTCCCTCTTTCGGCTGTGTCGCTGCATAAACGCGTCGATCCCCCGAAGGTTCTGACAGTGACCCGACGTGGCCAGAAACACCACCGTCCGGGAAGGGGGACGAGCCCGAAGCATTTCACCCAGCTCGAGCAAACCCGCTATGCTGCAGGCCATCTCAGCAGCGGGCGCCAACGAGGGAACCACCGACATCCCGTCGTAATACGCGGATAACATAACCTCCTGATCCCGCAAAGCAGGATCAACGCCCTCAAACCGACCCACTACATTATACCCCTCCAGCACTTCCCACGTCATTCGCCCCCGAACCTCCACCACCATGCCCCTGTCTGAAAGTCCCAGCAGGCGATCCCCATCCTCTCGACCCACGTAGAAACGAGGCATCGCCACCGGCACCTCTGCAAACTTGCCCTCCGCCTCACCCGTCGTCGTGCTGTCAGGGGCTATGAACACCACGGCCCCTGCTCCAAGAATCCCCGCGTTCACCCAGCGGCCCGCGCTGTTGAAATCCATCAACACCACATTCCCCCGGACGTCCTTCCCGTCAAAATCCGCAAACTCCCCATCCCCTCCGTATATCAAGTTCCCACGCACACCAAGCGTGGTCGGTGTCCGAATCAGATTGGGCCACACGCACCGAAGAGGGATCTCTTCCCCGATCCCCAGAATCGTTATGGAAGCCCCGTGGTCCATCGGAACCGTCACGGGGAACGGCTCCAGACGTACATCGGTCATCCCGAGACGCCGAAACTCGCGCTCCAGATAGTGGGCCGCATCCGTGGCCCCCGCATAGCCCGTCACACGGGACTCAAGCGACGAAAGACGCGACACTGTCCGGCGAAGACGTTCGGCCGATACATCAGGGAGAAAAACGGCCTCTACGATCTCTCTGGATTTTTCGGCCGGTACCGAGGAGATCCCCGTGGACAGGCCACGGAAGAAATCAACCACGAGAACCAGCACGCAGAAAAGAAGGGCCACCAGGCCGAGCCTGCCGAAGATGCGAAGAGAGATGTGTGGAGAACCAGCCATTGCTACCTATCGGCTTTCTGTTTTTGGACGGAGCCTGCGTCGAATTCCGAGTGGAATCCGAGCGGAAGGAACCGGTTCTGGTCGCGTACGGAATCCGAAGCGACGGGAGCAAGATGTTTTTGGGCGCGGGACCGGGTCATCGGGGGAGAGCTCCGAGAACTGGAAGACGTTTCTGCAGGAGATGATCAGACGAGCGCTCAAGGCCCCCCTGCTGCTCATCACCGATGGCAACCCGGGCGGTTAGGTCGGGGTCGCACAGGAGGTCCTCCACTGACTTTGCGACAGCGGTGTCAGAAACACCGGCAAAAGAACATCCCGGGCAAGGCCCCCAGTACGCGGGCGGATTACCTGAAAAGCTCCATCCCTCAGACCGGACACATCTAAAATCATTCCTGCAACAGATATGGGAGGAGATCCAGGATCTCACGGACGCTTGCGATCACGGCCTCCCCCATGATCAGCCCCAGAAAGAATGCTCGCGCCTTGCCGTGGAGCGACGGTCCCCCGTATTTCAACACGTTCCGCTTGACCAACCAGGCCAGGAAGACGTCCCACCACCAGGGCCACGTTTGAGTGAGGTTGCCTACGACGTAGCCGACCGGAGAGAAAGGCCACCAGAAAAGCCGCCTCCGGGCGAGGATGAGAAGGCCCATTGCGGCTGCCCCGACGCCCGACCAGAAGAGGCGAATGGGCTCTCCCTCGGAGGGATCACTGATGATGGACCCGTACCAATTCAGGTTCCTTTTGATCACGATTGCGTGGCCCGTGGGGCCGTGTAGCCCGTATGCCCCCCCGTCGTAAGAATAATGCAGCATCGTGGCCGCAGCGGTGACGCCCGCTATTAGAAGCGCCAGAAAGAACACATAGATTAGGGGTCGGGATCGCCGCCCCCTCCGGTGCGTCAGCCTCAGGACCGTGGATCCGCTGGCCATGACGTGCGACCGTGTGGGAAAGGTCCAGGGCTGAGCCAGGAGAAAGCCCGCCATAGTGGGTCCCCCCAGCATCTGCGGGCCCGCCGAATTGATGAGGATATTCATGGGGCTCAGCGGCGCCAATAGCACGACCCCGGTTTCGGCCAGGACGCGCGTGACGCCCAGAAAGGTCACCAGCATCAACACTACGAAGATCGGCACGACCCACCAGGAGATCCCCGTCAGCCGGAGCCAGTAGCAGATGAATGCGACACCGGTGATGAACCCGAGGACCGCCGCCTGGTAGGACAGCATCTCATCCTCGTCGTCCACCTCCGGGGCCAACCCGAAGGCCTTTCGGAACACATCCCTTAGGTGGTCCCGGGCCTCATACAGCCCGAATCCGACCATCACGAGCAGCGCCCCTATAGACTGCTCGTGCAGACGTGAATGATACGCGCCGGGGGGACGAGGCATGCTGGTCATGATGGGGCTGCCCGTGACCAGGATCAGGAAGATCTGCACGTGGGCGATCAAGTTGAAGAGGAGGATGCTCCCCAGGATCTCCAGGGAGACCAGATAGCTGATGCCCAGGACGAGAAAATTGGTGTAGAAGCCCAACCACATCGAGTTGCGGTAGAAACGGATGTAGGTGGAGAGGTTGATCGGGGGGATGGAGGGAAGAAAGGAACGCAGGATACCGTTCAGACCGATCAGTGCGGGTATCGCAAATCCCCACCAGAAGACCCCGTTGCGAAGAAGGGCCCGCTCGCCGGCCGTCCCCTCGATCAGGGACAGGGGTAGCTGCGCCATCGGAAAGGCGATCCGCTCCTGCTCGATCCATCGCTTCCGCACGATCACCAACAGCGCCATCATGGTAAAATAGAACACTCCGAGCAGCACCCCCCATAGGACCAGCGGTCCGACCCACGCCCCATAGGGCACGCTTTCCCCAGACTCCAGACCCTTAAAGAAGCCCGCCGCCGCGGCTTGATCGCCGATGGTCAGGCCCTCGGGCAGCAGGGGCGCCACCAGGCGCCCCATGTGACGTTGGTCAGCGCTGAAGTGGGTAAACCCGGCCAGATCCGGGAGCAGGACGTAGAATAGCGTGGGGATGGACGAGCTGATTATCAACATCGAGAAGATGACCAGGAGTTCTCTCGGCTCCATCCCTGAGCGGATGATTTTCATCCGTTTCAGCAGCTCGACGGCCAGGATCAAGGTGAACAGCAGGAACAGTGCGCCGGCACCAAAGCCGTCCCACGTCAGCCTGGAAGTTCTACCGATGCTCTGGGTAGAGACGTCCAAAAAGACAAGCAGGCTGCACATAGGAAGGCCGATAAAGGCTGCCCGCCAAGTCAGGCCTGAGGAGAGCGGAGGCGTCTCCACTGGCCTTTTTTCGAGGGGTTCCGTGTGGGTGTTGATTGCGCTGTCCTCCGGGGCCGGCTGATGACCTGAGCCTGGTTTCATGTTGGAATGAGCGCTGATATGGACGTGCCCCAGAAACCCTGCTCCCACCCCACGCTCACAAGCCTCTGATTCAGACTATCGTGTACCAGTTCCTGGGCCTGGGGGTGTGAATCGACCGGGGAGAGCACAGCTCGAAAGGCAGATGTGATGGACGAATGTCTTAAAACGTATCGCGGAAGGCGGTAGGCGCCGACTCAAGGTGGGGTGAGGAAATTCGTGATTTTACTTCCACCTATTTCCGGACGGAATGCGTTCATTTCTCCTTTTTCATTCAACGCCCTCATCCCCTGTATCCCCTTCTCCCGCTTAGCAGGAGAAGGGGACGATGACATCCATTTTACATACTATTAAGAACCTATTTGTTCTCTTTATGAAACAATCAGATCATCCGATTTCCCCCCCTCTCCCGGCACTCGGGAGAGGGGTGCTGAGCCTTGCGAGGCGGGGTGAGGGAGCATGACCAGACGTCCCATTATCATCTCGCCTCCTGAATCGAAACCGGTAGGCTTCCACAGGCCAGCGTCAGCAGCATAGCTGAGACATGCCAAAATATCTTCCTTTGTAAGATAGGGAAATTCCTCAAGGATTTCCTTATGAGTCATATCGGAAGCAAGGTATTCGAGGATATCATATACTGTTATTCTCATTCCTCGAATACAAGGCTTCCCCCCCCGCTTTCCCGGCGAGATCGTGATGATATCTTTAGTACTTCATAAAATTATCCTCTATAGTGTGGCGGGGAAAAACCTGGAAGATTTATTTCAATAGATATTCCGGCAGCCACGTGGCCATTTTGGGAAAGAGGATGACAAGGGCCAACCCCACCAGCTGGATGCCGATAAACGGAATGATCCCCCGGTAGATGTGAGCCGTTCGAATACCGGGAGGGGCCACCCCCTTGAGATAAAAAAGCGAGAACCCGAAAGGAGGTGTTAAAAACGAAGTCTGCAGGTTCATCGCGATCAGGATCCCCAACCAGAGCATGTCCACCCCGAACGCGGCGAAGATGGGTGCGACCACAGGCACGATGATGAACGTGATTTCTATAAAATCGATGAAAAATCCCGCGATGAAGATGACGACCATCACGAGGCACAGGAAAGTATTGGGCCCCATCTGGGCCCCAACGATGAGATCCGTGAGGTACTGGTCCCCGTTCATTCCCCTGAACACCAGGCCGAAAGAGGTGGCGCCCACCAGGATGATGAACACCATACAGGTCAGATGAGTCGTTCCGGCCATGACCGATTTCAACGTCTGATATGAAAACTTTCCCTGAAGGATCGTCAGAAGCGTGGCGCCCAGAGCCCCGACCGCTGCGGCCTCGGTCGGCGAAGCGATCCCCGCGAAAATCGATCCCAACACGGCAAGAATCAGAGCGAAAGGCAGAATGAACGCCTGCACGATCCTTTTCACCATGGCCTCACTCCTGAACAGATCGAGCTCCTCCCTGGGCATCGCGGGAGCCGATTCAGGCCGGGTCAAAGCGATCGTAACGATCCACACAACGTACAGAAATACCAGGACAAAACCTGGAATCACCGCACCGATGAACATGTCGCCGATAGACACGTTCAAAATACTCCCCAGCAGCACAAGGACAATGCTTGGGGGGATAATCTGGCCCAGGGTACCGGATGCCGAAATCGTTCCCGTCGACAGTTCCGGACTGTAGCCCCTCTTGATCATCGTGGGAAGACTTAGCAGACCCATCGTGACCACGGTCGCCCCCACGATGCCCGTCGAAGCCCCCAGCATAGCCCCCACGACCACCACCGAAATCGCCAGCCCCCCCCGCAGCCTGCCGAATAGAAGCGCCATCGTCTCCAGCAGCGCCTCCGCAAGACCCGACTTCTCCAGCATCACGCCCATGTACACGAAAAGCGGGACCGCAATCAGGACATAGTTGGTCATCACCCCCCATATGCGCAGAGGGAGCAGGTTGAAGAAATCCATCCCGAACGATAAAGCCCCAAGGATGATCGAAAGCCCCCCGAGCGTGAAAGCGACCGGGTAACCGAACAGCAGGAGGACGAAAAGCGCCGCGAAAAGAATCAGGGGCATGGCCTCGGTCATTCTCGGCACTCCTTCCTGTCACCGCCGGATCCCAGAATCTTTAAAAAAGATTGGAAAACCACGGAAACCCCCTGAATCAGGACAAGAAAAAAACCGAGAGGGATTGCGGATTTCAACACAAACCGGGCAGGAAGCCCGCCGGGGTCAGGCGAAGTTTCGCCGATCGTGAAGGCGTTAAACACAAATTGCTGCGAGCTCCAGATCGCCAAGAGACAAAAAGGGATTAAAAAAAGGAGACTGCCCAGAAGATCGACCCATGCCTTCGTCCTGATGGAAAACTGTCCGTAAAACACGTCCACCCGGACGTGCCGTCCGTGTTTTAGGGTATAGCCCGCGCCTATCAGAAAAATAACCGCCAACAGATGCCATTCCAGTTCCTGCACGGCCACGACGCTGTTCTTCAGCAGATAACGGGTAAAGACATCGTAGCAGACCACGAGGACCAGAACCGTAGTCAACCACGACACCCCGGCCCCAATCTTTTCGTTCAGGCCATCCGCGAACCGGATGTACGCACGGGCGAATCTCAATTCGTTACTCCTTGATTCATATTTAGTGCTTGGCGATTCATAGGGTTTCCTGGTTTACCCACATACCGTCCCTTCCCGGAAATTCAGAAACTGGGGTGGGGGTGGGTTTCAGCTCCTGCTGACGAACGGGGATTTTCCTTTTGGCCGATGCCCTAATTCCCCGACTGGAGTCGGGTCCCACAGAATCCAAGGGGAGTATCAAATCTTGAAATCCGGAGTTCCCGATCACCGAATCACGATCCACCGGCTTCCGCCACCGGGAGGCGGCTCCTACCAAAATCTCTTTGGCGACTCCCAAAGGCTGAGAGCCTTTCAATTTTGCATTTTTCACTTTGCAACTTGCACTTGCACTTGCAATCCCCCCCTACTTAAGGAAAAAGCCGGCACCTGACGGTCCGACTTTCTGTCCTCCTCCTATCTCTGGCCTGCTTAGCTCAGCGCCGGCCAGTCCTTAAATTTGCATTCCCTGGCCCCTGACTTTTGCATTTTCAATTTTACATTTTACATTTTTCATTTTCCATTTCCCTCCCCCCCTGGCCTCGTCTGTAGGTCACAAAACGAAGCCCATCCTCAGACTCCCGGGATTCCACAGCCTCCCATTCGGATGGGTCCCATTCCGAAAAAACCGTGTCTCCCCGGACCTCTTCAGGGATATAGGTGACCTCCATTTCGTCGGTTTCCGGAAGAGCGAGCTCGTAGATCTCCGCGCCCCCAATTACGAACATCTTTTCCGCCCCCATCCCCTCACAAGTCGCCTTTGCCTCTTCCAGGCTCGAGCATACCTTCACCCCGTCCGGGGCCACGTAGGCCGAATTCCTGGTCAACACGATGTTCGGCCGTCACGCCCCATCACGACCGGATGGCCCATCGTGAGTCTCCTAAACCGCTTCATATCCTGCGTATAATGCCAGGGGCGCCCGCCTCGATCCCCGATGATCCCGTTGGAACTTATCGCCACGACGATAATCGTCTTCACGGATCTCCTCGAATCATTGAAGATTGAATATCGTAGAATTGAATATTTGAAAACCTCAGGACTTTCTTGTGGCTATATGGATCTCTTCAATCTTCAATCTTCAATCTTCAATATTCAATTATCTTCAATATTCAATTTCCTTGACCTCCGACCCAGCCGTCCTTCGACTGCGTTCCGCAAAAGACGCGGAACTCCGCTCAGGATGTATTCATTATGAGAAGGGAGATCACGTGTTTGAAATTTGGCTAAAATATAAGCGCCATCCCCCTTCCCGCTTCGGGAAGGGGGCGCAGGGGGTTAGGTTTGACACCCGATCGAACTTTATATGTTCGTTAAAACCATCCTTCCATCCCCGACCCCAGTTGCTGCTCCTGCCTTTTAATTTACATTTTCCATTTTGCATTTTTCACCTTGCAATTTCCCCTCCCTTACGCTGCCATCCCGGCCAGGACCTGATCGTAGACCTGATACTGTTCCCCTTCCACTTCATCCGGGTCCACGAGTTTCAGCCAGAGGGCCTTCTCCTTGTGGTCTCCGCACAATTGCCTTCTGCTGGGAAGCCGGTACGGATTGTCCCCGCTCCAGACAACCTTTCCATCCTGAAGGAAGACGAACTCCCCCCGGAATCGATCTACGATATCCTTTTTCTGATCCAGATAGAACAAGGCTTGTTCGCAGGTTGTCTTGCGCCAGCTCAAAACCGTCTCAGGCGTATCGGTCTCCGCGGAATCGAACTCCGCCAGGGGGGCCCTAACTTCACTCTCGAAGTCGATCTCATTCAGGTCCACGGTTCCGAAACCCCGCTTGGCTGCGATCAACAAATGGTTTCGGTCTCTCCGGAAGGGGGGCGTGGGCCAGTCCGTCGTGGGATCATGCCCCATCAGGTGTGCGCCGCACGCGTCCGTTGCCGTCACCTGATCCCCGGCGATCAAAGCATTACAGATCCGACCTCTCCCATCCCATTCCCGGTGCGTCTGGCCGGTCAACGCGTCGATGATATTGAGGCACGGCTGGGTGATCAACCCCAGGTCCGGCAGGACATAGGGAAGGCGGATAATGTGATGGAAATACTTCCGGACACGGCCGCCAGGCGGCGAGATTGGCGTCAACCCGAACAGATTCTTCACGAAGTCCTCCTGACTTTCGAGGCCGATGACCATGATGTGTTCGTTTCCCCTCGCTAAGGTCAGGGTTCCGTCCCAGAGATCGCCTTTCCAGTAAAAGAAGGGGATCGCCTCCACGCCGGGAAGGACCACCATTTCCGGATATTCCCTCCCGACCGCCTCCAGGCGGGAAAGGTAATCCTCAGATCCCTCTTCCGAAATCGACGTGCCGTGGTCCATCATCGACGCGATAATCGGCCAGGCGATTCGGCTAGTCAGCCAGGGCATCAGCGGAAGGCCGAAGTCGAACCGCATCGTATCGTGGTCGGTCACGATAACGACCCGGATACCCGCGGATTGAGCGATCTCCACCAACTGTCCCGGACTGTAGATGCCGTTGCTGAAGGTGCTGTGCAGGTGGATGGCCGCAGGGATGCGCTGATATTCCTGACCCGAAACCGGGGAAAGGGCGGTCAACGCTGCAAGGGAACCGGCCAAACCCATCCCAAGGACCATGGACATATCCCTCCCTGACGATATGGCTTGGGGAAAGGCTAAAAGCGTGCGAAGGAGAAGCGCGGGGGGACCTATAGCTTTTTTACGCTAATTATATCGCTGTTGATTTATACGAGACTGATATCGTTTTGCTTTTATGAGAACAGGGCAAAGGTGACGATCGTGTCGAGGTACTGCAGGTCGATCGGCTTGGTGATGTAATCTGTCGCGCCGCTGGCCATGGCCTCCTCAGAGATCTCCTTATCGTCCACAGCGGTGATCATAATGACCATAATGTCCGGATCGATTTCCTTCACCCTGCGCATGGCTTCGACCCCGTGGACGCGAGGCATCATGATATCCATCAGGATCAGGACAGGCTTTTCGTCCCGCACCTTTTCCAAACACTCGTCAGCGTCTGCGGCGGTGACGACCTGATGGCCGTTCGAGTGGAAGAAATCCCTGAGAAGTTCCCGGACATCGTCGTGGTCATCAACGATCAGGATCGTGGACATGATTTTCCCCCATCCCTTCCACTCTGAATGTGAGGGACGCTCCTGTTCAGGTTGCCTGTGCTTCTTGGGAGGGATTCACAAGGCAACCGCGGAGCGCCCCCTACATTGTCTGCCTCTTCATACATCTGATGAAGCCCGCTCTCTCCTCTCTACCTCCGATGGGGCGGGGGAGCTAATATCGATAGAGCTCGGTACACCCCTTCGAACAGACCGGAAACCGCTTGCGCCTTTTGACCTCGCTCCGATAGGACAGGTAGGGGTCGTTATTCCAGATCTCCCGAAAACTCTGTTCGCGGATATTTCCGGGAGAGTAGTTCATGGTGTGATAGGGTCGTACCTGGCCGTCCGGGAACACCCAGGCGGCCATCCAGAGGCTCATGTAGCGATTTTTGTAGCTCTTCGACGTGAACTCGAAGCCCGAATACCAATCTCGAACTTCATCGGACGGAAGATTCGGATAGACCGTGACCGATACCGGAGAATCCCGATCCGTCACCTTATGGATCTGCCCGATCAGGACATCTGAGTCGATCGTGGGAAGCTGGTCACAGACGAAACCTTTCCAATCGGTGGTGGACTGCTTGAAGCTGGCGTTGAAGATCGCGTCGTGCTGGTCGTAGATGTTCTGGTCGATAAACAGGAGATGATGGAAATTGAGACCGTTCACACCCAAATCCTCCGCAACGTCTAGGATCTCTTCGAGGTTGTGGTGGTTGTCATTCGTGATCGTGCAGTTGATGTTGAGGATCGGATACCGTGATCTGCGTTTTGCCTTCTCCTCGGCAATTGCCCGCATCCCCCTTTCGATGCTCGCGAATGTCCCCCCTGCGCCGCGCGTGTGATCGTGGACCTCCTCCGGCCCGTCTATGGAGAGGATAATTTCATCCATACCGATCTTCACGATGGCCTCGGCGTAGACTTCCAGCAGGGTACCGTTCGTGACCATGTTGCATCTCATCTTCTGCTGTTTGATATGGGCGACCACCTCCGTCCACCCTTTGTAGAGCATCGGCTCCCCTCCGAACAGGGTGATGTTCGGACGGAAGAAGGCGATATCATCGATGAAGGCGCAGATCTCTTCCTTGGACAGGCGCTCCCGAAGGACCTGATTGTCGAATTCCTTGAACGCCCCCGCATCCCCCCATTGGCCGCACATATAGCATCTCAAATTGCACTTGTAGGTCAGGAAAAGAGAGATCGTCTCCGGCCAGGCACTTCGGCCGTCATACAGATGGTAGGTAATAGCAGACCGGAGGCGCTTGTGAAATGCCTGCCAGGCATATCCCGGGTTCGCTAGGGCCTTCTTCGTCATTCTGGCGATGTTTTTTCGTGCGATCATAGGGACTCATCCTTCAGGGGTCTGTTTCACGGCTGTCGCCGCCTCCAGGATTCGTTTCTCTCCAACGAGCGGATGTGTCGGGAGGAGAAGAATTCTTCGGGATATCGCAGTCGCCTGCGGAAAGGGATCCGGATCCGTCGAGTAACCCAGGTCATCGTAGAGTCGGTGGATCGGCTCCGGATACAAAGTCGTTGCCTCCACGCCGACCCGGAGGGCCGCCCGAAGCGCCGCCTCACGCAAATCCCGGTCAGGGAGTAGAATCGGAAACTGGTTGAACACCGCCTCCCCCCCCGGGAGGATCCTGGGTAGCCCGATCCCCTTGGTGCCGGAGAATGAATTCAACAATAATATGCCGATTTTATGCCGATGGGTCAAGAATCGATCAGCGGAACGCAACAGGGAGGTCCCAAGACGGGCTTGAAAGTCCGTGTATCGAAAGGCCTCGAAAGTCGTATGAAGCGACGTATACTTGAAGCCGGAGACAACCGGATAAAGCAAAGTATACCAGAGGGAGCGCACCGCAATCCCCAGGCCGACGGCCTTTGCCCGAAGTTGAATCTCGGCCGAGACCGTGAGACCGGGAAGAGATTCCAACTCGGTTGTCACTGCCCGCTGAATCTCCTCCCTTCCGGACAGGATGGCACCCCCCGTCACGGTCGAGAGGTTCTTTCCCCGGTTGAAACTGATGAACCCAACGTCCCCTGCCGTTCCCACCACGGATCCCTCGTATTTGGACCCCATCGCGGATGCTGCATCCTCGATCAAGAAGGCGCCGTGGTCGTCGGCCATTCTTCCGGCGGCGCGCACATCACACGGAAGCCCGAACATCGGGACCAGGAGAAGGGCGAGGGTCCTGTCCGTGAAGCGCCTCCGCACGTCGTTCAGGTCCGCGTTAAACGTCTCGGGGTCCACATCGCTCAGGACCACCTTCAACCCCGCCCGCTTGATCGGAAGGGTCAGGGATGGGGCCGTATAGGCCGGCATCAGGACCTCATCCCGGTCCGGCCGGATAACTTTCAATCCCTTCAAAATCAAGAACAGAGCCGTCGTGCCCGAATTGACGAACCGGCACCACGGCGAACCGATCCAGCGGCCGAATTGTTCTTCGAACTGCGGCACCTCACCCAGCGGGAGAAACGCACGCAACAAATCGAAGGTGGAAAACGGTGTGCCTGTGGATGGGATCCGGAGTGGCATCGTCGAAATTCGGAATCAAGTGATGGGGGCCTGGATTCAGGATTGGAGGATCAGAGTGGCCCCCCCACCCTCCGATCACCGGACCCCGATCCCTGATTTCGTGCTTCGATAAGGTAGGCCCTGGGGATCCAGGTGCCGAGGGGCTCTGCCCGAGCCAGGTCAAAACCGTTGCTTTCGCAGACTCTCCGAATCCATCGAAGGCGGTAGGACCGAATCTTGAAATCCCCCCGCAGGTTGTGGATCGCGTAACGGAGGCGGAGCAGCGGGTTCGATCCGTTTCGCACGTCGAAGATTAATCGGCCATCATCTTTACAAACTGCCATCAACACCTTGAGAAGCTGTTCAGCCTGGTCGTTTGACAGAAGGTTCATAAGCGTGTTCAACACAACGACAAAGTCCGCGGCTTTGTCTTTTATCGGAAGGCGAAAGGCATCTCCTTTCACCAGATTCGCATCCGACATGCCGTTGTCCTCCACCACACCCAGGCCTTCCCGAAGGAGGGGCAAATCTTCGTCCAGACCCACCATTCGAAGGTTCGTGTGTGCCCCGAGTTCGGAGAATAACAACCCGTTGCCGCACCCCACATCCAGTACAGTACCGGACTTTCCGCGCAGGATCTCGGCCGTCCGAGACCGGATCTGTGATGCGATTGTTCCAAGGAAAGCCCCACGGCGACCCACCCGGGATACGTCCAAATTTTGCCTCTGGGCTTCACCCATCGCAGACATAGAAATACCCTGTAACCACCATAAATTAATCAAGCGGCCGGTCTTTCATCGCTGAATTGGGAAGGGTTATCCGTTGAGGACGCTGATGAGGCCGACCATGGATATGATGAAATATAAACGAAAAGCCCTGGACTTCCAAAGTCTGAGGCGAAAACGGTTGCGGCGGTTCTTTGGACGTGAAGGGGGCTGGGAAACCGAATGGGAATTCCCAATGTCCTGCTCCGGGATATCGAATGGCGAATCCGAAACCCCCTCCGGGAGGGGAGATGCGGTTCTGGGTGAAATCCGGTCCAGCACACCCTGGACAGTTCCAACCAGCTGATCGAGCTGAAGAGGTTTCAGCACAAAATCCTGAATCTTGAGCCTTTGGAGGTCTTCCCTCGTCTCCGGTTCGCACGTTTCGGACATAACCACAATCGGCAGGCAATGGTCATGTTCCCGAATATGCCCCAGGAGAGTCTCTCCCTGGACCGTGGGCATCCTGAGATCCATGAGGACCAGGTCCGGGGGATTGTGCGTGACCATATCCAGGGCCTCGGTCCAGCGGGAAGTCCCCCGAGCTTCGAAGTTGCTCGACCGAAGAGCCCGTTCAACCCGGTCCAGAATCACAGGTTCATTGTCCAGTATCAGAATACGCTTTCGATCTTCGAGTTTCATTCGAAAGTTACCTTTCCGTCATAGTTCACGCCTGGACCTTATTTTTTAACCCTAATTTTGGTTATGCAACCATCGTGCCACAAGAGTCCGAATCGACTTATCATAATATTTAACAACTTGTTATAAAATTTATCTCTTCGGGTCTTCGCTCAAAAATCACATCAGATCATAGCAACTGTTAACATCAACCTTTATCAACCCCATCCTGTCATGGGCCGATCCGAAAAGAGAAAATCCTGTTGATATTCATCTTGAGTCCTTATCATTACCGGTTAAACCATCAACCTGATTGGAGGCCGTGTGAAATCAACCGAACCCCATTGCTGAACCCTCATCCGGGGGATTGGGGTAGTTGACACAAGTCTCTCTGTCCTACATGACTTACGATAACAAATCGGACCTCAGGGCGATGTGACACACGACACATGAGGTGATTTGTTTTCATCTCCTTGTTAATCTTAAGGATGAGGATCTGTTAAGGAAAGATCGGTTCGGGCAAATCACTTGATTTTATCCTTCGAAAACCGTATCTTTGACCGATTTGATGGCTTTTTGTTTTTCTTTTTGCGGGAGAAATGATGGGAATTCAGCGCGTGGGTATCCTGACGGGCGGGGGGGACTGTCCCGGGTTGAATGCGGTGATCCGGGCAGTCGTACGAAAGGGTATCGATGTCTATGGATATCAGATCATCGGCATTCTGGAAGGCTGGCGGGGAATGCTTGAAGGCATCTCCCAACCGTTGGATCTCGGCGTCATATCCGGAATCCTCCCCAAGGGGGGCACCATCCTGAGCACATCCCGCACAAATCCATTCAAGGAGCCTGATGGCGAGGAGGCCATTCTCGAGAACATGAAGCAGTTGAAGCTGGATGCCCTGATCGCCGTGGGGGGTGACGACACGATAGGGGTGGCGGACAGGTTGTATGAAAATCACGGTATCAACATCGTCGGGATACCCAAGACCATCGACAATGACGTGGCGGGTACCGACTACACCTTCGGCTTCGACACGGCCATCAATATCGTGATGGAGGCCCTCGATCGGCTCCACAGCACCGCCGAAGCGCACAACCGGGTGATGGTTGTGGAAGTAATGGGGCGTGACGCAGGTTGGATCGCCGTTGAGGCCGGAATTTCCGGAGGCGCGGACATCATCCTGATCCCGGAGGAACCTTTCGACATCGAGGAAATCTGCGCCCTCGTCGAAAAACGCCACAAACGCGGAAAGACCTTCAGCATCATCGTTGCGGCCGAAGGATCAACCCCGAAGGGTGGATCCCTCGTGACACAGGGCGACGATCAGGACGCCTTCGGACACGCCCGCCTCGGCGGTATCGGGACATTCCTGTCGCGCGAGATCGAGAAGCGAACCGGGTTCGAGACCCGTACCACGGTTCTGGGCCACATCCAGCGAGGTGGAAGTCCCACCGCCTTCGACCGCGTCCTGGGCACCCGTTTCGGAATCGCAGCCATCGACCTGGTCCATAAGGAAGATTTCGGAAAGATGGTCTGTTTGCGGGGACTCAGGATCGACGCAATCCGTCTCAAAGACGCGGTTGCAGAACCTCGAACCGTGGACAAGGAACTCTACGAGATTGCAAAGGTGTTTTTCGGATAAGGGAGAAGATATGGCTATTCGGATCGGCATCAACGGTTTCGGTCGGATCGGTCGCCTCGTCTTCCGGGCCGCAACACAGCACGGCGAAATCGAAACTCTGGCCGTCAACGACCTGGCCGACGCAAAAACCCTCTCCCACCTGTTGAAATACGATTCGATCCACGGACGATATCCCGGTGATGTGAAGGCCGGTGACGGGACTATCATCGTAGACGACCGGGAGATCCGGGTCCTTTCGGAGAGAGACCCGTCCAAGCTTCCTTGGGCGAACCTCGATGTGGATGGCGTCGTGGAATCCACGGGCCTTTTCACCGATAAAGAGAAGGCCTCGCTTCATCTGGTTGCGGGTGCGAAGAAAGTGCTGATCTCCGCCCCGGCCAAGGGCGACATCCCCACCGTGGTCCTGGGCGTGAACGATGAGGCGCTCAAGCCGACCGATAAAGTCGTTTCAAACGCCTCCTGCACCACCAACTGCCTTGCGCCCATGGTCCAAACCCTCCACAAGGCGTTTGGGGTTGAACACGGCGTGATGACCACCATTCACTCCTACACCAACGACCAGCAGACCCACGACCAGCCCCATCGCGACCTCCGGCGTGCCCGGGCGGCGGGCTTATCGATGATCCCAACCTCGACGGGCGCGGCCACCGCAGTCGGAAAGGTGATCCCCGAACTCAACGGTAAGCTGGACGGAATCTCCGTCCGGGTACCCACCCCGGACGGATCTCTAACAGACTTTGTCGCAACGCTTAAACGCTCGGTCTCCGCACAGGAAGTAAACGCGGCCTTCCGGGAAGCGGCAGGCGGGTCGCTGAAAGGTTACCTCGAGTACTGCGAGGAGGAGATCGTGTCCGTGGACATCATCGGAAACCCCGCTTCCTGCGTATTCGATTCGCTCTACACCTCCGTGATGGGTGGGAACATGGTGAAGGTTCTCGGCTGGTATGACAACGAGTGGGGCTACTCCAACCGTTGCGCCGAACTGCTCCTGAAGATGTGCGGGTAGGACGAACTTCCCCCACCCTTCCCAAAAACACCATGCGAAAATTGAGCGTGGATGACCTGGATGTCCGCGGCCAGCGGGTCTTAACGCGGGTGGATTTCAATGTTCCCCTTGAAGCGGCAAAGATCACCGACGACACCCGAATCCGCGAGTCCCTCCCTTCTATCCGTTCCATCTCCGACAGAGGCGGCCGGTCTGTCCTGATGTCTCATCTGGGGAGGCCCGATGGTAAGGTTGTAACCGGGCTCTCCCTGAACCCCGTCGCGGAGCGGTTGGGGGAGGTTCTGGACCGGACCGTGACCATGGCCCCAGACTGCATCGGTCCGGAAGTCGAGGACCTGGTGAATGGAATGCTCGACGGCCAGGTCCTGCTCCTTGAAAACCTGCGTTTTCATCCGGAGGAGGAACGCAACGATCCGGCCTTCGCCGAAGCCCTGGCCAGGCTCGGCGACCTATACGTCAACGACGCCTTCGGGACCGCCCACCGCGCTCATGCCTCCACCGAAGGCGTGACACACCACTTCAGCCACAGGGGGGCCGGGCATCTAATGCTTAAGGAGATCGGCCACCTGGGTGCCGCCGTGGCAGACCCAAAAAGGCCTTTTGTGGCGATCCTCGGCGGGAAGAAGGTTTCCGGCAAGATCGAAGTTATCAGAAACCTGATGTCCAGGGTCGATCGACTCCTGATCGGGGGGGGGATGTCCTACACCTTCCAGAAGGCACGGGGGTTTGAAATCGGGAAGTCTTTGCTGGAAGCAGATCGGGTTCCGCTCGCGGCACAAATCCTCGAGGAATCGGGCGCCCGGGTCCGCCTTCCAATGGATTACATTGTAGCAGATCGATTTGATCAACACGCACGGACGAGAGTCGTTGCTGCCGAGGACATCCCGCCCGATTGGGAGGCCCTTGACATCGGACCGGAAACGGTGAAGTCCTACGTCGATGAGATCCATCGCGCAAAGACCGTCCTCTGGAACGGTCCGATGGGTGTGTTCGAAATAGATGCGTTCGCGGGGGGGACAACCCAATTGGCCCGGGCCCTGGCCGAAGCAACCGACCGGGGTACGATCAGCATCGTCGGAGGGGGGGACTCCGCCGCGGCGATCGCAGGGGCCGGCCTCGAAGGCAGGATGACGCATATCTCCACCGGCGGCGGGGCATCCCTGGAGCTTCTCGAGGGGAAAAACCTGCCCGGGGTTGCGGCGCTCTCAGACGCATAAATCAGTAGCAGTAGCAGTAGCAGTAGCAGTAGCAGTAGCAGTAGCAAAAAAAATAATATCGATTAATTTGTCTACGTGCAACTTCTTGGTTCCCTTTTTTGGTTTTCCTGCCACTGCCTCTGCTACTGCCTTCCTTGAGGTTCTACGTGCGTACCCCGATCGTGGCTGGAAACTGGAAGATGAACAAGACCGTCGAGGACTCCCTCGAATTCATCCCCGATCTCCTATCGGGCATCGGAGGGGTCAGCGGGGTCGAGATCGTTCTTTGCCCGCCGTTTACCTCCCTTTGGCCGATGCACCAGGCCCTCCGGGGGTCCACTGTAGCCCTGGGCGGACAGGATATGTACTGGGTGGAATCGGGGGCGTTCACCGGGGAAGTAGCGCCTGGTATGCTGTTGACTACCGGTTGTCTTTACGTTATATTAGGTCACTCCGAACGGAGGGCGCTCTTCGGAGAAACGGACGAGGCGGTCAATCGGAAGACCGTATCCGCCCTGAACACAGGCCTCATCCCGATCATTTGTGTCGGGGAAACCCTCGACGAGCGAAAAGGCAATGCCACGCGCAGGATTGTGGACCGGCAGGTGCGTTGTGCGTTCGAAGGTGTCGCCGCCGAAGAGGCCGAAAAGACCGTCATCGCGTACGAACCTGTGTGGGCGATCGGCACGGGCTTGACCGCAAAACCGGAGCAGGCCCAGGAGATTCACGCGTTCATCCGGTCGCTCCTTGCCGATCTCTACGACGAGACCGTCGGGGAGGACATCCGAATCCTATACGGGGGAAGCGTCAAGGAAGACAACGCTCAAGACCTCTTTTCCCAGCCCCAGATCGACGGCGGGCTGATCGGAGGGGCCTCCCTGGATCCAGGCGCGTTTGCGGCCATCATTAAAGTCGCTGTCGCCGTCTGACATCGCGTTTTCGGTCGTACATATCGCTAATCGAGGTATCCGTGACAACCCTTCTCGTAACGATCCATATCATCATCTGCTTTGTCCTTGCCCTATCCATCCTTCTCCAGGCCGGAAAAGGAGGCAGTCTTGCGGGCGCCCTTGGCGGCGCGGGTGGAGCGACCGGAACCGTTCTCGGGAGCCGTGGTGCAGCCACCATGTTGGGCAAGATCACAACTTATACGGCCATCTTATTCCTCATCAGCTGCATGGTGCTCACCCTCTTTATTTTTCGAGGCGGGAGTGGGACTCAAATCGAGACCGCTGCGCAGAGAGAGGCCGCCAAACGGAGACTGATGCCCCTGACCGCTCCTGAATTTCCTCCGGCGAGTGAGGTATCCCGAGAAGCCGGGGCCACATCGGGAGAAGCGGCATCCGGTTCAGAGACATCCGGAGGAGGAGAGACCGAAAAAACGGAATAGACCCATCCCGTTGCCGAAGTGGTGGAACCTGGTAGACACGCTGCTTTGAGGGGGCAGTGGGAGCAATCCCGTGTGGGTTCGAGTCCCGCCTTCGGCACCACATAAATATCAAAGGGTTATGGTGATTAGCCATAACCCTTTTTTGATGCATATTCCGCTCGCTTCAAGGTAGACCCAAAACTCCACCGGACATCTGGGCATCGTGAACCGTCCTTATAATGGAACACGAGAGGACTTGTACTGGGTCTGAGGTGTTTTCTCAACGTCTCGTATAGCAGGTCCTTCATTGGAATTGCTCGATAGCCTTTTTCATCACGCCTTACGAATAGATTAGTATCTATAATTCAAGAGGATTCTAATTCAGGGGATATTTTATTTTTCTTGTCAGATGACATAAGCACTTTTTATATTCGACCAGACGCATTCTCCTTGATCCTCCCGTTGCGGAACTCGGACTTATAAGGACACAGTTATTCTTGGTCGTTTACGGCGGATTCCCCATTTGAAATCACCTTGTCTCCAGTTGTAAGATCGTTACCTACCCAGTCCTTGAGACAGCAGACGCGGAACGTGCTGGACTGTATGAATGCTGCCGTGAGGCTGCCCTGTTGGGGGAGACGCCCTCGCTCCTTCCGAATGTTGATCACTGTCACAGCATTTATTCAGGTAAAACCCGATATTAGAAGTGAAAATGAGAAAACGTGGCTCCACTCACCCAAAACACGGGAGGAATAAAATGTCACTACCACGTCGGTATTCAGCTGTCGTTCTGGTAACCGTCCTGTCGGGGGGGATTTCGACATCTGCTGTTGGACAATCTACCGTTTGGCCTATTGTCAAAGCCATGCATGCCCACATCGGCGCTGTAAAGGCCCAGAAAGACGCCCAGTTGAAGTCCCTGACGATCACCAAACAGCTCCTGGAGGCGACCAAGAAGCATATCTTAACGACGGGCACGACGTCAGGGATCGCAGAGGGCATACGAATGGGTGCGGGGTTTGAATTCAGTTTATGGTCTAATCCAAGAACAGATCGGTGGAAAGGCAGTCCAGGTTCGGGGGAGCTGCCACCTCGAATCAAAATGGTCGAAGACGCCCTGGAAACCGGGAGTGTGATGGATGCGGTAAACCGGATCGATGAGGCAATTCCGATGATCTATCAGGACATCCATCGCGTGAAGGCTGAGGTGGAAAGGATCGCGAACACTATGACAGATTTAGGTTTGTGAGATCATTGTGAACACATGGGGGTGAATGGTACAGTAAATGGTTGTTTGTGGGTGTGGTTCAAAGATGAAGAGAGAGATGGAGCTAGAAAAAGTCCTCTGAAGGGGATAGGCGCAGGCGTATCGTATTCAGGATGCAAGCTCAGGTCTTTGATCTCTGGGGAATCTGTGCCTTGAGGATCTGTAGGCAGTCGGCACGCCTTAAGAATTTCCACTGTCATACGGCTTTTAGGCAGATGCTTTTTGCCTGAAGCAGAACTGTGAGACGGCCGGTCCCTATTTTCTGTGGGGTACCGGCCGTTTTTTCTGTATTCTTTCTGGCACCCAAATCTCCTCTGATAATGATGTGAGTGCCTTTATCAACCATAATTTTGGCATATCCAAAATTACCAACGTGGTCCCCGGTCACCCTCCCGCCCTGCTCACGGCTGTCACCGAGAGGAGTTGGGGACAGGTAAAGGCCTGCGACTGAAAGGAGTTGCAGCGAGACCCCGGGAGTCGTATCTTGGGCACCATGGCCGATCCCATCCAGCTTCGTGTCGAAGCTCCAGAGATCATCGACCAAGCTACTCCTGACCGCGCGGATGATGACTTCGACGCGGGGGTGAGAGGTTATCCACACGCGGCGCGGTTCTCGGATGGAACGCTGTATGCCCACTTCTACGTGTCCCCGTGGCTGAATCGGCAGACGCGTCCCGTCAACTGCATCAGCCTGGACGACGGCCGTACCTGGAGTCCACCCCGGGCTATGCCCATCGGTCCGGCCTCCGAGCCCTTGGTGCTTGAAGATGACACGCTGCTCTATTTCAACGAGCTGCGCGTCGAGGACCCGCACCTGATTGTCGGCAATCGCTGCGAGACGCAGGATCGTGGTGCCACCTTCTGCGAGGGTCGGGTCGGCGCGGTCTTCCAGCTACCGGATGAGATCTCCATCGATCTGGAATCACCGCGGTCCTACTGGGGCCAATGCGAGCAGTTCGTCTACCAGTACGGGTTTCTACGCGAGGGCGAGACCGCCTGGACCCTGCTCGGCGCCCACTGCAACGGAGCTTGGTGCCGTCTCATGCTCTTCCGCAGCGCGGACGGCGCCCACACTTTCCACTATGTCTCCACGATCGGAGGCGCCACCGACCCCGGCCATGGTGGGTTCACCGAGCCGACCATGGCCCGCATGACCGATGG
This sequence comes from Candidatus Latescibacterota bacterium, assembly GCA_965217865.1. Lineage (GTDB taxonomy): Bacteria > Latescibacterota > UBA2968 > SICM01 > SICM01 > CBDCJO01. Next base: position 3,367,529 of record CBDCJO010000002.1, on the reverse strand, counting down.
CTCCCTGCTGGTCGTGGCAAGGACGGAGTATCCGGGCGACGAATGGCGCTACCTGGCCAGCTTCCGCTCCAGCGACGACGGGGTGACCTGGGAGGAGGATGGCGTGCCGGCAGGGGTGCCTCCGGTGTACCGGATCCGCTCCCAGCGGCCGCTGCGCAACGAGGGAAAGACCCACTCCAACGCCGGCAATGTGTCACCGTCGCTCGTGTGCCTGGAGAACGGCACCGCTGTGCTGGCTTTCGGGCGGCCGGGGCAGAAGGTCGCCTTCTCCGCGGATGGTGTCGGGCGCCTGTGGACAAACACCCTGCGCATCGTTCCCGAGGAATCCCTGTTCGGACGCAACGATCACACCAGCGGCATGACAGGCCTGGTGGCAGTCGGACCCAGCCGCTTCGTCCTCGTATTCGATGTGACCGGATACCGGTCCTCCGACTGCGCGAAGCCGCGGGACACGGTGTTCGCTCTGGAGATCTCCGCCGAAGTCTAAGCTTTCTTTCAAAGTGACTTCCCCTCAGGGGGATGTCCCATTTGCGCACGGGATATGGAGACTATGGACAGGGAAGACGAATCTGTTTACTTACTCGACATGACGGCGTGTGAGCCCGGGAACGCGATCTCAGAGGAGTTCGAGAAGGGTAAGTGGACCTGCTGCAGCTACAGGATCGATCAGGGCGAAGGGAAGATGCTCTTCTGCGGTCCGGACACGAAGGCCCCACCCCTTTGGCTCACGCTTGGGGTCCAGGGGTGGTACCATATTCTTGTCGGTACCTACCGGTCGGAGCAGGCAACCCCGGATTGGTGTCTGTTGATCAAGCTGAGCGGCGATCCAGGATATACCAGGGCCGTGGCGGAGACCTTTCGGCCGGGCAAGGATTTTGTATCCCCTGAGATGGTTCCGGGCCCTGCGGACATCTGCGAAGCCTACTGGAAATCCGCGGACCTCACCGGTCAGGATATCACCTTTCACAGACCGGCGGCTGGGGCAATCGCAGAAAGCAGCACGAACATTTCTTACATCCGTCTTGTCCCCATGTCCGATTCGGAAAAGTCCATTGCGAAAAAGGATCTCACCAGGAGAGATACCAGACGATTGATCGCCAACTACGACGGCGGTCAGCACCACAAGTGGGCCTATGCCACGGACCAGGAGATGGCCGATGAGTTCCAGGCCCTGGCCAACAGCGACTTCAAGATGGTGCTCTGGGGCTGTGCAAGTTCCTTCGCAACCCATTACGCTTCTCGCGTGGCATCCGAGATGAAGTGGTCCTTCGGGCTATCGGGATACAATCGTCACGGCTTGGAGGTTATGGACCGCTATCGTCGACACGGATTCAATCCACTCAGAGCTGCCGCGCGGGCGGCCAGGGATATTGGCATTGAAATCTACGCGGAGGTCCGGATGCTTGGAGAGCAACTCCCGCCGAATCACCTCGGATTTCTCGGCCCAGGGGAATTTCAAAGGCAACATCCAGAATGGCGGTGCGTTACACCCGAGGGCCGCCCTGCTCGTCATCTTAGCCAGGCATTTCCGGAAGTAAGAGCAAAGTACGTGGATCTCTTCAGAGAGTGGGTCGAGGACTACGAGGTGGATGGGGTTTGTATCATTTTCTGCCGCTCGTTTCCCTATGTGCTCTACGAACAGCCCGCCCTGGACAGCTTTAGGAGTAAGCACGGGCTGAACATGAAAGATCTGGATCGCTTTGACGAACGAGTCCTCAACCACCGGGCCGGATTTCTGACGCAACTTTTACGTGACACGCGTGATATGCTTGACGAAGTGGGAAAAGAAAAGGGGAGGCGCCTCGGCACCTGCTACGTGATTCCGGGCGACACCTTCGCACCCGGAGGTTGTCCGGATCTAGGGCCGTTCACCACCCCTCGGTCGCGTGCGATGGACGTGGAAACATGGGTGAGAGAAGATCTTGTTGACCACCTGGTCGTTCACCTCGAAAACAAAGGGGATCCCGACGGCAGGGACAGCATTCCCCGGCTCCGACCCTACATCGATCTGGCGCAAGGGACCGGTACCCAGGTATATGCAGACCTTTACCCCCGGCGGCAGGCAGGCGAATTCAGACGGATCCGTGCAATGTCCTGCTACGAGGCCGGAGTGGACGGCCTTTGCATATGGGATTCACACTGGATGGCCAACCGACTCAGCGGCTGGGCGATGACTCGGCTGCTTGGTCACGAGGAAGAGCTTCCGCGGATGAAGGCATTCGCGGAAAGTATGTACCGCTGTGTGCCTATGAGCTGGTTGGATGGATTCATGGTCCGGGACGATTTCGGCCTGCCTATGGATGGATAACCCATCGGAAGTCGCATTCCGAACTGATCTTATATTGGTCTGGTATTTGGGACAGTTGAATAAGATGGATTTGCCGATAGGATCACATTTCCAATCGTCGGATTCCAGGTTAATTTGGATTACCCTTGACTTTGTTAGCTCGAAATGATTATAATTAAAGCTGTTTTTTTGTCATTTGGTGAGGATAAAGGTATGTTATCGTAGATCTTGATTAGTCAAGCGGGTTCTCGCTCTGAACGTCGACAACCACCAAGAAGGGGGAGGATGTGCCAGAACAAAAAGCACCTTTGAACAAGCTTAACGCGCTGATTTTGACGACCACACCATTGCTTGCCGTCAGTGTTGTTCCTTACTATGGATACAAGGTGGGGTATGATGGGTTTGAATGGTTTGTGTTTTTTCTGTTTATGGGTCTAACCGGCATATCGATCACGGCCGGATATCACCGGTTGTGGTCCCATAAAGCTTATGAAGCCCATTTTCTGTACCGCCTTTTCTGGGCTATATGGGGTGCATGTGCACTGCAAAACAGCGTTCTCCATTGGGCATCTGACCACCGAAATCATCACCGATTTGTGGATCTGGACGACAGGGATCCTTACTCTGCAAAACGCGGATTCTGGTTTTCACACATTGGCTGGATTCTGAGGAAACACGACAGCGGAGAGGACGACTTTTCCAATGTCAAAGACCTGATTGCTGATCCCGTCGTTCGCTGGCAACACAAATATTATTTTCACCTTGCGGTTGTGACCAATCTGGTTTTTCCCCTCTTACTTGGCTACTGGCACGGAAAGTTGTGGGGTGTTGTGCTGCTTGCAGGGGTGCTGCGTCTGGTTTTGAACCATCATTTTGCCTTCCTTATCAATTCCCTTGCCCACATTTGGGGAGGGCAGTCCTATGTCGATGATCATACTGCCCGGGACAACCATTTGCTGGCATTTTTTACCTACGGGGAGGGGTATCACAACTATCACCACCGATTTCAGTGGGACTATCGAAACGGGGTCAGGTGGTGGCATTTTGATCCGGGCAAATGGGTGATTAAGCTCAGTTCCTGGCTGAGGCTGTCGTATGGCCTGAAACGGCCTTCCAATTTAAAGATTGAGCAAGCCCACCTGAAGACGCAATACAACCGGGCCATAAATAAAATAGCCCAATCACAGGCATCCAGCCACTGGATACAACGCCTGGAAGGGGGCTACAAAAAGCTGAGCCTCGCCCTGGAGGACCAGGATGCATTCCAAAAACAATGGGTTGAAGTTAGACACACCCAGGGGAAGACACACCCTGAACGGGTGGTCATGAAAAAACGCTATTCCGAACTCAAGTCAAATGTGAAGCACCAGCGTCAGGAATGGCGTTCCCTCAGGTCAGAAATTGCAGCCTGATCCAGAGGTGTTGTACAGGTGCAAAAAAGCCCGCCTTCAAGGTGGGTTTTTTTTTGCGAACACCAAGCCGTTCGAAGGGTCTTTGGTTTCAAGCTTGTGAGGGGGAAAGTCAATGTTTTGGAGATTATCTGTTGAAAAGTGTCATCAATATCTCGGCGGTCCGCACCTATTCCACTTGGCACGGTCACTTGTCGAAGAAAGGATGTTTGGACACCGGCGGGTTGGATATCTCACCGCTTGGTTGCTTGAGGGTTATATCCTCGAAGAGGACCAGGGACGGCACGATGAGAGACACCACGATCTCCATCTCATGCGGCCCCCTGCCTAAGAAGGGCGCGGAGCTTTGACGCGAAAAACGGAAATTATACACTGTTTGCCCCTTCGATACAGCCAAAATGTCCTTAAACGTTGCCACGCTGATGCCCGACAATTCTGCATTGCGGATCAACTCCTCGTGTCCATCCGTGAACATCTTGTAGGCGAGAATGACGCCTTCTATTTTTTTCTCTTCCCTGCCAGGTCGGGCAAACATTGAGACCCTCCTGTCACGAGATACTTTGAGGGTCGGATTGCCGAGGCGCCGTACGACGATGCCATAGTCCTTCCCCTGCTGCTTGACCATGTTGAGGAATTCCCTCTTGATCTCCTTGTCTTTGAATCCTTTTTCAGCCGTGAGAAAGAGGTTGGTCGGCGCAGGCCCTGGACCACGTCGATTGCCTGTGCTCTGCGTGATCCCCCGGACCGGGTTGCGCGTCGTTAGCAGGGTTTTGAGAACTCCCTTCTCAACAAGCTTCGTCTCGCTTGCAGGAATACCGTCATCGTCGACTTTGTATCCACCTTCAAGTTTTGTCTTCCTGTAATTCGTCAGGGTCGGATTGTCCACGACGCTCAGAAACCGGGGCAGCACGCGTGCGCCGAGCTTGTCCAGAAAAGGATTCTCTCTCTGCAGATTGATTCTTTCGAACGCAGGATTGTCCGAGAGGAGACGGCGCGAGGCAAGAAGCTTTGGTACGAAACCCTGGCTGAACAGCTCCCCGGCTGCCTGTCCTTCGAAGAGCACAGGGCCGGTGTAGCGCTCGACAAGCGGCGCTTCACGCAGTTTCTGCAAATGCACACCCATCTCTCGAATGTGCGCGGCGAGTTCGGGTTTTGGGGGGAGGTCGTCCATCGAGTGTCCGTGCACGGCTATGAAATTTTCCAACGGCATTCCATCGGGAGCCTGCGTCCCTGCAAGTGCTGTAAATGTCAGCGCCGGGGTGATCCTCGTGAACGATGTTCCTTCGCTGTTCACATAGTGGGCAACCACGTTGCTCACGCCAAGATTAACGGTGGAAGTGAAGATGTCCGGCATCTCCTTGAAGAGCCTGGAGAGGTCACGCACCAATGTCCCCGCTTCGACGCGGTCCATTTCCACAGGCGCTGTCCAGTCCGTGATTGTGGCAGGCTCCTCTTTGCTAAAGTCGGGAATTTCCTCGATGCGCATCTTGTGCTGGAGCGCTGCGCGTTTCTTGGACAGATCTTCAAGCGCCTTTTTATACGCCCCATCGGTGGCCAACCAGATCTGTCTTCTCAGTTCCTTGTAATTATCTTCAAGGGGAAGCCGAACGGTCCCTCTGAACATACGGGAAACACCAGAGCGTCCGAAGGACATGGAAAAGAAGTTGGTGTTGTCGAGCGCATAATCCCCGACTCGCACCTCCACGGTGAGTAGGCGCGTGTGGCTCTCGCTGCTGCTGAGCAGGCTGCCGAAGGTGGCAGAAACGCTCGCAGCCTTTTTCTCTTGCACACGATAGGCGATGAAATAGGGTTTCTCCAGGTCTTCGAGCTGGAGCTTCTCCATCGAACGCACGAGCTCATCGTGCATGGCTCTCACCAGGATCCCCTCTTCCGCGTGTGATGGCGAAAATGTGATCACGACCCCCAGAATCCCACTAAGTACGATCATTCGTCGCATAACCTCCTCCTTTCAGGGGGTTTTATAGTTCCTCGAAAGGCGCTGGGAGGAGGGGTGGTCGCTCCTGAGACTTCAATTTCTTCTGCACCTCAATCTGTGAGACGAAGATGCCCGGCGATACCGCCGAGACTGGAACACCACCCGACTCCGCGCCACAGATACCGTTAAAAACCTCCACCTGATCGTCCGCTGCAGCAATCATACTGAAAGCAGTGAGCGGTGTCCCAATAAGGTCCACGCCGCGTACCAGTTCCTCCCGCCCATCGGGGTATATGCGGTAGACCATGATCGGAAGCACATTGAAGGCGTTCGGAAGCATACGGCCCGTGATTGTGAAGCCACCCTGAATGTTTTCGAAGAAGAGTCCGAACACCTTATTTTCCTTTTTGCACTGCTCAATGAGCATCTTCTTGAGGTCTGCCCGCGAAACGGATTGAGATGCCTCGACAATGAGATTCGACTGGCGTGCAACAGGTTTAAATCCTGGCTGTTTGCGGCCGTGCCCGTTCGAGTTGGAGAAGCCCTCGATGGGGGAACGAGACATCAGGAATTTCTTGAACACTCCGTTCTCGATGACTGTCACCCGCCGTGGCTTTACCCCCTGATTATCATATTTGTAAGCGCCAGCAAGGTCCGTTGTCCCGATTCGGTAGAGGGTCGGGTCGGAATAGACCGAGAAGACATCGGGCAGGACCTTCTCATTCACCATTTTCTTGAAGGTCTGACCTTCCTCCGCTTTCTTCTGTCGATGTCCCTCGATGCGATGCCCGAAGACCTCGTGGAAAAAGACGCCGCTGGCCCGACCTGAGAGAATCGCCGGGCCGGTGTAGGGATCGACGATGGGGGTCGCCCGTAGAGCCTGTAGGTCCTCAATCATCTTATCGACCGCCTTGAGCAATGTTGCGTCGTCTGGAAGATCATCGGGCTTAAAGGCCAAGAATGACTCGTAGCGCGGTAGCTCCATGCCGTCGTCGGCCTTTGAGAACGCAAAGATGAAGAGGCGATAGTATACCTGTGACGTTTGAATCTCAGCCCCCTCACTGTTTACATACCAGCGGGTCTCGCAATTTATATGCATTCTTGCGCTTGCTTCGTAGATATCGCTGTATTGGGCGAAGGGCGCCGTGTAGTTTTTGAGTTTCTCCTCCCACACACTGCGATCGATTCTTACCGTGACCGGTTCCTCGATGTAGTTCTCCGCTGGTTCTCGCGAAAAGTCATCTGACTGATCCTCCTCCTCAACTTTCACCTGAACATTGGTTTTTACCTTTGTCAGTTGTTCGACCGCACGCTTGTACTTTTTGTCGGTATGATACCAGAGGACGCTGCGAATCGCATCGGGGTCATCCTCGACGGGAATTGTGATCAGGGAGTAGCGATCAGCCCAGTTGGGAAAGCCTCCACGGATGGGGTGGGTATTGTCGAGCGTGTAGTCGCCGACGCGCAAGTCGATGTCGAGCTGGCGGCGACGGTTTTCGTCGCTCCCTGTGAGTACGCCAAACGAGGCGGACACATTTGCGGTGTGCATTTCGGTAATCTCGTAGCTGAGAAAGTAGGGGGGGGCTGGCTGCTCTTTTGACGTTTCCAAAGAGCGAGATATTTCGTCCTTCATCGCCTGAAGGACCGGAGAAGAGCCCGTGTTCTGGGCACTGGCGAGGCTGGTTGAGGAGACAAGAAGCACGGCAAAAAAGTAGGGCAGGTTGGCGTGTGATTTCATCGGTTTCATCCTTTCTGTAAATCGGTTCAACAAGACGTGCTATTATGAGCACTAAAATATAAATAAGATCAGACTTCGAGCAGTTTAATACTATCGGCAATTACCCGGATTGTTTAAAAGAGGGCGCTCACCCGGCGCAGATAAAAAACTGCAGTCCCCAAGGATTTCATCTTCAGCAGTGAGTCTATCTTGTGCAAAATCGGCCTCTTCGTCCCGCACCGTTACCCTCCCGAGGTCGGTTTTGAGGTGAAATACTTACCGAGATCACTCCCGCAACGCGTGCTGGCAACTGTTATCGGGTAATTTGGTCAACTCTCAGTATGACGCCGATGGCTTTTACGTACCAAACATAAAAACCGCACCTCCAGATGCGGCTTATGATAACCGTTGTCCCCTATCTTGTCCCGACGTCCATCGTCTCCCTCCCAATAGGGAATCAGGGGCTCGATTGGACTACAGGAAATGTACTGGGGGATATATTGGATGTCAAGGAAAACTGGGAAGGAGATCCAAGGCCAGGAACAGCCTGGCGGTAACCCTTGCCTGCTGACTCAGCCTCTTAATCTCCATTCCATCTCCTTCTGCAAGTTTAGCCTTGATTTGTTGCATATTCGGATTTGTATTCCGAATATGCAACAATCTAAACCCCTCATTGAGCACGCCTTCCCACTGGCTTCACCTGATCCATAACGCTGCAACCGCCTTGTTCTTATGTAGGTTGAACAGGATCCGTAGCTTCCGATAATGGCCAATCCAATTTTCCACGCGCATGGAAAATTGGGGCACCGGCCTTTCCCCGCCTGACGGTAACCCCTGCGTGCTAACTCAGCCTCTTAATCTCCATTCCCCCTCCTTATCGCCTTACCCCTGTAACATTTCAATTTTTCTTTTCAATTCCTTTGTTTCTTTTTCGACATCCGCCGACTCCTTTTTCGCAACCTCTAATTCCGTTTTTACTTCGGCTTCCTGCTCCTTATCGCTTTCGATGGTTTCTTCAAGAACAAGAACCTGACTTTCTATTTCTGTGATTTTTTTTCGCAATTAGCAGATTAAGGCTTGACTTTTCTTCCCTTTTTAGTTATATTAAGTGTAGTTAAAACAACTAATTTAACCAAAAAAAGGGAGAAAGGAAAATGAACTTGTTGACGGCAATTGAAAAGTTCCCGACGCAGGAAAAATGCATTGAGCATCTTGAGCGTGTCCGGTTCGGAAGTGATCCGTTTTGTCCGCTGTGTGGGGTGGTTGGGGAGTGCGCGCGAAAGAGAGAGGGAAGTCTTGTAGGGCGTTGGAACTGCCATGCATGCAAGTCCAGCTTTAACGTCCTTTCGGGGACAATGTTTCAGGGTACGCATCTTCCGCTTCAGAAGTGGTTTATGGCAATCGCTTTGATCGTGAACGCCAAGAAAAGCCTGTCAAGCTGCCAACTTGCCCGTGACCTGAACCTTACGCAACGGTCTGCATGGTATGTGCAACAGCGGATTCGTGCCGAGATGGCAACGAGGCAGGGGAAGGTATTGTTGCGTGGGATCGTCGAAGCCGACGAGACCTACGTCGGAGGCAAGCCGCGGAAACGTAACAAGCGTTCGGGTGGCGGTGGCAATGCTCCAAGGGGGCGAGGAACCCGCAAGACTCCGGTTATAGGAGCCGTGGAACGTGGCGGAAAGGTAGTTGCCCGTGTGGCGGACGATCTGTCGGGTACGGGGGTTCTGGCCTTCATCAAACAGGCGATAGACCCTTCGGAGTCGGTGCTTGTCACGGACGAATTCAGTGCCTATAATACCGTAAGGCAAATCATGAATCACGCTGTGATCCACCACGCCAAGCAATACTCGGACGGCGATATACATACCAACACGATTGAAGGCGTGTGGTCTCTGCTCAAGCGTGCCTGGTACGGTTCACATCATCACTACACGAAGCGTTACACGCCGTTCTACGTGGCTGAAGCCTGCTACAAATACAACAACCGGAAAAACAAGCGGACGTTTGATACGTTCATGAAGGGGTGCTTTGCCTAACATTTTTTTCGTGAGGTTAAATTATGGACGATGAAACGAAATACCCCTCTGTGGACCTGGCCTATAATTTGGCCGTGAAGTCTTATGATATTATCCAACAACGGTGGGATGCCATGAACAGTCTTTTTCACGCGCTCCTATCCGTAGTGATAACGCTCACATTGGCAATTCCCATATTAGCTAAGACTCTAAACCTGCCTCTTGGGATGTACTGGGCTATTGCGACTATTGGGATATTTACCTTAAGTGCAGGATGTTGTTTGTTTGGAAGATTGTTCAAGTCTCTGGCGGTGCTTAGCAGCCCGTTGAAGAACTACCTTTCAACGCACATAAACGGAAAAGACGCCTGGAGTGCGGGTCGGATAAATCAAGGTAAGGAGATTGAGCAGGAGACGCTGATAAGAGGTTAAAAAGGTGACCGAGGGCAGCAAACGTGATTGTAGGACGAGCAGTAGACGCTGCAAGGCCTTGGCCAGGTCCTGGAGGGCCTTCGGAGTACCTACGCCCATCACTTTGCGCATGAGCAGAGCCAGGTTGCAGCCCCCGATGTGGATCAGCAAACGCTTGAGGATATTGCCGCGGTCTCTCAAGTGCAACCTGCGCATGCCACCGGTATCATATGTGTGAGCGATGGTTCTTTCCACCCGTTCTGCACGACTTCGGCGCAAGGCCTTGCCGCGATCTCCCTTGATCCGGCGTCGATTCGCATATACCGCGGCCTGCTCATCTCGTCGGCCGTTCCACTTGCGGCGTCCCCGATCCGGTTCTGAAATGTAACTCCGGATGCCGCCTTGCTTCAGACTGGTCAATACATCGTTGCTATGATATCCTTTGTCCGCAACCACCTCCCGTATACGCTGTCTGTGCAAACGTTTGGCAGCTTTTTCGTCCTTCGCGACCTGCTTGAGATTGAGCTGCGCCTCGAGCAGCGTCCAGGGCAACGACTCGGTATCTCCTTCATCTGCTCCCGACAACGCCACTGCCACAATGGCATTGGTGTCCAGATCCACCGCGTGCTCCACCTTGTGCGCCATGTGCGTGCGACCGTCCTTCATCTTAGCGATCTTGGCATCCGGGTCGTGCGGGTGCTCCCAGTCCTGGTTCGATCCCTTCTTCGGTCGCTTCTTATCGATCTTGGACAAGTCCTCGCGGGTAGGCGTTTCAATGCCCGAGGCCTTGGCCAGATTCTCAAGGAATGCCTGGTAGCCTTCACCCGTGTCACGGCGTACAATGCTGCGCATCGCGGCGTTGGCCTCCAGTGTCGTAGCATCCACGCCCAACGTCTTCCCCTTCACCAGACCCGCTTTGCACAAGACCCTCAGGATCCACTTGAAAACCGCTTCGTGAACTTCCAAGGGAAGCCGATGCCGGATGCGAGACAGGCTGGAATGATCCGGGGTCTGTTCGTCAAGGGCATACCCCAAAAACCGGCGCAACGTCAGCGAGTCAGATACACGCCATTCGATCCCACGTTCCGAATCAAGTCCCTCGAAATACCCAATCAAAAGCATCCGAAAATAAACCCCGGGCGGAATGCCCTTGCGACCCATATGAGGAGCGTAATACCGCTGGCAAAGCCCCTCGACGAACTCGTCGAAGCCGTTCGCCCCCAATACCTGATTCAGCTTCTCGTAGAACGGATGACCCGGAGATTTCACCAAAGTGTTCGATGCGATGAACAGGTTTTCCTGTCTCTGTCGTCCTCGTTTTCCCATTGCCATTTGCTCGTCCTCCCTTCTCAGTTTGAACCTGATATATCATAGGACCAAACCACAAGGAAAGACAACAGTCATCTTGGCATAAACGCACTTTTTCAACAGGCTGCTAAGGGAGAGGAAAGCCAGGAATTCCTCCGGAACTTCTTCGGGTCTGCCAGCTTTAACATAGTCGAAGGAACGCAGATTCCTGTTCCGGCGATCCCTGCTGAGGGTCCGGGATTGCCTCATGAGCCGTTTATGTTTCTTGCCGGAGAGGGGGACAGCATTTCAGAGGCCACGCTTGGACAAGCTGTTGCTATGTTCGGCGGAACAGAAAGCCGCGACGTGGACGGCTTCTTTGAGGCACTCGACAGATGTAATCTCAGAGCCCGGCTGCTTGATGCATGCAGCGTCGACGGGAGAGTCCGGGCAGTATCTCTCAGCAGTATGGCGGCTAGACTGTTTACTGGCCTGCCCGCGGCGGACGCGGTCATGGCGACGAGGGGGCTGCTGATATCCAGCTCCCTCCTCGACAGGTACAGCAGGGACAGGACGATTCCATCTTTCAGGATCCATTACTTTTTCCGCAACATTGAGGGATTATGGGCTTCCACAAGGCCTCTGCCGGACGCTATTGACAACCGTCCTGTGGGGGAACTCTACGCATCAACTCGGATCATCTCAGAGGACGGCCACCGTGTCTTGGAGCTACTGTATTGCGAACACTGCGGAACCGTATTCCTCGGTGGAAGCAGGCTGAACGTGGATGAGGGTGTGATCGAGTTGTTGGCGACAACGCCCGACATTGAAGGGATCCCCGAAAGGCAAGCAGCCAGATTTGTTGAGCGCCGCACCTATAATGAGTTTGCTGTTTTTTGGCCACAAGGCGATCAGGTGTATGACGAACCGGCTCGGTGGCGGCAGTCCCGGTTCGGCGATCGCGGTGGACAGCCCGAATGGGGTCAGTGGCAACGTGCGAGTCTCAATAACAGGACGGGTCACGTCAGGTTGTCACATGAGGACGCAGAAGAGAATCCGGAGCAGTGGACGAAGGGGTACTTGTTTGTAGTCACTGCCCCTCCTGAGGAACAGGAGCAGTACAGGGCTTTGCCGTGCGCGTGTCCTTCATGTAGTAGCAACTACGTTCGGCGGCGCAACCGGATGTCACCCGTTCGCGGGTTCAGGACCGGTTTCTCAAAAGTCAGCCAGATTTTAACGAAGGAGCTTTTCTATCAGCTGTTGGCAGGCAGGGATGTGCAACGCAAGCTGGTCGTGTTCTCGGACAGCAGGGAAGACGCGGCCCAGATATCGAACGGCGTGGAGCGTAACCACTACTCCGAGCTGGTCAGGGAAACCGTGTGTGATGAACTGCGAGCGGAGGTCACAAGCGCTCCAGCTCTCCTTGAGGACATTGAGCAACAGAACCCCCTATCGCCAATCTCACAGGCGTTTGCAGAGAGTCATCCTGGGGCAGAAAGGGAATATGGCAATCTTGTACAGATGGCGGCTCTGATCAGGGATGGCATGCCTGAGCCGGTTGTAGAGCAAATCGACGGAGCAAGACAGAAGATTGAGTCCGTGAGGTCGCGCGGGCAGAGGAGGATTGTCCCCATTTCAGTGATCCTGCCTCCGCCGGACGACATTCAGAACTGCGGTGCGCTGATTAGAAGGCTAATCAGTACCGGAGTTAACCCTGCCGGAAACGACGTTCTCCTCCAGGAGTTTGGATGGGACGACCGTTATCACCACTGGACTGTGTTATTCGACTTCGACAGGCTGACTTGGCGGCAGGGATTGCCACAAGAAGCACATTTCGGGCGGGAGAAGATCCGGAGAACACTGATAGCGACTCTTTGCAATCTGTTCTTTGGCAGGCTGTACTTTGGACTTGAATCCTCCGGGCTTGGGTGGCTGAAGCTTGAAGCGGATGATTCCAGGCTTCAAGAGCTTGCGGACAGCGCAGGCCTCCCTCTTCTGGAGTTCGTGCAGGCCTGCGATTCTTTCGTGCGCATTCTAGGCGACAAGTACCGGCACGAGGGCTCTGAATACCAGCAGACCGACTATCTATCTTATAGCGGCCTCACCGCCTTATTCAAGCGATATATTAGAGAAGCAGCCGGATTGTATGGAGCAGATGAGCTAGCTCTCGGCGATGCCATTTTCGAAGCGTTGCGCCGGGCCGGACACGAAAACGGAAAGCTGACCGCACGCATGCTCAATGTGCGAGTTGCGGATATGGAAGACCCCGTCTGGCAATGCCAGAGGTGCGGGCGGTATCATCTGCACCGTTCTGCGGGTATTTGCACAACCTGCCAAGCGGCGCTTCCGGCAGACTCTCAAACATCGTGTTCGGACTTGTGGGACACAAACCACCTGGCTAAATCAGTGGCTGAAGGCCGTCTGCCCCTAAGACTTCATTGCGAGGAGCTTACAGCGCAGACGGATAACCAGCTCGAACGGCAACGGCACTTCCGGGGAATCATCGTTGACTTGCCGGATCAAGAGAGGCATTTCCTGGAGCACGTAGACGAAATCGATGCATTGAGCGTTACGACCACCATGGAAGTGGGTGTAGACATCGGCAATCTGCAAGCCGTGATGCTCGCGAACATGCCGCCGATGAGGTTTAACTACCAGCAACGTGCGGGGCGCGCTGGCCGGCGGGGCCAGGCGTTCGCTTTTGTGCTTACGTTATGCCGGGGTCGCAGCCACGACGAGCATTATTTCACATTCCCGGAAAGGATCACTGGAGACCCGCCACCTGTCCCGTTCCTTACAATGGGGCAAGAGCGCATAGTGCGTCGCCTTCTCGCAAAAGAGTGCCTACGAAGAGCGTTCAGAGATGCAGGAATGCGCTGGTGGCACAGTCCCAGGCCGCCTGACAGCCACGGGGAGTTTGGTTTGGCAGTGGATCCTCGCGGGCAAGCTGGCTGGGAGCAGAGCAGGGAGCCAGTGGCAAACTGGCTTAGAGACCAGAAGGAAATCCAACAGGAGGTCATCCAGGCACTCCTTGGCAGGCCCGACACGAATTATCTGGAGTGGCTGGAACGGGAATTGCCGATGCTCATTGATGAAGCCGCCGTCAATCCAGAGCTGGCAGGCGAGGGGCTTGCCGAACGCCTGGCGGAGGGGGCGATACTTCCGATGTTTGGCATGCCCTCCAGGACGCGTGTACTTTATCACCGGCTTACGCGTCGCAATGGCGAGAAGACAATTGACCGTGATCTGGAGTTGGCGATTACGGAGTTTGCACCGGGCGCACAGAAGACCAAAGACAAGGCGATTCACACGGCTATTGGTTTTACGCCACCTATCTACCGTAGGGGGCCCAGGTGGGCACTTTCTTCGGAGAATCCACTTCCCTTCAGACGCTGGGTACAGAGATGCAAAGCGTGCGGCTTTATGAGGACAAGCATTGAACAAGACCCGGGTGATTCGTGCTCGTTTTGCGGCTACCCTGGAGGAGAGGACGGGCGGTATACCCAGTTCCAGATCGCGGTGCCTCAGGCCTTCCGCACGAATCTTACAAGAGGCGAGGACGCGAAGGAAGACGAGAACGTACTTTTCGGAATTCCGTCTGCCCTTGTTGAATCGACTGACGACTCAGGGTGTCTTCCAGTGGAAGGAACTAACTGCACGAAGACCTTGTCTGAGACGGGGGCTGTCTGGAGGATTAACGATAATGCAGGCAGACTGTTCCACGGAGGAATTACCCGGACTCCTCCACCCCCTTCAGCCAATGATGCAAGAGGCAGAGGGATTCCGCCGCTGGAGCATCAATGGATTGAGTCCAGATTCGGCAATGGAGGGGATGCAGACAGGATTGCACTGGCTGCGGGCAAGACCACGGAAGTGTTGCGTATTACGCCGGCAGGCGTCCACAGGGGGTTGACGCTTGATCCTCTTTCGTCGAACAGCGCGGTAAGAGCGGCGATCTATTCCGCGGCATTCGTGCTGCAGCGAGTGATTGCTGACAGGCTGGACATTGATCCTGATGAAATCGAAGTTGCCAGCATAGCGACCAGGAGAATCAACGGAGACAGACGGGTCGCTGATATAATCCTCAGCGACAGGCTGCCGAACGGTGCAGGGTTTGTGAGGGAAGGATATGAAGACCTCTTGGCAATCCTCGCAGACATCTGCCAGGGGGGCGGACAGGGATCCTATACGTCACAGATCCATAGCGATGCTCATCGGCGGGAGTGCGTATTCCGCGTGCTACGACTGCCTCAAAGTCTACCGAAACATGACATATCACGGCCTCCTCGATTGGCGGCTCGCGATTACTTATTTGAAGGTCCTGTTTGATCCTGATTACCGGGCGGGTTTAAATGGGGACTTTTCTGGTTCTGAGCTCTCAGATTGGCTTGAGACGGCTGCCCGTCTGAGGGACAGCTT
Source organism: Candidatus Latescibacterota bacterium (assembly GCA_965217865.1). Lineage (GTDB taxonomy): Bacteria > Latescibacterota > UBA2968 > SICM01 > SICM01 > CBDCJO01. Next base: position 3,352,046 of record CBDCJO010000002.1, on the reverse strand, counting down.
CATTTCCTACTTCAATTACCAACCGGTAATTTGGGGCAGTTTGCCCGGATTCACGGCGGGGGGAAGAAGATTTCTCGTAGTCCATCCACTATGGAATACTCACAATCCCGGCGGGATCCTGGCTGATGCCATTGTCGCGGCTGGCGGTGATGTTGATGGATATATAGATACATTCAACCTGCTCCGGAGACCAGGGTCCTGCCGGACAATGTTGGCGAGGGGAGACTGATGTCTCCCGGCACAGTGCCAAGGATGGACTTGCAACCTATGCTGCGGATTTCGCCCAGCAGGTATCACCAGTTGCTTCAGTGTCCATTGAGGGAGATCTGGTCGTCCGCACGGCTGCAACACCTTCTTCCGGTATCCCCCGCTGCCAGGCTTGGCTCCGTGTCGCACAAGGTCCTAGAGCTGGCTGGCCAAGGCAAAGTCCATACACTGCAGCAACTTCAGGAGGCATGGGATAGCGAAGCCCGCAACGTAGAAGCGGAAATGTCGGAGTCCAGGACCGAGAAGCATCTGGTCCCGCTGCTCAAGAATGCTTATAGATATGAAGTGAAAAAGCGCCTGACCTTCGCTGTTGCCGGAGAGATTGTCGAGAGCCGATCCGGCCGCAAACCGGCAAGTAGCGAAGATCAGAAGACCGAATCTGAAGCCTGGCTTGAGACAGAGGATGGCAGATTAGGTGGCTTCGTTGATCTAATAGTGCACAGAGAGAACGGCGCGGAGATAGTGGATTACAAGACGGGGGCTGTCATGGAGCCAGGAGGGGAAAAGGATGAAGTTAAGGTGGCATACGAAGTGCAGTTGTCCTTGTACGCGGCGATCTATCATGAAGTCCGCGGCGAATGGCCGGTGAGCCTTACCCTGAAGACCCTTGATGGGAAAGCGTACAATGTCCCTCTTGATAAGGACCGTTGCTCACAGTTGGCTGAGGAGGCCGGGGAGAAGCAGGACGGGATTAGCGAAATGATAGATAAGGGGTCGGATCAAGAACACTTTGCAAGTCCTTCCCCCGATGCCTGTTGTTTCTGTGCCTACCGCCCGGCTTGCAGGAAATACTGGAGAATAAGAAGCGATTGCCCGGAATGGCCTCTGGATGTTTCTGGAGACCTCATGGAAATATGCATTTTGGGCAACGGTTCGATCAGGGCTGTGATAGATTCGGAACAGGGTGCCGTGGCAGTGCGGGGATTGTCACCTGGGCGGTTTGGTTTCCTGGGAAAGGACGCCAAAAGAGTAATGCTATGTAACCTTCGCAGGGATTCATCCGAAGGTTTTTATATTCAGACTCCTCTTACATCCGGGTACGCTTTGGAACGGTGACGAAGAAGATGACTCGCAGCAAGGATGTTATAGAGCCAACTATCCTGTCGTTTTTCACGGGTGGCGGGTTCCTCGATATGGGTTTCGAGCAGGCGGGCTTCACTATTGTGTAGACTAACGAATGCAATCCTGCCTATGGAAAAATGTACAGCTACGGCATGTCCCGGTGGCGTGAATTCACGGGTAAGAATTCAGGACCTGCGAAAATCAGCAATACAAAGAACATCAAGAGGCTGTTTGCGCCTGAGATCTTTGCACAAGCATTTCCAGAAGGAAAACCGTCAGCCTTTGGCATTATTGGCGGCCCTCCTTGTCCAGATTTCAGCTCAGGAGGAAAAAACCGCGGAGTCAAGGGAGTGAATGGCAAGCTGACCAAGACTTTCTTCAACCGCGTTTGCTCATTGATGCCCCGGTTCTTCGTGTTTGAGAACGTTGCTGGGCTATACCGGGTCCACGTTCACCGCGAGTTCCTGAAGAAGCTCGAAAAGAAGCTTGAATCCAAAGGCTACTGTCTCGATTTGAGAATCTTGAATGCGCTGGAAATGGGAATCCCACAGGATCGAGAACGTCTCATACTGATTGGAATAGAATCCAGATTTGCAGGCCAGTGCGCTGGCCGGAAGATCGGCTCGTCGGAGAGGGATTGGTTCCCCTGGCCCGATATCCCCCCCCCATACAGGGGAGCGAGGGCAGGCTATAATTGGCCACAAATTTGCAAGTTCGGGGGCAGGCCGAAGCGGCCCAAAGGAACACCCTATGAGCTGATGGTAGATTCCGTCCTGAATTCTGGCTCGCTGCCTGAGGAGATAGCAAACGGGAAGGATGTCTTTGCAGCCTACTCAGAGAGGTTCTCAAGCATAGAGGAAGGCGACACGAAACGGAAGTCATTCAAGAGACTTCACCGGTACAGGTTCAGCCCCACAGCTTGTTATGGACACAACGAGGTGCACCTTCACCCCTGGAAGAAACGCCGCTTAAGTGTCAGGGAAACGATGAGAATTCAGAGCATTCCGGACGAATACCATTTGCATCCGGATATGTCACTCACAGACAAGTTCGCAGTAGTGTCGAATGGCGTTCCGGTACCATTAGCACATCAAGTCGCAGTCAGCCTAAAGGCATTCATCTGCGATGAGCGAGGTCGCGTCAATAGGTGTGTAAAATGAGATCAGGCAGCCTCGGGATGCTGGTCTCGGTAGTGAGCGGCGAACGTGTCACGCCGGGCCTCGGCTTGGCCCGTGTGGCGGCCGTGGGGATCTGTGTCAGCAGAGCCTAGGCCTTGCTCTGTGCGCACTTGGGCAGGTCGTCGAGCACATTGATGATCTTGTGATTCCAACACCGCTGATGCGACGTCTCCGGCCAGACCTGGCCGACGGCACTCCAGATGGTCAGGGTACCGTCGGCCATCAACAACAGCGGCACAACCCCCGGTCGCGCAAAACACGCAAGACGTTCAACCACGACTCGGTCGGCTCACGATGGCCGGGACGGACCGCCAGCACCTCCTTCCGTCCGTCGCTCATGGTGCCGAGGAACGACCAGCAAACGCTGCCTTGTCTTTCTCCAGCCCAGCCTTGACGTAGAGGCCGTCCGTCCAGGCGTAGACCATCTCACGATCGTCCAGGCGTCGCTCTTGCCAAGTCTCGAACTCCTCTTTCCCACCCGCAGACGGGCGACCGACGAGGCCGACAGAGGTGCTCTGTCGCCCAGCAGACCGCGCAACGCCAGCTCGAAGTCCCCTTGGAGCTCGGGCAGCAACTCGGTCACCGCTTTCGTACGGCGCATGAACAACGGCAGGATGCGGCTCTCAAAGCGCTCCTTCAGTCCCCAGCCCCGAGGCCGTCTCACCTCGATGGTGCCCGACATCAACGACACGCGTCGAGGCTTGCCATGGCCGTTGCGCGACCCTGGACTGCGGTCCACTCCCGATCAGCGCTCGTAGCGTGTACGTCCCAGTAGTTGCGTCCTCTTCCAGGTCCTGCTGCAAAAGAGATTGGATCGACGAGCGGGCCCAGTCTTTCCAGCGTGCCCCACGTTGACATAGACAGGTCTACGGACTCCAGTGTAGATTCTCTCATGGCGACTCTCTCCTTACCATGCCCGGCGTTCACCGGACGGTTTTGGATGGACTGCTATAAAGGAAGGTTAGGGTCACCCCTTTCTCTTTTTTCACACCTATTAACCTTAATGCGGCAGTGTGCCATGAAAGGTGCCGATCTTCAGCGGGTGCAATTCCCGCCCGGCAACTATCGCTCCAGTCGGCAGCAATCGAAGCGATGATAGAGGAGACGAAGTTACCGAAACCATCGGTGTAGAGGGTCGCTTCCAAGCGACTCGGCGAGCAAGTGCCCGGAGAGTCATGGATATTTGGACGAAAGAGAAGAGAAGTCAGGTAATGTCACGGATTCGTGGAAAGGATACGAAACCGGAGCGGATTGTGCGTCGTATCCTAACCAATATGGGTTACAGGTACAGGTTGAATGTAAAATCGCTTCCTGGGAAGCCTGATATTGTCTTGAGGAAATACAGATCTATCGTTCTCGTGCATGGTTGCTTCTGGCATCAGTGCCCCCATTGTGGGGAAGGCAGGATTCCTCATTCGCGCAGGGAATACTGGGAGGAAAAACTGCGCAAGAACTGCGACCGAGATAAGCGGAATATCCGCGAACTCCGCAGAGAAGGCTGGACAGTCTTGAGACTTTGGGAGTGTGAGGTCGAAAGGAAACAAGCTACAGTGAGCCGAAAGCTGAAGAACCTTCTCTCTCCCGATGCATAATGAAATCTGGGGACTACTACACCATGACACCTAAAACTTGGGATAGAGCTTCTTCAGTTTGATGCGGGCGTCGGTGGTCGTGAACTGCCAATCAACGGTTCTGTGTTTCTCGTTTCGATCACATTTCCAGGCCTCCACCTGGTTGGTGAGGGTCTGCAGGTCAGGAATGCGGCTGTCCAGGCGTTGTCTGGCAAGGACGCTCAGTTCGATCTCGGCGACATTGAGCCAGCTGCCGTGCTTGGGCGTGTAGTGCAATTCGAGGCGTTTGGCTAGAGAACGGGCCTTTCGGATCATACGGCCGGTGATACAGATCCAGAAGATTCTCCGTGCAAGCCGTATCTGGTGATGATTCGTGACGCCCCGGATCTTCAGGCCGGCCAAAGTGCGGTGCGAGAGTTTCTGGAGAAGTTCAGCAAGGAGTTCCCCGGTCTGTGCAAGTGTCTCACGGAGGACCTCGAAGCTCTCCTCGCACACCTCCAGCTTCCCTGGCGACTCCGGAAGTTCGCCCGCACCACCAACCTGATCGAACGCAGCTTTGTCGAGGAACGCCGCCGAACCAAAACATTGCCGCGATTCTTCTCCGAAAAGAGTTGCCTGAAGCTCGTCTATGCTGTTCTCATCCGTGCCGCTGCCAGGTGGCAGAATATCAACATCACGTCCACCGAACTGCTCCAGCTCCAGCTGCTCTATGAGGAACGACAGATCGCACCACCGGCTGAAATGGTAGCCGTTGCGTGAACCTCACTGGACCTCCAGTTGAAGGCTTGCATTTTGCAGGACGCTTAAGACTTGACCGTGGAGCGGGACAGTGGAGTTGCAACAGTGGAGTGCGACAGTCACACGAATGGGGGGAGATCAGGGAGTTCCGGCAGGATGAGTAGGTCCTTCAGGAGATCATCAAGCATCTTCGCCTCACGAGCTTGAGTTTCGGCTTCCTTCGAACGCCTCATTTTCGATCTCCTTTAGGTCGTGGTCGAACATCCTCGCATGTATCTTTTGTCTGAGATCGCCCGAAAAAACGGGGGCAAGGTCGAAGCAAGATCCTGGTTGCCTGTAGGGTTGAGAAGGGATACATATTTTGGGATATCCCTGACCTCACAGGAGGAGTAAAGATGGAGCAACTGTCCTCAAACAGTGACCCGGTCAAGAAGCGCAGGAGCTTGTCCCCGGAACAGAAGTATGAGATTTTCCTTGAAGCCAGCCGGGGAGATGTTCCCATTGCACAGGTGCTGCGGAAATGGGGCATTCATTCCTCGGATCTAAAGCGTATTCGTGAGTCGGTCAAGTCCGGGGCCCTCAAGGAGTTCAAGGGTCGCCGGAGCCGCAAGCCGATGGTATCGGCTGAGGAGGTGGAGCAGCTGCGCAAAGAGCGGGCACGCCTGGAGCAAACGATCATTGAGCAATCTGTGGAACTTTCCCTGCTAAAAAAAAGTGTGAATGGGATCTGACAGGCCCGATCAAGGGCCACCGGGTGCAAGCTGAGGTCAAACGCGAGATCCTCTTAATGGTCCATCGGGCCAAGGAGAAAGGGGTGAAACTCACCCGTTCTTGCGAGATCCTACAGCTTCCCCTCCAGCGGTATTGTGCCTGGAGCCGGCGAGATCGAGAAGAGAAGCTGGATGGGGTGTCGGACCCGCTTTTGGATGGGAAGCCCGGGCCCGCCCCTGATGAGGCCCCACACGGATTGCTGAGGGAGGAGAAAGAGCAAATCCCGGCCCTCTTAAGGGATGAGACCTATGCCGATCTGCCTCCCCATCAGCTGGCGGTGGTAGCCTCAGAGAAGGGGGTAGTGCAGGCCTCGGCCTCCAGCTTCTACCGACAGGCCAGGAAAGAACGTCTGGCACGCAGGAAACAGGTGAGGACGCCGGTCAAGCAGAGCAAGCCCCAGGTCAAACCTGAAGGTCCTAATCAGGTCTGGAGCTGGGACCTGACCTACATCCCATTTTTCGGTTTGTTCCTGTATTTTACCGCCATTCTCGACGTGTATTCCAGGAAGATCGTAGGATGGAAGCTCTCCTTCAACGCGACCGTGGAGCAGGTCAAACAGGCCTGGGATCAAGCCCTTGCCAACGAAGGACTGCTGGACCTGGACACTGGGCCCATAAGCTTGACAGCCCTCTCAGATCACGGATCTCAGATGAAGGCCAAATCGATGGCCCAATTCTTCAAGGACCTGGGCATCTCGCAGCTGTTTGCCCGATATCAAACACCCACGGACAACGCCTGGATCGAAGCCTTTTTCCGGACATTCAAATACGACTGGCTGCGCTTCCAGGACATCTTCACATTCCATCAACTGGAAGGCCTGATTGATTCCTTCATTCACAGCTACAACGCCGAACGCTATCACGGGGCAATACAGTATGTCACGCCTCTTCAGAGGCATAAAGGCCAGCATCAAAAGATTCTTCACCACCGACAAGGTCGAAAGGAGGAGGCTCGGCAGCGCCGCATAGAAATCAATCGGCAAAGAACATCCCAGACCATCCACAAGGCTGCCTGAATCTTGCTTGGACCTTTATCTGCTTTTCTCTTGTTATCTCAGAATAGATACAAAATGGCGGGTGAGACTCGACAGCAGTTGCCCCAGCCGGTAGCGCTTCGTGTACTTGACTTCACCACCGAATAACGTCGCCGACATCTTATGCGCCTCGTCGCACACGACGAGGTCCCAGCGGCAATCCGGAACCTGCAGCTTCTGCTGAACGTCTTCGTTGCGAGAGAGCTTATCCAGCCGGGCAATAACGAGATTGGATTCCAGGAACCAGTTCCCTGTGCGCGCGGCTTCGAGATTGTCGTTTGTCAGGATGTCGAAGGGCAGCTGGAACCGGCGGTAAAGCTCATCCTGCCATTGCTCTGCGAGACTGCCGGGACAGACGACCAGACACCGCTGCAGATCCCCGCGAGCGATCAACTCCTTGATGAGCAACCCCGCCATGATCGTCTTGCCGGCGCCCGGGTCATCGGCGAGAAGAAAGCGAAGGGGTTGACGGGACAGCATGGATTCGTAGACCGCGGTGATCTGATGGGGCAACGGCTCGACGACCGAGGTGTGCACGGCGAGCACCGGATCGAAGAGATGCGCGAGGCGTATCCGCTGCGCCTCGGAGACCAGGCGGAACAACGCACCGTCTCCGTCAAAGCTCCATGGCCGGCCGACTTCGACGATCTCGAGCCGGGCTTCGTCGTGACGGTACAGAAGCTCATTGGCAACCTTTCCGGCAGGTGTCTTGTACGTCAACTCAAGCGCTTCGGAGCCGAACCACTGCACGCTGACCACCGTGACGAGAGAGTCGGATAGGATGCCATGCACCGCAGCATTGGCCTGGAGATCTTCCAGCTTCATACTCTGCTTCTGTTCCCTGTTCATATTTGAGAACCCGATATGCTTCCTGCTCCCCACGCGCCCGCCACGGTTTCGACGAGCGTGGTCTTGCTCCTCACTGCATTCCGGGAGTGCGCGAGACTGGGAGCCAAGACGATTAGGGGCAGTCAGACAATCGAGTAATATAGCCGTTTGGCCGGAAGCTGTCAATCAGGGAGGCTTCAGATCCGAGCGATCAGAAGCTACGAGCGGATGGAGGGGAAGATAAGAGTGGCGATTTGGCGGGTGTGGGAAGAGGGGATTTGAGATTTGCGCCGCACTATGTAGAATTTCTTCAGGTTAAACGGTTCCTCCGCCACAGCTTCCGACAGCGTGAGGCGGTCCAGAACGTGGACAACGACCTCACCACGGCTTCTCGAGTTGATGCGTGAAGCCTGTGTTGGCCCCTACGAAAGGCGCGCCGTCAGCACCAAGGTGAACAGCGTGGGTAACGACGACCCGGATATCCTGATCCCATGTCGGAGAAGTGGCTGTTTTGACCTGAAGGGCGGAAGTCGTCTTGACGCTGTCTTCCGCGTCTGCGGCGCGGGCGTAATTACGATAGCTCCTTTCAATACAGCATGTTACGACTGACGAACAGAGAATGGTTCCGGGGAAAGGATCATATGGGGAGCCAGATTCCAATCCGCCAACTTCGGCGGTCGTCCGTTAACGCAAGACCCCGTGGGGCAACCCTTCGGAGTCTTGTCGTTTCTGTCGTATTCACAAACACTTGGGCCACCTCCTTCCCCTCTCTGCCGATTCTCTGTTTCGAAGCGTTCCCCCCGGTGTTCGAGCACAACCGTGGGGTTGCGCCCGCTGAGCAGAGATATCTCCTCCCGGATTCTCTGATTCTCTGTTTTTCCCGTCTGCCTTATTTAACAGCCTGGTTCGACGTTTGGGAACGTCCCCCGGTATGTATTCACTGGAGCCGGACCAGGTCCCCCGAATTTGAGCAGTTCCGCGTCGGAGGTTTCCCGTCCGGGCTCCGTACCACCACGCCACCCACTGCCCCCCCCGGCCCGGTGAACGCAGGGTTTTGCTGGTCAGCCTTGTATTTCAGGGTATCGGTACCGGAGACGATCCCGATGATGGTGGCTGTTTCGTTAGAGTTTGCCGCCTTCCCCGCCGTGTTTGTCTCGAATATCGTTGGGATGGTCATGGCTTGCATCCCGCCTGTTCGCCGTGCCCCTTGTGGCGATAATTTTGAGGTCTCGTCGATGAAACCGGACCGGTTATCCAGCTTGCGCACATGCTCCTCGTAGCGCACGACGGAACGTAGGCCGCGTGCCACCCAAGGGCGCTTTGGTGATCGGAACATGTCAACAATTTTGAGACACTGAAAGTTGGAATTCAGTGAAGTTTCCGGCCGTCTCCATAAGAGGTGTCACAGCCAACCGACCTGCCTTCCGAGGTCTGGATCAATCCACCCCGGATCTCGGATAAGTCCCAGCACGATCCACTCGTTATTACGCCAAGTGATACCAAATCGAACTCGGTCCCGATACCTGCACGGGGATCCACGGTTGCCGATGAGGGCGGTTTAGGTCGAGCACTGGCAGCCGGTTTGCGCTTTTGTTCTATGCAAACCGGATGACAGGCGCAGCCGTGGGCACTTTGATATTAATATAAAGGCCCTCGTTGTCAGGAGAGGTTATAATTGAGATCCGGATATCTCAATCACCTTTCTCCCACAGGAGGGCCTTATGCAATACGCAAGGATCGACTCGAACTATTTCTGTGGCATCGATCTCCACGCCAGAACGATGTTTGTCTGCATCATGGACAAGATGGGAGAGATTGTGTTCCAGCGCAACCTGAAAAACGACTTCAAGCTCCTGCTGCAGGTGCTGGAAACTCACCTCGGTAGCATCGCCGTCGGGGTGGAGTCAACCTTCAACTGGTACTGGCTGGCTGACGGGTGTCACAAGGCCGGGATTCCATTCTACCTGGGACACGCCCTGTATATGAAGGCGATCCATGGGGGCAAGAAAAAGAACGACCGTCTCGATTCCAGAATGCTGGCTGAGCTGATGCGCTGCAACCTGTTCCCGATGGCCTATGCCTATCCGCAAGAGATGCGGGCAACCCGGGACCTGCTCCGGCGAAGACACCGGTTTGTGGCCTTACGGGCTGAGTGTTACACCCACATCCAGAACACCTTCTCTCAGCAAGCTATCCTGGATCCTCTCAGCGACCAGGTCAAAAAGAAGAGCAACAGGAGAAAGCTGTGCGAACGTCTGGCCGACCCAGATCTGAGTATGTCTGTGGACTGCGATCTGGACCTGGTTGACTCCCTGGACAAAATGATCTACAAAGTCGAGAAGCAAGTCTTGGCACAGGCCAAACATCACGATCGCAATGTCCTGTCTATCCTGATGACGGTTCCCGGACTTGGGGAGATGTTGGCCATGACCATCCTGTATGAAATCCACACGATTGAACGGTTCAAATCCGCTTCAGCCTTCTCCTCCTACAGCCGGCTGATCAAAGTCGAGAGAGAGTCCGCTGGAAAGAAGACAAAGGACGGGAATAACAAAATCGGCAACCCACACCTAAAGTGGGCCTTCTCAGAAATCATCCTCGTCGCCCAGCGATGGTCAGAACCGATCAATAGATACTACGAGAAGCTCAAAAGCAAACAAGGTCCGGGAAAAGCCAAGAGCGTCATCGCTCACAAATTCGGCGTGGCCGCCTACCAAATGCTCAAAAACGGCCAGGCATTCGACGAGAAACGGTTTGTAGCATAATGGGTGGGGCGGTTAACCCGGCGCCTAACTGGCAGGGCAACGTCCGGACAATAGCCCAGCTCATCGGCTTGATTGGGAAGCCGCCTTCACCCCTTATTTAGAACATAGATGAGCGGATCTGAGACAGTCAGTCCGTCTGCCCCCGCGATGAACCCGAACCTAACTGGCGTTCCCCCTCATAAAAGGGGAGAACAGCCATCCTTCTTGATTGGGACTCAAGGGGTACCGATTATTTTCTGGAGGGAGAGGACAATGCCTCTCCCAGGGCGCTCCACAGTATACCGTGAGAGGCGCTTGATTCCCGATACGTGTTTGGTGCAGATGGCTCACATCTAGCCCGGTTTGTGAAAATCAAGTCAGACCGACGACTGACAAAGATCCGAACATCGCCAAACCTCTTCGGATCGGCTCATTGCACGCCCCGAACGTTAGGGTCGCAAAAAAACGGTGAAAATCGTGATGGAGGAGTCTTTTTTTCTTGACCCGGGGCCTTTAATATGTGTTAGGCGTCTGCATTGTTTTTGTAAAACTCCAAAGCCAAGCGGAGCCGATCATGGTGTCCTTATTCTGGTGTTAGTTAGTTTGGAGCGAGTCAAATATCATATCGTAAATCCAGCACCCCTTTTGGTAGGCCAGGCTCAGGAAATCTTTCGTATCCTTCACATCAGAGTGGGTAACTGACACCTCCAAAAGCAACGGCCCAGGAAAAGGCGTGCGCCGCAACTCCTCTGAAAGGGATATCCAATCGATGAACCCGCTGCCAGGAATGAGATGATCTACATGTTTCCGAATGCGGTCCGATAGGTGTACCGCAACAACCCTGTTCCTGAGTTGCGAGAGAAGATCGAATGGCCTCGGACCTCCAATCTGATCGTGGGCGGAATCATAGCAAAACCCGAAGTGCTCTGGATTAAGTTCGAGGACCGCGCGCCGAACGAGTTCCGTGGCCGGACCTGGAAGCACGTTCTCAAGTGCAAACGTGATGCCTTTTTCACGCGCAATTGGCTCAAGTGCTTCACACGTAATAAGAAGTTCCTCAAAACGGGACGGTAATTCGTCTTCCCCAAAACTAAATGGCCCTCCGTGTATAACCACGACCGGCACCAGATAATTCCACTGCCGCCTCCGAAATGCCCAATAAAACATCAATGCAATTGGGTTGGTCAGCATTCGGCCCGTGGATAGTATCCATACTGAGTCGGTGTTCAATCAAAAGTTGCTTGAGTGCAGTTCTGGCAGGCTTTGAAAGATAAGCTGTGTGGACCTTTCTTCCTCCTAAAGAAACATGCGTAAACCCGGCCCGCGCGATCAGTGGAATCTGTGTTTCGATCGGCACATCGTAATCAAACGAAGTTGGAATGGATATTGGGCGTCTGGCTTCCAATCTTCTCTTTTGCTCCCCCATACTAATTGGTTATGACAAAAACAATGTTGCGTCTAACGATTTCTATATTGAGTGAAGGAGGAAAATAACAGCGTTGAGGGGCTGAATCTTCCCTTGCAAGGCAAGGCGTCTTAAGATTCAGCAAGCGCAAGCAAACTCAACCCTCAACGCTGCCTGTTGAATACAAATCGGGCGTCCGGCATGGGTCGGCAGCCGATCTACAGCTCTGTGCTCAGGCGTTGTGCCTCGAAGAGATGCTCGACGTGCAGATACCGGATGGCTATGTGTGGTACGGTGCGCCGAGGCGCCCCGGCCTTCGTTGAGCGATCTTGGCAGGAGGTCATGGACGCAGAGGATATGGCTTGTGTGGTCGCCAGAAGCCCCTGGGCAATCCAGATCACGGTATCCGCCAACAGCATACGCACCACCAAGGCGTTTCGAAAAAGAAGCAGGTCCGTTGGCCTACCGCAGCTTGCGCGTCAGAACCGGATGGCGAGTGTTCTCTAGCCTCTTGTCGGCCGTGGTGCCGTAGCTCCCTCGGCTCGACAGGCCCGTATTTCTGTGCTCCCGTCACGATGGTCGAAGGGTCGGGATTTCCGATAAGGGAGATTTACGAAAAATTACATAAATTTTTACACTGCTGTCCAAGATAAATCAGAATGGGCCTTTTTTGGACAAGTAAGTGACTGTTTTTACACAATGCCCTCTGGCAGACTGAAATCCAGGTTGCACTGGCCAAAGATGCTGTCCAAAAGCTGGATGGTCCGAAAGATCGGGCCTTTCATTGCACAACACAATGGGGGTGGGAAGACTACTACTATACGTCTGTGAGGGAGATCTCTTCTCCGAAGAAGGCGCTGGCCCGGTGGCTGCGTGGCGAACTCGACTGACCTCATACGCGACGCTATGGATGCCGAATGTTTACCTCGATGTCTCGCGATGCTCGTCTGTGGAATGGATCAACAAAGCGCACCGGGAGGGAAATCAAGAGTAATGAAAGAGCGGACCTTTGATTCTCACGGTACCTGTAACTCGTCAGTTTCGGATAATCTGGTGGATTATGGGAATCTTACAGATTTCAACGGTCTTCCGAGGCGTTATTCACGAATTAATTGGAGATCAAGAAAGAGACCGAGAAAATACCCGATAATTCATCCTTGAAAACATGAGGATCCTTTCTCCTGACTCCCGAACCGGCTCGAGCAGCGGATGGGCCGCATCCACCGCTACGGCCAGCGGCACGACTGCCTGATCTTCAACTTCGTGGCGACCAACACCATCGAACAGCACCGCCGCCGCGCAACAATTCAGCCGGTTCCCGAGTCCCCGGGTCTTCCAGTCGGCCTCGCCGGATCGCCTCCGAGACCGTGCGCCGGATCTCTGTCGCGTCGAGGTCTTCGACCGACCATCCGCCGGCGGGCTGGTTCTCCCAGCGTCGCCGTATAGAGGACTGATTGATGAACTGTTGGCGGGAGTCACACTCCCGCGCAAATTCACGCATCTGTTCGGCCGATGCTTTTTTCAGGATTCGATACCGAGCAACACGCCAAGCTCTTGAGGGGCGAACAGAAAGTGAAGATACTCTGGAATCTCTCCGGTTTCGTTTCCGAACAGCTGCACTCTCGACCGCCTTTCGTTTCTCAGAACGGCATGATTGAAGACAATCACCCCGGACAGACAACGCAAAGATTCGTGGAACTCTCCGGTGCACTCCTCTCCATTAGGCTCCTTGAACAGGGCGCGTCGGATATCGATCTCATCATGTTCACTCAAAAAGAATTCGGAATCACAACCGTTGACAGCGACAAGCAGGGGAATACCCTGCAAATCTACGTTTCTACAGCCACTTGCTTTCTTGCATAGCTCATCTCGAATCGCCTTAGATCCATCGACCGTCCCGCTACGCGCCGGACCGAAAACCTGCCCAACGCCAGATGATGAACGTAGTGGATCGAGGTACCCTGTCAGCACCCAGCGTTCGTCTTTGATTTCGCAATGTGGTTTTTTCCACTGCCGTCCAGTGGAATGCAGTTGACGCACTTCTTCTGGTCCATACCGCTCCAATAGCTCTTGGAACGGCCTAACGATATCTTTCCTGCCTAGCGTGTGGTGGAGTGTGCCCTCCGCCTTCAACCAGATATCCGAATGCGGACTACAAAAATACTGTCTGAGTTTTTCGACCGCGTCGTGTTCGTTCCAGTTGGACGACAGTTGACCTTTCCCGAACCCGGCGACAGTCGCCTCCAAATAGACTGACCTCTCGTTCTCGCCCGGGAGAGGGCAAACAAAAAAATCAATCTTCTTGTCAGTTCCTGGTATTTCTCTTTCGATTTCGACGCTGAGACCCAGCTTCTTCAACATTCGGTGGACAATCAATTCGAATCGAGCCCCGTTGAAAGTGTTGCATTTCGTGGCCGTTAACCGGGATTTAATTTTCGGCTTGGCATCGGACGGCAGCTCGCAGAACCATTCATTCATCCAGTGGCAGATTTCGATGGCCGCAGGACGGTTCGAGCGTCTCAGATAGTCGTAGTTGCTTTCCCGAGCCGATGCACTGCCGTCGGTTCGCTCCACGTCCATGTCGAAAAGCATGTTCTACTCCTCTCTGGTGAGAACTCGCCGCAATAACGCTCGGACTGTCCAAGTCACATCATTGGATCATACCACCTGACCGCACCGGTATCGTTTGCGCCGTATTCTCATAGATCGATCACCTAAAACTTGGGATAGAGCTTCTTCAGTTTGATTCGGGCGTCGGTGGTCGTGAACTGCCAATCAACGGTTCTGTGTTTCTCGTTTCGATCACATTTCCAGGCCTCCACCTGGTTGGTGAGGGTCTGCAGGTCAGGCATGCGGCTGTCCAGGCATTGTCTGGCAAGGACGCTCAGTTCGATCTCGGCGACATTGAGCCAGCTACCGTGCTTGGGGGTGTAGTGCAATTCGAGGCGTTTGGCTAGAGAACGGGCCTTTTCGGGTGGGAAGGCCTCGTAGAGAGATGCGATGGTGTGAGTATTGAGGTTGTCGCAGACCAGGACCACGACTTCCGCATCCGGGTAGTCCACCTCAAGCAGCTCCTGGATCTCGTAAGCCCAGTCTACGGCGGTCCTGCGTTCCCGGACGTGGACCTTCCGACGTCCGGTCAGGGGCTCGAGGAACAAGAAATTCGCGGCTGTGCCGTTACGCTCATACTCATAGTCGTAACGTCGGGGATGTCCCGGTTTTTCCGGGACCGGGATGCGAGTCTCTCCGATCAACTGCACGGGGTGTTCGTCCATGGCCAAAAGCGGCCTTTTCGGATCATACGGCCGCCGACCGTGCGAGATAGATATGGAACTTTTTGGTGACTTTGTATCTATTCTGAGATAACAAGAGAAAAGTAGATAAAGGTCCAAGCAAGATTCAGGCAGCCTTGTGGATGGTCTGGGATGTTCTTTGCCGATTGATTTCTATGCGGCGCTGCCGAGCCTCCTCCTTTCGACCTTGTCGGTGGTGAAGAATCTTTTGATGCTGGCCTTTATGCCTCTGAAGAGGCGTGACATACTGTATTGCCCCGTGATAGCGTTCGGCGTTGTAGCTGTGAATGAAGGAATCAATCAGGCCTTCCAGTTGATGGAATGTGAAGATGTCCTGGAAGCGCAGCCAGTCGTATTTGAATGTCCGGAAAAAGGCTTCGATCCAGGCGTTGTCCGTGGGTGTTTGATATCGGGCAAACAGCTGCGAGATGCCCAGGTCCTTGAAGAATTGGGCCATCGATTTGGCCTTCATCTGAGATCCGTGATCTGAGAGGGCTGTCAAGCTTATGGGCCCAGTGTCCAGGTCCAGCAGTCCTTCGTTGGCAAGGGCTTGATCCCAGGCCTGTTTGACCTGCTCCACGGTCGCGTTGAAGGAGAGCTTCCATCCTACGATCTTCCTGGAATACACGTCGAGAATGGCGGTAAAATACAGGAACAAACCGAAAAATGGGATGTAGGTCAGGTCCCAGCTCCAGACCTGATTAGGACCTTCAGGTTTGACCTGGGGCTTGCTCTGCTTGACCGGCGTCCTCACCTGTTTCCTGCGTGCCAGACGTTCTTTCCTGGCCTGTCGGTAGAAGCTGGAGGCCGAGGCCTGCACTACCCCCTTCTCTGAGGCTACCACCGCCAGCTGATGGGGAGGCAGATCGGCATAGGTCTCATCCCTTAAGAGGGCCGGGATTTGCTCTTTCTCCTCCCTCAGCAATCCGTGTGGGGCCTTATCAGGGGCGGGCCCGGGCTTCCCATCCAAAAGCGGGTCCGACACCCCATCCAGCTTCTCTTCTCGATCTCGCCGGCTCCAGGCACAATACCGCTGGAGGGGAAGCTGTAGGATCTCGCAAGAACGGGTGAGTTTCACCCCTTTCTCCTTGGCCCGATGGACCATTAAGAGGATCTCGCGTTTGACCTCAGCTTGCACCCGGTGGCCCTTGATCGGGCCTGTCAGATCCCATTCACACTTTTTTTTAGCAGGGAAAGTTCCACAGATTGCTCAATGATCGTTTGCTCCAGGCGTGCCCGCTCTTTGCGCAGCTGCTCCACCTCCTCAGCCGATACCATCGGCTTGCGGCTCCGGCGACCCTTGAACTCCTTGAGGGCCCCGGACTTGACCGACTCACGAATACGCTTTAGATCCGAGGAATGAATGCCCCATTTCCGCAGCACCTGTGCAATGGGAACATCTCCCCGGCTGGCTTCAAGGAAAATCTCATACTTCTGTTCCGGGGACAAGCTCCTGCGCTTCTTGACCGGGTCACTGTTTGAGGACAGTTGCTCCATCTTTACTCCTCCTGTGAGGTCAGGGATATCCCAAAATATGTATCCCTTCTCAACCCTACAGGCAACCAGGATCTTGCTTCGACCTTGCCCCCGTTTTTTCGGGCGATCTCAGACAAAAGATAACTTACAAGGTTTAAAAAGGGACAAGAAGGAAAAATTAAGGGGTGTTAACCCCATGGCATTGATCTCCAAGCCCAATTTTGTCCCCCCCGGACAGAGGTCCATCGCGCTTTGTCGTCGTATACCAATTTGGTGCCGGTTTCCGTCCAAAGTGTTAAATATCGTACAACTTTTGGTTCTAGGCTTGACGCTCCTTCCTTGTTAACCATTGCCCCCCCATAATACGTCCCGTACATTTTTCATGTACGAGCGGGATAAGCTGAGGATGCTGTAAAGAGGCGATGCTGGAGATCCAAAAAAAAGCCTCCGAGTTCCTGGGGATCCCCCTGAGCCAGCTCGACGAAGACGACGGCGGTTGTTCTGGCGTGAGTATTCTTTGGCATAGCGGGTTAATTGTACACAGGGCCGAATAACTCCCTTGTCGACGGAGTTGTCCTCATTTAGGCAGCTTTGGCGTCAAGTCACACCGCCAAGCCACGTCCGTCCAGATTGTACCTGCTTCGAGAAAGTGCCTCACTTGAGGAACTTCCGGCAATGCTTCAACCACCTCTGATACCGAAACCTGGTAGAACCCGAATCTCATCCAGTATTTTCCAGCAGTTCTGCTAAATAGATAAGCCTTCTTGAATTCGGTTTGCCTCGCAGACTCTAGCGCACGGTGAATCAATGCTCCACCGACGCCATGTCGATGCCAAGGCATTAGGACACCCAGACTTCGCAATAAGATGGAATCGTTCCCGAGTTCAATTCCAATCGTGCCTATTGTCCCTCCCCCAGTCTCGCGAGCTAGCCAGTATTTTGTACCAGGGGCGAGAATGTCCCGTGTGGATTGGTGATTCATTTCAAGAAGCTCTGCAAGCTGCTGATAATGTGCTCCTGCTGCTTCCTGAATTTGAAATTGACTAGTGCTCATGTCGTGAGCTTTTTGCCAGCAGTATCTGCATGTATTGCGGTAATTGGCATCTCTCCGAATCCTTGGCTCGCGATGCAGCCGACCACGTCGTGTGCCACGGCCTCGGCTCCCGGAAGCTTTCCGAGGCGATACTTCGTAGCGATCTCCCAGGCGGACGCGGCGCTGATGAGGATATCGTTCCCCAAGTCGGCGATTGCGGCGTGAGCGGTGCCGGACAAACGCTCCACAGCTACGGAAAGAACCCGCCACGGTCGCTGTGGCCGTCCACGCGGCGTCGACGGAGGGAGCTTCGAGGAGGTGGCCGGGGAAGTCAAATCCAAGGATTTCCTCAAGTTCAAGGACCGGATATCCTATTCAGAACGGCTTAAGCAGATGCGGAAAAAGACCGGTCTTAAAGCGGCGATCTATACGGGGATCGGGCGTATCGATGGGCGTGATGTGGAGGTCGAGATCCACGAAATCGGGTTTATCGGAGGGAGCCTGGGCTCAGCTGAGGGGGAACGCATCTGCCGGTTGATCAACCGTTGTACACTGGATCGACTTCCGCTCGTCCTGGTCTGCAGGTCAGGCGGGGCCCGGATGCAGGAAAGCGCGATGTCCCTGATGCAGATGGCCAAGGTCAGCGCCAAGCTCGCGGGTTTTTCGCAGGAGGGGTTGCCTTATATCGCGATCCCGTGCGATCCGACTACAGCCGGTGATATGACCCGGGAAAAGTGGACAGTGGTTTAAGCCGCTTTCTGCAGCGATAGCCGTTCAAAAAGGGCCGGGGACACATAGTCCAGGTAAGCGTGCAGCCGCGCCATTTGGTCATAAGTATTTTATAATTTCGCCAGTATCGGGATCAACGAATGCTTCTCCCGTAGTCTTGAATAAGGAAAGCTTATCGCCTTGCTTGAAAAACACGTCGCCATAATTTATGATCAGATTACCATCGGACTGCACATTAATAACCTTGATCGGGAATTTGGAGGTTACAATCTTCTCCGAGATTTTTCTGGCAACAATCCGCTGAACTTCGGCGAATGGATCCGCGGTGCTGCAGCGAGAGAGAATGTTCTCAACGTTGGGACACTGTTTCGCCACTTTGCATTGATCCTTGATCGCCGTCCACGCTTGCGCGTATTTGTCGTCTAATAATGCGACAGCTTCCTCGCAGAGGAGAGTCAAACCGGCAACGTCGGGAATCAATGGTTTTTTCGCCGTGCCGTCCCCGGATTCGGAAACCTGCACCGCGCAGGAGGTTCCGGCTCCGAAGAAAAAAGCAATCGGTTTGTCGTGTCGCGCCAAGTGATCCCGCAGGCCCGCGAGAAGCTTCTGCGCATCATGTTTCGCGGCTGGCCCGTTCATGGAGAGGTTCCCGTCATGACCGGAAGGCCGGGGAGCGCATCGCGAAGAATCCGCATCGCCCGGCAGTCATCCTCATTGTAATCGAGGATGCGCTGCCGCACTGTCGGGTCAGCGGTTTCGATCCACCTGTCAAACCATTCAATTGAAGCTGCCCCCGAGGGGTGAGTATCCCGCCACGCGAAACCGAGATAACTGGCCAGGGTCTTGATCGAGAGATCCCGTGTCGGCCATTCCGTGGCTTTCTGCACCACATCGAAATACAGATCCACGGCGCGCGCCGGGTCGAACAGCGCTTCAAGCTCTTCCGCGCTGCAAATGTCCGGATACTTCTCTCCGAGCTTCCGGTAGATGGTCCGCTCGTACTTGGAATAATAGTAGATGATGCAGGGTTGGCTGCTCTGCATATACCGCCACGCATCGGCGAACGCCTTCTGCTCGGCCTCTGCGGTGGGCTCTTCCGCGAAAAAGGCGACGAAACGCTCTGTTTCATTTTCGCCGCCGCGCCGCTCGACGAAACCGTGCAGGTAGCAAATGTCGCGGAGAGGATCGACCTCGACATCGAAAAACAACTCCAGATCCGCAGTCGGCAGCGGTATTCGCTTCCGAAAATACGGCTTGGCGTCCTCGCCTGTGGCGATCAGCCTAGCGCGGGCGTGTAGCTTCTCAAGCGTTGGAGGACCTATGCCGGGAAAGATCGTCTTCGAGCCCGCCATAAACCGCGCCGGGTCGGCTACGGCAAAATCCCTGATAGTCGCCACATGGCCAATCATGGCGTCCCTTTTGGACCGTCCAAGATCCGGGATCAGCGTCAGGTCGTCCGCTGCGGTGAGTTGATCAAGGCAGGCATTGTACCAGTGGCAGAGCTTGCAGACTCCGCTGAAAGCCGCGAGAGTTTCTGACTTCCTAGCGACGATTGCCTGCGCTTCGGCGAGGCATTCCTGGTAGTCCTGCCAGAGTGTGCGTGCGTTACGCTTTCCGTACGGTTCGGTGAATTCGTAGATCACCTCGTCGCCGTTAATATCCCAGATAAAGCCGCAGCGGCCAGCGGACAAGCCCCTGCGCTCAAGGATGTCCATGTACAGCGCGAGTTGAACGGCATAGTGCTTCTTGGGCTTCGATAGATCCTCCGGGCCTTCTTCTCCAGCACCCGACTTGATGTCGCCGGCGGAATAACCATTGCTCTCCTTGCGCAGAAGATCCGGATTCCCGAGGAGTCCGTCAGCCTGAATGCGGCCGCTGTAAATCAGCGGTTCTCCACGGCGTATAGCTTCAAGCGTCCGCCGTTCTTTTTCGTCTTCGGCGAAGGAAGAGAGATCGAGGAAGGGTATGTCCAGCCCTTCCATAACCTCATGTTCGTAGAGGGCGCCGCGCTTCCAAAGCAACTCAATAAAAGAGTTCGGGTGGTCCCGCTCGCCCGGATCGCCGAAGAGGTCCATCGTCACACGGTGCGGACAGGCCACAAGGTCATAGAGCATTGCGGCGGTAACGGGCGTTGTCATAGGTCTGCTCCAGATTTGGCTGGATATTCCAGACTTTATGTATTGACGAGTATATGAAAGACCTCTTCCGATCTCGGTGATCGGGGGTTATCTTTGGGAAAACGGAAGTTCATCCAAAGACCTATCCCCAGCGAGAAGGAGGAGGCCACGACAGACGGGAAATCTGCTCGAATGTTGACAGCCCCAACATATTAAAAGAGTCTTAATAAAACAATGAATAATTTTATAAAATATAAAACATGGAACATCCCGTGTCATAGGTCATGCGCTGTCCATCGTCAGCCGTGTCCAGGCAGTTACATTCATCGGCAATAAAATCGGAGATTTCGCCGCAACGACTTCTTTCCGAAGCCGCTCCGGCAACGTCTTCACATCCACCTCTTCAGAGGTCGCAATTCCATACTCCTCCATAAGAGGAAGAACGCTTTGAACGCTGTCAGCGATGTATTCGTATCCGGGCCACCCTGCTGAACCGCCCCCCAGCGCCGTGCCCTCCAGGACAGGTTCAGGCAGACCGGCATCGACGAAAGCACGATACAGGTCGAAGCCCATACCGGTATGCGCACCCGAACGCTCAAACACTGCGATAGCCCAACCGATCAGCTTTTTCGCAAGGGGGGTATTCGGAGGATGAAACGAGCGTCGAAACATGAAATCAATCTCCTGAAAAGCCACGATGCCCCCCGGGCGAAGGCACCCGGCGAATTGTTTCAGAGCCTCTGAGGGGTCGGACATATACATGAGGACAAACCGGCCCACCAGGGCATCGAAGTCGCCCCCCAGATCAAGGGTTCGCGCGTCCCCCGCCACGAATTCGACATTTGTCCATCCCGCTTTTCCGACCCGCACTCGAGCCGTTTCCAGAATCTTCCCGTTGACATCCACGCCCACAACCTGACCTGCCGGACCAACCAGTTCAGTTGCGGCCAGTGCCACGTCTCCGGCACCACTGCCGATATCGAGGACCCTCATCCCGCTGACCAGGCCCGCCTCCTTGAGAAAACGCCGGGTCAGACCCTCATACAGCCGCGACTGCCGAATCAACCGGTCCGTCTCCTCCCGGCTGCGACCCATCGTATATTTCGGATCGTCGTCCGGATTATTCATATCACTCCCGGGTGGCCCCTCTAACCGTCATATACTACCAAGGACATTTTTTCGACACTCCATCCTGGACCGGATCGTCTCCTGACCTCTTCTCCGACACTTTCGGACGGTCACCGGTAGGGTAGGTATCCCAGCGGCAGAAAGGCTCTCCATCTCACGAATGAGCGCAGCCGCTTCCCGCCGCTCGACGATCGCCGTGACGGTGAAAAAACCGTGTTTGAAGACGTTCGTGTTACCGACTTTCCGAGGTCTGGATCAATCCACCCCGGATCTCGGATAAGTCCCAGCAGGATCCAATCGTTATTACGCCAGGTGATACCAAATCGAACCCGGTCCCGATACCTGCACGGGGATCCACGGTTGCCGATGACACCTCTTATGGAGACGGCCGGAAACTTCACTGAATTCCAACTTTCAGTGTCTCAAAATTGTTGACATGTTCCGGTTCGATGAAAGGGTAAGGACGGTTAGCTAGAGGAGAATCAAATGCTTAAAGTTTGGTTAAAATAAAACAATACCCCCTTCCCTTTAGGAAGGGGGTTTGGGAGTTAGGTCTGACCAAATTTTGTATGTCCGTCACTGGTTACGGAATCGCGATCCACGATCCCCGGCTTTCCTGTCCTCTGCCACTGCTACTGGTTTCCCTGACATCCGACCTCCGAACTCTGGCCTCTGACTATCTCCCCCTTTGGTCTTGAAGGTATTTTAAAAAGTCTCCCTTGGTGGATAAAATCAGCCAGTCCTTATCCAGCAACGTCGTCTGGTAAGTCTCCATAGTCTTCAAGAAACCGTAAAAATCACGCGCCTCTGGGCTCTGATTGTAGGCCTTCGCGTAGATCGCCACGGCCTCACCGTCCGCCTTCCCGATGATCTCCTGCGCGGTCTTGTAGGCCTCGGATTGAATCTGTTTCAGGTCGCGCTCTTTATCGCCCATGATCTTGCTCGCCTCACCCTGACCTTCAGACCTGAATTTTTCCGCGATTCGTTGTCGCTCCGAAATCATCCGTTCGAAGATCTTCTTCTGAACTTCCTCCACATACTTGATTCGTTTGAACCGAAGGTCCAGCAGTTCGATACCGAGTTCCGCGGTACGCGGGGCAGCCGTTTCCAGAATCCCGCGCGTGATTTTTTCACGCCCGATATCGATACGAGGAAAGGTCTCGGCCTCCTCCCCCTCGGTCAGGTCTTGGCTGGCCTTTGGTGTCCGGTTGGAAGTACGGATGACTTCGACAAGATCGTGCTTTGCGATCGCATTCCGGGTCTCTCCGTCCAGGACATCGTCCAACCGGGACTGGGCCCTGCGCTCGTCCCGAACCCTCTGAAAGAACAGCAGGGGGTCCGAGATCCGCCAGCGCGCATAGGTATCCACCCAGATGAATCTCTTGTCTCGGGTCGGGACCTGGTTGGGATCCCCATCCCATTCCAAAAACCGCTTTTCAAAAAAATGGGCGACCTGGATGATCGGAACTTTAAAATGAAGCCCCGGGTCGGTAATCGGAGTCCCGACCGGTTTTCCGAATTGTGTAATCACGACCTGTTCGGTCTCTTGTACCACATACGCTGATGATATGACGACAATCAATACGATCAGCCCGAGAACCCCCCAGACGGCTTTCATCTTCTTTCCTCCTTTTGGAACTGGAACAGAGGGAGAATCCCCGATGCCTTTTCGTCCGTAATCAATTTTCGACCGACATTTTGCATGACTTTATTCATCGTCTCCAGGTAAATTCGCTGCCGGGTGACCTCTTTGGCCCGCATATACTCCTTGAATACGGAGTTGAATTTGGACGCTTCCCCTCGGGCTTTGTTGACCCGCTCCAGTGCATACCCCCGGGACGCTTCGATTGTCCGGGCGGCCTCGCCCCGGGCCTTGGGAATCACCTGATTGTATGCCGAGCGCGCCTGGTTGATCAATTTCTCGCGCTCCTGTTGCGCTTCGTTCACCTCATTGAACGCGGGCTTCACCGCATCGGGAGGATTCACGTCCTGAAGGACCACCTGGTCCACTTTGATTCCCGTGTCGTACTGGTCGCACAGGGCCTGCAGATTCACGGAAACGGCGTGTTCGATATCCTGACGACCGATCGTCAACACCTCATTCACGGTGCGGTCTCCGACCACTTCACGCATAACCGCCTCGTTGATGTCGCGGAAAGTCTTGCGTGCGCTCCTGACCCGGAACAAATATTTATACGGGTCTTTGATGCGATACTGAACAATCCATTCCACCTGCGCCGCATTCAGGTCTCCCGTCAACATCAATGACTCTTCCTGATAACTCCGGTGGGAAGAATACTGGGTTTGAATCTGCGCAAGCCGGGTCCGAAATCCAAATTCCTCCTTTAATTGCCGCTCAACCGGAACTTTGGTAACGGTTTCGACGCCGAAGGGGATTTTGATATGTAAACCGGGCTCCTCCAGACGGACATACTCTCCGAAACGCAGAACCACGCCCACCTCTTCAGGGTCCACAGTGAACCAGGAAGAAAACAAAAGGATCAGGATCAGGATTCCCAGCACAATCCAAACAAACGTCCGGGCTTGAATGTTCGGCGGCTTGAAATCTCTTAAATCGAAAGGCATATTATCGGCCATAAAAAGCACTCTCCTTTTCCCGTTGATTGAACCGATCTGGTGAATCAATGACGAAAAATCTACGCAAAATCGTCGAGATCACCCGGGACTTCGGAACAATATACGCCCTCAACAGGTTGAAATCAAACAAAAATTCCCCGTTGGAGTTACCCCGGTTTAGCGGACGGTTTATCAGTTGCGATTCAGTCGGCTGCAAGGGCGACATCGCTGGAGGTCTTCTCGAAGTTCATTGGAGAGAGATATCCGAGTGCTGAGTGTCGCCGATGGAGGTTGTACCAGCCCTCGACGTATTGAAATACGGACATCCGGGCTTCGGCCTGTGTGCGGTAGTTTCGGCGATCCAGGCGTTCGCATTCAAGCGTGGCGAAGAATCTCTCGCATAACGCGTTGTCGTAGCAATCACCGGTGGAACCCATAGAGGGCCGGACACCGGCCTTGCGGCACCGTAGACCGAAGGCAATGGAGGTGTACTGACATCCCTGGCCGGAGTGATGGATGACGGCTTCCGGCTGTCGTTGCCAGAGCGCCATATTCAACACCTCGAGCACCAGCTCGGCGCGCAGATGGGTCGCCATCGCCCAGCCAACGACGCGGCGGCTCCAGGCGTCCACAACGACCGCGAGATACAGGAAGCCGGCCCACGTACTGATGTAAGTGATGTCGGCTACCCAGAGCTGATCAGGCCCGTTAGCCGTGAAATCTCGATTGACCAGGTCAGCAGCCACCTGCCCATCGCGATCACCGACGCCTCTTCTTCATCTCATTTCCCTCCGTCAGCCCTAGGAATACACCTTAACCCACTGTCCGGTTTCCCAGGACCACCTCACCGGGGGCAAGCAACTCCACGGGGGTCCGGCTGATCACCCGACAGCGGCAGGGGCCGTGACAGCGGAGCCCGTTGTGGTCGGTTCACTGGCTGTTCGTTAATGGGGACCGGCGAAACTGCGGTGGGACCTCTATGACTACAACGACATCTTCTGCCCGCTGGAGCTCAAGCTCGGAGCCCTCGAGGAGGTCGAGCGCAAAGAGAAGCTCAAGACCCGATGGGCGCAGCTCGAAGCCATCGTCGGCGCGGAGAAGCGCATGAGACTCGTCGCCCAGGACATCGTCGCCCATTTCGAGGAACGTCTCAAAGCCCTGGACGGCAAGGCGATGGTGGTGTGCATGAGCCGGCGCATCTGCATCGACCTCTATCGCGAGCTGATGCGCCTGCGCCCCGATTGGCATCACGAGGACGATGACAGGGGACGCCTCAAGGTCGTCATGACCGGCGGCGCTTCCGACCCGTTGGACTGGCAGCCGCATATTCGCAACAAGCCCCGCCGCGAAGTGCTGGCAAGCCGGTTCCGTGACGCCGGCAATCCGCTCGACATGGTGCTGGTGCGTGACATGTGGCTCACCGGCTTCGATGCGCCGAGCCTGCATACCATGTATGTTGACAAGCCGATGCGCGGCCACGGGCTGATGCAGGCGGTCGCCCGGGTCAACCGCGTTCCGGGACAAGCCGGGCGGTCTGATCGTCGATTACCTGGGCCTTGCCCATGAGTTCAAGCGCGCGTTGGCGACCTACACCGAAAGCGGCGGCACCGGGCGAACCGCGCTCGATCAGGCCGAAGCGGTGGCGGTGATGCTTGAGAAGTACGAGATCTGCCGCTGCGTGCGGTCGGTGCGCGCACTCTCCCAGGCCTTCGCGCTGGCCGTGCCCCACGAGGACGCGCTGCGTATCCGAGACGACTTGGCGTTCTTTCAGGTCGTCCAGTCAGGGCTGGCCAAGCGTGCTTCGGCCGATGCGCGGCCTGAAGAGGAGTTGGACCACGCCGTGCGCCAGATCATCTCCCGCGCGGTGGCATCGGAAGGGGTGATCGACATTTTCGCCGCCGCCGGCCTGGAGAAACCCGACATTTCGATCCTGTCGGATGAATTCTTGGCTGAGGTGCGGAGCATGCCGCAGCGCAACCTCGCCGTCGAGCTGTTGCAGAAACTGCTGAAGGGCGAGCTTGCCGACCGGCGGAAGAAGAATGTCGTTCAAGCACGTTCGTTCGCCCAGATGCTCGAAGAGACCCTTCACCGTTACCAGAACCGCGCCGTCGAAGCCGCGCAGGTGATCGAGGAACTGATCCAGCTTGCCTGGGAGCTGCGCGAAGCCAACGCCCGCGGCGAGAAGCTTGGGCTGTCGGAAGACGAACTCGCCTTCTACGACGCGCTGGAGACCAATGACAGCGCGGTACAGGTGCTCGGCGACGAGACGCTGCGCGCCATCGCCCGGGAGCTGGTCGAGACCGTGCGGGGCAACGTCACCATCGACTGGACCCTGCGCGAGAATGTGCGCGCCAATCTCCGCAGGCTGGTAAAGCGTATCCTCCGCAGGCACGGCTACCCGCCGGACAAGCAGGAGAAAGCGACGCGGACGGTGCTCGAACAGGCAGGGGTGTTGTCCGCCGACTGGGCGACGTGAACTCCTGTTCGGGAAGATCGTCCCGCGAGTAACGGGGATTGCACAACCGGGTCCTCCTGGCGAACCTCGCCATACGGCGCGAATTGTCCGTGTCGAAGGATTCCTCCTGTATTGATATAGCCGATTTTTGGAGAAACTCCAGAAGCCTTCGGTGGTCAAGTCCTAAGCGTCCTGCAAAATGGATGGTGTGAATCGGAGGTCCTGTGAGGTTCACGCAACGGCTACCAGTTCAACTGGTGGTGCGATCTGTCGTTCCTCATAGAGCAGCTCCAAGCTGGAGGAGTTCAATGGACGTGATGTTGATGTTCTGCCATCGGGATGCTGCGCGAATGAGAACGGCGTGAACGAGTTTCAGGCAGTTCTTCTCCGTGAAGAAGCGAGGGAGCGTTTTGGTTCTGCGTCGCTCCTCGGCGAAGCTGCGTTCGATGAGGTTGGTCGTGCGCACGTATTTCCTGAGTCGCCAGGGCAAGTGAAGGTAAGCCAGGAAAGCATCCGGATCCTCGGAGACAACTTGCACAGGCTCGGGTATTCCTTGCTGAACCTGGACAGGAACGCCTTCACAACGTTCTGTCCGGCTTCCAGGTCTGGGACGTCGCGGATTATCAACAGAAACGGCTTGATGTCGGCCCATCGGGATTGCGGCACCTTTGAGGCAAAGTTCCGCATCCATTCATGCTCGTGAAGAAGGGGGAGCACGATGAAAGAGAAACGGGAAAACAAGCGCGGGCGGAAGCGCATGCCGTCCGATCCAGAGGAACTCGCGAAGGCCCATGTTCCGGCTGATCGGAAAATGAAGAAACAAACGCCGACGGAGCAAAGAACGGGAAGGGAATCTCATCCACGGCACGGGGAAGGCTCTTGAATAAATACGAGATTCGAACGGAGACTTTAAGGGTTGAACAGGAAAAAGGAAATGGCTATCGGTGGAAGGCGTTCTTCTCTGCATGGGATAGCTACCTGGAGGACGACTCAGACGATGTTTCCGAGCCGAACGCGCACATATCCCCCCCCTCAACCCGTGGCACCGTGTCAAGTGTTGAAAAACAAGAAGTTGTGAGTGTTTCAACCCGTGGCATGGATGGTACGGTGCCACGGGTTGAAGATCGCGCAATCCCTCGTAAACAAAAGGATGCCACGGTGCCACGGGTTGACCCCCCCCCAAGAGCGACTCCTGCGTAAAGAACACTTGTGACGAAGACCAAAAGGCGTTAGCTCGGGTTCGCGAGATACTCGGCTAGCGGAGATCTAAAACCCGAGACAACCACGAATCGCACCCCCCACGGGTGCGATTTTTGTGTTCAGTCGAAGGCAGTTACGACCGGTGAAGGTCCCGGGAAAATCCTGCCTCGAGGTCCAGACTGCAAATTCCCCCCAGCTGGGGAAATTCGAATCCCAAAAACGGCTCCTAAGGCCCGATCGCCCGAAGGCGCACCCCAACAACCCACCCCCCGGAGTCGGAGATGATTATACCGTGCCCATTCCTGTCGGTGTGTGCGCCTTCCAGAGCGAAGGCCGAGGGGATCCCGGCGCCGTTGACCAGGCGGACGGCTTCGGCCAGGCTGTTCCACTTTCTCATGTGTTCCATTTTCTCGGCCTTCGCCCTCCATTCCAGGTTGTACCGGTCCTTCATATGGTTTCCGCCTCGACGGTGCGGGCGTAATTACGATATATCCTTTCAATACGGCATGTTACGTCTGACGAACAGAGAATGGTTCCGGGGAAAGGATCATATGGGGAGCCAGATTCCAATCCGCCAACTTCGGCGGTCGTCCGTTAACGCAAGACCCCGTGGGGCAACCCCTCAGGGTCTTGTCGTTTCTGCCGTATTCACAAACGCTTGGGCCATCTTCCCCCCTCTCTGCCGGTTCTCTGTCTCGAAGCGTTCCCCCGGTGTTCGAGCGCAACCGTGGGGTTGCGTCCGCTTGAGCAGAGATATCTCTTCCGGATTCTCCGATTCTCTGTTTTTCGCGTCGGCCTTGTTTAACAGCCCGGTTGCGTCCTTTCGACGTTTCGGAAGGTTCCTCCGGCAAGTATTCACCGGAAGCCGGACCGGTAGGTCCGGTCACCAGCTTACGACAGCTCACCGGACAGCGGAAGCGGCCGTGCGCCTGGAGCCCGGAATCGTATCCGGCACAGTCCCCAGAAACACATAGCGGGCTTTGAAACGGATTCATTGGCTACACGGGATTCAAGAGTTGACCGGATACGCCAATTCTCATATATTTTCCGCAGTGTTCGTTTTGAAATCTTGAAATCCGGAGTTCCCGATCACCGAATCACGATCCACCGGCTTCCGCCACCGGGAGGCGGCTCCTACCAAAATCTCTTTGGCGACTCCCAAAGGCTGAGAGCCTTTCAATTTTGCATTTTTCACTTTGCAACTTGCACTTGCAATCCCCCCCTACTTAAGGAAAAAGCCGGCACCTGACGGTCCGACTTTCTGTCTTTCTCCTATCGCGGGCTTACTTCGCTCAGCGGCGGCCAGTCCTTAAATTTGCATTCCCTGGCCCCTGACTTTTGCATTTTCAATTTTGCATTTTGCATTTTTCATTTTCCCTCCCTCCCTGGCCTCGCCTGTAAGTCACAAAGCGAAGCCCCTCCTCAGACTCCCGGGATTCCACAGCCTCCCATTCGGATGGGTCCCATTCCGAAAAAACCGTGTCTCCCCGGACCTCCTCAGGGATATAGGTGACCTCCATTTCGTCGGTTTCCGGAAGAGCGAGCTCGTAGATCTCCGCGCCCCCAATTACGAACATCTTTTCCGCCCCCATCCCCTCACAAGTCGCCTCTGCCTCTTCCAGGCTTGAGCATACCTTCACCCCGTCCGGGGGCCCCGTAGTCCGAATTCCTGGTCAACACAATGTTCGGCTGTCCTTTTAGAGGCTTCTTGACGTCATTTTCGAAGGTTTTTCGCCCCATCACTACCGGATGGCCCATCGTGAGTCTCCTAAACCGCTTCATATCCTGCGTATAATGCCAGGGGCGCCCGCCTCGATCCCCGATGATCCCGTTGGAACTTATCGCCACGACGATAATCGTCTTCACGGATCTCCTCGAATCATTGAAGATTGAATATCGTAGAATTGAATATTTGAAAACCTCAGGACTTTCTTGTTGCTATATGGATCTCTTCGATATTCAATATTCAATCTTCACTTTCCCCTCCCTTACGCTGCCATCCCGCCCAGGCACTGATCGTAGACTTGATACTGTTCCCCTTCCACTTCATCCGGGTCCACGAGTTTCAGCCAGAGGGCCTTCTCCTTGTGATCTCCGCACAATTGCCTTCTGCTGGGAAGCCGGTACGGATTGTCCCCGCTCCAGACAACCTTTCCATCCTGAAGGAAGACGAACTCCCCCCGGAATCGATCTACGATATCCTTTTTCTGATCCAGATAGAACAAGGCCTGTTCGCAGGTCGTCTTCCGCCAGCTCAAAACCGTCTCAGGCGGATCGGTCTTCGCGGAATCGAACTCCGCCAGGGGGGCCCTAACTTCACTCTCGAAGTCGATCTCATTCAGGTCCACGGTTCCGAAACCCCGCTTGGCTGCGATCAACAAATGGTTGCGGTCTCTCCGGAAGGGAGGCGTGGGCCAGTCCGTCGTGGGATCATGCCCCATCAGGTGTGCCCCGCACGCGTCCGTTGCCGTCACCTGGTCCCCGGCGATCAACGCATTGCAGATCCGACCTCTCCCGTCCCATTCCCGGTGCGTCTGGCCGGTCAACGCGTCGATGATATTGAGGCACGGCTGGGTGATCAACCCCAGGTCCGGCAAGACATAGGGAAGGCGGATAATGTGGTGGAAATATTTCCGGACACGGCCGGCAGGCGGCGAGATTGGCGTCAACCCGAACAGATTCTTCATGCAGAGCGTAAGGCCCATAAAGCCGTGGCTTTTCATTTTGACGACCGACACGACCGCATCCGCCTCCGCGAAGCAAGCGTTCAAATTATACTGATCGAAAATAGATCCCCCTCCAGGAACCCGGAAGGTTTCATAAGGCGGCGCGTTGGAATCCACAAACTTGACCCCGAACGCCTTCAGGTGATGGGCATAGTTGAAGTCGGTCCCCATCAGTTTTTCCTTCGAATAGACATCCGTATCCGTCGCCACCAGCTCCGCCGTGGTATGCTCTTTCAGGAGGCGCAGCGTAGCGCGGCAGACGGCATCGTCCACCAGCTCCCTTCGCCGTCCTTTAAACATGATGACCCTGTGGGGCGGCATCATCATATTGAACTTGATGACCACCTTCTTCGCTTTCTCGATCTTGCTCCAGGTCCGGGAAAGCGGGTCGGTGACCCTCCGCAGAGTCTGATAAATCTCTGCGTCTGGGGCAAGATGATCGCAGTGCGCTGCGCGGACGGTGTATGACTTTCCCATGGATTCTCCTTATCTCAATCCGGGTTGAAGGTTAGGCCGGGATGGTCTTGGACCGCAAACGACACCTGTTTATTTGCTGAATCCCCACGATTCATTGGGGTAAACGATCCGCTCCGTGGGTGAGCCATTCCAGGTCGAATTGTGCGAAGGTAATCTTGTCATAGCAGCCTGTTGAAAAAGTGCGTTTATGCCAAGATGACTGTTGTCTTTCCTTGTGGTTTGGTCCTATGATATATCAGGTTCAAACTGAGAAGGGAGGACGAGCAAATGGCAATGGGAAAACGAGGACGACAGAGACAGGAAAACCTGTTCATCGCATCGAACACTTTGGTGAAATCTCCGGGTCATCCGTTCTACGAGAAGCTGAATCAGGTATTGGGGGCGAACGGCTTCGACGAGTTCGTCGAGGGGCTTTGCCAGCGGTATTACGCTCCTCATATGGGTCGCAAGGGCATTCCGCCCGGGGTTTATTTTCGGATGCTTTTGATTGGGTATTTCGAGGGACTTGATTCGGAACGTGGGATCGAATGGCGTGTATCTGACTCGCTGACGTTGCGCCGGTTTTTGGGGTATGCCCTTGACGAACAGACCCCGGATCATTCCAGCCTGTCTCGCATCCGGCATCGGCTTCCCTTGGAAGTTCACGAAGCGGTTTTCAAGTGGATCCTGAGGGTCTTGTGCAAAGCGGGTCTGGTGAAGGGGAAGACGTTGGGCGTGGATGCTACGACACTGGAGGCCAACGCCGCGATGCGCAGCATTGTACGCCGTGACACGGGTGAAGGCTACCAGGCATTCCTTGAGAATCTGGCCAAGGCCTCGGGCATTGAAACGCCTACCCGCGAGGACTTGTCCAAGATCGATAAGAAGCGACCGAAGAAGGGATCGAACCAGGACTGGGAGCACCCGCACGACCCGGATGCCAAGATCGCTAAGATGAAGGACGGTCGCACGCACATGGCGCACAAGGTGGAGCACGCGGTGGATCTGGACACCAATGCCATTGTGGCAGTGGCGTTGTCGGGAGCAGATGAAGGAGATACCGAGTCGTTGCCCTGGACGCTGCTCGAGGCGCAGCTCAATCTCAAGCAGGTCGCGAAGGACGAAAAAGCTGCCAAACGTTTGCACAGACAGCGTATACGGGAGGTGGTTGCGGACAAAGGATATCATAGCAACGATGTATTGACCAGTCTGAAGCAAGGCGGCATCCGGAGTTACATTTCAGAACCGGATCGGGGACGCCGCAAGTGGAACGGCCGACGAGATGAGCAGGCCGCGGTATATGCGAATCGACGCCGGATCAAGGGAGATCGCGGCAAGGCCTTGCGCCGAAGTCGTGCAGAACGGGTGGAAAGAACCATCGCTCACACATATGATACCGGTGGCATGCGCAGGTTGCACTTGAGAGACCGCGGCAATATCCTCAAGCGTTTGCTGATCCACATCGGGGGCTGCAACCTGGCTCTGCTCATGCGCAAAGTGATGGGCGTAGGTACTCCGAAGGCCCTCCAGGACCTGGCCAAGGCCTTGCAGCGTCTACTGCTCGTCCTACAATCACGTTTGCTGCCCTCGGTTACCTTTTTAACCTCTTATCAGCGTCTCCTGCTCAATCTCCTTACCTTGATTTATCTGACCCGCACTCCAGGCGTCTTTTCCGTTTATGTGCGTTGAAAGGTAGTTCTTCAACGGGCTGATAGGGCTTTATTGCCCCGCGTTCGTAGAGACAACAGATCGTCATGTCCGGGGCGATCGCAAGGTCCGAATACGCGGACGGCCCACCGTTCAGCAGCCTCGAGGCGGTACATGTCCGGCATTCGTCATAACTGCCCCTGACCGTCAGATTTGTTCTCGGAGACTTCGTGAGCCGCACCTCGTCGCTCAAAGCCGATTCGGCGGCCGCCGTCTCCTGAATACTCGCCGGGTTCGAAAAAAGGATCCGATTCTTATCATCGCTCTCCCGGTCGGTATACCGCACGAGACTGCCCTGGCAAATCGGCTCGAACAGGGCGTCGTCCCATCCCGTTTCAAGAAAGGAATCCCCGTGATCACGGCTCCAGGCGTAAGCCCGTCTCCTGTGCCTTCTGTAGTTCCGGCAGTTGAGGTAGATGGCCCCGTCGTCGGTCTCTACTGCGGCGCACTCATTCATACCCTCATCGGACATTCCCCCGATTCGCCAGCTGGCGCCGTGGTCATCGCTGTAGATCACGTGAGCGTGATAAGGGTCGCTGCTGTTGAAGTTCACCCCCACCTGGTGATCGCAGGGGATCAACAAGCGGTGGTTTTTCAGCTGAATCCCGTGGCACGGGCCTGTGGCATACCACGTCCACTCGGTTTTTTTCACGTCCCCGGTGATCTCAATCGGGTCGGACCAGGTGGCCCCATCGTCCGTGCTCCGGGTGATCCAGACCGTGCGCGGTGCCTTGCCTTCGACGATAAGCTCCTCGGGGCCATCCGCCCTGTTCTTGCAGAAGGGAAGCCAGATCGCACCGTCCTTCCGGTCCACCACGGGACACGGATTGCCGCACGTCATGTCCTCCCCCTCCTCCACCACGATCTGTGCCTCTCCCCAGGTTTCCCCGTTGTCGAAACTCCGCTTCAAAATGATGTCGATCTTACCCGTATCGCTCACCGTGTATTTCCGGCCCTCACAAAAAGCCAGAATCGTCCCCTTCGTCGTCACCGTCATCGCCGGGATCCTGTGCGTGTGATACCCTTCCGTCCCTCCGACAAACAGATCCGTTTGTCGGATCCGCCCCTGGCTCATCGCAGAACCTCTTGCGCCGATTTGATCACCTTCTCCACTTCTGCCTCCGTGAGTTGGCGTGGAACCTCAAAGCCTGGTTCGCGTTGATGATCCGAAAGCGTGAGCGTCGCGATCAACTTCTGAGAATGGAGTTTCGCGCCTTCCTCCAGAATCTGATCTGGATCCCTTGCCAGATCGTGACCCGGGGAAGACAGATCATCTATCGTGTCTTGGGCTACAACCGGTGGATGACTGACTTCTTCCCGGCCTGGAACAGAATTAGATGGCTCAAACCGGCCTGACTGCCATGTCAGCACCTGTCGTCGTAACATCACAGGGACAAGTCCGTCCACCCCGGCTAGAACACGTCCGCAAACTCAGTTAATTAGACAATCGCATGCCGGAACAATCACAAAAACAGCCCAGACATCATCTCCACCAAGTCACAAGTCTGAAATGCTCCGAAATCTTGTATAACACACCGCTCAACAAGCCTATTCGCTTATTTTAGGCCTAGGCTGTAAAGCCACAACAGAAACAAGGGCTGAACGAAGCTCGGTGTGGAGATCGTCGATTCCATACGGCGTGATGTTATTGGACTTCGTCAGGAGATTGATCGTAAGCCGCAAACAGATCTCGGACACACGCAGACAATCAGTGGAGGATACGCGTAGGATCTTTGGCATGAAGTGCTCGAAGTCGTTTCGGATCTTCTCGTGGAGCCATTCAAGTAATTGCATCTCAGTGTCCGAGACGGAAACAACTGCGCTGTGAGTGTATTGAAGCATGAAGCAGGGTGCCTGGATCATCGCCAAGAGGTCATAGAAGCCGCGGAGATAGTCGTCTGGAGGCGACAAGCTCGCGCCTTCCCGTTCTGTAGAACATGGAGGCAAACCAAGAACTGGCTCAGAATACCTCCAGGCCTCGCTACATCCATCGATATTCTCTTTCTGAATTGCCTTCCAAGGATCGGCGCTCTTCTGGTACCAATATTCCCTGGTCTTTGTGGGCGGCCTCCCCGTGATGCCGAGGTTCGCAGTCCCGCGGAGAGCTTCAACCATCATACGCGAGAACAATTGATGGCACTCCTTTGCCACCCGCATAAGGACTGGTTTGTTCGAAACAAGCTCACAGTCAATGTGTCGAAGGTTGTTCCGAATCAGTTTGATATTGTCGATCCGCTCGTATTCTTCAAGCATACATACGACTCCGTGGGTGACTCGATGACACCAAGCCGTCTCGTTTACCCAGACTCCGATGGGCATTTTGTAGGTGAGGCAGACCCTTCCCCGTACGGCAGGAAATCCATGTGGATCGGCCCAGTTTGACGAACCCTCATATGACTTCTGATAATTAGCCTTACGCCGAGAAACGGAGTTTTATACCGCAAGCGGCGGACACTTTCGCGAGCGTATCGAGTCGTGGATTTCGTCGGCCAGACAGAGCCCGGGAGAGGGCCACTCGATCCAGCTTGGCTTGGCGCGCAAGCGCGGACACGCCACCCCGCGCTTCGGCAACGTTGCGAAACGCCTTCATGAGCAAGCGCGGATCGTCGCCCATTTCCTCGACCGCCGCGTTCAGATAGGCGGCGGCGTCCTCGGGCGTTCTGAGGTAGTCGCTGACCTTATGTTCTCTTACGGGCATTTCGTTTCTCCTGTTTGTACGCTTTCCAGCAGGTCCGGGCCTTTGCGATGTCGTGGGCTTGACGTTTCTTCGTCCCGCCGCCACACAAAATCACGAGATCTTCACCATCGCGGCCATAGTAGACCCGATACCCGGGGCCGAAGTCGATCCGAAGCTCGTAGACGCCTTCGCCAACGCCCTCGTGATCACCGAAGTTACCCAGTTCTACTCGATCGATGCGTGTCTGGACGCGGGCGCGGGTCTCGGGACTTTGTGTCTGGAGCCATGCATCGAAATAGTCCGTACCGCTTTCCGAAACGTAGTGGACAACCTTAATCATTGAGAATGATTGTAGCCAAATG
This sequence comes from Candidatus Latescibacterota bacterium, assembly GCA_965217865.1. Taxonomy (GTDB): domain Bacteria; phylum Latescibacterota; class UBA2968; order SICM01; family SICM01; genus CBDCJO01. Next base: position 3,316,513 of record CBDCJO010000002.1, on the reverse strand, counting down.
ACCACAGAATGTCAAGTGCTTTCAAATCACCCACTCACCTGACGGATGAAATGGCGGTCCTTTCGTCCTCCCCAAGCGACGTGAAGCACCCCGAGTCCCTCTCCGATGGCTCCCCCACCAACGTCCCGCCTCGAAGTCCGTGAACGTGCCCCAGGTCCAGCCTGGAGTTGCCCTTGTCGCCCCATCGCCACTCGCCATGTCTGAGAAGCGGCTGTTTTGACCTGAAGGGCGGAAGTCGTTCTGACGCCACTTTTGCCCCGCTGATCCGACTCTACCTCCCGGCCTTTTTCAATGACTGGCAAAACTCTCGAAACTTCCCGGACTTCGCCATCTTACCAATTCGGAGCCAGCGATAAAAGGTCGCCTGGTGGATTCCCCACCCTTGCAGGCGTCCTTGTTACCCAAGTCCCTCAAATACAAGGGATTCTCTCTCTGGCGTGACGGTGAGCGGTTAGGAAAAGGGTGCAGATGGGGAGCCATATTCCAATCCGCCAACTTCGGCGGTCGTCCGTTAACGCAAGACCCCGTGGGGCAACCTTCCGGGGTCTCGCGAGGAAGCCGAAGCTCGGGCTCTCGAGATGCTCGACCCCGATCACGAGTGAGGTCCCGGGCCGCAAATCCACGGGACCGGGACCTTCTCACTTCGCCCACGTGCCGTCTGTGCCGTGCCGCCCGTTTTGTGGAGGTCGCGTCCCCCTTTTCCCGGATTCAGAAAGAAAGTCGCACACGGGCCGGATCTGTGCCCTCAACGCTGCCTCGAGGTGTCTCGAGCCACTGTCTCGCCATTAAATTCTTGCCGATACCAGGCAGGCGCGAAGCATTCCAAAAAGTAGACACCATCTTCTCGAAGACACCGAAGACAAATACCGATTTATGAAGGGCCGCACTAAGTTTCCAGTGGAGAGGATGGCAGATCTTAGGAATATTGTCGAGCGGTTTTTACGCCTGGCTTTCTCGTCTGAAAAGCTTCCAGACCCGGGAACGACCCGCTCTTGAGGCGGCACTATAGCCGCAAAATCGTGCACAGCATCGGCCTTCGGCTCTGTCTGCTCGCCAGTGCCCAAGCGCGCCTGGTACAGCCCCAAATCCCGCTCCACCTGGTGATCCGTCTTGTCGCTGATATCGGCTACTCCTACCGCTTCTCTGCTGGAGGCAGATCCGATCGATGCGTTCCCAGGTACAGGTCACCAGAAGCCTTTGGAGGAGGAGAACCGCTGTTTACGTCGAGAGCTTGACATCACGCGGGGATCATGGAGCATGAGGGTGGAATGACTCGCGAGGAAGCCGAAGCTCGGGCTCTCGAGATGCTCGACCCCGATCACGAGTGAGGTCCCGGGCCGCAAATCCACGGGACCGGGACCTTCTCACTTCGCCCACGTGCCGTCTGTGCCGTGCCGCCCGTTTTGTGGAGGTCGCGTCCCCCCTTTTCCCGGATTCAGAAAGAAAGTCGCCCACGGGCCGGATCTGTGCCCTCAACGCTGTCTCGAGGTGTCTCGAGCCACTGTCTCGCCACTGACCCACGCCAGAAATCTCCCAACGGAATCAAATTCCACAAGTTGTCATCCCTCAATCGCCATGAGCCACCCTGCGCCCTCAAAACCTGGCGATCTGTTTCCCGGAGAAGGACCTGAAAGATCAGAGGCGGTCGCCACTGTAATCAACCCCTCGTCCAGGGCCGGAGTTTCCGAATCCGCCGACCGGATAGCCCCGCGCAACGTTTTTGCCTCCACTTTTTCTTGGAAGGAGGCCCCATGTGGTTTCCGCCGGCGGAGCCGCGACCCCTCATGGGCTGGGATCCTTAAACGAGATGGCCCCCTTGCCCCGGAATCGCCCACAGGGCATCGGATTCTCCCCGTGTGCGACTTTATTCAGGAATCCGGGCAAAGATGCGGAACCTTCAGAAAAGCGACCGTGGGGGGGTATATGGGATAGTGGAGCGGGACAGTGGAGTTGCAACAGTGGAGTGCGACAGTCACACGAATGGGGGGAGTTCAGGGAGTTCCGGCAGGATGAGGAGGTCCTTCAGGAGATCATCAAGCGCAGGTTCGGGGAGGTCCTTCAGGTCGAACGGGGGGAGGTTCAGGAGATCATCAAGCATCTTCGCCTCACGAGCTTGAGTTTCGGCTTCCTCACGAGTCATTCCGCCATCATATTGCATGATCGCCGCGTATTCCTCGAAGAAGCGCCCATCCGGTCACAACATCAGCAAGAAGTTCAGCATCGACAACGGTGCGGCCATCCCGCCCAATCTCATTGCGATCCCGAACACCGAGAGCAACAGCTTCTATCTGCGCTACTGCGAGGAAAAGGGCTTCAAGCCGCACCCGGCCCGCTACCCGGCCGAGCTGCCTGAGTACTTCATACGTATGCTGACGACGAGCCAATATATGAAGAACTCCTGATACCCGCTGGTGCCTCGTATGCCATAGCAGGTTTGGTTCATGGCCATCCGGCGTCCGAGACATGCAAGCCGCCCGAAGATCCGCACCAAAGGCAGTGGGCTCAGATGCGCAATCGCCGTCGCACGCAACGAAATTATACCCGTCCCTCATCAGTAGCCAAAGTTGATCCAGATAGTAGCGTCCCAATCCTTCTCGCAGTATCCGTGAAATGCTGGACTTCCTCCGGCGTGAGCGGGCGGCCAAGAATATCGCATTCGCGATACGAGATACACGTCAAACGTGGTTGCACCAAGCACTGGCCGCGCGGCGTGAAGCGTCGCCATCTTGCCTTCCAAGCCCTCCCTTCACTGTGACCGGTATTCCCGAATGCGGGTTTGATCGATAAGGAGGTGCATTGTTGAGAGCGTAATTTCCAGTCGGTGTCTTGTACGTCAACTCAAGCGCTTCGGAGCCGAACCACTGCACGCTGACCACCGTGACGAGGGAGTCGGATAGGATGCCATGCACCGCAGCATTGGCCTGGAGATCTTCCAGCTTCATACTCTGCTTCTGTTCCCTGTTCATATTTGAGAACCCGATATGCCCCCCGGAAGGGCGTGGCTTCCTGCTCCCCACGCGCCCGCCACGGTTTCGACGAGCGTGGTCTTGCCCCTCACTGCATTCCGGGGGTGCGCGAGACTGGGAGCCAAGACGATTAGGGGCAGTCAGACAATCGAGTAATATAGCCGTTTGGCCGGAAGCTGTCAACCAGGGAGGCTTCAGATCCGAGCGATCAGAAGCTACGAGCGGATGGAGGGGAAGATAAGAGTGGCGATTTGGCGGGTGTGGGAAGAGGGGATTTGAGATTTGCGCCGCACTATGTAGAATTTCTTCAGGTTAAACGGTTCCTCCGCCACAGCTTCCGACAGCGTGAGGCGGTCCAGAACGTGGACAACGACCTCACCACGGCTTCTCGAGTTGATGCGTGAAGCCTGTGTTGGCCCCTACGAAAGGCGCGCCGTCAGCACCAAGGTGAACAGCGCGGGTAACGATGACCCGGATATCCTGATCCCATGTCGGAGAAGTGGCTGTTTTAACCTGAAGGGCGGAAGTCGTCTTGACGCTGTCTTCCGCGTCTGCGGCGCGGGCGTAATTAGGACAGATCCTTTCATTACAGCAGGTTACGACTGACGAACAGAGAATGGTTCCGGGGAGAGGATCATATGGGGACCGCCGCCGTGACCCCGTCAATGCCCTGTTGTCGCTCGGCTATAGCTCCTGGCGAAGGATCTGACCGTCGCCTGCTACGCCGTCGGCTTTGATCCGATGATCGGTTTCTATCACCAGCCGCGTCATAGCCGGCCGGCGCTGGCGCTGGACCTGATGGAGCCGCTACGGCCCCTGATCGCGGATTCGGCCGTGCTGAGCGCGGTGAACACGAAGATGGTCTCCGAGCGTGACTTGTTGACGGTTGCGGGGCGAAAGGGTTCTTCCGCGCGTATGAGGCCCGGATGGACACGCTCGTTACGCATCCTCTCTTCGACTATCGTGTCAGTTATCGGCGATTACTCGAAATTCAGGCCCGTCTGCTCGCCAAAACGCTCCAGGGCGAGTTAGGCAAATACCCGGTTTTTGTAACGCGTTGAGCGTTGCGAACGGCGAGGCGGCGCGGAAAATTCCGGGGGCGCTCGCGTCGGTTGAACAGGCAATGTTTACAGTCGGTTGGACGCAGGAGGAATAGATGAATGACCCGGATTCCGGTGTTTGGGAGGTCGCCGCTCGCATTTGTCCGGACAGATCGTTGAAAATACATTAGATGCTCTCCTGGTGAGGTATTTCCGCGATCTAACGATCGCGGCCTCATTAGAAGCGACACGTGTACCACCTCTTCATGTGTACCATTCTTCAAGAGGCTCAGCAAGCGTTGGATCGGCATCGGTCCTTTCAATACAGCATGTTACGTCTGACGAACAGAGAATGGTTCCGGGGAGAGGATCATATGGGGAGCCGGGGAATATACCTCGCATATCGAGACTGACGGCCCTGGCGATACGGTTCGAGGGGCTGGTCCGGCGGGGCAACGTGCGGGACTATGCGGACCTGGCGCGCCTCGGCTGCGTGACCCGGGCGAGGATCACGCAGATCATGAACCTGCTCCACCTGGCGCCCGACATTCAGGAAGCGCTGCTGTTCCTGCCGCCCACGCTCCGGGGCCGCGATCCGGTTTTCGAGAAGGACGTCCGTCCCATCGCCGCCGTCCCCCACTGGCCCCGCCAGCGCAAAATGTGGGCCACGCTCGCCGAAGAACGCTTGCCCTGCAGTATTCTGACGGCAATCACCACAAAGGAATAGCCGGGCCTGCGCAAGTGCGTCTCCTGACCGTGAGCAATTCAGCACATAATTACCTTGCGTCGGTGATCTCTCACCGGCTGACACTGGCGGTTAAAATAGCGGTGCTAGAACGAATATCCGACTTAGACTCAGAAGCATTACACTCGCTAGGTACAGAAGATGTTTTTACACGACTGGACAGTGATGTGCAACGCATACAGGGATTCTTGTTGACGATCCTAAACGTTGCGATGAATAATTTCCTTAGCTTTGTGTCAGCAATTATCTATATTGGCTGGATCCAATGGAAATTGCTGGTAGTGGGGTTCGCAATTGTCCCAGTTATGGCGTTGGCTACGCGGGGATTTAGACACGTCCTTTTCAATAGCGACTCGGCAGCAAGAGAGGCCGTTTCGAATGCAAACAATCAAGCAGTAAGTGGCATTGAAAATCTGTCCTACCTAAAAAAGGTTGCATACGATAAGAAGGTTTTATCATCTATCATAAAATCCTTGGAAAAGGTGAAATCGTTGTCGGTTGTGCGAGACACATGGACAGGAATACACAGTTCAGCGATGGCCCTCAACAATGCCTTCAGTTATGTAGCTACGGTCGCTTACGGTTCCTGGTTAGTTTTTCGGGACGAACTCACTATAGGTCACCTATTTGCATTCTTGACGTTGCGAAGTCGATTTCTTGCGCCGCTCTAACAAAGCTAGGCTCCCCCTTCCCTGCCTCTCAGCGGCCCGTCAGCGGCCTTTGCGCGCCAGGAGAGGAGATTAGCTATGGGAGAAAGTCATGGTGGATTTCGACAACAACTGCATCTGGGGTCCGCTCCTCACGAAAGCAGTTGGGTCTCTCTTGCCGAATGCGGCCCGGGAGAAACTTCTCGCGGAAAAGCCCGAGTTTGTCGAAGACGCGCTTGATCTGCTTTTTTCCTGCACGAACCGGGAGAAGATCATCAAAGCAACGCTTGAGTGGATTCGAACGACGACGGTCGCGGGTTATCACGGATCTCGCTTGATCGATTTGGAGGTTGATTCGATTCGATCCATCGGCCTGCTGCCTTTGGAAGCACCAGCTCGGCGAGAGCGCCTTGTCAGAGCGCTTTTATGCCATCGGCGATGGAACGAAGAGGCGCTCGATGCGGCCTTGCTCAAGTATGGAGAGGGCAACAAAGCCGGGCACCGAGAGGGGCAAGTTTCTCTGACGCTCTCCCGTTGCGGACTGCTTCACGGCTTCAATCACTACCTGGCTCATGGGTCCGAATTCGACCAACACGTGGCATACGCGCTTCTCGGTGACGAAGGAACGGAACTCCTTAGAGAGGATGGCAAAGCAAGGATCATCCAGGTCGCCGTACCCGGACCCGTCGCGTTGAATAGAGCCAATCGGTACCTTTCCATCGCTGCCCGGCTTGAAAGAGACCAACTGCCCAACCTTGTCGAAGACTTCCTCAAGGCTTGGAGCTACACCCTGGCACACCCGGAGTTCGACTGTGGAACCCTCCAACTCGACTGTGGTATGGGATTCTGTGAAGCTATTCCCTCTCGCTGGATCGTGAACATCGAAACGCTACCCCCCATCTAAGGAAACCCGGACCGAGGCGGCCCGGCCTGGCGGCCCTTTTTCTTCGGGTCTTCCCGGTCTTGATCCTGCATCCCTCGATACCGGCTATCACCCCGCTCAATCAAGGTCAGCTAACAAGCTAATCTGCCCTTTCCTGAGCCGTTGTCTACCAATGGGAGGCGCGGAAACGCAGGCCGTCACCGCTGTTCTGGCAACGAATCGCCGCGCTCTACCGGTGAACTGGGCGCGGAAGCCGATCACCTCGTCCCTGACAGCGGCAGCCTCATGACGCAATCCACCGTTGTGATCGGCGAACCCACAGGCGAGACAATCACGGCGCGGCATGGCAGTGTCTGCTGACGATATGGCTCTGGGCCTTCAAGACCTCAAGTCTCGTCTCTGGGATTGCGCCGAGATCCTGCGCGGCAGTGCCGTCGATCGGACGGACTGGAAGGCGTACATCCTGCCGCTGCTCTTCTTCAAGCGGATCTGCGACGTGTGGGACGAGGAGGCGGCGGAGGCCACGTTGGTGTACGGAGATGCCGTCGCGGTGGACTTCCCTGAAGTGCACCGTTTCCGTGTCCCAGAGGGTTGCCACTGGCAAGATATCCGTGAGACTTCGACTAACGTCGGCGCGGCGCTCTCGCGCGCCATGCGCACCATCGAGCGCACCAATCCCGACACGCTCTACCGCGTCTTCGGGGCCGCCGACTGGGGCAACCGCGAGATGCTCACTGACGAGATCCTCAAAGACCTGATCGAAGGGATCTCGGAGGTCACGCTCGGTAACAGGGTCGCCAGCTCGGACATCCTGGGCGACGCCTATGAATACCTTATCGGGAAGTTCGCCGACATCACCAAGCGCAAGAAGGCCGGCGAGTTCTACACGCCGAGAAGCGTGGTTCGCCTGATGGTCGATCTCCTCGATCCCAAGGAGGGCGAGAGCATCTACGACCCGGCCTGCGGCACAGGCGGAATGCTGCTCGGGGCGATCGAGCACGTGCAGCGCGCTGGCGGTGACCCGCGTACCTTTCTCGGCAAAATCTACGGCCAGGAGAAGAACCTCACGACCTCGTCGATCGCCCGCATGAACCTCGTACTCCACGGCATTGAGGACGTCCAGATCGTGCGTGAAGACACGCTCCGGAGCCCAGCGTTCACCGACTCAAGCACGGGCGGCCTCGCAACCTTCGACTGCGTGATCGCCAATCCACCCTTCTCGCTCAAAGAGTGGGGACGCGAGGTGTGGGAGGCTGACCCGTGGGGCCGGGCCGACTTCGGCCTCCCGCCGGACAACTACGGCGACTTTGCCTGGGTTCAGCACATGGTCGCGTCAATGGCGGCAGGCACGGGCCGCATGGCGGTTGTGCTTCCGCAGGGCGCGCTCTTCCGCAAGGGTGCCGAGGGCGCCATTCGGCAGCACCTCTTGGAGCGCGATCTCATCGAAGCAGTCATTGGGTTGGGCCCGAACATCTTCTATGGCACCGGGCTCGCGCCCGCGATTGTCGTTCTCCGTCGGGCGAAGCCTGCCAGCCGGAAGGGACAGGTGCTGATAGTGGACGCTTCGACCATGTTCCGGAAAGGTCGAGCCCAGAACTTTCTCGATCCCGAGCACCGCGAACACATCGTTGCCTGGGTGCACGCTTTCAAGGATGTAGCGGATCGCGCCAAGGTCGTCAGCCTGCGTGAGATCACGGCCGAAGACTGGACGCTCAATATCTCGCGTTACGTGCTGCCGCCCATCGGGGAGAAGATCCCGCCGTTGTCCGAGGCGATCGCGGCCTTCAAGCAGGCGCTCTCTGAATGCCGAGCGGCCGAGGATCACCTGCATGAGGTCCTGACCGACGGAGGCTGGCTCGCATGAGTACGTCCGCTGAACACATGAGCCAGCAGGACCTTGAGTCCTACCTCTGGGGCGCCGCGAAGCTCCTGCGGGGCCTGATCGATGCCGGCGACTACAAGCAGTACGTCTTCCCGTTGCTCTTCTTCAAACGCCTGTCGGACGTGTGGAACGAGGAGTACCAGCGTGCGCGCGACGAGACTGGTAACGCCCGGGCCACTGCCGATGACCGTTTCGTGATCCCCGACGGCGCACACTGGTCCGATGTCCGCAGTGCGTCTCGCGACGTGGGCCGGGCACTGCTCGATGCCTTCCGCGCCATTGAGGCGGCCAACCCGGAGCGCCTGAATGGCGTCTTCGGGAATGCCTCGTGGACAGACAAGGCGCAGATTCCCGACGAGACGCTGAAGAATCTCATCGAGCACTTTTCGCAGCACACCTTGAGCTTGGCCAAGGTCCCAGAGGACGAGCTGGGCAACGGCTACGAGTACCTCATCAAGCAGTTCGCCGACGACAGCGGCCACACCGCGCAGGAGTTTTACACCAACCGCACCCTGGTCCATCTCATGACGCAGGTACTCGAGCCGCAACCGGGCGATCGCATCTACGACCCAACGGCCGGCACGGCCGGCATGCTCATCTCGTCGCTGGCCGAGGTTAAGCGCAGAGGCGGTGACGTGCGTACGCTGGGGCTATACGGCCAGGAGCGGATCCACATCACGGCCGCCATTGCCCGGATGAACTTGGTCCTGCACGGCGTGGAAGACTTCGAGATCGTCGCGGGCAACACGTTGAGCCAGCCAGCATTCATCGACCGCGACCACTTGCGGACCTTCGACGTGGTCCTCGCCAATCCGCCGTACTCGATCAAGAAGTGGAACCGCGAGGCGTGGCAGCACGACCCCTGGGGCCGCAACTTCCTCGGGACACCGCCTCAGGGCCGAGCCGACTACGCCTTCTTCCAGCACATCCTCACGAGCCTCAACCCACAGACCGGCCGCTGCGCAATTCTCTTCCCGCATGGTGTGCTCTTCCGCAACGAAGAAGCGGCGATGCGGCGACAGCTTGTCGAGTTGGACCTCCTCGAATGTGTGCTCGGCCTCGGACCAAACCTCTTCTATAACTCGCCCATGGAAGCCTGCGTGGTGATTTGCCGAACGCGGAAGCCCTCCGGCCGCGAGGGAAAGGTTTTGTTCATCGACGGTGTGCATGACGTGGCACGGGAGCGGGCCCAGAGCTTTCTCAGGGCCGAACATCAGCAGCGCATTCTCACCGCCTATCAGGCGTTTACCGATGACCCCGGCTTCGCCAAGGTCGCGACGGCGACGGAAATCCTCCAGAAGAACGGCAACCTTTCGATCCCACGCTATGTTCGGCCAGTTGCCGGTGCAGCCGACGACGCCAACCCAGGCGGCGATCTACGGAGCGCTTGGGCCGAGTTCGAAGCGAGCGGCCGCGATTTCTGGCCGCAGATGGACGACATGGTCCAGATGCTCGATGACATGGTCGCGGAGGGTGAGTCCGATGGGTAGGGTGGGTAGCGACACACTCAAGCCCGGCTGGACGCGCGTGGCGTTCGGAGATGTCGTCCGACTGAGTGCCGCACGGGCGCCCGATCCTGAGGCTGCCGGCTTTGCTCGCTACGTGGGTCTGGAGCACCTGGATCCTGGAGATCTGACGATTCGACGCTGGGGCGACGTGGCCGCCGGCACGACGTTCACAAGCGTCTTTCGACCCGGACACGTGCTGTTTGGAAAGCGGCGCGCCTATCAACGCAAGGTCGCCGTCCCGGACTTCGGCGGCGTTTGCAGCGGTGACATTTACGTCTTCGAATCGACGAACGAGCACCATCTACTGCCGGACCTACTTCCGTTCATCTGCCAGACGGATGGCTTCTTCGAGCACGCGATCGGAACGTCAGCCGGTTCGCTGTCACCGCGAACCAACTGGAAGAGTCTCGCGTCCTACGAGTTCGCCCTGCCGCCGCTGGACGAGCAGCGGCGGATTGTGGAGGCGCTGCAGGCAATAGGACAGGTGTCTGCAACGCTTTTCAGGCTGCTTACTTCAATGCGCGTTGCACAGTCGGCCATTTTCGAGTCGAAGCTCAACTCCCGTAATGCCACAGCAACGTCACTCGGCGATTTGTTGCTTCGCTCTCCGCAGAATGGCTGTTCCGCTCCCGTGACATCGGATCCTACTGGGCACTGGGTCTTGGCGCTTAGCGCGATCTCTCGCTGGGGATACGTACCGGGGCAACTCAAGCCTGTTGAAGGGTCACCTGCCATGAAGGCCGCACTTATTGATTGCGGTGATCTTGTGGTGTCCAGATCTAACACGCGCGACCTAGTCGGTCTCCCGGCAGTATTCTCGGAAGCCCGGAAAGATATCTCCTATCCAGACACTATGATGAGACTTTCCTTTGACCAATCTGCCATCGACCCCCTGTTCATCGAACAGTGCCTAAGAACGCCGAATTGTAGAAGGCAGATTCAAAGCTATGCAGCCGGAACTAGCGCGAGCATGAAAAAGATTAATGGCACCAATCTGCGTAAGATTACTGTCCCCCTAGCTGCACGCCGTGCGGGACGGGCATGGCGCACACTTATACTCTCAAGAAGGAGAAGCGCTACCGGTATTACGTCTGCCGGAGTGCCCGGCAGCGGGGCCGGTCGTCGTGTCCGGGCAGGTCCCTCAACGCCCACCAGATCGAAACCGCGGTGGTGGAGCACGTCCGCGGCATCGGGATGAACCAACAGGCCGTGGCGGCCACGGTGGCCAAAGCGCGGGAACAGCGGCTGACCGCTCTCCGGGAAGAGGCTCCCGCTCTTGAGCGGGAAGCCGTGGATGAAAGCGACCTGGCCCGGGCCCTGGAGGTCTTCGACCCGGTCTGGACGGCGCTGGCCCCGAGGGAGCAGGCCCGGAGACTCCGGCTGCTCATCGAGCGGGTCGGCTACGACGGACGGGACGGCACGGTAACCGTCACCTTTCGCCCACCCGGCATCGAGGCGCTGTGCCGGAAGGCGGGTCTCGACGGTCAGGAGGTCATGCGATGAGCGGTCGCGCATCCGATGCGACCCGGGCCGGACCCGGCCCCCTGGAAGTGTCCTTCACGTTCCAGCCCGGAAACGGCCGGAACAACGGCTGCCGCCACACGGATCAGGACCGGAATGTCGAGCCGGGGAATATACCTCGCATATCGAGACTGACGGCCCTGGCGATACGGTTCGAGGAACTGGTCCGGCGGGGCGACGTGCGGGACTATGCGGACCTGGCGCGCCTCGGCTGCGTGACCCGGGCGAGGATCACGCAGATCATGAACCTGCTCCATCTGGCGCCCGACATTCAGGAAACGCTGCTATTCCTGCCCCGCACGCTCCGGGGCCGCGACCCGATCTGCGAGAAGGACGTCCGTCCCATCGCCGCCGTCCCCCACTGGCACCAGCAGCGCAAAATGTGGGCGACGCTCGCCGAAGAACGCTTGCCCTTCAGTATTCTGACGGCAATCACCACAAAGGAATAGCCGGGCCTGCGCAAGTGCGTCTCCAAGGATCCGGATGCTCTCCCGGCTCACCTCGCTTGTCCTGGCGACTCAGGAAATACGTACCACGACACACTGCTCCGTATCACCACGCGTTCATCCTTCGGCTCCGGGCACCACACTCCGGTTCATCGACCGGGAAGGCGTCAACGTGCGGCATCACAAGGGACTGTCCTGAGCGGTGGCCGCGATCCGTCTCCTGATGCTGACCGGCTACCGGCTGTCGGAGATCCGGAAACTGCGCCGGGAGCACGTGATTTGAGAATTACCCGGTGTCAAGGGACCTCGCGATGGGACAGATCGTGATGGCGGCGGTTCCAGTCGGCGTTGCGCCTGACGCTACAGGGGCAGCCGTGCATGCCGCCCAGAAGCAGTGTTTCAACCCCAGAGTCACTCCCCGATACTCGATCCCGTCGAGGTTCAACTGACCCGTGAACGGGGTCTCACCGTCCGCCCTGACCAGCGCGTGACTCCGGATCAGGTCCCACCGGACGCTGCCGCTCATTTCGTCGAATCTTGCCCAGCGCACTTTCACCTCGATCGATATCTTCTCTCCCAGGGCGTAGTCCACGCCGGCCAGCCACTGGAAGCCGAAACGGTTTCCGGTGATCCCGGCATCCAGGAGGCTGAGCGTGCCGACTGCCGCCGTCGGCCCGGCCTACAGTCCGGATCTGAACCCGGATGAGATGCTTAACCAGGACGTCAAGGCTAACGCCGTTGGCCGAAAACGCGCGCGCAACCGACCGGCGTTGATGCGAAATCTCCGCATTTATCTGAACCATCTCCGGGATAACCCTTCCTTGGTTATGCGGTACTTCCATGAGAATTCAGTACGATATGCCGCCAATTGAAACTGATATCACCATGTTACCTTAATTGTGGCCAACATGATAAGTATATTCCCCAAGGAATCATACTTATATACTCTACTGTTGAGCGGCAGTTCGCGTCCGCGTCTATTTCCTGATCTTCGAAAATCATGTCGTATGAGACATCGATTTCTCGATCATTCTCAAATGTATTGACACCCACTCGGGACATGGTACAAAACAAATGGTTCATATTGCGGAAAGCAATAGTGCGAACACCCTCCAGTATCGTATTTCTATGGTGCTGGAGATTGCGGTAATGTTGTAGCACGGCGTTCGGCAAATCGTCACTCGTATTTCTGTCGTGCAGTTTCACAATCAAGCACTTCCCCTGGACCGGGGCAAACCACCTTGACCATCTCCCGATTGTCAGAGATCACCTGACCGCTCGTCTCGGCGATCTGACGATCCGCTTGCGATCTCCAACGGATGGAGCCCCAGGAACTCTCCCGACGGGCCATGTATCCGGCCCGCCTGAATTTGAACTGGTTCAAACGGTCATTCCTTGCTATATTTGTCGACTACAAAGAGGACTCCATCATGGCAGACGTATCGATCCGGGCTCATGACCGTCCGGGACTTGGCAGGGCGCCTGAACGTCGAAGAGAAGAAGGTCTACCGGTTGGCCCAGCGGGTCGAGTTGCCGGACTTCGAGGCAGCCGGCGCATGGAGATTCAAACCCTCGGACCCTGACGGATGGATCGACCTGCAAGAAAGGGCTGGCGCAGGCCAAGCGGTTGAAGGAGACAAAGCATGAGCAGCCTGAATATCGGCAACTTCATCTGGAACATCGCTGACGATGTGCTGCGCGACGTCTATGTTCGGGGCAAGTATCGAGACGTCATTCTGCCGATGACGGTCATTCGGCGTCTGGATGCGGTGCTCGAGCCGACCAAAGAGGCCGTGCTCAAGATGAAAGGGCAACTCGACAGGGCCGGCGTCGCCAATCAGCATGCTGCGCTCTGCCAGGCGTCCGGCCAGGCCTTCTATAACACGTCCTCCTTCCGCCTGCGTGATCTCGCCTCCCGGGGCAAGCAACAGCAACTCAGAGCCGATTTCGAGGCTTTCCTGGACGGCTTCTCCCCGAACGTCCAGGAGGTCCTCACCAAGTTTCAGTTCCGTAATCAGATTCCCACCCTGATCGAAGCCGGCGCGCTTGGATTCCTGATCGAGAAGTTCATCGACAGCTCGATCAATCTGAGTCCGAAACCCGTCTTGCACCAGGATGGCTCCATTCGCCTTCCCGGACTCGACAATCACTCCATGGGGACGATCTTCGAGGAGTTGATCCGTCGCTTCAACGAAGAGAACAACGAGGAAGCCGGAGAGCATTTTACTCCGCGTGACGTCGTGGAGCTGATGTCCCGTCTGATCCTTGCGCCCATCGCAGACAAGATTCGGTCAGGCACCTATCTCGTCTATGACGGCGCCTGTGGCACCGGCGGGATGCTGACCGTTGCCGAAGAGACGCTCGTCAAGCTCGCCGCAGAGAACGGCAGGGAGGTGTCTGTTCACCTCTACGGACAGGAGGTAAACCCCGAGACCTTCGCCATCAGCAAGGCCGATCTCATCCTGAAGGGTGAGGGAAACGAGGCCGAGAACATGAAGTTCGGCTCGACCCTGTCCGGAGATGCATTCCCGTCCCGGGAATTTGACTTCATGCTCTCAAATCCACCCTACGGCAAGTCCTGGAAGACTGATCTTGAGCGCATGGGTGGGAGGAAAGACATGCGCGACCGGCGCTTCGTCACCGGGCACGCCGGTGATCCGGAGTACTCGCTGATCACCCGCTCCAGCGACGGCCAGATGCTGTTTCTGGCCAACATGCTGAGCAAGATGAAACACGGCACCAGGTTGGGCAGCCGCATCGCCGAGGTCCACAACGGCAGTTCCCTGTTCACCGGCGACGCCGGCCAGGGCGAGAGCAACATCCGGCGCTGGATCATCGAGAACGACTGGTTGGAGGCCGTCGTCGCGTTGCCACTCAACATGTTCTACAACACGGGCATCGCGACCTATATCTGGGTGCTCGGCAACCGCAAGCCGGAGCATCGCCGGGGCAAGGTCCAACTCATTGACGCCACCAAGTGGTTCAAGCCGCTGCGCAGGAACCTCGGCAAGAAGAACTGCGAACTGTCGGGCGAGGACATCCGGCGCATCTGCGACGTGTTTCTTGCGTTCGAGGAAACCGGGCAGTCCAAGATCTTCCCGAACCGGGCCTTCGGCTACCGGAAGGTAACGGTCGATCGGCCGTTACGCCTTGAGGGGATCGACCCCGAGCGCGCCTGCACTGCCAAAGAGATCAAGGCGCTCAAGGAGGAAGCCGGGCGTTCGGAGACCGCGCCTCCGGTCATCAAGAAGATCCTCAGGAAGGGCACCGAGCCCGACCCCGTGCGCGGTCTGTTCGCAGCCACCGTCAAGGGCAAGCCCGTCGTCGTCGAGTACGAACCCGACACTGAGCTGCGTGACACCGAGCAAATCCCGCTGTTGGAGGAGGGCGGAATCGAGGCGTTCCTGCGCCGAGAAGTGCTGCCCTATGCGCCTGACGCATGGTTTGTGCCGGACAGCATCAAGACCGGCTACGAGGTCAGCTTCACCCGATACTTCTACAAGCCACAGCCGTTGCGCAAGCTGGAGGAGATCCGGGCGGAAATTCTGGCGCTGGAGCAGGAGACGGAGGGGTTGCTCGAAAAGATTATTGGGACAATGGAAAGATGAGCATGGTTCCTTCGTTCCCCGCAGGTCAGATCGAGTCGTTGGCAAAACTGCTCGGTGATTGCGGTACTGGACCGGATATCACTCGTATGCTGGCTCATTGCGGGCTGATTGATGGCTCGGGAGAATCCACCAAATGGCGGAGGCTCTATTGGGTATTCCTCGATGTCCAGAACAGGGACAGGTGCGCCAACCAAACACTCAACTTCATTAAGGCTTTCCTTACGCCTGCCCGTTTCGTTGGCAGGAATGAGGAATTCGAACCGCACCGTCAAGCACTGAACACAATCTTGGCATTCTCAGGGCTTGAGTACGGATCTGACGGGAATTTCCGGAAGCGCCGGGCTGCACAGACGCTGGGCGAGGCAGAGCGGCGAGCAGACACGATCCAGGCAAAGTTTCAGGGGCGGCGCATCCATCCGGAAGTAATGAAGTACTGTCGCGCTGAACTTATGCAGGACGACTACTTCCATGCTGTCTTCGAGGCGACCAAAGGGCTGGCGCAACGGATTCGCGAGATGTCGGGAGTTGATGGGGACGGAGCGACCCTTGTGGATCGGGTCTTCTCTACCAGCCGGCCAGTGCTGGCGTTCAACTCGTTGCAAACCGAGACGGAAAAGAGTGAACACCGGGGATTTGCTGAGCTGCTGAAGGGTTGCCTTGCGGCCGTCAGGAACCCTCGCGCGCACGAACCGAAGATACTCTGGAAGGGTGAAGATGATGCAGCGGACTACTTCACTCTGATTTCACTCCTCCATCGGAAGCTGGATGGTTACGTGACGACCGGGTTGAGAGCATTCCGTGATTAGAGACCTCCACTCCTACCCCTCCTACAAACCCTCCGGCGTCGAGTGGCTCGGCGACGTGCCAGAGCATTGGGAGGTGCGGCGATTGAAATACTCAGTGACGCTACTTATGGGTCAGTCTCCATCCTCGAACGATTGCAGTGACGAGCGCATCGGCCCACCATTCTTGCAAGGCTGTGCGGAGTTCGGGGCGCATCACCCGAATCCTGTGCAATTTTGTCGTGCTCCATCAAGAATCAGTCCGATGGGTGCGATACTTATGTCAGTTCGCGCACCTGTCGGCAAGCTAAACACAGCCGATCAGGAATATGGCATTGGTCGGGGACTTTGTGCTATTACCTCAAACGAGAGAATTTCCCACACTGGATTCTCTCACTACCAACTCGAAACACTTGGTCATGGTTTGAAGTTGGTTTCCACTGGATCCACGTACGACGCTGTCAGCGTAGGTGATATTGGAAACCAGTCGTTGGTTCTCCCCCCCCTCCCCGAGCAAGCCACCATCGTCCGCTATCTCGACCACACCGACGAACGCATCAGGGCCTACATCCGCGCCAAGCAGAAGCTGATCAAGTTGCTTGAGGAGCAGAAGCAGGCCGTCATCCACCGCGCCGTCACCCGCGGCCTGGATCCCGACGTTCCCCTCAAGCCCTCCGGCGTCGAGTGGCTCGGCGACGTGCCAGAGCATTGGGAGGTGGCTCGCCTTAAAGGGTATGTAGCAAATATTGTTGACCAAGCTAGCGAGCGTGGGGCTGATGAAATTTACATTGCTCTCGAACACGTCGAGAGTTGGACTGGCAGGTTTCGTGAAGCCGGACAGGACGTTGGCTTTGATGGTAACGTAAAACGATTCCGGGCCGGAGATGTACTTTTCGGCAAGCTACGGCCCTACTTGGCAAAGGCCACACGACCTGATCGCAAAGGGGTTTGCGTCGGGGAGTTTCTAGTGTTACGCCCCCGTGATGGTGACCTGATGTCAAACTATCTGAAATACCTTCTTCGATCAAAACCGATTGTCGATGCAATCAGCGCTTCGACTTTTGGTGCCAAGATGCCCCGTGCTGATTGGCAGTTTGTTGGTGGTATGAAACAATCCCTCCCACCCCTCCCCGAGCAAGCCGCCATCGTCCGCTATCTCGACAAGGCCACCGCCGACATTGACACCGCGGTTGACCGCGCCCGCCGCCAAATCGAGCTGCTGCGCGAATATCGCACCCGCCTGATCGGCGACGTCGTGAGCGGCAGGCTCGACGTGCGTGATGTTGAGATTCCGGGGTCTGGGGAAGAGCCCGCATTCGACGGAACCAACGACCTGGAAGAGGGGACGGAACCAGACGAGGCAGAGGTGATGGAGGAGGCCTGTCGTGACGACTGACACCAGCGAGAAAGGCCTGGAATCGCTCATCGTCCGCTCGCTGATCGACGAGGCCGGCTATGCCGCCGGGGACCCGAGGGACTATGACCGCGACCATGCCGTCGACCTGGCCAAGCTTCTCGCCTTCCTGATCGCCACGCAGCCAGAGACCGTCGAGACGCTCGGCATCGGCACGGATGGCCCGCAGCGCGTCCAGTTCCTCCACCGCCTTCAGGGCCAGATCGCCAAACGCGGCGTCATCGACGTACTGCGCAACGGCGTGAAGCACGGTCCTTGTTCTGTCGAGTTCTTCTTTGGCACGCCGTCTCCCGGCAACGCCAGGGCGGAGGAGTTGTTCGCCGCGAACGTCTTCAGCGTCACGCGCCAGCTGCACTACTCGAAGGACGAAACCAGGCTGTCGCTCGACGTGGCGCTCTTCGTCAACGGCCTGCCGGTCGCTACGTTCGAGCTCAAGAACAGCCTGACGAAGCAGACCGTCGAGGACGCCATCGAGCAGTACAAGCGCGACCGCGACCCGAGGGAACTGCTTTTCCGGTTCGGCGGCTGCGCCGTCCATTTCGCGGTGGACGATCACGAGGTGCGGATGTGCACCCACCTCAAAGGCGAGGGATCGTGGTTCCTGCCTTTCAACCAGGGTTGGAACGACGGTGGGGGCAATCCGCCGAATCCCGCCGGCCTCAAGACCGGCTACTTCTGGAAGGAGGTTCTGACCAGGCGGAACCTGACGGACATCCTCGAAAACTACGCCCAGGTGGTCGAGGAGAGGGACGACAAAGGCCGGAAGAAGGCCCCGAAGCAGATCTTCCCTCGTTTCCACCAACTCGACGTGGTTCGCAAGCTGCTGGCGGACGTGAAGGCTTCCGGCGCAGGCAAGCGCTACCTGATCCAACATTCGGCGGGATCGGGCAAGAGCAACTCCATTGCCTGGCTCGCACACCAAATGATCGAACTGGAAACAGGCGGCAAACCGACTTTCGACTCCATCATCGTTGTCACCGACCGGCTGGTGCTCGACAGGCAGATCCGTGACACGATCAGGCAGTTCGCCCAGGTGGAATCCGTCGTCGGCCATGCGGAGCGGTCGGGTGACCTGCGAGCGTTCTTGAAGACCGGCAAGAAGATCATCATCACGACGGTCCAGAAGTTCCCGTTCGTTCTCGACGAGATCGGTGATGAACACCGAGGCCGCAGGTTCGCCATCATCATCGACGAAGCCCATTCGAGCCAGGGCGGCCGGACGTCCGCCGCGGTCTCCATGGCCCTGGGGACGGCCGGTGCCGGGGACGAAGACGAGACGACCGAGGACAAGATCAACCGGCTGATGGAGTCCAGGAGACTGCTGCCCAACGCCAGCTACTTCGCGTTTACCGCAACGCCGAAAAACAAGACGCTGGAGATTTTCGGAGAGCCCGTACCCAAGGGCGGGCAGGTCGGGCACGTTCCATTCCACAGCTACACGATGAAACAGGCGATACAGGAGGGCTTCATTCTGGATGTGCTGGAGCACTACACGCCGGTGGACAGCTATTGCCGGCTCATGAAGACGGTGGAGGACGATCCTCTGTTTGACACCAAACGAGCACAGAGGAAGCTTCGAAGATATATCGAATCGCACGAGCACGCCATCCGCCAGAAGGCGGAGATCATGGTCGATCACTTTCACGATCAGGTCATTGCGCGCCTTAAGATCGGCGGCCATGCTCGGGCCATGGTGGTGACCGACGGTATCCAACGGGCGATCCGTTATTTTCACTCCTTCGAGGAGTATCTGGAGGAACGCAAGAGCCCCTACCGGGCAGTGGTCGCCTTCTCGGGCGAGCACGAATACGGCGGACGGAGGGTCACCGAGGCGTCGCTCAATGGATTTCCGTCTGGCAAGATTGCCGACAGGATACGGGAAGACCCTTACCGGTTTCTGGTTTGCGCCGACAAGTTCCAGACCGGCTACGACGAGCCGCTCTTGCACACCATGTACGTGGACAAGGTGCTCTCGGGCATCAAGGCGGTTCAGACGATCTCGCGATTGAACCGTGCGCGTCCGCAGAAGCACGACACTTTCGTGCTGGACTTCATGAACGATGCCGAGGGCATCGGAGCGTCGTTCGAACCTTACTATCGAACCACGATTCTCAGCGAAGAAACCGATCCGGACAAGCTACACGACCTGAGGGCCGGCCTCGATGGTTATCAGGTCTACAACCGGGATCAGGTGGAGGAACTCGTCGCTCTCTACTTGAGCGGAGCCGACCGCGACCGGATCGATCCGATCCTGGATGGCTGCGTGGCGATCTACAGATCCGACCTCGACGAGGACGGCCAAGTCGATTTCAAGGGCAAAACGAAGGTGTTCACGCGGACTTATGGGTTCCTCTCGTCGATTCTGCCGTACACAAACGCGGAATGGGAGAAGCTGTCCATATTTCTAACCTTCCTGACGCCCAAGTTGCCGGCGCCTGAGGAGCAGGACCTGTCAAAGGGCATTCTCGAGGCGATCGACATGGACAGCTACCGGGTCGAGGTACGGGCGAGGATGGCGATCCCCCTGCCTGACGCGGACGCTGAGATTGGTCCGGTGCCGACGAGTGGGGGACAGTGGAGCGGGACAGTGGAGTGCAACAGTCACACGAATGGGGGTTACCTTCACACCCGTCCCTGAAGATTCGGAAAACGACGACGGATAAGGATAAAGGCTTGACGGCCTGGCTGGATCCGCCCTTGTCAAAAATGAAATCGTAATCCTATTTCGACACTGTGGATTTCCACATTGATTTTGCTCATGAAATCATATCCCCATAACTCCTCAAGCTCAAGAGTCGTTGTGGAGAAGTAACGATAATCAACTGTGAAAGTAGTAATATCGCTGATATTGTATCCAACTCCACCGATGAATTGATAAGCGATATTGTCGGAGATGGCCGTGTCACTTTCGTCATTGACGGATACGTGCGCAAATCCTATGCCGCCGCCAATATACTGGATAATTTTTTCACTATCATGTAAGTCATAATACGCATTGGTCATAATACTCAAGGACGTCATATTTCCGGATGCCTGATACACGTTGTTGACAGCATCCACAAGAGCCTTATTGGTGGATTTGCCATCTCTGATCCAGGATTTATAGGGAAGGGCTTTGATCTTAGTATTGCGATATCCGATCTCACCTTCGACCCGGAACGGCCATCCATTAATTTTGCTGCCAAACGCCCCACGAGTATTAAAGCCAGTGTCAAACTTAGAGACGTTTTGGGCCACTATCAACGACCCACGCACGCGACCGCTTGATATTAACTCTGCGTCGTTTACGAATACAGGTCCTCCGATGATGGAAACGTAAGAACCAAGCGGCAGCAGCTTCGCCTCGATTGGCGCGACCGCAAACATCGATAACAGAAAGATAGTCTTGAACATCTCACTTCCTCCCATCAAAGATAATCCAGAATAACGTCTGCATGACAAGGTGCACCAAGCGGACACCAGCACGACAGGTCATGGCCTGTTAATTTTTCCTTCGCTTCGGCAAGCATGCCGGGTTGAGATAAAAACCAAACCCGATACTTATCCACGCAGCCAGGCCCCGTGAAAGGGTTTCCCCATCTTGACGGCCGCCCGACGTAAATTGATCCCCGTGGGGATCGCCATCCTTTGGTCCGCCGCCTTTGAATCCGAACGTTCACTTTCTGATCCTCATTGAATTAACGGCCATGCTGTAACACTTGGAACACATAGGACGAAGGTGCTTGGCGGGGGATTCTTTGTACAGGTTTTTGTGCCCTGACGGGGTATCTGCCCAGGCGTAGACCAACTCGCGATCGTTTTGTCAAGACTATTTATTTGGCTTCGCCAGACGTCGTCAAGCAAGGACAAGGTCCTCGCTAGGGACCGGCTGGGCGCGATGCTTGAAGTCGTTGCAGACATTGCCGAAGACCCGGAAGCGCCCCCAGGCGTACGGCTCACGGCGGCGAACTCCTTCCTGGATCGGTTGGCAGGGAGGGCGGCAAGGATGGGTTACGCTCCACACGTCCTCAGGGATAAGGAAGACGCGCGCCGAGACCCCCTGAGTTTGGCCCCTTGGGCCTCCCTCTAAAAGGCCGTTAGGTCGAGGTTTGGCCGTAGCGCCTTTGACTCACCCCGGTATCGAGGCGCGCCTGTGGCGCCCCGGAGCCGGACGGCCCACTGGCTCGCGGAACAAGGCAACCCTCGCCCGCGCGCGAGACAGGCGCGGCTCAAGGCAGCGAAGGTGAACGATGGTGGGACGTAAAACAAAGCTGACACCCGAGCTCGGGGCCGAGATCGCTGAAAGTGTTCGGAAGGGGCCTCTCGAACAAAGACGCCTGCCGGGTGGCGGGAATCAGCGAAAGGACTTTCTATCGCTGGCTCCGAGCTGGCGCGGCGGCGAAATCGGGTCAATTTTGTCATTTTTTGGAGTCCATAAAAAAGACCGAGGCGGATCTCAAAGTCTCGAACCTTGTTGTTATCCAGAAGGCCGCGCTGGAGCCCACGGTCACGGCCAAGGAGCATGTCCGGCAGAACCCGGATGGAAGCACGATCACTGGCCCGTCCAGGCCGCCGAAGACTTCACCGATGGGAACCAAGCCGTCTCGTTTGCTCTGCATTGGGTTTCCGTCATTTTCTCATGTTCCCCAGACACAAGAAAACGACAGGACTGATTGGGAGAAAGCATGAGCATTGATGGAGGAGACCGGAACAGCCTTCTGTTCCGTAGACGGTCATCAGGATTGATCAAGCGATCGGCGAAGGGTTGCGATCAATGCTTGGCGGAAACCATCGTCGTTATCCCTAGACCAGGGGACGGTTGTGCAATGCGTTCATGTGCTTTATTACACGTGGTTCCTAGGATCCGGTGGCTTTTATTGACACGGAATCTCCAGCCCACATCTCTGCGAGGTGGATACTGGGGGCTTCATGAAAGTATTTGAACTTGGATACCCCTTCCTTTGGAAGGGGAGGAAAAGTTTAGCTTGCCGAAGGCAAGCTAAAAGGATGTCTTATCGTGTTCAGACCACTGAGACACAAATCGACTCAGGAGGCATACGATGGGACTCCGACGGACCAGTCACGCAGTCTATGATAGCCAGTATCCTCTGGTATGGGCACCGAAGTACCGGAAATGGGTTCTGGGAGGTGACCAACGAGCGTATGTGGGCAAGCTGTTTCATCGGATAGCAGAAGATTTTGGGGGTGGGAGTGGTTAATGCCCCGCCCTTTGGGCGGGGTGGTTTACTCGGGTCTTCGCTCTTGCACGGACGCCATATCGACTCACCATTCATGTCACGTAGCATCCTTTCGTCTATAACACTTTCTGCACTGACGGCAATCACCACAAAGGTAATAGCCAAGCCTCGTCGAACGCAGCTTCGTCAAGGAACGACGCTGAACCGGTTGCGTGAAACTCACGGGACCTCCGGTTCTCTTCATCCGTGGATGCTGTAGCCCATCCGTGACCGTTCAAGAAAGGAGTCCGACCGTGAAGAAGAGCGTTTACCTGGCAAACCCCTACGGGTTTTCACAGCAGCAGAGACAAGGACTGCTTCCCGCCTTTGTAGAGGCGATCGGTTCGCTGGGAGCGGAGGTGTGGGAGCGAAACAATCAGATCGACTTCACCGCGTCCGGATGGGCATACAAGGTGGGACAGGCTGACCTGAAGGACGTTGTCGAGGCGGACGGTATTTTTGCGATCGTGAACGGTACCCCGCCCGACGAAGGCGTCATGGTAGAACTCGGAAGACCTTCCTCTTCCGCGACGATTTAAGAAGATGTACAGACTCCGAAGTCTATCCCCTGAACCTCATGCTCTTCACCGGTCTCCCTGAATGGGGGTGGGAAGACTACTACTATACGTCTGTGAGGGAGATCTCTTCTCCGAAGAAGGCGCTGGCCCGGTGGCTGCGTGGCGAACTCGACTGACCTCATACGAAAAAATCGCCTTTTCTATGCCGCGTATAAACAATTACATCATTGCATTTTATACGGTTTGCTTAGGGTTCAGGCGGTTTGGGCATCGAATCAGGCTCTACTTTGCTGTATTCAGTGCTGAATTCTCTGATATGATCTTCCAAGGCTTCAACATTCGCTTCGTGGTCATCCAACTCAGATGTGATATCCCTCACCCTATCTGCTTCCAGCACCATCAATTGGATAGGATCCGAAACCCCGCCGGTGCTCGTTCGGATTGCCTGCTTTAGCGTCCAAGTGGTTGCAAAGACGCCTTCCGCCAATTTTGGCAAACGTTTCTCCCAGAATAGCCTTCTGATAAACGCCAAGAATGGGTCTGCCGTCTTCTGTTCGCTCCCGACCGAAAGAAAGGGAAGATCCTCGCTCGCAGCTTCTCCGGCACCTTGGTAATCGAACTGAAGAAGTGTGGGCTTTCCCTTGACCGGCAAGGCCACAACACTTGAACATAAGGCACTCGTGGCTGCGTTTTGATGTCCGACGAGATTGGCTACACTTTGCGCCGTTTGCGCTGCTGGGATGATGTCTTTCTTGAATTCAGTGCTGATGGTACGCATGGCATCAGCAGCGCTCTTGCACTGCGTTTTGGACAGCTTGTTTGTCCCATTGAGAGATTCAACTTGATCAACCAGTAGTTGAGACATCCCAACGGGGCCAGATACGCCAACGATGATTCGATTCCCGACGCCGCAGAGCTTTTTCGTTGGCTGACGAGCCGTCTGGGAACCGAGTGATCCGAGTGTCGCCGCTCCGTCTGATCCCACGACCACTCCGTCTTTACATAAGATCCCTACGATCAGAGTCACTGTTACTCTCCGAAAACGCTGTTGACCTTGTAGGCTGGGAAGTGCGCGTAGATCGTTTTGATCAGATCCTGGAACGAAAGATCCTGAATCCACGTGACAAGCAGCTTCAAATATTCCCAAGGCTGCTCCGGTTTCGTCGCGATTTTTTCTGCGGCTATCTTGCCCTCTTCTGTGATCCAGTATTCTCGCCAGCGCACGCCCGGTACGGGCAACACGACGATCAGTCCCTCAAGGACCATCCGGTCGGCCTCTTTATATACCTCATGCGAAAACGGGCCATAGTGATACGGCTCGAACTTGTAGAAACTGCGCCCCCCCAGAAGCCCGGATTCGCTCAACAGAAAAAGGCTCTTCTGTAACTGTACCGGCTGTAATCTGTAGTCCTTTGCGGCCAGAAGGGCTAATAGAATCCAATCCTTCTTTTTCATCCCGATGGTTCTCCACTTTTGATCTTCGGTTCGAACATTCGTTTTGGCAGATCGATCGCACTTGGCCGTGGTATGAGCAGACTCCTTCCGGGCTTCTTCCTGATGCTCATATCCCCTCCCTTTCAGTCCATTCCGTTGATCAGGCGAAGGTTTACCACAAGCTTTTCAACCCCAAACTAGTACACCCTGACACCTAAAACTTGGGATAGAGCTTCTTCAGTTTGATGCGGGCGTCGGTGGTCCTGAACTGCCAATCAATGGTTCTGTGTTTCTCGTTTCGATCACATTTCCAGGCCTCCACCTGGTTGGTGAGGGTCTGCAGGTCAGGAATGCGGCTGTGCAGGCATTGTCTGGCAAGGACGCTCAGTTCGATCTCGGCGACATTGAGCCAGCTGCCGTGCTTGGGGGTGTAGCGCAATCCGAGGCGTTTGGCTAGAGAACGGGCCTTTTCGGGTGGGAAGGCCTCGTAGAGAGATGCGATGGTGTGAGTACTGAGGTTGTCGCAGACCAGGACCACGACTTCCGCATCCGGGTAGTCCACCTCAAGCAGCGTAGTTATATACTTGATGCGGCCAACGGGCCGAGAAATTGAATCGTTGTGGGGACGGCTACAGCACTACGCATGTGAATGAGCCATCGGTATGCCTAAGAAGAAGTACATTGTTCGTCTGACAGAAGGAGAACGCGAGTGGCTGGATCGATCCGCCAGCTTTACGAAGCCTTTCTACCCTCGAAGGCACGCGCGTTGGGTGTCTTGAACTACGCTACACGCCGAAACACGATAGCTGGCTCAACATCGCCGAAATCGAGCTCAGCGTACTGACCAGGCAATGCCTCAAGCGACGCATCCCCCTGGGTTGTGCCAAGCGTGGGTACATTCGACGACCCAGCGACGAGCAGGGTAGATTCTTGACGGTGGCAGAAGTATGTGGAAGTTCACCTCGTTTTCCGCCGTGCAGGATATGGTCGCGTTCAAGGACTCCGCCCATCAACCGCGATTACATCCAGCGTCTTCAGGGCGACGGTCTTTGTTGTGGGTATTAGCAGGGGGCACCACGACTGACAAAGGGGCACCCCGCCGGTCGGTCAACACACTGCACCTAGGTGCCCCGCTTCCTTCGGTCCACAGGGCTTAACCGGTGGCCTGTCTACCCCCACGGATGCTTTGGTGATCGCCCCATCGAGAGCCTTGGGAGGCGCTTAAAGAGTGGATACACGGTGAGATTCAAAGGAGATTGCAGGAGGAAAAGGTAACCGCCTTTTGGGGTCGATGTCCTTACGAACGGCATTCTGGAGTCGATTTAATTTCTGGCTATCGCAATGGGTATGGCAAGCCTCGAAAACTGAACCTGACGGGTGGCACGATTGAGGTAAAGCGACCTTGTACGGGGTCTGGAAGAACGGTTTGAAAACCGGATACTGCCGTGGGGATGGGGCATCTTCCCTCCTTGAACTTCCCTTTGCTCCACCAGATCTGACGAATATGGGTCTCAGTTTGAAATTCGAGGGGAGTAGGTCTTTGGACGGTTCGGCTTTGATGCCCTCGCGTCGATCAATCCTACAATCCACTTCATATCGCGAAGGGTATCCTTTATACTATCGTCCCCAGATGTACTTATTAACCTTGTACGCCTGGGGCGCTTTAGTTAAACCCGCCCGCATAGGAAATTCCAGGCCCGGCGTAACCATCTGAGACGGGCCATTCAAGGGATAGACCTTAACGGTACCTCCCCTCTTCGGAACCGGCGCCCACCAGATTAGATTGCGCTGGACACCCCGGTACCGCGTCTTCGGGCTATAGACAAAAGCGCCGCCCAGAGCCGATGGATTATACTTGACGCGGAAGTCCTGACCGCCGACATTGAGCTTATTGGGTTCAATATTCATAATCACTTCGGCGCGCGCCCGGGCGCAGGCGTGGCCGGCATCCCGAGAAGGCGATATCAAGCGCCACCAGCGGGCGCTTCCCCACGGCGAGGTTGCATGCGCAATAGAGGCGGTGCAGGCTTCGGATAGCTTCTCTGGCCGCGAAGCTGGCCTTCGAGTTCCTGGTGCTGACGGCGTGCCGTTCGGGCGAGGTCCGCCTGGCCCGGTGGGACGAAATCGACCTGGAAGCCCGCCAGTGGACCATCCCCGGCGAGCGCATGAAGGCGAAGCGTCCCCACCGGGTGCCGCTGTCCGGGCGGGCGCTGGAAGTCCTGAGCGTAGCGCGGACTCTCGCCCAGGAGGAGACCGGTCTGGTATCTTCCGGTATAAGATATAGCAAACCGCTGTCAGACGCAACACTTTCCAAGCTGCTGTGGGAACTCGGCATTCCGGCGGTGCCTCACGGGTTCCGGTCGAGCTTCCGCGACTGGGCGTCGGAACGCACCGACGCGCCGCGCGCCGTCATGGAGGCGGCCTGTCCGGTCTGCTCAATCCGTTCAAGGTGCGGCCCGGGCACGGCTCCGCTCCACCCGGGAAACCGCGTACGAAGAAACAGCTTGAGCGTGCGTACGACAGGGACAAGCACGACGGTGTAGATTGGCCGTATAGAAAGTTGTTTATCTCGATCTTCTGGGGCGACTTCGGAAAGTATGTCATCAAACCCAAACTCCGGGACTTCAGCCAGTATCCGCTCTCCTCGGTCCAGCCAAGGCGTGACCTAGAAGCGGAGTATCCCGTAGAGCTAGGGCAGCGCTGGGTTTTCGAACGTGTG
The DNA here is from genome assembly GCA_965217865.1 of Candidatus Latescibacterota bacterium. Classification (GTDB taxonomy): domain Bacteria; phylum Latescibacterota; class UBA2968; order SICM01; family SICM01; genus CBDCJO01. The sequence continues at coordinate 3,289,184 of CBDCJO010000002.1, read as the reverse complement.
CTCTCTCTTGGTTGGACCCCGCGGGCATTCGCCAAATTTGATCAGCACCAAGTAGGACATCAGACCGATCACAGCAGCGAGCACAAGGCTGAACGCTTCGGGAAGAAGTACCAGTGGATAGCCCTTCGCGAACTGGCCGCAAGGATCGCGGACAACTTCCACATGACAGACTTCTTCGATGATCAGCCGGTGACCTATGCAGGGCCGTGGCAGTTCTTCGGCCGAGATATCGACCCGACACTGCCGCCTCCGGCCCGTAAGCACAACGAGGATGGTGAGTTCGAGTTAAGCCCAACCTTCGCCTCAGATGAGAAAGCGTGGTGGACTCCGCCGGGGCCGAGTTACCGTCGCGACGATCCGCCGGTCGGCGAAGACTGGGCGGTCGCGAGTGACGACATACCGGAGTTCGAAAACAAAGAATCAAAAAGTAAAAATAGGAACTAAATGTTCTGTCGTATCGTCTTCCCGGTTGCCGAACCCGCGTAGCGGGTTGCCGAAGGCCAAGGCGTGCACGGAGCTCTCGTCAAGAGGTGTGTAAAAAGGTCAGGCGGCCAGCTTCTCTCCCGAGTCGATAGTGATCTTTTTTTTACGGTGGTGCTGTGCGTAGACATCCGGCATCAGATGGGGTGCATCAAGTCGTCGGAAGCGTTTCTCAGCGACCATCAGCGTGCGCCAGATCAGAGCACTTGCCGCAGCGACCTTCTTGTATCGCTTGGCCGCGTTGGTTCTGAGGCGGACGGAGGCAAACGGGCTTTCGACGGCATTGGTGGTTCTCAGGTGCCTCCAGTGTGGTTTTGGGAAGTCGAAGAGGGTAAGTATACGATCCCAGTCTCGATCAAGGGTCTTGACTGCCTTCGGGAACGGGTCTTGATATCGTGCGATGAACTGCCTGCGGATCTTCTCGGCATCCCGAAGGGTGTAGGCGTAGGGGATCTGAACGAGCAACGCCCGGGCTTGGGCCTGTTGGCGTTTATGGATCTGGTTGACTACGTTGAGGATTTTGTGGTTCCAGCACCGCTGCTGCCGGGTGTGTGGCCAGACCTGATTGACTGCGGACCAGATGCCCATATTGCCGTCGGCGACGACGAGGACAGGGGGGCTCAGGCCACGATCGCGCAGGTTTCTGAGGACCTCCAGCCAGGACTCGGTGGACTCTCGGTAGCCGGACACCAGGGCGAGAACCTCTTTGCGGCCATCGCTCATTGCGCCGATGATGACCAGCAAGCACGCCTTATCCTTCTCCAGGCCGGCTTTGACATAGATGCCGTCTGCCCAGGCGTAGACCAGCTCGCGATCATCCAGGCGTCGTTCCTGCCAGGTCTGGTAGTCGGTTTCCCATTGGCCGCGGAGTCGGGCAATCGACGATGAAGACAGCGGCGCTCCATCTCCGGGCAGACCCCGCAAGGCCAGCTCGAAGTCGCCTTGAGCCAGACCGTGCAGATAAAGTTCTGGGAGCAGTTCTCCCACCTCTTTTGTGCGACGCGCGAACAAGGGCAGGATCCGGCTCTCGAAGCGCTCCTTCAATCCACGAACACGGGGCCGCTTGATCTTTATCGTGCCACAAGAGGTCGACAATCGGCGCAGCTTCCCGTAGCCGTTGCGATAACCGGGGGCCGCATCGACAGTTCCTTTACGCTCATACCACCCCCGTCCCAGGAACTGGGTCACTTCCTCCTCGGCAATCGACTGGATGCGAACCTCGATCTCATCTCGAATCCACCCTTCCAGGGTCTCCCAAGTAGGGATGGACAAACACGGTGTGTCTGACGTATGTTTCTTCACGGCGATCCTCCTTCCCACCGGGCCAATCACCCGGCATCTTGTGGATATTTCTATCTCACGGGAAGTTTAGGGTCGCCTTCTCTCTTTTTCCACACCTTTCGAATGTAGCTCCGTGCACGCGCCGCAGTGGCAACCGGTTGTTACACGACGTTGTTGTTAAGCGGCTAAAGGTTGGTCTGTTTGGTTGCAGAGTTGGCTCTGATACAGGAAACCGATAATGGTCTCCAGCCGCCCACATGTGGTCATCGTCTTTGGTCCGCGGTCAATCAGGTCTGGCCACAGACCCGGCAGCAGCGGTGCTGGAACCACAAGGTCCTCAACGTGGTCAACCAGATCCATAAGCGCCAACAGGTCCAGGCTCGGGCGTTGCTCGTTCAGATCCCCTACGCCAACACCCTTACAGATGCCGGGAAGCTCCGCAAGAAGTTCATCGCACGATACCAAAGCCAGTTCCCGAAGGCAGTTAAAGCCCTTGATCGAGACTGGGATCGAATGCTCACCTTCTTCGACTTTCCGACAGAACACTGGAGACACCTCCTGGACGCCCAACGGGAATCGGCTGAGGCCTGCATCGCCAGCCAGCGGCAGGAGGGCTGGGGCTGCCTTGCCGGACGCTACGACGACGGCGGCTTCACCGGCGGGAACATTTTGACCCCCAATCGGGAATACTATATATTTTTTCTTCAACAATCAATCGAATTGAATGGAAAATCTGATTTTGAATGGATGGAGGTTGCCCTTGATCAGGCAAGGGAAGCCGCAAAGAACGAGGCGACCATCACACGCATGCAGGACCTAGCACACAGCATGACACGGGTATCCTCGTATGCCGGAAGCTGCGGGTTGTGCGGGACGAGGTTGAAGGCAGGGGAGCTTTCGACTTTTCGATCACTGAAGAGATCAGCGACCTGTTGAGTCGCGGCTTGCCGTTCGGCGATGCAGACGCTTTCGCTGCCCTCGATGAGCTGCGGCAACTGCAGGTGATGTTGAGCCAACTGCCGCGCTAGGGTGTGAAATGCATGTCGATCTTGTCTGCAATCCGTTTGGCTTCCTCCTGATAACATTGGTCAAAAAGAGTTCGGGGTCGCAAACCGTGGAAACGTTATCTGACATGAATAAACAGGCTAAATACGACAAGAGTGAGTGGTTCAACACCCTACATGACAGCTTATGGCTTCGCCCGGATGAAGGAGGAGAGAATGAAGCAGATTCTCTCCGACGGATCTTACATATCCGAAGTGGACAACGTGTCCTGGATGCTCCTTGTGGTGCGGGACGTGTCGCTTACCATCTGGCGAGGCAAGGGGTAGAAGTAGTCGGCATTGACCTGCGATCGACCTTCGTAAAGCGGGCCAAACGGAGATTCAGAAGAAAGGGCGTGCAAGCCGATCTCAGGAGCATGGACTTGCGTTCTATCGATTTTGAGAACGAATTTCACGCTATATACAACTGGTTCAACAGCTTTGGATACTTCTCTGACGGCGAGAATATTGACGTGGTGAGGCGATTCTCCCGGGCATTGCGTCTAGGAGGACGACTTCTGATCGACCAACTGAATCGCGAGCGGATACTTCGGAATTTCCGTCCTGTAGGCGTCAGGCATGGTGTGCTTGCTCAATCGAAGTGGGATCCTCGTGAAGAGCGTCTCATTGGGCAATGTGTGGTTGACGGCATTGCAGAGTACGAAAGCAGATCATCTCAACGCCTCTACACGTTGTCACAGATGCGAAACCTGCTTTCTTCGCTGGGTCTCAAGGTGGAGAACGTCTATGGTTCGCTGAACCGTGAACCTTACCGTCGAGGTAGTCGTCAGATGATAGTCGTCGCTCATAAGGTTGTTCACGATTGAGAGATGGATTCCACGCCGGGCGGTAACCACCGCGGTCTCGAGCGCCTCCTGGGTGCGCGCGCCTCCGCGGCAGGCTTGGGTGGTCACGAGGGTAAGAGGCAGGGATCGCGCAGAACATCAGGCCCTGGAGGTCTTCGACCCGGTCTGGACGGCGCTGGCCCCGAGGGAGCAGGTCCGGAGCCTCCGGCTGCTCATCGAGCGGGTCGGCTACGACGGACGGGACGGCACGGTGACCGTCACCTTTCGCCCACCCGGCATCGAGGCGCTGTGCCGGAAGGCGGGTCTCAACCGTCAGGAGGTCATGCGATGAGCGGTCGCGCATCCGATGCGACCCGGGCCGGACCCGGACCCCTGGAAGTGTCCTTCACGTTCCAGCCCGGAAACGGCCGGAACAACGGCTGCCGCCACACGGATCAGGACCGGAATGTCGAGCCGGGGAATATACCTCGCATATCGAGACTGACGGCCCTGGCGATCCGGTTCGAGGAACTGGTCCGGCAGCGCGGCCTGGCCGCCGCCTGCCGTCATGTAGAGCGTGTAAGGACCGTTGACGCGCTTGTGTACTGAATCCGATCGCCGGGGTTAGTAGCGGGGCAACGAGCACAGCGCCATCATCCGCGCCATGAAGCCGAGATCAGCGTCCGCTTCGCTGGCCGTCACCAACTGATGCACTTGATCGGCCTGGGTGAAGTGGTGCCGCGCCTGGGGCGAGTCGTCGTGGATCGCCGGCACGTCATCCAGGCCGGAGACGACCTCGCCGATCAGAACCAACTCGCCGCGCTTACGCTGCATGGTTTATTCTCCCATGTTCCTCAGACAAGACAGGGAGCCACGTGAGAAAGGTTTACAAGTCCATGCCGCCCCGGTCATTGAGGCTCAATTTTTGGGAGGAAGTTGTCAATGGCCGTGACCAGTGAGGTCTCAGTGTTATTCCTTAAGACCCTGGTAAGCCAACCCTTAAAATCTGCCAGCTTTAAACTCTTCAGATGTTTGGCCGCCAGTTGCAGCAAGCCTTTGTTGTCGTAGTTGGCCAGAAGTTTTGGAAGGTCGTTGTCACGAATGGCCTCTTCAATGCGAGTTTTAGCTTGTTGGGCAATAGCTGGAATGTTGAGTGCAGCTATCTGGCGATCGTATTCGTCCGTGATGTTGGAAACGTTGGTGGCTTCTTTAAGGTCGATTTGTTTTAGGAATCGGTCGATCCGCCGACGGCAATACCGCGTTACCACAGCGTCGATCGCTTCGGCTGAATTCAGAGTTGCAAAAACATCTGCCTTCAACTCATTCAATTTGGTTTCGAGAGCGTCGTCCCTATAGCCATTGCTCATGGCGAGGGCTCGACTGACCGGCGGCAGAAGGATGACGTTCTCGATCTCCGGGACTGGCAAGACGGCAATACCGAGACTGGCCAGCTGGGCAATCTCATCGGCTTGACGGTCGTCAGCGTCTACGATGCCCGAACAGGTTACGCGGGTGAGCTCCTGATTTTTCCTCATCGTTACAACGGAGTGGATGACGTCCCGGCAAGATCCTCTCGGAATAACAGTCCAGTCAGGATAGCTGCATCGATAGATTGCTTGATCAAGACTATTCTCATCACCCTCAACAAAGAGAATTGGCCGTCGGCTGCCGAGTATAAGAGTTGTGATTTCTTCGTCAAACCCGGTGTTTTCCGGAACCTTTTCGATGGTCCAGTGAGGGGAAGGATCGAAGTCACGGATGATGAACTTCTGGGCCACGCGAGAGGCAGCAAATCCCAGGTCGTGGGTGATGAACACGAAAGCACAGTCTTGTCGGGCAGCCTCCAACTCGTCCCAAACCTTGGCAATGATCGAGCTGTGCACATGGAGTTCTGGCTCGTCGAATATGAGGATCGAATTTGAGGCGGCGGTGAGAGTCTGACTTATCATGTAGAAAATCGCGCGTTCGCCGTCGCTCATATCGGAAGCCGTGTAGTACTCTTCCGATCCGCAAACGGAGGCCTGGATGTTGTCCCCTGAAATATGGAGTTGACGATCTGGCAGCAAGCGTTCCCAGATTGTGACGAGACTCTCAAACTTTGTAGGATCGGCGACACTATGATCGCCGTTACGGTTTCTTTGATGCGTCTTCAGAGATATGATCATCTGATCGGCGAAGAGGGCCTGTACTAGGAAGTCGAAGTCGTTAAGTAGCCAAGTGGCCTCGTTACTATGCCATCGGTAACCTTCTCGGTAGTCCAATGTGGACTTTTCGTCGGGATATCCGGTCCTCAGGCCGGATAGAGCGGCCCGTTCACTGATTTTGGAGATGCCCGGATTGAGCGTAAGCGCCCGATGCGCAGAAATACGGTGCGCGTTCAGGGCTAATACGGATTCCATATACACGGCGAGTCTGGTTTTTCCCCCGCCATTAGCACCCACAAAAACCACGGAAGATCCAGGCTCTATACTGATTTCGGTTTGGCCGTTTAGGCTGGGAACAGAAAACGTAAAGGGCACTTATTTTAATGCTCCAAACGGGGTTTTTTAGGGTCTATCTTCGATGGGCAGTAAGCTGTCTCGTTTACGCTGCATGACTTATTCTCCCCATGTGCCCCTGATCGGCGTGAAACTCATTCGGCGGTTTCATACGGTCCGAGGAACCGCTCTCCATTGAAGTGGATGAGGTGGTCTGGCGCATCAGCCACCCAGACTTCGGTCTCCCAAGCGATCTCGGGCAGGTACTCCCGCATTGCCGCGCGGTCGAGGAATGTCGTTACGAACACTAGGCCCGCCGTCGAACCGGCGAAGAGGTCCTTGAGCTGGTTGTGCCGCAGTACATTTACCGGACCGTGCGACGTAACAGCTTCGATGAGAATGAGCCAGTTGCGTTCGATGTAATGCACTACCGCGTCCGGCATCTTGCCGTGCGGGTCGATCTCAACGCCAAGACCATTCAGGTACTCGATGTCATAGAGAAGGTGCTTCTCGCCTGCGTCGCCGACATAGACCACGTGTCCGCCGGGGACAAAGCGTGGCGCAAATTGCTCGATGATCTCCTTGACGAGCACGTTTTGACCGCCGGGGGTGAGCTCAAGCTGCTTGCCGTCGGGAAGCGTGACAGGGATACGCTCCATCTGCCGCGCTTTCTTAATAAGGCGGTTCTTGTCTGCCATCGAATCGAGATAAGCGGACAAGTTCGAATCCCAAGCGTTAGTCTCGAAGCAGCGCAGCAGCTCAAGGGCGGAGGGCTCGATTTGGTAGACATTCTTCGGGCTGTTTGGCGGGCGCGCGGGGTCGTCTGGATTGAGTAGCACGAGGCCCATCTCTATGAACTGGTGAAGCGTAAATCGGCGGATTGTCTCGCGTGTATTGGCCGCGTACTTTCGTCCATATTTCGCGGCCATCCAGTCCATCAGCTCAGTGACGCCGCAGAGCGGGGCACTCGACGTGGCCCATGGAGCCGAGGGAGCAAGATCGAGCAACCCGAGGAGTGTGAGCGCCGAGCGTTCGTTGGTTTGCCCTCTGGGTGCTTGTAGGAATTTCAAAACCCCCAAGGCAGCCTGGATCCTTCGTTTGACTTCTACGGGGTCGTCCCCTTCCCTCATTGCGGTAATCTCCTCTCTGATTAGCTTGTCGATCTCGTCCTGCAGCGGCATCGAGTCGCTTATGCGCCTGCCTAGTTGTTCAATGTCCTCGGCGTCTGGAAAACGCAACGCGCGCAGATCGGTAGCATTGACTTGGGTGTGGCCGCTGAATTGTCGGAAGTAAGCGTCAACAGTGGTGCTATTGAGGAAAACCGCAAGGCCCTTTGCTAAGTCTTCGGGGAGGCCGCCGTTATCGCGGTGCAGGACGTTCAACTTGTTATCGAAAGCGACGGCAGCAGCGGCGATGCGGGCAGGATCATAAAGCGCAGCGACAACGCGGCGATTTTCCTCCTTGGCGCTGAAACGGTTGATCAGAACGTACCAACCAGAGGGAAGCAACAACTCATCATTAGGCCCACTCACGGCCAGTCCGTTTGGCTTCTGGCCGGAGGAGTTTGGCCAGGACACGAAGCCGTCAGGGATACGTCCGGGAAAGATCAAAGGGGCGTCTCCTGGTCGGGCTTCAGTGTGCAAGCGCTCCTTGACCCGGAAGCCTACAACTCGACCCGTAGAGACGGAAACCCCGAGTTCGGCGAGTGTATTCGGGAGAGCCCTCATCTGCTGAGAGATTCGGGCAGCGGTTTCGTCCGGGACCACGTGCAGGACGAACTTGCTATCGCCTGGGTAAATTAGGTCCGTGGGGTGGATCGTCCGCTCGACGAGACCGCTGTCAGACGGTCCGAAGGATGTTGTGATCTTGATCGGCGCAGGGGATCGTCCCCGAACTCCATGAAAGATGACGTTCTCTTGGAGGACGCCATCACCTGAGAAAGCGTCGCCGCGCGCATCGTAAACGTGGACGCGCCGGAAAGAGAAGCCGCGAGCGAGTGCCTGTCGGAACGGGCCAAAGTAGGCCCCGTTCATGAAGCTCCTAGGAGTGATCGCCACAAGTTCTCCGTCCTCTTCAAGAAGCTTGATCGCCAGCCAGACAAAGGCCGAATATAAGTTACTTGTTTCAATGCCGACCGCACGCAAGCATGCTCTCTCTGGACTGTCGCTACGGAGCTTGCGGTATGGCGGGTTCATGATCGCCACATGGAAGCGTGGACGATCCTCTGAACCGAAGAGTCCACGATCACCAACGAAATCTGTGGCGTCTAAGATGAAGTTTTCTTGGCGGAGTTCTCCTGTAAACGCAACGCCGACTTCACGGCACACGCTAAGACAGTGCTCAAACGTGCGGGTTATATCCCGGGAGAGAAGCTCGTCAATCTCCCAAACCGTTGCGTGTAAAACGGCTGGCCGCATATGCCTAGGACGAGCACAAATCTCAGCTACGGCAGCGGACATCAGGACACCGCTTCCCCCTCCGGGGTCAAGGATGCGGAGTTCCTTCGGGGGGTTGGGTGCCTTGAGCATGGACGCCATGAAAGCGGCCACACTTGCCGGGGTGAAGAATTGCCCGAGATCGGCCCGCCGCTTCGGATCGACAGCTAGGCGATTGGAGATGTCTAGACGTTCGAGGTCGAGGCGTTCGAGAAGGTTCGTAGCGGTGACAGTCGCGGCACCGTCCTGGCTAAGTAGTTGGGCACCATCTGTGATCACTGTTCGAGTATGCTCCTTGCTATATCGGGAGTGCTCATTCTCCCCACGCTCCCGGGACAAAGCCACCGGAGGAAAACTAACGGATGGGGCCAAAGTCTCGCTCCGGCCCACGCTGACGTTCCCGCGCCTGCTGCTGCCTCTTCCAGATTGCGTTCAAACCCCGCGCAATACTTCGGCGATCTCCCCCTCCGTGTCTATAATAGTGAGACAGTTTCCCGGCTGAGTTTAGTGGAGAGGGTGAGGCGGATTGGATGATGAAGTCACTGAGTTTGTCCGATGGGGTGGCAGGAGCGGATGGTTCGGTGCCGGACCCGGCTGTTTCGGAGAAGGCGAGGCGCCGCCGTTTCACGACAGAATACAAGCTGCACATTCTCCGGGAAGTCGATCAGTACAAGGCCCCCAAGGAGGTTGGGGCGATTCTCAGACGGGAAGGCCTGCATTCCTCAAACCTGACCACCTGGCGGCGGCAGATAGACCAAGTCGCCAGGGAAGGCCTTGCCAAAAAGAAGCGAGGTCCCAAGGCAAAGCCGGAAGATCCCAGGGTCAAACAACTGGAGCGGGAAAACGCCCGCCTGAAGCGGCGCTTACAGCGTGCGGAGGCGATGCTGGAGATCCAAAAAAAGCCTCCGATCTCCTGGGGATCCCCCTGAGCCAGCTCGACGAAGACGACAGCGGTTGATACAGGCCGCAGAGGAGCTCTCCCGCAAAGTTGAGGTGGCGCCTGCCTGTGATGCGCTGTCGGTGTCTCGGGCAAGTCTGTATCGTTGGCGGCAGGCCCCCACCACACGGGTAAAGCACAGGTCGCATCGGGCCCTGGCCCCTCCCGAACAGCAGACTGTCTTGGATCTGTTGCACTGCGAACGGTTTATGGATAAAGCCCCTCCTCAGGTCTGGGCCGAGTTGCTGGATGAAGGCCTGTATTTCTGCTCACTCAGCACGATGTATCGCATCCTGAAGGCACACGAGGAAGTCCGGGAACGCCGAAACCAGCTCAGACATCCGAACCATCCAGCGCCTCGCCTGGTGGCAACGGCGCCTAACCAGGCTCCCTCACTCGCTCGATAGCCTGACGGTAGGCCGTCCGTCCATGGTCAAGAGCGGATTTTCCGGGGTGCTCTCCGGCAGGATCGCGAAGCGCCTCCCGTCGACTTCGACGAGTTTCACGCCCCAAGTGTCTTGTTCGATCCGCTCGATGATCTGGAGCGCCTCTTGGACTCTCGAACTCGAGCGCCGACCGCGTCTCGATGAGGCTCTGGATTTGGTTGGCATACCACCGCGTCAGGCCCCAGCTCCCGGCCTGGACGTTCCGACGGGGGGGTAATAATGGGGGGTGCCGCTTTGATCGCGTTACCTGGAGAATTGGGAGGCGGCATAGTGATCTTGCTAATCGGAAGGGAAATTCTGAAGTTTATTGGCCGCCCATCGTAATAAAGCTCGCAAGCATTAGGGCTAACACAACAGCGGCCATAAAGATTCCCTGTTCATTAGCCTGCATCCATGTTCTCGTGATGGTCTGGATTTCAGGAAAATCGAAGTAAACCACCCCGCCCAAAGGGCGGGGCATTAACCACTCCCATCCCCAAACAGATCCAACTGTAGGGGCCCTTTCTGCTCTTGACGATGATACCGAATATATTGCTCAATCACTTCAGAAGTCACCTTGTCGCCTACGGTGCGGGCAAAATAACCATCTTCCCAGAATTCTCCACCCCATAACTCCCGTTTCACCTCTGGATGTTCTCGGAAGACCCCGCTGCCCGAAATACTCTTCAAAATGCCCACTACCTTAGAAATCGAATACCGGGGAGGAAACGACAAGAAAATATGCACATGATCTTCGGCCACTTCCATCTCTTGGATGTCAAAACCAAAATCCTCTGCTATCCGATGAAACAGCTTGCCCACATACTCTCGAAGGTCACCTCGCAAAATCCATTTCCGATACTTCGGTGCCCATACCAGAGGATACTGGCTATCATAGACTGCGTGACTGGTCCGTCGGAGTCCCATCGTATGCCTCCTGAGTCGATATGAGTCTCAGTGGTCTGCACACGATAAGACAGCCTTTTAGCTTGCCTTCGGCAAGCTAAACTTTTCCTCCCCTTCCAAAGGAAGGGGTATCCAAGTCCAAATACTTTCATGAATCCTTACCGCGATATTCAGTAGGTGTTGGCAACCGGTTTTTGTTGTTCAATTCAACCGAGAAGTTAGTCAAATATTCAATGTCTTCAAGTTTCTTTCCGATATACACTTTCATCGTTCCTTCTTCAGAAATTGCTAAATCTTTGACAAATGGTGGCAAGTCATGCCTCGAAATAAAATATAACCAGAAAAACCCTCCAAAAAAGAACCGATACATGTGATGACCTTTTACTCGAATGTGTTCGGGACAATCTATAAAGTCTTTAATAAGACGATCATCGGAATGAATTGAAATTATCACGCAGGGATATTTGGCCGATATATCTGGATATCCTGATCGCAAAAGACGTCTCACACGCTCTTCATGCGGACCAAGGTTAACCTGAGAAAAAAATCTACCTTGAGATACTGAAGCGCGCCATAAAATGGACAATTGAAAAATCTTGAAGAGTTTATAATCAATCCCTCCAATCCTCTGTAATTTGTCCCCGTAGACCATTGGCATCTCTCTAAGTTTATGACCGAAAACTTCCTCTGCTGCGTATTTTTCGTAACCAGAGAACTGATTTTCACAAAATCGACAGAGAATTTTTTCTCTATAACCTTTTTGTATGTAAGGTTCTGAATGTCTCTGAGCCGTTGAAAGTACATGGGCTCTGTGTTTTTCGTCGTATAGCGGTTTGTACAGGAATTCAGGTATAATATGGGATTTATTCAATTCTCTTGTCTCCTTGCACAGTGCGCAGTTCATGCACTTTCCTCCAGTTTGACACCTCAATATGGATCAAGCTGATTCTTGAAATTGTGTCGGGCACCGTTTGGACGATTCTAAGCTATGTGCCCACAGCGGAATGTCAACCGGAATCCGACTTGTGCCGAGGCGGCGCAGAAACAGGGTGGTAGGGAAATGGGGAGGGTTTGGCTGAGTTTGTGGTGGAGAAGGTTCAGCCGCTTCTCGATGATGACGACGAGCACGTAAACGCTGATGGCGATCCGGATCCGTGTCTTCACGGCATTGGGAGAAGTGCCGGAAAAGGCCTTGATTCGAAGGTTGGCCTTAAACAGGTGGCCACCAAAAGATCAGATTGCCGGTTTTGTGATCCTAACGCACCAAAGTATGGCGGCTTGTCCCCCGGTCCTTTTAAATGACTGGTAATTATATACTTGACAAAGTGATAATGAACCAAACGTGTTTGGTCCATTCCTCAAGGGATGCTTCGTATAGATCAACTCCCGTTTTTGATCACGATCCGCTTGAGTTCAACCATATCCGACTTGATTTCAGCAATCTTCTTTTCCGTAGCGGCTCGCTGGTCTGCAAACTGAGCTTGCGTGTTCTCGTCGTTTGTTTTAAGGCGATTATCCGCACGTATCGACGCAATGGCTTCAACAATCACGTTTTGAAACGCCTTCGCAAGGTTTACAGCGCTCCCGTTCAAATCGTGACTGGCCATGTCATTTCTCCTCTTTTTACTTTGTCAAGTATATAATTGCCAAATGACTGGCAAAACTCCCGAAATGATTATAGCCAAATGACCCCAGAATGTCAAGTCCACCCACTTACCCGACCGATGAAATGGCGGCCCTTTCGTCCCTTTGAGTTCGCCCCTGGCGCGCTTTTTCCAGATCCGGGTGCGCACCCGGTTGATGCAATCCATCAACGTCTCGATATCCGATGGCCGGAAACGACGTGTAAAGTCGCCTGCTGTGGTCGGATCCGGGAGACGCTGAGCGCCCAAAGCGTTCAGGAACGTGGCATCCTGCCGGCGCAGCTCAATGTCTTCAAGCACCAGCGGTCAAGATGCGTCACGACCCGGAAACAAGTCTCGGGTCAGACGCCTACGCCGCGAGAATAGGCGACGCTGCCGACGGTCATGCTCTCGCCGCTCGCCCTTTCGGTGCGCGCCCAAAAGGGCCGCTGGCACGACGATTTGACGAAGGCCGGGTCCGATTTGCAGGAAGCCGTGAATGTCCGCCTTTCACGCCTCTCTGCTTCGCGCATCCAGTTGTTTCTGATCCCCATGAGGGGTAATGAGCAGCACCGGATCGCCTTCATGCGCCGCTCCGGCATCCTGGGTGTTTCTGATCCCCATGAGGGGTAATGAGGAATCCGATTGTGACACCAAGCGCGTTATTCAGGAGTTTCTGATCCCCATGAGGGGTAATGAGATCTCTAACGTGGTGAGCGTGGTGGACAAATTCACAGGTTTCTGATCCCCATTAGGGGTAATGAGCTTGCAGAGCCAAGCCGCGTATATCGAGCCGCAGGTTGTTTCTGATCCCCATGAGGGGTAATGAGCGCGTGACGATTCCGTCTGCGCCCGACGTGTCACTGTTTCTGATCCCCATGAGGGGTAATGAGCTTCCTTCCGACCAAAGTGCAGACAGAGCGGCGAGCGTGTTTCTGATCCCCATGAGGGGTAATGAGATTGCCCTTGTCGTGACGTTTCTTTCTCCATTTGCGGTGTTTCTGATCCCCATGAGGGGTAATGAGATCTTGTCTCAGTAACTTACCAGAATGAACAGACGCGTGTTTCTGATCCCCATGAGGGGTAATGAGCCAGGGGAACCAGGCGTCCGGAGGACCTCGTAGCCGTTGTTTCTGATCCCCATGAGGGGTAATGAGGTATTTGGAGAACAGGTTGCTCTAGAGCGGGCATCGCGGGAAGCTTCATGTGGATCTTATGAGATTCTTCGAGAGGAGTTTGAGAATTTTCTCGAAAGGACGGAATTTGACAACCAGGAAGAGTGGTATTTACACGCAGTCCGAAATGTTCTTCAAAATCTTTTGGCGAACCCCGAATGCATAAGTAACGAGGCGAAGCTTATTAAAGCTTTTCGGAAAGTGAATCAAATCCAACGTTCAAAGTCGTAATAAAATTTTGGGCGGAACACTATTAGGTTGCTGCCAAATCCGGGTGTCTGTTCTCTTCCTGCTATCGCCATCTTCATGCTGGAGCCAGCGATAAAAAGTCGTCTCCTTGATTCCCGCCACCCGGCAGGCGTCCCTGTTCCACAACTTCCTCAAATACAAGAGGAAAATCATGTCATCCGTCGCTACACAATCCCGCCAGACGCCGGAGGAGTAATTCGCTTTGGAACGCCAAGCGACAACCAGAAGCGAATATTGGTGGGAAAGTTAATGTAAATCTCAGCGCGCGTCCCCTTGTGGTCTTGCCTAGCAGCCTGTTGAAAAAGTGCGTTTATGCCAAGATGACTGTTGTCTTTCCTTGTGGTTTGGTCCTATGATATATCAGGTTCAAACTGAGAAGGGAGGACGAGCAAATGGCAATGGGAAAACGAGGACGACAGAGACAGGAAAACCTGTTCATCGCATCGAACACTTTGGTGAAATCTCCGGGTCATCCGTTCTACGAGAAGCTGAATCAGGTATTGGGGGCGAACGGCTTCGACGAGTTCGTCGAGGGGCTTTGCCAGCGGTATTACGCTCCTCATATGGGTCGCAAGGGCATTCCGCCCGGGGTTTATTTTCGGATGCTTTTGATTGGGTATTTCGAGGGACTTGATTCGGAACGTGGGATCGAATGGCGTGTATCTGACTCGCTGACGTTGCGCCGGTTTTTGGGGTATGCCCTTGACGAACAGACCCCGGATCATTCCAGCCTGTCTCGCATCCGGCATCGGCTTCCCTTGGAAGTTCACGAAGCGGTTTTCAAGTGGATCCTGAGGGTCTTGTGCAAAGCGGGTCTGGTGAAGGGGAAGACGTTGGGCGTGGATGCTACGACACTGGAGGCCAACGCCGCGATGCGCAGCATTGTACGCCGTGACACGGGTGAAGGCTACCAGGCATTCCTTGAGAATCTGGCCAAGGCCTCGGGCATTGAAACGCCTACCCGCGAGGACTTGTCCAAGATCGATAAGAAGCGACCGAAGAAGGGATCGAACCAGGACTGGGAGCACCCGCACGACCCGGATGCCAAGATCGCTAAGATGAAGGACGGTCGCACGCACATGGCGCACAAGGTGGAGCACGCGGTGGATCTGGACACCAATGCCATTGTGGCAGTGGCGTTGTCGGGAGCAGATGAAGGAGATACCGAGTCGTTGCCCTGGACGCTGCTCGAGGCGCAGCTCAATCTCAAGCAGGTCGCGAAGGACGAAAAAGCTGCCAAACGTTTGCACAGACAGCGTATACGGGAGGTGGTTGCGGACAAAGGATATCATAGCAACGATGTATTGACCAGTCTGAAGCAAGGCGGCATCCGGAGTTACATTTCAGAACCGGATCGGGGACGCCGCAAGTGGAACGGCCGACGAGATGAGCAGGCCGCGGTATATGCGAATCGACGCCGGATCAAGGGAGATCGCGGCAAGGCCTTGCGCCGAAGTCGTGCAGAACGGGTGGAAAGAACCATCGCTCACACATATGATACCGGTGGCATGCGCAGGTTGCACTTGAGAGACCGCGGCAATATCCTCAAGCGTTTGCTGATCCACATCGGGGGCTGCAACCTGGCTCTGCTCATGCGCAAAGTGATGGGCGTAGGTACTCCGAAGGCCCTCCAGGACCTGGCCAAGGCCTTGCAGCGTCTACTGCTCGTCCTACAATCACGTTTGCTGCCCTCGGTTACCTTTTTAACCTCTTATCAGCGTCTCCTGCTCAATCTCCTTACCTTGATTTATCTGACCCGCACTCCAGGCGTCTTTTCCGTTTATGTGCGTTGAAAGGTAGTTCTTCAACGGGCTGATAGACTGCGTGGGAACGTATCGGGACAGCGGGGCGAATAAAGACTATGGATGTGAACGTACTACGAGTTCTTGGGCTAGAAAAACTCTTGGATTATGTCGCCAGCGGAGTCGGAGCGATCGCCGGACCGATGATAGCCAATTGGAGAGCATCCCAAGAAGGAAAGGCAAGACTCACCTCCGCCCGCATCGATGCGGAAGTGCATCGCGTTGAAACGGAATCAAACGCCCATTCCTTGCAGATCATCGCCGAGGCACAGGCGCAGGCTCGGCAGTCCATTGACACGACGATTGAGTCAGGACGCGGCGTGGTGGAAATCACCCGTGAAGACATTACCCAGTCAATTGAGTTTCAAGGACGAAAACGCCTAGCAAATACCAGATCCGTCGTGGAGGTCACGGCCGATGAGCTTGGCGACAAGGAAGTTTCTGATCATAAACCCGATCACGACTGGACGGCGCGATTCTTTAACGACATACAGGACGTATCTTCGGAAGAGATGCAATTGCTTTGGGCGAAAGTGCTCGCTGGCGAGGTTGAAAAACCTGGGAGTACGTCCATTCAGACTCTAAGCATTCTGAAAAATCTTGACCAAGCGACGGCTAGACTTTTTGGGAAGCTCTGCTCCACTTGTATATCGCTCAGGCCGGATGGGAATCAGTTCATTGATGCTAGAGTTCCTTCATTGGGTGGTAATGCGGGACGCAATGCGTTGCGAGAGTACGGACTCTCTTTTGGCAACCTCAATGTGCTCAACGAGCATGGACTCGTAATCTCCGACTACAACTCTTGGTTTAACTATAGCTTGTGCGCAGGCGTCTTTCCGTCCGGACGGAACCCGGTCAAGGTGGGTATTCCTTTCAGTTTTCAGGGTCGAAATTGGGTTTTGTTGTCGACCACCGAACGAGCTATAGGCCAAGAGCTTAGGATACACGGCGTTGCTTTGACCCGATCAGGTCAGGAGTTGTCAAGGATTGTCGATCTGGCACCCATGAACGAGTACACCCAAGCCTTGACGAAGTTTTTTAAAGAGAAGAATTTGCAAATGATCGAGATTGACAGTTCGCGACCACAATCGGCCTAAATCAGCTAGTCTCGCGGGCATCCTACGGCATTTCTCCGTTTGGCCTGGGAGTCCCTGGTGACGGAAGCGCGGGTACGCTTTCCCACAGAGGATAAGGCGCCTGTGTCGGCGCCTCGCCCCTTTTAGGGACTGCACAAACTTGCCGAGCGCACGGCGGAAGATTATATTTTAACGGAACTCTACGAATAGGAAATCAAAGGGGAATTATATACGATAGTGCCGGCGAGGAGTTGCTTTTTAGATTTTACAGTTTCAATCCGACGTTTAGCACCGCCACGCATCACTGATTGAGCAACGGCTTCTGGTGATGGGCCTGGAAGATGAATGCGTTCTTCCAATTCTTTTTTCGTAGGCATCGCATATTGGGAACGCTGTACGCCAACACGAATATTGGCACTATTGTATATAATTCCCCTTTTTTAGGGACTCCAAAAACTCCAGAAATCGCCCAGACTTCGCCATCTCGCCCCGTTTGAGCCAGTTGTAGAAAGCCCGCTCGGAGATGCGCGCCACCCGGCAGGCATTCCGGGGGGATCGTCAGACGGACGGAACATGGACCGCGAAGCCGGTCTTCACCAAGCGCATCCCGCGCACCGCCGACTTCGCCATCGATGGTCCCGAGTTCGAGCTGTATCAGAAGATCACGCGTTTCGTGAAACGGCAGAGCGCCCGGGCCGCCTCACAGGGCGACGACCCCCGGGCGCGAGCCGTCGATCTCGACAGGAACTCCCGTTTTTCAGGAAGCAAGGTTTTCCGTTGGAGTCCTCCAGGCAACCCGCCACACGCCGTCGTCGGCATATTGGCGTGGCGCGATCCGTTCAGAGTGTCCACCCGAGGGAGGCCCAGAGACGGTCCGGGAAAGAAACCGGTCAACGCGAAAAGGCAAGCACTCAATCTGATTGGTGAGGTGAGGCGAAGAACGGTTTTTTGCATCGGGTTATGCTCTTCTCAAGTGAAAGACATCCGCCTGCACGGACAGACAGGTCAATTTGATGACGCTTCCTTGCCGAAGTCGTTGGCAAAGATAAAAAAATCACCAAGCCCAATTATGTCATCCCCATCCAGATCATACCGCGCTTCATATCCCTTATCGCCTTGACTTGATCCAAACTGTTCGGCAAACCGGAAAAAGTCGGCAAGGTCAACAGTACCATCGCCATCAAAGTCGGAATTAGGGGCTTGAGGTGTGCTGTACGGCGACATATCCCACAGCAGAATCGTGCCATCACTTGACCCGGAAACGAGCATTGTCCCATCGGGGGAAAACGGCACGGAATGGAGCCCGGCCCCAGACGTATGCCCCTTAAGGGTGGCGATATTTTCTCTTGTCGCCACGCCCCATAGCTTGACAACGCCATCATCTGCCCCGGAAGCGAGAATCGTCCCATCGGGCGAAAACGACACCGATTGGACGAACCCACCATGCCTGAGAGTGGCGATATTTTCTCTTGCCGCAACGTCCCACAGCCTGACCGTGCCATCCCCTGCTATGGAAGCGAAAGTCGTCCCATCGGGCGAAAACGACACCGATTGGACTGACCCACCATGCCTGAGAGTGGCGATATTTTCTCTTGCCGCAACGTCCCACAGCAGAATCCTGCCATCCCCTGACCCGGAAACGAGCATTGTCCCATCGGGCGAAAACGACACGGAAGTGACCCAAGATGTATGCCCCTCAAGGGTGGCGATATTTTCGCCCGTCGCAACCTCCCACAGCCTGACCGTTCTATCATATGCCCCGGAAGCGAGAATCGTCCCATCGGGCGAAAACGATAAAAACTCGACCGAAGACGTATGCCCCTCCAGGGTGGCGATATTTTCGCCCGTCGCAACCTCCCACAACTTGGCCGTTCTATCATTTGACCCTGAAGCGAGAATCGTCCCATCGGGCGAAAACGATACGGACCTGATCCGATTCGTATGCCCCTCCAGGGTGGCGATATTTTCGCCCGTCGCAACCTCCCACAGCCTGACCGTTCTATCATTTGACCCTGAAGCGAGAATCGTCCCATCGGGCGAAAACGATACGGAACGGACTGACCCACCATGCCTGAGTGTGGCGATATTTTCTCTTGCCGCAACGTCCCACAGCAGAATCCTGTCATTCCATGACTCGATAGCGAGGATCGTCCCATCGGGCGAAAACGATACGGAACGGACCCAAGACGTATGCCCCTCCAGGGCAACAGCATTTCCCGTCGCCACGTCCCACAGCAGAATCCTGTCCTTCCCTGACCTGGAAACGAGCATTGTCCCATCGGGCGAAAACGATACGGAACGGACCCAAGACGTATGCCCCTCAAGGGTGGCGATATTTTCGCCCGTCGCAACCTCCCACAGCTTGACCGTGCCATCCCATGATCCGGAAGCGAGCATCGTCCCATCGGGCGAAGGACTCCAGGATGTCGAGAGCGCCCAGGAGGCGTTGACTCAGCTAGTTCAGTTGTCCACCCGGCTGATCTGCCAGGAGGGTTTTGAGGCGCATCAGCGGGACCACCTGGGTGTCGATCGGTATAAACGCGGTGAAGGTCGTCGAGGCTACCGTAGCGGCTATGAGCCGGGCTATCTGGATACTGCCGAAGGCCGCCTCGAGGTCGCGATTCCTCAGGTCAGGGATCCAGAGGAGCCCTACCGGTGCAGCCTTTACGATCTTCTGCGCGGCGACTCAGGGATGGTGCAGCGCCTGGCAACCGGGATGTACGCGCGTGGACTGTCTACCCGGGACATCGAGGACGCCTTCACTGATGAGCAGGGGCGTTGCCTGCTTAGCCGCAGCAAGGTCAGCGAAGTCACCGAAGTCCTTTGGGAACAATACCAGGCCTTCCAGGAACGCGATCTCAGCGACTTTCCTCTCCTGTGCCTGTTCCTGGACGGCCTGTACGAGCCGCTTCGTACCCACGGCATCACCCGGGAGGCCGTGCTGTGCGCCTGGGGCATCACACTGGACGGCCGGAAAGTTCTGATCTCCCTGGGTCTGGGCAGCAAAGAAAGCGGCGAGGCATGGCTTGAGTTCGTCCGGGATCTCGACCGGCGTGGTTTACCGGCACCCCTGTTCGTCACGACCGACGGAGCCGGTGGGCTTATCCAGACCATCGACCAGATGTGGCCGAAGAGTCTGCGCGGACGCTGCTGGGTGCATCGGATGCGCAACTTTGAAGCCAAGGTGCCCGATGCGCGCTGGCATGAGATCAAGCCGTATCTGGTGATGATTCGTGACGCCCCGGATCTTCAGGCCGGCCAAAGTGCGGTGCGAGAGTTTCTGGAGAAGTTCAGCAAGGAGTTCCCCGGTCTGTGCAAGTGTCTCACGGAGGACCTCGAAGCTCTCCTCGCACACCTCCAGCTTCCCTGGCGACTCCGGAAGTTCGCCCGCACCACCAACCTGATCGAACGCAGCTTTGTCGAGGAACGCCGCCGAACCAAAACATTGCCGCGATTCTTCTCCGAAAAGAGTTGCCTGAAGCTCGTCTATGCTGTTCTCATCCGTGCCGCTGCCAGGTGGCAGAATATCAACATCACGTCCACCGAACTGCTCCAGCTCCAGCTGCTCTATGAGGAACGACAGATCGCACCACCGGCTGAAATGGTAGCCGTTGCCTGAACCTCACTGGACCTCCAGTTGAAGGCTTGCATTTTGCAGGACGCTTAAGACTTGACCTTTGGATGTGCTTACGATGAGACAATACAGGAAGATTCTTCGGAACAGTCAACTCAAGCGCTTCGGAGCCGAACCACTGCACGCTGACCACCGTGACGAGGGAGTCGGATAGGATGCCATGCACCGCAGCATTGGCCTGGAGATCTTCCAGCTTCATACTCTGCTTCTGTTCCCTGTTCATATTTGAGAACCCGATATGCCCCCCGGAAGGGCGTGGCTTCCTGCTCCCCACGCGCCCGCCACGGTTTCGACGAGCGTGGTCTTGCCCCTCACTGCATTCCGGGGGTGCGCGAGACTGGGAGCCAAGACGATTAGGGGCAGTCAGACAATCGAGTAATATAGCCGTTTGGCCGGAAGCTGTCAACCAGGGAGGCTTCAGATCCGAGCGATCAGAAGCTACGAGCGGATGGAGGGGAAGATAAGAGTGATGGCGATTTGGCGGGTGTGGGAAGAGGGGATTTGAGATTTGCGCCGCACGCCGCACTATGTAGAATTTCTTCAGGTTAAACGGTTCCTCCGCCACAGCTTCCGACAGCGTGAGGCGTCCAGAACGTGGATAACGACCTCACCACGGCTTCTCGAGTTGATGCGTGAAGCCTGTGTTGGCCCCTACGAAAGGCGCGCCGTCAGCACCAAGGTGAACAGCGCGGGTAACGACGACCCGGATATCCTGATCCCATGTCGGAGAAGTGGCTGTTTTGACCTGAAGGGTGGAAGTCGTCTTGACGCTGTCTTCCGCGTCTGCGGCGCGGGCGTAATTACGATAGCTCCGTTCAATACAGCAAGTTACGTCTTGCGAACAGAGAATGGTTCCGGGGAGAGGATCATATGGGGAGCCATATTCCAATCCGCCAACTTAGGCGGTCGTCCGTTAACGCCAGACCCCGTGGGGCAACCCCTTCGGGGTCTTGTCGTTTCTGTCGTATTCACAAACACTTGTGCCACCTCCTTCCCCTCTCTGCCGATTCTCTGTTTCGAAGCGTTTCCCCCTGTGTCCGACCACAACCGTGGGGTTGCGTCCGCTGAGCAGAGATATCTCCTCCGGATTCTCTGATTCTCTGTTTTTCCCGTCGGCCTTATTTAACAGCCTGGTTCGACGTTTGGGAAGGTCTTCCGATACGTATTCACTGGAAGCCGGATCCGGTGGGTCCGGTCACCAGCTTACGGCAGTTCACCGGACAGCGGAAGCGGCCGTGCGCGGGCAAGCCGGCACCTGTGCCCACATAGGGCCTCCAGGCGAGTCGTTCTCGAAATCATAGTATGCGTTCACGAAGAACTGGTGGGCGCGGAAACCGGAAATTCTCTCCGAGGGCGGTTCTTCCGGACTCCACTCGCCGGACTTGCCTGCCAGCACTTCATTCCCCCCGCCCGCCGCGCGGAGGGGCGAAACGTCATCCCCTTGGTAGCGGCAAAGGTGTTCGACCTCGAAGCGCAGCCTGCCCAAGTCGTAGCCTGCACTGAGGCCGCCCGAGAACCCGGCTCCCGGACCGAAGCCGTTGGAGCTCATTATCAGGTCAGCGGATTCGTCTGCTTAATGTCCACATTCGTGTACCTGAAGAAGAGTCCATTGAAGAACAGCTGCCGACATTTGTCGCTACCTATGGGAACGAATTCCGAGGCGTTTCTGCTTTGAGGAATTACTTGTCGCCATGAACCCAGACTAATCGACGTAAGAACGGGACTCGTCCATGACGCTTTAACAGACGAAATCGCTGGCCCAGACAGACGAATCAGAGACGCTCGAGTTCAAGAGCACAACGGGAACGCGCCGCGAGGCGGCCCAAACGGTGTGCGCCATGCTCAATCATAGCGGCGGGCAGGTGCTGTTCGGTGTCTCGCCGGAAGGAGATGTGGTCGGGCAACAGGTGAACGAGAGAACGAGCTTTCGAGGTAGCCGAATGAGATGTTGACACCATATGGCAGGGTATATTATAATTACAGAGAGGTGAGTCGGCCCTGGAACCCACTGATCGCTCGTACCTTCTATCGGTGTGGCCATCATCGAGGAGTGGGGACGCTCAAGATGGCGGGACTGACGACCTCTTCGGGATTGCCACAAAGGGAGGAGAAAGGAGCATCGGTCATGCGACGAAAAATCCCGGTCCTTGTCTCATTGACCTTCCTGATGGTGTCCTGCGGCCTTAACCCTTTTAACTCGGATAAACCGGACCCTGATGATCAGATTTATAAAATCCATGTTGACAGCGTGTCGGTTGGATCCCCCTTGAGGGTCTTTGATCCCCTACAAGGTACATTCCGAACCTTACTGGTGAAAACTACATCCCCGTTGGCGGTCTCTGATACCATGCACGTACGATTTTATGGCGGGGTGGGCTCTGGATGTGAGGTGTTTTCTCATATTGACGTGACGAGAATTGATCTGTTCAAGTACAATCTGGTCGGGTACAAAGTGAGCCTATGGGGAATAGAAATCCCTTCAGATGTCTGTCCCGGAACAGTGAGATACCTGAATCCTGAATGGAATCGGGACCACATCTTAGAGTTTTATCCACCTCTGAGGGTTGGTAAGTGGATCTTTTTAGTGTCTCAGCCAGACGGTTCTGTTCTGAGAAAGGAGGCCGTAGTCCGATGATGAATGCCGGGAATCTCCCAGTTGTCTTCCGGTTTCTATTATGCTTTGCCGTGCTTTATTCCATGCTGGCATGGTGTTCGGACATCGCTGCCTCTGACAACGCCCGACGTCCCTATGTCCCCCCGAGCGAAGTGCCTGCCGTTCTTCAATCGACACCCGAAGAAGTAGCCCGGGAGATACTGATGGGTGTAGCCCCTGGATTCATGGACTTTCCGGAATTCCCAAACCAGTCTCCGTCTCAAGTTCTTGATTGGTCCAGGTGACCAGGAGATTCGGAAGACAATCTTCGATTACGCGAAATGGCACAAAGGTATATTCAAGGGAATAGGTAGTAGGCCAGGCGAAAAATGGACACAGATCTACACAAGGGACATCCTAAAATCCAAAGAGTACCAAGAGACAGATCTAGAATTTCTCTCAGACCAGGTGAAAATTATATGGTCCAACTTTTTGGATGATGATTTTCAGTCCATCAGGAAGGTGATTCTGAACATTTTCTAGTAAATAATTAGCGAATCGATTCAGTACGCCCTTCCGTTCAAACCTTTTCGTGCTAAACGTGGGGGAATTATCTCTAACTGGCGATCGTGTTAACATTAAGGGAACGCTATCGAGGATGCCTTCTCGGCCTTGCCGTGGGAGATGCCCTCGGTACAACCCTCGAATTCACCAGACCTGGAGAATTCAAGCCTATCGACGATATGGTGGGAGGCGGGCCTTTTGGTCTGGTTCCCGGGCAGTGGACTGATGACACCTCGATGGCCCTCTGTCTGGCTGAAAGTCTTATCACTTGCAATGACTTCGATCCCGTCGACCAGTTGGAACGATACACCAGATGGCATAAGGAAGGCCACCTGAGCTCCACAGGGACATGCTTCGATATCGGTGGAACGGTCCGTAATGCACTGAAAAAGTTTGAACAAACACGTGCACCCTACTGCGGCCCCGAAGATCCTCATACAGCGGGCAATGGACAAAAAACCCACTTGACAATCCCACCACACGGTCTTACCTTCTCCACAGCTCCCTTTAGTTATGTGGGGTATAATAACGGGTGGTTTGCAGGTATGCATTATAGCATCATCCAATTCTATTAGGGTCTTCGGTTATACGAAGGCCCTATTTTTTTGCCCAAAGGAAGGTATATGCATCGCTTTCTGGTGTTGTTTGTCATTGCTTCAATGTTTGCTTATGGGATCACGTATGCGTCACAGAAAAGATTACTCGGCGACCTTGACGGAAACGGCAAGGTTGATCTGGATGACTTCTTCATGTTTTCTTCCAATTTCGGGAGGACAGGCGGAGAAATATTCGACCCGGAACATATCAGAGTTGATACCCTTATCGTCAACCACATAATACGCGATACCCTTGTCGTCAACAACGTGGTTCGAGACACTCTTGTAGTAAGAGACACAACGGTAATTGTTTCTGACCCGATCATCGAAACGGTTTACGAAGACCTTCCCAAGTTGTTACCATCAATCACCATTGAGCCTGGTGCATGGCGACAATCAGTAAGGGTGGTTCAGGGTGTCTGTGAGCAGGTCCAGGAAGTCTTGACGGAACCTCTGGTCTATGCTCTCGATTCTGACATCTTGGTTCGGCACTCATCAAATGGAACAAGAATACTATACTCACGCACCTCAACCGGTTCTCACATGATCTTGTTGGACACGGCAGGTCTACAAGTTTTGCAGAACATCCATCTGTTCGCCCACGAATATGGTCACATTATGACCAACTATTACCAGACACCGACCATACGGAATAGATGGCTTGATGAATCATTGTCAAGCATGGCATCACTGTACACTTTTAGGAAACTGCACGACAAGATCAATGCAGGGCATCAAATAACTGTTTCCATTCCAAACATGATGAATCGAATCCTGGACTTCATAGAATATGTTATCCCCGGCTATAGAATGGGGCCTGAACAATTTAAGAGGTGGTTTAAGGTACAACATGTCGGATTAAAGAAAGACCCTTACTATCAGAGGTCTCACCATATGATCGCTCACAACCTGATTGATATTTTCGAGGACAACCCGGAAGCGTGGAATACTGTCCGTTATCTGAATGTTCACGGTCCGATATCGTCGGGGCATGATCAGGATTTACAAACGTATCTACGCGGCTGGTATTTAAGAACACCAAGCATATGGCAAAAATACGTTGTAGAGGTTGCTGGCCGCTTCGGACAATTACCAGCCAGCAAACCGGCATTAGCTGGTACAGATGGTGTCCCGTGAAAAGCCCAGAATTTATGATCCCCTATCAATATCTGCGTGGTCTGGATGGGCCGGCAAGGGGAAAGGGCTACCTGTGGGAAGCGTTCTTCTCTGCATGGGATAGCTACATGGAGGACGACTCGGACGATGTTTCCAAGCCGAACGCGCACATATCTCCCCCTTCAAAGCGTGACATGGATGGTACGATGTCACGCTTTGAACATCATGTAAGTCCTTGTAAACAAAAGAATGTCACGGTGTCACGCTTTGATCCCCCCAACACTGCGGCGACATCTACGGAGGATGACATCAAGGCGTTCGATGAACGCGCGGGGATCATGGAGCATGAGGGTGGGATGACTCGCGAGGAAGCCGAAGCTCGGGCTCTCGAGATGCTCGACCCCGATCACGAGTGGGGTCCCGGGCCGCAAATCCACGGGACCGGGACCTTCTCACTTCGCCCACGTGCCGCCCGTTTTGTGGAGGTCGCGTCCCCCTTTTCCCGGATTCAGAAAGAAAGTCGCACACGGGCCGGATCTGTGCCCTCAACGCTGTCTCGAGCTCGCCACTGACCCACGCCAGAATACCGGCTAGCGGTTCACCGGTCTTTGTTGGATTTGCGGGCGAGGAAGCCGATTTACGCCGTGAACTCGGTGATGAATCGTTCAAAGTATTTAGCCATGTGGGCGAGCAGATTTCTAACGTCAGAGAAACGTTTCGTGAACTCTATGGCGGCCCACCGCCTGGAATTAAGTTGCCGGCGAGCGGCAGGCCACGGGTGGGAATGCAACTGTGGTTTCACACGCCCGCGTTTCTTGTCGACCTGTTTAGAAAGGTCAACCCTCAGGTCGATCTGGTTTCCTCTGATCCCGTGATGGACGAACTACGCATGGTCAAAGAGCCGGACGAGATCGAACTGATGAAGCGTACGCAGGCCATTGCCGCAATCGGGATGGATCGTGTTCGGGAACTCTTGAAACCAGGGGCTACCGGTCATGAAATCGCAACCGAAGCGCTCTACACCATGATGAAAGCGGGGGCTGACGGAACGAGCACGCCGATCTATATAAACTCGGGGCTTCGCAGCTCCTGGATTCACGGGAAAGTTGACCGGACACCGATTGAGGCGGGGGACCTCGTCGTCGTAGACTTGACCCCGCTGTTCGAAGGCTACTGCGCAAATCTGGCTCGCACATTTGTCATGGGTGATGCGGGTGAGCAGGAACAACTGCTGCTCGATACCTACAACGAGATTCGCGAAGCGACGTGGAAGATACTGAAGCCGGGAGTGACGGTCTCCGATCTGGACGCTGTAGGCGCAGAAGTATGTGTTCGGCATGACCTGGAGCAATATCACATCAACGGGGTTTCTCACGGTATCGGCCTGCGTTTCGAAGAAAATCCGGCGTCGACGATTATTCCGGCTCATCGAAAAACGCAGATACGGGCAGATATGACAATGACGATCGGTCACACGATACTGGCGATTCCAGAGATTGGCGGTGTGCGCTTTGAGGACGTCTACCGGGTAACGGAAGGGGGCGGCGTGATCCTCCACGACTATCCGGTTGACCCGAAGATCAATTGATTGAAGATTTACAACCTACTCAGCGGCAAAGCCATGCAGCGTCAACGAAACGAGTTGGTTCCCATCGGTGATGCCTTGGCCGATCTGGGCGGGCCAGTGAAGGCGATTCGCGACGCCTCGCCCCAATCCCGCCACCACTTCACCCAGGCCGATCAGGTGAACCAGCTTGTTACGGCTAGCGAAGCGGACCCCGATCTCGGCTTCATGGCGCGGACGATGGCGCTGTGCTCCCTGCCCCGCACCAACCCCGGCAACCGCCTTCAATACAAGCGACAGAACGGCCCCTACACGCTCTACATGACCGCTACGGCAGGCAGTAAGCTGCCTTTCGGCACCCTGCCGCGCCTCTTGCTTGCCTGGGTCTCGACTGAGGGCGTCAAAACTCAGTCCCCCGTGTTGGTTTTAGGGAAATCATTGGCCGAGTTTATGGGCAAGCTGGGCCTGCACATGAGTGGTGGAAGCAACCGTGGCGACCGCACGCTGTTACGTAACCAGATGGATCGGTTGTTCAACTCCACGGTCTCGCTGGTCACGAGGACCGAGGACCAGACAACTCGACGCACGTCAAGGACACCTTCACTTCGCCTGTAGCGCGGAAGACCCATCTACCGGCAGTTCGGGGTCGATCCGGCCAAGGGAAGGCGGCGGGGTTGAACCGGAGCAAGCTGAAACTTTCGAAGTGGGCCGAGGAGTACGAGCGGGGGCAAGGGAAACGGGTTCAGGATCGGGTCTCGCGCCCGACAGGGCGCCTACGCCCGAATTCCTCTGGAGAAGTCGCCGCACATCGTCCATGGCGATGCGTTGGAAACCGATTGGGCGGACCTGCTGCCGCCGGAGGATTGCTCGTTCGTGTTCGGCAATCCGCCCTTCGTGGGCGCGAAGTATCAGACGGGGGACCAACGCGCCCAAGTGCGCGGGATCACGGCGCTGGGCAAGAGCGGCGGCACGCTCGATTACGTCGCCGCGTGGTTCATCAAGGCGGGAGAGTATCTGCAGGGCAGCCGTGCCCAGATCGGCTTCGTCGCCACCAACTCGATCACGCAAGGCGAACAGGTCGCGCAACTGTGGCCTGTCCTGTTCGGGCGCTGCAAGCTGGAGGTGGCCTTCGCACACCGCACCTTCGCGTGGGGATCGGACGCGCGCGGCAAGGCGCATGTGCACGTCATTATTCTCGGACTCGATCGGCGGGAGGATGTGCGAACGGAAAAGCGCCTGTTCGGCTATCCCGACATCAACGGCGAGCCGGAGGAGAGCCGCCAGAAAGCGGCTTAAACCACTGTCCACTTTTCCCGGGTCATATCAGCCTGAACAGATTAACAGCGCTGGCCGCGCGATAGGCGAATCCGGAACGCTGGAGCTCAAGAGCACGATGGGATGCGCTGCCCTCCTCCTCCACACCGTCCTCAAGGAGGCATTTACGCTGCATGATGCTCACACAGAAACAACAACGCATCTTTGATTGGCTAAACAAAAAGCTCCAGCGACCTGTGTTTGCTGAAGCTTACAAAGGCGCATTGGATCTCCTGGACAAGAAATCGTCAGGCTACATTACCTTTGTGTCGCATACGGGTAGGGATTTGATGAATACTCTTGCCCGGAGTGTGCAGGGCATCAATACGGAGCACGTTCAGTATAAGGCTCTCGTGGATAAGTTCCAACACGAATGGAAAAGCGAATGGGGAACGGAAGGGTTTAATAAAATGGATTGTGTTGAAAACGGCCATTTAATTCCTTATCAAACCTGCAAGAAGATAAAGAAACTGATTGATGAGCATAAAGCTGTCCGTCTCAAAGCATCAGAGGCTGATTACATTTTCTTTAGTACCTTTTTGGACTACAAAGACCGCGATAAAATCCCCCAGAATTTTATAAAGGAATGGAAAACGGCGAAAAAATGGTTTCTCAAACATGCTCATCTGCGAGAAAAAGCCTTTTCACAGGATGCACCATCTAAAGTTCGAAGGCATTTTCTTCAAACGCTTGATAGCTATTTGTACATCGCTGCAAGCAGTACATTAGAACGAATAAAGGGTGTCAATGAAATCCTGGAAGAAACCAACCAATGAAATGGTAGAAAAAGCTCTGTCGTCGATTAAGAAGGAGACTGACCGGAAATATTTCTTCTCTCGGCTGCAAAATCCTTTGTGGATTCAGCCTTTGGTCGAGAGAGACTATTTTCAGTGCCCTCCGAAAATCAGGGATTTGCCTGATGGTTCTGTTCAATTCCCTTTTTGGCCAGAGCTTCAATACCTCAAGAACGTGTCCGATTACGAGCCAGATAAAGTCATAAACATCGTATTGCAGTTGCCCAGAGTCGATAATCCAAGGGTCTATGATGAGATTTTGGATATTGCATTGAAGCTCCAAGGAAATCAGTCTGCCCGGTTGAAGCCAAAAATACTCGAATATGCAAAGATAAAGCACCAATTCCAGGCTTACAGATACGCAGAATTGTTAGCCCATTGGACGGAACAAGATCAAACATTGGCTGCATTAGAACTTTCCAAGATGCTGGTTGAGTTTGCCCCCGATCCTCAATCAGAGGAAAAGCTGAAGCGTCAAAGGAAAAATCCAGATGATTTGAGGACGCTTCTAGAGTCGGCTCCTCGGTTCGAGTGCTGGGAATATGGAGAAATAATGGAGAAAGGGCTACGCCCATTGGCGGACAAGGAACCCTATCAGGTTGCTTGTATGCTCATTAAGGCCACGGCCAATGTGATTCAGTTTGAAGCACACCAAGAGAATCCCAATAAGAGCGGAGAGGAGGATTTCTCAGAAATATGGTGTCCACGGGTCGACAGCGTATATAGAGAGGACCAGGACTCCAAGGAAACACTTGTTCATACGTTGAACTTCGCGTGCGAGATGGTGTTTGAAAAGTTGCCGCAATTAGTCGGAATCTTAGACAAGGCGTTACGCCAGAACCGATGGAAGCTCTTCGTACGCCTTCGTCAACACCTTTACGCTCTACATCCGAGCGAGCAAACCAAGCCGTGGATTCGGAAGTTGGTCCTGGCGCATGATGATTATGGCAAATGGGAACACCACTATGAATTTCAGCGGATGATACGGCTGGCCTGTGAGCGTTTTGGCGCGGAGTTGCTCACTGAAGATGAGCGGACGCGAATCTTCGATGCCATTCGCAGCGGTCCATCGAAGGCGGATTTCCGCGAACGGATGGGAGAACAATTTACGGAGGAACTGTTCGCGCAGTACCAGCGAGGTTTTCACCGGATGCAGTTCAAGCCCTTTGCTTCCGTGTTATTTGGTGAATTTTTATCCTACTTCCAGGAGTTAGAAGCCGAGGTCAACAAACAGACTGGCGATGAAGACTATTCGATAGTTGGTGAAGCAAGCGGCGAAGGCGGGATAGTGTCTCATCTCAGCCCAAAACCACCCGAGGATCTCGCAAGCCTCTCGAGTGAGGAGCTACTAAACTACATAAACGAATGGCAGGAAGAACACCTTGATAAAAAAACCATCTGCTTTGTCAATATCGAAGCTCTCGCCTTAGCTTTTAAAACCGCTTTCAGGGATTCGATTATTCCGGATCCTAACAGACTCAGATTCTGGATCGAGAATCGCGAAAGGATTGAGCGGCCCATTTACGTACGGGTGATGATTGATGGAATGCACGAGAACGTCAGAGCACAGAACTTCGATAAGCTCAACGAATGGCTAGCATTTTGCAAATGGTTGCTTTCACATCCTGATCAAGAACACCAAGAAAGCTATAGCCTCGGCAGAATTGGTGGTGAATCCCGGGAGCATCCCGATTGGCATAGCTCACGGCGAGCAGTCGGTGACTTTATAGGAGGCTGTCTCGAAGAGGATGTGAATGTGCCGATTTCCTTCCGTGGGCAACTATCCAGGCTTCTTGATATACTTTGCACACAATTTGATTGGCGCTTAGACCGGAACATGCCAACGCTTTTGAACATAGAGGCTCCGATCAGCGAGGCCATCAATAATATCCGGAGCCGCGCACTGGAAGACTTGGTTAAATTTGGTTTGTGGGTACGGAGGTGTCATTCGAAGACCGAAGTTCCAGAGGTAGCTACAATTCTTGAAAAACGCTTTGGCTTGGATGCGAGGTATCCTTTGACGCTGGCGGAGTATGCCATTTTAGGTAAAAACTACGTCCAGATATTCGGCATCAATGAGGTATGGGCGACCGAGCATAGAGCAGACTTTTTTCCCAAAGATGTATTGGATACATGGTCAGTGGCATTCGGCAACTTCCTGCATTTCACTAACCCCTACAAGCCGACTTTCGAGATTCTTGTCGAAAATTTCGATTTTGCCCTGCAACATCTTTCCGAGCTCCGAGAACAAGGCCTACCTCGTCGAGAACCGATTGATAGTCTCGGACAGCATCTGTTTATGTACTATTTGTGGGACGTGTATCCGCTCGCGGGAGAAGAAAGCCTTCTTGAGCGTTATTACCAAGAGACAGACGGCGACCCAAAACGCTGGGCAAGGTTGTTTGACTACGTGGGCAGGTTTTTACAGAACAGCGGGAGGCACCTTGATGAGGCCTTGAAGGACCGGCTTATTGAGTTTTTCGAATGTCGGCTTGAAGCCAGGGAGCCGACAGAGCTTCAAAAGTTTACCTTTTGGTTGGAAGCCGAATGCCTGAGTGCGGCATGGCGATTGGATGCATATTCTAGGATTCTGGATCTGGATGCCGACACGTCCAAAGACCGTCCGATCTACATTGAGTTGGGAGCGTTGCGCAAAATGCTTCCAGATCACACCGCAATGGTGGTCAAGTGTTTTGCGAGAATCACAGAGTCTAGGACTGAAAGTGACTCGATATACATTCGGACCGAAGACGCAAAACCCATTGTGGCTGCAGGTCTTGAAAGCAGCGACGAAAGCGTGCGTCAGACCGCAGAACGTGCGCGTGAAAACTTGCTCCGTCTGGGCCGATTTGATCTTTTGGACTAATGTCAGGCATAACGGCCTGTCGGAAGCAGGGAGGGTGAGCACGCACAGCGCGGGGAGTTATCATCCACAGACCGGCACGGGAACGTTAACCTCCAAGCGTGCAGCCGCTGATTGTTGTAAAACATTTCGATGTACTCGAAGAGTTCGCGCTCTGCATGATCGAGGTCGATCAAGTCGACGTGATACAGCCATTCGGTCTTCAAGGTTTTGAAGAATGACTCGGAGACGGCATTGTCCCAGCAATCGGCCTTCCTGCTCATGCTTTGAACAAACTGATGCGCGTCGACGGCCTTTCGGAAGCCATCGCAGCAATACTGAATACCTCGATCGGAATGAATCATCAGATTCGGCTGCGGTCTGCGTTGCCATACTGCGCGTGACAGGGCCGTGAGTACCGTTTCGTGCGCCAGCGAGGTGCTGACGCACGACGCGGGCCGCGATCGGGACCCTGACCGCCATGGCCATTCTCGGCGGACGGGTCAAATCTGGCCATTAGTGGACACCGTAAACCCAGCCATATTCGGCGTCCCGAGACGGAGTTGAGTTCTACTTCATGGGGTCATGTGCCTTTCGCTCGAAATCGTCCAGCGCGAACTAAATCGCTTACGTAAACGCGGGTAGCACCAACTTGGTGACCAAAGCGGCGGGAAAACTGAGTATGCGGCTGCAAAGAGCCTTGACGAAGCGACCCACAATCGCCCGCGCGGACGAGGCGCATACCGCCGCCACTGACCATCTGGCACTGTCAAGTAAACCATGCCTGCCGGCACCACGACGGATGAAGCAAGCGGACGGTTGTGGTCCGCAGGACCGCCGCACAGTCTTGATGAAATTGCTCCCGAAACGATTCAGAGTTCTGAATTATCGCAATATCGACGACAGTAACTGGATTCCGCTCGAACGCGTTACGGCTTTAGTCGGGCGGAACGAGTCAGGGCCACATCGGAGTCAAGACCTCCAGCACGTCAGCCGTCGTGATCTCCGACACCGAACACCGGCTCAGGCGCGGGAACACGTAATGACGAAGCGAATGTTCCCATTGCGCCTCGCTCTTGCCGCTGCTCTTCCAATACGGCCGGTGAATTTCTATCACCCTCGCGGCGGCTTCCTCGAACGTGGGCACGCCTTGATCCTTGCGCTTCTCCGTGAGCGGGTCGCCGCCGGCACGGGCCAGCTTGCGGTAGGCAAATGCCTTCTCGCGGGCTTCGGCCAGCGTCACCAAGGGAAAGCCGCCCAGGCCGAGCTCGCGCCGCCGTCCGCGAATCGTTAGTCGTTGCACCCAGCAGCGCGCCCCGGTCGGCGTGACAAGCAGATAGAGTCCGTTCCCGTCGCCGTACCTGCCCGGCTTCTTCACCGTTCGGACGAAGGCTGCAGAGTTGACGAATTTATGAACCTTTTATTTGGGTTTTCTATTAACAACTTGACCTTAGTCCCAAATCCACTTTGTCCACCATCCTTTGGTTTTGAGATATCAAATGCAAAGGTCTCGTTCGCCTTGTGGGGTCCGCCTGTTGTATTTCGATTTAGTCCACTTCCCCTTAGGTTCAAACGATATCGATCTCAAAGGTATCTTGTTTTTCACGAAATGGCACATTCTTACTGGAGAAAAGTGCTGCATGCCCATCCATCATTTATCGACCGAATGGCTCCATTGGAGGCCGAAATGAAGTTCAGAGGATGGTTTCCTGATATGTACCCGGATTGGAAAAGCCGTTTCACTGAAATCCTTATCGAAGCATCGACCGCTTTGTATCGTGACGAGTTCGAAGGGAAAGGCCATGCCCAACGTGGACTTTCTAAATTGAAGAGTCAGCACGGCATTCATTTGGCAGATCCTGTGTTTCACAGTCTAAAAAATTACTTGGCTGCTCGCAAGCGTGGGGTGTATAACAGTTTGATAGAGTACTTGCCAATT
The DNA here is from genome assembly GCA_965217865.1 of Candidatus Latescibacterota bacterium. GTDB lineage: Bacteria > Latescibacterota > UBA2968 > SICM01 > SICM01 > CBDCJO01. The sequence continues at coordinate 3,255,535 of CBDCJO010000002.1, read as the reverse complement.
CTCGCTGATGAGTTATTAAAAAAAGATATAAGTTAAGCTGGCTAGTGAAAATATGGCTTTGGTGAGAAACCGGCTGATCTCCAGGGAGTTCGAACACACAAAAGCGGCCTTTAGCAGCCTGTTGAAAAAGTGCGTTTATGCCAAGATGACTGTTGTCTTTCCTTGTGGTTTGGTCCTATGATATATCAGGTTCAAACTGAGAAGGGAGGACGAGCAAATGGCAATGGGAAAACGAGGACGACAGAGACAGGAAAACCTGTTCATCGCATCGAACACTTTGGTGAAATCTCCGGGTCATCCGTTCTACGAGAAGCTGAATCAGGTATTGGGGGCGAACGGCTTCGACGAGTTCGTCGAGGGGCTTTGCCAGCGGTATTACGCTCCTCATATGGGTCGCAAGGGCATTCCGCCCGGGGTTTATTTTCGGATGCTTTTGATTGGGTATTTCGAGGGACTTGATTCGGAACGTGGGATCGAATGGCGTGTATCTGACTCGCTGACGTTGCGCCGGTTTTTGGGGTATGCCCTTGACGAACAGACCCCGGATCATTCCAGCCTGTCTCGCATCCGGCATCGGCTTCCCTTGGAAGTTCACGAAGCGGTTTTCAAGTGGATCCTGAGGGTCTTGTGCAAAGCGGGTCTGGTGAAGGGGAAGACGTTGGGCGTGGATGCTACGACACTGGAGGCCAACGCCGCGATGCGCAGCATTGTACGCCGTGACACGGGTGAAGGCTACCAGGCATTCCTTGAGAATCTGGCCAAGGCCTCGGGCATTGAAACGCCTACCCGCGAGGACTTGTCCAAGATCGATAAGAAGCGACCGAAGAAGGGATCGAACCAGGACTGGGAGCACCCGCACGACCCGGATGCCAAGATCGCTAAGATGAAGGACGGTCGCACGCACATGGCGCACAAGGTGGAGCACGCGGTGGATCTGGACACCAATGCCATTGTGGCAGTGGCGTTGTCGGGAGCAGATGAAGGAGATACCGAGTCGTTGCCCTGGACGCTGCTCGAGGCGCAGCTCAATCTCAAGCAGGTCGCGAAGGACGAAAAAGCTGCCAAACGTTTGCACAGACAGCGTATACGGGAGGTGGTTGCGGACAAAGGATATCATAGCAACGATGTATTGACCAGTCTGAAGCAAGGCGGCATCCGGAGTTACATTTCAGAACCGGATCGGGGACGCCGCAAGTGGAACGGCCGACGAGATGAGCAGGCCGCGGTATATGCGAATCGACGCCGGATCAAGGGAGATCGCGGCAAGGCCTTGCGCCGAAGTCGTGCAGAACGGGTGGAAAGAACCATCGCTCACACATATGATACCGGTGGCATGCGCAGGTTGCACTTGAGAGACCGCGGCAATATCCTCAAGCGTTTGCTGATCCACATCGGGGGCTGCAACCTGGCTCTGCTCATGCGCAAAGTGATGGGCGTAGGTACTCCGAAGGCCCTCCAGGACCTGGCCAAGGCCTTGCAGCGTCTACTGCTCGTCCTACAATCACGTTTGCTGCCCTCGGTCACCTTTTTAACCTCTTATCAGCGTCTCCTGCTCAATCTCCTTACCTTGATTTATCCGACCCGCACTCCAGGCGTCTTTTCCGTTTATGTGCGTTGAAAGGTAGTTCTTCAACGGGCTGTTAGGGGATGGTGGACTATGCGAAGCTGGTCGAGGCGGGTGCGAGCGTTTTCGACTCCAACCTTAAACCGGACAAGATCAACAATGTCTTCATCTCCCTCCACGAGGCCACGGATACGGGCGCGGTGGGGGCCCACGGGCGGTGCGTCTTATACATCAGTCAACCTCCAGGTAATCGACCTCCCCCGGGGAGGAAATGACCACTACTTGAACACGCTCGCCGGTTGCCGATGACACCTCCTATGGAGACGGCCGGAAACTTCACTAAATTCCAACTTTCAGTGTCTCAAAATTGTTGACATGTTCCGATGTGTGTACAGATAGGGTGTACGGCTAGGACTCTTCCCGAACAGATGATATCATTCAAAGGGAAAAGAAGAACCCCTGGAAGAAGACAGAGCGGGAGCAGCCATGACAAGGGCAGAGAAGAAGGTTGTGAAGCAGCGACTCAGCGCCCTGCAACTGGCCGAGGCCCTGGGCATATCGCGGGAGCAGGAAGGCGTCGAGGCTCCGCCCGCCGGGCAGCGCAGCACGCGAGGCGGCCGACAATCCGGTTCGCCCGGTCGTTTACATGAGCGATCAGAGTCACAGCGCACAGATCAGGGCCGCACGCATCGTGGGCATCGCGCCGGAGGGAATTCGGGTGTTACCAACCGACACGTCAGGCCGGATCGATGCGGGAGCGGTTGCAGTTGGGCCAACGTCCTCGTTCACCAGGGTCGAGTCCGCGACATGCGATAATCCCGGCCCAAATGCGGCTACCAGGTCCTCAAGAAATGGCTATCCTACCGGGAGCGCGACATCCTTGACCGTCCGCTACGCGCCGACGAGATACAGCACTTCACGAACATGGCGCGGCGTATCTGCGGAATACTGACGGGTAGTCAATACCCTTTCTGTCGAGAATTTGCAAAGGGCTCCGGTAATGTATGGAAATAATGAGACGAATGAACCGCTATCATCCTTTCAAAAAATGGTCGAACTTCAAAACAGACAACAACAATATGAAGTAGATCGGTGTATATCTTGCCTAAAAAGACACCAACTTCCTACTCCTGATGCCATTCGAAAGACAATAAATTCTCTTGTTGGAGAAACAAGACAACAAGTTTTGCGCCATCATATATTCTGGAAGGAATGGATATTGCGTCAAGGTATGGCATCTCTTGTTCATGCTTCCCATCAAGCATCTATGGATATCTGTCGCCACGATGCAGCCCTCGGAGAACTGGCACGTTCAGAAAATTTTGAGGATGAAGTAGATCACACGGTCGGACACGCTGCGCAAAAGGACGCAGTTGCCTATTGCGCTCTAGCATTTGGGATCAGGGATACACTTGAAGAAAGTCAAAAGTTGCGAGTCGATATTGCCGATGATATATCTGAACTAAAGGATGGTTTATTCGATAGAGATATTTCAGAATTTCTGCGAGAGCTTAGAAATAATCTTTTGCATGGACGAGTAATTATTCCACAGTGGGAAATTTCTTATGGTTTTGAACAACAAGATAGCACGGGCTCCATGATGTATTATATTGATAATTTGATACAGTCTGGAAAATGGAATGACAGGTCTCGAAACTTTGTCTTGACCCTTCACGGCGAAAAGGTGCAGCTATCCGGCATAATTCGCATGCATTTCAGATTGTTAAATGACCTTATTCGCGAAATTAACAATGTGTTCGCTAGGAATGTAACTCCTTCAGAGAAAGATTTTTTCGATATCGAGGACAGCCACAAGCGACAGGGAAGAAGGCAGTGGGCGAAGATAAGGGTTGGGCAGATAGCAAGCGGAAAGAATCCTTACGATTATCTTCATAGATTTTTTGATCCGGAGACCCTACGCGAGATATTACGCCGCCCGCCGCATAGCAAGGAACAAGTGGACTTCATTGTGGCGTTGAAAGCCGCCGAAATTGATTGGGACGACGATCTGCGGAGCATGATGTACCGGATGTTTAGGGTTACACGCGCTTCGGATGCGTAGTCCTCACGCCAATATTGTAACTGTAACTACATCGCCTCCTTTGTACAGGCCATCGCCTCTGCAATCACGTTTCCGACCCTTTCCGCCGCTTCGATAAGGTGCGCATCCGCTAGGTGGGCATAGCCCGCCGTGGTCTGGTGCCGCCGATGCCCGAGCAATTTTCCCACGAGCGGAAGGTTTTCGCCGGACATGACGGCGTGACTGGCGGCGGTATGCCGCAAGTCATGCAGACGCGGCCTGCCGAGACGCCGTCTCTGCCGACGTTGTGGCGCAGCCAGCGAGACATCTTCGGAGCTCCCGCGAGAATCAGCGTGATAATGCTCATGAAACGAATATATGTCGATCTAGATGATGTCCTCTGCGAAACAGCTCAGAGGGTGATGGAGATCGCGCAGAATATGTTTTCCAAAACCATCTGCTTCGAGCACATCCATTCATTTGATTTAGGTGTATCATTTGGCTTATCTGCCGGTGAAATTCGTAAGCTAATGAGGAAGATTCATGACCCCGAGATACTCCTGGAGATTCCCCCACGCCCAGGGGCCATGACTTGTCTACGTGAATGGGTTGACCTTGGATACGAGATTTTCGTGGTTACTGGTCGTCCTCCAACTACAAATAGGGTAACTGAACAATGGCTCACCGACCAGAAAATGCCCTTTCAAGAACTGCTCTTTGTAGACAAATATGGTCGTTTCTCCTCTTCCGCACCTCCGTCGGGGGCCACAACGGTCGCATTAAACGAGTTGGACAGATTTGGCTTCTCGTTCGCCGTCGAGGATTCAGCTGAGGTAGCACAATTTCTATCCGAGCAGTTGAAGATCCCGGTGCTTTTGTTGGACCGTCCGTGGAATCTAAAAGATCCGTTTAGAACGGATATAGTAGTCCGCTGCCCCAACTGGATAGAGGCAACAAGGATGGTCCATTCCTTTTTGCAGGGATGAGGGTTTGTCATTAGACAACGAAACAAAAGAGTACTCGACGGACTCTATTTAACGGGCTTCGTCGTCGCATAAAACCGCGCTTCTCGCATAGGCGTATCCGCAGATGACCAAATAGCCGAGAATCATGTTATGAAAACAGTATATCTGTGCTCACCTCTCAAATTAGGTGATCTGAATCGGGAACTGATAAGCAGAATCGAGAGACTAGGTTTCAAAGTCCTCTGTGCAGCTATCGATACTCCTCAAGATATGGCCTTGGATGACATTTTCCATAGGAACGTTGAGCTAATCAAGAGATCGGATATTTTCGTGGCCGTTTTGAAGGATTATGGAAGGGATTTGACGGCTGAAACTGGTATGGCCTATGCGTGGGGGAAGCTCACTGTAGGAATAGACTTCAATGCTTGCCCAGATGATGTTATGATGTACCATGCATTTCATAAAATAATAGAGCCAAATCAGATAGAGCCCGTTTTGTCTGAGTTCCTTGGTTGATTCGGTAAGAAGGAAAACCACCCCAAGCAGTCCCTCATCACATCAACCACCCTTCCCAAATGGCCGTGCAAACGTCTGTTGTTTCAACTGAGGCCACCCACTATATTTCAGCTTGTAAGCACGGCCACTTCTGCAATGCATAAACGTTATACGTAATGGGCAAGCAAACACGAAGGTTCTTTAGATTATTGTATGATTAGAATGATCATCTTTGATTATGGCCGGACTTTGTATGACAGAGAAACAGATCAATTATTTCCCGATGCGGTGTTTGTAGTTAAGCAGCTTTCAAGGAAATATAAGCTTAGCATTGTATCTTATTCAACCAAAGAGAATGAGGCCGAGCGGATTGATGTGTTGAAAATAAATGGAATCCTAAGATGTTTCGACGTCATTCGATTTACCAACGATGTTGATAAGAAATCGCAAGAATACAATAATTTTCTTCAGGAATTTAATCTCAAAGCCCATGAAGTTGCTGTTGTGGATGACTATGTTATCAGAGGGATCGCATGGGGAAATCAAGCGGGGGCAACGACAGTTTGGTATCAAAATGGCAAATTCGCCAATGTAATGCCAGATGAGAAAACAGGCCAACCGAATTTCATCATCCATTCACTAAGTGAGCTTACTGACATATTCACCTGAATATGAGGACGAGAAAATGCCCCCGGGGATTGGTTACTCGGAAGAGATATTGAGAGAGGGGAAAGTCCCTGTCAGTCCCGTAGCTGATTAGGGGCGCTGAGGCACAAATCAGATACGATGTCATTCAGCTACTATTCCACTTGGACGATTCAGTCGGTACTCCAAGAATACGAGCATACAGGGACAGTGTTCGGTGCTGTCAACAAGAGCCAGTTTGAAACCTTGCGGGTGATTGAGCCAAACCCTAACATCGTTGAAGCGTTCGATTCATGCGCTCGGCCCATGGGAGGTCAAACATTGCAGAATCCCGCGCCCTCACCGCCCTGCGCGACGCGCTCCTGCCCAAGCTAGTGTCGGGGGAATTACGGGTAGATGTGGGGGGCACATGAACAACCCTGGGACGGGAAAGCGGAATGATCCAGTCAAGGTCCGAGCCACTAAGGATGCACAGTGGGCATTTGACGGGCAACGAAGCTGAGGGGTCCAGTTCTTGACCAACTTCGACGGAATCAGCGCAAAGATCAGGCGGGCGGACGGAGGGAGATGAGATGAAGAAGAGGCGTCGGTGCTACAACGAGGTTCGGCCCCATTCAAGTCTGGGGAAATCTGACTCCGAAGGAGTTCATCAGCCGATCAACAGAGGTACCTGAAGGAGCCATTCTCCATGAAAAAGTCCGAAGAATTCAGGCAGGTCAGCGGTAAGAGGACTAAATCTTCTGACCGGCAAGTTTATAATTCCCATATGCATACTGAGGCAGTCGTGCGGATTTGTGAAGCTATTTCAGTTGCGTCCCTAGATGACGTGGCGGCAATAGCCCGTGCCGAACTTCCGTTCGAAGCGTTTGATCGAGCTAAGCGATCTTACACAGACACCCAATCGGTTGCGACGCAAGCAGGGCATGGCCCTGTCATACAACGGTATCTGGGGATACCATCCTCTCGTGGTCTCTCTGGCGAACACCAGGGAGGTGTTGTTTCTTGTGAATCGACCCGGCCATGTGCCCAGCCACGACGGTGCCGTAAAGTGGATCGATCGCGCCATCGCGCTGGTCGCCCCTTTCGCCAAACGCATCTGCCTGCGCGGAGACACCGGCTTCTCACTCACCCGGCACTTCGATCGTTGGTCGGAAAAGGTCGACTTCGTCTTCGGCATGGATGCTTACCGGGGATTGGTCAAGATCGCCAAATCCCTGTCACAGAGCGATTGGGAGCCCTTTGAACGACAACCCAAATACCAGGTCAAGACCTCCCAGAGACAGAAACGCGAGAACGTGAAAGCCCGGATCATCCGGGAGCGCGGCTTCAAAAACATCCGGCTTGCCAGTGAACGTGTTGCCGGGGTTTCGTATCGTCCTGCTCGATGCAAGAAGACCTGTCGACTCGTGATCCTCGAAAAGAACCTGAGCGTCGAACGCGGCGAAAACGCCCTGTTCGATGACAAGCGCTATTTCTTCTACATTACCACCCGAAAAGATCTTGCGGCCGCGGAAATCGTGAGGCTGGCCAATCGACGGTGCGATCAGGAAAACGTGATTGAACAACTCAAGAACGGGGTCAACGCCATGCGGATGCCCGTCGACAACCTGATGAGCAACTGGGCTTACATGGTCATGACCGCCCTGGCGTGGAACCTCAAAGCCTGGTTCGCGTTGATGATCCGAAAGCGTGAGCGTCGCGATCAACTTCTGAGAATGGAGTTTCGCGCCTTCCTCCAGAATCTGATCTGGATCCCTTGCCAGATCGTGACCCGGGGAAGACAGATCATCTATCGTGTCTTGGGCTACAACCGGTGGATGACTGACTTCTTCCCGGCCTGGAACAGAATCAGATGGCTCAAACCGGCCTGACTGCCATGTCAGCACCTGTCGTCGTAACATCACAGGGACAAGTCCGTCCACCCCGGCTAAAACACGTCCGCAAACTCAGTTAATTCCAAGGGAAGCCGATGCCGGATGCGAGACAGGCTGGAATGATCCGGGGTCTGTTCGTCAAGGGCATACCCCAAAAACCGGCGCAACGTCAGCGAGTCAGATACACGCCATTCGATCCCACGTTCCGAATCAAGTCCCTCGAAATACCCAATCAAAAGCATCCGAAAATAAACCCCGGGCGGAATGCCCTTGCGACCCATATGAGGAGCGTAATACCGCTGGCAAAGCCCCTCGACGAACTCGTCGAAGCCGTTCGCCCCCAATACCTGATTCAGCTTCTCGTAGAACGGATGACCCGGAGATTTCACCAAAGTGTTCGATGCGATGAACAGGTTTTCCTGTCTCTGTCGTCCTCGTTTTCCCATTGCCATTTGCTCGTCCTCCCTTCTCAGTTTGAACCTGATATATCATAGGACCAAACCACAAGGAAAGACAACAGTCATCTTGGCATAAACGCACTTTTTCAACAGGCTGCTAGGGCCGAAGCTCGGGAGTGCTGTGTTAAATGCTGTCGTGGTCCCCTTCCTTTTTCCCCTGAAGCTCCAGGAAGTGCTCAAACCACTGTCTAGTGCTGGGGTGCATCCTGTAGTTCTTCGCCCAATGGGTATAGGACATCCTCGCCTTCTCTCTAACTCCTTTCAGAGAGAAGGCAAGACCCTGGAATGCGGCCCAGTCACAGACTGTCTCCCTTCTAGCTGATTCAGGAATCTCACTGCAACTACCGTCTTCTCTATACCAATAGGGCAGTTCGTGATCATTCCCTGCAATGTGGTGGGCTTTCGCTTTCTTGAATAGATCCCTGTGGCGCTCTTTCTCAGATGGGTTGCTGGGATAGAAGTGACGGCCAATCCCAAAGTGCTCTGTGGGGGAAATCTTGCTGTAGTCATGCAGGATCCCCCGCAAAGGGACACCCATCAATACCGAGTGAACGAACACCCGGAACTTGTGCTTGATCAGGTATGCTATGGCTGGAAGGTGTCTCATTTTTTATTCGAATCGTACTTCGCCAGAGTTTTGTCATATCGTATCTGGGACCACGATTGCATTTAACGGTCAGGGGTTGCAGAAGTGGCCGTGTCAGCCAGAACGCGCAGCAAACGCTTGTGGTTAACCCGGTTTTTACCTCCTTCGTTTAACTCGGCCAGGATCGGTCGATGTCCGTAACCAGGATTCCTCTTGATGATTGATGTGATCCGCCGCCTCAGTGCCATATCCTTGCCTGTGGCATCCCTTCGGCGTTGGCGGTGGTGCCAGGTGCCTTTCGACAGCCCCAGAGCTATCAAGCACCTGTTCAGACCAAATCGACAGCGATTTTTCTTTACCAGATCCACCTTCTCATCCACCGTCAGCGACCGTCCAAACAATTTTTCGCCAGAGCCAGTTCAACCTCCTTCTGGCCCAGCATACGCTCCAACTCAGCAATCCGGCGCTCATACTGTTTCACTTCATCCTTCTCAGACCACCACGTTCATTCATAACGCAGCGCATTTACAGGATTGGTGAACGCTGCCCTTTGAGTCTGAACACTGATCGATATTAGAGCGACTACGAATGCCATAATACCGCCCAACACAAAAACCGCCGGTCCAATATCGATCCGATATGCAAAATTCCTCAGCCAATGAGTCGTTGCATAATATGCAACCGGCCACGCGAAACAGTTGGCAATGAGCACCAGCTTTAAGAAATCCTTTGAAATCAGGAAGGCGATGTTAGCAATTGAAGCTCCAAGGACTTTTCTAATACCAATTTCCTTGGTCCGCTGGCCAAGGGTCAAAGACGCCAGACCAAGCAAGCCGAGAGATGCTATGAGAATGGCCAGCATAGAAAACGAACCGAAGATATGCGTGAGGTTTTCTTCAGACCGATACATTTTGTCAAAACGATTGTCCAGGAAGGAGAATTCGAATGGATGGTTTGAATCGAGCTCTTCATATTTGCGTTCCAGAAAGGCCAATGTCCCTGAGATCTCTTCAGGGTTAATTCTCACCAGAAGGTAATTAAGCCAGGGCCAGATGTGGATAACGAGAGGTTCAATCCTGGAGTGCATCGATTTGAAATGAAAATCTTTCACCACACCCACGATCTTCCCTCCCTTAAACTCATCATATCCGGAATCATAAAATCCTTCAAACGGTTCATTGATAGCATCAGCCGGTGACTCAAACCCCAACCTTTTTATCGCCGTTTCGTTTAGAACAATACTACTTCTCGAATCCATCCCGAAGTCTCTGGATAATTTTCTGCCTGCGACAACGTCGTTGTCTAGCCCAACGCCCGTTCGAAAGGCTCCCCAGTTCTCAAGAAGTGTGACCCCATTTCCACACCCAATGTCAAGAACCCGCGAATCTGATCGAAACTGGGCGACTATCAGGTCACGTGCATTCGGACTAACCCATTCATCGGTTCGGTACTGTGCAGGCTTTGACCCATAGAATGAATGCGTGTCGCTAAGAATAGCCCTCAAACGATCTTCGTCGAGTTCCACCTACCTCCTCCGGATCAATTCACACTGAGACTGGATCATCTTTCATAGTTCGATGTATGCTTCACCAGGGCTGGCATTACACATAACGTTCAGTGGCTCACGAACCCGCGTCTTATCCTCCGAAGCTGCAACGCAGCGGGGGAGGAAGCGGGTTGGTGCGGAGCGCAGCGGAGCCGTGAGCCACATGTTATGAGAAGTGCGACGTCTCGCTCTGCCTATGACTCAGCCCGTGTCGTCACCATTCAGGAACACGTCGCCGACAACGTCGTAATGCTGCCGCCAGGTATATCCCTTGAAAGTCTTGGTATCACATCCCTGAAGGAGTCCCTGTTTGGCTCCTTTGGCTCCCTCCCATCGACGAATGAGGACACGCCTACCACTAGTGTTCAGGTATGAGACATTGAAGTGGACCGGCTGTCGTTGTGTAGTGAGAATCATTTCTTCAAAGACCAAGCATTTAAACTCCTTCTCACCCAGTCGCAGCCTAACTGCACCGGAAATGTCATTGACCACAAGCCATGGTTCCTTTACACCCTGCACGTTCTCAGTCCATTCGTATTCACGGTGAAACCCAGGCGTAAGCATTAGTGGCGTATCAGGCTCCCCTTGCCCCGAATACTGCTCGAAATAGCCAATCTCGTGCTTGCTGCGTTTGAACAGAAACAGACCGAAGACACCTTCGTTTGATTGTCCTTCATACCACAGATCTGGAAGGTCCTGTGAACCTGGTGATGACTCAGCAATCTCATAGACTGCCATGTCGCTATGCTTAAGCTCACAAATCACCTCACAGCGACTCAGTGAGACCTGTTTCGCGTGGGGGTATGTGTATGTAGCCCGAGTGGATGTATGACCAACCTCGGGAAGACACCCGCCATACATCTCCACACACTCGATGCTGAACGTCTCACCAAGGACCTTGCATTCGACGGTAGGCATCTCTGCTGGCCAAGTGGTCAAATGATCAATCTCCTGCTTTTAATCGCATTTCTCATAACCTTCAGTGGCTCACGAACCCGCGTCTTATCCTCCGAAGCTGCAACGCAGCGGAGCCGTGAGCCACATGCTACCCGCTTGGCAGATTTTGACAACAGGAAAACCATAAATGGGCAGACAGGCCTCTATGTCTTTTTCTTTTCTGACGCCAGATCCACCACCATCGTCCAAGAATTGTCAGGGACATCTACTTTCTTAAAGCCAATCTTCTCATAAATTTTACGGGCGTAATTATCCGGGTCGACACTGAGACTTACACGTTGTATCCTTTGTTTAGCAGCCTGCTTGAGCAGAGCTTGTAAAAGGGCCGTTCCCACTCCTTGCCTTCTTTTCTCTACTCGCACGCCAATTCCAACCTCGGGGGTCGATTCATCCACAAAACCAAAGGAATGATACTCTGACGTCCAAAACCGGTACCAAGCAGCACCCAACGGCATATCGTTTCCATCGACGGCAATTACTGCTGTATCTCCAGGGCGACCCCAATTGTGAAGAACTTTTTGAATGTCTGGACGTGCTAATCCTTTATGAATTGGAGGACGCTCTCGATCCGTTCTCCAGTAAGCTGCTTCATAAAGCATCTCTTGCAGGAACGGCAGGTCAGCTGTGTCAGCGAGACGAATTCCGTAGTTAAGTTTCTGTTTATGCATAATCACGGGACAACTGCTATGATAAATACGGAGTGGGTGGTTGGAAGGCTGTATTTTGCCCCCATTTGTTTCCCAATAGTCTCAAAATCTGCATTGCGGGTAACGTTCTCGGCAACCACGAACCTGCGACTTGTCCACCGAAGCGGCGTTAGCCGCGAAGGTGGAAGCAGGTTGCGCGGAGGGCGAACGCCCGAAGCCGGGCACGGGCGTGTTATACGACGTGAAGCTAATCGAACAAAATCTCTCGTAGGCCTCCCAGTGACGCAATTACCATCATGGGGTCTGGCCCACGAGGTTTCGAGTCATGATCCGCACCGTAGTCGGACGCAACCCTCCGCTTACCATCGTGCCTGTCGATCAGGATCGGCGTGAGACCAGCTGCGGCTGCCCCCATCATGTCGTCGTCGATCGAATCACCGACGAACGCGACCTCACTCGGCTGCAATCCGGTCTCCGCAATCGCAATTGAGAAGATTTCCGGACTGGGCTTCTTGATCCCAACCTCACCTGATATCACCACAACGTCGAAATACCGCTCGAACCCCGATTCCTGAAGTCGAGATCGCACGTGAGACGGATGATGAAATTGGATATCAGTGCGGTACGCATCGAGCCATGAACTTCGCCAAGTAGCCGCGTCGCCTCGGGGTCGACGGTGGTGTACTTTGTCCAAGAGTGCACACTATGATCCGAAATCGCAGTCTTTTCAGACCCCTCCAGAGTAATCCCAAGCTGCTCACCGAGAGCGCCAATGCGTCGCTCATAGATTGTGTGGTTGCTCTCACGCGGAGGTTCTGGTTTGTTGAAAAAACCACTGCAGATCTCTCTCAGAGAATCTCTTTCAATCTCCGCGCCATTCTTGCGCATGGAAGCGAGTATAGAGTCCAACCACTCCTCCCAGGCTCTTTCCATGTCGCCATAGACGAGAAGCGTTCCATAGAGGTCAAAGAAAACACCCTTGTATCTCTGTTCTTTCATGTCGTATAACGTTTGCCGCTTGCGAACCCACGGAGTGGGTTTTGTCGAGTGCCGCAGGCACGAGCCGCAAGCGGCGTGATATTAATATAAAGGCCCTCGTTGTCAGGAGAGGTTATAATTGAGATCCGGATATCTCAATCACCTTTCTCCCACAGGAGGGCCTTATGCAATACGCAAGGATCGACTCGAACTATTTCTGTGGCATCGATCTCCACGCCAGAACGATGTTTGTCTGCATCATGGACAAGATGGGAGAGATTGTGTTCCAGCGCAACCTGAAAAACGACTTCAAGCTCCTGCTGCAGGTGCTGGAAACTCACCTCGGTAGCATCGCCGTCGGGGTGGAGTCAACCTTCAACTGGTACTGGCTGGCTGACGGGTGTCACAAGGCCGGGATTCCATTCTACCTGGGACACGCCCTGTATATGAAGGCGATCCATGGGGGCAAGAAAAAGAACGACCGTCTCGATTCCAGAATGCTGGCTGAGCTGATGCGCTGCAACCTGTTCCCGATGGCCTATGCCTATCCGCAAGAGATGCGGGCAACCCGGGACCTGCTCCGGCGAAGACACCGGTTTGTGGCCTTACGGGCTGAGTGTTACACCCACATCCAGAACACCTTCTCTCAGCAAGCTATCCTGGATCCTCTCAGCGACCAGGTCAAAAAGAAGAGCAACAGGAGAAAGCTGTGCGAACGTCTGGCCGACCCAGATCTGAGTATGTCTGTGGACTGCGATCTGGACCTGGTTGACTCCCTGGACAAAATGATCTACAAAGTCGAGAAGCAAGTCTTGGCACAGGCCAAACATCACGATCGCAATGTCCTGTCTATCCTGATGACGGTTCCCGGACTTGGGGAGATGTTGGCCATGACCATCCTGTATGAAATCCACACGATTGAACGGTTCAAATCCGCTTCAGCCTTCTCCTCCTACAGCCGGCTGATCAAAGTCGAGAGAGAGTCCGCTGGAAAGAAGACAAAGGACGGGAATAACAAAATCGGCAACCCACACCTAAAGTGGGCCTTCTCAGAAATCATCCTCGTCGCCCAGCGATGGTCAGAACCGATCAATAGATACTACGAGAAGCTCAAAAGCAAACAAGGTCCGGGAAAAGCCAAGAGCGTCATCGCTCACAAATTCGGCGTGGCCGCCTACCAAATGCTCAAAAACGGCCAGGCATTCGACGAGAAACGGTTTGTAGCATAATGGGTGGGGCGGTTAACCCGGCGCCTAACTGGCAGGGCAACGTCCGGACAATAGCCCAGCTCATCGGCTTGATTGGGAAGCCGCCTTCACCCCTTATTTAGAACATAGATGAGCGGATCTGAGACAGTCAGTCCGTCTGCCCCCGCGATGAACCCGAACCTAACTGGCGTTCCCCCTCATAAAAGGGGAGAACAGCCATCCTTCTTGATTGGGACTCAAGGGGTACCGATTATTTTCTGGAGGGAGAGGACAATGCCTCTCCCAGGGCGCTCCACAGTATACCGTGAGAGGCGCTTGATTCCCGATACGTGTTTGGTGCAGATGGCTCACATCTAGCCCGGTTTGTGAAAATCAAGTCAGACCGACGACTGACAAAGATCCGAACATCGCCAAACCTCTTCGGATCGGCTCATTGCACGCCCCGAACGTTAGGGTCGCAAAAAAACGGTGAAAATCGTGATGGAGGAGTCTTTTTTTCTTGACCCGGGGCCTTTAATATGTGTTAGGCGGACGTAGGGGTTCGGGGTCTCCAGTCTAGTCAGACGCGGGCAGCCAGGCAGCACCAGTCTTCACTTCTTCTTGGCCATCGTCAGAAGATGTGGACCGAGCAGCAGCACCACATCCATCGAGTCAGACTCGAAGTCGAGTCTACTTGCGTCTCCCTGGCCGATGCTGGCAAGAAGTGCCCCACCTTCCCTGCTCTTGGCCTGCTCCACGTGGAGGGGCACAATGTCAATCAGATGGACTTTGTACGATTTTTCCGCCAGCCAGAATGAATAAGCACCTGGCCCACCTCCGATGTCGAGAATTTGAGCCGGAGGGCCCGGCAAGTATCTCAGCAGAACCTCTTTCGTCCTTTCGAACTCCACTCGGCAAGTTCCCTGGGCTAGGCGAGTGGCCTCGTCTTTGACCGTCTCGTAATGTCTGACCACCCTCGGATCCATCTGTTGCTCCGATACTGGATGTTTGCCCACTACAACAACGAAATCATTTCCCCTTCGAACCCCTATGCCGGATAACGATTTCTATATTGAGTAAAGGAGGAAAAAACAGCGTTGAGGGGCTGAATCTTCCCTTGCAAGGCAAGGTGTCTTAAGATTCGGCAAGCGCAAGCAAACTCAACCCTCAACGCTGGAGGTATACGATGAAGTCGAAAATCTTCCACCTTAAACGACAGGCCATCTCCCAGAATTTCGTCCTCGGGATCGATCCGGGCAAGGAAAAACACAGCGGGTCGGTGCTCGATCCCTCCGGACTTCAGCAAGGCGGGGCCTTCTCATTCCCCGTGACGCGAGCGGGATATGACCATACCCTCTGGCAGCATCTGGAGCGACGCATCAAAGATTGCGGGCCGGATCGGATGGTGGTGGCCATCGAGACGTCCTGCAATCTGTGGGTTACCCTGGCCCACTACCTCCAGGGGAAGGGGTATCGCGTGCTGCTGGTGAGCCCCCTCACGACGTATCACGCAAGACCGATGATGCACCGCGATTTCTCCAAGTCGGATCCCAGGGATGCCTTTCTGGTGGCCGACAGCGCACAGAAGGGAAGCTATGATCTCTTCAGGACGTTCGAGCCTCACATGGAGGCCGCGCACCAGCTCTCAATCGCCTACGACAAGCTCCGGAAGGACCTCACAAAGTCCCTGCTCCGCACCCGGTCTCTGATGGAACGCGTCTTCCCGGAGTTCCTCCACGCGGTCAACATTCGTACGAAGACCTCCCGCTACCTGTTGGAGCGATATTTCTTGCCCCGCCACTTCGAGGAAATTGACATCGAAGAGGAGGGCCGCCAGATCCATCGGATCTCAAGAGGCAGTTACGGGGTGGCGACGCTGCAGAAGCTGAAGGAGGAGGCCCGGACCTCCATCGGGATCCCGGTCGAGGGCCAGGAAGATGTCCTCCGCATCATCCTGAATGGCTGGATCGAGGCGCTCCGGCGGACCGAGACGCAACTCAAAGCTGTGGAGCAGGCGATGATCGCCCGCACTCAGCAGGATCCGACTTTCCAAATCGTCGACTCGATCCCCAACATCAACAAAAACCTGGCTGCCCAATTTACCGCGGAGACGCGAGGGGCCACCCGCTTCACCCACTTCAAACAGATCGAGAAGCTCGCCGGCACGAACGTGCGCATCGCCGACTCCGGAAAGTACAAAGGCAAAAGGCGGATGAGCAAGATCGGCAATCCCCGGCTGCGGCGAATCATCTACCAGATGACCGAACAGACCGCCCGGGTCGTGCCCCAGGTCCGCCGCCGCTTCCTCGAACGCGAGCTCAGGAAGAAGTGCTACCGCAAGAATATCGTGGCCGCCTCGTCCCAGCTCCTACGGCTCATCGTAGCCCTGCTCAGAGAAAATCGTCTCTACGAGGAGAGAGACCACCCCGCGGCATCCCTCAAAACGCTCGAGAGGCGCTACATGAAGCGCTACAAGAAAAAGCAGCATCCCCGACGGCGCGCTCGCGCCGCCGCCTGACCGCTGCCGCGGTCACACTCGCTCTTTGACATCGCTGCTCGATTCACATCCGGTGCAGTCTCCTGCCGGACCGGTTACACAAGCTGCCGCCTTCCAAGGCGGCCAGGGGCGGCCTGCAGAACTGGCTTGAGAGGAGGGCTCCGATAGGAGTCGCTTCGGCTAACAGATCCGCAGGCCTCCCCGTCTTCCTGGATCGGATTAGAAAATGCGCGAAGACCGGCACACCTACTCACACAAACAAGAGTGCCGGCCGCGGATGTAAGTTGGTATCGGAAGACACCACCCCCCACACGGGAGCTTCGCCCCTCTTCAAAGACCGGTCCTGCACCATAAGGGCGAACTGCGCTCCGAACATAGTAAGAATGTCCACTTTACACCCCTTGACGCTGAGAAAACCGGCATAAAAAATCTCATCCAACCTCGAAATCGTCAACTTTGCTCTTGACTTTCCGCATGTAGTTCAAGAGTGCCCGAACCTGCGCAGCAGGTTCCTCCGGAGCGAAGCGGAGGCGGGCACTCGGTGTTATATACAGTATCCTTAAAATCAGACTTTAGACCAAAGGCGAATCAGAATCACCACGGCCAGCAGACCCATCCAAAGCTCCGCCTTTGTCGCAACCCGATCAAAATATCGACGGTTAAACAATAAGGTGAACAGAGCGCTCACTGTTGGAAGTGCTAGAAATAGTGCGATCTGTGCACTTGGAAATTGTAGCTCGACCAAAGACACGTCCAAATCCGATACCCCAAGTTGCCGGAGGAATTCTGTCGAACCAGAACACAAGAACGCGAGGGGGAAGTCCATTGCCATCGTAGTAAAACATGCCATCCCACCGAACCATGCCCAACGGCGTTGATTGAACAATCCCAACGCAACGAATGATAATCCCAGAATTGCTGTAGCTGCGAGCGTGTAGCCTCCGAGGCCTGACAGAAAGACACATCCAAACGGAACAACCCCGTTCAGAAATAGGGGTAAGTGAAAAGCAAAGACATAAAAGGTCACGACTGAGCCAAGGATTAGCACCGGCTGTGGCGCTGTCTCAATCCAAGTGAGATGGTCTTTGCTATGAAACTGTGCTTGCGTATCTGAACTACGATAGAACAGAACGAGGGCAAAAGGCAGAACCGGATAAATGAATAGAGTAGATACACCAAAAAATAGCGTGGTGAGATCTGTGGGATTCTTGTAAGCGACAAAGATGTACATCACGAATGCCATACATGGAATACCTAATATGAGCCACGACCACAGGGCCGTTAAGCTGAGCTTGTGTGCCCAGGATCTTAGAAGAAGATGACCGTACCCAAGTGGAAGAAGCACAAGGGCAACTAGATAAAAGCCAAAAATCTGGCCTGAATGCGCCGCAAAGCCAAGGTAGCCGAATCCGACAAGGTCCTTCGTGATATCCTTGAAGAGAGAGAATTCAAGCGGCGCCATCACTGCGGAGGACAGACCTGCCGCAACCATGACAAATCCTTCAAGCTGCAGAACAAATCTTCGGTGGATTTGAATCATGTCAAAAGCAGAATCTTCAAGCCGTGACACCCCCCAAGAGCGGTTCCAGCGTAAAGAACAGCGATGAGGCGTGGGAGGAACGCGCGGCGATGGTAGCAACAGGAGGTTTCGTACCGGACTCCTTGATACCAATCAGCAGAGCGCCACCATGAGAATTTGCGAAGGCAACGGCCTCCTCAAGCACCTTGTTTCTCGCTCGGTCACCAATTCGAACCTTACCTTCCATCCAGGGATCGGAAGATTTACCTTTTTCGGACAAGCTCTCCTTGAATTCAATCTGCTCGCCTTCCGGGACTTGTGAAGTGATTAATGCCTCAATGTCACTCAAGCCAATTTGATCAGCGGGTTTGGAAATTACGTCAATCACTGATTTGTTCCCTTATGTTGAAATGGCGCGCATGACCGCTGCTGATATCTCAGTAAAGCGGTCGGCGTGATCAGTGAAGTCCTGAGAATTCCACTAACACCAGAGAACCATTGGGCTATGCGTGCACATGACTACAACGCCGTTCATATGGTTCCTTGCAGACGTTCCGCAGGATCGAACGGCTCCGGCAAGCCCTCGACGATGCGGGCCGTCTCCAAGCTGACATATACGATGCGGCGGATCGCCACGACCAGATCCCGTGGGTCCTCGAACCAGGCGTTGGGATCGTTGACGATGCCGCTTTCCTTGTCCCGCGTTATTTTGTAGCGGTCGATAAACCACTCCAGCGGCGTCCGCCCGTTGACCTGATACTGGTGTGCGGCCGCCGGAATGTTGCCCAACCTTATGTACTCGTTGACGTGGAGGACCGCCCTTTCGTCGTCGCCAAATCGCATCGCCCGCTCACCGATACGGAACTGCTCCGGTCGCGGTTCTCCGGGCTGTGTGAACGTAACGTCCAGCGAATACTCCTCGCAGGTCTCGTAACCCAGGTGAAGTTCCGCAAGTTCATGCCCGGCTCTCGCAAAGGCATGGAAATCGGGCGCGAGCGGAGTGCGCGGCAGTTCCTTCGCCAGATCGTTGGCGAAGCGTTCCCGGTAGGCAGACGCATGCAGAACGCCGTAGACGTAATCGAAGATCGCGTCCTTGGTGATCGTGTTGTCGTTGTAACGCACGCGGAAGGCGCGCAAGACCGTGTCTGAGATGTTGTCGATGCGCTCCCGGCCCGATTCGATCCCCGGAAGCTCACGCTGCACCTCCGCCCGCTCCCGATACCGGTAGCGAGGGAAACACTGGCCCTTCGATATCAGTTCAAGATCCGGCATCTTGTCGACCACGAGAGCCGAGAACGGCTTGGTCGATCCGATTCCCGGAACGCAGATCGCACGGTTTTGTTGCCGGTTTCCCGTAAGAAACATCCAGCTACTCGGACCAGGTCGTTTTGCAAAGACCTGATCGGCATAACAGTTTATGGCGATGAATGGACGGTACACGGTTTTGTGAATATTTTTTCCGTCAAAGGCCGCTTGGTTGCCCGCCGGCAGTCTGTTTTTGAGTGTCTGATCCCATCGAATGTTTGCGGAGTGGCGGCTTGTGATCTCGTGAATGACCTCGTCCGAGGGTGATCCATTCTTGAATTTGCTCAACTCCCGCAGGGCTCCGAGATAGTCATCCACCATTCTGCGGGCGTTTTCGGCGCAAGCATTGCGGGAGAAGTTGTAGATGTAGGCGTCTCTTCCGGTGTAGTAGCCGTTGCTGAACAGCTTGAAGATCGCCTCGTCCACCTTCCCGGCCTTCGCGGTCTTTGAACCCACCGGATAGAGCTTTTGGAATTCCTCGCTTCGCTGGCCGATCCAGTCGTGATGCCGGTCGGGCGTGATCGTTCGCCAATCCTCGATGCCAGCGATCGACCCCGCCTCGCGCAGGACCGCCAGCTTCTCCTCACGTCTGAGATAGTCGCCAATATCGCGGTAGAGGATGCGGCAGCCGTCATGAACGGCTTCCGGGTTCCGGACCAGGATCGTGATCGCGACCGGCGCACGGGAGCCTTGGCCGAATACCTTGCCGCCCTCCTGGCGCGAGCGTTCTCCCTGAGTCCGCTGATTGCCCCGCAGGTTCAGAACATAGATCGAACTGAACTCCTCGGCCAGGCAGGCGCGAACGCCGGAGTCCACGTTGCCGTCGATCCAGGAGCCGTTGGTGACGAGTGCGATCACGCCTTGTTTGTCGATCCGGTCCGACGCCCAGCGGATTGCCATCTTGTAGGTGTCATAGAGACTGTTCTTGTTTGTCGACTTCGAGCGCGCCGCATAGGTTTTTGCGATGCGCTTCTCAAGCTCGGGATAGTCGACGTTGGGGTTGTCGTCCGCCGAGCTCCTCTGCCCTGCCGACCATGGTGGATTACCGACGATGACCTGGATCGGTAGATCCTGCTGGCGTTCCGCCCGTGCGCTGTTGACCGGAAGCCAATTCTTCGGGAATCCGGTCCTGTCGGTGTGCAGATTGAACGTATCGGTCAGTACGATGCCCTTGAAAGGCTCATAGGCGCTCTCGGGGCCGCGCCGCCCGTGGAATGCTTCTTCGATGTGAATGGCCGCGATGTAGTAGGCCAGCAGCACGATCTCGTTGGCGTGAAACTCTCCATGGTATTTCCTCCCGAGATCGGACTCCCGGACTAGCGCGGACTGGATCAGCCGGACGAGAAAGATGCCGGTGCCGGTGAACGGGTCGAGGACATGAACGTCCTCGTCGCTCAGGCTTCGACCGAACTCCCGGCGCACCACGCGATCGGCGCTGTTCAGGATGAAATCCACGATCTCGACCGGCGTGTAGACGATGCCGAGGCGGTCCGCGTCCCTCTTGAGGGCCGTGGCGAAGAACTTCTCGTAGAGTTCCATCAGCACGTGCTGGCGCGCTTCGCTGTTGTCGAGGCCGAGAGCGCGCATGCGCACGCTCTCGTAGAAGCGCTCCAGATCCCGCGTCTCGTTCTCCAGCCCGAACTCCCCGAAATCCTGTCGCAAGGCGTCCAGCGCCCGCGCCACCGGGTTTCCGGCGGCGAAATCGTAATGCTCGAACAGCGCCTCGAAGACTGGCCGCGTCAGGATGTGCTGGGCCATCATTTCGATGGCGTTGTCGCGGGTAATCGACTCGTTGATCGAGACCTTGAGTTCCTCGTGGAAGGCATCGAACCATTCACGCAGGGTTTCGTTATCGGAACTGGCCAGAAGATTCTCGATCCGGTGGACGAGCCGCGAGAAGATGTCGGCCACATCCTTGGCCCAGGTTTCCCAGTACTTCCGGTCCCCGCATTTCTCGACGACCTTGGCGAAGATCGCTCCGGGCGGCAGATCCAGCGGCGGAAAGGGCAGTTCGAGAGGGCTGGAACCGTCACCCCGTCCGTCGATCCCGTCGCCGCTGAAGATGATCCGATCCGTCGGCGTGTCATTGAGGTCGATCTTGTTGATCTCGGCATCGAACCGGTCATCGTGCGAGCGCAGTGCGCGCAAGACGCCCCAGACAACGGCGAACCGCTCGTTGTCGTCGAGGGCTTTGTCCGGATCGACGCCCGCCGGAACGGCGACCGGAAGCACGATGTAGCCGTACTGCTTGCCCGCAGCCTTGCGCATGGCGCGGCCCACGGCCTGCACGATGTCGACCTGGGATTTTCGGGAGTCCATGAAGAGCACGGCGTCCAGCGCGGGCACGTCGATGCCCTCGGAAAGACACCGGGCGTTCGAGAGAATGCGGCACGTTCCCCCGGAATCGCCCTTGAGCCATTCGATACGGCGCTTGCGTTCGAGCGCGTGGTCCTGTCCATCGACGTGGCGCGTCTCGCAGCGGAAGGCACCGGGCCGCGCCGCCTCGGGCAGCTGTTCGATGGCTTGCCCGACGATGTTGTCCCAATGAGCCACCAAGCGCTTCGAGAATTTAATGGTGTTGGTGAACGCGATCGCACGGGTGAGATGGGAAATCGGTCCATCGCCGGGGCGCTTGTTCTCCGGGTTCTGCAACGCGCGCCAGCAACCGACGATCTTCGCCGCGTCGCTGATGTTAATCTTGCTGTCGCCCGAAGCCAGATGCGCCTGCAACGCGGCGTCGACATGCTGCTCGGATAGGGCGAGAACCACCACCTTGTAGTCGGACAACAGGTCCTGCTCGACGGCCCGGGAGAAGGCAAGGCGGTGAAACTCCGGCCCATAGGTCACCGGATCGTCCATGGAGAATACTTCCGTCTCATGGCTTGCCGCCTTCGCTTTCGCGCCTTCCGTGTAGAGACGCGGCGTGGCGGTCATGTAGAGGCGCTTCGCGGCCCGAATTCTTTGGGCGTCGTGAACCAGCACGAAGGGCGAGGTCGGATCGCCGGGACGCTCGATGCCCGTCGTCCTGTGGGCCTCGTCGCAAAGAACAATATCGAACGCCGGTGCTCCGTCGTCTTGCGCGCGCTCCACGATGCCGAGCGAGTGATAGGTGCAAAAGACCACGGTTATCGCGTCCGGGCGCGATAACCGCAACGCCCGGGAAATCATCGACGGGTCCGTAGTGACTGGGATCTCGAGTTCCTGAAGCGACGCGTCCTCGTCGTTGCGACCGGCACGGGTATCGGAGCAGATCCCGATGTAGCGATGCGGGATCGCCCGTTGCGTCGCCCATTCGCGCATCGACTGCTGGAACAGCGATATCGACGGCACCAGATAGAGCACCCGGCCTCCGATACCCGCAACGGCTTCCGCGATGCGTAGCGCTGCAAAGGTCTTGCCCGTGCCACAAGCCATGACCAACTTGCCGCGATCACGCGTCTTGAAGCCTCCAGTCACGTCGTCGAGTGCGGTCTTCTGATGCGCGCGCAGGCTGAACAGTTCGCGCCGATACGTCAGCGCTTCCGGTTCGCCGTGGACCAGATCGGGCCAGTCGAACGGTCGGCTTGCGAGATCGCCGAAGCGAAGCACGGCGCATGCGGGCTTCAGCGGAGCGATGGTCTTGACCGCGTTCGGCCCCCACTCATCGCCGGTGTCGACCATGATGCGGGCGGTGAAGGGACCGCGGGCCGAGGCGGCGATGAACGAATCGAGGTAAGGCTTCGAAATCTGCGTGCCCGGTGCGTAGCACTTGCACTGAATGGCGCAGTAACCGCCTTCGCGCTCCTCGGCGACGAGATCGATACCGGTATCGGCGCCATCGAAACCGGACTGCAGGACCGCCCATTCAGACCACAGCCAGACGTGGGAGAAACGTTCCTTGTAGAGAGGGTCCTCCACAAAGTACGTTTTCATCAGCCTTTCGAAGAGGCGCCCCTTGTGGGCTTCGGAATCGGCGATGGATCGTATGTGGTTCAACGTTCTCTGAAAGCCGTTGCTCATTCGCCTGTCCCCTTCGGGCGGACCCATATGCGCGGCGCTCATGATCCCCACAACGTCCGCCGCGGTGCCGGTCCCTGCTCCCCTGTTGTCGCCGAGTATGGCACCGTGTGCAAGCATTGCTGCGTCAAAGCCGCCCGTAGCGCCTATATGATTGTCGCACTGGATTGCTTCACGATCTCCACGCCCCCGTCGTGATCGCTGTCGGTATTGCTGACAGCAGCGTCCGCATTGCCCGACGCCGACGAATTGAGCAACCCGGCCGGCCTCAGGTCGAGGACGTGCTGGTCAACATCGAGGCGGCCGAAAGAGCGGATGGCACATTGCTCTTCCGAAACGCGGGAGCGCTCTTCTTCGCCAGGAACGTGCGCCGCTTCTTTCCGCAGGCCTACATCACCTGCCTGCTGGCAAGGGGCACTGACAAGGTACACATCCTGGACCGTAAGGATTTCGACGGCGGGATCGTGGCCGACATCGAGGACGCCCTGCGTTTCGTCGAGCGCAATACTCGCACCGCTTATCGTACGCCAACTTTCGCCACTAAAGTAATACATCACCACCCGCACCAATCCTTAAGCGAGCAATCGTGTTGGTAAAGCCGCCAATCCCACCAGCAATCATTACCGTTCATCGCTGTCCTTGAGTGGTCCATCTCCGATTACAGCACCAATACGCTTTGCGAGCTTGTCCCGCAATTCCTCCGGTGTCTCCCAAACAATGTGATTGTACTGCCGTGTGTCGAAGTGGATCTTCTCCAATGCATCCTTCCGACAAGTAAATATCACTGGAATATCGAGTCCATACGCGAAGCCCGCTTCATAATAGACGCCCCCGCGAGGCCCGACCTCTCCCTGTGTGAAGTCCGCGACTAGAAAGCGAGCTCTCCGAATTTCGGCTATGATCTCATCGTCTATCCTATTTACGTGCTCTTTCCAATCGATTCGCATTGCTTCGTATCCAGCGTCCTTGACCGCGGGATCGATGCCTTGTTCCCACGCATCGACCATAGAGTCGTCAAACCACATCGCCACGAAGGCTTTCGATGAAACGGTGACCGTGTGATCAAGCTCCTCAAGATGGGCGTAACCCTCTACCGTAAGGGTGAATTGTTTGTCCTGATTAGTAGAGATAGTTCCTTCCAGCCAACCTTGGTTCTCCAAGTAACGTAGCAAATATTCGATCTCATCTCCTCTAGTGGATTCTGACCACGCCAGCATTTTCATAGAATCATGACTGCTTTCATTCCTGGAAAAGTTAAATGGACATCCAATGAATAGAACTGTTTGTCCAATGTATCTGAGAAGCATGTCCGCACGCTCATGGACCGGTAATTTTTGTCGACCTTCTACGACTTTAATCGTATCAGTACTTACTTCCGGGTATTGCACACCCAGCCGTCGTTGTTCGATCAACCATGACGTCAGACGTAACTTTTAGGGGTTCATCGTATGATTTCAGGATCGCTGATGCAGTCCTATCAATGAAATACTTGCCACCAGCGCGCGACGAATCCACAGAATCGCCGTCGCGACCATTGGGCATGGACTTTACGGAAGCTCTTGTGCCCCAGATTGGACAGACTGGTTTTTCGTTCATGCTTTCTCCTCCTTTGTTCTGGACATGACCATTATCGTTGCAATGCACCGAGCGGTATAGGTGAAGGTATCGGCAATGCGGAATTCCATTCAGGTCTCTTAACGTAGAGCAGAATAAGGATACAGCACGCCATGCCAGTCGTGAGCCCTACGACATTAACGACAGAGTAAGTTTGGACACAAGCGATTGACAACGGGGTTCACAACAGGCGATCAAAGACTATGCCCGAAGCGGCAGGGCCTCTTCTAATGAGGTATATTCTTCCATAGAGCGTGTCCTTTTCTCCCTCAAATGAGGGCGTTTGATATTTTGGGATATCAAAGGATAAGCTCTTTAGCTTTTCTTATCCACAACTTTCAAATATATCTCGTGTCATGATGCTCTCCCTTTTAAGCCTATATCCCCCTTTTCCACATCACCTGACAAACCAAGGAGTATGGAATCATGGCTAAAGTTTGGGATGACTTCTGGACAAGATTATTTCTGACAGAATTCGTGCCTCAGATTAACGCAATCGTCGATGTACTTGAGAAACGGTTTACGGCTCGGTGATCGATACATTTCGTGGATCAGCCTCTTAGCGTCGGGCTGAACGGATTTCGGGAGTTTGTCCAGCACGTTGGCAGTCTTATGGACCCAACATCGCTGGTGCTTTGTCCGGGGGTACTCCTCTTCCAATGCCGCCAGAAGCCCAGAGAACCGTCTCCTACGGCCAGGGATGGGTCGATCGTCAAACCCCGTGCTTTGAGATCCCGCAACAGGGTTTGCCAGGATAGCTTGCTCTCACGCTGACCGTCCTCGATAGCGATGACTTCCTTGCAGCCATCAGCCGTTGCACCGACCAGCACGAGCACACAGGGACGATCCTTATCCAGGCGCACGTTGAAATAGATCCCGTTCGCCCACACATACACGTGGTGTTTTCCGGTCAGGTCGCGCTGCTTCCAGTTCTTATGCTCATCTTCCCAGATTTGCTTCAGCCTGGTGACATTGGTCGGTGATAAACCCGGTGCACCTTTACCGAGAATCGCCTCCAGGGCCTCAGAGAAGGAGGATGTCGAGGCGCCTTTCAGATACAGCGTTGGGATCAGCGTGTCGATACTGGGAGAACGGCGGGCATATTTGGGCAGAATCGCACTTGTGAACCGTTGTCCTTCCTTGCGGTCATTCACACGAGGTTGCTTTATCGGAATCTTGCCGATGCCGGTGGTCACTTCCCGCTGCTTGTGAGATCCATTACGAACGACTTGGCGGTGGCCCTGTTCATCTGAAATGCTTTTGTAACAATTAACGTATTCAGACACTTCATGCTCTAATGCAGCCTGCAGCATTCTCCGGGCACCTCGCCCCAACAGGTTTTCCAGAGAGTCGATCGCTGCATCTTCGACTATGCTTCCGACTTCTAATGAGGTATATTCTTCCATAGAGCGTGTCCTTTCTCCCTCAAATGAGGGCGTTTTGATATTTTGGGATATCAAAGGATACGCTCTTTAGTTTTTCTTATCCACAACTTTCAAATATATCTCTCGTGTCGCCAATCCGGTGCGACTAAGACTAGATCGCGGCCTCAGCTAATGCCAACCCAACCGCATCCGCGTGACGTTGTTGAATATCTGCGTGATGGTGCCGCGCAACATCCACCGCATCTGACCGCTGTTGAGCACCGCCCACTCAGAACCTGTTCCGCCGTTGCCCTTCGCCAGGACTCGTCGAGAACTCCAAACCAGTTGACTCGGGAGTGCGTAACTTTCTGCAGGAAGGTTATGGCCGGCGTCGGGGAATTGAATTACAAAAGTAGCCTCGGATCTCATGGATCAAGCAGGAGACGTCAATCCACGAGGTCGCGTAAACATCATCCCTTCGCCACCCCATGTGCCACGTTATGGCCGACTCTGTATGCCGGCCACCCATGCCAAAGGGAACATCGTTGATGGTTTTGCAATTGGGATCGACAGTAGAACTCTGGTCGGCGAAGAATCTGCTCCAGATTATCTCCTTTAGGGCCGGCCACTTACCAATCGTCCAGAGGCAGTGCAAGAGGTCGCCCGATCCCGGCACATCAAACCTCAACGCTCGTATCGCTTGCCTGCTCTTGAATCTTTCTTCCGCCAAACTACAGATTACGAGGCAAATGTCTTCAGGTGTCAGTACAAGACGTTGGACAAGCGCGAGGAACGAATCGTACGGTACGATCACCCGTTCTCCTAAATCATTAGAGATATCGAGGCGGTTTTGCCCGACGTTTAGATAGTACACATGGATGATCATCCCGAGCAGTTTTTTCAGATGTACCGTCTTGGCCTTCCCCCAACCATCCTCAACATCCACATTCCAACCCCGTAGGCGGTCGGGAAGTTTGTCTCCAGCGGGGTCCGCTTGCGCAATCGTTGTCGCAATGTCTCGCGCTGGAAGCAGAAGGGATTTGAATCGATAGGTCTGACTGGTATCGGATACCCCGCCCATCAACGGCAATGCAAGTCGTTGATTCCGAAATTGCTCAATGTACCGGCGCAGTAACTCAACTTGATTTACCAGGAGCATCGTCTTGTTCCATCCCGTATCCATCCCATCCGCCCCGATGTACCACCGTCATCGGCTTGGACTGCTACTCTTGTTGGCTCGCTACACGGCCCCCATGCACGAAAAGCGTTCGCCGTTGATGTCGGGATAGCCGAACAGGCCCTTTTCCGTTCGCACATCCTCCCGCCGATCGAGTCCGAGAATAATGACGTGCACATGCGCCTTGCCGCGCGCGTCCGATGACTTCCCTTCTAGCGCTTCTAGGACTCTGGACACTCTGGGTCTTTGGTGGCGCCAGTACGCCTTCAGACTGGCGATGCCGAACTCGCCCAGAATGGCCTTTGGAGATCTATGCGCATCCCGGTGGAGCCTCGAACGAGTGTTCTTGGTTCGTTGCTCCCGCGCCAAGCAAGCCATGATGCTTTCGACTATCTGATCGCGCGTGTCGATGAGCGTCTCGTCAAGATCAAATGCGAGATGTCTTATCGGCATGCTCGTTGGCCGCTGATAGAACCGAAGTGACAGCGTTTCAGGGCGAGACTGGACGCGCTCGGCCCGAGCGAAGGAGCTCTGCGTTGCCGCTGAACTGAGATGTAAACCCTGGCAGAGGTTCAACGCAGAACAACGGTCTTCCAAGGCGTTCGGCTGCTACGTCTGCCAGAATGCCCGGCAGCAAACGACCGCGGTCGTTTGCGCCGTAGCGGCCGATGATAACGTGTCGCGCACCGGCACCCCGTGCGGCCACGTCAGACAGTATGCCCAGCAAGCGAGCTCCGGTGCGACGGGACGATCCCATCCTGACGGCAGCGGTCCGAGTTCCTCCGGTGGAGGAGCCGACATAGTGGGACACAACCCGGCCGAGACTCCGGCGGTCGGTTCCGCCGGAGCTCGCAAACCGGGGAAAGTTATTACGTGCCGCCGAGAAGCGGGTCGGATCGGCTATTGGCGGAACTGGTGTGCTTGCTGGAGGCTGTTGATCCGATTCCGTCCCATCAGGTACTTCGGCCGTAGAATTTTCGTCGCCCAACCAGCTCGGCACGAGGGGTGTACTACCGGGTTGGCCGTAGAATGTGCTGGAAGTTCCCATCACCGGCTCCGTTTCCGGGTGCGTAGGACACTCCTGGCAGTGGTTTTAAGCATTTCGCTACCCCCCTTGGTCCAGACTTCGAGGATGCTATCGAAGCGCTCAAACTCTTCGGGTTCCTTGAGCACGCCTTCCCAGCCCTTGCAAGCCCAAGGACCCAGCCGATCACGTGGAAGAGCTTCGAGGAACTCGACCAGATTGCGTTGGAGTAGCGGATGCGCTTTGACAAGCACGCTGAGGCCGGCAGCACCAGGCGGTTCGGTATCGAAGCTATCGCTGCCAACTATCCGTCCGCGCACAGCATCGAACACCTGAGCCGCTTCCGGCGGGGCGAGCCGTCCAAGGTCGGCTTCCAGGCCCTGAACCGCGAATTTGCCGCCCAAGAGTTGTTCCACAACCTCCGCTAAGTGACCAAGTGCCGATGCTGCCCCGAAATAATCTTTTCGGTCCTTGGCAACGAAGAGGTAGGGGCGGAGATCTTCGTCGCCAAGCAGCGTTCGGACGGACGCCCAAGCCATAATCGCCAGGGAAGATCGCCACTCATCCAGTAACGTGCTTTCCGCGGCACCGGCGACCTTCAATTTCGCCGATGTCTTGAATCCATCGTCGGCTCTTGAGGTCGCACATTTCTTCGGTTTGCCCTTCCGCTTTGCTGTTTCGTCCTCGCTCGCGATCTCCTCCAGTGCGGCCAAGTCGGAACACTTACCATCGGGTGCCGCAGCTGCGGCGACTGCGATCTGATCGAACAAGTGTGGTAGGAACCGTTCGGCCAGCATGAGTTTGGCGAGAACCGGAAGCTTCACATCGTCACCGAACCCTCGCGCCTCGGCCGTTTGTTGCCTCAGCACCAGAGTGTTGAGGAACCGCTTAATCTGGCGCGGGTTACCCTTAGTCCCACTGCTCAGGATCGGACCGATTTGATCACTGAGAGCCAGTGCCCTGGTGGCACTGGAGGCATTTTCGCCGAGCGCGGTATTCACCGCCGTAGCATCGAGAGCGCTAGCTATCCATGGCCGCTTCAGCCGCTCTCGCGCGGCGGCGATCAATGTACTGAATGCGGGATCGTCCTCGCCCAACTCCGCCCCGATTAGAAGTAGCGTGATATAGATGCGCGTCTCGGTATCGCCGAGTGCCGGTATGCGGAACGGAACTTGAATGAGCTTCTCAAGATAGTTCCGCGCGTAGGTCTGCGGTCCGGTCGTGTCTGGTAGATCGGGAAAGTGTTTGCGTACCGCGTATTCAATCATCGCTTCATCGGCAGCGACAACAAAGGCAGTGCGAGACGTGAACACGAAGAGGCGCACTGCTTCGAGCGTCTCTATGGCAGTATCTGGAAGGCAACGGTCTAAATCGTCTATGAGGACTACCAACTGCTCGACACCAGCCTTCTCAAGTAGATCGTCAAACGCATTCCGGAAGCCATTGATTTCTTCGGGCACATTTGTCAGATCACCTTCCTCCTTCGGCTTCAGCAAGCTCCGCACACCGTCGATGGCTGTTTGGATATTGTCTTTGGTCGCGAGTTTTGTCGGATCACCAAGGAATCCTTCCAATGTTCCGACAATGGACTGGACCTGATCGGGAGAGGGGATACCGGAGAAGGCCGTGAAGGCGAGACCGCCTACCTTCTTCGCAGCTTTGAGCCAGTCGATCCGACGTAGAATGTCCTTGACAGCGTCCTCTGCCTTTTTGAGAGCAGGACGCTTTTCGATAAGCCCCGTAACGATGTCCTCTATAAGGGCGATTTTGGCGTCCTCGAATCCCTGGAACCGCCAGCCATTGAACTTGAGGCACAAAACTTTCTCTTCGCCTTCAAGCCCGGCTTCGATCATCTCCAGCACGCTGGATTTTCCGGCCCCCCAGTCGCCATGCACACCTACGGATACCGGCTGATCGGGCCGGTCTCTGAGCAATCTCACAATCGTTGTAGCAATGGCTTCGTTGTTGAGCAGGTCGACTCTAGTTTCGTTGTCTGGAAGTATCATTTGTTATTCCGACCGTTTTTTGTTCCATATAACTCGAGACGCCGAGAGGAGCATCAGCATCCCCACCAGTCCTCAGCACCTCGATCATTTGCACGGTATCCTCCCGCAGAGGCCCGATGTGCACGCCAGGGATCCCGGTGCTCCACACTCATCATGCTTCCTCCAATTCCGTCTGCCCATTCTCCCACGTCTTCCAAGACAACAAACCGGCCACAAAGGGAAAAGGGCTTCGCCAACTTGGCGGTTTGATGCGTTTTTATGTGCTGACCTTAAACTCGTTGCGCCAACGAGCATTCATCTTTTTTACTTGACTGGTCTTCATCCAATGAGTGCGTCCAAACGTGTCTGATATGCCAATGTGAGACATGTTATCTTTTAGAAAACATTCCGAATCATAGGGAAAAAGTAAAGAAGTCCGTTCGCCAACTCCAAGCTCACAGGGAAGTTTTCCACTCGCTGGATTCTTATAGTCGGGAATAACAAATCCGGATTCCTACTTCCGTGCCAGCCACTTAAAAAGAGAGGTTTTCTTTAGAATAATAAGGGAGAGAGTGGTGTTGCCAGGACCACAATTTACGGCATTAATGCAGATATACGTAGGGCCTGCGCCTTTAACTCCTGCTGCGATTATAGGGCCTATGATGGCAGTGACTCTTACGCGAGGCTTGAGGACTATGTCTCTGTAAATATTCCAACCAAGCGACAGTCCTGCCATGGCAAGGGAAAGCGCACTGATGAAAATAGCTATTTCAGTGTTAGGCATCTTTCTCCTTCTATACCACCCGAAGCTCCCGCCGCTGGCAGGGTTAAGACGATTGATCCACCATCATCGCGAGTTGTGTTAAGGGTCAGGATTCCTCAAATGATTCTGGCACAGCTGGTTCTGGGTTATCGCTCTGTAAAGGAAGTGGCAAAGTGTCCAGAAGTCGAAATCTCGCCAGGCGCGATTCCAGTCCTGACAACTCTTTTTCCGAAGACAATCGGATACATATGGTGGTCGGATAGATTCTAAGTGCCAGGCACTTCCCATAACACGCCGGGCTGCGGCTCCGGCGCATTCGCGGCTAATGGCTGCAAAATCGAAAACGTTCGTTTCAGAACTGCAGATTGCTACTCTCTTCCGTTCAATGATTCTGAGTTTGATCGACTGTTCTGCCATGCGCTAATGGAGCACCTTTCGGATCCCATTCGTGCCATACGTGAGTTTCATAGAGTCTTGAAGCCCGGCGGATTCGCGGGAATCTGTAGTCCAGATTGGGGAGGATTCGTCCTAACTCCACCATCCCGTGAATTAGATCGTTCTATAGAATCCTACGTGAGATTGCAGACCAAGAACGGCGGAGATGTCAAGGCAGGAAGAAAGCTTGGAATACACCTCGCTACTGCAGGTTTCGGTTCCATTCGAATGAACGCTCGGTACGAGTGCTACTCTTCGTTGCAATCCATAGGCGAATACCTGGCCGAGCAGCTCGACCGAGAGGGCGACAAGCGATCCGCCAGAGTATTGCGGGAGTGGAGTCTCGAAGAAGGAAGCATGTTCGCTCAAACCTGGGTTTCTGCCATTGCCTGCAAGGAATAGTGGAACGACTGAGGCAGCCCTTCTTCTAACACAGCACTCCCGAGCTTCGGCACGATGGGCCTTCGCAAAACCCCTGCGGGGTCGGGAGTGCTGGAAACGTTATGCGGCATTTCCTTCGAGGAAAAACAGAAGATGGCCAAGAAGGACTCACAAGACTTGAGTGTGTATGAACCCTACGCCGTGACTTACGTGAGCGGCGATTTGGAGCTTACGGGTTTCTTGATGCCGCCAGCAGGCCAGGGGCCATTTCCTGTTGTACTTTTCAACCACGGCAGTGGCGGCTTACTTCCTGCTTCGCTACCAGGAATTAAGGCGCTCAATAAGATGGGGTTTGCAGTCTTCGCCGCCATTCGACGGGGTTATAACAATGGTCCCGGACCGTACTGGCTTGACCGTGTCTCCGCACCTTGGGGAAGTCCTGAGATGGGACACCAACTTGTCGAAGCTTTGAATGATGAGTGTGGCGATACGCTGGCCGCTCTCGACTGGCTTAGGACACATCCAGATCTCGATGATGAACGCATAGGGATTGTTGGCTCGTCTTTCGGTGGAGTCTTGACAGTTCTTGCCGCTGGGCGGTCAACGAAGTTCAAAGCTGGGATCAGCTTCGCAGGTCTATCCCAAACATGGCCAGACGCTCCAGCACTTCAGGAGTGCATGATAAAGGAAATCGGGAAGACAGAAGTTCCCATCTTTCTAATCCAAGCGCAAAATGACAATCACCTTACTCCCACTTATGTGCTTGGGGCGGAGCTAGCGAGGCTTGGCAAGATTCAAGAGACACGAATATACCCACCAATAGACGCCGCTGCTGGCGGAGGTCATGGTATCTTCGGAATAGGCGTAGAACTGTGGGAACTCGATGTTCGTCGATTTCTGTCTCGTTGGATCCAAGCTGGCTAGAGAGAAATAACTCGGAAACCCGCATAACACGACCGTTAGCTGCAACGCAATTCATAGGAGAGGCTTATCGAAGCGCAACGACCGGATCAGTCTATCAGGGCAGTAGTCTTCGACTTTGGTGGTGTCATATCGAAGCCGCAGAACCAGGACCGCGCTCAGTGGCTTAGCAGCCTGTTGAAAAAGTGCGTTTATGCCAAGATGACTGTTGTCTTTCCTTGTGGTTTGGTCCTATGATATATCAGGTTCAAACTGAGAAGGGAGGACGAGCAAATGGCAATGGGAAAACGAGGCCGACAGAGACAGGAAAACCTGTTCATCGCATCGAACACTTTGGTGAAATCTCCGGGTCATCCGTTCTACGAGAAGCTGAATCAGGTATTGGGGGCGAACGGCTTCGACGAGTTCGTCGAGGGGCTTTGCCAGCGGTATTACGCTCCTCATATGGGTCGCAAGGGCATTCCGCCCGGGGTTTATTTTCGGATGCTTTTGATTGGGTATTTCGAGGGACTTGATTCGGAACGTGGGATCGAATGGCGTGTATCTGACTCGCTGACGTTGCGCCGGTTTTTGGGGTATGCCCTTGACGAACAGACCCCGGATCATTCCAGCCTGTCTCGCATCCGGCATCGGCTTCCCTTGGAAGTTCACGAAGCGGTTTTCAAGTGGATCCTGAGGGTCTTGTGCAAAGCGGGTCTGGTGAAGGGGAAGACGTTGGGCGTGGATGCTACGACACTGGAGGCCAACGCCGCGATGCGCAGCATTGTACGCCGTGACACGGGTGAAGGCTACCAGGCATTCCTTGAGAATCTGGCCAAGGCCTCGGGCATTGAAACGCCTACCCGCGAGGACTTGTCCAAGATCGATAAGAAGCGACCGAAGAAGGGATCGAACCAGGACTGGGAGCACCCGCACGACCCGGATGCCAAGATCGCTAAGATGAAGGACGGTCGCACGCACATGGCGCACAAGGTGGAGCACGCGGTGGATCTGGACACCAATGCCATTGTGGCAGTGGCGTTGTCGGGAGCAGATGAAGGAGATACCGAGTCGTTGCCCTGGACGCTGCTCGAGGCGCAGCTCAATCTCAAGCAGGTCGCGAAGGACGAAAAAGCTGCCAAACGTTTGCACAGACAGCGTATACGGGAGGTGGTTGCGGACAAAGGATATCATAGCAACGATGTATTGACCAGTCTGAAGCAAGGCGGCATCCGGAGTTACATTTCAGAACCGGATCGGGGACGCCGCAAGTGGAACGGCCGACGAGATGAGCAGGCCGCGGTATATGCGAATCGACGCCGGATCAAGGGAGATCGCGGCAAGGCCTTGCGCCGAAGTCGTGCAGAACGGGTGGAAAGAACCATCGCTCACACATATGATACCGGTGGCATGCGCAGGTTGCACTTGAGAGACCGCGGCAATATCCTCAAGCGTTTGCTGATCCACATCGGGGGCTGCAACCTGGCTCTGCTCATGCGCAAAGTGATGGGCGTAGGTACTCCGAAGGCCCTCCAGGACCTGGCCAAGGCCTTGCAGCGTCTACTGCTCGTCCTACAATCACGTTTGCTGCCCTCGGTCACCTTTTTAACCTCTTATCAGCGTCTCCTGCTCAATCTCCTTACCTTGATTTATCTGACCCGCACTCCAGGCGTCTTTTCCGTTTATGTGCGTTGAAAGGTAGTTCTTCAACGGGCTGTTAGGCAGGCCTGTGGAATATCTGATAGTAAGTTTGAGGAGTTATACTTCCTATACAGGGAGGACTACGACCGTGGCAGCATTGATGGTCAAGAATATTGGGGAAGGATTCTAGCCAATGGTGAAGCAGAGCCTGATGTTGCTCTCCTAAACCGGCTTATCCAAGAAGACATTCTAAGCTGGTCAGAGGTTGATGAACGTGTAATAAAATGGATTCAGAACCTTCACTATGAAGGCTACAAAACGGGCATTCTCTCCAACATTCCGTCGGAGGAACTCTCCCACTTCCGGTCACATTTCGGATGGATAAGTCAGTTGGACTTCGGAGTGTTCTCCTGTGAACTTGGAGCCGTTAAGCCTGACCGCCTGGTCAACGGCGCCGGGATCCCCTCGGCCTTCGCTCTGGAAGGCGCACACACCGACAGGAATGGGCACGGTGTAATCATCTCCGACTCCGGGGGGTTTTGTTGGATGCGCCTTCGGGCGATCGGGCCTTAGGAGCCGTTTTTGGGATTCGAATTTCCCCAGCTGGGGGGAATTTGCAGTCAGGGACGCCTGCAAGGGTAGCGGGAATCAGCAAGACGGCTTTTTGTCACTGGCTTCAGGTCGGCGAGACGGCGAAGTCGGGGCGATTTCTGGAGTTTTTGGAGACCCTGAAAAGGCCGGGGCGGAGCTCGATGTCATCCAACGGGCCGCGACCGGAACGTGTGTCAACAGGCATGAGACACCACGCTTCTGATCGCTCGGGTCTGAAGTCTCCCTGGTTGACGGCTTCCGGCCAAACGGCTATATTCCCGCACGGGGAGGGAATCGATCGAAATCGGAGGAACAACCCTGCGCAAAGCAGATTGCCCATGCACCGCTTTGCACTTGAGGAACGCCAGTCGGGGCGCCGGACCGCTGTGGGTTCGGGGGGAAGACAGCCATCATCGTTCTGTAGACGTTCGAAGTCGGCATGCATACCGATCCCCGAAAAGTACACGGCTTGAATCTCAAGCCCGAACCACTCGGAAGCAGTGTCGTTTCCTGCCAGAACAAGATCAATTCGCCCCAACAATTGTCACTCGAACTTTACTTGCAAGATCGAGCTTCTACGTCTGGGAAGAATTCACGACACGTGTGCTGACACTGTAGCCCAGTTCGTCTTCAAGGACGTGCATAATTGTCGCAAAGGTTCGACCGCTATCGTGCCGTTCAAGATTCTTGACATTTTCAAGAAGAAAGGCCGGCGTCTGGTGATAGTCGATAATCTTCACCAGGTCGTAAAACAGCGTTCCCTGTGTATCGCACAGAAATCCATGAGGATGGCCAAGTGCGTTCTTTTTCGATACTCCCGCTATCGAAAACGGTTGGCACGGAAATCCTGCCAGTAAAACATCGTGTGAGGGTACGGTCTCGGGCTTGGCCGCATACGGTCGTATGTCGCCGACAAACTCGTGCTCGCTGTCAGTTGGTTCTGGAAAGTTTGCGGTGTAGGTATCCTTGCAGAATCGATCCCACTCTGACGTAAACACGCAGCTCCCGCCAATTTCCTCGAACGGTCGGCGCAGTCCGCCGATCCCGGCAAACAAATCGATAAATCGAAAACCCTCCGACCGGTCTGCAGGGCAGCGCGCGTTGGCAACCTCTCGTAGCTTGTCGATCTTAAGCCTGTCAATACGTTTCCTCTCGCCATTGATGTAGCGTCGCACAGTCCTGGCATTGACGCCCAGCAACCCGGCGGCCTCTTCAATGCCCAACCCGGCACGGGTCATCAACTCGGAAAATTCGCTGGTGCCGCGCGTGTCCATGCTGCAGTCCTTATGTCACAATTTGACACAGTGCGCCGTCTTCGACCAATCTCTCTTCAAGGGAAACAAAACGAACACTGCGGAAAATATATGAGAATTGGCGTATCCGGTCAACTCTTAAATCCCGTGTAGCCAATTTCGGGCTCCGGGCGCATGGCCGCTTCCGCTGTCCGGTGAACTGCCCTAAGCTGGTGACCGGACCCACCGGGTCCGGCTTCCTGTGAATACTTGCTGGAGGACCTTCCGAAACGTCGAACCATGCTGTTAAACAAGGCCGACGCGAAAAACAGAGAATCAGAGAATCCGGAGGAGATATCTCTGCTCAAGCGGACGCAACCCCACGGTTGCGCTCGAACACCGGGGGGAGCCCGGGTTTTGGAGGACGATCATGAATCTACCTATGAAGAACTGCAGATTGGTTAACAAATGCATGTTCGGGAGAGGGTCAATATCCCAGTTGGGCAGTATTTTGCCGCCGAAGAAGATCCAAGAGCTATATTATGCTGATCGTGGCTCCTATAGCTCATTTCCCATTTTGAAGGTGATGGAATTTGAGCTTTTCGAACAGCCTGTTTATTATCAAGTAGAAGGAAAAACGGATCTGTTGCAGACTCTATAACAACAGGTAATCCAACTTGCATAGCGAACTCTTGACTGACCGACTTAAATGCCTCGACCATTCTAGTGACAAATGTCAAGTTTCCGATAAACACAAACTCCCTAACGGTAAATTCATAAAGTCTCCATTTCGATCGTGGCCTAGTCTCATAGCGAAATACTTTTCCCTGTGTCGTTACTATCGCGTTTTCCAAATCATCAAACGAATTATTGGCATACATCGGGTATATGTGAAAGCATGCGGCTGGGGTCAACGCGACATCCTTCAATCCTTCCTTTTTTTTCACAATGTCCTTACATATGGGCAAATAACAGGAAGGGTAAATTAGTGTATCCGAAAAACTGTCAACGTACCCGATCTTGTTGAGCGTGGATAGAGAGATCAAACTTGGAAAGAGAATCTCGCGAGCATTTATGGCATCGCCTACTGAATCGAAGAACGCATCTAGCCAGCGCAAGATCTTTACAATCTCCCGATCATAACCAAACAATCCAGGTGCAATTTTCAAGAGACCGTCTCGTCTATTGGAAGCCTCCATTAGCTCACCCACTCTATAAGGTCCGACATTCCGGCCAATCAGAGCTAGCAGCCCGTTGAAGAACTACCTTTCAACACACATAAACGGAAAAGACGCCTGGAGTGCGGGTCGGATAAATCAAGGTAAGGAGATTGAGCAGGAGACGCTGATAAGAGGTTAAAAAGGTGACCGAGGGCAGCAAAGCGTGATTGTAGGACGAGCAGTAGACGCTGCAAGGCCTTGGCCAGGTCCTGGAGGGCCTTCGGAGTACCTACGCCCATCACTTTGCGCATGAGCAGAGCCAGGTTGCAGCCCCCGATGTGGATCAGCAAACGCTTGAGGATATTGCCGCGGTCTCTCAAGTGCAACCTGCGCATGCCACCGGTATCATATGTGTGAGCGATGGTTCTTTCCACCCGTTCTGCACGACTTCGGCGCAAGGCCTTGCCGCGATCTCCCTTGATCCGGCGTCGATTCGCATATACCGCGGCCTGCTCATCTCGTCGGCCGTTCCACTTGCGGCGTCCCCGATCCGGTTCTGAAATGTAACTCCGGATGCCGCCTTGCTTCAGACTGGTCAATACATCGTTGCTATGATATCCTTTGTCCGCAACCACCTCCCGTATACGCTGTCTGTGCAAACGTTTGGCAGCTTTTTCGTCCTTCGCGACCTGCTTGAGATTGAGCGGCGCCTCGAGCAGCGTCCAGGACAACGACTCGGTATCTCCTTCATCTGCTCCCGACAACGCCACTGCCACAATGGCATTGGTGTCCAGATCCACCGCGTGCTCCACCTTGTGCGCCATGTGCGTGCGACCGTCCTTCATCTTAGCGATCTTGGCATCCGGGTCGTGCGGGTGCTCCCAGTCCTGGTTCGATCCCTTCTTCGGTCGCTTCTTATCGATCTTGGACAAGTCCTCGCGGGTAGGCGTTTCAATGCCCGAGGCCTTGGCCAGATTCTCAAGGAATGCCTGGTAGCCTTCACCCGTGTCACGGCGTACAATGCTGCGCATCGCGGCGTTGGCCTCCAGTGTCGTAGCATCCACGCCCAACGTCTTCCCCTTCACCAGACCCGCTTTGCACAAGACCCTCAGGATCCACTTGAAAACCGCTTCGTGAACTTCCAAGGGAAGCCGATGCCGGATGCGAGACAGGCTGGAATGATCCGGGGTCTGTTCGTCAAGGGCATACCCCAAAAACCGGCGCAACGTCAGCGAGTCAGATACACGCCATTCGATCCCACGTTCCGAATCAAGTCCCTCGAAATACCCAATCAAAAGCATCCGAAAATAAACCCCGGGCGGAATGCCCTTGCGACCCATATGAGGAGCGTAATACCGCTGGCAAAGCCCTTCGACGAACTCGTCGAAGCCGTTCGCCCCCAATACCTGATTCAGCTTCTCGTAGAACGGATGACCCGGAGATTTCACCAAAGTGTTCGATGCGATGAACAGGTTTTCCTGTCTCTGTCGTCCTCGTTTTCCCATTGCCATTTGCTCGTCCTCCCTTCTCAGTTTGAACCTGATATATCATAGGACCAAACCACAAGGAAAGACAACAGTCATCTTGGCATAAACGCACTTTTTCAACAGGCTGCTAGGCCGACGACGTCTCACCAATTCACACCAAACCGCATTGCTCCACAGATCGTTAGGATTCACAATTGAATCAGTGTTTCCTGGCGAGAATTACCACATCCGTAGGCATGCCTTTTAGTTCTTTACATTCTGGCGAGCTTGCATCAGATTCAACCATCTCAACGGAACGAAATCCTACGTCTTTCATTGCTTTTAGAACGCTTTCCAGCGTATGACACCACTGATACGTCGTAAAATCATCACCTGCAGGGTTCCCCGTACTGCGCTCCTCCTCCTGTTTTCGAATGAACACCCCCTCGTCGAAATAGCTGGCTCGAGTAGAGTCGTCCATAAGTAGCTCGGCAGCAATCCTTGTAACCGGGTGGGTCCAAACAAACAGAAACCGTCCCTCCCAATTGAGCGCCTTGTACACGTTGTGAAACCAAGCTCGCAAATCCCCAATCCAGGCGGCCACCCATGCCGTAAACACAACATCAAACTCATGATTTAATAACTCTTCAGGCAAATTCAAGATATCAGCCAAAACGAAATCGCACTTAACACCGAGTTCCATAGCAGCTCTCTTCGCAGCTTTCAGTTGCATCGGTGAGTTGTCGACCCCTACTACACTTGCTCCTAAACGGGCCCAGCAGCAAGTTTCTCCTCCGTCGCCGCAGCCTAGATCTAGGAGCTTCTTCCCGCTTACGCTACCCACCAGATCGATCCACTTTTCCTCCACATAACTTGCCCCCTTCCTAATCTCCTCCACTGGGGAACGCCAATTGTTGACCAAACCCTCCTCCCTTTGACGACGGTACGAATCCCACGCTCGCCGGTTATGAACAGCCGCCTCTGCCCAGTCCTTTCCGTTGTCTACCCTTACGGTCGATTGTTTGATTCGCCCCTTGCCATTAGAAATCGCATCTTCGATCTCTCTAACAACTCCACCGACTTCCAACTTCGAACTGTCTATCGGATATCCTCTAGATTCATCTGAATTTTGAAATTCCCGGTATAATTCTTCAACGCGATCACCCATAATATCTTCTTCACAACGCTTTCTATCACGAGCCCTGAGAATATCAAGTTGCGCCGTCAGGGTAAAAAGATATATGTCCGTGTTTACGGCACCGAGCCCCTGAAGAAATTCGTCGACTTCCCATGCTCTGACGAAAACGAAATCAATGCATACAGTATAACCCCTGTTCGCAAATACACGCGCTACACTCCCTGCGGACATTACGGAAAGGGCAACTTGGTCGTCGTTGAGGGTCCGATCAGTTATCCAGTGATGGAGTTCATCAACCACAAGATGTATAGACGGTCTATGACGACTGGCCAATTCCTGTGCGGTCCTCGTCTTCCCAACTCCTGAACCACCTCGAATTATCAGAATCACCGTTTCCCCCTTGGTCCGTTTCTCTTGCATTCCAAGCGATCATCGTCAATCTTGCGTTGCATGCTGCAAATGGTGTTTTCCACTTGGCATCTTCCCCAGTTTCTCAATCGTGTTTCGCTAAG
Organism: Candidatus Latescibacterota bacterium; assembly: GCA_965217865.1. GTDB lineage: Bacteria > Latescibacterota > UBA2968 > SICM01 > SICM01 > CBDCJO01. The sequence continues at coordinate 3,214,913 of CBDCJO010000002.1, read as the reverse complement.
GATATAGAACAAATGAAATCGTAGTTCGACAGGTCACATTCGTATACTTTCCATCGCAGGTCACACGCTGTTTGCCACAGTGACTGGACAATTCTTCGTCTAGAAAGCGATCTCAGTGATAACACTATGAAGTGACATAGTCTAATCAAGCCCGACCTATCTGTCGAAGTCCTGGGTGTTAGCCTCTTCCTTGATGCACGGGACTGGTTTGTTGAAAACGTATCTCCTACACCTCTCGTCCGCCTCACGTGACGATTTCACAGAGGCCACGAAAAAACGCACGTATGGAATCGACGTTATTCAAGGAGAATACAGGTATTCCGCCGAAATCATCAAACAAGATTGGGCAATTCCTTTCCAAGTGAGTGATTTGGGAAAGATATCCTTGAAATAGCTCCTCGGTTTCTGGCTGAATATGCGGATGAAGCAATCTCGATTTTTCGCTCGCATGAAGTTGTCTAAGCCCAGAGTTATAACTCCATTGGTTCTCAATCACTTACTATCTTAGACAGGATACCGGTTTTCCCGCAGGGGATTCCATAGCATTCGAGGAACTCTTGAGTGCGAAAAACAGTTTCCCAAATTCTTCCTCCTTGTAGCAAACGCACGAGCCATGCATGATGGACATTCCCGGCCGAAGGTCGGCAGCGGTACAGAAGTCCCATCGCGCTTGTTCGTCGTTCCAGAGCCACGCGTGTGCGCGTCGCGCCTTGAGGTGCTCAGCAACTCGGTGGAACGCGACAGCGCACCCTTCGGCATTCGGATCCAGGACGGGCCCATCCAGCGCGTCGGCAGAGGGAGGACGGCGCCCGGTCCACGTTCGCCAGAAGACGGTCAGATCAGCATCGGGATCAGCATCGCGAACGAACGTACTCACATCGGTGAAGCCACCGTGAACATCGCGTTCCGTGGAGAACAGACCGTGCACATCAAGGGCACGGGGCAACGGGCACGGACACGGTTCAAGGGCCTCTCGCAGTGACTTGCCCTGGGTCTTTTCCAGCGCACTCAGTGCGTCGGTAAACGTCTTCTTTAAGGACGGCACGATGAGTGCAGACAAGAGTTTGGCTGCGCCATCGACCTCGTTCTTGCGGTAGGGACCGAGATACTCGTCTCCTTCACTCTTTCTCACACTGCTCTTTGGCGTCTTCCAAAAGAAGGCGCGCGCACCATCACTCTTCTCGCTTGGGTTGTCACGTCCGTCGCGATTTAAGCGACCGAGGCGCTGAACGATGGACGGCCAGGGCGCGAGTTCCGACCACAGCCGGTGCGCCGAGATATCGACGCCAGCCTCGACGACCTGCGTGCTGACACAGATCAGGCCGGGGTCGTCCTGCATCCTTCCGTTTGAGACACGATCGTCACGAGTTGCCCGGCTCCGCCGCGTCTCGAAGTCGATCAGCTGCTTCTCCGCAGCACTACGGTCGCAGCGGCGGAAGCGCGATGTGAGAAGGATCTTCGGCAAAAAATCTGGCAATATCTGGAAGACTTTTTGTGCGAAGTCGACTGTGTTGCAGACGACAAGTGACAGCGCGCCATCCGCGTGACGGGCCACAACCTCGGAGGCCAGCTGTTGGTGGATTGGATCTGCCTTCTTGCCCGATTTCGGCTCAAACCATGCTATTCGGCGTCGGGCAGCACGACGTTGCTGGATCTCCTCGTTGCTATCCTCCTCGAGGCGCGGATCGAAGGGAGTGGAATGAGTCGAGCCCGTCCTTCTTGCGGTCGGTGGTTGCCAGAAATCTGGTGCCAACGGTGGCACTCATCCATGTAGTGGAACACCGCTTGATCGCGAAGAACCTCTTCCGCCGCATCCAATCCAGCTGTGCCGTGGTCCATAGTCCAGGGCCCATCAGCTGAATCTCGTCGACGATCCAGCGGCAATCCTGGTTCAAAACTCCGAAATGAACTGGCCATTCGAACCTGTTCATCGCGTAACCGCGATTCAGAGCGCGAGAGAGAAGCTGATCCTGTGTGCCAACAAGCACCCATGGCTGGTCCGGGGTGCGTACCCACTCCTCGTCGATGGCTTCCCGTGGAGGTACTCGTAATGCTCGGTCAGAACCTTCCGAGCTTCCTTGATGCTCTCCTCAAGCAGGTGAGAACGGCCCATGATGCCCGCTTTCTGTTGCAAGCCGGGTCGTTCAATCAACTTGACTTAGTTGTAGGCGTCCCAGAGCAAGATTTGCCAAACTCACCTGCGCGTCCAGGAAAGATGATTCCTTCGACTTGTTCAAAGCCCATCCGACCAAATGTAGTCCAGCACCGAACATAAGAAGTGTGGATGCATCAAGTAACATCGTGAATTCCTTGTAGTCCATATTGACATTCATCCGCTTCCTGAAACGTTGAAAATACCTATATGCAAGTCGTGACAATCCCGCTCTTCCCTTTTCTCCTTGGACGCATGCCATGAAGTAGCTTAGATCCCATAGACAAGGCCCCCATAAGGCCAAGGACCAATCGAACAGCTGTGCCTTATTATCGGTACGTTTCCACCGGCAACCGGCGTTTCCCAAATGGCAATCACCGTGAAGCAAAGTCCAGGGAATCGAGTTCTTGAGAATCATCATAAGCGAATTAAGAGACTGATAAATCCTGCGTAGCACAGAAACTATTTCTGGGCCACATTCCCTGTTTGCTATTCGAATTGACTTCTCCACCTGATCTGAAGCCCATTCATAGGTAACCTCGGGGAGGTCGTACGGGAAATTTGAACGTACCCAAGCGAGTTTAGGACAATGAAGTCTTATCATTGCATCCAGTAGCAGCCCGAACTCCCTCCCATCCCACAATGGTCCCAGGGGAGCAGCACGTAATCGATCCATCAGGATCCATCTCTTCTTATCACCAGCCCACCATGCCCACACCGTTGGTGCTAGGTTACTATCACAGGATGCGATGACTGAGGAAACATTTACATCCCTTGCAGCCGCATTCTCCTTGAGAAGAACATCCCTTGGGAGATTCGACGACTTTTTGCTCCACACCAGACCAAATCGCCGAAATCTTGCTCCCGATACTCCCCACTTGCTTGCATCAGTGGGAAGAACCGAAATCCTGATAAGCCTAGAGCATGTTCGTAGACTTAACAATCGTTCCACCTTCTTAGGATCGAGCTGCTCTAATGCATTTGGCAAAGATTCATGCAGCATATCTGGCGCAAAGCTCCTTTCATAATTCTGCTGACGCTCGTGAATCCTTTTCACAGTGAACTTCATTAGTTATTAAAATACACACCTGTCCAAAATCGGTTTAAGAAACTGGTAGCAAAAGTCCTCCGAGCATGCGATCAATGGTGATAGTGTAAAGCAAAACAACCGCGACTCGCACATCGGAAGACAAGACCACCGTGGTACGCACAGCAAGTATGTTTAGTCAACTGTTGAATAGTTTTCCTCGAATCGAGTTCGAGAAGGCTGTCAGGGAACACAAGGCCGAACGTTACGGGAAGGGATTCACGTGCTGGGAGCAGTTCGTCGCCATGCTGTTCTGCCAGCTGGCGCAGGCCCATTCCCTGCGCGAGATCTGCGGTGGGCTGTCCTGCTGTTTGGGCAAGCTGATTCATCTGGGAGTCCGGGATGCACCCAAGAGGTCTACGCTATCGTATGCGAACAAGCATCGTCCGTGGGAACTCTACGAGAACGTCTTCTACCAGCTTCTGGAGAAATGTCAGCTGCAGACTCCTAAGACCAAGTTCCGGTTTCGTAACAAGCTCTTATCTCTGGACGCCACCGTGATCGACCTGTGTGTTACACTCTTCGACTGGGCGGATTTCCGCCAGACCAAAGGAGCCTGTATCTATTCTGAGATAACAAGAGAAAAGCAGATAAAGGTCCAAGCAAGATTCAGGCAGCCTTGTGGATGGTCTGGGATGTTCTTTGCCGATTGATTTCTATGCGGCGCTGCCGAGCCTCCTCCTTTCGACCTTGTCGGTGGTGAAGAATCTTTTGATGCTGGCCTTTATGCCTCTGAAGAGGCGTGACATACTGTATTGCCCCGTGATAGCGTTCGGCGTTGTAGCTGTGAATGAAGGAATCAATCAGGCCTTCCAGTTGATGGAATGTGAAGATGTCCTGGAAGCGCAGCCAGTCGTATTTGAATGTCCGGAAAAAGGCTTCGATCCAGGCGTTGTCCGTGGGTGTTTGATATCGGGCAAACAGCTGCGAGATGCCCAGGTCCTTGAAGAATTGGGCCATCGATTTGGCCTTCATCTGAGATCCGTGATCTGAGAGGGCTGTCAAGCTTATGGGCCCAGTGTCCAGGTCCAGCAGTCCTTCGTTGGCAAGGGCTTGATCCCAGGCCTGTTTGACCTGCTCCACGGTCGCGTTGAAGGAGAGCTTCCATCCTACGATCTTCCTGGAATACACGTCGAGAATGGCGGTAAAATACAGGAACAAACCGAAAAATGGGATGTAGGTCAGGTCCCAGCTCCAGACCTGATTAGGACCTTCAGGTTTGACCTGGGGCTTGCTCTGCTTGACCGGCGTCCTCACCTGTTTCCTGCGTGCCAGACGTTCTTTCCTGGCCTGTCGGTAGAAGCTGGAGGCCGAGGCCTGCACTACCCCCTTCTCTGAGGCTACCACCGCCAGCTGATGGGGAGGCAGATCGGCATAGGTCTCATCCCTTAAGAGGGCCGGGATTTGCTCTTTCTCCTCCCTCAGCAATCCGTGTGGGGCCTCATCAGGGGCGGGCCCGGGCTTCCCATCCAAAAGCGGGTCCGACACCCCATCCAGCTTCTCTTCTCGATCTCGCCGGCTCCAGGCACAATACCGCTGGAGGGGAAGCTGTAGGATCTCGCAAGAACGGGTGAGTTTCACCCCTTTCTCCTTGGCCCGATCAACCGCACGCCCATAGTGAGTCCGAGGGCCTCTGGGACGCACTCTTGAGGATGTTCTCAAGTGGCAACCGTGATATGGCCCGGGAAAAGTGGACAGTGGTTTAAGCCGCTTTCTGCAGGGATATCCGTTCAAAAAGGGCCGGGGACACATAGTCCAGGTAAGCGTGCAGCCGCTGGTTGTTGTAAAACATTTCGATATACTCGAAGAGTTCGCTCTGCATGACCGACGTCTGTCAAGTCGACGTAATACAGTCATTCGGTCTTCAAGGTTTTGAAGTATGACCCGGGAAAAGTGGACAGTGGTTTAAGCCGCTTTCTGCAGTGATAGGCGTTCAAAAAGGGCCGGGGACACATAGTCCAGGTAAGCGTGCAGCCGCTGGTTGTTGTAAAACATTTCGATGTACTCGAAGAGTTCGCGCTCTGCATGATCGAGGTCGGTCAAGTCGACGTGATACAGCCATTCGGTCTTCAAGGTTTTGAAAAATGACTCGGAGACGGCGTTGTCCCAGCAATCAGCCTTCTTGCTCATGCTTTGGACAAACTGATGCGTGTCGACGGCCTTTCGGAATCCATCGCAGCAATACTGAATACCTCGGTCGGAATGAATCATCAGATTCGGCTGCGGTCTGCGTTGCCATACTGCGCGTGACAGGGCCGTGAGTACCGTTTCGTGCGCCAGCGAGGTGAGCGTATCCGAATGGATCAGGCAGCCCTTTTCAGGTCACCATCTTCGAACAGGGTGCCATCAACGACCAGCTGTATCAGGTTTGAGCCTCGTAATCTGAGCCACGATTTCTCATCTCCGAGAGCCAGCTTATAGACCATTGCCATCGTGGCATTAACCGATCCGCATCCTTTGGTTTGACGTGTCCTGTGTCTGACCGTAGCGAAGGTTGATTCAATCGGATTTGTGCTGCGCAGGTGGAGCCAGTGTATCGCCGGGAAATCGTAACAGGTGAAAAGCACATCCCTGTCCTTGGTCAGGCACTCGCAGGCCTTCGGATATCTGGCCTGGTAGAGTTCGTAGAATCGATCATAGGTCGTCGGGGCGTGTTTACGGCTCGGTGATCGATACATTTCGTGGATCAGTTGCTTAGCGTCGGGCTGAACGGATTTCGGAAGCTTGTCCAGCACGTTGGCAGTTTTATGGACCCAACATCGCTGGTGCTTTGTCTGGGATACTCCTCTTCCAATGCCGCCCAGAAGCCCAGAGAACCGTCTCCCACGGCCAGGGATGGGTCGATCGTCAAACCCCGTGCTTTGAGATCCCGCAACAGGGTTTGCCAGGATAGCTTGCTTCTCACGCTGACCGTCCTCGATAGCGATGACTTCCTTGCAGCCATCAGCCGTTGCACCGACCAGCACGAGCACAAAGGGCCGATCCTTATCCAGGCGCACGTTGAAATAGATCCCGTCCGCCCAAACGGGCGTGTTCGAGCCCACCGAAGTGTTCCGGGAAGTCCGGGCGATACTTCAAGGTCTTGAACTGCGCCTCGGAGTAAGGGTTGTCGTTCGACACGTGCGGTTGGAGTTACCCCGGTTTAGCGGACGGTTTATCAGTTGCGATTCATTCGGCTTCATGGGCAACAGCGCTGGAGGTCTGCTCAAAGTTCATGGGAGAGAGATATCCGAGTGCTGAGTGTCGCCGATGGGAGTTGTACCAGCCCTCGATGTATTGAAATACGGACATCCGAGCTTCGGCCTGTGTGCGGTAGTTTCGGCGATCCAGGCGTTCGCATTCGAGCGTGGCGAAGAAGCTCTCGCATAACGCGTTGTCGTAGCAGTCACCGGTGGAGCCCATAGAGGGCCGGACACCGGCCTTGCGGCACCGTAGACCGAAGGCAATGGAGGTGTACTGACATCCCTGGTCGGAGTGATGGATGACGGCTTCCGGCTGTCGTTGCCAGAGCGCCATATTCAACGCCTCGGTCACCAGCTCGCCGCGCAGATGGGTCGCCATCGCCCAGCCAACGACGCGGCGGCTCCAGGCGTCCACAACGACCGCGAGATACAGGAAGCCGGCCCACGTACTGATGTAAGTGATGTCGGCTACCCAGAGCTGGTCTGGCCCGTTAGCCGTGAAATCTCGATTGACCAGGTCAGCAGCGACGCGCCCATCGCGATCACGGTAGGTGGTTCGATGCCGTTTGCGACGACTTACGCCCTCCAGGCCTGCAGCACGCATCAACCGCGCAACGCGCTTGCGACCGATCCGCTCCCCCTCGGCTACAAGCTCCTCGTATATGCGCGGGACACCGTAGGTGCCATCAGAACACTTGTGAATCTTCACGATCCGTTCCGTCAGAGCCACATCGGCCTGCGCTCGTGCCGACAGCGGCCGCTTGAGCCACGCGTAGTACCCACTGGTGGAGACTTCCAGGACCCGGCACATCGTGGCTACTTTATAGAAGGCCTGATTGGCTTTCACGAACTCGTAGACTCCCCTGGCACCGAGTTGGTCTCCCGAGCGAACCAGGCCGCGGCTTTTGCAAGGATCTCCCGCTCCTGTCGCAACTGCCTATTCTCGCGGCGCAGTCGTCTGATCTCCTCCCGCTCCTCGGTGATCAGACCGTCACTGCGGAGGCCCTCATCCAGATCGGCCTGCCGCATCCAGATCCGGATCGCCTGGGCCGACGGCTCGAACTCACGGGACAACTCATGGGGCGTGCGACCCGCTCGCACCAGTTCTACAATCTGCCGCTTGAACTCCGGTGGATACGGCGAATGTGACCTCGGCATCGTAGCATCCTCCTTTCTGCCAAGTAATAAGGTATCCACGAAACCGGGTCAAGTCCACGGTCGTGAGTGCACCACGGTGAAGGAAATCTTGGGTCTTCCGACGCTTCGTTCGGCCATCGAAAAACACGTTTACAGTAATCCCGAAGACTGGTCAGTGGAAAATTTGTTCGACAAACTTGGCGCACTCGACGCTTCGAATCGGCGTTTTGTGCTCTTCCTGGACTGGGGAATACCCCAGAGATCCTTTACGCCATCGCCCGTGTCGTCGTCGTCGGTGTCGAACGAACTCGTGAATGCCCCGAATTTACGAATAGCATCGTCAGGTGCGGTGTTCCACTTGTCGTGCTCGTAACCTTCCGGTATCTCGATCGGCTTGGGCCTCGCCGATGCTATCCCGGCGATCAGAACCGACAGTATCACGTAGACAGACTTTCTCATTCTCATTCCTCCCGAGCTTCTTTGCGGCGTCCGTCACGCTGAGTCCCAGCGGCTCCAGGCAGTCGTGACGGACGGACAGGCCCCGATGGGGGTGGATTCTTCATCGGTATATCAGGGTCCTCCTGGTGGTAATCGATTCAAATCCACGTTGCAGACACGCACGCCCTCGAAGCGGAATACGACGCGCCAGTTGCGGCTCCCCCTTCTCATAGAGAAGCTGGAGACCCTTGTGAAGAAAGCGGACCATCACTGATTAAACTCTTGCGGGCAGCAAAGGTCCCATTTCCCGAAAGCAAGGTCATGCCCAAGCGGATGTGGAAGCAGCGAGAACGCCAGTGGCGAAAGAAAAGCAAGCGGAAGCGGTGATCGGCATATTACGTCTGCAGGAATGCCCGGCAGCGGGGCCGGTCGTCGTGTCCGGGCAGGTCCCTCAACGCCCACGAGATCGAAACCGCAGTGGTGGAGCACATCCGCGGCATCGGCATGAACGAACAGGTCGCGGCGGCCAAAGCGCGGGAACAGCGGCTGACCGCTCTCCGGGAAGAGGCTCCCGCTCTTGAGCGGGAAGCCGTGAATGAAAGCGACCTGGCCCGGGCCCTGGAGATCTTCGACCCGGTCTGGGCGGCGCTGGCCCCGCGGGAGCAGGCCCGGAGACTCCGGCTGCTCATCGAGCGGGTCGGCTACGACGGACGGGACGGCACGGTGACCGTCACCTTTCGCCCACCCGGCATCGAGGCGCTGTGCCGGAAGGCGGGTCTCAACGGACAGGAGGTCATGCGATGAGCGGTCGCCCATCCGATGCAACCCGGGCCGGCCCCCTGGAAGTATCCTTCACGTTCCAGCCCGGGAACGGCCGGAACAACGGCTGCCGCCCCGTGGATCAGGACCGGAATGTCGAGCCGGGGAATATGCCTCGCATATCGAGACTGACGGCCCTGGCGATCCGGTTCGAGGGACTGGTCCGGAGGGGCGACCTGCGGGACTATGCGGACCTGGCGCGCCTCGGCTGCGTGACCCGGGCGAGGATCACGCAGATCATGAACCTGCTCCACCTGGCGCCCGACATTCAGGTTAGGCGGTCGTCCGTTAACGCAAGACCCCGTGGGGCAACCTCTTCGGGGTCTTGTCGTTTCTGTCGTGTTCACAAACGCTTGTGCTGTCTCCTCCCCCTCTCTGCAGATTCTCTGTTTCGAAGCGTTCCCCCCGGTGTTCGAGCGCAACCGTGGGGACTGCGTCCGTTGAGCAGAGATATCTCCTCCGGATTCTCCGATTCTCTGTTTTTCCCGTCGGCCTTGTTTAACAGCCCGGTCGGGTTGGCGACGTGTTCGGAGAACTGCTCGCCTTCGACGATCCCGAATTGCGCCTGCCCCCATAGACCGCCTCGAGGGCTTCCGCCCTGGGCGGTTCCAGCTTCTTCCGGCGCGTGTTGATACCCGCCACGGTGAATGGCGCCCGCGAACTCGCCTGGGTCTATACGGCCGAGGCGACCGGCATCAAGCGGCACCGGATCGTGTCCGGCTACTGGCCGGAGTAGCAGAACCGCTCCGGCCGCAACAGCTGCCATCCCAACAGTCCCGGGGCCGGTTCGCCTCCAGACTTCACCGGAGGAGCGACCACTGGCTTACGGAACCCTTCGACACGAATCTTGTCCAACCCTCTCCGCCGAGATGCCGTCCTCTTCTCACACGACTCACGGGTTTCTTCTAAATTCCCTTACGCAATGTCAGTTTATATGCTATATTTCTGACGGTTACAGGAGAGAACGATGATACCCAGCTTGTCTCAGCAGATAGAACAACATGCAGCGTCACTGCCCGAGGGCGCCCCGCTTTGCCCGAGCGCTCTATTGCACCTCGGCAACCGGGCGGCGGCGGTCGACCAAGCCTTGTCGCGCCTGGCCCGTCGGGGGCGGCTCATTCGGGCCTGCCAGGGTGTCTACATGCGGCCCATTGAGACGCGCTTTGGCGCGCGCCCACCGGCTATCGAGAAAGTGATCGCGTCGCTTTCCAGGTTGTGGGGAGAGGTCATGGTCCCTTGCGGTGGCGCGGCGGCGAACGCTCTCGGCCTCACCACGCAGGTGCCGCTGCGGCCGGTCTACCTGACCTCCGGTCCTAACCGCCGGCTGCGACTTTGTGCCCAGACGGTGCATCTGGGTCGTGCAGACGCTGGACGTTTTGTTTTCGGCACCGTTCGGCAAGGACCTGGTCTTCAAGGGAGGCACGTCTCTGTCGAAGAGCAAGCGGTTACTATGGCTGGTTTTCCCGCCCTGAGAGCGAGCGCGAGCAGGAACGACTTCTTCTGGATGTCCTGGTAAAAGCGGCCTGCGAGGCCAGCCGTGGCCGGTATGGGAGCCTGAAGATCAGCCGTGCGCTGGCGGCACAAGGAAAGCCGTATAGGCGCAACCGCGTGGCCTTTTCGATGCGTCGTCAGGGCCTCCGGTCGAAGGTACGTCGGAAGTTCGTGGTGACCACGGATACGAAGCACGACCTGAAGGCATCCCCGAACTTGCTGAACCGGGCCTTTGACGCGGGTCGTCCCAACGAAGTGTGGGTCAGCGATATCACGTATTTGTCCAGTCGATCGGGATGGCTGTATCTGGTTGTATTCATTGACCTGTTTTCACGTCGCGTGGTTGGCTGGTGCGTCACCACCTCGCTGGCGCACGAAACGGTACTCACGGCCCTGTCACGCGCAGTATGGCAACGCAGACCGCAGCCGAATCTGATGATTCATTCCGATCGAGGTATTCAGTATTGCTGCGATGGCTTCCGAAAGGCCGTCGGCGCGCATCAGTTTGTTCAAAGCATGAGCAAGAAGGCCGATTGCTGGGACAACGCCGTCTCCGAGTCATTCTTCAAAACCTTGAAGACCGAATGGCTGTATCACGTCGACTTGATCGACCTCGATCATGCAGAGCGCGAACTCTTCGAGTACATCGAAATGTTTTACAACAATCAGCGGCTGCACGCTTACCTGAAACTATGTGTCCCCGGCCCTTTTTGAACGCCTATCGCTGAAGAAAGCGGCTTAAACCACTGTCCACTTTTCCCGGGTCATATCACTGACGCTGTTTGTATGCAACATATATGGGAATCACTAAGGCCTGACGGAAGAGCCGCAGTTGTCGTGCCAGCAACTTTCTTGTATGACAAGGGCGTGATCGGGCGAACAAGGGAAATGATAGTCAAGAGCGCCAAGCCGTCTCTAAATCCTAGAACTCCTTCGCTCCGTTTCAGGGTTTACAGACCGCTTTATCCGAGGAATTATTGAAGGAATCTTTGGGACACGACAGATGGAAGAAGCGTCCTCTAAGGGAAGGATCAGACGGGCCGCCTGACCTCATTTACACACCTCTTGACGGGACCTCCATACTAGGCGTTCACAACGGTATGCAGTTGACAGCTTCGCGCCACAGCTAATCGTCAAAGCGTTCGGCTAACAATGAGTTTTCAAAACGATACAATTCAAGGACACATGAACATTCGTCAAGTAAATTGGAATGTTCTTGAAAATAAATCCTTTGATATTGCTATTATTGGCGGCGGAATAAATGGTGCTTCAATTTATAGAGAGCTAAGTCAACAAGGCTATAAAGTATTTCTAATAGACAAAGGTGATTTCAGTTGCGGAACAAGTCAGGCGTCAGCAATGATGATTTGGGGAGGATTGCTTTATTTAAAAAATCTTGATTTTTTATCGGTCTATAATTTTTCAAAAGACAGAGACATAATGATAAATTCATTTAATAATCATGTCAGTCAAAAATACTTCAGATATATCTCAAATAGCGAATGGGGACGGAATAAGTATTTTGTCTATCTTGCCTTACAACTCTATTGGCTGTTGGGGAAATGTAGGCGAGAAAGGCCAACCATTCAGAGAAAGTTTGAGGAACTGGACATTATAAACCATAAAAATGATAAAGAATCGATCCTCTACCAAGAAGGATTCCTTAATCAGTCAGACAGCAGATTTGTTCTGGATTGGATTATTTACAATCAAACAGAAGACTGTTTGGCCCTTAATTACTGCTCCATTCAGGATGCGAACTATAACAATAAAGACAAATTCTGGTCTTTAGACCTAAAAGATTATTTTTCAAGTCATCAATGCACAATAAAGGCAAAAATGCTCCTAAATTGTGCTGGAGTGTGGACTGATAATGTCAATAAACGATTTGGTATCCAAAGTTCCTATAAGCATGTATACAGTAAAGGTGTTTTTATTGGCTATGAGAGGCCGGACAAACAAAATTACCCCTGAAGATCTCCATTTTTTATTAAAACATGCGTCTAGACATTTGAAATATTTCATGGCTAAATCAAAGATTGTTTCGCTCCGCTGTGGCCTTCGGCCTCTCGCCGTGAAGAAAACATTTAATGCCGACTGTTATCCTCTAAATATTTCTCGCAATCATAAAATTGCTGATGACTCTGATTTGCCATGGATTTCAATTTATGGGGGAAAAATTAGCGGATGTATTTCAATGGCAGAAAAAGTTACAAAGAAAATAATTAAAAAGATCCCTCCCAGTTTGAAGGAAATCCCCTGCCCTGATAACCAAACCGGGAAAATATCTTGGGCATCTTTCCCTGGTTTGCATGACAAAGTACCTGCAATTGACTGGTGTGTTAGTAATGAGTTTTGTTGTACTCTTGAAGACTATTTGAGAAGGAGAACCAACATTTCCCAATGGTTACCCAGAGAGGGCCTTGGTTTTCAGAATGATAATTTAGAATACCTCAAAACGTTATCCTCTCATTTACCTGAATACAAGGGGCAGAATCACGATAGTCACCTAGATGAATATATAAACAAAGTTCGAGGACGGTTTGATGATATAATTGAGCAAATCCATTAACAAAAGGGAAACAATATGAACAATGGTGAAACAAATCTTCCCGCCATCTTGGGTGGTATACCTGCAGTATCCATAAGCCATGAATTGTCAAACAGATGGCCCAACCTTACTCATGATGATGAAAAAACCGTATTACAAGTTATGCAGGATGGAAATATTTCTACGCATAAAATTATCCGGAAATTAGAGAATGCCTACTCTGAATTTACCGGACGATCATATGCACTTGCTCACAACAATGGCACCTCTGCTTTATTAGCAGCCTTCCACAGCATCGGTCTTCAACCAGGTGACGAAGTTTTGGTGCCTTCCGCTACTTTTTGGGCTTCAGTTCTTCCAATGTTGTGGATTGGAGCTGTACCCGTGTTTTGTGAAAGCGAGAAAGAACGGTTGGGTATTGATCCGATAGATTTGGAAAAAAAGATAACACCAAAATCCCGTGCTATAGTTGTCGTCCATCTTTGGGGTCTTCCAAGCAAGATGACAGAGATATTTGACATTGCTAAAAGATTTGACTTGAAAATCATTGAAGATGCATCTCATGTCCATGGAGCTTTCTGGAGAGGTAGGCCATGTGGTTCGCTTGGAGATATTTCCGTATTTAGCCTACAGGGAGACAAGCTTGCCCCCGCAGGGGAAGGCGGGATTTTTCTTTGCAATAATTATGAATATTACGAGAAAGCTGTGTGTCTTGGAGACATTACAAGAATCATTGAACTTCAAACATCATCCCGGAAATTTGCCGCGACAAGCTTCGGGATAAAAACGCGGATAGCGCCTCTTTCTGCTGCCATAGGCTGTAATCAACTCAGGCGGCTAAATGAGCATAATAAAATACGTAATAAAAATCTTACATACCTATCCAGAAAACTTGAAAACCTTGATTTCCACACCTTCCTGCCGCCAGATCATATTCAAAGAGTATACTTTGAGTATATAATCAGATACGAGGAAACTAAACATCCTCTACCCATTGAAATACTTGCAGAGGCATTGACCAAGGAAGGATGCCAAGTGACTGCTCCAAGATATCCTTTGGTTCATCAACAGCCATTTTTTACAGAGGGGGCTTTCAAGGAAATTTTGAGGTTGTCCCCAGGAAATCAAGTCCCGTCATATGAAAACTGTTCTCTTCCCATTACTGAAGCTGTCAATAAATCACTTTTAAAGCTACCATCATTTCCTGGACCGGATAATGGCATTTTAGATCAATACGCTCAAGCTTTTGAAAAAGTTATGAACTATTCTAACGAAATTAAGGTAATGTCTTAGATTTCCTGCAAAGAGAAGCGGCGTGAGCTATCTTCCAGAGGTCTCAAAAACCTCGACTTCAGATCCGAGCGATCAGAAACGGCGCCAGCATCTGCATGGCGTCTCATTCTTGTTGACACACGTTCCGGTCGCGACCCGTTGGATGACGGCGAGGTTTGAGACCGCCCCGGCCTTTTTAGGGTCTCCAAAACTCCAGAAATCGCCCCGACTTCGCCGTCTCGCCGATCTGAAGCCAGTGACAGAAAAGTCGACTGGCTGATTCCCGCCACCTGGCAGCCACCCTTGTTCGAGAGGCCCTTCTGGACGCTCGCAACGATCTCGGCCTCGAGCTCCGGCCGCCTCGGCCCTTTTTTAGGGAGTCCAAAAATTCCAAAAATTGACCCGATTTCGCCGTCGCGACAACCCGAACATCGGGGTCCGCCGTCGAAGACGCGGCTGATTTGATCGGATGGCGGCCTTTTTTATGCTCACGAGTTCAATAAGGAAGTGCAACACTTGGGATAGTTTTTGTTCTATCCTAAGTGTATGGGAAACAATTATAAACACCTTACGGCTGACGAGAGGGACCATATTTGTGCGCTTCGAGCATCAGAGTCTCTAGAAAAGCAGACCACCATCCAGAAACTGCAGGCGGCGTCAAAAAATCTTGAAACCCAGACGAAGCGGGAAAAACGGCCGGAGAGCGAAAAGGCGTCTCTGGAACAACTGCGTGAGCGACTGGATCAGGTCCTGGAAGAGGTCAGGGACGTTCGCAGAACGGGTACGGACGATGCCCTGGCCCATTTGAACAAGCAGGCCCGCAAAGCCGTGCGCACCGTCTTCGAGGTGCTCAAGAACGAACTCAACGAAAAGCAGTTCAGCGCAGTTCAGGCGAAGGTCCACGCGGCGCTGAAACCGGGAAAGAAGAATACTTAGGGCTTATGCCGGGAAAACGAATACTGCTCGTCGAGCCGGCATCGTATCGGATATACTCGAGTAGAAAACAGAATCCCTTGCCGATCATTTCGATACAGTCCTAATGGAGTATGGGATTCTCCACTACTACACCATGACACCTAAAACTTGGGATATAGCTTCTTCAGTTTGATGCGGGCGTCGGTGGTCGTGAACTGCCAATCAACGGTTCTGTGTTTCTCGTTTCGATCACATTTCCAGGCCTCCACTTCGTTGGTGAGGGTCTGCAGGTCAGGAATGCGGCTGTGCAGGCATTGTCTGGCAAGGACGCTCAGTTCGATCTCGGCGATATTGAGCCACCTACCGTGCTTGGGCGTGTAGTGCAATTCGAGGCGTTTGGCTAGAGAACGGGCCTTTTCGGGTGGGAAGGCCTTGTAAAGAGATGCGATGGTGTGAGTGCTGAGGTTGTCGCAGACCAGCACCACGACTTGCGCATCCGGGTAGTCCACCTCAAGCAGCTCCTGGATCTCGTAAGCCCAGTCTACGGCGGTCCTGCGTTCCCGGACGTGGACCTTCCGACGTCCGGTCAGGGGCTCGAGGAACAAGAAGTTCGCGGCTGTGCCGTTACGCTCATACTCATAGTCGTAACGTCGGGGATGCCCCGGTTTTTCCGGGACCGGGATGCGTGTCTCTCCGATCAACTGCACGGGGTGTTCGTCCATGGCCAAAAGCGGCCTTTCCGGATCATAGGGCCGGTGATACAGATCCAGAAGATTCTCCATGCAAGCTACGAATGCGGCGTTTTCCCTGGGCGGAATCACCCAGCACGTTTTCAGATGGGGCTTGAGTTCGTTTTTTTGAGCGCCCGTTGCACGGTCCGATAGGAGATGCTCTCGACGATGTTGAGTTCAACCAGCTTGTCAGCGAGCAACTCCAGCGTCCAGCGGCTACGACCTTTCGGCGGCTGGCTGCAGGCCAGGGCGATCAAGCGAGCTTCCTTTTCGCCGTCCAGAATCGGTTCGATGGGCGGTCGTTCCCGCTTCTTCCGCTCAAGGGCTGCGTCGAGCCCTTGGACCACAAAGCGCTTGCGAATGCCTTCCGCGGTGCGTCTGTGGCACGAAAACGCTTGGGCGATGGCTTCGTCGCCCCAGCAAGGGCCATCCGCGTCGGCCTTCATCAGAATGTGTGCGTGTCGGATCCGGTAGGCCTGTGTCCGGCCTTTGCTTACCAGATCCTGCAAGCGCTTCCGCTCATCGCAACTTAGACGGACGATGTACTTCCTGTTGGGCATGCCGATCCTCCTCCATCCGAGGCACAGCGCCAGGAGTGGGTGAAGCTTTTTGCGATTGACGAGATCAAGGGAGACCCGACCACGTCTAGCTACAGCGAGAAACTCAAGCCCGAGTTTCTGAAGGGGCATCCGACGCTGGTGGTGGACACACGGTACTTTGATTCGGGTTTCATAGAACGTCTACTTGAAGCAATTGGCGACGTGAACAAGCAGATGGACGGGGTGCTGTTCCACAGCGAGAACTTCCAGGCGCTGTCTCTCGGGCAGGAACGGTATCGACAGCAGATCAAGTGTGTGTATATCGACCCGCCATTCAATACTTCAGAGGCGTCTTTGCCCTATAAGAACGAGTATCGCCACTCTTCATGGATAACGCTGCTCCAGCAGGGAGTCCTGTGCGCCACAAGGATGCTCAATGAGGAGTCCGTATTTGGAGTAGCAATAGATGATTTTGAGAACGACAACCTCTCAAAGTGTCTTGAATATATATTTGGGCCTAGCAGCCTGTTGAAAAAGTGCGTTTATGCCAAGATGACTGTTGTCTTTCCTTGTGGTTTGGTCCTATGATATATCAGGTTCAAACTGAGAAGGGAGGACGAGCAAATGGCAATGGGAAAACGAGGACGACAGAGACAGGAAAACCTGTTCATCGCATCGAACACTTTGGTGAAATCTCCGGGTCATCCGTTCTACGAGAAGCTGAATCAGGTATTGGAGGCGAACGGGTTCGACGAGTTCGTCGAAGGGCTTTGCCAGCGGTATTACGCTCCTCATATGGGTCGCAAGGGCATTCCGCCCGGGGTTTATTTTCGGATGCTTTTGATTGGGTATTTCGAGGGACTTGATTCGGAACGTGGGATCGAATGGCGTGTATCTGACTCGCTGACGTTGCGCCGGTTTTTGGGGTATGCCCTTGACGAACAGACCCCGGATCATTCCAGCCTGTCTCGCATCCGGCATCGGCTTCCCTTGGAAGTTCACGAAGCGGTTTTCAAGTGGATCCTGAGGGTCTTGTGCAAAGCGGGTCTGGTGAAGGGGAAGACGTTGGGCGTGGATGCTACGACACTGGAGGCCAACGCCGCGATGCGCAGCATTGTACGCCGTGACACGGGTGAAGGCTACCAGGCATTCCTTGAGAATCTGGCCAAGGCCTCGGGCATTGAAACGCCTACCCGCGAGGACTTGTCCAAGATCGATAAGAAGCGACCGAAGAAGGGATCGAACCAGGACTGGGAGCACCCGCACGACCCGGATGCCAAGATCGCTAAGATGAAGGACGGTCGCACGCACATGGCGCACAAGGTGGAGCACGCGGTGGATCTGGACACCAATGCCATTGTGGCAGTGGCGTTGTCGGGAGCAGATGAAGGAGATACCGAGTCGTTGCCCTGGACGCTGCTCGAGGCGCAGCTCAATCTCAAGCAGGTCGCGAAGGACGAAAAAGCTGCCAAACGTTTGCACAGACAGCGTATACGGGAGGTGGTTGCGGACAAAGGATATCATAGCAACGATGTATTGACCAGTCTGAAGCAAGGCGGCATCCGGAGTTACATTTCAGAACCGGATCGGGGACGCCGCAAGTGGAACGGCCGACGAGATGAGCAGGCCGCGGTATATGCGAATCGACGCCGGATCAAGGGAGATCGCGGCAAGGCCTTGCGCCGAAGTCGTGCAGAACGGGTGGAAAGAACCATCGCTCACACATATGATACCGGTGGCATGCGCAGGTTGCACTTGAGAGACCGCGGCAATATCCTCAAGCGTTTGCTGATCCACATCGGGGGCTGCAACCTGGCTCTGCTCATGCGCAAAGTGATGGGCGTAGGTACTCCGAAGGCCCTCCAGGACCTGGCCAAGGCCTTGCAGCGTCTACTGCTCGTCCTACAATCACGTTTGCTGCCCTCGGTCACCTTTTTAACCTCTTATCAGCGTCTCCTGCTCAATCTCCTTACCTTGATTTATCTGACCCGCACTCCAGGCGTCTTTTCCGTTTATGTGCGTTGAAAGGTAGTTCTTCAACGGGCTGTTAGGGTCGAAAAAGATCCCAATGCTTTCTATCGACCTGGTGGTAAGGAATTGCTAATTGCTTCAGGTGTCGCTCAAACTGGATTCTTGATATATTTCATCGCATCTTGGGCAAGCGAGAAGTCTAATAACGCGAAATTCACCGTTTCACCATCGCCGCGCTTAGTTGGTGCAACGATGCGATATAGTTTCTGAGAAACAGTAACTTTCCGACACGGTAGTCCCCCGTTGAGTGCTGAAACCGCCATCCGGGATGCGGGTGGAGACCGTCCGCTCAAACGGGTCCGACGTCTGGGTTGCGGGCCTCGTCGGCCAGCAGTCGGAGCAGTTCCGACGGATTACGCTGACTTCGGATGATAGGTGGCGCTGAGCTGGAGCAACCCGGACAATGCGACCATCACGAAGTATCAGTATCGTCACATCTACGCACTGGACTGGACGGATATTCCGGGCAGCGGGGCTGGCACGACGGGTCACACGGTAACGGGTCTGACCAATGGGAACCCTATACGCCTTCCAGGTGCGTGCGGTGAACGCCGGTGGTAATGGCGTGGCCTCCAGTGCGCAGGCGACGCCGGTGTCTCGTTGCGATTTTAATAATGATGGTGCGGTCGATCTATCTGATTTTGGCTTGTTCAGCGCGGTTTTTGGACTTGACTCGGGGGATCCGGGTTTTGATGCCCGGATGGATCTTGATGGGAATGGAACCATCGATCTTGAAGACTTTTTTCTATTTGCAGCATGCTATGGCGGTTAGCCGGAGTGAGGGAACAGAGCACGAAGTCGTTGGGAAAGGGCGGCTCTTCCCTTACGCCAACCCGCGTCTGGACTACCATTGAGGACGTTCCATCAGGGCATGCGGCTCCGGACTCGTTCAGGCAGGCGCACCGACGCCGGTGCCATGACGAGCAGTGGCGGACCGGGGTGGCACGGACGTCGCCGGTGCCACGGCTCCTCGACCTGGTGCGTGAACCCCATACCGGCCCCTACGAAAGGCGCACCGTCAGCAGGAGGGTAAACAGCGTGGGTAACGACGACCCGGATATCCTGGTCCCCATGTCTGGGAAGCGGCTGTTTTGACCTGAAGGGCGGAAATCTTCTTGACTGCGCTCCGCGTCTGCGGCGCGAGGAGATTGCGATAGATCCTTTTAATACGGCATGTTACGTCTGACGAACAGAGAATGGTTCCGAAGGAAAGGATCATATGGGGAGCCATATTCCCATCCGCCAACTTCGGCGGTCGTCCGTTAACGCCAGACCCCGTGGGGCAACCCCTTCGGGGTCTTGTCGTTTCTGCCGTATTCACAAACACTTGTGTCACCTCCTTCCCTTTCTGCCGATTCTCTGTTTCGAAGCGTTTCCCCCTATGTTCGAGCACAACCGTGAGGTTGCGTCCGCTGAGCAGAGATATCTCCTCCGGATTCTCTGATTCTCTGTTTTTCCCGTCGGCCTTATTTAACAGCCTGGTTCGACGTTTGGGAAGGTCTTCCGGTACGTATTCACTGGAAGCCGGACCCGGTGGTCCGGTCACCAGTAGGGTAAGCTGGGTCTTGCCCGGCTGCCGGAAGCGACTCGCAACCTTCCGTGGGTGCAACATAGAGGCCTGGTCCGAGCGCCGGATGTGGGCAAACCGCATGTCCGGTTCGACGAGCGTGACGGGCAACGAGGCTGAGGGGTCATCCCCGCAGCCTCCATAAAACCGCATATTGAGCGCTACTGTGCTTACCAATGCTGCCCGTCGCCACCAACGGTCTTCTGAGTGTGCCCATTTTTGAATCAACTCGTCGGACACTTGCTTCTTAAGCCAGGCCGGACCTGCCAGGATGCGCCCGAAGCTATCTACGGACTTCCAGGTGTTCATACCAAGGCCCAGTTCTTCAAGTTCAGCCTTTGCTACCCTTTGAAATGCAGCTTTATGACTCTGAACCAATTCGTAAGCAACCTATCGATGGCAGTGGGTCTTGAGCAGTTCCCTTGCCAAATCGAGGATGAACTCGGGCACCTCCTGATTGAGTTTCCGAGAATACTTCCGGCGAATTGCCCGCATATTCGGTGTGTTTTGAACAGGCAGCGCATGGATATCTGCCACAATCGCTGAAGCGACATTCTTCGCATTCTTTAGACTTGGAGATTGACCCAACTGATTTTGTTCCTGTTGTGCACGATTGGTTGGAAGGGGTATTCGGCGAGATGTTGCGGATCGATTCTAAAGCAAGCTATCCAATACTTCGGCGCGTCTGATATCTCCGCTCGGGATTTCTTCGGGCGAAGTCACATTCCACCTTGCCCAGATGACTGCAAGAACCAGACCCCATTTGATGATGCGATCACGGGGAATGTCCAATTCTTCGGCTAGGATCTCCACACGGCGCACATCGAGTTCGCTTCTGTCTCTTCCTTTGCAGGATGCTTCGGGGTAGTTGGCCAGGAATGCACCGACCTCGTAACCGGGATCGCCAAAATAACCTTTGGGATCGATGACGAGCCAGGGTTCACGTTCAGCGCTCAGGATGTTCCAGTGGTGCAGGTCGCCGTGGAGAACAACAGTTTCTGTGCTTGTCGCCATCAACTCACTGTAGAGTGTCTCTGCGCGCACGACCCACTTTTCATGGAGTGGCCCCGTGGTGCCATTGAATTGCTTTCGCAATCTGGCGAAGCCTTCTATTTCGTAAGCGGTTGGTCGAAAGTTGTGTTTTGGTGGTAAGGGTTGCCAGAACTTTCTCATCAGGCCGGCAGCGATCCTTGTATTCTCTTCGTCATCTGAGCAAACCCCAAGGGGAACACCGGGGCGGGCACGTTCGAGCATGAGCGTGCCCGATTCCTCGTCAAAATCAAGCAACTGGACAGTGCCTTTTCCATCGCAAAGTTGCAGCGCCTGGCGTTCCTCTATCCCGCTATCCAATAGTTGCGTGGGCGATCCAATCTTGAGAATTACCTCTTTTCCGTCTGATCGTATCGCCGGTGCGATGTAGCTGTAGGACATTTCAGCATAATCTTCTGTCAGGGGATCTTCGATCCGAAGGTCCCAGCGTTTCGCACACGCCAGGACAATTTCCGGCAACTTCTCGATCCATTCAGCCCATTTTTTATTTCTGGATAGGGTTTCTGGGATATGGATGGGTATGGACATACTTATGCTGACGAAGAACGAGTTCTTGGCTTAGAGGTTTCCATTCGATTGAACGGAACGCGAGTTCTCGTGCAAGATTAAAAGATATGGAATAATTGGGAGGGGAAAAAGAAAAACCCACGGCAATTTTGCGGTGGGTGGTAGGGGGGGAACTGCAACCAGTGGTTACACGACTATGGTCTTGCATTTACATACGAAATAGGGAAACCAATTCCTCAATGTCATCGGGTTGTATTGTGTTTTCAGCAACTCTGTTAACTCGTTTTACACCACATGGAGGCCGAGGCCTGCACTACCCCCTTCTCTGAGGCTACCACCGCCAGCTGATGGGGAGGCAGATCGGCATAGGTCTCATCCGTGTGGGGCCTCATCAGGGGCGGGCCCGGGCTTCCCATCCAAAAGCGGGTCCGACACCCCATCCAGCTTCTCTTCTCGATCTCGCCGGCTCCAGGCACAATACCGCTGGAGGGGAAGCTGTAGGATCTCGCAAGAACGGGTGAGTTTCACCCCTTTCTCCTTGGCCCGATGGACCATTAAGAGGATCTCGCGTTTGACCTCAGCTTGCACCCGGTGGCCCTTGATCGGGCCTGTCAGATCCCATTCACACTTTTTTTTAGCAGGGAAAGTTCCACAGATTGCTCAATGATCGTTTGCTCCAG
The DNA here is from genome assembly GCA_965217865.1 of Candidatus Latescibacterota bacterium. Taxonomy (GTDB): domain Bacteria; phylum Latescibacterota; class UBA2968; order SICM01; family SICM01; genus CBDCJO01. The sequence continues at coordinate 3,192,764 of CBDCJO010000002.1, read as the reverse complement.
GCGTGCCCGCTCTTTGCGCAGCTGCTCCACCTCCTCAGCCGATACCATCGGCTTGCGGCTCCGGCGACCCTTGAACTCCTTGAGGGCCCCGGACTTGACCGACTCACGAATACGCTTTAGATCCGAGGAATGAATGCCCCATTTCCGCAGCACCTGTGCAATGGGAACATCTCCCCGGCTGGCTTCAAGGAAAATCTCATACTTCTGTTCCGGGGACAAGCTCCTGCGCTTCTTGACCGGGTCACTGTTTGAGGACAGTTGCTCCATCTTTACTCCTCCTGTGAGGTCAGGGATATCCCAAAATATGTATCCCTTCTCAACCCTACAGGCAACCAGGATCTTGCTTCGACCTTGCCCCCGTTTTTTCGGGCGATCTCAGACAAAAGATAGATGAACGCGCGGGGATCATGGAGCATGAGGGTGGAATGACTCGCGAGGAAGCCGAAGCTCGGGCTCTCGAGATGCTCGACCCCGATCACGAGTGAGGTCCCGGGCCGCAAATCCACGGGACCGGGACCTTCTCACTTCGCCCACGTGCCGCCCGTTTTGTGGAGGTCGCGTCCCCCTTTTTCCCGGATTCAGAAAGAAAGTCGCACACGGGCCGGATCTGTGCCCTCAACGCTGTCTCGAGCTCGCCACTGACCCACGCCAGAAATCTCCCAACGGAATCAAATTCCACAAGTTGTCATCCCTCAATCGCCATGAGCCACCCTGCGCCCTCAAAACCTGGCGATCTGTTTCCCGGAGAAGGACTTGAAAGGTCGGAGGCGGTCGCCACTGTCTCACGCCATAGTCCCACACGGACAGACGGCAAATTGGGGGCGACAGCCGAGCCCCCACTGGAGTTCGGGGTTCCATGCCCAGGCGCATATCTTGAACTGCTGCGCGTTCACAACCCCGCGCCGCCACCGATGATTTCATCAAGCAACCCTCCCTCTCCCGCTCCAGGGCCAGGACATCGGCGCGGAAGTTATGACTGACGAACAGAGAATGGTTCCGGGGAGAGGATCATATGGGGAGCCATATTCCCATCCGCCAACTTAGGCGGTCGTCCGTTAACGCCAGACCCCGTGGGGCAACCCCTTCGGGGTCTTGTCGTTTCTGCCGTATTCACAAACGCTTATGCCATCTTCCCCCCTCTCTGCAAATTCTCTGTTTCGAAGCGCTCCCCCCGGGATTGCAAGCGCAACCGTGGGGGCTGCGTCCGTTGAGCAGAGATATCTTCTCCGGATAAGCGCGAACCTTGAGCAAACGTGTTTCAATCGCCGTACCTCCCAATGCTCTGGCACGTCGCCGAGCCACTCGACGCCGGAGGGCTTGTAGGAGGGGTAGGAGTGGAGGTCTCTAATCACGGAATGCTCTCAACCCGGTCGTCACGTAATCATCCAGCTTCCGATGGAGGAGTGAAATCAGAGTGAAGTAGTCCGCTGCATCATCTTCACCCTTCCAGAGTATCTTCGGTTCGTGCGCGCGAGGGTTCCTGACGGCCGCAAGGCAACCCTTCAGCAGCTCAGCAAATCCCCGGTGTTCACTCTTTTCCGTCTCGGTTTGCAACGGGTTGAACGCCAGCACTGGTCGGCTGGTAGAGAAGACCCGATCCACAAGGGTCGCTCCGTCCCCATCAACTCCCGACATCTCGCGAATCCGTTGCGCCAGCCCTTTGGTCGCCTCGAAGACAGCATGGAAGTAGTCGTCCTGCATAAGTTCAGCGCGACAGTACTTCATTACTTCCGGATGGATGCGCCGCCCCTGAAACTTTGCCTGGATCGTGTCTGCTCGCCGCTCTGCCTCACTCAGCGTCTGTGCAGCCCGGCGCTTCCGGAATTTCCCGTCAGATCCGTACTCAAGCCCTGAGAATGCCAAGATTGTGTTCAGTGCTTGACGGTGCGTTTCGAATTCCTCATTCCTGCCAACGAAACGGGCAGGCGTAAAGAAAGCCTTAATGAAGTTGAGTGTTTGGTTGGCGCACCTGTCCCTGTTCTGGACATCGAGGAATACCCAATAGAGCCTCCGCCATTTGGTGGATTCTCCCGAGCCATCAATCAGCCCGCAATGAGCCAGCATACGAGTGATATCCGGTCCAGTACCGCAATCACCGAGCAGTTTTGCCAACGACTCGATCTGACCTGCGGGGAACGAAGGAACCATGCTCATCTTTCCATTGTCCCAATAATCTTTTCGAGCAACCCCTCCGTCTCCTGCTCCAGCGCCAGAATTTCCGCCCGGATCTCTTCCAGCTTGCGCAGTGGCTGGGGCTTGTAGAAGTATCGGGTGAAGCTGACCTCGTAGCCGGTCTTGATGCTGTCCGGCACAAACCATGCGTCAGGCGCATAGGGCAGCACTTCTCGGCGCAGGAACGCCTCGATTCCGCCCTCCTCCAACAGCGGGATTTGCTCGGTGTCACGCAGCTCAGTGTCGGGTCCTCACCGAAGCAAGGGGAGATCGATCGCTGACCAAGCGTAGCATCATCAGTACCATCGTTTCAATCCGCTCCCCTCACCGAAGCAAGGGGAGATGCTGGCTGCTGTAACCAGCAGAATACCAAAAGGTTATACAGGTGTATGCGCGATTCGATCGAATAATTGTCAAGAACTCCTGACTCGACTGTCAAGAAACGCGAGAACCTGTTGCTATACAGTCACTTTCCAGCTGCGCGAATACACGGCAAAAACTCCGTTACTTTGCATTCGCGCATGCTATAAAATCAGTGGCGCGTTAAAGTCCACGGGTTCTTTGATCCCGTGATGCTCCGTCTCCTTTCTGGAGTCTTCGTCCATGTAATAGAACCTGAGGGAATCCTGACTAGGGTCGATTTCTTTTAGCAGACGACTCCTGAGCACTGCCCATTCGGTTTTTCCGACCTGACACTCAAAAAGCGATTTTTGAACCCGGACACCGTAATCCTCACAGGCTCTTGCCACCCGGCGCAGTCGTTTTTGCCCAGGTTTGTCCGTGGTCGAAACGTCGTACGCGATCAGGATAAACATTATTTTGAAATGAAGGGGATATAGTCAGGGACATCGCCGCGGAGATTCCGGGCCAATAACTTGGCTTGAATACTGAAGACTTGCCCTAAACGGATGTTTTGCTTGAACAGGGCGTGTTTGACTTCCGTTTGCTTGCGTTGTTGCCAAGCCTGGATAACCTCTTTCCTGCCCCGGTCGGTGAATTCCACGGCGCCGCCTTCTCGTTCACGAAAATGCCTGGTCTCTATTTGACGGCGGTTGATCAGGGTTAACGCCAGTCTCTCCGCCAAACAGGGCCGGAATTCCTCCATCAGATCCAAGGCGCAGGCGGGCCTCCCCGCGCGCGTCGCATGGAGCCACCCGACGTATGGGTCCAGTCCAGCGGTCGTCAACGCAGCCAAACAATCGTGGCGGACCAAGGCATAGATGAAGGAAAGCAGACAGTTTATCCGATCCCTGGGAGGACGCCGCGTACGGGTTATGGTTGCAATTTGAGAGTCAGCCTGGTCGGAATCCCCAGGAATGGAAGCCTCTTTCTTAACGCGTTCTATCGTCTCACTCACGGCCGCCTGAACGGGTTCTGAGAGTCCCGTACCGTCCCCAAAGTCTTCCCTTCGATGCCGAATACGATCAGCCGTCGAGGCAGTTGATCCAAGGCGCGCGCTAGTTCGATCGTCTCGCTGATTCCGGTAGTGTGGGTGTAGGAACGAAAATGGTGGGCAGGAATCGCGTATCCAGCTGGGAGATTCCCGGCATTCATCATCGGACTACGGCCTCCTTCCTCAAAACAGAACCGTCTGGCTGAGACACTAAAAAGATCCACGTACCAACCCTCAGAGGTGGATAAAACTCTAATAAGATGCGACTCAGGTATCTCTCTATATCCGGGACAGATATTTATTTCTTCATATCTTCGACGCCTCGGATAAAATGGCTGTTGGCGCCCGTGACCACGTCTTTTGCGGACCTCACCAGAGGGAGTATCGGATGCGGACGCCGGCCCGCCGCGGGGCGAGCACGTTGGCGAAGTAGCGGCGCGCCCGGAAGCCGGTCGCCCTCGAAGGCGTCGGCGCCGTCGTCGAGCAGGCCGGGCGAGTCCTGACTGAGATCCGCCCGCGTATACGACCACGACCCGCGAAGGCGCAACGCGTTCGTCACGCTGGCCGCCGACGCCACCTCGACACCGCGGCTCACCGCCCCGCCGCCGTTCAGCGTGATCGGCTCCGCACTGAACGGGGTAAGCCCCGCCACCTGGATGTCGGTCCAGTCGACGTGGAACACGGTCGCGCTGAGGGTGAACCGTTCGTCGCGCCATGAGTGGCGCAGCCCCACCTCGTAGTTGGTCGTCTTGTCCGGCCGGATGAGCGCCTGATCGGCGTAGATGCAACCCGACTGCGGCGGGTCGTTGCTGTCATCAGCGTCCGTGAGCAGCGCGATCTCCGCGTCGGTGCAGACCCGGAAGTTGTTGCCGCCGCCGATGCGGTACCCCTCCGACCGGGTGAAGTACGCGTTCGTCTGGTCGTCGAGCCGGTAGCTGACGCTCCCCTTGAACAGGAAGCCGCGGTCGTCGGACTCGAACTCGCTGAGGCTGCCGGTCGCGATGCCGTAGCCGAACCAGCGGCCGCCGCCCGTCACGCGCCACCGGTCGCCGAGGTCGCGCGTGACCTTGCCGAACAGGGCACGCTCTTCAACGTCCTGCACCCCGAGGTTGTAGTACTCGACCGGCTCGGACACCGGGCTCCCACCCAGGATCGGCGTAACACCGGAGAACTCCGACAGCCCGGGCGCGTACTCGAAGCTCGTCGCGCGGCTGTCGTAGTTGTTGAAGAACGCGCCGCCGACCCAGTGCCACGGCCCGTCGCCGGTCGAGACCAGCCGCACCTCCCAGTTGAAGCGCTCCTCCCGCGCGTCTTCCCGCGTATAGGCGGCAAACGAGCGGAACCCGGACGTCAGGTCGGTGGCGGTGACGCCCGAATCGATCGCCTGCGCCCGCGCGAGCGCCGGGAACGTGCCGGGCAGCAGTCCCGCGATGCCGAACTCCTGGATGAGGAGGTCGGTCTGGTCGCGCTGGCCGCGCTCCACGAAGCGGGAGTAGCCGGTCTCGGACGTCAGTTCCGTGCTACCCAGCGCCCAGGTCACCTCCAGGCTCAACAGCTCGTTCTTCCGGTCGTTGGGCTCGACGAAGCGGTGCGCGGAGACGTAGCGATCCGTGCCGAAAGACCGCACGTGGTTGATCTGCCGCGCCCCGACCCACTGATCCTGCAAGTGGTACGCGACGAGGGCCGAGAGGTCCGACGCCGGCTCCCAGAGCAGGGAGAGCCGCGCGGAGAGCGTCTCCTCGGTGTTCGCGTCGGGCTCCCGGCGGAGGTTCGCCTCCACCGCCTCGGGATCGGTCAGGTCCGGCTCGGAGACGCCCGGCGTGCGCAACAGGTAGTTGTAGTCGATGAACCCAGGGGCGCCGTAGCGATCGACGGAGCCGCGCAGCGCCAGCTTCCGCGTGACGAGCGGCAGTATCTTTTGTCTGAGATCGCCCGAAAAAACGGGGGCAAGGTCGAAGCAAGATCCTGGTTGCCTGTAGGGTTGAGAAGGGATACATATTTTGGGATATCCCTGACCTCACAGGAGGAGTAAAGATGGAGCAACTGTCCTCAAACAGTGACCCGGTCAAGAAGCGCAGGAGCTTGTCCCCGGAACAGAAGTATGAGATTTTCCTTGAAGCCAGCCGGGGAGATGTTCCCATTGCACAGGTGCTGCGGAAATGGGGCATTCATTCCTCGGATCTAAAGCGTATTCGTGAGTCGGTCAAGTCCGGGGCCCTCAAGGAGTTCAAGGGTCGCCGGAGCCGCAAGCCGATGGTATCGGCTGAGGAGGTGGAGCAGCTGCGCAAAGAGCGGGCACGCCTGGAGCAAACGATCATTGAGCAATCTGTGGAACTTTCCCTGCTAAAAAAAGTGTGAATGGGATCTGACAGGCCCGATCAAGGGCCACCGGGTGCAAGCTGAGGTCAAACGCGAGATCCTCTTAATGGTCCATCGGGCCAAGGAGAAAGGGGTGAAACTCACCCGTTCTTGCGAGATCCTACAGCTTCCCCTCCAGCGGTATTGTGCCTGGAGCCGGCGAGATCGAGAAGAGAAGCTGGATGGGGTGTCGGACCCGCTTTTGGATGGGAAGCCCGGGCCCGCCCCTGATAAGGCCCCACACGGATTGCTGAGGGAGGAGAAAGAGCAAATCTCGGCCCTCTTAAGGGATGAGACCTATGCCGATCTGCCTCCCCATCAGCTGGCGGTGGTAGCCTCAGAGAAGGGGGTAGTGCAGGCCTCGGCCTCCAGCTTCTACCGACAGGCCAGGAAAGAACGTCTGGCACGCAGGAAACAGGTGAGGACGCCGGTCAAGCAGAGCAAGCCCCAGGTCAAACCTGAAGGTCCTAATCAGGTCTGGAGCTGGGACCTGACCTACATCCCATTTTTCGGTTTGTTCCTGTATTTTACCGCCATTCTCGACGTGTATTCCAGGAAGATCGTAGGATGGAAGCTCTCCTTCAACGCGACCGTGGAGCAGGTCAAACAGGCCTGGGATCAAGCCCTTGCCAACGAAGGACTGCTGGACCTGGACACTGGGCCCATAAGCTTGACAGCCCTCTCAGATCACGGATCTCAGATGAAGGCCAAATCGATGGCCCAATTCTTCAAGGACCTGGGCATCTCGCAGCTGTTTGCCCGATATCAAACACCCACGGACAACGCCTGGATCGAAGCCTTTTTCCGGACATTCAAATACGACTGGCTGCGCTTCCAGGACATCTTCACATTCCATCAACTGGAAGGCCTGATTGATTCCTTCATTCACAGCTACAACGCCGAACGCTATCACGGGGCAATACAGTATGTCACGCCTCTTCAGAGGCATAAAGGCCAGCATCAAAAGATTCTTCACCACCGACAAGGTCGAAAGGAGGAGGCTCGGCAGCGCCGCATAGAAATCAATCGGCAAAGAACATCCCAGACCATCCACAAGGCTGCCTGAATCTTGCTTGGACCTTTATCTGCTTTTCTCTTGTTATCTCAGAATAGATACAGCAGGTTGAAGGTCAGGCCGGCGTCGGTTCCGGGGGCGCCGCCGTGCGCCAAGCCGAACAGGTCGCCGCGGACGTCCAGCGTGCGGCGTTCGGTGTCCGGGCGACGAGGCAGGTAGCGCACCGCTCCGGCCAGCGTGCCGGCGCCGTACAGCGTCCCCTGCGGTCCGAGCAGCACCTCGACGCGTTCGATGTCGTGCAGCCGGAGGTCGACGGCGAGCGGAATGTCGCCGAGGTAGGTGGCAACGCCGTTATTGTAGTTGTTGCCGGCCGCCTCCGATCCGTTCAGCGCATCCGTGTGCAGGCCGCGCGCGATGATGACGTTGCTGCCGCGTGCGCCCTGATCGACCACGGTCAAGCCGGGCGTCCAGTGCGACAGCTCCGTCAGGTTCCCGATCGCCCGACGCTCGATGTCCGCGCCGGTCACCGCGGAGATGCTCATCGGCACCTGCTGCAGCGGCTCCTCGACCCGGGTCGCAGTGACGACCGCGACGTCGTCGAACGCGGCCCGCCGCAACGTGATGGAAAGAAGCGCCACCGGATCGCCCGCAACCGCGACGTCGTTCACGGCCGCCTCGCCGAACCCGTTCAGGTAGACGGACACCCTGTAGACGCCGGGCGAGAGGCCGGTGAACGCAAACCGGCCCCGCGCATCCGTCTGCACCTGCTGCGGGCCGCTCGGAGCGCCGCCCAGCCTGACCGACACGCCGGGCAGCACGCCGTCCGTCACGTCGACGACGACGCCCGTGATCTGTCCTGATTGCTCCGCAGCGGACACGCCAACTACGATGCACGCGATGCAGAGGACGACCACACTTGCGGGTGTTCGTGATCTCATCAGGCATCCCTGAAGGCTAGTGGTTCACCCAGGTAGGAGTGCGGGATAGAGGCGCTTCAGCTTGATGCGTGCATCTTTGGTGTTGAAGCGCCAGTTGACGATGGGTGGATTCTGATCCCGCTCTGTGAGCCAAGCTTTCACTTCCTTGCCGAGTTGTTGGATGGTAGAGATGCGTCGATCCAGACACTGACGGTAGAGGACGTTCAGGCCGATTTCGGCGATGTTGAGCCAACTGCCGCGCTTGGGTGTGAAATGCATGTCAATCTTGTCTGCAATCCGTTTGGCTTCCTCTGGCAGAAAGACTTTGTACAACGCAGCTTTCTGATGCGTATTCAGGCGTGGCGACGCCCTTGTCGCCGGCAATTTGGCGGGCCAAGGGCGCATACCCCGGCGACACCGCTTCTGTCACACGGGGTGCGATCTCCTGCTCCCGCGCTCAACGAAGGCTGGGGCGCATACCCCGGCGACACTGCTAATCCTGGGAAAAGGGGGATTCAAGGCGAAACATGGCCTTTTCGCAAGGCGGGGAGCCGTCGGAGGTGACGTGTTTGCGGTAGATTCACAGCCTTACGAACGATACCAGTTAAGAGAAATCGGCACAATCGGGAAAAACCGGCCCTAAAGACGCCGCTTGTGACGCGGCTCCCCAGGATCACCGAGGGTTCGCAGATGAGTCAAAGCACCCAAGGTTGGCCCAACTCGTGAGGTTGGCTCCGACCGAAGCGCAGTCTGGCCTCCTCCAAGTGCCCGGGGAAGCGATACACGATCACCGAATCACGATGACTGTCGATGACATCCTGCATCTCGTTGATCATGCGAGCCAACCGCTCATGGGACAGGCGACACTCGAATACCGATAGCTGCACCCGTTGACCGTACTTCTCGCAGACTTCGGCGATACGCCTGAGTCGAGACGCTCCCAGGCCTTCCGTGTCGGCGATGTCGTAGGTGACCAGAAGGTCCATAGCTCACGGCATGACGAAGGGTGGATAGGCCGGTAGATCACCGCGCAGATGTCGTGCGAGCAGCGTCGCCTGGACCGATGGCAATGCCCACCTGCCTATCTGTCGATCGGAAATAGCATGATATATCTCCGCTTCCTTGTGGGCCTCCCATGCCTTGATCAGGCTCGTCCTCCCCTCATTGCTCAGGTAGACCCCGCCTCCCGGCCACAGCGTCAACTTGTCTATCTGCCACTTCTGTCGCGTACTCAAGGGCGAACCGAGCAAAGTCCAAAACCCTATTCAGTTTCGGCTCGAGCTCTGATTGCAGTGACTCGTCTCCCAGGTTAGGACGAAAGAGCTTCTGCGTACCGATGGATTCTAAGCGCTCGAGCGCAGTTTTAAGTTGGGCAATCGCTTGCTGTGTCGCCATTATTCCGCTGCAATGATTAGTGATAATGACAGACTGACTCGAAGTGGCCGGTGGTGGTGCTGGTCCCCTGCCCCTCGAAGCTTGCTATGCCACCCAAGAGAACAGCTTCGGCTCGTGGAATAGCCTCTTTCCCGGACCAGAACCGCCCCTGACGGCCCGATTCGTCCACAGGAGACAGAGAGGCCCAAGAGTTTACACAACCAAACGGGTCACCATACAAAGTAGTTAAAGAACAAGTAGAAGATTACAAGTAGCAGGACCAGCCTGTAGAAAACATATAGAGAATTATGTACAATCCCACCCAGGATATGAGTCTTTTTTTCGGCGTTACCCTCCAAGTATCCCATTTTCTTTCTTAGGTGTTCATCCTACCCATCCCCCTTCGAGACGTTGTATAGAATACACTTTTTCGAGATATTCGTCAAGATTTCATCTAATAGAGCAGGGATCTTGCCGCTATCCCGTCCATGGTGTGGTGCAAACACAATGTCAACCTCGGGCCACGAAATCTCGTCTGCGATCTTTTCCATGAACTCCGTCTCAAGATCTCCAAACCAAGCCATCTTGACACCGTTTTCGAGAGAACAGGTAATCACGGGAGAGATGTTGTTCGGACTCATGCCATCGGCCGCATCCTGCAGCGCCTGCTTGAAGTCCTCGTTAGAAGTCACAGGCCACCAGACGTTGATGCCTGAATGGCCGCGCTCCTCATTACTCTGATTTATCCACCTTCTGGTACATCCTTTATGGATGTAAAAGGCCTTGTCTCCGTCCCGTAGGTTCTTGTAGCGCTTGAAGTCGTCGGTTTCGTCGTCCTTTGTGGCATTGTTCTTCACTACATAAAAGTTCAAGATCTTAATATGGTCGTCCAGTGCCGACAGGCCCATTAGGTGGTCTTGGTCTGGATGTGTGGATATGAATCGCGTGATTGCCTTGCCTTTACGTTGCTTGTCAATCTCCCCCAATAGACAGTCTTGATCGTCCTTCGAAATGCTGCAATCAATGATCGTGCAGTTATCCGAGTCATGTCGGATTGAAAACATGTCGCCGCTCCCGACGGCGTAAGAGTGCACAATGCTCACGCAATACGCTCCCTAATCTTCTCGCAGTTGAGTTGGAGTTACCCCGGTTTAGCGGACGGTTTATCAGTTTCGATTCAGTCGGCTGCAAGGGCGACATCGCTGGAGGTCTTCTCGAAGTTCATTGGAGAGAGATATCCGGGTGCTGAGTGTCGCCGATGGAGGTTGTACCAGCCCTCGATGTATTGAAATACGGACATCCGGGCTTCGGCCTGTGTGCGGTAGTTTCGGCGATCCAGGCGTTCGCATTCAAGCGTGGCGAAGAAGCTCTCGCATAACGCGTTGTCGTAGCAATCACCGGTGGAACCCATAGAAGGCCGGACACCGGCCTTGCGGCACTATCTTTTGTCTGAGATCGCCCGAAAAAACGGGGGCAAGGTCGAAGCAAGATCCTGGTTGCCTGTAGGGTTGAGAAGGGATACATATTTTGGGATATCCCTGACCTCACAGGAGGAGTAAAGATGGAGCAACTGTCCTCAAACAGTGACCCGGTCAAGAAGCGCAGGAGCTTGTCCCCGGAACAGAAGTATGAGATTTTCCTTGAAGCCAGCCGGGGAGATGTTCCCATTGCACAGGTGCTGCGGAAATGGGGCATTCATTCCTCGGATCTAAAGCGTATTCGTGAGTCGGTCAAGTCCGGGGCCCTCAAGGAGTTCAAGGGTCGCCGGAGCCGCAAGCCGATGGTATCGGCTGAGGAGGTGGAGCAGCTGCGCAAAGAGCGGGCACGCCTGGAGCAAACGATCATTGAGCAATCTGTGGAACTTTCCCTGCTAAAAAAAAGTGTGAATGGGATCTGACAGGCCCGATCAAGGGCCACCGGGTGCAAGCTGAGGTCAAACGCGAGATCCTCTTAATGGTCCATCGGGCCAAGGAGAAAGGGGTGAAACTCACCCGTTCTTGCGAGATCCTACAGCTTCCCCTCCAGCGGTATTGTGCCTGGAGCCGGCGAGATCGAGAAGAGAAGCTGGATGGGGTGTCGGACCCGCTTTTGGATGGGAAGCCCGGGCCCGCCCCTGATGAGGCCCCACACGGATTGCTGAGGGAGGAGAAAGAGCAAATCCCGGCCCTCTTAAGGGATGAGACCTATGCCGATCTGCCTCCCCATCAGCTGGCGGTGGTAGCCTCAGAGAAGGGGGTAGTGCAGGCCTCGGCCTCCAGCTTCTACCGACAGGCCAGGAAAGAACGTCTGGCACGCAGGAAACAGGTGAGGACGCCGGTCAAGCAGAGCAAGCCCCAGGTCAAACCTGAAGGTCCTAATCAGGTCTGGAGCTGGGACCTGACCTACATCCCATTTTTCGGTTTGTTCCTGTATTTTACCGCCATTCTCGACGTGTATTCCAGGAAGATCGTAGGATGGAAGCTCTCCTTCAACGCGACCGTGGAGCAGGTCAAACAGGCCTGGGATCAAGCCCTTGCCAACGAAGGACTGCTGGACCTGGACACTGGGCCCATAAGCTTGACAGCCCTCTCAGATCACGGATCTCAGATGAAGGCCAAATCGATGGCCCAATTCTTCAAGGACCTGGGCATCTCGCAGCTGTTTGCCCGATATCAAACACCCACGGACAACGCCTGGATCGAAGCCTTTTTCCGGACATTCAAATACGACTGGCTGCGCTTCCAGGACATCTTCACATTCCATCAACTGGAAGGCCTGATTGATTCCTTCATTCACAGCTACAACGCCGAACGCTATCACGGGGCAATACAGTATGTCACGCCTCTTCAGAGGCATAAAGGCCAGCATCAAAAGATTCTTCACCACCGACAAGGTCGAAAGGAGGAGGCTCGGCAGCGCCGCATAGAAATCAATCGGCAAAGAACATCCCAGACCATCCACAAGGCTGCCTGAATCTTGCTTGGACCTTTATCTGCTTTTCTCTTGTTATCTCAGAATAGATACAGCACCGTAGACCGAAGGCAATGGAGGTGTACTGACATCCCTGGTCGGAGTGATGGATGACGGCTTCCGGCTGTCGTTGCCAGAGCGCCATATTCAACGCCTCGAGCACCAGCTCGGCGCGCAGATGGGTCGCCATCGCCCAGCCAACGACGCGGCGGCTCCAGGCGTCCACAACCGCATCGTCGCCAAGGTCGATGAACTCATGGCCCTCTGCGACCGGCTGGAGGCACGCCTCAACAACGGAGATGACACCCGCAGCCGCCTGCTTGACGCTCTGCTCCATGAAGCGCTGTCGCCGAGCAAGGAGGGTCTCCCAGGTAGGTATGGACAAAGGCGGTGTATCTGACGTATGTTTCTTCACGGCGATCCTCCTTCCCACCGGATCTTGTGGATATTCCTATCTCACGGGAAGTCCAGGGTCGCCTCCTCTCTTTTTTCACACCTTTCGAATGTAGCTCGACAGTTTCCCGGCTGAGTTTAGTGTAGAGGGTGAGGAGGATTGGATGATGAAGTCACTGAGTTTGTCCGATGGGGTGGCAGGAGCGGAAGGAGCCCGTAGGGCGACTGGAGATCCTGCCACAGGCGCCGACGGTTCGGTGCCCCGCGATGCGGTGCCAGGGATGGATAAAGCCATGAGGTATCATGGGTCCCTCTCTGGTTCCTGCAAGGACGGGTGTGCTTATTGCTCACCTTTCTGCCACACAACTTGACCGGTCTTATCCACAACCACAAATACCCTTCCATCTTCCAGGTCAATACGGCCGTGCATTTTTTCATGGCCACAACAACTGGCTACGGTCCGGATTCCACCAGCATTTAAGGCGGCAACGATGTGGTGAAAACAGAAGTCAATACATTGCACACGTCCACCAAGTGGCATGCACACCTGGTTTTTTAGTGTCTTTTCCCCTCCGGGTGAGTCACAATAAGAGCATTTCGCATCTTTACCCAACATGGCTTAACCTTCACGAGGAGAGATACACCATGACACCGAGGCTCGTTCTTGTTTTGCTGCTATTGGTTCCACCAAGCGCAATGTCCGAAAGCCGACCAACACAGAAAGAGATAGAGGCTGAAATTTTCGAGAATATGACTTTTCCAAGCGTGGTGTTGGGTGTCTTGTTAACCATGAAAAAGACCCCTGTAGATGATGCCTCCTTGAGTCTAGATCAGCGAGCAGGCGTGCGGTTCGCTTTCCTGGGCACTTATACGGGAATGACTTGGAAAAAAAGGCATGCCGCGATGAAGGGTGCCATGGTGGCCGGAATCGATCTCCGAGGGAAAACCCGCCACCAGAGAGAATGGTCCTGTATAAATTCGCCTTGGCGTCGTTTCTGAGCGGCCACATCAACCCAACCAACGCCAAGGCTGGTATAATGTCCTTCATGAAAGACGAGTATCTTTCCCGCCTGAGCGTTGCTGGATGGGAATTTTCACCTTACAAGCCCTGAGGGAACGCGCATGGACATCAAAGAAAGACGAAGCATTGTCCGAGTCTGAGTAACCTATGCCGCTGCGTTTTTTCTATTCGTTATGGGGCCCTGTCTAATTCTTCTGCTTTTTTGTGGTGCAATAAACCCAGATTGGCTATTGACTTGTTCCTTTCGATTTTGCCCATTAGTTCCGCAGTCGTGTCCTATTGGTTCGCGACACGGAGCACCGAAAAAAATCCAGATGCAGAAAACAATCAGGCCCATGAAACAAGGGAAGGCAAACGTCCACAATAAATCACTTTCCGAATCAAGCAATTCAATAAATGTCATAACTCCTCCTTACCTTTAAGAGGGCAACCGTGGGCACCTTTCTTTTTGCGATTACGGCCGTAATCGCCATAGTTCTGGCAATAGTCGCAGAATATGGCGACAGAAAGTTTCGCACGCAGCGATTTGTGGCGTCATTTCTAGTCATTGGTGTGTTGGCCACAGCGGCAGGAATTTATATTCACAAGTCACAGAGTCAAAAACCTAGTGAATCGGAGCGCCATAAAATTTATTTTGATAATACCCGTAGATTCCAGGACAAGTTTCTTCCTGGAGGCAAAGGGATAATTAGTGCTTTTTCATACCAAAGCATACTTGTGCTCAAAATTACCGATGAACTAGCCTATGGTTTTTTGAACGACCGCCTCCTAGCTGAGAGAATACTTAGAAAATGGATGGATGGATGGAAGAATATTTCGGGTCACGATGTGGTAACAATCATCATAAAATTGGATGATATTGAAATCATCACCGCCCAAACTGCTGGTTTTTCAGGGGATGATCAAGTGGAGTTTCACCGATGAACTGGGTTAAGCGAACGGACCCAGGGGAACTAGCAAGTCGCCATTAGGGGGGGGTTATATGCGGTCCCTCGGCAGAGAAGACGAGATAGCTTCATTCGACGAGCAGCAAGCGGCGCAACGCGACATCCAAGCTCTCCTGATCCCCCCAGGCTTGACCGATGAGCAGGTCCGAATGTGGGCATCGACTTGTCTGCTCGCCGCCCCTTTTGCCAACACCGTGATGCGGTTGTATGGCATGGATGCGCCAAACGTCTCCCGCTTACTCGCCGAAACCTATGGCCTCAGCGTCACCGGCTTTCCCTAAAGAGGGACGCCGGGCCTCGCCACTATATAGAGACCTTTTTCGGCGCGCCGCACCTGACCGCTTTGGGTGAGATTTGTTAAAGACCGCCTTATCCAGCACTCACAGCGCGGTTGTTTGCCAGGTTGCCATGGCTCCCGATGATACGGCGTTACGAGCGGATGATTTTTCATGTCTTGGTAGATTTCCTGTAAGGAAATAACACCACTATGAGCTGCAATTATGTTATAGACCGCTTCATCCCATGTGCTTGGCATTTTGAACCCTCAAAATTTCATACGAACAACGTGCCAGTCAAGGCCGCCGACTCCTTTAGAGAACCTCGATCCGTTCTTCAAACTCTTGTGGCGCCATGTGCTTACTGTTAAGGTGTTGAGAAAGCACCTTCAACCGCACGCATGACAGCCCTCTCAGATCACGGACCACGGATGAAGGCCAAATCGATGGCCCAGTTCTTCAAGGACCTGGGCATCTCGCAGTTGTTTGCCCGATATCAAACACCCACGGACAACGCCTGGATCGAAGCCTTTTTCCGGACATTCAAATACGACTGGCTGCGCTTCCAGGACATCTTCACATTCCATCAACTGGAAGGCCTGATCGCTTCCTTCGTCCACAGTTACAACCATGAACAGCTATCACGGGGCAATACAGTATGTCACGCCTCATCAGAGGCATAAAGGCCAGCATCAAAAGATGCTTCACCACCGACAAGATCGAAAGGAGGAGGCTCGGCAGCGCCGCATAGAAATCAATCGGCAAAGAACATCCCAGACCATCAAAAAGGCTGCCTGAATCTTGCTTGGACCTTTATCTGCTTTTCTCTTGTTATCTCAGAATAGATACAATCCGCGACGGCGCGGTTGAAAGAGAAGTGGCAGGCCGAATGGGAGGTCTGGCAGAGTCGAGCGTTGAATGATCTGGAAGGGGTGTATTTATGGGTAGATGGAGTCTACGTCAAAGGCGGGGCTGGAGAAGGAAAAGGCAGTCCTGCTGGTGGTGCTGGCCGCCTTAAGTGACGGAAGCAAAGCCGTGGTGTCGGTTTCTGTGCAGACCCAGGCCAGCAAGAGACGGGGCAGGTTGCCGTAGGGGAGCTTATTATTGACCCCGGCGGTCACCCCCAACGTGTACGGGCCATTGCGCCGGACGTACTGGTTCCGGCGGCCGGGGTTGGTGCGGGGCAGTGAGCACAACGCCATCATCCGCGCCATGAAACCGAGGTCCGGGTCCGCTTCGCGGGCCGTCACCAACTGGTCGACTTGGCGGGCGAGGGTCCAGTGGTGGAACTTCTGTGGACTGGGCACGGGCCAGTCGTTCTACTCGAAGGCGCTCCGCATCTTCTCGTACTCTCGCCGCCGTCGCTCCTTCTCGCTCATGGCTTCAGTTTCCCACTGTGGCGGCGGCAGATCCGCCTCACTGATCTGATCCTCTCATCAGATTAAGGCGGTGTCTCTGCCGAGTATTCACAGGAGATCGAATATAGGTCGTGTCGGCTCCGCCAATCAGCGCCACTAACAATCGGCAGACAAGCGCCTGCATCTCAAGCGTAAGATACCGATTGGTGGGGGTGCCTCCGAGCCCTGCAAAACCAAGCGGTTCGCTCACGAACAGAGCCTCGTGCAATGTGTCGTTCCGAATCGCAGCAACGGAATCAACCCAAGGGGGCGTTTTAATGCTGAACTGACAGCACATCCACTTGATCCGACGAGCATGGCTGGGATAATTCGATGGTTGGCGTAACTCTTGGGCCAACTTGTAGCAGGCGTCAATCGCCATATAGAAGTACACGAACCTCTCGAAACCTAGATTCTGCGGGTTCTGGCCGAGGAACAGTGCGTGTACTGCTGCCTCGAAACGTTGCGCCTGCCGGCGCTTAGCGCAGTTCGTGGTCCAGAAGACCTCGGCCAACTTAACTGCATGGGTGAGGCTTGACCCATGCAAGATGAAGTCGACAAGCATGCCGGATTTGAGCGGAGTAGCGTCAAGAAAACCCGCCTCAGTCGCGGTCAGCCGCATGCCGACGAAGAACGACAGCGCCCAGAGATGGAAATCGAGGTGATCCCCGCTCGTGGCCTCCGCGTGTTCGATCAAATGCGTCTTTGGCAACCTGAACACGCGGGAGGCGTACGGGAGTTCCCGGATTTTTCCGCTCACAAACTCACGATGCTGTTGAGGTAGCGCGTAGACCCAGTTGTTTTCAATGCCATCGTCGGTGAGCATATCGCTAGCGGTCCGCTCGATATTCGGGAGCGAACTGACTGTGACTGGTCCCGCTTTGATCTCTAGCGGCTGCGGGTAGAACCCGAACTCCTTACGCATACTCTTTAGTCTCCCATGCTGGGCAGGCACCCACAGAGCGTGTCACTTTTCGCTTTGTTCTTTGGGGACTTCAATCGGGCTTCACCGGCAGGTGATTCTGCTTCTTCGACGACGCAGATCTTACCCGCTGCGCTCTCTTGAAAGTCACGTCGGCAGCCTGGGGGTAGTCCACGCCTTTCCCACCCAAGAGTTCCTCAATCGTGAGCAGCTGAATACAAGGGTGATTCCCCCAGGGAGACTTGTAGAAGCCCGCTGAGGCCGCTTCTCGACGCATCGGTGCGGTCGGAGGGTTTGTGGCTGTGGATACTGAGCTTTTTTATGCCCTTCCCTCGATCCGGCCAGTTGAATCCTTTGTTAACAGCGAGATCACCTGGTTGGTCTACCCCTTCACCCGGAAAGAGGATCAGGCTCCCTATATGATGTGTAACCCGAAGATTCTTTTCAGCGAGTGGAGTGATGTCGAGGACGCCCTTCGAGAAGGCGAACCCCCCAAACCCGACGAAATCCTAACAGACGTTCAAACCCAAGAAAAACAAGACCGGGCTATTAACATACTTCTTTAATGCTCGATTTTTGGCTTTCTTTATGCGGTTCGCAGCTTTCTCTTAATAAAAAAGGGACTGTAGTGGGTCAATCGCTTGGCGATAGGAACTGCTGCCCCTCGGCGCTGGTGCTGTGTCCCGGTGGCTCGGATCCGTAGAGGGGCTTCCAGAAATAACCCAACGGTTCCAGCGCGTCCAGATTGCGAATTCTCTGCTCTTGATGTTATTGGTCGATACGATACGGGCGAAACCGTCATTCTTTCCGGCTATAGAACGCCGCTCCATGACCTACGCCGGGATCGGTGAGGTGCGGCTATGCGTCTCAAAGGCCCTAAGAATTCCGGCCTCGGCTTGACAACTTCGACGGCCCCAGTGCCCACACCCAGTCCGAGATCCTTCAGAAGAATGCAAAGATCGATACCGTCGCCGCAAGACTCCGTGGGGCAACCCTTCGGGGTCTTGTCGTTTCTGTCGTATTCACAAACACTTGTGCCACCTCCTTCCCCTCTCTGCCGATTCTCTGGTTCGAAGCGTTTCCCCCGGTGTTCGAGCACAACCGTGGGGTTGCGTCCGCTGAGCAGAGATATCTCCTCCGGATTCTCTGATTCTCTGTTTTTCCCGTCGGCTTTATTTAACAGCCTGGTTCGACGTTTGGGAACGTCCCCCGGTATGTATTCACTGGAGCCGGACCAGTTCCCCCGAATTTGAGCAGTTCCGCGTCGGAGGTTTCCCGTCCGGGCTCCGTACCACCACGCCACCCACTGCCGGTGAACGCAGGGTTTTGCTGATCAGCCTTGTATTTCAGGGTATCGGTACCGGAGACGATCCCGATGATGGTGGCTGTTTCGTTAGAGTTTGCCGCCTTCCCCGCCGTGTTTCCTGAAACGTCTCTCGTCGTCGCCCTCACGACTATGGTTTCGCCAACGATTCGCATAATTTTGCGCAACGAAGGCGGTCGCGATCCCTGCATCGCTGGTATCCGCTGCATTCTTGTGGGAGAACAGAAGGTCGTCGGCCCAGAATTCGACCACGATCCTCGCGTTCGACTCCGTGGCCCCCAGGGTATCAACGAAACCCGGTGCTGTGCCGGGCCACGGTTGCTTTTTTTGTGGAGGTCGCATCCCGTTGCCCGGATTCCGAATTAAAGTCGCACACGGGCCGGATTCCGTGCCTCAGCGAGCGATTCCGGGCCAAGGGGGGGTTGGATTCCATAATTTCGGAGCGAGTATAAAAAGGCGGATGGGTGAGGTCCCCCCAGCAACGAGGCCGGTCGTCGTGTCCGGGCAGGTCCCCCAACGCCCACCGGATCGAAACCGTAGTGGTGGAGCACGTCCGCGGCATCGGAATGAACCAACAGGTCGTGGCGGCCACGGTGGCCAAAGCGCGGGAACAGCGGCTGACCGCTCTCCGGGAAGAGGCTCCCGCTCTTGAGCGGGAAGCCGTGGATGAAAGCGACCTGGCCCGGACCCTGGCGGTCTTCGACCCGGTCCGGGCTGCGCTGGACCCGCGGTGAACGGTGCCCGCGAGCTCGCCTGGGTCTACACGGTCGAGACCACGCGCATCAAACGGCGCCGGATCGTCTCCGGCTGCTGGCCGGAGTAACGGCCCGCCCAGTCGCTACCGCCCTCCGCAGCGCCATGGACTGACCGAGTTCTCCAGACCTCAACTGAAGCGCCACCGCCGGGTCGGTGCCACTCAGGACTTCAGTCCTTCTCGCCGCTTCGACTTTTCCGCTCTACCCCAAAATCCGGAAATACATTGACGAGGAATGCCCGAGTTTCATATTATTGTAGTCGAGTTTCTTTGGTTTCTTCCTGAAGCGAGGTCTGTCAAAGATGGCAGTTGGAGAAGGCTGGGTCGACTCGAAGGGTCTTCCCGCACACCGCGTGGGACGGTTGCTGCGATTCAGGCTCTCGGAGGTGGACGAGTGGGTGCAAAACAGCAGCGGAGATGAGCCTGAAAAAAGCCCATCGGGCAAGACGACTCAGGACGAGAGAGACGATTAGAGAGTGGGTGAGAATCCCCTTTCAGCGCAGGTCGGAAACCGAATATCCCTACTGGGGCACTTCGACGTACCTGTCATCCTGGAGGATGTAAGGCCCCTCGGTACAGACAGGTCTGCCGGCTACGAGTGCCCGGTTCGATTGCCCGACGGCGCACTTGAAGAAGATGCTGCCGCAGCCGCGGTTGCCCTGCTCGCCAAGGAACTCAAGCTCCGGGAGGCTTTCGATGAGTGAGCAGGAATCGACAATGGCACAGGACGACAACAATCTCGCCCCCGGTGACGTGGTCGAGGGCACCCCGGATCTCGGATAAGTCCCAGCAGGATCCAATCGTTATTACGCCAGGTGATACCAAATCGAACCCGGTCCCGATACCTGCACGGGGATCCACGGTTGCCGATGACACCTCTTATGGAGACGGCCGGAAACTTCACTGAATTCCAACTTTCAGTGTCTCAAAATTGTTGACATGTTCCGTCGTGTACGGGATCGTATTTGCTTTTGTTTTCCTCTCAGAAGTGCCGTCACTCCGAGAAGTCATTGGGGGGTTGGTCGTGATCTCAGCCGTAATCTTTGAAACGGCGAGATTCTACGGTGGGAATTCCACCGGGGAGGAGGAACCAGTAGGGTATTGATATTGGTCGAGGTTGGAATCGTTTAACCGTATATCTGTTTCAGATTCAGAAAGAATGGCTATGACTGGTCCGGACTGGTGGCGCAGCAGCACTTCATATTGGATCAAGACGCATCATCTTCGAAAGGGAAGTGATGGAGGGGATAATGCTACCAAACTCCTTGCGCAAGCTGCCCAGCTCAGAAAGAGAATGCGAGTGCTTGACATCGCAAGTGGTGCCGGTGATCCAGCTATCACCCTTGCTGAAAATATAGGTCCGGAGGGCCGTGTCATAGCGATTGATCTGGTCTTAAAGAGGGTATGCGAAGCCAAACAAAACGCTCGTATAAAGGGTTTAAACCGTCTGAATTTCCTGCAGGCCGACGCTCAAATCCTGCCCTTCTCTGATCACGCGTTTGATGTCATCACGTGTCGATTTGGAGCTATTTACTTCCCTGATGTGGAGAAGGCAATGGAAGAGACTTTTCGAGTGTTGAAGCCTGGGGGAAAAGTCCTTCTCCTTGCTTGGGGAGCGGAAGAGCAGCAGGAGAGAGTGGTGTGCATCCGTCGAGTCCTTGGGAAATATGAAAGAGAGCATGGAGAAGTGGCGCGAGGAAATTTCAGTAAGCCTGGTCTGTACCGGTTCGCAGATCCGGAACCGCTGTTGTATATTCTGAAAGGTATTGGATTCGAGCGTGTGAAGGCGGAATCTCGTGTGATTCCTGAAGTCTGGACTGGGACGTTCGGAGAATATCTGGAGATTGGAGGCCTACTTTCGGTTGAAAGTCACGTAGAGGGCTATTCTCCCGAAAAGCAAGAACAGATCCGCAATGAGATTTTGATGGAAATGCGCAGATATTGTGGTGGTGAGCAGATAAGGTTCAAGCAGAGCGTGATATTGGTTTCAGGGGAGCGTTGACCGGGTCCCGGAACGGCTCCATATGGGTGATCATTAACACTCGTGCCTGGGTATCGCAGATGCCATAGTTAAATGAAACTGTGGCCCCCAACCCCTTAGATTACCCTTGAGAGAACCCCCCAAGTAGGTTAGCCACGGTGGCCTCATATGGCTGATGACAACCCAGGTTCCGTTGAACTTGGTCACTATGTCTTGGGTCTGCGAGACTCTGTACTACAGGACGTAGCTGAGAATGCTTCGGGTGGCCCCGTCTCTTCTGTCAGACCAGACGTCTTGTCTCGGGACTGGCCAGAGTATGGATGTTGTGGTGAGAAGTGTACTATCTCCCTGTCATTCAAGTCAGTTGACCAGCTCAATGGAGATGTCACCTTATTCGTTAAACGCCAGTCAGGCCACGGGGGGTTTAAGGAAACACCACACTACGAATACTTAAACAGAAATCAGCTACCAGTGCCCACTATGTACGGATCGCTGCTGGACGACCAGCAAATGGAGGTGCTCTTTCTGGAGGATGTGCAGCCGAATATCCAGGGTAGCCGACTGCTGGACACCCCAGACAGCCTCAGCGCATTCTTAGAACTTGCCGCCCGTATGAACGCCCTCCGGCCCGAAGGCGAATATGGTAATGGGCTCTACTACTTTGCGTGGGATCGTATGATAGCTAGGGGGAGGCATGCGATCGACGTGATATGGTCCACCGCCGCCAGCGGTCAATTGGGTACGAACATAGCAACGCTGTGTTCGCCGACCCGGAGGGATGCGCTTCTGTCTTTGGCGGAGTCATTGGGCAGGAATGTGCCCACAATGGAACGTGGATACACTCACAACGAGTATACGCCAGAGCAGATTGGCCGAAGGCCGGAAACAGGAGAAATGGTGGTTTTCGACCTCAGGACGACAGGATTAGGACCCCGCTTCGTTGATGTAGCCCCTTGGTTGGGGGTTCCCAACCGAGTGCTGAAGAGAGGACACAAAACGAGGGAACTCGCCGATCATTATCTACAACAGTACCTTGGCGCGGGGGGAGAGTCTGTCCCCTTGGATACGCTAATGGGTGAGACACGCATGCTATGGCAAGCGAGCATCATTGCTGGGTTGAACCGTTGGTCCGATTGCGCTCTTGCGGGCATCGAGTCTTCCAAGGAAGAAGACAGCGGGCGGAGTACGTGCCAGGATCGACTTCTAGTAGATCTGACTCAGCTTCTGGAGACGTTGCCGAAGGGCTGAAACGCTCACAAGAGAATCCAAACAAGCCGCAGGCTGATTCATGACCTTGAGAGGGATAACTTCTCGGTGGTACGATCTTGCCCGGCTTGCAATACCACACTTCACCCCGGCCACAACAGTATTTAACACGTCGGTGCACGGCTCAGCCCTGACGGGCTTCGCTCCAACCTGCTTCGCAGGTTCGTGCACCGCGGGAACGATATACGAAATTGGATAACGAGCAATCATCGACGCGACCGCAGTGTCCATAGTAACGCTGAAGTGCCATCCCTCTGTAATAGTCCCAAAATAGCCATGAAGAATCCACATGTTGGCGAGTTGCTTGGTCACAGAAGTCAAATCGAGCGGAGTGTGAGCGACCATCTCGGGCGGAAGTGGTACGTTAAGGAGATTCAAGATCTGGCTGAAATGGCTTCCCATCCATCCGCCGTCCTTTCGGACGGGGAATTCGGAGTATTTGCAAAGATTGGTTCCGGCCTCAAAGCCGATGCCCAGCTTCGGTGCGAGGCCTCGGGATTGTCGGAAATGACTGAACTCGCGCTGACCGAACACGTGGCCCGCGAATTGTGGATGGGAGAGATCCTCAACTTATTCTTTTTCAAAGCCCTGACTCGTGAACTTCAGTGTCCGGCTTCGATGCCCATGGCGGTGATCGCGTAGTAAAGCTCCGGCGGGTCCGAGCCGGAGACCTGCGACCCGACCCGCGCAACTGGAGGCGACATCCTCCCGGGCAGCGCGCGGTGCTGTCCCCCGACGCCCGGATACCCGTCCTTGTCGTCGACCTGGACCACTCGGAGGCGGGAGCGGTGATGGCCACCCTCGACCCCCTCGCGGCCATGGCCGAGGCGGACCGCGACGCCCTCGCCCGGCTGCTCTCCGATTTCGATGCGCCTCCGTCCATCGACCTCAGGGAGATGTACGCGCTCGCTCTCTGCCGCTACGTCTGAAGTGCGGTTGACTACGGATGCCGATTGCCATATATTTCATCGTGTTTCTTCGTTTCCCTGTAGAGAGGATGTCAGTCGAAGATGGCTGTTGAAGAAGGCTGGGTCGCGATCGCAGAGGTCGCCGCCCATCTGCGGGTAGCCAAGGATTCCATTTACCGATGGGTCGACTCGAAAGGCTTTCCAGCCCACCGGGTGGCAGATACCGGCATTGAACTCCTGGCGCTGGGGCACAGCGTTCAGCATCGTATGGGTGTTCCATTCGGCCTCGGGGCTGATCCTTGCAGCGTGCAGCTTCATACAGAGGTGGCCGCGGACGTACCAGTTGGGATGGGCTTTTCGAAAAGCCTTCGAGTATTTATAGGTATCGTCCGTTGGGGCGAAACCCTGGTTCTTTAGTCCGTTGTCGGTGAACCAAGCCGGCCGGTTCCCAGTATTCGGCAAGCCTCGAAACGCTTTCATGTGGTAGGCGACCCACTGGGGAATACCCCAGAGATCCTTTACGCCATCGCCCGTGTCGTCGTCGTCGGTGTCGAACGAACTCGTGAATGCCCCGAATTTACGAATAGCATCGTCAGGTGCGGTGTTCCACTTGTCGTGCTCGTAACCTTCCGGTATCTCGATCGGCTTGGGCCTCGCCGATGCTATCCCGGCGATCAGAACCGACAGTATCACGTAGACAGACTTTCTCATTCTCATTCCTCCCGAGCTTCTTTGCGGCGTCCGTCACGCTGAGTCCCAGCGGCTCCAGGCAGTCGTGACGGACGGACAGGCCCCGATGGGGGTGGATTCTTCATCGGCATATCAGGGTCCTCCTGGTGGTAAGCGATTCAAATCCACGTCGCAGACACGCACGCTACTTTGGGGTGCTGTGCTTAATGGTTAGCTTACGAAATGCCTCTAGAAATCACCTCTGAACGCCTTGCAGATCTGCTTGTCGACCTTCGTGAGGACCTCGATTTGGAGGTAAAGAACTGGCTCGACCTGAAAGGTGATAACAACGATAAAGCAACTTTCGCGAAAGCGGCCCTGGCCCTTGCGAATCACGGTGGTGGTTTCATTGTGCTGGGATTCGAAGAAACCGGCGAGGGTATGGCGGAGGTCGCAAACCGCCCCGCCACGCTGGATCGATACAACCAGGACCTAGTCAACGGGATCGTCCGGAACTATTGTGACCCATCATTTCACTGTGCGGTGCATCTGGTCCCAAACCCCAAGGGCGCGATGTTTCCGGTTGTGAAGATACAGTGGCCGCGATCAAGCCCAGCCCAAGAAAAGAGAATCCTCCCACAACCAGAACTAACCCCGCCAGTACCAAGTCCGCCCCTCCGAAACTCAGGTCGAAAAATAACGTCGCAAGCACCAGAACAATGAGCGCACGGAAAATGCCATAAATAATCGCATAACTGCATTGCCCCACGAGGTGTGTCATTCTGTATATCGGCGCCATGAATGTGAATTCGATCGTACCCTCCCACCGCTCCCAGGCAACGGCATCAGCGGTCTCGAAAAACAGCAGCCTGAGAAAACTCCAAAACACCGCACCGACGATCAGAAACAGGATGAAGTGTTGGACCTTGGCCGGATCATCTCCACCCATAAACTTTCCAATCAGGCCGATGGTGAGGACATGTACGACGTTCCAAACGACCAACACCACTTCCATATGGGCATAGCGCTTCGCAAGGTTGAAATTTCGTTCCACGAAGGCCATAGAGGCCTTCAATTCATCCACCAGAGATTGCATCCACTTCCCCCTTTCATAATGTACATTAAGTCCAAGTTTCGAGGAGCGTATCGAAGGGGTCCAAATTCCCCTACCCTCTAACCCCGGCAATCACGCTTCACGGTCTTTATTCCTCCTCATCCAGCTCCACCAGCTCCTTACCCGTCAATTCGATGAAGATCTCCTCCATCGATGCCTCTTCCTTACCGACCCGATCTCTGAGCTCCTTAAGTGTTCCCTGGACAACGAATCGGCCTTCGTGAATCACGGCGATTCGGTCACAGACCCGCTCCGCCTCGTTCATGTCGTGCGTGGTCAGGAGCACTGTCGCATCGTGTCGATCACGGACCCTGAGCGTGTAGTCCTGGACCTGTCGTTTGGACAAAGGATCTAACCCCGTGGTCGGTTCGTCCATCAGCAACAGGGCAGGCGAAGTGAATAGCGCCCTGGCTATGGCCACCTTTTGCTGCATCCCTCGGGAAAGGGCTTCGACGCGTCGGCTCATCCTTTCCCTCGAGAAACCCAACTCCTCCAGAATTGACGCAGCAAGGTCCCTCCCTTCCGTCCGAGGGATCCCATACAACCTGGCGACGTAGCTCAGGTTCTCCCATACCGAAAGTTTTTTGAAGAAAGCCGCATCCACCGAAATCCGATTAATGTTACGACGAACGGCCAGGGAGTCGGCCATCACGTCCTGTCCGAAAATCCTGATCTCCCCTTCATCCGGAATGATCAGCGTGGATAGCATCCGGACAAGGGTCGATTTTCCAGAGCCATTTGGTCCCAGAACCCCATAAATCTCACCCCTTTGTATGGAAAAACTGACCCGGTCCACCGCGGTTACCCGCCTCTTTGCCCCCCTCCTGAACAAACCCTTCAACCCCGATGGAACCCCGTCTTCATCCCGCTCCTCAAAGTGCTTGCTCACGTCTTTACAAAAAACTGCGGGAGTGTTTGTTAGGTCATCCACCTCTCTTTTCTCCTAGGGTCTGTAAGTTACCTTCACCTGTAACTGATCACAAACAGAAAGCCGCAAGAGACGTCCTGCGGCCTCGATAATTTCAGAACCGAAAACATATTCGAGATCCAAAAGCAAGTCAAGCCTAAAATACCCTAATAATCATGTGAAACAGGCGAATTTATCTTGACATCCATAGAATCTCGTGCGTTTTTCAGTTACTGATTCTGCTTTGACCTTGTATAAAAAGATTGGAGGAAAAGTCAAGATGATCCTCTCGATAGAGACGCCAACCTCTCCCCCTTCCTGGGCCCTCTTAGAAAGGGAGCTGATTCGAGCTCAGACCCTGGCTTGTGAAGAGTTCTTCGAACGTTATTTCGACGAGCGCGGCTACCTCATCTGTGTTCCCCGCTGGGGCGGGGATGACGGACCGGACGATGCCATCGAAAATCTAACCCGGCTGGTCCCTCCTCCACACCCTTGGAGGTCCGGATGCCATCCTGAACATGTACAAGAAGGCGTGGGAGGGTCACCTCCGTCAGTATACGGAAGCAAAGACCGTGGATGTGCCCTTCGCCAGGGAGGGATTGTCCAGGCACTCACTGGGGAAAAACTAACGCTGTTAATCTTTCCTTCGTGTTCTGAACTTTCAACCATTCGTTTTCCAGTCCGGATTTCCATAATGCTGACAGTATCCCCAATCCCTTCCTATAGCCACGTAACGGAAATCATGTAAAAATGCAATACTATTCACTCTGTCTTTTTCCTTGACAAAGCCCTAGATAATTCCCATAGAGGTGTCGCCCTTATCTAACATCATATTTCAGAATCGAAACATAAGCGCCGCATATTCCCAGTGCCGCCAACAATGCCAAAACAAGCACATCGAACTTGATACGTCCGAGGCATTCCGCCAAGGTCTCATGGTAATCAAAGTCAAACCAGGTGAACTCGCTTAAGTCAGGATTATGTTGAGTGCTCTTGTCTCGAATGAACATCGCAAAGTAATTATGGTAAGTGTCCAACGCCGCTTCAAGTCTTGCTTGCTGGATCAATCCCGTACGAGCTAGATCCATGGACGAAAAGCTTGCCGCTCCTATTGGTGTTATTGCGGATAGGATTCTGACCAAATGATACCGATGTTGAATTTTGTTACGCCGCTCAAGATAGAGGACTCTAAGTCGAGGGTGGTATTCAGTGTGGTACTTGGCAACGGAAATAGCATACTCCGCCTCGTACTTTTGTCTCATCTCCTTGGACATTGATGCGAATCCTTTAGGCCAGGCAATGTTGAACTTCCTTGAGAAGCGCCGGTAAAAGGCTCGTTCCTCTTGTCTCCTCTCTCTTCTTATCTCCCATCGTAGTTTGTTAGCCTGTAGGATGAGATCGGCCTTGCTGATGGCGAAGGTCTCGGGGTTTACCTCTTGTCCGTAGAGGCGAACAGACACCTCCCTGCCGTTCTCTGCGGCGAGCTTGACGAGCGTCTCTTCGGCAACGGTCAGCATCCCGCCGGTGCCACAGGCGCCGTCATAGACGAGATAGGTGACCGGATTGAGATTTCTGGCGAAGTGCATCAAAGCCCTCGTCGTTGAAGTTACGAATCAGTTCCCGGAGATACTCCTCGTTCATCTCGAGATTGGCAGCAATCTCCTGAACACGCAGTCCTTGACCACTGAAGGCAATGATCTGAGCTCTGCGCATCTGAATCCCGTTACGGGAATTCCGTAACCACCCTGTCAGTCTTCTCGATTCTGCACCGGTCAGGTCGCGCACGCGCAAGTCGTGGTGCTGGTCTGCGACAATCTCAGTACTCACACCATCGCATCTCTCTACAAGGCCTTCCCACCCGAAAAGGCCCGTTCTCTAGCCCCTATACAAGCGTGAATTTTTCTTGGTTTTAGTAGAAAAAAGTTGAAATGCCCCAGTTTTCAGGCCTATAGTTGTAGTGTGAAAGACAAAAAGAGGCCATCAAAAGGGGCATTTCAGATGAGAGAATACAGGAAGATTCTTCGGAACAGGGAAGCACGAATTGTCCGTCGTTTGCGTCGGAAGCAGTGGTGCAGTCAGGTCAAGCCTATGATGTCTGGGGGAAACATCCACTACGAGATAAGTGGGAAGGCCGAGGCGATCACGTGTGGGGGGATCGGCGCGTTTCACCACCTGGTCCGCAGGGTTGGGCTGGTGAAAGAGATTGACCGTCATCTTCATCTTTTGAAAGTGCATTTGCCCTGTCACGAATCAGACCACGTTCTGAACATCGCCTACAATGCGCTGGTTGGTGGTCAACGCCTTGAAGACATTGAGCTGCGCCGGCAGGATGCCACGTTCCTGAACGCTTTGGGCGCTCAGCGTCTCCCGGATCCGGCCACAGCAGGCGACTTTACACGTCGTTTCCGGCCATCGGATATCGAGACGTTGATGGATTGCATCAACCGGGTGCGCACCCGGATCTGGAAAAAGCGCGCCAGGGGCGAACTCAAAGAAGCCCTCATCGACATCGACGGCACCCTGGCCACCACCCTCGGAGAACGCAAGCAGGGCATGGCCCTGTCATACAACGGTATCTGGGGATACCATCCTCTCGTGGTCTCTCTGGCGAACACCAGGGAGGTGTTGTTTCTTGTGAATCGACCCGGCCATGTGCCCAGCCACGACGGTGCCGTAAAGTGGATCGATCGCGCCATCGCGCTGGTCGCCCCTTTCGCCAAACGCATCTGCCTGCGCGGAGACACCGGCTTCTCACTCACCCGGCACTTCGATCGTTGGTCGGAAAAGGTCGACTTCGTCTTCGGCATGGATGCTTACCGGGGATTGGTCAAGATCGCCAAATCCCTGTCACAGAGCGATTGGGAGCCCTTTGAACGACAACCCAAATACCAGGTCAAAACCTCCCAGAGACAGAAACGCGAGAACGTGAAAGCCCGGATCATCCGGGAGCGCGGCTTCAAAAACATCCGACTTGCCAGTGAACGTGTTGCCGGGGTTTCGTATCGTCCTGCTCGATGCAAGAAGACCTGTCGACTCGTGATCCTCGAAAAGAACCTGAGCGTCGAACGCGGCGAAAACGCCCTGTTCGATGACAAGCGCTGTTTCTTCTACATTACCACCCGAAAAGATCTTACGGCCGCGGAAATCGTGAGGCTGGCCAATCGACGGTGCGATCAGGAAAACGTGATTGAACAACTCAAGAACGGGGTCAACGCCATGCGGATGCCCGTCGACAACCTGATGAGCAACTGGGCTTACATGGTCATGACCGCCCTGGCGTGGAACCTCAAAGCCTGGTTCGCGTTGATGATCCGAAAGCGTGAGCGTCGCGATCAACTTCTGAGAATGGAGTTTCGCGCCTTCCTCCAGAATCTGATCTGGATCCCTTGCCAGATCGTGACCCGGGGAAGACAGATCATCTATCGTGTCTTGGGCTACAACCGGTGGATGACTGACTTCTTCCCGGCCTGGAACAGAATCAGATGGCTCAAACCGGCCTGACTGCCATGTCAGCACCTGTCGTCGTAACATCACAGGGACAAGTCCGTCCACCCCGGCTAAAACACGTCCGCAAACTCAGTTAATTAGACAATCGCATGCCGAAACAATCACAAAAACAGCCCAGACATCATCTCCACCAAGTCACAAGTCTGAAATGCTCCGAAATCTTGTATAACACACCGCTCAACAAGCCTATTCGCTTATTTTAGGTCTAGCCAAACGCCTCGAATTGCACTACACGCCCAAGCACGGTAGCTGGCTCAATATCGCTGAGATCGAACTGAGCGTCCTTGCCAGACAATGCCTGCACAGCCGCATTCCTGACCTGCAGACCCTCACCAACCAGGTGGAGGCCTGGAAATGTGATCGAAACGAGAAACACAGAACCGTTGATTGGCAGTTCACGACCACCGACGCCCGCATCAAACTGAAGAAGCTATATCCCAAGTTTTAGGTGTCAGGGTGTACTAGGAGCTATAGCCAGTTGCTAACGAGTTGAAGAAAAAAGCCCAAAACAAGAAGGAAGAGCCCCCAATTAGATCTTCTCTTGTAGCGCTTCCACTTCCTCTGCTCTTGCTCACTGTCAGGGTTCCCCCACTCTAGGCGGGTCCCGCCACTCTTACTAACCTCCGCCGGCAACCCATAGCGAAACAGAAGGATAACGCCGCCGATATCAAAAGCCAGACCTGCGGAATTGATGACGTCAGGCAACAAGCACACGATGACCTCGATCATTGGGAAGACCCCTTTTGGAGTAAGTCGAAGAGTTCTCGATCACGCTCCCGTTCCAGGAAGCCATCGAGTCCCTTCATGAGGCGGGCCTTGCGGTCGGGATCGGTCTGGGTGACGTGCTCCATGTAGGAGCCGATGAGGATCAGACGGCGGGTGCGGGCACGGATGCGGGCTTGAGCAGCTTTGAGCCTGGAGGCTTCGCCCAGGGAATGCCATGTGGTCCGATCCTTGCCGTCGGGAAGGTGGATGGCATCCTGTCGGCATCCGATCCTTATGGCGGTCAATCTGGTTCAGTGGAGGCCTGGTAGGCTCCAAGTGCCAGCCCGTATCGCTCACCGCGTCGCCTGAAAGCCTCCTCGCCACCCTCGAGATACTGACAAGCCAAGCGTCTTACCTTGGGATCCTCTATGCCGCCTGCCAAATAGCGGATGTTTGGGAGCGATCCCGGGTCAGTCCGTTCGGCCTCAGCCACCAACACTTGGTCCGAGTCCGAGTTGACGACAAGGTTAGCATTGTGAGTCACGATGATGATCTGTCGACGGAGGCCAGTGTCGCGGAAGAAGGGAACCAGAGTCTGGTATACAGACTTGGGATCCAAGTTCTCCTCAGGTTGGTCAATCAGAAGTGGACGGTCATCAGACTTGTCGATTGCTAGGTAAAGTGTGATCAGCACAACCCCACGGGCGCCTGGAGAAAGACGCTCAAGATCGACTCCTTCGTACCGGATGCCGTACCGGACCTTGATGTGATCGGTGGAGAACAGCCACTGCCCAAGGTCCAGAGGGCTGGCGCTCGCGACAAGAGAGGAAAGCGCGGTGTCTGCGTTATCGGCGACGAAGCGGCTCATCGCTTCGCGAGCTTCTGTGGGAGTACCGCTCTGCCAGACTGCGAGGAGGCGTTCCCTAGCTTCCGTTTCGAGCGCGTCGCGGCCCGCGAAAGGCGGACGTCTAAGGTCCACCAGTTCCTCACCTTTGTCTGCCCAAGGGGAGACATCAACATGCCGGTATACGTAAAAAGAGAGCTTCTCAAGGTTCTTGTCGCCCGCCAGGCGATCATGGAACGGCGCGTACAAGCTCTTCAGGGTTTCCTCCTCTTTTTCAAAGGACTCGAAGACACCCTGGTAGGCATTCTATCTTTTGTCTGAGATCGCCCGAAAAAACGGGGGCAAGGTCGAAGCAAGATCCTGGTTGCCTGTAGGGTTGAGAAGGGATACATATTTTGGGATATCCCTGACCTCACAGGAGGAGTAAAGATGGAGCAACTGTCCTCAAACAGTGACCCGGTCAAGAAGCGCAGGAGCTTGTCCCCGGAACAGAAGTATGAGATTTTCCTTGAAGCCAGCCGGGGAGATGTTCCCATTGCACAGGTGCTGCGGAAATGGGGCATTCATTCCTCGGATCTAAAGCGTATTCGTGAGTCGGTCAAGTCCGGGGCCCTCAAGGAGTTCAAGGGTCGCCGGAGCCGCAAGCCGATGGTATCGGCTGAGGAGGTGGAGCAGCTGCGCAAAGAGCGGGCACGCCTGGAGCAAACGATCATTGAGCAATCTGTGGAACTTTCCCTGCTAAAAAAAAGTGTGAATGGGATCTGACAGGCCCGATCAAGGGCCACCGGGTGCAAGCTGAGGTCAAACGCGAGATCCTCTTAATGGTCCATCGGGCCAAGGAGAAAGGGGTGAAACTCACCCGTTCTTGCGAGATCCTACAGCTTCCCCTCCAGCGGTATTGTGCCTGGAGCCGGCGAGATCGAGAAGAGAAGCTGGATGGGGTGTCGGACCCGCTTTTGGATGGGAAGCCCGGGCCCGCCCCTGATAAGGCCCCACACGGATTGCTGAGGGAGGAGAAAGAGCAAATCTCGGCCCTCTTAAGGGATGAGACCTATGCCGATCTGCCTCCCCATCAGCTGGCGGTGGTAGCCTCAGAGAAGGGGGTAGTGCAGGCCTCGGCCTCCAGCTTCTCAGCCTGTGCGCCTTGCGCTTCTCATTCGCGATTGCCTGCTCTAGCCTATGTAACCGATCTCTTGCGGCTTCGTGGGCCTGCACGAGGCGTGGGTCAGCCTGCAACGGAAGTGCCTTCAGGGTCTGATCGAGTAATGAGCGACTGTGGGCTACCTCCTTCGCCCGTAAGCGGAGAGTAGGGAGCATCCGAAAGAGCTGCTGCTCTTTAGCGACTTCAAGTGTGGTTGTATCTTTTGTCTGAGATCGCCCGAAAAAACGGGGGCAAGGTCGAAGCAAGATCCTGGTTGCCTGTAGGGTTGAGAAGGGATACATATTTTGGGATATCCCTGACCTCACAGGAGGAGTAAAGATGGAGCAACTGTCCTCAAACAGTGACCCGGTCAAGAAGCGCAGGAGCTTGTCCCCGGAACAGAAGTATGAGATTTTCCTTGAAGCCAGCCGGGGAGATGTTCCCATTGCACAGGTGCTGCGGAAATGGGGCATTCATTCCTCGGATCTAAAGCGTATTCGTGAGTCGGTCAAGTCCGGGGCCCTCAAGGAGTTCAAGGGTCGCCGGAGCCGCAAGCCGATGGTATCGGCTGAGGAGGTGGAGCAGCTGCGCAAAGAGCGGGCACGCCTGGAGCAAACGATCATTGAGCAATCTGTGGAACTTTCCCTGCTAAAAAAAAGTGTGAATGGGATCTGACAGGCCCGATCAAGGGCCACCGGGTGCAAGCTGAGGTCAAACGCGAGATCCTCTTAATGGTCCATCGGGCCAAGGAGAAAGGGGTGAAACTCACCCGTTCTTGCGAGATCCTACAGCTTCCCCTCCAGCGGTATTGTGCCTGGAGCCGGCGAGATCGAGAAGAGAAGCTGGATGGGGTGTCGGACCCGCTTTTGGATGGGAAGCCCGGGCCCGCCCCTGATGAGGCCCCACACGGATTGCTGAGGGAGGAGAAAGAGCAAATCCCGGCCCTCTTAAGGGATGAGACCTATGCCGATCTGCCTCCCCATCAGCTGGCGGTGGTAGCCTCAGAGAAGGGGGTAGTGCAGGCCTCGGCCTCCAGCTTCTACCGACAGGCCAGGAAAGAACGTCTGGCACGCAGGAAACAGGTGAGGACGCCGGTCAAGCAGAGCAAGCCCCAGGTCAAACCTGAAGGTCCTAATCAGGTCTGGAGCTGGGACCTGACCTACATCCCATTTTTCGGTTTGTTCCTGTATTTTACCGCCATTCTCGACGTGTATTCCAGGAAGATCGTAGGATGGAAGCTCTCCTTCAACGCGACCGTGGAGCAGGTCAAACAGGCCTGGGATCAAGCCCTTGCCAACGAAGGACTGCTGGACCTGGACACTGGGCCCATAAGCTTGACAGCCCTCTCAGATCACGGATCTCAGATGAAGGCCAAATCGATGGCCCAATTCTTCAAGGACCTGGGCATCTCGCAGCTGTTTGCCCGATATCAAACACCCACGGACAACGCCTGGATCGAAGCCTTTTTCCGGACATTCAAATACGACTGGCTGCGCTTCCAGGACATCTTCACATTCCATCAACTGGAAGGCCTGATTGATTCCTTCATTCACAGCTACAACGCCGAACGCTATCACGGGGCAATACAGTATGTCACGCCTCTTCAGAGGCATAAAGGCCAGCATCAAAAGATTCTTCACCACCGACAAGGTCGAAAGGAGGAGGCTCGGCAGCGCCGCATAGAAATCAATCGGCAAAGAACATCCCAGACCATCCACAAGGCTGCCTGAATCTTGCTTGGACCTTTATCTGCTTTTCTCTTGTTATCTCAGAATAGATACAGTTGACCGGATTTTCTCCTTGTGGGCGCTGAGCTCGGCGATGTACTGGGCGAGCGAATCCTCTCGTAGCTCTCGGAATGATGCGCACATTAGGCGGTCTTCCGTCGGAATCGCATCGAAAACCACGCGCTCAATCTCGTTGAGCAACTCATCTGAGGGAGGCTCTTTGGTTCCTGCATCCCACGCGGCCTGTGTTGGGGCGGGCTGGACGGCTGAGATGCGCTCCACAAAGTGCTGAGACAGGTACTTGACAAGCGGTTCGGAGTCAGGAGCGGCCTCGTCGAGCCTGCGCGCCGTTATCGTGCCATCCGACCTGGACCTGAAGGTCCGACAAGTGCTGACGCGCCCGGTCGAGGAAAGAGGCCGGGCTTGGCACCGGATCAGTGGCATCGGCGGCAAGAGCGATCATGTCGGCGAGCGCTGTCTTTCCAGAGCCGCGCGCCCCGATGACAGACACAAGACCGGGGTTGAGGGTCACCTCGCCCGGAGAAACCCAGGGGGCACCTTGGAATCTGACCGTCCGAATCATCCTCCCCTGCGGAGGGGCACCAGGTGAGTCACTGCCGATGTGCACGCGCCTAACTGGTTCGACAAGTATTTGGCGTAGACCCTCGAAAGTCGGCTCAGAACGGATCCAACAGATGCGGCTCTCTGACGGCCTTAGGACATCCTCTAGTCGGTGCGCGTCGCTGCCATTCAAGCATGGCTTGCAGACATAGCCGCGCGCGGCGAAATCGGGGTGATTCCCGGACCAGAACTGCCGGTCCGCCGGATTCGCCGAGAAGATGATATCGGAAA
Organism: Candidatus Latescibacterota bacterium; assembly: GCA_965217865.1. Taxonomy (GTDB): domain Bacteria; phylum Latescibacterota; class UBA2968; order SICM01; family SICM01; genus CBDCJO01. The sequence goes on along the minus strand of CBDCJO010000002.1, from coordinate 3,157,932 downwards.
CAGCCGCCAGCTCCTCTCGTTGGGCGTGGAAAGAAGAATCCGTAGCAATGCCTCCGAGGCCATCACCGCCAGCGGCTACAGCAATCAGCACATTGTCTGCAATCCATGCATCATCCTTGAGTTCCCGCAACTCGCCGAACTCAACCAGGAACTGCCTTGCTCCCTGATAGAGGGCTGTTTCATCATCAATCTTGTCATTTTTCGCATGGGCTCGCCCCAATCGCCGAATGTCATCCTCGGTGCACCCAAATTGCTGCCCGCCATAGTGGAAGTGCAGGGAATGCAGTTTGCTCTCTATGGTTGCGACATGGTCTGGATCATCGGGTGACACTAGAAGGTGGGTGTTAAAGGCTTTGCCCCTATCTGTCTTGATATTTAGGCGAAGCTCGATGTTTGCGAAGACTAGCCGTAGGCCAGGTATAGACTTGACCTCGATATGCTGGCGGAAGAACTTATAACCTCTGGGAACGAAGTAGTCCGTGATACCCAGAATAGCGGGGGCAGGGTCGGCCAAGCGAAGCTGATTCTCATACGCGGACCAGGTGGCGGCGTCTCTGTAGTCACCAAACTGGCTATTCCGTAGTGTGCCAGGCGTATGTAAGTGTGGATCGATTCGTAGCCAGTTGGATCCTGTGCTCCAGGGGATCTTATGAGCCATGGTCTTGTTGGTGGTTCGATGCCTCCGGTGTCCGTCATGAGAGACTGGCAAAATGGCGATAAAATCGGTTGAGCACACTCCGTGTAGTGGTGCAATGGCTTTGACCTAAAGTGAATTTCTCGGAGCTTAACTCTTCTTTGAGGTCTGGGCGAAGAATGGGGTGATGGCTTGACGAACGCGGGTGCTTTTGCATTTGGGGCACTTCACTCGTTCCGTCTCGTGTTGAGCTATCGACAAAGTCAAGGTGAACCTTTTCTTGCACGACTGGCATTGATACTCGTAGGCAGACATGTCCTTTACTTCCTTCCGGTTGCAATTTGAGAGTCAGCCTGGATAGAGCCGGTCCACGGCGCGATCGATCGCTTGGTGGGCACGGCGGAGGGTGGGTGGCACCAGGTCCGGGTCGTAGAGGTCCGCCAAGGTGGCGTCAGGATACGCGGTGCGAGCGTCGAGTACGGCTTGCGCCAAAGGCTCGAGTTTGGACGTGTTGGCGGTAGCGGGTGGAGTCGGGAAGGTGTTGTAGACGAGGCCGATGGAGTAGCGGTAGTCGCCTCTTGAGCCGTCCACCGATGTGGCGCAGCCACGCCATATGCATGGCCAAGGTAAGCAGCGCGAAGTCTGTCATCGTGGCGTTTTCCAGAACCCGAACGAGGTTGCTCGGAACAACCGGAGGTTCCAGCCACCCGATTGGGACGTACTCCCGCCGCTCCGAACTGACCTCGGGGATCACCAGGAAGGGAGAGGTGGGGATGACGTTCACATGATAGAGGGGTCGGGGTCGCCGCCAGCTTCCGGGTGGGCGCGCTCCGGCTGGCCTCGCGGTACGAACGCATCGCCCCGATCCGTTCCCGCACGGCCGGCATCCCCACCAGGACGTTGGGCGGGGCATCGTGGAGGGCGAGAATCCACCTGCCGCCGCCTTGCAGGTATTCGCGGGCGCCGATGTAAGGCCGCACGTACGGCTCCGCCGCGACGAACTCGGCGCGCTTCTCCGCAGTGCTGAAGATGTAGTGCCCACCGTCAATGGGTTTGGAACCGATAATCAGCTTCGGCAACCCATTCACTGGCGTGCTCTCTTCCCGCACGGTCAGGTGCGGGTCGGCGAGCCCGCTGGCGTCGAACAGGTACGGCGAGAGCACGGAGTGTCGGGTCTCCTCTGGGTCGCCGTTGATGTCGGGATAGCTGAACAGGCGCCTTGCCGACCGCACGGCCGTCGAGCCCGATGATGACTACGTGCACATGGGCCTTTCCACGTGCGTCCGATCCCCATGCGAACGTCCGGTGGGCGAAGGAGATCTCCAGCCCACAGCGGTTGAACAGGATCGGCCAGAGCTGCGCCACCTGCTCCCCCTGGGTGATCGAATTGGTGGCCACGAATCCGATCCGGACCTCGGTCCCATACGCGTACTCTCCCGCCTTGATGAACCACGCGGTCACGTAGTCGAGCGTACCCCCGCTCCCTCCAAGGTCCGCGATCCTTCGCACCTGCGCGCGCTGAGTCTTGCTCTGGAACTTCGCGCCCCCGAAGGGTGGATTGCCGAAGACGAAGTCACAGTTTTCCGGTCTCAGCAGTTGGGACCAGTCGATTTCCAGAGCGTCCCCATGGACGATGTGCGGCGAGGACGTGAGCGGAATGCGGACATATCTCTGGCCGAACTCCAGGCTCAGCCGGTTGTTCATGATGTGGTCCATCATCCACAGCGCGGTCTCCGCGATGCGAACGGGAAACTCGCCGATCTCGATCCCGTAGAACTGATCCACATCCACGACCGACAGGGTCTCGGCCAGAGCGTCGAGTTGCTTTTCGGGATAGAGCTCCTTCAGAACCTCGATCTCCAGTTCCCGCAACTCGCGGTAGGCGATGATGAGGAAGTTCCCGCATCCGCACGCAGGATCGAAGAAGGTCATCCGCCCGAGCTTCTCCTGAAAGCGGCGCAGATCGGCCCGGCGGCGGCTGTCCTCTCAGGCCTTCAGGCGCTCGAATTCGGCACGCAGATCGTCCAGAAACAGCGGCTCGATCACCTTCAGGATGTTCTTCTCGGTTGTGTAGTGCGCCCCCTGCTTGCGGCGCTCCAACGGGTCCATGACCGACTGGAACAGCGCTCCGAAGATGGCGGGTGAGATGTTCGACCAGTCGAAACGGCAAGCGTCCAGCAACGCCGTCCGCATCTCTGCGTTGAAGGCCGGGATGCGTAGCGGCTCCTCGAACAACCGGCCATTGACGTATGGGAACCGCGCAAGGTCCTCGTCCAGCGTCGCTTGGCCAGCCCAGGTTCGTTCAGAATCAGGAGGGCGGTCCAACTGGTGGGAGGTCCTACACCGCCTCGAGTTGTTCGTACTCTGCTTCCGGAAGCTCAGGAGCCATGCCGGGTCCACACGACCCCAATCAGTCTGGGAATCCCCACCAGGAGGAGATACGGGATCAGGCCATAGAGCAGGACCCCCGGAGGGCCGAATAGCCCCCCCACGAGGCTCCCGGCGACCGCCACGGGGGTGGCCAGGAACGTCGCGCCCAGCAGCAGCGTGCGGAACCGACCGGTCGTGCCGCGGAGAAGGCGTTCCACCACCCAGCCAATGACCCAGCCCGTGACGAAGAACAGACCCAGCCCGATCCACATCAGCGGATTCACCAACTGCAGCAGGGCCGTGCTGTCTCCAAAGCGGTAGAGCGCGAGGAGGGTTTGCAGGGCCACCATGCCCGCCCCGCATCGCACTGGGATCCCCCAGGCGCGCCATCGGGCGCTCAAATCGTTCGCGTTGGAAGTCATGCTCGTACAGCGCTCCTTTCAGCCGCCACCGCTTCCCACTGTCCGGGTCGTGGGCGGTCACGTAGTTCTTGCCCTGGCGCGGCACGTCGAAGCCCGCCTCCTGCAGGGCGGCGGCGACGCCGGCCCGGTCCTGCACCGTGCCGCGCTCGACGCCCCGCAGCAGGTAGTCCCGGATCTGGTCCCGGGGATCGGCCTCATGCGCGATCCCCGCCCGCAGCTCCGCCGCCTCGAGGTAGGCGCGGTGCCCCGGCTGCTGATCCCGGGCGCGCGCCGGATCGTCCGGGCGGCTCTAGCCCTTGTCGAGGTTGCAGGCCTCGACAAGGGGGTCGTAGGTCTGCTCCCAGCCCGGCGGCGCGATGTTGAGGCTCTTGCCCGTCTGCCAACGGGTAGAGGAGGGAAATGGTGCTGGGCCACGGCATGCGTAGTCTCCCTGCTTGAATGGGGGATTATACCATCGCGATCCCTACGAGGACCACTACTAACGCCAGGAGCCTACCCACAGGCCAATCGTCTCACTCCCCTTGCCGCCCAAACCGGAAAGGCCGGAAGAATGTCTTCCGCAGCTGGGCCTTCGTCAGCTTCGGCATATCCACTTCCTCTTCCTTTTCGGCCTTGCTCGGCTGGTGCCCCTTCGGCGGCAAGGCCAGCGCCCTAGACTCCGGCACCCTATGCTTACGTCTGCTTACGTCGCTTCTTCATGGCATCCACCTGCTAAGTAGGTGTACCACGGCTAGGCATCGTCCTCGCTAGAGAATAAGAGCCTGTCTAGCGCACGATACATGACCTGCCACGGGCTTCGTGGCTCCCCATCTACCACAAGGACGCACTCCCCGTTGTCGTCCATTGCCACACGTACTTCAAAATGGTTTCTATACCGTCTCCGCTGACACGGATCGTTTGCACATCCAGCATCTTGAACCACACCCTCTGAGGTTGGGTCAATAGGTGTGTAAATGTTTCAGGCGGCGTTTTTCCGCTGTTGGGTTGAGACGGGCTTTCCGTCTTCGAACTTTCTTCCTTCAAATACGTCCTTGAGGAGGTGAGGAGCGTCGAGCCTTCTGAGCGCTTCTCCGCCACCAAGAGCAGCTTCCAGATCAGCGCCGTAGCGCTCTCGACCCTCTTGAAGCGCTTCGCCGCCGTTGTCCTGAGCCCTACTGCGGCAAAGGGGCTCTCTCGACCACGTTCGTCGTGCGTAGATGCTTCCAGTGATCCTCGGGGAAGTCGTAGAACGCCACCATCCGCTCCCAGTCGTCCTCGAGTACGTCCACCGCCTTCGGATACCACGGCCTGTAGCGCCTGGCGAGCACTGCGCGGGCCTTCACAGCCTCGGCCCGGCTCGGTGCGTAGACCACGGCCCTGAGAAGATCCTTCGCCTCGCTCTGCTCCCGCTGCGGCAGCCGGTCCAGCACGTTCCTCATCTTGTGGTTCCAGCACCGTCGCCCCCTCCGCCCCCGTGTCGCTGGTCGAGCGCGCCAACTGGCGGGCCAACCAAAGGCTGGTGTCCAAGAAGGTCGCGTCCCGGACTGCGCGGCGTACCCCGGGGCCGCGTACTTGGCCGACGAGCCGAGACCCGGAACCCGGATCGGGCTGCCGATACACCGCGCTCCCAGCGGCGCTGGACAGCCTTCCCGCACGGGATTGATCGAGAGGGAGCGACCCCAGGGGGCGGGCGTGTGAAAACGCGCACGGCTCCGCGCCCGTACCAGGCCCTCGGACTGGGGGGTCGCTCCCGCATCCGCTGGAGCGGCCCGTCCGGCCACGCCCGGCCGGGCCGTGGAGGCGTAAGACTGCCGCCTCAGCGGATACGCGGCGGGTCCCGTGTGAATCCGGCACCGGGCAAACTGTGAATCGACCCCCCACGTCGTTTTCACACCGTAGTAATGGCATGACAGGAGGCACATCATCGGAAGTGCGCCCCGGAGAGGCGCACCGTTTGCCAGGTGCTGCCGCGGTGGATCGGCCCGTGGCCGGGCGCTGGTGGCGTGCCCGTTCTTTCAACTCGACGATTCGTTCGAGTCCCGACCTGCAGATCGCCGTACGGCTCCCTGAGCAGCCGCTCATCCCCCTGACGGATGGCCCGGGCACGTTCTCTTCGGTCGCCACGCCCTCTGCGATGAGAGCATGGACGGGTGCCCATGTAGAAGGAAGCGAGTGTCCCGGGCCTAGCGACCAGGACATCGGAGGTGAACCAGATGCACGGGCGGTGGTCCGCGCGGATCGTCATCGTGGGCAGCCGGTTCAGCACCTTCAGGGTCTCCATACAGTTGTATTCAGGAGCCTGCTTTTTGCTGTGTCAACAACGGTCATCCAGACGGTACTGCTGGCGGCTGTCGAGACTCCCTCTGAAGTTGACCAAGACTCTGTCGATTTCTGCGATCGCTTTCTTCTTTCTATCCCTTACCTCGTTGAGGTTTCCACCCATCCCTTTCCAGATAGCTGCTTCAGATGTCATCCTCGCATAGTCCCACTCGAAGGCCTTCAAAGTATTTTGGATCTGGGAAATCTTCCGCCTTGCTGAATCCTGTTGTGCCGGGGATAGCTTTAGTTTCTTTGTGAGCTTTCGAAGGTCCAACAGATCTTCCGGCCCTCGACCATAGGCAACCAAAGCCGGAAAAATGAAGCAGAGCGCCAAAAAGAATCGAGGCCAATGTGCGGTAGTACTTTTTCTCACCATTCCCCCCTGTTCTTACCGTGTAGGTCTAATACCTGCAAGGTAATGTCTTAGATTTCCTGCAAAAAGAAGCGGCGTGAGCTATCTTCCAGAGGTCCCCAAAAACCTCGACGCCCCGAGTGGGCAAAAGGAAGGAGTCACGCCGTATGAAGAAGATAGCTCCGAGTGATAGATTGCGCAAGGAATTGAAGGAGTTCATCGAAGGACTCCAGGATGTCGAGAGCGCCCAAGAGGCGTTGACTCAGCTAGTTCAGTTGTCCACCCGGCTGATCTGCCAGGAGGGTTTTGAGGCGCATCAGCGGGACCACCTGGGTGTCGATCGGTATAAACGCGGTGAAGGTCGTCGAGGCTACCGTAGCGGCTATGAGCCGGGCTATCTGGATACTGCCGAAGGCCGCCTCGAGGTCGCGATTCCTCAGGTCAGGGATCCAGAGGAGCCCTACCGGTGCAGCCTTTACGATCTTCTGCGCGGCGACTCAGGGATGGTGCAGCGCCTGGCAACCGGGATGTACGCGCGTGGACTGTCTACCCGGGACATCGAGGACGCCTTCACTGATGAGCAGGGGCGTTGCCTGCTTAGCCGCAGCAAGGTCAGCGAAGTCACCGAAGTCCTTTGGGAACAATACCAGGCCTTCCAGGAACGCGATCTCAGCGACTTTCCTCTCCTGTGCCTGTTCCTGGACGGCCTGTACGAGCCGCTTCGTACCCACGGCATCACCCGGGAGGCCGTGCTGTGCGCCTGGGGCATCACACTGGACGGCCGGAAAGTTCTGATCTCCCTGGGTCTGGGCAGCAAAGAAAGCGGCGAGGCATGGCTTGAGTTCGTCCGGGATCTCGACCGGCGTGGTTTACCGGCACCCCTGTTCGTCACGACCGACGGAGCCGGTGGGCTTATCCAGACCATCGACCAGATGTGGCCGAAGAGTCTGCGCGGACGCTGCTGGGCGCATCGGATGCGCAACTTTGCAGCCAAGGTGCCCGATGCGCGCTGGCATGAGATCAAGCCGTATCTGGTGATGATTCGTGACGCCCCGGATCTTCAGGCCGGCCAAAGTGCGGTGCGAGAGTTTCTGGAGAAGTTCAGCAAGGAGTTCCCCGGTCTGTGCAAGTGTCTCACGGAGGACCTCGAAGCTCTCCTCGCACACCTCCAGCTTCCCTGGCGACTCCGGAAGTTCGCCCGCACCACCAACCTGATCGAACGCAGCTTTGTCGAGGAACGCCGCCGAACCAAAACATTGCCGCGATTCTTCTCCGAAAAGAGTTGCCTGAAGCTCGTCTATGCTGTTCTCATCCGTGCCGCTGCCAGGTGGCAGAATATCAACATCACGTCCACCGAACTGCTCCAGCTCCAGCTGCTCTATGAGGAACGACAGATCGCACCACCGGCTGAAATGGTAGCCGTTGCCTGAACCTCACTGGACCTCCAGTTGAAGGCTTGCATTTTGCAGGACGCTTAAGACTTGACCTACCTGCAAGATCTGTCGGTTTAATATTTCAGTCTGTCGGTATTCTGCAACCTGGTCCCTTAAGCTACGCAACCCGGTGTAGATGCTTAAAAGGATTATGGCAGAACAAAAGATGCAAATAATAATAAATGTATGGCTTGAAAGATTAGAGAGAATTTCTTTCCTTACTATTTGTCCAATCAATTTCTTTCCTTAAGTGGTATATATAAGTTATCAAACAATGTCCAAGGCTCCAGCGTCGTTGTACTTCTCCCAGGGTGCTGCAGCCTCTAAACCAGAGCGCCAAACATAATATCCCAACCAGCCCCATTTTACCGAAGAACGAAGGATGTCTGTCTGCTTACTCCAATCCCACTGTTCAGGTCCGTAACGGTCACCTGAAGGGTATGGTCCCCCTTTTTCCCCTTCCTCAAATCCAGCGCTGTGTGGATTATCTCCTGCATCGTCTCTCCCCTTGACTCGTGGGAGGTGGTGACCTCGTCCTCCTTCTTACGCCTTCCGATCAGCCGTCCGAGGCCCGACAGGATGGGATTACCGATGCCCCCCTTCAGCCTTCGCAGAGTATAATCGACCCGGTAGTGCGTCCGTCCCTGCGCGTCCCGCATGAGATTGTAAACCTCAAAGTAGAGGAAGACATCTTTCCTCCGTTTGAAGGTAAGGGAAGGCATAGGGATCACCTCCAACCCCTCTTTTACGAACTTACCTTCCTCTGTTGCTGGTGCAATCCTGCGGGCCATCTCTATCCCGCTCATCCGGAGCCTTTCTCCCACGTAACTTTCCACGTGTAGGCTGTCGCGGACCACCTGCATTCGTTTGGACTTCGGGTCTCTGACCTTCACCGCCATAAAATAGTCGCCTGCCGGACAGTTGAACGCCATCACATCCAGGATCTCATCATCGAACTCCGGTAGAGCTTGGAGCGGTGAACGGTTGATGGAGCGGTGAACCTCTCGCCACGTCTTGTCATACACGACCAGCCACCGCTCCCCCGACCAGCCCTGCTCCGTCGGAGTGATCTCCTCGACGGGCACCTCCAGGTAGATCTCCACGCGTGAGCTGTCGCGGCTCCCCCGGAAGTCCACTGTTGCCACGTGAGACGTGAGCGGCTCTGTCAGATCCTCAGGCAAGTACAACGACAACGCCTTTGACTTTAAAGCGCGGAAAACCTGCTCGGGAGCCTCTTCGCGCACCTTGGTTCGGAACCTCCCCGCTACTGCCTTTGGAGCCATTGGAGTATAGATGGTGGGAATCGGGGCAAAGTCATAGTCATATCCGTGGAATTCGTCGGTGAACACAAACTCGATCCCCCCCTCGATATGAGGGTAGACCCAACTCTCCCACAACTCAGGGGTGCTTCCACCCGCCGCTAGAATGGTGTAACCAGGCCCGAAGGCCTTCAACGGATAGACCGGACCCTGATAGAGTCCCATGTCCATTGTCATATTCTTTGAAGGGTTGAACCTACTAAGATTATTTTTCGAAGAAAGAGAGTCGATTTGGAGCCTACTAGAACTACCTTTCAGAAACGAAATGAGGTCAGGGATATTCGTTCTCATTCCGCCGTAAATGCGGGTCGCTTGCCGCTGCCGCACGGCCTGTACCTTCCGGTCCATTCCCTTTTGGAAGTCGCTCTTCCCCGACCGCTGCCGGAAGTAGGGCTCCCCATAGCGAATGTAGATCTCTCCACGCTGGTCCCACGGCGTCCGTCCCTTGGAGAACTGCGTCCTGGCCACCCACACCCGCCGATAGTGCTCAAGACGCCGCTTGTTAACCCCAGTTATCAAGTCTATGTCCCGCCGCGCCCAGAACTGCCGCAGAAACTCCGGGGCATCCTCCGGCTTGATGGCATTAAATGCCTCTATCTCCTCCGGCGACCCCACCAGCGAAATGTCATTGTAGAATGCTCGCTCCTGAGGGTTGACCCGGTCCAGATAGGCTCGAAACACAGCCTCCGCGGGCCCCAACCGCCCCTTCTTCAGGTGGGCTTGCCCGATCAGGGGCAAGAGACGGATCTCGTGAGGCCGCTTCTTGAGGTAGGACATTAACACGGTGATCCCAGTGTCCTCCCCACCCGAGAGAAACTTGAGCTCCTCCCTTCGGACCAGGAGGTCCGGATCATCCGGATTTGCCTCTAGGCCGCGCTCACACCATTCGAGGGCTTCTTCGAGACCGTAAGGCTTCTGCTCAGCCCACTCGGAGAGGAGGAGGTAGCCCGGTGTGTACTTCGGATCCGTCTTCACAAGGCGCTCCAGCTCGGATCCGGCATTCCCCTCTCCCAAGCTATGCAGCACGAGGGCGAGTCGATAGCGGGCATCGGACATCTTCGGGTCGCGGACCAGGACCTCCCGGAACCGGTTCGGGGCCTCCCGCTTCCGGGATCGGTCTCCGGCAGCCGCGACTATCCCCAGGCCAAACCATGACGCCGCCGAATCGTCGAGGTGGCGAGCCCGATCAAACGCCTCCTCCGCCGCATCGAGCTGTCTTCCGCCCAGATAGATCGCACCCAGAGTCCGTTGTGCGGCAGCGGCCCCTTCTGGATCCCCCGATTCCGACAGCAAGGTGGCCACCTCCACCAGCGAATCCATGTTCACCGGTTGAACTTCAGGTGACCCTTCACTCGAGGGTTCGACTCCCTGACCAAAGGCCTGGTTGCTCACTTTCACAGGCGGTGCGACGTTCATCAACGAGTCAAGCTCCACCCGTAAGGAGTCCAGGGATGCAGCTAAGGAGTCCGATGGGACAGCGCCTGCATTGGGGGCGATGAAGGCTATTCCTGTGAAGGCGAGGCTCAACGAGATGAAAGGATGAGCAATCACTCGTGCGGTTTGAGAAAAGGTGCGTGATGGACACATAATCTTACCCCCTTAGGAATTACAGTCCTTATGTCCAAGAAAGACAATTTTCATCGAACATCTACTACATATACTGAACCGTGCTCTTTCGCCACAAAAAGCTCGACGCTACGGATCGATCCAACCTGTTTATGCGTTCATCTACCGTTTTCATGTTGCCCCCCACGCGTTGGATGTGCTTCAAGGCGTGAATCCTTACAGCTCATAATGCCGCCATCGCCACCTTTACAGCATCCTCAGCTTATCCCGCGCGTACATGAAAAATGTACGGGACGTATTTATGGGGGGGCAATGGTTAACAAGGAAGGAGCGTCAAGCCTAGAACCAAAAGTTGTACGATATTTAACACTTTGGACGGAAACCGGCACCAAATTGGTATACGACGACAAAGCGCGATGGACCTCTGTCCGGGGGGGACAAAATTGGGCTTGGAGATCAATGCCAAGGGGTTAACACCCCTTAATTTTTCCTTCTTGTCCCTTTTTAAACCTTGTAAGTCAACAAAAACTTCCATATCTATCTCGCACGGTCGGCCCGGAGAAGGGGGCCCCTTTCACAACCGTCGATTCCAGTCTGAAAACCAAGTGGGAAATGGACACCAGACTTGGCTCGGGCACGGCCGTAGAGCTCTCGTCAAGAGGTGTGTAAAAAGGTCAGGCGGCTAGGCTTCTTCTCCGAGTCGATAGTGATCTTTTTTTTGCGGTGGTGCTGTGCGTAGACATCCTTTAGCAGATGGGGTGCGTTGAGTCGTCGGAAGCGTTTTTCAGCGACCACCAGCGTGCGCCAGATCAGAGCGCTTGCCGCAACCGATCTTTTTGTATCGCTTGGCCGCGTTGGTTCTCAGGCGGACGGAGGCAAAGGGGCTTATCTTTTGTCTGAGATCGCCCGAAAAAACGGGGGCAAGGTCGAAGCAAGATCCTGGTTGCCTGTAGGGTTGAGAAGGGATACATATTTTGGGATATCCCTGACCTCACAGGAGGAGTAAAGATGGAGCAACTGTCCTCAAACAGTGACCCGGTCAAGAAGCGCAGGAGCTTGTCCCCGGAACAGAAGTATGAGATTTTCCTTGAAGCCAGCCGGGGAGATGTTCCCATTGCACAGGTGCTGCGGAAATGGGGCATTCATTCCTCGGATCTAAAGCGTATTCGTGAGTCGGTCAAGTCCGGGGCCCTCAAGGAGTTCAAGGGTCGCCGGAGCCGCAAGCCGATGGTATCGGCTGAGGAGGTGGAGCAGCTGCGCAAAGAGCGGGCACGCCTGGAGCAAACGATCATTGAGCAATCTGTGGAACTTTCCCTGCTAAAAAAAAGTGTGAATGGGATCTGACAGGCCCGATCAAGGGCCACCGGGTGCAAGCTGAGGTCAAACGCGAGATCCTCTTAATGGTCCATCGGGCCAAGGAGAAAGGGGTGAAACTCACCCGTTCTTGCGAGATCCTACAGCTTCCCCTCCAGCGGTATTGTGCCTGGAGCCGGCGAGATCGAGAAGAGAAGCTGGATGGGGTGTCGGACCCGCTTTTGGATGGGAAGCCCGGGCCCGCCCCTGATAAGGCCCCACACGGATTGCTGAGGGAGGAGAAAGAGCAAATCTCGGCCCTCTTAAGGGATGAGACCTATGCCGATCTGCCTCCCCATCAGCTGGCGGTGGTAGCCTCAGAGAAGGGGGTAGTGCAGGCCTCGGCCTCCAGCTTCTACCGACAGGCCAGGAAAGAACGTCTGGCACGCAGGAAACAGGTGAGGACGCCGGTCAAGCAGAGCAAGCCCCAGGTCAAACCTGAAGGTCCTAATCAGGTCTGGAGCTGGGACCTGACCTACATCCCATTTTTCGGTTTGTTCCTGTATTTTACCGCCATTCTCGACGTGTATTCCAGGAAGATCGTAGGATGGAAGCTCTCCTTCAACGCGACCGTGGAGCAGGTCAAACAGGCCTGGGATCAAGCCCTTGCCAACGAAGGACTGCTGGACCTGGACACTGGGCCCATAAGCTTGACAGCCCTCTCAGATCACGGATCTCAGATGAAGGCCAAATCGATGGCCCAATTCTTCAAGGACCTGGGCATCTCGCAGCTGTTTGCCCGATATCAAACACCCACGGACAACGCCTGGATCGAAGCCTTTTTCCGGACATTCAAATACGACTGGCTGCGCTTCCAGGACATCTTCACATTCCATCAACTGGAAGGCCTGATTGATTCCTTCATTCACAGCTACAACGCCGAACGCTATCACGGGGCAATACAGTATGTCACGCCTCTTCAGAGGCATAAAGGCCAGCATCAAAAGATTCTTCACCACCGACAAGGTCGAAAGGAGGAGGCTCGGCAGCGCCGCATAGAAATCAATCGGCAAAGAACATCCCAGACCATCCACAAGGCTGCCTGAATCTTGCTTGGACCTTTATCTACTTTTCTCTTGTTATCTCAGAATAGATACAGGCTTTCGACGACATTGGTGGTTCTCAGGTGTCTCCAGTGTTTTGTCGGAAAGTCGAAGAAGGTGAGCATTCGACCCCAGTCTCGATCAAGGGCTTTAACTGCCTTCGGGAACTGGCTTTGGTATCGTGCGATGAACTTCTTGCGGAGCTTCCCGGCATCTGTAAGGGTGTTGGCGTAGGGGATCTGAACGAGCAACGCCCGAGCCTGGATCTGTTGGCGCTTATGGATCTGGTTGACCATGTTGAGGACCTTGTGGTTCCAGCACCGCTGCTGCCGGGTCTGTGGCCAGACCTGATTGACCGCGGACCAAAGACGATGACCACATGTGGGCGGCTGGAGACCATTATCGGTTTCCTGTATCAGAGCCAACTCTGCAACCAACAGACCAACCTTTAGCCGCTTAACAACAACGTCGTGTAACAACCGGTTGCCACTGCGGCGCGTGCACGCCTTGGCCTTCGGCAACCCGCTACGCGGGTTCGGCAACCGGGAAGACGATACGACAGAACATTTAGTTCCTATTTTTATTTTTTGATTCTTTGTTTTGGAGCTATTCTTTAGAAGAATAATGATATTCCATGAGAATACGTAAATTTAGATCGGAAGATGCTACAGCTGTGGCACGACTACACAGAGAAACAATTAGGCACATCAACAGCAACGATTACCCCGAAGATATCATCAAGGTTTGGTCTGGAAGAGTCACAGCCAAAAAACACAGAGACCCCATGAAGATAGGCAAAAAGTGGGTTGCTGTGCTAAGCCGCAAGATCGTTGGATTCGTAAACCACAGCCTCAAAGGTGAATTTTGGGGCCTTTACGTTCATAAAGATCACCAAGGTGAAGGTATCGGAAGCAAATTGCTAGAAACTGCTGAAGACTCTCTCAAAAAAATGGGAGTTAGGAATATTCAGATTGTTGCCTCCGTCTCAGCAAAAAAGTTCTACGAACGAAAAGGCTACAAGGTAATCAAGAAACAACCGCATCTCATGGAAAACAAGAAAATGGTCAGTTACCTCATGGAAAAAAGGATAATAAATAGCTCCAAAAAATAGTCAAAAATAGGAACCAAATACTCCATCGTATATCAGCGGTATATCCGGTTCCGTTTCACTCCACCCATATTTGGCCGTGGTTGCTTCGCAATAATTTCCCCACGACCAAACATCGGATATACCGCAGACTACATGCGGAAAGTCAAGAGCAAAGTTGACGATTTCGAGGTTGGATGAGATTTTTTATGCCGGTTTTCTCAGCGTCAAGGGGTGTAAAGTGGACATTCTTACTATGTTCGGAGCGCAGTTCGCCCTTATGGTGCAGGACCGGTCTTTGAAGAGGGGCGAAGCTCCCGTGTGGGGGGTGGTGTCTTCCGATACCAACTTACATCCGCGGCCGGCACTCTTGTTTGTGTGAGTAGGTGTGCCGGTCTTCGCGCATTTTCTAATCCGATCCAGGAAGACGGGGAGGCCTGCGGATCTGTTAGCCGAAGCGACTCCTATCGGAGCCCTCCTCTCAAGCCAGTTCTGCAGGCCGCCCCTGGCCGCCTTGGAAGGCGGCAGCTTGTGTAACCGGTCCGGCAGGAGACTGCACCGGATGTGAATCGAGCAGCGATGTCAAAGAGCGAGTGTGACCGCGGCAGCGGTCAGGCGGCGGCGCGAGCGCGCCGTCGGGGATGCTGCTTTTTCTTGTAGCGCTTCATGTAGCGCCTCTCGAGCGTTTTGAGGGATGCCGCGGGGTGGTCTCTCTCCTCGTAGAGACGATTTTCTCTGAGCAGGGCTACGATGAGCCGTAGGAGCTGGGACGAGGCGGCCACGATATTCTTGCGGTAGCACTTCTTCCTGAGCTCGCGTTCGAGGAAGCGGCGGCGGACCTGGGGCACGACCCGGGCGGTCTGTTCGGTCATCTGGTAGATGATTCGCCGCAGCCGGGGATTGCCGATCTTGCTCATCCGCCTTTTGCCTTTGTACTTTCCGGAGTCGGCGATGCGCACGTTCGTGCCGGCGAGCTTCTCGATCTGTTTGAAGTGGGTGAAGCGGGTGGCCCCTCGCGTCTCCGCGGTAAATTGGGCAGCCAGGTTTTTGTTGATGTTGGGGATCGAGTCGACGATTTGGAAAGTCGGATCCTGCTGAGTGCGGACGATCATCGCCTGCTCCACAGCTTTGAGTTGCGTCTCGGTCCGCCGGAGCGCCTCGATCCAGCCATTCAGGATGATGCGGAGGACATCTTCCTGGCCCTCGACCGGGATCCCGATGGAGGTCCGGGCCTCCTCCTTCAGCTTCTGCAGCGTCGCCACCCCGTAACTGCCTCTTGAGATCCGATGGATCTGGCGGCCCTCCTCTTCGATGTCAATTTCCTCGAAGTGGCGGGGCAAGAAATATCGCTCCAACAGGTAGCGGGAGGTCTTCGTACGAATGTTGACCGCGTGGAGGAACTCCGGGAAGACGCGTTCCATCAGAGACCGGGTGCGGAGCAGGGACTTTGTGAGGTCCTTCCGGAGCTTGTCGTAGGCGATTGAGAGCTGGTGCGCGGCCTCCATGTGAGGCTCGAACGTCCTGAAGAGATCATAGCTTCCCTTCTGTGCGCTGTCGGCCACCAGAAAGGCATCCCTGGGATCCGACTTGGAGAAATCGCGGTGCATCATCGGTCTTGCGTGATACGTCGTGAGGGGGCTCACCAGCAGCACGCGATACCCCTTCCCCTGGAGGTAGTGGGCCAGGGTAACCCACAGATTGCAGGACGTCTCGATGGCCCCACCATCCGATCCGGCCCGCAATCTTTGATGCGTCGCTCCAGATGCTGCCAGAGGGTATGGTAAAAACGCTGCACGCATCTGGCGTCCCACCCGGTGATATTCAGGACCTCTTTCTCCGTCTTGGGTGTAGCAATACATTCCTGGTGATAGAACAAGAAACGGAAGACGTTGACGAATTCCTCGCGCTCGCTGCAGCAGCACTCGAGGCACGGGGCAAGACGTACGCCACTGTCCCACACGGACAGACGGCAAATTGGGGCGACAGCCGAGCCCCCACTGGAGTTCGGGGTTCCATGCCCAGGCGCATATCTTGAACTGCTGCGCGTTCACAACCCCGCGCCGCCACCGATGATTTCATCAAGCAACCCTCCCTGCGCCCTCAAAACCTGGCGATCTGTTTCCCGGAGAAGGGCATGAAAGGTCGGAGGCGGTCGCCACTGTCTCACGCCATAGTTCCACACGGACAGACGGCAAATTGGGGGCGACAGCCGAGCCCCCACTGCTGGCGTTGCGGAGCGCTCTCTTCCATAGGATGCTGAACCAGATCTCGACCTCGTTGAGCCATCCGAAGGGGTTACTCCCTAGTACTTAGCTGCGCAAGTTTATGCGTGCAAATCCGCCCTTAACATCCTGTTTTTGCTAGGAAATCAGATTACGCGAATTTCCGCAGGTTGGTACTAGTCCACTTGTTATGGCAGACTACGGTTGAACCATTTTGGAAGATCTATGTCCCTAAGACAATGGTCGAACCATGCAATAAGCCTGTTCATGTAGTCGCGTTTGTAGTCATCATTCCAGCCGCCACCATGATAGGCTTTTGGATAGTAAACCAAGCGGGTCTCGATACCGAGAGCAGATAGGCCATTATAGAAAAGTCGGGCCTGTGAGCCCCGAACGCGCCTCTCCGCACCTGATTCGATAATCATTACAGGTGTCTCGATTGCCGCGATGTGTTCGATAGGTGAAAGCTTCCTGTAAACGTCTGGGTCAAGCCACATTGCCTTTGGGTCAACATCTCCGAGTCGATTCGGCCTCAAGGCGTGGAATGGCGTACCTGACAATCGATCATCGTGAAGCCTGTCGTACACCCAAATGGAGGCAACTGCGCCCTTGAAACGTGAGGTCTGCGACACAGTCCAAGCCGTCAGTTGGCCGCCAAAGCTGCTGCCATATACACCCAGTCCCTCCGGGTCCGCAACACCCTCCTCAATCAGGTAGTCAATGTCCGCCACTGCATCCCGATAGGGGATTGACATCATCTGATAGTTCTGGAGCTGCTCCAAGAATTCGGCTCCATAGCCACTACTGCCTCTGAAGTTTGGCAGCAAAACAGCGTATCCGTGTGCCGCCAAGAGGTGCGCAGCTGATTCTACCCTTGCCGAAATCAGTTCATTGAAACTACCCGTGACAGACTTCTCGGGTCCCCCGTGGAGGAAGAGGAGTGTGGGGTACCTCTGGCCAGATACGTATCGAAGCGGAAGGACCAAAAGAGCTTCGATCAACCATCCATCGCTTTTGTACCGGATGACCTTGACATCGGGCCAATCCCGGTTTGGAGTTACCCCGGTTTAGCGGACGGTTTATCAGTTGCGATTCACGGAACATGTCAACAATTTTGAGACACTGAAAGTTGGAATTCAGTGAAATTTCCGGCCGTCTCCATAAGAGGTGTCATCGGCAACCGTGGATCCCCGTGCAGGTATCGGGACCGGGTTCGATTTGGTATCACCTGGCGTAATAACGACTGGATCCTGCTGGGACTTATCCGAGATCCGGGGTGGATTGATCCAGACCTCGGAAGGCAGGTCGGTTGGCTGCGGGGGACCCTGCACAAAACGGTCGGGGTGGGCGATATAGGCACGCCACAGGGTCTGTTCACGGGCGTCAAAGATTTCCTTGGCGTAGGTCGCCCTTTGATCAGCTCAACGAACTACTTGCGCTCAGGACTCTGGTTGTTTCTCTCCAGAATTCCAAAGATGAAGAGATTCTTGCGTGGCACAAAAACGACGGCACGAGTTTCAGTATTGCGCAAATGTCGGATGGGGAGCGGAACGCCGCCATCATCGCGGCTACCGTGCTCACGGTTGAACCGGAAACCTGTATCTATTCTGAGATAACAAGAGAAAAGCAGATAAAGGTCCAAGCAAGATTCAGGCAGCCTTGTGGATGGTCTGGGATGTTCTTTGCCGATTGATTTCTATGCGGCGCTGCCGAGCCTCCTCCTTTCGACCTTGTCGGTGGTGAAGAATCTTTTGATGCTGGCCTTTATGCCTCTGAAGAGGCGTGACATACTGTATTGCCCCGTGATAGCGTTCGGCGTTGTAGCTGTGAATGAAGGAATCAATCAGGCCTTCCAGTTGATGGAATGTGAAGATGTCCTGGAAGCGCAGCCAGTCGTATTTGAATGTCCGGAAAAAGGCTTCGATCCAGGCGTTGTCCGTGGGTGTTTGATATCGGGCAAACAGCTGCGAGATGCCCAGGTCCTTGAAGAATTGGGCCATCGATTTGGCCTTCATCTGAGATCCGTGATCTGAGAGGGCTGTCAAGCTTATGGGCCCAGTGTCCAGGTCCAGCAGTCCTTCGTTGGCAAGGGCTTGATCCCAGGCCTGTTTGACCTGCTCCACGGTCGCGTTGAAGGAGAGCTTCCATCCTACGATCTTCCTGGAATACACGTCGAGAATGGCGGTAAAATACAGGAACAAACCGAAAAATGGGATGTAGGTCAGGTCCCAGCTCCAGACCTGATTAGGACCTTCAGGTTTGACCTGGGGCTTGCTCTGCTTGACCGGCGTCCTCACCTGTTTCCTGCGTGCCAGACGTTCTTTCCTGGCCTGTCGGTAGAAGCTGGAGGCCGAGGCCTGCACTACCCCCTTCTCTGAGGCTACCACCGCCAGCTGATGGGGAGGCAGATCGGCATAGGTCTCATCCCTTAAGAGGGCCGAGATTTGCTCTTTCTCCTCCCTCAGCAATCCGTGTGGGGCCTTATCAGGGGCGGGCCCGGGCTTCCCATCCAAAAGCGGGTCCGACACCCCATCCAGCTTCTCTTCTCGATCTCGCCGGCTCCAGGCACAATACCGCTGGAGGGGAAGCTGTAGGATCTCGCAAGAACGGGTGAGTTTCACCCCTTTCTCCTTGGCCCGATGGACCATTAAGAGGATCTCGCGTTTGACCTCAGCTTGCACCCGGTGGCCCTTGATCGGGCCTGTCAGATCCCATTCACACTTTTTTTTAGCAGGGAAAGTTCCACAGATTGCTCAATGATCGTTTGCTCCAGGCGTGCCCGCTCTTTGCGCAGCTGCTCCACCTCCTCAGCCGATACCATCGGCTTGCGGCTCCGGCGACCCTTGAACTCCTTGAGGGCCCCGGACTTGACCGACTCACGAATACGCTTTAGATCCGAGGAATGAATGCCCCATTTCCGCAGCACCTGTGCAATGGGAACATCTCCCCGGCTGGCTTCAAGGAAAATCTCATACTTCTGTTCCGGGGACAAGCTCCTGCGCTTCTTGACCGGGTCACTGTTTGAGGACAGTTGCTCCATCTTTACTCCTCCTGTGAGGTCAGGGATATCCCAAAATATGTATCCCTTCTCAACCCTACAGGCAACCAGGATCTTGCTTCGACCTTGCCCCCGTTTTTTCGGGCGATCTCAGACAAAAGATAGGTGCCATCGCGTGGCAGGACACCGACCGTGTGAAGGAGATGATCACGGAGACCATTCCTTTTCGAGTAGCCCAGGACGCTGCGTTCAAGAACGCTCGCCAGAACTCCGATCAGGACAATGCTCGCATTGAGCACGGCAAGGCGCTCACTCGTGTCATGACGGCGCTAATCAAGGATGATGCCGAACTGTTCAAGCAATTCATGGACAACGACAGTTTCAAGCGTTGGATGACTGAGACCGTGTTCGGCTTGGCCTGTAAGCAGGCCAGTTGACGGGCTGGCCGTGAGGAACGGATCGACCGCGCAACCGTACGGTCGGATCGGTCGAACGTCTCAGCCTGTCCGATTAGGTCGCGGTTCGGCGGCGGACGCCCTTACCAACGGAGACTCAATGATGTGGTCGCTCGCAATCTAATTGATATTTTCGAAACCAACCCGGAGGCGTGGAACGCTGTCCGCTTTCTGAATATGTTTATACCATGGGACCGGCATCAGGATTTTTATACGTATCTCCATGGCTGGTATTCGAGGACGCCAAACAGATGGCAAACATACGTGGCGGAGATTGCCGGGCGCTATCGGATACTTCCCAGCCAGCAAACCGGCATTGGTCGGCACAGAGGGGATACAATAATCGGCCACAGGGCATCGGATTCTCTCCGTGCGCGACTTTATTCAGGAATCCGGGCAATGGAATGCGGAACCTTCAGAAAAGCGACCGTGGGGGGGACAGTGGAGCGGGACAGTGGAGTTGCAACAGTGGAGTGCAACAGTCACACGAATGGGGGTAGTTCAGGGAGTTCCTTCAGGATGTCGTCTAATGCGGAGAGTTCCTTCAGGATATCGAATGGGGGGAAGTCCTTCAAGAGGTCATCGAGTACGGGAGGATTACGGCGGCGAGGACGAACGGCAGGTCGGTGCATTACGAGTTTGACCGGCTCGAAAGGGGGACACACGGCACGGTGGGACGTAAGACAAAGCTGACGCCCGAACTCGAGGCCGAGATCGTCGGCAACGTTCGGAAGGGCCTCTCGAACAAGGCCGCCTGCCGGATGGCGGGAATCGGCGAAACGACGTTTTATCGCTGGCTCCAGTGTGGCGCGACGGCGAAGTCCGAGGAAGTTTTGCCGGTTTTACCAGTCCCTGAAAGAGGCCGAAGCGGATTTCAAGACCTCGAACCTCGCCGTCATCCAGCGGGCCCCGCTGTGGGCCTTTCTCCAAGCCTTCCCGCAGGGATAAATCGGACGAGAGCGACCCCCTGGCGGTCGAGTCGAGGCGTGGTACAAAGCATCTCGGATTCTTGGTACACCCCCCCTCTGTCCCTGTACCATTCTAGTACCAACCTGCGGAAATTCGCGTAATCTGATTTCCTAGCAAAAACAGGATGTTAAGGGCGGATTTGCACGCATAAACTTGCGCAGCTAAGTACTAGTGTCGTGTCCCAAAGATTCCTTCAATAATTTCTTGGGTAGCGGTCTGTCGTCCTGAGCGGAGCGAAGGATCTCTATGTCCCGAACTATCAGACAGTTGGTGCGATCTTCGCTCGCTGGCTCTCGATCAAAATGACAGCCACCGCTACGTTTTTGGAGACTTTCTTTTGTAAGGAACTTCTGGGACACGACACTAGTGGAGCGTAGGCATGAGGTTTAAGAGCGCCACAATCAAAGACTTTAAACGGTTCACCAACCTGACCGTTCAGGGCATCCCCGACACCGCGCGCCTGATTGTGCTCGCAGGTCCGAACGGGTGTGGCAAGTCCTCCTTCTTCGATGCGCTGCAGACCTGGCACAATTGGACATCAAATAAACAGATAACAGGCAATATGTGGGACATGGATTATCACGTCAAAGCTGGTTCACCCAGCCGCGACCAATGGACCAACGATGTCGTGTTGGAGTTTCACGATTCTTTTCCTGAAGAGCGAAAAAAGGTCTTCTACGTGAGGTCGGCGTATAGAAACGACCCCGACTTTCAGATTCATCAACTCAAACGGACTGGAGATCCTTTGGATGAAGTGCGCGTCAGCCGCATGATCGACAACGATGCCGCCGTCAGTCGAAACTATCAGGGACTCGCTAGCCAGGGTCTTGAAGACTTGTACGAACGCGGTGAGGGGTCAATGACATTCGACAGGTATCGAACAGAGAGTATCGGTGACGTCCGAGAAGCCGTATACGAAGAATTGAAGCGCGATATTTTCGGTACCACCGACGCGAACGCGTAACGATGGAGAGAGCCATGATCCTCAGCACTCCAGCGTTGATCGCTCGACAACCTGTCCCCGGATGTCTTGGGCGGTCCCGGTCCCGTGGATTTGCGGCCCGGGACCTCACTCGTGATCGGGGTCGAGCATCTCGAGAGCCAGCGGGATGAGGGTCCTCGATATCGGCAGTGGTGCCGGAGACGTGGCGCTGGCCGCAACTGAACTGGTTGGTCCGGCAGGTCAGGTTGTGGGCGGGATGTCAACGGGAAGATTCTGGAAACGGCTCGAGTGCGGGTCGGAAAAGCGGGATGGACAAATGCGAAGGTTTACCAGACTAACCAACGCCTTCAGCAAGAAGCTTGAGAACCATCTTCACATGCTGAGCCTTTACTTCGTATATTACAACTTCGTTCGGATTCACAAATCACTTCGCATGACTCCCGCCATGTCGGCCGGGCTTACCGATACCCTTCGCGATATGAAGTGGATTGTAGGATTGATCGACGCAAGAGCATCAAAGCCGAACCGTCCAAAAACTTACGCTCCCCGCAATTCAAACTGAGACACTACCGGGTTTTCGTATCTTCTCAAGAATCAAGAACTGCAGGAAGGCAGTTCTGTCTAGGAACTTGGCACGTCCAAACGCAGTAGTGAAATTCTCTAGCTCCTCGGCATCAAGTGCGCTCTCCGGAAAGAGCGTGTCGCGCTTGTCGGCGCTGAAGAAGACCTGGTAGTAGAAAACACCACGTCGAAGCTGTGGTCCATCGACGATTACGCCGACCGAATCTGGATTCGATGCAAGGCGAACCCTGTCACCAACCTTGAATTTCGGCTCCACAACACTTTCTCCACGCGGTGGGCTGTCCCTCGGGGTCTCGCAATTGCATTCAGTAATGCCAGTCTTCGTGAGCGAGTGGCGCACGGTTGATCTCGAACCGTGCTACAACCCTCATCCGAGGGCTTTAGTTATTGGATATTGAAGGATACGCTCATTTTTCATGTTCGACCACAACTTTTGAATATATCCCTGTTTTCATCGCACCACGGGCTTTATGAGGTTTAGGAGGTCCTCGGGCATAAGTCCATCGAAATCGTCTCGATGTTCGACATATATCGCACGCATCAAATCCCTCGCCTCGTCTGCCCGGATGCCGAAGCCCAGACTGCCTGTACCAGAAACTGCTATTGCATTGTTAACAGCGACGATCTCACCCCTCTTATTGAAAATGGGGCTGCCCGATGTGCCCGGCGTCGTATCAAAGTTGTGCTGTACTATCTTGTTGGCGATTCTACCCCAAATGGTTGCCGATGGCGTTGCTTCATCGTAGGGCCTCAACGCGCTGACGATGCCGGTTTTTGAGGTGGGTATGAGACGTGTTACAGGATCGTAGTCAGAGTCGATTTCTCCAGGGTATCCAATCGTTGCGATCTCTTGACCGACTTCCAGTTCCATGGCATCCAGACTGCTTACCAGGCGGGAAAAGCCCGGCATCTCCTTTGTCGTAAATACAAGTGCTACATCAGCTGATGAGGGGGATTCATTATAGTTTGGATGCGAAAACTTGAGGAGGATATTGTTATTTTCGGCCACGGCCAGCCGATAAGCGTCACGGCCTGTGCCGTCCGCAGGAACGGCTACAAAAACGGCTGTGAGGTCGGATCTTATGTTTGAGATGCGCTCTTGCAACCCCAAAGCAACATGGGAGTTTGTGCAGAGTACATCAGTTCCAACCGCGAAGCCCGTTCCAACGAAACTCCAGGAGTAACCCGGCTCTTCAACGCCTACGCCCAACCAGTAGACATTTCCACGTTCGTTTGCAAAAATCGTTTGCCAGTCGGATTCTTCAGGACGCCCAACATCTTGACGCGCCGAGAATACAGTGTCTGTGCGCACGATTTCGATTGTGTCTCTGATGACTTGCAGGACCGTATCCCGAGCAGATGGGTCAAAAGGGGTGCCCGTCTTCCCGAAGTTTTGCGCAAATAGAAAAAAATCGTCGAGATCGACAAGGCCACTGCCGTCTATATCGGCGGGGTTACGCTGAAGGGACTGAGCAGATATCGCGGCTGAGGCGATCACTCCAAGCGTCAATGGCATCACAGTAAAGCGAGAAACACGTGTCTCATACTGGGAATACCCTTTCCATAGTTACCGGTCAGAACTGATACTTCATGTTGAGGCTGACGCCCCAGAATTGAATGTCCTCCGTCATCGCTGTGTATCGCACCCGCGCACCGCCCGGTCTAACAGTGGACTCATGACTGCGGAGCTGATCCCACTCTTCCCCATCCTCGAATTCACCGAAATCCGCCCACTGGAACTTGAGCCCGATGGTGACCGGCTCACTGACCCGATAATCCACCCCGGCGATCGCCTGATACCCGAACAGCGTATCCGAGAGCTTGGCCCTGCCGATGGTAGTCGTCCCGGCGACCCGCTGGTTCAGAAGCTCGCGGTCTTCAAGTTCTGCCTCCGAAATACCTTCAATGTCCTTGTCGTTTGTGAATGTCGGGATGTCGCGGTCGTCATAGTTCCTCGTCCATCGGTTAAAGAAGTCCAAGGAAACCTGCCCAACCCCGACTCCAAACCCCACGTACGGTGTAAACTTCGAGTCCGAGCGGTAGTCGTAGTACAGGTTGGCGAAGAAGTTGTGCGACAGCACGTCATCGACCCCGGCTTCTGTATAGCTGAGTTCGCCTTCTTTACCACCCTGGAACGGCTCCCCCGACGGTAGTAGCTGGACGTTATCGATCGTGTCATCATAGGTCGTGCCGCGATAGAAATATTCCCCCTCGACCCTGAAACTCCCCAGGCGATACCCCAGGGCCACCCCTGCCAAGAGGCCAGTGCCTCCATCAAACTGCTGAATCCAGGAGAAATCGTCTCTACTAGACTGGGTACAATCTCTCCTCGGCGGCACCAGATCATTCCCTGACCCGTCATTATTAATGAACCCGTCGCATTGAGTTGGAACATCATTATCCCAGCTCTCCATGTCCATGCCCGGAGCCACCGCAATGCCCAAGTCCATTCCCATGTAAAATCCGTCCTTGGCCCATACCGGGCCGGAGGAGACCACCAACGCTAGCACCATCAGCACGAGTAAGTTTTTTTTCATGATGCCACCTCCTGGTTGCTGGTGTAGAAGACAGGGGCTAACCTCAATCCGGCATTCCCAGGCTAAATCTAGGCACTTTATGACACGTGTTTTCCAGGGCTCAGTGGACATATGACCGCGGAATCTCCAGTCCACATTCTATGGAGCGCACGGGAAACGTCACGGCTTGCGTCGCCGAAGACACCACCGGACGAAGCATCATTGATTTTCTTACAAGAACGGTCAACCCCCAAGGGTCGTTCCTCATTTCAGACGAATATCAAGCCTACGACATCGTTAAGCCCCGTCGCCATGGTGTGTCTCAAATATGTATATGACCGCCTTCCCATAACTCCCACCCTACCCTCTGTGTTGATGGGTTGACTTCCTTGGCACCTGCCCGGCGTACCGGGCTCCACAACGATGGTGGACTTTGAATTGTAAATATATTTAGCATAGGTAATATATGCACAATACATTTGAAAATCAACGGGGAAATATCTTTTGACAGCCCAGAGCCCCTGCCAAGCCCTAAATTTGTAATTACCTTCTTTTTATATTCTTGATAAAACCTTTTAAAGAATTGGGTTGTCTTATAGGATAAATTAACTGGGATAAATTAACTGGTGAGGTGACAATGGCATCCAAACTATTCATGAGACTAAGTCCTGAAACCGATGACGGTGAGCTGGTACGGGCGGCACAGAAAGGCAACGAAAAAGCGTTCTCAGTTCTTTTAGATAAGTACACTTCGCGTCTTTGGCCCAACGCCTTCGCCCTGAGCAACAACCAGTTCGACGACGCCCAGGATTTGATACAGGAGACTTTTTTGCGAGCCTATCATCGCTTGCACACACTTCAGACTCCGCAAGCTTTCTATTCCTGGCTGACCACCTTGATGGGTAGACTGGCCACAACCCGCCGTGGTCGAATGCAACACCGAGCCGAACTACTCACCACTCATCCAGGCGAGGTGGTGCCAGGCCCTGCTTCGATTTTTTCGCGTACCCCGGAAGAGGAATACCTGTCCCAGGAACTCGAGCATGCGTTGGAGCAGGCCCTTGATCACCTCACAGCGACATCACGTGAGATCTTCACAGCCTTTCACGTGGACGGCCATTCAATTAGGGAGATTACAGCTCGGACCGGCCTATCGGTCGGCGCGGTCAAGTCCCGCCTGTTCCAAACCCGGAAGAAGCTAAGAAAGGAGCTAGTCGCCATGATACCCGAAACGACAGTGCCGAGCGAAATCCCTGAGGGGCTGAATATCGTTCTAATGGGGCAACGCGAACACGAAAATCATCCGCTCCATCCGAACAGGCTCACCCAACGCCTGTTGCCCCGGCGAGTGCTCTATGCCTGCAGGAAAATACCCAGGAGCACTCGGGAACTGAGCAAATACCTGCATGTAGATCCCGTTTATATAGAGGATCTCGTCCCGGATCTGGTGCGCGGTGAACTGCTTGATGAACCCGTCCCCGGCAGCTACCAAACATCCTTTCTCTTTGTGGATAAGACCGAGTTGGCCGAAATATCTGACAACCTTTCGTTCGTAAAGGATGGCGTCTCGATCATAAAGAAGCATGTGCCCCGCCTGCGGTCTACCCTAGAGGAAACCACCCTGGTGCGCCAGCAGGGGTACGACTGGCCACACTTGGCCTGGATCGCAATTCCGGTCTGGATTGCGTCACGCGGTCTGGGGCGCCAGGTGGCCAACTCGCTGGAATGGGGTCAACACCACATCATGACCTATCCCCTGCGTCCCGTGGACTTCTGGCATCTTCTGGGTATGGCCGATGTAACGTTTCAGGATATATTTTCCGTCGATGCCGCTAGCATGGAGTCGGAGCACTCAGGCATGGCCTTCAGTCTTTCCACCGCCCATTTGGATGAAAGGAAAGGATTTATCGATTTCTCCGATCTGGATCGCTATGTAGGTCGTCTCAGCCGAGGGCCAGTCAACGAAGAGGCACTCCTGGAAGATGCCAACTTTCCGGAGAAAGAGAAACTAGCCCGCTATGTGGCCAAAGGTTTCATCAAACGGACCGAGGAGAACACCTTCCATCTCGATGTACCGACGGTGACCGCCGAGGATGATAAGAAGCTCGCGTTAGTCGTGGATGAAATCTGCTCCGAATTGGCTCCAGGTATCCTCGATCAAGCGCTGTCGGGCTTTGCGCGAGAGGTCGAGGATGTCGGGTTTGAGCACCTTCTGGCACAGCCATATTACCTGGGGTTCGTGGGGTTCCATTTAGCTACGACTGAGCTGGTACGAGGTTGCCTTGAAGAGCACCTTCTCTCCAAGCCCAATGAACCTGATGCGAACTTCGGTTACTGGACATGGTACCGCGCCCCTAACTTGATGAAATCGTGGAGCAAAGGGAGATCATAAATTCGGACCTCGATTAGCACCGAAGCCAAAATTGGCTTCCTGGTCATCCAAATACACATTCACAACTAATCAATTTCAGTATCGCTCAAAAGATTCTTAACTATTACATGAGTCTACATAATTATAGGATGGAAAGTCTCACTAAAGCTTATTCCCAAGTTTCTTACCTAAAGCAATGGAGCCTCATTTGTCAGATTGGTATGTCAATCGGGCATGTAATGGAGAGTGTATAAACATCAGAAAGGCACTTGATGAGATACTTCGTCAAAGGAATCAGAAGACATCCTATAAGAGAGGAAAGTAGACCAAATTACAGGTTTAGGTACTGCATATATCCAGCGATGAGCATTCTTAGATTTTATAGCCATATTTTTGATGATGTCCGGACATATGATCTAATGAGGGCCGGATGGTCTTCTTGGTATGTACCAAGAAAAGTCAGTATATCGGTGTCATTTCTTAGCCAATGCTACCTCAACATTGAAGTGCTATTTGGTGCAACTGTAAAAAGCCATCTATGTCCGGGCCCGGATGAACTCCGCGAGCTCATGTATGATCGAGTGTGCAATAACCGGCCCCTATTCTTATTCATTAAGGGTGATCCAAAGAAAATGGGGGACGAGATCAGAGTGACAAGTGGCACACAGCATATCACATTTGCGGGTATCGGGATTGACAGTGTCCAAGACAGCGTGCTGTTGGTTAATAATTTCCGCCAACTTGGAAAGGGATGGTGTCCGATAGAAGATATTGGACACCGGATTCTGTCTAATCTTGTGGATGAAATTTATGTTTCGTCGGATTGCACAATGCCTTCAGTTGACGTTCTTTCTAACCATCTACTGATTCAAGTTATAAGCAACTTTGATGATAATCCTGTACAATACGGTGAGGTTCCGGTCAGGGACGTACCGGAGACTGAGATGATATGTGGTTTTAAAGGCATCCATGCATTTGCTGAACATCCCAGCTTTCACAGAGAAAGTATGTCAGTTGAGGAAACCGCTGCTCAAGGAATTACCGTTGGGCTTCTTATGAACCGTCAGGAAAGGAGTCTATTCATTTCAATCTTTGAGGATTTTATATCTTCCACATATGATCCTCACACTTTTAGGAACATAATGGCGTACTGGAACGAGCTTTCGCAGTCATGGTTGATCGCAGCGAAATTGAGTAAAAGGCTCGAAATGACGGAGAATGGGAATGTGATTTCCAAATTTCGGGATATTCTACATAGCATAGGGGAAAAGGAAAAAAAATACTCCTCTTACTTCGAGACTATTTAGATGGTGTGCTTAAACATTCTAACTGAAATTAGGAGGAAGTTGTCGAATAAGTATAGTAAGCATCTACGGAACCTGATGTGAGGTATTGGTTGGCTGCGGCGATGGGTTTTTTTCCCATGTTCCGATAGCCCTATAGGGGTGGACTTTTGCAGTCGTAGGTCTTAATCCATGAGGTCCCTCTGTAGGGCTTCAGCAGACTGGGAGTAAGTTGTTCGAAAAGCCTGGCGTAGGATCTGCGCCCTATTTTTTTGGCGGTATTTGTCCGAGTGTGGAGTGCCTTCGGTTCAAAAGTGAATTTTCCCGAGCTTCTGGGGGGGCGAATATGATATTCCCACCTACATTGAATATTGGTTAGAGAGGATCCCGACTGAGAAAAACATTGCTTGGTGGTTATGGAGAGGCTGGAGTGGGTGGCGTGTCGTTGGACCAAAAGGACAGGGACTCAACAACATGTGGATGTTGCGAATTCTAGTGCTTGGTTGGGCTTTGATACGAGGCGAAAAAAGGTGATCAGGAATTATCTGACAATTGCCACTCGCAATTTGGTGAAAAGTAAAGTTTACTCCATCATCAATGTCGCAGGTCTCGCTGCTGGAATGGCGTGCTGTATCCTTACTCTGCTCTACGTTAGAGATGAGATGAGTTATGACGAGCACCATATTCACGCCAACAGGATTTTCCGGCTTGTCGAGGAGGTGCACGTAGCCGGGAAAACACGTCGGATTGCAATCACGTCTTTTCCGATGGGGCCTGCGCTTGTTAAAGACTATCCGGAGGTGATTGATGCAGTTAGGTTTTTCAGAAATGATATGAAGACGGTTGTGAGGGCTCAAAATGTTCATTTCTACGAAGACGGCGTGTGGTTCGTCGATGAAAATGTCTTCAGAATATTCCACTTCCCCCTAAACAAAGGAGACATAGAAACGGCGCTTGAGGAACCTCATTCAGTTGTCGTTACAGAAGAGATCGCTCAAAAATACTTTAGTGAAAGAGAACCTATCGGACAGGTTCTCTCAATCGGTGGAAACGAATTCAAGGTTACGGGTGTTTTGAAGGATGTTGATCACAATACCCATTTTCAATTCGATTTTCTCGCATCACAAATGAAGAGAAAGGATTGGATAGACCACCATTATTATACCTACTTGCTCTTGAGAACGGAAGATTCAGCCAAGGAACTAGAATTAAAATTGCCTGAATTCATTGACAGGCACTTGGGCGATAAGATCAAGGTAGCAGGCATTAGATTTAGACCTTTCCTACAGCCCTTGACCGACATTCATTTGCGTTCCCAGTTGGAGTTTGAGATGAGCGCGAATGGAGACATCCGGTATGTCTATCTATTCCTAGTTATCACTGCTTTTGTTCTATTGCTCGGCTGCGTCAACTTTATAAACCTCTCGATTGCTAATTCGGTACGTCGAGCAAAAGAGGTAGGTATCCGGAAAGCAATGGGCGCGGGCCGCTTTCAATTGATTTGTCAGTTTTTGGGTGAATCTACTTTAGTGGTTTTGTTTGCGCTGGTCTTCGCTGTTATTCTAGTCGAGGTAATGCTTCCCGCGGTTAATGCGTATATCCATCGTGAGTTGTTAGCCTCTGATTACTTAAGGAACTGGGATTTGATGTTGATTCTGATCGGCATCGTTGTGTTTGTAGGAGTCTTCTCCGGAAGTTATCCCGCATTTCTTCTTTCGGCCTTTCAACCGGTGGATGTGCTAAAAGGCCGGCTGGTGGACGGATTGGAGAAACTAAGTCTCGGGAAGTCGCTTGTTGTTCTTCAATCTGGTATTTCTGTTGTTCTAATAATTGTTACGGTAGTAGTTCATAGCCAATCAGATTACCTACGAAACAAACGGCTTGGGTTCGATAAAGAGCATGTAATAGTGATCCCCGTTTCTGGTAAGGAGGTGGCAGAGGGATATCAATCGAGATTATCTGAGTATGCAAATGTATTGAGTATTTCAGTGTCTTCTTCGGTGCCGGGGCGAGAAATATCTAGTTATCTCTTCCAGCCGCATCCTGATGGGAGGCAAAATGGGACTTTGCTGATGAACGTCATCCATGCTGATCACAAATTCATCGAAACATTTGGCCTTGAGCTCTTAGCAGCCTGTTGAAAAAGTGCGTTTATGCCAAGATGACTGTTGTCTTTCCTTGTGGTTTGGTCCTATGATATATCAGGTTCAAACTGAGAAGGGAGGACGAGCAAATGGCAATGGGAAAACGAGGACGACAGAGACAGGAAAACCTGTTCATCGCATCGAACACTTTGGTGAAATCTCCGGGTCATCCGTTCTACGAGAAGCTGAATCAGGTATTGGGGGCGAACGGCTTCGACGAGTTCGTCGAGGGGCTTTGCCAGCGGTATTACGCTCCTCATATGGGTCGCAAGGGCATTCCGCCCGGGGTTTATTTTCGGATGCTTTTGATTGGGTATTTCGAGGGACTTGATTCGGAACGTGGGATCGAATGGCGTGTATCTGACTCGCTGACGTTGCGCCGGTTTTTGGGGTATGCCCTTGACGAACAGACCCCGGATCATTCCAGCCTGTCTCGCATCCGGCATCGGCTTCCCTTGGAAGTTCACGAAGCGGTTTTCAAGTGGATCCTGAGGGTCTTGTGCAAAGCGGGTCTGGTGAAGGGGAAGACGTTGGGCGTGGATGCTACGACACTGGAGGCCAACGCCGCGATGCGCAGCATTGTACGCCGTGACACGGGTGAAGGCTACCAGGCATTCCTTGAGAATCTGGCCAAGGCCTCGGGCATTGAAACGCCTACCCGCGAGGACTTGTCCAAGATCGATAAGAAGCGACCGAAGAAGGGATCGAACCAGGACTGGGAGCACCCGCACGACCCGGATGCCAAGATCGCTAAGATGAAGGACGGTCGCACGCACATGGCGCACAAGGTGGAGCACGCGGTGGATCTGGACACCAATGCCATTGTGGCAGTGGCGTTGTCGGGAGCAGATGAAGGAGATACCGAGTCGTTGCCCTGGACGCTGCTCGAGGCGCCGCTCAATCTCAAGCAGGTCGCGAAGGACGAAAAAGCTGCCAAACGTTTGCACAGACAGCGTATACGGGAGGTGGTTGCGGACAAAGGATATCATAGCAACGATGTATTGACCAGTCTGAAGCAAGGCGGCATCCGGAGTTACATTTCAGAACCGGATCGGGGACGCCGCAAGTGGAACGGCCGACGAGATGAGCAGGCCGCGGTATATGCGAATCGACGCCGGATCAAGGGAGATCGCGGCAAGGCCTTGCGCCGAAGTCGTGCAGAACGGGTGGAAAGAACCATCGCTCACACATATGATACCGGTGGCATGCGCAGGTTGCACTTGAGAGACCGCGGCAATATCCTCAAGCGTTTGCTGATCCACATCGGGGGCTGCAACCTGGCTCTGCTCATGCGCAAAGTGATGGGCGTAGGTACTCCGAAGGCCCTCCAGGACCTGGCCAAGGCCTTGCAGCGTCTACTGCTCGTCCTACAATCACGCTTTGCTGCCCTCGGTCACCTTTTTAACCTCTTATCAGCGTCTCCTGCTCAATCTCCTTACCTTGATTTATCTGACCCGCACTCCAGGCGTCTTTTCCGTTTATGTGCGTTGAAAGGTAGTTCTTCAACGGGCTGCTAGGTGGAAGGACAGCTCTCCGAGGGTAAGCAGCCGAGCCTTCTCTAGGACCAAGCCATGCTCCAGGTGATTGAAGAGTTCCCAATAACGCTCCTCAATGTCTGATCTGTCCGCGAAGACAATAACCGCGTCAGAACGTTCCTGTGTCTAGAAAGGAGTCGGATGACTGAACTTGACGAAGGGGCGCGAGTTTGGTAGTTTATTGGGAGACATGGGAAAATTGCATAAATCGACAAGCAATGATCTGTTCAATGTTTCCTGTATCCGCAATGAGGCGGACGTAGAGGCTCTTGTCATAGAGCCTCTACTGAAAAGGTTGAAGTATCCCCAAAGCAGGATTCAGCGCAAGGCGGCCCTGAAAGAAGGATGCCTGAAAGGAGTTGATTAATATGAGCGCTCTCTACGTCATGCGCTACCTCGACCACACGTAAGCTTCACCGGTTCCAAGATGACTCATCTTGTCGGAGGTCAGCTCGCCAAGAGCAGCATTCGCCTTCTGGATGTGTTTAAGCCAGGCTGGTGAGTTTGAATTTGTGCATTGATGATCTGCGAAGACAGCTCGATCAACGATACGGGGACTGATGGCGGGTCCTGAGAGGCCACCATGATGCTGGTCCCTTTGTGTCGCATCTCACGGACGACCTCAACCAAGCCGGCGACTAGATCATCGTTTTCGATGTACTTGTGGGCTTCATCGAAAACCACCAGCTTGTTAAAGGCGCCGTTATAGGAAATGCCAGCCAACACTACCTTATGAATGCATGTGCTAATGACCGCTAAGATTCTCCCACTGCGAGCAAATAAGGCCTTCGCATTGCTCGAACAGTTCGACACGCGCGATCACACTGACATCTTGATCGCCATCTTCCGAGAAGATCAACTGGCATTGCAGCGAATCCTAAAGGGGTGGCGGCTTGAACTCTCCACAAAGGAGGGCCGGAGGATATGGCAGCCTGGAGAATGGCTGCAGCTACCGCTTCATGAGATTCACACTTATGATAGTGATAACGACGAAGTAGAATTCCTGCTCAATGAGAAGAGCGATTCGGAATGGGTTTTCCGAAGGAACAAAGCCGTCAAGCGGGAAATCTCCGCGTTGACTATGTATACGCAGGATAGAATTCCATTCCTTGGACCAGAGATTGTCTTACTCTACAAAGCTGGTCAAGGTCGAGATCGTGACGAACTAGACATGACTGTAGCGAGGGATCAGTTGGATGACTCTCGACGCGATTGGTTGTGTCAAGCGCTAACCGTCTACTTGCCCGATCATCCTTGGACTGGAGTTACCCCGGTTTAGCGGACGGTTTATCAGTTGCGATTCAGTCGGCTGCAAGGGCGACATCGCTGGAGGTCTTCTCGAAGTTCATTGGAGAGAGATATCCGAGTGCTGAGTGTCGCCGATGGAGGTTGTACCAGCCCTCGATGTATTGGAATACGGACATCCGGGCTTCGGCCTGTGTGCGGTAGTTTCGGCGATCCAGGCGTTCGCATTCGAGCGTGGCGAAGAAGCTCTCGCATAACGCGTTGTCGTAGCAGTCACCGGTGGAGCCCATAGAGGGCCGGACACCGGCCTTGCGGCACCGTAGACCGAAGGCAATGGAGGTGTACTGACATCCCTGGTCGGAGTGATGGATGACGGCTTCCGGCTGTCGTTGCCAGAGCGCCATATTCAACGCCTCGAGGTGATATGACCCGGGAAAAGTGGACAGTGGTTTAAGCCGCTTTCTGCAGCGATAGCCGTTCAAAAAGGGCCGGGGACACATAGTCCAGGTAAGCGTGCAGCCGCTGATTGTTGTAAAACATTTCGATGTACTCGAAGAGTTCGCGCTCTGCATGATCGAGGTCGATCAAGTCGACTCTGGCTTGAATTTCGGGGTCGGAGGCCCCCTGCGACGCTATTACCGCTTTCATTCCTGACGCTCCGTATCACCCCGCCACCCCACTGCCCCCTCTGCCGGTGGGCTTACTCCCAGTGCTGCGATACGCCGGAGTATCCGGACCGGGAGACCGGATTCGAAGGCGCTGCCAAGTGCGCCTCCGACGAAACGGTCTTGCCGGATCACAACCGTGAGGAGCCGGCGCAGTTGCCCGGGTATGGCCTGTTCGAGAGCGGTCGTCGAGAAGCCGGACGGCTTCAGGTGAATCTTTCCACGTGGGACAGTCGAAATGGGGCCACTGCATCCAGCAGGTGTCGACAAAATCCAATGCGACCGGAAAGAGACTGAAGTATGGAGCGGCGTTACCCGTCGACCGAACTCGAAGCCGGGCGACTCGAACCTGGGAAAGGGGCGCTCCTGCACTGACTTGAAAGGTAGTTCAACGAACTACGTCGTCTATTCGGGGGGGTAGAAGATGGAAAAGATTACGAAAGCAAAGGCGTTGATTGGAGCTTTGATTGCGGTTTTTTTCCTTTGTGGGCCTGTTTTAGCAGAGGGGAAAAATGGGAGAGAAAGCGAAAGAAGCTTCTTTGTCCTTGGAGGATATCAATATATTAAAGCGGCTGCCCTTAAGGTTGGAGCCTTGAACCTGCAAGGTATAGGTGGATATGCCATTATTTTAGACGGGGGCATTCCGCTTAACCCAAAAGTCTCTTTCATGATTGGTTTTGAAAGGACTGAGGTAAAAAGCCAAATTATAGATTTGGGGGCAGTTGCAGAATTAACAAACACGAGGTATAGTATTCCATTGCTGGTACGATTCTATACTTCGGAACCAAGTATTGCCAGAGGGTTTATTGATGTTGGCCCAACGGTGAACTTCCTTAAAATAAAAGGCTCGGTCACATCATTAGGAACCACTCCTTTTTCCGGGAGCACGATAGAATCAAAACCTGGTTTTACCATAAAAGCGGGTGCTCGTTTCCCTTTAAGCAAGAGGTATGCATTTGAGACTGTAGGGGGCTATAACTTTGTTGATAGGCATAACACGGTGGACATGTCCTCCCTCCTTGTCGTCGGCGGGTTGGGTGTCGTATGGTAGTTGGCTCGAACGCGGGGCGCTCGGGGTAGATTGATACTTGGCTTTCGGGGAGAGGAGCGGACGGATGTGCGACCACGGGTTAGTTAAGAAGGGTGCCTGATCGAATTCTCAGTGCAAGGCTCAAAAAGGTCCCTTGTCCCGTTATCACAAAATATATATATTGATAATTGACTGGCTGACGCGAACGTACTCGCGGGACTCAAGATCATCGACCCCGCCTGCGGCACGGGCACGCTGCCCGATACAGCTTTCTTAGCTTGATCCGTGCATCGTCGGTGGTGAACTTCCAGTTGACGGCTCGGTTCTTTTGATTGTATTCGTGGCCCAGGCCTCGACGCCAAGTCGAGGCGCAACCGCCCGTCCGTTGGGACCGCGCACCGCGTGGGCCAACTGGTACTCGATGAAGTCGGGCCGGAAACCCAACACCTCATCCAGCAGCTTTCGCGCCATGGCCCGAAAGCCATGGACCGTCATCTGCTCCGGGCGGATGTCCAGGGGCCGCACGAAGACCAACGGAGCCAGGCAGCAGGGCCGCCCGTATCGGCAGTGTGCCCCGGTAGCCGTCCAGGACGCGCAGCAACGGGCCGACCTCCTTCGGATCGGGCCATCTGGAATCCGGTAGACATAGATCGAGGAGCGGGGAATCGGGAGGGCGACTTCAGCGTGAGAACACCCCATTGACATCCGACGACTGAAAAAGGAAAGCTAAGGTATGACTTGAGATTATCGGTTCCCTTGAATCGTGGAAGGATCCGAAACGCCTCTTTCCGAGACGCTGTCGTCTGGAGCGAGATCCGGCTCCTGGGATCCTCTCCCTCCGATCCGGGGTTCCGAAAACATCGATGGGCTGGAGAGTGAGTCGCTCAGGGGAGCCGGAGGAGGTTTCTCCCTCTTGACCCCGGTCCGTGTGACCGTGATCCGGAGGACACCCGAGACCCCAGGTCTCACCCAAGAGAGGGGGTGCTCCTGCAACGAAAACACCACACCCCGGGGCCGACCCGACACGACCGAAAACCTTCCCCGAGCTTGCCAGATCCGTTCATCTCCCGGCTCCATGAAACCCCGAAATACGTGGCGGTCATCCGCAAGGATATCCAACCAGGTCAGCTCGACACAGACGGCGTGGAGGGCCATGAACGAATCCCTTTCGGTCCAGGAGATACCGTGCGGAACCTCCTCGGTCGACGGCTTCGGGGTGAATTCGGCCCCCGTCCCCCCGATACCCTCTGGATCGGTCCCACCGACCCCGCTGTCCGGGACGACTTGGGTTGGACCTAGAGAAACCGCCGGGGGGACATCCTCCGCGGCCCTTTTGAACAAAGAAGCCCCCGCGAATCCCAGCAGCAGAAACCCAACAGCCATACCCACGGTAACCCCCCAGGAAAGGGGTCGATCCGGTAATAAGGTGGTCAACCTCCCCTCTTCGTTCGGTCGACCGATATCCTCGTAACGGTCGAGTACATACTGGGGATCCATACCGACCTTGTTCGCATAGGTCCGGAGGAACAGCCTGATGTAGGGCTTTGGGAGGAACTCGAAGTTGCCCTCTTCGATTGCGTTCAGGAAGTCGGTGCTGATTCGGGTGGCCACGTGAATCGCTTGAAGCGTCAAACCTGCCCGCTCCCGACGTTCACGCATCTCTTCGTGCAAGGGCCCCATCTCTCCTCATCTCCCATATGTTGCAATCCATCTGTTTGAGCATCGCACACAACCTTTCCACCGGAAGTCCGACCACATTATGGAAACAACCGTCCATACGCGCTCAGGCCGAGGGCGCCTCGGGCGGTCCGTTGTTCCAGAAGGGCGAGATTGTCTGCGATCTCCGCGCCGCCGGCTTTCTCGCTCGCCAAGAAGGGTACCGGCCTTACCCGGCGGCAGGCCTACCGCCTTCCGGCAGGCTTGAACTCGAAAGTGTGACGTTTACCAAAACCGTTAGCTATTTCTTCCTGCCGAGTCGCGCGAGGATGGCGCGCTGAAGGTGTCGTTGACCTGCAAGGCGGCTTACCTGTCGCCCCTCAGCAGGGACAGGCCCATCGCTCCCGAAAGCAGCGGCAGCGCACCGTCTATGAATCCCCACACCAGGGAGATCGTATCCGTCCCCATTGCGGTAAAAGCCGGACTCCGGAAGTTGAACCAGTTCCGGAAGAACAGGATGCCAACGAACAGGAAACCGTAGAACAGCGTGTTGGCTGCCAAAAACTCGCGGGTAACCGGCGCGCCGCCGCCTTCGCGGTCAACGCCTCTTTTGCGGATGTAGCCGAATATCGTGCCCAGCACGACCGCCAGCGCCATGAACGGGTCAATGATGCTCCAAATCGGGCTATGCGGACTGGCTTCGCTGGAAGCATGATACAGCGGCTCAACGATCGTGTGGACTGCGACCACAGCTGCAATGACGATGAGCGCTGCGCCGATGATTCGCCTGAGCATATCCATAAAGTCTCTGCCCCCTTTCATTATTCTCCCATCATGCGTCTTCTGTCAATCCATTCGAGGCCCTGCCCGTCGCTGCAACCCATGAAGCCTCCTTTCTGCAAAGATAAGGTATCCACCAAACCAGGTCAAATCCACTATACGGAAGGATAACCGGAAGGTCAGGGGAACAAGGAGAGTTGAGACTTTCCAATCCCATTGTGACGCCTACGTTCGGCGGCCTCCATCCGTTGAGACGCCTTGTACGGCGACTTTATTGCGTAGCACACAGCTTTATGACTCGTTGATCATCCGGGCCTCCCCCATGGTTTGAAAATGGGTAGTGAGCGCTTCCCTAACGCATCCATGCTCCCATACGATGCTGACACTTTTGACTGTAAATACTTCGAGATTCGGAAATGGAAACAAACTGGAGAAACCTGGCCTCATGCGTCCGAGAATCCGGAAGCAGTCGGCGTCATGGAACATCCCGTGTCATAGGTCATGCGCTGTCCATCGTCAGCCGTGTCCAGGCGGTTACATTCATCGGCAATAAAATCGGAGATTTCGCCGCAACGACTTCTTTCCGAAGCCGCTCCGGCAACGTCTTCACATCCACCTCTTCAGAGGTCGCAATTCCATACTCCTCTCTGATTCTCTGTTTTTCCCGTCGGCCTTGTTTAACAGCCCGGTTGCGTCCGGGGCAGCGCTCAAGCACCTTCAATCCAGGCTGCAGAAGGTTGCGCATGAATAGGCTGCAACCGATCAGCTAGCGGATACCTGCAGGAGCAGATTCGCACCCCGGGAGCAGCAGCGGCTGACCGCTCTCAGAGAACCGAGATCTGGAGGTCTTCGATCCGGTCGTATTCAGGCGGCACCGTAGTATCCAATTGACATTCAGGTATGTTTTGCCTAAATATAAACCCGGTCTGTTCAGGCGTGTACGTTCACCGGCTCGTCGTTACTGGACTGACGTTTACAGTCAAACGCCTGTTCGGCAACTGAACGGGTCCATCTGATCGAGTTTTGGCGGGGACTGTTTGGCGGCGGCATGTTACCAGACCACCATTGCCTCTTATTGCCGTTTGCAGATATGGTGAACCCAGTATTATAATCTTGTGTAGGGACCGGGAAGTCGCTGTTAGTTAGCTCGCGGTCCCAACTGGTAGTGGACGATTGCATTCAGTATTTCCAGCCTTCGTGTGCGAGCGGTGCACGGTTGAGTTCGTCCCTATGCAAGCGCCACCGCGGCATGTGCCGGTCCATCAGATCCCAAAACCGCTCATTGTGATGGCGTTCAATCAAGTGAAACATCTCGTGCACTACGATGTACTCAATGCAGGATGCCTGCTTCTTCACCAGTTCAAGATTCAACCAGATTCTTCCGGCGTCACTGTTGCACGTCCCCCAACGGGTTTTCATCTTTCTGATACGAACCTCGGGCACACCGACGCCGATCTTCGGTTCCCATTTCGCGAGTAACGTTTGCAAGCGCGCTCAGTTTCAGCACTCATCAGACATTTCCTGTTCTCATGCGTTCTTAATTGGTCTAGCTCTCCGCCGAATTGCTCGATGGGCTACCTTCGGGATCACTTCCTCCGGCCTTCACCCACTCGTCCACTTCCGAGAGCCTGAATCGCAGCAAGCGTCCCACCCGGCGAGTTGGAGATTCCTTCGCGTCGACCCAACGGTAGATGGATTCCTTGGTCACCTGTAGATGCGCGGTGACCTCGGCGATTCCGACCCAGCCCTCCTCAGTTTCCATCTTCGACCGATCCTGCGTCAAGAAACCTAAGAAACTTGATGTCCCTCGTCAATGTGTTTTCGGGTTCTGGACGTGGAGGGGAAGCTCGAAGTGCCGACGGAGAGTTGCAATTCTCAACGTTTGCGAGCTTATAGGCGGTCGTTCAGGTGAAACCTGGAGAGCCAGTCTATTACTGGTGCTGCGAGGTGGCAGCAAACTGCACTTGGGCGCATCGCTACTCTGGCCAGCAGCCGGACACGATCCGGTGTCGCTTGATGCCGGTCGCCTCGGCCGTATAGACCTAGACGAGCTCGCAGGCGCCGGGTAGAGGCTGGAACCGCCCGGGCGGAAGGGCGGTCGATGGCGGGCAATGCGGGTATCAGGGTCGTCGAAGGTGGGCAGCTTCCCGTACACGGTGCCCCAGGCGCCCGCTGTGGCGCTTTCGGGGACTGGTCGGGAGGGGGGTTGTTCCACCCGACCGGAAAGGCGCGCCTGTGCAGCGATGTCGGCCAACGGGTCGACGGTCCCTTGGGCGAGGACATCCTCGTCCGGGACCTTCGAGGACCGGGAAGCCGGGCCCCTCGTAGAGCCGGCCGCGGATCCGCGCCTCCCGGATCTCCAGCGCGCCCTCGCAGAAGGGGTCGTGGTTCCAGTATCCGCTCTTGAGCGTGCCGTAGACGAAGAGAGTCAGCAGCTCCAATGTGTTCTCCTTCGGGGGTTCACTCGGTCGTGTGGACCGTGCTCTCCCAGTCATCGATTACCTCCACCGAGGCAGGCTTCTTCCGTCGCCTCGCCTGCGCGACGAACTCGAACGGCTCCATCGAGCAATCTCATCAGATCCCGGTGCCGGAACACCATACAGGCTCATGGCGGGGACGGGCAGCTCGCGCCAGCCCCGTTCTTCGTCCAGGACCGCGTCCAGATACGCCGGATCGGAGGCATAGAGGACAGCCCGGTGCCGACGGTGGATGCGGAAGCTCGTGCGGCTTGTTCCCCTTGAGCACGAGGATGGTCTCCGGATCGAGCCGGGATGCCATCACCGCCGCCATCTGCCCGCAGCAGAGCTTGAGGCGGCCCTTGAAGCGCTCCACGTCGATCCGGCCGTTTCGCCCGGCCCGGGCGGCAAGCCGGAAGAGCAGCTCGCTGTCCACCTCGGCGAAGCGGTGAAGCTTGAACCGCCGGAACAGGGTGTTGGCGTTGTAGATCGTGCCGTTGTGGGCGCCGAGGATGTCGCCTGCCCGGATCGGGTGGTTGTTCTCGTTGATGTCTCGCCACTGACCCACGCCAGAAATCTCCCAACGGAATCAAATTCCACAAGTTGTCATCCCTCAATCGCCATGAGCCACCTTGCGCCCTCAAAACCTGGCGATCTGTTTCCCGGAGAAGGACTTGAAAGGTCGGAGGCGGTCGCCACTGTAATCGACCCCTCGTCCAGGGCCGGAGTTTCCGAATCCGCCGACCGGATAGCCCCGCGCAACGTTTTTGCCTCCACTTTTTCTTGGAAGGAGGCCCCATGTGGTTTCCGCCGGCGGAGCCGCGACCCCTCATGGGCTGGGATCCTTAAACGAGATGGCCCTCTTGCCCCGGAATCGCCCACAGGGCATCGGATTCTCCCCGTGTGCGACTTTATTCAGGAATCCGGGCAAATGTGCGGAACCTTCAGAAAAGCGACCGTGGGGGGGTATATGGGATAGTGGAGCGGGACAGTGGAGTTGCAACAGTGGAGTGCGACAGTCACACGAATGGGGGGAGTTCAGGGAGTTCCGGCAGGATGAGGAGGTCCTTCAGGAGATCATCAAGCATCTTCGCCTCACGAGCTTGAGTTTCGGCTTCCTTCGAACGCCTCATTTTCGATCTCCTTTAGGTCGTGGTCGAACATCCTCGCATGCCCAAGCTTCGGCTTCCTCACGAGTCATTCCGCCATCATATTGCATGATCGCCGCGTGTTCCTCGAACGCCTCTTGGTCTTCGTCACAAGTGTTCTTTACGCAGGAGTCGCTCTTGGGGGGTGTTTCAACCCGTGACACCGTACCATCCATGTCACGGGTTGGAACGCCGCACAACTCCTTGTTTTTCAACATATGTCACGGTCTCACGGCTTGAAGGGGGGGACATGCGCGCGTTCGGCCTGGGAACATCGCCCGGGCCGCCCTCCAGGTAGCTTTCCCATGCAGAGAAGAACCCCTTCCACCGGTAGCCCTTTCCCCTTGCCGGTCCATCCCTTAAAGTCTCCGTAACGGCTATCGCTGCAGAAAGCGGCTTAAACCACTGTCCACTTTCCCCGGGGCATATCAAAGCCGCAAGTCCCGCCGCTGCGGCTGGTCGAATAGGCCTTCTGTGCAGTTTCCGGAGCTTTGGACCGACAACTGTGCCGACCTGCTGAGAGCCTTTAACAACCAAGGCGTGCAGTACTTGCTCATCGGAAGCATGGCCAAGTCGCATTATTGTCGTCAGCCGCGTGTGAACGATATAGACCTGATGATTAATCCCACGCCAGAGAACGCAGGAAAAGTGCTGTCTGCTCTGCGGGCTGTGGAGAATGCTGCCGATCTGGCAAAGCTGACCGACGAGAAAGAGCGCGAACTGGTTGAGGGGGGCAAGTATATGCGTTTATTCCACGAGGGGAACGCGGAGATCCTTGCTCCATCTGCTAAACGCTTTAATTTCCGCAAAGCCTTCTCCCGCTCAAGAAAAGGGTTTGTTCTCGGCATACCAGTGCGGGTTGCGTCTATGTGTGACTTGAAAGCGCTCGACTCACTGAGGGAACAGAGCGACAAGCTCGAAGGCGGATGAGCTTCCCTGGCTTTCCGAAATTCGCCGCCAGGATCGGCTAGGCGCCACGAACGCGCCTAGACCGAACCGCCATCGGCGGATTGCTCTCGGACTCCCTGGGTCATATCAATATCTGCGTGGTCTGGATGGGCCGGCAAGGGGAAAGGGCTACCTGTGGGAAGCGTTCTTCTCTGCATGGGATAGCTACCTGGAGGACGACTCGGACGATGTTTCCAAGCCGAACGCGCACATATCTCTCCCTTCAAAGCGTGACATGGATGGTACGATGTCACGCTTTGATCCCCCCAACACTGCGGCGACATCTACGGAGGATGACATCAAGGCGTTCGATGAACGCGCGGGGATCATGGAGCATGAGGGTGGAATGACTCGCGAGGAAGCCGAAGCTCGGGCTCTCGAGATGCTCGACCCCGATCACGAGTGAGGTCCCGGGCCGCAAATCCACGGGACCGGGACCTTCTCACTTCGCCCACGTGCCGTCTGTGCCGTGCCGCCCGTTTTGTGGAGGTCGCGTCCCCCTTTTTCCCGGATTCAGAAAGAAAGTCGCACACGGGCCGGATCTGTGCCCTCAACGCTGTCTCGAGCTCGCCACTGACCCACGCCAGAAATCTCCCAACGGAATCAAATTCCACAAGTTGTCATCCCTCAATCGCCATGAGCCACCCTGCGCCCTCAAAACCTGGCGATCTGTTTCCCGGAGAAGGACTTGAAAGGTCGGAGGCGGTCGCCACTGTCTCACGCCATAGTCCCACACGGACAGACGGCAAATTGGGGGCGACAGCCGAGCCCCCACTGGAGTTCGGGGTTCCATGCCCAGGCGCATATCTTGAACTGCTGCGCGTTCACAACCCCGCGCCGCCACCGATGATTTCATCAAGCAACCCTCCCTCTCCCGCTGGAAGGATTGTTCCATTAATGCAAAGCGGGGGATGCTATCATATTCGACTGAATTAATAACACAAAAGTACATACAACTATTCCAAAGCCTAAGTGGGACCGGGTTTTAAATCTAAAATAGATGTGGGGTATAGTAACTTGGAAGTGCCAAAAGCCGAGCGCACAAAACTAGCCTCCCCAAAATCTAATCATATACTGCCGAAAAGTTAGCTCCGCAACACAAGGATACAGGCTCTTGCCATTCGGACCACCCCAAACCTGCTTTGTAGGTTTGGGGCAGCATTAGAATCCCACAACCAGCGCTTCTGCTACAGGCGCACGAAAACCCATTATTATCTTCTTTATTCTCTCAACACAATCATCAAGGTAAAAGGATACACTTTTTTGTTGAAAGGTTTGAGAATGTCTAAGAGGAAGACAAAAAGGGCCTTAGTAATAATCCCAACTTATAATGAACGAGAAAACGTTGAACGGATAGTCCAAGCAATTTTGCCAGTGGACCTGCGCATTAGTATCCTAAT
The DNA here is from genome assembly GCA_965217865.1 of Candidatus Latescibacterota bacterium. GTDB lineage: Bacteria > Latescibacterota > UBA2968 > SICM01 > SICM01 > CBDCJO01. The sequence goes on along the minus strand of CBDCJO010000002.1, from coordinate 3,114,709 downwards.
TGTGGATGACAATTCCCCTGATGGAACGGGCGAGATTGCTGAGAACCTAGCCAAGTTGTACGACAAAGTTTACGTATTACACCGGGAAAAAAAAGAAGGGATCGGAAGAGCTTATATTGCAGGGTTCAAATGGGCAATTGAAAGGAAATTCAATTACATTTTTGAGATGGATGCTGACTTTTCTCATCGACCCCAATATTTGGAAGACCATTTGAGGGAAATAGAAAACCACGACTTGGTGCTGGGTTCAAGGTACATAACGGGGGTAAATGTTATTAACTGGCCAATAACGAGGCTTTTACTGTCCTACTATGCCAATGTATATGCTCGGTTGGTAACTGGAATGCCGGTGAGAGATGCCACAGGTGGATTTAAGTGCTTTCGCCGAGAGGCCTTGGTGGCTATTGATCTTGAAAGTCTTCATGCATCTGGCTATGCATTTCAGATTGAAGTTACAATGCGAATATGGAAGAAGGGATTCAGGATAAAAGAAATTCCTATCATATTTTATGATCGCACAGCAGGTGATTCAAAGATGTCAAAAAGAATCATGGGTGAAGCCATTTGGACAGTATGGTTGTTGCGCATCAAATCGATCTTTGGATTGTTGACTTAACAATGACATGCTCAACCGGCCTCTAAAAATTGGTATGTCAATACAGAGGAATCCCTCGACATCAGTTCCATTTATCCCTGAAGGAAATAGAGTTCAGATTTAACCACGAAGACGAGGATCTCTTACCAACGTAAAGGACGAACTGGCTCTCAAGGTCAGAGTCGGAAGGGATCAACCGCTCAATGGTAGGATCTAATAACGTGGACTGGCGGCGTACGTATCGATTCTATGAGCAGCATGGGTACGCAGCAACCAGGCGATACCTTGAAGCGTTTCGATGACGGTTCGGTAGACCTCAAGGATCCAGCGGTCACGGGTCAACTCGATAATCCCGGTCTGCTCGAATCGCCTTGCCGTCGGGGTGATATACCGCTCTAATTCGTGTACCCTTACCCCTTTGGAGATGCCGACGACATACATCGCGAACTTAAGATACCGTAACCAGGCCGAGCTGATCTCGTCCGAAATGATCCGGGTCAGGATGGCATCTAACGGCACGGCGAAAATCCTGACCAGGATATAAGAAACGACGAATGCGATCAGGAACGTCACCCCTAATAGCGTGATAAACACGGGCCCCTCCTTTCGTCCTTCTCCTTTATTATTTTTCCCCTCGGCTTCCATCCCCCAACCCTATCGCGGGCTTCGCATCGCAAAATTTGCATATTCCATTTTGCATTTTCACTTTGAAAATTCCTCCAGGGGAATTTCGAAATGATCTAATAGGTTAATGAAGGGGAAAGTGAGATTCTTAATATACAGAAAATGAATGTCATCGTCCCCTTCTCCTGCTAGCGAGAGTTATATGCACTATCCGCGCGGGAATGAATTCCCGCGCTACGTATACAAAGTCCGCCGCAGGCGGACTCCCCACCCAATTGTCTATCTTCAATTGTTCCTGACCTCCGACCCTGGCTCTTCCCGACCCCTGCCTTTGACTTTCTTGCCCCCTGCTACTGCCACTTGCTTTTCCCGTCTCACGTCTGACGTTTCACGGTTTTCCTGCTACTGCCACTACTCATTGAATATTGAATATCGAGAAATTGAATATTGGAACAACCAAGGACTTTCTTTTCGTCTTATTGATCTCGCTTCAACAGTCTTCAATATTCATTCTTCAATTTTCAATCTTCAATTTCCTCTGGCCCCTGACCCCCAAAACCCCTGCTCTTCTTTTTTTTCTCTTGGATTCCCACAATGAATAGTAACATATCAGTTACCTTATGTCAATAGCACTGACACGCGACTATAAACAAACAATTCGGGAGAGAGCTGAAAGAGATCCCAATTTTGCTGCATCTCTGATGAATGAAGCAGTTTCGACTTTCTTAGATGGCGAGTCTGAAACGGCCCGTCTGATTCTCAGAGAATTGGTAAATTCAACAATTGGTTTTGAGCGGCTTGGAGAGGAATTGGACAAGCCGAGCAAAAGCATCCACCGCATGTTATCCTCAAAGGGAAATCCTACAATGGACAACCTTACGAGCATTTTTTCCGTTCTCCAAAATAAACTTGATTTCGATATCGAAGTGAAACTCTCCACACATAAGAAACGCATGAAGCGAACAGCATGACTGTGGTCGCTTCTGAATTAGAATCCGAACCCGGCTTTGGTGATAAAAGAACCTGGATCCCTTATTAGAACCCAGGCCTCATTGAATATCTGAGCCTTTGCATTTCCTGCCACTGCCACTGCTACTGTTTTTTCCTCCTGTCCCCTGGCTACTCATTCGCTTGAACGCAGAACGGATTTGCTTTATATTCAAGAATTGCTGGGAGCATAAGAGCCCCGGAATACCGGCGGACCGCTATCTGCACACGTTATTCCAATTTGTAAGAAATGAAGCAATTAAAGGAGGTGGATTGTGAAGATATCTGTGGATCTATCCAAAAACGAGGTTGAACATTTAGAAAAGACGGCCAAGCGTCTTGGTGTTCCTCCAGAAGATCTCGCCAGAGCTGCGGTGGCAGATGTTCTGGGACATCCTCAGGAAGATTTCCAGAAGGTAGCTGAACAGATTTTGGAGAAGAATAAGGAACTCTACCGAAGGCTGAGTTGATGAGGTATCTCACTTTGGGTGAAGTGCTGGAACTTCACCGACGAATAATTGAACAAACTGGAGGGTCATCGGGGCTGCGTGATCTAGGCGGACTTGAATCTGCCGTTGCTCAGCCTCGTATGACGTTTGAGGGAGAAGATCTTTATTCAACCTTTTCAGAGAAGGCAGGCGCGCTTTGCTTTTCTCTGATTTTGAATCACCCGTTCATAGATGGGAATAAACGTGTTGGTCATGGAGCAATGGCCGTATTTCTTCTGCTCAACAGTTTCGAGATTCAGGCATCCGTTGAGGAACAGGAGAGCCTCATTCTTGGAGTTGCATCTGGTAATATTTCACGTGAACAGCTGGTAGAATGGGTCAACGCCCACATCATTGAGGTGAAGAACTGAGAATAGCCGTCGGAAGATTATAATCGATCATAGAAAGAGAATATTGCGATTGTCGCACTCCCGGACCTCATTCCACGGCCACTGCTTTTGCTTTTCCCGACCTCTGACCTCTGCCTTTTCCCGTCTCTCACGTCTGACGACTGAGTTGAATTTAGATCTTCTTCTGTCTCCTGTATTCTGTCTTCTGTATTCCGGAGGGATGGGCGAAAGGGGCATTCCCGTTTCACGTTTGCCGTTTGACGGCCTTTCTTAACGACATAATTAATTGCGCATATTGATCGGCTCTTCACGCTGGCCAATCAATTATGTCGCTAAGAATAAAAACACGCTGCGGTTTTTCCGTTTCACTTTTCACGTCTCACGTTTGACGTCTCACGGCCTTTCCTGCCACTGCCACTGCTACTGCTTCTGCCTTTCCCGTTTCCCGTCTCACGTTTGACGGCCTTTCAATATTCAATCTTCAATTTTCAATTGCCTTTTCCCGTTCCTCAATCTCCCTTCGGATAATTGTACTTCTCCCCGGCAGCCGGAACTTCCAGCTTCGGTCCGTAAGGCCTCCGGTAGCTCTTCGTCCATCGGCAGCCGCCGACAAACGGCCACCCCCGACCTTTGTCATCGTACTTCCTGGCCTGAAACACGCTGAACAGCGTACCATCCCGGAACTCCACCGTGTTCACCGTACAGACGCCGTCGGAGAGGGGAATATCGTCGCGGAGCACCACCTCCTCGCTCCAGACCTTGCCGTTGTCGGAGGCGAAACGAGCGCGCACGCCGTAGGGCACCGCAAACCGCCTCTGGTAGGTGCACACCATTGTTCCATCGGCCAATGCCGTCGGCCAAGGATGCTTGGCGCGAATCGGGGTCTGAACCGGCTCAGACCAGGTCCTGCCACCGTCCGAAGACTTTACGGAGTAGGCAAACTCTCCCAGCTGTGTACGCAGGATGACGAATATGTTTCCATCGCCGGTGACGATCGGAAACGTCTCGTTGAAGCCGTGCACCGAGGGCGACAGGCGCCCATCGGCCGCACGGACCGCTTCCCACGTCTCGCCGTCGTCGTCGGATCGTACGCAGTAGACGCTCCAGCGCCCGTGGCCGTAACTGTGGAATCGGCCCTTCACGGTTGCGGTATGATCCTCATTGGCGGTGATCCGTTCCTCCGGGGTACAGCCATAGGCGAGGAATATGAGCGAGCCGTCATCGAGCAGTCGCAGGGGGCCGCGGGCCACGAAGTGCGCGAAGAAAGGGAGCTGCGTGTGAATGTCCCGCTTCTCCCAGGTCTTGCCGTTGTCCGTTGATCGCTTCTGCCACAAATCATAGATGATGGCGCAGTAATCATCTTTCGGTCCCAGGTCCCACGCATGATACCCCTCTTTCTCCAGCCGCTTCACCTCCGTTCGCGGATACCGGGAGTAGCCGCTGGCGCTCACCTCCACGATCGTACCGTCGGGCATGGTGACGCGGTTGTGGCTTGGCCCGGGCCACGGCCGGTCGGTGATCTCCCAGGTCAGCCCTTTGTCCTCCGAGACGAGCAGGACGCTGCTGGCCACCAACCACCCGGCGTCAGTGGTCTGACTGGCATCGAAACTGATGTTCACAGGCAGCCATAGCCTGTCCTGCTCATCGAGGTAGGGCAACCCCACGCTCACGTTCTCGTACTGCGAGCTGCGCAGGATGTCCACATCTATTTTCCACGGCTTTGATGGATCCGGCATAAGAACCCCAATCTTTAGTCTACTCGGCCCGATTCTGTCTACGCTATTAGAATCTGGCTGAGATCGTTTGGCTTAATGGAAACCATATTCCCTGGACCGAAGGACCGTTGATTTTAGACAAGGTTCGTACTTGTGACTCTCGCTGACCCCCTGCTTTTCCATACCTCTGACCCTGGCTTTTCCTGCCCCTGCCTTTGCCTTTCCTGCCACTTGCTTTTCCCGTTTCACGTTTGACGTTTGACGGACTTTCAATCTTCGATATTCAATGCCCTTGGTTCCCCAATCTTCAATCTTCATTTTCCTTCCCCCCCTCCCCACTCCGGAGCCTCACACGCGAGAATCATCTCCTCCGTAAGCTGCCCGTAGCCCACCCTTGCGACCGCCGTCCCCGCTTCGAGACCCGTGCTTGTGTCCTCAATCGGGCCTCCCACCCAGCTATACGCCAGTTCGGTCTTCATCCTGTAGACGATATGTATGACCCCCTCGGGGTCCTGAATCGCAGAGGGGTAACAGACGAAGCGATCCCGGTCCAGCACCAGCTCGGCGCAGAATGTCCGTCCGTCGTCCTCCGACAGGGCGGCCGTGAGGAAGCTCCTCCCGGAGTACTTGTCCGCCGGAGGAGGACGGTCTTTGTACCCCACCCGCGATGCAAACGTGGCGTTGTTGAGCAGAAGGACCCGTCCGGAGGCGAGTTTCAAAAGGAAGGGTTTGGTTCCCGGGTTGGGGATCCCCGTTTCGCGAATATCGATCCACGAATCCCCTTCGTCGTCCGAAAAACCCTCGAACAACCTCCCACCGGTCGTCCGATACAGCGCCCAGAGCCTTCCGTCCTCCCGCTGAATGAAGGTGGCCTCATCTATCCCCCCCGGGACCTGTTCTGTCGTCGCCTGTTCCCGGTTGACCCAGGTCCTGCCCTGGTCGTCCGACGAGCGGACATATTGAAAAGGTCCGTTCTGCATCGGAACGACCCACCGTCCGCTGCTCAGGACGATCGGGGGATTGACCGCCCAGTTGCCCGTCTCGTGACCGATCCAGGGTTGAACATCGCTGAACCCGATCTCTTCACCGTCAACGGTAAGGAACCCGGAAAAAGCGCGTCTTTCGCGGTCCCTCTTCCGAAATCCGGGGCAATCCCCTTCCGCCCACTGTATCCAGATCTTCCCGTCCGGTCGGGTCCAGAGCACAGGATCAAAGGCCCGCCACCCATCGTCGGGGTCGATCATCCCTTTTAGGGGAGTCCAGGTTTCACCGTTATCAAAAGACCTTGCCATGGCGATCACGTTGTCCGGCTCGGGCTCCGCCCTCGGTCCACCGATACACGCGACGACGAGCGTCCCCGAAGGACTCCGGGCGATCGTTGCCACGTGAACGAAAAGGCCCCATTTCTCCTCCAGGACGAGTCCTTTGGCCTCCCGGAATGGCGTACTCTGAAACAACTCCGTGTCGATCACGAAAAACATCCTTCCTATAGGGATCAACCTTCAATCTTCAACATCTTTAATTGATCTTCAATCCCCCAATAAAGGGCAACCTTGGACGAGGGGTTCGGAACCCTAACAAAATGACTCTCCAATTACGGAAGTCTACCTGTACTCTCAATACCTGAATCATAATATCGGTTTTTGGCGCGACTCTGTCCCTCCTTTTTAACGTTCCACGGGGACCCGGTAATGCCACGAGCCCTCTCGGAACCACACAAAATTCTGATTGCCATCTACATTTCGGCTTAGGCGCGCCCAGCCTCCGCGGCGTTTGAGCAGAACCTGTCCTGAGCGTAGTCGAAGGATCCTTCTTTTTGTAGTCCTTTTACTTAGGGATGTGGGTTGCGAGCAAGCGAGTAACGGAGGGGTGGTAGCAAGAAAAAGGACGACCTGGGGGAGGGGTTGGAAGCAAACAAAATGACTCTCCAATTACGGAAGTCCTCCGGCCTCTGGCCTCTGCTTTTGCCTTTTCCTGCCCTTGCCTTTCCTGCTACTGCTTTTCACGTTTCACGTTTCACGTCTCACGTTTCACGGGTTTTTTGTATTCCGGTGAGGATGGGCGGAAGGGTCTTCGTCTCACATCTCGTTTTTCCCCTGACCCCGACCCAACCGGACGTTTAGATTAATATATTACTTGACAAAACGTCCGGTATCGCCTATCTTGTTTGTTGGAAAGGATCTGAATCTTGGGAAAAGTCACATGCTGCACCTTACCCGGGTACGAATTGGTGTTCCCGTCACACGATCACCGGCCACCTCACGTCAATCTACTGGATTGGACCGCAAAATGGCCAAAGAACTTTAAGAGGCCGCCTGGCCCGTTGCAAAAAAAGCTTTGCAAACTCATCGTAAAATACCGCCTGCAACTCCTTCAGGAGTGGGAGGAGAAAGTATGCCGACAATGACGACAGCGGCCTTTGCCGTGATTGCGCTCGACCCGGAAGTTTCCCGGCATATTCCGAAGTCCCGATGGTATCGTAAGTACAGGAAGCTTCAGGATTCACTCCTGGACGAATTCAGTGCCCTCTACCTGTCGGTTTCGCTGCGTGATCTGCCTGAAGTCTCTTCATTCGTTCGTGAGGCAAATAACAAGCGCTACCTGGAGAACCTGTTCATCCACGACCCCGATGCCTCGAATCTACTGCCTCAATACCTGCAAAAAGCCGGACTCAGGCTTTTCAGTAATCTAATCGTGCATCAGCAGGCAGATGTGCCTGCAAGAATCCTCCACGCAAGGACAATTGGCGCTGCTGATGAGCTGATTGCGGACGCGCACCTGGTAGAGAACTTCCTGGTTGTGATGAGTTGCTCAACCAAAACATATGAGATCGAGTTGAGTAAAATCGCAGCTCTATCCAGGAAATCCGGCAGGGATGTGAGGAGTTTCCAGGTGGAGAAAGACGGCAGCTATGTCTACTGGCCATCCCTGGACGTCCACCTGGATATGGAATCCATCCGCGGGCTCTCTGATCCAAACTACCCGGAGAAAGCCAAGCAGGAACGAGTACAGTCCGACCAGCTCTTTGGTCAGGCCGTTGCTGATGTGAGAAGAAAGCACGGTCTTCGTCAATCCGACATTAAAGGTCTCTCAGAGAGGCAAGTTCGCCGGGTTGAGACTGGCGCGCGTCCTCGAGTATCCACACTCAATCTTTTTGCCAAAGCACACAGTCTCAGTACAAATGATTACCTGAACGAGGTGGCTGAGACAATTCAGAGCTACAGGTAGAGCTAAGTATAAGTAGCAACTTGACTCCTGGCTTCCACTGGCCTCTAACCTCCGACTTCTGCCATTGCCTTTCCTTGCTACTGCTTTTTCCTGCCCTCTGCATTAGCATTTCCTGCTACTGCTACTGCCTTTAATTCTTCTTCTGTATTCTGTATTCCGGTGGGGCCGGGCGGAAGGGTATGCGCAATTAATTATGTCGCTAAGCCAGTTTTATTTACTCCTGATAATGCTTCTTTTTCTCACCCCCAAAATGTCTTCTTGGCCTCTTCGATTAATTCAAATACTCGTCCATCGTCTTCAAACGAAGTCCGTCCTACCAAATTGTCTATCCAACGCCCTGGAATTCCCGTTCTTCCGTATAACCCCCCCAAAACGGCTCCCACAATAGCGGCTACGGTGTCATTGTCCTTCGTATCGTTGACAGCACGGACTACGGCCTCTTCGAAGTCATCCCCGTGTTTCATCAGAAGGTAGATTACCGAGGGAATGGTTTCCAACAGGTATGCACCAGAATACCAGAGCCTGCCAGCATCCAGCACGTTAAGGTCTTTAAACTGGTACAATGGGTTATTGCGGTTTTTATTTGGGTGGGTTGCTTTTGGGCTCTCGACTCCTTCCTTCCCGAATCTTTTTTCCGGTTTCGACTCTCACTAACCTCATATATATCAAATAAATAATGTTTTCATTCAATTTTCCACGCGAGTGGAAAATTCGTTTGTGACACTCGATTTGATTATCCCCCGACCCCTGACCTCCGACCTTGGCTTTTCCTGCCACTGCCACCTGCTACTGCCCGACCTCTGACCCCTAGCCTTTGCCTTTCCTGCCACTGCCACTGCTACTGCCACCTGCTACTGCCCGACCTCTGACCCCTAGCCTTTGCCTTTCCTGCCACTGCTACTGGCTCAGTTGAATCTCCAATTTTCAATGCCTTTTTTCAATCTTCAATTTCCTTAGAACTGTACCACCGACACCGACTTCTGAATCATCGCCACAGACACCGAAGCCATTCCCACCAGCGCCATCCCGGCACTGAAACCCACGGCCAATACCGTGGCGTGAAGTCTCCACTGTTGCCGGCCGAACTTATTCCAGAAGTAATACCTTGCAAGCAGGGCTCCTATGATCTCCGTGACAACCAGATGTGGAAGAATCCCCAGGCTCCTCACGAACCCGAACACGAACAAGATGGGCAATCCTAGAATAGACATGAACACGAAGAGAACCAGGCTGATGACGAAACCAGACACGATGACCGCCGGTTTGACGGCTTCATAGAAAATCGGGATGTCCTCCGACGTCTGCAGGAACGGCCCGTCGAACTCCGGCGTCTGATCGATCTCGAAATAGTAGCGGACCTGTTCTCCTTTCGATCCCTGGATCGGGAAAACGGGCAGGGGGGGGGTTGGGGTATACGCCCCCACCCCATCGTCCATACCCTGGAGTTGCGGAGACCCCGTCGACTCCCACCGATCCTCCGGCTTGATCCTTGCCGGCTTAGTCAGGGGTGGACCCTTCTTCATATAGTCGGTATAAAAGAATCCCACCCTGGACCAAGGCCCATCCCCACCCGTCTTGATATCTTCAGCCTCCGCATCTCTTGTCGTCCTCACCCGCCAGTACCACCAGCTCCCGTCCGTCAGATTGGCCGGACGCCAGGACACCCGGTCATGGCTTACCCGCATCTCCCCCTTGAGGGTGCTCGTAAACCAGACGCAGTCCTGAAGAGCCCTGAGAGGCCAATAGACCTGTGCATATGGATAAGTCTCGGACGGAATGGGGGCAAGGCTCCAGATATAGGACCAGTAGAAAAAACTCGCCGCAAGCACCAGGGGAACCATGAACACCTCGGCCTTCAAAATGCTCGTGAACCGGGTCCCGGTAAGTTCGATCTCCCGGAACTTCTGGGCCTGGCTCCCGTGGGTGGCGAGCGGGAAAGGAACAAACCAGATCTCCATCCCCCTGAAACCGCTCAGGAAAATCGTGGCCTCTCGGATATAGGGAATGGACACGGTCTGACCCACCATGCCGATGAGCCTGGCGTTCACGAATGAGATAAGAGGTGTATAGACGAACGCGAAGAGAAAGAAAAAAACGATCAGGGTATTCGTCACCAGGTTGGGAAAGAGATACCTGGCCAACAAGATCGTGTAGAGGCCGGAAGCGGCGAAAAGGATGATGCAGATTCCGATGCGGAAGTCTCCGCGACCGGGCGGAGGGGTGAAGGTTCTTTGAGTAAGCCCGCGCCCCCCGAGCGGGCTTCTGCCTTTGAAGACCTGGTAGAGCCCGATGGCCGCGATGCCAAGAGTCGTTCCAAGGCCGAAGCTCATCCAGAAATCGATATAACCCAGAAACTGGGTCTGGATGGTGTCCATACCGACGAACCAGTGGGGGAGCATCCCGTAGCTGTGGAGGATCGGGTTCGCGACGGTGTAGACGATCACCCCGAAAAACGTCCCCACGATCCCCCAGAATGGTGCGAGCAAACCCACAAAGATCGGACCGAGGTGGCAGGTGAAGCCCAGCGGGGTGGCAGGCAGGAAGTATCCCGTATACGGCGTAAAGTCAACGAACGGGATCGGAAAGATTTGCAGGGGTTCCTCCATGAACACCCCGGTAATCGCCGGAACCCCCACATAAAAAAGACCCCATACGATCCCGATAACCGCCCCCACGCTGAACATGCGCCAACGCCATCCCTGATTCCCCTGGCTCTGCTCGGCCAGAGCCATCGCCCCCTGAGCATTGATCGGTGCGAACGGGAAGGGAAGCCGCTCGTAGTCCGAAGTCAGCCGGAACAGGATGTACCCCCCCGTGAACCATGAGATTTTGCCCATGATCGTACCGATGACCAGGAGGACGATAGGGGCGATCCAATCCGAATGGAGGAACGTCCGGTCGATGAGGGCGTTCGAATCCGGCTGCGGTGCGACCCACGCCGGGATGAGACCGGATATCCCGAACTGCTTGGCCGCAGGGGACTGGACGAAATACTGGTTCCAGAGAAGACCTTCAAACGCCCCCGTCTCTGCCCCGATGAGGGCTGTGGTCACATAGAACAGGAGGTAGATCTCCTGTTTCTTCAGGGTGGTGAAGGATCGCTTGGAAAGCTCGATGAACAGGATGATCGTCACCCATTCCGCAGCCGCTCCGAACCCCCCTCCGATCATCAAGTTCAGGTAGATATTTCCCGGCAACATAACGATCGAAACGAAGATCGCACCGATGATCGTTTTGACGTTGAAGGCCTCTTCGTAGTGCCCGGGAGGCTCCAGCAGGGCCCGGTACTCCTCGATCTCTTCGAACCGGGCGCTCTTATCTCGGTTGAATATGGCCATCAATAAATTCGGATTCCAGCCTCAAATCCTCTGTTCAAAGCGCAACCCTCCACTCCAACACTTCCACACCGCCTTTGCGCCCCACTCCGACTCCGTCGCGACACTCATCCTTCATCCCTCATCCTTTCGAACCTCCCCACACCCTCCGCTTGGGCTTGTTCCTTCGCCCCCTGGTCGAGCGTACGCCAGATTAAGAACTGCTTTCGGATGGCGTTGACAAACCGTTCGTTGCATCGCCTCCAGGAAGCCCGGTCTCCCGAGGTCCTCTGAATCATCAGCTCCATCGAAAAATTCCCACGATCGCCCGTTGGCAGGGTTTTCAATTCGACCCCCTGGCGGACCCCCAGATCGTACGGGGCAAGCCATGCCGTCGCACGAATCTGGTAGGCCTCTCCGCTTTCGGTTTGAAATGCAGAGCATCCCACGCCTTCCACGTAGAAATCGCCCATCGATTCCTCCTGATGGAAATTGAAGTACCTGGCAAGAAATGCGCATAAACCCAGGGCATCGACGCCCCCAACCGTAAACGGAAATCGAAAACCCCAACGGTCTCCCTCCGGATCGGGGGGTGACCAGCGCCGGGTCACATCGGGAACGGCCATCTGCGATGCCTTTCGTGCGGGGAACACCGTAGAGAGAAGGGTCACCGCCATCACCAGTCCGGCAGAGGCAACCGTTGAAAGTGCGGAATAGTTGATCGTCAGTCCCGTCATAAGGCCTTCCCATACGAGGAACTTTGAGACAGCCTGTCCGAGAAGATAACCAGAGACCGTCCCGAGCACCGCGTAGACGCAAGCCTCGGCCAGAAAGAGAAACCCGATGTGAACCGGGGCCAGCCCCACCGAAGAATAGATGCCGATCTCGCGGAAGCGCTCGTAGACGGAACCCAGCATCGTGTTCAGGACGATCAACCCCGCAATCGCGATCGGGATCAACAGGTTGCTCAGGCCCCGGAGGGAGGTTGATCCGAGAGAGGAGTACACGGAAACCTGGATCGGCATCGACTCCCTCGAATCCCCTTCCCGTAGCGCAACCGCATTTTCCGGCGACCCCAGGGGAATCCCTGCAAACAATACGACAGCGAGCCGGGAGATAAAATCTTCCACCCGGCCCCTTACCGCGTAAGGGTCCTTGAAGCGCACGGCCACGCTCTTGAGTGACCCCTTTACCTCACGGAGCAGTTGGTAAGGAACGATTAACACATTGGCCGGATCCAGATGGTCGAACGAAGCGATCTCCACATTCGGGGTCTCCAGGCCGGCCTTTTCCCGCTTCTCCTCCTGGGACATTCGGAGGAACACGTTGCGCCCGGTTGCCCGAAAATCGGCAGGGGTCATCGATTCCCCATCCAGGTCTTTCAGTTCCTTCATCCGGGCGGAATCGATCAGGCCGATCAACCGAAAGGCATCCCCGAAAAGATGTAGCTGTGCCTGCCCGACATCCCCCTCCGACAGACCGAGCTGCCCGGCCATCTCTTTAGAGATGACGCAGACCTTCCGCTCCCCATCCCGGAACCATCGCCCCTTCGACAGACAGGACTCAATTCCCGTCACATCCGCCTCGCTTGGAGAAAGACCAAGGACCCCCTGGGCGTTGGCCGACCGAGCCCCGGACTTCACCCGGATCGCCTTCCTGTCGTCCGAAGCATACCAGTTCCGGGGCGCCACGATCGCCTCTCCCCCAAAGCTTGCCCGGGTATACTCCAGGGAAGATTCCTCAAGGGTCCCCCAGAACTTGCTCCTAAGAAGGAACCCGGGATAGAGACCGGGATGATCTCGTGAAATCCGGTGAAACTGGAGCGACGACTTGATCGAAGTAAATGAAAGGACGGTAAACGTCAGCAGGGCGAGCGTCGAAAAGGTCAGGGCGGTCCGGAACCTGCGCCGTTTCATGTTCGCGATGCCGAGCTGAAAGGCCGCTAGGGAGGCGCTGATGCGGCCTATATCCACATCGTGAGCCATCCCCTCCGGCCGAATCCTTCTCACGTGGGTGTTGAAGCGAATGAAGATCAAGGTGATCACCGACACGGCAAGCACCAGGATGATAAAGGCCAGAAGTATGACGAACGGGCTTGAAAGACTGAACGCCGGGTGGACCAGGGAGAGGGCCCCCCAGATTGCCAGGAAGATTGCGAACGTCCACACCACCTGCCATCGGATGTCTCCTGCGGTCACAAGCAACCGTTCTGCGAAAAAAGCGAACGGGATCATAAGCGCCATAAAAAAAATGGCGCCCCGGACGATGTCGTTTTGCGTGCCCTTGACATCGGGATATGCCCGGGATTCCAGGCCCAGCGCTGCGCGGGTATGCTTGATAAACGCATCCCACTTTCGCTCCGAAAGGGCTTCTTCCGCTCTGGCGATACGGTCCCTGGCCCGGACGTGAAGGGCCTTGAGACGCTGGTTCTCAATCCCATAAGCACGCAATTCTCGCATCCGGCCCTCGTCCAGGGCCCACATATCCTTCGCAGCCTGAAACGATGTCCTCGCGAAGGACCCGGGCGATCGCGTTAAAAATCCCCGGCCCTTCATCCCTTCTTCCCCCTCACCCGTTGTGTTCAGCAGAAGGAGTCGAATGCCTGTGGATGCTCCGCTCATCGTCAGCTTCACCCGCTCCCCCGGCCTGGTGAAAACCACACCAACCGGTTCGTCCGGACTGTGGCCGAGGGTATAGCCGTACTCCTGGGGGGCCGAATTCCCTTCGCCATAGACCTTCAATTGCGTGAGTTTCGACAGGTGCTGGGGATCGATTGTCTCATAAAAATCCGTTGCGACGCAGGGAAAGAGGATGCGCGTCGAACGGGTAATCCAGAAGTCCATTCCGAATTCAGCCCGGTAGCTTTTTCCCGACGGTCCCATATCCGGGGCATAGGTGATCTCTCCGGAATCGGGATCCAGATAATAGGCATCGACATTGACACGCCTGGCGGTCAAGCCCGGCACGTAAAACGATCCGTTCTCATCCGCAAGGTCGTAGAAGATCGTCCTGACGCCCTTCACGGACTTCTCGGGCGACATCCTGAGCGCAACCACCGCCCCGGGCCGGGGCCGATCTGGAGCCACACTCCGACGGGGGAAAGTGAGGACCCGTCCCTTGAGGGCACGCATCCTGTCCCTGAGCTCGACCCGATAATCGGGGAGGAGTTCCGGGTCGTCCAGGGCCCTGCCCAGGACTGCGGTTATAAGTCGGATCTGTTTCGTCAGGTTTTGAAGGTTGAGCCGCTCCACTGTGTCGAATGGCGTATCGACCCTGAAACGGACATCGTTAAGCGTAACCAGTGCAACGGTAGGCAACCCCGCCGTCAGGACCACCTCCGAGTCTGTCTTGATGATCCCCCCCGGGTTAAGCATGTCCCAACTCAGGCCGGGCGGGGGGGTGATGCCGTCCACGATGCCCAGGGACCCGTCCATCCCGAAAGAAGGGGCAAATTCTCGACCCAGTTGGGAAAATTTCTTCCCGAAGCGGGCGAAGAATCTCTGAAAATAACCGGGTTTCCCTCCATTCCATATCCCGATCTCGTCTGTCCCGGAAGAAAGATCCAGAGAAATCCAGAGCCGGACATCGATCGGGTCCTCGAGGTTCCTTGCAAAGTGCTCCTCCTTTCGGGCGTGCCGGTTCAGAAAATCACAGACCCCTCGGAAACCGAGGTGATGGCCCGAAGAGGCCAGGAACAAAACCGTTCGGGATGGGGGATGAGCCCGGAGGAATTCGGCAAGTTCCAGGAGACAGACGATGCCTGAAGCCTGATCCGCACCAGGGGCGAGGGCGGGTACCGCAGACATAGCGTCGTAGTATGCGTCGATCAGAATTACCTGGTCCTTCAGGGTGGGATCCCCCCCTGGAATCCAACCCAGGACATTCAGGGCCTTGTGTTTTTTCCAAACCATCCGGCTTTTCAGTTCCACCTCGATCGACTCCCCTGAGCCCAAACGACGACGAAGCATCTCGCCCTCTTCCCTTCCTATCCAGAAGCGGGGAACGTTCAGAGGTACCTGGAAGAACTTCTGCTCCGCCTGCGCCGTGGTCGTTGAATCTGGAGCGATGAAGATCACCGCTTCGGCACCGAGCATGGATGCGTTCATCCAACGATTCCAGGAGTTGAATCCCATCAGAACGATATTCCCGGCCAAATCTTTACCGTTGAAGTCCGAAAACTCGCCATCGTCCCCCTCGACCAACATTGCGCGGAGCCCATCCCGGGGTAGGCTGCTGGTCCGGACAAGGTTGGGCCAGATTCCGAGGATCGGGATTTTTCCGGCCTCTCCGATCACCTTAAGATGTCCGCCACGATCGATCGGGGAGGTCACGTCGAAGGATTCCGTCGTGATATCCTCCAGCCCTATCCGTTCGAACTCGTCCCGGATGTAACGATATGCCCATTCGTGACCCGGATATCCCACGACCCTTGAGAAACCGGAAGAAAGGCGTACCATCCGTTCCCGCACCCTTGTCTCATCGATCGATGATCGGATGGTTTCTGCGAGGGGGAACGCCATCGAGCCTTTTTCGGGGGCAGGTTCCGGCGGACGGATTTCGAAAAACTCGACCAGTTTGTCCGTGACCCATTCTGGAGAAAACAGCGGAAAGAACAGTACCGCGATCCCGAAGACCGCCCCGATATTCCGCCACACTTTCATACCAGCGACCTCCCTCGATCACACCACTCCGTTACGTGACCACCCCATATCCTATGCGTAGAGGTCATACTGTAAGACTCTAAATCCCCTCCCGGGAGGGGTGCCGGGCTTGAGACCCACCCCTTAGTCCCCTCCAAGGAGGGGACTTTCATTTTCATGACGTATTCCAAGCAACACTCACCAAAATCCCCTCCTTGGAGGGGTGCCCCGGCGTGACTTAAGCCGGGGCGGGGTGGGTCATATCCCATGCTCAGTACCATTTATGCACCTTGTGACCTTGTTCAGGGAAGTAGATCGCATCCACGACCACCCCGCCTGCCACTGCGATGATGTATCCGATCAGCACACCGAGGAAAAACGGTCTGGACCGCCGGTAGAACGACGGTCCGATCATTTTGAGCATGGCCAGCTTTAGAAGCCAGGCAATCATGATGGTAAAGCTCGTCAGCCGCGACAGCCCCGTACCCGAAAGAGCAAACCCGATCGGATGAAACGGCCACCAGACCAATCGATATCGAAGCCAGTTTAGAATGGCCATGGCACCTGCCCCAATCAGGAAAAACCAGAGATTTTGTGATTCGATCGGTTCCGAGCCCTTGATGGAATTCACAACGCCTTGAAACCTCGCGATCCCATCCCCCACGATCAGCCAGTTTGGTCTGAAGTTGAAAGCCCCGATGGCATACCCGAGCCAGATCGTGTGGAGTGTGGAGGCGACCAGTCCCACGATAAAGGCCAGACAAACCCCCAGGAAGAGCCGGTGCTTTCCGTCTGAAACGAAGTCGGCCAACCGGGTGACGTGGGCCATCACTGGCATGGCAAACCCCCTGTAATGACTCAGGACGGTCGAGGACAGGCCCAGTGCCGTGTGAGTAGCCGCCGAATCTGTCCCGCCCAACGCCGCCAGGGACAGCTTTGTGGATGATGTGGGGGGGTCTGCATAGATCAAACCGGAGTCAGCTAGGATCTTTGAAAGCCCGATATAGACCAGTAGGGTCGTGGGAATCAGAATGGCGATCATCTTGACTTCCATGCCGGTCCGCGCAAGCCATGCCCCGACATACATGGAACTGACCGCAAGGCCGATCAATGCCCCTCGATACGTCAGGAGTTCATCGTCGTCATTCAGATCAGTTCGGTCTGGCTTTAAGGCTTTCCAAACGACATCTCGAAGGTGCCCCCTCCCGATCCAGAGTCCCCAGGCGACCAGGGCCACATACCCTCCGGCAGTCTGCCACTCATAACGCCCTGTCCCATAGAAGGGGGAGATGGCACTGATCCCTAACCTGTTCAGCCACCCCCCTTCCAGGATGAAAACCAGGTCGAAGAACCAGATACTGAAAAGGATATCCAGCCTTGCGAAATAAGAAAACGAGATCACCGCGGTACTCAAAAAGACCCATGCCGGAGGATGGTGCTGTGAAAAAAAGACCCACGACCCTCCTGCGGTCGGAAACTGAGGGACAAGGGGATTGAACCATCCAACCATGTTCCACCAGAAAACGAAGGAGACGAGACCGAATCCCATCCAAAATGCTTTTCCGTTCATGAATTCCGGCAGCCATCGCGTGCCTCTTCCTCCCCGCGTGGCCATCTCCAGGATCGGGGACAACGCCGGATACACCAGTTTCTCATTCTCTGCCCATTGCCGGTGAAGGATGATGGATGTGCAAGCGCAGGCAAACCCGCCGGCACAGATAAATGTGAACCACCAGAGGAGGGGGATTCCCCAGACCCCCCACGGAATCGAGGCCCCCTCTGGGAGGCCTTCGTAAAACCACGCCATGGCGCCGCCCTGGTTGGTTGGAATCAACCACGATGGCAGATAGGGGTGGAGGTGTTCCCCCCAGGCATTTTCGGGTGTTGCGAAGTAATAGGGAGATGCCATCAAACCAACAAGATGCCCGCTCACACCGTAGGTCGGACCGATGGCGCTGACGAGCCCCATGCAGAAGATTGTGATCCACTCGGCTGGAGACAGGACAAACCGATCCCCGAACCATCGTGCAAACGCAGCAAATCCGATTATCGAGGCCACGAAAAGGATGAGGTTCGACATCGGCACGTGACTGAGAGCCATGTACGAACCGGAATGGACATACCGGACGGTATTGGCCAAAAGGCTTACCCCGACCGATATAAAGATTCCAAACACGATCGCGCGAAGGCCGATCGCGCCCTTCCTATCTCCCTCGTTATTCATCATACGAAACCCCACGTGTCAATTTTGGAACGTGGAACCTGGAACTTGGGGCATTCGGATCTATAAAAAAACGGAGGGCTGAAGAGGAGCAAAAGGGTAACCTCATCCCTGTTCTCGCTCCTTCGGCTCTCCGTCTCTCGGTTCTCGTATGTCTTCCGCTTTACCTTCCTCCTCCACCCCTCCTTTTCCGGGTGCTCCAACCCGGGCCCGAATCACTCGTTTCGTCGGAACCTGGACGCCAACCTCCGGCGGCTTCTGAGAAATAGGATATCCTTTCCACGTACCGAGATATACCCGCCTTCCTCAAGCCGCTTGATGGCACGCGAAACCGTCTCGCGTGTCGCCCCTGTCATATCCGCAAGGACTTGATGGGTTGGCCGGTTGCGTATCAGCACCCCTTCAACCGTCTCCTCTCCGCGATCGTCGAACATGCCCAGCAAGGCATCGCAGACCCGGTCGATGATTCCCAGAAAAGAGAAGCCGACGATCTGGCGGTTCGCCTTCCGAAGCCGGGAGGCGATGGTCTTCAGAATCTCCACAGCAATCTGAGGTTTTCTTTCAACCAGAGACAGAAAATCCAGGCGTCGTAACGCAAGCAACTCTGAGGCCTCAACGTTGGTCACATTCGCGGACCGCGGCCTCCCATCCAGGAGAGACATATCGCCGAAAAAATCCCCGGGACCCAGCATGGTCAAAATTACCTCTCGGCCGTCCGGTCCGGACAGACCTACTTTTACCTTTCCCTTCGCAATCACGAAGAAGCTGTCCCCCTCGTCGTCCGCTATGATAATCCGGGCATCCCGGCGAATCCGGTGCAACGTCGTGACATCGGCCAGGGCATCCAACTCCGCCTGGGAGAGACCCCGGAATAGGGGAACCTTATTAAGCAAATCCGTCTTGAACATTTCCAGCCTTTTCCCTCAGAGGACGTTCGGGCTCTGCATCGATTCGAGACGCGATACGAATCGGACGGCTCCCCCGGAATCGCGATTCCCGAGCCTGAAAAAACCACCGAAGAAATCCAAAGTCCGGTGGTTCGACTCCAGGGGCGAATTATTTTAAGATACAATTTACGAACCGTGATTCTTCGTGTCAAGAACTATTTAACTTTATTAAAAATAATTTATTAGGACCTTGACAATCCCAGCTTCTGGAGTTACATTTTCATCTGTGGCCTTGGATTTCCATCGGTGATCAGGAAGGTTAAGTCACCCAAAAGCAAGCCTTCAAGACTCGACGCCGGTCCCCCACCATCCCGCATTCGGAGCGACCGTGACAAAAGAGCAGATGGTCCTTCTCAAAGACCGATTAATTCGGCGAAGACAGGAGATCTTCAACCAGATCGACGAACGACGAGACAAGAATAAAACTGTCCCCGAACCGGAGGCGGATCTTCCCGAACTTCCACTCGACCCTCCCCCCCAGGATAGGGCCGACCATCGTGAAATTAACGAAATCGACCACGCCCTTGCGAAAATTAAAGAAGGGGACTTCGGAATTTGCGAATGGCCGGGATGCAAGGGGGTCCTCGGGCGAGTCCGCCTGGAAATCATCCCCACCGCAAGGCTTTGTGTGTTCCACCAGAAGAATTTAGAAGACCGGCTCCAGTGCGGTGAAGCCCTTCCCCCCCTTCCCAATTACTTCCCTGAAGGGTCCACACCGCTGAATGGCCAGGCCAAACCGGGACATCTGGCGGATGATTCGATTCGATCCCAACCTGAAATGGAGGGCTTGATTCCCCCGGCGGTGATTCAGGGAGCGAATGTGGTTGTAGGCTCTTGGTCGAAAGATCTGAGGGTCGTGCTTCAGGAAGCCGAGGGGATCAAGGCCCTGTTGTCTAAGGGGCGAGCTTTCGAAGCCCATAAAGAGATGCAGCTCCGATCTGCAGAGGAGCAAACGGCACTGGTCCTGGCGGGGGGAGAGGCTCGGGAGGAGCTGTTGTCGATCACGGGACCGGAGGGCGGCAGTTACAGCCCGGGGGTGGTGAACGCCCTCTCAACGGAAATCATCATTGATCTCCTTGTCGTGGAGTCTGAATACATGAAGTATAACGCCGAGCTGCTTCGTGCGATGTCCCCCGGGCGATTCTCCGAGATTGTGGCAGACACCCTGGAACCGATCGATAACCCGGAGACGCGTCAGAATGTGGCCTGGGAGTGGTTGGAGGCCGCGGCCGAGGTGGAGGATGTCCCGCACCGGGTCCGCCTCCTGGAGGCGGTCGAGGTGGATCTGCTCCGCGACGCCCTGATAGGAATCGTGGGACAGCTCGACCTGGAGGGTAAGGTCTCCCCCTTCCCAGGTGCGCCGAAGGTCACACGGTTCAAACTTTTCTCCGAATCCGCGCTGGGGGGGCCCCCTCCTGGATTGTATATCGAAGACCCAAATATCGGATCCGTCCTGAATTACCTATTCGAGGCTTCTCCCGAACTCTTCAAGCGGGCGATTCGGTTCGCCTGGGAGAGTACCCGGGGGGCGGATGGGATGGAGGAGACGGACTCGGATCTCGAAGAAGCCGGCCAATAAACACGGCCATTGAAACACCCGGCTTCCCCTCAACGCTTGTTCCCCAGCACCAATTTTTTATGACGAAGTCCCTTGCAAAACTGGATCTGAACCGTCTTCACGTAGACGAGAAAACCTTTCTGGGTCGGGTCCTGGAGCTTGGTATCCGATTGGGACGGTTCCGGGAGCCCTTTCAGGAATCCTTAATCGGATATCTCCAGAGCGCGGCGATTCAACACGCCCAGCGGTACCGAAAAGGAATTAAGGCTGGAAAAGAGGATCTTGCGAAAGGCATCAAAAGAGCTGCGGTATGCATGGATGCAGGACTCGACGATGAATCGCAGGGGGACCTGAACACAGCGATCGACCTCCTTCGCCCGGATCGATTTGAGTCTGTTCGGATGAGAGGATGGGAGAACGTACACAGGCGTCTGACCGAAATGGGAAACTCTGCGGGCGCGATCCTGCGTTCCAACTATATCGGTCTTCTCGAGGGGGAGATAAAACGCCTGCGTCGTTGGACGACGATTCGTCCCGACGACTGTTCTGCGGTTGATGACGACGGGCAAAGGGAGGATCTCGATCTCCTTCAGGAATTCGAGGATTTCCGGCGTGTGGAGTGGCATGCCCGCTTTATCGGTTCTTTGCCTCGAGCCCTCCTGGACCGCCTCCCGGAGGCCGTCCGCAGATCGTGGGGATTCGATCAGGTCGTGACCGCCGTCGTCCATTCCCTGGCAACCGACCACCCCGACCTGCTGCTGAACGACGAAGCCAAACGCCGTTTGGCCGACATGCGCGGTGCCGACGGCATCTTGACATCGGAAGTCCGGGAGAAAGTCGAACGCCTTTTGCGGGCACACATCCTTGCCGATCACGACGATTCAGAGTATATCGCTTATATCTTGAATGCCGGCAGGAAGGTGTTCGAGAGGGTGGAAAAGGCGGGCTGTTAAGCGCTTAGAAACCTGTTGACGGCCCATCGGGAATAGTATATATTTTTTCTTCAACAATCGATGGAATTGAATGGGAAAATCCGATTTTGAATGGATGGAGGTTGCCCTCGATGAGGCGAGAGAAGCCGCCAAAGTGGGGGACGTCCCAGTGGGGGCCTTGGTCGTTCGAGGGGATCGGATTCTTGGCAGGGGGCACAATCAGGTAGAGGCGCTTCACGATCCATCCGCGCACGCGGAAATCGTTGCGATCCGGGCAGCCTCTTCCGCTTTGAGATACGAACGCTTGACCGGTTGCACACTTTACGTTTCGATGGAACCCTGCGCGATGTGCGCTGGGGCTGCTGTACTTGCCCGGCTGGACCGACTCGTCTTCGGCACCCCCGACCCGAAAGCTGGGGCGTGCGGTTCTTTACTCAATGTCGTTCGGGATAAACGGTTGAATCACTGCGTCGAAGTGACCCGCGGCGTTCGAAGTTCCGAGAGCGAGGAACTGATCAAGGGGTTTTTTGAAAATCTCCGCACGCATTGACGATGTTCTGGGCGCCTCCCGAATACGGCTATTCGCGTCACAGGATTGATTTTTCTATTCCTTGGACTCTGGACTCGTGACTTCCTGCAAAAACCTTTTTTTGGAGAGGTGGCTGAGCGGTTGAAAGCGGCGGCCTCGAAAGCCGTTGTAGGGCTTGTCTCTACCGGGGGTTCGAATCCCTCCCTCTCCGCCATATAATTTATATAAGTTGTTTATAAATAGTATATTATATACAAAAAATAAATCTATTCCCCCCATTTTTACCTCCATTATTGAACGGAATGAACGGGACCATACTGGACTTTCCTGGTTGACGCCACGGACCAAACAAGATAGCACATCCCCATGGCTCTGCTCGCATTCGACACCCTCATGGCAGCGAAGCCCTCAGGGAAGCAGGGTTCGAGGAAGCCCAGTCGAAGCCATCGGTCGTCCGGGTAGATAGGGTACTCAAAGACCAACTCGGCATCGCCGATGGTTTCGCCGCGCGGAGAACGTTTATGTGTTTGATCCGTGTTGCGCCAGTAGGGCCTATCTGGCCGAGGTGCTACGCCGCATCGCCGCCAATCTCGAAGGACCTCGGCCACGTAGAACGGCGTGTAACGCTTCGTGTAGTGATGATGGAGGCGGATAATGAACGAAGATCAGAAAGAAATCGAACGTCTACAAGGTGAGTTTTTGGCGTTACAAAACGTTTTTGTGGGTATCATCCGGGATACTGTCATTGCTCGCCCCGAGGTCAAGACTAACATGATCAGGGACCTCAGAAGGGAGATCGCTCGGCTCGATGTCATACCGGGCAAGTCCTTCGCTAAGGAAGGCGCACAGCGATTTTATAAGACCTTCATAAGTTTGATCGATGCATCTATCCATTATAATCCTCCTGATGAAGAATGATCCTAAGCGAAGCAACCTTTCATGGAGCCTGATTTGTTTAACCTCCACGTTTAAGCTATGCGAAGCAACCTTTCATGAACGTATCACATCCTCGTTGTGATGTCGCACAACCGTACGCCACCGCGGAGGGGGTTCATCTTGATGTCATTACGGACAGTCAACGCCGTGGGATCTATGCTTGCTTGCTTGGGCCTGTACGGCCCGGCGTCCCGGGCATGGGACTGGTGGCTGGTCCGGGATCCCTGGCTCCGGGCCCGGACCAGCCGCCTTTACGAGCCAATCGTCCGGCCGGGGGACACCGTGATCGATGTGGGGGCCAACCTGGGTATTCACACCCGGGCCTTCCTGGACCTGGGGTCACTCGTAACGGCCTATGAGCCAAATCCCTATTGCCTGGACGTGCTGAACAACAGGTTTAAGAACGAAAACAGACTTCGCCTGTCTGAATCCGGGATCTGCGCCGGGACGGACAGCCGGATGGAAACCTTCCACGTGTGCGAGTCTCATGGCATGTCCACGTTCTCGAAGTGCGAGGAGCACCGTCCGGCCAACCGGAAGTGGAAAAGAATGACTCAGGTTTATACGATTCCCCTCGACTGGGCGATCGACCGGCATCGAGATAACTTCGGGTCCCTCCCGGACTACGTGAAAATCGACGTCCAGGGAATGGACTCCGAGATCATACAATCACTTACCAGGCGACCACGAACAGTTTCCTTCGAGATGTTTCCAGGCGGTATCAGCCACAACGTGTGCCGTTCGGTACTTGGCAGAAAATTTAGACTATCAATGGTTCGCCTTTTCGGAAGGCTGGCACAAACTGACCGACTGGGTCCGGGTTTCCGATATATGCACCTATATCAGTTCGTACACCAGCGTCGGAGGAGACCTGTTTGCGAGATGCGATGATTGAAATTGCGACGGATGGTATCCTGTAAATCAAGGTTTTTCTTGACTGGGTGTCCCCATGTAACATATATTTTGTACTGTTGGGAAAGTACGTTGTCTTTGTGTTCAATCCCCGCCCAAGCGAGGAGCCAACAATGTCTGATTTCAATTGGGTCGTTTTTGCTCCAATAGCAGCAGTCGTGATAGTAATTGGAACAATCATATGTAAAGTAGGGATATGGGCTGGGAACGTTAATTCAGACAGGTCTTCGTTTAAAGAATTCATGGAAGAAATCCGTACCAACATCAAGAGTATCCAGGAAGATATCAAGAAAATATTTCATCTCATCCCTGCCGTTATTTCAAGTGAAAGCCCTCTCAAGCTTACAGACTTGGGGCGATCCATATCAAGTGATGTTAATGCTGACAAATGGGCCGCAGAAAAGGCTGTAGGTTTGGTAGACAAGTTCCTGGATAAGCATCCGTATGAAATTCAAGAGTTCTGCTTTGAGTTTGTCGAAGAAGAGAGCAATTACAGTCCGGAAATGATCTCCAAGATGAAAATGAGTTCCTATAATCACGGCATTGAGATGAAGCATGTAAAAAGAGCGCTTGCCGTAGAACTCCGAGACGTTCTTCTAAAAAAACTCAATCTGGATCCTCCCTGATAATCGGCACCCTATGCGAAGCACCCTTTCATGAACGTATCAAACGTCCTCTTGTTCTTCCGGTTGTTGTATTTGTAGCAGGACCTCGGCCACGTAGAGCGGCGTATAACGCTTCGTGTAGTGATGATGGGAACCGTACCAGGCTCTCTTGAGCAGGGACCACACGCCTTCAATCGTGTTCGTGTGTATATCACCGTCTGCATAATGCCTGGCGTGGTGAATCACGGCGTGGTTCATGATCTGCCTTACCGTATTATAGGCACTGAATTCGTCCGTGACAAGCACCGATTCTTCCGAAGGGTCTATCGCCTGCTTGATGAAGGCCAGAACCCCCTTACCTGACAGATCGTCCGCCACACGGGCAACTACCTTGCCGCCACGCTCTCGGTCTCTTCCCAGGCGTACCAATTCTTCCGCCCGCGTCTCGCGGAGCAGGGTTGCGGGGTTCCTGGACCCTGCCGGGCGATTTCGATCGGTCGCCAATCATCCTGGTGGTGCATCAGTTTCAGCCTCCCCTTCCTCATCGCCGAGGTTGATCATGATCGGCGACGGAGCAGGAACAGACGCGCATGAAGGCGTCGGCGGCCTGTTTTATATCCTCCAGAAATTCCAGAAATTTACCAGAGGTCGCAACCTCGCCCTTCTTAAGCCAAGTATAAAAAGAGCTTTGCGAAATTCCGGCACTCCGGCAGGCCGCATTGTTCGGCAGGCCCTCCATCACGAAACCAGCGATTTTTTGGCCAATTCCAGCATCAACTTCGATTTTCGGCCCATTTTTCACCTTCTTTTGGCACTTGAATCGTCACAAAAATATAGAGATTAATCGAAATTAAGGACAACGATCTTTTCGGCCCGCTATCACGTTACCAGGAAAAACCGGACGCTGTGCCAGCTTAACACACTGAATTAAAAAAACTTTCAGTCGATTCCGCTTCTCCGCGTAGCGACGAGCTGCTGGTCAAGTCCCTCGGCGCGACGATGTGGAAGTTGTGCGGCAACTCAAAGATCAGAAAATCACCCACCCCAATTGTGTCATCCCCATCCAGATCATACCGCGCTTCATACCCTCTCCCCTTGTCACATTGAGGCTACGACAGGCTCGCCTGATCCCCGTCATCAGGGGTTTCTCCAAGGGGGGGGTCCCAAAGGCGGAACGTCATCCCCCTTGCCGCGCCGCGTTTAACCGTAAATCGCCGTCATCGCCGTCATTACTGTCATTATCCAATAATTCCAATGGCTTGCGCGTGACGGCATCGGAGCGAACGTCGTCATCGCTGTCATCATCGCCGTCACAGGTGACGAGGTTCGCGCCAGTGATGACGGTATCGGGCCGAAGGCCGTCACGCGCAACCGATTGTTTGTGTTGAGGAATGACGGGTGTGACGGCGATGACGATGTTCTGTACCTACTCTCGGGTTCTCTCGATTCGCCACCGCCTGGACCCCGCCGTGCGGGGAAGCCTGACGCATTCGATCCCCGTCTCACGCAGGCTGGGCGCCAGCCGTGCGAGGCGGAGACTCAGCGCACTCGCGGTCGCGGGCCATCCTCTCGCCCTGGGCTGGGATCCGGACTCGGGGCCGTTCAGAGCTTCCAGCAGATCGTTCGCCGTTCCCTCGAACGGCCCGTCTCGGTCGATCAGCTTGCACACGGTGGCGCCGATGGCGCTCGACTCGATGACGGCTTCGTTCGCAGCCGCGCGGTTCGCGTCATAGGCCTTCAGGAAGGTTCCTTCGGGCCAGAACGCGGTCTCGCAGGCCGTTGCCCACAGCGCGAAATCGGCCATGCGGGGCAGGCGCTCCAGGCGCACGGTGGGCAGCCGCCGCACCCCCTCGGATGTGGCGTCCAGCAGCGCGCTCAGGATGCGTGGCCGCCACACCTCAAAGTGCGTGAGCAGGTCGCTTTCAAGGCGGCGCCGGGTTTCCGGGATCGGCTCAAGGGTGAGGTGGATCGCCCGGTCGGCGAGATCGCCTCGCGTGACGATGTCGCCGATGCCATTGATGATGACCGGGCGCGTCGCGTCGAGGATCGTCTCCTCGTCGTCGGTGTAAAGGGTTCGGGTCGCGTAACCGCCGCCGGTCGCCAGCCGGCACAGCGCGTCGGACAGCCAGGGCGGCAGGCCGGACACGTTGTCGAAGGCCAGCACGTGCGCCCGCCGCGTTGCGATGAAGACATCGCGGTCATCGCGTGGTGGCGACCGCAGCGGCATCGAGGACGGGTCCACCAGGGAGCGCAGCAGCCGGCACAGCGTGCTTTTGGCCGTGCCCTGCTCGCCGCCGAGCGCGAGCACGGGGTACGGCCCTTCCGGACTCAACGCGGCAAGCAGCCACGCCACGACAAGCAGGAAATCGCTCTCACACCTTACGTTGCAGAACTCCCGGAGGGCCGCCAGCGCATCTGCCCGGTCCCCGGCCTCCGGGTCGGGCAGCGCCTGCATGGATTCACCGCGCCGGAACCGAACGGGTGGATCGGAGACAACCCGCCACCCGCTGGCGTCCACCTCGACGGCACGCCAAGCATCGTCGGCTAGGTCAATGTAGAGCCGCTGGCTGGCCTTGCCCACGCGAAGGAATACCCGTCGGCGGGCCGAATCGAAAACGCTCATCGCGTCGAGCGTGGCGACAGCCTGTTGCATCGCCTCGGCGCCTGGCGACTTATGCTCGATGACATAGAACTCCCACCGCAGCCAGCGCCGGAAGCCCTTCGATTTCACGGGCCACGTCTCGCGATGCCCGTCTACGGCCAAGTCGGCGAACGCCTCGTCTCCGTCCGCAAAAAGGGCGGCATTCCTTTCCGCGAGCCTGACCAGCCGGTCGGCTTGCGATGGACCGCGCGGGGGCTTATCCTTGGACGTTCGGGCGACCCGGTCTTCGGCAACCGCTTCAGCCTCGGCCAGCAACTTGCCAAGGTCGAGCCCGGCGGGTGGTTCATCCGCCAGATCCCAGCCCTTCGGCAGGCCGTCGGGCACTCGCACGATCCGCGCCGAGGCCGCGCCCGCTTGTTCTGCCAACCGCGCCACATTCTCCGCGAAGCCCACGCCCGCCTCGTCGTGGTCGGGCCACACCGTCACATGTCGGTCCTTGACTGGCGACCAGTCGGTCTTGTGCGGTGACTTGGCGCCATGCATCAGCGTTGTCGCCACGGTGTCGGGGAACCGCCTGGCCGCCGCCTCGGCGGTCTTCTCGCCCTCGCACACCAGAACCGGCACGCCGGGCCGATCAAGGATCGATTGCAAGCTGAACAGGGGGCGCGGCGGTGGCAGTCCGGCCGCACGCCAGCGTCCGTATTTGAGGACCAGGGGCCGGAATTCCTTGCCACCCTGGGTCTCGAACCGCGCGACATAGGCGACGATCCGGCCCTTGGCGTCATGGTAGGGCCACGTGCGCGACGGCTTGCCGAGCTCGGGGTGGCCGTAGTCGTCAATGCAGGCGCCGCCGTTGACGCGGCTGGACTGGCGGATGTCGAAGCCCGCGCGCGCGAGGGCGTCCAGAACAGCCTCCTGCGGGCATCCGGCGTGGCAGTGCACCAACACGCGTCCGTCCCCTTCCATCACGCTCAGGCTTGGGTTGGCGTCCTCATGCGCCGGGCAGCCGCACATGCCGCTATTCCCACTCCATCGGCCCTTAAGCGCCCTGACGATTTCTTCGGCGCTGGGCATGTCACACCGCCGATGGTGAATCGGCGGGTTTATCGCCGCGCTTGGGCGCGTACAGGTCGCCCGGGTTGGCCTCGCCGCATTGCGCCAGCCAGTGCTCGACATCGTCTTCCCGCCACGCCACGGCCCGCTTGCCGATACGGCGCGGGCGCGGAAACGTCCCCTGGCCCATGGCGGCGTAGATCGTGGAGCGCGACAGGCCCGTGCGGGACTCCACCTCGGGGCGGCGCAAGAATCGTATGACAGGCATGTGTAGTAACCTCCTGAATTAAAATGTTCCGGAAATTACCACACAGATCTGGATTTTCAATGTGAACTGTCGCCACGATAGTTCACATCTGGACGGATTCGGAGTCGGGGGGTTATTCTTGGCGCTTGGATTTGCGGCTGGGAGGGGGCCAGCATTCCCACGGACGCGGCATCTTGCCGTCGTGGTTCTGGCAATAACTGTCGAAGGCCGAGCGGACGGCCTCCTCTTTCATGTCAAGCGCTTCGACTATCGCGCTGTAACGGCGGTCCTTTTCCTTCATGCCCAGGAAGTGGAGCAGGTCCATCATCCAGGCGATCCAATAATCCCGATTCGCGTTCGCGTAGTATGGGCGGCCCATGTGCCCCCTGTGGGAAGGTGGCGCCTGCCGCTTGCCCTCAAGATAGTCGGCGACCCAATCGGCCAGGGTATCGGGGAGTGGTTGGCGCTTCCGGTGGAACCGGGCTGCGATGACGGTCAATGCCTCCCAATAGTCGGGATCGCGAGTGCTGGCCTTGATATAGTTCCGTAGCCCTTCATCGGCCCGATGCTCGCCGAAGGTAGGCCCGATGGTGAACCAGTTGCCCCCGATTGCCGGACCGCGCGGCGCTATCGGGGTGAGGTCGAAACCGTGGAGATGGTAGCGCATGACTTTCTCGGCCTCGTCGTAGGCTTCGACCTCACTCATGCCCTCGAACAGGCCACGGGGAACCAACGCCATGTGTTCCTCGTTCGATATGGTTTCGTCTCTTTCCTGCTTGGCGAAAGCCGCTTCCCACTGCTCGCAACGCTCCCTATTCATGACGACCCTCCATCGGTACTACTTGACCTTGACCGCCCTCCACGTTCAGATAGGCCGCCCAATCGTCCATGAGCTTGCGGCGACGGTCGAACAGGTCCGAACGCGCATAGGCCGCCTCGGCCTTGTCCTTGATGACATGCGCCAGCGCCGCCTCCATGACGGCGCGCGGCGCGTCGGTGCATTCCGCAGCCCAGTCCCGGAAGCTCGACCGGAACCCGTGAGGCACCGCCGGAACGCTCAAGTCCCGAAGCAGCTTGGAAAGTGTTGCGTCTGACAGCGGTTTTCCATATCTTATACTGGAAAATACCAGATTGATCCCATCCTGGGCGAGAGTCCGCGCTACGCTCAGGACTTCCAGCGCCCGCCCGGACAGCGGCACCCGGTGCGGCCGCTTCGCCTTCATGCGCTGACCGGGGATGGTCCACTCGCGGGCTTCCAGGTCGATTTCGTCCCACCGGGCCAGCCGAACCTCGCCCGAACGGCACGCCGTCAGCACCAGGAACTCGAAGGCCAGCTTGGCGGCCAGGGAAGCTTCCGAAGCCCGCACCGCCTCTATCGCGCATGCAACCCCGCCGTGGGGAAGCGCCAGCTGGTGGCGCTTGATGCCGGCATGCGGAGGCAGGGCTGCACCAATCGCGTCACCCGCGGGGTTGTCGCCACGCAAGTCTTGCGCCACCGCCCACTTCATCACCGCGCCGATACGCTGACGCACCCGCCGCGCGGTCTCCGGCTTCTCGTGCCAGACCGGCGTCAACACCGACATCACGTCAGCGCTGGTTACGTCCGAAACCGAACGCCGGCCCAGGCGCGGGAACACGTACTGGCGAAGCGACGATTCCCATTGCGCCCCGCTCTTGCCGCCGTTCTTCCAGAACGGCCGGTGAATTTCTATCACCCTAGCGGCGGCTTCCTCGAACGTGGGCACGCCTTGATCCTTGCGCTTCTCAGCGAGCGGGTCGCCGCCCGAGCGCGCCTGTTTGCGGTTGACAAGCGCCTGCTCGCGGGCTTCGGCCAGCGTCACCAGGGGAAAGCCGCCCAGGCCAAGCTCGCGCCGCCGTCCGCGAATCGTCAGCCGTTGCACCCAGCAGCGCGCGCCGGTGTCCGTGACCAGCAGATAGAGTCCGTGCCCGTCGCAGTACCGGCCCGGCTTCGGCACCGTTCGGACAAAGGCTGCGCTCAGCGCCTTCTCGGGATGCCGGCCGTGCTTGCGCCCCGCCTTCGATGGGGTTGGACCCGCCATTTCGATTCCCCTTTTGTTAGGGCTGTGTTCGTCATTCCATTCCCCCTTACTCTCCCCTCAATTATAAGGGGAATATACCGAAACACGCAGGAACAGTCAAGTTTTATTTGTTCAATATCTCCTTTGTATACAGAAATTTACCGAAACTTTCAGGAATGCGTTAGAATTGTAAATGGCGGACTCCCTCTCCGCCAGAAATCGGTTCGGGATCTCAAGCCGAAAGCCTGGACCTGAACTCGGACCCTGGATTCGTGACTTTTGACTGATGACTTTCTTTTTGGAGAGGTGCGAGAGTGGCCGATCCGGCATGACTGGAAATCATGTGTACCTTCACGGGTACCGTGGGTTCGAATCCCACCCTCTCCGCCAACAATCGGTTCAGAGCCCGGGTCGGAAATCGCGAAATGATTTTGGTCTTTGGACTCCCGACTCGTGACTTTCGACCTTCTTTTACTGAGTTGTTACTAAAGTTAAACTGTATTTTCATTACCCTTTTTAACAAAATGACTTCTCCAATTACGGAAGTCAAACTGTACTCTCATTACATAAATCATAATATCGGTTTTTGGGCGCGACTCTGTCCCTCCTTTTTAACGTTCCACCAGGGCCCGGTTAAGCCACGATCCCTCTCGGAACCACACAAAATTCTGATTGCCATCCTAAATTCCGGCTTAGGCGCGCCCAGCCTCCGCGGCGTTTGAGCGGCGTCTTTCTTTTTGCGCACTTTTTCTTGGGACGAGCAAGAAAAAGTGCGAACTCGGGGGAAGGGTTGGAAGCAAGCGAGAAACGGTGGGGAGGTAGGAAGAAAAAAGGCGAACTTGGGGGCGGGGTTGAAACCAAACAAAATGACTCTCCAATTACGGAAATCTAACAGTACTCTCATTACTAGTGTCGTGTCCTAAAGATTCCTTCAATAATTTCTTGGGTAGCGGTCTGTCGTCCTGAGCGGAGCGAAGGATCTCTATGTCCCGAACTATCAGACAGTTGGTGCGATCTTCGCTCGCTGGCTCTCGATCAAAATGACAGCCACCGCTACGTTTTTGGAGACTTTCTTTTGTAAGGAACTTCTGGGACACGACACTAGGGGAAGGGTTGGGAACAATGACCAACGGTTGGGTGGTAGCAAGAGAAATGACAACCTTGGGGGAAGGGTTGGGAGCAACCAAGATGACTCACGACTCATGTCCGGACACCCATCCGAGGCCAGCGGTGTTGCTAAATGCAAGGCTAATTCTTTTACGCGTCACTAGTTATGCCAAAAACAATACGAATTACCGTTGGGGACGTGGTGTTGGACGCAGAGTTGAACGACTCCCGGACCGCCCGTGAGATCTGGGAAGCCCTGCCTCTCACATCCGATTTTAACACGTGGGGAGACGAGATCTATTTCTCCATCCCAGTGGAGGCCGGTCCTGAAAATTCCCAGGAGGTGGTGGAATGTGGTGACCTGGGTTACTGGCCGCCCGGTCACGCCTTTTGTATCTTCTATGGGCTGACGCCGGCAAGCACCGGGGATGAGATCCGCCCCGCCAGCCCGGTAAACCCCATCGGCCGGATCTTGGATGACGTGGAAGTCCTTAAATCCGAGGCGACCAAGGCTGACGGAGTTCGGATCGAAGGTGCGTAGCATTCATTCCCATCGGTGGGGCAGTAGCTCAGATGGGAGAGCGCAGCGTTCGCAACGCTGAGGTCGTGGGTTCGATCCCCATCTGCTCCACCAGAAATTGGATGTAATACGGCAGACTGGATTATGAACAACAGGCGCACGCGGGGTCTGCCGGTCTCTGATAAAGGTCGTGCTAGACGGGGAGGTAGCGGTGCCCTATACCCGCAATCCGCTAAAGCGGGGTTGAATTCCCGGGCTGAGGTCTCTCTGTCCCGGTGCGGGGTAAGGAAAAAGCGGCGTTGAAGGTCAGGTCCTGCGCAACAGATCATCATCGAACCCCGCCAGGACCGGAAGGTAGCAACGGTAGATGAACCGTTCTGTGTGCCGTGGGGCAACCTGGCCTGAGTTGGCTATCCTTACGATGCCTGGGTCATAAGATCGAAGGCGGGTGCACGGCCTTTTTTTCTTTTCCCGCCTCATAAATCTCTCATCCGTTCCTGGGTGCTCAAATGTCTTATATCGTGATGGCCCGAAAATGGCGTCCGGCCTTGTTTGAGGACGTCATAGCACAAAACCACGTGACAATAACCCTCCAAAACGCCGTCATATCTAGTAGGATCGCGCACGCATACATGTTCTCCGGACCTAGAGGATGTGGGAAGACCACCACGGCGCGGATACTGGCCAAAGCCCTCAATTGCGAATCGGGTCCCACCCCCACCCCCTGCAACGACTGTCGTCCGTGCAAGTCCATCGATCTTGGGAACAGCCCTGACGTGCTTGAGATCGACGCCGCGTCCAATCGGGGTATCGATGAGATCAGGAGCCTCCGAGAGAAGGTGATCCTGGGCCTCTCAAAACCGACGGGTAAAAAAGTTTATATCATCGACGAAGTCCACATGCTCACCCCTGAGGCTTTCAATGCCCTTCTGAAAACCCTTGAGGAACCTCCTTCGCACGTCATATTCATCCTTGCCACCACCGAACAGCAGAAGGTTCCTTCAACGATTTTATCGCGATGCCAGCGATTTAACTTCCGGCGTATCCCTTCGGAGGACATCGCAAATCGGCTCGCGGCTACAGCCGAGAAGGAAGGGATCAGGATCCCCGAAGAAGCCCTGTTTCTGATCGCGAGGCGTGCGGACGGGGCGATGCGAGATGCCTGGAGCCTTCTCGACCAGGTCGTGGCCTATGCCGGGACCTCCCCTGCTGGCGATGATGTTCGGGAAGCCCTGGGAATCTTGGACCAGGACATCTTTTTCAAGACCACGGAGGCCATTGCCAAAAAAGATCGGGTTGGAGGTTTGAACCTGATCGAAGAACTGATCGGACAGGGAGGAGACATCGGAGAGTTCGTCCGGGGACTTCTGGAACACCTCCGGAATCTCCTGGTCTGCAAGATCCACGGAGGATCCGATAGCCTGGACCTATCGGATGCCGAAAAGGCCCGAACCATGGCGTGCGCGGAGGGATTCAGCCAGGAGGACCTCCTGATGATGATTCAGATCGTCTCCGACCACGAAGTGGCCGTCGATTCGGTTTCCCAACCCCGGCTTCACCTCGAACTCACCATGGTCAAACTGATTGCGCTGGAGTCCACGGTAAGGATCGAGGAGTTGCTGGGGCGCCTGGATCGAATCGAAACCGGATTGCGAGGGGGTATTCAGGTCCGAGGATTGCGTAATCCTTCTTCGGGGAATCATCAGAATGGACCCGGGAACCCTCAATCGGAACCAGCCCGCCCCGGCGGACCAGGAATGGATCCGGAGGAAAAGGCTGTCGGATCTCCCTCGCTTCCTGCATCGGACAACCCTTCACTGGAAGTCATCGAAGGGGCTTGGGGTGAAATCATCGATCGGACAAAAAAAGCCTCCATGCCGCTCGGCGTCCAACTCGGGGTAGGAACCCCCTGTGCTTTGGTCGAGCGGTGCCTCCACATCGGGTTTCCACCCACCGCCGCGTTCCAGGCAAACCAGATCAAGAGGAACAAACAGGTGCTCGAAGATACGATCGCCGAGGTCATCGGCACCCGGCTGCGTGTGGAATGCCGCCTGGGCGAACCCCGAAACGAAGACCAGGGGGACTTCGAACGTGCCGATTCCCGGGAGAAGAGGGATTTAGATATATCCCCTCCCGTTCAGACCGTATTAGAGATATTCGATGGAGAGATCCTGGGTCGAGGGGCCGAAAGACCCGTTTAGAGTCTTACATTTCAGCTTCTATGCAAGAGCTTACATCCCTATTCGTTTCGGCTGAGCGAAACGAAGCCCGCGATAGGGGTGAAGTCCCCTCCTTGGAGGGGATTTAGGGGTGGGTCCGAGGCGGGGTGAGGGAGCACGATGGCGTGCCAAATATCATTGCGCCTTCCGGATCGAATGAGGTTTCGGCTGAGCGCAGCGAAGGGTTATCTCTTAGAAAATTGACATTCATATTTTATTCGGAGCGCCGGTATGAAGGGTATGGGGAACATCATGAAACAGGCTAAAAAACTCCAGGAACAGATGGAGAAGATTCAGGAGGATCTGGAACAGAAACAGGTGGAAGGAACCTCCGGGGGAGGGATGGTTGTGGCGGTGGCAAACGGAAAGCAGGAGATCATTTCGGTCCGGATCGACCCCGAAGTCGTGGTGCCGGATGACGTCGAAATGCTTGAAGACCTCATCCTCGCGGCCGTCAATCAGGCGTTGGAAAAAGCGTCCGCGATGGCCCAGGAGGAAATGCAGAAGGTCACGGGAGGGATCATACCCGGGGGGGGTGGGATGAAACTTCCGTGGATGTGAATCGTGGAATCATCCCTTAACCCTTCCCTGAAAAATCCCCTTCCGCGCGATTATGGTTTCCGAATCCGTCGATCTTTTGATCGCTGAACTCACCAAATTACCGGGGATCGGTCCGCGGTCGGCCCAGCGGATTGCCTTTCATCTCCTCCGAAACCAGACCGATGCGGTGGAAACCCTTGCCCGACTTCTCGTCCAGGTAAAATCCCGGGTCCACCCCTGCTCCATCTGTTTCTTCTTGACCGAGGCAGACCCCTGTTCCATCTGTTCCGATCCATTGCGGGATCGGACGACCCTCCTTGTCGTTGAGGGGGTCAGCGAAGTACTCGCATTTGAGCGGGCCCGGACCCACCGTGGACTCTACCACGTACTGGGGGGTGTCCTCTCTCCACTGGACGGCGTGGGGCCCGATCATTTGAGAATCGACGAACTCATGGCCCGCCTGAAAACCGGTGAGGTCAACGAGGTGATATACGGACACAACCCCGACACAGAAGGGGATGCTACTGCGCACTACCTGGATGGGATCATTCGACCCCTCGGAATCCGAACGACCCGGATTGCCAGAGGCGTCCCCGTCGGGAGCGATTTGGAATTGGCCGACGGATTGACACTTGCCCGATCTTTAGAAGGAAGACAAGAGCTCTAAAAGTCGATCACCGTCCGGGGGTCCTTAACCCGGTCCGGAGTCCCGACAGTTCAAGGTGGCCATTCGATGTACGCCCTTTCAATCCCTTTGACCCTGGCCAATGCGCTGACGACTTTCCGGCTGCTGATGAGCCCGGTCTTTATCGCGGTCTTCTTCTGGGACAGCCCGCTTTCGGCGCCAATGTCGCTTTTCATCGTAACGATGTCCGAAGGCTCAGACCTCCTGGACGGACACCTCGCTCGGTCTAGGGGCCAGGTGACCTCATTCGGAAAGATATTCGACCCCCTTGCCGACAGCATCTCCCGTTTCACGGTCTTTCTTTGCTATTTGGGCGCGGGTCTTGTCCCCCTTTGGATGGTGGCCACGATTATCTATCGGGATATGCTCATCTCGACGCTTCGCACGGCCGGAGCCGCCCAGGGGGTGATTATTGCTGCCCGCCGGAGCGGCAAGATCAAGGCCCTTGTCCAGGGGACGAGCATCATCTCCATCCAGGTTCTGATCCTCATGAAGGGAAACCCCGACCTCATTTCAAACTATGCCCGCAGCTTCATGATGGCCGTTACGCTGGTGACGGCCTGGTCCGCTCTGGATTATGTATGGGGGAACCGTCAACTCCTATCCAAGATCCCGAAATAGGTGAACAGGGGTCCAATATTCCCCATCATTTTTCTATTCCGAAGGGGAATCCGTTATCAACTTCATAACGCGCTTTATCGCCACGGGGGGGTTTTCAGGCTATGCCCCGGTCGCCCCTGCCTCTGCTGGCAGCCTCGTCGGACTTATCCTTTATCTCCTGCTTCCGATTACCCCGACTCATCTCTGGTTGGCTGGGCTCCTGACCCTTTTCGCTGTAGGGGTGAAGGTCTCCTCGATCGCGGAAACGGAATGGGGAAAGGACCCCCGTTATGTGGTGATCGATGAAATCGTGGGGTTTGGCGTGACCGTTGCCCTGCTTCCGAAATCCCTCCTGATGGGCGTTGCGGCATTTTTCATTTTTAGAATTCTGGACATCCTGAAACCCCAACCCGCCCGCTTCCTAGAACGGCTGCCCGCGGGATGGGGGGTGATGCTTGATGATGTTGCGGCAGGAATTTACGGAAACATCCTCCTTCAGGGATGGAGGTTAATGGTAAGTGATGGGTCACCATAAGGCTGCCGTTTCTCGCCAAGACGAAAGGACGCCTTCTCATCAAACCCTCCCCCCAGCACCTTCTCTCCCCCTCTCTTCTCATCAAGTCCCCCGCTACGTCCGACAGATGACTCAAAGGGCATAGGAGCTCCCGTGAACGCAGAGATCGTCACCGTGGGTGATGAGATCCTCTTCGGACATATCGTCGACACCAACTCTGCCTTCATCGGGGTGCGCTTGTCCGAAATCGGAGTGTCCGTTGATTGGATAACCACCGTCGGCGACAGCTACGACCGTCTCCTTGAGGCGTTTAAATCAGCCTGGAAAAGAGTGGCTGTGGTCGTAGTGACAGGCGGCCTGGGTCCGACTCACGATGACATCACCAAGAAAGTCTTCTGTGATATTTTCGGGATGCAAACACGACTCGACGAGGAGGTCTTGGACCATATCCGGGAGAGGTTTGTCCGCAGAGGGATCGAGATGCCCGAGAGCAACGTGGTGCAGGCGATGATCCCCGTAGGCGCATCGGTCCTTTGGAACCCCGTAGGAACCGCGCCGGGTCTCCATCTCGTTCGGGATGGAAGGCAGATCTTCTTGATACCGGGAGTTCCGGGGGAAATGGAGCGACTCATGACCGACCACGTCCTCCCGATCCTTTCTCGGGAGACGGGAGGCCTGGTCATCCATCACCTGACATTGCGCAGCAGCGGCATCTCTGAATCCGCCCTTTTCGAACGCATCCGGGACATACGGGGTCTCGATAGCGTCTCTTCGCTTCCGAAGGGGACTGGAATTGACCTAAGGATTACGATCAAAGGTCCGGATCAAGAGGCCTGCCGAAAGGGTGCCCGGGATGTCGCGGACCAGATATATACCCGCGCAGGTCCTTTCATCTATGCAGAGGGGAGCGATTCGATCCAGAAGTTGCTCATCGAAGAACTAAACCGTCGGAATCTAAAAGTGGCGATTGCCGAGGGGTGTACCGGGGGAAACGTGGTTCAAAGGCTTACCGAACACCCCCGTGCATCTGACGTATTGAGTGGAGCGATTGTTGCCGAGAACCTCGAGATGCTTTCCTCAAAGCTGGGCCTACAGGGAACTTTAACACCGAATTCGATCTCTGTTTCCTCTCGGGTTTCCGAAGCGGCCCTTGGGGTTCGGCGCTTCTTCGGGGCGGATGTCGGATTGGCAACGGCCGACAACTCGGAATCGGAATCGAATTCCCCGGAGGTTCCAGCAGGTACCCTGTTCGTAGGGCTTGCCGTCGGAGATCGTACAGCTTCCGAACACCACATCTTCGGGCAGGATCGAAAAGGGGTTCGGGAACGCATGGCCCATACCGCCTTGATAACCGCGTTCCAGTTCCTCAGAAGCCAGGGTCCTTGAAGCGGATTCTTGACGAGATGCGCTTCAAGGTTCACCCTCAGATCCTTTTTTTCACTATGGGGTCCACACCAGACGACTCAGGTTCCACCTCAACCCGGAATCGACTCGAAGCGTTTCGCGGGGTTATCGATGGGCTGAGGGCCGAAGGTCCCCCACAGTCCGTGATCGTTCATCGAGCCTCCCGTGTCCGGTCGTCGGTTCAAACTCTGGGGATCTTTTCCGCTTCTTTCAACCCCCCCACCAGCGCTCATCTCAGGATGATCGAGGAGGCCGACCGCCATTGTCGTTTCGACGAAATACTGCTTCTGCTCGCGAAAGCAAACGTGGACAAGCGGCTTTTTGGCGCCCCGTTGGAGGCTCGGCTCCTCATGCTGGATATCCTCGCCCGCGATCATCCCACCTATTCGGTCGGTGCCGTAACCCATCCTCGATTCATCGATAAAGCCGATGCCGTCCGACCGCATTACCCCCGCGAGACGCATCCCTGTTTCATCGTCGGATACGACACGTTGATCCGTCTTTTCGATCCGAAATATTACACGGATATGCCCCTTGAGCTGGAGCGGTTGTTCGCCTCCAGCCGCTTTGTGGCGGCAAACCGCGGGACACACGGGGTTGAAACCATACGCCGTTTTATCAAGAGACCAGAGTGTCGAAACTACGCCCACCGGATCGACGTGATCGAGCTTGATCCCCGTCACGCGAAGATTTCCTCATCGATGGTTCGAGACCGAATACAGCGTCGGAAGCCCATAGAGGACCTGGTCCCGGAAGGGGTCCAGCGACTGATACACAAGATGGGGCTGTATCGATCACCCCCGAATCCTAAGTAAAAAATCCGACAGTTACACGTTAAGGGCAACCAACCGGCGTTTCGGAATCGAGAAGGACACGCAGACCAGTGAGTGGAATCAGAACCTTCATCGCCATTGGCCTGGGGAATGAGATCAGTCAGGACCTTGAGCGCTACATCGAGGGATTGCAACAACTCGTGGAAGGCGTTCGTTGGGTCGCCGTTCAGAACATTCACCTCACCCTCCGTTTTCTCGGAAGCCTTGATGAGGGAGGGGTTTTACGGGTTCGGCGCGCGGTCCTGGCTGGGGCAGAGGGAACGCTCCCCTTCACACTCCGTCCCGGATCCTTGGGGGGATTCCCGGATCTCCGTCGGCCCCGAGTGCTCTACATAAACCTGGAGGGTGACCTCGAAACCCTGAAAAGACTCCAGAGTCGGATCGAGGATGAATTGTTCAGATCCGACTTTTCGAAGCAGGACAAACCGTTTTCGCCCCACATCACCATCGGCCGGGTTCGCCGGGGTCGGAGGGCTTTATGGAACGCCCCCACGATCCCGATTCAATCCACTTCTGAAATGCTCGTCCGTGAAATCCTCATCTTGAAGAGCGATCTTCGCCCGGAAGGCCCTGTTTATACCCCCTTGGCCAGGACAGTCCTGGGTTGATTTCCGAGATTCGACCCCCTAGTGTCGTGTCCCAGAAGTTCCTTCAATAATTTCTCGGATAGCGGTCTGTTCGTCCTGAGCGGAGCGAAGGATCTCTATGTCCCGAACTATCAGACAGTTGGTGCGATCTTCGCTCGCTGGCTCTCGATCAAAATGACAGCCACCGCTACGTTTTTGGAGACTTTCTTTTGTAAGGAATTACTGGGACACGACACTAGATCTCCGGACTCAAATACCTTCATGGCACGACCTTTGCAAATCCTCTCGGGAGACAGGCCTTCAATTGTTCGGAAAATACCGTTCGTGTCAAGAAAAAGCGTTCAACCACGGATGAAACGCACGCAAATTCTGTGAAAACTATTTTCATCCGGCATCCATATTTTCATCCCTGTCGGTTGGCACGGATTCCCGTTTTCGAAGCGGGAGGACCGAACAGATCTAACTCTATAATAATATACAGTTAAAATAATTCATGGCATACGGTTTTCTCTTGACATATACACTTTTGTTCAGTATATTTCGCAGGGCTGTGCAGATTCGCCCTCTGAAGACATCTCGAGACAAATCACCGCCCGTTCATCCAGCCCCAGGAGAGATAAGCCATGGTTCGCAATCCAGCTGACACCAAGAAGAAGGCCATCGATCAGGCCATCTCCCAAATC
The DNA here is from genome assembly GCA_965217865.1 of Candidatus Latescibacterota bacterium. Lineage (GTDB taxonomy): Bacteria > Latescibacterota > UBA2968 > SICM01 > SICM01 > CBDCJO01. The sequence continues at coordinate 3,074,495 of CBDCJO010000002.1, read as the reverse complement.
GAGAAACAATTCGGAAAGGGATCCATTATGAGGCTCGGCGACGAAGGGGCGCCGGTTGAGGGGGACGGCATTCCCACGGGATCTATCACGCTCGATGCGTCGCTGGGCATCGGCGGTGTACCCCGGGGCCGGGTCGTCGAGATCTACGGCCCTGAAGGCTCGGGAAAGACGACATTGGTCCTCCATATTATGGCTGAAGCCCAGAAACAGGGGGGGACCGTCGCATTCGTCGATGCGGAACACGCCCTGAACGTCGATTTGGCCCGGACGGTGGGGGTGAATATTGATGACCTCCTCATTTCCCAACCCGACACCGGTGAGGAGGCCCTCCAGATAACGGACACCCTTGTCAGAAGCGGTGCCTTCGACGTTGTGGCCGTGGATTCCGTCGCCGCCTTGGTTCCACGCGCGGAGTTGAACGGGGAGATGGGGGACTCCCATATGGGTCTCCACGCCCGGTTGATGTCTCAGGCCATGCGCATCCTCACCGCCTCGATCAGCAAGTCGAAAACCTGTGTTATTTTCACCAATCAGATCCGTATGAAAATAGGCATCATGTTTGGAAACCCCGAAACCACCACCGGGGGGCAGGCCCTCAAGTTCTACTCCTCCGTCAGGCTCGACATCCGGCGGATATCATCCATCAAGGACGGGCACAATATCATCGGACAGCGGGCGAAGGTGAGAGTCGTCAAGAACAAGATGGCCCCGCCGTTTAAGGAAGCCGAGTTTGACATCATATACGGGTCCGGGATCTCACGCGAGGGAAGCCTTCTGGACATGGGTGAACTCTACGACATCGTCCAACGCAGCGGGACCTGGTTCTCCTACGATGGAGAGCGTTTGGGTCAGGGGCGGGAGAACACACGGCAATATCTCAAGGAACATCCGGATTTGGCCGGTCGGATCGAGGCAGGGATTCGCGAGAAGATCGGGTTGAAAACAGATGGGGAGAAACCTTAAAACAATAACAAACCGGAGGTGGGGTGAAAGGACAGATCTGAATTCACCGGTTTCATCTGACTTTTTGACTGAGTAAGTTTGACTCGTTCTTCTGGTCTTTAAGGGCTGAAGGTACAGACTTTCTTCGATCCATCTGTATCTCCTGCCCTTTTTATTTATTATTGACGTTAATCCCCCTTTTCCATATTTTAGGAGACTTATGTCGGACAAGCATCCGTTGATCGACACCGAAGCTGCGAGACTGTTTTCCACCGACGAAGCCGTGGAACAGGCGAAGAAGGCGGCCTTTCGGTTTTTGGCGGTCCGGGCCCGTAGCAAAAGCGAGATCATCTCTCGGCTCGACCGGAAGAATTTTTCCAGGGAGGTCGTAAAGGAGACGGTTGAATCCCTGGAACGCCTCGGCATGTTGGACGATCGCGCTTTCTCAATACAATGGGTTGAAAGCCGGCAGGCCACCCGCCCGATGGGTCGTGGTAGGTTGGAGCGTGAGTTGTCCGGAAAGGGGATTGCCCCGGAGATTATCTCCCAGGTGTTAGACGATCTCCTCGGAGATCGAGATCCTCAGCAGGATGCCATAGAAGTCCTTCGGAAACGCGCGAAGCGATACCGTGGCCTCGATCGGGAGAAGGCCCTGAGGCGAATGGGTGACCTGCTCAGGCGCCGGGGCTTCAGCCCGGAGGAATCCCGGAAAGGCGCGCTCCGGATGTGGTCGGAGATGGGAGAGGAATCTTAGGACTTTTAGTCACTACTGTTTGATTTTCCGCTATGAGATCTCAACAGATCCGCGAACAATTCCTGAGTTTCTTCGAAGAACGGGGCCACACCCGTGTGCGCAGTGCCCCCGTTGTGCCGAAAGACGATCCGACGCTCTTGTTCACCAACGCCGGGATGAACCAGTTCAAGGACGTTTTTCTGGAAACCGGAAAACGCCCCTACCGACGAGCGGTCGACTCACAGAAATGCATCCGCGTGTCCGGCAAACACAACGACCTGGAGGAGGTGGGTTCCAGCCCCGACCATCAGACCTTTTTCGAGATGTTGGGCAACTGGTCGTTCGGCGACTATTACAAGCGGGAGGCCATTCAATGGGGATGGAAGCTGCTGACCGAGGTGTGGAAGCTTCCCGCGGATCGGCTCTGGGCGACGGTATATCTTGATGACGACGAATCCGAACGGCTCTGGTATGCAGAGACCGACGTTCAGAAAGGTCGCGTCCTTCGGTTCGATAAAAAAGACAACTTCTGGGAGATGGGGGAGACCGGACCGTGCGGGCCGTGTTCTGAGATCCACTACTATCGCGGCGAGCGGCCCGAATCCCAGAGGGCGGATGGCATCAATAGCAACGACGCCGACTATGTGGAATTGTGGAACCTGGTCTTTATCCAGTTCAACAGAGACACCGCGGGGCAAATGGAGGAACTCCCCGCAAAACACGTGGACACCGGAATGGGGTTCGAGCGGATGTGCGCAGTGCTCCAGGGGGTCTGGTCCAACTACGACACAGACCTCTTCCGACCTCTCATCTCGGCGATATGTGATAGTTCGAATCGGTCCTACGACAAACACCACAGCGTCGCCATACAGGTGATCGCTGACCATATCCGGTCTCTCTCATTCGGCATAGCCGACGGGGCGCTCCCCTCCAACGAAGGTAGGGGATATGTCCTTCGGCGCATCCTCCGGCGTGCCGCACGGTATGGCCGGATCCTGGGGATGCACGAGCCGTTTATCTACAAACTCACCCCCATCCTGGCCGATGTGATGGGAGAGGCCTATCCTGAACTCATCGAAAAGGGAAGGCACATCTCACTGGTCATCAAATCTGAGGAGGAAGGCTTCGGGAGGACCCTCGATAGAGGCATTGAAGTGTTCGAAAAAGTCAGCGCCTCTGGCAACATCAAAGGGGCCGACGCCTTCAGGCTATACGACACCTTTGGCTTTCCACTCGACCTCACCCAGTTGATGGCTGCAGAAAAAGGCCTGTCGGTCGATGTCGACGGGTTCGAGTCGGAAATGGAACGTCAAAGGGAGCGCTCAAGAGAGGCCACGAAATCTCAGTTCACCGGCCCCCTGGCGGGGGGGGCGAAGACCGTAGCGGAGGGCCATTCCAGGTTCGTTGGCTTTGAGGAGACCGCGGTCCAGGCAAGGGTGGTCCAAAGTGAATCGGTTGGACCCGGCAGGTTAGACCTGGTGCTTGACGTGACTCCATTTTACGCCGAATCCGGTGGGCAGGTGGGGGACACCGGCCTTATTACCAGTGAAAGTTTCGAGATCGTCGTAGAGGACACCGTGCGGGTGGAGGGGGCTATCCTCCATCGGGGCCGATTGATCTCGGGCGACCCGAAGGACGTCTCGGAGTCGAAGGTCACAGCCCAGATCGACGAAGACCGGCGACTGTCCATCGCCCGACATCACACCGCGACACACCTCCTGCACGCGGCACTTCGTTCCGTCCTCGGCGAACACGTGCACCAGGCGGGTTCCCTCGTCGCAGAGGACCGTCTGCGATTCGACTTTACGCACTTTGCTGCGTCGGAACCCGGACAACTGGACCGGATAGAAGAGATCGTGAACGCGAAAGTGCGGGAAGACCATCCTGTCTCCACGGCCCTCATGGGATTGGATGAGGCCCGTGCTGAAGGGGCCATGGCCCTGTTCGGTGAAAAGTACGGAGACGTTGTCCGGGTGGTCAGGATCGGAGACTACAGTCTCGAACTATGTGGAGGAACACACCTCACCACCACCGGCCAGATGGGACTATTCAGGGTCCTATCGGAAGGAGGCGTCTCATCGGGTGTTCGACGTTCGGAGGCGGTTGCCGGCCTGGCGGCTGAACAAGTGATCAACACCGAAAGGACACTCATCACAGACCTCGCCCGCTTATTGAACGCTTCGGGCTCCGAACTTCAAGGTCGGGTGGAGAAACTGCTTGCACAAAACACCGAACAGGAGAAGGAGATCCATTCCCTTCGCCGAATCCGGGCGGGTTCCGAGATCGAAACGATGGCTGCAAAAGGGCAGACCATCGATGGTTTTCGAGTGGTCACGGGCCGCGTGAGCCCGAAAAACCTCGATGACTTTCGCCGCATGGCCGATACCCTACGCGAAAAGCTCGTGTCCGGGGTTGGCATTCTGGGTGCCTCCCTGGACAACCGGGCGACCTTTCTGACCGTCGTGACCGACGACCTGATCAAGGGAAGAGGCCTAAAAGCGGGCGACATCGTGAAGCAAGTCGCTCAGGTTGCAGGAGGAGGGGGTGGCGGGAAACCCCACATGGCCCAGGCGGGTGCGAAAGATATTGACAAACTGGATGAGGCCCTTTCACAGGCTTTAGAAATCGTAAAAAAGCATGTCAGGGATTAAGAAAATTCAGGCGCTCGAGCAGGAAATCCAATTGAAGGCCCGTCGCCGGGATGTGGAGAATACTTGAGGGGAATTTACGCACCCGTGATCCTGGCGAGGGTGATCCGGGTAGAGGATTGGATTCGGAGTTAAGTTGAATACGGCGGCATGGGAAAGACTTTCGACTATCTGATGTCCGTCCGGGAGAAACGCGGGGCGGCCTTTCTCGCCCTTCTGGACCCGGATCGGCTGTCGATCCCCGACCTCGTCCTCCGGGCGGAGGCCTGCGCGGCCAACGGGGTGGATGCCCTTTTGTTCGGGACGAGCCTCCTCATGGCCCCCGACTTCGACTGCGCTGTGCGGGAGATCAAACAGGCCGTCGATCTTCCGGTTATCGTCCACCCGGGGGATATCAATCAAGTTGCGCCCCACGCCGACGCCCTTCTTTTCCTCTGCCTGATCAGCGGACGCAACCCGGAGATGTTGATCGGTCAGCAGGTGAAGGCAGCTCCCCTCATCAAATCCCGGGGGCTGGAGCCGATACCCACCGGCTATATCCTTGTGGAGTCGGGAAAGCTTACGGCTGCGGAATACCTCAGCAGCACAAGGCCTCTTCCCCGGGACAAGCCGGACATCGCGATGGCCCACGCCCTGGCCGCAGAATACATAGGCATGAAGTGCATCTACCTGGAAGCTGGAAGCGGAGCTGAAATGAGCGTTCCGGAAGAGATGATCCGGGCGGTTTCCCAATATGTGAGTCTTCCTTTAATCGTCGGGGGGGGCATCAGGACACCGGATGCCGCCGCCCAGAAGGTCCGGGCCGGTGCATCGTTTGTGGTCGTGGGGAACGCGGTCGAAAAAGTCCACGATCCCACCCTGATCAGGGAGCTTTCAAACGCCATCCACGTGAAATAAATCGCACCTCCATCCGTGCGTCATTCACGGTCCATATGACTTTTAGCCTGCCCCCTGGCAAGATCCTGTGCTACGGCGTCCTCTGCGTCGACCAGATTCTCCGAATACCCGTCCACCCGGAGCCCGACGGGCACGGCCGGATCCTGTCCGACAGCGAACACGTCGGCGGGGAAGCAACCAACACCGCTGCCATACTGAGTCGGTTGGGCCTTAAGGTCAAACTCCTTGGAAACGCGATCGGTGACGACAGGAGCGGGGACTTTTTCCTCCGCGAACTGTATCGCTTCCCCGGCCTTGATGCTTCCGGCATCTCCGTGGACACAGGGATACGCACACCCCATACCGTGATTCTTTCGATACCGGACGGAACCCGGGCGGTCCTCGGTCACTTTCCAGACATGCGAAGTCGCCCCCTTGCGCCCGACGATCTGGAGGGGGTCTCACTGATAACCGTTGACCCCTTCCTGGGATCGAACGCCGCGAAAGCGGCCCACATGGCCAAAGAGAAAGGGATCCCCGTCCTTGCCGTCGAGATTGCCCCCGACCATCCGCTTGCGGCCAGCGCCGACTTCGTCATCAACTCAGACGGCTTCCTGCGCCGGCATCATCTGGGGGATCAGGCCGAGGTAGCTGTTGGCCTGTTGAAAGCAGGGGTTCGAATGGCGATCACCACCCAGGGATCCCTGGGTTGCAGGGTCAATTTCGAGGACGGAACCTCGATCACGGTGGCCGCCTACCGGACGGACGTAAGAGACGCTACAGGCGCAGGTGACGCCTTCAGGGCGGGACTTATCTGCGGTCTTCACTACGGATGGGACACGAGAGATTCGGTCCAGTTCGCCACCGCGACGGCCGCCGTCAACTGCCGAGGAATCGGCGGATGCGGGGGGGTGGAAGGCCTTGAACAGGTGCAGCAGTCCCTGCGGCGGGGAATATCGATGTCCTCTGAAACGAGATCATCGACGTTCCATTCGAGAGCATCGGAATCCGCCCCATCCACAGGATGATTTGAACCCAAACCGCGTCTTCGGCGAGTTTTCTTCCACTTGCATTTAGTCGGGCCATCGGATATATTTAATATGCGTTCCAGCCATAACCATCCCCGATTCAGGCGCCATGTCTAAGGTCATTGCCGTCGCCAACCAGAAAGGCGGCGTCGGAAAAACCACCACGGCCGTCAACTTGGCGGCTTGTCTTTCGGCTGCGGAAAAACACACGCTGCTGATCGATATCGACCCGCAGGCCAACGCCACCAGTGGGTGCGGTGTGACGCTTAGCGATTCCGACCCCAGCATCTACGAGGTGCTGGTGTCAGACTATCCGGTCCAAGAGGTCTTACGGGAGACAGAGATCCCGTTCCTCAAACTGATCCCATCGCACGTCCGGTTAACAGGGGCCGAAATCGAAATGGTAGGTATGATTTCCCGTGAGCGTCGGCTTCAATCTGTCCTCACCTCCCTCAGAGACGACTATGAATATATCTTGATCGATTGCCCGCCCTCCCTTTCCTTATTGACGCTCAACACCCTGACGGCCGCCGATTCCATCCTCATCCCCATTCAGTGCGAATACTATGCCCTGGAGGGTTTGGGAAAGCTCCTTCACACGATAAAACTCATACAGAAGGATCTCAACCCGGGTTTGGAAATCGAGGGGGTTCTGTTGACCATGTACGATTCCCGTCTCAACCTCTCCCGCCAGGTGGCCGATGAGGCCAAATCGTATTTTGGGGAGAAGGTTTTTCACACCGCCATCACCCGAAACGTCAAACTTGGCGAGGCCCCCAGTTTTGGGAAACCGATCATCCTCTACGATGTGATGTCTTCCGGCGCACAAAGTTACCTGAAACTCGCGGGGGAGGTCATTTCCAATGGCTAAACGAAGTGCCCTGGGCAAGGGGTTAGGGGCCCTCATACCGGATTTGGTCATGGGGGAGCCTGCTCATGACGACGGCGCCCGGATCGTCGACATCGATATTTCTGAGATCAGCCCGAATCCATACCAGCCGCGAACGGAGTTCAATCCCGATCATATCGAGGAATTAAAGCAGTCGATACTTGAAAAGGGGATCATCCAGCCCGTTAACGTCCGGCGGCTTGGTGAAGGATATCAGCTCATCGCCGGCGAAAGACGGTTGAGGGCAGCACGGCAAGCCGGCATGGAGAGGATTCCCGCTGTCGTGATGGAAGTCTCCTCGCCTGAGGAGATGATGGAATTATCTCTGATCGAGAACATTCAAAGGGAGAATCTTAACCCGATCGAAGCTGCAAAGGCCTTCCGGATGTTGATTGATCAGTGTCACCTGACCCAGGAGGATGTCTCCCAGCGGGTGGGAAAGGAACGCTCCACTGTGGCGAACACCCTCCGCTTGCTCAAGCTCCCTCCGGAGCTCCAGGACCACCTCGCCGTTGGCGATCTTTCGATGGGTCACGCAAGGGCCCTTTTGGCCTTTGAAGACGAAGAGGCCCAGTTCAAACTATGCGGGCGCATCCTAAAAGAAGGCCTGACGGTCCGAAAGGTTGAAGGGCTGGTCAAATCCTCATCGCGGAGAATCCCGAAAAGAAAACATGCGGTCCCCAGCGACCCTACGATGATCTCCCTCCAGGAGAGCCTGCAGAGGAGCTTGGGAACCTCCGTTAAGATCACAAGAAGAGGAAAGGGGGGAAAGATTGAAGTCGCGTTTTATAACGATGGAGACCTCGAACGCCTGATCGAGTTAATCTCCTCTCTGGCGCAATAGGCTTGATGTTCCCGACATTCTAATCGACCCCAACGCACGCATCTTCGAATATGGATTCCAACATCAAAACGCTCGTCATTGATGACGACGAAGACATCTGTGACATTCTCAAGCAGTTCCTTGAGAGTTCCGGTTATACGGTGGATGTGGCCATGTCTGGCAAGGAGGCCATCCAGACGATCAGCGAGAAGACTTTCGATGTGGCCATCACAGACCTCGATCTGGGGGACATGTCCGGTCTGGAAGTGATTAAATCGATCAAACAGCTGCAGCCAACGGCAGAGGTTATTATGCTCAGCGGCTACGGAAAAGCGGAGCATGCCTCTGAAGCCATCGGACTGGGCGCATCGGCCTACATCCAGAAACCGATCACCTTTTCAGAAGTGGATATGCGGGTGAAAGAGGCGCTGGCCAAGAGGCAGTTCGCAGTCAATGTGGATCAGATCATGCGCAAGGCCTCTGAGTCGGACATTGAACTGGTTGCACATTTGGAACAGGTGCTTCAGCTTTACGAGATGGGGAAAAGGCTGATGTCCACGATGGATAGTCAGCTTATCATCGACACGGTCCTTGGAAGCCTTATCTCCATCGTCCGATGCGAGGGTGCATTCCTTTTCCTGACGGAGGACAGCAAGGCAAAACTCTATATATTCAGCGACTGGCCGATGTCTGAGACAACCCTCCATGATATCCGGATCGACGCGCAAACCTCCTGGCGCACCCTCCAGAGGAAGGAAATAGATGAAGACCAGATCGAGACGATTCACCAGGCGCGACTCGTGGGGGAAAAACCGAAAACCCTCGAGTCGTCCGCACAGTCGATGAAGGCACCCTTGTCCGTTCAGGACAAGATGATCGGAATCCTGGGTGTTTACAACCTGGCTGCTGGGACGGCCGTGTCACAGAACGTACAATATCTACCCTACATCGTCGGAAATCTTGCCGCCCTCGCGCTGGACAACGCGTCTTTGCATCACCATACCCGTACGCTTGCCCTCACCGACGGTCTCACTGGCCTTCTCAATTATCGGGCTTTCGTCGACCGCCTCGGTCAGGAGTTCGACAGGTCGCAAAGATACCAATCCATCCTCTCCCTGGTCATCCTCGACATCGACCACTTCAAGGCAGTTAACGACACCTACGGTCATTTGCAGGGGGACTTGGTCCTGGAAGAGGTCTCCAATATCCTCAGGAATACATCCAGGGAGTCCGACATCCTTGCCCGATACGGCGGAGAAGAATTCGTGATGCTTTTGCCCGAGACGAACGCCCAGCAGGGGCTCCTGAAGGCCGATCGGATCCGGGAAAAGATCGCCAGCCATGCGTTCAAGCTCGATAAAGGTCCGATCGACATCACGGTGAGCCTCGGGGTTGCCACTTGCCCCAATCCTAAGATCGACACACCCGAGAACCTCATGGAGATCGCCGACCAGGCCCTATACAAGTCAAAGAGCTTGGGCAGGAACCGTGCGACTCTGTCAGACATAACCCCTCCCTGAAACCCGTTCCCCGTCTTGGTCCAATTCCCACTAATTCCAGACCTGTTCGGATGCAATTGTCGAAGTTCAAAGAGGGCCTCCTCAAGACCCGCACAAATATCACGATGCGCCTCACGAAGATCCTTCGAAGGGGGGGGCATCTTGACGAAGAGGTTCTTGACCAGATCGAAGGCATACTGATCGAGGCGGATGCTGGAGTCGAATCCGCCTTTTATCTTGTGGAGGCATTGCGTCGTCGGGTTGGGACCGACAACCCAGCGGATGAGAATCATGTCAAAGCACTTCTGAAAGAGGAGATCCTCAAAATCCTTGAGATCCCCCTCCCCTCTCATATTCCAAGGGTTCCGGAGCAAGACGGCCCCCGGGTCATCCTTGTCGTGGGGATCAACGGAGTCGGGAAAACCACCGCCGTCGGAAAGCTGGCCGCCCGATATACGGTGGGAAATCTCGAGGTTGTTCTGGCTGCCTGCGACACCTTCCGGGCAGCCGCCATCGATCAACTTGCAGTATGGGCGGACCGTTCCCAGGCCCATCTGGTCCGGCATCAAACTGGGGCCGACCCGGGCTCGGTGGCCTTCGACGCTTTGTCCGCCGCCCGGGCGAGGGGAGCCGATTTCTTGATCGTGGATACCGCGGGTCGCCTCCATACCAATGTCAACTTGATGGAGGAGGTGAAAAAAATCCACCGGGTCATCCAGAAATCCCAACCGGGTTCCCCCCACGAGACGCTCCTGGTTCTTGACGCCACCACCGGCCAGAACGGTTTCATCCAGGCTCGGGAATTTCACGCCGCGCTTGGCCTGACCGGCGTCATTCTGACAAAGCTGGATGGCACGGCAAAGGGGGGGGTCGTCATCGCAATCAGCCGGTTGCTCGGACTTCCGGTGCGGTGGGTCAGCATGGGAGAGGGAATCGACGACCTTCAGGATTTCGACCCTGAGGTTTTCGTAGATGCTATGTTTGATGAGTAAGAGGCGAAAATCCGGCGAAGAAAAATCCGTCTTGACGCCAAACATGAATTCGTTATTATAATTTTATCCCTTAATGTTATTCCTGCGGCCTTGGCGAAGGACATCGCTTTGATAAAGTTACCTATATACATGGACTGTCATGCGACGACGCCCGTGGACTCCAAGGTGTTAGACGCGATCCTTCCCTTTTTTTCCGAACGGTTCGGCAATGCGGCATCCCGCACTCACCGGTTCGGCTGGGAGGCCGACGCCGCCGTGGAACTTTCCAGGGAAGAGGTCAGCGGAATGATCGGGGCGTCCCCCAAGGAGATTGTGTTCACGAGCGGGGCGACCGAGGCGAACAACCTGGCTATCAAAGGCGTTTGCGAATTCTACCGGGATCGCGGGGACCACATCGTCACGCAAGTGACCGAGCACAGGGCCGTCCTGGATGCGTGCAAATCCCTGGAGAGTCGGGGTTATCGAGTGACCTATCTTCCGGTCGACAGATTTGGACGAGTGGAAGCCGAGCAGGTGAGGGAAACCATTTCGGACAAAACCATCCTCGTAACGATTATGGTCGCCAATAATGAGGTTGGGACGCTGCAGCAGATGGAGGCGATCGGTAAGGTCTGCAAGGAGAAAGGCGTTCTGTTTCACTCCGATGCGGCCCAGGCAGTGGGAAAAGTCGATGTCCACGTGGACCGGATGGGGGTGGACCTGTTAAGCCTTTCGGGGCATAAAATATACGGTCCGAAAGGCGTGGGCGCGCTCTATCTTCGGAGCCGCAGGCCCAGGGCCCGTATCTCCGCTCAGATCGACGGGGGTGGCCATGAACGGGGGATCCGGAGTGGATCGCTAAACGTCCCGGGAATCGTGGGTCTGGGGAAGGCCTGTGAGATCTGCAAAGGGGAGATGGCATCGGAGGGTAAAATGATAAAGGCCTTGCGGGACCGTCTCAAAGCGGGTATCGTCGGGAAGTTGCCGGATGTCTACCTCAACGGTCATCCAGAGGATCGTCTGCCTGGAAACCTCAATCTCAGCTTCGATGATGTGGAAGGGGAATTGTTGCTGTTGGGGCTCAAAGAGATCGCACTTTCATCCGGCTCTGCCTGCACTTCGGCGACGGTGCAACCCTCCTATGTCCTGCGCGCCATGGGCGTCGGCAGGGATCTGGCGCATAACAGTCTGCGGTTCGGTCTGGGACGATTCAACACACGGGAAGAGGTCGACTACGCGGCGAAACGTGTGATTCAGGAGGTCGAGAGGCTTCGGGAAGTCTCCCCTCGATCGGGGAGGCCCCAAGGGGAGAAGGCCATGGACGAAGCGGGGGTGACCTGAGGTGGCCCGAACCGCACCCATACGGCCAGTCGAATATCGGAACCTGGTCCCGGATATACGATCCGTGCTCTCGGTCGCGAGCTGTAAAGGAGGCGTGGGAAAATCGACCGTCAGCGCGAATCTGGCCGTGGCCATGGGGCGGACGGGGGCGCGGGTTGGCCTCCTGGACGCGGATATCTACGGTCCGAGCATGCACATCATGATGGGTGTGCGGTCGGAACCCGCCTTCTCAAACGGCAAGGTCGTCCCTGCGGAACGTCACGGCATCAAATTCATGTCGATCGGACTGATCGCCAACGATCAAACCCCCGTGGTCTGGCGAGGTCCGCTCGTCTCCCAGATGATCCAGAAGTTTATGGTTGAAGTGGCCTGGGGAAACCTGGATTGTTTGCTTGTGGACATGCCCCCGGGCACGGGAGACGCTTCGTTAACCTTGGTGCAGTCCGCGAAAGTCAGCGGCGCTGTGATTGTGACCACCCCTCAGGACGTGGCCTTGGAAGACGTTCGAAGGGGTGTGGAGATGTTCGGAAAACTGGATGTACCGGTACTCGGGGTGGTCGAGAACATGAGCGGCTTCACCTGTCCTTGCTGCGGTGAACGGACGGAAGTCTTTGGGAGGGGAGGGGGCCTCGACATCAGCGAAAAGTTCAGGGTCCCGTTGTTGGGCCAGCTCCCGATCAACCCGTTGATTCGTCAGAGCGGCGATGAGGGGATCCCGGTGACTGCGTCTGACCCGGATTCGGATGAAGCCCGGGTATTCGGGGATATCGCAAAAAAGCTTCTCGAGCAAATTACGGCGGACTGAACACGAAGGAGGAACAGCATGGCCCTGGTCAAGGTTGCGACGGTAGAGGAAATCGATCCAGGCACGGGATCGGTCGTAACGGCCGACGGAAAGGAGATCGCCCTTTTTAACCTGGGTGGAACCTACTACGCTATCGATAACACTTGCAAGCATCTGGGCGGTCCACTGGGAGAAGGCGACCTGGAGGCCGAAATCGTCACCTGTCCCTGGCACGGTTGGGAGTACAATGTCAAGACGGGAGGTTGTCAAATGGACGCGACGATCTGCGTCGAGACCTATCCCGTCCAGGTGCAGGGAACCGATGTCATGGTTGAGGTTTGACGTGTTCGGAAGTCCCTGACGTCACACGAAACTCCCCGCCCAAACCAAAAGGCGGGGTAATCTCGGCACCTCTCTCTTAAGGAGTTTTCGAATGCGTAAATCAAACGATGAGAATACGCACCAGGAAACCCACTCGCGGGAGGTTAACGCGAGGCTGAATACGCAAACGGATCTTGTCATCATCGATATCAGGGAACGGGAGGAGTACATCGATGGGCATCTCCCGGGCGCGATAAACCTCCCAAGAGGATTTTTGGAGTTGCAGATTGAGAACAACGTGGCCGATCGGTCCGCGCCCATCGTCGTTTATGGCGACAACGGAATACGATCCGCGTTGGCCGCGAAAACCCTTAAGCTGATGGGTTACTCCGATGTTTCGTCGATGTCCGATGGGTACGAAGGGTGGTCGGGGGATGGGTTGCCCACCGTGAAGGAACGATCATTCAATCCTGAACAGATGCAGCGATACGCCCGTCACTTCATGGTACCGGAAGTGGGTGAAAAGGGTCAGGCCAGTCTTTTAGATGCCCGGGTCCTCCTGGTTGGGGCGGGGGGCCTCGGATGTCCGACCGGGCTCTATCTCGCCGCAGCCGGTGTCGGAACCATCGGAATCGTTGATGCCGACTACGTCGATCTTTCCAATCTCCAGCGGCAGGTCCTCCACGGGACATCGGACCTGGGTCGTCCAAAGACGCAGTCCGCGATCGAAACCATGTCTGAACTGAACCCCGGCTGCAACATCCGGCCCTACCAGACTCGGCTGTCGTCCGAAAACGCATTGGATATCATCCGGGGTTATGACATCATCATCAACGGGTGCGACAACTTCCCGACCAGATACCTCCTGAACGACGCTTGCGTCTTTGAGAAAAAAACCATCGTGGACGGCAGCATTTACAGATTCGAGGGACAGGCAACGGTCTACGCACCCGGTGAAGGACCCTGCTACCGCTGCCTCTACCCGGAGCCCCCTCCCCCGGGGATGGTCCCCAGCTGTGCGGATGCAGGGGTTCTGGGAGTTCTCCCAGGGATGATCGGCCTCGTGCAGGCAACAGAGGCCATCAAACTCATCATCGGAAAGGGCCAACCCCTTATCGGTCGATTGATGATATACGACGCCCTGGAAATGACCTTCCGCACCCTGAAGGTACGCCGAAATCCCGAATGCCCGGTCTGCGGTGACAACCCCACCGTCACGCAATTGATCGATTACGAACAGTTCTGCGGACTCCCCCCCCGGCGAACCGATGCTGCGGACTAGCCCGCTCCTTCCTCTTATGAACGCGCCCTCCTGAACGATGAGGTCAGGAGGGCTTCTTTTTACCCTGTTGGATTATCACTTCTTGGCAGGCAGACCGTCAGAAGTTCCTGAAATCCTCGGCCACATTGCACCCTTGCTGCCGTTATGGCAGCATTCTCCGGCGCCTTGTCGAATTCAATCTTGAACTTAATTGATTGATAAACCTCAATATATATTGATTTGTGGTCTTTGGCATATGAATTGCAATATCCAATCAGTGAGCGCAAAAGAGTCACCGGTGGGCTCATCTTTCGAAAGCTATCAGACAACATAAAAATCTAAGATTATTAAGGAGGTATGACACCATGTCACTCGTACGATGGCGACCAACGAGTAGTTTCCACCCCCGGGACTGGGACATCCAGAACGAAGTGAGTCGGATCTTCGACCATCTGCTCGATCGACCTTTCTTCGATGGAGACGAACTCCGAGGGATTTGGAGTCCATCGGTCGATATCGCAGAGACCGAAAACGAGCTGATCGTCACAGCCGACCTGCCGGGGGTCAACAAGGACGGTATCAAGGTCAATGTGGCGGACAATGTCCTGACCTTCAGCGGTGAGAGGAAGCGGGAGGAGAAGTCGGAAAAAGACAACTTACACCGCTTGGAACGAACCTATGGATCCTTCTCCCGATCGTTCAGACTGTCTGCCACCGTGGTGGCGGATGAGATCAAGGCCACATACAAAGATGGCGTGCTCCGCCTGACATTGCCCAAGGTCGAGGAGGCGAAACCCCGCCAGATTGCGGTGGAAGTTAAGTAAGTCCTGCGCGGATCGTGTCGCGTGAGGGGACCGGGGGGCGGGTTCGCCGCCCCCCGGATGTTTACTGACTATCGACATAGAGCCATACACCTGTTGAAAACCATATTTTTTTATGATTCATTCATCATGAAATGAGACAGGATGAAGACCCTTGAAGCCAAAAACGGGATCGAAAGATCCCTGATTCGCTACATGAAGGACATCGCGGACTCCAACCCGCTCTCCTCCGACCAGGAAACCAAGTTAGCGCGACGAATCCAAAAGGGAGACCTCGCAGCCAGGAATAAACTGGTTCAAGCGAATCTCCGATTTGTCATCCGGATCGCACTTGAATACCGGGGCCGCGGGTTGTCGTTGGGTGAGTTGATCAGCTCCGGAAACCTGGGTCTCTTGACGGCCGCAGAGCGCTTCGATGAAAAGCAGGGTTACAGGTTCATTTCCTATGCGGTTTGGTGGGTCCGCCAGGCCATGCTTCAGTCTCTGATGGGAAAGCGTACCGTTCGTCTTCCCGTCAATCGGTTTGATCTTTTGACCCGCATCTCAAAATCCGTTTCTGGCCTCCAACAAAAGCACAATGGCGACCCGGGGCCCGCTGAAATCGCGGAGGAATTGGGGGTCACAGTCAATCAAGTCGAGCGGACACTCCTCGATAGCCGTTCCACCCTCTCCCTCGACGAACCCTTCGAGGAGGAATCGGGGGGATCCCTTTTTCACACCCTGGCCGACCCCGCTCACGAATCCATTGTCGATGACATTGACCAGAGGCGGATGCAGGAGGCCATCTCGACCGCACTGGACGCCTTGAAGGACAGGGAATCGAAAATCCTTCGTCTCTACTTCGGCCTTGAGGGTGGAGAGGGCTGGTCACTCGAGCAAATCGGTGCGCATCTCGGCATCACAAGGGAACGGGTCAGGCAGATCAAGGAGATCGCTATCGGGAAGCTGAGGCACGCAGGCCGGGCCCGTCGACTCAGGCCGTATCTCGAAACCGAGAGCGGTTCTTAAAGTCAAGGACCGTCCGAGAACCGGACTTCGATTCCCTTGACGTTTCAACGCGAATTGATTAGCTTTGAGGCCAGTCCTGATGAACCTTGTAGCCTTCGAAATGAAAAGTGTCGCAACAATGAACCCCGAATGGAGGAAGTAGGCGGCCGGTCTGCGCTGAAAAAATTCTATGGGAAAAGTTATCGGCATTGATCTGGGGACAACCAACTCCTGTGTGGCCGTGACCGAAGGCGGGGAGCCCTCGGTCATCTCCAGCTCGGAGGGCTCACGCACCACGCCCTCGATCGTCGCATTCGCAAAAAATGGGGAGCGCCTGGTGGGCCAGGTGGCCAAGCGACAGGGGATCACAAACCCGCAGAACACGATCTTTTCGATTAAAAGGTTTATGGGGCGTCGATCCGGAGAGGTCGAGCGGGAGATCAAAGAAGTCCCCTACAAAGTGAAGGGTGGGATCAATAACCTGGCCGTGGTGGAAGCGGACGGAAAGGACTATACGCCACCCGAGATCTCCGCGATCATCCTGCAAAAGATGAGACAAACGGCCGAGGACTATCTCGGCGAGAAGGTTACGCAAGCGGTCGTAACCGTCCCGGCCTACTTCAACGACAGCCAGCGGCAAGCGACAAAGGACGCTGGAAAAATCGCCGGGCTGGAAGTGCTTCGAATCATCAACGAGCCGACTGCGGCTTCGCTGGCATACGGCCTGGATAAAAAGAAGGATGAGAAGATCGCCGTATATGACCTGGGCGGGGGGACCTTCGACGTTTCGATACTCGATATCGGAGATGGGGTCTTCGAAGTGCTCTCAACCAATGGGGACACCCATTTGGGCGGGGATGACTTTGATGAGGAGATCATCGACTGGCTCGCCGAGGAGTTCAAACGGGAAAACGGTGTGGACCTGAAAAACGACCCGATGGCCCATCAGCGCTTGAAAGAGGCGGCCGAGAAGGCCAAAATCGAACTCTCCTCCTCGATGCAAACCGAGGTGAATCTCCCCTTTATCACCGCGGACGCCAGTGGCCCGAAGCACATGAACATCACGATGACTCGGGCGAAACTCGAACAGCTGGTCGACCACCTCGTCGACCGAACCAAAGGCCCGTGTATCAAAGCCCTCCAAGACGCAAAGATTGACCCATCCAAGATTAATGAGGTGGTGCTGGTCGGCGGAATGACCCGGATGCCCAAAGTGCAGGAGGTCGTCAAGGATCTCTTCGACAGGGAACCTCACAGAGGCGTGAATCCGGACGAAGTCGTGGCCGTGGGGGCGGCCATCCAGGGGGCCGTCCTGACGGGCGAAGTCAAGGACGTCGTCCTGTTGGACGTGACACCGCTTTCCTTTGGAATTGAGACCCTCGGCGGGGTGATGACGAAGTTGATCGAAAGGAACACAACCATCCCGACGAAAAGGGAACAGATATTCTCCACGGCGGCCGACAATCAGCCTGGCGTTGAAATACACATTCTCCAGGGGGAGCGAGAGATGGCCCAGGACAGCCGGACGCTCGGCAGGTTCCACCTGGACGGCATCCCGCCCGCCCCAAGGGGAATGCCTCAGATCGAGGTCGCGTTCGACATCGACGCCAACGGCATTCTGAATGTCTCCGCCAAGGACAAAGCCACGGGAAAGGAGCAGAATATCAGAATCGAGGCCTCTTCCGGGTTGTCCGAAGAGGAGATCGAGAGAATGGTGAACGACGCCAAAACGCACGCCGCGGAGGACAAACAGAAGCGTGAGGGGATCGAAATCCGGAACCAGGCGGACCAGCAGGTTTATCAGACTGAGAAACAGCTCGAAGAGCTGGGAGACAAGCTGAGCGCGGAATCCAAGGCCAAGCTGGAAGCGGCCATTGGACGGGTAAAGGAAGCCCTGAAGGGCACGAACAACGAAGAGATCAAATCGGCCTCCGAGGCCTTGAACCAGGTCTGGCACGGACTGGCCGGCGAGCTCTACAAGCAGGCCTCCGAACAGGCCGATCCCGGAGCGTCTGAGGAGCCTGGCCCTCAGACGGGTCCCGAACCCGGCGGTCAGGACAAAAAGACCGGAAAAGACAAGGCCGTGGATGCGGATTTCGAAGTGGTCGACTGATCTAATGAAATCGCGATCAACAATTCAGGCACCCGGAGGTTGAATCGGGTGCCTGTTTTTTTTCACCCTGGAATCCAGGTGTTGCCCGAAGGGGGACCGATAGTCCTATCGGGTTGAAACTGAATGAGGCTTGATCCACCCCAAGTGTGTACCTATATTTATCTTGTTGGTGCTTCCCCGTTCAAGATTAATCCAGGTTTTGTTCTCGCAAAGGTCCGGCCGTGAACACAATATTTCCTCCGATCGAAGATGAAAGAGCGCTCATCAACCTGATGACCACCCCCTCGCCTGAAGTCTTGTCTGCCGTCTCGGGGATCGATGACGACCTGATGATTCTCGGCGTTGGCGGAAAGATGGGGCCGTCCCTTGGGGAACTCCTGGTCCGGGCAGGCGCCCGGAGCGTTATCGGTGTCTCTCGATTTTCTCAACCCGGGAATCGAGTTGCCCTGGAGGCCGCGAGAGTTGAAACCATAAAATGCGACCTCCTGGACGATGGCGCCCTGGAGTCCCTCCCGGAGACCGGGCATATCTTTTTGATGGCCGGGTTTAAATTCGGATCTGCCGCCAATGAGCCCTATACATGGGCGATGAATGCCCAGTTGCCGGCAAGGGTCTTGCAGCGTTTTCCAAAATCTCGGATTGTCTACGTCTCCTCAGGAAACGTCTATCGCTTCGGCGATGTTAGCGGGAACGGAGCGAAAGAGACCGATCCGCTCGGACCGATCGGCGAATATGCCCAATCCCGTCTGGGGGGAGAACGGGCGGTGCAGTTCTACGCGGAGCGTAATCAGACCCCCGTCGTTATCGTCAGGCTCTTCTACGCCACGGAATTACGCTACGGGATCATCATAGATATCGCCGAGAGGGTCTGGAACCGGAAACCGGTAGACCTATCAACGGGTCACGTCAACCAGATCTGGCAAGGGGATGCAACCGCATGCTTGGCCCGATGTTTCCCTCTGTGCGAAAGCCCGGCACGGATTATCAACCTGACCGGATCCGAGATCCTCTCGGTCCGGGAGATCGCGACGGATCTTGGCGCGATCATGGGGGTCGAGCCGATCTTCGTTGGGGTGGAGCACGACACCGCCCTTCTGGGAGATGCGACCGAATGCCTCAGGGCTTTCGGTCCACCCGCGGTATCTCCCGGCACGATCGTGGAGTGGGCCGCCCGATGGGTGATGTGTGGGGGGAGGACCCTGAATAAACCCACGAACTACGAATCCAGAACGGGAAGTTTTTAAACCTCCCGATTTATCCGTTGACACCGGACCTTCGATTCGCTAAACTCAATAATTAAACCACCCTTAAATCGATCCGAGATTCAAGACTCGGACTTATATCGAGGTTCCCATGGGCTACCTACAGGTCTATCGGACGGGAAGCAATGAAGCCAATACTCCCCTCAGCAAAGTCTCCACGCTGCTGAACGGCGAGGGGATCGACTGCGACGACCTCGGCGATGAGCGGCCTCAGACCGGTTGTGTGTTGGTAGATTTTACGGCCGGGGAGGAATTCGTACGCCAGGTCGCCGACATGCTGCCCCAGATCCCCACCATCGTCGTTACGAGCACGCGAACCCTCGGGGAAAAGCAGTTCGAAGTTGCGGATGAATTCGTCTCCCCGGACCTGCCTGATGAAGAGATCAACAGGCGCGTGGAGCGTATGAACAATCTGGCCACTCGAATCGTGGAAAAAAAAGAACCCCCCACCCATACACGGATCCTCCTGGACGGAGACCTGGCCAAGGAGGAATCCCCGCTCCAGCAAATTGCCTCGACCCTCTCGATGGAGAAGATCGAATGGTCTCCCCTGGAATCCGGGGAGGAACAGGACCTGGACGGCACGGGCATCATCTACGCCGGCTGGCGACGAATTACCTACGCGGAGATCCTGATGCGGGACTTTCCCGGATACGTCCACATCCACATCCCCAACATTCCGGAGCAGATGGAAGATGCGATGACCGTGGATGATCTGACCTATTCTCCCCGGATCGCCCAAGAAGAGATCCTGATGCGCCACAAGCGCCTCATGCACATGCTCGAGCGTCTCAGAAACCCGGATGCCTATCGGAAGGACCCGGAACTGACCCGTCCGCCAAACGTCCTGTTCGTGGGCGACCGCCAGCTCGGCTTCACCCTCAAGAAGAAGTTCGATGAGGCCATCAACCTGAACGTCCAGCCTTCAACCGCTGGCATTCGTTCGGAGGCGGAAAAAAACGACATCATCCTGATTCACCTCGGCGGTAAGGACGATGCCCGTGAGCGTCTTTCGGTCCTGCAGCTTTTGATCAAGAACAAGGTCAAGCAGAAACTCGCCCTTCTGTTCCTGGGCCCTGCCCCCGACCAGATCCGTTCATTCTGTGAGAAGAGCGGCGTGTCGGTCATCGAGACGAAGCAGGCGGGGGAAGTTCAGGAGAAACTGCTGGAGTTGCGAAAACAGTAAGGGGCGTTCACGACCATCCCGATGAAGGCACTTCGGGATCGTTCCGGAGAACCACATGCTCAATCCTGCGGAAATCCAAAAAGATTTCAAAGAATTCCTTGAGAAAAAATATGGGACAAACGTACAGGTCGCATCCACGATAGAACAGCCTGCGGCGGACGGAGGAGGAGATGGCCTCCAGACTCAGGAGAAACCCTATAAGATCGACTTTGACCTGAAACCCGAGGAACTCGAAGCCTATCTCGACGAATTTGTCGTGCAGCAGCGGGAGGCCAAAGAGGTCCTGGCCACAAAGATCTGCACCCATTTCCATCGAATGAAGCTCGATCGGGAGACACCCGACGGGGAGGCCGGGCTTGTCGGCGGCATAAAGAACAACATCATCCTGATCGGCCCGACAGGGGTGGGAAAAACCTACCTGATCAAGTTGATCGCAAAAAAAATCGGAGTCCCTTTCGTAAAAGGAGACGCGACAAAGTTCAGCGAGACCGGCTACGTTGGGGGTGATGTCGAGGATCTTGTGCGGGATCTGGTCAAGGAGGCGGGAGGAGATATTCAGCTTGCGCAGTATGGCATCATCTACATCGACGAAATCGACAAGATCGCTGCCTCGGGCTCGATCGTGGGGCCGGACGTTTCGCGCACCGGAGTCCAGCGAAACCTTCTCAAGTTGATGGAGGAGACGGAGGTCGATCTCAAGGCGCCACACGACTTGGCGTCTCAGATGGAATCATTGATGCAGATGCAGCAGACCGGGAAGATAGAACGGAAACGGGTGAACACCCGAAACATCCTGTTCATCGTCAGTGGGGCCTTCGCGGATCTGGAGAACATCATCAGCCGCCGGTTGAATCGGGGGGCGATGGGGTTCGCCTCTGAAAACGACGGAAGGGAACGTCTCAAAGAGTCGGCGATCCTTAAACAGGTGCGAACTGAGGACTTGCTCGAATATGGATTCGAGTCGGAATTCATCGGAAGGCTTCCGATCGTCACTGTCTTGAATCCCCTCGAAGTGGAAGATCTTTACGCCATTTTAAAGAATCCGAAGTCATCCGAAATCATAAGCAAGATACGGGACTTCATGGCTTACGGAATCGAATTAGAGTTCGAGGACCGGGCGTTGACGAAAATGGCCCGCCTTGCTTATGCCGAAAAGACAGGGGCGCGGGGCTTGGTCAGCGCTTGCGAAAAGGTACTCCTCAAATTTGAAAAAAAATTCCCTTCGACCAAAATCAAACGATTCGTCGTGAGCGAAGACGTTGTCGAAAACCCTGATTCGGAACTCCGGAGACTCCTGGTAACCGATGCCGTCGACCGTTTTCGGGATGCTTTTTTCAAAAGCTATCGGATCTCACTCGATTTTGATCCCGAAGCCATGGACGTCATTGCTCAAAAAAGTCAGGCCCTCGGCGTGACGCCACACGCGCTTTGCGAGGACCTGTTTCAAGGATATGGGCACGGCCTGAAGCTCCTGGGAAAGGATCGTTTTACGATTCGCCCAACGATCCTGGAGGGTCCCAAGGCCTATCTGAATGACCTGATCAAGGCTCATTACGCCAACGAGAACGGGTGACGGCAGAGCCTTGCGTCCTGCCACTACTGACGATCTTATGTTACGTCGCTGTTTTTGCCAGGTGCCTGGAGATCATTTGGAAGTTCTTGCCAGGAAAAAGTTCCTGGATGGATGTCCCACGGTCGATCTGATTAAAGAATGTTCATCACCCGTTGAACGCGAAGAGGTGATGGCCGTCTGCCTGCTGAATCTTGAGCCTGAAAATCTCCGTGCCATCCTTTCGAACGATCCGGAGGAGGTCGTGCAACACGTCCTGCAATGCCAACAGGCCAGCCTTCAGAAGCTTCGCCAAAAGGGCATCGATGTAACAACCGGAGTCGTCAATAAAGAATAAGGTCCCGCTGCTATAGCGGGTAAAACTTCGAACCCAACCACGCTTCGTATCGCCTCTTCTCAAAGCCGTAAGAATCCAACCTCAGGTGCGGTGGCCGCACTTATCAGGACCTCGCCTTCCCGGAAACCGCTCTCTTGACCACCCCTCCAGCCTTGTTCAGCCTCTCGACCGCCCCTTCGAGATCCAATCCACACCGACACATCACAATCGCCGCTTTCAGGTTCCAGTCGGCGTCCCTGAGCGTTTTCCGGGCATCCTCCTCGGACAGGTCCGAGATCGTCATCAGGATTCGGGTCCCCCTGTCTTGCAGCTTGAGGCAGGACGGCGTCAGATCGACCATCAGATTGCCGAAGACCTTCCCGATCCGAATCATGGCCGCCGTGCTGATCATGTTGAGGACAAGTTTTGTAGCCGTCCCCGCCTTCATTCGGGTGGAGCCGGTGATGACTTCAGGTCCGACCACAGGAGCGATCTTCACATCCGCATCTATCCGCTCCGCGGAAGAGGGATTGCACGTGAAAAAGATCGTCCCGGACCCAATACGACGCGCCTCGACAATCGCACCCCGAACAAACGGCGTTACACCGCTGGCAGCGATGCCCAACACCACGTCGCGCTTGCAGAGACCCCGCTCGCGAAGGGCCGCGGCCCCGCGTTCCGGAAAGTCTTCCTCCTCACCCAAAGACCTGACCAGCGCCCCATATCCCCCGGCCATGATCCCCTGGACCGTTTCCGGGTCAGCCCCGAAGGTGGGAGGGCATTCCGATGCATCAAGCACCCCGAGGCGACCGCTGGTGCCTGCCCCGACATAGAAGAGCCTGCCCCCGTTTCTGAAAGCCCCTGCGGTTAGATCCACCGCGAGTGCGACGTCTTCGATAACGGCCTCAACCGCGGAGGCCACTTTATGATCCTCTTCGTTGATGATCCGGAGGATATCGATCGTGGATCTCTCATCGATATCTTCCGACTCCGGATTGCGTTGCTCCGTGAACAGGTGGGCCCACTCAGACACAAATACCTCCCAAAGAGAAAACCTGTTGAAATCCTAAATTCTGGCTCTCCGTGGAATATAGTGAACACTGTCTCCGCGATTGGCACCGGGCCTTCGAGCTAAATCGAAAAGCCAAGATAAAAGTCAGGGTCTTCTTTCAGCGCCAACGATAGATTGTCAACCAGAATCTCGAAGGTACGGTGCATGGGATTCGGAATTGGATAGATGAGCATGGGATATGACCCACCCCGCCCCGGAGGGGATTTGGTGACCGTTGTTTGAAATACGTCTTGAATTATGAAATTCCCCTCCTTGGAGGGGATTAAGGGGTGGGTCTCACGCCGGGGCGGGGTGGGTGTAAAGATCCTCAGATAGACGCATTACCTCAGAAGCCCGCTGATCCGTCCATATTCAAACCCAGCCCTTTGGACTGGGCCAAGGCATCGGGCCGTCGGCCCGTTGATGCGTCCCCTCATAAAACCTAGTTTTCCATCAAGAGCCAGGAAGATCTGAAATCTTAAATTCTCAATCTTCAATTTTTTCACTTTCCCTGTTCCAGTCTCGCTCTGAACTCATCCCCCATCCGGGAAAAGATTTCGAAATACCCGGAGACAGATGGCTCGCGTTCCAGGTAAGCGGCCACGAGGGCCGACGCCTTTTCCTCTTCTTCGATGGTGATGGCCATTTTCCGGGCTATTAAGCAAATTTTTCGAACGTCCTCGGCCCGATAGGTTTTGATGCCTTCAATGTATTCGTTGAATCCCCGCAGCTCTCGCCTTAGTTGGCGGGCGGTCCCGGCCCCCTTTTTCACGGAAATTGGGTTCTTTCCGAAGATTCGACGTTCGAGAGAATCGATGCGAAATCCTCTTGCAAAAACCTCATTCAGCCGGAACCACCGATCCAGGATCAGCTGAGCCCGACCCCGGGCCCGGTCAAGAACTGTCTGCCAACCGAATTCCCGCAACCGATCCCTACCTTCAAGTTGAGGGGCGATATCCTGAACAGCCGCCATCTCACCCTTATAGGTCTTGACAAAGGCGTACATAGACCCGTAATAGGCCGTGATCGAACGATTCTTGTCCATCCAATCCCCTTGGCCTTCAGCCCCACAACGAAACAGGACATGCGGTAATCGAACCAGCATGTCCTGCGATCTTCGCCGATCTTAAGAGGGTAACGATGGACTATTCATCCGATCGTTCACCTGACCCCTTCACTCGGTCCGTTCTATCTGGAGCGGAGGCGACCCCTTGGAATCCTGGAGTGCGGTCGACCCGCTGAAAAGTCCGTTCAGCGACGCCAGCAGGTGATCGATGTTCACGCCGTAATCCCTCGCCGCATCGCCCAGAATATGATTGTCGGTGATATTGCAGGACGAACAATCGCTGAGGTGATATTCGGCCAACACCGAGGAGGCTTGGGGATGGAGGTCGATGACTTCTCCCACGCTCAGGCCTTTATGAAAGGTTTTCCCCCCCATTTGTCGAACCGTGGACATCTCGACTTTCGACACGATCTCCTTTTTCAATCTTTCGTGGGAGATATTTACAAAAACACGGAGATCGTCCAAACCCATCTCAAGACGGGAAATTTTCCCTTTCAGCCTTGAATAAAGGCGCCAGAAAACGATCGACGTCAGAAAAAACAGCCCGATTAACACGGAAATTTCCGGGTCCATAATCCTTCCCCCATCAATACGGACTCCGATTGGCGTAGAGAACGGTCCATGAATATAATAAAAATTGAAAGGGGGGGCCATACCTTTGTCACATCGAAAACAAAGATGCCCGGAACCTCTATCGAGGGCTGGGCGTCCGGGAATCCCAACCGCGGCGGAGGGTGAGTCGGTCGGCCTTGTCGACCGCCCCCCTCGGCTCACAAAAAAAAGGTGGTCCGGCGCCCTTTTAATTCCCGGGGCGACGAGCCACCTCTTGTTTGACCACCACGTTCAGTCCGCTGCCTGCGTTTCCTCCGCGACGGTTAGGATCTGAATCAATCCGTCACTGTCCACCTTCAGGTCGACCCCCTTGTCATTGGCCACCTTCAGGTCGATCCCCTTCGAGTACTCGGGCATGGGGACGTCCTTCTTGTTGGCATAGATTGGATGGCGACCCTTCGTCTTGAACCACTCGGATGTGGTGGCATTCATATACATATTTTCGATGATGTTCCGCCAGCCGATTCCCGTGTTGTAAGCGCAGAAAGAGATCTCGCCCAATTGTGTCCCGTAGGGGATGATGCACATCTCTGTCCGCCTGAAGTCGTAGTTGAAAAGATCCTGGAACCACATCCCGGCGATGATCAGAATGAGCCATTCGTCCTGTTTTCGATCGGCATTGTCCTGCGCCCCCATCTTCCCCCCAAGTGACCCTCCCGTCTGCTTGTCGAATTTTTTAAGCATCGCCTTCAGTGTAAAACCCTCCGGAACCTCCATCGGATTATAGTTCCGAAGGACGCTCAGGGAGACCTGGAACTTGGTCCAGAAGGGGCTGCGTGCGGAGTCCGCGATGACCCGTGCATCCTTGAAGATCTGCTCCGCGTTCAAGAACTGGGTCAGGGGAGCCCAATTTTTGGTCTTTTTGTTGACCATCAGGGCGGTTCCAATACCGCAGTTCGGGTGACAGCCGCACTTCATCGTCCCCCATTCCGCTGCCGGCCCCTTCAAATGGTCCGTCAGGTCGGAGATCGGCCCCACGGCCGACAGCGGGAACCAATCTCGCAGGGGCTCGGAGATGCCCGTCTGCTTCTTCACGTCGTGCGCGAGGTGCGAAAGGGTATACCGTTGTCTTTTCCTCGTTTCGTCATCTATGTCTTCGTCCCGTCCGGTGAATGACACGGGTTGGAAGGCGATGAAGGATATCTTGTCCGAGTTGGCGATCGCGAAGTCGATGATCGGCCCGACCTGATGGTCGTTTATCGTGTTGACGATCGTGACGACAAGCACGACATCGATCCCCGCGTCATAGAGGTTCTGGATTGCCCGCAGCTTCACGTCGAAAAGGTTGCTGATCTTCCGATGCGCGTGATTTACGTTCCCCACGCCGTCGAACTGTAGATAGGCCATGCGGAACCCGGCCTCTCTCGCCCGCTTGGCGAAATCCGGGTCCTGTGCGAACCGGATTCCGTTCGTGGCCGCTTGAACGCTGAAATACCCGATCTTGTTCGCGTAAGCGACGGCATCCAGGAAGTGAGGGGAGATGGTCGGCTCTCCACCCGAGAATTGGATCGACATCTGTCTGCGGGGTTTGATCGTCAGGGCATCGTCGAGGATCTTCTGGATCTCCTCGAAAGATAACTCGTGGACATACCCCACCTGATTGGCGTCCATAAAGCAGGGGTCGCACATCATATTGCAGCGGTTCGTCAGGTCCACGGTAAGCACCGATCCCCGGCCGTATTTTATCGAAGAGGTGCCGTGGTTGTGCAGGTCGGTGATGGCATTGAAGTCCCGTCCCGGATAGAGTTTCTCGATTCGATCGAGAAACTTCGGGTCGATGGCCATAACATCCGTCGTCTTACCGTGCTTCGGACAGGTCTTCTCCATCAGGATCTCACCGTCCCGCTCGATAATCTTGGCCTTCACCTCGCCGGGATGTCCCTTAATGAGCAGATCCAGATCGGCCTCTCCCGAGAGTATCAACTCACGGGCCTCTTTGACACATTTGGGGCAAAGGGAGTCGGTCTCACGAGGCCAACCCAGTTTGGGCATCGACCGCTGTTTGCTCTTCAGAAGGGGGGCCGGGGCCCATTTGGGTTGAAAGGCGGCAGATGGTTTTATCAGCTTGGTGTTGACGAACTGAACAATAGGCCAAACCAGAGCGGCTGCCTTCGTGAGAAGGACCTCCATCACAGTGGAGAAAGTCATGAAAAAAACCTCCTTGAACGGTATAGGGGGGGTCGGCCTCAACAAGCCCGATCCTTTCGATCAAAACTATTCTAACTTAATAAGATAAGCATAGTCCAGAAGGGTTCGCCAAGCAACAACTTTGTAGCGAATGGCCGAATCTGGGCGTTCGACGGTCATATTTCTCGGTGAAATGCAGTCGGACAATTGCCCCGGATGACGGATTTGCCTTAATTTTCAGACACTTCCACCATATATACCTGGCTCCATCCCGTCCGGTCGGATGTGAAAGCGACCCATTTTCCATCCTTGCTGAAGCTGGGGTGGGGATGGGTCCACTGGGGCCCGTAAGTATTCAACTCCCCCCCTCGAGCCTCGTCGGCCGGAATATCGAAAGCCCACTGTGTCCCTGCGTTCGAGCTTTTCGGTTCACAAAGCGCACGGTGTGAACCGGTTTCCGGATCGATCAACTGGAGGCCGATATCCGGAAGATGGGTGTCGCTGACGATAAGGGATCCATCCCTCAGAGAGCAGGGATGCCACGCGGTGAAATCCACGATCGTTCGGAGCCCCGATCCGTCTCTCCGAATCGCCCGAAGGGCGGTCGGCCAGTGAACAAACATCACCTCGTCCCCAGTGCCCAACCACGACTCGTGTGTGAACCACTCCGTGGGAGCCTGTGGGTAGAGCAGCCGATCGTTCGAACCGTCGAAATCAACGATACGAAGCCGGTGTTGGACATCCCCGGAATACAGGATGGTGTTGTCCTCCCGGGGTGAAAACTGGATATGGCCCACCTCCCCATTCGTCTCGAAGACTGTCTTCCATCCAGTCCCGTCCACCTGCACCGCCGTGATCGCATTACGATTGTTCCGTCGGACGTTTGTGGCGACCATGGATCCGTCAAAACTCAGATTGCAGTTGGAGAGGGAAGCACCTTCAAAAGCGGCCAGGGTCTCCACGTTTCCCGAATCGATCCCAACTGCCCGAACCTCTTGACCGGCGGTGAAAACGACTCTGTTGCCTCGAACCGCTACGCCTGAAAACGGGTTGAGACCCGGGATATCCGATAATTGCGTGATCTCTCCCGACTCCATTTCCGCGACGAAAAGTTGGGGCGAACCCGTGCGGTTAGAGACAAAAATCAGATATTCACCGTCCTCGGAAAAAGACGGGTTTAGGAAATAGAGATTGTGATTGACCGAAGGGTGATCGGTCATCTGCCAAATCGTGGCCCCCGTGGCCGTGTCGACTCCCTTTTTTTTCTCAGAAGCAACGGTCTTCAAACCCATCCTGTCCTTGACCTCCACGATGTTTCAAACCTAGAGCAAACGTTATGTCTACACGGGAGTGGGCGCATCTCGAAAGACCCCATGATATTGCTCTTCCGCTTCACGTTTCACGAGATACGCTTCACGTTCTTTTTTCCCAGATTTTTTAGGAAAAACCCCTTGACAGATCATTCGATATGTCGTATCTTAGGCCTACCCTCACTAATATATTTGCTTCGACGGGGTGTTCATCCCCGTTTTGAAGCGGCATACGTGGCCGCCTTGTCGCCCGGCAAAGCGGCCTCAGTATTTTAGGCCGCTTCGAGATTTTCACACCCCGTTATCCTCTCCCGATGGAAGTTCGAACTTGTATCCTACTCCTCTAATCGTCTTGATATAGCTGTCCCCGGCCCCCTCCAGCTTGGAGCGGACCCTGCGAATGTGTACGTCCACCGTTCGCATCCCCCCGTAATAGTTATATCCCCAGATCTGATTCAGAAGATCGCCCCTTGTAAACACACGACTCCGGTTCATGACGAGGTGCTTGAGCAATTCGTATTCTTTTAGGGTCAACTCAACACGGGCTCCCCGAATTCGGACCTCGTATCGGGTAAGATTGATCAAGATGTCCCCCACCTTCAATATTCCGGTCTCATCAACACGGTCGTCTCGCCACAGCATAAGTCGAATCCTGGCTTCGACTTCCCTGAGATCGTACGGTTTTACCAAAAAATCATCCATCCCGAATGAAAAGTCCAGACCTTTCACTTGATCCTCTCCCACCATCAATAGGATGGGGGCCTGCCGGGTAGCCTCCCGGTCCCGCAGGGTGCGGCAGATCTGGCTGGGGTCCGCTTCCGGAGAATGAACGTCCACCAAGATGAGATCCGGGCTCCGGGCAACATCCTCCTCCGTGAAACCGTCATCGGCCACGAATGCTTGATGCCCCAGGGAAGTCAGATCCGAGATCAGCTTTGGGGCGTAAACTTCGTTTGTGAAAACCATTATTGTGCCCATCGTGGAACGTCAATATTAGATTCTAATCCTCCTCTGTCAAGCGATATTTTATCTTGTCTGCCCTTCAAATATTTTGTAATTTATATCTTTACGTCTCCGAGGGAAATGATCCTAAGGGGTAACTGTCCTTCCATATTTTTGAGGTCCTTCCATGTCCCCAAAAACCATTTTCTGGTTGATATTGGGAACCGTCGTCGTCCTGGGTCTGTTCATCCTGAAATTCGGCGTCAACATCTATACTAATTGGTTGTGGTTCAATAGCATAGGATACGGATCCGTCTATATCACCTTCTTGAAGGCCAAGTCCTCCCTCTTCCTGATCTCCTGGGCCCTCTTCATGCTCATCGCGGGGGGGAACCTGGGGATCGCTCGATACTACGGAAGAAACACCCGACAGAGCTCTCTCGGGGTCATCGTGACCGACTCATTCCCCGGCCTCCCGTGGAGGCTTCGCCATCCCTGGATCGGATGGGCTGCGGTGATCGTCGTCCTCGGGGCCCTGATGGGTATCGTCTCAACCCAGATGTGGCCGGCCTGGTTGCGCTATCAATACCCCATCTCCTTCGGTGTGGAAGATCCCCTCTTCGGGCGGGATGTGGGTTTCTATGTCTTCATCCTCCCGATGATCAACTATCTCCAGGGTTGGCTCGTCTTTGCGGCAATTCTTTCGATCGGTCTGTCCCTGTTATCCTACTATACCGACCGGTCCATCACACGCGGTGAGACCCAGTGGGAATTGACGGGGGTTGTGACATCGCACCTTTCTGCCGCCATCTCCGTGGTTGTATTGCTGATCGCCTGGGGGTATTACCTCAAGGAATTTGACCTCCTATATGCGTCTGGGGGGCTCATCTCCGGCGCGGGGTATTCCGAGGCCAACTTTCAGCTCTTCGCCTACCGGGCCATGTCCATCATCTCCGTCATCCTAGCGATCCTGTTGATCTATAACACATACTTCAAGAACTGGAAGCTTCCCCTCTACGGGGCAATCGCATTTGGCGCAGCCCTGGTCGGACTCAGCTGGGTGATTCCCGGAATCGTACAGCAGTTTATCGTCCGACCGAACGAACTCGCGAAGGAGACGCCATACATCCGGAACGCCATCGAATTCACCCGACGGGCATACGGTCTCGACCGGATCGAGGAACACGCTTTTCCGTGGAGCGAACCCCTTTCGTATGAAGACCTGGAGGCCAACCCGCTCACCGTCAAGAACATTCGGTTGTGGGATCCCCGGCCCCTGAAGGAGACCTACCGGCAGCTTCAGGAGATTCGTCCCTACTATCAGTTCGCCAATGTCGACGTCGATCGTTACACGATCGATGGAGAATACCGGCAAATGATGATATCCCCCCGGGAACTCTCCACGGCCAAACTTCCCGCACGGGCAAACACCTGGCAAAACCGCCACCTCATGTATACCCACGGTTACGGCGTCTGTTTGAGCCCCGTCAACGAAATCGCCGCCGAGGGGCTCCCCGAACTGTATATCCAGGACATCCCCCCGATTTCAAAGGTCGGGATAGAAATCAACCAGCCGGAGGTCTATTTCGGAGAGTTGACCGACGCCTATATCATAACCGGAACCGGGACCGAGGAGTTCGACTACCCCCAGGGGGATTCGAATGTCAGGACCACCTATAAAGGCGGGGGCGGGGTTTCGATCAATTCTTTCATTCGTAGCGCGGCCTTTGCGTGGAAGTTCGACGACCTGAAGATCCTGATGTCGAGCGTTCTGGGCGAAATGACGCCTCAAAGTCAAATCCTGTTCAACCGTCTGATCGCAGATCGAACCCGGATCGTCGCCCCGTTCCTGGGTTACGACAGGGATCCCTACATCGCCATCATGGACGGTGGACTCTTCTGGATTCACGATGCTTATACCACCACAAACATGTACCCGTATTCAGAGCCCTTTGCGGGCCGGTTCCAGGGTCCGAACTACATCCGGAACGCCGTGAAGGTCGTCACGAATTCCTACACCGGCGAGATGACCCTCTACGTATCGGATCCCGAAGATCCTATCATCCAGTCCTACCAAAGGATCTTTCCCGATCTTTTTCAGCCGATCGAACGGATGCCGAGTGGACTGAAGGCGCATATTCGTTATCCGACCGATCTTTTCAACATCCAGGTGGCTTTGAACAACACGTTTCACATGACCGATCCTCGGGTGTTTTACAATCAGGAGGATGTCTGGAGCATACCCAAAGAACTCTACGGTGCCGGCGATCGGCCTCAGGACATGGAATCCTATTACGTCATCATGAAGTTTCCGGATCGAGACAGGGAGGAGTTCGTCTTGATGTCGCCCGTCACACCCGCGAACAAAGACAACATGATCGCCTGGATTTTCGCCCGCTGTGACGAACCCGACTACGGAAAACTCGTAGCCTACAGACTCTCCAAGGATAAACTTGTCTACGGCCCCATGCAGATCGAAGCCCGCATCGACCAGGACCCCACTATCTCTCAAGCCCTGACACTCTGGACCCAGAAGGGATCAAGCGTCATCAGAGGAAACCTCCTGGTCATTCCCATCCATCAGTCATTCCTGTATGTGGAGCCGCTCTACCTGAAAGCGGAGCAGAGTGAACTCCCGGAGCTCAAACGCGTTGTCGTCTCCAATGGTGAGCGAATCGCAATGGAGGAGACCCTCGGGGAAGCCCTCGCGTCCGTATTTGGGCAGACCGATCCCGGCTTGTCTGTCTCGTCCAAGGTGGCCTCATCCCCTGTCACCGGAACCGATGCGGGCTGGGGGGAACTGGCCTCCGAAGCCCTTCGCCGTTTTCGTCTGGCCCAGGAAAGGCTCCGGGTTGGGGACTTCGCGGGCTACGGAACCGAGGTAAAAGAGGTGGAAAGCGTCCTGGAGAGGTTGGAACAGAAGGTCGATTGAAATCAAAAAAGGAATCCGTCCGGCACTGAAGCGGGCGGGCTAATCGGACGATAATAGAAAGGGATTCACCACGGTCGGGAAGAGGGGTTGGAAGTTTTAGGTATAACCTGTAAATCTAATCAGGATAGATGGCCATGAAGAGAAACCCATTCGATCGCGGGATGTTCGAGTCTCAGGCGACCGGAAGCAAGGACACGACATTCGTCATGATCCTGATCGGTGCCTTCGTCCTTGTCGGGCTCATCTACATCATTCGCTCCACCATTCGGAAACGGACCGGCAGCCTCGATCTCGATGCCGCTCCCGATACGGACCTGACGGCCGGAAAAAGAGGCTTCTTCGGGAGCATGGTCACGATGGTCGCCAAGAAAAAGTCGGCCCGGGATATGGCCTTGAGCCGTCTCGTCGAGTTCGATCCTCCCTCGATCAACTGCACGATCTTGAAGCGGGCGGACGGGACGGACGCGAACGAGGATGTGGGGAGAGCCCTTCTTTTTCACCATAACGGTGAAATGTTCATTCAGGACAAGGCTTTTTACATCTCCATGCCGGACGGGGTCAAGGCCGAAGATCGGGCCCTGTTTACGGGCCAGGGCGAAGTCATCAACATCTGGTTTCTCCACGACCGCATCCCTTACACGGTCAACTGCGATGTCGCGGATCGCATCCGATTCCCGCCCGAAATGCTCAAGGATATGGACCCCAAGATCGGGGCCGGTTACCGCCTGGTTCCGCGGAGCAACGTGGCCAAACGGGACAAGCGGCAGGCGATCCGGTTCTCCCACAAGATCGGCCGGGGCTCCATGCGGGTCTATCCCCAGATCCTTTTCGATGCATCGATCCAGAAGACCGACTTCCGTTTTCCAACCGAGGGGAGCATCCCGCCCCGCATCACGTCCCTCAAGGTGACCCCATACGGGAAGCAAAAGGAGAAGGACCCGGAGGGACTTGTCAAGTCCGAACGGACCGTGGCCGCCTTCAAGGAAGCCGTACGGATGAACCACAGCGAGGACCGTGTGGTTTACGTGAGCAAACCCTACATGGACGAGCGGACGAATAAACGGAGCTTGATCGACCTGGGGTTCTCCGAGGTCCTCGGGCTGGGCGCACAGGAGACGGGCCGGACGATCCACCTCAAGAAGCCGCTGAAATCCATGAAAACCAAGAGGAATCGGAAGGATCCCAACCACCTTGGTGAGGGGGATACGCTCGTCCTCCACTACTTCTCCCGATCGCCAACAGACGGCCAGAACGAATATTTTGAGATGATCTGCGTCGTCGTCAAAGGGGGAATCGAGAACGTCACGGTCCGGCCCCAAAAAGAACCTGTTCAGGAGGTGAACCTCCCGATCGAGTTGCTCGACTTCAGCCTGCAGGGACTCCGTTTTGAGAATAGCAAGGAATTTCATGCGTATGTCTTCGGAAACGAAGACAAAGCCAACACCCTTGAGGAGCAGCAGGAGATTCTGGAGAACACGGGCTTTCTGATTACCTTCCACCCCAGACTCAGGTTCAACAGGGATACGGAGAGCTACAAACCCGACCTCCCGTTGAAATTCGAGATCATCGGCAAAATCGTCCGCACCGAGGTGGAGCGTGATGAGGAAAACGGCGAAGGACGGATGCTGGCCTTCGGTGTCCGTTACATGTACGATCCCGCCGAATATTCGATGGACGATTTCTGTTTTGACCGCTGGCTCATGATTCGATCGTTTAAAGAGAATTCGTATTTCAAAGAGGTCCACAATACCCTGAACGGCCTGATCGCCCATCTCGAAAGCCAGGCCAAGGAGATTCAGGAGCCCAGGCGCCCGGTCGCTCAGGAACCTGAGAAGGCCCCGGTTGCCTGAACAGATCCCTCCCCCAAAAAACTCACAACCAGCTCCGGACCCATTCCCAAGTCGTCATCCGCGGAACCCCGCGGTTGGCCACCAGCTCCACCGTCGACAGGACGCTATCCCCCAGGGAGACGATCAGGCTCCCGAGGGTATCCCCATTTTTGATCGGGGCGGGATAGGCATCCGGGTTTGTCGTGAAACGACGGATCCGCTGTTCCTCTCCCTCCTCCAAAAGCACGAAGCATCCCGTCTTCGCCATCAAAGCCACCCGCTCCGACCGGCCCCTCACCACCTTGATCTCACCCACCCGCTCCCCCTTCCGGACGATCGGCACTTTCCGATAGCGGTCGAACGTCCTGTTTAGAAGGCGGACGGTCTCCGAGAACCGCATCTTTTCGGTGGGAGCCCCCAGGACCACCGAGATGAGCCGCAGATCATCGCGCACCGCCGTCGCCACCAGACAATATCCCGCTCGCCTCGTATAGCCCGTCTTCAACCCGTCCATGCCGGGATACACCCCGACAAGCTGGTTCCTGTTCCTCAGGATAAATCGGCCGTCCCGGAACGAATCCTTCGACCTGGATGACCACTCAAGGATCCTGGGGTATGCTATAAGTTCGCGGGCAAGCCGTGCAAGATCCCTGGCCGAGGACACGGGACCTTTTTTCTTATCCAGACCGTGGACGTTCACAAAACGGGTGTCCTCTAAGCCGAGTTCTACGGCTCTCCGGTTCATCGACGCGACGAACCGCTCCTCGGATCCGGCCAGATGCTCTGCGACGGAGGTGCAGGCGTCGTTCGCCGAGTGAATCACGATGGCCTTCATCAGATCCCGGAGGGTAAAGACCTCGCCCTCCATCAGGAACACCTGGGAGCCCCCGATTTTACTTGCCTTTGCCGACGTGACGACCGAATCGTCGAGGGAGACACGACCCTCCCTCACCCCTTCCATCACGATGAGTTCCAGCATAGTCTTGACCGTACTCGCCGGTCTTCGGGGAAGGTGGGATCGGTCCTCGAATAGGGTCCTTCCAGTCTCAGCGTCGATGACCAGGGCCGACTCGTAGCCCTTATGGGATTCGCCTTCATCTCCGAGACTGAGACCCGGGTGTAGGACCCAAAAGACAAGGGCGACCGGGAGGACGCCCTTCTTATAATTTATCATTCCGATACCCCCAAAAAGACTGAACGATCAACGGATTTTCACTTGCATCCCCGATTCGATTCTCATATCTTTTCGACCGATTTAAACTTCGCCCCTATCGTCCAGTGGTTAGGACACCGGCCTTTCAAGCCGGCAACAGGAGTTCAATTCTCCTTAGGGGCAAAACCATTCCCCTCCCACACCCTTCTTCCAACCTCATTGAATATTGAATATCGGAAAATTGAATATTGAAAAACCCAGGGCTTTCTTATGTCCTTATGGATCTCGCTTTGATCTTCAATTTTGGTTCTTCACGCTTAAGAGTGGATCAATAATGTAGAAAAGCCACCGGTTTTCTCCTACAGTTGGGTAACGCACCTAACCTGACGAAAGGAGAATCCCGATGGCTATACAGGATTATATCGACAGGCTGGTTGGTCTGCAAGGATTTTATGTGATCAAGCTGAGGTTCCGCGAGGATCTCTCGACACTTTGGATAGAGGTCTCGCGACGGGAAAAGGAGTACCGCTGCACCTGTGGTCGGACGTATCGATCTTGCTATGATTCCCGCCTACGTTCGGTCAAGGATCTGAGTTTCGGACCCTTCGGTCGTGTCTGGATCGAGTTCTCCCAGTGCCGGATACGCTGTGCGACATGCGGCGTTCGGACTGAGTATCTGGATTGGGTGGAACCTCGTGTTGGTTACACCAAACGCTTGGCTGGAGCTGTAGCTTTGGCCTGCAGAGAAATCCGGTCGATCAAAGCGATTGCCCAGCAGTTCAGGTTGCACTGGAGTGTGGTTAAACAGATCGACAAGAAGGCCTTACAGGACGACTTGCCTGCCGTAGGCGATACTGAGGCCTCGCTGCTGGCCATTGACGAGTTCGCCGTCAAACGCGGCCAGGATTATGGTACTACAGTAGCTGATGCAGGAACAGGACAAGTCCTATATGTTGGCAAAGGCCGCAACGCCGAAGCACTGGATCCATTCTTCGAGGCGCTGGGCCCTGGAAAGTGCAGCCGGATCCAGGCCATCGCGATGGACGCTTGGCGCGGCTATGCCAAGGCGAAGCGCAAGCATTGTCCTGACGCTGCCACGGTCTATGATCCCTTCCACCTGCTCCAGATCTATGCCCAGAAAGTAATCGATCGGGTTCGGATCGATGAATGTCGAAAAGCCTCCAAGGACAACAAGGCTATCATCCGAGGAACCAAATACCTACTTCTCAAAAACAGAAAGAACTTGCTAACCGACCGCGATGAGCCAGCCCGACTCCGCGATCTCCTGGCCATCAATCAACGTTTGAACACCGTCTACATCCTCAAAGAGGACCTGAAACGAGTCTGGATCTACAAACGCAAAGCCTGGGCAGCCAGATGGCTCGACGCCTGGTGTCAAAGAGCCCTTGACTCCGGGATCAAGCCGTTGATACGCTTCACCAGGAAGCTGCTATATCACAAGGAAAGCATCCTGGCACACTGCGACTACCCCATCCACACAAGCATCGTTGAGGGCATAAACAACAAGATCAAAGTCATCAAGCGCATCGCCTTCGGCTTCAGAGACTTCGACTACTTTGCCCTGAAAATTCGTGGAGCTTTTCTATCTATCCATACTTCTGCGTGAAGATCCTCAATTTTCAATCTTCAATCTTCGATCTTCAATTTCTCTGACCCCTGATATCGACTCGATCTGTTCATCTATCCTTCGCATCTGTACAACCCGGTCGATCGCGCGCTGACGATCGATATGATCTCCGACCGCATACCCCCCGAGCGTACTTATTAGCGTCCCTGCGATCCAGGTCATCCAGAAAGCCCCTCGGCCGTCGTTCAGTTTGGAGATGGGCTTTCCCCCCAGGGGAGGGTATACCTGGTCCTGAATCAACACGCCGAGACCGAAGCTGGCTCCGAATCCGATAATCGCGGTGTTGAGCATCAGCGACTTTCGGAAGTTTGTCCGTTTATTGACCTTGATCTCCTCCTCGCTGATCAGTTTCCCCTGAGGATCCAGGATGCCGTCCACCTGGAGATTCTGAATCTCGCTCCAGTTGATTTGGGTGGTAAACGAATAGGCCTTCACCGGATGTTCCTGTTTGACAGTCTTTCCGGTCTTGATGACCAGCCCTTTGCGGTCCGCATAAACGACGCTTCCGTGGATAATTTTATCTTCGACGGTGGCATGAACCACGTCTCCGATGCGGACCTTTTTCTCGTATGGAGGGCGGATCTGAACGACGGAAGCGCACCCGATCGAGCCCAGACACGCGGCGAGCAGGAGCGCAAGGGGGATGAAAAAGGGGCACAGGCGATACATAGATACCTCCCTTTCAGAGCGTTGAGGGAACAAAGCCCTTCTTCGACTTTTTCTTTCGGGGAGATATCCTGGAAACGGCGCGAATGGCCGTCCCTATCGCCTCCGGGGAAGGAGACGGTCACACGACAAAATCATCCTCATTCGAACTGCGACAACAGCGGAAGCCCAGGTCTTGCCGACGTTCGCCCGCACGGGAGTAAGCTCGTGTGGTTGCAACGACACCCTCACGTGGACTTGACCAGGAGCCCCCCCGGATCACTTTGACTTCGTTATTATCCGGAAATACGTCTGTGTCCGTCCATTCCCAAACGTTGCCGACCAGGTCGTAGCATCCGTACAGGCTGGCCCCGTTGGGGAAGTGGCCAACCTCGGTCGTGGTGTGGAGGCCGAGCTCTTTGTTGTTGCAGTTATAGCGGTTGAAGGTGTTGCCCCAGGGAAACAACCTTCCGTTGGGGCCACGGGCGGCCTTCTCCCACTCGGTTTCGGTGGGAAGACGCTTTCCCGCCCATTTGGCATATGTCTTCGCGTCGTGAAGCGAGATGCCGACCACCGGGTGATCGGCCTTCTCCGGGGGATAGGTACCTTCCGGCCAGCTGTCCGGAAGGTGGGTATAGTCGATGTCGTCGATGAACCGCTGGAACTGTCGATGTGTAACCGGCGTAACGTCGATTTCGAAGCTTTCGAGCGAAACGGGTTTCTTGGCTTCGCCCATGAGGAACCGTCCGGCCTCCACCTGAACCATGGCGGCCCCCTCCTCCGCGCGATAGACTCCGCCCCCCTCCTCCCCGTCCTTCCCCAAGAGGCTGCTGCGCCGGGTCGACTCGCTCAGGTGGATGTATATCGCGAGCTCCTCCTCATCCGTAGGGAACGGTTTTCCTTGCTGGATGATATCGACGAGGGCCTGGTCTTCGAGGAATTCCCGCAGGTGGGGCGGGGGGGTCATCAAAAGATCCCCGCTTCCATCCCTGCTTGAGAGGGCATCCTGCATCTCCGGCAACAGAAGCGGCCTCTGAAGGACGCGCTGCATGAACGACTCGAAAGCGAAAGAGAGAATGATCCACTTGGCGAGAAGGTCTTCGTCCATCCCTCCGTTTTTGAGCAATCCCTGAGACTCGGCCAGGCTTCGCTGGATAGAAAAGGTGTTCAAAAACCGCTTGACCGTCCTGGGGTTCCGGCGAACGGCCTCGGAAACCACATCGAGATATCTGGACAGGGGATTGTCTTTTGCCTGCGTCCCGATGAGATCCTCCTGTATAAACGACTGGATGTGTTCAGCCCGGATGGGCGGGAGGTTGAACTGCACCTGGATGATCTTGTCCATGTAAGCGTGTTCATCGAAGCCCTCGATCTCCACATATTGAGCCTTGACCGCTTTCTCCACGATCTCGCTGTCCATGCCGATCACGAATACGCAGCCGGGTCGATCCAGGAAGAGTTTGATGGTCTCCAGAACCCGGGAAACCCGGTCCGGCTGGCATCGGTCGAGGTCGTCGATGAATATGGTCAGGACGCCCGTCGCATCCGGGAATTCCTCCGGGCCGTTTCCACGATTCCGAACGATGCACCAGTTGATCAACCGATCCAGAAAGTGTTCAAACTCCCGCAGCAGCGGGATATTTTTGACGATCGCAGTATCGTTCTCCAGAAAGCGTTTGAGCTCAGGTACTCCGGTCTTCCCCACAAGGTCGTCCATGGCCCGGGAGATTCCAGCCCAGTCCATTCCACCCTCGCTCCGACGCATGCCCTGCAGCCGCTGTTCCGGCATGCCGCCGGATGCGATCTGGGACACGATCTCTTCGATTAACACGACCAGGATGGCATCCCGGTCAGAGTACTTCCAGGCATTAAACCAGACGGATCGACTGGATCGAAAGATGCCGTCTCCCCCGTTCCCCTCCACCTCGGCCGATATCTGATTCAGTTTCTCGCGGATCGTCCGCATCAATGTTGTCTTGCCGCTCCCCCAGGCCCCGTTGATCGCCAAGGTCAACGGCGTCCGGTTCGCCCGATCGGCGATGATCTTTGCGAGGGTCTCCGCGTAGACCGAGAAACCGAAATGATGCGCCCCGTCGGTCGGGGAATCGTTATGGATACGGATGCGTTTGGTCCGTCTCAGGTCATCGACAAGCATGGCCGGGCTGCCCGATAAGCCCCATCGGGACTTGGTTTCGTTGAATTTCTAGGAAACGACGGTTTTCAACGATCATCTTACTTGGGCAAGCTTCTGAATCGGTAGATCCCCGTGTTTTCATCTCCCCACGTCGGTACGTGGGGTTCGCCATCGATATCGTGAAGGGCAACCTGTGCGGTTTCCAGGTCGAAGTCGAAGTCGGCCTCGGCCAGGAAAAGGGTGATTTCGATCTTTCCAAGGGGGGGAATCGGATTGATTCGGGTCAGGGAAAAGTTCTTCTGGATCCGGCTCTTGAGGATCGACACCCGAAGGGAAAATCGCGACGCGGTGATGTTGGCGTGACTCACATTCTCGATGATCAGGGAAAGAAAATCGGTGTTCTTTTGGAACACCCTGTTGACGACATCGCAGCGCGGGATGCGGCTCGATGTCTCCAGATCGTGCAGCCAGTCGAACGGCTCCTGGAAGAAGTGGCCGGACAGAAAGGGTCTTCCGGGGAGATATTGCAGGACGACACTCGCGTTGGCGAATTCATCCTGGGCTTCCAAAGTGGACCCGGGCGAGACAAATTCTACACCGCCGTCGTCGAGGATAAGGAGTTCTCGCCCACATCCCTGAGCGATGGCCCGCTTGGTGGAAGGACGGATGCGGGAGTCGTCGGTCAGCCCGTTCAAGATATTGTAAATGGTCGCCTTCGATACCCCACTCCCTTTCGAAATATCAATGGCCGAGATCCCCTGAGAGGCGATTTCATCCTCGATTGCTTCTTTTAGTCTCATCCCGCCGATCATTTTTTGTGGATGAAATAGCATTAAATACTTTGATGTGTATGTTAATTTAAACACAATGAGACCAAAAATCAAGTAAAAAGTTTATTATTGTTTATTTTTCTTGACTGAATGTTCATTCGTGTCTATATTTGGGCAAGTTTGACTGATGTATCGAGACTGAAAGACCAGTTATGGGCTTGAGGAGGACCCATCACCCGATGCCGTCGTCCGGCCTTGACAATTCCTGGTCGAAAAAGTATTATAACAGGATTCACGGATCTTTTTTAAAAACAATAAAGGAGAGCGGGCGTGTATCAAGAGCACTGGGGCCTGAAGGAACTCCCCTTTGAGAACGTCCCCGATCCCAGATTCTTCTATCCTTCCCCGGAGCATCAGGAAGCCCTGATCCGATTGTTCTATGCCGTGAACAACCGTAAGGGTTCGGCCATGCTCACAGGAGAGGTGGGTTGTGGCAAGACGATCCTGAGCCGTACCCTGGTCCAGGACCTGTCCGGAGATCGATTCGAGGTCGGATTGGTCGCCAATCCAGGCCTTCCTCCCATCGACTTTTTGCGGGAGATCCTCTATCAACTCGGCGAGCAGACAGACGCCACCTCGAAACTCGACCTCCTTCACGCCCTGAATGACGTTGTCGTCAAGAATTTGAACGCGGGTAAGGACACGGTCATCATGATCGACGAGGCCCAGGCGATCGAAAACCAGGACACATTCGAAGAATTGCGCCTCCTCCTCAACTTCCAGCTGAACGATCGTTTCCTCCTGACCCTCATCCTGATAGGCCAGCCTGAACTACGGGAGAAGGTGGGGCAAATCCGCCAACTCGAACAGCGCATCGCGATAAAATATCACCTCGGGCCACTTTCTACGGAGGAAACCGGTAAATATATCCACTATCGCCTCAAAAAGGCCGGGCTTCAGAAGGAGATCATCAGTCCGGAAACCTTCCCCATAATCTGTAGTGCCACTCACGGGATTCCCAGGGACGTGAACAACGTTTGCGACATGAGCCTCCTGCTCGGTTTCAGCTCCGGAGCGACCGAAATCGATGAAGGGATCGCACAGAAGGCCGTCGCTGCGGTCATGAGATCATAAACCAAGAATGCCACGCCTTTCAGACATGGTCCGGAAAGGGGAAACGGCCATCAGCAATGCCCCCCTTCGACCGGAGCCCCCTCAGCCCTTCAAAGCCGGGGATGACTCCCCCCAGATGCGGGATCTTCCCGTGCTTCGGCAGATTTACGATGAGCTGGGAGCGGTCGTCTCCCTTGCCGACCAAGTCCGCCGAATCAATGAACGTCTGGACACGAGCGGGGCAGAGGTCGCAGACGCCTTACCCCGTCCCATTGGGGCCCGTGGGGCCCCCGCAGCGCCTGAGCCGGCCGGGGCACCTGCCCCGCAGGCCCCGGAGACTGCCCCCCCTCCCCCGGAGCCGGAAAAGCCTCCGGAGGTGGATGAGGAGGCGGTGAATGCCCTCTACCAGCGGGCCTACTCCTTCGTGGGGGGGGTTATCAACTCCGCCAAACAGGGGACGACTCTCTCCGTGGACGTTGCCCTGGCCATCCTGACCCGAATCATCGGCATGAAGGGGGCGACAGACCTGCTTTACAAGCAGGCGATCTATGCCCAGGAGGCCAAACAGGACGCCGGGTTTAGCGCGGCCCTGGTCACCCACTCCGTCAATGTGGGCGTCTATGCCCTCCGGATCGGTGAGGGAATGAACTTCGAGGATCATCGCCTGGTGGACCTCGGTCTGGCCGCCCTCCTGCACGACATCGGAATGACCCGACTCCCCGAGTCGATCCTGACGAAGGGAAAATGGACCAACGAGGAGAAGGCGGAGATGCAGCGGCATCCCCAATACGGCTACGAGATCCTGTCCAAGCTCGGTAAGGACTACCAGTGGCTCGCGGATGTCGCCTACCAGGAGCAGGAACGGGAAGACGGCAGCGGCTACCCCCGGGGTCTGAAGGGGGACCAGATCGAAGAATACGCTCGGATCATCGCCGTGGCCGACTGCTTCGCAGGGCTTACCCGGTCCAGGCCCGACCGCCGGGGGATGCTGCCTTTCGACGCGGTCAGGTTTATGCTTCAGAATCAGCGGGGCACGTTCAGCCAGCAGGTCCTCAAGGTCCTCCTGCAGAAGCTGTCCGCCTTCCCGCTGAAAAGCTACGTCAAGCTCAACTCAGGCGCCGTAGGGAGGGTCGTCGAGACCTACGAATCCCATCCCCTCAGGCCCTCCGTCGAGATCCTCTACGATTCTCAGGAAAAGAAAGTCCGCAACATCCAGACCATCAATCTGCGAGAAACCCGGATCCTGCACATCACCGACGTGATCTCCGAAGACGATCTCCCGGATAAGAAATGAACAAATGTTATTGGTGTGGAAGAAAACTCACTCCGCACTTCCATAGCTCCGATGCCCTCAAGAGGAGGTAACCTATGACGTCAGAACAGGAAGAGGTGACGATTCCCCATCGTCGCTACCTCGACTTCAGCGCGGCCGTCCACGGAAAAGCGGATGAGGAACGGTTCCCGCTCGACGGGACCCTGGAACTGACGCACCGGTGCAACCTGGCGTGCGTCCACTGCTATGTCAACCTCCCGGCCAACGATCCTGACGCCCGTAACCGGGAGCTGACCTACGAGGAGTGCTGCCGTGTCATCGACGCTATGGTGGTGGAGGGATGCCTCTTTCTTCTCATCACCGGGGGGGAGCCTCTCCTGCGCCGAGATTTTCGGGACATCTACCTCTACGCCAAGCGGAGCGGACTCCTGATCACCCTGTTCACCAACGGCTGCATGCTCACGCCCGACACCGTGGATTTCCTGGCCGAGACCCCCCCTTCAAGATCGAGATCACCCTTTACGGGGCCTCTGAGGAGACCTATGAAAAGGTTACCGGGGTACCCGGTGCTTACAAAAAATGCCTCCGGGGAATCCGGCTCCTGCGGGAACGGAATATTCAGATGAGCCTGAAGACCGTGGGGCTCGGCCTCAATCAGCACGAGGTCCCGGAGAT
Organism: Candidatus Latescibacterota bacterium; assembly: GCA_965217865.1. GTDB lineage: Bacteria > Latescibacterota > UBA2968 > SICM01 > SICM01 > CBDCJO01. The sequence goes on along the minus strand of CBDCJO010000002.1, from coordinate 3,030,844 downwards.
GGAACAAATGGCGCGCGAGCTCGAAGTGGATTTCAAGTACGACCCGGAGATCCACCCCCGCATCGACTGTTCCCACAAGCCCTGCGGGACACGGATGTCCCCGGAGGATGTGGTGGCGTTAGAGATGGCCGATCCGGAGAAGGCCGAGGCCTGGCGCGAAGAGTTCCTGCCCGAAAACTTGGGCATTGCGGACACGGACAACCTCTATCTCTGCGGGGCCGGGACAACCAACTTCGTGGTCGACCCCTACGGGGACCTGGAGATGTGTCTCATCTCTCGGCACAACGGACACAACCTCAGGGAAAAAAGCTTCAAGGAGGGATTCTACGAATATTTTCCCAGGCTTCGCGAAACGAAGCGCGAACGGCCGACCCGCTGCCGCTCCTGCGAGTTGATCTCCGCCTGCAGCACCTGCCCCGGCACCTCCCTCCTGGAGCACGGCGACCAGGAGGAGCCGGTCGATTATCTCTGTCAAATCACCCATCTCAGGGCGGAGGCCTTCGGGGCGCCGGCAATGACGGGCGGCCTGCTTCAGATCGGCCTCCCGAATTAACGACAACTAATGGGCTCTATCTCCGGGCATTCACCTTGAAAAACACACTGGACTTGCGGGTCGCGGACATCGGCGTGAAGCTCCACCTCGAAGGCGTCCGCCTCGAACGGAACCCTGGTCTCTACGGACGATTCATTGGCGGCTTCCCTTCGGAAGATATCCGCCTTCGGGTCGTCGAGACCGGAGAGATTTCCCCCCGGCCTGAGAAACCCATCTTCGAGATGCCCGGCCACTGGCGTCTTCACAGCGAGAACGGTCAGCGGTTATTTGAGATCTGCGACCCGCTCACCGCCCGTCCCAACCGCGTGGCCGAGATGGACGCGGGTTTGAAGGAAGGGGTGATCAGGCTCGGAACCGAGGGACAGCGAGATCTGTTCGGTCGCCCACAAAGCAAGCGTCCCCGGCGTCGGAACCTGGCAACGATCCTGGAGCCCCTCCTCCGCATCCTCCTGGCCGACAGGCTGGGGACAGAGGACGGCCTGATGCTTTTCATGCCGCTGCCTTTGACCTGGGGGGCCGCGGCATCGTCTTTGCGGGCGCCTCGGGGACGGGCAAGAGCACACTCTCCCGCCTCTTCGCAACGAATCGCCCGGACGCGATTGTCATCGGGGACGAACACACCATCCTTCGAAAGCGGGACGGGGCGTGGACGGTCTACGGCACCCCCTGGCCCGGTTCCGCTTTCGCGGTCGCCCCGGGGGGCGTCCCGCTGAGCCGGATCTACATCATTCATCACGACAGGCGAAACAGGACCTGTCAACAACCCGCCTCTTTAAACTTCGCAGGGCTCCTGTCCCAGACCTTCCTCCCCGTGTGGAACGACGACGCCCGCTGTGCGGCACTCTTCAGGATCGGCGACCTCGCGCAGGACTGGACTGAAAAGCTCGGTTTTGTCAACTCGCCGGAAATTACCGACCACATCGCAAAGGAGATCGAACATGGCTGAGCGTATGCATTACAGTCGGCCCGAGATCCACGAAGTCCTCCTTGAGACCAGCCAGGCCGTCCTGCACCCTTGCAAGAGTAACGCCACCAGCGCAAAGGATGGAAACCAAGAAACCGGCTTTTGCAAAAAGAAGTGCAAACAGGTCACTAAATCAAAGGGTACCAACTCGGCGGCAACTTCGTGATTGCACGCTATGCCCGAAATCCCGACTTCATCTTCCGGGAGATCGCGGGCGAGATGATTTTGGTCCCGGTTCGCGCCATCGACGGACCGAAGGGGAGCGTCTTCACCCTGAACGAAGTCGGAGCCGCCATCTGGAACCTGCTGGACGGAGAGAAAACCGTCCGGGATATCATGGACGGGATCGTCGAGCGATTCGAAGTCGGACCCGAACAGGCCGAGACCGACGTCCGGGATTTCATCACCCGCCTGGAGACCGTCCGCGCCGTTTTGCCCGTCAACGACCCCTGACCCACAACCTCATTGAATATTGGAACAACCCAGGACTTTCTAAAGTCCATATGGATCTCGCTTCGATCTCAATCTTCAATTTCTCTGACCCCCATCAATATTGAATATCGGAGAATTGAATATTTGAAAAACGCAGAATTTTCTTATGTGCTTATGGACTCTTTGATCTTCAATCTTTCAATTTTCAATCGTCAATCTTCAATTTCTCTGGCCCCTGATCTCCGACACCTGAAACTGGGGGTGCCTGTGCTTTTTCCTGCCACTGCTACTGCTTTTTGTCTCACGTTTCACGGTCTTTCAATCGTCAATATTCAATTTCCTCTGACCCCTGACGCTCGGGCTGCCTTTGCTTTTCCTGCCACTGCTACTGCCTTTTGCCGTCTCACGATTCATGTCTGACGACTAAGTTGATTCCCGGTCTTCTTCTGACTTCTGTATTCTGTATTCCGGTGGGGATGGGTGGAAGGGTCTTACACTTTTCCATTTTACACTTTCTATTTTCCATTTCCCTTCTCTATGCTCATAATTCCTTCTTCAACCGAATTCCTCGACCTGGCTCAGACCACACTCAATCATCGACGCCAGCCCTTCCGATTCCGGGCGACCGGGACCAGCATGGAGCCCTTCATCCGGTCCGGAGACATCCTGATCGTCGATCCCCTGAGTGCCGAGAAACCCGGACCCGGCGACGTGGTCCTCTATTGTTCGCCCGGGGGGCCGTGCGTCCATCGGGTGAAGGGGAGGAGACGTGGGGCCTATAAAATCCAGGGGGATTCGCCCGAGTGCCTGGAGGAGGAGGAGGTCCCCGAGTCCGACCTGCTCGGCCGGATCGACATCCTGGAACGACGCGGCAGGCGGGTCCGCCTCGACCGCGGAGCACAGCGTGCCATGCGCTGGCCGGGAGCGCGTATCCCGATCGGCAGGCGAATCTCCAGGACCCTGGGCGGATGGGGCACTGCGATCCGCGAGCGGCTCGACCGGGACGGGGGGGACCTCCTGCGGGTCGTTTCACTCTGCGGACCGTCCGTCCGTGTGGACGGGCTTCTCCCCGAATCCGAACCCGAATGGGAAGACCTGGTCTCCGTCGCCGTAACCCGGGACCTGGCCCCGCTCCTCTATTTTCAATTCCAGCGTTCCGGGACGGAACTTCCGCTCGAAGTGTCCCGGGCCCTTTCACGCGCCTACTATGGTTCCGCCGCGCGGTATGTCGTCATGATCAACGCCTTCGGAGAGGTCCTGAAAACCATCACCGACGCAGGGATCTCCACGATGGTCCTGAAAGGTGTCGCCTTGGCCGAGACCGTCTACCCGAGCCCCGCGACCCGCCCGATGAACGACGTGGACCTCCTCGTCAGTCCTGGGCATCTCCGTGCCGCGGACCGTGTCCTGAACGATCTGGGCTATCTCCCGATTGACGGACCAATCGGAGGGATCGACCCCCATCAATCCACATCCCTCTCCACCCTGGATTATCGGAAGGCGGATCTCCTTTCACCGTCCATACACCTCCACTGGCATTTGGTGAACACCTCCGTCCCGACCGATGCATATCGAGATTTTGTGGGTATGGACGAAATCTGGGAAGAAGCGCTTCCCTTGTCTGTAGACGGGACGGAAACCCTGCGCGTCGCCCCACATCACCTCATCGTCTATCTGTGCGAACACGCCATGAGGCCAGCCCACTCGATGTGGAAGCCCCTCCAGGTCGTAGACCTGGCCTGGGCGATCGGGGACGGCATGGGAGCCGAAGACTGGGAGCGGGTCCTGGAGACGGCGCGGAGATTCCGCCTGGACCGGATGGCCTATCTCCCCCTACGGGTCGTTCGAGATCAGATGGGCGCCCCTGTTCCCGATGAAACCCTCGCCGCCCTCAAACCTGCGCATCTGACATCCGGCGAGCGCCTCTTCCTGCGCCGCCTGGCGAAAGGCCGCACCCGCTCCGGGTTGAGCTATTTCGTCCACCTCGCCTTGAGACACGGGCCTATGGACAAAGCCCGTTTCATCTTCAAGACCGTTTTCCCATCCAATGCCGTGGTCGCACACCACACACAGGAACACCCCCGGAGATGGTTCATCAAGAGGATTTTTCAAATTCTTAAACACACGTTCGGGAATTAACGATATCGAATAAAAATCATCATATCATAAACCATCATGGAAACACCCTGAGCGGAGTTCCGCGGTTTTTGCGGAACGGAGTCGAAGCCCCGGCCCTGAGCGGAACGAAGTGGAGTCGAAGGGGGGCCCGGTGGTTATGGGCTGGGGGGTCCGCCTGTGGCGGACTCTTCGCGATTGACACCCGAGCCTTTGAGCTAATCGAGAAACCGAGCCTAAAGTCATGGCTTTCTTTCAGCGCCAACGGCGCGTTGTCCCTCAACCCAGGCGAGCTGCCCTGGGTCATGAGAAGCAATAGCGTCGTGCGGCCTGAAGGGCCGCGATAATTTCACATCGCAATGCACCAATCCATGTCCTTCGATGGACGGTATGTGTGGGATTGATCCGGATCGCGGACCGTTAGCCCGCTCGATTCGGCCACATTCAAAACCCAGCCCGTTGGACTGGGCCAAGGAATCACGGGCCGTTGGCCCGCTTTTCCGTTTCACGTTTCACGTCTCACGTTTGACGGTCTTTCGATCATCAATATTCAATTTAAACGACTTGATTTCTCCTAACTTCTGTATTCTGTATTCTATAATTCTGGTTTCCCGTCTCACCTCTCACTTTTCACCGCCTCTAACCTATGCCTGATCTCCATCCCCCATTCCTGACCGACGGGGAGCTGGATACCTTTCGCGAAAAGGGTTATCTCCGGCTCGGGCGCGTCGTTCCCGATGACCGGATCCGTTCCCTCTGTCAACGCATCGATGATATCATGCTCGGGAACATCCGCTACGACCACATGCTGATGCAGCTCTGCCCTTCGGCCGGACACCCGGAGCTCTCCCAAAAGACCCGTTCGTTCAAGGGGTCCTCGTTGAAGTACCGGAAGATCCAGGATCTTGACCAGGACCCCCTTTTTCGGGACTACATGCAGCATCCCCTTTTCCGGGATATCACCCGGAAGCTTATCCACGACCGGGTCTCCGTCTTTCGGTCGATGTTCTTCAACAAACCCGCGGAACAGGGCGTCACCATAAACTGGCACCAGGATGGCGCGAGCGGTTGGGGTTTGGACATCCGGCCGAAGGTCACGGTCTGGACCGCGCTGGATCCGACGTGCGTCGCAAACGGGTGCCTGCAGATCATCCCCCGCTCGCACAAAAGCATCATCCCGGAACATGGGGACCATTTATCGCCCGAGGAGATCCCTCTTCACGCCCCGGATGAGAAGCGGCTCTACCTGGAGCTGGAAAGCGGGGAGGTCGTGCTCCTGGACAACCTGACCCTGCATCGTTCCGAAGTCAATACCACGAACCGTCCTCGTCGTGCTTTCAGCGTCTGCTATATCGATGCGGCTACGCGGAATATTTCTTCGGGGATGACCTTCCCGATCGTCTTCCCGGAGTATGTGCCGGTCCAAGGGACGGCTGACACCCCGATTTACTGATCCCTTTCTCATATGGTCGAATCGTTTATGTCATTCTGAGCGCTAGCGAAGAATCTCTGTTTTCGCCGGACCTCGATCTCGTTTTTCGACGGAACCCCTTTCCCTTTAGGTGCCTGAAAGGAGAGGCGAAATCATGTGAAATGACATTTGCTAAATTTAAACCATTTCCCCCTTCCCGTTTCGGGAAGGGGGCGCAGGGGGTTAGGTGTGACCCCCGATCAAATCCTAGTTTGTTCGTCAAGATCATTCTGAAACAGATTTTCCTCGTCTAACATTCCACCACCTTTAACCCATGCCTGATCTCCATCCCCCATTCCTGACCGACCGGGAGCTCGATACCTTTCGCGAAAAGGGTTATCTTCGGATCTGGCACGCCCCGATAACCAGATCCGTTCCCTCTCCCATCCACAGACGGACTGCAGTCGAAGAATTACGGTAATTACCGAAGGGTAAGAACGGCGAATTCAAGGTCTAAATTTAAATCCACAACGGCCAAATTCGGCCTCCTCAAATTCTGGCAAAATCTCCGATTCACAATTGAAATCATGCCAGAAATGATCAACTTCATATGAATCTCCGGTCTCCAATTCCTGATTTCTCCCCCACAACCTGGCAAGGACCCGCTTGATTCGGAACCGCCAATCATTTCCCTCCAAAACCTCATCTGAATAAAACTCAAGGTAGAAAAATCCATCCTCTGCAAGGAAGGTCCTTGCCTTTTCCAAAAAAGTGATACGTCTTTCCCTGGTCGGAATGGCACTATACATGTACTGGGTGAGGAAGAGTGCGTCGAATTTTCTCTTCGCGGGAGTCCCCTCGGACATTTCTCCGATCTCGAATCGGCAGGATAGAGATAGGGCTTTTGCGTGATCCTTCGCTCTTTCGACGAGGGCTTCGCAGCAATCGATACCTGTAACCTCGAATCCCAGCCGCGCCAGGGCAAGCGACTCACGTCCTCCACCGGATTGCAACACAAGGCAAGTCTTTTTCCCTTTTAGATATTTGGCAACAAAGGCGGACTCTTCCCGATATAGTTTCCCCCCTGTTCCAACCAATCTATCTCCCCACCTTTCGATAGAACGGGGTCGTGCGTAATATCCCTTCACCATTTCCTCCATCTCTCTTGGTGTGGACATAATGAGCACAAGCGTTCCAAAGATGGAGGAAAGCTTCCTTCCAAGAATACCGGGGAGCCGATCCATACCCCAGGTCGTAAAAAGGAAGGCTTTGGAAATAAGGGGTACCGAAATTGGGAGGTTTGCCTTCTTTCTGCTAGTTCGGGCTCTCATCAGCCTTCTTCGGTTTAGCCTAATACACAAAACAAATCAAGCAGGCTTTTACGCCCGTCCGCCTATACTTAAGACCGATGGGCAGAAAGACTTTCGGAAGATTTGATTCTCCGGTTCTTCTGCCAACGTTTTGTGTGCGTCTAAAAAAGATTTAGCGATTGGTTGACCGGTCAATCGGAAATATCATTACCATTCAAAAAATCCATTAGATCTGTCTTATAATTATAAAATATATCCTGTTCGGTCAAGTCCATGTCCTGGAAATTGCCTTCCTCACGGTTATTACGCAGAAGCTTCCATACTGCTTAACACAACTGTCCTGAGCGGCTTAGCACGCACACGGACTTTTTCTGGGATGAGAATCGCATATGCGCCCTTATCTTTGTTTCGGAAGCGAATTTTCTATTGCCAGTCGTTTGGTTTTATGATACATTCAAAGGTCCGATAAGACCCGAAAAATGACCCTTTTGCTCGAGGTAAGAGCCATGTCCGGACACTCCAAATGGGCGACCATAAAGCGCAAAAAAGGGAAGAATGACGCCGCCCGGGGTAAGACCTTCACCAAGCTGATCCGGGAAATCACCGTCTCCGCCCGGGACGGAGGAGGCGACGAAGCCAGCAATCCCCGGTTGAGGACTGCGATCCTGGCGGCAAAAGCGGAAAACATGCCCACGACGAACATCGATCGCGCCATCAAGAAGGGAACCGGTGAGCTTCCCGGGGCGTCCTACGAATCGGCCGTCTACGAAGGCTACGGCGGTGGTGGTGTGGCGATCATAATCGAGACCCTGACCGACAACAAAAATCGGATGGTGTCCGAAATTCGCCACCTCTTCTCCAAGTACAACGGGAACCTGGGAGAGAACGGCTCGGTGTCCTGGATGTTCAGCCAGAAGGGCTACCTGTCCGTCGATAAAGATGAGATCTCCGAAGACGACCTGATGATGGCCGCGCTCGAGGCCGGGGCCGAGGATATCGCCGACGAAGAGGACGTGTGGGGAATCACCGCGGAGCCTCAGGACTTCGAGCGGATGAAGCAGGCCCTGCAGGATGCCCAAATCCCTTTCAAAAACCCCGATCTGATCCGAAAACCCCAGAACACCGTGAAGGTGGAGGGGAAGACCGCCGCGGTGGTCGTGAATCTCATGAGCGCCCTCGAAGATCACGATGACATCCAGAAGATCTACTCGAACTTCGATATCGACACGCAGGAACTCGCGGCCTTGACGGCATGACGACGGACCCTTATGCTGATTCTTGGAATCGACCCCGGCAGCGTCGTGACAGGCTATGGCCTCCTGGAGTCCCGAGAGAAAAAATTCCGTCTTTTAGAATCGGGAGCGATCCGGCCCGACCCCAAACTACCCTTCGAGAAAAGACTCCTCAGAATCTACGATGAGCTCCTGAGACTCATCTCCGAAACAACCCCTGACGAGGTCGCCCTCGAAAGCGTCTATCACGGTGAAAACGTAAAAACCACGATGAAACTGTGTCACGCCAGGGGTGTCATCCTCCTCGCCGTCGTCAACAGCAACCTTCCCCTTTTTGAATACGCCCCCACAGAGGTCAAGCGAGCCCTCGTGGGTCGGGGTTCGGCCTCGAAATCGCAGGTCCGGTTCATGGTCGAACAGATCCTCGGTCACCCGGAAATCAACAAGGGACACGACACTTCTGATGCCATTGCCCTCGCCATCTGTCATTCCCATCGCGACCGGAACAACGATCGATCTCCAGACTGGAAGGACAGTCTCCAGGAAAAACTCCGAAAGGTGGTCGCCCTTGACGGGAAGCGGCGCGGATCGACCAACCCGTCCCCGAAGCCGAAACGCTAGAAGTGAAATTCCCATCCAGGGTGTGATCCCCGGCGACTGATCCCCGATTTGAACAAGCATCTTCTCCGTCATGATCTCATACCTGTCAGGCCGCCTCACGGAAAAAAAACCCACCCACCTGGTCGTGGATGTCGGAGGTGTCGGATTCCGGGTTCAGATCCCCCTCTCCACCTTCGAACACGTGGGGGGGGTTGGAGAACCGATTAAAATCCTCACCCACCTCATCGTCCGGGAGGATTCCCTCCAGCTCTTCGGATTTATGACCGAGGGGGAACGGAGTCTGTTCGAGCTGCTCATCTCCGTGAGCGGTGTGGGTCCCCAGCTGGCTCAAAAGATCCTGTCGGGTTTGTCGGTCCAGGATTTCAAGCACTGCGTGGTGTCCGAAGACGGAAAGGGCCTGAGCGCCATCCCGGGCATCGGTAAGAAGACAGCGGAGAGGCTGGTCCTGGAACTTCGCGATCGCATCGGAGAGGTCGGAGGTGTCGAGGCCCAACCGCCCGGCCTCAAACCCTCCGGGGTGGTACATGAGGCGGTCCTTGCCCTGTCCGCCTTGGGGGCGACCAGGGCCTCTGCCGAAAGGGCCGTTGATGCTGTCCTAAATCAGGATGGGGACCTGTCGTTGGAGCAGATCATCAAACAGGCGCTTCAAAAGGTTTGAGCATCGTGATAGAGCGAATCACCGCACCTGAGATTCGAGAAGAGGACCTCGAATACGACCGGAGTCTTCGCCCCGCCCTTTTAAAGGACATGACCGGGCAGGAGAAGGTGAAGGAGAAGCTCTCCATCGCCATCGAGGCGGCCCTGAAGCGCGAAGAAGCCCTGGACCACGTCCTGCTCTACGGTCCCCCTGGCCTGGGGAAGACCACCCTGGCCAGCGTCATCGCGAGGGAGTTGGGCGTGGACATCCGGCCGACATCCGGACCGGTGCTGGAGCGGGCGGCCGACCTGGCCGGCAACCTCACGAACCTGAACGCCCGCGAAGTCCTCTTCATCGACGAGATCCACCGGATGAACCGGGTGGTCGAGGAACACCTCTACCCGGCGATCGAGGACTTCAACCTCGATATCATGGTCGACAGCGGACCGAACGCGCGTTCCTACCGGCTGTCCCTTGAACGATTCACCCTCGTCGGCGCCACCACACGTCTGGGGTTGATCACGGCCCCGCTGCGGTCCCGGTTCGGGATCATCGAGCGGCTCGACTTCTATTCCCCTGAGGAGCTCAAGGTCATCGTGAACCGGTCCGCCCGGATCCTGGAAGTTCCGCTCGAAGCGTCGGGCGCGCTGGAAATCGCCAGACGGTCCCGCGGCACCCCCCGGATCGCCAACCGGTTGCTCTGCCGGGCCCGGGACTATGCACAGATCCGGGCTGACGGTGTGATTACTCGGGAAGTCGCCGACGCTGCGCTCCGCATGCTAGATATCGACGAAAAGGGCCTCGACGAAATGGACCGACGGCTCCTGCTTGCCCTGATCGACAAGTTCGATGGGGGGCCGGTCGGCCTTGGCAACCTTTCCGCGGTCATCAGCGAGGAGGAAGACACCATCGAGGAGGTTTACGAGCCCTACCTGATTCAGGAAGGCTACCTCAAGAGGACCCCCCGGGGCCGGGAGGCCACCGCTCTGGCCTATAAGCACCTCGACCGGATAAAACCCTTGGGAGACGGAGCACAGGGGGGACTATTCTGAGGATAACTCCCCGTTTTTTTTGATTCGATCTCGTAAAAGTGATGGTTGCCATATCCCGGAAGGTTCTTCTGAAAGGAGGCCAAACCCTTGAAGATTTCGCTCACGATCAATGGTAAACAGCATACCCACGACGTGGAACCCCGGCTTTTGCTCGTCCACTATCTCCGGGACGTCGTGGGCTTGACCGGTACGCACGTGGGCTGCGAAACGAGCATCTGCGGCGCCTGCACCGTGATGCTCGACAAGGCCGCGGTCAAATCCTGCACACTCCTGGCCGTGCAGGCCGATGGCTCAGAGATCACGACCATCGAGGGACTTGCGCAGGATGGACAACTCCACCCCGTCCAGGAAGGCTTCTGGGAGCACCACGGCCTCCAGTGCGGATTTTGCACCCCGGGCATGATCATGGCCGTCCACCAGCTCCTGCAGCGAAAACCGGAACCTTCGGAAGATGAGATTCGCCACGGAATAGAGGGGAACCTCTGCCGTTGCACGGGCTACCAGCACATCGTCGATGCCGTTCAATATGCCGCGAAAAAATTGAGAGCTTAAAGGAGGTGCGCCATGCCCATCAGCAAGACAGTGGGAGCCAGAATCAAACGAAGGGAGGACCCCCGACTGATCCAGGGTCTTTCGCAATATGTCGACGACGTCAAACTGGCCGGGACGCTCCACGTGGCCATCCTCCGAAGCCCTTACGCGCACGCCCGGATCAAAGGCATCGACGCCGAAGCCGCGAAGCATCACCCCGGCGTTGAAGCCGTCGTGACGGGGGAAGACCTCAGGGGAAAAATCGGAGGGGTCCCTTGCGCCACCACGGATCCCAACGGTTTTCCGGAGATCAAGGTTCCGGACCATCCCGTGCTGGCGCTTGACAAAGTCCGGTTTGTCGGGGAACCCGTCGCGGCCGTGGTCGCTCAGGACCGCTACACCGCGGCAGATGCCGTCGACCTGATCGAGGTGGATTACGATCCCCTCCCCGCGGTGTCATCTGCGGAAGAGGCCCTAAAGCCCGGAGCTTCGATCCTCTACGAACAGTGGGAGGACAACCTGGCCTTCACGTGGAACCTGGCCGGCGGGGACGTGGATCAGGCCCTCGAAGGGTCGGACCATGTCGTGAAACAGCGGGTGGTCAACCAGCGGTTGGCGCCTAACTCGATCGAAACCCGGGGCGTCCTCGCGAACTACCCCGGCGATGGACAGTTGACCCTCTGGACCTCCACGCAGATCCCCCACCTCCTCCGGACCCAGCTCTCTCTGATGCTCAACGTGGCCGAGAACCGGGTGCGGGTGATCGCCCTCGAGGTCGGCGGCGGGTTCGGCAGCAAGCTCAACGTTTACGCAGAAGAGGGCCTCATCAGCTATCTCTCCATCCAGCTTCAGCGGCCCGTCAAGTGGATCGAAGGTCGGCGGGAGAACATCCTCAACACGACCCACGGCCGGGACCAGTCCGGTGATGTGGAGGTCGCGGTCCAGAACGACGGGACGATCACCGGGCTCAAATACAACGCCCTGGTCGACGTGGGCGCCTACTACCAGCTCCTCACGCCCGCGATTCCCACGCTGACCGGCCTGATGTTGTGCGGTTGTTATAAGATCCAGAACGTGGCTATGAACGTGAAAGCCGCATTCACGAACAAGATGGCCACGGACGCATACCGGGGGGCCGGCAGGCCGGAGGCCACCTACCTGATCGAGCGGATCCTCGACATCGTGGCCGACGAACTCGGAATGGATCCCTTGGAATTGCGCCGGAAGAACTTCATCGGAAAATCCGAATTTCCCTACACGTCCGGCACGTCGGTGATTTACGACAGCGGGAACTACACCGCCGCCCTCGACAAGGCCCTCAAGATCGTCGATTACAAAGGCCTGCGCAAACAGCAGGAGGAGCTGCGCGGACAGGGACGCTACCTCGGGATCGGCCTCTCCACCTACGTGGAGATCTGCGGAATGGGTCCGTCGGCAGCCATGCCCGCCGGAGGATGGGAGAGCAGCACGGTTCGCGTCGAGCCCACGGGAAAGGTGACCGTTCTATCCGGGGTTTCCCCCCATGGTCAGGGTCAGGAGACCTCCTTCTCACAGCTCGTAGCCGATGGGCTCGGGGTGGAGATCGACGATGTCCGGGTCATTCACGGCGACACCGATTCCGTTCAGTACGGGATCGGAACATTCGGCAGCCGGGCAACGGCCGTCGGTGGGGCGGCGCTCTGGGCAGCGATGGAAAAAGTCAAGGAGAAGGTCGTCAAAATCGCCGCCCACCTCCTGGAGGCGAACCCTCAGGACATCGTCCTGGAAGACGGAAAGTATGGGGTTCAGGGAAATCCGGAAAAAGCTCTGAGCCTGGCCGAGATCTCCCTGACCGCCCACATGGGCGTCAACCTGCCGCCGGACACGGACCCGGGCCTGGCGGAGTCGCATTTCTTCGAGCCCTCCAACTTCACCTATCCCTTCGGCACCCACATCGCCGTCGTGGAAGTGGATGGCGACACCGGTGAAATAGAGATCAAACGCTACGTCGCGGTCGACGATTGCGGAGAGATTATCAATCCCATGCTCGTCGAAGGACAGATCCACGGCGGGATCGTTCAGGCGATGGGGCAGGCCCTGTTGGAGGAGGTCGTCTACGACGAAAACGGACAGATGCTCACCGGATCGCTCATGGATTACGCCCTGCCTAAAGCCCACAACTTTCCTAGGTTGGAACTGGCCAACACCGTGACCCCTTCTCCCGTCAACCCGATGGGGGTAAAGGGCGTGGGGGAGGCAGGCACCATCGGCGGAACGCCCGCCTTCGTGAACGCGGTGGTGGACGCCCTCAAGCCGTTTGGGGTCCGGCACATCGACATGCCCCTGCGTCCTGAAAAACTCTGGAGGCTCATGCAGAAGGACTGATATTTCCCTTTCCGCGTGCGAGAGGGTACGGGGTGATTAAGTTCGAATCCTTACAGCAACCTGGAGATATAGACATGATTCCCAGTCCATTTGATTACCATGCACCAAAGACGCTCGCCAAGGCGCTTGCCCTCCTCGGAAAACACGGAGAGGATGCCAAGGTGATGTCGGGGGGGCACAGCCTGATCCCCCTGATGAAACTCCGCCTGGCGGCTCCCGCCGTGGTGATCGACCTGGGGCGGATCTCAGGCTTGACCCGGGTCACCGCCGGGAACGATCGGATCACGATCGGGGCCCTCGCCACCCACTATGCGATCGAAAGCGCCCGCCGTCTCAGGTCAAAATGTCCCCTCCTGCCCGAGACGGCCGGAGAGATCGGGGATGCGCAGGTCCGTAACCGGGGGACCATCGGAGGCAGCCTTGTGCACGCGGATCCTGCGGCCGACTGGCCGGCCGCTATCCTGGCCCTGGATGCACAGCTCGAAATCGCGGGTCCGAACGGAAGCCGAACCATCCCGGCCACAGATTTCTTCGTCGACATGCTCACAACCGCCTTACAACCCGGAGAGATCCTGACTCGGATCTTGATTCCGACCCCCCCGAACCGGTCCGGAGGGGCATACGTCAAGATGCATCAGTCCGCATCCGGATTTGCCATCGCAGGGGTCGCGGCTCACACGACCCTGGATGGGGATGGGAACTTCAGCGCCGTCGCCGTCGGCATCACCGGGATATCCGGGGTCCCTTACAGGGCTCGACTCGTCGAGGATGCCCTTCGGGGAAAGAGACCCGACGAAGACCTGATCCGGGAAGCGTCAGACCGCGCGACAGAAGGGGTGGAGGAGTTTCAGGAGGACATCCACGCCTCCGCGGATTACCGGAAACACCTGGCCAAAGTGTTCACTCGCCGGGCGCTCACCAACGCGCTTTCCCGAATCAAAAAAGGAAAGTGAAGCGTGAAGTGGAGGAGCCAAATCAGTAATATTGTGCTGTTGCGAGATATGATTCACGATATACCTTCATGAAGAACGCATTGACCATCGATCTGGAAGACTGGTACCATCCCGAACTCGTCAGAAGACACCTGCCCGAAAATCCCGAGTCACAGATCGAAGATTCGACGCGGACCATACTCGATCTCCTGGAGAAATATCGGGTCAAGGCCACGTTCTTCGTCCTGGGAGACATCGCCCGAAAACACCCGGATTTAATCAAATCGATCCACGTGGGAGGCCACGAAATCGCCTCGCACGGGATGACCCATAAGCCCCTCTGGGAATTGGGGGATCCCGATTTCGACCTCGAACTGAAGACCTTCGAGCGATTAATCGATGAAATTCTGGGGCCCCGCGTGAATATAAAGGGATTCAGGGCCCCGACTTTTTCGATGGATAACCGGACCCGATACGCGATGGGGCGTCTGGTCGACAACGGCTATCTCTACGACTCGAGTATTTTTCCCGCCAAAAATTTTCTTTATGGACTGCCCCGCGCCCCATGTTCCATCTACCCCCCGAACCTCGATGACTTGACCAGGGAGGAGGGGGCATCTGAGATCCTGGAATTTCCCCTCACGGTTTTCAATTGGGGTCGCGTCAGAATCCCGATCAGCGGCGGGTTCTACCTCCGGATCCTCCCCTTTGGTTTGTTGAAATATCTCCTCAGGAAGGTCAATCGGAAAAGGCCCTTCGTGATCTACTTCCATCCGTGGGAGATTCACGCGAAGACCCCCAGGATAACCGCGATCGGGCTGAAAAATTACCTGATCACCTACTCCGGCATCTTGAAAGCCCTCCAGAAAATCGAAGGGCTCTTACGGGAATTTGAATTCGAGCCGATGATCGACGTGATAAATCGATGGAAGGTGGGAAGAGGGCGACTTGGCGTTCAGGAGGATCGGGTAAGGACCTACTTTGATGCGTGCGCTCACCGTTTCGATGGCTTTTATGGAAAAGGGGAAAGAAACTTTTTCCAGAACCTCGGACACATCCTGTTCAGAAAACCCGGGTTGGTTCGTCGTTTTAGTGCCGCCGCGGATATTCTCGGTGACGTCAGGGGAAAGACCATCCTGGACGTGGGATGCGGGTCGGGGATCTATTCCATTTTTTTCGCCGATAAGGGAGCCAATGTAACCGGGATGGACTTCTCGGTCCGCATGATTTCCATGTCACAAAAAAACGCCCGCGACCCCAACGGAAAAATCAGGTGGCTGAACGAGGACTTCCTGAAATACAGGACAAACGGTACATTCGATTATCTGCTAATGATCGGCGTGTTCGACTATGTGAAACACACGGAAGTGCCCGCCTATTTGGAAAAGGCCGTCCATCTCGCCGGAGATAAGATCGTGGCCACATTCCCGAAGAAGTATACCTTCTTGCAGACCTGGATCCGCTATCTCTGGCTAAAGCGTCAAAATTGCCCGGTCTATTTCTACACCAGGAGACAGATCCGATCGATCGCGGGTCAGCTGAACCTCAAATACACCTTCATTGACTGCGGACCCATCTGGACCGTCACGTTCAGCAGGACGGGGTCTTAATTCCCCTTGCGAATCTTTCATTCTTGCGCTAATGGCGTGTTACAGAATTAACCTTGAATTTGGTACTGCTTTCATGCAAAGGATGTTAGTTTTAACGTCCTCATCCCCTGTATCCCCTTCTCCCGCTTAGCAGGAGAAGGGGACGATGACATTCATTCTGTATGTGTTAAGGATTTCGTTTTTTCGTTCATTAAACAATTGAATCATTTTCACTCTTCCCCTCTCCCGGCACCCGGGAGAGGGGTGCCGAGCTTGCGAGGCGGGGTGAGGGAGCACGATGGCCAAAAAGTGTGCAAAGCAAAAAAAAAGTTACAGGAAAAGCAATAAATTCAAGATCTGAGATTACATTGTGACTTTCGGAACACCCCACTAATATGCCCGTCAATCTCCAGAAGCGTATCTATGCCCTGAGAAAGAAAGGGGCCCGCGGCCGAGGACGATGGCTCCGCGTCTTCTCGGGTCCCGACCCGCAGGGCGGGGTCGTGATCTCCGTCAGGCGAAAGTTCGGAAACGCCGTCAAGCGGAACAGGATCCGCCGACAAATACGCGCCATCTGCAGGGAGGTGTCGGTCTCCTCTTGGACAAGTAGGCTGACCCTCTTTTCCGTGGACGACCGGGCGGGAGGGACCTCTTACGCAGACCTCCGGAAAGACCTGCGGGAGGCCCTGGTAAAAGCCGGCCTCGGTCCGGAATCGGAATCTTACCAGAGAATCGAAACGCATAAGGAATCCTGATGGGCCCGGCCGCTTACCTCTTCTCCTGCATCGTCAGGTTCTACACCTCCGCCATATCCCCCTACACCCTGCCGCGATGCCGGTTCCTGCCCACCTGCTCGAACTACACCCTTGAAGCCCTCCGGCGCCACGGCGCATCCCGGGGCGCCTACCTCTCCATTCGCCGCCTGCTCCGCTGTCACCCCTGGGGTGGCTCGGGATGCGATCCGGTCCCTTAAAACCGATGCAGCCCCTTCCCCCGAATGAATCTCCCGGGATTGTCGCCCATTGCGCATCCCCCTTTCTCCCGCTGACCATGAACTGGGTGCACGGACAGATACGCCACCACCGTCGGTACCGTCCTGTCGTCATCACACAGGAAGCCCGAAACAAGGACCTGTTCCCGGTCGAAACCCTCCACGACGTGGCGCATTGGGCGGGGGGAAAACATTTCGTCCACCGGGTCGTTCGTCGGCTGACGGGCCAGTACGTCTTCTATGCGCCCATCCTCCATCGTGAAGAGGCATCCCTGATCCACGCCCACTTCGGGCAGGAGGGATATCGCTGCCTGATGGCCCAAAGGAAGGCGGACCTCCCCATGGTGACCACCTTCTATGGCCTGGATGTATCGGCCCTGCCCAGGGAACCATTGTGGGGCGGACGATTCGAACGGTTGTTTGCGGAGGGGACACTCTTTCTGGCCGAAGGCCCTCACCTCGCGGAACGCCTGGTCGGGATCGGATGTCCCGCGGAGAAGGTCCGCGTGCAGAAGCTCGGCGTCGATCTGTCGGCCATCCCCTTCAAACCGGATCGGAATCCGGGGGACAACCCTGTCGTTCTGATGTGCGGGGCCTTCAGGGAGAAGAAAGGCTTCCCTGATGGGGTGCGGGCTTTCCACCGGATCGCCCAACAATATCCCTCCGCAAGGCTTCACATCATCGGCGATGGCCCCCGGAAGCCCGAAATCGAAGCCGTTGTCCGGGAACTTGGCCTTCATGACCGCACAAGCTTCCTGGGATTCCTTCCTTTCGCGGAATATGTCAAACACCTCCTTGGCAGCCACGTCCTGCTCCATCCCAGCATCACCGCGTCCGACGGCGACACCGAGGGGGGGGCGCCGGTCACGATCATCGAGTCGATGGCCTCCGGCCTCCCCGTGGTCTCGACCCTTCACGCGGACATTCCGTCCGTGGCCCCGGACGGGAGCTGTGCCCTTCTGGCGCCGGAACGGGACGTGGACGGACTCGCAGAGCGGCTCGACGCCCTGCTTGGGGATCAGGAACTCCGAAATCGTCTTGTGGCGGGAGGCCGCAGCCAAGTGGAGGAACATCACGACGCGGTCCAACAGGGGGAACGGCTGGAGGCGATCTACGATGAGGTGGTATAGAAGGGAGGTAGGGCTCTTGATTTATTGCAGGTGGGCACGGCTTGCGCCTCTAAACCCGGAGTGCAAATTTTCTCTGTAAATGGCCAATATCTCCAAGAATGCCTATAGTATGGAAAGCCGTCAACCGAGGAGGAGATATGGCAAAAGCAAGAAGAGATCCTTGAACAGCTTTTTAACAAGCTGGTGGACGAACCCCGAAGAGATTCGTTAGGTCATCTACACCACAAATGCCATTGAGTCGATAAACCGATCCTTACGGAAAATCAGATGAAACCGCTTATACGCATAGCTTTGTCCCTTGCAGTGGCGTTCCTGGGCACTGAAGAGAGCTTTGCCCAGACATGGTCCATCATACCCAGCGGGACCGGGCAGGCTCTGAGGGGGGTCTCCATCAGCGGAACGACAGCCTTAGCCGTGGGAGCCAATGGGGAAATTACCCGAAGTACCGACAGCGGGGCCAACTGGGGAACCGTACCCAGCGGAACCGGGTTGCCTCTGTTTGGGGTCGCCTTCAGCGGCACGACAGCCTTAGCCGTGGGAGACAATGGAGAAATTATCCGCAGCACCGACAGCGGGGCCACATGGGGGTGCGTACCCAGCGGAACGGGCAACCTTTTGAATGGGGTCGCCTTTAGCGGGGGCATTGCCCTTGCCGTAGGGAACAGTGGAACCATTACCCGCAGCACGGACAGTGGGGCCAACTGGGGAACCGTACCCAGCGGAACGGGAAACCTTCTGGCCGCGGTTGCGTTCAGTGGCAGCACAGCCCTTGTGGGGGGAGACAGTGGAACCATTCTACGCAGCACGGACAGTGGGGCCAACTGGGGACCCGTACCCAGCGGAACGGGAAACCATTTAAGGGGGATCTCATTCCTTGCTTCCCTGACAGCCCTTGTGGCGGGAAACAGTGGAACCCTTATCCGCAGCGACGACGATGGGGTGACGTGGAGCCCCCAGGTCAGCGGGACGGGGCAAGATCTCAATGGTATCGACTTCAGCGTCACTGTAGCCCTTGTGGTAGGAAACAGTGGAACCATTCTACGCAGTACCGACCAGCCATTGCCTCCACCACCAGCATCACCAGCATCAACACCACCACCTACCATCCCTCGAACGATTCCGTTGATGCCGCCAATAGGATACGGGTTTGTTGCGCTCTGTATCTTAGGATATGGGATATACAAATTAAAGATCTGTCGATAAGTATTCGGAACGAAGGGGGCGAGTTATGGATCAGATGGGGGTGAAGTGTTCCGGAGCTGGGTTTAAACAATGGGGACCTTAACCATTCAAACTGGGCATATTGTATCTATTCTGAGATAACAAGAGAAAAGCAGATAAAGGTCCAAGCAAGATTCAGGCAGCCTTGTGGATGGTCTGGGATGTTCTTTGCCGATTGATTTCTATGCGGCGCTGCCGAGCCTCCTCCTTTCGACCTTGTCGGTGGTGAAGAATCTTTTGATGCTGGCCTTTATGCCTCTGAAGAGGCGTGACATACTGTATTGCCCCGTGATAGCGTTCGGCGTTGTAGCTGTGAATGAAGGAATCAATCAGGCCTTCCAGTTGATGGAATGTGAAGATGTCCTGGAAGCGCAGCCAGTCGTATTTGAATGTCCGGAAAAAGGCTTCGATCCAGGCGTTGTCCGTGGGTGTTTGATATCGGGCAAACAGCTGCGAGATGCCCAGGTCCTTGAAGAATTGGGCCATCGATTTGGCCTTCATCTGAGATCCGTGATCTGAGAGGGCTGTCAAGCTTATGGGCCCAGTGTCCAGGTCCAGCAGTCCTTCGTTGGCAAGGGCTTGATCCCAGGCCTGTTTGACCTGCTCCACGGTCGCGTTGAAGGAGAGCTTCCATCCTACGATCTTCCTGGAATACACGTCGAGAATGGCGGTAAAATACAGGAACAAACCGAAAAATGGGATGTAGGTCAGGTCCCAGCTCCAGACCTGATTAGGACCTTCAGGTTTGACCTGGGGCTTGCTCTGCTTGACCGGCGTCCTCACCTGTTTCCTGCGTGCCAGACGTTCTTTCCTGGCCTGTCGGTAGAAGCTGGAGGCCGAGGCCTGCACTACCCCCTTCTCTGAGGCTACCACCGCCAGCTGATGGGGAGGCAGATCGGCATAGGTCTCATCCCTTAAGAGGGCCGGGATTTGCTCTTTCTCCTCCCTCAGCAATCCGTGTGGGGCCTCATCAGGGGCGGGCCCGGGCTTCCCATCCAAAAGCGGGTCCGACACCCCATCCAGCTTCTCTTCTCGATCTCGCCGGCTCCAGGCACAATACCGCTGGAGGGGAAGCTGTAGGATCTCGCAAGAACGGGTGAGTTTCACCCCTTTCTCCTTGGCCCGATGGACCATTAAGAGGATCTCGCGTTTGACCTCAGCTTGCACCCGGTGGCCCTTGATCGGGCCTGTCAGATCCCATTCACACTTTTTTTTAGCAGGGAAAGTTCCACAGATTGCTCAATGATCGTTTGCTCCAGGCGTGCCCGCTCTTTGCGCAGCTGCTCCACCTCCTCAGCCGATACCATCGGCTTGCGGCTCCGGCGACCCTTGAACTCCTTGAGGGCCCCGGACTTGACCGACTCACGAATACGCTTTAGATCCGAGGAATGAATGCCCCATTTCCGCAGCACCTGTGCAATGGGAACATCTCCCCGGCTGGCTTCAAGGAAAATCTCATACTTCTGTTCCGGGGACAAGCTCCTGCGCTTCTTGACCGGGTCACTGTTTGAGGACAGTTGCTCCATCTTTACTCCTCCTGTGAGGTCAGGGATATCCCAAAATATGTATCCCTTCTCAACCCTACAGGCAACCAGGATCTTGCTTCGACCTTGCCCCCGTTTTTTCGGGCGATCTCAGACAAAAGATACAACCGCCCGGACGTTCCTTGCCGATGATGGATTCTTCTACCTTGAGTTCGCAGACGATTTAGAGGGAGAGCCAAACGGATGGAGGTTTCGAATCAAGCAGTGCGTGGCGAGGCTGTTCGAGGGGAATCTGGCGTTGGAGATCGGGGATGTGTATGAATGCGACCACTTCTGGCACTATTTCCAAAACGAACCGGAGCTCGTCTCTGAATTCCAGAGCGCAGGCTTTGCCGTTGCGGAGATCGAATTCGCCAAAGGGTATGCGGTCCTGTCCCTGCCCGGGTTGGGACCCTAACCCCCCCCCCTTTGAACGCGCCCCTACGCCGCCTCCCGACCGCAGCACTTCTTGTACTTCTTCCCGCTCCCGCACGGACACGGCTGGTTTCGGCCGATCTTCGGACCGACCCGTATGGGTTGCGTCACCTCTTCGGCCGGGGCGTTCGTAACCCTCTCGTCTTTCTTCCTGGAACGTGGAAGGGCTTCCGGTTCGACCCCGAACCCTCCGAAGTCCCGGTGAACAGCGGTGATCCGTTCGGGAACCCTCCTCGCCGACGGAATTTGAGCCTCCTCCGCCACGGGGATCCGGAACAAGGTTCGAAGGGTGTCTCGATTGATCTCATCAAGCATCCCAACGAACATGTTGAAGCCCTCTTTCTTGTACTCCACGAGAGGGTCGCGCTGACCGTAAGCCCGGAAGTTGATCCCCTCCTTGAGCTCATCCATTCCGTAGAGGTGTTCCTTCCATTTTTCGTCGATGACGCTCAAATAGACCCCGCGTTCGATCTGACGCATCTGCTCGATCCCGAAGGCCTTCTCCCGCCGGGTGTACGCATCCCGAATCATCGTCCGGATCTGTTCGGTCAGGTCGCTGACGCGCAGGATACGGTCCTCCTCCCCGTCAAATGTCGGCGCGACCAGGAAGATACCCCTCAGATCCGTCTTCAGACCATCGTAATTCCAACCCTCGGGATAGTCCTCCTCGCTTGTATGCGGTTCGATGATCCCATTGGTGACTTCGTCGATCATCTCCTGAATCTGATCCGAGAGGTCCGCCTGCTCCAGGGCGTGACGGCGCCGGTCGTAGATCACCTCTCTCTGCTGGTTCATCACGTCGTCGTATTCGAGAAGGTGTTTCCTGACCTCGAAGTTACGCGCCTCCACCCTTCGTTGCGCCCGGGTGATCGATTTGGTCACCATGGAGTGCTCGATCACCTCCCCCTCCTCCGCACCCAGCTTGTCCATGATCGATGCGATCCGTTCGGATCCGAACAGGCGCATCAGGTCGTCCTCCAGGGAGATGAAGAATCGCGACGCCCCGGGATCCCCCTGCCGTCCGCTCCTTCCCCGAAGCTGGCGATCGATCCGTCTGGCTTCGTGCCTTTCCGTGCCTACGATATGTAAGCCGCAGGGAACATCCTGCCTGCAGCCGAACTCGTCGATATGGGGGCAAAGAGACCGGGGGTCCTCCTTGTTCGCGATCAGGGTGCACTGGTGATCTTCAGGCGCTTTGACCATGCCCGGACCCAGCTTGATATCCGTCCCGCGGCCCGCCATGTTGGTCGCGATTGTCACGCCCCCGGGCTGCCCCGCCTTGGAAACGATCTGTGCCTCCTGCTGATGATAGCGGGCATTGAGGACGTTATGCGGAATGCCCCGCCGTTCCAAAAGGCGGCTGAGCAGTTCGGAAACCTCCACGGTAATCGTTCCGACAAGCACCGGGATCTCTTTTTCGTGAAGCCTGGCGATCTCCTCAACGATCGCGTTGTATTTCTCCCGTTTTGTCTTGAAGATGAGATCGTCGTAATCGATTCGACGCACCGGCTGGTTGGTGGGGATGACCGCCACATCGAGCTTGTAGGTCTGGAACAGTTCCGCGCTCTCCGTCTCGGCTGTCCCGGTCATCCCGGACAGCTTCTCATAGAGCCGGAAATAGTTCTGAAGTGTAATCGTGGCGATGGTCTG
The DNA here is from genome assembly GCA_965217865.1 of Candidatus Latescibacterota bacterium. Classification (GTDB taxonomy): domain Bacteria; phylum Latescibacterota; class UBA2968; order SICM01; family SICM01; genus CBDCJO01. The sequence goes on along the minus strand of CBDCJO010000002.1, from coordinate 3,008,151 downwards.
CGTCTCCTGCTCGATCTGCACGTTCTCCTTGGCCTCGATGGCCTGGTGAAGGCCGTCCGAATAGCGCCTCCCCGGCTGGGGGCGGCCGGTGAATTCATCCACGATGATGACGCGACCGCCGTCCACCATGTAGTGCACATCCTTCTCAAACAGGGAATATGCCTTCAAAAGCTGGTGTACGTTGTGTATCGCCTCGCTCTTTAAGGCGTGTTCGCGATGGGCCTTGTCCTGCCCTTCCGTCTTCTCCTCATCCGAGAGGGCTTCATCCTCCTCGATCTCCTGGAGCTCCACGCTCAGGTCCGGCAGCACGAACGAGTCTTGCTCCTCCGGCGAGAGGGATTCCCTCCCCCGCTCCGTCAATTCCACAACGTGGCTCCGCTCATCGATGCTGTAGTAGAGCGGTTCGTCGATCTCACCCATCCGTTTGTCCCGCATGTAGTCCAGCTCAACGCGGGTAATCAGCTTTTTGATTCCCTCCTCCTGCAGGAGTTTCATAAATCGTCGATTCTTCGGTGCCCCTCTTTGAACCTGAAGGAGCAGGAGGCCTGCTTTATATTCGTCCGCCTCATCTTTCTGCGCCTCGCCTTCCGAAAGAATTCCATTGACCACACCGGTTTGCCGGCGAACGAGCTTCTGGACCAGGGGCTTCATCTCCTCGTAACGATGAGTCGACTCCGGGACCGGCCCGGAAATGATCAACGGTGTTCGCGCCTCATCGATCAGGATGCTGTCGGCCTCATCGACGATCGCGTAATTATGTCGCCGCTGCATAATCTCTTCGACACGCACGGCCATGTTGTCATAAAGGTGGTCGAAACCGAATTGATCCTTCGACCCGTAGGTGATGTCTGCGGCATAGGCGTCTTTGTGCTCGCAGGGTTCGATCTTATAGTCCCCATCCTTCTCGACAAGAAGATAAGCCTCCTCTCCGTCCATCCGCCGGTCCTGGATAATGCCCACCGTCAGGCCGAGGGAAAGGTAGATCGGGCCCACCCACATGGCGTCTCTCCGGGCAAGGTAGTTGTTGACCGTTACCAGATGGACGCCCCTTCCGCTCAAGGCGTTCAGATAGATCGGCATCGCCGCAACCAGGGTCTTTCCCTCCCCGGTTGCCATCTCCGCGATCGTTCCCTGATGGAGCACTATCCCACCGATCAGCTGGACGTCGTAGGGAACATCCCGCCAGGTAATCCGTTCACCCGCACGCTCCCAGGACATCTCCCTTTCCTTGAACCGCCTGCATACCTCTTTGACCACCGCAAAGGCCTCTGGCATGATCTCATCGAGGACCTCCCCCTCGATCTCGATGATCTCACGCTCTGTCGCATCACCCTCCTCGACCAGTGAGCCCCGCTCTTCTGTCGACATCTGCTCCAGAAGACTATGTTGCAACTGCTCGAGGTTTTTTCGGTTTTCCGATGTCTCATCTCTTAGACGGGCTTTGAACCCGTCTGTCTTCGCTTTTAAATCCTCGTCTGATAGGGCATGAAGCGTTCCATAGACCGCGTTGATCTCTTTGACCTGGGGAGCGAATTTTTTGATGTCCCGCTCGTGTTTGCTCCCGAAGAGCTTCGTCAAAAATTGCGAAATACCGCTCATTCGCGATCTCCCCAAAAAAGGAATAAAACCCCATCCCCACCCCCCTTTACCACCGGAATTCAGGAGTCAGAATACAGAACGGAAAGACGATCGGTCTTCTCCTGTATTCTAACTTCTGTATTCTATATTCTGTATTCTGTATTCTGCTTCTAAACTATCTTCCCAATGCGAGACGCTCGGCCAGGAAGGACGGCAAACCGGCGGCCAAAATCCTGGATTGAGCGCTGGAAATGTCGTATTCCACCCTGTTAATCTGAATCTTATTCGCCGATCGGTCCCACACGGAAAACGCTGCCCTCGGATCATGATCCCGGGGTTGGCCGACGCTTCCAACGTTTATCACGAACCGGCTGGCTTCAGCGATGAAAGCGGATCGGACCATCTCGCCGCTCTTCCCTGTGGCCTTCCATATGAAGGCCACGTGCGAATGGCCCACGAAGCATAACATCCGGTCGGTCTGTGCGAGGCAGTCTTCCGCGTCCTCACTGTTGAAAACGTATTCCCATGCCTCTGGTTGGTGAGGCGTGGAATGGACGAAGATGGCTTCCTCCGATTCGATGGTCAGGGGTAGGTTTCGAAGGTAGTCGGCGTTTTCTTTGCTCAGCTGTTTGGCTGTCCAGAGGGCTGCGTCCCGCGCATAAGAATTGAAAAAGGCGAGGTCCGCAAGGCCCACGGCGGCATGGTCGTGGTTTCCACCGATGACGCAATCGGTCAAGCCCTGCACGCGTTCCACACATTCATTCGGGTTTGCACCGTAACCCACAACGTCGCCAAGGCATATGAAATCGTCGATATCAACCGCCCGGCATTCTGCCAAGACCGCTTCAAGTGCCTCAAGGTTACCGTGGATGTCCGAAAGAATCGCGGTCCGCACAGAACCTCCCTTTGCGCCATTCCTACAAAGGGACAGGACGCCCCTTCACAATCCCGTGCCTCTTGATGATTGCGTCAAGGATCCCGTTGATAAAACGCGGGGACTCTTCCCCCCCGAAACACTTTCCCAATTCGATGGCTTCGTCAATCGACACCTTGACCGGAATGTCCTCAAATCGGAGCATCTCCGTTAAGGCCATCCTGAGGATTGTACGGTCGACCCGGGCAAGACGTTCGATATCCCAATGCTCTGAGACGCTCGCGATCACCCCGTCCAGGTCCTCCCGACGTGCCAGCACCTCTTTGCCCAGTCGAACGGCGAAAACCCTGGAAGAATCCTTCAGCCGGGCCATTTCCGAGACCCTGCTCAGGGCTTGATCGAACGGGTCTTCTGAGCTTTCCACCCAGAACAGGGCCTGCAACGTAGCCTCCCGTGCCTTTCTTCGCCCTGAAATCGCCTTGTCACCGTTCGGGTCGACCATAGATGAGGACTTTGTGTCTGCACAAACTCACTGTCTATGAGACTGTGTCAGGCCTGATCGATTCGCTTCAACAGGTTCACCATCTCAATCGCGGCCAGGGCGGCGTCCCAACCTTTATTTCCTGCCTTTGAGCCCGCACGTTCAAGCGCCTGTTCAAGGGTGTCCGTGGTCAGGACCCCGAAAAGGGTTGGCACCCCGGAGGTCAGCGAAACCTGCGCGATCCCCTTCGAAACTTCGTTCGCAACATACTCGAAATGGGGGGTTGCGCCCCGAATGACAGCCCCGAGACAGATCACCGCGTTGTATTTTTTTGATTCGGCCATCTTTTGAGCGATCAACGGAATTTCGAAAGCCCCCGGAACCCACGCGATTTGAATCCCATCTTCGTCCGCCCCGTGGCGTCGAAGACAGTCAAGCGCGCCTTCCAGAAGTTTCGATCCGATCAGCTCGTTGAATCGGCTGACCACGATCCCGAACCGCATCTCCCCCGTTGCAAGAAAATCACCCTCGATGATATTTGCCATAATCCCTCAACTGGTTTTCACTTCAAGGTCTTTGTTTTCAAGTGTCTCATTTCTTTTTAGCTTTATCGAGTTTCAAATCCCCCTCCTCAAACATGTGACCCATCTTTTCCCGTTTGGTGCGTAGGTAACGAATGTTCCACGGATTGGGTTTGATTTTCAAAGGGACGCGTTCGACAATCTGAATGCCGTGGGCCTCCACCCCCACCCGTTTGGCAGGGCTATTGGTCAAAAGGCGAACCCGCTCGATGCCCAGATCGACCAGGATCTGTGCCCCTATTCCATAATCCCGTTCATCCATTTTGTACCCGAGCTTCAGGTTGGCCTCCACCGTATCATAACCCTCGTCCTGAAGCTGATAAGCCCTGATCTTGTTCGCGAGGCCGATCCCCCGCCCCTCCTGGCGCATGTAGACGATGGCCCCCCTTCCTTCGCGCTCGATCATATCCATCGCCGTCCGAAGCTGATCCCCACATTCGCAGCGCTGCGAACCGAATACGTCCCCGGTAAGACATTCCGAATGCATCCGGACAAGCACGGGATCTCCGTCATCCACATCGCCTTTCACCAGAGCCATATGGTTCCGTTCATCAACGTCGCTTTCATAGAGATGCAAGCGAAAGGCGCCAAACTGCGTGGGCAATCTGACCTCGGAAAGAGAATGTACGAGTTTTTCTGAACGCCGCCGGAAAGCGATAAGATCCTTGATGGTGATGATCTTGAGTCTAAACCGACTGGCGATCTTCACAAGATCCGGGAGGCGGCTCATCGAACCGTCCTCATTCATGATCTCACAGAGCACGCCGGCGGGATAGAGGCCCGCAAGGCGAGCGAGATCCACGGCGGCCTCCGTATGTCCCGCACGCCGGAGAACCCCCCCCGGCCGGGATCGAAGCGGAAATATATGGCCGGGCCGGGCAAAATCCTGAGGCACCGCCTTCGGGTTCACAAATTTTGAGATCGTCCTCGCACGATCCTGCGCAGAGGTCCCCGTTGAGGTTCCCGCCACGGCGTCGATGGAAACCGTGAAAGGGGTACCGTGCAGGGCGGTGTTCTCGTTGACCATCATGTCGAGTTTGAATTCCTGCAAGCGTTCGCCCGTGGACGGGAGACAGACGATCCCTCGGCCGTGCCGGGTCATAAAGTTGATCGCCTTCGGAGTGACTTTATCGGCCGCCATGATGAAGTCGCCTTCATTCTCCCGGTCTTCGTCATCCACCACCACGACCATCTTCCCCTGGCGAATATCTTTAATTGCATCCTCGATGGAATGGAACCGAAACACCGTTGTTTTTCTTGGAGGCATTCTGAAGCCCTCAATAAATTGCGCGCTCAATCAGTTCCGTGCTTGCCCTGAGCCGTTCCGAACGCGTGAGGAACGTATCGTAACCGATTTTCGTTTTCAATACCCCATCTCCGCCATCTTCCGGTTTGTGAGTCCTTCCTCAGAAGAGGCCCTCGACCCTAAAAGGCGTTCGATGTATCGCGCCACCATATCCACCTCGATGTTCACGGTATCGCCGGGATGGCGTAACGAAATATTCGTCGCTTTCATGGTGTGAGGGATTATTGCAACCGTGAAACATCCCTCATTAAGATCGACCACCGTCAGGCTGATCCCATTCACCGCGATCGACCCTTTTTTGGCGATATACTTTTCAAGTCCCTTTGGGATTTCGATCCTGTACACGGAATCCGTAAGCCGGTCGGATCGATCCGCGACACGGCCGATCCCATCCACGTGCCCGGCAACAAGGTGCCCCCCGAGAGGATCCCCTGCACGGAGAGATCTTTCAAGGTTCACCCGGTCGCCCGCCTTTAAATTCCCCAGCGTCGTTAGGCGTAGCGTCTCCTCGATCGATTCGAATGAGAATCCCTGGGGGCCGCATGCTACGATCGTTTGGCAGACACCGTCCACGTTAACGCTGTCCCCGACCCTCAGGTGATCCAGAAAAGGCGGACTCGCGGCCACAATCGTCCGTTGAAAACCCTCCCGCCCCTCTTTCCGGCGGACCGTGCCCACCTCTTCAACAAGGCCCGTGAACATGAGTTGCATCACCTCTATCAACCATGGCGGTATACAAAATATCGTCCCCGATGCGTTCGATCTCAACGTCTGCCAACCGGATCCCATCTGCGATCTTTTCGATCCCGAGATCTCCGACCGAATCGACTCCGCCCCCAATCAACTTCGATGCGATGAAGATCTTCACCTGGTCCACGATTCCCGCCTTGAGCGCCGATGTCGCGATCGTCCCACCCCCCTCGATCATCACGCTCAAAAAATCCCTCCTGCCCAGATGGTGCATCAGTTCTCGGAGGTCGACCCGGTCGTCCGCCGATGGGAGTCGCCATATCTCCGCCCCCCCTTCTTCCAATTCTCGGGACCGATTTTCGTCCGCGTCCTCCGTGGTTGCGACAATGACCCTTCCCCTCCCAAACACACGGGCGGTAGGCGGAGTCTTCAATTTGCTGTCGACGACGATCCGGGCGGGGTCAGTACCGGGGACATGGCGAACCGTCAGGAGTGGGTCATCCGCCCGAACCGTACCTGCGCCCACGATGACCCCGTCAACTTGACTACGGAAAAGGTGTGACTGCCTCCGACTGGCCTCCCCCGTGATCCACCTGGAATCACCCGCCGATGTTGCGATCCGACCATCCAGGGTCTGGGCAAGTTTGAGAATGACGAACGGAACCCCCGTCGTCCTGTGCTTTACATAGAACGCATTGAGCCGTTGTGCTTCGGCCTCCATAAGCCCGACCGTGACTTGAACGCCTTCCTCTCGGAGCCGTTCAATCCCGCGTCCGGAGACGCGGGGGTCCGGATCCACCATCGCGCAGACGACCGTGGCGATCCCCCTGGACAGAATCAGATCCACGCAGGGGTCCGTCCGACCCTTGGACGAACAGGGCTCCAGGGTCACGTAAAGGGTCGATCCCTCCGCCCGGTTTCCCGCCTCTTCAACAGCCCCGACCTCGGCGTGCGGCCCCCCTGGTCGTTCGTGGGTGCCCCGCCCCACGATGACATTCCCCTGAACGACCACAGCGCCCACCATCGGATTCGGGCTCGTGGTGCCCATGCCTTTTTGAGCCAGATCGAGGGCAAGCCGCATATATGTGTCATCTCCACACCCCATCTTCCGATTCAGCCTTTATCGTTTTATTCAGTCCATCCGGATCATGGTCTTTCCGACACCGATATTCCCGAGGCCATCGGTGATCCGAACCAAAACAACGTGCTCTCCCGGAGGGAGGTCGTTCACCTTGAACCCGAACCTCTCTTCTCTTGAGTCAAAGATGCCGTCGGCCGGGAAGAACATGTTCCACTCCCCTGAATCAATCGCGTAATCTCCGCTCTTCAACGGACTCGTCGCGTCGGAAGCGCTTCCCGACACCCGGAATACCCCGGTTTCAATCTTTAGCGCTTTTAAAAATATAACTGATGGCGGCGTATTGTCCACCTCAAAGGGCTCGCTCAATCTCTCAACAGACAACGCCAACGGCTCCGGATTGTGCAGACGGTCCGATGCGACAACCTTCACCAGTGCGGTCCCGTCAGGTGTCGACTCGGTGTCCCAGGAATAAGAGGTCGTCCTCAAATCCTTTTCGAGGAGACGCCACGTCGATTCGTCGACACCCCGCACGAAGATCGAAAAAGAAAGTTCGTCGTGGTTGGGGTCCTTCGCGGCCCACTGGATCTGCACGTTCCTTTTCTCAATCGGTTTCGAACCGTGGTCACCACCGCCTTTTGGATTCCCCTGCTTTAGCCGATCCGGAGAGGGGGTGCTTCGCCCGGGAACGATCACCTCGAGGGAAGTGATCCCCGGCCTCAGATTTTCCTGGAGCCCTGCCAAGGACACCTCTCTCAGGACCGGTGAGACCCCGCGCTTCGTCGAGGTTAGACGAGCCCGATATTGGAGGAACCTCCCGGGGGGACTCTCGATCTGGCTCCCTGATTGATCTTTCAATTCCGATGACCATCCGCTCCAACCTTCGTCCGACGATTCCACGTGCCCGGACCGGGTCTGGAGGACCACTGCGGTGCCCACAGGTAACCCAGCCCGCCACGAGACCTTCCCCCACCGGGCGGTCGTCCCAAAATCATACCGATGGGAAGTCAACGACCCCTCGGTCTCTGCTTCCTTCGACATTCGAAAGACCTTTCCAGAACTGCCCGCACCGATGAAGACCTCTCCGGGACTTCCATTGATCAATACAAGCGGGGGGCCCTCTTCGAACCGGGTCACCACGGCGGCCTCACCATCCGTACCCACCCGATACAGGATTCCTCTATCCCCCGTTGCCACAAGGAGATTGTCCTCTTCATCGATCAACATCGAAAGCAAGAGAGGCTGATCGGACGCCCACAAATGAAGGACGGACCCTGACCGGGATATGCGGTAGAGATCCGACCCTTCACCTGATCCCTGGCTTCCGGACTTCGAAATTTGGGGTTTAATCTTCCCCTCTTCAAGACGAAGGGCTCCGGTCATCGACCCGGCAAAAAGGACACCCCTCCGTGAAAGTGCCAGACCCCTGACTTCTTTCCCCGGAGAATCGTAGAGAACCTGCATCCGACCTTCCCTGCTGATCCGATAGACGAGCCCGCTTCCTTCCGTCCCCGCGTACAGCCCCCCATCGGTCCCAGAGACCAGGGCCACAATGTGCTCGTCCGAAGATGAACCCACCTCCCGGATCTTCCCATCGGGTGATATGTGAAGAATTTTTCCCGCCCCCCCGGTGGCGGCATAGAGTTCCCCCTCACCTGTAAAGGTCAGAGCCCAGACATATCGGGTCCCCGTGCTGCATACAAAGGCCGGGGTCTTCCCTGGCGGAATTTTATAGATCGCACCTCCCGGAGACACCCCCGCGTAGACCGTGCCTGAAGGGTCAACTGCAAGTGCGTGGACCATCTTAGCACCGGGAAGAGCGCCCAGAAGGTCGACGCTTCCCAGGCTCACCTTGAAGACCTCTCCCCGATTTCCGGTCCCGACATAAAGGACTCCGTCTCTATCCCTGGCAAGGGACCAGACGTGCAAGGCCTCCGTGTCGGCGTATTCACCGAGCGTCGGCGAAAGGGATATGCTTCCATCCGCCGCCACTGAGACGCCTTTGGTTTCCCCCTTCTCAAACTCTTTGAATGTATCGTCCCGCCAGATCATCGGTGATACGCCCATGGCGTCCCGGCCGCCGGACATGGCGAGGATCGATCCGATACAGAAGATGATATAACGTTTCATAATGACGATTTCACCTTTATTGGTCGAACGATCTTGAAGAATCAGAGCCGTTTCGAAGCAGGTCTACCGCCCCCAGCTGCAAGCGCTCCGGGAGAGGGCGATCCGGCAGCCCCTCCTCTAGCTTTTCCCTTCGGTCCTCGAGGGCGTTCACCCAGATGACACCCGTATCGGAGTTCCACCCCACCGCCAGGTGCATCCATTGGCCGGCTTTGAATTCCTGTTGTGTCCCGAACACGGCCTGCCTTGTGCGGCTGTCCTTTCTGGGCTCCCGGGTCCCGATCACGAAGCAGTTGCGATTGATTTCCACGCAGAAACGCCAGCAGCCGAACGTGCTGTCGCTTCGGCGTCCTCGGCCTTTTCCAGATGGGTTTGGAAATACCAGCGCCCAGCGCTGAGATGGATCGTCCGCTACGACGCTCCCGTGAACGATTCTAACGTCCCAGATGATGCGACCCAGATCATCCTGAAATTCCTGCGCATCCCAGTCCGGTTTGAACCACAACAACACCGTGCCTTCCTGGCGATTGAAATTCTCCTCCACCGCATAGGTGACGCAGGTGTCTCGGGCAAAATTTGCGCCCGCTCGGATCCCGTCATCCTCGAACGATGGGTCCGATCCATTCGGGGAGATGAGAGCCATGCCGTCACCCGCTGAGAAGGATGCGTTGAGAGAATCCGTCAGCGGGGCGTGGAACAGCAGATGTTCTTGCGGGCTTTCCTTCACGCTTCGTTCCCCGAGTGCGAACCCGCTCAGGAGGCCTTCTTGAGGGGAAGAACCATATTCCACGTCTTCGTGGTCGCGTTACCCCCCCCCCCGGTCCACGCTCATCGCGAAGGGTTCCCCTGCGCAGCCAGGCGAGCCTTGGATTCCGTCTGTAAATCGTAGAGCGAAGAGACGCGCCTTTCAAGGTTGGGGATCAGGGGGTTCGGTCCGCCGAACCGCGCAAACCGGGAAGGCTTGCCTCGGGCAAGGCGAGATTTTGACTCGATTTTTTTCGTTTGATCGCCGAAATAGATCGGGAAGGAATCCGCTGCACGGTACTCGAAGATGAGCGTTCGCCTGGATTTGTCCGAACGATTCGGCAGAGAACTGTGCGGGGTGATGCAGTGCATGAAAATAACGCTTCCTGCCAGGGCTTCCAGTTTCACGGGTTTTCCGAAACGACCGTTCTCCAGATTCTCGGTGATCATTCCCGCAAATTTGCCCTCAGGTGTGTCGTGTTCAAAAAAGTGTGTGTGATGACGGGGAAGGACTCGAAGGCAGCCGTTCTCCTCAGTGGCCTCATCGAGGTAAACGAGAAGCGAAATCAGATCGTCATTTGTATGGGGGAAATAGGCCAGATCCTGATGCCACTCGACGACGGACCCCACCCGGGGCGGCTTCATATTGAGCTTGCTGTGGTGAATGTTGATGTTCGGCCCGACGATCGACTCCACGCAATCCAGGAGCCTTTCATCCATGGCCATTTTCCGGAATTCCTCGTGAATGTCGAACGGATTGTAGATTCGCCTGGCGACGGCACGCCCATTAAGCGGCTGCGGTTCGGCCTCGAGGATGTCCCGGTAATCTTCCTTCCGGAGGGCATCTTCCGTTATCTGGTCGATTGTTCGGTCGATCCGCTCCAGCACGTCTCTCCCGAAGAATTCCGGCAACACCAGGTATCCTTCACGACGGTAGTGCTCGATCTGTTCCTCATTCAACGCTTTGCGACTCATCCCGTTCGCTCTCCAATTCGACGGATTCCAGGTCGCACCGCCATCCACCCACCCTTGATTCCTCTTCAATTTACCTGAACCCTGGAACTATTTTCTGGACCTATTTTTTCGGTTTCCCCGCTCGTTCATCCCGCTCAACGAAAATTTTGGCCTCCTGTTTTCCGGAAAGGACGAAGCCCGTTCGGATGCGGAGGCGCGAAAGGACCGTCCCCTTCACCCCGTCGGTTGACCCTGCATGACGGGACATTTTTAAGACGGAAAGGACCGAGGAAGGTGGGGATGGAAACTCCTCCCCCTCGACGGTTATACCTCGACCTTTTGAGACCAGCTCAACGATCAGGTCGTCGTTTCTCTCCTTCTGAGAAATAAGCTTGAGAAGATGGTCAAAACTTTGAGGGACGTAACGGCCCGGAGCGCGTTTGATTTCGAGTTTTTCGAGGGCCTCCGCGCTTCCCGCCCGCAAAGTCAAAGGGCCATCGGGGGCGTGAATGGGAATACTGATCTGGCCTGAGGTTCGCTGTTCAGGTCCATAATACGGCCTTGCCAGGGTCTCAAACCGAATCACATCCCCGGGCCGGTACCTGGCCTTGGAGATCTCTAACCCATCCAAGGTTGCCGTACGAAGACGTTCTTCGACCTCGACCTTGATCCGCAAACCCACGATCGGGGGGTCCTGAAAAGGATTGTGCATCAGAGCGACTACGGGATCAACGAGCTCTTTGACAATTCCGGAAAGGGCGCCCACCCCCGAATAGGTGTTCTCCAGAACCACGTCGGCATGCCCATCCAAGCGGATCTGAATACGGGTGCGGGTCGTGATTTCACCGCTCCCTTTACCGGCGGAGAGCAGGGTGCTCAAAACGGTGATCCGGGTAAGAATGGGTGTTAGATCGGGATGCTCGACGATCTCGAAACGGAAGGTCCCCGTCCTCTGTCCTGTCTTGACGCTTACCTCCATCGGGACCATGGGCGCGGGTCTCCCCACTACGCCCATCACTCCGGTTGCCCTGTCGTCCACGATCGAACCCTGGGGGTGAGACGCGGCTCCCAGTTTGAACGAAAGAAGCTGGCTGGGAATCACCCCGTAAATCACTGCGGAGGACATCGGGAGGCTGCTCCGCCCACCGTGAAACATCGGATGCCCGAAACCCACGACCCGATCCTTATCTCGAAACGTCATCGTGCCAATTCCCGTTAAACTGAGGTCCCCCCGGACGAGTTGAATTCCGAGGGCAGACCCGGCTTCGAAAGAACCTCTGGGGTTCGATGGTTCCGTTTCCCCTCCCCCCTGCATAGGAAAAAATCCATAGGGTTCCAGCTCGGCCCGCAACTGATCTACGGCTTTCGGATCGAACCCCCCCGCAGACAGAGGCATTGAAACAGGTCGGATCGCGTTTCCCCGCCACTCCGCCACGAACCTGCCACGGCCCTGCTTCACCCTAAAATCGCTTCGCCTTCTTCCCGATCGCAGGTTTCTTTCGGATGTGGCCTCGTCCATCGCATCGAGCATCTCCAGGATCGGTGTGATCCCGCAATAGGGCTCTTTCGAAAAACCCCACGCGTAAGCGACGGCCCCGATCAACTTACCTTCGATGTAGACAGGACTCCCGCTCATCCCTCCGATCACGCCCGTCTTTTCGAGCGGTAAAGGCCCCCCCGACAACCGGGCGAGGATCAGGTCCTTTTTGGGGCCCAATGCATTCTGCATCACATCGACGACTTCAACATCGAATGTGTCGATCTTGGTTCCTCGGAACACCGTTTTTCCGATCCCCACCATGCCGGGTTTGATCTGGTCCGCCTTCAAAAACGCGACCTCCCCCGCCCAGGCACACAGGGGAGTTACGATGGCCCCCGCACAGAGAATCAACGAAATAACCGCGCTTCTTGGCATATTTTCCTGAATTGGAGCTTGAAGTGGGCACTGAATGATAATTCCGGACCCTTTTAAATCGAGAAAGGAGGCGTTCAGGAGATGGAATCCGGTTTAATTCATTCGATTTAGACGTTTTTACTCCATCCAATTGAATATACCAAAACTTATCACGAAGATCAAATATCATCAAATCGGCCTTTTTTTCATACGACATGTGCCTTGAAATCTGGTTAAAATATTGTTATCTTCTTCCTTACCTCTAGATAACCCTTCCCGAAGGGACCTGCGGACCCTTTTTAACCGGAGATGATGGGATGCCCTTTACTGAGACCATGAAACCTCGCGATCGTGTATTGGCCGCTCTCAACCGGCAACCGGTGGACAGAACGCCCTGCTCAAATCCAACCTCGGTGGCCACTGTTGAACTGATGGACATGGTTGAAGCCCCGTTCCCCGATGCAAACCGGGACCCGGAAAAGATGGCCCGTCTGGCGGCCACGGGATATACTGAACTCGGCTTCGACAGCATCATGCCCGTCTTCACGATCATCCAGGAGTCCTCCGCCCTGGGCTGTGAAATCCAGTGGGAGGAAAAGGACAACTGGCCCACGGTCCGGATGAACAACCCGATTTGGAAAGAACCCGACGATATCAAGATCCCCAAGGATCTCCTGACCCATAACGACACAAAGTGCGTCCTCGAGGCCATCCGCATCCTCAAACGCGATTACGGGGACCAGGTTGCCATCATCGGAAAGACCATGGGGCCCTGGTCCCTCGGCTATCATTGCTTCGGCGTGGAGCCTTTTCTCCTGATGTCCTACGACGATCCCGACCGGACCAAGCTCTGCCTGGACCGGATGAAGGAATCGACGATCGCCTTCGGGAACGCACAGATCGAGGCGGGGGCCGATGCCCTTACCCTCCCGGACCACGCCACCGGCGATCTGGTGAGCGGCGAGTACTACAGGGATTATCTCCAGGACCTGCACGTGGAATTCCACGATAGGATCAAATGTCCGATTATTCTCCACATCTGTGGAAACACCCTCGACCGGATGGGCTATATCGCCAGCACGGGAATGGAATGCTTCCACTTCGACTCGAAGAACGATCCTCGGGAGGCGCACGAGATCACCGATGGTAAAATCTCCCTCGTGGGCAACGTGAATAACCCGGAGACCCTCTACGCCCGAAATCCAGAACATGTGAGGAAAGAGGTGGATCGATGTCTCGATGCAGGCGTGGAGTTGGTGGCCCCTGAATGCGCCATCCCCCTTAGAACCCGTCTGGAAAACCTGGTCGAGATACCGAAGGCGGTCAAAGACTGGCACGCAGAGCACGCCAATTGAAAGACTGGCATGGCATCTCTTCTTGACCGGATAAATACGGGCGAAATCCTGATCTCGGATGGCGCGACCGGAACCTACCTTCAGGTCAGCGGCCTGGAGCCGGGGGGGTGCCCCGAGGAGTGGAACCTCTCCCATCCCGAAACCATTCAGAATATGGCCGCCGAATATTTCGCTGCCGGGGCCGATATGATGGAGACCAACTCCTTCGGCGGCAACCCGTTCATGCTCAAAAAGTACAACCACGAAGCCCGGCTTGAAGATTTGAACCGACTCGCCGCACGGCACGTCCGGGATGCGGCCCCCTCCGAACACTACGTCATCGGCTCCGTCGGACCAACGGGTGAGTTTTTGGAACCGCTCGGCGAGGTAAGCGAAGAGGAAATGTATCGGGGATTCGTCAGGCAGGTGACTTCTCTGGGAGAAGGGGGTGCCGACGCCATCTGTGCCGAGACGATGACATCCCTCGAGGAAGCTTGCCTGGTTGTCAGGGCAACGAAAGAGCATACCGATTGCGTGGCCATGGCGACCATGACCTTTGACAAAGGTCCCCGGGGAAACTTCACAATGATGGGTGTGACCCCGGAGGCCGCCGTCCAGGGTCTGCTCGAAGCAGGCGCGGATGTGGTGGGCTCGAACTGTGGCAACGGCATCCTCTATCAGATAGAGTTAGTCCGGGAGATGCGTAAGATAGCTGACGCCCCCATCCTGATCCACGCCAACGCCGGAATTCCGGTCATCCGGAAAGGACAGATCATCTACCCGGAAACACCTGAATGGATGGCCCCGCACTTCCGGACCCTCGTCGATGCCGGCGCCACGATCGTTGGGGGTTGCTGCGGAACCACCCCTTCCCACATCCGCGAGATCGCAAACGTGCTGCGTGGATAAGCCCTGAACGCTATTATGGAGTGAACGATGCCGATTACGAACGAAGGTATTCAGCAGGAGATCGATAAATACGTCGACAGGCCGGACGAGAAAGAAAAGTTCGCCGAATTGTTCAGCGGGGTCTCTCCACTGATGCAGGACATCGCCTATAGTCTGATCAAGGGGAAACAAGACGACGTGAACCGGTTGACCAAGCAGGCCCTCGACGAGGGGGTGGATGCCCAGGATGTGCTGGATGAGGGTCTGATCTCCGGCATGGGCATCGTAGGGGTGAAGTTTCGGGATAACATCATCTTCGTCCCCGAGGTGCTTGTTGCCGCCCGGGCGATGAAGGCCGGCATGGCCCACATCGATCCAATCCTGTCCGCGTCCGGAATCGAACCCCTGGGAAAGGTCGTCATGGGCACGGTAAAGGGTGATCTTCACGATATCGGGAAAAACCTGTGCATCATGATGCTGCGCGGAGCCGGTTTCGAAGTGATCGATCTCGGCGTCGATACCAAGCCCGATGAGTTCATCGCGGCCATCGAGGACACCGGAGCCCCGATCATGGGAATGTCCGCGCTCCTGACCACCACAATGCCGAACATGGGAAAAACCATTCAGGCCTTCATCGACGAGGAACTCCGGGACGACGTAAAAATCATGGTCGGCGGCGCGCCGGTGACGCAGGAGTTTGCTGACGAGATGGGCGCCGACGCTTACGGGAAGGACGCCCTGGAGTGCGTAGCCAAAGCCAAAGCGTTCATGGAAGAGAGGGACGTCCCCGCGGAGGCGTAAAAAGATGGCGGGACAAGATAAGGCTCGACACAACCGAAGCCTGGAAATGCTTAACGAGATCCTGGCCGAGATCGTCACACAAGCAGACGAGGACTCCCTTCTTCGCTGTCCTTATAAAAATGCCGAGGACCGTTGCACCGCCCACTTCAAATGTCGGTATCAGCGTCCACCCGCTGAACCGGACGAACTGAAGGTCTGTAGCAGCGACGATAACCTGAACTACCGGAGTGCCTGGGAGGTCGATTCCCCGCAAATCGATCCCTCCGATCGCGACCGACCCTCGAGTGCTCCCACCGTTTAGTTCTCTCATTCGCTTTTCGTGAAAAAAGGCACAGATCCAGGGCACCAGATCCTGAAATATCCGGGTCTCCCCGGTGTTTGAGAGGTGCCCTTCTTTTTTTCGCTTTAGAGAAAGGCTGGAAACGCACCAGGAAACGATGGCGACGATTTCTCACGGAAACCAAAAGGCCGAACTTACTGCAGGAAAAACCCTCTTTGACTATGCGGACGACCTGCAGATAAAGGTTCCCACCTCGTGCGGCCGGACCGGACAATGTCACGAATGCATCGTCGAAGTGACATCTGGGGGGGAGAATATCTCCCCGCCGAGCGAAGCGGAGCGGTTTCTCCAGCAGCCGTATCGGTTGGCCTGCCAGGCCACAGTAACCTCGACGGATTGCGACATCCATTTTTCCGTCCTTCGACGCAATCCCCAAATCCTTTCCGCGGGGACAAAGAGGGGTATTGAACTCGATCCCAATGTCAAAAGGCAAGGCGATCGGGTGATATGTGCAGAACGGGATATCGACCACTACCGGGACGGGATCTTTGGACTAGCGATAGATGTTGGGACGACGACTGTCGTCATGAACCTTTTGGACCTGGAGAACGGGACCCATCTCTACACCAGCTCTTTCGAAAATCCCCAGCGCTTTGGTGGCAGCGATATCATGCACCGCATCTCCTACGACTCCGGGATCTATAGGGGAGAGTTACATCAGGCGATCATCAGCGGTCTGAACTACGAAATCCGGGAGATGTGTCGAAAAGTTCGAATCCCTCGTGGTGAGATCTATGAAGCCGTCGTTGTCGGAAATGCAACAATGAGGGATATCTTCTTCAACCTGGACGTGCAGACGATCGGAGAGAAACCCTACAAGTCGATCGTTGAACACGAAATGGACGAGGGAAAAAGGACTTCTACCACCCTGACCACAACAGCTCGAGCCCTGGGCCTCCGCATCCATCCGAAGGCGAATGTCTACAGCGGCCCCCTGATCGGATGTCACGTTGGGGCGGATGTTGCCGCTGATCTCCTTGCTGTGGGAATGGATCGGGAGAAAGACATCGTCATGCTCGTGGACATCGGGACTAACACTGAGGTCGTCATCGGAAATTCGGACCATATGATGGCCGCCTCCTGTCCCGCCGGACCAGCCTTTGAAGGAGGCTTGATTACCTTCGGCATGCCGGGATATGATGGGGCCATTCAGTCGATATCCCTGAGCAACGGCAGTGTCCGCTATCGGACCATCGGTGATCGACCCCCTGAAGGCATCTGCGGGTCGGGTTTGATCGACCTGTTGGCCGAGCTTGTAAACAACGATAAAATGAATGAACTGGGTGCCTTCCCGGACGATATGGACAAATTTGTAGTTGACCCGGAGCGGAGAATTACCTTTTCGAGAGAGGATGTGAGCAACCTCGCCCAAGCCAAGGCCGCTAACTATTGCGGGCAACGGATCGTTATGAGGAACTATGACGTCGGCCTTGAAGGGATCGATAAACTCTACCTGGCAGGGGGTTTTGCAAACTTCATAGATTTGAGGAACGCCATGCGGATCGGCTTTATCCCAAACTTTCTTGAGGAAAAGGTCGAAAAGGTTGGCAACACCTCCGTCGAGGGAGCTACCGCGATGCTTTTGTCGAAAGTTAAGAGGGAGGGGGTTGAACGCCTGGTCGGCCGAATTCAGCACGTGGAATTGGAGACCACGCCTGATTTTTTTGACGTGTTTGTCGAGGGATGCATGTTCAAGCCGATGTTCAAATGATTTGATACTGTTTATCCTGCCTGGGGAATCCAGATGGACCTTTCTTTTAAAGAGCACTTGACCCGGACCGACACCTTCGTGTTTTGCGTTGAACTGGTGACCACCCGGGGGATCATTCTGGAAAAAAGGGGGAAAAAGGTCCTAGAATTGGCCCGTCGTCTCGTCGAATACGACCGGATCCACGCCCTCAGCATCACGGACAACCCCGGCGGAAACGCCATGTTGAGCCCCGACACTCTGGGGACGGATCTGATCTCCCGCGGTCAGGAGATCATCATTCATCTATCTTGTAAAGATTGGAGCAGAAACGCCTTGCAGAGCCGGGCGTGGACGTTGGCCAGCGCCGGTTTCAACAACATCCTCACCCTGTCGGGCGACTACCCCATAGGGGGATACCAGGGCGATTCTGCACCGGTTTTCGACATCGATTCGGTCGGCTTGCTCGAGATGCTCAGTGAAATGAACCGGGGCATGCGGGTCGAAGGCCCCAAACGGGGAAGTGTGGAGCTTCTCGACCGGACCAATTTTTTCCTCGGCACCGTGGTTTCCCCGTTTAAACTGCACGAACGGGAATTAATGCCTCAGTATTTTAAGCTCGAACGAAAAATCGCCAGCGGTGCCGCGTTTGTGATTACCCAAATCGGCTTTGATTCCCGCAAATTGGATGAACTCCTGCAATATATGGCGCTCAAGGGGATGAGTGTTCCGGTCATCGCCAATGTCTATGTCCTGAGCCGGGTCGCAGCCCGGTTCTTCCACCAGGGCGCGATCCCCGGATGCATCGTGAGCCCAAAACTCATGGAACTTGTCGAAAAACAGGGGGCCTCCCGGGATAAGGGTAAGGGATTCTTCTTGGAATTCGCGGCAAAACAGATCGCCATCGCACGAGGCATCGGATATCGGGGGGTCTATCTGGGAGGGCACCTTGCTTTCAGAGACTATCGGAAAATTATGGAGATCGAAGAATCGTTCGGTCCGGAGGATTGGAGAATTTTTGCGAAGGATATTTCCTTCCCTCAGCCCGGGGAATTTTACTATTTTGAACCCGACAACCGGACCGGCCTGAATTCGACTCAGATCAATCGCACCTATCTGGCATCCAAGAAGGAGACCTCGCTGAAGGCCGCTCGATCTAAGATCCCGAAAGGATATAAGTTCAACCGGTTTTTCCACCACCGCGTATTCGAAAAAGACTCGCTGGGCTTTCGGATCGGAAAACGTGTCTTCACAAAGATCGAAAACGGAGGAAAACGCTTAAAAGCCATCACACACGCGGCCGAATATGCCGCAAAAGCCATAGCATTCGACTGCCGGGATTGCGGGGACTGTTCACTTCCCGATATCGCTTACCTCTGCCCGGAATCCCAGTGCGCGAAAAACCAGCGTAACGGACCATGCGGGGGAACGCGACAGGGAACGTGTGAAGTGGGTGAAAAGGAGTGCATATGGGCCCTTGCATATGACCGACTCAAGGCCTATGGAGAGGAAGAAAAGATGCTCCGCCGACCCCCGGTTTTCCGGGACGGATCTCTCCGAGGGACCTCCGCGTGGGGAAATACATTCCTGGGACGTGACCATAACGCAAAAAAAGACGGGGGTACGGGGTCGAGCTCACCGGATAATCATTTAGATCGCCCAGGTTGAAAATCCTTTGAGGAGGGATGTCTAAAATCTCATTACTCAAGTTCTTATCAAAAAACGCCGATATATCTTTCGGTGAGGTAAGTCATTCCGAAATCGGGCTTTAGGGTTTGCGGTCGAGATTACGATCCATAACCTGGGATTGCCTAATTTTGGATCAGGCGATTAATGCCCTTATGAAGAATCGGGATTGAGGTGATCAGACGTGGCCGAGCAACCTAGTCAAAATAATCGGGACGACGTGACATCGAGCCAGGAAGAAGCTGAAAAAGGGAAGGGAACAGTCGACGGACAGTCCAAACCCGATGAAGAAAACCAGGATCTGGACTCCTTTCTTGCTACCTTCCAGGAGGATGGTACGGTGATTATATACTTGATAAAGTCATGATAGTGATGAAGGCTCTGTCTACTCAAACAATCTGTTGGCAGTCCCCATGCCGACAAATATAGAAACAGGACATCAAAAATCAGGTAAAGAAATCGCTCGAATCGGACGATCTCCGGCCAAGGGACGGGGCATTCTGCGAGACTTTCGCAAAAAACTCAACATTTTTGGATAAAGCAAATAGCCTTTGTCAAGTATATAATTCCCGATGGTACAGACGGAGAAAACCAGGAAGAGTCGGAAGATGACCAGGAACTCTCCCAGATGATCTCCCTCATGGAGTCCGGGGACCCGGGGTTGGCACCCCCCGAAACCCCAAAAACTGAAGGGGCCGGGGAAGGAGAGGCGTCTGACCCGATCTTGGAGGAGGAGGAGAAAGAAGGGGAATCGGATGCTGAGGTGGGTTCGGAGGCTCAAGTTCCTGATGTTACCCCAGAGGGAGAAGAAATCGGGGATGAAGCCGTCATTGAGACGACAGCGGACGATCCTGTTTCCGTTCAAGTCGATACCCAGGAAGCCGAGGCCGACTTGATTGCGGAGGAGGAAACAGGGGAGAAGCCGGACGAACCGCTCGATGCACCGGTTGAACCCATGGCGGAAGCCGGGGACGATATCGAGGGGGACGTCTTAGGATCCGAGGAGGCAAAAGAGTTCGATACCCTTCCGGAGGGTACCGAAGTGGTCCTGGACGATGGGGCTCCAGATCAGGAGGGTACGATCCTTACGGAATCGGAGTCACCCGAACAGGAACCTGATTCTGAGCAGCAGGTGGAAGAAGCCGATGCTTCCGGAGAGGACATCGAGGAATTGGAAGTAGCGGATTCGGTCGATGCCCTGCTCCCAACAATCGGATTGGATAGTGATAAGGAGCCTGAATCGTATGCCCCCGCGATCCCTGAGGGAGGCCTGAAGGATGACGGCACACCCGTCGAGGAACTGGTGGACGATCGCATCATAGACGATTTCCGTGAGCTAAATCGGGATCTGAAATCACCTGATTCAGGGAACCTTCAAGAGATCCGAAACCCGAATCCTTTTCATCGATGATAACGAAGATAACCTTGCTCTTTTCAAAGGGGTCCTTGAAACAGAACAATACGCTTTCACTGATGCCAAGAACGGCGAAGAGGCACTCGATAAACTCCGAGAGGGGGATATCGGTATCACCCTGTTGAACCTGGATATCGCTTCGCAGGACGGTTTCGAATTGATTGAAGAAGCGGCTTCCGACGCATCGCTGAGTCAGATTCCGATCCTGGTGAACAGCACCTCCACCGAAAATATCGAGAAGGCCATGCGCCTCGGGGCTTCCGATTATTTCGTCCAGCCCATGAGTGTCATCGACGTGGATTTTCAGATCCCGATTAAGTTTAAAAATCTCCTCAAAGTCCGTCAAGCGGAACTAATCCTGGCGGGAGAGGCTCAACCCCCTGATGTTTCCCCCGCGGAATCGATCGGAGAAGAGCCCATTGCAACGTTGGCAGCTGTACCTGACGTGGACACGGCTGCTCCTTTTGAAGAGAATGCTGACCAGGAAGGGGACCTGACCGCTGCTGTCGCTGAGGCCGAACCCGAGGAGGACATCGAAAACCTCTTCGAGGACGACGAATCTGACAAATTAGAACCCGACCAGGAAGGGGACCTTGCCGCTGCTGTCGCTGAGGCCGAACCCGAGGAGGACATCGAAAACCTCTTCGAAGACGACGAATCTGACAAATTAGAACCCGATCAGGATGACGACCTGGCCGCCGTCGCTGAGGCCGAACCCGAGGAGGACATCGAAAACCTCTTCGAAGACGACGAATCCGAAAAATTAGAACCCGATCAGGATGACGACCTGGCCGCCGTCGCTGAGGCCGAACCCGAGGAGGGCATCGAAAACCTCTTCGAAGACGACGAATCTGACAAATTAGAACCCGACCAGGATGACGACCTGGCCGCCGTCGCTGAGGACGAACCCGAAGACATCGAAAACCTCTTCGAAGACGACGAAGAAGAACCATCCTTTGGGGACGAAAAAAGGGCGGAAATCGCGAGCATGGTCGCCGCCGGGGCAGTCGGGGCGACGGGTACGAGATCCGAAAGGAGCCGGGTGGAATCCGATCCAACCGCCGCGGAGATCCTCAGTGAACCAACCCGAAAAGGATCTTCTCCCATCTGGAGATCCCCCGACCTTGCCCGCGGGGCACAAAAGAGATTGGCCGAAGAGGGAAGGTTAATCCCGAGAAAGCCCAGGAAAAAGAGGATGCTTTTAGGCGTTTTAGCCCTCTTCCTGGTCGGCATCTGTATCTGGGCGATCTGGGCAAAAGAGAAGTTGAACAGGACCGGTGATTTGACCTCCGTTTTTCCAATGCCTGAATTCCTGACATCAGAACCCCCGGAGATCCTGGAGCCGGATATGGCCATGGAAACCCCGCCGGTTGAACCAGAAGCTGCAAAACCCGAGATGGAAATCGAACCCATGCCCGAGTCTCTCGACGAAACCGTCATCCGCGAAACCGAACTCGAGGATTTTGAGCGAGCCCGCCAGGACGCCGCTGCCCCATCCTCCAGGGAGCAACGACTCGCTCGAACAAGGGTCGTACTCCGGGAAACAGTCGACCGAATCGCCGCTTCTGGAGGAAGTTAGTGGTCACCCTGGAAGGTGATGCGGGAATCAGGGGAAACACTCAATGAACTGGTCAATGATCGGAGCAAAGAAGATGTCGTCGACGCCTTCGGAGTCGACGACGAACGAGTTGCACAGAACTTGAAGCGCGAGTCGCTCGTAAATTACCTGACTGGAAAGGGTTTCAATATCCGCGGCAAGGATGCCTACGAACTCTCACCCAGAGAGATATTTGAAGTCCTCTCCATGAGGGAAATCAAGACAAGGGAGGGAATCATTTCTATGCTGAGTCTTCTTAAAGAAAAAGCCTCGGCTTCCCGAGAGGCCCAGGCCGCCAAATGGGAGAAGATTCGGCCATCATACCTGGCCATTCGGTCAAAGCCTTTGACAATCGACAGTCCGGAAAACAGCAGTGTCGTGTGGGGAGGCCTGGGGACCGGTATCCAAACCGTTCATGGACCGGGGTTCACGCGGAAAAGTCTCCAAAACGAGATAACGTCCCAGGGACCGGGTCTCGTGTGTTGACATATAGAACGGTCTTCAGATCGAACGATGAGCGTTATTATCGAGGATAACCTTGGGGCACTCGTTCGCCCCGGCTTTACCCTGGAAGTTTAGGTGCTACCCTGTCCAAAAGCCCGTATTCGGGCTTTTTCTCTTTTTGACCCAAGCGAGTCGTCCTCGAGCGTTATGGATATATATGATGTCATGGTCATAGGGGCCGGACCCGCCGGATGTCAGGCTGCCGTCAGCGTCGCCCATCAGATGCGGCACGCCCTGATCCTGGATTCCGGACCAATCAGCAAAAAAAAAGGTCGAGCATACTGGTCCAAAAGCGTCCGGTTTGAAGACGTCCCCATCTTCGAGGGTCTGACCGGCCCTCAACTGATCAAACGGCTGCACGAGTGGGTGGCGGAACGTCCTGTCAAGGGGGTCACGATCGCCGGGGAGTCGCGGATGGTTGGGATCGACTACCGGGGGGGCATGGTCCTGAAGTTGTCCCGGAATGAAGACGGACCCTTTGACCTCCAGACCTCGGTATCGCCGCTACGGGCGGAGGAGAAAAAAGTTGAACACTTTTACGGAAGAACGATTGTGATCGCAACCGGTTTTGAGGATGTCTGGCCTGATATTGAGGTGGATGAATCTGCGGAACGGATGTATCGTCGCCACAAAACTGTCTTCCGGTATGCTGGAAACGCTCGCGGATGGCACACGTGCATACGATGTGATGGACACCTGCACGTAGACGAGTCTTTGGCCATCTTGGGCGTGGGCGATTATATCTATGAGGCTGCAGTTGGGGCCCAGGATTTTACCCACAAGATCACCATCCTTACCAACGGAAGACCAAACGGAATGTCGTCGGAAGTCCTTGGGAAGGTCCGCGAAAGGGGAATCGAAATCGTCGAGGAGAAGATCATTCGCCACATCGGCAAAGGAACCGATCTCCTCGGCCTTGAGCTGGAGGGTGGGAAGGAACGCTTCTTTCACGGGTTTCTGGTAGACGAAGGTCTGAAGCCCAACACGCGCTTCCTGGAAGGATGGGACTATCAGAAGGACGGAGAAGGTTTGATCGTGGTGGACAGGGATCGAGGGCTCCTCGATTCAAAAGGGAATAAAATCAAGGGGCTGTTCGCCGCGGGGGACATCGTGTCCGGCGAACGAAACCTAATCGCTACGGCCTTCGCCCTCGGGCAGGACGCTGGACTCGCGGCTTCTGATTCATTGCGGAGGTGGGATTGAGGACTTTCGCCCTAATCAAGGCTAGGTCGCTGACATGAAAGGTAAGGGATGCCGAGCCATAGGATCGTGAGCGGAAAGTCCGGTCTGGATCACGTTGGGTTCACGGTCTCGAACCTCGAACGGGCTATTCGTTTTTATCAAATGCTGCTACAGAGTGAACCTCTCATGAAAAGGCTCTACCGGGAAGGTTATATCGGGAACCTCGTCGGCTACGAGGACATCGAACTCGACGCTGCGTTTTTTAACCTCGACGAAAGCGGCCTGATCCTCGAACTTATTGAATATCGTAAACCCCCGGGGGCCCTGGTGGACATGGAAACTTACAACGCAGGCAATGCACATCTATGTCTCATTGTGGACGATCTCGATGAGGTGTATGCACGTCTCCAAGCACAGGGCGTGGAATTCCGGAGTTCGGAGCCCGTCGTCATCCCAATCGGACCCTATGAAGGAGGCCGAGCATGCTACCTTCGTGACCCGGACGGGATAACCATCGAACTGATGCAGCTTCCCCCTTCAGGCGGCCCCAACTTTTCTTCCGAAGCAATCTAACCCCGTTTCCCTGATTGTTGAACGAATCCCCGATATATTCATGATTTCAAGAGATTCTAACACCAGGAGAAAACCTTTGGAACCTGAACTGATTGCCGACTATCGGAATGATACGGGCGAAGGTCCCCTGTGGCACTCAATGGAAAAGCGACTCTACTGGGTAGACATCCCGAACGGTAGGCTCTACTGGTTCGATCCGGCCACGGGAAAACACGACCTTTTCTACGAGGTCGACTGGATCGGAGGATTTACGATTCAGGAGGACGGGGGGCTCCTCCTGTTTATGGAGAAGGGATCGGTGGCGGTCTTGCGGGAGGGGAAATTGCGTTATGTCATCGAGGAGATCCCCGGGGAAGAGGAGAATCGCTTCAACGACGTCATTGCCGACCCGGCGGGGCGGGTCTTTTGCGGGACCATGCCCATGAATGAAAAACGGGCATTGGCCGGAGAGCGACTTGGAAGGTTATACCGACTGGACCCCGATGGGTCCATCACCCAAATTCTGGATGGCCTTTGCACCCCGAACGGGATGGCCTTCACATCCGATCGCAAGCGGATGTTCTTCACCGACTCCATGGTCTTGAAGATCTACCTGTTCGACTACGAGGCGGAAACCGGAGCCATCTCCAACAGGCGTGTGTTCGTTGAGACTCCGGACGGCCATGGCTTTCCGGATGGGATGACTGTTGACGCCGACGGTTTTATCTGGTCTGCCCGTGCCGGGGATTCCGCTTTGTATCGATACTCCAGGGAAGGGATGGAAGACATAGTCATCCGGTTTCCCGCCCGGATTGTCTCCAGCCTCACATTCGGAGGTGAAAATCTGGACGAAATCTACGTCACCACAATCGGTGGAAACAACAAAGAGGAACAAGGCCCGGGGTCGGGGGCCTTGTTCAGACTGAAACTCGGAATCCGGGGCGTACCGGAGTTCCTTTCACGAATCTGTCTCTAATCATAACGAAAAGATGTCCTGCTTGACCCCGGTTTTGAAAAAAGCTTGACACGGGAAGACATCCATGCATACCTTTTAACGATGATGCAAATATAGGAATATAAGCAGTTTAAAAACCGGAGATAACCCATGAGTCGGATCGTGAACCTGGGCCGATATATCGACCTCATCTCGATGGACAAATACTATCAGGAGATCTCCATCGCCCTTCACGTACGGGAGAGTGAGGAGGGCCACCTGTTCACACTCAATACCTACAGCAAGGCACCGGGTGCTGACGATCGGTTGAAAAACTGCTCCGACTTGTTGACGGCTTTAGGAGGTTTGGAACCATTTGCCGGGCCCGGTCATGTCGTCCGGTTTCCCTGCTGGGAATTGCACGAAATAGCGATCAAGAGGGTATTTAACGAGGTTGTCATGCTCGATCCGGCGACCCCTACAGAACCCGGACCTTTGACCGTCTACGAAAAAAAGACGGGCCGGAACCTCGTGGTAGACCCCGAACAGGATGGTGAAGGGCATTGGACCTACACCGTGAGCGCAGACGGTCAACCAGAGGGACTGGAAAGACGCGTGAAAACCTACTCCGCAGGTCTCGCCAAACTGTTGGGGATGGAACGGGTGGACGACTCGACCGACCGGTTGAGGTTCCCCTGCGGATTTAACCATCAGGCGACGATAAGCCTGATGATGAAAAAAGCCCTGAATGTTCGGGCAATCATAGCTGCCGACGAAGCGGAGCAAAAAAAGGGCCTTCTGGCTGCGCCGAGCCAACAATCGTCCACATAACCCCTGACTCTGCTTACCGACTAAAATCGGGATCTCTGCCTCTTCCAATCTTCAGTCCCGAATTCATTGAATATTGAATATCTGAGCCTTCCTTTCCCCCGACTTCTGACCCCTGGCTTTTCCTGCCACTGCAACCGCTTTTCCCGCTCACGTTTCACTTTTGACGGCTTTTCCTACCTCCGACCCCTGCCTATGCATTTTCTGCCGCTGCCAATTGCACCTGCTTTCCGATGTCAGAATCAAGAGGCTCGACTTTATTTTTCCGATTTTAAGTCACACTAACTTCATATATATCAAATAATTAATGTTTTCATTCAATTTTCCACGCGAGTGGAAAATTTGTTTGTGCCACTCGATTTGATTATCCCCTGACCTCTGGCCCCCGATCCTGCCTTTCTCTTGACTTTTCCGACCTCTGCCCTCTGACCTCCGATTCCCAATCTTCAATCCCCAAACTTCATTGAAAATTGAATATTTGAACACTCAGGGCTTTCTTGTGGTCCTATGGTTCTCGCTCCAATCTTCAATCCTCAATCTTCAATATCTTCAATCCCCTGACCTCTGATCCATCGGACCGCGTTCTGCAGGGTCATCACGACCTTGTCGGGTTGTGTACCTCCCTTTCGATTGACCTCCTTCAGTGCCTCTTCCCCCAGGCCGGTTCGGACCAGAACGGTCCGGCACCCCGCGCATCTTCCCGCCTCGAGATCCTCAAGCTTATCTCCGACCATAAACGATCTTTTCAGATCGATTTTAAGATCTTTTGACGCCTCGTAAATCATGCCGGGCGCGGGTTTTCGGCAGGAGCATGAACGCGTAAGTACCCCTTCCCCCGCAATCGGATGATGGGGGCAATGATAGATTCCATCAAGACTTCCGCCGCCCGCAACGATCTCATCCCTCAATTTCCGATGGACGGCTTTGAGATCCCCCTCCGTGAAGTAACCCCGCGCAATCCCGGATTGATTGGTCACCACAACAACAAGGTAACCCGACTCTTGCAGGGACCGTACCGCTTCCACCACCCCTGGAAAAAGAATCAGCTCGTCCGGCCTGCTGATGAACCCGGGGTCTTCGTTTAGGGTTCCGTCCCGATCCAGGAAGACAGCCGCGTGGAGTCCACGGTTCTTATTGTTCGTTGCTTTCATAAGTCTGGAACCCATTTCCATCAGCATACGAAACAAGGCCAGGATGTCAAATCCTTTTAGCCTGAGCCTGACCCTTTGAGACATGGGGCTCGCCTTATGTGACAGTCAGTCATGTCCCAACATGGGAGATTATTTTTCGACCGAACAGGACCGTTCTCAAAATGAATAGGATTTATACCATTGAAAAATCTGCCATTTAGATCCTACAATATAAACCTTAGGCGTTCTTTTGAATTTCTGGCGTAGGGTCTGCATACGATTAACATAGGAAATTAAACCCAACTCTCCACCAAGTCAGGGGTTATATCAGAAAAGATTGGCATTTCTATGATTTGTCTTTGACCTTATTGAGATTGAGTCTCAATCTCAATAAGTTTTTTCCGATGGCCTATTATCATAAGAATTAAAACCTTATCGTATTTTTCCCGTACCGCAAGTTCCAAAAAAGGAGTTGACAAACCAAATTGGTTTCCTTATGTTCATGCCGCTTATTGAGAATGAGTCTCAATTGCACCTTTCGCAGTTCTCAATAACCCGCGACAAAACCACAAAGGGATAATTCCCGTTTTTTACAATCCGTTTCTATAAAAGCTCAGGAGAACCATCAAATGCAACTTTTTCCGGGAGGTCTAACTATTTCTTCGGTTCTGGTCTCCTTGTCCTTGTCTCTATTCAGCACACCGCTCCTCGTTCAAGCCGGGGAGTCCGTCTCACGGATTGAGGGAACCGTTACGTCACAAGAGGGAACCCCCCTCAGCAATGTCAACGTTTCGATCGAAGGGTCCTCCTTCGGGGCAGTGACATCCAAATCGGGCGGATTTTCTATCCACCCCGTCCCTCCGGGAACCTACACACTGCTCTTCAGCCGAATCGGATTTCAGACCGCTCGTCAAATTATTGTGGTCGGGAAAAATGAAGACATAACGCTCACCTTGATCCTTCAGGTTCAGCCTATTGAGCTTTCGGAGCTCCGTGTTACCGTGGTCGGGGACCCTAACAAGATCGGGGGAATCCCAGGTTCTGCCCATTATATCGGTGCGGAGTCCCTGGGGAGGCACGGAGACAACGACATCCACCGGGTCCTCCGAGAAATCCCCGGAATCAATATTCAGGAGGAGGACGGATACGGCCTTCGTCCCAATATAGGCATGCGCGGTACAGGTGTTGAGCGCAGCGAGAAGATCACGCTCATGGAGGACGGGGTCCTGATAGCCCCGGCCCCCTATGCCGCCCCAGCGGCCTACTACTTTCCGACCCCCGGTCGCATGGAGGGGGTCGAAGTCCGGAAGGGTTCGAGTCAGATCAAGTACGGTCCGTACACGACCGGAGGGGCCTTAAATCTGATCTCCGCTCGGATCCCCTACACACTCGGAGGACGTTTCAACCTGACCGTTGGGCAGGATGGGGAGCGGCAGGTCCAGGCGAAATTAGGTGACTCCTACAGGAACTTTGGTTGGCTTGCGGAAACTTATCTGACGAATGTCGATGGTTTTAAAAAGCTCGACGGCGGAGGAGATACCGGTTTTGATAAAAAAGACTACATGGTCAAGTTCCGGGTGAATACGGATCCGGACGATCGGTTCTATCAAAAGCTGACCCTCAAAATCGGCCAGACGGATGAAATCTCAAACCAGACTTATCTTGGGCTGACCGATGCGGACTTCAACCAGAACCCCTATCGGCGCTACGCCGCATCACAGAATGACCGGTTGGACGCACAGCACCGCCAATTCCAGGCCCGTTATTTTGTCCTGCCCAACCCCGTCCTGGACATCACGACGACTTTTTACCGGAACGAGTTCAAGCGCAACTGGTACAAACTGGACAAGGTCAAGGTCACGTCTGGGGGGAAGGGTCAGCGCATCTCCAGTATCCTTGCGGACCCTGAAACCTTTGGGGCGGAATATTCGATCGTGACGGGAACGACCAGCCCCAATGACGATGCGCTCGAGGTGAAAGCCAACAATCGCGAATATTATTCTCAGGGGATCCAATCCATTCTCGGTGTTCGGTACGGCCGCCGTGGGATATCCAATGAACTGGAAATCGGCATTCGTTACCATCAGGACGAAATGGACAGATTCCAGTGGGTCGACAAATTTCGAATGGATAACCGCGTGATGAAGCTCACAAAGTCCGGCACGAGGGGGACGGAAAGCAACCGGATCGAGTCGGCCAAGGCCTGGGCGATCTTCATCCAGGACCAACTGGCATTTGGCAATTTTACGGCCATTCCCGGCCTCCGTTTCGAGGACATTCGAATCGAGCGGAAGGACTACGGAGTGGCCGATCCGGGCCGTACCGGTTCGTCAATGAGCACCCGCCAGAACAATGTGAGCGTTTGGATCCCCGGCATGGGCCTGAACTATAAATTCACACCAGGCTTCAACACCTTCGTAGGGGTTCACAAGGGATTTTCTCCCCCCGGCTCCAAGAAGGAGACCAAGCCCGAAGAAAGCATCAACTATGAATGGGGCATACGGGTCCAGGAGAAAGCCTTGGAAGCATACGGGGTCGTCTTCTTCAACGACTATGACAATCTTCTTGGGTCGGACCTGGCTTCGGCCGGCGGCCAAAGTCAGGGAGACCTGTTCAACGGGGGGGAGGTCGATGTAAAAGGCCTGGAACTCTCGATAGGATACGATTTCGGAAAAGCTGTACAGTATTCCATTCCTCTCCGTTTCGCCTACACCTATACATCTGCGGATTTCAAGAACGACTTCAAGAGTGACTTCGGTCCCTGGGGAACGGTGACCGCCGGGTTTGGGCTTCCCTATCTGCCCTCCCATCAGCTTTCTTCCAGCATCGGACTGGAAGGCCACCGATGGGGAATCAATCTGAAGGCCAACTATGTCGGAAGGATGCGCACGAAGGCCGGTGCGGGTGTTTTCACCTCCTCGGAAAGCACCGATGCGCATCTGGTAATCGATTCCTCGGGCGAGGCGGCCATCTCTTCAAACGCCAAGTTCTTCGTCAGGGTTCGGAACCTGACGGATCGGACATACATCGTCGCCCGGCGTCCGGCCGGAGTCCGGCCGGGTCTTCCGCGCAGCTTCACCGCGGGCATTCAGACCAACTTCTAGTTTTTTTGAGGACCGGTGTCACCCCGGCACCCAAAACCCTCCCTTCCTCTCTGTTTTTAATCCCCTCTTTCTCCAATCAAAACATCATGTGACCCCCATCACAAACAAGGGCAGACCGCTCCGTTCCTTCCTTCAGGGCGGAAATTTTTTTCTACTTGGACGGTCAAGGTTGCAGCATGAATTCATCGCCATTTCGATTTTCAGATGAAACGGCTATGAATTTTTGACCGAGAGTCTGACAAAGTTGTTGACAAACGAATTTACATTTATTATTTTGTTTGCTTACGCGTCGATGAACACCCCATTCATCGGCTACCATATAATTTGTCCCCACATCAAATCCTCAACAAATTTCCCCATATTTTCACCTTCTCCCCGACAAAGCTATATCTTTGGGAATTATATACTTGACAAAGGCTATTTGCTTTATCCCAAAATGTTGAGTTTTTTGCGAAAGTTTCGCAGAATGCCCCGTCCTTTGGCCGGAGATCGTCCGATTCGAGCGATTTCTTTACCTGATTTTTGATGTCCTGTTTCTATATTTGTCGGCATGGGGACTGCCAACAGATTGTTTGAGTAGACAGAGCCTTCATCACTATCATGACTTTATCAAGTATATAATCACCACTGCATTAATCTCCCCAGCAACCTCCATTGGACCTTTGGCGGTGTGTCTTTTTCCCCGTGACGGGGATCACATCGAATCGGTACCCTGGTGGTATATCTTTTGCAATAAGTATGGCTGTCGGTTCCTTCCGGGCGGGAAGGGCCGGGAAATAAAACAGTCCATCTTCGATCACCACCCGCAAAACTGGGGGAGATCTTATGCCAGTAGCCTATGCCGTCGAACCCGATGTTTCTCAGGTCGGTCGGGAGGATCGCTCCGCCCTCGACCTCTATTTGAAAGACATCTCGCCCAATGACCTCCTGACGCAGGAGCAGGAGGCGTCTCTCGCCCGTCGTATTCGGATGGGCGATCAGGGTAGCTTTGATCAGATGGTCGAATCCAACCTCCGGTTCGTAATCACCATCGCCAAAGAGTATCAGGGACGTGGCCTCCCCCTGGAGGATCTCATCGGCGAGGGGAATCTGGGGCTTGTCCAGGCCGCCGGTAGATTTAACGAAAGCGTTGGGGTCAAGTTCACGACCTACGCCGTCTGGTGGATCCGCCAGAGCATCCTGGCCGCCCTCGCCGGACAGGCCCGAATGGTGCGATTGCCGGTTAACAAGGTCAAACATCTGTGTCGACTTGACCGCCTTTCCCGAAACCTGAAACAACGTCTGGGCCGGGAGCCTTCTACCGAGGAGATTGCAGAAGAAAGTGGGCTCTCCATCCGCCAGGTCCGGGACATCCTACATGCCTCCCGCTGGCATCTGTCACTCGACGCGCCCGCCAGGGATACGGTCGACGCAAACATGCTCGACATCCTTGAAGACAAGGGCCAGACACCCCCGGATGAAGCCATCATGAAGCAGCTTCTTTCAGAGGAGTTGGAGACCGCCATCGCCTCACTATCCCCTCGAGAGGCAGAGGTCCTCACCCTCTATTTCGGTCTGACCGGGGAAGATTCGATGACCCTTGAGGTGATCGGCAAACGCCTCGGATTGACCAAAGAGCGAATCCGGCAGATCCGGGACAAAGCCCTCAACGCCCTGAAGCATCCCAGCAGGGTCAACCGGATCAGGGGATATTTGACCGAGGCTTGACCCCCCGATT
This sequence comes from Candidatus Latescibacterota bacterium, assembly GCA_965217865.1. Lineage (GTDB taxonomy): Bacteria > Latescibacterota > UBA2968 > SICM01 > SICM01 > CBDCJO01. The sequence goes on along the minus strand of CBDCJO010000002.1, from coordinate 2,976,146 downwards.
ATACTCCATGAATGCACTTTGCCCGACGATCCTCGATCGTCGGGTTTTTTTTGCTTGCCCGCATATGAGATATCATATATTCATTCTGGTTACGGATTGAAAACAATAAGAACATGAATCCACATTCCCAATTCCGAAATTCATAGCTCCTCAATCTGCAATGTGCTGGTGGAATCCAATGCCGAGACGAATCACGATTTTTCTATCGCTCACCGTCCTGACGTGGACCTCCTCAGGTTCCCTTGAGCCTTTCGATCATTCAGCCATGGATCGCGTGCTGGGTTCCTATGTCGACGATAACGGACGCGTGGACTACACTGGGTTAAAAGCACATCCACAGGATCTTCAAGCCTATGTCCGGCTGCTCGGACAGGTTAGCCCCGAGAACCATCCCGTACGGTTTCCGACGCAGTCTGACAGCATGGCATACTGGATCAACGCTTACAACGCATTCGTCCTCAAAGGGGTGGTCGATCACTATCCGGTAAAAAGCGTCAAAGACATCAAGATTCTATCAGGCTTTTTCAGCAGGATCGACTTTAAAGCGGGAGGAAAGTTCTATACCCTGAACGATATCGAGCACGAAATCCTCCGGAGGGTGTTTCAGGACCCTCGAATCCACGCCGCGATCAACTGCGGGGCAATCGGATGTCCTCGATTGCCCCGGAAGGCCTTTAGACCCGAAGACCTGGATGATCGGCTGGAGGAGGAGATTCGATTTTTCGTACGGGAACAGCGAAACGTTCGCATCGACCGGGATACGGCGGAAATACACCTTTCTGAAATCTTTAAGTGGTTCGAAGAGGATTTTACGGGTTGGTACATCCGTTCAAAAGGGGTCGATGAAGCCCGCATCACAGACTACCTCTCCCTTCACCTTCCGGATGTTGACCGGGACTTCCTGAAAGCCCACCCTGATGTAATGTTTCGTTATTTCGACTACGACTGGGAATTAAACGATTCGAAAACCCAGTAACTTCCGGATCCTCGGGGGTCGGAGCCCACCCTCACTAACAACAGTCCTTCTCAGGGTATCAACAACACCTTCCCCGTGGTCTTTCGACCTTCCAGTCGACGATGTGCTTCCGCGGCCTCTGAAAGAGGAAGCGTCTCACCGATTCGCAGCTTCAGTTCCCCTGATGAAACCCACCCCAGGACGTCTTCCGCACGATGTAGGAGCTCTTCACGTGTGGACGTATAGCTCCCCAGGGACGGACGGGTAATAAACAACGAGCCCTTTTGACTCAGGATAATCAGATCGATGGGAGGAACGGGTCCGCTCGACTGTCCGAATAGCACCAGATATCCTCGGGGTCTCAACGAGTCTAGACTCTTCTCAAAAGTCGTTTTGGCCACCGAGTCGTAAACAACGTCCACACCCCGTCCGTCCGTTAACCGTTTGACTTCTGAAAGGAAGTCTTGTTCAGAATATAATATCACCTCATTGGCCCCTGCCTCTCGCGCCAATTTGGCCTTGTCTTCCGTGGAGACCGTGCCGAACACCCGTGCGCCGCACCGTTTTGCCATCTGAACAAGAAGAAGCCCCACCCCGCCCGCCGCAGCATGTACAAGGGCGGTGTCCCCTCTCTTTAACGGATAGGTGGCGTGCGCAAGGTAGTGAGCCGTCATTCCCTGTAACATTGCCGCGGCTCCGGTTTTCGTATCCAAATCCGAGGGGAGTCGAACAAGCTTTTCCCCGGGGGCCACGACGAAATCCGCATACGAATTTGGCACCGAACCATACGCCACCCGGTCCCCAACAGCTACCTCGGACACACCGCTGCCGACAGACTCCACGATCCCCGACCCCTCAAGACCCGGAATAAAAGGCAACCCCAACGGATACAAGCCCGTTCGATGGTAGGTATCGATATAGTTCAGCCCGATGGCCTCTAATTTTACCAAGGCCTCACCATCTCGGGGTTTTGGATCCGGGACGTCTTCGTAGCGGAGGGCATCAGGCCCCCCATGTTCGTGAATGCGGATCGCTTTCATCGTTCATCCTCTTAGAAACGGTTTCAGGTTCCAATCTCCCACTCCCCATTTCCCAAACTTCCAGTTAACGGATAGTGAGCTCGAGTCAATACTCTGCGGGCTTTCAATCTTCAATTATCATCTACCCTCTTTCTCTCCCTTCATGGTTCGGATGGCCCGGTACCACCTGTCGACCATTTCTTGATATGTATGGGTTTCTGTCCCTTCCCTATGGGCAGGGGGCCAAAGGGGAGAACCGACCACGATGCGAATTTTACAGAACCTGAATCCGGGACGCAAATTGGAGAGCGAATTAACAGCTCCTTGAATCAGGACGGGCACGATCGGAACCCCTGCCTCGACGGAAAGGATTCCCGCGCCGATTGAAGGCTTCCCCACCTCTCCCGTGGTCGAGAGACCCCCTTCCGGAAAGGTACAAACCACCATCCCTTTTACGAGCCCTTGATAGGAAAGCCTGAGAGACTCCTCAATCATCCCCGCGCCTCCCGTCAGAATGACTCTGCCGAATCGAATCAACCAGGACAACGGAGGCTTCCGAAAGAACTCTGCGAACCCCACAAAGAAGATCCGTTGGACCACATGGGTCGGGAAAAGGGCATAGATCAAAAGGGGGTCGATATAACTCTGGTGATTGGGGCAAATCAGAAAGGGACCCGTCCCGGGAAGCCTTTCCCTCCCTACAAGTCTGGTTTGATGGGCGAACAGGGCTAAAGCCAAGGTAAAAACCTTCACCACCAGGACCGAGAGTCGCCCAAAAATCCCACGCCTTATATTAAATTGGACATCCAGGGGGCGTCGGGACGGTTCGGAGAGCCTCCTTTGCCAATCGTAGGCATCTTCCCGACGCAACCGCCCTTTCCTTCCATCCGATTCCTCCAACGCCTGATCCTCGCCCGATAGGATCCGATCGAGGAGATCTCCGATCGTTCTGACCGAAGCCGCTTGATCATCCGGAATCACCACCCCGAACTCCTGTTCGAGCAACGCGGAGACCTGAACCTGGGTGAGCGAGTCCAACCCCAGATCGATCTCCAGATCCTGAGAGGGTGTAAAGGGCCCTCTGATATCAGTCACTTCTTCGAATCGCCCGAGAAACCGCTCAACCGATGGATGGGTCATCATTGTCTTCTGTTCATATGAGATTTCGGGGTCGCCCGAAACGGATACAGAAGACCTCTTCAGGGAAACATGGTCTGCAATCATACTGCGTCGCAACTTTCCCAGACGGGTCCGGGGAAACGGCCCCTCGTAAAGGACCAGGTCTCCGATCCGGAGATAACTCGGGAGCGTCCCTGCTTTTTTGGCCAATTCATCCCGCACTCGCATGCGGGGCTGCACGACCTTTCGGGCGGCCATCTCCTCGGCGTCGGGCACTACGATCGCGCGCAGTCCCACGACCATTCCATCATTCGATGCTATCGGCTGGATGCAAACCTCTTTCACAAGGGGAGTATTCTCGTAATGGCCCTCTACCTCCTCAGGATAGATGTTTTTTCCTGAGGGGAGGACGATGACCTCCTTTGCCCGACCGGTGATTCGAATCATCGAATCCGAATCGATATATCCTAAATCTCCGGTGTGAAACCAACCTTCACGCAGGACCTCCTCGGTGGCCTGAGGGTTCTGGAAGTATCCTTTCATGACATTGGGTCCCCGCACACAGATCTCCCCGACACCGGTTCTATCCGGTCGATCGATCCTCACCTCCACCTCCTCAAGCGGCCACCCGACGGAACCCGGTCTCGGTTTCGACACGGGGGTGAAAGAAATTACGGGTGAGGTTTCCGTCAAACCATAGCCTTCCAGAATCAGGATGCCCAAGTTCAGGAATCGCTCGGAAACCTGTCGATCCAGCTTTGCCCCCCCGCTTACACACATTCGAAACCGCTTTCCGAACTGACGATGAATCTTTTTGAAAAACAATTTTCCGATGCGGATTCCCGTTGCGATACGGACCCACCTCGATAGGGCGTATAATATCCAGAAAAGACTTTTTCCGACCATCCCCAATCCTTCGACCTTTTGGAAAATGGCTCTGTCAAAAAGGGTAAACAGTTGGGGTACTCCCGGGAGAATGGTCACGCCGGTCTTCTGCATCGTTTCAACTATATCGGACCCCTTCAGGGAGAAGGAGAGGGTGACGGTGGCCCCGACCATCAGGGGGGCCAACAATGCACACGTATTTGAATAGGTATGGTGGAGGGGGAGAATATTGAGAATATTGTCACTTGGAGAAATGCAGATTCCTTTCACAATTCCATGGATATTGCTGTTGATATTTCCACACGTCAACTGAATCCCTTTCGGATTTCCCGTGGTGCCCGACGAGAACACAATGGACATCACATCTTCCGGGTCGTGGACATACGGTTCAAATTTTTTGTCCAATCCCGAAGATTCCGGGGTTGTCGAGAGACGACAAAGTTCCCGCACGGCCCATACCAAAGATTTATCACGCAGGCTCGCCTGGTCGATCCTCGCTTCGTCCAATATCATCGCCTTCGGCCGGGAGAACTCCAGGAGGTTATTCAGTTCTGAAATCCCGTACTGCGCGTCTATCGGAACCACGACAGCCCCGGAAAAGTGAATCCCCAAATAGGCAATGATCCATTCTAGGCTGTTTTCGGCACAGAGCACAACCCGATCCCCCTTGGAAATCCCCGAAACGCTCAGGCAAGTAGCGGCTGAGCGGACGCGCCCCCACAGGTCACTATAGGTCAACTGTTCGGTGCCGTCCTCACCTCGCAACTGAAGGGCGATTTTCCCCCCCCGTTCCTGCGCGTGGATCTCCAACTCTTGCGTGATCATCTAATTCGGCTTCTCCCTCTGACCCCGATTCACGAAATCCGAAGCTGCGGACTTCTCACAAATTCGATGGCGCATTGGATTCTGTCAACCCAAATTTTTCCTTTCCCAATCACCTCTTCGATTGCCGGCCCCCCTGATCCATCTCTTATATTACTCGACAGTGAAAGTGACGGTAAAAATTGCTTGATTGAGCCGGTTGAAAATAGGTATATTCCTTCGAATTTTTCTATCGAAACCGATTCGAAGTATAAATCTATATGATAATACATAGCTTATCTTCATTATCCCTTCCGTGAAGCGTTAAAATCCATAACGCGTTCTCGCAGATTTTTCACTTCCAAGATATTTATCTATTCTATCTTTCGTTAGTTGTCTCTCATCGTTATGGGCTTCCTCGGTTACCACCGCGAAATCGGACCTCCCGGCATCCGCAACCACGTCGCGATTATATCTGTCGAAGTGGCCGTCAATCCCATCGTCTCACGCATCGCCGATGAGGTTTCCGGTGCGGTCCCCCTCCTCTACAAACAGGGAATCGGTCATCTCGCCCCGGATCAGGACCGTATCGTCCGGGTACTCAGGGGCTGGATTCGAAACCCGAATGTCGGCGCCGCAGTCCTGGTGGATATCGGTTACGGCATGCTCCCAACAGATCGGATCCTGGACGGCCTCGGTGCCATAGGAAAACCTGTCGAATACCTCGATGTGGACAAACTCGGGGGCCTCTACCGCGCCGTGGAGGAAGGGGTGAGCTTGGCCTCGAAAATGACCCAGGATCTCTCCGAGAAGAATCGCGAACCCTGTGCCGAGGGAGATCTCACCGTCGCAGTCAAATGCGCGGGTTCTGACACTCTTTCCGCCCTCACTGCAAATCCCGCATGCGGGGCGGCCATGGACCGGCTGATCGATGCCGGAGGAACGGTTCTCCTGTGTGAGACCCCGGAAATTATCGGGGCCGAACACCTGCTGATCGAGCGGGCCGCGACGCCGGAGATCGCTAACCAGATCCAGGAATTGGTCCAGGATCTCAGGAACAGAATCGAAGCCCTCGGCCTCGACATCGGAGGGGCCGACCCCGTGCCCGCCAACATCGCGTCGGGCCTCACCACTCTGGAAGAAAAGAGTCTTGGTGCCATCATAAAGGCTGGGTCGCATCCGATTAAAGGGATGCTGGAATACGGTCAGGCGCCGTCCGTTCCGGGCCTCCACATGATGGATTCCCCCGCGGGCTCAAGCCGGGTGTTCAGTGGAGCCGCCGCGGCCGGGACACAGCTTGTGATCGGCACCTCAGGTTCCGGGCCCACCAACCGTACGCCCATCATGATGGGCACGGACACCGCCTTTCCCGTTTTGCCCCTCCTGAAGATCATCAGCAGCACCCGATACGCACGGGAGGTCACAAGCGCCGCAGACTTCGATGCCGAACCCATCGCAAGAGGAGAGAAATCCGTCGACCAGCTTGGTGAAGAGATCTTCAACCTGGTGAGACGAACCGCTTCGGGACGGCTTACCGCCACTGAGGTCCTCGGACGAATCGGTGTCCAGGAGATCTCTATCCGCTACGACATCTTCTGACATGCACCTGTCCATCGCCATCCATCCAGATGACAACGTCGCCATGAGCGTCGATCCCCTGGATCCCGGGGATTCCACGGAAATCGTCCTTGGATCCAAGCGTTCCCGTATTCAGGCAAACACGACCATACCGGCCGGTCACAAAATCGCCCTCCGGGACATCCCCAAGGGAGATAACGTGATCAAGTTCGGCCATAGGATCGGAAGAGCCGCTGATGACATTCACGCAGGGGACCACGTCCATATCCACAATGTCTCCGGTTTTGCCTCTCAAGCCAGGGGAAAAATTGTAAAAAATGAAAATTGACCCCGTTTCCTCTGGGATGGCCTCATAGGGAAGAACAGGCAAAAGGACGATCATTTTTCATTGTTTACTTTGCACTTTGCCATTTCCATACCGGTAGAGCGTGATCCATGGCCCACACAAATCCGCGTCCCAACATCCTCTATTTAACTGCTGACCAGCAGAAGGCGTCGGCCACGAGTGTATACGGCAATCCCTTAATTTCATGCCCTTTCACCGAGAGACTGGCCGCCGAGGGAATCACCTTCGGCCAAGCTTATACCGCCAGTACCATCTGCACCCCGAGCCGGGCATCTGTCATGACAGGTGTATATCCGCTCGTGCACCAGGTCACGTGCTGGCAGAACAAAGCGCCGTGGAATCTGCCCCAACTCCCTGAGCTATTCGCTGCGGATGGTTATTACACGGCAGCAGCCGGCCACTTCGAACAGGGACGCGACCTGGGTCGGGGGTGGCACGTCCAGGCCGACCTAAGGGAAGCGGGCGAACTCCACGAAGCCCTGGAGTATAAGTACTCCCACGGACGCAGCGACTGCGGCTGGTCGGCCGGGGGATTGAACTGTCCTGCCGACCAGGGCCATTCGGCCATCCTGGGAAACCGGGCCGTCGAGATGATCGACGATGCGGTCAAGGCCGGAGCCCCGTTTTTCATTCATATATCTTTCAACGACCCGCACCCGCCATATTTTGTCCCGCCCCCATTCGACTCCCTGGTCGATCCTGCCGGGATAAAACTGCCGAACCAAGGGGGGTGGCCCGGGTAGGCCGGCCTGGCAGCTTCAGGCGCTGGAGGAGATAAGCCTATCTTCTGCGAACGACTACGATCTGAAAAAAATCGTAGCGGTCTACTACGGCATGATCGCCTATGTCGACACACAGATGGAGCGTCTTTACCAGATCCTGTCCAAAAAGGGGTTGTTGGACGATACGTGGATCGTCTTCGCGTCAGACCATGGGGACTTTATGTCCGAGAAAGGCCTCTTCGAGAAATGCGAAGTGCCATACGAATGCCTGACTCACGTACCGCTTATCATCGCCGCACCCACTGGATCAAACGCACCGCGTAACAGACGCATCGACGGCCTCGTCAGCACCGTCGATTGCTTCACCACGATGCTGCGCATCGCCGATCTTGAGATTCCGCACTACGCGCAGGGTAAGGATCTCATCGAATGGATCGAAGAGGGGACGGAAGACCCGTTGCACGACTGCGTATTCGCCCAAGTTGGAGACTACCACGGGCAACTTAAGACCACCTTACCCACAGGGACTTTCGAGTCGGGTCGGCGAAAGAGCCTGGTTCAGGCGGGCCGCACCGCCGATTATTCTTATCTGCGTGACGATCAGTACGGAGACGAAGCCTACGATCTGAGGATCGATCCCAAAGAACTGTGCAACGTATTGAACGATGGTTCCGGATCGGAGCCTTCCTGGGTATGCCAGATGCAGGATCGGATCGATGCGTGGGAACGGAAATGCACGCAACTTCGAGAGGAACTCGGCGTGATCCCGGGGAATCGAGGGTATTGAGGAGCTTAATACCCATAAAAAATCCCGGACACCTCTGGTAGAGGCGTCCGGGTCCACTGTGTGAGATGAATCGCCTGATCAGATCAGACGACCCACCTCCTTGTGGTTGACTGCATGCAACCACCTCCTTTCTGATTTTCGCGATTCGCTTCCGCGGCAGCTCTTCGCGGGATGCTGCCGACGGCCGGTTCGAACCCACTCGGGGTCTCCAACCGTCAGCAGACCGGATCATGAGATCCGGCATTCACATGCCTGCCCGGGATATCGATTCCCCGTTTCGAACATAATTTTTGGATCTTCTTGATGGCCCCACCGACCCGTTTGCCGTTCCGGAAGATCCCGAAGAGGTGTTGACCGAGGACCCGCCTCGAAATCCCTAGGATTTCCGCCGTCTCCTGCTGGGTCTTCCGGTGGAGAAAGTATAAAACGATCGCCTCCCGTTGTCTCTGCGTCAACGACTCAGAGATCCTATCCATCAGCAAAGCAATCAGGTTACGGACCTGGTCCTCCCATCCATATCGTCCCCCCCGTTCCTCCCCGGATTCGAACCAGGCACCGGCCTCGTTCGGAAACTGTTCTAATTCCGCGTTATCGATTGGGATCTCCCAAAAATCAGGATTATACATAGAACCGTTGCTCTCCTCCGGAATTGGATTTCATCAAGGCAACAAAAAAACCGCCGGGCGTAGCTCACCCGCGGCTCCAGAGGATCTGCATCCAGAACTATGTCAAAGATCCAAAAGTCGGAAGATCCGTCAATCCCTCTCTAGAGGCGGATGCGATATGCCGTCTTTACTGTCTCGGATTTGCTCCCTCATCGAAATCCGCCTCCTTTCAAACACAGATGATTGTAACAGTTTCTTACTCTTTCCGCTTGATTGGAAGACCCCCGCCATCCCGGGCGAGGGTGCTCTCCATAGTATACACCATTTCGGATGCACTTTTCAAACAATTTTATGGATTTCCAAATAAATCCCTGAACCACATCAATCCGTCCTCAAAACACCGATCTCCTCCCCATTTCGAAAGGCCACAGCATCATCGATCATCCGAATAATGTCATATTGGGGTTGGAAATTTAACAGATCTCGCGATTTCGAAAGATCGAATTCATAAAAAGTGGGCACCTCCGGGGATATCACCTCGGTGTACGAAATATCCAGGACCTCTGAGAGATGGGGTACGGCTTCATCCCACGTAAAGGGCCGGGGACCTGCCAGTTGGAACGCCTCACCTATCGCCTCAGATTTCTCCAAGGCGCACTGACATCCTTGAACGATATCCCGCACATCCGCGATATGCTTTTTGTAAGGCCTCCCGTTCGAATCCTTAAGCACCACTAGCCGCACCTCATCCTGTTTCCGGCCATCCGGTGCCTGTGCTAAATAAAACGGTTTAAATTCGAGAATCTCTCCGGCGCCCGCCACGTAACAAAACCTCAGAATCGTGATCGGGGTATCGTACGTTCGCCAGTAACCCTTGCAAAGATCCTCCCCGAGTGACTTGGAAAGAGGATAACAGCCTCGCGGCCGGACGGCAATAAAGTCTTCGCGTATCGGTTCTTCCATCCCCCCGGGCACGTACTTCTCATAGACCGCATCCGTGCTGGCGAACAGAAACTGCCGAAAGCCCTTCTCCTGTCTTGCTGCCTCAAGCACGTTGAACGTACCCCGGACGTTGATCTCAAAATAGTCGGCCGCCGTAAACGGCCCGCCTCCCTGGAATGCCGCCCCCAGGTGGTAGACCGCCGCCGCCCCATCCACCGCGAGACCCACATCCTCCGGTTCAGTCACGCTGCCGTATTGCAATTCGACACCCAGCCCCTGGAGCTTCTCGATCCTGAGGTCCTTTTTCCAAACGAGACCCCGGACCTGATGTCCTTCATTCAAAAGGGCCTTCGCGAGATTTGCCCCGATTCGTCCTGTGATGCCCGTGATCAGGATTTTCATAGGTGAGACTTCAAGTTGACAATTAAAATCTTCGGGTGACATCAAGTCACGTGATATCGGGTGAAAATTTAAGCAGCCTCTTTATAGGCGCCTTCGGCACACTTCGTTCGCTCAGCTCAGGCTCCGAATCAATATCAAATATTCAATCCTCAATATTTAAGCAGTTCCCCGCACCGCTCAGCCGCGCGCCGCAATTCCGTTTCAACATCGGCGCCCTTGTTCAGAGCCTTGTCCAAATGTTCGTTCAGGATCTCGCTCATCCCACCGAATGCGGGTACCCGTGGGAGATGACGCGCGTGATCGTGCAGCGCCTCCATCTCTGCATACCCCGCAACCCCCTGTTCCGCACACGTGCGCCACGTGCTTCTTCGCACACCCGTCCCGCCCTCTTCGGAGGTAATCAGGTCCATATCCGGGCGGGCGCACCACTTCATGAACCGGTAAGCATTCTCGGGGTCCCGAGATCCCGCAGGAATAGAAAGACACCAGTAGATATTCAGGCTGCAGCCGGCCCCCCCGGGTCCCTCGCCCGCTGGAACAAGCCCTCCGCCCACCTTCTTCCGAACCCTGCTGCTTTCATCCAAATCTGCAAACGCGGCGAATCCCATCCAGTTTACCATCATCGCCACATTGCCCGCCGCAAATCTTGTTCCGGATTCCACACTGTCTATCTCAGCGCAGTCCGCGGGCGTCACGCGGTGAGTGTGCACCAAATCTTTCAAGAAAGTGAGCGCTTGCACCCCGATCTGGCTTTGAAACGCTGGCTTGCCGGAGGAATCCAGGACCTCTCCTCCGCGCGTCCAAAGATGAAGAAAGAAATCATAAATAATGTTATGAGCGTCCGGGAAAGCGGCCTGGATGGTACCGTGGAGTCCCTCGTCGGGACGTGTAAAGAACTTTGCAACCTCTAGAAAATCACCCCACGTCTTCGGAGGTTCCAGCGCCCGGCCGAAGCGGTCCTCGAAATCCTTCTGTTCCCTTTCCGATTCGAACAGGTCCCTGCGAAATATCAACATCTCCGGGCCGTCATGATAAGGCAGGCCGTAGATCCCTCCGCCCGAACCCGAGGGCTGGTCCTCCCGTTGGAGCGTCAACATACTTTCCGTCCAGCCCCCCCTTTCCCAATCCTGCGGCGGATCCGCTTTAAGCAATGGATCCAGCGGGACCAGGGCTCCCTGTGCGATTAGCGTCGGATACCAGTCTGTGACAGCCAGAATCAGGTCAAAATCGGCGGCCAGACAGCCCTTCCGGGACACCATCCGGTCGTAAAGATCTTCGACCTCAAGGAACTCCGTCACAACCTCGGTCCCGCCTGCTTCGACGAAGGTCTTTGCCTGTCTCAAAAACGCCCGTTCAAAACCAACGAATTGGCGGCCGATCAGCTTTAGTGCCATATCAAACCCCTTCCCCTTTTCCAATCATTCTCCAAATTGAGGGCTCCTGAAATATCATTTTCAACCCACGTTTTGCCTTTGAATTTCTATAACTCCCTACACCTTACCCCCCATACCCCCCCACCCTCACAACGCTTCCCGTCCTCATCGACTCATAAGCTGCAAACACGACCCGAAGTGTTTCCAGATGATCGTGTACATCTGTATCAGGATGATCGATCTCTCCATTCAGAGTCCGCATCATCGAGGAGATCGGCCCTACAAACGCATCCGGAATCCACGTCTCTGCAAAGGCCACATCCACCCACGTCGACTCCCCGAGCCGGCGGCTCGTGAATCGGAATCCGTCCGGGATTCCCTTCGGATAGTTCATCAGCAGGCCTAACTTGCGAATCGCGGCGCCCTCTGTGCCTTCTACTCGAAAATCGGCCTGCTGTCCTTCAAGGCCGTAAGAGACGTGAGAATTCGTCAGAATCGTGGCCCTGAGGTTAGAGGCCGTCTCTGCAAAAGAGAGATGAAGGCAAAGGCGCGTCTCTCCCTTCGTCTCGTACCCCGGTTTCGTCATTCCATCACAAAACACAGAATCGGGTTCGCTTCCGACGAGAAAGCGGATCGAATCCAGGTAATGAATCGAATGATAGAGCACATCGATGGTAGATTTCTCCATCAGCCAACCCCACAGGTGCCACGGCGTGTCCACGAATATGAGTACCGCGATGTTGAACAGTTCCCCCAGAAGACCTCGCTCGATCAGGTCATGAGTCGCCCGGATCCCGGGCTCCCAACGCATCTGCTGGGTAACCGCCGCGGACACGCCGTGACGGTCGATCAGCGCAACAGTCTCCCGTGCGGTATCCCAGTCCTCAGCAAGAGGCTTTTGAATCATCATCGGCTTCCCCGTCTCGGCAACGACCCCGACGATCTGCTGGTTCTCTGTCGCAGGCACCGCGACATCCACGATCTCCACGCGTTTGTCGGAAACCAGTTGTTCCAGGCTGTCATACACCCGGGGAACCTCGAACTTGGCCGCCGTACGCTCAGCCGCCTCTCGGCTCACGTCGAATACCCCCACCACATTAAATCCCGCCTTCCGGTACGCCGGCAGATGAGCATCATTCACGATCCCCCCCGTTCCACAGATACCGATTCCATAATCCTGCTTCTGCGGCATCACCGGAAGATGCTGTACCTCGATCGGGTTCATTGTAATGTCCTCCTAAAAACCTTTGTTCCCCATTTGCCGTTCACGGATTTACATCTTCGCGCAAAAGAACGGAATCAGCATCTCATCCCTGTGCAATGCCCCGTGCCGTCCGCCCGTCACACCGGTTGGCTTGAACTTCGTCGTATAGGGATAGAACAGCACACAGGAGTCCCGCATCAACAAAGTGAGATCCCCTACGCGGCCCGGCATCTCGGGCATCGGCCGTCCTCGCCCCCACAGACCTTCTGAGAGGGCTACGCGGGATTCGATCACCACGGCACGATCGGCTAGAGTCTTTCTCAAATATTTAAGCACGTCGGGAACCGATCCATCCTTCAGGTGCAGATAGACCGACCTCCCCGTCCCGGTCGGAGGTACGACCATTGCCCCTTTCAGCCTTCCCAGCCTCGATGTCAGGATCACATCCTCCTGTTTCACTTGGATATGACCGTGGTCCGAGGTCAAGATCAGGGTTGCCCCGGAGGTCTTCGATCGCCGCAAGGGGTCCAGTAATTCTTTTTGAAGGGAAAAAGCGATATTCCGAACCTCTGCCGCCGACTCTTCGACCCAGGTGCCGTAGGCGTGTTGGATCGTATCCAGCGCCCCCCAGTACGCCCAGATGCAGGCTGGCGTCTCCGGATCGGTTTCGACGAGCCTGCGGATCTGGACAAACATGTCTGAGGAGTTGATAAAAGGAAGGGTTCCGGTCGCCCCCCGATAGAGTATCTTGGAAAGACCACTGCCGTATATCGGGTCCTGAACAAGACAATAGGACGCGATCCCTGCCCGGGTCAGCCTTTCGTGTACGGTGGGGGCCCGAAGAAGAGATTTACCCCCCGGGTTGTCCAACATCAACCGATTCGACCGTTCATCCGAGTCCGGACTGAGGCGAATCATGTTGGCCACAACGCCGCGATCCGGAAGATACATCCTGTATCCCGTCACCCCGTGCTCCGAAGGGAGGAGGCCGGTCGCAAGAGACATAAGAGTCACCGATGTCTGGGACGGAAACACAGAGGTTAGGGGAACGAAACGCCCTCGACGCGCAAGATCGTTTAAGCCCAACGCGCGATCCGTCCCCATTTGCTTGATCAGGGGAAGATAGCCAAGGGCATCCAGAAGGAGTACAACAACCTTCCGTGATCCCTTCAACCGGTCGCCGATGACCTCCGGGTCCAGAGGCGGGGTCCCTGGTCCTTTCACGCCGAAATGTTCGAGCACAGTGACGGGAATGTTCGCTAGGCTGAAACCATCGTACGCGGGCATTACGAAGTTCTTCGGCAGTGATTGGCCGCCGAGCTCGCCGGGGCCCGTCAGCCGATCGAGGATTTTCTGTGCGGTCTTCGTCATATTTGCCAAACTCTTTTGGAACATGAAACTAGATATCTGGAACTTTGACCGACCTCATCATTGGAACGCCAAACTAATTTAAATTAAAACGGGCGATCCTGAGATCGCCCTGAATATGTTATGATTCCATACATTTCACGGCTATCATTTCACGGCTTTTTCACCGTTCGAAGGAGATCACGAACAACGCCATGTTGGACTTCCGCACCCGGAAGGGCCATCGCTTCAGCCTCGACGGCCCCGAACACCTGCCGCACAATCATCCGGGACGTGCCATGAAGCATCCGCTGTCCCACCGCGGCCACCGGACCGCCTACCTGAACGTCTCCCGAATATCCGACGGTCGTTTCCTCCTCCTGAGATGTAAGGTCCACCGAGCCGGACCCGTTCACGAAGCCCATCTTACCCCGGATATCCACGATCATCCGAAAGTGCGACGGTGGTGTCGTTTCCTCCAGCCGAATAGATCCCGAGTATTTTCCCTTGATCGCGCCCACCCCCACGCTCAAGACGATCTCGTACTGGTCCCCTTCAACAATCTCCAATTTTTCGCAGCCCGGCATACACTTCTGGAGAATGGCCGGATCGGTAAGCGCCTGATATACGCGCTCTGCAGTTGCCTTGATCGTATTGGTGCCTTCTACTTTCACAGAACAACCTTTATCTTAAAAGCCTACTGATTCCGGCAGCACACTCACTTCTTCACGGCTTCGGTTATCATCTTCTTCTGCCTTCTGGCTCCTGACTTCCGAATTCTGATTTCTGATTTCTGATTTTCGGCGGGGTTGGAGGGAATGGGCTCTCCCGTTTCACTGCTTTTCGACAACCGCCTTGCGGAGGGTGGCCGCCTCGACCCGTTCCATGTCGGGCCGATATGGGGTTCCGGGGACGGTCGATGTGCTGAACGTGCAGTCGGGATTCAGCTCCAACTCCGGCTCCGTGAGGTCCCGACGGTAGAAGAAAGCGGAGGGAAAGAGGTCTGCTGGATAAGTGAAGTTGCTCAGGCCGGCCAGTTCGATGTTGAGACCCGCCCCGATGCCGCTCTCCAGCATACCTCCTATCCAGCACGGAATTCCGGCATCGGCGGCACGATCGTGCAGGGATTTTGCCACGGAGAAACCCCCAACGCGGCCCGGCTTGATATTCAGATAGCGAAGCGACTTCAATTTCAGGGCCACTTCCAGATCCCGCATCGAGGTGATAGATTCGTCCAGGCAGATAGGGGTTTCCAGCTGGGCTTGAAGTTCGGCGTGATCTATCAGATCGCGGTGAAACAACGGTTGTTCGATCATCGCCAACTCAAGCTTATCCACCTGCTTGAAAAAAGGTAGATCCTCCATGGAGTAACCGGAGTTGCAGTCAATATGGAAGGTGTGTCCTGGAAATGTGCTTCGGACCAGCCGCAGCATCTCCAGGTCCCATCCGGGTCGAACCTTCAGCTTGGTCCGCTTGAAGCCATGGTCGATCGCCCCCTGAATCTTCTCCAGAAGCATGTCCAAAGTGTCCTGAACTCCGAAGTCCGATCCTGCCTCGACCCGCGATTTCTGGATACCGAAAAGTCGCCCGAGCGGTTGACCGTCCATCCTCGCCTTCAAGTCCCACCAGGCGGACTCGGGACCCGCTTTTGCGAACGGGTTTCCCTTGAAGAGGTTCAGGTCATCGAGCAGCGCGTCCGCAGATTCGAAATCCCGGCCGACGAGCCTTGGACAGAAGACCTCCTGATTGAGAACAAAGACCGTGGATGCCGTCTCGGGGGAATAGGTCGGTGCGAAAAATGGAGTGGACTCACCCCAGCCATCATAGTCTCCGGAGATCAGGTTGAAAAGGACGGAGTGGATGTCAGCATCTTCACCATAGGCCGTCTTCCACGGGTAGATCAACGGCATGCTGACATAATAGATCTCGATACGATCGATGCGCATAAAAAAAGCCGTGAAGCGTATCGCGCGAAGGGTGAAGCCCAAAAATCAATCTTGAACTCGTACGAGATACGATTCACGATATACGGTCCTTTATTGGACCGAGACCCGCTTCCGTCCCTTTGCTCTCCTTCGATTGAGAACATTTCGGCCGCCGGGGCTCTTCATCCTCTTACGAAATCCGTGTGTGTTCTTCTTGCTTCGATTGCTGGGTTGAAAAGTTCGTTTCACGAGCGACTCCTTGAAGTTTCGGATGAAAAATCAGACATTGAGGACGGGGACACTGGCCCTAAGCTTCCGACCCATAGCTTTCAACTTACGACTCCCGACGCCGAGCCTTTTTTCTATGCTTCATAAAATGTAATGATCTTCCTGAGGGTGGAATCCAGGTTATATTTCGGATCATACCCGATGAAGGACTTTATCTTATCCAGATTCGGAACTCGGTATCGGAGGTCCTCGTACCACCCGTTGGCGTGTGCCTCCGCGTAAGGCACAAACTTGATCTGGGACGAGCTTTCGGCCATCGTCTTGATCTTGTTGGCCAGATCCTTGATGCTGATCTCGAAATTGGATCCGAGGTTGAAGATTCCACCCACCGCATCGGGATGTTCGGCGAGTGCGACAAGACCGTCCAGGGCATCGTCGATATCCGTAAAACAACGGCGTTGCTCTCCGTCTCCATAGACGGTGATCGGGTGGTTGAGAAGAGCCTGTTTGATGAACCTGGGGACGACCATACCATATCGACCGATCTGTCGTGGCCCGATCACATTGAAGAACCGGACGATAACGGTAGGCAGCTTCTTCTCACGCCAGTAGCCAAGAGCCAAAAGCTCATCCACGGCCTTGGACGTGGAATAGCTCCACCTGGTGACCGTCGGTGGCCCGAGAATTCGGTCATCATCCTCACGGAAAGGAACCTTGCCGTTCTTCTTACCGTAGATCTCGGAGGAGGAGGCCAGGACGACCTTCTTCTTTTCTGCATTTGCCAACTCCAGGATGATCTCCGTGCTCCGAATGTTGTTGATCAGAGATTCCAGCGGGTTGTCGATAATATACTGTACACCGACCGCCGCGGCGAGATGATAAATGATATCGCAATCTTTTATCAGATCCTTCAGCACCTTCTCGTCTTGAACCGTATCGATAATGATCTTGAACCGGGGATTGCCCTCCAGATGGCTGATGTTGGAAAAGCTGCCGGTCGACAGATTATCGATTACGCCGACCTCATCGCCTCTTTCCAGCAGCCGCTCTGCCAGATGGGATCCAATGAACCCTGCGCCGCCCGTGATCAACACTCGCATACGCCTCTGCCCTCCCGAAAGGCATCCTTTTTTTACGCGTTGCGTTTAAAAACCAGTCCGCGATACAAACAATCCAGGTCAGCCGTCAACCTATCAATTCCGTATCGTCGACACATAACATCCCGATCGGATTCCGGAGGAATCCGATGCTCCGATAAGGCGCGGCCCATCGCCTCGGAAAGGCTCTCCGGATTTCCGGGTTCAACAATCATACCGACACGTTCGTTAGTTATCAGGTCAGATACGCCGCCAACGTTTGTGGCCACCACATAGCACCCGGCCGTCAAGGCCTCAATAATCGTCACCGGCAACCCCTCATTGTAGGACGACAGTACGAACAGGTCCAGAGAGGCGTAGATCCGATCCGTATCCCTCCGGTATCCCATGAATCTGACGGAACCTTCGATCCCCAAACTCCTGGCCTCAGATTCTAACGCTTCCCTCCTTTCTCCATCTCCTACAACCACGAAACAGACCCGGGGGAACCGTGTCAGAAGGTTCGCCGCGGCCTTTAGAAAGACATGTACACCCTTGATCGGAACAAGTCGTCCGACCAGGCCCACGAGTGAAATATCACCTGGGGCCCCCAGTTCCGCCCGAAAATCTCCCCCAAGACCGTCGCATCTGCGAAAGCGATCCAGAACCAGTCCGAGAGGGATGCTCTTTACACGATCCGGTGATGCAATACGATAACTCAGGATCTCTATTCGTTGTTTCGGACTCAGCGTCACGATACGATCGGTTACGCCTCCCAGCAGCCGTTCGACAAGGACAACGAGCCTTGACTTGATTCGACCGAAGTAACCGTGAAAAACGTTACCGTGAAACGTATGGACAATCCCCGGGACACCCGCCAGTAGGGCGGCAAGCCTTCCCAAAAGGCCAGCCTTGGACTTATGCGTATGAACGATGTCCGGCCGGAACCGTCGAATGGTCCTATAAAGAAAAACCAGAGACTTAAGATCGTCCTGCCACGACAACGCGCGACCCAACGTCGGGACTGAGACCGGTCGAATGCCTGTCTCGACGATAACGTCCCTCATCTCGATCTCGCCTGGGGCCACGGAACCTTTGACGAGGATCGTCTTGTATCCCATGTCCTCCAATCGACTCGTCAGAAGCGAGACGTGCTGGGCTGGCCCCCCCACATTCAGCCGGTCGATGATGCGGAGGATGCGGATCGATCTGGGCAAGTCGACTTCAATACCTCAATCAGCCGGTCCGCGCTCACCGAAAGGGCGTAGTCGCGTTCCATTCTCCGACGTCCCTCTTCCCCCATGCGCCGCCGGAGATCTGTATCCTCGATCAGGCGAAACAGTTGATGGGTCCACTCCTGCTCCGAGTTTGCCTGAAAACCGTTCACCTCATCCTCCACCAGAACGCGATTGATCCCCACCGGACTCGCGATCGCGGGAATACCTATAGCCATGTATTGCAACAATTTGTAGCCCCCCTTTCCGCGCGTCCACGCATCGTCGGAAAGGGGCATCAATCCGATGTCAAATCCCTGGAGGTCCGCCACCTCCCTGTCCACGTCCCATCCCCGATGCTCGGTCGGAAGCCCTCGGACCTTGAATTTAGGAGCGCCGATCAGGAGGAGCCGAACGGACGGAAACCGACGTCCCACCGCTTCGAGGGGTCTTCTGATCGCTTCCAGGTATTTCTCAGTGGTCGGACTACCGATCCATCCAAGCGTCAGGCTGCCGTTTGAAGATCCGTTCTTCTCAGAAGGACAATACCGGTTTGTATCGATCGGTCCAGTGATCGTCGTAACGTTAGGACAGTAGCGTTCCGCGTACGCCCTGGTGTATTCGTTCTCCACGACCACGTGAGAGGCGCTCTTCAACATGGCCGGTAATTTTCGCCCGTTCCGCCATCGGACGATGCGGTTGACAAAATTTCGTTCCGTGATGTCGGTTGTGAAAATCGCGTCGTCAAAATCATAAACAACCGGGGCCTTCATACAGCGGAGAAGCAATGGGATCGGGGTAGGGAAGATCACCCGCTGGATGAACAGGATGTCATACATTCGGGCGCGGTTTAAGATTCTCCATCCAAGCCGGAGCATCCTGAACCATCCCTCGATATAGTAAAAGACCTTCCGTCCCCATCGGTGCAGGAGCGGGAGCGTGATCTCACGGATCCGGGAGTCGGAAAATGCAGTCAGGATATCATACCGGATCCCCATCCTGTCCAGGTATGGGAGGTATTGATACACACGCGTCCTGCTGCTGGCCGCCATCCGACCATAGGGCATCAAAAAAAGGAGACGCATCGAAGTTTTAACGGCTCTGGCCGGGAGGTGATCTTAAACCGGGCGAAATTCGCCCTAAATGTCAAAAACGAATAAATATAACGCCAACACACAAGAAAATCAATGAAGATGTCAAGTCGAATTACCATTCCTACTTGTCTGGGTCAACCCCAGCAAGTACAGGAACTCACGGGCTTCTGAAAAGGCCTTTCGATCGAGAACACGGATTAACAACATATAGGGGATTCCTCCGAAAATAGCACCAGATATTAGGGTGGCTGTCGATGAAAGGTGAGGAACCGCAAATACAATCCCGAAACTTGTCGCGAGTCCCGCCCCGATTGCTGAAAACAACCTAGGGATCAAGGCCTTTAAATAAGTCTGGAAATCCAGGGGTATAAGGCGATGAACCAGCCCCTCGGAGATCGTAAGGAGCAGCAGGGAGTTCAAGCCGATCCCCAACGCCACACCTACGGTTCCGTAAGAGATGCCGATCATCACGGCCGATCCCGTGGTTATCAGAGCAAAAAGATTCCAGAATAATGCGAAATCCGCCCTTCCCCTTGCCAGAAAGATCGGGCCCACGGCCCCCCCGACCGACTTGCAGATTCCCATGATGCAGAGAATCTGAACGAGCAAAGATGCAGCTTGTTTATCCGCACCATAAAAGACGGCCACAATCGGGTCCGCCAGGGCACCCAGGATCGTCAGAATCGGGAACGCAAAAAGAGCGATCCCCCGGATGGCCCGGAGGTAGCCACGCTTTAACCTGTCCAGGTCATCCTGAATCGACGACAGGGCCGGGAAGAGAACCTTCAGTAAAATCGAGACGAACCTGAAATAGGCGAGCGACACGAGCTGGTAGGCCAGGTAGTAGACCCCCAGGGAGGTTTGTCCGAGGTATCGTCCGATCAGGAAGTAGTCGATGTTTGCCGAGAGGTAGTTCAGGATCCCGGCCCCATTCGACCTGAGCCCAAACTTCATGAGGGCTCGAACGGTTGTCCTTTCACCTTCTTGTGCCGGGATGCTCGGAAAACAAATCCACGAAATGGCTGATGAACTCGCAACCCGGACGACATATCCCCAAGCAAGGCTCCGGGCCCCTTCCCCCGTCATAGCGAGAAAAACCGCGGTGACACCGGACATCAGTGCCGATGCCGCATCGATCACAGCAAGACGCTTGAAGTCCATCCTCCGGGTCATTAACGCCCGCGGAATCGCTCCCGGAGGGTGAAAGAGAACACAGAGCCACAGAATATCGAGCAGATCCCCGACCTGCTCTCCAACCTGAAAGAACAATCCGATCCGGGACGAAAGGGAAAGGAGCAGAAATCCCAGCGAAAGTCCCGACCCTGTACAGATCAGAGACGCCCACCGGACGTTCCCCCGGACCAGGGAAGGGGATTGAATCAGTGCATTACCAAACCCCAGGTCGCCGATCATTATCGGTATACCCACGACAGCGGCCGCTGCGGCCTGAGCCCCGAAGTCGGCTGCACTCAAAAGATGGGCAAGGATCGATAGTGAAACGATCGTGACGATGTAGTCCACGGTCTGGGCAGCACCGGCCCACTTGACACCTCGCGCCATCCGCCCCGTCAGTGTGGGAGGATATGAAGGCGGCGAAAAAAAAGTCATCGGTTACAAACCGAATGGTCCATGCGAGCCCGCCGACTCATTTTTCAATTCTGGTTCTTCATTTTGGTTCTTCATCTTTACTTTACTCAACCTCCAGCCTGCTATCATGGCGACCATAAGCACCACACACATCGTAGCGTAGATTCCCGAAATAGGCATGCGAAACACAAAAAGGGCGGCCGAACCGCACAAGAGACCGGCACCGTAAAGGATGAGCACGGCCTCTCGGATTGAGCAGCCCGATTGAACCAGCCGCTGTGCCGTGTGATCCCGGCTGGCCAGGTACCATCGGCGTCCCTGTCGCCATCGAACCACGACCAGGAATATCGCTTCGAAAAGGGGGAGTCCCAGCAAAATCACGGGAATGATGACGGAGCGTTCTCCCGCCAGGACCACCCCAAGGATTCCCAGGAGGCACCCCACGAATAAACTCCCGGTATCGCCCATAAAGGATCGTGCGGGATGAAAGTTGTGGACGAGAAATCCGAATAGTCCACCGCTGAGCGCCGCCGCAATCACAGAGGACTCCCTTGACCCCACCCAGACCAGAGCGAGGGCGAACCCCAGGCTGGCGATCCCGCCGACTCCGGCCGCCAGACCGTCCATCATATCCGTGACGTTGAACGCGTTCACGATCCACAACATCCAGATCACCGTTAACCCGATGTCGAGAGGAACGAGGCCCGACACCTCGAGTCGAACCCCTCCCCACACGACAATCCCCGAGGCAGCAACCTGACCCAGCAACTTCCGGATCGGAGAAAGGACCGCGAGGTCATCCACCAACCCAACGAGTGTCATCAAGACCACGCCTGCGGTCCAGAGCGAATTTTGAAGGTGCAGGATAAACGGAAAGGCTGCACAAAATATCGCAAACCCGCCCAAGTAGGGGGTTGCCCGGGTGTGCCCATCCACCGACAGGTTGGGGAGACTGACCTTACCCAGACCGATGGCGACCTTGCTGACAAGGGGAGTCAACAGGGAAGCGGTGATGAGACCGATGGTGAAGGGGGAAAATAGGCCCTGGGGCATGAAGGATCGAGATCGAGAGGGAATACACCCTGTGTCAGCGGCCGGAAATAAAAAAAGGACTTATCAAGCCTACGTGATAACCCTCAAGGAACTTCAGTTCGATATTCATACCAAAAGCGCGGTATTCAGATCTCCAGACTTCAATCACTAACACCTTATTTTATTTCTTTACCGGCTGCCGTTTCACGGTTCACTCGCCGGACGCCAGTAGTTTCGGTCCCTCAACGTGCGTAGGAGTATCGTCCTGTAGGATCGGAGCCGTTCAAAGGCCTCTTTTCGTCTTCGAGGAGAAATCATGGCCAGTGCCCCCCATATCGAAGAACGAAGCGCCATCTCCGGGAGGGTGACCAGACGAAGGAGACTAACAGCGCCTTCCCCGTAATGTTTCCGAAAAAAATAGAAACTGCTTCTGACGCTGGCGATCAACATCGGGCCGAACTTCACCTGAGAGGTCCGGCCGCCCAGGTGGATGACCTGTCCTCCTGGGACATAAGAAACCTTCCACCCCGAACGCCTTGCTCGGAAGCAAATATCAAGATCTTCATAGTACATGAACATCCCCTCGTCCAGGTATCCGATTTGTTCAAGCATTTCCCTCCTTACGAACATGCACGCCCCGCTCACCCATCCAACTTCGCGGGTTTCGTCGTGTGCCCAGCTACCCATTTTAAAAAAAGGAAAAGGGATATGAAGGAGGAGCTTGTTACACACTTCAGTCCAGACAGTAGGGGAAATTCCGCAGGAAAGCTGGAGCGAGCCGTCACCATTCAAGACCCGGGGACCAACGATCCCGACATTAGGGCTTGATTGAATAAAATCAATAAGCGCCTTTAATGCACCCTTCTGAAGTCGAGAGTCGCTATTGAGAAACAGGACAAAATCCGAATTCGATGCCTTCAGTCCCTGATTATTAGCCTTGGAAAAACCGTGGTTCGAGATATTCTCTATCAGAATCGAGGCGGGAAATTCCGCGCGTACCATCGCCCCGCTATTGTCGGAGGACCCGTTGTCCACGACCACGATCTGCATCGGGATTCCCGCCCCATCCGCCACAACGGACCCGAGACAATCTCGAAGCAGGTCACGTGTATTGTGATTGACGACAACGACTGATAGAGTTGACAACGCCCCTCTCTCCTCTTAACTTTTCGCGGACTGCTAAACTCTTGAAGCGTATCTCTTTTAAAAATTCGTATCTCCTGAATTGTATCTCGTAAGAGCCATTTCCTACGTTTCACGCTATCACGAGATACGCTTCACTTTTTTTGTGCCGGCTAAATATAGGACTCCCGGTTGGAAGTCACAAGGACATTTTAGACTGGAGGCAGAGGTGAGAGTTGGGGTTGTAGGAATGATGCCAGGCGGATGGACTGCAGTGGATGATGGGATTGCAGCCAAAATCAGAGAGTCGGGTTTTACCGGGGTCAGCTGCTTCTTTGATGACCCACTCGATGCGGACGAACCCGTCCTGGATCGCCTGAAATCCGTCCTGGGCAACGCCGGCCTCCGGACGGCTCAGGCGAACGCACGATATGAAAGTCTGGTCGACCCCAACAAGGTGCTCCGCGACAGGGGAATAAAAAGCGTTCAAAGGATGTGCCGTGTCGCCCGCCGGTTGGATGCCGCTTACCTCTTTGTGCGTCCGGGGGGACTCAGCCCGAACGGACCCTGGTGTCCGCACCCGGATAACAGGAGCCCCGAAACCATAGATCGTCTCGTGCAAAGCCTGAAGGAGATCGTCCTCGCAGCCGAAGCAGAGAGCGTGCGACTGGGCATCGAAGGGCACGTCGTCTCGTCCCTCGATTCGCCCGAACGGGTGAGAGAAGTCATCGAGCGGGTTGACTCCCCTGCCCTCGGGTTCAACGCTGATCCGGTCAACTTCTTCGGAACCCTTGGGGATGTGTATGATTCAACTGCGCTGATCGACCGGATCTTCGACAACCTCGGCCCATACGTCGTCAGTGCCCACGCGAAAGACGTCGAAGTGGAAGACAGACTCGTCCTCCATATCCGGGAGGTCCCCATCGGGGACGGTCGCCTGGATCAGGAGACTTTCCTCCGGAGATTCGAAAGCGCATGCCCGGACGGCTTCGTCTTGATCGAGCATCTTTCAGACGAGCATATTCCGAAGGCTAAAGCTTCCCTGGACGCAGCAGTCCTGCGTGCGGGGTTGACCTGGAGGGAATAGGAGTTGGGAAGGAAAAACAGAATTCAGGAGTCAGAATGTTTGACTTTTCGCAACCTATTTTCCCCCCCGGACTGAGTCGACTTGGTTTTTGATCTTCTTCTGGCTCTTGACTTCTGTATTCTGTATTCCAGGGAGAAGGTGGGGGAGGAATTTTTTCTCATTTCAACAAAAGCATCTTTTTCACAACGGCCACCTTGCCGACCTTTATCCGATACAGATAGACCCCGGACCCCATCCGCCTTCCCTGGCTGTCCCGGCCATCCCACGCGGCCGTATAATAGCCAGCAGGCTGTATCTGATCGACCAGAACCGCCACCTGCTGACCCAGGATGTTGTAGACCATAATCGAAGTACGGGCTTCCTCGGGAATCCCGAACCGGATCGTCGTGACAGGATTGAACGGGTTCGGGTAATTGTGCAGCATCACCACCTGATCCGGCACCAGTGTGAGCCTCGCAAAGCCATGCGCTTCAGGGGTGCGCAACTGGTCTTGCCCGTCTAAAACGATCAGATCCGACACCTGGGCAGGGGCCTCACGAGAGGGTCCTGTCACGCGGAAGCGAAGATTTGCCAGTCTCACCTCGCCTTCTCTTTCAGGATCTGTGACACGACCGACAATCCCTTCGCCAAAGTTCAGGACAACTACCTCATTCGCACCCAGCCTGATGACATGGGCCAGTTCGCCTTCTAGCTGTTCCACCCCCATAAGCAGGAGCCGATCTGGATCGAATTCGATTCGTACCCCATAACCCTTTAGACCATCGGCGCCTTCTAAATTAATACTCGCCGTGAATTCTTCCCCCATCGCCGGGAACCCCGAAACCGCTTTGAAGGTTGCCCGAACCGAAGGATCGGTCCGGATCGAGGAGGCCACGGCCGGTTTGGAACCGCCGGGATTCTCATATTCCGTCCCGAACAGACCCGCAAAAGTGAAGAAGTCATCTAAATCGACCTTGCCGTTTCCGCTTAAGTCCAACACCGCCTTCTCACCAATCGCGTCTTGCCCGAATTCCACGGCGAATTGGAAGAAGTCATCCAGACCCACAACGAAGTCATTGTTGAAGTCTCCCAGCCGAACAATCGGAGTTGCATCAACTTCAATTTCCTGCGCTGTCATAAAGGGGCCATCGAACGCCCCGTCGTTTGCTCGCACGCGGAGATAATAGGTCGCCCCGTCCGTCAGTTCGACTGTAACCGTCCACGCCGTTAAGCCCGCTCCGGCCGACTCGTTCCCATCCGGGACTTCCGTGGCCGAATCCACCAGATCGGAAAAGCCCTCCTGTGTGGACACCTGGAACGTGTACGTCAGCGGTGTTCCCCCGGAACTCGTCGCATTCTTCACCACAAATATCGGGGTCAAAGGTTCTCCCCGGGACTCCTGGAAGACGGGTGCCGTGGGGATGTTCTCGCCCGAGGGCGTCACTGTTGCCTCCTCCGAGAATGAACCTTCATTCCCGGACCCGTCCAGGGCTGTCACCGAATACCTGTAGGCCACCTCATCTGTCAAGCCCTCGTCCCGAAAAGTCGCCTCAACCAGATTTGAGGCGATAAGGGAAAGCGGGTCGGTTCCCGTTGCCCGATACAGGTTATACCCCGTCAAATCGGCCTCCGTGTTGGCCTGCCAGCTAAGCAAAGCACTCCCGCTTCCCGCCCGGCCCAGCAGGGACTGAACGGCAGCGGGGGCGATCGTATCCGGCGCCGCTTCTGTCGTGAACGAGACCGTCCCCCCCCCAGAAGGTTTGACGGCCGGACCGTTGCCAACGCGGTCCACGGAGCTGACTCTCAAAAAGTAGGGAGTGGACGCCGTCAGCTTCGTCAGTACCACCCGGTGCTCTTCCAATGCTTCCGCAGACCCGGCGTTAAAGTCCAGGGCGGAAGAAGATGTCCCATACTCCACCCCACTGTCCGAAGCTTCGTCCGTATGCCACGTTACAATTGCCGTCTGGTCGGTGATCGCGGATACCTCCGGATCGTCCTCGATCTCAGGCGGTGTCGTGTCCGGGGTCGGATCGGTCCGGAACGTGTCCGTGGCCGACCAGGTCGGCCCGTTGTTCGAAACGTCAATAGTCCCCGCACGGAAGGTGTAAGTCGAATCCGCAAACAGGTTCGTCAAAACCACCCGATGCTCTTTCACAGGATCCGGTATCGTCTGCACCAGATCCAGGGCCCCTTCCGTTCCGAACTCCACCACGCTGCTGCCCGGCTCGTCCGTCTCCCAATTGATCACCGCCTGATTGTCACTCTTATACGAAACTTCGGCATCGCCCACGATCTTCGGGGGTGTCACGTCCACCTCCACCGATGTGGAACCCACCGCCTGCTTGCTCAGCGCAGGGCCGTTGCGCGACGGATCCGTGGACCCCACCACAAACTGGTAGGTGGTCCCGGAAGAAAGCTTGGTCAAAACCATCCGGTGTTTCGTAACCGGCGCCCCGTCCTCGATCCGGCTGTCGGTCTCGCCGACCCCATATTCCGAGAAGCTGTCCGAGGCCTCGTCCGTCTCCCAATCTATCGTTAGCGACGTAAGTGGAAGCCACCAGCGTCGGCCCCGACAGGATTACCGGCGGGCTCGTGTCCGGGGTTGGCGGGGTCACAAAGCTCCCTTCTCCCCCCGGGGGCTGAAGGGCGAGGCCCGCAACAGGCTTGGTCAGCAGGGCCCCCGATTTACCCGTGTTTCCGGCCGCATCCTTCGACTCGACCCGGAACCGATAGGACGTGTTTAAATTCAACCCACCCAGGGAAACCAGATGCACCGTCCGCAACGTTCCGTCGCATCCGCCGTCGCCGGGGGGTTGCCCGCGCGGTCCCGGCAACTGACCCGAACGATGTATTGTGTCTGTGGCTTAAGGCCCGTCAGGGTGACGATGCGCGAGGTTAGAAAGTCTCCCTGCTCAATCCGGCCGAGGCTGTAGTCCGTCGTCCCGTATTCCACCACCAGGTCCGCCGGCTCGTCGGTATCGACCAGAACCTTCAGGGTGTTGGCCGTCGGGTCCTTGACGAAGGGCGTACCGTTGATAAATGAGGGGGACTTCGTGTCGGGGACATCAAGCGTTTTGAAAGTCGGATAGGGCGCTGTGTCCGGTTTGTATGTCCTGGGGTTTCGCGCCTGGTCCCGGGCCCCCACACGGAACGCATAGGTCGTCAACGGACTCAGGTCGGTCAGCGTCACTTTGTGCTCCGTTGTCAGCCTGGACGATTCGAAACGTTCCGTGAGCTGCGACAGATCCGAAACTGGCACCGGTGCATACTCAACCTGCGAATCGCTCGGTTCATCCGACTTCCAGAATAGCGTCGCCGATCCATCGGTCACGGACCCCTTGACCACCTCCAGCGCGGAGATGTTGGGGGACGTCAGGTCGGGTTTGTCCTTTGTCGTGAACGTCTGCGTGTTCGGCGGGGCGGGAAATACGGTCGGGTTTCCAGCCGCGTCCACCGAGGTGATCCGGTAATGATACAAGGTCGTTGCAGTCAGACCCGTCAAGGGGACCGAGTGTGCCGTGGTGAAGGTCAGCGGATCGCCCGCCGACTCCAACAGGTCACCCGCCGTCGTCCCGTAATTGACAAGGCTGTTGGATGGCTCGTCCGTCACCCACACAATCGTCGTACCGTCGTCCGAGGTCCCGGTTTCGGATGGAGACCCGACCAGTTCCGGAGATGAAAGGTCCAACTGCTGACCAGGGAGCGTCTTTACGGTGAGGTCACTGCTCTCCTGCTTGTTCATTGCCTGGTCTTCGGATCGGACCTTGTATGAATAATCCGTCTCCTCCGTCAACCCGCTCACGCTCACACTGTGATCGAGTCGGAAGCCCGGTTCGGTCTTCGATTGGAAATCGGTCCCCACGAGGCCGAACAACAGTTCACTTGTAGCCAGTTCGTTCGTGCTCCAGGCAACCGTAAACCCATCGGCCGTCCGGACCGTCACAGCGGGTCCCGACAGGAACGACGGCTTTATGATGTCCTTTGTTTTCAGGCTGCTGAAGTCGCCCACCGGGCTGACAGTCTCCACCCTGGCGATGTTTTCCGACTTGACCGTGTAATAATACCTCGTGTTTTCCGAAAGACCCGTCAGGGTCACCGAGTGATCGAGACGGAAGCGCGGCTCACTCTTATCAATCACTTCACGTGACGTGGACGCAGGAAGCGTTGGGTCCGTGGAGAACGTCACCGTGCTGTTTCCCACCACATTCGTCCTCCAGAGCACCGTCGCCCGGTCCTGTCCAATCCCCTTCACCACAGGTCCTTCCGTAATCACCGGCTTTGGCGGAGGGGCATTCCGGGTCCTGAAGCTGAACACATCGCTCGTGTCTGCCCCGGACCCTCCCGAGATGGTGCGATAGAAATACTTCGTCGCCTGTTGTAGTTTGGTCAGCGTAACGCGGTGCTCGAGCACGCCGTCGGGTCCCGTCTGCTTCAACGAAACCCGCAGATTCGATTCCAGACCGTATTCCACCTCGCTGCTGCCCGGCACGTTCGTGCTCCACGCAATGATGGCCTGGGCTGTATCCCGACCCACAACGGACACGTTCGACACCCGAATCAGTATGGCCTTCAGGGCGGTCGTCACCTCAAGGTCCGGTCCCACAGCATCGTTCGTGCTGGCATCCTCGGACCTCACCCTGATGATATACGTGGAACCGGACGTCAGACCCGGGATCTCAAGTCGGTGCTCGGTGCCGTCCTCACCCGCGGGGGCCTGCGTGAATGACGTTTCGGTCTCAAGCCGGTAGGAAGCCTCAGTGGTGCTGCGCTCATCCGTTTCCCAGAATACGACCACGGACGTCTCTCCCACGTGGATGGCCGAGACCGGGACCGTGAATTCCGGATCTGTGTTATCCACCTCGGCCAGCGTCAGAAATGTCAGAGGGGGGTCCGAAGTTTTCGGGAAAGTCACCTGGTTCTTGTTCGGTGAGACATCCTCCGAGATCACCCGGAATTCGTACGTCGCTCCCGAAGTCAGGCCGGTCAGCGGAACCTTCTGACCCGTCCCCGCAGATCCGGGGGAAGAAACCGTAAAGGTGTTTTCACCGCTTTCGCGGTATTCCACGTGTGGGATGCTCTCCTCGTCCACTGCCCAGAACACCGTTGCCGTGTTCTCCGTTATTTCCTCTACGGTTGGATCCCGTATGACCACAGGAGCCTGGGTGTCCCCCACGGTCGTGAAGCTGGAAGTCGTTCCAATTGCCTCGCCTCCCCGGTCGTCCCGCGCGACCACATGCCACATATAAGTTGTGTTCTCGGATAAGGGACCGACCACCAGCGTCGTCCCCTCGTTCACGTCTAAGCTCGCGAACCGGTCACTGTTTACAAATACATCGTAGACAATCGGGTCTCCCTCTGGATCGCTCGATGGATTCCATTCAAGGGTCGGATTAAGGGAGACGCCTGTCGCCCCGTCCGCGGGGGAAACGGAGACCGGCATATCCGGAGGATCGTTTATCAAAACCTCGATCAAGTCCGGTATCGTTTTGGAGGCGCCCCCGGGCGGGGCAGTGACCAGAAGCGTCACCGAAAACTTACCCACGGTCGTATAGGTGTGGGTCGGATTTTGTTCACTTTGTTCCGGGGTGGTGGTCTGGTCCCCAAAATCCCACGACCAATCCGTCACCGGACCCGTGGAGATGTCGGTAAACTTCACGGTCAGCGGAATGCGGTCCGAGACCGGACTCGCAGTGAAGTCGGCCGCTACCGGAAGGACGCCATAGATCGAGAAGTGTGTCACCTGGGAGCTGACCACCTTGAGCCTTGTGTCCACAATAATGGTTTCCAACAGCTCGTCAGGGAAAAGGGGCATCCACACTTTGTCAATCGGATTCCACTCTCCCATCGATAAGGCGTCTTCATTAATCCCATCCGGATAGGGAATACCGATGGTCACCGGTTTGTCAAAATCGAACCTTCCCGGGTGTCCTTCAATCGTGAACCTGACAGCCTTCAGTGCGAGCGCGGCCTGGTCCGGGGGGAAATCCGCGGGATCCGGCACATCGATCCGCACATCCACCGGAGCCGACAGAGCCCCGGAGGGAATATCCACAAAGAGATTTTCCAACCCCAAATTATCCAGGCTGGGCAGGGTGCTTTTATCAATCATCCCACCATCTGCAGGAATAGCAACAATCTGCTCGGGCGGCGGCTCTGTATCCCTAGGGGATGGACCATCGACGGGCAAGATGAACACCTGATCCGCAATGATCTCATTGGTGTTCGGATTACGCTGGCCAAATACTCCGACCCCTATATTGGGATTCGCCAAATCCTTTGGGTCCGCTGGAACCGGAGGCTGATTGGGATCCGTGGGATCCAGAAACTCGGTTGAGGCCTCGACCACAATTGTTTCAACCACCGGATTTCCCGACGCATCATTGATAACGTTCCCGAATTCATCCCTGGCCTCCACCATAAAAGTCCCGCTCAGAGGACTCTGGCTAAAATCGATCTGTACATCCCCGACCACCACTCCTTCCACAACCGGTGGACCCGGTGGTCCGCCTCCATCCGCAGAACCCGGCTGGATGAACACCTGCTCCGCAACGATCTGCTGTGTACTCGGATCCCTCTGCCCAAATACCCCAACCTCGATATTGGGCTGCGTCAAATCCTTTGGATCCGCTGGAACCGGAGGCTGATTGGGATCCGTGGGATCCAGAAACTCGGTTGAGGCCTCGACAACAACTGTTTCAACCACCGGATTTCCCGACGCATCATTGATAACGTTCCCGAATTCATCCCTGGCCTCCACCATAAAAGTCCCGCTCAGAGGACTCTGGCTAAAGTCGATCTGTACATCCCCGACCACCACACCTTCCACAAGCGGTGGACCCGGTGGTCCACCCTCATCCACAGACTGGATGAATACCTGATCCGCAATGATCTCATTGGTATTCGGATCACGCTGGCCAAATACCCCCACCCCGATATTGGGCTGCGTCAAATCCTTTGGATCCGCTGGACCGGGAGGTTGATTGGGGTCCGTGGGGTCCAGAAACTCGGTTGAGGCCTCGACAACAACTGTTTCAACCACCGGATTTCCCGACGCATCATTGATAACGTTCCCGAATTCATCCCTGGCCTCCACCATAAAGATCCCGTTGAGCTGACTCTGGCTAAAGTCGATCTGTACATCCCCGACCACCACACCTTCCACAAGCGGTGGACCCGGTGGTTCGCCCCCGTCACCAGGACCCGGTTGGATGAACACCTGATCCGCAACGATCTGCTGCGTATTCGGATCCCTCTGCCCAAATACCCCAACCTCGATATTAGGCTGCGTCAAATCAATTGGATCCGCTGGACCGGGAGGCTGATCGGGGTCCGTAGGGTCCAGATCCGTGGGGTCCAGAAACTCTGTCGCAGCCCCTACCACGATGGTCTCGATAACAGGGTTCCCTGACGCATCATTGATAACGTTCCCAAGCTCATCCCTGGCCTCCACCATAAAAGTCCCGCTCAGAGGACTCTGGCTAAAGTCGATCTGTACATCCCCGACCACCAAGCCTTGCACAACCGGATCACCCTGTGGTCCACCCCCATCCGCAGGACCCGGTAGGATCAATACACCCGTGACATTCCCCCCCTGCTCAAAAACATCAACCCCGACATTCTGAACCACATCCTGAAAACTCGCAGGCGAAAATGTCGACGGAGCTTCAGGATCCGATGGATCGAAATCGATCCGCTGATACACAACAGAAGATCCAACATTCACAACCGTGTCTTTCCCATCGGGTTCCCGAAGGATCTTGGGGACCGTCCCCGCCCCCAGGACCCGGAGAAATCCACACCTCCGTGACATCTCCCCCCTCGGCAAACACCTCAACCCCGACATTCTGAACCACATCCTGAATACTCGCTTGCGAAAACGTCGGCGGGGCCTCTGGATCATTAGGATCGAAATCAACCCGCTGATACACGACCGATGGTCCCACATTCACAACCGTATCTTTCCCATCGATATCCCGAACCGTGAAATTACCCTGTCCAACATCCACGACTATGCCCGTCACCTGGGCTATCGGCTGGACCCGGAAGGATCAATACGCCTGTGACATTCCCACCCTGCTCAAAAACATCAACCCCGACATTCTGAACCACATCCTGAATACTCGCAGACGACAATGTAGGCGGGGCCTCTGGATCGTTAGGATCGAAATCAACCCGCTGATACACAACCGATGGTCCGACATTCACAACCGTGTCTTTCCCCTCAATATCCCGAACCGTGAAAGTCCCCTGCCCAAGACCCACGACAATGCCCATCACCAGCAAATCACCCGCAAAAATAGGCCCACCACCTGGACCATCCGCAAGACCCGGAAGGATAAACACCTCATCCGCCACTAGCACCTGGGTATTCGGATCTCTCTGACCAGACACATCGACACTCACCTGGGGCTCCAGGACCGATGGCACCTCTTGACCTCCCACCGGGGAAGGCTCAGGTGAGCCCGGAATCAGGAGCAGAAACTTCGTATCCGAGCCGACCACAATTGCTTCGACCACAGGATTTCCCGACGGATCTTGAAGAACCTCCCCTGAGTCGTCCCTGACCTGTACGGTAAAGCTCCCGGTAAGAACGCCGTTGCTGAACGCAACTTGATCCTGCAAAACATCACCATGCACGAATTCAACCGGAGGTGGGCCCTCCCCTGGATCGGGTGCCGGTGGAAAGATGTCCACCTCCGTCGCAACGAAATTCCCCGCCGCATCCCTGGGACTATTCGGGTTAAAGAGAACGTCGACTTCGGCTCCAACCTGTCCCAATTCTGAGATCACCTCGTTGAGGGGAACGGGCTCGAACAGAAAAGTATCAAGGGATAGCCGGAGGAACAACGTACCATCCTGAACCACAACCGATCTTGTCGCACCCGACGGATCAATGACCGTAAAAGTACCGCTAAGGCTTTGCTCATTCGCGTTAAAATTGAGCTGACTCGTGTTACCAACAAAGCCTGAGATAACCGACGGTTTCTCCTGGGCGATCGATGATGAGCTAAGAGTCGCCAGGCCAAGGGCCGCGACAAGCATCGGAATCAGACAGTATTTCCGACTCATAATATTGCTCCCCCGGAAGCAAATCTCGTTGACCATTAAGTTTTATAAAATCTTATTA
The DNA here is from genome assembly GCA_965217865.1 of Candidatus Latescibacterota bacterium. Classification (GTDB taxonomy): domain Bacteria; phylum Latescibacterota; class UBA2968; order SICM01; family SICM01; genus CBDCJO01. The sequence continues at coordinate 2,942,590 of CBDCJO010000002.1, read as the reverse complement.
GGAATGTGGTAACAATTTAATGGGTCACTTCAAAATCAGCAAGATAATCCGTCCTTCAACATGCAATGTTTATTTTTCACTTTTCGTTTTAATTCCCCACAAAAAAAGCAGGCATGGCCATTCACCAGACCACGCCTGCTTTCACCCCGTTATCCCCTAAAATTCCGTCACTTCAAAAATACCATCTTCCGGACCTGCGAGAACTCCCCCGCCACCATCCGGTAGAAATACACCCCGCTCGAGACCGACCGCCCCAGGGCATCCCGGCCGTCCCAGACCATCTGATAAAATCCCGCCTCGACCCGACCGTCCACCAATCTTCGAACCTCCTGGCCGAGCAAGTTATAAACAACCAGACGCACCCGACCATCCTGGGGAACCTGATAGTTTATCTGCGTCACAGGATTGAACGGGTTCGGGAAGTTCTGTCCAAGGCCATAGGACTCCGGCACCAATCGCGCCTGTTCTAACCCTACACCCATCACCGGATGTGACAGACCGCTCTCGTCGAGAATCAGACTCTCCGCGAACCGTAAACTCCCGATTGACCCGCCTGGGAGCACCCGGAATTTCATCAGGGACAGCAAGCCTTCCCCGGCGAGGGAACCCAATGGCAGGACATCCCCCAGGCTCATCGCGCCTTCACCCGACACTTGAAGAACAGCCCGCTCCCCTTCACCCGGTTCGAAGGTTCCCGCTGGCTTCGACTCGATGAACGCCAGCTCGGTCGTATCGTAGACAAGATAGGCACCGTAACCTTTCAGTGACACCGCGTTCTCGAAAAACAGGCCGATGTTCAGCAAATCGGGATCGTCCGACGGAAGAAGTCTGAGCGCCAGGCTGGTCCCCTCGTTGGCTTCGGTAGCACCCAACCCAACCGGTTTTGTGGCCACGGGCTTCGTCCCGAACGCACCTGCAAACGCGAAGAAATCGCCGAACCCGATCGTCTCTTCCGCCCTCTCCCAGGAGGATAAGCGTGTAAAGGTCGAACTCCTCCTGGGTCTCCCCGGACAGATAAGATGCGCTCGTCATCGCGATGAAGGCTCCGCCTGAGAAGCCTTCCTCAATCGCGAACTGAACTGAGCCCAGAACACCGCTGTCGCTGGTTGAAGGTTCTCCGCCCAGCGCCTCGATCGCCGCGCCGCCCACTTCCACAAAGCCGGATCCGGCCTGAGTCAGAGGCGTAAGACCCACCATCATCGATCCTTCGACAAAGCTGTTCTCCACGTAGGAGATCTGAGCGGGATTAAATTCAAACCGGGCTGAGAACCCGGTAACCCCCTCGGCCCCCTCGTTCGCGACAACGTTGACATACAGCGTGTCCTCTGAGACCACCTCCTCCAGGACCCGTCCGATGGACACCCCGTTCTCGTCGATAATTTCCGCACCTATCGGTCCCTCCACTTCCACGATGGCTGTGAAGTCCGCCTGTTCGAATGAAGCGGTGAGCGGGACCAGCGTGACCTCAGCTTGCACACTGTTCGTGTCCGTTACGGTTACGCCGTCCGACACAACCCCATTGACCACAATCTGAGTGAACGTAATCGTGGTCTCCTCTACAAAGCCCCGGTTGGTGACGAAGTGGTACACAGCTCCCAGGCCGTCGCCGTCAGGGGCCTCGGCCGCATTGGGACCACCCAGGAGGCTTCCACCGAATTCCGCGGAGACTCCCTCGATGATAAGAGGGGGGAGAAACAGAGCAAACGCATCGGACGTATTCAGCAGATTTGTGCCCTCACCCTCAGTCTGAGCGTCCGCACCGTCGAAGGCCACGGCCGCGGAGTCGAACTCTGCCGTTATGGTGTAGCTCCAGACATCCTCCAGGTCCTTCATATAAACCGCAATGTCAACGCGTGCGTTGGTGCCGAGTCCCGCCACTGTGACGAGTCCCTGGTCTCCTTCCGCCGGATTCGCATCCGGAGACAGGGTGACCCCCAGGTTGGGGCCTTCAACGCCCGGTTCGGAGGGCTCCGGTGGATCGGGCACCTCGATCGTGAAATCGATCCCAGTGAGCTCCTCTCCCTCTTCAAGCGTGATGATATCCGGGCCATCCCCATCCGTGTCGAAGAACACCTGCTGAACCCCGACATCCCCCAGATCCACCTCGACAAAGAGAATGAACGAAGAATTGGCGGGTATGTTGTCTACAAGATATTCTCCTGAAGGATCGATGTCCGCCTTCGATCCTACCTCCGCCGCCTTCGTTGCGCCTCCACTGGCTTCCGCGTCGACAAGATTTACTGTGCCCAACGGCGTGCTGCCGTCGTCGAGCACGACGGTCCCTCCGACGCTTGCGGGCTCTTCCTGTGTGTCCCCTGTAGAGAGGATGACGTCGACAGGATTGAGCAGCTTGGCCCCCGAGGCTCCGACGGCATCTCGGATCGTCCAGATATAAGTCTGGTTTTCAGCAAGTACGACGGGGAAGAAGGCTGTGTGCCCATTGTCGCGGACCTTTATCTTTTTCTTATCGAATTTCTCGGGCTCCGGATCAAAGGCCATATCCACGGACACGAACCGCTTTCCGGCAGCCAGCGGTTCGCTGAAGGTCACCGAGAACGACGTCTCGACCTCAACATTCGTCTCAGAGTCCCCCGGGTTCGTGGTCGTCACTGTCAGTTCCCTGGGCGCCTCCTTGATGATCGACTCGAATCCCATATGGATCTCTAAATCTTCAAGAGGGGGATCCCCATCCGCGATCTCGATCGCGTCATCCGGATCCAGCTCACCGTTCTCGTTGCCGTCGAAGAAACCCATCACGAGTCGCGGGCCTTCCGGATCTGGGACGGGCTCCAGGACCTGGGTCAAAGCCGTTGGTTTCGTCAGCGTTTCGCCGAGATCCTTGACCTCTGTCAGGTCAACCACAGCGACAAGGATGTAGCGCCCCGGAAGGATGTTCTCGACCTGGAACTGGCTGCCGAGCGGCAGGTCGGAAGCCGTGCTGAACCTCGGCAGGTCAGCGGGGCTTAATCTCTTCAGATCGACATTTGCCGGCACCAATCCCACGAAACCTCGGGATACCCGGGCATCGAAGTCGAAATCCTGAGGAGCAATAAGCCTTCCCGATACGACACCGCTGCCTAGGGTACCGCCTGTTGAAAAGTCGCTCTTATAAGGTTCCCGCAAAGGCGGAACGTTCTGGCCCCTCGCACCGAACACGATCAGTTGATAGGTGGTGTTCCGTCTCAGCCTGACCTTCGCAGAAACCGTATTGCTGTTGCGCCTCAGGAGGCCGGGATGCAGCTGTCCCGAAAGCGGGTCGGGCAGGATCTGCAGATCCACGTCGATCCTGTTCCCCGAATGCGCAGGTTGGTCGGAGAATGTCACCGAAACCGTCGTCTCCAGCGGGACATTCGTGTTATTACCCTCTCCCTGGAAGCTATCCCCGACGACCTCCAGAGGTTGGGCGGTGGGATACAGAAGTTCCACCACAGGGTCAATCCCATCCTGTTCAAGTCCGATCAACGCATCCGGATCATCTGTTCGGGCAAACTCCGGTCGGACAATCCCCCGGAAGAGCCCCTGGACATTCGCGGAAGGCGGTGAGCCGTCCTGCCGTAGGAGTGCCAGATCCACAAAGGCCAGGATAGCGTAATCACCATCCGGTACGGCAGTGATCTCGAACGACCAGTCGCTCGTGGACCACCTGACGAGTGCGCCGGCATTGGCGAGAACATTCTCCGGGCTGAGATTCGGATTCTCATCCAGGAAAGCCCTGTCCAGAAGGAACACCAGAGCGTTTTGTCGATTCGGCACGAGATCCAGGTCTGTCAGGAGGTTATCCGAAAGATTCGGAGGCAGGGAAAGATCCCTTATCCCGGGTTTGCGTACGCTACCCGTAATCGACCTCACCGGCAAGGAGGCCCCTGTCGTGAACCTCGCTGTGAGCGGCTCTTCCAGATCGGGGTGATCCATGTAGATCGAGTAAACCGTGTTGTCCTCCAGGCTCAACGGAATGATCAGGTTTCCGTCCTCAACCCTTGGGTTGATATTGACCTGGACCGCGAAAGTTCCTGCGTCCGTGGAACTAAAACCACTTACGACCACATAAACTTTCCTGGATTTTCCCGTAAGCGCCAGTGTCTCCACCGGCAGGAATTGCCTCGACGAGATCCGTCGATTGAACTCAACCTTCACGACGGCATCCGTCGGGACACCGACTGCATCGGTCAACGCCTCGTTATTAGGCTCGAAAACCACGGAATTGATGGCCAAAGGCACATCCTCGGCCCCGGCCTCAGCAATTTCCCCTCCGAATAGATCCTCCGGGTCGATCTCGCCCCCGCTGACGATCGTGGGCGGTCCGAATCCGCGCAGCTCTGCCTCCACGCGCAGGCCGACCCCGAGGGTGATCTCCTCCATAGCCACGGGCAGACCCGTTTCGCCCACCAATGTGGCGCCCGGCTCCAGGAACAAGCCCATCCCCTGGATCTCCAGAATGCCCGTCACCGGATCGAATCGCTGTACCGATGAGATGACCGTAAAATCTCCAAGTGCCTGCAAAGCGAGGCTCGCCAGTTTGAACCTAAATCCTTCATCGAAGCCTTGCGAAGTGGGCTGTCCGGATTGGCAAAATGCTCGTAAGTAGATATAAAGCAAAGAGTTCCTAATATACGAATTGCCATGTTTGAACACAACTATTTTTTCCAACATTCTTCGGATAAAATACCCCCTTTTCCAACCCTTACGATGTGATATCAGGCACCCTTCAAAAGTGATCGATGTCACGTTAAATTCCGTCCTGATATCCTCGGATTATTACCACATTTAACATAAAGTTAACACAGGCGAAATGACTTTGAAATATATGGCATTTATATTGGGAGCTTCCAGTTCTTAATTGTGTTTTGTCGGTTTTCATTTTATATTGGGCACTCATCTCTGAAGACCTGAGTTATCCACAACATTCCGAAAGGAGCCCCTACATGGGAAAAACACCCCAGCAAGTGATCAAGATGGCCAAAGACAACGGCCTGAAAATCCTCGACTACAAATTTATGGATTTCCCAGGCCTCTGGCAGCACTTCTCCGTTCCCATCGACTCTCTCGATGAGGAAGTTTTCGAGGACGGAGTTGGGTTTGACGGATCCAGCATCCGCGGTTGGCAGTCCATCAACGAAAGCGATATGCTCATTGTCCCGGACCCAGATACCGCCATCATCGATCCGTTCATGGATCCGCCGACATTGAGCATGATCTGCGACATCCGCGATCCCGTCACAAGAAGCCAATATAGCCGCGACCCCAGGAGCGTTGCCCGGAAGGCCGAAAACTACCTTAAGTCATCCGGAATTGCAGACACCGCTTTCTTCGGGCCGGAGGCTGAATTCTTCATCTTCGACGACATCCGCTTCGATCAGACCCACGATTGTGGATACTACTACGTCGATTCGGTTGAAGGACGATGGAACTCGGGGAAAGACGAAAAACCCAACCTCGGTTATAAACCGAGATACAAAGAGGGATATTTCCCCGTACCGCCCTCAGACTCCCTTCAGAACATACGCAGCGAAATGATGCTGACGATGATCGAGAGCGGCATAAACGTCGAAGCCCACCATCATGAGGTGGCCACAGGGGGACAGGGTGAAATCGACTTCCGGTTCTCCCCCCTCCTCTCCTGTGCAGACCAGCTCATCCTATATAAATACATCGTTAAGAACGTCGCGAAAAAGCACGGCAAGACCGCTACCTTCATGCCCAAGCCCCTGTTCGATGACAACGGGACGGGCATGCACGTCCATCAGAGCCTCTGGAAGGGGGATACCCCCCTCTTCGCGGGATCCGGTTTCGCCGGATTGAGCGAAATGGCCCTTCACTACATCGGCGGCCTTCTCAAGCACGCCTCGTCCCTTTTGGCCTTTGCAGCACCGACCACCAACTCCTACAAACGGCTCGTGCCCGGTTTCGAAGCCCCGGTCAACCTGGCCTACTCTCAGCGTAACCGGAGCGCTGCCGTCCGCATCCCCGTCTATTCCACCAATCCCAAGTCCAAGCGGTTGGAGTTCCGCTGCCCGGACGCCACCTGCAATCCATACTTGGCCTTCTCGGCCATGCTGATGGCCGGTTTGGACGGGATTCAGAACAAGATCGACCCGGGGGATCCGCTCGACAAGGACCTTTACGACCTCGAGCCCGAAGAAATGGCAAAAATCCCATCCACAGTAGGATCCCTCGAAGACGCCCTCGCCGCCTTAAAGGAGGATCATGCCTACCTCCTCAACGGAGACGTTTTCACAGAGGACGTCATCGAAACCTGGATCGAATACAAGATGGAAAACGAAGTGGGAGAATTGCAGCTCCGGCCGCACCCCTATGAGTTCGCGCTCTACTACGACGCGTGATCCGGTTACGGGATCGGTGGAACTTGCGGCTCTAAAAAAACGGTGGTCGAAAATGACCACCGTTTTTTCATAGTTTCCCTGGAAGACCGGGAACCTTTCAAGCCCAATGGAATGCCAGGATCCCCTTTACCAGGGTATTCCCAGTTGTCTTATTGTCGAGGCCGGAGATTTTAGCGAAACGCTATGGCGGAAGGAAACGATCTGAAAAAAAAGCAGGGGGATTGGGAATTATGGGATGTACGGAAAGGTGATAAATCTGTTATAAAAAAAACGGTGGTCCGTGACCACCGTTTTCATATTCAATCTATGCTCGATAATTCGTCTCTATCCGACTATATGATCGATAATTTTTCCTGCCGTTTGCTCCCGAACTTTGGGAGTGTCGAAAGTTCCATTGGCAACGTCACGTTTCGCTTTGGCGACACGATCCTCTCTCACGTCCGGAACATTCTTTAGGACCGACTTGGCCGTATCCACCTGCCGCTTCTCGGAAGCGACCTCGTTCATCAAACCCGAATCCAGAATCGAGCCCGCAATAGCCTCGCGCGTCCCAACCGTTAACTAGCGCCCCGGTCCCCGAGTTGAACCCGACTTTCAGACGATCTTCCCTCCGGGTCTCGCGACTTACCAACATCCCCCAGGCCTCAGCGTGGGCTTTCCTGCTTTGGAACGATTCAATCGAATCGCTGTATTCGGGGGCGTATACAGTAATTATATCGCCCTCCAGGCGGTACTGGAAGATGCCAGAATCCGGGGCGCTGAAGGACTTTTTTGCCTGGGGGATATCGGCGGGTTCGGACCTCACCCGGATCGGGTTTTCCCGATCCTGAAAGAAGGCGGGGTGCGTACCGTTCAGGGGAATTACGATCATTCCGTTGGAAACGGACTGGCTGACTGTCAATGCGGTTATACGGATCCGCGGGACAATGCCTTTGCCAAGATCAGCTATGACTATACGTTTACGAACACGAGCGACCCGAATAAGCTCTGGCTCAAGGGGCTCCCGCAGTCTATTCGCATCGAACTCGGCGGGTACCGGGTGCTGATGTGCCACGGATCTCCCCGAAGGGTCAATGAGTTCCTCTGGGAGTCGACCACACCAACGCACTTTCTGGAAAAACTGTCCAAGGACAACCAAACCGATGTAGTTCTGGCCACGCATACGGGCCTTCACTGGCATCGTCAGCTTGAGAGGGACAAACACTTCATCAACGTGGGGGTCATCGGTCGACCGGCAAACGACGGTCTTACGGGAATCCGGTACGTTTTGATGACCGCCGGGGGGGAGGACTTGACGGTAGAGTTCGTGACTCTCAACTATGATCACCCCAGGCTTGCCTCAGAAATGCAGGCGGAAGGACTGCCGCAGGAATTCATCGACACAATCCTTACTGGCTGGTGGACCTGTTGTCTGGAAATCTTACCGATGAAAGAGCGGAGGCGGGGGAAGTATTGAGGATTGAACCTTTAAGATTGAAGATTGAAGATTGAAGGGGAGCCCCGGGATCGAGAGGTATGAAGTTCGAAAAAAATGAGGAGTGAGGGGGGTAAGATCGAACCGATTCGGTGGGAGGATAAAAAAAAGCCTATGGCGTTTTTGGGGTTGTGGAAAATGGAAATGTAGAGGCAAATTCAGAGCGAAGCCCAATCGGTGTCTCCTCCGGGCATGGACACGCCGTAATGGGTGGTTCCGTTTCCCGTCTGCCGGTCCTGGATCAGGACATTCAGGACGCGACTGGCGTTATCGATCATATCGATTGACTTGAGTTCTTCTGTTAAAACCCAGTGCAAGTTTCCCTCGTCGCAAGGTCCAACGTCCCGCTTTTTGGTCCGAGCGGAGAAGAAGACGAGTACGGAGATACCTCCCGACTCGGGCAGGGTCAGCACGAATTTGAGACGCATGTGGCTCAGGTCTGAACGCCCCAACCCTGTCTCTTCGAAAATTTCTCTCAGGGCGGCCGCTTCGAGATCGTCCAACTCGCTGCGTTCAACCTTACCCCCAACGCCGGTCCACTTTCCGGGCGCAAAACCCGCCGAGGCTGCTCGCTCCAAGAGTAGAACCGCATCTCCGTTAAAGATGAAGGTGGCGACAAAAACGCTGAGATTCATTTCGGCAACTCGGGATTTAAGAGTTTGTCGATCCAAGTCGGGATACGCGGTATGATATTCGTCCCCCCTTCACGTGTCAAGGAGGTTTTAGGTTGACAGAGACATTTAACTTCATCATTTTGTGATTCTATGAACCGTAAAAGGTCGAAGAGACAAGGCCGGATTCAGAAAGGCCTGGATCCGCTGATGGAGCGATTCAACGCGTCCATAGGGTTTGACCGAAAGCTCTATCGGGAGGATATCCGGGGGAGCATCGCACAGGCCCACGGGCTTTGCGGTGCCGGGGTTCTATCCAAGGCAGAATGCACCAGGATCGTCAGGGGCCTTCGAAAGGTCGAGGGGGAGATCGACTCTGGAAAGCTGAGCTTGACCGACGATTTGGAAGACATTCACATGGCGGTCGAAAAACGTCTGATCGAGATCGTCGGGCTTGCGGGGGAAAAGCTCCACACAGGGCGCAGCCGGAACGACCAGGTGGCGTTGGATGAACGGCTATACATGCTCGAGACGATTGACCGCGTTATCGGCCGGATCGAACGTGCACAGTCGGTCCTGATCACAAAGGCCGAGGACCACTTCGATACCATGATGCCGGGGTACACCCATCTTCAGCAGGCGCAGCCCATCCTTTTTTCTCATTACGCGATGTCCATCTTCTTCTCCCTGGAGCGGGACAAAGGCCGCCTGAGAGACTGCCGGCGGCGGGCGGATCGGATGCCTCTGGGTTCCGGTGCACTGGCCGGATCGGCTTTCCCGATCGACCGACAGGCCATCCGAAAGGAGCTGGGGTTTTCCGCCCTGACAGAAAACAGCCTGGACGCGGTCAGCGATCGGGACTACATCCTCGAATTCCTCAGCGCTGCTGCAATCACGATGGCCCACCTCAGCCGATTCTGTGAAGATCTCATCATCTGGTCCTCTTCGGAATTCGGTTTCGTAGCGTTAGACGAAGCGTTTTCGACCGGATCCAGTTTGATGCCACAGAAAAAAAACCCAGATTCCGTGGAACTGATCCGTGGAAAGACAGGACGTGTCTACGGCAACATGATCGCGCTCCTGACCGTGATGAAGGGTCTTCCGATGTCCTACGCGAAGGATATGCAGGAGGACAAGGAACCGCTTTTCGACTCGGCAGAGACGATGGAGATGGCTCTGTCGGTATTCACAGGGGTTTGGGAAACACTTCAACTCCGGCAAGATCGGATGCACGCTGCCATCCAGGACCAGATGCTTTCCACGGACCTGTCGGATTATTTAGTGAAAAAAGGGTTGAGCTTCCGGGAGGGCCATCGCGTCGTGGGGGAACTGGTCCGGGAGGCGGTTGACAGAGGAATCGATCTTCGTGACCTTCCGATCGAGGATTTTCGGAAGCAGTCGAGTCGGTTCCAGCGGGATGTGTATAAGATCCTTACCCCGGAAAGCAGCATCGCTTTGAGGGATGTTCCAGGCGGGACCTCACGTCGTTCAGTACGGGCACAGATCCGCAAGGGGAAAAGGCTTCTGAAGATGGCGTAAGGGTTGCGCCAAGGGGGGACCTCCGGGATTGGAAAAGAAACAGAGCACGGTTGAATATATCCGCTTTGAGGATCATCTTATCAAGGCGGATTTTACTTACGCCTATGGGATATCCGCCGCGGATATCGACGGTGACGGTCACGTCGACCTTGTGGCTGCGGACACGAACGTGGGGCTATACTGGTTTGAGAACGACGGAGGGGGAAATTTTGTCCAACACGTCATTCGAGAAGGAAGTGGGGAATGGCTGGAGCGCCACGTCATCGCCGATATCAACGGAGATGGGCGTCCTGAAATCGTCATTGTGGATAACCTGAACGGAAGTTTGTTGTGGCTCGAATACAGCGGTGATCCCCGGGAGATTCGATCCTGGGATCATCATTACGTGTCAGAGGGGGGATTGCCGGGGGCCTACGACGTGACGGTGGCCGATTTCGACGGAGACGGCGATCTGGATGTCGCCGCGTCCAGCTGGCGAAAGGGCAACCGGTTCGTGTGGTTCGAAAACCGCGCCGGGGAGTGGATCGGGCACACAATCGAAGAAAATATTGCGGAGACTCGGACTGTTCGTGCGGCGGACGTGAACGGGGACGGTAAAGTTGACATTGTGGGTACAGCCCGCGGGGCGAACCAGGTGGTATGGTACGAAAATCCGGGGGATCCGACCCGTCTTCCCTGGAAGAAGCATATCATCGACACTTCACCGATGCCAGCTCACGGGTATCCCGTCGATATGGACGGCGATGGGGATGTGGACGTTGTCATGGCGCTCGGGATGTCAAAGGATCCCTTCCCCTCGGGATCTCTTGTCTGGTATGAAAACGACGGGCATCCTGAAGAGTCCTCGTGGAAAAGGCATGTGATCTGCGATTCCTTTCCGAGCGCCTTCGAGGCTTTGGCTGCAGACCTCGATGGCGACGGTGATGTAGAGGTTGTCGCCACAGGCTGGAGAGGGGGAGACTGCATCGCCTTGTTCAAGCATGAGGGGGATCCCCGGGGGCCATGGAACATGCAGATGCTGAAAGAGAACTGGATCAACGCGAACGCAGTCCTGGTGTCCGACCTCGACGGGGACGGTCGGCTGGATATCATCGCTTCCGCAGAACGAGGCAGCAACGAGCTTCGCTGGTGGCGAAACCGTGGAAATGAAAAATGAAAAGTGAAAAGTGCAAAAGTGGTAGGGGAGCGATACCAGTTCAGCCACCCTCCCCGACCGCCTGATAGATCTCGTCGAGCCAGAAGGTCAACTCCGCAGTGATATCGTTGCTCGCCATTCCGGACATCGTCCACGATCCATCCTGGTTCTGTGTCTCGGCCAGCATATCGCCCACACGAATCGCCATCGCTCGATATTTCTCCTCGCCCGTTAGGGTAAAGAGGACGGCGGCCGCCCAGCCGACTTTACCCGACCGGTAGAGGCGGAACAGGTAGTCGCCGGCGCCTTCCGCAAATCGCATGTATTCCACCGCGAGATCCAACCATTCGGTTTCGCCTGTCGCCTGGTAGAGCCTGCACAGGAATCCACCCGCGATTCCCGGGTGGAAAAAATACTGATCACGCGTCGCGTTGTAGGTGCTCACATAGCGGATATCGTCATCCGGGTCGGTGTGAAGCCCCTTTGCACGGCTGAACACACTGTAGAGTTGTTCCGGATAATTGGGCTGTTGCCTGAACACTTCTTTCATCCATCTTCCCACGCCTCTTCCAACATCGATCCTGCCCGTCGCAACGGCTGCCTGGCCGCACCCGCTCACCACCCACAGGTCCTGAAGGGTCTCAGGGGATCGCTCTGTTGGACTGGAGTAGAACCCACCGCTCTCAGGGTCGTGAAACCCCATCAGAAAGTCCATTCCCCTTTGAGAGAGATCGTACTGTCCGAGACGGTGAGCACCCAGAACAACCCAGCTGTTATAGTAGGTATAAAAGTATCCGTGCGCTTCGGGGGGTCGGGGACCGAAATCCCCTTCCGGGGTCATTCCGTTCTTCCGAACCCAGTTGCACATGTGGTTCGCTGCGTGGGTTTGCCCGCATACCTGAAGGGCGGATGGCACCTTGTAATAGTCCGCAATCCCCTTATTCTCGTCACCGAAGCTTCCGTCTGAGCGAAGTTTCCTCAACAAGCAGGCGCAGCCGCGGTCCCGAGCGGCTCGAAATCGATCGTTTGAACCCATAGTTGAATTCCTTCACGAACAGAAGTGGTGTTGGGTGGAAGGCGTCCAAGCCTCGGCACCTGAATTCAGGGGAGGAGGTTCCTGAAGGCCTCTCCGACGATCCCGACCATCTCTTTATGGATTGGCCCGTTTGTGGCCACGACGTCACCCCGCATATAGGAACCTTCTCCTTGAAAATCGGTGATTGATCCCCCGGCTTCGGGCACGATGACTGCCCCGGCCGAGGTGTCCCAGGGAGAGAGCCCCCATTCCCAGAATCCGTCCGCACGGCCGGCGGCCACGTAACAGAGGTCGAGGGCCGCGGACCCGCACCGACGAATGCCTCTTGAACGACGGAGAAGAGCGGAAAAACTGGAGAGGTATGCGTCCGCTGACTGGATCTGCTTGAACGGAAAGCCTGTCGAGAGGAGTGCGTCCTCGATGCGGATGCACCCGGATACCCGGATGGATTTCCCGTTCAGGGTCGCGCCCTTTCCTTGTTCGGCTGCGAAGAGTTCCTCCCTGAGAGGGTCGTAGACGACGCCCAAGACAGGTCGATCGTCCACGAACAACCCGACGGAGACAGAAAAAAAGGGAATGCCGTAGACAAAGTTCGTCGTCCCGTCCAGCGGGTCGATGATCCATTGATAGGCCCCCTTTTCGTCGGCGCCTCCCTCTTCGGACAGAATGGCGTGGTCCGGATAGGCGCTTCGGAGGACCTGTATCACCCGCCGCTCCGATTCGCGGTCGGCCTCGGTGACGAAGTCGTTGGGGCCCTTCAACGCAACCTGATCCTTTCTCAGTTTCTCGTGAAAGGTTCGCAGGGCCTCTGCACCCGCCCGGGCAGCCTTTATAGCGACGTCGATCATGTCACCGCTTCCGCCACCCTTGGGAGCACGTATGGGCCCTTAGGGATAACCGCCACACGCGCTTCCGGACCGGTTTCGGACAGTACGCGATCGAGGCCCTCTTCCAAAGAGGGGACCAGGTCGACAAGAATATCGCCCTGAGATTCAGGCGGGATTCCATGACTGAAGAACAGAACCCTCGCCTTCCGAAGAACCTTACAGAGTTCCTGAACCTGCCATTGGTCGATGGTGAAAAAATCCGGAGAAGCCGCCTCCTCGAAAAAAGCGTCGGGACTTTCCGTGTTGGAGAGGACCTCCTGAAACTCCCGGCTGCCTAAGCCCTCCGCACACCGTGCCGCGATGAGGATCGTTCCCCCCTCGCGAACAATCGGGAGTGCTGCTGTCATGCCTTTTATTGCCTGGTAGTACGTCAGGTCGAGGGGATAGCCCGCACTGGTCGTGACGACCACGTCTACGGGTTCTGGAATGCACGCGAGGGCCTGCTTTTCGGCCGTTTCAACGCCAGCCCGGTGTGCCCGCTCCAGGTCACCACCGAAAACACCCGTGATCTCCCTGTCCTGGTCCATCGTGACGTTCAGGATAAAATCCACGCGGGCTTTCCGGGCGACCTCCAGGGAGAACTCGTGAACCGGATTGCTCTCGATCACCCCCTCGGTGGCGCGTTCGTGGGACAAAATCGAAAAGCCGTGGAAAGCACGGATGGTCTCCGCTCCGCAGATCCCCGGACATATGGCCTTTCTCCCTCCGGAATAGCCCGCCATCAGGTGCGGCTCGATGAGGGCGGTGGCGATCCGAAGCTCGGCGTTCAGGTAGGTGGTATCCACCCAGATCGGGGCGCCATTACCCGTCACCCCAAGAAAGGTGTGGGTCTCCTTTTGACGGGCGCTGTGGTTGATGATCCGGTAGCGTTTGGGAATCTCGGGACCGAGCATGTCCAATAGTTCCTCGCCTTCGTTGGGCCTGTGGAGCCCGGTACCGATCAGAATCGTGATCTGATCCCGTGCAATCCCGGCAGTTTCCAGCGTTTTGAGTAGCGGAGGGAGGATAATCCGATTCGGGACCGGTCGGGTGATGTCGGAGATGACGATGCAGGCGCTGTTCCGATCCCGGGCGAGGTTCGAAAGGGAAGGCGAGCCAATGGGACGGTTGATGGCCTCCTCAACGGCGATCTTCGGGTCCGAAATCTTTGGGAGCCCCTTCAGGCTTAAGATATCAAGATGAACCCAATCCGGGATGTCGATTTCAAGAACTTCTAACCCGTAGTCGAGTGCGATGTTCATGGTTTCCTTTATCGGATGCCCGGTTATTTCCTGTGGGTCTCCTCCGAAGCCCGACGGGCCAGATCTCTCTCCGCCTTCCGAATCGCCCCAGCCCCTTCTAGGGGGGTTGCGATCACCCCGTGTGACGGCTTGGGGAACATAAGACGAGATGCTCCGGCCTCTTTTAAAGATGCGATTGCACGCTCTCGGGCTTTTTCCCCCGGGCAGAGGGCGATGATCGTTCCGCCCCCCCCAGCCCCCGCCAACTTCGCACCGAGCGAACCGCTCTCCATGGCAGCCTCGATGAGTGTTTCATTTTCCGGCCCTGATCCACCAAAATCCCGCTGGATCTCGTGGTTCTCGGTCATCAAGTCTCCCAACAGTTCCCAATCCCCGGCGAGAAGAGCTCGTTTTCCAACCCTCGCCAGGTGTGCGATCCGGAGGTAACCCTGTCGGATGTCCGGATCTCCTTCCAGCCACTTTTCCCGAATCGGTTTGTGGATCGATCCGGAATTTCGCTGGACGCCGGTATGAGCGAGGACGAAGGGAAGTTCGTCGACCTCGGGAGTCAAACACTCGACCGTGCCGTATGGCTCTTCCCCGATGCTTCGATAGAACTCCTTTTCCCTGAAATCCATGTAGTTGATCCCGCCCCAGGTGCACATGTAGGGATCCTGATAACCGCAGAGGGTACCCATGTAATGGAGGTCGACTTGTCGGGCCATCTCGGCAAGTTGAAAGCGGTTATACGATCGCCCTAGAAATGCCAGGAGTCCGTTCATCAGGGCGACGATCATCGCGGAGGAACTGGATAGACCGGCCGCAAATGGTACGTCACAAGCCCAGCGAATACGACATGGAGTACCGGGGATATCGAGAAAATCGACGACAGCCTTTGCCACACCGAAATAGCTTCCATCGAGAAAAAGATCTCCGGGTCCTCGGACCTCGAAGCACTTTCCGGCCACCTCGAAAGTCATCCTTCTGGCGGGCTCGACCAGCACAGCTGCCCGCTCTGTCGTGGAGCATGAGATGACCGTACCACCGTACATATCCGTGGGATTTCCAATGATCCCAGCTCTTCCCGGGGCGGAGCAGAAGAAAGCCTGTATGGCAGTTGACGCCATCTTCAGGTTTCTCTCAGGCGCTTCTGGATGTATTGTCGAATCAGGTACCCATAGCGTTTGTCCCCAAGGGCAAAGTCGATGAACGCCTTGAAATAGGACTCGGGGTTGCCGATGTCGTAACGGGCTTCATCGGGCTTCAAGCGGACGCAACGTACTGTACTTCCCTGTCTGATCATGATCCGGATGGCATCTGTAAGCCAAATTTCACCGTGAATGCCTGGCGGTGTAACCCGGATTGCTTTGAATATGTCCGGATGAAGCACATACCGGGCGGCGATTGCAAATCGACTTGGCGCGTCGGCTGCAAGGGGTTTTTCCACAAGGTCCTTGACGAAAAACTCACTCCCGATTCGTCCCCCGGGTTCAACGATTCCATATCGGCTGACCTGATCGGGCTCCACCTCGAACACGGCCAGCGTGCATCCGGATTGGTGCTTGAGATGGGATTTGATCATACGCTTGACCAGGCCGGAATGATTGCCCGGTTTAATGATGGTGTCCCCGAGGGCAACCACAAAAGGTTCTCCACCCACGAACTCTTCGGAAAGGCCGACCGCGGCCCCCAATCCCGCCGGGGCGCTCCGGCCGGTTGTTATTGGCTGGCGGGTGTAGAAGAACTCGACCCCTTCCTGCACATCCGGAATTTCATCGAGCAGGTCCTGATCGCCTGCCTCTGACAAACGGTTGATAAGCTCCGGGTCAACGTCAAAATGGTCTTCTATGGACCTCTTGTTACGGCCGGTGACAAAAAGGAACTTACGCAGTCCCTGCCCGACCATCTCCTCAACGACATACTGGACGATAGGCTTGCGGCCGATCGGGAGCATTTCCTTGGGCTGTGACTTTGTGGCGGGGAGGAGTCGCGTTCCCAGACCAGCCACCGGGATGACCACTTTATCGATGGACATCAATTTCTCCTTGCATTTTGGTCCATATCGTATTTATAATATTCGTGATATGTTCTATGCTTAACCCGGTGTGAAGATAACACCCGGGTTCGGGGAAATCAAGACAGAAACCAGCTAAAAAACACCCGATAAAAGGCGTCGTTCGGACGTCACATCCATACCGGTTTTCCATGGCCGAGGAAGAAACCACAGAAGAGGAGTCGCCAGCCCCCCCGCCTCCTGCCCCCGGAAGAGCTAAACACTTTTTCATCCTGATATTTATTGTCCTGATCGGGCAGGTCGGGATCGGATACTGGGCGATATTCCACGTCTTCGTTCCCAAGATGGAGGGAGAGGAGATGGGGGAGGTATCCGAGGAGGCATGGGAGGAAGAGGAGCAAAGCGGAGGGGGGGAACAGGGCCACGGAGGCGGTGGCGGGGGTGGGGAGAAAGAGGAGGGAAGCGAGAACGTCCACGGAGATCTTCTCGATGTCGGGCAGGTTACGACGAGCACAACCCAGGGGGGGGAACTGCACTACATCATTCTCAAGGCCAAGATCAAGTTCAACACGCACGAAACCGCTCTGGTGGCCGGAAAAAATCTCGCACGGATCAAGGATTTAATCCTGTACCAAGTGTCGCTTAAACCCGGGGAGGAACTGGACGATGTCGACGATCAGGAGAGGCTGAGGGAAGATATCAGGGAAGCCGTCAACGGCATATTGACCAAGGGGAGGGCTGAAGAGATCTATTTTACACAATATGTTTTCCATTAGGCTGCGCGTGGGAAAGGCCAAAATTATCGATCGATTCGTGTGTTGTATGTCCCTTTGCCCGGATCGTTGTGTGTTCAACGATCGACTGAGTCCGGGATTGTGGTTGTGACATGGGTTCCCAACAAGAGGTTTCCTTTTTACTTTCCGAAGGTGATTCACGGTCAGCGGATATCGATGGTCTTCGGGAAACTCTGGGTTCTCCGGACAACCCGTTTTTATTTCCCCCACACTTCTTAAAGGCCACCTTTCCAAAGATAGGTGGCCAGATTATTTTGGTTGAAAGAGAAAACAGGATCATTGGGGTGGGGTTTCTCTTTCCCCGCATCGCGCGTGATGGCATTCATGAATATACCCTGAGATTCCATAAGGCTCATCCGGAAGCCGCGATCGATCAATCAGGTCTTGTCTTCAAAGTTGAAGAACTCCTTGGGAACAAAGTTTTCTTTTATGATCTCCAATCGGATCTTTCATTCGAAAGAAGCACCCTTCATCGTCAGGACGAGGTAGATTTCGGAAGGCCAGACGCTTCTGAAGCCCGGTCCATTCGTATCCTTCAACAAGAAATCTGGCGCGGAGATCCGGGTTTCATTTATCCGAGCGACATCCATTCCAACATCTTTCGTACAGGCACATCCCTGGTCGCCAGAGTTCGCGATGAGCCCGTGGGGTTCTTGTTCGGGTTCTATAAATTTGGGGGCCAGCAACTGCCGGATTCGTGGGACCAGAAATTCCAAGGACGTTTTCGTATCGAATCTCAGTTGCTGGGTGTATTATCCAAACACCGCGGCCTGGGAATCGGGTTTCATCTCAAGAAACTCCAGGCGATAAACGCCCTAAATGAAGGGATCGGATTGATCAACTGGACCGTTGATCCCTTGCAATATCATAATGCAGTCCTAAATTATGGCGGGTTGAGGGCGCTGGCTCTTGATTTTCATCCGGATTACTATTCATTCAGGAATGTCCTGAATCAAGTGACGGCGTCCCGGTTCGGGATCACGTGGCTGGTTCGCACGGAAGGCGTTAAACAGGCGTTGTCCACGCCATCAAGACGAGCCATTCTTAATCTGGATGGAAACACCGAGATTCCGCGGGTCAACAAGGGGTACGAGGAGATGAGTCTTGAAGAAGATGCTCGAATGTTGGCCATTGAGATACCGGCGGCCTGGACCCGGTTACAAAAGGAG
Organism: Candidatus Latescibacterota bacterium; assembly: GCA_965217865.1. GTDB lineage: Bacteria > Latescibacterota > UBA2968 > SICM01 > SICM01 > CBDCJO01. The sequence goes on along the minus strand of CBDCJO010000002.1, from coordinate 2,924,370 downwards.
AACCTTCAGCAGGCACGTAGGTGGCGAGAAGTTACGGATAAGATATTCGGGCATTATATCGGACACGAGGAAGGAAAATACATCGTCAAAGGGGTCGGTGAGGACGGGGACAGGAAATATCTGATCGCGGAAAGGGCGGGGCAGGCTCTGTATGATGAGCTTGCTCAGTAGTGGGAAGGCCGTGGATCGTCGTTCGTGATTCGTGGATCGAGAAGGCAGAATATAGAAGTCAGAACTCAGAATGAGGGGTTCCGTTGCGGATCGACCGCGTTGACCTCATGATCGTCCGGCTGCAGCTTGTCAACTCCTTTACGACGAGCTCGAGTCGGAGAGATCATCTGGATCATATCCTGGTCAAGGTTTTCTCCGAAGGCCGTGTGGGCTGGGGAGAATGCCCCAGCCCTGTCGACCCATACTATTGCGAGGAGACCACCGAGACCTGCTGGCATATTCTGAAGGATTTTCTCATCCCCTCGGTTCTCGGTCGGTCGTGGAGAGGCGTCGAGGAGTTGGCCGCCTGCTACCAGAAGGTGAGGCGGAATCGGTTTGCGAAGGCCGGACTCGAGATGGCGGCCTGGGACCTCCTTGCCTGGACAGAAGGAAAACCTTTGCATCAACTTTTGGGGGGTACCCGGAGTGAAATTCTTTCAGGCGTCAGCCTTGGAATCGAGCAAGATATCGGCCGCTTATTCAATCTGATCGATCGATTCCTGGATGAGGGTTACCGGCGGTTCAAGCTGAAGATCGGCCCCGGCCGTGATATCGACGTAATCAGCCAAGTCAGGGAGCGCTATCCGGACATCCCCCTCATGGCAGACGCCAACTCGGCTTATGACATATCCGATTTAAAGCTCTTGAAGCAGCTAGACGCCTTCAATTTGATGATGATCGAGCAACCCCTCGCATACGACGATATTATCGATCACGCCAGAGTCCAGAGGGAACTACAGACGCCTATCTGTCTCGATGAAAGCATCCATACCGTCGAGGATGCACGTAAAGCGCTGGAACTAGGGAGCTGTCGGATCATCAACATCAAGGTCAGCCGTCTGGGCGGGCTTCTGCAGGCAAAACGAGTCCACGACTACTGCCAGGCAAACGGGGTTCAAGTTTGGTGTGGGGGCATGCACGAGTTCGGGGTCGGGCGTTCGGCAAATCTGGCGATTGCAAGCCTTCCCGGGTTTGACATCCCTGGCGATGTTTCCGGATCAGATAAATATTTCGCGGAGGATATCGTTGATCCTCCGATTCGAGCTTCCAAGGGGGTTATCAAGCTACCCGAGGGTCCAGGGCTTGGATATACTCCGAATGAGGAGCGGATTCATCGCCAGGCCATCCGGGTGATCTCCATGAATGCCTGAGATAGAGGAAGCTTCATATGGATTTCCAGATCCTGGCAGCGCAACTTCGTGCTCAACAACCGGCTATGCTGATGGCGTTGGAGGAGCTCGTCAATAACGAGTCACCGAGCAACGAAAAGCCCATGCTGGACACATTCGCCCAGCTCGTGGACCGCCGCTATCGGGAGGCCGGAGCAAAGGTGAACATCCTTGAAAATCCGGATAGTGGAAACCACATTCAGGCAGTTTTTCCGGGAGGCTCCGGCGATCCAGCTGTTCGACCCGCCATGATACTGGGTCATTTCGACACCGTCTGGCCGTTGGGAACCGTAGCCCAGCGGCCTTTCCGGATTCAGGATGGCATGGCGTTCGGGGCAGGTGTATTTGATATGAAAACCAGTATCGTCATGGCAGAGTTTGCGTGTCGCGCGGTGCTTGATCTTGCGTGGAAGCTTCCTCGACCGGTGGTGATCGTCCTGACCTCAGATGAAGAGGTCGGAAGTCAAACCTCGCGTTCCTTAATCGAGGAGGAAGCCGGGAAAGCTGAATATGTTCTCGTGATGGAGCCCCCGTTGCCCAACGCTACATTGAAAACAGCCCGGAAGGGCGTCGGCCGCTTCGTGGTCGAAATCGAAGGAAGGTCCGCCCACGCAGGTATCGATCCGGAAAAGGGGTTGAGCGCTATACAGGAACTCGCGCATCAGATTTTGTATCTGAGCGGTTTGAGCAGGCCGTCAGAAGGAACGACTGTAAATGTGGGGATTGTCAGAGGCGGGACACGAACCAACGTAATCCCAGATCGTGCGGAGGCGGAGATCGACGTGCGGGTCTGGACCCGGGCGGAATCCGAACGGATCCGGGAAGGTATTCTAAATGCAAAGCCCGCCATACCTGGCGTGGCGGTCAACCCACGGGGGGGATTCCCCCGTCCCCCCATGGAGCGGACGCCCGTGATCGCATCCCTGTTTCAACGGGCGAAGCAAATCGGAACGGGGCTTGGATTAGAACTCCAGGAGGGTTCCACGGGCGGGGCAAGCGATGGCAATTTTACCGCCGCACTCGGGGTGCCGACTCTGGACGGTTTGGGTTGTCCCGGGGATGGCGCCCACGCCGTCCACGAGCACATCGAGGTTGACGCCTTGCCGATCCGGACCGCTTTGCTCGCAGCGCTTCTCATGAAATTATAAACCCGTGACAGGTCACGAGTCAAAAGTCGTTAATCGTTGGGTCTGACTTTGAACTCGTGACTTTTGACCTCCGGGGGCATTTTTAATATGGACTTTGTATCGCACGCGGGTTGGGGTTATGCATCGCTTCGATGGCGGGGACGAAAGACCGCATGGCTGGGGGCGATGGCGGGTGCGGCACCGGACCTGCTCACCTTCATCCCCCCGAGGGTAAAGTGGGCGATCGAAGACGGCTGGTCGGGACTGTCACGGGGTATAAGTCCGGATCCGGAAATCTGGTTTTCCGACGGCCCGCCCCTGCCTCCTGACCTGGTCGAGGTCTACAACAACTACTATGTCTACACCCACAGTCTGGTGATCCTGGCCGCGGCGATGGCCCTGATAACCCTGACCGGGAGGCGCCACCTGCTGTGGTTCGGCCTTCCCTACGCGCTTAACATCCTGATGGATATGCCCACTCACGAACGATTTCAGACGCCGTTTCTATATCCCGTGTCCTCGTGGACCTTTGAGGGGGTCAACTGGGGCCATCCCTTGATCTTCTGGCCAAACGTCATCGCACTGGTTGGGGTGCTTGTCTGGCTATGGCTGCGGTACCGCAGGGCACAAAAATATAAGGTTGGGTAAAAATTTGGTAATTAGGAAGATATTGGTACCAGATTCACCAGATATGAAGCAATAATTGGGAAGAGATCCTCGTCTTCCTGGTTGAATCTGAACTCTGTTTCCTTCAGGTATAAATGGAAATGATGTCGAGGGATTCCTCTGTATTGATATAGCCAATTTTTAGAAAAACTCCAGAAGCCTTCGATGCCATTGATGTGATGTCGGCCTTTGCCTTTGGGCACCCCTTCTTCTTTTCGAACAACCACGTGGTCACCTTTGACTGACAGCCAAGTGTAGGCGTGCCAGTCATCGGTGTAGTATAGACTGCCTGCTTTGGTGTGTGAGGTCACAAGCGGTGTAAGGGTGTTTCGACTTCGATCCGGAATGGGAAAGGTGAGGACTTTTCCGTTCCTCTGATAAAGCCCGAAAACCAAGTGTTTTCCGGCTGCTCCCCATCCACGCTTACCCTTATGATGACCTCCATACATCGCCTCGTCCAACTCGATCTCACCCCAAAGCACCTGGTCCGTAAAGCTATGATCGTAGATGGCCTGGCGAAACGTGGTATAAATCCGCTGAGCCGTTTTCAGCGATACGGACAGGTAGTGCCTGGATCGGTAAGAGGGCACTCCCAATACAAACAGATAAAGTAAATGGGCAAGCTCGTCAAATGAAATTCGAAGCCTTTCAAGATAAGTGCCCGTGAAATCTTTAAACCGATATCCACACCGTGAACACCTGAACCGATCGTCTTTTAATAAGGGCAACCTGCGCTGATAATCGCAGCTTGGACATCGCCTTTTTCCACCCCAACGGGCTGCACGAAAATAGGCCCTACTTATCTTGCAGTCATTTGCTAACTTAAGTGGATTAATTACCAGCATATTATTAATATACGCTGGTGCCAATATCTACTCAATCACCAAAATTTATAGGACGGATGGGTTTGTCAGAAGCGCGAAGATTAGGGAAGGATGGCAGCTGCAAGAAAACTATGGGGTTGCAGCTATAGCGGGAATGGCAGGAATGTTTCAAGACAAGCGGCGGATAAGTTAAAGGAAGTGTTTGAAAATCTCTTTATGGTTGATAGGCCTCCGGAACGAGCGGATGGGCTGGAAAGTAGTTAGTTTCTGAAATTCGACCATGAAAGAGAGAAGCGAGAAAGCAAGACAAAGGGCCACAGCGGAAAGATTCGCTGTGGCCCTTTGTCTTGTCGGATGAAAGCCTTTGTTCGGTCGTCAGCTCTTCATGTAAGCCCGCAAAGGCCGGCTGCGGGAGGCGTGTCGGAGTCTGCCGATGGCCTTCTCTTTGATCTGCCGAACCCGCTCACGCGTGAGTCCGAACCTGTCGCCGATCTCCTCCAGGGTCAGGGGGTTGTCGTGCGCGATTCCGAAGTAGAGGCTTATCACCTCCGCTTCACGAGGGGTCAGGGTGTTGAGGACTTTCTTCACCTCCTGGCGGAGAGAATCGGTCATGGCCTCTTCATCCGGAGAAGGCTGCATTTCATCTTCAAGGATGTCGAGGAGACGATTTTCGTTTTGATCGTTGAACGGTGCGTCGAGGGAGAGATGGCGGCTGGAGATCTGAAGGGTATCCATGACCTCATTGGGGGTCATGTCCAACTCATCGGCGATCTCCATAGCACTGGGTTGCCGGCCGTATTCCTGTTCAAGACCGTTGAAGGCTTTTCCGATCTTGTGGAGGGTCCCCACTCGATTGAGGGGAAGACGGACGATTCGGGATTGTTCTGCCAGTGCCTGGAGAATGGCCTGACGAATCCACCATACGGCGTATGAGATGAACTTGAAACCCTTTCTCTCATCGAAACGCCTGGCCGCTTTGATCAGGCCAAGGTTTCCTTCGTTGATGAGGTCACCAAGAGAAAGCCCTCTGTTCTGATACTGCTTGGCCACGCTGACCACAAAACGGAGGTTTGCCTTGGTTAACCGCTCCAGTGCGCGATGATCTCCTTGCTTTATTCTTTTTGCGAGTTCCACTTCCTCTTCGGATGACAGGAGATTTTCATCGCCGATCTCCTGAAGATATTGGTCCAAAGAGTCATCTTTAAAGGTGTACGACTTAGGCGTATTCGGCCTGCTCACTGGTCTGGACACTCGTTAGCCACTCCTTCTTCGCGTGAGGGTATCGATGTGGGGACCCGCTGCGTCCCCTCACGGTTGATAAAGGTCCACAGGAAAGGGAGACTCACCTGCGTGGCCTTCGCGGTCTGTGAGATCAGGTAACCTGTTCTAGATGAACACCTCCTTTAATTTTGATGATGAGCAGCTGCGGGACCCACGAAGTGTCGTGTTAAACTTATGCTTCGCGGGCTCTAATTTTTATCTCGCAGGGCGATAAAGGTGGTTGCTTCATCACCCTTTTTTCTGAAAAGGAATAGAATCGGCCTATTTTTTCCATCTAATTTTCGGGAGAGAGAATTGTAATCCGCGAGGGTGGAAACCCTGTTCCCTTCGATCTCCAGGATCTCGTCCCCCTGACCTATTCCCCTTTCCTCCGAGGCGCTCCCAGGTTCGACATAGGTGACCACCACGCTCTCTTCCGCCTGGTCGTTGACACGTTTGGCCTCGATCATCCCCCGATCGTGGACGATCATTCCCATCCACGCATTTTCACCGGAGGAAAGGACCCCCGAACCGGAATCATCCAGGTCCTCCGATCCTGCGCCCGTGTGATTCCGCCACCCTATCATACAACTCAGCAACATCGGGTTTCCATCCCGAAGGATTCTGACTGACGCCCGGGTCCCGGGTCGCGAACCGGCAATGATCCTCAGATAGCCAATGATGTCGTTAATCCGCTGTCCGTTCACCTGGGTGATTACGTCTCCTCGGCGAATGCCGGCTCCCACGGCCGGGCTTCCTGTTTTCACATCTCCGACGAGGATTCCTTCTCCCGGATGGACACCGACCGCTTCAGCAAGTTCTCCCCTTAACTCCTGTGGATGGACCCCCAGAAACCCCCTGATGACTTTTCCCGTCTCCCGTAAGTCCTCTGCCACCTTGGAGGCGAGATTGATCGGTATGGCAAACCCGATCCTGGATCCTGTGGGCCGGTAGGCCGTATTGATCCCGATCACCTGTCCCTCCAGGTTGACGAGCGGACCTCCTGAGTTTCCGGGGTGAATCGAAGCATCGGTCTGAATAAAATCCTGAAACGATGGAGTGCCACCCTCAATTTCTTCAAGGATTCTCCCCTTTGCGCTCACGACTCCGACGCTGACCGTGCGTTGAAACCCGAACGGGTTGCCAATGGCCACGACCCATTCCCCAACCCTGAGGGTTTCGGAGTCGCCGATCGGGGCGACTTGATCCATCTCGAGGCGCCCATCCATAACCAAACGAATCAGGGCGACGTCTGTTTCCGGATCCTGCCCCACGGTTAAGGCTTCATATTCGGTATTGTCGGCAAGGGTAACCCGGATATTGGAGGCCTGATCGATCACGTGGTTGTTGGTCAGTATGTAGCCGTCTTTGCTGACGATCACCCCGGAGCCGAACTGTGACAAAGTGGACCTGTATCGCTTGATGTTGCCACGCTTGGGATCCCAGAAATACTCCTGTCCGCTGAAATCGCGGGGTTTTCGCACCGATATGCTGACAACTGTGGGGCGCAGATGCTCGGCTACCGTGATAATGGGGCTTTTTTGCGTCCCTCCTTCAAAGTTTCGATAATCCGTCTGTCCTTCAGCGATAGGGAGGGTAAGGGCGTTCAGGGACACAACTGCCCAAACAAAGACTATGATTTTTCGGAACCTGCAATAATCGGGGGATGTCACGTTTATCCTTCGGATTCTGGAGTCTTCGGGTCTGTTAGGTTCGCCAGGGTTGCCTCCCGTTCCTGAAGGATCTCCTCGCCATCACGAATGCGCTGAATGAGGTCCAGAACATTTTCATCCTTCGAAACTTCCCCGTCGGTTTTTTTGGACAAGAGGTGATAGACGCGTCTCCCAAGTTGGGCATAAGCCGTGTGGGTCGACCGCTTGTCGTTGGCGATATCGAGGCGAACCCGGCTTACATAATAGAGGTGCTCGGCCCTTTCCGCGACAGTCACCGCCCTTTCTAACAGGGTGTGCCTGATTTTATCCCAAAGTGTTTCCACCTTCGCGCTCTTACTTTAAGGCTTTCCGAATCTCCCGCAGGAGATCATCCCGGTTCGCTTTGGAAATCTCGCGACCGTGGATCGCCAATCCCGGGATGCTGCGTGCGTAGCGCCGAAGCTCCAGGACGCTCATGCGCTCCGGATCCTCGCTGGGGTCTACAGGGTCGTTAAAGGCGGGCGTTTGTGTCGCGGTTCGGGTCGACCATCCCATCAACCGGAACAGATCTTCGTGTGGGTGCGGGATGACGTGCTGAGAAAGGAGCTGTCCGACCCTTGAAGCGGCCTCGGCACCGGCATCCACGGCTGCTTGAACGGCACCGACATCCCCAGTGAGCCGGATGGTGATCAAACCCCCGGTGGTCTGCTCAACTGCCGACAGATCGACCGCGGCTGCCTTTGCCGCTGCATCGGCGGCCTCCGCAATCCCTACAAAGCCGACGGTTTCGATCAGACCGAGCGCTTTCGGCATAAAGATGGTTCGCCTTCAGATATCAGGGGGATCTAAACCGCCTATAGGAAGTGCTTAAATCCCGCATCTTCCAAAGGGCGCCAGGCCTCACCCTTATCTCGAATGGAAACCCCTTGATCCCTCGGAACGGCTTCGCCAACAACGGAAATCGGGGTGCCGGTTTCCCTCTCTACCGCATCGGATACGGATTTTGCGTCCCGCGAATCGACCGCGAACAGCAATTCAAAATCCTCGCCCCCTGAAAGGGCAAAGGAATGCGCGTTCTGGTTGCACAATCGAGCCACCCCACGGGTATCGGGGTGTAGGGGAATCGCACCACTTTCGATCCTGGCCCCAACTTGGCTCATTCGGCAGAGATGATGGATCTCGCTTGAAATTCCATCACTTATGTCGATCGCTGCGTGGATCGGAACGGTATCCCCCATTACGGCAGATTCCTTTAAACGGGGAATCGGATGGAGATACCGATTGACGGCTTCTTCGAAACTCCCCGGCAGGGGTACCCCGAGTTTTCGCCGCCGGAGGACTTCAAGGCCTGCTCGGGATCCACCAAGATGACCTGTAACGCACAGCAGATCACCCGGCTTCACTTTGCTACGGGGGGTCAAGCGTTCGTGCTCCACCTCACCAAGCAAGGAGATGGAGATGGTCAGGTCTGAACGGGAGGAGGTTGTGTCCCCACCCACAATCCGACATTCGAAACGGGAAGCCACCGCGTCCATCCCGGCGTAAAGTTCTTCCAGAGATTCCGCGGCGCACGAGGGGGGGACACAGATACAGACTGTTGCCCCGATTGGACGGCCTCCCATCGCTGCCACATCGCTGAGGTTGGCGGTCATTGCCCGCCAACCCAAATCAGAGTAGGGAACGAACGAGAGGTCGAAATGTACTCCCTCGACCAGGGAGTCTGCGGTCATCAGAATGATGCGGCCTTCGTCTACCTTCAGGGCCGCGGCATCATCGCCAACCCCAATTATAACAAAATTTCCGGCCCCTGTCACGCACTTTTTTAATCGCTCGATGAGGGTAAATTCTTCATAATTTCCTGTATTCATTATAGGTTATACCAATAAAAATGTAATCCTAACGCCCTTCAAAGCACGAAGATATCATATGATCTGATGAATAATTCGCGCGGGTTCGAAGCCCACGTGGAATTCCTTATAAGGATATATAATACAAAAGGTCAGCGATCAGTCAAGTCGATTTAATCAAGCCGGCAAAAGTCATGCTCCCCAGGACCTCTTTCCGATTGACACTCTCCGGCAATTTCCTATATTTTTACCGGTCTACAAGAGTGGGAGCGGGGGCCGTGCAGGGATCACTCAAAGGCAGGGGTCTGAGAAGGGTTGTTCCCTTCTCGGCAACAATTTTCCGGAATCAAGAAAAGGGGTCCGATCTTTCGATACGGTTATCCGCCGTCTTTCGAAGATGATCTTAAGGCTCTTGAGGACTACAGGTCTATGGGATTCACTTACCTGGAGCTGGAGGGGCTCGGAGCGGATCATCTAAAGGTCGTTCACCAAAACCGAAAGGTCTACAAACAGCGATGTGACGATCTAGGGCTGAAAGTCCACAACTTTTGCCCGGTTCTATGGGATCTGGTCCATCTGGCGAGTTATACCCCTGGCGTGGCGTTTGCCGGAGCCAAACCTTACGCCGGAGCGGAATACGCCTTCGACGAAGATTACCGTGTTCGTTTCGATCCGGACTTTGATTGGGAAGCCCAGTGGGACGTGCTTGTCGAGAGTGTCGGACGGTGCAGCGACATGGTGAAGGAGATCGGCAGGAAGGTCATCATGGAGCCGCGCGTCGGGGAGATAATCTGTTCTTCGGATTCCCTTCTTAGGCTGATCCAGGATGTGGGCCGAGACAACTTCTACGCCAACTTTGACTGCGCTCATTTTCAGGCCCAAAAGGAGATCCTTCCTATCACTCTGATGAAACTTCGGGGAAAGTTCGCAAATATTCATATCGCGGACAACGACGGGACGAACTCCGCACATCTGCCCCTTGGAAAAGGGAACATCGACTGGGATGCTTTCTTTGAAGGATTGAAGTTAATGGGTTATGATGGCTATCTCGGAATAGATGTCGGAGATTCTCCGAATGTCGTGGAGGACCTCAAGGCCTGTGTTGGGTTCATCATGGCCAAGGCTGAAGAGTTGGGATTTGCCTGCGAAGTATGATTTCCCCTGGTTCGACGCTCAATGGCAACGAGATTCCCCAAAGCCTCGCCCGTGTTTTCACGCGCACAATTCGCGTATCGCCGGGCTTCCCGTAAGGCAAAGCGGTTTTCTTCGTATGTCAACGAGGAGGTGGAAGTCCATCCCGACGAAACAGCAGCCATAAGGGGGGAGTATCCGCCCCGGAGATTTCGTTGGCGAGAGAGGTGGCATCGCGTCCAGGATGTCACCGCGATCTGGCGGGATACGCGAAAATCCGGCCGCGGTTCGACTTCAATCGGCCGGACGTTCTTCTACGTCTCAGCAGGACCGAATGGTTTTTTCCAAATGTAATTTGAGAAAAGATGGATGCTGTACAAGAAGGTTGAGTTTCGATGAATCTCACACCCTCGTTTCTTTTTATCCATCCACAGCTCGTTTGAATCATGACCGCACCATCCGACATTGACTGGCGGGTCCAGTTGCAGGAACGCCTGGATCTGCTCCCCAGGGAGCCGGGTGTCTATCTTCTGAAGGACGCCGCGGGCACAATCATCTACATCGGCAAGGCGAAGGTCCTGCGAGACCGAGTTCGGTCATACTTTCAGCCCGGGTCAGGGGACGGTCGCGGGCAGTTCCACGTCCTGGTGTCGAACGTCCGCAGCCTCGACTATATCGTCACAGATACCGAGCTGGAGGCGCTCATCCTTGAGGCGAACCTGATCAAGAAACACAAGCCGCGGTACAACATCCGGCTCAAGGATGACAAAAAATACCCTTATCTGAAGGTCACGAAGGAGCCCTTTCCCCGTTTCCTGGTCACCCGGGATGTCGTTAAGGACGGGAGCCGATACTTCGGCCCTTACACGGATGTCAAGGGGATGCGCCGTAGCCTTGACACGATTCATCGCCTGTTCAGGGTCCGATCCTGCTCTTACGATCTTCCCGATCCGAGGGTGAAGCTCTGCCTGGATTATGAGATCAAACGATGTGACGGGCCGTGCGAAGGGCTCATTTCAAGAAAGGACTATCAGAGGATCATCGATCAGGCCATCCTTTTCCTCACGGGGCGAAATGAGGAGGTGGTCAAGATGTTGCGGGACCGGATGAAGCAGGCTTCCGCGGAACTCAAGTTTGAGGAGGCGGCAGAGATCCGGGATCGGCTTGAAAGTCTGGAGAGCGTCACCAATCGCCAGAAGGTGGTGTCTTCGGATTTCTCCGACTGGGATGCTGTGGCCATCGCACGAGAGGACGATGAGGCGTGCGGTGTTGTCATGGAAGTGAGAAACGGTCGGCTTTGGGGACGGAAAAGTTATTTCGTCGGGGGGGTGATGGGGGCCTCAGACCCGGAGGTTGTCTCGGCCTTTGTCCGTCAGGCCTACCTCTACACGGCGTTCGTCCCGAAGGAGATCTGTTTGCCGTGTGACATCGAGGATCGGGAAGCGATCTGCGATTGGCTGGTGGGTCGGGCAGGGGGGCTTTTGGAGATCCGTACACCTCAGCGAGGCGATAAGGTGAAACTCCTGGCGATGGCGGCGAACAACGCCGGACTTCTCCTTACGGAACGCCGGTTGAGGCGTGAGAATCGAAAGAAACAGGTCCCCCAAGCGGTTTCATCCCTGCAGCGGGATCTGAGGCTTCGTCATCCTCCCCGGCGGATCGAGGCCATCGATATTTCCAACACGCATGCCTCGGATCCTGTGGCGTCGCTGGTCTGTTTCGTTGACGGAAGGCCAAAGAAGGGGGAATACAGACGGTTCAAGATCTCGGATGTCCCGGGACCGGATGACTTTGCCATGATGCATCATATTGTCAACCGGAGAATCAAGCGCTTGATGGAAGAGGGTGAGAAATTTCCCGACCTTTTGCTCGTGGACGGCGGGAAGGGGCAATTATCGAGTGCGATGGAAGCGCTCTCGGAATTGGGGGTCCAGGATCTTCCTGTGGTGGGTCTGGCGAAGCGACTCGAGGAGGTGTTTGTGCCGGGAAGCCCGGATCCTCAGAATATTCCGAAGACTTCCTCGGCGCTCAAACTCCTCCAGGCGATTCGCGACGAAGCCCATCGTTTTGCCCTCACCTACCACAGGGTTTTGCGAAGCAACCGCCAAACACTCTCCGTTCTCGACGAGATCGAAAAGGTGGGTCCGGGTCGCAAACGGTCTCTGATCCGGAAATTCGGGTCTGTTAGGCGGATCGCCGAGGCCGATGTTTCGGAAATCGCCTCCGTATCGGGGATTGGGGATCGGCTGGCCACAAAGATTAAAGAACACCTTGATCGGGGTTCAGAGATCGGGGTTCGGGGTTCGAATACCCAACCTCCGACCCCTGATTCCTGATCTCGGCTTTTAGATTCCCATCGGAGGGTCGAGCGGACATCGGGTCAGCTCTTCAGGGCCTTCCGGGGTGATATAGATCATATTTTCCACGCGGGCGCCCCCGACACCCGGGACGTAAACTCCGGGTTCACACGAGAGGGCATCGCCTGCCCTCAACGTTTCCTCGACCCCGGCGGCAACCCCGGGGAGATCGCCGCCGAGCCCCAGGCCGTGGCTGATGTGGTGGACGAAAAAAGGCGCCCAACCCTTCCGGTCATAGAGATCGACGACGGACTGGTAGATTGAGGCAGCGCTGGCACCTGGTTTCAACCCCTGACTGGCGATTCGGTAGGCCTGCTGCACGGTCGCCAGGAGATCTTTCTGTTCAGGATTTCCTTCCCCGACTATCCCCGCCCGTGTCTGATCCCCGATATAACCGTGAACGGATATACCCATGTCGATGAAGATCATTTCTCCCTCTTGAATCACCCTTCTCCGATCCTCCCCACTGTCCAGATAGAAGGTGCCCGGACCGCTTACGACGGCCATGCTGGCGCTTTCGGCCCCCGCCCGAAGCATTGCGGAAACCCCTTCTGCGGTCACGTCCAGGTTGGTGACACCCGGGCGGATCGACCGGAAGGCGGCCAGCATTCCGAGGTCGGATACCCTCGCGGCCTCTCGCATCCTCTGCAAGTCTTGATAGTCTTTTTCCCGGCGAACTTCGGTGGCAACATCGTTTTCGACAATCTCCGTCCCGACGAGCTCCCGATCCAGGAGGCTTTTCAGGTCCGGGTCCAGACCATCGAATGCGATTTTTCGGAGTGACATCCGCGTGAGTCGCTCGGCCAGTTGGGCCTCAGGGGTGGGGTCGCCGATCTGGTTCGTCACGACTTCACAGCGGGTCAAAAGGTCCCGACAGGCATTGGACATCCAGATGCCGGGGAAGACCACGGTGTCTCCGGCCGTGATGAGGATGAAGCTGCATTTTGGCCGGGAGATGACGACGCTGGGATCCGGGTGATCCAGCAAGTAGAGCTGGTTGGGGCGGGCGGTTGCCACAAAAGCGTCTGCGCCAATGGCGTCCAGGGATGAGAAGAGCCTTTCTCGACGTGAAATCACAAATCCTCCTTGGGTTCGATGCGGAACAGGATCTCTATGTGGCCTTTTTTCGGGATCTGGCGAGTTGCGCGGGTATCCCGGTATCCGTATATTCCGGGGGGGTTGCCAAATTCAATGCATATTTATCCCCTTTTTTCTTCTGATGCACTTGCCTGGAAAAGCTTCTGAACATCGTCTTATTCATGCAGGAGAAAAAGCAGGCTCATGCCCTATATTAAAAACAAAATTGCAGGCGCTCGCAGTAGAATTATTCGCTGTATTTTTTATGTATTCTACTTTGTTAAGTGGAAAGTTTTGAGGATTCTGATCGGAGATGAGGGTTTGGCTTCGGTTTTGTGTGACAGTTTATTTCCCGATATCGTGCTAAAAATGGGAGGGGCAGCAATCGGTAGAAATGTAAGGATACACCGGTATCTTATATTACACGAATCGAAAGGAAATTTTAAAAATCTTGAGATTGGTGATGATGTGTTTATAGGAAAGTCATGTATCATCGATTTGACGGACACGGTAAAAATCGGGAATCGATGTGCGGTTGGAATGGCGGTGAAGATCAACACCCACATCAATTTGGGGGACAGTTGCCTTTCCAAAAAATATCCACCGGAAAGGGCTCCTGTCGAGATCGCTAATGATTCGGTCGTCCTGTGGGGTTGCATCATCAACAAAGGAACCGTGATCCAAAAGGAGGTCCTGGTCCTGCCCGGGGCCGTCGTTAGCGGCACCCTTAAGAAGGGCGCAACTTACTGTGGGAATCCTGCCCGGGTAACGTATTCCAGAAGTCGCTTAGGAGATGACTCCACACCGGACCGCGGTGAAGATCGCGCGTAAGGCCTTTATGGCTGACTTTAAACGGCATACCGTATGACCGAGGACAGATTCGAGGAGATCCAGATCGGCGATGAAGCCGAGATATTCCATACGATCACGGCCCAGGATGTATCGTCTTTCGTCGACCTTACCGGAGATACAAATCCCGTTCATATGGGAGGTCGGTATGCGGGCAAAAAAAGTATTGTGCACGGGATGCTGACAGCATCTTTTATTTCAACAATGATCGGGACCAAATTGCCGGGGGAGGGTTCCCTCTGGTATGAACAACAGATCCGTTTCCTGGAGCCCGTGGGAATTGGGGAGCAGATTCGCGTATGGGCAAAGGTTAAACAAAAATCCCCCGCTCAAAGAGTCGTGGTTTTGGACACGGTTATATTTAACGAGGATGGGAACCGTCTGATCGAGGGCGAAGCCAAGGTCAAAGTATTACAAAAACCCAAAGGAAAGGCCTCCAGTATGGGAGAGACTGAATACGGGGCGATCGTAGTTTCAGGAGCCAGCAGGGGTATCGGGGCGGCCATTGCCAGGGAACTTGCAAACCTCGGGTACCCTGTGATTGTAAACTATTATCAGAATGAAACTCAAGCAAAAAATGTTGTGGCCGGGATTCAGGAAGCCGGTGGTCAGGCCATTCCATTCCAGGCTGATGTGGCGGATAGGGCGGCCGTGCAGGAGATGGTTGATTTAACCGTAAAAGAATTCAAAGTGATAACAGGTGTTGTGAACAATGCCTCGGCTTCGATCAACAATATGGATTTCTCCGAAACCTCATGGGATGAATTTCAAAGACATATCGACGTTCAGATCAAAGGTGCTTTTAACCTTTGCCAGGCCGCCTTGCCGCGTATGGTTGAGCAAACCAGGGGGGCCATCGTTAATATCGGGAGTATCGCTGCGGACAATGTCCCCCCCGTAAAATGGATGCCTTACAATACCGTCAAATCGGCTCTGGTTACATTTACCAAATCGCTGGCCGCGGAATATGGCCCCAAAGGGATTCGGATCAATTGTGTTTCCCCTGGAATGACTCAAACGGATTTGATTGCGAACGTTCCCGAAAAGGTTAAGATGGTCGCTAAAATGCAAACACCGTTGCGAAGGTTGGCCACCCCTGAGGATGTTGCCTCCACGGTCGCGTTTTTGTTCAGCGAGAAGGCGAGTTTTATTACAGGACAAAATTTCCGCGTATGCGGTGGGATGATCATGGGATAGATTCTTTATTCGGAGCGTGGATGTCCGAAATATCCTATTCACAGATTCAAGATTACCTGAATACTCGAGATATATCTTCCTTGCCGGGTTTGGGCATATCGATTCTTCGGAATGTCACGATTGAGCCTATGGAGCCGTATTTACGGTATTTTGCACTTCAAATGGGGTTCAAGGCCAAGGTTGAATTCGGAGAATACGACAACGTTTTTCAGGAGGCTGTGGGCGAAGGGAAGTACCTATTGGGGGAAGGGGCGGACATCGTCCTTGTTTTTGTGAAATTGGACACGCTGTCCCCGCGGATTGCCCGGAATTTTGCCTCCCTGAAACCCCAAGAGATTCAGGCGGAAGTCGAGACGGTAAAGGACTTCATATCCGGAGTCGTTTGTGGAATTCGATCGCGGACAAAAGCCGCTTTACTGTGGAACGGGTTTGAGCAGCCCTCCAGTCCGTCTCGAGGGATTTTAGACAGCCAGGACCCTCAGGGTCAGTCCGGTATCGTGGAGGAATTGAATAACTTTGCGAAACGGAAGCTCAGCGAACAGGGCAATGCCTATTTTGTTAATCTGAATCTATGCCTGATGAGGTTGGGAAAAAAGAAATATTTCGATCTTCGCTATTGGCACATCGGTCGGGCCCCATACACAAGGGAGGCCTTGAAGGAGATCGCCCTAGAGAACTTTAAATTTATCCGTGCACTCAACGGAAAAAACAAGAAATGTCTGGTTCTTGATTGCGATAATGCATTGTGGGGAGGTATCATCGGCGAAGACGGGACAGAAAAGATCAAACTGGGGAAGACCTACCCCGGTTCTGCGTATTGTGAATTTCAGAATGAGGCCGTGAACCTGTATAACCGGGGTATAATCCTCGCCCTGTGCAGCAAAAACAATGAAGAAGATGTTTGGGATGTCTTCCGCAGGCATCCGGATATGGTTCTTAAGAGGGAGCAAATCGCTTCGGCACAAATCAACTGGGAGGATAAGGCCACGAATCTTCGCAGGATTGCTCTCGATTTGAATATCGGTTTAGACAGCATGGTATTCTCAGACGATAGTGCGTTCGAGATAAACCTCGTAAGAAATCTGATCCCTGAAGTCACGTGTATTCATCTTCCCAAAGAAGCGCCTGGAACATACGCGGATCTGTTATCTTCCAGCGGATTGTTCGATTCTCTTGTGGTTTCTCCGGAAGATCGGAAGAGAGGATCTATGTACAGAGCAGAAGGCCAACGGAAAGATTTGAAGAGCCGCGTAGAAGACCTTGAAAAATATTATCATTCTCTCGAGATGGTTGTTGAAATCCGTATCGCAGATGACTTTTCCATCCCCCGAATTGCGCAACTGACCCAGAAGACCAATCAGTTCAACCTCACCACAAAACGATACAGCGAAGCGGATATTAAAGGTTTTGTTGAGGGAGGGGATTCGGATGTTATCACTCTCAAGCTCGCAGACCGATTCGGAGATTATGGAACGGTGGGGGTTTGCATCTTAAAATATGAGGAAGGGGTTGTCCTTTTTGACAGCTTTCTCCTATCGTGCCGTGTCCTGGGGCGTGGGGTGGAGGCCACGTTTATGGCAGAGGTCTTGAAGTTTACGGGGGGGAAAGGATGCAAATTGGCAGTGGGTGAATTTTATGCGACGAAAAAAAATGGACAGGCAGAATTTTTCTTTGCAAAGCAGGGTTTTGAGGAAAAAGAACCTGAAAACGGGAAAGCGGACAGGACATTTTATTGGGATATGGATAAGGAAAGTCCCGGAGGGCCCGTCCATTTTAAGAAAGTCGTTTCCAAATTATAAATAAACCTTCAAGATTCCACATCTGAGACTCCCCCGAGTCGCTCTTTGCGTTCGAGGATCGCGAAGAGCGCGAAGAGGATGGCGTGGATGAACACAAACCGGCCGATGAACATCGTGGCGTCACTCAAGCCGAGGGTCAGGGATTGGACCGTGGCCGCGATGAACCCGGCGCAGAAGATCCGGGTCTGGTTTGACTCACTGACCTGGAACAGGCGGTAAGCCCGCAACAATGCACGGACCGCGAGCCAACCGAACAGAAAAAGGCCGACGATGCCAAGGCGGTGGAGGAGGACGACGTAAAGACTGTCGATATGGCTCGTTGTAATGACATTCATTCTTCCGAAGATGCGAACCGGATATGTAATGGTCGCCCCGTGACCGTTGCCGATGATGGGATGATCCATGATCTGGTCCAAGGCGACGACGTATGAAAGGACCCGGTGACTGAGGGACGTATCCTCCTCAAACTGGGTTGCGGTTGAGAAACGTGAGGAGGCCAAGGTGTCCAGGCCTGCTCCGGTGAGTGCTTGAAATCCGTATACGGCCAAGAGAATCAAAAGGGGAAAGGCGACGGCCAACCTTATCCCCCTGGCGATACGGCGATGAGGTCTTTGGCGGTCCAGGATCAGAAGGATGGAGAGGCTCGCCAAGCCTATTGCGAAAGAAATCCAGAGTCCCCGGCTCATACAGATCACGAACGCGATAATAAGGGGGAGGAGGAGGAACGTTAGGGCACCCCGATGGATCGTTGATTGATTGAAAACGGTCCGACTGAGGAGGAAGAGGATGCCGATCGGGAGGATGACCCCCTCCGCCCGGACGATTCGAGTGTAGGTGCCGACCATGGACAGGTTTACTCCAGCAAAGAAGGCCAATAGGTACTGGAAGGCCACTACGGTCGTGGCGGCGATTAGAAGCGTCAAAAAGTTTGAAACCCTGCGTGGGTCGAAAAACTGGGCTGCGATGAAAAAGACGGAGTAGTACAGGGGAAAGCGCACATCGGGCAGGATATCTGAGAGGGGGTGACCCCGGAGGATTCCGATAAAGACAGAGGCCAGTATCGCGATGAGGAAACCCTGCATGGGTCGATCCAGCACTGTTTTCTGAAATCCAAGACGCCTTCGATATACCCATTCCAGGGCTGCAAAGAAGAGAACGATGGCATAGAGGCCCTCGTAAAATTTGAAATTGAGCGGCAGGAGCAACTTCTCTTCAAGCATCTCACTCGGGATAACAATCGTGAAGAAGGCCAAGACAAAGAGGCTGCCGGTCGTGGAAAACAGGACCGCAGATACAGAAATCGTGAGAAGGACTGCCACGAGGAGGGTGGTTTCCCCCTTCAGGAGAAGCATGGAGATCAGAATGGCCTGGAGACCTGCGATAAGGGAAAACAGGATGCGATTTTCGGGACGCAGGGTCAAGAGGCCCTGAAGTCCGAGGGGGCGTGTCATGGGTAGAACCCTCATTCGGGTCGCAAGTCGCTCTCTCTCGCGGGAGATATTTTGAAGCAAACGGTCTTTAAAATTCTAAGCCAGGTTATGGGGCTATCGGTTGAAGAAATCCGCGAAGATTCTTCTCCAGATACGATCGAGGCTTGGGATTCTTTAAGGCACATGAATTTGGTACTGGCTCTGGAGGAGGCGTTTGGGGTTCAATTCACCGAGGAAGAAATCGTTGAGATGTTAAATGTTCAACTGATTGTCGATATCCTGAAAGACAAGAAAGACGGATCCAATCGCCTCTTCTCCAAATAAGAAATTCACAAAATCTTAAAAAACAGGCCTAAAAACCGACCCCCTCCACGTTTATGTTGAGGGGGTCGAAACATCTCCGGCGGACTCGGTCGTTCAGAACAGGTTTTCGGGTTTTTCACCAAACGGCCGATCTACGTCCGATTTCGTCGTTTCACGTCCCGCCGATCGATCCTAATCCGCCGCGAAGTCTCCTCTATTTTGACTCAAAAAGGCCTTGATGAAAGAATCGATGTTGCCGTCCATCACCGCGGAGACGTTCCCGACTTCCATATCCGTCCTGTGGTCTTTGACCATATTGTATGGATGGAAGACGTAAGATCGGATTTGGCTCCCCCATTCGATTTTTTTCTTGGTGCTTTCGAACTCGTCCAATTTCTTCTGTTCTTCTTCTTTCTGATGTTTATACAGCCGCGCCTTGAGGATCTTCATCGCTGTGTTCTTGTTCTTGTGTTGAGATCGCTCGTTCTGGCATTGGGCAACGATACCGGTGGGAAGATGCGTGATCCTAACGGCGGATGAAGTTTTATTGACGTGCTGCCCGCCTGCTCCGCCAGCTCGGTAAGTATCGATCTTGATGTCCTCATCCTTAATCTCTATCTCCAGGTCCCCCTCTTTGTCTGGATAGACGAAGACGGAGACGAAGGAAGTGTGTCGGCGACTGTTTGCATCGAAGGGGGATATCCGCACGAGGCGATGCACTCCGGCCTCGGCCTTGAGGTAGCCGTATGCGTATTTCCCCTTAATCTCGATCGTTGCGCTCTTTAACCCGGCCTCATCACCCGGGAGCAGGTCGAGGGCTTCCGCGGTATATCCGTTCCGCTCGGACCATCGGGTGTACATCCGCATCAACATTTGCGCCCAGTCGTTGGACTCGGTCCCACCGGCTCCCGGATGGATGGTCAGGATGGCATCCAATTCATCGTCCGGATCGTCGAGCATGTTCCGGAATTCAAGTTCCGAGATTTCTTTCTCAACGGACTTGAGGTCCCGCTCGATGTCGGCAAGGGTCGGGGCATCTTCCTCTTCATGTGCCAGTTCGTGAAGAGCAATCAGGTCGTCGAGCCGTCCTCGAAGGTCTTTCCAGGCCTCCGTCCAACGTTTATGGCCATTGGCCTCTTCGATCACACCCTTGGCGGATGCTTGATCGTTCCAGAAACCCGGACGTTCCATCTGCTTTGTCAATTCGACGACTCGGGCATCCCTTTTATCGAGGTCAAAGATACCCTCTCAGATTGACAAGACGTGCATCGCAGGAATTCAGATCGGATTGCAAATCGGTAGGCATTTGGATCTCCTTAGGTAGCGGTTCGTTGTTTATGGATCGTCGGTCGCTGGGCGGAATAAAACCCCTGGCTTCGCTTACCTCCTCACGTCATCCTCTTCTTTATTCATCCCGTATTTCAACCTTTAGCTTCCGGTAGGTCTCCTCGATGGCCTCGGAGACCACGCGGGTGTTGCCCAGGACAGGCATAAAGTTCGTATCGCCGGTCCACCTCGGGACGATGTGGAGATGGAGGTGGTCAGCGATGCCCGCGCCGGCGGCCTGGCCGAGATTGAACCCTATGTTGAAACCGTGCGGTTTCATCACTTTGCGTATGCTGGCAACGTTTCGCTGCATCAAGCAAAACATCTCTGCTTGTTCCGAATCGGAAAGATCGGCAACATCTGCGAAGTGACGGATGGGTAGGATCATGAGGTGGCCGTTGTTGTAAGGGAAAAGGTTCATAATCACAAAGCAAAACTCTCCGCGAAACAGGATCAAGTTCTCCCCATCGGAGTCGCTCTTCCACTTTTCACAGAAGATGCAATCTCCGTTTTTCTCCTCGCGGGCAATGTACTGCATTCGCCAGGGTGCCCACAACTGTTCCATCTTATTTCTCCAAGATCCTCAAACATGCAAAAAAAACGAATTTGTGACAATATAAATGTCTTAAACCTCACCCCCGATCGAGGGGTATAGATCCACCTGGAATGATCAAAGGTAAATCTTACTGGTGTTCTGTCTATTCATCGAAAATCGACGACCTCTACCTCCGCGGGGGGGGTGAACCGAAATGTCTCGTCCGGGATCTTTCGGTCGAGTTTAAACCTCGAAAGGCGGTAGGTGGTAATATCTTCGTTGAAATCAACATATTCGATTCGGGAAGGGAGGGCGGTATGGTTGACGATCCATAACCGAATGGAAGAGATATAGGCCTCCTCTTTCAGGGCCGTTAGACCGATGACGGTGCACGTCTTTCCGTCCAGCTTTTCCGTCCCCCCATCAAAAGACGTATAACCCTGGACATAACCCTCCTGAAATAGGAGGTTGAAAAGCAGACCCTCGGGACTTCGATCATTTTGAGGGGCCGCATATTTGTTGATGACGACCTGGTTGTTCGCAAGGACGAAATTCCAAACGGATTCGCCGTCAGTGGAGACGACGTGGTCCCGAGTATCGAAACGGAACATGTTCGGTTTCTTGAGGAACATTTTCCCTTTAAAGGTTTGTTTCTTTTTTGCAAGGTTCCATTGAAATCCTCGCTCGAAATTTGCCGAGAGGGTGCTTAGTCCATCAAACCGCTCCCTCATTTTTTTCAAGGGGTCAGAGGTGGGACCCCCGTGTGTGATTACGGGGTAACCCAGGTAACTGCCCAGAAGGACAATGAATAGAAGACCTCGGGTCATACCTCGATGCCCTGGTTCACCGCAATGTCCAGAATTTGCTCCCAAGTCCGGTCCTCGACAAAGATCCCTTCCGCCCTGCGCTTCTTCTCTTCTTGAATCTCGATCTCGCCCGGCATGAGGATCCCGGAGAAGCCAGGTGCTTTTGAAGAGGATTTGATGAATGCGATGAAGTCGTCCACCTGATTTTTGAACCCGTCCAGGGAAGTGAACGCCCCCGGATCGATTACATAGATAAATACGGCGTTGCCGATCTTTGACGTGTCTGGCCGGCTGCAACCGGCCTTGTTCAAAGCGCCGCTCAGGATATCAACGATGACCGAGAGGCCATATCCTTTGTGGCTGGCGTCTCCACCAAACGGCAGGATCGCCCCTTTCGGCGGACCGTAGTAGTCGTTCGGGTCGGTTGTCGGGTTTCCCTCAGAGTCGATTATCCAACCGGGGGGGGTTTGCTCTCCCCTGTTGCGCTTAACCCTCACTTTTCCCTCGGCCACAACGCTCGTGGTCATATCCAGGACGATAGGTTCGCCGCCGGACGGGATACCCACTGTGATGGGGTTGGTCCCCAGCCGTCTTTCCGTCCCACCGAAGGGGGCTGTGCTGATTGCCCCACCGTGGCCGTTGGCCATCAGCAGTCCAATCTTATCCATCCGTGCGGCAAGCAAACTGTAAGACCCCAATCGGCCGATGTGGTTGCTTTTGTATATCGTGACGGTGCTGATCGCGTGCTCCCTGGCCTTCTCGATGGCGATTTCCATGGCGCGGGTGGCTATAACTTGACCGAACCCCCAGTTTCCGTTGATGACGGCGGTAGACGGGGTTTCCTTCTCAATCTGGATGGGGGCGCCGGGGACAACCCCTTTTTCCTTGATAAAACCCACGTACTGATGAATTCGGATGACGCCGTGCGAGTCGTGGCCTGCCAGGTTGGCGTCGACGAGGAGCTCCGCAACCAAGTCGCCTTCGAATTTGGAGGCGCCGAAGCTTTGGAAGATTCTCGAAGAGATGTCTTGCAGATATTCTGGTGTAAAAACCGGCATAGAAAATCCTTAAAAAAAGGCGAGTGATTCTGAACCTTACCGTTTTATCCAGTGCTTCTGGATCATCCATCCAAAAAGGAAGATGGCCCCACCGACCATGGCGTGCCGCAAATTCAGAGCTAGGCCACCTTCTCCCGTGTCGATATCCTGAATGACGCCATTGAAGATTCCGTAGCCGACCTCAAGAATTCCGATGAATTGAAGGACTCGGGAAAGGAATAACATGTCGTGAAAAGTCCAATTGAAAAACGATTAGGGGTGTATTTCGTTCTCAAGGATAACAAATCCATAAGGGATTGTCAACGACAAGGCTTCAATCAAAAACGCTTGACCTGTTAGCCGGAACTGTTTATCTTTTTATAAAGCGTTAAGCTGAGAACGGGTTCGGGATATTATAGTTAAACCCTGCATTTCCGGAGGGGTCATGCCGAAAATCGGCGATGCGTTTGGTCAACCCGATGATTTGGGGAAAGTTCAACGTGGGGAACGTCGGGAAACGGAGCGAAGTTCCACCCGCTCGGATGAAGGGGGGGAATCGGGATCCACTGATGCAACGGATGACGTTTCCCAGATCCGGGCAAGGCAAGCGAGCCTGATCGACGTTGCGAAGAACACGCCTGACGTACGCGCCGACCGGGTTGCCCAGGCCCGCGAAAGGGTTCAGGAGGGATTTTACGATCAGCCTGAGGTCCGGTCGACAATCGCCGACCGCCTTCTCAGGTCCTTTGGACTAACGTAATATTCCAGCTGAGAGAATCTATTTAGCCTATTAAGGGCGGGCTCTTGCCCGCCCTCTTTTTTGATCAGAGGCCAGGATTGTCTCCAGTCACTCGGCATCGGCGAACCATCCTGATGGATGAGCTTCCACGCCGAATTCCCTCCGATGCCCTCGCGACCAGCCCGTCTCCACGGCGCTGGATCGTGGAAACAATCGATGGAGGTTCCGTCTTGGTGGCCCTTCCCGGAACCCGAACCCCTGACCTGATCCTTTCCCCCGCTGCAGAAGGTTTGTACCATATCTATGTGGGTCTGTATTCCTATGACGGTCAGCCGTCGGAGGTCGGGGTCCGGGTGGGAGATCTGGGTCCCTTCAAGCATCTTCACTTAGAAGATGGCGAGATCGATAGTCGCGAGGTTCTTTTCGGGGGGGTGGATATCACCGGGCGGGATGTCGTTCTTCGACATCCGGTGGAAAAACGGTCCGGTATTTCTCACGTTCGACTGGCCCCGTTAACCGAT
This sequence comes from Candidatus Latescibacterota bacterium, assembly GCA_965217865.1. Classification (GTDB taxonomy): domain Bacteria; phylum Latescibacterota; class UBA2968; order SICM01; family SICM01; genus CBDCJO01. The sequence goes on along the minus strand of CBDCJO010000002.1, from coordinate 2,900,508 downwards.
AACGAATCGGAAAAGGAATCGCATCCCGTGAACCCGAGGAGACCATAAGGCATGGCAGAACTGGGATCATTTTCGGTGATGATGGCTTTTGCGGTCGCGATTTACACCGTTGTGACAGGGGCCATCGGAGGGAGGACGCGGCGGAACGAATGGATCGTGAGTGCCGAGAACGGCATCACGGCGTCGTTCGTCCTCATTCTCCTGGCTTCGGTTTCCCTTGGTTACCTTTTCCAGATCAAGGACTTCCAGGTTCGTTATGTGGCCATGCATTCCAGCATGGACCTATCATTTCCTTATACGGTGGCGGCGTTCTGGTCGGGCATGGAGGGGTCCCTGCTTCTCTGGGTGTTCGTTCTGTCGGCCTATGGCGTGGTGATTTCGGGTGTCAACCGGAGACGTCGGGGGGCGCTCTCTTCCTACTCCCACGCAATCCTCGCAACCGTGATGGTATTTTTCCTGGGTGTCATCGTTTTCTTCGAGAATCCTTTTCAGACTCTTGATTTTATTCCAGAGGATGGACAGGGTCTGAATCCGTTGCTGATCCATCCCGTGATGGCGATTCATCCACCCATGCTTTACCTGGGCTACGTGGGATTTTCGGTTCCGTTTGCGTTTGCGATGGCTGCCCTCCTGAGCGGAGAGATGGACGAGGGATGGATCCGGGCGACACGCCGATGGACTATTTTCCCGTGGTTTTTTCTGGGAACGGGTCAACTTCTTGGAGGGAAGTGGGCGTATGTCGTGTTGGGTTGGGGGGGGTATTGGGGTTGGGATCCGGTGGAAAATTCCGCGTTGATACCGTGGTTGGTGGGCACGGCTTTCCTGCATTCGGTAATGATCCAGGAGAAAAAGGGAATGCTCAAGATCTGGAATATGGTCTTGATCATCCTGACCTACACGTTGTGTATCTATGGAACGTTCCTTACCCGAAGCGGTGTGGTCTCATCGGTTCACGCTTTCGCCCAGTCGGAGATCGGTCCCTTGTTTCTCGGGTTTGTATTCCTCACCCTGCTGTTTTCGGGGTTCCTTTTGTGGCGTCGCCGTGCAATGCTCAAGAGTCGTAATGTTTTTGAATCACCGATATCGAGGGAAAGCGGGTTCCTCTTGAACAACCTGATGTTCCTGGGCGCGGCCTTCGCGGTTTTCTGGGGTACGATGTTCCCCGTTATCTCGGAGGCGGTCACCGGTTCAAAGGTTACGGTAGGCGCCCCCTACTTCAACAAGATTATGGTTCCCATCGGTCTGGTCCTGATGGCGCTCGCGGGAATCGGCCCCCTCCTGGCGTGGCGGCATACTTCGAGAAAGAGTCTGATCCGGCACTTCTCGATCCCGGCCCTGTTCTGTGTGGCGACGGCAGGCGGACTGCTTGCGTGGGGAATCAGGGATGTCTCGGCGTTGATCTCATTCGGGCTCTGCTCTTTTGTGACCGTGACCATCGTCTCTGAATTTCATCGGGGGGCCCTCGCACGGATGAGTACTTCCGGCGAATCCTACGGCCAGGCGATCAAGGGGTTGACCCTCCGGAACAAACGGCGCTACGGAGGTTATGTCGTCCATTTCGGGATCGTTCTTCTCTTCATCGGATTCACAGGGAGTGTCTTCAACGCGGAGGTCGATGCCAAACTGAAGCCGGGCGAGTCGATTCAGTTGCGGAGGTACCACCTTACCTATAAGGGCAGTTCGGGGGAACAGAACGAGAGCACGATCGATAGGCGGGCATGGGTCGAGGTGAAAAGGGACGGCGAACTCCTGGGAACGATGAAACCCGGAATCCTCACGTATTACAAAAGGTCCGATCAGCAGAGGGTGACGGAAGTCTCTATCGTCTCAACGTTGCAAGAGGATCTTTATATGATTTTCGAAGGGCAAGGGGATGACGACGTGGCGTTCCTCCGCATCCACGTCAACCCGCTGGTGGCCTGGGTTTGGATCGGGGGGATCGTCGTGACGTTAGGGACGATTATCGTCATGCTTCCCGATTTGAAGCCTTCCGGGGCAAGGCGAAGTACGGTTCCGGCCCGGGTGGCGCGAGGGGGCGAAGTGCGGATATGAAAATGAAAAATGAAAAATGAAAAAAACCGGATGGGCTTCAAAGGCTTTCAACAATTCGGCGGAAGGGGTAAAACTGTTCCTCTTCGTTTTTTCGATGGTCCTGTTCCAATCACCACCGTCGGGGGCCGTGACCGTCTCAGAAGTCTCACGAGAACTGTCGTGCAGGTGTGGGTGCAACATGACCGTGGATGCATGCAATCATACCAACTGTCCGTTCGCAACACCCGCCAGGCAACTGATTGATGAAAAGATCTCCGCAGGGTTGAGCGGGGAGGAGATCATCCAGTCGTTCGTCACGAAGCATGGGGAACAGGTGCTGGCTGCGCCAACGACCAAGGGTTTTAATCTCACGGCCTGGGTGGTCCCCTTCTTCATGATCCTTGTCGGAGGAGGAATTGTACGGGCAGTCATTCTCCGTTTGTCGAAACGGAATGAGAATCGGGAATCGATCCCAAGTGATGCGGACGCTAAAGGGGTGGAGAGGGACGACTACCGCAAAAAGGTTGAGAGGGATCTGAGAGATCTTGACGTGTAGGGCGCGACGAGTCCGTGACGAATTCACCCAGGATAATCATTGACTCTGTCTTTCCGTAGTAAGGACTTGGTAAGGACTTGAAAAGAGGATCGTGTGATTTCTTTCCTGTGCCTGTTGATCGGGGTCGGTTCTGTGGTCTATATCTGCCGTCCCCTGTTTGTTAAAAGGGATGATAAAAAGATCCAAAAGACCAAGCGGAAGGGTCGCCACGCTGTATTGTTGGAGCACCGGGATTCGCTTTATTCGGCGATCAAGGAGGCGGATTTCGACCACCGGATGGGCAAGGTGGAGGACGAGGATTATCAGCGGATGCGGGAGGACTACACCCAGCGTGCTGCCACCGTGCTCAAAGAGCTTGATCGCAGCGACGGCAGGAGCCGGATCGCGGGTGAGATCGAACGGGAGGTCGCCGCGGTCCGGAAAAAAAGTCAACCGAAGGCCCAGGCGGGGGGGGTGTTTTGCACATCGTGCGGGGCCAGGATCAAGGATAAGGATAGATTCTGCGCGCAGTGCGGGTCCAAGATCGAAAGGGTGTGACCTTCATCGATTCAGACCGGGGCCGAGTTCCGTTCACCGTTCAAAACCTCTTCAAATTTCATCCTCTCTGCTCACCGTGATATCTTCCATCGTCATTCTATTATTATTTTTCGAATCCCGGGGTACGGCAGAGGCCCTTCAGAACAAGCCCCCCTCGACTCACTTCGTTCTCTCAGGGGCTGGCTCCGGCGCCGCCGAGGACATCGGTATATTCGGAAGGGTTGTCAACCGGACATGGGACCACCCTATGGCCGGTCAGGAAGTGGCCCTTGTCCGACATCTGGAAGGGGAAGCATTCCAGGTGACTTCGATCACGGGAGAGGACGGAAATTTCAGGTTTGATGGGGAAGGCCTCGCTGACAGCGCCTCGATGGTCCTTATGACAACGTTTCAGGGCGTACCTTACGTGGTATCTGGAAACAGAGAGGAAGAAGGGGATTTTTTTGAGATCGCGGTCTACGATACCACTTCTTCGGATGAGCAAGTTCAGGCCGAGGCCTACCATATCTTCGCGAATGCACACGATTCCGGAATGGAGATACTGGAGATACTCGCCCTTCGGAACGGCGGAAATCGAACCTTATACGGAGATGGGGGTGCTTCCCTTCGGATCCCTCTCCCCGAGGGGTTTTCTGATCTGAAGGTCGATCAGACAGCCTCCAGGACAACGGCCTGGGGGTTTGTAAGCGAGTGGCCTTTTCCGCCGGGAAAGACCCGCCTCCGGTATCGTTATAGGATTCCCCCGGACGGGAGGTTTTCGAGGCCGGTCCCCTATCATGCTTCGATGGTGAGCGTTCTGATACATCCCTCCGATATCGCGGTGGAGAGCGTTTCGCTGGACAATCAGGGTGTTGTGGATTTCGAGGGTCAACAGTTTCTTCACCTGATCGCACAAAACGTACCTCGAGGCCTGGAAATTGGATTTCGGACCATCGGCGAGGAGGCGGGTCTCCCCAGGGATCTTCTTAAGTGGGGCCTTTTGGCCTTTGCCCTCATTCTAGGGGCGGCAGCCCTCCTGTATCGACCCCGAAAAAAGCCATCGGAGGAGGAACAAAATGGCGGGAACGAAAAGAGGGAAGACGAGTCCCGGAGAACACAAGTTGTCCATGATATCGCCCTGCTTGACGACGTATTTGAGGCCGGCCAGATTGAAGAAGCGACATACCGGAGTCGGAGATCGATGTTGATGGAAGAGGCTGTCCGTTTGACCGAGGAGCAGGGGCAAGACGATGCGTGACGATGGTCCCCCCGCCATCGAGGCCCTGGACGTGGCCAAGTCCTTTGGACAGATCACGGCGCTCCGCGGAGTGGATATGCGGGTCGACCGAGGGAGCTGCCTGATGATCTTCGGCCCCAACGGGGCGGGGAAGTCGACCCTGCTCGGCATACTTGCGACCCTGATCAGGCCGTCCGAAGGGTGGGTTCGGGTTGAGGGCTTGGACGTTCGTGAGGAGGCTGAAAAGGTCCGGAGCCGGATCGGGCTCATCTCTCACCAGACGATGACCTACGACGATCTGACGGCTTCAGAGAACCTGTTATTCTACGGAAAGATGTTCGGGGTGAAGGACTTGAAGGGTCGGGTGGATTCGGCTCTTGAGCAGGTTGGCCTCGCGGAACGGCGGAACGACCGGACAGGGGGGTTTTCGAGGGGGATGAAACAGCGGCTATCGATAGCCAGGTCTATGATGCACGATCCTTCGGTCATGCTCCTGGACGAACCTTTTACCGGATTGGATCCCTCCGCACGGAAGATGATGTCGCATCTTCTTCAAAAGCTGAAGGGCGAGGGGAGGACGGTGGTGATGACCACGCACGAAATCGGTCACGGGTTGCCCCTGGCCGACCGTGCTGCTCTTCTGGTTCGGGGCCGGTGGGCCTTTCAAGGACCAACCGAAGGACTCAACGCAGAGCGGTTGAACTCGATCTACGAACAGCACGCAGGTGGCGCCGGATGAAGTTCTGGTCTCAAGTACGGGCGATCCTCTGGAAGGACCTTGTGGTCGAGATGCGGACCAAGGAACGCCTCAGTTCGATGTTTTTTTTCGCGCTGCTCGTGATCGTGATCTTTAACTTTACTTTCGAACCCGGTTCGGAGGCGATGCGCCAAATCGCTCCCGGTATTCTGTGGGTGACTTTCACGTTCGCAGGGCTTTTGGGGTTGACGCGGTCGTTCACGATCGAGCGGGAAAACGGCTGTCTTTCTGGCCTCCTGCTGTGTCCGGCGGACCGGGGGGCGATTTTCGTTGGAAAAGCCCTTGGAAATGCGGCCTTTATGATGGCCGTGGAGATCATCTCCCTTCCCTTCTTCGCAGTCTTTATGAACGTTACGATACTCCCTTCGCTTCCGCGCCTGATCGTGCTGATGCTTCTGGGTACGCTGGGCTTCTCCGCCGTGGGTACCCTGTTTGCCGCGATGTCGGCAAATACAAAGATGCGAGAGGTGATGCTTCCCCTTCTTCTTTTCCCGATACTCGTACCGCTTCTCCTGGCCGTTGTGGAGGGAACGGGTGCCGTTCTGGCCGGCGAAGGCCTGGGGGAAATCGCAGGATGGATCAAGGTCGCCGTGACGTTCTGCGTCCTTTTTACCGCGGCGTGTATAATTTTATTTGATTATGTCGTGGAAGATTGAAGAAGGCGGGTCGGAGGTCGGGGACCCGGGACCCAACCCATAGCCCAGGTCTTCGAACCCCGATTCCCTCTTTTGAGGTCTTTGTGAAAGATCGATCCAGGACCACCATCCTTGGCGCGATTGCGCTGGCGGGGATGCTTGTCTCCCCATATTTTGCACTGATCTTCGCATCCGTGGAGAAAGAGCAGAAACTCGCCCAAAAGATATTCTATTTTCACGTTCCGTCTGCCTGGGTCTCTTTCCTGGGTTTTTTCATCGTGTTCGTGGCGAGTATTCTATACCTTTGGAAAAAAGACCGGACTTTCGATATTTGGGCTTCGGCTGCTGCTGAGGTCGGCGTGCTGTTCTGTAGTCTGGTCCTTTTGACCGGACCGATCTGGGCAAAGCCGATCTGGAATGCCTGGTGGGTTTGGGATGCCAAGCTCACGACGACGCTTGTGCTCTGGTTAATTTACATGGTCTATCTTATGTTGAGATCGTACGGGGGGGACCAGGCCCAGAGCGCAAAATTCCGAGCGGTCCTCGGCATTGTGGGATTTCTGGATGTGCCCTTGATCTACTATTCGGTGAATATCTGGCGAACCCTGCATCCAAAACAGCTCGTCTTTCGGGGGGGGTTACAGGCGGATATGTTTCAAGCGCTTATGGTATGCCTGGTGACCTTTACATTCTTGTTCGTTGCGATTCTAGCTCATCGAGTTTCCCTTGCCAAGGCCGAGGTAGAACTCGAGGGGATCAAATCCAGGATCCAGGAAGGGGAGGGAATATAACGATAAAAGAAAATGTAAAGTGCCCAGTGCAAAGTGCAAAATGGAAAGTGTAAATTGGAGGCGTTCACGTGGATCATTTGGGTTATCTTTGTGCGGCGTATACGGTCATCTGGGTCGTGCTCCTCGGCTACTTTATAGGTTTGAGCCGGCGTGAGAAACGCGTCTGGAACGAGCTCCAGTCGATCCGGGAAAGGCTCGACAAAGGGATCTGAGGCCCCATCTTCATGGCCATCAAAGGTGCGAAAAGCATCCTAGCTCTCAGGAAGAAGAAGGTCCGGGATTCTGAGGGAAGATTCCTGGTCGAAGGCGTACGGATGCTGGAAGAAGCCATGTCCTCCGGTGTCGATGTTGAGCAGGTCCTTTTTGCCCGGGAGTCTCTGAAATCGGGACGTTTGGGGAAGCTTATCGACCGCTGTCGAGAAGATGGCATCAGGATACAGGAGACAGACCGTCGGGCCATGCAGGCTTTTTGCGAGACGGTATCCCCTCAAGGGGTCGTGACGATCGTCCGGAAACGCAGATGGGAACTGGACGACCTCCTGAAATCAGACGGTTCCGTGGTATTTCTCGATCAGATTCAGGATCCAGGAAATGCCGGAATGATCCTTCGAACCGCTGAAGCGGCTGGGGCGGGTGGGGCCGTTTTAACCGAAGGATCGGTCGAGTTGCACAATCCTAAAACAGTACGGGCTTCCATGGGCGCGATTTTTCGGTTTCCTGTCGTCGAGAAGACCGATTGTGTGGAGACCCTGGGTCGGCTGCGGAAAAGCGGGTTTTATATCTTGGCGGCCGATGCGAGGCGGGGCGTCGCCTACAGCCAGGTTAGACCGGAAAGGAAAATCGCGCTGTTGCTGGGGAGTGAGGCAACGGGTTTGGGAGACCGGGCCAAAGGCCTCTTCGACGAAGTCGTCCATATCCCGATGAGCAAAGGTGTAGAATCCCTTAACGTCGCGGTCGCAACGGGAATTCTGTTGTATGGCATACTGGAGGAAGGACACGGGCGCGATTTATGCTAAGAACCGGGAATCGAAGAAAGAATCTAATATGTGGAAATCATGAATAAGACGAAGCGATGAAAGTGGTGACGGGAAGGAACCAATCCCCTCTATATCCGTTCAGTGAGGAAGTGCTCCCGGGGGGCCTGACGGTCGTGGCCAAACGAACAACCGCCACCCCCATCGCCGCGGTCTATTTGTGGGCAAAGGTTGGGGCGGCGAGTGAACCCCCGGAGACCGCCGGAATTTCTCATTTCCTTGAGCACATGTTTTTCAAAGGGACGGAGCTCAGAGGGGTGGGGGAGATGGATCGGGCCATCAAGGCGATGGGCGGCTATAACAACGCCTTTACGGGTTTCGAATATACCGCGTATTATGCGGTCGTACCCGCTGAGCACTTTGTCGCGGCGTTTGATCTTCTCTACGATGCGGCTGTCCATTCACGCTTCGACCCTGAGGAGATCGAACGGGAACGGCAGGTTATCAAAGAGGAGATCCACCGTAGCGAGGATAACCCCAGCAGTAAACTGTCGAAGGAGTTTCTCCGCACCATTTTCCCCGATCTTCCTTACGGCAGACCCATCCTGGGAAATGAGGCATCCCTTTGTCGAATTGGCCGGGAGGATCTTCTGACCTACCGGCGGGACTTCTATAGCCCGAGAAACATCGTCGCTGTGGTGGTGGGGGATGTTGAGGAGAACCAAGTTGCGGAGACCATAGGGCGTGTGACGAGGGACTGGAAGGACCAAGCGAAGATAAAACCGTTAAGGCCTGATCTATCCAACGGGGGGAATTCGTCATCCGTCCGGGAACGGGTGGTGGAGAAGGATGTGAATCTCGGCTACTGGGTTCTCGGATATCCGACTCAGGGGAGGTCTCGAATTGAGGATGTCTACGCCCTGGAGGTGGCTTCCACGATCCTGGGCAGCGGGAAGAGTTCCCGGCTTCACCGCCGTGTGGTTGAGGAGATGAAGATCGCCTCCTCGGTCGGATCGTGGGTGTTGTCCTTTGAGAGTGTTGGTACACTGGGAATCGAAGCGGAATTCGATCCTGCGAACCGAGATGAAGTCGAGACGGTCGTGGTCGAAGAGGTCGAAAGAATGGGATGTGAGCCGGCCACCTCTGAAGAAATTGAAAAAGCAAGACGTATGCTGATTTCAGATTTTGCATACGCAAATGAGACGAATTCCAACGTTGCTGCGACACTCGGACGGTACTATGCGATAGCCTTAGTTGACGAGGCGATCAACTATACGGACCGCATCAAATCCGTTTCGGCTGAGGACGTTCTGGCCGCGATGGCAAAGTATGGAAAAAGCGAGGTTTGTTCCACCACTTACCTGAAGCCTAAGACACCCGATGGAAATGGAAAATGAAAAATGGGAAAAGCCGAGGCTCGTGGCTCGGAAAAACCAGTAGAACCCTTTGACAATTCATCCATTAATTCGAATCTATAATTAACGAATCACGAATCACGTTTTTTAAGGCCGCGTCGCATCCAAAAGCAATGGAATTCGATGGACACTAAAGACGGTCAGGGCCATCGATGAATCGAGTTATTACAACCTTCGTTCCATTTTTTATCCTAGGATTTGCGGTGGCCGTGTTGGGGAACGGTCCCGTGCGAGCGGAGGCCGTGGATCCGGGAATTGGAATGGTACATTTAAAGGAGGCCGTTGGGCCGCGTTCTTCGGGAATGGGCGGTGTCTCTGTGGGGCTTACCGGTCATCAGGTTGCCTCGAGCGATAATCCTGGGGCGGTTGCGACGCTCAAAGGGCGGGATGTCCTGTTTGCGCACAGCGAGCTTTTTGCCGGGATTCGGCAGGAGTATCTGGGTTTGGCGTTCGGGACCGGGAGGCGGGGGGTGGGTCTGGGGTTTGGGGTACGCACCGCCGGTGGGATCGAAAGACGGGTCGGACCCTCCAATCAGCCCCTGGGCACATTCAACATCTATGACCTGGATCTCTCGGTGGGGTACGCCCAGAGAACGGCTGGGGTCAATATCGGGTTCCGGTTCAGGCTCCTGCACCATGTCCTGGAGGCAGAGGGGGCTTCGGGGGCTGCGATCGACCTGGGCATCCTTGCCAAATCACCTTTTCCGGGTCTTATCCTCGGGGCAACCCTCCGAAACCTGGGAACGATGGATGGTATTGGAAAATCGTCGATCCGGCTTCCGCTAAGCCTCAGGGCCGGCCTGGTCTATCAGACCCGTCTGACGTCCATCAGGGATAATCTGCTTATCGCATCCGAGATCGATTTTCCACGCGGGGGCGATGTGATCTTCCGATCGGGCATCGAGTATGTGTGGAATGAACGACTCGCGCTTCGAGGCGGCTATCAGGCGGGCAGGGATGCGCAGGGTGCATCATTCGGTTTCGGGTTGGGTCGAGGGGGGATTCGGTTGGATTATTCGACTACGCCTTATCGATTCGGTCTGGGAAACGCGCATCGGATCAGCCTTGGGCTTCGATAGGATGCAAGGTCCCGTTTCCTATGAAATGGAAATATGAATCCGAAAAATCTAAACGAGAACATGTCATCCTTCACCCCCCCCTTTAAGGAGGTCGAGCCGCCAGAACCTCGTTCCCGATTATGGATCCAAGTTCTTCTGTTGCTGGCTACGATCGGCACGACGACATTAGCAAATGGATTCCTCTTCTCGGTCAGCCTCCTGACGATCCTGGGGATTCACGAATTTGGGCACTACTTCGCCTCGAAACACTGGGGGGTGCGGGCATCCCTACCCTATTTCATTCCCGCCCCCTTCGCGTTCGGAACGATGGGTGCCGTCATCAAGATCAAGTCGCCCATTCCCAACCGGAACGCGCTGATCGACATCGGGGCATCGGGTCCGATCGCAGGATTCGTGGCAGCTGTGATCGCCCTATGCGTGGGTTTGAGCCTTTCCGAGATCAAATCGACCGAGGCCGTCGAGGCAGGGCTTTTCCTGGGGGATTCTCTGATCTCCTGGTTCCTGGCAGACCTGATCGTCGGAACCCCGGGCCCGGGCACGGATATTTTTCTGCACCCGATCGCATTCGCTGGGTGGCTGGGGCTTTTCATCACGGTCCTAAACCTGCTTCCGATCGGCCAGCTCGACGGCGGGCATATCATCTATTCTTTTTCAGAAGGGCGTCACGCGGCCATCGCAAACACGACGACCATGGCGATCATTTTGCTGACCGTGGCGGGTCCCCCCTACGAGTGGTTGGGACTCGTGAGTCATTCTGCCGGCCAGACGATTTTCAAGGTCTGGGCTGAGAGTCGCTGGTATGGCTGGATCTTTTTCGCCATGGTCATCCGGTTTTTTCTGGGCGTCCGACATCCGCGTCTTATCGATCCCGGGCCCCCGATCGATCCAAACCGTAAGATGGTCGGTTATGTCTCCCTGGCCATCTTCGCCCTCTCGTTCGTCCCGGTTCCCTTCCGGTTGCTTTAGGAAAACCCTCACGCAGGTAGATCCGTCGATTGAATTTTTGGATTGCCTCGTTATGAGGAATTTCATATTTTAACATAAACTTTTGGCAAGAGCGGGAAGAATCATATGTCGATCTCACAAGTGAAGAATCGATTCGGTGCGCGCAGCGCATTCGACACGGGAAGCGGGAAGGGTTACATCTATAGCCTGAATAAGCTTCAGGCAGCCGGTGGCATCTCGGATCTCTCAAGGCTCCCGTATTCGATTAAAGTTCTCCTGGAGGCGGTGCTGCGGGAGTGCGACGGGAACGAGGTGACCGAAGAGGATGTTCTCAACCTGGCAAATTGGCACGCGAAGCAACCCGCCCAGGTGGAGATTCCTTTCAAACCCGCCCGGGTGATACTCCAGGACTTCACCGGGGTGCCTTCACTGGTTGATCTCGCGGCCATGCGTTCGGCCATGAAACGGATCGGGGGAGACCCGGATCAGATTCAACCCTTGATTCCAGTCGATCTTGTGATCGATCATTCGGTGCAGGTGGACCGGTTCGGCTCTCCCGATGCCCTCCGAATTAACGCCCAGATAGAGTTCGAGCGTAACCGGGAGCGGTACGAGTTTCTGCGTTGGGGTCAGAAGGCTTTCAGGAATTTTCGTGTGATTCCTCCGGCAACCGGCATCGTCCACCAGGTCAATCTCGAGTTCCTGGCGAAGACTGTCCTGGTCCGTCAAGAAAACGGGGATGCCCTGGTTATTCCAGACACGCTTGTAGGAACGGACTCTCATACAACGATGATCAACGGGCTGGGCGTGCTGGGTTGGGGTGTGGGAGGAATCGAAGCGGAAGCGGTTATGCTCGGCCAACCCCTTTTCTTCCTCACTCCTCAGGTTGTCGGGTTCAAGCTCTACGGGAAATTGCGGGATGGGGTGACCGCCACGGACCTCACCCTGACGATCACGCAGATGCTTCGTAAGAAGGGTGTGGTTGACAAGTTCGTCGAGTTTTTCGGTTCTGGACTCAGCCAGATGACCCTGCCGGACCGCGCCACCATCGCCAATATGGCCCCTGAATACGGGGCAACTTGCGGCTTTTTCCCGGTCGACCAGGAGACGACCAACTTTTTGCTTCGAACCGGGAGGACAAGAGAAGAGGTCGGGCGTGTCGAACGATACTGCAAGGAGCAGGGGCTTTTCCGCACCGACGAAAGCCCCGATCCCGAATTCACGGACACTCAGGAACTGGATCTTTCAGATGTCGTATCGAGTCTCGCCGGCCCTAAACGTCCACAAGACAGAGTCCAGCTCTCGGATTTAAAGTCCAGTTTTCGACGTGCCCTCACGACTCCTGTCAGCGAACGGGGGTACGGGCTTTCGGAAAGCGATCTGGAGCGTACGGGGGAAGTCCGTCAAAACGGGGAAAGCGCAGTCCTTCGTCACGGTTCCATCGTCATCTCCGCCATCACCTCCTGCACGAACACATCCAATCCCTCGGTTATGCTCTGTGCGGGTCTTCTCGCCCAGAAAGCGGTGCAGAAGGGCCTTAGCGTACCTCCTTATGTGAAGACCTCCATGGCGCCTGGTTCCAAGGTTGTCACCGAATATCTTAAAGCCTCGGGCACCCTGAGCGCCTTAGAACAGATTGGATTCAACGTGGTGGGCTACGGCTGCACAACGTGCATCGGCAACAGCGGTCCGCTTCCAGAATCGGTGGCCAAGGCGGTGACCGAAGGGAACCTGGTGGCTGCCGCGGTCCTATCGGGCAACAGAAATTTTGAAGGCAGGATCAATCCGCTGACCAAAGCCCATTATCTGGCATCGCCGCCCCTTGTCGTGGCTTATGCCCTTGCCGGCAGCGTAGATATCGATCTTTCGACCGAACCCCTTGGAACCGGAAAGGACGGACAGCCTGTCTTCCTCCGCGACTTATGGCCCTCCCAGGAAGAGATCTCCTCAACGATGGGGACGTCGATCGAACCAGATATGTTTATTCGGAGTTATGGGAATGTATTCGACGGAAATCCCGCCTGGAACGCCATCCCGGTTGCGGGGAGCGAACTTTATGAATGGAACCCGGAGTCGACCTACATTCAAAACCCCCCGTTCTTCGAGGCGCTGACCTCGGCGCCTCAGCCCTTGACGGATATTTCAGGTGCGCGTGTCCTGGCGGTTCTGGGTGACTCGGTTACAACAGATCACATCTCTCCGGCTGGGAGCATTTCCGCAGACGGACCGGCAGGCCTATATCTTATTAAAAAAGGTGTGGAACCCCGTGATTTCAACTCATACGGGTCCAGAAGGGGCAATGACCGGGTAATGACAAGAGGGACTTTCGCCAACATAAGGCTGAAGAACCTGCTCGTTGAAAAAGAAGGGGGTGTTACGATCCACTTTCCTTCGGGCGAGGAGATGAGCATTTACGATGCGGCGATGCGATATCAGTCGGAGGGGACGCCACTCGTTGTGATCGCGGGCAAGGAGTACGGCTCGGGCAGTTCCCGAGACTGGGCGGCAAAAGGACCGATGTTGATGGGTGTACGGGCTGTTCTTGCTGAGAGCTATGAACGTATTCACCGGAGCAATCTGGTAGGGGTGGGGGTGTTACCGCTGCAATTCAAGGAGGGTCAAACCCCGAAGTCTTTGGGTTTGACGGGCCACGAGACCTTCGACATCGCAATCCGGGCGATCAAGCCCCGCCAGGACATCTCCCTTCGCGTATCGGATTCGGACGGACGGTCGTTTTCTTTTGAAGCCACCGTCAGGATCGATTCACCTGTGGAGCTCGATTATTATATGAACGGAGGGATCCTTCAAACGGTACTGAGTCGTCTATCGAAGGCTGAAAAATAGGCCTTTCAACGGCCGGCGGTTTTTATACGCACCTGAATCCAGCTTATTTTATTCCGCACGTTTTCACGTTTCCAGCATTCCCTCAACAATTCGGGCAACTTTTTCCCGATCGCGGACCTTCCTTCCCACTTACCCCATCCTAAAAATCTCCTTATTGAACATATCTCTTTGTGTTTTTGAACGATAACTATCGAAGTCCCCAATCTGGCATAGGCTTTGCACAAGGAGGAGAACGGAAATGCCAGGGAAGGGATATCGCAGCCACCGCGTCTGTCCGTAGTAAAGTCTCAGATCGGATCGGCCAGCCATATTCTTGGGCATAGATAGAAGCCACATACAGAAAGAGGATAAGGATGCCTCTCAGGGTCAACAATAATATCACTGCGATCAGCGCCAGACGTGCGCTGTCTGCGAACAGCAAGACGCTTTCGACCCGGATCGAGCGTCTTGCAACCGGGCTCCGGATCAATCGGTCGGCCGACGATGCAGCCGGACTGGCCGTAAGCGAAGGCTTGCGGGCCGAGATCGGCGGCCTGACTCAGGCGATGAGAAACGCGGAACAAGCCACTAACCTGACTCAGGTTGCCGAAGGGGCGTTGAACGAGGTCAGCGCCATGTTGATCCGGATGCGAGAATTGGCCGCTCAATCGGCGTCATCTACGATCAACGATAACAACCGGGTGGGCCTGACGGCTGAGTACAACCAGCTGATCTCCGAAATCGATCGTCTGGCGAACGTGACGTCTTATAATGACACGGTCCTCCTGGTTGGATTCGGGAACACGGTAAGCGCCACGCTGTCCACTTCCCTTTCCAATGCAGCAGTGGGTGTGACCAGCGCGAGCATCTCCGGTGCACAGTCCGGGACGTATACGTTTATCGATTCTGGCAGCACGGACAGCCAGGTTACGCTGGGCAACGGGACGGTGACACAGACGATCAACATTGCCACTGCCCTTGACGGAAACCAGGTGGCTACAGGGACGACGGCGATCGCCAACTTCGATCGACTTGGCATTATCCTGAATCTAAACGATAACTATACCGATGGGGATCTGGATGCGACTACCCTTGTTGTCATAGCAGGGACCGGAGGAACATTCCAGGTGGGGCCGGACTCAGGCGTCTTTAACCAGATCCAGTTTAACATTGGTGACATGCGGGCAAGCGGGCCGGAATTGAACCTGAACTCGATATCTATCGGAACTCTGGAGAATGCCCGAAACGCATTATCGGGGCTCGACGTTGCGATCGATAGGATCGCTCGGGAACGCGGCAATATCGGAGCCCTTCAAAACAGAATGTCCTTTACGATTGCATCGACCCAGAACGCAATTCAAAACATCCAAGCTTCCGAGTCGTCAATTCGAGACGCAGATGTCGCGGAGGAGGTCTCGGAGTTCACCAGGGCACAAATTTTAACCCAGGCTGCGACGGCCGTCCTGGTGCAGGCCAACGCGATACCGCAGACTGCGCTTTCTTTGTTGCAGTAACGTATTAAAAATTAAAGGACTAGTTTGGGAACGTCCGGAATCATGCATTTTAACGGAGACTGAAGATACCTTCTTTCTCCGTTTTTTTTGGCTCTCCGTGTGGACCCTGTCTTCGCGATTGGCCTTCGAGCTAATCGAGAAGCCGAGGCTAAAGTCAGGGCCTTCTTTCAGCGCCAACGGCGCGTTGTCCCTCAACCCAGGCGAGCTGCCCTGGGTCCTTGGAAAGCAATACCGTCGTGCGGCCTGAAAGGCCGCGATAATTTCACATCCCCCAATCCCTGTCCCGCATCCTGATTCATCTAGTGTTCAGCACAAAAGATCGAAAACGTGTCCTCACGTCTGCAATCCAGGCTGAATTGCATCCCTACCTCGCCGGTACGCTCGCACACATTGATTGTCCGTCGATGCAGGTTGGCGGAATCGGTTGGAAAAGAGCGGAAAAAAGGGTAAAGGTTTAGATTTGCAGGCCGATATGAATTATACCAAACAATACTAAGTTATATAATACAATCTAATATAATTCTCTGATCCAGGCGGCATCATTAACAGAGTGGCATCTGACAACCTCTATCCCGCGTGGCGGCGGGTGAGCGCCAGGAACAAGAAGAAAGGGATAATAGATTGTATATAAACGGGTTATTGTTGAATTTTGATGTCTTTTGATCCGGACATCGCAGCTAAATTGAGCACAAACAGGGTCAATCACGTATCATATGAGAGGACCTGTATAGAAAAAGTGTAATAAAATCGAAATAGCCGTTTTTTTATATAAAAGGCTGTCATACCGGCCCCCTTGAGGGCTTTTGCCTCCGAATCATTGCAGATCGCATTAAAGATTCGTGTGGATTTTGCCGATATCCATGGACAAAGAGCTAAACCACACGGAATTAAGCGTCTCTAAGGAGGTGAAGGCCTAATTGTATTTCTGATCAAGGCCGGTCAGACGGCCTTTGTTGTTTAGTTGTAAAGACCAGTCGAACGAAACACCGGACACCGCCAACGTCCGGTATGGCAAGGATGCCATAGAGTGTCTCATAAAGGTATGAGGCAGACAAGGAGGTTGTCAGATGCCACTCCGAGTTAGAAATAACATTCCGTCTCTCAACGTTCGCCGGCAACTCGGTATCAACAACCGAGATCTGGCAGTTCGTATAGAGCGGCTTTCGTCGGGATTGCGGATCAACAGGGCGGCCGATGATGCAGCCGGTCTGAGTGTGTCCGAAGGGATGAGGGGAGAACTCACCGGTCTGCGACAGGCTGTGAAAAACGCTGAACAGGCCACTAACCTGATCCAGACCGCTGAGGGTTCGCTCAACGAGATCAACGCGGTCTTGATCCGAATGCGGGAGCTTTCGGTTCAGTCCGCCTCTTCGACTGTGACGGACTCCAACCGGGTCTCGATCAACGCTGAGTTTACCCAGCTCGTATCGGAGATCGACCGGATCGCCGATGTCACTTCTTACAACAACACGAACCTCTTGAGGGGATTCGGGAACACGGTCGACCAAGCCGCGTCCACGGCTCTTACCACATCCAATGACACGGGTGCGATCAATGTGCAGATTTCCAGTGCGGCAGCGGGGACCTACACGTTTCAAGATACCGTTAATAATGACGGATTGGTGACCCTGGGCAACGGGACCGTGTCGCAGACGATCGATCTGGGGCCTGCCCTCGACGGCAGCCAGGTGGCCACGGGCACCACGATCATCGCGAACTTCGACCGGCTGGGAATTCAGGTTACGCTGACGGGCGTCCGGACCTCCCCGGCGAGCAACGGTTATACAGACGGGGACCTGGACACCACCATCATCGAGATCGACGCGTCCGCGACCGGAGGCTCCTTCCAGATCGGTCCGAGGGACGGGGCGGTCCACCGCCTCGACATCAGCATCGACGACATGAGCGCGTCGGGGACGCAGCTGTCTCTGGGCGCGCTTTCGGCCTCTACCCAATCGGGGGCGCAGAGCGCAATCACGACGATTGACACGGCGATCTCCACCGTGGCCAACCAGCGGGGTTCCCTCGGCGCGTTTCAGAACCGCCTCTCGTTCAACATGCGGTCGAACGAGAACACGATCGAAAACATTCAGGCGTCAGAATCATCCATCCGGGATGCGGACATAGCGACCGAGGTATCGGCATTCACGAGAAGCCAGATCCTGGTCCAGGCGGGCACGGCCTTGCTGGCTCAGGCGAACGTCCTTCCGCAAAGCGCCTTGTCGCTGCTCGGGTAATCGCGGACACCGGCGAGTAAGTTCAATGGTAAGTGTGCGGATTTAAAGAACCGCACACCCCTCAACCATAGTTTTTATCGAGGCGTGAGGGCGCCACCAAGAGAGGTGATGGGATATGGATACAATCGGCGCAATTGCTGCAAGAGAGATGAGGCTTCAGCGCCAGAATGGGTCCAGCCCTGTGCCGGTCGAACGCGATAGCAGATCGGGATCGACACAAAGAGAGCCCCAAGGCGGGCAGGAGGTCGATCAGGAGGAGGCCGGAAGGGCGGCCGAGCAAGTCAATTACGCTCTGGACGCCCTGAACCGGAACCTGAAGGTTTCAGTTCACAAGGACACGTGCGAACGTCTGGCCGACCCAGATCTGGGTATGTCTGTGGGCTGCGATCTGGACCTGGTTGACTCCCTGGACAAAATGATCTACAAAGTCGAGAAGCAAGTCCTTGCACAGGCCAAACATCACGATCGCAATGCCCTGTCTATCCTGATGACGGTTCCCGGACTTGGGGAGATGCTGGCCATGACCATCCTGTATGAAATCCACACGGTTGAACGGTTCAAATCCGCTTCAGCCTTCTCCTCCTACAGCCGGCTGATCAAAGTCGAGAGAGAGTCCGCTGGGAAGAAGACAAAGGACGGGAATAACAAAATCGGAAACCCACACCTAAAGTGGGCCTTCTCGGAAATCATCCTCGTGGCTCAGCGATGGTCAGAACCGATCAATAGAAACTACGAGAAACTCAAGAGCAAACACGGTCCGGGAAAAGCCAAGAGCGTCATCGCTCATAAATTCGGCGTGGCCGCCTACCAAATGCTCAAAAGTGGCCAGGCATTCGACGAGAAACGGTTTGTAGCATAATGGGTGGGGCGGTTAACCCGGCAGCTAACTGGCAGGGCAACGTCCGGACAATAGCCCAGCTCTCCCGCTGTGATTGGGAAGCCGCCTTCACCCCTTATATAGAACATAGATGAGCGGATCTGAGACAGTCAGTCCGTCTGCCCCCGCGATGAACCCGAACCTAACTGGCGTTCCCCCTCACAAAAAGGGGAGAACAGCCATCCTTCTTGATTGGGTCGCAAGGGGTACCGATTATTTTCTGGAGGGAGAGGAAAAGCCTCTCCCAGGGCGCTCCACAGAATACCGTGAGAGACGCTTGATTTCCAATACGTGTTTGGTGCAGATGGCTCACATCTAGCCCGGTATGTGAAAATCGAGCCAGACTGGCGACTGACAAAGATCCGAACATCGCTAAACCTCTTCGGATCGGCTCATTGCAAGTCCCGACCGTTAGGGTCGCAAAAAAACGGTGAAAATCGTGATGAAGGGGTCTTTTTTTCTTGACCCGGGGCCTTTAATATGTGTTAGGTGCTGGGCGTGTCTGGATCTTCATCCCTATAGAGTTGGCCTTCGCGCCATCCAGCCGATTCCAATATCCTGTAGACGAACTCTGTCTTCCCGTTGCTGTACTCGCCCTTCCCGGTGGCTGGCGCGCCGTGGCCAGACGGATACTTGTGCAGTAGTGCCTCCTTCAGTCGCGCGTACTCCTTACGCGCCGCTTCATTCGCCCGCAAATAGTCTCGGAAGACGATCTGACGGTGCCAGAAGCCTCCTTGATCAGCAAACGCGATAGATAAGTGACACTTGGGAGGGTGACACTTGATGTAGAAGTACCTCTCCCCACCGCTGCTATTGCCATGCGGAGGCGGAGGGGGCTCGTAGCCAATCTGGATTAGCGCATCGCTGAAACCATCGGCGTCCTTGTAGCTCTCGATCATCACAGCAATGTCGATAATCGGCCTCGACGGCATGCCCTCAATCGACGTACTCCCGATATGCTCGATCTCCAAAGTGGACACGCCGAAGACGGGCTGTAGCTTAGACTTCTCGGCCTCGAACTCGTCCTTCCAGGTTGCCTGGTATGGCGTCAGGTGCTGCCAAGTGTCGGTCATGTCTTCTCCATGTAATCTATCGGTGGCGCAGGATGTGCCGCCGTAACCGGGGCCTCGATTAGATCCACCTTCCAGATCTGAGTAGGGCGAGGATTTGGCTTTACCCTTATATGCTTCGTCGTACAGCTCCCTCAGACACGCCTTGCGCCTAACGATTTCTCACAGTTCACGAACCTGCGAAGCAGGTTTGCGGCGTAGGGAGCTTCGCGACCGAAGCCCGTGAAATGTGTGTTATGTGTTGTGCAAGTTTTGAATTCGGCACAGCCAAAAAGGTGCGGACATATGTTTTCTGACTTTTGTTTTTGAAGCATCAAAAATATCTTGATTTCTCAATCGCTCACGCCTTGTTAGACCTTCACCTTTCCCTCTCTTCGGAGATACTCATTGAATGATTCAATGCTATCGACATTTTCCTTCAAGACGGCATGATAGATATCCTGGCTCGAATATGCACGGCGGTACTCCGGATCTTGCCAGCAGTCAGACTTGATATGAAGAATTTTCAGACGAGCTTCTGGTGTTATCTCTTGGGCAAGACGATTGCAATATTCTATTCCTTCGATACATTGATTTGGATCAACTGCCCAAATGTCAATCTTCCAGGCCCCTTCTCTCTCGTTACCCAAGTAGATTCCCCAATACAACCCGTGTGGTAAACCGTCAGTTTGGGCGATCCGCTCATTTCGAAAGCTCATCTTGACTGGATGAAGAGCAGATGCCAGTTTTCCTCCAAGATCGAAGAAATCCTCCTCACTAATTTCCTCATTCTCAAGGTAAATATCGAGATCCCGCCAAGTCATAAGACAAAGAGTATAGCTTCCGGTCAGGTGGGGAGTGCCATACTTCTTCAAAATGTTTAGAAGTCCTCTTCTTTCCAGAATTTCATTTGCCTCTTTGCGAATCAAATCATCGACTGCGATCACATCCTCTGTCATATTTCGTCTCATCCTTCATCATCCTTCAGGTCTGCATCCTATGCTGAAACCACAACACTCGGTATAGGTTCCTGC
This sequence comes from Candidatus Latescibacterota bacterium, assembly GCA_965217865.1. Taxonomy (GTDB): domain Bacteria; phylum Latescibacterota; class UBA2968; order SICM01; family SICM01; genus CBDCJO01. Next base: position 2,880,038 of record CBDCJO010000002.1, on the reverse strand, counting down.
TGTAGGATGGTGCTATGATAATTTTGCCTTTGCACCCTTATCAGAAACGAATAGTCCTCAAAACTTGCATTACACATAACGGCTTCTGTGTTCACGAACCTGGCACAAGCCAGGTTGCCCGGAGGGTCAAGGCTGCGAAGCCGCCGCAGCGTGAGCACGGTGTTAGTGGCTGTGCAGTCACTTCTGCTTTCGGTGCTCACCGGTCAACAAAATACCTCTTGAATCCCCGACTGTTTGCGTCATCGAAGCCCGTACTTCTGTAGAAGCCTACTTGGTTGTCATTGACTCCGCTCAGCAGTTGCGTCTTGTAGCAGTGCCTGTCCTTCGCAAGGTCTACCGCGAAGTCCATTAACTGCTTGCCGATTCCCTTGCCTCTCCACTCCCTCCTTACAACCACATTCTCGATCACGGACCAAGGACGTCCACCATACGTGAGATTTGGGACGATCACTATCGTAAGTGCACCTACGATAGTTTCCGTGAGGCGTTCCTGTGCAACGATGATGTGGACGTTACCGTGAGAACACATCTGGTCGAATATCCGCGTTGACTCCTCGACTCCAAGAGTTGTTGCGGAGAGGCTATCGCGTCGACTACTGATTTGAGGCAGGACATCGAGTAAGGAAGTCACGTCTCCTCTTTCGGCCAGCCTTACCGCAATCGTGCCATCAGTCATTTATAACCCTCAATTTTCGAGCATGGCCACTAACGATTTCTATATTGAGTAAAGGAGGAAAAAACAGCGTTGAGGGGCTGAATCTTCCCTTGCAAGGCAAGGTGTCTTAAGATTCGGCAAGCGCAAGCAAACTCAACCCTCAACGCTGGAGGTATACGATGAAGTCGAAAATCTTCCACCTTAAACGACAGGCCATCTCCCAGAATTTCGTCCTCGGGATCGATCCGGGCAAGGAAAAACACAGCGGGTCGGTGCTCGATCCCTCCGGACTTCAGCAAGGCGGGGCCTTCTCATTCCCCGTGACGCGAGCGGGATATGACCATACCCTCTGGCAGCATCTGGAGCGACGCATCAAAGATTGCGGGCCGGATCGGATGGTGGTGGCCATGACTACGTCCCCGAAGGTCCCCTGTGTTTGTGGGTCCTCCCGCCATATGCGCTTTACACCCCCCTGATACCCGAGATGAAGACCTCCCCCAGGACGTTTAAGGAGATGCCCGGATGTTGCCACGAAGAACCTGTTGACCAGCCCGGACTCTTATTTTTTGGAGGAGCTTTCAAACGGGTTGTCATCGTATTCCAATCCGACCACAGCACGAAGGTCCACAGCCTTGCAGGGAATGGGGATATCCGATCAATCCGAATAGAAGGATCGTCCAGTAGCTCTGGCCAGGGGCCCTCAATCTTTCTCCTCAAGCAATTGCCGGAGTTGTTCCTGAAAGGCTTTGGCGCGGTCCAGGAGCAGCTGCTCCCGCTCCTGGAGGTCCTTCCGCAGCGCCTGGAGCCGCTGGATTTCCAACGCGAGGTCGTCAGAAGCGAATTCCTCCGGTGACAGGGTTCTCTCTTGGCGGGTGACTTCTTTTCCAACCGATGACAACCCACCGATCAACCCCCCGGTGGCCCCCTCTGACCTTTCGACTTCAAAAGTCGGGGGTTGATCCCGACCGGCTCCTTCGGTGGGAGAAGATGGTGTGACTCCAGTCTCTTGTTCCGCTGCGGATAGCGCTCGTCCCTCGGGGAGGTACTCATCGAAAAGCCCTATCTCCTGCGCGAAATCTCTCATTCGTGTGCGAAGCCGCTGCTCGGTTTCCAACTCTTCCAAACGATCATCCATGCCTGAGGCCTGGGTGGCCAGCCGGGCGGCTCTATCCTCGATCAATTCCGCTTTCCTGCGGATCTCTCTAGGGCCATCGTCCCGACGAATTAAGATTTCCGATTCAACCCCAATATCGTGCACAACAGGGTCCCGTTCGATCGCCTTCCTGGCTCTTTGATATGCTCCCAACTGGCGAATCAGGGTGTCATTCGGGGTTCGTTCCAGGCGTTGTGTGAGTTCTTCGATAAGATGACTATAGGATGTGCGGAGGCTTTCCCGGACATCTCTCAATTGTTTCAGAACTTGCTCAATCCGGAGGTCGGTGGATTCAATTTTGCCGGCCAAGTCGATTGAGCGTCGAAGTCCTTTCCGGAGCTCGGCAGACGCGGCCGTTTTTTCTTATCGCCGTTTGAGGCTGTCGATGCGGACGGAGAGGCTGTCCGCCCGAGCGACCAGAAATGCCCGTTGTGTCAACAGGGAATCCCGAACGGATTCAAGCCGGGCGCGGTCGGCTTCGGTTTTGGAGATTTCCAAAGGGTCGGCGATCGCGTTCCAAGGGTAGAGCACGGAGAAAGAGAGGAGGAGGATCGCGATTCTGTTTGGGATCGATTTCATAACTGTCCTTCGTCTCCGCAGCGCTGGGGCGCCGCTCCGCTCTGGATGTGATCCTTCGACTACGCGGCTGAAACCGCCGCGGAGTTTATCCTGAGCTTGCCGAAGGGCTCAGGATGTAGCTTCGATTGGGCGGCCAAAAACCAGATCGCGCTCAGGTTCCGAGTTTGGGGAGGGAAGGGGGTGAAGGGCTTCATCCCAATCCGTATTTTTCGAGCTTGTAGTAGAGGGCGCTGGTCTTGATGCCCAGGGTTTGTGCCGCCCTCGCTTTGACGCCCCCACACTTTTCCATGGCCTGCTTTATGAGCTGTTTTTCCAAATCATCGAGCGTTCTGTTCAGCCCGGTTTCACCTCCAGGCAACTCCCTGTGGGAGTTCCTGTCGGGATCCGCATCCATCATCAGGGGAAGGTCATTCAGATCGATCTCCTCACCATCCGATAGAACGATCGTCCGTTCAATCACGTTTTCGAGCTCCCGAACGTTTCCCGGCCAGCCATAATTTGAAAGCGCTTTCATGGCCTCCGGTGTGATACGGTTTATCGGGCGATTCATCTCCTTGCATTTCTTCTCCACGAAGTGCGCGACCAAGTCGTGTCCTCCTTCCTTTCCCGCAGGGGGGAAAGCAGAATCGGGATGACTTCCAGTCTGTAAAAGAGGTCCTCCCGGAAGTTGCCCTCGGAAACCATTTCTTTCAAAGGTCTGTTTGTCGCGGCGACAACGCGAACGTCGGCCGTTAAGGTCTTCTCCTGAAGGACCCGCAGCAGGTTGACCTGGGTCTCGATCGGAAGGTCTCCGATTTCGTCTAAAAAGATCGTGCCTCCTTCCGCAAGCTCAAACTTCCCTTTTCTTTGACGGACGGCCCCCGTGAAAGCTCCTTTTTCGTGGCCAAAGAGCTCGCTTTCGACAAGCTCCCTGGGAAGGGCCCCGCAGTTCACCTTTACGAAAGGTCCTTCCCGCCGGGGGCTATTGCCGTGAATTGCTCTCGCAACCAGTTCTTTGCCGGTCCCACTCTCTCCATATATCAACACAGACGATTCACTCGCGGCCACTTTCTGTATCGTCGAAAATACCTCTTTCATCTGCGCGGACTGTCCTACCATCTCGCCAAAGTTGAACCGTCCCTCGATCTCTTCACGCAGGTAACGGTTCTCATCGGTCAATTTTTCTCGAGCCTGCCGGGTCTCTCGGAATTCCAGGACCTTCGCCAACTTAAGGCGCAGCTCGTCAGGAGAAAAGGGCTTGGAAACAAAGTCGACCGCACCATTTTTCATAGCCGCCACAGCAATTTCGACCGTTCCATAAGCGGTAATCAATATCACGTCCGTGTCAGGATGGTCCTGTTTCACCGCGTCCAAAACCGCAAGGCCGTCCATTTCGGCCATGCGGTAGTCGGTGATGACGAGGTCGAATGCCTCCTCACGCATCCGACCCAGCCTTTCGGACCGCTGGCCACCGGCACGGGTTCGTGGCCCATTCGTTCAACCACAAGGGCAATCCCGGTCCGCATGGTTTCGTTGTCTTCTACGATCAGGATTCGACTCATATCATAAAAGCAGATGTCAGGGGTCAGAGGTCGGGGTCCGGGGAACCCCAGCACCGATCTTATTTTGGTGGGACCCTAATCCCCAGCCCCCGGCGTCTGGCCCCTGTTATCTTCCGCGCGAGGTAATGTCAATCTAAATACCGTTCCTTTTCCCGCCTCCGTCTCCACCTCTACCCACCCCCCGTTCTCCTCCGAGATTTTTTGTACCATGGCGAGTCCCAGGCCCGCTCCTTTTTGCTTTGTCGTAAAGAAAGGTTCGAAGAGTCTCCCCCTCACCTCCGGGGTCATCCCGGAACCGGTGTCACTCACCTCGATGACTACCCGGTCACCGGACTCCCGAGCCTTAAGGGTCAAGGAACCTCCATCTTGCATCGCCTGAATCCCGTTCTTCATCAGGTTAAGCAGGGACCGCTTTACCTGTTCCGAATCCGCCTTGATCCGGAGGTCGCTGGGGACGACCTGTTCATATCGGACACCCACGGTTTCCATCTCAGGTCCGAGGAGAAACGAGGTCTCCTCGGCCAAACGGGAGACGGATGCGGCTTCCGGCCGGGGTTGGGTGGGCCTTGCAAAATCGAGAAACTCCGTGATGATCCGGTTGAGGGTTTTTACTTCACCGATGACCTTTCGGATATGAGTTTTTCGCGGGTCTTCATCTGGGAGATCGTCTGCGATCAGTCCGGCATAGATTTCGATACCCCCCAGAGGATTCCGAATTTCGTGGGCGACGCCCCCGAGCATCTGCCGGAGCTGCGCGTCTCGATCAAGGATCTTTCGACGCATCTCCTCCATCGACTCACCGAGGTATCCCAGCTCATCCCTTGAGGAGGTATCCACCTCCCGCTTCAGATTTCCCCTGCCGATGTCCCGGGCAGCCTTGACCAGACGGTGAATCGGAAGGGTAATCGATCGAGCGAGGACCAGCCCAATGACGACGGTCAAAGCAACACTGATCCCGCCGAAGATCAGGATGGATCGCTGAAACGTCTGAATGGTCTCAAGGAGAGCAGCGCCGATGTCCACCCCGACACCGGCGACCACTTCATCGTCGATAAAGACCGGTGCATATCCGGACTTGTAGAAGACCCCATCCTCACCTTGAAACAGGATCGAATGGGCCGCTTGACCCTTCCACAGCGAAGAAAGCTCCGCTCTTTGAAATCTGAGCCGTGCGAACTCCCGTCCGACGGGAGTTCCCTGCTCGGTGTCCAAAAGGCTTCTTCCCTGGCGGTCGAAAACGTAGATCCTTCGGGCGCCGACCTCCTCCTTAGCTGTTCGGAGCCGGTTGGTGAGGATCCCGTAAACCCTGAATCCCTCATCGCCCGGCCGCAATCGGCGAACCAGATCGCCGTCGAGACCGCCTGCGACCAGCCGCGCCACGGCCAGGAGCCGCTCGCTCATTTGCCGGTCGAGGCTGCGCTGCGTGAGGTCGTGGAAAGCCCAGCCCGTACCGCCGATCACCAACAGAACGAAAAAAACGAATGTCACGACAAGCTTTCGCCCGATCCTTCCGCGAGGTTTCCTTTCGGGATTCACCTCCTTCCTGAGCATGATGTCCCCGCCTGGGCTCCTTTTTTCGTTGATTTTTTCTTTCACCATTTTGGGCTGTAGGCGGACCCTTTGGATTGTGCCGAGGCATCCGGGCGGAAGCCGATCTAAAGCAGAATGAGAAATTCCAGGGAGATTTCACGACCACACCACATAAACTATAATATAAATCAAATATTGGAAAAAAGCCCCGAAGAATTGTGCCTCCGGGGCGGTTCGATCCGATCAGCTTTCAGGTCCACCCTTCCCGCACCCGATTCGAAACAGAGGATCCTGAGTAGATCAGTTCAATATTATAAACTCGCGGGCCGTGGCCTGCACGGGATAGGATTCCCTTACCGGCCCCGTGAAGACGGCTTGCGTCTCCTGTCCGATCTTGAGCGATTCAAAAGACACCTTTCGGAATTCTTCACCTTCTTTTTTTAAGATTAGAGTTCCTCTGGTAATTTCTACAAATGCCCTGTCGAAGCCCGTATCTTTCTCGATCTTCCCTTCAATCAAGACGGCGCCAACAATACCCTTGCTCAATCCGTCCTCTCCGGATGGTGTCATTTTTGTGATCGCCCCCCTGATATCCGCTTTCACCCCGGGGGTTTCGGTACCCCCTGTTGGAACGTCATCAGGCTCTGTCGGCCTGGGCAGGGGATCCGGTTTATCAGGATCCACCGGTTCGGTATCCCCCGGGAAATCGCCTCTTGGAACAACCCTTCCGTTGCCATCACGGTCCGAAGGAGTATCTTTACCACCTACGGTAACAGGACCCGATCCCCCTCTTACCCCACCTTGACCTGAATCTCCTCCAGGCAGGAGAATCGTCACATCTGGATCGTCGGCTTTAACGATGGGATCGATGATGGGTGCGAGGGGGGTCCCTCTTGTTCGAACGACAGACCAGGTTGTTTCTCCGGTTACGATGAGGTCCTTTTTCGGAATCGTGATGATATGGAAGGGATAGGATATCACTTGAATAACAAACTGATCGGGTTCGGGGTCGCTGAGGTCGACTGCGACTTTCAGGGTTTCATTTTCTTTTTCAATTTCCTTCACCCGGATCCCGTGTCCACCGGTGCTTACCATTCCGCGAAAGATCGCGACGACCCAGTTATTATCGAAATCCGTGTCGCCAATCCGGCGAACAAGCTCGGGATCTTTTAACATCCCTGTGAAGGAGGTGATCTCGGATGGATTTCCCGCAACGAACAAGGCCGGTCCTTCGAGGGAAGCTGTATGAGAATCTCCTCCGGCAAGGTGTTCAAACGCGATCGTTCTGGTATCGGTTCGAATCGTGCTGGGAAGTCCGTCCGCCTCTGGTGAGGAATTGAGGACGCCCTTTCCGCATCCAAAAAAAGACATCAGCACAACGGCGAAAGGAGCGAGTAGGATTTTCATGGTTTTCATCCTCCTGCTGAAAGGATTCTTGATTCGGTTTCGCCTTCCAGTCTTTACCCTTGCAATCGCTGTGCCAGTTGGAAATATGCCGATATCCGATCTTCTATGTGATTGATAAACAACCTCGTAAGGCGTTTCTCAAAAAAGCGGGGATGACTATCGCCCTATCGGTTTTTTGAACCTGGACCTCAGTTTTCTGATTTTTCTGGGTATCGTATGTGGGGATTCCGGGGGGGAATCGTAAGGGATCGGGGGGGAATTTTGGAAGGCGAGTCGGAAAGGTTATCGCTCACGCCAATAGCTGCGGGCGAAAAAGGCGCCGATGATGATGAGGACGGAAGCGATCAGGACTTTCACCCACCAGAGCGCTGAGGTGTAAAGGATGGAGATCAGGAGAAGGCCTGCGACCAGCCATAAGAGGAGGAGGGTGTAGATTCTTTCGAACTGGTGCGTTCTTCTGGTGTCTTCTGAGTTTTCCATAGCTCAAAAAGTCGGGGGGTGACCCGTATCAAAAAGGCGGTTAGCAGTCCGATCCTTCGATGGTGAAAGCTATCCTTGATGAGTTGCAGTGTTCCCGGCCGCGCTAATCCGGAACAAGCTACCAGAGAAGCCCGAAGAGGAGATAGCAGACCACGACCAGATAGACGAAGACCCACAAGCCGGGTTTTTGAAACCACGGGAGACCGGTCTCCGGCACCTTGAAGGGATACTCAGGCCTCACCGGGGCTTCCCGAAGGGTTTTCTGCAACCAGGTTCCTTCCAACACCTTTAAACGTCCAGACATCAGTTTCCTAATATCTCCCGTGATCTCATGTCGGGCATAAATCAAACCCTTTAATTCTTCCTCCTGAACAGGTCCCCGAAAGACGTCCAGCAGCTTCGAAAAGATCAACATGCTCCCCGCAGGCAGGACAAGGTTCCAGAGGTAGGCCCACCAGGTATTCGTGTACCAGGTGGGCAGGTCCCAACCGTTGAAATCTCCAAGGATCGCGGATGCCCCGTAAGTCAGTCCCACCAGGAGCCCGACGATCCCCGCCCCTCGATGCACCCTTGTAAAAACCCCCATGAGGATCACGGTCATCAGGGGAACGGCGATGGCTCCCGCCAACCGCAGGTAAAACAGGAGCATTCCTTTTTGAATAAAGGGCACGTAGGCGAAACCGAGGGCGATGATGAACGGCACTGAGATCCTGCCCACTCGGGTATAGTGGGCATCCGTCCCGTGTTTCACGATGAAACGAGCGTAGATGTCCCGAACAAAAAGGCTGGAGATTCCGATTCCGATCGAGTCGAACGTTGAATATCCCCCCGCCAACAGGCCGGCAATGACCAAACCGGTGAGGCCGGGAGGCAGGTACTTCTTGACCATCAGGGGGTAGGCTTGATCGATCGTTTCCAGACCGGGAAAGTCCGCCCTTGAGAGGGGCCCCATACTGACGTTGAACCAGAGGCATATCGCCGTGGCCGCACTTGCCACAAGCGCAGCCATTTTGAAATCCCATTCGGACCGCGCACCCAGGAAACGAATGGCTTCATACTGATTGATCAACACATAGGTTGTCAACACGACGATAAAGCTGAGTACGACCACGATAGGAGAAACGCCATCGCGGGGTGAATATCCGCCAACGTGCAGAAGCGTTCCCGGGAGCTCCTGATCCACGGCCGCAAGCTTTTGACTCAAGCCCTCCCAACCGCCAGTGTTTGCCCAGACAATTCCCCAGAGCACGAATGAGGCCACGATCATGGCGATGCTCTGCATCGCGTCTGTAAAGACCCCCGCCTTCAACCCGCCTCTGACAATGTACAGGATCGCTGTAAAGGCTATGCCCACAACGATGGGCCAGCTCCTGGCTGCGTCGAGCCCACCGACAATGTTGAGGACCAGAAAAAGGGAAAAAAAGATATTACCCAACACATTGGTGCGGGATTGAATATTGATCAGGACAGCCAGGATGCGGACCGATGGTCCGAAGCGAAATTCCAACCATTCCGCGTTTGTGAACACTCCGGATCGGTACATCGGAACGATCACGAAGAAAGCCAGAACGAACCACCCGACTGCGATTCCAAGCCACCACTGAGAGAGCTGGGACAACCCGAGCTTGTATGACCCACCGACGATCCCAACATAATCTCCGCTGTCCACCGCGGTTCCGAAGGCTGACAAGCCCACGGCCCACCAGGGCATGGATTTTGCGGCCAGGTACCAATCGAAGCTCTCTCGTTTTCCCTTGAAAACGGTGAGCCCGTAGAGGACGATACCTCCGTTGATCACGATGACCAACAACCAGTCGACTAAAGTCATTGAAGGCGTAGGAACGAATTGAAATCGAAAACAGACAAATATTCCCGCAAGTAGGTTTCACTCAGATGGTTACAAAGAACCACCGAAACCTTAACCGGACACTACTGGTTTAAGATTGAGGATTTAAGACTGAAAATTCCTTACTCCGGCGGCAGGTGGTAGCCCTTCTTCAGCAGCTTGATACGGTAAAGGCTTTTACCCGCTGTGATGTAGAGGGTTTTGCTTTCTTCGCCGCGGCCGAATCCGACATTGGTCGGGATCTCGGTCTGGATGAACGCGAGCTCTTTTCCCTTTGGTGAACGGACGGCGATCCCCGGACGTTTCTTACTGCGTTCGGCCACGTAGAGATTCCCATCTTCGTCTACGACAAGCCCATCGGGTCCGTCTTCGGGAGCGTAGTCGACAAGGGTTTCCCTGAATTTCGCTGTACCGTCCGGAGCAAGGTCGTAAGCCAACAGGGCCATCCGGCCACTGTAGGTTTGGGCTCCTTCGGAAAGTCGATCGGAGCCGGTGGCTCCATTGTCGTGGCACACGACGTAGAGGGTTTTCTGGTCCGGTGAAACAGCCACTCCATTCGGCTTTCCCGCGTCCGTGATGATGCGATGGATCGATCCGTCGGGATCGATTCGGTAGACGGCCTTCACGGGTTGGTCGAGCGGTTCGTGTCCGAGGTATCGGGGATCGCTAAAGTAGATCCGTCCCTTTTCGTCGATGGTGATATCGTTCGGGGCGTTAAACCGACGGCCGTCGTAGAAACCTGCGATGATATAGCTCTTGCCCGTCTCCATATCCGTTCTGGTAACACGGCGTCCCCCGAAATCCGCGCCTTCGGCCACGATCATTCTTCCCTTGGCGTCGAATTTAATCCCGTTTGACATTCCACTCGGAGAGCGGAATACGCCGGCCTCTCCGGTAGCCGGGTTATATCTCCAGATATGGCCCGCCTCCACACCTTTTTCCCCCGCCATAAATGTAAATGTGATGTCACTGAAGTAGATCATCCCATCGTGCCCGGCGGCCACGCCTTCGGTGAGGACCAATCCCCCTGTGAAAAGGGTATCCAGTGTGGCCCCGGGTGGGATGATACCGGGATTTCCGCTCGGCATCTCGCCCTGGGCGAGGGCAAGGGGGGCACTGACGAGTGAGAGGATCAACAAGGAGGCCCATCCGTGAAAGGACGGAGAGACTTTTGGCATGGTCATTCCTTTCCTGGGATTGAGGGGGGTTGGGTTTTTTGAAAGGGGGATCAGCGAGGGAGGTCAGGACAATCCAAGTTCTATTCTATCCACCGTAGAAGATCTATTCGTGTTGATCCCGGATTGATTCAGAACCCGGGGATTCATACGCATCCAGGATAGGACTTCCCTCTTACCTGGAAGAATTCCGGCTTATCCCCCTCCTTCGTATAACGGGATTTCGCGGACATGTAGGCCAGTGCGATGGCTCGCCGCCAGTTCTTCGAGCGGTTTGGAGCGGTATAATGGGGCATCAACGAATGGAAGAAGAGGCCACTTCCCGGGCGAAGCGGCGCCATGACCATATCTTTCATGTCGTAATGCTCTTCGTCTACAACGAAGTCGTCCGTGACGTGCTTGTGGGGAAGGTGTCCTTTCTTATGCCATCCGGGGATGATGCCCATACATCCGTTTTCTACCGTGGCTTCGTCAATCGCATACCAGCACGTGCAGAGTGCCATCGGTTCGATCGGCCAGTAGGGGGAGTCCTGGTGCATGCCTTTCTGGGAGCCGACCTCGGGGGGCTTCACCATCAGGGCGTTTCGGAAGAGTTTGAGATCCTGCCCCAGAATCTGTTCCATGATATCGACGATATTACCCTCCAGTCCCAGCTTGCGGAACAGGTCGTCGTGCGTTACAAGCCCGCCCAGCTTGCGAATACCATCCCCGGGGTGATCGACTTCGAGCTCTCCGCGGCGAATTTTCGGTTCTATCTCGACCTGAAGATGATCGGTCGGCCGGTCTCCGTGGGTATACTCCCTGACCCTGTTCCGGAGGGCTTCGGCCTCCTCAGAGGAAACAAGATCCTCGACGATCAGATAACCGTCACGTTGATATGTCTCAAGTTGATCTTCTGTCAGTCGAATTGAGTTTGTGATCATGGGTTCCTCCTTTTTTCTTTTAAACATCCCAATCCCTTCCATTTCTAATTTTCAGGATGAAGGACGTTACGATTGATTTCGTCTTTGATAAGCCATGATGATTTCTATGATTAAGCTGATATCGCTTCGGGCATCGTCTACCGGAGTCCTCGGGGGCGTTCCCCGGACGATGCATTCGTGAAAATGCCGGAGTTCCTGCGTGAAGGCGCCGTCCCACGATACGGCCGGTTCTTTCCGGAAGGATCGTCCGCTTCCGTCAATTTCCTGGACGGTTATGTCTGTAGGGATTCCTCTGGCAAAGCCTGTCGGATAAGAGAGGATGACCCTCTTGTCGTCTCCGTAGACTTCCAGTGTTTCTTTAAAGTCCCACAGTTTTGGGAGATCGACCCAGGTCGCGACACAGCGCGTCCCAGTCGGGTACTCTAGCCCTAAAATAAGCGAATAGGCTTGTTGAGCGGTGTGTTATACAAGATTTCGGAGCATTTCAGACTTGTGACTTGGTGGAGATGATGTCTGGGCTGTTTTTGTGATTGTTTCGGCATGCGATTGTCTAATTAACTGAGTTTGCGGACGTGTTTTAGCCGGGGTGGACGGACTTGTCCCTGTGATGTTACGACGACAGGTGCTGACATGGCAGTCAGGCCGGTTTGAGCCATCTGATTCTGTTCCAGGCCGGGAAGAAGTCAGTCATCCACCGGTTGTAGCCCAAGACACGATAGATGATCTGTCTTCCCCGGGTCACGATCTGGCAAGGGATCCAGATCAGATTCTGGAGGAAGGCGCGAAACTCCATTCTCAGAAGTTGATCGCGACGCTCACGCTTTCGGATCATCAACGCGAACCAGGCTTTGAGGTTCCACGCCAGGGCGGTCATGACCATGTAAGCCCAGTTGCTCATCAGGTTGTCGACGGGCATCCGCATGGCGTTGACCCCGTTCTTGAGTTGTTCAATCACGTTTTCCTGATCGCACCGTCGATTGGCCAGCCTCACGATTTCCGCGGCCGTAAGATCTTTTCGGGTGGTAATGTAGAAGAAACAGCGCTTGTCATCGAACAGGGCGTTTTCGCCGCGTTCGACGCTCAGGTTCTTTTCGAGGATCACGAGTCGACAGGTCTTCCTGCATCGAGCAGGACGATACGAAACCCCGGCAACACGTTCACTGGCAAGTCGGATGTTTTTGAAGCCGCGCTCCCGGATGATCCGGGCTTTCACGTTCTCGCGTTTCTGTCTCTGGGAGGTCTTGACCTGGTATTTGGGTTGTCGTTCAAAGGGCTCCCAATCGCTCTGTGACAGGGATTTGGCGATCTTGACCAATCCCCGGTAAGCATCCATGCCGAAGACGAAGTCGACCTTTTCCGACCAACGATCGAAGTGCCGGGTGAGTGAGAAGCCGGTGTCTCCGCGCAGGCAGATGCGTTTGGCGAAAGGGGCGACCAGCGCGATGGCGCGATCGATCCACTTTACGGCACCGTCGTGGCTGGGCACATGGCCGGGTCGATTCACAAGAAACAACGGGAATTATATACTTGACAAAGGCTATTTGCTTTATCCAAAAATGTTGAGTTTTTTGCGAAAGTCTCGCAGAATGCCCCGTCCCTTGGCCGGAGATCGTCCGATTCGAGCGATTTCTTTACCTGATTTTTGATGTCCTGTTTCTATATTTGTCGGCATGGGGACTGCCAACAGATTGTTTGAGTAGACAGAGCCTTCATCACTATCATGACTTTATCAAGTATATAATCACCGAAACAACACCTCCCTGGTGTTCGCCAGAGAGACCACGAGAGGATGGTATCCCCAGATACCGTTGTATGACAGGGCCATGCCCTGCTTGCGTTCTCCGAGGGTGGTGGCCAGGGTGCCGTCGATGTCGATGAGGGCTTCTTTGAGTTCGCCCCTGGCGCGCTTTTTCCAGATCCGGGTGCGCACCCGGTTGATGCAATCCATCAACGTCTCGATATCCGATGGCCGGAAACGACGTGTAAAGTCGCCTGCTGTGGTCGGATCCGGGAGACGCTGAGCGCCCAAAGCGTTCAGGAACGTGGCATCCTGCCGGCGCAGCTCAATGTCTTCAAGGCGTTGACCACCAACCAGCGCATTGTAGGCGATGTTCAGAACGTGGTCTGATTCGTGACAGGGCAAATGCACTTTCAAAAGATGAAGATGACGGTCAATCTCTTTCACCAGCCCAACCCTGCGGACCAGGTGGTGAAACGCGCCGATCCCCCCACACGTGATCGCCTCGGCCTTCCCACTTATCTCGTAGTGGATGTTTCCCCCAGACATCATAGGCTTGACCTGACTGCACCACTGCTTCCGACGCAAACGACGGACAATTCGTGCTTCCCTGTTCCGAAGAATCTTCCTGTATTCTCTCATCTGAAATGCCCCTTTTGATGGCCTCTTTTTGTCTTTCACACTACAACTATAGGCCTGAAAACTGGGGCATTTCAACTTTTTTCTACTAAAACCAAGAAAAATTCACGCTTGTATAGGGTCTAGAACGGTGTTGATCGCCCGGCCGTCATTCCAAATCTCAGTGCTGATCACGGCCTTGGGTTCCCCGAGCAGGATGCGCAGGCCGTAGAGGTCGTGGATCATGCTGCCTGAAACGGTAAAAAAAGCCTGCTCCACGTGGCTGGGCACGTCCCCGATGGCCTGGAGAGATTTTCTCTTTTCTCCCTTTCCCTCGACTGATTCCCTGGGGGGGAGGTCGTCGAACCGTTTGATCCGATATTGGGAAAGATGGAGCTTGTTGTTGGGATGCAGGTGGTTAATCTGGACGAAACGGATATCGTCCATTTCGTCGGCTTCCCGTTTTGCGAGTTCGAACGCGGGATCGTAGACTTTCACATATCCGACCAGGCCGACCTTCCCGGATTTTCGAGCGGCGGCGATAATGGCATCCGCATCCTGGATGGAGTAGCACATCGGTTTTTCCATAAAGACGTGCTTCCCCGCTTCGAAGGCGCCAACGGCAACCGTGGTCTTTGGGTCGGTGTGGCAGAGGAGGAGGGCATCGAGATCGGATGCCAAAAGGTCGTTGTAGTCGGTGGTAAAATTCGGAACGTGAAAGGTGTTGGCGACATATTCGGCCAGAGCAGGTGAACGGTCGCAGACCGTGACCACTTCAAACTCCTCCCGAAGGGAGGCGAGGTTCGGCAGATGTTGAATCTGGGCGATCGCTCCGCATCCGATGACTCCGAGTCTAACGGGTGGTATTGTTCTTTCATCCATGATCCTGGTATACGGAATCGATGGGATTCAGAAGACTACCTTACCTGCTCCGTCTCTACTGTTCTTGCAGCAAGCTGATTCCAGGTTGAAGCCAGTTCGTTGACCCTCTCGAAGGTCTCAAAAATCGCCCCCCAGATTTCTCCACGAACCTCGTGGAGGATGTCTCTGTCTCCATCTACGAACGCGGCTTTAAGTTTGTCTCTCACCGCCAGGTGGATCCTGGAGCTGGTTCGAGCGGCTTTCGCAACCTCCCGGGCCGCTTCTACCTGTCGGTGGACCAACTTTTCCGGGGGAATATCGGGATCGGGTTTTTCGTCGTAAGACCTTGACGGTGAGAACTTGAGGGGGAGCCGATCCCCTTCGGGGGTTCGTCCTGTGTGTGTCGGTTGAATATGTGGGGTCACCGAGAGATACATGGTCATCGGACGATCCCCTACGACGCTCACGATGTGCATTTGATTGGCCAGGGCAACGCACATCTGGCCGGGTCCGATCACTTCGGTTTCACCGTCTATTTCGAACTCGGCTTTTCTTCAAGGATTAGAAACACCTCTACCCCCAGGTCGTGGGAGTGGAGGTTGGCGACCTGTCCGGGTTCCATCCTGAGAAATCGGGCACGGATCTGGGGGGTGACGAGTACATTTCGAATATCTTTTCTGAAGTCGTAAATCGGAAAACCCATGATGCTTTCCTTTGAGGGTCGCTGAAAATTGGAGATTGACGAAGACGGATTCTTATATACCAAATGTGATGGGGCAAGTCAATAAGGAAGGGTGAACCGCGGAGGAACTTGCGGCCAGTCCTCCAACCTTGACTCTTTTTGTGTATTTCAGTATATTCAATATTCGACTCCCAGGGCATATGAGAAAGTCTTTTTTTAATGTCGGAATCCGGCCCCTAACCCTTTTTTAATGAAATAGATAGAGAGCTCACATGCTCAAGAGCATCGACGAAATCGAGAGGGCTTTCGCGACTAAAGACTATGTCACGGACCGAGCGCTGGCCACAACCGTCTTTTTAGCCGGCTCCCTGAATAAGCCTGTTTTCCTCGAAGGTGAGTCGGGGGTAGGTAAAACCGAAGTGGCCAAGGTGATGGCCGAAATTCTTAAAACTCGCCTGATTCGCCTTCAGTGTTACGAGGGACTCGACGCAAATACATCGCTTTACGAGTGGAACTATCCCAAGCAAATGCTGGAGGTCCGCCTCGAAGAGGCGAGGGGACATTCGAAGGAGGAGATCGGAAGGAATATCTTCAGCGAGGAGTTTCTCCTCAAACGACCCCTCCTGGACGCTATTCAGGGGAACTCCAAGCGTCCGCCGGTCCTGTTGATCGATGAGGTGGACCGTTCCGACGAAGAGTTCGAGGCGTTCCTCTTGGAGGTCCTTTCGGATTTCCAGATCACGATTCCAGAGATCGGTACGATCAAGGCGAAGCACCGTCCCTACGTCGTCCTGACCTCCAACCGAACGCGGGAGATCCACGACGCCCTCAAACGCCGCTGCCTTTATCTCTGGATCGACTATCCAAATTTCGAAAAGGAATTGGAAATCGTCAAGGCCAAGGTCCGGGGGATCAAAGACAACCTCGCCGGGCAGGTTTGCGGGTTCATGCAGGTCGCCCGGACGCGGGACTTCTACAAAAGGCCGGGGATTGCAGAAACCATCGACTGGGCCATGGCTTTGATGACGCTGGGTGTCGAAGAGCTAGACAACGGGAACGTCGACGCGACAATCGGCTGCATTTTTAAATACCGCGAGGACATCCAGAGGGTTCAAGATGATGGTATCTCGGAACTGATCGAGAAGGCCAAAGTCCTGAAGGATCGTGCTTCAAAGCGGGAACCGGACGACCGGATTCTCCGGACGGGGAGCTCTTGATATGCCTCGAACTGACCGTTCAACCCTCGGAAGGGTGGTCTCATTCTCCCGTTTTCTCAGAAGGGCGGGAGTGGAGGTTCCCGCCGGAAACCTGATCGACCTATGCCGGAGTTTCGACTATGTCCCGATCAGCGACCGGAGGGATTTTTATCACTCGGCTCGTACGAACCTGATCTCACGGCAGGAGGATCTGGAGACTTTTGACGCGGTCTTCCGTTCGTATTGGGAATCACCCTTGGACGAGCTCAAACCGTACCCCTCCGAAGCGGAGAATCTCTGCGGTGAAGAGGAATTTGCGACCCATTCGAAGGAGAGGCAGGTGGATCTTCTCGACTGGTCGGATGATGAGGGGGAGGAAGATGGGGAGGCTGAGGCGATCTGGTATAGCCCCGAAGAGGTGCTGGCCCAAAAAGATTTGGCTTCACTCACCGACAAGGAGATTGAGGAGGCGAGAAGAATCATCGCTCACATCGTGGACATCATCTCCACCAAAATAAGCCGCAGGAGGACCCCTTCCCGAAGGGGTCGGGAGATTGATTTTCGAAAAACCTGGCGGAGAAATATCATCTTCGGAAGAGACGGGATCGAAATCGCCAACAAACGAAAAAAGATTAAGAAGACCCGGTTGATGTTGATATGCGACGTCAGCGGATCGATGGACTGCTACAGCAAGTTTCTCATTCAGTTTATATACGGCCTCAAGCGGGAGTTGAAGCAAGTAGAGGTCGCCGTTTTCAGCACCCATCTAACGATTATATCCCGCCTCCTTCAGACCCGGAGTGTGGAGGCATCTCTGGCCGAGGTCGCACGGTCCGTGGAGGATTGGGCCGGTGGTACGGACATCGGAAAGAGCATTTGTGAATTCAATGACAAGTTCAGCAGAGAGATGCTCAGGAGCAATACCGTTGTCGTGATCGTGAGCGACGGGTGGGACCGAGGGGACGCGGACTTGATGCAACGCGAGATGGAAAGGCTTCGACGTCGAGCGTACAAAACGATCTGGCTCAACCCGCTACTTGGAAGTCCGGGGTATCAGCCTCTCTGTCTGGGTATGAAGACCGCCCTGCCATACCTCGACTATTTCCTGCCGGCACACAACCTGCAGAGCCTCGTCCAACTGGCCAAGACCCTCCGCTCGATCTGGATTTAGATCTGGGGTATGAGGCTCCTGGGCTTGGGTCAGTTTGCTCCATAAGGATGACAGTCGATTCGAAAAATGTGAGGGGTGATACGTGCAGGACATATTCAAAGAAGCCCTTAAGATCATCGAACGCGGAGAACGTGCGGCCCTGTCGACAATCGTGTCGAGCAAGGGATCCCTTCCGATGAGCAAGAAGGCCAAAATGCTGGTGAAACCCGACAACAAGATCGTCGGGACCGTCGGAGGCGGATGCCTCGAAGCGGATGTCTGGGCAGAGGGTAGGCATGTGATCGAATCCGGTGTTTCCAGCCTGCAACATTTCATCCTTACTGAGAAACACGCGGGGGAGGACGGGCTGAACTGTGGGGGGAATGTCGAAATCTTCACCGAGCCCATCACCGCCGAAGGGTCAAAATCGACCCTCGAGGAGATCATTGACCTGAGGCGAAAAGATGCGTCTGCGATCCTGGCCACCCTGGTCTCGGACGAGCCAAATGACTTTGCCTCGAAGCTCCTTGTCCGGAAGGACGGGACCATCCATGGCACGCTCGGGAATCCGGTACTTGATCTTCGTGTGAGGGAAGAGATTGGGGACGAAATCGACGAAAACCTCCTGAAAGTTCTGACGGTTACGATTGAGAAACCCGAGGGCCGGGAAGACCACCGCATTTTCCTCGAGTCGATCGTTCCCGCACCCCGTCTGTATCTCTTCGGTGGCGGTCACGTGTCCCTCCAAATCGCCAGGATCGCCAAGGCTTCAGGCTTTCAGATCGCGGTCGTAGACGACCGGCCCATGTTCGCGAACCAGGAACGATTTCCGGAGGCGGACGAAACCCACGTTCTGGATCTGGAGCACTGCTTCGAACACCTTGACATCGACGAGCAATCCTACCTTGTGGCGGTGACACGGGGCCACCAGCACGACAAACCTGTCATCGAACAGGCTGTCCGCACGAATGCGAAATATATCGGTATGATCGGCAGCCGTAGGAAGATCGCTCTGATGTGGAGGCAACTCGAGGCCAAGGGAATCCCCCGTTCCCGTCTCGATGAGGTCCACGCCCCGATCGGACTCGATATCGGGGCCGACAATCCCGAGGAGATCGCCGTCAGTGTGGTGGCCGAACTCATCGCCGTGCGGCGTTCCCGGGGGAAACCTCTTCATGTGGAAACAAAGGCACTCAGAAAAAATTCCGCTTGAGAGTCCCATTGCTGAACACTGCAAACTTTTTATTCGCACTGGTGATCCTGATTTTCATGGTCGGGAATGCGTATGCGCGCCGGACCGAGGGGAACCGCTCAGCCTCCAGTGTTGCATTCATCCTGGCTGCCTGCGCGCTTGTGGTCTGTCTTTGGAATTATTCCTTATCCAAAGGGGGGCCGGTCGCCCAATTCGGATCCTCATCCGCCGACGCCACCCGAATCCTCACGCGCCTGGATAGCCTCCACGCGCATATCCAATCGCTGCGCCAGGATGTTGATGTCGTGCAGCGGCGGATGTGGTACCTCTCAAAGGGTCAAGATCAGCCGAGGGTGCTTCCGACCGACAGTCTGCGGAACTCCCGATAATCGAGCCAATCAAGCGTTCGGTCCTGTTCCTGTGTGACCGAAAAACCGCGTAGACTCTCGCCCACTCCATCCGGTTTATGTCCGACCAAAACTCAGCCCCCCAAGCTGAGCGCCGTGCTTCCGCGCGGTTCCTCCACGATATTCAATCCAGCGCCCTACCGACCCAACTCCCGGCACAGTTCGAGCTCTTCATAACGCGGACGGACCTGGTTTATCCGGATTCCGGCCCCAACCCCCCGAGGACGAAGATCCCTTCCTCGCCCATTCCCTCCGGAGAGGACCCGCAAAAACTCCTGGAATTGTTCAGGGAGACGATGCGTCAGATTCCAATACCGGATCAAATCATCCACGTCACAAAACCCCACATGGATTTACGAGGTTATCGGGTGGTCCCGATGGTACTCGGCCGTACCAAGATCCTGGGACTGGAGAGCGATCGGGAGGATGAGAAGTCGGTTTATATCCGAAAGCCACCCAAGATGCACCCGGAGCTGGGAGATCCCGATGCCCTGAAGGCCGGAGAAGTGGTTCTTATGGGGTATTCCTCTTCAACCGGGCTCCCTCCCGGTTACCACGAAATGATCGCGGAAGTCTTCCATATCGCTTCGGAGCATATTACCCTGAGGGCGCGCTATATCCGACCGGAGTCCGGAAAATGGGTCAATCTGATCGATTTTAGCGCGAGTGGGGTCAGGATCGCGGCGGATGATGAACTAATCGACTACCTTGCGGAAGACTGTGAGGCTTCCCCGGAAGATCCCATCGCGGCTATCCGTCACGTCGGGATCCGGTTGACCCTCTATCCCACTCGGTCCTCAATCTACGGTGCTGACATGTTTCGAACCGACCTCCCGATGAAGGTTTCCCTTCTCGGACAGATTGTGAGGGCTGATCTGGTTGACTCCGGAGAGGGGCCTAAAGTGAAGTCTCTCGGGATAAAGTTCACATATGACCCTTCGGCGTTTTCCCTCAAGTCGTATGACTATGAGAAGTGGACCCGGATCCGTGAGACACATCCGAGCCCATATTTCTCAACTATTCAAAATGTGCTCACGGGGCGAAAAAAACACGCCCTCCCGGACCCGGAACTATTCGAGAGGGCTAAAAAACTTTTCGAGAGGTCGAAGCTGCGCCGGCGTGCGAATGCGCGATGGCTTATCCAGACGACCCTTCAACTGGCGGACCAGAAACGGATCGAGATCGACTCGGATCGGGACACGGAGGAACAGGGGGCGGGGGCCGATGGTCAGACACCGGTAAAAGATTGAAAGTTGAGAACCTTATTGGTTTGGTGGGTCAATCTTCCTTTTCCAGGAGATGTCTGAGCGCGGGTTCGAGCACCGGATGGCGGAATTCATAACCTGTCTCCCTCAAGCGGGCGGGGTCCACCCGCGTACTGGCCAGAAGCAGGGCGTCGGCCATTTCACCGAAGGCCAGACGCGCGGCAAAGGCGGGCATTGGAAACAGGGTCGGCCGCGACAGGACCCTGCCCAGTGTCTTGGTGTACTCCCGGTTTGTGACCGGGTTCGGGGATACCCCATTGACGGGGCCCTTGATTGTGGGTTCGGCCAGGGCGTGGCAAATCGATCCCACCGCGTCATCGAGTGAGATCCAGCTCATGTACTGTCCCCCGTCTCCGATCACGCCACCGAGGCCCATGCGGAAGGGAAACAGCATCTTTGCAAGCGCCCCTCCGGACGGGCTGAGCACCACCCCAAATCGAAGGTTGACGACCCGAATTCCTTGCCGTGCCGCCGGTTCAGCTGCAGACTCCCATTCGCGGCTGACTTCGGAGAGAAATCCAGAGCCTGATTCGCTTTCCTCGTTCATGATCTCTTCACCGCGGTCTCCGTAATAGCCGATCGCGGACGCGGATATCAGCACCTGAGGCGGATTTGTGAGCCGGGCAAGGGTTTCGGAGAGGAGTCGGGTCCCATTGACCCGACTGTCCCGGATCCTGTCCTTTTGCTCTTCGCTCCATCTTTTTGAAGCAATGTTCTCTCCAGCAAGATGCACCGCCCAATCCAGTCCTTCGAGTCCCGACGATTCGAGGGTCCCAGCCTCCTCCGGGTCCCATAGAAGGGCTTCCGCTTCCGGTTCCGACCGCACGAGCCGGACCACGTCGTGTCCGCGGTTGGATAGGTCTGAAGCCAGCGCAGAACCGATGAGGCCACTGGCTCCTGTCAAGAGTGTCTTCATGGATTCCTCCTCCGGGCTGATGGAACATTCGAAAAACAGGTCCCCAGGTTGTCTCAATCGGGGTTGGACCTACACCAACCGCATCGCACCCGAGGACGCGCGGCAAGGCGTGTTGGATTTTTATGTCAGCAGGTATCCCCACTCTTCGCAGGAGGAATGGGGGCAGCGGATCGAGGAAGGTCTCATCCATCTCGACGGGAAACCGGTGGGTGCGGATACCCTTCTCCAGACGGGTCAACAACTATCCTACGAACGGCCGCCTTGGAAAGAGGATGATGTCCCTCGCGATATCCAAATCCTCCACGAGGATGATGACATCCTTGCCCTGGCAAAACCCGCAGGACTTCCGGTTTTGCCCGGAGGCAATTTCCTGGAAAACACGCTGCTTGCGATGATGAGCCGGAGATACGGAGGCGATCCGCCTCCGGCACCGATCCACAGGCTTGGACGGGGGACTTCCGGGGTGATGCTCCTTGGGCGGTCACAGAGGGCCCGTCGAAGACTCTGCGCCGACATCCGGGATAGGGGTATTCGAAAAACCTACCGAGCCCTGGCGCGGGGGACCCGGATGCCCCCAGAGTTTGTGATCGAAGCGCCGATCGGCCGGGTTCCTTATCCCATCCTCGGAACCCTCTACGGGGTGACGCCCCGCGGGAAATATGCCCGGACGGAGTGCAGGCTGCTTTACCGAGATCATGAACACGGGAACGCGATTCTTGAAGTCGTCATCCCAACCGGGCGGTCCCACCAGATCCGGATTCACCTGGTGTATGCAGGTTTACCTCTGGTTGGGGATCCGATCTATGGGACGGGTGGAAAACCCGTCATCCCGGTCGATCCGAATCCTGTACCCCTGCCCGGCGACGGGGGGTATTATCTACACGCTCACGAAGTTCGATTCTTCCATCCCGGCACCGGGAAGGAGATGACCGTATCCTGCCCGCCTCCAGATATCCTTTGCCCACCGGACTGAGCATTATAGCCACAAGGCATTTCCCGCGCCTCGGCGTTAGATTCCGTAAAGCGCCTCAAACTTTGTCCTGAGGTGATTGATCAGGGGCATATGGCTCAGGGGTCTCCCTGTGACCCGTTTGGCCAGATCCTCCGCCCGGAACCGCATCCCCTGAACGTATATATGTTCCCGAAGCCAGTCCCTCAGGACCACGAACTCTCCCCTGGCAAACGCTTCATCCAGGTTACCCAGGTCCTTTTCCGCCTGGTCGAAAAACTGAGCGGCGTAGAGGTTGCCCAGGCTGTAGGTGGGGAAATATCCGATCCCCCCGAAGCTCCAGTGGGTATCCTGGAGGCAACCGCGGGCATCGTCAGGGGGGGTGAGATCAAAAAAAGTCCTGAATCGCTCGTTCCAGGCACCGGGCAGGTCGGGGGCGGGCAGATCCCCGGTGAGGAGGTCGTGCTCCAGTTCGAATCGGAGGAGGATGTGAAGGTTGTAAGTAACTTCGTCGGCCTCGACCCGGATGAAGGAGGGGCGCACGTCGTTGCACGCAAAGTGAAGGTCGTCTAGGGAGACCCCGGACAGGGACTCGTGGAAGAGGGAACGTGCAACGGGGAAGAAGTGCTCCCAAAAGGACCGGCTGCGGCCTACGAAGTTCTCCCACATCCGGGATTGGGACTCGTGAATTCCGAGTGACACCGATTCGCCCATCGGGGTCCCGTGGTGCTCCTCGTCCAAGCCTTGATCGTATAGGCCGTGTCCGGCCTCGTGCAATACCCCGTAGAGGGCCTGGTTGAATTCCCTTGCGTCGTATCGTGTGGTAAGCCGTGTGTCGAAAGGGCCGAGTCCGGCGCAGAAGGGATGCACCGTGACATCCAGACGTCCGGCTTCGAAGTCGAAACCGATAGCCGATGCGACCGCCTTGCCGAGGACCTCCTGGCGATCGATGGGGTAATCCCGGCCCAGGATCGAGGTGTCAGGATGTTTCCGGGATCCCACGATGGCATCGACAAGGACCACCAGTTCTTCACGCAGGTCTTTGAAGACCCCCCTCAGGTGAGCGGTCGTCTCGCCCGGCTCGTAGTCTTCGAGGAGGGCGTCGTAGGGGTGAACGGAGTCGTCGTAGGCCGCGGCTTCTTGCCGCTTAAGGGCCAGGACCTTCTCCAGCCAGGGTAGGAACCTGGGGAAATCGGAGGCCTTTCGCGCTTCAACCCACTCATCCCTGGAAAGGGAGCAGATACGCGCCAGCTCCTCCACCAGCGACTTGGACAGACGATTCGCACGGTCAAAGCTCCGGCGCAGCTCCCGGACGTTGACGGCCGGGACAGATTCCGGATCAGTGACCAATTTGCTGACTTCCACCTCGCCGATCAGGTCCCCGATCTCAGGATCGGTAAATCGCTCATGGATCAGGCCGGATAGCAAAGCGAGCTGGTCCGCACGGTAAGCCGATGCCTTGGGAGGCATGTAAGTCTGCTGATCCCAGCCTAAGACGCCCTCACAATTTCGAAGAAGATTAATCGCCTTGATGCGACGGATCAGTTCATCGTATGCTTGAACCGGGGTACGAGACATGGTTTTCCTGGCCCTAAGACTTTACGCGATAGCCCTCGTCGGGCTGATCGTTGTCGATGATTGAGAATTTCACGGAGACCCGATCGGGCGAAACCTCGGCTTCTTCCACCCCTGACATGGCATCGATAATCGCATCTGCGACCTTCCGCTTGACGTCAGGCGTTCTGCAGGACTTCTGTAACCAATTAACTGTAACGATCGGCATGGAATCACCTCAAAGGAAGTTCCAGGTTCTAAGTTAAAGAAGAAATCTTGGCTGTTTCGGCTTACTTCGACAACCTCCTTTCTTTACGCGTGTGCTTCGATCACAGTGTCCAGGGTGATGAGGTGGGCTTTTACCCGGGTGTCAAGGGCCAGGCAAGTGGGGGTCTCGGAGGTCAGCAGGTGGTCGGTATGCCTCTTGAACAAGGCGATGGGGATCCCTTCTCCACGCTTGGCAACCTCCGACTCGATATCCGGCTTGACGATCCCGGCTTCCGCGGGTGCGCCCTCGATGCTGGGGGCCGTATTTATCGGACAGACTGATGAGACGCGTCGGACAAGCTCGACACCCAATTGCTCTCCCCCCCTGCGCAACTCGTAGAGGTAAAATCCCGGACTTTCCCAATCCTCGTGGAGATCGATTACCGCCTCGAACCGACGATGGTTGATTAGACGACGAAAGATCCCGATCTCGGGGACATCCGTTTTTCGATAAGCCCAATTGACATCGATCCCTTCCCGGTTTTGCCTTGTTTTGTGGACATAACCATATGGGTTTAAACAGGGGATGACTTCAAAGCGGAGTTCGTCGAGCCACCTTCCGATGTCACAATCGATAAAACCGAGCGCGGCTTCCACTCCAGCCGGTTCGTCCCCGTGGGTGCCCCCGATGATGAGCACCGTCGGGAGCCGGTGATCGGTGGAAAGCGAGACACAGATAATGGGATAGCCATCCACCTCTCCGATCGCCTGGGCGTTTAAATAGGGCCTTTTCCGAGATTCCGCCCGACATACGATTTCACCGTAGTTTCTCAAGGACATAAACTTAAAAAAGTCCAGGATGGGCAAACGGAAACGGCAGGAGCGAAGAATAACATACTGAAATCCATCCTTTATGTCAATCCGGCTTTAAATACCGCTTGACAAAGGTCTTGGGCTAATCTATACTCAAAAACGACAGAGCAGAAAGCGCAAAGATTAAAGTTTGAGGAGTCAGGAAATTGCAATCGGAAATTAAATCCTAAATACTGGCCAAAGGGGAGTACTGGAGCGTTACGGTCGCGGGAATGACGGCACACGCGGAATGTAGATTGTGGAATGCGGATTGAAAAACCCTGAATCAGAGGCACCCACGTGAAACAGAATCCTGCTACAGTCCTTGTCATAATCCTGGCAATTGTCGGATGCCAGAACCGAGAGGCTTACCGGCTTTTGGAATCGGCCTCGGGCTTCGCAGAGGCAGGGAGATTTCAGGATGCCGTATCCCTTTATGAAGAGGCCGTGGAGATCAGCCCAGACGACCCCTACCTTTTGACGAGGGCCGGCCTGGCAAATCTGAGTTTGGGTGGACATGAAACGGCCATCGGCTACCTGGAACGGGCCCACGAACTGGCTCCCGAATATATCGAAGCGTTGATGGGGTTGTCGCGAGGGTATGCGGCTGTCGGAAATGTGGGACTTGCTGTAGAAACGCTGGATGGGCTGCTATCCCGTTCCTATGGAGATGTCGAGACGATTCTCGAGGCAGGGAGGATTTACAGGTTCCTTGGACTTCAACAAGAGGCCATTCATGCCTTCGAGGCCGGCCTTGAGGCGAATCAAAATCTCTGGCGGGTTCACGCGGAGTTGGGTACGATCTATTACGAGCGTCGAAGCTATGAAAAGGCGGAGGCGGCTTATAAAAAAGCGCTGGAACTCAATCCCTGGGATACGGGGACGATGAACAATCTGGCCTGGATGTACGCTCAACAGAGAATCCTGCTGAATGAGGCTTTGGATCTGTCGAACAGGTCATTGCAGCTTGGGCCTGATGAGCCTATTTATCTGGACACGCTGGCGGAGATTTACTACCTGAAGGGGAACCGGAATCGTGCCGTGGCTCTTATCCGGCGAGCGATTGCTCTGGACCCCGAGTCAGGTCACTACCGGAAACAATTGGAGAAGTTTCACGCCACCGGACAGAGGTGGTGAACGGGGGATGACGTGGCCGAAGAGAGTACCAGCCCTTTCAAGTATTTTCCTCTTATCATGCTCATTCTGGCGATGCAGAACGGTATCGTTTATTACCTCCCTGGATAAAGCGATCCCGAAACCCGATGTTGGGGCTGTTGAGGAAACCCAGGAAGAGATGACGGTTGAAGAGGTCCGGAAGCCCCGGACTCTGATCGTTAAAGGGATTGAAGCGGTGACGGTCACTCCAGCGGGGGACCAGCTCGGGCATCTTGTTCAAATCGCAGTACAACTGGGGGTGGATTCCCCATCGACGAAACGAAAGGCTATGGAAAACACGGCACGGGTCCAGGACAGCGTCACCAGGGCCCTTGCCCCGAGGAACCTGGAGCAACTTCGGGCTCCCGCCCGAGATGATGTTAAGAGAGCCATTCGAGAGGAACTCAACAAATGGCTTGGGGGACACGTGGTGGAGATCTATTTCACCAAATATATTATCCAATAATTACTTTTACCAGGCGGGCAGGCACTCCACTGTTCTTACGACTAACCGCCTAATACAAAAGGATCCGGCACTTTGCCAGAGGAGCCATACATCGACCCGGAGTGGAGCAGTATCGTTTCGCAAAATAAAACGGCCAAAGAGACGGTCGTTTCTATTTTGAAAGGCCTTCCGGTGTTCGAGACGCTAACGGCGTCCGAGCTCAAAAAGGTGGAAAGAATCGTCCACCGGAGGAAATTTGGGGAAGGTGAAATCATCATCCGTGCAAGAGCCCCGAGATCCGGAATGTACATCGTTAAAACGGGCAGCGTGGATGTCGTCCGACCGATGGGGAAGGACATATTTCAGAAGGTTGGGCAGCTCAAGACCGGCGATCTGCTTGGGGAGTTCGCCATTTTGAACGAATCCCACCGATCTACCTCGATTGTCGCTGCCGAGCCGACCGAGCTTTTGGGTTTTTTTAAGCCGGACTTGATGGAGCTCGTAGAGACCGATCCCCGTCTTGGTTTCAAAATCGTCCTCCGGGTTACTCAGATGATGGCCCTTCGGCTGAGACAGGACATCGATCAACTTCGAAACCTTCAGGGACGTATCGACCAAGAATCCGTCGTCTGATTCGATTCGCGGCCGGCTATGAAACCCAGAACCTCTTACCGCACGGGCTATTTTACGGAATCCGTCATCCGGGAGATGACACGGCTGTCCCTGATCCACGGAGGGGTCAATCTCGCCCAGGGGTACCCGGATTTTCCGGCCCCAGAGGCTGTTAAAAAGGCAGCCATCGAGGCCATCCAAAAAGACATCAATCAGTACGCCATCACGTGGGGGGCGAAAACCCTGAAAAAAGTTCCAAGTTATGATCCCCCGTATTTTCATGCATGGTTTTTCTGTCGAGGATACCCCGCGCTTTGCGCGGGGAGGAATCGACACTGCTCGCGGGGGTTCTTAGGGGGCGCGAAGCTCCCTAAGCCTGGGGTTTCCAAAGGGGATGTGTTCCCCTTTGGTCAAGGGCGGGGTTTGATGCCCCGCCCGCGAAGGGCCAAGGTCGAGCCGCGCCGGAGGCGGTGGCTCGACGTGGCTTCACTCTTTAAAATATGCCAGAACGGAACATCAACCTTTTTGATCTCCCTTCCCCCCTTCCTTCCCGGGAGCTGTTCGAGGCCCTGATACCCGACAGGAGGGGGCTTCAGATCGAACGGATCGTTTCGAGCGGTCAGACCACCCCCGATGGGGTTTGGTACGACCAGGAGCAGGATGAATGGGTCGCCCTCCTGCAGGGGGAGGCAACGATCGACTATGAAGACGCGAGATCCATCCACCTCCAGGCCGGGGATCACACGTTCATCTCCGCCCATGAGCGACACCGCGTTTCCCGAACCAGCGTGGATCCCCCCTGTATCTGGATTGCCGTGCACGCCAGTAAGCTTTGAGGCTATTCGGATTTCTCCCAAAATCTGATATTCCGGTGTGGAGAAAGTCTTTTTGGCTTGATCGTTTAAGACAATAGAGGTATATTTTTTAAACCCAGGATGGTTATGATTTCCCCCTCCCCGACCCCCGTTCCTTTTTTCGCCCCTCAGCGCAGAAGCCCGTCTCGCCCTTGAGCCCTATTGACACAGGTTTCCGATGCTTGCTAAGCGAATCATTCCGTGTCTTGATGTCAAGAACGGAAGAAATGTACGGGGTGTGAAATTCTCCGCGGACCGGGATGCCGGGGATCCGATTGAATTGGCAAGACGCTATGACAAAGAAGGGGCGGACGAGCTGGTGTTCTATGATATTACAGCCTCTGCGGAGAAACGACAGATCGTTGGGGATCTCGTCCGCCGGGTATCTGAAGAGGTGTTCATTCCGTTTACCGTCGGAGGGGGCGTGCGGGACTTCGGGGACATTCGCGCGATCGTAGAGGGGGGTGCGGAAAAGGTCTCGATCAATTCAGCTGCGGTCAGGAACCCCGACATCATCAATCAGGGTGCGCAGAGCTTCGGAGTTCAGGCTGTGGTGGGATCGATCGATGCAATCCGTCGCAAGGAGGGAGATGCGGAACGAACCTGGTGGGAGGTGGTTATCGACGGGGGGCGGACTCCTGTGGGTCGAGATGCCCTGGAATGGGCGGCGGAGCTCGTGGACCGGGGGGTCGGCGAACTTGTGATGAACAGCATCGATGCGGACGGCACCAAGGACGGCTACGACATCGCACTGACACGAGCCGTTGCCGACCGGGTGGATGTCCCGATCGTGGCTTCCGGGGGATGCGGCGGCCCCGACCATATTTACCAGGTCCTCCAAGAGGGCAAAGCGAGCGCCGCCCTGGCCGCATCCATCTTCCATTATCAGGAATACAGCATTCCTGAGGTCAAAGAATATCTGACAAAAAAAGGTGTGCTTGTTCGGACGATGCCGGATCTATCGGGTGTGGCATAGACAGGAGATTTTATGATCATCACCATGGAGCGAGGGGCAACGCAGGACCAGGTGGATCACGTCATGGACCGCATCCGTGGGTTCGGCTACGATCCCCATCCCATCTACGGCGTGGAACGCACGGTTGTCGCCGCTGTCGGAGATGAGCGCGGCAAGTCTCAACTTGAGGCCCTCGAGTCCTCCCCGGGCGTAGAACGGGTCACCCCCATTCTCCAGCCCTTCAAGCTCGTCGGAACCGAGGTGAAGCTCGAGAAGACGGTCGTGGAGGTGGGCGGGGTCCTGTTGGGGGGGGAAAGATTCGTGATGATCGCGGGGCCGTGCTCTGTCGAGTCGCGAGAACAGATTTTGGAGACTGCACGCGCCGTCAAGCGGGCGGGAGCCCATCTCCTGCGAGGCGGTGCGTTCAAACCCAGGACTTCACCCTACAGCTTCCAGGGACTCGCGGAAGAGGGTCTTAAATTGTTGTCTGAAGCGCGGGAAGAGACCGGGATGCCCGTGGTCACCGAGGTGATGAACCCCCGCGACATCGACCTGGTTCTAAACTATGCGGACGTTCTCCAGATCGGGGCGCGCAACATGCAAAACTTCCCTATTCTGAAGGAGGTCGGGCAGGTGGGAAAGCCGGTCCTGCTTAAGCGCGGCATGATGGCTACGATAGAGGAGCTGTTGATGTCTGCGGAGTACATCGCGTCAGAGGGGAATAAGGATGTGATTCTCTGCGAGCGCGGCATCCGGACATTCGAAAAGTATACCCGAAACACCTTCGACGTCTCGGCCATCCCGGTTCTCAAGAGCACCACCCATCTTCCGGTGATCGCGGATCCTTCGCACGGCGTGGGCATCAGCAGATTCGTGCCGATGATGGCGAAGGCGGCGGTGGCTTCAGGGGCGGACGGTTTGATGATTGAGGTCCATCCCGACCCGGAAAAAGCTTTTTCAGACGGCCCACAATCGCTCGTTCCGGATCAGTTCGAGGAGTTGATGAAGGGGCTGGAGGCCTATGTGAAGCTGGAAGGGAAGCATTTTTAAGGGAAATGCAAGATGGAAATGCAAATCCAGACTTCGTGCCATTGATCACAAAGGACAGTTGATGTCGGAACGAAAAGCGCTCTTCAAAAAGATCAAGCGGGTGGTGGTAAAGGTTGGGACCCGGGTGGTCACGGTCGGAGAAGACGCGCTCAGCGCGGAACATATTGAGCGGATCGCCGATGATGTGACCGCCCTCAGGGAAAGGGGGCTGGAAGTCGCCCTGGTATCCTCAGGTGCTATCGGTGCGGGGATGAGGAAACTCGGACTGTCGGAGCGCCCCCGGGCCATCCCGGAGCTTCAGGCCGCCGCGGCCGTGGGGCAGAGTCTTCTGATGAACGCCTACAAACTCGCCTTCAGACGGCAAGGATCAACCGTTGGGCAGATCCTTCTGACGGCAGACGATTTGAGGGATAGGAACCGGTATGTCAATGCACGGAACACCCTGGAAGCCCTTTTCCGGTTCAAGGTTGTGCCGATCGTCAACGAGAACGACAGCGTCGCTGTTGACGAAATCCTGGATATTCGGGTCGGCGATAACGACACGCTGTCGGCCTATGTGGCCAACCTGATCAACGCGGACCTGCTGGTCCTCTTCTCTGACGTTGACGGTCTATACTCCGGCGATCCCCGATTGGATGAACACGCCCGATTGATCCCGGTTGTAGACCGGATCACACCCGAACTGCTTGAATGCGCAGGCGGGGCCGGCAGCGATATAGGGGTGGGGGGGATGCGGACGAAGCTTCGAGCCGCCGAGATCGTGACGACAAGCGGGGGAATGATGATCATTGCCGACGGTGAGTCAGCGGGACTCTTGGACCTTCTCGATGGGAAGGAGGTGGGGACGCTCTTTAAGTCCCGGCCAGGCCGACTGAAGGACCGGAAGCGCTGGATCGCGTTCGCCCCGGTTCAAAAAGGTTCCGTCGTCGTGGATGATGGGGCTGCGAAGGCGATCGAGAGCGGGGGTAAAAGCCTCTTGCCCTCTGGCATCGTCGAGGTGGCCGGCACTTTCGACATCGGGGAGATCATCGACGTGCAACACGGACCGGGTACGGTTGCCCGGGGGGTGACCCGCTACACCTCCGACGAGGTACAAAAAATCCGTGGCCTGAAATCATCCCAGATTGCGTCCACCCTTGGTCGTCCCGGGGATGATGAGGTGATTCACCGAGATGATATGGTGGTATTGTCATTCTAAACGGGAAATTGTAATGTAAATTAAAAAGCGAAGAGTGCAGAACCAAACTATCCGATTTACGCGACCGAGATTGCATGCCGAAACTATAAAAAATCCCACTTCCATATTGCATTTTTAGATCGGGAATAGAAAATGGACGATGTCAAAAAATACGTATTGGAAACTGCCCGCAAGGCGCGGGAGGCTGCTCGGAGCCTGGCGAATCTCAGCGGTCAGATCAAGGACGATTCCCTTCGACGAATGGCAGATATTCTGGAGTCGGAGGCGGACCTCCTCCGGTCGGAGAATCGAAAAGACCTGGAAGCCAACCGGGGCAAATTGACCCCGGCGTCTCTCGATCGATTGACGGTCACCGATCGGACCATCACGGGAATGTCGACCGGCCTCAGGGAGATCGCTTCGCAGGCGGATCCCGTGGGTCGGTTCGATGGGTTGGAGCGCCGCCCTAACGGAATGCTTGTCGGAAAGATGCGAGTTCCGCTGGGGGTGGTAGGAATCATCTACGAGTCTCGTCCGAACGTCACGGCGGATGCGGGGGGGCTCTGTCTTAAATCAGGGAACGCGGTGATCCTTCGGGGAGGATCGGAGGCCATCCACACGAATATTTGCATCGGACGCATGTTAAATCAGGCTGCAAAGGCATCGGGGGTTCCGGACGGGGCCATTTCCGTTATCGAAACGACTGACCGGGCGGCGGTCACGGAGTTGCTTCGTGCGGAAGGCTTGATCGACCTGATCGTTCCGCGAGGGGGAAAGCCCCTGATCAAGCTGGTCATGGAGAGCTCCCTGATCCCGGTGATCAAGCATTATGACGGGGTCTGTCACGTTTATGTTGACACCGATGCCGATATGGACTCCGCGGAAAAGATCGTTTTCAACGCTAAGGTTCAAAGGGCCGGTGTCTGCAACGCCATGGAGACGCTTCTTGTGGACAAAGCCGTGATGGAGCGTTTTCTTCCGCGGATCGGATCCCTGCTGGAGGAGGCCGGTGTGGAAATACGGGGTTGCGAGCAGACCCGGACCGTCTTGGGGGACGCGAAACCCGCTACGGAGGAGGACTGGTCCGCAGAGTACCTGGATCTGGTTCTTGCCGTGCGGGTGGTGGACGGGCTTGATGAAGCGATAGAGCATATCGAGCGTTACGGGTCAGCGCACACCGATTCGATCGTGACCCGCAACCACGCCCGCGCAGAGGCGTTCGTGCGTCGCGTCGATTCGTCCTCCGTGATGATCAACGCCTCGCCTAGATTAGCGGACGGCGCTGAATACGGGCTGGGCGCAGAGGTGGGCATAAGCACCGACCGGCTTCACGCCCGGGGACCGATGGGCATCGAAGGACTGACGACATATAAGTGGGTCGTGTATGGGGACGGTCAGATCAGGGAATAGGAAATGGCAAAAGGAAACACAAATTAGCTGAGGTTTTCATTTTGGATTTTGGGGAGATCAAATTCGACGATCGTGGATTGGTCGTGGCCATCGCGCAGGATGTGACGAGTAAGGCCATTCTGATGTGCGCCCACATGAACGCCGAAAGCCTGCAGAAGACCCTTGATACGGGGGAGATGGTCTACTGGTCTCGCAGGAGGGGTCTTTGGCACAAAGGGGAGGAATCGGGACACGTACAGCGCATCAGGGAATTTCGGATCGACTGCGATGGAGATGTCCTGCTGTTTATGGTTGAACAGACCGGAGGTGCGTGTCACACGGGTTATCGCTCCTGTTTTTACAGGCGTGTGGAGAACGGGGTTTTTGTGACTGACGGGGAGCGGATTTTCGCTCCTGAGAAGGTATACAAGGATATCATTGAAGAATGAAGATTCCCCCTCAGTCCGGGACTTTTATTTTCAATGAGGAGTGGGGTTGAACATGCTGTCCCGTCTTTTGAGGCCTAAGCCCAAAATGGCCGTCTCATCCCGGCGGCGGATCAAGGGGATCCTTTTCCTTGCGGTCCTGATCATGGCGGTCTATGAATTCGTTGGGGGAGATTACGGGCTCTATCGGATTCGGAATCAGAAACTCCGGATCGAACACTTGAAGAGGGAGCTCGAGAGCATCCAGATGGAAACCGAAGCGCTTCGAAAGCAGGCCCACCTCCTGGAAAACCATCTTCCGACGATCGAAAAGATCGCAAGAGAGCGCTACAGGATGATCAAACCGGGGGAGGAAGTCTACCTGGTTTACGAAGGGAAACCCGCAGACGGCAGACGGCAGACGGCGGACGAAAAAGTCCGGGAAAAGGAAAGTCCGGAGTCGAGAGCGGAATAAACCGTGAAACGGGATCCGCGGATCGAGGATCGCAAAACCCGTGGATCGTGATAAGCGGCATAGCATAACGAACGGATCACGGATCACGAACGATGAATCACGAGATTCGCTTCACGCCGTGAATACCATGATTCTCCGAACAGACGGTATCGTCTTACGAACCTATCGGATGAGCGACACCAGCAAGGTGGTCGTCCTTTACACTGAGAACCTGGGAAAGGTGAAAGCAACGGCGAGAGGGGCCAGGAGGCCCAAGAGTAAATTTGGTGCCAGCCTCGAACCGTTCACGGAGGGGACTTACATTATCTATTACAAGGAAGGCCGCGACCTTCAGACCCTGAGCGAAGGTGACATTTTAGACCCTTTTGAAAACGTCAGGTCGGACCTCGACCGGCTTATCTATGCCAGTGCGATTGCCGAGTTGACCGATCATATAACGATAGAGGAGGCTGCCAATACAGAGCTCTTTCGAAAGTTGAAGGCGTCGCTGGATTGCCTCGGAGCCTTGCCCGGAAGCATGTCCGAGACGGCCTTCTGGTTTTTCCAGGTCCGCGCGGCCGAGGCGCTTGGGTACAGGCCATACCTCGACCGATGCACGGTCTGCGAAAAGGGTTGGAAAAAGGGGAAGGCGCGCTTCAGTCCCAGCAGAGGCGGGCTTGTCTGCAGTGGATGCGGAGGAGGCGTTGAAGGCTCCTTCTTTCTGCAGGAACCGACGATTCATTACCTCTACAAATTACAGTCCTGCGATTCGAAAACTATTCATGAACTGGATCATACGAAGATCATCCCGGAGGAAGTTCGCAAGGCCCTCGGGAGGTTCCTCGAATACCACACCGAAAACCGGCGTCCCCTCAGGTCGCTCCACTTCAAGGACAAGGTAAAAGCGTCATTGAAGAACCAAAATTGAAGTTGGGTATACGAAGGAGGGTTTTGTGGTCTTCATCAAGATCGGAAAATGGATCAGGGAACGATTAGCCAAGGGGGATGAGGAAAGCGATCCCCTGTCGGGGGTCACGATATTCGAAGGCCTGTCGAAACGTGAACGCCGCAAGGTGGCGGAGGCGATGCGCGAGCGAAGCTGTTCCCCGGATGAGCCTGTTTTCCGAGAGGGAGAAACGGACGAAACGCTCTATATCGTCCTTGAGGGGGGGGTTGAAATTCGGGAGGGATACGAGGGGGGATCATTCGGAGAACGTGTCTACCTCGGACCCCGAACGTTTTTCGGGGAGACGGCTCTGATCGAAGACGTCCCCAGGACGGCAACCGCCAGATCGGTGCGTTCCAGCAGTCTTCTCTGTCTTTCCAGGTCCGATTTTTTGGCGCTGTGCGATCAACGTCCCAGGTTGGGAATCCACGTCATCGTTCGGCTTTCCATGATCGTCTCGGAGCGGCTTCGATATACCAATCGATGTCTCAAGGAGGCAAAGTCACAGAAGGACCGGGAGGCTGAGGTGGGCGAGGCACGAATATCCAGTTCAACAGAATAATCGTTTTAATCGTTGGGATCAGCTATGGCAAGTAAGGAGATGAGCGGTCTCCAGGTTTTCAAAGCCGTTGGGGTTGTCGTTGGGGTGGGGATCGCCGTCTGGCTGCTCTACCTGATCCGCTCCACGCTATTGCCTTTCCTGACGGCCTTCTTCGTTGCCTATATCGTCGGACCGCTTGTGGATGGGATGGAATCGAAAGGGATCAAACGCATCTTCGGGGTGCTGATTCTCTACATCACTTTACTGCTTTTAACTGTGTCCGCGTCCCTGTTTATCGGTCCGTTTCTGGTCAACGAAATTCAAGATCTCAGCCAACGTGTCGCGGGGGAAAAGAGGGACTGGACGTTCTCCATCTCTAACGTAGGCGGTCAGGATCTGACCGTCGAAAAGATCGAATCCTCCCAGAAGGTCGGCCTCGATGTGATCGATCCAACGGATTTTCCCCTGATCGTCGAACCCTTCAAACAGGTCAATGTGACCGTCCGATTCTCACCTCCCACGGCCAAACCGGTCTGGACTCAACTTCAGATCTACAGCAGCGATCCCAAACGCACGAACGATCCGGTGGGCATCTGGCTGGAAGCCAACCGTCCGTCCTCGAGCCTTCCCCGGAAACACATCGATCTCCAGTGGGAGTCGAACGCATACTGGCCGGTCATTGCCGTTTCAGATACGGCGTGGTACATCGGGGAGGTGGAGCCGAGTTATCTGGCCAAATTTATGGATAAAATTCGGGCGCTCCAGCCCCAGTTCGTAGGCTACCTTCCGATTCTTCGCGGCGTCGATCTGGCAGAGGAGGTCTCGATCTGGGTGTCTAAGACCTCGACAAATCTTGTCAAGCAGACCCCGGAGCTGATCGGCGGCCTGATCTCGTGGATCACCTATGTCGTGATCGTTCCCTTCGTGGTCTTCTTCCTCTTGAGCGAGGGAGGGACGCTCAAACGCGGCCTGATCGCCCTTGTGCCCAACCGATATTTCGAGTTGGTCCTGAATCTGTTCTACCGTATCGACGAACAGCTCGGGGGCTATATGCGGGGTTTGATCATCTATGCCGTGATCGTTTCGGGGCTGTCGATATTGGGTCTGTGGCTCATCGGGCTCGATTATTACCTGGCGATCGGCCTTTTTACGGGATTGGCAAGCATCATCCCGTACTTCGGGGCGATCATGGGTGTCTTGCTTGGATCGGCCGCGGCCATTTTCCAGTACGGGGTTCCCCAGGCCGCGATTCCGGTGCTCGGGATTTTCCTGGTCATCCATCTCCTGGACGGGGTCTTTATCTCCCCGATGGTCATGGCCAAGAATGTGGACCTTCACCCGATCGCGATCGTGTTCGTGCTTTTGATCGGTGGTCACCTCCTCGGCGTGCTGGGCATGATCATCGCGGTGCCGCTTACGGCCGTGCTGAAGGTTTCGACCCGGACGGTTTACGACGGATTGAAGAGTTACTCGGTGTGAAAACGGCAAACTGCAAACGTCAAACGGGAGAGAAATGGCATATGGGAGTGAGGAAGTTCGGGGAGTATGGGAAGGGCCTTGAAGAACCAAAAATTAATTGATAATTTAGGAGGGACGATGAAGGTTCGAATAGGATTTGGCGTTCTTTGTCTGGTCGGCCTGTGCGCATCGTCCGATGTGAGCGCGAGTGCGGACTCTCTAAAATTTCCGATGTGGAAAGCAGATCGGTTTGATCTTTTTAAACCTCCGACCAGAGGTTGGATGCCGACGATAAAACCGGACCCACAAATAGATTACAAGATCGGGATGGTCCGACCGGATCCGATGATCGATTACAAGATTAATCACCTTAGAACACGAGGCTGGATACCTCCCCGCGTTAATATAGTACCGATTGTGGAGCGGGGTGCCATCATATATCCCCCAAAGCCTCACACACAAATCCCGAAACAAACTGCGGATCCTGCGAACAAAACAGCGCAATAAGATCGAGCCCTGCCTCTGGAACCAGAAATCTTCTCTCTGAAACCGCCCTCGGGGTGAATAGAAAAGGTCGCGAGGATTGTACTCGCGACCTTTTTGTTTCGGGACGTCCGGATATTGAAGAGTAGTCGAAGATCCCACGGGCGGTTGTAGCTACTCCCCGTATAAGGGATAGCCCACTTTCCGGGGGACTTCTATGATCACCAGGCGCAATTCGGTCTCTCGGTTTGCCTGCGCGACAACTTCCGTGTCCTCAGCTGCTTCAATCACCGAAAAATATCTGGATTTGACGGCCACGGTGTCCTCGTTTTCAGGGCTGAGCCAAATCCCTTCGCCGCTCACGGTAACGGCTGCCAGGATACGTCCTGCTGCAAGGTTTCGACAGTGCGTTTTACCCGGCTGGAGAGTAATATCATCCATTTCTACTTCTGCAACCAGGGAGACGGGGGCGCCTTCGCCGATCACCTTTTTAACACGGACGCCGTCTTCGTTCGTAACCTGAAAATCTTGTTGCTGGTATTCCCCGTAAGTCGCGTCCCTCTTCACAGCCTTGTGAAAATGGGGTTCGAACCAGATCTGGAAAAATTCCGTTTTCTCCCCAAACATTTCCTCCTGATGAGAGACACCCGAACCCGTTTGCATCACCTGTGCGCCGCCGGCTGAAACGCGGCTTTTTGTGCCGAGCGTATCGGAATGGCCGATTTCGCCTTCCAGCACATAACTGATGATCTCAAATCCCTTGTGCGGGTGCAGGCCGATCACCCCGTCGCCTCTGGCCGAAGCCCACGCCCAGTAAAAAAGCGGACCGATTCGCTGGGTTTGTGAAGTGCCGCCCGGAAAATCTATGGGCTTGATCTCAGTGATTTTCCCCCCGTCAAAAGACCCGACCCCCTGCCGGTCTGGTGGATAGATATCGATCGTTGCACTTTTATTTAATTGCATTTTATTTCTTGTCCGCAAAAAAAGTGGACCTCTACAACCTCTCAACTATCTACCATGGTTCCGGTCTCGACGAGAAAAGGACCTTTTACCACTCCCAAACTGGCGAAGTTCCTGATCTTTGCCATGATAGTGGGGGAGATCCTGCTTCCCGCGAGCGCGACGATCTGCCCTTCCTCGGTTTCGATATTTGCGGCCAGTTTTTGACCCATGTGGAGTTCGTCGAGTGTGATCCGTATTGAATCCGATGCGATGAATTTTTGTTCAGAGCCCATGCATATCGGGAAGACCATCTCCAATAGTTCGGGATCGTACCATCCGCTGCGGCTGTTCATAATCGTGAGTCTTTGGTACTTTGTGTCTATCGAGGACAGCTTGGACAGGTCGAAGAGGATCTTTAAGATCCTCGAGCCGATGGGGATTTCTTCACCGGAGACTTCATCTAAGGGAAAACCCGTTCCGTTAAAGCGCTTTTCCTGATAAAGGATAATCGTGGCCACCGTTTCCAGGCGTGGAATTTTTTGCAGGAGGCTGTATCCGATCTCCGGAATACGCGCGATCATATCTTTCTCTTCCTGTGACAATCCCTTTCCCTCATCCGCTTTGGCAACAACTTCAATCGGCAGTGTGAGGCGCCCGATCTGGCACAGCATTGCGGCGAGCACGACTTCCCAGCTGTTCGGGGTCTGGAGGGAATCGACAACGTGCTTGACCATATTCCGCATCCACAATGCCTTGGCATAGGCCTTGGGGTCCGCAATGGAAAGCATCTCGGAGAGCAGCTGGATCGTCCCACCCAGGGTGTGGGTCAGCAGTTCCTTTTCCGCCCGGATCAGCCGGACCTGTTCCAGGCCGGCCTCCAGCATGGCGACCAGAGTCTCGTGCTCGCACGGCTTGGTCATAAAACGAAAGACGTTCCCGGCATTCACCGCGCCGATGGCCGTTTCCAGGTCGGCGTTGCCAGTCAACATCATACGGACGGTGTCCGGTGTCGTTTTCTTCACTTTGGTAAGAAACTCGATCCCGTCCATCTCCGGCATGCGCATGTCCGCCACCACGACATCGAAGGGTTTCTCGGCAATCGCCTTCAGCCCGTCCGATCCGCTCAGCTCAAACCGCATCTCCCAGCGTTTCCGCTCCTTAAAGAGCATCCTTTCGATCCCTTGAAGGAGGCTGGGTTCATCGTCCACGAACAGTATCCGGTCAGTCATTTTTTTCATCCTCTTTCACCGCGGCCTCCCTGGGTATCCGTATGGTGAACGTGGTGCCCTGACCCGTCTCCGTATCGAATGAGATGGTCCCGCCCAGCTTGTTCACCATCACGTCGTAGGAGAGCGACAGGCCCTGACCCGTGCCCTTTCCGACCTGTTTTGTCGTAAAAAAAGGATCGAAGATCTTTTCCCGCACCTCTTCGGGTATGCCGGTTCCCGTATCGCGCACGCTCACCTCGGCCGCGTCACCGTCCAGGCGGGTGGTCACCGTGATTTTGCCTTTGCCCTTTTTTCCATCCCCGACGACATCGGCGATGGCGTGGGCGGCATTGACGACCAGGTTCAGGACAACCTGACTGAATTCGCTCGGGAGGCAAGGTACCTCCGGGAGCGAGGGATCGAGATCCAGTTCCAGGTCGGCCAACGTATTTCCACTCGTTCCGGGATACGACGGTGGCGCTCTCAACTGTTTTGTTGAGGTCCACCATGACTTTATCCTTGGTGCCGGGATGTGAAAAGTCCCTCATGGCCACCACGATTTTGTTGACCCTGTCGACCCCCTCCTGAGCCTGGTTCAAAGCCTGTGGAATCTGCTCAAGGATGTAGCTCAGGTCTGCCTCTTCGATGGCCTCGACCACTTCTTTCAAAGATTCTTTTGTTATTGTATCGTTCTTGTTCTGTTCGAGCAGCTTTTGGTAGGGATCCAGGGCCTCGGTCAGTTCTTTGAAGGCCTGTTGGAGGAACTCCGTGTTGTTCCCGATGAACTGCATGGGTGAGTTGATCTCGTGTGCGATGCCTGCCGCCAGCTGCCCGATGGCTTCCAGGCGGTTGGCCTGGGCCAACTGCCTTTCGGCTTCGATGCGTTCCGCGTGCTCCTCTTGCAGCTTGACATTGGCGTTGTAGAGTTCTTCGGTCCTTTCGGCAACCCGGTTTCCAGGTATCTCTGAAGCAGGGAGAGGGCCATGTGCGACTCGACCCTTTTCAACAATTCGACCGAATTGAAGGGTTTGGTCACGTAGTCGACTGCGCCGAGTTCAAAGCCTTTGACGATATCGTCGGTCTCTACCTTTGCGGTCAGGAATATGACCGGTATATCCCGGGTTTTGTCAGACGCTTTGAGCCGTTTGCACGTCTCAAAGCCGTCCAGTTCTGGCATCATCACGTCCAGCAAAATCAGGTCGGGAAGGACCTTTTCGACCACTTCGAGGGCCTGCAGACCGCTCTTCGCGATGTTGATCTGATAGCCTTTTGTCCTGAGGATCGTCCCGAGGACCTGGATGTTCTTCAGGGTATCGTCCACGATCAAAATGCGGGATTTTCCTGTCTCTTCATTCATGCCGTTCGCTCTCCTGGAACCCGGCTGTTTCGTCTATTAGCGGCCGGATTTCATCGATGATCCCAGGTCTGGAAGCAGGATTCGATCTGCCGGTTTTTGATTTCGCAGATAACCGTCAACTGGTTATCCATGGTCTCTTCAAGCGCGGACTTCGCCCGTTAATAACTCTGCCAGCCTGAGATGGAAACGGAGAGCATCCCGATAAACAGGAAGCTTTGTCCTAACCTCAGATTCTCAAATCGACTTATGGTTCCTATTCGTCCGACTTTGGAGATAGACACAACGGTCTATACGTGCGCAAGGGATTGGGCACCCTCGATGATTTCCGGAAACTCTTCCAGCGTTTTCAACATGGCGTCCATATCGAACATCGCGACCTGGTTCCCAAGGCGCTTCCCCCATGCCGCCAGGGGGGGATACCCGTATTCCTCTCCTTTTGCCTTCATCTGATCCGAAAATTCCTCGACTTCGTTGATGGTGAGGGTGGTACGCAACGCATCCCACGTCCCTTTCTGCTCCTCCATGTAGTCGACCAGCTCCGGCAGTCTTGCGATCGTCGTCGGATCCAGCTCCTGCGCCTCTGCCGCATCTTCGTCCTCCCGTTCGATCTGTTCCTCAACCGAGGGTTCCACAACGCTGTATGGCAGGAATCCCGCGATCGCCCTCACCAGTTCCGACTTCTCGATCGGTTTTTTCAAAAATCCGTCACAGATCCACTCGATCTCCTCCTCTTTCTCGCGCGCAACCGAGGCGGTCAACGCCACAATGGGCAGATCCTTCATCGCAGAATCAGCCTTAATGATATGCGTCGCTTTGTATCCGTCCATAACGGGCATCTGGATGTCCATCAGAACGAGGTCCGGCCGGCGCTGCTTAACCACTTCGATCGCCTCCGCCCCGTTCGAGGCTTCAAGTATATCAAAACCGTAGGTGGACAAATAACCCTTCACAATCGCGCGGTTGTCCACAACGTCGTCTGCAACAAGGATCGTCGCGGGCTCAAACCTGACGGAATCGGGTTCGACAACCGCTCCCGGCTGGCCCTCCTGATCATCCGATGAGGCGACCTCCACACCCCTCAGCACAACCGTGAATGTGCTCCCCACATCCACCTCACTTCTAACCGAGATCTCCCCTTTCATCAATTCCACAAGGTGTTTCGTCATGGCCAGCCCAAGGCCCGTGCCCCCGTATTTGTTGACGCTTTGGCCATCCCGCTGTTCGAACGTCCCGAATATCGACTCCTGCTGCTCTTTAGGAACGCCGATTTCGGTATCCCTGACGTCAAAGATCAGGTCAACCTTGTCGTTCCCCGATCGAGGGGATCTGACAGACACCGATACGTGTCCCGAATCCGTGAACTTGATCGCATTGCTCACCAGGTTGACGAGAATCTGCCGCAGTCGCCTCCCGTCCAGGAGCAGCGCGTGGGGCAGCTCGGGGTCGATCTCCATCCTGAAGTTCAGCCCCTTTTCCACAGCGCCATGGGAAAATCGTCCATCCGATTCATTGAAAAGCCTGCTCACATCCACCAGTCCATACTCAAGCTCGAGTCTGCCTGCTTCCACTCGGGAAAGATCCAGGATGTCGTTGAGCAGGGACAGGAGCGTTTTACCACTGGATTGGATCGAAGACAGGTACGCCTTATGGGCTTGATTATCGATCTGGCCGCTTAAGATCTCGGCAAACCCCAGGATCGCGTTCATCGGGGTCCGGATCTCGTGGGAAATATTTGTCAGAAACTTGCTCTTGGCACGGTTTGCGGCTTCTGCGTCCTCTCTCGCTCTATCGGCTTCCCTCCTCAGTTCCTCCGAGTTCCCCAGGGTCTCGGCCAGCTTTCCCGAACTCGCTTGAAGCTCGGCGGTGCGTTCGCTTACCAACCGGCTGACCCTGGTGTTTTGCCTGGTGAGGAGGCCGACCACACAGAATACCAGTAAGAGGAGTACGGTACCTCCGAACTGTACGACGTTGGCCAGCTGTGTGGCCGGCCCCCCCGAATAAGAGGGCAAAATGTCCCAATAAACATCCCAGAGGGAATGGCCGCTGTATGAGACGATCTTGAAAGTATGGACTGTCTCGGAGGAGGGCGACGTCCCTCCGATGATCGTCCTGCCCTTTTCCGTCGTGCCCATTGATTCGTATTTCTCGACCAGGCGCAACCGCACCCCTTCGGGGATGTATAAGGCGTAGAGGCCGTCAATTATAGCGCTCAAATCA
This sequence comes from Candidatus Latescibacterota bacterium, assembly GCA_965217865.1. Lineage (GTDB taxonomy): Bacteria > Latescibacterota > UBA2968 > SICM01 > SICM01 > CBDCJO01. Next base: position 2,837,494 of record CBDCJO010000002.1, on the reverse strand, counting down.
ACCATGGTGACCAGCGCGCCGTCTACACCTTCGTTAGGGGCCGCAAAGGCGAACAGTGAGTATACACGACCTGAGGGGTCCTCAAAGGCGGGGCCCATGATCACGTTGTCCACCTGGTTCATCGCCTTCGTGACAGCCTGTCGAAAGGCCTGATGTCCCGCGAGATCGGATCCGGTTGCTAGCGGTCCTGCGGCGTCTGTGCTGAGCGTGACCTGAAACCGGCCATCGTTTGTAGGTACTACGAAAGCAAGCTCGGATACGGGAATGGCGGACTCGGTGGCCTCCACGACCTCGAGGGCATAAAAGAGCTCTTCCTGTGTCACCGCGCTGGAGCTGTAGAAGGTGGAGCCGACACCCCGCAGTTGGGTGTGGATCAGGGATAGCCAGAACTGCCCGGTGTCGGTGATGCGGGCGACATCCTGACTGGCCTGATTCAGCCAAGCTTTCTTTGCCTGGGCGCGCATCCGGGCGCCGCTGTAAGTGATCGCGGCGAGTCTCAGAACCAACATGGCAAAGAAGAAGGTCGCCTTCGTGAATTCGCGTGTTTTCATGCTGCGTGGTTCCTCAATTCACGGTATAGATCGGCCGAAACCCGCTGGGGGCCAAAGAGGAGCTGCTGTCGAACGCGTCAAGATTGGTTCGGTCGATAATCTGGATCCTGGGGCCGACGTGTTTCTCATAATTTTTCCGTTCAAGGATTCGGACGAGCTGGTCGACTGCGATTTTACCCTGAATCACGGCGGGGTCGACAGGCGCGCCCATGATCTGCCCACGCTTGATCCCCCTCAGGACACCCGGAGACAAGTAGTAGGAAAGGATACCGACTTTCCCCCTCAGCCCGCGCTTTCGCAGGATCCGCGGGGCCGCCTCGGCCCCGACGGAGGTCCCAACAAGGTAGTCGATATCCGGAAACCGGTCGAGCACCTCTTCTATGAGTCTCCGCTGTACCGCCTTACCGGTGTCGCCGAAGCGGGTGGCGACAACCTCGATCGAACCCTCAGAGACGCCTCTCTTGAAGCCCCTGTCTGCCTCCTGAACCCATCCGGCAATCGGAGGTCCCGGAAACCATGCCACACGGACCCGCTTGTTTCCCTTAGGATGGCGCTGAGCCAGATATTTTCCGGCCAGATATCCCATGTCTCCGTACGGGACCAATGACTTTGCGGAAACCCGGCGCGAGGATACTCCGTTGATCGCGTCGATAACCGGAATTCCGGCGTCCCTGATCTCGGCAATGATGCTGTCCAGTCCCGTGTGCGAGATCGAAGCGATGATCATCCCATCGGGTTTCAATTTGATGCTCTCGCGGATCTGGCGGATCTGCACGGCCAGGTTATCGTAGCCTCCGGCGTGAAGCAATGTCATCCGAACGCCAAGGCGCCTGGCTTCCGAGGCGATCCCGTAGTTCACGGCGAGCCAATACACGTCCTTCATATGTGGAAAAAAGACGTGCAAGTCCCAATTCTTCGATGCCTTCTCGAGCGGCACATAGTCCGTGCTCCTTCGCGGGCTGTCCATGTCGAACGGAGGATCCCAAACCTCAACAGGGAAGGGGTACCAGTTTTCCTGTGCCCACACCTGGAGAGGAGACGAAATAAAGACAGCGATCCAGAACGCACACATGAACATCTTCATCTTTTGCTTCCTTTTTCAGGTCGCTGCAACGGACCTGATCCCGTCGATTAAGTCGGTGTAGCTTTCAAGCGTTGTCTTCATCGCATCCAAGTCGAACATGGATGCCTGCGTTCCAAGGCCCTCAGCCCATTTTGCGAGTGGGCGATAGCCGAACTGTTTTGCCAAACCGCCAATATGATCCGCGAATTCTTCGACCTCGTTGATCGTCATCGTCTGAAGCAGTTCTTCACAACGCCCGTTCTCAGATTCCAGCCGGTCGAGGAGTTCGGGTAGTTTTTCCAGTGTTTCTGAATCAAAGACAGCTTCCTCAGTAACTTCGATATCGCTTTCAGTAGCAGTTGTCAACTCCGGAGCTTCACGCTGAGCAACATCGGATTCGAGAAACTCGGTGAGTTTCGACACCAATTCGGCTTTCCCCACCGGCTTCTTCAGGAAGCCTTCGCATATTTTCGATATATCGTCCTCCGCCTGTTTCATGGCCGATGCGGTCAGCGCGATAATCGGGATATTCTTAGTCTCTTCATCCGCTTTGATCAGTTGGGTGGCCTCGTACCCATCCATCACCGGCATCTTGATATCCATCAGGATCAGGTCCGGACGCTGCGCCCCGGCAGCCTCCACGGCCTCCTGCCCGTTCGCGGCCTCAAGGAGATTAAAATCTTACTGTTCCAAATATCCCCTTACGAGATTTCGGTTCACCTCGATGTCGTCAACGACCAGAATCGACGCGCGGGCGAATGTCACCGCATCCACATCAATAGCCGGTCTGTCCCTGGAAGCCAGATCTGTTTCCGAGGCAATTGTCAACCCTCTGAGGGTCACGTGGAAGGTGCTCCCTTTTCCCAAATCTCCTGTAACGTAGACATCGCCGTTCATCATCTCGATCAGCCGCTTTGTAATGGCCAGCCCCAGCCCCGTTCCGCCGTACTTCGCGTGGCTCTGCCCCTTCTTCTGCTCGAAAGCCCCGAAGATCTTGTCCTGCTGATCTTCCGGAATCCCGATGCCCGTGTCGGCCACTTCAAAGAGAAGATCCATCGTCTTGTGGTCCCTTTCCGGAACCTCTGTGCGAACAGAAAGCTTGATATACCCATCGTCGGTGAACTTCACGGCATTGCCCACAAGGTTGAACAGAATCTGCCTCAACCTTGTCTCGTCCAGTATCAAGGGGGGGAGGTCCGGATCGATATCCAATATAAACTCAAAGCCTTTCTGAGCGATCTTCTGGGAAAAGATCTGCTCCATCTCCTGGAACACGACCCTGGTGTCCACCGCGGTGTAATCAAGCTCAAGTTTTCCGGCCTCCACCTTTGACAGATCTAAGATGTCGTTGATCAGACTGAGGAGAGATTTGCCGCTGGACTGGATCGAAGAGAGGTACTCCTTCTGCTGGGGATTCTCCACCAGTCCACCCAAGATCTCCGTGAATCCGAGGATGGCGTTCATCGGCGTGCGAATCTCGTGGGACATGTTGGCCAGAAATTCACTTATGGTCTGGTTGGCCGTCTCAGCCTCGGCTTTGGCGGATTGCAGTTCGATGGTCCGCTCCCGGATAAGCTCTTCAAGGTGTTCCCGGTGCTTTTTTAATTCTTCCTCAGCGCGCATCCGCTCTTGAATCTCCAGCTGTAAATTTTCCTGATTTATTTTTGTAGTTTGGACGTAATAGACTAGTGTTATGTCCCAGGAATAACTTGACAAAGTAATGGATTCGTCTTATGGTTCCTTATGCCCTTATCCAAGGAGGAACCGATGAAAATGGGACGTCCATTGCAGCCATTGAACCTTAGTGATGAAGTCCGAAGTGAATTGAAGGCGATATCTGGTTCGCGGATCTTACCGCATTCTTTGGTGCGCCGTGCGAAGATCATACTGATGAGTGATATCGGACTCACGAATCTACAGATAGGCCAGAAGCTGGGACTGTCCTATGCCACGATTGGGAAATGGCGTAATCGTTATTGTGCTCAAGGGCTGATGGGGCTTTACGACGAGATGCGTCCTGGAGGTCCACGTTCAATCTCCGACCAGAAGATTGCCAGGCTCATTGGCAAAACCTTGAAGACAAAGCCAAGGCATGCAACTCACTGGACCTGTCGGTCCATCGGAGCTGAGACTGGGCTCTCCAAGTCCACCGTTCAGCGAGTCTGGAAAGCCTTCGGACTTCAACCTCATCGACAGAAACACTTCAGACTCTCAAACGATCCCTTCTTTGTAGAGAAGGTCAGGGACGTTGTCGGGCTCTACCTCAACCCGCCAGACAATGCTATGGTGCTCTGTGTGGACGAGAAAAGCCAGGTCCAAGCATTAGATCGAACGCAACCGATTCTGCCACTGGGTTTGGGTTACGTCGAAGGCGTAACTCACAACTACATCAGACACGGGACAACGACGCTGTTTGCTGCTCTAGAGATCGCCTCGGGAAAAGTGTTAACACAATGTAAACCGAGACACCGTCATCAGGAATTCCTTCAATTCCTAAAGCACATCGAGGCAAACGTCCCGGAGGATCTCGATATTCACCTGGTCTTGGACAACTATGGCACGCACAAGCACCCTAAAACCAAACAATGGCTTGCAGCCCGGCCAAGATATCAGGTCCACTATACACCCACTTACGCGTCCTGGCTAAACCAAGTCGAGATCTGGTTCAACATCATTACACAAAAGGCAATCCGCCGGGGTTCCTTTCGTAGCGTGAAAGATCTGGTCAATAACATCAAGAAATTCGCCGATCACTACAACTCAAATTCAAAACCCTTTGTGTGGACTGCCACCGCAGAATCCATCCTCGAAAAGATTAAGCGACTATTTGAACTTATTGGCGGGACACGACACTGGGGAGGTTATCAGTAATGCCTGAAAAAGCCCGACCAGCAACACGACCGCAGAAATCGTTGAGGAGAGGCTGGATTGGGCGTCCAATGCCTGCCATAGAACGATCGCAATCGTAACGGATCCGACGCAGGCAGGGGCCGCAAGCCATTTTGAGACCCGGAATTTACCAGAGCTCAATCTGCGCCACGTAAAGATCAACACACCCAGGCCGATGCATACGAAACCGGCAGAAGTGTGAAAGGCCATGCGTGTGAGATGGCCCCATCCGTACGTGGTTTCCATGCCGCTCAGGTAACCGAACAGGGCGACGGAACCGAGGGCTGCGATAATCGAACCGATGATTCCGGATGATTTAAGCTCCCTTATCCGTTCACTGGATTGGGTCAATAACAGAAGCCCACCCCTGGGTTTGAGGTTTTTACCGTGATATAGTGCTCCATCAGAAGCTGATCGATTCCCAGGTCCCATCCGAAGATGTATTCAACCAGGGTCAGGAGGCCGACGGCTCCGACAATTATGCCGCAGACCGATGCCAGGCCCCGCCGATCGAAAACCAGGGCAATAGCACCCAGGCCGTACAGAAAAAATCCCATGGCTGTGTTGTATTGCATCGGGACAAAGGCCGGCAAAACCTGCACCAGGGTTACGGAATGCGTGTACCAGCCGATCAGGACGATAAGCCCGAGACACCCTGAGAGTATTCCGGAGATCAGAAGAGAGATCTCTTTTGTTGTTATCCAAGGGGATTTTATTTCCCTTCGGCCACCAGACTGTTGAGTGAACGGATATTTTCGATAAGTTCAGGATAGCCTTCGAGGGTCTTCGACATCGCATCCATGTCAAACATTCCCGATTGCTATCTCAGCTGTCTTCCCCACGCTTTAAGGGGAGGATAACCGAAATCCGCACCTGTTTTCTCCATCTGAATTGCGAAGTCTTCAATCTCGTTGATGGTCAGGGTCTCGCGAAGGGATACCCAGGTATCTCTTCGACTCTCAAGGATCCGGATCAGGTCGGGAAACCTTTCCAGAGTTTTGGGATCCAGAGTTTCGGGAGACCACGCCTCCTGCCATTCCTCTTGTGTTGGCCGGAGATCTTCGGAAGAAGGACCTTCTATGGAATGCTTCAGGAAGCGAGCCAGCTCGGCCACCAAAGCTACCTTGCTCACCGGCTTCCGGAGATATCCGTCACAAATCGCTTTGATCTCTTCAGCATCCACCTCCATGGCCGAGGCCGTCAGGGCAACGACCGGAATGGACCTGGTCTCCTCGTCGGATTTGATCATCTGGGTTGCATCATATCCGTTCAACACAGGCATTTTCATGTCCATCAGGACCATATCGGGACGATCACGTTTCGTGAATTCCACGGCCTCCCGGCCGTTTGCGGCTTCGATGAAGGCGAGATCGTACTGCTCCAGGTAAGCTCTAACGAGATTTCGGTTGACCTCGACATCGTCGCTGAGCAGAATTGTTGCGTGCTCGAACGTGACGGCATCGACGTCGATGGCCTGTTCCCCCTGGGATTCCAGATCCGATATCGAAGCCACGGCCACACCCTTGAGGGTGACGTGGAACGTGCTTCCTTTTCCCACATCGCTCGTGACGGTGACCTCCCCGTCCATCATCTCGATCAGCCTCCTGGTGATGGCCAGACCCAAACCGGTGCCTCCGAACTGGTTATAACTTTGTCCCTTCTGCTGTTCGAAGGCCCCGAAGATGGATTCCTTCTGATCCTCGGGTATCCCCATTCCGGTGTCTTCAACCGAAAGGATCAAGTCCAGCGTGCTTTGATCCTTCTCCGGATAACGGTTGTGGGCAGAGAGCTTTACATATCCCGAGTCCGTAAATTTGACGGCATTTCCAATCAGATTCAACAGAACCTGGCGCAGCCGCACCTCATCCAGTACCAGGGCGGGGGGGAGGCCCGGATCGATTTCGACGCGGAATTCCAATTCTTTCTCAGCAATTTCTGCGAGAATATCTGCTCCATTTCCTTAAATACACTCTGGGGGTTGACGGCGGAATATTCGAGCTCCAGCTTTCCGGCTTCCACTTTGGAGAGGTCCAGGATATCGTTGATCAGACTGAGCAGGGATTTTCCGCTGGACTGGACAGACGATAGATATTCTTTTTGCTGCGGATCTGTGATCAGCCCCCTCAGGATCTCTGAAAATCCGAGGATGGCGTTCATGGGAGTCCGGATCGCGTGACTCATATTGGCCAGAAATACGCTCTTTGACTGATTCGCGGCATCGGCTTCCCGCGCTGAATTCTCGGCCGCTTCTTTTGCGGATTTTAACGCTTCTTCGGCCTGCTTCCGATAGGTGATGTCGGTAATCACGCCTGTGAGGTATTGCAGGGCACCATTGTCGTCGAAAATTCCCGATCCTTTTTCATAGGCCCACCGAATGGATCCATCCCGGTGGAGGACTCTGTACTCAATGTCGAAAGGACGCCGTTCGAGCAAGGCTTTATCGACTTGTTTTCCGATTTCACTGTTATCATCCGGATGGATAATGCTCGCAAGGCTTCGCACGTGATTTCCAACGAAATCGGATGCCGGATAACCGCTTAAGGATTCGATTCCGTCGCTGATCAACTCCACTGTCCAGTTTTCGTCATTGGCACAGCGATAAACCACCCCGCTGATTTGAGACACCAACGTCCTGAAGCGCTCCTCCAGGGTATCGAAAGATTCCTTAAGCTGACCCGCCATACTGCTGAATGAACCGGCAAGAGCCCCTATCTCATCGTTGCTTTCCACCCTGACCCTGGTGCCCAGGTTTCCGCCGGCGATCTCGAGGGCCGCTTCGTTCAGTCTGGCGATCGGTCGGGTGATTCGGCCGGACACAAACCATATGGCGGCGACGATCATCGCCAGGGAAAGCCCCAGGACCCCAAGAATTCTGTATAACTGCTCACGCACCCCCACAAGGGCCTCCTGTTCCGCAATATGGGTGGCGAAGCTCCATCCCGTAGACGTGATCGGCGCGTAAAAACTCCAGATCGGTTCACCCGACCTAGTCCTTATCGTCATCATGCCGGTCTTGCCCGCGATCATCAGCCCCCCCAGGCTTGCAAGATCCTCCTGTTTTATCTCGCCTTCCGTCATGTCAAAGATGGAGGATTTGAGAATATGCTTGGGGTCGGGATGGTACACGTAACGGCCCGTTCGATTGATGATGATGAAATCGAGGTCTTTCGCGATTTCTGCATCCACCAGTTCTCGGAGCGGCTTCAAGGCGATATCGATGGTAGTTATGCCCCAGAAATCGGAGTTGCGGGAGAAGGGCACGGAATATGTGGACATGAGAATATTGCCCGCCCCTTCGTCGAAGTACGGGTCGGTCCAGAGGGCTGCGCCCTTCCTGCGGGGCCTGTCCCACCATTCCCACTGCGGATCGGTATAGTCGTAGGCCTCGGAACCGATGTCCATCTGCTCCAGACCGTCGGCCCCCCGGTAGACGTAAGGACAGAACAAACGGCGTTGGGGGTCGAATTGAAACGGCTCAAAGGCCATTGCTGCGCCGTATACGAACGGGTTCTGGTTGAGATTGGAGCGGAGTTGTTTATAGATTCCTTCACCTGTGAGGTTGGGATTGTTCTGGATGAAGGTGCCAGTGGAGCGTGCGATCTGAGCGGCCTCCCGGGTATAGCTGTCGAAATGGTCAGCGTAATGAGACGCCAATTGGGTCATCCGCCTTTCGAGCTCCCGGATGGTCCACTGACGCATTTTGGACAGGCTGAATATGACGAGTGCCAGGTAGATCACCGCGATCGGGGAGATAATAAACAGGAGCATCTTAGAACGGATAGAACGTTGCATGGTCTTAAACCCAGTATGTCGTGATGCTTTCCGTGGATCCCTTGAGCTGGATATCTTCCCCGGGTTGGCAGGGAATGGCGTCCTTAATCCGGTCATGGGTGGACTCGGAGACGAGGATCCTTCCCGGGTCAGAAACATTGAGGAGCCGCGACGCCGTGTTGACGGCCTCTCCGAAGATGGTGTATTCCTTACGGTCGTGGCTGCCGAAGTTGCCAACGGTGCATTCGCCGGAAGAGATGCCCAGACGAACGTCGATGCCGAGCTGCCTGGAACGCTCCTGTATTTCCGTGGCCATTCATTTCAAGGCATCGGCCTCCGGGCCGTAGGACTGCGGATCTCCGAAGAACCCCATAATTGTGTCCCCGACGAATTTGTCCAGGGTGCCTTCGTGAGCCAGTATGATTTCCGCCATTTCATCCAGGTAGTTGTTGAGCCATTCGGTGAGCTCCTGTGGTTTCATGGCCTCCGTCTTCGTGGCGAATTCGACGATGTCTGAGAAAAAGACGGTCAGGTCCCTCCGGTAGGATTCTATTTTGACATCTTCCTTTCCGGAGAACATGGAGTCGTAAACCTGAGGAGACAGGTATTTGGACAGGTTTCCGGCCAGATTATCCAGTTTTTGACGCGCGGCCTGAAGCTGCACGTGGGTATGGACCCTGGCCAGCAGCTCGTAGGGGTTGAAGGGTTTGGTGACATAGTCCACCGCACCCAGTTCGAAGCCGTGGACGAGGTCGTCGGTGTCGACTTTGGCGGTGAGAAAGATCACGGGGATGTCCCGGGTCTCCGGATTTTCTTTGAGCCGCTTGCACGCACCGAACCCGTCGAGCTCGGGCATCATGACATCGAGGAGGATCAGGTCGGGCTTGACCTTTTATCTTTTGTCTGAGATCGCCCGAAAAAACGGGGGCAAGGTCGAAGCAAGATCCTGGTTGCCTGTAGGGTTGAGAAGGGATACATATTTTGGGATATCCCTGACCTCACAGGAGGAGTAAAGATGGAGCAACTGTCCTCAAACAGTGACCCGGTCAAGAAGCGCAGGAGCTTGTCCCCGGAACAGAAGTATGAGATTTTCCTTGAAGCCAGCCGGGGAGATGTTCCCATTGCACAGGTGCTGCGGAAATGGGGCATTCATTCCTCGGATCTAAAGCGTATTCGTGAGTCGGTCAAGTCCGGGGCCCTCAAGGAGTTCAAGGGTCGCCGGAGCCGCAAGCCGATGGTATCGGCTGAGGAGGTGGAGCAGCTGCGCAAAGAGCGGGCACGCCTGGAGCAAACGATCATTGAGCAATCTGTGGAACTTTCCCTGCTAAAAAAAAGTGTGAATGGGATCTGACAGGCCCGATCAAGGGCCACCGGGTGCAAGCTGAGGTCAAACGCGAGATCCTCTTAATGGTCCATCGGGCCAAGGAGAAAGGGGTGAAACTCACCCGTTCTTGCGAGATCCTACAGCTTCCCCTCCAGCGGTATTGTGCCTGGAGCCGGCGAGATCGAGAAGAGAAGCTGGATGGGGTGTCGGACCCGCTTTTGGATGGGAAGCCCGGGCCCGCCCCTGATGAGGCCCCACACGGATGAGACCTATGCCGATCTGCCTCCCCATCAGCTGGCGGTGGTAGCCTCAGAGAAGGGGGTAGTGCAGGCCTCGGCCTCCAGCTTCTACCGACAGGCCAGGAAAGAACGTCTGGCACGCAGGAAACAGGTGAGGACGCCGGTCAAGCAGAGCAAGCCCCAGGTCAAACCTGAAGGTCCTAATCAGGTCTGGAGCTGGGACCTGACCTACATCCCATTTTTCGGTTTGTTCCTGTATTTTACCGCCATTCTCGACGTGTATTCCAGGAAGATCGTAGGATGGAAGCTCTCCTTCAACGCGACCGTGGAGCAGGTCAAACAGGCCTGGGATCAAGCCCTTGCCAACGAAGGACTGCTGGACCTGGACACTGGGCCCATAAGCTTGACAGCCCTCTCAGATCACGGATCTCAGATGAAGGCCAAATCGATGGCCCAATTCTTCAAGGACCTGGGCATCTCGCAGCTGTTTGCCCGATATCAAACACCCACGGACAACGCCTGGATCGAAGCCTTTTTCCGGACATTCAAATACGACTGGCTGCGCTTCCAGGACATCTTCACATTCCATCAACTGGAAGGCCTGATTGATTCCTTCATTCACAGCTACAACGCCGAACGCTATCACGGGGCAATACAGTATGTCACGCCTCTTCAGAGGCATAAAGGCCAGCATCAAAAGATTCTTCACCACCGACAAGGTCGAAAGGAGGAGGCTCGGCAGCGCCGCATAGAAATCAATCGGCAAAGAACATCCCAGACCATCCACAAGGCTGCCTGAATCTTGCTTGGACCTTTATCTGCTTTTCTCTTGTTATCTCAGAATAGATACACTTTTCGACCATTTCCAGGGCCTGCAGGCCGTTCTGGGCGACGTTGATCTGATAGTTCTCCTTCCTGAGGATGGTTCCCAAGACCTGTACGTTTTTGAGGGTATCGTCCACGATCAGGATACGGAGGTTTTTATTTTCTTCGCTCATATCTAATCCTCAGGTTATTCTAATGGACATGAATCTTGGACACCATTGATCCACCTATCCCGGTGCCAGGGACTGCGTGTTCCGGATGAGCTTTGGAAACGCCTCCAGACTTTTTGCCATACCGTCCATGTCGAACATTCCGGCCTGACCTGCCAGGCGGTCTCCCCAGGCAATCACCCGGCGGATAGCCATACTCTATTCCCGCTTCTTTGATCTGATTTGCGAACTCTTCGACCTCATTGATCGTGAGGGTTTTGCTCAGCTCTTCCCAGGTTTCCTTCTGTGTCTCCAGATGCGAGGCCAGGTCCGGAAGCCTTTTTACGGTCTCCGGTGAAAGCGTATCCGGATCGAATGCTTCGGCGGATTCAGCCGATATCTCCGGAGCTTCAGAAAGGGCATCTTCGATCTGGTGGCTTAACCACAGGGTCAGCTCGGCAACAAGCTCTAATTTGCTGACCGGTTTTCTCAGATAACCGTCGCACATCCCCTTGATCTCGTCCTCCGACTGTTTCATCGCAGAAGCCGTCAGGGCGACGACCGGAATATCCTTGATTTCATCGTCCTGTTTGATCTTCTGGGTCGCCTCAAATCCGTCCATCACCGGCATCTTCATGTCCATCAGTACCATGTCGGGACGCTGTTCCTTGCAGACTTTGATGGCCTCTTCGCCGTTTTCCGCCTCAAGCAGGTTGAAATCGTACTGCTCGAGATAGCCCTTCACGAGGTTCCGGTTGACTTCGATGTCATCCGTAATCAGGATCGTTGCGCGATCGAAAATGACGGCGTCCACGTCGATGGCGGGCGCTTCTAGGGTTCGGAGGTCGGACACGGAAGCGACCGTCACGTTTTTGATATTCACGTGGAACGTGCTTCCCTTTCCGACTTCGCTCGTCACATAGATCTCCCCTCCCATCAGCTCCACGAGCCGTTTGGAAATGGACAGACCGAGGCCTGTCCCGCCGAACTTGGCGTGAATCTGATCCTTCTGCTGCTCAAAGGCCCCGAAGATCGATTCGCGTTGTTCCTCAGGGATGCCGATCCCCGTATCCGTCACCTCAAAGATCAGGTCCAGCGTGCTGTGGTCCCGTTCGGGGTAGCGGTTCCGGACCGCCAGCCTGACGTGCCCCGATTCCGTGAACTTCACGGCGTTACCGACCAGGTTGACCAGGATCTGCCTGAGCCGTACCTCGTCCAGGATAAGGGCCTCGGGGAGATCCGGGTCGATCTCCACCTGAAACTCGAGTCCCTTCTCGCTCACCTTCTGGGAGAAGATCTGCTTCATTTCGGAGAACACCTGGCGCGGATTGGTGCCCGAATATTCCAGCTCGAATTTTCCCGCCTCCACCTTGGAAAGGTCCAGGATATCGTTGATCAGGGTGAGGAGGGACTTTCCGCTGGACTGGATGGACGACAGGTATTCCCTCTGCTGCGGGGCATCGATCAGCCCCCCCAGGATCTCCGTGAATCCGAGGATGGCGTTCATCGGGGTGCGAATCTCGTGGCTCATGTTGGCCAGAAAAGCGCTTTTCGCTTGGTTTGCGGATTCGGCTTCCTCTGCAGAATGCTCAGCCGCTTCTTTGGCTGCTTCCAACTCTTCCTGTCCTCGCCGGCGTTCGAGGACCCGCCCCACCTGATCGCCGACACTGCGAGCCGTCTGGAGTAACTGCTCATCCGGCGTCATCTCTTCCTCCGTGAAGAACTCCAGAACCGCAACCAGCTCCCCCTTGATCTTAATGGGGAAACCGAATGCCCCTCGCGGGCAGGTAGACGTGTCCGACGTGCCAGCCCGTCAGTTCGCAGACGACATTCAGACATTTCTGCAGCGACTCCTCGAAGGAATCGGTCTCGGCTGCGATCTGGGTGGCCTGGTGAAGGAGTTTCGATTCCATTGCGCGGTCAGGAAGATGACGGGAATATCTTTGGTGTCCGAGGCTGTCTTCAGCCTTTTGCAGGTTTCGAACCCGTCCAGTTCGGGCATCATGACGTCCAGCAGGATCAGATCGGGGATGACCGTTTCGGCCATTTTGATGGCCTGAAGTCCGTTCTGGGCGACGTTGATCTGGTATTCTTCCTTTCTGAGAATGGTTCCCAGGACCTGGATATTTTTCAGGGTGTCATCCACGATCAATATGCGCCCCGTCATTTCGTCTTGGCTCATGACTTCTCCTTAAAGGAAATTAGGCCAGCTGGGTCCAGTTCGATCTGTGAAGGAATTCACGCATATTCATCCGCTGCCAGTATGTTTCTATATATGAAACAATAAGTTAAACGTCTCCCCCGGCAATTCAGAAGAACACACAAAAAGGCGACCGCGATGGTCGCCTTTTTTGATCTCAGAAAACTTTCCTGAAGCCGTTGCCTTTAATCTCCTCCTAATGTTCCCAGTTTATCAAAGTATCCCGGGAAGGTCTTGGTAACGCAGTCCGGATTGTCGATCAGAATACCCTCGGCCTTCAATCCAACCAGGGCGAAGCTCATGGCCATCCGGTGATCATCGTGGGTATCGATGGCCGCCGGGTGGATTCGCTTTGCAGGAGGGATGACGAGGCCGTCGGGATGTTCCACGGCGTGCACGCCCAGTTTCCTGAGTTCAGTCACAACGGCGGCGATCCGATCGGTCTCCTTGATCCGGAGGGAGGCGATGTTGCGGATGGTCGTGGGCCCATCGGCGAAGGGGGCGATGGCTGCGAGGGTCTGGGCCGTATCTGGCATCCTGTTCAGATCCACGTCGATCCCACGGAGTTTTTTCGGTCCCGTCACTTCGATAAAGTCCTGCGCAACTTCGACGCGGCAGCCCATTTTTTCCAGGACATCCACAAAGTGAACGTCTCCCTGAGCGGACGTGAGGTTCAGGTGTCGGACCCGGGCCCGCCCCCCCGTGAGTGCGGCAGCAGCCCAAAAGTATGCGGCGGTTGAAGCGTCCGGTTCGATTTCATATTCCCGGCCGAGATAGCCCGTGCCCCCGCGGATGCGAAAACGGAGATCGTCCCGGTGTTCAAACTTGGCCCCGAAGGCCTCCATTCCTGCCAATGTGATATCGATGTATGGCTTGGATACGAGATCTCCCACCACGTTAATCTCGACGTCATTCTGGGCACAGGGAGCGGCCAGCATGATGGCGCTGGTATACTGGCTGCTGGTCTCCCCCGGGATTTGGGTGGTCCCACCGGACATTCCGTTTGCTTCCACGATCACGGGGGGACAGCAGTTGTCGTATTTCGAGGTCGCCCGTACGCCCAGAGGTTTCAGGGCTTCCAGAAGGTCCCCGATGGGACGTTCCCGCATACGCTGGACACCGTCGATGGTGTATCTTCCGTGTCCGAGGGCGACGACCCCGGTCAGGAATCGAGCGCAGGTCCCGGAGTTTCCAACGAACAGGTCTGCTGCGGGGGCCGGGATTTTCCCCGCGCAACCCGTGACTTCTACGAGCGACCGCCCTTCATCGGGAATGGCTTCGATACCCAGGCGGCCCAGGGATTCGATCATATGCTGTGTATCGTCGCTGAAGAGGGCATTGTGGAGGATCGAGTGACCGTCGGCAAGGGCGGCCATCACCAGGGCCCGGTTGGTGTAGCTCTTGGATCCGGGAACGGTGAGGGTTGCATCCACGGGACGGTTCAGGGGTTTGACTTCAAGCATCTCTTTCAAGGCAATTCCTTCCTGCTTTTTAGGAAAAATCGTCTGACCAGATTAATCTATTTATTTCTTTGATGCCCAATCTCGTGCATTTGTCAAAAATGCCATCTGTGGTTATCAGCCACGATTATTGCCTCTTCTCCCTGAATACTTCGGCATGTCCGTCCGGCTCCGTAAAGGATCTCCCCGCAAAGGATAGGCCTTCTGGTTGGCCAGAACTACAAATTAAGATATTATTATTTGTTATGTTATATAGAGACCCCAAGGTTGTCTCTCCCGGAAATAATGATTGATAGGAACCGATAATTCAATCCCGGAAAGACGATTAAATATATGGTGTCGCTTTTGGGTAAGCTCCTGTCTGGCGTTTCGAAATATCCTATATTCAGGGTGATTGGCACGGCACTTGCAAATTTTATAACCATCTGAGTGGTACCGATTGGTCTGGCCCTTCGCCCGGTAGGAACCCGTATAGGGTGACCGGAAAGGCGGAGGGCATATTTTTTTGGTAAGTGCAGCTTTTACCTGACCCCGAGAAGGATCTCGGTCAAAAGCTGATCAGGAGGCGGACCAGGAAGAACGCCCCCTTGTAGTCCTCAGAACCGAATCGAAAATCTTGATCGTAGCGTCCGAACCTCTGGTCGTTCAGGTCGATGTGAAACAGTTTTCCCGCCTCCAGGGCCTGCGCCACAACGTGATGGAAACAGAGTCCGGCCATGTGTTCGTGGGCGACTTCGGGATTTACACCCACCATCTCAGGATGCTCGAGGGTTTCGATGAATCCGAGGTAGTGCCCAGTGGTCGCGAAATACATGTCCGCCCGGGGTTCATTCGGCTTCGCTTCCAGCGCGAACTTGAGATCGTATCCCTGATCGATCACATATTCGCACAGGAAATTGATCCCATCACGATATCTTTTCACGGCGGTCACGGGGTCTTTCGTGATGTTTGATTCCGCACCCTCTCGTCCTCCCCAGAAGACATAAATCTTCGCCCCGAGCTCGATCCCGAGGTCGATGGCTGACATGATTTTCTGGAGTCCGTATGCGCGCACTTTGGGGTCGTTCGAAGTGAACCCGCCGTCCCGAAAAACCGGATGGCTGAAGGTGTTGGTCGTTGCCATGGGCACTCTCATGTCGTGGTCTGCGAGCGCCTTCTTGAATTCCCTCACGATCCCGTCCCGCTCGGCTGCGGTGGCGTGGATCGGGACCAGGTCGTTGTCGTGAAGGTTAACGCCGTAGGCCCCGAGTTTGCTCAGTCGCTCCACTATCCGCGTCGGGGGAATCGGATTTCGAACGGGTTCGCCGAACGGGTCTCGTCCGACATTTCCCACGGTCCACAAACCGAATGTGAACCGGTCGGACTTCTGTGGCGTGAACGGATCTGGCATGACCTTCCCTAAAAATATATAGTAATTCCAGGGATTGAATGTTGGGTGCTGTGGGCTAGGGACGGGACTTCACTGGACCGGCTTATCCGGTTGGTTGCCTTTCCTTTCTTCATTTTGAAAGGCCTTCACTCCCTGTAAAAACTCCGTCGTGGATTCCCCCTTCACGTAAGAGAGCGTCACGACCTGTCCCCCGTAAGCACGGAGGATATCCGCCCCCACGACTTCCTCGACCCGATAATCCCCCCCTTTGGCAAGCACATTAGGTCGGACAGCTGAGATAAGACATTCTGGGGTATCCTCCTCGAAGACGCAGACGTAGTCCACGCAGGGAAGTTCTATGAGGGCCTCGGCTCTTTGGTCGACCGGCTTGACGGGTCGCCCAGGGCCTTTTAGCCGGCGCACGGAAGCGTCGTTGTTCAGTCCCACCACCAAAAGATCTCCCAAACCCTTCGCCTCATTCAGATACGTGACGTGCCCGGTGTGCAGGAGGTCGAAACAGCCGTTGGTGAACACAATCTTTCCGCCATCCAACCGAACCTCGGCGATGATTTTCAAGAGATTTTCACAGGATACGATTTTACCCACGGTCCAAGTTCCGTTGTTCCAGGACTCCACGCATTCCAGCGGTTGACGCACTTCTCGATTCAACGGTAGCTCTCGATAAGGATCTCCGACACCTCCCGGCGGATGACGCGTTCGTCGGGCACCTCCCCCTTTCGAAACATCCCACGGAGTTTTGAACCGCTGATCGAGACCATACTCCAGCCTTTATCGCTGTACTCGTCGACCAGCCCGACCCGCCCAAGTTGCTCATAATAAGCCGCAAAACCGATGTTGCAGTTCTTTATCAGCAGCTCTCCGTTTAACTTCGTAAACTTCTCCTGCGCGTCGAAATCCCCCCAGATCGGCGTGCCGTCGTCGAAGGGGGCATCCGCGTGTTTCCTTCCAATCACGATGTCCGTGAACCCGAAGTTCTGGCGGTAGATGGCGTGCATAACTGCTTCCTTCGGCCCCGCATAAAACATTTTTATGTCCAGTGCGATAAGGAGAAACTGGTCGGTAATATCATAACCTTTCGAATTCCAGAGATCCTCGGTCTTGTCACCTTTCCCAAGAAGTCGATTTTCCACAAGGACCCGGTAACAACGCATTCGGACGGCGGCATCGACGTCATCGGTCTTGGTCTCACCGACAAGCGGATTGAGTACTACGCCGGCAAAGTGTCCTTCTCGCGTCAGGCGCTCGATTCCCGCAACAAGGGCGTATTCGTGTGCCCGATGAAGCGGATTGCGGGTTTGAAATGCCAGGATCCGTTCCCATTCTCGTTCAACAAACAGGGCTCGAGTCTGATGTGGCGTCAATTGGTATTCCCCGTATTCCGGATTTTTCGGTTGGGGAAGGACGCGGACCTCCCCGCCCAGCAGAACCGCTCTGGGGTCATTCAGGGTGATCCGAGCTCCGGGATGGTCTGTCCGTGTGGTCCCATAGACGACCTCGTTATATTTCGACTTTTCGAATTGGAAGACGTCCGAGACCACAAGCGTCGCGACGATCCGACCGGAGGGATCGACGAGCGCAACCGTTTCCCCGGTTTTCAGCCTTTTTGCGTCCTCTTCGCTTGCGGATAACGATAGTGGAATAGCCCAGGCATAGGCCTTCCCGTTATGATGGATCGTCTCTTCGTCCAGCACACGTTCGAATGATTTACGATCCATAAACCCGGCCAAAGGACTGAGGCCTCCATCCCCGATCCGGTTCAAGGTCGAAAGATCTGCGTTGTTGATCGGGATTCTCCGGAGACCCCGGGCGAATTTCTCGACTTCATGAATCTCATTTTCCGGTACCATCCGGACGACCGGTTCAGAAAGTCCTCCGTGAGGTGGAATGGGTGAGTTCATCTTTTCCTCTAAAAAAGTTAAGCGTTCAGCCGTCAGCCGAACGCTTATCAAGTTTTGACCTTCTGGGTGAGTGAGGGGACTTGAACCCCCAGCCTTCTGAGCCACAGTCAGATGCTCTAACCAGTTGAGCTACACTCACCGTATTATTTATTTCTTTCGCGCCAGGCAGGACTCGAACCCGCAACCGATGGATTAGAAGTCCATGGCTCTATCCGGTTGAGCTACTGGCGCACAAGATTTAAGCCTAAATCGACCGATCTCAAGATATTAAACTTGCCTGAATGGCGCAAGAAAAAAGTCAACTTCATATGGATCGAACGATCAAAATCGATCCAGGAGCAGTCTGGTGATCGGGTTGGGGCGGCTATAAAATTTCACTGTCGCTTCGTCTTTTCCCTCCCAAAGGCGACGCGGGAAGACAGTGGAATTGCTCATGGGTGGATCTGTGGTTCGGCCGCAATAGATGTGGATGGTGCGACGTTCCGACTCGGTTTTTCGAACGTTGCCTGCGTGGAACATCGAGGCGTTGAAAAGAATCGCCGTGCCAGCGGGACCGACGATGTGCTCAGCCGTTCCGAGGTCATAGGCTTCGAGCGGTACCAGCTCCGACGACTGCGCTGTTCCCGGAAGCACGCTGAACGTATGCGTGGTTTCGTCAACATCGGTAAGATAAAATACGATCGAGAGCCTTTGGGTATAGTACGGCGGTTCACCGATCCCTCCGCCATCGCGGTGCCAGCGGCACTCCTCAGATCCGTCGGAATTCGCGGAGCGGATCATGACGGAATGTTCCTCAGCGCAGAGATCGTTTCCCATGATGGCCTGCATCAAGGGAAGTAATTTTGGGGGGCGCATGGTGAAGTCGAGGTCAGGGGAGGCCAGCAGGATGTGGACCGTCTGGAGTCGACCGTTTTTCCGATCCATCCACATCGGTTTGTTTTCGGCGAGGTCACGGTCGATCGCTTCATTAATGGTTTCCACTTCATCGGGCGTAAGAACGTTCGGAACCACAAGGTAACCGTTTTCTTTGAAGAAGTTCAACTGGTCATCCATATGTCGGTCTCCGGAAGTGGGATCGAATGGGCGGCCTGTGCGGAACATCAGTTCTGATCATTCAGACGGGTCCTTTTCCGGCAGAAACCCCTTCACAGTCTCAATAAATTTGTGAATATCGATCGGCTTGCTGATATAGGCATCACAACCGGCTTCTCGCGCCTGATCTTTCTCCCCCTTCATCGCAAGGGATGTGACGACAACGATCGGAATGTCTTTTGTATCGTCCTGTTCTTTGAGCTTTCGGGTGACGTCATAGCCGTTCATCGTGGGCAGCTGGATGTCCATCAGGATCAGGTCCGGCCGATGTTTTTGAGCCATGTCCATGCCGACGGGACCATCACCGGCCTCCAGGGTTTGATAACCGTGTACCCCCAACAGGTCCCGCATAATTTTCATGTTGATCTTATTGTCCTCCACGATCAATACCTTGTATTCGGACATGGTTCCCTCCCTTTGGGACGTTCATGGGGTGTGGCCGTCCTCCGACCCCCGCCGTGGCTCCCAACTATTTGTCCTATGCCTGTTCTTCGGGCGGCTTAAGCGGCAGGGTAAAGCAGAACCGGCTTCCCTCTCCAACCTCGCTTTCCAACCATATGCCCCCGCCGTGTTGCTCCACAAATCGCTTCACGAGCGCCAACCCCAATCCCGTTCCTTCATACTTCTTGGTCAACGAGCCATCTGACTGTTCAAACTCTCCAAACACCTTCTCCTGGTCCTCCTGCGGAATCCCAATGCCCGTGTCCCAAACGCAGACCCGAATCCGATCATCCTCCTGTCTCGCTTCCAGGCCCACTTTTCCCTGATCGGGGGTAAATTTCACGGCGTTCGAAAGCAGGTTGTAAATCGCCTGCTTTAACTTTCGCGCATCGCCCGAAATCGTGGGCAGGTCCTCCGCGACCTCACACGACAGGGCAATCCCGTGCTTCAGGGCACGTTCCCGGACGACGGTCAGGCTGCCCTCCAGCAGGTTCTTGAGGTCCACTTCTGAAAGCTCAAGGGGGCTGTGGCCCGCCTCAACCTTAGACAGATCCAATATGTCGTTGATCAGGGAAAGGAGGAGCTGCCCGCTTTCCCGAATGTCTTTCGCGTAGTCCTCCTGCTGTTGGGTCAGATCGCCGAAGTATTTCTCCAGGAGGATGTCCGACATGGCGATGACCGAATTAAGGGGGGTGCGCAGTTCGTGAGACATGTTTGCCAGAAAAGTGCTTTTGGCCTGGTTCGCGCGCTCAACCTCCCGGTTGGCTTCCGTCAATTGTCGATTCCGCTCCTCCAACCGTCCGAAGTCCAGGTATCGGGCGTAGGCAACGGAGAAGGCATCCGCAAGGCCTTTCACCAGTTCCAAGTCCTCCTCGGGGAGGGGGGACGGGCTTCCCACGTAGAGACTCCCGTGAGAGAAGGGTACGTTGTGGATGATCAGGAGGTCGGGCGGGGCCTCACCATCCATGTACTCCTCCGGTTCGATGGACTGGCCCTGCTCCTGTAGGAATTGCATCCAGTCGAGGAAGGCCTGCGCGTCCAAGGGGTGCGTGAAGACCTCCTTTTTCCGCCAGTGATCCACCATGCTCTGGAGGAGGGGATGGTCCGTATCAAGGTCCAGGTCCACGGCGCCCAGGGGTTTCCCCTCAGGGGTACTCAGGTAGAGGCTGATCTGCTTTTTTCCCTCATCCACGATGAAGACCCCGCACCGGGAGAAACCCACGTCAAGGTCCGCCAGCTCCTTCACGATCAGAGGGGTGATATTCTGCAGGTCTGTGCTTTCTCTCATCGTTGCGATCTCCGCACGCACCCGGTCTTCAGCCCGCTCCCGTTCCGCCTGCCTTTTGGCCAGTTGAAGCGCCTTGTTGATCTCAAACAGCTCTTTGTTCGCTGACGACATGGCCCGGTTGGATTCATCGAGCTTTAGGTTGGTCTCCCGCAGCCTCCTGTCCCGCTGGATAACCCTCGCCGCCTGCAACGCTACGAGCAGGACCGCGATGCTCAACGCAGAAAGCCACAGGATTCTCTCGTAGGGCAAATGCACGATCAAAGCAACGGTGGCCGGGCTCCCGGAGGGGACCAGGTCCCGATCCACGGCCTTTACCTCAAAGGTGTAGCTTCCTCTCGGGAGGTCCTCATATTCCACCCGACGGCTGTGCGTCGATTTCCAATCCTGATCGTAGCCCTTCAACCGGTATCGATAGAACATGGCCTCAGGCCGTGTCTTGAAGCTTATCCCTCCGAACTCAAAAGCCGCAAGCTTCACACTCGATGGAATCGAGATTTCGGACTCCCCCACATAGCGGTGGTCGGCAACCACTGCGTGGATGGACACGGGGGGGGGGCGAAGGCGCCTGGGTGCGATAGCGGGTCACGCCACTTGAGGTGCCGAACCAGAGATATCCCTCCCGGTCCTGGAAAATCGAGGAAACCTGGCTGGCTGCCAGACCGTCTTGGGTGGTGAAGGTGGTAAAGGCCGTCCCGTCATAACGGCTCACACCTCTGCCTCCGGTTCCAAACCAGAGATTTCCGTCGCGGTCCTTAAAGGCGGACGTTACTTGATTGTTCGCGAGGCCGTCTCTTGTGGTGAATGTCGTAAACGCATGTCCTGAGCTCGCGGAAGGATCGAACCTGCTCATCCCGCCGGTCTGGGTGCCGAACCAGAGATAGCCCTCCCGATCCTGAAGAATGGAAGATCTGCCGATACTAACGTCCGCAAGGCCGTCCCTGGTGGTGAACGTGGTCAGGACATCCCCATCATATCTGCTCACCCCCCCGCCTTCGGTTCCGAACCAGAGATTTCCCTCGGTGTCCTGAAAGATCGACATCACCTGATCATATCCCAACCCATCCTGTGCCGTGAATGTGGTAAAAGTCCCCTTGATATCCCCTGAGCGTGTCGAGGGTTCATATCGGCTAACCCCGTCTTTGGTTCCAAACCAGAGATGCCCCTCCCGGTCCTGAAAGATCGATATCACAACATCGTGTGCGAGACCATCCCGGGCGGTAAAAGTAGCAAATGTATCACCATCATACCGGCTCAGACCCCCTCCGGTTCCGAACCAGAGATGCCCTTCCCGATCCTGAAAGACCGACATAACAGTATTGTGTGCTAAGCCGTCTCTTGTGGTAAATGTGGTAAAGGTCCGACCATCATACAGGCTCAGGCCGTCCGCTGTACCGAACCAGAGATGTCCCTTCCGATCGTGAGAGATCGACATAACCGCATTGTCCCCCAGGCCGTCTTCAGTTGTGAAGGTGGTGAAGGCTTCTCCATCGTATCGGCTCACAGCCCCGGTCAAGGTGCCGAACCAGATGTATCCCTCCCGATCTTGATAACTCGATGCCATATAATTGTTCGCCAGGCCGTCTTTTACCGTGAAGTTCGAAAACGTCGATCCATTATACCGGCTCAGGCCATCGTAAGTGGAGAACCAGAAATATCCATCCCGATCCTGGAGGATCGAGATCACCGTATTGTTCGCCAGACCGTCTTTTACCGTGAAGTTTGAAAAAGTCGATCCATCATACCGGCTCAGGCCCCCATTGGTGGCGAACCAGATGTGATTGTCCCGGTCTTGAAAGATCGAATACACATAGTTATCCGCCAGGCCATCTTTTGTGGTAAATTTGATCCACTCAATCCCGTCCTGTCCCGAGCTTGTTCCCCGCGTTGGCCAAGAAGGATCATACCGGCTCACACCACCCCCCAGCGTGGAGAACCAGAAATAACCCTCCCGATCCTGAAGGATCGAGCTCACAGTGTTTGCGACCCTGCCTTTCGTGTCCAAGATGGCAAATCCACCACCTGAAGGATCATAGCGGGTCACACCCCCGTTAGGGGAACCTAACCAGATCATCCCGTCCCTGTCCTGAAGGATCGAAAAAACGGACTTGTCCGCAAGGCCGTCTTTGGGGGTGTAGGTTGTAACGGTTTTCCCTGAGCCACTCGGCAGGTCCGGCCCGCTGGGCTCTCCCGGTGTAGGCTCCGCTCCGGCCAGGTTTGTCGAAGAAGCACCTCCTGAGCTTGTCGAAGGATCGTACCGGCTTACGCCCTCCCAGGTTCCGAACCAGAGGTAACCCTGCCTATCCTGAAGGATCGAAAACACCCTGTTGTTTCCCAGGCCGTCTTGTGTGGTGAATGTTTTAAAGGTTCGTCCATCATATCGGCTTGCACCGCCATTGGTGCAAAACCAGAGATATCCATCCCTGTCTTGCAAAATCGAGTTTATTCTGCTCCCTCCGAGACCATCCGTCACATCGTAGGTGCGCCAGTGGCCCTTCCCCGCGCCCGCGGGAACCACTTTTCCCGACCCCGCACGCACCACGGTTCCCGGACCGGCCGGTGAGGTGTAGATCATAAAACTGTGAAGAATCTGGCCGTCGGCCTTATTCGTTCCGAAGACAGGCCCCAGTTCCCGCATGATTCCTCCAAATGCCGGATCTTCCCGGAGGGCCTTGTCCACCACCTGGACCTCGGATGGCGTTTCCAGCTCGAAAAGCCGGCTGAAGATTCCCTCCGAGGCCGAGCGGGATTTCCTGGCGGACGCCACCAGGCCGTGCCGCGCTAGAATCGGCACCACCTTCGTCTGATAGGCGGTTTCGAACTCCCTCATCTTTTCGCCGTGGACCCAGAAGGAGAGTCGGGCAAGTGTTGGCGTGCCCATCCCGCTGGTCGCGGTCGCAGCCCAACCATCGACCCCTGCAAGAGACACGGCGATGCACCCCAGGACATAGATTCCGCTTTTTACGGATTTGTGGGGGGCCGTTCTCGGAGGATTCTGAGGTGTCGGATTCATCAAGCTTGGGGGGATAGTCGGTATGTAATTGAGGCTGGTGTCCTGTCCCAGGGTTGTGGACTCGACACTGGCGAACATCAACAGGAACTTCAAGTAAAGCATTAAGTTACGAAAACAATATAAGGTAAAAAAAAAGGGGTCAAGAAAAAATGGAAGAAGGGTTAGGGGGGAAATGAAAGGCCCGTCGGATCATACCGAGCGGGCCCAGGCGCTAACCGGGAGGGAAAAGCCAACGCCTTTGACGGAGGGGAGAATAGACCGTCATTCATTGAACGACTCGATCCGCGTGGGGTTGCAATCTAATCGATCGTGCGACGACGAGCCGATCAGTGGAGAGCCAAACGAAGCATCGGAATTTTTCGTTGACCTGTAACCCCAATTGGGTTAGAATTCGCTTGTAAGGCATTATCCTGTTTGAACCTGTAGCCAACCTCTGGGAGGTTGGAATCACAGATCCCTCCCCAGGATCTGGACCTCTCGTCAACGGTTGAATTAGGAGGCCTTGAATGGATCTTATTGCAAGTGATATCATGACCCATCCCGTCATTACCGCGCGGGAGGATATGACTGTTCGAGAATTGATGGAAATACTTCACAAGAGAGGGATCAGCGGGGTTCCGGTCATCAATGCGGAGAGCAGACTGGTTGGCGTGGTGTCGATGACCGATCTGATCTCCGGAGGAGTAGAGGATCGCGTTGAAATCGGAGAATCCGATTTTCACACCTCGCCGGCCATGGATGGTTTGTCAGATGCCTACGGACTCCTTGAGCCGGAGGCGAAAGTCCTGGACCTTCCTGTATCCCGGATCATGTCGCGAAACGTCATCACCGCTGAGAATGACGACTCCATCGGGAAACTCGCAGACCTGATGGTCACCAACCGCATACATCGGGTGATTATCGTTCAGAATGACAAGATTTCCGGAATCGTAAGTGTAATGGACATCCTCAATTCCCTGAGGGACCAGGCGCGCACATAAGATTAGGGGTCCTGGATGGGATCTACCACAATTCTTGCTTATGGCCAAAAGATCCAATAAAAAACAGGATAAAAACAA
Organism: Candidatus Latescibacterota bacterium; assembly: GCA_965217865.1. GTDB lineage: Bacteria > Latescibacterota > UBA2968 > SICM01 > SICM01 > CBDCJO01. Next base: position 2,812,846 of record CBDCJO010000002.1, on the reverse strand, counting down.
ATCCGAACCGGATTCGATTGACACCGATGACATCGACCGGTTTCTGGAAGAGCCTGGGGATGCCCCCGCGGAACCACCACAAGGCGGCCCGAAACCCTCCGCAACCCCCGTTCAGAGTCCCTCCGGTGATGAAGATATTCCGGAAGAAACGGAAGATGACTCCGGAGAGACTTCCGATGCCAACCAGGAGAGCCAGGAGGACCTCGCTCTGGACATCTCCGATGACGGTCTCAAGGCCACCGTTCGATCCATCTATCCGGACACAAAGATAGAAGAAGCGGCGATTCGAAAGGCAATTGAGACCGCTCAAGAGAGCGAACAGTCCGTCAACGATCTCGTCGTGGCGACAGGGGTTCCTCCCAAGCCGCCTTCCCCCTCCCGTATCAAACACTGTCCTCCGGAAGGTATTGAGGCGCTCCCGGCCCTCTCTCCCATATCCAGCCTCCTCGAGCTTAAGGACCGGGAGGAGGTCCGTCCCGATTCCTCCATCAGCGCGTGGCTGGTGGGCCCCGGGGATTGTCTCGCGGTAAAGGTTGTTGATGAAGGGAAACCGGGGACTGGGGTCCAGGGACAAACGATACAGCCTTCTCCCCAGGAGGATGGCGGAAGCTCTGGGCTTCAAGCAGGATCCGGCGTGGAACTGGCATCGAATGGCGTTGATTACCTTTCCCGAACTTTCGGCTACGGCGGGGTCTTAGATGGTCTGGTGTCTGTGGTTCCACCGATCTGGATTGCGGCGGACGGGCTGGAGGCCTGCTTCCTTAACATCCCACCAATTCCGGGATCAAAGTCTATCTCCCCAGATCATCTCCGTTCAGGGTTGACCGCTTCAGGCGTCTCAATCGGAGTCGACGAAGGAGCGATTGCCGAGGTCTGTGAAGGAATGGACAAAGGAACCCTGAAGGAGACCCTGATCCCCCTTGCGTCCGGAGTGCCTCCGGAACAACCGCAGGATGCGGCCGCAAACTTCTCTTTTCCATACCAGTCAAGGGCTGGGGCGATATTGCCGGATGGCTCCATAGATTTCAAAGAGCGCAATCTTTTCCCGGCAGTGGAAAAGGATGCGCTCCTGGTCGAGACGACTCAACCGGTTGCGGGAAAGCCCGGGAAGACTGTCAAAGGCGAGGATATTACCCTCTCTGAACCGGCCGAAGTGGAACTGATCGCAGGGGACAACGTTCGGCAGGAGAAACAGGGAGGGAACGAGAAACTTTTCTCAGAAATGGAGGGTGGCGCCAGCGTTCAGGTTGCGGAAATCCCGACCAAAGGCAAACCCCTCATGCGCTACACGGTCTCCGTTCGTCCTATCGCGCAGGTTCCGGGCGATGTCGGTTATGGGACGGGGAACATCGACTTTCGTGGAAACATCGAAATCCGGGGTTCTATCACACGTGGGTTTCGTGTGTCCGCAACGGGCGACGTCTCGGTGTCCGAAACCGTTGAGGCCGGGGCTGAAGTCAAATCCGGGGGAAGCGTCACCGTCGGTCAGGGAATTATCGGAAATGAAACCCGGATCGAAGCATCCGGTTCGGTTACGGCCAAATTCGTTCACGATGCTCGGATCGAGGCGGGTGGAGATGTCGTCATCGGAAGCTATGTTCACAGTGCTTATGTCCGATCAGGGGGCTGTGTGCAGGTTGAAGGGCGCGGGGCAGGAACCAGCGGGGGGATCGTCGGTGGGGAGACCTGGGGGATCCTTGGGATAACCTCCCGGAACGTCGGGTCCTCCCGGGAAACGGCAACGTTAGTTGCTGTGGGTGTGGATCCAGATCTCTATGCCGGATTGGAAAAGGCCGCCCAGGCGGCCCGTTATGCTGGAACCCTTTTAAAAAACCTGCTCAAGGCTCTCGGTCTTAAGGCCCTCAAGACCGAAGAGATTCGAAAGCTTATCGCGCGGAAGCCTAACCTGAAGAACAAGATCCTTCATTATGTCAAAAAGGCCAATCAGCTTGCAGAAGTTATTGAGAAACAGGAACAGGAGCAGAAGAAGATCCGCGGGCAGATTGAACAGGCAGCCAAGGGAGCCTGCCTTGACGTTCAGGATACGGCCTATGGGGGGGTCAGGTTACGCATAGGAGGAGAAGAGGTTCTTCACCAGGATTCGCTCAAAGGCGTCCGGTTCCACCTGGATTCGACAGGGGAGAAACCCAGTATCGTCTGGGCTGACCAGTCCTCGGCTGAAGCATGAATTCGAGCCTGAATGTCCGGATCAACCAAGAAAGGAAAAGGTCTCGTTTGGAATTGGGGCCTTTTTTTTGTCGTGAAGTCTTGATCATCGGAAGTGCAATTTTCCGGGGCGATATGAACTCCGGTCAGGACTTCAAAAAATCAGCAGGATCGCCTTCCAGGAGTTCGATTTCATACCCGTCCGGGTCGTCGATGAAGGCCATTTTGTCTCCGGAAACGAATTTTTTCACGCCATCCGTCTGGCCAGATTTCGATTCCGCTTTTTTCGAGTCGATCGCAATAAACGATCAGATCGTCTACCCCGATGGCCAGGTGGAAAAGATCTTCCGGGACTTTAAGGTCGTAATCTGGGGACCAGGTCAACTCGATCGTGTGTTCGTTGCCGGGAAGTTCCATGAGAGCGATGTGGTTGCCGGACGGAGATTTGTCGGTCCGGAACTTTACCTGGAAGCCGAGGTGATTGCAGTAAAAGTCGATGGATCGGTCCAGGTCACCGACCCGAATCCGGGTGTGAAGCAGACGAGACACGGGGATCCTTTCTGTTAGAGGTAGGCTTGGCTCTGATCAGGGGAAATAGGGATCTTAAAATCCTATCGCGGGCTTCTTCCCGCAATCAAAAAAGATGTCCGCATCTTGCTTAGAAGTTGAAATGTAAGACTCTAAAACAGAGATCCTTCGCCTTCGGCTCAGGATGACATTTTTGATTTGAACTTTCTCAAAGACGAAGAGAAATCGATAAACCTCTTTGCTGTTTCGTTTTCCCACAAACCGAGATTCTAGATTGGTTTTTCCACCATCTTTGGGAACAGGGTTCCGGTATAGGGATTCTCGGCTGCGACGACTTCATTCAACTCGATTCCCAGGCCCGGTTTCTCGGGAGGTATGATGTAACCGTCCTCCCATCTAATCGGCTCTTTGACGATTTCAGCGTGGAAATTGCCGAAGGTCTCAATGCTCTCCTGAATCAGGAAATTGGGGCTGCACGTCGCAAGCTGTATATTGGCGGCCGCTTCTATGGGACCGCAGTATAGATGCGGGGCCACCTGAGCATAGTGCGCTTCCGCCATGCCGGCAATCTTCTTGGCCTCCAATATTCCCCCAACTCTTCCAAGTGCAGGCTGGATAATAGCAGCCGCCTGTTTCCCGAGCAGTTCGACAAACTCATACTTCGTGGCCAGACGCTCACCGGAGGCGATCGGGATACTGGTAGATCGGGCAACACGTGCCATCTCGTCCTTATTCTCGGGTGGCACCGGCTCCTCAAACCACAACGGGTCGAACGGCTCCATCCTCCTGGCGAGGCGGATCGCACTGGATGTCGTCATCTGGCCGTGGGTACCTATAAGCAGGTCACACTTGCTTCCCACAGCCTGCCGTATGTTCTTAATGACGAGCTCGGCATTGTCGAGCGCCTCAAGGCTTAATTGTCTGGGATCAAAGGCAGACATCGGCATAACGGGGTCGAATTTCAAGGCGGTGAAACCCTGCTGGACATATTGGACAGCCCTTTTCGGCCCCCGTTCGGGATCGCCGAATATATCGGCGATCCCCAGGTGATCCTGGTTTTCCCCTTTTTGTTCCAGGTCTTCGGGTGACGGGTAAAGGTAGGTGTACGAACAGAGCTTTTCGTGGACCCGTCCGCCGAGCAGGTTATAGATCGGCTGGTTGAGGGCTTTGCCGATTATGTCCCAGCATGCTATCTCAATGCCGCTGAGCACCCCCACGAGCGTCAGGTCGGGATGCTGGGTATACCCGCTTGAGTAGATGATCCTCCAGAGCTGTTCGATCTTGAACGGGTCTCAGTCGATTACGTACCGCTCCACAACGTCTTCGATCAGCTGTGTTACTTTGGTCGGGCCAAACGGAACCCCGTAGGCTTCGCCGAAGCCCTCAATTTTGTCATCGGTGGTCAGTTTCAAGAAAACAAAATATGGACCTCCCCGGTGAGGAGGCGGGTTCGCAACGGCATATGTCTTGACATCTTTAATTTTCATGATGGATATCCTTTTCGATTAGAATTTTCACGCACGATCATATTTAATGACGGATCTTCCTGGTTTTTGCTGGAAGTGAGGTTCTGTGAGGCGACGCATCAGCGGGCCAACGGTCCGCGATCCGGATCTTTGTGCTGAACACTAGAACTAGATGAATCAGGATGCAGGGCAGAGATTGGGTCGATGTGAAATTATCGCGGCCCTTCAGGCCGCACGACGCTATTGCTTCCAAGGACCCAGGGCGTTGCCCTGGGTTGAGGGACAACGCGCCGTTGGCGCTGAAAGAAGGTCCTGATTTTAGTCTCGGCTTCCCACCCGCCGCTGTTCAAACGGAAAAACTTCGACGTGTCCTCAACAAGATAATATAATCTGATAGCTGCAGAAAGGTGAATCACGGTGAAGCTTTTCTTAATTCGGAATTCTGGTTCAACCATCGGATGATCGGGGGATTGGGCTTGACTCCCCAATGGCATTTCATTATTCATAACGGGATGTCTGAGCCCTTTGTTCTTGTCATCACCTTGCGTGTGGCAACGGGGGAGCGGGTGAATATGCAGATTGGAGGCACACATGGTTGAATTGGGTTCCGGAAATCATGTTTATGAAACCACGGGAGAAGATTGGGGCAATATCTCCGAGGACTGGACTTACAAGGAGGCGACGGCGGTTGCCGTAGACGGGAAAGACAATGTGTACGTTTTCAACCGCGGCACGCACCCGATGGTGGTGTTCAATTCGGAAGGCGACGTGATCGATACGTGGGGGGACGGGATATTTTCCAACCCTCATGGTGTAACGATCGGCCCCGATGGATCGGTGTACTGTGTGGATCTGGGGGATCATTCGGTGCGCAGGTTCACGACCGGGGGAGAGCTGCTGATGGAACTGCAGGCCGGACATCCGGCGCCTGTGATGAGCGGAGATCCTTTCAACCTGCCCGCCCACCTGGCGGTGGATCCAAACACCGGGGATATGTATGTAGCCGACGGTTACAGCAACGCCCGGGTACACAAATACGATCCGGACGGGCGGCTGCTGTTTTCCTGGGGGGAGTCGGGAACGAATCCCGGGCAGTTCAATATCGTGCACAATGTGATTGTGGACAAAGAAGGCTACGTGTATGTCGCCGACCGGGAAAATCAACGTATCCAGGTGTTCGACAGCAACGGGAAGTTTGAGGCGCAGTGGAATGACATGTCCAGGGCGGCCTGTATCTGCATGGACGACAGCGAAGATCCCCTGGTGTATGTCGGAGAGTATTTCTGCGGTATCGCAAGCAATGCCGTGGGAACGAATCTGGGGCCAAGGGTATCGGTGATGGACCGGCAGGGAAACGTGCTTGCCCGGTTGGGCGAGTTGTCGTACGGAGAAGAGCCCGGACGGTTTTACTCCCCTCACGGCATTGCGGTGGATTCCAAAGGGGATATCTATGTTGCAGAGGTGTCCTGGAGCGATTACGGCAGAAAGATGGATCCGCCCAGGGAGCTTCGTTCAATGCAGAAGCTGATCAAGAAGAAAATCTGAGCCATGTTCAGCGCGGAAGCTGGAAGGAGGCCATAATTTACTTCGGCCGAATGGGAGGGATGCATTTAGAGTCTTCAGTATGACTTCGACGCAAGATGCGTACATCTTTTTGGTTGCGGAGTGAAAGGAGCCCGCGATAGGGATGGGTGTGAGAAAGATCCTCAGATAGACGCATTACCTTAGAGATAAGGCAAGACAGGATAGATTGGAGAGGCTCGGTGTTCGGGTGCTGCGATTTATTGAGGGGGATGTTAAGCAGAATCTCGAAGGTGTGCTGCATGGGATTCGGAATTGGATAGATGAGAATGGGATATGACCCACCCCGCCCCGGCTTAAGTCACGCCCGGGGCACCCCTCCGGGGAGGAGATTTAGAGTCTTAACAGTATGACTTCTACGCAAGATGCGTACATCTTTTTGGTTGCGGCTGAGTGAAACGAAGGCCGCGATAGGAGGGAAGCAATAGCATTATCGCGTGATCTTTGATACGGAAAACAGGAAGGCTTATCATCTACAGGCGGCCGGGACGGCCGCCTCTTCTTTTGTTCACGGTCACGAAACTCGGACTCGACAGCGTCATCTTTTTCTTTTTTCAGCGCAACCCACGGCATTTCGCAGGAGCATTGCAACTGTCGTCGGCCCGACTCCCCCCAGCCTGGGCGTTATCCATCCCGCGACTTCAGCGACGGATTCATCCACGTCGGGTACGAGGCGTTTGCTTTCCCAGGTGATACCGCCACTTATGACAACCGCTCCGGGTTTTACCATATCTCTGGTGACAATTCCCGGAACGCCTGCTGCAGCCACCACGATATCCGCCCGTTTGGTAAACTTCGAAATGTCGGGGACCCCGCTATGCACGACGGTTACCACTGCATTCGCACCGGATTGTTTCAGGGAAAGCAGAAGGGCCAAAGGACGTCCTAAAGTAGGGCCTCGGCCGACTATGACAACTTCCCGGCCAGAGATATCTATCTGATAATGAATCAACATGGCCCGGATGCCCGCAGGAGTTGCCGGAAGAGGTCCCGGCTCCTGGAGCACCAGTTTGCCCAGATTTGAAGGATGCAATCCGTCCGCATCCTTTTCCGGGTCGATTGCCTTGACCGCTTCTCCGAAATCGAAACCCTTGGGTACCGGGTACTGTATGAGAAAACCGTCAACTTCGGGATTTTCATTGAAGTCTCTCACGGCTAAAAGGAGATCATCCTGATCTGCATTTGCCGGGATGTGCACGTCGAATGACCGAAAACCTACCCCCTGGCAGGTCTCGTGCTTCTTTCGAATATATCCTGCACTTGCAGGATCGTCTCCGACCAGTATCGTTCCCAATCCCGGTATTATACCGTGTTCCTTGAGCTTTTTCGATCGCCCGAGGACTTCTGCAAGGACTTCCTCGGCAACCGGCTTGCCTTCTAATAATCGAGGTGCCATATCTTCTACGTCGATAAGAATTCAGTTCAAGTTGAGGTTGATATTAGCTATGGCTTGGCGCTTTGCGTCAGGAAAAACGGATTAGACCAGACTTTCTTTCCATCCCGATCGATCAATTCGACACGGACAAATGTGTCTGCTTTAAATCGCTCAGGCAGTCGGGACGTTGTGAGCTGATTTCCCTCTCCGGCGTGGTGGACATATCCCACCCTCCCGAACGTCCGCCATCGCACCTGTTTCACAGGTGTGCATTCAATCTGTATATGAGAATCGGTTACAGAGAGTGAGGTGAAGCCGGGCCCCTGGGTTGAATAGAAGGCTCCACACTTCATGGCATTGATAATTCCCTCCCGCGTGAAATCATTTGTCCAGATTTCAACCCACGCCTTTCCCGCGTCGGAATAATAGCCCTTCCGGGGATTGAGGTGCGCGTCATCCCCTGCGACCCCCCAGATTTTCTTTCCCTGTCCCAGGACCATATCCCATAGCTCCGTGGCGACCCCATTGGTGTATGCCTCGTCGCAATAGGCATTGTATATCTCCATGGCCATCAGTTCCGGGCACCCCAAGTATTCTTCAGGGGTCACTCGACAATAGGTTGGATGCACGGCGATCGTGAACCCCCCCTGCTCCGCGAAACCTCTCGCACGATCGGCAAGAGGACTATCCGCGGGAAGTGCTGAACTGACGCCAACACCGACTATGTCTGGATCGCCTCCGTTTTCGGTCGAGTCGATGCCGATGAAGTCACGATCCGAAAATGAAGCAACGGGGGTCACCTTTCCGTGGTCGGTAATGCCGAGACATCTATAACCTTTTTCGCGGAAATAGCCGACGGTCTCTTCCGGACTCAAACCGCCATCGGAATTTGTCGTGTGGCAGTGGAACCCGGCTTTGACCCAGGTCCCCTGTTCGCTGAAGGAGGTAGGCTCGAAAGTAAAATTAGGATCCATTCACACGGACTTTCGAATGAAATTCAAATCATGGCGGCGGATAATGAGTGAAATCGATCATAACATTTCTCTCAATTCGTTCCTCAGACGATATAATAAGTATTTGATCGTTCCTTCCGCTTTGTCTAAGACAATCGAGATTTCCTTAATGGAGAGACCTTCAGCGTAGTATAGCTGGTGTAACTTTTGCAGTACGGCAGGAAGCCTGTCAATCAGAAGGCGTAGATCATGTGTTTCTCGTGAATTATGATTTACGGCGTGTGTCAGCAGTCTATCTCTGAGATTTAAATCTCTTTTTTTACGATGAATATAGTTCGAAAACACATTTCGGCAGATTCCAAAAATCCATGTCGATACGCTGGACCGGCCCGCGAACCTTGGTAAAGCCTGGAAGATAGCACAAACGCATTCCTGATAAAGATCATCAACATCATCAAGATTGTTACATTTTCGATTCAGATATCTTCGAATCGTCGGACCGTAATCCTGAAGTATCTGAGTAAATCGGGGGGTGTTCATTCGAGACGGCTGGCTCTTTGTATATAGCCTTTCAGGATCTCTTCAACGCAGTCGGGATAATGTCGGGATGCGAGAGAATCTATGCCGTCAAGTATCATATCGAGCCGCAATTTCACACTTTGTAGATAAGAATCCCTGTATCTCTCCAGAATGGAACGCATCAGTAAGGGTTCATACCCATCGACCAATAATTCAATCCCTTTCTTCATGAATGGATTTCTTATCGAGTTCTCCAATCCTTCCAAAGGGAGAACGCCGTGCGTTCGCACATAGGCGGCCAGTGACTTAAAAGTAGATATCACCTCTTCATCAGAATCCAGAGCAATTTCCGGGAGTTTCCTCTCACCTCTACCAAATTTCAATCCTTCAACAGATTTCAAATTTCTATTAAGCAATTGCATGAACACTTCCTGGGCCGCGTTGACCTGAGCCTTCGATATGTTGTCCGTTTTTTCTTCCACCGCCCCCTTGCATAGCCCAGCGACTCTCCGCGACACATTGCGGTAGACCATCTCCCGTAGATCGTCCGTAAAGCCGGTAAGAGCTGCAGCGAGGACGTCGGTGTCTATCTCCCCGAGGCTCAATTGTATGACCCGGTTGTTTTGGGCGGTGTCCGCTTGAAATTCTGAAAAATCAGCCATTCTTTCCTCCTGAACACGCGTGTCCATTTATTATGCTGATGGGTTCACCTTATATAGTAGAAGAAGAATGAGAATGGTTGAGAATTTTTTCAGCGGCCCACGTTTATGTTCAGCGGTCGGAGCCAAGCTCCGTTAAAATCTACTCACGTTCCCACCGGCTTGGGTTCATACCACGAGCTTCGCGGGGCATATCGGACGGTTTGTTTCCGCCTTCGTAGACCCAGATGCGGGCGCTGCGATCGCCCATAAGCTCCCGGACGGAGGGTGAGACCCGGGCCACTTTATCCCTGTCCCACGGTTCGACATCGTCGCATGGGCCTGCCCAGGCGGGTCGGTAGGAGAGCTGCAACGCCTCCCGCGCGTAGGCACCTGTGTTGGGGTAGTTTCCGTGGAACACGTAGTTGTTGAACAGGGCCGCAGAACCTGCCCTGCACGTCACCATGACTTCCTCGGGGTGTTCTTCGTAGCGCAGGTAGGGGTTGGCCTCGTTATGGTAGCTCAGATGCGACCGCGGAACCACGCGGAAGGGTGAAACTTCGGGTATCAGATCGTCCAGGTAGTAGAGCACTCGGATCAGTTTGGGACAGGTGTATTCGGCCTCGAAGATCCTCGATCCCCAAGGCTGACCGTCGCAGTGCAGGCTGATGCCCGGGTTCGGAGCGGGAGTAGTCGTAGGACATCAAAACCACCTGGTCTCCGCACAGATTTTTGAGGAATTCGATCATAGGAGGGAACGCGATCAGTTCTGTGATGGCCCCACCGGTGAACTGGATGCTTTGCAACCCCCGCTGATGAACGCTGTAGTCCACGTGGGTGGTTTCAAATTGAGCGGTCTGTTCTTTGAGGTGCGCGATATGATCATCGGAGAGCAAATCGGGGATGACCAGGTAGCCTTCGACTTCGAGCTGCCGAATGCGCTGCCCGAGTGTGAGTTGGCTCCAGTCGTGATCGTCTATGCGTGGGATGTGTACCGATTGTCGGGTTGAAGAAGAATCCACCATGATCGATCACCTTTTATGGCGTTTTTGGGATTAATGTCCGACATTCCCTAATTCTACGGCCGTTTCGGAATATAAGGCGATTCTGTGTCGGGCTCAAGAAAATACCTCTACGATTCTTTGATTTGAACCAATACACGAGGAAGGGGAATCTTCAGCGCACTCCCGGCAAACCCCTTTATGGATTATTCGTTGATCTCTGGCTTGAAACTAAGGATAAAAAGGGCTCCCAATCGGGAGCCCTTTTGTATGAGGCAAGATTACTGCAGTATGTGCCAAAAACCCGTGGATCGTGGTTCGTGACTCGTGGATCGGAGAAGCCGTGACTCGTGACTCGGGGAGGCGTTTGAGGTTTTCAATTCGAAATCAACTAATCGGGGTTCCGCGATGCTCCCTCTCCCCGCCTCATACCCACCCCTAAATCCCCTCCAAGGAGGGGACTTCACCAATCCCCTCCCGGGAGGGGTGCCCCGGCGTGACTTAAGCCGGGGCGGGGTGGGTCATATCCCATGCTCATCTATCCAATTCCGAATCCCATGCACCACACCTGAGATTCTGCTGAACATCACCGTTACACGAGGAAGGGCAATCTTCAGCGTTCTACCAGCAAACCCCTTTAGGGATTGTTCGTTGATCTCTGGCTTGAAACTAAGGATAAAAAAGGGCTCCCAATCGGGAGCCCTTTTATGAGGCAAGATTACTGCAGTATGTGCCAAAAACCCGTGGATCGTGACTCGTGACTCGGGGAGGCGTTTGAGGTTTACAATTCGAAATCAACTAATCGGGGTTCCGCGATGCTCCCTCACCCCGCCTCAGACCCACCCCTAAATCCCCTCCCAAGAGGCGTGCCCCGGCGTGACTTAAGCCGGGGCGGGGTGGGTCATATCCCATTTTCCATTTCCCTTATTAGGCCGCATTGCAGAGGAGTGACTATAGTGTCTTCCCGAATGCCCCAGCGAAGAGGAAGAAGTCGTCAAAATCGATCTTGGCGTTGCCGTCCAGATCGAAACGGACGTTATCACCTGTCGGCTCCTGGCCGAATGCGACTGCAAACAGGAAGAAATCATCCAGATCCACTTTGCCTGTCCCGTCGAAATCCGGAGATGTCCCGGCGGCATAAACCACCCCGGACAGGCGAACGGTCGTGGGATCCCCCGCGTTGTGATCGATCAGGAGGCTGGCCGACTTCGTCCCGGAGGATGTGGGAGAAAATATCACTGTGATCGTCTCGGACCCTCCTGAAGCGATCGTGACCTGAGCTGTCGAGACCTCGTACTCAGAAGCGTGCGTCCCTTCCACGGTGATCGCTGTGATGGAGAGGTCCTCGGTGCCGGGATTGGTGATCGTGAAGGTTCCCTGATCGGTGGTCTCCGCCTCCACGCCGTCGAACGACACGACATCGGACGGCAGATTGAGGACGGGTCCGCCTTCTGCGACCGCGGTCAGGTCGACGGTGAGCTGGTCCCCTGCGTTGTGATCGAGGAGCATGGTGATCGACTTATTCCCGATAGCGGCCGGATCGAATGTGATCGTTATGGTCTCTGATCCCCCGGGTGCGATCGTGGCCGATGCCGGGGAGACATCGAATTCCGAAACATCGGCCCCCTCAAGGGTGATCCCGGTGACGGACAGATCCGAGACGCCCGGGTTCGTGATCGTGATCGTCCCCTGAACGGCGTTCTCACCGATCCTGACCGTCTCCAGTGCCAGTGCCGAGGCAGACAGGCTGATCTCCGGACCGCCCTCCACGGAGAACCCGGTCACGTCGATCCCTTTGGTCCCTACGTCGGACTCCACAAACATGATGGCCGGCCGGGCCCCCTCTCTGGAGGGGGTGAAAATTACGGTGATCGTCTCGATGCCCCCGGCGTCGATCGTGGGGAGGGTCTCCTGTCCCTGGTAATCCCTTCTTCCCGTACCGCTGAACGAGAACCCGGTGAGGGTCAGGGATCCGGTCCCGATGTTGTGGACCTCCAGGGTCTGCTCGGAACTCCCGTCGACCCCCGTCGTGTCGAACGCCAGGGATGTGACCATGAGGGCGAGGATCCCGTCGGGCCCCACGCGGCGGATGCGGTTATTATCCCTGTCGGCGATGTAGACGTTTATCCCTTCCGCATCCGCGGCCACTCCGAAGGGAAAGTTCAACCGTGCCTGGTTTGCCGGACCCCCGTCCCCGAAATATTTGCCTTCGACATTATCGAGTCTATCCCAGTCGGACCCCGAACCCGCAAGTGTCCATATCTTCCCCTGGGTCACGTACCGGATGCGCTGGTTTCCTTGGTCGTTGATGTAGACGTTTCCTTCTCCATCCACGGCTACGCCGTACGGGAGGAAAAAGTCGGCCTCCGTGGGCCTAACGTCCTCCCTGATCAAAGTCGTAGGTGGTCGGGGTCTATCACCCCTCCCCCCCGCAAAGGTCCTTATGCTCCCGCCTTCCACGAGGCGGATGCGGAAATTTCTCGTGTCGGCGAAGTAGATTTCACCGCTTGCAGTAACGGCCACGTCGGTCGGGAATCCCAGCCTGGCCTCCGTCGCTGGCCCTCCGTCCCCTGAAAACTCACCCGGGGATCCCGCCCCACCCAAAATTCCGCCCCGACCCGAACCCGCAACAGTCGTGAGCATTCCCGAGAACGGGCTCACTTTGCGGATGCGGTGATTCGATGCGTCGGCGATATACAGGTTCCCTGATCCATCCACAGCCACCCCCCTCGGGTTCCACAGATCGACCTTCGTGGCCTCTCCTGCCTCCCCGTTAAAAGCACCAGCCCCCGCGGCTTCCATATTTCCCGTACCTGCATATGTCGTGATGATCCCGTCCGGGTCCACGCGGCGGACGCGCTGATTACCGCCGACGATGTATATGTTCCCCTTTGAATCTACGGCCACGTCGGTTGGATAGTTTAAGAGGGCCTCGGTTGCCGGTCCCTCGTCCCCTGAAAAACCCGAATCTCCGGTTCCCGCTATGGTCGTGATGATCCCATCGAGGCCCACGCGGCGGATGACGTGATTTCCTGAGTCGGCGATGTAGATGACCCCCTTTTCATCAACGGTAACGCCTTCGGGTGACATTAACTTGGCCTCGTTTGCGGGACCGTCATCCCCTGAATATGCAGGCCCTCCGTCGCCCGCAAAGGTCGTGATTTTATCCGTGGGCTCAACGGCGGCCAGGTTTCCCGGATGCTGAAGGCAGAGCACACAGACAATAGCCATGCATAGACGTGACATAACGACTCTCCTCAGAACGCAGAACGTGATATTGATCTCCCCACGGGGTCCGGTGTCCATGGGTGCCCTCCCGACGGATTACTAAGGAAATTTACGGGAGGTGTTTGAGATGTCAAGGGGAATCGATCAGGGGATAGACAGGGGGAAAAGTGGGGCCTAAACAATCCTTTTTGGCTTGGAATTTTTTGCGGCCACACGTAGATTTAATCATCTGGTATCGGAACCCCTTTTCTACTGCTTCAACAGGATGAGCGCCATGGACGAAAAACGACGTAACTTATTTCAGAACCTGGAGGATGTACACAAGCAGATGGAACAGTTTTTGTCCCACATCAGCCGGTCTTCCGGGGGAGGATCCAAGTTTTCACCCTGCCTCTGGGAGCCGCCGATCGATGTTTATGAAACAGACGATGAGCTTGTCGTCCTGTGTGAACTGCCCGGCATCGATCGGGACCACATGGAGATCATCGCTGAGGGACAGAGATTGACGATCCGTGGGGAGCGAAAAAGGGGCAAGGCCGAACCGGAGGGCCGTTATCATCGGATGGAGGTCTGCTTTGGGGACTTTGAACGCGTGATTGATCTCCCCGCCAAGGTGGATTCCAACTCAGCCAGTGCGGCTTATGTCGAGGGCTTTCTGAAGGTTTCCTTTCAAAAGACAAGCGTCGACCAGTCTGCGCGGGTCATCCGGGTAACAGACGGGTAGGGTGGAGGTTTTCGAAAACAGGTGTTTTGAATCTCCCTTCTATTCAGCCAACCAGGAACGGGGTTTGGACATGGCCGTAGAAAATAAAGGTCAGGGACACGATGAAGAGAAGACAGTGATTCCGGCTTCGCTGCCCATCCTCGCGTCTGCGGAGGCAGTGGTCTATCCCTTCATGCTCTTTCCTCTTGTATCCACAGAGCCCGAGCGGGTCCGGACCATCGATGCGGCCGCGGTATCGGAGGACAAAATGGTCGGGATGTTCTCCCTGAAGGACCCCGAGGGGGGACTGAAGCCCGAGAACCTCTACGACGTGGGCACTGCGGCCGTGATCGCTCGTTTGCTCAGGTTGCCGAACGGGGGCGTGCAGATCCTGGTCCAGGGGGTCGCCAGAATCAGGCGCTTGAAAGTCACCGACGAGGAGCCCTATCTCAAGGGGCTGGTAGAGCGGGCGGATGAGAAACTCGAGAAGACGGTCGAGCTTGAGGCGCTGGCCCGGAACGCGGTGAGTCTCTTCCAGAAAGCCGTTTCAGTGGCTCCCAACATGCCCGAGGAGCTGGGGTTGGCTATGTCAAGCCTGCCCGGTCCGGGTGCGCAAGCGGATTTTATCGCATCCCACATCAACCTGAGCCGTGAAGAACGGCAGTCGATTCTGGAAACCCTGGACGTGGAGGAGAGGCTCCGGATTCTGACCGGCTTTCTTAACCGGGAGCTTGAGCTGTTGGAGCTGGGCAGCAAGATCCAGTCCCAGGTAAAAGGGGAGATGGACAAAACCCAACGGGAATATTTCCTGCGAGAGCAGCTCAAGGCCATCCAGAAGGAGCTTGGGGAGGTCGACGAACAGGCCGCCGAGATGAACGAAGTCAAGGAACAGATCGACAAAGCCGAGATGCCTGATGAGGCCCGGAAGGAGGCCGAAAAGGAGCTGAACCGGATGTCGAAGATGCCTCCGGCAGCGGCCGAATTTTCGGTCATCCGTTCCTACCTGGACTGGCTGATCGAAATTCCGTGGAACAAAGGCACCGAAGATCACCTCGACGTGGATGCGGCCGAAAAGATCCTGGACGAGGACCACTTTGGCCTGCAGAAACCGAAGGATCGGATCCTGGACTACCTGGCCGTCCGAAAACTCAAACCCGACATGAGGGGATCGATTCTTTGCCTCGCGGGACCTCCGGGGACCGGCAAGACCTCCCTGGGCCAGTCCATCGCCCGGGCGCTGGGTCGGAAGTTCGTGAGGATGTCCCTTGGAGGTGTCCACGACGAGGCGGACATCCGCGGCCATCGGAGGACATATATCGGCTCGATGCCCGGGAGGATCATCTAGGGCATTCGCAGAGCGGAGTCGAACAACCCGGTCTTTATGTTGGACGAAATCGACAAAATGGGGCAGGATTTCCGAGGGGATCCGGCTGCTGCCCTGCTCGAGGTGCTCGATCCCCAGCAGAACAATACGTTTCTCGATCACTATCTCGATGTTGCGTTTGACCTTTCAAAGGTCATGTTCATCACAACGGCGAATGTCCTCCATACCGTGCCTCCCGCTCTCCTCGACCGAATGGAGGTGCTGGAGCTTCCGGGTTACACCGAGCCCGAGAAGGTGCAGATCGCGCGCCGTTTCCTTATCCCCAGGCAATTTTCCGAACACGGACTTTCCACAGAACGGCTTGTTATCTCGGACGACGCCCTCACCGGGATCGTTCGGGGTTATACACGGGAGGCCGGGCTTCGAAACCTGGAGCGGGAGATCGGGACGGTTTGCCGCAAGGCCGCACGGCAGGTGGTGAGGAATGGGGAGGAGACGATCCAGGTGAAAGCGGAAGACCTCAAGGGCTACCTGGGGCCTGTCCGATTCCGATCGGTGATGGCTGAAACCTCCGACGAGGTCGGCGTGGTAACGGGTCTGGCCTGGACGCCTACGGGGGGACAGATCCTGTTCGTGGAAGCGGTGACGGTTCCGGGGAAGGGGGGGTTCATGCTGACGGGACATCTGGGGGATGTCATGAAGGAATCGGGTCAGGCGGCGATGACCTATATCCGGAGCCGGGCAAAACAACTCGGGTTGACTCAGGCTGTCCTCCAAAAGCTGGACATCCACATCCACATCCCCGAAGGCGCTGTTCCTAAGGACGGTCCCTCGGCGGGCGTGACCCTGACCACGGCCCTCGCCTCTGCCCTGACGAAACGCCCGGTCTTTCGGGAAGTTGCCATGACAGGGGAGGTGACGCTTCGGGGAAAGGTCCTTCCGATCGGGGGGGTGCGGGATAAGGTCCTCGCCGCACATCGGGCCGGGATCAAGACGGTTCTTCTCCCCGGGGAGAACGAGAAGGATCTGGAAGATATCCCGGAACACGTCAGAAGCGATTTGCGTTTTGTCTTCGTGGAACATATGGACCAGGTTCTGAACGAAGCCCTGATACCGAAAACGGTCGAGGAGAAGGTCGAATTGGTCGCAGCGTGAAGCGTTCCACGTCTCAGTGTTTCAGGCTTAAGATCTACCGGTTTTCTTCCTGATCAGGCCCCTCTATCCCGGCCTTGCGGTCCCCAACCTGGATCCTGAACCCCTCACCTGACAGGGGCACCAGGGTAACGGTCTCCCTCCCGATTACGAACCCGCCACGGTTGCTCTTCCCCGTCTTTTCTCAACGGCTGTGCTGAGGCTAAGTGCTCCCAGATTTTCAGGATTCGATGTCGACTTATCGGAACATAAACGTGGTCCTCAGGACCCGGTTCGGACGGTTGACCCTGGTATATGAAGAGGAGTCCTTGAAGGCGATCAAGTTTGGGGGATACGGAAGAGACGCTTCCACCGAGGGGATTGAGATCCTGAACGGAGGACCTCCGAACGGGGATGCCCGGTCCATGATCAGAGACCTGAAGCGCTACTTTTCGGGCAAACCTGGGGGGTTCTCGACCGAACCCGACATACGCGAATACTCCGACTTCCAGAGGGCGGTATGGCGGGAGACCTCGGCCATCCCGTATGGCCAGACGCGGTTCTACGGTCAGATCGCTTCAGAACTGGGACGGCGCAAAGGGGCCAGGGCCGTGGGTAACGCCCTGGGGATGAATCCCTTTCCGATCGTCATTCCCTGTCACCGGGTGATAGGAAGGGATGGCGCTTTGACGGGTTTTGGAGGCGGGATCGCGTGGAAGCGCGCGCTTCTGGGTTTGGAGAAGGGGCAGATCGAGCTGTTTTAAGGTGCAACGCCGGGCCAAGACAAGGCTGTTAGGAACACATTAAGCATAGCGGTAGATAACAGTCTGTTGCGAAACTGCGACGGGCTGTTTTTATTGGATCACTTCCTGGGGGGTTAAACCTGGTCTGGGTTGTTGCCGAAGGGAATCGTCTTTCGCCCGAAGTCCGGGAAGAAGGGCCTCTTTTTTTAACTGAAAGGGCGGCGATGGGCTTGCGCGAAGCTTGATCGCCTCCCCTCCCATCCGAACAGAAATTTCTCTTGACATGCATCCGGATTCACCTTTATAGGACGACGTCGGTCACGAAGACACTCCGGGTCATCGCACCCCCGGACGAGTCGGCCGTGGTGAAGCTTGACCTCGACGCGGCGGACGACAATCAGGATCTGGGACTGCTTTACAATGTAGTGGCCGAGGACGAGATCACCCTTCAGGTTTTCGTGAAAGATGTCGCCAGTGTGACGGGTTATACGGCCACGGTGGAGTACCCCGAGGCCCTGCTCGAGGGCGCGACTTTTTCGGACGGAGGCCTCGTACAGGGGACCTTCATTTCGCTGCCTGCGCAGGTTGGGGATGGGGCCATCACGGGCGGGGGTTCGACCCTTCCCCCGACGCCAACGGATGTGAACGGACGCCTGTGCACCTTTACCTTCACGGCCGGGGCAGACTTCGCGGGAGAGGCCGTCCTCTCCTTGACGAGTTTGAGCATTCAGACCCCCGATAAAATTGAGCTTATCGTATCGCCCATCGATGTGGTCATCAGTGCGGAACAGATCGGAACGGCTGCGCCGGAAGGGAGCTTCGACGGGGACGATGACGTGGACTTCGACGACTTTTTCCTGTTCGCCCTGGCGTTCAACACAATGCCGGGGGATCCGGGCTACAATTCGGCCTTCGACCTGGACGGCGATGGTCACATCTTCTTCGGGGATTTCTTTATCTTCGCGACGGCCTTCGGAAGTTAAACCTGTAGCAGGTCGCACGGGGATGCGCTGCATAGGACCCCTCCCCCGGTCCTTCGACTGCGTTCCGCAAAAAACGCGGAACTCCGCTCAGGATGTTCATTAGGGAGAGGGGAGATCAGATGATTTGAAGTTTAGCTAAAATAATGACTTATCCCCCTTCCCTTTAGGGAAGTCCTGATGCTGCTTTTGAAGTAAAGTTGGAATTTTCTGGAAGATGAACAATTGAACAGTCCGTTGCGAAGATGCGACGGGCTGTTTTTATTTGGTCATCGGCGGGCTTTACATCCGGTCAGGGTTGTTGCCGAAGGGAATCGTCTTTCGCCCGAAGTCCGGGAAGAAGGGCCGCAATGAACGAGATGCTCAGAAGCCCGGCTACTCCGCTGATCGCGACCGCCCCGGGTGCGCCCCAGGCCCCGGCCATGGCCCCGATCTGAAGCCTTCCTATCGGCGCTGCGCCGATGGCCATGACATTCATGCCCATCGCACGATCCCGCATCTCATCGGTCGAAGAGACCAGAATAATGGCGGTTTGCATCACCCCGAACGCGGCCTGTCCGACCCCGGAGATGATCAGGAGCGCCACGGAGAGGGGATAGGACGTGGATGCGGCAAAGGCTAATATCGCCGCGGATTTCAACAGACACCCCCCCACGTAGACCCAACCGTTCCGCCGGAACCGTTTTAGCCAGGTGACCAGGAGGAGACCGAAAAAGGTGCCGATCCCGGCGGCCCCGCCCAGCACCCCCAGTCCGACGGGTCCCTGACCCAGGATGTCGCGGGCGAAGACGGGGAGGAGGGGCATGTAGGGAAAGATGAAAAGGTTCATAAGAAGGGTGATCAAAATGACGCCCATGATCGGCTGATTGCCTCGGATGAATGCCATGCCCTCTGTAAATTTTTTCCAGTGGGATCCGATCCTCCCTCCAGGCCTTTTCGAACCGGCTGAGAGGCTCAACATCACGAAAAACCCCGCCACAAAGATTCCCATCGTGAACACAAGACATCCGAGCATACCGAAGGCTGCGATCAGGATTCCTCCTATCATCGGTCCGAGGACTTTAGAGACGTTTGACGTGACATTTTCAACAACCAGGCCGTCTAGGGTCCCTGTCCTGCCCACCAGATCGGGTATGATCGCCCGACGCGCCGGCCATTCGTGCGCCCATCCCACACCGACCAGGAATTCTCCGACGGCGATATGCCAGAAGGTGAGATGACCCGACCAGAGCAGCAGGATGAAGCCGGAAAAGACGAAGATATTCAGGGCCTGTGAGCAGAGAATGACGGATTTTCGGCCGAAGCGGTCCGCCGCCAGACTTGAAATAAACCCGAAGATCAAAAGCGGAAGGGAGCGATAGAATCCCACCAGCGCGACTTTCCAGGCGGAGTCGGTCAACTCCAGGACGAGCCATCCGATGAGGATGTGGTCAATCGCAATGGCCTGCCACCAGAGGGCGTTGCCGATCAGAAGTCGACGAAAATCCCGTATGGCCAGCGGAGCAAGTGTGCCCCGGAACGGAGGGTTGTGTTTGTTTCCCATAGTGATCCCTAATGGCGAATCTGGAGGAAAATCTATAATCTACCCATCCGGACGTATCGCCTCAAGCTCTTTCTAAGCCTTTTATTCATACGGACCTCCGGGAATTTCGCTTGACACCGGGGGACGATCAAGATATAATACCACCTGCGTTTTTTCGAACCTCGTTGTCTCGGAAGCAATTAAACGGATCCATCTGAAAGCCTGGGCCTGGATTTCAACCCGGTTGAAAACTTCAGGGGAAGCGATATGCCCATCTTCGAATTCGTATGCCGGAAATGCAACAACCCGTTCGAGACGATCGTTTTCAATTCATCAACCCCGAAGTGTCCATCCTGCGGGGGAGAAAACCTTGAAAAAAAAATTCTCCGTGTTCGCGGTGGGCGGTGACGGTGCATCCGCAACGGGAGAACCCCCCGGACCCTGTGGGACGTGCGGAGACCCCAGAGGAGTGGGGTCCTGTTCCATCTGAGGCGTAGCGGCCTGTTCCGAATCACACTGTATTCTCAGATCTTGAATTGTCGCTTTTCCGTGCAACATTTTCTTTTGCATTGCACACTTTTTGGAACGCCGTTGCGCTCCCTCACCCCGCCTCGCAAGCTCGGCACCCCTCTCCCGGGTGCCGGGAGAGGGGAAGATCATTGATTTTGTAAAAAAATTTGTGGTAGGAGCCGCCTCCTGGCGGCGAAATCCATCCCCGATCGCCAGCAGGAGCTGGCTCCTACCCCCACCCGGTTACGATTCATCGAGATACGGCCTTTTTTAGTAGATACATGGGATGAGGACGTTAGAACGGACATTCTTCGATCGAAGCGGTACCAAATTCAAGGTTGAGTCTGTAACACGCCACTATCACTGACTATACAGGGGAGGTAAATTGACCTCTAAGAACTCGCCCGACCCGAAAGGATATTGGAAGGCTAACCTTCGCGTTGTTTTTTTGTTGTTGGCCGTATGGTTTTTCGCGGGATGTGTCCTGAGCATCCTGGTCGTTGAGCCCCTGAACGCGTTCCACGTGGGCGGCTTCCCGGTCGGATTCTGGTTCGCACAGCAGGGCGCCATCTATGTGTTTATTCTCCTCATTCTGATCTATGCGAAATGGATGGATAAGATCGACCAGCGCTTCGACGTTCAGAGGGAGCAGAAGCCGTGACCATCCTGTCCTGGACCTACCTTATTGTAGGCCTAACTTTCACCCTTTACATCGGCATTGCGATATTCACGCGGGTGAAGTCCACCTCCGGATTTTACATCGCAGGCCGGGGCATCCCCGCGGCGATCAACGGTATGGCCACCGGCGCGGACTGGATGAGCGCCGCCTCTTTTATCTCCATGGCCGGCCTCATCTCCTTTATGGGGTATACCGGAGCCGTCTACCTGATCGGTTGGACGGGGGGCTATGTCCTCCTGGCCCTGCTGCTGGCCCCCTATCTTCGCAAGTTTGGGAAGTTCACGGTGCCGGATTTCGTCGGAGATCGTTACTACTCCAACGCCGCCCGGTTGGTGGCGGTCTTTTGCGCCATCTTTGTCTCTTTCACCTACTGCGCCGGACAGATGAGAGGGGTGGGTGTTGTTTTTTCGCGTTTCCTGGAAGTGGATATCAACACGGGCGTAATGATCGGCATGGCGGTCGTTCTCATCTATGCGACCCTGGGCGGGATGAAGGGGATCACCTATACCCAGGTTGCCCAATTTCTTGTCCTGATCCTGGCGTATCTCATTCCGGCTGTGGCGATTTCCTATAAGATGACGGGGAACCCGATCCCACAGCTCGGGTTAGGTTCACGGATCATAGAGGGTGAAAACGCCGGGATGTACCTCCTTGAAACCATCGATGCCATCCATCGGGACCTCGGTCTTCCGGAATACACGGCAGCCTTCGTGTCGGGCAAAAAAGGGATGCTCGACGTATTTGCAATCGCCATGGCGTTGATGGTCGGCACCGCCGGACTTCCCCACGTGATCATTCGATTTTATACCGTGCCGAGCGTGAAGGCCGCCCGCTACAGCGCCTTTTGGGCGTTGCTCTGCATCGGAGTTCTTTATACGACAGCTCCCGACATTCGCCCGTGTCAACATGATCCAAACCCTTCACGAGAAGGCCTATCTGGATGCGCCGGAATGGTTCAAAAACTGGGAGAAGACGGGTTTGATCAAATTCGAGGACCGGGACGGCGACGGGATTATCAACTACAGCGGCGATCGCACAAAAAACGAGCTATTTGTCGATCGAGATATTATGGTCCTGGCAAATCCAGAGATTGCCAGGCTGCCTGCCTGGGTGGTCGCACTGGTTGCGGCCGGTGGGCTGGCTGCGGCGCTCTCCACGGCTGCCGGGCTTCTCCTGGTCATCTCCTCGGCCATATCCCACGATCTTTTCAAACGCGTTCTCAACCCGGACATGAGTGAAAAACGCGAACTGATTTATGCCCGCGTTACCGCGGCTTTTTCCGTGGGCATCGCCGGTCTTCTCGGGATATATCCACCCGGATTCGTCGCTCAGGTGGTCGCTTTCGCATTCGGTCTGGCCGCGAGCAGTTTCTTTCCCATCATCATCATGGGAATCTTCAGCACAAGGACCACCAAGGAGGGGGCGATCGCCGGCATGCTCAGCGGGATCCTGTTTACGGGTTTTTATATCATCTATTTTCGTTTTGTCGATCCCACTGCAGGTGCAGATCGATGGTTATTTGGAATCAGCCCGGAAGGCATCGGGACCGTCGGGATGGTGTTGAACTTTTCAGTTGCCTTTATCGTCAGCAGATTCACGAGTGAGCCCCCGGCCCACGTGCAGAGAATCATTCAAGATATTCGACTTCCGGGAGGAAGTATGGCGTAGTGCTGGAAATGGAAAATGCAAAATGCAAAAGATGGAAATGCAATGAAACCAAGTCGCGCCCAAAAGCAATGGTTCAGGATCTGAGAATAGTAGGATCTCCTTCGACTCCGCAGAGCTAACGCTCTGCGGAGTTTATCCTGAGCTTGTCGAAGCCCTTGCCCTGAGCGGAACGAAGTGGAGTCGAAGGGGGCCCAGGACGGGGCTTTTCGAAACAATCCACTATGGTTTGTAGGTGCCTGTTGAGTTAGAATAATAGAAGCCCGAATCTCGGATTGAGATTCGGGCTTCTAAATTAATCCCGGCAGCGTCCTACTCTCCCACAAGGTTACCCAAGCAGTACCATCGGCGCAAGAGGGCTTAACTTCTCTGTTCGGAATGGGAAGAGGTGTTTCTCCTCTGCTATAGCCACCGAGATTATTTCAATTGTTCAGATACGCGTTTAGAATAAAGGAGGGCGCGGGATTTACCCCCGGTCCCCTCGGTCAACACAAGGTGCTGGTCGGCCTTCACGTCCTTGATGTGCTCAACGAGTCCGGAAGGCCACCGGACCGTGAGTTCGTCTACTTTTGTCTCATCCCCCAGGCCGAAGTGTGCATAAGCAGGGCTCTGGGCCATGAATCCGTTAACGGGGTACAATTCTCTAACGATGCGGCGCCCGGCGACCTTCGCCTCCAGGTGGGACCCGATTCCCTTCGAGTTGCTCCTGGTTCCGCGCAAGGAAACCTTGAGCCAGTGTTTCTTCGGAAATCGGTTTTCGAACAAGAGGAGGGGCCCCCCGCCTGCCTGCCGAACGAGCAGGTCTTCCATACCGTCGCCGTTGAAGTCCCCGGCCACAACAGCCCTCCCGTCGCCGTCACTATCGGCAGTCGTCAAGGCCGATATGTCGTCGAAGTCCTTCCCTTCGTTGTTGAGATAGACACGATTCCGTTCGTAACCGCTCAGGTTGTATCCGCTGCCGCTGACAAACCAGGGGTTCGCCACCCAGAACTCCCCGATCCGTTGGTCGGGTGTTCGTGGCGGCGGAACGATCGCCGCACGGTTGAACGGCTGTGACACGACAGCCTGCCAGACACACGATCACCCGTCGGGTTTGGCGCGGGTGACACTGGAGAATCCGGCGTTGGAATAAAGGTCCAGATAGCCGTCGTTGTCCAGGTCTACAAAGGTCGAACCATAGGTCCAACCGACATCCTTCAGGGCCATGGCCTCCCCGACGCGGTGAAACCCGAGATTGCCATCGTTTCGATATAGCTCGCTGCCGGTGATGAAACGCTTGATCCGTGCAAGGATCTCTGGAGGATAAGTAGCCGGAGAGAGATTGTCAATGACGCGCCGCCCCGCTTTGCTGTACATATTCGCCGTGTAGACATCCACGTGGCCGTCGTTGTTGTAATCCCCCACCGCGAGCCCCATGGTTCCGAAGTCTCCGTCGTCCGGCTCCAGCGGCATTTCCCTGAACGTCCCATCGGGTTGATTGACCAGCAGGACACCGGGACCGAATTCGCCGATTGCGTATATGTCAGGCCGGCCGTCGTCGTTGACGTCCAGCCAGGCCGCCGTAAAAACCGACCGGTTTCCTGCGGTCGCGTTGACTTTCTCCGCGACCTCTTCGAACCGCCAATCACCCAGGTTTCTCCACAACTGGTTCCCCGGGCCCCCGGGTCCGTCGATCCAGGAGGTGTTTTGAACGCTGCCGGAGCTCCGGGAAACGTAGATGTCCAGTCGGCCATCCAGATCATAGTCGCCCACGGTACATCCGGTGGCCAACTCCGGCATTTCCAGGGTCGTCTTTCGTGAGATATCTTCGAACTGAAATTCCCCCCGGTTTCTCAGGACAATCGGTCCAAGAACCAGGTCCACGTGATTGTCATTGTCGAAATCTCCCAAAGCCACAGTAGGGTAAGGGGGAAGCGATCTGGGTAAACCGGCCGGAGTCGCGACTTCGGCGAAATTTCCGTCCGGTTGATTCCGGTAAAAAAACAGGCCGTTCAGGTCGGTAATCAGGATGTCGAGTCGAAGATCATTGTCGAAATCCGCGACATAGGCCCCGCCGGTGTTCACCGGGCGATTTGTCAGATCCGCTATCCAGTTGTCGTAGAACTTGACGGGGTCGATTCCTCTCTCCTTCGCCACCTCCTCCATCAGCGGAATGGCGGCGGCCACATCCCGAAAATCGAGGACGCGAAGTTCTGCGATCCAACCTGTGGCTTCGTCTATTTTCTCTACCTCAGGAATTCGGGAAAGACGGAATGCCAACTCCAGACGTGTCTCCTTTGGGCCCCCGTCGGTCGATCGTCCGGCAAAGCGTAACAGGCAACTCCCTTTCCAGCTCCCATTGTATTGATTTTTCTTTGTGGGTGCCAATCCTCGGAGTGCGAAACCGATCTTCGGATTGGACTGAAACCCCTTTCGCAACTCAGTGAGATAATGAGCGAATCCCTCCGCGGTTTTCGGTTGAGCGACACGTGACGGATCGGTGAGGGACCGGCGAACGTGGATCAGGTCCATCAGGTTGCGGCTGGATTCCGGTTCCAGGCTTTCACCCCGAAATGAAGGAGAGAACACCTGCTTCAGCCCAACCGTATCGGACTCTCGGATTCGTGAGGCAAGGCCTGGAAACGCTTTCTGAGTCAAGATAAGGCCATAGTGCTCGATCTCCCCCAACCGTTTTCGTTCTGATTCGGCAAGTGCGAGGCCTGGATGTGTGGGGGATTCGGAAGGCGATGGTTCGCTCCAGACCGGGATCGTTATACCCATGGTGAGGATCAAAACCAGAGAAATCGGCACCATCACTCGAACCGGCTGGAAAAATCGATCGCTCACCGAATTATCCTTGGGGCAAATCACGAGGTGTCTTCGCCTTTACGGCCGTACCAACTTATGAATATTAAGCAGGGGCGCGCCGAGACACGCCCCTGCTTGTCGAATTTGAATCGAATACGGAAACTCGGCTCATCGCCAAGGCCGAGAGCCATCTGCCAAAAGAAATTATGTTGATCAAGCCTCACGGCCCATTAGTATCGCTCGGCTGAATGCGTTACCGCACTTACACCTGCGACCTATCAACCTGGTCATCTTCCAGGGGCCTTAAGGCAGGTTACCCTGCGGGATACCTAATCTTGGAGTGGGCTTCGCGCTTAGATGCTTTCAGCGCTTATCCCGACCGAACATAGCTACCCAGCGGTGCCTCTGGCGAGACAACTGGTACACTAGAGGTCCGTCCATCTCGGTCCTCTCGTACTAGAGATAGCCCTCCTCAAGTATCCTTCGCCCACGACAGATAGGGACCGAACTGTCTCACGACGTTCTAAACCCAGCTCACGTACCGCTTTAATTGGCGAACAGCCAAACCCTTGGGACCTTGTTCAGCCCCAGGATGCGATGAGCCGACATCGAGGTGCCAAGCCCCCCCGTCGCTGTGAACGCTTGGGGGAGATAAGCCTGTTATCCCCGGAGTACCTTTTATCCGTTGAGCTTCGGCGCTTCCACACGCCACCGTCGGATCACTAAGCCCTGCTTTCGCATCTGCTCGACTTGTAGGTCTCGCAGTCAAGCTCCCTTATGCCTTTGCACTCGACGCGCGATTACCAACCGCGCTGAGGGAACCTTTGGGCGCCTCCGTTACCTTTTAGGAGGCGACCGCCCCAGTCAAACTCCCCGCCAGACATTGTCCCCGGCCCTGCTTCAAGGGTCAAGGTTAGAATTCCAACAGAACAAGGGTGGTATTTCAAGGTTGGCTCCATGAAGGCTGACGCCCCCACTTCATAGCCTCCCACCTATCCTACACAAGCTGTGCCGAAATCCAGTGTCAGGTTAGAGTAAAGGTTCACGGGGTCTTTCCGTCCCGTCGTGGGTACCCGGCATCTTCACCGGAACTACAATTTCGCCGAGCTCCTCGTTGAGACAGCGCCCAAGTCGTTGCACCATTCGTGCAGGTCGGTTTTTAACCGACGAGGAATTTCGCTACCTTAGGACCGTTATAGTTACGGCCGCCGTTTACGGGGGCTTCAATTCAGAGCTTCGCCTTGCGGCTAACCCCTCCTATTAACCTACCCGCACCGGGCAGGTGTCAGTCCCTATACGTCGTCTTACGACTTAGCAGAGACCTGTGTTTTTAGTAAACAGTCGCCCAGGCCGTTTCTCTGCGGCCTCCTTCAGCTCCCAGAGTAAATCTGATCACCTACTTGGAGGCACCCCTTCTCCCGAAGTTACAGGGTCAATTTGCCTAGTTCCTTAACGAGGACTCACTCGCGCACCTTAGGATTCTCTCCCCATCTACCTGTGTCGGATTGCGGTACGGTCACCCGAAGGGCTCGCATAGAGGTTTTTCTCGGCAGCAAGATTAGGACCAGTTTGTGGCCTTGCGGCCTCCCCATCGTCTCTCAGAGTTAAAGATCGCCCGGATTTGCCAAAGCGATCCTCCTACGGACTTAGACCCACACTTCCAATCGTGGGCTGGTATTCACCTCTGCGTCACCCCCTAGCTGATAACGTCCTTCAGGTGGTACAGGAATTTTAAACCTGTTTTCCATCACCTACGCCTTTCGGCCTCGGCTTAGGGTCCGACTTACCCTGGGAGGACGAACCTTCCCCAGGAAACCTTAGATTTTCGGTGAACAGGATTCTCACCTGTTTTATCGCTACTCATACCGGCATAATCTCTTCCATCTCGTCCAGCGGGCCTCACGGCCCACCTTCGATCGGAATGGAATGCTCCCCTACCGCTTCGGCCCGAAGGCCAAAACCCGCAGCTTCGGCGACGAGCTTGAGTCCCGTGTATTATCGGCGCGGGGCCGCTTGACCAGTGAGCAGTTACGCACTCTTTAAATGAATGGCTGCTTCTAAGCCAACATCCTGGCTGTCTTTGCAATCCCACATCCTTTGTCACTTAGCTCGCACTTAGGGGCCTTAGCTGGCGATCTGGGTTGTTTCCCTTTTGGCTATGAAGCTTATCCCCCACAGCCTGACTCCTCTGGAACAAGTTAGCGGCATTCGGAGTTTGGTTGGGTTTGGTAACCGGGTAAGGCCCCTAGCCCATCCAGTGCTCTACCTCCGCAACTCTATTACAGAAGGCTAGCCCTAAAGCTATTTCGGGGAGAACCAGCTATCTCCAGGTTTGATTAGCCTTTCACCCCTATCCACAGCTCATCCCTCAGCTTTTCAACGCTGACGAGTTCGGACCTTCACGCGAGATTAGTCGCGCTTCATCCTGGCCATGGATAGATCACCTGGCTTCGGGTCTACTGCACGCTACTCAATCGCCCTGTTCGGACTCGCTTTCGCTGCGACTACCCCACAGAGTGGGTTAATCTTGCAACGCACAAGTAACTCACCGGTTCATTATGCAAAAGGCACGCCGTCAGGATATCGGGTGCAAGCACCCGCGTCTCCCTCCGACTGCTTGTAGGCACATGGTTTCAGGTACTATTTCACTCCCCATTTAGGGGTACTTTTCACCTTTCCCTCACGGTACTGGTTCACTATCGGTCACGAGAGAGTATTTAGCCTTGGA
The DNA here is from genome assembly GCA_965217865.1 of Candidatus Latescibacterota bacterium. Classification (GTDB taxonomy): domain Bacteria; phylum Latescibacterota; class UBA2968; order SICM01; family SICM01; genus CBDCJO01. Next base: position 2,784,619 of record CBDCJO010000002.1, on the reverse strand, counting down.
AGGTGGTCCTCCCAGATTCCTACAGGATTTCACGTGTCCCGCAGTACTTGGGAATTGAACCGGAGAAGTTCGCAGTCGTTTCGCCCACAGGGCTATCACCTTCTGTGGCCAGTCTTTCCAGAGCTGTTTGGCTACGACGCGAATTTGTAACTTCTCGACAACACTGCACTGTTGTCAGGCTCAACCCCACAACCCCGGTCGCACAACGCGCGCAGGCTTTAACGTACGAACCGGTTTAGGCTGTCTCCTTTTCGCTCGCCGCTACTAGGGAGATCGCGGTTGCTTTCTTTTCCTGGAGTTACTGAGATGTTTCAGTTCACTCCGTTAGCTTCGCCTGAGCTATGTATTCACTCAGGGATGACGCGGCATTACCCGCGCCGGGTTTCCCCATTCGGACATCCCCGGATTAAAGGTTGTTTGCACCTACCCGAGGCTTATCGCAGCTTATCACGTCCTTCATCGCCTTCTCGTGCCTAGGCATCCCCCATGTGCCCTTTGTAGCTTGATCAACAAAACAGGCCTTTGGCAGATGGCTTCCGACCTCAGTCAAAAGCCTTCTGGTATGAATCCCAAAACGCTCGGCTTGTGATGATGCTCGAGTTTCCGTATTCGATTGTCAAAGAACAGCCGCCCGAAGGCGGATCGTTTGAACAACTCTTATTATGAGCCTTGGTGGAGATAACCGGGATCGAACCGGTGACCTCAGCCTTGCAAGGGCTGCGCTCTCCCAACTGAGCTATATCCCCAAAGGTATAGAAATGTTGTCGTGAACAAGCAGAAAAATGGGCCTAGGTAGAGTCGAACTACCGACCTCACGCTTATCAGGCGTGCGCTCTAACCACCTGAGCTATAGGCCCTTAAGCAACCTTCTTGGCCTATTAGCCCAAAAGTCGCCCTTCAAAGACCGAATAACGTGCACGGCTAACCACTTGGACATTGACCTAAGAGTGATCGAGCGATCGGAGGAAAAAACACCGAAAGCCCGATAAAACTCCTTAGAAAGGAGGTGATCCAGCCGCACCTTCCGATACGGCTACCTTGTTACGACTTAGCGCCAATCACCAGTTTTACCTTCGGCGTCTCCCTCCCTTGCGGGTTGGGCCAACGACTTCGGGTACTCCCGGCTTTCATCGCTTGACGGGCGGTGTGTACAAGGCCCGGGAACGTATTCACCGCGGCGTGCTGATCCGCGATTACTAGCGATTCCGAATTCATGCAGTCGAGTTACAGACTGCAATCCTAACTGAGGCCGGCTTTTTGGGATTGGCTCCACCTCGCGGTATTGCATCCCTCTGTACCGACCATTGTAGCACGTGTGCAGCCCCGGACATAAGGGCCATGAGGACTTGACGTCATCCCCACCTTCCTCCTGCTTACACAGGCAGTCTCCTTAGAGTTCCCAGCATTACCTGATGGCAACTAAGGACAGGGGTTGCGCTCGTTGCGGGACTGAACCCAACATCTCACGACACGAGCTGACGACAGCCATGCAGCACCTGTGTACCTGCTCTTGCGAGGGAGCGTATCTCTACGCTTTACAGGCACATGTCAAACCCGGGTAAGGTTCTTCGCGTTGCATCGAATTGAGCCACATGCTCCACCGCTTGTGCGGGCCCCCGTCAATTCCTTTGAGTTTCACCCTTGCGAGCGTACTCCCCAGGCGGGGCACTTAATGCGTTAGCTACGGCACTGAAGGGGTCAATACCTCCAACACCTAGTGCCCATCGTTTACGGCGTGGACTACCAGGGTATCTAATCCTGTTTGCTCCCCACGCTTTCGCGCCTCAGCGTCAGTATCGGGCTAGAAGGCCGCCTTCGCCACTGGTGTTCCTATGCATATCTACGCATTTCACCGCTACACGCAGAGTTCCACCTTCCTCTCCCGTACTCAAGGCCTGCAGTATCAAACGCAGTCTATCAGTTGAGCTGATAGTTTTCACGCCTGACTTACAAGCCCGCCTGCGCGCCCTTTACGCCCAGTAATTCCGAACAACGCTTGCTCCCTCTGTATTACCGCGGCTGCTGGCACAGAGTTAGCCGGAGCTTCCTTTGGAGGTACCGTCAATTCGGAGGAGCTATTCGCGCCCCCTCTTTTCGTTCCTCCTGACAGGGCTTTACACCCCTAAAGGCGTCATCGCCCACGTGGCGTCGCTGCATCAGGCTTTCGCCCATTGTGCAAATTTCTAGACTGCTGGCCCCCGTAGGGGACTGGGCCTTATCTCAGTCCCAGTGTGGCCGATCACCCTCTCAGGCCGGCTACCGATCGTCACCTTGGTGAGCCGTTACCTCACCAACAAGCTAATCGGGCGCGGGCCCCTCTCCAGGCGGTAGCTTGCAAGCATAGGCCACCTTTAACAACATCTTCATGCGGAGCCGCTGCATTATTCGGTATTAGCACCCCTTTGGGAGTGTTATTCCCAACCTGGAGGCAGGTTGCCCACGTGTTACTCACCCATTCGCCACTCTACTCGTACCCCGAAGGGCACTTTCTCGTTCGACTTGCATGACTAAGACACGCCACCAGCGTTAGTTCTGAGCCAGGATCAAACTCTCCGTAAAAAAAACGGTTACGCAAAATTGAGCGTAATCATGCTAAGTTCGCCCTTCCGAAGAAAGGCTGGCCAAGCGATTAAGGCACGTGCACGTTATTCGGTTTTCAAAGAGCGATTTCGGTTGCAAAAATTATGATCCAGCAAAGAGATAATATAAAGCGATTTTCCTAGAAGTCAAGGCCTTTTTCCCGTCCCAACCCCCCCGTTGTTTAAGCGGTTTCCTCGAAAGTCGACACAAGCCGCGCTGTGAGTCGATCCCAATGAAAAGGGATGAGGGCGCCCGCAGAAATATCGGATCGGAGGTTTCCCGATTTCCGCCATTGTTCCGCGAAATTCAAGATCGCACTTTTTATCTCCTCAACTGACTCCGGGTCTACGGCGATTCCAGCCTTCAACTCCGCGATCATCTCCCGTGTGGCCCCATCGGGGACAAGGGCGAGGGTTGGCCGACCCGTGGAAATATATTCGTAGAATTTCGAGGGAATATTCGACGCTCGAACGTCCCGGGGGTGGTCGATCAGGATGAGGAGGTCCGCCGAACGCTGGTGGGCACGGGCATCCTCCCGGGACGTATTCCCGATCATTCGAACGTGGCCTTGGTGCACCAGGTCCGACGCCATTTGTTTTTCCGTCTCCGTCATGGGCCCGACAAGGACCAACTCAGGAGATTCGTCCATTCTCCGTATGGCCTCGAACAACTTGGCCGGACTTCGTCTTGGGTGGCTGAGGGAAAAGGAGCCCGTGTGTACCATCCTCATACGCGCGTTCTTGGTCGTGTCTCGGTTCACGATCTCCGCCGGCTCAAATCCGTTCGGTATGTAGACGAATTTGCGTGAGGCCTCGGGGTACCTCCTCAGAAAATTCCTCCGGGACACCTCTGTGACGACCAAAACCCGGTCGGCCTCTCGAACGACGCGTGCTTCGACGGCGTGTTCTGCCTGGGCCCAAAGGCCCTCATCCCCCCGAAATGCATCGAGGCGATCGTATGTCCAGCAGTCCCTGAAATCGGCCACCCACGGGAGGCCTGTCAGGCGTTTGAGGGCCAGGCCTACCAGGTGGGACGAGGCCGGGGGGTAGCTTGAGAAGATGACGCGGACTCCCATTTTTCGAATGCATCTCAGGCCGTTCAAGATCGCGTGGGGGAGCCAGCCGATTTGGGCATCGGGGAAAAGGATGTAACGGCGGAACCAATCGATGATCCCGCGGGCACCCCCTGCCCCCGTCCGGATGTGCGGCGTTTCCCGCTCAGGGTTCCAGAGTTTACGATACGGGGCAAGGGGTTCCCAAGCCCGGATGGCACCCCCCGCGTTTTTTTTCCCGAAAGCCGACGTGGTCAGTACCACGGGTTCATACCCAAAAGGCGGGAGGTGCTTTATGAACCTGACCGAGCGTTCCGAACCCGCCTGGATCGGGGGGTAGTGATATGCGATGAAGAGAACCCGTTTCACAGGATGATATCAACGTAAAAAATGCAAAGTAAACCACCCCGCCCAAAGGGCGGGGCATTAACCACTCCCATCCCCAAACAGATCCAACTGTAGGGGCCCTTTCTGCTCTTGACGATGATACCGAATATATTGCTCAATCACTTCAGAAGTCACCTTGTCGCCTACGGTGCGGGCAAAATAACCATCTTCCCAGAATTCTCCACCCCATAACTCCCGTTTCACCTCTGGATGTTCTCGGAAGACCCCGCTGCCCGAAATACTCTTCAAAATGCCCACTACCTTAGAAATCGAATACCGGGGAGGAAACGACAAGAAAATATGCACATGATCTTCGGCCACTTCCATCTCTTGGATGTCAAAACCAAAATCCTCTGCTATCCGATGAAACAGCTTGCCCACATACGCTCGAAGGTCACCTCGCAGAATCCATTTCCGATACTTCGGTGCCCATACCAGAGGATACTGGCTATCATAGACTGCGTGACTGGTCCGTCGGAGTCCCATCGTATGCCTCCTGAGTCGATTTGTGTCTCAGTGGTCTGCACACGATAAGACAGCCTTTTAGCTTGCCTTCGGCAAGCTAAACTTTTCCTCCCCTTCCAAAGGAAGGGGTATCCAAGTCCAAATACTTTCATGAAAAAATTCAAAGTGAAACTGGAATCGGGCCATGGAACCGACGGGGCTTATCGTTCCCTCCTGGCGTGTTGGAGCAACTGGACCTGAGCTTTGAGATTTCGGAGGGCCTTTTCACCATCCACCCAGACTTTTCCCCCCTCACCGCGAACGTGCGCAACAAAATCTGCGATCAGGCGGTGTAAATAGTCGTCGGATCGGATCTCGGCCTCCCGTGTTTCAGGATGGCCCGGTAGACCCCTTTCTCATCTCTGTATCCGGTCCACTCGGCTAGGAAACCGTTGACGCCGAACCTCCGGACAGGCGGATCTTCGGCGGTCTGGCTTAACAAAATCCGGGTGTGGATGTTGCCTGCAGGGCCCGCCCATTCGAATTCGGCCCGAGTGTCCTGCGCGCCGATCCGGCAGGATATGGTGGACGGATCGATCTCCCCACCAGGACAAAACTGAATTAAAAGGGCAAGCAGGTGAGGGGAGAGGTCGCACCAGAGCTGATCGAACCTCTTTTCCCCACGGCGGGGCCTGTTCTTCATCTCCCCGAAAAATTCGGTAATCGTATCTGAAGGGTCCCGGAATTTCCGGTAGAGCTGCCAGTAGAATGGGGCTGCGGCCGCAAGTTGCGGGGTCATCCCAAAACTGCGCTCGAGGGACAGCGCCCGTTCAACCATCTGAACCCCTTGGGCGATCCAGGACTCGGGATCTTTCGAGAAATCCACGACGAGGGGTTTTTCGCAGAGGACCCGTGCGCCGGCTTCGAGGGCGGCCAGTGTGTGTTCGGTATGGCGATCGGGGGGGCTGCATATGCCGACGATGTCCGGTTGTTCCCGTTCCAGCATCCGGTGAACGTTGGCGTAGCCCTTACCGGAAAACCCGAATGACTCCCGAAGGCGGGCAGCCGTCTTTTCGCAGCTTGCCTCCGAGGTCCCGGCGAAGGCTGTGACCCGAGTGTTTGAGAGGTGGTACCAGTGGGCGTGATGCCCTCCGATCCCACCGGCACCGATGATTGCCACCTTAAGCATTTCATGACCAGCTGATTTATTGGGAGAGTTCCAGGAGGAGGTTATTCCATCCTTCCCGTTCGCGGGTGGGGGACACCAGGGGGGCGAGCCGTTTACACCGGCGCTTGAGGTCCCGGTAGAATTCGGGATCCCCCTCGGCACGGGCCATCAATTTGGCGAGGGCTGAGGTGTCCTCGGCCGGAAAGTATCCCGGATAGTCCTCGCCCAGAATTCCGATCGACCCAGAGATCATCGACGACAGGACCGGGACAGCACACGCGAGGGCTTCCGAGACCGCATTCGCCCCACCCTCCATAAGTGAAGTCAATACGAGCAGGCGGGTACGCGCCAGGATGCGAAGCGCCTTCCAGCGGGGGTATTCCCCAAGCCAGCGATAACGGGGATTGGAGCTCTCCTCGGACCGGGCCCGGTCTCTCATCTCCGGGCTGAGGGCGCCTCCGATCTGTAGCACTTCGATGCGCGAGGTCGGGGGGAGCAACCGGGCGGCAGCGGCAGTCCGGAAGGGATCCTTCACCTCCCGGAGGTGACCCAGAACGCAGACTTCGAATACCCCCGCCCGGGGGGCAAAACGACCCTTCGGTCACCCTGCAGACTGGTAGATCACCCGGGCCTTCGATCGCAATGGTTTTGGAAGTTCCAAGAGGCCCGTGCGTTGAAGGAGCACGAGGCGAGAGGCCATTTCGAGCGACCGGCGGGCATTCGGGTCGGTATGGATATCCCCATAGAGGTCGGTTCCGGTCATGGCAAGGACGATCGGGAGACGGGGGCGCTCGAGTCGAAAGCGACTTATCGAGGGAAAGCTGCGGCGGGCGTGAAGGGCAACCATCAGGTCACAGGATTGGCCGCGATACGCCTCCTGGACCTCCACGCGATGGCCAAGTCCTCGGAGGATTCGGGCCCATCGAAGGGCGGTCACCCGGTTTCCTTTTCTTGAGTGTGGAGGGGCCGGCGTTATCAAGCATATTTTCATGATTTATGGCGCACAGGTTCGGAACCCCGCCCAAACATCCCGCCGGTCGGGGGTATAGTAATTTCGATAGGTGTTGCGTATCAACCGGGAACGCGTCGCCCAACACCCCCCCCGGAGGACCTTTCGGGTTTCAAACCAGGGTTCTGAATATTCTTTGTATGGATCCGGAACAAATTCGGGGTAGGGAAGAAAAACACTGCTGGTCCATTCCCAGACATTTCCGATCATCTGACGGCATCCGATGGCACTATCGCCCGCGGAAAATGCCCCCACATCCACACACCCCATTGCCCCCCAGTCCAGATTCGCAGGGCCTCCGGCCGGGGCCTCATCGCCCCAGGGATAGGGCCGCTTCCGGGGTGCAAGCCCCCCACTGATTCGGTTCGGTTCGGATGCAGCGACCATCTCCCATTCAGCTTCGGTCGGCAACCGGCGCCCCGCCCAGCAACAATACGCCTCGGCTTCATGCCAGTTGACGTGAAGGACAGGGCGATGGGGTTCGAGCGGGACCCATCGGTCAAAATGTCGGCGGAACCATTCGGCGTTGGAATTCCCCCGCCAGTAGACCGGATGTTCTGCGTTTGCGGTCTCCCGCCAGTTCCAACCCTCCTGGCTCCAAAGCTCCTGGCGGCGGTACCCGCCATCGGCCACGAAAGCGGTAAAATCGGCCTGGGTGACCGGGGCTCGAGCCAGGGAGAAGGTCTCCAGTTCCACCGTATGCGCCCACTTTTCGTTGTCGAAAGGGAAGGGATCTTCCCGGGAGGCCCCGAGCATAAATTTTCCTCCTGAGATCTCGACATCCCCGGAAAGGGATCCATCTCCTACGGCCGGCTGGTCCTCGGGTTCAGGAACGATTGACAGGAGGGGGGGTGGATAACCGTGGGTTTGCCGCGCGTATGTCAGGGCTTCGGTGTGCATGTCCTCGTGGAAAGTCGTATAGATGATATGGTAGGCCTGCTCATCGGATGGCTCACCCGCCTGGAGGAGTTCCAACACCCTGTCTCTGACTTCGCGCATGTAAGCCAGGGTCTCTTCACGGGAGGGCAGGGGCAGGTCCCACCGCGTACCGTGAGGGATGGCGATGGAATCGTAAAGGGTGTCTTCGTCCTCGCGAACGGGCTTTTGGCCGCTGGCCTGCCTGAGCACCCACCTGGATTGAAACCAGGCATGGTGTCCGATCTCCCACAACAGGGGATTGACGATGCTGAGCTGCGGACCCATCAGCTGTTCGTCGGTCAGGTCAGCGACCAGCTCGAAGGTCCGCGCCCGAGCGTCGGACACCCAATCAGCCAGGTCCGAGGCGGAACCGAATCGATTCAGCGGCGTCATAAGCCGAGACCTCAAGGAAACCTGTCTCTATGGCAAATCCCGATAAGAGAAGCGGTATTCAACCTGATCCCAGGGGGTTCCATCCACTTCGGCATAGGGATAGATAAAGAAGTTGATCGGGGGGCCTTTTTGCGGGGGATTCAGGATCAGGTCCCGGCCCAGAGAGAAAACGAGCCTATTTTCGTCCAGGGTCCCAAAGAAATAGTCGTTCTTTTCGGGGCGCTTGTCGGCCTCGGATATGTCAACGGGAACCCAGCCGGTTGTGGAAGTCCAGAACTCAGCCCAGCAATGGTAGCCTCCAATCCTGCCCTCCCCGCGCTCAGCGGGAAGCGGGAAGCCGATCCAAAACCGGCCGGGGATCGCCAGTGAACGGGTCAGAGCGATGAACAGGCTGTGGTAATCCGTGCAATTGCCCTTTCCTATATCGCAGGCATAGTCGGCATCCCCCAGCCCCCATCCTTCCCCGGACTTGTCGTATGCCATTCTCTCCATGACATAGTCGTACAGGGAGCGGGACTGGGAGATGGCAGCTTCCTGACCGTGCGTCTCCTCCGAGGCGATCCGATCAAACCTTGACGAAAGCGGCACCATACGGTTCGATTTCAGGAACAGGTTTAAGTCGTCGGGTTCACGGATAGCTTCCTCTTTTTTATTCCACGAGACATGTTGCTCTTTGCGAACCACCTCGATTCGCTGAGTTACGCGCCAAGTACCATCCGGAGGCGGTGCTGCACCCGCATACCAGATTTGGTTTCCGTAAATTTCCTCTTTTTTAAACGCCCCTTTGATTGGTGAATCCACCTCAAGGGAGAGGATCTCCTGCTCGGGATTGTCCTTGGGGACCGGAAGCCACAGTTCCACCCGCTCAACCGATTCCGGGAGGTTTCGTAGGATCGCTTCATATGTGAAGATAAAGTGCCGTTCGTTCTGGGCGTGGGCAGACAGCGCATGCGACAGGATCAGAAACAGACACATTCCCCACAGGAGTCTATGCGTTCCTCTCATCGATCGTTCCCTCCCTGTTCATAGGACTATCTCTTATCCCTATAATCCCTTCTTGATCCATACGCCGTCTTTCTCGAACCAATTATAACGGACGGCACCATCTTTTTTGTGTATCGAGATCTCTGTTACCTTCAAGCCCGATTCGCCTTGCTTCATGAAGATGTCCAGATCATAGACCCGGTTGTCGGGATCCTTGAAATCCGCGCAGGCAAAATAGATTCCCTCGCTCACCGTTGCCAGGCGTTCGTCGTGCACGCGCTCCAGGGTGAGAACAAGCGGACTCTTGGCCGCCCGGTCGTAAACCAGGAAATAGCCCCCTTTGAGTTTGGTCTCTTTCTGTACATACCCGCTGATGGCCTGGGCAAGGGCTTCCTTTGTCATCCCGACTGATTTTGTCTCCGGATGCTCTGCGGCATGTTCCTGGGGGTGTTCGCTCGGGTGTTCTCCTGCAAGGGTGCTGGCCGGGATGAAGGCCATTGTAAGACTCAAAAACAGCGGAATTCCAGATAATATTACAGTGCGGAACATAATCGTTTCCTCCCTGTTTGAATCGTGGTGTGTGACATACAATCGGGATTTATTTCATGGGACGCGTGGATAATATAAACAGCACCGGAAAGCCCGTCAACCTCGATTGACACCGGCGTGTTCAAAGGCGTTCAAAAGCGTTCTGTAGGAAAGTTCCGCGGCCGCGTAAGGATCGTAATCGGGTCGGCGCTGGACCATGACGCTCACTTCAACGGTGATGTAACCCGTATAACCCGTTTCCTGCATGGCCCGGAGATAGCGGACATAGTCAAAAGTCCCCTCCCCGGGAATCAGAAATTCGAAGTCCGGATGTTGACCCCGCTGGTCCTTGACGTGGGTGTGGACCGTATGGGGGGCGAGCTGGGGAACCGCTTCCTCGATAGAAATGCCGACCACATCGAAATGACTGATGTCGAAGTTGATCTTGAGATAGGGTGAATCGATCTGTTCCAACAGCCACAGGATGCGCCCGGGATTATTGACGCTTGCCCCGACGTGGGGTTCCAAGGCGAGTGTAACGCCACGAGAGGCAGCGTGTCGGACGAGGCTTCCGATCCGATCTACGAGCAAGTGGCGGACGGTCTCCCATTCATCTGGCCGACCGCCTGGCGTGGTGTTGATCGCAGGGGGGGCCGATTCCGAACTCAGATCAACCGCCAGATCGATCGCAGCTTCGAGGCGCTCCATGTTGGCCTTGTGCGAGGATGCCTCGGATTCAAGAAATGTGGTGTGGGCTGCAATGGCGGGGAGATCTAGGTTGTGGCGGTGGTAGAGATCCTTGATCCGCCGGCGCTCCATCCTATCGAGAAATTTCAATTCGGTCGTGTAGCCCGGGATGACGGTCAACTCGACTCCATCATAACCTAGCCCATCGAGATAGGCGAGGGCATCCTCGATTGGGACCTCGGGTGTCCCCCAGGTGCTGAAACCGAGCTTCAAACCGGCCTCCTTAACGACGGATCGGAAATTTCAGAGAGACAGCGATTTCAAGATTGGGCATAGATTTGGGCTTTATTTCTCCCGCTTTTTCGATTATCTTGTTTACGGCCACGCGCTTGCCGGATTGGGTAGTCAACAATCGCAGGTGTGAATGAACGTCAAAGGATGGAAAATGTCAAGAGGGTTGTTGGTCCATTAAGGTGGATGTCTTGGTAGAGGAGGTCAGATGGCAGCGGACCAGATGGGTGACCGAGAGACGGTGGAGCGGTTGGTGGAGGCCAAGGGTAACATATTGGGTGAGTTGGAAAAGGTGATCGTCGGTCAAAAGGAGATCATCGAGCAGCTCCTGATCGCTTTGTTGTGCGGCGGGCACTGCCTCCTGGTGGGGGTTCCGGGGCTGGCCAAAACCCTGCTGATCAATACCCTGGCAAAGGCTTTGGACCTCACTTTCAATCGCATTCAGTTCACACCCGACCTGATGCCATCGGATATCACCGGGACCGAGATCTTGGAGGAGGACATGTCCACGGGTCGCAAGGCCTTCCGGTTCGTGAAGGGGCCGATCTTTGCGAATGTGGTTCTGGCCGACGAGATTAATCGAACCCCGCCCAAAACACAGGCTGCGCTCCTCCAGGCCATGCAGGAACATGAGGTGACCGCCGGTGGCGAAACGATGAAGCTGTTGGAGCCGTTCTTCGTTCTCGCCACTCAAAATCCGATCGAACAGGAGGGGACCTATCCGCTTCCGGAAGCGCAACTGGACCGGTTCATCTTCAATCTCTGGATCGACTATCCTACCGCAGAGGAAGAGCAAGAGATCGTTCGGCAAACGACAAGTGCATACAAGGGAGAGGTGGAGAAAGTTCTGAATGCGGATCAGATCGTGGATCTCCAGGGGCTTGTTCGAAGGGTCCCCGTGTCAAGGATGGTCATCGATCATGCCGTGCGTCTCGTGACGAGCACACGGCCGGGAAACAACGGAGTTCCTTCCTATATCAAGGAGATGGTCAGCTGGGGAGCAGGCCCCCGTGCATCCCAATGCCTCATCCTGGGCGCAAAGGCACGAGCCGTTCTTGATGGCCGGCCCTCGGCCTCCGTTGAGGATGTTCGTGCGGTGGTCCTTCCCACTTTTCGGCATCGGATTATCACGAATTTCAATGCGGAAGCGGACGGGATCGGCCCCGTGGACCTGATCCAAAGGCTTTTGGATGAGACACAACCTTGACGTAAGGATTCCAAATTTGAAAATGCCATCGCATATTTTCGGGGCTCCCCGTGTCTGACTACCGGGAATTCCTCAGGCCGGATGTGGTCTCCCGTCTCTCCCGCCTGGATATCGTTGCGCGTCTGGTTGTGGAGGGGTTCATCACCGGACTACACAAGAGCCCCTACCATGGATTCTCCGTGGAGTTTGCCGAGTACAGAGCTTATATGCCGGGGGATTCGGTTCGGGATATCGACTGGAAAGTCTTTGGGAAGACCGATCGGATCTATGTGAAGGAACACGAAGAAGAGACGAACCTTAAGGCCTACATTCTCCTCGATGTGAGCGGATCGATGGGTTTCGGATCGGGGGGGATCACCAAATTTCGATATGGATGCCTTACGGCCGCCGCCCTGAGTTATCTGATGCTTCGTCAGCGCGACGCCGTTGGTCTTGTGTTGTTTGACAAGGGGATCCGGAGGTACGTTCCCCCGCGTTCGGTGACGACTCATCTCCACACGATCCTTCGGGAGGTCGAGGCGGCCACGACGGGTTCGGATACGGATGTGTCCGGGACGTTTCACGAGCTTGCGGAAAGGATCAAACGACGGGGGATGATCGTGGTGATCTCAGACTTCCTGCCACCAGAGGATTGCGTTGGCCAGGCGAAGCGCAGCGACCACGTAGATCGGGTTCTCTCAGGGTTGCGGCACTTCAGACATCGGAAACACGAGGTGGTGGTCTTTCACGTTCTGGACCCGAGAGAACGGGATCTGTTCTACGATCGGGAAACGCGGTTCGTTGGACTGGAGCAAGGGGCGGAGGTCGCCACGGAACCGTGGCACATCGCCGAGGAGTACCGCCGACACATGTCGAATGAGATAGACCGTTACAGACGAGAGTGTCGGGAGGGTCTGATCGACTATGTCCAGATCGACACGGCGGAGCCTTTCGACACCGTTTTGTTCAACTACCTGGGCAAGCGGAAAAAATTGGGTTGAGCCTGTGTCAGATCGAATCTTCGAAACAGGACAGGACGACTTCGACCAGAAGGTTATCGATGCTTCTTTCGAAAGAACCGTCGTGGTTGACTTCTGGGCAGAATGGTGCGGCCCCTGCCTGAGCCTGGGACCGATTCTGGAGGAGGTCGTGACCTCTCTTGGTGAGAGGGTATCGTTGGCGAAGGTGAACGTGGACCAGGATCCCGAACTTTCGGCCTCGTATCAGGTTAGAGGCATTCCGGCCGTGAAGATCTTCAGGGATGGGGAGATCGTCGGGGAATTCGTGGGCGCCTTGCCCCGATCTGAAGTCGAGTCAATTCTTGAATCCTTTGTGCCAGACGAAAACGACGACCTGGTGAAACAGGCCGACACCCTCGTTAAACAGGGAGATCTGGATGGCGCCACGGCGATATATGAACGGGTCCTAACGAACAGACCCGGGGATGAAAGGGTCCTGTTGAGCCTTGCCCGAACCCGTCTTGACGAGGGAGAACTCGGTTCGGTCCGGGAGTTTGCCGGGAGGATCCAGGAAGGCGGTCCCTATTTTGACCGCGCAAAGGCTCTTTTGGCCCAGGTCCAATTTATCGAATCCTGCAGGGCGACAGGTGGCCTCGAGGCCTGCAAGAATCGTGTGGCCGCGAATCCGGACGATCTGAGAGCGCGGTTTGACCTCGGTGTCTGTTGTGCCGCGGAGGAGGACTATGCCGCTGCCTTGCAGGAATGGTTGGGCATCGTTGAGAAGAAGAAGGACTTCATGGACGGTGCGGTCAAGGATGCCATGGTCTCAGTTTTTAACCTGCTTAGCCAAAATCATGAGCTCGTAAGGGACTACCAGAAGAGGTTGTATCGAGCCTTGTATTGATCGTCTATTCCCATCTCTGATTGATACGGGAAGCGTGATCTCCCAGGTTTCGACGGTTCTTGAAAGGAGTTGAAATTGGCGACCCCGGTTACGATCGGCATCATTGGCTGTGGTGCGATCAGCGATCTCTATTTCCGTGGGGTGCGTTCTTTTGATGTCCTCGACATCCAGGCATGCGCCGACTTGATTGCGGAAAGGGCGGAGGCGAAGGCCGAGGCATTCGGCGTGCGGGCTTGCAGCGTCCAGGAGCTGCTCTCAGACCCGGAGATCCAGATCGTGATCAACCTCACGGTTCCAGGCGCGCACGGCGAAATAGGTCTGGAGGCGCTGCAGGCAGGGAAAAGCCTATATAATGAAAAGCCCCTCGCGATTTCCAGGGAGGATGGCGGCAGGTTGTTGGAGATCGCAAGGACAAAGGGCCTGCGCGTTGGCTGTGCGCCGGACACCTTCATGGGGGGTGGGATCCAAACCTGTCGAAAACTTGTGGACGATGGTTGGATCGGCGAACCTGTCGCAGCAAATGCGTTCATGATGTGCCACGGTCACGAAAGGTGGCACTCGAACCCTGATTTTTTCTATCAACCCGGAGGGGGACCGATGTTCGATATGGGGCCATACTATCTTACCGCACTCATCGTGTTGATGGGCCCTGTTAGAAGGGTCACGTGTTCAGCCAGAGCATCCTTCCCCGAACGGACGATAACCAGCCAACCCAGGTATGGAACAAAGATTCAGGTCAATACACCGACCCATCTGGCGGGGGTCCTGGATTTTGCCAGCGGTGCCATAGGGTCCATCGTAACAAGCTTTGATGTCTGGGGCGCTCGGCTTCCGTATATCGAAGTGTACGGAAGCGAGGGCTCTTTAAGTCTTCCCGATCCGAACGGTTTTGGGGGCACCGTCCGGATCAGACGGCCGGGGGATGACGAATGGCGGGAAGTCCCCCTCACCCACGGTTATACGGAACAAAGCAGGGGACTGGGTGTTGCGGATATGGCTCACGCTCTCAGGTCGGGGCGGCCCCATCGTGCAAGCGGCGAAATGGCCTATCACGTACTGGACCTCATGAACTCCTTTTTAGATGCCTCCCTTGAGGGGCGCCACGTGGACTTGAATAGCACCTGCGACCGTCCCGATCCCTTACCCGTGGGGACGGTTAATTATCCGTTTGAACCTTAGCGCATAATCTGGATCAAATTTCCTGGAACAACCCTCTGTGGTTTGCCGCCGGCTGTTGACTTCAGGTTCTGTTTTGATGATATTTTCGAGGTACCTTTAACCGGTGGCGCAAATTGCCGGGTTCGGTTTTTTTGTTTGATGAGTAAGGAGAAAAAAGCGATGGACTCGGATATTGGTCCGATTATCCAGGGTTGGGAATTCGATCCAAATGATATCTGCGCCCGGAAAATCAAGGGCTCAGATGGGACGTCCAAACTACAGGTCCGCCTTGATCTGGGACTGTTACAGATGGAGGAAGAGGGGCGGCCCGACGGACAGAGACCTTTTGGTAAAGAGTCCTTGCTGGATTATTACGAAGCAGAATTGATTGAATATCGTTCCAAACACGGATTGGAAGAAGGATTCAGCCTTGACAGGGAGGCTTCAGTACGTCTCGGACAGGAAGGTCTACAATATTATCACCGCTACGTTTGCCTTTTCCGGCTGGAGGATTACCAAGGGGTAGAGCGGGACACGGCTCGCAACCTTAGGCTGTTCGATTTCGTGAATCGATACTCGCAGGCGGAGGAGGACCGCGTCCAGTTGGAAGAGTACCGGCCCAACGTTATCATGATGAACACCCGGGCAAAAGGGGCGTTAAGTATCGCGCGAGAGAACTATGAGAAGGCTTTGAACCAGATCGAAGAGGGGATTGAGAAGATCAGAGTTTTTCTCAAGAAGTCGGGTCGGGTGGAAGAACTCGAATCAAGCGATGAGATCGATTTCCTGCAACAATGGGGTGAGGAAGTGCGACGGAATCGGCCCCTGACGCTCAAACAGCGTCTCCATCTGGAGATGCAGGAGGCCATTGCACAGGAGGAATTCGAGCGGGCGGCGAAAATCCGGGACCAGGTCCGGAGAATAGAGCATAAAAATCGCTAAGGTGACGCTGACATGGATCTCGTCTCTGTGACCATCGCTAACTGGAACGGCATTCGCTATATCCGTCGTTGCCTCGATGACGTGTTCGATCAGACATATCCAAAGGTTGAAGTCATCGTTGTGGACAACGGATCCACAGATGGATCCCCCGAGGTCGTCAAGGAGCATTATCGACTCGCAAAGCTGATAAAAAACCGGACGAACATCGGGTTCGGTGCGGCGTACAACCAGGCGATCCAGGCCTCGAGAGGCGTCTATGTTTTGGTCCTCAACACGGATGTCTTTCTGGATCGGAATTTTATCAAGGCCGCAGTAGGGGGTATGCTGCGAGACGAGAAGATAGGGACAGTGGCGGGTCGGATCTTCCGCGATAAAACGCGGGATATCATGAATGTCGGGGTCTACCTTCGGAAAAGGCTCTCACTTACTAACAGCACGAACGTGGACCAGGAGGAATTCGTTTTTGGGGCAAGCGGCGCTGTGGTCCTCCAGCGACGTGAGATGCTGGAAGACGTTAAAGTCCTTGATGAATATTTTGATGAATCCTATTTCGCGTTTCAGGAAGATATCGATCTCGCCTGGCGGGCCCAGCTCCAGGGGTGGAAGTGTTTGTACCTGCCGGGGGCGATGGCTCACCACGTAGGCTCCGCCTCGCTTGAGGGAAGGATTCCCCTGGGGGACAAGCCACCTTTTTTTCAGCGTCACGTTCTTAAAAACCGCTACATGACCCTAACCAAAAACTGCTCACCAGGTATCTTCCTCTTTCTTCTCCCCTCCCTCCTGCTTACCGAGGCCCTGACCTGGCCTTATCTTTTCCTGCACCGTCCGCTTCGGATCCCCTATCTTGCACTCTACGTCCTGGATTTCATCCGTTTGCTTCCACTTACCGTCCGGAAAAGGCGAGTCGTGCAGGAAAGACGGAAAGTAGGGGACCGATACATCAAGCAATTCTTCAAAGGATTCTGATCCTGGGTCGAATAAAAATCCTGCATGTCATCACGCGGTTAGTGGTAGGGGGTGCACCCCAAAACGTGCTCGCCATCGCCGGGGGGCTTCGGCGCGACCGCTACGAGGTCTCCATCGCCTGCGGGCGGGGTGAACCCTTTGAGGAGGGGATCGCTGACCAGGCTGAAGCGGTGGGTATTCCGGTCCACATCATTCCGAGTCTCCAGAGGGGAATCGATCCGGGGAAGGACCTCACGACCTTTTGGCGTCTTTTCCGTATCATCCGGAAAGGTGGGTACCAACTTGTCCATACACATCTTTCAAAGGCCGGTGTGCTTGGCCGTCTTGCAGCCCGTGCTGCGGGTGTGCCGGTGATTTTTCACACTTACCACGATTCGAGACCTTAAGCGGACCGTTGACCTTCAAATCCTGATCTCATGAGCTACGAGACACTCATTGCCAGCCGTTATCTTCGCTCAGTGCGACGGCGGGGTAGAATATCAGTCACCGCGGGGATCGCCGTGGTGGGAGTCGCCCTGGGCGTGGCCGCCCTTGTGATCGTGCTTTCGGTGATGAACGGGTTTGCAGGAGTGGTCCGGGACCGTCTCCTGGGCGTAAACGCACACGTGACGGTTCGTCATGTCGGGGTGGAGAGGATCTCTAACTACGGAGAGGTGATGGAAAATCTCCCGCTGGTGGACGCTGCGGTGACCGGGGTTTCGCCATTCATTCGGAGCGAAGGTTTAATTTTCGTCAAGGAGCAGCGATTTACAGGAGTGGTCATCCGGGGTGTGGATGTGGATTCCTTCGGAGAAGTGAGTGATTTGGCAGCGAATGTGGACGGGGGCATGTTGGATTTAGAAGATCGAATGGTGGATGGGCTTCCGGTGGGGGGGATGGTTATTGGTCGGTACCTGGCCAACAAGCTGGGCGTGGAACAGGGAGAGGAGGTCTTCTTGATGGTCCCCGAGTGGACATTTTCCGGTCCCGCGATGCCCCGGTACAGGCGATTTACGTTGACGGGGATTTTCAATACAGGCTACTACGAGTTCGACTCTGGACTGGTCGTCATCTCCCTCAAAGCCGCGCAACGCATATTGGGGTGGGGAGATGAAGTTTCGGGTATCCGGGTGAATGTCATCGACCCCCTTGAGGCCAACGCCGTCGCAGGGTCACTCCGGAGGGGTTTAAGAACGCTGGATGCGGGTCTGTACGCCACTTCCTGGATCAGTGAAAACACCAACCTGTTTGCCTGGATTCGACTTGAGAAGTGGTTTAGTTTTCTGGCGTTGAGTCTGATCATCGTGGTGGCCTCGTTCAATATCATGAGCATCCTGTCGATGATTGTGATGGACAAGCGACGTGAGATTGGGATCCTGAAGGCCATGGGGGCCACTCAAAAGAGCCTTCAGCGGATCTTCACATATAACGGACTGACGGTGGGTCTGGCGGGGGTCGTCCTGGGGAATTTGATAGGATTTGTCCTCTGCTTTGTCCAGGAACGCTATCGATTCATTTCCTTACCCGGAGATGTCTATATTATCAGCTCGCTCCCGGTCGAAATGCAAGGTGCTGATTTCGCTGCCATTTCCGCGGCAGCGGTGGTTATTTGTTACCTGTTGGCCAGATTTCCGGCACGAAGCGCCGCTCTTCTCGAACCGGTTGAGGCGATTCGTTACCAATAGATCTCGTGGGCTTATCTTCCTTTAACGGGCGGGCATCATCCGGCGGGGAAGGGGAACGGGTTTCGCCTCAGCCTCGGGTTCCTGCTCCAGAGCTGCCTCTTCCGCTTCGAGTTCGGGCGTCACAATCACGATACCGGCCAACAGCCAGAAGGGTTCCATGATCCGGACGATGATGAAGGTATTGGCCGTGACTGCGTGGAACGTCATGGCGATGAAGCCGACGAGGAATCCCATGGCCACATTCCGCAAGAAGTGGTCCTGTGCAGACTTATAGACCCGCCATGTCTCCCGAAAAATCGCCCAGAGCAGGTAAAGGAAAGCCGTCAAACCCACAAGCCCCGTCTCCATCAAAGTCCGGAAGTACTGCGCGTCGATAAATCGCCACCCCGTGATGCCGTAGCCAAAGATCGGGTGTTTTGGAAAATCCTTGAACACGGCCCGCCACATCTTCAGACGGGCGGAAGAAGAGGTGTCGAACGTAATTCCCCCTATCTTTTCCTGCTGTTTGCGGGCGTGGCTTACCTGCTCCTCCGAAAAGGTATACCCCACCCGATTTTTTACCGCTTCGGGCATGATAAACGGGGCCATCACCACTAAAGCGATGAGGGTGCCGATTAAGACAAGCCGCCTCTGGCTCAGGACCAGGAGGGCAATATACAGGGGAACGAAAGACATCCAAGTGGCACGAGACTGAGTGAACAGGATCGGGATGATAATCAGTCCGCACATCGCCAGGAGGACAAACTTATACCTCATCGAGTCCTGCGGACGGGCGCTGAGAAAGAGGGAGGCGACGACGGCGAAGATCAAGAGGAGATAGCCGCCCAGGGTGTTGGGCTCTCCGGAATCACCCTCAAACGGTGCCGTGATTCGACCGCCGGCCGGAATCTGGGCAATGGCAACGAAGGAGACGATTGCGGCGGTGATCAGGATTGCCGCCATATACTGCTTGGCCTGCTGCTTTGTGTGGAGGTTGTTGATCACCATGAAGTAGACCACATAGTATTCGGCGTATTTAAGAACGAAAAATGCGCCGGACAAGCCCTTTACCCGGCCGAACATGATCCCGAGGCCGGTGGAGAATATGGTGGCAAGGAGGTAGCATATAATCGGATAGTTCAAGGGCGTGGAACGGAACAGCCCGACGCCTTTGTAAAGGGGCCGAACGGGCGAGTTGGCTAAAACCGATGAGCACAAGCAGAAAATCCTCCGCCCTCAGGGTGACGCCTCCACCGTGAGTCTCTCTGCTCCCGAATTCAGGTGAAAGGAGTGTCGCAAAGATCAGGAGATAGATGGCGATCTCGGTGCTGACGAAACAAAGGATAAATACAATGATCCCTACCAGGATCCCGATGCTTGTGAAATAAGATGTCCTCGCCACGATGAGGCCCAGCGCAAAGGTGATGACCAGGAGCACCGCAAAAATTCCCAATATCAGGGGACTGGTACGGTTGAACGCGAGAGGCATCCTTTAATCCTCGGCGGTTAACAGCAGGGTGAAGGATCGTCCCGGGTGCGAAAAAATAAAAACCGCATCTTTCGCAGCGGTTTGTCCCGGTTTATGGATCTGAAAGGTGATCCAATCCGTTCGTTCAGGGATGTTCTTTATGGGATCTTTTTTCGATTGTCTCACCGGGCATTCCACAAAAAAAATTATAAGAAAGGTGTCGAGATAAGTCAATTTGATTTTATGACTCAAAACCCAACTGTGGGGCAATCCCCCGCATGGAATCAATGACGAAATCTATGTGGGCTTCCAGTTCCACCCCCAGATCGGCGGCTCCCTGCACGATGTCCTCTCGATTTACGGATCGCGCAAAGCCTTTGTTCTTCATTTTCTTCAACACCGATCCCGATTTGAGATCTGACAAACTCCGGGAGGGTTGAACCAACACCGTCGCAGTAATCATGCCGGTGAGTTCATCGACGGAAAAGAGAGACTTATCAAGGAGGGTCTTCCGCGGAAGGCCCAAATATTTTGCGTGTGATTGTATGGCGTAGATGATTTCCTCAGGACAGCCCTTCGATCGAAGGATTTCGGTTCCCTTTAAGGGATGGTCGGGTGGGTCCGGCCAACGTTCATAATCAAAGTCGTGAATCAAGCCTGTCAATCCCCATACCTCTTCGTCTTCACCGAAATGACGGGCATAAGCCCTCAAGGCCGACTCAACCGAAAGGGCGTGTTTTTTCAATCCCTCTCCTTTCGTATATTCATTCAACAGGGACCAGGCTTCGATTCGATCCATAAGAGTAATTTTCAGTCTCGTTCAAGCCAGGTGACCGTTTCCCCCGATCCTTCGCTTCATCTCGCGGATTCCGGAGAGAGATTTTTCTAGAATTTCGGCAAGCCGATGGAGACGGGTTTTTTCGGATCGCATCTCCAGGATGGCCTGTTTTTCATCGAGGGCCATCGACAAGTTCGTGGCAACTTGAAAGGAGAGGCGCTCTGGATTCGGTTTGATGGACTCGGAATGGATCCATCCCAGTGCCAGGTGCATGGCTTCACGATACAGACTGGAGACCCGTTCGAAAACCGCAGGATCGGCTTCGTGGTCTTTATCTTCGAGAGTCTCAACGATGGCCACCCGATAGGGTTTTTCGTGTGTCGGAAGAGACGATTCCGTGAGTCCCTCGGCGATCCGGAAGCGCCGGGTGCCTTTAGCCAAGATGTTCAGCCTCCCGTCGGGGTATCTTTCGAGCACTTTTTTTACGTACGCCGCGCATCCGATCCCCTCAAAATGTTCATCCGTCCCCCGCGCAATCCCGAACTCGGATTCTTGGTCGAGACATTCGTTGATCATCAGTTTGTAGCGCTCCTCGAAGATGTGGAGCGGGATGACCATGTCCGGAAACAGGACGACTTTTAACGGGAATAACGGGATCTTAAATTTTTTGGCCACCTAAACCTCCACGACATGAGTTGCCCGTGTGCATGATTGATCATCCCAGAGCAGGGGAGGTTTCGAACGACAAATTCATGAAGATCAACCGGGGAAGAATTTTGGGGATGTCGTGGTTCATCAAACGAAATTCCTTGAAGGGCGATTCCTCGATTAATATACCCTTTTGGGATAAATAATCAAAAGGCGTTAGAACCAGAACCGAAGGTGTCCACACCTAAGTCGTGGGGACGGTTTTCCGTCGCATCGTCCGGAAGGCGGACGGTTCAACATTGTTTTTAGTTCAACAATGATCATGGATATAAAGGCCATCTTCGGCAAAGGGGATCGACATCGTCCAGTAGAACCGATTTCCGGATCCTTTTCCCAGTCGGCTTCCTTCCCGTGTTCACAAGGGGGTCGCCTCGTTCTAATCGGCCTTTGTCTGATGGTCATTTCTGTTCCCCTGGTCTATTATCCCGGGATATTCAAAGTTGGGCTCCTTCCCAAATTCTTGGCCCTCCAAGTATGCCTCGCGCTGTCCTCACTGGGTTGGTTATTACAGACCCGATGGGGCAAGGAAACTCATCTCATCTCATCCCCCCTTTTCGTCCCTGCGATCTGTTTGATCGGAACCGGCTTGCTTTCGGCGCCGGCCACCACCCATTCTCTAAACACTATCGTAGAACTGGTTAACCAGGTGTCCCTTGTCGTATTGATCTTTGTTGCGGCTAATGCCTTCCCTTTCTCGAGTCTGCGGGCGATCCTTTGGAGCGCGACAGCGACCGCGCTGGTTGTGTCCATCATCGGCGTCCTTCAATACCACGGCCTCGCATTTCTCGACGTGCCTTCCCGGGCCATGCCAAGCGCCACATTGATCAATCGGAACCTGGCCGCCGAGTTCATCATCTGCGTCATTCCTCTGGCTGGGCTTCTTTTTTTGACCGGGAAACGTCTTGCCATACTTATCGTATCAGGTATTTCCATCACACTTATGGCGGTCTTCCTCGTCTATACCCGCGCACGGTCTTCCTGGATAAGCGCTGCGGTTGTCCTTCTATTTGTGATTGCCCCGATGGTCACCCCAAAATGGCGGCAGTCGTTAATGGAGATCGCCCGTTCGACTCTGGATCGAAGAAAAATTGGCCTTGGGGTGGTACTCTTTCTCCTTTTTGTCGCGATGGCCGCGCTCCCTCCTTCGATTGGTCTCTCTGAATCTAAGGCGGAATTCGTCACAACCGCCTCTTCCATTTTCACCGGAGATCAAGATGGTCCCTATGACCAATCTCGGGAGGGACGGCTCGCGATATGGGGCATTACCCTCCGCATGGTCGTGGATCACCCTTTACTGGGGGTCGGTCCAGGGGGATGGAAGCGAATGTATCCTCCCTACGACCAGGGCGCAACGATAAATGCAGTGAACTCTTTTCATAGACCACACAACGACTATCTCTGGATCGCCTCCGAACTGGGGCTCCTTGGGTTGAGTGTTTATCTCTGGTTGCTTTTTACGGCATTCCGACGACTCGGGGTGATGTCCCGAAGCCCTGAGCCGTTTTCACGGGTCATAGCGCTGATGTTCGCCCTTTCTCTGTTATCGTACTTGGGAACGGCCTTCTTCGGCTTCCCAAAGGAACAGCCTCATACCGCCATGTACCCCTACCTGTTGTTCGGGGTGATTGCCGGTAGAACCGATCAGAACAATCCCCCGGTAAGCTCCCGGATTGTCGGTCGCATCGGCCTTTATCTCTCCATGGCGGTCCCCCTGCTGGCAATCCACATGACGTTGCAGCAGATAGGGTTTGACCGACACTACCTCCGCAGTATTTTCTGGTCACACAAGGGATCCTGGTCCGATGTGTTGGCAGAGGCAAATCGGGCGCTCGCATTCGGAACCTTCAGGCCGCATATCCTAATTTACAAAGGCCATGCTCTGGAGAAATTGAATCGGATTTCCCAGGCCGAAAATGCCTACCGTAAGGCCCTGGTTTACAAGCCCCACGACTGGCGAGCCCTGAATGGCGTCTCCTCGATCTATGTCCGGCAGGGCCGACTGGAGGAGGCCCTCTCTTATGGTCAAGATGCATTATCGATTTTTCCAGACTATGCAGAAGCACACAACAATCGGGGGGTCGCCCTTTCCAAGTTGGGTAAACTCGATGAAGGCGTTAAGGCGCATCGAGAGGCGATACGATTGAAACCCGAATTTTTTGAGGCCTATAACAATCTCGGGGTGGTTTTGAAAGAAAGGGGTGAACTGGATGGTGCGATCCATGCCTACAGACAGGCCATCGCGATAAAACCCGATCTCCCGGAAGCCCATAACAACCTCGGCATCGCTCTGTATGTAAAAGGAGATCTGGACAACGCCATCGGTGAGTGGCAGGAAGCTCTCAGGATAAAACCGGGCTACCCCGAGGCCCATAACAACCTCGGGATCGGACTGAAGTACAAAGGCGACATCGAAGGTTCGATCGTGGAGATTCGCCGGGCGCTCCAAGGCCGACCTGATTACCCGGATGCCAGTTTTAATCTGGGCGGAGCCTTGGCCGCCATCGGGGATACAGCTGGCGCCATTGAAGCATTCTTGGATTGTATCCATCAGGGATCGGACGAAGGATTAAGACAGAGAGCGAGGGAACGGATTTCCGATCTGGGTGGGGCTCCGTAAGCTGAGTACCAAGGGATATTGAAAAGTAATAGGCGGTTCAGATGGGTCTGAACCGCCTATTATCCAGCAAGCGTTGTTCGGCAGATCCGGTTTCCTTCCTAGAATAGTCCCTGGATATCGGCCGAGTAGTAGTGTTTCGGGCTAAATGTCTGTGCCATGTCGGTAGGCCACGCCAGATCGTAACGGAAGAGGAAGATCCCCAAGTTGAGGCGTATACCCAGACCGTAACCGGCAGCAAAACCGCCCTGTTTTGTCGGCTCAAATCCGTTTAAGACAATCCCTCCATCCCGGATATCCCACGGATCGAAATTGTCCCGATCGAACGCGCCTCCGATGTCGAGAAAGAGGCTTCCCTCCACGTTCTGGAAGAGGAATGGGAGGGGCCAGCCCAGGGCGAGTTGCCGGATGATCGGGAACCGGAACTCCACGTTGCCGAGCAGATACGTGTCCCCGGCCTGCTCGAACAGGCCCAGCCCCCGCAGGGGCCAGACAAACTTGGAAAAGAAGACCTCGTCTGAATCCAGGTCGTTCAGGGGGCTGTTTGTCGATAGGATAGGATTGATCTCGTTGTTTACACCACCCAGGAAGAAGATCTGTCTGTTCTTCCCGTAACTGCTGCCGCCGGCCAGACGAAGGGCAAAGGTGTAATCGCTCAGGAAACGAAAATAGTGTCTGGTGTCCAGTTCCACTGTGTTGAAAGTCAGACCTGTCCAGCTCCGCTCAAACGCAAGACGGGACCGTGAGCCGTCGACCGGACCGAAGAATCCCATCAGGGTGTTGTCTTGGACCAGAGAAGCCGCGGTGGTATATGCCCGACGTGTAGAAAGGGTCTGGCCTCTCAGCCCCCGTGTCGTGCCCGCGAAGAAGCCCCCGCGGACGAACGGGCTGGTCTGGCGATCATCTATGATCTCCCGGCTGATGTTCACGAACCTGTTGCTCAACTCGAGCCGGGAGAACCTATTGAAAGGCCGCTCCAAAAGAAGGTCGAACCCGTAGATCCGATCAGCCGCCAGCTGGGTCTGCGTGAAGAAAAAATAACGGGTGTGATAGAGCAGACCGGCGTATTGGGTTCTCCGCTTGAGGTAGGCGTAAGAACCGAAAAAGTCGCTGTCCCGCAACGAGAAGTTAAGGCTTGTCGCGAAAATTGCACGATGGTTGCCCATCATGTCGGTGAGGGAGAGCTGCGCCAGTCCGCTAACGCCGTAGAAGGTGTCGAAACCGGCGTTGGCGGCGAACAGTTCGGGCTTAAATTTTAACTTGTAGTTGTGTACCTCGAATTTCTTTTCGGGCAGGCCCAACCATTCCACCTGCTGAGCCTCGGGCTCCTCCTGCTCTTTCGGTTCTCCCTGGTCTTTCGGCGCCTCTGGAACGGATGACTTCGCCGATGCAAACCCCTCCTCCTCGATGGTCCACACTTCATCACCCGTATCCCCTTCGGGACTCTCATCAGGCCTCTGTGCCACCGGATCACCGGAGGATTCTTCTCTAATGTTCGCTGAGTCCGAACGGGTTGAAAATGGGTCTGTTTCTTCTTCCGAGTCCCCTGCAGGGGCTTCTTTGGTCGCATCCCTCCGGGTCAGGCGGGTTGCAAAGATCGTGGGTGGAATATCGTCGTCCGTCATTCGGTGTTCCAGAGGATCCTTCATGGCATAGATGTCGTATCCCGCCTTGTGGAAGGCGGAGAAGGCAATCTTTTTCCCGTCTGCAGACCAGTGAATGTCCTCGCAGGAGGCCAACAGGTTGGTGATCGGATATGCAATGGGGAGCATCATCGTGTCCACCTGTTCGGCCAGCAGCGTGGAGTCCTTTGTCGGATAGTATCTTGCGGGCTTGCCAACCAGGCTGTCCAACTCGGCGATGTAGATGTTGCCCACCCCTGATCGGTCCGAGATGAAAGCGATCCGGTTGCCGTCAGGCGACCAGCTCGGCTTGCTGTCCAGGGAGAGATCGTTCGTGATCCGTCGCATCTCCTGCCCGTCGGGCCGCATGACGAATACATCGTACTGCCCGAACGGAAAATCCCGGTCCCCCTCGAACGTCACCGTCGCATCGGGCCGGTCCGATGAGAATGCGATCCATTCGCCGTCTGGCGACCACTCCGGGTCGGTCTCCTCGTAGGGGTCCGCCGTGATCCGGCGGATGGACCGATCCTCCAGGCCTATCATGTAGAGGTCCGAAACGCCAGACTTCAGCCCCACCACCACCATCCGCTTGCCATCCGGGGACCAGGAGGGCTTGAACATCCCGTCCAGGTCGAACTTCACCTTCCGGGTCAACTTCGTCTTCCGTACGTTGAGCGTGTAGAGGGCGTTGCGGTCCCCGGCCTTGGCGATAAAGGCGATCTCCTTGCCGTCGGGAGACCAGGTGATCCCCGGGCTGAGCAGGAACATCGTCTCGAATTTGGAGGACTTCTCCCCGTCCACCAGACGCTTCAGGATCTTCCCGTCGATGGCCGACATCAGATAGATATCCGTGTATGTCCGCCGGTCCGTCAGAAAAGCGATCTTGTCCCCCTGCGGCGAGATCGCAGGGGCAAGGTTGTAAAACGAATGGTCGTACCTCCGATCGGTCAGTTTGACGGCCGCCTCTTCGGGGGTGTCGCGCAGGTTGATGTCGTTCCAGTAACGCCGCTTCAGCCAGAGGTGCCAATCCTCCGAGAGCTTCTCCGTGTCGATCCCCAGGCTGGCCTTCAGGGCCTTGTCCGGCATCCTGGCCGTCTTAAGGGCCGCCTCGAACTCCGCGATTTTCTTCTTCCCATACTTCTCCTCGATCATCTTGAAGATCGACTGGCCCCCTTTATAGGCGAACAAACCCCCGAAAATCTGCGCGATGGGGGGGACGTAGCCCGTAATCGTGGCATCCCGCATCATGTTATCCGTCTGTTTATCCCATCCCAACGAAAGATACTCGGCCATTCCCTCTGCGATCCAGAGGGGGGGCAGGGTCGCGGCCTGCGACACCAGAGCAGACAACCCATTGCCACCGGTCAGTTGCTCGATGGTAACCGCGTGGACCAGTTCGTGGTGAATCACGTGTCGGAACTGGTCGTATGAACCCTGGTAAGGGATTACGACACGGTTTTGAGCGAATTCGGTGAATCCTCCGATCCCTTCGGGGAGATCCCCAAGCGTGATGTTGGTCTGGGCAAACCCGTTGTGGGAATTGTAGATGACCAGCGGTACGCGGTTGTGGAGTATATACTGGAGATCCTGCTGGATCCGGATAAGGGCTCTTTCGGCCTCTTTGGCCGTGAACTCCGCCAGGCCGTAGGAACCTTTTGAAAAATAGACGTCGAAATGGGTGCATTGAATGTATTGCCAATCATAGTTCACATAGTTCACCTTATTCTTGCCGAACACAGTGTACTGTGCGAATGTCCCGCGGGGAAGGAAGGCCATCAAACCCCAAGACATTATGCCGATCCATATCATTTTGTGTTTCGACATTTGACAGCTCCACTCAATGATTATCCATGGAGAAGTCCGGAAAAACGCACTCCGGATCAGACGCTACTCGAGTTTTTGTCAATGTCCCTTTGGGCGAAGCTCTCGCAAGCGGTCCCGTAACTTGGCCGCCCGTTCGAAATTCTCCCGTTCGACGGCCTCTTGAAGCTGTTGTTCGATACGTTCGGGTTCGCTCAATGGGCGGTCCTTGACGATTTCATCCCGCCAATTTCGCAGAAACGCGATTTCCATGGCTTTCTCGATCAGGTCCATCCGGCCGTACTCTTTGAAAAAAATCTCGATATGTTCGATTCCCTCGTCGATTTGGGATATGGCCAATTGGTAGTCCTTTCGATCCAGGCTCTGGTGTACACGAGCTTTAGTGGAATGCATTAGCACGAACGCGCGAAACTGTTCAGAATGCATTCGATCCGCTTCGTTTTCGGCATATTGCTTGAGAAGGTCCATGATCTGAAGATTATGTTCCGCATCCTTCTCCGCAGCCGCATATTCTGCCAGTTCGAAAAAACTGATGCGCCGATGGTAATATTGCAGGGATTCCATGCGGAGATTACCGCAGTCCTCGCTGCTTAACTTGAATTGTTCATTGGATCCGTATTTTTGACGGGGGTTTTCCAAAACCGATAAGTAGTAATCCAGGAGAGAGTTTTTGCCGTGAGGCCGGGAGCCGTCGGGTCTGCCGGTGGTTTCCATCTGATACAACCCGAGTTCCAAACGGAGCTGGATCTTCTCTTTCCCGTCAAGCCCGACGATCTTCCGCACCGAAACCTCATCCGGGTGATATTCCCAGTCTTCCAAGATCGGACCGAGGTCTTTGTTCATCGTTGGACGCTCTTCTTTTTCGATTTCGGGGTAACGGTAAAATCCGCCGAAGGGGAATGCTCCCAAACGGTTTGGAAAAAATTCACAATTAAACGAATAATATCAATTTTATTGAATGAAATCAAGTGAGATTTCCAGCCCCAACCGGTCGGTCGATATCGTGTTATGGATAAGAATAACCCCTCCATAGGGAGGGGAAAAGCCTGGCCATATTCATAACGTGTGGAAGTGATCTGCTTGGAGACAGCCCCTAATCCCCGGGAGGTGGTTCCGGATTCGGGTCAACCTGTTCAATTCGTATCTCCAACCCGGATTGACGGCGAATCTTACTGAAAAGGGGGAGCGCATCCAAACCTTCGGCCTCCGTGCGGGCGTGACAGGCGGGGCACAATGAGATCAGGTTGTCAAGGCGATTGGCTTCACGTCCCAGCGGAAAGAGCCGGTAGGGAACGATGTGGTGAACGTGAAGTTTCTTTCCAAGGACCTCCTCTACTGCTCCGCAACCCCGACAGGAAAACCCATCCCGTTCACGGGCATTCTTTGCCCAAATCTCCCAGTCTCCTCCTCGATGTTCAGGTCGACCGCCGAGCCTTAGAACGTCTTCATCGGGGACCTCCTCCCACGCCTTTCGGCATGCCTGGCCACAGAAAACAACCTGAAGCCGTTCACGTGAAACCCACACGGGAGCCTGAAATAATCTGCCGCAGTAGAAGCAGACGGCCTGGCCGGAGCCTTTCGGGTGCTGGGGATCCGTGTCGGGAAACGGGAGGACGATCTGAGGAGAATCGGGCGGGGTCCGGATTAACCTTTTACGGGATCGAGAGGACATTTGGGTAACACCCTATCTTAACCGTCTTTCGTGTTTTGGGAATACAGATCAAAAGTTAGGAGAGATGACGACGATTGTGCTGTCCGAGGGTAAGACAAATTCGAGGTCGCTCAGCAGACGATCCACCCGCTGCATGGAGAATTTCACGTCGATGACCCCTTCCGTGTCCACGGTTGCGGAGACCGTATCTGTGAAGGACAGGAAACGGCTTCCCAGGCTTAGGTCGCGAAGGTTGCCTGCAAATAGTCGTTGTCCTGTGGGCACCTGAGAAATCGTAATCTGCCGGCTAAAGACACTCCCATCCCGGGTAAAACTGACGATCGGGGTGGAGGCCAGGGCAAGTCTGGGCATATCCGATTTTGCTCCTAATTCGACGATATCCAGAACCGATGTCCCCTCAAGTATCACCGCCAGAGAGTCGCTGATGTCGACCCTGCTGAGGGAAACCGTAAATCGAAGCGTGCCTCCGATGCGATTCAACGGAACCGACACCGTGGTTGCCTGCCCGGGCCTTATGCTATCGATGACAGAACCTTGGAAACGGAGGGCCTCCTGCGTATCAAAGGCCGAAACCGAGAACAACCTCAGCCCCACCGAAATGTCGGTCACTTCGCCAGCTGCGAGGCTTCCGCCTGGAATCGGGAAATTCATCTCACGGAGGATGGGCGCCATTCGGCTTGTGTCCGCCGTGGTTATGTCGACGTTGACCCTTTGAATGACTCCCCGAATGTAGAGCGGGACATCGGCCGAGACGAGGGCAAAACCGACCGGTTCATCATCGGACGAGGGACCTGAGATCTGGAAAGGACCTGACCCGCAACCCATCCATAATGCCAGGGGAAGGCACACGGCTATTACAAGGTAAGTTCCTACGAAATAGATTCGTCTGATTCGAGCCCAGCGTTTAAGCTGAGTATAAGCAATAACCAAAGCCTTTGCAAGTTTCATAGTGAAATAGAGGTCTATAAGATCCTGTTTTTTCAGCTGATTATCTCATCCACTTGAAATTTGTTCTCATCGCGGCGATCAGATGCGTCACCAGATTTCGAACGGCCTTATCTCTCAGCTGCTCCTTCTCCCGGGCTCCAAGATAGGTCATCTGGTCGTCGCTGCTGGTGGGCAGCAACCGGATACCCTGTCGCTGCTCCCCCCGCCCGTTCAACCTTCCGGAAAGCACCATCGCTCCCTTTTTGGGTTCGACGACTCGAATATCCGCCTCCACTTCCGAAACGGTCTTGGGAAACCCGACGATGAGGGGGACCTGTGCGCTTGGCATTCGGACCATGTTGTATTTGAGTATTCTCCCTGTGATGACCAGGTCAGCCCCGCTGGCTTTTGCTAATTCGAGCGCTCCATCCAGATCCAGGAACACGGGATCTTCTCGTAAGGCCACGATGCGCACCTTGTTGTAAGAGGAGAGGACGGATCGGATGTGCTCGCCGACCTTCTTTCCTGCGCGTTGATCCTCAAGTCCGGCGAAGTTCGCCACGGCCACCTGCACGGTTTCCCCCTCCTTGACGCCACCCAGCTCCTCCGTGGCGATCTTCTCACGCTCCATCTCTAGCTTTCTGGCTTTTTTTCCACCCCGGCCCACGATCCGAATGCCTACCAACCCGGTCAGCTCAGGCAAATCATCGGACAAACCTCTCTCCAGTCCGGCCTCGAGACGAAACGAACTCCCCAGGTTGAATTGCATCCCAACAGTCATACGCTTCCAATCGCGTGTGAATGCTCTTGTCGGGCGTTTCCGTGGCTCCGTTTGGAAACTCGTCGGGCAACGTAACGGCCGAGGCCGCCCACGCGGAGCGTCCGACGCCGCAGACCAGGCAAATTCCTGCAAGAAGGCTAACCAGGTATCGAGGTTTCATGGTTTTTCTCTCTTTCTTGAGGTTGAACCGTTGAGGAAACAGCGAAGAGCAGCCAAGGGAGTCTTTTCCCTTGACTTCGGAGTTGAAAGCCCATAAGTTTCAATGTTTCATATGTTGGTGTAATTGTGTCCCATAGGCCTTAGAAACAGGCCTGTCACAAGCCGACAAACCCAGATCAATTTCGCAGGTATGATAGATTTAGGTTTTGCTCCTTAAGAGGATTGGAAAAAAGCAGAGGCAATCTCTGTGCCAAAGTAAAACCATGTCATATATAGTGGTAATGGTTAATTTGTTTCAAATATTTTGGACCATGTGTGTCACGCGGATGTCCCTTTTAAGGGTGTGAATGTGGAAATTCTTGCCGAGTTGAGACAATCTTATCGTTTAATTTCCTGAGGAGGTTTGTTTGGCCCATCTCAAATCCTCGCGAAAGCGAATCCGGACTTCGCAGAAAGCTCGTCTCCGGAATGTCGCGTTGAGGTCTACTCTGCGGACCGCGATTAAGAAGGTGCGGACGGCCCCCGACCCGGGATCCGCTCAAGAAGCCCTGAAGGCCGCAATCCCCGTGATCGACAGGACTGCACAAAAAGGGGTCATCCACGCCAACACCGCAGCCCGTTACAAGTCTCGTCTAACGCGACTGGTCAACGGGATAGGAACACCCTGACCTAGAACCAAATGCCAATCCCCACACGACGGGTGTTTGGAGTAACAGACCTTTCCGATGGTCCACGTCTCTTCAATCGGCGCACGTCTTATCGTGGGTGCCCTCTGTCTTATGGTCTGTGCCGTCCCCCTTGTCCTACCTAGGGGGATTTACGAACCAGCTTTTTCCCCAAAGTTTTTCAGCCTACATCTCTCTATCGCCATGGCCGGCCTGGGCTGGATCATCCAGACCAGGTGGGGCCGCAACTTCCGCGTCTCCTTCAATCCTCTTCTGATACCAGCGCTCGGTTTTCTTTGCGCCGCCCTGCTCTCCGCTCCGTCGACCACCCACCCATTGGATACTCTGGTCGAAGTCGTAAACCTGGCCGCCTTATTCGTCCTGTTCTTCGTGGTGGCCAATACCCTCTCCCCGGAACAGATTCGCCCCATCCTCTTGACCAGCTCTGTCACGGGACTTGTCGTCGCCGTGATCGGGATTTTGCAGTTTCACGGCCTGGCCTTCCTGGACATCCCTTCTTGCAGCTCTCCCCAGCGCCACCTTGCGGCTGATTATCTGGTCTGCGCCATTCCGCTTTCAGGGTTTCTTTTCTTTACGTCTAACCGGCGGATCGTCCTCGTCATATCCGGTCTTTCAACGACCTTGATGGGGGTTTACCTGATCTATACCCGCGCAAGGGGTGCGTGGGTTGGAATGACCGGCGCCCTTTTGCTTGTGGCAGTCTTCGTGGCGATCTGGCCGGGTCTTTGGCGTCCGGTGATGGAAGCCTTGAGGGCTGGTTTGAGGGGTAAGAGATGGTTGGCGGGGGGGGCTTTGATCCTGTTCGCGGCCCTGTCAGTCCTTCCTGCGGATCCCTCATCACATAGATCGCGGAGTCCCTATCTCACAGAGACGAAGGCGGACATCCTGACGACGGCAGCGTCGGTCTTTGGGGGTGATCTGGAAGTTTACCACGATCGATCTCACCGGGAACGGCTGGCGATGTGGCGCAGTACTCTTTCCATGGTGGCAGAAAATCCGTTGTTGGGGGTGGGGCCTGGGGGTTGGAAGCGGGTTTATCCTTTGTATGACGGGGGGGCCACGATCGAACCGTACGGGACTCCCAGAAGGCCTCACAACGACTTTCTTTGGATTGCCGCAGAGTTTGGATTGATCGGGCTTTGCGTTTATTTGTGGCTCCTTACGGCTGTTTTCAGATGCTTGTTCCAACTTGCCCGGCATCCCCTACCCGATTCCCGAATCTTGGGAGTTATGTTGGCCATCTGCATCCTGTCGTATCTGGGAACTTCTTTCTTCGGATTCCCGAGGGAACACCCCCAGGCTACGATGTTTGTTTTCTTGGCCTTTGGAATAATTGCGGGGGCTACTGGGGGGGATCCGATCGACCTCCGAAAGAAAGGCCTTTTCATCCTCGTGCCTCTGCTTATCGTATTGTTGAGTGGGGTCGGACTCTCCTGGTTCCGGGTCCGGTTCGACCGGCATTATCTCAACACACTCTATCTGGGAAAGGTCCGGAGGGACTGGCCCGGCCTCCTGGAAGAGTTCCCCCGAGCCTTGGAAAATGGTCTTTTCCGTCCCCACATCCTGGCCTTCAAGGGTGTGGCCCTGCAGCACTTGGAGCGACTTGAGGAAGCGGGGGAGACTTACCTGCGCGCCCTGGGGTATACGCCTCATGCCTGGCGCATTCACTCGGGATTGGGCTCGGTCTATTTACAGCAGGGCCGGCTCGATGAAGCCCTTTCTCACTTCCAGGTCGCGCTGTCCATCTGTCCAGACGCCCTCGATGTGCGAAGCAATCTGGCGATGGTCCACCATCAGATGGGGGATCTGCCCCGCGCCCTCGAGGAGATTCGGACTGTTCTCAAGGCAGACCCGAGGGATGTCCGGGCGCACCACTATCTGGGCAATCTCTTTGTGGCCATGAATCAGCCCGACAGTGCGATCGTCGAATACCAGAAAGCCCTTCGCATCGACCCGCTTCCTTACACCCACACCAACCTGGCAGACATCTACCGGATACAAGGCCGTCTCAAGGAAGCCCTCCCCCACTACCTGGAGGCTGTCCGGGCTTTCCCGGATAAACAGGCCATCCAATGGGGTCTTGGGCTCTCTCTTGAGGCCGCAGGACGCCTGCCCGAGGCGGAAGCCGCACTCAGGAAAGCGGTCGAGATCCAACCGGGATTCGCTCAAGGCTCGTTTTCCCTGGGAAATCTTTTCTTCGACCAGGGTCGGTATTCGGATGCCTTGGAGGCTTACCGGACCTTCTTGAATCATTGGAGGGGGGATCCGTCTTTCACACGATTCGCTCATGACCGGGTTGTGGATTGCGAAATAAGGATAAAACAACAGGCCACGGACTGAACCCTTCTTCGAATAGAAGAATTCAAAACGAGGCGGGGGACAAACCGTCCGGTTACGGGGTTGTTGTCCCACTCTGCCTGATGATCCCCTCGGTCAACCTGATCTACCTCCCCTGGATTTATGAATATGCTCTCGCTCCAAAGGTATTCGCCCTATATTTCTGCCTCACCCTGGCCTGTTTGGGCTGGCTTGTCCGATCGGGATTGGGCCGGCGAGTCCACCTGATCCATACGCCCCTTATCCTTCCATTGATCTGTTTTTTTGGGGTGGCCATTCTCTCCTCCTGGAAGACCACCCATCCCCTGGATACCCTGGTTGAACTCGCAAACCAGGGTATCCTTATCGTATTGTTTCTCGTCGTCTCCAATGCCTTATCGTTTCAGGAAACAAGGCCGATTTTATGGACTTGCACGGCCACGGGCATGGTCATAGGATCGATCGGCGTTCTTCAGTTTAACGATCTGACTTTTTTCGATATTCCCTCTGCGGCCCCTCCAAGCGCAACTTTCGCGAACCGAAACTTTGCGGCAGAATACCTGGTCTGCACTATCCCATTATCAATGATTCTCTTCCTCGCTTCCCGGAATCGGGCCTCCCTTCACCTGTCCGGCCTCTCGTGGGCCTTGATGGGAACTTTTCTTGTCTACACGCGCGCTCGCGGCTCCTGGGTCGGGATGTTCGGTGCCCTTCTGGGTGTTGGCGTCCTCCTGTTCGTCTGGAAAGGATTGCGGAAACAGGTGCTGGACACCCTGATGTCCGTAATCGACCGACGGAAACGAATTCTGGGGATGGGATACCTGATCCTGTTCGTCGTCCTCTCAAGTCTTCCCCCCCAGAGTGTGAGCGGCCAACTCGGGACAAAAGCGGATGTTGGCCGACCACCCCTTTTTGGGGGTCGGGCCCGGGGGGTGGGTGCGGACCCATCCGCTCTATGACAACGGAGAAACGATTACCACCAAAGGCTATCACAAGCGTCCCCACAATGACCTTCTCTGGATCGGGTCTGAATACGGCCTGATCGGGCTGGGGGTTTATATCTGGTTCTTGGCCGCGGGGTTCAAGTGCCTTCGTGGCATGGTCCTCAACTCCGATGCCTTATCGCGCATTGCGGGGTTGATGTTCGCGATTTCCATCCTCTCCCTCCTTGGAGCGGGGTTTTTTGGTTTTCCGAAAGATCAACCTCCAACGGCCATGTTTCCGTATCTCCTTTTCGGGATCGCTGCCGGGAGAACGAACCGGGGAAGCGCGCAGCTCCGATCCCCGTGGCTCGGGCGGGGCCTTTTGGCCCTCCTGGTCATTCTCCCGGCAAGTGGGGCAGAAATCACCCGGCGCCGTATGGGCTTCGACCGACACTTCATTCTCGCCTATTCCTGGGGAGCGTCCGACTCGGAAGGGAAGTGGGAATCGGTTTTATCGGAAACCGAACACGCTCTGGAATACGGAAATTTTAGATCCGACATCCTGTTTTTCAAAGGTCTTGCCCTGCAGAACCTTGAACGCTACATCGAGGCGGAGGAGACTTACAAGCAGAACCTGGATTATACGCCGCACGCCTGGTATGCCCACGAAGGCCTTGGGTTCTCCTACCTGAAGCAGGACCGTTTCCAGGAAGGCCTTACGCCTTTTCAAACGGCCTTGTCCATCTGTCCGGATGCAAATTATATTCATGGTTATATCGGAAAGATCTACAGACGGATGGGAGAACTCGACAGAGCGGAACAGGCGTTTCGGGCGGCGCTTCACACCCTCCCTGATGATTCTGAAACCCACCTGGACCTGGGAAAACTCCATCAGGCACGGGGGCAGCTCGACAGCGGGATCGTGTATTTCCAGGAAGCCCTACGGCTTGCTCCAGAACGCTCCGAGCCCCACGCCAACCTGGCGTATGCCCATCTTCTTCAGGGAGGCACGGGGGTCGCCCTCGCGCACTACAGGAAGGCCGTTCAGGCGTACCCCGATGACGCCAATGTTCAGCTGGGGTTTGGTCTCGCGCTGAAAGCAGAAGGTCATGCAGAGGAAGCGATCGGGGCATACCGCCGGGCGATCGGGCTTCGACCCGGCCTCGGGCAGGCCCACTTAGCCCTGGGAAATGTCTCTTACGAAGTCGGTCAATTTAAGGAAGCCTTGGAGGCCTACCGGACCTACCTGGACCTCTCTCATGGGGATTCCGTCCGGGTTGGATTCGTAAGCGGGCGTATCGAACAATGCATGAGGAAGATCGAAAAATAGAAGCGGGAGGATATCGCTTCTCCATAGCGGGCCCGATCGTGACGGTCGCTGCCCTCTGTTTGATGTCCTTCACGGTTGCCGTTGTCTATATTCCGGGGATCTATGAGTATGCCATGCTGCCAAAGTGGCTGGCCTTTCAAGTCTGCCTGGCCATAGGCTGCGCCGGATGGTTTGTCCATATGGGATGGGGCAGGGACGCGGGTTTCGTATCAAGTCCCCTCAACCTGCCTGCGCTGTGCTTTTTGGGCGTCGGACTGGTTTCGGCCCATGCCACCACGTATCCGGTCGACACGCTTGTTGAACTCGTCAACCTGGCATCCCTGATCATCCTGTTTTTTTTGGCTGCGAACGGCCTCACCCAGAAAGGCCTCCTCCCTGTTTTATGGACTTCCACGGTCGCCGGCTTGATCGTTTCCCTGATCGGAATTTTGCAGTACCATCAACTCGCTTTCTCAGGAATTCCCTCCAACGCCCTTCCCAGTGCGACTTTCGCAAACCGCAACCTGGCTGCGGAGTATCTGATCTGCGCCATTCCCCTGTCCGGACTTTTATATCTATTCGTCCGCCGCTGGGAGGCCTCGCTCATCTCTGGACTGGCCGGAACTTTGATGGCGGTAAATCTGGTCTATACGCGCACGCGGGGGGCTTGGGTCTCAGTGGTGGCTGCGTTGATCATCATCGGGGCGGTGCTCATCCTCTGTCGGGGCATTCGAGCTCCTTTTTTGGAGGCCGTCCGCTCGGGGATGGACAGGCGGAAACGGTTCCTTTCACTGGGACTCCTGATCATGTTCGTGATCCTCTCCGCACTGCCTCCCCATCGAAGCCACAGATCCGTTCCCGATGTCAAGACCGGCATCGCCACAACAGCACTGTCGGTGTTTAAAAAGGAGGAACTCAAAGATGCCGGCATCACTGAGCGTCTCGCGTTTTGGGGGAGCACGCTGAGAATGATCTCCGACCATCCCCTGTTTGGTGTCGGTCCGGGTGGGTGGATCCGGAAACATCCCCTGTATGATGGGGGCCAGACGATTACCACCGAAGGATATCACCGAAAACCCCACAACGACTATTTATGGATAGGCGCTGAATACGGTTTGATCGGCCTGGGCATCTACATCTGGTTTCTCCTGGCAGGCTTCAGGTGTCTGCTTAAAATGGCTTTGGTCCGGGATCGATTTCATCAACTCGCCGCCCCGATGTTTGCACCTTCGATCCTGTCGATCCTGGGGGCCGCGTGCTTCGGATTCCCCAAGGAGCAAGCCCAAACCGCAATGTTTCCCTTCTTCCTATTCGGCATCGCGGCCGGGGCCACGGCCGAAAGTCGGATCCTCCCCAGCCGATCGGTCATCAGAGGATCGATCCTTTGTGCGCTTTTTTTCATATCCGCCGCCGGCGCAGAACTCTCACGGCGACGGATCGGTTTCGACAGGCACTATTTGGGTGCTTTCTCCTGGGGGGTGTCAGAAAAGAGCTGGCCTGCTGTCCTATCCGAGGTCGAACGGGCGAATCGATACGGGTCCTTCCGCTCCGACCTGGTGTTTTTCAAAGGTCTTGCCCTGCAAAATCTGGAGCGGTATACCGAAGCGGAAGAGGCCTATCGACAGACCCTCACCGTAGCCCCCCATACCTGGTACGCGCACGAGGGTCTCGGATTCGTCTACCTGAAGCAGGGAAGGTTCCGGGATGCGCTTGTCCATTGTCAAACCGCCCTGAACCTCTGTCCGAGCGCGAACTATATCCGGGACTATATCGGAGCGATCTATCTGCAGATGGGAAAACCGGAACTCGCCGAGCAGGAATTCCGGGCCGCCCTTCAGGTTTCGCCTCACAACGCTGAAATGCGATACAACATGGGAAAACTCTATGAGGCCAAGGGGCAACTGGACAGCGCGATCGTACATTATCAGGAGGCGATCCGTCTCAATCCGGATCTTCCTATGATGCACGCAGATCTCGCCTATGTCTACCTTTTGCAGGGGCGTCTCGATGAGGCCCTCCGGCACTATCGGGATGCGGTGCGGATCTATCCCGAGGACGCCAACGTTCAACTGGGCTTCGGCTTATCTCTGAAGGGCGACGGCCAACTAGTCCTAAAATAAGCGAATAGGCTTGTTGAGCGGTGTGTTATACAAGATTTCGGAGCATTTCAGACTTGTGACTTGGTGGAGATGATGTCTGGGCTGTTTTTGTGATTGTTTCGGCATGCGATTGTCTAATTAACTGAGTTTGCGGACGTGTTTTAGCCGGGGTGGACGGACTTGTCCCTGTGATGTTACGACGACAGGTGCTGACATGGCAGTCAGGCCGGTTTGAGCCATCTGATTCTGTTCCAGGCCGGGAAGAAGTCAGTCATCCACCGGTTGTAGCCCAAGACACGATAGATGATCTGTCTTCCCCGGGTCACGATCTGGCAGGGGATCCAGATCAGATTCTGGAGGAAGGCGCGAAACTCCATTCTCAGAAGTTGATCGCGACGCTCACGCTTTCGGATCATCAACGCGAACCAGGCTTTGAGGTTCCACGCCAGGGCGGTCATGACCATGTAAGCCCAGTTGCTCATCAGGTTGTCGACGGGCATCCGCATGGCGTTGACCCCGTTCTTGAGTTGTTCAATCACGTTTTCCTGATCGCACCGTCGATTGGCCAGCCTCACGATTTCCGCGGCCGTAAGATCTTTTCGGGTGGTAATGTAGAAGAAACAGCGCTTGTCATCGAACAGGGCGTTTTCGCCGCGTTCGACGCTCAGGTTTTTTTCGAGGATCACGAGTCGACAGGTCTTCCTGCATCGAGCAGGACGATACGAAACCCCGGCAACACGTTCACTGGCAAGTCGGATGTTTTTGAAGCCGCGCTCCCGGATGATCCGGGCTTTCACGTTCTCGCGTTTCTGTCTCTGGGAGGTCTTGACCTGGTATTTGGGTTGTCGTTCAAAGGGCTCCCAATCGCTCTGTGACAGGGATTTGGCGATCTTGACCAATCCCCGGTAAGCATCCATGCCGAAGACGAAGTCGACCTTTTCCGACCAACGATCGAAGTGCCGGGTGAGTGAGAAGCCGGTGTCTCCGCGCAGGCAGATGCGTTTGGCGAAAGGGGCGACCAGCGCGATGGCGCGATCGATCCACTTTACGGCACCGTCGTGGCTGGGCACATGGCCGGGTCGATTCACAAGAAACAACACCTCCCTGGTGTTCGCCAGAGAGACCACGAGAGGATGGTATCCCCAGATACCGTTGTATGACAGGGCCATGCCCTGCTTGCGTTCTCCGAGAGTGGTGGCCAGGGTGCCGTCGATGTCGATGAGGGCTTCTTTGAGTTCGCCCCTGGCGCGCTTTTTCCAGATCCGGGTGCGCACCCGGTTGATGCAATCCATCAACGTCTCGATATCCGATGGCCGGAAACGACGTGTAAAGTCGCCTGCTGTGGTCGGATCCGGGAGACGCTGAGCGCCCAAAGCGTTCAGGAACGTGGCATCCTGCCGGCGCAGCTCAATGTCTTCAAGGCGTTGACCACCAACCAGCGCATTGTAGGCGATGTTCAGAACGTGGTCTGATTCGTGACAGGGCAAATGCACTTTCAAAAGATGAAGATGACGGTCAATCTCTTTCACCAGCCCAACCCTGCGGACCATGTGGTGAAACGCGCCGATCCCCCCACACGTGATCGCCTCGGCCTTCCCACTCATCTCGTAGTGGATGTTTCCCCCAGACATCATAGGCTTGACCTGACTGCACCACTGCTTCCGACGCAAACGACGGACAATTCGTGCTTCCCTGTTCCGAAGAATCTTCCTGTATTCTCTCATCTGAAATGCCCCTTTTTGATGGCCTCTTTTTGTCTTTCATACTACAACTATAGGCCTGAAAACTGGGGCATTTCAACTTTTTTCTACTAAAACCAAGAAAAATTCACGCTTGTATAGGGACTAGTGAAGGCGGAGAAGGCCTTCAGGGCTGCCATTCAGATCCGACCCGGTCTGCCACAGGCGCACCTTGCTCTGGGAAACATTACCTTCGAGCAAGGTCGTTTTCGCGAGGCCCAGGCTGCCTACAGGACCTTACTGCCTCTGATCGAATGTGATTCAACGCGCGCCCGGTTTGTAAGAGAACGGATCGGCGAATGCGAAGACCAGATCCAAAGGGGTGGGATTCGATGAGTACACGTGACCAAGTGGTCCCCGATCTCCGTGCGGAATCTCTTCCGGAAGCCCATTCTCATACCGACGTCCATCTGTAAGACCAAGGCGGCTGTGGCGGTTATATCGATCTTGTCCTGTGTAAGAGTAGGCAGGGCTCGGTCTTGAATTCTGGCTTGCCGGGGTGACAGTACGGAGAGGATGGAAAACAAGGCCAGGAATCCCAGCCCCAGGAAGACCTTTCGACGGTCAAACATCGACCGAATCGCTCGTAATAAGGGTCTTCGAAGATGAGGGCAGAGGGCAACGACCGCACACACGCATAAAATTGCACCCGCCATCCCCAGCCACGCGCTTCGAGTCCGCGTATATACCAGATAAACACCCATCAGAGATGCCGATAAACCAGACAGGATGAGTGCGATCCGATCTCGTGCCGTCACGAAGAGATATCCGGACAGCGGGATAGCACATACCAGGTTCATCGCCGCCAGGTTCCGGTTGCCAAAGGTTGCGCTCGGGTGAGCATTTGTCGGA
The DNA here is from genome assembly GCA_965217865.1 of Candidatus Latescibacterota bacterium. Classification (GTDB taxonomy): domain Bacteria; phylum Latescibacterota; class UBA2968; order SICM01; family SICM01; genus CBDCJO01. The sequence goes on along the minus strand of CBDCJO010000002.1, from coordinate 2,743,944 downwards.
ATTCCGAGAAAAGCGAGGCTGTGGTACTGGAGGATCCCGATCGAGGCAACGACCAGCCCCGTTGTGCCACTTGCCCAAAATATGGATCGCAAACTTTGAAAACCAATAAGGTTAGCCGAAAGGAAATACAGAAGGACCAGTGAAGCCTGATACGATAGTTCGGCCGCCGAGTCCAGCGGGTGACTCGTCCTCGCGGAGGAGGCGTTCAAATCCGCGGTGCGGGCTTCCCCCAACGACGCGGAGGCCCGACTGGACTTGGGAAAGCTCCACCAGGTACAGGGACGGCTGGACAGCGCGCTCGTTTATTACACCGAGGCGCTCAGCCTGGACCCCAACCTTTCCGAGGTTCACTCAAACCTAGGATATGTCCATCTACGCAAGGGACGTTTTAACGAAGCCCTCGCGGACTATCGGAAGGCGGTGAATCGGCATCCTGAAGATGCCAATGCTCAGCTTGGTTTGGGTCTTTCCCTGAAGGCTGAAGGAAGGTTGGAAGAGGCGGGGTCCGCGTACCGGAAAGCCATCGCCGTACGCCCGGATCTCGTTCAGGCTCACCTTGCCCTGGGAAATCTCACCTACGCCATTGGAAATTTTCAGGAAGCCCTGACGGCCTATCGGGCTTACCTGGGGTTGTCTGGGGGGGATACCGCCCGTGTCGCGTTTGTCCGAGAGCGGATCGAAAGATGCGAAGAGGGGATAAAAAGATCAGTCGGGAGAAAAACGGAGGTTCAAAAAGCCGGATTCGATTGAGTCAGGGAGGTGCTACGCATGGCGTTTATTTCGTCGTAGGCCCCCTCTGCCTGATGGTTTCGGCTGTTCCCCTGATCTACCTGCCGGGGTTATATGCGTTTGTTTGGGCCCCGAAACATCTGGTGCTTAACTTCTGCATCGCACTCACCTGCTTGGGCTGGATCGTTCACATCTTGAGATTGCGGCGCGTGTCCCTCGTATCCACCCCGCTTTTTCTTCCTTTGATCTGTTTTCTGGGGGTCGCCGTCCTTTCGGCTCCCGGATCGACGCATCCCCTGGACACCCTTACGGAACTTTCGAAAAACGCCGCCCTCATCGTCCTTTTGGTCGTTGTGGCCAATTCCCTATCCCTGGAACAGATCAGACCGATTCTGTGGGCAAGTTCGGCCACAGGGTTGGTCGTCGGCATGGTGGGAGTCCTCCAGTACCACGGCTTGGCCGTATCGTGGATTCCTTCAGCCGCCCCTCCGAGCGCGACCTTCGGAAACAGGAACTTCGCGGCAGAGTACTTGATCTGCGCCATCCCGCTGTCGATTCTTCAGTTTCTGACCTCCTCGCGGAAGACGCCCGTGCTCCTATCGGGGTTGTCAACGACCCTGATGGGGGTCTTCCTCATCTATACCCGCACCCGGAGTGCCTGGGTGGGTGCAGGGGGAGCCGTGCTGCTCGTATGTGGGCTCCTGTCCGCCATGCCTGGATTGCGACGATCGATGTATGAGGCCTTAAGGTCGGAGATCAATCGTCGAAAATCCGTCCTCGCTTTCGGATTTCTTTTTCTTTTTATCGTTCTATCCCTCCTTCCTCCCCAACGATCCATTGAGGCGCAACTCAGCCCGTCGAAGGCCGATGTTCTTACAACGGCAAGGTCGATTTTGCAGAGGGACGTGGGGGTGGACTACCGCTTTTCCACGTGGTGCGCTACGATCCGAATGATCTCAGATCACCCCCTCCTGGGCGTAGGCCCCGGCGGATGGAAACGGGCTTATCCGCATTACGACCGCGGGGTGACAAACACGCCCGGGATAGTGATGAACAATCTCCACAATGATTATCTCTGGATCGCTTCGGAATACGGCCTGATCGGGTTTGGCACATACCTCTGGTTCCTTTTGGCCGGTTTTCTATGTCTGTTTCGGATGGCCCGGGATCCAGAGAAACGCACCCGTGTTGCTGCGCTGATGTTTTCCCTTTCCCTCCTTGCGTATCTGGGAGACGCCTTTCTAAATTTTCCTCGGGATTGGCCTCACGCCGCGATGTTTCCCCACCTCATCCTCGGGGTCGCGGCCGCGTCAACTTCACAACGTCAGATCGAAATCCGTTCCAGAACGAACGGTCTCCTTCTCGTGGTCGTTCTTCTTCTTGTTCCTCTCGGCGCAGGAGCACTCTCCTGGAGGTGGGTGTGGTTCGACCGACACTACCTGATGGCCAACTATTGGGGAAAAACGCGGACCGAATGGCCAACGCTCCTGGCCGAAACGCAACGAGCCCTGGAGTATGGAAGCTTTCGGCCGCACATCCTGGTCCTCAAGGGAGACGCCTTGAAACACCTGGAACGCCCTCGTGAGGCGGAGGCCGCATATCGAGAGGCCCTCTCTCTGGCGCCATACCACTGGCAGGCCCACGAGAGCCTGGGTTCGTTGTTCTTGCAGCAGGGGCGAATCGAAGAGGCCATGGATCATTGCAGAAAGGTTCTGGCCTTATGTCCCTCTTCCACGGACTCTCGGAACAACCTGGGGGTTATTTTTCTGGAACGGGGGGACCTGGATCGCGCAGCGGAGGAATTCCAAAAGGTCCTGAACGTAGATGCGGACGACGCGGGGGTTCATTTCAATCTGGGGAACACCTATCTTGCCCAAGAGCGATTCGGAGATGCCGTTGAGGAGTTCCTTGAGGTTTTTCGGATCGATCCAGGTTTCAGGAAGGCGCACTTGAATCTAGCGGTGGCTTATCTCCAGGCGCACTTGAATCTAGCGGTGGCTTATCAAAAGAAGGGGGATTATCAGGGGGCAATCGAAAACTACCTGCGGATCGCGGAGATCGAACCTGAGAATGCAAGCGTGCACTGGGGCCTCGGTTTGGTGTTGGAGAAACTTGGAAAACTGAAAGATGCCGAAGATGCCTTCAGGAAGGCGATCTCACTACAACCCGGATTTTCCGAGGTTCACCTTTCCCTGGGGAATTTTTTGTATACGCAACGTCGATACCAGGATGCCATTGAAGCCTACCGGTTTTATTTGGAGGTTGCCCAAGGTGATAAGACCCAACTTCAATTTGTAAAGGATCGGATCGAAGTATGCAAGGGGAGGATCAAGGAATTAGGGGTTTGACGGGATCGTTCGGGGAACGTGTGGTGACCGGTGCCCTCTGCCTGATGGTCGCAGCAGTCCCTCTCGTAATGATGACGGGGATCTTCGAATATTCGGTTTTGCCAAAGCGTCTAACCCTCCACGTCTGTCTCGCACTCGCATGCCTGGGCTGGATCATCCAAACGCGCTGGGGACAACACATCCATCTGGTTTCAGGTCGACTCCTCCTGCCTGCGGTTTGTCTTATGGGCGTTGCGCTGATTTCTTCCCACAAGGGGATTCACTCGCTGGACACCCAGACCGAATTGGTCAACCAGGCCGCCATGGTCATCCTGTTTTTGATCGGGGCCAACGCGGTTTCATTCGAGCGGTTCCGTCCGATTTTGTGGACAAACGCGATTACGGGTCTCTTGGTCGCTACAATAGGAATTCTGCAATATCACGGATTTGCGTTCCTCGACATCCCCTCCAACGCGCAACCCAGCGCGACTTTCGGAAACCGTAACTTTGCCGCTGAGTATCTTGTCTGTTCCGGCCCTCTGTCGATTCTTCTGTTCCTTCAAGGGCGGCGTCGGACCGGTCTCTTCTTTTCGGGACTTTCCGCAGCGCTGATGGGGGTCTATCTTTCCTATACCCGAACTCGAGGCGCGTGGCTGGGGATCGCCGTCGCGATCGCTTTGGTGGGTACGGCCGTGATCTTCTTCCCGGAGTTGAGGCGGACTATCCTGGGGTCCATTCGGTCCAGGATGGACCGTCGTAAACTGATGATGGCGGGTGCGTTCGTGGTCGTTTTTATCTTTCTTTCCGTGCTTCCCGCCCGCAGGTCCATAACAGATCTTCAAGGTAAAGCCCTCCCTTTCCTGACCGTGTCGAGGTCGGATCTTGCCACCACGGCGACGTCGTTCTTTAAGAAAGATGTCGGCGTAGAATACCGTCTGGCTGCTTGGAAGGGAACCCTTCGAATGGTGGCGGACTTTCCGTTCATAGGGGTAGGCCCGGGGGATTGGGTGCGGGTCTACCCTGCTCAAGACCGGGGAGCGACGACCCATCCGGGAACTTTTATGAACAGCCCACACAACGACTACCTCCTGATCGCGTCTGAATACGGGTTGGTTGGGCTGTCCGTCTTTATCTGGCTGATAGCGGCCGGATTTAGGGGTCTTGTGAAAATGGGTCGAAGCCCCGATTTAGAGGCAAGAATTGCTGCGCCGATGTTAGCGATTTCGCTCGTGTCTTTTCTTGTTGTGGCCGTCTTCGCATTTCCGAAGGAACATCCCCAGACCGTGATGTTTTTTTACATGCTTCTGGGTGTCGTGGCCGGGGCGGATCGGGGGTGCCGGGTGTCGCCTGGACCAGGTTGGGGGTTGATTCTGGCCATCTTCCTTTTGTCCATTGCCTTGCTAGCCTCAGAAATCTCGCGACGGCAGATCGAATTCGAACGGCATTACTTCCGGGCTCTGTCATGGGCGGGGGAAGGGAGGGACTGGGAAACGGTCCTTTCCGAACTGGAAAATTCGTCCAGATACGGAACCTTTCACTCGGACGTGCTGGCGTCAAAGGGAGAGGTTTTAAAAAACCTGCAACGCCCATCCGAGGCCGTGGACGCCTACCGGCAAGCCCTGAGCCACACGCCGAACGCCTGGTACGTCCACGCGGGTCTGAGTTCGGTTTATATCCAACTGGGGCGCTTTCAGGATGCCCTTACCCACTGCCAGAAGGCACTCTCTCTTTGCCCAAGTGCGACGGAGGTTCGGAAACGGTTGGGTGTGATCTACTATCGTGTGAATGACATTAAAAAGGCCGAAGAGGTCTTCAGGTCGATTCTCCAGTCCGAATCCAAAAACGCAGGTGTTCATCTCAACCTGGGAAACCTATTTGTCGCCCGGGGAATGCCGGACAGCGCGATTGTCTACTATCATCAGGCTCTTAGAATTGATACCCAAGAGTCCAAGGCTTATTTCTCCCTGGGCAATGTCTCATACAATCTGGGCCTTTATCCTGAAGCCCTGAACGCCTACCGGCGTTTTTTAAATCTGAGCCGGGTCGACACCGCCTTTGTCGAATTCGTGAAAGAACGGGTGGCTCACATAGAACGCGTTGAACGAAAAAAGGGGTACGATTGAACGCACCCCTTTGGGTTGAATCGGTCTTAGGGATTGGGTTTCGGCACGACCTGGTCCGTTGGTTTATTCGGGTCTCTAGCCGAACAGCATCGAACTCATATAGCGGTCCCCCGTGTCGGGCAGGATCACAACGACGTCTTTACCTTCCCCCATTTCCTCAGATACCACCGCAGCGGCGTGGGCGGCTGCCCCGGAAGAATATCCGCAAAGCAGCCCTTCTTCCCTGGTAAGACGGCGAGCCATCTGCCGGGCTTCTGTGTTTGTGACCGCAACGATCTGATCTATGGCCTCCGTATTCAACACCGGTGGAATTATCCCTGCCCCAAGCCCATCGATCTCGGTCGGCCCCGCCGGACCTCCTGAAAGTACCGCCGAATCGGTCGGTTCCACCGCGATAACCCTTACGGCAGGCAACTCCCGTTTGAGGACCTCCCCGACCCCGGTCAATGTTCCGCCGGTACCAACTCCGGCTACAAAGGCATCGATCCGTCCCTCCATCTGATGGAGGACTTCCAACGCGGTCGTTCGTCGGTGGGCCTGGGGATTCGAAGGGTTCTCAAACTGCTGGGGCATGAAGTATTCGGGATGCTTTTTCTTGAGGGCCAAGGCCTCCTTGATCGCCCCTCGCATTCCATCTTGGGCGGGTGTCATCACAACCTCAGCTCCAAATGCCTCTAAAACTTTCTGTCGTTCTTCGCTGACACCCTCGAACATGGTGATGATCAAACGATATCCCTTGACGGCCGCAACCATTGCGAGTCCGATCCCGGTGTTTCCACTCGTGGGCTCGACGATGGTGCTGCCCGGTCTGAGAATACCTTTTTGCTCGGCTGCCTCCACCATGGCCAGTGCAATTCGATCCTTGACACTTCCCCCGGGATTAAAGAACTCAAGCTTTGCCCAGATTTGCGCCCCCCCGGCAGGACGGATCCGGTTGAGACGGACCATCGGTGTCTCATTCACCAGGTCCAGGACACTGTTTACCCTCGGTGCGGCCAAAGACTTCACCTCTGGTTAGGGTCAGGAATTGAGATTTTTGGAAGCGAAAACAGAAAAGGGAAGCGGACAGCCGAAAGTTTTTCCTGGATTCCAGGACCATGACTTCCTATGTCGATCTTCCCACCCGTGAATCCACCCAACGACTCGATTTATTATCCTCCCCCGGCAACCGCGGGAACAATGGCTACTTTATCACCGGATGACAAGTCCGTTTTGATGCCGTCAAGAAATCGGATGTCCTCTTCGTTGACGTAGACGTTCACGAACCGGCGAAGCTCTCCGTGTTCATCCATCAACCGATCTTTTATTCCGGGGTACTGTTCCTCGATATTATCAAGGAGCTCCCGTATCGTCGCAGCCTCGATCTGAATGTCGGATTGATCCTTCGTTAGATTCCGAAGGGGGGTTGGTATCCGAACGGTCACGCTCATTCTAACCTCCTCTCTACAAAATCCCAACACCAATTGTTTTCAACAAACACCGAATTTCGATTAGATTTCGTTCCCCTCGAATTGATAATCCCTCGCGCCCCAGGCCGTTTCCGCGAGCCCCTCGAAATTCTCCGAAGCTCGCAAACGTTCTGCATGGGCTTTTTTGTAGGCCATTTGACGAAAAGGCAAAACCCGTTCCAGCGTTTTCCTGTATTGGATCAGGTGCCGGATGTCCTGGTCGGATAAAGCCTCAGCAGCGATTCGCCCCGCAAGGGTCCCGCTTAAAATTGCTGGGCCGATGCCAGCGCCGGTGACAGGATCGGCGCAACCCGCTGCGTCTCCAACCAGGATTGAATTTCCACTCTGCAGGGGGTCAAGAGGCCCTCCTACCGGAACCGGACCTCCACTGTAGCTCAAGATGCTCCTCCGGTAAATTCTTCCCTCCTCCGCCAAATTATCCAGGAAATCATTTAACAGCCCTCGGAGCATATTCGCCCTGGGAGCGGATAACACGATTCCCACCCGAGCTGTGCGGCCGCTTGGGAAGATCCATTTATAACCCCCGACACAGCGGCTATCAAACCAAATTTCAGCCGTTGTGAACGGAATCCTCAACCCCACCTCCGCCTGGACGGTTACCAAAAATTCCGCGTTGGCAGTTCCGATGCTGCGTCCAACGGCAGATCGAGGCCCATCTGCCCCGATGATTACTTGCCCTTCAACTTCCGCCTCCCGGCCGCCGCGTCTGAACCGTACCCGCTTCCCCGATACTTCCACGACCGTTCCATTCACAAGATCAGCCCCACTCTCTAATGCGTAGATGGCGAGTGTCTTGTCAAAGCGAGACCGGTCCAGGATATATCCAGGGGCCTGAACCCTGGTGGTTCTGCCATCCGGGAGGAAGAGGCAGAATCCTTCTACTTTCTGGAGGATGCACTCGTCGTCGAACCGCACCCTTCTCCGAAGCCCTGAAGGGACATAGCCTCCACTCCTTACTGGAACTCCTACAGATCGCTTCCTATCGATAATCAACACCGACAGCCCACGCAACGCACCTGCCTGAGCCGCCGATGAGCCGGCGGGACCGCATCCCACTACAACCACATCGTATTTTTTCAATGGCCACGCATATTCGCTTTTTAATCGTGTTTTCAGTAGAAGCCCGGAGCAATCAGGAATCGATTATGACAGGGATCTCCTCATAACCTCTGTTTTCCAAGTCCCAGGAAAAAAGCTTGTAGCCTTTTACCTCACGATTATATACCGAAAGTACAAGGTAACCAACCCCGGGGTAAGCCGGTTCATCCCCAAAAAGGGCTGCTTTTCGGTCCTCCTCCGAAAAGTAGGCATCGCATTCAATATGGGAATGGTAGAATCCCGCCAGTTTTTTTCCCGAACCCTCGGCTTCCTCCAGGATCTTAAACACCTCCATATCATCCATCCGGTATGCCATTCGGGAATCCCTCGGATGTTTATCCGGCATCTTCTGGTGTAGACGATCCTGAATATTCGTACACCGACGGACTTCAACCTCCCCTGTTTCCGACCTGGTGATGATCCCGCAGCACTCGGAGGGATAATCATGCGTGGCATGGTCACAGAGTTGCGCCCAATTTTCTCTGTTTAGCCTGAGCAAGATTACACTCCCATACGCGTGTGCTCATGTACTTGTCCCCACCATCGGGAAAGATCACAACGATCACCCCATGTTTGAGCCTTCGTGCCACCTCCAGGGCTCCCCACAGGGCTGCGCCGGAGGACTGGCCGCAAAGAAGCCCAAGTTTGTTGGCCATCCATCGGGTCATCTCATATGCATCCTCGGTTTCTACCGTGACTTTTTCGTCCGCAAATCCCTCCTGGTAAATTCCGGGAACGATGGAAGCGGCCATATTCTTCAATCCCTCGATTCCGTGAAAGGCGGGGGGCTCCACCTCGATGAGGCACACATCGGGGTTCAACTCTTTCAGCCGTTTGCCCGTGCCCATCAGCGTTCCGCTCGTGCCGATGGAGGATATCAGGTGGGTGATCCTTCCGCCCGTCTGGTCCCAGATTTCGGGGGCCGTGTGCAGGTAATGGGCTTTGGGATTCGATGGATTGTTGTACTGGTCCGGTTTGAAATAACGTCGGGGTTGGTCCTCGAATATGCGTTTGGCCTCCAGGATCGCCCCGTCCGAACCCTCTGAAGCGTCTGTGAGCACCACCCGAGCCCCAAACGATTTGATGATCGCCAACCTCTCTTGACTCGCACTAGCGGGCATGACCAGTTCAACCTGGTAACCCTTCACTGCCCCGATCCATGAGTATGCGATCCCCGTATTTCCCGAAGTGGAGTCCAGGACTACTTTTCCCCTTATCAGATCCCCAGAATCCTCACCGTCCAGGATCATCTGCATGGCAGGTCGGTCCTTCACGGATCCGCCCGGGTTGAACATTTCCAACTTTGCGTAGAGGACTATCCCATCTCCCGTCAAATCCCGGATGCGCAACATGGGGGTATTTCCAACCTGTTCGAGGATCGACCCCTTAATTCCCCGCCGGTAGGTCAAGGACGGCCCCTAAGTTGGTTGTGGAAAGCAAAGTGCCTCTGGGGAACTCAGTGGGTTAGCTTGCGAGGTTGTCTTCACTGGTAGGGGAAAGGGAAGTTCCAGGGTCCAAAACAGAACGGGCGGGTCCGTAGACCCGCCCCTTGGCAATCGATGTAAAGAAATCCTGTTATCCCTCTTCGATTTGATGAAGCGGGGTGGAAAACGTGTGAATTCCGCATTCCGTTTTGTCGAAACTGGACCATCGCCCCGCGCGTTCCTCTTCACCCGGTTTGACTTGACGGGTGCAGGGAACACAACCAATACTCGGATATCCCTGGTCGTGGAGAGGATTATATGGGATCTGATGAGAGAGGATATAATCCCATACCTGCTTTTTATTCCATCCAGCCAGCGGGTTGATCTTGATCCATGACCGGTCTTGATCCAGATGCCGTTCGAGCACCCGCGTGTTTGCCCGGGTCTCGGATTGATCCCTACGGACTCCGGTCACCCAGGCATCCAAATCGACCAGTTTCCGGAGGAGGGGCTCCACCTTCCGCATCCTGCAACATTCGTCAGGCTGACTCCGGTAAAGCGCTTCTCCATAAACCTCTGCCTGCCTCTCAACGGACAGCAAAGGTTCCACGGACTCGATCTCAATTCCGTATCGGTCCTCCAGGCTGTGCTTGAGGTCGATGGTCTCTTTGAACAAAAAGCCCGTGTCGAGGGTGAAGGCCGGAAAACCGGTAATCAACTTCTGCGCCATGTCGAGAACGACCAGGCCTGTGGCCTGGAACGATGTCATGATGGAGACCCGGGACCCAAATGTGCTATAGGCCCACAGAAGAACGTCTTGGGGAGGACGCTTTTCAAAGGTCTTGCAGAGGGAATCGATGTCTATTTCGGAGCTGGTCATCGTCAGTCAGAATTCGCCCATTCGGATCAGGACTTCCCGTAATCCAGGTATTCCAATTCTTCCAGCTTTTTCAAAATCTTGATCGCGCTCTGTTCTACCGATTCCAAGCTGGTATCGACGACCACTTCAGGCTGGAGGGGTGATTCGTAGGGGTCGTCGATACCGGTGAAATTCGCGATCTCACCGGCACGTGCTTTGGCGTATAAACCCTTGACATCGCGTTTTTCGCACTCTTCTAGAGGACAGTGGACGTAGATCTCAACGAAATTTCCGATCTGCTTCCGGCACCAGTCCCGGACCTCACGATAAGGACTAATTGCCGCAGTAATGGCCACAACATCATTCCGGGTAAGGACCTTGGCCACCCATCCGATCCTCTTTATATTGATATCGCGATCCTCTTTAGAGAAGCCCAAACCCTTCGACAGGTTTTGGCGAACTTCGTCTCCGTCGAGGATCTCGACTTTATGCCCCCTTGTCCGCAAAATCGGGGCTATATGCTCTGCAAGGGTCGATTTTCCCGATCCGGACAATCCGGTGAACCATAGGGTGAACCCCCTCAATATCCAAGGTCCTCCTCAACCTAAGTCTGTGAAATCATTATTGATTAAAAGTTCGGAAATATGTATATTGAGTCGGTGTGCTAACTTTCGAACACTATAATTTTGGATATATTGCTTCGGAATCCTCTTTACGGGTTGGAGCTCGCTTCCAGAAAACAGAAATTCACTTAAAAACTAATATATTGGAAATTTAGGGAAGCGTCAAGCGGATTCTTAGGACAGGTTTATGATCTTTGCGGTGATGGTTCTGGTCGGTCTGCTGCTGACTAAATATTATTCGGAAACGGCTCTTCGAAAACTCCGAGCAAAGACGAATGAGGAACAAAAGTCTCTGGAGGATGTCAGGAAGGTTCTCCTCGATGCCAGGAATGAACGTGCTGAGGCGGAAAAGACGGATAATTCCACTAAGTTGCGTCTGGAGAAAATCAGGGCTTTCGTGACGGATATGGAGGTGGATATTCAGGAATCTTATGTCCAGGGCATCAAGGATGGAACCGATGAGACCGAGGGGGAAGGAAAAGGGAACGGGGACCAAATAGGAATAGCGGCCGATAGCCGATAGGGGGAGCAATTTACCCGGGAATGTATGATTCGGGCTGGTTTTTTAAAATGGAAGGGATGAGCCCGGAAGGAATCGAACCTTCGACCTACGGCTTAAAAGGCCGCTGCTCTACCAACTGAGCTACGGGCCCTTCAGATGATCAATATCTCATCAGGATAGAAAGAATATAGATAGATCCAAGCGAGGAGTCAATTGAAAAACTTGAGCCGGTTCGTGTGGTTTCATTGGCCGCGCTCAGAAGTCTGAATTTGTCCGGAGGCGTTCATGCCTGGGAGAAAGAAAGCTGTGTCGGGAAAACGGAAAAGCGCAAAAAGCACGAAAAAGAAGAGGAAAAAATTTGTCTATTTTTTTGGAGGAGGCAAAGCCCAAGGCAAGGGGAGCATGAAGGAACTGCTCGGGGGTAAAGGGGCCAATCTTGCCGAGATGGCAGGTCTTGGCCTTCCGGTACCCCCCGGATTCACGATTACTACAGAGATGTGTCAGATTTACGATGAGGGGAGTAGAAAATATCCATCCGATGCCCACAAACAGGTGAAAACCGGAATTGCCCGGATCGAAAAGATGATGGGAGCGGGTTTTGGGGATTCGAACAATCCCTTGCTCGTTTCGGTTCGTTCCGGCGCCCGCACCTCCATGCCCGGCATGATGGAAACGGTTCTAAATCTCGGTCTGAATGAGCTTACGGTTCAAGGGTTAATCGAACAGACTCAGAATGATCGGTTCGCATATGATGCCTATCGTCGGTTTGTCCAGATGTACGGGGACGTCGTCATGGGTCTCCGACCCGAATCTCCGGATCAACCCGACCCCTTCGAGGAGATCATCGACGAAAAAAAGCGTGAGCGGGGGATTCAACTTGACACGGACCTGACGGCCTCGGATCTGCGCGAACTGGTAAGCGCTTTTAAGACGGTCATTCGTAAGGGAAAGGGAATTGAGTTTCCAGAGGACCCCTGGGAACAACTCTGGGGTGCCATAAATGCGGTTTTCGGTTCCTGGATGGGGGCTCGAGCGATCAAGTACCGCGAGATCCATAACATCCCATCAGACTGGGGAACCGCGGTCAACGTTCAGGCAATGGTTTTCGGGAATATGGGGGAAGATTCTGCAACAGGTGTCGCCTTCACCCGAAATCCGGCCACCGGCGAGAACTATTTCTACGGTGAGTATCTTCTCAACGCCCAAGGGGAGGATGTGGTGGCAGGGATTCGGACCCCCCAGCCTATCAATGAGGCCAGCAGGACGGCCGAGGACCAGGTTCCCCTCGATCGGGTGATGCCGAAAGCATACCGGTCTCTCGATAAGATCCGGCACATGCTGGAACGTCACTACCGGGATATGCAAGACATTGAGTTCACCGTTCAGCGTGGACGCCTGTGGATGCTTCAAACCCGGACCGGGAAGCGTACTGCGGCCTCTGCGATCAAGATCGCCGTGGATATGGTGAAAGGGCGCTACATCACGAAGGCGGAGGCCGTCTCCCGTATCACCCCGGACCAGATGGAACAACTCCTTCATCCCACCTTCGATCCAAAGGCCGAAAGGAATGTCCTGGCAAAGGGTCTTCCCGCCTCTCCTGGCGCAGCAGCGGGGAGGATTGTCTTCAACGCGGACGACGCCGAGGCCTGGTCAACACGGGATGAAAGCGTCATCCTGGTTCGTATTGAGACTTCCCCCGAGGATATCGGGGGTATGAACGCCGCGCAAGGCATCTTGACGGCCCGGGGGGGAATGACCTCCCACGCCGCTGTGGTTGCCCGCGGTATGGGCAAATGCTGTGTTGCGGGCTGTGGGGCCCTCAAAATCGATTATGCTTCCCGGTCGTTGGAAGTCGACGGCCAGGTCATCAAGGAAGGGGATTGGATATCGCTGGACGGCTCGACGGGGGAGGTTTTGCTTGGGCGTATCCCGACCGTACAACCCGAACTTTCAGGTGATTTCGGATCCCTCATGAAGTGGGTGGATGAGATCCGGAGGTTAAAGGTCCGGACCAACGCCGATACGCCCCGGGATGCTGCCGTCGCCCGAAAATTCGGGGCTGAGGGAATTGGCCTTTGTCGAACGGAGCATATGTTTTTTGAAGGGGACCGGATCAAGGCCATGCGCGAGATGATCCTGGCCGACGATGAGGGGGGCCGCCGCCGGGCTCTCAAAAAGCTCCTTCCATACCAGAAGGCGGATTTCCTCGGGATTCTCCGCGCCATGGAAGGTTATCCGGTGACGATTCGCACGCTCGACCCGCCCCTCCACGAGTTCTTGCCTCATGAAGACTACAATCAACAGGAGATGGCCGGGGAACTGGGGATCTCCGTGGAGCAGATCAAGGCCAAGGTGGCCTCCCTTCACGAATTCAACCCGATGCTCGGCCACCGGGGGTGTCGCCTGGGTTTGACCTATCCGGAGATCACCGAAATGCAGGCTCGGGCAATTTTCGAGGCCGCCTGCCAGTTGACCAAAAAGGGAATCAAGGTGTTCCCCGAGGTCATGATTCCCCTGGTGGGAACGATCGGTGAGATGAAGAATCAGAAGGACATCGTGGTCGAAATGGCAGACCGGGTGATGGCCGAGAAAGGGGTCAAAGTAAAATACCTTGTCGGCACTATGATCGAGGTGCCGCGAGCCGCCCTGGTGGCCGAAGAGATAGCCGAGGAGGCTGAGTTCTTCTCGTTTGGGACCAACGATCTGACACAGATGACATTCGGTTTCAGTAGAGACGATGCGGGTAAATTTCTGCAAGAATATGTCCAGCGGGGGGTGCTTTCCGAAGATCCCTTTCAAACCATCGACCAGTCCGGACTCGGCCAGCTGATCCACATGGGTATCCTCCGCGGACGCAAAAGCCGGCCAACGCTGAAAGTCGGAATCTGCGGGGAACACGGGGGCGACCCTGAATCGGTAAAATTCTGCCATAGAGCCGGAATGGATTATGTATCCTGCTCTCCTTATCGGGTGCCGATCGCTCGACTTGCCTCTGCACATCAGGCACTGGAAGACGAAAGGGGAAGGATCCCCCGGGACGTGTGAACTGGCTCATTTGCCGCTATCGGGTATGGGTTCTGAAGACCATATCAATACCTGAGAACAAGATATGGATAAGTCCAACCAGGTTAAAGAGACCCACGACGAATTGAATCGGGCGATAGCCCAGCGGGAGATCTTCGCTAAAGAGTTGACCCGGACGATACAGCAGTTCGAGGAAAAAGTCCGAGAACTATCTGTGGTTCGACGAATCGGGGACTCGCTAAAATACACTCGCGAGGTCCGTCGGGTGTTCGAGTTGATCATCGACACCATAATCGATGAAACCAACGCGGAAAACTGTTCCCTTATGTTGATGAACAAAGAGACCGGTGAGCTTATCATCAAGGCTGCCCGTGGCCAAACGGATCCTTCCGTGAGCTATTACGATACCCAGGCGGACACCCAACGGAGTTTCAAGGTTGGAGAGGGAATTGCAGGTTGGGTTGCGGAACAACGAAAGCCCATTTCGATTTCAGACATCACAAAAGACAGACGGTTTGTGGCCTTCACGAAACCCGCTGGTTCCATCCGCTCAATCCTCTGCCTTCCCCTTGTTATCGACAATGAAGTCATCGGCGTTGTCAACATGAGTCATCCCCATCCCAATGCCTTTGTCGCCGAGGACGAACGGCTCATGAGGATTGTCACCGGCCAGGTTGCAATCGCTCTGAACAGCGTTCAAATTTTCGACGATTTGGAGAGTGAGATAACCGAACGCAAACGGATTGAGCAAGCCCTTCGGGAAAGCGAGGAGCGCTTCCGCAATCTGGTCGAAACCACCAGCGACCTCGTTTGGGAGGTCAATGAGGACATTTTCTACACCTATGTCAGCCCAACCGTAAAAGAGATATTGGGATATGAGCCCGAAGAGATGATCGGGAAGACACCATTCGATTTTATGCCCCCCGAAGAAGCGCGGCGGGTGGCCGGGATCTGGTGTCCCACCGTCGCCTCCCAAAGACCCTTCACATTGCTCGAAAACACAAACCTGGGTAAAGAGGATGATCTGATCGTTTTGGAAACCAGCGCTCACCCGTTCTTCGATGCAGAGGGTACTTTTCGCGGATACCGAGGGATCGATAGGGATATCACAGAGCGGAAGCGTGCAGAGGAAGCCTTGCGGGATGCACAGCGCGAATTGGAAACCCAACGGGCGTTGAGCATGCGTTCCGACCGTTTAAGGTCTCTGGGAGAGATGGCTGCGGGCATCGCACACGAGCTCAACCAACCCCTGGTGGGTGTCCGCGGGCTTGCCGAACATATCCTGATTGCCATGGACAGGGGATGGGATCTTACCGAGGAGAAACTCCGGGACAGGCTGACCCGTGTGGTTGAGCAAGCAGACCGGATGGTTCATATCATAGAACACGTCAGAATGTTTGCCAGGGAAGCTGGGAGGCCGAATCCCGTGCCCGTACAGGCCAACGACGTGGTCCGGTCCGGGATGGAAATGCTGGGCGCCCAGTTCAGGTCCCACGGTCTGGAATTGGCTTCGGAATTGTCGGAAGGCCTACCGTTGGTCTTCGCAAACCCGTTCTCGTTGGAGGAGGTGATTCTGAACCTCTTGAACAACGCCCGAGACGCGATTGAGGGAAAGACTAGGGATGACACGGATATCTCCAAGGGGCAAGTCATGGTTCGGACGGGAGTAAACGGTGGGGAAGGTCCGGATCAACAGGTCAGGATCGAGGTCATCGATACGGGCTCCGGGATACCCAAAGATGTCCTCGCAAAGGTCTTCGATCCGTTCTTCACAACAAAAGATCCTGATAAAGGGACGGGATTGGGCCTGGCCATTTCAAAGTCGATTGTTGAGGATTTCGGCGGAACCATCCAAGTTGAATCCACCCCCGGGGAGGGGACCAATGTGAGCATCTATCTCCCGCAGGCAAGCAAAGAACCGGACAATGCCGGGAAAAGCGAGAGTCCTAAAGAAGGGTCTTGAACATGGAAGGTTCACTTCGCATCCTACTGGCTGACGACGAAGATTCTGTTCGAGAGACCATTTCCGGGTACTTGCGTGAATTGGGGCAGCAGGTGGACGATGTTTCCGACGGGATTGCCGCGTTGAAGTCGATGGAAGCGGTCGATTATGATCTGGGCCTGGTAGACGTCCGGATGCCCGGGATGGATGGGTTCACCCTCTTAAAAAAGGTTCAGGAAATTCGACCAGAGCTGTCGTTCGTGATCATCACCGGACACGGAAGCATGGAGATGGCGATTCAGGCCTTGAGAATGGGCGCGGCCGATTTCCTGACCAAACCGGTCAAACTGCTCGAACTGGACGCTGTGCTGGAAAAAGCAATGCGGATCAGGGAATTGCGCCAGGACAGGCGTCACCTCCGGGAGACCATCGGTGGCATTCAAGCTTCGGATGACATCAGGACCCGGAATCGAAGTCTGGTGGGGTCCAGCACCAAAACCAAAAAATTGCGCGCACAGATCCGGCAGGCGGTAGAAGCGAAGTGTGAGACGATATTGATCACGGGGGAGACGGGAACTGGAAAAGAGGTCGTTGCCCGTGAAATTCACTTTCAGGGGAGTTCGGACGATCGTCCGTTTATTGCAGTAAGCTGTCCTGCTCTTCTGGATTCCCTGGTGGAGAGCGAGTTATTCGGCCACGTAAAGGGTTCCTTCACCGGGGCCACGGGAGACAGGGCGGGGTATTTCGAACTCTCAGACGAAGGCACACTCTTCCTGGACGAAGTTGCAGATCTGAGCAGCGCCACTCAGGCGGCGCTGCTCCGGGTCCTAGAAACCCGAACGCTCAGGCGTGTGGGAGGTGCCAAAGAGATTAGCGTCGATATTCGGGTGATTGCCGCCACAAACGCTCCGCTTGAATCCTATGTGGATAACGGGAAATTCCGCCGGGACCTGTTCTACAGATTGAACGTCTTCTCGATCCATCTTTCCCCGCTCAAGGAGCGCCGTGATGATATTATGCCTCTCGCTGAGCACTTCCTCTCTATCTATTCGGCGACGAGAGGCCTTGAATTTGACGGCTTCTCACCGGACACCAAAAAAATGCTAATGGAATACCATTTTCCAGGGAACGCCCGTGAACTTCGCAATCTGGTCGAACGGGCGGCCATCCTTTCTCGGTCAGGACAGATTCAGGCGGAACATTTCAACTTGCCCGAGGGTTCGGGAGAAGCGGCCGCTGCCGCGCCGAGCTTAGGCGGCGATCATCATGAACAGGAAAGGTCCCAAATTTTAAACGCCCTGGAAGCCGCAAAATGGAACAGGCGTCAAGCGGCAAAAGACCTGGGGATGCCTTATTCAACTCTGCGGTATAAGCTTCAAAAGTTTGGTATTACTTGAACCCTTTCGTTTACCCACACGGGTCTATCCGTCAATCTGAGGCTCAGGAATTCTAATCGGTTGGAGGTCCAAAAGACGTGGAGCACTCCTTGGATATCCTGCTGGTTGACGATGAGGAGATTGTCCACCAGACGATCGGGGACTACCTGAGTGATTGCGGTCACCGGGTGGACCGGGCTTTTGACGGCCCATCGGCTTTGGAAGCGGTGGAAAGTTCCAGCTATGATCTTGCTTTTGTAGATGTCAGGATGCCCGGCATCGATGGAATTTCTCTTCTGACCCGATTTCGGGAACATCAGCCCGAGATGCCGGTGGTCATCATCACCGGTCACGGAAATGTCGAGATGGCGGATGAAGCCCTGAGGCTTGGGGCGGTTGAACTCCTAGTAAAACCGATTCGCCTGTTAGATCTGGATGCCATTTTGGAGAAGGTCACGGGACCATTGGGGTCGGTGTAAGTCGCCTTTTCAGCAACTTTTTCTATCAACATTTGATAATTATGAATTCCATCAAGACCGGGAAGAATTTAGTTTAACCCCTGAAAATTAAGCAAATTATGGCAAATTCTCGTATGTGGAACGATAATTGCACTTTAAGACCCCAGGCAAGGAAGATCGTAAGTTAAAATTGGTTAAGTTCTGGGCTGTTCAAGGAGAGGATCGATGAACATATTGCTAGTAGACGACGAAGAATCCATCCTTCAGGTTGTCGGGGATTTTCTGGTCGATTGCGGTCACAATGTAGTCTCCGCTGGGGATGGTGCGAAGGCGTTGAATTTATTGGAAGTACGGGGGGACATCGGCTTAATCGTCAGCGATATTCGCATGCCGAAGATGAACGGCCTAGATTTTCTTCGGGCCGTCAGGGTGAGATTTCCGGGGACTCCGGTTATCTTGATAACGGGGCATGGAGACGAAAACGCGGCTGTAGCGGCTCTCCAAGAAGGGGCTTATGACTACCTTAAAAAACCGATCAAATTCAATGAGTTCCTGACCTGCGTGGAGCGGATCGAGGATCGCAATCGGCTGGAGTCACAGGTTTTGGAGGATTATAAGAACCTTTTGCGTCCCGGGCAGGGTTCAGGGGAAAGTCCGGCCGCCTCAAACCTGCAGATACAAAACGCGGTGACTTCGGTTATGGAAGATCTCCAGAGCTTCGAGGTGTTCTGGGACACCTTAGGGGGGCACCTCAAAACCTGCCGGTCGGAGGATCCCGCAGTTCAACGGCGGGTTGATTTTATTTTAAACGAAATGCCGGGATTGATGTCGGACATACGACGAAACATGGAACGATTGGAAGACCAGGTCTGCAACACAAACGCAAACGGCGTCCCGGATGAGGACACCGTCAAGGAAATCGAGCCTTCGGTTTCCTAAATCTGGATCGGGAAAAGGGAAATTATTCGAAAGGCATCGCTGTAAAGATCGGAGACAGGGGGAAGGCGTTCGGAGAAAGGATCGATTTTGATGAAGCGAGCGATGCAACCGGCGAAAATCCTGGTTGTGGATGAAGACAAGGAAATTCGTAAGCTCGTAGATCAGAGCTTGTCGGAAATGGGGCACCGAATACAGCTCGCCCGATCCAGTGACGAGGGTCTGAAGCGTTTTTCTGAGGATCTCTTTGATGTGGTAATTTGCGAGGTGAACCTTTCAGGGATGAACGGGATTGAGATGATCCAGAACTTGAGGGCCTCCGACCCGACTGTGATTCCCATCGTTTTGACTTCTAAGGGAGACCGGGACACTGCCGTTCGGGCACTGGAGGCGGGAGCCCGAAGTTTTCTGATGAAGCCGTTTTCTGAAGAGGATCTGAGGCTAAGGATCGAGAAGGCTCTCAGGGAACGGAAGCGTATCGTTGATTCCCGACTCCTGCTCGGCGATTTGATTCAATCCCGATCCGACCTCCGGGAGAAGGTTGTGGAGCGGGAACGATATCTCCGACAACTTATAGATGCTGCCCCGTTCGGCATCCTTTCAACGGATCGAGACGGCAATATCCTAACCTTCAACGGGGTGGCCGAGCAGATGTATGGATATTCCGTTGGCGAGATCCTGAAACATCCTGCCTCTCAGCTTTTCGGCGAGGACAACGTTGCGGGACGAAAAGTTGACCTGGATAAAAGTCCCAAGGAGTCGAAGAACTCACATATCCGAAAAGATGGAAAGACATTTCCGGTATTGATGCGTCGCCGGGACATCCTTAACGAAAAACAAAAGTGCATCGCCCATCTCTATGTCGTAGAGGACCTCAGCGAACACGAGCAGATGGAGAGACAATTACTGCATGCGGAGAGGTTATCCCTCCTTGGTCAATTGGCCCCACGGATCGCTCATGAGTTCAAGACCCCTCTTCAAGCCATTTCTGGGAGTACCGAACTGGCATTGGAGTTCCTGGAGAAGGGAGACGTTGAACAGCCGACCGTATGGTTGGAGCACATTCAGCCCGCGGTGAATCAGATGCTCGACCTGATTCACCAGTTATTGAATCTGGGCAAACCCGTCGAGAGCAAAGAGGTGGAACTGGACCTTGGGGATGAAATGAACAAGGTCCTGGATATGCTCAAGCCTTTAGGCGTTGTGAAGTACTGCAGGATCGATACGGACTTCCAAACCCCTCTGCCCAAAATCATCGGGGATTCTGTTCAGATCGAACAAGTCTTACGCAATCTGATCGTAAACGCTGTCCAAGCCATGGAAAGCGAACCCACCCAAGTCCTGACTCTGGGTTTGAAGGCCTCCTCCGACGGAAAGTGGGTGGAGGCAAGCATCGGCGACGCAGGACCCGGGATACCGGAGGATCATCTCGATCGCGTCTTCCAACCGTTTTTCACAACCAAAATCGAAGGAAAGGGTACTGGATTGGGGTTGGCGATCGTAAAGACGATAGTCGACCGTCACGGGGCAGAGATTCAAGTTGAGAGTAAGGTCGGAGAAGGCACACGATTTGAGGTTTCCTTCCCTGTGAAGGGGGGTTGAATAGTCCCTGCCTCCCCAACCCCGTTCCCTCTAAAGTTATCCTCTGGGGCCTTTCCGATATCTCCCACCGCAAGAATTTTGGACTCCAAGATGGTTATCTGAGTTCCTTCCCGCCTCCCGTATCACCCTCCATAAACAAGACTCTCCGGATTTTCCGTTGACACCTCCAACTGAGGTTGCTACATTTGGGATCCGTCCGTAGTGGGGCTCCTTGCCCGATTGATAATCGTATAATCCACCTATTCGTAGAAGCTAGATCCAGAGGGTCAGAATGAAGCAACTTGAAGGGAAAGTGGCTTTGATCACCGGAGGAGGGACCGGAATCGGGAGGGGGATTGGGTTGATGTTCGCGGAAGAGGGGGCCAATATCGCGGTAAACTACTCGCGATCCCAATCGGAGGCCAACCAGACAGTCGACGATATAAAAAAACGAGGTGGGAAGGCCCTGGCGATAAAGGCCGACGTGTCCAAGGATATTCAGGTCAAGGACTTGGTGGCTTGTACGGTGAAGGAATTCGGCCGGTTGGATATTCTCGTCAACAACGCGGGTATCACGGCCTTTGTCCCCTATGAAAGTCTTGACGACCTGACAGAGGAGATCTGGGACCGGTTAATCGCGGTGAATCTTAAAGGGGTTTTTTTCTGCTGCAGGGCCGCGGTTCCCCATCTGAAAGCCGTTGGCAATGGGGTGATTATCAACGTGGCCTCAACTGCGGGGTTGACTGGAATGGGAAGCTCGATTGCCTATTGCGCCTCCAAGGCCGGCGCAATTTCGGTCACGCGTTCCCTTGCCAGAAGCCTTGCGCCCGAGGTTCGCGTAAACGCAATTGCGCCCGGGGTGGTTGACACCCGATGGATCGAAGGGAAGGATGAATTTCGAAAGTGGGCGGAAGATAACACACCCCTCAAACGGGTGGCGACGACCGAAGATATCGCCCATGCGGTTCTGGGGTTTGCGATCAATCAATTCATAACGGGACAGGTATACATCGTCGATGGAGGGCGGACGATCTAAAAAATGTTCCAAGCGCCCCGCTTTGCGCTTCACTTTTTTCTCAGGATCCCATCAACTCGAGCGACATCCTCGGGGCGGGTCAGGTCGAGCCGTTCGTGAATCATCTCGATGGATTGGACGATGAGACCCTCATCGACCATCATTTGAATCGTTTGCGGTATCTCGCGTTCTCCTCTGGGGGAGATCGGGGTCCTACGGAGATAATCGAAAATCCCAGACGAAAACACGAAGATGCCCCCGTTGTTCCATTTGGTCGTTTGTGTTCCTGCGGGGGCCTTCTCCACGATTTTCAGCACCCGCCCTTCCTCATCCTTGTATACCGCCCCCCCTGCGGCCGTATCCTCGACATAATTTACGATCATGGCCATCGCGCTGCCGCCTTCGCTGAAGCGTTCGATGACCCGCCTATATTCAGAGGCGTTCGTAACAATATCCCCCCAGCACATCAGGAATGACGCATCTCCGACGAAAGGTTCTGCAAGAAGGAGGGCATTTGCCGTACCCGCCGTAGGGTTTTCCTGCCGGATATACTTTAGCCGCAAACCATGTTGAGATCCATCCCCGAAATGCCCTTCGATCTTTTCCGACAAATAGTTGACGATCAGGAAAACCTCAAGGATTCCAACGGCCTTCAAGCGACCGAGGATATGGGCGAGCAACGGAGCTCCGCCCACCTCCACCATCGGCTTGGGAAGGTTGTCGGTGTAGGGGGCCAGCCGTCTACCCCTTCCTGCGGCTAGGACAACGGCTTTCATTTTCGGATACGCCGGATATGGGAATCCATCCGTTCGATGGCTTTTTTCAGGTTGTCGACTGAGTTGGCATAGGAAAGTCGGAGGTAGTCCTTTCCATAGCTTCCGAAGGCAGTTCCTGAGAGGGCGGCCACGCCCCCCTCCTCGAGAAGATAATCGGCCAACTTTTCCGTATCCCACCCGACACCCGTGACGTTGGGAAACACGTAAAAGGCCCCTTTCGGTCGAAGGCAACTGATTCCCGGAATGGTGTTGAGGCCATCGACTATCACATCGCGCCGGAGTTTAAATTCGCCCACCATCTTGCGGACATCATCCCAGGGTCCGTTCAACCCTTCCAGGCCGGCCCGCTGTGAGAAAGAGGCTGTGCAGGAGTTCGAATTCGTCATCAGGCGAGCGATGTGGTGGGCGAATTTCTCCGGCATCACGCCGTAGCCCATCCGCCACCCGGTCATGGCGAAGGTTTTTGAAAATCCGTCCAGGATGATCGTCCGTTCAGCCATCCCGTCAAAAGCCGCGATACTGTGGTGCTCTCCCTCGTAAAGGATTTCCGAGTAGATCTCATCCGACAGAACCACGAGGTCGTGCTCAACCGCGAGAGAAGCGATCTCCTTCAGGTCTTCCTTAGGGATGACACCGCCTGTTGGATTCTGGGGTGAGTTGAGGATCAGAAGCTTGGTTTTCGGTGTGATTTTCTGCTTCAGCTCATCGACGTCCAGGTTAAACTCCTTCGATTCGTGGAGGCGGATGGGCACGGGGGTTCCCCCGATGAACTCGATTACGGACTCGTAAATAGGAAAGCCGGGGTTGGGGTAGATGACTTCGTCCCCTTCGTCGGTGAGCGCGATAATCGTGAAGAACATGATCGGCTTTCCCCCAGGCGTCACGACGATCTGGTCGGGGTTGGTTGAGATGCCCCGACTCCGAGAGATATATTCGGCGATAGCCTCACGAAGTTCGGGAAGGCCCGCGGAAGGTCCATAGTGCGTCCATCCCTCTTCGAGCGCTTTGACACCGCCTTGCACAATATTCCCCGGCGTGTCAAAGTCCGGCTCTCCAATTTCCAGGTGGATCACGTCCATCCCCTTCGCCTCCAGCGCCCTTGCCTTAACAAGGACCTCAAAAGCGCTTTCGGTTCCCAGCCGTGACATCCGTTTTGCGAGCTTCATATCCTCTCCTCACTCCTTAAATCGATCTCTCCAGTTCCTCCAGTATGTTATGACACCTTAAATTGATGGTACAAACGAACTCCGAGGGATGTCAAGCGGTTTCCCCAGCAGGCACCCATACATAAACGGATTCTTTTCCTGCCGATGATCATGCATGACGATCTCGGAGTATCTGAGCCCCACGGCACATTGCCTTCAGCTTCATGTATGCTTCATCGAGATCCATGGGGTTTTGAACCGATGGAGAGAATCCGCAGTCGGGATGCAACGTGATTCGTTCCTTTTCCACATATCGCATCGCCTGTTCCGTCCTTCCCGCCACTTCATCGGGGGATTCGATCCGCCGATCACAATGATCAATGCACCCCAGACCCAAACGGATGTTCTTTGGGAATTTGGCAAGGGATCCCAGGCCGCCGGCCACCGGGGTTGCATATTCCATCGAGATCGTACCGACCCTAACCTTGGCCAGGGCGGGCATAATCAGATCGTATGGTCCTTCGGTACCGTGCTTCCGATCGAAGTGCGCGTGGCAGAGGTGCATTCCCGTGGAAATACCTTCGATCCCGTCCAGAGTCTGGTTGATGAGGTCAACACACATATCGATTTCATAGCCAATGTCGGTTACGTGCTCTCTCTCGAAAACGGGGATCGACCATGGTGCTGAGCCACGGCTCATCGACCTGAACCGTATCCGCCCCCGCGTCACGCACCGCGTCGATCTCCTTTCGCAGGACCGGGACACAATCGGCCATCAA
Source organism: Candidatus Latescibacterota bacterium (assembly GCA_965217865.1). GTDB lineage: Bacteria > Latescibacterota > UBA2968 > SICM01 > SICM01 > CBDCJO01. Next base: position 2,719,758 of record CBDCJO010000002.1, on the reverse strand, counting down.
CTTTTCCCGCTTGGGATACGCCCCTTTCGAGTGCTCCGGATGCCACATCCGACGGCCAATAGTATAGGGACCCGGTAAAGTGACTTTGAGGCGCCTCCCTGTTCGTCCTCGGGAGAAACGGATCTCCTCAGCGGCGATTGGACGGTGATATTCGATTGGTTCTACCGCGGCGGGATAGGGCAATCCACCGCTGGGATTGAGGTCCGGCTGAAATCCCCGCACACGTTCGGCGAAAACCTTGACATAGCTTTCTCTCCGCCATTCGCCATCGGTGATCTCATCCAGTCCGACTCATTCCTGCAAGATCAGAGCTGTCTCGATTGCTTGGTCCAGCAGGCCGTCCGCCTCTTCCTCCGTGATATCCCCCTCCTTGCGGTCAAGGATCAACTCTCGAACCCAGGCCGGCCGCGGCAGACTTCCGATGACCGTTGTTGGAAACAGCCCCTCCGTCATTGCTGTTCTCCTCTCCACGGAATCTTAACAGCTAACCCGTTCTCGATCATCTTGGGGGTTATGTTAGAGCATCCATTTCATCCGGTTTTCTTCTAGTGTTTCCCGGACGATGAAGCCCGTTGCCTCTCGACGATATACATCCAAGCTGCAGGGATTCTACTCACGATCGCAAACGGTTGTCAAGTCCTTTCGTTAGAGTAGAAAGCGGGCTAACCGAAATCGATTAGCCCGCTTGAGTTTAGCCTTTGAGCCAGGACTGTTCAGTAAGGATTGGGGGAATCAACGGATATCATCAACTTTCAGTCCGCTAGCAGGGCCTTATCCCTGGTTTTCCCTAAAGCCTTTCCTTCAGACTCCCCGAAAAGATCGTCGATCTCCTTCTTTGTTCTCTTCCTGCGTTCCTCGGGCGGGAGATGTCCCATTGCCCTGTAGAATTGCTCTCCGTATTCCCGTGTCCGGATGACCACCGGCATGGGGACGGCGTGGCCAAGAACAAGGGCCTGCTGCTTCGTGTCGAGACTGGCCAGCACGCTTCGAAGGCCCGACGGATTGCTTACCCCTGTCAACACGGCCTGGATGTCTTTGTCGTCGTTCAGGAGGGCGGTGATCTTGGTCCCGAGCTGAGAAATAACCTCCTCGTCGATGCCAGAAGGGCGTTGATCCACGATCAGCAGGGAGACGAAGTACTTCCTCATTTCTCGGGCGATAGTGCCGAAAATGGTCTGCTTCGCTGCGAACGTATTCAGGAATTTGTGCGCTTCCTCGATCGTGATGATCAACTGCCTGGGCTGGTCCTTCACGTCCTGAGTTGAATAGTATTTCTCGCTCTTCTGTATATATTTTTCGTGGATGCGGCGGGAGATGATGTTGGCCACCAGGAGGTAACACAGGACGCTCGTCTCACGGCCGAATTCCAGGACGATATGGATACCCCGGTCGATATAATCCATCATGGTGTCCACTGCATCGGGGCCGTTCAGCTTGTCCACCAGGAATGGAAACCTTTCGAGCCTTTTCAACTTTCGGTGAAGGGCGACCAGGGATCCCGTATTGGCCCCGATCTCCTCTGCGAAGGCTTCCACATCGGGCCCTTCCAGGCTGAACATCTGTCGGAGCCAACGATCTTTATGAATGGCGTAGACCAGATAAGCGGATTCCGCAGCCGTGGGATTAAGCCTGAGCTCTTCCTGAAGCGGAATGATATCCTCTACGGCCACCTGGTCACATGAGATATAAACCTCGTGGTCGGGCTGGACCCCGCGGGCACGGGTTGATTTCGGATCCAGGGAAAAGATGGCAACCCGGTTGCCGAACAGCTGTTTCAGCCCCTTGACAAAAGCCCCTTTCCCGGTCCCGGACTCCTGGATCGCCTTCCAACCGTATTCGTTGTGCATGTCGAAGATCAGATTTACCGCTTTTTCCCCGTGGATCAGCCCACTCAGGACCAGGCGGGTCAGGAAGCTTTTCCCGGTTCCGGTCTTTCCAAAAATCCCATTGCTCCGCTCCGCGAAACGGGATAAGTCCACACAGACCGGGGTCTCCATGTCGAGCGGGGTCCCGATGTTGAAGAAGCGGTCGCTCATCGATTCGCTGCCGAAGACACGACCCACATCGCTTTCCTCGGCCTCCTTGACCTTAGAGAAGTGCGATGGGACCGTCTTCACGGGGCGCATCTCGTGGTTGTCCAGGGTCTGGCCTTTTTTGAGCACCAACATGGGTCGAAGGCAGACGGATATGTAGGTGCTGGTACCATTCAGGACCTGGTGGAGCAGCGCATTGTCCTCCTGAGGGGGATGAAGAAGCACCTCCGGGTTTGTGGCATCCAGCCGGAGATCGGTGATCATGGAAAAGAACTCATTTTGGGTGCCCTCAATCACGACGAACTTACCGGCTTTGATATCTTCCACGCTCTTAGAAGGGTCGAGCTTCATCTCCAGGCCTTCGACAAGGGACCCCTTCGTGATGGCTCCGATGTTGCGACGGAAGTGCTTTTTCTTCACTGGGAAATCCTCCGAATGATAGAACTGAGACGATCGTAATCGTTTTTGATGAGGCGAGACAGATCCTTGCCTATGGACACCAGATAAGCCGTGTCCCGATCGTGTGCGTTCCACGCGCTCCGGACTGAGGCGATCAACAGATCGTCGGTGGGAAGGCGAGAGGCATTGGTGACCGTACGGAGGTAATCGCTGGTGGTCGTGAACATCCGGGTTTCATCCGGGCCGCAGGGATAGACGAAGCTGTGGATTCGTGGGGGTTGAGGGGGGAGGAAGGGGTGAGCCCCAAAGCTGTCGAGGTGTCCGACGATGATCGAACTGAATTCGGTCGCCAGGAGTTCAAAGATCTGGGGTTGTTCAAGGCGAAGCTCCTCTTCGGTCTTGCCGTAGGCGGTGGTCCGACGGTTGGGTTCGATCGAGTGGGTTGAGACATTGAAGACAAGGCCGATGACCGTTGACTCCGCAGCCACCTTGACGAAGGATCCGAATGGGGGAGACCCGTTCAGTTCCCTGCTCTGTGCCAGAAAATCAGCGGTGTTGCTGTCGATGACTTCGCCCAGGTGATCGTTTTCCATCTTCATTTTTCCGCTGGTGACGCGAAGACGCCAATCATATTCGAGCGGTGATTTTTTTCAGGCCTTTGAGGGAGATCTCCGCCCGGACCTCGTTCCGGATCAGGGTGTCTCTTAAAAACCTGTAGAATAACTCACGGTCCGGTCCGCGGACCACTGCCTTTTCGTGGGCCTCAGAAAGGGCTACGGGATAGCCCTTTCCCTTCTGAGCCTGGTCATAGAGGGAGGCGTGCAAAAGGCCAAGGTCGTTTGGGTTTTCGGCCACCCAAGCGGGAATCTCCACCCGGGCGATCTCGGATCCCGTGTTGAGGTAGAAGAAACTGATCCGGTGAGGGCCATAATCGTTCAAGATCTTCGATTGACTGTGGAAGATCCCGCTCCTTTCACCCTTTTCCAAGACCCTGGAAAAAAGGATTTGGTCCGTAACGCCTTCGATCGGGCTGCACGGCAGTCCGCCGGGGAGCGCGGGGGGCTCTATGTTATGAATCCCATCCAACAAACGTTCACGGAGTTCGGCTTTCCACGGGCAGGCGTCGCAATTCGTTGGCTCTTCCGGACAGAGGCCCACTCGGAGGGAATTGATAACATCAGCGCTTCCGGGACTGCTGATATAGCCAGCAAAGGGAACCCCTGCCAATCGCATCTTTTCAAAGGCGTCCAGATATTTCTGGAGCATGGCCAGACGGAGGTTGGGAGGCCGGCCTTCGAGAGACCATTGGATGAGTGTACCATCGGACAGAGCGACCACAGACCGGCCTTCTTCCTTTTCTTTTATGGAGAGGTTGGCTAGATATGTGAACTCCAGAACTCCCCTCCTGATTCCCACAGACTCCCGGGTTATCCTGCTGCGGCGCCCATCCACCTCCTCGTAGAGGTCTTCCTCTTTATAGTATAGAGACGGACGGCTGGCAAGGATTGGGCGCTCCCCGGTCCCGTAATGAATCACCACATAGCCCACGTTCAATAAGAAGCAGGGGGATACCTCGTGCCGATCCGGGAAGATCTGGGACCCATCCGTCGCCACCACCGTAAGCAGTTTGGGACGTTCAGCCGGGTGAAACTGAGCATCCGGTGGACCGGATAAACGTGCGACCAGCCAGGAGGTTTTGCTTTTGTCCACGTCGTGTGACAGGTTCCGCCATTCCCCGGACCATCGTCGGATCTCGTGAACCGATCTTTCGATTCGCCTGTCATAGTCGTCCTGGCTCTGCTTCTGATGGAGGGCCATCTGATCGATCTGGCCCTTTACGGCGCCCAAGTCAAGCATCGCACCTCATAAAAACAACCGGAGTCCGGAGTCTAAAGTTAAAGGATGGATTCGTAATAGTACTGTCTGCCGCCACCGGAGACGCTCCCCTCACGAACTCGGCAGACGAGTCCCAAGCGCTGGAGGACGTTGAGTCTGTTGCAGACGATGTTCAGGTTTTTATCCAGGACACCGGCCAGGTCGGACGATGTGGCCTGTTTTCTGTTGATCAAAACCTCAAGGGCCTCTTTCATGGGTCGTTTCAGTTCGCCCATAATGATCACGCCCTCCTCCTGTTTGAGCAGGGCTGTCAATCCCCTTAGCTTGAGCACGGCTTCCATCGTCTCTCTGACAGACGGATTGGCCTCCTGGATGAAGACGTAACGGGTTCCGAGTTCTCCGCTTCCGATCCGCATCAGGAGGCGGGAAAGAAACTCGTCCGCGCAAGAGATATCGATAAATTCCACTTCATCGAAATCCAGGGGAATGACCGAATCGAATTCGACGGTACGGAGATACTCCATCAGCCGATCCAGAATTTCCGCTCCTATGGAACGGCCGGTCAGAATGGCATTCGGAGCTGGAATCAGAAAAGGTGGGGATCGATGTAACACGTTGATCACCCGCTCCAAAATGGTGGTTGGTAGATTAACTGAATTCAATTAAGCTAAAAATTAGTCCCAGAACTCTTCCAAGTCAAGCCTTTTTTGTGCCTGGACTAGAATTTTCCTGTACAATTGTGCAGTTATTTACGAGCAGGGGGAGTGGGGCTGTTAGAATTGGGTCGACTCAATTAAGGCGACGTAAATTCTCTCAGGCGACAAAGCGCTGGGGCAAATTCCGCCATGACGGGGTCAAAACCGCTATATCCTTTGGTAATCAAGGTGCTCTCGTTACATGCCTCCAGGACAAGGCTTGGAAATTGGCGAATTCCCAACCTCCTACGCGTGGAGAATTGATCCTGGAGGCGTTGTTCGGTTTTGGGGGAGCGTAGTTCGGTTGCAAAGCGTGATTCGTCAAGGCCGATCTCGTCTGCGAGTTCAACGAGTGTCTCGGTCTCTGAAGGGTTGCGTGCTTGCAGGTAGTAAGCCTTTTGAACGGCCTGATAGTAGGCCGGACCGGCCTCCTTTTCCTGCGCTGAGCACGCCACGACAGGCCGGATACGTGGACCGGACGGGGCTGCAGCGCATCCAAAAATCCCAATTGAACCGGGCTCCGGTTCTTACACCGACCTCCCTCCAGGCATTTTGCACGTAGGCTCGAATATCGTCCGGCATGGGTTCGTCGGAGTCTTTCGCCAACCCCCCCATGACATAAACCAGTTGGATATCCTCCGGGAGGGCCCCCCTGACTTTCTGCAGCACCGGATGGAATCCCCAGCACCAGGAGCACATGGGATCTGCGATGTAGTATAGGGTGGCGTTCATTTTGTCTTTAATGATAGTCGAAAATCCGTAACGTATCTGGATATGATATACAGGAAAATTTGATTGTCAAATTAAAACCGCCCCAGCCGTCCCTAACGAATTGCCTTCCTGGTCCCTGAAAACCTATCACAATCTGCCACTCGGAAAGTCCGCTGGTCCTAGCCCTCCTGCAGCTTCAGCCATTCCCATCTCGAATACACAAACCGCCTCACCTCTTGAATCGGCCAAGGTATAGTTTCTTATTGCAAATCAAGATGTTAATGCCTATATTTTTTTCTTATATGAATTTGGAACAAAGCCAGACATTGCGCATTTCTGAGCGGTTAAAAATCGTCCATGAGCGGATTTCGCGGGCAGCGGAGCGGTCGGGTCGAGGTGGGGAGGATGTGACGCTGGTTGCAGTCGCTAAGACTCGGACACCCAGCGATATCGAAGAGGCCATTCGCTCGGGTATCCAGGTTATCGGTGAAAACCGGGTTCAAGAAGCGGAGATGAAGAATAGGGCGGTTTCTCTACCGGTAAACTGGCACCTTGTCGGCCATCTCCAGACGAATAAGGTCAAGAAGGCCGTCGAAATCTTTGATCTGATTCACTCGTTGGATAGCCTCTCCCTGGCGAAGGAGATCGACCGACGGGCCGACCTAGCGGGGAAAGTCGTTAAAGTCCTGGTCCAGGTCAACACCTCCGATGAAACGTCTAAATTTGGCGTGGCGCCTGAGAAGGTTTTAGACCTGATCGGATCCGTATCAGGATTTAAGTCAGTCCGGATCGTAGGCCTGATGACGATAGGGGCGATCGGAACTGTGGGGGATGTCGCCCGGCCTTTCTTCGTGCGGTTGCGGGAGAGCCGAGACCGCGTGGTCGCCGGGGGTATACCGCACGTGTCGATGAATCATCTCTCGATGGGGATGACTGGCGATTTCGAAGCGGCAGTCGAAGAAGGGGCGACTCTGGTTCGGATCGGGACAGCGATTTTCGGGGAAAGAGCTTGAAGAACCTCCCTATCATCCACGACATTCTGGTTTTAAACATAAAACGGCGGACCGAGAAAAGTGCACGATGAAACTACAAATTGAGACACACCTTTTCCCCCGTGAATGAGAGTGAGGAACAGATTGTATGTTTGACTTTGGAAATTTCGGTCAGGGGTTGATCGGGTTGATCATAGGGATCATCAACCTTTATATTTGGATCGTGATTATCCGGGCATTGATTTCGTGGGTGAACCCCGATCCTTACAATCCCATTGTGCGTTTTTTGCACGCGGTGACCGATCCGGTGTTGAATGCGATCCGGCGAAAAATGCCGAATTTCATGTGGGCTACGAGTCTGGATTTTTCTCCTTTGGTGTTGATCATGTTGCTCTTGGTTGCAAAGTTGTTCCTCGACTCCATCAGATTCGGATAGGTTCTGGATTCACTAGATACTAGACCATTAACCATACAGACGAGGTGAGACGACTGTGAATATTACCCCCCTGGACATCCGCAAGCAGGAGTTCAGGAAGGCACTCCGGGGCTATGACCCTGTTGAAGTCCAGGCCTTCCTGGATATGATTGCGGATGTCTATGAGAAGACGAGCCGTGAATTGATCAGCATCCAGGAGCGTGCAGAGACGCTAGAGGTTGAGATCGGCCGTTTTCGAAACCTTGAGAGGACCCTTCAGGAGACGCTTGTAACTGCCCAGCAGGCCTCCGAGGATACTCGAGAAAACGCAAAGAAGGAAGGAGACCTGATCATAAAAGAGGCTCAGATCGTCGCCGAGCGTGCGATTGAACAGGCGCGGGGACAGGTGGGTCGAATCAAGGCCGAATTCGCTTCACTCAAATCCCAGCGGGACACGTTTATTGCCCGGTTTAAGGGGCTCTTGGAGGCTCAGACCGAACTCCTCAAGGGCATCCGATCGGATGAAACCCGCGAGTCCAAGCATGAAGGAAACACCAATAAGCCATCGAAGGATCCCGGGGGTCCATCGACTCCCGAAGAAGAAGATGAGACGATCTCCACGGCCTCATCGGGGGGATGATGGGATCGGGGAGCTTCAAAATTCAGGTTCGCGTCCAACCCCGAGCCATCCGGGACGAAGTGCGGTTTGAAGAAGGGGGCACTTTAAATGTGCGGATTAACGCCCCTCCGGTTAAAGGGGCTGCGAATAAGCGCTTGATTTCTTTAATCGCCCGGCGGCTCGGAATTGCCGGGTCTCAAATTGTGATTCATTCCGGGGCAGGATCTCGGAATAAAATTATCGAGATTCAAGGGGTCCACGAGAAACCGGATGATCTTCTCAAGCGGCTGAAGGAAAGTCATAAAACGTGAAACGAGGCCGAATTGAGAGAAAAGTCGAGGTATGGCTGAGATTAATTTGCAAATAAATGAGACGAAGTTATACCTGCGCAAGTTCACATCGACGAAGCCTGAGGTGGGCATCGTCCTGGGGACGGGTTTAGGCGGGTTGGCCAAGGAGATTGAAATCGAAACTGAGATCGCCTACACGGATTTGCCCCACTTTCCGGTCTCAACCGTGGAGACGCACGCGGGGAAGTTGATCTTCGGGCGACTTGGGGGGAAGCGTGTCGTGGCCATGCAGGGACGGTTCCACTACTACGAAGGCTATTCGATGCGTCAGATTACCTTCCCGGTGCGCGTCATGAAAGCCCTTGGGGCGGAAACCCTCCTGGTGTCCAATGCGTGTGGTGGGATGAACTCAAATTATCGTGCGGGTGATCTGATGGTTATTGAAGACCATATCAACCTCCTCGGCGACAACCCCCTGATCGGTCTGAATGACGACGAGCTCGGTCCCCGGTTTCCGGATATGTCCACGCCTTATGACAAGAGCATGATCGCGTTGGCCGAACGCGTTGCCCTTGAGGCCAGGATCCCATTGCAGAAAGGGGTCTATGTCGCGGTATCCGGTCCAAATCTGGAGACCCGGGCGGAGTATCGGTTCCTGAAGGCAATCGGTGCGGATGTGGTCGGGATGTCAACAGTGCCCGAGATCATCGTGGCTGTGCATTCGGGCATGCGGACCCTGGGGATTTCGGTGGTGACAGATGAATGTTTCCCGGACGCACTGAAACCGGCGAATATCGCAGAGATTATCAAGACGGCCAACAGAACGGAGCCAAACCTGACCCTGATCATGAAGCGTGTGGTGGAGGAGATGTAAGAAGAGACGTGGAGTGGGCATTCCGGAAACGGAAACGGGCCTACCATCAAAGTCAAGCGGAGTACGAGAGTTCATGTTCAAGGAAGTCGGTGACCTGAATTTCCCGGAGATCGAAAAGAGGATCTTTAAATTCTGGGACCAAGTGGACGCGTTTTCCAAGCTGCGCAAAAAGAACCAGGGGGGCCCTGTCTACTCGTTCGTCGACGGTCCGATCACGGCAAACAACACTCGAGGGATCGGTGTGCATCACGCCTGGGGGCGCACCTATAAAGATATCTTTCAGCGTTATAAGGCGATGCAAGGTTTCGACCAGCGCTATCAGAACGGGTTCGATTGTCAGGGGCTCTGGGTGGAGGTTGAGGTGGAGAAGGACCTCGATCTGAACTCAAAGAAGGATATCCTCGAGTATGGCCTGGGTGACTTTTCCCGGAAGTGCCGTCAAAGTGTAGATCGATCGGCCGATGCCATCATCGAGACCAGCCGGAGGTTGGGCCAGTGGATGGATTGGGAATGCTCCTACTACACTTATTCGGATGAAAACATTGAGCATATCTGGCACTTTTTAAAGGTATGCCATCAGAAGGGTTGGCTCTACAAGGGACATCGGGTGATGCCCTGGTGCGCACGCTGTGGCACTTCCCTCTCCCAGCACGAACTGGCCGATGCCTATGACGAGATGACCCATCGGGCGGTCTATATAAAATTGCCGATCCGAGAACGAAAGGGGGAGCATATCCTGGTATGGACGACCACGCCGTGGACGCTTACCTCGAATGTGGCCCTGGCGGTCCATCCGGATCTTGATTATATCAAGGCGAGGCAGGGGCATGATGTTTTTTATCTTTCAAAGGGCACCGTGGAGCGGCTGTCCGGGGACTACAAAGTCCTCAACCTCATCAAGGGAAATGAGCTGGTTGGGCTTACTTACGAGGGGCCTTTTGACGACTTGCCTGCGCAGCAGGGGGTGGAACACCGGATCATTCCCTGGGACCAGGTGGGCGAAGAAGAAGGAACGGGCGTGGTGCACATCGCACCCGGATGCGGGGCTGAGGATTATGAATTGGCACGAATTCACGGGTTGCAGACCCTTGCACCCCTGGACGAGGACGGGGTGTACCAGGAGGGGTTCGGAAATTTTTCTTTCAAGAGCGTGTTCGAAGCGGCGCCGATTGTTTTCGAAAGTCTGAAAGAGAAGGGCTTGCTTTATAAACTGGAAGATTATACTCACCGCTATCCCAGGTGCTGGCGATGCAAGGACGAGCTGGTCTTCCGCCTGGTGGACGAGTGGTTTATTTCGTGCGATGAGATCCGCCCCCAGATGCTCAAGGCCGCGCAGTCCGTCTGCTGGATTCCAGACCATTCTGGAAAGCGGATGGAGGATTGGCTGAACAACATGGGGGATTGGTGTATTTCCAGAAAACGATACTGGGGGTTGCCTCTGCCGTTCTATGAATCCGAAGACGGTGAGTTGATCATCGTTGGATCTGTGAGGGAACTCCGGGAAAAGGCCCTCGACCCGAAAACTGTGGATGAGTTGCCAGAGCTGCATCGTCCCTGGATCGACGAGGTCGAAATCCGGACGTCTTCGGGGAGCCCCGCGCGGCGCATTCCCGAGGTAGGCGATTGCTGGCTCGACGCGGGCATCGTACCGTTTTCAACCCTCGGCTACACGAGCGGAGACCGGAGCTCCTGGGAGAAGTGGTTTCCGGCCGAATTTGTCACGGAGATGCGAGAGCAGATCAGGCTCTGGTTTTATTCGATGTTGTTTATGGGCGTGACGCTTGAGGGGAGGTCGCCCTTCCGGAAAGTTCTGACTTACGAGAAGATGAACGACGAGCTCGGGCGGCCGATGCACAAGAGCACGGGCAATACCCTCTGGTTCGATGAGGCTGTGGAGGTGATGGGCGCGGAGCCGATGAGATGGTTGTTCGCGGACCAGAACCTTTCTTTGAACCTCAACTTCGGTTATGGTCCTGCATCGGAAGTCAAGCGGCGGTTTCTGACGTTGTGGAACACTACAAAATTTTTTGTTGGGTATGCCATCGTCGATGGCTTCGACCCGAAGAGACTGGACCAAACGGTAGAACGGACGTTAACGGATCGGTGGATTTTATCCCGCCTCCAAGTTCTGGTCCGCACGGCCAGGAAATCCCTGGACCAGTACGATCTTCCCCCCTTGATCAAATCCGTTGAGGCCTTTTTCGACGACCTCTCGAACTGGTATGTGCGTCTGAACAGGCGTCGATTTTGGAAAAGCGACAATTACAGTGACAAGGCTGCGGCGTATCTGACACTGCACGAAACCCTTGTGACTCTCAGCAAACTCCTCAGCCCCATCCTCCCGTTCTTATCAGAGGAGATCTATCAGAACCTGGTCCGATCCATCGACCAAACCGCAGCCGAAAGCGTACACCTATGCGATTATCCGGAAGTCCAGGAAGAACTGATCGACGAATGTCTGATGGCGGAGATGAGGACCCTGATCCGCCTCGTCAGCCTGGGTCGTTCGGCCAGAACATCCTCCGGGTTGAAGGTAAGACAACCGCTTTCAAAAATGGTGGTGGTGATGGAGAACGGCGATCCGGGCGGACTTGACCGGTTACGCCCGCTCATTCTTCAGGAACTGAACGTCAAAGATCTCAGGCTTGCGGAGGATCGGTCGTCCCTGGTCGACCACACTATCAAAATCAATTTCGGCTCCGTCGGAAAGAAGCATCGTGAGCTGGTTCCGGGGCTTAAAGTCGCATTGGAAGCGATGGATTCAGACATGGTAGCCTCTCGGATCAAGCGGGGTGATGAAGTCCGGATAGCCGTTGAAGGACAGACGATCGGATTAGTCCCCGATGACCTTGTGGTGGAAACCAAAGCCGCGGAGGGAATGGCAGTGGCTGAAGAAGGGGGTGTGGTTGTGGCTCTGGACACCCGGCTTACGAAGGATCTGGAAGATGAAGGCTTCGCAAGGGAGTGTGTCCACAAAATTCAAAACATGCGGAAGGAGCAGGGACTGGAAATTCTTGATCGCGTACGGATCGATTGTGTTCTGAGCCCTCGCCTGAGAGACGCAGTGGAGCGTTTCGGGGACTATATCAAGGCAGAGACGCTTTGCGAACAACTCGTCGTTAAAGACCGGATTGATGAAGAGGCGGATATCCTCGTCAATGGAGAAAAGGCGACCCTTAAGGTAAGGCGTGTCGAAAAAAATAATTAGGAGATCTGAATGACGGAGCAGGAGTTGGAACACTTCAGAGCGCTCATTTGCTCGAAGCGAGAGGAACTTCTGAAGGACCTAGGGGAGCTGGAAGAACGGTCGACGAACCCCAACCCAACTGAATCATCGGGTGGTTCTTCATATTCCGATCACATGCCCGATCTGGGGTCGGATTCGATGGAGCGGGAGAAGGCCTTTATGTTTGCCACGCGTGATGAGGCTTACCTGACCCATTTGGAAAGTGCGATGGAGCGAATCGAAGAGGGTACGTTTGGGATTTGCAGGGTATGCAAGGGGAAGATATCGAAGGAGCGCCTGGAGGCCGTTCCAACTGCTACCATGTGCGTGACCTGTAAATCCAAAGAGGGCGAAAAGCAATGAAGAGTTTGCGCCTGTCCATCGTCCTTCTCGCCCTTTCCATGGATCAGTTATCCAAGGTTGCAGTCACCAGAGGGATGGAGCCTGGAGAGTCGCTCCGGATCGTCGGTGACGTGATCCGGCTTACGTATATCCTCAATCCCGGTGCCGTTTTCGGGTTGAAATTCGGCGGTGCTTCTTTTCATTTTATCCTGTCGCTTCTCGCCCTGGTTCTTGTTGCAACACTGCTCAAGAAGACAAAAGTAGAGGAACGCCTGGCACAAATCGGACTCTCCATGGTATTGGGGGGGGCACTCGGGAATATGATCGACAGGCTCCGCCTGGGAGAAGTCATCGATTTTCTGGATGTGGGATTCGGGGCCTATAGGTGGTATGTGTTCAATATCGCTGATTCCTTCGTCACCGTGGGCGTCTTTCTCCTGATTACGGAATACTTCTTTCCGACACCGTTTTCACAAATCATCAAGGGCCTCGGTCTCAAGGTTTGGGGTACAGCAACCCGAAACCCGGACCCCGATCAGAGGCAATAATGCAACGGATCGATATCCTCTTTCCATCCAGTGCTCCTCCCGTTCGTCTCGACCTTTTCCTCGCACAATCAGATCTCTCCCTCTCCCGTTCCCACATCCAGCACCTGATCGAAGAAGGTCGCGTTTGGGTGAACGATCAACCGACCCGTTCGAGCTTCAAGATGCGGCCGGGGGATCGGGTCGAGATTCAGGTTCCGGACCCGGAGCCGTATGAACTGGTTCCCGAGGCTATTCCCCTCGAAGTCCTTTTTGAAGACCCGCATCTGATGGTCGTCAACAAACCTCCGGGTATGGTCGTGCATCCAGGGACGGGAATACGATCGGGAACGCTTGTAAACGCCCTTTTATACCACTGCGACAGCCTTTCGGGGATTAACGGCGTCCTGCGTCCCGGGATCGTCCACCGGCTGGATAAGGACACCTCCGGGTTGCTGGTCGTCGCAAAAAACGATCGAGCCCACAGAGGGCTTTCCGACCAGCTCCAGGCCAGGGAGTTCGAACGTCTTTATTTGGCGTTTGTTTGGGGACATTTGGGAGAGGGGGCCGGCAGGATCGAGGCGCCGATCGGCCGCAGCCGGGGAGACCGGAAGCGAATGGCCGTGACCCCCTCGCATTCCAGAGATGCAGCGACGCGGTATAAATTAGAGGCGAGGTTCGACTTCCTTTCCCACCTTTCGATTCATCTTGAGACAGGTCGTACTCATCAGATACGAGTCCACCTATCCCACATCGGACATCCCGTGTTTGGTGACCCGATTTATGGTGGGAGGGAGAAACGGTTGTCCGGGATCGCTTCGGAATTTCGGAGGGACGCCCGACGGCTTCTCGGCTTGATGCCCAGGCAGGCCCTCCACGCGGGTCTTCTCGGATTTGTCCACCCGGACACGGGGGAAAACCTTGTTTTTGAATCCGATCCACCGGAGGACATGAAAATCCTGGAAAAGGATTTATACCGCCTCACATAACGAGCCCTCACGGTGGGGTAGGAACGGTTCCTGCAGAAACGGATGGGAAAAGTTTTTCAGCTTGAGTTGAGGTTTGTCGGTCCGCCAATACTATCCTCTATAAACAGAAAGCCCTGATGCTCAAAGATAGCATCAGGGCTTTTTTCGCTCTATGAACGGCTTATGACCATCTCATGTTCAGTCGGGGACTTCCGGTTGCGGGCTCCAGTGGGTCTCGCCTGCCGGTACCAGGGTCCCCTCTTCGGGAACGCCTCCGGAATCCTCAGGACGCGAATAGTGGAATACAAAATCCTTCCTGTCGTATACCGAAAATTCGTAGGACGGGGTCATGACGAGGCATTCCGTCGGGCAGGGATATGTGCATAAGTTGCAGTAGCAGCACAATGACATGTCGATATCGAATTTCAGGACCTTCAGCCGTTTTTTATGACCCGTTGAGGTCTTCCCAAGGTCCTCCTCGGGGCCGGCCTTTTCCGTCTCGATGTAGATACAGTCCACCGGGCAGACTCTTGCACACTGATCACACCCGATGCAATCGTCGATGTCGTTGAATAGCCGGTTACGTGAGCGCTCGGGCATTTCCCACTTCACGTCTGGATATTGGAGTGTGATAGAGGGTACGAACAGGTGGCGTAGTGTGACCTTCATGCCAACCAGGACCGTCCATATGCCGAGCCAGATATTCCGGAAATAGCCAACCATGGGAAACCTCGGTAGAAGGGGTCGGGAGTCAGGGGTTGGACCCCCCATTCCCCGATTCCTGAGTTATGCCCTTTTCGCGATGGTCTTGTTTCGGATCTTTTCCTGGAGCTTGATGATCCCTTCCATCAGGGATTCAGGCCGGGGCGGGCATCCGGGCACGTAGACATCTACGGGGACAACCCGGTCCACGCCCTTGAGGACGTGATATCCGTGCTGCCAATAGGGCCCGCCCGATGTCGCACAGCAGCCCATAGCGATGACATATTTTGGCTCGGGCATCTGTTCATACAGCCGCTTGAGTCTTGTGGCCATCTTCAGGGTGACTGTGCCGGCCACGATCATCAGATCCGATTGACGTGGCGATGGCCGAAAGATGACGCCCAGCCTATCCAGGTCGTATCGAGAAGCCCCGGTGGCCATCATTTCAATGGCACAACAGGCCAGCCCAAAACCCATCGGCCATATTGAGGAGAGCCGGGCCCAGTTGATGAAATAGTCCGCCGATGTGACGATGATGTTATCCTTGAACCGCCCTTCGACCAGGCCCATTCGGACCTCCTACGTTGAAGATACGTCGGCCATGGCGACCAGTTCCGAATCAAATGACGGATCCTCGGATCCGGATTCCTTAAATTCCTGTTTCACCCGCGTGGTAACCTGCGTGCCCGGTGGGACGGACCAGGTCAACCAGACGTTCCCTCCAATGACGGCGCCTCTTCCGATTACCGTATCTCCTCCCAGGATGGTGGCATTCGTGTAAATCGTCACCCCATCTTCAATTGTCGGGTGCCTTTTTCCGCCTTTGACGACGCTCCCATCCGGATTCTTCGGGAAACTTCGGGCTCCAAGGGTCACCCCCCCGTAGAGCTTGACGTCGTTCCCGATCTCCGTGGTTTCTCCGATCACAACCCCGGTCCCGTGGTCGATGAAAAACCGACGGCCGATTGTGGCACCGGGATGGATGTCGATCCCCGTTTTGCTGTGTGCCCATTCCGTCATGATCCTCGGGATGAAAGGAACATCCATAAGATAGAGTTCATGACCGAGACGGTAGGTGGCCACGGCCAGGATTCCGGGATAGCTGAGGATGATTTCGTCGAGACTTCTCGCGGCCGGGTCACCGTCATAGGCGGCCTGTACGTCCATATGCAGAATTTCGCGAAGCTCCGGGATCTTCTTCAAGAGAGAAAGGGAATACTCCTCTCCTTTTTCATTGCAGTTTTTGATTCGAAATTCCTTTTCCAACTTACACTGATAGCTCAAGCTCCTTGAAATCTCCTCCCTGAAACTCAGGTAGGCGGAGTTGACGAGCCCGTTTACGAAGAACGAGATGTCGTACTCATCGGGAACATCCCGGCCGATGTAGCCAGGGAACAAC
This sequence comes from Candidatus Latescibacterota bacterium, assembly GCA_965217865.1. Taxonomy (GTDB): domain Bacteria; phylum Latescibacterota; class UBA2968; order SICM01; family SICM01; genus CBDCJO01. The sequence continues at coordinate 2,703,733 of CBDCJO010000002.1, read as the reverse complement.
AGCGTCAGCAGGTCCTGAAGGGTTGCGATGACGCGTTCCCCGAACGGGAGGTTTTCACCCTCTATCCGATTGATATCCCGGTGAACGCCATAGGTCCGAACAATCTCGGCCGAGATATTTGAGAGTTGATTGATTGAGGTATGCATAAAATCTTAAGCGATCGATACAGCCGTGTGCTCCCTTGTGGGGCGTTCTTTTTCGATCTTCTTCTGGATCTTGATCAAGGCGTCGATCAGATCTTCGGGCCTCGGAGGGCAACCCGGGATGTAAACATCCACCGGAAGAAATTGATCAACCCCCTGAACCAGGGTGTAGGTATTGAATACCCCCCCAGAGGAGGCGCAAGCGCCCATGGATATGACCCATTTCGGATCGGGCATCTGATCGTAGATCTTTTTGAGGACCGGCATCATCTTGATCGAGATTCGACCGGATACGAGCATCAGGTCGGACTGCCGGGGTGAAAACCGTATGGCTTCAGCCCCGAACCTGGCCATGTCGAAACGACCCGAAAGCGTGGCCATCATCTCAATCGCACAGCACGCAGTCCCGAAAGGCATCGGCCAGAGGGAGTTCTTTCTCCCCCAGTTGATCAGATCATCCACCCTGGACATGATGAAACCTTCACCGCCCATCTGATTGAGCATAATAACCTCACGGATTGTCTTGGGGGGTTGACTGTTTTTCTAATCTCAAGGTTTACAGGATTCAGAATATAATGAATTCGAGGATTTAGTCAAGATCGGATCGGCCGGACAATCCTCCAGTTGGGGATAATGCCCTTTGGAGAGGCCATCGTCAAATTCCCCTTTTCCCTGTTCTACGATTTATCCACTACATCATGCCGAGCTGTAACTTAGCGGCCTCCGTCATCATGCTCGGGTCCCAGGGGGGGTCCCAGACAAGGTCGATCTTGGCCCCGGTGACCCCCGGGATAGCTTTCACCTTGTTTTCCACTTCCGGAGGAAGGGTTCCCGCAACCGGGCAGGCCGGAGAGGTGAGGGTCATCTTGATGTAGACTGCGTTGGATCCGTCCACTTTGACCTCGTAGATCAACCCCAGTTCGTATATATTGACGGGTATTTCCGGATCGAAGGTGTTGCGCAGGACTTCGACGGCCTTTTCCTCGATATCCTTTGTTCCTGGAGCGGAAGAATCGGGTGGCTCATCGGACGATGTCTCGACAGGGGAAGGCCCTTCGGCAGCCTCCTGAGATTCAACCGATCCAACGGGAGCTTTACTCTCCGGGGGACCTCCTTGACCGGTTTGAGGTTCCGGAGGGGTCGAACCGGTAGAAGGCCCCGGCGGCGGAGTCGTGTGGGGGGATGATTCACCGGTCGAGGATACGGGAGCAGGTTCCGGAGACGGCCTATTTTCCTGGTTTTTTTTCGGGTCCTTTTTGTTTCGGAAGAGATCTAGAATTCCGCCCATTTGAATTTCCTCCTGTTGCTCGGGACCTGCCTGGTCACTCGGTGGACACAGGTTGATCTTTCCTCTTCAACGCGGCGCGCAGGGTATGCCAGGACAGGGTTGCGCATTTGATCCGCACCGGGAATTCCCGTACGCCGGAAAAAACGGCAAGCTTTCCCAGGCCGTCTGAGTCCGGTTCCGCTTCGGGGCTTCCGGTGACCATGGTCTGAAATCTGCGGAACAGGGTTTCGGCCTCCTCCAGCGTCTTTCCTTTTAAGGCCGAACTCATAAGGGAGGCCGAGGCCTTTGATATGGCACAGCCCGAACCCTGAAACCCGATATCTTGGATCACATCCTCTTCTAATTTTAGATAGAGATGGATGTGATCTCCGCAAAGCGGATTAAAACCCTCCGATGTCCGATTTGCGTCCTCTAACTTTTGGAAGTTTCGGGGGCTCTTGTTGTGATCGAGGATGACTTGCTGATAGAGTTCGCGGAGTTCGGACATTAACCGAATACCTCGATGGCTTTGTGGAGCCCTCGCACCAGCGCATCTACATCTTCCCTGGTGTTGTAGAAGGCCAGAGACGCCCGCACGGTCGCCGGGACACCGAAACGAAGCATCACCGGTTGGGCGCAATGGTGACCCGCGCGAACCGCGACGCCCTCGCGGTCAAGGATTGTTCCGATATCGTGGGGATGGATGTCGTCGAGGACAAAGGAAAGAACGCTGGCTTTCTCCCGGGCGGTCCCGATAATCCTAAGGCCCCGGACTTGAGAGAGCTCGTCCGTGGCATACGCCAACAGCTCATGCTCGTAGGCGGCTGCAGTTTCCATCCCCACTTCATTCACATAGTCGATTGCCGATCCGAGTCCGATACCGCCTTCGATATGCGGTGTTCCGGCTTCAAACCTCTCGGGGATATCTTTATAAATCGTTTTTTCAAAGGTGACGGAAAGGATCATCTCTCCCCCTCCCTGATATGGGGGCATTTCCTCAAGAAGCTCCCTCTTGCCGTAAAGCACGCCGATTCCCGTCGGACCATATACCTTGTGCCCTGAGAAGGTGTAAAAGTCGCAGTCAAGATCCCGGACGTCCACTTTTAAGTGAGGCGCGGCTTGGGCCCCGTCGACCAGAACGGGAACACCCTGGAGGTGCGCCTTTTGGACGATCTCTTTGATGGGGTTGATAGTGCCAAGGGCGTTGGACAGGTGGACGACCGAAATAAATTTTGTCTTTTTGTTCAGAAGTTTCTCGTATTCGTGAAGGAGCAGTTCCCCATCATCACTAATTGGGATGACCCGTAGGATCGCTCCCGATTCTTCACAGAGCATCTGCCAGGGGACGATGTTGGAGTGGTGCTCCATCCCGGAGATAATGATTTCATCACCCTTCCGGATGTGTTTCCGGACGTGGGTCTGCGCGACGAGGTTGATGGCCTCCGTTGTTCCGCGAACAAACACGATTTCCTTGTCTTCCGCCGCGTTCAGAAAGCCCCTTGCTTTTGAGCGTGCCCCTTCATAGGAGCAGGTGGCTCTCTGGCTCAGGAAGTGGACCCCCCGATGGATGTTGGCGTTTTGATCTGAATAATAGTGTTCGATCGCGTCGATAACGGGCTGAGGTTTCTGGGTCGTCGCGGCATTGTCGAGGTAGACCAGGGGTTTGCCATATACCAACCGTCTCAGGATCGGAAAATCTTCCCGCACCTTCTGCACGTCAAACGGGGTATCCGAAGCCTCGGCCCAACCCGGTTTTTCTATCGCGTATGCGTGGTAAGCTCTGCTCATTGGGATTCCGTGTCCGTTCGGCCTTCTTCGAGTTTTTCAAACACAAACCGGTCGAGCTGCGTCCGAACCGGCTCGATTTTAATTCGCTCGAGGACCTCACCGGCAAATGATCGAGTCAACAAACGGATGGCATTTTCCTTGTCGATACCACGGGAACGGAGGTAGAATATGGCATCGGCATCCAACTGTCCGGTCGTGGACCCGTGGCTGCACTTTACGTCGTCGGCGTAGATTTCCAGTTGGGGTTTGGATGTGGCTTCGGCTTCCTCGGAAAGGAGCAGATTTTGGTTTGACTGATATGCATCCGTCTTCTGGGCAGCCTGATGAACGAGGATCTTGCCGCGGAAGACACCCTTGGCCCGGTCGTTGAGGATTCCCTTGTATAGCTCGTGGCTGCTACAATTGGGTTGCGCGTGCTCGATCAGGGTATGGTTGTCGATGTGCTGTTGGCCTCTTCCCAGGTAAAGACCGTTAAGGGTGGATTCCACACCTTCTCCATCCAGGACGGTTGTGATGTCGTTGCGGGCCAGACGGGCGCCCAAGGTGATGTTGTGCGAAGTAAAGTTGCAGCCCCGGTTTTCCCTCACGTGCGTCGTCCCGACATGGAAGGCATTGCCACTCTCCCGTTGGATCTTGATATGATCAAGAACCGAGTTCTCGCCCAACACGATTTCGGTGACCGCGTTGGTCAGGTGGACGCGGTCCTTCAGGCTGACGTAGCTTTCGATCACAGAGGCCTGAGCGTTCGCTTCCACGACGATCAGGTTCCGGGGGTGTGAGATTGTAGGATTCTCACTCCCTGTTGAGATGAAGAGCAGGTGGATGGGAATTTCGAACACAGCATTTTGTGGAAGGTGGAGGAAGGCCCCGTCTTTCAGAAAAGCGGTGTTGAGGGCAGCAAAGGCCCCGGCTTCATAAGGGGTGTGGCGGCTCAGGTGAGTTTCCACAAGAACCGGCACTTCCTCGAGGCCTGCGGATAGGCTCATGGCCTTTATTTCATCCGGAAGCTTATCCGTTGCGGAAAGCTCCGGGGCATAGTGGCCGTTGACGAATACGAGCTGGACGCAGTCAAGACCCGCAAAAGCGAACGGTGTGATATCGTCACGGGTCATGCCGACGGGATCGTAACCCAGTATGGGGGTGAACTCGAGCGCGACGAGCGAGGACACACTCGTGTGCCTCCAATCCTCGTCCCGGTGGGTGGGAAACCCACGCTCTTCGAAGTGCTGGATCGCGTCCCGACGAATCCTGTGGAGGGGAGATTTCAACCCACCGTTGAGGCTTTTCTCAAACCCCTTGAAACTCGCCAGGTACCATTCGCGGTTGTCTTTTGCCGTGGTTCTGGTCATCGCCACTAACGCTCCTATGCATTCACGATTTCACTTTCCGCATCTTGCTTCACCCAGTCGTAGCCCTTTTCATCGAGTTCAATCGCGAGTTCTTTGCCCCCTGATTTGAGGAAACGTCCTTTCACCATCACGTGCACGAAGTCGGGGACGATGTAGTTGAGCAGACGCTGGTAGTGGGTCACGACGATCACGCTCTTGTCGGGGCTGTGGAGTTTGTTGACGCCATTGGCCACGATCTTTAACGCATCGATATCGAGACCCGAGTCGGTCTCGTCCAGGATCGCCAGCCTGGGCTCCAGGACCGCAAGCTGAAGGATTTCGTGACGCTTTTTCTCGCCCCCCGAGAACCCTTCGTTGACCGATCGTTTCAGGAAGCTCTCTTCCATTTCCACAAGTTTCAGCTTTTCCCTGATCAAGCTCAGGAAATCCATGGCATCCATTTCCTCCTCCCCACGGTGCTTGCGGATTTCGTTGAGCCCGGTCCTGAGGAAATAGGCGGTGTTGACCCCGGGGATTTCAACCGGGTACTGAAAGGCCATAAAGATGCCCTCACGGGCACGTTCATCCGGGTCGAGTTCCAGAAGGTCTTTCCCCTCGTAGGTTACCTCTCCCGCCGTGACTTCATAATCTTCGTGGCCGGCCATGATCTGGGCGAGGGTGCTCTTGCCCGAGCCGTTGGGTCCCATGATGGCGTGTATTTCTCCAGGATTTACCTTGAGGTCGATACCTCTCAAAATTTCAGTGCCTTCGACACTCGCGTGCAGATTTCTGATTTCCAGCATAATGGTCCTTTCCACATTTACGATGTTCGGATGGCGGTTATCCGACGCTCCCCTCCAGGCTGATGCCCAGGAGCTTCTGGGCTTCGACCGCGAATTCCATCGGCAGCTCCGCGAGGACCTCCTTACAGAATCCGTTTACGATCATGGAGACCGCGTCCTCTGTGGAGATGCCCCGCTGATTGCAGTAAAATATCTGATCCTCACCAATTTTTGAGGTGGTCGCCTCGTGCTCCACCTGGGCGGTGTTGTTTCGAACGTAGATGTAGGGGAAGGTATGGGCACCGCATTGGTCTCCGATGAGCATCGAGTCGCATTGCGTGAAGTTGCGGGCGTTTGAGGCTTTCTTCAGGACTTTCACCTCACCGCGATAGGTGTTCTGGCCGCGGCCGGCGGCAATGCCTTTGGAGACGACGGTGCTGCGGGTATTTTTTCCGATGTGGAGCATGTGGGTCCCGGTGTCGGCCTGCTGACGAGCGGAGGTGACTGCCACGGAATAGAATTCGCCGATGGAATTATCTCCCTGCAGGATGCAGCTGGGGTATTTCCACGTGATGGCCGAACCCGTTTCAACCTGAGTCCATGAGATTTTGGAATTCCGGCCGCGGCAGGCGCCGCGCTTGGTGACAAAGTTGAAGATCCCCCCCTTCCCCTCTTCGTCCCCGGGATACCAGTTCTGGATGGTCGAGTACTTGATCTGGGCCCCCTCCAGGGCAACAAGCTCCACCACTGCGGCGTGTAACTGATTCTCGTCTCGCATCGGGGCGGTGCAACCCTCGAGGTAACTGACGTAACTGCCCTCGTCTGCGATGATCAGAGTACGCTCAAACTGGCCGGTGCTGGCGGCGTTGATGCGGAAATAGGTGGACAATTCCATGGGACAACGCACACCTTTGGGGATATAACAGAATGACCCGTCGGTGAAGACCGCGGAGTTGAGGGCAGCGAAGTAGTTGTCGTTATACGGCACCACGGACCCGACATACTTCCTGACCAGATCCGGATGATTTTGCACAGCCTCGGAAAACGAGCCGAAGATGATACCCAATTCCCCGAGCTTTTCCTTGAAGGTTGTGGCCACGGAGACGCTGTCAAAGACCGCGTCGACGGCGACGCCGGACAACATCTTCTGTTCCTGGAGGGGAATGCCGAGCTTCTCGTAGGTTTCAAGGAGTTTGGGATCTACTTCATCCAGGCTCTCCAGCTGTATTTTCTGCTTCGGGGCGGAGTAGTAGATGATGCTCTGGTAGTCGATGTCCGGATAATGGACCATGGCCCAGCGCTCACTCGCCTTTCTCCGGGTCGGATCCTCCATCTTCAGCCAGTTGCGGTAAGCTTTAAGGCGCCACTCAAGCAGGAACTCGGGCTCTTCCTTTTTGTTCGATATCAGGCGGATGGTGTCTTCGTTCAGTCCGGGTGGGGCTGAATCGGTCTCGATATCCGTCACGAAACCATGCTTGTATTCTCTATTTGCAATCTCTTCTAAGGCTTCAGTCTCAGTGCTCATTAATTTACTTTCCTCCGTTGGTGGCTAATAATCCCTTGGGTTCGGGATTTAAGATAATCAGACGAGCATCTCGACCATGAGGGGGAACTCCTTGTGGCGCTCGGTCAATATATCGCAAGGGCAGTGCCGTTCAGATGGCTTAAGGGAACAGGGAAGACAATCTTCCAGCGTTTCGTATGCCCATTCGAGTTCCGTTTTTGCGTGTGCATACTCGTCGATCTTTTTTTCCACCTGCTTAATCTGAGCCGTCAAAAGCCGCCGAACCTCCTCGGCAACCTGCCCGCCCTTGTAGTCCAGTTCTTTCATGAACAGATACTCTTTGATCTTATTCAGGCTAAGGCCGAGGGATTTGAGGAGCTGGATCAATTTGACCTTCCGAAGCTGATCCTCCGAATAGATCCGTATGCCTCCCTCGGTGCGCACGGCCGGGGACAGGAGACCCTGCTGCTCGTAGAAGCGGAGGGTTCGAGTCGAGATTTCGGCTTTGCGAGCCAATTCTCCAATGTGCATCAGCGTTGAGGTGGACATAATATTTCCTTCCTGTGAATGGACCGACAACAATATACCTTATCATTAACGTTATGTCAAGGTCTTTACGTTACGTCAAGTTTAACGTATTAAGTTTATAAGTTTATATATCACTTGAAGATATAGGTGATTTTACTTTCCAAACGGTGTATCCCCCCTCACGATAGCATCGGATTAAATCTACGGGATTCCCGTCGAGCCGACGCATGGCGCGGGTGGTGATTTTACCCTCTTCGGCCAGGACATACCCCACATCAAAACTTCGGAGCCTGGATACGGCCTGATCCCAATCTCCATCGCCCGAAAGAAGACCATCCCGGGTCTTTTTTCGTTCGGTCCAATCCCGGATGGGATCGTGGGAATAGGCGGTTGCGACTATATAGTGACCGGTTAAGGCAGGGATCTTTGAACTGGTGGCATCATCGGCCAGAATAACCGTTGGTCCGGGGAGGTTTTTGAGAAATCCGAACACGCCTCCGGGGCTGGACCCCTGCTGAAAATGGAGATAGTGTATCGGATTGCGATAGTTCCTCACCATCGGAGGAAGCACGATCGTACAGGCGAGGACCGTCAACGCAACTGTCAAACCCATCGCGAGACGTGGGGCAGGAGGAAACCGAAAGGGATTCCACGGGGGCCATGACTGTTCTCGTCTGGCCGCAGCGAAAGCCACCAGGGCCACTCCGGCTGCGATCAGCAGCCCGGATCCCCACGCGATCACCGATGTCGCCATATCCTTGTTCGCCAACAGCCAAGCGTATGTCTTTTCGGCCCCGGACCAGGTGACGGCCATCAGGGCAGTAACGGCGATCAAAGCCAGCCACCTCCCACGGGGTGCACGTCTCCACCAGGCCAGGGTCATCGGGACGATCGCGCAGCAAAACACCGCAGTGCAAACCTCTACGGCCGGAAAAAGGACCAGCAGTCTGGAGACAAAAGTGAGGGAAGCGAACTCAGCGATCACAGGGACCAGAATGGGATTGAACATCACCAGCGGTGGGATGGCCATCCCGGACGCACAATAGAGGGCCCAACGGCGCCGTTTGATCGCACCCAGGACCAGGGGAAAGAGGAGGAATCCTGCGATTCGGACGGGCATTCGGCGGAGGTAACGCGGGTGGACGACATAGGCATCGTCTGTGAGCCAAAGGGCTTTGTCCCCCTCCACGTGGAGGTAATAGGTCCCCACAGGCATGAAGGTTTTGGACCGAACCAGACCATAAGGCACGGAGAACGCTGCAGTACAGAGGCCCGCCATCAGAAGCGAACGAATTGCGGCCCCTTGATTTTTGCGAAATATGAAGATCATCAGAGCGAAGCCGCAGACTGCAATCAGGAGGTAAAACGGCGTGAAGGCGTGAACCATAAATGCCGACCCTCCTACGAATCCGGCCGCGATGGGGAGAATGGGACCACGTTCTTTAGTCGATCTAAGGGCAAAGGTCATGGCCGGAAAGAAGAGGAGGTGGTGGGCAACCAAAAAAGGTACGGGGGCCGCTATCCAGGACATCGCCATGGCATCCAGGAGGATGAAAACTACAAACAGAAATGCGGCGCAGAAGCCCAGTGAGCGTTCATCGAACAGTTCCCGGGCGAAGGCATAATATGCCGGAACCTGAAGGAAGGCGAGGAGGGGGATCATAAAAAACCAGGCGGCAAACGCATCCGCGTTCGATAAGTCTGTCATAACGGCAAGGGCAAGATGCCAGATGTTATAACCATAAGACGGGCTTACCCCCGATCCCAGGAATAGCACATCCGTCTCAACGGCCTGTCCGATCCCGGCCATCCGGCGGATTTTGGCGATATGGTACCACGGATCGTTCCCGGTTGGGTTGTAACCGCCTAAATAGAAGGCCAGGGCCGCGATGCCGAGACTTATCAGAAGTATTCCCCACTCGGGTCTCCAAAACGGTCTCAGACGCACGGTCGCGACTTTTGGAAGGCAGGCGAGACCTGTAGAGACCACTGCGGAAAGGACGCATAAATTTCCGTAAGACAGGCCGAGTAAAAAGGCGAAAATCCCTTCCACTGCGAAGACGGACAGGCCGAGGGCGAAAGCGAGGGATACCGCCTCGAGGATCCCGATCGGACCGACTCCCGACGTGTATCTCAGGAGGAGCCCTCCGGGTAGGAGGAAAAGGCCGAAAAACAACAGAAGGAAGGAGAGAAAGGGTGGCGGTTCGTTGATCAGGCCGTGTGCAAGGGCCACCATGAGGAGAAGGGGGGGGATGGCCAGCAGGCGGAATTTTAGATAATTCGGGATTGAAAATAGAGGATTGTTCATAAAGCAGAATATAGAGTCTTACCTTTCAACTTCTCCGCAAGATGCGGACATCTTTATTGGTTTCGGTTGAGCCGATTGAAACCAACGATAGGATGACATTCAAGACACGTGATATTTGGTCGATTCAAAAGCAACCTTGCCATGGGCTCCTTCACTGCGTTCCTTTCTCGATTCTGAAGACGGGTGGGGTCGGGATCGCTTCGTAATCGGGAAGAAGGCTTTCCCGACGAAGATACAAGTCGGACGGCAGGCCGCGGGTTTCCAGGGTCGCAACGTATACGGGCCGGTGGTCGATCCATTCAGAGATCAGCCGAAGTTGCTCCTTTACGTGTGAAGTGTAGTAAATCCTGATGTCGGGCCTAAGGCCCTCTACCTCCTGCAGATAGGTCATGACGAGTGCCGGCGTGTAGTCTCCGACGATGACGGCGTTCGGGGCCAGAATCTTCAGCGTCTCGGACGCGTAACGTCTGGCGCCGTCATCCCCACGTTTTGAGGGGTTCAGAAAATAGGAAGCATTGTCCCGATAGGGGAGCGTTCGCGCTTTGACGAGGTCGATCCCGAAGGCGCGAGACAGGAACGGGGTTGTCGCGTATGTGGACAGAGGAAAAGCGATCAGAAGAAGGAGAGCCAGAGGGGTAAGGGCACCGCGCGTTAAGCGTTCTCTCAAGGCACACACGCCGGGCGCGATCAGCGCTGCAAAGCATGCATAGAAGGACAGAGCAAACTGGTAATGGTCCCTGAAATCCCACATTAACGGAAAGAGGAGGTAGGGAATGCCCGACAGGGTCAGGGCCAAAAAGGCGGGTCGGTTTCGACGAATCAGCCAGGGAAGACCGATCCAACCCAGGGCGAACCCCACGACCGGAAACTGGTAGAAGAGGTAGGCAAGGTAGAGCGGCAATCTCCCACCCTGGAAATTCAGGGAGCCCGCGTAACCTATCCCGGCGGCGACCCGAAGTGTTTCAAGGAACCCTGATGTTTGAGCCCCCTGGATCCACGCAAATATGAGTGGCGACAAGCCCAGGCAGCATGAAGCCAGAGACCCGATCACAAGACGGGTTCGGAGTTCCCTTCGATGAGATATCAGGAGATAGATTATTCCGGGAACGGCCCAGGTCATCAGGATATGGTTTGAAACCCCGGCGCCAAACAGACCAGAAGCGAGGTAAAGGTAGAGACTTTCCCCTGACCCGGCCCACCGAAGGAAACTCCCCAAAGTGACCAAAAGGAAAAGAATGTGGAGGGCATAGACTTCGGTGATGACGGCGTGGAGCCAGAAGGTGTGGGAGAGGGCAAAGGCGGAGGACGCGCAGGCGGCAGGAAAGTCCGTTCCGGCCATCCTTCGGGTTATGAGGAACATCGCGTAGACCGCCAGGCCTGAACAAAACGCGGAGAACAGGTTGAGCCGGTAGGCCAGGTCCCCTCCAAGGGGCAGCCGGGCAAAGATCCGGCCAAGTATAACGTAGAGCGGATGGGACTCGGGTGCGTAGCCCACCTCTCCCTGAAATACCCAAATCGCGAGTTTTGCGCTATCGCCGCCCCCCCACGTGAGGGTGGGTGCTGCTGTCCAATAGTAGAGGAGGAATGCGCAGGCAGAGATGGATAGACCGATTGGGTTCAAGCGACTCTGACTGGATAGATTCGACAACATATCCTCCAGGCCAGGAAGAAGGCCAGTGCACAGAGAATTGAAGTAATATAGAAAGGCAGGGCGGGTTGGAACGTCACCAGCCATCCTCCTCCGATGCTCCCGGAGGTCATGCCCAGACTCCAGGCCAGGTGAGCGGCTCCCACCATCCTCCCCTTTTCCTCCGGACCGACGATATCGTTTATCAACCCCGGCATGGTTGTGGAGAGGGACCATGCCGACGCTGCGCCGATTACACCGAAGAGGTATAGACCTTCAAACGATCGAATGCAGATCCCGGTCCCGAGGGCGCTGAGGGTCACGAAGAAGCTGGCGATGAGGACGGGTCGCTTCCGGCCAAATCGATCGCAGAGCCTTCCCACAACCAGCTGGAAGCAAGCGGCTACGATGAGGCTTACCGCCGAAAAGTGAGCCGCAGCCGTGCTTGTACCGGTTGCTCTAAAGATGAGTAAAGGGATCAGGAGCGTTGCAGCGCCCCAGTAGCATGTTGGAAGAAACCGCAAGCCCATCAGCATGAGGGGCAAAGGCCTCTGAAACAGATCCGGATACCCGGCCAGAGTCTTCCGGACGGACCTTTGTGGCTGCCCCGCAAAGTTCGGTTGACTTCCCGGAAGCAGGAAGAGGGTTCCGAAAAACAAGGCCGACATTCCCCCGGTCATAATCCAACCCAAAATCCGGAAGCCGACCGTATCAGCCAACGGAGCCAGAATGAAATTACCCGTTGAGTGGCCGAGGGTATTCCCGATAAAGTAGATTGCCGCTCCCAGTCCGAGGGACCTGCCTGAGACCGAGTCCATCATGTAGCTCTGGGAAGCGGTTGTCAAAAAACCGAAACAGATACCGTTGTAAAGACAAAGAACGATCAATACAGACGGCGAGGTGCTGATAAACAGGAGGCCGGCCAGGACTCCCCCGGTCATTCCAAGAAGGTAGGTATGCTTTCGGCCGATACTGTCACAGAGGGCCCCCCCGAGGATGGCAACGAAACCCCCAACGACGAGCAACGCCGCCCGGAGCCCCGCGGAGAAGATCGGTGGTTTTTGAAGGACCGATTCAATATAGATGGCAAGGAGGGAAAAGGCCGGGGCGGTGAACGCTCCACTGGAGAATGAGATGATCCACAGGGTCACGAAGCGTCGGTTAAGCAGGTCCCAGATGGGTGGACGTTGATTCATTGAATATTGAATATCGGTAAATTGAATATTTGAAAAGCTCAAGTTTTCCTTATGAATCTTCTAATCAGCGCGTAACTATCGCGGGTTTCGCACTCAGAAGGGACGAAATAATAGGCCCGATTATTGAGCGGCGCAAGAGAAAATGAGGAAGGCGGCACTATGCCCTTGACAAGGTTTGAGACGGGGGATATCATTTGCCCGGGACGGTAAGGACTGCCAAAGAGGGAAAGTTTTGAATATTGAAAAAAGATCGGCCCACCATCAGATTCGGGTTACCCAAGAAGGCCGTGTGCGGACTTTGAAGTTCGGCCGGGGGCCTCTTCAGGGTGCGGTCGATCCGACTGATCCGGTGGCGATGGCCCTTCCTTACACCCGCTACCTCCCGATCGGTCTGGCGTTTGTGAACAACCTTCGAAAAGTGCTGATGATCGGGCTTGGCGCTGGGAGTTTTCCCCGGTTGCTCCGGGCGGGTTATCCGGAGCTCGAGATCGATGTGGTCGAAATCGACCCGGATGTTGTCGCGTTTGGCAAGCAGCATTTTTTTGTTCAGGAGGATTCAGCCTACCGCATTTGGATATCCGACGGCAGGTCTTTCATCCGGGAAAGAAAGAAGGAATACGACATCGTCGTTCTGGATGCCTTTTGCGAAGGTTCTGTCCCGGTTCACCTGACCACGCTGGAGTTTCTGCGGGAAGTGAAGGCGGCGATCGCGGAGGGGGGGGTCGTTTTATCTAACATTATTCGGTGGAAGACAGCTGTCTTCAAGTCGATGTTGAAGACCTTTCAAACGGTTTTTGGCCCGATGGTGCTGTTTCGCGTTCGCGGACGGTCGAACGTGGTGGTCGTGGCTTCAGTCGATGGGCGTCTACAATCGAAGGAAGCGTTAAAGGAGGCTGTCGAAAAGCTAAAGGACCGGATCCATCCGTCGGTGGACCTCAGGGAAGTTGTTGAAGCTTACTCGGATCCGCCTGCGGACCTGAAAGGTTCACCGATCTTCATGGATGAGAACATGGAAATGTAAAATGCAAAATGGATAATGCAAAGGGGAGGGGCCGGAGGTCAGAGAAGTTAAAACCGATACATTATCAGCTCATCGTCAATAGAGAGGAGGTTTACCCCGTGTGGGGCGAGACTTCGATATCGACATTTAGATCGTTGCTAACGGCATTTAAGTCGTCCTGCAATCCACGGTGAGTGAATTCTGGAGGTGCAAGCACAACGGCTGTCATCACAAAAAGCGGGGTTCCGCTCATGGGGGCTTTGACCGTTTCCGTGTCCATGGTTTCGATGTTGATGTTGTGGACCGCCAGACGCTGGGTTATGTGGTGGATGATCCCCTCGTGGTCCGCGCCGCTGACCTCGATCCGGTAAGGCATCCAGCCCGCGAACTTCGCGGGATCGCCCTCTCCAGTTTCGCGCGTCGTCACCGCATATCCTTCCTCCCGCAAGGCGCTAACATCCTGCATCAGGTCTTCCAACTTCCCAGGAGGAACGGAAACGAGGAACAGCATCGCAAATTCACCCCCCAAACGCGCCATTCGACTCCCCACTATATTTCCCCCGCCGTTCAAGACTTCCTTGGTGATCCGCTCGACAATCCCTATCCGGTCATGACCGGCCAAAGTCAGAACGATATTCTTGCGCATTCGCAGATTTCCTCAACTGGGACAATTCATCCAGGTGTTATTCCCCGTGCCCCTTCTCTTCGATCTGCCGTTTCATTGCCTCCAGCTTGACCAGGGCCTCGACAGGTGTAATCCTGCTGACGTCGATCGCACGGATCTCCTCGAGAACCGGGTGTGGAGAGGGAGGGGGGGGTGCGGCAGGAAGCGGGTTTGACTCGGTGAGGCGCATGCTGATCTGGTCGACCCCGGCCTTTTCCCTCAGGAACTTTCGGCGTTGAGAGGCGCGCACAGGGGATTTTGTAAGCGTCAGATCGTTCTGCTCGAGACGGGCGAGGACCTGCTTAGCCCGTTCGATCACCGACGGGGGCATGCCCGCCAATTGCGCGACGTGGATCCCGTAGCTGTGGTCACAACCCCCAGGTTTAATCTTTCGAAGGAAGACGACTCGATCATCCTCCTCGCGCACCGTGACATTGAAATTTTTGACACGGGGGAGGATCGCCTCGAGTTCGGTGAGTTCGTGGTAGTGGGTTGCGAATAAAGTCCTGGGCTTCTGATGCCCGGAGTTGTGGAGATATTCGGTCATCGCCCAGGCGATGCTCAGCCCGTCAAAGGTACTCGTCCCCCTTCCAATCTCATCGAGGAGTACAAGGCTTTTCGAGGTGGCGTTGTTCAAGATGTTAGCCGCCTCGTTCATTTCGACGAGGAAGGTGCTCTCCCCCCGAGCCAGGTTGTCGGAGGCGCCGACCCGGGTGAAGATACGGTCCACAACCCCGATTTTTGCGGAGCATCCTGGTACGAAGCTCCCGATCTGGGCGAGCAGGCAGATCAGCCCGACCTGCCGGAGGATCGTGCTCTTACCGCTCATGTTCGGGCCTGTGATGATCAGGAGCTGGTTTTTTGAACAGTCCAGCCGGATGTCGTTGGGAATAAACTCCCCCTCCTTCAAGAGGCTCTCAACGACCGGGTGTCGGCCAGCCCGGATCTCGATGACATCGCTCTGGTCGACGGACGGACGCACGAAACGATTCGCCGAAGCGACCTCCGAAAAACTCGCCAGGACGTCGACTTGAGCGACCGTCTTCGAAGCGACCTGTACCTGGGCGACCCATCCGGCGACCTGGTCCCGGACTTTTTGAAAAAGGTCGTACTCGAGTTCGTGAGCCCTTTCATCGGCCCCGAGGATCTTCGACTCCCATTCCTTAAGCTCCGGCGTGATGAACCGCTCACCACCGACGAGGGTTTGCCTCCGGCTGTAGGCATCAGGCACTTTGTTCAGATTGGGGTTCGTGACCTCGATATAGTAGCCGAAGGCCTTGTTGAAGGATACTTTGAGAGAGGAGATGCCCGTCCTCTCTCGTTCTTGCTTTTGAAGGTTGGCCACCCAAGTCCGCCCACCCTTGCTGATCTCCCGGATTTCATCGAGATCGGAATTGTATCCAGAGCGAATCAGGCCACCTTCGGTGAGCGATGCCGGGGGTTCATCCGCGATGGCGTCCCCGATGAATCGTTCCAGGTCACCTAAGTCCGGAAGCTCCGATCCCCGCGCTTTTTGAAGGAGGGGCGCATCCAGGCCTTCCAACTGGTCCTTCAGGTGTGGGAGTGTACGAACAGAGTCCCGGAGGGCGATCAGATCTCGACCGTTTGCCCGCCGACAACAGATTTTTCCCATGAGTCGTTCCAGGTCTGAAATTCCGCCGAGGGTTTTTCGTACCTCCTCACGCGTGGACCGGACTTTCAGAAATGCCTGTACCGCCTCGAGGCGGCCTTGGATTCGAGCCCCGTCGGTGAGGGGGTGAGATAACCAGGCTCGAAGCATCCGTCCCCCCATGGCTGTCACGGTTCGATCGAGGATTGAAATCAGGCTGCCCTCCCGATGCCCTTCCTGGAGAGTACCCAGAATTTCAAGGTTGCGCTGCGTGACGGTGTCCAGAACCATGCCGTCCATCGGCCTGCGGCGTGTGATCCGGGTGACGTGGGGGATCGTCCCACCCTGGTTGGCCTTCAGGTAAGCGAGCACGGCTCCCGCAGCGCAAATTCCGGTGGAAGCGTCCTCGCAATCGAAACCTCGCAGGTTGGCGACCCCGAAATGAGACGTGAGCATGTCGTACGCATAAGCGTGCCCCGCCGTCCAATCCTCGACCGGGCTTAAAAGGACGTCTGGGAAACGGTCGGAGAAATCGCTCCCGTTTCGCTCCACCCAGGACTCAGGGGCGACGAGCTCCGGAGACCCGAAGGCTTCGAATGCCTCAAAAAACTGAATCGAAGGGACCTCTTGAATCGAAAACTCGCCCGTCGATAGATCAGCCGCGGCGATTCCCGAGACTCCGTCCGATTCAACGATTCCGATCAGGTAGTTGTTGCGCCCTCCTTCGAGAAGGTTCTCCGACAGAGCGGTTCCGGGGGACACCACCTGAACCACGTCCCGTTTGACGATTCCTTTTGCAAGTTTTGGGTTTTCGACCTGTTCGCAAATCGCCACTTTCTTTCCCGCCCTGATCAGGCGGGAAAGATAGGTCTCCAGGGCGTGGTGCGGCACTCCGGCCAGGGGGACGCTGTCGGACCGCCCGTGGTTGCGAGATGTGAGGGTCAGACCCAGAATGCGAGAGGCTTGCTTCGCGTCTTCATAAAAAGTCTCGTAAAAGTCCCCCATTCGGAATAATAAGATGGCGTTCTGGTGTTTCCTCTTGAATTTCCAGTATTGCTCCATCAGGGGGGTCAGGTCCTGGCCCATGTCAGACCTCAGGAAAAAAATTTCAGGAATTCGTAGGGGGAGATTCTCAGGAATGGTTCAGGGACGGGAGAACGGAGCATCAGAATGCGGCTGGAACGTTTAAGGGGGCACGGTTTTGTCTTAAAGGACTTCACTCGGATTTTGCCTTGGCCCGGTCTCCTCGTGTAACACGATACGCATCGTCGCTATGGGGGAATAGGGTTATCAGGTGCTCTGCAAGACTGTCCGCCCGGGCACGATTTCCCATCCTTGCGTTGCCCACCGCTGCGATCCGCAGCAGGCGGCTGGCCACAGCGTCCATGCCCAGCTGGTCACGAAGGGCCTCCGCGACTTCAACGGTCTTTTCAAAATCCCCCTCCATCGTGTAGGATTCCGCGATGGCGGACCAGGCGAGTGCTGCGATTTCGGATTTCAAATCCGCCCGAATCGCCTTTCGGAGCCGGTTGCGTGCGGCTTCGTAATCCCCCCGGATCATGTCGATCAACCCAATGCGATAAAGGGCCTTGGGAATAAACGGACTATCGGGGTAGTCCTTAAGGAGCCGCAGGAACTCCTGTCGGGCGGTTGTATAAAGGTTGAGGGAGCCGGCATAGTAAAATTTTCCGATTTCAAACAGGGCCTCGTCGGCAAGGGAGTCTTTCGGACTTATCAGTAGGAGTCGCTCGAAGTAGGATTTTGATTTCAGGCCGTCCGTTTCGGTCAAGCCAAGGTGGTAGAGGGCTATGGGGTCATCCGGACGCACAGAGAGATGAATCCCAAACATCCGCTTCGCCTTATCGTATTCGCCATCCCGGAACAGGGACAGGCCTTCCCTCAGCGCGGATTCCGGTTGTGGGATATCGGCAAAGGCACTGAAGAATAAGGCGAGCGTAAAAAAGATGATCATCGTCTATTCAGATAAAATCGGCAACTCCATCAACCGCCCGGGTGATTCCGGTTCCGGAATTTTCAACAGGGTTCCGATGGCCCGGCTCCCCTCGACACGCCGGATGGTTGTCTCAACCATCCGGTTCATGACGGAATCGGGACCCGGTGCATAGACGCGGATATAATTGTCCGTCAGGCCGTTCAACCAGCCCGTCTTCGGGTCCCGCTTCCCCTCAAAAAGGACATCGAACCTCTTCCCAACGGCTCTACGGCGATATTCATCCGACTTCCGATCACCCAGGGCACGAAGTCGGGCGGCCCGGACCGCCTTGACCTTCGGTTCCAGTTGATGTGGCATCTTTTTGGCAGGGGTCCCGCTTCGGGATGAGTATGGGAAGACATGGAGATGGACCAGGGGGATCTCTTCGATCAATCTGAAGGTATTTAGAAATGCCTCGTCATCTTCCCCGGGGAATCCCACCATGACATCCGCCCCCAGACCGATGCCGGGGATCGAATCATTCAGTTTCAGGATCAGGTCGCGGTATTGCGAAGCGGTATAGGGCCGCCGCATCGCCTTTAACACGCGGTCATCCCCGCTCTGGAGGGGTACGTGAAGGTGCCTGCAGAACTTTTGCGATCGGGAGAGGAAATCGATCATCTCGTCTGAGATGAAGGTGGCTTCGATGGAGCTGACGCGGAACCGGATGAGCCCTTCGACCCCATCGACGGCCTTGAGCAGATCCAGGAGTTCGGTCTGATCCGAACGATAGTCCCCGATGTGGACGCCTGTGAGCACCACCTCCGGATATCCCGCCTCGACAAGCCTGATGACCTGTTCAATCGTGTTGACGACGGATCGGCTCCGGCTTCGACCCCGAGCGAAGGGGATGATGCAGAAGGAACAGAACTGGTCGCAACCTTCCTGTACCTTTACGAAGGCCCTTGTACGGGAACCAAATCCCAGGATGTCCATCTCATGAAAATCTTTCGCCCGCCGCCGTTCGACGTGGCTTTTTCCGATCGAGCAGGTGTTGTTAATCAGGTCCAGCAGGTTCACCCGGGCGTCCATCCCCACCACCAGGTCCACCTCATGCATAGCCGCAAGGGTCTCCGGATCGGTCTGTGCATAACAGCCGACGGCCACGACCGTCCCTCCCGGCGAAACCCGCCGGGCTTTGCGAAGGGCTTTCCGGGACTGCGCATCGGCCTGCCCGGTCACGGTACAGGTGTTCACGACGATAACGTCCGCCGGTTCCCCGAACGGCACGTCCCGGTAACCCGACCCCAGAAACTGTTCGCGGTACCATTCCGCATCGTAGGTGTTCAGCTTGCAGCCGAGCGTGTAGAAGGAGACAAATCGATCCTCAGACAAAGGAGACCTCTTCCAGAAGAAAAAAAGAGAGGAACAAAGGTGAAAAAATGACAAAGAGTTGAGAAATCGGGACTCCTCAACTCTTTGCATGGAGCATCTTTCGGTATACCTGACGGGCGAATTCTACGGCTCAGGGTCGCCCTGTGGCTCCCGTGTGGATGGCGGCTCAGGGGGTTTGTCCGATTCTTCTGTTTGCGATTCGGAGGCCTCTGGGGCCTCCCCGCTTTCCTGGACGGGTTCCCCAACCGGTGTGTCCGTTGATGGCGGCTCAGGGGGTTTGTCCGATTCTTCTGTTTGCGATTCGGAGGCCTCTGGGGCCTCCCCGCTTTCCTGGACGGGTTCCCCAACCGGTGTGTCCGTTGATGGCGACTCAGGGGGTTCGTCCGATTCTTCTGTTTGCGATTCAGAAGCCTCTGGGGCCTCCCCGCTTTCCTGGACGGGTTCCCCAACCGGTGTGTCCGTTGATGGCGGCTCAGGGGGTTTGTCCGATTCTTCTGTTTGCGATTCGGAGGCCTCTGGGGCCTCCCCGCTTTCCTGGACGGGTTCCCCAACCGGTGCGTCCGTTGATGGCGGCTCAGGGGGTTTGTCCGATTCTTCTGTTTGCGATTCAGATGAAACCTCCTGGACCTGATCCCCAACCACGTCGCCGAGTGTAACCGGTCGTGGTTCGTGGCTCAAGAGATAGGCCTCCAGATCTTCTTCTTCCTTCCCCCTCATGTACTCCCGGACACTCAGGACGATCTTTTTATTGATCTCGTCGAAGGACACCACCTTGACAGGGATGGTCTCCTCTTCACTGAAATGTTCTGCGGGTTTTTTCAGGTTGGGGATGTTGAGCTGGGATGCGGGCACAAAACCTTCAACGTCGCCCTCAAGATCGACCACCACGCCTCTTTCGAGGATACGGGAGATCCTCCCCCTTGTCTCGGTTCCAGGGGCGTAACGCTGGGAAAGAATGGGCCAGGGATTTTCCATCGTCTGTTTGAGGCCGAGCGAGATGCGGCGGCGTTTCTTATCCACGCTCAAGACAACCACGTCGACAGACTGACCCTTTTTGGAGACTTCGGAGGGATGCCGAATACGTTTGGTCCAGGACATATCCGAAATATGAATCAGACCGTCGATTCCTTCCTCGATCTCAACGAAGGCACCGAAGTTCGTCAGATTGCGGACCTTCCCCTGAAGCCTTGTCCCGGGCGGATACTGATCGTCAAGGGTGAGCCATGGATCTGGGGCAACCTGTTTTAGGCCCAAGGAGATCTTCTGGCCTTCCTTATCGACTTTCAGAACCATCACTTCGATGGTATCGCCAACGCTGACTATTTTTGACGGGTGTCGGACGTGCTGCGTCCATGACATCTCCGATATGTGGACCAATCCCTCGACTCCGGATTCCAGTTCGACGAAGGCTCCATAGTCGGTGATGCTGACGACCTTCCCCTGCACACGGGAGTTGACGGGGAAATTCTCTTCGATGTTCTCCCAGGGATGAGGCGAGAGTTGTTTGAGGCCCAGGGAGATGCGCTCCTTCTCGCGATCGTAGTTGAGGATCTTGACGTTTACGGTGTCTCCGATATTCAGGACCTGAGAGGGATGTCCCACCCTGCCCCAGGACATGTCGGTTATGTGAAGAAGACCATCCACCCCCCCAAGATCGATAAAAGCCCCAAAATCGGTGATGTTCTTGACGCTTCCCTCCCGAACCTGACCCACCTCCAGAAGCTTCACGATATCCTTACGCATCCGCTCCCGTTCCTCTTCGAGGACGATTCGGCGGGAAACCACGATGTTCCGTCGGCTCTTGTTCAGTTTGATGATTTTGAAGGAGAAGGCCTGCCCGATGAACTGGTCGAAGTTTTTCACCTGTTTGATATCGATTTGAGAACCAGGCAAGAAGGCGTCCACTCCGAAGAGATCGACAACGATGCCTCCCTTGATCCGTCGAATCAGCTGTCCCTCGACGATCTCTTGTTTGTCGTAGGACTCCTTTATCCGGTCCCAAACCCGCATGAAGTCCGCCTTTTGTTTGGAGAGGACGATCTGGCCTTCTTGGTCCTCAACATTCTCCAGGTAGACTTCCACTTCATCGCCAACGGCGACCTCCGGAGGATTTCCAAATTCCGATAGGGAGATGGAACCTTCAGACTTGAATCCGATGTCCACGACGACAATGTTGTCGGCGATGGAAAGCACCCGACCCGTTACGATTTCTCCCTCCTCGATGTTCCGGAGAGTCCCATCGTAGAGACTCATCATCGAGGCGAACTCTTCATCCGAATATTCCTTTTTCTCATACTCCTCAAACGGATCGACCGGTGGCTGACTCTCGGAAGATTCCGTCTGGGCTTCAGCACTCGATACCGCCGGGCCTTCAACTCCGACCGGGGTCTCCGGTTGAAGGGGTGTCTCGGCGGGTTGCGTTATGTCCTGTTCTTCCTGCATGACCTCTCCTTTAAGCGACTGCTCGTGCGACCAGTACAAGGTCGGAAACGCCGGCAAAATCACTTTCAGTTCGACCTGCCGGCCGATGTGGGAAATCGCTAACCCGAACCGTCGGGACACTCGGATTTTTTGATCTCTTCGATTCTCCTCATGACTTCCTGCGTTATTTTATGATAGGTCTCTTTACGGTTGTCCGGTATGATAAATTCCCGGGGATAAACGGGATTCCCAAAATGGACCCCGACCCGTCCGAACAGGGAACGAAAAATACGGGCTGTACCGGATATGTAAAGTGGAATGACCGGTACGCCGGTGCGGGACCCCAACAGTCCGACACCGGGTCTGGCCTTTCCCAACCGCCCATCCTTGCTCCGGGTTCCTTCCGGAAACAAAAGGACCGCTTCTTCTTCCCTCAAAACCTCTTCCACGTCCGATAATGCTTTGAGGTCCACCAGGCCGCGCTTGATGGGGAAAGCGTTTAAACTTCGAATCAGAAGACCGATGAAGAACCACCCGAAGGCTTCTTGTTTGGCAAGAAAATGGAGAACCCGCCGGGTGGAGACTCCGATGAACACGGGATCGGCATAACTGCAATGGTTGCTCGCCAAGATCACTCCGCCAGTCTCGGGAATTCTTCCGGCACCCGTGACCTTGAGCCCAAAAAGAATCTTACAGAGTAAAAGGGCTATCCACCAACAGGCCCTGTAGAACATCAAGCCGATTACACCTGTGCAAAGTCCGGCACGTAAGCGCCTCGATCCAGGGCGAGGGAAAGGACTGTATTGACCTGTTCCTGAATCGAGAGGTTTGTGGTATCGATTACGATCGCGTTCGGAGCCCGGACGGCGCCGTTCTGGCTGACCTGGGTTTCCGAATCGAAGGTATCCCGTTCGCGAATTTGCCTTTCTGTCTGTTGAAGATCTACATCCAGTCCCTTCGTTCGCAACTCCTGATACCGCCGCCGAGCCCGCATCTCCGGTCTCGCAACCAGATAGATCTTCAATTCGGCCTGGGGAAAAACGACCGTTCCGATATCCCGGCCGTCCATCACCACCCCGCCATTTGAGCCCAAGTCCCTCTGCCGGGAGATCAGAACACCCCGAACCCCTTTCAAGGCTGCGATGCGGGAGGAGGCCTGTGTGACCTCGGGGGACCGAATGGCCTCTGTCACGTCGTTTGCATTCAAAAGGATCCGTTGTTCGCTATACTTTTCGTAAAAATCAATTTTGATTTCAGCACTGATTTCACTCACCGCATCGCCGTCATCCAGGTCGACACCAGAACGCAAGGCTTGGAGGGCAACGGCGCGGTACATCGCTCCGCTGTCGATGTAAAGGTATCCCAATTTTCGGGCCAACAGCCTTGCCGTGGTGCTCTTCCCGGATGCCACGGGGCCGTCGATCGCGATGGTGATCATTTTAATTTCCGCGTGATGGTCAGGGTTCTATAAGTTCGACCAATTGTTTAAGGCTTTTAATTTCTCGAAGGGAAAGGTAGCGCCACTCCCCCGGTTCGAGCCCCTTTGCGGTCAGACTTCCAAAATCGGTCCGCTCCAAAGATCTCACCGGATGCCCCACGCTTTTACACATCCGCTTAATCTGTCGCTTTCGGCCTTCGTGAAGAGTGAGGCTGAGGAGGGCTCCCTCTGAGTCGACGTCCCCGATATGTACACGGGCGGTGGCGGTGGTGCGACCACCGAGTTCGATTCCCTCCGAGAGCGCCCGGATGGTTTCCGAATCAGGAATTCCCTCTACGCGGGCGAGGTATGTCTTCTCCACCCCGAAACTCGGGTGACAAAGCCGAAAGGTGAGCTCACCGTCATCGGTGAAGAGCAGGACACCCGATGTATCCAAATCGAGTCGGCCCACGGGGAATACCCGCCGATCCACCCCGCCCAGCAGGTCGAACACCGTCGAAGTATGATGTGGATCGTCCAAGGATACCAGATAGCCGGGCGGTTTGTTCAGCAGGATGTAGACAAAGCCGGATCTAGGATGGACGGGTTTTCCGTCGAGGAGGACACGGTCGGAATCAGGATCGATCTCCTTCCCCAGGGCCGTCATCTCCGCCCCATTCACCGTTACCCTCCCCTCCAGGATCAGTCGATCGCTCTTCCGTCTCGAGGCCACCCCCGCTCGGGCCAGGAATCGGTTCAGCCGTTCTTTCCGCGAGGTTCGATTCTCCTTCTCGATCCTTGAGCAGTTCCTCCAATTCTCCCATTTTCGGCAGGTCGGCTAAGGTGCGCAGACCGAAATGCTGAAGAAACTCTCGTGTCGTCCCGTAGAGGAGGGGTCGGCCGACCCCTTCAGCCCTCCCGGAGATCCGAATCAGGTTGTTCTCCCACAACCTTTTTATGACCCAGTCGACGCTCACACCCCGGATGGCTTCGATCTCAGTCCTGGTGATCGGCTGTTTGAAGCCGATAATCGACAGCGTCTCCATGGCTGCTTGAGACAATCGGACGGGCAACCGGTTCCCATACAACCTTCTGACAAACGGCGCGAAGCGCGTTTCCACCGCAAACTGAAACCCGCCGGCCACCTCAGTAATCCTGAAGGACCTGTCCGAATTTTCATATTCCGCGTTAAGCTCATCGACGTATACGCGAACGTCTCGTGGTCCGGCATCTTCAAGAACGGGGAGGATGCGGCCGATTTGCAAAGGAGCGTCGGAAGCCATCAAGAGGGCTTCCAGGATTGACCGATTGTGAAGGTGATCCCGATCGGCGAACGTCACCGCATGGTCCGGGCCGGTCGTGGATTCCACCTGTTGTGTTCCCCCTATCAGGCCGTCGACATCCTCCGGAGATTTTGGTCGTGGGTCATCGGGACCGGTTTCCTCTCGCTCATTCGCAGCACCGGGTTCGGGTGTCATTCGGTCGATCCACAGTATCGAAGGACATTAAGATGATGTTGAATCCGTATCATCCATCCCCTCATCGATGGTTGTCGAGGCTTCGTCCGCCTGTTCTTCCTTCCAGTAGATCCATATCTCAGAATAAGGATCTTGTTGACGGGCACTGATACGCTGACGTTTGAGAAGCTCAAGCAAAGCCAGGAAGGTCACCACCATCACCGTCCGGGGTATTCCGGCGACGAGATCCCGAAACAGAACCTGCTTTCTGCGCTCCAGGACCTCTACCACAAAGACGATGCGCTCCTCGACGGAGACCTCTATTTCCTCGACGCGATGGTATTGTTCGGCTGGAACGTGATCCAGCGCGTTTTTGAAGGCGGACAATAGATCGAACAGGGTCACCTTATAGAGGCCGTTCGAGTCCTGGGTTCCGCGTTCGGACCAGATGGGGTCTTCAAATTTGCCGCGGTAATAGACGTCCCGGTGAGATTCCTCCTGGCGGTAAAGCCACGCGGCCCCCTCCTTGCACTGGCGGTACTCCAATAATCGACGGACGAGCTCTTCCCGGGGGTCTTCCCCTTCTTCCTCGCCTTCCTGGCGGGGGAGCAACATCTGGGACTTGATCTTCATGAGCGTTGCGGCCATCAGGAGGAAATCTCCGGCCTGTTCGAGGTTCAGATCCCGGATTACCTCGACGTATTCGATATACTGTTTTGTGACCTCCGATACCGGGATGTCGTAGATATCCACCTCATTTCTTCGGATCAGATACAGGAGCAGATCCAAAGGACCTTCGAAAACCGAGAGGCGGACACCGTAGGGCTCCGTATCCGGATTTATCTGGAATGAGATCGGTCCGATCATAAAAACCGTGAGACGTGAAACGTGAAAAGGAAGTCAGGATCGTGCTATATTTGCCCTTCAATCCATGAAAAGATATGGTTTCCAGCGCTGATCCGGGACGCCTACCATAATTCTGATGAAGGTCACGTGATTCGGCCGATGTGGCCTTCTGATAAGATTCATCTCGGCCTGTTCAAAGGAACGGTTTCCTTTTACGTTGTTGCATCTTGCACAGGCACATACGAGATTTTCCCAGGTTTCCCCTCCGCCCAGGGTCCTGGGCACGATGTGATCCACGGTCATCGTTCCGTGTCTAGAACCGCAGTATTGGCACTGGTGCCCATCTCGCTTCACGATGTTCCGCTTGGAAAGTACCATCTGTTTATGTGGGATGCGAATGTAGAGGAACAGCCTGACGACACTGGGGACCGGATATCGGTTCCTTACGGAGTGGAGTTCCTGGGCGGACTTCTCCACGATCTGTGCCTTTCCTCGAAAGACCAGAATAATCGCTCTGCGGACACTGCAGATATTAATCGGTTCGTAGCTCTGGTTGAGGACTAAAACCTGCTTTGAAAGCAATGTGTCCAACCTCCATCCAAACAGTTCTGACTGCCTGTCCGGCGCTCGAAATCTGGAATTAGGGTTAAACGATTGTATTTATGTGTTATAATTCTTGAATATTACGAGGAACCACGGCCTATGTCAAGGTCTTTTTGCCCCGCAGGGTGGCCCTTCACAAGCCCTTGATCATCTCTTCATATTCCCCCGGAGTCATCATCTCATTGACCTCTTCAGGGTTGTCCAGTCTCATCCTGATCATCCATCCAGAGATGTAGGGGTCCTGATTCACCTGAGCGGCATCCGCTTCCAAAGATTCATTAACCTCAACGATCTCTCCGGAAACCGGGGCGAACAGATCCGCGACGGTCTTAACCGCTTCCACGGCTCCGAAGGGCTGCTCCTTTTCGAAGCGATCTCCGATCTGGGGAAGTTCAACAAATACGATGTCACCCAATTCGGTTTGAGCGTAATCGGTAATCCCCACGGATCCCAGGTCGTCTTCCATCAAGAGCCATTCGTGTTGTTCGGTGTACAGCAATTCCTTCGGAACTTTTGCCATTCGTGATCCTTTCGGCGCGAATGCACGACGGGGGCGATTCCTCCGGGCCATTAACCTGAGAAACCCAGACGCTCCACGAAGCCCAAATGGACCACCCCCCGGATAAAATCAGGATGTCTCATGACAGCCTGATGAAAGGGGATCGTGGTCGGAATCCCTTCGATGACGAACTCCCCCAGGGATCGATCCATCCGGCTTATGGCCTCCTGGCGATCTCTTCCGTGAACGATCAACTTGGCCAGGAGGGAGTCGTATTGAGAGGGGACCCGATAACCGGCGTAGATGTGGGTATCCACCCGCACTTCAGGGCCTCCAGGTACGTGAACACTGGTGATGGTACCGGGCGCTGGGAGGAAATTACGGTTGGGATCCTCGGCGTTGATTCTACACTCGATCGCGCACCCGGAATGCGACAGGTCCTCCTGGCGCAGGCCGATCGGTTCTCCTGCGGCGATTCGAATCTGTAGTTTGATCAGATCTAAGCCGGTGACCATCTCCGTGACCGGGTGCTCTACCTGGATCCGGGTGTTCGTTTCCATGAAATAGAACCGTTCGCTCTCGTCCAGCAGGAACTCGACGGTGCCGGCGTTTCGATAACCCACCTTCCGCATTCCCAGTAAAGCCGCCTCTCCCATCCGGTTCCTTAGACTTTCGCTCACGGCCGAAGAAGGCGAAACTTCGATGAGTTTCTGGTGCCTTCTCTGGACGGAACAATCTCGTTCACCGATGTGGACCAGGTTGCCGAAATGGTCGCCCAGCACCTGAACCTCGATATGTCTGGGTTGTTCGATGTAGCGTTCCATGTAGACGGCGCCCGATCCGAAAGCAGATTCCGCTTCCGAAACCGCAATCTGCCAGACCCGTTCACTATCCTGCCCTTCTCTGATAATCCGGAGTCCCCGGCCTCCTCCGCCGAAAACAGCCTTTAAAATGACAGGATATCCGATGCGATCCGCAGCCTCACGTGCAGCACCTCCGTCCTCTAAAATTCCAGTGCCGGAAATGACGGGGACACCGGCCTCTTCCATCACCTTCCGTGCGTATGCCTTGTCGCCCATCTGCCGGATCGTCTGGGCACTGGGACCGATAAACCGGATCCCACACGATTCACATATCTCTGCGAAATCGGGATTCTCGGCGAGGAAGCCGTAGCCGGGGTGAATCGCGTCCGCGTTTGTGACCTCGGCTGCGCTGATGATCCGGGAGATGTTCAGATAACTCTGAGCGGGACTTGAAGGGCCGATGCAAACATCTTCATCGGCGAATCGGACGTGGAGCGAATTGACATCAGCTTCGGAGTGGACGGCTACGGTCTGGAGCCCCAGCTCTTTACATGTCCTTATGATACGCAGGGCGATCTCGCCCCGGTTGGCGACAAGGACTTTTTTTATGGCCTTACTGGAGTCCAAAGGGATCTCAGGAATTCGGGGCAATTTTGGAGGGACCATCCCCCTATGAAGTCGGTTCTACAAGGAAAAGGGGCTGATGGTATTCGACAGGTTGGGCATTTTCCGCCAAGATGCGGACGATCTTCCCCTTCGCATCGGATTCTATTTCATTCATGATTTTCATCGCTTCGATGACGCAGACGACCTGACCTGAAGAGACCGGATCTCCTTCCCGCACGTATGGGGCCTCATCCGGGGATGGGGAGCGGTAAAACATGCCCACCATGGGGGAGTGGATCGTATGGAAACCATCTGCCTCAGAATCGGCGGGGGACGCCTCCGGAGGGGAATCGGACTTCTCGTTGGTTTCCTGTGGCGGCGGCGAGTTTTGAGGCCGCTCACTCCTTTTGGCCAACCGAATCCGCTTCCTGCCAAATATGGAAAAATCCACCTCTATTTCATCGAGGCCGTGAGCTTGAATCAGACCCACCATTTCCCGGACAAGGGTTTTGATCTTGGTTATCCTCACCGGCTTCTCATTACAGGTTGGGTTTCACACCCTTTCAACGTAGTTTCCGGTCCGTGTGTCGATACGAAGGGTGTCTCCCGTTTCGACGAACATGGGAACCTGAACGGTCAGACCGGTCTCCAGGAGGGCGGCCTTTGTCCCCCCAGCGGCCGTATCCCCTTTGACCCCTGGCTCGGCCTGTTCGACCTTCAGGTTTGTGAAGTTCGGCATCTGTATGCCGATCGGTTTATCGTCCGCCAAAAGGACATCGACGACATCGTTTTCTTTCAGATAGGATAAGGAATTGCTGATGGACTCTTTGTTCAGCTGGATCTGGTCATAACTCTGGAGGTCCATGAAATAGTAGACATCGTCAGAAGCGTAGAGATACTGCATTGACCGACGCTCCAGACGAACCTCCTCCACTTTGTCACCCGACCGGAAGGTGGGCGTGATGGTCGCACCGGTCCGTATGTTCTTAAGACGAGTCCTGACGAATGCACCGCCCTTGCCAGGTTTTACGTGTTGAAATTCTACGATGGAATAGAGATGATCTTCATAATTCAAGACCATTCCGTTTCGGAATTCTCCGGTCGAAATCATCTCGACTCTCCAGCAACTGGATCGAAGTTCCTACTTCTCGATGTGTCGAAGGCCCGATTTTCCCTGTTTTAGCGTGTTGATCCTATCACGCACTCTCGCGTTTCCGGGTTCCGTTTCCACGACCCGCTCGAGTATGGCGATGGCCCGGGCGGTATGGCCCTGCGAAGCGAAGATCTCTGCCAACGTTGCCGTATGGATGGGGGAATATTCCGACGCGGAGTCTTTGGCCGGACCCTCCAGTTTTGAATCCCGTTTTGGGTTTGCGGTTTCACCATCGCTCGCTCCGCTCTCCGGCCTCCCCCTATCAGGCTCCGGAGTGTCCTCAATTCCACGGTCAGGTAACAGGTGGGGGTCCCCTGTCCCCCTGACTCCGCCTTCCTCCGTTCCCGCGGTTTGAATCTCAGTAGCGCACTGAGACTCCAATCGATCGACGGCGGGGACATCGTCAAATTCTCCTTCCTCCACCCCGTCTCTGATCCTTTCCCCCATCCGGTTTGAGATCGAAGTGAGAATTTCGTCGATACTCATCTGCAGGCTTTTGCTGAGGGGATCCAGGTCCTGAGCTTTCTGAAAGTTTCGGAGGGCAAGATCGTCCCAACCCATCTCCCGATCGATCCTGCCGAGATACCAGATGGCGACCGCGTGTTGAGGGTCGAGGTGGAGCACCTTGTTGAAGGCCCGACGAGCTTCCACAAACTCCCGGCGGAGAAACGGCTCTTGCCCAGAACCACGTGACCGCTGACATAAGATGGGCGATACCGAAGACCCTGCTCACATACCTCTATCGCGCGATCGACATCCCCTGACTGGAGGTAAGCGTCAGCAAGCCTGGCAAACAGAGAGGAGGTCGGGTTTTTGGAGATGATGCGTTCTAAATCATTCAGCTTCTCGGGCACCGTGATTTCGACTTTTGAAGAAAATTTGCAAGGGGCAAAAATAGCCCAATCGGGATTCTTTGTCAACGCTTATCCGATGCGTTCCTCGTCCTCCATGAAGTCGAACTCCCAACCTGTGGTAAGGCCCTCGTCCACATCCGGCCGCACCCACGAGAGCCGGGCAGTGATCTGGACTTCAAAGAAGCTGCTCATCCCCTCTTTTTCGCCGGGTTTCTGGAGTGCCTCGAAGTCGGAACGAGTCATCTTAATCTGCATTCCCTGTGCGCTGATGTCGGACATCTGAAGAACCAATGGCCGCTCCGTCTCACCGTGGACCTGGACCGGGAGCTCAATCTGAATCCGCGGATGCTGTCTTTTATCCGATGATGACTCGTTCGACATGGGCAAGTTCTCCTTTTCTTTCTCGTGGCGTGTAACAGAATTGAGCTTGCATTTAACTTCTATGGAATGCGAAGGATGTCCGGCTCTGCTCAAACGCCGCGGAGTTGGGCGCGCCTAAGCCCGGACTGTAGATGACAATCAAAATTTAGTGCCCTCCTTCGACTACGCAGCGCTGACGCGCTGCTCCGCTCAGATGTAACTTCGAGAGGGCTTGTGCCTTTACCGGATTTGGGTGGAGCGTTCAAAGGAGGGACAGAGTCGCGCGCAAAACCAATAATATGATTCATGTACTGAAAGTACAGTTTGACTTTAATAACATCCAGTAGTTCCACTCGCGTCCCTTATCCCGGGGCTGTGTCCATCACCGATCAGGAATGAATCAGGATCTGGGATGCCTGCCTGCAATCCAGGTATAATCTAATATAATCCGGCAAAATTAGAAATCTCAAAAAGGGGGTCGAACCAAAAAAATTATGGGGCCGAAATGGCCTTGTCTCCCCAGCAGGCAGATTGTATATTGAAAATTCTCGCAGGAACATCGTCCATCGCCCTTGAGGAGGTCGCATGTTTTTTCAAAAATTCACCTTAATATGGGACATTTTCGTGGCTTTTGGCAAGGTTGGAATTTTCGCGTACGGGGGAGGGCCATCCATGATCCCTCTGATGCAGGAAGAGGTGGTCATGGCACACAAATGGCTGACTCTCGAAGAGTTTACCGATGCATTGGCTATGGGTTACGCCCTCCCCGGCCCGATTGCAACAAAGATGTCCGGTTATGTGGGCTTTAAGATCGCAGGGGTGTGGGGTGCCCTGGCGGGTCTTGCAGGTACGATTGTTCCGTCTCTTTTCATGATCCTTCTTCTGGCGACTTTCTTTTTCGAATATCGGAACCATCCCAAGGTTCAGTCGGTTCTCTTCGGGGTCCGTCCGGCCGTTGTGGCTCTCCTTATTTTAGTCACTTATGAGGTGGCTCAGAAGTCCTTCCCCTTCCGGTTGAACACCCCTTCGGCCTGGGGGACCTATTTGATAACAGGTGGAGCAATTGGAGCCGTCATATTCCTGGGCCTTCACCCGGCGCTCGTCATTCTTGCATCTGCCCTTATCGGATATCTGGTTTTAGGTTAGTGGCAGTAGCTGGTGGCAGTGGCAGGAAAAGCAAAGGCAGGGGCCAGTGGTCGGGAAAACGTGAGACGTCAGAAGTGAGACGTGAGACGGGAAAATGCAGTAGCAGTAGCAGGAAATGCAAAGGCGGGCGGGTTGACTGAGCGAGAGATTCAAGCCATCCTCACACTCCTTTCAGATGAAGACCAGGAGGTCGTGCGGGCGGTAAGGAAAAAACTGGCGGATATGAGCCAGGAGACGGTCGTGGGGATTCATGCGGCCGCGGGATCTCACGTCCGGGCCCAACAAGAGATCGCCAAACTTTTGGTCCGCATGGATGACCCCCCCCCTGGACAAACAATTCGAGGACCTATCCCTCTCCTCCGAAATCGACCTTGAGGTCGGGACCTTCCTGATCGCGAAGTTCGGCTACCCCGAGGTATTGTCGGATCCCTATGTGGACCTCTTGGATGAAATGGCTGCCGACCTTTCTCCGCACGTCTCGAAAAATGACCATCCCATCCATACCATCCGCGAACTGAATGCCTATCTGTTCGATGAAAAGGGTTTTAAGGGGGGGGCCGTGCGGGATCCGGAAAACAGCTTCATCAACCGAGTCCTGGACCGGAGGGTGGGCATTCCGATCACCCTATCGGCCGTTTACCTTTTTTTGAGCCGTCGTCTCGGTCTCCCGGTATCCGGAATCGGGATGCCCGGACATTTCATCGTAAAATATCGTGATGCCGATCTAGAGTTTTTCGTCGATCCGTTTAATCGTGGTGAGGTGATCACCCGGAAAGAGTGCCAGGAGATCGTGACTCGGCTTGGCAACACATTTGATAATTCCTGTCTGGAGTCCGCTCCCAATCGCCATATCCTCATTCGGATGATGAACAACCTGATGCTTGTATACCTATCCAAGGGGGAAGGAGGGAAGGTGATCGAGCTGAAGAAATATATTAAGATATTGGACCATAGACCATAGACGATGGACGATGGACGATGGGAAAAAAATGTCAAACGTCAAACGTGAGACGTAAGACGAAAATCGGGGGTCAGAGGTCGGAGGTCAGAGGGAAAGCAAAGGCAGTAGCAGGAAAGGCAAAGGCAAGACTCTTCGCCCCATCACCACCGGAATAGAGAATACAGAAGACAGGAGTCAGAAGAAGACCTAAATTCATCCAGTCGGCGGGACATTAGTGGTGGGACGGAAAAGGCAGTAGCAGTGGCAAGAAAAGTCAGGGGTCAGAGGCAAGGGGGGCGATCGTGAGAGAGAGTCGCGAGGAGAGACGAGGACGTGTTCTAAGGATCATCCGAGGATTGAAGCGGGCGATCCCCGATGCGAAGTGCTCCCTCGACTACGGCAACCCGCTTGAGTTGTTGATTTCAACAATTCTTTCTGCACAATGTACGGACGAGCGGGTAAACGCTGTGACGCCTCACCTGTTCGCTAAATACAGGACGGCGGAGGACTACGCCGCCGCGGAGTTGGGGGGGATCGAGGAGGCCATACGTTCGACGGGGTTTTTTCGGAATAAAGCAAAGAATATCAAGTCCTGCTGCCAAAATCTGGTGTTGGAGCACGAGGGAGAGGTTCCCAAAGATCTTGCAGCTCTGACCCGCCTACCGGGTGTCGGTCGTAAGACAGCCAACGTTGTGATGGGGAATGCATTCGGGATCGCGTCCGGGGTCGTCGTAGATACGCACGTCCGGCGGATCACAAACAGGCTGGGTCTGACCCAAAATCAGGACCCGAAGAAGATCGAGCAGGATTTGATCAAGCTTGTTCCGAAAAGGCACTGGGTTGTCTTTCCCCATCTTTTAATCCATCACGGACGGAGGACCTGCACCGCACGATCGCCTGAATGTCCGGCATGCGCGATAAAAAAAGCATGTCCGTCGAATGGGAAAATGTAGGGGTAGGAGTAAGACCCTTCCGCCCATCCCCACCGTGAATACAGAATACAGAAGAAAAAACCTAAATTCAACTCAGTTTGCGGGACGTTAGAGGTGAGACGGGAAAAGGCAGTGGAGGGGCAGGAAAAGCCAGGGGTCAGAGGTCAGGGGAAATTTAGGATTGAATATTGACGATTGAAGATTGAAAGGCCTCTTCAAATCAGGGTTAGTCTTGACGAACATAAAAAACGATCGTAATGTTTTTGTTTTAGCAAAAGTTGCTTTGGAATCGATCCAATATCACGTGACTTGAAGGTCACCTTCAGAGAGAATCCGAAAACAGAGATTCTTCGCCTTCGGCTCAGAATGACATATTTAGTTTGAAATGCCTAATAGTCGAAGAGAAAGCGTTTTATCTCTTGGATATTCGTTTTACGAAAAACGAGATTCCCTTCGACTCCGTGCCAAAGACCGGCCACTCCGCTCAGGACAAGCTTCGCCGGAGTTTATCCTGAACGAAGTGAAGGGGCTCAGAATGACATTTTTTTGACTTGTTCGGCGTATCCTTCCCTCAAGGACCGTCGGAGAGCAGAACCCGAACCAAATTCCGCAGGTCTTCCCCTTCTTCCATATCCTGTATTTCGTAGGTGATCACAAGGTCCGCCCGGCTGTCCGGGTTCAGTTGGATCGCGATGACGCGTTCTCCGTTTCGGGGCAACTTTACGCGAAATCGAAAATCGGGTTTGTTTCGCAAGATCTTTTTGGGGACGCCATAATAGCCCTCGAGCTCCTCAAAATCTGCGCTGGTGAGAATATCAATCCTTCCGTCATTGTTAAGATCCACGACTTCGTAGACCGGTTGACTGTGTTGACCCTTGAAGTCGAACTGTACGGGAAAGTCTCTTTTGTCCGAGGCCTTTTTGGGGTAGCGGCCGTCCTTTCCCATCAGAAAGATATGGACATCTACCTCGAGGGTCTTCGAGATCAAGACCCGGATGATCTGCGCAAGGCCGAGTTTAATCGTGGGGACGATGAGGTCCATCCTTCCGTCTCCGTCGAGGTCGACGGCATCGGCGAGGATCTGGGTGCCTTTCGCCTTCAGGATCTGGTCGGGATCAGCGGGAAACAGGTTTCGGCCTTCGGTCTCCCGGCCATAATAGACCTGTACCTCGGTCTCGGGGCGGAGGGCGCTCTTCCGGGTCGAGATCCGAAGGGCCAGCAAGTCTATCCGTCCATCCCCATTCAAGTCCGTGATCTTTGTGATGCTGGTGTGTTCGTCCCGGTCCTCGGGAGCCTCCCGTATGGTCTGTGTCCCTGTCGCGATGCGATCGAACCGTAGATCGATCACCTGATCGGGGGGGCCGTCGAAACCCCCTCCCGGCTTTTGAAAGAAGGCGCAGAGGCTATCGGAATAGATAGCGATCAGGTCGCTCCTCCGATCGCCGTTGAAGTCCTGCGTCAAAAACCGAGGGGTGGCCACACTCATGCGGACTCCAAAGCCCAGGGCCCTCCGTTGCGAGGAAAGGCTATGAATCGTTGAAACCCATCCCATTTGGATTACCCCCGAGGGGATTAGCAGGCCGTCTGGATCCTTTGTGTAGATCGCCAATCCATCCCGCTGCGGCACCATGATATCTTCTATGCCGTCTCGATCCAGATCGGAGATAAAGTCGAAGTGGGCAAGTGCGGAGGGATCGTGAAACGTGAAAATAGAGGGGATATCGAGGACTTTCTGTGGACGGGGATGGGACGAACTATCCAGGGATGGGTAGGCGTGGAGTCCATCGGGACCCAGGAAAGAAATCTCCTTACCTGGAGTTGGCAGCAAATCCCCCACATCGAAGACGGCTGCCCGGGGGTCGATGGGGATGGTACGATCCGGACTCGCCCCGAATCCGGCGTCACTCTGAAAAAAGATCGACATCCACAGAGATGTCACCGCCACTCTTGATGGAGGTGGTTTTTTGTGGAGGACGATTAATTCTTTAAGGCCGTCTTCGTCCAGGTCTTCCGCGAGGAAATACCCAACGTGCCCGGGCATTTCGAGGTCGAAGACCCGGAAGGGTTCTCCTGCCCAGAGAAGGGACTGGGGGATGGCAAAGATCGCGACGAGGATGGAAGAAACAGAAGCCCCAACCCCCCTGGAGCTCTTCACAGGCTCCTCCGTCCCCGAATCGTAACCACCCACTTTGCGTCCCGGCGGTCAAACCTGCGGGCAATGTTGAGACGCAGCCGCTGGCCGCTCAGCGAGAGCGCCATGCCGATGTTGGACTTGAAATCGCTCCACTGGACGTCGCCGAAGCCGGTGAGGACGGATGCGGATTGAGGGCGTCGGCCGATCCAACCGGTGTCGAAAAAAAGGACAAGGTCCAGGAGTTTGAGGGCGTCCTGGAAGATATAGTCCGCATTGAACATCAACAACCGATTGCCTGAAAGTTCCCGAAATGCCAACCCCCGCAAGGTTCCGATACCGCCCAGGTAGAGTTGGTGGAGACTGTCCTGCGGGGCAAGTTTGGTCCTGCTGGCCAACATCGCGCGCAATAAAAGAGTCTGGTCCCCAAACGGCATGACCTGATATCGCTGGAGCTTCAGCGTCAGCCCGTTGTCTTCAAAGTCCCGAAAACGATGGCGATATTCTACGGAGAGATAGGTGCCGCCCCTGCGGATGGGGTTCGAACGGCGAAGGTCCACGACGATCGAACCGGAGATGAGTCCCTCCTTTCCCTGCACGATCCCGGGGTTGTCGCGAAAGTCTTCATCCCGGCGGAACAGGCTCCAGTCTGTGGACTTCCGCATGTTTCTCAGGGTGGAGAGTGACAACCGGGCGTTGAAGGCGAGGGATTTGTTATGACGGTGTGTCGCAAGCCATTCCACACCTCCTCTGGCCTGAAAGTAGTCCTTATAATCCCTATTAAAGAGGAGGGCCATGAAGGAGTTCGCACCCGTTGTGATCAGGGAGTCATCCAGGCTGGCGGTCCGGTTGAACTGGGAAAAGGAGAGACTGGTTTTGTCGCTTGCCATTTTGAGACCCACCTCGTGTCGCCAGGCCTTGTTTTCCCGGCCATAACCCCCGGCGCCGAACAGGCTGATCCCCCTCCAATCCTCCGGGGCGATCACCAGGTTTCCCCCGAAGAAGAGGCCTTCCACCCTGTTGTATCGGGTTGGGCTCATGTTGATGGCAAAGCCTCTTTCAGGGAAGGATCCGATGCGAGGGGATGCGACGGATGGAACAAGGAGCAGAAAGACGACACACGTTCGGAAGAGGTTCCGAGGAAGGACCATGAGATGGCTTTCTGATTGTTGGATTGTTAAAAAGGTAGATCTTCCTGGTTATTAGTTGTGTGTAACAGACACCCTTGGATTAAACTTTCTCAAAGCTGATGCTTGCTTCCAACCCTCCCAAGTTCACCCTTTCTTGCTACCACCCCACCGTTGTTTGTCTGATTACCACCCTTCCCCCAAGGTCGCCCTTTTTCTTGCTCATCAAGAAAAAGGGCTGAAAAAGAAGGATCTCCTTCGACTACGCAGCGCTGGTGCGCTGCTCCGCTCAGGACGTGGCTTACGTAATTGGAGAGTCATTTTGTTTACGGTTATTCCTTTCCGATCCCGTAGAATTTGATCTTCTTGTGCAGATTGGTGCGTTCGATGCCGAGATCTTTTGCGGCCTGGGTGACATTCCAATCGTGTTCTGCGAGGACTGCGCGAATGTAGTCTTTCTCGACTTGCTCCCGAATCTCCTTCAGGGTTTTCCCGGAAGCCTCCGAGCCTTTTCGGATGATGTTCCTTCCCGCACGGAGTTCGGTTGGAAGGTCGGTCGGACGGATGACATCCCCGGTCACCATGATCGACAGACGTTCGACGACGTTGCGAAGTTCCCGGATGTTTCCCGGCCAGGTGTAGGCGCACAGGATCTTCATCGCCTCTTCGGATACCGTTTTGCCACGGACCCCGTTCTCGGCAGCGACGTGTTCCAGGAAGCTGCCGACGAGCAGCGGAATGTCTTCCGGACGTTCCCGGAGGGGAGTGACGACGAGAGGCACCACGTTCAGGCGGAAATAGAGGTCTTCGCGGAATTTCCCTGTCTCGACGAGTTTTGGAAGGTCACGGTTGGTGGCCGCGAGGACGCGTACGTCCACCTGGATGGTTTGGGTGCCGCCGACCCGTTCAAACTCCCCCTGCTCGAGGGCGCGAAGGACCTTGGACTGGACGTTAAAGCTCATGTCGCCGATCTCATCCAGGAAGAGGGTTCCCCCGTCGGCCTGGAGAAACTTTCCGTCCCGCGTTTTGACAGCCCCGGTGAAGGCACCCCGATCGCTGCCAAACAGTTCGCTTTCGATCAGTTCCTCCGGGATCGCAGCGCAGTTGACCTTGATAAAAGGCATATTTTTTCGGGGGCTGTTGTAGTGAATGGACCGGGCTACGAGTTCCTTGCCGGTTCCGCTCTCGCCCATGAGCAGCACCCGGCCGTTGGTGGGCGCCACCCGGCTCACCTGCTCATGGATGGCCAGCATGGACGGCCCCTCTCCAATCATCTCGAACCCCCGTCTCAGGGTCCTGGTTTCCAGGGCGTGGCCGAGGGTGAGAAGGATTTTCTCTTTTGAAAGGGGCTTTTCGAAAAAGTCGTAAGCCCCCAGACGGGTGGCCTGGACGGCATCCTGCACGGTCCCGTGGCCCGAGATCATGATGATCGGAAGGTCGGGTGAACGGGCTTTGATCCGCTTCAGGACTTCGATGCCGTCGATGTCGGGCAGAACAATGTCCAGAAGCACAGCATCCGGTCGTTTCTGGACGGAGAGGGTTGTGGCGTCTTCGCCCCGTTCCGCACAGATGACTTCGTATCCTTCACCTGTGAGGATCATGTCGAGGGAGCGGCGGATGTTTCGTTCGTCGTCGACGATCAGGATTTTTGGTTTCATAATTCAAAATGAAAAATGGAAAATGGAATTTTTCGGCAGACAGGAGACGATGGACCGGGATGCGTGCATCTATTTTTGGTTCAATTCAGGGTAGTTTTGACGAACAACAAAATCGATCGGGTGTCAGACCTTACCCCCTGCGCCCCTTCCCTAAAGGGAAGGGGGATATCGCCTTTATTTTAGCGAAATTTAAAACACATGATCTCTTCTCTCCTTTACAAGGGGAGGGGGGGGGAGGGGTGTCAAAAAGGATTTGCAAAATGAAACCGTCTCGCTTTCAAAAAGGAATGATTCAAGTACTTAGAATACCGTTTGACTTTTGCAACAATCCAGCAACGTTTTCGCCCGAGGGTTGTCCGTCAACAGGGAGCCGAATCGTAAACGAGGTTCCGGTTCCGAGGTGGCTTTCGACGTTGATTTGTCCGTGGTGCTGTTCGACGATGTTTTTGACGATGGCCAGGCCGAGGCCCATGCCGGTCCGTTTCGTGGAGAAGTAGGGTTCGAAGATATGCTCCAGATTTTCGGGGGGGATGCCGGGACCCGTGTCGCTCACGACCACGTCTATCCAGCCCTGTGCGTGGGGGTCTTGTAAAACCCCGGGTGGTGCCTGTCCGCTGTATCTTCCTTCAAGGGGTTCTCCCGTTTCCGCTTTGATGAGAATTTTTCCGTTCCCATCGAGTCCCACGGCCGCGTTCTCAATCAGGTTGATGAGGACGCGCCGGATTTGTCCCCGGTCGACAGGAATCTGAGGGATGCCGTCCCTCAGATCGAGGGTGATCGGGGCATCGGGATAGAGTCTTGCCACATCCTCGATCAGGTTGTTCAGGCCGGTGGGGGTCACTTTCAGGTCCGGAAGGCGTGCGAAATCCGCGAAGACTTTAACCAGGTTCTTGAGACTCTCCACCTCTTCCGTGATGATTTCAGCGCAATCGTCTAGCAATTTTTTGTAAATCGGATCGGCTCCGCCGTACTTGTCCCGCATCTCCTGGACCGTTAGCTGTATGGGCGTCAGGGGGTTCTTGATCTCGTGCGCAAGCCTTCTGGCGATTTCACGCCATGCGGCCACTTTCTCGGCCTCGACCCGCTGACGGCGGTTTTCCTGAAGATCGGAAGCCATCCGGTTAAAGGAGTCGATCAGGAGACCGATTTCGTCCTTTCGGTGCTGCGGAATGCGGTGGCTCAAATTATCTCGCGCGAGTTCCCGGGTGCCCTTGATGAGATCCCGCAAGGGATGCGTGATTCCGAAGGCGATCCAGACCCCGACCAGGGTTGCAAGGAGAAGCACGGCGAAGGCTACGGCCAGGACGGTGAGAAGATGGGCCCGCCGGATGGCTCTTTCGCTCGTATCGATATCCTCATAGGTCTGAGCGGCCCCCTCGATCCTGAAGAAAGTCGGATCGATCTGTTCCACCAGGATGAGTACGCCGGCTATCGTTTCATTGTCGAAGAAAGGGACGAGCATCTTGAGAAGATTTCCCTGGTCCCTGTCACGAAACAGGTAGGGCCCGCTCTTCAAGGCTTCGAGGAGATCGCTATGTGCCAAAGGGATTCCCTCGAGGCCCGATTCAGGGGAGGGGTCCTCTTGGGAGAAACGAATCACCTTCACTTCAGAGATTCGATCCCCACCTTCGTTAGATCCGACAAGGTTTTGAAGTTGAGACACGTTTCCCGACCGGAATGCCTCGGCCGCTGATTCGGACCGGGCGAGGCGCTCCCCCAGGCGTCCGAGGGATACGCGTCGGTCGCTATAGCTGGTTTTGGCCACGGAGAGGGCCTCGGAGAGGACAGACCGGACGTTGGGGTGGATGCTCAGCCTCAAACTTCTGTCCAGGAGGCTTTCGGTCAGGTAGGAGAGTGCGAGGGCGGTCGCGAGGGCCAGGAGAATCATGGCGATCACGATTCGGGTTCGGAGAGAAAGCGTACGAAGGATCACGGAAGCTCCTCCAGCGTCATCCGGTCCGTTACCCTTCCGACGTAGGTTCCCAGGTCAATCCAGGGAGACTGCTCCTGCGGTTTGTAGATGTTGAAGAAGAAATCGATCACATTGCCCAGATCGATCCGGACCCCCCCGGGAGAATCGACCTCGTCATCCTCTTGAGGGGGCGCGAGCCATTTCCGGGTTCGTCTGGCCTGTTCAGGGGTGGACGTATCGATCCCGATTCGGAGCTTCAGGCCGAATGGCTCGTCTGGAAGGATGTGCTCAATGGGAATAAGCTCCACCCTGTCGATTTCGGTGCAGAATTGTTGAACGGTGTCCAGCGCGGTGGTTCGAAGGGTGTCCGGTGGAGACGCTCGTTTGAGGACGAGGAACTGCCCTTCCCAAATGTCGTGATGGATTTGAAAGACGAGGTCCTTCTCGAAGGCCGGACGCCCGCGAGGACTGAGGCGGATCTTGATGGCAAGCCTGGTTGTCATGCCGGCCTGAATCGCGTTGAGGGTGCGTTCAGAGAAGAGGCCCTTCAGTCGAAGATCGAGAAGGAGGACTTCCTCATTGACATCGATCCGACGATCTGTGACCGAAATCTCACCCGCGAACACAGCTTCCCCCATTACCCCGTAGATGACCAGGGGAAGAAGGATCGACATTACCGGGAGTTTGTGCCATCGGGTTGCTTTCGGCATCGAATTTTTATACCCCCTGAGGAGGATGGCGCGGTTAATGGACCTCTGGGTGGGGGTCTAAAGGCCGGCGCGGATACCTCCGATCCGGTGGGTCCGGAGGATAAAGGTGCGGGGGCCAAAACCAAAACTGAATTCGATCCGATTCAGGAGAGATAAACCGACCCCGAAGGTGCCATCGAGTTCGCGCAACTTTATTTCCTGCCCTTTCACCCAGACATTCGCGGCCTCGCCGAAAAGATAGAATCGGCCCAAGCGCCCGACGGGAAGGGAATAGACAGCTTCCACAAACAGCATTTTGGTCCCTCCCTCGGGACCGATCGCTCTACGCTCAAACCCTTTAAGCTGGTAGTTCCCATCCAAGAAAAGGCGTTCATAGAAGGGGGGGTCCCAAAGGACAGCGCCCGACTTAAACTCGAAAGACAGGATATGCCCCGGGACGAGGGGAATGTGAGCAGCGGCGTCCGCTCTGAGCCGGGCGAAGCGGGCGGCCGAACCCAGCAGGACGGGGGAGTATTCGGCGGAGAGGGTAAATTCGGTTTGAGGAAGCCTTCGCACAGGACCCACAAGGCCTTTCCGGAATTCCAGACCCAGGGTCACCAGGGCATCCCGACCCAGGTTGTTCCCGATCTCCTTCGCGAACGGACCAGTTGCCTTCGGGGTGCGGAACCAACCCACGTCCACCTCTTCGGCTCCATATTTGAAGATCGTGCGATATCCCTTTCCAAAATCCCTGCTAAAACCGAGTGTGGCACCCAGGCGATCCAGTTTGTAGATTCCATTGCGGTCCGGATTGCCCAGTGAAGGATCGATGGAGGTTCCGAGGCGCTGCGCCTTCCGAAACGCCACCTCTGTATCGGGATAGAGATCCCGCTCGAAAGTCGAACCGTGAAGGCCTAACAGGAAGGAATATCGGGAGTTGAACAGGTAGGGGTCGGAATAGGCGCCCTTCCAACCTTTTCGCCGCTCTCCGAGGTCGTATGAGACCCCAATGCTTTTCCCATCTCCCTGAAGGTTGACATATCGAACCTCCGACACAAAAGTGAATCCGTCGAGTTCGCTGTATTCACCCCCGAGGTTGACGTCTCCGAACCTTTTCTCCTCAACATAGACGACCACGATGGCCTTCCCGTCGGAGGTTCCGGGCTTCGAGGAGACGTGGACCGTTCGAAAAAGGCGGGTACGGTAGAGATCTCGCTGGGTGGCGATAATGCGTTTCGAGGTCAGCAGATCACCCTGCTTGAGGACCATCGAGCGGATGATCACGTTGTCCTTGGTTCTGGCGTTGCCCAGGATCTCTATGCCTTCAACCACGAAGGGGGATCGTTCCCGGGCTGCCACCCAGCCGGGGCAGAAGAGGAGGGCGGTCAGACAAATCAGGAGTTGTTTCGCAAATCGTTTCATGGCGGAGGGCTCCGAGGCTGGGGGAAATGGAAAATGCAAAATGGAAATTGCAAAACTCCCCCTAAAAGCAATGGGTCAGGTACCGATAATACAGTCAGACCTTTGTAACAATCGATTCAATTCAGAAGTT
Organism: Candidatus Latescibacterota bacterium; assembly: GCA_965217865.1. GTDB lineage: Bacteria > Latescibacterota > UBA2968 > SICM01 > SICM01 > CBDCJO01. The sequence continues at coordinate 2,661,555 of CBDCJO010000002.1, read as the reverse complement.
GGTACCTGCAAGTCCCGTGCCGTACAGGAAAGGACTTCGATAAAGGGCCCTAAAAACCGGTCTGTCGAATAAAAGGGGCGTTTGCGGTCAATACGGCCCGGTTAAAGCCCTTTTGAAGTCGATTCGGACCTCGTCATGTGAAATGATAACACAAGCGTATCATGTTTGCAACAACAAAAGGATAGGCCGTGAAACGTCAAACGTGAAACGTGGGAAAACCGTGCTTGGGTGGAAGGTTAATAAGGAGGGACAGCGTCGCGCCCAAAACCGATAATATGATTTATATACTGATAGTACAGTTCGACTTTAGTAACTTCAGTTGTGACGTGTAAGAGGAAATGGAAAAGGCTGGGGTCGGAGGTCAGGGGTCAGGGAAGTCAAAACCGGTAGTCAGGGGTCAGGGATCGGGGGAATAGGAGGGGCCGGGGGAGGGGTGGTTGGAAAGGGTTTCAACGTTGTCAATGACTATCCGGTTTGTTATGAGGAATTTTAGCAGTACATTGCGGCAATGGTAGGGCGCTCCTACGCTTGGCGGTGGGATTCTCCCGGAAGCATAGACCCACCGGGAGCGCCCTCTAAAACTCCGAGAGGATGGTGATTGAAAAAATTGGAATCAAACTGATTGGAAGTCTAAAATACTAAATTTCCCCGCGACAAGGCGCGGAGTATTCCCTTTGCCTTCGGTCAAGTTGCCGCTCCTGCGAATTTGACCCAGGCTACACATGAAAACCTTAAGGAGAAATAAAATGGCTGTCTTTGTTATTAGTCACAAAGTCAACGATTTTGGGGCTTGGAAAGAAACCTACGATGCACACGAATCAACTCGCGAGAAATTTGGAATCAAGGACCACTATGTTCTCCAATCAGTGGAGGACGCTAATCATGTCACGGTAGTTGGCGAAGGCGAGAGAGTTCAAGAATTTTTGAATTCTGAAGAATTGAAAAGTGCGATGGAAGCCGCTGGAGTCGCCGGTCCTCCAGAAGTATTTGTTGGAGAAAACAAAAAATAATACGAATCCACCGGACTACGAAAAGCAGAAGGGTTGTAGCTCACCGTGTGAAAAGGAGCGAAAAAATGCAAGCACAACGATTGTTCCTGAGGAGTTTCGTTTCTCTTTTTGTTCTTGTCCTGGTAACGCTGGGGAATGGAACAACAGCTATCGGCCAGGAGGAGAAACCAGAAAAGGCGCTCTATGAACGTCTTGGAGGTGTATACGCCATTGCGACTGTTGTGGATGACTTCATCGAGCGACTCCTGGTTAACGACGTGCTGAACGCCAATCCAGTGATTGACGAAGCCAGGAAACGGGTTCCCAAGGCAGGGCTCAAGTACCGCGTTACTGCCCTGGTTTGCCAGGTAACAGGAGGGCCTCAGAAATACACGGGGCGCACGATGAAGGAAACCCACGCAAATATGAACATCACAGAGGGGGAGTGGCAGGCGATGTCGGCTGACTTTAAGATAACCCTGGATAAGTTCAAGGTTCCTGAAAAGGAGCAAAATGAGCTCATCGCCATCGTGGAGAGCACAAAGGGGGATATTGTTATTTCTGGGGAGAAGAAGGATTAGTGGATCAGGGGCCAGAGGTCGGAGGTCAGGGGAGATTGAAGATCGACGATTGAAGATTGGAAACCCGACGGGAATCGGGGGTCAGGGGTCGGATGTCGGTTAGGTCCGGGATCGGGGGAATCACCGTGCAAGGCACGACCTCGTTCCTCGGAAATCGGGGTGGCCCTAGAAAATTGGTGTAGGGGAACGATGCATCGTGCCCCTACAGAATGTTCGTGACGGATAATTGAGTTCGGTTTAGGGTCAAACCCCCAAACCCCCTTCCCGAGACGGGAAGGGGGCTAATGTCTTTAATTTAGACAAGTTAGCCACATGACCTCCCCTCCCCGTTTCGGGGAGGGGGCCGGAGGGGTGTTTGAGGAAAGAATAGATTGACCCCCTGGAAACCGGGCTTGATGGAGGAGAGATGATTCGTCGCGTTGCCCTTAAGGCGATTGGGCTTACCGCTTTTGGATGTGGGATTGAAAGGCGGTTACAGAATATGTCCCTGGACCGAAGTGTGCAGACTGTAACCGGACCCGTGTCGCCGAAGGATCTGGGCATCGTCCTGACCCACGAGCACGTGATGGTCGATTTTATCGGGGCGGACCAGGTAAGCGCGGATCGGTATGACCCGGAGGAGGTATTCGCTAAGGCGCTGCCCTTCCTGAAACAGGTCCGGGCCCTGGGATGCCGAACGCTCGTGGAGTGTACGCCGATGTATCTGGGTCGGGACCCTGAGATATTGCGGCGGCTGTCCAGGTAGTTATCAGGCAAATCCACCGTTTCCTCAAACGGATATTAAGACAATCGCAACTACCACCTCCCTGGTGGGGCGCACAGATCTGGTAAAAAAGATAGGACATGATAAACTCTATAAGATCGTAGCGGCCTTACATGGAAATAAATCCTATATGGTAAATCGATTTCCAGCAATAGATCAAATGACCGAGGAGTTTGCAATTGAAAATCCTGAGCATCCTTTATTCTCTGCCGCGGAAGAATATCATAATAGGAAAAAACCTATCGATTGGGATAGGTATACTTTTTTAGTTTCAAGTCTATTCAGTGTTATCTTTTTGATTCTGTCTATTACATCGACAATAAGAAGTTATATGAATCCTCATACGACAATCACCTGATAATGCGCGCACACCTGCACCGCCTGGAGCGAGGACGAGTGGAGGTTGACCAGCACCAGCAGCAGGTGCTTTTATATTCTTATCACCACGTTGGAGAATCCCACCACAGCCCTCCCGAAAATGGCGGCGGGTTTTTCTTTTCCCATTTCCTTCAAACCTTTATCTTTTGGGCTGCCATGGCCACTTTCTACAAACCCTGAAAGTTAAGGGCCTTGTTGGTTTTTGTATGAAGGGAAAAATACAAGGGAGCGATAACGCGTGCGAAGGAGGTAAACACGATGAGGTTGACTCATCTCTACAACTGGTTTCAGAAGCTTCTCCGAATTGCGAGGGCTTCGGTGTGTGCGGCTGCGATCGTCGGCGTGCCACCGGCGTTCGACATCCCTATGCTGGACGACATTGTCGTGGATGGCAAACACGACGATTGGCAGGATCAGGGTCTGCACGTGGAGCTGGTGATTCCGGTCTCAAGTGATAAAGCCGGGGATGAGGAAGAGGAAGATCTGGATGTTCGCTTTCGGTTAGGCTGGGACGAACGCGGGCTGCATTTGCTGATTTTCGTCCACGACGACGTGGGAATCGGTTCATTATACGATCATTTGCTGCTGGAGGGCGACGGCGTTGAGTTCTCGGTCGCGGATGAGCCCAGTGGGCGACAAATTGTGCACTGGTCCGTTGGGAGACCCCGCAACGGTGATGAGGCGGCCTGCGCACAGGGTTCAACGACGGCCGCGCCGAAGGGGAGCTCAGGAAAAAATATGATCAATTGACGGCTGTCCTCGAGTCCAATCCGGAGGGCTACGTGGTCGAAGCGATGGTCCCGTGGTCGAATGTGGGCGTTGAGCCGAAGATCGGACACGACATCGGTTTTCAGCTTCACGTTGCCGACTTGGATGATATGGGTGAGGTCAGCCACAGTGTCTGGTACCCGGCAAAAGGCAGGATCCGGAATCGGACCCGGATGCATCGGCTCCGGCTTGCAGCTGAGCCGGGTCCTTTTGTGACCACAATCGCGACTGTCGGGGATTGGGATCTGTTCGACGATTCACCGCCGGAGGTAAAAATAGAAGTGACGGCGATCGGGGGAATGGTGGGGAAGGAAGTAACGGTTAACCAGGGCAAGACGACGATCGCCCGGGGACTGCTGGACCGACAGGAGGGTCGGGTGGTCGCTTCGCTCACGGGGTCGCTGCCGCAGCCGGGGGATTCCTATCGAAACCTTGTGGTGCTGATCGACGGCGTGCAGGCGACTCTGGTTCCCCTCCTCAAGGATATCGACGCCGTAGCGGCAAAGGGAGCGTATGAACACCTTGCAAGGGTGCGGGTCGATGTGCGGGCTGTTCCCACTCTGACGGGCAAATCCGTCCTCCTCCGGAACGACAGCGGGACGATCCTTGCCCGCGGAGACCTCTCGATGGAGAACGGGCGCGCATCACTCACCCTACGCCCACCCCTTCCGTTGCCGGGTGAGCCATTAGGGGAGACGGCAGTTGTCGTTGACGACAAGTACGAGGTCAAAATCACGCTTCCGGACCTGTCCTTTACCCGCGCCCGAAGCTTCGTCCGGGAGAAATCTGGTATTCCGACCCCACGTGTTTGCCTGGAACGAATTTCCATCCTGTGAATTCGAGCGACCTCTGTATGTCGAACGGATGATCGGGCCCTACACGATCGACGTGACCTACTATGACAAGGATTACAATGTCGTGACCGAGGCCCTCGAACCAGGCCGGTATGGGGCGGTTGCCCGGATCAAGACCGAAGCGGGGCGGACGTTCACGCGGTTCAGCACACTTTTCCGGAAACCGGAGCGGTTGAGATGGTGGCGGCACAAGCTGGAAGGATCAATCAAACTCCCCGAAGAATTGGGGATCGATCCCGAGGTCGCGATCGAACAAGTCAAACACGTGATTGAACAGATGAAAAGGGCATTCTCAAACCAGACCCGGCGTTCGGACGGGCCGGCAAAGCTTCTGGCCGGGCTTTATGAGATGGCCCCAGGTCAGGGTGAAGCGTCCGTGTTCGAAGATCCTTCGGCCAGAGACCGCCAGTGGTGGCTGGGTTTGAAGCGCAAGCTCAATGGGAACGATAACCGGTACGGCGCATTCGTGTGCCCGCGTCCGATCGAGGGGCCTCCTGCCCCTGTCCTGCGGGAAGGGACGCTCGATGAAGCCGGTATGAAGGCGTCGGCCGCCGAACGAATCGATGCGCATTTGACCGAGTGGGCTGGGGACACGGACGAGGCCTTTGACGTGTGTGTTGCGCGCCACGGGGTCATCGTCCTGCACAAGGCCTACGGCACGCGAGACGGAGAACCGATGACAACCCACACGAAGAGCTACATGGCCTCCCTGACGAAACTGTTTTCCGGGACGATCATGATGATGCTCGTGGATCAGGGATTGGTGGACCTGGACGACACGGTCGACAAGTTCCTTCCGTCCCTGTCGGGAATCGAGGTGGAAACCCCGGCCACGATTCAACGCCTCTACACGCACACGGCAGGCATGTGGGGTCACTGGGGTGATCATACGAACGATTTCGAGCACAAGGTCGCTGAGTGCTACCCCTACCTGAAAATCGGGAAGAACCGTGGCTACAACGGGATGAGCCAGGCGCTTGGTTCGAAGATCGTCGAGCAGCTCAGCGGTGAGGCCTTACCGATCTTCTACAAGAAACATCTGCTGGACCCGCTGGGCTGTCAGGATACGGACGTGACCAACTCATCCTACGACGCCCATTCCACGGCCCGAGATATGGCCACGATTGGACAGATGTTGTTGAACGGGGGTGCTTACGGCGACAAGCGGTTTTTCAGCGAGGAGACCTTCGAGAAGATGCTTCCAAGAAGACTCACGAAGGCCATCGGTCCGGAGACGGAGGTGGTCTGGGGGATGGGCTGCTACTGGGCCTATGACGGCGCGACGAGCGATCGAACGGTGACTCACGGAGCCGCCTCTTGGGCGACGATGCGCATCGATGTGAAGAACGATCTGGTCATAAGCATGACCCGTAATAGCGCTGGGCGCAATTTTCATAAATACCGTCTGCCGTTTATTCAGGCGGTAGTCGAGGGGATGAAGGGAAATGGAAAATGAAAAATGCAGAGGCCGGAGGTCAAAGGTCAGGGGCAGGGAAGAGCAGTAGCAGGTGGCAGTAGCAGGAAAGCAAAGGCAGGGGTCGGGGGTCGGGAAAAGCTTTTGTGCAACACCCGGAGAAGGAGATTGGCAGATGAATTGTGATATGGCCAAAAAATCAGTGCTCGTGTTGATATTCCTGGCTGTTTATTGTGCACCCCCTGGCTGGGCCCAGGGGGGTGATCCTTTCCTGACCGGTGAGAACTGGATCTCAGCGCTGGATTCCAAACGCGTTCAACGCACCGGAAACTGGAGGGAAAGCCATTTCCGCGGATCCAAAACCAAATTCCTCAAGTCCTATGATGACAAGGCTGCACTCACCTTCGCGTTTGAAGGGACGGGTCTGGCCGTCCGTCTTGGGGGCAATGCGGTCCCCGCCTATGGAGGCCCTGACCTGGGAAGACTTGCCATCGTCATAGATGATGGTGACTCTCTGATCGTGTATCCACGTGGCGTGCCAAACGAAGTCGTCCTTGCCCGGGGTCTTGAACCCGGGAAACACAACGTGCGGCTCGAGCACCAACTGGATCAGGACTTCGGGGTCTGTAGAATCACCGGATTCCTGATTCTGGAGGAATCCTCAGGCGATCTTGGGTTCAGCATCAATGGCGAAGAGAACGCTTTTCTGGTCGATGTTCAAGCCGTGCTCACACGCGGAGACCGCCAGATTCGAAACACCCTGGTACGGAACTGGCTGACCGGGGGGTGCAGGCTCACCGGGACTCCTGCCGGAGATGGGTATTCTTTGAGCCTGAGCGCCTCAGGCTGGGAGACCTCAAGGATCGAGGGTATTTCCGTGTCACCCGGGGCAGAGACGATCCTGCCGCCTGTCTATCTCTTTCGCAGTGGGTCGGCGGGAGCTCGCGGATTTCGTTTTCCAACCCTTGGACATCCTGTCATACGCAAGCCGGGGGAGTCTTTTCGGACCCGGGTTGTTGTTTACAGAAACAAAGTTGAAAAGGCAACGCTGTCACGGCGGGTCGGTCCGGCCGTCATGTCTCGAATCCTGGAAATTGAAGAGGACACGACGGCGGCGTTCAATTATGACCGGGAAATAATAGCCGTAATTCCCGAGGATGTCCCGGAAGGGCTCTATGAGCTGTCTCTCGAGATCTCGGCAAGGAACGAATCCTACTTCGGGTGGTTGTTGAATCTGATTCGGTCGACCTCCTCCACGCTATCTTCCCCCAGCAGCGTCCACGTTGTGAAATCCTACCCAAAAGACCCTGTATTCATGACCTTCGGGCATCTCGATACCTGGGGCCAGGAACAGGCCGGGCACATCGAGGGATTGGCCGAAATCGCAAACCTCCTTGACCCGGATATGCTCCTCGTGGCCAACGAGGTGAACCCGGCGTATGTGTCCGGGGCGCTTTCGAATCTCCAGGTGCCTTATGTGATCACTTTCGGCAATCATCAATTCTATGGCCACGAAAGGTGGTACGGGGATCCGGTGGACTTGATCGACTTCGGTCCGGATCTCTGCATCCTGAACTTCGGTCACCCCTGGCACGTGGATCTCTCCAAGGCCGATGCTTTGCTGTCATCCCGGGCAGGCGTCCGGTGCAAGATTATCAATGCCTTTGAACATAACGCCCCTGTCGAATCTTTTCTGGATAAACACCAGATCCGGATGATCCAGGACGGACACGGACCCGGGAACAAGGTGATGCTGATCGGAAAAACACCGACTCAACGGGTGGGGAAGTCGAGCTTCAGGCTCGTCCGTTTCCAGGACAGTAGAGTCGTGTCATGCACCTATCAGGGATCACAGTGGGGATTCCCGTTCAACCGGGGGGATTTCCCCCTGGGGGTGACCTACACACCTGCCAACGACGGATCACAATCCAATGTCACCGCGACAATCACCAACACCCTGAAGGAGTCCCTTCCGAAAGCAAAGCTGACTTTCGTCCTCCCGAGTGGAAAGTATATCTCAAACGAGGGACACCTGGAGTCTGCCGTGGAAAGTGATGACGGGAAATACACGGTTCTGACCGTCCGCGTCGATCTACCGGCGGAGGATGTCCTTTCCGTAACCGTCCGGCCGGAAGGATAATCCCTGGAAAACGGTCAATGCCAATATCAGAGTCCTGCCGGCTGCAAATTGAAGATATTGGTAATGGAATTGCGAAGGAAACCTATTTGCATATTGGAGGCGTAAATGGAAGAGAATCTGAATGTCCTGGCGGTGGCCTGTCACCCCGCGGATGCGTTTGACGCCGTGGGCGGTACAATGGCAAAGCACGCCGATCGGGGGGACCGTGTTACTGTGGCGATTCTCACACACGGCGTGAAGTCGCACAACTGGGCGCTCATGGCTCGGGAACGAGAGCGGGAGGCGCCGATCACAGAGGACGAGGTGAAGGCCGGCATAGAGGTAAAAGAGAATGAGATAAAAGAAGGCCTTGCGATTCTGGGTATAGAGGATGCCCGCTTTCTGAAATACGACGACGCATTTCTGCAGGTGAGTGAGCGGATCGTCCTGAAACTGGCTGATCTGGTCAGGGAGGTGCGGCCCCATATCGTGATCACGCATTGTCCGATCGAGCAGAGCAGGGTCGCCGACCAGCACGCACTCTGCGGACAGATGACGCTCTTGGCCTTGCGGAGGGCCAAAGAGGTGATGCCAGGAGAGAAGAGGCCTCCCTTCCGGGCCCTCAGGGTCTATTTCGAGGCCACCGGGGGAACGACCAGTATCCTCGACTATGCTCGTCCCCGGTTCCCGCACGTCCTGATCGACATCGAAGATGTGGTTGTGCGGAAGGTGAAGGCAATGGATAGGTTAAAGAGTCAGTTCTACGATGGCGCTCTCGGGAGAAAGGTGACGGAGGTCCGGGGTTTCCAGTGGGGGGTACACGCGAGGCTGCCGTACGTGGAGGCGTTCCAGCTTTACGAGCCCCTTGTCCACTCGCATCTCCCGGTGACCGACCTGGACTTCGAGAGGGCCAGTACGCCTCTCGAGGAGCAAACGAGGCGACCGGGAAAGATGATCGCTCCATTCGTCCCTGAAGAAGCGTGATGCTGAGGGAATGCTTCTTAAGGGACCAGACGTCCTAATATATTCTTACCCTATTTATGCGGAAGATTTTGGCATGTCGTATGAATCGATTCAGAAGAAGCTGGACGCCAAAGAACTGATTGTTCTGGACGGCGGTATCGGGACGGAATTGGAACGGCGGGGCGTGTCGATGGATCACGCTGCCTGGAGCGCGGTGGCCAGCGTCGAACAGTCCGATGTGCTCGAGCAGATTCACGTCGACTACGTGCGAGCGGGGGCTCGAGTCGTGACGGCGAATACGTTCTCGTCGTCGAGGCCGATGCTGGAGGCGGCGGGGTACGGGGATCGATTTGATGAGGTGAATCGAGCGGCTATCGAGATCGCACATAGGGCTCGAGAGCTTGCCGGTGTCGAGGGGATCGCGGTGGCCGGGTCCCTTTCCCATTGGACGGAAGGGTATCCGGGGATGCCGAAGCCTTCCGCCCAACAACTGCGAGACACCTTCGGCGAAATGACGGCGACGATGAAGGCGTGTGGTGTAGACCTGATTTTACTCGAGATGATGTACCTGCCGGAACGGATCGAAATCGCTGCAGCCGCTGCTGTGGAAACCGGGCTTCCGGTCTGGATGGGATTCTCGGCGCGAAGGGGTGAGGATGGTCGCGTTTTGTCATATGCGTCTGACGAAGATCTTTCGCTTGAGGAGATCGTTGGACTGGCCGACCGACCCGGGATTGTGGCTGCGGGTTTGATGCACACCCCGAGTGACCTGATTGCCGATGCCCTGGAGGTTGTTTCATCCCGATTCAGCGGGCCCGTGTACGCGTACCCGGACAGCGGCTATTTCAAGATGCCCAACTGGCAATTCGAGAACATCGAATTGGACACGCTTGCCCGGTTTGCCAAGGGCTGGGTAGAATCCGGGGTTGCTGCAATCGGCGGATGTTGTGGATTGACACCGGATCACGTGAGTGCGGTTTCCAAGGTGGTTGGAGGAGACGGGGAAAAGGCAGTGGCCAGGGTTCGGAGGTCAGAGGTCGGGAAAAACAGTAGCAGTAGCAGTAGCAGGTAGCAGTTGCAGGAGAGCAAAGATAGAGGTCGGAGATCGGAAAGACAGCTCAGGGAGCGCCCTAGACAATCCGTTGAAATGGTACGAGACAATCTGAGCGGTAACCGACCTTCTCGGAAAACAGAATTTACGGACAGAGTGATGCGTATCATCAAACCGTGGGAGTTAGAGTCTGAAGGGTTAATCCAATCCTGGTCTTGTCGCGGATCGGATATCTGGGAGATGCTTTGCGCGGCGATTGCCGGCGATGTCGAGCAGATCCGTCGACTCTTGAAGCGCGATCCCAATCTCGTGCGTGCGGAATATTGGTACACGCGACCGATTCATTTCGCCGTCCGAGAAGGGCATCTCGAAGCAGTCAAAACTCTGATAGCGGCTGGAGCCGACCCGACATTTATAAGACACGGGGGAGAGGACTTGACGGTCGTAGCCCGCGATCGTGGCCACGAAGAAGTGGCCAAATATATCGAATCAATGCGGGGGCCTCTTAAGAAAACCCACCGGATACACGAGGCGGTGTCTTCCTGCGACCTGGAGCAGGTACAGGACTTGATCCAGGAGGATCCCTCAGTCGTCGGCTTGCGCGACGCAGAAGGGAGTACTCCGCTGCATCTTGCAGTGAAGACAGGACGAATAGACATTGTCGGTCTACTGATTGATCACGGGGCCGAACTGGACGCCGTTCAGGCATCAGGGAACACGTATGTTGCAGAAAAATTCCAGCCGATCGATCTCGCGATTTGGGGGAGTTCCTTCTTTATGAAGCGGTATAACCCGAAAATGGTGGGCTATCTGCTGGCAAAAGGGGCCAGTTACTCAATCACGGTCGCGGCGGTTTGCGGTGATCTGGAAAGAGTAAGAGTACTCCTGAAGGAGAATCCCGCCCTGGCTAACGATGCTCAGCCTTGTGGGAAGCGGCCTCTGTCGTCCGCGGTTGAGCACGGCCATACAGAAATTGCCAAATTGCTCCTGGAGCACGGTGCAGACCCTTCACTCCATGAAGGGCGATACGCACCGAAGGGCGCCGCTCTGCTCGCTGCATCAGACTGTAACAACCTGGAGATAGCAGAAATGCTGCTTGAAAAGGGGGCAGACCCCCAACAGCTATATAGACTCTTGTGGGACCTGTATCTCTCAGGCAAAAACCACGGAAATGAGAAATTTGATGTATCGATATGGGGGAAGACAGGATGCCTTCGGATACGTATGGGAGGGTAATTTCGACGCGATGGCTGTCATGGCTGATTCAGATCCGGAGAGGGCCGGCAAGTCGGGATGTGGTGGAGCATTTGCGGCGGTTGTTAAGAAAGGTGACTGGGACATGCTGCACATGCTTCTGAAGCGGGGCGTTCGTGTCCCCGATGTGGTGACTGGATGTCGGACCTACCTCTGGTCAAATCCTGACATGACACGTGTGTTATTGGAACATGGAATGGACCCGAATCTTCCGGACTGGCAGCAGGTGACCCCCCTTCATGACCTTTGCGCCAGACATGGCAACGTTGATGAGACACGAATCGGTCTAGCGGACCTTTTTCTTGAATTCGGGGCAGATATCAATGCCAGGGACGAGGAATACTGCTCAACGCCTTTGGGGTGGGCAGCCCGATGCGGCATAAAGGACATGGTTGAGCATCTTTTAGGACGTGGGGCAAAAACCAACCTTCCGGACGACCGGCCATGGGCAACGCCTCTGGCCTGGGCCAAGAAACGTGGACACAACGAACTTGAGAAGATGCTTCGGCAGGCGGGCGCAAAATCTTGAGAAAAACAAGCCAATACTGATGGCGGAGTAGCCCACACAAACTGCGTGTAAAATCGTGTTGCCGATCGATCCCGGAGAATCACCCCCCCCAACGTTGGTGGGGTGATTTTTCTTTCTGTGTCAAAATTACCGCTTATTTTATTGATTCAGTCCGCACCCACACCGATAACCCAAAACGATTACCTCCATCTCCTGTGAATCATCCCCTTGTTCAGAAGGCCTTTGCGTTAATCGTCAGATATGGTGATGATAGGAGATGTCAGTTGCTGGTTCTAGAACTTAAATCGGTGGGCTACGCGTTTTACCGTCTTCCCGGAGGAAACGTTGAAGACAATGAGACGCCTCTTCAAGCCGCGCACCGGGAAACCTATGAGGAGTCCGGGATCAAGAATCTACAGCTTATCCGAAAGATCGGCACGACAAGATACTTCAAGCCGTTCATCCAGGCGGATGTAGACCGAACAGACTACCTTTTCACTCCCGAAACGGAGTTGCCTGACACCTGGGAGTGGATTGGAACCGTGGGCGCTGAAACTGGAGCACTTTTTTCTTTTTCATGGATAACTTACAAGGGCATAGACAAAGTTGATCCTGAGCTCCGGACATTCCTAACAAAAGAACATATTCCAGAACTTTTTGCTGAATAGCCTTGCCCATGCCTGGCTCTGCTTTTGTCCTGAACAGGTAAGCGTCGGGTGATATGGAGGATGGAAAATCGGCCTGTCACCCTTCTTCTGCTCCATTCATTACCTCACGAGTCCCATTCCCTGTCCTTCCTTTACTTTCAGACCATACCCTCAAAGCCAAAAAATTCCTTCAGAAATGAACCTCAGGAACTGCGTCGGTGTCCTTTTCCATAGAGGGCCCTCATGGAGCAGGCCGATAGAGATCTCGTAGAGCGGATTCTGAAGCGCGATGCGTTCGCGTTCAGGGAACTGTACAACCGCTACAGCGAGGCGATCTTCTCACATCTGTCCCGGCTTGTTCGGGACAAGGCTGCGGCAGAGGACCTGGTGCAGGAGGTTTTCCTGCGGGTATGGAACCGTGCGGAGCAGTGGAACGATCAGGGCCCTTTTCGGGCCTGGTTGTTCCGCATCGCGAGCAACCTGGCCTTCAACCACCTTCGCTCTGTTCAGCGGCGACGGGAGCAACCCCTTGAAATCCTGCCGAATTCCAGCGATGATGAGGAAAGCTCAGCTCCCGGCTGGATGATAGACGCCGCAACCCTCGGTCCGGACGCCCTCCTGGAACTGACCGAGCAAGGCAAGCTGCTCCGGCAATTTATCGATGAATTACCAGAAGATAAGCGTGATATCTTCCGTATGATTTACGACGCGGAGATGGATGTCCGAGAGGTCGCTGAGAGGCTCGGCATTCCGGAGGGCACCGTCAAGTCTCGCCTGTATCACGGACGAAGGCGAATCGCGCAGGAATGGCAGGACCTTGAAACCGGATCGGAGGAGATGGAATGAGCGCTAACGATGCTGCCCCGTGGCATAAAGCGTCGTGGGACCTGTTTGTTCAAAAACGGCTGCCGCAACTTCTGGGTGAGCGGCTGCCTCTGGCTGGATACCGTGTTAAGTCGACGGGCACTTATACCTGTGACGTGAAGGTCGTTCTTCAAGGAAAAGAAAGTGAGGTAGAGATTGATTACAAAGATATCCCGCAGCCGGATCCGGATGGGGTCTTCGAGATCGATGGGGAAAGCCAGGTGGTGCCCCCTGTCGCTTCTCACGATAGGCTCGAGACTGCTGAGATCCGTTCCGTCGGGGAACAGGCCTACGACTTCATCGCGGCGCATCTGGGGGAAGCCCCAGAAAACCTTCACTGGGACGCTCCGCTTGCCCGAACGTGGCTTCTTCTGGACGCGTGGGTGCGGGAGTTCTTTGATCTAAATGCCTATGAGCTTGAAGGGAAAGGTCCTGTCTATCGTTCAAACTGGTTGGCCAGGCGTACGTTTCTCCGACGACTGTCCATACCTGACAGGGAAAACGTGCTGGCACCCGGACACTTTGGCCGCACGTGCCCCTTTGAGACGCCGGAGGGGCCTAACATTGGCCGCATCCTTACCATCGCAAATGGCGCCGAGATCCGCGACGGGAGGCTGGTCGTTGTCGATGATCGTCCTGAGGCGGCCCTCGGTCTCTCGGCCTCCATGATCCCCTTTATCGAACACAGCGATGCGAACCGGCTACTGATGGGGGCTAACATGATGCGGCAGTGGATGATCCCTCCGGATCCGGAACCCGCTGATGTTCAAACCGGTGCGGAACCCGATGCACCCGACTTCTGGTGTGGACGCAGCCTTCTGACCGCTTTCATCTCCTGGGATGCAAATACTTTTGAAGATGCCGTCGTGATCAGCGAGTCGTGCGCCCAAAGACTTAACTTCCCCCACCCCGTTGAGCCGGGCGACAAGCTAAGCAACCGACACGGGGCCAAGGGGGTGGTGTCCTGCATCCTTCCCGATGATGAGATGCCGCATCTGACGGACGGCAGGCCTGTGGAACTTATCTATAGTGTTTGCGGCCTCCCATCACGGATGAACTTTGGCCAGGTTCGAGAGGCGGTGATGGGCCGCATTGCGAAGGCCGAGGGGAAACCGGCTGTAGTGTCCCCGTATAAGGCGCCGGATGAAGCCGAAATTCGCGCGCGCCTCACGAAAGCGGGTTTCACAAAGGACGGGATGGAGACACTCACCCTCAAGGGTCGGAAGCTTCAGCGTCCGAGCACGGTGGGGTGGGTCTACTGGGGGCGCACCCTTCACATCGTCAGGAACAAGATCCACGCCTCGGTGGACAAAAGCAGGTGTCAAGGAGTGGGTGAAATCGAGTACCAGGCCCTGCGTGAGGCGAAGGCCTTTGAGACCGTCCGGGAGGTTTTCAACACGCTTGCGACTGACCGGGACGATGCGGAGAGGCTCGCGACGCGCCTTGCAACCGGAGTGGTGGAGCAGGCTGGACCCCCGGCTCCGAAATTCGCCGACCTGGTGCGGCGCCTGACGGCCGCAGGCATCCTGGCTGAATTCCAGGATGGGAAGCTGAGGTTCCGATTTGAACGGCCTCAGGATGCGACGCTCAAACTGGTGCGCCCGCTGCCGCACCCCTGGCTTCGTCAGCACACGCTGGCCGAGGTGGGGGAGCTAAAGGATTTGCCTGAGTTCAAGACGCTGGTGGAGGCCAACGCGCGGTTGGAACGAATGCTCGACAGTCAGGCCCCGGATCCACTGGCTGAGAATGCGGTTGGCCAGCTCGAAGCCCGGGTAAATGACCTTTTCGAGGTGCTTCTCACTCCCTCCCACTTGCAATTTGGCGTTGGCGACACTTTGAGCTTCCTCCGCACACCCGCTCACGTGCAATTTGCCAGCCGGTTTTCTTTCAGCGGACGCACGGTGATCGTTCCAGGACCAGACCTGCGTATCGATCAGGTGGGGCTTGCTGAGGAGATCGCCTGGACTTTATTCGGGCCTTTGGTCATCCGTGAGCTCGGAGGAGAGAAGGAGGTGCGTGAACGCAGTCAACGTGCGAGCAAAGCACTCGACAAGATTATGGAACGTTCGTGGGTGGTCGTATATCGTGCACCGACCTTTTCGCCCACGTCCTTCATCGCATTTCGTCCCGTTCGGCATCCGGACCGGGTGATTCGCCTCCATCCTCTGGCATGCGAGATGATGAACGCCGACTTTGACGGGGATCAGGCCGCTGTCTTCCTGCCGATCACCCAGGCCGGGCAGGAGGAAGCGAGGGATCGTCTTTCCGTTGCCGCACATCTTGAACGTGATCCCGATTTGATCCATCTGCTTCCACCCCGAATGGATGCGGTGTACGGGCTTGCCTGGTTGAGTCTTTCCACCAGAGGATGGGGGGAAATCGGGAAGCTCGTGGGCGCCGAGGTGGGGAGAAAAGACGGAATCATCACGAGGTGGACCCTTATTAACGCCCTGCAACGCATCGTTGAACACGAGGGGGGCCAAAAGGCCCTCGAAACCTCCGAACGGCTGATGCGGCTCGGTTTCGAGGTCGCAAAGGGGATGGGTGCATCTGTGAGCCCGTTCATTGGGGAGGATTTGGATCTCCCACCCCAACCGGAGGAGAACGACCCTGATCAGTGGCTGGCTTTTGCCGGGGAGGTTGAGGCTCGGTTGATGAGCTTTCGCGCGTATGATGACAACAATATAGGACAGGTGATCCTGATGTCGAAAAGCGGGGCGCGCGGTAGCGTCCACCAGCTTCGCCAATACGTGGGCGGCAGCGGGGTCGTACCGGACGTGGAAGGAAAGCTTGTTCCGATCCCCAACGGTTGGCGGGATGGCCTGACGCCTGAAGAGGTTTTTGCCCGTGTTTTCGGGGCGAGAAATGGGCTTGCGCGGGTCCAACTCGAGATACGCAAGAAAGCTGAGGAAGTGCGAGAAATAAGCGCGCCAAAGGGTTACGGCGTGCTAGCAAGGGCGCGACGTGCGAAGCGCCCGGGGATCGTCTTTGCGCGAGCTGCCGATGGGGAAGAGGAGGATCCACTCGTTGATGACTTCAGCAGGCTATTTGTGGGGATGCCTGTTAAGAGGTAAGAGGTCAGAGGTCGGGGGGCAGAGGAAATTGAAGATTGAAGATCGAAGAGCAGGGAAAGAAAAACCGTGAAACGTGAGACGGAAACCGGGACGGGTGTCAGATGTCAGAGGTCGGAGGTCGAGGGAAGCAGTAGCAGTAACAAGTGGCAGTAGCAGGAAAGCAAAAGGCAGAGGTCGGAGTTTCATTCCGCTCCTTCAGACTTCAGTTCCCGATGGGTTCGGCAATGCCGCCGAATATCTCCTTGAGCCTGTCTCGCAGGTTTTCGGGCAAGGGCGGTTGTCCGGATGTGGCGACGTTTTCTTCCAGCTCCGATCGTTCGATGGTGCCGCTCATCACCGCGGTTACCGGCTCGGTGTGCAACGCGTATCGGTAGGCCGCTGCCACCAGTGAGCCGACTTCGGGATCTTCCAGGAGCCAATCCAAGGGAGTTTCGTCCGGAAGGGCCTCGGGTGCTATCTTTCCCCGTCTTTTGAGATCTTGAATGACCTCTCTGAGGCGTGGGGGATTCCCGAAGAGATTGCGTACCGTGAAGACGTTGATTACACCGATGTTGTGTTCTGCACAGCAGGGGAAGACCACATCCTGCGCCGACTGGTTGATCATGTTGTGGCCGATCATCGCCACGTCGACCACGCCGGTGGGAAGGATTTGTTTGAGCCATTCGTGCGAACCGTCGGAACGGGTCATCTCGCTGGAACCGATGAAGCGGGTCTTGCCCTCTTGTTTCAGCTTCTCCAGTACCGGCACGTGGTCTTGCATAACACAGTCGAAATACTCAGGGCCGGAAACTGCCATGAGAATGACATCGACGCGGTCCGTGTGCAGTCGCTCGAGGCTTTCGTCCACGGCTCCACTGACTTCGGCTGCGTTCAAGACTTTTGCCGGCTCCCCCGGCATTGAAGTGGCCAGGGGGATCTGCGTGGAGACGACGACTTCATCCCGGGGCAATTCCACGAGGGCGCGACCGAGAATCCTTTCGCTGCGGCCCTTCCCATAGCCGGGCGAAGTGTCGAACAGGTTGATCCCCAAATCAAAGGCGCGGTGCAGGAGCCC
Source organism: Candidatus Latescibacterota bacterium (assembly GCA_965217865.1). Lineage (GTDB taxonomy): Bacteria > Latescibacterota > UBA2968 > SICM01 > SICM01 > CBDCJO01. The sequence goes on along the minus strand of CBDCJO010000002.1, from coordinate 2,644,274 downwards.
CACCATCTCCGATTCCGTGCGACCGCTCTTAAGGCCTAGCGGATCGAGTCCGCCGGTGCCCATTCCAAGGCGCGACACCTCCAGCCCGGTTCGACCCAGTGTGCGGTAGATCAACAGTTGTTCCTATTCCAGCCCGATCGATCCGTCCGCTTTGCGGATCACCGGGCGGTCGTAGGGTTTGTAGGGATATTTTGCGGCGCTGTCCTCATCGAGCTCTATTCCCAGTCCAGGCCCCTCGGGAAGCTTGAGAAACCCGTCCTCCACTTCGGGCAGCGGCGAATACAGTTCCCGCAAGAAGGATTCTTCGAGATCCAAGTTGCACTCCTGGATCAGGAAGTTGGAGATACTCGCGTCGATGTGGGCGCACGCGAGCAGAGATACCGGGCCGCAGGCCTGATGCGGCGCCAGGTCGACGTGGTAGAGCTCGCACGTGGCCGCCCACTTCACCGTCTCCAGGATTCCCCCGCACGCAGTGGGTTCCGGCTGCAGGATGTGCAGGGCGCGCTTTTCGAGGATTTCACGCAGGCGGTCCCGGCTGATGCAACGCTCGCCGCCGGCGATCGGGATGGTGGTCTTCATCTTGGCCTCGACCAACGAGTCCGGTGCCTCGGTCAGTGCCGGTTCTTCAAGGAAGAGCGGCCGGAAGGGCTCGATGGCTTTGGCGAGCCTGATGGCTTCGACGGGGCTGAAGCTGCGACCGTGGTAGTCCAGGCAGATATCGATTTGGTCGCCCACGGCCTCGCGGACGGAGCGCACCCGTTCGATGGCGTCGCTCAGCACCTGCTGCGGGCTCTTGCTTGCATAATCGTCCGGCTGGGGCGTGAACTTCACGCCCTTGAAGCCTGCGTCCACGACCCTTTTGCAGGCTCCCACGAGGTCATCGCCGGGGAGATCGAAGTGCCGGGGCTGGGCAAGGTAGCCGCTGGCGTAGAGTTTTATCCGGTCGCGCGTGGGTCCCCCCAGCATTTTGTAGACCGGCAGGCCGCAGGCCTTGCCCGCAATGTCCCACAGTGCCTGCTCCACCGCGCTCAACGCGGCCATGGTCGCTGTACCCAGCGGGTAGCGGCTGCCGCGATAGTAGGCATACCAGTTGCGGACGATCTCGGTAGGGTCCTTGCCTTGCAGCCAGCGTTCGAACTCGTAGATTGCCGCTTCGGTGGTCTTCGCCTTGCCTGTGCCGAAGGCTTCGCCGATTCCCTCTATGCCTTCGTCCGTATAGATCTTGACCAGGGTGTAGTTCTTGCCCCAGCCTGTGCCGTAAGGCACTTTCTTGCCCGGGTTAATATGGAAGACCTTTAGCTCGCGTATCTTCACAGCGGCTTCTCCTTAGAGGGGGGGTTGACGTAACCCCAAGTCCCCTACGCTTCCAAAAACGCCCGCAGCTTCTGGGTGTCGAGGGTGCGGGTTATGCGAAAGGTCCCCGCCGGACCGTTGGGATGACCGACGTAAACGAATATGTGCTGTACCCCTCTTCTTCCATCGATTATCGCTCCGCCAGGGTGGAAGCCGTCCACGTCCCCCCCGACTCGCCAGTAGACGCCGAGACGGGAGAACAACGTGCACTCGAATCGCCATTCGGCCGAGTCCCATTGCGCCGGATCGATGCTCCACACGTCTACTCTCAGTTTCTCCCTCGGCGCGCGTGCCACTTCAAGCCTTTGCGTCACGGGATTGTAGTCGATATCCACGGTATCGATCTTTCTCGGGTCCTTCAAGTTCGTGCACTTTACCTCAACAGGGCCACCGGGCTTTCGCAGCCGCATCTGCAGATGCTCGCAATTCGTACCTTCATCCCTTCCGATTGCGAAAAGTTCGTTGTCGTGTAACAGCGCGGCGGGCTCGAACTGAACCGCCCACTGCGGAAGCTCGTGTGGGGTCTTCCGCCACGATCTACCCCCGTCGTTGGAGTTCAATATGACGAGGTTGTGATGGTAGTCGACCGGCCCGTCGACAGGGTTTGGGGTTCCCTCTCTGGGGCCGTAGCGTACCGTGTTTCCAAAAGCGAGCAAGCCCGCCTCTGGATGGTCTATGACTCGGGGTCCCAGGTAGACCATGTCCCCTTCCGTTAAGTCCTCCCGAAACGGCTCGGCGAAATGCTCCCAGCTTTGAACCTGATCGTCCGAGCGAAACACACCGTAGTTGCACAGCACGATCACGGCCCCATCCCGCGCTGTGCCGATGGCGTTGAGATGGAGCTTGTAGCCTTGTTTGCTGTGGTTCAGCGGTCCCCAAGCATTGCGATGCGACAACGGTCGCGATTCTCCGGGTTCATCGCATCGCGGAGATCGTAGGATTGGCTCCACGTCCGCCCTTGATCGACAGAACGAATCGCCATGGAGAACGTTGAATCCCCATCTGCGTGGCCCGGCATCCTCCGGTGGATAAGGACAAGGGTATCGCGGGTCATGGTGCCCACCGGCCATCCCATATGATTGTTGTCTCCCCTGGGATGTTCGGGGAGGACCACAGGCTCCAGCTCGATGATTCCTTCCTTCCTGCCCCGTTCCAATTTTGACCACTGGTCCTCCGAGATATTGAGCAGCTCCCTGGCCAATGCTCCGATGCCGTGGCCCCTCTTACTCATCGTTTGGTCTCCTCATCATGGCGCGATTCCCAGACGAAACGGGGGAGACAAACGTGGGCTGATATTTCTCGTCGGGCGGACCTGGTCTCCCGCGCTTCGCAAAGCGCATCGATTCCATACCTACATCAGTCCCGTGCTTTTCGCCATGGCCAGCAGGAGCTTCTTGTCCTCCTGTGTACAGTCCAGCAACGGTGGACGCATGGGGCCACCGGGAAGCCCCAGTTCGTCGAGGAAGAACTTGAGACAGGACCAGTATTTGCCGGTTGCCTTCGTGGTTTTAAGATAGTCAAGCTCGTAGGTGTTCACGATATCCAGCGCGCCCGTTTGATCCCCGGAAGCGAGTTTGTCGTAGAATTCGACTTCGATCTTCGGCCAGACGTTACCGAGACCGGTAAGATAACAACGGGATCCGTAATGATGGCCCCAGTAGTGATATCCCATACCGTCGCTGCCCATGACAGCGGCAAGCCCATCCGGGCCGTCGAGCCCGCGTACGATATCCCGGTGCCATCCGTAGTTTCCCGAAGCGTCCTTGAAGGCGCCGATGTTCGGGATCGATGCGATATCGATCATCGCCTGCGGACAACCAAACTCTTCACTCACCATGCCGCTCACAGCAGGGATACCATCCTCTCGTGGTCTCTCTGGCGAACACCAGGGAGGTGTTGTTTCTTGTGAATCGACCCGGCAATGTGCCCAGCCACGACGGTGCCGTAAAGTGGATCGATCGCGCCATCGCGCTGGTCGCCCCTTTCGCCAAACGCATCTGCCTGCGCGGAGACACCGGCTTCTCACTCACCCGGCACTTCGATCGTTGGTCGGAAAAGGTCGACTTCGTCTTCGGCATGGATGCTTACCGGGGATTGGTCAAGATCGCCAAATCCCTGTCACAGAGCGATTGGGAGCCCTTTGAACGACAACCCAAATACCAGGTCAAGACCTCCCAGAGACAGAAACGCGAGAACGTGAAAGCCCGGATCATCCGGGAGCGCGGCTTCAAAAACATCCGACTTGCCAGTGAACGTGTTGCCGGGGTTTCGTATCGTCCTGCTCGATGCAAGAAGACCTGTCGACTCGTGATCCTCGAAAAGAACCTGAGCGTCGAACGCGGCGAAAACGCCCTGTTCGATGACAAGCGCTGTTTCTTCTACATTACCACCCGAAAAGATCTTACGGCCGCGGAAATCGTGAGGCTGGCCAATCGACGGTGCGATCAGGAAAACGTGATTGAACAACTCAAGAACGGGGTCAACGCCATGCGGATGCCCGTCGACAACCTGATGAGCAACTGGGCTTACATGGTCATGACCGCCCTGGCGTGGAACCTCAAAGCCTGGTTCGCGTTGATGATCCGAAAGCGTGAGCGTCGCGATCAACTTCTGAGAATGAAGTTTCGCGCCTTCCTCCAGAATCTGATCTGGATCCCTTGCCAGATCGTGACCCGGGGAAGACAGATCATCTATCGTGTCTTGGGCTACAACCGGTGGATGACTGACTTCTTCCCGGCCTGGAACAGAATCAGATGGCTCAAACCGGCCTGACTGCCATGTCAGCACCTGTCGTCGTAACATCACAGGGACAAGTCCGTCCACCCCGGCTAAAACACGTCCGCAAACTCAGTTAATTAGACAATCGCATGCCGAAACAATCACAAAAACAGCCCAGACATCATCTCCACCAAGTCACAAGTCTGAAATGCTCCGAAATCTTGTATAACACACCGCTCAACAAGCCTATTCGCTTATTTTAGGACTAGTGGGCTGTTACAAAACCCGTACTGTGTTTTGAGGTTTCAAGATTTTTTTATTCTTGGCGTTTTTGTTTCGCCACCTTATGTAGTCTTGCATGGCCTGACCAATGGATCTATGGTCGGGATGATCACTGTTATTGAGGACGAATTGTTTGGCAGGTGCGAAGTGGCATTCGATGCGGTTCATCCAGGATGCATTTGTTGCCGTGAATACCAGTTTGAGATTGTTCTTTTGCCACCAGTCCACAACTTCGGCCTTGCTGTGCGTTCTCATATTGTCCAGGACAATGTACAGGCGTCTGTCCTTCGGGTATCGCCGTCGAATCGATTTGAGAAAACGGAGGACCTCCTGCCATCGTTTGCGCTTTTTCTGATGCATCCACAGGCGGTCTTGATGAACATCATACGCCGCTAAAAAGTGGCTCACGCCTTGAAACCGGCGGTAGGCGGCACGGAGTCTGACAGGGCTTTTCTGTGGCGCCCAAGCGTTACCGTGTTGTGGTTTGACCTGGATGGGTCCGAATTCGTCGAAGCAGATTACCGAGCACCTTTGCGGGGCCTTCTTGTAGAGCGCTTAGATGCGTTTTTTTTAGCGTCGTATGCCGGATCGTTGGATCGCTTCCAGGTCCGGGTTCGCTGATAAGTAATCTTTCGATTCTTCAGGACGCGACGGATGACGTTGTGACTGACCGGCTGAATCAGTCTCTTTTCAACCAGAAAATCCCTCAGCTTCCTCAGGGACCACTGGTTGAAAGGACGGCTAAAGGCCTGGGGAGGCGCTGTCGCGATTTCTGCGATCAGGGACTCCTCTTCTTCTGTCAAACTGCGTGGCCGACCGGATTGAGATTTCTGGCGAAGTGCATCAAAGCCCTCGTCATTGAAGTTACGAATCAGTTCCCGGAGATACTCCTCGTTCATCTCGAGATTGGCAGCAATCTCCTGAACACGCAGTCCTTGACCACTGAAGGCAATGATCTGAGCTCTGCGCATCTGAGCCTGCTGTTATGCGCTAGTCTGTTTTGTTTAACAGTATTAATGTCGAAAAATCTATAACTTTACTCCAGGATTTGTGTAACCACACCCGCACCGATAGTCAGGCCCCCCTCTCGAACAGCGAATCTAAGTTCCGGCTCCAAAGCGATTCGGGATGCCAACTTGACTGTCATGGTCATCTTTTCACCCGGCATCGCTTTTTCGATCCCGTTTGGTAGTTGAAAACTCCCGGTAACATCTGTCGTTCGAAAATAGAACTGGGGACGATATGTGGAAGAGAAGGGTGTGCTTCGTCCTCCCTCTTTTTCAGTTAACACATAGACTTCACAGCAAAACTTACTGTGCGCCTCAATGGAACCTGGTTTTGCAATTACCATTCCGCGCGTCAAATTCTCCTTCTTTATACCCCCCAAGTAAAGACCTGCATTGTCACCCGCCATCCCCTTATCTAGGATCTTATTGAACATTTCGACTCCCTTAACAACTGCCTTACGCGACTCTCTGAAACCAATGATCTCCACCTCATCACCTATTTTTACCACGCCTCGCTCGATTCGGCCTGTGCCAACTGTCCCGCGTCCCGTAATTGTGAACACATCCTCAACCGGCATCAAGAAGTCCTCGTCGAAATCCCGCTTAGGCACCGGAATGTATTCATCCATGGCATTGAGCAGCTCCCAGATGCACTTAGCTTCGTCAGCTCCAGGGCCATGGTACTCAAGTGCCTTTAATGATGACCCCCGAACAACCGGAACTTCATCTCCAGGAAAGCCGTATTGGCTTAAAAGATCCCTTGTCTCAAGTTCTATTAGATCTATCTGGTCAGGATCCTCCACCATATCAGTTTTGTTGATATAGACGATAATGGAAGGCACATTGACTTGCCTGGCGAGCAGAATATATTCTTGTGTCTGAGGCATCGGACCATCCACTGCACTAACTACCAGGATAGCGCCATCCATCTGTGCAGTACCATTAATCATGTTTTTGACGTAGTCAACATGGCCCGGGCAGTCCACGTGAGCATAGTGGTGTATCTCTGTTTCGTACTCTACATGTCTGGCCTTGATTGTGAGCCTGCGTTCCCTCTCCTCGGGGGCCTTGTCTAGAGCATCAGGAGGGATAAACTCAGCAAGCCCAGCCAAAGCCAGAACCTTGGTAATCGCAGCCGTTAGCATTGTCTTTCCGTGGCCTACGTGTCCAATGGTCCCAACATTGACATGTGGCTTATTTCTTTCAAATATCATCCCATAAACCCCTTCTGTTAAGTGGGGGATGTTAGTTAACCAAAGGATTAATACTTCCTAGCTTGGATTGGCCTTTTGTAAGGTGACTATATACCTTACCTCGTCAGCAGTAGTTTCTCGCTTCAAACATGCAGAATGTTCATAAATCGCCTGCTCCGTGAGCCAGGAGCTATACCCCCCCTTAGCCTGAAAGTGGGCCTCAGGACGAGAACATGAGAAAGCGCATACTATATCTATCTCATTCTGTAATTGATGTACCTCCATCCTTAAGGGAGAATTAGCGGGACGCTTGACGTTTAATTCGTTGAACACAAACACGAAAACATCGATAAGTTCCTTTTCATTGGCCATCACATTGATCAAATCAGGAATCTGCTCTTCTGGAGCCTGCACTCCATCAACCTCAAAAGCCCAAGGAACATTCTGCCTTGCCTGTTTTAGGATAGGTCCAAGGGGAACACACTCTTGTTGAACTCGTTTTCCAAAACACGTCTTCAGCTTTTCATAGGCTTCCAACTTGAACTCTTCTGAAAAGTAATGGGCGCAGTTGTGGAACCGAAGTATCAAATTATCAGGAACGCCATCATCCTCATAAAATCTTCTTGCATTATCAAAAGCATCCTTTATTCTCTGCCTTTGTTGAGGTGATATGCCCTTATCGAGTTCCCCAAACATTGAAACTAACAACCGAGGTGAAATCAAAGGCAGCAAATTGGCGGGACCGATTTCACAACTTATAATCCCAGCCTTAACTCTTTGGTCATAGGCCATAGTAGATACAGATGACCAAACTCCCATAGAGTGCCCGATGACACCAATCCGATTCTCATCCACAAAATCAAGGGATTGAAGCAAGTCCACTGCCCGCATACCGTCGTAGATGTCCTTATAAGGGAAAGGGGAAAATAGTCTCCCTAATTCGGCGTGACACAACTTGGATTCGCCTTCTTTTCTAATAGATGGGACGTTTCTTTCTCCACAGTTAATTGATTCAGGGGCTAAAACGACAAACCCCTGGATTACCAGTTCATATCCGTATGCCTGATCCGGTCTGTATAGGGCTTTCCCAACGACGGCTTCTTTGGCTATGAGACAGTCGACATTACATTGGTGGAAACATATCATTGCTGGAAAGGGTGGTTTGTGTTCGTCCCCCTTTGGTATTAATAGATAAGCTGGCACTGTCCGACCAGCTTCTATTGGTTCCGGACCTGAATGACCGACTCGGTGAAGGGCCGCATGTTGCGGTGGTGCTTACCCGGGTAAACGGGTACGCTGCGGAGTGCGAACGAACATATTTCACCGCAGCGCCATCAACCGAGGCTCGCAAGACCTTTGCGGCCATGATGGAGGCCCGCCGCATCGCGTTCTGCATGATCCGACCGGGTTTACCGTGTAGCGAACTTGACGCGGCCGTGAACGATTATTCAGGAGCCTTACGGCACCTTCCCTTTTCGTCCCGTCATTCCACTCCTCCAATCAGCCCGTTCCCGTGAAGCCTTTCCATTGCTTCTTCGTCGTACTCCACGACGTAATCCTTGGGGGCGTCGCTCAGATCCCCCTCTTCGGGCGTGTATCCCATCGACCGATATCCCCGTAACCGCTTCTGGAACATCCGTGCAAGCATCTGTACCCGCCGGTCGACGTAGTCGTATATACGGACCTCAGCCTTACCAGTATGGCTCCTGTGGAGACGACCGGCATACTGCACAAGTGTTCCCTTCCACGACACCGGCATCGTCAGAAATAGCGTGTCGAGGCGGGCGTCGTCAAAGCCCTCACCTAGGAAGCGCCCGGTCGCCAGAATGAGACGCTCCTGGTTGTCTGGGATGGTCCTCGACCGGAACGTGTGTCAACAGGAATGAGACGCCATGCAGATGCTGGCGCCGCTTCTGATCGCTCGGATCTGAAGCCTCCCTGGTTGACGGCTTCCGGCCAAACTACTATATTACTGCACTCGGGAGGGGAGGGGGGGATTCAATCAAAATCGGAGGAACAACCCCGTGCAAAGCAGATTGCCCATGCACCGGAGCCCGCGATGCGGCGCCCGGACGAGAAGCGGGATGCCGTACCGGTCACCCGCGATGACGAACGGCCGTTGCCGGATGCACGGGGGAGCATCACCCGGCGCACCGGTCGGTAACGCCAACGCGCGCAAGCATGACCTTTATACCGCTGGCTCAGGTGCGGCGCGACGGCGAAGTCCGGGAAGTTTTGCCAGTTGCTAAAAGAGGCCGAGGCGGATCACGACCAGGGAGCGCGCCCGGCAGAATCCGGACGGCAGTGTCGTCAAGAAGACCACCAGGGAAACCGGGCCTTCGGCGTGGCAGGCGTCCGCTTGGCTGCTCGAGCGGAAGTTCCCCGGCGAGTTCGGGCGTCGCGTGGTCGAGCCCGGGGGCGAAATGAAGGGATCCGCTGCTGCGCTGGCGATCATCAAGATCAACTTCGGCGATAAGGACGAGGAGGGGAAGGCAAGGAGGACGAATGGAACGGTGGGACGCAAGACAAGGCTGACACCCGACGACCGCCGAAGTTGGCGGATTCTCGCCGATAGCTCCAGCCCGCGATGCGCAGGTAGCGAAGTCACACGTCAAAAACCGGGTGTTGAGAAGAGGGGATGTAGAAAAGGATTGTCATCTGGAAGGTAACAGGTTACATTCTGTGAATGATCGTCCGCTTCCGGCACAAGGGTCTCCAGCTTCTCTACGAGAAGGGGGAGCGGCGGCGGGTGCCGCCAGCATACGCTGCTAAAATCGAGCGTATTCTAGCTCGTCTCGACGAGGCGGTGATGCCCACGAACATGGATGTGCCGGGCTTCCGGCTACATCCGTTAAAAGGCGATCTTGCCGGGTACTGGTCGGTCAGCGTGTCCGACAACTGGCGCATCGTTTTCTGCTTCGAGGGCGCGCATGCCAGCAACGTGGACCTGGTCGACTACCACTGAAGGAGGGTCGTGATATGCCGATGAAGAACCCGCCCCATCCGGGCCTGTCCGTCCGTCACGACTGCCTGGAGCCGCTGGGGCTCAGCGTGACGGAAGCCGCACAGAAGCTTGGGGTCAGCCGCAAGCAGTTGTCCGATGTCGTGAATGGCCATTCGGGGATCTCGCCGGAGATGGCAATCCGCCTGGACAAGGCGTTCGGAGGGGATGCGAACACGTGGTACCGGTTGCAGGCGTCCTACGACCTGGCCCAAGCGATGAAACAAGCGGACCGGATCAAGGTCGAGCGGCTGTCTTTGGTGTAGAACAGGGCATGAGTGAAACATTTGACGTAACCGTTCACTTCCCTGGCTGGTGGGGCCGGGGAGCAATGGTCACAGGAGAAGTTACCGAATGGCGGAATTGGTTCGGGGCAGCAACGAGGGTGCCGGTTGGTTCTCCAAAGCGGCGTGACAGGCCATCGTGAAGTAGTCGAGGACGTTGTGCTGCGCCCCTGGTATCCTCTCAACTTCTTGGCCCTGAATTGTTTATCAAGCTAATGTTGACATTATTCCCTTCTGCCGATATATTTAATACAGGGGAATATACTGCTCATTAGTGCAGGAGGTAGTTGTCATGATAAAGAAAAATGATCTCCGATACGCGGCCGCATATGGTTTAAGTGAAGCGGCTCATTGCCTTCGTATTCCATCTCAAACACTTCGATATTGGACGTCTGCTCCACCAAACCGGGGGGGGCCGATTATTATAACTCCTCCGAGGTTTAAGGATTTGCAACAGTTATCTTTTGTAAACCTTGTAGAGGTCCATATTTTGGGATGTCTTCGAAAAATATACGGCGTTCCTCTCCAGCAGATTAAGAAAGGATTGGACTATCTCAAGGAAGCCTTCCCTGACCACGCAGATCACCCGTTGGCATTCAAATATTTTATGACGGATGGGAAGTCTCTCCTTATGGAAAATCTGGGGAATGTTATAAATTTGTCGAAATATGGTCAGTATGAGATTAGGGATGTAATCGACATATATCTCCACAGGATTGAATACGACGAGAAAGGGCCTCGCGTTTTATATCCTTTCATTAGTGATCCTTTCATCAGGGAGGACAAGCCTAAGACAGTAATGATGAGTCCTTATATTTCCTTTGGCCGACCAGTTCTTACAGGTAGAGGTGTTTCTACAGAGATGATCTATGAACGATTTAATGCTGGTGAACTCATCGTAGACTTGGCTAAAGATTATGGTCAAAAACCCAAAGAAATCGAAGAAGTCATACGATACGAATCAGCAACAAGAGCAGCAGCTTGATCTTCCATTCGTTTTTGTTGATCGGGACCTTGATAGTTCAGTATTCATCAATTGCTTGCGAGAAAGGGAAATCCGGATAGACAATTTATCTGGTAAACTCACAGTGTTCCCACATAATGAGTATTTCCGACACAATATAGAAGACGAAGAATGGATAAAAGTCGTCGGAGACAAAAATTGGATTGCATTCACAAAAGACAAAAGAATTAGCTATCGGAGAACAGCCATAGAGAGTGTGAGAACACATAAAGCTGCCTTGTTTAACTTGAGAACAAATATAAATCTGACTGCTCGTCAGAACGCTGAAGCATTTATTCGAGCGATGCCGAGAATTGTTGGTTTTTTACAGAGGAATAAACCGCCATTCATTGCGAAAGTATATAGAGATGGAAAAGTAAAAATGCAAATTGACCTTTCCTGATAAAGCCAACTTCTTCCCTCCCTTCTTTTTCATTACCCGAATAAATGGGAATTATATACTTGACAAAGGCTATTTGCTTTATCCCAAAATGTTGAGTTTTTTGCGAAAGTTTCGCAGAATGCCCCGTCCTTTGGCCGGAGATCGTCCGATTCGAGCGATTTCTTTACCTGATTTTTGATGTCCTGTTTCTATATTTGTCGGCATGGGGACTGCCAACAGATTGTTTGAGTAGACAGAGCCTTCATCACTATCATGACTTTATCAAGTATATAATCACCGAATAAATAGTTGTTTATATGGCCACACTCGTAAAACGTGGCAAGATCAAGTAGTCATTGAGCCCATGGCCGAGTGTTCCGTATTGTGGTGTTGCTTGCATTTTGGCCCTCTATCGAACTGATAGGGGTAACTCAAATTGGCAAGATTTCCGTGTTCGTAACGTTCCTTTGATAGAAAAGCTCATCGAACCTTCTCCACCGATCCCTCGAGGACGAGATGCTGAACATTTCCGCGATCTAACGATATCGGAGGTTGCGGAAAGAAATAGAAGGAGGGATTCAGTGCTAAAATATTTGACGACATAGGTTCAAGGTGGAGGGCTTGGAACATCCGGCACGTCATCGCATATAGGGTTTCCATATCATGCCCAGATGAGGTTGTTCCGGCCCTCTCCGTTCCGTTTGCCGGTTTCCCGCCGTAGGCGGTTGCACGAGATGCCGCGCTGCATCCGGGGCGTTGCGCCAGGGGGTATCTTCATCCAGTAATATAGCGGAGCATAAACTGATGGCAGGCTTCCAGTCATGGTGTAGTTATTGGAGTTTCGAACGAGCCGTGCGACGGGACTTCCGGTATGTCCGGTCCGTCGAAAGCGAGAAGTTCCTGGACACTGTCTTGGCGACAGCCGTTGCGCGCAAGGTGATATTAAAGGAACAGTTGATCTTCTGGCGCGCGCAACTCGGTTGCCGCCTGCGAAAAGAAGGTCAGGGCGACGAGGTGTTTGAACCACCAGAGTACCCCCATTCACCACACCGCATGAAGCCACTTCGGGACCGGGCATCCGAAGGTCGCGCCAATCCGAAGGGTATCCCCTACCTGTACCTTGCGACCAAAGAAGAAACGGCTATATCGGAAGTGCGGCCATGGATCGGATCGTTCATTTCACTAGCCCCTATACAAGCGTGAATTTTTCTTGGTTTTAGTAGAAAAAAGTTGAAATGCCCCAGTTTTCAGGCCTATAGTTGTAGTGTGAAAGACAAAAAGAGGCCATCAAAAGGGGCATTTCAGATGAGAGAATACAGGAAGATTCTTCGGAACAGGGAAGCACGAATTGTCCGTCGTTTGCGTCGGAAGCAGTGGTGCAGTCAGGTCAAGCCTATGATGTCTGGGGGAAACATCCACTACGAGATAAGTGGGAAGGCCGAGGCGATCACGTGTGGGGGGATCGGCGCGTTTCACCACATGGTCCGCAGGGTTGGGCTGGTGAAAGAGATTGACCGTCATCTTCATCTTTTGAAAGTGCATTTGCCCTGTCACGAATCAGACCACGTTCTGAACATCGCCTACAATGCGCTGGTTGGTGGTCAACGCCTTGAAGACATTGAGCTGCGCCGGCAGGATGCCACGTTCCTGAACGCTTTGGGCGCTCAGCGTCTCCCGGATCCGGCCACAGCAGGCGACTTTACACGTCGTTTCCGGCCATCGGATATCGAGACGTTGATGGATTGCATCAACCGGGTGCGCACCCGGATCTGGAAAAAGCGCGCCAGGGGCGAACTCAAAGAAGCCCTCATCGACATCGACGGCACCCTGGCCACCACCCTCGGAGAACGCAAGCAGGGCATGGCCCTGTCATACAACGGTATCTGGGGATACCATCCTCTCGTGGTCTCTCTGGCGAACACCAGGGAGGTGTTGTTTCTTGTGAATCGACCCGGCAATGTGCCCAGCCACGACGGTGCCGTAAAGTGGATCGATCGCGCCATCGCGCTGGTCGCCCCTTTCGCCAAACGCATCTGCCTGCGCGGAGACACCGGCTTCTCACTCACCCGGCACTTCGATCGTTGGTCGGAAAAGGTCGACTTCGTCTTCGGCATGGATGCTTACCGGGGATTGGTCAAGATCGCCAAATCCCTGTCACAGAGCGATTGGGAGCCCTTTGAACGACAACCCAAATACCAGGTCAAGACCTCCCAGAGACAGAAACGCGAGAACGTGAAAGCCCGGATCATCCGGGAGCGCGGCTTCAAAAACATCCGACTTGCCAGTGAACGTGTTGCCGGGGTTTCGTATCGTCCTGCTCGATGCAAGAAGACCTGTCGACTCGTGATCCTCGAAAAGAACCTGAGCGTCGAACGCGGCGAAAACGCCCTGTTCGATGACAAGCGCTGTTTCTTCTACATTACCACCCGAAAAGATCTTACGGCCGCGGAAATCGTGAGGCTGGCCAATGGACGGTGCGATCAGGAAAACGTGATTGAACAACTCAAGAACGGGGTCAACGCCATGCGGATGCCCGTCGACAACCTGATGAGCAACTGGGCTTACATGGTCATGACCGCCCTGGCGTGGAACCTCAAAGCCTGGTTCGCGTTGATGATCCGAAAGCGTGAGCGTCGCGATCAACTTCTGAGAATGGAGTTTCGCGCCTTCCTCCAGAATCTGATCTGGATCCCTTGCCAGATCGTGACCCGGGGAAGACAGATCATCTATCGTGTCTTGGGCTACAACCGGTGGATGACTGACTTCTTCCCGGCCTGGAACAGAATCAGATGGCTCAAACCGGCCTGACTGCCATGTCAGCACCTGTCGTCGTAACATCACAGGGACAAGTCCGTCCACCCCGGCTAAAACACGTCCGCAAACTCAGTTAATTAGACAATCGCATGCCGAAACAATCACAAAAACAGCCCAGACATCATCTCCACCAAGTCACAAGTCTGAAATGCTCCGAAATCTTGTATAACACACCGCTCAACAAGCCTATTCGCTTATTTTAGGACTAGACGGCTCGTCGTATTTGGTGTGATTCCAATGGCTGCCTTGTTCGGAGGTTATCTCGGTGAAACCCTGGGCTGGCAGGTGACACTTCTTTCGGCGGCTGGACTAATGTTTGTGGCATTTGTTTACTTGATGATGTCCTCAATCCGAGTCTCACCCGAGAGCGTAATCATCGAGTAAGTTAAACCCTTCCCGATTTCTACATCGAAAATTCCCTCGCCGTCCAACAAAGCACCACTACAACCATCACCCATCTCAAACCGTCGTTTGCCAGGTTGCTGAGAAGCAAAGGCCGCAGTAGGCCTTGATAGTTTATATCATATTGTAAATATTGGGAACCAGAAAAATCGCTTGATCCCTCTCGTGACGCTTAAGTGCATCCGCAATCGTGTAGTGTATATGTATTGTGCATTGCTACACAGCGAAGGAGGACAAGATTCCTATTAATCTTCCAGTCCGTTTCACCGGGGACCCAGAGGATATCTCCGTCGATAGTCTTTTGGAACTCCCTCCAGAGAAGACAGCCTTTCTGATAGTTGATTGCGTAGGGGTTCGGGAGGATGATCCCCTACTCAGAGTGATCGATGAGAAGATCTCCCCTTCTGCCCATGCAGCACGAGATGCCGGGATGCGTGTTGTGTATATCTACAGTTACCCCAGTGGCGGATCAGATGGGCCGTACAGTGTCTATCAAGAGCTTCACCGCACAAGAAGGCAGGATCCATGGAAAGCACACAGATGGCGTCGTACAATCGAGCCACCCTGGCCTGCGAGCATTGAACCTCACGCAGAGGATGCTATGATCGCGAAGTGCGCTCAGAATAGTTTTCAGAACTCCATGCTCGACGACTACCTCAGAGGATGGGGGGTGACTACTGTCCTGGTAACCGGATTCAGCTTCAAGTCTTGTGTCTTCTATACCATGGTAGGAGCATTTGAACGTAACTATCGTGCTGTGCTGCTTCGGGATGGCACACACCCGGCGGGGATGAACGAATTCCGAGATACGCTCGACGACTCCTTGCCCGAGAAGGGTTGGGTCCGTCTTGTACTCACCCGGCTGATCGAGGACCATCTCGGATATACCTCTACGTGTCAGCAGCTCATCGATGCCTGCCGAATCTGAAACTACCTCACCACCAACAAGGAGGTCGAAATGAAACGAATTATTCCGACAACGGACGTAGCAGTTTTCAAACATCGTTTGACAACTCTTATGCATTAGCCATATACCTGGAGGTTAGCTTTGCCTGATACAGACAACATACGGATCGACCGTTGGACATCCGACCATGCTCGTTGGCCTGAGCTGCTTGCGGCTTGCGACGACCTGGGCCAGGGGGGTTTAGACGACAAACTTTGTGACTTTCATCTCGGTTTATATACCTTGTGTGCCTCGACTCCTACGGAAGCCGTGGGATTCCTCCGGTTCTGGACACAACAGATCGGCATGGACGAAGACAAACCACCATTCTTCGTCGATGACAAGCCTGCCATCGAAGCCAAGGTGGTGGCGCTTGGAGTTCGAGAAGGGTGGCGTCGCCGTGGTCTCGGACGACTCCTCCAAACCTCGGCAGTGGAGTGGGCTCGTGAACTCAAGTGTTACCAGGTTCGATCTCGAAGTTGCTACGACTCTAAGGCGAACTACGCATTGAAGGCCGAACTCGGTTTCGGCATCGATCCTGGCCGCAATGAAAGACCCGGCGAAAACACAGCATTCTTCTTGCTCCCATTGAGAGCTGCACCAGAGCTACTCATAGGGGCCTAACCATTGGAGCAAGCGGATCGGGCGACGCATGTTTTGATCGATCGTGCCGTGATGGATGACCATGGACGATTGTGAATACTACAACCTTAGTCTCGAGGAGACGGCGCAGCAGTTCGGTATCCGGAGGGGGGAAGTCCGTCATCTTCTAAGGGTAGGGGGCCTTGACGCGAAATTCCGAGAGGGACAATACCGGGTACATTTGGGACCAAGGCGGGGGGAAAACAGGGTGGCGCGGCTATGGCACGGGACAAGTGGTGATCGGATTGATTCAATTTTGAAGAATGGTCTGGACACGGTTTCAAGGGGTGGACGCGAGGTCTGGCTCACCACCAACGAACATGGGGCGCGCAAGCACGCGATAGGTCGTTCCTGGAATCGGGGCCAGGTTCCATTTGTCGTAGGCTGCGAGGTCGATCTATCGATCCATCAATTATTTTGGAAGCCGTCTCTCCATGTATACGCCTTCTGTCAACCCTTCGGTCCAGAAATCATTAAAACATCAGAGGAGGTGGACGAGCGGGAATGGAACAGAAGATTTAGATTGCAGTTGCGAAAAGCGAGACGGAAGGAAATCGTCAACGTGGAAGTGACACATAACTCGGGTAGACTTGGAGTCTTGTTCTGGATTAACACTTACCTGGATAAATTTGGAATCCCCAACGTGACTGAAGACAATCCCGATGCGCGTGCCATCGTCGAGTGGGTCATCCACGAATACGAAGCAGGAAGGGAATATCCAATAAAGGCAGAAAAATTGGAGCAGCGTGCTTTGCCGTTACTCGACGATCTCAATTAGACAATGGTACTGCCGTCCTGGCAGAACCGACCCCACCCGAGCTTTACCAAGCGCTTAAGAACATCCCCTCCTCCCTACGTTATTTTATTTACAGTTCCTCTATTTCGCAAGTCGAGCTCGTTACGATAGGGAGCAGACTCATGGGCGGCAACAGGACAAACCAAAATTCGGTTGATCAAAGGTTCAATGAGATCGCCAGTAAGGTTCCAAGGGCGTCTATGCCGCGGGATGAGAATCTGCCGGCCTGGCTCCTGGATGGCATCGAACATCTAGAGGCCTTCTTCAGCGCTACGGCGGAAGTATGGGATGAGAAGTTCGGTGACGGTGGCGAGGTGGACCCCTTTTACGCAGCCGTCGTCAAGCCTATCCGTGCAACGACCGAGAAGGTAACCCTCCTGGATGTAGGATGCGGTACCGGGCTGGAACTGAAGTACGTCTTCCAGAAGGCTCCCCAGGCGCAGATCACTGGTATCGACCTTGCTGACGGGATGCTCGAACGCCTAGAAGGCAAGTTCAGGAACCGCATGGACCAGATCACCCTCATCCGCGGTAACTGCCTCGACGTGGAATTCGGGGAAGGGGTCTTCGACTACGCCATCTCGACCCTCGCCCTTCATCACCTTCCCCCACCGAATCGGAAGGTGGTTTATGACAAGATTCTGCAATCATTAAAACCAGACGGTTGCTTCGTTGAAGGAGATCAGTCAGCCCCGCCGGGGGACCGTTTTGAGGACGATGACATATACCACAATTACATAGCTCGCCTGCCAGATGGGGCCCGTTCGGGATGGAACTACGATATCACCCTGAGCCTCGACGAACACAAGGCTTTGCTGCGGGAAGCTGGCTTCCGGACGACGGAGCTCTTGTGGGAAAGCCGCAAGGAGAGTGGCCTCGGGGTGGTTGTCTTACTTGCCCGTTAAGGGAGGATATAGGTAGACATTACGTTTTTGGTACAGACCTTTGTGGCGTCAGAGACGAATAACGTGAATTGCATGTAGTTTCCCCATAACATAACATCTCGTTTACGCTGAGGGCGACGAACTCCCTTGGCCTCCGGGTAACCTGACTTCGCCAGGTGGTAAACCCGCGCAACGTTAAGCGAAAGCGGCGCTTAAACAAAAAACCACCCATCTACAACGAACGGATGAGTAGCCTGCAAAGGGGCTGGGACAAACGATGAAATCGGCTCGACCGCAAACCAACCTCGGACCGGAGTTTCGTAAGCTGTGTGGCGCGGCCGCCCTTTCCAATCTGGGAGATGGCGTCGCTCTCGTCGGCGCGCCCCTCTTAGCCACAACCATCACTCGCAACCCCACGCTCGTGGCAGGGCTTTCTTTCACGCAGCAGATTCCATGGCTATTATTTGCGCTGCTCAGTGGCGCGCTGGCTGACCGGGTAGATCGTCAACGTGCTTTGGCTGCGGTTGGGATATTCCGCGCCGTCCTCTTCGGGTCCGTTGGGTTGGCAGTAATTACAGGCACGGCGACGATACCGCTACTTTATGCGGTACTTTTCTTGCTCACGACTGCGGAAACGTTCTTCGATACAGCTTCCGCAACGATTCTCCCCAAATTGGTGAAACCAACGGAGCTTCAGTCAACCTTCTCCGACGCCACGGTGTCCCGTGCCAGAGACGACGCTGAGCGGCGCGTTTGAGATGGGCAGGGTCACTTGCCATTTTACGGTTCGGCCGCACAGGTCATGCCGTCGGTAAGATAGCAATTGCTGAAACACAATACAGGCCGATGACATTGAAGAATTGGTTTCCCTATTTCGTATGTAAATGCAAGACCATAGTCGTGTAACCACGGGTTGCAGTTCCCCCCCTACCACCCACCGCAAAATTGCCGTGGGTTTTTCTTTTTCCCCTCCCAATTATTCCATATCTTTTAACTCCCTTTGCAAATGCCGCAAAATATCTAAATGAATCATCCGCATAAATGTTTGAGCTAACAATTGGATAAACCATCTACTTATCACCTCCTTGTTCCCCACATCACAGAACCCCTGGTTTGGTTGCTAAAGACAGACAGCGGATGGTCATTCCCAACCGTTGAATACGAAGGCTGGGTTGCCCGTGCTGGCTCAGGGTATGCCGGTAGGCGTACGACTGTTGCTGAACGTCACTGAGACCGATTGGACACGCAGAGACCTCGTCCTGAAGGTCAACGGGCACGAGGTCACCGTGGATTGGGAAGCAGGACTCACGCTTCCTCTGGTCGTCCTGGATCACCCATCCGACAATCTCCATTGCCACCGGCAAGCTGTCATTGATCCCGGGTTGCTGAAGAAGGGACGCAACACGCTGACCTTCCGCATCTTACAATCCGAAATTCAACCTCCAGCCTATCTGAAGCCCGAGCCGTGTGAAGTGCGCAAGGTCGAGCTTGAGATCACGTATGAGGATGAAATCTTACCCTACTGGCTGAGGGCACAGTTGCCGCGATGAGGTTGCCGGCCAGCCCCATTGTGCCACCCGTTTGCCGTCCTCCTGTTTGGTGTACGGGTCGCAGACCTTCAGAAAGATCGCCTGACCAATCCCATTCTCCAGCATCTCGAACATAAATGCGGCATCATACGCCGCGCCGATATTGGTCGCATTGATGAAAGCACTGGCAATTACCATCAAGGAATTGAGTTGTGAATATGCTCAGAATCCCTTGGGTATAGACACTCCTGCGCCACGATTTAGCTGGCGGTTGGAATCTTCTCGGCGAGGCGAAATGCAGTCGGCCTACCAGGTTCTGGCGGCCAGCAACGAGCAAAAACTCCAGTCTAACATTGGCGACAAATGGGACAGCGGAAAAGTATTTTCTGATAAATCCGTGAACATTTGCTGCGCGGGGCGAACATTAACGAGCGGGGAAAGATGTTACTGGAAGGTTCGTGTGTGGGATAAAGACGGCAAGTCATCTGCGTGGAGTGAACCGGCAACCTTCGAAATGGGACTGCTGCAGAAAAGCGATTGGCAGGCTACATGGATTGGTGCAGGTTCCAGCGTGAAATATGTCGAAAGAGAGTTCCTGACAAACAGCAAGCGGAAAACTTACGCTTTGGATCTCAGCGGCATAAATTCCTCTATCCACATTCCCCATCATGACCAGTTCAAGCCGACCGAGGCCATGACTATCAGCGCCTGGATCAAGCAGGGGAATTATACTCCGGAGTGGCAGTGTATCATCCGTAAAAGTGACGGTAGTGAGGGGCGATGGCTGCTGGCCGTCGGCGAAAAACAGCCATTACAGGGTCTGCATTGCGGATTCGTCATTAACGGTACGTATTATGAAAAGAGCGCAGCCGTGGATTCATCGATTCTCGCGGACAGGAATTGGCATCTGGCTGCGACGACTTTCGATGGCTCTCACATCCGGATTTACTTTGACGGGGTGCGGGCAGGAAGCTGGGCGGTAGCCGGTTCGTTGTCAACCACCGGTACAGGCGACGTTTATATTGGTTCTTACGGAGGCAGAGAGGAATTGTTTGACGGCGCCATCGACGATGTCCGGATTTATCGCAGAGCTCTTTCCAACGATGAAATCACAAATATGTATAAACTCGGTTCCGTGCCGGATAAAGCTCTGGCGGGCTGGTGGGAATTCGAGGGGGATCTTCGCGATAGTTCCGGTCATGAAAATCATGCTCGAACGGGACACGCTTCAGCACGGTTTTCTCCTTTGCTGCGAAAAGAGTTTTCTATCGACAAGCCGATCGCACAAGCCCGAATTTACATTTCCGGCTTGGGTTGGTGCGAGTTATATATCAATGGTCAGAAAGTGAGCGACCGGGCGCTCGATCCGGCGACGACGGATTACGGCAAACGGATATTCTACGTTAGCCATGATGTCACGGACAGGCTACAACAAGGCGCCAATGCCGTAGGCGTCATGCTGGGCAACGGCTGGTTCTGCCCGGCCTATTGTCCCTCTCCCCGGCTTCTGTTGCAGATGCATATCCGATTTACGGACGGCGCAACCTTAATTGTGAAAAGCGACGAAAGCTGGAAAACATCGGAAAGCCCTATTGCCCATAACAGCATAATTAGCGGCGAAGTCTATGATGCCCGTAAGGAAAAACCGGGATGGGCACGCGCCGGCTATGATGATTCCCCCTGGACTCAGGCATCAATCCAGAAAAGTCCAGGTGGGATCATGATGTCGCAGTTATTGCCGCCGATCAAGGTGAATGACAATCTGACACCGGTATCAGTTCACCAACCCGCGCCGGGAACGCACCTTTATGATTTTGGCACGCTTTACGCGGGTTGGGCTAAATTTCAATTTCAAGGCGAAGCGGGCAGGGAAATTACCATCAAATATGCGCCGCTGCTTCGGGAAGATGGGTTCCTGAAAGAGATTCCCGGCGGGAGGTCAAGGGATATTTATATCCTGAAAGGGGATCCGAAAGGTGAAGCGTATGAACCGCGATTTACGTTCCATCCCGTTCGTTACGTGCAAATCGACAATTATCCTGGCAACCTAACGCAACAGGATGTCATCGGCAGAATGGCTTATAACGCCGTCGATATGACGGGAGGATTCGACTGCTCGAATGACCTGTTGAATCGGATCCATGCGAATGTTCGTCAAACCATTAAGAATGAGCTGTACGGCATTCAAATGGATTGTATTAACACGGAACATTGGGGGTGGCTCGAGCCGGGCAGCACGCCGGGAACCCTGTATCCCCGGATTTATATGCCTTTGTTCTGGCAAAAGTATCTCGACGATGCGAAATATGCCCAGCATGCCGACGGTATAATCCCGGATATTATTCCCAATTATCCCCCTAAAAACCGGCATACGGGCGATCCCGCCTGGGCCGGCAACTACCCCATAGCGGTATGGTACGTGTATCAATATTACGAGGATAAGCGTATCCTCGAGGAGCATTATCCCAGCATGAAACAATGGCTGGAGAATCTGATCGAAAAAGCCGACGGATTTATTTTGAAATACGGCTATTATGGCGACCACATGCTGCCGGGGCCGGCACCGGGTAAAGAAGAATGGATGTCACCGGAAACGCCTTTCCCTTTCATCAAAACGGCATTCTATTATAACAACGCCCGGCTCGTATCCCAGGTTGCGAAACTTCTGGGGTATGACGAGGAAGCAGCTAAATATTTGGAGTTGGCCCAGAATATCAACCAGGCGTTTCACGAAATGTGGTTCCATCCGTCAACGAATCAATATGCCACAGGAGCGCAAACCTGTAACCTCTTACCGTTGACTTTTGGCATGACGCCTGACACAAAAGAAAAAGAGGTAGCGAACAACATCGTTGATAACATCGTCACCAAGTATAACGGACATCATCACACCGGCATCATCGGGACAACCGCGCTGATGGAGGCCTTAAACAAATACGGATACGGCGAGGTAATGTATAACCTGGTCAGTCGGTTGGATTATCCCGGCTGGGGGTACATGGTCGATCAGGGGGCGACGACGATCTGGGAATCCTGGGGTGCCCATTCGACCAACGACGATCGGTTGAGCATGGCTATGTTTACCACCATCGATCATTTCTTTTACAACGACCTGGCGGGAATTCAAGGGCCGGCATACTTTAGCCCTGATCCCGTTACGCCGGGATTTAAACAAATTATCATTCAGCCTTTCGTCCCCCAAGGACTGAAATACGCGAAAGCCTGGCATAAGACCGTACGAGGAACCATCTTTTCCCAATGGCATTACCAGGAAGATGAGTTTACCCTGGAAGCAAGTACTCCTGTCAACAGTACGGCAAAGATCTGCGTACCCAAAATAGGATTCAAACATGTTACGATTACCGAGAACAATATTCTGATATGGGAAAAGGGTAAACTACTCGAGGGAGTCGAAGGGATTTTTGCGGCGGCTGAAACCGATGATTACGTAACTTTTGAGACGGGTTCCGGATCTTATCGTTTCCAGTGGAGGAAAACCAGATGAGCAAACCCACGCGAAGGGAATTCCGGAAGGCCGTGTCGGTCAGCGGGGATGTGGCCATCGGAGGGGCTTTCGGAGACGACGATAAGGGTCGAAACTCAGGTTCGGAGTATATCTTCCATCGCAGACCTCCGACACAAATAGGGCTTCCGCGCTAATTATATCATTATGATTCCAAGCCTTCTCGAGGCTTTAAACTTTCAGCAATTTCTTCAAGCCGAGTAGAATCCTTCCTGTCTATCCAGGCATTAGCATAGCCAGCACATAATCAGGATTTTTATCCAGGATTACTTGGCCAGAACCTTGGGACCGTAGTACCCTGGAAGAGGCTACCCTACCATGATCTTGAATCTTCAGAAGAGTCGCGATGGGCATCTAAATCGTCCTCTCAGGATGGAGATATGAGTGAAAATAGTGAGATTCACAAGGCGACATGTGGAACCGCAGGATATTTTCGGATACCTATGGTGCTTCTCGGCATAGTGTTCCTGGCCTGCCTGGGTACTGCATATGACCCACCGGCAGGGCGGCTCAACTGGCTTTTGGAGGTTGGACCGGGACTTGCTGGTATCGCCGCACTGGTCGCGCTTTACCGCCAATTCCCCATGTCTCACATGGCCTACTGGTGTGCATTCCTTCATATGCTCATTCTGATCTACGGCGGGTACTACACGTATGCTGAAACGCCCCTGGGCAATTGGGTAAGAGATGCCTTCGATCTCAGTCGAAACCACTACGATCGCGTTGGACATGTCGCCCTGGGCATATTTCCGGCATTTATCATTCGCGAGGTGCTCTTGCGCCAGACGCCATTGCAGCGGGGCGGTTGGTTATACTTCATCATCATTAGCATCGTCATGGCCATCGCGGCATTCTGGGAACTGCTTGAGTGGTGGGTAACGCTGCTAGCGGCATCTGATGTAGGCCAGGCGTTTCTCGGCTCACAGGGCGACGTCTGGGATGCCCAGTGGGATATGTTCCTGGCTCTCGTCGGCGCTATGGTAGTGCTACCTATTTTCTCTCGGATCCACGATCGCTCGATGACGTTGCTGCCCATTTAATTTTCATGTCTTACAGAAAGAAATGGCAGAGCAAGAACCATGATTCTAGGAGAAACGCGAAGAAACTGCTCTTCGCGAGCTGAAAGAAACGGTAGCAGCGTTAATTTACGTCATAAATATTTGCGCACTATATCCTCCCCCCCTCATCCCAACCGGAATACAGGATACAGAAGACAGGAGACAGAAGAAGGCCTAAATAGCGAGAGGCCAGAAGTCGAGGAAGGCAGTAGCAGTAGCAGGAAAGTCAAAGGCAGAGGCCAGAGGTCAGGGGTCAGGGGTCAGGGAAAGAGAAAAATCGTGAGACGTGAGACGGAAATGCAGTAGCAGTGGCAGGAAAGCAAAGGCTGGAATCAGGCGTCGGAGGTCAGAAGTCGGGAAATGCAAGGGCAGTAGCAGCGTGAAGCTTCCGGCATTTATGCGCAATTATTTAAGTCGTTTCATATACAGTGAGATTACAGGTTAATTCTGCACGCGCGTGCAGAATTGGTTAGGGGCAGGGGAAAAGCTTTAGCAGTGGCAGTGTTAGGCGTCGATCAAAACCCCGAACACCCCAGAAAATAATACGATTTAAATTGCATATTTACAGTATATTACGCACAGAAATCATCCAGGCCTGACTTCTGGTAAGAAATTGTGAACGCGCGTTCACAATTGGGTTGGAGCCACTACCGGGTGCTGTTGCGTGTGCCCTTCGGAACTAGCAATCCACTCTGTATATCCAGAATCGAATTTTGCTGTTCAATACAAAAGGATGGACTGAATGAGTTCTAAACGGGATTGGAATCCATTTGCTTTACTTCTTATCGATTGTCAGGAATCTTTCTTCAAATCCGGCTTGCGAGAACGCTTTCCCAATTTTCCAGACAAAATATCCGGCCTTTTAAATTTGTGCAGATCCGAAGGTATTGAAATAGTCCATATCCGATCGATGTTTAATCCCGATATGTCCGACTGGATGGTGAAGTTCAAATTGAGCGGAGCTATACCTTGTATTCAAGGAACACCGGGCGTCAAACCTTTGCCTTTTGCACGCGAGCAGGCCGGCGAAACCGTAATTGTAAAACATACCTTTGACGGCTTTCACAATCCAGAGCTCGCGGAGTATCTCCACAGAAAGAAGAAGCGATTTGTCCTGACAGCCGGGCTGGTTACGACCATATGTGTCTCTTTGACGACCGCATCAGCGGCCCAAAACGGCTTTCTCGTATCTGTGGTTGCCGATTGCTCCGCTGCGGTCAACCGGCACGATGAAATGTTGGATTGGTTAGACGGCTTCACTCTGGGACGGACCTCCTTGGAGGACATACCTGAGAAATACGATCAATGGCAACAGGCGTTGACAAAACTCGCGGAATTGGAGGCCTAATATGAAACTGAGTGGTCTGGGGGTTATGGAGCTCCCAGAGTAAAAAACGCATCCCGCACCCCAACCGTATGGTGTACTAAAAGATTACCCTCTGAGACAGTCCCTCCGATGTTTTGCCTATCAATCATCTCGAGGTGATTGAGGACTTCACGTTCAATGATCGCCGATTCCCTTGTCTGAGCACGTCCAGATAGTTCCAGGTTGGAAAACCTCATTTTTTCTAGAGCAAGAGACATAATGAGAATTACGGCTATGCCCAACATAGCCTGATACAGCGGGATCCTAAGTTTGAAGACCCTAAACATATGCTGCCATACATCCCTAAGAATCTCACCCTGACCAGACTTTGCGCGTCCCATTTCATTCTTCACGTGCTGGTAGGTACGAGGGTCGGGAATTAAACTGGTTTCAGTTGAAGCATCCATTGAAGTTGGAATTCCCATCAAAATATCCCAATAAGCGCGGCACCGTTCGCACACTTGTAGATGTTCTGTCAACAACGAGTCTTCACGGTTCTTGATTTGGCCCAAGCTTTTTCTTACCAACAGGTCCTCAATCTTTGCACAATTTTCACTCATTGAGTTTTCCATTTTTTACAACCTTTCAAGCTTGTCGTGGATCCAATGCTTTCAGCTTCCCAGCTAATTTTTTGATAGTATAAAAAAGGCGAGACTTCACTGTGCCTTCTGAACATTCCAATATCTCACTGATCTCTTTGATGGATAGACTTTCCTGATAGCGCAGCAGGAATGTGCTTCGCTCAGTTTTCTCAAGTTTCTGGACTTCAGTCAGCAAGGCTTTCTTGAACTCCCTGTTATCAAATTCTCTTTCAAGGGAATGATAGTCCGCCTCAATCCCCTTTGAGTTCATATGCCTTTCCACTTCATTACCTGCTGATTTTCTCACCGCTAAGTGTCGATATTCGTTTTTGCACATATTGTGGGCGACAGTGAAAACCCAACTACAAAAACGCTTGCGCGTGTGAAAGCTGGTTGACCCTTCTACGATCTTCAGAAAGAGATCCTGCAGGAAGTCCTGGGCCTTTTCTTCGTCGCCTCCCAACATTCGGTGAAAATAATGCAACAGACGTGTGCTGTAGCGTTTGTAAAGTTCATCAAAAGCAGCCGTTTCTCTCTGGTTGAGCAACTCCATTAGCTTTTCATCAGAGAACTGTTGATAGTTTTTCGGAGGGAAGGTCACGGGAAGAACCTTTGCTGGACTGGGCTACCCTCTATTCTTGATGTAATTTATCATTCTTTTACTGTTTCCCTTTCGGGCAAGATCTAATGAGAAGTTCTTCCAAAAATCCGCTTTTTCATTTTCTCCACCGATTTTATAATGGCCACAAAGAGTCATAAACGGGATTATGTAACTCAGATTTATCCCTTCGTGAATCGACTTTTTGGAGACATCCGTGTCACCGTACCAATCGTATCGTAGATAGTCCAATCTAAAGTGTTTTTTCACGTTTTTTGCCAATAAAGCAAGGTTATCTATCCTTTCAGTGCTATATTGATAAGCCAGGCCCACAAGATAGAGATTGTCTTCTAATGCACTTATATGTTTTCGTGGCACGGTAACGGCAAAATAAATCGGAATGCCTGGATTATTTTGATAAAGTGCCTTACAGAGTTCAGGTAACCAGTCTTCTTCATCACTCTTAGGCAGATCTTCAGGATTGATTTTGATATTCTTCTCTTCTAGCACCCGCATCAGATAAGCTTCCAGTCTGGATAAATATATATTTAAGACTGTCACATCAGATCGGATCCCCTTCGCTTGCTGGAGCATCCAGGCGGGATAAGTGTCGTAATCGCCGTTAGTAAATAGAATAGCATTGTCTTCAGTAGACATTAAAGCGTTGTAATTGAAATTGACCCAACTGGAGGCTATGTACCCACTCTGGTAGAGCTTTTCCAGGTATGAGCGCGCTTTTTCATGTTCTCCATTCAGTTCATAGAAATGGGCAAAGTTCACGTAATGTTCGGACCGGTTGGGACGAAGTCTGTGAGCTCTTTGAAGTAGAGTAATGTCCTTAGGTTCCGGCTCATCGTTTATGTATTTCGTATACAGATACTCGTAGGTGTCAGGAATTGACTTTTCCATATCCAAAATAATCTGATTCAATTTAGTTCTGTTGAAGTCGACTGAATAACGGGTTGCAAAGTAGTAATTATACCAGGCTTCAGCATTCTTGGGATTTTTATCTATCTCTTTGTTCCACAGTTCCGCCTGCTCGATGTACCATTCCTTAGGCTGACTTACTCTAGTCAGTCTAAAGACTCTTTCAGGCTTTCCTGGTTCTGCCTCAGCGGTTAGCGGCATATACAAAGCGAAAATCAGGATAGCAAGAGACAGGCTGGACGTTTTCATCTCGAGGCTCCTTATTTATTGTGTTACCTTTGAATGTATTTGAGCCAGTCACAATCCTTTTGTCATTACAGTCATACACTTCAATGTTCAAAAGGTTCAGATTTTTTCTCTCAATGATACTTGCAAACACGAAGAGGGGCGGCCATTCCTATCTCCCTCAGTACCCTGAGGAGCCCCGTGATTGATCGAAAGTACCAGGATCTGCTGGAGGAGTTAAACACCGACTCGAATCCCCACAGTGGAGGGGCTCTGATTGACCATCTGCGTGGGAGCTATGAGTTCCTCAAGTCCTGGGGAAACCCGGAGCACGTCTGTCTGGCCGGTTTGTTTCATAGCATTTACGGCACACAGTCATACAAAACTCAGTCCGCTTCCTTTGAAGATCGCGAAGTTATCCGCCGTGTTATAGGAAAAGAGGCTGAACAGTTGGCATTCTTATTCTGCGTCACTAAACGCAGAACGTTCTTTGAGAAGCTGGGTGAGCCCAGCCCAACCCTGCACGATCAGATCCACGACGAACAGGTTGAGGTTACACCCGAGATCATTCGTGACCTTATCGAAATGGAAATCGCGAACTATGTGGAATTTCTTCCGCGGCTTGACTTTACACGTGAGGAACTTGACGATTTTCAATCACGTGTTGACTCGGCAAAGAGACTGATAAGTCCTGCTGGCTGCCAGGCAATTACCGCAGCAGTTCGGGAGAAGCTTCGGCAGATCAATAAATGACCTTAGCGGTGGCCACATCCTCCCGCACGCTCGGCCTTGAACGTTATCTGCCACTGCAGTTCGGAGAGCAGATCCCTCCCTGGGCCACGAGCTATTCAATGCAGAAGACGGAGTATACGAGATGAGCACCGAAGGCGAATCCCTATCAGCCCGTTGAAGAACTACCTTTCAACGCACATAAACGGAAAAGACGCCTGGAGTGCGGGTCAGATAAATCAAGGTAAGGAGATTGAGCAGGAGACGCTGATAAGAGGTTAAAAAGGTGACCGAGGGCAGCAAACGTGATTGTAGGACGAGCAGTAGACGCTGCAAGGCCTTGGCCAGGTCCTGGAGGGCCTTCGGAGTACCTACGCCCATCACTTTGCGCATGAGCAGAGCCAGGTTGCAGCCCCCGATGTGGATCAGCAAACGCTTGAGGATATTGCCGCGGTCTCTCAAGTGCAACCTGCGCATGCCACCGGTATCATATGTGTGAGCGATGGTTCTTTCCACCCGTTCTGCACGACTTCGGCGCAAGGCCTTGCCGCGATCTCCCTTGATCCGGCGTCGATTCGCATATACCGCGGCCTGCTCATCTCGTCGGCCGTTCCACTTGCGGCGTCCCCGATCCGGTTCTGAAATGTAACTCCGGATGCCGCCTTGCTTCAGACTGGTCAATACATCGTTGCTATGATATCCTTTGTCCGCAACCACCTCCCGTATACGCTGTCTGTGCAAACGCTTAGCAGCTTTTTCGTCCTTCGCGACCTGCTTGAGATTGAGCTGCGCCTCGAGCAGCGTCCAGGACAACGACTCGGTATCTCCTTCATCTGCTCCCGACAACGCCACTGCCACAATGGCATTGGTGTCCAGATCCACCGCGTGCTCCACCTTGTGCGCCATGTGCGTGCGACCGTCCTTCATCTTAGTGATCTTGGCATCCGGGTCGTGCGGGTGCTCCCAGTCCTGGTTCGATCCCTTCTTCGGTCGCTTCTTATCGATCTTGGACAAGTCCTCGCGGGTAGGCGTTTCAATGCCCGAGGCCTTGGCCAGATTCTCAAGGAATGCCTGGTAGCCTTCACCCGTGTCACGGCGTACAATGCTGCGCATCGCGGCGTTGGCCTCCAGTGTCGTAGCATCCACGCCCAACGTCTTCCCCTTCACCAGACCCGCTTTGCACAAGACCCTCAGGATCCACTTGAAAACCGCTTCGTGAACTTCCAAGGGAAGCCGATGCCGGATGCGAGACAGGCTGGAATGATCCGGGGTCTGTTCGTCAAGGGCATACCCCAAAAACCGGCGCAACGTCAGCGAGTCAGATACACGCCATTCGATCCCACGTTCCGAATCAAGTCCCTCGAAATACCCAATCAAAAGCATCCGAAAATAAACCCCGGCGGAATGCCCTTGCGACCCATATGAGGAGCGTAATACCGCTGGCAAAGCCCCTCGACGAACTCGTCGAAGCCGTTCGCCCCCAATACCTGATTCAGCTTCTCGTAGAACGGATGACCCGGAGATTTCACCAAAGTGTTCGATGCGATGAACAGGTTTTCCTGTCTCTGTCGGCCTCGTTTTCCCATTGCCATTTGCTCGTCCTCCCTTCTCAGTTTGAACCTGATATATCATAGGACCAAACCACAAGGAAAGACAACAGTCATCTTGGCATAAACGCACTTTTTCAACAGGCTGCTAGACCTCGACTGTCTCAGTAATTCAGAGATCGAAGAAGCCCGCACGCTCAAGGCCCGATACCTTGACGAATCCCCAAATGGCACCTGGGATGCCATGCGTAGGGAGTATCCCGATCTGTTCGTTGCGTGTCGCAGGCAAGGAAAGGTCATTGCAATCTGTTATGGATGGCCGGCACACAAGGAACGGTGCGAGCACGGCACGATTTGCCTTCAGGGGATAGCCGTTGCAGAGGAATTTGCTGGAAAGGGGTTTGGCAGCCACTTGCTCCACTTCTTTGAAAGCCAAGTCCGTCGAAGAGGGGGCCACACCGTCACTCTAGGTTCGGCAGGCGGATATGTTGATCACTTCTACATGAAAAACGGTTATCAGCCGGTTGCGTTCATGATCTGCATTCCTGCTGAACGTACCTTCCCACATCAACTCCGAAAAATACACGGAGTCGCTTCCGAGCGGATCGACGGCAACCTCCAGCGGCTGTACGTCAACGTAACCAGCCTGGACAACTCACTAAGAGATAAGCTGAAGGCCGATTTCAACGCTACCGAGGTGGTAGCGATCATGGACAAGCGTTTGGCGGCTCCGTTGACTCCGTAGCCTATCCCAGCATAGATTAGATGGCGCGTCTGCGCCGTCTAATTCCGAATGTGATTCTTGATTGACCAACTGATAATAGTAAGTTGACAGTAAACTACCTTAACAGATAAGCTTGTCAAGATTGCAGCTTTTGCGGTATTCTTTTGGCTGTCTAATTATTAGTTAGGATATTGGAGATGAGATGAAGGAGATTGCACCCACAATTCCAGTTGTTGATGTAAAAAAGGCCATCGAGTTCTATAAAAAAAGCTGGGCTTCACAGTGATTTTCGAAAACACTCCTGTGTTTGCTTTAATCAAGAGAGACAGAGTTAAAATTGGGCTGCAGCGAGAGTCAGCAAAGCGGCCGGCCGGTACCGGCAATTGCTACATTTGGGTGGATGACGTCAGAAGGATATATGAAGAGCTATCCGAGAAAGGGCTTGATTTCGAAGATAATATCGCATTTCGAGATGAGTATGAGCTTACTGATTTTGTAATTTATGACTTGGATCAAAACCATATTGGAATAGGTGGGCCCTAACAATTCTCGGATGCCCGTGAATCCTGCGACGGACATACAACTGCAAATCAACGAGGCGGAATTCAGTCTCAGCTTTGAGCTGGACCCGCTGGCTGCGGGCTGGGAGCGCGTGCCCGGACCAGGCGAGGGGTTCCCCGCGACGTACAAAGCGCACGACTACTCTCTTCGGCTGGAGGAACACGACGCCGAAGGACACACGCTCGTTACGTTCACCTTAACCCGGGACTCGGGTGAAGCCTTCACGCTGCGCCGCTGCGTACTCGAGGCACGGGGCTCTTCCGTGGATTTGGACCGCGTGTGGATCCCATATCATCTCTCGCAGTGGGTGGAGGCAGTCGGGTTGCACAGTTTCTGCGGTGACCGCATCGGGCTGCAGTGGCTGACGCGCGAAGCGGAGATGGACTCGGAGCGGACGATGGCGAACTCCGGCATCCCCATCATCCTGGCGTTGAACCGGAGGGGCACGGTGAAACTCGCGGTCGGTTATCTGGACCAGCGCTACGAAACGGAACTGCACTACCTGGCCAACACCCAAAGTGCTCGAGGCCCCGGACGCGGCGCCACACGCTACTGGCTCGAGCGTCCCTCAGAGGGACACGTACTTCACGATCTCACCGAGCACCGTGACGGTATCTTCGTCTCCAGTGGCCTGTCATGGTTCGACACGATGGAGGAGCTCCGCAGCGCCTACGACCGCGCGACCGGCAGGACCTTCCGCCCGAGCCCCGACGCAGCCTGGGAACCCATGTGGGTCCCGTGGGGCGCCCCGGAAGGCCAGTGGGCCACGCTTCCCCAGGAGGCGCTCGGCACCCGTGAACTGTGGGACATGGCGGTGGTCGCGCGCGACCTCGGCTTCGGGGCCATCACCAACTCCGGCTCCTGGTTCGTGGAGGAAGACGTCGATATGCAAGGCGACTCCACCGGTTGGGGCTATCCCGACACCATTGGTGACTTCGTCCCGTCCAGGCAGTTCTCCGATATGAAATCGTTCGTGCAAAGGATGCGCGGCATCGGCATGAAATGGCTTCCGTGGATTTCGCCTTGGCTTGTGGGGAGCAGGACGCGCGCCAGAAAGAAACTCGAGGACGCAACGATTCAGGTAGACCTGGACCCCTCCCATCCCGAGTACAACATCTGCACCTCGTATCTGTGCCCGCGCCATCCGGCCACCCAACGTTACGTGGAGCAACTCGTCGAGACACTCATGAACGATTACGAGCTGGACGGTTTTTGTATGGACATGCTCGAATTCACCACAACGCATCCCTGCGTCTCGGACCATGAGCACAACTACGATTCCGTCGGCCTCGCCATGGCGGACGGCCTCGCCCGCGTGACGTCATCCGTGTACCGTGCCAACCCCGGCGCGCTGATCGAGTTCAGGCCGCGGTACTCGAACCTCTATAATCTCTACCACGCGACCCAACACCGCTCAGCCGACTCCGGCCAGGCAGGCGCCTACGACATGAACCGCCGGCAGTGCGTCCTGATGCGATCACACATACCGCCCGGGATCGCCGTTCACTCCGACCCCCAGTGGTGGCACATCGAAGAGAGCAACGAAACGGTTGCGAAAATGCTCTCGACCATCGCCGTCTGCAGTGTTCCCCAGGTCGGTGCCGACATCGTGAACATGCCCGAAGCGCACCGCCGCCTCATCAAGGTGTGGCTTTCTTTCTACCACGAACACAAGGAGTCGTTCCGAACCGGGCGGATGCGGCCTGTGCAGAACGACGTGAACTTCTCGACTATCGTCGTCGAGAGCGGGAAGAAGGCCTTTGTAAGCTATGCCGCTCATCCGGCGCTCAAGGTGCCCTTGAACGAAACCGCCGAAGAGATCTATCTTTTCAATTGCACCAATGAGGACTGGATCCATACCGTCCTCCTGAACATAGAGGGCGAATTCTCGGCCACGGTGCGGAACTACGACTTGTCGCCGCTGTCGGAGACTTCGTTTCCCCGCGCGAACCGAGACCTGCTTGTGGAGCTCGATGTGC
Organism: Candidatus Latescibacterota bacterium; assembly: GCA_965217865.1. Classification (GTDB taxonomy): domain Bacteria; phylum Latescibacterota; class UBA2968; order SICM01; family SICM01; genus CBDCJO01. The sequence continues at coordinate 2,611,220 of CBDCJO010000002.1, read as the reverse complement.
CGCAGGGCGGCTGCGTCGCCATCAACAAGACATGAGGATTCTGCAGGCTGACCAAGCCCGTCAGCCTTGTGATAGACGATATGAATCTGAGTTCACTCATAGAGCAGAATAGAAAAGGCCATTTTTCGATAAACTTTGTCGGTGCATCCCAGGGGACAAAGGTCACTTTCACTCTGACCCGCTTGAACTTTGAATTAGGAACCGTCTTATTTCGTTCCTATTTCATGCGCCCCGAGACAAACAGCGATCGACGAGACTACCTTCTGCACATTGACAAATATTTCAATTCCATCCTGATCCCCATCTTCTGGCATGCCATCGAACCGGAACCGTCCAAGTACAATGATCAGCCTTACCTCTCGATAGCGGACTGGTGTAAAAAACATCAGAAGAAAACACTGGGTCATGCGATATTCTATGGATCGGACGGTCTCGACGATGCCGATCCGGCAGATGAGCAACTGCCTTTCGTCCAGCCCTGGGTGAGGGAGCTGAAGAAGGACGATCTTGAAAAGGCCATGAAGCGCCAACTGCGTCATGTTCTAACTCTTTTCGAAGGAAAAATATCTGACTATGTCCTTAACAATGAGGTCCTGGGGAAACAAAGGCTCGAGCTCGGAGACTATTTCAGCAATGTCCTGGGTATCCAAACCTTAGAACCATATTTCCGGTGGGCGAACGAGATTGACCCCTCTGCAACCTTCTACCTCAATGAAAACAGCATCCTTGCCGGCGATAAGACCCCACGATACATTGAACTGATACGGTCATTGACGGATGCAGGGGTGCCTGTGGGAGGGATTGGCCTTCAGGGCCACTTCTTTGGTAAGACAATCCCGGGTGAGGAAGAAATGTGGGAGAAACTCGAAGCCCTGTCGCAATTCAACCTCTCGATCCGGGTTACAGAGTTCGGGGTTCAGGCCACTGATGAGAAGCAGTATGCGACAGATCTAGAGCGCCTTTATGGCCTGTGTTTTGCGCATCCAGCAGTGGTGGGCATAAATCGTTGGGGTTTTTGGGAGCCTGAGATGTGGCCGCACGGGGTGGAGCTCCAGGCCCACGAGGGATGGCACACGGAAGCTCACCTGTGGCGCAGGGATTGGTCCCCAACTCCAGCGGCTCAGACGTATGAGCGTCTCGTCAAGACCGATTGGGTTACGAAAGGTTCCGGCGAAATTGATGCTCAGGGACTTCTCCAATTCCGAGGCTTTTTCGGCACATACGAGCTTGAGGTTGATGGTTCTTGCTACACGGCCGAATTCAATCCCGGAAAACAGAAAGCAACGATAACTTTGTCGCCCGGGGACAAATAGTGTGGATGTATCATAAATGCCTGTGAAGCCTTACAACATTGAAACTTCGAAAAAGATGCTTGCCCGTTCCGACGAAATCATTATTCGTGGGTGTCAGGGACACAAACGCAGTCATGATATGCTCGGGATGGGCTATCCTGTTTTTACACAGCGAGCTTCCGGCGCACGATTCTGGGATGTGGATGGAAATGAATATCTGGATTTCCTGCTCGGGTTTGGCCCCATTCTCCTGGGACACAACGACCCCGTAGTGAACGAAGCGGTTCGCAGACAGATGGAGGAGGGGACCGTATACACAACCGCGCATCCCAAAGAGCTTGAAGTCGCAGAGCTGTTGCTGGAATTGATTCCCGGGGCGGATATGCTGGGCTTTGTGATTGGCGGAAGCTCGGCGACCACTGCGGCGGTGCGTCTGGCCAGGGCCTACACGGGACGGGATAAAATTATACGATGCGGTTATCACGGCTGGCACGACTGGGCTTATCCACGGGATCCTGGAGTCCCCCAGCAGGTGGGCGAGTTGACACTGGAAATTCCCTATGGTGATTTGAACGCGCTGGAAGATGCATTGAAACAAAACGAAAATCAGGTGGCTTGCCTGATTCAGGAAACGATTCGCGACGCCGGCCCCCCGGTGGGATTTCTTCAAGACGCGCTTTCCCTGACGCATCAGTACGGCGCGCTTTGTGTGTTTGATGAAATCAAAGTCGGGTTTCGAGTAGCTTTTGGGGGCGCAAGCGAGCTTTACGGCGTAACCCCTGATCTGGCCACTTACGGCAAAGCGTGCGGCAATGGTTACCCCGCGAGTTTTGTCACCGGGAAGAAAGAAATATTAAGCTCAGAAAAATGCCAGGCGGTCTGGCTCGCAGCGACTTTTCACTGCGATTTGCCAAGTCTGGTGGCGATCGAAGCCGTGATCGGAGAAATGAAGCGCCGCGATGGCATTGACTATCAGTGGACGCTGGGCAGCCGCCTGATAGAAGGGGTTAACCAGGTTTGTGAAGAAGGAGGTCTGGGCTATAGCCTGAGTGGAGTGGGGCCCATGCCGAAACCGATAATGAAGGAAGAGGATCGAGACCGCTGTATTAAAATGCTTCAAGGCTGTCTGGCTCGCGGCTTTTATCTGCATCCACGTCACCCCATGTTTCTATCCCTGGCACACACGGATCAAGATATTGATGATACGATTCAGGCAGTCAAAGATTCGATTACGGATTTGAAGTAATACAGGTCTGGCTTAATCAGGAGGTGAACCGATGAGCGATATAAAGAAGATTTCAACGGAATGTTTGACACCCATACTGTGCGTCAACGACTTTCAGGAAGCCGTGGACTACTATACGAATAAACTGCTCTTTAAACTTCACTGGGACTGGGGCAACCCGCCTTCCTTTGGGTGTGTCGGTCTCGATAAGGTTGAAATCTTTTTCTGCCTCAAAGGGCAAGGGAATCCGGGAACCTGGATGTCAATTTTTATGGATGATGTGGATGGGTATTACCAGAGGATAACTGAATTGGGGGCGGAGGTTGTGCACGGACCCAAGGATGAACCGTGGGGATGCAGAGAAATCCAGGTGAAAGACCCGAACGGACACATCATCCGCTTTAGCCAGGGCATACCGGCCCGGGAGCCGAAGATAGAAGTCGACAGGAAGCCTGTTACAGCACGAATTGAAAATCGGCTCTTGGGGTTGATGGAGGACCTGGCAACCCACAAGAACATGACGATCGGGGAAATGCTTGAAGAGACACTTCTTCACACATTCGAGAAAATGCCTGACGGTGGGGTGGCAAGTCCACATACCGAGAGTACTTTAACCTACATTCAGTCGTTAAAAAAGAAGCATGGAGTCGATTACGATACACACGCGAGTTATCGATTTGCTTGAAAAGAAAACCGACTGAATCCGTAGGACGCCTGATAAGATGGTTGGATGACCGGACACGCTAAGCCGAGAACGATTGACAATGGGTTCGATACCCCTCAGTCTCCGCATTTCCTGGAACGAAAGTATCCTGTCGATTCAAGGGACAGGCCTTTTTGCAGGCGGAGTTGACGTCAACTACCTCGAAGCCTTCTGCCGCGCGGGTTCCCACGATCGTGAGTGGAAGGACACCTTGATCAGCCACAGGACCGTTCTGCTGTCCGGTGATGCAGGCGGTACGAGGCTAGATTTGGAGACCGAGCTCTCTGACGGATGCGTGGTGTCGCACGCGATCACGACCGGCGCGGACGAGATCGACTTCCAACTCACAGCACACAACCCGACCGACACCGAATCGGAAGCGCACTGGGCACAGCCCTGTATCCGTGTCGGTGCGTTCACTGGATCTGAGGACGCCGAGGATCCATACGTCTACATCAGGAGATGCTTCGTTTTCCTTGACAATGAACTCGCACGAATGCCCACTCCCGGCTGGAACACGTCGGCGCGTTACACCCCCGGACAGGTGTGGTGTCCGCGTGATATCCCCAGTACAGATGTCAATCCCCGCCCACTGAATGCACTCGTCCCGAGCAACGGATTGGTTGGGTGTTTTTCCAGGGACGAAGACACGATCCTGGCCACGGCCTGGGAACCGTACCAGGAACTATTCCAGGGCGTCTTGCAGTGCATCCATTCCGACTTTCGGATCGGGGGATTGAAGCCCGGCGAAAGCAAACACATTCGGGGCAAGATATATATCGTGGGGAACGATGTAGAAGCATTGCTTCACCGATACAAGAAGGATTTCCCGGAACATGAACCTTGAGAGGGAATCCGAAAACAGAGATTCTTCGCCGGTGGCTCAGAATGACATTTTTGATTCCCTCAGTCTCATAGACGAAGAGAAATCGATAAAGGGCTCAGGATAAGCGTGCTTTAAAATCGATCCAATATCACGAGACCTAAATGTCATCCTGAGCGATAGCGAAGGATCTCAACGGGAAAAGGGGATCGTTTTTAAACTGTTCAAAGGGATCCGAAAACAGAGATTCTTCGCCGGTGGCTCAAGATGACATTTTTGATTCCCTCAGTCTCATAGACGAAGAGAAATCGATAAATCTCTTCGCCGAATTCAAATGGAGATGAAGGGTTTGCATCAGTATTATGTTTATATTATGACCAACAAATCGGGTACGCTTTATACTGGACTAACCAACAACCTTGAACGGCGCATGAATGAGCACAAGAATAAGTTGCTAAAAGGTTTTTCTGAAAAGTACAACATCACTCGATTGGTCTTCTATGAAGTATTTAATGATATTAGGTCGGCCTTATCGAGGAAAAAACAGATAAAAGGATGGGTCAGGTCAAAGAAAATTGAGACTATAGAATCTTTGAATCCAGGGTGGAAAGACTTAAGCGCTGAATGGGTTACTGAAGGATATAATGGAGAGGGTCCCTCAGACCTTTGACCAATCAGAGGGAATCAGAAAACAGAGATTCTTCGGGGAGCCTGCCCGAGCGAACGAAGTGAGCCGAAGTGGCTCATGATAAGCTTGCTTTAAAATCAACTCAATATCACGTGACATAAATGTCATCCTGAGCGATAGCGAAGGATCTCAACAGGAACAGGCCATTCGTTTTTAAATATTTCAGAGAGATTCGAAAACAGAGGTTCTTCGCCGGAGTTTTCCCTGAGGCGCGAAGGGGGTTCGGCGAAAACAGAGATTCTTCGCCAGAGTTTTCACGGAATGCGGTGAAGAGGATGGGTGAAAACAGAGATTCTTCGCCTTCGGCTCAGAATGACATACTTGGTTTGGATTATTTATTAGACAAAGAGAAATCGACAAAGGGCCTCTTGATAAGCTCGCTTTAAAATCGACCCAATATCACGTGACATAAATGTCATCCTGAGCGATAGCGAAGGATCTCAACGGGAACAGGTCATCGTTTTAAACTATTTCAGAGGGATCCGAAAACAGAGATTCTTCGCCGGAGCCCGCCCTGAGCTTGTCGAAGGGGCTCAGAATGACATACTTGGTTTGAATTATCTCATTGACTAAAAGAAATCGATAACTCTCAGAATGACATTTTGACCTGAACATGCTGAGGAGGTTTAACCATGTCCCTGCAACTCGAATTTATCGGTCACGCGTGTTTCCGCCTGTGGGAGGACGGCAGGCCGACAATCGTTATGGACCCCTATTCCCCGAAGGAGGTACTATTGGAAGATGATGGTCATCGTCTCGATGCGGACACCGTCATCGTAAGTTCTCTGACAGACACGGCGCACAGCAATGTCGGGTTGGTGGATGGCAATCCGCGCGTCATCAACGCGTTGGACCTGGTGGCTGGGGAGGAATCCGCGACGATCAACGGCGAGGCCTTGGTAACGATCGCGACTGCGGAGGCCCCCGACCATGATCTTCATACGCCGATGGACAACGCGATGTACGCCTTCAAAGCCGGCGGCCTGTGGTTCGCACACCTGGGCGATCTGGGCTACGGCCTAGGTGAGGAAGAGCTGGCTCCCTGGAAAGGCAAATGCGATGTGCTGATGGCCATTGTCGGAGAAAAGAACACCGTCAAGCTTGACGATCTCGAACCGATGATCGAATTTCTCAAGCCCACGTGGATCGTGCCCATGCATTATGCCCTGCCGCCGCTGGGGGGTCCGGACGCGGTCGGCATGACCCCTCTCGATGTATTCCTCAACCGCCGTTCCAACGATCCGGTTATTTACACTCGCCACCACACGGTGACCTTCCCATTGCCCCAGTTGGCGGACGGGCGACCGACGATCGTTGTGCTGGAACCTTCGGGTTACAAGCCCACGGGCGGGCTCATGGAGTTCCGGTCCTCTTGATGTGCCGGACGCTCGTCGCGTGTTAATGGAACAAAGACGATTGGAGTTAACTCTTTTCCCCTCGGGAGGCGATTATGTATTCGACGGGTTTGACTTATAAGCTAAAGCAGGACCGCTATCCGGATTACAAAAAAGCACACGACGAACTGTGGCCCGAGATCGCCGAGGCGATGCGTACCAACGATGTGAACATGGTGATCTACCACTACGAGGGCCGGCTCTTCCTTTACGCCACCGCGCCTTCCCAGGAGCACTTTGAGCGCAGCCTGCAGGGGCCGGCGAACGAGCGTTGGGGGGCGTATATGGCAACGATGATGGAAACCGACGAAGAGGGAAAGATGATAGTGGAGGAGATGGAGCAGGCGTTTGCGTTTGGTGAGTTAAAATAACCTGGCTGAGGAGAGCAAGGAATGACACACGAAGAAGCTATCGCCCTTTTGGACGAATCCGGTCTTGTCGGCCCGACCCACGGGGACTTTCCCGCTGTCAGGGAAATTCTGGAAGGACGTGACGACCTCGTCGAGGCGATGAACGCTGCTGATTTCAGAAAAGTCGATGAACTTCCGCAACACGGGGCGGCCCACTGCAAAGCGGGCGAGATTCTGGAATATCTCTTGCAAAAAGGCGTCGAGCTGGATGTATTTATGGCGGCAGGTTTGGGCAGGGTCGACGACTTGAAAATCCTGTTGGATGCTGACCCACAACTTGCGACCGCAAACGGGGCCCACGGAATAAGCCTGTCCGATCACGCATTGGATGATGCAACGACAGAGGTCATTCGCGCAGCTCAAGCCGGTGGTGCCGGGGGATAATGAAGAATCCCAGCCAACCCTTGGCTGTCAGGCGAATGGTGCAAACTACCCAAACTCATAGATAGGAGATTCCCATGCTTTATCTGGTAAAAGGAGAATACATCGACCCTGGTGTCCTCCTTCCTCCCGAGCAGCTTGCCGGGATTGTAGAGAACTTGGTCATACCAAGTATGGAGGCAATGGCCCAACTGGAGAAGGAGAACAAAATCCGGGCAGGAGGCATTTATGCCGGAGCCAGAGCCGGGGTATGCATTATAGAGGCGGAATCCAACGATGAGGTAAGTCGGCTTTTGCAGAATTTGCCCTTCTGGGGTTTGCTGAAGTGGGATGTGACCCCTCTGCAAAGTTTTGGGGATCGAGCGGAACAGGATCGCCAGCGATTTCAGAACCCTTGAGTGGTTCGGTTGGGAATTTACGGAGGGACAACCCCTGTAAAATCGAGTCGGGAAGGGGCCTGTGCCAGCTTGGAAGTCAGGACCACGGATCTCGTCGACACCTGTTTGGGGAATGAAAAGATGAAAATTGTGGTCGGAGACGTGAACCGAGATAGAGGTCTGCCATGCCGTTGCGTCTGACGACAGAGCAAGCGGAGATTTACAAACAACAGGGTTACCTCATTTTTGACAAACCTGTGTTTTCACCCGACAAATTCGCAGCGCTCAAGAACCACTGCGAATCTCGAATGGCGTTGTGGGGAAAAATCCTAAAGCGACCCCTCGAAGTCATCGATCGTTCTCATTTCATCGACCCCAAGCTGAATAATTGGTTGCTCGCGGATGAAGTGCTCGACCTGGTAGAGCCTTTGATCGGGCCCGATATCGCCTTATTTGCCAGTTCTTTCATCAATAAATTCCCGACCGCAGGCAAGCGCGTCCCCTGGCACGAAGACGCCTCTTACTGGAAAACGCTGGCGGATCGGATCGAAGTCGTCACAATATGGCTGGCGATCGACCCGGCCGGGGTTGAGAACGGTTGTATGCGCGTAATCCCGGGCACACACCGCGACCGAGACCGCGAGCATAAACCCGTAAGCGACCCGAGTCAAAATATCCTGCGGCAAACCGTCAACCCGAATCTGTTCGACGAATCCGAGGCCGTCGACTGTGTCCTCGAACCGAACCGCTGCTCTCTGCACGACGCCTACCTGATTCACGGGTCCAATGCAACATCCGGGGCGATGCGCCGTTGTGGATTCCAGATGCGGTATATGCCGACCACAGTCAAGGCAACCCACCATATGGGACACCAGGTGTATCTTGCCCGGGGTAAAGATCGAGCCGGAAACGATTATGGCGATCCGACGAAGGTCAACGAACTGTGGCTCGCAGATAAGCCCGAAGTGCAGCTTCTGGCGCGTGCAAGTGGGAGCGAACATTAATCCAAGCGAACCCACGGTTTCGGCACGGGCTTTTCGCCGTCTTACAAAGAGGAAACCATGAAACCCAGGATATTCACCGTCGCGCAGGCAAACCGATCGATTCCAGTGATACAAAAGATATTGGGAAATATCGAGACACTGCAATCTTCCTTAAAGCAGAAACACGACTCCTTCAAGAAAACCAAATCAAGTTCGATCAACCGGGACGAGTCGATTAACCTGAGCCGCGACGTGGAAGCCATTGAGCTTCAGATATCCAATACATTGCAATGGCTGACAAAAATCGGATGCGTTATGAAAAATGACGGGACTGTCAATTTCTATACAGTCAAAGACGGATTCTTCTATGAACTTTGCTGGCGCAGCGGCGAGGAGGAGATTCGTTCCTACCATGAATTCGGAGAAGGATTTATTGGAAAGCAATCTCTCACACAGGACGACATCTTGACGATGGGAGAGGGGTTCGCGATTTCCGAGGAGGAATTGGATGAGCTTCTTTCCGAAGACATCGCTTCCTAGGATTCGACATTCATTTTGCATTCCATCATCAACATTGACCTGGAGGGGCAAAGACGACCTTCGACAAATCCAGAATCGACCCTGTTTCTGGGAGGGCCCGCGGCCTCGCGGGCCGTAATCGGTTACCCGATGTCGATATCTTTTCCTGCATAATCAAATCCGTTCACCATTAAAATTCATCCAATTCGGCCTGAAAACCGCCAAACCCTTGACCCAATGGGATTCTGAAAACCCCTGACCTTAAAGTCCGGTGTTTGCGGACGCCGAGGCCGGCGTCCCTCCCATCACACACCCCTCGGAAGGTAATCATATGGACCTATCCATCGGACAAAAGGCAGTACGCAGCGTGACGCTTACGGCCGATCACGTCAAAACATTCGGGGCCTTGACCGGCGACTACAATCCCATTCATTTCGATAAATCCTTTGCCTCTAAAACCAAATTTAAACGTCTGGTTGTTCAGGGCGGCATAACGACCGGGCTTCTTCATGCTCTCGTTGCGATGGACATGCCGGGCCCCGGCACTGTTTTCCTGAGTCAAAAATGGCAATTCACGGCTCCCGTTTTTATCGGAGATACCATAACGGCTGAAGCTGAAGTTGCCAGTATCCACGAAACCAAACCGGTTACCCAGTTGAAGATCAAAGTCACTCGGGAAGACGGCAAAACGGTTTTGGAGGGAGAGGCCTGGTGTTATACTTTTTCCCCGGACGATTAGCAGTTCTAATCTAACCGCCCAATTTTAAACGAATAGAGCAACCAACCCCGAGCATATCCTCTCTTTTCATCACCGTCCTCTTTCAAAATACCTCAAATCATAAACATTTCTTGTTACCCAACTCCCACTTTCTGCATCTGTATATGAAAGGCCTTCGCACAGGAGAATACAGCTTGTGAGTGACCGGAATCTGGTCAAGCAGACCTTGGGGGGAAACCGCAATGCATATCGCCGGCTTGTAGAGCGATATCGGAACTCCGTTTATGGAGTTGCCATCAGTTACACAAACGATTTTGACCTGGCTGAGGACCTGGCGCAGGAGGCATTCATCCGGGCATATTACCGGTTAGACATGCTGAATGATGGGGAGCAGTTTGGAAGTTGGTTGAGAAAAATTGTGCTGAACCTGTGCAAGATGGATTTCCGAAAGCGAAAGACCGTTCCATTGGAAAGAGTGGATGTTGATCCTGATACCATTGTTGGATCGAGTCTTCCGCCAGACGAGGCCCTTGAGAAGCATGAAAACCGAGGGCAAGTCCTGGATGCTTTGAAACAGCTTTCTCAAAGCGATAGAGAGGCTGTCGTGCTCTACTATCTCGATGGGGAACGGATAGAATCAGTCGGCCAATTCATGGGCATCTCTTCGGCCGCGGTGAAAATGAGACTGCATAGGGCCCGAAAGCAACTCCGGGAGGTCAATCGAGTCGATATCCGAACTTTTAGGGATTGGACACTCTTGACGGATGAGGAGATCCAGACAACTCTTAGAGAAATTTACACGAAGGACCTGGCAGTTGCCTTGAAAGGGAGAGGAGAAGACATTCGGGAGGTCGAGAAAAGGACCATGTCAAACGTCTCGGAGCGCGTACGTGGAATTATCCGAAATTTTTGGACAGAATCTTCGGTTTCCCTGGAAGATATTGAAGCTTCACAAAAGAAAATCCTGCAAACGATTCATAGTCTGCAAACCACAGGGAAAATTCGTCCATCATCGGAAAACCAAACACAGCAGCAGCAATGACTTAAGTTCAAGAATATCAATTAATTATAATTTGTCAGCGGCGGCCAAATCGGCCGCCGTTTTTTTATGGAATGATTCGACATAAAGTTTTTGTATGAGGCGGCGTTGAAATGCTATCTTTACGTAATCGAAAACAGCATCATCGATTCTGAAGCGATTTCTTTCAGGCCTATCACCAAGGAGCCAAACCGATGAAGCGAAGGGAAGTTCGCTGGGACCGTATGTTCCCCGATGAGCTCGAGGCCGCCTTTGAGGAATGCCCCATCGCCTACCTGCCGTATGGCCTCTGCGAACCTCACGGACCGCAGAACGCCGTTGGGATGGACGCGATAAGGGCCCACGGAACCCTTTGCCGGGTCGCCCGGACCTTCGGTGGCATCGTCGCCCCGCCCGAATATTGGAATTGTCACGAGGTAGGAATCTACGGCGCATGGGCTAAAAAAAGTGGGTGAAGTGCGTCCGTGGCTAACGGCCGTTCCCCCGTGGCTCTTTTCCAGAAACCTCTGTTATCATGTCCGGGCGATAGATGCCCTGGGATTCCACGGGGTCATCATCTTTTCCGGTCACTCCGGTCCGCACCGCCTGGACATCCCGATCCTCCTGGATATCCTGCAACAGCACGTTTCCGCCCGGATCTATTCACATATAGGAGCTGGTACCGAGCGCGCACGATTCAAAGATCGAGGAGGTATGGGAGGACACGCAGGAAGGGGCGAGACATCCCTCCTCTGGGCCCTCGAGCCTGATTGTGTGGATATCTCTCGCCTTCCCGCGCCGGACGAACCTCCTCCTCATTTTGCCCTGGGGGATTGCGCGGGAGAATCCGACCGCCGGGCAGGGGAAGAAATGTTGGCGGATATCGTCCAGCATCTGGAGGAAAAAGCCGGGAACCTTTTAGAGGAATATGCCCGCCTTAAACCCGGTGGGAGTACCCTGACGTTTAATCAGATCGAAAATATTTGGGAGAAGGAAATCCGGCCAAGACTGAAAGATTTTCATTCCATGCAGAACGGACCTGAATCACCGCCCGAGGACTCTCGCTGGTACGCAAACTGGAAAATAACCGAGTTTGGTTAAAACCTGTTTCAAAAAAAACGCTACGTCTATACCAACATTCAATCTGAAAGAGGGATACTTCATTGAAACTCCGTGTGGGAATGTGTCAGATCCTGACTGGTCCCGAAGTCCGTAAAAGTACGGACAAGATCCTCCTCTGGATGAAAAAGGCCGCACAGGCGGGAGTCGATGTCGCCGTCTTCCCGGAAGCCAGCACCTGCGGCTGGCCCAAAGAGGCAGCGTATTTCCGGAAAGCGGACCCTGCGGATTTTCTGTCCGCGGAGAAGCGCATCATCCGCGCCGCGAAACGGTTGGACATCGCGGCTGTGGTCGGAACCGCCCGATGGGGGAAATCGGGAGTTCACAACAGCCTTCTTGTGGTGGACAAAGGCGGCATCTTCAGGGGCTATTACGACAAGATACACCAAGCCGAACCCTGGTCCGTGCCGGGCGACCGTTTGCCGGTTTTTACTGTCTCCGGGGCCAAGTCCTGTTTTCTCATCTGTTTCGACCAGCGGTTTCCGGAACTGCTCCGTCTGCCCGTTATCGCCGGGGCGAAGATCTGCTACTGCTCCAGCTACCACAGCGATCCCTCCCACGAACACAAGGCCTCGGCCTACGAGGGACTTCCCATCGCCAGGGCGACTGAAAACAGCATTTTCTATGTCGCGGTTGCCCCGCCCGCGAACCCCGGAAACCTGGCTGCGGGTTCCAACGGTGAAAGCCGGGTCGTAGACCCGGACGGGGTTGTTCTCGTTCGTGGGAGCATGTTCAAGGAAGAGCTGGTCCTTGCCGACATTGACATGTCGAAAGCCACGCGCAACATCGCGCGCCGCGCAATCGGAGACAATACGGTTTTAAAACCCTGGCTGGAGGCAGGATTGAAACTCGTGGGGGAAACATCGGAATGAATCGTGAGCCCTATCTGGCCTCGAATACCGTCCTCCTTGTGATCATACAGGCCGTCATCCTGTTAATGCTCCTGGTGCCAACCCTTGTTTGGGGCCAGACAGCCGCTCAGGCTGATTTTGACGACAGTGGCGTCGTCGACCTCGATGATTTGTTTGAGTTCGCCCTGGCCTTCGGAACCAATCAGAACAAATATGACCTGGACGGCGATGGCACAGTCGACCTCGACGACTTCTTTGCCTTCGCCCTCCTGTTCGGGGAGCAGGTAGATTGCGGGAATGACGTTGGAAATGGTCTCGAGATCGTCTCCGGTCCGGATGGTCCTGAAGGCGCGGATCACGATGGAGCATTTAGATCTTTGACCGTCCATCCGGCCGATCCGAACATCATCCTAATGGGGACCGAACGTAACGGATTTGTAAAAAGCATCGATGGAGGAACCACCTGGATCCGGTTTCGCGAGGGACCGCGCCATTTGAATGGCGGATACCCCGAAATCTGGGATATCGCCTTCGATCCCGTCGATCCCTCGAACGTCTACGCGGCAACGTTGGACTCCCCCGGACCCGTCACGGGTGATTTCCCCAGTGCTGTCGGAGGTGTGTACAAAAGCACGGACGGAGGGAATTCCTGGAGTCGCGCGAACTGCGGGCTCGAAAATTCCCGCATCACTTCCATCCAGGTGGATCCGAACAGTCCGAACGTCCTCATTATTGGGATCGAAGGGGAAAAGGCGACATTTTCATCTCTTCAGGGGCAGTTTATGCCAAGATGACTGTTGTCTTTCCTTGTGGTTTGGTCCTATGATATATCAGGTTCAAACTGAGAAGGGAGGACGAGCAAATGGCAATGGGAAAACGAGGACGACAGAGACAGGAAAACCTGTTCATCACATCGAACACTTTGGTGAAATCTCCGGGTCATCCGTTCTACGAGAAGCTGAATCAGGTATTGGGGGCGAACGGCTTCGACGAGTTCGTCGAGGGGCTTTGCCAGCGGTATTACGCTCCTCATATGGGTCGCAAGGGCATTCCGCCCGGGGTTTATTTTCGGATGCTTTTGATTGGGTATTTCGAGGGACTTGATTCGGAACGTGGGATCGAATGGCGTGTATCTGACTCGCTGACGTTGCGCCGGTTTTTGGGGTATGCCCTTGACGAACAGACCCCGGATCATTCCAGCCTGTCTCGCATCCGGCATCGGCTTCCCTTGGAAGTTCACGAAGCGGTTTTCAAGTGGATCCTGAGGGTCTTGTGCAAAGCGGGTCTGGTGAAGGGGAAGACGTTGGGCGTGGATGCTACGACACTGGAGGCCAACGCCGCGATGCGCAGCATTGTACGCCGTGACACGGGTGAAGGCTACCAGGCATTCCTTGAGAATCTGGCCAAGGCCTCGGGCATTGAAACGCCTACCCGCGAGGACTTGTCCAAGATCGATAAGAAGCGACCGAAGAAGGGATCGAACCAGGACTGGGAGCACCCGCACGACCCGGATGCCAAGATCGCTAAGATGAAGGACGGTCGCACGCACATGGCGCACAAGGTGGAGCACGCGGTGGATCTGGACACCAATGCCATTGTGGCAGTGGCGTTGTCGGGAGCAGATGAAGGAGATACCGAGTCGTTGCCCTGGACGCTGCTCGAGGCGCAGCTCAATCTCAAGCAGGTCGCGAAGGACGAAAAAGCTGCCAAACGTTTGCACAGACAGCGTATACGGGAGGTGGTTGCGGACAAAGGATATCATAGCAACGATGTATTGACCAGTCTGAAGCAAGGCGGCATCCGGAGTTACATTTCAGAACCGGATCGGGGACGCCGCAAGTGGAACGGCCGACGAGATGAGCAGGCCGCGGTATATGCGAATCGACGCCGGATCAAGGGAGATCGCGGCAAGGCCTTGCGCCGAAGTCGTGCAGAACGGGTGGAAAGAACCATCGCTCACACATATGATACCGGTGGCATGCGCAGGTTGCACTTGAGAGACCGCGGCAATATCCTCAAGCGTTTGCTGATCCACATCGGGGGCTGCAACCTGGCTCTGCTCATGCGCAAAGTGATGGGCGTGGCCCTCCAGGACCTGGCCAAGGCCTTGCAGCGTCTACTGCTCGTCCTACAATCACGTTTGCTGCCCTCGGTCACCTTTTTAACCTCTTATCAGCGTCTCCTGCTCAATCTCCTTACCTTGATTTATCTGACCCGCACTCCAGGCGTCTTTTCCGTTTATGTGCGTTGAAAGGTAGTTCTTCAACGGGCTGCTATGGTTCGTCCGCAGTTGGTATTATCATAAACAGTGATCCGGACGGCTGAAATCGCTCGGCAATGACCTGGAAAAAGCCAAGCACCTCGTCATCGTCCAAAGGCTCCCAACCGGGCAACGGAAGCTGAATCTCGTCACACCCATTGGCGGTCGCCGTTTCGATACGATCGAACACTTGACGTAACGAGAAACCTCCGCAACCCACCTGGACTCCGGTGGAAGCATAGTTTCTCATCGCGGCCGTAAACGTCTCGACCACGTCCAGAAACTGGGCTTCTCCCATGGCGTGAAACTCACCCGTAGTTCCCGCCACATAGATTCCGTGGCTCCCACCTTCTACGCACCGCTTCACCGTTCGGATCAAAGCGGCGCGATCCAGTTCCTCCGTCTCTTTCCACGGCATGGGTATCCCGGACCAGATTCCACGGATGGATTTTTTCATCCTTTATTCTGCAAGGCAAAAATTTATATGATGGATCGTGGTTGAACATCAGGAGGATGTGGTCAATCGACAGATGCGAATACAATCGAGGGCAGGCGGGGTTTGTCAGGGAATCTATGAGATGGATAGTTGTTGAACCTAGAGGAAATTATTATTCATCCTTAAAACCTTCAAGTTTTTGCCGGGTCAGTTCTGCCTCTACCTGTTCTGCTTGATCGATCTTCCATAATTCTTCCTCAAGACGCGCAACTTCTTTGTTCAGGCGTTCGATACTGCGGTTGCACTCGCTCCCACGGCGTTGTTCTACCTGCAGCGTATTCTCAATCACCTTGACCATAGCTCGGGAATCGTTCAGGCGTTCGGTATTCTCGGCCAACAATTTCTGCTGTCGTAGAATAGATCGTACGGTGATATATTTGACGGCCACAACCGCCAGGAGGATAAATAGAAATATCAGCAGCAGTCCCAACAGGACCTCCATTATAAACGGGACGAGGCCCCTAACCTGATCGTTAAGGACCTCGTTATGGTAGCGGGGGCAGGATTTGAACCTGCGACCTTTGGGTTATGAGCCCAACGAGCTACCAGACTGCTCCACCCCGCGATTGGTTCAAATCTAAGGTTTAGAGCCGAAAAGCGCAAGAAAAATCTTACCTGTCGGAACGGGTTTTAAGGATTAACCCCTATTTTTATTTTGAAATTTGCTAATGCTTTATTCGTATGCAACTCCCCTATTGCACTGGAATTGATTGATTTTCGTTGATTCCGAAAAATAGAATTGTTAAATTGTTCCACGAACTAAAACCGTTGAAAGCATCTGGTTCAGGAACGCACAAGTTTTCGAAACCCCAATTTTCTCGGGCTCGGCGTGCGATGAGTTTGTCGGGAGCTGTCAAGATGCTTCGGAAGGGCCACCTGATTGATGATCGTTATCGGGTGGTTCGATCCCTTGGGGCCGGGGGAATGGGTGAGGTATACCAGGTTCGGGACGCCCGGCAGGACGGCCTGGTCGTTGCTTTAAAGATGCTTTCATCTTCAACGCCCGGCTCAAAACCGGCCGAACGATTCAGGCGCGAGTTTTATACTCTTTCCCGGCTTTCACATCCCAACCTGGTGGATGTGTTCGAAAGCGGGATCCACACCGGATCCCCTTACTTTACGATGGAGTACCTCTCCGGTAGGACGCTGGAAGGGGCGCTCTCTTCCCCCCGTTCTTCCCTCAAGACGGCTCTTAACCGTCCTGCATCCCTCCTGTCGTTTCTCTCTCAAATCTGTTCGGCTTTGGGCTACATCCACGCCAACGGTTTCATTCATCGGGACTTGAAGCCTGGCAACCTGATGTTCGCTGGAAGGCGCGTAAAGGATCTCCGTATAAAGCTTATGGATATGGGTCTGGCCACCCCTGAGGAGGAGATCGACCTGAAGGAGGAGCGTGGCATTTCCGGTACGATCCACTATATGTCCCCCGAACAGGTGCGGGGAACGGGCGTCGATCAACGGTCAGACCTTTATTCGCTCGGCGTGATCCTTTATGAGATCTTAACTGAGCGACTTCCTTTCGACGGAGAGAGCCCGGCTTCGGTGGCTCTCAAACACATCCGCGAGATTCCGGTGCCTCCTCGCGAACACAGTTCGGATATTCCGACGTCCCTTCAGCAGATTGTTTTGACCCTTCTTGAAAAGGACCCCGTTAACCGGTATCAGTCCGCAGATGACCTGCTTTCGGCCTTGACGGCAATCGGAGAGCCGGTCCGGACCCCGACAGGATCAAGAATCCGCGATCGTTCCCCGGTCCTGCTTCGGCCCACGTTTGTGGGCAGGGGAGAAGAGATCGCGGTTTTAAACCGCTTGTTGTCGGATGCGAACGAGGGACGGGGTCGTCTGGTCGTGATCAGCGGGGAGGCCGGGATCGGCAAGACGAGGTTCCTTGACGAAATTCGAGCACAGGCCAGGATATCGGGTCTTCTCATTCTGAATGGAGAAGGGGGAGGTCCAGGCCAGCCGCCTCTCCAACCGATTGTTGAGGCCGTTCGGAAATGGTTGAACAACACGACGATGAGTTCGATCTCCCGGGAGGTTCGATCCCAACTGGCCCCCCTATCAGCCCGTTGAAGAACTACCTTTCAACGCACATAAACGGAAAAGACGCCTGGAGTGCGGGTCAGATAAATCAAGGTAAGGAGATTGAGCAGGAGACGCTGATAAGAGGTTAAAAAGGTGACCGAGGGCAGCAAACGTGATTGTAGGACGAGCAGTAGACGCTGCAAGGCCTTGGCCAGGTCCTGGAGGGCCTTCGGAGTACCTACGCCCATCACTTTGCGCATGAGCAGAGCCAGGTTGCAGCCCCCGATGTGGATCAGCAAACGCTTGAGGATATTGCCGCGGTCTCTCAAGTGCAACCTGCGCATGCCACCGGTATCATATGTGTGAGCGATGGTTCTTTCCACCCGTTCTGCACGACTTCGGCGCAAGGCCTTGCCGCGATCTCCCTTGATCCGGCGTCGATTCGCATATACCGCGGCCTGCTCATCTCGTCGGCCGTTCCACTTGCGGCGTCCCCGATCCGGTTCTGAAATGTAACTCCGGATGCCGCCTTGCTTCAGACTGGTCAATACATCGTTGCTATGATATCCTTTGTCCGCAACCACCTCCCGTATACGCTGTCTGTGCAAACGTTTGGCAGCTTTTTCGTCCTTCGCGACCTGCTTGAGATTGAGCTGCGCCTCGAGCAGCGTCCAGGGCAACGACTCGGTATCTCCTTCATCTGCTCCCGACAACGCCACTGCCACAATGGCATTGGTGTCCAGATCCACCGCGTGCTCCACCTTGTGCGCCATGTGCGTGCGACCGTCCTTCATCTTAGCGATCTTGGCATCCGGGTCGTGCGGGTGCTCCCAGTCCTGGTTCGATCCCTTCTTCGGTCGCTTCTTATCGATCTTGGACAAGTCCTCGCGGGTAGGCGTTTCAATGCCCGAGGCCTTGGCCAGATTCTCAAGGAATGCCTGGTAGCCTTCACCCGTGTCACGGCGTACAATGCTGCGCATCGCGGCGTTGGCCTCCAGTGTCGTAGCATCCACGCCCAACGTCTTCCCCTTCACCAGACCCGCTTTGCACAAGACCCTCAGGATCCACTTGAAAACCGCTTCGTGAACTTCCAAGGGAAGCCGATGCCGGATGCGAGACAGGCTGGAATGATCCGGGGTCTGTTCGTCAAGGGCATACCCCAAAAACCGGCGCAACGTCAGCGAGTCAGATACACGCCATTCGATCCCACGTTCCGAATCAAGTCCCTCGAAATACCCAATCAAAAGCATCCGAAAATAAACCCCGGGCGGAATGCCCTTGCGACCCATATGAGGAGCGTAATACCGCTGGCAAAGCCCCTCGACGAACTCGTCGAAGCCGTTCGCCCCCAATACCTGATTCAGCTTCTCGTAGAACGGATGAC
Source organism: Candidatus Latescibacterota bacterium (assembly GCA_965217865.1). GTDB lineage: Bacteria > Latescibacterota > UBA2968 > SICM01 > SICM01 > CBDCJO01. Next base: position 2,592,554 of record CBDCJO010000002.1, on the reverse strand, counting down.
CCGGAGATTTCACCAAAGTGTTCGATGCGATGAACAGGTTTTCCTGTCTCTGTCGGCCTCGTTTTCCCATTGCCATTTGCTCGTCCTCCCTTCTCAGTTTGAACCTGATATATCATAGGACCAAACCACAAGGAAAGACAACAGTCATCTTGGCATAAACGCACTTTTTCAACAGGCTGCTATTCCCCGAACTGGCCCCCAAGGGTGAGGGCAACGGCACGAACGGGTCCGCGGATCTTTTCTCGGGTGAGGAAGGTCGAAGGCTTCTGGGTGCCCTTGTCCAATTGTTCAGCGAACAAGCCCGTCGACGATCGATAGCGTTTTTCCTGGACGACCTTCAGGAGGCGGACGAACTGACGGTGGCGTTTCTCCAGCATCTCGCCGAACACCTTCGAGAGATTCCGATGCTTGCCTTCACCACTTTTCGAACCGGTGAGCCCGACGATGTGTGGACACTGCTCAGGCTCGGAGAGGAGGACCGCCGGGATGTCGTAGACCTTGCCTTGCCGGAACTGACACGAACGGAAGTCGTTCGTTTGGTTGCATCGATGCTGGGTGATGCGGAGATCCCCGAGGCGGTTGGGCGACGCGTATTCCAAAAGGCTGAGGCAAACCCTCTGTTTGTGACCGAACTCATTCGATCCCTCGTGGAGGGGGGGCATATCTTTTGGGAACAGGGGCGGTGGCAGATCAGGGATGAGGAAATCAAAGGAGTACCCGAGAGGGTTCAGGAGGTGATCCGGAAACGGAAAAGATCCTCGATTGGGCGGCGGTCATCGGGCGGCACTTCGACTTTGACACCCTTATGGAGGTCAGCAAAACCGGAGAGCTACCCCTGTTGGATGCTTTGGAAGGGTTGCGCCGAGCGCAGGTGATTCGCGAGGAGATCTCCAAGGCCAGATATCGTTTTATTCACGCGATGCAGCAGGAGGTGATCTACCAGGGTATCCCTGAGGAGAGGCGAAGGCAGCTTCATCGGGAGGTTGGAGAGAACCTGGAGAGCCACTGCAACGGACAGACCGAAGGGGTCGTGGAAACCCTCGCACACCACTTTTACGAAGGGGGGGACCACAAAAAGGCGATATCCTACCTGAAGCATGGGGGAGATCGGGCGGTCGAACTCTACGCCATCGGAAATGCCATATCCTCCTATGAAAAGGCTCTGGGGCTAATTCAAGCGGAAGGTTTGACAAAGAAGGCGACCGTTCACACGGACCTTATCTGCAATTATGCATACGTCTTAATAATGACAGGTCGATGGCAGGAAGCGAAAAGAAATGCCGAACAGGTTCTTGATCTAATAAAAAATGAGAAAATGGACTACCAGAAGGCAAAAGCTTTTTCGGTCCTTTCCGGTGTATATCTTTATCAGGATGACCACGATAAGGCCATTGAGACAGCCCTCAAAGCTCAGAGACTTTATAAATTACTGGGTGATGGCGAAAATGAAGCTTTTTCACTCCAGAGGTTGAGCGCATTTTGTTGGCACAAAAGGGAGTTTGACCGGGCATCTGGATTCATGTTCAAGGCTGCTGAAAAGTATCGAATGATGGAAGGAAAAAGGAATGAGATCAGGTGTCTACAAACCCTTTCCCGGGCTCATTCGATGCGGGGAGATCTGCTCCAGGTTGAGAAGTGCGAAAGGGAAGCTCTGAAGATCTGCGAGGAGATCGAAGACCCCATATCCAAATACATGAGTTTGGGCCCTCTTCGACAGATCTATCTTCTACGGGGAGAATTTGACTTAGCTGAGGAATTCGCCCGACAGGAGTTGGAATTTGACAGATCACAGAGATCCAAACGTCGAGTTGCGAAGACTTTGATCGACATGGGTGCGATCTATCTTGAACGGGGGGATCTGAAAAACGCTGAAGATGCTTATCGAACAGCCCAAGAAATGTTCCTCACGATTCAGGATACGTTAAAATTGCCGCTGGCCTACTGCCAGTTGTCGGAGATCGCCCTTAGACAGGGTCGGCCGGATAGGGCCTTGAAACAAGCCCTTCTTGCCCGGGATGTTTCAGGGGCAGCGGATATTCTACGTCAGAACCAGAGCTGGCGCGCGATTGGAAAAGCCAGGTCAGCCATGGGGCATTATGAAGAGGCGGAACGGTGTTTTAAAAAGAGCATCTCGGTGATCGATGGGAACCCGATTTACGACCTGGGATGTTCCTATCTGGAAGGGGGGAAGTTTTATCATCGATTCGGGGAACATGGGCATGCTATCAATTGTCTCAAGAAGGCCGAAGAGATATTTACCCAGATGGGTGCCACGCATTTCGCGGGCAAGGCCGCTCGGGAGTTGGAGATCGTTATGAAAAAAAACACCCAATCCAAAAAGGGGGACCCTGGTTCTGGGAGAGTCAAACCCACGGAAGCAGAAAATCCCAGGTTAGAGACCCCAGCACCGGATTCACAGACCGAAATGAGCAACCCGGATATTCCAGGAGATCATCTGATTACGGAGGACCGTCTGTCGACCCTGTATGAGGTGAGCAAGGCCCTGACATCCATACTCGATCTGGACGTCCTGTTGAACCGTTCCATCGACCTGCTCCTCGAGACGACGCAGGCCGAGCGGGGACTTATCGTTCTGGCGGAGCCGGGTGAGGAGCTGACGGTCCGGTCCTATAGGGCACGTCGGATGGAAGAGAAGGAGGTCGCGCAGATCAGTTACAGCCTGATCCGGGATGCGATGACTTCAGGGCGGCCCCTCAGGGCGGCGGACGCGAAGAGCGACCCGAAATTTGTCGGCCGGCAGAGCGTGGTGGACTATCGAATCCGGTCCGTGATGTGCATGCCCCTTCGCATCAAATCCGGTCGGATCATCGGTGCGCTCTACGTGGACCATCGGGGGCACGCCGATGCCTTTTTGGAAGAGGACGAGGAGTTCCTGAAGGCCTTCGGGAATTTGGCGGCCATCGCGATCGAAAATGCGGAGTTGCACGAAGGTCTGAAACAGAAGGCCCTGCATCTCCAGCAGGAGGCTGAGCGGCGCTATGCCTTCGACAGCCTGATCGGCGGGAGCCCGGCGATGCAGAAGGTTTACGCCCTGATTTCGAATGCGGCGGGTCACGGGATGACGGTCCTCCTCACCGGGGAAACCGGGGTAGGCAAGGAGCTGGTCGCACGGAGTATCCATTACAACGGCCCTCGAAAGGACGGTCCGTTCATCGTGCAGGACTGCGGGGCGATGCCGCCAGGCCTTTTGGAGAGCGAGCTGTTCGGACATCGGCGGGGTGCCTTTACCGGGGCCATCGCGGACCGGTCCGGGCTGTTCGAAGCCGCTACCGGAGGTACGCTCTTCCTGGACGAAATCACGAACGCCTCTCCGGAGGTACAATCCCGGCTCCTGCGCGTGCTCCAGGAGGGGGAGGTCCGCCGTGTTGGGGAGACAAAGGCCAGAAAGGTGGATGTGCGGGTGATTGTCGCAACCAACAGGGATCTGGGAAAAGAGATCGGTGAAGGCCGGTTTCGGGAGGATCTTTTCTATCGGCTGAATGCCTTTCCGATCCCGCTTCCTCCCATGCGGGACCGGCGAGAGGATATCCCGATGCTTGCAAGGCATTTTTTGGACGAGTTCGGGAAGACATTGAATCGGGAAGTGCCCGGGATCGAACCAGATGCTATGGCCCTTCTGATCGATCATACCTGGCCTGGAAACGTACGGGAACTGGAGAATGAGATCAAACGGGCTGTGACACTCACCCCCTCGGGTCAGGAGATCTCAAAAGATGCTTTATCGGAGAGGGTTCGGGGCCGTTCTGTCGACGCTGTTTCATTGGCAGGAGACAGGGATTCCCTCAAGGAGGCGGTAGAACAGGTGGAGCGGGCAATGATCAGAGAGGCCCTGGTCAATAACGGCCACAATGTGACCCGAACCGCGGAAACATTGAAGATCAGCCGGGTGACGCTTCAGCAGAAGATGAAACGCTATGGGTTGAGGAACCAGGATTGACAAACATGTCCCGGTATTAATGGAACACGATAGGTGCAAAGATTTCTTTGCACCTATGTGCATATAACTTGTGCACTTATTCATCCACATTTATTTGTTAATAGATAGGAGATTTTTATAATTGATGGAAAAATTGGATGCTAAGGATATTTATCATTCCAACCGAATGAATTAAGCTCCAGGGTTAAAGACTTCCCCGTGATTTCAAACTGTTTTTCAAGCACTTGGACACTGTCCGGTGCTTTTTTTTCTATATTCGGCATTTTGGAATAGGGCAAGCTGGTCAACGGGCTCGCGCGCGATCATGAGGGGATTGCGGGTTTCCGTGGCCGTTCAGATTCGTTTCAGTCCATCACCCTCTCGATTTGGCCGGAAGGATCTATCTTCCCCAACTTTTCCCTGTTTCGTCGTCAAAGTCCCGTTAACTCCCCGGATGAGACCGAATCCAGGACCACCCCGAGTAATGAGTAGTGATAAGGATATTCAATTATCAATCTCCCCAAACAGCTTGACTTGAAACCACCGGAGGACTTCATGGAAAGAAAGCGACATTTAAGGCTGGTCAATGGGCTTTCACGGGTGTTTGGAAATTCAGACAAGGGGAAAGCCCAGGCCAAAGGCCGGGCAGACGCGACGGATCACTTTATCCTGTTATCCGGATTACCCTATGTTCCCTTGGCCCAACTTCTCGTTCTTAAAGAACAAGGGTGCTGAGAACCGGACGATCGAGGTCGATGAAAAGGCAGATCAGGAGAAGAAAGGCGGGTCCGGTGTACAGGCGGCCTGAGGTACACACGTTTCAGGACGGTTCCCGGCGTCTTCTATTCGACGTGGAAGGTCTCCGGTTCTTCGAGATCGACGAACTGTCCGAGGCGGTTCTGGACGCGTGCGAGGGGTTGTCTTCGGAACAGGTAGCCGCCGCTTTGTCGGATCAATGGACACCGGAGGAAATCCTGGAGGTTTCGCATGAGTTGGAGGGAGCCGGCCTGATTTCCGAAGGGCCCATTCCGTCCGAAATCCCGGATTCTGAGAACCCCCAATGCACACCAGACGCGCCGATCTGTGTGACCCTGCACGTCTCCCACGCATGCAACCTCAAGTGCATCTACTGCTTCGCCGACGGCGGGGCCTACGGGGGAAGGGTCGAGCAGATGCGGCCGGAGGTCGCCCGGCAAGCCGTGGACTGGGTGCTGGATCGATGTAGATCCGTCGGCCGTTCTCACATCAATTTCTTCGGGGGAGAACCGCTCCTCAATTTTCCCCTGATCAAAGAGGTGGTTCGGTATGCCCGTCTTAAGGCTGAGGAGGTCGGGGTCGTCGTAACGTTCGGGATCACGACGAATGGGACGTTGATGAACGATGAAGTGGTCCGTTTCTTCGATGAAGAGGACATCGAAGTGATGGTCAGCCTCGACGGCCCGAAGCAGGACGAGAGCGGGCTGCGGATGTTCCACGACGGAAAAGGCTCATACGAAGTGGTGTCTCGAAACGCCCAACGAATGATGGCCGAAAGGCCCGAGAAGGTGACCCTGCGGGCAACGCTGACATCGGCCAACATGGACCTTGCGGGAACCGCCAGGAGCCTGTCGGAACTCGGGGAGGCCAGCGCTGTCCTGGTCGGAACGGTCAACGAGACCCCGGACAAACCGTGGGCAATTCGGGAGGAGCATCTTCCCCAGATGCGGACTCATCTAAGGGAGATGCGCGACTACTGTGTGGAGAGGCTTGTCAACGAGGACCCCCCCACGAAGCTAGGGAGGTTTGAGAGCCTTGCACGCCAACTCCTGAAGCAGGAGCGGGCGAAATACGGTTGCAGCGGGGGCCGGAAACTTCTGTCGATATCCATCGACGGTTCGATCTATTTCTGTTCCAGCCTGGCCGGGAAGGATGAGTTCCGACTCGGGGATGTCTTTTCCGGACTGGATTCGGAAAAACAGGACGGATTCAAAGACCGGCTCTACATCGGGAACAAGAAGCCCTGCCAGACATGCTGGGCGAGAAACCTGTGCGGAGGGGGGTGCGCTCACGATGCGTTTTTGGCCACCGGCGACGGATTCACCCCGAATCCCGTGTCGTGTGAAATCATCCGCCACTCTTACGAGCTGGCGATGGGCATGTGTGTCGAGCTTCAGGAGCGCGATCAGGAACTGGTCGATCGACGATTTCTAGACCTTGAAGCGGTGCCTGCGTGATGAACGGAAACCTCTATATCCGAGACGGGCTGGATATCATTGAGACCGGTGACGGTCGGACCGTGTTGATCTCCGGGAACAGTCTCGGGTTCGAGATCGACGATGTCGTGCGTGCTGTTCTTTCCGTCTGCGATGGACGTACCTCCGGGGAGGTGGTGAATGCCCTGAAGGACCATCTTCCGGAGGAGGATATCTGCGATGCGCTGGAGGAACTGAGGTCGGTCGGGGCGATCCAGGTCGGGGTCCTCCAGCGCTTTTTAGGCCGTTGGGTCCCAATTGTGTATAGCCCGTTGAACCCCCTCGAAAATCTATTCCGATGGTCGATCCGTGGGCACGGTGATGGTTTGCTGGAAGGTGTAAACGGGAGGGACTTGAGGGTTCTTCTCTATACCTTTTCCACGGATCCATCAGCCATCAGGATTCCTGCGGGGATCATCCGGGAAAGGATTCCTGGGGCCGACTTGCATATTCGAAGATTCAGCGCGGATATCCGAAATCTTCCCGCCCTGGTCAGGGCGTTGCGGAAGGCCGGCGGGTTCGATCTGGCGGTAGGAGTTTACGATTTTTCGGATCGTCACCCCTATCGAGGTTTCTGCCTTACGTGGATGTCGGGATGGCTTCTCGACACCCGGGTTCTTACGTATGTGGACCGCTACGATTTCTTGCCACGTGTGGTATTGCCCTTTCTCCTCTCTGTAGCGGCTATGGTGAAGGGGCGTATTTGTGAGGCGATGGAAAGGGCCGCAATTTTTGGATTCGGGTCTTTTATAAACCGGGTTCGAAGGCCGTCGCCTGAATCTCCGATTCCAGGCCGGATCCTCGTCCTTGCGCCGGGCGGGATCGGAGACGTGGTCCTGGCCATCCCCGCCTTGAGATACCTGAGGGGACAGCATCCGGATGCCCACATCGCCTGTCTGGTCCCTTCGGGTTTCGAAGGGCTTTTTTCCGCGTGCCGGTATATCGATGAAGTGATTCCTTCTCCCATCCGTGGGGCGGGCTTATGGCGAATGGTCAGGCAGTTTGGAATGGCAAAGGCGATACGGGGTCAAGGGTTTGATATGTCCGTGACGCTTCGGCACTGGACCGGCCAGGCATGCGATGGCTTCCTCCCCCACCTGGCCGGGATCCAGTGCCGGATCGGTCCGATCGTCCCGGGTGATCGGGACTCGAATCGGATATTCACCCATCCGGTGGCCATCACTTCGCGCCACCAGGCCGACGCTGCTTTGGAGGTGGTTGGAGGCCTGGGGGAGAGGCGTGAGCTGGAACTGGAGACAACGGAAACGGACAGGGCGTTGGAGGCCTGGGGGAGAGGCGTGAGCTGGAACTGGAGACAACGGAAACGGACAGGGCGTTTGTAAAGGGGGTTTTGGAGGAGGAGGGCGTTAGACCGGAAGAGTTATTAATCAGGGGAACTATTCAATGATTTCGAATACCGTTTTCAAATGCGAGAGTCACGTTTTCGAAATGAATCAGAGACATATTCTGTTTGATGTTCTCAGGGGCGGGTTTTTCGAGATCGATGACGTGACCCGGGATGTTCTGGCTGTCGGCAGCGGCCATACATCTGAAGAGATTTTCAAGCTTCTTCTCGGAAGCCATCCAGCGGATGAGATCAAGTCCGCGATAGAGGAACTTGAACGGGCTGAGATTTTGAGTCCCAAACCGGTCCAGATAGCTCCGTTCCACCCGCCCAGCCGGGTCGAAATTTCACATCTTTCCCTTTGTGTTACCACCGATACCATCAATTCTGATCGGAGTACCGGGCCTAAGTACATGTCGGAAGGCGTAGCCCTGGGGGCGATGGACCTCCTCATGCAAGAGTCCGGGTTGTTAGAGGACTGTACGATTTCATTCGAGGGGGGTGACCCCCTTCTGAACTTTCCTCTCATCAGACGCATCATTGAATATGGTGAGGTGCAGGCTGCTGCGCTTGGAAAGAAGCTTCATTTCGAATTGGTCACGGACGGTTCCACCCTGACAGAGAGAAATTTGACCTATATCAATGATAAGGGAGTTTGCCTGATTGTGGAAGTCCGTGGAGACTACCATCAGGATTCCCTGGATCGAATTGCCTCAGTCTTGGGAACGGGACCTCAATCGGGGGAGCTCCGTCTTCAGATTGTGGCAAACAGAAGGGATATGGATTTGGCGGGCCGCATTGGCGAGTTGAAACGCCGATTTCCGTTTGCCAGGGCCATAGGCGTCCGCTGGGCAAGTTTGCCGGCTCAACACCCAGACCATATCCGGGAGGAGCATATCCAGGATGTGCGAAATAACTTGGGAGTGTTGAGGGATTATACGATCGATCATCTGGTGAGCCGAGATGAGATGGTTCTAGAAGAGATCGAGGGGCCGATAGCGCAGTTGATGGGTCGACACGTTCTTTTATACAGCTGTGGAGCGGGTACTCGATCCATAGCCGTGTCTCCGCAAGGGGGTCTATACCCCTGTTCCGACCTGTTGGGTTGGGATTCACTCCAAATGGGTGATGTGTTTTCGGGGATAGACCGGGAGCGGTACAGCTCGTGGTTGCAGGATCTCCACGTCGAGCGGCGTGAACCTTGCAGGAATTGCTGGGCGAGGTATCAGTGCGGAGGAGGTTGCTGCGCGGATGCGGTGATGGCCACGGGAGATGCGTCCAAACCCAATCCCGCCTCTTGTGAACGCGTCCGTTACACCTACGAACTTGCCATGTGTGCTTGCCTGGAGGGAGACGAGCAGGATCCCGGTCTCCTTGAAAGCCGATATCCTTCGGCACATCCGCTCTCAGAAGATGTTCGCATTTCCGATGAACATCCTGTTTTGGAACGATACGCTTGAGGGAGGCGGAGGAGAGACTTGGGCGATAGGAACCGCGGAGTGTTTGCGGGACCGGGGACACACTGTGACGTTTGCCTGTCCGAGCGGGTCGTGAACCCAGGAGCAAGCTCAGACAAGTGGGTTTGCACATTTCGATTATTTCTTCGAGCCGGCTTTCAACGCACACCTGATGTGGGAGGCAGAACGATTCTTCAAGGAATATTCAATCGATGCCGTCGTTTGCACAGTAATGGGAAACCGGACAGAGTCCGCCCTTCTTGCAGGTATTATTCGCAGGGTGGGAAAGGGGGCGGTCCTGCTGAGGGTGGGTGCATCTCCCTGGTCCGGAATATCATCGGCCCATCTTGGGTACGGCATGGAGGATGTCGTAAGGGGTACGCTTGTTAACTCGGATTTCCTGAAGTGTCAAATTCTGAATCGGTTCCCGGAGATTTCCAGGGGACGGGTAGAGGTGTTGCCGAATGGAGTGGACACCCAGATTCTGGATCCGGCCCGCCACATCCAACGGGGGAGGATGCGGCGGGCATTGGGAGTCCCGGAGCGGTTCCAATTGATTGGGGCAGTTGGCAGGTTGACCCCGGTTAAGAACTATCCGCTCCTTCTCCGGACGGCCGCGAAGGTGTTTGAAATCTTCCAGGAAGCCTTCCTGGCGATCGTGGGGGATGGAGAAGATTTGGAGCAACTCAAAGCCCTCTCCAGAGACCTTAAAATCTCGGATCGGGTGAGATTTTTAGGATATCGGAAAGACATTCCGGAGATCCTCTCAGCCATCGACCTGTTTGTACATCCCTCCGCCATGGAGGGGTCGCCCAATGCGGTGCTTGAGGCGATGGCAATGGCCAAACCTGTGGTGGCAACCCAGGTGGGGGGGGTTCCCGAATTGGTCCTTCACGGGCAAACGGGACTGCTTGTCCCATCGGGAGACGAGGGTGCCCTGGGGCAGTCTCTTTTGAGGTTGTTATTTGATACCCGTGCGGGGGAGAGAATGGGAGACGCAGGCCGTCTGAGGATACAGCAGCATTTTGAACAGGAGATGGTGGCGGTAAAATTAGAGACCTACCTTAAGCGGATAGGGGGCGGATGGCGAGATGAGGTTGTTCCTCCGGGGTTCCCGACTCCCGCTCAGACGTGTCTTCCTCCACAACCGCCGGGGATGTTTTTTCCAACCCGCTGCCATCGGAGATACCCATTTCGAATTTCCAGATCGCCATCGGTGTTGAAAAGCGAATAAACGTGTTGTCCCCCTGAAGGCTTATGGTCTCTAAGAACGTCCTGGTTGTAGATGATAACACATTCATCGTTCGGATGCTCACGGCCAAGCTAATCCGTGCGGGTTACACGGTCGGTTCGGCCTCGAACGGGTTGGAGAGTCTCGAAGTCGCTCGCCAGCAAAGGCCTTCTCTGGTCCTGATGGACTGGTTGATGCCGCGCATGGACGGGATCGAGGCGACCAGACAGTTCAAAGGTGATCCCGAACTGGCTCACATCCCCATTCTGATGCTGACGTGTAAAGGGCAGGAGGACGACGAGGAGGTTGCTATTAAGGCAGGGGTCGAACGTTACATCACAAAACCCTTTCATATCGATTCTCTGATGGCCTTGGTAGAGGAGATGCTGTTATGATCCGGAAAGTCGAAGAAGGAAGCACTTCAGTCCTGGAGGTGACCAACTGGAAGGACTGGAGGGACGGGGAAAAGGATATCGCGGCTGCAGTGAACGAGGTGGAACGTTGTTACAGGGACCAGTCCGTCCTGTATTCGCTCATGGAAAGGTTAGGAGGGGAAAGGGACGTTCAACGGATCTGTCGAATTGCCGTAGAAGAGGCCCGAGATGCGCTGGAGGCATCCACGGCCCTTCTCCTCCTTTCAGACCAGACCACCGGAGAACTCTATGTCAAGTCCGCCGCCGGGGTCTATGCCGACATGGCCTGGGGATTTCGAATTCTTCCCGAGGTAGGCATCATCGGAAGGTCGCTGCGAAATCGAAAAGCTCTGGCCGCACATTATCTGGCATCTGAGAATTCCATCAGGTTTCCGTTTCCGGTAAATTACCTTGTGTGCATCCCGATGGTTGCGCCCGAACGGACCCTTGGGGTGATGATCGTGTGCGACCAAAAATTCGGCGGCGAATTTTTCACACCCGAAATCAAGCTCGCATCGGCTTTGGGCTCTTATGTGGCCAGCACGCTCTCGAGTGCCTTCCTGAACAATCACAACCAGGTTCAGTTCGAGACATTATCAGAAGCGGAACGAATGCTGGAGCAATACCGGGAAAAGCTTGTTCACGCGGATAAGATGGCATCTTTGAGTTTTGTGGTGGGAACTGCGACTCATGAAATTTCGAACTTCCTCGCCGCGATTATCGGGACCGCCCGGTTGTCTGAGGAGTCCGATTTAGACCCTGACCGGCGAAGTTCTTACGAGAATATATTGCGGGCAGCGGAAGGCATACGGGATCTTCTTCAGGAGATGAGGAACTATTCCAAGAAGAGCGATCCCTCTCAAAGGCCTATCGATATCAAACTGCCGATCGACGGGGCGATCGGCCTGATCGAAAAATATCTGATCGCGCGAAACATTCGCGTGGTCGCGGACCTGGATTCAGACCTTCCCCAGATCCTGGGGAATGCCAACCGACTACAACAGGTATTTTTAAACCTGATTCAGAATGCTTCTCATGCGGTGGATGGTGATGGGGGTCGTCTCCAGGTATCCGCGGAAATGGATGGGGATGGGATCCTGGTGACGGTTTCGGACACGGGGTGTGGAATCCCTGATGAGAGTCTGGGCAAGATATTCGATGCCTTTTTCACGAGCAGATCTGAAGGGGACGGGGACGGGACCGGGCTGGGGTTGACGATCTGTAGAGGGATTATTGAGGAGCATAACGGGACCATCAAGGTTGAAAGCCGAATGGGTGTGGGTACAAAGTTTATGCTTCGTTTTCCGGCACTCCGATCCGATTCCGAAAACGCGGAACCTTTAAGAGAATTTGCCGTTTCCCTTTAGTCAAGAATAAAGCTGTGGAACTCGAAACCCGGAGAACCGGATTTCCAGCCATGGAATTGACGGGTCCATCCTTCGATTGATGGATGCCCCCGAAAAGTTTAAGGCCACAGAAGAATATATTTTTTCTAAAAAATATTGTATTATAATAATATAATATAGGGGCTGGGCTCTGTTGTTATGCGTTTAAATAAGATTATATAAATAAGTTGTAGCCATTCTTTTCGATGGGGGTTGATTTGTTTTGAGCTTGACACACGAGGTTGGTTTGTTGAATTTAACGATCCCGCATCGCGTAAGATTTTTATCTTTAGAAGGATATGCATTCAATATTAACGGATATGGCACCTGAAAATTCGAACCGGTTGCCCGGGAGCCTCAAAAAAAGGCTGCTTCATCATCCTGGGTACTCAGTCCGCCGCTTTTATGTCGATTCCTTTCATTTCGAACAGGTGGATCGATTTCCCTCAGAAAGCAAAATCCTGGATCTGGGCGGGAAGAGGAGGAACAAACGGGGGGTCTTCGATATCGAAGCCTTTTCGTTCCAAGTTGATTACGCAAATATCGACCGTCAAACCGAGCCGGATTATGTCTGCGATGCCTTTTATATTCCGGTCAAGACCGGGTCATACGATGCGGTCATCTTGAGTGAACTCCTGGAGCACGTGCGGGATCCAATCACCGTTCTCAAACAGGCCCTCCGGGTGTTGAAGGTTGGCGGGAAGGCCGTTGTCACGGCCCCTTTTATGTTTCATATCCACGGGGATCCGAAGGATTATGGCCGTTATACGGATCAGTCCTGGCTTTGGGCGGCCCGAGAAGCAGGATTCTCTGTCGGTGAGATCCGATCACAAGGTGGGTTTTATGCATTAATCGCTAACCTCCTTAAGGTATGGCAGTGGGGATATACCGGGGGGGTCATCGGCTGGTGGTGCCGAAGAAGCCTCCTTTTTTTCTATCCTCCGCTGATCGCCCTCTTGATGTGGTTGGACGCGAAAACATCCGGTGAAATATTCAGGGGTCACACATTGGGGTTTGAGATGGTATTCGTCAAGGACGAAGATCGAAGATGAGATATCCCTGCCGCGTTTTTCTTACAGGGGGAGATCATTCCAACTGGGCTTTGGACGATGACCTGGCTCAGACCCGGAAATCGTTGAATGGCCTTTCCGACCGGATCGAGTTGACGGAAGATATCGAAAGTTGCGATGTGATCCACTCGGTCTGGGAGCTGCCTCTGGTTTCAGCGAAAGAAAACCACCTAGCGGGCAAACGGATCGTGTGCCACGTCAACAACGACCCCGTCTGGCTGTTTGAGCAACCTTCCGTGCTCAGGACCAAGCAAATCGTCGGCGTGTGGGTTGCCCAAAGCCGGAATGCCTTTCGTGAGATGGTCGGACTGGGTATTCCGGCGGTGAACGTCTCCTAGCAGCCTGTTGAAAAAGTGCGTTTATGCCAAGATGACTGTTGTCTTTCCTTGTGGTTTGGTCCTATGATATATCAGGTTCAAACTGAGAAGGGAGGACGAGCAAATGGCAATGGGAAAACGAGGCCGACAGAGACAGGAAAACCTGTTCATCGCATCGAACACTTTGGTGAAATCTCCGGGTCATCCGTTCTACGAGAAGCTGAATCAGGTATTGGGGGCGAACGGCTTCGACGAGTTCGTCGAGGGGCTTTGCCAGCGGTATTACGCTCCTCATATGGGTCGCAAGGGCATTCCGCCGGGGTTTATTTTCGGATGCTTTTGATTGGGTATTTCGAGGGACTTGATTCGGAACGTGGGATCGAATGGCGTGTATCTGACTCGCTGACGTTGCGCCGGTTTTTGGGGTATGCCCTTGACGAACAGACCCCGGATCATTCCAGCCTGTCTCGCATCCGGCATCGGCTTCCCTTGGAAGTTCACGAAGCGGTTTTCAAGTGGATCCTGAGGGTCTTGTGCAAAGCGGGTCTGGTGAAGGGGAAGACGTTGGGCGTGGATGCTACGACACTGGAGGCCAACGCCGCGATGCGCAGCATTGTACGCCGTGACACGGGTGAAGGCTACCAGGCATTCCTTGAGAATCTGGCCAAGGCCTCGGGCATTGAAACGCCTACCCGCGAGGACTTGTCCAAGATCGATAAGAAGCGACCGAAGAAGGGATCGAACCAGGACTGGGAGCACCCGCACGACCCGGATGCCAAGATCGCTAAGATGAAGGACGGTCGCACGCACATGGCGCACAAGGTGGAGCACGCGGTGGATCTGGACACCAATGCCATTGTGGCAGTGGCGTTGTCGGGAGCAGATGAAGGAGATACCGAGTCGTTGCCCTGGACGCTGCTCGAGGCGCAGCTCAATCTCAAGCAGGTCGCGAAGGACGAAAAAGCTGCCAAACGTTTGCACAGACAGCGTATACGGGAGGTGGTTGCGGACAAAGGATATCATAGCAACGATGTATTGACCAGTCTGAAGCAAGGCGGCATCCGGAGTTACATTTCAGAACCGGATCGGGGACGCCGCAAGTGGAACGGCCGACGAGATGAGCAGGCCGCGGTATATGCGAATCGACGCCGGATCAAGGGAGATCGCGGCAAGGCCTTGCGCCGAAGTCGTGCAGAACGGGTGGAAAGAACCATCGCTCACACATATGATACCGGTGGCATGCGCAGGTTGCACTTGAGAGACCGCGGCAATATCCTCAAGCGTTTGCTGATCCACATCGGGGGCTGCAACCTGGCTCTGCTCATGCGCAAAGTGATGGGCGTAGGTACTCCGAAGGCCCTCCAGGACCTGGCCAAGGCCTTGCAGCGTCTACTGCTCGTCCTACAATCACGTTTGCTGCCCTCGGTCACCTTTTTAACCTCTTATCAGCGTCTCCTGCTCAATCTCCTTACCTTGATTTATCTGACCCGCACTCCAGGCGTCTTTTCCGTTTATGTGCGTTGAAAGGTAGTTCTTCAACGGGCTGCTATGCCGTTAATACGGAGATTTTCGGGGGGGATCATATAGATGAGGAATCGATCGCTACCCTTAGAAATCGGTTGGGGATTCCCGAGGGGCGGTATGTGATCGGCAATTTTATGAGGGATTCTCTGGGGATGGATCTGGACCGACCGAAGGTGCAAAAAGGGCCGGACCTGTTTCTGGCGATCGTTCGGGCCTTGTGGCAAAAAAACCTGCCTATCCATATCCTGCTCGCCGGTCCACGCCGGCATTGGCTTCGACACCGGTTGGCCGCACACGATATCCCTTTTTCATTCTTCGGGAAGACGATCGAGGGGGACGACAATCATATCAATATTCTGGACCGGAAGACGGTGAATTTGTTATATCAGGTCCAGGATTTGCACCTTGTCACCAGTCGGTGGGAGGGAGGCCCTAGAGCGGTTTTAGAGGCTGCGTCGACACGCTGCAAGATCATCAGCACACCTGTGGGATTGGCGTCTGATATTCTGGAACCCGCCTGTCTTTTTTCCAACCTGGACCAAGGGATCGCGCTTATTGAGCGAGAAATGTCCCATCCTTTCCTACACACCACTCTCGATTTCCATTACGACAGGATCGGGCGAAGCCATACACCGGAGGCCAACATCCCGCTATTTCGGAATCTTTACGAAGGAATCTCCGAACTCCCTGTTTACCGTCCTCCCGGATCGGGGTCGGTCGAAAATCGGCCGACTGTGCGAAATCGATGGTGGGTGGGAGCTTTGATTCGACGGGCGGGGCAGCGATTCGTTTTAAGGCGAGGGTCCGCTCAGTCAATTCCCCAACTGTTCATTAGCCTGTGGCACGAGTTTCATAAACCCCCGTACGGGGGTGGAAATCAATTTATGCTTGCCCTGAACAGTGCATTGACCCGGCTTGGGGCCAAAGTCTATCGAAACCGGGTCGGGGATGAAATCGATGTCCATATCTGTAATGCCACCTGGTTTGATGTTGAAAAGTTTAAGAGGGCTTCCAGGCGGGGGAATTTTCGAATGATTCATCGCATAGACGGACCCGTTTCTCTGTATCGCGGATCGGACCGCGGGATCGACGAGCAAGTCTTCGAGCTCAACGCTCAATTTGCGACTGCAACCGCCCTCCAGTCCGCGTGGTGTTACCGGCAACTCCGTCAGATGGGATTCGACCCTGTAAAACCGGTCATCATAAAAAATGCTGTCGATGGAGGAATTTTCCATGGGAGGGGCCGTGTCACTTTCGATCACCGGCGAAAAATTCGATTGATCTCCACCGCCTGGTCCGATAACCCCGGCAAAGGAGGAGACATCTATAAATGGTTGGAAGGGCATCTGGATTGGGATCGATTCGAGTATACCTTCGCAGGAAGATCACAACAGTCATTTGAGCGAATTCGTCACGTGCCACCCGTAACATCAGAAAAACTCGCAGCGCTATTGCGTGAGCACGATATCTACATCACCGCAAGTCAAAAGGATCCGTGTTCAAACGCACTTCTGGAAGCCCAGGCGTGCGGTTTGCCGGCTTTGTATTTGGACGATGGAGGGCACCCCGAGCTGACCGGATTTGGAGGCCTGCCTTTTCGGGAAAGGGATGAAATTCCCGCGCAATTGGACCGGATTGGGGAGAAATACGAGTTCTATCAAAGCTTGATTGTCGTTCCAAACATCGAGGACATCGCCCGAATTTATTTGGGCGTGATTCACGCGATATCATAAATTTCAGGGTTGCCCGGGAATGGATATGTTTTCATCTCTAAAACGATGGTTTTTGGGGCCGGGACTTATCTGTTTCATGAGACTCCTGGGGACGATATGGGTTTTCAAACGAGGGTTGGGCATATTTTTCAGGACTCTCCCCAAAGGGAATGCCCGCGTCTATTACGGATTTGATGATATCCCCACACCCGGAGAAGAGGCATCTGGAGGCCTGGTAAAGTTTCAACGGATGCAGGCCGACTATCCCAACTCCCCCCGAAATTTTAACATCCTCTATATGGTCAGCAGCAGGATGCCCTATAAGGCCACGATGTTGGCGTGGTTCGCCCGCAAGAAGGGTGCGCGCATCGCCCTTAACCAAAATGGAGTCGCATATCCCGCCTGACACGGTCCGGGGTGGGAACGCACAAATGCGCCGATGGCCCGCATTCTGCACGAGGCCGATTATGTTTTTTATCAGAGTGAATTCTGCAAACGGAGCGCCGATCTTTTCCTGGGTAAGCGCGAAGGGGGGTGGGAAATATTGTATAATGCCGTCGATACGACCGTATTCACACCTAGCAGCCCGTTGAAGAACTACCTTTCAACGCACATAAACGGAAAAGACGCCTGGAGTGCGGGTCAGATAAATCAAGGTAAGGAGATTGAGCAGGAGACGCTGATAAGAGGTTAAAAAGGTGACCGAGGGCAGCAAACGTGATTGTAGGACGAGCAGTAGACGCTGCAAGGCCTTGGCCAGGTCCTGGAGGGCCTTCGGAGTACCTACGCCCATCACTTTGCGCATGAGCAGAGCCAGGTTGCAGCCCCCGATGTGGATCAGCAAACGCTTGAGGATATTGCCGCGGTCTCTCAAGTGCAACCTGCGCATGCCACCGGTATCATATGTGTGAGCGATGGTTCTTTCCACCCGTTCTGCACGACTTCGGCGCAAGGCCTTGCCGCGATCTCCCTTGATCCGGCGTCGATTCGCATATACCGCGGCCTGCTCATCTCGTCGGCCGTTCCACTTGCGGCGTCCCCGATCCGGTTCTGAAATGTAACTCCGGATGCCGCCTTGCTTCAGACTGGTCAATACATCGTTGCTATGATATCCTTTGTCCGCAACCACCTCCCGTATACGCTGTCTGTGCAAACGTTTGGCAGCTTTTTCGTCCTTCGCGACCTGCTTGAGATTGAGCTGCGCCTCGAGCAGCGTCCAGGGCAACGACTCGGTATCTCCTTCATCTGCTCCCGACAACGCCACTGCCACAATGGCATTGGTGTCCAGATCCACCGCGTGCTCCACCTTGTGCGCCATGTGCGTGCGACCGTCCTTCATCTTAGCGATCTTGGCATCCGGGTCGTGCGGGTGCTCCCAGTCCTGGTTCGATCCCTTCTTCGGTCGCTTCTTATCGATCTTGGACAAGTCCTCGCGGGTAGGCGTTTCAATGCCCGAGGCCTTGGCCAGATTCTCAAGGAATGCCTGGTAGCCTTCACCCGTGTCACGGCGTACAATGCTGCGCATCGCGGCGTTGGCCTCCAGTGTCGTAGCATCCACGCCCAACGTCTTCCCCTTCACCAGACCCGCTTTGCACAAGACCCTCAGGATCCACTTGAAAACCGCTTCGTGAACTTCCAAGGGAAGCCGATGCCGGATGCGAGACAGGCTGGAATGATCCGGGGTCTGTTCGTCAAGGGCATACCCCAAAAACCGGCGCAACGTCAGCGAGTCAGATACACGCCATTCGATCCCACGTTCCGAATCAAGTCCCTCGAAATACCCAATCAAAAGCATCCGAAAATAAACCCCGGGCGGAATGCCCTTGCGACCCATATGAGGAGCGTAATACCGCTGGCAAAGCCCCTCGACGAACTCGTCGAAGCCGTTCGCCCCCAATACCTGATTCAGCTTCTCGTAGAACGGATGACCCGGAGATTTCACCAAAGTGTTCGATGCGATGAACAGGTTTTCCTGTCTCTGTCGGCCTCGTTTTCCCATTGCCATTTGCTCGTCCTCCCTTCTCAGTTTGAACCTGATATATCATAGGACCAAACCACAAGGAAAGACAACAGTCATCTTGGCATAAACGCACTTTTTCAACAGGCTGCTAGGGCAAAAAGATCAGACACCTGCGATCTGGTTATTCTACTGGGTGGAAGGCAGAAGCACTATTACCGGTTTTCCACAGCGCTCAAGACGTTGGCTATTCTGAGACGACATCGTCCTGATTCGCGGTTAGCCGTCACCGGTCGATTGGGATGGTTGGGAGATGAGGAGGAGGCAAGCAAAATTGCGGGGAGGTTGGTGAAGGAGCTGGGCCTGGAAGGTAGGGTAACGTTTGTGGGCCCTTATGCTCAATCAGACGCACCCTCCATTTTCCAGCAGGCCCATTTGCTTCTGCACACTCAGTATAATGACGCCTCTCCGGGTCTTGTTCTTGAAGCCATGGCGTGTGGGCTTCCCGTGGTATATTCCCACAGCGGGGGTGTTCCGGAGCTCGTAGGAGAGGATGCCGGAATCGGTATCCCGTCTGAGTTAAACTGGGAAAGGGAAATTCCACCGGATCCGGAAGCCATGGCTCAGGCGGTATTAGGAGTTGCCGATCGTCTAAAGGAATTTTCGGAGGCGGCTCGCCAAAGGGCGGTCGATCGGTTCGATTTGAAACCGTGGCTCAAACGCCATCAGGAGGTTTTCGAGGACTTTCTGTGATCAGGATGGTATTCATAAATATCTTTTTTCGACTTGCGGGTCTTTTGCCCCCCCGGTTTTGGCTCCAAATTCAGCGAACCGTGCGATCTTTGATTTTTCGGCGCCATCGATTCCGGCTGATCCAAAGATTGGGCCCGTTTGACGGGCGATATCGTCGATATCTGGATTCCCAACTTCGGAGAACCTTGATCAAAGACGACGGGAGCATCCCCCTTCGCGCTCGTCAGTTTATCGATCTCGTCATCCACCATCTCCCGTCTCATAAAAGTCGCGTCCTCTGTGTCGGTTGCCGCAATGATGCCGAGATCGATCACTTCCGGAAACGGGGTGTTCAAAACATTACCGGGATCGATCTGTTCAGCAGAAGTGAGGATGTCAGGATCATGGACATGCACGAAATGGAATTCAAAGACGCATCATTCGATGTGGTATTCAGTTCACACTCGTTTGAGCATGCGTTATGTCCGGAGCGGGTTGCGGAGGAGTTTGCGAGGGTGGCCGGGAAAGGGGGTATTGTCGCGGTTGAAGTTCCAGTCGCATACCGGACGGGGGAAGCGGATCTCTTCGATTTCGAGTCGCCCACTCACCTTCTGAGTCTGTTCGGAAAGCACGTTGGCCGCGTTTTGTATCGGGGGTGTGTGGAGCATCAATACCCGAATTCTATTCAAAAGGCCATTCGTGTGATATTTACCGTGGATTCATGAACCCGAGATTTTCACAGGGTATTTTCGCTTGCGTAAAGACCGGAAGGAAGTGTCCCATATGTCCCGCTTGACCGTCTTGATGCCGGTTTACAATGGGGAGCGCTTCCTGTGCCAGGCCATCGAGAGCGTCCTCGATCAGACCTATACCGACTTCGAGTTTCTGATCATCAACGATGGATCCACCGATCATTCCAGAGAAATCATTACATCCTATTCCGATCCCCGTATTCGACTGGTCGATCAGGAGCAGAACGTTGGGCTCACTCCCACGTTGAATCGGGGGCTCCGAATGGCGCGGACCGAATTGATTGCCAGACAAGATGCGGATGACATCTCCTATCCCGGACGTTTGGAGGGACAAGTCAGCTACATGCGATCGCATCCTGATGTGGTTTTACTCGGAACACAAGGAACCATGATCGATCATACGGGCGAAATCTTGATTCCGTTCGATCGAAGTCAGGATCAAGTCAGCATTCGTTGGGGGCTTCTTTTCGGCAACCCGTTCATCCACACCTCCGTCATGTTCCGAAAAAATATCATGTGGGATGAACTCGGTGGATATGACGAGTCTTTGTCCTTCTGTGAGGATTATGACCTTTGGTCCAGGGCCGTTTCAGCCTATCCGGTTGCGAATCTTAGGGGTCGATGGGTCGGTTATCGTGCCCATTCTTCTTCCAAAACCGCCTCTATGTCATCGACTAGGGAAGCGGAAGTTCGAAAGGTTCTGGAGCGGAGTTTGTCCTGGATTTTTAGCGATCGGGTATTTTCTGAAGATGAGATGGAATTGCTCTTCAGATATCGACTGGGTGTCCTCCGGGGGGACGTAAGCCGTTATGTCGCTTTGTTCAACCGGGTGGCGGAAGCTTACAAAAGGCGATTCCCCGAGGCCACAGCCTCGAGGAATTTTCGAAGGGTCCTGGGACAGCAGCAGGTCAGGTTCGCCTCGGAGTTGCTCCCCTGGAATCGAAATGTTGCTTTTCGGTTATTTATCAAGGCGTTTCGATCCCATCCCGGTGTGCTTCCGACTTTCATATGGAAGCTCGTGAGGGGTAACAGGTGATCGTTAGCCCGGGACGATTCTGGGATGATCCGAAAACTATTGAGGCGGGGATGCGATGGGAGGAAGTTTGAGTGCCGGCGGGGAGTGATGAACCGTCCGGCGGGGCATTCAGTTCAGATCTATCTGTTCTGGATTCAACTCCCGCCTGGCATAATCCAAAAGGACACCTTCCTTCAAACATAGCCCGACGATGTCCGCATCGAGGTTGCCCTCCTCCACCATGTTTCGAAGGATTTTTAGAGCGACCGACAAGGGCATCGCCCTTTTGTAAGGCCGGTCGTGCGCGGTGAGGGCCTCGAAAATATCGGCGATTGCCATAATCCGTGCCTGGAGGGGGAGGCTGTCCGCTGTCAAACCTTGGGGGTAACCCTTTCCGTTCAGGCACTCGTGATGGCCACCGGCATAACCGGGTACTTTGCGCAACTTTCTGGAGAAGGGGAGTTGGGACAGCATCTTGATGCTGACCGCCGCGTGATTGCGCATTATGTTCATTTCCTCGGAAGTGAGAGTGCCTTTTCGAATCGACATGTTGTAAACTTCGTCTTCCGTCAGTAAGGGCATCGTGTCTCCCCTAAGCTTTACCGTTCCGGAGGCGATCTCCTTCAACCTGTCGATCTTCTCATCCGCCATGAATTCACCGCCTTTGTTGCACAGCTCGAGGAAGTCGAAGTCGGCTTGAATGGCTTTGGTTTTGTTCACAGTCTCCTGTTCTATCTTCGTGATCCGTTCATCCTCGATCCGGCCGGACTTGAGGAGATCCACCTGCCGCCGCAGGCTATCCAGCTCCACTTCACGCTGGGCAAGTTCGAAACGCGTTCGGACCAGCTCGATCCGGTCGAAGATGGTTTCCAGTTTGCACGCCTTGTCCACGACATACTCCGGAGTCGTGATCTTCCCTACATCGTGCATCCAGGCAGCTGTCCGAAGTTCGTTTATCTCCTCGGGTGTCATTTCAACATAACCGAGGGGACCTTCCTGAGTTTTATTGACCTGGCGGGCGATAGCTACGGTCAGTTCGGTGACACGCCGGATATGTCCCCCGTATACTTCGATTTTTCGTCGATCCCCGCGGCGATCGTTTTGATGAAGGCCTCAAAAAGGTTCTCGAGATCTCTGATAAGCCGCACGTTTGATATGGCCACTGCGGCCATCGAGGCTAATGGTTCTGCCAGTTCAACCAGTTCCGGAGCAAATGCAATGATCTCTTTCGTGTTCGGGATTTGGGCATTGATGAGTTGGAGCACTCCGATAATCTCGTCCTCGTGATTCTTCATAGGGATCACCAGCATGGATTTGGAACGATATCCGCTCTGCTGGTCATAGCGGCGGGGTCCTGTGAAGTCGAACCCCTCCGCTTCGTACACGTCCGGAATGTTGACGATCTCTCCGGTATTCGCGACGTAGGCCGAGACGTTTGACATGTTGGCCTGGCCATCGACCGAAAGGGCGACGGGAGGGAATGTGACCCGGGCCTCCGCCGTCCCACCCATTCGGACATTGAAGGTGTCGTTCTGTATCACCTCGAAAGTGATGTCTTTTTTATCGGGCCGAACGATATAGAGTGTTCCTGCATCCGCGCTGGTAAATGCCCGCGATTGATCGACGATCATCTCGAGAAGGACATTCAGGTCCTGCTGGCTCGAGAGGGCCAGGCCGATTTTGCAAAGCTGTTCAACAGACTGGCGAAAATCTATCCCGTGTTCCATCTCTTTGTCCTCCAAGGGGGTCTCCAGTTAAGTCCAAGCTTGGTTGGTTCGCGCCTGTGAGGGAGTCGGCCCCTGAAATTATTCCACGGTCTTTTCGGTATCTTCGACAGCTTCGGAGATAATCTCGGGTAGTATCATTCCGTCCTCTATGGTCAAGATGTACATCCCGCTATTTTTTCGTTTCCCCGGGGCAAACAGAACCCGACCCGTTGCCCCTTCAAAGTCCAGTCCCCCGGATAGCTTTGCTCGAATCGTCTCTCTTGTGGTCTGCCCGCCTTCCATGGCTTTGAGGATGCACGTCATGGCGTCGTAGCCTAAAGCGGAGATCACGTTCGGTGCCCTGCCGAATCTTTTCCGAAAGGCCCCCCTGAAGGATTCCGCTTGAAAATCCGCCGAATCCTCGAAATATTTCGACACGAACAGCGGCTCCTTCACGACACTGCCGATCTCCCTGGATACGCGAGGGGAATTCCAACCATCCCCACCCAGCATTTGGGTCTCGATTCGGTGCCAGATGATCTGGGAGTATATCAAAATCACCTCTTCGTCGGATTGTGTGGCAACGAGGAGACCCTCGATCGAGGTAATGGTTCGCAAAGTATCCGGTTCCTCTACGATGGAGTCCGGCAATTCGACGACCGGTTCGACCTCCTCCTCCGGTTCCATCAGCGCCTCCCCGACCTCCCGGATGCGGAGAATCTGGTTCCGGAAATCGACCGTTCCGGGGGAGTACCTCTCGTGCGCGATGATCTCCCCCCCAAGGGATCGGACCCTGTTTGAAAATGCCTCGGCCATGTGCCTCCCATAGGTATCGAGGGATGACAGAATGACGAAGGTTTTAATGCCAATGCGATGTGCGGAATCCGCTATCCTGCGTCCCTGCATCCCGGGAGTGGAATTGAGCTGAAAGATATAGGCCCCGATCGATGCGATTCCATCCTCTGAGGCGGTTGGAGTGACCAGGGGGATCTTCGCGGCATTGGCCACTCCTGCTGCGGGCACCGTGGCGTGACTGGTCAGATCTCCGACGATGGCCACGATGTTCGGATCCCGTGCGAGTTTTTGGACTCGTTTGATCGACGTGATGGGGTCGTCTTTGGAGTCTTCGAAGACAAGCTCCAAAGAACCGCAGGACGGGGAGAACGTTTCCTTCGCAAGCAGGATTCCGTCGCGGAGTTCCCTTCCTTGAGCTCTCAACATGGGACAGATCACGGCGACCTTGGCTTTACCTTTCACTTTCCCTGGAGGGGAGGCCGTCGACGATGGTGGCATCGGTGGGGTACGGATTAGGGAAGCCACCTGCGCGGTAAAGGAGCTGTAGGGGTACTTTTTTGTGAAGGCTCTGGCCATCGTTTCTCCACCATCGATCCAACCGAGCCTGAACGCCCATCGAATCTGACCAAACTGGATGACCTCGTCGTATGGAATGGGGGTAATTTCTTGTTTTAATCGATTTATACGTTCAGCCGAGAGGCGTTTCGCCCCGACCAATTCACTCAGCCGATCCGCGGCTCTCGCCCTGAGCCGAACATCGTGTCCACCTTTGATGACTTTGATATATATGTCCGCAGCACCCTCCACGTCGCCTTGGCGGAATCTGCAATCCCCGATCACCAGATCGCCTTCCGGAAGATACCGACTGTTCGGGAAGGCATCGAAGAGTTCCGCCACGGATGCAACGGCGAGATTATATTCCTGAAGCTTATAGTTCGACTTGGCCAGCATCAGTGCCGATGCAGAGGACCGCTGGTGAGTCGGCCTGAGGTCGGTGAGAACCCGGAATTCGAGTCGGGCTTCAACGAATTCGGTTTTCTGATACCTATCGAGGGCCTTTATGAACCCCGACTCCGCTTTGGGATTAAAAACGAGGCTTCCATCAACTTGCGAGACAGCGATCCGGGGGCAAAGGAGAAGACCGAGTATCAGAGGAAGGGACAGGGTCGCCATTTTGTGACTGGCTGGTGATGGGATCAAGAAGGGCGTAAGACGCTCGACCGAGAGCCGGGGGGAGATGGGGATCATAGGAGGGATCGGAAGGGGGTAATGGGTGGCAGGTTATGAATTAAGACTAAAATTTCCAAAGTCTTCGGGTGGGATCTGCCGAATCCGGTCCCGCAGATCCTGGCCCCATTCTCCATCGGATTCAGAGCCATCTTTCGCCCTTTTATCGAATACGACTTCATCGATCATAATCGGGGCCTTTGACTTGAGGGCGAGCACGATCGAATCGCTGGGACGCGCGTCAATCTCGAGCAACCCCGTGGAGGATTCCAGTAAGATACGTGCGTAATAGACTCTTTCCTTGAGGTCTGAGATGAGGACCCTGACGATTCGAGAATGAAGCGAATTGACTACGGTTGCGATCAAATCGTGGGCCTGAGGCCTTCCAAACCCATTTTTTGTCTTTTTCAATTCCATCGCGATGGCCATCGCCAGATTTATTTCGATGTAAATGGGCAGGGTACGATCCCCCTTGACCTCTTTCAAAAGTACAATAGCCATGGTATCCATTTTGGGATCGATATAGAGGCCTGTGACTGCGGCGTGAACCATCGTGGCTCCTTCGGGGAAAAGATTTTTAATCACGGTCAATATATTAAATCGTAGCGAAGGCGTCAAGCGAATTCACCGGGGGCCCTTTGGCCATGGTCTTGACTTTGAAAGAGTTGATCCGCATTTTTCTGAATTATTAAACATCGTGTTAACACCCTGGCCCCCCTCACTATGAAAGGTCTCAGATGTGGTGATTCCAGCCCTGAACCTTCCGGTTGATCAAGTCCGCGGAATCGGAGAAAAGCGGGCAGCCCTTCTGAATTCGGTGGGGGTGGGAACGATATCGGACCTCCTGCTCCGAATCCCCAGGCGGCACATCGACCGTAGAACGGTTGCACAACTCTCCGACCTGCCTTCAGGAACGGAGACAACGGTCGTCGGTCGCGTTGTCTCATCGGTTTATCTCCGGGGAAAGCGCCCCGGATTCGTGATGAAGCTCGAAGTCGGGACCGAACTTATCGAATGTATCTGGTTTGGCAGGCTCGGGTTTATCGGAAAGGTGATTCAAGCCGGAGACATGGTCGCTGTGGGCGGGAAGGTGATGCGCTATGGGGGGAGACCCCAGATGACCCATCCGGAGTTCGAGATCCTAGCCTCCGGGGGCGAAGAACTTCGTCGTGTGGGGGGGATCGTTCCGATCTATATGACGACCGATAAGATGAAGGAGGGGGGGCTCGACAGCCGGGGGTTGCGGAGGTTCGTTCGCACTGCGTTAGAAGGATTTATCTCCAAGGTTCCGGAACCGCTCCCCGAGCGGATCCTGTCTGAAACGGGATTGATGGGGCTGACCGAAGCTTTGAGTCGTGTCCATTTTCCGGACAAAGAAGATCAGGCCGGGGAGGCTCGAAGACGTCTGGCGTTCGATGAGCTCCTTCTGATGCAGATTGCGCTCACTATGGAACGGGGAAGGAGGAGGCTTGAGCCCGGGTTTGTGTCCGCCGGATCGGAAAACCTGGCTCGCCGATTGGTTGCCGCTCTGCCATTCGATCTGACCGACGCACAACATCGAACGTTCGAAGAGATCATCGCCGACATGAAAAAGCCCCACCCGATGAATCGGCTTCTGCACGGTGAGGTTGGTGCCGGGAAGACCATCGTCGCTTTGCTCGCCGCCTTGATGGCCGTATCGGAAGGTCTTCAGGTGGCAATTATGGCGCCCACGGAAATCCTGGCTGACCAACATATGGCAAACATCCAGGATCTCGTATCGGCAATGGGTGTCAAAGTCGTCCTCCTTGTGGGGGGAATGTCCTCGATCGAACGACGGTCCGCCCTGAAGGAGATAGCATCCGGAGAAGCCTCCATCACCATCGGAACGCATGCGCTCTTGTCCGCTGAAGTTCGATTCCCGCGGTTGGCCCTGGTGATCATCGATGAGCAGCATCGCTTCGGGGTTTTTCAAAGGGCGGCCTTGAGAGGAAAAGGGGAGGTTCCGGATGTTCTCGTGATGACCGCAACGCCGATCCCCCGGACTTTGGCAATGACTTTATACGGTGATCTGGATGTTTCGGTCCTGGACGAACGACCCCCCGGACGCAAGCCGGTAAAGACGGTCTGGCGGACGGGGGGAAAGCGGGCTTCGATCCTGACGTTCGTTGGAGACGAGGTCGCTAAAGGACGACAGGCCTACGTGGTTTTCCCCCTTGTTGAGGCATCGGAAAAAAGCGACCTGAAGGCCGCAACCGAGGGTTACGATGCTCTCAGCACGGGCCCGCTGTCGGGTCTCCGCCTGGGGTTGATTCACGGTCAGATGAACCGAGATAAAAAAGAAGGCGTGATGTCCGCCTTCAAATCGAGGGAGATCGACGTGCTGATTTCGACCACGGTTGTGGAGGTTGGCGTGGACGTACCCAACGCCTCGATCCTGGTCGTGGAGCACGCTGAGAGGTTCGGGTTGCCGCAGCTTCACCAGCTGCGGGGACGTGTGGGGCGTGGTGCGCGGGCGTCTACGTGTATCTTGATCGCGGACCCTCCGGGAGGAATTCTGTCTGATGATGCCCGGGCGCGTCTTGACGCGATGGTGCGGACGGACAACGGTTTTGAGGTGGCGGAGATCGATCTGGAGCTGCGAGGCCCGGGGGACCTCTTTGGGACCCGGCAGTCCGGGTCTCCAGAGCTGCGCATCGCTCACCCTGTGCGGGATGGCGCCCTGCTCCTCGAAGCCAGGCGGATAGCTGGGCGAATCGTCGATGGGGATCCGGATCTAAACGCCCCGGAGCACGTCCTCCTGCGAAAGATGATGTCTCTCCGGAAGGGTCAGAGGAAAGGCCTGTCGGGGGTGATAGATGATTATCGGTGTTCAATTCAAGCCGATCCTGCGATGGATGCCGGCCTGAAGGGCTGCTTCGATCTTTGCGCGCGTTTCCTCCAGGTGCGCCCGAGAAAAGGGATCCGCCTCCGGACCCGCCAGGACCGGATCGATATTATCCTTTATCGAGATCAGATCCGCGCGAGCCAATGTGGTCGCATCTTGCGGAATCCCTTTCGCGGGGTCCACCACCAGTCCGATGAGCCTGTCGAGATGTTCCCGCTGAAGGGCACGGCGGAAGCTATTGATTTTCTGAGAGTTCGAAAGCTCCGACCAGATTGTCTGCCTCAATCCTTCGAACATTTCCCGCATTTCAAAGGGTTCATGATTCAGATCATAGCGAAGCTGGATGTCCTGCATACGCCGCAATCGGACAGGATCGAAAAGGCGGTTCAGCGGATCTGATTGGACGGACAGAACGACTTCGTGTATCGGGTAGTCGATCCGCTCCAGCTTAAAGACTGTACCCGAAAAGTCCCAGAAGCGCTCGGGAGCGAGTTTGTTTAAAAGTCGGGGGGGAAAATCAAAGGCGTCACGGCTCAGGACGTTCTCGATCAAGAATTCCAAGGCCTCCCGCTGTTTGACGGCGGGAACCGGTTCGAATGGAACACGGCCATTCGGATCGCCGATGTGATCCCGCCTGTGATAGATGCCACCGATGAATTTGGTGACGTTCATGACTGCGACGCGATATTGATCAAAGCCTCTGTTAAACACACGGCGGAACTTGGGGTATCGGCCTCCTCCCTTCTCGAATACGCTCTCCATTTTACGCCAGAGTTCCCTGGCAAGACGGATCCGGCTTCTGTAGAATGCGATCGGGTCCGAGCCCAGATCCCATCGGTTGGTCTCGGGATCGATCCCCCTCGAACCCCATAGAGCATCTTCGTCCGTTCCATAGGGAAGGCTAGGTTCCGTCCCCCGGGATGCGACTTTCTCCAAAACCCCCTTTTCGCTTTCCGGGCTTTCTGCATCGATCTGCTTGTAGGCATATTCGATGGCCCAGTAATCGTAGGGGCCGAGCATGGTCTGAAAATAATCCCCCTGGGTTTTTCCTTCGGGTGCGATGTTGGCAGGGTTGTAGTCCATCACGGATCCGGATATCCCTTTGGCCTGGGTGAATTTTCTGTTCTGGAGAAGATCGACCAGATGGATGGTGCTTGCCTTGAAGTTGTGCCGCAGTCCGAGCGTATGGCCTACCTCGTGGGCGATTAACATGACCAGAAAATCGCGGACAAATTTTTCAGAATCGACATCGATCCCCCTTGCATTGAGAAGATTCCACCCGAATGCGGCCTGTTGAGCCACCCCTACGCCCAGATCGCAACGACCAGAGGAAAAGGTTCCCGGGATCCCGGATGTAATCGAGTCACCCACGGCCACCGGCTTAACCAACTCTTCATATCCCATGAATACATAGCGGAGGATATCCGCGCTGACCCGGATGTCCGCGTCGTAGATCTGTCCCGTGAAGGGATCGGTATGAGAGGGACCTATTGCATAGCCCCCCCCGGGCCGTACCATCCAACGCACCGTGTTGTAGCTTGCATCAGCCGGATCCCAGTCCGCGTCGTCGGGCTGCTGTTTGACTTCGATGGCAGCTTTGAAACCGATTCGCTCAAAGGCTTTGTTCCATAGCAAAACCCCTTCTCTCACGGGTTCTCGAAATTCGACGGGGATTGTGTTTTCAAGCCAAAAGGTGATCGGCTTTCTGGGCGGAGAAAGTCGGAAACCGGGTTCTGCCTTTTTGAGATGCCAACGATTGATGTTTCGAATATAAGGCGTATCCCGAAGTACCGAGTTATAGTCCTGATACATCGTCAGGAAATGACCGATGCGATCGTCGGCAGCCCGCGGCCGATAATCGGATTGCGGGAGGTTTGAGAGGCTGTAGTGGTAGACGTGTTGAAAACTGCGGGGATCCGGGATCGTTGGAGATGGTTTGGGGTTGGAACTGACAAAATGGAGTGCCACCTCAATTTCCGTGTTGCCCGAGAATGATTTTAACTTCTCGAAATAGCTGTTTTCTTTGTCGAAGTTATACTTCACGCTTTTGATATACTCGTTGAAGATATGGCCGACCATGGCAATGTCTTGCACGAAGAAACCGCTGGGATTGACCAGGATGCTGCCCCGCTCTGTATGGGGTCGACTCTCGATCTTTGCAGAACCCACGATGGAGTTGGCGACTCCCCGGACAACAGCACGATGGATGGCGGTATCCTTGTCTGCCCGGAAATAAACGTTTTTGTGGATGAATAGAATTTTTTCACCAACCCGCTTGAAGATGAACGGAAACCTCCCGATCATGGCGGCGGAATCGAAGTAGGTCCCGTCGCCCACTTCCCGTGAGATCGAACAGAGGAAAATTTTATCCAGCTGATCTGTCGTTAATTCGAGGAATACCTTATTGTCTTCGGGATTGTGATAAAGCCTGAAAAGGCCATCGATCGCCTGGAAATCCTTTACCACTTCATCGAAGGATTTCCCCTTTTTTTTATCCTCTTTTTTCTCCTTTTCGGCTTTTTCGCCCTCGGGTTTTACTTGGGTGGAATCGCTTGATTCATCCGTCTTCCCCTGGGCCACCGCCTGGGGAACCGAGATCGTCAGAACAAAACCGATCGCGTAAAGGATGCCGCTTTTCATATGTTCCTCCTCGAAATATGCCGATCAAAATGAAAATAGGCACACCCCGGACCTACGAAGCATGCCCCATCGGTAACTGAAGAACCAGGATTGTAGATTCAAGCGAATAAAGGGGACTCCGCACGGGATGTCAAGTAAAATACCCTCCTCAATGGAGAGGACGCCCTTGGGATCTGGCCTTGACTTCCGATCCGGGAGAGGCAATATTAGCTGGGTTTTTCAATTCCGATTGATCGTTAGTGGATTCCAGAGACAACCTTTTCGCATAGCTTGGTCTATGCCCCTTCCGAGGAGGTTCATGATGATCTATGATATGAGAATATACGACTTGAAACCCGGATCAGTTCCTGAGTACATGAAGGCGGTTGGAGAGGTGGCGCTCAAGATCCGGGAGGATCACGGGGTCCGCTTGGCGGGATGGTATTACACGGACGTGGGTCCGCTCAACAGGGTGATCCATATCTGGGCATATGAGGATTATGCGCATTTTGAAAAGGCACGCCAGTCGGTTAGAAGTGACCCCCGATGGTCTGGTGAATATCTTCCGAGGGTCAAGGACCTCGTGATAAAGCAACAGGATATGATTGTGCGGGGGGCCGAGTTCTACCCTGGCCCTCGGTAAGCTGGAATCCGACCTCAAAGGCAGGATGATGACCGGGATCCGAAAACAGATCTACCGAAAGCTCCACGAAACCTACACCCCTCGGACGTTTGACAACCGCGATGTCTGGATGGGGAATCTGTCCGTGGACCTGGATGGGATTCGATACGGCCCTACGATGGCGCGGGCATATCTGGGACCGAATCGAACAAGGGTGGAAGCTCAGGTCCGGGCGGAGCTTTATCTGCGGGATGTGGAGTCGAAGGCCATCCGTGCGAGGGATATCGATGTGCATCTCTGGACGGACGTGAACGACCTGGGGTTTATCGATGAACGGGGCGTGCATCACAACGGCCTGGGGTTTTATTCCCCCATGTATCTTTTGGTGGACGCGGAAGGCGTTCCGGAACTCTCTGGAAATAACCTGGTGTTTGCATCTGACGTAATCCGGGTTGAACGGACAGGGGTATTCCATTATACGGTGGGATTTTCTGCGGATGAAAAATCTGATTCCGACCCCTCTAAGGCCTGGATTTTGGTCAACGATGTAACCCTTAACCGCGACGGATTGATTGTCGTGAGTCCCGAACAGATTGAGCGATGCCTTTCGATCACAGAGATCTGTGTCCGTAAGGCGGGTGCGAAAATACAGGACGGGAGGTTCTTGAGCGGGATGTTTCGGGATGTGACCCGGTTTCTGGATGAGAGTCCGACGGATGTGGTCTACCTGTTGCCGTTCTTCGAACCCGGATTTAAGGATCTCACGACGGGGAAAGACGTTCGCAAGGGGAAACTGGGAAGTGTTTATGCCGTGAAGGATTTTTTCAAACTCGATCCCCTACTGGTGAGTCCCCCGGAGGAAGCCGATCTTCTCGAATTGGCTTCGGAAGGTTTGATTAGAGATTTTGATTTGAGCGATCTTCTGGATGGCCGGCAACAGGTCCGGTTGCGCCGGGTGAACGACTTCAACCACTTCGAGACGTTCGAAGCGCTTTCGGATTGGGTGGGTCGGGATCGGCTTGTGCAGCTTGTGGGCCGGGCGGAACTTCGCCGGTTGACCCGTCGCGCACACGAACTCGGAAAGCGGGTCATTTTTGATCTCGTTTTGATGCAGACCAGTCGGGATTGTCCGTTGATTCAAACACATCCCGAGTGGTATGTTCTGGACGCGTCGGGAAGTCCGAAGATTCACCAGATCGCCTGGCTGGTATATTCCGACGTGGCCCTTCTGGATCTCCAGTTTAATAAGCCGCTTCAAAACTACCTCTCGGCGGTTGCCCCTTTCTGGATTCAGACGTGCGACCTGGATGGGGTGAGGATCGATGCGAGCCAGACCGTGGATCGCCCCTTTTTAAAACAGATCAAGAACCGAATAAACCAGGTAAAGGATGATGCCATTGTCCTCGGAGAGACGCTGTGTGATCTACAGGAGGCGGTGGACATCCCCACGGATATGATCTATGCACTGCTGGTCGATTTCCATCGGGAAACCGAGCATGCGAGTCCG
Source organism: Candidatus Latescibacterota bacterium (assembly GCA_965217865.1). Classification (GTDB taxonomy): domain Bacteria; phylum Latescibacterota; class UBA2968; order SICM01; family SICM01; genus CBDCJO01. The sequence goes on along the minus strand of CBDCJO010000002.1, from coordinate 2,560,134 downwards.
TTGATTGATTTTCTGGAGAGGACTTCAGGGACTTTCGCAAATCGAACTGTGGCGGTGGCTTATTTCGAAAACCACGACACCCCCCGGGGGACCCGTGTATGGCGGGAGAGATTTGCCTCCCTTTTACAGGAGGCAACCGAGTTGAAACGCGCGTGGCGGGAAAGGACAGGTCGGGCGGATCCGGCGCTGGTTATGGCGCTGCTCAAGAATATCCAGGCCTCCCTGATCGATGCCTCGGCAGGGTCCGCTATCCACGTAAATCTCTCGTATGCCCTGGAATTGGGGACGACGTGGGGGGAGGAGAAGGCCACGGATTTTGAAAATCCGACGCTCTATCAAATGGATCTTTCGAGGGGAACACCCCGCCTCTGTTTGGCGGCGGCTTACGAGACCTGGCACCGTATCAAACCGGGACTTTCGGAGATCCGGGAAGGACGGATCTATTTTCATCGAAATGAATTCGACGGCGGAGATCCCGACGACCAAGTCCTGGCTTACACCCGGTATACCTCAGATTCCTGGCTTCTGGTCGTTCACAATCTGGATCCCCGTCATACCAGGCGGGTGACCTGCGAGTTGAATCACCTTCAGGGTAAGGTGGGGCGTCCGGGGGAATATGGAAGTCCTTTTCGACACCTATCCTTATTTTTTAGATGGGGAACCGGCCCCGGAGGTCACAACGGTGGGGAAGGGAATCAAAGTTTCAGTTTCCCCTTTGCGGACTTTTCTGATTCGGGGTTCTTTTTCAGGTTTGATGAATGGTTGAGACCCTTCATCTCCTGGATTTTAAGGCAGCTCCGATGCGCTTCGCCAGGGGGGACCGATCCAGAGGGCCAACCATCACAGAATCTGGACGGATGCCGAGACCTTGGAGGGAGGCCGCTGCCCGATCGTCATCCGTCAGGACCAGGACCTTCTTGCAGGGGTAAGAGCTTTCGAATTGCGGAGAGGCAACCCAAACCGTCTGCGTTCCGAATCCTGAGGTTCAGGATAATGAGGTCGTATGGACCCGAGGCACATTTTTTCAAGGCCTCTTGGCCGTCGATCGCCGTATCGACCTCGTGCTCAGGACAGTCGTCCAGGACGGCTCCGAAATAGGGTCATGAGGGGGACGTAGTCGTCGACCGCCAAAATCCGCAAACTACAATCTCCTTAAATGGAAGCCGCCGTCCACGGGAATCGCCGCCCCGGTCGTGAAGTCGAAGTAACCGGAGGCAATTGCGGCCACTGCGCGGCCGACGTCCTCAGGCATTCCCCATCGGCGGATAGGAGTGAGACCTTCCGAGATCAAGGTGTCGTATTTGTCGCGGACCGCTCCGGTCATGTCGGTTTGTATGAGCCCAGGTTGTATTTCGTTCACCGTGATTCCATATTCCGCCAGACGGTCGGAAAACAACTTGGTCAACATGCCCACGCCTGCTTTTGATACGCAATACTCCCCGCGAGAGGTGGATGCGGTGTAGGCAGAAATCGACGAGATGGTCACGATTTTTGGGGCGGTTAGGATGCCCTCCCGGATCATCTCGATCATCCGATTTGACACCGCCTGGGTCAGAAAATATGGTCCCCGGAGGTTGGTGGACAAAACCTCGTCAAAACTCTCAGGGTTGGCTTCCAGGATATCGGCACGTACTTTGGGTGCGATTCCGGCGTTGTTGACGAGCAGATCGATCCGTCCGAACGTTTCGACGGTGTAGCGGACCAAACGTTCCGCGGCTTGAAGGTCCGCGACGTCCGCCTGAAAGATCGCTGCACGCCTCCCCTCCTTTTCCACGCAGGCCTTCGTCTGCTCCGCGGCCTCCCGGTTGGTACGGTAGTTCACCAAGACATCATAACCCACGCGTGCGACTTCGACCGCAATTCCCCTCCCAATCCCCCGACTTGCACCTGTGATGAGGGCGACTCTCTCCGGCATCGGTATTTCCTCCAAATTGAATCAAAATCCGGTTTACGCTTGCAAACGGAGGCGATCAAAACTTTCTTGACGGCCCAAATTATTTGGTCTATATTTTGCTATATAAATCTTTGGGTTTTGTGAAGGAGGCGTCAATATCGTGTCGATCCTGAAGGTTGCCCGTCTGGGTCATCCGATCCTGAGAGAACGGGCAGAACCTCTTTCCAGTTTCGATCTTCAAGAACGTGATGTTCAGGGTTTGATCGATGACATGGTCGAGACGATGCGAGAATATCACGGGGTGGGTCTTGCGGCTCCGCAGACACATAACCCCCATCGGATCGTCGTGATCGAAAGCCAGGATGAATCGGAGGAAGGGGAGGGAACCCTTGATCCACCGACAGTCCTGATCAACCCCAGGGTGGCCCCCATCGGGGATGAAATCGCCGAGGACTGGGAAGGATGTTTAAGTCTCCCGGACCTGAGAGGTCGGGTTTCCCGGTGGCGTGCGATTTCAGTCGAGGCGTTAGGCCGACAGGGAGAAGCGGTTGATTTCGTCGCTCACGATTATTTCGCACGAGTCATTCAACACGAGGTGGACCACCTCGACGGAATCGTATTCCTCGATCGTATGAAGGATATGTCAACTCTTTCCTATGTGGAAGAATTTTCTCGGTTTTGGCGTTCCGACAGGGATGAGAATTCAGATCCCGTCGACGTTGAAAACGCGAATCCGGTTGGTTCGGATGATCCCTTGAAATAAAAAAAAGGTTATCCCTTGAAGAAATTTGTCCTGTTGTCCGTCATGATAATCTTCTCCCCGGTTTTCACGGGTTGTGGATTTCTCCCGTTTGTCGGTGGTGGGGAGGAATCGACGAGCACAGAAGAGGTCCTTAAAAAAGCCCTTCAAGAACCGAAATCCAGTGGTCCGTAAGGATGCCGTACGGTTGCTGGGGGGTATGGTGGACACCCCGGAGAATCAGATGTGGAGCGCGCGGGTGTTGGCCATTGCACTTAAAGATAAAAACGAGGATATCCGGATGGAGGCGGTTAAAACCCTCGGAAACATCGATCCGAAATATAGCAACCGCCACCTGAAGGAGGCATTGAACGACCGGAGTGTGAAGGTGCGGGTACTCGTAGTTCAGGTGATGAAGGAGATGAACGATAAACGGATCGCGGGCGCCGGTGAGGCGGTCGAAGAGGCCGAGGAGGCCTCGGGGTCCTCAGCCCTCTTGCCCACCTTGGTTCCGGAAGAGGGAGGCCAATAATCCCAATTTTTCACAAGGTCCGGTTTTACACACGCCATCTGATATGATCAGGGGCGTTTTTTTTGCCCTCGATTCCACTCCCGGGTTTTGATTTCAGGTTCCGTTTCTTCGGGACCGATACTCTGGGTTCACCAGATTTTCCGGCTCCAGCCCGGTCAACAGACGGCGACACTCCCAAGTCGTCTTGGTTTGAAGTTCCTCCAGCGATTCGGTGGAGTAGAAAGCCGCGTGAGGCGTATGGATGACATTTTCCAGGTCGATCAGAGGGTCTTCTTTCTCCGGGGGTTCCTGCCCTCGAACGTCCAGGGCGGCTCCCGCGATCCGTTCGGACTGAAGGGCCTGGTAAAGGGCATCTTCATCGACGATGTCTCCTCGCGAGGTGTTGATCAGAAACGCGGTCGGCTTCATCAGGCTGATCCGGTCCGCGTTGATCAGGCCACGGGTCTGATCGTTTGAGGGACAGTGAAGGGAGACAAAGTCGGAAGTAGACAGCAGGATCTCCAGGTCGACGGCGCGCGCACCCCCGCTTCCTGCGGCTTCCGGGGTCAAAGAGGGTGAGTGGGCGATTACCTCAAGGCCGAATGCCGCCGCCCTGGGGACAACGTAGCGGGCGATCTTACCGAACCCGACCAGACCCAGCACACGGCCGGACAACCGGTTCAGGGGAGCACCTTCCTGGATGTCCCAAACGGTAGACCGGATGCGCCGATCGAAAAGCGCGGTCTTTCTGGAGAGGGTCAACAGGAGGGCCAACGTGTGTTCCGCAACGTCTTCCAGGCAGTATGCGGGCACGCGCGTGACGGGTACTCCCCGCTCGGTTGCGAAGGCCACGTCGATGTTGTCAAGTCCGATGCCGTAGCGGGAGATCACACGGAGTTCGGGGGCGGCTTCGATCACCTTCCGGGTTGTCCGCGCCCAACACGTCATTATACCTTCCACATCTCGGGCAAGGTCCGCAAGGGTTCCTTCCTCTCCGTCAGGGGACGCTACGACCTCGTATCCGATCTCCCCCAGGATCTTTTTCTCGATCTCCAGGTCGGGCCAGGCATAGTCTGTAACGAGCACTTTGCGGGCCATCTACAGGTTCTCCTTTCGTAAGGTCTTTTGATACCTCCCTACCAACAGAGTGTGATGATAATGCCTTCCTTCTTCTTTGTCAACCCCTTCAGAAATGAGAAGCTTGGCGAATTTTGGAGTTTCTATTATATTGGTGATTATATACTTGATAAAGTCATGATAGTGATGAAGGCTCTGTCTACTCAAACAATCTGTTGGCAGTCCCCATGCCGACAAATATAGAAACAGGACATCAAAAATCAGGTAAAGAAATCGCTCGAATCGGACGATCTCCGGCCAAAGGACGGGGCATTCTGCGAAACTTTCGCAAAAAACTCAACATTTTGGGATAAAGCAAATAGCCTTTGTCAAGTATATAATTCCCATTATATTGGTATTCCGACCACCCCTAGATCCCGTTTCCAAGGATCTCTATCTCCATTCGGACCCGTCGCGTGCCTTCCGGGGTTCAGGTCTCTTTAGGGGGTTCAATGCCTTCAGGTGTTCGGCTTACCGCGTTTAGTCACGGCGCCGGTTGAGCGTGCAAGATCGGTCTTCAAGACCTCAGGTCGCACGTGCTGCGCCATCTCCCAAAAATCAACGACCCCAATCTCCTCGTCGGAACTGAGACTGCGGACGATGCATCTGTTTACAGGATTAATGACCGTGAGGCGATCGTGCTGACGGTGGACTATTTCACACCCGTCGTGGACGATCCCTACACATTCGGTCAGATTGCGGCTGCAAATGCCCTGAGCGATGTGTATGCGATGGGGGGGCAGCCCATAACGGCTCTGAATGTGGTGGGCTTTCCGAAGGCATCGCCGGATCTCTCGCTCGATGTCCTGGGCGATATTCTGCACGGTGGATCGGATAAGGCTTTGGAGGCGGGTATCTTTGTCTCCGGAGGCCACACCATAGACGATCCGGAGCCCAAGTACGGCATGTTCGTTGTGGGGAAGATAGATCCGGATCGTATTCTCACAAATGCGGGTTCGAAGCCGGGGGACCGCCTCGTCCTGACCAAACCTATCGGGACGGGGATCATCAGCACGGCGATCAAGCGAGGAGCGGCTTCCAAGGAGATGATCGATCGGGCGATTGAGGTCATGGCAACCCTCAATCAGGCGGCGTGCACTGCGGCCCTTGAGGTTGGGGTAAACGCCTGCACGGATATCACCGGGTATGGACTGCTTGGGCATTTGCGAGGGATGGCCGCAGGGAGCGGGGTGGGGGTCACGGTCAGCCTGGGAGATGTACCGATTCTGCCCGGGGTACACGAACTGATGACCCAGGACATGGCACCGGGAGGCACCTATAACAATCTGGAACAGATCAGCCCCGATGTGTCCTTCGACCCGTCCCTGACGGAGAACGATCGACTTTTGCTCTGCGATGCTCAGACCTCAGGGGGCCTGCTGTTGTCCGTAGCGGAAGACCGTACGGAGGGGCTGCTCGAAGCTTTACGCGCCGCAGGGACGCCGGCCGCAAGTCCAATTGGATGCGTCACGGATGATGCATCGGGACTAATACGAGCGAAACCATAAGTTTTCCGCGTCAAAAACAACCGGGTTGTTTTTGGGATCGATTGTCCTATGGAGGTTCGTGTGAGCTACAACATCGGCAGTTACAAATTCGATCTGGGATCCTTCTTCCCGGATTCTCTGTTTCAAGCGATCACCAACGTTCGGGTGAAACATCCAGAGATCATCCTTCAGGAGGCCTCCGCGCGCCGCCGCCGACCTCGATTCACGGGAGACTCTGGCAAACTGATGATCCTCGCGGCGGACCACCCGGCACATCGTGTTACCGCATCTGGCGGGGATCCTCTGATTATGGGGGACCGCCGTTCATTCCTGGGACGAACCCTGCGTGTCCTCCTCAACCCGGATTGCGATGGCGTCCTTGCCTCCCCCGATATCTTGGACGAACTCTTGATTCTCAGCCATCTGTTCAAGCGGGTTGGCGCACCTCCACTCCTGGACGATCGCCTTCTGGTCGGTTCCATGAATGGAGGGGGGATAGTAGGATCATCGTTCGAGATGGACGACACATTCACGGGTCATACCGTGGCGGGTATGGTGCGCTATCGCATGGACGCCGGAAAGGTCCTTCTCAGAGTGGATCTGTCAGACCGTGGCTCCCTGCATACGCTGACGGCCGCGGCCAATGCGGTGACGGATTGCCACCGGGCGGGACTCCCGATTTTCCTCGAACCTCTTCCGACACAAAGGACTTCGGATGGCTATGAGGTTCAAAAGGAAGCGGAAGAACTGGTCAAGCTGATGGGTGTGGCCTCCGCCCTGGGAGAGTCCTCTGCGGGCACCTGGCTCAAGATCCCTTATTGTGATCGGTTTGAGTATGTAGCGAAGGCCACCACCCTCCCCGTGCTCATGCTCGGAGGAGCATGCTCGGGGGACCCATCGCCGGTTATCCAGGATTTTGCCCAGGGGATGAGGGTCGGCCACTCAATACGAGGCGCGCTGGTCGGCCGGAATGTCCACCATCCCGGCAACGACGATCCGCTGGCCGTCTCCCTGGCGGTGACAGGACTCGTCCACGAAGGCCTGGGCGCAGAGCAGGCGATCGAACGACTGATGGGAAGCCGCGATCAGGAGATGGATACGGTTACGAAGTATTTCTAATCGAAATCACCCCGAGAAGCTGATTGCTTTTTTAACGGTCAAACTGGGAGGCTCCCGTGCGCGTTCTGGTCATCGGTTCGGGGGGCCGAGAACACGCCCTCTGCTGGAAGCTGAAACAGAGTGAGAAGCTAACGCGCTTGTATGCGGCTCCCGGGAACCCTGGAATGGCGGAACTCGCGGAGTGTTTTCCTGTCCCGACGACAGATCTGGAGGGTCTTCTTGCCCTTTCCAAGCGACTGGAAATCGATCTGACCGTCGTCGGACCGGAGGACCCGCTTGCCGCTGGAATCGTGGATCTGTTCGAAGGGGCGGGGATGAAAATTTTCGGGCCCTCCAGACGGGCGGCGGAGATCGAATCCAGCAAGATGTTCGCGCTGGACTTGATGCATCGTCACGGCATTCCCACAGCGGACTACGCGACCTTCACCGACTCGAGGAGCGCGGAGGCCTATCTGGCCCTTAAGGACCCTCCGATTGTCGTCAAAGTCGACGGCCTCGCAGCCGGCAAGGGGGCCATCGTGTGCTGCACGATCAACGAGGCGAAACAGACTGTCCACAGGATCCTGGATCAGGGCGATTTCGGTTCGGCCGGCAATACCCTCGTCATCATGGACTACCTGGAAGGCGAGGAAGCGTCGATATTTGCGATCACGGACGGAGAGGAGGTCGCCATTCTTGCCCCCGCTCAGGATCACAAACGGGTTTTCGACGGCGACAAGGGTCCGAACACAGGGGGAATGGGTGCCTATGCCCCGACCCCGATTGTCACTGAAGATGTCATGTCCGACGTTAAAAAGCGCATCATTCTTCCGACCCTCCGAGCGCTGAAGGCGGATGGGCGCCTTTACAAGGGGGTCCTTTATGCGGGAATCATCCTGACGGTTGACGGACCAAAGGTGATCGAATTCAACTGCCGTTTTGGCGATCCGGAGACTCAGGTGGTCCTACCGATTCTGGAGGAGGACCTCCTGGACATCTCTATGGCAGTTCTGGAAAACCGGGTAAAGGACATTCGTCTATCCCCTCCACGCCGGGGGGCGGCGTGCGTGGTCGCCGCCTCAGAAGGCTATCCAGGGGACTATCCGAAGGGACGTGTCATCTCCGGGCTGGATGAGGTCTCGAAGATCGGAGAAACCTTCGTTTTTCACGCCGCGACTTCCCGATCCAGGTCCCAGATTTCCACCGCCGGGGGCCGCGTCCTGGGTCTATCCGCTCGTGCCTCGGACCTCCCATCTGCCATCGCGAAGACATACGAGGCCATTCAATACATCCACTTCGAAGGCATGTACTATAGAAGAGATATCGGCCGCCGAGCCCTTAAACGGCTCTCGGGAAATAAATGAAAGGGCATAAAATGGGGAACCCAGTTGTCGGCATTCTGATGGGGAGTGCTTCGGACCAGGAGAAGATGAACAAGGCCTCCGACATCCTCGAAGAGCTGAACATTCCGTATGAGATGAAGGTTTGCTCCGCCCACCGCAACCCCGATCGGACGGCCGAATATGCGAAGACAGCCTCATCTCGGGGCTTGAAGGTCCTGATTGCCGGGGCGGGCCTGGCCGCAGCTCTCCCCGGGGTATTGGCCGCCCACACGCATCTTCCGATCATCGGTGTTCCGGTCGCGTCCGGGGCGTTGAACGGAGTCGATTCCCTTTACGCGATCGTACAGATGCCTCCTGGGATCCCCGTGGCCACGGTGGGAATCGATAACGCGCGCAACGCCGGCATCCTTGCCGCCCAGATCATCGCGTTGTTCGATGAAGATGTCAACGCCCAGTTGATGAACTATCGAAAAAAACTGTCCGGGGGATGAGAGGGGGGATCGGTCCGTGGCTCGGAAAAGGCCAAACCTGATTTTGTTCGGAGTAGACAGCCTGTGGGCTGACCATATGAGCTGTTACGGATACGGGCGGTTGACGACGCCTCACATCGATCGGTTGGCATCTCAGGGTGTCCTTTTCGAGCAGTACTTCTGTCCCCACATTCCCACGACGTCCGCATACGCATCGATGTTGACCGGCATGGACTGTTTTTCCACTCAGGTCGTTGCCCTTCGACACCAGGGAGAACTCACCCCGGATGTGAGAACGCTCCCTGAAATCCTCCGGGATGCGGGTTATGAAACGGTCTGCGTGGGTTTCTCGGGAAATCCGGGTTCGAGGGGTTTCGATGTCTATCTGGATTATAAAGGCTGGGGGGCCTGGCCCGAACGGCCCCTGACTAAAGCTGAGAACCTGAACGAGATCACGATCCCGGAGCTGGAACGTCTGGCATCGGGTCCCAAGCCTTTTTTTCTCTTTCTTCGGCACATGGAACCTCATTCTCCCTACCTGCCCCCTTCCCCGTTCGATCGGATGTTTTACAGCCGGGACGAATGCGATCGATCGAATGCTTCGATGGAACCGGTCATGGCCTTCAAACCATTCCGCGACTATTTCGCAACCTGGATGCCGCCGGGCATCACGGACGCAGAATTTGTGGTCGCTCAATACGATGCAGCCATCGCATACATGGACGCCTGCATCCAGCGGCTGTTGACCCGGGTTGAAGAACTGGGTCTGGCAGGGGAGACCCTGATCGTTCTGAACGGCGATCACGGAGAAACCCTGATGGATCACGACTGCTATTTCGATCATCACGGCCTCTACGAATGCACCCTGCACGTTCCTTTGATCATGAAGTGGCCCGGCCACCTCCCGGATGGTCTACGGGTTCCGGGGACCGCCCTTCACATGGATCTGGTACCGACCCTCCTCGGACTGATGGGTCTCCGTGGAAGGGACCGGTTTGACGGAAAGAGCATGCTGCCCTTAATCCGGGGCCGGCGAATCTCAAACTATCCCGAATTTTATATCACTGAGTGCACCTGGATGCGAAAACACGGATGGCGGACGCCCGAATGGAAACTGATTGAAGCCCTGGAACCAGACTTTCATTTCAAACCCCGGACCGAACTCTACAACCTCATCGAGGATCCCGCGGAGCTTGTAAACCTTGTTGAAAAAGAACCCGATACGGTTACCTATTTGAAGGGCCGAATGGAGGCCTGGGTTCAGAAAAGGGAGCGAGAGACCCGCAAACCGAACCCGATGTATACCAATTTGAATTGGCACGGAAAGGACCGGGGCCCCTTTACCACATCGCAAGAGGCTTACGATACCCTTCACATCGGGTCACCCGGGTCGGCTGAAAAGCTTCAGGCAAAGGGGAGGGGGAAACGGCGTGCAAAGCGTAGCCGGGGAAGCCGATCGTGAAGGCCTCAGAATCGGAAGGTTTGTTCTGGCCGATGGAAGCAATTTAAAGGGGAAGTGAAAGGAGATCGATCACGGAGGAAACAAGCGGAAGTTCAGGAAAGCCGATGGGCATCCCGAACCCCGCGGTGTGGATGAAACCCTGCGGGATGCGGCTGCAAGAGGGGAGTTTGATAACCTTCCGGGCAAGGGGCGGCCGGTAGACTTGGGGGATTACTTTTCGAGCGATCCGGAAAACCGTGTGGCGGACAGGCTCCTCATGGATAATCGAATTCTCCCCGACCACCTTCAAGGACGAAAGGAAGCGGAAGACCTGGAAGAGGCCGCCCAAGTTCTCACCGACAGGGAAGGGAAGGCCCTACAGGTATTCCAGGAGGAGATCCGCCGTCTATCCATCCCCCTGGTCACCTGTTTTCAGGACCGTGCAACACTATTAAGCCGATTTGATCTGCCGGCATTTCCCCCCTGTTTTGCCGAACCCTCGGATGGACCTCACCCGGACCTGAGCCAAGCCATTCGCAACGCGGAAAACCTTCGCTTGATCGCAACCCGATACAACGACCGGGTCAATGTCTTTATCTCAAGGTATCTTGAGGTCCTCGAACGGGCAAACACCTCCATTCGCCAGGTCAACAACCGGTTTGTTTCAAAAGGCCGCCTCACGGGGGGGTTAGGAATGATGAATCCTTTGGATGTCTCGGCAAAGGAACGGGAAACCCGATTGCGGTTTCCCCCCATCCCGATTCTACCTGAAGACATTTCGGAACGCCTCCGGGTCTATTTTCACGAGAGGGGTTGGTCTACCACGAAATGATTCAGTTGTTCTGGACAATCTGAGGAACCGGGAAGGGATTCGACGAAATCCATAGGATTTAACAGGCCTTTTCCCTGCTTTTATAAATAAGTGTCAAGAATTTCAACTTCTTTCCGATGGGTTCGCACTTCACAGATTTCCCTGAACAGGAGACATATGGCGGAAACGGAAGGATTTTCATCTCGCCAGAAAGTGGCCATCCTGATGATCGCGCTCGGTCAGGACACCAGCGCGGAGATCCTGAAATACCTGAACGATTACGAGATCGAGGACATCGCCCAGACCATCGCCGAGCTCAGGACCGTCACGACGGACCAGGAGGACGAGGTCCTCGAGGAGTTCGAGACGCTTTTGATGGCCGGGAAGTACATCTCGATGGGCGGGATCGATTTCGCCCGCGGGACGCTCGAGAAGGCCATGGGACCCCGCCGGGCGCAGACGATGCTCGACCGGGTGACGGCCACGACCACGGGGGGCTTCTACCTGCTCCGGAACATCGCGCCGAACCAGATCGCCCCGTTCATCAGCAAGGAGCACCCGCAGACGATCGCCCTGATCCTGTCTCAGCTGGACCCGTCTCAGGCCGCGGGCGTCCTGAACATCCTTCCGGAAGAGCTCCAGTCGGAGGTGACCTACCGGGTGGCCGCTATGGAGAACATCTCACCGCAGGTGCTTCGGGAGATCGAGGATACGCTTGCCAACGAGCTCCAGGCGATCCTGACGGGACAGATCACGGAGATCGGGGGTCCGAAGAAGGTGGCGGAGATCCTGAACATGACGGGCCGTTCGACCGAGAAGGCCGTTCTGGAGCGACTGGACTCCCAGGATCCAGAGATCGCGGAGGAGATCCGGAACATGATGTTCACGTTCGACGACATCGCGAACCTGACGGACCGGGAGATCCAGATGGTGCTGCGGGAGGTGGACACGAAGGATCTGGCGACTGCGCTGAAGGGGTCTGCGCCCGAGATGCAGGATCGGATCTTTTCGAATGTGTCCGAGCGTGTGAGCCAGATGATCCGCGAGGAGATGGAGTTTTCCGGACCGGTCCGGATGAGCGACGTTGAGGAGGTCCAGCTTCGGGTCGTCCAGACGGTGCGGCAGCTCGAGGAGGCCGGGCAGGTCACGGTCACCCGCGGAGAGACCACGGACGTCTTCGTATAGGGTCGGGGTGAGCTGGCATATATGGTAGGCGTATGATCCTGATGGTTCATACGCTTTTTTTGGGTTCGGATGGCCGGGTGTTAAAAGAAACTGATCTGCTGTCCCGCAAGATTGCTCAATCGAACGGTGACCGTATTTACGAGATCATTGACCCGAACGAAATCTCCGAAGGCCTGTCCAAGGAGACGGCTGTCCTCCGGGTCGATCGCCACGCGGAATACTTCCATGCCCCCCTCAAGCGTTTGAATGGCCAGGGAGAACTGATCGTGTATATCCCGGAGCTCAGGGTTATCCGGTCGGATTGCGTTCAGCCTAAGGGAATAAGCCTGTATCCGTAGAATCACATTGTTCACGAATATTTGAGTCCAATAGGGATTTGTCCTGCCGTCCGACCAGTCTCCAAGGACAGCATTCTGTTCCTGGATAATCGCGCGAAAATCAGGGATCGTCGGGTCGAGGGCTTGGAGATACGCGTTGAGTTCGACGGTCCTTACAAAGATGAATCCGCCGGGTTGAGGCGAGGGGATGGGGGGATTGGGAGGCTGGTTGGGGGCGTTTGATCCGCATCCGAACGTGGCGAAAAAAAAAGGGATCAGGAGGAGGCCACGGACGGACCTACCGAAGCGGTTGCGCCAGAAAGACATATAAATGCTTTCGCAATTTGAAGTTGATTGTGGGAATGGCTCGGTCTAGTGGGTTGACGTTTTTTTGCCGAGTGGGTTCCTCGTTGTGGATTCAATAATTGCGGGCTTATGTCCGATCCGTTATATTTGAGCGGCGTATCCAGTAAATTCATGCTGATTCCCAAGTCTCTGACGGCACGACTTGGGTTTTAAACAAAGGAGGGATCGATGGCGGTCGAAGACAAGACGGTGCTCGGAAGTGCCCAGATTGAGGCCGCGCTCAAGTTTCTTAACGGATGGCGACGCGACGGAAACACCCTTGTCCGAGAGTGGAAATTCGAAAAGTTCGCACAGCTCATGCCCTTCCTGCGAAGCGTTCTGGATACCATGGATAAAAACAGCCACCACTCGGACCTCGCTGTGGACAGCCGCACCAAAATCTTGAAGGTCTCCGTAACGACCCACAGTACGGGGACGATTACCCAAAGCGATGTGGACTTTGCAACCGCAGTTGATGCGATCAACGCCTAGGGTTCGGGGGAGGACGGATGCCGAATTACACCCAAAGTGCGTCGGGTGATGCTCTTCTTTCCGGGAAGCTCCAAAATGTATCCCTTAGGGGTCCAAGGGCGAATCGCCTATCGTCCCTTCAGGATAATCCCACGATTTTCCCTTTTTCATCAAGATCGATCTTCTTGAAGGCGGGTCTGCTGGAAAGGCCGGGCATGGTTCTCATCTCTCCGCACAGGGGATAGAGGAATCCCGCGCCAATAGAGGCGCGCACGTCCCGGATCGGAAGACGGAAGTTTTCCGGTGCCCCCTTCCAGGAGGGTTCGTGGGACAGGGAAAGATGTGTTTTGGCCATGCATATGGGAAGTCGGTGGAATCCCAATTTGGTGTAGTTGGCGATCTGCTGCTCAGCCCGGGGTGCATAATCCACTTCAACCGCACCGTAGACTTTTTTGGCAATCTGACTGATCTTGGTTTTTATCGGGACGTCCAGGCCGTAGAGAAAACGGAAATTCGACGGTTTCTCGCAAGCCGAAACGACCGCCTCTGCGAGTTCGGCTCCCCCGGCTCCTCCGTTTGCCCAGACATCGCACAGGACGGCGTCATCGGCGCACGCTGACTTCGCCATGTTCCGGAGGAGTTCGATTTCCCCGGGAGAGTCCGAGGTGAAGTGATTGATCGCCACGACAGCGGGGATCCCGAAGAGCCGCACATTCTTAAGATGTTTGGTGAGGTTTTCGAAACCCTTTTCAAGTGCAGGCAAGTTCTCCTTTTCGATTACCTTTGGCAGTGGCTTTCCGGCGATGATTCGTCCGAGCCCACCGTGCATCTTAAGCGCCCGGATGCTCACAACGATGACTGCACAGTTCGGGATAAGGCCTGAATAACGGCATTTGATGTTGAAAAACTTCTCCATACCACAATCTGCACCAAAGCCGCTCTCCGTGACCACGTAGTCAGCGAGTTTGAGAGCGATTTTGTCGGCCAGGATGGAGGAGTTGCCGTGGGCGATGTTCGCGAATGGGCCCGCGTGGACGAAGACGGGGGTTCCCTCAAGGGTCTGCATAAGCGTCGGTTGGATCGCATCCTTCATCAACACGGCCATAGCACCAGCGGCCTGGAGGTCCTCCGCGGTGACGGGCTTCTTATCCATCGTCATGCCAATCACGATCTTGCCCAACCGGTCCCTCAGGTCTTGAAGACCGGAGGCAAGGGCGAGTATTGCCATGCATTCGCTGGCTGCCGTGATGTCGAAACCTGTTTCGCGAGGCCCACCGTTTTCTCGCCCTCCCAAACCGATAACGATCTGCCGCAATGCCCGGTCGTTCACGTCGACGACTCTATTCCAGGTGATGCTTGAGGGATCGATGTTCAGGGGATTTTTGTGCATCAAGGAGGCATCAACCGCCGCTGAGAGCAGATTGTGTGCGGCACTCACAGCGTGGTTGTCACCGGTGAGGTGAAGGTTGAAATCCTCCATGGGCACGACCTGGGAAAAGCCTCCCCCCGCCGCTCCCCCTTTGATTCCGAATGTTGGCCCCATTGAGGGCTGTCGAATACACGTAAAGACCTTTTTACCGATCCTGTTAAAAGCCTGAGATAGGCCTATGGTTGTAACGGTCTTCCCTTCTCCCAGGGGCGTCGGTGTGATCGATGTGACAACGATATATTTTCCATTCGGCCGTTCCCCAAACCTCTCGAGAACGTCGAGTTTTACCTTCGCTTTATAATCTCCGTAGCGTTCGAGTTCCGTTTCAAAAATACCGATTCCCGACGCGATTTCCTGTATCGGTTTGATCTTTGCACCCTGGGCAATCTCAAGATCGCTCAACATAGTCTCCTCATCTGTGAAATTTGGGGAATGAATCCTAAAGGCCCATCAAATATATATAAAAATATCCTTCACGCCAGACCTTATCGTCAGAATGAACCATGTAAAACCCACACCGGCGATTCAAGGCCGAGATGGGGGTGACTCTATAATATTTTGTAAATTAATGAAATACGCAATATTAAAATCCTTTGTGCCGTTTGAAGACAGGACAGATGTGGGACTCTATGGTAACATGATCGCGGCCCCCCCTTGCCCATGGATGCCCGGAGCCTAGAATTATGTATGATAAAGCCATCGCCTATCTGAATAGCCTGATCGACTTCGAGCGGGCAGATCGGGGTGTATCGATGGCCCACCAGCGGGCATTCCGGCTGGATCGTATGCGTGCGCTGCTCGAACTCCTGGGTGAGCCCCATCGCAGTCTTCGATGCGTCCACGTCGGCGGCACCAAGGGGAAGGGCTCGGTCTGCGCCTTCGTGGATTCTATCCTCCGGAAGTCGGGCTATCGTGTGGGACTCTATACCCAGCCGGGGCTTGTTGATCTGCGGGAACGGATCATGATCGACCGCAGGATGATCCCGAAGGGTACCATGGTCCAACTGGTTGATCGTCTGAAGCCTTGCGTTGAGCGAATTTCCAAAGAGGAATTGGGAGAGGTCACCTACTTTGAGGCGATGACGGCGATCGCCCTGGATCACTATGCCCGGGAAAAGGTGGATCAAACCCTTCTGGAGGTGGGAATGGGCGGCCGGCTCGACGCAACAAACGTTGTCACTCCGGCAGTCTGCGCGATTACAGCGATCGGATTCGACCACGCTCTAAACTTAGGCCACACGTTGAAGAAAATCGCGGGAGAGAAGGCAGGAATTGTCAAAAATGGTGTTCCTGTGGTCAGTGCTCCTCAGCCGGAAGAGGCGGCCACCGCGATCCGGTCGTTCTCTGCGGAACGGAATGCGCGATTCATTGAGGTGGGTAAGGATATCCGATTCACGTTTCGTTCACGTGATGCAAATCATCAAATTTTCGATGTGGCCGGCCTCAGAAACTTCGACGGACTGGAGATCGCTTTGAAAGGGGGACATCAAGTCATCAATGCCGTTGTGGCGGTTGCGATTGCCGAGGTATTGAGAGATACGGGGATCTCCATTCCGGAAGATTCCGTCAGGCATGGGTTGAAAGAAGCCACATGGCCGGGACGATTACAGGTGATCGGAAAAGATCCCACGATTGTTATGGACGGGGCGCATACGATCGAGAGCGCCAGGGGCCTGGTTCAGTCCCTTAAAGAGGGGTTCTCTTACGACAGGCTCATCTTGGTGTTTGGGATCGCGACCGATAAAGACATCAGCGGCGTTTGGAGAGTTTTGGAGCGTTGTGCCGAAGTGGCTTTCCTCACCGGGTCGAGCCAGCCAAAGGCTGCGGAACCCCTCACGATATCTCAGATGGTCTGCGACACCGAAGTGACCCTGCACGTGGTGGAAAGCCCCATCGCCGCCTTTGAAAGCGCGTTTTCCATAGCCCGACCCGACGACCTGATTTGCGTGACAGGTTCGTTATATCTCGTTGGTGATATCTTGCGCCACCTCGGAATCGCCGCGCAAGAGGAGGGTTAAACCCCTTCTCGTGAATGGATTCGGCCACTTACTTTTCCAAAATGGATTTATCTTGACTTAGTTCTAGAAGTTGTCTTATTATAGCGATAATTATTCCAAAAATCGTGGATAACCAAGGAAACTATGGACTGGATATTTATAGGGGTCATCGTCGTCAGTGCGGGCTACCTGATCCACATGATTATGTCCTTTCTCTATCGATTGAATGAGATAAAGCCCAGGATCGATTACCTCAATAAGCAGATCGAAAAGCAGACGGCTGAAGCGGACAAATCAGAAACGCAGGCGATGGAGGCGGAACGCAAAGTGGGAGAGGTGGAGGAAGAGGTGCTGAAGTACGAAAAGGAAATCTCGGATTTACAAGCCCGGATCAATCTTCAGCAGAAGAAAAATGAGGAACTTGAAGATCAGGAAAAGCCACCCCAAAGAATCCGGTGAATTTCAAAGAGTTGAATAATGTCCTGGATTGTCCTTGCATTTATGCTGGTGGGGGTCTGCATCGTCGGCAAGTACCTGATCGTCTCGGAGATCCGGAGACAAGAGCAGGTGCTCCGGGATAAGCAGCAGAAGCTCTTCGAGGAGAACAACCGGGCAAAACTGGCTCAGCAGAAATCCCTGGTTGCACAAAAGACTCTGGGATTGGCCGAACGCAAGCTTAGGTGATCGAACTGAAAGTCGTCGTCAGGGTAAACGCCTGACCCAATACATAGTTAGGAACGTTCACCACACCAGGGGAGCCGACGCCAAACCCGGGCATGCTGATGGAACCGAGAACGATGTTTCCGTTCTGATCCACGGTCTTCACCGCAAGCGTCTCAGCACGCGTATAAACGAAGTGGATCCGGGCAAAACCGAGCGACTGATCCGAAACGAATGTCGTCACGCCCGTGTTCACATCCACCTTCGCCGTCTGACCGTCCGCAACGTGGGGAAGCGTGTCGATGTTCGGAATGTTGTAAGAAACCGAATTTAACTCTCCTTGGGCGAACCGTCCCTGGCCCAACGTATAGTCAACAATAAAGGCGGAAGGAGAGGGAACCTGGTTAATACCCTGTGAGGAGACCGTCCCACCGAAAACGCCTAAATCAACCTCATCCTGATCCACCGTGGCCAATTGCAACTCGACAATATTGGTGTAGATCACGCAGATCACGATATGATTCGAAGCCACCGGCGGACCGTCCAGAAGGAGTGCGCCCGTCGCTGCGTCCACGCGAATCGTCCGACCCAGTCCGAAAAGATCCACGTCGATGTTCGGGGTCGAATAAACGACCCCGCTGAAAGTCGTCGTCAGGAAAAATCCCTGACCTGAAACGTAGTTAGGGATAGTAACGGAACCCGGTGAGCCGACACCAAGCCCCGGCATGCTGATCTGGCCGGGAATGAGCCCGCCGTGCTGATCAAACGTCTTCACCGTCAGCGTCTCTGCGCGCGAATATACAAAGTGGATCCGTGCCGAACCCGGCGCCTGATCCGAGACAAACGTCGTCGTGCCCGTGTTCACGTCAACCTTCGCCGTCTGACCGTCTACAACGTGCGGAAGCGTGTCGATGTTCGGGATGTTGTAGGAGACCGCGTTGAAACTTCCGAGTGCAAACCGGGCCTCGCCGATCGTGTAGGCAAGGTCGACCGGAGAAGGAGCACCGTTCAGACCCTGGGAGGAAATCCCACCGCCAAACACACCCAGATCCACATCGTCCTGATCCACCGTGGCCAACCGCAGCTGGACTGAGGTCGAATAGACCACCTGGATCTCAGCCCTGTTGCTCGCAAGCGCTGGACCGTCCGGGAGAAGAAGACCCGTCACCGCATCAACCCGGACCGTCCTGCCCGGACTGAACAGCGAAACATCGATGCTCGGCGTCGTGTATGTAATCCCACCGAATACCGTCGTAAGGGAAAATCCCTGACCCGAAACATAGTTGGGAACGAAAGCGATCCCCGTACCCTCGACACCCGGCATGCTGATCGAACCCGCCACCTGAACACCACCGTTATCAACCGTCTTCACAACCAGCGTCTCGGCACGCGTATACACAAAATGAATCCGCGCCGAGCCAGCCGCCTGATCAGACACAAACGTCGTCGTGCCCGTGACCACATCCACCTTCGCGGTCTGACCGTCTACAACGTGCGGAAGCGTGTCGATGTTCGGGATGTTGTAGGAGACCGCATTGAAACTCCCCTGGGCAAACCGGGCCTCGCCGATCGTGTAGGCAAGGTCGACGGGAGAAGGAACGCCGTTCAGACCCTGGGAGGAAATCCCACCCCCGAACGCTCCCAGATCCACATCGTCCTGATCCACCGTGGCCAACCGCAGCTGGACTGAGGTCGAATAGACCACCTGGATCTCAGCCCTGTTGCTCGCAAGCGCTGGACCGTCCGGAAGAAGAAGACCCGTCACCGCATCAACCCGTACCGTTCGTCCCGGATTGAACAGCGAAACATCGATGTTCGGCGTCGTGTATGTAATCCCACCGAATACCGTCGTAAGGGAAAATCCCTGACCCGAAACATAGTTGGGAACGAAAGCGATCCCCGTACCCCCGACACCCGGCATGCTGATCGAACCCGCCACCTGAACACCACCGTTATCAACCGTCTTCACAACCAGCGTCTCGGCACGCGTATACACAAAATGAATCCGCGCCGAGCCAGCCGCCTGATCAGACACAAACGTCGTCGTGCCCGTGACCACATCCACCTTCGCGGTCTGACCGTCTACAACGTGCGGAAGCGTGTCGATGTTCGGGATGTTGTAGGAGACCGCATTGAAACTCCCCTGGGCAAACCGGGCCTCGCCGATCGTGTAGGCAAGGTCGACGGGAGAAGGAACGCCGTTCAGACCCTGGGAGGAAATCCCACCCCCGAACGCTCCCAGATCCACATCGTCCTGATCCACCGTGGCCAACCGCAGCTGGACTGAGGTCGAATAGACCACCTGGATCTCAGCCCTGTTGCTCGCAAGCGCTGGACCGTCCGGAAGAAGAAGACCCGTCACCGCATCAACCCGTACCGTTCGTCCCGGATTGAACAGCGAAACATCGATGTTCGGCGTCGTGTACGTGATCCCGCCGAATATCGTCGCCAGGGAAAATCCCTTTCCTGAGACATAATTGGGAACAAAAGCGATCCCCGTCCCACCGACACCGGGAAGGCTGATCGAACCCGCCACCTGAATACCACCGTTATCCACCGTCCTCACTGTCAGCGTCTCGGCGCGTGTATAAACAAAGTGGATCCGCGCCGAACCCGTCGCCTGATCCGAAACAAACGTCGTCGTGCCAGTGACCACATCCACCTTCGCGGTCTGACCGTTCACGACGTGCGGAAGCGTGTCGATGTTCGGGATGTTGTAGGAGACCGAGTTGAAATCCCCCTGCGCAAACCGGGCTTCGCCGATCGTGTAGGCAAAAAAGCTCGAGGGCGAGGTCTCGCCAAGCCCCTGCGACGAAACCGTCCCGCCAAAAATGCCTAAATCAACATCGTCCTGATCCACAGTGGCCAGCTGAAGCTGCAGCGTACCAGGGTAAACCACTTGGATCTCGGCCATATTGCTCGGAAGCGCAGGACCGTCTGGAAGAAGGAGACCTGTCACCGCATCCACACGTACCGTCCGGCCGGACTTGAACAGGTCCGTGTCGATGTCTGGGGTCGTGTAGATGATACCACTTAAATCCGTCGTCAGGGAAAATCCCTGACCTGAAACATAGTTGGGAACGAATGCGATCCCCGTCCCCCCGACACCCGGCATGCTGATCGAACCGTCTACCTGAACGAAACCGATATCCACCGTCTTTACCGTCAGGGTCTCAACCCGCGAAAACACGAAATGGATTCGGGATACACCCGGTGACTGATCCGAAACAAACGTCGTCACCCCGGTGCCCACATCCACTTTTGCGGTCTGACCGTTCACCACGTGCGGAAGCGTGTCGATGTCGGGGATGTTATAAGAAACCCCGCTGAAATCCCCCTGGGCGAATCGTCCTTCACCCAGCGTGTAGGTGAAAAAGTTGGAAGGCGAAGGCACCGCATTAAGCCCCTGGGATGAAATCGTCCCTCCGATAGGCCCTAAATCAATCTCGTCCTGATCCACTGTGGCGAGCTGCAACTGGAAAGTGGTCGAGAAGACCACTTCGATCTCGGCCTGATCATTGGCAAGCGAAGGCCCGTCGGGAAGCAAAGCACCGGTAACCGCGTCCACGCGAATTGTCCGGCCCGGCCTGAACAGATCCACGTCGATGTCCGGCGTCGTGTAGGTAACTCCACCGAAAGACGCCGTCAGGGAAAATCCCTTCCCTGAAAGATATTGCGAAACAAGCGCGGAACCGGTTCCGCCGACGCCTGGAAGGCTGATCGCGCCGGGAACCTGAGCCCCGGTAATATCCACTGTCTCAACCGTAATATCTGCGATTGTAAAGACGAATTGGATCCTGGAGAACCCGGGTGACAGATCCTGGACGAAGGTCGTAGCCCCTGTGGCCGCGTCCACCTTGGCCGTCGTGCTATCCACAACGTGGGGAAGCGTGTCGACGTTATTTATCCTATAAAAGATCCCACCGAAAAGTCCCTGGGCAAATCTTCCCTGTCCCAGTGGAAAGTTGGTGATGGTCCCAGGAGAGGCGGAGCCGAACCCGTTTGACTGGACGATACCGGACGCCAAGTTGGACCCGTTCTGATCCACTGTGGCCAGTTCCAGATCTACGGTCACTGCGTGACCCGATCCGGCCGGGAAAAAGGTCAGGATCGAGAAAATCACCAATCCTGTTAAATAATTTAGGTTCTTCAATTTCATCTTCACCATTCTCCAGATTGTCTCTGCGCTATTCTTTCAATTATTCGTAATTAAACTATCGCAATTCCTGTACCAAAATCGTGAAAGGATTGCAACTTGTTTCTCAGAATCAAATTACAAAATTTCGTTCAGCTCAATAATGTTTCAAAATCGGTTGAAGTTTAGCAACCTTTTACAGCAATTTTTGGTTAAAATTCGATCGCCTAACTCGGCCATTGTATTCCTAAGATAAGCGATTGATCTTGATTAAGAAGTGACCCCTATCACAATCTTAATATTTTTTTAAACTTCTTGGTATTAATTGATTTTCTGGAAGGGTCTAAATAAAATGGCTCGCCGGTCTCCCGACGAGCCCCTTTATTGCTAATTATGACTTTTTAGAATATAAAAGAAGATGGTTAAAATATCAAGTCCCATTCAAAAATCCGTCCGCGAATAAAACTAACAAATCGTGATCCCGGATATGGTGACCCAGATCACATCCCCTCTATTTTTACAACTTTAGTTCTATTTTTTTATCGGACCGGACCGGGAATAAGATTGTGTGCCCCATCACCTTGAATCAAATAATTTCGTTTCGCTCGGCAGCAACCATCTCGATCCGGAAAGCGCGGCACCCCTCTCCCGGGTGCCGGGAGAGGGGAGTTCTGTTGAAAGTCATATTGGCTATCGCGGGTTTCGCTTGGCTCAGTCGCAACCAAAATGGATCATCCACACATAACCGCGAAAAACCCCCACCAATCTCTATTGGTTCTCTTTACTGAAGTTGATCTCGTAGACCAGAACCCGGGGCAGTTCGGTATGATAGACAGGCTGAAAAACCCCGGGATATCCTTTTAAAACCCCTTCGAAAGATTCTGCCAGGTTCACTCCGGAGATCCGGAAGTTATTCACGATGACGTGAGACCCCTTTATTCTTCGGACATTCTCAACGAATTCTTCCGCTTCACGCCCACCTGTGTACCACCACGCTTTTCGGTCCGACCATAAGGCTGCCATCCTCGGTTTTCGGCAAACAACGACGGCATCGGGAGGTGTATTGGACTTGATCCAGAGACACGCCTCCCGGTAGCTCTTCATCTCGGGAAAGTAGAAGTCCGTCCGGTTGTGATAGATCAGGGTGATGCACCCGGAAAGACCCACAATTCCCAGGAACATAACCATCCCGTATCGTGCCCGGTCGCGCACATGGGGCCAAGCCCCCAGCAGGGTTTCCAGACCGGAGATCGAGTACGCAAGAATAAACGGGAGGATCGGGATCAGAAACCGGGCATGGTGATAGGGCCACAAACTGTGTACGCCCAGGTAGATCAACAGATAAACCCCCTCCAGAGAGACACGATCTCGAAGATCCTTAATGAATCCCACGATAAACAGGAGGGAAAGAGTTAAACTCGCGCCTACTTTGACGGGATGGTACGGGTCGATCAGCGCGACAAAGGGGCCTCCCGCCAGATCGGCCATCACCTTTCCAGCATATCGAGGGATATTGTGTATTACGAGACCCAACCATTTGGAGGCGACCCCGGCCACGGACGTGTCTTCGTTGGGCTTCAGCAGGAGGCCGATGTAGGGGCTGTCTACCTGGACGCTCCGCCATCCCCACCAACCGATTAAAACCAGTTGAATGATCACCAACACAAACGCCCATCTGAACCTTCGCTGCAAAAGCAGATAAAGGCCGGATGCCACGGTAAGCGTCAACCCGACCGTCCGGGCGTAAAATGAAGCAGCGATCAATAGGGCGGGCTTAACCGATTCCTTCAAACTCCCGTCAGATTCGGCGGAACGGTTAAGGGCAAGCATGGCACAGAGGGTCAGGAAAAGATAGACCGTTTCACTTAAGATGCTGGTTGCAATGTTCAGGTAGAAAGGGTTGACGGCCGTGAGCACAGTCACGACAAGGGCCATGTCGTCGCCCCAACGAACTCTTAGAAGGAAAAACATCGGGATTAGGGCTGCGGCCCCGAAGGCGAACGGAACCAGCTTGAGGATCAGATAGTTGTGACCCAACAGCCCAACCAGGGGGGCCAGAAAAAGCGGAAGGAGCGGGGGGTATAAAGTCTCGGGGGGGTCGCCGGGAAAGACGGTATTCACATAGCCGCGGCCATTTGCAAGACTTTCGGCCAAAACGATGTAATTGGCGCCGTCCCCGTCTGGGGGCAACAGCGAAGTTAACGACAGAGTTCCCAGAAGGCCGAACAGGATTACAATCCCTCGGAGCCTTATCCGACCAGGGGCCGCCCAGATTTTAATCTTGCTTAACTTTGAACGCAACCCAATCTTTTGCTTTCCCAAATTGTCGCCTATTCAGGAGTAGAGCCTATCCCGATTGATTTTGGAGCCCGGCGTTTACCATGATAACATCGTATTCAACAATCCGAAGTGAATCTCGAGCCACGGGAAACAGTCCCGCGATCTCAAATCCGGCCCTTTGAAAACACGATAACCCCTCTATCCAGTCAGGCATTTCTTCATAAAGTGGAATAATGGATACTTCAGACATAAGGGCGATGTCGGGTTTTTTATCCTTGAAAAGCACCCTCTGCATAATCAAACTGAAAAAGTCCCGCTTACCCCGGATCGGGATGATGGAACAAAGGGGAACCTTAAGGGCTTCCAATTCTTCAACCAATTGCCTCGGTGCTTCCGGATGGAGCGCAACGGTTGGATCATAGCGTTTTCGATCCAGCCCCTCCAGGACCATCAGGAGATATCTTTCCGCCCCCCCGAATATATCCGCTTCCGAAACATAAAGGATTCTTCGTTTGTTCATTGAACCTCAACGATCCTTAAAAATTGTTTGTCCCTTGTCGTGCCCAAAAGTCAAGAAAAATTCATTCCCGTTTCCGTTATGAAACAACTGATCTGTAAATCCCTTCGATTTGATCCACAACCACATCCCAATTATATCGTTCCACGCAAAGCCGTCGATTGTACTCACCGGTTTCCTGGCAGCGCGTCGGATCGCTTAACACATATTAAAGGCCCCGGGTCAAGAAAAAAAGACTCCTCCATCACGATTTTCACCGTTTTTTTGCGACCCTAACGTTCGGGGCGTGCAATGAGCCGATCCGAAGAGGTTTGGCGATGTTCGGATCTTTGTCAGTCGTCGGTCTGACTTGATTTTCACAAACCGGGCTAGATGTGAGCCATCTGCACCAAACACGTATCGGGAATCAAGCGCCTCTCACGGTATACTGTGGAGCGCCCTGGGAGAGGCATTGTCCTCTCCCTCCAGAAAATAATCGGTACCCCTTGAGTCCCAATCAAGAAGGATGGCTGTTCTCCCCTTTTATGAGGGGGAACGCCAGTTAGGTTCGGGTTCATCGCGGGGGCAGACGGACTGACTGTCTCAGATCCGCTCATCTATGTTCTAAATAAGGGGTGAAGGCGGCTTCCCAATCAAGCCGATGAGCTGGGCTATTGTCCGGACGTTGCCCTGCCAGTTAGGCGCCGGGTTAACCGCCCCACCCATTATGCTACAAACCGTTTCTCGTCGAATGCCTGGCCGTTTTTGAGCATTTGGTAGGCGGCCACGCCGAATTTGTGAGCGATGACGCTCTTGGCTTTTCCCGGACCTTGTTTGCTTTTGAGCTTCTCGTAGTATCTATTGATCGGTTCTGACCATCGCTGGGCGACGAGGATGATTTCTGAGAAGGCCCACTTTAGGTGTGGGTTGCCGATTTTGTTATTCCCGTCCTTTGTCTTCTTTCCAGCGGACTCTCTCTCGACTTTGATCAGCCGGCTGTAGGAGGAGAAGGCTGAAGCGGATTTGAACCGTTCAATCGTGTGGATTTCATACAGGATGGTCATGGCCAACATCTCCCCAAGTCCGGGAACCGTCATCAGGATAGACAGGACATTGCGATCGTGATGTTTGGCCTGTGCCAAGACTTGCTTCTCGACTTTGTAGATCATTTTGTCCAGGGAGTCAACCAGGTCCAGATCGCAGTCCACAGACATACTCAGATCTGGGTCGGCCAGACGTTCGCACAGCTTTCTCCTGTTGCTCTTCTTTTTGACCTGGTCGCTGAGAGGATCCAGGATAGCTTGCTGAGAGAAGGTGTTCTGGATGTGGGTGTAACACTCAGCCCGTAAGGCCACAAACCGGTGTCTTCGCCGGAGCAGGTCCCGGGTTGCCCGCATCTCTTGCGGATAGGCATAGGCCATCGGGAACAGGTTGCAGCGCATCAGCTCAGCCAGCATTCTGGAATCGAGACGGTCGTTCTTTTTCTTGCCCCCATGGATCGCCTTCATATACAGGGCGTGTCCCAGGTAGAATGGAATCCCGGCCTTGTGACACCCGTCAGCCAGCCAGTACCAGTTGAAGGTTGACTCCACCCCGACGGCGATGCTACCGAGGTGAGTTTCCAGCACCTGCAGCAGGAGCTTGAAGTCGTTTTTCAGGTTGCGCTGGAACACAATCTCTCCCATCTTGTCCATGATGCAGACAAACATCGTTCTGGCGTGGAGATCGATGCCACAGAAATAGTTCGAGTCGATCCTTGCGTATTGCATAAGGCCCTCCTGTGGGAGAAAGGTGATTGAGATATCCGGATCTCAATTATAACCTCTCCTGACAACGAGGGCCTTTATATTAATATCAGGGCCTGAAGGGCTTCAGCAAGTTCTTCTGGATTCCCCGGGGCAACCAGGATCCCGGATCGACCATCATCGACAAAATGGGGAACGCCTCCCACCCGGCTGGCCACCACCGGTTTCCCGGAAGCCATCGCCTGAAGCAGACTGACCCCAAAAGCTTCAGCAAGGGTCGGAAGACAGAAAACCGAACAGCTTTGGTAAAGGGGAGGCATACGGTCGAAGGGGACGGCCCCGAGGAATCGAATCCGGCCGCTCATACCCAGCTTCTCGGCCAGGGAATGAAAAAAAGCCCGGTCCGGTCCATCACCCGCCACGATGAGTTGTGCTCCGGGTATAAAACGCACCAATCGGGGCATTGCCTCTATAAGATACTGGAGGCCTTTTGACCGAAACAGGTTCCCGGCATACAGCACGGTGTTCGAATCCCCGTGTCCACCGGGTTTAAAAACGTGGGTGTCTACTCCCAGAGGGATCAAAGGAGAACGGTCCACACAAGTTGGGGGCAGGAAGGAACGTGTGAGGGAAACGGAAACCGGGATACTGGCGGCCTTCTCCATGGTCTTTTTCCAGAGATAGCCTCCCAGCGTCATATTTAATCGATCGGCCATCTTGCCTTCAATTCGATCCCGCAAGTCCGTTTTCACGACCCCCCCATCCTTCACCCCGTCGGGTAGAGATGGCGCAACTGGGAGACTCATCGGCCCATAGACAAACGGAATGTCGAGTCGCCAGCAGAGACTAAACCGTCCGGGGAAGGCGGGTCGGATATGATGCACCACATCGATGGCTTCACGGGATGCAATAGCTTTGGCCGCCCGATAAGAATTCCAGGTGAACCTCCAATACCTCCACTGATACGTTGCGTAGTGAGTGCGGTCAAGGAGGTCATAGGGACCGATCTCCCGAGGAATGACCCCGCGGAGCCCTTGATTCAGACGAACCATAGGGGCCAATACGTGGATCCGGTAACCTCTTAGCGCAAGCCGCTTCACCAGATCATAGGCCACCTGAAACTCACCGCCCGGAACATGGTCCGAGAAGACATAGGATGCTGAAGAGATGAGGATGGTCACAGTGTCATTGAATATTGAATATCGGAGAATTGAATATTGGAACAACCCACGGGTTTCATTTTCCATTTTGCATTTTTCACTCTGCTATTTCCTTTCCTGACCTCCGACCCCCGCCTTTACCGACCCCTTGATCCGAACCACTCCGTAGAGGGTTCCTACGTGATAGACAACCTCATAGACTTTGTCTATTACAGGAAAAAATATGCTTTCCAAAAGGCTCAACCCCTCCTTTCTGTATCGCCACAGATGGAAAGGCCAGTTGATCAGAGAAAAGATCATCCAGAAAATGTGTCCTATAACAGGAAACAATGAAATTGATCGCCCCTCCACGAAGAACCACGGGACACGGTTGACGCCGAAATTGAATCGCTCTTTCATGACGCCTTTAAAGGAGGTTTTTTGATGGTGGTCTGTTACAGCCAGGGGATCGTAAGCCAGGCGATATCCCATCTTCCTGATTCGGATTGAGAACTCCGTATCCTCACCCCCCCCGGCTATCCCTTTGAAGAATGCGTTAAAGGCCGCATCTAACGGCCCGACTTTCTCCACCACCTCACGGCGGAACGCTGAGTTTCCCAGGACAAGGTAGAGAACCTCACCTCCCTCGATTTGCGGGGCCTCGTGCATCCGGTGGAAACAGAGATATTTGGAGATCAGCTCAGGTCCAGCCACAGCCCGGCCACGCCCGCTCACCCCGCCCACGTCCCGGTCCTCCAGAGAGCGGCAAATGTCTTGAAGCCAGGTCTTTGTGGCAACGTGATCGTCGTCTAAAAATGCGATGACTTCCCCGCGAGCTTGTGCTATTCCCTTGTTCCGAGCTGCTACCTCCCCCTGGTTCTTCTGGCGGAAGTAGGAGAGTGGCACCGGGTAGCGATGAAGAAAGTCCGCCACCATCCCCTCGGTCCCATCGGTACTCCCGTCATCCACCACCAGTACCTCATAGGATCCGTTAAATTCCTGTTCTGCCATGGAAGACAGACACGAGGCCAGGAGAGATTTTCGGTTGTAAGTTGCGATGATAACGCTGGCATCCATGGTGTCACCTCCTGGTCTCGTCCCCTTGTTTTTTAGACCACTTTGGAGACTCACACAAACACCTGCCTCACGAGGGATTGGACTTCTTGGAAGAGACCGCGGTTGATGATCCGTATGGAAACAAGATAGAGAACACAGTAACCCAAAAGGACCGAAAATAGGGGAATTATTGATGCCAGGTTGAACAGGCGAGCGGCTGCATATCCCCCGGCTCCTGCAAGCAAGGTTGACATTAAAGGTCCGGCCAAGCTGCCCAATACCGTAGTTAATCCCACCTGGACCCACCGCTTCAATCCTCTCGAAGCCAACAGCGCGGCAAAAAGGCTGGCGGATGTGATGGAGATAGCAATCCCGACGAACCCCAGATGAATCAGGCAGGGATAGACGATTACAGCGAACCAGACAAGTTGCCAGAAGGTAATTTTTTTAAGGAGGTCAGGCTTTCCAATGCCCTGGAAGAGAGCCCCAAATGTCGTATTGAGGGAACGGAAAACGCCGAAGAAACAAAGTGCCCTCATAACCGGGACCATCGGAAGCCAACGCGATCCAAAAACCACCTGGATGATCTCTGTAGCAAAAATGAACAGGAATCCGGCTGCAGGAATCGTGAGAAAGCCGATAAGCCGAACCGTGCGCAGATAAGCAGTCCGGAGATCATCGATGCTGTCCTGGAGCTTTGCGTAGGCTGGAAAAGTAACACCGGAGATGGAACCGCTGATCATGGTGGCAGGCAAGCAGGCTAACTGATATGCGAGCGTGTAGTATCCCAGCGCAACGGACCCGAGGAACCGGCCCACGATAAGGTCGTCTCCCTGAAGCAGGAGATATAGAATGATCTGAAAAACAAAGATATGCCTGCAGTAGCTGAAAAGCTCTCGGGCAATTCGGAAATTTAGGTGGATCCGGGGTCGAAAGGGATGAAAATGATAGGAGAGGACAAGCCGAATGGCGCCTCCTGCCAATTCACCCCAAACCAGGGCCCAGACATTGCCAAGGATAAATGCGGCGATGACCGAGACCCCCGTCGTGAAGACCCCGGCCAATAGGTTGAAGAGAGAACGACGTTTAAAATCGAGTTCTTTTTCAAGAAGAAAAACACCAATGCTTTGCAGACCAATAAGAAATTGATTCAGGGCAAGAAATCGGATGATCGGGATCACCCTCGGTTCATTAAAAAAGCTTGCGGCATAAGGGGCCGATATCACCAGGATAATGCATAGCAGGAAGCCCCGGAGGATCGAAAGTACCCAGGCGGTGTTCAGGACGTGAGCATCGACCTTCCGCCGCTGAATCAGAGCAGGGCCGATCCCAAGGTGGGTGATCGATTGGAGGCTCCCGATGGTGGCGAGGGAGATTCCCAGAAGCCCAAAGTCCGCAGGGAGCAGAAGCCGGGCAAGGATGACGGTTCGAACCAGACCGAGCAGCCGATCCCCAAATGAACCGACGGTGTTCCAGACCCCTCCTCGAATGACCTTCCGGGTGAGCCCCCGGCCAGTGACCATGGTGCCTCACCTTGGATTACAGAATGAATGGGTTGTGTCTCCGCTCTTCTCCAACCGTCGAAGCGGGGCCGTGACCCGGAAAGACCGTTGTCGCTTCTGGGAGCTTCAACGCCTTATCGCGAACGGCGCGAATCTGGGAGGCGTAGGCGTCCGGGTTCCGTGTCCCGCCCATCGAACCCGCGAAAAGAGCGTCTCCGGAAAAAAGGACATCCTCGGTCGAAAAACCGATTCCGCCGGCCGTATGACCCGGAAGGGCCATAGCCCGCACATTCAGCCCGCCGACCTTCGATTCCCATCCCTCCTCGATCGTCTCATCGATCAGCGCCCGGAGTCCCCCGAGCAACGGAAGATCCCTTTCGTTGATAGTGGTCGGTATGTCGTATCTCTGTTTCACCTGTCTCAGGGCCCCGGTATGGTCCCCGTGGCCGTGGGTCAACATGATTTGAACCGGTTTCAATCCTCTTCTTTGAACCGATTCCAGGAGCCGATTCGCTTCGTCCCCCGGATCGATGAAAGCCGCTTCCTTCGTCTCCTGATCCCAAAAGATATAGCTGTTCATCACCATGGATCCGTCCACGACCAGCATATCAACACCGATCCTGGCGTTTCCGATCGCCCCATCCGGGTTTTTCGGAAACCATGCACAACGGGCGCTATCGACCAGCCGCTGTCCGTGCAGACCGAGAATGTTTGCCAGTGCCACAATCCGGGCATCATCAGGAACGAATCCTCCCCCGGTAATCCGAGCGAGATCCCCAGCCTTTAGCCCGGACCGCTGCTCCACATCCCGCTGTGCAAGCCCTTGACCCCGGAGGGACTTTCCCACCACATCTTCGAACAGATCCTCAAGGGCGGTGTAGTAAGACATAATAAAATCCCCCATATCCGGGTGACCCGAAACATTCACAAAAAGATAGGGTGAGTCCCCGACTCACCCTATCGAATGGAAAAACACCCGCCTTAAAATCTCCGGTTAACGTAGAATTGAAGACCCTTGTTTTGAAGATCACTCGCCACGTGTAATCCGATGCCTTTGATCTCGAACCGGTTCAATTCCTCTTTCTCATGATCTAAAATTCCATGACCCTCGTCGAGCAGCAAGAGATAGATCCCGTAGGCCAGTGTACCGCCTCCGAGGCCAAGCATGATCGCCATCCGGGTATCTCCCCGTTTGGACTCGTTATAGAAGCTCAAGGCCTGCTGGGAATCGCCTGCGGTCTTGTAGGAATCGTAGTTCCGGTTGGCCTCCTTCCGGGCGTCGTAGGCCTCTTTGAAGAAGAACAGGCTCGACGCGGACGAGACTGCGCCGTAAAACTTCTTGGAAAACATGAAAGAGCCGCTTTCGGCGTAAGACCGTGGGCCGGACGATAGGAGCAGAACCCCAAAAAGGACGGCAGACATAACCGATCGGATTCCTGGCATCACCGCATCACCCCCTTTTTCACAGATTCTCCTTTGCCTTTACCTGCCTCCGGCCCCCGGCCCACCCGACCCCTTCACTCTTCAATCCCACCCAGAGCGGCCTCCAGGTCCGCAAGCCGCTTCTGGTAGTCATAGATGGCGTTGATATGCTGATTCTTGGACCTGAAGAGCCGCTCCTGTGCATCCAGCCGCTCCAGAATCGTCCCCGCGCCGAAATTGTAGCGCTCCTCGGCCAATCGGAAATCTTCTTCCGCCGCCTTCACAGCCTCCTGCTGTGCGGCTATCTGTTTCCGATCCCGTTCCAGATTCAAAAGGGACTGCTTCACATCCAGTGCGATCTGCCGCTTGACCTGTCTCAGTTGTTCCAGGTTCACGAGATACCTGAGCTCGTTCTGGTCGCCCTGATTTTCCGTTCTCATTCCGTTGAAGATCGGCAACGAGATGTTCAGCCCGAAGGTGTAGATGTAGTTCTGTAGAAAAAGATCCTCGATACCCTGGAAAGGCGTGTTCTGCGTCCGCCACGAATATCCTGCGCTCATCGAGACCGTCGGCCTGCGGATCAACGCCCTCGCCGCATCCATCTGCCTTCTGGTTTGTTCCAGGTCAAAATTCTTGGATTGCAGGTCAGGCCGGCGGTCCACGGCTTTTGTGAGGGCCTGTTCGTAACTGAGCGCCATAGGCTCGACGGTGAGGTCACCGGCTTTCAGCCGAATCGAACGGTTGACGTCAATCCCGAGAACGAAAGCCAGGTTTGACCGAGCGATCTTCATCTCGTTGTCCTGGGTGATCACGGTCACCTTCAGGGCTTCGAGAGCGGACCTGGCCTTCAGCACGTCCGATACGGCCACCGACCCGATCTCATACATGGTCTTCGAGCGACGGAGGGATTCCTCCGCCGTGCGAACCGACTCCTGGTTCAACGCCAACAGCTTCTCCGCCTGAAGAACCTCGAAGAATCGCTTTTTGACGGCGTGGACCGTGGCCACTCTGCTGCCCCTGAGATCCTGTTTTCTTCCGCGGAGTCCGGCCCGGTCTGCGGCGATGTTGGCCAGTGTGTTCGCGTTGTAGATCGGTATGCTGATATTGGCCCCCACCGAGTGTGAACTGCTGACCGTGCTCCTGCCCGGGGAGGTGATAACCTGTTGGGTGACCGGATCGAGAAATTGCCCCGGCCGGGGACCGGTGATCGCCTTGTTCACCCCGTAGCGAGAGTCAATGGACGGCAGGAGCCGCCCCTTGGCCGTTCGCAAGGCGAGTGCCTGAATATCTACATTGTACCGGGCATTCACGACTTCCGGGTTGTTTTTCAACGCGATCTCTACGCAGGCCTCCAGGGTCAGGTCAAGCGTCCCTTCCGGGTCCGAAGCGGTTTTCTCCTGGGAAAACGTCTCGGACCTGCCCAAAGCCAATGTAAAAAGCGCGATAAGAAGCCATTTGGGTTTCATGACAGCACCTTTTTAGAGTCTCACATTTCAACTTCTAGGCAAGATGCGTACATCTTTTTTTCGTTACAGCTGCGCGATGTGAACCAGGCGAGTAGGTTTTAAGATAGGGGAAATGGATATTTAATATAACTTTCCGGTTCAAGACGCGCAAGTGGGAGACCTATCTCGCGACCGGGATCGTTTCACGCCCTTTGCCCTGAAAACTGGCCGCCGCCCTTCGAAAGATTTCACGCAGATCGTCGAAAAAGGTATAGAACAGCGGCACGACGAGCAGGGTAAAAAAGGTCGAGACCACCATCCCCCCCATCATTGCCCGGCCCATCGGGGCATAAGATGTCCCCAACATCGATCCTGCACCCATGGCCATCGGGAGCCACGCGAACACCGTGGTGGCCGTCGTCATGAAAATCGGCCTCAGGCGTTGACGGCCCCCAATCACGATCGCCTCGGTCCTGGACATCCCCTCCACCCGGAGCTGGTTGATCCGGTCGATCAGGACGATCCCGTTTTTGACGACCACCCCGATCAGGATGACGCTCCCGATCGTCGCGGTTTGATCGAAAGGCGTGTCCGTCAGGTAGAGCGTCCAGTAGACGCCCAGGAAGGAGAAGGGGATCGACAGCAGCACGGAGAAAGGAAGGACGAAAGACTCGAACAGACCCCCCATCAGAAGGAGCACGAACACAACGGCCAGGAGGATGGCGTACTTCTGGGTTTCCGCCGTCTCTTCGAGTCTCCGGTAACCCTCCCCCTTGTCCCACCGGTAACCCCGCGGCATCTCAAACCCCTCCATCGCCCGATCGATCTTCTGATAGAGCGTCTTCAAGTCGTCCTTCGTCGTGATCACCCGAATATCCTGGCGGACCCCCGTGAAATAGCGGGTGATGTTCTCCGAGCCCCTGTGGATCGACGTGGAGGCAATCGCCTTTAAGGGTATCTCCTGACCTTCTCGAGACGTAAACGTGAAGTTCTTCAACTGTTCCAGCGTTGTCCTTTGTGACTCTACCAGGGAAAGCCTGACGTCCACTTCACGATCCCCTGCCCGAAACCGGGGCAGCGTCACCCCCTGGAGCCCCGCAGAGATCGTACGGCCCACCTGCCGGGGGGTAATCCCCAACTTCCGGGCTTGTTCCCTGTCGATCCGGATCCTGATCTCATCCTCTCCGCGGTTCCGGTCCGGGTCCAGGCTGATGATCTCCGGGATCGTCTTCAGCCGTCGCTCCACCTCTTCGGACAGATTCGCCAATACTTCTGTGTCGTCCCCGTAGATGAAGACGGACATTTGAGCGTCGGGCCCGGCCCCCCCCACCCCTCACCGCCCCAGATTCGAAACCTCACACCCACGAATTTGGGTATCTCCTTCGCGATGTCGTCCATGATCTCCTTCCGGGGCATCATGGCGAATACCGGGATTCCGAGGATTTCTCGCAGCTTTTTGTAAGCGACATACCACCAGGGATTCCGTTCCGAGTTCAGGATGATCCGCACCCCTCCTCCATTTTTCCAGTACCACGACGAGATCTTTCGGATGTCATAGGCCTCCCTTTTTTCCTCCATAAACCGCTCAACCTCGGCGATGACCCCTGAGTGCGCAGCACGCAGAAGCCGTTCTCGGGGTTGTGGAAGGTCACCCGCTCGACCAGACCGGCGAGCACCTCACGGGCCGCATCTCCTGATCTGATCGCGCCGACTATTCCTTTGCTCCTTTTGGAGTATTGAACGCCTGCACCGCCAGATAAAGATCTCTGGCTGGATCATCTTTCTGTCTGAACAAGTACCGGACATGCGTATCGCTGACTTTCCGTAGCTCTTGCTTAAAGTTTAGGTGCTCTGGAACAGCCGTCGCGATCTTGGCGAGAACGTCGGTAAAGCCCACTTTCTTGCTGAACAGGAGTAGTGCCGCCTTCGCGGCTGCACGCTTACCTGGACTATGTGTCCCCGGCCCTTTTTGAACGCCTATCGCTGCAAAAAGCGGCTTAAACCACTGTCCACTTTTCCCGGGTCATATCACATGGGCGGGTGTCGCGCTGATGGCTGGAGGCACCGCGTTGCTCGCAACTCAGGTCGGACGACCCTGCGGGGAAGATGAGGAGACTGTGTACTTCCTTGATGTCCCTCCATTGTGAGCAGGTCAACGTCTTCGGTGCGCTTGGGATTGGACTTGCCGTGGGCGGCGTGCTGCTCGCAACCATCTGGTCGGACGTTCCGGTGATGAGGGACTTGACCATCAGTGCCACGCCAAGGCAAGTGCAGGTCGGTAGGACGTTCTCGTTCTGATCAGAACCTAACAAACGTTCGATACCGGCTCGTGCTCATCCACGAGTCGGCACACGCCTCAATGACGCAGATCGGAGGTTGAAATGAAACGGCGGCCAACAAGCATACTTACGACACTTGCCATTTCCGTGCTGGCCTTGACGCTAACCGCGCCTTGGGCGTTCGGACAGGATCCGGACCCGATCATGGCAGCCGCGCAAGGTCGGCAGCTGCAGCTCGTGTCGACGGCGTGGTCGCCGTTCACCAACGCGCCGGGGCAGGCGCGGTTCGCTCTCGATCTGGTCGACACGGCTCTTGAACGAGTGGGGATCGTCGCCGAAACGGTCATCGTGGACGAAGCCAGGCTGACGCCCGCACTGCTGAGCGGGGAGTTCGACGGAAGCGCGGCGCTCTGGAGGGACACGGAGCGCGAACGCGCGCTGATTTACTCGCAGCCGTATCTCGAGAACCGGTTGATCCTCGTCGGGCGGCAGGGCAGCGATGTATCCGCGACCGCGCTGGCCGACCTCGCCGGCAAGCGGATCGCCCTGGTCAAAAGCCGGGTACGCGTATGGCGAGGCGGTCGAGACGACGGACGGGCCGATCTTCGTTGGCTCGAACAGCGAAGAGAACAGCGTCACAAGACTCCTCAACGGTGAGGTGGACTACACGCTGATGGACGACCTGGTCATCCAGTACCTCATCCGCAACCACGGAGAAGAAGCTCGAACGCGGCTCGCGTTCGGCTCGACGCCGCTGCTCACACGCTCGCTTCACCTCGCCGTCCGTCGCTCGTTTCCGGACGCCGAGTCGATCATCTCGCGGTTCAACGCCGAGCTGCGCGGCATGATCGCCGACGGCAGCTACCATCGCCTGCTCCACCTCGACTGGATTCATGCGGACGTCGATGGCGACGGTCTCAGGGAGTACGTGCCTCACGCGGAACGAATCGACCCGGAGCCGCCGCAGCGTTCCTACACACTCTTCGCGACGGGCAGGCCGATCCCGGAGCCGGAACGGCCGCGGCGCTTCTATGTCGGCGGCAACATCTACAACGGCTGGTCCACCGTGCCCGACCGGTACAAGATCCCGGACTTCAGCAGGCCCGCGCGGCAGCAACCAACGGGGGTATTTTTCACCTTCACATGGTAGCGGCAGCGGGTCCACTGTGCTCGTGTCACATGATCTATTCTGCCGAGAGAATTAAACGCTCTTGTAGAGCGCGACAAGGAGGTAGTCTATGAGCCGGTGGAGGCAGGAGACGGGGCTTTGGACTGTCACCATTCTCGTTCTGGGCTTGCAGGTTTCCTGTGGAGGTAAGAGGCGTGGAACGCTGTCCGCTTTCTGAATATTCAAGGACC
Source organism: Candidatus Latescibacterota bacterium (assembly GCA_965217865.1). Taxonomy (GTDB): domain Bacteria; phylum Latescibacterota; class UBA2968; order SICM01; family SICM01; genus CBDCJO01. The sequence goes on along the minus strand of CBDCJO010000002.1, from coordinate 2,523,962 downwards.
AGTTTCGTGTGACCAGAATCAGGATTTTGGGACGTATCTCCATGGCTGGTATTTAAGGACGCCAAACAGATGGCAAACATACGTGGCGGAGATTGCCGGGCGCTTCGGATACTTCCCAGCCAGCAAACCGGCATTGGTCGGCACAGAGGGGATACAATAATCGGCCACAGGGCATCGGATTCTCTCCGTGTGCGACTTTATTCAGGAATCCGGGCAAATTTGGATGCGGAACCTTCAGAAAAGCGACCGTGGGGGGGACAGTGGAGTTGCAACAGTGGAGTTGCAACAGTGGAGTGCGACAGTCACACGAATGGGGGGAGTTCAGGGAGTTCCTTCAGGATGTTGTCTAATGCGGGGAGTTCCTTCAGGGTGTCGCATACATTAGACAGCTAATGAAAACAGAGGAACAACGAGATCCTCCTCCCCAGATACAGCGGAGCAAGGTGGAGGCATTGAGCCAGGCATACGATGAATGGATGCTCGAAGACGATCAATGGTCAAAATCTCAGTCTGAGAATATAGGTGGTATCATCATGTTTGTGCCGACAAGTACTCCGCCAGTTCCGCTGGAGTCATACGTGAGACTCCAGGGCATGATACTGAAATTGACTCTCGAAGAGCGTATGGATCTGGCCGCTCTCGCGTGGTTCGGACGAGAACGTCGGGCCGGCTGGGAGCAACTCCAGGCCCATGCCCGCAAGATCATATGCGATGAGACTGTTGATTACGAGTGCGGACTCGGGAGGTACTGGTTGAATGGATTCGAACGGTGGGAGGCCCACCCCGAACTGCCCGCAAGTCTCACGGACAGTGGCGAGAAGACGTAGCATACAGCAAATGGTGCATAGTCGGATGAGAGGCACGGTCCCTGCATCTAGGCCAAGGCGATCAGCATCGGCTGAGAGTCATCCCTCATTCACGGCCATGTACATTATGCGAAGTGCACTGTGATGCTGAGATCAAGACGGGACCCCCCTATAGGAGAGGTCATGACATGGCTGATGAAGTCCAGAAACCATCAATATCTCTCGATCCTTTGTGACTAACAATGCCTCAATATCATCTGGAGACCTTATCAACTTCATCCCGTTAATTGGGCCTAGCACGAAAACCGCGGTGGCCAATGCGTCAGCTTCCATCGCGGTTTTTGCAATCACTGTAGCGCTTATTAAGGCCGTTGCCGACCGACCAGTCTTTGGATCGATGATATGATGTATGGACTTATCCGGCACGAAATATCGCTCATAGTCCCAGATGTAGAGATGGCTTGACCATCATCTAAATGGATAAGGACCTTTATACTATACTTCCTATACGCGAGATTTTCGGCATGGTTCGGAGGGTCTGCAGGTCAGGAATGCGGCTGTTGCAGGCATTATCTGGCAAGGACGCTCAGTTCGATCTCGGCGATATTGAGCCAGCTACCGTGCTTGGGCGTGTAGTGCAATTCGAGGCGTTTGGCTAGAGAACGGGCCTTTTCGGGTGGGAAGGCCTCGTAGGTAGAGAGATGCGATGGTGTGAGTGCTGAGGTTGTCGCAGACCAGCACCACGACTTGCGCATCCGGGTAGTCCACCTCAAGCAGCTCCTGGATCTCGTAAGCCCAGTCTACGGCGGTCCTGCGTTCCCGGACGTGGACCTTCCGACGTCCGGTCAGGGGCTCGAGGAACAAGAAATTCGCGGCTGTGCCGTTACGCTCATACTCATAGTCGTAACGTCGGGGATGCCCCGGTTTTTCCGGGACCGGGATGCGTGTCTCTCCGGTCAACTGCACGGGGTGTTCATCCATGGCCAAAAGCGGCCTTTCCGGATCATAGGGCCGGTGATACAGGTCCAGAAGATTCTCCATGCAAGCTACGAATGCGGCGTTTTCCCTGGGCGGAATCACCCAGCACGTTTTCAGATGGGGCTTGAGTTCGTTTTTTTGAGCGCCCGTTGCACGGTCCGATAGGAGATGCTCTCGACGATGTTGAGTTCAACCAGCTTGTCGGCGAGCAACTCCAGCGTCCAGCGGCTACGACCTTTCGGCGGCTGGCTGCAGGCCAGGGCGATCAAGCGAGCTTCCTTTTCGCCGTCCAGAATCGGTTCGATGGGCGGTCGTTCCCGCTTCTTCCGCTCAAGGGCTGCGTCGAGCCCTTGGACCACAAAGCGCTTGCGAATGCCTTCCGCGGTGCGTCTGTGGCACGAAAACGCTTGGGCGATGGCTTCGTCGCCCCAGCAAGGGCCATCCGCGTCGGCCTTCATCAGAATGTGTGCGTGTCGGATCCGGTAGGCCTGTGTCCGGCCTTTGCTTACCAGATCCTGCAAGTGCTTCCGCTCATCGCAACATAGACGGACGATGTACTTCCTGTTGGGCATGCCGATCCTCCTCCAACTATCTTTTGTCTGAGATCGCCCGAAAAAACGGGGGCAAGGTCGAAGCAAGATCCTGGTTGCCTGTAGGGTTGAGAAGGGATACATATTTTGGGATATCCCTGACCTCACAGGAGGAGTAAAGATGGAGCAACTGTCCTCAAACAGTGACCCGGTCAAGAAGCGCAGGAGCTTGTCCCCGGAACAGAAGTATGAGATTTTCCTTGAAGCCAGCCGGGGAGATGTTCCCATTGCACAGGTGCTGCGGAAATGGGGCATTCATTCCTCGGATCTAAAGCGTATTCGTGAGTCGGTCAAGTCCGGGGCCCTCAAGGAGTTCAAGGGTCGCCGGAGCCGCAAGCCGATGGTATCGGCTGAGGAGGTGGAGCAGCTGCGCAAAGAGCGGGCACGCCTGGAGCAAACGATCATTGAGCAATCTGTGGAACTTTCCCTGCTAAAAAAAAGTGTGAATGGGATCTGACAGGCCCGATCAAGGGCCACCGGGTGCAAGCTGAGGTCAAACGCGAGATCCTCTTAATGGTCCATCGGGCCAAGGAGAAAGGGGTGAAACTCACCCGTTCTTGCGAGATCCTACAGCTTCCCCTCCAGCGGTATTGTGCCTGGAGCCGGCGAGATCGAGAAGAGAAGCTGGATGGGGTGTCGGACCCGCTTTTGGATGGGAAGCCCGGGCCCGCCCCTGATGAGGCCCCACACGGATTGCTGAGGGAGGAGAAAGAGCAAATCCCGGCCCTCTTAAGGGATGAGACCTATGCCGATCTGCCTCCCCATCAGCTGGCGGTGGTAGCCTCAGAGAAGGGGGTAGTGCAGGCCTCGGCCTCCAGCTTCTACCGACAGGCCAGGAAAGAACGTCTGGCACGCAGGAAACAGGTGAGGACGCCGGTCAAGCAGAGCAAGCCCCAGGTCAAACCTGAAGGTCCTAATCAGGTCTGGAGCTGGGACCTGACCTACATCCCATTTTTCGGTTTGTTCCTGTATTTTACCGCCATTCTCGACGTGTATTCCAGGAAGATCGTAGGATGGAAGCTCTCCTTCAACGCGACCGTGGAGCAGGTCAAACAGGCCTGGGATCAAGCCCTTGCCAACGAAGGACTGCTGGACCTGGACACTGGGCCCATAAGCTTGACAGCCCTCTCAGATCACGGATCTCAGATGAAGGCCAAATCGATGGCCCAATTCTTCAAGGACCTGGGCATCTCGCAGCTGTTTGCCCGATATCAAACACCCACGGACAACGCCTGGATCGAAGCCTTTTTCCGGACATTCAAATACGACTGGCTGCGCTTCCAGGACATCTTCACATTCCATCAACTGGAAGGCCTGATTGATTCCTTCATTCACAGCTACAACGCCGAACGCTATCACGGGGCAATACAGTATGTCACGCCTCTTCAGAGGCATAAAGGCCAGCATCAAAAGATTCTTCACCACCGACAAGGTCGAAAGGAGGAGGCTCGGCAGCGCCGCATAGAAATCAATCGGCAAAGAACATCCCAGACCATCCACAAGGCTGCCTGAATCTTGCTTGGACCTTTATCTGCTTTTCTCTTGTTATCTCAGAATAGATACAGTAATCCAAAGGTATTGACCCTTCAAGTATCCAATAGCCGACCACGAACCACGGTATTGGAAAACTAACAAGCGTTATGAACAACCCCAAAACAAGGCTTCCCGTCCAAACAGACAACGCTTTTACCATCATCCACATTTGAGAGAAACCCGCTATCAATAAAACAGAAGCCGCAATCCATATCTTTATTTTTACCACATTTCCCCTTTACCCAAACTTTAGACCACTTCCCCCGCTTTGTCAAGTGGGATCCCCACGAAGAGCGTGGGCGCCCTCGAGGCCGCCGGGACCGAAGTCAAGCCTATCAAGACGAGTTCCGGGCTCGCTGGGACGTCCGCCGAAGGGATCGGCCACGATAGACGTCTCTCCCATCTTGTAGAGCACGGACCAGATCCTCGAGGCCTCCGGATATTTTGCGTCAATAATGGAGCGGTAAAAGACCACCTGCAGGCGACATCGATGTCGGGAGAGCTGGGGGAGCTGGTGTCGCCGCCGGCCGGGGATCCCCACGAAGACAAATAAGCCTATAACTTTATACAAATTTGTGACACCACTTGGTGCCCAACACTTGTAGAGCACGACCTTTTCCTGCCAGGGATATTTGTCTCTAGTGACCAGATAGGCCGCTACCCAAACTAATAGCGGGGGTATCATAAGGACTACCCAGACCCCATATTTTTCCCACATTTCTTATCCATCCTTTCCTCCTTTCCAATCAAACAGGGGCGGCGACGTCCTCGAACCTCCAGATGTTTCCGCCGAAGGGATCCCGCCGTCCTTGATTGCCTGAACCTGCCTTATCTTTGCAAGGTTCTTCATCGACTACGAGGGGCATGAATTATTCAGGGGGTTGACCCGGAGGCTCATCTTTTTCTTCATTCCAGGGAAAGAAGCTCTGAATATCGAAATAGTAGGTAGTGCCGTCCTTGCACGTTATCCGGTCCAGAGAACTTTCCATAAGTGCCTGTATTAATGGAGTCTTACCGTGGTACTTAAGGACAAGATATTCCTCTGCGACACTATTTACGACATAAGGACGCTCAAAGCTACCGTCTCCGGTGGAGAGAATATGAGCGACTCGATCGGAGGATCCCATCTCTCTCGCCTTTCTATAGATTTGCGTCAATGGTTGCAAGGTTCTTCATCGACTATTCGTATAGGCTTCGTTAACCTTTCCCCCCGCTCTGTTTCATTTTCGCCGCCGCGCCGCTCGACGAAACCGTGCAGGTAGCAAATGTCGCGGAGAGGATCGACCTCGATATCGAAAAACAACTCCAGATCCGCAGTCGGCAGCGGTATTCGCTTCCGAAAATACGGCTTGGCGTCCTCGCCTGTGGCGATCAGCCTAGCGCGGGCGTGTAGCTTCTCAAGCGTCGGAGGACCTATGCCGGGAAAGATCGTCTTCGAGCCCGCCATAAACCGCGCCGGGTCGGCTACGGCAAAATCCCTGATAGTCGCCACATGGCCAATCATGGCGTCCCTTTTGGACCGTCCAAGATCCGGGATCAGCGTCAGGTCGTCCGCTGCGGTGAGTTGATCAAGGCAGGCATTGTACCAGTGGCAGAGCTTGCAGACTCCGCTGAAAGCCGCGAGAGTTTCTGACTTCCTAGCGACGATTGCCTGCGCTTCGGCGAGGCATTCCTGGTAGTCCTGCCAGAGTGTGCGTGCGTTACGCTTTCCGTACGGTTCGGTGAATTCGTAGATCACCTCGTCGCCGTTAATATCCCAGATAAAGCCGCAGCGGCCAGCGGACAAGCCCCTGCGCTCAAGGATGTCCATGTACAGCGCGAGTTGAACGGCATAGTGCTTCTTGGGCTTCGATAGATCCTCCGGGCCTTCTTCTCCAGCACCCGATTTGATGTCGCCGGCGGAATAACCATTGCTCTCCTTGCGCAGAAGATCCGGATTCCCGAGGAGTCCGTCAGCCTGAATGCGGCCGCTGTAAATCAGCGGTTCTCCACGGCGTATAGCTTCAAGCGTCCGCCGTTCTTTTTCGTCTTCGGCGAAGGAAGAGAGATCGAGGAAGGGTATGTCCAGCCCTTCCATAACCTCATGTTCGTAGAGGGCGCCGCGCTTCCAAAGCAACTCAACAAAAGAGTTCGGGTGGTCCCGCTCGCCCGGATCGCCGAAGAGGTCCATCGTCACGCGGTGCGGACAGGCCACAAGGTCATAGAGCATTGCGGCGGTAACGGGCGTTGTCATAGGTCTGCTCCAGATTTGGCTGGATATTCCAGACTTTATGTATTGACGAGTATATGAAAGACCTCCTCCGATCTCGGTGATCGGGGGTTATCTTTGGGAAAACGGAAGTTCATCCAAAGACCTATCCCCAGCGAGAAGGAGGAGGCCATGCGTAAATCTACGAAAGTTGTGGCGTTGGACATACACAAAGATTCGATCACCGTTGCGCTTGCCGGTCGGGATCAGGAAGGACCGAAGCTTTATGGCACGATACCGTCTACGGGTGAAGCGTTGTCCAAGCTGGTGGGCAAGCTGGCCGCCCCTGAGACGCAGTTGGACGCGGTAAAGGAAGCCCAGGCCCGGATCAAGGGGCTGGACCAGGCGCTGCAGCAGACGCTCGAGGGGTGGTCTCGGGAGGGTGAGACGCGCGGGTTGATGGCCCTGCGCGGCGTAGACACGCTCACCGCCGTCACGACCCTGGCTGAACTGGGGGACCTCACCCGCTTTGACTCGCCGCGCCAGCTGATGGCCTTTGGCGGTCTGGTCCCCAGCGAGCATTCCAGCGGCAGCCGCCGGCAGCGGGGCGCGCCCTCGATGGCGGCTCGGATAATGGCGAACCATTTGTCCTCGGCTGCCAGCGTCTTGCTCTCAGCCTCGGTGAGGGCAGCCACGAGCAGGTCCGCGGACAGGGCGGTATTTGTCGCCTGGCTCTTATTCATCATGCCTGCCTGCTTATCTTTTGTCTGAGATCGCCCGAAAAAACGGGGGCAAGGTCGAAGCAAGATCCTGGTTGCCTGTAGGGTTGAGAAGGGATACATATTTTGGGATATCCCTGACCTCACAGGAGGAGTAAAGATGGAGCAACTGTCCTCAAACAGTGACCCGGTCAAGAAGCGCAGGAGCTTGTCCCCGGAACAGAAGTATGAGATTTTCCTTGAAGCCAGCCGGGGAGATGTTCCCATTGCACAGGTGCTGCGGAAATGGGGCATTCATTCCTCGGATCTAAAGCGTATTCGTGAGTCGGTCAAGTCCGGGGCCCTCAAGGAGTTCAAGGGTCGCCGGAGCCGCAAGCCGATGGTATCGGCTGAGGAGGTGGAGCAGCTGCGCAAAGAGCGGGCACGCCTGGAGCAAACGATCATTGAGCAATCTGTGGAACTTTCCCTGCTAAAAAAAAGTGTGAATGGGATCTGACAGGCCCGATCAAGGGCCACCGGGTGCAAGCTGAGGTCAAACGCGAGATCCTCTTAATGGTCCATCGGGCCAAGGAGAAAGGGGTGAAACTCACCCGTTCTTGCGAGATCCTACAGCTTCCCCTCCAGCGGTATTGTGCCTGGAGCCGGCGAGATCGAGAAGAGAAGCTGGATGGGGTGTCGGACCCGCTTTTGGATGGGAAGCCCGGGCCCGCCCCTGATGAGGCCCCACACGGATTGCTGAGGGAGGAGAAAGAGCAAATCTCGGCCCTCTTAAGGGATGAGACCTATGCCGATCTGCCTCCCCATCAGCTGGCGGTGGTAGCCTCAGAGAAGGGGGTAGTGCAGGCCTCGGCCTCCAGCTTCTACCGACAGGCCAGGAAAGAACGTCTGGCACGCAGGAAACAGGTGAGGACGCCGGTCAAGCAGAGCAAGCCCCAGGTCAAACCTGAAGGTCCTAATCAGGTCTGGAGCTGGGACCTGACCTACATCCCATTTTTCGGTTTGTTCCTGTATTTTACCGCCATTCTCGACGTGTATTCCAGGAAGATCGTAGGATGGAAGCTCTCCTTCAACGCGACCGTGGAGCAGGTCAAACAGGCCTGGGATCAAGCCCTTGCCAACGAAGGACTGCTGGACCTGGACACTGGGCCCATAAGCTTGACAGCCCTCTCAGATCACGGATCTCAGATGAAGGCCAAATCGATGGCCCAATTCTTCAAGGACCTGGGCATCTCGCAGCTGTTTGCCCGATATCAAACACCCACGGACAACGCCTGGATCGAAGCCTTTTTCCGGACATTCAAATACGACTGGCTGCGCTTCCAGGACATCTTCACATTCCATCAACTGGAAGGCCTGATTGATTCCTTCATTCACAGCTACAACGCCGAACGCTATCACGGGGCAATACAGTATGTCACGCCTCTTCAGAGGCATAAAGGCCAGCATCAAAAGATTCTTCACCACCGACAAGGTCGAAAGGAGGAGGCTCGGCAGCGCCGCATAGAAATCAATCGGCAAAGAACATCCCAGACCATCCACAAGGCTGCCTGAATCTTGCTTGGACCTTTATCTGCTTTTCTCTTGTTATCTCAGAATAGATACAGATTCTTTGCGTAAGGGATTACCCGAGGATTTACTTGTGGAGCACAGCCTCTCTCCGAGTTGAGTGAGGGTTCTTCCTTGCCCTAAGTATTGCTACAATTTTTCTAGCCAAGTACACTTTAGTGCCTCATCACTTACTGAATGGAACTCCTCGGCGCAAGACACCCCGCTATCTACTGAGAACAGATATTGAAAGATTCAATGACTTGAACTAATCTTTCAACTCGCCATCCATCACCAGCTATTATTTCACGTTCTATTTCAGTGGCACCTTGAAAGTCCTCAACAACCATCCCCGACTGTCTGCAACCGACCTGGCCAACCATCTGGCCTGTCGCCACCTGACCCGGGTGGATCTCTCAACGACCGGGAGGAAGACAACTGTCGTGAACTGGTGAAGGTGGCCGACCTTTTGGGCGGCGACTGGCCCCAGCGGGCGCGCCAGGCGGTCCGCTCAATGAAGATGCGGAGCAAGCCCGAGGATGATAATATAGGGAATCAATTGCTGCTGGCCGATCTGCGGACCCTGTACAAGAACGAACTGGAAACGGCGAAAGATCTCACCGGATCGCATTCTTTCAAAGGATCTGGACGAATACCTGCACAAGCTTGAAGAAAGACCCTGGGGCAACTGGAAGAACGGGAATCCGATCTCATCCCATGTTCGGGGAAAGCTCTTGAAGAAATACGGGATCCAAACGGAGACTTTAAGGGATGGGCCGGCAAGGGGAAAGGGCTACCTGTGGGAAGCGTTCTTCTCTGCATTGGGATAGCTACCTGGAGGAACTCGGACGATGTTTCCAAGCCGAACGCGCACATATCTCCCCCTTCAAAGCGTAACATGGATGGTACGATGTCACGCTTTGAACATCATGTAAGTCCTTGTAAACAAAAGAATGTCACGGTGTCACGCTTTGATCCCCCCAACACTGCGGCGACATCTACGGAGGATGACATCAAGGCGTTCGATGAACGCGCGGGGATCATGGAGCATGAGGGTGGAATGACTCGCGAGGAAGCCGAAGCTCGGGCTCTCGAGATGTTCGACCCCGATCACGAGTGAGGTCCCGGGCCGCAAATCCACGGGACCGGGACCTTCTCACTTCGCCCACGTGCCGTCTGTGCCGTGCCGCCCGTTTTGTGGAGGTCGCGTCCCCCCTTTGTGTTCCCGGATTCAGAAAAAAAGTCGCACACGGGCCGGATCTGTGCCCTCAACGCTGCCTCGAGGTGTCTCGAGCCACTGTCTCGCCACTGACCCACGCCAGAAATCTCCCAACGGAATCAAATTCCACAAGTTGTCATCCCTCAATCGCCATGAGCCACCCTGCGCCCTCAAAACCTGGCGATCTGTTTCCCGGAGAAGGACTTGAAAGGTCGGAGGCGGTCGCCACTGTCTCACGCCATAGTTCCACACGGACAGACGGCAAATTGGGGGCGACAGCCGGAGAGTATCCTGCCCCATCCGGGTCTGAGTCCCCAAATCCCCTCATTTTCACGGTGAACGGTGAAGGAATCGAATTCTGCGGGAAGAAGGCCAGGCACTGGCTAGACGAGAACAGGCTGCCTCTCGACAAAGGTGTTCCTCACCAATGGTTGCCATTCTTCGTTTCACGAAACGACGAGGAAGAACGTGACCCAGTTCTTAAAGAATTGCGGAGATTTTCTACGGTTGTGCAGCTTCCGAGTGCTGGCGATCCGGAATCGCTGAACGCATTTCCTTCACATGGTCTACTTCCATTCGTGCACCTGCGGAAGCTCAAAGTCCGGCGTCAAGAGGGACAGGGCTTCTCGCTACACGTAACCGAACATCGCGATGGGTTATGGTCGGTAACCGATACTCGGACGGAAAAGCCAGTTTTTTGGCGCGTGCAAAAAAGATCAGAAGTTCCTCCGGTTGATATTCTTACCGACCTCGACGATGACGAACGCGATCGTGTAGCCCATGATGGTATAAGTTTCCTCGTTGCGTCGCCACAAGACAGAACGGGCAGAATTCGCACTGTGGACCAATACCTGCCCGTTCATGTTTTCTATCCTGCAGAAAGAGACCTTTCTCCCGTACGAGTATTACTCCATGCTGAGTTTCTGGTTAAAAGCGATCGCACGAGTCTCATGCCTATTCAAGCTGGAAGTCTTAACGATTGGGTAGCCGAGAAAATTGCAACGCTCTTTGTCGAGTTCGTACAGAGCCATTTCGACCGGACCGATCCAGCGAGGCACCTTCGACTCCTTTTACCACTCAAAGACCTTGGAAACCATCATGTAGCAGATACTCTATGGGGTAGAATCGCTAATTACGGGAAGAGACATCTTCGCTTACCCGATGCTGGAGGCGAATTGGAGCTCCGTTGTAATGACGCTCGTCTGCTTAGTGTCTCAGTTGCGCCAAACAAAGCGCGCGAAGTTCTGAGGAACACTCCCCTAGCAGCCCGTTGAAGAACTACCTTTCAACGCACATAAACGGAAAAGACGCCTGGAGTGCGGGTCAGATAAATCAAGGTAAGGAGATTGAGCAGGAGACGCTGATAAGAGGTTAAAAAGGTGACCGAGGGCAGCAAACGTGATTGTAGGACGAGCAGTAGACGCTGCAAGGCCTTGGCCAGGTCCTGGAGGGCCTTCGGAGTACCTACGCCCATCACTTTGCGCATGAGCAGAGCCAGGTTGCAGCCCCCGATGTGGATCAGCAAACGCTTGAGGATATTGCCGCGGTCTCTCAAGTGCAACCTGCGCATGCCACCGGTATCATATGTGTGAGCGATGGTTCTTTCCACCCGTTCTGCACGACTTCGGCGCAAGGCCTTGCCGCGATCTCCCTTGATCCGGCGTCGATTCGCATATACCGCGGCCTGCTCATCTCGTCGGCCGTTCCACTTGCGGCGTCCCCGATCCGGTTCTGAAATGTAACTCCGGATGCCGCCTTGCTTCAGACTGGTCAATACATCGTTGCTATGATATCCTTTGTCCGCAACCACCTCCCGTATACGCTGTCTGTGCAAACGTTTGGCAGCTTTTTCGTCCTTCGCGACCTGCTTGAGATTGAGCTGCGCCTCGAGCGTCCAGGGCAACGACTCGGTATCTCCTTCATCTGCTCCCGACAACGCCACTGCCACAATGGCATTGGTGTCCAGATCCACCGCGTGCTCCACCTTGTGCGCCATGTGCGTGCGACCGTCCTTCATCTTAGCGATCTTGGCATCCGGGTCGTGCGGGTGCTCCCAGTCCTGGTTCGATCCCTTCTTCGGTCGCTTCTTATCGATCTTGGACAAGTCCTCGCGGGTAGGCGTTTCAATGCCCGAGGCCTTGGCCAGATTCTCAAGGAATGCCTGGTAGCCTTCACCCGTGTCACGGCGTACAATGCTGCGCATCGCGGCGTTGGCCTCCAGTGTCGTAGCATCCACGCCCAACGTCTTCCCCTTCACCAGACCCGCTTTGCACAAGACCCTCAGGATCCACTTGAAAACCGCTTCGTGAACTTCCAAGGGAAGCCGATGCCGGATGCGAGACAGGCTGGAATGATCCGGGGTCTGTTCGTCAAGGGCATACCCCAAAAACCGGCGCAACGTCAGCGAGTCAGATACACGCCATTCGATCCCACGTTCCGAATCAAGTCCCTCGAAATACCCAATCAAAAGCATCCGAAAATAAACCCCGGGCGGAATGCCCTTGCGACCCATATGAGGAGCGTAATACCGCTGGCAAAGCCCCTCGACGAACTCGTCGAAGCCGTTCGCCCCCAATACCTGATTCAGCTTCTCGTAGAACGGATGACCCGGAGATTTCACCAAAGTGTTCGATGCGATGAACAGGTTTTCCTGTCTCTGTCGGCCTCGTTTTCCCATTGCCATTTGCTCGTCCTCCCTTCTCAGTTTGAACCTGATATATCATAGGACCAAACCACAAGGAAAGACAACAGTCATCTTGGCATAAACGCACTTTTTCAACAGGCTGCTAGGCTCCATCTTACTGCACGAGGCGCTGGACAAGGATGGCGAGGCTCGAAAAGCTCTCAAGGCTCTCGGCTGCGAAGCTGTTACAGACCGTGACGTCTTGACGGCGATCAGCGAGGCTGCACCAACGAATACGGGCGACCCCGTATGGATATGGACTGCTTGGGAGTGGGTCGCCGCTTGGGTAGCCGACAAAACAAATTGGCAGGAAGAGGAACGCAAGGAGCGCTTGAGGCAGTCGAAGGTACTGCCACTCGTTCCGCTGGATGGGCAACTTCACTCCATGAATGCACAATCTGACCAAGCTGTCACCTGGCACGGCAATGCCGTGCCAGTGTGTCTGCCGGAGTGGCTCCCAATTAGTCTTGTGGACGACTGGTTTGGTAGAAAACTTGCTGATCCCCACCAAGACAATTCCACTAAGGCCCTATGCACCAATTTCGGGATCCAAGAATTCTCAGAGAAGGTCATTTTCCATGCGTTGATCAGTGCAATCAATCGATATTGGGATGACGGTGGAGACCATTTTGAGCAGTTCGTCGATCTACTTCTTGCCCGGGATTGGCATGAGTGCTTCGAGAGGCCGCCGCCAGGACTCAAGCGCTGTCCTATCCTCGCCGATATTGAGGGTGGGCAGATGGCTCAACCCGTTGAGGCGGGAAAAGCATACTTTGGTCCGGCGTGGGGAGAGAAGAGTATTGCTGAGTTGTATAAGGGGGTCGAAGGTGTGGCATGGGCTCGGCGCGATCATGAGAACGCCAAACACCGCAAGATACTTGAGTGGCTCGGAGTAGTTAAGTTCCCCAGGGTACTACCTGGCGCAACTGACAGTTCCGATGAGGAATCAAGGATTCGGACTCACTTGCCACATGGTTCAAATCCTTGCACAACTCCACGTCCTACGTTGCTAGATGCGTTAGATCCTGCATCCCTAACTCGTCGGCAGACCATTCTCTTGCTTCAGATTCTAGCTCTTAACTGGGATTTATACTATCGATCCAAATCCGAGATCCAGATTTCTTGTTGCGGTCCCAGCCCAGACCAACCTGTCCGCGAACGTCTTCAACGGTCCAATGGATTCCCGTTCGGTGATGGAGGATATGGTGTGCAGCCAACTCGCCGCCTCAACCAACCGCGAGTTGAGATAAGAGGCGCCACGGGCTCTCGGTGGTTCCTCGGAGTACCACACGCTTCCGTTGGCGAAGGCCTAACCCAGCCCATGGACAGGAGCCCTTTGCCCCGGACCGGGCCTTGGCGTCTCCGACACCCGCTCGAGTCCCCGCTGACGGGGCGAAGGACAGGCCGCCGTCCTGCTTCGATCCCAATGGATGCGGGCGCTGGACCTGATGCGCCAGCGTGGGCGAGAGCGGGATCATGGTCCGAGCCGCTAATGGTTCTCGGCTGCGGAATCGGCCAGCGCTCGAGGATCGACGGAGGTCCTTCGGCGGCTCGGCGCGGCCTCCGGTTCCAGAGTCTCGCCGGCGAGGTAGGCGGCCCAGTCCGCCGTCATATAAGCTTTAAATCTATGATATACTGTGTGTTACGTATTCCATAGAACGTCCTCCGTCACCCCTGTGATCACCCTTTACGTTTCGGGTTGCGGAATCCCCCCCAAAACTCCCGAACACCTGGAGCTTGAACTGGCGCCCGAAAACTACCGGCTCAAGCTGAGTTCGCTGCCCAAGGTCTGCCCCGACAAGAACTTCAAGTTCCGGGTGACCGGACACCGGCATCCGCTCGAACCCGCCACGTAGCCCCGGTGGCCGTCGGATCGCCTGGACGATCCCCGGAAACTGGCCCGCCTACCGGCTCAGGGCCTGTATACGTAGACCACCGACAGCTTGGAAACGTCGGTGACGCTCCTGACCGTGTGGTGGTAGATGTTCATCCGTCCCGTGCCGCAGTCGCCGAACCGGTCGCAGGATAGCGTCCCGACCAGGCCGCTCATAGCGGTTGCCCCCACCTGCTCGCGCAGTGCCGCCCGGTCTATGTGCAGCCTGTCACCGTCCTCCACGGCAACGGCCTTGATGGCAGAGAGGAGGATGGTGGTCGCATCGTAGGCGTGCGCCCAATAGGGTGACCCGGGGAACCCGCCGTGCCTGGCTTCGAACGCGGCGAGAACCTGCTCCCCGCTCCGTCCTGTCACCTCGTTGACGTTTGAGTGAAAGTCCGATTCCGGCCCCGAGAAATACATCCCCTCCGACTGTGGCGTTTCCAGGAACGCGGAGACCAGCAGCGCGTCCGCTGAAATCAGGGTCGTCCCTTCAAGCCCGTCGAAGGCCCGGGCCTGCGCGGCAAAGGCCGATCCCTCCGTGATGAACAGCGGGAAGAAGATGGCGTCCGGGCCGGCGACCGCGAACTGCTCCAGAACCTCCGTCATGTCGGTGTCACCCTTCTCGATTTCTGCCTGGGCCGGCACTTTGCCCCCGAGGGCCGAAAACGCGTCGGCGAACGCCGCCACGAGGGCGGACGTGTAGGGGTCGCCGTCGTGAACGGTGGCCACGCTCTGCAGCTCCAGCTGGTTGTAGATGAAGTCCGAGAGGGCGCGTGCCTGGTGGAGATCGTTGGACGCCACGCGAAAGTAACCGGCGTGATAGTCGGGGTTCGCGTTGCCGGCCAGGTCGGAGGTGAGCCGCGGCGAGGTGTTGCTCGGCGAAATCATGACCAAGCCCGCGTCGCTGATGACGGGCGACGCCGCCACGGCCGCGGCCGAGCAGTTTGTTCCGATGACGCCGGCCACCTGCGAGTCCCCGATGATTCCAAGCGCACCTCCGCGGCCGCCTTCCGGCGAACAACTGGTGTCAATCGGATCGCCCAGGTCGACTTGGCGCCCGTGAACGGGACCCATGTCCTCGACGGCGAACTCGGCCCCGTGCCGGGACACGGCCCCCACCGCCGGCCAGCCCGTGACCGAAAGCAGCATGCGGATCCGCACGGCCTCGCCTGCCTCCAAAGTGACCGCACCCAGCGGCCCGGGCTCGAATTCCGGCGGTGGCGGTGTGGTTGGACTTCCCGGCGTCGCAAGAACGGCGATCAGCGCCGCGACGGAAAAAACGATGCGTTTTCGCATGAGACCGACTCCTTCCTTTTGGTAGTGTCTCAGTTTGAATTGCGGGGAGCGTAAGTTTTTGGACGGTTCGGCTTTGATGCTCTTGCGTCGATCAATCCTACAATCCACTTCATATCGCGAAGGGTTCCGCGATCATAGGGCCACGGAGCCCTCTAAAACACGAGTCATAAAGTGCCTTAATGCAGCCCAGGAATGCCGGATTGAGGTTAGAAATCAAACCGGAACCCGGAGATCAATGCGAATTCATCGCCAGGCTGCGGAACCTTTGTTGATTTCCTGAATAATTCTACGAAAGCCATAAAATGCTCGGAAAACCTGTGATCTCCTCCGAAGATAACATAGACCTCATCGAGGTCGGAATTGTCACCGTCTCGTTTAAATGTCACGGCGAGTCTTACGCTGTTCAGAGGTGTGAGATCCAGGTCCCCGGCTAAGCCCACGAGTGTGTCCTCGCTGTTATCCGTGTTCTCGATTCTCTGATAGACCCCGGCCAGATTCAGCGATCGAAATCGATAAGAGGATGCGATGCCGAACAAACCCTCGTGGAATGGCGAGTTCACGTATCCGGCGTGAATGGCGAAACCCTGGTGGCGCCATGTACCGGTTAGTTCCAGGCGCTCATCGATCGACTTTCCCTGGCTGTCTGAGTCGTTGAGTTCGACCAGAACACCGAATTCCACAGGCCCAAGTTCCGGCGAACGATAGTAAACCGAATTGGACACGAATAGATCTCCGAAAACAATCGCGTCACTGTAATGGCTGCGATGGCGATCTATTTCATCGTCAATGATGTCATAATAGGATCCGTAGTGCCGACCGATCGATAGGGTTCCGAAATTCCCGCCGATCCCTGCGTGAACCTGCCTCAGTTCATTGTTGTCCCCACGAACGGCGCCATCGTCTTCCCCGTCATTCGAGGAGACACGGCGCTCGTATTTATAAAACCCCCACAGGCTTTCGGATAAAGTGGCCTTCCCCTTGATGCCCATCCGTGAATATCCGTCGTCCATACGTCTAGTACCGTCACCGCTCTCTGGAGAACGGCTGATAATTTCTGGACGGATGCTTCCATATATCTTTATTAGATCTTTTAGATCCGTTGCCTCTATTGCGGGACCAAAAGGAAAAAGAACTAAAATGATAAACAGACATACCATCTTCATCTGCAGCCTCCGGGCAGTTTGAGTTCTTTTGTCAATCCTCTTCAGGTTCGGTCAATGCCGTCCGCCTCAGAACCAACGCGGCCAAGCGATACAAAAAGGTCGCCGCCGCAAGCGCCCTGATCTGGCGCACACTGATGGTCGCTGAAAAACGCTTCCGACGACTCAATGCACCCCATCTGCTAACGGCTGTCTACGCACAGCACCACCGCGACACAACAAGACCACTATCGACTCCGGGAAGAAGCTGGCCGCCTGACCTTTTTACACACCTCTTGCCGAGAACTCGAAAATATATGAATTTGGCGTATCCTGTCAACTCTTAAATTCCGTGTAGCCAATGAATCCGTTTCAAAAGTCCGCTACTACACCCTGACACCTAAAACTTGGGATAGAGCTTCTTCAGTTTGATGCGGGCGTCGGTGGTCCTGAACTGCCAATCAACGGTTCTGTGTTTCTCGTTTCGATCACATTTCCAGGCCTCCACCTGGTTGGTGAGGGTCTGCAGGTCAGGAATGCGGCTGTGTAGGCATTGTCTGGCAAGGACGCTCAGTTCGATCTCGGCGATATTGAGCCAGCTGCCGTGCTTGGGCGTGTAGTGCAATTCGAGGCGTTTGGCTAGAGAACGGGCCTTTTCGGGTGGGAAGGCCTTGTAGAGAGATGCGATGGTGTGAGTGCTGAGGTTGTCGCAGACCAGCACCACGACTTCCGGCATCCGGGTAGTCCACCTCAAGCAGCTCCTGGATCTCGTAAGCCCAGTCTACGGCGGTCCTGCGTTCCCGGACGTGGACAAAATTATGTACGCATTTTGCGTAGAGGCATCGCCTTAGCCCACGGGCTCCAGCTCCAGGGACTGGGCGTATCGGGCAAGGGCGCTCCTCGCCGCTTCTCCATCCCGGGCATCGGCGGAATGGGCGTTCCCCGTTCCCTCAAACCGGCAAGAAAGGATCCTCAGGACGCCCGCCTTCCGCTCCGCCTTCAGGTCGAAGCGTGCCACGAGCCGCTCACCCGCGAGCACGGGCAGGCAGTAGTATCCGTAGATGCGTTTCGGGGACGGCTTGAAGATCTCCAGAACCTGGTCGAAGCCGAAAAGGCGTCTGACACGGGATCGGTCCCAAAGCAGGGGATCGAACGGAGACAGCAGCACACCCCGATCGGACCTCGGCCGCACTCTGATCAGCCGGGCGGCGAGTTCCCGATCCTCCGGCCGAATCCATTCCGGCGTGGGACACCCATCCGGATTCTCGAGAAAACATGGAGCGATAATGCCTTTCCGGTTTAGCCGATCCAGGGAATCAGCGATCTCCTTCCTTCGATTGGCCAGCCGCCACGTCGAGGCGATCGTTCCGGTGGTCGCCCACCCGTGGCCGTCGAGCGCCTTGACCAGCAGGGCCTCCAGGGCTTCCCGCTTCGGAAGCGGCCGGCACCTCACCGCCTCCGGGATAACGCGCTTTGCGAGGTCGTAGCTTCGCTGGAAATTTCTTCGCTCGCGGATCGCGAGCTCCCCGGAAGACCAGAGCGCACGGGCGACCCGCTTCGCGATTTTCAGGTCCCACCACCCACGGCTCCCCCGTCCCTCCATGTCCACAGAACGAATGGGCCCCGCCTCGCGAATGCGGTGGCGGAGGTTCCGCGTTACATCGGGATGCCTCTCCACGAGAGTGCTCCACCGAGGGTGGCTGCGGTATTCGCGCCGACGGAACTCGAACACAGGATAGAGCTCGAGCGGGATCCAACTCGCCTCGTGGCCCCAGTACTCGAAAAACGGCGCACCCGGGTGGAGGAGCTCCTCGCCAGCCGCGGGATTAAATCCGGCAAGCCTCGACAGAAGGACGATCGTGTGGCTCCGTGCCCCTGCGATCGACACCGTGTCGAACTGGAGATATCCGAAACGCCGGATGACGGAAACCGCAGCCTCCTTCCACCGCTTCCCCCGACCATTCACCGGAAACCCGGTCCACGCGGGCTTCAGGAGACCCGCCCGAGCAAGGGCAAGCCTGCGAGCTTCGGAAACCGTCAACGTCTCCATAATATCATCAATGGTCTCGTGCGAACACTGCATCGCATGCTCTGGCCCAAGTCAACGCTGATCAGCATCATTTTTGATCAGGAAATTCGTTATCGCCTCTCCCGACTTTCCGACCCTAGCGATTCAACCCAGTTCCCATCGGCTGGGATCGATCCCCGGCGCCTCGTCCCGCATGTCCGAAGGGACGTTCCCACCTTCGTATTTCCAGATGCGTGCATTCCGGTCCTTCATCACCGCGCGTACCTGAGGCGAAACCTCTGCGAGCTTCTCGGGATCCCACGACTTGACCTCGTCGCAGGGGCCGGCCCACGACGGCCGGTACGCGATGCCGAGCAATTCCCGGGGTTGATCCCCCCGGTTGGGATAGTTGCCGTGGAATACATTCTGGTTGATCAGCGCCGCGGAACCGGCCTTGCACGTGACCATGACCTGTTCGGGATGTCCCGTGTAACGCAGGTACGGGTTGGCGTCGTTATGAAAGCTCAGATGAGACCGCGGGACCACTCGAAACGGTGCGGCCTCCGGGGTGAGATCCTGAAGATAATAAAGCACGCGCACCAGTTTCGGACAGCTCTGTTCTGGGCCGAAAATTCGGGATCCCCAGGGTTGACCGTCGCAATGCAGGTTTATGGCGGGGCAGCCGGGTTCGGAACGCGAGTAATCGTAAGTCATCATGATGACATCGTCGCCGAAGAGCTGCTTCAGAAAATCGATCGTCGGCTTGTGTCCGATCAGCTCCGTTATAGCCCCACCCGCCCACTCGATATCATTGTGAGTCTGCTTCCTGTCCGTGTAATCCGCTCCCCGGGTCTCGATCTCCGACAGTTCTTTATTCAACTGCGCAACGTGCTCGGGGCTGAGCAAATCGGGAAGCACGACATAGCCTTCGACCTCCAGGTGCCTGATCCGCTCTCCGAGCGTAAGGCTTGCCCAATCTGTTTCGACAAATCTATCCTTTACTGCAGCGGCCATTGTTTCGATCCCTTCAGGATTTTTCCTGTTTTCTTGATTATGGAGTCTTTCTGCTTCACAGAGGCTGGATTTCTAAAGGTCCTATCCAATCAAACCATCACATCAAACTCATCCCCTTATATTCTACAGCGCATTCGTCCCTGCTTTTCCATATACTGCTGGTGATAATCTTCCGCAGGGTAGAACTCCGGTGCGGGCGTAATCTCCGTCACGATCGGCCGGCAAGGGGAAAGGGCTACCTGTGGGAAGCGTTCTTCTCTGCATGGGATAGCTACCTGGAGGACGACTCGGACGATGTTTCCAAGCCGAACGCGCACATATCTCCCCCTTCAAAGCGTGACATGGATGGTACGATGTCACGCTTTGAACATCATGTAAGTCCTTGTAAACAAAAGAATGTCACGGTGTCACGCTTTGATCCCCCCAACACTGCGGCGACATCTACGGAGGATGACATCAAGGCGTTCGATGAACGCGCGGGGATCATGGAGCATGAGGGTGGAATGACTCGCGAGGAAGCCGAAGCTCGGGCTCTCGAGATGCTCGACCCCGATCACGAGTGAGGTCCCGGGCCGCAAATCCACGGGACCGGGACCTTCTCACTTCGCCCACGTGCCGCCCGTTTTGTGGAGGTCGCGTCCCCCTTTTCCCGGATTCAGAAAGAAAGTCGCACACGGGCCGGATCTGTGCCCTCAACGCTGTCTCGAGGTGTCTCGAGCCACTGTCTCGCCACTGACCCACGCCAGAAATCTCCCAACGGAATCAAATTCCACAAGTTGTCATCCCTCAATCGCCATGAGCCACCCTGCGCCCTCAAAACCTGGCGATCTGTTTCCCGGAGAAGGACTTGAAAGGTCGGAGGCGGTCGCCACTGTCTCACGCCATAGTCCCACACGGACAGACGGTAAATTGGGGGCGACAGCCGAGCCCCCACTGGGGTTCGGGGTTCCATGCCCAGGCGCATATCTTGAACTGCTGCGCGTTCACAACCCCGCGCCGCCACCGATGATTTCATCAAGCAACCCTCCCTCTCCCGCTCCAGGGCCAGGACATCGGCGCGGAAGTTATGACTGACGAACAGAGAATGGTTCCGGGGAGAGGATCATATGGGGAGCCATATTCCAATCCGCCAACTTCGGCGGTCGTCCGTTAACGCAAGACCCCGTGGGGCAACCCTTCGGGGTCTTGTCGTTTCTGCCGTATTCACAAACACTTGTGCCACCTCCTTCCCTTTCTGCCGATTCTCTGTTTCAAAGCTTTTCCCCCGGTGTCCGAGCACAACCGTGGGGTTGCGTCCGCTGAGCAGAGATATCTCCTCCGGATTCTCTGATTCTCTGTTTTTCGCGTCCACCTTGTTTAACAGCCCGGTTGCATCCGGGCGGCCGGCTTCGACGTTTCGGGAAGGTCCTCCGGCAAGTATTCACAGGAAGCCGGACCCGGTGGGTCCGGTCACCAGCTTACGGCAGCTCACCGGACAGCGGAAGCGGCCGTGCGCCCGGAGCCCGGAATCGTAGCCGGCGACAAGCGTCGTGGCGAACGGCACTTGTGCACTCTCCCGGGTCTACACGGTCGAGGCAACTCGCCTCAAACGGCTCGGCGCACACTTATACTCTCAAGAAGGAGAAGCGCTACCGTTATTATGTCTGCCGGAATGCCCGGCAGCGGGGCCGGGCGTCGTGTCCGGGCAAGTCGCTTAATGCTCACGAGATCGAAACCGCAGTGGTGGAGCACGTCCGCGGCACCGGGATGAACGAACAGGTCGTGGCGGCCACAGTGGCCAAAGCGCGGGAACAGCGGCTGACCGCTCTCCGGGAAGAGGCTTTCGCTCTCGAGCGGGAAGCCGTGGATGAAAGCGACCTCGCCCGGGCCCTGGAGGTCTTCGACCCGGTCTGGGCGGCGCTGGCTCCGAGGGAGCAGGCCCGAAGACTCCGGCTGCTCATCGAGCGGATCGGCTACGACGGACGGGACGGCACGGTGACCGTCACCTTTCGCCCACCCGGCATCGAGGCGCTGTGCCGGAAGGCGGGTCTCAACGGACAGGAGGTCATGCGATGAGCGGTCGCGCATCCGATGCAACCCGGGCCGGACCCGGACCCCTGGAAGTGTCCTTCACGTTCCAGCGCGGAAACGGCCGGAACAACGGCTGCCGCCACACGGATCAGGACCGGAATGTCGAGCCGGGGAATATACCTCGCATATCGAGACTGACGGCCCTGGCGATCCGGTTCGAGGGGCTGGTCCGGTTCAAATCCTGTTGACCCACGGCCACGGGGACCATACCGTCCACGACCAGCATATCAACACCGATCCTGGCGTTTCCGATCGCCCCATCCGGGTTTTTCGGAAACCATGCACAACGGGCGCTATCGACCAGCCGCTGTCCGTGCAGACCGAGAATGTTTGCCAGTGCCACAATCCGGGCATCATCAGGAACGAATCCTCCCCCGGTAATCCGAGCGAGATCCCCAGCCTTTAGCCCGGACCGCTGCTCCACATCCCGCTGTGCAAGCCCTTGACCCCGGAGGGACTTTCCCACCACATCTTCGAACAGATCCTCAAGGGCGGTGTAGTAAGACATAATAAAATCCCCCATATCCGGGTGACCCGAAACATTCACAAAAAGATAGGGTGAGTCCCCGACTCACCCTATCGAATGGAAAAACACCCGCCTTAAAATCTCCGGTTAACGTAGAATTGAAGACCCTTGTTTTGAAGATCACTCGCCACGTGTAATCCGATGCCTTTGATCTCGAACCGGTTCAATTCCTCTTTCTCATGATCTAAAATTCCATGACCCTCGTCGAGCAGCAAGAGATAGATCCCGTAGGCCAGTGTACCGCCTCCGAGGCCAAGCATGATCGCCATCCGGGTATCTCCCCGTTTGGACTCGTTATAGAAGCTCAAGGCCTGCTGGGAATCGCCTGCGGTCTTGTAGGAATCGTAGTTCCGGTTGGCCTCCTTCCGGGCGTCGTAGGCCTCTTTGAAGAAGAACAGGCTCGACGCGGACGAGACTGCGCCGTAAAACTTCTTGGAAAACATGAAAGAGCCGCTTTCGGCGTAAGACCGTGGGCCGGACGATAGGAGCAGAACCCCAAAAAGGACGGCAGACATAACCGATCGGATTCCTGGCATCACCGCATCACCCCCTTTTTCACAGATTCTCCTTTGCCTTTACCTGCCTCCGGCCCCCGGCCCACCCGACGTTGCTGCGGGGCCCCCTGGACGACCCCTTTTGTTTCATGTGTTCCGCGGGATACTGGATGCTCGCATACAGGATCAGGGCGATCAGGAAGACGTCCAGGCGGTGTTCCATAGCCCACCTGGAAACGCGTTCGTATACCCGCCCCATCCAGGCCACGCTCCGGGGTTCGCGCCCCACCTCTTCCTGTTTCGTACGGGAGGCCGCTAGCGGGATGAACAAAAGGGACACGAGGAGTGAGGCCATAATCGCGATGATCATCGGCACACCCATGCGCGACATCGTAAACGTGAACCCCGCGTCGTCGCTCATGAAAATCAACGGCAGGAAGACCACCACAGTCGCCAACGTCGACAGGACAACCGCGATTCCAACCTCCCCGGCCCCTTCCACCGCGGCCAACTTCGATTCCTTTCCGCCGAGCCGCTGCCGGTAGATGTTCTCCACGATCACGATGGCGTCGTCCACGACGATTCCGATCCCCAGCATCAACCCCATCATCGTTAAGACGTTGAGCGACCAACCCATAAAGTAGAGGGAACTGATCGCGATCAGCGCGCAGAGGGGAATCGACAGCGTAACGATCAGAGTCATCCGGATCGCGCGCAGGAAGAAAAAGAGGACAAGGGCCGCGAAGATCCCCCCCCACACCGCGGCCTCCTCGACGTTCTCCATCGACTCCTCGATGACTTTTCCCTGGTTGAAGAACAGCTCAACGGTCGTCCCGGCCATAGCAGGCCTTTTTTCGATCTCCTCCCTGATGGTCCTTTCGATCTCGCGGCAGAGTGAAACGATGTTCACCCCCGACTCCCGATAGATCCCCATACCCGCCCCACGCTGCCCGTCGATCCGCCATCGCCACCCCGGTTCAGGCACATCGTAGAAGACGTTCGCGATTTCCCGAAGCCGGACATTCCCCCCTTTCCCCACCCGCACGTCCTCAATCTCCTCGATGTCCCGGTAATGGGCAAGGGACCGGACATAGAACTTTCGCCCACCCTCACGGATGGACCCGCTGGCGATGCTGAAGTTATCCCCTCGAAGAGCCTGCACCAAGTCGTAGGGATTCACCCCCCTTGCCCTTGCCCGCTCCTGATCCAGCTCGATCATCACGGACTTCCGGTACGTCCCGCGGATATCCACCTTCGCCACACCGTCGATCCGCTGGAGGGGTC
Source organism: Candidatus Latescibacterota bacterium (assembly GCA_965217865.1). GTDB lineage: Bacteria > Latescibacterota > UBA2968 > SICM01 > SICM01 > CBDCJO01. The sequence goes on along the minus strand of CBDCJO010000002.1, from coordinate 2,499,994 downwards.
GGGCCAGGTGGGTTTCCATGAAGCGATAGGTGTCCTGAATATCCGGGTTCAGGGAGACACCCGCCCAGATGATCGCCCAGTCTTCGGAACCGCTCCATTTCCACACCCCGATGTTGTCCTTCTTGACCCCGCCGGGAAGCGTTGGTTTCAACCGCTCCAGCCGATCGACAACGTGGTTGTAAGCGAGGTCCATGTCCGTACCGCTCCGGAAACGCAAATGACAACTCAACCCACGTGTAGTGCAGTACATGCGGAGCCTGACCAGCCCCTTCACCATCCGCATCGTCTCGGTCATGGGCTTTCCGAGCTGTTGCTCGACTTCGTGTGGGGTCGCGTCGGGAAAAGGAATCCAGACATGCATCCGCGGATTCTCCATGCCCGAGGGAAAGAACTGGATTTGGATTTGGGTGTAGGCGATAAACCCCACGACCAGGATACCCGTGAGGAGCATCACCACGGTCACCGGTCGAGCAACCGAGATCCGGGGGAGAAACCCCTGTCGACTTGCCAAACAAACCTCCCTACTGGATTGTTACGGAAGTTAAACTGTACTTTCAGTAACGTCGTCGTGCTCCCTCACCCCGCCTCGCAAGCTCGGCACCCCTCTCCCGGGTGCCGGGAGAGGGGAAGTTCATTTTACTTTACTCGCGAAAAAATTTATGGTCGGAGCCGCCTCCTGGCGGCGAAAACCCATCCCCGTTCGCCAGGAGGAGCTGGCTCCTACCCCCACACGGTTCGGGTTTTCCGGAACTTTTTGCACGATCTACGTTACCGCCTCAAAAAGAACGTGAAGCGTAAAGCGGAGCAGCAAAATCAATAATCTTAGGTTCTTGCGAGATACGGTTTTTTAGGGGATGAGGGCGTTGAACCAACCGTCACCTTTTCATATTCTCAATTCATCTGATATCTGGCCAGCGGTTATGCAAGGCTAATTCTTAACTTCAGAATTTGAAAAGAAACCTTGCCCGATTCAATCCTTCCGATCTAAGGCCGCGTAAACGACCGGGATCACCACGAGAGTCAGGACCGTTGAGCTCGTCAGTCCGGCAATCACCGTGACGGCCAAGGGCATCCGGAGCTCCGCCCCCTCGCCCAACCCCAGAGCAATCGGTGTGAGGCCGAGCACCGTCGTCAATGTCGTCATCATGATCGGCCGCAGCCTCGTATGGCCCGCCTGGACGAGCGCATCGATTTTGCTCATCCCGCGGGCCCGGAGGATATTCGTGTAGTTGATCAACACGATCGCGTTGTTCACCACCACACCCGCCAGGACGATCACGCCCAGAAAGACCATCACGTTGATCGAGATACCCAGGGCCACCAGGGCAAGGACGACCCCCACCATGGCAAGGGGGATGGTAAACATGATCACAAACGGGTGGAGAAACGACTCGAACTGGGAAGCCATGACGATGTATACAAGGAACATAGCAAGCAAAAGGGCGAGCCTCAGACTTCTGAGCGATGTCTCCATCTCTCGATTCTGCCCAGTTACGAGATACTCGAACCCCCTGGGCATCTCTATCCGGCTGAGCGCATCATAGATCCGGCCGCTCGCAGTCCCCATATCCAGGCCGGCCAGATTCGCGGTGAGCAGGGCCGTCCGCTGCTGGTCGATCCGCCTGATCTCGCTCGGGCCTTCTTGGATCCGCACCTCCGCAACGGCGGAAAGCGGGATCCGGACCTGGCTATTGGGATTGATGATCAGGTTCTGGATATCCCGGATGCTCTGCCGATCCGCTTCATCCAGCTTCACGAGCACATCCAATCGCCGCTCCCGTTCGCGAAAACGGGTGGCCACCTGCCCCTGAATCTTGTTCCGCACGAGCGTTGCGACTTGCTTCAGGTTCAAGCCGTATCGGGCCAGGCGATCTCTGTCGTAAGAGATCTGTACTTCCGGGTTGCCCCGCTGCAGGTTCGACTTGATGTCCGTCAAACCGTTTATTCGGGACAGGGCCGCCTCCGCTTCCCCGGCAAGTTGCCGTAACTTCCCCAAATCATGCCCCCGAATCTCCACCTCGATCGGGGTCTTGAAGCTGAACAACGCAGGCCTGGAAAACTTCGTCGTCACCTCCGGAATCCCGGACCATCTCTCCCGGAGGTCCGATATCGTCCCCTCCTCGGCAAGGGCCAGGTCACCCTCCCTTCTCAGAAGGGCGGTGATCCTAACTGTATTCTCCCCCTCCTCCGATGAGGACGTGGCATCGCGTTCCGTCCCCACTACCGTGGAGACCCGGGAGACCTCAGGCTGGTCCATCACCGATCGGTTCCAAATTCCGGATCCGCCGATCGGTAACTTCAAGAGGGGTGCCCACCGGAAGGGAGATCTCTGCGCTGAATTCCCCCTGGTGGACCATAGGCATCAGCTCCCGTCCCAGATGGGGGCCCAGGAAAAAGACCGTGATTGCGAACGCCGCCGCCGCCGCACTGATCACCTCCGTTCGGTGTGACAGGGCCCACCCGATGACGCGCGGATAGACCTCGCTCAACCGGTTGAAGCCCCCGCCTACTGTAAAGACCAGGAGGGCCAATCCCGGAGCGACGATCAGACCCGCTATCCAACCTGTGCTGATGAGGCTGACCCCGACAAGCATCGCCGTCGAGATCAAAACCTTGCCGGTGAGGGCAAGAGTCAGGTGGGCGACGAACCTCGAGTAGAAATAAATCAGGAGAATCGGAACGAAAATCACCTTCGCCCCGCCCCACGCGCGACCGATTGCTGTCCGAGCGCGATCCCGCGGTTTCCTTCCCACCAACGAGATGACAAAGTGGCCGCAAGAGATCAGGAACCAGCCGCATCCCACTATCGGAAAGACGATTCCCTGAGCGATTCGATACCAGGGACTCCCTTTAAGTCCGGATACGGCCCACTGAAATCCCTTCGGGAGATCCGACCCGATCTCCTCTGCGGCGGTGAAAACCATCAGACGATCCCAAACCCGCTGCGGTGCTTTCCAGCCGAAAACTTCAATGCCCTGGGACCAGTGGTTCAGTTTAGGATAGAACCCCTTCAGGGATTTGATGAAACGCTCCAGAGCCTTCGTCAGGGGCCACAGGGTAATCCCCAAAAGGATCGATACGAACTTCAAGATCACACAGATCGTCCCCGTAAGGATCAAGAGCGTACGCCAGAGCCATTCCCAAGCCAGAAGGGGCATGGCCTTCAAACAGTGTCCGTAAACCCCGACCATAGCTCGTAAGGGCTTCGGTCCGGCCGTTACCTCCCGAATGCGATCGACCGCACGAAACTTCAGAATATCCGCCTTAAGCAACTCCGTGTGCCGCCCCCCGGGCGTTGAGATCCGACGGGACGCCAGCATCGGCAGAAGGAAGAGCGCCGCTGCAAGTGATGCCAGGAGGGAGAAGACCACCACGAGGGCCATATCCCCGAACACCTGTCCTGCGACACCTTCGACAAAAACGATCGGAAAGAAAACGCCATTGTCGTAAGGGTGGCTGCGAGGACGGCCCCCCCACCTCTTTTGTCCCCCGGATCGCAGCGGAAACCAGATCGTCCCCTTCTTGTCTGCATCGGAATATGCTCTCCAGAACCACGATCGAGTTGTCCACCAGCATCCCGATCCCCAGGGCAAGGCCTCCCAGCGACATGATGTTCAGGGAAACCTCGAACAGATTCATCGGCGCGAAAGTGGCCACCACGGAGATCGGGATGGAGATCCCCACGATCAGCGTATGCCCGATGTTCCTCAGGAAGATGTAAAGGATCAGGACGGCCAGTACGCCCCCGATCACAGCGGCCTGCTTGACTTCGTCGATGGCGCTCTCGATGAAACCGGACTGATCTGAAAGGATTTCGATCCGCATGCCTTCCGGAAGATTGTTTGCCAGGAAGTCCGCCATCTGCCTCTTCTCCATGGCCTTCCGGGTTCTTTCCGCTCGAATTTCGTCTTCCGTCTTTCCAACTGTGTCCACCTTCGTTTCAATCATCCCTGCCTGGAAGTCTGCAAGATACTGGCGCTGCTGCGCAAGACCGAAAGTCCGATTTCGCACCTTTTGCGCAACGGCGACGATATTTGCGTCTCCCTCCTTGAAGATGTCGATCTCAGCGCTCTCTCGACCGTTCACCCGGGTGATGATCTCCCGCTCCTTGTGGGTCCGAAACACCCGACCGACGTCTCTCAGCCGGACTCCCACATTGTTTTTTTCTCCCACGACCAGGTCGGCCATCTCCTCGATATCCCGGAATTCACTCAGGGTTCGAACCAGATAATGGATCTCGCCCTCTTCGAGCTTTCCCCTGAAGGCGCCGGTTCACATCTTGAATCGACAGTCCCATCGTCGCCAACATCGACTCCTTCAACTCAACCCGTATCTCCTCCTCGAGTCCGCCTCTGACCCTTGCCGCCGCGATACCCTTCAGTCTTTCCAATTCCCTCTTGATCTCATCCTTCGCCACACGTCTGAGGAGAAACCTGTCCTCAACCCCATACAGCCCCAGACGCATAATCGGGTCCAGAGTCGGGTCGTATCGCAGGATGAGGGGCTTCTCGATCAGTTCCGGCAGATGAATCCGATCGAGTTTTTCTCGAACCTTCTGCATGGCCTGGTCCATCTCCGTATCCCACCCGAACTCCAGGACAACGTCTGAGAGCCCGGCCCTGGAGACGGAGCTGATGCCCTCCAGGTTTCCGACCACCCCGAGCGCTTGTTCGATAGGCCGGGATATCAGGTTCTCCACTTCCTCCGGGGCCATCCCCGGCGCATCGGTACGCACCGTCAGGGATGGGTAGGAGATGTCCGGCATCAGATTTAACGGCAATCGATCGTACGAGACCCACCCGAACACCGCGATCGCCGCGACCGCCATGGAGATGGCCACCGGCCGCCTAGTGGTCCATTCAAACGAACTGGAATTTCCGGGTTCTTCTTTGGATTTCGAGTTCATACCAAAATTATGGAATGTGATTACTGGATTGGATGCACGTGGAAGTGTAAGGGAAGGAAAAGGAAGGTAAGACGGGAGATGATCTTTACCCGATTCACGATTCTTTAGTGCTGTCGGCTTCGGTGCTGTCCGGTTCCGCGGGGATCACCAACCCCTCTCCGGAAATCACCCGGCTGCGGGCCTTATCTTTTAAACCGGTTTGTCCCACGATCACGATGCTGTCCCCCAGTGCGAGCCCGGACCGGACCTCCATCCTGTCGGCGTCGGAATATCCCACGTCCAGCCTCACCCGATCCGCAATCGAATCCCGGGCAACAAACACATAGGGGAGTCCCTCCTCGTACACGATCGCTCGTTTAGGGACCAGCACCGCCTCTTCGTGGGTATCCGTGATGACAAGAGCCGTCACGAACATCCCGGGTTTCAGTTGCCCATCACCGCCCGATACCCCCACGGTGACTTTAAAGGTTCCACTGCTGGGGTCCACCACGGGGCTGATCCGCTTGATCCCCCCCTGGAATTTCTGACCGGGAAGAAAGTTCGACTCAAGGACCGCCTTCTGGCCAACGGCCGTGAACTGGGCCTCCCGCCCGGGAACGAAGACCTTCACGATCAAGTTGTGCATATCGACGACGGAACAGAGTTTCTTACTCGGAGAGACCCGATCGCCCAGCCGCACCAATCGATCCGCAACCACAGCCGTGATGGGAGACTTGACCGCTGTGTGCGCGAGGGCGAGCCTTGCCCGTTGCAAACCGATCTCCCCCTCCTTCAATTCGAAGCGTTTTGTCTCGTATTCCTGGTCGCTGATCAGCTTTCTGTCGTGCATTTCGGTTGTCCGCTTGAAATCCGCTTGAAGCTTCCGGAAACGGGCATCCGCGTCGGCGACCGTCAACTTTGCTTCATCGTCCTCCAAACGAACGATCGTCTCCCCGGCCTTCACGTGCTCCCCTTCCTCCACTTCGACACGCCTCACCATACCGGACACCTGAGGATAGACGTCCACGGTCTCCTCGGATTCAACCGTTGAACTGAACAGGAGGTAGGAGGATATCGAACCTGTGTCGACCACCACCACTTTCACAGGAACCCCTTCTTCCGGTTTTTCTCCCTCCTCCGCATCAGTCTTCGTTGAATCTGTTTCGCTGGTATCGGTCTTAGTCGTGTCCGCTCTTGTCGTGTCGGCCTCTGCGGAGGTCTCGGCTTTTCCCCCATCCTCTCCATTTCCCCCGCATCCCCCCGCCAGGGAGCCTGCGCAGGCAAGCGTTAACAAAAACGCACGGACAAACCAACCTCTGAATCGAATCTGCATCACAGCTTCGGGTCCTTAATCCACGGTTGCCGTGTCATCAGAACGAAACCCCGAACACGATGCCCGGACAACCCGCCACGGCTAAAGGTTCTTTTGCAAGGTGTGTGCCAGGGAAGCTCCTGATCCTTTAATCGATATACCAGCTAAAATATACACCAAGTTACATATAAATATATCCAAAAGGAAATAGCGCTTGCCGAAAAAATGGGGCATCGTGGTCTCACTACAGGACTGAATCGTCACACCGTGGATGGCGGTATGAATCGAGCGAGACGATTATATCGATCTCGGGCGCCTATTTGTATTTATATGAGTATAATCATAAATATAACCCAAGAATATAACCATGTTGCCCCATCTCCGATTGCACACTATATTTTAGGCATGATGAAACCCTGTCCCATATGCGCCCTGCACGTGAAACGAGACACTGTCAAGTGCCCCCACTGCGGTAACTACCTGAGCAAACACCTCAGAGGGATTGCCCCCCCCGGCGCAGCCACGACCCCTTACCCTCCACGGAGGCTCCCCAGCGCCCATGGCCTCTCCGGGAGGTCCCGGATGATTCGGGGAATAGGTGCCCTCCTGCTGATCGGAATAGCCGTGGTACTCATCTCCAAAGCCGGCAACAGGGACCCGCTCAAATCGGGCCAGTTCATTTCGGTGACACCGGAAGCCTTCGAGAAGACCTTCGGCCCTAAAAGCGAATTGACCCCCGACGAAAAGTACCTGGAGTTTGAGCGCTACAAAATGAAACACGTTCGGTGGGAAGGTACGATCGTTTATATAAATGCGTCCCTGGACCCTGAAGCCCACATCTCCCTCCACCACGGTACGAGTTCCCTGCCCTTTTCTCCGGACGTAACCCTCTACCCTCACCCCCAGGAAAACGAACGACTCTCAGAGCTTAGGGTCGGGGATCATCTATCCTACTCAGGCGTCCTTGTGAATTACGGAAATGACGGGATGCCTGTGGTCATCCAGGGCGGCAGGATCCTCGATTTGAATTGAACGTGATCTCAACGAGGACTTTATTCGAGATTGGCGTGCCTGGCAAACATGGCGCTCCCTCGACCCGTTTCTTCACCATCAACAATCGGATGATCGCATCCAGGGTCAATAAGAGGCCCTGTTCAAAAAGTGATCCAAGGGGTTGCTGGGATAGTGAGACCTGGCCACCCGCCAATTTGGGTGAGGGCGCGGGTATGGTCAGGACAATATCCGCCAGTTTGCCGATTTCTGAGTCCTCCTGGATCGTGACCAGTCCGATCTTTGCACCGATCCCCCTGGCCTTTTTCGCGCTCACGCCGAGGCTCCCGGTGGAGCCCGAACCCGAGCCGATCAGGAGCAGGTCTTCACCCGTGATCGAGGGGGTTGTCGTATCCCCCACCACATAGACCTTGAATCCCAGATGCATCAGACGCATGGCGAATCCTCTCACCGCCAGACCCGATCGTCCTGCTCCCGCCGCAAACACAGCTCGCGCTTCGATGATCGCATCAACGAGTTTCTCTCCCTGCTCGTTGGAGACGTGTGCCAGGGTGGTGCGCAATTCCTCAACGATCTGGTCGAGATAAGTCTGAATAGCCACAGCCTCTCTCCTTCGATTGTCCGTGTCTTATCACCCCGCGAGATTCCCCCTGAGCTCGAGGACCGCCTTCCGTGGATCCGGGTGGCCCATGATGAATCCGCCCACGATCACGATCTCCGGTTGAAACGCGGCAACCTGCGAGATCGTCTCCGGTTTGATTCCCCCGGCTACCGCGAGCCCGGCCCGCTTCAGGACCGGCCGAACCGATTCCAATTCCCGAACCGGGTCGGCACCCGTGTCCTGAACATCGTAAGCCGTATGCACGCACACGAGATCCACCCCCATGTCGTCGAGCTCTTGCGCCCGTTTCGCAACGCGGTCAACGGCGATCAAGTCCGCAAGGACCGCTTTGCCGAAAGCCCCGGCTTGATCAAGGGCCCCTTGGATCGTGGCGTCGTGGGCAACGCCCAGGACCGTGACGATGTCCGCACCGGCCTCAAGCGCAATCTTGGCTTCGTGGTCTCCTGCATCCATGATTTTTAAATCCGCGAGGACCTCGAGGGCAGGGAAAATCCGTTTGATTTCGGTAACGGCCTTGATCCCTTCCTTGATCACGAGTGGCGTTCCCACCTCGATGACATCCACGATGTCAGCCACCTTAGCCACCAGAGCTAAAGCCTCCGGCAGATCAATCAGATCCAGAGCGATTTGTAATTTCAAGATTTGTCCATTCAGATAAGGAGTCGGTCATCATGGGCGCGGAGACCTTCAAGGCGATGATCGTTCGGGAAATCTCCGGTCAAGGCTTCAAAAGAGAAATCTCACAGAAGAATTTCGACGATCTCCCCTCCGGAGATCTGTTGGTTCGGGTTGAATACTCATCCCTGAACTACAAAGATGCCCTTTCCGCCACGGGCCATCGGGGGGTGACGAGGCGCTACCCTCATACACCCGGAATCGATGCAGCGGGGGTGGTCGTCGAAGCGGCCGCGGGACCTTTTTCTCAGGGAGACGAGGTCATTGTGACCGGCTACGACCTGGGGATGAACACATCGGGCGGTTTCGGACAATACATCCGAGTTCCGGCCTCGTGGGCGATGAAGCGTCCTGAGAAGATCGACTCCAAAGAGAGCATGATCTACGGCACCGCGGGTTTCACATCCGCACTTTCCGTATCAAAGATAGAAACCGCCGTAAAGCCGGACCAGGGAGACATCCTGGTCACCGGCGCAACCGGGGGGGTGGGCAGTATCGCCGTTGGAATCCTTTCGAAGATGGGTTATCGTGTCGTGGCCGCGACCGGAAAATTGGCTGAAAAAAATTTTCTTCTCGATCTTGGGGCCAAAGAAGTGATCTCCAGAGAGACAATGGACCTGACCTCGGAAAAACCCCTTTACCCCGAAAGATGGGCAGGCGTCGTGGACACCGTGGGCGGCAGTATCCTGGTAACGGCCATCAAGTCCACCAAAAGCGGAGGCGTGGTGACCTGTTGTGGGATGGTCGCATCCCACGAGTTGAAGATGACGGTATTTCCTTATATTTTGAGAGGCGTGACCCTTGCCGGAATCAATTCTGCAGAATGCCCGATGGATATCCGGATAAAAACTTGGGAAAGAATCGCCCGAGAATGGAAACTTGACCAGCTCGATACCCTGTGCGTCGAAACCACCCTCGAGGACCTGAGTCCGAAAATAGATCAGATCCTCGAAGGCAGGCTGAAGGGAAGAGTCATTGTAAACCTGAAAGATTAACTATCAGATTGTTTTCAGGATCCTTGGCCAGTGCTTTTGCCACTTAAATTTACATTTTCCATTTTTCACTTTCCATTTTCCTCCCCCTCGGTCCCATAAAAAGTCTCCACCGGAACAGGGACAGCGTCGTGCACACAGTCTCCGATATGGTCCACCTCCCGGTCGCTTAAGGGGGTCACCCAGCTTTCTGCGGGCGGACGGGCAATCGTGTACACCTGGATAAGCTTGAGGCCCCCGCCCGCGTCCAGGATACGCTGGAGTACACCGCAAAAGGCTTCGATCTCCGCATCATCGGGGCAATTACCGTGGACCCGCATGAACAGGCTTTGTACCACAAGCGGTCGCACCTGTGCCGCTTCGATCAGGTTGCGAACCACCCGTTCGAACTTGATTGTTGTTCGTTCTATCAGATGATAATACGCCTCCGACCCGGCATCCAGCTTCGCCCATATCTCGCCGTTGTTCCGGTCCATCAGGGCCAGGCCCTCCCGGACATAAGGCCTGTGAAACAGCGTGGCGTTGGTGATCACGAGGAGCTTAACCGCCTGCAGGCCGAGCTCCTCTCTCACCGCAATGATTCGCTCGACGGCCTCTCGGAACTCGGGGTAAGAAGTCGGTTCGCCATCTCCGGAGAAGGCGATGTCGTTAACGCGTCTAAGCTCATCCGGAAGTCCCGCGAACGGCGGAACCTCATAAAGATTCCCCTCGATTGCGGAGGTCAGCACCTGTCTGGCCTCCTCCACCAGCCGTTCGAGATCCACCTCCCTGAAAATCGGCGGCGTCGTGCGATCCACCTGACAGTAGATGCAGTCGAAATTACAGACCTTATCCGGGTTCAGGTTGATCCCCACCGAAATGCCCCTCGATCGACGGGAAAGCACGGGATAGACATATCGGTTGGCTTGATAGATCCGGGGATGATGGGCCTGTGCAGACCGGACCATTTCGAGACCGTTGGTTTTCATCTTTTCTTTCACGGGTTCAAGATACGCAATATCCTGTCATTTCACAAGTTCACACGATATTCGGTCCCCGAATACCGAACCGATTCCCCCTATAACTTCGGGGCGAGAAACGCACCCAGATCCTCTATCCGCGAGGGGATCGTCAAACCACCTCCGCGGATCAGGGACTCCGCCTTCCGTGCCATCACGAGAGCGTCCGAGGGGACCAGATTCTTGGTATGCCTCATCTCGGAAAGGCCGGACGCCCCTTCTGCGATACCGACCCAACGATGGCCGGCCTGAAATCCCCCATCTTTTGCAGTTTGGATGGCATCGAACACCACCTGGTCAATCCGTTTCAACACACTCACCAGTACCCGGCCCGGAACAAGGTCGTCCTGATCGATATCCGCTCCAATGGCATAGGTCTCCGCGGAGGCCTCCTTGACCGCCTCGAGCACACCCACGCCCGTGTTTCCGGAAAGCTGGAGAATCACATCTGCCCCTTTGGCCATCAACGCTCGGGCAAGGAATTTCCCCTTTACCGGGTCGTTGAAATCTCCTGCCGTGACCGCGATATAACCCACCTTCTTTCCCCTTTGTCGGGAAAAAGTCGAAATCCCCGCCCGAAACCCTGACTCATACGCCCTCACCGGCGGAATTTCCATACCCAGAACCGCCCCCACAATCCCTGTCTTTGTTACAGCCCCAGCCAGCAATCCTGCGAGAAAGGCCCCCTCCTGGGCCTTGAAGTCGTAGCTCACAACATTGGGGGCATCGATCGCCCCATCCACAAATACAAACTTGGTTTCCGGTTGGAGTGGCGCAGCCTTCTTAACCGCATCGATCATCAGGAAACCCATCGCGACAACCACCTCGGCATTCCGTGCGGCAAGGCTCAAATTCTGGGCGTAGTCCGCCTGTTCCCGTGACTGGATCATATCCGCTTTCACCCCCAATTCCTTCACGGCCCGCTGGATCCCCGCCCACCCGGAATCATTGAACCCCTTGTCCCCCACCCCGCCGACATCCGTGACCATGACCACCCTGAACTGATCCTGTTCCCGGTCCGCACTCCCACCGCAGGATAGGATCACACCAAGCCCAATCGCAGATATGAAGCCCACTTTTTTCAAGTTCACCTCCTAGCAGCCCGTTGAAGAACTACCTTTCAACGCACATAAACGGAAAAGACGCCTGGAGTGCGGGTCAGATAAATCAAGGTAAGGAGATTGAGCAGGAGACGCTGATAAGAGGTTAAAAAGGTAACCGAGGGCAGCAAACGTGATTGTAGGACGAGCAGTAGACGCTGCAAGGCCTTGGCCAGGTCCTGGAGGGCCTTCGGAGTACCTACGCCCATCACTTTGCGCATGAGCAGAGCCAGGTTGCAGCCCCCGATGTGGATCAGCAAACGCTTGAGGATATTGCCGCGGTCTCTCAAGTGCAACCTGCGCATGCCACCGGTATCATATGTGTGAGCGATGGTTCTTTCCACCCGTTCTGCACGACTTCGGCGCAAGGCCTTGCCGCGATCTCCCTTGATCCGGCGTCGATTCGCATATACCGCGGCCTGCTCATCTCGTCGGCCGTTCCACTTGCGGCGTCCCCGATCCGGTTCTGAAATGTAACTCCGGATGCCGCCTTGCTTCAGACTGGTCAATACATCGTTGCTATGATATCCTTTGTCCGCAACCACCTCCCGTATACGCTGTCTGTGCAAACGTTTGGCAGCTTTTTCGTCCTTCGCGACCTGCTTGAGATTGAGCTGCGCCTCGAGCAGCGTCCAGGGCAACGACTCGGTATCTCCTTCATCTGCTCCCGACAACGCCACTGCCACAATGGCATTGGTGTCCAGATCCACCGCGTGCTCCACCTTGTGCGCCATGTGCGTGCGACCGTCCTTCATCTTAGCGATCTTGGCATCCGGGTCGTGCGGGTGCTCCCAGTCCTGGTTCGATCCCTTCTTCGGTCGCTTCTTATCGATCTTGGACAAGTCCTCGCGGGTAGGCGTTTCAATGCCCGAGGCCTTGGCCAGATTCTCAAGGAATGCCTGGTAGCCTTCACCCGTGTCACGGCGTACAATGCTGCGCATCGCGGCGTTGGCCTCCAGTGTCGTAGCATCCACGCCCAACGTCTTCCCCTTCACCAGACCCGCTTTGCACAAGACCCTCAGGATCCACTTGAAAACCGCTTCGTGAACTTCCAAGGGAAGCCGATGCCGGATGCGAGACAGGCTGGAATGATCCGGGGTCTGTTCGTCAAGGGCATACCCCAAAAACCGGCGCAACGTCAGCGAGTCAGATACACGCCATTCGATCCCACGTTCCGAATCAAGTCCCTCGAAATACCCAATCAAAAGCATCCGAAAATAAACCCCGGGCGGAATGCCCTTGCGACCCATATGAGGAGCGTAATACCGCTGGCAAAGCCCCTCGACGAACTCGTCGAAGCCGTTCGCCCCCAATACCTGATTCAGCTTCTCGTAGAACGGATGACCCGGAGATTTCACCAAAGTGTTCGATGCGATGAACAGGTTTTCCTGTCTCTGTCGGCCTCGTTTTCCCATTGCCATTTGCTCGTCCTCCCTTCTCAGTTTGAACCTGATATATCATAGGACCAAACCACAAGGAAAGACAACTAGGCGCTGGTTTGATAATGTTTTGCCAGGATGGAATCATGGACTTTAAATTCGAAAAAGTGAAGTTTAGCATTACTGATAGCTGTGAAGGGAAATGTGGATACTGTTATAGGGGCCCTATTGTCGGTGGTACTCGCCTTAAGAAGGAAGTGGTAGAGACTGTAGTGGAAAATTGTATATCAATAGGGTTACAGAAAATACACATATCAGGTGGAAATCCAATGCTCCACCCTAACTTTGACAATATTATGCTGTACACTCTATCTAAAAACCTTCCGACAAAACTATCAGCAAATGCTACACTTCTTTCGAGAGATAGATTGCATCGATATTGTGACAAAGGCCTATCTGAATTAGCTCTATCGATTGATTCCCTAGATCCAAATCAGCATGATATAATCCGAGGTATAAAAGGCGATTTCACACGAGTAATATCGCTATTGGATATATTTGGTAATACAAATTTAAAAATTGTAGTTACAGTTGTAATTGAACCATTGCGAAGCCAGAAATTAGATGAGATTCACCGTATTTTAGATTATGGTGAAAATATTTATGTTAAAATACAATTATTGGAAAAGAGTCTTCTACCAGATCGATATCCTTTAGCCCAATTATTACCTCCCAGTGATTTCCTAGAGTATTTATATAGGGCTTATTATCCGGAATTACAATATATATATGAGCGTATCGAGAGTTAAGTTTTTGCCTGTACCTAATGAAATTGAAACGTTAGAAGTACAGCTTAAAAAATGGGCACAAGGGAAAACTGGTCCTCAGTACAAAGATCGAGCTCACTGTCGGTATATGCTGTACAATCCTCATATTAAAGAGGACGGAACAGTGTATCCTTGTTGTGGAAAAACTGATGATCGTGTGATAGGTAACATATACAGAGAGAATATACTCGAGATATATAAGCGCCATCACAGGAGATATATAGGTCATCAAGCTGCACCTTTTAAGAGTTGTTCTGACTGCGTATTTTTCAGTCATTATAACCAGGATAAAACCCATGAGTAGGTAAATATGCGAACCCTTATAGACCTTATGTATTGACATGTAGCTAGTGGTTCACCCAGGTAGGAGTGCGGGATAGAGGCGCTTCAGCTTGATGCGTGCATCTTTGGTGTTGAAGCGCCAGTTGACGATGGGTGGATTCTGATCCCGCTCTGTGAGCCAAGCTTTTGTATCTATTCTGAGATAACAAGAGAAAAGCAGATAAAGGTCCAAGCAAGATTCAGGCAGCCTTGTGGATGGTCTGGGATGTTCTTTGCCGATTGATTTCTATGCGGCGCTGCCGAGCCTCCTCCTTTCGACCTTGTCGGTGGTGAAGAATCTTTTGATGCTGGCCTTTATGCCTCTGAAGAGGCGTGACATACTGTATTGCCCCGTGATAGCGTTCGGCGTTGTAGCTGTGAATGAAGGAATCAATCAGGCCTTCCAGTTGATGGAATGTGAAGATGTCCTGGAAGCGCAGCCAGTCGTATTTGAATGTCCGGAAAAAGGCTTCGATCCAGGCGTTGTCCGTGGGTGTTTGATATCGGGCAAACAGCTGCGAGATGCCCAGGTCCTTGAAGAATTGGGCCATCGATTTGGCCTTCATCTGAGATCCGTGATCTGAGAGGGCTGTCAAGCTTATGGGCCCAGTGTCCAGGTCCAGCAGTCCTTCGTTGGCAAGGGCTTGATCCCAGGCCTGTTTGACCTGCTCCACGGTCGCGTTGAAGGAGAGCTTCCATCCTACGATCTTCCTGGAATACACGTCGAGAATGGCGGTAAAATACAGGAACAAACCGAAAAATGGGATGTAGGTCAGGTCCCAGCTCCAGACCTGATTAGGACCTTCAGGTTTGACCTGGGGCTTGCTCTGCTTGACCGGCGTCCTCACCTGTTTCCTGCGTGCCAGACGTTCTTTCCTGGCCTGTCGGTAGAAGCTGGAGGCCGAGGCCTGCACTACCCCCTTCTCTGAGGCTACCACCGCCAGCTGATGGGGAGGCAGATCGGCATAGGTCTCATCCCTTAAGAGGGCCGAGATTTGCTCTTTCTCCTCCCTCAGCAATCCGTGTGGGGCCTCATCAGGGGCGGGCCCGGGCTTCCCATCCAAAAGCGGGTCCGACACCCCATCCAGCTTCTCTTCTCGATCTCGCCGGCTCCAGGCACAATACCGCTGGAGGGGAAGCTGTAGGATCTCGCAAGAACGGGTGAGTTTCACCCCTTTCTCCTTGGCCCGATGGACCATTAAGAGGATCTCGCGTTTGACCTCAGCTTGCACCCGGTGGCCCTTGATCGGGCCTGTCAGATCCCATTCACACTTTTTTTTAGCAGGGAAAGTTCCACAGATTGCTCAATGATCGTTTGCTCCAGGCGTGCCCGCTCTTTGCGCAGCTGCTCCACCTCCTCAGCCGATACCATCGGCTTGCGGCTCCGGCGACCCTTGAACTCCTTGAGGGCCCCGGACTTGACCGACTCACGAATACGCTTTAGATCCGAGGAATGAATGCCCCATTTCCGCAGCACCTGTGCAATGGGAACATCTCCCCGGCTGGCTTCAAGGAAAATCTCATACTTCTGTTCCGGGGACAAGCTCCTGCGCTTCTTGACCGGGTCACTGTTTGAGGACAGTTGCTCCATCTTTACTCCTCCTGTGAGGTCAGGGATATCCCAAAATATGTATCCCTTCTCAACCCTACAGGCAACCAGGATCTTGCTTCGACCTTGCCCCCGTTTTTTCGGGCGATCTCAGACAAAAGATACGACGTTACGACTATGAGTATGAGCGTAACGGCACAGCTGCGAATTTCTTGTTCCTCGAGCCCCTGACCGGACGTCGGAAGGTCCACGTCCGGGAACGCAGGACCGCCGTAGACTGGGCTTACGAGATCCAGGAACTGCTTGAGGTGGACTACCGCCCGTATCCCTTGGTGCTGCTCCCTCTGCCCAACACGCCGGTTCCTACAGCAGCGTCACACCCTCAAGCCGTGCCACCTTCTGATCGAAGGTGTACAGGGGGTGGGCTTCCGATCGTTCGGCAGCGGCCAGGATCATCAGGTCGGAAAACCCTGCGCCGCCCGCGCGGTAGCGGAAGGCCGCACGGGCCACGGAACTGCTCAGCGTAAAGTTGACACCCAGGATTTAGAACGCCATATGCGGTTCTGGGTACAGCCTCAGGAAGAGCATGTCTTATCAACCCAAGATGGCAGTTCTATGTGGCACGAAAACGCTTGGGCGATGGCTTCGTCGCTCCAGCAAGGGCTATCCGCGTCGGCCTTCATCAGAATGTGTGCGTGTCGGATCCGGTAGGCCTGTGTCCGGCCTTTGCTTACCAGATCCTGCAAGTGCTTCCGCTCATCGCAACTTGGACGGACGATGTACTTCCTGTTGGGTATGCCGATCCTCCTCCCACAGCGAACGGATCGGGGAGATAACAAACATTCGGCACGCTCGTTTTAAATGTCAATAGGTACTAGGCGGTAGCCGTGTCCAGGCGGTTATATTCATCGGCAATAAAACCGGAGATTTCGCCGCAACGACTTCTTTCCGAAGCCGCTCCGGCAACGTCTTCACATCCACCTCTTCAGAGGTCGCAATTCCATACTCCTCCATGAGAGGAAGAATGCTTTGGCTTGGATAAGATTCTCAATTCGACCCTCCACACGGTCCGCCAGGTTTAGGTGTCGACGGTTTCCGGCGCCAGGTCCGCCGCCGCCGGCCCCTTCATCGTAAACGTGATGTGAAATCTGATGCGAGAGCCCATCCTCAGTGTTGTCCATAGAGCCGTGTCTACCTCAGATCGATGCGCGAATACCCAATCCCCAATACCGTCGCGGGTCACGAAACAATATGTGGCTTCCAACCGTACTACCTGCCCACTGAACCAACCGTCTAACGGATATCGCATCCGATTGCGAATGTCGGGACCGACCTTGGCTGTCCCTAGTGTTCTGAAGCGCTCCTTCGCTCCGTTGACGTCGCCCTTTACATAGATCTGACGTGCGTACAAGAGTTGGGCATCGTAGTTCGCATCGCCGCTCGTGAACGATCGCTGGAGGTGATACTCGATCTGATCGGCGGCTTGCAGATCATGGCGCATCAGAAATTTAGCGAGGGCGTAGTGGAGCCTCTTGTCACCCAGGGTTGTTGTCGAGGCTAGTCTGAAGGGTGCTTCGTGCCCCGGAATGATCACCTGCGGCCTCCAAGATCTTGGCGAGACATACCGCAATTACACCGTTTCGAGGATTAGCCTCGAAGGCTGAGCGTATCGCGGAAGTGGCCCGCGCCGAGTCTTTAAGCAGCGTCGCGAGCTGCGCCTCAGAGGTTAGTAGGTAGGAATCATCGGGAAACCGCTGCAGACCGTCGAATAGGCTGCCTTCAACCGATCTGATTGCCGAACTCACCGCTTCCTCGGACACCGTCGGTGCTGTGTCGTCCAAAAGGTCTTCGAGTCTTTTAAGACCGACCTTCACGATCGTGTGAAAGGTATACGACCCGCTGATCCGGCCTCGGTGATCGTCGCGTAGGGAACTTGCAATTCGCATGGCTTCCCGAAGGCGTTGCTCCCTCTCTAAAGGCATCCTAGCGATGTCCGCGAGCCGCAGCATGAGCTCTGCTTTACT
Source organism: Candidatus Latescibacterota bacterium (assembly GCA_965217865.1). Classification (GTDB taxonomy): domain Bacteria; phylum Latescibacterota; class UBA2968; order SICM01; family SICM01; genus CBDCJO01. Next base: position 2,482,299 of record CBDCJO010000002.1, on the reverse strand, counting down.
GTGCTTGATCGAGATGTCGGAAGGCGCCGCGCCTGCCGCTTGGTCGAGTAGTTCAGTCGCCCGGTTGAGGCTGCCATTTTGGCTTTTTATCTTTTCTAATTTGCGATCCATTGTTCTCATTTCTTGGGACGGAAAATTCATCCCGCTTTATGTAATCTCAGATCCACACGTTCACTCATAGAGCAACGCATTACAGGAGCATCGCCACTCAGGCCTGGGCTTGCTGACCCCGGAATCTGTGCACTATGGCTACGCCAAGGAAATCCTTGACGCCCGTGAACAGACCCTGTGGCGTGCCTATATCGCCCACCCCGACCGTTTTGTGCAGGGTCCCCCGCAGCCAACCGACCTGCCTTCCGAGGTCTGGATCAATCCACCCCGGATCTCGGATAAGTCCCAGCAGGATCCAATCGTTATTACGCCAGGTGATACCAAATCGAACCCGGTCCCGATACCTGCACGGGGATCCACGGTTGCCGATGACACCTCTTATGGAGACGGCCGGAAATTTCACTGAATTCCAACTTTCAGTGTCTCAAAATTGTTGACATGTTCCGCTCCCTCATGAGGTAGCATTTTAAACCATTTTTGATCAGACCCGGATCACTCATACCGCAACACATTTACCGGTCTCGTCTGTGCCGCCTTCCACGTATGGAGCCAAATGTCGATTCCAAGATAAGCAACAGGCCAAGCCACGAGATTGGCAAAGCCGACAAGCAATGCGAATTCCTTAGACAACTGTAGAACAATGCGACAAACCGTCGCTCCCAGAACCTTACGGATGCCAATTTCTTTGATTCGCTGGTTCGTCGTGAAGGATACTAGACCAAACAAACCCAAACTTGCCTCAAAAATGGCAAAAAGAGTAAAAAGGCCGAACATTTTGCCCAGGCGGTATTCAGCCCGATGGAGTTTATCAAAAACATCATTTAAAAAGGAATATTCAAACGGCACGTTCGGGGCAAATTCCTGCCACCGCTCTTTCAGATACGCCAGTGTACCAAAAACATCACTAGGGGCAATCCGAATTGAACAATAGTCGGTCCAACCACCACCAGCCATAATCACTAGAGGCTCAATTTCATGATGAAGGGACCGATAATGAAAATCCCTGACAAGACCAACAACATCCCCTACAACTTCAATCTTCAGACCACCATCCTCTGGATAAACACTTTGGAGCTCTTTGCCAGCAAACGAGACCCATCCCAATTTTCGCATAGCGGACTCATTGAGGATAAGTTCCGCCTTGCTATCACTCGATAGACTCTTTGAAAAGAACTGTCCCTCTAAGAGCTCAAGGCCAAATGTTTCGATGAATTTGTGATCAGCATGGATGACGTTCATCAGCAAAGTCCCATTTTGCCTCCCATCAGGATGCGGCTGGAAGAGATAACTAGATATTTCTCGCCCCGGCACCGAAGAAGACACTGAAATACTCAATACATTTGCATACTCAGATAATCTCGATTGATATCCCTCTGCCACCTCCTTACCAGAAACGGGGATCACTATTACATGCTCTTTATCGAACCCAAGCCGTTTGTTTCGTAGGTAATCTGATTGGCTATGAACTACTACCGTAACAATTATTAGAACAACAGAAATACCAGATTGAAGAACAACAAGCGACTTCCCGAGACTTAGTTTCTCCAATCCGTCCACCAGCCGGCCTTTTAGCACATCCACCGGTTGAAAGGCCGAAAGAAGAAATGCGGGATAACTTCCGGAGAAGACTCCTACAAACACAACGATGCCGATCAGAATCAACATCAAATCCCAGTTCCTTAAGTAATCAGAGGCTAACAACTCACGATGGATATACGCATTAACCGCGGGAAGCATTACCTCGACTAGAATAACAGCGAAGACCAGCGCAAACAAAACCACTAAAGTAGATTCACCCAAAAACTGACAAATCAATTGAAAGCGGCCCGCGCCCATTGCTTTCCGGATACCTACCTCTTTTGCTCGACGTACCGAATTAGCAATCGAGAGGTTTATAAAGTTGACGCAGCCGAGCAATAGAACAAAAGCAGTGATAACTAGGAATAGATAGACATACCGGATGTCTCCATTCGCGCTCATCTCAAACTCCAACTGGGAACGCAAATGAATGTCGGTCAAGGGCTGTAGGAAAGGTCTAAATCTAATGCCTGCTACCTTGATCTTATCGCCCAAGTGCCTGTCAATGAATTCAGGCAATTTTAATTCTAGTTCCTTGGCTGAATCTTCCGTTCTCAAGAGCAAGTAGGTATAATAATGGTGGTCTATCCAATCCTTTCTCTTCATTTGTGATGCGAGAAAATCGAATTGAAAATGGGTATTGTGATCAACATCCTTCAAAACACCCGTAACCTTGAATTCGTTTCCACCGATTGAGAGAACCTGTCCGATAGGTTCTCTTTCACTAAAGTATTTTTGAGCGATCTCTTCTGTAACGACAACTGAATGAGGTTCCTCAAGCGCCGTTTCTATGTCTCCTTTGTTTAGCAGCCCGTTGAAGAACTACCTTTCAACGCACATAAACGGAAAAGACGCCTGGAGTGCGGGTCAGATAAATCAAGGTAAGGAGATTGAGCAGGAGACGCTGATAAGAGGTTAAAAAGGTGACCGAGGGCAGCAAACGTGATTGTAGGACGAGCAGTAGACGCTGCAAGGCCTTGGCCAGGTCCTGGAGGGCCTTCGGAGTACCTACGCCCATCACTTTGCGCATGAGCAGAGCCAGGTTGCAGCCCCCGATGTGGATCAGCAAACGCTTGAGGATATTGCCGCGGTCTCTCAAGTGCAACCTGCGCATGCCACCGGTATCATATGTGTGAGCGATGGTTCTTTCCACCCGTTCTGCACGACTTCGGCGCAAGGCCTTGCCGCGATCTCCCTTGATCCGGCGTCGATTCGCATATACCGCGGCCTGCTCATCTCGTCGGCCGTTCCACTTGCGGCGTCCCCGATCCGGTTCTGAAATGTAACTCCGGATGCCGCCTTGCTTCAGACTGGTCAATACATCGTTGCTATGATATCCTTTGTCCGCAACCACCTCCCGTATACGCTGTCTGTGCAAACGTTTGGCAGCTTTTTCGTCCTTCGCGACCTGCTTGAGATTGAGCTGCGCCTCGAGCAGCGTCCAGGGCAACGACTCGGTATCTCCTTCATCTGCTCCCGACAACGCCACTGCCACAATGGCATTGGTGTCCAGATCCACCGCGTGCTCCACCTTGTGCGCCATGTGCGTGCGACCGTCCTTCATCTTAGCGATCTTGGCATCCGGGTCGTGCGGGTGCTCCCAGTCCTGGTTCGATCCCTTCTTCGGTCGCTTCTTATCGATCTTGGACAAGTCCTCGCGGGTAGGCGTTTCAATGCCCGAGGCCTTGGCCAGATTCTCAAGGAATGCCTGGTAGCCTTCACCCGTGTCACGGCGTACAATGCTGCGCATCGCGGCGTTGGCCTCCAGTGTCGTAGCATCCACGCCCAACGTCTTCCCCTTCACCAGACCCGCTTTGCACAAGACCCTCAGGATCCACTTGAAAACCGCTTCGTGAACTTCCAAGGGAAGCCGATGCCGGATGCGAGACAGGCTGGAATGATCCGGGGTCTGTTCGTCAAGGGCATACCCCAAAAACCGGCGCAACGTCAGCGAGTCAGATACACGCCATTCGATCCCACGTTCCGAATCAAGTCCCTCGAAATACCCAATCAAAAGCATCCGAAAATAAACCCCGGGCGGAATGCCCTTGCGACCCATATGAGGAGCGTAATACCGCTGGCAAAGCCCCTCGACGAACTCGTCGAAGCCGTTCGCCCCCAATACCTGATTCAGCTTCTCGTAGAACGGATGACCCGGAGATTTCACCAAAGTGTTCGATGCGATGAACAGGTTTTCCTGTCTCTGTCGTCCTCGTTTTCCCATTGCCATTTGCTCGTCCTCCCTTCTCAGTTTGAACCTGATATATCATAGGACCAAACCACAAGGAAAGACAACAGTCATCTTGGCATAAACGCACTTTTTCAACAGGCTGTTAGGGGGAAGTGGAATATTCTGAAGACATTTTCATCGACGAACCACACGCCGTCTTCGTAGAAATGAACATTTTGAGCCCTCACAACCGTCTTCATATCATTTCTGAAAAACCTAACTGCATCAATCACCTCCGGATAGTCTTTAACAAGCGCAGGCCCCATCGGAAAAGACGTGATTGCAATCCGACGTGTTTTCCCGGCTACGTGCACCTCCTCGACAAGCCGGAAAATCCTGTTGGCGTGAATATGGTGCTCGTCATAACTCATCTCATCTCTAACGTAGAGCAGAGTAAGGATACAGCACGCCATTCCAGCAGCGAGACCTGCGACATTGATGATGGAGTAAACTTTACTTTTCACCAAATTGCGAGTGGCAATTGTCAGATAATTCCTGATCACCTTTTTTCGCCTCGTATCAAAGCCCAACCAAGCACTAGAATTCGCAACATCCACATGTTGTTGAGTCCCTGTCCTTTTGGTCCAACGACACGCCACCCACTCCAGCCTCTCCATAACCACCAAGCAATGTTTTTCTCAGTCGGGATCCTCTCTAACCAATATTCAATGTAGGTGGGAATATCATATTCGCCCCCCCAGAAGCTCGGGAAAATTCACTTTTGAACCGAAGGCACTCCACACTCGGACAAATACCGCCAAAAAAATAGGGCGCAGATCCTACGCCAGGCTTTCCGAACAACTTACTCCCAGTCTGCTGAAGCCCTACAGAGGGACCTCATGGATTAAGACCTACGACTGCAAAAGTCCACCCCTATAGGGCTATCGGAACATGGGAAAAAAACCCATCGCCGCAGCCAACCAATACCTCACATCAGGTTCCGTAGATGCTTACTATACTTATTCGACAACTTCCTCCTAATTTCAGTTAGAATGTTTAAGCACACCATCTAAATAGTCTCGAAGTAAGAGGAGTATTTTTTTTCCTTTTCCCCTATGCTATGTAGAATATCCCGAAATTTGGAAATCACATTCCCATTCTCCGTCATTTCGAGCCTTTTACTCAATTTCGCTGCGATCAACCATGACTGCGAAAGCTCGTTCCAGTACGCCATTATGTTCCTAAAAGTGTGAGGATCATATGTGGAAGATATAAAATCCTCAAAGATTGAAATGAATAGACTCCTTTCCTGACGGTTCATAAGAAGCCCAACGGTAATTCCTTGAGCAGCGGTTTCCTCAACTGACATACTTTCTCTGTGAAAGCTGGGATGTTCAGCAAATGCATGGATGCCTTTAAAACCACATATCATCTCAGTCTCCGGTACGTCCCTGACCGGAACCTCACCGTATTGTACAGGATTATCATCAAAGTTGCTTATAACTTGAATCAGTAGATGGTTAGAAAGAACGTCAACTGAAGGCATTGTGCAATCCGACGAAACATAAATTTCATCCACAAGATTAGACAGAATCCGGTGTCCAATATCTTCTATCGGACACCATCCCTTTCCAAGTTGGCGGAAATTATTAACCAACAGCACGCTGTCTTGGACACTGTCAATCCCGATACCCGCAAATGTGATATGCTGTGTGCCACTTGTCACTCTGATCTCGTCCCCCATTTTCTTTGGATCACCCTTAATGAATAAGAATAGGGGCCGGTTATTGCACACTCGATCATACATGAGCTCGCGGAGTTCATCCGGGCCCGGACATAGATGGCTTTTTACAGTTGCACCAAATAGCACTTCAATGTTGAGGTAGCATTGGCTAAGAAATGACACCGATATACTGACTTTTCTTGGTACATACCAAGAAGACCATCCGGCCCTCATTAGATCATATGTCCGGACATCATCAAAAATATGGCTATAAAATCTAAGAATGCTCATCGCTGGATATATGCAGTACCTAAACCTGTAATTTGGTCTACTTTCCTCTCTTATAGGATGTCTTCTGATTCCTTTGACGAAGTATCTCATCAAGTGCCTTTCTGATGTTTATACACTCTCCATTACATGCCCGATTGACATACCAATCTGACAAATGAGGCTCCATTGCGGTAATGTCTTAGATTTCCTGCAAAAAGAAGCGGCGTGAGCTATCTTCCAGAGGTCCCCAAAAACCTCGACGCCCCGAGTGGGCAAAAGGAAGGAGTCACGCCGTATGAAGAAGATAGCTCCGAGTGATAGATTACGCAAGGAATTGAAGGAGTTCATCGAAGGACTCCAGGATGTCGAGAGCGCCCAGGAGGCGTTGACTCAGCTAGTTCAGTTGTCCACCCGGCTGATCTGCCAGGAGGGTTTTGAGGCGCATCAGCGGGACCACCTGGGTGTCGATCGGTATAAACGCGGTGAAGGTCGTCGAGGCTACCGTAGCGGCTATGAGCCGGGCTATCTGGATACTGCCGAAGGCCGCCTCGAGGTCGCGATTCCTCAGGTCAGGGATCCAGAGGAGCCCTACCGGTGCAGCCTTTACGATCTTCTGCGCGGCGACTCAGGGATGGTGCAGCGCCTGGCAACCGAGATGTACGCGCGTGGACTGTCTACCCGGGACATCGAGGACGCCTTCACTGATGAGCAGGGGCGTTGCCTGCTTAGCCGCAGCAAGGTCAGCGAAGTCACCGAAGTCCTTTGGGAACAATACCAGGCCTTCCAGGAACGCGATCTCAGCGACTTTCCTCTCCTGTTCCTGTTCCTGGACGGCCTGTACGAGCCGCTTCGTACCCACGGCATCACCCGGGAGGCCGTGCTGTGCGCCTGGGGCATCACACTGGACGGCCGGAAAGTTCTGATCTCCCTGGGTCTGGGCAGCAAAGAAAGCGGCGAGGCATGGCTCGAGTTCGTCCGGGATCTCGACCGGCGTGGTTTACCGGCACCCCTGTTCGTCACGACCGACGGAGCCGATGGGCTTATCCAGACCATCGACCAGATGTGGCCGAAGAGTCTGCGCGGACGCTGCTGGGTGCATCGGATGCGCAACTTTGCAGCCAAGGTGCCCGATGCGCGCTGGCATGAGATCAAGCCGTATCTGGTGATGATTCGTGACGCCCCGGATCTTCAGGCCGGCCAAAGTGCGGTGCGAGAGTTTCTGGAGAAGTTCAGCAAGGAGTTCCCCGGTCTGTGCAAGTGTCTCACGGAGGACCTCGAAGCTCTCCTCGCACACCTCCAGCTTCCCTGGCGACTCCGGAAGTTCGCCCGCACTACCAACCTGATCGAACGCAGCTTTGTCGAGGAACGCCGCCGAACCAAAACATTGCCGCGATTCTTCTCCGAAAAGAGTTGCCTGAAGCTCGTCTATGCTGTTCTCATCCGTGCCGCTGCCAGGTGGCAGAATATCAACATCACGGCCACCGAACTGCTCCAGCTCCAGCTGCTCTATGAGGAACGACAGATCGCACCACCGGCTGAAATGGTAGCCGTTGCGTGAACCTCACTGGACCTCCAGTTGAAGGCTTGCATTTTGCAGGACGCTTAAGACTTGACCCTCCATTGCTTTAGGTAAGAAACTTGGGAATAAGCTTTAGTGAGACTTTCCATCCTATAATTATGTAGACTCATGTAATAGTTAAGAATCTTTTGAGCGATACTGAAATTGATTAGTTGTGAATGTGTATTTGGATGACCAGGAAGCCAATTTTGGCTTCGGTGCTAATCGAGGTCCGAATTTATGATCTCCCTTTGCTCCACGATTTCATCAAGTTAGGGGCGCGGTACCATGTCCAGTAACCGAAGTTCGCATCAGGTTCATTGGGCTTGGAGAGAAGGTGCTCTTCAAGGCAACCTCGTACCAGCTCAGTCGTAGCTAAATGGAACCCCACGAACCCCAGGTAATATGGCTGTGCCAGAAGGTGCTCAAACCCGACATCCTCGACCTCTCGCGCAAAGCCCGACAGCGCTTGATCGAGGATACCTGGAGCCAATTCGGAGCAGATTTCATCCACGACTAACGCGAGCTTCTTATCATCCTCGGCGGTCACCGTCGGTACATCGAGATGGAAGGTGTTCTCCTCGGTCCGTTTGATGAAACCTTTGGCCACATAGCGGGCTAGTTTCTCTTTCTCCGGAAAGTTGGCATCTTCCAGGAGTGCCTCTTCGTTGACTGGCCCTCGGCTGAGACGACCTACATAGCGATCCAGATCGGAGAAATCGATAAATCCTTTCCTTTCATCCAAATGGGCGGTGGAAAGACTGAAGGCCATGCCTGAGTGCTCCGACTCCATGCTAGCGGCATCGACGGAAAATATATCCTGAAACGTTACATCGGCCATACCCAGAAGATGCCAGAAGTCCACGGGACGCAGGGGATAGGTCATGATGTGGTGTTGACCCCATTCCAGCGAGTTGGCCACCTGGCGCCCCAGACCGCGTGACGCAATCCAGACCGGAATTGCGATCCAGGCCAAGTGTGGCCAGTCGTACCCCTGCTGGCGCACCAGGGTGGTTTCCTCTAGCAGCCCGTTGAAGAACTACCTTTCAACACACATAAACGGAAAAGACGCCTGGAGTGCGGGTCGGATAAATCAAGGTAAGGAGATTGAGCAGGAGACGCTGATAAGAGGTTAAAAAGGTGACCGAGGGCAGCAAAGCGTGATTGTAGGACGAGCAGTAGACGCTGCAAGGCCTTGGCCAGGTCCTGGAGGGCCTTCGGAGTACCTACGCCCATCACTTTGCGCATGAGCAGAGCCAGGTTGCAGCCCCCGATGTGGATCAGCAAACGCTTGAGGATATTGCCGCGGTCTCTCAAGTGCAACCTGCGCATGCCACCGGTATCATATGTGTGAGCGATGGTTCTTTCCACCCGTTCTGCACGACTTCGGCGCAAGGCCTTGCCGCGATCTCCCTTGATCCGGCGTCGATTCGCATATACCGCGGCCTGCTCATCTCGTCGGCCGTTCCACTTGCGGCGTCCCCGATCCGGTTCTGAAATGTAACTCCGGATGCCGCCTTGCTTCAGACTGGTCAATACATCGTTGCTATGATATCCTTTGTCCGCAACCACCTCCCGTATACGCTGTCTGTGCAAACGCTTAGCAGCTTTTTCGTCCTTCGCGACCTGCTTGAGATTGAGCTGCGCCTCGAGCAGCGTCCAGGACAACGACTCGGTATCTCCTTCATCTGCTCCCGACAACGCCACTGCCACAATGGCATTGGTGTCCAGATCCACCGCGTGCTCCACCTTGTGCGCCATGTGCGTGCGACCGTCCTTCATCTTAGTGATCTTGGCATCCGGGTCGTGCGGGTGCTCCCAGTCCTGGTTCGATCCCTTCTTCGGTCGCTTCTTATCGATCTTGGACAAGTCCTCGCGGGTAGGCGTTTCAATGCCCGAGGCCTTGGCCAGATTCTCAAGGAATGCCTGGTAGCCTTCACCCGTGTCACGGCGTACAATGCTGCGCATCGCGGCGTTGGCCTCCAGTGTCGTAGCATCCACGCCCAACGTCTTCCCCTTCACCAGACCCGCTTTGCACAAGACCCTCAGGATCCACTTGAAAACCGCTTCGTGAACTTCCAAGGGAAGCCGATGCCGGATGCGAGACAGGCTGGAATGATCCGGGGTCTGTTCGTCAAGGGCATACCCCAAAAACCGGCGCAACGTCAGCGAGTCAGATACACGCCATTCGATCCCACGTTCCGAATCAAGTCCCTCGAAATACCCAATCAAAAGCATCCGAAAATAAACCCCGGGCGGAATGCCCTTGCGACCCATATGAGGAGCGTAATACCGCTGGCAAAGCCCTTCGACGAACTCGTCGAACCCGTTCGCCTCCAATACCTGATTCAGCTTCTCGTAGAACGGATGACCCGGAGATTTCACCAAAGTGTTCGATGCGATGAACAGGTTTTCCTGTCTCTGTCGGCCTCGTTTTCCCATTGCCATTTGCTCGTCCTCCCTTCTCAGTTTGAACCTGATATATCATAGGACCAAACCACAAGGAAAGACAACAGTCATCTTGGCATAAACGCACTTTTTCAACAGGCTGCTAGGGTAGACCGCAGGCGGGGCACATGCTTCTTTATGATCGAGACGCCATCCTTTACGAACGAAAGGTTGTCAGATATTTCGGCCAACTCGGTCTTATCCACAAAGAGAAAGGATGTTTGGTAGCTGCCGGGGACGGGTTCATCAAGCAGTTCACCGCGCACCAGATCCGGGACGAGATCCTCTATATAAACGGGATCTACATGCAGGTATTTGCTCAGTTCCCGAGTGCTCCTGGGTATTTTCCTGCAGGCATAGAGCACTCGCCGGGGCAACAGGCGTTGGGTGAGCCTGTTCGGATGGAGCGGATGATTTTCGTGTTCGCGTTGCCCCATTAGAACGATATTCAGCCCCTCAGGGATTTCGCTCGGCACTGTCGTTTCGGGTATCATGGCGACTAGCTCCTTTCTTAGCTTCTTCCGGGTTTGGAACAGGCGGGACTTGACCGCGCCGACCGATAGGCCGGTCCGAGCTGTAATCTCCCTAATTGAATGGCCGTCCACGTGAAAGGCTGTGAAGATCTCACGTGATGTCGCTGTGAGGTGATCAAGGGCCTGCTCCAACGCATGCTCGAGTTCCTGGGACAGGTATTCCTCTTCCGGGGTACGCGAAAAAATCGAAGCAGGGCCTGGCACCACCTCGCCTGGATGAGTGGTGAGTAGTTCGGCTCGGTGTTGCATTCGACCACGGCGGGTTGTGGCCAGTCTACCCATCAAGGTGGTCAGCCAGGAATAGAAAGCTTGCGGAGTCTGAAGTGTGTGCAAGCGATGATAGGCTCGCAAAAAAGTCTCCTGTATCAAATCCTGGGCGTCGTCGAACTGGTTGTTGCTCAGGGCGAAGGCGTTGGGCCAAAGACGCGAAGTGTACTTATCTAAAAGAACTGAGAACGCTTTTTCGTTGCCTTTCTGTGCCGCCCGTACCAGCTCACCGTCATCGGTTTCAGGACTTAGTCTCATGAATAGTTTGGATGCCATTGTCACCTCACCAGTTAATTTATCCTATAAGACAACCCAATTCTTTAAAAGGTTTTATCAAGAATATATTTTTTTTTCTTCGTAGCCCCCATTCCTAATAAGAGGATTTTCTTGATTTCTAAAGAAAAGTATTTTATATTGGAATTATCGCTCCAAGGGAGCCTCCAGTCCGCGGGAAGGGTTGAACCCACCGATTTTCTATCCAACATAATTTCCAAGCTTCTTTCTGCCTGATGATGCGGGCACCAGGTGCGTTCTAAGAAAGGAGTTCGTCATGCCTCCCAAGCTACTTCCCGCCTCGCCCCACCTCGTTCACCTCAAGAAGCAAGCCAAAGACCTCCTCGACGGCTACAAGGCTGGTAATGTGGAAGTCTGTGCGTCTATCAGGGAGTTCCACCCTCGTTTGACACAAGCGACAGATACCGAGATTCTGGCCACTGACCTATCTCTGAGCGATGCCCAACTCGTCATTGCTCGTGAATACAGTTTTACCAGTTGGCCGAAGCTCAAGCACTTTGTGGATACTTACGACACCGAGACGATTTCTGATAGCGCACAGCGCCTCAAGGTCGCTATCGACGCGGACGATATGGACGAGGTGCGAGGAATGGTTCAGACGAACCCTGACCTTTTGAACGAGCACATTCGCCGCAGCCGATCCCACAACTATGTGAACTACCGGCCCCTAACTTATGCATGTGCAGGGGGTAAGGCTGAGATTGCCAAAGTGTTGATCGAAGTCGGAGCAAATGTACATGAGGATGGCGAATTACCCGTCGCCAGAGGATCGGATAACATTGCAGTGTTGGAGGTTCTAGTGGAGCACGGAGCAGACCTGAATATCAAAGTCTACGACTGGGGGCCTCTCATTCTCTATCCCTGTGAGGACCACCGACTCGAGCAACTTAATTGGTTGCTTACCCATGGTGCTGACCCCAATAAACAATGTCAGGATACAAGATGTACCTGGACGGCGCTCCAGATGGTACTTCAGACTTACGTCAAAACGGACCGTATGCAAGCTTGTTTGGAGGCACTGATCCAAGCTGGTGCAGAATACGAAGATGGTCCGGTTTTTGACATCTTGCGTGGCCGTCGAGATCTTCTCAAAGTACGTCTCGACAAGAATCCTGGCATAGTGCATGAGCACTTCACCATAGGTCTGGGCGGGATCGTGTACGGTGGTTTCTATGGTGGAGCCCCATTGACGAATACCACACTGCTTCACTACTGCGCAGAATTCAACTTGCTTGAGGAAGCGAAGATTTTATTCGCGTACGGGGCGAACGTCAATTCCTGCGCCAAGCCGGATAGAAATAGCCGTAGCGACCATACACCTATTTACCACACAGTCGCTACAAATTGGAATTTCAACTATCCGATGTTGGAGTTGTTCTTGGAACACAGGGCAAACCTGTCTATCAGATCCACTGTTCAAGTTCCCTCGTTTGTGGAACACTCTGGCGACCAAGCTGATCCTGGGGGAGGTCAGATTAAAAAGAGGGGAAGGCATTTCAAAGATACGACGCCTCTCGGCTACGCGCTTCGGTATCCACAGCCTCCCTATGGTGTTCTCCCCACGAAAGAAAAGGGGTATAACGAACCGCATAGGAGGGTCGTCGAATTGCTCCGTAAGCATGGTGCGCCTGAATGATCAGGCCGTAGTTGGAGTACGATCTAAGCGAAGGCCCTATGCTATGCATAGGGCCTTCGTGTGTATTCTCTGCGGCGCACGGATGCTCCGCAGTCGGGCCCACGATTAGATCCACCATCCAAATCTGACGAAGGACGAGGTTTTGGTTTTGCCACCCGTATCTTATTCGAGCAGTTACCCCCAAACCAGCATGACCGCCTAACGATTTCATGTGCCCACGAAACCGCCCGTAAGGCGGTTTGGGTCGAGCACTGGCAGCCGGTTTGTGCTGTTGTTTTTTGCAGACCGGCTGCCAGGCGCAGCCGTTCCGCTCAAGGGCTGCGGCGAGCCCTTGGAGCACAAAGCGCTTGCGAATACCTTCCGCGGGTGCGTCTGTGGCACGAAACATTCGGCACGCTCGTTTTAAATGTCAATAGGTACTACATCAATAAGGCAAATTTTCCCAATTAAGCCAGAGAGATCCTTTCGGGATTGGGTAAGCAACAGGTTTGGCGAGAGGTTGTTCCGTATTTTCTTTGAGATATATACAGAAAAGGTATGGGGTCTAAAATGCAATGAGATCTCGTCTTTTACCGCGATAATGACGAACCAGGCTGTTAAATAAGGCCGACGGGAAAAACAGAGAATCAGAGAATCCGGAGGAGATATCTCTGCTCAGCGGACGCAACCCCACGGTTGTGCTCGGACACCGGGGGAAACGCTTCGAAACAGAGAATCGGCAGAGAGGGAAGGATGTGGCACAAGTGTTTGTGAATACGACAGAAACGACAAGACCCCGAAGGGTTGCCCCACGGGGTCTTGCGTTAACGGACGACCGCCGAAGTTGGCGGATGGGAATATGGCTCCCCATATGATCCTTTCCCCGGAACCATTCTCTGTTCGTCAGACGTAACTTGCTGTATTGAAAGGATCTATCGTAATTGCGCCCGCACCGTCGAGGCGGAAACCATGTCAAGACGTCAAGACCGATTCCCGTTTTTCCAGTCATATCAGTCGTTTCTTCCACATTGGGACCGGCTCCCCATATGATCCTTTCCCCGGAACCATTCTCTGTTTGTCAGTCGTAACTTGCTGTATTGAAAGGAGCTATCGTAATTACGCCAGCACCGCAGAGGCGGAAGCCATGTCAAGACGACTTCCGTCCTTCAGGTCAATTTAGCCGCTTCTCCGACCCAAACAATGGTAAATTCACCGAGAGATTATCCGTTGCTCTTACCATCCAACAACTCGGCAAGGAAGTGAAAGCTTGGCTCACAGAGCGGGATCAGAATCCACCCATCGTCAAACTGGTTCTTCAACACCAAAGATGCACGCATCAAGCTGAAACGCTTCTATCCTGCACTCCTACCGGTGGAAGAGTAAGTACGGAGGGCTTGAGGTGAATGAGTTGAAGCGGCTCAAGCAGCTTGAGGAGGAGAACCGCCGGCTGTGGCTCCTGCCCATTCGGGCCTCCGACCCAACCTGTCTCCGCTTCGCTTCGGCAGGTTTCGCACCTGGCGGGACTACATGCGGAAAGTCAAGAGCAAAGTTGACGATTTCGAGGTTGGATGAGATTTTTTATGCCGGTTTTCTCAGCGTCAAGGGGTGTAAAGTGGACATTCTTACTATGTTCGGAGCGCAGTTCGCCCTTATGGTGCAGGACCGGTCTTTGAAGAGGGGCGAAGCTCCCGTGTGGGGGGTGGTGTCTTCCGATACCAACTTACATCCGCGGCCGGCACTCTTGTTTGTGTGAGTAGGTGTGCCGGTCTTCGCGCATTTTCTAATCCGATCCAGGAAGACGGGGAGGCCTGCGGATCTGTTAGCCGAAGCGACTCCTATCGGAGCCCTCCTCTCAAGCCAGTTCTGCAGGCCGCCCCAATTCCGTATTCCCCACGCGAGTGGGGGTGAACCGGTTTTCCAGCGCATTGGACCTGGACCTGTCAAGTATTCCCCACGCGAGTGGGGGTGAACCGAAGTCTGCCATTTATCTGAACCTCACGTTCAGGTATTCCCCACGCGAGTGGGGGTGAACCGGCTGACATCACCGACACCGAGCGTCGGCTGCTGTATTCCCCACGCGAGTGGGGGTGAACCGGACTGCAAGCGTTGTATGTTTGCGAAAGGGCTTGTATTCCCCACGCGAGTGGGGGTGAACCGGGCCGCGGGCTAAGGGGAGACCTCAGCGGCCCCGCCAGGCTACGTTCAGGCCTTTATCTACGTCGCGGGGGTCGGTTTCCTGGCGACGGAGACCGATCGTGTGCTGTTCTTTTTCAAGAGCGTGCCTTTTTGTTTCTACGCGATTTTCGCCGTGCTGGGGACGTTTCTGCTGAGCATCGAGAAACCGCTCTTTGTCGGGAAACGGTTGATGGCGGCCATCGACCGCGCTCGGCAAACAGGCCGATTGGACGCGCCCGAGGCGACTCCCCTGGCGGCCCGTGAACTCCACGACGTGCAGGTGCCGGAAAACTACAGGCCCCATCTGCTCGACTTCGTTTTACCCCTTGTGGTGCTGATCGCCATCGCGATCGGAACGTTTGTCGCCATCGGCTCGCCCAACGTGTTATGGGCTTTCGGGTGTGCGCTCCTTCTGTGCGCGTTCATGGCCCTGGGCCGCGGGATGGCCTTGAAGGATCTGATCGACGGGATCACCGACGGGATGAAGGGGGTGGTCGGCGGCTCGGTCATTCTCCTTCTGGCCATCACGATCGGCGGCGTGAGCAAAGAGGCCGGCGGAGGCGCTTATCTCGTCGATCTGTTGAGCGCCCGCATTCCGTTTTGGGCGCTGCCCGTGATGCTCCAGGTGTTGACGATCGTGATCGCTTTTTCGATCGCCCCCAAATTGCCCATACCTTGTATTTCAAGATAGGTTTTGGCCTCTGCCGTGTGATCTTTTACTTTAAAAAGATGCCGCCATTCATTCGGGCGTTGTGAACCTTTTGGTTTCATTCTCCGCCTTGTATTGGTAGAGGGGGGGCGTAGAGTTGGATTCCGATGAAGTTTTGGCCCGCCGAATACGGGACGGAGACGAAGAAGCTTTCCTGGCCTTGATCAGACGCCACGAGCGCTCGCTGGCAGCATTGATTCACGGCCGAATCGGGTCTGGCGAGTACGTTCAGGACGTGTTGCAGGACACGCTGCTGCATGTCTGGACCGGGTTGCGCCACGGAGAAACACCAAGAAAAGTCCGCCCCTGGATTCTGCAAGTGGCCCGCAACCGTTGTCGGGACTACCTCCGTTCGAAGCAGCGACGAGAGGTCCTCGTGGAAACAAGGCTGCTCGAACCCATGGTCAACAGGTTCGGGTTGGCATCTACGCACCTGCGGGAGGCCGCTGAAGAGGTGGTAGACGCTTTTGAGGAAGTCTCAAAGCATGAGAGGAAGGCGCTGAAATCGTTCTACCTCGACGGGTTGACCATCGCTGAAATCGCAGCGCGACATCAGTGTCCCGCCGGCACCGTGAAGCGCCGCCTATCCCACGGTCGGGACCGAGTGAGAGCCGTACTGGGCATCAAGAGAAAACGAAGGAGTGCTATCATGGATGCGAGAAAACCGTTTCCGGAGCAAATGCCCGAGGTCAAGATCCAACGGATTGGAGAGGATCCCTTTGACCTGGATTTTCGAGAGATGTCTTGGTGGTTCGTCCTGCCCGAGGTAGGCGACGAGGTGAGATGGGCGTCATACGAACCTCCGGGGAGTGGCCAGTCTCCGTGGAAGCTTTCTGAGACCGTCGAGATGAGCGCCCGGCGCAAGGCCGTCATTCACGGTCAGGAGGGGGTGGAGATCGAAGTCGAGCAGCGTTTCCTCAATTGTGCGGACGTCCCGTACGACAGAAACCCGAATAAGGACAAGACTTGTTTAACCAGAATGTGGGGTCGGCTCACAGATGACGAAGTCGCATGGCTCGCAGTAGAAACCATCCGTCACGACGGGAGAGGCGAACTCACCAGCTTTCTTGACGAGGGATTCAACGACGACTGGGACAGCGCACCACGCCGTATCGAAGATCGCGGATATGTGAGGGAACTCGGGAGTGGCGCGTTCGAAAGAGCCGACGATGTGCCAGATTTGTTTGGAGCGGGCAAGTTCGCGGTGACGATTGGCCAGAAAAGGTTCGATTGTTTCCGACTACTCAACATTAAGAAGGAGACCACCGAACGTGACGTCTTGGTCGAGGCATATGTCACCGAAGCTGGTCGGACTGTGTTGTTTCGTCGCTACAATGGGAACAGGTGGGCAAAATCGGACCGTCCTCCACACAACTGGGGCACCGAACTCACGTGGGCAGAGGACCTACCGTTCAACGATCGAATTGTGATCGACGGAATGACTTTTGTGCACTACTACGATAGTCTAACGGACGTTGCATGCGGTATTTCGGAATGAGCCCATGTCCCCTCCTGGCCCTGCTGTCAGATCCTGGCGAGGTTGCGGACTTCCTCGACGGCGGCATGCGCCAAGTCGGGGTCCGGCTCGGAGCTGCGCAGGGCGCGATAGAGAGCGTCGGTAACGGGTTCCGTAGCCATGGGCGGCCTCCATATAGGTCCTTTTACTTGAATAAATCTCGTCGGGGCTCCAGGACATAGGGCACCTCCTTTCGGTGCCATAAGCTTAAGAACACCTGTTACCCATGTACCCGGCTAATCTGTCACACAATATAACTCAACACCTCTCAGGGGACAATTCTTTCTTTGGCCCTTCCGGAGGACGGCAAGACCCTTCGTCACGTCCACCACACAACACATTAAATATACTCGTCTTATAGGCTTTCATCCGGCCAGAGAAAGGTTATAAAGAGTGCCTCCCCTGGGGAGGTCGAGGACAAAGCGAAATGGTCGCGCGGCCTGATTGTCAGCCAAAGCGGATTCACCGCTGCGGGGCTGGAAGCCTTTGGGCGCGGCAAGAGCGTAGTTTGCATGGATGGACTCGATCTGCACGAGGTTCTGTGTCACCGACTTGATTTGGCGGGCGTCCTCGCAATGAAAGTCAGGCGTGCAGCCGAGACAGGAGAAGCTTTCATAAGCGTGCGCGATCTCGGTCTTTTGCCAATGTTGTGAACTCTCGTGCCCTTGATGAGGGTTGATTTACTCATGCCGCCGCCGCATGGACTTGCCCCGGGCGCCCTCCGGGCGGCCGAGCCGTTTGCCCTTTCGAGACCTTGAGATCTACCTCGCCTTTTTTCAGGGGACTGCACAAACCGCATGAATTTCCAGACTTCGCCGTCACGACCACCCGGACATCCGGGTCCCGAGACGCGGCTGATTTGATCGGATGGCACCCCTGCGCATCACCTTCCCCCCCGCAGGCGTGGCGTCAGCAGGCGCCGCTCCTCCAGCGTCGGGTTCCGCGTATGGCGTTCCCCTCCTATCGTTTCCCCGGCCGTCTCGTCCCTGAACATGATCGCCGGGTGGCAAGAACAGCAAGCAGGAAGATAAATCGCAAGGTACCATCGGACAGATCAGACGCCGTAACGACTTCCATCGAACCCTCAATTGGATCCGTTGGTCAGCCGCCGGCGGAAACACCAGGTTTTCGTCCGAGAGTGATCGGAACCCGTCGGGTAGCGACGAAGGGACCCAGATCTTTTCCCGATCCAGGAGCACCTTCCCGAGCTGTTCCCAATCATAGAACGGCATTGGAACAACTTGACTCGACCCACTATGAGGAGATTGGTCCACGGAGGCCTGCATACGGACAACGTCATTGCCACAGTGAGAGGAGAGATTTGCGCTATCGACCTTGGGGAGACAATTGGAATGACATCTCCCCTGCGGGACCTGTTTGCCCTCCTCTGCTCACACGACGGATGGTCCATCGGTTAGGTTCGGGTTCATCGCGGGGGCAGACGGACTGACTGTCTCAGATCCGCTCATCTATGTTCTATATAAGGGGTGAAGGCGGCTTCCCAATCACAGCGGGAGAGCTGGGCTATTGTCCGGACGTTGCCCTGCCAGTTAGCTGCCGGGTTAACCGCCCCACCCATTATGCTACAAACCGTTTCTCGTCGAATGCCTGGCCACTTTTGAGCATTTGGTAGGCGGCCACGCCGAATTTATGAGCGATGACGCTCTTGGCTTTTCCCGGACCGTGTTTGCTCTTGAGTTTCTCGTAGTTTCTATTGATCGGTTCTGACCATCGCTGAGCCACGAGGATGATTTCCGAGAAGGCCCACTTTAGGTGTGAGTTTCCGATTTTGTTATTCCCGTCCTTTGTCTTCTTCCCAGCGGACTCTCTCTCGACTTTGATCAGCCGGCTGTAGGAGGAGAAGGCTGAAGCGGATTTGAACCGTTCAACCGTGTGGATTTCATACAGGATGGTCATGGCCAGCATCTCCCCAAGTCCGGGAACCGTCATCAGGATAGACAGGGCATTGCGATCGTGATGTTTGGCCTGTGCAAGGACTTGCTTCTCGACTTTGTAGATCATTTTGTCCAGGGAGTCAACCAGGTCCAGATCGCAGCCCACAGACATACCCAGATCTGGGTCGGCCAGACGTTCGCACAGCTTTCTCCTGCTGGTCTTCTTTTTGACCTGGTCGCTGAGAGGATCCAGGATAGCCTGCTGAGAGAAGGTGTTCTGGATGTGGGTGTAGCACTCAGCCCGTAAGGCCACAAACCGGTGCCTTCGCCGGAGCAGGTCCCGGGTTGCCCGCATCTCTTGCGGATAGGCATAGGCCATCGGGAACAGGTTGCAGCGCATCAGCTCTGCCAGCATTCTGGAATCGAGACGGTCGTTCTTCTTTTTGCCCCCGTGGATCGCCTTCATATACAGGGCGTGTCCCAGGTAGAATGGAATTCCGGCCTTGTGACATCCGTCAGCCAGCCAGTACCAGTTGAAGGTTGACTCCACCCCGACGGCGATGCTACCGAGGTGAGCTTCCAGCACCTGCAGTAAGAGTTTGAAGTCGTTTTTCAGATTGCGCTGGAACACAATCTCCCCCATCTTACTCATTACACAAACATACATGGTTCTGGCGTGGAGATCGATGCCACAGAAATAGTCGGAGTCGATCTTCGCGTATCGCATAAGGCCCTCCTGTGGTGGAAAGGTTATTGAGATATCCGGACCTCAAATAATAACTTTTCCTGACAACGAGGGCCTTTAGATTAATATCATGGCACCCCCGGCTCCGGCGCATACACGCCTCCGACCCAACCTGCCTTTGGCAGGTTCGTGGGTGCCGGGAACGTTAGCGGCCATGCCCCTCTCTGATGATGATTATTCGTGAAAAAGCATTAGCGGCTCTCCAGGCATGGGGCATATCGCAGGCCCATTCTCTGGAGGAACTGAGCCCGGAAAAGGTGTTCAGAGTCAGACGTGCCAACGGCGATGATCTTATTCTCAAACTCGTCGGCGAGGGAGCGCACGAAAGGCTCGACCTTCAGTTCGACCTGCTACGTCATCTCGCCTCACAGGGAGTTCCGGTTGCTGTTCCTCTTCGAGCCAGAGATGGTCAGCAGACTGTGGATATTGAAGGAACGCGATTCACCCTTTCACCGTGTCTTATCTCTGATGACGATCCAAAGCCTGGGAAGCCGGAGGATCTTATGCGTTCGTATGGTAAGGCTTTCGCTCAACTGCATGTTTCCCTCGCAAACTACCCCAACCTGGAACTCGCGGCAACGACATGGAAGAATGATCCATTGGGGGAGTTTTTGGAGCGGAGTTCCCGTCTTAAGGGAGTACTTGAGGTCGGAAAGGCGAATGAACTCTCAGAGTTTGTTAATGGTGTGGAAGCCGAAATGCGAGCCACCTTGACCGACTTGCCTCTCCAGCTAATACATCGTGATCTTCACGCTGGCAACGTGGTGTGCAGCGAAGACCGCGTCCTTGGCATCGTAGACTGCGATCACTTCAGCTACGGAACGCCGATGATGGACCTAGCCTATTTCCTTCACAATACTATAAAGTGGTTGCAAGAACCTGACGGTTTACTCAGCAGGAAGGATCGCGATAAAAAGCGGTTGTTTGCGTCGATGTCAGGTATCATCCAAGCCTATCAGCCTGTTGAAAAAGTGCGTTTATGCCAAGATGACTGTTGTCTTTCCTTGTGGTTTGGTCCTATGATATATCAGGTTCAAACTGAGAAGGGAGGACGAGCAAATGGCAATGGGAAAACGAGGACGACAGAGACAGGAAAACCTGAACATCGCATCGAACACTTTGGTGAAATCTCCGGGTCATCCGTTCTACGAGAAGCTGAATCAGGTATTGGGGGCGAACGGCTTCGACGAGTTCGTCGAGGGGCTTTGCCAGCGGTATTACGCTCCTCATATGGGTCGCAAGGGCATTCCGCCCGGGGTTTATTTTCGGATGCTTTTGATTGGGTATTTCGAGGGACTTGATTCGGAACGTGGGATCGAATGGCGTGTATCTGACTCGCTGACGTTGCGCCGGTTTTTGGGGTATGCCCTTGACGAACAGACCCCGGATCATTCCAGCCTGTCTCGCATCCGGCATCGGCTTCCCTTGGAAGTTCACGAAGCGGTTTTCAAGTGGATCCTGAGGGTCTTGTGCAAAGCGGGTCTGGTGAAGGGGAAGACGTTGGGCGTGGATGCTACGACACTGGAGGCCAACGCCGCGATGCGCAGCATTGTACGCCGTGACACGGGTGAAGGCTACCAGGCATTCCTTGAGAATCTGGCCAAGGCCTCGGGCATTGAAACGCCTACCCGCGAGGACTTGTCCAAGATCGATAAGAAGCGACCGAAGAAGGGATCGAACCAGGACTGGGAGCACCCGCACGACCCGGATGCCAAGATCGCTAAGATGAAGGACGGTCGCACGCACATGGCGCACAAGGTGGAGCACGCGGTGGATCTGGACACCAATGCCATTGTGGCAGTGGCGTTGTCGGGAGCAGATGAAGGAGATACCGAGTCGTTGCCCTGGACGCTGCTCGAGGCGCAGCTCAATCTCAAGCAGGTCGCGAAGGACGAAAAAGCTGCCAAACGTTTGCACAGACAGCGTATACGGGAGGTGGTTGCGGACAAAGGATATCATAGCAACGATGTATTGACCAGTCTGAAGCAAGGCGGCATCCGGAGTTACATTTCAGAACCGGATCGGGGACGCCGCAAGTGGAACGGCCGACGAGATGAGCAGGCCGCGGTATATGCGAATCGACGCCGGATCAAGGGAGATCGCGGCAAGGCCTTGCGCCGAAGTCGTGCAGAACGGGTGGAAAGAACCATCGCTCACACATATGATACCGGTGGCATGCGCAGGTTGCACTTGAGAGACCGCGGCAATATCCTCAAGCGTTTGCTGATCCACATCGGGGGCTGCAACCTGGCTCTGCTCATGCGCAAAGTGATGGGCGTAGGTACTCCGAAGGCCCTCCAGGACCTGGCCAAGGCCTTGCAGCGTCTACTGCTCGTCCTACAATCACGCTTTGCTGCCCTCGGTCACCTTTTTAACCTCTTATCAGCGTCTCCTGCTCAATCTCCTTACCTTGATTTATCTGACCCGCACTCCAGGCGTCTTTTCCGTTTATGTGCGTTGAAAGGTAGTTCTTCAACGGGCTGATAGGCTTCACAACATCGGACCTAGATATAAAGGAGCTGCCAGGTATGATTCTAGGGAGGGAGCCAAAGGGAAGGAGCAATCAATGAAAATCGCCTATGAGGAGCTGCTTCTCAAAGGTAGAGCAGAAGAAAGAGATAATGATCTGGAATCGCATCTGCAGGCTCTGAGAGAGATGTTGGAAAAGAGCTAATGGAAGAACTTCCAAGGAAAAGAACAGGCTACTGCAGGACGGCAGCGCGGAGTCTGCTTTCGAGATACAGCAAAGGAGCAGGTGATATCAGACCGCCAATTCCTGTCTGTGATATAGCTAAGTTTGATGGCTGCAAGGTGGTGCTCCTTGAAAGCCTGATGGACAAACACTCGGCCATTGTGGACTTGTCTGAGAAACTTATTGGAGTGAATAAGAGGCATCACTCACACAGGAGAAGGTTCTCCATAGGCCACGAACTCGGCCACATCTATCTTGAACATCCTCCGGAAGACGAGCAATCTGAAGAGGAAGTGAAGTATTTTAACCTCGAAGCGAACGAATTCGCCGGTGAGCTACTTGTACCTCTACATTATCTGAAACTCGAATTAAAGCAATGCAAGAATATGGATCAGCTTGCGAATCATTTCAACGTGAGTCCCGAGGTGGTATTCAGGAGGATCTCTTCCCAAGGGCTGTTGTCATCCATATAATCTTGTAAATTAGTTAGTTAATGGGACAAGGCCGCGTACTCTCGGGAGCGCGGCCGTTCCTTTTGTCCGGGGTGTAACCCGGTTTCGTTTATATAAGTATAAGGTTCGGAAACCACCGCGACAAGAACAACACCATGCTGGCCGAAATTGCATCCGGAAGATTTCCGGCAAAGGCACGCCCGGCATCGACTACGAAGACAGCCTGAAAGGCGAGGACGGTGTCCTCCTGCCGGGCAAGGACGTTGAAGTCAAGGACGGCACGAGCTTCTCGGTAGACCCCGAGCATGTCTCGTGAGGGACCGTCTCTCCACGTTCGCTGAGCAGGCCGGGTTTGCCGTCAGGGTCGATTCCGACGTCGTCTTGGCCGTCCGGGTTCCTTGTCTGCTTGCAGACGGGGTTGTTGGCACTTGTACCATTGAGAAGTCCTACGACCCTATGAACGGGAAACCGAATGACCGGATAGGTGGCGCAGTCCATGCGGTGCGGATCACCGCTGACGAAGAGCACGACGGGCGCGTGTACCACGCGGACGGGAACCCGATTGAGAGCTACATCGCCGGCGACGGCAAGACCTGGTCGAACATCTCCATCCGGAAAGGTAGCCAAAACAGCCCGAAGGAGGACGTGTCGGCGAGCGACTTGATCCACCGCTATGCGAAGCAGATCGTCGGGGCCGTGTCGGCGGCCGGCTACTCCGAAACCGCTTCTCTCGGGAGGCGGGGTCCGTTCAAGATCCCGAACACTTTCGAGGCACGAGCGGCGATAGGCTCGGTTCAGGATCGCATCCGTGATCAGAGCATTGCGATCATCGGCTTGGGCGGAACGGGCGCCTACGTCCTAGACCTTATTGCGAAGACGCCAGTGGCGGAAATCCATCTTTGGGATTCCGACGACGTTGACTGGCACAACTTCATGCGCTCACCGGGCGCACCTACTGTCGAGGAGATTGAGTCGCGTCCCAAGGGGCGCCTGCGCAAAGTGGACTACTACCATTCCAAGTATGCCTCCCTCCGGGAAGGCATCCACCCGCACGCTGTTCGAGTGGACAGCCCGTCCATGTTCGCCGAGTTTCTATCGGCGCATCCCGTCGACTATGTCTTCGTGTGTATCGACCAACTGACCGACGGCGATTCGCCGCGTCAGAACGTCGTCTACTGCGCGCTCTCAGCGGCGGAGGTCCCGTTCATAGACTCGGGTGTGAGCATTACGCTGGAAGACTACGCCGTCAGAGGGGCTGTGACGACGAGCGCCTATGCCGCAGGCTCTCGCGCGTGGAAGGATGCCATTCCGAATGCCAGAGTCGAGGGCAATGTCCCCGGCTACCGCAACGTCCAGCTGCCGGAAGTGAACGCGTTGGCGGCGTCGCTTGCCGTGATGGAGTGGCGGCGTCGCACGGAACAGTATGTTTCGGGGTCGGCTTCGTTCCTCCACAAGTTCCGGCTCGAGACGCCGTGCATTGTCACAGCAGACTGACTCGCAGGAATGACGCCCGTGAAACTCCGCCCCGTCTTCGTAGACGTATTGCCCGATTTTGACGCAATCAAAGCCGGTGAGCTCTGGATTAGTCACAAGTACCGGACTGTCAACCTGCGCTGCCCCTGCGGTTGCGGCGATCTGACAGTGCTGTCTCTCCACCCAAGCCGCTGGCACGTTCATTTCGATGGCAAGTCGGTCTCTCTGGACGGTCCTAGGGGTGGGTCCGTGTGGGCCAATTCCGGCTGCGGCAGCCACTACTTCATAAGGAACAACGCTGTCATTTGGGCGCGTAGAATCGATCCAGGCCGTCATTCGGAGTATGCCCAAGTCGAACGGACGCGGCTGATTGCGTCTCAACGGAACCGTCTGGCTTGGCGCTCCTGGCTCAAAGGTGTTTTCCGCTGTCTGTCGCTTAGAATTGTGCCAACTGCAGATTGATGACCAGTAGTCGCTGCACTTGTCGACCGCCAACGCCAGATACACCCCCACGGCCTCGGCGTAGGCTGTGGCTCCGGTCCCGCCCTCACGTAGCGGTCGATTGTCGTCGGGGAGGT
Organism: Candidatus Latescibacterota bacterium; assembly: GCA_965217865.1. Classification (GTDB taxonomy): domain Bacteria; phylum Latescibacterota; class UBA2968; order SICM01; family SICM01; genus CBDCJO01. The sequence continues at coordinate 2,457,497 of CBDCJO010000002.1, read as the reverse complement.
CGGTGGCGATGGCGTCACGCTCCACCCCCCCACGCGCCCATACGACCCGCTTTTGCCTCGGAACGCAAAAACTCGAACGGCATTGGCACATGCGACATCAGACAAAGGAAGCTACTACCACTACCACCAGATTTGGTTCCTAGCTTCGTCTGCGCATCCGGCGGCTGGCCCACCTTCACCGTGAACCGATAGCCCTGCTCCTCAATCACCGGCTCGACGTATGCCTCCCTGCCCTTTTTGGTCGAGAGCATGAAAGTCGAGGCCAGCGGCACATCGACATCGGCAAACGCCGGGTTGGGGCTTTTCACCGTCCGCGCCCACAGCCACGCAATCACCGTCAGCTTGCGGCCCTTGTAGCGTTCCAAGTTGGGCCGCTCCGCGACCATCTCCTCGGTGACATCGATCTTCGGATACAGATGCCCGATGCGCCGCTCGGCTTCCTCGCGCATCCACTGCCCGTAGTAGCGGACGTCTTCGGCTAGTCCCTGGGCACCCATCCAGCCGCGCTCGATCAGGTTCTTTTCCTGGCGGACCGCCGGATTCACCGGCGCCTGGCCGGCAAATTTCGGTGGAATCTCGATCATGGCCTTGTTGATCAGCACCGCCACCGGGTTCAGGTCACTCGCATGGGCTTCCAGCCCCAGCCGCTGCGCCTCCAGCGGAAGCGCTCCACCCCCCGCAAACGGATCGTGAAAAGCCGGGAGCTTGTGACGATCGAAAATCTCTGTGGCTCTCGGTTGCGCCGCATTCTCAGCGCACGCTCGCCGCCAACTCTGCCAGATCTCCCGCCGCGCCCGTTCGATCACTTCTTCGTTCGTGGTGTTCTTCCAAAGAACCAATTCTTCGAGTATGATGAACAATCGGTTACGCTCCTGCTCAGCGATGACCTCTTCCAGCGTCGGCTGAAGTTCGGCGATCGCGTCGTCGCGGGCCAATGCCCGCTTCGCCGCATGTCGTCGAGTCGTTGCTGATCCTTCCCGCCCATCTTGCACAATTGCGGAAACGTTATGTGTAAGTGCACATCCGAACGAAAGCTTCGCATAAACGAGATTCTGCTTTTGACATGATTCAAATCCACCGAAGATTTGTTCTGCAGCTTGAAGGATTTGTCATGGTTGCGGCAGGTCTGTCCTCCGCAGTGATGGCGCCGCTTGAATTCTCTCTCTTCAAGGATATCACGAAGGACCTTGTCGGATTCGGCTACCTTGGCTTTGCGGCGCCGTCCCTGCGAACTTCCGATTCGGGAGGTTCGTGTATTCGAAATGCCTTTAGGCATAGTGGTTATTCTAGACAGTCATCTTCAGGAAATCAGGTAGTCCTTGGTGGGAGCTTGAGCCATTTGATGGATTCTAATTTCCCGAATATGCCTTCGTATGCTTTATCATTCAAACGAACGGTCGGGTAGAGGTCGGTGAAAAATACCAGTTTCACTTCATTGATCCAATTGCCTTCGCATGTCATCGTAATACGCCTTGCGGATTTGGTCTCTTGTCAATTTCTGACTTATAGCTGAAATATGTATCGTCTCGGCGCTGTATATAAGCTCCCTGAAATTCGCTATCAAACTGGCGAGATATCGTATTTGATCGCGTCTCTCGATACGTCTTTTGACAAAGTCTCTCGCCCAAAAAAACAGACTCAAGATAATTCCCGCCGAAACGCCTATCACGACACCTTCAAGAAGTTTCACCTTCCAATCCCCTTCCTTCCGCCTTCCGGGGGATAGGAAAGTATGCGACCTCGAGGCGGCCTTCGGCAGTATCTAGATAGCCCGGCTCATAGCCGCTACGGTAGCCTCGACGACCTTCACCGCGTTTATACCGATCGACACCCAGGTGGTCCCGCTGATGCGCCTCAAAACCCTCCTGGCAGATCAGCCGGGTGGACAACTGAACTAGCTGAGTCAACGCCTCGCCGAACGGACCGCGCCCGCCATATAGGCCATCGCCTGGAAGGCGCAGAAACGACTTTCTGGACGGTATCATCGTCTGAGCGCGCGGGGGATGCCCAAGAACAAGGTCTGCACCGCCATCGCGCGGGAGCTGCTCGGCTTCATCTGGGCCATCGCCTGGGAGCATCAACACCCCGGCAGCATCGTCAGAAAGGCCGCATAACACGATCAACGTCCCAGGCAACGAATCCGTAAGCGGATGGAGAATGAACCGGGACAGAAGGGGCCGGTCAGGAGAACCCTCGACGACACTATGAGCCGCCCCCCAGTGGGCTGACCCTCGACGCTAGACTGAGGAAGCTCCGCGACGAACCCAGGACAGACGGTAACCAACCCGCGAATATCAGTCGGATCAACCGTCGCTATAGCGTCCCTTCTGCCCCGGACAACAACCTATGCAAAGAATAAACCCATACTAACCACCTTCGGAGCCCTTGACAGGGGTCAATACATATCAGTGTCGTGTCCCAGTAATTCCTTACAAAAGAAAGTCTCCAAAAACGTAGCGGTGGCGGTCATTTTGATCGAGAGCCAGCAGCGAAGATCTAGGATATGGGGGTTGTTACCTCAATTGGCGTTACACCTGGTAGTGCTGTAGCCATCCCCATAACGATTCAATTTCCCAGCCCGTGGCTGCATCAAGTATATAATTACCGTTGAATCTGCTCGGGGGTGGATATGAGAGGTAAAACAGGTGCATCTTGCAGTATGTTTTGTCGAGAAAATCCGCGACCAAACCGTTGTGTCAAATCAGCTGCCTGTATTTCGATGAGCGCGGTTCCGTATGGGCCGCCCCAGTAATCCCTAAGTCCCTTTGTGTTTTCGCCACAACCATACCTTTCGGATCAGTACGGGAATCCCGACCAACACGACGGCGAAGGGAGTGGCTATGGCAATCGCCACAAGCAGGAAGGTCCGCCACGCACCGTGGCATCCTCGCACCAGCCGCTGAGCGAGCAACCCGACCAACAAGCCACCTGCGAAGAATAAGACGAGGCCAAAAGGGACCGGGACCCAAGCGACGGGACCAGCCGTGCTTGCATCCCTGAAGCCGAACCGCACTACGAAGAGGGCGACTTGGAGGGCGCAGAATCCCGCCCCGAACAGCACGGGCGTCCTCCAGTACCGCCAGTCCCGAGTGGACACGTCGGGTATCGGATCGAGATCTTCCACGGGCGTATTCATTTCCGGCTCCTCCACATGCTCGCCGCGGGTTCGATCAACGCCACCTTCAACCCGCCACCATAGTTGAAACTGAAATTCGTTCCGAAGCTGGCAGGCCCGTCACCCCACACATGAAAAGAGGCTCACACCGCCATCGGTGCAGCCATCCGCAGGTTCGTCATCGAGCAAGCCTCGGAGGTCGTTCGGCTCGCGGTTCAAGAAGCGTCAGGACAGCGTCGCGATCCACCCGCAAGCCGTCTTTGCACATACGTACGTCAATGCGCAGGTACTCAAGGATTCTCTCGTGCGGCTCGGCGAGTATGTGGCCCAGCATGGCCTGCGTGGAGAAGGGCCTAATCGGGCTGCCCGCGATCTCTTGTTGAAAGAGGCCCCGCGTGTCGGCGGGCAAGAGCTACAACTGGTTTCCCTGACATCCGACCTCCGAACTCTGGCCTCTGACTATCTCCCCCTTTGGTCTTGAAGGTATTTTAAAAAGTCTCCCTTGGTGGATAAAATCAGCCAGTCCTTATCCAGCAACGTCGTCTGGTAAGTCTCCATAGTCTTCAAGAAACCGTAAAAATCACGCGCCTCTGGGCTCTGATTGTAGGCCCTCGCGTAGATCGCCACGGCTTCACCGTCCGCCTTCCCGATGATCTCCTGCGCGGTCTTGTAGGCCTCGGATTGAATCTGTTTCAGGTCGCGCTCTTTATCGCCCATGATCTTGCTCGCCTCACCCTGACCTTCAGACCTGAATTTTTCCGCGATTCGTTGTCGCTCCGAAATCATCCGTTCGAAGATCTTCTTCTGAACTTCCTCCACATACTTGATTCGTTTGAACCGAAGGTCCAGCAGTTCGATACCGAGCTCCGCGGTACGCGGAGCAGCCGTTTCCAGAATCCCGCGCGTGATCTTTTCACGCCCGATATCGATACGAGGAAAGGTCTCGGCCTCCTCCCCTTCGGTCAGGTCTTGGCTGGCCTTTGGTGTCCGGTTGGAAGTACGGATGACTTCGACAAGATCGTGCTTTGCGATCGCATTCCGGGTCTCTCCGTCCAGGACATCGTCCAACCGGGACTGGGCCCTGCGCTCGTCCCGAACCCTCTGAAAGAACAGCAGAGGGTCCGCGATCCGCCAACGCGCATAGGTGTCCACCCAGATAAATCTCTTGTCTCGGGTCGGCACCTGGTTAGGATCCCCGTCCCATTCTAAAAACCGCTTTTCAAAAAAATGGGCGACCTGGATGATCGGAACTTTAAACTTAAGCCCCGGATCGGTAATCGGAACCCCAACCGGTTTTCCGAATTGTGTAATCACGACCTGTTCGGTCTCTTGTACCACATACGCTGATGATATGACGACAATCAATACGATCAGCCCGAGAACCCCCCAGACGGCTTTCATCTTCTTTCCTCCTTTTGGAACTGGAACAGAGGGAGAATCCCGGAGGCCTTTTCGTCCGTAATCAATTTTCGACCGACATTTTGCATGACTTTATTCATCGTCTCCAGGTAAATTCGCTGCCGGGTGACATCTTTTGCCCGCAAATACTCCCTGAATACGGAGTTGAATTTGGACGCTTCCCCCCGGGCTTGGTTGACCCGTTCCAGTGCATAACCCTTGGACTCTTCGATTGTCCGGGCGGCCTCGCCCCGGGCCTTGGGAATCACCTGATTGTATGCCGAGCGCGCCTGGTTGATCAATTTCTCGCGCTCCTGTTGCGCTTCGTTCACCTCATTGAACGCGGGTTTCACCGGATCGGGAGGATTCACGTCCTGAAGGACCACTTGGTCCACTTTGATCCCCGTGTCGTACTGGTCGCACAGGGCCTGCAGATTCACCGCAACTGCGTGTTCGATTTCCTGCCGACCGATCGTCAACACCTCATTCACGGTGCGGTCTCCGACCACTTCACGCATAACCGCCTCGTTGATGTCGCGGAAAGTCTTGCGTGCGTTCCTGACCCGGAACAAATATTTATACGGGTCTTTGATGCGATACTGAACAATCCATTCCACCTGCGCCGCATTCAGGTCTCCCGTCAACATCAATGATTCTTCCTGATAACTCCGGTGGGAAGAATATTGGGTTTGAATCTGCGCAAGTTGGGTCCGAAATCCAAATTCCTCCTTTAATTGCCGCTCAACAGGAACTTTGGTAACGGTTTCGACGCCGAAGGGGATTTTGATATGTAAACCAGGCTCCTCCTGGCGGACAAACTCTCCGAAGCGCAGAACCACTCCCACCTCTTCAGGGTCCACAGTGAACCAGGAAGAAAACAGAAGGATCAGGATCAGGATTCCCAGCACAATCCAAACAAACGTCCGGGCTTGAATGTTCGGCGGCTTGAAATCTCTTAAATCGAAAGGCATATTATCGGCCATAAAAAGCACTCTCCTTTTCCCGTTGATTGAACCGATCTGGTGAATCAATGACGAAAAATCTACGCAAAACCGTCGAGATCACCCGGAACTTCGGAACAATATACGCCCTCAACAGGTTGAAATCAAACAAAAATTCCCCGTCAACGTGTCTTGAAGGATGCTGGCTTTTGGCATTTTGAGTCGAGAGGATATCCCTGCTTTGCATCTGCGCACGGAAAAATCACAGCAACTGGCCACGCTTCCTTGGCCTTGCACCGAGGATCTGGAAAACCCCGATGTGTGCCCAGTAATATATTCGTGATCTAGCCGCAATCGCTGCGCGGGCTACGTTGGTTTTCAGACTGGAATCGACGGTTGTGAAAGGGGCCCTCTTCTCCGGGCCGACCGTGCGAGATAGATATGGAACTTTTTGGTGACTTACAAGGTTTAAAAAGGGACAAGAAGGAAAAATTAAGGGGTGTTAACCCCTTGGCATTGATCTCCAAGCCCAATTTTGTCCCCCCCGGACAGAGGTCCATCGCGCTTTGTCGTCGTATACCAATTTGGTGCCGGTTTCCGTCCAAAGTGTTAAATATCGTACAACTTTTGGTTCTAGGCTTGACGCTCCTTCCTTGTTAACCATTGCCCCCCCATAAATACGTCCCGTACATTTTTCATGTACGAGCGGGATAAGCTGAGGATGCTGTAAAGGTGGCGATGGCGGCATTATGAGCTGTAAGGATTCACGCCTTGAAGCACATCCAACGCGTGGGGGGCAACATGAAAACGGTAGATGAACGCATAAACAGGTTGGATCGATCCGTAGCGTCGAGCTTTTTGTGGCGAAAGAGCACGGTTCAGTATATGTAGTAGATGTTCGATGAAAATTGTCTTTCTTGGACATAAGGACTGTAATTCCTAAGGGGGTGAGATTATGTGTCCATCACGCACCTTTTCTCAAACCGCACGAGTGATTGCTCATCTTTTCATCTCGTTGAGCCTCGCGGTCACAGGGATAGCCTTCATCGCCCCCAATGCAGGCGCTGAGTCCCCGGACTCATTAGCTGTGGCTCTGGACTCCTTACAGGCGGAGCTCGACTCGTTGATGAACGTCGCACCGCCTGTGAAAGTGAGCAACCAGGCCTTTGGTCAGGGAGTCGAACCCTCGAGTGAAGGGTCACCTGAAGTTCAACCGGTGAACATGGATTCGCTGGTGGAGGTGGCCACCTTGCTGTCGGAATCGGGGGATCCAGAAGGGGCCGCTGCCGCACAACGGACTCTGGGTGCGATCTATCTGGGCGGAAGACAGCTCGATGCGGCGGAGGAGGCGTTTGATCGGGCTCGCCACCTCGACGATTCCGCGGCGTCATGGTTTGGCCTGGGGATAGTCGCGGCTGCGGGGGACCGATCCCGGAAGCGGGAGGCTCCGGACCGGTTCCGGGAGGCCATTGCCCGCGACCCGAAGATGTCAGATGCCCGCTATCGACTCGCCCTCGTCCTGCACAGCCTGGGAGAGGGGAACGCAGGATCCGAGCTCAAGCGCCTTGTGAAGGCGGATCCGAAGTACACACCGGCCTACCTCCTCCTCTCCGAGTGGGCTGAGCAGAAGCCTTACGGTCTCGAAGAAGCCCTCGAATGGTGTGAGCGCGGCCTGAAAGCAAATCCGGATGATCCGGACCTCCTGGTCCGAAGGGAGGAGCTCAAGTTTCTCTCGGGTGGGGAGGACACTGGGATTACCGTGTTAATGTCCTACCTCAAGAAGCGGCCTCACGAGATCCGTCTCTTGCCCCTGATCGGGCAAGCCCACCTGAAGAAGGAGCGGTTGGGGCCCGCGGAGGCTGTGTTTCGAGCCTATCTGGACCGGGTCAACCCTCAGGAGCGAGCATTCTACAATGACATTTCGCTTGTGGGGTCGCCGGAGGAGATAGAGGCATTTAATGCCATCAAGCCGGAGGATACCCCTGAGTTTCTGCGGCAGTTCTGGGCGCGGCGGGACATAGACTTGATAACTGGGGTTAACAAGCGGCGTCTTGAGCACTATCGGCGCGTGTGGGTTGCCCGGACGCAGTTCTCCAAGGGACGGACACCGTGGGACCGGCGTGGGGAGATCTACATTCGCTACGGGGAACCATACTTCCGGCAACGGTCGTGGGAGGGCAACTTCCAAAAGGCGATGGACCGGAAGGTACAGGCCGTGCGGCAGCGACAAGCGACCCGCATTTACGGCGGAATGAGAACGGATATCCATGACCTCCTTTTGTTTCTGAAAGGTAATTCTGGTAGGTTCAAGGTCGACAGTCTTTCTTCGAAAAATAATCTTAGTAGGTTTTTCCCTTCAAATTCAAACAATCTGACTACGGACATGGGACTCCACCAGGGTCCGGTCTATCCGTTACAGGCCTACGGGCCTGGCTACACCATTATAGCGGCGGGTGGAAACACCTCTGAGTTGTGGGAGAGTTGGATCTACCCTCATATCGAGGGGGGGATCGAGTTTGTGTTCACCGACGAATTCCACGGATATGACTATGACTTTGCCCCGATTCCCACGATCTATACTCCAATGGCTCCAACGGCAGCAGTGGGAAAGTTCCGAACCAAGGTGCGCGAAGAGGCTCCCGAGCAGGTCTTTCGCGCTCTCAAATCAAAGGCGCGGTCGCTGTACTTGCCTGAGGATCTGACAGAGCCGCTCACGTCTCACGTGGCCACAGTGGACTTCCGGGGGAGCCGCGACAGCTCACACGTGGAGATCTACCTTGAAGTGCCCGTCGAAGAGATCACCCCGACGGAGCAGGGATGGCCGGGGGAGCGGTGGGTGGTCGTGTACGACAAGATGTGGCGAGAGGTTCACCGCTCCATCGACCGTTCACCGCTCCAAGTTCTGCCGGGGTTCGATGAGGAGCTCCTGGATGTAACGGCGTTCAACTTGCAGCCGGGCGACTATTTTATGGCGGTGAAGGTCAGAGACCTGAAGTCCAAACGAACGCAGGTGATACGCGACAGCCTCCGCGTGGAGGGTTATGGGGGAGAAAGCCTCCGGATGAGCGGCATCGAGATGGCCCGTAGGATTGAATCGGCTACAGAGGAAGGTAAGTTCGTGAAACAGGGGCTGGAGGTGATCCCCATGCCTTCCCTGACCTTCAAACGGAATAAAGATGTCTTCCTCTACTTTGAGATTTACAATCTCACCCGGGACGCACAGGGACGGACGCACTACCGGGTCGATTATACTCTGCGAAGGCTGAAGGGGGGCATCGGTAATCCCATCCTGTCGGGCCTCGGACGGCTGATCGGAAGGCGTAAGAAGGAGGACGAGGTCACCACCTCCCACGAGTCAAGGGGAGAGACGACGCAGGAGATAATCCACACAGCGCTGGATTTGAGGAAGGGGAAAAAGGGGGACCATACCCTTCAGGTGACCGTTACGGACCTGAACAGTGGGATTGGAGTAAGCAGACAGACATCCTTCGTTCTTCGGTAAAATGGGGCTGGTTGGGATATTATGTTTGGCGCTCTGGTTTAGAGGCTGCAGCACCCTGGGAGAAGTACAACGACGCTGGAGCCTTGGACATTGTTTGATAACTTATATATACCACTTAAGGAAATAAATTGATTGGACAAATAGTAAGGAAAGAAAACGTTCCGCTTCAACCGGCGCAGCTCCCGATCCAGAGGGTTGCTCTTCTACCGTCTTCTCGAGCAGGCCGTCCGCACGCAGCACACAGGCACCCGTGCTTTCTCTCTATCCTTGCCTACGGCACCGCCAATCATCTGGCTGATGTAGCCACACAGGCGGGGCTGTCCGATTGGGTGGGGTCAGACTCCCGATCGGCGCCCGAATGCGCCACAACGGGCGCCTGGGGCGCCGTGTACGGGGAGCTGCTCACCTTCGACGACCCTGAGTCCCGCCTGCCCGCCATCGACCGCCTCGAGGGGTTCCGCCCGGGCGCTTCCAGCCTCTATCGGCGGGTGCTTGTCCTGGTCGCGGTGAATGGAGCCCACGAGCTCGCCTAGGTCTACACGGTCGAAACAACCGGCATCAAGCGGCGCAGGATCGTGTCGGGCTGCTGGCCAGAGTAGCGGCCGGCCCAGAATTCATCGGCGGTGGTGCTGAAGTTGTCAGCGCAACATCCGTCCCAGTCGTGATGTGGGTCTGATCTCGTCGATGAAGTTTCCTTGACGCTTTCCCGTATTTTCCATATTTTGCTAGAATATGGGCATGTCTTCCCAAGAATCGTTCCGGTGGGGTAGCTATGACGAGCCAAGATGATGTCCTCACCATCCCCGATGTCGCCAGCCTCCTCAAGGTGACAGAGAAGACCGTGTACAGCCTCGTCCGAAAGGGCGACTTGCCTGCCTTCAAGGTCGGCGGCCAGTGGCGGTTCCGTCGAACGGCAATCGACTCCTGGATCGAGGTGAAGACCAATGCTGCTGGCGCACAGCCCGCCAACGATAGCGCGAAACCGTCGGCCATCAGTCGGGAGGACTGACCAATGTTGAAACTTACACTGCGACAGGAGTTTCAAAGTCGCCGCCTAAAAGGCACCGCTATCGAGCTGGCGAATTCGAGTAATACAGGCGCCACGCAGATCTCGGCATCGGACTTTCTGGAGATCACTTATCCGTCGGCGGACGCGCTTGAAGCGATTGAAGCCGTGGGACCGGGTCACGGTCGGCCCCTCGTCCTCATCGGCGAGCGCGGCCAGGGCAAGTCTCACTTGATGGCGATGCTGCATCACGCATTCACCAACTTTGGTGCCACGCACGACTGGCTAAGAGCTTGGGAGGATCGTCTCGGCAAATCCAAACTCGGCAAACTGCCGCTCCGTGAAGGGATGCACGTCGTCAGTGAGAGCCTTCACCGCCAAAGCTACAAGTTCCTATGGGACCTCATCTTCGAACGTCACCCTTACGGACCCGAAGTTCGCGGCATGTGGAAGGGACTCGGTGAGAAAAAGACGGAAGTGCCGAGCTACGAGCTTCTTATTGAGCTCTTCAGGCACACGCCGACAGCGTTGGTTCTTGACGAATTTCAGACCTGGTACGACGGCCTGACGAACACCAAACAGTATCCGTGGCGAACGTGGGCCTTCAACTTCATTCAACTCCTTTCTGAAATCGCTAAGGAACACCCCGACCTACTCGTATTGGTCGTGTCGGTGAGAGACGGCAGCACAGACGCTTTCCAGCAGATCCAACGCGTGGGGCCAATACTGGTCGATTTCAAGAGTCCAACCGCGAAGCAAGACCGACAGAAGCTGCTCCTCCACCGCCTGTTCGAGAACCGCATGCAGGTGTCAGAGTCGCAGATTGAACTAATAATCAGTGTCCACGTTTCTGAATATCTGCGGCTCCGCAAAGTGCCGCCCTCGGAGCACGGCCAGATCCGACAGCAATTTCGCGAGTGTTGGCCATACGCCCCACATCTCATGCAACTCCTCGAAGATCAGGTGCTCGTGGCCACGCAAGCACAGGAGACTCGAGACCTCATCCGCATTCTCACCGACCTATTCAAGCAGCACAAGGACAGCCCTGTCATTACCGCTGCTGATTTTCGTCTCGACGATGAGAAGAGTGGCATCGTGGCACTTCTCGATTCCGTATCGAATCAGCACCACACTGACTTGCGAGAGAAGGCGCAACGCAACCTGTCTGCCGTCCTCGATGCAGTGGCGAATCCGGATTCCGATGTGCCACACCTGGCAGAAATTGTCGCGGCCTTGTGGTTACGTTCTCTTTCGGTGGGGAACATGGCAGGTGCCGAACCCGAGATGTTGCAGGTCGATATTACGCGTGGCAAACGCATTGACGACAACCAGTTCAAAGTGGAGCTGGCGAATATCGAGGAGAACAGCTTCAACATCCACCAGGACGGCACCCGGCTGGTATTCAGAGAAGAGGAGAATCCTCAGGCCAAGCTCATCGCCAACGCGCGCAACGACAAACTCTTCACGGATGGAGCGGATCAAGAACAGCTTGCCAAGGAAGTCCGCTACGTCATTGGCGGGCAGGAGGGTGTATCCCAGGCGTTCAGAGTGGTCGTGCTTCCATCGAATTGGTCAACGGCACCCTGGGAATCCGTTGAAGACGGCGACAAACCTCAAAGCTGGGACGAGCGTCTGCCGTTGATGGTGCTCCCCGCCAGCCCGGAGGCCGTGGGACCCGCGCTGGGACCGTGGCTTCGAAACCATCTGCAATCTCGGAGAAACGCTGTGCGATTCCTCCTTCCAAGGGTCGGCAGCACCGACATCTTCCTTGACCACGAACTGTTGATTCTCTCTCGCGCTGTGGTCTTGGCTGAACGATGGAGAACGCAAAGTCCAGAGTACGGAAGACTGTTCACCAAGTACCAGCGAGAACTGCGAGGCATCCTAAACGGGCGCTTCGACCGTTTCGCCATCCTCGACACGTGGAACTTCCAGGAGCCAGCAAAGTGCGTTCTTCACGTCGAGGCCCACAAGTCTCTGGGCGCTAAGATTCCCGGTGCAGTAGACGAACACATTCGCACTAATCTCTTCATCCCCGAAGACTTCGACGCACTGGTTGGTGCCGCGGCGGATAACAACGAGTCTGTCGGCAAGCTCCTGCGAGAGCTACAGGAACCCCGCGCATCGGGTGAAACCTGCATTCCTTGGCTAGGCGAGACGCCAATGAAAGAACGGATCATCCACATCTGCGCACGTGGCGATATCGCTATTAACCTACGGGGCATGGAGTATCTCCAGGTGCCACCTGACGAGGATGAAAACAGCGCCTGGAGACGGATGCGGGGCAAGCTCGGCACTGGGAAGCACCTCGATGAGACGTACGTGCTTCGGCCACAGGCTGTACCACAAACAGAAGGCGTCTCGACCCCTTCTGGATCACCCGATCCAGAGGGAGGGACCTTCGGAGGTGCGACGGGTGGCGGCGGGCAACAGGAAGAAGGCGATCAAGGTGTCGGGGGAGGAACATCTCCAACTTCGGAAGGTGGTGCTGGCGGTATTTTCGGAGGGGTCTCCGATCTCGTACCGCACGCAGCGGACGCGACATCCGCACTGAACCTGCTCGGTAGAGTTGAGTCGTGGGGCATCAGCACCGGAACTCAGGTCCAAGACATGTCGCTCAGGGTTTCGTCCTTGACCGGCGCACAGCTCAAAGCGCCAGGGCAACGAGGGGCGTGCCCTCGGATTTGTGATGACCATCTTCCAGAAGATCGCGGCATCGAGCTTCGCGGCCGTACATCGGACGCTGTCTCGCCGGCTGATGATGCTCACGTTGCACGAAGCAATCATCAAGGACCAACAGCTCGACATTGATGCCCGCAATGAACTCTACGGCGAGGCGCGTGACCTCATTCACGAGGAGCACGGCATCCCTCAAGACGATGCCGTTTCCAAGGGCCAGGTCGATGCAATCCTGGCCGACCTGAAGGTCCGCATGCTCAAGCGACTGGACGAAGAGGAACTCGCCATGGCGTCGGACTCTGCTTCCGGTGAGGAAGCTGCAGCGGCAGGTGAAGACGCGGCCGTCATGGCGGTTAGCTTGGCGCTGCCAGAGGAACGACTGCGTATTCGTGACCTACTGAAGCGCTTTCCAGAGACACGTGAAACAAAGGTCGAGAAACTGCTGCGTGGCCTTGGGGCGTTGTGGGAGCAGAACCCCATGGAGAAGGTCGTGATCTTCGCGACCTATCTCGGCACAGTTGATCTGCTCGGAAGGGAGATTGATGGCTCGTACCCTGGACAGGGTGTGGTCGTTCTACGCGGTGGAGATCACGGTGCAAAGCTGGCGGCCGAGCGCCGCTTCAAGAGACCTGACGGGCCTCGGGTGCTTGTGTGCACCGCAGCCGGACGGGAAGGCATCAACCTTCAGTTTGCACGCGTGCTCTTCAACTTCGACCTGCCCTGGAATCCGATGGATGTCGAGCAGCGCATCGGGCGAATCCACCGATACGGCCAAAAACACACGGCGCAGGTTTACAACCTCGTGTTGTCGGACACTATCGAGGGCAGGATTTTTCTACTGCTCACGGACAAGCTTGAGGAGATTGCGCGCACCCTCGGCAAGGTCGATGAGCTTGGCAACGTCGCGGAGGATCTCCGGCTGCAAGTCCTCGGGCAGCTTTCGGAGCGTTTGACCTACGACACGCTTTACCGGGAAGCACTCTCCGATCCAGAGCTGCGTCGCACGAAGGAGGAGCTCGAGGCGGCAATGTCAAATGCCACCGAAGCTCGCAAGGTGGTCTTTGAATTGTTCCAGGACCTCGATGGCTTCTCGCTCGAGGACTACAAGCCGTTCGCCAACGTTGAAGCTGGGTTTGACCGCGTTGTCCATTTCCTTGGCGCTGCCATGTCGGAAAACGGACGGCAAGTGAAGTGGCTCGACAAGAAGACGTTTACCGTCCTCTCGCAAGAGGGGAAGTCGGAGGGGAAATTCACCACTGACCGCGAACTTGCCCGCGAGCAAGCAGGGCTCGAACTGATGGGGCTTGACCACCCACTGATGCTCGAAGCGTTGAAGCGCTGGCAAGGTCTTGATCCGGAGATGCTCGGCGTTTCCGTGGACGGGAACGATGGACCAGCGGTCGCGTCTTGGTGGTTGATTCACACTCAAGGCATGAACGGTGAACACCGGTCCTTTGTTAAGCCGCTCATCGTCGGCGCGGATGGCAGGCGGGTCCCGAAGTTAGAGCGCAATAGCGGCGACCTTCTCAAACGACCGCCAGGGCAGTCTTGCCTTTCGGCAAAGCAGCGACGGGAGCTCCTGCACAACACTTTGGAACCTATGCTCCAGCGCGAGCTTCATCACCGAGGATTGGTCCCTGAGAACGGAGGCTACTCGTCAAAGCTGATCGGATGGGTTGAAATCGGTGGTGAAACCAGCACGAGCAGAGTTGACCAATGAACCGATCTGTCACGGGCGGACATCGGTGCCGGACTAACGCAGGGACGACTTTGGTCTATGACGCCTGATCAAATCACAGCGCTGGCCGCGACAGGCGAATCGGAAACGCTGGAGTTCGACAGATAGGCAGGTGGGCATTGCCATCGGCCCAGGCGACGCTGCTCGCACGACATCTGCGCGGTGATCTGCCGGCCTATCCACCCTTCGTCATGTCGTGAGCTATGGACCTTCTGGTCACCTACGACATCGCCAACACGGAAGGTCTGGGAGCGTCTCGACTCAGGCGTATCGCCGAAGTCTGCGAGAAGTACGGTCAACGGGTGCAGCTATCGGTATTCGAGTGTCGCCTGTCCCATGAGCGGTTGGCTCGCATGATCAACGAGATGCAGGATGTCATCGACAGTCATCGTGATTCGGTGATCGTGTATCGCTTCCCCGGGCGCTTGGAGGAGGCCAGACTGCGCTTCGGTCGGAGCCAACCTCACGAGTTGGGCCAACCCTGGGTGCTTTGACTCATCTGCGAACCCTCGGTGATCCTGGGGAGCCGCGTCACAAGCGGCGTCTATAGGGCCGGTTTTTCCCGATTGTGCCGATTTCTCTTAACTGGTATCGTTCGTAAGGCTGTGAATCTACCGCAAACACGTCACCTCCGACGGCTCCCCGCCTTGCGAAAAGGCCATGTTTCGCCTTGAACCCCCCTTTTCCCAGGATTAGCAGTGTCGCCGGGGTATGCGCCCCGGCCTTCGTTGAGCGTGGATCCCGAACGGCGGCGTTTTCATGCTGGCTGAGTTTATTCCAAACCAGGGAGAGGTGCGTCCGCTCTCTCGGCCATAAGGGCTGAATCCACAGCTTGTAGTCAATATGATGTGCTCTATGGAAACGTATTCCGTTACGCTCTTGAGCCTGCGAAACATCGTATATTGTGTACCTGGTGAGTATAACATTGATAACTATTCTGAAGGGGCTAATCGTATCTTTATAGATGAGATACCCAATGGGTAGAAAAACTGGCATAGCTTACAAAGTTACTCGTGCCACGTCAGTTTTATCCGGAGAATATGGCGACCCACTCCTCAATAACCAGAGGGATCCTTTGGATGAGCTTGTTTTTATCCTACTTTCGGAAAAGACAGATGAGGAGAAATATCTGAAAGCCTTCAGAAGGCTGAAGGCACACTTCTTAAAATGGGAAGGGCTACTTAATGCAAAAAGGTCCCAGATTGAATCCCTTATCAAAGATGCTGGGTTTGGTAAAAGGCGCGCAGAGCTTCTGAAGCGAATACTGCAAGGCATCATCCAAAGATTTGGTTCGCTGGATTTGTCTCCCCTATCCTCAATGACTCCGGTGGAAGCAGAGAGGGAACTTCTCTGCCTTCCTGGCATAGGATGTAAGGCAGCGCGTTGTGTTCTCCTTTATTGTTTTGATTTCCCAGTTCTCCCAGTCGATGTGCACACTTACCGTCTGGCTGTCAGGCTGGGGTTCATCCACCGGTGGGTATCTTATGAACAGTCACATACATTGCTTCAAAAAGGCATCCCTCAACACCTTCGCAAAGCTTTCCACGTAAACGCTGTTGCTCACGGTCGGACCCGCTGCTTTGCACACGATCCTGACTGCCAAGGCTGTCCTCTAAGAAAATACTGTTTGCATCCAGCAGCGGCAAAACCGCTACCTATTGAAGTCAGGCCTAAACGTCTTGCATTAGACCTCTTTTCGGGCGCAGGAGGATTAAGTTTGGGATTCAAAAAGGCAGGATTCCAGGTTGTTCAAGCTATTGAGAGTGATCCTCACGCTGCTGCCACCTATAGACACAATCATCCGGAAGCGGATCTTTTAGAGGAGGATATCTGCAGTTTTGATCCTGATGCCTCTCTAAGTCGTCTGGGATTGAGGCCAGGAGATATTACAGTCCTGATTAATGGCCCCCCGTGTCAGGGTTTCTCGGAGTCAAACCGTCGCACGAGATCACTTACAAATCCCCAAAATCATCTTTATCAACAATTTCTCAAGTTTCTAAAAGCTGTGCAGCCGGTGTGGTTTGTCTTCGAAAATGTCGCTGGTCTGCGAACCTTATCTGGGGGTTACATCCTTCAACGCATCATTGAAGAATGCGCTGCACTTGGTTACGAAGTCAAATGGAAAGAATTGAATGCAGCGGATTATGGGGTGCCTCAGTTCCGGCGGCGGCTTTTTATTCTCGGAAACCGGTTTGGTTTGCCCATTAACTTTCCTGAGTCTACTCGGGGCCCTGGAAAAAAACCTTATGTTAAGGTGCGGCAGGCAATCAATGATTTGCCAGAACTGGGCAATGTGCAAGGCAATCTTGTATCACACAATGCGGAGAAGATTATCAAGCGATATAGGCATATCAAATCCGGCCAAAACTGGGAAGCCGTACCACCTGAATTAATAGATAATTACAAGGATATCGCACGCTGCCACACAGGAATCTATTACAGACTAGAAAAGAATAAACCTGCTAAAGTCATCGGGAATTTTCGTAAAAATATGCTCATCCATCCTGAGCAGAATCGAGGCCTGTCAGTTAGAGAAGCTGCCCGACTTCAATCCTTCCCGGACGACTATCAATTTTTGGGTTCCATAGGATTTCAGCAGCAGCAGGTAGCTGATGCAGTACCGCCAATTCTCGCAGAAAAAGTAGCAGGCGCGATTAAGGTTCCTCACCCTTTAGATTCCATTTTGGACAATGCTTCAGTTGAGTAGAAAAATTAACAGTTCACCCCTTCCCTCCAAAGGCCCTTTCGTCCTCCCCAGGTGACGTGAAGCGCCCTGAGTCCCTCGCCCATGGCTCTCCCCTGGCCAGGTCCAGCCAGGAGTTGCCCTTGGCGCCGTTTCCGCCCCGCTGATCCGGCTGAAAAAACGGGAACCGGTCTTGACATGACTCCCGCCTCTGTGGTAGCGGGCGTGATTACGACAGTTCAATACAGGATGTTACGACTTTCCAGTCGAACAGAGGAGGGTTCTGAAGAGGGGTGCGGGAGGGGAGCCACGAGGTGAAGTGCCTGGCCGTGGGCCACAGGCGGCAGGCGTCCTTGTTCCACAACTTACTCAAATACAAGGGGTTCTCTCTCTGGCGTGACGGTGAGCGGTTAGGAAAAGGGTGCAGTTGGGGAGCCATATTCCCATCCGCCAACTTCGGCGGTCGTCCGTTAACGCAAGACCCCGTGGGGCAACCCTTCGGAGTCTTGTCGTTTCTGTCGTATTCACAAACACTTGGGCCACCTCCTTCCCCTCTCTGCCGATTCTCTGTTTCGAAGCGCTCCACCCGGGATTGCAAGCACAACCGTGGGGTTGCGTCCGCTGAGCAGAGATGTTTCCTCAGGATTCTCTGATTCTCTGTTTTTCCCGTCGGCCTTGTTTAACAGCCCGGTTGCATCCGGGCGGCCGGTTTCGACGTTTCGGAAGGTCCTCCGGCAAGTATCCCCTTGGAGCCTGACCTCGATCCCCTTCCCGACTCTCTCGACGAGACTGTGACCGTCACCTTTCGCCCACCCGGCATCGAGGCGCTGTGCCGGAAGGCGGGTCTCGACGGACAGGATGGGGGGAGATCGGGAAACTCGCGGGCGCCGAGGTGGGGAGAAAAGACGGAATTATCACGAGGCACACCCTTATTAAGGCTTTGCGACACATCGTTGAACACGAGGGCCCCCAAAAAGCCCTCGATGCTTCAGAACGGCTGATGCGGCGCGGTTTCGAGGTCGCAAAGGGGATGGGTGCATTTGTGAGCCCGTTCATTGGGGAGGATTTGGATCTTCCTCCCCAGCCTGAGGAGAACGACCCTGATCAGTGGCTGGCTTATGCCGGGGAGGTGGAGGCTCGGGTGATGGGTTTTTGCGCGTATGATGACAACAATATTGGACAGGTGATCCTGATGTCGAAATGCGGGGCGCACGCAAACGTCCACCAGCTTCGTCAGTACTTGGGCGGCAGCGGGGTCGTACCGGACGTGGAAGGAAAGCTTGTTCCGATCCCCAACGGTTGGCGGGATGGCCTCACGCCTGAAGAGGTTTTTGCCCGTGTTTTCGGGGCGAGAAATGGGCTTGCGCGGGTCCAATTCGAGATACGCGAGAAAGCTCAGGAAGTGCAAGAAATAAACGCGCCAAAGGGTTACGGTGTGCTGGCAAGGGCGCGACGTGCGAAGCGCCCGGGAGTCGTTTTTGCACGAGCTGCAGATAGCGGAGAGGAAGATCCACTCGTTGATGACTTCAGCAGGCTATTTGTGGGGATGCCTGTATCCTAATTGGAGATCTATCCGCAAAAACGTTACAGGCTTTCATAAAGCTCCTCGATCTGTGTCTCGATTTTCCGAAGTCTCTGGCTGATCTTTTCCCCCTGTTTGTAATCTCGGTTGCGATATGCAGAAACCATGCTCTTCTCGCACCGGAGTTTTTCCTCCTCGAGCCGGTTTATTTTCTTCTTGATCTCCTCCGGTACGGATGAAGCTGATGCCTTGACAGATCGCTTCTTCTTTCTTGAAACAGGTTTCCTTTTCTTCCTCTTTTGAACAGACTCCTTTCCTTCCTTTCGTTTTTCCCAGAAGTAACTAAAGTTTCCCGGATACTCCAGCAGACGGGGATTTCTGATTTCAACGATCCGGTCCACAATTCGGTCCAGGAAGTACCGGTCGTGTGAGACGACCAGGATGGTTCCTTCGAATGCTTCGAGTGCCTCCTCCATTCGCTCTCTTGACTGGATATCCAGGTGGTTTGTGGGCTCATCCAGAAGGAGCAGATTCGAATCGGAGACCGTCAACCTGGCGATCTGAACCCGGCTTTTTTCCCCTCCGCTCAAGGTCCTGATCTTCTTATCGATATCGGTCCACGCGAAGAGGAATTTGGACAGGAGCGCGAAGGCTTGATCTCTGGACACCTCACTATGCCATTGCACCTCTTCCGTAATTGAACGTTCCGGATTGAGCGTTTCGTGTTCCTGTGCATAGTATCCTATCTTTGTCTTGGGTCCGATTCTAATGGCTGGATTGTCCCAGGAAGCATGCTTGACAATGTCCTTGAAAAGCGTGGTTTTGCCAGTGCCGTTCGCGCCCAACAATCCCACTCGATCACCTGAGGATAGATGTAACTGAACATTGTCGAATAGCACGGCTTCTCCGAAGACTCTTGAATACCCCTTAAGCTCTAACGCAATTCGACCGGTTCTCTCATTAACAGAAAAACGGGGTTCGATGCCTTTCCTGTCAAGGTTTGGCTTCTCAATCCGATTCATCCTGTCCAGCATTTTCCGCTTGCTTCGAGCCCGTATGGCATTTTTCTCCCCCCCCCATAATTCAAACCTTGCGATCATTTTTTCAATACGCTGAATCTCCTTCTGCTGGCTCTCATGCGCGGCTCTTTGCTTGAGCAGGTTTCTCATCTTTCCGGCCCGATAGGCCGAATAGTTGCCCGGATAGCCGGTAATCCTCTTATCCTCTAATTCAAGTACGCTATCCACGACTCTGTCCAGAAGATAACGGTTGTGAGAAACCAGGATAATGGTCTTGTTGTAGTTCCCGAGAAACTCCTCCAACCAGGCCATACCTTCGAAATCCAGGTGGTTGGCCGGCTCGTCCAGGAGAAGCACGTCCGGTTCCCCGAGTAGGATCTTAGCAAGCGCTACGATATTCTTTTCCCCGCCGCTCAATGACTCGATGCTTTGCTCCCTCATCTTGGAGATCCTGAGGCCTTCTATCACGGCCTCAATTCTTTGCTCATATGTGAATCCTCCCTGCCGTTCGTATTCGTCTTGCAACCTCCCATATCGATCCAACGCCGGCTTAAGCTCCTCCTCCTCAGCACTACTCATCCTGGCTTCGAGCGCTCTTAGTTCGGCTCCCAGCTTTATCAGCGGCTTGAAGCTGTCCAGGATCTCCTGGTAGACCGTATTGCCTGGGGAATACTGCAGATGCTGTGCGAGGTAGCCGATCCCGATGCCCTTTTGCCTTATGATCGTTCCGGCCGTTGTTTGCTCCGCTCCAACGATCATCTTCAGCAAGGTGGACTTACCGGATCCATTTGCCCCGACCAGGCCGATTTTTTCCCCTCCATTGACCTTGAATGAAATTTTCTCGAGGATCACATCGGCCCCGAATCTTTTGGTTACGTTATTGACTTCCAGAATCGTCATCGTCACCACTTCCGTTAAAAAAAAGCCGTGAGCATTCAGATAGAGCCCACGGCTTCGGGAAGTAGAATAAAAAAAGTCGTGAGGAGGTTCCTCACGACCCGTATGTTGTATCGCTTAATGATACAGCAAGTTAAGGATCAAACCCCTCGAAGGACATGGGCATACTTCTCCCCTTTAAGGCACCGCCGATTGCTATCTTGCCAAATGCGATACCGAAGAGAAATGACCTGCTAGGAGACAGAAAAGCCATCTCGATTTCCTGTAAGACTCTACATTTCGGTTCTTGCTCTTTCATCCAAGGAAACCTTTATCGACAAGCACCAATTATCCTTACGTGTGAAAAGATAGGTTTGGAGGTCCTCAATGTCAAGGGGAAAGAGGGGATGGAAATTGCAAAGTGAAAAATGGAAAATGGAAAATGCAAAAGTCAGAGGTCAGCGGTCGGAGGTCGAGGGAAGCAGTAGCAGTAACAAGTGGCAGTAGCAGGAAAGCAAAAGGCAGAGGTCATTCCGCTCCTTCAGACTTCAGTTCCCGATGGGTTCGGCAATAACGCCGAATATCTCCTTGAGCCTGTCTCGCAAGTATTCGGGCAAGGGCGGTTGTCCGGATGTGGCGACGTTTTCTTCCAGTTCCGATCGCTCGATGGTGCCGCTCATCACCGCGGTTACCGGCTCGGTGTGCAACGCGTATCGGTAGGCCGCTGCCACCAGTGAACCGACTTCGGGATCTTCCAGGAGCCAAGCCAAGGGGGTTTCGTCCGGAAGGGCCTCGGGTGCTATCTTTCCCCGTCTTTTGAGATCTTGAATGACCTCTCTGAGGCGTGGGGGATTCCCGAAGAGATTGCGTACCGTGAAGACGTTGATTACACCGATGTTGTGTTCTGCACAGCAGGGGAAGACCACATCCTGGCGAGGGCGTTTCCGGCGATTCACGAGCGCCGGAAACGCCCTCGATTTGGCGGAAGTGTCGCGGTGGTGCAGGCACGCGGATCTGCCGGATGGGGCCAGCCGACGACGATGCTCACCCCCAAGGACAACCTCCGCACCGCGGTCCAGACAAGCCGTCTTCCCCAGTCCCGTCGGTACGCCTACTTCGGCAGGCCATCCCTCGGTATCAGCGACCTGCGTAGCCAGATGCGCTTGCCAGGGGAACGGAATCACGCAGGGGTAAGCGCTCAACGAAGGCCTAGTGTCGTGTCCCAGAAGTTCCTTACAAAAGAAAGCCTCCAAAAACGTAGCGGTGGCTGTCATTTTGATCGAGAGCGAGCGAGCGAAGAACGCACCAACTGTCTGATAGTTCGGGACATAGAGATCCTTCGCTCCGTTCAGGGTTTACAGACCGCTATCCGAGAAATTATTGAAGGAATTTCCGGGACACGACACTAGCAGCCTGTTGAAAAAGTGCGTTTATGCCAAGATGACTGTTGTCTTTCCTTGTGGTTTGGTCCTATGATATATCAGGTTCAAACTGAGAAGGGAGGACGAGCAAATGGCAATGGGAAAACGAGGACGACAGAGACAGGAAAACCTGAACATCGCATCGAACACTTTGGTGAAATCTCCGGGTCATCCGTTCTACGAGAAGCTGAATCAGGTATTGGGGGCGAACGGCTTCGACGAGTTCGTCGAGGGGCTTTGCCAGCGGTATTACGCTCCTCATATGGGTCGCAAGGGCATTCCGCCCGGGGTTTATTTTCGGATGCTTTTGATTGGGTATTTCGAGGGACTTGATTCGGAACGTGGGATCGAATGGCGTGTATCTGACTCGCTGACGTTGCGCCGGTTTTTGGGGTATGCCCTTGACGAACAGACCCCGGATCATTCCAGCCTGTCTCGCATCCGGCATCGGCTTCCCTTGGAAGTTCACGAAGCGGTTTTCAAGTGGATCCTGAGGGTCTTGTGCAAAGCGGGTCTGGTGAAGGGGAAGACGTTGGGCGTGGATGCTACGACACTGGAGGCCAACGCCGCGATGCGCAGCATTGTACGCCGTGACACGGGTGAAGGCTACCAGGCATTCCTTGAGAATCTGGCCAAGGCCTCGGGCATTGAAACGCCTACCCGCGAGGACTTGTCCAAGATCGATAAGAAGCGACCGAAGAAGGGATCGAACCAGGACTGGGAGCACCCGCACGACCCGGATGCCAAGATCGCTAAGATGAAGGACGGTCGCACGCACATGGCGCACAAGGTGGAGCACGCGGTGGATCTGGACACCAATGCCATTGTGGCAGTGGCGTTGTCGGGAGCAGATGAAGGAGATACCGAGTCGTTGCCCTGGACGCTGCTCGAGGCGCAGCTCAATCTCAAGCAGGTCGCGAAGGACGAAAAAGCTGCCAAACGTTTGCACAGACAGCGTATACGGGAGGTGGTTGCGGACAAAGGATATCATAGCAACGATGTATTGACCAGTCTGAAGCAAGGCGGCATCCGGAGTTACATTTCAGAACCGGATCGGGGACGCCGCAAGTGGAACGGCCGACGAGATGAGCAGGCCGCGGTATATGCGAATCGACGCCGGATCAAGGGAGATCGCGGCAAGGCCTTGCGCCGAAGTCGTGCAGAACGGGTGGAAAGAACCATCGCTCACACATATGATACCGGTGGCATGCGCAGGTTGCACTTGAGAGACCGCGGCAATATCCTCAAGCGTTTGCTGATCCACATCGGGGGCTGCAACCTGGCTCTGCTCATGCGCAAAGTGATGGGCGTAGGTACTCCGAAGGCCCTCCAGGACCTGGCCAAGGCCTTGCAGCGTCTACTGCTCGTCCTACAATCACGCTTTGCTGCCCTCGGTCACCTTTTTAACCTCTTATCAGCGTCTCCTGCTCAATCTCCTTACCTTGATTTATCCGACCCGCACTCCAGGCGTCTTTTCCGTTTATGTGCGTTGAAAGGTAGTTCTTCAACGGGCTGCTAGGGAAAAGAGAATGAAGATGGAGTAAATGGTGACGGTCAGCAGGACGATGGCGAGGATGAGCAGTGCGGCGGTTCGTTGTAATTCGGCTACAGCCGTATCGATTTCCGTCGCGTTGTATCCTATTACAACGGCCCCCCAGTGCCTGCCTTCCAGCACGATGGGGCCGTTGACATTGAGGTAGGGAGTACCGGTGTCGCGTCGGTAATAAGTATAAGAAACTCCGTCAGGATTCTGTGTTCTTCCCCCAAATTTTCGCCACATACGTTTGGTGCGGTTGGCGAAAATGTCGGTTTCGAGATCGCCCGTTAATTTTTTGGAATTGGCAGCGTGGTGAAAGGGGATATAGCCGTTGCGGTCGATCACCAGGGTGAAATCGATGTTCTCCAATTTCAGGAAAGGCTCTTCGATCTGCAAAGCCCGCTCGTTTAGAAAAGGGATCTGGTCATAAGCGGTGTGGTAGCGATAGTATTCATCTACGTCCTTTTCCACCACACGATCCATCAGTAGACGGATATAGTCATCGGAGATTCTGTGTTGATCACTCTCGGAAACATACGTGGCTTTGAATTCTTCCAAACTGATCTTCTGGTAGTCGTCATCGAAGAGTTCCTCGAGGGTGACATGGTGCTGTTGCAGGGCATCGATGAACATTTCCCGGCTCTGTTCCGCAGCGATGATGGCGAACTCCGCGACTTTGCGTTTGAGGTCGCTCTCGTACTTCTGCCTCGCGTAATATATCACCCCTGCGGTGATGATCACCGCGATGAGGACGAATACCGCCGAAGAGATGATCGAAGACCTTCTTATAGATCCGGTTGAAGAAGGGTTCAAAAATGCGGTTCATCATTTCTCATCCGAATTGCCTGTGCCGCCACCGAAGACCGCGTTTGCCACATTCTTTGGGCCCATCGCGATCACAGGATAGGAAGGGTGTGGATTTTTAGCAACCACCCCTCCGGTTTCCCCTTTAACCCCGAGCCGGTTCGGTCATTTCCTCTCGGGCTTTCCGGGATAGTTCGGCCAGATGCCCGTCGTTGGCCATCACCTGTTCCAGGTGACGCATCCGCTCCGGACCGGCGGTGCGGACCATGATCTCACCGTATTTCCGATCGATCCAGAAACGAGCTGCTTTAGCCAGGTAGGATCGAAGATCTTCCAGTCGGTTTTCGGGATAGCGCTGGCTCAAGTTTATCGTAAACATTCGCCTCCGAATCCCCCCACCGAAGGCCGCGTGCTTGGTGTTGTGGTTGAAACAGAGCAGGTCTCCCGGCCCGTTCTCAAAAGCGAAGGACGGTACGTCGGCTCCCCCGACCCCCCAATTGTGATCGCTAGCTCGAACCTGATCCTGAAGGTTTTCCTCAAAGCGATCCCCGATCCGATGGCTCCCTGGAATGACCCGGAGACTGCCGGTTTCCGGGGTCAGGCGGTCCAGGTAAAAAGCAATTTTGATGTGTAAAAATTCCGGATGTCTCCCATCGGAATGCCACCCCGTATCCCCCACGTAGTAGTTTCCATCGCTGCCCATGTAGTTGAAATCCTCTCCGAGCAGATCGCTTGGGGGAGAGGTCAATGGAATTTCACAAAGCCCCGAAACCGAAAGAACTGAGGTTCGTCGCGACCAAGGAGAAAGGTGAGGTGTCCGCGCTGTTGACCCTTCCCGGGGACGCAAAAGGACTGCTGGTCCTTGGCCACGGTGCGGGTTCCAACATGCGGAGCCCCCTTCTGGAAGGCCTCAGCCAAAAGCTTGGGCCGGCCGGGATCGGGACGTTTCGCTACCAGTTTCCATACACGGAGGCCGGCGGACGGCGCCCTGATTCGCGGGGGATTCTCCTTGAGACCGTGCGCTCCGCGATCGGAGCCGCAGCCGGAACGGCGCCCGGGGTTCGGCTTTTTGCGGGGGGCCATTCGATGAGTGGACGGATGACATCGATGGCAGCAGCTGAATCACCGATCCCACATCTGGAGGGCATCGTGTTTCTGGCCTTTCCCCTGGCAGGCAAGGCGGAAGAGCGCACCCGGCACCTTTTAGATCTCACGATTCCAATGCTGTTTCTTCAAGGTACGCGGGATAGGCTCACCGATCTTGAGGTGTTGCAACCCCTATGTCAAAAACTCGGGGACAGGGTTTCCCTTCACGTTATCGACTCCGCGGATCACAGTTTCAAAGTCCTTAAGCGCTCCGGTAAAACCACCGAAGATGCCCAGACCGAACTGGCAGAAACCATTGCCGAGTGGATGTCCAAAAGGCGTTGAACCCCGGTTTATGTGCCAGCCTTCCCTTGGGCGCCTTCCAGGATTCGCGCCCCGTTTCCCGCCCGGCAGGTGTGGATCGATAAATTCTTTCCATAGTCCGGAAAGCGTCCGATGTATCGATTCCTTACCCGATCCTCGATCTCCTCTCGATGCGCGGGGTCTACGAACGCAACGCAAGCCCCGCGAAAACCCGCCCCCGAGAACCGGGTCCCGAAGACCCCGGGAGTATCGCATAATATTTCGTAGAGTGCGATCAGAGGGGGACTGCCGCACACATAGTTACCGATGGAGCTTCTGCCGGAGGCGTTCATCAGGTCGCCGAACTTCATGACATCTCCTGATGTCCATGCCGCTATTCCCTCGGAAACCCGTTCGGTTTCGGAGAAAAAGTGGGCTGCGCGCAAGCGCATCGAAGTGGGAAGAGAAGAGCGGTAGTTTTCGTAGGCCTTCCGGGAAACGTGCCGAAATTTGGGACGAACCGGTATGGTTTCACCCGCCATTTCAAGCAGGCGACGCGCAGCGTCCTCGCATTCGGCGACCCGTTGGTTGTAGCCGGTGGTCACCAGGGGCTGCGATACCCCGGAGAAGACCACCAGGATGTCGAACGGATGCATATCCTCGGGGGACGTTAGGACACGACGTTTCCTCGTGAGGCAGTCGATGTGGAGGAGGCCTTCCCTCTGTCCGGCCAGGATCGTGGACTGGTCGAGTATGCCGTTATTCAGACCCAGGTAAACGTTTTCAATGTACCGGTCGAGTTCTATGAAGTCATCGTGTGAAAGCGTCAGCTGGTTCACATCGGCAAGGGCCATGAGATATGCGATTCCCACTGCCGCTGACGAACTGAGACCACCTATGGGCAAGCTTCCTCCGAGAACGGCGTCGAACCCCAGGCGAAGGGGATGTTCTCCGCCAAGCGCCCTGGCCGCACCTCTTGGGTAGTTCCCCCAATCGCCGTTTTTCCTGGCGGGTACATCGTCAAGGGAAAAGGATACCTCTCCGGGAAAATCGAGACTCCTGAGAGCGAACCCGCCTGTCCTGGTTAGGGGCGAATACGAGCGAAACCCCACGGTCTATGGGCATTCCCAACACGCATCCCAACTGATGATCGATGTGAGCTCCGATCGGGCAGATGCGATAGGGGGAATGAACCAGGCGGATATCGGAGGGTGCCGGATGATAGGTGGAGCGAAGGAGATCGGCACTAGCTTGAAAGGTCTGCGTTTCGATTGGATCCACGATCGGAAACCGAAGGTTCGAGAGATCAAGTTTTTGGAAAAAAGACGTCCAGGAGCCGCTCAACGTCCGTGGGCTCACAGCCGTATTTTTCCTCGAATTTTCCGTGGAGGTCTTCCTCGTAACCGGTGATCCCCTTCAGGGGAAGGTCGATCGGAATCCGTCCCCTTCTTCCCGACTCCTCCCAGGCGATGCAAATCTCCTGATCCGCCCGCCCCTGCCTGGCGTCGTAGCTTGTGGGCCGATCGTTGAGCACCGCCTGTGAGATGCTGTCCATCTCTTCGAAGACCGAAAGGCGGGATGGACCAACCTTCTGGTCCGGCCAGGGATTCTCCCAGGTGACTTTCGGTTCGGTCTCGATCTCCATGCGCTCCAGGACCTCTACATCCTCCAGCATCCTGGTGACGGTCCGGATCGGGTAAACGGTTGCCACGCCCCCGTTCAGGCGCTGTTCCTCCGTCGTCAGGTGTACTTCATCTTCGACGATGGATCCGGTCGTGCCGTCCACCTGGAAAAGGGTCACACTTTTTCTGCCAATCGCGCGGGCGTGGTAGAGCGGGGAATAGGCGGTGATGGCCAGGGCATTGTTTTCGAAATCGATCAGCCCCATCGACCACTCCTCCGACGTAAACTGCCGAACCGAACTTCTGTTCACGCGCGGGATCGGTCGATCCTGAGAGATCCCCGTGACACGAGTAGCCCTTGCACCGGCAAGCATTCGGATACTGCTGACCACGTGATAGCCTCCGGTATTGAAGAGGTGGTAGATTCGGAGGACCTCTCCGATGAGCCCCTTGTCGATGACTGTCCGCTTCATGTGGTGAAGGGGATCCCGGGGATATTGCTCCGCCACTTCAAGCTTCACGTGATTCCGGTCCACCGCATCGATCAACAGGTCCGCAGTAGGGAGGCTCATCGCCAGGGGGGTTTCCACGATCAGGTTGATCTTATTCTCGGCGAGATATGTCCCGATCGCGTGGTGAGAATCCCCCGGGGTGCTGATGGCCACGACGTCGAGGGTTTCCTTCTTAACGAGATCCTGGATCCGGTTGTAAGCCCGGGCACCGTGTTCTGACGCCACCTTGCCGGCTTTTTCCTCGTCCATATCGCAAACAGCCACCAGGTTGAACCGGTCTTTCATGCGCAGGATACTCGGCAGACGTGCTCCCACGCCACGGCCTCCGGCACCGACGAGGGCGATGTTCAGTTTTTTTGGGTTAAGCAAGGAACGACTCCTGTCCAAACCAGAACAATCCAGGAATTCAAGGACCTCGTTTCAACGATATGGCCAATATAGTACTCGCTTTGGGACGTGTCAATTCTGATTTACGGTTTTCGGTTGACACCCGGTATGAATCTGCATACCCATAAGTTATGAGTCGGGGATTTAAGAACCTAACGAAGGATTTCAAGAAGGGATCCCGATGACGATTACCGGGGTGTCTGAACGTATCCGGAGCCGCGAGGTATCACCGGTGGACCTTGTTCAGCTCTGCCTGGAACGGATCGATTCATTGGATCAAGAGATCCGGGCGTGGGTCGAAGTCGATCGAAGGGGGGCGTTGTCTGCTGCCGCAAGGATGGAGGCGGAGATTCGTGAAGGAGGGTGGAAAGGCCCTTTGCACGGAATCCCTCTGGGCGTCAAGGACATCGTCCACGTAGAGGGATTTCCGACCAGAGCGGGTTCCCGGGTCTTGGCGAATATTCCCCCCGCAGACCGGGATTCCACGGTGGTTGCCAAACTGAGGGAGGCGGGGGCGGTGATCCTGGGGAAAACCGTCACGACCGAATTTGCCTGTTTCGACCCGGCCGAAACGCGAAATCCATGGGATCTCTCGCACACCCCCGGTGGCTCCAGCAGCGGATCCGCTGCTGCAGTGGCCGCAGACATGTGTTTCGGAGCCATCGGATCACAGACCGGCGGCTCCATCAGTCGGCCTGCCGCCTATTGTGGGATCGTCGGCTGTAAACCGACCTATGGCCGAGTGTCCACAAATGGGTTCATTCCAGTCAGCATCAGTCTGGATCATCCCGGCCCCTTTGCCCGGTCCGTATCGGACGCTGCCCTTCTGCTGCAAACGATCTCCGGACACGATCCAGAGGATCCCGTTTCATCCCCGATTCAGGTCGATGATTACGTGAAGGCGTGTCGGATGGAGGGGGATTCCCCGCCTCGAATCGGACGATCAAGCGATCTCTTCAGGGACCGGATGGATCCGGACATTAGTCGAGCTCTGGAGAAGGCGGGTCGGGATTTTCAATCGGGAGGTGCCATCTTAATGGAGGCCAGGATTCCGGACGGTTTTTGCGAGGCCTATCAGATGCACCGGACCCTGATGTGTGCGGAACTTGCGAAGGTCCACAAGACCCAATTCCCGGATCGAAAAGAAGAATACCGTCCGAAGATTCGCGGGCTCATCGAGGAGGGCCAGGGGTTGACCGCGGCTGCCTATGCAACTGCTCGTGAACACCAGTTACAATTCAAGAAGGCCATCGGAAATTCCCTGAAGGGATTCGATGCCCTCCTGATACCAGCGACACCGACCACGGCGCCAGACCTTACGACAACAGGAGACCCCATCTTCAATTCCCCGTGGTCTTACTCGGGATTGCCAACCGTGGTGATCCCGGTTGAAATCGCAAAAAATGGTCTCCCTGTGGCTGTGCAGCTTGTGGGACATCCCTTTGGTGAAGCGGACCTGTTCCGGGTCGCCCGATGGTGTGAGCGGGTGATCGGGTTCGAAGATAAACCCGCAAAGCGCATCTCGTGAAGCGTGAGCGCAGGGTTGCTTCACGCATCACGCTTTGCGTTTTCGATGGCGGTGCGAATGGCCGTTAGATGCATGGCCACGCGCTTTTCGAACGGTGGCATTCGACCACGTAGTCGATTTGCCGGTTTAAAAGAAATCGTCT
Source organism: Candidatus Latescibacterota bacterium (assembly GCA_965217865.1). GTDB lineage: Bacteria > Latescibacterota > UBA2968 > SICM01 > SICM01 > CBDCJO01. Next base: position 2,427,676 of record CBDCJO010000002.1, on the reverse strand, counting down.
AAGGGGTTCGGACTCGATGGCCTGGGTCTCCAGCTTGTCGAATTGACGATTCAGGTCCAGGCCGCACCCGTTAAACCTGCAGTCGTGTTCATATCCGAAGGGATTCTGGCAAGGAATGAGGATGAGGTTTAACGATGGGTGTAGCCGGTGGGCGTCTGATTCGAGAAAGCGAAGCACAGCTTCCACCCCGGCGGGTTCGTCTCCGTGAATTCCAGCGGAGATGCTGAGTTGAGGTGCTTCCTCCGTTGAGGAACGACAAAGGGCGATAAGGGGATAGTGATGGGGGGGATAAGACAGGAGGGCGATTTGGGTCAGGTTCCAGGATCGATCCCCGGCCAAGACGGCATGAATCCGATCCTGGATGACCGAGTAGGCGCGAACCTTTTTTAATGAGGACACTGACCCATCAAAAAAAATCGATCTGGCCAAGGCCCTCGACGTCTGGGAGGCCAGATCGAATTTTGGAATGGCTTATCGAGCGATGGTCAGGTGTTGTGGCTTTCGCTCTCTATCCGACGGCGGAGATGTTCCTCGATTAGCTTTCGATCCTCTTCATTGAGTCCGCCCGCCGGGGCGGGTGTCGAGGGTTTTGGTTCGGCGACCGATGCTTTCGGGGAAGCGCTCTCCGCACCCGACTGTGCCTGGAGGTGCTGCCGGATCAGATCGCTTTCGGATGGGGGCAGGCCGGAAGACTCCTGAGCGGCCGGAGCCGGTGCTTGAGGTTGGGTCGCCTGTGTCTGGGGGACGGTCTCTGCACCCGCCCGTGCCTGAAGGTGCTGTCGAATCAGATCGCTTTCGGATGAGGGTAGACCGGCAGGCTCTTGAGCGGCCGGAGCCGGTGCTTGAGGTTGCGTTGCCGGTGCCTGGGGGGCGGTCCCTGTACCCGCCCGAGCCTGAAGGTGCTGTCGAATCAGATCGCTTTCGGATGAGCGTAGGCCAGTAGGCTCCTGGGCGACCGGATTGGGCTGCGGAGCCGGTGCTTGAGGTTGCGTCGCCGGTGCCTGGGGGGCGGTCTCCGCACCCGACCGAGCCTGGAGGTGCTGTCGAATCAGATCGCTTTCGGATGAGGGTAGGCCAATAGGCTCCTGGGCGACCGGATTGGGTTGCGGAGCCGGTGCTTGAGGGGCGGTCGGTGCTTCGCGAATAGGGGGTTGCACAGACTTCTGGGCATGGAGGAGCCTGGAAATTTCTTCCTGGGAGAGGGGAGGAGTGGAAGGTTCGGGGATTTGCTCTTCGACTTCCTCCGGTGGGGCCTCATTGATCTCATCTTCGATATTCAGACGGGCGGCGACTGCTTCGTAGACGGCCTTTGCAGCCTCCATACGCGCCTCGAGCCCCATCAGGCGATCTCTCATCTGGGCGATCTCTGCGGAGGCCTCGTCAATCTCACGGCGCGCACATTCCAGGGTCTGCTCGTAGAGCGAACTCGGTCTGCCGTTTGATCCATTCATAAGTGTGGCCTCCCATTTCCCCAAATGTACGGGATAAATTTCATCATACATTCCGGAATTCAAAAAAATTACCTCCCTAAATTAACATATCCGGATGAATATTGCAAGTGGAATATAGATATGGAAATTACGACGATTCAGCCCCGCCATGGACCCGGATTCGAGATTCCAGTTGACATTGAGAGGTGAAATTTATTAATTACCCGATAATTATGGAGATAAATGCTGTGTAAATTTTTGTGTTATGATACATTTCGAGGTCTTATGGCAACCATGCGTGCAGACCAGGGGAAGTCCTTTTAGAGGCGGAAGAGCCCGAAAAACGAATCTGGGCAATCGCTGGGGGAAAAGGGGGAACCGGAAAGACCGTCGTGACAGCCAACCTTGGGGTTGGGCTTTCCTTATTGGGATATAAAGTCATCCTGATCGACGGAGACCTGGGAGCCCCAAACCTTCATTTCCTCTTCGGGATATCCAATCCTGAACGAAATCTCAGCGACTTCATCAAAGGAAGGGTCATGGACTTGGAGGATGTCCTGCTCCCCACACCCAATGAAAACCTCCGGTTGATCTGCGGAGGGAGCGAAATGCTGGGGCTTGCGAACCTTCCGTATCAGACGAAGCAGAAACTCAAACGGCATATCGCAGAGATCAACGCCGATTACATAATCGTCGACCTCGGGGCCGGAATGGCCTACAACACCCTGGACTTTTTCATCATGTCCCAAGAGGGGATTGTTGTGGCCAACCCGGAACCCCACGCAAAGATCGATGCCTATGCGTTCGTGAAAAGTGCGGTCTACAGAAATCTTATGCGGATTTTTTCAAAGCATAAGGAGATGCAGTTGTTGATCAGCCAGTTTGCGGTCGCGGGCGGAAAGGCATTGAAGATCGACGATCTCATTCGCGCATTGGCGGAACGGGACAGTGCGGCAGGAGAGGCGGCCCAGCTAGCCGTGGCGCAATTTCGCCCGAGATTTATCATGAACCGGGTCCGCAAAAGGGACCACATCGAGGATGCCGTGCGATTCGTTGATCTGGTCCGGGGCTTATCTGGGCGTGGACATGACATTTGCGGGTCAAATCCACGAGGATAAAGAGGTGGTGGATGCGTGTGAACATATGCGGCCTTATCTAATAGAGAATCCGAAATGTCCAGCCGCCGGTGATCTTTACAGCATCCTGTTCAGTCTTGGGGCCGAGGATCAACGGCTTCGTTTCGATCAGAGGTCGTACCGGAAGATGGCTAAATGCGTAAAAGCCGAAGCCAAACGTTGGGGAGACTGATTGAGCTGTGAAACTTAACAAAGGGATTTTTCGGAGTTTCTTCGCCCGAGCTCTGATGTCTTTCTACAGGGGCCGAATCTGCCGGAGTCCTGCCATTTCCGTTTCCGATGTCCTGGATAATCCGCGAAACATTCTGATTATACCGGACTTGCGTGCCGGCGGCCTCTTCCTTGGTGCGTCCAAGTTCAAGGCAATCAAGAACCGATATCCCAGGGCAGAGGTCAGCCTGTTGACCGAAGCACGCCGGGAATACATTGCCAGACAGATGCCATTTATAGATGATGTCATCCTCTGCAGCGATTTTGTTCTTCCGATCGGGACAAGACTCCGGGAACTGGTCCGCAGATTACGTCGAAGGGAATTTGATCTGGTATTCTGTTTCGGGGATCCTGAATGCCTCCTGCCAGCCTACCTATGCTATCGAAGTGGGGGTAAACTCCGTGTCGGGTTCCACTATGATGATGTACCGTTCTTCAATTTTCGAATCGTCCCAGCAAGGGATTCATGCTATGAGGCGGAACGTCTTTCTTTGATGCTCCAAGCCCTCAACATCGTCGAAGGAGAAGGGGGGCTAGGATGGTCCGTTCCACAGGAGGGGGCCAAGAAGATCCTTGACCGCTACCTGGGGGATCGGCGTAATCCTGAACGCCTTGTCGGGATCGACGTCAGCTCCGGAATCGGTTCACCGCTTACGTTTCGACAGTGGGTGAACATCGTTCGAGCGGTGGACAAGGCTTGCCGGGCGATTATCTTTTTCGATTTTGATCAACGCCACGTGGCCAACCGGTTGAAGGAGATGCTCGGTCCTCGGGCGCTCCTTTTTCAGACCGATGACCTGCCCCGAACCGTTGCGTTGATGGAGGCGTGTGAGGGCTTCATTGCGGGGAATACCGATCTGTTCCATCTCTCCGTGGCCAAGTGGCTTCCCACCTTAGGGATTGTGCCAAAAAAGGACGTCCCCCGTTGGGTTCCAGCGAACAGCACCTGCGTGAAAGTGGTCGAACAATCAACAGTCGATAATATGGATGGGGGGTCGATCGTGGCGCTGCTATCCGAAATGCGAGAGGCCGATCTACAAAGTAGATAGCAGGAAATTTCATGGCAATCTGGCAATAGTGTGATTTACAACACAGAGGGAGGAAAGATAATAGACGATGTTTTATAGTTGCGAACTTAATCAAAAATAAAATTCACGCTATTCTATTTTTAAGGAGGTAAGGTTATGCTTTCTTTGGCTTTCTGGAGGCCGAGCCCTTTTTCGGGGTACGGGTGGGGATTTCGAAGTGGAAACGCTCTTTCGGCTTTTGCTATTTCTCTTTTTGTTTGCATATCTTTTTGCGGCTCCCCACCCCGCAGTAGCGGGCCCGAACGCCAGCACAATGCTTTCGGCGGACATGAATCCGGAATCCGGGGATCAAGGTCAACACGCACGGGAGACCAAGCCAGGGGACGACATAAAGATCGAGGTATATGCCAAAGGGGTGACCGGGTCGAACGGGTATACGATTTTGGTTCAGTACGATGAATCCCAGGTGGAGTTCGAGGGGTTTTCTCCAGGTATCCCCGGTTTCATCCCGCTACAACAACTTGCCCCCGACTTGGTCACCGTCGGAGGGGCGGTATTCGGGGGAACGTTTTCAGGGGATCAATTGTTCGCCACGTTAAGTTTCAGGGCAAAACCGGACTTCCAGTCTGCCGAATTTACGATTACCCAGGTCGAGATCAACTCCAGCGATAAGGACACCTTCACCCCCGGTATCGTCCTGACCGTCGCGGGTGAGGTCCCGAAGGAACCGACGGGCAGGGACCGTGTTTTAGGCGACCTCAACCCCGACCCGGGTTTCCAGGGGTTGACGCAGCGGGAGGTAGGCGATTTGGCCCTGATACCGGTACAGGTGTTCGGCCGCCGGATCGTTCAGGCCTCGGGGTTCACGATCGTGGTCCGCTACGACACCTCGGCTGTGACGTATCAAGGTTTCACCGTCGGACCCGCGATTCCGGGGCTCCCCCTGCCTTTAGCTCAGGGGGACTCGGTTAAGGTGGCCGTGGCTTCGCTGGGGGGAACGCCCAGGTCCGGTGACGGCCTGCTAGGCCGGTTTTTATTCAGAGGAAGGGCCCGGGCTGATGACGGCGACGTTTCAAATCGTCTCGGTAACCTTCAAGGGTCCTGCCGGAGACGAGCTGCTGGAACCCGCGATCACCCTCTCCGTTCAGAGGATTTCAGCCGATGCGCCCGTGATCGTCCGGGGACCCGGGTTTTTCGGGATCACGGACGAATCGGTGAACGTGGGGTTCGAAACCGACCGTCCTGGAGACACGGAGGTCGAATACGCCATCGACAAGGAATTCACCTCTCCGGTGGCCGTTCCCAAAGACACGGCCAAGGTACGGAAGCACAGCCAGAAGATCACGGGTTTGTCGCTCGGTACGCGCTATTTTGTCCGGGTTTATTCTTCGGATTTGGGGGGGAACCGGTCCCGGGCAAAGGCGGCAGTTTCAACACACTTCGGGAAATCCGGAACTTTCCGCCCGTTCACGTCGAGGGACCGGCCCCGCTCGAGATCAGGGATACGGAAGTCCTGATTTTCTGGAGGTCGGACGAAGCGAGCGTTGGGGTGGTCAACTACGGGATCGATTCCACCCTTACCGAGACGTCTGACTCCACGGACCTCGTCCGGGATCACCGGGTGAGGTTGAAGGGATTGGCGACCGGCACCCGTCACTTTTTCCGGGTGGCATCGATCGGCGCTGGCGGCCTGAAGCGAGAGAGTCCGATTCGGGCTTTCCGGACCGCCACGGTGGTTCCTCCGATCCGGCTCCTGGGCCGACCGGTCGTAATGGCGCGGTCCGTTGACCGCATCGATGTCGGCTGGAAGACGAATGTGACCGGCACCTCGGTCGTACGGTTCGGTGAGACCGCTCTTGAGGATTCGGTCGCCTCAGAGGATTTGGTGAGGGACCATCGGGTCTCGGTCGTCGGACTGCCCCCGGGGACGGTCTTCCATCTCCAGGTGGCCTCGGAAGACCCGGCCGGAATCCGGATCTCCTCAGAGACATTCGAAGGCAGGACCCGGGTCTCCCGGGATGACCTTTTGCCCAAGATCACCTTTCCTTCGGTCGTGTTGAACCGGACGGACACGCAGGCGCAGATCGTCTGGGGGACGAACGAGTCCTCGGACAGCCAGGTGGAATACGGGAATTCGGAGGACCCGGACAGCCTGATCAACCTGATCACGGACGACGAACTCGTCGTCAGACACAACATGACCCTGGTCGGTCTTGTCCCGGGTTCGAAGGTGTACTATCGCGTGGGGTCGACCGACGGTGAAGGCAACGGACCGACCGTGGGAGCCATTCTGTCGTTCCGGCTGCGGGCGAAGCCGGACAACTCGGACCCGATCGTTACCGGAGGTCCGATCGTGCAGTCCGGGATCGTCCGCTGGTTCACGGATGAGCCCGCGGACCGAAGGGTGGTCTACGGGACATCGTCAGACCCGGACAGTCTGGTTCAGGAGCTTACGTTTGCGGATTTTGACCGGACCCACCGCGTCCCGATCCTCGGCCTGGCTCCTGGCACCTACTTCTTCCGTGCGGGGAACACCGATGCCAGCGGAAATCAGAACCTGACAGATATCTTCAGCTTTTCCATATCCGCGGATCGGGACACGATCCCTCCGGGAATGCGTGCGGTGACGGTGCTGAATGTGACCTCGACGACCGCGACGGTCGGGTGACGGACCACCGAACCGGCGGACAGCCGGATCTCCTGGGGACTGACGACGGACTATACGGAGGACATTCAACGAGAGGATCCCGTCCGGGTGCACGTCGAAAGGATCACCGATCTCCTTCCGGACACGCTCTACCACTTCAAGGTGGGATCCGGGGATTTCGAGGGGAACGTGTCCACGACGGACCCGGTGGGGACCGATCAGATCAGCAGAGACTACACGTTTAAAACCCTGAAGGAGGATTCGGATCTCGAGCTGGAGTTCATCCAGGGTCCCCTGATCGAATTCAAGGACATCGTGGCCATCGCGACCTGGACGACGAACAGGCTCGCGAACAGCAAGGTCAGCTACGGGACCCCGGAGACGTTCGGAACGGCCGACGAGGAGGTTGTCGAAAAGCCCGAATTCGTGAGAGATCACGTCGTGCGGGTCACGAATCTGGTGCCGGGAACAGAGTACTTCTTCCGGGCTTCCTCCTCGGACGGCGTGAAGACCGCGGTGAGCGTGGATCCGACCCTCCGGACCAAACCCGGGCAGGGCCTGGGCCTCCAGCCGCCTGGGGGGGACGGGAGCTTCGTGACGAGCACGACGGCGGATGTGACGTTCCCGGTGATCCTCGATGGCCCGACGGTCATTGCTTCGACGGCTAGCTCGATTACGGTGGAGTGGGAGACGGACGAGCGGAGCGACTCGGAGGTCGCCTCGGGCGTGGACAATCTCGACGCGATGACGGTGGACGAGAACGACGTGACAAAGCACTGCGTGGTGCTGGACAACCTGTCCCCGGGAGCCTCATGCCAGTTCCAGGTGGGCTCCACGGACGTGGTGGGGAACGGGTCCACCAAGAGCCGGACCGGGCTTGCTAAAACCGCTACGGATATCGACCTGACCTCCCCGGTCATCACCGAGTCGCCGTCGCTCTCCTACCGGAGCGATAGGACGGTCACGATCGTCTGGAAAACGGATGAAGCCTCCAACAGCACGGTGGAATACGGCACGTCGGCCTCGGACCTGGACCTGACGTTCACGGACCCGGATCCCGCGACGGAGCACTCGGTGGTCCTGACCAACCTGACGGCTGGGACAACGTACTTCTACCGGGTGAGTTCCACGGACCCCTCGAACAACGGTCCGACCCACGAGGATGCGGAGTTTGATACGGATTCCTCCCCCGACCTGACGGCGCCTGACATTTCCGACACGAAATTCCTTTTCGCCACGGACTCGACGGCTACGGTCACGTGGATGACCGACGAGACAGCGAACAGCGCGGTGCAGTACGGGACGGACCAGACCCTTGCGCTCACCGCCGGGAGTTCGGACAACGTGTTGAGCCACCGTGTGACCTTGACCGAGCTGACGCCGGGGGAGTCCTATTTCTTCAAAGTCGAATCGATCGACCCGAACGATAACAAGGCCGGACCGGAGCCGGCTGAGGCGCTTACCTTCACGACGCTCTCTGAACCGGATCAGCCGGCACCGGCCCCACCCACTTCCGTAAGTGCACAGGCCTCCGGCGGCAAGGCCGTCGTCATCTGGACCGGCAGCGAGGATGTCGATGTGATTGGCTACGATGTCAGCCGGTCGGAGGATGGCGGATCGTTCGAGGCGGTGGCCACGCAGGTGTCGGGGCTTTTGTTCACGGACACGGGGCTGCTTTCCGACGTGGCCTATCGATACCGAATAAACGCAGTGGATGCCTCGGGCAATTTGAGCGACGCCTCTCAGGATGCCCTGGCCTCGGCTGCAACATCGGAGATCACGGCGCCCGGGTTTTACGTAAAACAGGGCAATCCCTTCACCCCTACGCTGGCCGTCACAAACGCCACGACGACCGAGGGAACCCTGACCCTACACCTTCCAAGTGTCCACCCAATTGGATTTTTCGGACATCGCCGCCTCCATCAGCGGTTTGGCGGAGGGGGCTGGAATCGGTGCGAATGATCCGGCGGGACTTACGGCCTGGACCGTAGACCGGGCTTTGACTGAAAATACCACTTACTACTGGCGCGCACGCGCCAACGATGGGACCTTCGACGGTCCGTTCAGCGCGACCAAGTCGTTCATGGTCAACGCAAACCAGCCCGAACGTCCGGGAGATGCCGACGGGAATGGGGTCGCCAATCTGGAGGACTTCTTCATCTATGCCCTGGCATTCAACACAAAGGTCGGTGATCCGGGTTATGACCCGAGGGCGGACTTCGACGGCGACGGGCAGGCGGGGCTTGAAGATCTCTTCGTCCTCCAGGTGGTGTTTGATTTTCAATACCTTGTCGGTACGGGTTCATCGAAGCCGGTTGTAACCACGGTTCCGAACGAGTCCATCCGGCTGAATTTCGAAACAGCCCTCACCTCAGCGGGCAAGGGCGATGTGGTCGTCGCCCGGCTGGGGATCCATAACGTGACGGACCTGAAGGGTTTCGGGATCAGTCTGACCTACGATGGCGATGTTGTCGAGTGGCTCGGGATCGATGCGGGAGAAGACGTACTGAACCGGGATGGGGGGGTTGCACCGCTCTTCTGGTCGGTCAGGGAGGAGGACAACCGGATCACCTTCGGCAACTATCAGACCGAAGGGAGTGGGGCATCGGAAGGGTCCGTGGCCGAGATCCGGCTCCGGCTTAAAAAGGACCATCCGAAGGGACCGGTGGTCTCCGTGACGGACCTTCTGGTCCACGAGCTTGATCGGATAACACAGGTGGGCGTGCATCTCGAAGACGCCCGGCTTTACCTGGTTCCGTCCGATTTTATCCTCGCCCACAACTACCCGAATCCTTTCAACCCCATCACCACGATCCGGTATGCGATCCCGCAGGCCGAACGGGTGACGTTAAGGGTCTACAACATCCTGGGTCAGCAGGTGGCCACGCTGCTGGACGCCCGTCAGGAAGCGGGATTCTACACCGTTCGGTGGGACGGGAAGGACACCCGCGGTCGGGGTGTGGCCTCCGGAGTCTATTTCTATCGGATGGTCGCCGGTAAGTTCGTCCACGCGGAGAAGATGCTGTTTTTGAAGTGAAGAAATGAAATGGAAATGCGAAGTGCAGAATGAAACCCTTGGCCTTTGGGTTTTGGGAAAGAATCCAGTGGGACCGATGAGGCTATGAGGCTTTTCGTTTCTGTTGTCCTGGTTCTCTTCGCGGTTGCCGAGGCACCCGCCCAGGGGCCGTGGGAGCAGATGCAGACCTTACCCGGGGTGTGGTCCGCGGCCGCTGCTTTCGGGGATTATACCGGGGATGGGCTGCCGGACCTGGTCCTGGCCGGTCAGACCGGTCCCGCGGACGGGGGTGGACGCTTGGCCCGTCTCTACCGGAACGTAAACGGGCCCATGATAGCGGACTCGGGCAGTTCCCTTACAGGTGTGGCTTATGGGTCCGTGGGGTGGGCTGACTACGATGGAGACGGGGACCTGGACCTTGCCCTTTCCGGCCTGGACGACCTTGATCAGGAGATCCTCAGGGTTTATCGAAACGATAACGGTATTCTGCTCGAAGATTCGGACCAGTCGGCGTTCGTGCCGGTCCGCTACACCGCCTTGGCATGGGGGGATTACGACAACGACGGGGACCCGGACCTGGTGGTCTCGGGGATGGACCGTATCGGCGATCCCGGGACCATCGTCTATAGAAATCGGGACGGGGATTTTGACATTGACCAGGAGAACACCGAGGTCCTGGTCAATGTCGCACAGGGGGCGCTGGCCTGGGGGGACTACGACAACGATGACGACCTCGATCTTGTCCTGACGGGATTCGGTGCAGGGGGGGTCAGGCTCTCGAGGATTTACAAGAACCAGCCCCTGGGGACGCTGGGTTTCGACAGGGGGACGGACGTGACCGCGCTTTCGAACGGATCGGCGACCTGGGCGGATTACGACGCTGACGGGGACGTCGATCTTTTTACTTCGGGGCGGGACGCAACCTGGAACGCCAGGTTCATCGTGTACAACAACCGGCCCACCGGCACACTTCGGGAAGGAACCGGAAATTTCACCCGGCTCGTCGGGGCGATGGCCTGGGGCGATTACGACAATCAAGGACAGATAGACGCGGTTGTCGGAGGCAGGACGAGTCTGTCCGATGCCTCCGTGTTTTTCCTTCAGAACAATGTCGTCACGTGGAATGGTAGGGACAACGACGGAAAACTGGTTCCAAGCGGTCTCTACATCGTCGTGCTGATGGCGGATGGGCAGAAGTCCACCCGAACGGTTGGGGTTCTAAGAAATTGAAAAGAAAATGAATATTGGTGATTGAAGATTGAAATCTTGACTGGATAAAGCCAGACGATGAGCGTGTATGAACAACCCCTCTATTATGAGATTGCCTTTGGCTTCATAGACATCAAAAGACAGATCGACCTGTTTGAAAGGTTTATCCAAAAGTTCTCCAAGATAAAGGTCAAGCGATTTCTCGACATGGGATGTGGTCCGAGTTTGCAGTTGCGGGAGATCGCCAAGCGGGGTTATGGTGCGATCGGGTTGGATATAAATCCGAAGATGCTCCGGCATCTGAAAAGGAGATCCAGGGAGGAAGGGATCCAGGTCGAGACCATTCAAGGTGACATGACCCGGTTCCGCCTCGAAAAAAAGGTGGATTTTGCCTCGATCATGATGGGGACCATCGGGTGCATCGAGAGTCGGGATGGTTTCATGGCCCATTTGGACTCCGTCGCGAGTTCCCTGAAAAGAGGCGGATTATATCTGATCGATAATTTCCGGTTGAATTGGTCGGGCAAAAACATGCTGGGCCCGGGAGACTGGACGATGCGGAAGGATGGGGTCCAGGTCAAGACGACTTATGACGTTCAGGTCAAAGACGCCCTGACCCAGATGCTTTCGCATACCCTGAGGTTGGATGTTAAGGACCGCGGCCGAAGGCTGGTTTTTGAGGACCGGGGGGATGTCAGGATGATTTTCCCCCAGGAATTCCTGGCCTATGTCGAGTTCAATAAGAAATTCGAGTTCATCGGGTGGTTCGAACGGGATCGAATACGGAGGCTTTCGAAGGCCAGCGCGGATAACCTGACGATTTTGAGACGAAAATAAGGTTTGTTGGACCACCGACCGATTCTATACCCTTCAGGATAATTCATGAAAATTGCGCGTTGTTTTTTTCTCTTAATCCCCGCGATCGCGATCTCCGATACCGCATCGCAAGCTCAGGCACAGCAACGGTTCACAGACGTCACCCAGTCCTCAGGGGTCGTAAATGCGCTTCTTGGCACGAGCGGGACCTGGGCGGATTACGACGGAGACGGTCTCCTGGACCTCTACGTCACGAACTGGGCAACTGGGGTCAGCGATCCCCGGAACGCGCTGTTCAGGAACGATGGAAACGGGAGGTTCACGAACGTTGCCGGTCAGTCGGGGGTTGTACCGCTCGGGGTCAACAGTATTTTCTCGGCGTGGGGCGATTATGACAACGACGGGGACGCGGATCTATACGTGGTCAATTTTTTCAGGGCCAACATTCTCTATCGCAACCAGGCCGGCCGTTTTACAGATGTGACGGGGGCCGCTGGGGTCGCAGGGGGACCTTTGGGCACCAAAATATCCGCAGCCTGGGGGGACTACGACGGGGACGGCTCGCTTGACCTGTATCTCTGCAAGGGTAGGGTGGAGAATGAACTCTATCGAAACAACGGGGATGGAACGTTTTCCCTCGTGGATGCAGGCGTCGAAGATAAGCGGGACAGCGAAAAAGCCGCCTGGGTCGATTATGACGACGATGGGGACGTGGACCTCTATGTGGTCAATCGGGAACAGGCCAATGGACTCTATCGAAATGACGGGAGCGGGACGTTCGAGGACGTCGGTCCAATCGTAGGGATGGACAATACCGAGGTCGGAAGAAATCTGGCCTGGACGGACTACGACAACGATGGCGACATGGACTGCTTCCTGGCGAACATCGGTGCGAATGTCCTTTATCGGAACGAGGGCGCTGGGTCGTTTGTGAATGTGTCCAAGGCCTCGGGTGTGCGGAAGGCGGCCTCAGGCTGGATCTCCTGGACGGGAATATGGGGGGACTTCAACCACGACGGACACCCAGACATCTTCGTCGCGCAAGGCGTGGAGTCGGCCAATGGAGAGCCGGACGTTCTGTACGTCGCACAGGGGGACGGGACTTTTTTGGAGCAGAGTGACGGCTCGGGGGTGGAGGCCTCCGGATATTCGATGAACGCAGCCACGGCGGATTTCGACGATGACGGGGATCTGGATCTTTTTGTGGTCCACGACAAGTTTCCGGGATTCGAGATCAGCCGGCTCTTCCGGAACGATCAGGATGACGAAAATTTTATCAAGGTGAAAATTGCGGGTTCAGGACCGCCGCTGAGCAACCGGGACGGTGTCGGGGCTAAGGTGAGGCTGCTCGCGGCGGGGACGCAGAATTTGCGGGGGGTTCGGTTTACGACCTCAGGACCGCAACCGCTCTCCGAGGTGCATTTTGGGGTGGCACCGGGCAGCTACGATGTTGAAGTGCGTTTTCCGAGCGGTCGAACCGTGAAGCAGGAAGGGATCACACAAGGGCAGACCGTGATCGTTCAGGAAGGAAATTGAAAATTGAAGATTGAAAAAGGGAAGTTCCAAAACGCTTTTTTGGGGATGGTTGAATTCGGGGGTTTTCTGCGGATATTCATATTCGGGGTCGTGTATCTTTTCTTACTTCCGGGCTCTCCGGCTGCGAAGTCCGACCAGCCGACGGTCACCGCGGGGGCGCGATCGATTGCGATGGGCGGGGCGTTCACGGCCATTGCGGACGACGCCAACACGATTCTTCTGAATCCGTCGGGATTGCCCCTGCTTCAGCGGCAGGAGTTATCCTTTTCGTATGCGAAACGGTTCGATCTGATCCAGAACAGCTACACGGGTTACGTCCTTCCCATCCTGGACGACCATGCCATCGGGTTTGACTTGCGGAGGGACAGTTTCTCAGACAGCGAGTTGGGGTTTTCGGAGAGCGTCCTCAACCTGTCGTACGGCTACCGGGTCCATCCGAAATTCAACATCGGTATCGGGGTGAAGCGGGTAAGCCAGTCTTTCGAACTGGACAAGAACAGCTTGCGGAGCGCTTCGGGTTTGGGGTTTGACGCGAGCATGCTGTTTTCACCGGATCGCCGACTTCGGGTCGGCCTGGTGTTCCAGGACATCGGCGGGACGTCGGTCAGGCAAAACCAGCGTTCGGACGAGATCGCGCCGTCCACGAACGTCCGGGGTGGGGTCGCATACAAACCGGTCGAAGGCGGGACCTTCGCGGTGGATGTGGATCGGCAGTCAGCGTATATAGGCGGGGAGTATCAGGTGGCCGCCCCTCTGGCCCTTCGCACAGGGATTCAGAAGGACATCCAGGAGTCCGAGGTAGGATGGCTCTACACGATGGGTTTCGGGCTTCGCTACCGGTTTATGCGGTTGGACTACGCGTATGAACACCACCCGGTTCTGCCGGCCACGCATCATGTTGCCATGTCCCTCTCCTACAACCCCGCCCTGGTCTCGATCAAGAACGCACTCGTGCGTCCCTCGCCTGTGTTCAAGTCCTTCTACCGTCACTATGAGGAGAGTGACTTCATCGATGTGGAGTTGAAGAGTTCCGCCTCTTCCCCCCTGCCGGTGACGGTAAGCATCGAGGTGCCTACGCTGACGAAGGTCCCCCACGAGGAATCGATAATCCTTCTCCCTCAGACGACCCAGCGCTTCTCGTTCCATCTGACTTTTCCTCCGGACCTGCTGACCTCGGAAGGGGCCGCTTTCGACAATCTGGTCCAGCCGACGGTGAAGGTAAGTTATACCCGCGATAAGGCCACCAAGGTCACGACAAAGCGACTCGACAATGTCTATATCCTCGGAAAGAACAAGATGAGCTGGTCGGATCCGACGCGCGCGGCCGCGTTCGTGACCCCCGGGAGGCACAGGAGTTAAAGGAAGAGCAGGGGGGGGAATAAGGATTCGTGTGAAGATCGGTTCCGGTTGTGAAACCAGGATGGATTTCCGTGCGGATTCAAACCGCATCATTCAAGGAGGTTAGCATGTCACGGGTATACGCGATCCTCGTGGGTCTCGCCCTCGTTCTCACCGCAACATTCGGGGTGACCGCTGAGGAGGAGAAGGCCTCGGAGAAGAAGGCGCCAGAAAAGAAGGCGACGAAGAAGAAAGCGCCAGAGAAAAAGGCGGCGGCTTCGGATACTGCCAAGGTCAAGGTTTCCAAGAAGTTCCTCGACCGGTGGAAGCGAATCAACGAGATGACCAAGAAGAAGCGGGACTTCGAGGCGCAGAAAACCACAACGGTGGCGGGTGTGCGCGGGGCCGAGGCCGAGGATGCCGTGCTCAATCAGCTCTACTACAAGGGGGGAAATCGATATCCAAGTCGCCTGGAGTTGAAGAGCGCCATCACCTTGCTCCAGGGAACAATTGCCGAAGATCCCGATGCGGAGGGGACCGCAGAGTCCAAGTACTTCATCGCTGAGTGCTACACCCAACTGGGAGACAATGTATCTTTTGTCTGAGATCGCCCGAAAAAACGGGGGCAAGGTCGAAGCAAGATCCTGGTTGCCTGTAGGGTTGAGAAGGGATACATATTTTGGGATATCCCTGACCTCACAGGAGGAGTAAAGATGGAGCAACTGTCCTCAAACAGTGACCCGGTCAAGAAGCGCAGGAGCTTGTCCCCGGAACAGAAGTATGAGATTTTCCTTGAAGCCAGCCGGGGAGATGTTCCCATTGCACAGGTGCTGCGGAAATGGGGCATTCATTCCTCGGATCTAAAGCGTATTCGTGAGTCGGTCAAGTCCGGGGCCCTCAAGGAGTTCAAGGGTCGCCGGAGCCGCAAGCCGATGGTATCGGCTGAGGAGGTGGAGCAGCTGCGCAAAGAGCGGGCACGCCTGGAGCAAACGATCATTGAGCAATCTGTGGAACTTTCCCTGCTAAAAAAAAGTGTGAATGGGATCTGACAGGCCCGATCAAGGGCCACCGGGTGCAAGCTGAGGTCAAACGCGAGATCCTCTTAATGGTCCATCGGGCCAAGGAGAAAGGGGTGAAACTCACCCGTTCTTGCGAGATCCTACAGCTTCCCCTCCAGCGGTATTGTGCCTGGAGCCGGCGAGATCGAGAAGAGAAGCTGGATGGGGTGTCGGACCCGCTTTTGGATGGGAAGCCCGGGCCCGCCCCTGATGAGGCCCCACACGGATTGCTGAGGGAGGAGAAAGAGCAAATCTCGGCCCTCTTAAGGGATGAGACCTATGCCGATCTGCCTCCCCATCAGCTGGCGGTGGTAGCCTCAGAGAAGGGGGTAGTGCAGGCCTCGGCCTCCAGCTTCTACCGACAGGCCAGGAAAGAACGTCTGGCACGCAGGAAACAGGTGAGGACGCCGGTCAAGCAGAGCAAGCCCCAGGTCAAACCTGAAGGTCCTAATCAGGTCTGGAGCTGGGACCTGACCTACATCCCATTTTTCGGTTTGTTCCTGTATTTTACCGCCATTCTCGACGTGTATTCCAGGAAGATCGTAGGATGGAAGCTCTCCTTCAACGCGACCGTGGAGCAGGTCAAACAGGCCTGGGATCAAGCCCTTGCCAACGAAGGACTGCTGGACCTGGACACTGGGCCCATAAGCTTGACAGCCCTCTCAGATCACGGATCTCAGATGAAGGCCAAATCGATGGCCCAATTCTTCAAGGACCTGGGCATCTCGCAGCTGTTTGCCCGATATCAAACACCCACGGACAACGCCTGGATCGAAGCCTTTTTCCGGACATTCAAATACGACTGGCTGCGCTTCCAGGACATCTTCACATTCCATCAACTGGAAGGCCTGATTGATTCCTTCATTCACAGCTACAACGCCGAACGCTATCACGGGGCAATACAGTATGTCACGCCTCTTCAGAGGCATAAAGGCCAGCATCAAAAGATTCTTCACCACCGACAAGGTCGAAAGGAGGAGGCTCGGCAGCGCCGCATAGAAATCAATCGGCAAAGAACATCCCAGACCATCCACAAGGCTGCCTGAATCTTGCTTGGACCTTTATCTGCTTTTCTCTTGTTATCTCAGAATAGATACACATGCCCAGGCACAGAAGTATCTCGAAGGCCTCATCCAGAACCACGCGGACACCGAATGGGCAAAGAAGGCAAAAGAGGTGTTGGCGCGGATCAAGAAGAGCAAATAACCTTCAGGCTGGGGGGGCCCGGGAACCGAAAATCAGGTTTATGGATTTGATCGGGATCGTGGTGCCAGATTACCGCCCCCTGATTCCTGATTTTTTGAAGGGACCCCCATGCGTCTCCGGGAAGAATTGGAAGAGCGGCTTCGGGTGCTGACGCAGGCTTATTTTTTTTCCAACGCCCACCGAAGTGAACTGAGCGATGAGGCGCGGGTTAAACATCGCATCCTGGAGGAAAACATCAACCTGCTACAATGGTGCCTCTCGGAGACCGATTCTAATAATATCACTTGGGGGACGGTCCGGGAGGCATTTAACTTTTTCCTGAAGCTCGTCTGGCAAAAGACGTTAGGTGGCATCTTCAGCAAGGAATCCTCGGAGGACGAGAAATCGCCGACCGCGGGGTAACTCCATGAAAGAAAAGAAGGCTAATAAAACATCCTATGCACACGTCTTTCTGGGTCTGGGTGGCAGCCTCTTTATGATCATGCTGTCTTCCACCAATCTGTATGAGATCGCGGAGCTCAAAACCTACGATCAGCGGTTTCTTCAGAGGACGGCCATCTTCGGACCCATCCGGATGGATCCGAACCTGGCGACCGTGAACGTGGACGACAGGACCCTGGCCAGCGAAGGGCGATGGCAGGACTGGACACGTGACAAACACGCCAAGATCGTTCGCTCGATCCATGAGTTCGGTGGACGGATGGTCGGATTCGACGTCTTCTTCCTGGAACCGAGCGAAGTCAAGGTCTCTCAAGAGCAGCTCCTGAGTCTTGAAATCTTCAATCGGGACGAGGTCCTTTCCCTTGTCATGGACTATGACGGAGACTTGGCCTCGGCCTTCCGGGAATCAGGCATAGTTTATCTGGGGCAGTACCTGGATGCGATGGAAGAAGGGGATCAGGTGAGGCCGCTGGACCCGGAGCGGGAGGGGGCGCTGGAGACTCTGGCGTCCAAGGGGCTGTTGATTCCCTATCCGGAGGGAAGGGAGACCACGTTAAAGGTGATGCGCGACATCCATCCTCCCCTGAACTCCCTCGTCGAGGCCGCCAAAGGTGTGGGGTTTGCACAGGCGGATCCGGACGTGGACGGGACACGGCGGAAGTTTCCCCTGGTCCTTTTTTATGAGGGCCGCATCGTGCCCTCCCTCGCCCTGATCATGGTCTGCGACTATCTTCAAGTACCACTCACCAACATTAAGGTGGAGGAAGGCGAGGGCTACATTCGTCTTCCAAACGCCCACATGACGGATGGTGGTGTCAAGGACATCGAGATCCCCATCGACCCGAAAGGCCAGTTGCTCGTGAACTGGGCGGGCGGGTTCCTCGAGACATTCCAATCCTTTCCGCATATCACGATTTCGCGGTTGTCCGAAGACAGGAAGGCGCTAGAAGCCCTGCGGATCGTGAAACGGATCTTCGTCGAGTACCCGGAGGCCCAGGGAGACTTTGAACAACTGGTGGCGCTTGCCCAACAGCAGGGGGTCCACGACCCCGGACTTGTGGGCGGGTACCAGGCCTCCCTGGAGGTCGCAGGGTTGATGGAACAAGCCGTTCGGGCGGACCCGCACGTCAAAACCTCCGAGGTCTTCGCGCAACTCTTCGGATTGACCATGGAACAGGTCCCGGCCGATTTAGGCCCCGATTCCCCCGCATCCGAGATCGAGCAATTCGCCCCGTCAGAGGAGTATGTGAGCCAGGTCAGAGGTTTGCTCACCACCCTGGATGCGGTGCGGATCAACAATCTTGTCGCCCAGCAGATGGACCGGGATGGGATCGCCACACCGGAACAGATCGCTTCCAGGATTCCTGGGGTATCGACGGAGAAGGCAAGCGTGAGCGTGGAGATCCTTGGGAAAATCATACAAGACGGGAAGGTCCAGGCAACGGATCGTCCGCTCTACTTTCCACCGTTCAAACCGATCACGATTCTGTCCATGGGGAAAGTACAACAGGTCACCCCGGATGACATAAAAGGGAAGGTGTTTTTTTACGGTCTGACCGCCACGGGGACACACGACATCAACCCGACCCCTTACGAGGCGGGATATCCACTCGTGGGGATCTACCCCAACGTGTTCAACACCATCATTACCGAGAATTTCCTGAAACGGGTATCCGACTTGATGAATGACCTGGTGGTCCTCGGCCTGGGGCTCTTGATGGGTTTTATGGTCCCCAGATTCAAGGCTCTGGACGGCGCGTTATGGATGGTGATCCTCATGGTTTCATATATCGTCGGGGCGTTCCTGCTGTTCACGCACGGGGGCATCTGGATCGATCTGGTCGGACCGGTCGGCACCCTGGTCTTCGGCTACCTGAGTATCACGATCTACAACTATATCCAGAAGGAGAAGGAGAGGGACTTTGTGCAGGGGGCCTTCGGGCACTACCTCGACCCGAAGGTCGTGGAAAACCTGGTTGAGAATCCCGAAATGGTCGATCGGCTGGGTGGAGAAGAACGACTGATGACGGTGTTTTTCTCAGACGTTGCGAGCTTCTCCACGATATGCGAGAACCTTATGCCCACGGATCTTGTCGCTCTGCTCAACCAGTACCTCACGGAGATGTGCGACCTGATCGGCAAGCAGGGGGGGACCATCGACAAGTTCGAGGGGGACGCGATCATCGCATTTTACGGGGCGCCGATCCCGACCGAGGATCACGCGGAGAGAGCCGTTCTGGCCTGCATCGATATGCAGGACGAGATCGATAAGCTTCGCAAGGGCTGGGAGGAGCGCGGGGAGATGACAGAACTCAGGCAGAAGTGGGCTGAAGAGGGTCGAGGGGATTTCTTCCAGGTCCGGATGGGTGTCAATACAGGTCGGATGGTGGTCGGCAACATGGGATCCAAGACCCGGGTGGATTACACGGTCATGGGGGATGCGGTCAACCTCGCCGCCCGTCTGGAGACGGCCGGGAAGCAGTACGGGGTTTTAACGATGATCTCTGAGGAGACCTACGAAAAAACCGCAGGGATCATCGAGGCGCGCCTTCTGGATGCGATCCGGGTTGTGGGCAAGGAGGAGCCCGTCAAGGTTTTCGAAATCCTCGGTCGAAAAGGGCAGGTGGATCCGGCCAGGATGGAGGCATCCGAGGTTTTCGCCAAAGGGTACGAGATGTACACGCAGAAAAAATGGGACGAGGCCATCGCCTATTTCGAGGCGGCATTGAAAGCCCGGCCCAACGAGGGTCCTTCCCATGTATTCGTAAAACGCTGTCAGGAATACAAACTGAATCCGCCCCCGGCGGATTGGGATTCGGTTTATACCCTAGAATCGAAATAACGGTCATTTAGGCTGTCCTTCCATGGGTGCACTTCCGCCATTCCAATGGCAGGATGTCGCCGCGTTCCTGAGCGCTCTCAGATGGCGGGACGGGGTCGACATCCTGATCGTTACTTACCTCACCTACCGCCTCTATCTCTGGTTGAGATATACCAAGGCCCTGCAGGCACTACTGGGCCTGGGTTTCCTGGCCGTCCTCTACTTGATCTCCAGTCGGGTCGACCTGATCGCGACGACATGGCTGTTCGAGGAACTTTGGGCAGTCCTGCTCATCCTCCTGATCATCCTCTTCCAGTCCGACATCCACCAGGCCCTGTCCCGGGCAAACCCTATCCAGATCCTTTTTGGGGCTCCTCCCGCGCCGGGCGTCGCTGAACTCACCGCGGTGGCTCGGGCGGTATTCGAGTTGGCGGATCGGCGGGTGGGATCGCTGATCGTCTTCGAGCGAAAGAACAAATTGGAAGGCCACGTCCTGGAGGGGACCGCGGTAGAAGGTCGGCTGAGCCCCGAGTTGCTGAGCACGATTTTCTACCCAAATTCTCCGCTCCACGATGGGGCCGTGATCGTTACGGGCGGTCGGATCCGGCGTGCGGGTTGTTATTTGCCGCTTGCCCCGGACGCTGACCTTCCTGGGATGTACGGGACCCGGCACCGCGCGGGCCTGGGGATAGCAAAGGAGACAGATGCCGTTACCGTCATCGTGTCCGAGGAAAGAGGCACGGTTTCCCTGGCCTACGCGGGCCGGATCGGTGAAGTCCCGTCGGCAGAGGTGTTGACGGCTCGGCTCCAGGACCTGCTGACGCCAGAACCCCTTCGTCGGTCGCCGATCCCCAACCTTCGGGCCCCCCTTTTCCGCATGGGCACGATGGCTGCCGTTCTGTGTATCGTCTCCCTGGCGTGGTATTTCTTCGTGTTCGGACAGCCGCTGGTCATTTCCATCCAAGCCCCTGTGGAGTACAGGAATTTGTCCCGCAGGTTCTCGATGCTTGATCCGACGAAATGGGTGAACGTTCAGATCGAAGGGACTCGAATCCGGATCCGCTCCCTTGCCCCGGGTGAGACCCGTGCGGAGGTCGAGCTTTCGGGCGTTTCTGCCGGAATCCATAGCCTTCCGATTACCTCCCAAAATTTGAATCTGCCTCCGGGTGTGGACGTGCTCAGTATCGATCCCCAAACGATCATGGTCAAACTGGATGAAAAAGTTGAACGGAGGCTTCCGGTAAAGATCAGATTTGTAGGCCGGCTCTCGCGGGGTCTCCGTCTGATCGAGCATCTCGTAGAGCCCGAGAGCCTCAAGGTATCCGGGTGGGCTTCAGAGATTCAGGAATTGAAAGAGATTTCGACGGAGCACATCGATCTCAATGATCTCCAAGACGGTGAAGAAAGGATCGTGGAGGTTCAGCCTCCTCCGCTTCCTATCAAAATTACGCCTGGCGAACCCACCACGGTCCTCGTGCGCGTTAGCGTGGGGCGGGGGTGAAAGGGAAAAGCAGAATACAGAATAAAAGACGAAAGCAATCGCAAATAGGGAATCCGATCGGTTAAAGGGACGGCGTTTCTAGGACAACCGCAGGGGTGTGATGGACCTGACGGGCATTCTTGGTCTCAGGGAGGCGAAGAACGCCCGTCTTTTTCAATTTAATGGGCTAGGTGATGAGGGGGTGAGTGGCATTCGAAAAGCATTGCAAATAATAAAGTATAAATCGTCCCGGCGGACGAATTGGACGTAGACAAACGATGAATCTAACCGGGACTCGATATTCCCGTTCTTGACAAATCCAAAACACCGCTTAGATTGAATCGATGTCCAAATCTTTTCGTCTTGTGGACCTGCCTTACCTTCGGAATTTCGCTGGAATCAGTCGCGGGGAGCTGGCGAGAAAACTGAAGATAGGTGTGCGGGATATCGAACGGTGGGAAGCCTCAGCGCTCGTCCCTCAAGGGGCTAAAATGCGACGTCTCAGGCATTGGATCGCATCGCAATTGACGCTTATGGAGAATCCGGAGGGATGGCTCCGTGAGGCGAAGAAGAGTGGGAAGAAGAATACAGAATACAGAAGCCGGAATTGAAAATAAAAGACGAAAGCGCGCAGATGTCAAAAACAGAATTCAGGATGGTAAGACATTGGACTTCACTTTTTCTTCTGAGTCGCCTTGAGACCCACGAATGCCGCCCCAAAGAGGGATAAGAGGAGGACGGCGGTCAGTACGATTTCCATTATAGAGAGTGACATCAATAAATAGTACACAGAATCAGAATTCAGAGTGAAGGCAAAACCATATAAGGAAATCAGGAATACAGGCTTGAAGCACCGAATCCGATCCGGAACCTAAAACTAAAGTTACCCCCACCGTGGTTGCGGTGTCAAGGTAGAATCGACGGATGTTCCGTTGGGATTCGAATCAATAAAACCTGTGGAGCGTACTGAGATGGACATTCGATCACCCTCGGCGGCGGTCGATACACCCCGTGAGTTAGAGTCTGAGACCGCACAGCGGATGGTGGAGTCTGCCACGACCTTTCTGGCTTCTTTAAGTCCGGGCCAACGGGAACGGGTCCTGTTTCAGGTCGAAGACGAAGAGCGCTTCAACTGGCACTATATCCCGAAGGACCGCTGCGGATTGCCGTTGAAGGAGATGGACAGCAGCCAGCAGAAGTTCCTGCACGTCCTGCTCTCGAGTGGTTTGAGCCGACGAGGATATGCAAAGGCCGTTTCGATCATGGGTCTGGAATCGACCCTGGCGCGGCTGGAGGGATCCGGTGGTCGTTTTATCCGGGATCCGGACCTCTATTATGCGACGATATTCGGTGCTCCGTCGCTTGAGTCTCGCTGGGGTTGGCGGTTGGAAGGCCATCACATATCGGTCAACTTTCTCATTATGGACGGGAACAGGATCGCGCCTACACCGAATTTCTTCGGGGCGAATCCCGCGAGAGTTCCAGACGGTGATCTGTTGGGATTTCGTGTACTTGCGGCCGAAGAGGACCTTGCCCGCAGTCTGCTTGGATCCCTGGACGACTCCCGACGCGGGCGGGCGGTTATCTCCGACGTTGCGCCCCGGGACATCCTGACCCGCGAAGAAAAACACGTGAAACCTGATTCCCCTGACGGGATTGGCGGAGAGGATATGACAGAGGATCAGAGAGGAAAAATGATGGACCTTGTGATGGAATTTATCACGAGAATGCCCGAAGATGTAGCGGATACCCGAATGAACCGGATCGAGAAAGAGGGAAAAACCTATATCCACTTCGCCTGGGCTGGCTCAGATGAGCCGGGGCGAGGGCATTATTATCGGTTACATGGGCCCAGTTTCTTCGTAGAATACGACAACACCCAGAACCAGGCCAACCATATTCATACGGTTTGGAGGGACATTTCGGACGATTGGGGGGACGATCTGCTGGCTCGCCACTATGCCAGGTCGCACGGGGATAGGGGGGCAAGCTGAGACCTGTCTGGGCTACCATGAGCGTTTCCTTGTTCCCAGGACGGCCCGAGGCGGAATAAGAGTTCTATACCATCTCCTTCAGCATGGCTTTCGGGATGATCTTTCTCTCTTTGACATCGAGATGGAACTTGACGGCTTCCAGTTCGGTGATCACGGGCGAGGCCAGAGCGCCGATCTGCACCTGGACACCTGGGAAAACCGACCCATCTATCTGAATGATCGCCCCCTGGAGGATTTCACTCTGGTGCTCCCTGATCTGATCTCCCTCATTCAGGAATTTTACGCGCAGCTTGGCGAGTTCCTGAAGTTTGGCCACCAGGAGGACATAGATGCTTTGTTTTTCGGGGGGGGCATTCTCCATGGCCTGTTTAAGGCTTTCGTTTGAGACCCTTGAGACGCCAAGGGTGCGAAGGATCCTTGCCCCGTTTGCGTTGCAAAATTCGATTCCCCCCTTGATTTTCTGCATCCGCTCAAAGTCTCTGGGGTCTATACCCGCGATCAACTGCGTTTGAGCCCCGAAGACAGAACCGGCCGAGGCGATTCGCATTCCCTCCACGGCCATCAGGCTCCCACCTACCGCAGCGCTGGTCTGCCTCCTGAGACGTCCGTGACCGTGGACCCTGATGTTTGAACCGCCGGTGACCGTGGCTTTTTGAATATAACTCCCGGCGATGATTTCCCCATCTGCCTCGACGGATGAGTTTGCGATAAACCGAGCCAACAGGTCGCCCCCAGCCTTCACCGAAGTGTTGTGTCCGGAAATCCCGTTTCCCACGAACACATCCTCTCCCGCTTCCAGCTTAGCTCCGGCCTCCACACTCCCCCCGACCCTGATCGATCCCCCAGCCTTCACCGTGAAGCCCGACATGACCCTTCCGATCACCTCCACATCGCCGATAAAATGGACATTTCCTGTTTTTCCGTTGACATCTCCACGCACCTGATAAACCGTGTGCACGCGTAGCTTGTTCTTGGAAAATCGCACGCGTCCGCTCTCTTTTGCAAGGTATTGAATCGTATTTTCGTCCTCCGGACAATCGATGTTGTTCCCAACCTTCGGCGGAGCATCCACTCCGCTGATTGCCGGTACAGATTCGCCCGTGACTGTGGTTCCAGGGGTGCCTTTGGTGGCTTTGGTATAGATAGCGATGCAGTGGCCAGCCTTGATGACACTCTTGGATTTCTTAACGTCAATTCCCCCGTCTTCCCCGACCAACCCCCCGGGCTCGATGACCCCTGCCCATTTCAGATCCATCTGACCGGCGGTTCCTGAAATGGGTTCGGTTCCGCGCGCGACGACGACCATCCGCCTCCCGTTCCCCCCCGAGCAAATTTCGTCGATCGCCTCGTGATCGATTCTGTGCACGATTCCCGACCGTGAAAGGGCTCCCTGAATCAATGATTCGGATACCTGGCGAGACTGGACCATAAGCGGCAGGTTCAGGTAGGAGGCGGTCATTTTATCTCTGGAGAGGATGATGGGAGAAAAGATCGACACCATAGATTTGTAGATGATCGGATATCCGAATATCTCTGCTTGGTAGCGCAAATGATTGTCGGATAGACGGACGTTTGGACCGGTCTTGAAGATTTCATTTTGATTGTTACAGATCAGAAAGGATTCGTTCAAACTCGATTGTTTTTCCAGCTCCGGCAGGATGTGGAGAACACAATCACCCGGTTCCACGAGAAACGCCCGCAACGGATCATTCTGCAAATGGGAGATACCGTCGCGGAAGGCATTGAAGACCCTCTCCATCTCGGCGAGGATATCCCGGGTCAAATCCACACCGGAGCCTGGACCCCCATTTCCCCAGGGGGATTCCTCCGGACCCGGATCTTCTTCAGGTCGTTCCTTCCGGTCATCCATGGGCTTGTGCCTCAAGGTGTTGGATCACCCGACAACCCCTACCTCTGTTCGGCGCCCATCCTCTTTCAATCAGTCGAACGGTTTGAATCATCCCTGCTTGGATGTGAGATCTCCCAGATCCTCTATGATGGCCTTCCACGAATCGCTGTCGCCGTACATTGAAGCGTCGCTGATAGCGACAGCCGCCTGAGCAGTCAGGCCGGTCAACTCGTGAAGGTCTTCATCTCCAAAGGACTTTCCGCTGAAGGGATTCTGCACGAATACGACGCCTACACCCTCCCCCAGCCTTAGCATCGGGACTGCGGCACGGGTTAATCTTTCATTTTCGCCCTCCGAAACCACCCGTCCCTCCTGGAATGCCCGAGCCGCGGAGGCAGAGGCTTCCTCTATCCAGGAATCGGTGAGGCCCATCAGGACATCCGGATTGGCCATGTCCCCCCGTTCCCGAACGCCGACGCCGCATACCGGCTCCAATTCCTTTCTCGATGCGTCTGGGAGAAAAAGCACTACCCGCTCGGCGTCGAGGGCAATCTGTACGGCTTCAATGATCGAAGAAAAGGTCTCATCCGGGGTATGCACGGTTAAAAGGAGCTGGTTTACCCTGTCCCGTGCTTCCAGTTCTTTGACCTTCCGATCAAGCCTATCACAGGGCTTCCTGCAACTCCATCGTCCGTTTTTCCACCATTTGCTCCAGGTTGCGTTGGTACTCTTTGTTCTCCAACACAAGATGGCGGTGTTTAAGGGCCCTGCTGACGGCGTTTTCAAAGTCTACAAGATCGAACGGTTTCAGGATAAAATCGTAGATTCCGATGGTGACCGATTCACGGGCGTTATCCACGTCCGCAAAAGCAGTCATGAGGATCACGGGCCTGTCCGGTTGAACCGCCAGCGAATTTTTGGCCAGCGCAAGGCCATCCATACCGGACATCTTGAAGTCTGTGATCAGCAGGTCGGGGTTCTGGTCAAGAAGGGTCAATGCTTCCTCCCCGCTCGTGGCCTCAGACATCCTGTAGCCCTTGAGCTTAAGAAAGTTCATGAGCAGATCCCGTACGCCGTCTTCGTCATCCACGACGAGGATTGAATCGGTGGGCATTAGAGTTCTCCTGATTCAGAAGGTCAGAGGGTGCCGGCCCATCCCGGTGCCCGATGCATCATTGAGTTTTTCACCTTTCCGGGGAGATATATGAATCATCTATTCGCGACAAAGTCCTTAAGCGGAATCCGAATCTGCGTCCCTCGGCTCTGTAATATCCTGGACTATTGCTCGAACGCCGGCAACTCGCCCATCCGCGTCTCGAAGGGTCTTGTCCTGCATCAGGACCTTCATCACGGAGCCGTCTTTTCGCCGCCAGGTTCGCCCATATGATCGAGGGGATTCAGACCCTGCGAGTTTTTCCTGGATCGCCCGACGAGACGCCTCCTGCTCGACGATAAACTCCCACGGGTGTCGCCCCAGCATCTCCTGTTCGGTGTAGCCGAGCAGGGTTTGGGCGGTTCGGTTGACCCTGCGGAAACGACCTTCCGTATCGATCTCGTGGTAGCCAAGCCAACCGGTGCTTCGTCATAAAGGTCTCGAAACCTGGCTTCGCTCTCACGAAGGGCCTCCGCGCGGAATCGCGCGGTCTGATAAAGGTATACCGACAGGGCCAACAGAACAGCCATCAGCAGGCCACTGACCAACGTGACTTCAGGGAGAAGGGATTGTGCGTCGGTCAGGGTATCCGGCATGGGCCAAACGCGAACCGTCCAAGAAACGCCATACAGGTCGATTTTCAAATCCTGACGCCATCGCTCTCCTTCTTCGGGGATGTCCCCACTGCTTGTATATCTCCTCCTCATCGTCGTATACCGCAATCGCGTATCCCGCTGCTACGTGTTGATGCAGAATGAAGTCGAACAGTTCCTGAACGCGAAAGATGCCGATCATAAATCCGCCGAAGTCCGCGCCCTCGAAGACGGGGACCGTAAGGACGAGGTCCGGCGGGGTCTTGTGGATATAGAGGCGGGCTTCATCCGGATCCGAAAAGGGGACCACAAAGATCCCTCTGGCGCTCAGGGCGGCCTCCACTGCCTTCAACGTGCCGCTGTCGTCGTCGACCAGCACCACCTCTGCAAGGCCTCCCGAGGTTATGGGAAAAGAGGAGGGCCCTCAACATCACCTGCATGCGCCGGTGTTCGATCGGTTTGATCAGATAACCGTCGGCATCCCTGCTGGTCAGCAGGGCTTCCCCCTGTTCCGGAACATAACCTGTGAAAACGATAACCGGGATATCGGGGTTCTGCTTTTTAACGGCCTGCAAAAGCTGCCAGCCGTTGATCTCTGGCATCATCAGATCGGTGAGGACGATATCTACAGAGGTTTCGAGAATCAGTTTCAAGGCCTCCCCGGGTCGGTAGACGCTCGTGACCCGGTATCCATCCTGTCTGACCAGATCGGATATGCTCTTACAGACGGTTTCGTCATCGTCTACGACCAGAATATGAAAGGAGCCTGGTTTTGGGACGACAAATTGTTCATCAGAATCAGCCATATGGGAAAAAAGGATTGAAGATTGAAGACCAGCCCAGGTTCCAAGTCTCAGTCGAAGCGGTGTGCTGCCGGGTGGGAATGTTGAAGATCGAGGATTGAAGATTCAAGTGGGGGTTTTCGGATATCCGTTAATGATGAAGAAATCAACTTTCGCCCTCATGGCCCTCTTTTTTGGATGCAGCGTCGAAGTCCACAATCTTCGCACCCATGGCATAAGGCGTTGTTACATAGCGCTTTGCGGCTCCCATTTTCTGGATAATTTCACTGATTTGCTTTGATGCCTGCCTGATGTGCTCGATCTCTTCCCGGTTGGGATCGTCCGGGCCCATTTTCATCAGCAGGATGTCCGACCGACCTACCGCAATGGTAAGGGGTTGATTGATCTCGTGTGCCGCCGCGCCCGCTGTCTCTGCCAGGACTCTCAACTGATCCGCTTCTTTCATTGCTTCCTCAGCTCGTTTTCGTTCGGAGATATCCTGGACGGTCGACCGCAGCCCGGTGATCTTACCCCCATTTCTCAGGATCCGATCCTCCATCAGGGCGGGAAGAATCGTCCCGTCCATCCTCCGCCAGGTGCGCTCATAAGACTGGCCCGGTCCGGCACCGGCCATCTTTTCAGTAAAGGCCTTTCGGGATACATCGCTTTCCTCGATGAAGTCCCATGGATGTCGACCGAGCATCTCGCCTTCGGTGTAACCGAACATGGTCAGTGCGGTACGATTGATCTGAACGATGTGCCCCTCCGTGTCAAACTCGAGATAACCAACCGGGGCGTCGTCAAACAACTCACGGAGATTTTCTTCACTCTGACGCAATTTATCCGTGGCTTTCCCCACTTCTTCTTCCAACAACCGGTTGAGCTGCTGCATGTCTTCGAAGATTTGAACATTGTTGAGGGCGATGGCGACTTGACCGGTAACAATGGCCATCAGGCGATCGTCCTCGGCGCTGATGGCATCCACACGAGGGTGGCTGAGATTGATCACGCCCACGAGCTCGTTGTCGATCACCAGAGGGGTGCAGAGCAGGGATCCCTCCGGAGTGGCACATCCCGGCAAATCCACAAAACGGCTGTCCTTTGAGGTGTCGGTGATGAAAACCGGTTCTCCGTGTTGGGCCACCCATCCGGCGATGCCTTCCCCAATTTGAATCGGCGTTGTGATGCGGAATCGCGTGCGAAGTAGATGGCCGACTCGTCGGTCTGGCATCTGGCAGCCCTTATTGCGATATCACCGGAATCCCGATTGATCAGCATGATCGAACATCCTTCGGCACTGGTCTCCGCAAGGATCGTGTCGATGATCACTTCGAAGACTTTTTGGATATCCCGGGTGAATTTGAGCGAGTCCCCGATCCACCGGACCACCGAAAGCTCCCGGACTTTCTCCTCGAACTGCCGGGTGAGCTTACTCACTTCCTTGGCATAGACGTCCCGCTGGATATGAAGGCCTTCTCCGCTGGCTTCCAGTTCCTTTTCGTGTTCTTACGGCTTGAACAGCCAGCATTTCGTCGTCCCACCCGCTTAACACCACGATGGGGACTTCGGGCGATTGATCGTGAATTTTGATGAAGGTCTCCATCCCGTTGCTGTCCGGAAGGGAGAGGTCCAAAATGATCACCTGGAAGTCTTCTCCCTCGAGACGATCGCGTGCTTCCGCGAGCCGTCCGGCGTGTTCCAATTCAAAACCGCCCCCCCGGCCTCGGCCAATTCCTCCCGAAGAAGGCAGACAAAGTCGCGGTTGTCTTCGACTAAGAGGATCTTCAATTTGGGATCTGCCGACTTCGGATTTTTGATTTCGGTTTGTGGATTCTGAGTCATCAGGACTTTCCTTTTTTCCAGTCTTTAAGCAATCCCCAACCTGAGTTCCCCAGTTAATCCTTGAGCTCTCCCATATATTTCTTCACCCGATTGACGATCGTATCCGCGGCGTATGGCTTTACGACATAGTCATTGGCTCCCGCCTCGATTACCCCACGGACCGTGTTGCCATCGGTGAGAGATGTCAGCATGATGATCGGGACATCGGCGGTATCGGGCTCCTTTCGGAGGATTTTGAGGACTTCATCGCCTCTGAGCATCGGCATCATGATATCGAGCATGATCATACCGGGCTTGTGTTCCCTCGCCAAATCGAGGGCTTCCTGACCGTTGACGGCTTCCAGGACCTCATAACCCATCTTTTTGATCACAAAAGCGAGGGCACGCCTGGTGGCAACCGAGTCCTCCGCGATCAGAATCCGTTTGTTGGATGGATCGAAGGCCCGTTTGATGAGACTTTCCCCACATTCGACGCAGAATTTCCCAAGAGCCTTCGCCCCACAGCGGGGACACTCGGTCAGAACCTCCCCCGGAGCACCTCCCTCCTTGAGAGGGGGCTTCAAGCGAATTTCCAGCTCGAATGTTGATCCGGCTTCCTGCATTTCGTCCGGAATTTTTTCCAGGATCTCAGTCACGTGTTTCTCACCCAGCCCGAACAGGTCTTTCGTACGCTCGACCAACAAGGCGGTGCGTTCTTCCTTGTCCTCCTCGTAGAAGACATCGGTGACAAGACTCGACAGGTGGATCACCCGGATCAGATCTGCGACAGGGGAAGCGGATATGTCCTTTTCGAACTCGACGAAATGTTGCTCCCGAATCGTCTCCTCGAAGATGGGGGAGAGGTTCCAGTGCTTGGACAGGATCGCCCCCACGGCTGCGTGATCGATTCCGATACTATCGCGTTCTACTTTCGCGAGGTGCGTACCGCTCGTTTTCGATGTTGCAATGGCCCCGCCGTATTCGAACGGGTAATACTGGGCCAGGAAGAGAGATCCGATGTCCTGCAACAGCCCTGCGGTAAAGACCTCGCCCGGGATGTCGCGGCGCAACCGTTCGGCGATTATTCCAGCGGAAACAGCATTACAGACCGATTTCTCCCAGAATAGATTCAGGTCGAAACCACTCGCCAGCGGCCCGGAGAAGGTCTCCATCACAGAAAGGCCGAGGGCCAGACTGCCGACCTTCTTGTATCCGAGGATGTTGATAGCCTGAACGACCTCCGATATGGGTTCCGACAAGCCGTAAAAAGATGAGTTTACCACTTTCAATAGCTTTGTGGATAAACCCACATCCATCATGATCAGTTTCGCGACTTCGGAAACCGGAACCTGGAGATCGGTCGTCATCTGAGCAACCTGCGTGGCCGCTGTGGAGGGGGTCGGAAAATCCTCCGCCGTCTCCACGATTTTCAAGATGTCCTTTTCGTTTACCAATTTCCCCCTCCTATGCTTCGGGTTTCGATTTTAAGCAAATCACCCGAATTTCAATTTTTTCACCCTTGGGAATGTCAATTGCGGAAATGCGGATCGCGTTAGAATCCATGAAAATCCGCAGTCCGCCATTAGGTAGCCCCCCCGAATTTTTTTGATCGGGGTATGTTGAGGTTGGTCAGGGGACGTTGCCCCCAAGAGCAGGTCTGAATGCCCTATCACCACGCTCAAGGGGCTTCCAGGCCCCGAAACCTGACCTCGATCTCCTCGTCAATATACGCCCCCATTCGTTGCAAGTCAATTGTGGAATTGAGGATGTGAAACGAACCCTCATTTATCTTTTTTCCAAAGACCATTTTCAATGACAAGAACAGAACGAATTGAACAGATCTCCAATATCCTCAAATCTTTAGATCAAACCTTCGAATTCATTCCCTTTTCGTATTGACAAATGGAATCCATCTGCATAAGTTGCGCAATTCCACGTCTCACGCATCAGGGTTGCAGGTTCAATTTTTTCGTCTTACGATATCCAAATCACGGAGTCGTCGTGCGAATTCTTATCACCGGGGGGGCCGGGTTCATCGGTTCCAATCTCTGCGAGTCTTTGTTGGATCGCGGCAATGAAGTGCTCTGCATGGACAATCTTTTGACGGGAAGGGCCGACAATGTGTCCCATCTTATCGGCCGAGAGGGATTTACTTTTTTACTGTATAATGTGACCAACTTCATTCACGTCAAGGGCCCTCTGGACTATATTCTCCACTTTGCCAGCCCTGCCAGTCCAAAGGACTATCTCAAGTTCCCGATCAGAACGATGAAGGTAGGATCCTACGGGACCCACAAAGCCCTCGGACTTGCCCGTGAGAAAAATGCTAAATTCCTTCTTGCGTCTACTTCGGAAACTTATGGCGACCCTCAAGTCCACCCGCAAACAGAGGATTACTGGGGCAACGTCAATCCGGTCGGGGTGAGGGGTGTCTACGATGAGGCCAAGCGGTTCGCAGAGGCGATGACGATGGCCTACCATCGGGAATCCGGGGTCGATACGAGGATCGTCAGGATCTTCAACACCTATGGCCCGAGGATGCGGAAGGACGATGGACGGATGATTCCGAACTTCATCAACTGGGCGCTTAAGGACGAGGATGTGGTCATCTACGGTGATGGAAGCTATACCCGGAGCGTATGTTATATCTCGGATATGGTTGAGGGGATATGTCGCCTCATGCAAAACGACGTCCATACCCCCGTCAACATCGGTAACACGACCGAAATGACTGTCCAGAATATGGCTGAAAAGATCATCGGCCTGGCCGAGAGTAAAAGCAAGATCGTGTACGGCGCTCCGATGGAGGACGATCCGAAAGAACGAAAGCCTGATATCACAAAAGCCCGAAAACTTCTCGGCTGGGAACCCAAGGTGAGCCCGGACCATGGGCTGAAGACCACGATTGAGTGGTTCAGGAATTCCGGATCTGGCATCTCGTGAATCGCATCTCGTAAAAATGGGTTGGGGAGAAAAGTGGAGCCAAGAAATTGAGAAAGGAAATTGCGATTGATTTATATGAAATCACAAAGCGATTTCCAAAAGAAGAACTACGAATTCGGAGATACAGATGACGTCGAAAGGGATCAAGCGCATACCGCTCACGGTTGAGAATACGGGTGGACCGGAAAGGAAGGCGTGGCCGATCACCCAGGGGGTGCCTTTTGCCGACAGGGAACTGAGGAGGGGGGCGAAAGTTCGTGTGGTTGACAGCTCCGGTAAGAGGCTGCCCGTTCAGGCATCCTGCCTGGGCACCTGGAAAAAGGACCTGAGGTATGTTAAGTGGCTGCTGGCGGACTTTCAGGCGGACCTGGGGACGGACTCGACCGAGACGTTCTTCCTGGAGTACGGTTCGGGTGTAAGGGCGATGCGTCCCAAGCAAGGGGTTTCGGTGAGTCGGGAAGAAGGTCGGCTTCGTGTTGACACAGGTTTGATGCGATTGGATTTCCGCCTTCCTTCGTCCGATGGACAGCCTCCGGTGGCCTCGTTTCAGCGCGCAAGGAATTTCCTGTCCGGGTGCTGGCTGAAGAATGGGGACGATTGGCACGATGTGTTCAGAGGAAAACCGGGCCCGTTTCTCTATATGGTGACAACGGAGGGCGAGATCTACGATTCGTTCACCGCGGGACCGGCTCCCCGGGTAACGGTTGAGGACGAGGGTCCGTTGCGTGTATGCGTGTGTGTGAAAGGGTATCACGCCTCCGGAGGGGGAGTGCGCATTTGCCCTTATACGCTTCGTTTTCATCTTTACGCGGGCAAGACCGACCTCCGGATGTTCCAAACCTTTGTGTTCGATCAGGACCCGAATCTCCTGGAATTTTCGGAGGTCGGGATGCGGTTTCCTCTGGATCTCGGGACCAATCTTCGGATGAGCTTTGGGGGTGAGGATCAGGCGCACTGGGCATCTCGCTGGGAGGAGGCCAATTTCCTTCAAGATTCGGATGAGTCGTATCGGGTGACGCGTGACGACGAGCCTTTCGGGTCCGGAGAGAAGACCCGGGGCTGGGTAACGCTTTCCGGGAGCGATGCGTCCGTCTTCGTTTCGGTGCGAGATTTCTGGCAGCAGTATCCAAAGGGGTATCGCCTGACGAAAGAAGGTCTCGACGTTCAGCTGTGGCCAGGGGAGTATGGGGAGCCGATGATTTTTCATACGCCGTGGAAAGAGCGCCCCGTCTACTTCAGCGGTCAGTTCGGCGAACCGGCGGCCCGGGCCGAGTCTCGCGACGAGGCGACCGTCAAGGCGCTGATCGATGCACGTCCCACTGCGCCACTCAACTTGAAGAGCTTTGCGGTCTCGACGATTGAGGACGTGCGGTGGGTGGAAGAGATGGTGGACAAGTATGCACCGGACCGCACGGCGTCTCACAACGACACGGGCACGAACGACGGTACGGGCGCGGCCAAGACGCACGAATTACTCCTTCGATTTTCCATAGACCCGATCGGGGATGAGGAGGCGGAGTCGCTCGGGATATGCGTTCAGGAGCCCGTTATCGCGCCACCGGACCCGGCGTATATGTGTTCCACGCGGGCGGCAAGGGACCTTTCCGGCGGCCCGGATACCCGGTTCGAGGAGATCGACCGCCTTATGGACGGGATTGTCGAGAAGATCGCCATCGAACCGATGCACCTTGGACGGCAGTGGGGATTCTGGCGTTTCGGCAACATGTGCTGCTCTCATACGGCCGGATCAGGGCTGGCCTACGAACTTCACTATGAGACGGACCCTGTGAAGGGGCTTCGGCACGTGGGTCCTTACAACAACGAGGCGGATGACCCGTGCTGGGGGATCTGGACCCAATTTATGCGGACCGGAAGGCGGGACTTTTTCCTTGCCGCGAGCGGCCACAGCCAGGCAATGGGGGATGTGGGTACGTGTCACGCGAACCCGGCGAAGGATGCCGCGGGCCTGATGCACTATCACAACGCCCACCAGTGGACGGGCGGTTACAGCCCTTCGCACACCCTGAACACATCGATCTTTCTGCACTACTATTTCACGGGCAACCGAAGGATGTATGAAATAGCGTTGGAGATGGCGGACTGGGCGGTGAACACGCAAGAGCCTGCGGGAATCATCACCTGCAGGAACGGGCGGGGGAACCGGGAGTTCACCGGTCCGCTGAACTGCCTGATGGAGGCCTATGCCGCGACGTGGAAGCCGAAATACGGCGACCTTGCACGGAGGAGCCTCAACTGGCTCTTGAGAACCCAAGAGGAGGTGGGAATTTTTCCACACAGTGTCTTTACGCGGGGAGACCGGGGGGATGAAGCCGTTATCGAACCTGCTGAGACCCCCCTTTCCCACGCCGGCATCGTTTATCCGCTGTATTACGAGGGCCTTCGCCACTTCAACAACAGGTTGCTGAGGGAGACGATCATCGCCGAGGCGGATCACGTCATCACCCGGGGTAGCGGAAGCCACGTGACCACGGCCTGCGCCCTGGCGTACGAACTGACGGGAGACCCGATCTACGCGGCGATGTGTCTGAAGGCGGTCATAGACTATCGCGAGCATGCCTTAAGCATTGTCGAGTTCCGAAATTCCTCCATCTTCTCGGGAATCCGGAACGGTTACATATCCATACTCAAGGCCGCGGCCGCGCGGGCAGTGGACAGGGATCCGGGGAGCTTTACCGAGGCTGAGCAGCGGTTAAAGGCTGCGATTCAGCCTCCACCTCCGGTGGAAGAGACCTTTTATGAAAAGAGCCTCGGCGTGCCAAAGGGGTATGAGAAGGCGTGAGAAGGGTTGGGAAAATGGAAAAGGCAAAAGTCATGGATCAGAGGTCGGAGTCCTGGGAAAATTGAAGATCGAAGAGATCCATATGGCCACAAGAAAGTTCGTAGTTGCTTGATACCGATTAATCAAGAGGGAATATCGATATGCGAAAAAACCGACTTCGTGAATGCCTGAAGGCGGGTGATCCAAGCCTGGGGACCCACCTTTTAACTTCCTGGCCGTCCATCGTAGAGCTGGTGGGGCACTCCGGCGCGTTCGACTATGTGGAGTTTGTTGCCGAATATGCCCCTTATGACCTGTACGCTCTGGAAAATCTGGGGCGGGCGGTGGAGCTGTTCGATCACATGTCGGCGATGATGAAGATCGAACAGCAGCCCCGCACCTATCTGGCGGTTAGGGCGATCGGCTCGGGGATCCAGAATCTCCTTTTTGCAGATTCCCGCACGGTTGAGGACGTTCAGGAGTGCGTGCGTTCAGTCCGCGCGGAGACCCCTCAGACCGGGGGGATGCACGGAGCGGGGGGGCGGCGTGACGTGGGCATCGTGCTGGAGGGGGGTTCGGAGGCTTTTGTGCAGGCATTGGAAGACGCTGTGGTGGCGATCATGATCGAGAAGTCCGCGGCGGTGGAGAACCTGGAGGCGATCCTCTCCGTGAAAGGACTGGATATGGTTCAGTTCGGTCCCAGTGACTATGCGATGAGCCTTGGGATACCGGGGCAGACCAAGCATGCCAAAGTGAAAGAGGCGGAACGTTACGTGATTGAGACGTCCCTGAAGCTGGGGGTTGCGCCCCGCGCTGAAATCAACCACCCTGAACAGGCAAAGTATTATACCGATATGGGGGTCCGGCACTTCTGCATCGGCTCCGACGTAAAGATTCTCTTCGAATGGTTCAAGGAGAATGGGGGAGGGATGCGGGAAATCCTGTCTAAGCAGTAGCAGGGGTCAGAGGAAATTGGAGATTAAATATTGAAGAACAAAGATAGTCCTGAGTTGTTCAAATATTCAATTTTCCGATATTCAATGTTCGATGAATTGGTCTTAGATGGGCAGATGTCCGGTTACTGAAGAACATAGACGGTTCTACAAAGAGAACGGTTACGTTCAGTTCAAGGATTTCTTCTCGAGGGACGAGGTTGGCCACCTCCGGGATGCGCTTGACCATTCGGTGGAACATAACCGTGAGCGGATCCTGGGCGGGAAGGGTCAGATGTCCGAGGACTACAACCGTGTGTTCAACCAGCTGGTCAACCTCTGGACAGACTATCCCGCGGTGAAGGCCTATACCTTCCATCCCGGATTGGCCGAATCCGCCCGGCGGCTTTCCGGGGCCAGGCACGTTAGGCTCTATCACGATCACGCCCTGATCAAGCCTCCGGGGGAGACGAGCCTGGAGACGAACTGGCACCAGGACGCCCCCTACTGGCCGATGGACCCGGTTGGATCATTGTCGGCATGGATCGCTTTGGATGACGTGGACCTGAACAACGGATGCCTGCACACACCCAACCGATCGGATCGATTCCGGCGGGCACTCGCGATCATCTACATCCCGGATTATACGATCTTTCTCGGTGGGAAAGACGCCGCAGGGGCGAAGGATGAGATGGAGGTGGGCAAACCCTGGGATCACCCGATCCATCCGATCCTGGCAGGGAATGGTTGATCCTCCTACGCTGACCACCCAAACACGGTGTGTTCCAAATCCCGTCCTTTTCCAATATTTCCACCGCTGCCATACCACAAGTCCATCCTCAGGAAATTTTCCCGGTAGAATCTTTTTTTATGCTTCTCAATGATCGGGTCGCTATCGTCACTGGCGCGGGTCGCGGCATCGGCTTTGGCATCGCAGATACCTTTGGCCGACAGGGTGCGCGGGTGATTATCGGAGAGATAGTCGAAGCGCGCGGCCGGGATGCGGCCGAGAAACTCAAGGCTAGAGGTTGGGACGCGGAGGCTCTTTTCCTGGATGTGACCCAATCCAGCTCGTGCAGAGACCTCATCGAAAAGGTTATGGTCGATTACGGACGCATCGATATACTCGTGAACAACGCGGGGCTCTTCATCCTTCACAAGTCTGAAGATATGCCCGAGGAGGATTGGCGCACCCAGATCGATGTAATGCTCAATGGCGCCTTCCTGATGACCCAGGCGGTCGCCCGGGGGGCGATGATCCCCCAACGCCGGGGAACCATCGTCAATATCGCTTCGATCGGCGGGATGGGGGGATGGCCGATGCGCTCGGCATACAACGCCGCCAAGGCGGGCGTGATCGCCCTGACCCAGGTACTGGCCACGGAATGGGCCCAGTACAACATTCGGGTCAATTCTGTATCCCCAGGCGTGACGCGCACGGAGATGGTTGAAGTGGCCATCGGCCAAGGCCAGGCCAATCTTGAGATGTATTCGAAGCGGACACCTATCGGAAGGATCGCCGAGGTACAGGAAATCGCGGACGCGGTGCTGTTCCTTGCTTCGGAACGGTCCAGCTATGTGACGGGTGAAAACCTCCGGGTGGATGGCGGTTGGGTGCCATGGGGCAACCTGAATGCCGTGGGCTTCCCCGAGGATAGGGTGAATGAGTAAGATGGACTTCGAGGGCAAGACGGTGGTCGTCACCGGTTCGGGGAGGGGACTTGGGCTTGATATGGTCAGGGGGTTTGCCGCTGCAGGGGCACACGCAGTGATCGCGGAGATAAACATCGAACTGGGACGATCGTCGGCAGAATCCCTAAGACGGGACGATCTGTCGGTCTCTTTTGAACCGCTGGACGTACGTGATTCCCGA
Organism: Candidatus Latescibacterota bacterium; assembly: GCA_965217865.1. Taxonomy (GTDB): domain Bacteria; phylum Latescibacterota; class UBA2968; order SICM01; family SICM01; genus CBDCJO01. The sequence continues at coordinate 2,389,585 of CBDCJO010000002.1, read as the reverse complement.
CAGAGCAAGGCCCTGGTGAAGAAGCTGGCGAAGGATCGCGGGCAGATCGACGTGTGGGTCAATAACGCAGGGGTTGCACACAAAGGCAGCTCCGAAACTCTTACTGTGGAGGCATGGGATCAAAGCATCGCCGTTATGCTTTCCGGGGCGTTCTATTGCTCGCAAGCCGCTGGAGTGCAAATGCTGGCGCAGGAACATGGGGTCATCGTCAATGGGTTTCATGCCATTGAGGGCAGAGTCGCATACAGCACGGCCAAGGCCGGTCTGATCATGCTCACGCAAGCCCTGGGGATTGAATGGGCAGGGAGGGGAGTTAGGGTCGTGGGGATCGCCCCCGGCGTGGTTATGACCGATCTGGTGCGGAAGGGGCTTGATGAAGGAACTGCTTCGCTGGGAGCGTACAAGAAACGCACGCCCATGCGGCGGTTGGGAACGGTGGAGGAGATTGCCGAAGCCGTTATATACCTCGCAAGCGATGAGGCGTCCTTCGTGGTAGGGGAGACACTCTGCGTGGACGGGGGTTGGGGTGCCTACCAGTATTTTTGAGTGGACCATGAAGATAACCGGCGCACATCATACGAGCTATACCGTTTCCAATCTTGAGAGATCTTTGAACTTCTATTCCGGCTTGCTCGGGTTCGAGATACTGTGGCAACGAGAGATCAAGAGTCAATACTTCCGTGATATCGTGGGTCATTCCGATTGTTATGTGAAGGCGGCGCATTTGGGCATCTCCGGATCGGATCACGTCCTGGAACTGATCGAATACATAGAACCGTACGGTGCTTCAGCCGACGTCAGGACCCAGAACACGGGCAGTTCACATATCGCATTTTTTGTCCACGATCTTCCATCGGTTTATGAAGAGATGAATAAACAGGGGGTGAAGTTCCGTTCACTGCCGGTCGAGATCACAGAGGGTAGAAACAGGGGGGGGTGGGGGATTTACTTTGAAGATCCTGACGGAATTACGATGGAGCTTTTCCAACCCCCGGGAGGAAAATGATATGAAGCGTGGAGAGTCCAAACCGATTTATCTGACCGACCTGAGCGTCTGCGAGCCGAAGTCCGCCCTTTCTCCTGAAGCCGGGAAGGGGTGCTGGTCGGTGTGGGATTACGAGACGCAAGATCACAAAGGAACACAGCTAAAAGGAAAGCTCCTGTATGCGAACACACAGGTTGAGCCCCCGCCAGTGACGTTGAGGCTCGGGGTTTCGGGCTGGCACGCGGTTTACCTGGGCTTCTACTATGCGGATGACCCGAATGGACACACCGTTCGGCTGAAACTGACCGGAGATGAGTCATTCGACCGGGTCCGGGCTGAAACGACCAGCCCGAAGGACGGAAACCACTCGGAACAGAACATCAATTTCAGCTTGCTGGCGGAAACCTTATGGCGAGCAGTGGATCTGACCGATAAAGATCTGACCATCTCCCGTCCGAATCCCAAAGGCAGCGCGGGGAAGGAGGGCTGTTCAAGCCTTGCGTACGTGAAGCTTGTCCCCTTGTCCAAGGAGGACCTGGACCGGCTTCAAAGTTTGGCACCGACGGAGGAGACAAAACGTCTGATCGCCGTGACCGACGGGGCCTCGGCAGGGGCCTGGTGGCCGCAATCCAAGGAGGACCTGTGGGAGGATATCGATCCTTTGGCGGGTACGGATGTGGATATTGTGCTCTGCACAATGGCCCGATACGACATCACCTATTATCCGAGCAAGGTGGGGGAGATGCGGAGCGTCAAGAGGGGGATTTATCATCAGGGTTACGCGATGCAGGCCGGTGTTCTGGCCGAGATGCGGAGGAAAGGGCTGGATATGCTCCGAGTCTATATCGACCGCACCCACGAACATGGTTTGAAGTTCTATGCAACCAATCGGCCGGCCGGCCCGCATCCGCCCCCCAATCATCTGACCGGAGAGGGGCCTTTTTTCCGGAAGCACCCGGAGCTTCGCTGCATCACGCAGGAGGGTCAGGCAATTCCACACTTGAGTTTCGCCTTTCCGAAGGTTCGCAAGAGATTGATCCGTGTCCTGCGGGAACAGGCCGAGGCGGGGGCAGATGGGGTCTCCATCATGTTCAACCGGTCGCACCCGTGGGTCCTGTTCGAGGTCTGGGAAAAGTACCGGGGAAAGAACAAGGTGGATCGCGCCAAGCTTAACCCTTATGACGAGACGTGGTGCAGACACAAGGCCGGATACCTGACGAAGCTGATGCGTGAACTCCGGAAAGAGATGGACGAGGTTGGCGGAGGGCAGGGACGTCGAATCGGGATCGGGCACATGGTTATGGGTACGACCCGGAGCCGTCTCTATTTCGGAATCGATGTAGAGACGTGGATGCGGGAAGGGCTTGTCGATTTTCTCATCATCCATCCCACCAACTACCATGAGCTTCCGTTTCCGGACGAGGACCAGAGCGTGGAGCGCGTATTGGAGGAACTGAAACCTGCTGCCCGTACGGCGGGGGTCAAGCTCTACTCCGATGTATATCCGAGGCGAATGCCGGGATATGTCTATCTGAAAAGGGCACAGGAGCTCTACGACGCGGGAGCGGACGGACTGGCGTACTGGGACGTAGAGAGCCGTATATACCGAAAGAGTGAATGGTTCACTTCGAGCCGATTGGGTCACGTCCAATTCCTGAACGACTGGCCTCTTGATCTGCGAGACCACTTCGACCGGATCCCGCTGAAAAGCGTGGCGGGTATGGTCACGGATCGGCGTTACAGCGGACACACGAATGGATAAATTGTAGATTGGGATTGAAAAAAGAGTCAAACGTGAAATCGTGAACGGAAAACGAAAAAAGAAACAAATCGATTGATTCTGGACCGGAAGTTGAAAATTCAAGAGAACCAGATCTGAAGGCGGGCGGGCTCGCATGTGATTTAGGGTTTCACCGAAGATATTATCCGAGATTCGCAATCTTAAATCCGAAAATGGTAGCGAGGAGGTTGGGGGAGTCGTGGACGTTCGGGAACTTTTCGACCTTTCGGACAGGACCGCTCTGGTCACGGGGGGGGCGACCGGGCTGGGATTTCAGATGGCGACCGCTCTGGCTGAGGCCGGGGCCGCGGTCGCCCTGGCCTCCCGACGGGAGGAGCTCTGTCGCACTCAGGCAGAAGTGCTGAAAGAGGCGACAGGTGCCAGAACCCTGGGGCTGCGACTGGACGTCGGGGTCAAGGCGGAGGTGGAGGAAGCGGTGGAGGCGGTTATCCGGGCGTGGGGTCAGATCGATATCCTGGTCAATAATGCGGGAGGATCGAATCCAGGGGACACGCTTACGTTAAGCCCGGAGGTCTGGCATGAAGGGATTGACCGGAATCTGACGGGCGCCTTTTACTGCGCTCAGACTTCGGGCCGGCACATGATCGCAAGACGACGGGGCAGCATCATCAATATCACCTCCGTCAACGCCTCGCTGGGGACGGACGGAAGGCTTTATGTGGATCCGCCCGAACCACCTCTTGAGAACGTTATTTACAGTGTCGCTAAGGGGGGGCTGAAGATGATGACCCGGGGGCTGGCCACGGCCTGGGGACGTCATCAAGTACGAGTGAACAGCATTAGCCCCGGGGCATTTATCGTCGCAAGATTGGCCAAAAGAATGGGAGAAAAAAAGGATGAGTTTATCCGACGATGGAATGACCGGACGCCGCTTGGTCGGACTGGGGAGGAGGACGATTTAAAAGGGGCTGTTGTTTATCTCGCTTCCGACGCATCTAAGTACGTAACGGGACAGGATATCGTGGTGGATGGCGGATGGAGTATATGGTGAGAAGAGAAAAAGGAAGTGAAAAATGCAAAATGGATAATGCAAAGTCGATGAATGTCGTGTGGAAGTCAGACTGTCGAACGCTTTTTTCGAAAACTTGCGGATGTGAAACATGAAACTTGGTCTCAAACTTGGTCTCGGTTTGGGCTTGAATGATCAGACGGACGAGAATCTTCGCTACGCCAAGCAACTGGGGGTGACCCACATCATCATAGGGGGGCCTCGTCTGGGAGAAGATGGGGTCCTCGAGTATATGGAACTGCTGCGGCTCCGGAAGCGCATCGAGGCCTACGGACTTGAGGTGGGAGGGATTGAGAACCTGCCGGCGGATCATTGGGACAAGATTCTCCACGCAACTCCGGGCCGCGATGAGCAGATCGATAAGGTCTGTGAGACGATCGACAACATGGGTCGTGCTGGGTTTCCGGTTTTGGGTTACTACTTCAGCATCGCGGGGGTCTGGGGGCACTGGCGGTCCTACGAGAGCGGGGGAGGACGCGGTGGGGCGGGGATCAAAAGTTTCGACTACGATCTGGTCAAGAATGCACCGGTCGTTGAAACCGGTCCTGTGAGCAAGGCGGAGATGTGGGATCGTTTGACCACCTTTTTGGAAAGGATCGTTCCGGCGGCGGAAAAGGCCGGGGTTAAGCTCGCCATGCATCCGGACGATCCCCCCTCCGACGAGTTGAGGGGGACCGCCAGGATTCTGAACAGCCACGAGGGATTGAAGCGGTTGGTCGAAACGGTCCCGAGTCCAAACAACGGGCTGGAGTTTTGTCAGGGTACGGTCGCGGAAATGGGCCCGGATCGCGCGATTGATGCCATTCGATACTTCGGAGGGTTGAAGAAGATCTTCTACGTGCATTTTCGGAACGTCAGAGGAAGGTTCCCGAAGTTCGACGAGGTTTTCATCGATGAGGGTGACGTGGACATGCTCGAAGCCATGCGGGCTTATAAAGAGGTGGGGTTCGGGGGGGTGATGATCCCCGATCACAGCCCCCGTGTGGCGGGGGATACCCAGTTCCGCCATCGAGGCATGGCGCATGCGCTGGGATACATGAAGGCGCTGATGAAGGCTGTCGAAGCGGAAAATGAAAAATGAAGTCCCTTGAATGGCTTGAGCGACTTTTTCGTCTTCGGGAATCGGGAACCACGGTTCGCGTAGAGCTGCGCGCAGGCCTCGCAACCTTCCTCACGATGAGCTATATCATTTTCGTCCAACCCGCCATCCTCTCCCAGGCGGGGATGGACTTTGGGGCCGTCATGGCAGCGACGTGTATCTCGAGTGCAGTCGCTATTTTTATCATGGGCATTTTTGCAAACTATCCCATCGCCCTGGCCCCGGGGATGGGTCAGAATTTCTTCTTTACCTTCACGGTTGTTCTTGGGATGGGGGTCTCCTGGCAGGTTGCGCTGGGTGCGGTGTTTATCTCAGGCATCGCTTTTTTTGCACTGTCAGTCGTTCGCCTCAGGGAGATGGTCGTTGAAGCGGTTCCGCCTTCTCTGCAGCATGCCATCGGCGCAGCCATCGGAGTCTTTATTGCCTTCATCGGTTTACAGCAGGCCGGAATTGTGGTCGGTCATCCAGACAGCCTGGTCGCGCTGGGGGATGTCAAACAACCCCCGGTTATCCTGGCCTTGGCGGGACTGTGCATCACGTCGGTTTTGTTGATACGGAAGGTCAAGGGCGCGATTCTGCTGGGCCTGCTGGCGACTGCGATCCTCGGTCTACCGTTAGGACTTGTGGAGTTTCACGGGTTTGTCAGCTCCCCTCCTTCGATGGCCCCCACGTTCTTGAAGATGGACATTCTCGGCGCCCTGGCTTATCCCACGGTCATTTTTATTTTTCTCTACATGGTTCTGTTCGATACCGTAGGTACGATGATCGGGGTGAGTGCACAGGCGGGATTTCTGAAAGACGGGAAAATACCCAGGGCGGGGCGGATCTTGATGTCGGATGCGATCGGAACGTCAGTCGGCGCGGCAATGGGTACCTCAACGGTCACAAGTTACATCGAAAGCACCGCAGGCGTTGCGGAAGGGGGTCGGACTGGACTTGCGAATATGATGACGGGGTTTTTATTCCTGCTGGCACTGTTCTTCATTCCCATCGTAGAGATGATCGGAGGCGGATACAGAATTTCGCCCGATAGGGTGCTCTATCCGGTTACAGCCGCGGTGATGATCCTCGTCGGATGCATGATGGCCCGAAGCATTCTTCAGATCGATTGGACGGATTTGAGCGAGGCCGTCCCGGCGTTTTTGACGATCGTCGGGATGCCATTGACGTACAACATCGCACACGGCCTGGCATTCGGGTTTATCTCCTATCCCGCGTTGAAGCTCCTCAGCGGAAAGGGAAGAGATGTAAGCTGGTTGATCTACCTGCTCGGGGTTTTACTTATTCTTCGTTATTCGTTCGTTGAAATTTAAAGAACCTAAGGAGGCGGAAGATGCTCCAGACCTCAACCTTCCAGACGGGGAATTGGATAGGACCGGATATTCCGGTTGATTGGATTGAGACGGCGAAAGCCCCGATCTACTGGGTTGCTCGGAAGGTCATCGATCTTCCCGGGGCGGTCCACCAGGCGAGGGTTCAACTGGCGGTAGATCGTCACTACGATCTTTTTGTGAATGGTGGATTGGTTAAGAGCCGGAGAGGCTTTTTCTCCGGGGACCAGTACCTCTTCTCGGACACGGTCGACGACGCGGGGACCTGGTTTCGATCTGGCGAAAACACCGTCGAGGCCGTTGTGCGCAGCGATCCCTTCCTGAATAAAAACTACCGGCCTTTTCACCCCGGAATGATTCTGGAAGCATCCGTCTCCTGCGAGGAAGGCAAGGTCTCACTGGCCACCGACAGATCGTGGGAAATCGCTGTCATCGAAGGGTGGCGAGAGCTGATCGCGATCGGGGGAAACGGGACGATCATCTTTGAGAAAGTTCGGTTGGCCCCACGAGACGAAGCCCGCCTTTCGGGTTTCAGTCGAAAACTCCAGTTCGGGCCCGCAAAGGTTTTAGAGGAGGGGTTGGCCGAGAAGCTTTCTGTCTATGAGTGGCGCGACAGGCCCAAAAGAGAGGATATCTACGCACCCATCCAGACGATGGACAAGGGACGATGTCTTTCTATTGAATCGGCCATGGTCTTCAACCTCAAGGAGATCGCCGATCGACGCGGATCGAACGAACCGATCGTCCTGACGAAGCGGTTTGACTGTTCGGAAGAGGACCAGCTGGACATCTCGACTTCGGCCCGGATCGCGCACCGGATCGATCTGAATGGAGGAACGGTCTATGAGAATCAGGTCGTGTACAAACCGGAATGTATGAGCCTTCCCTGTTTTATGATTCCAGCCGGCGGGGCGAAGACAGCCCGGGGAGCCAACCGGCTGGAGATCGAAGTTCACCCCCGGCTCGGCCTTTACCACGAGATGGAGTGGCAAACTTTACGGCTGGGATTCCGGGGCGTGATCGATCCAGAGGGATGGGAGGTGGATGGAGAAACCATTCCGGTGGAGGTGCAGGAGCTTTCTCTGGCTGAAAAGATCAGCTCTCACGTGCGATTGGGAGGAGACGACAATATTGTGGTCAGGGGGGACTCGGTAAGGGTGCCGAAAGGAGGGGAAGGGTTGCCATTCGCGGTTGTGGATTTCGGGGACGTCGTCGCCGGGACATTACACCTTCGTGTGGAGGCGGAATCTCCTGGACGGTTGATCTTGGCATACGGGTTCGACTATCGGGATAATTACCTCAATTGTTCCAAGATGTTTGAAAACGCGGTCGATATTCTGGAAGTTCCGGCCGGAGACTGCGATTACCTTGCTTTCGAGGCGCGGACATTTCGACATTTGCAATTGATCTTCGAGGGTTTTAACGGGGACGTGACGGTCTCCGGGATTGCGCTGGAAGAGAAAGTTTATCTCGAAGCCCCTGAGGTCACGTTCGAGACGGACGATCCTCTGGTGGACCGGATTTGGGAAGTCGCACGGCGAACATCGGTTCTGAATTGTTGTGAGATTTACATGGACAATCCTGAGCGGGAGCACGCCCAGTGGATGGACTGCACGGTGGGAAACGTGGCGGGGGGTTATTACGCGTTCGGGGAATATTCGAGCCCCGGCAGGGCTCTTCAAGAGTTCACCATCACCCAACAGGAGGATGGCCAGCTGGCGGGATACGCCCCCGGGCGCTGGTTTCCGCGCCAGCCGCTGCAATGTCATATGTCCCTTTTCGTGGTCGGGGCATGGCGACACTTTATGCATACCGGCGACGAGACCTTCGCGCATTACCTCCTTGATACGATTGGACGGATGATCCGCCACTGGGAACGGCACCGGACGCGCGACGGGTTGATCGCCAATTTGGATACGCTGTTCGTGGACTGGGGATCTCACCTCTACTCCTACTCAGGCGGAAAGAAGGAGCAGGCAATCGGTGTCCTGACAACGATGAACAGTTATTATCACGGGGCCTTGGTCAAAGCGCAGGAGATGGCCAAATTTCTGGGACGGGTTGAGGAAACAGAGGAGTACGGTTCGATCGCAAGTGCGCTGCGCGAGGCCATCAACACGCATCTGTTCGATGAGGAGGAGGGGATGTATCGCGATGGAATCGACAACCCGCTGGCAGAACGACTCTACAGCCAGACCGGGAATGCCCTGGCCGTAAAGTTCGGGGTGGCCCCGGAGGAGAAGAGGCAGGAGATCATGAAGAACGCCTTCGCGAACCGGACGGACATCCGCATCCTCCCCGCATCCGCACACTTTTCGAGGCAGGCCGCCTCAGCCCTATTCGAGGCGGGATGCGATGAGCTCGCGCTTGGTTGGCTGAAGCGGGGCTTCGGGAATATGCTGGACGCCGGCGCCACGACTTTCTGGGAAGTCTGGGAAGACGACGCCTCTCAGTGCCAAGGCACTTCGAGCTCGCCCGTTTTTCTTTTTTCGCGATATCTCGCGGGGTTCTTTCCGCTAGAGCCCGGTTACCGGAGGATCGGGGTAGACCCGCACGCGTCCGGACTTGAGCGACTGGCCGCAACACTGACCACCCCACACGGTCTCGTGAAGGTTTCGTGGGAACGGAAAACCGAAGGCTTGGACTACTCACTTTCCCTACCCGAGGCGCTGCGGGATGTCCCGGTTGCGGTCTCGAATCCCGAAGGGGTCAAGGTTCGGTTATCGGTGTTGAAGGACGGATAGAGGAGAATGAGAATTGTAGATTGAAGAATGAAGATTTGAAATCAAATACAGAACCTTCCACCACTGACTCGCTGTGTTCGTGCTTCGCTCGTTGTTCCAACTCGGGGCTAACCTGAAGTGTTCTCTAAAGGAGAAGCTATGTTTTCAAGTTCCGATCAAGAAGGCCAGGTTCCGCTTCTACTGTGGGAACCGTCGGCGGTCAATCGGAAGCAGTGGCCGATCACGATGGGCGTCCCGTTCCCCAAAGGCGCACTGCACAGTGAATGTCATATCTGCCTGCGGGATGGCGATCGGGAACTGCCGGTCATCGGTAAGGTCACGACGAGTTGGGATGACGGCAGCATCCGGTGGATCTTGCTGGATTTCCAGGTGGATCTGAAAGGCAACGAGAGGAAGGAACTGTCGCTTCAATTCGGCCCTCAAGTCAGGCCTGCCGTAGATCCCTCCCGGGCTGTCAAACTGGTCGAAACAGGCGGTGAGGTGATCGTCGACAGCGGCGATCTGAGGGTGATATTCAGGTTCGGCGGACACATGCCTTTTGACGAGCTGACTTACAGGGGTCGTTCACTACTGGCGGAAGGAGTCCCTTTTTGCAAGATGACGGAGGGAAAGAAAACCTTTTCCGCGAAGGGAGATTCCGTCAGCGTTAGTGTCGAGGAGCGAAATCCGTTTCGGGCTGTTGTCCGATGCGACGGCAAATTCGTTGCGGATGACGGCTCGGCGTGTCTTGATCTCACCACGCGTGTCTATGCGTTCGCAGGGAAGCCATTTCTGAGAATTTTTCACACGATCACCAACCTGGAGGGCCGGGACGTGTATGTGGACGATCTCTCCTTTCACATTCCCACAACCCTGGAGAAGATCGGCGTCGGTTACATGATCGGTCAATGCCTGAATGACAGCATCCATCCTACCAGGAATGGCCGTGTGGGCCTTTCGATCAAGACCGTTCCTATTCCCGAGACAAAGTATTCGGCTGAAATTCTTGGCCCCCACGTCGGGTGCAAGGACCGTCTCCCTGAGATCAACCATACGATGGAGCGACGGGCGGGCGATAAGTGTTCGATACGGTTCGGGGACGGGGTCGAGGAGAAGATCGGAGGATCGAGCCTGTTGTATCCGATTGTGGGTTCCGGGCTCATATGCGGCGACGGGATTCGGGTGAGCCTGACCTGCCGAAACTTTTATCCTCAAGCCCCGAAGAAGATCGAGGTCGATGGAGCCGATATCGCACTGAACCTCTACTGGAACTTCGAGAACGTCCCTCTTGAACTCTGGAGGGGCACGGCTAAGACGCACGAACTCAACCTGATGGTGTCAGAGGGATCGGAACTGGAGGACCGGGAGGCGGTTCTGGCCTATAAGCGCCAGGTTCTGGCTATGGAGGAGCCCGTCGCACCCACCTACGGGGATTCGAACTGGCTTCAGAAGACGGAGGTGTTCGGACCCATCTTCGAATACAATACCACGAAATACCCTTGGATGGAGTTCATGTTCCGTCGGATCTTCGAGGGTTGGTTCGGAGGGGCGGGATCGGCCTGGCGAGGCTCTACTTTTCTGGACTTTGGGGACTACTGGAACCCAGGTCGAGGGGGTCAGTGGCAGAACAATGAGATGGACTTCCCGGGGGCCATGCTGCTTTATATGCTCAGGACAGGTTACCCGCGCCCTTTCGGTTCGATCGAGATGATGATCCACCACATGATCGATGTGGACACCCATCATGAAGCATCCCATGGATGGTGGGTCGGTTCCCAACGCTACCACCAGGTGAGACACGGTGCGTTCAGCCAACCGACATTGTGCCACCAATGGCTTGAGGGGCCGCTCCTGTTCTATCTCCTCACCGGGTACGAGCGTGCCCGCGAGGTGGCGATTGCGCGGGCTGATCATTTTTGCACCGCCATCGAGGAAGGACGGCATCGCATTAAACAGCTCGAGCGCGTACAGGGGTGGCCCCTGGTCGCCCTCTCCACAATGAACGAGTATTTCCCGAACGAGCGATATGTCAAGGCCTGTGATGCGATCATGGACTGGCTTGAACAATGGATCAGGGAGGACGGTGACATGGTCTTCCCGGCCTTCGGCCCGATCGTCGAGGGTGAAATGGGTGGGAGCATCCTCGGGAGGGGTGTGATCTGTCAGGCGCTCACGCATTATCACCGCATGACGGGTAACGAGCGGGCATGGAACATCCTTGTACCTGCTATGGAGAAGGCCAAGACGAGGTTGTTCACGCCAGAGGGGTTGGGCGTCAAGACTTCGATTCTGCGTCGGAACTACTATGCACCGGGTGAGAGCGATTTCATTCTGGAGCCGCTGGGTTACCTCTGGGAACAGACCGGTGACCCGGAGTGGATGAGACTTGGGATTCTGAACTTCGAATTGGCCATCGTACAGCGGGATCCAATCAAGGGTTCACACGTGGGGGCGGGCGGTGGTGCGTGTGAGCCCTATCGATTCTGGCCCCCGTTTCTATACTATGCCGATAAGTCAGGGATGCTGGAGGATTTGAGGATACTGTGATAGGGTAGCGCGGCCAGGAGGATGAATTATGCTTTTGTCCCTGAGCGGTTTTCTGTTTGAGATCAACTACACCTCACAGTCCGTCACCTTTCCCCAGTTTTGTGGAATCGCCAAATCCGCCGAGTACGGCGGGATTGAGTTGCGTCGCACTCAGGTCAATCCCGATACACCGGTTGGGGAGCGAAGGGAATTGCTCGGGATCGCGAAGGACCACGGGCTTCCGGTCACCTGCCTGACCGCCAGGGGGATGCCGGGTTCCGGCCAGGAACGGGATGACTTCTATCATCGGTATCTCGATTTGTGCAGGGATGTGGCGTGCGGACTTCTGAAGATCGGAGGCGAGCCCTCCTGGCTGAGGAAGGCTGCTGATGAGGCCAAAGCATACCAGGTGACGCTGGCCAGCAACAACCACGTGGGGGGCTCCCTGGAGACGGTTGATGGAACACGGCAGCACTTTAAGGCAGTTGACCACCCGAACTACACCCTGCTTTACGATGCACTCCACCTGAGTGTCACGGGCGAGGACTACCTGGGCTGTATCCCCGAATTCTTTGGTGTGACTCGAAACATCTTGATTCATTCCACACGTGAAGCAAAGCCGGGTGAAGAGGCCACGATGGAGAAGAACGGGAAGCTGTGGGTGTCCGGTGTCCTGCCCGATGAGCCGGGCGCGCAGGACTGGGCGGCTGTGTTCAAGGCGTTCAAACGATTGGGGTATGACGGTCTGGTGACGGTGATCGAAAGCGACTGGCCCGTCGAGCGACGGGAGGAAGTGGCCAGGCATTGCGCAAAAGCGGTGCGGAAATTGTGGGAGGAGGTGTGAAGAGGGAGTTCGGTACGAGATGAATTCAAAAAAAGAGATTCCCTTCGACTCCGTGGCCAAAGAACGGCCACGGAGTTTATCCTGAACGAAGTTGAAGGGCTCAGGACATGCTTCGCTGGCGCTTAGAATTAATCAGAGATTATCTTTGAAGAACAGTTAATATTTTCCACGTCCCAAAGGGAGAATTTGGAGGAAGCATTATGTCGAAGAAGACCAACCGGATTAAGTTAACGATCGAGAACCCGGGTGGGGTCGAACGAAAGGCCTGGCCGATCACGCAGGGGGTGCCGTTCGCGGACGGAGACCTCGAACGCGGGTCCCCGGTCCGAGCGGTGGGCCCCGACGGAAAGGCCCTCCCCACGCAAGCCACGTGTCTGGCCACCTGGAACCGGGATTTGAAGTACGTAAAGTGGCTTCTGGTGGACTTCCAGGCGGATCTGGAGGCGGATAAAACGGGGGAATATTTCCTGGAATATGGGCCCGGGGTCGAGGCGGTTGACCCGGGACAGGGGGTTTCGGCGGAGCGGAGCGAGGGGCGTCTCCGAGTCGACACAGGTGGGCTTCGACTGGACTTCCGGCTCCCGCCAAGGGGGGGACAGCCGCAGGTGGCTTTGTTCCAGCGCGCCAGGGATTTCCTTTCGGGGTGTTGGATTAGGAAGGGGGATGACTGGCACGATGTGTTTCGGGGCGGCCCGGGTCCCTATCTGTATCTGGTTGACACACACGGAGAGGTTTATGACTCGTTTCGAGCAGGCCCGACGCCGAGGGTGGTTGTGGAAGAGGCCGGACCGATGCGGGTCTGCGTCTGTGTGAAGGGATATCATGCCTCAAACAATGGTCTTCATCTGTGTCCGTATACGGTTCGGATCCACGCCTATGCAGGTCGGAACGACTTGCGAATATTTCACACGTTTGTGTTCGACCAGGACCCGAATGCCATGGCGTTTTCTGAGGTCGGACTGTTCTTTCCGCTGGATCTTGGGGATGATCTGAGGATGGGATTCGGGGGACAGGAGAATGCGCACTGGGCGGAGCGATGGGAGGAGGGGAGGTTTCTTCAGGACTCGGATATTTCCTACCAGGTAACGCGTGACGAGGAACCCTTCGGGGAAGGGGAGAAAACTCGGGGGTGGGCGAGTCTTTGCGGGGATGTGGCCTCTGCGTTCGTTTCGATTCGGGACTTCTGGCAGCAGTATCCGAAGGGATATGGGCTGACGCGGGATGGGATCGATGTAAAATTATGGCCGGCGGAGTACAGGGAACCCGTGACCTTCGATACGCCGTGGAAGGAGCAACCTGCCTATTTCAGCGGCCAGATGGGAGATCCCTCTGCACGGGCAAAAGACCGGGATGAGGCGACCGTTAAGGAGATCCTGGAGCGATATCCGACGGCCCCCCTGAATCTCAAGAGCTTTTCAGGCGAGACGGAGGAGGACGTTCGCTGGATCGAGTCGATGATCGATAAATATGCACCAGGAAGAACGGCCTCATACAATGACACAGGAACGAACGATGGGATCGGGGCTGGCAAGACGCACGAGTTCTGGATGCGATTCAGCGGGGATGCGATCTCGGATGAGGAGGCCGAGTCCCTGGGGATCTGCGTTCAGGAACCGGTGATCGCGCCCGCGGATCCGGCTTACATGTGGTCGACGATGGCGACCCGTGACGTATTCGGGGGGGCCGATCCCAGGTTCGAGGAACTGGACAGGCTTCTGGACGCTGTTACGGAGAAGGTGGCCATCGAACCGATGCACCGGGCTCGCCTCTGGGGCTTCTGGCGGTTCGGGAACATGTGCTGCTCGCACGCAGGAACCCCCCCCGTGCTGGCGTATCTTATGCATCCGGAGGACATGAGTTATGTGGGCCCGTACAATAATGAGGCGGATGACCCGTGTTGGGGCCTGTGGACGCAGTTCTTAAGAACGGGAGACAGGCGGTTCTTCCTGGCTGCGTGCGGACACAGCCGGGCGATGGGGGAGGTGGGAATCTGTCACGCCAATCCCGGGCGACCGGAGGCGGTAGGCCTTGTGCACTACCACAATGCCCATCAATGGAGCGGGGGTTACAGTCCGTCCCATACGGTGAACACCGCCCTTTTTATGCACTACTATTTCACCGGCGAGGGGCGCATGCGGGAGATCGCGCTCGAGCCTGCGGATCGAGCGGTTCGGATCCAGGAGGATGCGGGGATCTACTCCAACCCGACTGGAGCCCTGAACCGAGAGTTCACCGGTCCGTTGCTCTGTGTGATCGAGGCCTACCTGAATACGTGGGGGAGAAAGTACGGGGATCTTGCCAGAAGAAGCCTGAACTGGTATCTGCGAACACAGGACAAACCGGGGTCCTTTCCTGTGAGTGTCTACACGAGGGGCGACCTGGGGGATGAGGCTGTGCTGGAAGGCGAGCATCAACCGCATAACTACCAGGGCACGCTCTATCCCACCTTTTACGAGGGGCTCCGGCTTTTTGAAAGCCCCCTGCTTCGCGATACGGTTATGGCGGACGCTGACAATGCCATTGCCCTCGACAGCACCGGCCATCCTGGGGCGACCGCGTGCGCGATGGCGTATGAGATGACGGGGGATCCGATTTACGCCGCGTTCTGCAACCACTGCATCGAAGACTACAAGGAATACAACGCACGTCAGGTGGTTGAGGTGATGATCAACTATAGCGGGATTCGGAATGGGCATGTGGCGGTTCTGAAATCGGCCGTTGCCCGGGCGATGGACAAGGACTCCGGGGGGTATGCCGAGGCCGAGAAACGCCTCTCTGAGATAATCGGGAGGGATCTCGACGAAAAAAATCCATTAAGAGCGCCGGTCCGGAAAGAGCCGGTACAAAGGTTGGTGATTCAAGGTTACGAGTAGGAAATTGAAGATTGAGAATTGAAAATTGAAGTTTGGTGAAGTAGGCAGGGAGGATGGGGAGTGGATCGCTGGTATGCCCAGGGTGAGGTTTGGGAGGATCAGGAGGAAGCTTTATGACGAAGGAGATCAAACGGATCAAGTTAACGATCGAGAACCATGGCGGAGTTGATCGAAAGGCCTGGCCGATCACGCAGGGGGTGCCGTTCGCGGACGGAGATCTCGAACGCGGGACGCCGGTCCGCGCAGTTAGCCCCGATGGAAAGGCCCTCCCCACGCAAACCACGTGTCTGGCCACATGGAACCGGGATCTGAAGTACGTAAAATGGCTGCTGGTGGATTTCCAGGCGGATCTGGGGGTCGATGAGACAAGGGAAGTCTATCTGGAGTACGGGGAGGGTATAGAATCACCGGAACCCGTGCAGGAAGTGCGTGTCGAGGATTCGGGGGAGGGTGTCACGATCGACACAGGAGCCTTGCGACTGAATGTCAGAAAGGGCTCTCCGGATTTTCTTGCGCGCTGCGAATTGCGGACCGAGGATGGCTGGCAAGATGTGCTCCGTGGAAATCCCGGTCCGTATCTGTATATGAGGAATAGATCCGGAGAGGTGTATGATTCCGTGACGGCTGCACCTGATCCGAGAGTGGTGGTGGAGGATTGGGGTCCTGTTCGGGCATCCGTATGCATCAAGGGGTATCATGCGACACCGGATGGTATCTGTCTTTGTCCGTATACGGTTCGCATCCATGCGTATGCGGGGAGCAGGGATTTGCGGATGTTCCATACGTTTGTGTTCGATCAGAATCCTGACGTGCTCGAGTTTTCGGAGGTTGGGATGTATTTCCCTCTGGATCTGGGAGATGATCTGCGGATGGCGTTCGGGGGTGAGGAGAAGGCGCACTGGGCGGTGCGGTGGGAGCAGGGGGAATATTTGCAGTCGTCGGATATCAGGTATGAGGTGACGCGTGACAATGAGCCGTTTGGGCGGGGAGAGAAGACGCGGGGATGGGCGAGTCTTTGCGGGAGTAAGGCTTCGGCATATGCGGCGGTTCGCGATTTCTGGCAGCAGTATCCGAAGGGTTATGAGCTGACGCCCGATGGCATCGACGTTCAGTTCTGGCCCGCATCGTATGGTGAGCCGATGGTGTTTCATACGCCTTGGAAGGAAAACGCCGCCCGCTTCGACGGGTTCTGGGGAGATCCTGTGGCACGGCTCGAGTCCCGTGATGAGGAGACGGTGAAGGAGATTCTTGATCGGTATCCGACTGCCCCCCTGAACCTGAAGAGCTTTGGCGGCCGGACGGAGGAGGATGTTCGCTGGATCGAGTCGATGATCGATAAATATGCACCCGGGAGGACGGCCTCATACAATGACACAGGAACGAACGATGGGATCGGGGCTGGCAAGACACACGAGTTCTGGATGCGATTCAGCAGGGATGCGATCTCGGATGAGGAGGCCGAGTCCCTGGGGATCTGCGTTCAGGAACCTGTAATCGCGCCCGCGGATCCGGCTTACATGTGGTCCACGGGAGCGACCCGTGACGTATTCGGGGGGGCCGATCCCAGGTTCGAGGAACTGGACAGGCTTCTGGACGCTGTTACGGAGAAGGTGGCCATCGAACCGATGCACCGGGCTCGCCTCTGGGGCTTCTGGCGGTTCGGGAACATGTGCTGCTCGCACGCAGGAACCCCCCCCGTGCTGGCGTATCTTATGCATCCGGAGGACATGAGTTACGGAATTGAAGATTGAGAATTGAAGATTGGGTGACAGGTGAGCAGGAGGATGGGGAGTGGGTCTCCGCCAGGCTCGAGGAACAAGGGGTAAAAAAATTGAGGCATCCATTCTGAAGGGAGCGACCGGTTCCTGAAGCTCGTGGATAAGGGCATTATTTCAAGGGAGCAGGGAAGAGGCGCTTACATGCCCGTTATCACCCCCCTGCCGAACGGGACATTCATCGCTTGCCAGCACGTTGGAGCTTCTCTCGGATCGCCGGACAACCACATCGAGGTACTCCGGTCCACAGACGGGGGGAAGACATGGATCAACGAGGGGAGCATCCACGGGGGCGGACCGCCGGACGACGGCTGGTGCTACCGTGGGCCCAAAGTCAGTGTCGTGCCGGACGGGCTCCTGGTCATGACGGCCACGCGCTATGAGGCCGGGGATATCGAGCTGTTCGACGTTGAGTCGGAGGCTCTGCAGCGGCCAGAGATGCTCCTGTTTTGGTCCGAGGATCAAGGCCGGACCTGGTCGGCCCCCCAGGTGGTTCCCGTGGACCTGCCCCCTGAAAAGTATACATGGAACGGCGCCGGAACGCTTCTGCAGCTGGCTCCGGACCGCTGGATGTACCCCCTGGAAACGTGGAAGCCGGAGGGTTATGAAGGTCCGCCGGACCAGAAGGCCGCGGCTTTATTCTCGTCAGACCGAGGCAAGACCTGGGGAGATTTCACGGTTGTTGCGGACGATCTGTCGGGTGCGGTCTGCTGGTGGGATCTGATGTGTTGCCTCCTTCCTGACGGAAGGATCTACACGCTGATCTGGTCACATCTTTACGGCACCAAAGAGGACATGAACAACCACTGGGTCATATCCGATGACCGGGGGCGCACGTGGTCGGAGCCCCGGCCGACGAATCTGCGTGGACAGGTCTGCACGCCAATCTCCCTTGGGGACGGTCGCGTGGCGGCCATTTACAACTTCCGACATGAACCCCAGGGTATCCACCTTGCGGTCACGGAAGACTTGAGCCATTTCGATGTGGATCACGAAGTGGTCGTGTTCGACGCGGGCAAGGAGGCCACGCTCGGAAAGCCGAAAACAGAGAATTTCCTGGCCGAGCACATGCTGATCGGCTTCGGGAAGCCGGGAGGCGTGTTTCTTTTGAACGGGGATATCCTGACCTATTTCTGGTGCACAGCAGGGGACGTGACGGACACTCGCTGGGTGCGCGTGCAGGTCGAAGGCTAAAGGTTCCTGTGACCCTCCATCGCTTCACGAATGTGCCGTGAATCCGATCTGCGTATCCACGGACGAAGGCAGCAGATGCCGAACATAGATCCAGCGCGACACAGGGTGTGCTTCCACGGCGACCTGGACCGGATCGGAGTGCTGAGGGGCCTTCGCCGGATATGGGGAGTTCCCGAGAAACACGCCGGGAATCCGCTGATCAGGCCGGACACGATGTTGGAAGAGACGTCCACCGGTGTCCACACATCAGTCGTGTGGAATTCGGAGGCACACGAGTTCCAGGCCTGGTACAACGTCGGACTCCGGGAGCCTCTGGATGGGTGCATCAGTCCGCTGGCCTATGCGACCTCGACGGACGGCATCCGGTGGGAAAAACCGGAGATCGGGTTGTACGAATACAGGGGGTCGCGTGCCAACAACCTGGTCTATGCGCCCGAGGGGAGCGGAAAGGCGGTTTCGGGTCCTGGCATACTCTACGATGACCGAGATACGGATGGATCCCGGCGCTACAAGATGTTCTACTGCACGCAGAGGTGGAACCCGGACACCGGCTCGAAAAGCATGAGCGACTGCTGCGCCGCCTTCTCGGATGACGGCATTCACTGGCGTCATTACGAAGAGAACCCGGTTGTACCCTGGGGTAGTCAGCGATTGTAAGCACAGCATTATCCGCGACCCGGAAAGGGAAGGATACATTTGCTTTGTGCGGCTTCGTACAGACGGGGGATGCGAGCTGCTGTACCGTCATGGCCAGAAGCTGGGGGCGGATGCCGTTCGCTGTGTCGGCCGAATCGAGAGTCCTGACTTCATCCGGTGGTGCGAGCCGGAGCTGGTCATCAGGCCCGGGAGATGGTCGCTCTCTGGTGATCAGTACTACGGGCTGACGGTTTTCCCCTACGAGGGGGCGTTCCTTGGACTTCTAGAGGTCTACCATCGGGATGCGCCGAACTACGGGTATCTGGAGACGAAGCTCGTTTTCAGCGATGACACGATCCATTGGAGGCCGGCAGGAGAAGGGATGTTTCTGCGAGTGGGCCAGAGGGGATCCTGGGACGCGGGCAGAGCAGGAGGCCCGCCCTGCCAGGTGGTGCTGGAGGACCGCATCCTTTTCTACTACACGGGAAACGGCTGGTCCCACGGCGGTGGGGGACCGAAGGTCGAGGGCCCGACCGGGCATCTGGGTCTGGCAACGCTCAGGCGCGACGGGTTCGCCTACGTGGAGCCCTATCAAGAGGATGGCACCTTCAGGACGCATGCTTTCCGTGCAGCGGGTGGGCTTCTTCACGTCAACGCGGACGCGTCCGAAGGGTGCGTCACGGGCGCCGTTCTGGACGAGAGCGAAGCGGAGGTAACGGGGTATTCCCACGATGAATGCGTCGCCGCGGGGGATGATGACATAGATCAGGTCATTCGGTGGCGTGGGCAAGAGCACTTGCCGGGAGGGAAGGGTCTGAAGATCGAGTTCAGACTCGTGGATGCAGCGCTCTATTCATTCTGGGTGGCGTGAGTCCAGAAGCCCTCAACGACGGATCAAGGTTGGATTGGCGCCCGTCGTGAGAATGCAATCGCCAGGACAATCTGGATGACAGTCGAAAACGCGCGAAATCCAAAAAAGGAGATAAGATAGGATGATCGAGAGTTTTGACTATTTCTTCGGAGGCCACGTCGAGATGACGGACATGGGCTTCAATGGTATGCGCGTCGACGACCGCATCGAGACGGACGAGCATCTGGCCACGGTGTTCGACGAAGCCCTCTCTATGGCGCAGCTCATGGAGGCGCTGAACTACGACACGCTCTGGCTGGCGGAGCACCACTTTCAGCGGGAAGGGTACGGCGGCATGGGCAACATACCGCTGCTGAGCGTCTGGCTCGCCGGCAAGACGGAGCGGCTCAAGTTCGGGGCCATGTTCCACACGGTGCCGGCGTGGCACCCGCTGAGACTGGCCGAGGACTTCGCCATCGCAGATGTCCTGACGGAGGGCCGGGTGCGCTTCGGCATCGGGCGCGGTTACATAAACCGCGAAGTGGAGACGCTCGGCTCACCCCTCGATGACGACGAGGCCAACCGCGACCTGTTCGAAGAGCAGGTCGACATCATCTTCAAGGCCTGGAACGAGCAGAGCTTTTCCCATCACGGCAAGTACTACGACCTGCCGCCAAAGGTCATCTATCGCGAACAGGAGCTGAAGGACCTGACCTTGGTGCCGCGTCCGCGCACGCTACCGGTGGAGTGCTGGCAGCCGATCGTCAGCGTAAGCCCCCGGGGCATCGACTTCATGATGAAGCACGGCATCAAGGGAGTCGTTCCGGGCGGGAAGCGGGTCGATGAGGTCGCTCGCAAGTGGCAAGAGGCGCAGGCGGCCCGAGGCCGCGAGACCGAGCTCGGGGAAGACCTGGAACTCGTGCTGCAGATCATCATGGCCGACACCCAGGAGCAGGCGATCCAGGAGGCGACATGCTGGTTCGAGGAGCAGCTCAAGGTGCTGTCGCCTCTTGGCAGGATGCCATTTCTCAAGCGGGAGCAAATACTGGCGACGTATGATCCGGTTAAAGCGCCGACCGCCGGTCTTCCCACCGTGCACGACCTCGTCCGCGACGGCGCCTGGATCTGCGGGCCGCCAGAACACGTGTACGAGCGCATCTGCGAATACCAGGAGCGGCTGCCGGGATTGAGGCGCGTTTCGGTGGGCGCGGGAGCACTGGCGATTCCGCCCAGTGTGCTCAGGAAGAACATCGAGTGGTTCGGCAAGGAAGTGCTACCGAGATTCGACGGCGTCGCGGCAGCCGCCGATTGAAGGGGAGGCCATGTCAGAACGATACAGGATCAACAACACCAAGGCTGCGCTTGCAAAAGGGGAGACAATTTACGTCCCGGAGATCAACCGCGTATTCGACCCCGTCGTCGTCGAGCTGATCGTCCAGGCCGGATTCACCTGCACGTGGATCGACATGGAGCATACGCACCTCAACCTGGAGCGGCTGTCGACGATGATCCTCGCAGCGCGCACGGTCGATCTCGATGTGTTCGTGCGGATTCCACACGGGCCCTACAACCAGGTTATAAAGCCTCTGGAGCTCGGGGCGGGGGGGCTTGTGTGGCCGCATTGTCGAAGCGTCGACGAAGCGCGCGAGTTCGTCAGGATGGCGAAGTTTCAGCCGCAGGGACTACGCGGCATGGGCGGTGGCCGCGATTCGGGGTTCGGCACTATAGAGAAGAGCGAATTTCTGGATAGGGCCAATGAGCAGACCTTGCTGGGCGTGATGATCGAAGATGCCGAAGGCGTGGAAGATGTCGAGGCGATCGCAGCGGTCGACGGCATCGACCTGTTGTTCGTGGGGCCGGGAGACCTGTCGCACGGCTACAACACTATTCGCAAACCCGGACCACCGCAACTCCACGAGCCGGTGCTGGCGGCCTACGACCGAGTGGGCGAGGCATGCCGAGCGAACGGCAAGGTCATGGGCACGGCGGTCA
The DNA here is from genome assembly GCA_965217865.1 of Candidatus Latescibacterota bacterium. GTDB lineage: Bacteria > Latescibacterota > UBA2968 > SICM01 > SICM01 > CBDCJO01. The sequence continues at coordinate 2,367,947 of CBDCJO010000002.1, read as the reverse complement.
ATCCGGGTGAGGCGATGGTGGAGGTCGTTAAGAGAGGGGTGCGGTGGTTGAATTGCGGTAATGATCTGAATGTGGTGAGAGAAGGATACGCAAACAGTCTCCGAGAAACGCGTGAGATCGTGAGGGCTCATTCGCCGTGAAACGCTTCGCCACAATCGAGGGGGGGGGACCCGCTCAGTGATGGGAAGCGACCACAATCGGTAAGGCGTCGACCGAGTCGGGGGATTCCACACTGATTCAGGAGGTCAAAAATCCATTTATGGAAAGCCCGATTGCATTGAAATGGCTGGAGGGAGATCCGCCCGAGGTGCCAACAGGAGTAACCTGGGGAGTTCCCTGGGAACAGGGAAGTCTTGCCCAGGGAGAAAGCGTGCGGCTAGGCACCGGGGAGGGCAGGGACCTGCCCGTGCAGTCCTGGCCGCTGGGCTACTGGCCTGACGGAAGCGTCAAGTGGACCGCGCTCGCAGCCGTGCTGGACGGCACGTCGAACGGACGGTTGATCGTGGAGAAAGGAATGCCGGGGGAGCATCCCGTCTCCCTCACGATCGAAGAGACGCCCGACCGGATCCGCGTGGATACGGGCGAGCTGAAGTGCGAGATCGGCAAGGCCGGAACGGACCTCTTCAGAACGATATCGGTGAGAGAACTCGAGGTATGCGCGGGAGCGGGCCTGGTCTGCAGACGCGAACGTCGAACATCACGTGGGACGGATTCCGTCAGGGAGTGCCTTGAGTTCACGGGAATGATAGAAAAGGGGACGGTTGAACACGCCGGACCCCTGAGGGCCGTGGTCAGACTGGAAGGGATCCATCGCCGCCTGGAGGACGATGAGGCGTTTTTGCCGTTTGTCCTCCGCATGTATTTCTACGCAGGAATTTCCTCCGTACGCATGGTCCACACGTTCGTGTACGACGGCCAGGCAAACACCGACTTCCTGGCGGGCCTGGGGCTCCGATTTGCGGTTCCTCTGCGCGATGCACCGCACAACCGCCGGGTATGGTTCTCAGGGGACGAGGAAGGCGTGTGGTCGGAACCGGTACGCCTGGTGCCGCCGATGTTGCCCCGCTCACACGACATGGGTCGTAATCCTGAACGACCCAGACACATTGGAGGGGAGCATTTGAATCGGCCGGGGGGCGTTGCGGCTATGCCCGTCTGGAACCGCTTTTCACTCGTCCAGGATAGCGCCGATCATTTCGCGATTCGGAAGGGGTGCGGAGCGGAGTTCGCACAGATCGAGGCGCATCACGGGAGGCGAGCCCTGGGGACGGCGGCGATCAGCGATTCGACCGGAGGGCTCGGGATCGGAATCAGGGATTTCTGGCAGTCGCACCCCTCCGGGTTTACGATTGAAGACGCGGGTCACCCGGAGCGTCCGGCTGTCGTGACGGCGTGGCTCTGGCCTCCCGAAACCGAACCGTCAGACATGCGCCATTACTCCGATCAGATGTACGGACCGATGTATGAATGTCACAACTGCCTGGAGTGGGAGTCTGGCCCTTTCAACCCGGAGCGCAGTAATCCATTCGGGATCGCCCGGACCAGCGAGCTGACCCTGTGGACTCTGACCGGTTCTCCGAGCAGGGGGGACATCACGGCCATGGCAAAGTCCATCGCCCGGCCAGTTCTTCCGGTGTGTGACCCGGAGTATTATCGACAAACGGGCGTCTTCGGGGTGTGGAGTCTTCCAAACCGTGAAACGGCGACCGCGCGCAACCTGGAGGATCGGCTCGATGAGGTGCTCGAACACTACGTGAAGGAGGTGGATCGGAGGAACTGGTACGGGTTCTGGAACTATGGGGACTTCATGCACAGCTACGATCCGGACCGTCATACGTGGCGCTACGATGAGGGGGGCTACGCCTGGGACAACACGGAGTGCTCCACGGACATCTGGCTCTGGTACTCGTTCCTGAGGACCGGCCGGGCGGATGTGTTCCGACTCTCCGAGGCGATGACGCGGCATACGAGCGAGGTTGACATCTACCATCTGGGCCAACATGCCGGGCTCGGAGGCCGACACAACGTGATCCACTGGGGTTGTGCGTGTATCGAGCCCCGGATCAGCATGGCAGGAAATCGCCGTTTCTACTACTTCATGACGGGCGACGAGCGGACCGGGGAGATTCTGACGGAGACGTGCGACGCCTGGCCAACCCAACCGCACCAGGTGCAGTCCGCGCCCTGGTGGGGTTGTTTCTGCTGGAACTGGGTGACCGCCTGGGAAAGGACGGGAGACCCGCGATACCGGGACAAGATGCTTCGGGGTATCGAAGGTATACTCGCCCGTAAACCCGCTCTGATCGCAGGTCCCCTTTTCATGTTTGAACCGGAAAGCGGAGAGATGTCCTTCATCGAAGACCAGGAACCTTACTCCTATCATATGATGCTGCCATTCGGCGCTCCGGAGATCTGGATGGAGATGGCCCAGCTCCTGGACCTCAAAGAATGGGCAGATGCACTGGGGGGGTACGGCGAACTGTGGGCTATGGATCCGGAGGAACGGAAAAAGCTTGTCCCAAACGGGATGGCGACCCACCGGGGGCAGGAAATAACGATCTTTGCGGCGAGGGTGATCGCATACGCCGCTCTTCGAAAAGGGGATCCGGATCTTGCCCGGCTGGCCTGGGAGACCCTTCTGAGAGACGAAATCTATTTTCGGGAGGCAAAGGATGAGAACACCGGGGGGGTTGTTCCGGATTTTATGTTGCTGGAAAGGGACGTGGGGTTTACAAACGTTGCGGCTCAGTGGAGCCTGAACGTCATTGAGTGTCTGGATTTGATCGGGGATTTTCTGCCGGGAAAGGAAAATGTATAGTGAAGCAAACAGATTTCAATTCCAGGCATTTGAATTCAGATCTGAAAAGGATAGAAGAGACATGGAAACTTTTTCATAGAGGGAATTGAAAATGGTGAGGGTGGATAAAAATACGTTGGGTCAGGTGTTTGCCGATCCCCCTAGGGAGTTCGGGGTGCTCCCGTTCTGGTTCTGGAACGATGATCTGGAGGACGAAGAACTGCTTCGACAGATCCATGAGTTCCACGCCAAGGGGTTTGGCGGATTTCTGATCCATTCCCGGATCGGGCTGTCCCGACGGGTGGGATATCTCACAGAGGAGTACTTTCGCCTGACGAGGCTCGTGGTTGAGGAGGCGGACCGGCTGGGCATGAAGGTGATTCTGTATGATGAAGGGTGCTATCCCTCAGGCTCTGCGCAAGGCCGAGTGGTTGCGGAGAACCCGGAATACGCGGCACGATGCCTGATCCCCCAGGAGCATCGGGTCACCGGACCAGCGAAAGGCTACTGGCGCCCGAATCCAGGCAGGGCGATGCAGGACCGGCTGGTGTGTGTTGTCCAGGGACGGGAGATAAAAGAGAATGTCCTCGATCCCGACAGCCTGACCCTATTGTCCCCTGAGGGGCCGGGCCTGGTGCGTTACGAGGTCCCGGAGGGGACATGGCGACTTGTGGCCTGTTGGAATGTTTACAGCGGTGGGACCATCCGGGGATTGTTCGACGAGGAGGATGACAGGCATGCCAATGCGCCTGCGGCCGGTTCGCTGATGGATCCTGAAGCGGTGGGGTGTTTCATTCGTCTCACTCACGACGCCTATTATGAACATCTCAAAGAATACTTCGGGACGACGATCCTGGCCATGTTCACAGACGAACCGAACCCGCTGGGGAGGGCCCCGAAGCGGGGTCCCCATCCAAAGCCCTTCACCGAGGGTTTTTTGGAGGATGTGGAGCGGGTGTGGGAAGGCGATGTGAAAACCTGGCTGCCCGCGTTGTGGATTGACTGCGGCCTGCGAACGGAGGCGTTTCGATCCGTCTACAACCGTGCCTGGCACGATCGGATCGAGGAGGTCTTTTATGCGGGGCAGAGCAGGTGGTGCGAAGCGCACGGGATCGCATTGACCGGACATCCGGAGGAGAGCAACGAGATGGGAGCCCTGCGGCACTTCCAGTGGCCGGGGCAGGATATGGTGTGGCGATATGTCGAACCGGGGAAGTCGACAGCCCTGGAAGGGGGCCACAGTCTCGCGGCCAAGGCCGCCAGCAGCGCTGCGATCGTGGGGGGGCGCCGCAGGAACGGGACCGAAGCGATGGGGGCCTACGGCTGGCGGTTGACCCTGGACGAGACCAAATGGCTCCTGGACTGGCACCTGAGCCGGGGGAACAACCTGTATATGCTTCACGCGTGTTTCTACTCGATCCGAGGACGCCGGGCTTTTGAGAGCGAACCGGACATCGGGGTTCATAATGTCTGGTGGCCCTATTTTAACGTGATCGGGGACTATATCCGCCGGGCTTCCTTCCTGATCACGGACGGTGTTGAGGTGTGCGATGTGGCGGTTTTGACGGAGCCCAACCACATGGCCTGGAATGCGGCGAAGGTTATGACACAGGATCAGATCGATTTCGTGTTTGTGGACGACGTGACGCTCGGCGAGGCTCGAATCGAGGACGGCCGGCTGGTTTTCGGGGAGCAGCGTTTTCGAGCGGTGGTGTGCGATCCGCCGGATGTCGCCGGGGAGGCTGAACAGGCCAAATTGAAGTCGTTTCGAGATGCGGGCGGACTTGTGCTGGAATCCTGGAAGCCCGAGGATTTGTGCGACCAGATCGCCTCTGCTCTCGGCCGTGACGTGGACTGGCCGAACGTGCCGGACCTTCGTGTCTTCCATTATCGCAAGGCGGGTCAGGAGCTCTACCTTCTGGTGAACGAAGGGGAGGAGGCCCTGGAAAGCGACTTATCGCTCCGGAGTACGGGTTCGCTGGAGCTCTGGGACCCGATGGACGGAAGTCAACGGCCGTGGCCGGCACGGTTGGGAGAGGGGCGAATGCATACGCATTTACGCCTGGATCGGCGTCAGGGGCTGGTCCTGGCCGTGGATCCCTCAGGAGAGCCGGACCCTGAAGTATCGCTTCCTCCGGTAGCCGGTGAGGTGGTCGCGGAAATTCCGGGACCGTGGAAAGCGATGGATGCCTCGGGCAAAGCGATCGCGGTACCGTGTCCCGGGGATTGGGCTCAGATCCGGGAGTGGGAGATATTTTCAGGGACGCTCCGGTTCGCGACCGAGTTTGAACGGCCCAAAGGGACGGATTCTTTATTTCTGGACCTTGGACGGGTCGGGAATATCGCCGAGGTGTGGCTGAACGACAATCCCATCGGTGTGCTCCCCTGGGCGCCGCATGTTCTGGAGATCTCGAAAGCGTGCCGTCCGGGCGCAAACCACCTCGAGATCCGCGTGACGAACACGATGGCAAACCACTACGACGGGCTCCAGTTGTCGTCGGGTCTGATGGGGCCTGTGGTCCTGCGCGAAGCGCGTGCTCGAAAATTCTCGTGATCGCCCAAGCGTACCGGATTAACCTCAGTTCACACCATCCGGGATTGTGGGTCAGGGGTCGGGGTAGATGCCTAGCTCCAACCTCCACTACCGGGTCTTCGCTCTCGAGCCTCTGAATGGAGCACGCATCCAATACCCCCTCTCCTACACACAACCCTCCTCGTATCATTCCCTTCCCTCACTTTCAAACCTGGGGAAAAAGGTATATCGAGGTCCCGTTGGAGGGTCCATCCTTTCCGCTTCGACTCTCCAAAGGGGTTTCGAAGAAGGAGCAGCTCGCCGTCGAATGGATCGCAGACGAGGTCGAATGGGAGATGGGTGGAAGGCCGATTCTGAGGAAGGAGTTCGTGTTTGAGCCGGTGGGGGAGACTTCGCCCGGGATCCATCTGATCGATTGGAGTCGGCCGTCAGGTTTGAAGGACAGGGTCGCCCGGATTCTCGATCCCGAAGACCGGAAGGTCCTGGACGATTCAAAAGGGATTGAACAGGATTACGTGATCCGAACGCTGCCCGATCGGGGTGAGGTCTGGATGGTGGCGGCCGGTCCGCAGGGTATGCTCTACGCTGCAGCGACGCTTCTACAGCTTCTAGAGCCGTCTGAAAAGGGACTGAGGATTCAGGAGGCGCACGTGCGGGACTATCCGGATTTCCCGTATCGGGCATCCGCCGACTGGCTCCTGAGAGCGGAAATCAACCGATGGGCATATGACTGGGGGGATGGGAAGAAGGCATTCGTTCGGCGCATCAAACGACAGCTGGATTTCTGCCTGCGGTATAAGATCAACATGGTCTTCTTCGACGGGTTCGGATGGAACAGTGAGAAGTTCCCGGGGTACGCCGGTATGATGAGGGACCTCAACGGCTATGCCCGTGACAGGGGGATCAAGCTGGTCTTTTCAGGCTTCGGGGCCAACTATGACCCGGCCAAGGTGCAGCCTGAACACAACATCGGCCGGGTACATTACAATCGGGAGGCGTATCCCCGGGGACAGATCTATCCCTGCTTCGGGGAGGTGCGCACCCCGGAGCATCCTATGCTCGGGACGTGCCGGTCAAATGAAGCCTTGAATCTGATCAAGTCAACGGAGATGTCGACTTTCGTCCGGTCCGTCGAGCCCGGCGCACTCTACATTCACTTCGAGGACATGGGGCTCTTCGAACGCGCACAGGAGCGGTGGCTGGAGCGCTGTCCCGAATGCAGGAGTCGCTGGCCAAACGATGATTTTGCGGAATCGGACGGAGGCGCAGGTGCGATTGCTCACGGGTGTCGCGTTCTGGTCGAGGCGATCTTTGGCGTCCGGAACTCCGAAACCGGTTACGACGCATCCAGGGATTGTACGGTTATCCCGATTTCGCCTGCGTATGCCGTGGAATCGGATTCGGAGGACGACTGGGGTCGGGTCCTGGACCTGTGGTCCAACGTGGTGTCCCTTCTGCCTGATCACCCGAATATTCAGATCGGCTTTCGTGAAATCTTTCCGCGCAAGTCCACGAATCAGAGGTGGGTGGACGCCTATAAGGAGAGGCTCGAGTCCCGAGGGCTAAATTCGAAGACTTTCATTTTCTTCCTGGGCGGAGCAGATCAGTATTCGTGGCACTCGTTCAATTACCCTTTTGTGGCTACGTCCATCATGAGCGGAATGTTCGAGGGGGGGACTTCGCTGTATCACTTCAACGGGGGGCTTAACCAGGAACCTCTTCAATTGCTGAACGCAGAGTTCGCGTGGAATGTTCGGGCGCCCGGGTCTCTGATGCCAGATACGCATGAGGACTGCACCGAAGCCTGGGAGGCCCTCATGAAGTATGAGAATATGCCTGAATCGATCTGCTCGGAGGATGGCTTTCTCGGGGAGGCGTGTCGGCAGATCTACGGCGGGCAGGCTGGAAGAGCAATGTACTCGTTCTTTTCCGACTACGTGTGCCAGCCCCGTTCCAACGGCGAATCGCTGGCCCCCGTGCTTCCTGACAAGCTGTTCCCGCTGTCCATCCTCTGGAGGATTCTGGCTCTGGACGAGAACCACTGGAATCCGTCGTCTCCCGATTCAAAGCCTCAGGCGACCGTAACGGACCTCGGGATTACCTACGGGGATTGGCAGAGGAGGCTGAGTCATGTATGGGGACTTTATGCCCGGGTCACGGGACGCGGTCGACAAAGGGTGGGAGAGGCCCTGAGTGCACCTGATTTGAAACCGAGCGTCCGAGAAGATCTGGTCTATCTGGAAAAGTGCTTGCAGGTCGGAGAGTTATTTTCAGAACTGATATCCAGCTACCACGAATTGCTCTCTAACGACTCAAATGAGGTGGGGTTCGCCAAGGGACTGGAAGGGACTTGGGATCGGCTCCGGATTCTTTCGGATCATCTGATGAGGAACTTCAATTTTGACACGGTCTGTCCGGTGGGCGGGGATCAGTCGAGCTGGGATCATGCCGTCCTGAAGCTGAGAAACCAACTTGAAGTCTTTTCGGCTTCCCCGGTCATAATGCATTGATTCTAACATAGAATGGAGATAGATGATGACTCCGGTATATCTGGCCGGTTACGATACCGAACAACCGATGTGTGTGGAAGCGGTTCGCAGCCTGGTGGGGATTCACCGAAGGCAGGAAATCCCGGCGACGTTCTTCCTCGTAGGCATTCTCGTGGAGCACAATCGGGAGGAGCTGAAGGATCTGCTGGACGACGACCTGTTCGAGGTGGCTTCGCACACTTATATGCATCGTCATATCGAGTCGATGCCCCTTGGGGAGGTTCGGGACCAGCTTCGGCGGACGCAGGATCTGTTGGGGGAGGTATTCGGGTGTGCGCCTGTGGGATTCCGCACGCCGGGGGGGACAACGGCTGGGTATCGCGGAGATCGGGAGCGGCTCTCCGTTTTTGCCGAAATGGGATTTGCGTATGTCAGCTCCCAGGGCTGGGGACCGGGACAAACCATGCCCGCCCCCGTGATTCCCCCCTTTGACTATAGGGAAGAAGGATTCCCGGGACTGTTGGAGATCCCCATTCACGGCTGGCACGAAAATCTGTTTACCCGGGTCCACCCCTGGCAGTCCCCTTCACAACCCTTGAGTTCGGAGGCGCCCCGGAACATCGAAGGGTGGATGGCGCCTTTTATCTCGGATGTTGAAACGGCCGTATCCGGATCCATGCCCTACTATGGTCCAACGATGCACCCCTGGTCTCTCCGGCGGTTTGACCCGGAGTGCATGCAGGTGTCCGCATTTCTGTCCGAGGTCAAAAAAAGGGGAATGGAATTCATGAAGTTCAACGACTTTGCGCGCAGATGGAAGGCCGATGGCAATGGGAGTAAATCGTGAAGGTCCCGGGCTTCGCTGTGGTGGGAATGGGGGGCTTCGCGCGCGCCCATATCGAATATGTCCGGCGGCTGGAGAGGACCGGGCTTGGAAGACACGTGGCACAGGTGGCGATTCCCGCGGACCGAAAGCGCTATGCAGAGGAGGTAAAAAGATTTGAGCGGGTCGGGAGGGGTTTATTCGTCACTCGAGGAGATGCTCCAAAAGGCAGTGGACCGAATCGATGTGACGTGCATCCCAACCGGGATCCATCTTCATCATCCGATGACGGTGGCAGCCCTCAAAGCGGGAACTCACGTGCTCGTCGAGAAGCCTGCGGCGGGTTCCATCCAGGATGTGGACGACATGATCCGGGCCCGAGACGAGTCGGGCCGGCTCTGCGCGGTAGGATACCAGCACCTCTGTCGGCCGGATGTCCAGAGGATCAAGGACCAGGTTTGCCAGGGACGGCTGGGGACGATCAAGAGGGTTAAAGGCTATGCCTGCTGGCTCTCGCGATCGCGAATATTACAACCGGAACGACTGGGCGGGATGTCTGAGGGTTGGAGATAACTGGATCCTGGACAGCCCGCACAACAATGCCCTGGCACACATGGTGAATGACCTGTGCTATCTGGGCTGCCGCCGACAAGGGGCGTCCCTCAATCCGACCCTTATCCAGGCAGAGCTCTACCGGGCAAATCCGATTGCATCAGCCGATACTGTGGCTTTTCGGGCTCAGACGGAAGAGGGCGTGGAGGTGTTCTTTACCGCGAGTCACTGCACCGAACGGGAAACCGATCCGCTGATCGTCGTGGAAGGGGAACAGGCTCAGGTGGAATGGACTCACGGATCCTGGACCACGGTCGTGCGGACCGGAAGCTCCGAACAGCGTTCCCAGGCCGAAGAGGAGGAACCCCGGGTTGCAGAAGATCTTGCCCTGGTGCTTCTTGGGAAAAAGGATTCCTTGTCCTGTCCGATAGATATCACGCGGGCACAAACGCTTTGTGCCTGCGGGACTTTCGAGTCATCCGAGATTCATGACCTTTCGGGAAACCTGCTGCGGGAGGATTCCTCGACGGGCAGGATCTCCGTAGACGGCATGACTGACGCGGTTATGCTGGCATTCGAGAAGGCGGCCCTCTTTTCGGGGCTGGACATTCCCTGGGCAAAGCCTGGTAAGACCGTATCGCTCGAGGGCTACAGGTATTTTCCGACTTTCCGTCGAGAGTTGACCCAGGGTAGCGGGACCGACGAAGGGTGAAAGGGAAAAGATAGTTCCAAGTTACTGAGTCAACTTTCTACATATACTCCGTCGATGATAGGGGATTCTTTCATGTCAGTGGAATCAAGAAACATCCGGATTCTTGCCGTCGTCGCCCATCCGCACGACCTTTGTCACATGGGAGGCACGTGCGCTCATCACGTGGAACGGGGGGACAGCGTCACGGTGGTCGCAGTCACGGGAGGCCTTACCACCCACAACGAGAAACTCGCCGATGAGATGCGCAAGGTGTCCGAGCAGAGAGATATGGCGGTCGTCGAGGAATCCCAGGAGGAATACGCAAAGAGCAAGGCTGGGCAGCTAAAGGAGGTTTGTGCGGTCTTCGGGGTAAAAGATGTGAGAATCCTGCCGTTTTCCGACAATCCCCTGGAGGTGACTGACCAGGTCGTAGAAGCCCTGGCGGAGACCCTGTACGAGGTTCGACCGCAGATGGTGTTGACGCACGCACCTTACACGCTGCCGGACCGGCGATTCAACCTTGCGTGGGCAAACGATCATACGGCGACCGGCATCGCGGTTCAGAAGGCCATGCAACGTGTCGACATTCCGGACCCGAAGGGTGGCCAGGCTCCTCATAGAGTGGCCGCCATTTACTACCTGGCCAATGACTATGCATATCATGAAGCTGATATATGCATCGATATTGCGGACCAGGTGGCCAGCCGGAAAAAAGCGGAGATGCTTTTCGAATCCCAGGGGCATACACCCGAATTTGCGGAAAAGCGAGTCGAATCCGCCGTCGGATATCAGGGATGGAAGGCGAGAATCGGATACGCCGAAACGTTCATCAGGGGTTACCGCGAGGTTTCGCGCTATCTCAGCATCACCGAGGAGAATTTCCGACTTGCCGAGATTTCCCACGAAGAACACTTGCGGTGGTTAACGGATAAAGGAACTTGAGGTTAGAAGTCGGAGGTCAGGGAAAGAAAAGCCGTGAAACGGCAGACGGCAAACCGCAAAGGGGAGAGGCAGGGTGCAGGATCGGAGAATACAGAATACAGAAGAAGACCTAAACCGGAGTCAATCGGACTGACTATGGGAGGTTTCATGTTGGATCCATCAAAGTCGTGGAAAATCGATGTGGATATCCTGCGGAGTCCACAGTACGAAGCCCTGGGCCAGGGCAACCTGTACTGTGACGAAAATGACTTCCTCTGGAGTCCCGTTATGATCAGTTTTGATGAAGCGGAGACGACGGATGCATGGGCCGCGCAGGCCACGCATGTTTTGTTGTTGTCGAAGGACGGTGGTTTCACGTGGGAGATCACGGACGATCCATGGCCCGGACCGCCTCTGGAGAACCGTCGCGTCCTGGCGGACGGAACAATCATAGAGACTGTCACGTACGGTTGGGAGCGATATCCCCGATCAGAGATCGACCGGCTGAGGGCGGAAGGGTACTACGTATGGGACCTGGGGGAGAAACACGATTATTGCGCCGTCAATTATGGCATGGTCGTCAGGCATTCGACGGATGGGGGACAGACATGGAAGGAAGATCGGCTCCACGAGAAGCTGCCCTTTTTCGCCCGGTTCTCGATGGAGGCTCTACATATGCTCGACGACGGGTCACTCATCAATTTCGCATATGGCTATAAACCGGAGGGATTGTCCAAATCCAGTGAACTGGGAGGATTGAGCCATGCGTGGTGTGTGCGGTCTACGGATGGGGGAAGGAAGTGGGAATTGATCCAGATTGCGGATGGACGATTCGGTCCTACGGCGAGAGGGTTCGGAGAGAATTACCACGTCGTGCACGGGGATGGCAGGATCTTTTGCATGCTCCGCACCCAGATGGGACACTTCGCTTACAGCGTGTGGTCCTCGGACGGGGGACAGACGTGGACCGAACCGCTTGAGACGCCCGTGCGAGCAAAGCACCCGAGGGTGACGCTCCTCCGGGACGGGACCGTCCTGTGTACCTATCAGCGACGCTTCGATCCGCCCTTCGGGGTGCGGGCAAGGTTTACCCTTGATTACGGCAAGACCTGGACCGGGGAGGTCGTCATCCGAGATGACATCCCGATCTCGGACGGCCTTCATCAGCCCAACACGGTGGAACTGTCGGACAGGACTTTGTTCACCTCGTTCGACGCCAAGAAATACGACGATGAAGCGAGGGGTTGGCCGTTTGTGGGTGGCAGCCGGTGGACAAGGAGCTATAAGGGACCGTATGGTCCGAAGCTGGAAGTGCCGGAGGCCGGGGAGAAGTATAATTACCCGAGAGGAGGGTAAGGGAAAGGGCTCGGATGTCAGGTGCCAGGGGTCGGGAAAACCCAGAGGTCAGAAGTCGGGGGTCAGGGAAAAGAAAAACCGTGAACCGTGAGACGGGGAAGAATGCCCCTTCCACCTATCCCCCCCGGAATACAGAATACAGAAGAAAACTTACATTCAACTCAGTCGGCCAGGGTCAGAACAGAAGGAAATGTGAACCGTATCAGTGCCAAATAAGCTGACGACTGGAGGGCATCTTATGCTGGATCCATCAAAGCCGTGGAAATGGGATGTAGACATCCTGCGCAGCCCGCAGTACGAGGGCATGGGCCATGGGCCGCTCCATTGCGAAGAACAGGACCGTCTCTGGCTGCCTGTAAGCATCTGCTTCGACGCCAGTCAGGACACCGACGCCTGGACCTCGGTAGAGACACCGATCGTCCTGCTTTCGGAAGACGGGGGGCTGACCTGGCAGATCACGGATCGTCCTCGCCCGGGGCTTTCTCACAGCCATGTCGTTCTTTCGGACAAGACGATGGTCGAAATGGGGGGTACGGGCTGGACGCGATTGCCCCGAACCGAGATCGAACGGCTCGAGGCCGAGGGTTATATGGTTTGGGACCTTGGGGAAGAACACGACTACTGTGCGTACATCAATGAGGTATTGGTGAAGGTTTCCCGGGATGAAGGTCAGACCTGGGAGGAGCGATCGATTCGCGACCAGCTTCCTTTCTTCGCGCACTTCGTTGCCCGGGGTCCGCTGCGTTTGCTGGACGACGGGACGTTGATCTTCATCGCGTACGGGTATGGGAAGGAAGACAGGCATCCGGCAGAGGGGGGGCCATGGGGACAGAAAGGGTTGCGCTCCAACTACAATAGCGGCAGATCCAGCACGTATATCTTACGGAGTGCTGATGACGGTGCGAATTGGGACTTGGTCCTGATGGCGGATGGGCGAAAGTCGTGTTCAGACTCCGGGTTTACCGAGACTTTCTCCATAGTCCAAGGAGATGGGAACATATTCGTTATGCTGCACACGTCGCTGAGCAACTTCGCGTATTCCGTATGGTCTTCCGACGGAGGGAAGACCTGGTCTGAGCCGGCTCAGACCCCGATCCGTGCCAAGCATCCTGAACCGACGGCCTTGAGGGACGGGACGGTAGCCTGCTCGTATCAAAGGCGGTTTGCTCCGCCCTACGGTGTGCGTGCAAGGTTCACTTCGGATATGGGGAAAACCTGGAGCGACGAGGTGGTGATCCGTGACTGTATCCCCGTAGATGACGGGCTGGGTGGGATCAATACAGTGGAACTGTCGGACGGGACGCTTTTCACTTCGTTCGGTGCCAAGAAGTACGACGATGAGGGGAGGGATTGGCCGTTTCTGGGTGGGAGTCGGTGGACGAGGAGCTACCGGAGCCCATACGGCCCGAACCTGGAAGTGCCAGAGGCCGGGGAGAAGTATAATTATCCGAGGTTGGATTGAAGAACGAGGCTCGGGAGGTAGGGGGACGAAAATGCAGTAGCAGTGGCAAGGCATGAGCTAACAGGCTTATTATAGTCCGAGACAATAAATTCACTTATCATAAATATTTACAGTATGTTACGTAACGAAATCGCTTTCCAATTCTGCGCGCGCGCGCAGAATTAACCTGGACGTGAAAAGCCGGGGGCCAGCGTGAGGATTTGTAAGAATTTCTTCGGTTTCACCCGTCCAGGTCAATTTTGAACGCGCGTTCAAAATTGACCTGGACGCACTACCGAATGCTCATAAAATGCCCGTCGGAGTACAAACGGTATCTCTTTTCCCAGGAAGCAGATAGACACGGTTTGAGGCAGCCGGGAACTGGCCGCGCAGATACAGGCTGGTTCTCTCCGGAAGGAGAGCGTTAAGCAACTGCAACAGGCTACGAAAATGGTGGTCGGAGGTCAGGGGGAAGAAAAAACGTGAAACGTCAAACTTGAGACGTGAAACGGGAAAAGCAGTAGCAATGGCAGGAAGAGCAAAGGCAGGATCAGGCGAGGGAAATAGCAAAGTGCAAGTTGCAATGAAAACCCCAAACCCTAGGGTGTTTTTATGCTGGATCCAACAAAGCCATGGAAATGGGATGTGGATATCCTGTGTAGTCCCCAGTATGAAGAAGTGAACCAGGGTCTCCTCTATTGCGATGGAAAGGACCGGCTATGGATGCCTGTAAGCATCTGTTTCGATGCCAGTCAGAGCACCGATGCCTGGAGAGCCCAGGAAACATCTGTGGTACTGCTGTCCGAAGACGGCGGGTTGACCTGGAAGATCACGGATCGCCCCTGGCCAGCGCCTTCCCACGGAGGTGTGGTGCTGCCGGACAAGACGATGGTCGAGATGGGCGGTACGGGCTGGACTCGCTGCCCGCGCTCCGAGATCGGGCGTCTCAAAGCCGAGGGTTATATGGTCCTTGATCACGGTGAAGTGCACGACTATTGTGCGTATATCGATGGAATTTTTATGAAGGTTTCGAAGGATGGGGGTCAGACCTGGGAAGAGCGATCGATTGGTGATCAACTTCCATTTTTCGCGCACTCGTGGCGCGGGGTCCATTGAGATTGCTGGAAGACGGGACGTTGATCTTCATCGCGTACGGGTATGGCCCGGACAAGAGGTATCTCAAGAAACGGGGAAACTCTGATTACTATGATGGGCGGTCCAGCACCTATGTCCTTTTAAGTTCCGACAGGGGCGTAAACTGGGACCTGATCCTAATGGCAGACGGGCGACACTCGTGTTCAGACGCCGGGTTTACGGAGACTTTTCCGATCATCGCGGAGACGGGAACATATTCGTCATGCTGCGTACTGAGCTGGGCAACTTCGCGTATTCTGTATGGTCTTCAGACGGAGGGAGGAACTGGTCTGAGCCCGTGCAGACCCCAATTCGTGCCAAGCATCCGCGACCGACGCTCTTGCAGGATGGGACCATTATCTGTTCTTATCAGAGGCGGTTTGCAGAGCCATACGGTGCGCGGGCAAGGTTCACGTCTGACGTGGGCAAAACCTGGAGCGAGGAGGTCATCATCCGTGATGACATTCCCATAGCACGTGTTTCGGAGGTCAACACCGTGGAGCTTTCCGACGGGACGCTGTTCACTGCATATAGCGCCACGAAGTATGACGATGAGGGGAGGCCCTGGCCGTTCGCGGGTGGCAGTCGATGGTCAAGGAGTTACACGGGAACATATGGTCCGAAGCTGGAGGTTCCGGAGCCTGGGGAGAAGTATAATTATCCGAGGTCAGGATAAAGGAAGAGGCCGGAGGTCAGGGGAGAAAATTGCAAATTTCAACATGAAAAGTGCAAGTTGCTATGAACAACCCAAATCCTCTTTCGCAGACTCGAAGACACCGTTGTCGTGCCGAACCTGAGTCTGGAATGGAATAAAGGAGTGTACTAAGATGGCTGCTGGTCCGTGGAAATTCGACATGACGTTGTTGGATCTTACCGGTTATTCAAGCAACAGCGCGGTGATTTATCTGGCGGATGACGACCGGCTGATCGTGAGCATCAGTTCGGAATCGGAGGCCGGACTCTACGATGACTTCTTCGTGGAGGATCACAGGACAACGCAGGTTCAGTCAGAGGATGGGGGGATCTCGTGGGAGGAATCGGAAGATCAGCTTCCTCCCCCCGGGGTCAGAGCCCCTGATGGCACACGAGTCTACATCGGAGGGCAGACGCTGGGCGGGGATTCTCTTCGGGAGCATCTGGAGGGCGAGGGACTGGGGCATCTGCACAAGCCCGATGGACTGATGGCCTATCGCCTGTACAAGGCAGAGAAAAGGGCTGAACTCGAGGCTCAAGGATGGCAGGTCGATGATGCGTTTGGGGGAATCGTGGCCGTTTACCCGGAGATCGTGACCTGGCGTTCAGAGGACGACGGAAAAACCTGGAAGAGCAGCCCGATAGATAATGCGCCGCACGGGGATTTTCCTATGGCTGCCCACATGGTAGGATTTTTCGGATCCGGGCTTCTCCTTCCCGACGGGGCCATCCTGGGAGCCGTGTACGGACGGTTGAACCGAACCGAGCGAACGACCCGGGTCTGGTCAACCCGTTCCACGGACAGCGGAAGGACCTGGACCTTCACGCCGGTGTTCTTCGACCCCGCGGACGAGATCGGATACAACGAAACCAGCCTGCTGGCCATGCCCTCCGGCCGGATCCTGGCCGTTGCACGACCCCAGTTTGCAGCGGACCAGAACCTATGGCAGAGCACCTCCGAGGACGGAGGTCTCACCTGGAGCGTTCCGGAACAGGTGCCTTTCTGGGGATTTCCCGCAAAGCTGATCAACCTCATGAACGGCGACATCATGGCCACCTACGCCCATCGCCGCCACCCCACAGGTGTGCGGGCATGCATCAGTCACGACGAAGGCCGGAGCTGGGACGTCGAAAACGAGAAAATCATCAGGGATGAATCCCTGCCCAAAGGGGTGGGGTATCCCCAGTCCGTGCAGCTTTCCGACAACAGCCTGTTCACGGTCTGCGCAATCAGCAAGATCGCCGGTTTGAAACCCGAGGATCAGGTGGAGTACGGAGAAACCCTCATCCTTCACCCGTGGTTTCACACCTACATCGTGGGAAGCCGGTACAGCCCCGACTTCGTACGGCCCCGGGGACAGCAATTGGACTATCCCCCCGGGGTCTTCCCCCGGCGAACTACCCCGGAATCCGGAACAGACGCCGTCGAGGAAAGCCCCCAGCGGTAGACCACTGAAAAAGAGGATAGGCATCCAAGCATCGCCTGGTTTATTTCAAAGTGCCATTCAATGAGGACCGGAGTGTGGATGATGCGGGTTCAATGTGCGAGGGTTAGCTTTGCAGGATAGTAGAAAAAGGGGTGTACAAGGTTTTCGAAGAAGGATCGTGGACCCAAACTCATGCGGTTATTACCCAAACTGCTGTGGGATGATGCCGCCGGTCGCGTCGGGTTCGACCAGCCATCGGGCTCCATACAGCCCAGCCTCGGCATCAAAGGTCCGTCCATCCGCAAGCATGTATTGATTGGGCACGGTCGGTTTGAGTCCCGAAAGGTGTTCCCCAATCCGTCGCCGGTCGTCTTCCAGTTGACGCATGGCTTGCTTCCAGCTGAAACCTTCGAACAGGAACGCGCGCAGCTCCTGACAGCGGGCGGCGTGGTCCGGATGGCCTACTGCCAGGTTCGTCGATTCGCCCGGGTCGTTCCGCAAATCGAACAACAGGGGGTCACCGCCCTGCACGTCGATATATTTCCACCCTTCGGTCCGGATGGCCCGCCACGCGCGATACGGTGTGTCGATCGGGACCTGCATGGACGCGACACGCGATCCCTGGGCAAACATCTGTGAGATGGCATAAGGCCGGGGAGCATCCGCTGAGGCGGGATCGCGCAAAACACGGCTGAAATCCACACCATCCAGGCCCTCCGGAACCGGCAGACCGCACAGCGCACTTGTGGTCGGGTACAGGTCGATCAACGAGATCACCCGGTTCACGTCGAGGTGACCCGGCGCGATCCCCGGCCCCTGCATGAGCAGGGGAACTCCTACCGACGGCTCGTAATACACCCCCTTCTGCCACAACCCGTGCACACCCGCCATTTCGCCGTGGTCACTGGTGTAGATCACGATCGTGTTGTCAAGCAGGCCGCTCTCTTCCAGACCTTCCAGTAGCTCCCCGATGCAGTCATCCACGAAGTCCACACACGCGTAATAGGCTTCCAGGCCTCGCTGTCTCTGCTCTGCGTTTAACGCACCGGAGATCCGGTCATAAAGATTCCGGGCGAAGGGCTCGAGCCGGTCCGGCTTCGGTTCTTCAACTTTGGGCAATCGGTCGCGGTAACGTCGAATGTACCGACCCGGCGCCGTCAGAGGCGAATGAGGCCGCGAGTACCCGGCACACACGAACCACGGCTTGTCCGGATTTTGATCCTGATGCTCACGAAGGAACGACAGTGTCTCTCCCGTGACCACGACGTCCTGTAAGAGACTTTCAGGTATTTCCGTGACCCCAGCGCTTTCCACGTGGTGGTAACCCGGAAACATGGACAGGGGATCGGGCTGGTGACCCAATCCGTGCCGCAGGTCACCGTAGGGTCGATGCGTGAAGCCCTGCATCTGGTCCCGCCCGCCGAAGTGCATTTTGCCGACGAGGCAGGTGGTGTAGCCGTTATCGGCGAAATGCTGCGGCCAGGTGAGGTGCTCCGGAAAGATGATCCAGTGGTTGGCCCAAGCGGCACAATGCTCGACGTCTTTGCCGGTCAGCATGCACATGCGTGATGGCGTGCAGCACGGGGAAGGACAGATCGCCTGCTGGAACTGCACCGAACCCCGGGCCAGGGCGTCAAGGTTCTGCGTGCGTACATCCGGGTCCCCGGCGAACCCGGCCACCTTCGGCGCGTGCTGGTCGGTGAGGATCAGAAGGATGTTCGGTCGGGTGCTCAAAAGTTGGCTCGCAGTGATAACAACTCAGCGGTTGGGCCTTCAGGACCGGATTCAGGAAGGCATTTCGAAGACAGTGGGGTACTTGCGCATCCGCTTGATCACGTCACGGACCTGGTCGCCAGTGGCCGCCACGAGCGGGGGACGCATCCGCACGCTCTCGGCGAACCCCAGGCCCTTCATGTAGACCTGGTTTTTCGACTGCCAGTCCAGCCCCTGGGGGAAATCGTTGACGGCCACATCGCGCTGCTCGATCAGGGTGATGGCCTCGTCCAGACAGCCCTCATCGAGCAGCTGCACGAAGCGCCCGGACGCCCGAGGACTGAAGTGCCCGGCCAACTCTCCCTGCTGTGGATACCGGTGCACGAACAGGTAGTTGCGCAGCACCCCGCCTCCGATAATACAGAGACGCTGACCGTATCTGCGGATGAGCGCCATGCGGTAGGGGATGTCGTTAAAGTCTTCCTTGACTCCCACGATGTTCTCGTGCTCCAGCAACACCTCGTAGTCGTCGGCACTCAAGTTCGGTTTGCTCGGATCCCCAGGCGTCGGAAGACTGACGAATAGCAGGGGAACGTCGGTCGCTGCGGCCACGTGGCGCAGGAAGTTCCGACAGAGCGTCCCGGACAGCCATTCCATCTGCGGCATGACGAACGCGGCGTGGGCCCCGGCCTCGCGGATTTGCCGCACGGATTCGACGGCTTCCTCAGCGGATTCCATCCGTGTGCAGCCGATGAAGACCGCACGGTCCCCCACGACTCGCGCGATCGTGCGCGTCACCTCGATCAGCTCGGCCTGGGTCACGAAGGCGATCCGGCTGTAGCTGTAGGTCAGGCACATGTTCCTGATCCCGCCCTGGACCAGCCACGCCGTGTATTTGCCGATGCCGTCGTAGTCGACGCTGAGGTCGTCCTTGTAGAAGATCGGCAGCGGCGCCATCGGCCCCGCGATCTTTCGTCGAAAATCATCGTAAGCGCTCATGTCACCTCCCTCAGGGCCTCTCGGGACGGCACACCATCCGACATCGCAGGGCAACCCGGCAAAAAGGCGTCAAGCAGATGATGGGTCACCAGATCCCCTTGGCCGTGGGTGAATGAACTCATGTAGCCTACCAACCCGCCTCCGTCAGGAGGACCGTTCGCCCCAACACCTTACCGGCGCGCAGGGAAGCCATCGCCTCGTTTGCCTCCTCGAGGGGAAACAGGTCTGGAATGATGGACTTTATTTTCCCTTCCGCGACCAGCTGGACGGTATTGACCAGGTCCTGCACCCTGCCGTAGCGCGAGCCGCTTTGGTGCTAGACTGTTCCGTCCATCACACCTTATTACCCACCTCTCGAAACCTCAGTCCACCCGGATACGCAACCAGCGGATATTGTGGATGCAGTCCTCGCGACACCAGAAGGCCCCGAGAACGTCGCCGTCGGGCAGGCGGATCATATTTGGAAAACCGAAGTGCAGGGCGGCCAGTTCGGCTGCCGCGGCTGTCTCGCCGAACATCCTGGACTCGGACCCTTGCCACACGGGCGCTTCGGCTTCGTTGATCCACTGATTCCCCTCCAACCTCGCCACGTACGCCCACAACCCGGGTTTGTCCGTACACCGCAGGAGGGCCAGCACGCGATTGTCACCGAGACTGACGAGTTTGGTCGTCTCGCCGGGTATCTCCGTCGATCCGCGCACCGTGAACTGTTTGCCGTCGGGCGCCACCGCAAACGGCACCTTAAGAACGGTCTGCCCCACCGAGGGGTTGAATGGCCACGCCACAGTCAGCAACCCGCCGCCCGGCAGCTCTATCAGACTCACTTCGTGGTAGAGGACCTCACCTTCGGGGTCTTTGAACAGCTCGATGGAATCCGGCCAGGTCGCGCCTTGATCGTGCGAGACCATGGCGATGGTCATGAGCCCGTGCGGCGCGTCACCCTCCCAGGTGCGCACCAATCCGGTCGGCAACAGCAGCCGGCCATCACTCACCTCGACGATGGCGTGACACAGCTCGTAAGGCTGCCCGGTGAACGTCGGCTCGAACACAGCCGGATCGCTCCAGGTCACTCCTTTATCGCTGCTCCGGATCGTGAACCACTCTCCCTCTCGGCACCCATAGGTTTCGGGGTTCCACCCCTGGGTCTCTTCATCCGGCTCCTTGCGAACCCCCACGCCGATGATCGTGCCGTCTGAGAGCCGGCTGAGGCGGATGAAGTCCGTAACATCGGTGTGGCCAGGGGCGAGTCTGACCGGATCGCTCCAGGTTTCGCCGTGGTCGGTGGAGCGGGAAACATACGATCGGTAGTTTGTGGCGGAGATGGCCTCGGCCAGGTCGAAGCCGGCCAGGATTTCCCCATCGCCGAGGGGTACGAGCGTGGGGTGCCAGGCATGGATCGATTTGATGAACGACTTTGGGTTGCGATAGACGAGTCCGGTGGCTACAACCTCGATCATGATTCCCCCCTCTGGTCTTAGAAGGGTTAAAACGTGAGACCCAAGCGTAAGCGAAAGGGATGCCTCGTCCCAGATATTGAACCCGAAAGATCAGCGCAACCCTGTCCCCCGTTGGCAAGGCAAAGGCAATATGATACGTCGCTGTGCAACCGCTGTCAAACAAAATCCAGGCAGATTAGCTTGGCCTTACGATGTCGGGGGGGACAGCGATATCGGTGACGCTTGCAGATTTCCTGTCTCTCAGCCCGGAAGAAGCCGCCTATGTTGAGCTCAAGCTCTCCTTCAGGCTGAGGCGGATGAAGTCCGTGACATGTGGCCGGGCGCGAGTCTGACCGGATCGCTCCAAATCTCGCCGTCGTCGGTGGAGCGGGAAACATACGATCGGTAGTTGCTGGCGGAGATGGCCTCGGCCAGGTCGAAGCCGGCCAGGATTTCCCCATCGCCGAGGGGTACGAGCGTGGGGTGCCAGGCGTGGATCGATTTGATGAACGGCTTGGGGTTACGATGGCACTCTATTCACGGTCGTCAGAAAGCGTGCGAATGGCCTGCTCCATCTGCTCCGATCGCTTCACCCCCAGGATGATGCTCGTGATGCCTGGTGTGTTCGAGGTCTTGCGAATCGTGTACTCGAACAGGTTCAAGCCTTTCTCTTCGGCCCGTGCACGCAGCCGGACCAGTTCCTCCAGCGCATCGCCGTCCTCCAGCATGGGGATCCACTCAGGCTTCTCGGCACCACGCGAGCATTCCGGCGGCGCAGCCGGGTCCGCATACTTGCCCGTGAGCAGCCCTCCCTGCAGCACCTGGTAGGGCACCACGGCGATCTCTTCCTCCCGGCACAGGGGCAGCAGATCTTGCTCGATCGCCCGGTTGAGCAGACTGTAGGGGGGCTGGTGTACCACCGGCCGAGGCCAGCCACCCTCGTCGCAGGTTTGCAGCACCTGCCGTACCTGGCCGGCGTCGAAATTGGACAGTCCCCAGTGCCGGACCTTGCCGGCCTGCACGAGCTCCGCGAAAGCCTGGATCGACTCGGCGATCGGCGTTTTGTCGTCGGGCTTATGCATGTAGTAGAGATCGATCCAGTCGGTGGCCAGACGCTCGAGGCTACGGTCGCACTCGCGCAGGATGTGTGGGGGACTCAAACCCTCGTCATCCTCGCCGGGCCCGATCTTCATCCCCACCTTGGTCGCGAGCACGGCCAGCGCCCTGCCGAGGATCCCCTCGGCCACGCCTCCAGCCGAGCCGATGCAGCGCGTATAGCCCTCGTACACGTTGGCCGTGTCGATTAAGTTCAGGCCGTGGTCCAGGGCCCAGTGCACGATGTCGATGGCGTCCTTTTCCCCGACGGGTGTGCCGAAGGTCATGGTGCCCAGGCAGAGGGGAGAGACCTTCAGGTCGGTGTTGGCGATAGCTCTCAGTTGCACCAGACAGCCTCCTCGACGAAGCAGGATGAACACGTGCCGCCATACCGGACTCGTCCCCCTCGGAAGCCGGATCCGGTCGTGCGCATGCCGCGCTCCATCAGGGTGTCCATTTCTTCGCCAGTTCCCCGTATTCGCGGGCCTGACGCGCGATGTCCACGCCGACATCCTTTGACCATGCGGCCAGGAGCTTTCGGTAGATCGGCCCCGGACTGCCATCGCCTACCGGCTGGAAGTCGAACCGTGTGATCGGCACCATGCAGATTGTCGTGCTCGTGAACCAGGCCTCGTCCGCGAGGCGCGCATCGTACGGCTCGATGTCCGCCTCGCATACCGGGATGCCCAGCTTCTCCGCCAGTTCCATGCAGGCCCCGCGCGACACGCCGCGCAGGATGTCGTGCGGCTTCGGGGTGAGGATCCTATTGTCCCGGACCATGAAGAAATTGTTCCCCGTTCCCTCTGTGATGAACCCGTGCTCGTCGGTCAGCAGAGCCATGGCTCCTTCTTCCATGCGATCTGCCTGCAGTTCGGCGATCTTGTAGTAGATGCGGCTCCTGTTCTTGGCCTTGGGATCGATGTAGCGCGCCGGCACCGACCGCTGCGGCGTGATCAAGAAGTGTGCGCCCTTCTCGTACTTCCCGGCCATGCCGCCGATATGGCGCACCAGAGGGATGACGTTGATCGAGACGATCGGGGCCGTACCTTCTCTAACCAGGCTGTCGTACAGCGGCGACGCTCCCCGCGTCACGTCGTGCATGATCTGGAAGTCGTAGCCCTCCAACTCCGGCAGGTTGCGCTCGATGGTCTCGAGGGTCGCCGACTCCATCTCGGCGATCGCCATCCCGCAGTCGATTCCCGCGTACTTCATGGATCCGTAGAGTCGCTCCAGGTGCTCGCACAACCGGTACGGCTTCTGCTGGAACGAGCGCGTCATCTCGAAAACCATGTCCCCGTACATCAACGCGCAATCGAAGATGGAGATGCGTGCTTCGACTTCCGGGATGAACTCTCCGTTGAAGTAGACCAGACGTTTGTTAGACATAATGCTCCTTCAGGTTGCACACGCGACACTCGGCTGGTGTTTTCCATCCCGTTGCGATCCGGGATTAACATCCTCAAACACCCAGTTTCTGATGTTCCTGCTGGACCCCTTCACACCAATTGCCGACATTCCATTCTCCCCAGGCACCCAGGGTTCCCAGTTCGTCCGGACCGCAATAAACCGGGACATGCACGACGGATAGACCGCGGTGGGCGTGAGCTTCCTCCAGAGCGGCTTCGAATTCATCCCGAGTGGCTCCTCCACTCACGGCCTTCACCCCCGATATGGCGCTGCAGAATTTCAGATAGTCGAGTCTCACCGAATCATGGGACGCAAAATCTCTACCCTACTGAGCCCATTGCAACCCACTAGGCCCTATACAAGCGTGAATTTTTCTTGGTTTTAGTAGAAAAAAGTTGAAATGCCCCAGTTTTCAGGCCTATAGTTGTAGTATGAAAGACAAAAAGAGGCCATCAAAAAGGGGCATTTCAGATGAGAGAATACAGGAAGATTCTTCGGAACAGGGAAGCACGAATTGTCCGTCGTTTGCGTCGGAAGCAGTGGTGCAGTCAGGTCAAGCCTATGATGTCTGGGGGAAACATCCACTACGAGATGAGTGGGAAGGCCGAGGCGATCACGTGTGGGGGGATCGGCGCGTTTCACCACATGGTCCGCAGGGTTGGGCTGGTGAAAGAGATTGACCGTCATCTTCATCTTTTGAAAGTGCATTTGCCCTGTCACGAATCAGACCACGTTCTGAACATCGCCTACAATGCGCTGGTTGGTGGTCAACGCCTTGAAGACATTGAGCTGCGCCGGCAGGATGCCACGTTCCTGAACGCTTTGGGCGCTCAGCGTCTCCCGGATCCGGCCACAGCAGGCGACTTTACACGTCGTTTCCGGCCATCGGATATCGAGACGTTGATGGATTGCATCAACCGGGTGCGCACCCGGATCTGGAAAAAGCGCGCCAGGGGCGAACTCAAAGAAGCCCTCATCGACATCGACGGCACCCTGGCCACCACCCTCGGAGAACGCAAGCAGGGCATGGCCCTGTCATACAACGGTATCTGGGGATACCATCCTCTCGTGGTCTCTCTGGCGAACACCAGGGAGGTGTTGTTTCTTGTGAATCGACCCGGCAATGTGCCCAGCCACGACGGTGCCGTAAAGTGGATCGATCGCGCCATCGCGCTGGTCGCCCCTTTCGCCAAACGCATCTGCCTGCGCGGAGACACCGGCTTCTCACTCACCCGGCACTTCGATCGTTGGTCGGAAAAGGTCGACTTCGTCTTCGGCATGGATGCTTACCGGGGATTGGTCAAGATCGCCAAATCCCTGTCACAGAGCGATTGGGAGCCCTTTGAACGACAACCCAAATACCAGGTCAAGACCTCCCAGAGACAGAAACGCGAGAACGTGAAAGCCCGGATCATCCGGGAGCGCGGCTTCAAAAACATCCGACTTGCCAGTGAACGTGTTGCCGGGGTTTCGTATCGTCCTGCTCGATGCAGGAAGACCTGTCGACTCGTGATCCTCGAAAAGAACCTGAGCGTCGAACGCGGCGAAAACGCCCTGTTCGATGACAAGCGCTGTTTCTTCTACATTACCACCCGAAAAGATCTTACGGCCGCGGAAATCGTGAGGCTGGCCAATCGACGGTGCGATCAGGAAAACGTGATTGAACAACTCAAGAACGGGGTCAACGCCATGCGGATGCCCGTCGACAACCTGATGAGCAACTGGGCTTACATGGTCATGACCGCCCTGGCGTGGAACCTCAAAGCCTGGTTCGCGTTGATGATCCGAAAGCGTGAGCGTCGCGATCAACTTCTGAGAATGGAGTTTCGCGCCTTCCTCCAGAATCTGATCTGGATCCCCTGCCAGATCGTGACCCGGGGAAGACAGATCATCTATCGTGTCTTGGGCTACAACCGGTGGATGACTGACTTCTTCCCGGCCTGGAACAGAATCAGATGGCTCAAACCGGCCTGACTGCCATGTCAGCACCTGTCGTCGTAACATCACAGGGACAAGTCCGTCCACCCCGGCTAAAACACGTCCGCAAACTCAGTTAATTAGACAATCGCATGCCGAAACAATCACAAAAACAGCCCAGACATCATCTCCACCAAGTCACAAGTCTGAAATGCTCCGAAATCTTGTATAACACACCGCTCAACAAGCCTATTCGCTTATTTTAGGGCTAGGGCCGTGTTGATTGCTTCAGATTACCCCAACACCACCAGGATTTCAATGCCTAAGATACTGCTGAGCTGGGAAATATAGAAAAGTTGAAATATAGGAAATTCAAAGCCCGTAGCAACTTCGTTTTGGGGTCAGGCAAAGGGTTCCTATGCGGGTTGGGGTTGGGCGAAATCGAGGGTGGCTGGAGCGGTTTCGGAGCGGGCGGAACAGCACATGTCGGCCAACGCGTGGTCAGGGATCTGCTGGTCAGTCTGTGGTCAGGGATCTGCTGGTCAGTCTGATGACGGTGAACTACCACGCGTGCAGAGTAGCGTTGAGCGATTCGGTGTCGCGCCACGTGTTAAGAATCGGCGAGCCGGTGGGTGTGTCGGAGTGACTGAAGAGGCCGGCAGCGAACATCCAGCGCCTGTCGATTAATAATTGACCTTGTAGAAAAAGCCCTATATACTTCCTATGATTGGAGGCGTGACACGGGTTGTCGTGTCGAGGCTGAGTCAGGCCTGGAGAAAGGAACATAAAAAGATGGATGTTGGACTGGAAATTCGACGTGTCCTTGCTGGAACTAAGAACAGTAAAAACGAAGTGTGGATTAGACCGAACTGATGCGCCAGGGATTGGCTTGTGGGAGGATTTAAGAAGTGAGTATATATGAAGATTTCCGGAAGAAGATCAAGGGGCCGACTGTGCCCCTTCCGATGCTCTATCGGGAAGACCTTTCGATTGACCACGCGGGCATCGAGCGGTACGTGGCATGGATACTGGATGCGGGGATGACCAATACCTGCCTGACTCACGGATATAGCCAGATCGGGTTCGTCTCGGAAGCCGAACTGATCGATGTTACACGCACCATCGCCAATGTGATCGGGGACCGCGCGGTATTCATAGGGTGCACCCATCTGGATTCCGCTTCGGCAACTGTGAACGTGGTGCGGCAGATCCAGAAACTGGCGGCCCATTCGGTTTTCGTGATGCCAGAGCCGGACGGTTGGCCCGCTGCCCAATACCGTGCCCTCCTGCGTTCGGTCGCGAGCCAGACTGAGTTCCCGCTCCTCCTCGTGAACAACATTTCCTCGATAGAACCCGGCACTTCAAACATGGGCATGACGGACTACGAATCACTGGCCGAGCAGGAGAATATCGTCGGGCTGAAAGAGGATTTCAACAGCATTCCAGGCCGAATGGATCTTATCCGGAGGTTCGGCGATCGGTTTTGCATCATCGGGGGTGGGGTGGTGCGCAACTACGTGTTCTTTCATCACCACCCACAGCAGGGCGAGCTTTTCGGCCAGTTCAGTCCAGGTTCGGCGCTCAGCCTCCTCAAGTTGCTTGACGAGGAGCGCATGGAAGAAGTGATTGATTTTATCGACCGGCGTGAATATGGCCTGCAGGTCAGCCTGGGGAAACTGAACAACCTGGCGAGAAATCAGGTCTACATGCAGTATATGGGGTTTTCCGAAAGCCGGAAGCTGCGGCCTCCGCTGGTCTCTGCGACCGAAGAGCAAGCTCGGGATGTGATCGCAGAGTTGGAGAAGTTCACGGATTTTTTCGTCGAAATGGGCGCACGTCGGGCCTCATCATGACCACCTCCGAAGGAGCTGCAGGAGATGAACGGACGAGAACGCAAATCTCCAGATGACATTCGAAGGCTGCTGGAAGGACCGGTGTCGTCGATTCCGACACCGTTCAAGGAGAATGGCGATATCGATTGGGGCGGGGTTGGCAACATCATCGAGGTCGCCATCGGCGGGGGCAGCGGAGTGATCCTGCTGACGGCCGGCGACAGCCAGCTTTTCTTTTTGACCGAAGCAGAGATCGCGCAACTGACGCGCTTCACGATAGACCGTACAGCAGGACGGGCACTGACCGTCGCGGCCACAGGTTTATGGTCCACAAGGCAGGCGGAGGCCTTCGCCCGGCAGTGCGTCGAATGGGGCGCGGATCTGCTTATGTCCACAACGGAAATACTTGGCGCAGACCCTGCGGGACTGGCGGCGCACTATGCTGCGCTGTCTAGGATCATACCTGTTATGCTCGTTGGATTTCCGGCGCACCAGGTGCTCGACATGCTGGACGACAAACCGGGCATCTGCTGCCTCAAAGAGGACGGCCCGGAGGCGTATGCCGTCCAAACGCTACAGAAATACAGCCCTCGTCTGAAGGTCATGACAGGCGGCTGGTTGTGGCGGCACCTTCTTGAATGGCCGTTCGGATGCACGGCCTTCATGGACTGGTCCACTTCGTTCGCGCCTCACGTCGGTGCGAGTTACTGGAAGGCCCTGCGCCGCGGCGACACAGCCGAGGCAGCCCGGGTAACGGTCGCGGTGGAGAAGCCGATGAAGGATCTGACTGCTGCCCCGGGTCTCGAAAAAGGTTGGCAAACGGTGTGGCGCGCGGCATTGGAGCTTAACGGCGTGGCTTCCCGCTATTTGCGACCGCCGCAATTGTCGGTCACGGACGAGGACCTCGAGCGCATACGCTCGACCATGGAACAGGTCGGTTTGCTTTCCAGTTCGTGAAGTCGGGACTTTTTCACGCCTGCTCACAAGCATCCGCCATTTGGCGAAAAATCTCCGGCCGAAGATAGGGGATGAAACCTGGTTTCGCTCCGTCAACCAAGTCACGCCTGAGCTCGACAGGTATCAATGCCTCCCCCGTCCGTCCGTACGCGATCTGCTCGCCCGTCGGATCGAAGGCGATGCTCCCGCCTCCGGAGTTCGAGTCGACGGGGATGAGCACATAGAGCCCGTTGTCGGACGCTCGCGCGGGACCGATTCGCTTGAACCCCGTGAGGTTGGTCTGGTTGGCCACACAGGCGGTGTACGCTTTATCATCATCGCCGACCGGAAATGCGCTGTCACCCGTGGGCACAAGGTAGACATCCGCGCCCTTGAGGGCGTAAAATTGAGCGAGCTCGGGAAAATAGAGGTCCCAGCAGATCCCGATCCCGAAGGTCCAGCCGAAGATTCTGAAGAGGGGAAGTTCCGAGCCGGGTGCCACGATGTCCCTTTCGCCCTGTGAGGGTTGTACCTTGCGGAATTTACCCAGGTATCCGTCCGGCGTGACAATAAAAGCCGTTTTGTAAAGCTTCTGTTCCTGATCCGCTTCGACCGTGCCAACGACGATGGCGAGGTCGAGTTTCCGACAGGTCTCTTGCAGTCGCTCAGTCTCCCGACCGGGCACTTTCGTGGCGAAATCGTGGGGTCTGTGTCCGCCAGGGAGCTGCTGCAGGGATCCGGTCAGGGCCACCTCCGGAAAGACGACCAATTTCACATCCTTCTTTGCCGCATCGTCACAGGTGGTCTCGATCTTTCGGATGTTGGCCTCAACATCCGAGGGCACGCATACGATCTGAGCCATCGCTGCGGTGAGTCTATCCATTCGTCCTGTCCTCCCAATCTATCCGGCGGTTCCTCGACGCAGGTGATGCGATTCCGGATTTTCTTCCCTCCCCAGCGACACGAGTCGCTCAGAGGAAACGAAATCACCGGCCTCAATGTACACAAATGCGGGCAAAAAACAATTCCAAAGCGCTGAAGGATCGTTGAGTTCCGATTGTACTTGACTTGAGATTTGGTGAAGGTGATCTTGGTTCGCCGATGAAGATTGAGAAAACGTCAAACGTCAAACGTGAGACGGCAAGAGGCAGTAGCAGTGGCAGTAGCAGGAAAAGCAAAGGCAGGGTCAGATGTCGGGGA
This sequence comes from Candidatus Latescibacterota bacterium, assembly GCA_965217865.1. Lineage (GTDB taxonomy): Bacteria > Latescibacterota > UBA2968 > SICM01 > SICM01 > CBDCJO01. The sequence continues at coordinate 2,338,555 of CBDCJO010000002.1, read as the reverse complement.
ATACCAAGAGTGGTAAACAGAATCGGAGCTGAGCAGACTGGCCATGGGAGGTTTTTATGCTGGATCCGTCAAAACCGTGGAAAATCGATGTGGACATCCTGCGCAGTCCGCAGTACGAGAGCGTCAGCCAGGGTCTGCTACATTGCGATGAGGAGGACGGGCTTTGGCTTCCTGTGGATATTTCTTTCGATGCCAGTCGGGACACTGATGCATGGACTGCGGTGCAGACCTCGATCGTCCTGCTGTCGGAGGATGGGGGGCTGACCTGGGAAATCACGGATCGCCCGTGGCCTGCGCCCTCCCATAACCATGTGGTTCTGTCGGATGGCACAATAGTCGAGATGGGCGGTACGGGCTGGATCCGAATGCCCCGGACCGAGATCGAGCGGCTCGAGGCCGAGGGTTATATGGTCTGGGACCTTGGGGAAGAACATGACTACTGCGCATATATCAATGAGGTATTGGTGAAGGTCTCCAGGGATGGAGGGCAGACCTGGGAGGAGCGGTCGATCCGCGACCAGCTTCCTTTCTTCGCTCACTTCGTTTCCCGGGGGCCATTGAGTTTGTTGGATGACGGGACGTTGATCTTCATTGCATACGGGTATGGTAAGGACGACAGGGGCAGTCGGTGGACTCGGAGTTATCGGGGGCCGTACGGTCCGAAGCTGGCTGTTCCGCCGAGGGGCGAGAAGTATAACTATCCGAAGTCGGGTTGAAGACGGGGATCGGAAGTCAGGGGCCAGGGGTCAGGGAAAAGCACAGTAGCAGTAGCACGTTGCAGTGGCAAGGAATGCAAAGGCAGGGGACAGTCGGAATTGAAGATTCAATATCGAAGAGATCTATATAGCCACAAGAAAGTCCTGAGGTTTTCGAATATCCAATGAAGTCAGGGGGGTCGGAGGTCAGGGGACGAAAATACAAATGCAATGAAAACTCCAAACTCTAGGGGATTTTTATGCTGGATCCGTCAAAGTCGTGGAAAATCGATGTGGACATCCTGCGCAGCCCGCAGTACGAGAACATAATTCAGGGCCTGCTGTATTGCGATGAGGAGGACAGGTTATGGCTTCCTGTGACGATCTCTTTCGATGCAAGCCAGACCACTGATGCCTGGTGGGGGGTGGAAACCTCGATCATCCTGATGTCGGAGGACGGGGGGGCTGACCTGGCAGATCACAGACCGCCCGTGGCCTGGGTCTTCTTATGGCGGAGTGGTTCTTTCAGACGGGACGCACCTCGAAATGTGGGGCCCCGGTTATGAGCGTTACCCTCGCAATGAGATCGAGCGACTCGAGGGCGAGGGCTATTACGTCTGGGACCTTGGAGAAGAGCATGACTACTGTGCCATCCCATACCAATGATCTAATCGTGAAGATCTCAAGGGATGGTGGTCTGACGTGGGAAGATCGGTCGATTCGCGACCAGCTTCCTTTCTTTGCGTACTTCGTTGCCCGGGGCCCCTTGGAATTGCTGGACGACGGAACGTTGATATTCATCGCGTACGGGTATGATAAGGACGACAGGCATCCCGAAAAGCAGGAGGGGTTGCGCTCAAGCTATCATAGCGGCCGAGCCAGCACCTATATCTTGCGGAGTGCTGACAATGGGGCCAACTGGGACCTGGTCCAGATGGCGGACGGACGACATTCGTGTTCCGAGGCCGGGTTTACCGAAACCTTTCCGATTATCAACGGGGACGGCACTATATTTGTCATGCTGCGCACGTGGCTGGGCGAGCCTGCGTATTCGGTATCGTCTTCAGACGGCGGGAAAACCTGGTCTGAGCCCGTTCAGTCCCCGATTCGGGCCAAGCATCCCCGACCGACGGTTTTGAGAGATGGGACGATTATCTGCTCTTATCAAAGGCGGTTTGCCCAGCCTCACGGTGTGCGGGCAAGGTTCACGTCGGACATGGGCAAAACCTGGAGCGACGAGGTGGTCATCCGTGATTGCGTACCCGAATCGGACGGTCTGTGCGAGGCCAATACTCTGGAGCTGGCCGATGGGACCCTTTTCACTGCGTTTCAGGCGAAGAATTACGACGATGAAGGGAGGGCATGGGTGTTTTCGGGGGGGAGCCGGTGGACGAAGAGCTACAGGAGACCTTACGGTCCGAAGCTGGAGGTGCCGGCCCCGGGGGAGAAGTATAACTATCCGAAGTCGGATTGAAAAAAGGGGGCCAGGGGTCAGAGGTCGGGGGTCGAAAGAGCCGTCAAACGTCAATCGTGAGAGGTGAAACGGGAAAAGCAGCAGCAAGTAAGACCCTTCCACCCATCCTCCCCAGAATACAGAATACAGAAGTCAGAAGAAAACCAAATGCAATGTCAGGTGTCAGAGGCCGGAAGTCGGAAGTCAGGGTCGGGGAAAGAAAAGCGTGTGGGAGAGTATGGGGTATGGAAGGAAATGTAACCGAATTAGTGCTGAATAACTGACCGCTGGGGGCATCCTTATGCTGGATCCGTCAAAGCCGTGGAAATGGGATGTGGACATCCTGCGCAGCCCGCAGTACGAAAGTTTGGGCAACAACCATGTGTATTGTGACGCGGAGGACCGACTCTGGCTGCCTGTGTGGATTTGCTTCGATGAAAGTCAGAGTGAGGATGCCTTTTCTGCGTTGGAGACCGTGATCGTCCTGCTGTCGGAGGACGGGGGGGTGACCTGGCAGATCACCGATCGTCCGAGCCCTGCCCCATCCCGCACCCGTGTTGTCCTTCCAGATGGCACGATGATCGAGATGGGGGGGAGGGGCTGGACTCGGTACCCCCCCACCGAGGTCGAGCGTCTCGAGGCCGAGGGCTACTACGTTTGGGACCTCGGTGAAAAACAAGGCTATTGTGCGGTTCTCGATGGCGCAAATGTGAAGGTTTCCAGGGATGGGGGGCAGATCTGGGAGGAGCGATCGATTGGCGATCAGCTTCCATTTTTTGCGCACTTCGCCGCCCGGGGTCCATTGAGATTGCTGGACGACGGCACGTTGATCTTCCTTGCGTACGGGTATGGGGTGGAAGACAGGCACCTCGAGAAACAGGAGGGGTTACGATCCAGCTACAATAGTGGCCGGTCCAGCACCTATATCCTACGAAGTACTGATAATGGCACCACCTGGGATCTTGTCCTGATGGCGGACGGGCGGCATTCCTGTTCCAGCGCAGGGTTTACCGAAACCTTTCCGATAATCCAGGGGGATGGGAACATCTTCGTGATGCTGCGAACGACTCTGGGCGAACCTGCGTTTTCTGTATGGTCTCCAGACGGAGGCAGTAGCTGGTCTGAGCCAGTTCAGACCCCGATTCGAGGGAAACATCCGATTCCGACGGCCTTGAGAGACGGGACGGTGGTGTGCTCGTATCCGAGGCGATTTGCTCAACCGTACGGGGTGCGAGCTAGATTCACGTCGGACATGGGGAAGACCTGGAGCGAGGAAGTGGTGATACGTGATGACATTCCAGCTCCGAGCAAAGGGGGACGTGTTGCCGAGCCAAACACGGTGGAGTTGTCGGATGGGACACTGTTTACGGCGTTCGGGGCGAAGAAGTATGACGATGAGGGCCGGGAGTGGTACTTCGTGGGAGGCAGCCGTTGGACACGGAGTTACCGGGGCCCGTACGGTCCGAAGCTGGAGGTTCCTCCGCCCGGGGAGAAGTACAACTATCCAAGATGAGCGTGAAGGGCGGGGATCGGGAACCGAATCGAACCTGGGCAAATTGACGATTGGAGGTTTTTGTGCCGGATTCATCAAAGCCCTGGAAAATTGACGTCGACATCCTGAGCAGCCCGCAGTACGAGAACGTGAGCGCGGGGCTGCTCCACCTCGATGAGCAGGACAAAATATGGATGACTGTGAGCATCAGTTTTGATGCCAGTCAGACCAGTGACGCCGGGTGGTTCGTGGCCAGCAGCATCGTGCTCGTCTCGGAGGACCAAGGGCTGACCTGGCAGATCACCGACCAGCCGTGGCCGGGGCCGAGCCACAATCGCGTAACGATGCCCGGTGGCACCATCATCGAGGTGGGCGGCAGCGGCTATGTCCGGTACCCGCGGACGGAGGTGAAGCGGCTGGAGAAGGAGGGTATCATGTGTGGGACCTGGGCGGGAAGGAGGCCGCCGGCCCAGGCAACCGGGGAGAAGCGGGATCCGGGCAGAACTTCTGCGCCATCATCTATGACATGTGGCAGAAGCGATCAACGGACGGCGGCAAGACCTGGGAGAAGCGGGACATCTACGAGCAGTTGCCCTTCTTCGCGCACTTCGTAGCACGCGGCCCGTTGCGACTGCTGGAGGATGGCTCCCTAGTCTACTTCGCCTATGGCTGTACCCCGGAGGAACGCATCTCCGCAAAGGAGGATCATTCCGCGACGGTGGAGGGCCGCCTCCACAGTTACGGCCATGGGCGCTGGAGCGTCTACTGCGTACGATCCGACGACGCCGGCGAGACGTGGGAAGCGGTCCGCGCGGCCGACGGCAAGAAGTCGCCGGCCCAGCAAGGCTTCAACGAGACTTTTCCAATCATCAATGGCGACGGCAGCATGTTCGTCATCCTGCGCACGGAGCTGGCCAACTTTGCCTATTGCATATCGTCTTCGGACGGAGGCAGGAGCTGGTCTGAGCCGCAACAGACACCGATTCGCGCCAAGCATCCCTGGCCGACAGCATTGGCCGATGGAACGATAGTATGCTCCTACCAGAGGCGGTTTGCGCAGCCCTACGGTGTGCGCGCGCGTTTCACCTCTGACCACGGCAAGACCTGGAGTGAGGAAGTAGGTGCTCCGCGACGACATTCCCGTCTCCGACGGCCTGTGCACGGTCAACACGGTGGAGTGTTCCGACGGTACGCTGTTCACTCCTTTTCAGGCCAAGAAGTATGACGATGATAGCAGGGACTGGGTGTTTGTGGGAGGAAGCCGTTGGACACGGAGTTACCGGGGCGTGTACGGGCCTAGCAGCCCGTTGAAGAACTACCTTTCAACGCACATAAACGGAAAAGACGCCTGGAGTGCGGGTCGGATAAATCAAGGTAAGGAGATTGAGCAGGAGACGCTGATAAGAGGTTAAAAAGGTGACCGAGGGCAGCAAACGTGATTGTAGGACGAGCAGTAGACGCTGCAAGGCCTTGGCCAGGTCCTGGAGGGCCTTCGGAGTACCTACGCCCATCACTTTGCGCATGAGCAGAGCCAGGTTGCAGCCCCCGATGTGGATCAGCAAACGCTTGAGGATATTGCCGCGGTCTCTCAAGTGCAACCTGCGCATGCCACCGGTATCATATGTGTGAGCGATGGTTCTTTCCACCCGTTCTGCACGACTTCGGCGCAAGGCCTTGCCGCGATCTCCCTTGATCCGGCGTCGATTCGCATATACCGCGGCCTGCTCATCTCGTCGGCCGTTCCACTTGCGGCGTCCCCGATCCGGTTCTGAAATGTAACTCCGGATGCCGCCTTGCTTCAGACTGGTCAATACATCGTTGCTATGATATCCTTTGTCCGCAACCACCTCCCGTATACGCTGTCTGTGCAAACGTTTGGCAGCTTTTTCGTCCTTCGCGACCTGCTTGAGATTGAGCTGCGCCTCGAGCAGCGTCCAGGGCAACGACTCGGTATCTCCTTCATCTGCTCCCGACAACGCCACTGCCACAATGGCATTGGTGTCCAGATCCACCGCGTGCTCCACCTTGTGCGCCATGTGCGTGCGACCGTCCTTCATCTTAGCGATCTTGGCATCCGGGTCGTGCGGGTGCTCCCAGTCCTGGTTCGATCCCTTCTTCGGTCGCTTCTTATCGATCTTGGACAAGTCCTCGCGGGTAGGCGTTTCAATGCCCGAGGCCTTGGCCAGATTCTCAAGGAATGCCTGGTAGCCTTCACCCGTGTCACGGCGTACAATGCTGCGCATCGCGGCGTTGGCCTCCAGTGTCGTAGCATCCACGCCCAACGTCTTCCCCTTCACCAGACCCGCTTTGCACAAGACCCTCAGGATCCACTTGAAAACCGCTTCGTGAACTTCCAAGGGAAGCCGATGCCGGATGCGAGACAGGCTGGAATGATCCGGGGTCTGTTCGTCAAGGGCATACCCCAAAAACCGGCGCAACGTCAGCGAGTCAGATACACGCCATTCGATCCCACGTTCCGAATCAAGTCCCTCGAAATACCCAATCAAAAGCATCCGAAAATAAACCCCGGGCGGAATGCCCTTGCGACCCATATGAGGAGCGTAATACCGCTGGCAAAGCCCCTCGACGAACTCGTCGAAGCCGTTCGCCCCCAATACCTGATTCAGCTTCTCGTAGAACGGATGACCCGGAGATTTCACCAAAGTGTTCGATGCGATGAACAGGTTTTCCTGTCTCTGCCTCGTTTTCCCATTGCCATTTGCTCGTCCTCCCTTCTCAGTTTGAACCTGATATATCATAGGACCAAACCACAAGGAAAGACAACAGTCATCTTGGCATAAACGCACTTTTTCAACAGGCTGCTAGGCTTGAGGTGCCGCCGCCCGGGGAGAAGTACAATTATCCGAAGTCGGAATGAAGACCCTTCCATTCCACCCTCCCCGGAGTACAGAATACAGAAGTCAGAAGAAGACCAAATGCAAAGTCAGGCGTCAGGTGCCGGGGAGAGAGCGTGTGGGGTATGGGTATGAGGAACAGAAGGCACAGGAGAGACGACCGTGGCGAGGTGTGAATTACTGAAGCGGATCGGAGCGGACGTGTTTGAGGAGGTCCCCCTGATCGTACGGTTCCCCGACGGCGCGTTGATGGCCTTCGTCCACGACGCGGACCGAAGTGACCGGGTGGTCTCTGGCCTTTTTTCCGATGACAACGGCATGACCTGGAGCGTGCCCCGGACGCTCTTCTCGCTTGCTGATCAGCCTGAGGGGCTGGGGGGAGTGACTGTTGCGCTTGTTGACCAACAGGGGGAGGTCCATGCGTTTCTACTCCGCATGTGGAAGCCCGATGACAGCGGCGAGGCGGAAAGGGAAGAAGAAGGGTGGTTCAGGTATCGCGGGCAGCGGATCGACATCTGGCACGCGCGCACGGAGAACGAGCGTCAACACTGGCAGGCTCCCAAGTGCATCTGGAAGGGATATGCCGGGGCGTTGAATTCAGTCATCCAGCTCAGGAACGGAAGGATTCTTCTACCGTTCTCCTATGCGACATCGCGCACCTGGCGCAACCGTAATGAAGGTCTGGAAGCATTCACGTTCATTGGCGCCTTCAATTCCGTCGCGATCTACAGCGACGACGGGGGTACGAGCTGGACACTTTCCGACGATGCCAAGGGAGTCGTGCCGGACATAACCTTTGCCTTCGGTGCGGAATGAGCCGGTGGTGTTAGAACTCGAGGACAGACGCGTTTGGATGTTGATGCGTACGCAGATGGGGCGGATATATGAGTCGTTCTCGGATGACGGGGCCTCCTGGTCGAAGCCACGGCCTTCGCGTTTCATCTCGTCTGATTCTCCGGCCGGCATCCTCCGGCTGGATGACGGGCGCATCGTTCTGTTCTGGAACAACTGCCTCCGGTTTCCCTACGCCTACGGCGGTCGACACGTAATCCACGCAGCCATTTCGGATGATGATGGAGACACATGGCGGGGCTATCGTGAGGTAGGTCGGGACCCGCTCCGAAACGAACCCCCACCCACAAAAGGAGACTTCGGAACGGCATACCCATTTCCGGCGACAACCGCGGATAATGCGGTGATCGTCCGTACCGGGCAGGGCGAGGGTCGAGTGCGCGTCATACGCATGGACCCCCGCATATCTGGAAGAAACGGCTCAGAGCACCGATTTCTGGGAGGGACTCGACGACTGGTCCGTGTTCGGAACGAGGGGCGTCGAAACGGCGCCCCATCCGGAGAGAACAAAAACCAAGGTTCTGCGCATTCAAAGAACAGACCATGAGTTTCCGGCGACGGCGGTCTGGAACTTTCCGATAGGAAAAAAGGGCATTTTGCGACTGCGACTGATGGTTCAGGATGGAAAACATGGCGTCAACATCGGGCTCACAGACCACTTCTCCACCCCGTTCGATTTTGAAGACGTGCTCAACAACGTGGTCAATCTGGACATCGCCCCGGATGGCAATATGAGCATCGGGGGGAAACTGCAAAAGGGACGCTGGCACGATCTAGAACTCCACTGGGATTGCGAGGCATGGCAGTGCCAGGTCTTGCTGGACGGCGAGCAGGTAGGTTCACTGCATCTACGACGGGAATCAGGCGGGCTGTCGTACCTCCGGCTGCGTTCCCTCGCGGAAAGACCGGAAGTCGGATCGCTCGTTGTCGAGGCCGTCGAGGCCGATGTTTCCGCGAGCTGGCCAACGCAGGCGTAATGGAGAAATGATGATCACACTGCGCAAGATATACCTTTCCGTTCACTCGCTGGTCTGGCTTGATCTTCCCCCGGGTGACCCGAGACGAAAAGAGCCCGGGTGGGACCAATTCCCGGGAAGGTGCGAGCTTAGTTACAAGGCTGAGTTAGAGCAGAAAGAGATGATTTACCGGTTGATCAGTGACCCCTGCGAGGATGAAGGCATCTTCCTGCTGCCGGATCCGAATTTCGACGCAAACAAAGCGCTGACCCGGTTTTCCCAGGAACAATTCGGCCCCCGTTGCGTCGTCTGCCGGTTCGGAGGCACTTATTCCAGAGCGGATTGGAATAGAATGCGGGCGGAGATGGGCGAGCCCGGCGACAGCCTCTTCGAGGGAATAGAGGAGGACCGCATCCAGGCCCTGAAGAATCGAGGACTCCAGGAACGGGCACTCATGGAAACTGACGACGCCGTTCCGGGTATGGAGACGGGACCGGAGCTTCGCAACTGGGCTCTTTCCAAGGCCTGGGCTTTCGATCTCAGGAGGCAGCTGGAAGAACGCGGCTATACCTTCGACCCGGCCAGTGTCGAGTTTGTGGTATTCGGCGGAGATTGGTCCTACTGCAGTGCGACTTTCCCGATTCACATGGCCCGCGCCTTTGGTCTGTCCAGGCCGATGAAGCGCAGCTTCGAGTTTATCAACCGCTCCTGCAGCCCCATGCTGTTGGAGGCCACGGTCGTCGAGGACGACATCTCCATGCCCGACCATGTCCGCCTCTATATCGTCAAGACGAAAGACGGGCGTTTCGCAGCCCAATTCTTCGAAGGGATCCACGGGATCATGGACCCCCCTCACGTTGTGGTGGTCGACTTCCCCCCGGCTTCCGTCACAAGGGTGGACCTCTGGGGTGAACCGATCGAGCGCCACGTCGGTATAGACGCACGATCCGGCCGTGTTGTGATGAGTGTCGGTTGTGGGGGCCACACCCGGTATGAGGGAACTCTTGTCAGGACGGAGAAACTGTCGCTTGAGGATTTTCGCTCTGCTCTGCTGAACGGTAAGGTCGTCCAAACGGAATGGTAAGTCAGAGGCCAGGGGTCGGAGCTAAGAGAAAAGCAGTAGCAGTGGCAGGAATGGCAAGGGCAGATGTCGAAGGCCAGAGGTCAGAGGTCAGAGGTCGGGGAAAGGAAAGACCCAGAGAACGTTAAGTGGCGGAGAGTGTGAAGAATTATTGGCCGAAGACTATTAAACCTGGAACGAAGGGAGGCGAGTCATGGACAGGGAAAACGAATCGATCTATCTGTTGGATATGACGGCTTGTGAACCCCGGGATGCCGTATCCGAGGACTTTGAGAAGGGCAAGTGGACGGCCGTTGACTTCGCGATCGAGCAGGGAGAGGGCAAGATGCTTTTCTGCGGTCCGGACACGGCGGCGCCTCCGATCAGGCTGTCACCCGGGGTGACCGGATGGCACCACATCTTCGTTGGGACTTTCCTTCCTCCGCTTAATCCGTCGACGTGTCTCCTGATCAAGTTGAGTGATGATCCGGGATTTACCAGATCTGTGCCCGAGAACTTTCGTGTCGGAAAGGATCTGGTGGCGGAGGAGATGATTCCCGGAGCAACGGATCTCTGCGAGGCCTACTGGAAGTCGGCGGACCTTACAGGACGGGAGATCATCTTTCATCGGCCTTCAGGGGGCGAAATGTCCGAGAGGGCTACAAATATTTCCTATATCCGTCTCGTGCCTCTGTCCCGTGCGGAACAGAAGCGTGCTGAGCACGATTTAACTCGAACGGACACCCGGCTTCTGATCGCCAACTACGATTCCGGGCAGCACAACATGTGGGCCTATGCCACGCATCAGGAGATGGTGGACGAGTTCCAGGCCCTGGCCAACAGCGACTTCAGGATGATGCTCTGGGGATGCGCGGGATCCTTCGCGACCTTCTATCCCTCCCATGTAGGTTCCGAGATGAAGTGGTCCTTCGGCCTGCCGGGTCGAATCCGAAAAGCCTGGCAGACTCTGGACCGATATCGCCGTCACGGATTTGATCCCCTGAAAGAGGCGGTGCAGTGTGCCCATGACATCGGGATCGAGATCTATGCGCAGGTGCGGATGATCGGCGAGCAACTCCCACCAAACCATCGGGGCTATGTGGGCCCCGGTGATTTCCAGACGCAACATCCCGAGTGGCGGTGCCTCACACGGGAGGGATACCGGACCCACCATCTGAGCCAGGCCTTCCCGGAAGTCCGGGCCAAGTACGTCGAACTGTTCCGGGAGTGGGTGGAGGATTATGGGGCTGATGGTGTGTGCATCATCTTCTGCCGCTCCTGGCCTTATGCCCTCTACGAGGAACCTGTCACCCGGTCTTTCCGCGAGAAGTACGGTGAGAATATGAAAGAGATGGATCCCTTCGACGAGCGGGTCCTCAACCACCGGGCAGAATTTCTCACCCAACTTCTGCGTGAAACCCGGGAGATGCTGGATGAGGTCGGGGCAAAGCAAGGCCGTCGCCTGGGCACCTGCTATGTCGTACCTGTAGATAGCTACGGGGTGAAGGGTTGCCCGGATCTGGGTCTGTTTACAGGAGCTCGCTCTCACGGAATAGATCCGGAGACGTGGGTGAAGGAGGGACTGGTGGACCACTTCGTGGTGCACATCGAAGGCGTGGGGAAACCGGATGCCAGCGACAGGGTTCCTATCATCAAAACCTGTGTAGATCTGGCGAAAGGGACCCAGACTCAGGTACATGCGGACCTGTATCCCAGAAGGCAGTCGGCGGATTCGATGCGGGTCCGGGCCATGGCCTGCTACGAGGCGGGTGTGGACGGACTCTGCTTCTGGGACAGCCACGGAAGGTCAAATCGCCTGAGCGGATGGGCCATGCACCGGTTGCTGGGTCACAGGGACGAATTTCCAGAGATGAAGGCGTTCGCGGATAGCTTTTTCCGCGTCGTTCCAATGATTTCCCTGGACGGATATATGATCGAGAATCCGTATTGTCTGCCGACCGATGGATAGGTGAAAGAGGCTAGAGGTCGGAGGTCAGGGAAAAGAAAACCGTGAGACGTGAGATGTGAGACGGGAAAAGGCAGTAGCAGATGGCAGTGGCAGGAAAGGCAAAGGCAGGGGTCAAAGGTCGGATGTCAGGGAAAATTGAAGATCGAAGATTGAAGATTTGAAATCCTTGAGGCGAAAATGGGGGTTGGAGGTAGAGAGAGGAACTAAGTTGGATTCTACTTGACTTTCGCCCCCGAGAGGGCAATATTTACGGGGTAAATTCTCCCTGATATCCTTGCCTTCACGTCGGGAGGTGGTGGTAGTATTAAGGCATCTCAGGAGATCGACGGTGATAAACCGCATCCGCAGAGGTGCGGTTTTTCCGTATGGGCCGAAAATTCCTTATAGAATTTACATCGTTTCTTTTTAATCGATTCTGAAGTCAGTTGTCGGTGAATCATCCGAATATAGAATACGAAAGGGTGCAATCGACGTGACCTCGACCTTCGAAAAACTCCATCTACCTCTCTTTGATGGCCTGACGGATGAAGAGAAAGCGTCTTTATTCGGCATCTCCGAGGAACGGTCTTTTTCAGACGGGAACGTGATCATCGTCGAAGGGGAAGAAGGCGACAACCTTTTCATTGTGGCGTCCGGATCCGTGATGGTGGAAAAGGTGACTCTGGACCAGCAACAGGAAGCCCTCATATCGCTCGGGCCGGGAGAATGTTTCGGCGAGCTGTCCCTGGTCGACAGCCATCCCCGAAGCGCCACTGTCCGTTCTATAGGCGATACGAAGGTCCGGGTTTTTAAAAGGGTTTATATCGACGAGATTTTCGCAAAAAGCCCCTCTGTTCATCACATTATTCTTGAAAACCTGGTCCGAATCATGTCGGGCCGTTTGCGTCGGGTGGACGAAAATCTGATCCAGAGCATCTATGACAGCGTCATCGTGGTGGACCGGGACCTGCGCATCCTGGAATGGAACCGAGCTCCGAATCGTTGGCAGCTCATCGCCCACGACGTGTCGCCGGAACACTTCATCGGAGGTGATGTATTCGTGCTTCTGCCCCATTTACAGGAAGGGTTCCGGGAGCGGATCGAGGGTGTTATCGAGAACGGAAAGGATGCCCGTTTTCAGGTCGAGTACGAGGACGAAGAAGCCGGCATGGTCTACATCGATACGATCGTTGTTCCATACCAGCCCAGCGGACAGGTGCTGGGGGCGGTCATCGCCAACAGGGATATTACAGGAGTCAAATCTCTCGAAAACCAACTTATCCAATCAGAAAAACTTGCCATGTCGGGACAGATGGCGGCGGATATCGGACATGAACTCAACAACTACATCTTCATCATTTCCGGACATGCCCAACTGCTCGGCGCCAGGCCGGAGTTCCAGGCATCTCCTCAGGCCGTCAAAACCCTTGGCATAATCAATGATCAAGTTCAAAAAATATCTAAGTTTACCTCCAGCCTGATGGACTTCTCAGCACAGAATGCCAAGAAACAGGCCACGGACCTGAACGATCTGATTGTCAAACTAATCGAGTTCATCCAGCCCCAGCACAGGTTTCGAAGCGTGATGTTCGATCTTGGTCTTGAAGAGAAACTCCCAAAGTTAAATGTCGACCCCGGCCAAATCCAGCAGGTTCTCCTTAACCTCTTCTCCAACGCCGCTGACGCTATGGGCAAGGGTAAAGTCGTTGCGAGGACCGAATACCTGAGAGATGTGGGAAAGGTGGTCGTCGAGGTGAACGACAATGGGCCGGGAATGTCAGATGAGGTCCTAGCCAAGATTTTCGAAACCGGTTTTACAACCAAGCGAACGGGACACGGTTTCGGCTTGTCGATTTGTAATAGGATCGTTGAAAATCACGGAGGCGATCTCCAGGTCGTGAGCGAAGTCGGCAAAGGAACGTCTTTCAAGCTCACCCTGCCCAGTAAAAGTTGAATGTCAAGAGAGCATCAGGACAAAGGATTATCTCGCCATGGACAAGAGACAATATTTTTTAGAGCAGATCATAAATAAAATGAGGGTGTTCAAGGGGTTCTCTCCAAGGGACTTGCAGGGTCTTCTCAATTTGTGCCACTTTAAAAATTTCGAACCAAAGGAACAGATTTACACGGCCGGTGAACCGAGTGACGAAATGTTGATCCTGGTCAAAGGCAAGCTTAAAGCCGTCAGTGCCACCGGAGCCGTCCTGGGAGAGATTTTGCCGGGGGCGTCAACGGGCGAGATGGGGGTGTTCACGGGCCAACCTCGATCCGCAAGTGTCTTATCCACGGACGCAACCGTTGGGGTTGTCATTCGCAAACCCGAATTAGATGCTCTGCTGGATCGGGATTGGGCGATGCGTTGCAAAGTGCTCGAAAACATCATACAGTTGCTAAGCGAGCGTCTCATTGAGGCAAACATCCAGATCGAAAGATTTGCCAAGAAAAGTCAAGAGGAAGAGAAAGAAGAGAAAAGCGCGGAAGCGGTGAAGAAGGATCCCGGGTCGAGTGCCGAAGAGGCAAAGGATGTTCCAGCGCCTGAGGCCGATGAGGGAAAGAAAGTTCCAGCGCCAGAGCCTGAACCGGGGAAAAAAGAGTAAAGACGGTTCCAGGAGACGGAACGTATGGACAAAGCGCAAACACAACGATTGATCTCAATCGCCCAGAAGGTAGCGATTTTTCAGGGGCTGACCACAGGGGAGGTCATGACTTTATTGCAGGTTTGCCGGCCAGAGCGCTATGATGAAGGGGAGACGGTCTACCGGTGTGGGGACGCCGCTGATGAGATGTTTTTACTGGTGAGCGGGACACTCTCGGTGCTCACACCTGATGGCACCGAACTGGGGGAGGCGAAATCGGGGATGAGCATCGGCGAGATGGGTCTGTTTACGGGGGAGCCCCGCTCTGCCGATATTGTGACCAAGCAGGCTGTGACGGGTTTTAAGATTCGAAAAATGGAATTCGACGCCCTGTTGAAGATCGAGCAAGGGATATTCCTCAAGGTATTACAAAATGTGGTCCGAATGATGGCAGAGCGGTTGCGTGAAACGAATTCCAGGCTGGACCGTTCCGGTGATACGATCGAGCGCTTGATGACAAAAATGGAGGATCTGATCGGCGAACCGAGGGATGCGGGAAACTAGAAGGGAAATGGAAAGTGCAAAGTGATAATTTCACACCGGTGGCCTTTGCTGATCTGACGGCTGCATCTGACCGGGTGGTGAGCATTAAGGGGCTGGTGGTTTGGGTGAGGGGCCGTTGCTTTGTCTCCCGACCCGGAAAAAGATACAATACACACAGTTATGCAGGGTTAAAATAGACCCTGAAGGAGGTTCCTTCGGGGTCTTTTTCATATTGACACGGGTCGGAAATTGAATTATCGTGGGCGAAGTTTTGGCAGGTCCTCGTTCGACAATGCCAAATCGGGGAGGGGAAAAAAGTCATCATCAACTCGGGAGAAGCTTCATGATCAAAACAGAATCGGTGCCCAGGATCGAATCGTCCGCAGAAGAGGACCAATCATCTTCGGGGGCGACCTGGAAGGCGGCTTTGATCGGGACGGTTCTGTGTGCCCTTCTGGGTTTCTTTGATATCTGCTCGCAAGCCCTGGGAGCAAATGACGGTGTTTCGGCACGCGGATTCGGAACGGGTGCGCTGTTCCTGATTTTTTCCCTTATGGGTTTGCTGTCTCTTCTAAAACGGTTTTTCTCCGTACGTTTGGGACTCAGGCCACAGGAACTGTTGGTCATCTTCTCCATGCTCCTGATTGTCTCCGGGGTCACCACAAGAGGGGGAATCGTCTATTTGATCCCCCATCTGGCAGGTTTCGCGCATTATGCCACACCGGAAAACAAATGGGAGAGCAAGGTTTTGCCCCAGCTGCCGGACGGCCTGGCCATCAAAGATCCCGTTGTAGCAAAAAGTTTTTTTGAGGGTATCGGTCCTGAAGGAGAGATCCCCTATGGTGCCTGGGTGTGGACTTTGTGTGCGTGGGGTGTATTTCTCGGCGGCCTGTATGTCACGATGATTTCACTGGTGGTGATCCTGCGAAAACGCTGGATGGAGGAGGAGCGACTGCCATTTCCGATGGCGCAGCTTCCCCAGGCGCTGGTGGAGGGCACCGGGGGAGAAAAATCCCTTTCCCGGAATTCGATTTTTTGGTACGGGTTTTCCATCCCCGCCCTCCTGGGTTTATCGTCCATCGTTCATCGATTCGTCTCATTTATCCCCTCGCCGAATCTCAATTTCTACACGCGAATCTTCCGGAACTCCATAGGACTATACTTTTACACTCATTTTTTCATTCTGGGGATCAGCTACCTGGTATCGTTGGAGGTCCTGGGGAGCATCCTCCTGTTCAATTTAGTCGGGTACATTCAGCAATTTTTCGTCAACCTCACCGGAACCGCGGTTCCTTCCACCCCTCCCTACCGTCCATCCGCATATAATTTCCATCTGCACCATGAGGCTCTGGGGGCGCTGATCTTGTTTGTGTTATTCGGCCTTTACGAGGCCAGACATCACCTCCGGGATGTCTTTCGGAAGGCGTTTGGGACGGCTCCGGAGGTGGATGACGGAGATGAGATGCTCTCCTATCGTGCGGCCGTGGTAGGGACCCTGGGGGGGACGGCTTTCATCACCCTGTGGCTGATGGTCACGGGGATATCCGTGTGGGTTGTCCCGATTTTTATGGTATTGATGCTGGGAACCTTTCTGGGGGTGACCCGTATCCTTGCCGAGTCCGGGGTGGTACTGCAGGCCCCCCTGAGCCCGATGCAGGTGCTGTTCCATTCAGCGGGAACTGAAACCGTCGGAGCGTCGACGATGTCCGGATTCTTTCTTGCCCAGCCATGGGCTTTCCCCGGCGGTCCGCACGTGATGGCCAGTGCATCCACGTCGTTAAAACTGACACACCGACCGGGACGCAGATCCCGAAACCTTTTCTATCTGATGGTACTTGCCCTTGTGGTGGGTGGGGGGACCGCGGCGGTGACGCTGATCCATTATGCTTATACTCTGGGGACATATGGGTTTTCATACACGTGGTATGTGATCAAAGCCCTGAATTACCACCTCACATACTACGGGGGCGCCATCAGCGAACCCACGGGAGAAGGACAACCGATTCGGATCTTGTGGTTGGGTATCGGGGGGATCGTGATGGTGCTACTGACCCTGATTCGTAAGCGGCTGTTCTGGTGGCCTGTCCACCCCGTCGGCTTTCCGATCGGGATATATTACCATGCCTGGTTGATCAATGTTTTTCTGGCCTGGCTGATCAAGAAGAATGTGTTGAAGTATGGGGGGCCGTCTCTTTACGGCCAGCTCCGACCCTTCTTTCTGGGTTTGATGATGGGACACGCAGTGATCACTGTCGTGGGATCGATTATCGGAATATTGACGGGCAAGACGTAAGTCGGAAAAGCCGTCAAACGTCAAACGTGAGACGGAAAGGCAGTAGCAGTGGCAGGAAATGCAATGACAAGGGTCGGAGGTCAGAGGTCAGGGGAAAGCAAAGGAAGTAGCAGGCAAAGGCAGGGGTCAGAGAAATTGAAGATCGAAGATCGAAGGGTAAACCACCCCGCCCAAAGGGCGGGGCATTAACCACTCCCATCCCCAAACAGATCCAACTGTAGGGGCCCTTTCTGCTCTTGACGATGATACCGAATATATTGCTCAATCACTTCAGAAGTCACCTTGTCGCCTACGGTGCGGGCAAAATAACCATCTTCCCAGAATTCTCCACCCCATAACTCCCGTTTCACCTCTGGATGTTCTCGGAAGACCCCGCTGCCCGAAATACTCTTCAAAATGCCCACTACCTTAGAAATCGAATACTGGGGAGGAAACGACAAGAAAATATGCACATGATCTTCGGCCACTTCCATCTCTTGGATGTCAAAACCAAAATCCTCTGCTATCCGATGAAACAGCTTGCCCACATACTCTCGAAGGTCACCTCGCAAAATCCATTTCCGATACTTCGGTGCCCATACCAGATGATACTGGCTATCATAGACTGCGTGACTGGTCCGTCGGAGTCCCATCGTATGCCTCCTGAGTCGATATGAGTCTCAGTGGTCTGCACACGATAAGACAGCCTTTTAGCTTGCCTTCGGCAAGCTAAACTTTTCCTCCCCTTCCAAAGGAAGGGGTATCCAAGTCCAAATACTTTCATGAAGATTGAAAAACCGTCAAACGTGAGACGGCAGTAGCAGTATAAAAGGAGGGTTCAAGGTGGCCAATGAGGTAAAGCGGGTCAGGCTCAGCATCGAGGAACCGGGAGGCGTGGATCGTGAGATGTGGCCGATCACGCAAGGTGTGCCGTTTACAGAGGGTGAACTGGAGCGTGGGGACCCTGTTCGCGTGGTGGCGGAAGATGGAAAGGAGTTGCCTGCGCAGGCCTTTTGTCAGACGACGTGGCATCCCGATCTTAAGTACGTGAAATGGCTGCTCGTGGACTTTCAGGTTGACCTTCCGGCAAATCAGACGAAAGAGGTCTTCCTGGAGTACGGACCGGGCGTAACGCCCGTTACGCCGGAACAGGCGGTAGTTGTCGAGAAGATCGATGAAGTTATCCGGATCGACACCGGGGCGATGCAGGTGGACTTTCGGAGAGGGGACCCGGACTTTATGGCCGCTTGCCGGTTACGAACATCTGACGGATGGAGGAACCTTATCAGGGGAAAGCCGGGTCCTTATCTCTACATGTCGGATCAGTGGGGGTCCTATTACGATTCCTGCAGTGGGGCCCCACCCCCCGAAATCCTCGTTGAGGATTCGGGCCCTCTACGGGCATCCGTGTGCATCAGGGGATTTCACGCTTCGGACGATGGGAGGCGATTTTGCCCATACGTGCTCCGGATCCATCTCTATGCCGGCCGATCCGACATGCACGTTTATCATACCTTCGTGTTTGACCAGGACGTCGAACGGATTGAGCTGTCGGAGGTGGGGGTCTCGTTCCCGCTGGAATTGGGCAGTGACTTGCGAATGGCGTTTGGGGGCGAGGAGAGATCTCACTGGGCGACCCGGTTTGAGGAGGGCCGCATTCTTCAGACCTCGGACATCGCGTATCGGGTGAATCGGGATGAGGAACCCTTTGGCTCAGGGGGAAAGACACAGGGCTGGGGGTGTCTGAGCGGGGATGCGGGTTCGGCTGTCGCGGTGATCAGGGATATGTGGAAGGAGTATCCGAAGGGGATTCGAATCGACAGCGACGGGATCGATGTGCAGATTTGGCCGATGGAGTACGGCCAGACGCTCAAGTTTTCAACCCCGTGGAAAGAATGGGCTGTTTTCTTCAATGGGACGCGAGACGAGGCGGAGTTCAAGCGGCTTGTCGAGGAGAAGCCCACGGCTCCTTTGAACCTGAAGAGCACCGGGGCCGGGACTCCCGAAGAGTTGCTCTGGGTGGAAGAGATGGTGGCGAAGTACGCGCCTGATCGTCCGGCCTGTTACAATGACACGGGGACGAATAACGGGTTCGGGGCGGCTAAGACCACGGAGTTCCATCTGCAGTTTTCGGCCGACCGGATTTCGGATGGAACGGCCGAAGCCCTCGGGATCTGCGTTCAGGAACCGGTGATCGCACCTGCGGACGTTTCCTATGCCTGCGGTACGGGGGCGATGCGGACTATGGCCCCGATTGATAAGGAGCGTTTTGCAGAAGCTGAAAAGGGGCTTGACGGCCTGTTCGAGCGGATCGTGACGGAGCTGCGCCGCGTGCTGAGGACCTACGGGATGATCGACTACGGGGATTTAATGTGCTCCCACTCCGGATCCCCGGTGGAGATGTGGCTCAACTTCAAGGATGAGCCGGACATTATCGAGCGGATGAAGCACTGCGCGCGTTCGTACAACAACGAGGCGAACGACCAGGTCAACGCCCTGTGGAGTTTTTTCGTGCACACGGGTCAACGGAAGTACTTCCTGGCGGCGGAGGCCTATGGCGAGCACATGGCGGATCTGGACATCATCCACGTCTATCCGGACGGAACGCCGGGTGGGGTGATGCACTACCACAACTGTGAACACTGGACGGGAGGATATTCACCATCGCACACGTGCTTGGCCGGGTTGATGCTGCAGTATTACCTGACGGGGAACCGCAGGATTCTGGATGTCTGCCGTGAGGTGGCGGATTGGATCCTGGCCAGGCAGGAACCCTGCGGCATCTACCGGAATAAGGGTACGCTCGTGCGGGAATTCACGACGCCGGTGGCGAACCTCCTGGAGGTCTACCAGGCGACGTGGGACCACAAGTACGGGGAGCTCGCCCGGCGAAGTCTCAAGTGGCTCCTTCTGGCTCTGCCCGAACCGGGAAGTTTTCCCGAGAGCATCTACACGGCCGGCGAACGGGGGGACGAGGCTGAGGTGGAGCAGGACGGCTGGCATCTGCGACAAGCGGGCGGGATGACGCCTCAGATGCTCTATGACGGGCATCGTCTTTTCGGGAAAGACGACCCGATCTACAAGGAGGCCTTGCTCGGGATGTCGAATCATTTCATCCGGGGGCCGGAGCCGGTCATCATCGAAACATTTCTTGTCGGCCCCAAAAAAGTCATGCGGATCGATCCCTACTTCAACGGGCCTCTTATCGCCTATTCTTACGAGGTGACCGAAGACCCCGCGTACGCGGCCTTCTGCCGTTATTACATCCGCGAGCACTTCCCCACCTTTTCCGAGGAAACGACATTCACATATGTGTGCTGGGGAAGCATCATCCCGCCGATGATGGAGGCCGTGAGAAAAGCGGAGACTAAACACAGTGCGGAGGAGCTGGATCGCCTGGAGCAGGAGTGGATCCAGGAGGTCGAGGATGTTGCGAAGAAGCTGCCGAAGAAACCGGGGCTAAAGGGTCGGCCCAAGCGAAGGTCGTTGGGGGTGATCAAGGGGTACGAATAAAGGAATGAATATTGAGATTGGGGGTCGGGGGAAAGCAGTAGCAGTAGCAGTTGCAGTTGCAGTTGCAGGAAAGGCAGAGGCAGAAGTCAGAGGTCGGGGGAAATTGAAGATTGAAGAGTGAAACAAGAAGAACCTGATCTATGAACAGGAATGTCCGTGTGAAGAATACTAAAAACAGTTCGGGTCGGATTTCAGTTTCAAAATGGAGGGGGCAATTCATTCTTTGGCGCCAGGGGGATGAGGATATTCGAGTCTCTTTCCCGGGACAGGGTGGATTGTTAAATCAGCCCGTGACCTTCCAGGTGGAAGGCAGGGTCCTTCAATTTGAGGGTTTCTCAGCCTCCTTAAACGGAAAATCGACGAACGGATGGGTCGTTCTGAAGGAACGATCCAATGTGAAAAACAACCGGGTCATCATCACTCAGGAGCTTAAGCATCCCGAGCTGGATTCACTTACGCGGGCACGGTTCGAAGTCTGGATATCATCCAGGGATAAGGCGGTGCGGTTTCGGATCGCGCTTGCCGGAAAAGGGCAGCACCTGGACTACCTGGGGGTGGGACCGCACTCCGGAAGGGGCCTCGGGTGTAAGCGAATGTATTTCGGGACGTGTGTGATCAATGGACCGATCAAACCTTTCGAAATCGGCTGTCCCGGCGACCGCCCCGAGACACATACGATGCGGTCGACGAATCGCTACTGGACGATGGAGTTCGAGAACGGCCTGACCGAGATGCAGGGAATGGACGTCGCACCCGTTGGTTTTAGGTGTAAACCCGGGGGCAGTCGGGCGGTATACGACATGCACACCTACTGCTCCTCCCCCGTGACGTACACTTTCGTGGTGACTTCGAAAGGCGGCCAGGAAGCGATCCGGCAACACAGCAAAAGTCTTGCGCACAAAGGCACTCGCGAAACTTCCGGGCCGATGTATTGTGATGACGTGGTACCCCCTCAGAAACAATCTGGAATGGTGGTATCGGGAGTTCACCGGACGGGGAGCAAGGGATCTGATCTGGTTATGCTATACGAACTGGCACAACGACGTGAACCGGCGGATGACCGATGAGTCCAACAGCCTATTCTGTCCGTACACGAATTATATCGACTACTTCGACTCCGTTGCCGAGGCGGGGAGACGGCCTTCTCCGGATTGGGCTCCCGAACATTGCATCTGCGAAGAGAACGGGGACTTCCAGCGAGGGTATCACCAATCGACGCGCCTTCTTCCAAACCTCTACCAGAAGTGGGCGAGACGGGGGAAGATGTGGAAGGGTTTTTTCAACTTGACGGATTACCGGGAGGTGATGCGCGCCAATGCCTTCTACTTCGACGTGCACGCGGCAATCTACCCTGCACACTATTTCGACAACAAGGGCAACCACTACTCACAGCGTGAATTCCTGAAACACACCTCAGACTTGTTTGCACTTGCTCGCCGAACCGGAGGGGATGCTCCGATCTTCTCGGAGTTCGGGAATGAATGGCTTGCGGAGGCGATGGACGGGGGCGCGTTCAATGCGGTCTTCGGTCCGGCTTACTGGGGGATCAAGGGGAAGGACTGGGAATACTATCCGAACCTGGACCAGGTTCACCGACGGCATCACCTGCCAGTTTCGGTTGGCCACCACGGGGATAATCTTAATGGTGAAAAGGATTGGGGAGACCGTAAGTCAATGTTTCAACGACGGGCAGCCCTTAATGTATTGTTCGGCCGATCGGAGCTGATCGGATGCTACTGGCCCACCGACCTGAGTCGCATCGACTCGCGGTTGATGTCCTATTACCTTCACAGCGCTTTTCACCGGCTGCTCGGGACGAAGGGAATCCGTGAAATCGGGTTCGCCGAGGGAAACCTTCATCACCTTGAGGTGATGTACGACCACGGGGTCACGATACGGGTGAATCTGAGAGATCGGGAATGGACGGTTGAGGGACGTCGGCTCAAAGAGGCCTGCTATACCATAAAAGGTCCGCGTTTTCTTCAGTACTGCGAGGTGCCGAAGGGAAAAGACTTCTGCGTAGAGTTCGTCAAAAGCCCTGACTACTGGCTTTTTGCATCCCCGGAGATGCACGACTTCGGCCCCGCCTCGATCCACGGTGCCTATGCCATCCGAGTTCCCGATATCAATCACCTCATAGTGTATGAGATCCGGAAGATGAGGGATTTGATCATCCTGCGTTTGCGGGAGATCCTGGGCAGACCCGGGCCTTATAAGCTGAAGGCCATTCACACGGTGTTTGAAGGTCGTCGCGTTAGACGAGATCCGGTTTATGAGATCCGCGGTTCCCGGATTGAGGACGGAAAGCTTATGTTCGAGCCCTCCCAGGACTCGCACGCCTGGAGGTATGAGATCGAGATCGGGTAGGGAAGCAAGGAGGAAAGTGCAAGGTGAAAAAAGTAGGGGTCGGAGGTTAGAGGAAGTTCAAATGCAGTGGCAGTGGCTGTGGCAGGAAGAGCAAAGGCAGGGGCCAGGGAAATGGATGATCGAAGATTGAAGCTCAAAGAGATCCATTGAGTTATAAGAGAGTCCTGGGCTTTTCAAACATTCAAATTTCCGATATTCAATCTTCAATCTAGTCTTGGGAGGAATTGGATATGGCGGACTACGAACCTATTGATTTGTCGGGTCAGTGTAACGCAGGGACGGATCTACTCGGTGAAGGTGTGCAAGCCCCCGTCGGCAAACAGACCTTTCACGGGCTGCCGTTCCTGATTGGGGAGGAAGGGACCGATAGCCAGGATGATTGTTTTATCGCGTTCGGAGACTCAGACGGCGGGGTGACCATTCCGGTCGGAAAAAACGCCCGCCGGATTATCGTCGCGCACCGGCTTTTGGAGTCTTCCTTGATGGAGGGCGGGGCACTCGGGATTCCGGTGGCGGAGTATATATTTCATCTCACCGGAGCTCAGGGGGAGAAACCGGCAAGCGTCCCGATCCGGGAACGTTTCGAGATCGGGGTGGTCCCACCGAGTCGAGCCGGGGGTCCATTCAGTGCGGTCCCGGACCAGAAGGTGGCCATGATTCCTCGCTACGAGGGCCCCTGGGAACAGACCGGACGCCGGCAGACCGAGGCGTCGGGCGCGACCCCCAAGGGATATTATCTGTGGGCATGGGAGAATCCGATGCCTGACGGGACGATCGAGTCGTTTGAAGTGGTTCCGAAAGGGCCCGGGTTTATCATCGCTGCGGTTACGCTGGGGCACGTGGACGAGCACCCCTTTGTCCGACACGGCAGGCAGGAGACCCGGATTATCCTGAAAAACCCCGAGGATGCGGAGGCGCCGTTCGATCTGGATGTGGCGGTCGACCGGGGCCTGGCCACTTATGTCCATCCTCTACCGGAGGCAACTTCGGAGGCGTTTCTGGACGATCCGCGAAAAGGCTGGGGGGAGGCCCAGAATCGCAAGTCCAGCCCGGCCTATGTGGAGATCGCTGCGGTCCCTTCGGCCTCGGTGAAGGTGAGCAACAGCCGGGAGGAGATCGGGACGGTCAACTGGGGAGAGGTAGCGGAAAAGGGTGCAGTGGAAACCCCGCGTATGCGGGTGGAATTGCTGGATCGGGGCAGGAACTGGGTGCACGTGACGGTTCTCGACGATGAGACGAACAAACCGGTTCCCTGCCGCGTCCACTTTCGATCGCCCGAAGGAATCCCGTATCAGCCGCACGGTTACCACAATCAGGTGAACTCCAACCTGGGGACCTGGCACATCGACGTGGGAGGTGACATGCGCCTGGGGCAGATCACCTACGCCTACATCGACGGCACCTGCCAGGGATGGCTTCCAAGGGGAGATGTGATCGCCGACGTAGCGCGCGGATTCGAGTATGAACCGCTTCGGACGCAGGTGAAGATCGAACCGGGTCAGCGGGAACTCACGCTGCGCCTGAAGCGCTGGACGAACATGAACGCCGAGCGATGGTTCAGCGGCGACTCGCACGTCCATTTCCTCTCGACGCAGGGTAGCCATACGGAGTCCCAGGGGGAGGATCTGAATGTGGTCAACCTGCTTCAGTCCCAGTGGGGGAGCCTGTTCACCAACACGGAGGAGTTCACCGGCGGGCCGAGCCTTTCGCGGGATGGGAACAACATCGTCTATATCTCTCAGGAGAACCGACAGCATTTCCTGGGACACCTGATTCTCTGGGGATTGAAGCGGCCGGTGATGCCATGGTGCAGCGACGGTCCGTCAGAGGCGGAACCGGGGGGCACACTGGAGATCACGATGTCCGACTGGGCGGACCAGTGCCGCGAGCAGGGGGGGACGGTGATCATCCCCCACCTGCCCAGCCCGAACGGAGAACCCGTGGCATTGATCGCCACAGGTCGCGCCGACGGCATCGAGATGCTCCGTCACGATTCGTTCCCTCACATCGAATACTATCGATATCTGAACTGCGGTTATCGCCTGCCTCTCGTCGGCGGAACGGACAAGATGAGCAGCGATGTCCCGGTGGGGATCTACCGGACCTATGCATATGTTCCGGAGGACGAGGAGTTCAACTATGATAACTGGTGCCGGAGCGTGACACTGGGAAGGACTTTTCACAGCGGGGGTCCGATTATTCAGTTCACGGTGGATGGACAACGCGTGGGGGATACCTTACAGATGTCCGGACCCGGGACCGTCGAGGTGGAGGCCTGGGCGGAGAGCATCTTCCCGATCCACACACTCCAGGTCGTTCAGCAGGGGCGGGTCGTGGCTTCGACGGAGGAGGATGGTGGGACGCGCCGGTTGACGTTGACGGCGAAGGTCAAAGTGGACGGTCACACGTGGCTGGCCGCTCGCTGCGGGGGTCCGAACTACACGAGTATTCCACATCTCGATAGTTGGCAGAGAGGGATCTTTGCGCACACCTCACCGATCTACGTCGCGTGCGGGGGAGAGTGGTGGCTGTTCGATAAGGAGGCGGCGCAATACATGCTCACGCTGATCGAGGGTGACCTGATCTATATCCGGGAGACGGCCGCGCGGCACAGGGGCGGGGTGACGCACCATCACGGTGAGGCGGATCATCTTGGCTACCTGCAGAGGCCCTTCATAGAGGCACGGGAAGCGATATATCGGAGGATGGAGGAACTGGGGATTGAGTTGTAGGGAAATGAAAAATGGAAATTGGAAAATGCAAAAGGGGTCGGAGGTCGGAAAAGCTGTCAAACGTCAAACGTGAAACGGGAAGAGCAGTAGGTCAGAGGTAGGACGGTCAGGGAAAGCAGAAGCAGTGGTAGGGGGCAGTGGCAGGAACAAAGACAGTGGGTCGGAAGTCAGGGGAAATGAAAATTAGGGTATCTCTCAAGGGGGGTTGGTTTATGGATAGAGAATCCGAATCGAAATATTTTCTGGACCTTTCCCGATGCGAGCCGAAATCCTCCATCTCCTCGAAGTTTGAGAAGGGAAAATGGACGGCGGTCGAATATGAGATCGAGGCGGGCACCGGCCGGATGCTTTTCTGTGGGCCGGATATGGATGCCCCCCCGATCGTCCTCAAGCTGAGTGCCGAGGGCTGGCACGCGATTTATGTGGGAACCTATCCCGGCGCTTCATATCAGTCGGATGACCTGATCTTGTTTCTGAAGTTAACGGGGGATCCGGCCTATTCGTATGCGACCGTTGAGAACTTCAGGCCGAATAAGGATATCGTGCCTCCGGAGATGATTCCGGGTGAGGCCGACATCAGCGAGGCGTTCTGGAAATTCGCAAACCTGACCGGACAGGATCTGGTGTTTCACCGTCCCCAAGCGGGAGTTGACGCTGAGTCCCCAACAAACATATGCTATGTGCGAATCGTTCCGCTTTCGCAGACCGAGGCTGAACGGGCTGAAGGGGACCGGGCCCGGAGGGATACGCGGCGGCTGATCGCCAACCACGACAGCGGACAGCACTCCCGGTGGGGTTATGCATCCGAGGAGGATATGCAGAACGAATTCCAGGGACTCCTTGACAGCGATTTCAGGACGATCCTCTGGGGGTGTGCATTGGGGCTGGGTACTTTTTATCCGTCGAGGGTGGGTACGGAGCAGGTCTGGACACCGGGGTTTCGCGGGTACCGCGCGATCGCGAATGAAACCCGAAATCGGTACCGGAAAGCCGGATTCGATCCGCTTGAGGCGGCGGTGAGCTGCGCACACGAGATCGGAGTCGAAATATTTCCGCAAGTTAGGATGGAGGGGGTGCAGCTGCCTCCGAATCACCTCGGCTACTGCGGTCCCGGACAGTTTCAACTTGATCATCCTGAGTGGTGTTGCGTGACCCGCGAGGGCCACCCGGCCCGGGTATTGAGCCATGCCTTCCCGGAGGTACGGGCGAAGTACGTCGCGCTGTTCAGGGAGTGGGTCGAAGACTACGAAGCCGACGGGGTGAACATCATCTTTTGTAGATCCTGGCCTTATGCCCTCTTCGAAGAACTGGTTCGAGAATCGTTCCGAGAGAAACACGGCGAGGACATCCTCAGCCTTGAGCCTTACGACGAGCGGGTGCTGGCTCACCAGGCGGGATTCCTGACGCAACTCCTGCGGGAGACGAGAGCCATGCTGGACGAGGTGGGGGTGAAGCAGGGACGGCGGCTGGAGACCTGCTATGTGATACCCACGACGTACAGGCTGCCAGACTTCCCGGACAAAGGTCCGCTGACCAGCTGCAAATGTTACGGGATGGATGTAGAAACCTGGGTGAACGATGGGCTTGTCGACCATCTTGTCGTTCACATTGAAGCCACGGGGGCTCCGGACGGTAGCGGGGCCGTGCCGATTCTTAAAGCGTTTAAAAAGTTTACGGACGGGACGGAGACCCGGTTGTATGCAGACCTCTATCCGCGTCGCCAATCCGGGGACTCGATGAGGGTTCGTGCGATGACCTGCTATGCAATGGGGGTGGATGGCCTGTGCTTCTGGGACACCCACGGACGCATCTCACGTCTTTCCGGATGGGCGATGCACAGGATGCTTGGCCATCAGGAAGAACTTGGGACCCCGGAGATGGAATCGTTCGCCAAGAGCCTGTTCCGGTGCGTGCCGATGGTTTCCCTGGACGGTTTCAGGATGGGGGGACCATGGTCGATGCCGTCGGATGGATAAAATCCAGTGGCAGGAAAGGCAGGGGTCAGAGGTCGGGGGACAAAGGAAATTAAATATTGAAGATTCAACTGAACTAGTGGCGGAGGCAGGGAAAAGCAGTGGCAGGTGGCAGCAGCAGGAAATGCGAAGGCAAGGGTCGGAGGTCGGAAAAAACCGGGGACCGTGGATCGTGATTCGGAAAACCAGCGACGGACTTATAGAATTCGGTTAAGTGTCAGACCCCCTGCGCCCCCTTCCCTAAAGGGAAGGGGGATGTCGCTTTATTTCCTCAAAACTTCAAACATATGATCTCCTCTCTCCATAGTTCCGGATTCCAAGTTCTGGGTAACATTCATCAACACGATGGACAAGGTTTTACACGTGAATATCCACGCCATTCGCGCAGCACCGGAAGCGGTGATCGATAAGGACGGGGTATACCGGCAGATCGTATTTGTGACCCTTTCGGATGGAGATGGTTTCCCGGAGGGGTGTCGAATCACTTTGCGGCGTACGGACGGGAATGGGGAAGAAGTCAAGTCGGTGACGCACGATGTTCGTGAGAAAGAGGAGGTCCGGTTGGGGTTCTGGATTCCGGTGGATGAGGGTGAAGTTGGGAAGGAGATTCCAGTTGGGGTGGAGGTAGAATTAACCCGGGGAGTTCAGTGGGCCGCGGGAAATTTCACGGTCCCAAAACGCGTGCGAATTCCCCTGCGCCTCGATCGAATGGGGGAGACGCTGCGGCAGCGAATCCAGGAATCTGCCTGGGCGGGAGATTGTTTTGCGGGATCTCGATTCCGGCCTGACGTGGAGGCCTACCTTTCTCAGCACGATATCGTTTATCGACGTCCCGTGGATCACTGGCAGGACGGGCTCTTGGTCGGAAATGGGGATTTCGGGGGCATGATTACTGGAGGGGAAGGATTCTGTTTCTGGATGCAGAAGACGGATCTCTGGGCAACAGATGACCGGGGCGTGGGGACGGGCCGCTGCTGGGGGGGGCTGTTAAGCATCGACATAGGAAGGCCCTTCAATCCCGAAGCCGACCGATTCGAGGACCGGCTGTCGCTGTATGAGGGGAGGGTCGAGCGCACCTGGTCAGGGGATGGGTGGGAAGCTCGTGTGGCCGCTTACGTTCAGGGGGACCGGAACCTGGCGAGGATTCGTTGTCACGTCCGATCGGATGGGCCGGTGTCGCCACGGATCAGTCTGGAACGGCCAGCTCATAAATTCCCTGCTACAGGGGCTTCGAGCTCAATCGGCTACGACGGGAAAGACCGGGAGATCTGGATGGAACACTTGCTTCCGAACATGTCGTATGCGATCTCGGCAATCGTCAAAAGCTCCGAGGCGCAAGTCGGCCACGAGAACGTGGCGGACAGGAACGGACGAAGCTTGAAACTTCCGTCTTCCCGTTCGTTCGACTTTGAAATCCTGGTATCGATCGTCACAGACCGGGAGTGCGGGACGCCTCTTGCCCGAGCAAGGGACATGACAGCGGAAGGCGCATCCGTGGATCCCGAAGCGGACCGGTCGACGCATCGCGACAGGTGGGGCAGATACTGGAACGCATCGTTCGTGGACTTGCCGGATAAGTTCATCGAGCACGCGTACTACTTTGGGATGTATCAGCAGGCGTGCGTGTCGCGCAGCGAACAGGCTACCTCCTTTATGGGGCTATCCTACATGCGCGATAATCCACCCTGGATGGACGGGTACACCACGGACGCACAGGTACCCGTGATCTGGTGGTCCATCTATCCCTCCAACAGACTCGATCTGGGGTATCCCTACGTGCGCACTTTCCTGGAGATGATCCCGGAGTTCATCGAGCATTCTCCCCACGGGGGAATGGAGGTCGCGCACCAGGCGCTCCCGCTATGGGCAGGGGGGCATCGCTGGCTGGCAACCGTCTATCCGAACCCTCACAAATCGTCGACGCCGTGGTTCCATCTTAATTTCTGGCAGCACTACAAGCTGACCGGGGACGTGGCCTTTCTTCGAGACTATCTCTATCCGCTCATGGCCTCTTGCGCCCGGTACGGCGAGTCGGTGATGAGTGAGGGGAAGGACGGCAGGGTCCACCTGGTCGAATCGCAATCTCCCGAACAATCCGGGTCCGGGTTCGACCCTGCCATCGACCGGGCGATGTTCGGTTCGCTCATGGACCACCTGATCGAGGCGGGGGAGGTTCTTGGAGAGGAGGATGAGAACCGGACATGGCTGGAGATGAGAGAGCGTCTATTCGACTACCCCCAGGACGGCCAATCGGTTCATGAGTCCCAAATGGTCGCCCATCCGTACCGCTGTCACCCCTCGGTGTTCGCGGGGGTCTATCCCGTCTGCGAGGTCACACCCAACCATCCCCTTTATGAAAAATTCCTGAAGACTCTGGAGATCACGACGGACCTGATCGCTTACCGGGGTGTGGCCAGGCACGAGGCGTTTCCGGGATTTGATGGAGGATTTGAACCGGTCGGGTTCACGTCGGGGTGGCTTCCGATCGTCGCTTCCCGGCTCGACCTTCCTGATCTTTCCCGGAATCTGTTCTACAGTCCGTTTCTGAGGTTCTGCCTGAAGCCGAACGGACAGGTCGCCCTCGCCGATCTGAGACAGGGGGAGTGGGAGATCGGACGGCTGTCGATCGTCGAGGGGACGAATGTCCTCTGCGCGTGTGTCCACGAGTGGCTTTTACAAGTTAGGCACGGGGTGGTGCATCTTTTCCCGGGGGCCTTGCCGGGGGAACCGATGCGGTTCGCGAACTTCAGGATCGAGGGGGGGTTCCTGCTCAGTTCCGAACGGAGGGGCGATCAGGTGGCCACCTTTTCGGTCCGGGGAACACACGACGGAACCTGCCGGGTCGCAAACCCCTGGGGCCGGGAGAGGGTACGCGTCGAATCGTTGACGCAGGGCGACGTTTCGGAAATCAGCGGGGAGGTCCTGTCCATCGAGACCCGAGAGGGGGAAATTTACGGCGTGACGCCTTTTGGGACCGCGTGGGATGACATTGATCACCAGGAGTTGTCCGGAGAACGGATGTCCGGACCGCGCATCGCAACGTCCTCAGAGGTTCAGCGCTGCGGCAAGGATCAAAATTTCTATCCCTGGCTCCGAGGGGCCGGGCAGATCGTACGGGATGGAAATCTTTACATCGGCATGCCGGACCCGTCTTCGGGCATTCCGACCGATCCGATGGCTTCCCTGGATTCGTCCGCCAATAGATGGCAGTGGGAGGTGGACCCGGAGCTTCCGGTTGGTTATGAGACTCTGATGGAAAATCTCGGGAGCCGGGACTGGAAGGTCCGACAGGATGCCTTACGCAGGATAGGCGCTTTCTCGTCCCCGGACCTGGAGAGGATTCAGTCTATGTTGGACGACCCGCATCCAATCGTCCGGCGGACCGCACAGGCGTCTCTGGCCAGGAGCGGAGAACAGAAAGCGGCTGACTTGCTTGCGCGGGTGGCACTTCTGGGCACTGATCCGGGAGACCGGGCTGAAGCGCTGCGGTTTCTGAGACTGATGGAGGATGAGGTTTTGCTGAAGGCGGTTCGAGATAAAGGGTTGGTCGGAGAGGTGGAAGGGAAATCGTGAGACGTCAGACGTGAAACGGGAAAAGGTAGTAGCAGTAGTAGTAGCAGGAGACAGGATAGGCAAAGTCAGGTGTCGGAGGTCGGAGATCAGGGGTCGGGGAAGAGAAACTGTGAAACATGAGGCGTGCAAAAGGATGTAGCAGATGGCATTGTCTGGAAAAGCGAACGTAATGGACGAAGGACAAAAAAGGAAATCCGAGGACTCGTATGTCTGGAAGACGGAAAACTCGAAGATTACACTTTATCACAAGGACTGCATCGCAGGCATCAGAGAGGGATTGAAGCCCAGGTCAATCGATGTTGTGGTGACTTCCCCGCCTTATAATCTTGGAGTCAAATACGGAAAATACGATGATTCTGTTCCCCGGGAGGAATACATCGCCTGGATCGCATCCTGGGGGAAAGTCCTAAAGGAAGTGATGGATGACAGCGGGTCTCTTTTTCTCAACATTGGCCATAAACCATCCGATCCCTGGGGGCCGTTTGAGGTGGTGTCAGCATTACGACAACATTTCTGTCTACAAAATGTGATTCATTGGATCAAGTCGATCGCCGTCGACGCTGACGATGTCGGAAAACAAACTGGGATTCCCGGGGGATTTGCAGTCGGCCACTACAAGCCGATTAACAGTCCTCGATTCATCCATGACTGTCACGAATACATCTTTCATCTGACAAAGAACGGCGATGTGCCGCTCGATCGGCTGGCAATCGGTGTTGAGTACCAGGACAAGTCGAACGTTTCCAGGTGGAATACCGGAGGAAAGGACCTGAGGTGTCGTGGCAATACCTGGTTCGTTCCGTATACGACAATACAGAGGCGGGACAGGGAACGACCCCACCCCGCAACCTTCCCCTGGAAAATCCCCCGGAACTGCATCCTTCTTCATGGAATCGAAAGAGCAGAGCACGTTTTGGATCCCTTCCTGGGCTTAGGACATTCTGCTCTGGCTGCAAAAAGTCTTGGGATCGATTTCACGGGATTCGAGATAGACGATGAATACTTCGATTACTCCTGCAGGGTGGTGCAAGAATCGAAGGGCCACCACGACCGTCAAGCCAGTCAGACTCAACTTAATCTTTTGTAAAGTGATTCTGCAGCAAAATAGGCTTTCGATCTGTTCTTTTCGTTTTTTATCCTATCGCGCCTTCGGTTTCCTCACCAGCAACCAAAAAGATGCAAGCACTGTGCGTATGAATTTTCCGGAAGGTGATATGATATTTTGACATGCCGTCGTGCTCCCTCACCCCGCCTCGCAAGCTCGGCACCCCTCTCCCAGGGTACGGGGAGAGGGGGAAGTTCGGTTGAATGTCATACTCCCTTTTGCGGGTTTCGCAGTATTCAACCGAAACAAAAAGATGTGTATGATCTTGAGTAGAAGTTGGATCGTAAGACTCTAATAACACGATTGAACCCGGGTTTTATTTCAATTCCAGGATCGTTTCGATACGAAACCTTTGTATTAAGGGAGGGGGGCTATGAAAGGAACAACAGAGGCCGGACACTCATTGACCGATGCACAACGCGACGAGATCCTCGCGCGCATAGAGGCAGAAAGTTTTGTCATCCTGCCGTTCACATTGCCGCAGGACATGATCGATCGCGCCGTTGCTTATATGGACACGTGCTGCGATAAAGGCCGGGCAGAAAACCCACAGCAATATTATTTCAGTGAGACGAATATCGTGGAGTCGGACCCGGTTTTCCGCGAGTTTCTGATGTACAAGCCTGCCTTGCAGTTGAGCTACGATGTCTTTGGCCCGATGTTTCACCTGGGACAGGATACGTGGCGCGTGAAATACCATGATCCAAAGGATCTGACGACGTTAGCAGATCCGGGATCAATTACCTGGCACTCTGACGGCCCGGTGAACTTTCCCCAGGTGGACGGGCGCTGCGCCCTACATACGTTGCGCTTCGGCTATCTTCTATCGGATGCCTTGCATGACGATTCGGGGACCCTGGAAGTGATCCGTGGCTCTCATCTGAAGACGGTCCTGCACGCCCGCCGGTCGATTCGCTACGTGCGGGAGGATAAACGTGACGACAATTTTACGCTCAACCATGTGACGGTGAAGGGAAAAGCAGGCACGATTGTCGCCTTCCACAATGCGATCTGGCATCAGGCCCAACCGAACCGGTCGGATCAGCCGCGAAAGATCTGTTTTTTTCAGTACTGCCCAACAATGATGCATTCCTTCCATCGGGTCACGCCCTATCCGGGGGATATGTCGCCCTTCACGGACGAGGAGCGCTGGCTTCTGGGCGAGCCGCGCCCCCCCGCCAGCTGGGGGGTCGGAACCGAAGAGGAATGGAAACGCATGTCGAGGTTTCGTCGCGATGCGCGGGACGATGGGTTTCCAGATTAAGGGAATGCAAAATGGAAATGCAAAAAGCAGAGGCCGGAGGTCAGAGGTCAGGGAAGTCAAAACCGATAGTCAGGATCGGGTGTAGGGTTTCAGCGAAGGTCCTATACGAACCCGATGCGTGAATGAAAGAGGGCCATGAACGGAACAAGAGAGGCCGAACACTCATTGACCGATGCACAGCGCGACGAGATCCTTGCGCGCATAGGGGCAGACAGTTATGCCATCCTGCCGTTCACATTGCCGCAGGACATGGTCGATCGCGCCATAGCTTATATGGACACGTTCTGTGAAAAAGGCCGGGCGGAAGATCCCGAACAGCGTTTCTTCATAGAGACGAATATCGTGGAGTCGGACCCGGTTTTCCGTGAGTTTCTGATGTACAAGCCCGCCTTGCAGTTGAGCTACGATGTCTTTGGCCCGATGTTTCACCTGGGACAAGATACGTGGCGGGTGAAATACCAGAATCCGGAACGGAGTCGTGGAAGCATTGGCTGGCATTCCGACGGTCCGGTCGGATTCCCGGAAGTAGACGGCCGCTGCCCTATGCACACCCTGCGGTTCGGTTATTTTCTCTCGGATGCGCTGCACGAGGACTCGGGCACTCTGGAGGTGATTCGCGGCTCGCACCTCAAACCTGTATTACAGGCCCGCACATCGCTGCGTTACGTGCGATGGAATAAGAACCGTGAAGTGGATTTCAGCCACAACCATGTTACCGTCAGGGCAAAGGCAGGCACGATTGTCTGCTTTCACAACGGAATCTGGCATCAGGCGCAGCCGAACGCGTCCGAGCATCCCCGCCGGATCTGTTATTTTCAGTACTGCCCGACCTTAATGCACCCGATCCATCGGGACGTGCCCTATCCGGGTGACATGTCCCAGTTCACGGACGAGGAGCGGTGGCTGCTCGGTGAGCCACGGCCTCCGACCGACTGGGTCGTGGGCAAGGATCACGATTGGCGGAGGATGGCCCGGTTTCGTCGCGATGCGCGCGACGACGGCTTTCCCGAATAGGGGGAAATGCAAAAAGCAGGGGCCGGAGGTCAGAGGTCAGAGGTCAGAGGTCAGAAAAGCAGTAGCAGTGGCAGGTGGCGGTAGCAGGAAAAGAAAAGGCAGGGGCGGGGGTCGGGGAATTGAAGATTGAAAGGCCGTCAAACGTCAAACGTGAGACGTGAAACTGAGCGGGAAGAGCAATAGCAGGTGGCAGTAGCAGGAAAAGCAAAGGCCGTGGAAGGGTTCGGGGAATTGAAGATTGAGTATTGAAGATTGAAAAGTCTCTTCAATTAGACGCCCCCTATTCAGGAGGAGAAGTGGCAACAAGCACGAAAGCTGACCTGGCCAACAGCCTTGTCCATGATCTGGGCCTTCCCAAGAACCGTGCAAAAAAGGCGGTGGATGCATTTTTCGAGGAGTTGAGAGAGGCCATAATTCGAGGGGACACGGTTGAAATCCGTGGATTTGGAGCATGGAAGGTGAAGGAAACGAATTCAAGGCCGAATGCCCGCAATCCCAAGACTGGGGAGACAATTTACATTCCGGCTCGGAGAAAGGTGAGGTTCAAGCCCGGCAAGATCCTCAAGGAAGCGCTTTTTCAACCTCTCGAAGACCAATCATAAAAGAGGAACCGCCTAACCTCCTTAGGGCAGAAGGCCGTTTACACAAAACTCTTGACACCCCTAAAAAATTCGCAAATTCGTCCAGATGCGCAGAACATTCCGACAGAGCTCAAAACAAGATTCGATTAGGTTCGTTAAAGACCTTCGCTGAGGCCTTTAAAAACAGGAAACGATGTTTGCTATGACCACCTCTGTTTCACCTCTTCGTGTCCTTTCCACATTCGTCCTTGTTGCAGCCCTGGTGGCCGCGATGTTCGGCCTGCTCGAGTTTTTCCGGGGATTGTCTTCGATCGGGTCGGGGAAGCAGGACAAGGAGATCTCGACAGGAGGTGTCTTTCTTCCTGAGGTATCGGTGGATCGGATCCGCTCCACGGTCGCCCGTCTGTCGTCGGTCGGTTCGCGGGTGACGGGATATCCGGGTGCCAAGGCGTCGGCGGACTTCCTGGAATCGGAGTTTCTCCGGCTTGGGATGCAGGACGTTCACCAGGAGCCGTTTCAAGTGACGGTGCCGGTGGACAAGGGTGCGTCCCTTCGGCTTTTGGAGTCCGGGGAGGAGATCCCGCTCCGATGCGTCTGGCCGAACGTGGTTCGGACGCCGACGACGCCGGGGGTCCGGGGCCGCCTGATCTACGCGGGGGACGGAGAGTTTTCGGATTTCGACGGACATGATGTCTCGGGGAACGTGGTTTTGATGGACTTCAACAGCGGGGGCCGGTGCGGTCGTTTTCATCGCGCCCGAAAGCACGACATCGGGCGAGGCGGAGGGCAAGTTCGCCGAGGTTCCGGTTGCGATGCCGCGGTTTTACGTGGACCGCGAGGCGGGAGAGCGTTTGAGGGGCCTTGCGGGTGAAGACTTAGAGGTTGAGGTGAAGGGTCGTATGGACTGGGAGGTCCGGGAGGGCTACAACGTTGTGGGGACGTTTCCGGGATCGGATCCGGATCTGAGGGATCAGGAGGTGATGCTCTCGGCCTATTACGATGGGATGTCGGTTGTGCCCAGCCTTGCGCCTGCGGCGGAGATGGCTTGCGGTATCGCGGGTTTGCTTGAACTGGGGGAGATGCTTCGCGCGCATCCCCCTGCGCGGACGGTTCTGTTTCTGGCGACGTCGGGTCACTGCCAAAACCTCCGTGGGATCGATGCGTACATGCAGCGTCACAGCCGGAAGAAAGAACCGTTCTTAGAAAGCGTAATCGAGCCTGTGTTTCCGAAGCTGTTCCTGGGCCTGGACCTGTCGAGCGGCAACGACGGGCTTACGGTATGGGACTCCAGGGAGCGCATGGGCGCCTCTGGATTCACCCGGGAAAAGCATTTCTTCGGAGTCTCTCTGGGCAGACGCCTTTCGAAGATCGCAGAGATCGTTTCCACGAAGATGGAACGCGATCCCGAGGACATGTTCGCCAACGTGATCGCCTCCATCCAGAGCGATGTGGCCTTTTCAAAGGTGATCCCGGGCCGTCCGCTTCCGATCGAGAGCGAGTATGCGCTCGCGTGCGGGACTCCCGCGCTGTCTTTGATCACTTCCTACGACGCCCGCATGGGTGTAGACTCCCCGCTGGACCGGATCGAAGGGGTCAATTTCGACAACCTCCGGACGCAGCTCGTGTTCCTCGGGGGGATGCTGAAGCAGGTCCTGAACAATAAGGATGCCCTTGACGATGTCATCAACCTTGATCTCACCGATACGGCATGGGCGATCGAGGGGCGGGTGAAGGCGTTTTCCCGTTATGCCATCATCCCGGACATCAAGATGGGTGGGGCTGTGGTTGTTCTCCGTTCAGGCCGTGAGTCGAAGGTCCACAAAGGGGTTCGTGGGGATTATATCGAGGTCGCCGACGAAAACGGGGAGTTCAGCGTGACCCGGCTGTTCCGGGAGTACGAAATGGAGGTGCATCCCTTTATGCTCGACCCGGAGTCGGGGGACATCATGTCCGCTCCGGACCGGGGTGGGGATATCTATCCGATCTCCGCGCGCATAAGCCGGGCGATTACGAAGCCGCTTGTGGTGCTGTTCCGGTGCGTGCCGACGTCGTTCTACGAGACGGTGGACCCCCGACAGCTCGGGCGGCTTTCGGACATCGTGATCATGGACGCGGGGAATTCGATCCCGGCTCACTACGGTTATTTTTTCGAAACGATGATCCCCTTTTATCGTGAGGAGGAGCCGACGATCGGTGTGGTATTTACGGAGCCGGGTAAGCGTGTGAAGCTGACGCTTTCGACGGGTCTGTTCGGCGTGCGATTTCTCCTGGTCAATGCGGACCCCGAGGGGGGTGATGGGGCGGGATTCCTGACGGAAGTTCCGTCAGCGTTCGTACAGACGTCGCACAAAGCTGCGCGTGACATGTGGCGTGTCGACGACGGCCGGATCCGGGAGCTTCTGTCCTACGGGATCGAGAACACCCGTTTGACGGCGCTTCACGACAAGGCGGGGGGCCATCTGAGGGAGGCGGAGGAAGCGTTGAAGGAACGTCGGTGGAGCGGATTTATCCAGAACGCCCGAGCAGCCCAGGGGACTGAGGCGCGGGCGTATCCGGATGTGAAGGAGACACAGAACGACGTGATTCACGGGGTGGTATTCTTTATGGCGATGCTGATCCCGTGTTCATTTTTCGCGGAGCGTCTGGTGTTCGCGTTTGCGGACATCCGGAAGCAGATCGCGGGTTTCTTCGGGTTTTTCTTTTTTGTGTGGTTTTGCCTGAGCGTGGTTCATCCTGCTTTTTCTCTCGCAAATCCGGCTCTTGTCCTGGTCGCGTTTTTGATACTCGCACTTGCGACGCTCGTGTTGAAGGTGATTTCCTCCCGATTCAGCGCACAGATGCGTGCGTTGCGGACGGATGCTGCGGTGGCTCACGGGACGGACATCGGGCGGGGGAGTGCGTTTTATGTGGCGTTTATGCTGGGGATTTCGAACATGCGTCGTCGGAAGCTCCGGACGAGTTTGACGTTGTTGACGGTCCTGTTGTTGACGTTCACGGTGATGTCATTTACGTCGTTGAAGTTCGTACTTCGTCACATGCGGATTCCATGGACGGAGGGTCCGTTTCGGGCGGGCGCAATGATCCGGGATGGGGCCTGGAAGGAGCTTGACGACTCGGTATTGGAGTATACGTCGGATGAGTTTCGGGACGTCGGGCGGGTCGTTCCCCGGGCGTGGTATACGCAGGCGACGAAGATACAGGGGGGGGTCAGACGGTGGAGGCGGCGTCTGTTGTGGGTATGGTTCCGGAGGAGCGTTTTATCACGGGGATCGACAGTTGTCTTTCTTCTGGTCGTTGGCTCGCGGGAAACGCGGAGTGCGTGATACCGGACAGCATGGCAGGAGATCTTGGTCTCACGGGGGAGGATGTTGGCCGGTCGACGGTTCGAGTGTTCGGTCGAGAGCTTGCGGTGGTGGGGATCATGGATTCGGAGCGGTTGAAGGGGTTGAAAGATCTTGACGGGGCGCCGTTGACGCCGGTTGATTTCGGTGTCGTTCCGGAGGATGTGCTCGCGGAGCAGCTTCAGCAGGGAGCGACTTCTCAGCGAGCCGCACAGCAGCAGTCCGGCCGGACTGCGGGATCGACGGTGGGGATCCACGTTTACAAGCACCTGAACCCGGGTCGTGTGTTGTTCCTGCCGTATCATATGATGCGGGAGATGGGGGGCACCGGAAACTGGTGGGGAGGGACGGGTGACCTCCGTTCCGTCGCGGTCGGATTCGACGAGGGCATCGACGTTGGGAAGGTGGTTGAGAGTTTCGTATCGCGCCTGGAGTTGACGGTGTTCGGCAGTATTCCGCAGGAGTCCGGCCCTTCGGAGGTGTTTGTCTTCAGTTCTCACGGCATGACGTCGGTCTCGGGTTTGGGGATCTTGCTGATTCCGATCGCGATTGCGGCCTTGATCGTGTTGAACACGATGATGGGTGCCGTGTATGAGCGTTTTCGGGACATCGGGGTCTACTCGGCGGTGGGCTTGGCGCCGTCCCACATCGGGATGTTGTTTATGGCGGAGTCGTGCGTGTATGCGGTGATCGGAGCGGTTGGGGGGTATCTGGTGGCACAGGGTGTGGGTCGGGTTCTTTTCGAGTCGGGATTGTTGCAGGGGCTGTCGTTGAACTACTCGTCGTTGTCTGCGGTGATGGCGATGGGCCTGGTGATGAGTGTGGTGATGCTTTCGACGCTTTATCCCTCGAAGAAGGCCTCACAGATGGCGGTTCCGGATGTGATGCGTCGTTGGGAGTTGACGGATCCGGAGGGGGACCACTGGCGGTTCGAGTTTCCGTTTACGGTTTCGAGTCGAGATGTGCGGGGTATGTTTTCGTTTTTGGCGACCTATTTCCGTGCTTACAGCCGCTATTCGCTGGGGGAGTTTTACGCGGAGGGTGTGAGCTTCCGGGAGGAGGAGACGCCGGAGGGTCCGTCTTATACGATCCAAATGCAGACGTGGCTTGCGCCGTTCGACATGGGTGTGAGCCAGGAGACGGTGTTGCGTGCGATGCCGACGGGTCGTTATGGGATATACGAGATCGAGACGGTGTTGGATCGGATGAGCGGAGAGTTGCAGGCCTGGATCCGGACGAACCGGCAGTTTTTGACGCTTCTTCGCAAGCAGTTTTTGATCTGGCGGACCCTGTCGGACCAGGTCAGGGATGAATACGCCCAAAAAGCGGATTCCGGTCGAGAGCACATCGTCGATGCTTGAAGGAAAAAATTGAGAGCGTACATTTCTTTGTGTAAATGGCATTAATCTCCCAGAATGCCTACCCAGGGGCCTCACGATCATACCTTCAACAATTTTTACGTCCCAGATAATACCTGCTTCGCGGGAAATGTCGGATGTCAAGGAAAACAGGAAAGGCGCTACAAGGCCCCGAACCAATCTATACGGTATTCAGCAATTGGGCGGAAACCAGCACCAAATCGGGGAGAAAAAGGAGCTGCATCTATAACCTCTCCCGTGCAACGACCCCCCAAAATCAAGATCTTCCTGGTTTATAGTGGGGTGTAACAGAATGAGCCTTGCATTTAACACCTCTTGCCTGCGAAGGATCGAATGAGTCGAGAGTCATCAGGTTCCCCCCGAGTGTCAGAATCGCCTCCCTAAGGAAGCTCGACGTTTAACGAATTTGCTGAAATGGATGAACCCAAAGGCGATTTGAGTCCGTGATCGAGGCATTGAATGTGTTGGTCAGAAAGTACGGGGTCGAATATCTCGCTGAGTAAACTATGCGGATGTCTTCATCCCACAGAGCCGCTTGAGCTTCCGACCCATTCCACCAATCAACAGAGGAATCCCCATGGCTGTACGTGTGTTTGGCTGTAACCACATCGTTATAGAGGTCGGTGATCTTGACAACGCGATCGAATTCTACACCGATGTCTTCAATCTCGAACCAAAAAAAGAAGGTGAAGGAGACGCTTTTTTCCAACTCGGCAATCACCAATTCTTGGCCCTATTTCAATCTGATGCGCCACATGTGGACAATCACAGACACTTCGGACTCATTGTCCGAGACGATGCACAAGTTACAGAAGTTCGTGAGAAGATAACCCAAAAATATGGCTTGAAGACGATTCCACCTTTTCGGTGTGATTTCCGAGATCCTTGGGGGAACCGGATCCAAGTGGTAGACATGCACGATGAATCTACGGCCTGGCTTCAGCCATACGAAGAGGTTCAAAGGGTAGGCGCAAAGCTGCCAGATTAAGGCGTGCCGTTATGAAAAAGCTTACGATACGCGATACAGAGCGTGTCATCCTCGCGCTATAGGGTGAGATCCGGCGGGCTCCAAAGACCCTTCAGTCCATCCCCACTGGAATACAGAATACAGGAGTCAGAAGAAGACTCTAATTTAACTGAGTCTTCAGGTTTAGCCGAAGTGGCAGGTTGAACGGTTGAGGCGAAACTTTCCGAAAATATGCGCAATTATTTAAGACGTTATGTATAGGAACGGGGGTCAGAGGTCAGAGGTCAGAGGTCAGAGGTCAGAGGTCAGAGGTCGGAGGTCGGAGGTCGGAAAAAGTAAGGAATCGGCGAGAGGATTTTGTATGAATCTCTTGGATTCCACCGGACCTTTCCAATTCTGCACGCGCGTGCAGAATTGACCCGGAACCACTACCGTACGCTGATGAAAATCCCACCGGATGCTGACCGATAACTCTTTGCACAGAAAGTAGATAGGCAGAGTTGGAGCAGCGGGAACTGGCCGCACAGATCCGGGCCGGTTCTCTCCCGACAATGAGCAATAAGCAACTAAAACAGGGTTAGATCTTGGGTCGGGGGTCAGGAGGAAAATGCAAGGTGAAAAATGCAAAATGGAAAATGCAAAATTAAGGGTAGACCGGAGACGAAGGACAGGGGTCAGAGGCCGGGAAAAGCTGGGGGTGATGGCGAAGGTCGTGGGGATCAGCGAGACATTTTTGACTTTGAGTTGTCTCAAAGACGAAGAGAAACCACGATGTGGCAAAAAGAAATTGATCAGGAACTGAGAATACAGTTTGAGTTCCTTACCAAACCACTTGGGAAAGGGAGAAGCGATGGCAAAAGAAAGGAACGGAGGTGCAAAAACCTCAGATTCATCACATGGGAAGTCTGTGGACGCTCGGGGGATATGGGGGGAAAAAGGGGGAGTGGTCGATCGAGAAGAAACTGAAGAAGATCAAAAAAGCGGGTTTCGACGGGTTTACGGGACGGGTTCCGGCGGTGACCCGGGAGATCGTGGACAAAACAGGACTTCTGTTTGCGTGCCAATCCGATCACGCGAAGGCAAAAGAGGTCGTGCCAAAACTCAGGAGGATAAAAGCAGCGGGGGCCCGGTGCGTTAACGTGCAGCTGCTCGATCACGATACCCCTACGAAAAGGGCGGTGGACCTTGCGAGGCGAATAATGGCCGAGGGGGATCGGTTGGAGATGGATGTGGCCATCGAGGTCCATCGGGATACCTGCACCGAGACGCCGGAGAAGACTTATGCCCTTGCCGAGGGTTTCGAAAAGGCGGAGAAACGTCCGCTCAAGATAACCTGGGACTTTTCCCATCCCGCCGTCATCAAGCACCTCCGGCCGCCTTACTGGGACCGCCTTGCAGAGCGGATAGATCTGATCCAGTATACACATATTAAAGGCCCCGGGTCAAGAAAAAAAGACCCCTTCATCACGATTTTCACCGTTTTTTTGCGACCCTAACGGTCGGGACTTGCAATGAGCCGATCCGAAGAGGTTTAGCGATGTTCGGATCTTTGTCAGTCGCCAGTCTGGCTCGATTTTCACATACCGGGCTAGATGTGAGCCATCTGCACCAAACACGTATTGGAAATCAAGCGTCTCTCACGGTATTCTGTGGAGCGCCCTGGGAGAGGCTTTTCCTCTCCCTCCAGAAAATAATCGGTACCCCTTGCGACCCAATCAAGAAGGATGGCTGTTCTCCCCTTTTTGTGAGGGGGAACGCCAGTTAGGTTCGGGTTCATCGCGGGGGCAGACGGACTGACTGTCTCAGATCCGCTCATCTATGTTCTATATAAGGGGTGAAGGCGGCTTCCCAATCACAGCGGGAAAGCTGGGCTATTGTCCGGACGTTGCCCTGCCAGTTAGCTGCCGGGTTAACCGCCCCACCCATTATGCTACAAACCGTTTCTCGTCGAATGCCTGGCCACTTTTGAGCATTTGGTAGGCGGCCACGCCGAATTTATGAGCGATGACGCTCTTGGCTTTTCCCGGACCGTGTTTGCTCTTGAGTTTCTCGTAGTTTCTATTGATCGGTTCTGACCATCGCTGAGCCACGAGGATGATTTCCGAGAAGGCCCACTTTAGGTGTGGGTTTCCGATTTTGTTATTCCCGTCCTTTGTCTTCTTCCCAGCGGACTCTCTCTCGACTTTGATCAGCCGGCTGTAGGAGGAGAAGGCTGAAGCGGATTTGAACCGTTCAACCGTGTGGATTTCATACAGGATGGTCATGGCCAGCATCTCCCCAAGTCCGGGAACCGTCATCAGGATAGACAGGGCATTGCGATCGTGATGTTTGGCCTGTGCAAGGACTTGCTTCTCGACTTTGTAGATCATTTTGTCCAGGGAGTCAACCAGGTCCAGATCGCAGCCCACAGACATACCCAGATCTGGGTCGGCCAGACGTTCGCACAGCTTTCTCCTGCTGGTCTTCTTTTTGACCTGGTCGCTGAGAGGATCCAGGATAGCCTGCTGAGAGAAGGTGTTCTGGATGTGGGTGTAGCACTCAGCCCGTAAGGCCACAAACCGGTGCCTTCGCCGGAGCAGGTCCCGGGTTGCCCGCATCTCTTGCGGATAGGCATAGGCCATCGGGAACAGGTTGCAGCGCATCAGCTCTGCCAGCATTCTGGAATCGAGACGGTCGTTCTTCTTTTTGCCCCCGTGGATCGCCTTCATATACAGGGCGTGTCCCAGGTAGAATGGAATTCCGGCCTTGTGACATCCGTCAGCCAGCCAGTACCAGCAGTAACAGACCGATCTGGCAGTGTTTGCAGTTGCTATACAGGTCTGTATAATTAATAGTTAGGTTCTATGAGCATATATTGACCTCTATAGTTCGCTCACATGAGGCAAAACTGATGAAGAATATCCTTTTTATTATCTTCGTGTTTTTATTCAATCTTTATTTAGAACTGGCCAATGCACAAGAGATTCAAATTCCGATAGACGAGGAGGGCAAAATTGAATACATTGATTCAAAACTTGAGCAAAAACTAAATCTATTTACCGAGTACGTAAATTTTAGAGAAGCTCGATTATTCCAGATTTCCAATTCCCTCTTCGTGCTTGAGATCTATTATCGCCCACAAGAAAAGTTATTCAAAAAACGGTTGCAGTTTTCCCTGGAAGAAGTTTCTAGTTTTCAACAAAAAGTGACAGCACGAATTAAACAGCAAGCACCACAAGCTGCCCTCGATCAAAGCGGACGCACTAAGCTAATTATTGGTAACATGGCCCTTTCTCTGGGGTATTATGGATGGGCGCTTCCAGTGGCCCTTGATTTTGATGGTGATGGCAAGTTAGCTGTAGGAC
This sequence comes from Candidatus Latescibacterota bacterium, assembly GCA_965217865.1. GTDB lineage: Bacteria > Latescibacterota > UBA2968 > SICM01 > SICM01 > CBDCJO01. The sequence continues at coordinate 2,294,700 of CBDCJO010000002.1, read as the reverse complement.
TTTACATGCTTACCAGTAGTGCTGGATTTTTCCTCCCATTTTCCGCAACCAAAAATATCCCTGTAACGAATGCAGCATCAAACTTGTCTTTCTATGGAGGAACACGTGGCATTGTGCATGGAATAACTTTGGCTTACTTATTTAGTAAAAGACCATCTGATAAATCGATTATTGGCGCAGGAATGCTTGTAAGCATCCCCGAAGCTATTTCTGGTTTTGTTATTGCCAGCAGATCGAATATGAGCGCGGGAACAGCAGAGGTAATAGGAGTCGGAGGAGACTTTGGTATAGGGCTGGGTTTGGGTGCGGCGCATTTAGCAAATTTTTATGAGGATAATGAGCAATCAGCAGCGGCTGTCACAGATAGCGTACGATTGAGATACCCCATCCTTCTTTTCAACAGGTTGCTTGTCCATCTCAACCCATTAAAACCTGGCAGATTCCAACAGAAGTCGTTTCTCCCAAGTCTATGACTTGACTATGGTCCAAAAATTGCCTACTCTATTTATACAGCCGAAATAACTCAAGGCTTGGAACTCATAACGAACTCAATCGTCAAAGCTACGCGGGTTCGACCGGATAACCGATCGACAATATGGACCGCTAACTTTTAAGGATCTACATCGTGCGTTTAACCCTCACTTTCATTGTCGTCCTCGTGATTTGCGCTGCAACCGTCGGGATCTTCGAGGTTTATGCCGTTCCGGCCATGGATGAGTGCACAGGTTGTGGAACGCAAGCCGCCACCTCGGGATGCGACCGGACGGCGAACCCTATGCCGTGCTGCGAAATCCGATCCATGCCGCCGTCAACATCCAGCCTTCCACCCTCCTCTGCTCGGGTGGATGCTCCTGCCCGGGTGCACCTCCAACTCAACAATCACACCTTTCCTGGTGCGATCCTTCATCCGAACTGGACTGCTTCCATCCACTTGAATGCACTCCATTCACTGCAAGATCCTCCCAAACTCTTCCGGCTTCATTCCGCCTACCTGATCTAAACCTTACCATCCCATACACGATTAAAACCGATATCGATAAGGCCGATGGAGTGGTCTCGTTTATCCACTTCCATTGATGCCCATTCCTGACGTCTATCAGCCATCGCGGACATTCGCTACACGAAGTATAATCTCCAGAACGAGGTCCGGTCATGAACGACCGTGAAAACGTGTACCATCCTCCCGAGGATGGCCAACCCCCTCGGACCCATGGGAATGGCGAAGAATTCACCTGCCCCATGCATCCTGATGTCATCAAGCACGAGCCGGGCGTCTGTCCCGAATGTGGTATGGCCCTCGAACCCTTGATGGTTACCCCTTCGGCCCCCAGGACGGAATATGTCTGCCCGATGCATCCGGAGATCGTCCGAGAGAAGCCCGGGGATTGTCCGATATGCGGAATGGCCCTGGAACCTCGAACAGCGGGTGAAAAGGAAGAAATCAATCCGGAATTGGTCGATATAAACCGCCGGTTCTGGGTGTGCCTCGTGTTGACGGCCCCGATCCTCTTCCTGGCGATGTCCGAGATGGTCCTGGATAGCCTCGTCCTCGAAATCCTTTCCGGGGTCTGGTTGCAGCTCGGGCTGGCCACCCCGGTGGTCCTCTGGGGAGGCTGGCCCTTTTTCCAGCGGGGGTGGACATCGATCGTCAATCGCAGCCTTAATATGTTTACCCTCATCGCCGTCGGCACCGGTGCGGCATACTTCTACAGTCTGGTTGCGGCCGTGTTCCCGGACATCTTTCCCGATTCCTTCCGCAGTCACCACGGTGTCCCGGATGTCTACTTCGAGGCGGCCGCGGTCATCACAACCCTGGTGCTCCTCGGGCAGGTGCTCGAGCTGCGGGCCCGCAGCCGTACCAGCAGCGCCATCAGGGCACTCCTGGGCTTAGCGCCGAAGACCGCGCGGATACTCACGGACGATGGAACCGAAGAGGATATCCCTCTGGATCGCGTCGAACCTGGCGATCTCCTCCGGGTCCGACCCGGAGAAAAGATCCCCGTAGACGGCGTCGTAGTAGATGGTTTTAGTTCCGTGGACGAGTCGATGGTCACAGGCGAGCCGATTCCTGCCGAGAAGACCCCTGGGGCAGGAGTCACGGGCGGCACCCTGAACGGCACGGCAAGCTTTCTGATCCGAGCCGAGCGGGTGGGAAGTGAAACCCTCCTCGCCCAGATCGTCCGTATGGTGAGCGACGCCCAGCGCAGCCGGGCCCCGATTCAGCGCCTGGCGGATGTCGTCTCGGGCTACTTCGTCCCAGGGGTCATCACCGCGGCCGTTTTCACCTTCATCATCTGGGGCTTTTTCGGACCGGAGCCGCCGATGGCCTACGCCCTGGTCAACGCAGTGGCCGTGCTCATCATCGCGTGCCCTTGCGCATTGGGGCTGGCCACACCGATGTCGATCATGGTCGGGACCGGCCGAGGAGCGACTGCAGGTGTGTTGATCAAGACCGCGGAGGCCCTGGAAATCCTGGAAAAAGTGGACACCATCCTCGTGGACAAGACCGGCACGCTCACCGAGGGAAAGCCCCGCCTCACCTCAGTGATACCCATGGATGGCCACAACGAGGCAGAGATCATCAGGTTCGCTGCGAGCCTGGAACGCGGGAGCGAACATCCCCTTGCTGATGCAATCGTCTCCGCCTCTCGAGAGAGAAACATTGAACTCCAGGAGGCGGAAGGCTTCCGCTCCATCACCGGTCAGGGTGTGATCGGCACGGTTGAAGGCCGGTCCGTGGTGATAGGCAACCGCAAGCTCCTCGAGGAACTGGCCATAGAGCCGGGACCGCTCCTTGAAAAGAGTGAGAAATTACTTCAGGAAGGCCAGACCGTGATGTTCGTCATCATCGACAATCAGCCCGCAGGCTTTCTGGGGATAACGGACACGATCAAGGCGTCCACGAACGAAGCCATCGGAATGCTGCAGCGGGAAGGGATCCGGATCATCATGCTCACCGGAGACAATCGTAGGACGGCCGAGGCCGTAGCCCTTGAGCTTGGAATCGACGGCGTGGAAGCCGAAGTCCTACCTGCAGGCAAAGTCGATGTGGTGAAGCGTCTTCAAGCCGAAGGAAGCGTCGTGGCAATGGCCGGCGATGGGATCAACGATGCCCCGGCCCTCGCCCAGGCTCACGTCGGGATCGCAATGGGCACGGGAACTGAAGTGGCTATGGAGAGCGCCGGGGTGACACTCGTGAAGGGGGATCTGCGGGGCATCGCACGGGCCCGCAGGCTCAGCCGGGGAACCATGAGGAATATCAGGCAGAACCTCTTTTTCGCCTTCATCTACAACCTCCTCGGGGTCCCCATTGCCGCAGGAATTCTCTATCCCGCAATCGGCCTCCTGCTCAGCCCCATGATCGCCAGTGCGGCCATGACCTTCAGCTCTTTGTCCGTCATCGGCAACGCCCTGAGGCTGCGCAAATTGGCACTTTGAAACCTGTGGGCTCGCTCCTCAGAGGGAGCTATTCCGGTTAACAAACGGAAAGGAAACCACGTGAAACGCCTCAAAAAATCCATTTCGATATTTTCCGCTCTGATACTCCTCCCCTCCGGCGCTCTGAAGGCAGAAGAACTGGATCTCAACGCGCTGATCGTTCAGGCACTGGAAAATAATCCCGAACTGGCGGTTTTGAAAGCCCGGTGGGAGGCGTTTGATGCACGGGTCCCCCAGGCCGGGGCCCTGGACGATCCGATTCTCCGGTTCGATGCGGTGAACCTCCCGTCCAGTTCCTTCGACTTCGACAGCACCCCCATGTCGGGTAAGTTAATCGCCGTCAGCCAGAGGATCCCCTTCCCCGGTACACGCTCCGCGAAAGAAAGGGTGGCCAGGCACGCTGCTGGGGCTGCCGAAGAGACCTTCCGGGATCGGGAGGGTACGATTGTAAACCTCGTCAAGCAGGCCTATTTTGACCTGGCATTCCTGGATAGGGCGATCGAGACTACGGAGAAGAACAAGGCCTTGCTTAAGGACTTTATCCGGATCGCTCAGGCGAAGTATTCAGTTGGACGCGGCCTCCAGCAGGACGTCCTCAAAGCGCAGGTGTCCCTCTCGGCTTTGATGGATCGGTTGATCGTCCTCAGGCAGAGGCGCAAAACGGCTGAAGCCGGGTTGAACCTTGTCCTCAATCACTCCCCCCAGGAACCTGTCGGGATTCCTGGTCAGATTGTCCTGACACCGTTCAGCGTCCCCCTTGAAGAGATGCAGAGGGCGGCACTCGAAAGCCGGCCCCTTCTGAAGGGAATCGCCAGCACCATCAGCCAGTGGAAAGCCGCGGAGATTTTCGCCCGCAGAGCCTACTGGCCAAGTTTCAACTTCAGCTTTAGCTACCGACAGCGATCGTTCATGCCAGTCGATCCCGTTAGGGGTAGCGATTTCCTGACATTCGGGGTGGATCTGAATCTCCCCCTGTACAGCGGGCGCAAACAGGGACGCCGGGTTCAGGAGGCTCAAGCAAACACACGTATGGCCCAGGCGCAACACGAGGCGGCGAGACAGCGCATCCTTTTTCAGGTGCGCACGATCAACCTGGATATCGATAAGCACGGGGAACAGGCGGAACTGTTCCGTACCGCGATACTCCCCCAGGCCGAGCAGTCATTTGAGTCCGCAATGGCCGGCTACCAGGTGGACAAAGTCGACTTCCTGACCCTCCTGGATAATCAGGTGACCTTGTTCAATTTTGAAATCGACTACTATCGGCACGTGACGAACCACGAAAAGCAACTCGCCGAATTGGAGGCCATAGTCGGAAAGCGCATTTTCTAACGTCAAAACCATACTGTATCACAAAAATCACGAATGACGAACAAGTGTTTCTGTTTGGCTTACCGTTTGTCAATGAATTCAACTGGAGTGTTTTCATGAAAACAAAGCCGACTCTCGTGTTTGTTCTTGCCTTGGGGATTGGCCTGGGCTTGGGGTTCTGGATGGGAGGGGATGATGGGGTTGGGCTTGTTGGGAAGGAGATGGAGATCTACCGGTGTCAGATGCACCCGACTTACACATCAGAGAGGCCTGGGGTCTGTCCAGTCTGCGGGATGGACCTGGTAAAAGACGAAGGGGGCCACCTTCACGAAGATGAAGTCGTTTCCAAAGAGCGGAAAATCCTCCACTGGCGGGCGCCGATGGATCCGAACTATATCTCGGATATGCCCGGGGTATCTCCGATGGGGATGGACCTTATTCCGGTTTACGAGGACGAGGTGATGGCAGGCGGAGCCGGCGTGAAGATCGATCCGGCGACCGTGCAGAACATCGGAGTAAAGACCACGGTGGTGAAGCGGCAGTCCCTGGCGCGGACCGTTCGCACCGTGGGCCGTGTGGACTACGACGAGACCCGGATGACGGACGTGAACACCAAGATTGACGGGTGGGTGGAAAAATTGTTCGTGGACTACACCGGGCAATCGGTTAAAAAAGGGGAGCGCCTGTTGGAGATCTATAGCCCCGAACTCGTGGCTGCACAAGAGGAATACCTTACCGCCTTGGACTACAGTCGGCGATTGGCGAAAAGCGCGGCAGCGGAGATTGCGGAAGGGGGTCAGGATCTTCTTCATTCTGCGAAGCAGAGATTGCTCTATTGGGACATCCGGCAGGACCAGATCGCCGAGCTGGAGCTGAGTCGGAAGGTAAAACGGACCATGACGATCCATTCCCCTCAGGAGGGGGTGGTGGTTCACAAGGCGGTCTTTGACGGGGCGCATATCAAGGCGGGAGAACACCTCTACCGGATCGCGGACCTCTCCCGTGTCTGGATTTACGCCGATATCTACGAGTACGAGCTGCCCTGGATTAAGGAAGGTCAGGAAGCGGAGGTGGAACTGGCCTATGAACCTGGAAGGACCTTCCGGGGAAAGGTCACTTACATCTATCCCTTTCTGGAGTCTAAAACGCGGACCGTAAAGGTACGAATGGTCTTCCCGAATCCCGACATGAGCCTGAAACCCGGGATGTACGCAAACGTGAAGATCAAGCCGTTAGTATCCCGGGATGCGCTGGTCGTGCCCGCCCAGGCGGTGATCCGTTCAGGCGAGCGGAATCTGGTCATCCTGGATCTGGGGGAAGGGCGTTTTCTCCCCCGGGAGATTGTCCTGGGTGCCGAGGCGGAAAGCGTCCACGAAGTGATCAACGGGTTGAAGGAAGGGGAGCGGATCGTGACCTCCGCTCAGTTCCTGATCGATTCGGAAAGCAACCTGAATGCCGCTTTGTCGGCCATGTCCGAGGAAAAACCGGATGGTAAGGAGAAGGAGTCGATTCCGGCCGGGAACCAGCATTAGAGGACCGTCAAGACCATTCCGGGCTGTTTTACGCTTCACGTGTTTTTAGGAGAGGTTCTCCGCACCGACAAATAGATCTTCCGTCTGCCGTCTGCCGTCTCACGTTTGACGTCTGACGTTTGCCCGCTTTTTTGCCATGTTGAACAAAATCATCGACGCAAGTCTGCGAAACCGGTTCCTGATCGTACTCGGGACCCTGTTCACCATCGGGTGGGGAGTCTATGCGATGTGGGATACTCCCCTGGACGCGATCCCGGACCTTTCGGATGTGCAGGTCATCATCTTCACGGAGTACCCGGGGCAGGCCCCCCAGGTGGTGGAGGACCAGATCACCTATCCCCTGACCACGGCCATGCTCGCGGTGCCTTTTGCCAAAGTCGTCCGGGGTTATTCATTCTTCGGGCTGTCTTTCGTTTACGTGATCTTCGAGGACGGTACGGATATGTACTGGGCCCGCAGCCGCGTCCTGGAATACCTCAACTTCGTGTCCGGCAGGCTACCCCAGGGGGTAAACCCGACCCTCGGGCCTGATGCGACGGGCGTGGGCTGGGTCTACGAGTATGTCCTGGAGGATACGACCGGGAGGCACGACCTGGCCGAGTTGCGTTCGATCCAGGATTGGTACCTGCGCTATGAGCTCACCAGCGTCCCGGGTGTCTCCGAGGTGGCCAGCATCGGAGGATTCGTAAAACAGTACCAGGTAACCGTAGACCCGAATAAACTCGTGGCATTCAACATCCCCTTGCAGAAGATCCGGACGGCTATCCGGCGCAGCAACAACGACGTCGGCGGACGTCTGATCGAGATGGGAGAGACCGAGTTTATGGTGAGAGGTCTGGGTTACATCCGATCCCTCGACGACATCCGAAGCGTCCCGTTGGGTGTGGACAAAAATGGGACGCCGATTCGAGTCCGAGATATCGCAACCGTTCAGACAGGGCCCGAGTTGCGGAGGGGTTTGGCCGAATGGAACGGCGAAGGGGAAATCGTTGGGGGCATCGTGGTGATGCGCTACGGGGAAAACGCCCTTGCCGTGATCGATCGGGTGAAGAAAAAACTGGAGAGTTTGAAGCCCGGGCTGCCAGAAGGGGTGGCGATCAGGACGGCATACGACCGATCCAACCTGATCAGGCGGGCGATCGACAACCTGAAGTGGAAGCTGATCGAAGAGAGCGCCGTGGTCGCGCTGGTCTGCCTCCTCTTCCTGCTTCACTTCAGAAGCGCCTTCGTGGCCATCTTCACCCTTCCGATGGCCATCCTCATCTCCTTCATCGTGATGTTGAATCAGGGGATCAACGCGAACATCATGTCCCTGGGGGGGATCGCCATCGCGATCGGGGCGATGGTGGATGCCGCAATCGTGATGATCGAAAATGCGCACAAGCACATCGAGCGCGACGGCGGAAAGAAAGATCACTGGGAAATCATCCGAGACGCTTCCAAAGAGGTCGGGCCTGCCTTGTTCTACTCCCTTCTGATCATCACCCTTTCGTTCCTGCCCGTCTTCTCACTGCAGGCCCAGGAGGGCCGGCTGTTCAAGCCCCTGGCCTTTACCAAGACATTCGCGATGGCCGCTTCCGCCCTGTTGGCCATCACCGTCGTCCCCGTACTGATGGGCTACTTCATCCGAGGGCGGATTTTGCCCGAGAGGAAGAACCCCGTCAACCGCTTCCTGATATGGATCTACCGTCCTGTCATCGACTGGGTGCTCGGCCACAAAGGATCTACGATCGCTATTGCCGGCTTTATTCTTCTCATGACCGTTTTCCCTTTTGAAAGAGTGGTCCTGGCCCCTTTGTCCGACGACCCCCGGAGCGTCACCTACCGGGCGCTCGTAAAGCTGGGACGGCTATTTCCCCTTGAGAAGATCGGGTCGGAGTTTATGCCTCCCCTATACGAGGGGGACCTCCTCTACATGCCGACCACGCTCCCGGGGGTCTCGGTCACCAAGGCGCGAGAGCTCCTCCAGCAGACCGACAAAATCATCAGGACCTTCCCGGAGGTGCACCAAGTGTTCGGGAAGATCGGCAGAGCGGAGACCGCCACCGATCCCGCCCCCTTGTCTATGATCGAGACCACGATCATGCTCAAGCCGGAGGACCAGTGGCGGCCCGGGATGACACCCGAGAAGCTTGTCGATGAGCTCAACGCAGCCCTTCAGTTTCCCGGCCTGACGAACACCTGGACGATGCCGATCAAGACCCGGATCGATATGCTTTCCACCGGCATCAAGACACCGGTCGGCATCAAGGTCGTGGGGGATGATCTGGATATCCTCCAGCGGCTGGGCCAAAAGATCGAGAAGGTCGTCCGTCGGCTGCCCGGGACGCTCAGCGTCTATGCCGAACGGGTGGCCGGGGGGAACTATCTGGATTTCGAGATCGATAGGGAGGCTGCCGCGCGATACGGGCTGGTCGTGGGGGACGTACAGGACGTTATCATGTCGGCCGTCGGGGGAATGAACATCACCTACACCGTGGAGGGTCTGGAGCGTTATCCGGTCAACCTGCGCTACGGCCGGGAGCTTCGCGACAACCTGCCGTCCCTGAGGCGGGTGCTTGTACCCACGCCGACCGGCGCTCAGGTGCCCATGGGGCAGTTGGCGGACATTCGCATCCGGAAAGGCCCTCCCGGTATCAAGAGCGAGAACGCCCGCCTGAACGCCTGGATCTACGTCGATATCAAGGGGATCGACGTGGGGACTTACGTGACACGCGCGCAGCAGGCCGTCCTCGAGAACGTGGAAATGCCCCCGGGCTATACCGTGATCTGGAGCGGGCAATACGAATACATGCAGCGGGCGGAAAAACGGCTGAGGGTGGTCGTGCCTGTGACGCTCGGGATTATCTTCCTGCTTCTCTTTTTGAACTTCCGGAATGTGACAGAAAGCCTGATTGTGATGCTCTCCCTCCCGTTTTCCCTGGTCGGCGGCATCTGGCTAATGTACCTCCTGGATTATAATATGAGCATCGCTGTGGGGGTGGGCTTTATCGCCCTCGGAGGAGTCGCCGCGGAGACCGGGGTGGTCATGCTGATTTACCTGGACCACGCCTACGAAGCGATGCGCCGGGAGAAGGGCAGGGGGATGGGGATAAAAGACATCTACGAGTTGATTATGATCGGTGCGGTTGAAAGGGTGCGGCCCAAGATGATGACGGTAACGGCGATTATGGCCGGCCTGCTTCCCATTATGTGGGGCCACGGGGCCGGGTCTCAGGTGATGAAGCGGATCGCCGCACCGATGGTGGGCGGGATGGTCTCCTCCACGATCCTGACCCTGGTCGTCATCCCGGCAATCTACGCGATCTGGAAGGAGTGGGAGCTTCGTCGGAGGAGTGTTGATTAGACAATTTGCGAAGAGGCACTGCTTCGCCAGGTTGACCCTGGGGTTCGACACAAAAAAGACCGGCGAAATCTCCCCTTCCGAGACCTCCGCCGGCCTATATCTCACTCACCAAGACTTCAAATCACGGTCCCTTCTCCACAGCTGATCCCTATCTATCGGTTTTGACTTCCCTGGCCCTGACTTCCCACCTCCGGCCCCCGATTTCCGTTTTTATTTCTTCTTCTGTATTCTGTATTCCGGTGGGGATGGGCGGAAGGGTCCCACTCCCTACCCCCGCTTTTCGATCGGCACGAAATCCTTCTTGTCCTCCCCCGTGTAGATCTGCCTGGGACGGGCGATCCCTCCCGCCTCTTTATCCAACATCATCTCCTTCCATTGCGCCAGCCATCCGGACGTCCGGGGAATCGCAAACAACACCGGATACATATCGAACGGTAGCCCCATCGCCTGGTAAATGATACCGGAGTAGAAATCGACATTTGGATACAGCTTCCGGGAGACAAAATACTCGTCCTCCAGGGCGATCCGCTCCAACTCCAGGGCGATGTCGATCAGCGGGTTTTTTCCGGTTACCTCGAACACCTCGTACGCCGTCTTTTTAATGACCGCAGCCCTTGGATCGTAATTCCTATAAACGGCGTGGCCGAAGCCCTGTACGAGAACCTCCTTTTTCTTGGCTCGCTCGATATACGCCGGCACATTCTTTATCGATCCGATCTCCGTCAGCATCCTGAGCACAGCTTCGTTTGCCCCGCCGTGTCTCGAGCCGTAAAGGGCAGCCGCGGCCCCGGCAAGGGACGAATAAGGATCCGCGAGCGAACTCCCGATGTTGCGCATGACGCTTGCACTGCAGTTCTGCTCGTGGTCGGCGTGCAGGATAAAAAGGACATTCAATGCCCGCTCGAGTATAGGATCGGGGGTATATTTCTCTCCGGGCTGGGCGAAGAGCATATTCAGGACATTTCCACAATAGCTCATGTCCTGATCGGGATAGATATAGGGGAACCCCCGGCTGTGCCGGTAGCCATAGGCCGCGACAATGGCAATCTTGCTGACCAGACGGGAGATGTGAAGATCCATGACCTCCGGATCAGAAATATCCCGCGCATCGGGATAGAAGGTGGACTTGGCTCCCAGAACCCCCACAAGCATACCCATGGTATGGGAGCCGAACCTGAACCCTTCCAGGAGGTTCTTAATGCTTTCGTGGAGCATGGAATGAGATTTGATTTTCACGGTCCATAAATTGTATTCTTCAGCGTTTGGAAGCCTTCCGGATAGAAGAAGATAGGCCACTTCAAGGTATTCGCTCTTCTCTGCAAGTTGATCAATCGGGTATCCGCGATACCGGAGGATCCCCTTCTCTCCGTCGATGAAGGTAACATCGCTTTTGCACGAGGCCGTGTTCCGGTAACCGGGGTCATAACTCAGGAGGCCGAAATCTTCGTCCGAGTCTTTGATCTGCCTGAAAATAGACGCATTGATCGCCGCACCGTAGTGAGGATAAGTCCCATAAAAAATCGGTGCTTCGTATGACTTACCGGTCCGATTATCTGTAATGGTCAACGAATCTTTGCCCATTTCCTACCTCCTAAGCACGCTATCCTTCCTAAAAAGGACAGGCCTTATAGATCCGTATTCGAATCCCGCATCTTCTTCATCTCTTCCAGGTCAAGTCCCTCGTATTTCGATGGGCACTTGGCCAGCAAGACATCCGCATGGAACACACCGTCCGCACCACTCTTCCCCTCCACGACGACTTCTGCCCCATCCTTAAAAGTATCCGGAACGATTCCTTTGTAAGTAACCGGAAGGATATGTCCGCCCTCTTCAGCCTGGAAGCTGACCTTCATCGTGCCTTTGTCCTGTTCGATCGACCCGTCTACGACCTTTCCGGCCACCTTCACCCGCTGCCCCCCAATCGTCGCCTCTTTGGCCTGGAGTTCACTCACGGTGAAGAAGAAGACCGAAGCACCCTGGAAACCCGAGACGACCAGATAGACCAGACACGCCACGATCACGCTCAGGCAGAGCACAACTTTTGTCTTTCGTCTCATTTTTCCCTCTTCTCAATTGCTATTCTCGATTTTGGCTAAACGCCAAGGGAACTTTCTTTTTTGAGCCCTATAAGGTAATGAAAAATGATGGTAAAGCGGAGAAAATTTGAATCGTCTTACCGCGCACTTTATCAATAACCAAAGAGATTGTGTACCCAATGAGAGTTCAAGTTGAATTTTCCACACGCGTGGAAAATTGGATATAATTTATAATATACTAATTATAAATTAACTTATCACTTTCTAAAACCCTATTTTTAAATCTTATATCCGATCATCGAAAAAATAGACCATGATCCAGGATGCTGAGAAACCAATCGCCACCTTGGCCCTTCATGCTTCAATCTTTTTGTTTGCTTCAAACTTTTTTGATCGTATTATCATCTGACACAAGCATTGGCAGTTGGCCCCGTGGTATGACCTTTAACAGGAGGCCGAAAGATGAAACTCTCAATCAAGTCCCTCGCCATAACGGCCGGGATCATCTGGGGGGGGTCGATCCTCCTCTTGGGGATCGCGAATGTTATCTGGCCGTCTTATGCCCTAGGTTTTCTTCAAATCGTGGACTCGATCTATCCCGGATACCACGCCGGAACCGGTGGTAGAAGTGTGATCGTGGGAACGCTCTACGGCCTGATCGACGGCGCCATCGGCGGTCTGATTTTTGCCTGGGTCTACAATCGGTTTGCATGCGAAGGGAAGCCGAAAACCACCTGATAGAGAATGACAACGACCTCCCCTATATGGGGTGGCTTGCTTTTTCCTGCCACCTCGCCACTGCTACTGTTTTTGCCTTCCCCCGACCTCTGGTCTCCAGCCCCTGACCATGCTTTTCTCTTGCCTTTCCCGACTTCTGGCCCTCACTTCCTTTGCTTTCCCTGCCACTGCCACTGCTACTGGCTCAGTTGCGCTTTCAATCTTCAATTCCACTGGCCCCTGATCCTGCTTTCCCCCGACCTCTTACCCTGCTTTCCCTGACCCCTGACCTCCGACCCCTGACTCAACTGTTAAACTTGAAGGCGTAAATATCCGCGTCGTTCAGGGTGAAATGAAGGCGGACGGGTTTTCCCGCCAGCGCGCTCACGTCGCTTCCTCCTTTCCAGGCAACCGCGCCTTCAATTTTGTCGGCGAACATCTCTGGGCAATCGTCCAGGGTAAAGCCGGTTTGCGGATTGCCGTTAATGTCCTGGATTTCAACATGCACACTGCCAACCGCCGAAGTGGAGTAGTTGAGTTCCATGGATTTTCCGGAGAAGATGAGCGGCCGGGTTATGAACCCACCGCCTTCGTATCCGGCGCGAACGGACACAAAGCCGTCGGTGCGCAGGGCATAGCGCCGGATGCGTACGGTCGCCAAATGAGAGTTTTCCATGCCGTATAATGAGATCTCGCCTGGTGTTGTGTGCAGGATGCCGCGCTCGATATAGACACCGCGGTCGTGCCAGTTGTTCTTGTCGAGACCGGGGCGGATGAATGCCTCCCTGAAGCTGCTGTCGAAGTGCAGCCCGTCGCGGCTGGACATGAAGACGATGTCGCTGACCCCGGAGTCTGGATGTTCCGGATCGGGTTGGCGTTCAACGTTGAAGCGTGATGAAAAAATCAGGTACATGCCGGGTGCGCGATCGTAGAGAATAGAGGCGTTAGAATAGTGATCTATGGTGGACGTCTCTGCCACCTGGATCAACTCCGGCTTTGTCCATTGACGGAAATCCCTGGAAGTCGAACGCCGGATCCAGCGAACGCCCTCTTTCCAGATACTAATGTCCTTCTTCCGCTTGCCGGGGGTTCCACAGCCAATAATGCCACGGACGTAGGCCACGTATTCGCGCCGCCGGTCGTCCCAGAAGGAGACGTTGGGTGAGTCGTAGGGGCCTTCCGTGAGAATCGGGGCTTCCTGATTCAACCGCCAGCGAATGCCGTCGGGGGAGGCCAGGGCCAGCAGGGTTTCGCTCCCCATCGAGCCCTCGGTCCGCGCCACCCCCTTGTAGCGTTCGTCGTCGGGAACATCGGGGTTGGGGTCACGGAATGGCGCGAGATTGGTGCCCGGCCCCATCCACACGAGGTTGTTTTCCTTCGAGCCGCCGAATTCGAAGAGACCCAGTTTCGGTTTCTCCCAGTGGATGCCGTCAATGCTCTCTGCGTACGCCGTACAGTAAGTGCTGGCCTCATCCACCGCGCAGCGGTACCAGGCCCGGAACCGGTCGCCATCGTGCATGAAGCCCGCGCAGCCGATGGCCCTCTGTTCCCAGGGATGCTCTCCGGCGATCGCGACCTCTTTGCGTTCAGGATGGTGCAGAGTTCTCGTTACGTCTCTCGCCTCAGCAATCCAGAAGTTATCCACAAAAAGCTGGCGGTCTGTACCAATATCTTCCGGAGATCTATCGTCCATTGCCAATGACTTTCGTTTGTAGATTTTCTATGAACCAATTCGACGTTTCATTTTGCAATTTTACCTGGTTCCGGGAGGGCCAGCAGCCTAGCAGCCCGTTGAAGAACTACCTTTCAACGCACATAAACGGAAAAGACGCCTGGAGTGCGGGTCGGATAAATCAAGGTAAGGAGATTGAGCAGGAGACGCTGATAAGAGGTTAAAAAGGTGACCGAGGGCAGCAAACGTGATTGTAGGACGAGCAGTAGACGCTGCAAGGCCTTGGCCAGGTCCTGGAGGGCCTTCGGAGTACCTACGCCCATCACTTTGCGCATGAGCAGAGCCAGGTTGCAGCCCCCGATGTGGATCAGCAAACGCTTGAGGATATTGCCGCGGTCTCTCAAGTGCAACCTGCGCATGCCACCGGTATCATATGTGTGAGCGATGGTTCTTTCCACCCGTTCTGCACGACTTCGGCGCAAGGCCTTGCCGCGATCTCCCTTGATCCGGCGTCGATTCGCATATACCGCGGCCTGCTCATCTCGTCGGCCGTTCCACTTGCGGCGTCCCCGATCCGGTTCTGAAATGTAACTCCGGATGCCGCCTTGCTTCAGACTGGTCAATACATCGTTGCTATGATATCCTTTGTCCGCAACCACCTCCCGTATACGCTGTCTGTGCAAACGTTTGGCAGCTTTTTCGTCCTTCGCGACCTGCTTGAGATTGAGCTGCGCCTCGAGCAGCGTCCAGGGCAACGACTCGGTATCTCCTTCATCTGCTCCCGACAACGCCACTGCCACAATGGCATTGGTGTCCAGATCCACCGCGTGCTCCACCTTGTGCGCCATGTGCGTGCGACCGTCCTTCATCTTAGCGATCTTGGCATCCGGGTCGTGCGGGTGCTCCCAGTCCTGGTTCGATCCCTTCTTCGGTCGCTTCTTATCGATCTTGGACAAGTCCTCGCGGGTAGGCGTTTCAATGCCCGAGGCCTTGGCCAGATTCTCAAGGAATGCCTGGTAGCCTTCACCCGTGTCACGGCGTACAATGCTGCGCATCGCGGCGTTGGCCTCCAGTGTCGTAGCATCCACGCCCAACGTCTTCCCCTTCACCAGACCCGCTTTGCACAAGACCCTCAGGATCCACTTGAAAACCGCTTCGTGAACTTCCAAGGGAAGCCGATGCCGGATGCGAGACAGGCTGGAATGATCCGGGGTCTGTTCGTCAAGGGCATACCCCAAAAACCGGCGCAACGTCAGCGAGTCAGATACACGCCATTCGATCCCACGTTCCGAATCAAGTCCCTCGAAATACCCAATCAAAAGCATCCGAAAATAAACCCCGGGCGGAATGCCCTTGCGACCCATATGAGGAGCGTAATACCGCTGGCAAAGCCCCTCGACGAACTCGTCGAAGCCGTTCGCCCCCAATACCTGATTCAGCTTCTCGTAGAACGGATGACCCGGAGATTTCACCAAAGTGTTCGATGCGATGAACAGGTTTTCCTGTCTCTGTCGTCCTCGTTTTCCCATTGCCATTTGCTCGTCCTCCCTTCTCAGTTTGAACCTGATATATCATAGGACCAAACCACAAGGAAAGACAACAGTCATCTTGGCATAAACGCACTTTTTCAACAGGCTGCTAGTGGGCAGTAATCGGTTAATCGATGACATTGTCAGCGCCTTCCAAGCTCGGAACCTTTCTCCCGGGTAGCGGGAGGAGGAGAAGATCGAAATGATCTAATTGTTTTATGAAGGGAAAGGCGTGATTCTAATATATAAAAAACGAATGTCATCGTCCCCTTCTCCTGCGGAGCCTGTCCTGAGCTCGTCGAAGGACGGGAGAAGGGGGATACAGGGGATGAGGGCGTTGACCTAACTAGCGCCGTTTTCGCTCGGCGATAGGTGGAAGGTGAATCACGGCTTGCTCCCTCACTACCGGTTTTGCTTTTTCTTTCCCTGACCTCCGACTTCAGACCCCTGCCTTTGCCTTTCCTGCCACTGCCAACTGCTACTGCCTTTCCCATCTCACGTCTCACATCTCACGTCTCACGTTTTCTTTCCCTGGCCTCCGACTTCTGACCCCTGACTTTTGCATTTTGCAATTTACATTTTTTATTTTTCATTTCCATTTCACAACAGCCCCTGCCCAGCAGGCCATCGAACCACACTGTCGAGTGCCCAGTCCGGTATGCGAGTGCCGTCGTGGCCGGGGAGATCCATTAAATCGTGGCAGAATCTCGCCTCTGCGCCTTCAGTTCTATAGGCCGCTGCCATGGCGTCTATTAGTTTTTGTAGCCAGTTGGAACCCACCCGCTCGTCTGCGTACCCCGTCTGAATAAGGACAGGTCGGGGAACGAACCGTTCAGCCCACTGGTACAGGCTGTTCTTCTCGATAATCGGATCGTCGTCCATCCCGTGAAACTCTTTCATGTACGGCCAGTGCACGATCGGCTGGTGTGCGATGGCCCCGTTGATGACGGGGTTGTTGGCCATGGCGTGCAGGATCGCAAACCCGTGGCGAGAACTGCCCATGACCAGGATCTTGCCCGGCTTGACATAGCCTCGATTAAGCGATTCGTTTATTGCGATCCTGATCCGCTTCTCCATTCCGGCAAATGCGTCCTGCCCAGCACGAACCAGGTCCGCAAGTTTCCACAGATCGTCAAACCACTTGCCGTGGACCAGGAGGGTGCTGGCCCCGGCTGCGGTAAGCCGGTCCAGCCACTGGGTCATGACGTTGGGCTTCTCCTTCATGCTCACGGGATCCTCGACCACCCGCATGGCCTGAGTGGGAATGACGCACAGCGTCGCGTCCCCTCCACTGCCCGGATCGCCGTTAAAATTACACAACACCGATTCATCACCCACCGTGACGCTAAATCGCGTCCAGGCCTCTTCTATATATTGTCTCGATACCATTTGGGATTACGGTCCGTGATCAATAACCATCTTCCACATTCTTTTGCTACCTCTTCGAGATTCAAACCATCCCCGTTTCCCCCGGTCCTGGACGACCTCGGCATCCCGGGCACAGGAGGTTCATCGGCTCCGGCAACGTCTCATCTCCCACGAACATGAAGGAGTAGAGCGCCGCGTTGTCGAGATAGAATTTCAAGCGGATCGGTTCGCTGGCCAATTTGCCCAGCTCCGATTTGCCCTTCCAGGTAACACCCTGCCGGACCTCGTCCCCGGTGAAGGCATCGCAATCTGCCGAACTGTATCCCGCCTGAGGCCGGCCCTCTGCATCGAGGACCTCCACGCGCAGCTTTCCATAAGGCCTCTGCCTTTTTGAGTACGACCCGAAGGGTTTTTCCGGTACTCGGGCGTTGACCACCAGACGATTTCCCGTAAAGGTCATAAGCCGGGTTGTGAGCGTCCCCCCGGGTGCGTAACCATCCATGGATACAAAGCCGTCCAGACGCATCCGGGCAAGGCCGACCGCGTGACCCATCCGCGCCCCCTTGATCACCTTGTTCGCCAGCGCATGTTGGGGATGCTCTGGAGACCCCACGCTCATGGGAAGATTGCTCCCGGTATAGTAGATCAGGATCTCGTCGTCCCGCACGATCGGCTTGGCCAGCTGCACGTGGTCGTGATCCCAGGCCCCCCAGAGCCCGGGCTGCAAAAACTCCCAGCGTGGCGCAACACGAACCCAGTTGTCTCCGTCCCTGCTGATGACAAGCTCGGTCCTGTACTCGGCGAACTCCCCCCTGTAGACGTTGTCCCACAGTCCTTCAGGCACGTCCTCTACACAGTGGGGCGTGCACGTATCGGTGGAACCGATATAGAGATCATCGGTGTAGAGGATGGCGGCAAAGGCGCCGTGGGTCGGATTCCATCCGGGCGGATCGTTCGGCTCCGCTCGGAGCACGTCCCGGGTATCACCCCACGTTACAAAGTCCTTGCTGGTAGAACACACGACAGCGACTATCGAACGCGCGTTCCGCCCGTCAACATCTGCTGGAACCTGCTTCCCAATGCGGTGGAAATGGGCAAATTTTTTACGCCTCGGATCCCATCCGAAGAGGATGCCGTTGGCCGCGCTTCCTTTGAGGTATGTTGGTTCCGCCGCGTTCATGCGCCAGTGAACACCATCACGAGAATATCCCTTTGCAAGTGCCCACCGGCCATCGATACAATCCATGTAGAGCATCTTATAGCGCTTATCAAGATCGGTTTCCTCGTAGTCCTTGATGATATTGGGTCGCCTGATCTGTTCCATCCCGCTCGGGTCTGGAGGAAGGATATTGTTTTGCGTTGATCCTCGGTACGAGACCAGTCCCAGATCCGGCTTCTCCCAGTTCAGCCCGTCCGCTGAAACGGCGTAGCATGCCTTGTACAGACCCTGTTCCTCTTCCCCGGCCCCGGACTCGACGGTCCCGGCCGCCCGGTACCACATCTTGAAGATCTGCTCCTCCTCGTCAAAAAGCACCGTACCCCCGAACAGATAGACCCCATTCTCACCCTGCTCCCACGGCTGGTCCGCGCGGATGACGGGGTTGCCCGTATACCGGACCGGCCGGTGAAATCGTCGCTGGACATCTTCTGTGCGCTCCACGATATGGTCATCGACAAAGAGCTGACGTCGTGAACCTGCTGCGATCGGTCTGGACGGCATATCCTATTTTTTTCCTGGCTTCACGCCTTGAACTGAAAAGCATAGAGCCTTGCACAACGCAGGAAAAAGCGCAGCTTCACCGCCGTACCAGCGAGTGCGCTCAGGTCTCCGCCTTCCCACACCAGTCGATGGCGGACAGAATCACCGATGACAGGAGTGCATTCAGAACGACCAAAACCCGGAATGACTTCGCGGTTTTCGTCAAGGACCTCTACCCGGATTTCCCCCCAGATTGCATCGGCGTTGATCTCGAGATGCGAACCGCAGAACTGTATCGGCACCGTCGTAACCGTTCCCCCGGCGGGATGCTCGCCTGCATCTATCGATATGAAGCCGTCAAGACGCAACGTCGCAACACATATCCCGGTGGTATGACCAATACCCCGGCCCATGCCGCTCCAGTGGAGCTGATTGGTCCCGTGGTAGTATATGAAGAGCTGATCGTCCTTCACCAGGGGCGGGACACCCGCATAGATGCCATCCGATTCGAAGCTGTTCGGCCGGCCCAGCGGGATGAAGCCTTCCCGGTTTCCCGCCCGACTCCAGTTCACACCGTCCCGGCTGGTGGCCAGTTGAACCCAGAGCTGACCCCGCCTCCAGTCGAAGAAGCTGGGCATCATGAAGTAAGCGCTTTCCCCCTCGCCGTACTTGAAAGCCGCCGAGGTGTACAGGTCGGAATCCGGGGGGTCCTGAGCGTCGGGTCGCAGGACGATCGCGGGCGTCGTCCAGTGGATAAAGTCCTCTGATTCTATCCGTCCGACGGACCGTTGCCTTTTCCGAGGTCTCTGGTTAATCCGTAGATATGCGACGTACTTTCCTCGGCGATCGTCCCAGAGGACGACGTTGAACGTGTCGAAGACACCCGGTAGAACAGTCTCTGGGTGGGGGGTCCAGCGGATCCCGTCCGGGGAGAAAGCGATCTTCAGTCCCCCGCCGTCTTCGATGGTCTTGTAAAGCATCTTGTAGAGCCTTGAGGGGTCCGCTTCCCACGGAGTTTTCAGAACGCACACTCCCCCGCTGCCTCCCGGACCTGGATCCAGGAGAAGGTTGTTTTCGACTGAGCCTTCGTGCTCAAGTATCCCGAGGTTGGGCTTGCGCCACTGGAGACCGTTTTTCGACGTTGCGTAACCAACAAGTACGGCGCTGTCTTTTCCATACTTTGTCGTCCGAACCGTGTACCACATCTTGTGGATTCCCTCATCGCACATTACCGTGCCGTAGAGCTGTACCTGACTTTCCCAGGATGTGTCGGGAACGATGAGCGGATTATCCGGATGCCGGGTCGGCTGGTGCAGGACATAGCGCACGCCCTCGGTTCTCTCCACGAGAAAGCCATCGTCCAGGAAAAGCTGCTTCCTGTCTCCTACATCGATATGCCGGCCCACGTGTAGGGGCCAGCTCGCGTAGTTCACGTCTGAGGGCATAGTGGTTTTCCTTGTCAGAGAGGATCAGCCCGCACCCTGTCATCGAGACCGTGGATGCTGGCGGTTCTTATGGGCGCTTCTTCTTGGGTGGAAGAAGCGCCGAGTGGTTCACTGGGGGTGGGGGATGCGGGTGGAGGAAGCAGGAGGTAGGGTATATATGGGGTCCACCTCAACTATGAAAAACGGGTGGATGAATCATCGAATGAGAATGACGGATTGAACCCACTGGTCGAAAATCCTGAGCGAAGTCGAAGGATGCGGAAGGATCTCCTCCGTCGGCCCGTTGCTCTGCACTGGGCCTCTGAGTTCCGATCTGACCCGAATCCCAGCCGTCGCGACCTCTTGTTATCTCTTCGTCAACAGTTGTTCCACCACCCCTGGATCGGCCAGGGTGGAGATATCTCCCAGGGAGTCGGTGTCCTGTTCGGCGATCTTGCGAAGCACGCGCCGCATGATCTTCCCAGAACGCGTCTTCGGCAGCCCGGGCGCCCAGTGAATCACATCCGGCGTAGCGATTGGACCGATCTCCTTTCTCACCCACTGTTGGAGTTCCTTCCGAAGGTCCTCCGTGTACTCCTCACCCGTGTTGAGCGTCACGTAGGCATAAATCCCCTGTCCCTTGATCTCGTGAGGAAACCCGACCACCGCTGCTTCAGCAACCTTTGAATGCGAAACGAGGGCGCTTTCCACCTCGGCCGTGCCCATTCGGTGTCCGGAAACATTGATCACATCGTCCACCCGGCCGGTGATCCAATAGTAGCCGTCCTCATCTCGCCGACAACCATCTCCGGTGAAGTAGAATCCCTTATAGGTTTGGAAGTATGTCTCTTCGAACCGTCGGTGATCCCCGTACACGGTGCGCATTAGACCGGGCCAGGGTTCTGCGATCCCGAGGACCCCGTTCACCCCGTTTCCCTCCTGGACTTTCCCGCTTTCAGGGTCGATAACCACCGGCTTGATTCCGAAATACGGGAGCGTGGCCGAACCCGGTTTTGTCGGAATACTCCCTGGGAGCGGAGTGATCAGGATGCCTCCGGTTTCAGTTTGCCACCAGGTGTCCACGATCGGACAGCGTCCCCGGCCTACGTTCCGATGGTACCACAGCCATGCCTCCGGGTTGATCGGTTCGCCCACCGTCCCCAATAACCGAAGTGAGGAAAGGTCATGGCTGCCAGGCCATTTATCACCCTCTCTGGCCACAGCCCGGATGGCCGTTGGGGCCGTGTAAAACTGGTTTACCCTGTATTTATCGACCACGCTCCAGTAACGATCGGGTTCGGGATAGAGAGGAGTGCTTTCAAACATCACGGTGGTGGCCCCATTTGCAAGGGGGCCATAAATAATGTAGGAATGTCCCGTAACCCATCCGATGTCTGCAGCACAAAAGTAGATGTCCCCGTCGTGGTAGTCGAAAATATACTTGTGGGAAAAAGCAGTATAGACCATGTACCCCCCCACATTGTGCTGTACCCCTTTGGGCTTGCCGGTGGAACCTGAGGTATACAGAATGAAAAGCGGGTCCTCTGCATCCATCGGTTCGCAGGGGCACTCGGGTTCGGCTTGGGCCATGGCTTCGTCCCACCAGAGGTCTCGACCCTCCTTCATACCGCACGTGATCCCCTTCCCCTCACCCACCCGTCGAACCACGATGCAGGTTTCCACGACCTTCCCTCCCATCCTCTGATCCGCCAGAGCCATCGCTTCATCGGCCGGACCTTTGCGGGGCATGGGCTTATCACCGCGAAACATCCCATCCGTCGTCAACACCACCTGGCAGGTCGAGTCCACGATCCGATCGGCCAGTGAGTCGGACGAAAATCCGCCGAATACGATGCTGTGTATGGCTCCGATCCGGGCGCAGGCCAGCATCGCTACGGCCAACTCAGGGATCATCGGCATATAAATCGATACCCTGTCCCCTCTTTTCACACCTCGTGATTTAAGCACGTTAGCGCAGCGGCAAACCTCTTCGTAAAGTTCTCGGTAAGTGAGTTTCTTATCCTCACCCGGTTCGTTCCCCTCCCAGATGATGGCGACCTGATCGCCCCGGGTCTCGAGATGCCGATCCAGACAGTTGTAGGTGATGTTGGTCTGCCCGCCTTTGAACCATTCGATCTGGATGGGCCCTTTGTCTAAATCGAAGTTATAAGATCTCACCCTGTCCCATCTTCGGAACCAGTGAAAATCGTCTGCAACCCCCCCCCAGAATCCCTCCGGATCCTCAACCGATTCACGATAGAGCTTCTCGTAATCCTCGAGGTTCTTGAAATGGGCCCGCTTGCTGAAATCTGTGGGTGGAAAAAACAGGCCGTCCTGCTCGGTAACTAAGAATTCATTCGACCTTTCCTGGTTTTTACTCATGACGATAATCCTTTCAGTAACTAATGAAGGGGATTGGACAACTCCAGAAGATATATTAAAATCACCCCTACCTCCAAAAAAATTGTTGATGAAAAATAGACACACCGCGGAATTTTATCATTCGAAGGGGCCGGAATCCGACCTCGGACTCTTCTTCACCCGGGGTTTCGTGCACAGATCCGGCCCGTAAGAAGCATGCTCTGGCCTTTCGCCATTAACGACGTACCAGAATTTACTTTTTATCGCCACCAATTTAGCTTTATTTTAGTGGTTTCAATGTCTCTACACCTAATTTGTCCAACCGTCTTAGAAAAATAATTCTCACTCATTAAAAAGGAGCCATCCAATGGAATCGACCCCCCGTCCTCCAAAAACTTACCAGAACTTCGTGAAACGATACCCTAAACTCGGGAAAGCGTGGGAAAATATCGCCGAGGCAGGACAGGAAGGCCCCCTCGATGACCGGACAGCCAGGCTTGTCAAGTTAGGTATCGCGATCGGGGCCTTGCGAGAAGGTGCGGTCCATGCGGGCGTTCGAAAAGCCCTCTCTTTGGAAATCTCCCCTGAGGAGGTCGAACAGGTGGTGGCTTTGGCCGCTGGAACCTTGGGTCTTCCGGCTACCGTTGCCGCCTATACGTGGGTTCAGGATGTGCTCGATGCGTGAGGCTATCATGTCCAAAAAGAGGAAACCAAACAAAAAAAGCCAACCGGCTCCCAAAACCTTGAACACGGAAGTCTACGATCGGGAGTTGGCAAAACTTCAGATCGAGCTTGTCAAGCTGCAGGAATGGATAAAACACAAGGGGTTTAAGGTCGTTGTGATCTTTGAGGGACGGGACGCGGCCGGGAAAGGAGGCGTCATCAAGCGGATCACCCAGAGCTTGAACCCCCGAATCTGCCGGGTTGTTGCGCTCGCTACGCCCACCGAGCGAGAGAAGACACAGTGGTATTTTCAGCGCTACGTTACACATCTCCCGTCGGCGGGCGAGATGGTCATTCTTGACCGGAGCTGGTATAATCGTGCGGGTGTGGAGCGAGTGATGGGCTTTTGCACGGAGGAGGAGTACCAGGAGTTCCTCCGTTCCTGTCCGGAGTTTGAACGCATGCTCGTGAGATCAGGGATTACTGTAATCAAATACTGGTTTTCAGTCAGTGACGAAGAACAGGAACGTCGGTTTCAAAACCGTATTCAAGACCCAACGAGGCGATGGAAGCTCAGCCCGATGGACCTGGACTCCAGAGCGAGGTGGGTGGAGTATTCCAAGGCAAAGGATGAGATGTTTGCTCACACGGATATAAATCAAGCCCCGTGGTACGTGGTCAACGCGGATAACAAAAAACGAGCACGGCTGAATTGCATCTGCCATCTGCTGAGCATGATCCCTTACGAAGATTTAACCCCCGAGCCGATAGAATTACCGCCGAGAAAAAGGGACAAGGGTTACGTTCGTCCGCCCATCACGGATCAGAACTTCGTGCCAGAAGTCTACTGAGGATATCAGATGGATAACAAGCCAATTCAAGCGAAAACGAGACGCGCAAGGCGTGGTGAGGGGCATAACCGCGCCCCACAATCATCGCGCCTTCTGCATCGAGGAGAACGCAGTCGAAGCCTCTACCCTCAGCCCTCGATTCTGCCATCCTGACTGGATCAATTTTTCCACGGGTTAGCAACTATTGCTCTTAATCATTGCTATAATTCGATGTCAAAAGTCCTAAATTTTTGGGTCTATTCCTTTTTTGAATTGTTTAAATGGAAGTTACGAAGAAACCAATGCCTTGGCACGAACATTGCGTAATTCCTTGAGTAGAGTGGGGAATACTGGAGAAGGGTCTCCCGTGTGGGTTCGAAAAAGGAGATGAGGCTGTGAAAATGGTTAAGGTAGACTCGGTGGCTGTCGGGATGGACAAGACCCTTGGTGCCTATGTGGTCTTACTTCAGGGAGGGGAGGAGACGAAGGCGCTTCCCATCTTCACAGGACCATTTGAGGCAGGCGCCATATCCATGGCCCTGGAGCATTTCCAGGCCCCGAGACCCCTTGTACACGATCTCCTTAAAACAGTAATTGAGGGGAGCGAAGCAAAGGTTGAACAGGTGGAAATCGTAGGCATGGAGGAGAACTACTACCTGGCGAGCGTCGAACTGACGTTCACTTCGGGAAAACACGTGAGGGTCGATGCCCGTCCGAGCGACGCCATCGCACTCGCGCTGAAATCCGATGCCCCTATCTACATAGCGAACGATGTGATGGACCGATCCGGAGTTACCGTGGAGCAGGGCGAAGGAGTCGACAGTCTAGTTAAAAACACTCCTGCTAATCCGGAAATACCATCTTCGGTTTCTCTTCCAAAACCCACAGTCACAGTGGAGATCCCCATGAATAGTCTGCAGGCCAGACTAGAGTGGCTGGTTCGGGAAGAGGCATATGAGGCAGCCGCCGAGGTAAGGGACCTCCTTCGGAAAGAAAAAAGCCCTCCATCTTTGAAACAATAGCCCATTAAGCATATGTGCATATTTACCACAAAATAGGCTCCTGCCTTGTGCAGGTGCCTATTTTTCATGTTTTTGTATCCTTATTTTATTAACTTGGATTCCTCGGATAAAGTCATCAGGACTGTTGCATCATTACAGGATTTTATCGCGGAGCACGCCGGGGGCAGAGCTTCTAATGGATTGGAGCGGATACTCGACCTAGAACCCACGGAGTTACACCAGCGTGTCCCACTGATTATCGGAAGTGCGGAAGATGTGAAAGACGCGGAGGGTTTTATTCAGAACAGGCAGTAACCCACATAATGCTACCGTATAATATCGCAAGGGGCGGGCGGGTTTGAGATATGCGACACCTGCGGCCCCTTGTTTTATTTAATTTTCTTGTTGTGATTATAATCGATATCTTTAACGGAGAATCGTGGGTTTGACGGCGCCTGGATTTGCAGTTGACTTTAAGATAATTAGTGTCCATATTTAACATGGTTTATGGTCCCTGTCTTAACACAAACAGATTTTCGGAGTAAGTTATCCCTGAGCTGCATTCGTAAGGTTCTCCAACGCTCGTTCAAATTCTCGGATGAGCACTATTCCGGTAAGGAAGATGTCCCTATAGATGCTGAGGGAGAAGATCCTGTTCATGAATGACGGTCGCCTGGGGTGTTGCCACGATAGCCTATCCCAGGCGGGATTTCAGGTGAAGACGGCCAGGACGGCCAGCGACGCCATAAATTTGCTCAACCAGGAAACCTTTGATCTCCTCCTGACAGACCTCAAGCTGGACGGACTTGAGGTCCTAAAGGAAAGCCTTAACCGGAATCCAGAAGGGGCGGTCATTGTCATGACCACCTACGGATCGATCCTGGATGCAGTGATGGCATTAAAAAAGGGGGCTTCCGCCTATCTCACCAAACCATTCACCCCAGACCATCTTCTTATCGTGATTGAAAAAGTGATCCGGAATCTGCATCTGGCTGGCGAGAACCGCATGTTGAAGACCCAGCACGAAAGAAGGGATTAAATTTGACCTTCCCTTCAAAGAGGCCAAGGAGGTAACCATCGAGGGTTTCGAGCGAAAGTATATCCTTGGGCTCCTCTCTCGACACAACGGAAACATCTCCAGGGCCGCAGAAGGAAGCGGTATAGATCGACGGTCGCTCCACAGGCTGCTGGCTAAGCATCATATCGATGCATCCAGATTCTCGTAAACTTGTCGCTGGTGTTCAGAACGGTGCGACAAAAATACCTCATATCTATATAAACTCATTATTGTCAGCAATTAATATAATATTGCCATCGCCATCTTCATTCTGAATCACCGATTACACGTTCTTCGGTAGGGCTTGTAGAGACATTAAATTGAAGATTGTTCGCAAGACAGACAGGCTGTGACAACCATGTCCCAGAACAGTCAGCTTTGGGAACCTACTGTATTAGAATTCGTTTAAGACATTGGGGGTGTTTGGGGGCCTGGTTGCGAGGTCCAGAAATCGGAGGACGAACCCGAGGGGGAGGGCAAGCTGGTCGCTTTTGGCGTTCGGTTTATGTACGATCCGGTGGAATACTCGATGGACGATTATATATGGGATCGATGGAACATGATCCGCCCCTTCAAGGAAAACGACCATTTCAAGGAGGTCCACAAGTCTTTGAACGGATTGATAGCCCACCTGGAAAGTCAATCCAGAGAGTTCACGGAGCCCCGCAAACCCGGAGCCCAAACGGACGAAAAAGAGCTTGTTTCCTGAGACCCTCCCCGATTTTTTCTGAGACATAGACGTCCCGATCTTCCTCCAAAGCCATTTTTATCCGCACCAAAAGTCTCCGGATATTATTTATAATTCCCCTATATAACATATAGTTATGATGTCGTCGGGACATGTTCGCCCCATGTGCTGGGTGTCGGGTTCTAATGGGTATCGGAATGGCGTCGTCTATCGTGGACACTGTGGGAAAAGCTGTCGAGGGATAAAGAGAAGGCGTGGCGGAAGAATAGAAGGGGCATGGAAAGACCGATCAGGATGATATCCCGAATCATGGACTCATAGAGCGACCCCCCGGCTCCGTCAAACCCGAAACAACCGCACGATAAATCGGCACCCCGATAAATATTGATACCCATTGCCACTCCAAATGAGAGGAAAAGGACAAGGGCCGCCAGGGCACTGCTCCGTGTCCAGAATCCGATAACCAGACAGAAACCGGCGGCCACTTCCATCCAGGGGACGACGATCGAGAACGGGTTGACCAGGCTGAGCGGAAGGACCTCATAAGCCCGAACCGTCTGAGCGAAGAGTCCGGGTTCAGGAATCTTGACCGATCCGGCCCAGAGGAGCGTTGCTCCGACCAGGAGCCTAATAATAAAGATTACGGCGCGGATCTTGGAGTTTCGGGTTGGGGTCACGGGGTTTCTCCAATCACGAAGGGATAACCCGCCTTATTCCACGCGCTCCACCCATCGAAGAAGGCCTGTGTCTGGGTGTATCCGAGCTTTTCGATCATCAGATGGGCGAGGCGGATACTGCTCTGGCAGCTCCTTCCCGAACAGTAGGTGATGATCCAGGTGCCTTTGGGAAAATCTTTCAACAACTCGTTGCTCCTCGCCTGGAACTCCCCTACCGGTAAGGACAAAGCGCCCGGGATATGGCCGGCTGCGTAGGCCTTGGCTGACCGCGCATCGATAAAAGTGGCCTCATTTCGGTCGAAGGCCTTTTTTGACGCCTTCAGGGTAGCTCGCAGACCCTCGACGTGGAGGCTCCAGTTTACCAGTTCTGCGAAGGGGACCTGGGGAGGCGTCTTGAGGGGGATGCCGTATTCCGATACGCCATTGTATACGAGACCTGCCCCGGCCCCCACAAGGAGGATGCAGATCGCTCTGAGACCCAGGAAGATGGGATTTTCTGATGAGGAACGAATGGTCATGGAAGTTCATCTAACGGGTCAAGGATTTTCTTGTCCCGATTGACCTTCAGAGATATCTTTCCGTTTCACGTTTACCGTCTCACCTTTCACGGATTTTTTATGGATTCCCCAGAAGGCATTTTCGTCGTTCACTATCATGAAATCGGCCTCAAGGGCCGGAATCGGGACCGGTTCGAAAAACAGCTCTGCGATAACATTCGCAAGGCGTTGACCGGTCTTCCTTTCGCCGACGTACGGCGCATTTCCGGTCGCCTGTTCGTCAGCCTCTCGAAAAACAGCCCCCTGGACCGGATTGGCCAGAGGCTTCAAACGGTTTTTGGAATCGCCTATGTTGCCAACGGCGTAATGTGTCGCCAGGACATCGGCTCAATCCGGGAGACGGCGTGGAACCTAGTCAAGGATCGCACCTTCAGGTCATTCAAAATTGACGCCAAACGGTCCGAAAAACGATATCCTATGACCTCAGTGGAGATCAACGTCGATGTGGGGGAGGCCGTTCGCACCCGGTCGGGGGCAAAGGTCCAACTCAATGAGCCCGATCTTACCTGCCACATCGAGATCGTTGAGAAGATCGCCATCCTGTATACCGATCGGCTGCGAGGACCGGGTGGCCTACCCGTGGGTGTTAGCGGCAGGGGGGTCAGCCTTATCTCATCGGGAATCGACTCGCCGGTCGCCTCATACAGGATCATGAAACGGGGTGTGGAGATCATCTTCGTCCACTTTCACAGTCACCCTTTCACCAGCCGAAATTCCCAACGGAACGTCGAAGAGATCATCTCCCTGCTCACCCGCCACCAGTATCGTTCGATCCTCTACATGGTCCCCTTCCTCGAAGTCCAGAAAAAAATCGTCGAGGGGTCCCCTTCCTCCCACAGTGTCATCCTGTACCGTCGGGCGATGTTTCGGATTGCAGAGCGAATCGCAGTCGGGGAACGGGCGAAAACCCTGGTCACCGGCGAAAATGTCGGCCAGGTCGCTTCGCAGACTCTGGACAACATCCACGCCATCAACGATGCCGCGTCCCTTCCGGTCCTGCGTCCTCTGGCCGGAGAGGACAAAGAGGAAATCATAGAAGAAGCGAAAAAAATCGGGACCTACGAGATCTCTATCGAACCCTATGAGGATTGTTGTTCGCTCTTCGTTCCCCGGAACCCCGAAACCCACGCCGAGGTCCGGAGTGTGAGGGAAATGGAAGCCGGGTTGGACCTCCTCCCCCTCATCGATCGGGTCATCGCCTCGGCCGTTATCAGGACGATCCCCTCGGACTATGGCGATCAAATCTCTGTGCAAAAGGACCGAAACCTATCCGATCACCCGATCTCCACCGCATAGACCTGTGGATATCCACTCACGTCCGAAGTGTATGTCGCCCACCGTTCATCCGGGCTGAAGGAAGGATGAGGATGCGTCCATTGCGGGCCGTAGATCGTATCCACTTTCATCTCCATCCAGGAAAGGCTTTCTTCGCGGTCCCCCTGGGATGCCGCCTCCCAGTCCTCCTTTAAAGCGTAACAATCCTTCCTCCATTGGCTGCCCTGATTTGAACTCTTCGGTTGGCAGATTTCCTGGCGTTCCCCTGTGGCCACATCCACCAGATGAAGTCCGGTATCCGGGTGGTTCGTGTCGCACAGGACTCGTCGGCCCTGTTTATCTGATGCGATGTGCCACGCATTGAACCGCGCGATCGTGTTGATTTCCCGTGTCTGGAGATTGATTCTCTTTAGCGCATACGGCCACACCGTAAATATGAGTTCGTCACCTGATCCCAAGTATGTTTCGTGGACGACGAATTCCTCGTTTCCGTTATCATATAGGCATTCGTTCTCGCCCCCGTCCCGGCGAATCACCCACATCCGGGGTGCGGGGTCCTGAGCATATTCGATCCACTCCGGATCCGAAGGATGGAACTGGGGGTGAATAATCGTGCGAGGACAGTCGAATATGATGTTCCCCCCGGATCCATCCGTATTCGTTACCGTGAGAAACGAACGCCCGCCCCGCTTCATCGCCGTGACGATGAACTTTCCGTCAGGACTCAGACTGCACTCACCTAGATTTCCTCCCTCCCATCCGGACAGGATACGGTCATCCAGCGTCCTCAGGTGGACCGCACGAATAGACCCCCCGGCGGTGTAATAGAGCGTGTTCCCATCCTCGGACATGACACCCGAATAGCCGCTGATCCCCGCTTCTTCCGTGAGTTGAACGATGTCCCCCTCGGGAACCTTCCCCCGAAAGAACTGAACCTGTCCGGAACGATAGGACGAAAAGACAACCGAATCCTGATCTGGGGTAAAAGAGGAGGTCAGAAAATAGAGGTTGTGACTGATCGAAGGATGGGACGTGATCTGGATGATGCGACGCCCCGTGTGCTCGTCACGATGCGTTCGGGCTTCGGATTGATGGATCGATCCCTTGCCGAAAGGTGTTCCCACGGATTTCCTTATCAAAAAGTGTCCATATCAGACGTAGTTCATCTCCAGATAACGGCCCCTGAAGCCGTTCACCTCAGCCTTGATATTCTTCCCCCTGATCGACGCGGCCATGAGTTCCGCGATCCGTCCCATCTCATCCTCTCCCATTCCAAACCGGGTCATCTCCTGGACGCCTACTCGAAGTCCTGACGGGTTTCGGGCATCTCGATCCCCCGGAAGCATGTTGTAGTTGACGATAACGTCATTCTCCTCTAGGCCTCGAGCTGCCGCAACACCCCCACCGAAACTTGACACATCCACAGCGATCTGATGGCTCTGAGTAAATCCGAAACCCTTGGCCGGAACAGGTATCCCCTGTTCGTCCAAGGCACGCCCGAGAGCCTTGGCGTTGGCCGCGGTTTTCGAAGCATAGATCCGGCCGTGTGCCTGCATCTCTCGCGTCGCGACCACCAGCGCCGGAAGGGTATGGAGGTGGTGGTTGCTGGAGCTTCCCGGAAAGACGCCTCGATCCGCGGGAGGCCAGTAGGTTTTTTCCGCACCCCCCTCCAGGTCCGCGAGGATCACACCTCGCTGGGGACCGGGAAAGGTTTTGTGGGTACTTGCGGTCAGATAGGTGGCACCCTCGCGCAATGGGTTTTGAAACTGCCCCCCGGCAATCAACCCAAATACATGGGCACCATCATAAAGGATCGGGATCCCTTTGTCGTGACAGATCTCGGACAATTCCCTTACCGGCTCCGGAAAGAGGAAAAGGCTCCTCCCGAGTATGACCATTCGGGGAGAGACCTGTTCAATCAGATCGATGCTTTTCGGGACATCGGTGTGGTAAAGATCCTCGGTCAACGGAAAAAAATGGAGGGGGATGGATTTGGATTTCCCGAGCGAAAGAAGCCTTCCCCGGGCTTGAATTCGCCGGCCGAATGTACCGATGGTATTATGGCTGATATGTCCCCCGGCATCCGTAGAGTTGACGATGATCGGGTCCCCACCCCGAAGGTAACCCAGCGCGATTGCGGTGTTGGCTGCGTTCCCGCTGATAGGTCTGACATCCGCCTGGCGGCATCGGAACAATTGCTTCAACTCTTCGCGGGCCGTTCTTTCCACTTCGTCGATCTTGGCGGTTCCCTGGTAATATCGGTTGATCTGCCCCTCTTCGTTTGGGTGCCCCTCCGCGTACCTGCCCATGAAGTCCGAGTTCTGGACGTCCCGAACCCCTCTGCTCATCGCGTTCTCACTCGCGATAAGATTTATGGTCTTCTCCCGTCTCCAGACCTCTTGCTCTCGGACCAGCCTCTCGATATCCGTTATGTCAACTGGCATACAGCCTCCTGGTGTTTCGGGGAAGACAACCCATTACGAAGGGCGGACCTCACGGGTCCGCTTCGATCCCCAGCGATTCCGGTGCGGGGGAAGGCTCGTTAAACTTGCCGGCCAGGCCCTCGACCGCATCCTTGATGGCAGCCTCAGCCCAACGACGGATGCTGCCTTCAAGCAATGAGACCCCCGGTCCCACGAGCCTCAAACGCCAAACCACCTCGGTCCACCCATCTCTTCCCGGGGTGATGGAAGTGGCGCTTAAAACGTGGTGACGCAAACCTGACCCTTTCCAGACAATTTCCCTTCCCGGAATATAACGAACGATAACCCCTTGGAGGGTCAGTGTTGTTGGCCGGGTTGCCAGCCTCTGGGTAAAATGAAGGCCCCATTCAAACGATTCCCCTTCCGTTGACCGCATCTCGATGATGTTCGAATTCCAGTCACTCCAACGATTGAAATCGCTCAAAACGACCCAGACCCGTTCTGGGTGGGCGCGAATCTCCTTCCGGCGGTGGACATTCACGCCCGATGAGAGGGTAAAAAACGAGTCGAGTCGGGCTTGGGTCAGGCTTCCATCCGCTGCAAGCCCGGCGATCTCTACCTCTCCACAACCCCATAGCCACACGAACACAACCACCAACATGCCCTTGTTTTTTGACACTCTGACCATAACAAGCCGTAAATATAGAAACACAACCATCCTCCCCCAAAGGATTTTTTCAGGCATCGCCGGCATGTGCATTGAGGCTTGATTTTTAATGCGTTTGCGTTTATCTTTTTTGACCATGGAATTCTTTTTTCATTTTATTCGTTATTCTTCATGATCCCCCTCAAAGACGAAAATCCAACCCAGACTCGACCCCTTATCACGGTCGGTTTAATCCTGACGAACGTCGCTGTATTTTTATATCAGATCTCTTTGGGGCCAACCGGGAACGCCGTCTACACATTGAAAATGGGGTTGATTCCCTTCGAGATATCCCATTTTTCAGATGCCATCTCACCCACACCGATTCCCCTCGCTCTGACCTTGATTACGACCATGTTTCTGCACGGAGGATTTTTGCACCTGGGCGGGAACATGCTCTACCTCTGGATATTCGGGAACAACATCGAAGATCTCCTCGGACACTTCCGTTTTTTCTTTTTCTATCTCGTTTGCGGCATCATCGCCACCCTGATCCATATCACATCCGCACCGGAATCCCGAGTTCCCCTCATCGGGGCAAGCGGGGCCATCGCCGGCGTCCTGGGGGCCTACCTGGTCTGTTTCCCGCGAGCGCGCGTGTTGGTGCTGTTCTGGTTTATGTTCTTCATCCGGATTGTAAGAGTTCCCGCCCTGATCGTCCTGGGATTCTGGTTCATCGTACAGATCCTGAACGCCTCGTCAGACCCGGGTTCCCAGGGCGGTGTCGCTTGGTTCGCCCATATTGGGGGATTCATCGCGGGAATACTCCTGATCCTCCGCCCAAGGCGGAGGAGGTTGCCCTTAACCGTGGTCTGAATATGAATGTTCGAAGTACGCGACATTTTGGGGGAGTTCTGCTGACACTCTGCCTTTCGGGAGACCTCGGGGCAGCTGACTTGAGGGCCTGGACGACTTATGTGAACATGAATTATGTCACCTCTTTCGCCGAAGGGGACCGGGAGATCTATGTCGGGACGACTGGCGGCGTCCGGCGGTTTAATCTTTTCACGGGGAAAGAAGGAAGGCCCCTTACCACCGCAGAGGGGTTGAGGGACAACAACGTGCGCAGAATCGCATACGACCACCGGATCGGCGATCTCTATATCGACACACCGGCAGGCATCGATCGGTTGGGGATCGAGAGCGAGATCATCTTTCCATCCGCCCAGTTTCCAGAGGAGGCCGTCGATCCAACGGATGACCTTCCAAAAAGTTTTAATCTGGACTCCCTTATATTGGAACCAGGGCTCATCGTTGAAGGGGATAAGATCAGGGATCGCGAATCCCGGACCTACCGGATCACGGGACACCATAAGGACCGCTGGAATCGTCTCTGGGTGGGTACCTGGGGACTGGGGGTGGGCTTCGCCGATATTCAGCACCGGAACCTGAATCTGAAACCCTACGGTCCTGTAAACAACAACGTGACGGCATTCATGGCAGACGGGGATGATATATGGATCGGGGGTCTGGAAGGGGGCCTGTCCTCGTTTGAAGTCCAGCGAACAAGATCCTTCGGACCCGTGGCCATCCCGGGCGGGGGCATCACCCGTTTCAATACCCGGACTGGGACTTGGCGGACGCACGAGCCCCGTGTGGTCTTTGGGCTGGATGGCGCAAACGTGCTATCGATCCTGTTGGACGAATCGGACATCTGGTTTGCCACGTCCAATGGATTGGTCCGATTCGAAAAAGAGAAGGACGTTTGGCGGACGTACTGGCGTTTCGGAGGTGTCCCCGAAAGGGCGGTAACCGACGCTCTCCGTGATGGGAAATGGCTCTGGATCGGGACCCCGACGGGCCTTGCCCTCCTGGATGTCGATGGAGACTCCACACTTGCGATCTCAGGAGGAAAGCAGACCTTTATCTATGACATGGAGGAAGGGGAAGGTTACCTTTGGGCAGCGACCAGCAGAGGGGTCTTCAGATGCGAGGTGGGCAACAGGAAATGGAAGCGGTTTCGGGACAAGGATGGGAATCTATCAAATCGGATCACGGCGGTAACATCATACGAAGACAACGTCTGGTTTGCCGTTCTGTCCCCACCGGGGCTCGTTCGTCTTAACGCCACCGACCAGGTGACAACCCGATTCCCCCTCCCTGAGCTCGCGGACCGACCGATTGCAGGGATTGCGATAGATGACAACCACGTGTGGATTGCCACGGAGATCGGAGCCATGCGTCTGACCCCTGAGACTGGGGTTTGGAGGCGCTTTACGAAGGCCGACGGACTCGTAGACGAACAAGTACAGGCGGTCATGAGAGACGAAAGGGGCGTTTGGTTTGGAACAGTGCGTGGCGTCAGCCACCTCAAGAGAGAATGGGATTGATTCGCCCCGCCAGGCCCCGTTCCCATCCTATCCTTCACCGCTCTTCATCCCGAAGTTTCTGGCGAAAATAAAGAAATCGTCAAAATTGACTTTTCCGTCCCGATCGAGGTCAAACTCCGGATCCACCGATCCAAAAGCCGCTGCAAAAAGGAAAAAATCACCAACCTCGACCTCTCCGTCCCCGTTAAAATCCCCAACCAGAGGTTCGACCTCATCGGATACACTCGTCCGCTGAATAAAACCCGATGTGATTCGAAACTCACCTTCGGTGAGACCCGTCTGAATCGCGGATCCGAGTGATGTCTCTCGGAACCGAAATCCACTCGGACCTGTCATCTGCCCCCCCCCAACATCGAGCGAAGCCCGAGTGGTTCGGTAGATCGTATCGGAGGAATCGATTCCGGCCTGAACCTCCGGGTCCAGCGCCCAAACCATCCAAGACACGAAAACCACGATGCCGATCGTTACGGACATCTGTTCAGTCCCGGGTCAAAAGACCTCTCTGGAGGAGAGAGTCGAATCGGACATAGGTATGTAGTCAAGCTCACTACGGTGATCTTAACACACCTCGTGATTTCAGGCAAGGGAAAAATGGTCGACCGACATAGTCTAAGGCCTTGACACCTAATCCACCCTTTTGGTATATTTTTCGACCTGAGCAGATGGGGATGACTTTTGGGTGAGGTTTCTTTCCGATTCGAAATTCAGGCGACCGACCCGGATACGGATGCCCGAGCGGGGATTTTACACACCCCCCACGGTCAGGTTCCGACACCCGTTTTCATCCCAGTGGGCACACAGGGTACCGTAAAAGCGCTCTGCCAGCAGGACCTCCGAAATCTGGGGGTCCGGATGGTCCTCGGAAACGCCTACCATCTTTACCTGAGGCCCGGCGAAAGTGTCATTGCTCAATCGGGTGGCCTTCACCGGTTTGCCGGATGGGACCGCGCAATCCTGACGGACAGCGGGGGGTTTCAGGTTCACAGTCTGGCCCCGCGCGTAAAGATCACCGAAGAAGGGGTCCTCTTCCGATCGCATATCGATGGATCCAGTCATCTGTTTACCCCTGAAAAGGTGATCGAAATCGAACGCACCTTGGGCGCGGACATCATCATGGCCTTTGATGAATGCACCGGGCATCCTTGCTCCCACGATTATGCGAAAAGCTCCGGTGACCGAACGCTCAGATGGCTGGAGCGGTGTGTCGAAAGTTATAACGAATTTGATCGAAAAAACGCCTACGGAAAAAGGCAGGCCCTTTTTGGGATCGTCCAGGGGAGCATCTATCCGGAACTCCGGTCGGAGTTCGCAGACCGGACAGCCGGGTTCGATCTGGACGGGTACGCGGTAGGGGGAACAGGGGTGGGGGAACACAAACCCAGGATGTGGGAAGCGGTGGAGGCCGTTGCCTCCCGGGTCCCCCGGGACAAACCCCTCTACCTGATGGGCGTGGGCCCCCCTGAGGATCTGATCGACGGGGTGGCCTTGGGCATCGACATGTTCGACTGTGTGGTGCCGACTCGAAATGCTCGGAATGGGACGGTCTTCACCCGATTCGGCCCGTTGTCCTTCAAGAACGCCGTTTTCTCGAGCGATTTTTCGCCGATCGACCCCCAGTGCGGCTGTTACACTTGCAAGAACTACAGCCGGGCTTATCTCAGGCATCTCTTCCGGGCCGGTGAGATCACATCGTTGCGGCTGGGGTCCATTCACAGCTTACACTTTTTTTCGGAACTGCTTCGAGACGCGCGATCGGCTATCGTGGATGGGACATTCGACCGATGGCGCGGAGAATTTTTAAGAAGATACAGGGACGTTAAGGAACAGGACACTTGACAAGGAGGATTGCTTGATCGACCTTTTCATTAACAGTGCCTATGCACTGGGAGGTGGCGGTGGAGAAGGGGCTCCTCCCGGGCCGGGTGGAATGTTTGCCTCGTTCTTCCCCTTTTTCCTGATCATCCTGATCATGTACTTCCTGATCATCCGCCCTCAGATCCGGAGACAGCGTGAACAGAAGTCGATGCTCGAAGACCTCCAGAAAGGGGACCGGGTTGTCACCACAGGGGGCATCCACGGGACAATCGTCGGGTTTAAAGAAAGAGATGGAATCGTGATCTTGAAAGTTGCCGACAACGTCAAATTCGAGCTTTCCAAGGGCGCGGTCACTCGCAAGGTGAAAACTGGAGAGAGTCGATCCGAAAACGAGGCGCCTGTTAAGGCGAACGGGTAATCCGTGCGTCTGTTGTTCATGGGGACACCGGATTTCGCAGTCCCTTCGATGAGACGCCTCCACGAGAGGGGGCACGCGATCGTGTCTGTCGTGACAAGGCCCGATTCCCCCCAGGGACGAGGGAGGGCACTCGCCCCTCCAGCCGTCAAGACGGCTGCCCGTGAACTCGGGCTCCCCGTCCTCCAACCGGAGGAGATCTCCGACGTCCGCTTTATCGATGCCTTGAAGGCCCTTGATGTCGACCTGTTCGTCGTCGTGGCCTTCCGGATCCTGCCAAAAGAGAGCCTGGTGATTCCTCGACAAGGGTCTGTCAATCTGCACCCATCTCTCCTGCCGAAGTACCGGGGAGCCGCTCCGATCCCCCGGGCAATAATGGCCGGAGAGACCGCGACCGGGCTCACCACCTTTCTAATCCAACCCCGGGTGGATGCGGGCGACATCCTGATGCAAAAAAGAGTGGATATCGCCCCCGACGAGACCGCGGGAGA
Organism: Candidatus Latescibacterota bacterium; assembly: GCA_965217865.1. Taxonomy (GTDB): domain Bacteria; phylum Latescibacterota; class UBA2968; order SICM01; family SICM01; genus CBDCJO01. The sequence continues at coordinate 2,257,339 of CBDCJO010000002.1, read as the reverse complement.
ACTCGCGGACCGTCTGAAGTTCATCGGAGCAGACCTGCTCCTGGACACCGTTGACGGACTTGCGGCCGGGACTCTGACACCGCGACCTCAGTCCTCCAGGGGAGTTTCTCGGGCACCCTCGATCAAACGTGAGGATGCGCGAGTCGACTGGTCGCGGGACGCACAATCGGTTCGGAACCAGATCCGGGGAATGCATCCGACGCCTGGGGCATTTACGACCTGGAGGGGAGGAATTTTGAAGATCCACCGCGGTGCGCTCGATCCGCAGGCGCCCCCGGGACAAAGCGGTGAAATTGTGGCCGCAGATCCCGCGTTGGGAGTATCCGTTCAGACTTCAAACCACGGGCTTCGTTTAGAAGAAGTCCAGCCCTCGGGTAAAAAACGCATGAGCGGTTCGGAGTGGGTTCGGGGATATCGGGTCCAGCCCGGGGAATCCCTGGGGGAATAAAGGCCGTGAATTGTATCTTGTTTTATGTTTCAAGTTTCAAGTCTTTTCTGTTTTTCGAAGGAGGTTCGCCCCGTGTTTCCATTCTTCTTTGACTCCACCATGATCCTGCTCATCCCTGGTATTGCCCTGGCCTTGTGGGCACAGTACAGAGTAAAACACACCTTCTCCAAATTCAGCGAGGTCCCATCCCGACAGGGAATGACCGGGGCCCAGGTTGCTCGAGCCATCCTGGATCAAAACCGACTGGATGTCACGGTGGAGCCGATCGAAGGCAACTTGACGGATCATTACGACCCTCGCGACCGGACGCTGCAACTGTCCGAGGATGTCTACGGATCCCGATCAATCGCGGCGTTGGGCGTGGCCGCACACGAAGCCGGACACGCGATCCAACACGGGCGCCACTATTTTCCATTGCAGATTCGGAGCAACCTCGTGCCGGTGGCGAACTTCGGCTCTACCTTATCCTGGCCGCTTTTACTGGCCGGTTTTTTCCTCTCTGCGCCATTCCTGATCGACATCGGAATCGCACTTTTCTCCTTTGCCGTGCTGTTCAGCCTGGTGACTCTCCCGGTGGAGTACAACGCCAGCAGTCGTGCCCTTCAAACCCTCACGCGATTCGGTTACGTCGCCCCTGACGAGATCGGTCTGGCCCGAAAGGTCCTGAACGCAGCCGCCCTCACCTACGTGGCAGCAGCGACCGTGGCCGTCCTTCAGCTTATTCGGCTCCTGATTCTCCGGGGGAACTCCGACGATTGATGCCTAAACACGGGGAATCTCCCCGTCTCCGTTTCTCCCGATCCGGAGGAGTGAGGAGGCAACGCAGGAGGTTGTAGTGTTCGACGTGATCTCATTCGGAGAGGCGATGATACGCCTCTCTTCACCCGATCACCTTCGCCTGGAGAACGCCGCCTCCTTAGACGTAAACGTGGGGGGGGGGGAATTCAACGTGGCGGTGGCATGTGCCACCTTGGGTCTGAAGGCCGCGTGGGTGTCGCGCCTGGTCGATAACTGGACGGGCCGGATCATCCGAAACAAGGGGCGAGAACGGGGAGTCGATATATCCCACATCGTCTGGGTGGATTTCGACGGTGTAGGACGTGAGCGGAATGGATTCTACCACCTGGAACTCGGGGTCGGTCCTCGGGCAAGCGCCGTCACCTACGACCGGGCCCACTCGGCCATCTCACACGTGAAACCAGGGGAAATCCCCTGGCGGGCCATATTCGATGGAGCGAGGTGGTTCCATGTCAGCGGGATCACCCCCGCCCTCTCCGATTCAGCCTCTGAAGTGACGCTGGAAGCTTTAAAGGCCGCCAACGACGCGGGGGTCACAACCAGTTATGACCTCAATTTTCGGTCGGCGCTCTGGACCTCATCAAAGGCCAAGGAGACCACCAAGCAGTTCATGCCCTTCGTGTCTGTCCTCGTCGGAAATGAGGAGGACTTCGAGAAAGTCCTGGGCCTGAAGGCTGCCGGCACGACCGAACAATTCGACAAACTGGAACCCGAGAGTTACAAGCAGGTCGCCCGCCGGGCGGTTGAGATGTATCCGAACATTCAAAAAGTGGGGACAACCCTCCGGGTCGCGACCAGCGGCCTCCTGAACGACTGGCGGACGCTGCTGTTCGACGGGGCCGACTTTTTCCTTTCCCGGGTATACCAGGGGTTAGAAATCGTGGACCGCGTTGGTGGGGGTGACAGTTTCTCCGCAGGTTTGATCTATTCCTTCCTGAACGATATGAATTCTCAGGAAGCCGTGGACTTCGCAGGGGCATATTCCGCACTCGCACATACCTTCACGGGCGACGTGAACTGGGCGACGGCCCCCGAAGCGAAAAAGATCATCAAAGGTGGGAGTGTGAGGATCCTCAGATGAGGAATTTCAATCCGCTATGAACGGAACCCTGGATCGAATTATCGATTGTGGCGTCGTTGCGGTGTTGCGAGCAGACTCCTCCACAGAGCTCATCGACGTGTCGAAAGCCCTGCGGGATGGTGGGGTCGTTACCCTTGAGATGACCATGACCACACCGGGGGCTCTCAAGGTCATCGAAGATGCCGCTGTAAAGATGAAGGATTCCATCATCGGCGCAGGATCGGTGCTGGATCCTGAAACCGCCCGGGCCGCCATCCTGGCCGGTGCCGAATACATCGTCGGCCCGACCTTCCACCCTGGCGTCGTCGAGATGGCCAAACGGTATGGAAAACTCGTGATGCCCGGCGCCTTCACCCCGACCGAGATCCTGACAGCCTGGCAGGCCGGTGCGGACATCGTGAAGGTGTTCCCGGCCTCCGTGGGTGGACCCGCCTATTTTAAGGATGTGAAAGGACCATTACCACAGGTCCGACTGATGCCCACGGGGGGCGTCGACCTGACCACAGCTGGAAGCTTCATCAGGGCGGGGGCTTGTGCGCTCGGCGCGGGGAGCGCAATGATCGATAAGAAAGCTGTAGCGGCAGGCCAATTTCACGTGGTTGCAGAAACGGCACGAAAATTCGTCGAAGAGGTCAGAAAGGCGCGAACATGATCTTTCATCTGCTTCTGGTCCTCCTGGTGGGGACTCCGGTCATCCTCGAAGGACAGCCTCCTGCTCCCTTCGGACTCTTGCCTACCCAGGTTTCACCTGATAGCGTTCGTGTGGAGATCCTCAAGATAGGGATGACTTCGACCATGGACTCGGTTTACGCCACGGCCGGCCACCCGATCGAAACAGGCTGGAAGGCCACCGTCCAGGGGACGGTCTCCGATCGGGAGTATCAGGTGTTCGTTCTTGTCCACCCCCTGTTGGGGGATTCGTGGATGGTTCAGAGCTTTACATCCAGGCCCAGCAAGACGGGAACCTGGCGAACCACCTGCCTTTTTGGAATGGAACGGAAAGGCAAGGACGAAGACTACGAATTGATTGCCGTAGGTTCCCTTGAGCGGAGCAAGTATCGCCCGGGCCAACGGATTCCCGCCAACCAATTTCCTCCGACCGACATGCCGCAAACCGATACTATACTCATTCGGCGCATCCGGTCCCCAAACCCGTAACGGCGTCCATGACGCTCTCCCTCGATCCTCTCGCCTCAATCCCCCTGGCTATTCGTCATCTCCCCCCTCGTTTCGGCAGCCTGGCGCAGATCGGGTGTTGCCTATTCTCGATGATGACGGCCTTCACCTGGACCGAAGCGATGGGAGCCGACACCCTAACGGTCCAGCAGGATTCGGCGGCATCCTCCAGCCGGACTGTCCCCTTGAGGTCTCCCCGAGCGGCCGCTTTTCGATCCGTTGTCCTGCCGGGGTGGGGTCAGTTTTACAACGCCCGGCCGATCAAGGGCGGGGTCATTGCTGCGGCCGAGGTCGCTTCCTTCGTCGGGATCGTCATCAGAAAAAGACAACTGGACCGGGAAAGGGCGGTCGATCCATCGGCACCCAGGCGAAACGTGTTCATCTTTACGGCGCTGGGGCTCATATTCTACAGTGCAGTGGACGCATACGTGGATGCGCATTTATGGGGGTCCGACACGAACAGGTTATCCCTTGCCCGGGAAAACAGGGCTTGGTTCGTCCGATTGGACTTAAAGATGAAATAGGAATGACGAATTTGCCCGGATCCAAAAACGCGGGAGGCCTTTTGCAATGATCCAGGTCAAGGTCAATAAAGTTCGGCCCCACGCCAAGATTCCCGACTATGCCCACCCGGGGGATGCTGGGGTCGATCTCTATGCCGCGTCGCATCACACCCTCAAGCCCGGTGAGCGGGCCCTGGTCCCAACAGGGGTGGCCTTGGCCATTCCGGATGGTTATGAAGGACAGGTGCGCCCCAAAAGCGGTTTGGCCGTCAAGCAGGGATTGACCATCCTCAACACACCCGGGACGATCGACTCAGGTTACCGGGGAGAGGTCGGCGTCATTCTGATCAATCTTGGCCAGGAGACCGTTGCGATTCAACAAGGCCAAAAGATCGCACAGATGGTCTTCGCGCGTGTGGAAACGGCACGGTTGGAAATTGTGGAGAGATTGGACGAGACCAGCAGGGCTTCGGGAGGATTCGGGAGTTCGGGGGTGTAGGATCAAGACCGATCTATTCAGCTATCCCCTGGGATGATACGTCCGATGCACTTCCTTGAGGTATTCCCGGTCCAGGTGGGTATAGATCTGTGTGGTGGCGATATCGGCGTGACCCAGCATCTCCTGAACCGCCCTCAGGTCCGCCCCACCTTCAAGCAAATGGGTTGCAAACGAATGCCGGAGGGTATGGGGGCTTACCCGCTTCCGGATTCCCGCGCCTTTGGTGTATCTTTTGATCATCTTCCAGACCGCCATCCTTGAGAGCCGTCGCCCTCTCCAGTTCAGGAACAGGGCATCCCCGGAGAAAGGCCTGGCCAAACTAGGCCTGACCTCTCTCAGATGAACGATCGCAAATTCGGCTGCTTCTGCCCCGATCGGAACAACGCGCTCTTTATTCCCCTTTCCCACCACCCGCACGATTCCAGCATCAAACATAAGATCCGAACAACCCATTTCGACCAACTCGGAGACCCGGATCCCAACGGCGTAAAGCATCTCCATCATCGCCCTGTCCCGAATCCCTAACGGCGTGGAAAGATCCGGCTGTTCCAGGATTCGTTCCACTTCAAAGATATTGAGCACTACGGGCAATCCCCGGCGGGTCCTCGGCGGATGAACGTTCCGGGTCGGATCTTGTTCCGACAATCCCTCGGACGCGAGGAAACGATGGAACACTTTCATCGCAGACAGGTTTCGAGCAATGCTGGTCCGCTCCAAACCGATACCGTCGAGCGATCGCACGAAGGCCGAGACATGGCTCTGATCCGCACGGGCAGCATCCTCAATGCCGGATTCTTCCAGAAATTGAACATAGCGTAAAAGGTCGCGCCGATAGGCCTCCAGGGTGTTCTTCGACAGGCCCCGCTCCACGGCTATGTGTGCCACAAACTGCTCTAACGCCTCACTCGAACGATCGCACAAACTTTTTGATGGACGCCGGTTAAAATTGCAGGTTACCAAAACCACTCCCGCAGGAAAACGGAATGATGACCTTCCGGGGGCCGTTACCCCCCCTCCGACCAATCAGAAAATAAATATATCGTCGAGCTCCACCGCCATCAAATTTCCACTCTTTCCCAGTCGCTCCATGTCGATCCGACTGGTATCCCCGACAACGGAGACCAGTTTTAACCGACCTTCTATGTGTGCTTTGTGAAACTGCAGCATCAGATTCATGTCAGCGTTCAGAACCTTTTCGTAACGGGACCTTCTCGGATCAACCCGGACTTTCAGCCGCTCCCAGGATCGAACGGCACCTAGGATTTCCCGGAAGCCCAGCTTTGAGCTTCGGTATTGGTTGAGGATAGACTCTTGGGAGGACTCGAACCGCTGAGAGGAAACCGGCAGGTTGTCCATCAGATCGATAAAGGTTTCGACCGCTTCGGGCGTCTTGTCTGCCTGACAACCCAGCCCCCCCCATACCAGATTCTGATCGCCTTTTCGGTGTCCCGGCGTGTAGCCCGCCCCGGTTGCGTACGCAAGGGCCCGAGCTTCCCGCAGCTCCTGAAACACCACTCCAGACATTCCCCCGGCAAAGTAGGAATTGTACAACTGGATTGCGGGGATATTGGCTTCGTTGTAATCTTCGTCTCCAAATTCCAGGTAGACCTGTGCCTGTGCAACCTCTTTGTGTAAATAGCGAATCTCGGTCTCTTCAGGGACCTGTGCCTTCAGGAACAGATAAGGCGGGGGGTCCGTCAGGGTCCCCGAGATGGGATGGTTGCGTTTCAGGATCACAACGACCTGATCCAGGGGGAGGGACCCGGTATAGCTTATCGTATGTTTGTGGTTCAACAGCCCCCGAACGAGGTTATGGAGTTCGTCCACAGTAAGCCTCTGAACATCTCGACTCGGGAGCACCCGAAGATACCGTGAGTCCGCGCGGTGACGACTGTAGTGGGCAAGGGCCCGTCTGATGGTCCGTGGATCCTTCCTGGCATCCTCCCGCCCGACAAGGATGATCTTTATCAACTCGTCCAGAACGACCTTGTCCGCCTTCGGGTTTTTCATGACGTCCATCATCAGGACAAGCGAAGCTTCGAGGTTTTCGTCCAGACCCGAAATACGAATCGTGGTCTCATCGGTTCCGGAGCCGATGCTGAAGTCCGTCCCGAGCTTATACCATTCTTTCTTGAGGTCCTCGGGTCCATAAGTCGCGGTGCCCGATTTGTCGATCAGCCTTGTGGCGATGCCTATTCGGTTGTCCTGGTTGTTTCCGATATCTATGGCGATGCTCAGGGTGAACAGGTCATTGATGGGGTTTGGTGTGTAGGAGAGCACGACCCCGTCGTGAAAATCGACCTTTCGGTAGTCTACTTGGGGGTCTATAAATTCAGGTTCAATCCCTTCATAAGGCATGGAAATCACGCGGTCGAAAAAAACCGACCGTCGGGTTGGATCGATGTCGATTTTATCCATCTTCGGTTTTTCAATCTTGGGCACTTCACGCCGCTCATCCACACGATTTCCCACAACATAATCGTCCCCAAAGGTAATTTTTGCGGCTTGGACGAGATCCTCTTTAGTCACCTTTCCCATCCGTGCGATCTCTCCAACCGCGTGGTCCCAGTCCTGAAAAGCCAGAAATGCCTCCCGCATCTGACCCACCCGACCTCTGTTCGATTCCATCTGACGCTTCCGGCTCTTTTCGAAATCGACAATAATGGCCGGAAGGATCCAATCTTCAAACTCCCCTTTTTTGATGAGAGTCACCTGATCCAAAAGGAGCCCTTCCACTTCCTCCAGTGACTGTCCCTTTTTGGGGATCCCCCACAAGTACTGGGCGCCGTAGTCGTTGTGCATGTTGGGATACGACCCAGCCCGGCGGACCCTCTGTTGCTGGTTGAGGTTGAGGTTGATCAGTCCCGCCGTCCGATTGTCCAGGACCATGTCCAGGAGTTTAAAGACTTCCGCATCTGGGTGATTTCGTTCCGCGGTCCGGAAGGCGATGAGCGCGTACTCCTCTCCCTCGTAAGACACCGAGACGAATTCTCGTCCGCGGAGAGGGGCCTCTTCCCAGCCCTTCGGCCTGGGGAGCGCCTTCGGCGGCAAGCCGGAGAAGTGCCGGTCAACCGTCCGGATGGCCTCCTCAATATCGAAATCCCCCGAGATGAGTATGGCCATGTTATCCGGGACATAGAAGGTATCCAAGAACCAATACATATTTTTCAGGGAGGGGTTCTTCAGGTGTTCCGCTTTCCCCAGGGTGGTTTGCTGGCCGTAGGGATGGTTCTTATACAGGATCCCGCCGACCGCTTCTCGGATAATCCGGTCTTTGTTGTCCTGAGAACGGTTCTTCTCTTCGTAGACCACCTCGAGTTCGGGCTGAAAAAACCGAAAGACGGGTCGGCGGAACCGCTCCGATTCCACGACCGCCCACTGAACGAGCCGGTTGGCCGGGAGATCCACCTGGTAGACCGTCTGTTCGTGCCACGTTGACGCATTATGCCCCCCCCCCATCTCCTTATACAGCTTGTCTATCTCGTTCGGAATTGCGTACCGGGAGGCCAGTTGAGATTCTTTGTTGATCTCCGCATAGATCCCCTCCCGCCTATCAGGATCGGATTCCTTAAAGAGCTCTTCATACAGTTCGGAGATCCTGTCCAGGTGGACCCTTTCTGTGGCATGGTCCAGGGTGCCGATCCGGTCTGTCCCTTTTAAGAGCATGTGTTCCAGATAGTGCGCAAGGCCGGTGGACTCAGATGGGTCGTGCTTGCTTCCGGCACGCACGGCAACTTCCGCGTAAAAGCGCGGCTTTTCACGATTCGCCGTCAGGTAAACCGTCAGGCCGTTCTCGAGCCGGTAGATATGGACCGCCATCGGGTCGGCCGGGTTCGGCGAGTTGACGCGCTCAAAAATCGCCAGGCCTTTGGACGGAGCGATATGGAGCGCAAGGACCAGGGCCAGGAGGAGGTAAAGACGATGGCCGCCCCTCAAGGATCGGGCTCTGGAATCTGGTGAATTGGGTCCTGTGGTTTTCTTTTTAGTCATCCCACCTCTATTTAATAATAGCCCTGGACCGCCGGACCAGGGCTATTTCTGACACGTCAGGATATTTCCCCACAGCCGCGGGCAGTGAAGCCCTATCCTATGACCTACGACTCCCCGCCGGCGGCGCCATTCCCGTTTTCGCCGTTTCCCTCCGACGAAGCGACCACGCGCGCCACATCGATAACCCGGTCATTTTCGCTCAGGTTGATCACGCGCACCCCCTGCGTATTCCGGCCGATGACTTTGATATCCCGAATCGGAAGTCGAATCAGGATGCCTATCTCGGAGATGATCATCAACTCATCGTCATCGACGACCTCCTTGACCGCCACAACGTATCCGTTCCGGTCTGTGGTCTTTATGTCGATGACTCCGATTCCCCCTCGGTGAGTCACCCGATAGTCCGAGACCTGAGTTCGTTTTCCATAACCATTCTGGCAGACCGTCAGCAGCGTACCCTCCCGTTTGACGACGACCATCCCCACGGCTTCGTCCCCGTCCCGGAGTTTGATCCCTTTAACGCCCTGGGCGCTCCGCCCCATATCTCTGACCTCCAACTCCGAAAATCGTACAGCCTGTCCATGTTTCGTCGAGATCAGGATGTCCTGAGTCCCGTCGGTGATGGCCGCCTCGATTAAAGAATCCCCCTCCACAATGTTTATGGCGACGATCCCCCCTTTCCGGGGGTTGCTGTAAGACAACAGGGAAGTCTTTTTGACCAACCCTTGTTTCGTACATTGAATCAGGTAGTGGTTTTCGTCGAATTGCTTCACCGGAACAATGGCGGCAAGCTTCTCCCCGGAACCCACCTCAAGCATATTGACGACAGGCCTCCCTCTCGACGTGCGACCGCCTTGCGGGATATCGTAAACTTTCAGCCAGTGGCACCGTCCCTTGTTCGTCAGGAACAGGATGTAGGAGTGTGTGGAAGCGATGAAAAGATGCTCGACGAAATCCGCTTCCTTGGTGATCATCCCCGTCACCCCCCTTCCGCCCCTTCTCTGCCTGCGGTAAGCACTCACCGGGATGCGTTTGATGTAGCCTGCGTGGGATATCGATATCACCATGTCCTCTTCCGCAATCAAATCCTCAATGTTAAACTCATCCGCGGAGAGGACAATCTCGGTCCGCCTTTCGTCCCCATACTTCTTCTTCATCTCCTGGAGTTCATCCTTGATCAGTTTCATGCGCGTGGGCTTGCTGCGAAGCAGCGACTCCAGGGAGGCGATCTCTTTGAGCAAGCCGAGATATTCATCCTCAATCTTCTGCCGCTCCAGGCCGGTCAGCCGCTGGAGGGCCATGGTGAGGATTGCCTGCGCCTGTTCGGTGCTGAGTTCGAGTCGGGACATCAGTCCCTCGCGGGCGACCGCGGGATCGGCCGATCCTCGAATGATCTTGATAACCAGATCGATCTGATCCAGGGCCTTCTTCAAACCCTCCAGGATGTGGGCCCGACGCTGCGCAACGCCCAGTTCGAACTCCGCGCGGCGTACGACTACGTTGTGCCTGTGGTCGACAAAGTTTTGGAGGACCCCTTTGAGATCTAGCAACTTGGGCCAACCATTGACCAGGGCAAGCATGATAACACCGAAGGAGGATTGTAGCATGCTGTGCTTGTACAACCGATTGAGCACCACATTGGCATCCGCATCCCGCTTCAACTCCACCACGATCCGCAACCCGTCCCGGTCCGATTCGTCCCGTATGTTGGAGATACCCTCCACCCTTTTTTCCTTGACCAGGTCCGCCATCTTTTCGAGCAGGTTGGCCTTCACGACCATGAAAGGGATTTCTGATATCACGATATTCTCCCGCCCGTTGGCCAAACCCTCGACGATAGCCCGTGCTCGAATGGTGATCACCCCCCGGCCGGTCCGATAGGCCTCATGGACCCCGCTGATTCCGAAGATCGTCGCCCCGGTCGGAAAGTCCGGCCCCTTGATGTGCTCCATCAGCCCTTCAACGTCCAGGTCGGGATCGTCAATCAATGCCACCAGCCCGTCGACGACTTCGTTCAGGTTTTGAGGGGGGATCTGAGTGGCCATCGCCACCCCGATACCGGTAGAACCATTGCAGATCAGGTTCGGAAACTTCGAAGGTAGGACCGTGGGCTCATGCAGGCGTTCGTCGTAGTTGGGAATGAAGTCCACCGTGTCTTTGTCCAGGTCGGCCAGGCTCTCCATCGCCGGGCCGGCCAGCCTCGCCTCGGTGTACCGCATCGCTGCGGGGGGGTACCCGTCGATGGAGCCGAAGTTCCCCTGTCCGCCCACCAGGGGATAGCGCATCTTCCAATCCTGTGCGAGGTGGACCAGGGTCGGGTAGACCACCGCTTCCCCGTGAGGGTGGTAGTTTCCGGATGTATCCCCCACGATTTTCGCACACTTACGGTGTTGGCGGTTAGGACCGAGGTTAAGGTCGTTCATGGCGACCAGGATACGCCTCTGGGAGGGCTTTAGGCCGTCTCTAACATCCGGAAGGGCCCTGGCGACCAGGGTGCTGATGGAATAGCCGAGATACGACTGCTTCATTTCGTCGCCCAGATTAACCGGGACGATTCGCTGACGTTGCATCATACCCGAGCGATCTCCTTATCGGGGAAATTTCGATTGTCGGTCCGGAGGCTGAGGATCGCCCCCCCCATTTCAACTCGCGTGAAGATCCAAGTCCCTGACCTGTCCGGCGTGCTCTTCGATAAATTTCTTCCGCGGCGCGACTTCGTCTCCCATCAGCATGGCGAATATATGGTCGGCTTCCGCCGAATCATCGATCGATATCTGGAGGAGCGTTCGCTTCTCAGGATCCATCGTGGTGTTCCAGAGTTGGTCCGGGTTCATCTCACCCAGGCCTTTGTATCGCTGGACCATCGTCCCCTTCCCGCCGTCGCCGTTCGCACCCAGACTCTTGAGGATGCTGTCCCGCTCTTCCTCGCTGAAGGCATATTGCTCCTTCTTTCCCTGCTTGATAAGGTACAAGGGGGGCTGCGCGATGTATACCCTTTCCGCGTCCACCATCTGCCGCATATATCGGAAGAAGAAGGTGAGGATAAGGGTCCGGATATGAGACCCGTCGACATCCGCGTCCGCCATAATGATCACCTTTCCATAGCGCAGCTTGGTGACATCGTAATCCTCTCCGATGCCCGCCCCGAGCGCGGTGATCAAGGGTTGAAGCTTGTCGTTTCCGAGCACCTTGTCGATCCGGGCCTTCTCCACATTGAGCGGTTTTCCCCAGAGGGGAAGGATGGCCTGGAACTTTCGATCCCGCCCCTGGGAAGCAGAGCCTCCAGCGGAGTCCCCCTCCACCAGGAAGATCTCCGTCACTTCAGAATCGCTGATGCTACAGTCCATGAGCTTGCCCGGAAGGTTCCCGCCCTCAAGAAGACTCTTGCGCCGGACCAGTTCGCGGGCTTTCCGGGCCGCGTCCCGAGCCCTTGCGGCTTCAATGGATTTTTCCAGGATTTTTTTGGCCACCGAGGGGTTCTCTTCAAAATATTCACCCAGACGTTCCCCCACGATGGATTCAACGATCCCCCGAACATTGCTGTTGCCCAGCTTTGTCTTGGTCTGCCCCTCAAATTGCGGTTCCGGTACTTTCAGGCTGATAACGGTCGTCAACCCTTCCCGAATGTCTTCGCCACTGAGGGAGAACTTAATTTTTTTGAACAGATTGTTCCGTTCTGCGTAGGAATTGAGGGTCCGGGTCAGGGCCGTTCGAAATCCCACCAGGTGCGTTCCCCCCTCGGGGGTATGGATATTGTTCACGTAGCTAAACAGGTTCTCGGTATAGGAGTCGTTATACTGAAGGGCGGCCTCTACCGAGATGGACTCCTTTTCTCCGGAGATCAATATCGGCTTGTGAAAGGAAACCCTCCCCTCGTCCAGATACTGGACAAACGAGACCAGCCCTCCCTCATAGTGAAAAGTCTCTGACTGTCCTGATCGTTTATCGTTAAAAACGATCGTAATGTTTTTGTTAAGAAACGCCAACTCCCGCAACCATGCCGCGACCGTGTCGTAATGAAATTCGATTGAGTCAAAAATTTCGGGATCCGGTTTAAATGTGGTCTTGGTACCAGACCCTTTTCTCCGGCCGATTTCCTTCAGCTCGCATTCGGGCACCCCACGCTCATACCGCTGATAGTATACGCGCCCCTTCTTCCCGACCTCCACCTCGCACCATTCGGATAAGGCGTTGACCACGGATGCCCCGACACCGTGGAGCCCCCCCGAAACCTTGTATGTCTTCTTGTCGAATTTCCCGCCCGCGTGCAGGGTGGTCATAATGACCTCTACACCCGGTTTGTTTTCGACGGGGTGGATGTCAACCGGGACCCCTCGCCCGTTGTCCAATACGGTTGCGCTCCCTTCCGCGTTCAGAGTGACTTCAATCCGGTCGCAGACACCCATCATCGCCTCGTCGACGCTGTTGTCGACGATCTCCCTGAGAAGATGGTGGAGACCACGACTGTCCGTGTTGGCGATGTACATCGCCGGCCGCTTCCGAACGGCCTCCAACCCTTTCAGGACCTGGATACTATCGGAACTGTATACATCTGCCGACACGGATTGAGCCTCATCTCCCATAGAACGATACGGCGCAATTGTCTTCGCTTAAAAACAACCGCGGAATGCGCCCCTCCTTTCGAAATCAAGATTGGCGGGTTGCTACCGGCTTGGACTCATTTCAACAGAATCTGCCTGATCAATTCCTTCCCCAGTCGGTGATTGAGCTTTCTCCGAATCTCATCCCGGTGAAACATCAGGGTGTGTCGCCACGTGGCCGTCCTCACTCTTACGTATAGATTTCCTCGAAGCACCCTTTCGGGTTGGGTCGCCTGTGCGATCCTATACCCCACAACATCGTCCCATAAAAGGATCGCCTGTCTTTCAAGAATTTGTGTCCCGATCCCCAGCCCTTCGATCAGCCGATCGAGACTTTTGCCGATGGAAACCGGTCCCCCGGAGGAACCTTGTCGAAACCTGCGATTCATAAATATCGATGGAATCAGATTGAAATTTTTTTGAAATCCGAAAGCGCTGTATCGGGATCCCTGGCCGTGGTTAATATGACCTGGTCAAATCCGCCCAAAAGGTCGAGAAGACACTCCGATCGGCGCCGATCCAGTTCGGAGAAAATATCGTCCAGCAGAAGAACGGGCATGCCTTGGACAACAGACTCCAGGAACACCGCCTCAGCAAGCTTCCAGGAAAGAAGCGTGCTTTTCCGCTCCCCCTTCGATGCGTGCCTTTGAACATCCTTTCCATCTATTTCGAACGAAAGTTGATCTTTATGTGGTCCGACAAGGGTGTATCCCAGTTTTTTCTCCCTTTCCTCGTGTGCGTGTAGCGCTTCAAGAAGACGGGACTGGGTCTCTTCAACTGAATCCCCCCCGGCGGGACTCAGGTAACGAACACTCAGAACTTCCCCGTCTTGAGCCAGGCGGCTGTAAAACTTCTGGGCAATCGGCGCAACGTTTTCAATGGTTTTTGTTCGGTATTGAATAATCCTGGCACCAGCGTCGGCAAGTTGAATATTCCACGGTTCGAGTTGTACGCCGAGGCTATCTCCAAAAAGCCCATTCCGGAGAAGACTGTTTCGTTGTGCAAGGTTGCGTTGGTATAACTTAAGGTCGGACAGGTAGGAATTACTCGCCTGGGAAGCGAGGATGTCAAGCATCCGCCTTCTTTCGTGGGGATACCTCAGAACCAGGTCGACATCTTCAGGGGAGAAGAGGACGGCATTAAAAGTACCGAGTAAGTCCGATAAGCGGGGAAGGGGATTTTCGTTGAGATACGCTCGCTTTCCTCCTTGCTGATCATACAGGATCCGAATAATTACACACTGCGATCCCTTCTTTATCGAGGAATGGATTTGAAAGTGATCGGTTCCGTGCCGTACGATGTCCCGTTCAAGCGCACCCCGGTTCGACTTGGCCGAGGCAAAGAAAAAGATCGATTCAAGAAGATTTGATTTTCCACATCCATTTTCTCCGCTAATAACCGTCTTCGATTCACAAAACCGGAAGCTTTCCGCGCGGAAACAACGGAAATTCTGAAGCATCAGCGACTCGATGAACATGTCTTTTATTCGCTAAGACGCAACGGCATGAGCAGACAAAGATAATCTTCTCCTTCCGGTTGTTCGGCAGGCCTGACGATTCCAGCCGTGATGGGGGTGTTGAGATCGAATATGACGTCTTCGGAGTCGATTCGTTTGAGTATGTCGAGAAGATAAGCGGAGTTGTATCCAATGTCCATCTGGTTCCCATCATAATTCGCCCGGATCGATTCCCTTGCTTCTCCACCCACCTCCTGACTAACCGCGGACAGCTCCACTTCGTGCTTACGAAAACCGATACGGATCTGATGGGTCTGGGTATTAGAGAGAATCGATACCCTTCGAACCGATGGCGCAATCGCACTTTTCGATATCATCATCCGTTGGGTATTGTCCCCGGGAATGACCTGCTCATAATCAACATAGGGCCCTTCGATAAGCCGCGAAACCAATCGCGTTTGACCCAGATCAAAAAGGATGTGATTGCTTCCGATCACACACTGTTTAAGAGTGCAATGGCTGGAAAGCAACTTAACTAAATGCTGAAGCACCCGGGGGGGGACGATCGCTTCGGCTTGATCCTTACCTTTCATCGAATCCTTGAGGTCTAAGCCTTTGATGTGTCGGATCAACCGATGTCCATCTGTCGCAACCATCGTGATCCCCTCCGGACGCACCAGACACAGCACCCCATTTAGCACAGGCCGGGTTTCATCTCGAGACACCGCGAACGAGGTCTTGGAGATCATGTCCTTGATGATGTTTCCATCGGGCCCCCCGTTCTCTCCAAATTGAATAAGGGTGCCTTCGATATCCCCGGGAAGTTCCGGATAGTCTTCCGACGGAAGTCCCATCAGAACATAAACACCTTGCCCAGGCAGCATCGTTTCCGCATCAGGATCAAAGGATTCGGACGCAGTGTCCTGTTCCCCCACCGGACGATTGATCTTTACCTGATGATCTTTTCCCGAAACCACCAGAGTTCCATCGGGCAGCTCCCGGATAATCTCAAAAAACTTCCGGGCTGGAACAGTGATTCGGCCAGCCTCAATAACAGAAGTTGATGTACTGGTGGTTATTGAAATATCAAGGTCGGTCGCGGATATTGTAATTTTACCCGAATTCGGTTCCGAGTTTTTATGGGGAAACGCCTCTATCAACAGGTGGGAAAGAACAGGGATTGCAGTCTTCGAAGGCACAACATCCCAGACCGTATCGAGTGCCCTGGAAAGATCTTTTTGTTGGATATTAAACAGCATAAAACATGCAGGAAATTAGGATGGATTGTTCGGGGATGTAATCTATCGTAATATACTGATTTTCCTCGAATTTGTCAAGATAAATTCTTTGTTTAAAAGCCGAATTGTAGAACGAACAACCATCAAAAATTTACGCGCGTGAAGATGATCATCTTTTTTATTTTTATCATGTTTCATGTTTTAGAAAGAACATAATATCTAATATAATAACCGTTGATAAGTTGACAAGTTTGGAGAATGTTCGGAAAGATAAGTTGATTTCAGTTGTTAAAGAATTATAGGAGGAAAATGAAATGTGAAGAGTATGTTTAAAAAAAGGGAATATCCGTTCATCAACCGAACAATATAAGTATATCGTTCCTTCGGTGACATGTTCCGTCTTGGATATTCACAAGGTGGGGACAGGTTAAGATCAATCAAAAATGGATCATTCAGGAGTGGGAGGCCTGGACATCGCGGGTCAACCTGTGGAGATGGTCGGCGAATGAAGGTTCCCTCTGCATCCGGGATGCCACAGATTTATAGGCGTGGACAACCGTGCTGTGGTCTCGTCCGCCAAAGTGAAGGCCGATTGTTTCGTGGGAAGAATTTGTTAATTTTCGGCAGAGGTACATAGCCACATGACGGGCCATCGCGACTTCTTGTTTTCGGGTTCTACTTATAAGGAGACCATCGCTAATCGAAAAATTTTTTGCCACAACCCTTTGGATCAGATCGATGGGAGGATATTTTTTTGTAGGGTGGTTGGTCGTTTGATCCAGGATCTTTAAAACGAGATCGCGGTTAAGAAATACGTTCCTCAATGAGGCGTGGGCCATAATATGAGTAAGAATCCCTTCTAATTCCCGAATGTTGGTGTCGACATAGGCGGCAATAAGTCCGGCGATGTCGTCATCGAGAGAAATCCCCTCAATTTCGCTTTTCTTCTTGAGAATTGCGATTCGGGTCTCAAGATCTGGTCTATCGATGCCAGTCGCAAGGCCCCATGAAAAACGGGAAATAAGACGTTCTTCGAGCCCCTTTAACCGGTTGGGAGGGCAGTCTGATGAAAGGACGATCTGTTTCCTGTTCTGATGAAGGGTGTTAAATGTGTGGAAGAACGCTTTTTGAGTGCTTTCGCTCTGGGGGAAAAATTGTACATCATCCACAAGGAGGATATCAGCCGAGCGATAGGTTCTTGCAAACTGTGTCGAATCCTTGTTTTTTATCGATTGGATAAAATCGGAAACGAACTTTTCGGAGGATATGTAGACGACCTTCCGAACCACATTTTGCGTGACGCAATGATGGCCGATTGCCTGTAAAAGGTGAGTTTTTCCCAATCCCACCCCGCCGTAAATCACCAAAGGATTGAAACTGGTCTTCCCGGGAGACTCTGCCACTGCAAGTGCGGCGGAATAGGCGAATTCATTGCTCTCTCCCACAATAAAAGTGTCGAAGGTATATCTTGAGTTGAGAGGGAAAACAGCTTCTGTCGGAGAAATGGATCCTCCGCTTAGGGAGTCGGAAAACAGGGGGGGTTCTGGAGTGGGAGGGTTCGATGTGACGCAAAAACTCACATCTGTAGTTCTCCCGGTTTGTTCGGAAAGGATGGATTTGATCAATTCAAGATAGTGTTCTTCAAGCCAGTCGGCAAAAAAATTACTCGGGACTTGAACGACTGCGTTTTCTGCAGTGCATTCGACAAGATGGGTCGGCCTGAACCAGGTGTTGTAGCTCTGCCTTTGAATCCTGGACTCGATTGAAGCAAGGCACTGATTCCAGAGCAAGGGAAGATTGGGAAGAGGTGCTATTCTGGTGCTCATGTGTTGAATTATTGAGTTGGAAGTTTCAGGATAACGATTTCGAATGGGAATCGCCGATGTAGGCATTTGGGCACAGCAAAACCAAATAGACAGCGGTAAATCTATACTGGTAAAACAGATAATCGCCCTGGGGGAGATAAATAAATGGCAGGCAACTTGCGTTGTGAGACTTCAAACGAAATATAATATCAAAGACTCTGGGGGGAAGATCTTTGAGGTGAAACTTGATTGGAGAAAAGTAGATTTGGGGGAGGGATTTGGAACCCGGGGGATTTAAACCGAGGACAAACTAAAAAAACGGACGGAGAATGTCAAGGGGATTTCTCCGGATTTTTAAAAAAACCCACCAGAACAGCAAAAACACAATATATTGTATATTTATAATTATAAACACACTATATAGGCTGTCAGGTCGAATTTTCTGTTTGATTGCGAGAAGCATTTTTCATTACTTTTAACACAACCCCCCCCAAAGATCCTTATTTATCCAGTTCAAAATAAACTAGTACTTAATTGCATAAATCAGTGTATTTACTCTTGAGGGTTTTCGCCCGGATTTCTGTGGCTTTCCACTCGAAAGGGTGAGCGGTTTCGTTGTAAACTTCGGTGAATTCGGTGATGGCCTGACGAACCTGCTGGATCGATGTAAAGCTGGCGTTTCGGAGCGCTCTCTTCCATAGGATGCTGAACCAGATCTCGACTTCGTTGAGCCAAGAAGCGTGGGTGGGCGTGTAGTAGAGATGGACGTTTGGGTGTTTCGGCAACCAGCGGTCGATCTTGGGCTTGTGGGTGTTCAGGTTGTCCAGGATGACGTGAATTTCCTGATCCGGGTAGTCCACTACGAGTTCGTTCATAAACCTCAGAAACTGCCGTCGTCTGCGCCGCTTGAAGTGACCGGTTTTGACCAGACCGGTCGCCACGTTCAGGGCGGCGAACAAGGTGGTCGTACCGTTGCGTTTATACTCGTGGTTGAAGCCCGTCAGGGCTTTGCCATTGGGCAGTTTGAGCCATCCCTGGGCGCGTTCCAGCGCCTGGATTGCAGGCTTCTCGTCTACGCAAAGAACTACGGCGTTCTCGGGCGGATCCAGGTACATGCCCACGATGGCGGCGGCCTTTGGGACAAACTCGGGGTCCGTGCTGATACACCAGCTCCGGCGTCTGGCCAGAGAGATCTGGTGCTTGCGCAAGATACGCCAGACGTAGTGCTCGGAGATGCCCAGCTTTTCGGCAAGCAACGGACCCGTCCAGGTGGCGTATCCCTTAGGCGGCGACTTATCCAGGGCCGCCAGGATGCTCTTTTCGGTGGACGGGGTGTATTTAGAAGGTTTGCCGGGACGTGGCTTGTCCTGTAGTCCCTTCAGTCCAACCTGGTGGAAGCGGCTCCGCCACTTGCTGACCGTCGCTTCGCGTGTGCCGAGTTCACGCGCGATGTCACGGTTTTGACCGCCGCGCGCAGCAGACAGAACAATACGTGCTCGTAAAACCAGTCGTTGCTCGGCCTTGCCCGAGCGGGTCCACGTTGAAAACGTTTCGCGATCCTTGTCGCTGAGTTCGATAACCGGTGCGATCCTGCCCATAGCGGTGGTCTCCTCAGAGGGTGTGATCCAGGGGGAGCCAATCTATGGTCAGGAATATAATTAATTACGCCTTCTTTAGCAAGTAAGTACTAGAATAGATGGGCTTTACAACAATAAACGCTTGACATCTCATAAGCCCCGAGGTAATATAATCAAAATTTTAATCTCACGGTTTAGTTGAAAAGGCCATAATAATTTCCTGAAGGCGGCTTATGGATAGGCGAGTTCTCTTTGCTTTTGTACTCATCGGAATAGTGATTCTATTGACCCCCAAATACCAGGAATGGTTGATGGGCAAAGACCCCCAAAAAGCGGAAAGGGTGGATTCCTCCTATCCCGAGGTCTCCGAAGAAATCGTTGCGGTTCCCCGCCCAAAAAAGATTGAAATAACCGAAGAGACCCACCCACCGGAAGAGAAGGATGTGAGGGTTGATGAGCGAGAAATCGTGGTGGAGAACGACCTGTTTATTTCTCGATGGAGCACCCGCGGAGGTGCCTTAAAAAGTTGGATCCTCAAGGGGTATCTTGATGGTAAGGGTGGAAAACCAGTTGACCTGGTTGGGGAAGGTGGGGTTGGATGTGTGGTTACGGTGGGCGACCACGATCTTTCGGACGTTATGTTTGATCCCGGGATCGAGTCACTCTCTCTGAGTGGTGATGAAACCGCGACGGTTAACTGGTCAGTAAAATGGAAAAATAGCACAATCGAAAAAAGTGTGAGTGTGGTCGGAAACCGATACGATCTGGAGGTTGATGTTCGGGTCAGGGGGGAACTGTCGGATCGAAAATGCACGCTGGAGTGGCGGGGCGGTCTCGGGAGAGGCGAGAAGAATTATCAAGATGAGCTGAATCACACCAGGGTCGTGACCTTTATGGGAGGAGAGGTTGAATCGTGGGACGTTGAAGAAGCCAGGAGCGACCAGTCCCGGCCCAGTGGGCAGGGAGGTTGGGTTGGGCTTAGGAGCAAATATTTTCTGGTTGCATTTGTCCCAGAAATCCAGGGCCGTTATGCGATGAAAGTTGTCGAAGAAACCGCGGACCCAGACGGAGGGAAGCGGTTTGACATCGGAATCGTCGGAGAGTCCCAAAAAGGTTTTATAGCGGGAAGAGTATATGGGGGGCCGATCTCGTATTCTATCCTAAGCCAGTATGAAGGAGGGCTTCAACAGGCTATGAGTTGGGGATGGGATTGGGCAAGAGGGCTGATGGAACCGATTGGGATCGGGATATTGAAGATATTCATGATGATCCACGTGCTGGTGTCTAACTATGGCCTGGTGATCATACTGTTCTCAATATTGGTCAAGATCGCATTATATCCACTGACGCACAAGAGCTATGAGTCGATGGCCAGAATGCAGGAAGTTCAGCCTCAGATTACTGAACTTCGGGAAAAGTACCCGAAGGACCAGCAACGCGTGAACCAGGAAATGATGCGATTATACAAGGAAAAAGGGGTCAATCCGCTGGGGGGTTGCATGCCGATGTTGTTCCAGATGCCTATCCTTTTTGCCTTGTTTAACGTGTTCCAGAATGCGATTGAATTAAGGCAAGCCCCCTTTGTTCTGTGGATCGACGACTTGTCGCAACCCGAGGGGATTCAGATACACGTGCTTCCCCTTATGATGGCCTTAACCATGTTTTTTCAACAAAAGAAGACGTTGACAGATCCTAAACAGAAGATGATGGTCTATATGATGCCGGCTATGATGATCTTTTTTTTCTGGGGGATGTCTTCCGGTTTGGTTCTCTACTGGACTATGTTTAACCTACTCAGCTGGGGCCAGCAGTTGATGATTGAACAGGTTAAGAAAAGGACCAAAAAGTAGCGCCAATGTTTCACGTGAAACAAATGATGGGCACCCTCGTAAAATGAGAGTGCCTTTTGTGTTGAATTGCAATTGGCAGAGCAGAAAGGCCTATGGAAAGCTGGGGCGGGCGTCAAATTCCAAATGTCTAAAAAAGGTGTCGCGTTGGTCGCACAGCTCGATTTTCTATCATAAAAGCCGGAAAGTGGGGATCGGCGGCCTCAACGATTGTTCCACGTGGAACTAAAACCTATGGCCTGTTTCGATTCTGAAAAGAATTCCATTGCCGTTTGTCCCGGATTGAGCGGACTTAAAGACGAGATGGAAATAAGCGTTTCACCCGAACAGGCGGTTCGCCTGGGGGAATTTTACGAAATCATGGTTGCGACAAATCGGCGTATCAATCTGGTTTCAAGAAATCCGGCAAAAACGACATTGATCGAGGATCAGATTCTGGAATCTTTGCTTGCCCAGCCAGTATTGGAATGGTTTGATCCAGAGAGGATTCTGGACCTTGGATCGGGAGGGGGAGTCCCGGGCATTCCTCTAGCCATCATGAATCCGGGTCGCAAGTTCCATCTTCTTGATGCGTCGTTGAAGCGGACAAACCATCTGGTGAAAACCACTCAAACTCTTTCTCTCGACAACACCTCAGTGATCCGCGCACGCGTTGAAGAGCTTTCCATTAAGGATTGTTCCAAGGGGGGATATGATTTGATCCTGGCTCGTGCGGTCGGAAATCTTCCCGGGCTGGTTCCCTCCATCCGGAAGGTGGTGAGAAACCTTGGCGCCCTGTTGGTTTTTGTGGGAAATAATGAGGCGTCACGGGTTGGCAAATTTCTCCTTCCCTATTCCCGAACCACGCGGCCCGTCCTTGTTCGGTCGATCGACACCGGAATTCCCGGCAAAAGCCCACGGAGAATTTTGCTGATAAGCATATAAGCTAATGCCCCATTGGCGCTCGGGTTTTGGTCTATAAATATTTAATATGGGGATTGGGAAAAGAATAGATGGGGGTTGGCTTGTTGGGGAAATTCAGCGGCCTGTCATAAAGGGCTTCAGAACATCATTAAGGCGAAGGAATCGGTGTCCCCATACCGCCCTGTTTTTCTTCGCCTTATAGGTATGCTGGGCGGCCTTTTGAATTTCTCTAAGCGCGGTTTGATCGGGGATGTCCAGCTCCATAACCCAATCGGAGTCAGCTGGAGGCCGGCTGGTAAAGAGTTTGCCGTTATAAAAGCTCAGATAACGGATCATGATCCTGTGTTTGGCGAATGAGCTGCTATTTTCCTGGGGACGAACGCTCCACAGCCTGTTTCACCCCAGCGCCATGTTCAAACACGAGCACCCCCCCCAGATAACTGGTTACCGAGAGGAGTCCACCGGCGGTTAGACTGAGGATTACGTAGGCTGTGCGAATCACCGGCGTGAATCGCCCCCTGATCTTTAGATATAGGCGCCACAGAAGGAGGAGGATGAACATCCAGATCGTCCCAGTTGCGAAGTCTTCGTGTTGTTCAACAAACGGGGTAAGCTCCGAGATATGTGAAAGCGCTTCTGCGGCCTGGTCTCCAGATACCCCAGCGGCGATGGCTCCCAAAACACCCAAACCAATCAGGAACAGCCCAACGTCCTGAAAAAATGGTCTCATTCGAAGGAACCCAAACACGTCCGAAAGGACCCCCGTAATCAACAGCGCGATCGGGAAGTGGACGATCAGCGGATGTACGTTCATCGTATCCCTCTTCAAATTTTCTTGGGTGTTAAATATAATAAAAATATGATTTAGGACAAGCGGATTCACGGGCCTGGTGAGATCCACACCTCAGAAGGGAGAGCATTTATGGTGCTGAAAGATCGTGTGGCGATCGTTACCGGAGGGAGTTCAGGTATCGGGAGGGGCATCGCGATCGAATTTGCGCGGGAGGGTGCGCGGGTCGTCGTGGCCGATGTACGCGAGGATCCCAAAAGAGGCGTGTATTATGAACAGGAGACGGTTACACCGACCGTCGAAGAGATCCAGAAATTTGGGCGGGAGGGATTATTTGCGCAAGCCGACGTTTCGGACGAGGCGGCTGTCGGTTCCTTGATCGAAACGGCGGTCAATGGGTTTGGGGGACTCGACATCCTGGTCAACAATGCAGGGATTCATATCCCTGGGGACAGTCAGCAGCTCGCCGTGGCCGATTGGGACAGCGTCGTAGGGTTGAATCTCCGTGCGATTTTTCTCTCAACCAAATACGCGGTCCCGCACCTCAAAAGATCCGAAGCGGGCCGAATCATCAACATAGCATCGATTCACGCGTTCGGGGGAGGTGGCGGACCTGCTTATGCCCCGGCGAAGGCCGCTGTCGTCAACTTGACCAGGGACACAGCGGTGGAATTGGGTGCCCATAACATTACCGTAAATGTGATCTGCCCGGGCTACATTGAGACCGCGATACAGGACTACCTGACGCCCGAGCAGATCGAAGCGTGCCGTGAAAGGACGCCTCTTCCCCGATTCGGCCTCTCCAGAGACATCGGTCGCGCTTCGGTGTTTCTGGCCTCGGACGACGCCGGATGGATTACGGGGATCCCGTTGATTGTGGACGGAGGCTGGCAAGCACAGATTTTTTGATCCGACGGTTTCGGTCCGAGGGATTGGGAATCATGCCTGGAGGGAAGGCGTCAGGGTTGGTGGGGGGTAAACGAACTAAGAGTCTTCCGCCGGAGGGTTTTCAGGCCCTTTTGAACGGCGTTCTCCGATTAAAAGAGCAACCGGGAGAATCACGCAGTAACCCCCGGTGAGTAAGATCGGAGCCAGGGTCATCGACATAAAACCGTCGGCCGGCGGGATGCTTAAAGTTATATATCCAGATGCGATAACAAAAAGGCCGCCCAGGAACAATCGCCTGTTTCGTCGCGTATAGGGAAGTTCCTGGGCCTGAACAGCCCGTCGGCGTGTTTGTCTCCTTGAAGTCCTCGGGATTTTGTTGGCGGGTGGGGCCATTGGCTTAGATCAATTCGATGCTTCGGCGATTCGGGCGGCCTTGCCTCGAAGGCCTTTCAGATAGTTGAGGCGAGCCCGACGCACCCGACCCCGCCGGATGCGTTCGATCCGGCCGACTCGAGGTGAATGAATGGGAAAGATCCGTTCAACACCGACCCCGCTGGCGATGCGCCTTACCGTGACGGTCTCAGAGAGACCGGATCCCTTCCGCTGGATTACATTTCCTTCAAACACTTGGGTTCTCTCTTTCTCCCCTTCGATCACCCGAACGTGTACCCGCAGGGTGTCACCGGCCTTAAACTCGGGGACATCTTCTTTGAGTCCCTCTCGAGAAACTGCGGCCAGAAGATCGACGGACATTTTATTTGCTCCTTCCTTTCCCTTAATCCGCTGCCTCGATCTGTGTCGGAGCGGCCTTTTTCTGCGACCTTAAGAATTCATCCCGGTCTGGGGTAGCGAGTTGGATCATGTTTTCAACCGGATCCAGAATCGGGATCTCCGCGCTTTCCCTTAGGTTGCGCCAGACCGCCCAGAGCCCCTTCAGGCTAAGCCCGGGGATTCCCTTGAGCACGCGATCCCACCTGCGAAACGGGTTGTAAAACTTCAGATACGCTTTCCGGAGCTTCTGCTCGACAACCTCACCCGGAACCGAATCCCGGTGAAATACGACCTTGGTGCCGGTGTAGTTCGCCCAGTTGTTGTCGAAGATTCGGCCGATGTTTCGGTCCCAATCCACGGTCCCCGGATAGGGGGTCAGGATGGAGAACTGAGCCTGGTGGGCGTCCAGATCTTTGGCGTACTGAATGGTCCTCTCGATATCGGCTTCGGTCTCACCCTCTGCGCCGATGATAAAAGAGGTCAGTGCCCGAATCCCGTGGTCGCGAAGCAATTCCACGGCCTCATGACCCGTAATCAGTTTCATTTTTTTATTCCAGTGAACCAGGGTGTGCTCGTTGCCGGATTCCAGTCCGAGAAAGACATTGGAACATCCCGATCGCGCCATATGCTCAACCAGGTCCGGGTTGTTGACCAGGATATCTGCCCGCGATTGGCACCACCAATGAACCTTAAGCCCGCGCTCGATGATCTCTGCGCAGAGTTCGTGGATACGGCGGGGATTTGTCGTCAAGAGGTCGTCCACCAGAAGGGCTCCTGTAAAACCGTACTCTTCACAGAGGTTTTCTAACTCGTCCACGGCCAGGACGGCCTCGCGGGAACGCCATTTGCGTTTCTGGTAGAGGGTGGGAACCGAACAAAATGTGCAGGCGTAGGGGCATCCCCGGCTGGTGATCATCGTGGACACGGGGCCGTTCATCAAGCGGGTGAGCTTGTAGGGTTCCATGTCCAGAAGGTGTCGGGCCGGCGTTGGCAGGTCGTCCACCGTTTGAATATCCGGAACCTGGGGATTGTCAACCACGGCTTTTGAATCGGGGTCGTACCAGGACAGGCTGGGGATCTTCCCCGGATCGAACCTGGATCCTTCCTCTTCCAGGTTTCTGGCCAAAATCGAGACGGCCTGTTCCCCCTCTCCCCGGATCACATAGTCCACGTAACCCAAGCGAAGCGTGGTCTGGGTCGTGAACGTGACGTGCGTACCCCCGATCAGAGTGCGACAACCCGCCTCGTGGGCCTTTTTGGCGTAGAGCAAAGCCTCGTGATATTGTGGCGTGGTACAGGTGACGCCCACAAGGTCGAACCCGTCATAATCCTCAGGTCCGTCGAAGAAGGACATGTCCCGAACTTCGACGTCGTGCCCGTCGGCATCAAGTTTGCCGGCCACGTAGAGAAGACCCAGCGGAGGGATGATGACCCGCGCTGCGAAATAGAGGCTATGAAGGGGTGGACTGATCAGGAGGATTTTCACTTTGGGCCTCCGGGGTTTGGACGTGCGCTAGGGGTCCGGGCTTGAAACTGTGAGAGCGTGTTCTTGTCAAGAATATCGGGCCTCCGGCCTGCAGTGCGCCGGAGGGATTGGTCACACCGCCAGCGGGCGATCTCCTTGTGATTTCCCTTCACCAATATACCAGGCACCTCCAATCCTTCAAACACTCTGGGCCGGGTGTACCACGGACAGTCCAGCCGTTCCTCTTGAAATGAGTCGGATTGGGCGGACTCGAAGTTTCCGATGGAACCGGGGATCAACCTGACGACAGAGTCAACCAAAACCAATGCTGGAAGTTCTCCACCGCTCAGGACATAATCACCGATCGATATTTCTTCCGTAATGTACCGTGTTCGGATACGCTCATCGATTCCCCGGTAGTGCCCGCACAACAGGATCAGATGCGGCTCCAGAGAGAGATGGTTGGCAACTTTCTGCGTCAGGGGCCTTCCCTGTGGGGTCAAGAAGATGGTGGGATGCGGTGTCTCGGAGTCGGTGATTGCTCGAAAGGCCCTTGCCAGGGGTTCAGGCCGGAATACCATCCCGCCCCCTCCACCATAAGGGGCATCGTCGACGGTTCGGTGGGGATCGTCGGTGAAGTCTCTGAGGTTGTGGATTCGGATCTGGACGATCCCTGACTTAAGGGCCCTTCCCACGATACTGTGACTTAAGGCCCCTTCGATCATCTCCGGGAAGATCGTAAGGATGTCGATCTGCAACACTGAGTTCTCTAACGCTCGGCTGTGAGATGGGCCCTATTCCAGCAGCTCCTCAATCCCCTGGACAAAAATTTTTCTCTGATCCGAATCGACTCGAACGAATTGTCGAACCGCGGGGATCAGGACATCACCTTTTTTCCCTTGGACGAGGTACAAATCATTTGCCGGGAAACGCTGGACTTCTGTCAGGATTCCAATCGGATCACCCTCTTCGGTCTCCACTTCATATCCGACGAGATCGAAGACATAGTAGGTGTCTTCAGGGAGCGAGGGGACATCATTCCGAGCGATAAGGATGAAACCGTCCCGGAGTTCTTCGGCCTGTTCTAGGGAATCGACCCCCTGGAATTTTACCAGGGTTTTAGCGGTTTGTCCCTTCACCGATTCGATATTCAGGGTTATAACGGTCCCGCTTCCCTTTTCGACCGAGACACGATTCAGACGACGAAAGCGGTCGGGGTGGTCGGACAGGGGGGTCACGCGGACGGTTCCCGCAGTCCCGTGTGGACGTCCTATCCGGCCGATGGCGATCATGCCTCCACCGTCCGGGTGGGGTGTCTCTCCGGGGAGACTAGGGTTCCTGTGTTTCAAGGGCTTCGTCGGGTATCCCCGACGGTTCGGCCTGGTCCTTTGTCCCCTTCCGGATCGCATCCAACCTTTGCAGAATCCCTTGTCCCCGCAACAGGCTACGAGCGGTATCCGTTGGGATCGCCCCATTTTTGAGCCAAGTGAGGATCTTCTCCTCGTTCATGTGAATAATCGGGGGATCCTTGATCGGATTATAATACCCGAGTTCCTCAATGAACTTACCATCCCGGGGAGAAGTGGATTCTGCTGCGACCAACCGGTAAACAGGGGCTTTCTTTGATCCGATGCGCTTTAAGCGAATTTTGACGGCCAAAGCCACCTCCGAAAAGGGGGTATGTGAGTCAATGGTGCCTAACCGAACAGGGATTGCAACCGGTGTCCGGTCTTCAAGCGCCCCAAGCTCTTCATCATTTTCTGCATCTGCTGGAACTGTTTCAAGAGTCGGTTGACATCCTGAACCGGCCGGCCGCTTCCTCTTGCAACTCGCCGCCGCCGGCTCCCGTTTAGGATGTGGGGTTTCCGCCGTTCCTCCCGGGTCATGGATCTGACAATCGCCTCGGTGTGGATCAGGGCTCTTTCATCGGGTTGCACGCCTTTTAGCCCCTTTCCCGCTCCAGGTATCATGTCGAGAAGCTGATCGATGGGACCGATGGTTTTAATCTGCTGAAGCTGCTCTAAAAAGTCGTCGAGGCCGAAAGCTTCTTTCCGGAGTTTAGCCTCCAGGGCAGACGCTTTCTCTGCGGAGACTGCCTTCTCAGCCCGTTCCACCAGCGAGAGGACATCACCCATTCCAAGGATGCGGGAGGCCATCCGCTCGGGGTGGAATGGTTCGAGGGCATCCAGCTTCTCCCCTACCCCTACAAATTTGATCTGCACCCCTGTGACTTCACAAATGGAGAGGGCCGCACCGCCCCGGGCGTCGCCGTCCAATTTCGTCAGGATCACACCCGTGAAGTCGAGACGTTTCTTGAACTCAACTGCGGCGTTCACGGCGTCCTGTCCGGTCATGCTGTCTGCCACGAACAGGATTTCATGAGGGGAGGTCGCCTCCCGGATTCGAACGACCTCTTCCATCATCTGGTCGTCGACATGCATTCTCCCCGCGGTATCCAGGATAAGCGTGTCGGCTTTCCCGTTTCGCGCAGAGGATAGGGCTTTCAGGCATGTCTCTACCGGTTCTGACTCGTTCGCCCCTCGACAGACAGGCACATCGATGGATCCGGCGAGGACCTCCAACTGATCGGCTGCGGCGGGCCTGTAAACGTCGGCGGCAACCAGTTCAACGCTTCGTCCCTTGGCCTTGAGGTGCCTGGCGATTTTAGCCGCGGCGGTGGTCTTGCCAGCCCCGTTTAACCCGACCATCATCAGGATGGTGGGGGGGATGTTGCTGAAGTTCAGTCCGTGATGATGTCCACCAAGGAGACGGGCCAACTCCTCGTGGATGATCTTGATGATCTGCTGGGCCGGGGTCAGGCTTTTGAGGACCTCCGTTCCGACGGCCCGGACCTTGACCTTTTCCAAGAAGGTTTTAACCACTCTGAAGTTGACATCAGCCTCCAGCAACCCACGGCGAACCTCTCGAAGGGTCGCTTCGATATTGGTCTCAGTCAGTTTTCCGTGGCTTCTGAGTTGCTTGAAGACCCGTTCGAATTTCTCGGTCAGGGTTTGGAACATGAGGCTGTAAGTATAACAATTTACGCTTTTAAAATCAAACTTATTTTTCCGATACGGCCGCCTCTCGAAGGGCCCCGATGTTTACGCCCACCTGTCCTTCCTTGAACACAGACGATCCGGCGACAAAGATGTCCGCTCCGGCACGTGCAACCATACGAATGTTTGAAGGGTCGATCCCGCCGTCCACCTCGATCAGAGTCCCCCTGCCGTTCCGGTCGATTTCATCTCTCAAGGCCCGAATCTTGTCGATGGCCGAAGGCATGAAGCTCTGTCCACCAAAGCCGGGTTCAACGGACATAACAAGGGCCAAGTCGAGGTTTTGTGGAAGGAGGGGAAATAGCGCTGAGGGGGGCGTATTCGGTTTTATCGAGACGCCGACGGCCTTCCCCCGGTCGTGGACATCGTCCACGATGGCCGGGACATCCCCGTCAATTTCCTGGTGGACGGTCAGGATATCCGCCCCGGCGCCGATGAAGGCCTCGATATACCGGGCAGGATCTGCGATCATCAAGTGTACGTCGAGGGTCAGGCTCGTCCGTTTGCGAATGGCCTCAACAACCAGGGGTCCGAAGGTCAGATTAGGGACAAAGTGACCGTCCATAACATCGAGATGGATCATATCTGCCCCGCCGGATTCGACAAGAGCGATCTCAGCTTCCAGGTTGCCGAAATTTGCGGAAAGAAAAGAAGGGGCGATTTTAATCACGGGGTCACCTCTAAAGGAGGTTGGATGCAACGATAGGGACCGTTAGTTTGGCATGATCTGAGTGTCTATCGACCCAGGGTCAAATCGACCGTATCCCCAACCTGAACATCCTCGGCAACTTCCGGGCTCTGCTCAAGTATCATCTCAAACGATTCTCCGTTCCTAAAGAGGATCTCGCCAATGGTGAGACCCAAGCTGTCGAGAATTGCAACAGCCGATCCGAGATCCATACCCACGAAGTCGGGGATCTTGAAACGGGGGTTGAGCCCCCCGCTGACCAGCAGATCCACCTCGGAATCTCGTGGGACGACGGTTCCCGAATCAGGGTGTTGCCCAACGACAACACCCGGGTGTGCTTCGGATGCGACCTCCTCCACAAGCCCGACGGCCATACTGGACTGTTCGATCCGAAGTTTTGCCTCCCTCAGGGACATCCCGGAAGTCAGATCCGGAACCATGTATAGGCTATCGCCACGGCTGACCGAAACATAGATGGTGCGTCCGCCTTTTACCATGGAAGCCGGCCCGGGGCGTTGAAAGATGATGTGATCGTATGGCACCGATGGACTCCAGCGGGATTCTTCGACCTGAAGCTTCAGGTTCTTCTGGAGCAGCAGTTTCCGAGCCTCCGGCTCTGTGATACCAGAGACATATGGGACTTCGATCTCCATTCCGCGTCGGGTCATCACGGGCATGACCAGCTGATTCACAAATAGCCCTCCACCGATGACCGCCAGGGTAGATCCAACTCCAAACAGAATCAACTCCCGGGCCAGTTTGTGCAGCATTATTCCAGCAACCTCCTGACTCGGACGGCAAACGATCCATCGCAATCGTGGCGGTGGGGGAAAGTCCGCAGAGCGCCATCCGACCCCACGGGGCCTAAGCCCGCAATAGAGGATTCGGTCTCGAATTCAGGGTGGGCTTCGAGGAACCGAGTCACGACGTTGTCATTTTCCTCCGGTTCGGTGGAGCACGTCGAATAGACCATGACACCATCGGGACGGACGTGGGCAGCGCCCTTCTCCAACAATCTTAATTGGGTTTCACCGAGACGGGACAGGTCCGATTCTGTTCTGCGCCATCGTACATCCGGTTTGCGGGAAAGGACACCTATACTCGAGCAGGGTACGTCTATCAGGACTCGGTCAAATACCCCACAGGGAGGTGACCGAAGGGCATCGGAGACGTTGACCTCTACATTTCGAAGTCCAAGACGCTTGATATTCTCCCTCAAACGGACGAGCCGGCCGGCGTTCCGGTCCAGGGCAACCAGCCAGCCCCGGTTAAACATCCTCTCACAGATAAACCCTGATTTCCCGCCGGGCGCTGCGCACAGATCGATCACGCTCTCGCCCGGTTGGGGATCGAGCAGGCAAACGGCGAGGCCCGCACTGACGTCCTGGACCGTTACCCACCCATCGGTAAAGAGGGCGGAATCGAAAGGAAACCCGCCCTCCTCAACGACCAGAAATCCTTCCTGCAGGGGGTGGGATCTGACCCGGACACCAACCTCTTGAAGCCCCTCGAGCAACTTCTGGAGGGAACCCCGGGTCCGGTTGTGTCGCAGGACAACCGGTGGGACCCGGTTGTTCGCCCGGCAAAGGGACTCCGTCTCATCGGCCCCGAACCTAGCCATCCACCTCTTTACCATCCAGAGCGGATGGGACCAGAGGCAGGCGATGTGTTCGGCCGGATCTCCATCACATGACGGCGCCAGGTCTGCGGGATTCAAGCCTGCGACTCCGCGCAATATGGCGTTCACCAGGCCAGCGGTCCCGGCGTGGCCGTGACTCCTGGCCTGGCGAACCGATTCAGAAACCGCGGCGTAAGCCGGAATGTGATCCAGGAAGAGGATCTGATAGACACCGAGCCTCAAGATGTTCCGGATGGCCACGGGGAGAGTCTCGAAAGGCCGTTCAAGGAGCCGAGAGATGACCCAGTCGAGGCGTGCTCGCCACACGAGGGTGCCACGAACCGCCTCCCGTGAAAGTCTTCGGTCCCGCTCGGACATGCCGCTGTTCTCTAGGCGGGATTTCAGGACGATCTTTGGATAGGCCCCGGTCCTCTCAAACCTGTTTAGGGCCTCCAGGGCGGCCTCCCGAGCATTTGGGGGGAAACCCTTTTGGGGCGTGAGGTTGTCCTTTGGCTGGGTCGTGGTCCGGGGCATCGGTTGGGCAAGATAAAGGACTTGACCAAACTTGAGTCAAGCCCTATGATTGCAATGGGATATCCCTGTTGCTTTCGCTTGGTTGTCCATACCAGTAGAGGGGGTCAATGGCCGGTTACGGGAAGTTGGATCGTAAAGGTGGTGCCGTCCTTGACCTGGCTGATAACAGCGATCTCGCCCCCATGATTTTCAACGATACGTTTACAGATCGGCAATCCGAAACCGTGTCCGGTCCGCTTGGTGGTAAAACCGGTGGCGAAGATTTTGGCCAGAACCTTGTCGGGTATCCCCGGACCATTGTCTTTGACCGTGATGCGCACTTTGTGGTTTTCAACGTTGTGCTCTGTGGTTGTGGTGACTTCCCCCGACGACTCGGCATCTGCCGCGTTTGCGAACAGGTTCAGGAGGACCTGTTGGATTTGTCCTCCGTCGATGTTCAAAGATGGAAGGTCTTCTTGGAGGCGCATTTCGAACACGACGTTACGAAATCGATGTTGGGGGTGAATGAACTGGACGAGCTTTGAAATCAGACCGTTGAGATCGGTGGGTTTTTTTTGCGTGTTCTGTGCGGAGAAATCCATCAGGTTGGCCGTAAACCTTTCGATCCTACGCACTTGTTCCATTATGGCACCTAGGCTTTTCATGGCGCGCGGGAGTTCTTTTAAAGCGGGTTCTATGCTGATGAGGTCCGCGTGTCCCGATATGATAGAGAGGTAGTTGTTGAGTTCGTGGCCGATATCCGCAGCCATCTGCCCGGACATCGCCAACTTCTCCGCATGAATGAGCTGATTCTCAAGGGCTTTTACGTCTGTGATGTCCCGTTGGGCCAGGACGGCGCCGATGATCTGAGCGCCTCGTTTGTACGGGGCGACCACCGTATCGAGGTAGATTTGGCCTTGGCCCGGGTCTTCGTAATCCACCAGGAAGCGGGAGGCTTCCCCGCTTTCAATCACCTCTTCAATATGTGTCCGAAAAGTCCCCTGGAGGTGCGGCATCAGTTTAAATAGATCGTGGTCTGTGGACTGCAAAGTAGAGAGTTCCTGAGCCGGGATGCCCCGAAGGTCGGAGATCCGATTCCACTCCATAACCTTTAGGCTTCGATCCACGACGATCACGCTGTCGTAGATGCTCTGGATCAGGTTTTCGTCCACCCGTCGAAGACGGCCGGACATGATCTTGATCAGATTTTCCAGGACGCGATGGTGGACATTGGGGGTCTGGGCGAAATCCTGTTCGAGGGCATCCCGTTTAAAGATGAAGACTTCGGTATCACCCACCGCTCGAACCGTAGCGCTTCTGGGTTGCTTGTCCACGAGGGTCAATTCGCCAAAGCATTCGCCCTCCTGCAACAGGACCAATGCTTCCTGCCGCCGATCGAGGGTGGCCTTTTCCACCTGAACGGTGCCCGATGCCACGATGAACAGGGAATCGCCCTCTTCGCCCTCAGAGATGATCACAGCACCATCCGGATAAGTCCGGCGATCGGAGATGCTGTAAAGGCTTTCTTTCTCTGACGCGGAAAGACCATCGAAAAGAGAAACATTCACCGCGCTGAGTTCCGTCGGCATAGTGGGATCTCCAATATTAAAGTGGTCTGGAATCCTTTTAGATTCGTCGAGGAGACCCGAATCGTCCTACTAAGGTAAAAATATACGGGAAAAAATCAAGAAGAACGATGCCCTCTGAATTCAGGGGTTCAACATCTTTCAAACGATCTCAGGCATCCGCTTCAGAAACCGACCGACGAGTCCGATCCTCCATAGCAGGTAGGAATCAGCGCGCGCAGTTCGGGTTGCGGATTCAAAGCCTTCGGTTCTTCAATCCGCAGCCCCCAATCCACATTCCGAAACCGTGAAGGGGGATCCCCAATTTCCATGTTCGTGACCGTTCTACTGGCGATTTTCCTGATGGCTCCTGGAGTGGTTTCGGGCCAGCAGGCCGATCCCCTTTCTTTGGAGAGGCCGGACCCATCCGTCCAGGATTCATCCGAGGTGCGTTACGAGGCGGACAAGGTGACGTACGACTTCGAGACCCGATGGATGACCCTGGAGGGGAAGGTAAAACTTCGCTACCGGGAGATCGAGCTCTCGGCAGGACGTGTGGTCTTCGACCGAGCAGCAGGGGTTCTCGAGGCGGAGGGAATCCCGGACTCAACCGGAACAATCGATGAGCTTCCCGTATTTCGTCGAGGGGCCGAGGTGGTGCACGGAAACCGAATGTCGTACCACCTGGAATCCGGCCGGGGACAGGTATGGGAAGGACGGACAACTTTCGAGAGAAAATACCTGCACGGAAAAACGATTCGCACGGCCAGCGACCGGACCATCCATATCCGTGGGGGTGTGATCACCACGTGTGACCTGGATCATCCCCACACCGATTTTTTCTGCCGCGATCTCAAGGTCATCCCTGACGAAAAGGTGATTGCTCGGTCGGTCCTGTTCCGGGTCGGGGGGGTTCCGCTGGCGTGGGTGCCCTTCTACGTCTTCCCGATCAAGAAGGGGCGCCACTCTGGAATTCTTACCCCAAACTTCGGGAGCAACGACCGGGACGGTCTGTTCGTGACCAACTTGGGCTATTATTTCGGATCGAGCGATTACTGGGACGCCACGGCAAATCTGAGCCTCAGGGAAAGGGGCGGAGCCCTTGTACGAACAAACGCCCGTTATGCACTCCGAAACCGTTACAACGGCTCTGTCGATGTGGCTTTCGAAACCCGTGACGTGGGCGGAGGAACCACCGGGAGGGACTGGCGTGTGGAGGCGCGGCACTACCAGCGTTTGGGACGCACTGCCAATCTACGCGGCAGCGGGAATTTCTTGAGCCGTCGGGAGTTCAATCGGGACAACAGCACCAACGCGTTCGATCGCCTCAACAGGTCGATGCGTTCGAATCTGTCCTACGACCGCCGCTGGGCCGGATCGGGCAATAGTATCCAGGCCATCTTCCTTCACGAGCAGAACCTGGAAACGGACGTGAGCAGGTTCCTGTCCTTCCCGTCTCTCACCTTCCGCGGTGGGCATCGGCCTTTGTATAGGCCAAAGGGGTCAGAGGTCGGGGCGCGGGGGTCGGGAAGAGCAAGGGGTGGGGGACGAAGATGGTATGAGACGATCTTCTACTCGTTCAATGGCGGATTGAGGAACGCCTTCACGCGTGATGGACAAGCCGGAAAGAATACAGAAGATCTTCAACTTACGGGGGGGCTTTCGATGTCCAGCCAACAGAAAGCCTGGGGATGGCTCAACTTTACTCCCGGTTTATCGACGTCTCAACGCGTTTCTCGCAACGATAAGGACCTCCCGACGCGGTTTGAGCAGTATAGCGCGTCGACATCTGTCGGGAGCACCTTCTATGGTCTTTTTGAGTCCCGGGTAGGTCGTCTGCGGGCGATCCGTCACGTGGTCCGGCCCAATCTGTCTTTTCGCTACTCGCAGAGGGCGACGGTGCGGCGAGGGACGTTCGGGTTCGGCGGGGCGAGAGAGGCGGAGGATCCGAGGCGGAGCCTGGGGATGGGTCTGGGAAACACCTTTCAAGTCAAGACGGAGAGGGAGGGGAGGGAGCGCAGGTCGGATTTTGCAACGATCGATCTTTTCACGAATTACGATTTCGATGCGGCGGAGAAGGGATGGTCCCCGCTCAGGTTGAGCGGAGCGCTAAAACCGGATCGACGGTTCGACGTTCGGTTGAACGCCGTCATGGACCTCTACGACCCCGCTGGGGACTTCCGGTTGCTTCGTCCGTTCGTCACCAGTCTGAACCTCACTTCCATCCTGAGGCTCTCAGGGAGGCAGGGGGCGGATGAGGAAAGGGGACCGGACCGGCCGATCCCGGGTCGGAGGACCTACAGGACCCCTGCGCATGTCCCGGGTTTCGGGTTTGAACGGGATCTTTACTCAGACGTGGTCGACAGCCGCCAGCCCTGGCGGCTTAACCTGACGCATTATCATACCCTCTCGCGGTTCCGGCCCTCAACCGGGACGGCCTCCCGAACCAATTCAACCCTCAAGTTCGGTGCGGGATTCAATCCCACAGGGGGTTGGCGCTTCGATTACTCGATCAACGCCGGCCTTGCCCCTGACAGACGGCTCACCGCGCAGACCCTTTCGATCTATCGGGACCTTCACGAGTGGGAGGCGCAGGTTTCCTGGACGCCCACGGGTTTCAACAAGGGAACTTACTTCAAGCTGAATCTTAAGGACATCCCGCAGTTTAAGATCGAGCGTCGTACCGGGGCGATCGGGGGGTTCTAATCCCCCCGCCAAAAAAATAACCGAAATCAGTTCGAGCGGCTTCAGAACCGTCTTTTGTGTTGGGTCGAACGGAAATTTCTTGTGGGTTATAGTTTGAAACTCGCGGTCGTATTGTTGAGTCATGATCCTCTCTCCCATCGAAGGAATGTCCCCAGATCGTGAAGAATTCTCCAACAACCCTCGTGTCACAGACCTTCCAGGGCTCTCTGAATGTCATAAATTTGGACTCCCCAAGACCCGCCTCAAGCACTCGCATTGAGAACCTTTCCCCCGGGGACAAACCACCCCTTTTATCTTGCCAGATAGCTTGGATTACGGTACATTAGCGCGAAGTCAAGGCCATCTGATGAGGGTTTCTGAGCTTCAGCGAAGATGCACGAAACCCTTCAAGCGGAGGGTTTGGTCAGACGTGCGTATCCTGATTCAACGAGTGAACCGGGCGGCCGTTTCCGTGGACGGTTCGGTGGTCTCCGAAATAGGTCTAGGGATGGTTCTCCTGGTCGGGGTAGGGGACGGCCCGATCGACGCGGAGGCACTGGCCGACAAATGCGCGCATTTGCGCATCTTCGAGGACCACGCCGGAAAGATGAATCGATCGGTCCTGGAGGTGGGGGGCCGAATCCTGGCGATCCCGCAGTTCACGCTCTATGCGGATACGCGAAGAGGACGCAGGCCCAGTTTCGTGGAGGCCGCGCCGCCCGGTCCGGGAAAGGAACTCTTCGAGGCATTTATAGAACATTTGAGCGGACACGGGCTTACGGTGAAGTCAGGAATTTTCGGCGCCCACATGGAGGTTGAGATCCACAACGACGGACCCGTCACGCTCATGATCCAGAGCCCGAGGGCGAGAGAGCTGTCTCCAAATTCCGGAGCGATATCGTGAAACGGATCATTCTGGCCTCTGCCTCGCCTCGCCGGGTGGCCCTGCTGCAGATGATGGGACTGCCTTTTGAACAGATCGTCGGGGGGGCTTCGGAGGCAATCGACGGCGTCGAAGGACCCGTAACCCGCGTTCGAATCCTATCTCGAAGGAAGGCCGAAGAGGTCGCCTCGGGCCTATCGTCGGGGATTGTCATCGGGGCGGATACGGTTGTGGCCATCGACGAGGAGACCCTTGAAAAGCCGAAAGACGACGAAGACGCCTTTGGGATGCTCTCCAGGCTATCGGGACGTACACACGTGGCAATCACGGGTCTTACCCTCGTGGATTCCGGGACCCTGAGGTCGCTGACGGATGTTGTCCGGACGCGCGTGAGCATGCGGGAGATTTCACCGTTTGAGATCCGGTCCTATGTGGCAACCGGAGAACCGATGGACAAAGCCGGGGCCTACGCGGCCCAGGGATTGGGGTCATCGTTTGTGAAGCATATAGAAGGTTGTTTCCATAATGTGGTCGGACTTCCGGTGGAAAGATTGTGTGCGATGCTCAAACAGATGGATTGCAACATATGGGAGATGAGGAGAGATGGTGCCCCTACACGAAGAGATGCGTGAAAGTCGGGAGCGAGCAGGCTTAACGCTTCAAGCGGTTCACGTGGCCACTAATCAGCACCGACTTCCTGAACGCAATCGAAGAAGGCAACTTCGAATTCCTCCCAAAACCGTACATCAGACTGTTCCTCCGGACCTATGCGAACCAAGTCGGTATGGATCCCCAATATGTACTCGATCGATACGAGGAGATCGAGCGACCCCACGAAGAGGGGGGATCGGGGATTTCGACGACGATTGGACGCGATGGACCCCTTTCCTGGGGGGTTATCGTGGGGATGGCAGTTGGGTTTGCGCTGCTCGGATTAGCGGGGGTCTCTTTGTTCAAAATGGGAGCGGAAGATGTCTCCTCGACGGTCTCCCGGGATCCAACCCAAATCTCTCCGGACGGCGGGGTCGGCGATGAACTAGCTGTCGGGACGGAAGATTCGACTCAAACCTCTCGGCTGAAGGACTCCGGTTCGGACACAGCCGCGGTAGCGGACGCGACGGATCCAGAGATATTCGGAGAGCCAGAGTCCGAGTCCAAACCTAAGGCCCCGAGCAAAGAGGTTTTGCACGGTATCTCCTGGACCGAAAGTGATTCGTTCATGGCACTCCGCCCCGTCTGTGTCAAACTGACCTGGCTGGATATCCTTTCAGATGAACGTCGGGTGTTTCGGGGATTTATGGAGCCCGAAGATGAAAGGACCTGGCGAGCTCGGGAAAAGTTTTCAGTGGTGTCGGGTCGGTCCCGGGGTGTGGCGTTTTCGTTGCAGGATCACCCGCTGCCCTGGGTGAGGCCGGGTGTATCGGGCGTCCTCCGGATAACGATCACACGGACCGGGGTCAAAAAGGAGAGACCTCCTTCGATTCCCCTGAGCGACTCGCTCTCCAGCCCGCCGATCTTGTCGGAACCCCGGATTGAAGGAAGCGGAATCCAAGAACAGGACATCGCTCTTGACGACACTGTCTCGGCAAGACGCGTTCCTGATCCTCCCACGAACCGATAACCTCAAGTCGAACCTTCCCCCCTTTTTTTCAGGTCGGATGTCAATGGGGTCTTCTCTCGCTGAAGTCGTCCTCCCGATTCCCCGTTCCTCGATCTATGTTTACAGGGTTCCAGATGGCCTTTCAGGACGCGTCCGGAAGGGCGTCCGTGTGGTCGTCCCATTCGGCAAACGCAAGATCACAGGGGTTGTGGTCGGTTTTTCGGAAATGTGCGGTCCCGGAGTCGAAATCAAGGACATACTCGATGCCCCGGACCAGGGTCCGGTTTTTGATCGTGGGATGCTGGAATTTTGCAGGTGGGTTGCCGACTACTACCTTTGTGGGTGGGGAGAGGTGCTCAAGACGGCACTTCCCGCCGGCATCGGGTTCCAAAGCAGCCTAAAACTCCTACTGGTTTCACCTTATGAGAGGGCGACCCCGGAAGATCTGAAATTCCGCACAGATATCGAGCGTGAGATATTCGAGCTCCTGCAAAAGCGGCGCGAGATCACAGTGGCAACGATTAGGCGTCGGTTTGGGTCCGCTTCCTCCCGCCGCGCCGTCGCCTCGATGACCCGAAGGGGAATCGTAGAGGTCCGTTCGGTCGTGCAGGGGCCCCGGGTCAGGGAGAAACGGGAAAGGTTCGTCTACCTGGTCCCGAGAGACCGGCGTTGGGTGGAGGTCGAGTCCGAGTCTTTGGGAAGGTCTGCTCCACGCCAGGCGGACTGTCTCCGGTCTTTGGCTTCCCGCGGGGGGAGGGCCTCCACAGTAGCGCTGGCTCAGGAGGGTTTTGACGCGGGGTTGGTAAGAGCGCTTGCCAATCGCCGATTCGTGAAGATTATTTCCGAGGAGGTTGCCAGAGACCCCTATGCGGGCAAGGGGTTTAACGCTCCAGAGGAATGGCCTCCAACCCCAGAGCAGGCGGAGGCGATACGGGAGCTCGAAAAGGCCATCTCATCGAATTCGTTTCGGGCGGTGCTCCTCAATGGGGTGACAGGAAGCGGGAAGTCCTTTGTCTACCTCCGGGCAATCCAACACACCCTTTCCCTGGGCCGCGGCGCCATCCTGCTGGTCCCCGAAATCGGCCTGACTGCTCAAACGGTTCGTCCGTTTCGGGGGGCGTTTGGGGAGACGGTTGCCGTGCTTCACAGCGCCCTGTCCGAGGGAGAGCGCTACGATGCGTGGAAGGGGGTGTTGAACGGAAAAAAAAAGGTTGTCATCGGGACTCGGTCAGCGATA
This sequence comes from Candidatus Latescibacterota bacterium, assembly GCA_965217865.1. Classification (GTDB taxonomy): domain Bacteria; phylum Latescibacterota; class UBA2968; order SICM01; family SICM01; genus CBDCJO01. The sequence goes on along the minus strand of CBDCJO010000002.1, from coordinate 2,217,658 downwards.
TTTGCCCCGGTTCGGGAGCTCGGCCTGATCATCCTGGATGAAGAGCACGACGGGTCTTACAAAGAACATGAGAGGGATCCCAGATATAACGCCCGCGACCTGGCCGTCATGCGGGCGAAGCGAAGTGGGGCCACGGCTCTGTTGGGCTCTGCCACACCGAGCCTGGAATCCGCGTTCAACGGAAATCTGGGAAAGTTCCGGTGTCTCCGGATGCGCCATCGCATCGACAACCGACCCCTCGCGGAGGTGATCCTTGTCGATATGCGGAAGGAGGGAGGGCGGGGTGTGCTGTTTTCAAAGCCACTCCGGGAACGGATCAAGGACCGATTGAAGTCCGAGGAGCGGATCATCCTCCTGCAGAACCGCCGGGGATACGCACCCTATGTACAGTGCTTCGACTGCGGAGAGGTTATTAGGTGCCGAAATTGTTCGGTAAGCGTGACTTTTCACGCCGCGGGACGGCGGATGATCTGTCACTACTGCGGCCTCTCGAACCCCGCCCCATCGGTCTGCCCCTCCTGTAAAGGACCGGGCTTAAACTATGGGGGCGTCGGGACACAACGCGTGGAGGAGGCCCTCCTCTCGCAGTTCCCGGGTGTTCGGATTCTCCGGTTCGACGTAGATACGACCCGGCGGAAGGGCTCTCACGACCGTTTTCTGGATGCCTTCCGCAAGGGGAAAGCGGACATCCTTTTGGGCACCCAGATGGTGGCAAAAGGTTTCGATTTTCCAGGCGTCACGCTTGTGGGGGTGATCTCTGCGGACACCACGCTCAACCTGCCGGACTTCCGCGCTCCGGAACGCACGTTTCAACTCCTGACCCAAGTCGCAGGCCGCTCGGGCCGAGGGGAGCGGAAGGGCGAAGTCGTGGTTCAGACCTACCAGCCCGAGGCCGAATCCGTTCGCAACGCGTGCGCTCAGGATTTTGACGCGTTCTTCGAGAAAGAACTGGAAAATCGGAGGGCTTTGAACTATCCTCCGTTCGGTCGCCTTGTCTCCTTTCTTTTCCGGGGTTCTGAGGAGTCGACCGTGATGGGCGAATCGGAGATCTTCGGGGGATATCTTAGAGAAGGTGCCTCCGGTTCGGGAGTGGAGATCCTTGGACCCGCTGCCGCGCCGCTTTCCCGCTTGAAAGGGGCGTATCGCTGGCAGGTCGTCCTGAAGGGCACCTCGTCCTCCTCCCTTCGCCAGGTGGCGCGTCAGGCGATCGACCGGTTCGGGGTAAGACAGAGGTCGGGGGTGCGGATGAACGTGGATGTGGACCCTGTGTCTATGTTGTAAATCGGGTCGAATTCCCGCGAAACCGGAAAACCGATTGTGGCAATGTTCGACCATCTCAAACGCCTGGCAGGTCATACGGCCGTTTATGGCGTTAGCGACCTGCTGGGCCGGGCGGTCAGTTTTATCCTCGTCCCGCTTTATGCCCGTCGGTTGTCGGAGGCCGAAAACGGGATGATGGGAGTGGCATTCGCCTTCATTGCGTTCTCCGGCATCATCTACACCCTCGGTTTCAACCAGGCGATTCTGCGCTACTTCGGCGGGGCGGGAAGTTCTGGGGAGCGCAGCAGGACATTCAGTTCGGCCCTGATCGCGATCGGGGCGGTGTCGATTCTCCTTTCGGCGGTGATGTGGTCGGGTGCTGACCGAATTTCGGAGTTTCTTTTCGACCTCGGAGACAAAGGTCGTTTCGTCCGGATGGCGGCCGTCATCCTGTTGTTGGATTCCTTGTCCGGGGTTCCTCTGAATGCGTTGCGCGCCCTCGAAAAACCCACGGTATACGCCGGGATCAAACTCGCTCAGTTCACGCTTTCTCTCATCCTGAACATCTATCTGATTGTTTTTGCCGGTCGGGGTCTGGGCGGGGTATTCGAAAGCAATATCCTCTCCTCGTTTTTTGCCCTGCTCTGCTGTCTGCCTTTTATCATCAGGTATCTCAGGCCGAAGATCTCGATTGTGTCCCTCCGACAAATGTTGTCCTTCGGACTGCCTTTCATCCCATCGGTTTTGGCCGTTCTTGTGATCGACGTTTCGGATCGGTATTTCGTACGCCGGTTCCTTGGCCTGGAGGAGGCCGGTGTCTACAACATTCTATACAAGTTCGGAATGGTGATGGCCCTCGCCACGAGTGCCTTTCGGTCCGCTTGGCTCCCCTTTTTTATGTCCATTTCAAAACGAGAGGACGTGGGATCTATTTGTGCCCGAACGATGACCTACTTTCTTCTGGCAGGCATGGGGATCTGCGTGAGCATGACCCTTTTCCTGGACGAGATCGTCGGATGGATCGCCGGTCCTGGTTTCTTGAAGGGGAAGGGGTTGGTTCCGATCTTGCTGGTGTCCTATCTCGTTTATGGGATATATGTGAACCTTATGGCAGGGGTCTACGCCGAAGAGCGGACGCGAATCCTCCCGGCCGTGGTCGGGGCCGGTGCGGCGGTCAATATCCTCCTGAACATCTGTTTGATCCCCCCCCTGGGCCTGATAGGTGCGGCCTGGTCCACCCTCTCAGCATATATCACGATGGCCACCCTGCTTCTGGTATGGGAACGGGGATTTTACCCGGTGGCATACGAATGGGGCCGCGTGGGCAAGATCCTATCGGTCGGTGTTGGTATTTCCGTCCTGGGTCTCTCGAGCGGACTCGGCGTTACCCTTTCGGGGGTGACAGGACGTTTCGCAATGCTGGCGGCCTACCCGGCGGTCCTGTGGGGTTTAGGTGCGTTCAACCGGGAGGAGATCGGAAAACTTCGCGAACTATTTTTCGGCAAGTCCCGGTAAAAAGAGAAAGATGAACCCGGACTCGGAGGTACGGAGAGGGTCGGGGGTGACGGAGAAAATTTACGATGGAACCCCATTTCCGGGTGGACGCAAAAATGAGAAATAAGGGCTCGGTTAGGGCTCGGTTTTTTTCGGGATGGGTCAGAGCGATTTTCGTGATTGCGGCCGCCGGATTTTTCGGGCATCCCGGTTTGACGAGATCAGAAGGGCCTACAGCCGAGTTTACGATAGCCCGATTAAAGTATGGCGGTGGTGGGGATTGGTACGACGGGCCATCCGGAACGGCCAATCTGCTCAGGTTCCTTCGAGAGAAAACAGGCGTGCAGGCCGCCGGCAGAGAGGTGAAAGTCGGCGTTATGGATGAGGATTTGTTTTCTTACCCGTTCACCTATATGACGGGTCACGGAAACGTCCGGTTCGCCGAGGAGGAGACGGCCAGGTTGCGTACGTATCTCGAAAACGGGGGGTTTCTCTTCGTCAACGACGACTATGGGATGGACAAAGCCTTCCGACGCGAGGTGAAGCGGATCTTCCCCGATAAGGACCTGATCCAAATTCCGCGAGCGCACGGAATTTTTCACCAACCTTTCGAGTTTCCGAACGGGTTGCCCAAAATCCACGAGCACGACGGAGGCCCTCCCCGGGCATTCGGGTTGTTCAGTGGAGAACGACTGGTCATCTTCTACAACACCAACACAGATATTGCGGACGGATGGGACGATCCCGATGTCCACAAAGACCCCCCGGAGAAACGAATTGCTGCTTTAAAAATGGGAGCGAACATCGTCATCTGGTCCCTGACGCATTGATGGATCGTGAAACGAAACCCGTTGTGTATCGGAGGCACGGTCTCCTTTGGACGCAACTCATACATATTCTCGTCTGACTTCCAGGCTTCAAAGCCTTCGGAAGAAGCAGGCCCGGTCCAAGGTCTTTTTCGGTGCGGGGGTCACTCTGACTTGGGGCGTGGGTTTTGTAATTCTCGCCCTGATTCTGGAGGCCTGGTTCTTCCTGCCCCCGATTGTTAAGCTGAGCCTTTGGGGCATCGGATCCTGCGCGACCCTGGCCGGATTGGCCTTTGGATGCATCCGCCCCCTGATCCGCAAAGGCGATCTGGGACACTTGGCCTCGGAAGTGGAAGTTCGATATCCCGGTTTGAAAGGGGGACTCGTCGGGACGGTTGAGCTATGGCCTGTTCGGGGATCGACGCCAGAGCGCTACTCGCCGGAACTAATCGAAGCTATGGTCGACCATGCCGGTAAGGCGTCCGCGGGTCTGGACTTCGAAGCCATCCTTGATCCGGGGCCCCCTCGGCGCGCGGTTCGATGGCTCGCGGGCACCTGCGTCGCGTTGTCTATCCTGTTTGTGTCGGATGAGATCCAAGAGGCTGCAGGGAGGTTGCGGGATGCGGCCGAGGCCTTCCAAAAGCCGGCGGCAACGGCGATCTTCGTCAGCCCCGGAGATGCCGCGGTGATCCAAGGGGAAGACTTCGACCTGAATATACAAATCACCGGGCACATCCCCTCCACGGCCGAGATCTCTTTCCTCGAAGATGGCTCGGAGATCTGGGATGGGGTTCGATTACCCGTTGGCGATGGACAGGTCGACTATCGGTTCCAAAAGGTCAAACGATCGTTCGTTTATCTGGTTCGGGCGCACGATGGAGAGAGTCCGAAGTTCCAACTCCGGACCCTGGAACGGCCAACGGTTTTGCGGATGAAGATGACCTACCGTTATCCGGGTTATACCGGCCTGGGCGAACGGATGGAAGAGGATGGGACAGATATCGTCGCGGTGAAAGGGACCCGGGTGGAGATGGAGATTCTCGCCAATAAAAGGCTCAGGTCGGCGCTTGTCGCCTTCGACGATGGGAGGAGATTGGAAGCAGAGGTGGATAATCGGAATTCAACGGGGCGGTCCGCCCGTCTGAATCTAACCGTTACGGAAGACACCCATTATACGGTCCAGTTGTTGGATACCGTCGGCCTGAGTAGTGTGGACCAGATGGGGCACAGGGTGATTGCGATCCCGGACGAACGACCTTCGGTGCGGATCACCTCTCCCGGGCACGATGTCGAAGTCGGAGAGGAGATGGTCCTTCCGCTTCGGATCGAGGCACGTGACGACTTCGGATTTTCAAGGATGGAACTTTTGTATTCGATGAACGATGAGCACTCCGAAACCGTATTACCCCTTCCCGTGGGCTCGGGGGGAGAATTGTCCGTCTTCCACCTGTGGGACCTGAATGAGATGAACCTTCTGCCGGACGACCGGGTCATCTATCGGGTTCGAATCCATGACAACGATCGGGTGGAAGGCCCGAAACCGGGGGAGACCGAGAGGTTCGTCGCAAAACTCCCCTCTTTGGCAGACATCGCACAGCAGGCCGAATTGTCTCAGGAGGCAGGAATCGCGGCCATGGAGGAGGTCGCCGAATTGGGAAAGCGGGTCCGGGAACGACTTGCGGAAACCCGGCGAAGCCTGATAAAGGGGGCGGGTGGAGAAAAAGGGGAAATGCCGTGGGAAATGAAGAAAGAGGTTGAAACGGCCATCTCGAAACAGGTCGAAATGGGTGAGCGCCTCAAAGGTATATCGGAGAAGGTCGGGGAGATCATGAAAAGATTGGACCGCCACGGCCTGATCGATATGGAGACGTTGAGGAAGCTCGAGGAGATCCAGAAGTTGACCGCGGAGATTGTCACCCCCGAACTCAAAAAGGCGATGAGAAAATTGCAAGAGGCTGCACAATCGGCGGACACGGAGATGTTACAGGAGGCCCTCACTTCGATTGTTCAGAATCAGGATGAGTTTCAGAAGCGACTCGACCGAACGATCGCGATGTTGAAGCGCGTACGGCAGGAGCAGGCCTTTGACGTTCTTGTCAAAAGGGCGGAGGAACTGGTGCGTGCACAGGAGGGGGTCAACCAGGGACTTGAATCAGGGCAGCGGTCACCGGACCTGGCAAACCGGGAATCCGGGGTCAAAAAGGAGACAGAAGGGGTCCGGGATGCGATGAGGTCGTTGGGACAGGAGATCCTGGCGGAGCATCCGGCCACTGCCGATTCGCTTGAACTTCTTGCGGCCGATGTGGATGCGGAACGGTTGCCTGAACGGATGGAGGTCATGACTCGGAGTCTCCTATCCGAGGGGCCGGAGGGATTGGAAGCGGAGGGAGCGAGTCTGTTGAAATCCTTGAAGGAGATTAAGAACGCCTTGCAACGGGCAAGACGTTCGTTTCTCGACCGGTCGAAGGCAACCATTGCGGCGGCGTTGGAGCGGGCTCTCCACGAAACGATATCCCTTTCGGTGAGACAGGAGGAGGTGAGTAAGGCGGTAGGGGAACTGAAAGGTGGAACGATGCGCTATGACCGAATGGTCCAAACCCAGGGCAACCTCCTGTCGGGAACCACCCGCCTTACGGACCGGGTGATGGAAGTCGGGAAGAGGAAGTTTTTCGTCAAAAGCGAACTGCGCCAGGCTCTCGGCGCATCGATCGGCAGGATGAAAGAGGCGGTTTCGTTTTTCGAGAAAAGGAATGGACTGGGGGCGTCGGTTCATGGAAGAAAGGCGATGGGCTCGCTCAATCAAGCCGCGATTCTCTTCAGGAAGGCGCTGGCGGATCTGGACGCATCTGCATCCGCGACGGGGTTCGAAGAGATGATACAGCAAATGCAGTCTTTGGCGGAACGACAATCGGGCGTGAACGAGGGGACCCGTCAGATGCTGGGGGCAGGGGGGCAGGGGGTGCAGGTTGACCCCAGGGGAGCCCTCGCGCAGTTGGCCGCGGAACAGGAGGTCATTCGACAAGCACTCGAACAGCTCCAATCCCAAGAAGGGCGGAGGGGAATGCTCGGCAGCCTCGACAGGATAGGTGATGAGATGGACCGGGTCCTTCAAGACATGCAAACTCGTGTGACCCGGAGGACCCTGGAACGCCAGGAACGGATCCTGAGCCGGATGCTGGACGCCACGCGATCGATTCGGCAGCGTGGGTTCAGCGAGGAACACTTCTCGGAAGTCGGGAGGGACTATCGATACACGGGACCTTCATCCCTCCCGGAAGGCCTGGGCCAACGGAGCGCCCCGTTGCGGGAAGCGATGCTTCGCGCGTTGAAGGAGGGATATCCAGGAGAATATCGGCGATTAATCCGGTCTTATTTCGAGGCGCTTGCCAGGGATCAGGAAAATCAGGTGGATAAATAAAGATAGGAACGGATTTCATGCATTAACCGGAGAGTATCGATGGGAAATGGAATGGGTCTGCGAAGGCTTCCCGCGTGGGTCGCGGTTTTTACACTTCTCCAGGGAGGTCCTGCATTCTCCCAACCCGGTCTTCAGGAAGCCCTTATCAGAGGGAGTGCCCTCGAGAATTCCGGGAAGCTGGGAGAGGCGGTCGATGTTTACCGCCAGCTGGTCCTTCGGTATCCGGACCGGTCGGACCTTCTTTATCGTCTGCAGGCGGCCCTTGTCAAGGCCGGGAGGAAAGTCGAGGCGATCCAGCTGCTGAAGAATCGATTGGATCGTTTTCCCTCTGACCGGCGGTCAAGGCTTTACATGGGGGATATATATGCTGCCATGGGTCGTCCCCAGGAAGCCGCGGAGATCTGGGAGGTCCTGATACACGCGTCAAAACAGATGGGCGACTTCGCCCTGGTGGGATCTCGATTTCGGACTCAGGGGATGCCCGAAAGGGCCAGACAGACCTACCTTCGGGGTCGTCGTGCCGTAGGAGAGCCCGGAGCATTCGCCATGGAACTGGCAGGTCTGTACGAAGATCAGCGGCATTACAGAGAGGCGGTGGCCGAGTACCTCAATGTTCTGAATCACAATCCCCGAAAGTACCAATCGGTCGCGTCGCGGTTCGTAGCGCTCGGTAAGGATGATAAGGCCCTAGAGACGGTTCTTCACGTCCTGGTCGATTCGGTGAGGTCCGAGCCTGATGACCCTTTGAGGGCACGTCTCCTTACGGATTATAGCCTGAGTGTCTCAAGGCCGGGTGAAGCCGTGTCGTTATTCGTCGAGATGGACAGGCGGGACCCGGCGATGGAGACGATCTTTCACAAGATCGCCACCCAGTGCGCGGAGCGGGGGGCCCACGGGGTTGCCTTGTCCGCTTATCGAACTCTGAGCGAGCGTTTCTCGTCGTCGTCTTCCCTCGCGAAAGCCCGTATGGGAGAAGCCCGTGCGGAGGAGGCCATGGGCCAAACAGATCGGGCGATCGGGTTGTACAAGGAGATCGGGCGGAGTTACCCGGGGGGGGTGGAGGCTCAGGAGTCCGCTTTTCGGATCGGAGAGATCCGCAGGGTTGTCAATCGAGATCCCGAGGGAGCCTTAGAGGCCTACCGGATGTTATTGAAAATTCGGTTCGGCGGACCGTGGCAGCGCCAGGCGATCATGGGCATCGGGGCCTGCCTTTTAAGCCAGGGGGATATGGAGGGTGCCGGACAAAACTATCGGGCGGTCGTCCGAATGGTCCCGGGATCGGAGATGGCGGCGACGGCGGCATTCAAACTTGCTGAACTGGAACATTTTTCAGGTCGGTTTGAAGCGGCTCAGAAATCCCTTGAGGACCTGATCGAAGGTCCAGCGACCGGATTTGTGGTCAACGACGCGTTGGCTCTTTCCAGTCTGATCGCGAAGGGCTTGGGTGTGTCAGAGGCTTATTTGTTGGCCTACACGGAAGCGGATCTCCTTCGGTGTCGCGGGGTTGAAGAGGCGATTCGGGCGTTCGAAACATTTGTGACGGAACGGCCGCGGGGGGGGCTCGCGGAGCGCGCCCTGATGTCGATTGCCAGGCTCGAAGCGGAGCAAGGTCGATATTCGAAAGCTTCAGGTGTTTATCTGAAGGTCATTAAGGAGTATGGGAAGAGCTTCCTTGTTCCGGAAGCCCGGATGGAAGTCGCTGTTCTGTTCGAGGAGCATCTGGGGCGATTTGGTGATGCTGCCAGGGAATACGAGGTGATCCTGTCCGAATACGCGGACAGCCCTCTGTACGAGGAGGCGAGGGGCCGGCTCAGGAGGCTAGAGGAGAGAATCCGGGGTTAGGCGCACACAGAAAAAGAATGCTCGGGGAAGTTTTATGCTTTGTAAACGATGCATGTTATGGTTCGTGATCCCGATCCTGACCCTGTCCGGAGGTGGGGAGGCATCCGCAGAAAAGCTTCTCATCTACATGGATTTGGAGCAGACCGACCATCTCAAGGCATATGGGATTGCGTATCTGGCCTTGAAAAATGGAATCGATGTCGACTGGCTCCTGAACTACCGCGGCGGGTCGTTTATGCTGGATCACATCGAGGCCATCGCCAAAGAGGCCCGTTTGCGCGGGGTCGCTGCAGTCCGCATCCCGGAATCCGAGGCGGCTCGGATCGCCTCTGAGATGGCCGAGGAGAACATGGATACGATAAAGCTGGAGAAGGCCCCGAAGATTGCGGTGTATACCCCCACCAACAAGCAACCGTGGGACGACGCGGTGACCCTGGCGATGACCTATTCGGAGATCCAATACGACACGATATGGGACGAGGATGTCATGGAGGGTAAACTATCGGACTACGACTGGATTCATCTCCACCACGAAGACTTTACCGGTCAATATGGAAAGTTCTACGCAAGCTTCCGGCATAAACTCTGGTATCGTCAACAGCAAGCACAGTACAAATCATCCGCGCGAAAAATGGGATTCCGGAAGGTGTCAGAGAAAAAAGGGGCCGTGGCACGGGCGATCAAGGAGTATATGCTCAAAGGGGGTTTCATGTTCGCGATGTGTTCCGCCACGGACACTTTCGATATCGCTCTTGCTGCAGAGGGGACAGACATCGTGGACTCGGTTTACGATGGGGATCCGGCGGATCCAATCGCCCAGGAGAAGCTGGATTATTCGCGGTGCGTGGCCTTTGAGGAGTTCCAGTTAGTCCAGAACCCTCTTGAGTATGAATTTTCGGATATCGATATCTCTCCAAAATCCGCTTCCCAGATCCGGACACCCGAGTCTGATTTCTTCAGCCTGTTCGAGTTCTCCGCCAAACATGATCCTGTGCCCACGATGTTGACGCAAAACCATACGCCGATCATCAAAGGTTTTCTAGGGCAGACGACGGCGTTCAACCGGAAACGGATTCGTCCGTCTCTGACGATTATGGGAGAAACGGAAGGGACGGATCGGGTAAAATATATTCACGGGAATGTCGGCAAGGGAACGTTCACGTTCTATGGGGGGCACGACCCGGAGGATTACCAGCACCTGGTGGGGGATCCGCCCACGATGCTCGGGGTCCACAAGAATTCTCCCGGGTATAGGCTAATCCTGAACAACATCCTGTTTCCGGCGGCCAGGAAACAGAAGCGGAAAACCTGAAGTCGTCAGCCGAGGTTCTGTAGGGACGGTATTTTTTTCAGGACTGATGCAGAATTGTTTGATGAAGGTGGGAAGGTTCAATGGGGTTCATGTTTTGGCGGAATCCCGTACCTTTTCAAGCTCCATCGTTCGGAGAATCACCTGAACGTCCCCCAGGCCGATGTCAAGCCGGCGGGCGACTTCCAGGGGTTGTTCCCCTTTCGCCAGCAACGCTCGGGCTTGACGATATCTTTCTCCGGAATCCGGACGCCGATCGGGATCTTCGGACTTGGCGGAGGGGGAACGGGTCGGTCTGGACGGGGCAGGGGTAAGGACCTGGTGCACATCAGCGGATAGGGTCTTCACCTGTTCCGCAAGTTGCCTGTCTTCGTCTCGGGCAGCGGAAAGAATCTTTTCCAACTTTTCCAGGGCATCGGAAAGATTCGTCAAGTGGGAGGTGAAGATTTCGAGACGCCGGTCCGTCTTCAATTGTTCCTCTGTGCGCCAACTCCTGCACCAAAGCAGGATCGCAAACAACAAACCCAGGCTGAACAGGACCGGAATCGCCCAAAGAAGCGTCTCAAATCCGCTCAAGAAGTCATTCATCGGGGAATTGGGGGGAGCGGGGTCGCAGGTCGGATTCGGGTTTCAATCTTTTCTCCGATGGGGGGAGGTAGACGGTGAATGTCGTGCCCTTTCCCGGCTGGCTCTCGACCTCGATTCGTCCCCGGTGTTTTTGAACGATCCCGTGGATTATGGACAAACCGAGCCCGGTGCCGCCTTCGGAGCCTCGCGTGGTAAAGAAGGGTTCAAAAATTTTGGGGAGGAGATCATCGGGAATCCCGACGCCCGTGTCCGAGACCTTTACCACCAAATACCCCAGATCCTCCTTCATCCCGATCGTTATTCGTCCCCCGGAAGGCATGGCATGCTGGGCATTCAGGAGAAGATTGAGAAAGACCTGTTCGATCTCCCCCGCGTTTCCGTAGACCTTCGAGAGGCCACGGGGCGCCTTAATGATCAACGAGATATCCGCTTTTTCAAACTGGTGCTGGACCAGGGTGCAGGTTTGCCTTGCGAGGTGTGCCACATCCTCGTCAGCCCATTCCATTTCACCGCTGTTATAGCGGGCAAAGTCGAGGAGGCTCCTGATGATCTTGGAGATCCGTCTGACATTTGATTCGATTAGTTTGAGATCGTCCTGAAGCCGGGGGACCTGGCTGTGCCTTATCATCAGGAGCTGGACTCGGCTCAGAATGATTTGGAGAGGATTGTTGACTTCGTGGGCGACCCCACCCGCCAACTGCCCGACGGCAGCCAGCTTTCCCGCCTGGACGAGCTGACCCTGTGATTCACGAAGTTTCCGGTTGGTATCTGCGAGGTTTTCATAGAGACTGGCGTTGTCCAGGGCGATGGCGGCCTGCTTCGACAGAATAGCGATCAGATCCAGCTCTCCGGCCGTGAAATCTTCCTGAGGTTTGTCACAGGCCAACACAAAGAAGGCGTTGGATCCTTCCACACCCAGCATCGGGGCGATCACAAGGCTCCCCCCCCCCGCGTATCCTTCTTCCTCAACCGAAGCGAGGTCGATGATCGTCGGATGTCCCTTCTGGATCGTCCAGTCGACGACTTTTTCCCTCCAGAGCCTCTGAATTTGTTCCACAAACTTTTTGGTCGTGGCCTGGACAGAAAGAGGAGAGAGGTCCTCATCGGCTTCGCTAATCCGAAAGACCCCAAAGTCCTTGTAAGGGACGATCTGCCGCGTCAATTTCGAGAGAGAATCCAAGATAGCATTCAGGTCCAGGCTGCTTGAGATCGTCCCAGAGAGTTCCTGCACCCGAATCAGTTCGTCGATGGACTCCCGGAAATCGTGGTGGATTTGTTGTTCGCTGGCGATCGAGGACGCCCTCTCCTGTTCGAGCATCCGCACCCGTTCGCACAGCCGGCTCAGAATGTTGACGACGGATGAAAGTTCGGAGTGATTGAGGTCCCCCCGTCCCGATCCTTCTATTTGGCGAAGGATCATCTCGGCCTGGGCCAACAACCCATCCGAACCCGCGGATCGGGCAGACTCCGTCATTGCGTCCATCTCAGGCAACACCCTTATTAGCCCAACCAACAGGCCGCCAGGCCGGCCATCGACTACCAAGGCCGGCTCGATTCGACGAATTGGCATGCCTCTGGCCCCCGTAATCTCTATGCCGGCTCTTTGTCAACCGTCCAATCCTGGAAGATCGCGGCGCGTTCGATTTCAGCGTCCAGGCCTTCGCCCAATAGGTCGAACAGGTCTGTGTCGGCCATATCGGAATCGCCTTTAAAGCGCCGAGCGACGTGGGGGTCCAGAGAGGGGCCCATGTGGTCCCCGCTGTTCCCGATGTTTCTTGCCCTGCAGAGGGCATCCGCAGCGTGAACGATATATGTCAGTTCGTGGATTCTTTGGTCGGACTCATGGCCTCCATCGTTGGGAAAGGGGCCATGATGTCGTGAGATGATCTGAACGAGTTGCCTTGGGAGGTTCCATTTTTCAGCCAGCCAGCCGCCGACTTCCGCGTGGTTGACGCCGATGACCATCGACTCAGCCTGGACGATGTGGAGATTCTCGCTTTGTGCCAGGCGAACCGCACTGAGAAATTTTTCCCGGAAGTATTCGACCAAGATCAGTTTTCCCAGGTCATGTAGAATGCCGGCGACGAATGCTTCTCCCTCCATACGATAGTGGAGGCGGCGGGCGATCAACCGCGAAGCGGAGCCGCATCCGACGCAGTGTGTCCAGAAAAGCTGCTGGTCGAACAACTCGTGAGACTCTCCCTCCGGAAAACGTTTCAAGAGGGCAATGGTGAGACCAAGGTTCTTCACCGCCTCGAACCCGAGGACGACGACCGCGTGCTTGATCGTAGCGATCTTTCGGGGGAAACCGTAGAAGGCCGAATTGGACACCTTCAAGATTCTTGCTGACAGGGCCTGGTCGGATGATATCAAATGGCCCAGGTCGCCTGCGGATGTCTTCGGATTGCTCGATGAGCCTTGTGATGACGATAGGCAGGGTTGGCAGGCCGATTATCTTCTCTGTGATTTCTCGAAGGCGGGTTGTCTTATCGTCGTCTGGGTCCATCGGCGCGTTTGTTACGGATGGTGTGTTGTCATCAGTTCGGGATCTAAGCATCGAAAGGCCGAATCAAAAGGGGACTTCCCGAGTACCGTCTTTACCGCATCAACTTTGTTCTCAACTTGCCTCGAAGACTCAGGACTGCCTTTGTGTGGATCTGGGAGACCCGGGACTCGGAGAGTTCCATGACCTGTCCGATCTCTTTGAGGGTGAGCTCTTCGTAATAGTAAAGGGTGATGACCAACCGTTCCTGGTCGGACAACAAACCGATCGAATCGACAAGGAGACCTTTCATCTCCTCCCGTTCAAGGTCGCTCAGGGCATCCGATTGTCCAGGGATCCCCACGGTATCGACGAGAGGAACCGGTTTGTCGTCGTCCGAACCGAAGGTCAGCTCGTCGAGGGAGAGAAGGGTGGAGCAGGCGATGTCATCCATCAACTGGTGAACATCCCCGAGAGACACACCCAAGCTGTCAGCGATCTCTTGTTCGCTGGGCGAGCGTCCCATCTTGTTCTCCAGAGAGGAAATGGCTCGCTCCAACTCGCGGGATTTCGCCCTGGTGGAGCGGGGCGCCCAGTCCACGGCTCGCAGTTCGTCGAGGATCGATCCCCTGATGCGAATTGAGGCGTAGCTTTCAAATTTTACACCTTTTTCCGCGTCAAAGCTGTTAAAGGCCTCGATGAGCCCCACCACCCCTGCGCTGATCAGATCGTCCAGTTCCACCGACCTGGGGACACCCATGGCGATCCTTCCCGCGATATGTTTGACGATGGGCAGGTAATCCATCAGCTGTTTGTCGCGGTTGGAAGTCTTGATGGCCGTCGCATCGTATTGTGCGTGGGCCTTCAGTCGCATCGATTTCCGAGTCTGTTTAGCCATTAAAAGCTGGTTTCTTAAGGTTGACAGCTAAAATTGTCGCTATATCGCCATGTAATGTAATAAATCGAAGGTTAAAAACAAGCCATCTTCCCGCGAACAAATCCTTGATCGTCGTATAACACGGACCGGCCCTCCGAGTCCCTCCTTTAAGAGGCGGCTTTTCGACCGAATAGCCTGTGGAACAGCCCCTGTGCAGCCTCCGGCCGGGCCGCGATCCCCCCCAGGTCCCTTGCGATGTCGGTGATGCAACGCGCCGCCTGTGATTGGGGCGCCCCAAGGACGAAAGGATGCTGCGTTCGAGTCGCGTGTTCTACGGCCCTGTCCTCCAGCACGTATCCCCTGTTCCGGACAGACAGACTCAGGAACCGGGAGACGATCTGATTGAATTTGTCGTGGATTTCATAAGCTTCTTTGGGAGACCGTGCCCTGTTTACCACAAGCCCGGCCTGGAAATCGCTCCGGAAACCGGAGACCACCTTGATCATGGCATAGGCATCCGCGATAGAGGTGGGTTCCGGCACGGCCACGATCAGGGCACTATCGGCCGCAAGGACAAGATCGGTGACCTTGGATGAGATCCCCGCGCCCGTATCGATCAGGATCGTGTCGAATCCGCGTTCCAGGCGGGCAAGGTCTTCCTGAAGGGACTCGAGGTCCCCGACCCGCCAGGACTCGGACTCACTCAGGCCTGATGCGGCCGAGACGATGGTCAACCCCTCCGGACCTTCGATGGTCGCATCGAAGATAGAACACTCGCCCCGGAGGACGTTCTCAAGGGTATGTTTTGGCGAGATTCCGAGCATAATATCCACGTTGGCCAAACCCAGATCTGCATCGATAAGGAGAATCTGGCGACCCATCCGAGAAAGTTCAATCGCGAGGTTCAGGGTGATGCTCGTCTTGCCAACACCTCCTTTTCCGCTGGTCACGGCCAGGGCCGAGGCGCGCTGCCCATCTCCAGTCCCCTTGTCCGAGGGAAAACCGTCTTTGGTGAGGGCTAAACCGGAGGGATTAGTATCTCGGTGTTCGGTCATCGAATCGCCTGAAGGGCCAAATCCATCGGGTCTGCCGGCCGGATATCCCCCGGTACGGATCGCCCGTCCGTGAGGTAGGAGAGGGTTATGTTTGAACTCGCGGCCATGGTCAGGATACCGCCAAGGCGCGCGGTCTCGTCGAGCTTCGTGAAAAGCAGACGATTGGTTCCTATCGGCCTGAACGCCTCCGCAACATCGGCCATCTGAGAGGCCCCGGTGGTCGCGCCCAAGATGAGATGCACTTCGTTTGGCGCGGCCTCGCGCAGGATCCCGGAGAGGCCTTTCAGTTTGTCCCCGTCTTGGGGCCCAAGGCCGGGGGTGTCGATAAGAATCAGGTCGGTTTCCCGTTGCCCTCGAATGACGCTCGACATTTCCTCAGCCGTGTATACCACGTGGAGCGGGACGCCGATCATTCCGGCCAGGGCACGGATCTGGTCCAGACCGGCAACCCTTTCAACGTCAGCTGCCACAAGACATACCTTTGATTTCTGCCGAAGGGCGAACTCCCCAGCAATTTTCGCCGCGGCTGTGGTCTTACCCGCCCCAGCGGTGCCCACTAACGCAGCTACTGTCCGCACACCTTTATTCACAACAGAGGGGGTCGCCCCGGGGAGGGTTTGAACGATGAACTTCGCCGCCTGCTGTTCTAGCTTGCCTCGATCCTCGAACCCTCCTGGCCCCGGGTCGACAAGGAGCCGCTCAATGAGTGATGCCGCGAACGATCCACCGAACCCCGCGAAGTCCATTCGTTCGGAAAGACCCAGGAGTTGGCCGGGTAATGGCAAGGCCCCTCCTTCCGGCCGGGGATAATGCGAGGGGGACCGGGTTTTCAAAATTTCCTTCAGTTCCCGGATCTCTCTCGATACCCTTTCCGCCAAGGGCCCGGATGCTTCATCCCCGTCTGAGGACCTCCTCGGATCTCTGGCTTCCTTTGATGCTCCCCGGGAAATCCCGGATGTTGGGGCCGAGGGTGAGCCGGAAGGGGGTTGGGACCTTTTTTGGTGGGGGTGGCTGGATTTGTTTGGTATGGGCGGGCTGTCGTCAAGAGCCGCGGTGATTTCCACCTTCTTCCTGCTCAGGATGGCCATCGCCCCGTCCTTCTTGATCTGTCGTGTGTTTAGGAGGACAGCGCGCGAACCCAAGTCATCCTTGACCTTTTGGAGGGCTTCGGACATCGAGTCCGCGGTATATTTTTTAATTTTCATCCGAATTCAATCCAGCCGTCAAGGTCCCTTCGGTTTCATCCTAAAGACGCATTTCTGGCTCCGCCTCTTTTTTTAGCCTTCTCCCCCGTTCTCAAGATCGATCATGCCGACGGAAAAGACCTCGATCCCGGACACGATTTCGTTGTAAGACAGAACGGCCAGGCTCGGGAAAGCCGCCTCCGTCAACCGGCGGAAGGCCAGACGGATCGTGGGGGATGTCAAGACCAGGGGTTGATGCTCATTCGAAACCATCACTTCGATCCGGTCGGTCATCCGTTCGAACAGCTGGCGAACG
The DNA here is from genome assembly GCA_965217865.1 of Candidatus Latescibacterota bacterium. GTDB lineage: Bacteria > Latescibacterota > UBA2968 > SICM01 > SICM01 > CBDCJO01. Next base: position 2,201,027 of record CBDCJO010000002.1, on the reverse strand, counting down.
GTGTCCGGCGGGAGGCCAACCTTTATCCCGGCGACCGTGGACTCGATGGATTCCGAGATTTGGGTTTCCAGACTTGGTGAGACCGTCAGGGCAGGGATCGTACCTTCCTGGGTCTTGTAGATCTCGCAGATGCCCCTCCCGAGCGTAGCGCGAACGTATTCTGCAAGGACTTCCGTATCCTTCGTGACGGTGGTGTAATCCCCGATCGTCTCCAGGATGGTCACCAGGTCCCGGATGGGCACCTGCTCCTTGAGCAGGATCTGAAGTGCTTTCTGGACTCCGCCCAGTGTGAGCTGTTCGGGGATCAGATCGCTTACCACAGCTGGATGGTCCTTTTGGACCCTGTTCTGTCGATGAGGGCCTGCACATTCTGTCGGCCGAGGAACTCGTGAGCGTGGGACCGGATCACCTCCTGCAGGTGTGTGGTTAAAACGTCGTCCGCAGCCACCACCGTATAGCCCAGGAGCTCGGCGCGTTCGCGGTTGGCGTCTGTGATCCACCGGGCGGGGAGTCCGTCCGTCGTCTCCGTGCCCTCGATAGGGCCTTCAGCATAACCCGGGTCCATCGCCATATAGCCCTTTGGCTGGAGTTCTCCATCCACAACTTTCACGCCTTTGATTTTGATCACGTATATGTTTGGTTTGAGTTGTATGTTGTCTCTGATTCGGACCGGCGGGACCACAATGCCCATGTCCAGGGCCATCTGATTCCGGATCATCGTCACACGGTCCAGGAGGTCCCCCCCTTGTTGTGGGTCGACAAGCGGAATTAAACCGTATCCGATTTCGATTTCAAGGAGGTCGACGTGGAGGTAGTCTTCGGGTCTTTCCTGGACCCTCTGCTCTGTGGCCTCTACCCCGGCCTGTGCCTCCATGGCCTCTGCCTGTTGCACCCGGTTGGTGGCATAGGCAACCGCCCCGGTCAACGCCGAGAGGATCAGGAAGGGGACCGCAGGGAGTCCCGGAATTATGGCGAATGCGAACAATACGGCGGAGGCCACCATGATCGCACGGGGTTTGGCGGTCAGCTCGCGGGTCAACTCCTGTGCAAGATTCCTGTCGGAGGCTGCCCGAGTGACCAGGATTCCAGCGGCCGTTGAAGCGATCAGCGCGGGGATCTGCGTGACCAGGCCATCGCCGATAGTCAGGAGGGTATAGGTCTCCGCGGCCTCCCCCAGGGTCAACCCCCGCCTCAGGACCCCGATCGCGAAACCTCCGATGATGTTGACGAGGGTAATCAGCACCCCCGCAATGGCGTCCCCCCGAACGAATTTGCTCGCCCCGTCCATCGCTCCGTAGAAGTCCGCCTCCCGGGTGATCTCCTTCCGCCGCTCCCGGGCTTCATCTTCATTGATCAGGCCGGCGTTCAAGTCCGCGTCGATGCTCATCTGCTTGCCGGGCATCGCGTCCAGGGTGAAGCGGGTGCCTACCTCTGCGACACGTCCGGCGCCCTTGGTGATGACGACGAACTGGATGATGACGATGATCAAGAAGACGACAAGGCCCAGAATGTAGTCCCCCCGCACCACGAACGAGCCGAAGGCCTCGATCACCTCGCCCGCGTATGCCTGGCCGAGGATCAGCCTGGTGGTCGCGACGTTAAGAGAGAGGCGAAAGAGGGTGATGACCAGCTCCTTGAGGAGGGCGATGATCAGGAGGATGATATGGGGGTAGGTCGTTAGCGCCAGCGGGACAACGGGAAATAGGGCGATAGAAACCACCAATGCCAGGCCTACCTTCGATTGGCTGATCAGGCTCCGGTGGCCGAACAAGGGGGAGATGAACAGGATTCCCATAACCCTGAGGAAGACGAACAGGAATCTTTCAAAATGATTGAGGGAGTCAGTCAATATATCCACTGTGGGGTCCAGGGGCAGGGGTCCAAGTCCCGGATCGATGCCTTGGTCGGAAGGGGCATAACACACGCCACCCCCCGAAGGATCACAAGAGTCCGTGTCCAGGGACCCTGTTTATCCTGACAGGTTCGGGATGTGGGCGGCCAACCGGATCATGAAGTCGATCATCAGCTGCATAATCCAGGGAAGGGCGATGACAAGGGCCCCGGTGACGGCAACGATCTTCGGGATAAAGGTGAGCGTGACTTCGTGGATCTGGGTGACGGCCTGCAGGATGCTGATCCCGAGACCTATGATCAGACCCGCCAACAGCATCGGTGCCGATATGAGCAACATCAGGTAGATGGCCTCTCGCCCAACCTGAACCACAAAAGAAGGTGTCATAGTAGGGATTCCTTAGTGAGATATAGCTTCTTCGATCAATGAAAACTCATGATCACGGATCGGACCACGAGGTGCCAACCGTCAACCAGGACGAACAGGAGCAGCTTGAATGGCAACGAAACGGAGATCGGTGGCAGCATGAGCATACCCATCGACAGGAGGGTGCTTGAAACGACCATGTCGATGATGATGAACGGAATAAACAGAAGAAAGCTGATCTGGAACGCAGTCTTCAATTCGCTGATCACAAAGCTGGGTATGAGGACACGATTGGGGATGTCCTCGGGCGTGCGCGGCTGTGGCATCCGGGACAGACGCAAGAAAAGGCCGAGGTCCTTTTCGCGGACCTGTTTCATCATGAACTTTCGAAGGGGTTGCATCCCCTTTTTCAGGGCGACATCGTAGTCGATCTGTTCGGCCATGTAGGGTTCCAGGGCTTGAGTATAGACCTGTTCGAAGGTCGGGGTCATGATAAAAAGGGTCATGAAAAGGGCGAGCCCAATCACGACCTGATTCGGCGGGATCTGCTGGGTCCCGATGGCCAGGCGCATGAACGAGAGGACTGTCACCACCCGTGTGAAGGAGGTCAGCATGATCAGGATGGCCGGAGCAAGCGTCAGGACCGTCAGCATAAAGACGATCTGAAGCGTGACCGCGGCCTCTTTAGGCTTTCCCGCACCCCCGACCTCGATACTTATTTTGGGGAGACTCTGAGCAAGGGATTCGCTTGCCGATCCGAGAAAGATTAACGAGCAGATGAAGGCGAGAGCGATGAACGAACCCAGGGATACGGGTCGCGAATGATGGGCTTCAAAACGGCCGCGTTCGGACCTCATTTATCCTCCCCAGATAGCCTGGTCTTAAGTCCCTTGAGAAGAACGGAGAACCTGTCTGAATCCTGACCGGCCTTTCCCTCACTACTGGCAACAAGGGCCTCGTCCAGGTCGAGTTCGATAAGGGGTGCCATGGTCGATTCGGTAACCCCAACGGCCAGCGCACGATCCGCGACCCGAAGGATATAGATCGCCTTCTTGGGCCCGATCGAGCGTTGTCCGATTATCTCTACTGTATCTATTCTGAGATAACAAGAGAAAAGTAGATAAAGGTCCAAGCAAGATTCAGGCAGCCTTGTGGATGGTCTGGGATGTTCTTTGCCGATTGATTTCTATGCGGCGCTGCCGAGCCTCCTCCTTTCGACCTTGTCGGTGGTGAAGAATCTTTTGATGCTGGCCTTTATGCCTCTGAAGAGGCGTGACATACTGTATTGCCCCGTGATAGCGTTCGGCGTTGTAGCTGTGAATGAAGGAATCAATCAGGCCTTCCAGTTGATGGAATGTGAAGATGTCCTGGAAGCGCAGCCAGTCGTATTTGAATGTCCGGAAAAAGGCTTCGATCCAGGCGTTGTCCGTGGGTGTTTGATATCGGGCAAACAGCTGCGAGATGCCCAGGTCCTTGAAGAATTGGGCCATCGATTTGGCCTTCATCTGAGATCCGTGATCTGAGAGGGCTGTCAAGCTTATGGGCCCAGTGTCCAGGTCCAGCAGTCCTTCGTTGGCAAGGGCTTGATCCCAGGCCTGTTTGACCTGCTCCACGGTCGCGTTGAAGGAGAGCTTCCATCCTACGATCTTCCTGGAATACACGTCGAGAATGGCGGTAAAATACAGGAACAAACCGAAAAATGGGATGTAGGTCAGGTCCCAGCTCCAGACCTGATTAGGACCTTCAGGTTTGACCTGGGGCTTGCTCTGCTTGACCGGCGTCCTCACCTGTTTCCTGCGTGCCAGACGTTCTTTCCTGGCCTGTCGGTAGAAGCTGGAGGCCGAGGCCTGCACTACCCCCTTCTCTGAGGCTACCACCGCCAGCTGATGGGGAGGCAGATCGGCATAGGTCTCATCCCTTAAGAGGGCCGAGATTTGCTCTTTCTCCTCCCTCAGCAATCCGTGTGGGGCCTCATCAGGGGCGGGCCCGGGCTTCCCATCCAAAAGCGGGTCCGACACCCCATCCAGCTTCTCTTCTCGATCTCGCCGGCTCCAGGCACAATACCGCTGGAGGGGAAGCTGTAGGATCTCGCAAGAACGGGTGAGTTTCACCCCTTTCTCCTTGGCCCGATGGACCATTAAGAGGATCTCGCGTTTGACCTCAGCTTGCACCCGGTGGCCCTTGATCGGGCCTGTCAGATCCCATTCACACTTTTTTTTAGCAGGGAAAGTTCCACAGATTGCTCAATGATCGTTTGCTCCAGGCGTGCCCGCTCTTTGCGCAGCTGCTCCACCTCCTCAGCCGATACCATCGGCTTGCGGCTCCGGCGACCCTTGAACTCCTTGAGGGCCCCGGACTTGACCGACTCACGAATACGCTTTAGATCCGAGGAATGAATGCCCCATTTCCGCAGCACCTGTGCAATGGGAACATCTCCCCGGCTGGCTTCAAGGAAAATCTCATACTTCTGTTCCGGGGACAAGCTCCTGCGCTTCTTGACCGGGTCACTGTTTGAGGACAGTTGCTCCATCTTTACTCCTCCTGTGAGGTCAGGGATATCCCAAAATATGTATCCCTTCTCAACCCTACAGGCAACCAGGATCTTGCTTCGACCTTGCCCCCGTTTTTTCGGGCGATCTCAGACAAAAGATACTACCATTCCATTGTCCCCTCCGGGTCTGAGCGCTCCCGGTGAGAAACGACGCATCAACCAAACCGCCCCCCAGATCAGCAGGACGATAAACCCCAACGAAATCGCGACCCGGAACAGAAGTGCCGTCAGGCTGGTCTCATCACTCCCCGTCTGGGAGGGTGAGATCGTGGGGTCTTGAGGGAGACCCAAGGCCCAGGCCATAGATGCCCCCATGGGCACAAGGATTAAGAGAATCGCAAATCCACGTGCTAGTTCTCTAAAACGCATCGAATCTCCTTTCAGAATTCGTGAAATCAAACGGATCTAACTCCAAAGCAATTGAGCAAGGGATGTGCCAAAGCAGGGGCAAGAAAAAGGGCGACCATTTCGGTCGCCCTTTCAAGGGTTTGAGGGCCTAATTGGCAGACTTTTCCGCTACGGGGATAAAATTTCCCGATCCGCTCCCTATTTTTGGAATGTGGAGAGGCTTAAGGGATTGAATTAACAGGAGTAATAATGATACTACATAGTATCAATAAGTTGGCGGGGAGGCTCGGGAGCAGGACAAACCGCCTTAGGCCTTCACGTTGTTTCAGTTGCTTTCGAATCGGCAATTCCCTTCCTCACGATCAATTTGAGCTCATCTGAGTCCCATGGCTTGGACAGAAAGCGGTGAATTTTCCCCTCGGATACGGCAAGGTTCATCGTATCGAAATCCGGATAACCCGTCAACATGATACGGAACGCATTGGGCCATCGTTCCCGTGCCCTTGCAAGGAACTCCGAGCCGAGCATCCCCGGCATGCGGTGATCGGACACAACCACAGAGATCTTTTTCGCCTCCATGTGCGTCAACCCTTCCTGGCCGTTTGAAGCCACAACGACCTCATAGGGTTCGGCCTCAAGCTGTTGTCTCAACATCTCCCGCATAACGATTTCATCGTCAACGCAGAGCACAACGGGGCGAACATCCACCGGGCGGTCGTCCAAAAACTCGAAAAGCGGATGATGCAGGAGCGTCCATAAAATGTCGCTCCTGGTGATAATACCCACGGGGGTGTCCCCTTCGCCTAAAACGGGCATGGATCCTATCCGTTCTTCAAACATGACCCGGGCGATCTGCCGAATATCCGCGTCAGGCCCCGTCGTGAGGACCCTCGTTTTCATGAGATCCTGAACGGTCCTTCGGGTTTTAGGCGGGCCTGCAGAGTTTGGGGAAACTTCGCCTATCGTCGCCGCTTCCCCGAGCAGATCTCTGTCAGAAATAATACCCATGAGTTTTTTCTCTTTGGACAAAATTAAAACATGCCGAAATCTACGTTCACGAATCAGTTCCCAGGCCTGGTCTAAACTGGCTTCGGGTGCGAGTGAAACCACTGAAGATGTCATGATTTGGTGTGCCCGGACGGTTCTTGTGCCTTCATCTGGCAATAGCTCCGCTTGTTGACAGGCCTTTTCTGTAGCTCGTCTCGTCAACCCTTCCTCGTTATCAGGATCGACCTGGCTTTTTAAGGCCGGTTTTGCCGGTTCTGCAGATGGAGCGCCCTTTTGGCCAAGATCACACCACTTGAAGGCCGTATGACCTTCGTGTCCCTTGACGATGGTGAGCATGGCGGCCACGCAATGCCTGCAGATTCCTCCCCCAAACCTCGGACAGGTGCAGGAGGACTCGATTCGATTCCCGCTTCCCCAGATTTTGACGAAATAGGGGTGCGTCCTTTTGTCCTGACTGCGGACGCTCGCATAGTAAATATCGTCTTTGAGGACCAGATCGTTCACGCCTCCGGCCTCTGGTAGTATTCCTCTCCTCGATTGTAAGAGTGTTTGGAGGCAAGTGAACGGATCGTGGATTCGTCGAACTCAGGAAGGGCCATCAGGGGGTCTCCTCACGGGGTTGACGAAAGAACACGGCATCCATCCATAAACCGCTTGCATATCGTTTCCTTTTCGAATGACGGCCATCAGCGTGGGCCCAAAGGAGCGGAAATTCTAACAATCTAATGAAATAATCGGATCAATCCAAACTCGACGATGGGGTTTTTGGACCAGAACCCGCAGGCTTCCCCGCAGGACGTGGCGGTTTGGAATTGCAAAACCCTTCGGGACCGCCCAAAAAAGGCTCCGGAAGGGCTTCGATCATTCAGAAGGAGATTAAAGAAAATCAGGAAGGATTACACATCTTGGCGGGTTAATCCTCACCCAAATTCTGTGCGCGCCGACCGCGATGAATTTAGTCGATTAGCCCTCGGTTTGCAAGAACCTCCCGAGTCTCCGAAGATCTTATGGTTTTTTTCAGTGGGATCGTGATCCTTAACGATTATTCATCGAGGTGATCCGAACGCCGAAGTTCTCAGCGATGACCACGACTTCACCCATTGCAAACACTCTTCCGTTGGCGAGTACATCCACTGGCTCTCCGGCGATTTTATCCAGCTCAATCAGAGAACCCTCCGCCCAGCCCAGGATTTCCTGAATCGGTTTGTCAACATTTCCCAGTTCGATCTGGATCGTGAGCTGGACATCGAGGAGCCGGTTTATGTTTTCCTGTGGAACGTCTATGCCGGCATCGAAGGCCGGGTGAGCAGGGGGGGATTCGGGTGATTTTGATCATACGCCTCTCCTGAAATATGAACCATCAGGGGCGCGGGTATCCGCGCCCCTGATGGGTTAAGGGATGGTAATTAGGAAGATATTGGTACCAGATTCACCAGATATGAAGCAATAATTGGGAAGAGATCCTCGTCTTCCTGGTTGAATCTGAACTCTGTTTCCTTCAGGTATAAATGGAAATGATGTCGAGGGATTCCTCTGTATTGATATAGCCAATTTTTAGAAAAACTCCAGAAGCCTTCGATGCCATTGATGTGATGTCGGCCTTTGCCTTTGGGCACCCCTTCTTCTTTTCGAACAACCACGTGGTCACCTTTGACTGACAGCCAAGTGTAGGCGTGCCAGTCATCGGTGTAGTATAGACTGCCTGCTTTGGTGTGTGAGGTCACAAGCGGTGTAAGGGTGTTTCGACTTCGATCCGGAATGGGAAAGGTGAGGACTTTTCCGTTCCTCTGATAAAGCCCGAAAACCAAGTGTTTTCCGGCTGCTCCCCATCCACGCTTACCCTTATGATGACCTCCATACATCGCCTCGTCCAACTCGATCTCACCCCAAAGCACCTGGTCCGTAAAGCTATGATCGTAGATGGCCTGGCGAAACGTGGTATAAATCCGCTGAGCCGTTTTCAGCGATACGGACAGGTAGTGCCTGGATCGGTAAGAGGGCACTCCCAATACAAACAGATAAAGTAAATGGGCAAGCTCGTCAAATGAAATTCGAAGCCTTTCAAGATAAGTGCCCGTGAAATCTTTAAACCGATATCCACACCGTGAACACCTGAACCGATCGTCTTTTAATAAGGGCAACCTGCGCTGATAATCGCAGCTTGGACATCGCCTTTTTCCACCCCAACGGGCTGCACGAAAATAGGCCCTACTTATCTTGCAGTCATTTGCTAACTTAAGTGGATTAATTACCAGCATATTATTAATATACGCTGGTGCCAATATCTACTCAATCACCTAAGGGATTAAGGTTATCGCTTCAAAGCCACGGTTTCCTGGAGGAGTTCATCGGCCGTTGTGACGGTCCTGGCGTTTGCCTGGAACCCCCTCTGGGCGATGATCAGCTCCGAAAGCTCTCTGGCGAGGTCCACGTTGGATAGTTCCAGCGAACCCGCCAGGATTCGGGTGGCAATGGTCTCCGTGGCGATCTCCTTGCGGAGCGGCCCGGCGTTGCCAGTCGCGGTGAACAGGTTGCTGCCCGCCCGCTGGAGGCCGCCGGGGTTGTTGACGCCTGCCACGATGATGCGGCCACGATCGACCGTCTCACCGTTGGTGAACCGGCCCTTGATCACACCCTTGGTGTCGATGAAGACATTCTCAAGGCGACCGCTGTTCCGGCCGTCCTGATCGACGCCTCCGGCGGTGAAGGGAGCGGAGAACTGCGTCAGTCCGGTGATGCCCCGGTCCGGGCTGGACAGGCCGCTCAGGTCGATGCTGAGCGGCCCGACTTCACCCGGGAGAGCCGTGACGGTCAACTTTTTCCCCTGCCCCTCCGTCGGGATGAAGGTGTTGATCGTACCGTCGCTCTGGAAGGTCACCTTCCCACCGCCGCCTTCTGCCGGGAGGAGCTTATCGACGGTTGCGGTGTAGAACCAGGTGTTGGCGACCGGCGACTACACGAGCCGGACGTCAAGGACTCGCTTCCTGCCCTGCGCGTCGAAGATCGACGTGCTGATCTTGTGCGTGGCGAACGACGTCGGGGAGTTAAAGCCGCTGGCCGGCGTTGTGGACGTGATGTCCGCATCGTCGAGCGCTAAGTTGATCGTAAAACCCGTGACATTGGTCCCGTCCGGGTTGGTCAGCACGATCGCGCCGGTCGAGGTGTCGAGCGTCCCGGTCACCCCGCCACCGAATGCGTTCGCGATTTTTGTGAGCAGGCTCTGGGCGTCCGAGGCCGTGGTGGTGTCGAACACAAACTCCCCCTGGAAGGCCGAGCCGTCGAGCCGGGACCCGGTGAAGACGATTTTGTCCCCATCGTTGAGTTTAAACCCGACCTGGGCCAGGTCGTTCAGGTTGTCCGTGGCATCTGCCACGGCCCCGGCCACAATGGTGGGGGCACCCAGCCCGAGGGCCGTTTCAAGGGCGGTATTCACCGTGGTGATGGAGAGGCTGGTAATGGTCTGGCCTCCCTCTGTCGCCCTGAACTGAATCGCCCCCGCGTTGCGGGCTATCATCCCCATCAAGACGCTTTTTCCGACCCCGCTCCCGGCAAAGATTCCCACTCTCTGCCCTCGGCCACAGGTGACCAGGGCGTCGATCGATCGGATTCCGGTGCCTAGCCGTTCCTGGATGCGTTGGCGGCGAAGGGGGTCCGGTGGCAATCCGTTCGCGGGTCTCTTAGCTTTCGGGGAGATCGGTCCTTTATCGTCGATGGGTCGACCCAGTCCGTTGAGCACCCTCCCGAGGAGTTCATTTCCGACGCGGACAGAGAACGGTTCCTGACTGGGGGTCACCGTGCTCCCCGGGTCAACGCCATCCACGTAACCGAGGGGCATAAGCAGGACTTTGTTGTCCCGGAACCCCACCACTTCGGCATCCACGCGCGTGCCCCCGGTGCTGCTGCGAATTTCGCACAACTCCCCAACAGAGACCAACGGACCGTTGGATTCGATGACCAGCCCGACCATCTTGTTGACTTTCTCAAGCAACCGGATAGACTCCGCCGTCTTGGCCGTCTCCAACAGGGCCTCGAGATTCATATCCCCCCTTCCTATGGATCCCGTCTGGTGTGGGTCAACCTTTAATTCCGGCAGCACGGACCTCTTCCAACAGGGCTGTCTGCAGCATCGAGAGGCGCTGCTCGATTAGAGCGTCCACGTCACCGGAGTCGGTTTCAACCACGCATCCCCCGCGGGAGATGGCGTCGTCGCCCTCAAAGTTAATGCTACCGATTCCCTCGATTCCCTCCAACCATTGCTGACGGTTCTGTTTGACCATTTCCAGGTCTTTCGGATTTACCTTAACCGTGACCCGAGACCGGTCACGAAGATAACCCAGGCAGTCGGACACGGCCAACAGGACGGGCTCACGGCGCGTCTGGACAGCGGGCCCCACGATCCTTTGTGCCACGGAAACGGCCAGATCGACAACCGCTTCCTCGTTTTCCTGGACAAGTGCTTTCTGGTGTTCCTGAAAGGCCTCCACGACTTCTGCGAGCCGATCGATGGCTTCATTGCTCTCCGCCCGACCTTCTTTCAGGCCCTGGGTTCGGCCGTCCTCAAAGCCGGACTTGTAGGCGTTTTCTTTTTCCTGCTGATAGCGCTCCTCGAATGACTTGAGCCGCTCCTGGACGAGTGTCTCCACCTCCAAGGCGGAAGGTCTTTGCTCGGGCTCAGGCTCCTCCTGGACTTCGTTCGTTTCTTCCTGGGGCTCTTCGTCCAGGCCTTCCTCTTCTGGAACTTCATCCTCCTCTTCTTCGCGACCCGATTCAACGGTGAGGATGAATGTCCGTTCAGAGACCCTGGGGGTTCTGATGATTCGCTGTGTGATGGCCATGGAGCGTTTATCCAGTTGACGAAGGGTCGTTTACGCCCCCCCTGCCGCCGCTTCTTCAAGCAGCATCGTTCTGATGAGTTTTGCTGCGTCCTCAGGCCGTTCGGATATCATCTCCGCGATGCGGCCCAGGGTGATTTCGTGAGGGGTTTCGGGAATAGGTTCGGCCGTCTCCTCACTCACGCCCTCCACTGCCGCGGCTGCGATCTCCTCCTCCCGGGCAACCCCGCGCCCTATCGCCCCGATGATGGCCCTCAGGACCAGAAGGGCGATGATGATGGCCACACCCTTGGCCACGTTCAGAACGATCTCCGTAACCAGTTCACCCCGCTCAACCGCCGCTTCCGCTTCCTGTTCCTTCAGACGTGCGGTGCGATCGAAGGCCATCTGTTCGATGGAGAAGTGATCGCCTCTCTGCTCGTCATACCCGACGGCGGCCTTAATCGCACGTTCGACCTTGTCCACATCCTCCTGTGGAATCGGGATAAGGGTCTCGGTATCCGGGTCCAATGGGGTTTCGAGGATCACGGATATGGAGCGGCGCTTGACGACTCCCGGTGCGTTCACCATTCTGGAGACGTTTTTGGTGATCTCATAGTTTGAGATCGTCCGCTCTTTGGTTCCCGCTTCGGCGGAGGATTCCTCGTTACGCTCTTCGCTTCGCAGAACGGTGTTCTGTGGGTCAAAACTTTCGATGGTGCGCTCTGCCTGATCGAAGTCCAGATCGACGGAGACCTTGACCGAAAACCTGTCGGACTTTCCGGTGATCCGCTCCAAGACAGCAGAAGCCTTTTTCTCGAGGTATGACTCCACGTTCCGCTGCATATCGAGCTGTCTGGAGGCCTGGCGCGCAAGGGGATCTGCCTCCTCGGTCAGGAGTCTTCCGGTGTTGTCCACGATGGTGACGTTTTTTTCACGCAGCCCGGGCACTGCGCGTGCAACCAGGAGGGAGATCCCCTTGACCTGGTTGACTTCGGGTACGAATCCCCGCTTGACCTGGATCATGATCGATGCGGTGACAGGTTTTTCGGTCTCCGTGAACAGGCTCGGCTCGGGGATGCTCAGCTGTACCCGAGCGCCTCTGACCCACTGGATGGTGGTGAGGGTCTTGGCGATCTCATCCTGCATGGCCCTCTGGTTGTTCACCTTCTGGAGGAAATCGGTCATGCCCAGCTTGGCTTCGTCGAACAATTTGTAACCGATCAATCCGCTCTGGGGAAGGCCTTCGGCTGCGAGAAGGACGCGCAGGTCATCGACCTGATCTTCGTCCGCCAGGACGATTGACCCCCCCGCCAGGACTTGGTAGGGTTGTTCCATCTGTCGGAGACGGGCAACAATTTCACCTGCCTCGGCCGGCTCCAGATCGGTGTAGAGGGGAGCAAGATCGGTCGTTTCTTCCCCGCGGAAGGAAAAGAGCAGGAGGAAGATCAGGAGAACCGCCCCCCCTCCTCCTGCCGCAATCTTCTGATTGCGAGTTAGCCCACCAAAAAATTCGACGAGCTTATCGATGTACACGCGTATGTTTTCCATAGTGATTTTTTAACCCTAATATCAAACCTGCATTCGCATGACTTCCTGAAAGGCCTCGGTGACCCGGTTTCGAATCTGCAACAGGAGATCAAAAGCCAATCCCGCCTCGGACACGGCCACCATCACCTGATGCACATCGGTGACCTCGCCCGCTGCGAGTGCTTTAACAGCTTGGCCGCTCCTAAGCTGGAGATGATTGACGTCGCTGACAAACCCCTTCACCAGCTCTTCGAATCCGGTTTCGATTTGCTCGGACCCTTCCGGCTCTGCGGGGCTCAGGACACGGGGGGAAACACCCTTCTCTTCAAAGATCCTTGAGGCTCGCCCTTCAGGCGATTCGATCGATGATGTGATAGATGTTATCGGCATGAGATAAGCGACACCTAGCTTTGTGTTTGGGTTTTCCGAGTCTTTTCCTGGATTCGATCCAGCACCGCCTTCACCCGCAGGACTTTCGGGATGTAGCGACGCGTTTCGAGAGGGAACTTGTTCCGTTTAACGGACCCCGGTCCGGCGTTGTAACCCCAGAGGGCCAGCTTCACATTTCGAAACCTGTTCAAAAGGATCCGCAAATATCGCGTCCCTGCGCGAATGTTCTGGCCGGGGTCAAACAGATTGTGAATGCCAAGATCGGCAGCGGTGCTCGGCAACAGTTGCATCAGTCCCTTTGCCCCTTGGGGTGAGACTGCGTGCGGACGGCCTGCCGACTCCACGTATATGATTGCGCGGGTCAGGTTCGGGTCGATGCCAAGTTCTCGGCTGTGCTTGAGGATTTGCGGGTCGAAACGGTCTATCCGGTTTAGGATTTTCGGGTCGACCCCCGATGCCTGAGCCGACTTGAAACCCGGGCTTGGCCCAGCAGGTCTGTCCCGCTGTGGGAAAGAGGAGCCCGGATGTGATCGTGAGGTAGGGATAACCCGGGAGAGGCTTTGGTCCAAAAGACTTGCGATGATGTCCAGGTCGTAGCTGCGCCGGGCAATATCCTTTTTAACCAGACGGGTGTTCAACAGCATTGTGTACCGCTTTACCCCCACGCTCCGCTGTTCAATGCGGCGGCGGATCCCTTGGATATGATTCCGATCCTCCGGTTGAAAGGCATCCGAATCGTGTGTCATGAAAAAGATAAGTAAAAGGCTAAAAAGGGTCAACGACTTCTTCGGAATGGGCATGCGGTCTCCAGGTTTGTCAGGCTTTCAGGTCGAGTTGGACGCCAGGTAACGCTCCGAGGGTTCGACGGCCTCCGTGGGAATACAAGCGACCAGGTTTTGAGTCGCCCCCCTCTTCTCCTGCCCGGGAGGGGAAAAGCCCAGAGATGAAACTGGATTCCTCTGGGGTAAGGACCCCTTGGATGGTACCCGTTTCTTTAAGGGTCCGAGGTCCGTTGTCAGATCGGGGAGGTGGAACAATCGGATGGTCCTTCGGGAGTTCCCTCGAATCTACCTCCGTTGGGCTACGGAGGATTTCCCGGGTGTAGACACCGGATTGTGACGGATTGATTCGCATGATTTCCTTCCAGGGGCAAATGGCCCCCAAACCTTTCCTTTTAGTCCTTTAGATCTCGAGCGCCCGACTGAACATGTTCTTCGATGTGTCCAGGGTGGTGACGTTGGCCTCATAAGCCCGGGACGCTGTGATCATATCGACGATCTCGGTGATGATGTTGATGTCGGGAAAAACAACATATCCGTCCGCACGAGCATCAGGATGGGAAGGATCGTAGACGAGACGAGGCTCTATCGGCTCCTCCCGGATTTCCTGGGTATCCACTCCCGAACCCAGGAGCTCGGCGAAGCTTCGGGTACCCGTGGCTTGGAGGTGGCCGGAGTCCGTCAGGATCAGCTTATCCTTCTGTTCCCGGAGCAGGGTTGAAAATCGCTTTGGGTTCGGGGCCTCCATCATCAGGATACGCTTCCGCTTGTAGGGACCTCCCTCGTCGGTCCGCGTCGTATCGGCGTTGGCGATGTTGCTGGCGATGGCGTTAAGCTTCCGACGCTGGGCGGACAGCCCGGTCGAGCTGATACTCATGGTGTCGAAGACGGCCATGGAGACCTCGTGGAAGGAGTTAATTTTTTCAGATGTTCTGAGCCGTTAAATCATCCTCTCAAGCGTAGGATCTTAAGGAATCGCTTTTGACTTATCGGGCATCCGGCGAACCGACGATGCTCTTCCGAATACCAGAGAAAGAACCTGCAATCAGCCTCACACTGGCGTTATACAAGAGATGATTCTGTGCAAGGTTGGCCATTTCTTTGTCGATGTCCACGTCGTTTTGACCTGAAGTATTGGGCCCCCGCTTGGGTTCGTAAATGCGGGGGAGGGATGAATGATCGGCTTCACCGATCGGAATGTGTCGGGAATCGGTTCGAACGCCTTTCACACCATCCTTCATCACAAGCTTTCTGAGGTAGCTTTCGAAATCCACGTCCTTACGACGATAATTGATCGTGTTCACGTTTGCGATGTTGTTTGTGATGGCCCGATGCCGAAGGGAGGTAACATCCAACATCCGGGTAAGAAGCGGGATGTTAGTTTTGCCGACAATCAGGTCGCGAACGCCCACGGTTTCCTCGTTTCTCGATGGCCATCTGACCACGGGAAGGCGCCGGATCTTACCCCGACAACCTCGTGGTTCAATTTGTCTTGAAATGATCTATGATCGATGTCTTCAAGGCATAGAGCAACTGATGTGCCGTTTTGACAAAGAAAAAAGGCGGGAGCTCTGAGCAGAACATCCGCCCTAATATATTGGTATTTCTCGATTTTTCCGATCATTCCGGGTTGAGTCCCGGGTTGATTCTGAATTTCTGGGGTGGACTTAAAGGGAAAGACTTTCCTTCAGTGGAACGGCTTTCCGCAAAAATGACCGCGATCCCTATGGCGATTTTTTCAGAATATCCGGCAGGAGACCCATCTGGCGATACTCGTTGAGCTTGTTCCGAAGGGTTCTGGAGCTGATGCCCAGAACCCGAGCGGCTACAGTCCGGTTTCCTCCGTGGGCATTGAGTGTCTTAAAGATAAGCATCCTTTCAACGTCGTGGACCGTGAGCCCAACCCGGAGGCCATCGTCGGAGGTTTCCAAAGGGGTTCGGGTCAACAGATCGGATGGAATATGACGTTCGTCGATTTCGGAATCTTTGCAGATGACCACTGCTCTTTCGACGAAGTTTTCGAGTTCTCGGACATTTCCAGGCCAATGGTAGTCCAACAGCATCTTCATCGCCTTCTCCGAGATCCCCGAAATGCGCTTGTTGTTTTCCTCCGTGTATTTCTCCAAGAAATGCGCCGCGAGCGCGGGAATATCATCCTTTCGCTCACACAGAGGCGGGATGTGAATCGGGATGACGTGTAAACGATAAAAGAGGTCCTCTCGGAACCGTCCTTTCTGAACCTCCTTCTGCAAGTCTCGATTGGTGGTTGCCACGATTCGAACATCCACCTTGATGGTGTCGTGGCCACCGACCCGTTCGAATTCCCTCTCTTGAAGGACACGGAGGAGTTTTGCCTGCAGGGACAGGTTGATTTCACTGATCTCGTCCAGGAGCAGGGTGCCACCATCGGCAAGCTCAAACCGCCCCCGAGTCTGTCGGATGGCCCTGGTAAAGGCCCCTTTCTCGTGTCCAAAAAGTTCGCTTTCGATCAGTTCTCTCGGGAGGACCGCACAGTTGATTTTGATAAAATGGCCATTCAAACGGGGGCTGTTATAGTGAATTGCTCGAGCGGCCAGTTCCTTGCCAGTACCGCTCTCCCCAGTCACGAGCGCTGTAGAACGACTGTCGGCCACCGTCCGGATGAGGTCCAGGACCTCCACCATACAGGGGCTCCGGCCGATCAGACTTCCAAGGCTAAATCGCGACTCCAGCTCGGATCGAAGTTGACGGTTTTCGACCGAAAGACGTTGGTAGTCCAAGGCTTTTTCAACAACGATCTCTATCTCGACTGGGGAGAAGGGTTTCATGACATAGATGAATGCCCCCTCTTTCATGCATTCGGCATGATTCTCCAGAGAGCCGTAGGCTGTCATCATCACGAACTTGGCGTCGGGTTGCCTCTGGCGGGTCGCTTTCAGAACATCCATTCCCGACGCACCGGGCATGCGGAGATCCGAAAGGATCAGGTCATAGTCGGAATCATCGAGCTTGGCGATTGCGTCTTTGCCGTCCTTGGCCACGTCGACGCGGTATTGCCGGGAAAGGGTAGCCTCCAACGAATCCCGCATCAATGCTTCATCATCAGCGATCAAGATGCTTTTTTTCGACATGGTCATCCTGTGGATGAAATTATGTTGTTACCTTCCGATCCTTTCGGGATCGACACGATAAAGGTGCTCCCCTGTGTCCGACCTCACTTTTGACACCGATCCTTCCCCGGTGTGCCTCGACGATCTTCCGAGCGATAGCCAAGCCCAAACCCGTCCCGTTCTCTTTTGTTGTAAAAAACGGGGTGAAAAGTTGATTTTGAACTTCATCTTGCATTCCCTCGCCCGTATCGGATATCGCGACTTCCAGCCACCCGTTTTCTTCCTGTTTTGGGTCCGCGGGCACTTGCTCGGAATTTGAGGTGTTTGTAGAGGATACTCGAACCGTAACGGTTCCCCCTCCGGGCATCGCCTGCACGGCATTCTGAAGGAGGTTCAAAAAAACCTGTTGCATCTGTTCTGGATCGACCAGGCAGGAGAGGGTGGGGACTTCGAAGAATCGATCGACCGAGATATCCAGCCCTTCCCGTCGACCCAGGTCGATCTCCAGGAAAGATGCCGTTTCCTCAACCAGTCTGACCAAATCGTTGGGGTAGGCATTCAGCCGGCAAGGACGCGTATAATTTAGAAGCCCGGTCACGATCGTGTTGAGGCTGGATACCCCCTCGATAATCTTCTTGACCCACGGCCGCTTGGGGTCATTTGGGGGAAGCTCTCTCTCCAATAGACCGGCGAATCCCGCAATCCCCCCTAAAGGGTTTCGAATCTCGTGCGCTACGGTTGCAGCCATCTGCCCGAGTGCAGCCAGGGTGTTCTTCCGTTCGAGTGCCTCCTCCAGGCGTGCCTTTTCCTCCTGGCTTCGCTGGAGTTCAAGATCGGTCTGCTCTACTTTCTGTTCGAGCTCCCGGAGGTTATCCTGAAGCCTCTGGAGTTGGCTTTGTGAGGCGTCCGCATCGAAACGGAGGGGCCGTTTCATGTCAACTCTTGAATGCTCTCGAGGGGATGGGGCGCCCCCTAACCCCGGGATCCGCATACCTTTCCGGGAGAGGAGGGCGTAATCGGCCTCTGTTTCACCGGCCAGGTCGCCAAGACGATTCTTTAGCGACTCGATCGCTTCTCTGAGCTCGCTTCTCCGACGAGGGTCGATCTCGGCCTCGTCGATGGCCGTTCTAAGCGTGCCCACGAGCTTTTGCAGCCTTGCTGCACTTTCTTCCTGTTTTTTTAGCATAGGAGACAAGCGGTGGGCATCTGAGCCGTTGGTCAAATAAGGGCGAATCTCAGAGGCGCCCCGACGGAGTTCATCCTGACAGGCGCATATGTCTTCGCACAGGGAAAGAAGGGCAGCAGGGAAATCGGATTCTGGGCGGGGATTTCGTTTCGTGGGTTTTGGCATCATCCTGTCCTGGGGCCCCGAGGAAAGCCTCCGTATCCACCGGCGGCAGGGGATGCACCTGGTCCTGCAGGGCGTCCCGGTGGAGGCATGGGAGCCCCCTCTTGATATCGTCGAAGTTCCTGTTCCAGCTCCCGAACACGACTCCGTAACCCAGTTATCTCGGCCTTTAGCGAATGGTCGTTTAAGGCCTTCTGGATCGTTGCGATCACTTCGGGGACCTTGAAGGGTTTGATCAGGTAGTCGAAGGCCCCCTGTCGAAGGGCCTCGATGGATGACTCGAGGGTTGGATACCCTGTCAAAATGATGATTGCGGTATCAGGGGATGATTGGTTGACCTCTCGAACAAGCTCCATACCTTCCAGGTCCGGTAGGCTCAGATCGAAGATTGCGACGCGAAATTCCCTTCGATTTAAGGCCTCCCTAGCACCCTTTCCATCGGGTGCGGATTGCGGGAGAAAACCCTGCTCATCCAACGCTTCGGTGAGGAGTTCAACCGTGAACGGGTCATCGTCAACAATGAGGATGTGTTCACCCGCCATATGGATTGCGTTCGGTCAAGGCCGAAGGAACTGCCTAGACTCGTATTGATGTTTATGAGACAGGCCGGTTAATCGATCACACCGCAAATTCGATGCCTCTTCGCACAGAACCGGCACTTAACCCGCATAGATTGACGAGCTTAAATATAGGATAGGCCGACCTAGAAATCAAGGGTGGGGAAGGACATATTTTCCATATCCGATGCATTTTGGGAAAATACTTCCACCCCACTTTGACCTTGACACTCCCCCCCCATAGCCCTATATTCAACCCTCATACGGGGTAGTAGCTCAGATGGTTAGAGTGTCGGCCTGTCACGCCGAAGGTCGCGGGTTCGAGTCCCGTCTACCCCGCCATTTTCTTCGGAAATTTCATCCTTGTGCTCGAACGTCGGCAGGCGTTCGGGTTTTTTTTAACTTTAGCAAATTGAACAAAGGGTCTAAGCGAGGATATGATCCCCGATTTTTGAAGATTTTGAAGGTGCGGTTTTTACGCTTTGAACGATAATACCGCTTCGATGACAGAGTCGGTCTGGTCGTCGGTCATATCCGGAAACAAAGGCAAAGACAAAATACGCTTCCAGACGACCTCTGCAACAGGGCAAGTGGCCCCGTTTTCTTGGTAATAGGGTTGAAGATGACTCGGATAATAGTGAACGCCTGAGACGATTTCGCGATCGTTCAGGTGCGCATGAAGCCCATCCCGATCATCCACCTGGATATGATATATGTGCCACGAGTTTTGCACTTCGACTCGCTCAGGTGGTGTTTCGATCCAGTCGATGCCCAGGAAACCTCGATTGTAGCGGTCGACGATCTCCTGCCGCCGCCTGTTGGCAGCATTGAGCTTTTCAAGTTGTGCGAGGCCGATCGCCGCCGCGATATCATTAAGGTGTGCTTTGAAACCGAAGTCGTTCACCGAGTATTGCCACTGGTAGGTGGTTCCCTCCATACGCTGCCAGGTGTTCTTCGAGATTCCCAACCACCGGTTCTCCCTGAGTCGCTCCGCATAGGTATCGTCGTTTGTGGTGACCATGCCCCCATCGCCGCAGCTGAGATTCTTAACCGCGTGGAAACTGAAACAGGTTAAAGCGGAGAGGGAACCGATCATCCTTCCCTTGTAACCGGCCCCGCAGGCGTGGGCGGCGTCCTCGATCACGGTGATCCCGCGAGCTGCGGCGAGGGGTTCTATTTCGTCCAGGTCACAGGGATGGCCTGCATAATGAACCGGGAGTACGGCCCGGGTTCGGCCGGTGATTTTTTTTTGGAAGTCTTTTACATCTATACAAAGGGTATCCGGGCTGACATCTGCGAAGACCGGCTTGGCTCCCCAAAAGGAAACCGCGTGTGGTGTGGCGATAAAGGTCAGGGTGGGGACGATCACCTCGTCTCCCGGCTGAATACCGAGGAGGCCGAGACTCAATTGGAGGGCAGCCGTACAGGAATTCAGACCGATCGCGTGCTTTGCTCCGACAAAGTCTGCAAATTTCCTTTCGAATTCGGCGGTCTTGGGTCCAAGGCCCAGCCATCCGGTTTCGAACACCTCTCTAAGGGCTTCGAGTTCCTCTTTTCCCAAGGAGGGTTTGAACAAAGGGATCACGCGATCTCCGAGGTACGAAAATAAACCCCCATCGGTCCGCTGGAAACCAGGGCCTGAACCAATAGGGGGTTCACGAAACGGGTTCGACCAACTCTTCTAAAGGACTGGAAGCGGTTGCATAGCTTTTCTTCGGGATGCGACCCGCCAGATAGGCCAGTCGGCCGGCTTCTATGGCGTGGCGCATCGCGGCCGCCATTTTCAATGGAACTTTGGCCCCGTAGATGCCCGTGTTCATCAGAACGGCATCGCAGCCCATCTCCATCGCGAACGAAGCATCCGATGCGGTGCCCACTCCAGCATCGACGATCACCGGAATTTTTGCGGACTCCAGAATAATCCCTATATTGTGGGGGTTTCTGATGCCGAGTCCAGATCCGATGGGAGCACCGAGGGGCATCACGGCCGCGCAGCCGACATCCTCAAGTCTTTTTGCAACAACCGGGTCGTCGTTGGTGTAGGGAAGGACGATAAACCCCTTGGCAACAAGTTCCTTAGCTGCAACGACCAGTTCGGCCGTGTCAGGAAAGAGGGTTTTCGGATCTCCGATCACTTCTAGCTTAACGAAATTGGTGTCAAGGGCCTCACGAGCCAATTCGCACGTCAGCACGGCGTCGTTAGCCGTATAGCAACCTGCGGTGTTTGGGAGATAGGCAACCTTTTGGGGATCTACGTGACGCAGAAGGGAATTTTCCGATGTATCGTTCAGGTTCACCCGCCGCACAGCCACCGTGACGATCTCTGCGCCGCTCTGTTCGACAATTTTCCCCACATCCGGGAATGGTACACCCTTCCCGGTTCCCAAGATGAGCCTGGATCTGAAGGTCCTCTCCCCAAGGACAAACCCGTCATCCATCGCCGTTTCTCTCCTTTCAACCATCATCCGCCCTGTACTGCACGGATAATTTCCACCCTGTCACCCTCGTGAATATGCGTGGACCCAAGGCTCTGCTTTTTGATGACCTCAAAATTAACTGCCACCGCGATTCCAACCTGAGGAACGTTCAGACTTTTCAGAAGATCCAAGACGCTCAATTCAGCCGAAAGGGTTTTTTCTTCTCCATTTATGGTGATTTTTAACTCTGGCTTTGGGTTGCCGTCGGCAGACATAAATCAACCAGGGGAATGCAAGAATCGGTCCATTCGTGTTTTTTTGAATGATACCCGATCCCTGAGGTTTTGTCAAACGGAATCGTAGCCGATCCGGAAAAAGGGACTGAGATCTTCGGACCATTAGTTGCATCTTTATCTCTCACGCTTTCGGCAGGCCAAGCCCTGTTTATAATACTGAATTCTTTAAGGAGTTCCCCTATGTTACGCCTTGATGATAAGACCGCGATTGTCACCGGGTCCGCCAGGGGTATCGGAAGAGCCATCGCGATCCGCCTTGCTCAATCCGGGGCACACGTCACCATTGCGGATCTGGCACTATCAGGATCGGAAAAGACCGCGGATGAAATCCGTCGTCTGGGCCGAAAGGCGTTTCCCCACCGAACCGATGTTTCGGTAAGCGGGGAAGTGGAGGCCATGGTACAAAAGACCCTGGATACCTTTGGGCGCATCGACATTCTGGTCAACAATGCGGGGGTTGGGGGCCGAACGGCGCCAATCCAGGAGGTGACGGAGGCGGATTGGGACGGTCTGATGGCCGTCAACTTTAAAGGTGTTTTCCTCTGTTGCCGGGCGGTTATCCCGCACATGATTGAGCAAAATTCCGGAAAGATCGTCTCCATCGCTTCGATTGCGGGGAAGGAGGGAAATCCGAATATGATCCCCTACTCCACGGCAAAAGCGGGGGTCATCTGTCTTACGAAGGCCCTTGCCCGTGAGGTGGCAACAGTGGGGATAAACGTAAACTGCGTAGCCCCGGCTGTGATCGAAACGGAGATTCTTAAGCAGGTTTCGTCCGAGTCGGTCGCGTATATGAGAAGCAAAGTTCCGATGGGCCGGTTCGGCAAACCGGAAGAGGTGGCAAACCTGGTCAATTTTCTCGTTTCGGAGGAGGCGGCGTTTGTCACAGGCCAGTGTTACGACCTCAGCGGGGGAAGGGCATCTTATTAGAGGGACAGGATAAGGCTGGAGGAAATTGCAAGGTGAAAAATGCAAAATGCAAATTTAACGGCAGACCGGAGACGCAGTAGCCGCGACAGGAATCATTTGAGTGTGTTGATCCAAGGGAAACCCATTTTGACGTGACCGGGATCACAAAGGGATTCCTAGACAGGGCCGATATGGAGGATGAGAGACGAAGCGAACTGACACAGCGCATTGTTCCCTCAATCCATCAGAGCGTGCCGATCAGGATGAAAGGCACGCTACTTTTTTTGCTAAACCGATATCCATTTCCTTCCTCGAATGGCCATGGCTTCTTTCGATCACTTTCCTCGTTTGGCTCACCGGTCCACCACCCGTGTCCTGAAATCCCCCAGAATTATTGAATCAGGAACTTTACATAATAGATATCCTTAACCGCCTCGGAGACCATCTCCTTTTCTTTCAGGAAATGAGGTCCAAGCAGGTTGTTTAATCGCGGCAATAATTCACCTTTGATGTCGTCTTTTGCGCTGGGGGCCTCCAGTTGGTCGACGGTTTTATCGCTCAGAAGTTCAACCAGGATATCTGTGATCTGAGTCTTAAAAATGGGCTCTGCCTCCAGTTTCTCCAGGGTTTCTCGATCGGCTACGAGGAGCTCGATCTTTATTGTTAAAAACCTTTTGAAACCAGCGCCTTTCGGGTTCAGGATAAGGGATTCGATATCTTCATAGACTATTTCGGGCTCCACTAGTTTCGGTCTTTTTTCGGCTATCTCTTCATCCTCGGATGGGTCGGAACGAAAAAAGAAGAAATATACCGCGGCCAAAATGAGAACCGCAACCACCGCGATGATCGAGAAGAGGGGAAGGCCCCCTTTTTTTTGTTCTGGTTGAGCCTCCTCGGTTTCCTCATCGGCCATTTTGATCTCTCCTGGTGTTCCCCGGTGCCCTCCCGTCGGACCATATTATGGAGAAAGGTTACGGGCTAAGAGAACAACGGATCGGGAATTGAAGCCAAACAAAAGGGGTCGTCTCACGGCGACCCTTTAGGAGGATTAGAAACGCAGTTTTAAATTGAGAGTCGCGCGATACTGGTTCGGACCTCCTCTGCGGAGCGTGCAAGGGCCTCCTCTTCCGCAGGGTGGAGGTTTATCTCGATAATTTCCACGACGCCCCCGGCCCCGAGTTTCACGGGAACGCCAAGGTAAAGTTCACGAAGGCCGTATTGTCCGGTCAGCCACGCGGAACACGGCAGGACGCGACGTTTGTTTAAAAGGATGGCGGCGGCCATTTCCGCTATGGCCGCCGACGGCGCGTAATAGGCGCTTCCGGTCTTCAGGAAGCCCACGATCTCTGCGCCCCCGTCCCGGGTCCGCTGGACGATTTTGTCGATCTTCTCTTTTGGCAACAGTTCGGCCAATGGGATTCCCCCGACCGAGGAACAACGTGGAAGCGGGACCATCGCATCTCCGTGTCCGCCCAGGACCAGGGCGGTCACGTCTTCGACGGAGACCCCGATTTCCATAGCAACGAAGGTGCGAAATCTAGCGGTGTCTAGGATTCCCGCCATGCCCACCACTCGGGCGGGATCGATCCCCGTGGCCTTCAAGGCCACCGCGCACATGACGTCCAGGGGGTTCGTGACGATAAGGAATATCGCATTCGGGGCGACCCGAGCAGCTTCCGAACAGACAGAACGAACGATGTTGGCGTTGGTCGAAGTCAGGTCATCCCGGCTCATGCCCGGTTTTCGAGCAATCCCGGCAGTTACGATGACCAGATCCGCGCCCGCGGTGGCCGTGAGGTCGTTTGTCCCGATCACCCTGCTGTCAAACCGTTGCACAGGTCCGGACTGAGCAAGGTCAAGGCCTTTTCCCTGGGGAATACCTTCGACAACGTCGATCAAAAGGACCTCTTGGGCCAACTCCCTCTCAGCGATCCTTTGTGCTGTTGAGGCCCCTACGTTTCCTGCCCCGATAACGGCAATTTTCAATGGGTACTCCCGGGGTTCGAACAAACCGCACGGCCATCTAGATTCTAGAGATCAGTCGTATACACTGACTTTCTTCTTGTTTTTGCCGTATCGTTCAAATTTGACCATCCCGTCGATGAGCGCGAACAGGGTGTCATCGCCTCCCCGTTTTACGTTGTTCCCAGGATAGATCCGGGTTCCACGCTGCCGGACGAGGATGTTCCCCGCGGTGACTCGCTCTCCCCCAAACCGTTTGACACCTAACCTTTGCGCCCGGCTATCCCGCCCGTTCCGGGAGCTTCCAACACCTTTTTTATGTGCCATTGTTATTCCTCTTTGGGCGTGTCGTTCTGGATTTGCTCGGTGGATGTTGAGATTTTCTGAATTTCAAGTTCTGTGAAGGGTTGGCGGTGGCCCCGCTTCCGCCTGTAGTTTTTTCGGCGTTTCATTTTAAAGACCGTCACCTTGTCTCCGAGTCCGTGTGAGGCCACGAGGGCTTCGACCGTAGCGCCGGCCACTGTCGGGCTACCGATTGAAACCTTCCCCTCATCAGAAACGAGAAGGACATCAGGAATCTGAATCTGCGATCCCGGCTCTTCATCGAGGCGGGGCACCTGGATATGATCTCCTTCCTGAACCCGGAGCTGCGAACCTGCTACCCGGATGATTGCGTACATCGTTCCTCCCTCGTTTTTATTTGATCTTGGGTTCTTTTAATCCGTTCTTTTACTCTAAGTTTTAAACTCATCCGTGATATCCATCCCCCGTTTCCGGGAGTAGATCCGGTAGTCGTCGATGGCCAGTGTGGGGTCGCTTTCTACGGCAAGCCAGACCCGAGTGGCCTTCCGCATGAGTTTAAATCGTTCGCCTTTATTTTCCATCAGGTAATCGTAGACGACCGGATGAACCCGGACGGTCAACCTTCGTTCGAGTGAGGCCGCACGAGACCGTTTCAGCCATCGCTCAATTCGAGTCACTGTGGTATCCCGGCCTTGCACCCTTCCTAACCCCCGGCAGTGGTCGCAGGGTTCGCTGAAGGTGTAGAGGAGACTCGGACGGACCCGTTGTCGGGTCATCTCAATGAGGCCGAATTCACTAAGCTGAGAAACGTGGGTTTTCGAACGATCCCTTCGAAGCGCGGACTGGAACTCCTCTTCGACCCGGCGACGATTCTTGCCGGAGGCCATGTCGATGAAATCCACGACGATGATCCCGCCGAGGTCTCGCAACCGGAGTTGCCTGGCGATCTCCCGAGCGGCCTCGAGGTTCACTCGGAGGGAGGTGTCCTCCTGATTGTCTTTACCGACATTTTTTCCGGAGTTTACGTCGATGGCGACCATGGCCTCCGTGTGATCGATGATGAGGTAGCCACCACCCTTTAGCCAACCCCTTCGATCGTAACACTTCTCGATCTGATCTTCGATCCCAAAGGCATCGAAAATGGGTTTTTTCTCCTTGTAGAGGGTCACTCGTTCCCGCAGGTGGGGAGAGACCGACTTGAGATAGGCCATGATCTGCTTGTTCTCGTGCCTTGAATCGACGACGAGCCGCGAGACTTCGTCGTTGAAGAGGTCCCGGATCAGGCTGGATGTCATCCCCATCTCTTGGTGGATCATGGCCGGTGCGGCGGATTTATTTGCGGTCTTTTGGACCCGTTCCCAGAGGCGGAGAAGCACCTTGATGTCTTTCTGCAACTCCTTCTCCTCCTGGCCCACCGCAACGGTTCGGATGATAAGGCCGTAACCGTTGGGCTTGACCTCTTTTACGATATCTTTTAGCCTTCGTTTCTCCCCCCAGTCCGTGATTTTTCGTGAGACCCCGATCTTCCCGCCTTTGGGGACCAGTACGATAAACCTGCCGGCCAGAGAGAGTTCTGAGGTTACCCTCGGGCCCTTCGTGCCGATCGGTTCCTTCGTGACCTGGACCAGGATGTCCTGTCCTTTACGCAACACGTCCTGGATGGGCACCTGGGGACTCCCGCGTCCCCCCGAGGGTAATTCAGGGTCGTCATCCATATCCTCGTCGAATAAGCGCCCCGGGGAATCGACCATGTCCGAAACGTGAAGAAATGCGCTTTTTTCCAGGCCGATATCGATAAAGGCAGCCTGCATCCCTGGAAGAACGGCACTGACCACTCCCTTATAAACGTTTCCGACCATCCTCTCATTTTCGGGCCGTTCCACCAGGATTTCCACGAGTCTTCCGTCTTCAAGGATTGCGATCCGGGACTCGTTGGACGCAACGTTGATGATGATCTCCGTCTTCAAATTAAAAGGTCCTCGCCTTTCTTTACAACAGATCAACGGTTCGGCCTGATTCCGGAAGACATCGGAGTCGGTCCGTAGATTTGAACCGTGTCAGACATAGACAACCGACCAAAAGGCCGCTTACCCGTCCGACAGGATGCGCTGGACGTTTGGGTCAGGCTTGGTGCTCAATCGGTCAGAGAATGGACCCTGGAGGGCGCAGGGGGAAGCAGAGGGGATTTAGGGTATGACGCAGGCGGATCACAAAAAGGTAATAAAATCAAAAAAGACAAGCAAGCCGTTTTTTGTCGGGGGTCACCATGCATCTTCGTGAACACACCTGCAACCGAGAGCGCTCGGGGATGAAAATGATTGTTCCCGTTGTTTTTTTTACTTAGATTGTAGAGTTGAAATCCCGGATCGCACCGGGCCATTGCCCTTGGCTTTCTTATGGATATCGTGGATGTTGCATAGAGGACTTGAAGATGTCGTCGCCGGGCCCACCCGGCTCTGCCTGATCGACGGAAAACGGGGCCGTTTGATATATCAGGGGATTGACATCCACGAAATGGTGGGAAGCGCTTCCTTCGAGGAAGCGGCGTATCTGCTCTGGTTCGGTTCTCTTCCGACACAAAGGAAACTGGAGGATCTCCGCAAAAAAATGACCCCCGAACGCAGGCTTCCTGCGGAGGTCCAATTGATTCTGAGATCGATTGCGAAGAAGGCCTCGCCCATGACCGCACTTCGGACGATTGTGTCCACGCTGGCGATGTGCGACCCAGAAGCGGAGGATGATTCGTCGGAGGCAAATCTCAGGAAGGCCATCAGGTTGACGGCCAAGTTTCCGGCGATTATAGCAGACTACCACCGGCTTCGGAATCATCAAGATCCGATTCCTTTTGATTCTTCTCTGGGTCACGCCGCAAATTTTCTTTACATTCTGTCCGGCCGGATCCCGGACCCACGCGTAGCCGAGATTTTCGATGTTTGCCTGATTCTCCACGCAGACCACGAGTTTAACGCCTCTACTTTTGCGGGACGGGTGACCGCAGCGACCATGTCCGACATGTATTCAGCGATCTGCTCGGCCATCTGCGCGCTTAAAGGCCCCCTTCACGGCGGCGCCAACCAGCAGGTGATTAAATTGCTGTCGGCGATCGGCTCGCCCGAGCGGGTTGAGGCGTATATCGAAGGGATGATTTCCCGGAAGGAAAAGGTCCCGGGATTCGGACATCGTGTCTATAAGACTGAGGATCCTCGGGCAACACATCTCAGGAAGTTTTCCAAAGAACTTGGCCAGCGGTCCGGTGAGCCTAAATGGTACGAGATATCCAGAAGGATCGAGGAGGTGATGGTCGCGAGGGGGATGGTGGATCGAGGAATTTGTGCCAATGTTGATTTCTATTCAGCTTCGGTCTACTATTATATAGGCATTCCAACAGATCTGTTTACCCCGGTCTTCGCATTGAGCAGGATTGTGGGATGGACGGGCCACGTCCTGGAGCAGTATGCGGATAACCGACTGATTCGTCCCCTGGGGGAGTATACAGGGCCTCACTCGGTCCCGTACATCCCTATCGATCAGCGGGGATGATGCATCACGGTTGCGGGCGGCCATACCCCCATCCTCTGAGGGACGAGGGCCTTGCCTTCGTCCTTTTTTTATCGCAATTCTAGCCGCGTAACCCTACGTCGAAATCGATCCTGAAACGTCTACCGTCTTGAATCGTTGGCTCAATATCCAATGCGAAGCTTGATATCCCGGCATCGCACTTTCCCGACGGTTATCCTATGGATATGTCACAAAAAACGGCTGGGGTTACGGTGTTTGTCCCCGCTCACAACGAGGAGGGGAATATTCCCCCTCTGATCGAAAAAATCGCCCGGGCGTTCAAAGACCAGGGGATCGATGGGGAGATCGTTTTGGTCGACGACGGGAGCAATGACGGAACCTTACGCGAGGCGGAAGAAGCCCGGGAGCGTTATCCGTTCCTCCGGATCTTCACCCATCGCATGAAGCTCGGCCAGACCGAGGCGATGAAAACCGGTTTTGCAAATGCCCGGGGCGAACGGATTGTATTCCTGTGTGCGGATCTTGAGTCAGACCCGGAGGAGGATATTCCAAAACTACTTGGAAAGTTGGACCAGGGTTACGACATGGTGGTGGGGTGGCGGCAGGGGCGGTCTGGCAGCAAGGTCCCCGCCTCTTGGGTTGCAAACCTGGTCTGCCGCTGGCTGTTTGATGTAAATGTCCACGACATGAACTGGGTCAAGGCTTTCAGTCGGGAGGTGATGGAGGAACTGAACCTTCGCTCCGACTGGCATCGGTTCATCTACCTGCTTGCTGCTGCAAAAGGCTACCGCGTCGCCGAGGTGCCCACAAATTACTATCACCGGAAGCATGGCCGCTCCAAGTTCGGGTGGTCCCGCATCCCGATTTCCTTTTTGGATATCGTCGCACTCAAGTTCCAGACGGTTTTCAGCAGAAAACCGATGCTCTTTTTCGGTGGTGCGGGGGTCCTTCTTGCCGGGGTTGGGGCTTCCCTGTTCCTGTATCTGGCCTACCTGTGGTTGACGATCCAGACTCAGCAACGGCCGATTTTTACCCTGGCTGTGATGTTCGTCCTTTCCGGGCTCCAGCTGTTTGCGACCGGTTTTCTCGCAGATCTTGTAGTCGGTTGCGACGAACGGGTCGAAAGGTTGGAGCGTTCATTGAAAAAAGGGACTCACGCATACCGCGAATGAACCTCTGCGTCGTCACCCACTGCTATCCCCTGTACGAAGGCGATCTCTATGGCAACTTTCTCCTGGACTTTTTAAACGCCCTCCGGAAAGAGGGATTCCGGGTCGTCGTTCTCACTCCGGAGATGCACGGAACCAGGCCTCGTCTGCGTTCTGAATGCGTAAGGACCTTTCCGTGGCGGGGTGGCCAAAGACGCCTGGGAGAATTAAAACCCTATCGCCTCTCCGACGTTCTTTCCCTGCCGAGTCTTTTTCGCCAAGGGGTAACTGCCCTTGTCGACCTGATCCACCGTGAGGAGATCGATTTCTGTCTCGCAGCCTGGGCCGTCCCCGGTGGGGTTCTCTGCCGTCGGGCGTGGCTCAAGACCCGTATTCCATACGCGGTCTGGTGCCTCGGTTCGGACATTCATGAATTTGGGCGGAGACCGATTTTGAAGCAACTGGTCAGGAAAACCCTAAGGGATTCGACGTGTCTTTTCGCCAACAGCAGGGGATTAGCCCGGGACGTGAATGCCTTCGTCGGCAGAACGCCCGGTTTCATGCCGACGAACCGGATTCTCCCAATTTCCGAAACACGGATGGCCGAACTGCCCTCGGGGAGGCAACACCTCCTTTTTGTAGGTCGCCTGGAACCGGTCAAGGGGGTCGACCTGTTGATTCGAGCCGTGGCTCATTTGCTCTCAAAAGGCGGAGGGATAGACCTTCACGTACTGGGGGATGGCAGCTTGAGGAAGAAGCTTGAACGGGATGTGGACACATTGGGCCTGAGGGATCGGGTCTTTTTCGAAGGAATGGTCAATGCACCCACGGTGACGGCTTATATGAAAGCTTGCGACCTGCTGGTGATACCTTCCCGAGAGGAAGGTATGCCCGTTGTCTTTCACGAGGCCATGCAAGCCGGCAAGCCCGTGGTTGCCACGGACGTGGGGGATCTGGGTTGGATTATCAGGGATTTCGAGGTGGGGGTGGTTGCTCGAACCATCTGTCCTGAGGGGATCGCCGAAGCCATCTCCGCTGCCCTGGGAAAGGATCTTGATCTTTCGAAGCGTGCGCCTGAAGTCTGTAAGGAATTCGATATTCAGGCCTCTGCCAGGACCTTCACGGATGCGGTCCGAAGCATCAAGCCTTTGGGAGGCCGATGAACTTCAAAAAACCGCTCGGACGGTCGCTTCAACTGGTGGGGTTGGGGATCATCGCCTACTTCATCTTCCAAAACCTTTATCATAACTGGACCCAAGTTTCGGAGTATACTTGGCGGTTCGACCTTTTCCGTCTCGTCCTCTCCGTCCTTTTGCTTTTCGTTGTCCTGGGTTCCATGATTCCGATCTGGCGGATCATTTTAAGATGGATGAGCTATGACCTTCCGATGCGTATCGCCTGGAGAATCTGGTTTGTATCAAACCTTGGAAGATATCTTCCGGGGAAGGTGTGGCAGGTGGTGGGGATGGTCTATTTATGCGAGAAGGAAGGGATTCCGAAACGCGTCACCGGATTGAGTATTGTTCTTGCCCAGGCCCTTTCGACGTTGTCCGCTGCAGGCCTCTTCGGGCTATACCTCGCCTTCGAGGGGAATCCCATCGAACCGATGTGGACGACCTTGCTGCTGATCATCCTGGGGGGCGGGATTGGTTTTCTTCACCCTCGAGTCTTGGAAAGGGCGATCAATCTCCTGCTCAGGCTGTTCAAGCAGGAACCGATTCACATCCGTTTTTCGTTCGCCAAACTGTTATTCATCACAGGGCTATATACCTTGGGCTGGTTTGGCTACGGACTTGCCCTCTACGTGTTCATCTCATCTCTGGCACCGGTTTCACCGAACCTGATCGGAGTCTTGATCCCGATCCATGCCATCGCTTACACGGGGGGGCTTTTGGTCCTGCTGGCACCGGGAGGCCTGGTGGTGCGTGAGGGCATCCTGGCCTATTTCCTGGGTTATCATATTCCATCCGCCCTGGCCACGCCATCGGCATTATGGTCTCGGCTCTGGTTTATGCTCGCCGAATTTCTTTGCCTGGCAGTCGTTGCGGTGCTCCGCAAAGAAGCGGTTCGAGACCCGGAAGCATCGAGGGCAGGGAGGTAAATATTAACCGGACACCGTCGCCGGGGTTGGCTGGTCGATCTTTCGGATCAGCCTCCGGAGCTGTTCAGACTTCCTGATTTGCCCTTTGATCGCATAAAATAGGGCAAGATAGGCCATCCTGTCTTTCCATTCTCTTTCCGGACAGTCCACTGAGATCACCCCTTTCGCTGTTTTGGATTGATTTTTTACATCTACAGAAACGTTAAGCGAAAGCTGTGCCAAAACCGACAAACGTTTCAGTTTAAGGACCTAATCTCTTTTTTTTCAATCCTTAATGGTCTATTGACAAAGCGAACGATTGGTCCGATATTTTATGAAAAGAAGTTTCAAGGGAGGATGGTTTTTCTGCCCGTTCACTTCAGGTTAAGCAAATGAAACTCAATCCCCGACCCAACTTGTCCTGTTTATGTTTTTTTCCTTCGCGGCGGTTCTGGGGTCCATGGTCCTGCTGTTTAGACCCCCAGTTCCACAAATTTCTCCCTCTGGGACCTGTCAGAATCATCGGCACGATCGTCGATGCCTTTAGAGTTATCTTCATCAGCGGAGCGGGCCGGTCAGACCGAAAAAGAGGCGTCTACGCCGGGGCAATTATCCGGATTGGACTCGTCTATTGCCCCCAACCCGAAGGAAAGAGCCCCTTCGAGGTCGGAAGCGGAGCGGGAACTGGCGGAACTGAAGATTCTTAAGACCGATCTTAAGGGGCGCCTCAGGTCCCACGAAGTGGTCCAGGAAAAGAAGATCGATCAACTCGCCAGTTTGTGCGCCATGATGGAACCCGGACAGGCGGCCGCAACGATCTCAGAGCTGGATGAGGACACTGTCCTTCGGATTTTATCAAGGCTGAACAGGGACACCGCCCTGAAGATTCAATCGGTTTTGCTTCGGATCAAAAAAGGGAAGGGATAATCCCGCTCGAGTCGGAATCCGAACTTTGGAGGCGATCTACCGGGACGTTTTTCTCTTGAGGCAATCTATGGTTGACCTGAGATTTATTCGCGAGAACCCGGATCTAATAAGAGAAGGAGCCAGGAAAAAGAGGATCGAGGTGGATCTGGACGGATTGCTCGCCATGGATGCCCGCGGGAGGGAGATTCGCACGGAACTTGACACGCTCCGGGCCGAAAGGAACCGGGGATCCGAGCTGGTATCCAAGCTCCAGGGAGATGAAAAACAGAAGGCCATCGTCCGTATGAAAGAGGTGGCCAATGAAATCAAGAACTTGGAGCCGGAGTACCGAAGGCTGGACGACCAGATCACCGAAGCGTTGTTTCACGTCCCCAATCCCCCCCGTGAAGATGTCCCTGAGGGAGAGACCGAATTGGATAATGTGGAGATTCGGAGATGGGGGACCCCGCCGCAGTTCGATTTCGTCCCGAAGGATCACGTCGAACTGGGCGAGTCTCTGGACCTGATCGATGTCACCAGAGGGGTCAAACTCGCAGGGAGCCGCAGTTATATTCTCAAAAATGATGGGAGCCTTCTTCACTGGGCGATTTTGCGCCTAGCCATAGATCGGATGACAACCAAGGGTTTCACCCCCATGGTGGTGCCCGTGCTCGTGAATGAGGCGCCTATGGTTGGTACCGGCTATTTCCCAACAGGCCGCGATCAGGCCTATCACGTAGAAAAAGACAACGCATTTCTGGTGGGGACAGCCGAGGTTTCGCTCACATCGTATCGTTGCGAGGAGATTTTAGCCGAATCGGACCTCCCCTTGAAAAGCTTCGGCCTTTCCCCCTGCTTTCGGCGGGAAGCGGGGACTTACGGCAAGGATACCCGGGGTCTTTATCGCATCCATCAGTTCGAAAAGGTGGAACAGGTCATCGTCTGCGCGAACGAGGAGGAGGAGTCCGCAAAGTGGCACGAAGCCATCTTACGGAATGCCGAGGAGATTGTGCAGGCCATCGAGGTTCCCTACCGGGTTGTCGCGGTCTGCACGGGTGATCTTGGAATTGGTCAAGTCCGGAAGCACGATATCGAGTCCTGGATGCCTTCGCGTGAGGCCTATGGCGAGACCCACTCCTGCTCGACCTTTCACGAATTCCAAGCCCGACGCCTGAATCTGCGGTACAGGGATGTGGGGGGAAAGATTCGTTTCGCCCACACCCTGAACAACACGGTTATCGCGTCTCCACGTATCCTGATTCCCATCCTGGAAAACAATCAGCAGAAAGATGGAAGCGTTGTCATCCCGGAGGTTTTGCGCCCATATCTGGGGGGTAAAGCAGTCATCGAGCCGAAGTAGGTGGAAGCGGGGTGGAACAAAGGTGTTAGAACACAAAAAGGAGGACAAAAACGTCCTCCTTTTTACGTGGATTCCAGTGATACAGCCGAGGGTCAGGCAGGTACGGCCTCGGTCGCTTCGGATGTCTCCACCCGGGGTGGGGCCTCGCTGCTCTGCTGTTTGCCGTTCCTTCCGATCCGGACCGAGACAAGCCTGGACACACCGGGTTCTTCCATGGTGACGCCGTGGAGCGATTCAGCAGCTTCCATCGTCTTCTTGTTGTGGGTTACGACGATGAATTGGGTGTCCGCGGCGAACTTCCGCAAAACCCGGGTAAAGCGGTCGATGTTGACATCGTCCAGAGGGGCGTCCACCTCATCGAGTATGCAGAAGGGACTCGGTTTAACCAGGTAGATCGCGAACAATAAACCGATCGCGGTCAGGGACCGCTCTCCTCCGGAGAGGAGGTTGATGTGCTGGAGCCGCTTTCCGTGGGGACGAGCGGTGATGTGGATCGGGGCGTCAAGCGGGTCCTGATTTGTCTCCATCCAGAGATCGGCCTCACCGCCCTCGAAAAACGCCACGAAGGTTTTTTGAAAATTTTCCCGGATTTTGGCAAAAGTGTCTGTAAATCGGCTCCTGGCTGTCCGGTCGATCCTCGCAATCGTTTTCTTTAAGGTTTCCTCGGCCTCCAACAGGTCGTTCCGCTGTTTGTTCAGGAATTCGTAACGGTCTTTCTGGATTTCGTAATCCTCCAGGGCGGCCATATTGACAGCGCCGATGCGTCGCATCCGGTCCTGGAATTCATAGATCCGTTTCTCAAGGAGATCGACGTTGGATCCCCCGTCGTCTTCAGGGGGTCCCATCTCTTTGACATCCACCCGGTGAGTCTCAGAGAGCCGACCTCGAAGGGCATCGGCCTTCCCTTTCAACTCTTGAAGCCCCAACTCCAGGTCGTGAAGCTTTTCGCGTTGTTTATTCAGGCGCCGCTGCCTTTCTCGAATATCATCTTCCAGACCCCTGGTGCTCAGGGCGAGTTCCTGGTAACGTTCCGCGTGACTGTCTCGCCGTTTTTCGATTTCAGTTTGAACCCTGTGAAGTTTCTCCATCTCTTCTTTATCCCTGGCCCCCTTTGACGCAATGGCCTCTTTCCGGCTGGCCGCTTCTGCGATTTCAGAATCCATCCCCTCGATCTGACTTCCCAGGGAGATCTTTTCCCCATCGAGCCTTGACCCTTCTCTTTCCAACTCCTCCAGGCGTCCCCGGAGGGTCGTGACTCGAAGTGTCAGATCGTTTGTCGTTTCCCGGCGGGAACGCATGGCTTCCTCGGCGTGCTTTAAGGCTTCATCGTGCTGAATTGCGAAGCGTTCCAGTTCCTCACGATCTGCGTCGATATGCCTGAGGTCTTTCTCCTGGTCTTCGATCTGTTCCTCTGCGGCCTTGACACCGGAACGGATTCTATTTTCCTCCTCCTGGAGCGACACCTTCAGTTCCTGCAATCGATCTACCTCGGTTTGGGCCTTGTCCCGATCTCTTTCCAGGGTCGCTATCCCGTTTTCCAGATCGGAGAGCTGTTCTTCAACCCCGGACAACTGTCTCTCTAATTCCCCAGTCCGTTCCCGGGCTTCAGCGATCCGTTCGGAAAGATCCTCGAGTTGTCGATCGCCATCCTCCAGCTCACTGCGGAGGCTATTGATCTGCTGTTTGCGTCCGATCAGGCCGACAGATTCCCGTTCCCCTCCGGACCTGCCCCCAGAGACCATCCCGCTGGCAGCCAAAAGGTCTCCATCCAGCGTCACAAGGTCGATTCCTTTCGGGAGATTCGTCCGCGAAACAGCCAGGGCCGAGGCCATGTCCTGCACCACGAGCGTATGCCCCAGCAGGTGCCGAACGAGGTTTGAAAGTTCGATGTCTGAACGAACCAGGTCGACGGCTTTCCCGATGACACCCTCTTCGGAGGGCGGCTCCCAGGTCGGCTCCTCGGTCGATTCGTTTATCCGCTCCAAAGGCCAGAATCCCGCAGTCCCCCTCGCACCTTCTTTCAGGAATCGGATGGCACTCTCGGCATCGGTTGTCCCGGGGACCACGAGGGCTTCCAGGGATCGTCCGAGTGCGGTCTCCAGGGCCTGGAGATAGGGTTCATCCGCCTCGATGAGGTCCGCGACCACCCCACGAATATCCCCCGAATGGGGGGAGTCGACAACCAGTGACCGGACGCCATCGGAAAATCCTTCGAATCCTTCCCGGAGGCGTTCCAGCAGGTGGAGACGTGCCCGCACCCCTTCCATCCTTCGCTTCAGTTCATTTTCCTCCTGGTTGAGAACCCCCGCGTGTTCCCGAGCCCGGTTCAGGGCTTCCGTAAGCTGGGTCTTTCGGGTTTGTAACGCGTCCCTTTGTTCTTCTGAGATGCGCCTCTCCGAAGCGGCCATCTCCACGCTGCGAACGGCAACCTCAGTTCGGGTTGCGGTCAACAACGATTCTTTTTTGACCTCTGCCAGACGAGCTGTCAGTCCATCGAGCTCCCCTCGAAGGCGCTCGAGTCGCCCCCCTCTCTCGCTGCGTTTCCCCAAAAGTTCGATTAACCTCGACTTGTCGTCATCCGCCAGGCTCCTCTGTTCCTCCATGAGTGACTGGACCCTTTTCATGTCTGAATCCGCATCCCTCAGATTCCCCTCCGTGGCAACCAAGGTCTTATTTGTCTCTTCCCTTTCCTCCTGGGACCGATTCAGATCCTGGATGACCCTCTCCAACCGCTGACCGGTTTCCAACCGGCCATTCCTCGCCCTCTCCAAAAAGGCCTCGATTCCCCGGATACTCTCGCGGGCAACAGAGATTTCCCTGTCTTTGGCGTGTACGACGGTCTGATGACTGCTCAACTCGGCATTGATCGAAGAAAGGGCGTGATCCTGTTCGGAAAGGTCAACCCTTACGCCCTCGAGGCGAGCCTCCGTGCGGGCAAGGTCCGAGTTCCCCAGGTCCACTTCCTCCTTCAGGAACTGGATCTCCTCGACCATCGGCCTGGCGGCCCCCGCCAACTCAAAATATCGGTGCCGTCCAAGGGAGACTTCCATTTCCTTCACCTGATCGGCGAGGTTTTTATACTGCCGGGCTTTCCGCATCTGGCGCTGAAGTGAGCGGACCTGGCGTTCCACCTCTCCGACGATATCGTCGATCCGTTGAAGATCGCCCTGGATGGACACGAGTTTGTTCCAGGCCGACTTGCGTCTTATTTTGTAGCGAGTGATCCCGGCTGCTTCCTCGAATATGTGCCGCCTGTCCTCGGCTTTGTCGCTGATAATGGCGTCCACCATCCCCTGTTCGATCACAGAATAGGCGTGGGCTCCCAACCCGGTGTCCATGAAAAGGGTATGGATATCCATCAGGCGGCAGGGAATCTTGTTCAGGAGATAGTCGCTCTCACCCGACCTGAACAGGCGACGGGTGACCGTGACTTCTGAGAACTCCACGGGCAATATCTTTTTATCGTTAGAAATCGTGACGGATACCTCGGCCATGCCAAGCGGCTTTCGTTGGCGGGATCCCGTGAAGATGACGTCTTCCATCCGGTTGCTTCGCATCGCTCCGGGCCGGGTTTCCCCGATGGCCCAGCGGATGGCATCGACGATGTTGGTTTTCCCGCAGCCGTTCGGCCCCACAACGGCGGTGATGCCGCCTCGAAAATCGATTTCGATCTTATGGGCAAATGACTTGAAACCGAAAACGGTCAACCGCGAGAGGTACACACCTGCCTCCGATCAAGAGCTGTTGCTGGACGTTGAGATCGCGGGGAACAATTCGAACCGAAGGGGAGGGACGGGAATCCCGATTTCGGGGAGTGGCAGGATTCCGAGTGATCCCAAGAAATATACAATCTGTAGTAGGTCAAACCACCAAAACGATACGATATATTGAATTCCAAGTCAAGATTTTTTTCCCCGATCAACGGGTGCAGTTCGCCAGGTTCCCTTCCCCTGAGCGATGATCCCGCCAAGGGTCTTTAAGTTTCCCATGATCGTTTTTTCTCTTGCTCAATCCCGATCCTGTGTCCTAAATTGATGTCGAGAAGGAAACCGTTATGAATATCGAATTCGAAAGACAACCTTCCCGAATCTTCCAAGGGGCGGCCTCGGTTATGAATCGGACCCTGATCATCTTTGTTCTGGCCTTATGGTCACCTCCTCCGTCTTTTGCACAGGTGCCGCATCTCCTGAACTATCAGGGACATCTGGCCGTTGGTGACACGGCTTCGTCAGGAACCTTCCGCATGGCCTTTTCAATCTATGATTCTCAGGAGGACGGCGACCCCCTCTGGATGGAAATCCAAACGGTCGAGGTCACGGATGGCATGTTCAACGTCCTGCTGGGCATTGTGGTCCCCATGCCCCTTTCTGTTTTTTCGGAGGCGGACCGTTATCTGGGAGTGAAGGTTGGGGAGGGCGCCGAGATGGTCCCTCGTCAGAGGATCGTGAGCGTGGGTTACGCTTTCCGGGCGGAGGTCGCGGATGATGTGCCCGGGCGGGATATCGAACCCGCCTCCGTCAGTTTCCCAGACATTGGTCCGATCATAGACCGTCAGGGGCGCTGGGTGGGCGGGGATGTGACGGCGGGATCGATCTCTGGGGGGGTCGTGACCGCAGACAGTGTGGTTATGTCGGGCGGTGGGGTTGTGATTGACGGCAAGGGCCGCTGGGTGGGTGGGGATGTAAGGGCAGGATCGATCTTCGGCGGGGTGGTGACCACAGACAGTCTGGTCTCTACCGGGGGCAGTACCGTGATCGATCGTCAAGGGCAATGGGTTGGGCCCTCCCCCCCGTTTCGGCTGAGGTACCAGACATTGGGTCCAAAGGGGACGAACGAGTCTCCGATTTCGATTAGTGCAAATTCCTGGTCAGACATCACCGATATTGTGACCACTGTCTCCGTCGACGCCCCATCCGTCCTGGACATCCGTTTTGTCGGGAACCTCACCGCCGGAACCAACTGCCTGCTCCGGATACGGGTTGGCGGAAATACAGCCGTTGGAAATTTCTCCGGAATTGACAATGTCTTGACGGCAGAGCAACGTCACGTTAGCGTGAACATCACAGCGATCGTGCCTGTGGATCCAGGTCAACACCTCGTTTTGCTCCAGGGGATCGTCAAGAGCAGTGCGGACGGCAAGTTTCTCAGCGCGCGGCTCCGGAACGGGTTCCTCACGATCCGGGTGTTCGATCGTTGAAAGGGAGTTGGCGTTTTCTGCTGGGGCCGAACGGTGTCTGGATGGTCGATTTTCGTCTTTACCTGATCACGGATCGCCATCGATGTGAGGGTCGTCGTCTGGCATCGGTTCTGCAGGTCGCGTGCGAAGCGGGCGTCCGAGCTGTTCAACTCCGGGAAAAGGATCTCAGCACCAAGGCATTCTGGGACCTCGCCGAAGAGATTTATTCCCTTGTTGAAGGGATCGGTGCGCGCCTTTTGATCAACGATCGAGCGGACATCGCAGGTCCGGTTGGGGCGTTTGGGGTTCATCTGCCCGAGAACGGGATGCCTGTTCCGGCTGCTCGAAAGGCGATGGGGGGGCGCGGAATCATTGGGGTTTCCACGCACGACCCGGATAAGGCCCGACGGGCGGAGGATGAAGGGGCGGATTTCGTCACGTACGGACCGGTATATTTTACGCCATCGAAGGCCGCATATGGCGAACCCGTTGGTCTTCAAAACCTAGAAACCGTTACCCGCCTTCTGTCGATTCCCGTATTTGCGATCGGGGGAATCCTCCCAAACCGGGTCAAGCCATGTGTGGAGGCCGGGGCGCACGGCGTGGCGGTGATCTCCGGGATCCTCTCGGCTCCTGATGTGATGGCTGCTGTAAAGGAATATCGGAATGCGCTGGGGGAAGATAGGGTTTAAGAAGAACACCGGGATGGGATGCCATGCGGAACGTCGGGTCTGGAGTTCGGCTTCGGGGACCATCAGATCGAGTCGTCCATTCGGTGTGTCT
Source organism: Candidatus Latescibacterota bacterium (assembly GCA_965217865.1). Taxonomy (GTDB): domain Bacteria; phylum Latescibacterota; class UBA2968; order SICM01; family SICM01; genus CBDCJO01. The sequence goes on along the minus strand of CBDCJO010000002.1, from coordinate 2,161,539 downwards.
ATCTGAATCGGATCGCCGTCCTCCACCTAGCCCAATGCCCCCCCCGATCGCCGCCTCGGGACACTCGTGGCCAATACACGGCCCTCTTGATAGCGCCCGTCCGTGACCATGGCGACGGATTCTCCCAAGCCCATACCGACCAGGAATGGAGAGTTCGCGCATCATAATTGCAGCTTCCGCACGACCTGAAGGCCGTGGCTTCAGTCCCGCTCTTCGCGCGTGCGTAGGTCCCTCCTGTTCCCTCTAAGAGATTTCTACTTCGGGCTATCCATTCTTTTGCGTTTCATCGAGATGCTTCACCGGGTTTTAGTTTAAGGGTTTGGTCGCGATGTTCGGGGTAAGCGGTTTGTCGATCACCCCCACGCAGTTTTGCAAAGTGCGAAACCTTTGTCCGATTGAGGATTGGCATCATGATGGGAGTCGGGTTGACACGGTTGCAGAATCCAGGACCCCCAGGGGCGAAAATTTTACATGGGCTTCTCCTGATTTTGGCCGTAGCCCTGTCCCTTCGGATCGTATTCTTTTTAGGGCTTTGCGTGGCGGATGATTTCGCCTACTGTGGTTTTGTAGACAAGATTCTGGGTGAAGAGCCCTATTTCACCTCAGAGAGCGAGTTTCGCTCCCTGAGGTGGCCGGTCATCCTCCCGGTTGTGCTTTCCTTCTGGCTGTTCGGCCAAAGCGAGGTTGCTGCAGTTTGGGGTTCGTTCGCCTATTCTCTGGGCGGGATCCTGGTTCTGTTTTTGATCGGGCGGCGGTTGTTCGGGGACCGGGTTGGGCTGTATTCGGCGATGCTCATGGCCGTGTTTCCCGGTGATGTGCTCTACGCGACAAAGCTCATGCCCGACATCGCGATCTCATTTTATATGGGGCTCGCGGTCCTTTTTTTCATCGAAGGGGAAGCCGCTCCAGATCGGCGGAGGGCCATGTGGCTCTACGGATTGTGCGGGTTGGCGATGTTCGCCGCGTTTCGGTGCCGGGTTACGGCGGTCTATTTCTTTCTTTTTTTTGTCCTTTTTTCGTTCTCCGGCCACCGACTGAAGCGAGGGGTCTGGTTGATATTCGGTGCTTTCGGGTTATCCTTGGGACTCCTGTATCTTTTTTATGCGATCAAGACCGGGAACCCCTTCTACGAACTGAGTCTGTTGGAAAAGATTAAGGCCTCCGCAGTGGGTTATATCAAGCCCCCTGAGTTCATCCGCAACCTGACCTTCATGATCCCGATGATCAAGACGCAGGTGGTGCGGATGGATCTCTATGCGTTTTACCCCCGGATCCCGTTGGCCAGTCCCTATCTGTTGGGATTTTTTTATTATTTTATCATACCGGCATTTTTCTATTGGATCATCAGGGCCTGGAAAGACGCCAAGAAGGAAGAAGCGTTGGGCAATGACCGCAACCCGTCACAGGCATATTGGTTCAGGTTTCTTGAGGACACGCCCCCACTCCTGATCCCGCTCGTGTGGTTGTTCATCGTCTATATGTATGGGGAATATGGAACGATCAGCCTGAGCAAGTACGAACAACTGAGAAAACAGCCTAGATTCCTCCTCATTACAGACGATGCCGGGAATCCTCCTGGTTGCGCTTTTGGCGGACCGCATGATTTCGGATTGGCGGGCGCATCCGATCCGCAACGCTTCCGGTGTGGTTATGGTCCTGTTTCTCCTCCTGGCCTCGATTGGAATCACACAAAAGGAAGCCGCAAAGAGCCTTAAGCACATTGCTCCGTACCGGGAATCTTATGACCTCTTGAAGGGGAGACCTAAAAAGGATCTCTTCTTGACGGAGGGTTGGTGGCCCCTTCGCATGTCACACTATACTGGGTCGTGAGAACGGCTATCGAGATCCGCCGGGCGGGCCCGGGAACCGATTGAGGCATCTTAAGAACGCCGTTGATATCCGGGACATTCAGGATGCTTATGCGATTGTGGACCGGAACCCGTTCAAGGGGGTCGGCGATTTCAAGTTTGGGTATTCCTCCTACCCCCCGTTTGTAAAGCGCACACCCCCGCACTGGCAAAAACTTGGGGGCTTCCATAACGTCGAGGTCTACTATGCCCCTCCGGAGGTTCCGAATGAGATTGTGGCGTCCTATGCCGATCTCGTGGCCCGCCCTCCGGACTTTTCGACCTGGGAGGGGGCCAGATCCGCGCTGGAACAGGCCTTAAGGGTTGAAGACTTCGAGCTATTCAAATCCTGTTTGAGAAAAAAGTTGAAATCCTCCTGCGCCGACGCCTAGCTTCGGGGATTGTTCGAAAGTTTACTCAAGAGCCAGACACCCGAGATGATCTCCAGGCTCGAACAGAGGCATTTTATTCAAGAGGATGGAAAATGGCTGCCCTTGATCAAAGTGAAACAATGAGGTCGAACCAGGAAAACGAGACGCCTGGAGAAGGCATCTGTCCACCACTTTCCTCTTGATTTTTCTGGGATTTTCACTAAATTATAGTCCGTTTGGTCCCCTGTTTGGGTGGGGGATATGCGAATTCGGTTGGGGATTCTAAGTTTTACAGGTTGGTTCTGGTTCCTGTCCCTTCCAGCGATCTCGCATGGGCATTCTCAGAAAGGGTGATAAGACCATGGTCGAAATGGTCGTTTGCGGAATTCAACCCGAACAAAATACCAACCGTCCCCTTGTCTGGCTGAAAGATAAGGAGGATCCCTCCCGGATCTATCTCCCCATCTGCATCGGGTTGTTCGAAGCCAGCGCCATCTATATGGAATTGTCCAATGACCCTCCACCGAGACCGATCACTTACGACCTTCTCAAGTCGATCCTGGATGGGCTGGATGCAAAGGTCGTGAAGATCCATATCAATGCCCTGAAAGAGGACACGTTTTACGCTGAGATCTCTATCGAATCGAACGGGTCCAAGCTGGAGATCGATTCACGGCCGAGCGACGCTATTGCCCTCGCCCTCAGGGTCGGGGCCTCTATTTTCGTTTCGGAGCAGGTCCTGGTGAAGGCCGGAGTTCTCGTCGAGAAGCAATCAGAAATCGAAGGGTCTATCGAATTGATATCGGAGGAGAAAACGGAAGTACCCGAATTTGCCGATGTCGAGCCACCCCCACCCCTGGTGAATGAAAAAGAAGATGCAGAGCCGGATACCGTTGAAAAAAAGATTGTCCAGTTGAAATCCAGGCTTCAGGAGGCGGTCGCCCGGGAGGAATATGAACAGGCGGCTATAATTCGCGACGAGATCGGACGGATCGAGAAAAGCACCGACGCATAGCGTGCTGGTTTGAAGGGCCAGGCATAAGGCCCGCGCGTTTCGCAACGATGGATTTAACGGCTCGTACCAGGCAGCGGTCTATAAGGTGACCCTGCTTTTTTTTGTCAAAATTTTAGCGAAGAAGGAGAGAGAAGTTGGGAAAGTCGAGACGAACCCGCAGGACCGAGCCTATCGGAAAGAAGGCCGGAAGTCCGGGTCTCGAATACGCCGGACTATTGGATGGTAGACCGCGAGGTTCGGTGCTTGTGGTGTGTGTCTATCTGGTCCTCACCCTGGTCCTGTTTTTTGATTTTGTCGCGACCGAAGATATGTTGTTCGGCTCGGATACGATCCCGTCCGGCATATTTTTCCGCGGACTTTACCGGGATTTCGTCCGGGAATATACAGCCATGCCGTTGTGGGACCGGTTTATCCTGGGTGGACTCCCTTTTGTGGATGCCATGCACGGGGACACATTCTACCCGATCACGATTTTACAGTTTCTGCTGCCCCTCCACCGGGCCCTCGGGTACAAACTGGTGATTCATGTCTTCCTGGCCGGCCTGGGAATGTTCCTTTTCCTGAGGGCATTCGGGCTTCGCCAGGCAGCCGCGGCAATCGGCGGACTGTTTTATATGTTTGCGCCGACCCTGGTCTCTTTCGTATTCGCAGGCCACGATGCCAAGATGTACGTCATCGCGCTCCTTCCCTATCAATTCTATTGTTTGGAAAGGGGGTTTCAGACGAGGCGGTTTCGTTATTTCGCAACGCTCGGTGGGGTGGCCGGTTTATCGATTCTAAGCTCGCATAACCAGATGGCTTATTTCGCGCTATGGGGGGTCGGGCTCTACTTTTTGTTCCGGTTATTCATTCTTTTGAGGGATCTTAAAACAACCCAGGGGTCGGCCGGGCGATATGGAGAGGCCGTAAAACTGGGCTGCGCCTTCTCGGTTGCGATGGGACTGACCCTGGCCGTGGGGGCCCTGCAGCTCCTCCCTACATATATATATGTCAACAATTATTCGGTTCGCGGGACCGCGGAGAAGACGAGTTTCGAGCACGCGACCTCATTCTCCCTGCATCCCGAGGAGATCGCCTCGCTGGTCGTACCGGACTTCGTCGGATACGTGGATAAGGACGACGACACTTACTGGGGCCGGAACCCCTTCAAGCTCAATTCGGAGTACGCGGGGATCATCCCCCTTATTTTCGCTGTCCTGGGCCTGGCCTGCCGAGAGGATAGAAGGAAGTGGTTCTTTTTGAGCGGAGGGATTCTGGCTCTCGCCTATGCCTTGACCTACCATACGCCCCTTTTCGGGCTGTGTTACGAATGGCTTCCCGGAGTCCAGAATTTCCGTGCGCAGGGGATGATCGCATTCCTCTATGCCTTCTGCGCCTGCACGCTGGGCGCGGTCGGGGTGGATCACGTTCTGAATCGGGAGAACGGATTGAAGACCGAACGTGACGTTCGAATCCTGAGGATCGTCGGCGCGATCATCCTGATCGGAGGAGTCATCGGCATCGTATTCACCCGATCGACGATCGATTTGTGGATCGGGTTGTTCTATCAGGAGATCACACCCGAGAAGCGAACGGTTCTGGCGGCAGCCTATCCCGGGATTCGGACGGGGATTGTGATGGCAACGATTATCGGGTTGGGGACCCTGTCCCTGGCCTGGGCAAGGCTGCGGGGCCTCCCGGGCCTCTGGGTCGTTGCGGGCCTGGCGATCCTGGTCGTGATCGACACCTGGCGGATCGATCGCGGGTTCATCAAAATCGTTGATCCCGATCTGCAACCCGGTTTTCGGACGAGCCTGCTGATCGCAGGGATCCGGGACCGGATGTTAAAGGACGGGCCATTCCGTGTGCTCGATCTGTCCGGTCTTCACGCTCCAAATGAACTCGGGGCTCACAGAATTGAAACCGTGGGGGGGGTGAATGGATTCCACGACAACGAGACCCGATGGTTCCGGAGTTTTCGGGGGGAGCGCGATCGGAATCTTCTGCGGGGCCTGTCCGTGCGCGAAGACGAGGCATCGGTCGAAAACACTTTTTTAAACCTTCTGAACGTTCGTTACATCTTATATCGACACGGCCAGGATGGGGATGTCCAGGTCGTTGAAAATTCGAGCATGGCAAGTCGCGCGTTCATCGCGGGAGGCTATGAGGTCGTGGGGAGTGCGGAGCGGATCCTGGAGCGCCTGGTCAACAGGGATGCGGACTTCCGAAACACGGTGTTGCTGGAGGAGGATCCCGACTGGAGGGAGATGCCCGGGGGTGCGGGACCCGCGGGAAGGGTCGATGAACTAAAATACCAAGGGAATCGTGTTGTGCTTCGGGCGAGCATGTCGCGCCGGGGCGTGCTCGTTCTCTCGGACAACTTCCTGCCCTACTGGAAGGCCGAGGTGAACGGGAAGGTGGTCGGGGTTCAAAGGGCCTATACCACACTTCGAGCCGTGCCTCTGGAGCGTGGGGAAAATCGCGTCGTTTTCACGTACGATTCATGGCCTTATCGGGTCGGGAAATGGATCACGTTTTTATCGATAGTGATGATTATTTTAGCTGTCAAGTTTGATTGGATCCGGGAATTTTTAAGATTACGTGACGCTCGTCACCGATCCGGTTAAAGGATTGGAGTAATTTCAAGGAAATATCCGTGATTTTTTTATCCCCGATCGTTCAATATCTTGTAGTTGTAATTTATGTTTATTCAACATATTGTGTTCAACCCCCATTCTTTTATCTTTCACAAACTTTGACGATTCGCATCGACAAAAAAAACTTGACAGATCAAGAATTATTTCATACAATTAAGTTTGGGCTTGACCCCGGGTCAAAGTTTAAAAGAAATATTTGGTGCCTAAACCGAAAAACCACTTGACATTTAAAGTTCGATATTATATACTTAGTGCTGTTTATTAGGTCACTTAGCTTGTTTGGGTTTGTTCTGCCGGATTCTGGGGGTGATGTGGTTTTTGCACCCGACCCCATCATCAATTTTATAAAGAATTCCGTAACGTCATCATTCAGGCCGCTCTGAAATCAGGGGAGTTCTGTGGCTTGCATGTGTGATCGTTTGTTTAATTACTTTTCGGTAAGGAGGTGTTGCGGGTCATATGATCTTTGAACGGTTTGGACGATTGCTTTTCGGATCACAACTTTTAAAATTGATCGAGACGGTGAATTAATGAATTACAGAATCACAAATAAAGGAAACTCAAGAAGGGAGGGGTTGCGTCAGCGACGATAGCAAGGTTTGATGCCCTCTGGGATCCACCTTTCGTAACCCCACACAATGTTCTTGTGTAAATCTGTTTCGCGCGTTGCGCGGGATCTCAACAAAGGGGCGGTTTGAGGACTCATAAGATGTGATAGCAGGGGGTCGATCCTTTGTCCAGGTGTCCATTTTTTCGGGAGGTCGATGATGCAAGTTAAACGATTTTGTGGCCTTTTGCTGGGGGTGCTGCTCGTGTTGGGCATCAGTTCCTCGGCGACGGGTCAGATCACCGCGGGTATAATCATCAGGGTTGATCGGCCGGACAGCGGTAAAGTGGTCGCCATCGGGGACTCCGTCGTGGTCAGGGTGATCAACACGCTGGCGCCACAGCCGGCCAGGGTAGTAGTCCGGATCGTGCAAGCCGAGTCCAGTACGGATGCAGACTCATCTCTCGCTGCTATTGGCTCTCAGTTTGAGGCCGATGCGGCAGACATCACGAGGGTAGGTGGTCCGCCCACCTTCCGGGCGAGCTTTGTCGTCGCGGCGGGAGATCCGGAGAATATAAGCCTTCTTGCTGTCACTGCGGAGGTAGAAGCCCCTGAAGGGGGAAACCCGGTGCGGTTCATCAGCCTGAATACGAACAACGCAGTCGCGGTGGATCCTAGCAGGGGAAAGGTCGGTGACGGCAAGACGTTCGGGATCGATGGGCAACGCCCCAATAACGCGGCAAATATCAGATACGTCTATTTGGATGCCAATATCCGTCCGGATGTGCAAACAGCGGAAGACCACGACGGGTCTGATGTGGCCACGAACAGGGGATACATTCCTCGCCTGCTGGCGAACACAACAGCAAGCGACGACTCTGCTCGGTTCGGGTACAGGGCGGGGGAGGTGATGGGCATCAATGTGGTGGTTGAGCAAGAATTCATCAACCAGGCGGCCCAAGGGGCCGGGGTGCGGGGTATAACGGTTCTGGTGGACACCTTGGATGCCACGGCGGCGGATGCGAGGATCAAGGTCGAATTCAGTGCCTTGGACTTCCTGAATGCGAGTATCACCAAAAACGCGGGGGACACTCTCTCGGCGGATCATATCGCGACCGCCTACGTGATCACTAATCATTCTGCCGGTTCCATCGCACGAAAGACGATCACGTTGGATCCGGCCCTTAAGTTCACGGGCAAACTTGACGTATACCCGCGTGCGGCGGTGACGGACATGGCAGGAAACATAGCGGGGGAGAGCCCTGGAGGTCCCCCAGCTTATTTCACGCCGACAGTTAGACGGTGGGTCAAGATCGACGTACAGGCTCCTGGGCTCGAGGTCACAACACCCTCTATATCAGAAAACGGCGAAGTCGGCTGGTTCACGGGTGTGAAGAGTTACCTCCACAGCGTGATCAACTTCAGCGGAGACGCGCTTGAAGAGAAGGTGTTCGCTGCGCAGCCGATCGAATGGAAACTGGATGAGATCGCCGACTCGTTCACGGTGGAGATCAAGAAGGACGGGGACACCCGGACCTGGACCCGCGGGGCTGCCAGAGAAATCCAGGGCTCCGGTACATTCACCATGGATGTAGCTGATACCCTGGGAAATGGGTTTTCGGTTGAAGGGACGATCACCTCCCCGGCAGCGGCGGGCTCGGCTGTCGATGTGATCCTGGCCGCCACGGACTCCGTGGGGAACACGACCAAAGTGACCAGAAACGGAGCGACATTCGACTCCACCCCGCTCTCGTTCGGGTCCTATTTCCCCCGGACGATCGCAGGGTCCAACAAGGACACCTTCAACGCCGCGACATCTCCCGTGGTCTTCTTGCTCAGCGAGCCGGCGGACAGCGTCCTGATCGTCTACCGGAAACTGGGGACCTCGAGCGGGGCCATAAGAACGGCGAGGGGGGCCGGCGGAGGCAACCCCAACATCGACTTGACCTCCACGACCGTTACTCAGAAGGTTGATATCGATGTGGACTCCCTGGATGATAAGACTTTCTACGCGCTTCAGCTCTTCGGACGGGACCGGGCCTACAACTGGACCGTCACCGAACCCCCGGACACGCTGTTCTACGACGTGGGCTTCCAGGCCGCCCAGCCGGACTCGATCCGCGTGGAGGTGACGTCAAACGACACGGTTGTCGTGGGCGATGGATCGGGCGTCACTCTGCAAGTGACCGGATGGGACACGGTCCTGAAGGCCAACTCTCCGGACTATAATCCGAATGGCGTCCTGGTGACCGTCTGGTCGTCTGACGAGACGGCTGACCTGAGCGGGGTGCACATCTCCGGCATGGGCGTGACCGAGCAGCCCGCCCTGATTGAAGGGGGCCGGAGGCGGGCCACGCTGGGCCCCCAGTGGATCCTGGGCTCACGCAGTATCACCGTATCCAACATGGTCGTACAGGACCGGATTTTCGTGAACGTGATGGACACGGTCAGCGCGGTCCATAGCTCCGGCAAAAGCGCGGGTCTGGTTTACGAAGCCGGTCAGATGACGAAGTACCGGCTGATGGCCTCGTCGCTGGATACGACCGACGAGCAGGCGGGCCGCGCCTTCCTGGTCCATGTCCAGCCGCAGGACAAGTTCGGCAACCCGAGCTTGAAGCAGGCCGATTTGATCTACACCGACTCCAGCGGCGGGAACGCCCTAGAGGTCATCTACCTGGAGTTCAGTTCGAACTACGAGGGACTGGGCGTGCCCCAGGGACCGCAGACGATCGGCTCGGCTGGCTGGACCGAATTCTCGTTCCAGGCCCCGAACGTGAACGATGAAGTCCTGATCACCGCCGTGACGACAAACCTGGATCAATTCATGGATGGAACCTCGGCTCAGGCCCAGGCCATCGGCACACTCTATGTCCGGATCACCGGGGGGCCGGTCGGTCCACAACTCCCGGGTGATCCGACCGTGTTGAAGCCGGACACCCTCGTGGTCGAGAACTACATGGGGGCGGACGGCATGGGAGACCAGGGAGGGTTCGTCCTGGCCACGTGGCCGAACACGACGCAGCACGGACGGCTTTCGGCTTACCGGATCTGGCGGTTCATCCAGGTCAACCATGGCCTCGACGACTCCGGCGCGCTGACCGAGTTAACAGCCTCGGCAGGCGAGTGGGTCCCGTGGGCCAAGGTGGACGCTGTCCCGCCGATCGCGGCCGCACAGGCGGTCAGCCGGGCGGTCATCCCGACGCTCGACAACCAGCAGACGCGGTGGGCGATCACCGCCGAGATGGGCGGCAAGCCCTCCGATGCGACTTTGAGCCTCGCCAAGGTGGTCTACAGCGCAGAGAGCGTGAAGCAGACGCTGGCGCTTCTGGGCATCCGTTCGGTGATGCCGGCCGAGGAGGTCCTGAATATCTTCGGACCCTCCTATGAATACAGAACGTCCATCCTGGGCGACCGGAAGGACCTGCTCCTCGGCGTGCTCGATCTGGATGGCCTGAGAAAGACAGCGATGCGGCTGCCCGAGGGGATCCGGGCGCAGGTCGCCCAGGTCCGGGCTTCGGCCGCCACCGTTGCTGCCGGACTGGCAGCAGGGACCGATGATCTTCCGCCGGCCGCGGTAAGCGGCGAGGAGGCCACCACGGATGACCGCGAGGTCACCCTGACCTGGGAGGTCTCCGTGGATGACAGGATCGTCGGCCTGACTCCGTATCGGGGCTACATCACCCCGATCCCGGGCGTGCGGACCTACGAAATCCTCCGTGGCCCGGATGATGAGAATCTCGAAGTGGTCGCGAGCCTGTCGGCGGGCAGCGGGTCCTTCTCTGAGGTGGTCCCGGAAGAGTTCGGCGACGAGTTCGTGTATCGGATCGACGCGACGGATCTGGACAATACCACCTTGGGGCAGCCGGTGTTGGTGAGCTTCGAGAGGCGCCGGATCCAGTATTTTACGGCAACCAGCACACCGGTCTTTCTGATGCTCGCGGAGGGTGATCCTCACTTCAACCTCGTGGCGGACTTGGACGACTTCTTCGAGTTTTCGTACAACTTCGGACAGGACGATGCCGCAGGCAATCCGGTCTTGAACCCGCAGGCGGACACGAACGACGACGGGAAAGTCGACTTGGACGACTTCTTCGCCTTCTCGGTCTCCTTCGGGCTGGAGGCCGAAGCGCCGTCGACCGAGTCTGCGGGGAAGATCGCGGTTCAGATGCCGGCCTTCGGGGCGAACCGGGAAACCGGTCTCGAACTGAAACTGGCCTCGGCCCGGGTGCTTCCCGGCCAGCCGGTTCAGGTGGACGTGACCGTCTCCGACGCCGTGGATCTGAAAGGTTACGGGTTCACGCTGACCTACGACGCGCAGAAGTTCGAACTGGTGGAGGTCACGCCGGGAGACGACAACCTGCTGACTCAGGGCGGGGTCACCCCGGTGTTCCTGGAGGTGACCGGGCCCGGCAAGGTCCAGGTGGCCAATGCGATCTCCGGTGAGGGATCGGTGGCCGGTTCCGGGACCGTTGCGCAGTTCGTGTTCAACGTGAAGGGCGAATTCGAGGATGCCGTTCGGTTTGAGATCGACAACGGCATCCTGGTCGACGGGGACCGGCTCCTCAACCCGGTGCTGACTCTGGACGTCCTTGAAATTCAGACTACTCCGACTGAATTCGCTCTCAGGCAGAACTATCCCAACCCGTTCAACCCCGAGACCACCATCAAGTTCGATCTGGCTGAGAGCGGACAGGTCGAACTGAGGATTTACAACATGGTGGGCCAGGTTGTACGGACACTGGTCGACGAGAATCAGGCAGCGGGTCGGTATTCGATCCGGTGGGATGGAAGAGACGATCGCGGCCTGACGGTATCGAGCGGGATCTACTTCTACAGCCTCAGGGCTGACAAGTTCCGGGCCGTCAAGAAGCTGATGCTGCTCAAGTAGCCTAGCCTGCCTGAATTTCGGAGTATGGGAGCCTTGGCCCGAAAAGGTCGAGGCTTTCCCATATTCCAGTCCCGGCATTTGAGGAGGGGATGCGATGCCAAAGTTCACAAGAGTAATACCCGCCCTCGTTCTGGCCGCAGCATTGGCACTGACGTGGGTGGGCATGGCCTACGCGGGTCCAAACGCCAACGCGGCGATCTCCGCGGTCGTAAGCAAGGCGGGGGAGATGATGGGTGAGGAGGAGATGATGGGTGAGGAGGAGATGATGGGTGAGGAGGAGACGATCACCCTGGCCATCAGCGCGACCGGTCTGAGCGGCGCGACGGGATACACGGCGGGTGCGTGGTTCAACACGGCCGATTTTGACAACCCCACGGCTGTGAACAACCTGACGAACGCCACGACACTGCCCGCCATAACGGAAGCGAACACGGATGTTGAAGGTTTCGATACCCGGGCATTGATAGGGAATGTCATTTTCTTGTTTCCGCCGGTCGATGGGGACGATGGTATAGCCACCTTTACGTTCACCACAAAGGCCGGGTTTACGACGGGCGGGATTGCTGTCGTCTGGGTTGCGCTGCGGGCCGGATCGGAGATCGACACGGTATTCATCAATTCGGATCGATCCGCAAAGATCTTTGTGATCAATCCACCGGCGCCTGAGGCGATGATCGATGGTGCTCCGACGCAGGATGTCTCGTCCCACGGTGCCACGACGCTTTCGGCCAGTCTTACCGGTGCCGCGGGCGACACGATCACCTGGACCGTTTCCGCGGCCCTGACCGGGGCCATCGGTGTGACGATCGATGACATCACGGGGGACCCGGTTACCACCCTGCCAAGCCTGCCGTTGGTCCTAGGGGCCACAGAGGTTACATTCAGCACGATCACACTGGCGGATGGAACGTCGACGATTACCCTGGGCGGCAACGAGATCGGTTCGGGGACCGCGACGATCATCATCGGTGCCGGAGGCACCGTGGACACCGCCCGAGTGATCTTCGACGTGGCGTTTCCTGCGGAGCTCTCGGCGTTTGCCGGTGAGTTGAAGGAAGGAAACGTCCAGTTGAACTGGACCGCGGTTTCACAGACAAACAACGCCGGCTGGCGCGTGCTGCGCAGCACGGATAACGAAAACTTCGAGCCGGTGGGGGACATCGTCCCAGGAGCGGGCACTTCGAACGAAGCGCTCGACTACGGATTTTCGGATGCAAACCTGCCCGAGGACGTTGGGAAAGTCTACTATGTTCTGGAACAGGTGGATCTGGATGGGACCGTGACCCGATCGGGTGTTGCTGAAGTCCTGCTGGGCGGTCGGTTTGTCGATCTTCCCTCAGAATTCAGCACGATGGTCTACCCGAACCCCTTCAACCCGGCCACCACGATCGCTTACAGCCTTCCAGAGGCTGCAAAGGTATCGATCGTCGTCTACGATGCCATCGGACAGGAGATTCGATCTCTCGCCCGTAGCTCGGAGACAGCCGCCGGGCGTTACAGCATCCAGTGGGACGCGAGGGATAATTCAGGCCGCCGTGTGGCGAGTGGCGTCTACTTCGCCCACATCACGGCCGGAAACTTCAAGAACGTCCAGAAGATGATGCTGTTGAAGTGACCCGATCAGTGGTATAGATCGTAACAGGAACCGCCGAGGTGACTACCTGATCTCGGCGGTTCTTTATTTCAGGACACAAGCTATTCGCAGCCCTCAACGCCGGGATGATCAAGCGGCAAAAAACAGTCTATGGACTTTCGGCATGCCAAGCGGTTTTTCAAAGAAGGTGAAGAATATCTCATCACCACCCACGTGCAGGCGGATGGGGATGGGATCGGTTCAATCCTGGCCCTCGCCGGGATCGTCGAGCAGATGGGAAAAACCCCTCGCCTCGTGATCCACGACCGTGAGGCTGACGTCAAGTATCGTTTTTTGCCCGGATTCGATCGGATCGAACCTTACTCCCGTTCAATGCACGAACATCGATCCTCCCACGTTCTGGTCGCGGATTCTCCGGGATTGGACAGAATCGGCGAGGTCCGAAAGCTGATCGATAAGAGGGCGAGAATTCTGAACGTCGATCATCACACGAGCAACCTCCGCTTTGGGTCCGTGAACCTGGTCGATGAGACCGCCTCTTCAACAGCGGAGCTGGTGCTTTTCCTCGCAAACGCCCTCAGGATCCATATCGAGCAGGAAATGGCCGCTCAGCTCTACACGGGTATCCTGTTCGATACGGGCTGTTTCCGATATTCCAACCGTTATCGCGCTTTCTCTTCCGCGTCATCCCTGGTCGATATGGGCGCCGATCCGGTGGGGATCGCGGATGCGGTTTACGCTCAACGGAGTTTTCGGTCGGTCAAGGTACTGGGAGAGGCGCTTTCCACTCTTGAGCTTCATTTCAAAGGCCGTGCTGCTATCCTGAGTTTGCCCTACCGGGCTGTTCGAAACTCAGTCGATCTGGACGGGATCGTTGATACGGCCATCTCCATCTCCGGGGTCGAGTTGGCGGCGTTTTTGAAAGAACAGGGCCCGAGAAAGTTTCGGGTCAGCCTTCGATCACGCGGGAGCTTCAACGTAAACGAATTGGCAAAAGATTTCAAAGGCGGAGGTCATCCGAACGCCTCCGGCTGTAGCATCGAAGGCGAGACGTCGTGCGTCAAAAGGGCCCTCCTCAAAGCCATACGGAAGCGACTCGTCATACCCGGATGAATCCATGACGAAATCAAGACACATGCTGAATCTTAAGGATTGGTCATCGGACAAGATCCAGGATATCATCCGCCGAGCCGTGGACATGAAGGATCGCCCCGGATATTTCGGAAGCACCCTCGAAGGCCTAAACCTGTGTCTCCTTTTCCAGAAAACCTCAACCCGAACGAGGGCGTCGTTCGAGGTGGGAATGGCACAGATGGGGGGGAACACAATCTACATGGACTGGAACACGACCAATTTCGCCCTCTCCGACCTGGAAGACGAAGCCCGGGTCTTATCCCACTATGTCGATTGTATCGTCGCACGGATGCTTCGACATTCGGATCTCCTGAAGATCGCGAAGGGCTCAAAAGTTCCGGTGATCAACGGGTGCTGCGAAATCTACCACCCGTGTCAGATCCTCGGGGATCTCCTGACGATCCGAGAACACACCGACCGACTTGAGGGCAGCAAGATCGTTTATATCGGCGTTCACAACAATGTCTGCAACTCTCTGATTGTAGGCTGCACCAAGCTGGCGATGGAGATCACGGTGGTGGCTCCCGAAGGAAACACCCCGTCAGAGGACGAAGAACTCCTGGAAAGCGCTCGCAAAACGGGCTTCTATAAGACCACTCTCGATGTGCGCTCGGCTGTTAAGGAGGTTGACTTTATTTACACGGACACGTGGCTGGACATGGAATACTTCTCAGACTCAAAGTACGCCGAGGAGAAGGCGCGACGAATCGACATCATGTCGCCGTATCAAATCAATGAAGAGCTCCTTGCCTGCAACAGCCGGGCCCTGATCATGCATTGCCTTCCCGCGCACAAAGGCTATGAGATCACGGAAGGGGTCGTGAACGGACCGCGTTCGATCGTCTTCAAGCAGGCGGAAAACCGTCTCCACGCCCAGAAGGCCCTCCTATGGGAGCTTCTCGCCAACTGACACACCTCTCTCGGGATGGCACCCTCCGCATGGTCGATGTAACGGCCAAACCCCCCACCTATCGCACGGCCGTGGCCAAGGGTGAAATCGTCGCAATGCCAAAAACGATCGAGACCGTGGCCGAGGGCCTGGTCCCGAAGGGGAACGTGTTTGAAGCAGCGCGAATTGCCGGCGTCATGGCCGCGAAGTCGACTGGGAACATCATCCCCCTCTGCCATCCACTTCGGATCACGGGCATTGAGTTATCGTTCAAAGTGGACCGGGACAGGATACACGCCGAGACCCGGGTTTCGACAACCGATCGCACGGGCGTGGAGATGGAGGCCCTGGCCGCTACATCGGTGGCGTTGTTGACGATTTACGATATGTGCAAGGCCCTCGATCGAGGCATGGTGATCTCCAACATCCGGCTGATGAAAAAAGCGGGGGGTCGAAGCGGTCAGTACGAAAGAGAGGGGGAGAAAGGGAAAGGGGGGGAAAAGGCCAAGAGGAAGAAAGTCGGCGGATAGGGAGGCGGGAAATGTAAAATGTAAAATGTAAAATGAAAAATATCCGAGCGGTTTTTGGACCGAAGAAGACCTTGACAGACTCTAAACATAGATGTATCTTTAACCGAAAATTTTAGCGCGCCCATAGCTCAACTGGCAGAGCAACTGACTCTTAATCAGTAGGTTCAAGGTTCGATTCCTTGTGGGCGTACCAGATATCGCATTAAAGTCGGGAGGATGGATGCTGGATCTGATCGATTCAGCCTTCATCTTTTTGGATCTCGTATCGAGCCGGGTGAGGGGCTTCTTGGTCCAGTCAAGTCGATCGTGAGGAGACAAGATGGATCGTGAAGACGTTCGGTTAGCCATACGGAATATAAAAAATAATTGGCGGATATCATCGCACACGACCAATCTGTTTCAGCCAAGGTGTTGAATCTGGCCAACTCGGCTTTCTACGGATTCTCGAGGCGTATCGCGACCATTCCACAGGCGGTGGTCGTGCTCGGGTTTGACACGGTCAAGAGTCTGGCGCTGGGTGTCTCGGTTTTTGGGTCCCTCCAGCAGAAAGTGGGAAAGGTCAGTTTTGACCGGGAGCAGTTCTGGATGCACTCGATTGGTTGTGCGGAAGGGGCCAGGCTTGTGGCCAAATCCCAGGGTTTCAAGGATGTGGGAACGCCGTTTGTGGCGGGACTCCTTCACGACATCGGCAAAGGTCATACTCGACACCCACTTCAACGACCAGTATCAGGATGTCATGGAGGAGATGATCGATGAGGGCCGATCTGCAGTGGACGTGGAAACCGACGTGCTCAATATCGACCACGCAGAAGTCGGAGGATGGCGATCGACGCGGTGGATATTCCCGGATGCCCTGATCGTTCCGATCACATACCACCACAACCTTGTCGGGGGGGAGGGTGAAAACCTCAATTTCGCGCTTATGGTACATCTTGCGAATATTCTCACGAAAAAGAACGATATCGGGCTGAATCATGAACTTGAAATCCCAGAGCCCAGCGATATGGTGGAGGAGGTCCTGGGATTGGATGATCAAAAGGTTAATTCCATCTCCGAAGAGCTCAACAACGCCAAGTCATATATCCAGGAATTTTTCAGGTATCTGAAGGAATAATCGGGAGAAACGCAAGAGGAAACATCCAACGGCGGACTCAAGAGTCGAGTGAAAAATTCAAAGCCCCTTTGGTTGGAGAACGAAAGGGGCTTCGTGTATATTTGTCGATTTCAAAAGAAAGGCTGGTCAGACGAGACGAATTTCCTGGACCGGTCGACCCAGTCTCGTCAGTTTCGGGCCTGGTTCCGGAAGGGGCTTCCTGGGTGATCAGAGGGTCTGTAGCCATCTGGGGTTCGACCTGATCAAGTTTGACGAGGGCGGCGATGGCTGTGAAGAAGCAGGTCCCCCCTGCGATGAACATGACGACCGCATAAAAAATCCAATTTAAGTCCATCTTCGGCTCCCGCGAATATGGCCGTTTAGCCGGGGTTTCAACACCAACGGTTACATTCATGATTATCGGCAGGTTTCGAGAAATATTCAGTCCGTGCGATGAAAAAGCGGAGCCGAAAAACCCGGGGTTTATCAGTCAGGAGGCAAACGATGAAGATTGAGCTAACCTATTGTGCAGACTGAAACTACGAACCTCAAGCCGTCAGTTTGACGGAGAAGTTGCTGAAGGATTTCAAGAAGCAGGTTCAGTCGATGGCGCTGATTCCCGCCGGCGGTGGGGTGTTTGAAGTAACGGTGGACGGGAATCTGGTCTTTTCAAAAAAGGAACATGGGCGCTTCCCCGAGTATGCCGAGGTTAAGAAGGCCATCGACGGGAAATCCGCATGAGATTGGAATGGATCAGATCATTATTTACCACAATCCCGCATGCAGCAAAAGCCGCGAGGCCTTAAACCTCTTGAAGGGGGGGGCGAACCGGATGTCATACCCTACCTGGAGACGCCCCCCGGCCGCAGGAAAATCGAGCGAATCCTGGATCTGCTTGGAATGGAGCCGAGAGACCTGATGCGGAAAAAAGAGGAGGCCTACAGATCCCTGGAGGTCGAGGGGAAACAGCGGAGCCGGGAGGAATTGATTCAGCTGATGGTTAAGAATCCGATCCTGATAGAGCGTCCGATCGTGGTACACGGGGATCGTGTAGCAATCGGGAGACCGCCGGAAAACGTGCTCAAAGTCGTGTAAACCCCGTGAAACGTGAGACGACAAACGGAAAATTTAAGCGGGGGTCAGAGACGGGAGAGTACAGCAAAGGAAGGTCTTCGCTCTGGAGCAAGCATCCAGATATGCTTCGAGATCTGACTATTGATATTCGGAAAATCCGGGTTTATCCTCCGATGAGCCTGATGATATCGTTGTAAAAGACGTAAATCATCGTAGAGCCGAGAATCACCAGACCGAACTGTTGAAGAATCTCCTTCTGACGAAGGCTAAAAGTAAAGGAGCGTTTGGTCACCAGACTAACGGCCGACTCTATTGCCATCACGGCAAGGTGTCCCCCGTCCAGAACCGGGATGGGGAGGAGGTTGAGAACGGCGAGGTTGATGCTGAGAAGGGCCATGAACCCCATGAGGGTTTCGATCCCCTGCCTGGCGCTTTTTCCAGCCATATGCGCTATGGTCAAAGGACCCGCAAGTGACTGCCCCGACTCTTTCCCGGAGACCAGGCGGCCAACGAATCGGAATATGAGCCCGGAAAGGATCCAGGTCTGCCTAGCCCCCTGCATCGCCGCCGCCCAGATTCCAACGGGCACGCGCGTAGTCGGGGGTACGGGAGAGGCGATTCCGATTCTTCCCTGGGGTTTTCCCTCTATCGTATATTCATTGGCACGGATGTCAGCCGACATCCGTTTTCCAGAACGGATCCAATCGACGTGAATCAGTTTACCAGGGAGACCATGAATGATATCGCTGAGGTCCCACCACTGTGAAACTTGATTTCCATCAATAGCGGTGATTCGATCTCCCGCCTTGAGACCGGCGTTCTCTGCCGGGTGTCCGTCGAGGACGGAACCGACCTCGGAGGGCAGGTAATATAAGAGATCTGAAACGTCCCGTTCGCCGGTCAACGCCACGTCGAGGATCCCGGTTTGGGCTCCCCGGGAGAACTCAAATCCCACGACCCTGCCCCACGCCCGATCAATAACGGAATCGACCTCATCCCAGGTCTCCACGTTTTTATCGGCGATCCGCAACAGACGATCTCCGGTTTGGAGTCCCGCGACTTCAAATACCGAACCCGGAGCCACCCGACCCACCTCCGTCGTGTGGATCGTTGTTCTTCCAAAAATTCCCAGGATCGCGAAGAGGATGAAAAAACCCAACAGGAAGTTCATCAAGGGGCCCGCTGCCATCACACACATCCGCACCCATACGGGCTTGGACATAAATTCCCAGGGCTCCCCCCGGATCTCTTCAACGCCCACATCGGCCATACCTGCCACTTTGACGTAACCTCCAAGCGGAAGCCACGAAAGGCAGTATTCCGTCTCACCGATTGTCACACCGATCATCTTCGGAGGGTAGCCCAGCGAGAACCGCTCCACACGGATTCCCGCCCACTTCGCCACCAGAAAGTGACCGGATTCGTGTATGAACACGAGTACGCCGAGGACGAAAATAAATGAGATGAATGTTATTAAAAAATCCACGGGAATCCAACGCTGTTAAGTCAGGACTGCGGTCCGGTTTTCCATCCGCCGAATCACTTCATCGGCCGCTTTTCTTGCCCATCCGTCTGCTTCCACGATTGTTTGAAGGTCCGGATGGGGGATCAGGTGATGTGCGGACAGGACATCCCGAATGACCTCAGGGATCGCCGGGAAACCGATCCTTCGATCGAGGAACTGATTCACGGCGACTTCATTCGCCGCGTTCAGGACAGCGGGGGCGGTCCCCTTCAGGCGAGCGGCCTGGTAGCAGAGATTCAGACAGGGGAACATGTCCAGATCCGGAGGATCGAAGGTAAGCTTCCCCAGCTTAACCAGATCGAGGGGTTCCACGCGCGTCGGTAGGCGATCCGGATGGGTCAGGGCGTACTGGATCGGAAGGCGCATGTCGGGATTGCTCATCTGGGCCATGGTAGATCCATCGATGAATTCCACGAGGGAATGGACGATGGACTGTCGATGGATAACGACATCGATCCGGGAAGGGGGAAGGTCGAACAACCACATTGCCTCGAGCACCTCAAGGCCTTTGTTCATCATGGTTGCTGAGTCGATCGTGATTTTCCGACCCATCTCCCACGTCGGGTGATTCAAGGCTTCTTCGGGCGAGATTTTGGACATGCGTTCCTCGTCCCACCCGTAGAAAGGACCTCCTGAGGCTGTCAGGATCAGACGCCGGACCTGTCCAATCCGTTCCCCATTCAGACACTGCCAAAAGGCACTGGGTTCGCTGTCCAGGGGCAGCAATGGGACTTCGGCCTCCCGGGCCTCTTTTACAAGGGACTCGCCCGCCACGACCAGAGGCTCCTTGTTGGCGATCGCCACAGCCTTGCCTGACCGGATTGCCGAGAGGGTGGGGCGCAACCCGGCCGCTCCAACCAATGCGTTCAGGACAAGGTCGGCGTCCGGGTGGGTTGCAAGCCTCTCGAGGCCCGCCTCCCCCGACACGACCCGAATGCCAAGCGGGCCCAGGCGTTTTCGGGCTTCTTCTGCGCGGACTTCGTCCTGGACGCAGGCGATATCAGGGTGATGGCGGAGGGCTTGCTCGCAAAGCAGATCGACGTTGTTCCCCGCGCTCAGCCCGATAATCCTGAACCGATCCGGGAGTCCTTCAACGACATCAAGGCTGCTCCGTCCGATGGACCCTGTGGAGCCGAGGATGACAATGCGTTTCAAGGGACCTCTCCGTATAACCCCTTAGGGCGCTAATCGGTTATAATCCGCAACGAAATACGAGAAAGGTATAGACGAGCGGACAGGCAAACAGGGCGCTATCGAAGCGATCCAACACGCCACCGTGGCCCGGGAGAACGGCAGAGGTGTCCTTAAGGCCGGAGTCCCGTTTCAGGAGCGATTCCGCAAAATCCCCCACTTGACCCCCGATGCCTACCAGGAACCCGATAACAAGAATATCCCCCCACAGGAGGGACTGAATCCAGAGATTTCCCAACCAAACCGTTCCGATGGCACCGAAAACGCCAGCGACGCACCCTTCGATCGACTTATTCGGACTGACCCGGTGGAAAGGGCGTGTACGGCCAAAACCCCAACCCGCGAAATAGGCGAAGGCATCCATCACCCAGATGCTGGCCATCAAGGTCAAAGAAAGCGGCGCTGCGTGAGGCAGGGGAAGGTTGCGGACCATGAGAAGGGAACTTCCCAGGAAGCCCACATAGAGGACACCGAACAGTGTGGCCCCAGCGTCCTGGAGAGATGCGCCTTCCGTCCGTCGGATTAGGGCAACCCCCAGAACCCCCAGCGTACAGAGCATCAAGAGATGTTCGAAATGGCGCAAACCCAGCACGTGGACCCAGGTGCAGATGCTGACGCTCATCAGGATTCCCGGCCATATAAACGGACGGGAACCCTTGTGTTCATATAACCGGAAGAGTTCCCAGGTGCCGACGCCTACGATCAGGGCGATAACGGTAAGTAGCGGAAAGCCCCCCCACCAGATCAGGGCTGAGAGAATCGGGACAAAGGTAAAGGCTGCACCCGTTCTTCGAACCAGGTTTGAGCCCATCACTTGCCCAGAACGGCAGGCTGCAGGGTGCGGACCTGTGTGCTGGTCCTTCCGAATCGGCGCTCCCGCTGTTGATAGTTTCGGATCGCTTCGTATAGGTGCTTTCGGCGGAAGTCGGGCCAGAGGACAGGTGTGATGTGCAGTTCCGCGTAAGCGATCTGCCAGAGCAGAAAGTTGCTGATACGCATTTCCCCGCTTGTTCGGATGACCAGGTCTGGGTCCGGAAGATCGGGGGTATAGAGGTATTTTGCGAAGCATTCCTCATCGACCGCAGCGCTGCGCAGGAGGCCCCTCTCCACTTCCGTGGCGATTCGCTGCGCAGCGCTCGTGATTTCAGCTCGACCTCCATAACTGAGAGCGAGGTTAAGGATCAGGCCGGTATTTTTTGAGGTCAGGTTGATTGCACGGTTCAGGGCTTTCTGACAAGGCCTTGGAAGGCGGAAAGCCTGTCCGATGGTCTGGAGGCGAACGTTGTTCTGATTCAGTTCGGGGACCTCTTCAATAAGGCACGTCCGCAAAAGGCGCATAAGCCCCAACACCTCCCTCGGCGGACGTTGCCAGTTTTCTTCGGAGAAGGCATAAAGGGTTAAAACCTCGATGCCGAGTTCACCACAGGCCCGAACGGTGTCCCGGACGACGTCCCGGGCGGCCCGATGCCCTTCGATTCTGGGCTTGCCGTGCTGGTAGGCCCAGCGTCCGTTGCCATCCATGATCATAGCGATATGACGCGGTATGTTTCCCCTCGCGATCAATTCATTCTGGATGGCTCCATCGTTCTTGTCCAAGTTCCGGGTCCTCTTCTGGGATCTTGATTCATCGGAACGCCTGGGATGGAGGAAAAGTCCCAACCCCCAAACCCTTCGCGGTTAACGTCCTCAAAAGGCAATAAAGATATGAGTATAGCCGATAAAATCTAAGTGGGGATCAGGTGAATGTCAAGGGCAAGTTTTGGGCACAGGGGGAGCAGATGGATTTAAATACCGAGAAATCATCGGTCAGGCAAGAGATCCTTAAGCGAAGACGGGAACGGGAGAATGGGTCCTCATCTAAGGGTCGTTCCATCCGGATGAATCTCACGGCACTCCCCGACTATCGGGATGCGGAGTTGATCCACTGCTACGTCTCGATTCCGGGCGAGGTTGATACGTGGGTGTTGATCGGGGATGCCCTTCGCGGCAAAAAGCGGATTGTCGTACCCATCGTTCATAAAGGGGAGACGGACCTTCTGCATTCGGAGATCTCCGACATTTCTGAGCTGATTCAAAAAGGAGGTATGGGACTATACCGTCCGTCGGGAAAAGTCCGGCCCGTTGATTTTCAGACGATAGATCTGGTCATCGTTCCGGGGGTTGCTTTCGACCGGATGGGAAACCGATTGGGGTTCGGGCGGGGTTATTACGATCGTTTTCTAGAAAAGGTGGGTGCGATCAAGGTCGGTTTGGCCTTCGAATTCCAAATCCTTGACTCGGTCCCGACGGCGGAAACGGATGTGCCCGTAGATCTGGTCGTTACGGAGGAGAATGTCCACCGGAGAAGATAATTCCAGGTTCCAAGGAACCCACCGGGTGACGTTTACTCCAAACGAGGAACCACGGAACCCGGGACCTGGAACTGGTGAGGTGTGGGAAAGGGGGGGATCAGGTAAGATATGTCAGCGCCATCCAGATGGGACTGGACCAGGCCATTTCACCGTCTTCCTGGCGGACTCGAACGTAGTAGAATGTCAATGGGTGCTTACATGCGGGCCGGGGAATGGAGACTCTGGTCAGATCCTGGGAATCCACCCATCGGAACCGGACGACTTCGTTATCACCGCGGTAAGAACAGATTTCGGAGTTGTTCCGGATGATATCGATGGAGTTGATGCGACTTGAACCATAGGCCCTGACGGCAACCGCCCGACTTTTGATGAGCGGATCGTCCGGCCCCCCAATGTCGATTTCCGACCCCAAAGGATAACCATCAATCTCAAAATCCAGGATGATCCGCGCTCCAGTGGTGGCATAACATCTGCGGTTTTTTAATCCGACCCAGAACGCCGGGCGCGTGAAGGCGTCTGCATAGACAGCCGTTAGACCTCCGGGATAGCGTGATTGCATCCCTACACCGGGTGCACTCCCCGGAAATCCGGTATGGGTATCGCTGCCCGCGACAAAGCCAAAACGCAGGCCGTGTGCCAGACCCGCCTGAATCGTTCCGCCGGAGTGTCTGGTGGGATGGGTATTGGAACCGGTGGTGCCCCATCGTTCGGCATTCCCCCAGCAGGAATAGATCTCGGCCAGACGCGCAACCTTAAGGTCTGGGGTAGCCCACGTGGTGCGTCCGTGAGGGTGCGGGATGACCAGGGTATCGTCTCCTCTGACAACCTCCCCGTTCGGACCGGCATCGTCGGGGGCCGGGCCCAACAGATCCTCAGGGAAGTCCGGAACAAGCCCCTGGCAATAGATGTTGCGATGACCCCCCGACGGTGTTTTTTCCTCGAACCCGATCAACGGAATAAATCGGCCGGCCTCGTCGAAGGAGGATGCCGCGGACCGGAGTTCTTCCCAACCGGGGTGTACTCCCGAGTCCTGGAGATGATCTGTAACGGCTGCGAAATCGAGGTGTGTCTTATCCCTTGCGTGTGAAAAGTAGGCGTTCGGAGAGACGGTACCGTCCGAACTGGTCGTGTGTCCGTGAAGGTCCCCCCACAGGAGAACCTCGGAGGTGTGGTCCGAAGGGACCAGGGGATTGCTGACCCCTTCAATTTCTCTCTGGTGGTCGACCACACGGATTCGGCACGGGCCACCGGTCGTCTTCACGGCCGCCCGGAGATTGAACTCATGGGCGTCAGAGGACTTCAGGGCCACAGTGGAGGGTAATTTCAACTCGCCACGTTCGGCCTTGAAGTCAATCTGGTTTTCGGACGTGTGAACGACATTCCCGTAGATGTCCCGATGCAGGAGATAGACCGGAAAGGGTTTCCCCACCTCAGCCAGAGAAGGGATGATGACTGAAATCCGGCGGGCTTCGGCAGGGGTGACGGTGAGAAGCGGAACCTGTTTAAGAGGACGGAAGTCGACCTCGTCGCGTCCCGACTGGACGGCCAGCCGGAATGGCGCTTCTCCAGCGACCAGGCGTGCGAAGGCGCCGAGCGAGCCCCCGGATAGGTCTCCGTAAACAATCATAATCTGCTCCCGTCGATGGACCGGGGCGGTGTCCAGGAACATTTGGACATCGAATCCCGAGTTTTTGCCAGGTCCGGTTTCTATCCCGGATTCGACGACCAGGGCAAAGGTCACCTTGGGGCGGTGGAGGTGGCGGACACGAACCCGGGGCCCCCAGGATGGTCCATCTGAGGAGGCGTGAATCCCTTTGGGATCGTAAGGCGGACGGCACCCCCCGGCTGGATCCCATCCTCTCCGACGGTATAAGTCAGAGTCCAGCTCCCCGGAGTACCGGCGACGACCGGTTCGTCCGGAGAAATCGTGGCGGTTCCATCAATGCTGTCGTTCTCTTCCATAGTCCGGAAAGACGGGTTCAGGGATCCTGATAATCGTTGGTAATGGGAATCCTTCGATCGCGCCCGAATGCGCGAGGGGTGACTTTGATGCCAGGAGGGGCCTGCCTTCTTTTATACTCGCTCCGGTCGACGCGACGGATGACGTCCCTGACAACCTGTTCTTCGAACCCCAGTTCGATAATCTCGTGAGGGCTCATATCCTGTTCGACATAATACTTTAGTATCGGATCGAGGATGCTGTAGGGGGGGAGGGTGTCGGAAGCCTTCTGATCCGGCTTGAGTTCCGGAGAGGGCTCTCGCTCCAGGACGGAATTCGGGATGAGGTCCCACCCCGCCTGTTTGTTACGATGCCTGGCGAGATCATAAAGAAGCGTCTTGTAGATGTCTTTAATCACGGCGAATCCTCCGGACAGATCTCCGTATAGCGTCGCAAAACCGACGCTCATCTCGCTTTTATCACCTGTCGTGAGGACAAGCCACCCAAATTTATTCGAGAGGGCCATCAGGAGATTCCCACGAATTCGGGCCTGGAGATTCTCTTCGGTGACATCTTCCGCCCTTCCCTGAAACTCGTCGGCCAGGAGTTGGCGATAGTTGTCGAAGGTTTCGCCGATGGGGATGATCAAAAACCGAATCCCCAGGTTTTGAGCGAACTGACGAGCGTCTGAAAAGGTGGATTTCGAGGAGTACTGCGAAGGCATGGTCGCCCCGATCACGTTCCCCTTTCCGAGCGCGTCTACCGCGATTGCCGCGACCATCGCCGAGTCTATCCCCCCACTTATGCCCACGACGACTTTCTCGAACTTGTTCTTGTGAACGTAGTTCCGGACCCCTGTGGTCAGCGCCGCGTAGATCTCAGACAGCGGATCGAGGGGGGTCACATCGTGTGAGGAAAGCGGTTTTCGTTCACGAGTGAAGTCGGGAGAGGGCAGTTCTACAAAATGGACCATCCGGTCCTGCTCGCCATTCAGTTTTTCCTTACGGCGGCGCGGGTCGTGCAACCGATGTCGAAAAATGGCCTCCACATCCAGGTCGGCCACGACAAAGTCCTCCTCGAACTGCTTTCCCCGCGCAATGGTCTTCCCGTTTTGATCGATAATCAGGCTTCCCCCATCGAAAACGAGCTCGTCCTGGCCCCCGACCAGATTGGTATAGGCCACGGCCGACCCGCAATCGATTGCCCTCGTGGCCAGAAGGGATTCCCGTGTATTCCCCTTTCCACACGTGAACGGCGACGACGAGATGTTGATAATGACCTGGGCTTCACCGAAGAGGGACTGAACCCTTGCCGGCCCCCCCGGGTACCAGATGTCTTCGCAAATGTTCACTCCGAAAGAGGTCCTTCCGAGGCGATAGACGGGGATTTCGGTCCCGGCCTGGAAGTAACGATCTTCATCGAATACGCCGTAATTTGGAAGGAAGTGTTTGTGGTAGACGTCTGCTATCCGGCCGTCTGCAATGACCGCGGCCGCGTTGTATATGTCCTCTTTCCGGTCCGCAAATCCCACGACAGCGACGATTCCTTTTGACTCTCCAGCGATCCTATTGACGGCGGCAACACTGGCGTCCACGAACCGGGGTTTGAACAGAAGGTCCTCGGGAGGGTATCCGGTTACGGCCATTTCGGGAAGGACAACCAGGTCCGCTTCGAGATCGCGAGCGTGGGAGATGGCTTCCACGATCTTGCGCAAGTTCCCTTCGAAGTCCCCAACTGTGACGTTGATCTGAGCCAGTGCGATGCGGAAAAGGTGCTTCAAGAATCAAAGACTCCCTGAAGAGATTCGCGGTTTATTCGACTTCCGGGTAGGTTTCATTATTCCCTCAAGCCACCTCCAGAGTTCCGGGATCCCTTTGCCCGTGTTCGCGGAACACGGGTAGATCGGATATGGAATCGGGTTCGGGAGGGATGCTTTAATTTCTACGATTTGACGTTGCAGACGGCTGTGTGATAGTTTGTCTGATTTCGTGGCAACCATCGCAAATGGGATCCGGAGGTCCAGAAGCCACGCGATCAGGTCCAGGTCTTCCCGGGAGGGCCGGTGACGCGCGTCGACAAGGTGGACGATCCCCTGGAGTGTGGCCCGGTCCGTCACGTAGGCCTCGACCATCCGCCCCCACTCACGTCGCTTGGCAACCGGGGCCTTCGCGTAACCGTATCCTGGAAGATCTATGAAGTTGAAGTCATTATTGATCAGGTAGCAATTCAGAAGACGAGTCTTGCCGGGCGTGGAGCTTATTTTGGCGAGATGTTTACGCTGAAGCAGGGCGTTAAGGAGCGAGGACTTTCCGACGTTCGACCGACCCGCGAAGGCGACCTCGGGCAGCCAGTTGCGCGGGAGCTGATCGTGCCTGGCCGCACTGAGGACAAACTCGGCAGTGTGTATCTTCATGGCATTGGGAGTTATGCCAAATCAGCCGCGAGTCGGGAGTCACGAATCAACCGAAGAGACTAGATGTGTGACTGAAGAAGCTCGGCTAAACACCTCTCCTCATGCCCTTTTTTGAACGGCGTAGGCAGGCCAGCGGGAGAGGACCATCTCTTCGGTGATGTCGCAAGACTTGACCTCGGTTTTTGAGGGTACTTCGTACATGAGGTCGATCATGACTTCTTCCAGAACAGACCGGAGCCCGCGGGCCCCTGTTCCCTTCTGGAGGGTGAGCTCGACGATTCGCTTTAAGGCTGCTTCTTGGAAGTTCAACTCGACACCATCAATTTTGAACAGCTTCTGGTACTGTTTTGTGATGGCATTCTTGGGCTCGACGAGGATCCTGAGAAGGGCTTCCTCGTCCAGGTCGTCCAGGGCGGATACGATCGGTAGGCGCCCGACAAGCTCAGGGATGAGCCCGTATTTGATCAGATCATCGGGCTCAACGTGAGCCATGATCTCACCCATATTCCGTTCGGCGGGGTGGTCCACTTCGGCCCCGAACCCCATGGTTCGACGGCCGATCCGCGCGCTGATGATTCGACTGAGTCCGTCAAAGGCCCCGCCACAGATAAAGAGGATATTCTTTGTGTTGATCTGTATCAAGGGTTGCTCGGGGTGTTTCCGACCACCTTTCGGAGGCACGTTCGCGGAGGTTCCCTCCACAATTTTCAAAAGGGCCTGTTGAACGCCCTCTCCGGAGACGTCGCGCGTGATGGAGGGATTAGAGGTCTTTCGAGAAATCTTGTCGATTTCATCTAGGTAGAGGATGCCTGTTTCGGCTTTCGCGACGTCGTAATCGGCTGCCTGGAGGAGGCGAACGAGAATGTTCTCGACGTCCTCTCCCACATAGCCCGCCTCTGTCAAAATCGTGGCGTCCGCCATGGCAAACGGCACCCTGAGGATCCGGGCCAGCGTCTGGGCGAGGAGCGTTTTTCCAGTCCCGGTGAGCCCGATCAGGAGGATGTTGCTTTTATCGAGCTCCACACTGTCGGGCGAGGTCCTGGAGCGGATCCGTTTATAGTGGTTGTAAACTGCGACGGACAGGGCGCGTTTCGCCCGGTCCTGTCCGATGATATACTCGTCGAGCCGCTTCTTGATTTTGGCAGGTTTAGGCAAATCCTGGCTTACGGAAGCGGGTTTCGCCTTTGCATCCTCGCAGAGGATATCGTTACAGAGACGAACACACTCACTGCAGATGTGAACGGAGGGTCCGGTAACGATCCGTTCCACTTGATCCGGACCCTTTCCGCAAAAAGAGCATTTAGGGTCCGGGGATAGGGTTCTGCGCTTCATGGTTGATTTCCGTTGGATCCACCCTCAGACTTTTGTGGGCTGAAGACTTCATCGATCAAGCCGTATTCCACAGCCTGTTCGGGAGACATGTAGAAATCCCGGTCGGAATCCTTATCGATCCGTTCGATGGGTTGTCCGGTATGCTCGGACAGGATTTGGTTGAATCGTTTGCGGAAGTAGAGGAGTTCGTTTGCGTGAATTTCAACATCGGAGGCCTGTCCGCCGACCTGGCCATAAGGCTGATGGATTAGGATGCGTGAGTTGGGGAGACCTGAACGCTTTCCCTGGGTCCCTCCGGCCAAAAGGAGCGCCCCCATACTGAACGCCTGTCCGATGCAGATGGTATTGACGTCGTTGGCGATGTATTGCATGGTGTCATAGATCGCCAACCCCGCGGGGATCGTCCCGCCTGGGGTGTTGATGTAGAGGTGGACGGGTTTCTCAGGATCTTCCGCTTGAAGGAAAAGGAGCTGGGCGATGACCAGATTCGCGATAGGATCGTTGATCGGGGTTCCGATGAATATGATTCGGTCTTTTAAGAGGCGAGAAAAGATATCGTACATCCGTTCGCCCCGGCCCGTCTGCTCCAGGACCATCGGGATAAGAGCCATTAGTTTAAACTCCTTCAGGGGGTGATGATCCGTCCCCCTTCAGTCAGATTTTCCTCAACCTCTTCGATTTGCGCTCGATCGATCAGGAATTGGAGGGGTATTTCAGCGGCGATATCCCGCTGAATTCGGTCGATCTGGTTGTTGCGCTCCAGATTTCGTTTTAAAGATTTGAAGTTCTGTCGGTTGACCTCTGCCATCTTTTTGATTCGTTCGTCTACATCCTCATCCGTTACGACCAACCCCTCTCGTTTCGACACGGCTTCCAAGAGAAGGTGCGTTCTGATCTGATATATCACCATGTCGCGATTCTGATCACGGATTTGGGCTTCATCGACCGGATGATCGTGTCCTTCGTGTTCTTTGGTGTATTCTTCGACGATGGCGTCCAGGGCATTGGTCACCATCGTTTCCGGGGGGTCGAAGAGGTTCTCCCGCACAAGCTCGGAAAGGATGTTGGATTCGAGCCGTTTCTGGGAAGCGTAATCGGCCTGAGTTTTCAATTGTTCCCGGGTTTGTCCGTGGAAGTCATCCAGGTCCTTCGCACCGTGATCTTTGGCAAATTCGACATCGATTGCGGGGAGCTTCCGCTCCCGGACATCTTTGACGGATACTTCGAACGCGGCCTCTTTTCCCGCGAGGTCGGAATCAGCGAGGTCTCGGTTATACGTGAAACGCACGCGGCGGTTGTCGCCTTGGGTCGCCCCGACCATCTGGTTGTCGAAGTCGTGGCTAAAGGACCGTTCGCCACCAATCAGGAATGTCCGGTCTTCATACTTCCGACCCAGGATATGCACTCCGGATGAATCGATCTCCTGAAAATCGCCGACCAGCATGTCCCCAAGCTGTGCAGGCCGGTTCACGCTCTGGTCCTCTGCGCTTTTTTCGCGGAGGTGGTTGATCTGGCGTTCAACATCGGCATCGCTTATCCGGAACTGGGTCCGTGTCGCCCGCAAGCCCGTGTGTTTCTTGAGCTCGACCTCCGGTTTGACCTCCAGCGATGCTTTGAAACTCAGTTTTTCTCCCGATGAATAGCTGACGTCGTCGATCACAGGCTGGGAGATCGGCTCGATTCCAGAACGCTTCCAGGCTTTTTTATAGGACTCCGGGACCAGGTCGTTCAGGACTTCACCCTCGATGGCCTTTCCGAAGCGGGATTTTACGATGCTGATCGGTATCTTTCCCTGTCGGAAACCAGAGAGCTTGAGGGTTTTGCTATAATTTAAGTACGCGGCCTGCAATCGTGCTTCGATCGTCTCTGCGGGTACCTCCACCTCCAGGGTTCGTTTTACGCCTTCTCCCTGAGTGAGGTTAAATTTGATATCCAAACAGATCCCTCTTCTCGAACGGATCTTTGAGCGATCGTCTACTCCCCCGCGAATATCGCGATTTGGCTGCCCCGAGACTCGAACTCGGACACCTTTTCAGGCATTGGCTCCTAAAGCCAACGTGTCTACCAGTTTCACCAGGCAGCCATGATCGGAAGCCTCGACGACTGGAACGTGTCGCCCTTCGGAGGGAAGAGGAGTTTTGTCCCAGAAAATTTAAAAATAAAGATTAAAAATACATGATGCAAGGGAAAAAACCGGCCTAATCAGGTCAGGTAGGACAAACAAGGGGAGGGAATGTGGGACCTACCAATGGAGGTCCGCCGCCATATCCAAGCCGATGGCGTTCAAAGTCGCGGGTTTGATCTGCCGCTTGCGGATGATCTTTGTGAGCGCGTAGAGATATCCCCGGATGCCGGGATTTGTGTGGACCTTACGCTGAAGGTTCCAGTAGAGGATTGCGAGGTCTCGGTCTGTTGTCGTGTCACTCACGGTGAAGCCCTTTGCGATGAACAATAATCAGGCGATGGATTCTTCTATCTCCTAATATCGGCAGCCTGGGTGGTTCCTTTAGCTGTTTGATGAAAGGACCGTCCGACCTCGAAGAGTTCTTTGAGTTGATTCGAGATCTCCCGCGAGATCCTGACGAGAGATCCGAGACCGAAGGCGATTGCAATGAAGAGGTACACGGTGATTTGATCCATATGGAACGGTTCGCGTTGGGAAAGACGGTTCACGGCCGCCACGCAATCCCTTGGGGAAGGAGGGGATTTTGTCCTCACGCGGCGAAACCGTGAACGGGGAAGAGAGCTTCGACGACCCCTTTGTCAAATGTAGGTCAGAGGTTCTAAACGCAAGCTTCGTGCCAACCTTGCTCAATGTATATAATATTATGAAAAACAAATAGATACTTTGACACAACATCGGCTCCGGATCGGCAGAAAGTTGTCCTGGAAGGGAAAATTCTTCTGGGTTGCCAAGTCTCCTGACATGATTTATTTTATGGATGAGGATGTTATATCGAACCCTGGAGGGATCCATGCCGTGTGATGCGATCAAAGTCAGACCGATCATCGAGATCATCGACAGCCTGAGAGAAAGGTCGGAGCCTCCCCCTTTAGAACCGAAAGGGGCTGCGGATTCCGGGATTAAGGATTGGTTGGACAACACCACCGTCGAATCGCTCTTCGAGGGGGTGCGGGTCGGTTCCAACGATTTCGCACATGCGGTGAAGTCCGGCCTTTATCTCTGGAACGATTGTCTAAAGGAATCACACCGAATATCTCAAAAGATCGAATCCGAAACGGGGAGCTTCTGGCACGCGATCATGCACCGCAGGGAGCCGGATTTTTCGAACAGCAAATACTGGTGGGGAAAGGTTGGCCAGCACCCTCTTTTCGCAGATCTACACGGGTCCGCTCTTCAGATCCTGGCGGGTGCGGAGGGCCACTGGAGCGCAGGGACAAGAGGACGTTTGAAAGAGAAGGGTCGTTGGCTCCCGCTTGAATTCGTGGATTGGTGTGAGGCTTGTTCAAAAGGTGGAGAAGGACGGGAGATCCTCGAGGCCGTCCAGCTTGAAGAGATTCAATTGTTGTTGGAGTATTCTTACGTGCGAGCTGTAACCTGATGCCGGTTTTAACTTCTGAAAATTTCCGGTCTGAAGTTCGATCCGGGAAGATCGGTTCTCTCTACCTTCTGGTGGGAGAGGAAACCTATCTGAGGGATATGGCCTTCAACACCCTCTTGGATGCTGCTCTCGATCCAGGGTCCCGGACGTTTAATCTGGATGTTTTCACGGCGAGCCAGGCGGTTCCCGGGGAGATTGTTGACCGGATCCTCTCGTTCCCCATGATGGCTCCTCGACGTGTCGTTGTCGTAAACGGTTGCGGGGAATTGACGGAGGATGCATCGCGGCTTTTAATCCCTGTATTGGAATCACCTCCGGAGTCGACAACCCTTATCTTCGTGGGGGACCGGGTGGACGGGCGGAAGAAGCTATTCGGGTTGCTTCGGAAAAATGCGTGGGTCATAGAGTTCAAGGCACTAAAGGAAAAGGACCGCATAAGCTGGATCGCGGGGCACATCAAGGCCCTCGGAAAGGGGATCTCGAAGGACGGCCTTCACCTTTTCTGCGAACGGACAACCAAAGATATCGGTGTTGTTGCAGGAGAGATCGAAAAGCTGGTCCTGTTTATCGGAGATCGGCTGGTCATCCAGAGAGAGGACGTGGCGGGGGCGACCGGCCTTTCAGGGGAGAGCAGCATCTTCGATTTTACCGACGCAGTCGGGGCCAAGGATTCCGGGCGGGCCCTGTGGATTCTTAGCAAGATCCGAGAGGCCGGAGAGCGTGGGGGGGGCATCGTGTGGCGTCTGACCAAACACGTTCACACCATGATGAAGATCAGGATGCTCCAGGAGTCCAGGGTAATGGGAAAGGAGTTTCCCAATCGCCTCGGCCTTCCCCCGTATGTCACATCCAAATTGGTGAGGCAGAGTCAAAAATTCTCTAATTCGGACTTTGGGAATGCCTGTGAGGCCCTTGTGACGGCTGAGGATCGCCTCAAATCCGGATACCAGACAGAGGAGATCGTTCTTCAGTTGCTCGTCGTCGCCCTATGCCGCTAGAAACGTACCGTGTTTCGAGTTCCACGACCCAAGTTAAATCCAGAGAGCAAAGCGGTAAACGATGCGTCGTCGTGAATAAGGTCCCTGGGGGGAAACGGGCTGCACCAAGGGCCTGTAAATTTCCCATGATGCCCACCAACATCCATATTATAAACAAGTTATGTCTCATGTGCCTTTTGGTTCCTTGACAGGGGAATCCAAATTATTTAGATTCATTTTCAACTGGCCCGAAGTGACGGACCACATTTTATGAAAGGCGGTGAATCCATTGGGAAAACCCTTGGTGGTGACCGACACGACATTCTCGGAAGAGGTGTTAAAATCGCCTCATCCGGTGCTCGTCGATTTCTGGGCGACGTGGTGCGGTCCTTGCAGGGCGATTGCGCCGGTTGTGGAGGAACTTGCCGAAGAATATGAGGGACGTGTGAA
The DNA here is from genome assembly GCA_965217865.1 of Candidatus Latescibacterota bacterium. GTDB lineage: Bacteria > Latescibacterota > UBA2968 > SICM01 > SICM01 > CBDCJO01. The sequence goes on along the minus strand of CBDCJO010000002.1, from coordinate 2,128,180 downwards.
GGTTTGCAAGCTTGACGTGGACTCCGAACAGAAGACCGCTGAAGAGTTCGGAATCCGAAGTATTCCCACCCTTCTGATCTTCAAGGACGGAAAGGTCGCCACGCAGATTGTTGGGGCTGTGCCCAAACCTCACTTTGTAGAGAAGATCGAATCTGTTTTGTGATTTTACCATTCGATCGTAAAATGGATCAAGGGGAACAGACCGTTCAACGGCGTTCCCCTTGCTGCTTTTTTATCATCGAAGGAGGTCAAATGGGGAAACAGACGGATGTCTTGGAGAAGTTGATCTCCTTGTGTAAACGGAGAGGATTTGTCTTCCAAGGCAGCGAGATATACGGCGGTTTGAACGGATGCTGGGATTTCGGACCTCTCGGTGTAGAACTGCTCCGGAACCTGAAGGAAGCTTGGTGGCAGGAGATGACCTACCGGGAGGACATAGAAGGGATTGACGCCAGCATCCTGATGCATCCCCGAACATGGGAGGCGTCCGGCCACGTGGAGCACTTTACCGATCCTATGGTCGACTGCAAAGAGTGCAATGCGCGGTTCCGGGCTGATCAAGTCGAGGACATGGTCTGCCCCAAGTATACCAATCGGCCTGCCGTTCGCTGCCAGTCCAACTTCACGGAAGCCCGGCAGTTCAACCTGATGTTTAAGACTTTCGTCGGTCCTGTCGAGGACGAGGGAGCGGTCGTCTACATGAGGCCCGAGACCTGCCAGGGCATCTATGTCAATTTCCTGAATGTGCAAGCTTCGGCCAGGCAGAAGATCCCATTCGGGATCGCACAGATCGGTAAGGCGTTTAGAAACGAGATCAACACCAAGAATTTCCTCTTTCGGGTCCGGGAATTCGAGCAGATGGAGATGCAATATTTTGTGAAGCCGGGGACGGATGAGCAGTTTTTCGACTACTGGCGTCAGGAACGGTTTAAATGGTACATAGACCTCGGTATGACCCCCGATAAAATCCGATTCCATCACCAGGAGGAGGACGAGCGCGCGCACTATGCTAAGGAGGCCTATGACATCTATTACGAATTTCCATTCGGGTGGGGAGAGATTGAAGGAATCCACAACCGGACTGACTACGATCTCTCTCGGCATGAACAGTATTCGGGGAAAAGCCTAAATTACTTTGACGATCAGACCAAGGAAAGATTCACACCCTATATTATCGAGACTTCTGTGGGTGTGGGACGCCCCCTGATGGCCTTCCTGATCGATGCCTACGGGGAGGAGGAGGTGAAAGGGGAAAAGCGGGTGGTCCTCCGGTTCCATCCGAAGTTGGCCCCGATCAAATTGGCCATTTTTCCCCTCGTAAAACGCGATAACATGCCGGAGATCGCCCGAAAAATCGAGGCCGAATTGCGTCCCCATCTCAGAGTATTTTTTGATGCCAGCGGGGCAGTGGGGAGGCGCTATCGTCGAATGGACGAGGCAGGGACCCCCTATTGCGCCACCGTCGACTCACAGACCCTTCAAGACAATTCTGTCACTGTACGCGATCGGGACACCATGGAGCAGGTCCGCGTTCCGATCTCCGGTTTGATGACGCATATCCTGGAACGTATCGAGAGTTGGAAGAGACCCGCCTGAACAGGAAGGTGAGTTGGGCGGAGCGTCAAAAGCGAAACGAGTTGCAGGGCAGTCGGGAGTGTGGATGACGGACACGCAACTTTTACAGGAATTGGAAAGCCTCGCCGACCGGTTGTCCATCGATGTCTCCCAGGTGGAGTTGGACGGTTTAACGGGGGGATTGTGTCGATACGGGGGAAAGTTGCGGTTGATTATGGACCGCAACATGGATGTTCTGGATCACATTGAGGTGTTCCTGAAGGCATTTTCCCAATTGTCTCTAGATGACGTATTCGTTGTGCCCGAGGTGCGGGAGATGATTGAAAAAAGGGGGGTGGAGAGGGGAAGGTGAACCGAGGGGTTCAGATGTAACGAATATTTTTTCCCAGGGTGGCCACGATCTCCCCAGGTGCGACCATGGGGTATAGCGACTTCGACCAGAAGATGGCTTCGTGGAGGGTGTGGAGGGTCTCGAGGACATTTCCGAACGGGTCGGTAATTTGAGCAACGGGGTCGCCTGCCTCAAGATGGGCATACAGGTCGGCTTTAAATTTGATGAAGCCACCCCTGTTTGAGAGGATGGGTGTGAAGCTATCGACCACGATCTGTCTCTCCGGTATCCGGGGGCGACCGGGGAGCATTTCATGATGCCTTAATACGTTCTCAACTCCGGCGACCCCTTTCCGAATGCTGTTCGGGTCCCATCCGTGGCAACCTCCCAGCTCCGGGTCGATGGTTGGGATGCCGCGTTCCGGAGCGGCCAATGCGAGCTGGCCTTCGGGCCCCACCCTGTCCAGGATGTAGCCGATGCCAAAGACCCGCGCCAGGTCCAGGCAATCACGGTGGCAGCGCTTCCGGCCATCCACCCGGACCCTGACCTCGTCGATCATCGGTCGAATCCCTCCCTGGTGCAAGTCGATACAGAGGTTGGCCTGGAGGACGGCTTTGTGGAATATCTGATGGGCGATCCGTTCTGTTGAAGTTCCATCCGCTCGGCCGGGGAAGCAGCGATTCATCTTTTTCCCATCGATGGGGCTTTCGGCCTGCCTTTGGTGAAAGGCGTGGAGGTTGGCGATGAGGATGGCGATGATCCCGCCACGAAAGCGTTCGGGTTCGATCCGGTGAATGACCTTTTGGATCACGGCGATCCCGTTCAGCTCGTCGCCATCACTGGCTGACTGGAGGTAAAGGATCGGCCCGCCCCCCACTCCGTTAAGGATTGCGACCGGCAATCTGGCCGGGGTCCCATCACTCATCTCCGAGACCTCCCAATAACCCTGAACCATCGAACCGGGTTCAGCGGCCAGGTGTTCAAGACGCAATACCTTCTCGCCCATCGTTTTTATCTCCGATTGTGGCTTTTTAACCCTGATCTTGATGAACAAGCCGAGGGTGAGAATCGTAAGCTATGACGGTTCCATTCCCGACCAGATGAAAAAGCCGGTCGTCAGCAGCGGATCGCCTGTTTTTGGTGCGGAAATTTACAGCAAGTGGTTCAGGCTGTCAACAGTTCTTCGCAAGGAGGCTTATGGATCGGCCACTTGGGGGTCTTTATGTGATCGTGGACCCGGAAGCCACCCGGGATCGGGATCCCGTGAATATTACGAAGTCTGCGGTGAAGGGGGGAGCAGATGTGGTTCAGCTTCGCGGGAAGCGGATGGGTGGGCTTGAATTGTTCCGGACCGCGTGTGCCATTCGCGACATCTGCCGGTCTGAAGGGGTGATATTCATCGTGAACGACAGAGCCGATGTGGCGGTATCTGCGGATGCCGACGGAGTACACGTTGGGCAGGAGGACCTGCCTATTCGGATTGCGAGGCAGGTCGTGGGACCCGAAAAGATCGTCGGGGCCTCGGTGAAAACGGTTGATATGGCCCACGAAGCGATCGCCGAAGGGGCGGATTATCTCGGGGTGGGGGCAATGTTCGGGTCACCCACAAAGCCCCTTTCGTCGGTCGTAGGGACCGAAAGGTTGCGGGAGATCATGGACGCGATCGATATTCCGATCGTCGGGATCGGCGGGGTGAATTTGTGCAATGCACGAAAAGTGATCGACGCGGGAGCGGCCGGTGTCGCTGTTATCTCGGCTGTTGTCGGAGCCGAGGACGTGGAGGGGGCGGCGCGGGGGATAAAGAAAAGGATAGAACGGAGCAACTCAGGGAAAGCTTGAAACTTTATTTATGTTGGATCCACGCAAACGGATTTGTGGGTCCGTGGCCCTTGCCTATGGAAAGACCGTGTCGGATAGCCGTGGTGATGAACGACTTTGCGTTCCCGACGGCCTCCCGCAGGGGGTAACCCTGTCCGAGGCGGACAGCGATGGCTGCGGCGTATGTGCAGCCGGTGCCGTGCGTATTGTTCGTTTCGATTCGGTCGGAGGAGAATTCGAAGAACTCGACCCCGTCGAAGAGCAGGTCAACCGACTTGCCCATCAGGTGTCCTCCCTTGATCAGGACGTTCTTGACCCCGAATTCAGATATCTTCCGGGCTGCACGCCTCATGTCGTCCAAGGACTTGACGGATATACCGGAGAGGGCTGCGGCCTCAGGAAGGTTTGGGGTTACCACATCCGCCAGGGGAATCAAGGTGTCGAGGATGGTGGTCTCAGCCTCTTTCGATAGAAGGGCATCGCCGCTTTTAGCGACCATCACAGGATCTACGACCAGATTTTGAATCCCGTGTTCAGCCACCTTCCGGGCGACCAGCCGGACGATCTCAGGGTTGACCAACATGCCGGTCTTGGCTGCATCCACCCCGATGTCGGATACCACCGTGTCGAATTGCTCGCCAATGAAGTCCAAAGGCACTTCGAATGTGGAGGTGACTCCGACGGTGTTTTGAGCGGTAAGCGCCGTGATGACGCTCATTCCGAACCCACCCAGGACGGTGATCGCTTTCAGGTCGGCCTGGATCCCGGCTCCCCCCCCGGAATCTGAGCCAGCGATCGTCAGAATGCGGGATATCGGTGGGGCCTCATTCATGGAGATAAATTGATTCCCCTTGGCGGGATGAAGCGTAAAGGGTAAAGGCAACTCTCTTCCTGATTCCACCCCCCAACCCTCCATTCTTTCTTAGCCTCCCAAACTAGGTTTCCTTGAGCGCGGCCGTGAGGTCCAAGATCGTCTTCTTCGCATCCCCAAAGAGCATCAGGGAATTTTCCGCGGCAAAAAGCGGGTTGGCGATTCCGGCGAAACCCGGACTGAGGGTGCGCTTAATGACGACCACAGATCGGGCCTGGTCGACATTCAGGATGGGCATACCCGAAATGGGTATTGAAGGATCCGCATCCCGGGCCATGGGGTTGACGACATCGTTCGCCCCGATGACCAGGACGACATCCGAACCCCGAAAAGCGGGGTTGGCCTCGTCAAGGTCCCTAAGCTTGTCGTAGGGGATGTTCGCCTCCGCGAGGAGGACGTTCATATGACCTGGCATCCGCCCGGCGACGGGATGTATCGCGAAGTCCACCTCGACTTCCCGGGACTCCAACAACATCGTCAAATCCTGAATGGCGTACTGAGCCTGAGCAACCGCCATTCCGTAGCCCGGAACGATGATCACCCGCCGGGCGCCGTCCAACAACATCGCCACCTCTTCGGATGAGGCTGATTTCACGCGCCCGGCATAGATATCTTCGCTCTCCTGATCGGTGACGACGGTCGCACCAACACCGGCGAACATGACGTTCGGTAAGGAGCGGTTCATCGCCCGGCACATCAGGGCGGTGAGAATGAACCCGGCGGAACCCACGAGAGAGCCGGCGATGATCAGGACGCTGTTGTTAAGGACCCATCCGTGACCCGCCGCGGCAATCCCAGAATAGGAGTTGAGAAGAGCGATAACGACGGGCATGTCTGCCCCGCCGATTGGGATTACCAGAAAGATCCCGAGGAGAGCGGCGAGGACGGTCAACGTCCAGAACGGGATCGAGGAAACAGGATCCACCACAAGCCAGACGCTCAGGACCAGGCAGACTGACACCAGGACCAGGTTCAACGCGTGCCTACCCGGGATGAGAATCGGTCGACCCCTGACGATTCCCTGAAGCTTGCCAAAAGCGATCGCACTCCCCGTCAAGGAGACGCCGCCGATGATTCCTGATGCCGCCGCCGCGGTAGTGAACTGGGCGGAAATCTCCTCGACGAATCCTCCCTTTAAGGCCTCTTCCAGCGCGGCTCCCACGGCAAGGGCCGAGGCACCGCCTCCGAAACCGTTGAAGACCGCGACCACCTGAGGTATCGCGGTCATGGGGGCTCTGTAGGCCATTGCTGCGCCAACCAGGGCGCCGACCACCATTCCGGCCAGGATGATCTCAAAGCTGACGATCCTTCTGTCCAGCAGGGTGACTACGATAGCCACGAGCATCCCGATTGCGCCTAAAAGGTTTCCCCTTACAGCGGTGCCGGGATGGGAGAGTCCCTTCAAGCCCAGGACGAAGAAGACCGCAGCCGCGAGGTAGAAGAGGTTAATCAGTTCATCGGGCATCGTGTTCCTTTCGACGGAACATGCCGAGCATCCGGTGTGTGATCATGAACCCTCCTACGACGTTGGCCGTTGCCATAGCCACCGCAACAAACCCCAGGATCGTCGTGAAAGGGGTCAACTTTACCCCGGATGTCACCAGGGTACCTACGAGCGTGATCCCAGATATCGCGTTCGCACCAGACATCAGAGGCGTGTGCAATAGGGGAGGGACTTTAGTGATCACCTCGAAACCCACGAAGAGTGCCAATACGAAGATGGCCAGGGATGCGACGAAGGTTTCCATAAAGGTTCTCCTTCTTCAAAAGTGGGAATCGGTTGCTAAGGATTATCCAGCAGTTCCCGAACCCTGGGGTTCACCACCTTTCCTTCGTGAGTCAGCAGGGTGTCACGGATGATCTGGTCTTCCGTGTCGATTCGGCCACCGCCGTTCCTCATCAGGTTCTGGACGAAGGTTGTGACGTTTTTTGAATACATCTGACTGGCGTGGAACGGGACGGTGGCGGGGAGGTTGATCGGCCCAAGGATGGATACGCCGTCGGCCTCGATCGTTTCCCCAGCCCGGGTCAGCTCGCAGTTACCACCTCCCTCGGCGGCCAGGTCGACAATCACGGATCCCGGCTGCATCCCCCGAACCATTTCTTCTGTGATCAGGATTGGAGCTTTTTTTCCAGGAATCGCAGCGGTGGTGATGACCAAATCGCTTTGGGCAACAACGGCCTTCATCATCTCCCGCTGGCGAAGATAGAAGGCATCGCCCAAGGCCTTCGCATATCCACCGGAGGTTTCTGCATCGACCGGTTCCAGCGTAAGATCCAGGAACTTGGCTCCCAGGCTTTCAACCTGTTCCTTCACGGCGGGCCGGACGTCATAAGACTGTACGATCGCACCGAGCCTGCGTGCCGTTGCGATGGCCTGAAGCCCCGCGACTCCGGCACCCACCACAAAAGCCCGGGCGGGGGTGATGGTTCCGGCAGCGGTAATCATCATCGGAACCATTTTTCTGAGGGCTGCGGCCCCAAGAAGGACGGCCTTATAGCCGGCAATGGTGGCCATGGAACTCAAGGCGTCCATCTGTTGGGCCCGGCCGATCCGGGGGAGGAGCTCCAGGGCGAATGCGGTGACCCCCTTTTCAGCCAGCTTTTTCACTTCGTTAGGGGCTCCAAGGGGGTTTAAAAATCCAATCAGAATCTGGCCCGAGCGGGTCAATTCCAGATCCGAGTAACCGCCGTCCGGGTTTGCCCCCAGACCGTTCACTTTTAGGATCAGATCCGCCGAGGAGAAGAGATCCGCGCGGTCCAATGAGATGAGGGCTCCGCGTTCTTTATATGCGGCGTCTGTGAGCCCGGCTTTTTCACCCGCCCCGCTTTCGACTCGGACTTCTATCCCTGCCTGAATAAGGCCAGGCACGAATGCCGGCACGAGCGCAACTCGTCTTTCTCCCGGATTGGATTCGATTGGCACGCCGGCGATCATCTTCACCCCTTATCCAATGAATTCAAATCTTTCGATAATTTCATACCCCCAAAACCGAATCGATCGCGAAGACCCATGTTTCATCGAAGGTAACCCGAGGATTAAGCCCGACCGTATGCCTCCTCGATCTTCGCCCACGTATCCCGCAACGGTACGGTCCGGTTGAACACGAGGTCTCCCTGAGCGGAGTCAACCGAATCGACGCAGAAGTAGCCAAGCCTCTCGAACTGGTACCGGCTTCCCAAGGCGGCATTTTCGAGGCTGGGTTCGACCCGGCAGGATGTCAATCTCTCCAAGGAGTTCGGATTCAGCTGGCTCTTAAAATCGGAACCGTCACCCCCTGGATCCGGTTTCGAGAAAAGACGATCGTAGAGGCGCACTTCTGCTTGAATGGCGTGGGCGGCGGATACCCAGTGGATCGTTCCCTTGACCTTGCGGCCATCAGGAGAAGATCCGCTGCGTGTCTCAGGATCATATGTGCAGTGCAACTCGATCACCTCACCCGTATTTTCGTCCTTCACCACTCTTTCACAAGTGATATAATAACCGTATCTCAGCCGGACTTCCCGACCCGGGGCCAGGCGGAAAAATTTCTTGGGGGGGTCCTCTCGAAAATCGGCCCGCTCGATATATAACTCACGCGAAAACGGGACTTTTCGTGAGCCCATGCCAGGATCCTCGGGATTGTTGACGGCATCCAACTCTTCCACCCTGCCTTCGGGATAGTTATCGATGACGACTTTCAAAGGACGAAGCACCCCCATCACCCTGGGCGCACGGCGATTCAGGTCCTCGCGGATGCTGTGCTCAAGCAAAGCCACCTCAATTTGATTTTCTCGTTTTGCAATCCCAACCTTCTTGCAGAAGTTGCGGATAGACTCAGGGGTGTAACCGCGTCTTCGCATGCCCGAAACTGTGGGCATCCGGGGATCGTCCCAACCGCTGACGTGGCCTTCCTCGACGAGGAGCAACAGATAGCGTTTGCTCAAGACCGCCGTGTAGGAGAGATTGAGACGGGCGAACTCGTACTGATGCGGCGGATCTTCGACCTCCACTTCGCGCAGCACCCAATCGTAGATCGGACGATTGATCTCGAATTCCGTTGTGCACAGCGAATGCGTAACCCTTTCGATGGCATCCGAGAGGCACTCAGTGAAATCGTACATCGGATAGATGCACCACTCGTCCTCCGTTCTGTAATGCGTATGGTGGCGGATGCGGTAAAGGACCGGGTCCCTCAAGTTCATGTTTGGAGATGCCATGTCGATCTTAGCCCGCAACACGTGCGCCCCGTCCTCGAACTCCCCGGCCCGCATGCGTCGAAACAGATTTACGTTCTCCTCGACGGATCGGTTTCGGTACGGACTTTCCGCACCTGGCTCAGTCAGCGTGCCCCGGTGTTCCCTGATCTGATCGCCGCTCAGACTGTCGACATAGGCTACCCCCTTCTCTATGAGCTTTACGGCAAATTCATAGAGTTTCCCATAGTAATCGGATGCGAAGTAGATCCGGTCGTCCCAGTCGAAACCGAGCCAGCGTACATCCGCTTTGATCGATTCGACGTACTCCATGCTTTCCTTTTCCGGGTTGGTGTCCTCGAAGCGCAGGTTGCACACCCCACCGAACTCTTCGGATACCCCGAAGTTAAGGCAGATGGACTTGGCGTGTCCGATGTGCAGATATCCGTTCGGCTCAGGTGGGAATCGGGTCGTTACGCGGCCGTCGTGTTTTTTGTTTTTTACGTCTTCTCTGATGATGTCACGGATAAAATCAGATGGGGAGGGTGTGGACATCCGTGCAACTCCTTAGGAAATGCGGGGGTATGTAAAAGCAAAAAGCAAAATGCAAATTGCACACTGTTGTCAACCCCTAAGCTTCAGGACAAGCACCCACATAGGCTGTTCACCGATGGTATAGATCTCCAGGGGCGTGAGGATGCCTGTTACGGGATCGATCCGGTAAGAGGCAAGATTACCTGAGCCCAGACCGGCCGCAAAGAGGAAATTCCCCTCAGGATCCAGATTGAAGGCCCTGGGCACCTTTTCGGTGGGCTGCTGTCCGATTGAGGTCAACCCGCCTGTAGCCGAATCGATCGAGAAACATGCGATGCTGCCGTGGCCGCGGTTTGAGACATACAGGAAGCTTCCGGACGGCGTGATCCTGATCTGGGCACACACGTTATCGCCATCAAAATCCTTCGGGAGAGTGGGGATGGTCTGGAAAGGAGACAGGACCCCGGCATCGGGATCGAAATGATAGGCGGTTACGCTACAGCCCTGTTCGTTAGAAAAATAGAGGATGTCCTTCTCCGGATGAAAGCAGAAGTGACGGGGGCCCGATCCATCCTCCGGGACCACTCGGGGTACCGCGTTGGGTTTGAGGGCCCCTGTGTTCTGGTCGAATTCGAATTGAAAAATGAGGTTGGGGCCGGCTGTGTGCGGAACGAAAGCGAACCTGTTGGAAGGGTCCGTCTGGATGGAATGTGCCTTCTCCGCGGTTGGGATCCATTCGATGGACGGCTCCCCCGCCACCCCGTCCCCGCCGATGGGATGGACGGCCGCCCTCCCGGCTTTATAATAGGAAGAGAGGAGAAAACGGCCTGTCCTGTCCGTGGTCAAAAAGCAAGGATCCGACGGAAGGGACACGGTGCCTATGGGGGACAGGCCACCTGAGGCATGATCTATACGGAAGGTCGATAATTTCCGGGTCGATCGAATCCCGACGTAGAGATATTCAAACCTGGGATCGGCCGCCAGTGGGCCTGGGCCCCCGGCCGTTGTCACGTCCTCCCGGAACGTGAGATTCCCGTGTTCCGAATCCATCGTAAAGATCGAAACCTTGTCTTCACCTGCGATCGATAGATATACGAAATATTTCACGTTTCCCCTTTCTGCTTTTCCTTTTTCACATCCCTGATGCGTTCAGGAGGATCGGGGATCGGATTTTAGATCCCACCTACGAATCGGCCGGGATTCAGGGTTCGCTTCGGATCGTATTTCGACTTGAGACTTCTCATAATGGCAAGTTCAGGCCCCCACTTTCCCCATACATCAAGCCTTTTTTTGAATGCGGGGGGAGCGGACTCAACCACCAGATTCCCACCCAGTTCGGAGGATATCGCACGCAGGTCCCCGGCCGCAGCAACCGCCTTATCCACCCCCTCTGGTGATTCCAGGTCGAAGTAACAGAGGACAATTCCACTCGCCGCGTGGGATATCAGGTCAAAGGAGATTTCGTGGCGTGTGCGAAGTGCTTCCGCCTGATGGATGAAGTTTCGGACGCACTTCAATGGAAGGCTGGCCTTGGAACGGATGGTTCCTTTACCGTCTCGTCGATAACCCCGAACAGCGTCCCAGACTGCGTAGTCTTCGTTCCTCTCGAGGCGTTCAATTTTTTCTGAACCCGACTGAAAGAAAAGGGTTTCCAGGCTTTCCACCTGATCCCGTACGGACTCGTCGACCCCTTCCACCCTGACCAAGACGACAAATCCATCACCCGGAAGGGGCGCCCCCCGGCCGATTCGGGTTGTTGCCCTCGGGGAAATCAGGTTTATGGCACAGGGGGTCATGTCCCCCCTCAGGATGGTCCTGATCCCCTCGGAGGCTTCCTCAAGCCGATCGTAGACGGCGGCCACGGATGCGCGCCGTTCGGGAGAGGGCAACACCTTGAAGGCGACCTCCACGATGATGCCCAGTGTTCCGAGGGCTCCGACATAGAGCTTGTTAAGGTCGAACCCAGAGACGTTTTTTACGACCCGTCCCCCGGCCTTGACCAGGTCTCCGGATACGAGGGCCACCTTTGTCCCGATCACCACGTCCCTGGGGGAACCGTAGGCCAGCCTCATAGGGCCCGAAACATTTGCGGAAAGGATGCCTCCAACCGTCGATCCGAGATCGGGGGGGTCAATGGGCAGAAACTGCCCCTCCTTTGCCAACTCCTCCTGGAGATCGGAAAGGCGAATCCCCGCCTCCGCGACACAGGTCATGTCCGCGGGCTCGTGTGCTACCATCCTGTTCAGTCGGGCTGTGCACAGAACCGTATCAACGCGATCAGGAACGTTGCCAAGATTTTGATTCGTTCCCCCACCCCACGGTACAACAGCCGCCCCTGATTCGTCCGCTGCCTTCAGGAGGGCACAGACTTGATCCGTGACTTCCGGGGCAGCCACCACCCGGGGGACAAACCCGTCCACGGCGAATAACTCCTTCGGTTTCAGGGATTCACCACCGGAAAGGGCTTCGAGACGCGCAGTGAGTTCACCGCAATCGACCACTGTTACCCATCCTCCTCTCCGATCCTTTGTCCCAATGCCCGGGGGGGCCTCGATCGCCCGGCAAACCCCGCCAATACAGCCATGGAGAGCAGGAAAGGCAAGGCGAGAAAGAATTGGGATGGGAGAGGGGTAGCCCCCTGGAGGCCTTCGGCGAATGCCTCGGCGAGTCCGAAGAACAGGCATGCAGCGAGGGCGCCGACGGGATGCCACCGGCCGCAGATAAGCGCAGCAAGGGCAACAAACCCCCGACCGGAGGTCATCCGCTCCACAAACTGGCTCAGGTCTCCGATCGAAAGATGCGCGCCGCCCCAACCGGCCAAGACCCCCCCCAGTACGACACCTGACATCTGAATGCGTTTCACGCGAACTCCGGCGGACAACGCGGCCCGGGGCTGTTCCCCAACGGCCCTCAGTCGCAAACCCCAGATCGTACGGTAGATTAGGAGGTAGACCCCCGCGACGGCCACGAAGGAGAGGTGGATCGTCGGGACATGGGAATTGAAAGCAGGACCCAGGAGGGGGACGTCGTCCAGATAGGTTGACGCCCATATGGAAAATTTGGGAACGGTGGGTGTGTTCCCGTGAAATCCGAAGGTTTGAAACAGGAGGAATCCTGTCCCCCCGAGGGCCAAAAGATTAACAGCAGTTCCGCTCACAATATGATCCGACCTCAGCCGGATGCACGCAACCGCGTGAAGAAGACCAAGGATTCCACCTGCCGTTCCCCCCGCCATCAGCCCCATCCAAGGGTTTCCCGACGTCAAAGAACCTATCGCTGCGGCGTAGGCCCCGACGAGCATCATCCCCTCCAGACCCACATTGATGATACCCACGCGTTCGGACAACAGGCCGCCGATCGCAGCGAATGTCAGGGGTGTGGACTTGGCCAAGGCTATGTGAAGAATGGCCGTATTGAATATCTCATCCATTCGGATCTAGGCGGTTGGGTCAATCAATCCTCAGATGGTCCGATTCTTTTTGTTTTTACCGTCATCTTTGAGGAACGCTTCATAATCCATCACCGTGCGTTCCTGGTCCATGGTCTCGATTGATCCAGGTCGTATGTCCCGAATCCCCGTTATGGCCTGTTGGGCGTTCTGGCCTTTCCAGACCATATAACAGGCCAGGATCGTCCCGGTCCGTCCGCGTCCGACGAGACAGTGAGTGAGCAAAGGCTTTTCCAACCCAACGGACCGCTCAATGAAGGCGATCGCCAGCAGGACCTGGTCGATGGCCGGAGCCGTCATATCGTGTATCGGGAGATGGAGATAATCGAAACTGAAATATTGCACGGTCTTCAGATCGAGCGGCTGTTCCGTAAGCGACAGGATCGCCCTAATTCCCTGATCCCAAAGGAAACGGAGATCGTTTTCGAGTTTCTCAATCGGATGTGAGATGTGTTCGGGGGAGGGGATGAACAGCCTCCCGGGAACTCCGGACGCGGCAATCACATCCTGTATCAACCAGCTGAAACTTTGCAAAGCGGCCTCAGTTCGATGACTTTTTCCGAACCTCTATCCCCGCCATGCCCTCTACAATCTGAAGCAGAGATGAGTGATCTTGGTCTCCCTTTCCCTGGGCAACCAACGTCTTGAACATTTCATTCACATATGCTGTCGTGGGGAGGGGCACATCGAGAGATTTACCTGCGCTCAGGGCGAGACCGAGATCCTTCAGGTGGAGTTTGACCATAAAACCAGGTTCAAAGATGCCGCTGAGCATCCGTGGCGCTCGAACTTCAAGGATGCCGCACCGGGCCAACCCTCCTCCGACGGCCTGGACGATCAATTCCGGATCCACCCCGGCTTTTGCTCCCAGGACGAGACCTTCGGCAACCGCCTGAATGGTCCCCGCCACGATCACCTGGTTGGCGAGTTTCACCGCCCCGCCCGCACCGATGTTTCCCACGTGGACGACGTTCTTTCCCATGGCCGAAAGGATGTCCAGACTCTTGTCGAACACCTCCTTTTTTCCTCCCACCATAATCGAGAGCGTTCCATCTCGGGCACCCACGTCTCCACCGCTTACCGGGGCATCGAGCATCTCCACCCCTCTTTTTTCGGCTTCTTCGGAGATTCTCTGAGAGACCTGGGGGGAGATGGTGCTCATGTCGATCAGGACGGTGCCGGGCTTGGCCCCTTCCAGGATGCCTTCAGGACCCAGGGTGACCATGTCCACGTCCGGAGAGTCGGGGAGCATCGTGACGATGACCTCTGATGCCGTTGCCACGCCCCTTGGCGACTTCCCATCCGTTGCGCCTCCGGCAACAAGCTCCCGGACAGATGCCTTGCTTCGGTTGTGGACAGTCAGGCTGTGACCTGCTTTCAGGAGATTTTGGGCCATGGGTTTTCCCATGATCCCAAGCCCGACAAAGCCGATTTTTCTTCCCATCATCTCCTCCTATGATACAAGTAAGGGCGACGCGTGCGTCGCCCCAGAATTGGATACCGATCCCCGAACAAAACCAAATTACGGGTTATCGACGGGTCTCGCACCCTCGATCCAGGTTTCCCCGTCCGTCCATGTCTCCTTTTTCCAGATCGGCACGGTCTGTTTGAGGCGTTCAATAGCGTCGTGACAGGCCTCGAAGGCCTCCTTCCTGTGAGGAGACCCCACAGCGATGAGAACACTAATCTCACCGATTTCCAGCCTGCCTACCCGGTGGAGAATGGCGATGTGTTCCAGACCCCAGTTCTTCTTGATCCTGGAACCGATTTCACGGAGCTTTTTCTCAGCCATCTTTCGATAGGCATCATAGACGATATGTCGCGTCTCATGACCAAGCGAATTGTCGCGGACCACCCCGGCAAAAGTGACGACTGCGCCGTCTTGATCCGAGCGGACAAGGTCGAACAGGGCATCTGGCCGGATGGGTTCCTCGGTTATTCGGAAAATGTCCTCTTTCATGGTTTCGGTCAGGATAGAATCCAATCGTGGGGTTCTGGGTGAGCTACGACAATTCTTCAACTTCCACCGCTCACAGGCGGAATCAATGCCAGGGTGTCCCCCTGCCCGAGGGGTGTCCCTGAATGGATGTACTCCTCATTGACCGCAAGGCCTACTTTTCCCCGCATGACCTCCAGACCGGGATAGGTTTTACAGAGTCGATCCATGACTTCCCCGGCAGTGGACCCATCGGGTATCTCCACGTCGACCTCTTTCTCCCCCACGACTTCACGGCATGAGGCAAACAAGGAAACTTTGACTTTCAACTTGCCACCATCTTCCTCCACGCTTCTCTAAGACGTTCCAGGAAGCTGTAGGGTACTTCCACGGTTCCCATTGTGGGCTGGACACGCCCCCCCCCGTGGCAGTCCGATCCCCCGGTCTCGAGCAAACCGTGTAGTTTCGCAGATTCTCTGAAATGTCTGACCTGTTCCGGGGTATGTTTGGCGTGTATGGTCTCGATTCCGTCAAGGCCACAGGAGACCAGGTGTGACAGCAGGTCGTCCCGTTTGTAGATTCCGGGATGCGCGAGGGATGCCAGGCCGCTGGCTTCGTGAATCAACCCGATGGCCTCCTCCGGAGACAGCACATATTTTCTCTCGTAGGCCGGCCGGTTGTAGCCAAGGTATTTCTGGAAGGCCTCGGGGATGGAAAAGACATATCCCTCCTCAACCATAGCATCGGCGATGTGAGGTCGCCCGACAGCACCCTCCTGGGCCTTGGCCTTGACGGCGTGGATGGTAAGACCGATTCCGAGCTGGTTGAGTCTTTTCACGATCCGCTCGGCCCGGTTCATGCGTTCATCCCGAAAGATACGAAGATAATCGAGCAGAGACGGGTGGTTCGGGTCGACAAGGTAGGCCAATATATGGATATCCATCCCTTCCAGCGTGGCCGATAACTCGACCCCCGATATGACCTCCAGACCCACGGACTCTCCGGCGGTTATTGCGATTTCCACACCATCTACGTTGTCGTGGTCCGTCAGGCTTATGGCCTTCAAACCTGCTTCGTGGGCCTTCTCGACAACAGTTACCGGTCCAACAGTCCCGTCGGAACAGGTGGAGTGGAGGTGGAGGTCGATCCGCTTATCCATTAAACCTTCTGGGAGACGCTCAAGACCTTAGATCGCTGGTTGCCTGGGGTTTTACGATCTTCTTGTCCATGGTTTGTTTCAGCCCCTCCTTTTGGAGTTTCCGGAGGGGGCTTCGCATCAGCTGTCGTTTGAGCGCGTTGACGTGGTCGATGAAGAGGATGCCGTCGAGATGCTCGATCTCATGGACAACGACCCTTGCGCTGATGTCAGACACTTCCAATTCGATGGGTCTTCCCTCGGCGTCGAATCCTCGAACCCGGGTTTTCGTCGGCCGCTTTACCTCGGCGGTCAGGCCCTGAAAGCTGAGGCAACCCTCATCCCCGTCGATCATTCCGTCCACCTCCAGGATCTCAGGGTTGATCAGGGAAACGGGTTGAAACTCGGGGTCGTGAATTCCGACGTCCAGGACCGTGATGCGTTGGAGAACCCCCACCTGCGGCGCAGCCAGGCCGACACCCTTGGCTTCGTACATCGTTTCAAACATATCCTCGACCAGGGCCTTGACCTGCGCGTCGAAGGATGTTACCAATGCGGCCTTTTTCCGGAGTACCGGGCAGCCGTATTTTTTTATTTCTAGCAGGTTCATCGGATTCAACTCGAAACCTTCAATAATGGGGACTTCCCGATTGCTTCGTTCAGACTCCCACTGCGGTATCCCAAGAGGTCGAGCGTCGCATAGAGGTAGCCGATCTCCTTGAGGCGGGCAGAGATCCGTTCGTTGAGTCCCTTTTCGAAGAACATGGGCATCTCCTCAGGAGGGACCTCGATTCGAGCGATATTCTCGTGATGTCGAACCCGGACCTGCCCGAATCCCAGTTCCCTAAGGAAGGACTCCGCTCGGTCGATCATCGAAAGGGCCTCTGCTGTCACCGGGGTCCCATAGGGGATGCGGGAGGAGAGACAAGCTGCGGCGGGAAGGTCCCAAGTCGGCAATCCCCATCGGCGGGACAGTTCCCGAATTTCACCCTTCGTCAACTCCGCTTCCACCAAGGGAGCCCGCATACCCCGACTTTCAGCGGCGTTCATCCCGGGCCGGAAGTCGTTCCCGTCGTCCAGATTCGCACCGTATATGAGATGTTGGAAACGACCCTTGTATCTATCCCGAATTTCGTCCAGTTTGTCTACGAGCTCGGTTTTGCAATGAAAGCATCGATCTGGACCGTTCTTGATGTAATCGGGGTTTTGCAACTCATCGGTCTCTACGATCTCGTGTCGGATACCGATCTGTCGTGCGACGACCTTGGCTCCTTCCAATTCACCGTCGGCGTAGCTTTCGGAAACGGCTGTGACTGCCAGTGCCTGATCCCCGAGGGCCAGGCTTGCCGCCTTCGCCAAGAAGGTACTATCGACTCCGCCAGAGAAGGCCACAATGGCGCTCCCCAAAGAGCTTAGGATATCGTTTAACCGGTCTAATTTACCATCGAGTTTCTCGGGAGTCACGCTGTCGATCTCCTTACCGGGTCGAGGGTGTTTGGTTGAACCATAGGGGGGGGAATTCAACTTTCCACGCCACAGGGAACCATCACGGCATCTACCATGCCGTGCAGGAGTTTCTTGTCCGGGGGACAGATTGTTGCCAGGATTCCTCCTAGCCTGGCTTCGTCATCGATGACATAGAAATAGGGACAGAGCCGGGCCCGACCGTTCATTCTTTTGATCGCGTCGGTCTCAAAATCGTAGTAGTCCACCCCGTGCTTCTCCCCCTTGTGAAACTCCTGGAGGATGTAAGGGGAGCTCTCAAAATTTGCCAGGGCGTTATCAAGGACTTCACCCCATGCTTCCTCGGACATATCGTGGCCTACAGAGACGCCACGACTTCCCCAGGCCACCTCAGAGAAGCCGGATGGCTTAATCACGAGCGTGCGTTCTTTCTGAGTCAGGCTTCGAATGCCATCCCAGTCGGAGACGGCCTGCCCGCGGACCTTAATCCCTGGAATGGCGGCGTGCGGGGGGACCGGTCTCGTGTCGAGGATCCAGGTTTTCGGGAAGGTAGATTTAAGGTAGGCAAATGTCTCCCCTCCCAATTCCCGAATCCAGAACCCCTCGATGACGGGCAGGTGAAAGAGGGCTATCCAAAGCTTTTCTTCGAGATAGGCTTTACCCGGTGGGGTCATCATCACGGTCCCCCTCTTGGCTGCATAGAGCAGAAGCTCAGCCTTGGGGATATTTTTAAGGTCGAAGAGCTCGAAGAAACGATACATGACGTCGATCCGGACCGGAAATCCCCCGAACTCCACCTTCAGGCCATCTTCGGAGAAGAGGACTTCATCGGGGCGGACGACGGCAGTCTTCAGTCCGATCCGATTTAATTCCTCGCCGAGCCATACCATCTCCGCCTGGTAGTTCGCGGCCTCCTCCGAGACCACGATTGCGAGTGTTGGATCATCCCCTTCCCCGACGGAGCGGGCAAAATCCGCAAATCCGGTGATCAACCCGTCGTCGGATCCGACGATGGGATATCCCAGTCGTCCATATCGCCCGGCAAGGCTGGCGGTGAATCCGATGCCCCCGGGTACGGAATCGAGCTCTGTCGCAACGAACCCGTCCTTTCCGTAGATCAGATCAGGGCGGATGATGGCGGGGAGGTGTCGTTTGATCCGGTTCATCCTGCCGTAGGCGATGAGGGACTCGGGCTTTCCTCTGTCGAGGTAATCGGCGACCCAGGCCGGCTGAATGCCCCGAACGCTCTGGGAGTATAGTCTGTTGCAGGCTTTATAGAACTTCAAGAGCTGCCCGCCGAGGGTCTCTACCTGTTCAAGGATAGATCGGGGGATCCAGAAGGGTTCGGGAGAGATGCGCCAGGGTGCGTTCGATCGGTTGTGCACATCACGATGCTCTTCGGGGTAGAGTCCACCCGGAGGGGTCATGTCATTGATGAGCAGACACCGCTCGCGGGCATCCAAACCGGAAGCCAATTTTGTCTTTGGACAGACGCATGCACCCATTTTCCATCACCAAAGGGCAGGTAGAAGCGTGAAGATTAATCTTGAAAAGAAGCATATAACTCTACCAAATCTAAGTATAAAAGGCAATCAAAAAATTCAAGGCACATGGCCTGAATCCCTTTTAAATTCATTGCCTTTCAAGGGCCATGGAAGTACATTGGCCTGAGGATGTGAGGGAGGTAGAAGCACTATTTTGAAATAGAAAATTCACGGATTTAAGGATTTTTAGGTCACCCCAAGAACTGAGGATCAGAGATCAGATATGAGTCCGACGCGCATGTGGTCTGCGAGCCGACCGTTGAAGAGTTGTTATGATGTTGTGATCGTGGGAGGGGGTGTCCACGGCCTCGCAACGGCCTACTACCTGGGGCAGCGTGGGATCCGAAACGTAGCCGTTCTGGAGAAAAATTACATCGGCAGCGGGGCGAGTGGGAGAAATACGGCCATCCTTCGCGCGAATTATCGTACTTCGGAGGGGATCGCTTTTTATTCAGAGGGTCTGAAGCTTTACGAAGCCCTTTCGAAAGAGCTTGACTACAATCTCCTGTTTTCTCAGCAAGGCCATATCACACTTGCCCACTCTGACCGGTCTGTGAACGGCCTGCGCGAACGGGCGGAGACAAACCGGTTGATGGGTGTCAAAAGCTACCTAGTCGGACCACAGGAACTTCGTGAGATGGTTCCGGCCATCAACATCGATCGTCATACCCGTACTCCGATCCTCGCCGGACTTTATCATCCCCCCGGCGGGATCATCCGACACGACGCCGTGGTATGGGGATACGCCCGAGGGGCAGATCGCGTTGGGATTCATATCCACCCGTTCACGACTGTAACGGGCATCAAGGTAGAAAAAGGACGCGTCCGGGCCGTTTTCACGGACCGGGGGGAGATTCAGACTGAGACCGTCCTGAATGCCACGGCCGGTTATTGCTCGACCATTGCGAAGATGGTCGGCCTTGATCTCCCGATCGTCTCGCATCCTCTCCAGGCCATGGTCACTGAGCCGATGAAGCCCTTTCTCGACAAGGTCCTCGTGTCATCCAACCTGCATGTCTACATCAGCCAGACGGACCGCGGGGAATTCGTCCTGGGCGCAGAGATCGATCCTTATTCGTGCTACAACACCCGATCGACGCTTCCTTTTCTCGAAAGTTGCGCAAGGCACGCACTTGAAATCCTACCTGACCTTCACAGGGTCCGGGTCCTGAGACAATGGGCGGGGGTCTGCGATATGACGCCGGATTTCAGTCCGATCATCGGGGTCGCGGACGGTGTTGAAGGGTTCGTGCTGGATGTGGGATGGGGAACTTATGGATTCAAGGCGGGCCCGGTGGCCGGATACCGGACGGCTGAGTTGATCGCGACCGGCGAAGTCCCGGATCTGATCAAACCGTTTGCCTTGAGCCGGTTCAAAGAAGATCGGCTGGTGGGCGAGAAGGCCGCTGCGGCCGTTTCGCACTGAAACGCGAAACGGCAAACGGAAAAAAAGTGAGTGGGGAGTGGGATTGGTGAAAGGCAGGACGGCAAGAGGGGATCTTTAGGGATCCCCTCTTTTTTTGAATCTTCTTAGTTTTTGGTGGAAAGCGAGGTCCTGTGAGGTGATGTAAAATTATCGCGGCCTTTCAGGCCGCACGTCGCTACTATATTTCACGACCCAGGGCGCTTCCCTGGGTTGAGGGACAACGCGCCGTTGGCAACTGAGAGAAGGCCTTGACTTTAGTCTCGGCTTCTCGGTTAGCTCGAACGCCCAGGTGTCAATCGCGAAGACAGTGTTCGCTATATCGGAGAGCCTATTTTTTCTTTTCGAGGGTTTTCCAGGTCTCTAATCCGAAGGGCGTGAGGTCGAATTCATTTCCCGCTTCGACCATGGATTCCCACACGTACTCTCCGTATTCATAGGGGACGAAAACGTGGCAGGCCTTTCCGATGTTTGTCAGCCGGGCATAAACCCCTGCCAGGCCTGCCTGGACGCAGGTCCACTCCGATAACGTGGAAAGGTCCAATGTCGTGAGCTTGGAGAGCAGATCCATCGTGCGGGGTCCGGCCAGGGTGATGGACGTATAGGCGGAGGTCATATCGATTACGTACAATTCCCCCTTCCAACCCTTCCGATTGGCGTTCAGTTCCTTCAGGGCGGTTCGGCGATCAGAAGGGTCCGTGATCAGAGAGAAGTGGTCTCCGGCCAAACGCGAACAGAGGATTTCGTACCCGGATCCTCCCGAGACCCGACCCAATAGGCCGATGGTCTCCGGTATGCCTTCGTATGCTTCCTGAAGAAAGTTGAATGCATCCGGGCCTTTCACATCGACCTTACCGAGGGGACTCGAGTCGCAGATCCCCACCTTTATGTTAACCGCGGCCCTCTCTCGATCAACCGAGCCATAAACCTCGGGTATCTGCCAGCCGGAAAGATTGGACATCCGGGTCGCTCCCTTAAGGTGAATGTGGTGGAGGGCGGATGTCCGAACGGATTTTCTGTTCAATACGGTTTCCTCTTCATATTCACGCTTTGCAAGACACGCTCTCCCTCACATCCGCAACCTGACCCCATCCGGATCGTAGAACGCGCGTCCCGTGACGCGGGCAGCTACATCGCGTTCCTGAACCCGGATTTGAACGATAGATCCATCGGCGGATGTTTCCGCCGGGACCCAGGCCAGGCCGATTCCCCGGTCCAGGTGAGGGCTGTGTCGAGAGCTTGTGACCCTGCCGACTGAGGCTCCCTCAGAGACGATTTGACATCCCTCCTCAGGGATCGTCGTCCGGTCTTGAACCACGAATCCGACAAGGCGATTTTTTAGATCGTGATTTCGGATTTCAAGGAGGGATCTTTTTCCGATAAAATCGGGTTTGTTAAAGTTGACCATCCAGCCGAGGTCGGCTTCC
Source organism: Candidatus Latescibacterota bacterium (assembly GCA_965217865.1). GTDB lineage: Bacteria > Latescibacterota > UBA2968 > SICM01 > SICM01 > CBDCJO01. The sequence continues at coordinate 2,106,498 of CBDCJO010000002.1, read as the reverse complement.
AGCGGGTTGGAGAGGGCGTCCGTGTCCTGCCCGACCAGGATGTGCCTTTTTTCGAGCCTCAGGATGCGCTGGGTTTCCACTCCAAACGGGACGATGCCAAACGGGGTACCCTCCTCCATGAAGGCGTCCCAGAGATACTCTCCGTACTCGGAAGGGTAGTGGATTTCATATCCCAACTCCCCGACGAACCCGATACGTAGGATGTTCGCCTGGACGCCGGCCACCCGGCCGCGTACCGAAGCCATGTAAGGGAGAGATTCTCGCGATAGATCGAGGTCCGTCAGCTTCGTCAGGAGGTCCCTGGCCCTCGGACCGGCCACGTTAAGGGCGGCATACGAGGATGTGATGTTCGTAACCGAAACGGACATCTTCCACGTGGTCGCCCACCAGGTGAACCACTGCTCCATGAATTCGATATTCCCCGTTGTGGTCGTTATGAAGAACCTTTCCCTCCCGAGGCGCGTCACGGTGCCGTCGTCCATGATGATGCCGTCGTCTCCGCACACCACCCCGTAGCGGACCCTTCCCTGGGACAGGTTCGACATGCGATTCAGGTAGATGCGATCCAGCAATGCCCTCGCGTCGGGTCCACGCACGTCGAGCTTTCCAAGGGTGCTTACGTCGATGAGGCCCACTCCCCTGCGGACTCCCCAGTACTCATGGTCGGAGGTGGTGTAGAGCTCCGGTCTATCCCAACCGCCGAGATCGACGATCTTTGCGCTGAGTTGCGCGTGTCGATGGTGCATTGGGGTCCGCCTGACCAATTGGCGCATCGGTCCCGCAAGCGTGCCCAGGGAGACGGGAGTGAAAGGGGGTCTTGATGTGGTCGTCCCGGTCTCCCGTAAGGTCCGGCCCGTCTCACGGGTGGTGATCGCGATCGATGCAAGCGAACAGACCCTTCCCTGGCATGGACCCATGGTCGTGGTTGCATATCGCTTCAGCGTCTCGACGTTGTCGAATCCCTCTTGGATCGCCCGACAGAGATCGTTCTCGGTGAGGTCCTCACAGAGGCACACGAACTTCTTCTTAGGCCCCCCCGGGACAATGATTTGGGTTTTCCAAGATTCCCCTCCGTCTTTTTGATTCTGCAATTCCCGACGACAGGCTTCGGCTGTCTCTCTCAAGCCGGCATCGCCTAGACCGAGGCTGATTGCAGCGGAGAGGCCGGCGAACCTTCCGTCGAGCTGGATCGCAGGCAGATCCTTCAGTCCGTTGATTTCCCCCGAGGCGAATGTGTGGGGGGGAAGGTCCTTCGCGACCATGACGCCCAGGTCGGGGTCGTTATCGATCCGGCATCCACCCTGGTGGAGCAAGGCGATGGAGGGATTGTGTCCCACGGAAAGCGCGATCGTGTCGCAATCAAGTTTTCGATGAGACGCCTCGGAATCGTCTACGGTGGGGGTCAGAACGGCTCCGACGACGTGTTTCCTTCCCAACGCCTTGAGGACCGTATGACCGGTTATGATCCGGATCCCTCTTGTCTTGAGGCGATCCACGGCTTCGGAATCGGGTAGGTTCGGCCGGCTGTCGATGAGGGCTTCGACGTGTACGCCCGCATTAAGAAGGTCTTCGCTCAAGGCCGGACCGTCGTCGTTCGAGGAGACCACAAGGGCCTTTCTTCCCGGTGTGACGCCGTAAAGGTGCATCAGTCTTCGGACCCCATCCCCGAGAAGGACCCCCGGCAGGTCGTTATTGTGGAAAATCAACGGCTGCTGGATGGATCCTGTGGCGACGATGATACGTCGCGGCCGGAGCTTGATCGAGCGGTGCCCCTGGGAGATGCCGAGCAGGAGGTCTTCGTAATGGCCGAACGCGGTGGCCCCTCGGAGCACCGTGATGGATTCGTTCCGACGGACTTCGTCCGAGAGGCTTTTCCCGGTTTCGTGGGAACCCACTCGCCATCGGAGGTGCCCACCGAGGGAAGATCCGTCGTCGATCAGGATTACCTTTGCCCCGGCTCCGGCTACCTCCAGGGCCGCGGAGAGGCCGGCTGGCCCCCCACCGACCACCGCGACGTCGGTGTGCATATGGACGTATTCATATCCACCGATCGGTCTGGGGTCCGACCGATCGATCTCCCCAAGGCCAGCTGCGTGTCTGATGATGTGTTCATAGACCGGCCACATAAAACGTGGGCGAATAAACCGTTTATAGTAGAACCCAACAGGAAGGAAAGGACTCAACCAGTCGTTGACGGACAAGGCGTCGAAATCGAGGGACGGCCAGGCGTTCTGTGGTTTTACCCACATCCCATCCCGAACCGGCTCGGTGCAGACCCGCACGTTGGGTGTCCCATCCACGTTCATCAAGCAGTTGGGACAGCCTCCAGACACACAGAAGAGTCCCCGAGGCCGATGGTATTTGAAGCTACGGCTGAAAGTACGCAGGCCCGCAGCGTAAAGGGCGGAGCCCACGGTATCTCCAGGATGTGCGGCGAAGTCCCGACCGTTGAAATGGAGGGTGAGGGTTTTTCTGCGGTCGATCTGCTGGATGGGGTGCGGGTGAAGGCGAGCGGAGTTGAGGGAAGCCACTAATTTTTCTTCCATTCAGACGGAATGTTTTGGGGCATGGAATTCAGGAAATTGAAAAGAACATCCTACCTTATGCAAACGCCTCATAGATCGCCCTGACGGCATTCTCATAGTCGTTGGTATCCACGCCCACGATGATATTGATCTCAGAGGATCCCTGGTCGATCGTTCGAACGTTGACCCTGGCCTTGGCCAGGGCATTAAACAGGCAAGCGGCGACGCCGACCCGATGGGACATCCCCTCCCCCACGGTCGCGATGAGTGCCAGTCCGTGGATGATCTCAGCCCGATCGGGCTCGAGGATACGCCGGATGTCTTTCAGGAGGCTTTCGCCTTTGCCAGCCAGCTCCTCGTCTTCGATGATGACGGACATCGAATCGATTCCGGTGGGGGAATGCTCGTAGCTGATGTCGTGCGTTTCGATGATCTCGAGCACTTTCCGGCCGAACCCGTGCTCCTTGTTCATCAGGGCTTTTTCGATGAAAACCATACTGAAACCCTGCTTTCCCGCAATCCCGACAACGCTCGTGCCTGATGTATCGCGAGAGGACAGGGCGATCGTACCGGGATCTTCAGGGGCGTTGGTGTTTCGGATGTGAAGCGGGATGCAGAGCTCACGAACCGGAAAAATCGCTTCATCCTGAAGGACCGAGGCCCCCAGGTAAGCCAGCTCCCGAAGTTCCCTGTAGGTCAATTCCCGAATCGGCCTTGGCTTTTTAACGATCCGGGGATCGGCCATGAGGAACCCGGACACATCTGTCCAGTTTTCATAGATATCCGCCTTTACCGCTCGGGCAACGATGGCCCCCGTGATATCAGATCCCCCCCTGGGAAACGTTCGGACAGAGCCGTCAGTATTGGCCCCGTAAAAACCTCCTATCACATAAAGCGCATCTTCGGAAAGGATATCGGCGAACCGGTCGTAGGTCCTTTCATCAAGGTTCCCATCCTGGCCGAAAAGGATTCCATCCGTCGGATCGATAAATGTCCCCCCCAGGTAGGATGCAATGATTTGGGCGGAGAGAAACTCTCCCCGAGATGCAACGAAGTCCCTGGAATCCCGACATTCGAGCTGCTCTCGAAGCTCGTCTAGCATCCTTGAAACGTCGAGGTCCACGCCCAGTTCCTCTGCCAGTTCGAGGTGTCGGTCCATGATGATGTGGAATGGCTCGGAGACATCCAGGCCTGCGTGGGCAAGTTCGTAGCAGAGCAGAAGGAGGTCCGTGATCTTCTGGTCCCCATCACCACGGCTCCCGAGTGCGGACACGATGATGTATCGTCTTTTCGGGTTATCCCGAACGATGGATTCGATCTTGCGAATCTGTTCGGCGTCGGCGACCGATGTGCCCCCGAATTTGCAGACAATCGCTCCCATGGGACGTACCTGGAATTAAGATTCACATCGAGGGGTCTGCGTCGTACACCAAACTTGCCAAAACAAAAATCCTTCGGCACGGCGTATTGCGGCAGATCTGACTTTCGAGGTAACCGCTCTGGATGTCATATTTTGGACGGGGTTTTTAACCGAAGTCAAATCTCACTTTCAATCTGATGAACTTAATCCGCCTGCCTCCAACCTGGACCACCTCCGAACGGCTTAGTGGTTCCGACAAGTGGGATGCCCGTGATCATCGAGGATTCGAGGGTGAGCGCCCGCATGTCCTCGGGTTCCAGGTCGTGCACATCCGACTTACCACAAGCGCGAGCGATTATCTGAATTTCCTGGGTCGTTGCGTGCAGGAAGTTGGAGACCCTCTCCGCGGCCTCATCGATGGGAAGCCGCTTCATCAGCTCAGGATCCTGCGTGGTGATGCCAACCGGGCACATGCCTGTGTGACAGTGGTGACAGGCATAGGGTTCCGCCCCGATCTTGTGGTAATCCTCCACGTAGAGGGGTTTGTTGCAATTGAGGGCCATAAGGGCGGCTGTGCCGACATAGATGGCATCGGCCCCGAGGGCCATAGCCTTTGCCGCATCGGTTCCGCTTCGGATGCCCCCCGAGATGATCAACTGAACCTCCCCGTAGAGGCCTATATCCTCGAGCGCAGCCCGTGCTTCGCAAACGGCCGCCAGCGTAGGAACCCCGGTATGGTCCATCAAGAGTTCGGGTGAGGCCCCGGTACCACCCTCCATGCCGTCGATGACAACGGCGTCCGCACCGGCCTTGACCGCAAGCTTCACATCGTCGAAGACCCGAGACGCACCTATTTTGACGAAAATCGGGACCTGCCAGTCTGTGGCCTCCCTGAGTTCCTCGATCTTGAGGATCATATCATCCGGTCCGAGGAAGTCAGGGTGCCTGCAGGGACTCCGTTGATCGACACCCTCTGGAAGGTCTCGCATCTGGGCGATTTCGTCCGATACCTTTGAACCCAGAAGAAGCCCGCCCGTACCCGGCTTGGCGCCCTGACCAATGGTCAACTCGATCCCATCGGCGGCTTTGATGTGATGGACGTTGATCCCGTAACGAGACGGAAGGACTTCGTAAATTAGAATCTTAGAGTTTTCCCTCTCGGCTGGAAGCATCCCCCCGTCGCCCGTCGTGGTGGATGTGCCCAGTTTGGTCGCCCCCCGCCCGAGGGCCACCTTGGCGTTATAGGAAAGGGCCCCATAGCTCATCCCTGTGATCATCACCGGGATGTCCAAACGGATCGGTTTATTCGCGAATCGGGTGCCGATGACGGTGGCGGTGTTACACTTTTCCCTATAACCTTCCAGGGGAATACGTGTCAAAGTGCAGGGGAGGAAAGTGAGGTCGTCCAGGGAGGGGATCGGACGGTTTCGGAGGATTCCGAACCCCCTGATCCGATATCGACCCAGGTCGGCCTTGACCTGGATGCCATCGATGATCTCTGGGGTCCAGTGCGAACCCTGGCGCGGCACTTTGCCGATCAGAGGGCTTCCTTCCACAGGTCCAGTTCCTTCTTATCAAAGGTCCAGAGTCGTCGTCCAGACGCAACTTTTTTCAGGTCGGAGGGGATCGAGATGTCGAACTCGGAGAGCGATTCCGATACCTCCTTTAGATCATCCTCGGTGGGATCTTGAATCACTGCATCATTGCCCAGATCGTCCACCTTGCCTCCTACGAAGATCCGACCTTCATACATCGAATCGCCCAGGGCTTCTCCAGCATCTCCGCAGACAATGATGGTTCCCTTTTGCATCATGAATCCCGTCATGTATCCGGTGTTTCCTCCGATAATCACGGTCCCGCCTTTCATCGCAATCCCGGCCCTTGCGGCCGCATCTCCCCGAATGACGACAGTTCCCCCACGAATCGAAGCGGCGGCGCCGTTTCCGGCGTTTTTATCGACGACGACGGTGCCTGACATGCTGCATTCGGCCAGACCCCATCCCGCGCTCCCGTTAATCCGGATATGGGGCCCGTCCCCCAGTCCGCCGCAGTAATACCCGACACTCCCCTCAAACTCTATGCGAGCCGTTTTCAGGATGGCAACCGCCAGGTTGTGACGGGCCCCCGGGTTTTTGACGAGGATCTCGCTTTTCCCCCCCTCGATATGCCGCGCTATCTCCCGATTGATCTGGCGGGTCGTTCTGCCTTCACAGTCAATATCGATCAAAACTCACCTCTCTGCCAGGAACTCTCACGCCGCCCGGGCGGTTCTTGAATTGCGTTTCCAGACACGGACGGTTTTCGGATGGGGTTCGACGGCTTCGAATCCGAATCCGAATGTCCGCCGCAGAGAAATCTCCTCGGTGGCGACGCCGACAAACCCGTCGGTCTCGGATACGATCAGAGGCTTAAGCCCGAAGCGATCCTTTGCAAAACCTATGGCGTCGGCCGTGGCAACCAGATAACTGAATGAACCGTCGAAGTCCTCGATCGAGGCCCAAAGCGCGGCCTCCAAGTCGTCCCCCATTTCCATCCGTTCGGCCAGATAGATGCCGATGATTTCAGAGTCGTTCTCGGTATAGAATCGACGGCCTTTCATTTCGTACCTGCGGCGCATCTTGTGATAGTTCGTGATGTGTCCGTTGTGGGCAGTGGCCAGGTCCAGGGTCCCGTGTGCCCAGAAGGGTTGAGAATGGCTTAAGTCCACCTGGCTCTCGGTAGAGAGTCGGGTATGTCCGATGCCGTGTGTCCCGGAGACAGCGGAAATACCATAAGCCCGATCGAGTTCATCTGGGGACCCCACCTGCTTGACGACTTCGAGCCTTTCCCCAGCGCTGATCACCTCTACGTTCGGGTGGGATGCCTCGATATTCCCCTGCAAGAGATTCAGATCCCCTTCGTAATCGATAACAAGACGAAGGTAGTTCGTGATGACGGACGCGGTGCCCACCTTTCCCAGAGGTTCGACGATGTTTAAGATCAGGTCCGCCTGGTCCTGGAATTGTCCGTGGTCTCCCAATTTGATCCACAGGACAAGGCCTCCCTCCGGAGGATCTCTGTACACTGCCACGCCCGCAGAATCCGGCCCCCGGCAGGCCAGGGCCCCCAGCATTGAGAGGATTACATTGCCCAACGGTTTCTCAGGCCGGCCGGACTTACACATATATCCGACAACTCCACACATCATGCCTCCAAAGACGGGTCTCCAAACCAGCAGGTTTTATGAACTTCGTTCGTGATGGTGTCACGAATCGCGATGAACCACTTTCGGCAACCCAACCGGTGGTACCACCACTCCTGCTGGGGACCCGCCTCATTCTTTCGGGAATAGAGATAGTCGGTCCATTCGGTGAAAGACACTTCGGTTCCCGGACGCATTTGGGTCTCTCCACCGAAACCAAACTCTGTCACATTACGCTCGCCGCAGTTGGGACATTCCAGAAGGAAGGACATAAGAGGAAAATGCAAAATGCAAAATGTAAATTGGAAAGGATTCCATATCACTAGAAAAAAGTGAGAAACCGGTCGATTTCCCATTGCGATACCTGGCCGTGAAACTGTTTCCATTCGGCCCACTTAAGATTAATAAACTCCTGACAGATGCTGCCCAACGATTTCATAATCACCTCGTCCTTCTCGAAGGCCAGGAGAGCCTCACCCAAGTCCTGCGGCAGAAGTCGGATCTTCCGTCGTCTCAGGTCCTTCAACCCAAGCTCGTAGAGGTTGCCGAGATTCGGTTCACCGGGCTCGAGTTTTCGCTCCACACCGTCAAGGCCGGCGGAAATGTAGGCCGCCATGGCCAGGTATGAATTGGTAGCGGATGAGACGGTCCGGTCTTCGCAATGGCCGGGCCCAGCGACCCGGATCATCTGTGTTCGGTTATTGTCTCCGTAGGTGATGAAGGCAGGTGTCCAAAGGAATCCTGATCTGGATCCGAGGAGGGCGTCCGCTACCTGAAGGCGTTTGTAACAGTTGACGGTGGGGGAGGTGACGCAACAAAGGGCCGGGGCGTGATGGAGGATACCTCCCAGGAAATGGTAAGCGAATTTTGAGAGACCCAGGCCGCGGCGGTCTTTGGGATCCAAAAAGCGGTTCTTTTTTGTTTTGGCATCTGCGAGGTGATAGTGAAGATGCGCCCCACTGCCGGTTCGATCGGAGAACGGCTTCGGCATAAACGTTGCGATTGCGCCGTATTTTTGTGCAAGCTGGCTGCTCATCATCTTGAAGAAGATATGCCGGTCAGCGGTAGTCAGGGCATCGGCATAATCGAAATTGACTTCGTACTGCCCGTTTGCATCCTCGTGATCCGTCTGGTAGACCCCCCAACCGAGCTTGTTCAGCCCGGAAGTGATTTCCATCAGGTAATCCATGGTCGGGGAGATTCCCTTGTAGTCATAACAGGGTTTGTCGAGTGAGTCGACTTTATGAGGGTCCCAGGGTGAGATCGATCCATCCCCGTTTACATTGATAAGGAAGTGCTCCGGCTCTATTCCAACATTGAAGATATAGCCTTTTTTCCGCACGTCCTTCAGCACCCGTTTGAGATTCAAGCGGGAACAGTACGGGTGTGGCTCGTCGTCCACGTAGAGATCCGCTGCAAATCGGGCGACACCCGGTTTCCAGAACAGAGGGGTGTAAGAGTCCAGGTCGATTCGGGCCATCATGTCGTGTGAATGCGGCCCCTGTCCCAATCCCCAGACCGCAGCCCCGGCAAAACCCGCACCTTCGTCGATGACGTCGTCGAAGCTGGCAACGGGGACCATTTTGACCTTTGAGGCCCCATAGATATCGACAAACTGGGTGAGGATAAATTCGATTTTATCCTTCTTCATTCGATTTGAAACCTCTGTTCTCGAAGCCACAAGGAACTCCTTCGAAAAGAATCGAGAAGGAAAGAAAGGGAGGGAGAGAAGCCCAGATTTCGCGGTTGGGCAGCGGGAATCAATGATATATCGACGTATTGTGCTTGTCAAGGGGGATTATTTCTCCTGAAGAAAAGAATCACGCCCCTGAAATGGACGAAATATCACCCAAAACCTGAGTCAACGGCAGGATGGGTCTAAATCGCCGTTGACTCCTTCCATCATCTCGCATAGGATCGGATGTAGGAAAACATCAAGAGAGAACGGAACAGAAGACTATGTAATATATATTACATTAAAATAAAATTAAATAGTAGTGATATAGATCACTGCTTTGTTTCTAAAAGGATTATATCTTTGATAATAATAGAGGGTGATTTCAGCATGTAGATAGGTTACCGCGGTTGTCACTATTAGGGGGCTTCAAAGATGAAAGTTTTAAGGTTCATCTGGATCTGGACATCCCCAGCCATCGCTATGGCGGTGATGTTTTGGCTCGTTTCTGTCTATTCCTGAATTCGGTTCAAGTTTCAGGCTCCAGGTTACGCCATACCCCATCCAAGGCGGTTCCGGTTATCCGTGCAGCATCCGGGGCCGGCATTTCCCGAAGTTCCTGGTTGAAGGGTTCCGGGGTCACCGGACCGTCGTAACCGATTTCGAGCAGGATTGCAAGAAACCCCACCAGGTCGATTATGTGGGTTGCGCCGGGGAGGCATCGTACCCGATCGATCTGTTCATCGATCGTGATTCCCCGGGGGGCATCGTTAACGTGGACGTATACGATTTGATTCGGATTCAAACGCTTAAGGTCATCGCGGGTCCCGTGAGAGGTGTACCAATGCCAAGCGTCGAGCAGAAGGCCCACATTTCCTGTTCCAACGGCTTCGCATAGTTCAAGCATCCCGTCCATGGTGTGTATGAACTCATACCTGTGTCCGGTTCTCAAGGTCCTGGGACCGAGAAACTCCAGCGCGAGATTGGAGCCGTGATCCTGAAGGATCTCAGCGATTCGTCGAAAGCGGCCGGTCAAATGATCAAACTGTTCCTTGTACGGTCGCTCGTCGGAGTATGGCAACACCCACGTCGTAACACGGAAGCAGTTTAGAGCTTCACCCATCCGGGCAAGTCCGGGCAACCTTTTCAGACCCGCCCGAAAAAATTCTTCATCTTCACGCCACTCCACAGGAAGTCCCCAACCTCCGGGTTTGAGTTCATATTCCGAAAACCATGAACAAATGTCATCCAACCCGGCACGATCAGCAATCCCCAAAACCTCTTCGATGTTGATGTCCACCCCGTCAAAGCCCGCATCCCCGGCCAGCTTTATTGATTCTTTCAGGGGGGCCTGGATCCCCAGAGCACCTGGGTTGAGGTTTTTGAACATTGTTCCCCCAAAGAATCGAGAATTCAGGAGTCAGGATTTAGGAAGAGATTTCATCTTCCTTAAGCAAAATACAGGAGACTGTTCTCGACTCTTGGGCAAAGAAACGACCGCTCCTCCCCCTTCGGCTCACTTCGTTCGCTCAAGAAAAGGTCTGAACCGCTGCTTTCACCGCGGGGGGGAACAGGTGGACGACGTCCCCGTCAAGACGAAGGCTTACCCTGGGATGTCCGTCGTGCTCTGTGTGTCCCTGGTTGATGATCACGTAGGGAACCCCGCGCTCTGCTGCCATCAGGGGAAAGGACGCGGCGGGGTATACCGAGAGGGTCGATCCCAGGGATACTACCAGATCCGCCCGGTTTGCGGCATCCCTCGCCCTGTTAAGGTCTTGCTCTCGAAGGTTCTGGCCAAAACTGATTGTGGCCGTCTTCAGGATTCCACCGCAGGGGCATCGAGGAGAACGACGATGGGTTTTGAAGAATTCAAAGTGAGGATCCGGATCACTTCTGGTTCCACACGCCTGGCACTCGATTTCCGTGTTCGTGCCGTGGAGTTCAACAAGACGCTCAGGTGAGGTCCCAGCCCTTGCGTGAAGACCGTCGATATTCTGGGTGACGACCCGTTCGATTAAACCAGAAGTTTCCAGATTCGCGATCGCATCGTGCACCTGGTTCGGTCGCGCATCCCGAAAGGCTTCCCATCCTTCAAGTTTCTGATCCCATGCCTCAATCCTTGCTTCTTCCGATGTCATGAAATCCTGGTAATAGACAGGCTGTCGCCGTTTCCAGACGCCCTGCGGTCCGCGAAAATCAGGTATCCCGCTGGATGTGGAGATGCCTGCGCCCGTAAAAATCAAAGATCCTTTTCGCCTTCTGGAGAATGTCAACCAGGCTCTGGTCGGGTGATTCTGTCATTAGAGGACCGTTCCTCCCAGAAGGGTTTCTTTTTTTTTACGGATGCCAGTTTCACCAGGGTGGCCCCCCAAGAGCCCCCGTCCAGATCGGCCGTACGATGGGAGACCACTTCAGGGATACGGCTCAGGATACTGTGGAGTTTCCGTCGCTGGACTCCCATCCCTTTTCCGTGAATGATACGGACGTCGAAGATTCCCCGGTCCATGCAGGCACTTAGATAGTCGGGAACCAGGTCTTTCATATCCTTTGGGTGAAAAGCGTGGAGGTCCAAGACACCGTTGATGGGAAGTTCGATGGGGTCGTCTGGGTTCATTGTAGACCGTGAGAGACGGATGCCGTTTCCACCCTCATCCCGCCGGAAATCAGGGGTCATTGGCCAGGGGTCACGAGAGGGTCGAGGATGAAGTCAATCGGCCGGAGTCCAGGAGTCAAAGGCTTCACTCCTATCAGGTTTGAACATAAAGATGGTTAAACAGGAAACTGATTGCAAGCTTATTGAAGTCAGGATAATCGTCCGTTATAACCTGTATGAGCCGTGGAGATATTTTTACTTGACAGGAGACGGCAAACCGGAATATGTTGACGAGTGGTTAAGCTTCCACGGTCGTGACTCCAAGGGTGGAAAGAAAGATGTTGTTCTGCAGAGCAACAAGGTTCCCGGTGGAGGAGAAAAGGATATGAATTTGAAGATGCGAAAGGACCTATCGGGTGAGGTGAAGTCTCCGATTCTGCTCGCAGGATGGCCGGGAATGGGGAACGTGGGTGTGGGGGCGATCGATTACCTTCGCCGGAAGCTCGGGATGGTGGCTTTTGCAGAGGTGGATATGAGCGAATATTTCACACCCGAAGCGGTCATGGTTGAGGACGGAATCGCCAAGTTGCCGAAACTTCCCTCCCACGTCTTTTATTATCTCCGGGATCCAGAACTTATCATCTTCGAAAGTGAGTCCCAGATCGTTGGGGACAAAGGAATTCTTCTGTTGGGACAGATCCTGGACATCGCAGAGAAGCTTAAGGTGAGGACTATTTACACGGGGGCAGCCTTTGCCATGCCGATCAGCCACAGAGAGGAAGTTCGGGTTATGGGGGTTGCCAACGGGCAGTCGCTCAGGGATTCTCTGGTTCCTCACGGTGTGGAGGTCCTAAAACAGGGCCATATCTCCGGATTGAACGGCCTCATCCTCGGGTTCGCGGGTATACGCGGGATAGAAGCTGCGTGTCTTATGGGCACAATGCCCCAGTATGCCATCGGCATCCCGAATTTTAAGGCGTCGCGGGCAATCGTAAAGGTGTTGGAAAGCATCATTGAGATCCGGGTTGATATGGCTGAGATGGATCATGCGGTTGAACAAATGAATCAAACGATGGCAGAGATCGAGGAGAAGATCCAGACGGCTTTTTCTAGCATGGAAATGGAAGAGGGAGAAGAAGAGGAATTCGAACAGTTGGATGAAGACAAAGTGCCGCAATATGTGATGGAGAAAATCGAAAGACTTTTTGGAGAAGTGCAAAAGAATCGTTCCAAGGAGAAAGCGACCCAGCTCAAGAATGAACTTGATAAATGGGACCTATATAACGTGTATGAAGATCGATTCTTGAATCTGTTTCGTCTGGATGAGTAGGGCTATCCTCAAGGTTATTTCCTCCTTCTAACTTCACCAAACCCCGCTACTTGGGCCTCTCCGAAACCGAACAAGACGTCGAATAAATCCTAGAATCTCACCGCCCATGTCCGATCCGGTCCTTTCGTTCCGAGGTGTCTCCAAGTTTTACGATCAAACCGGTGGTGGGGTCCGCCGGGTGCTCAGGGACATCACCATCGATTTTTCCCTGGGCAGCACTGCTGCGATTGTCGGGAGAAGCGGCAGCGGCAAGTCGACCTTTTTGCATCTTGCCGCCGGGATCGACCTGCCCACAGGAGGGGAGATCTGGATGCTGGGGAAAAACACCGCCGATCTCTCGGACCGTGGCCGTACCCTGCAAAGGCGGGAGACGGTCGGGATGGTTTTCCAGTTTTTTCACCTTCTCCCTCACCTGAATGTCCAGGATAACGTAGCCCTCCCGGAACTGATCGCGGGAGGGCGGCCGTCCGAGTTTGAAAGAAGGGTCGTGGGTTTGCTGGAACGTGTCGGATTGAGCGAACGATCCAAGGAGGCGATCCATAAGTTGAGCGGAGGAGAGATGCAGAGAGTCGCCATCTGCCGCGCGCTTCTTCGCAAACCCCGGCTGCTCCTGGCCGATGAACCAACGGGGAATCTGGATGATTCAAACGCCCGTGTGGTCATGGATCTCCTGTTGAGATTGGCCGTGGAGGAGGGAAGCACGCTGATCTATGTGACCCACGACCACGATCTGGCTTCGCTGGCCGATGAAATCTGGCATCTTCATAGTGGTATCCTGGAACCGTCGTGATCCGTTATTTCGTTCGAACGCTGTTTTCCCATTTCAAAGAAGGGCGGAGCCTCTATCTCCTGAGCGTATTTGGGGTAGCGCTCGGGGTTGCATCGGTCGTCTGCATTCAGATTATCAACATGAATGCATTGGGCGCGTTTCAGGGGGGAATCAAAGCGATCAGCGGGGATGCGGATTTCAGCATCCTGGGCAGGACTCCTGTGCTGGCAGAACGGGTTTATCCGAAAGTCCTGGCAGAAGCAGGGGTTGCCGCAGCCTGGCCGATTTACCGAATCGATGTGGCCCTCAGAGGGCGAGAGGATTTTTTCCTGGAGGTGGTGGGTTTCGATTTCTTCGCTCCTGTTGATCTTCCGTGGGACAGGGGGTTTGCGGATCCGTCTGAAGCCCTCGGCCGGTCCGGATGGGTTGCGGTGACACCCCGACTCGCGGGTGAGATGGGGTGGAAGATCGGAGACTCCCTGGAGGTGTCGAGCGGCTCGCGAACGGCCCGACTGACGGTGGGAACTCTGGTGGATTTCCACAAAGTTAGCCCTCTTGCCAGTCGGAAGCTGGTTGTGATGGATATTGCACAAGCCCAGAGTCTTCTGGGTATGCCGGGGGAGATCCACCAGATCGATGTCAAGGCAGGGGAAGACACGGAACTCGATGACCTGATCCTCCGCCTGAAGACAAAGTTGGGTCCTTCGGTTCAAATCCTAACGCCGGAACAACGTCAGCACCAGGCAGCGGGGTTGTTGGGGGCTTTTCGTCTCAATCTGACGGCTTTAAGCCTTATCAGCCTTTTTGTCGCGGCCTTTCTGATCTATAGCAGCACACAGGCCGCCTTGATCCGAAGGCGGACCGAATTCGGGCTGCTCCGATCTACCGGGGCGACCCGGGAACAGGTGTTCGGGTTGATCATCGGAGAGGTGATTCTTCTCGCCATCGTGGGTGTCGGACTTGGGCTGCCACTTGGCACCTGGGTGGCCGCAGCAAACGTAGAGGTTGTGAGCGGAACCCTCACCAACCTCTACGTGATGGACGAAATCGAATCGCTGCGGGTGTCTCCCTGGATTTATTTGATGGCTGCTTTGATCGGGATCGGCGCGGCAAGCGCCGGCGCCGTATTCCCCGCCCTGGACATCAGCAGGAGAGATACCCGCACCCTTCTGGCCCCTTTCACCCTACACGAAAAGGTGAGGTCCGCTGCGTTTGGCCTGTTTGTATCCGGTTGGGCTCTTGTTGGGGTTTTATGCGTCTGGTTCTGGTTTTTCGGGAAGACCTGGAAGCCCGGGGGGTTTGTGTTGGGCACGGGGGTCTTCCTGGGAACTCCGATGATCACCCCTTTTTTGATCCACCGGATATGCGGTCCGATCCGCGTTCGAGGATTTGGTTTCGGCTACAGTCTCAAAAGCATGGGGATTCGTCTCCAGACGACTGCATTTGCTGTGTCCGCTTTGGCGGTTGCGGTGAGCATGTTGATCGGGATCACGCTAATGATCGGGAGCTTTCGACGGACGGTTGAGGTATGGATAGGGACTACGGTACAGGCCGATATCTACATCACAACTGAATCCTGGATGCGAGCCGGCCGAGAGGCCACCCTACACCCGGATCTGGCTTCTGCGCTTTCGGCTCATCCCGGCGTGATGGCCGTGGATCGCCTTCGACAGTTTTTCGCTTATTCCGGGGATAGGCGGATCTTCTTAGGCGGGGTAGAGATGGGGCTACCGGGGGAGGAAGTGCGCTTCCCTCTCCTTTCCGGCAACCGGGATGATGCGTTTAGAATGATGCGGGAGGAAGGGGCGGTCTTGATCAGCGAACCCCTTTCACGGAAGGGGGGGTTGAGAGTGGGAGATCGATTGCCGGTTTACGGACCGCAAGGGGAGATTTCTTTCCCGATCTCCGGGATCTATTACGATTATTCAACGGAGGGGGGAGCGGCTGCGATGGACATCCGGACCATGGAGGAGTGGTTCGGGCCCGGGCTTATCAACAATATGGCGCTGTATCTCGATCCGGATCGCGATCCCGAGCGAATGGTCGACGAACTGAAATACAGGTTCGCGGACTTCCCGTTACAGATCCGGAGCAATCGTCGTCTTCGGGAAGAGATCTTTGCGATCTTCGATCAGACGTTTGCGGTCACTCAGATCCTGCGCGGGATGAGTCTCCTTATTGCCATTTGCGGTATTACACTCAACCTGCTTGTTGTTGCAAGGGAGAGGATTTCCGAACTGGCGCTCTACAGAGCGATTGGAGCAGGTCGGCGTCAGATTTTCGGAGTTTTTGTCGGGGAGGGAATCGGGATGGCTCTTTTGAGTCTATTCCTGGGATTGTTAGGGGGGATCGCGCTGGCTATGATTCTGATTTTCGTTATCAACCGGGCCTACTTTGGATGGACGATCCAGGTCCACTGGACCTGGGGACCCATTCTTCAGCAGTCCGCCATGATCCTGGCCGCTGCGGTCCTGGCCAGCCTGTATCCGGCGTTGCGCGCAAGCCAGGTTCCAGCAAAGGAATTGAGCAAGGAAAGCTGAGGACCGGATGAGAGGGGAAAGATAGTGGGAATTATAAATTATAAATTTCAAATTAAATTGGTCCAAGAGGGCCACGTGCAAAAGCGATGGGATGGCGTCCTTCAATTTGCACTATTCAGTTTTCTATATTCCTCTTTTCCCCTTCTCCGGTTATTCGTTTTTATATCCGCACTATTCCTGTTCCTGATTCCCCAAAAAGAGATCCAAGGAGAGGAATGGAAGCCCGCCCGGCCTGACTATGAATGGTCTTTTCCCCAGGATCACTGGGCCCGTCCCGGGTACCGGACCGAGTGGTGGTATTTCACCGGTCATCTCCGTTCGGAGCAGCCCCCGGACAGGATGTTCGGGTACCAGTTCACGTTTTTCCGAATCGGGCTCCTGCCAAGGCCTTTGAATCTCTCCTCGGACTGGGCAGCCCACAACCTGATTATGGGACACGCGTCCATCAGCGATCTGACCAGCGGCCGGCACCTTTTCAGCGAGGTCGTCTATAGAGAGGTCCCGTTTCTTGGAGGGTTCAATCGATATCCGGAGCCGGTGATCGCGTGGAGCCGCGGTCCTGTGGGGACCGACGGCAGGTGGACCCTTCGATGGAATGGCGAGGGATTCGAATTTGCGATGCGGGACGATGGTCAGGAAATGGGATTCAAGTTTTTCACCAGGCCGCTGAAAAGAATGGTCTTTCAAGGGCCGAACGGGTACAGCAGGAAAGGGAGAGGGGAGACCGCTGCGAGCCAATATTACAGCTTCACCAGGCTCGGAACGGAGGGGTCGATTTCCCTGAGAGGTGAGACGATCCGGGTTCGGGGCGAGAGCTGGATGGATAAGGAATTCGGGTCAAACCAGCTTGGCAACCACCAGGTGGGTTGGGACTGGTTCAGTCTCCAACTGGAGGATGGTCGGGACGTGATGCTTTATCTGCTGAGGGATGAAGCGGGTGAGATTGACTTCGGGCGGGGCACCGTTGTCTCCCGAGAGGGATCTACCCGATATTTGAAGGAGAGGGACTACACCGTCCGGGTCACGAGGACCTGGGTAAGCATTGAGACCGGGGCGAAATATCCCTCCCGATGGATCATCGATCTCCCGGGTGAAGGTTTGCGCCTGGAGGTGATTCCCGAACTCGCGGATCAGGAAAACCGGGGAAGACTTCTGGGCGGTCTTTTTTACTGGGAGGGGGCGGTGTCGGTAAAGGACACCGGAGGCAAGCGGATCGGCCGGGGGTATGTGGAAATGACAGGATACGGGACGAAGAATCGCCCGGGGATCTGAAGGAAAAATCGTGATTCGTCGATCGTGAATCGCGAATCGAAAACCATGAATTTGATCACTCACTGTAAAGGAACGCCATATGAACAAACCTCCAGAGAGTTTCAAACGAATTTCGGCGGACCAGTTACGTGAATTTACCGGGGCGTGTTTGAAAGCAGCGGGGATGCCCCCGGATCACGCGGACCAGTTGGCCGGTCTGTTGACGAGCGGCGATCTGCGGGGCGTCCGATCCCACGGGACCCGTCAAGCCGTTGGTTACTGCCGGTCCCTGCGGGAGGGCGGGATCAATCCCAATCCGGACCTGAAGGTCCTGAAGGAGACGGATACGTCGATTCTGATCGACGGAGATGGGGGACTGGGGTATGCTCCGATGATGATGGCGACCGAGAAGGCGATCCCAAAAGCCAAAGACAAAGGAGTAGCGGTAGGGGCGACCCGGCACATCGGCCATTACGGGTCGGCGGGATATTACGTCCGGCGGGCCATGGAAGAGGATTGCACGGCTTTTTCGGTTCAGGGTGGGGGTTGGGATTTTTCGGGAGGACGGCGAAACAAAACCCATCAGGCCGCCTACTGGGGGAATCCGCCTTTTTCCTTCGGATTGTCCGGCCAGGAAGGTCCCCCCTTCGTTCTGGATATGGCCACGTGCATTCTGGCCGACTACCAACGAGGAGAGGAATTCGATGCCCTTCAGGAGTTGATCCCCGCGGCCTTCTTCAAGTCGATGGGCATGACGGGAATTGCCACCGCTCTGGGCAACGCCCTTGTGGGTACCCATAACCAAAAGGCAGAGGAGATCAAGGCCCGGTGGCCAGGGGCAAACGTGGGCGGGTTGATCGTCGTGATGGATATCGGGATTTTTGCCCCCGCAGAAGAGGTCCGAAACGGGATCGACAAAATGGTGCGTGGAGTGCGCGAGACCATGATTCCCGTCAGGGGGTACGAGGAGGCCACGCTCCCCGGCACGTTGGAATTCAGGAATGAAGAGGCCTACAAACGGGATGGGATTCCTTACGACCTCGAGGAGTTGAAGAGGCTTGAGGATTTAGGCAGAGAACTGGGGATCACGCCCGGGTGGACGGGGGGAGGAATTGCAAGGTGAAAAGGGCAAAGTGGAAAAATGCACGGTTGGAATGAGGAGAGATAGATGAAAAGGGTTCTAATCCTCCTGACTGTTTCGTCGGCCTTATGGCTGCCCGTTTCGGCTGGTGCCTTGCCCGCGGAAGGGCTTTCGATGAATGTCCTTTTTTTTGACGGGAAGAGCGGGTATGTGCAGTTGCCGCCCAACATTTTCGACCACCTGACACAGGGGACGGTAGAGGCATGGGTGAAGTGGGAGCGGTTCAACAAACATTCACGGGTGTTCGATTTCGGACGAAAGAAGAACGCTGCGCTCGTGCAGAACGACAAAAAATCCGACACGATCATGTTTACCATCCTGGACCGGAGGGGGAAGCGGCACCGGATCAAAGAGAAGGACGGTATTCGCTTAAACGTCTGGCATCACATCGCGGCTGTCTTCGGTCCCGGCGGGATGAAGCTATTTATAGCCGGGAAATTCATCAAGCGGGACAAGTACGAGGGAGGGCTGGATGTGGTCGGGGGGGGACAGAACTATATCGGCAAATCGAACTTTCCCAATGACAGGCTGTTCCAGGGATATATGGCGGAGTTCCGGGTGTGGAGCAGGATGCTGTCGAAGCGTGAGATCAACCAGCGGAAGGACAGACTGTTGAAGGGGAACGAGCCGGGCCTTGTGGCCTACTGGCCGCTGAACGATATTGACGGCTCGTCTGCCCCAGATTCGGGACCGGGAGGCCACGGGGCCGCGCTTGCGGGTGGGGTGGAGATGAGGGCCGTGCCGGCTATCGCGAGGTTCCTTATCCCGGGTGAGGTTGAGAAGGAGGCGGAGGTGCACTACCAGGCGGCTGCAAATGCGTTCGACCTCGGGGATTTCGAGTCGGCTGCGGATACGTACCTGGAGTCGCTCTCCTACGTGGCGGACTACAAGGACGCGCAGGAGCGGGCGGAGCGGGCTCAGGAATTGGCCGACCTGGCAGCCGCCAAACAGGAATATTCCGAAGGCAAGGCCTACCTGGAGCAGGAGGATTATGTCCCGGCCTACCGGGCGTTCGATGCGGCGTTGAAACGCGTGCCGGATTATGAGGATGCGACGGCGCTGCGAAAACTGGCCATCACTAGGGCGCGATACAAGGTCGGCCTGTTTGTTTTCCATCCGACGATTGTTGAAAGGGACGCCTTGGCTGACGCCGACAAGCCGAAACCGAGCAAGTGGCATCGATTGAAGAAGTGGATAGAGGAGCCGGACGACGATCTTTTGAAAAAGGCGGACGAGCGCCATCGCCTTGAAGAGTCGGTTTACATCGAGATCGTACGCGGTCTGAATGACCGGCCCGCCCATATACAACTGGTTCCGACCACGAGGTGAACGGGATCGTGAAAGAGCAGGGGTTCAACCCCGAGGCTGCCACGGAGGAGGAGGTGATTCAGGCGGCGCGCAAATCGGATATCCCGATCATCCTGATCGCCGGCCTGTCCGAAGCTTACCTGGACTTCGACCAGCGTAAGAAAAGGAGGGAAGCCAATACGGTCAAGAAGGTGGAATACACGGATGAAAAGGGGAAGAAAAGGAAGCGGGAGGAGTACAAGAAGGGATACCGGTATTACGTGTATGAAAAAAAGGTCAGGACGAAGTGCATGCTCCCGTACCAGATCATGGACACGAGAACGGGGGCGGTGATGAAGGATGGCGTGCTTTCGGCAGAAGACGGGGACCGGGTCAAATTCGTGAACTGGAACAACTACGACGATGTACGTCCTGACCAGCTGCGAGTGAAGGACGGTGAAAAATTCAAACGCCTAGCGTCTTCCGATCGGAAGCTGTTCGACGCGCGGATGAAGCTGAAGGAGAAGTGGGACATGCTTTTCAAGGCTTCCGAGCAGATGGGAAGCGAGTTGTCCGTCAAACTCCTGGAGATTCTGGAAACCTATAATCCCCGCCGACCGTTCGGAAACGGACGGGACTGAGAGCAGGTAAAGGGATTCAATCGAGCTCAAGTATGGAAACGAATTCCGACGAAGAGGCGAGACGTCAATTCTGGACCGAGTACATGGAGCGCAGCCATGATTTGCTGCAAACCATGGCCGCCTACCCCGTGAAGGAGTGCGGCGAGGGCCTTGGGTCGATTCCCGACGCCGTGGACGAAGCGGGGGTGGAAATGCTCTTTTCGGAGAGCAAAATCGCCGGGGATCTGGATCGCATCTTCGCCATTCGCGCCAGCCTGATTCCCGACCTGCTGGCTATTGGCCGGGACATGAACGAACGCGGCTGGATCTTGAAAATCGAGGAGGGTTTCCGCACCCGCGAGATGCAGACCCAGTTGGGGCGAAAACCGGCTGTCTTCGACATGATCGTGCGCAGTTGCTGGTGGGAGAACGGCGGACAACCTCCCTCCCTGGATCTGATCAAACGCCGGTCGACCTGTCTGGTGGCCAACTACCCCAACATCGGCACCCACATGATGGGCGCAGCAGTGGATATTTCGGTATTCCGACGCGATGACGGGGGCGAAGTCTGGCGCGGCAAGCCCTATCTGGAGATGAGCGAATATACCCCAATGGATTCTCCCTTTGTCAGCGCAGAAGAACAGCACAACCGCAGGGAGATCACCCAAACCATGGAGTGCCACGGTTTTTTGCCCTATCCCGGCGAGTTCTGGCATTATAACAAAGGCGATCCGCTGTATCACCTCATGACCGAAACCGGCCAGCCCGCTGAGTACGG
The DNA here is from genome assembly GCA_965217865.1 of Candidatus Latescibacterota bacterium. Taxonomy (GTDB): domain Bacteria; phylum Latescibacterota; class UBA2968; order SICM01; family SICM01; genus CBDCJO01. The sequence continues at coordinate 2,085,448 of CBDCJO010000002.1, read as the reverse complement.
GCCGGTTGACTGGAACCCAGACACCAACCAGGTCACGCCCTACGACGACGTTACCTCCCCCCTGACGCCGTCCGAGGTGATGGCCGAGCACCTGAATCTGGCTCTGGCGCGCTTGAACCTGAGCGCCAGCGGAGCTGAGTAGCTCTGCTATTTTGGAGGATGATCCCATGTCCGATACACAAACTGCCGCCCTGCCCGCCGTCTATCCACATGGACCGTTGGACCGGAACGACTCGCCTCTGGTCGAGGCCTATTGCCGCAAGACGGCCACCTCCGCGTCGCTGGCCGAGCGGGCCCGAAAAGTCTTTCCCAGCGGCATCACCCACGATGCCCGCTATATCGAACCCCACGGCATCTATGTGACCCGGGCTGACGGGTCCAGGAAGTGGGATGTGGACGGTAACGAGTACGTGGACTATCCGGGGGGCCACGGCGCGCTCCTGTTGGGCCACAACCATCCGGCTGTTACCCAGGCTGTGCGGGAACAACTCGTCAAGGGCACCCACTACGGCGCAAACCACGAGCTCGAACTCGAGTGGGGGGAACTTATCCAGCAGATGGTCCCCTGTGCCGAGCGCGTGCGGCTTACCAATTCGGGCACGGAGGCCACTATGCTCGCCTTCCGGCTGGCGCGCGCCTACACCGGCCGCGATAAGATCCTGCGCTTAAAGGGACATTTCCACGGCTGGCACGACTACGCTGCGGGCGGTTTTATGTCACACTTCGACGGCTCTTCCGCCCGTGGCGTACCTGCAGGGACCTCCGAAAGCGTGCTGCTCGCACCGCCGAACGATCTGGAGAAGACGGCGCGAATCCTGCGAGAAGAAGACGTGGCCGCCATCATCCTCGAACCGACCGGCTCGGTCTGGGGACAGGTGCCCACCACACCCGCCTTTGTCGCAGGACTGCGGCAACTGGCCAGCGAGAGCGGCACTGTGCTGATCTTCGACGAGGTGATCAGCGGTTTCCGCTGTGCGCCAGGCGGCGCCCAGGAGGCCCTGGGCATAACGCCAGATCTGGCTACACTGGGCAAGATCGTTTCGGGAGGGTTGCCCGGGGCCGCCCTAGCCGGACGCAAAGAGATTCTCGACCTCCTCGACTTCCGGCAGGCGGCCGAGGACGACGAGGAGAAGGTGTTCCACATGGGCACCTTCAACGCCGGGCCCACCACCTGCGCGGCGGGCATCGCCGCTCTACATCTCGTCCAGACCACGGATGTCTGCCAGCGAGCGATCGACTACGGCAATCGCCTCATCGATGGATTGAACGAAATGTTTTCCGCCGAGAGCGCGAGCTGGGTCGCCTACGGCACCTTCGGGGGATTCCACGTCTTCCTCAATCCCGAGCACGTGTCCACCAACCGCCAACGTATCGAGGCGGGCGAGCACGACTTCGACGCGATCAAGGCACCGGTCGCTCCCTCCCTGCGCCTGAAGGTGCGGATCGGCGTCTTGTTGCACGGCGTGGACATCCAGGGATGGCCGGGTTCAACCGTGTCGGCTGTCCACGACGACGACGACCTGGCAGTGACCGTGGACGCCTTCCGACAGACCGTGCGACTGCTTCGCGCAGAGGGGGAACTCGACTAGCGGCGGAGCCAACCCGACTGCTACCGAGGGTATCGTCTGAGGGGACGACCACAGGTAAAATACATGAGGGCTCACAATGAAAATAGGGTTTATCGGCATCGGACTCATGGGGCGCTGGATAGCGCGCAATCTGCTGGCTGGCGGCCACCAACTGACGGTCTCCGACCTGCGGAAGGATTCGGCCGAAGAACTGCTGTCCGGGGGAGCGTCCTGGGCTGAAACTCCTGGCGAGGTCGCGAAAGCCAGCGAACTGATATTCACCTCGCTCCCCCTGCCACGTGATGTAGAGTCTGTTTGCGCCGGTGAAGCCGGCATCCTCCCCGCTGCTGCTCCCCAGTCGACCATCGTCGACCTGAGCACCACCGATCCGGAGACAATCCAACGCATCGCTGACGCTGCTCGTTCGAAAGACGTCCATCTGCTCGACGCTCCGGTTAGTGGCGGCACCGCGGGCTTTGCTCAGCGAGAACGAGGTCGAGATCGGTCCGAGCGGACCTGGAGTCGTAAGAGTGCCGCAGGATCAGACGTGCGGCGTGATCCTCGAGTTCGCCCAGGGGTGAGGGGCGCTCGATAATACCCAATACCTGCCTAAACGCGCGACGAACACAAGACACTCTCGAAAGTGAGGCTCTGCCATGGAGATTTGTGGATACAGCTACAGTTTCGGAGGTATGCTTGAGCGCGTCACAGTCGACAACGTGGCCGTCGTCCGATTCTTTCACGACCTCGGCCTGAACAAAATGGAGATCTACGACCCCTTCCTGGAGGATGACGAAATTCCGGCCCTCGCCGACGCCCTGGGCGAGGCCGACATGACCGTGGCCGTGCTGGACGGCGAGTTGGACGTCGTCTCGCGAGACCCCGAAGTGCGCAAAGTGCGTACGGAACGGTTTCAGGAGCGACTCGAGGTTTCAGCGAAGCGGCTTGCGGCTCACCACGTGCTGATACTGCCCGGGCTACCCGCACTCGACAGCGGATTCAGGGTCGATGAATGTCAGGAGTGGATGAAGGTGGCGATCGATGAGTGCCTTCCTGTCGCGCGAGAGCTGGGCATCACCTTTATACTCGCTAATCTCGGTTTTCGCGCTGATATCTACGGAAAGAGCGGCGCTCTCATTTCCCTGTGCGAGGACTTCCCCGAGCTCAGGCTGACCTACGACGTGGGCAATTTCCTCATGGCTGCCGAAGATTCAGTTGAGGCGCTGAACAAGGTGTACTCCCATGTGGTTCACGTTCACTTCAAGGACTGGGAGATCGTCGCCCAAGAGCGGCCGGGTGCCTGGCCCGGAATCGATGGACGTCTGTTCAGCGGCAAAGCGCTGGGTGAAGGGATCGTCGATCTACCAGGAGTGACTCGGCGGTTGCGAGAACTGAACTACACCGGCACAATATCAGTGGAATATGAAGGCCTGGACGACCCATGGGAGGCAGTATCGCGAGGGATCGGCTACTTGCGCACGTTGTTGTAATACACCCAGGGGGCTACATGATAGCGTCGGCGGCCGAGACGAGGTACTGCCCGGGAGTCCACAGGGGTTTCGATGACAGAATCACCTGTGCGGGTTCGCGCATTCTGAGCCGTGCGTCAACGATCGCTTCCTGAATGCTCGGTGCCAGACCCGGGACTTTCAGGTGAACGTGCTCGACCCCGTGCTCCTTCAACCTCGCGAGCGCCCAGTGCAGCAGCGGTTTCGCCATCGGTTCTGACACCGTCGCCAGCGGACCGATATCCCCCTCCTTCGAGAGGTGCACGTAACCCGTGGGCACATTGTCGATCGAAAGGAGTCCGCACATCATCTCCGGGTTCTGCATCCAAACCTTGTGCTCGGCCGGCCGCTGAAATCCGAGGACAGCTTCATCGATGGATGCGAGGGGGTCAGGTGACGTCACAGTTCGGAACGAGGCCCCCTGCGAATCCTCGTCCAGGTCGGGAACCGCGCCTGCCCATTCGATCAGGGGCAGCCATGGCAGCATTCCCGCACGGATGTAGAGCATCTTGGCCGGCGCCTGGATCGCGTCCGCTATGACGCAGCGCACATCTGCAGGCTGGGCCGATTTCAGTGCCCGCTCCATGAGCCGGGTGCCAATACCCCGACCCTGATAGTCGGGACGCACGTGCAGCGCTCCCAGGTACCATCGGTCTGGACTGCGCCACGAAAAAGTAAAACCGACGATACGAGACCCACTCTCGGCCACCCAGAAGGACTCCCGATGGAACCTGTGCACATAAGCGCGGCAATTGTGGTCTCGCGGTTGCAGCGCTGTCGGTGGAGCGGAATCGATGTTGTGTTTTCCGAGCCTGAAGTCGCCGATCGCCTCGCTGGCGACGTCCCAAGTCTCGGCGAAGTCTTCGGGTGTGGCAATCCTGTAGTTGATCTCCGACATCTGCACACGTTTGAGAAGAGGGTGAAGGATAATAGTAAGCCACTGCAGCGGGAATAGTCAACCGTGGACAGCGGAGTCGGATCTATGCGTGAACGACCGTTAAAAGTTGCCGTGGTTACTGGCGGGCATCCCTTCGACGTTCAGGGATTGGACGAACTCTTTCGAAGTCTGCCCGGCATCGATGCCTACGTCCAGCACATGGACAACTTCGCCGCTATTCCACAGTCGATCGGGCGTTCGGAAGGCAATGACTTCGACCCCGTCACGACGAGAAGAGAATACGAAGTCGTCGTCTTCTACTGCATGCTCGAAGGGGAACCGAAAGACGAAGGTATTCCGTGGTACCGCGGCGCTCCCAAAGCGGCTCTCGACGACCTGGGTCAAATGGGGCAGGGGATTTTCGTCTGGCACCACGCTTTACTCAATTATCCGGAGTGGAATGTCTGGAGGGACATCGTCGGAATCGCCGACCGCACACTCCACGATTGGTCGTTTGGCCAGCGTTTGATCGTCGAAGTTACGGATACGGATCACCCCATCACACAGGGACTCGAACCATTTGAATGCATTGACGAAAGCTATCAGATGGTCGACGCCGGCGATGACTGTGAAGTGCTGCTGACGACGAAGCACCCGAAAAGCATGCACACCCTGGCCTGGACTCGGCAGTACGGCAATTCCCGCGTCTTCTGTCTGCAGTTGGGCCACGACTAACTGGCGTGGTCGAATCCCAGTTTTCGCACTCTCATCGAGCGCGGCATACGCTGGTGCGCGCGTGACTAGGCCCCATCCCTCCCTAGGATTCCGGCGCCAGTCGCCCCGGATCGAACTGCGTAATATTTACTGTTGTTGCCTCGCCGTCCACAATTAGCTCTGCCATCGCCTCTCCCGTGGCCGGTCCGTTCAACATCCCCCAGACACTGTGTCCGGTAGCGACGAATGCCCCCTCCACGCCCGGCACCCACCCTATCAACGGCAAGCCGTCCGCTGTCACCGGGCGATAGCAGGCCTGCACCGCCAGCACCTCTGACGCACCCAGTTCGGGAGCAAACGCCGCGGTCATGGCGCGCAGGCGATCGGGCGCCCCGGGATCCTCCGTCACCTGGGCAGGATCAACCGGCAGCGGCGCCTCACCCGACAGACCGCAGACATAGGTCGTGCCGTCGGTCCGCGGTATCACCTCCGGCGTCTCGATGTCGCCAGCTTGGGTCTCGATCTCGACGAAGAGCTCGCGCGGGTCCGGTGGGGAAAAGCGGAACACCAGGCTGTGGCCCTTGAGGCCGTATACCGCGGGCAGCGGCAGCCACTTGCAGGCGAGAATCGACCAGGGCCCCATGGCGATCACCACGGCATCCGCCTCCAGCGTCTCGCCGTTTGCGAGAACACCTGCGACTTGTCGGCCGTCGCTCGACAGGACCACCCCTTCGACCGTTGCAATAACGAGCTTCGCACCCTTAGCTTCGGCCGCCGTCATCATGCCCTGCGTGAACTGGGCCGGGTGCACCTGGGCCGTGGTCTTCTCGGTGCCGATCTTGGCGTGTACGGCCGCCCTGGGCCCGAGCCAACTCGGAGATTCCATGCGAGCCAGGGCGCTGAAGTCCCGCTGCTCGCTGGCGGCAACGCTCAAGGTGTCCAGCCTGCGGTACCCCCAATCCAGGTTCAGCTCGGCTCCGAGGGTCGATGCCAATTCCCCGTGGAGTGCGAAGCTCCGCCTGGCTAGGGCATCGACGGGCGTGCCGCGGCACCAGTCGAGCGCCAGAAAACCACCCGATTTTCCCGATGCGGCATTGGCGACACGGGTCCGCTCGACCACGATTGCCTCGACGTTCCTCAGGCTCAGAAAATAGGCGATCGACGCCCCGATGACACCCCCGCCACAGATCACTACTCGAGATGGGACTTTCATAGACGCGGCATTGGTCATGGGAAATTGGAATTAAGGGTATGTTTTAATCGCGGCCTTATCGTAGATGTCAGGCCTCGTCATCGAATGGGCAGTTGATGTCCACAGTTCCGGCCTTGGTATACAGCTGGCATATAGATATAAAGAGTTGTCGCTCCAGGCAACCCCTTTACGGCAGATCAAACTCTGATCTGGACCTCGATCGGGCGATAATCGCGACCTCGAGGGCGAAGATCCGAGTAGCCAAGTATCGATTTAGATCTTCAGCGAAGGGCACGGCACGCGGTGCCCTCGTTTTTTATATGGTTTCGGGCAAACATCATAGTTCTTGCCGCGGGATTTTATTATATTGGGCTTCGATCGTATGAATCCAGTCAATTTGTAAATTGCTTGAATCGGGAATCGCTAAGACGATCCGAGAAGTGGAGGGAAGGGTCCATCGGATCGCAGGAAGGAGAAACCTTTTGAGCCCCTCGGATAAACAGTCTTACACAGTGCGAGCCTCACACTGCGACCACCGTTTCTCCGATGAGGAGGTTTACCGGACCCTGAGGCGTATCACGGACCCCCTTACCCGGTCGTGGGAGAAGATCGAGAAGGCGAAGAAGGTTGTCATCAAGTTCAACATGATGAAGCCGTCCTACGGGATTACTTATATCGAAGGTCGACGTCAGGAACTTGTCGACGACTCGGTCTGCATGGCAACGCTCCGCATCCTGAGGGAGCATACGGATGCCGAACTGGTTGTCACGGACACGATGATCACTTCGCCGGACGGCCAGACGAACCTCAACTTCGATCATCACCTGAAAGAATTCGGCGTTCCTTTCGTGGACTCGAACAGGCCTCCGTTCGAGATTTACCGGGTGCCGGGCGGGGGGATGATGTTCGGCCAATATCTGTTGAGCGCATGTTTTTCGGACGCGGATGCGGTGGTTTCCGTCGCCAAGATGAAGAGTCACCATTTCATGGGTGTGACGCTTTGTATGAAGAACCTGTTCGGCATGTCTCCAATGAACGCACCCGGCGGACGCATTCGGACTTATTTCCATCACGCCATCCGGCTTTCCTACATGCTGCCCGACTTAGGGATGATCACACAGCCGTGCCTGAACATCATCGATGCGCTGACAGGTCAGTCGGAATGGGAATGGGAGGGTGAGGGCCGGGTCCCGGATGCGCTGATCGCGGGGGACCAGGTGACGGCGACGGATGCCTGCGGGGCCCACCTGATGGGCCACGATCCCTTGTCCGACTGGCCGGCGCCTCCGTTCCGGCGTGAACGCAATCCCCTGCTGGTCGCCGCCCAGGGCGGATTCGGGACCGTGGACCTGGATGAGATCGACTTCGAAAGCGAGGTGAAGGCTCCACTCGCGGATTTCGACTCGGCAGAGTCCGATTCCCCGGAGATCGTATCGACGGTTCGACGGACGGCGTGCGAGCAGGGTTTGCTCTATCGGGATCGGACGGAGGAGATGATCGACCGGTTCCGGAGCGAGTTCATCTATCTGCAGGACGGGGAGGTTGTCTGGCACGGCCGAGACCCTTCGCATCGGACGAGCCACCGGGAATTCAGCGATCAGAAACCGGGAAGCGCGCTCTGGTTTAAGTTTGTAGACCCGGAGGAAAGGGAAGGGGAGCGGTTCGAAGTGTATGAAAGGTGCCTGGCGCTTATGAGGGATGAATGATGAATAGGAAACCAACAGTAAAGGGTCCAAAGTTTCAGGGTTTCAAGAAGGGACTGATCTTGGACCGTTTGGGGCGTTTAGAGGTGAGATGATATGCCTGATTCGTTTTACACACACGCAAAGGGAATTAGGATCCTGCCGGGGCAGTGGAGACCGCATTACCCGTTCGAACAGATCGCATGGATAAGTCCCTCGTGGCCCAGCCAGGATTATATCTGGCTGGATTTTCCCGAGGTATTTGAGACGGAGCGCAATACTCTTTATCTGAGCCATGACAAATCCAATAGTGACGTTTTGTTTCAGGATCTTCCCAGGGCCCAGTGGATTCAGGAGGAGAACGGGATACACTTTGATCGGATGCTTCCGAACGGGATTCGTTTCGGGGGTAAACTGGAGAAGCGCGACGACTCAAGCGTAGGGATGGAGTTTCACGTTGTGAACGACAGCCCGGAGGCGCTGGCCGGCACAAAGGCGCGATTCTGCGCATTCTTGCGAGGCAGCAGGGAGTTTTCCGACTTTACCAACAGCAACAAATTCATCCACGTTCCCAAGACCGGATGGGTCAGCCTTGCCGAGACAGGGGCCATCACGGAGGAGGAGGGAAGATACAGGGTGGGATGGAAGGGGGGGAGAGGGTTGGCCGATTTGCCAGTCGTGGTGCTTGTCTCCAGACAAGACCAGGTGGGTCAGGCCACACCTCCAAAGCTGGTTGCGATGAGCTGGTTCGAACATACGCACACCATTGTTGCGAATCCGAATCATCCCTGTATGCACGCGGACCCGATCATCGGGGACCTGGCTCCCGGAGAAAGTGCGTCGATTCATGGCAAGATCATTTTCTTTGAGGGGGACCTCGAAGCATTTGAGGAGACTGAAATCTATCGGCGTATTGTAAGAAGCGCCGCGGACTGATAAGAACCGGCAACCATCGAAATTTAGGAGGACAATCGTGTCGCTCGGAGTCATCGTCCACGGAGGGGCCTGGAGCATTCCCGAAGACCAGCTCGAACCCCACTCCGAGGGGTGCCGCGAAGCCGTTCTCTTCGCCTGGGATATCCTTAGTGAGGGGGGAAGCGCGCTGGACGCGGTAGAAGGGGCGATCGCCAGGATGGAGGACGATCCGACTTTTAACGCGGGGACGGGTTCATCCCTGAATGCGGACGGTCAGGTCGAGATGGATGCCGGAATTATGGATGGGTCGAATCTCGCAGCCGGTGCCGTGGCCGCGGTCCACATGGTCCGCAATCCCATCGCACTGTCCCGACGGGTTCTCGAGAGCGAGCATATCCTGATCGCCGGTCCGGGGGCCACCCGGTTCGCGAAGGAGGTCGGCGTCCCGGATTGCTCCGAGGCGGACCTGGTTGTCGAACGGGAGCGGGATCGGTGGCTCAGGATGCAATCCGCCTCTCCGGACTGGAGGGATGAGCTGTTCGGCCGGAAGGACTTCTCAACTGTGGGTGCTGTGGCCTTCGACCGATCAGGTCACGTGGCCTCGGGTACGTCCACCGGGGGCGGCCCGAACAAACGGCCGGGACGAGTGGGTGACGTGCCGCTGATCGGATGCGGATTCTACGCAGATGCTTCAGGGGGTGGGGCGTCCTGCACGGGGTGGGGTGAAGGCATCGCCCGAATTTCCATGGCCCGGCAGGCAGTGGATTTTATGTCCTCCGATCAACCGGCGCAGGAGGCTGCCGGGGAGGCGGTCCGAGTTCTGGCAGACCGGGTGCAGGGTGTCGGTGGTGTCATCCTGATCGACCGCGAGGGACGCATCGCGCAGGATCACAATACGGAGCACATGGCTTATGCTTATCTCAAGGAAGATATGGTCGAGCCCGTTGTCGAGGTCGGATAGGGATGTACGTTCCAAAAGGAGTGAGAACCCATGAATGCGGAAACCGGTTTTGAGACGCGATGTGAACCTCCCCTTCGAAACCTGGTGAGTCTAGGCGGAACGCGGGTGTTCAGCGCCTTCGGAAACCAGGGAATCGTCAGCGAGGACGGAGGACGCACCTGGGGAGATCCGTTCGAAGTCCTTCAGAGCGGGGAGTCTCCTGTCGAGGGAGAGGCCGAAGTTTCCCCGGATCCGGATTCGACCGCACCTCTACCGGGGAACCTGGCATCGGTTATTCGCCTCTCCACGGGTGAGCTCGGCGCGGTTCACCGGGTCCCCGCAGATCCCGGTGGCGAGTATCCGCACAACAAGTGGAACCGGATGTATTTTAGGATTTCACGGGATGAGGGGAAGACCTGGAGCCGGGTCGGGGACATCAGCTTCCCGATCGATCACATCGAGAACATCAACAGCATGATTCAGTTGAGCACGGGACGCCTTGTCGTTCCGTTCAACTGGTATGTCGCCGATTACAACCATCCGGAGTACAGGGGGGAGGGGACGGGGCACTCGTTCTGTGGCGGGTACGGCACGTATCAGGGACGCCGCGTGCTCGTCGAGGGTCATTGCCACACCCCCGAATTCGGCGCGGTGATCGTGTACTACTCAGACGACCTCGGACGGACGTGGAAATCGAGCCCCAACAACCTCTGGATCTGGCCGCTCCCGATGGAGGGGATGATGGGCGGACACTCGGCCCTTTACGAGCCGGTTATGGTTGAGCTCAAGGACGGGCGGTTGCGGATGGTCTGCCGTACTTTGATGGGGCGGTTCTATGAAGTCCTTTCGGAAGACGGGGGGGTCAACTGGTCGATCCCCCGACCGACGCAGATCGCCTCTTCCGACTCCCCGTGTTTTATCCGGCGTGTCCCTTCGAAGGGCGACCTTGTCATGATCTGGAATCAGATCAGCGGAGAGGAGATTCTGCGCGGCCTCAAACGGTCCCGGATATGTGTCGCGATCTCCAGAGACGAGGGTGATACGTGGACGAACTTCAAGACGATCGATTCCAGCGGGCTTCCTTCGGCAGGCCGTATCGAGCCTCCCCCGATCCGTCATTATCATTCCCTGGAGGATGTGGGGGAGGTCCCGATCGACTTCGGCTGCTTCGACTATCCCGAGATCGTTTTTGTGGAGGAGATGGTCCTGTTTTCCTACAGCGTACAGATAATGAAGCCGGTGTCCGAGTGGAATGACCAGACGCGGATCCAGGGGGAACGGGACGTATACTCGAAGGTGAACGCCTTTCCGGTATCGTGGCTGTATGACGAAACGTGAGACGTGAGACGGCAGAGGGGAAGGCAGACTGGCCGGCGATACGAGTTGAACGTGATTGTCACGGCAAGGTCAAGCATTTCCGGCTTCCTGATCTTTAGGAGAAATTTGACATGAAGGCTCGACTGCATCAGGTCTCATCGGTGAAACGCGGGTACTTTCTGCCTCAGGATTATGCCGTCGCCGGCCCAGAAGGGCAGTTCATTGTTGAGATGGACCATAACGGATGGTACCTGAACACCCGGGAAGCGGCCAAGGTCCAGATCGACGAGTGGAAGAAGCGCAAGCTGGACGGCATCGAATTCATCCCAATGGTCTTTCAGAAGGCGGATGTCGACCCGGTGATGGATCTCGCCAAAATGATGCAGGACGCCGGCGTGGATGTATGGGTGACTCCGCGACTGTTCAAGACGTTCAACGTTTTCCCTCAGGTGCCGATGAAGCTTGCGGGCAAGCAGCTTAGCAAGGATGGGTTCATCCAGACCCCGCTTAAGAACTGGAGCATGCGTCCGGAGCCGGACTGGTTCAATCCCGAAGCCGTGGAGTGGGTGTTCGGCATATTCAAGGAGGACTTCCTGGATCATATGGAGGGGGGCTTCCAGGGCTTCCGCTGGCCGGAGGAGTGCCACAGCCATTCGCTTTACGGACGGGTTGTGGAAAAGGGCCTGATCCCATACTGGCAGCGTCCCTCGTACAGCGACTACTCCCTGGAGAAGTGGCGTGAGTACTGCCGGAAACACGAAGTCACGCACGAGGATAAGCTCGTGGACAAGTTCCCCGTCCACGAGCCCGGCATGGTGGCGAACGGCAAAGGCAGAACCGCGTACTATCCGGGTCTTCAGGCGCTTCCGCAGATCGTGACCGATGAACCTGTCGTGAACCGGCCGCGCAACACCGGCGTGTGGGCCCACTGGGAGCAGTTCCGGTGCGAGATGTACCTGAACATCTATCTGCGCCCGTTCGCCAGACTCCTGCACGAAGCCAACCGGCACAATCCAACCTGGCACGGCGTCGAGTACTTCGGGAGCAGCCCGTGGCTGCTCTCCTACGAGAAGGTGACCGACCCGGAGCTGAACACAGGCGCGTTTTGGGGCTACCAGGGCGCCATCGATGTGGAGGCGCTGGGGAGGGCGCCCGAGATTACCTACATCACCCACGAGTTCCGAGGAAAAGTGAAGGATGCCCAATTGGAGAAGAGGCACGACCTTTTCCTGATGCTGATCGACGACAGAGCACGGCAGAACCACGGCGTGCTGCTGCACGGAGACAGCTCGGAGAAATGGTGCTATACGCACGCTGATTGGTCCAAGGTCGACCCTCGCCCGCAGATGAACAATGCGCTGGACCCCCAGGAGGAGATCGCCCGATGGGGCTTTGTCAAGAAGTACCAGCCGAGGCTCCTCTCCATGTGGTCGATCTCGATGTTGCACCCCGCCCCCCGGATCAACATACTGAGCAGCTTTGAGGAAGAGAGGATGAAGCGCGTGAGCTTGTTCTGGCAGCGGCTCCGTGCTTACCAGGAAACCAGCGACCCGTTTGCGGAGGAGTGAGGAGTCCGTGTTCAGGACACACCCTTTCGGTGCGGTACGTCGCACTCGTCGACGTGATGTCTTACCATCGCGGCCAAGTGGCAGATAGAGAAACTGAGGGGCGGATAACCAGGATCGGGTTTTGACCAAGGGAGATTAGCATGTCAGGCGAAAGCCCCAGCCCCCTTTCCACGATAGAAGTAGGCGGCGACATGTTTCTTTTCGCCCCCTATTTCTGGCCATGTCCCGTTCGGGGACAGGGTTCGACCTACCTGCCGGACCGGGCATGCGCCGAGCGGAGCTTCAACGCCTTTTACTGGGAGCTGGGCTGGTACCCTCCATATTGGGCCCTTCCCACGTCGATGCTGAAGAAGTACGGCGTGGGAAGCGTGTGCAACCTGTGCACCGAGAACCACATCTATCCCGAAGATACGCCGCCGGAGAAGATGGTTCGTGTGTCTCGCCGGGCGTTCGAGATCGGAATGCCCATCCGCGAATTCGTTGACTGGAAGGTGGACGAGTATTTAAAGACCATGCGCGAAATGCCTCCCCGGACAGTCTGGTGGGTCACGCACGGGGAGTATGGGGGCGATCTGCATCACACCCGAAGGATGGGCTGGCCGGGATACGCCGATGGATGGCAGACCAAAGGGGACGCCCGGCGCTGGTTCGACGAGGCGATGCGCAAGCGCGATTTTTTCCGTTTTGTCCGAATGGTGGGAAACCAGGTGGAATTCGAAGGCGATCCCTTGCGACTGACGGTGCCTGCTTTTGATGAATACGTGAAGGAGCGCGGGCTGGATCCTGATGAGATCCAATGGTCGGAGTTCACGGCGAGGCTCACGGACCCGCAACTGCGCTATGCCTGGGGTGCGCCGATGGTTCTGATGGAACGGGGCTGCGGCCTGGGGTCGACCCAGATCGGGATCGCGTGCCTTCGAGGCGCTGCCCGACAGTACGGTCGCCAATGGGGAATCTACATGTCGCTGGGAGGGGGCTGTTTCTTTGACAGCGACCTGGAGGAAGTCTGGAGCGGCCATTCCGCCGATCTCTTGCATCGCACGTGGCTCGTGTCGTATCTATCCGGGACGAATATGCTCGTGCCGGAGTACGGGTTCGGGAGCTGGTGGAGAGACGAAGACCTGCTTGTGAACGAGCCGAAGGACAACTTCGAGCGGCTTGCACTGGCGATGCCGGGGTCCGACTGGCATCACCGGACGTATACATCGACTGCGGTTTACACGGATCCCAAGGCATCTCCGCTAAGGAGGACTCCCGCGGGAGACCGTGCGAAGCTGTTCGGGGATTTCGCCCTCTGGCGGCACCGCGATCGAGGGAGACTGGTCATTCCAATAGGATTGGTGATGGACCAGAACCACGGCTGGGGTTCGGGATTCTTTGGGGACTATCGGAGGGGGGAGTTCAAGACGTGGGGGGAGTTCCCGTTCACCCCGGGGGATCACATGCTGGATAATATCTTCGAGGTCATTTTTCCGGGACATTCACGGCATTTTGAAGGGGAGACGGTTCCGAACAAGCGCGATCCGAGCTGGCAGCCAATGACATATGCCCCGGCGAAGGGATGGACAGACGATCTCAGGCGGCACGAAAAACGCGATCTGACGCAAGCCCGATACGGAGATTCCTTCGACGCGGTCTACACGAACTGCCCCGGACCACCATGAAACCCGGGATGGTACAACGATCGACTTGGACCTGCCACCACTTGGCTTCCGCGTCCTGGGGGTCGGAGATTTCAGGCCCAAGACGCTGGATCCGGAGGTGCAGGAGCTCCTGACGCGATATTACAACTGATGTCGCCCGGCTTTCCCGGATTCACCCACGAGCGGTGATGGAACGACAGACCGATGCCTTACCTTCTGGGGGAGGCCAAAATGGAAGTGGAAGGCGGTTTTGAGGTAAAGGTCGGATACAGCTGGCCCCTGCTGGTCGAGCTGGGCGGACTCCGACTTTTTGCGCTCGATACGGGGAAGTGCCAGGGTTTCTACAGCGAGGATGGCGGCCGGACATGGGGCGAACCGTGCGAGATCCGGCAGGCGGGGGGGGAGGCGTTGACCGACAACGAGGAGGTGCCCGCGGGGGACGTGGGGTGGCTCGCGCCGACTAAGGGCTCGATTACTGCCGTCGGGAGATTCGCCTCCGGAACTCTGGGGGCGCTTTACGTGGACCGGCGGCAGAACGACGCCGACAAATACCGCCACAATGCCGGAAACGGTACCCGTTATACGTCTTTTTTAAATTCCGAGGACGAGGGTCATTCCTGGGATGGACCACTCCAACTGGGCCGGCCCGGAGAGGCTTTTCTGGCCTCGAACAACAGCCTCATCCAGCTGGAGAGCGGAAGGCTTCTCGCACCGGTGATCTGGTGGGTCACTGACCCTTATCATCCGGAGTATACCGGTGAGGGGAGAGGGCACCTCGCAAAGGGGGGTTACGGAAATTACCAGGGGCGCCGCATGCTCGTGGAGGGCCACCACCACCATCCGGAGTTCGGGGGGTCGGTGGTTTTTTATTCGGACGATCTGGGCGAGACGTGGGGCTCGGGTCCGAACGACCTGTGGGTCTGGCCCCTGCCCTCGGAAGAAAACTTCGGGGGTCACAGCCCGTTCGACGAGCCGGTTACTGTCGAGACCGCGGACGACCGGGTTCTGATGTTCGGTCGGACGGTACTGGGGAGGATCTATCGCTGCGTTTCAACGGATGGGGGGGAGCACTGGTCCGTACCCGAACCGACGGAGCTGGCCTCCTCCGATTCACCCTGTATGGTCCGGCGGATCCCGTCATCAGCGGACCTGGTGATGATCTGGAACCAGATGTCGGCCGATGAGATTCTTCGCTGCCTCAAAAGGTGCCGGCTGTGTGTGGCCATCTCCAGGGATCACGGAGAGACGTGGGAAAACTTCAAGACCCTTGAGATGGGCGGCGGATTGTCCCCGGTGGGAAAGATCGAACCCCCGCCGATCCGCACGTACCATTCGCTGGATGACGTCGGGGATATCCCGGTTGACTTCGGCGTCTTCGCCTATCCGAGTATCGCCTTCGCGGAGGATATGGTCCTGTTCGGGTACGGCGCAAACGAGATGGTGCCCATCTCTGAATGGCCGGAAGACGCCCCTATCACCGGGATCCGCGACTGGTTCGGCAAGGTCAAGGGGGTGCCGCTGGCCTGGCTCTACGAGGGCTGACAACATGACCTGGTACGACACGGCGTATCGAAAACTTTATTTTGACTTTCACAGCCAGGAGACGGCTGTGGGTCTTGCCTCCGCGTTCGACGCAGAGCGCTGGGCGGACCAGGTGGCGTCAGCCCATGCCCAGGCGATTTTAGTTTTCTGCACATGCCACTTCGGTTGGTCTTATTACAGACGGGGCAAGTTGCGGTATGTCCACCCCCATCTGCCGGAGGGGGTGGACCTGGTGGGAGATCAGATTGAATCCCTGCATCGGCGGGGGATCAAGGCGATCGGGTATTACCACGTGTTAGGAAGCGACCCGATCTGCCGGGAACGTCCCGAATGGCGCCAGAGGGATGGGAAAGGAAAGCTGGTCGGCAACGAGATCTGCATGCAGGGCCCGTTTCTGGAAGCCTACTTCCTTCCGCACGTCGAAGAGATCGTAACGAACTACCCGTTGGATGCCCTGTTCTTCGACGGGCTCAAAGCGAATCCGGAATGCCGCTGTCAGAGCTGTCGTGATCGTTTTTCAAAGGAGGTAGGGGGAGAGCCGCCGGCGGAAGAGAACGACCCTCAATGGGCCCGGTTCGTGAAGTGGCGCTTGGAGGACATCCGGGGCATCCGGGAGATGATCAGCGACAGGATCCATCGCCATCGGCCTGAGATGATCGTCTCCTACAACTGGTCCTATACGATGCGGATACCTGAGCGCGTTCCCCGGCACGTGGGCGCGCTGGGGGCGGATATCTTGCCTGATGACCAGATGTTCAATGGGTCGTATGACGCCCGGGGCTGGGCCACCAAGGCGAGACCGTTCGATGTGATGAACTCTGCGCATCTTAAGGGTTGGTGGGGGGACTGGGGGTGCAAACCCGCAACGGCCATGAAGCACGAGGTGGCGACGGCGATCGCGAACGGGGGTCTCACGTGGATCGGGTACCAGATGACGCACACGTTCGAGGTGGCACCGGCAGTCATGGCCGAAATGGGCAAGACGCTCGGGTTTGTGAAGGAGCGGGAATCCCTTCTGGTGGATGCGGAACCCCGCGCGTGCGTCGCGGTGCTGCATACGGAGGACGCCCATTTCAACAGGGGGGCGATGCTGCGGGTGGACTCGGTGAGCCAGCGGGGGGCGCATAAGCTTTTGATGGAGACGGGGCTTCCGCATCATTTCGTGGACGAAGCCTGGCTGTTGTCCCACACCCACGAAAGGTCGTCAGCGGAGCGGTATCCAGTGATCGTGCTCTCGGATCAGCGGCGGTTGAGCGATGAGCTGGTCGATGCGATTCGGGGCTACGTGAAGGATGGCGGCGGGCTGCTGGTGACCGGACGGACAGGGACGCTTGGTGCGGATTATGAGCCGACCGGGGACTTCGCCTTGAGCGAATTGACGGGTGTGTCGCTGACCGGACAGGAGGTTCAACCGCACTGCTATCTGAACGTGACGGATCCCGATCTGGTTGAGGAGCGTCTGCCGATGCCCTATCTGATCGACGGGACGGGTCTTCTGGTGCGTTCCCAGGCGAATGACGTGGAAACTCTGGCCGAGTTGTGGCGGGCGTATCTTCGGGGGGACGGCAAGCCCCTGCTTTCCTGGTCCCCACCGGGTGAATCGACTGGACATCCGGGGATCACGTTCCGACGGGTGGGGAAGGGGGCGGTTTCCTACATCCCGTTCGATATTTTTCATGCCTATCATGCCAAGAACGTCTGGCCGCTAAAGCGTGTGGTATCGTCCTTGATTCGGAAACTGTCCCCGGATTTCCCGATCCGTCTGGAGTCCCCGGCTTGGCTGGAGGTGGCGCTGTCCAAACAGGCCACGGCATCTGGAAGCCGCACGATTGTTCACCTGGTGAACCACCACGGCAACCGTCCGGCCGACGGGAACGATCTGTGCATCGAAGAGACGCTACCTGTGCGGGATGTGGTTTTGACGATACGGATGGAGAAAAAACCTGAAAAGGTCACCCTGGAACCGGGTGGGGCGACGCCGGAATGGCGTCACGAGAGTGGCCAGGTCAAGATAGAGATCCCTGAAGTCGAGATCCACACTGCAGTGGTTTTTGAACCGTAAGATTCATCTTATTATCGCTTGAGAAGCCAGGGCAGGAAGGATCCAGGATGATCAAGTCTATCGTCAGCCGGGACGACCGGCTGAGCCGGTCCATGCCGGATATCGTGGCGGCGAAGGAAGGCACTCTGATCTGCGCCTTCCGGGAGAGCGACACCTATCCTCGACGGGACCCGGTCATCCAACATCTGCCGGGAAAACCGGGCTCCCGGGTCTCTGTCGTCCGGAGCTTCGACGAGGGGGCCACATGGGGGGGTGTGGAGCCCGTCTGCGAGCTTACCGCGGAGAAGGGCGCTGTCAACTGTCCACGCCTGTGCCGCCTCCTGGACGGCACACTTCTTCTGATCGCGGACTGGTCTCCCGGGAAGATGGGTCTAAGCCATGCAGAGTCCGCCGAGGCGACGCGCATCTGGTTATGGCGCAGCCGAGACAACGGGATGACCTGGGAGGGACCCGAGAAGACGCCGGTCTACGGTCTGGTACCCAGCCTGAGGCAGCTTCGGGACGGGATGCTGCTCTGCGGGACCAGCACGTGGAACGAAATGGGCGAGGAAAAGATGGTGGTGCACCGATCGGGTGATCTGGGCTTCACGTGGGACGGCCCGCTCACGGTCGCGGAGAAGAAGGATCATGATTTCTCCGAGGGAGACTTCGTCGAACTGGACAACGGGATTATCGCCTGTTATCTAAGGGAAGAAAAAAATCCCCCCAACAGCCTGAAGACAACCAGCGAGGACGGGGGACGAACGTGGCAGGGTCCCTACCGCACGGGGCTGTTGTCCTGCCTGGGCCGACCCGCGGCAGGCTTGCTTAGGAGCGGAGAGGTGGTTGTGACCTATCGTTGCGACTACAGCGGGATGTTCTGTATGTACGTCGAGAGCCAGGAGCAGGCGGCTGCAAAGACGCCTCTGGAGGGACGGGTATTCGGAGAACACCTGATGCTCGATGTGGACCGAGGATCGATCCGTCACTGGGGCTATTCCGGATGGACACAGCTTCATTGCGGTGATATCTATGTTGTGCAGCACATCATAGATGACACGCCTCCCGCCCGGCACGTCAGGGGGTATCGGGTTGCGCGAAGGGACTGGACGATGACTCCGGAGCCCCTACGAACCGGAACCCTTGCCGGCGATGGCTCTCTGCCTCTGGAAGAGACTCCGACGGCCCAATAACTGAGTTTAACAGGAGGAAACGAAATGTCTTCGCTTCGGCCTATCTACAATTACCCGGTTGTACCCGAAGAGAGTGAACGCTACCTGAGATGCAAAACCAAGCCGGTCTCCCGCGCGGAATTGAAATGCGATCTTAGGACTTCGACCTTTGTCTATTCTCCAAATGACAAGGTCCTGATCAAAGCGATGCTGGACTATGGTTTTACCTCAACCACATATTTTTACAATAAACTCTGGATCAGGACGGACGACGGAGAGGAGGTGCCGGGGGGCATGGAGACGATCCAGAGGTTGGCTGATGCAGGGATCTACCTCCATTACATGGGGCTGAGCGGTACCCCGGAAGAGGTATTAGGCTATAGCCAATTTTTTAAAGATAAGTTTGGGGAACGGTACCTGGGGGGGAAGGGGGACTCGGAGTTCGACGGGGGGTACACCCGCGGATGGGGGTGGCCGGGTGAACCACTATCCCCGGACCGCTTGAAACCCGGCCGAACAAGGATCGAGGCGCACGAGGAATACGATCACGCGCTTGACGCGATCTATTCCGTGACGGTGCAGGACGGTCAGCACCGACAGATGTCGATATGCTCCCTGGGATATGGCTGCCATTATGCCGCCGAACACGAAACTCGCATGCTTGGCGTCGAGACAGTAGAAAAACTCCCCTCGGATATGATTCTCTGGTGTTTCTGCAGGGGGGCCTCCAAGCAGTACGATCTATTGACTTCGGTGAGTATCTCCTCGGCGGTCGACACACCGTGGGGGGGAAAAGAATACCATCCGGATGGGAGAGTGATTGTCAATCAGAGCCCCAGAGGGTCGAATATCAGCGGGGCGGACTTCGGGTTCACCGAGGGGTTAAGCAAGCGGGAGTGGTATGCGGCCTACATGTATGGGTCCTCGATTGTGTACTTCCAGGGGGGCTACGTATACGATTCCAAGCTCAACCCTCCCCCTGCCGCACAGTACGAGGCCCCGATGAAGGCGTTCCTCGAATCGGAGAAGCCGGAACCCGCGTTGTTGGAGGGTATCCTGACGCCGCTGGGAAGACTTCACGTCGAAGCCCAGGAGTTCGTAACCGATCATCCTCTCAGGGGCGTGCCCTACATGCCGGTCGCTCTGATGCTGGACTACGATCACGGCTGGAATCAGGCGCGGCATCTGTATCGCAAGGACGAGGACCATGTCTGGGGGAACATTCCCTATTCCAGGCTGGACTATCAGATCGACAACCTCTTCCGCTGGGTCTATCCGGGCTACGAACATGGTAGCTACTACCGGGATGAACGGGGATACATCACGAACACCCCCTACGGGGATCTGTTTGAGATCATCCTGTCCAACGCTTCTTTGGGGTGTCTGGAGAAGTACCGGGCAGTGGTCCTGCTGGGAGATCTGAGGGTGGAAGACCGGGCGGGTTTGGGGCAAAGGCTGACGGATTTCCTGGAAGGGGGCGGAATCGTTGTGACGGGGGTGGACCAGGGGCCGATTTCCGCGTCTATCTCGGGGATCCCGGAATCCGATGTGTGGAAGTCCCATTCCGGGGAGGTGGAAGCTTTCGACGGCAGGCGGTTCCGGGAAGCGTCGTTTGAATACCGGCAGGTCCAGGCTAACGGAGGCCAGGTCCTTCTGCGGACCTCCCACGGCGACCCCCTGGTGATTCAGAGCGCTTCGGGAAAAGGCAGGCTTTATCTTGTGACGGCCCGGGGGTGGGGAAAGAACGAGAAGCGTCACGAGTTTCTCAAGGGGATCCGGCACGCGCTGGGGGGGCTGCTCGAAGAGCTGAACCTTGTGGAGATCGAGGGCCGAGACATCTTCTACGTCGTCAATGTCACGGACAGAGAAGACGAGGTTCTCGTGACTTTGTGCAACAATTCGCCTGATGTTCCGTGGGAAGGGAAGGTTCGGATCAAAGGAGAGGAGATCGAGGCCTTTGAGGCCTGGCTGGGACACTCGGAGGCGTGCCTTCGGGACGGTGAGCTCCTCTGCGCGGTTCCGGCCAATGATGTGCGAATATTCAAGCTGAAGGTGGATCGGGGTTTCTTAAGGCTTATGTTCCGGGATATCGATTGGAAGAAGCTGGGTGTGGGGGTACCCGAAGTCGATCTGAAAAACCATCCTGGGAGGAAGATGAACCATTTTTAATGCCCGTGGGGGATCCGTTCGCGGGATGAGCACTAAACTATTGGAGGTATCGATTTTTTTCTGGAAAGGTCGGGCATGGAAGAGCTTCTGACGATCGATGAGGCCGCGAATTACCTCGGGACGAAACCCGAACTGTTGACACACTTCGTAAAGCGCGGAGTCGCCCCGGCTCTGAATCTTACTTCCGGATGGCGGTTCCGAAAAGAGGAGCTGGACAACTGGATTGTCGGACGTGGCCTTTGGGGCAAGGGTGAGCCCCGCGGTTTCCCTGAGACGCTCGAGACCCGGTTCGCGAGCTGGGTTGAGGGTGAGGATTGGAAAGGCTGGGCCGTCCCGGAGGGTGAAAGGGCTGACCCCAAAAAACTCCCGAACTGGGCGAGGCAGGGGGCCTTCAAATATATGCGGTTTGACGGCGGATACCTCGAAGAGGAGAAAGGGCATATCACGGGCTGGTCCCTGACCGAGGAAGGCTTTAAGATGTTGAGCGCGGTGTATACGGACCGCCTCGACGAGGCGATTGAATATCTGAGGGAAGGGGGGATCAACTGGGTCTGGATCACCTGGAGCAACGGTTTTTCAATCGAGAAAGAAAGCGTCCAGTTCGAGCAGTGCAAACGTGTGATCCAGAAGTGTCACGATGCGGACATTCGCGTAAGCGCATATCTTTCAGCCAACAATATCTTCTGGGAGGAGATGCTGGAGAGCGAGCCCGCCTCGAAGGAATGGCCCCACGTCGAGGGGGGTAGGCATATGCTCTACGCGGGGAGAGAGAAACGCTGGTTGGCCAATTTGCGACAACCCGGATGGCTCGAATACACTAAAGAGCGGATGCGGCGCGCCCTTGAGGCGGGAGTCGATGCCTTTTTCTTCGACAACTGCGAATCCCCGACGGAGGATCTGAATATCTTCCTTCCGGAGATTTATCGCTGGTTGCGACAGGAACAGAAGTCGACCGCTATCATCCAGTGGAACATCCACGTGTACGACCGTCCGCAGAACATCCCTCTGGAGGATGTATGCGATGTGATCTACAACGAATGGAACCTGTGTGTCCCCGGGATCGACGAGAACAATCTCCCCAAAGTCGAAAACATCCGAAGTCCGAACCGGTATCTACTGGGTCATCTGCCTCAGGGCAAGTCGATGTTCACGGAGGTTCCCCGTTATGCGGATACAGGCTTTTCCCCACGCACACAGCACCTTTTTTCGTATGAGGCCGCTGCTTTCGGCGGGAGTGCGGCCCGTTATCTGACGGGATACACGAATGCCGGTCTCCTGGACGGGGTTCCGGAGGTGGTGTCTCTGGTCCGCGCCTTCGGAGATTCAAATCGTTTTTTGAATACGCATTCCGATCTCTACAGGGACACGGAATCCACGGCCTCCATCGCGATCCTGGTCTACGGTCCATCGTGGGAGGCGGATGTCCTGGATGCGTTGACGCGTTTAAACATCCTTTACGATATCATAGAGGTTCGCGCCCTGGCCCGGGTTCATCTTTCCCGTTACAAACTGATCGTGAGCGCTGGGGCATCCGCCCCCGATTGGGACATGATGGAGGTCCTCCCGACCTATCGGGGGGAAGGGGGTAAGGTGGCGGTCTGCAGCGGGGGTGCGGATTTCCGTGACCTGGCCGATTTCACATGGTCGGATCGCGTATGGGAGGTGGCGGGGAGAGACACGGAGGTCGCGAAGAAGCTTGCCGATGAGATCAGCGGCGTCGCAGACTCGCCCCTGGTCCGGGTCGGCTCTCCGCATGTGATCGCGAATTTAAGAAAGAAAGTCGATGGCTCAAGTTGGTTCCTTCACCTTTTGAACTATGGAGATGAGCCCATCGGGAAACTTGATGTTTCATTGATCCTTCCCGTACGGGCGGACGGCCTTGGAGAAGTGATTTCGCCCGATAAGACACAGCATGAATTGAAGGATGTGGCGATCGACGAAGGTGGGATCCGATTTCAGCTCAGCGAACTCGATGAGTATGCGGTGGTGACAATCAAGGGCCGTGAGACGTGAAACGTAAAACGGCAGACGGGAGACAGGATGACCTGGTATGACACGGCATGTCGAAAGCTTTTTTTCGACTTTCACAGCCAGGAGACGGCTGTGGGTCTTGCCTCAGCGTTCGACGCAGAGCGCTGGGCGGACCAGGTGGCGTCGACCCAGGCCCAGGCGGTTTCGGTGTTCTGCAAGTGTTTCTACGGCTGGTCGTTTTACAGGCGGGGCAAATTGCGGTATGTCCACCCCCATCTGCCGGAGGGGCTGGACATGGTGGAGGATCAGATCGAAGCCCTGCATCGGCGGGGGATCAAGGCGATCGGGTATTACCACGTGTTCAACAGCGAGCCGATCTGCCGGGAGCGTCCCGAGTGGCGCCAGAGGGATGTCCGGGGGGAGCTGATCGGCAACGAGATCTGCATGCAGGGCCCGCTTCTCGAAGCCTACTTTCTTCCCCACATCGAAGAGATCGTGACGAACTACCCGCTGGACGCCCTGTTCTTCGACGGTCTCAAGGCGAACCTGGCGTGCGGTTGCCAGAGCTGTGGCGATCGTTTTTCAAAGGAGGTGGGGGGACCGCTTCCCGTCGATCAAAACGACCCTCAATGGGTCCCGTTCGTAAAGTGGCTTCTGGAGGACATCCGGGGCATCCGGCAGTCGATCAGCGATACGATCCATCGCCATCGGCGGGAATTGATCGTCTCCTACAACTGGTCCTATACGATGCGCATCCCGGAGCGCTTCCCCGCGCACGTGGGCGCGCTGGGGGCGGATATCTTTCCCAAGGACCAGATGTTCAGCGGATCCTATGACGCGCGGGGCTGGGCCACAAAGGGTATCCCGTTCGATGTGATGAACTCCGCGCATCTGGGGTGGTGGGGGGACTGGGGGTGCAAGCCCGCAACGGCCATGAAACACGAGGTGGCGACGGCGATCGCGAACGGTGGCCTCACGTGGATCGGGTATCAGATGACGCACACGTTCGAGGTGGCACCGGCAGTCATGGCCGAAATGGGCAAGACGCTCGGGTTTGTGAAGGAGCGGGAATCCCTTCTGTTGGATAGTGCGCCCCGCGCGTGTGTCGCAGTGCTTCATACGGAGGACGCCCATTTCAACAGGGGGGCGATGCTGCGGGTGGACTCGGTGAGCCAGTGGGGGGCGCATAAGCTTTTGATGGAGACGGGGCTTCCGCACCATTTCGTTGACGAAGCCTGGCTGTTGTCCCACATCCACGAAAGGCATTCAGCGGACCGGTGTCCTGTGATCGTGCTCTCGGATCAGCGGCGGTTGCGCCATGAGCTGGTCGATGCGATAGAGGGCTACGTCAAGGAGGGCGGCGGTCTTCTGGTGACCGGACGGTCCGGGATGCTTGGCGCGGATTATGAGCCGACCGGCGACTTCGCCTTGAGCGAATTGACGGGCGTGTCGTTAACCGGACAGGAGGTTGGGCCGCACTGCTATCTGAACGTGACGGATCCCGAACTGGTTGAGGAGCGTCTTCCGATGCCCTATCTGATCGACGGGACGGGGCTTCTGGTGGGTCCCCAGGCGAATGACGTGGAGACCCTGGCTGAGTTGTGGCGGGCGTATCTTCGGGGGGACGGCAAGCCCCTGCTTTCCTGGTCCCCCCCGGGTGAATCGACTGGACATCCGGGGATCACGTTCCGGCGGGTGGGGAAGGGGGCGGTTTCCTACATCCCGTTCGATATTTTTGAGGCCTATCATGCCAAGAACGTCTGGCCGCTAAAGCGTGTGGTATCGTCCTTGATTCGGAAGTTGGCCCCGGACTTCCCGATCCGTCTGGAGTCCCCGGCCTGGCTGGAGGTGGCGCTGTCCGAACAGGCCACTGCATCGGGGAGCCGCACGATTGTTCACCTGGTGAACCACCACGGCAACCGGCCGGCCGACGGGAACAATCTGTGCATCGAAGAGACGCTGCCCGTGCGGGATGTTGTTTTGACGATACGGATGGACAAACAACCCGAGAAGGTCACCCTGGAACCGGATGGCACGAGGCCGGAATGGAGCTATGGGGGAGGCCAAGCCAAGATAGAGATCCCCGAAGTCGAGATCCACACTGCAGTGGTTTTTGAATCGTAAGATTCGTCTACGATCGAATGGTAAACGGAAGTAATGGGGCTCCGGGATCCTGGGGGGAGAAAGATGCCGTCTTCTGCCTGCGTGTGAGGGCGTCTCGATAAAAGGTCTTATGAAGATCCTGATCACAGGGGCATCAAGCCGGCTTGCGCGCGCCGTAGCGACTGAGCTGGGTCGAGATCATCAGCTGCGCCTGATGGACAGCGTCCGGGTGGATCCGGACGGCAAAGCAGAGTTTTTCCAGGGAAGTATCCTGGAACCGGATGATGCACAGAGGGCTGTAAGCGGGATGGAGGCTCTTATTCATACTGGAGAACCTCCATCCGACATCCCCACGGATGAACATCAGCGGGATCAGACCCTGCTCGATCTGGCTACTCGTGGGACCCATGTCCTGTTTCAAGCCGGGATCGAGGCCGGGGTAAAGCGTTTCATCTATGCCGGCAGCCTGTCCTTTTTCAGCGCGTACGCAGACGATGTGTACATCAGCGAAGCCTGGAAACCCCTCCCGACACCTGAAATCACGCAGATGACTCGATACCTGGGTGAACTGACTTGTCGCGAGTTCGCCCGGTGCCAAATGATTACGGTCACTTCCTTACGACTCGGAAAATTGGTGGTGGAGGAGGAGACCGGAGGCCACCCCGCCGATCCGATGTGGCTCGACTTCAGGGATGCCGCTCGTGCGTTCCGGTGTGCCTTGAGTCGGGACCACAGCGGCGATGTATGGTGGGCGAGGCGATGGGCGGTGTATCATATCTGCGCGAATATACCCAACCCGAAATATCTGATTCACAGGGCCGAAGGCATGGGCTACAAGCCCACGCATAACTTCGTGCGGACGAAAGAGGACGCTTGACGAGGATGAAAAAGGTCCTGTTTCTCGGCGCCTCCGGAAGGATCGCGCCTCACATCATACCCGGCCTGGAGCGCGACTACGAGCTGCGTCTGGCCGACATCAAACCCTACCCTGATGGAAGACCTGTCCTCAACGTGGATGTGACCTTCTATGAACAGGTGCTGGAGGCCGCTCGCGGCGTGGATGCCATCGCGAATTTTACAGTCGTTCGCCCCGACCCCATTGAAAGTTTTGCGGTCAACACGGTTGGGGCCTATCACATCATGAAGGCGGCCGCGGAGCTGGGCATCAAAAAGGTCGTTCAGACCGGTCCCGAGCAGGTCAGGGATTGGTATGGACACGAGTTCGATCTGGACGACGTTCCGGGGGTCCCGGGCACCGGATACTATGGCATCACCAAGTTCCTCGGTGGTGAGATTTGCAGGATCTACGCGCGAGCCTACGGCATCCAGACCGTCTGTTTTCTGCTTAGGGGAATAGGCCCCAGGCCCACAGAACCGGTGTCCGGCCGGGACTTCTCGTCCTTCAGCATCGTGTGGGAGGACCTGGAACGGGCGTGCCGGCTGGCACTGGAGCTCGCGTCTGTCCCCGACCATTTCCAAGCCTTTAACCTGAACAGCTATCTTTCCCACGGGAAGTACCCGACGGAGAAGGCCAAGCGGATCCTAGGATTCGAGCCCCTGGAGCGCTGGGA
Source organism: Candidatus Latescibacterota bacterium (assembly GCA_965217865.1). Taxonomy (GTDB): domain Bacteria; phylum Latescibacterota; class UBA2968; order SICM01; family SICM01; genus CBDCJO01. Next base: position 2,058,955 of record CBDCJO010000002.1, on the reverse strand, counting down.
GGACTACTTTCGCAGGACCCCCCAGGAGTCAGATGGCTGAATTGATTCAGATTATCACACGGGGACGGATGTGACCGTAACGGCCGGTGAAGTCCAAACTGATGGACCGGTTGAGCAAGTTCGTCCCTCATCCGGGGTGACCCCGCCGGCGGTGCTGATCGGCCTCACCCTGAGCATCTTGCTGGCCTTTCTGATCGTGTCCGAGCAGTCCCTCGGGGGAAGTCCGAGTCTGACGCAGGACGGTTTCGGCGCCGGACCGTTGTCTCTGCTGTTCGGGCTGATCTGTACTATCGGTCTGATGAAGCGGGCGGGGATCGTCAGATCGGGTTTGAGGCCGCAGGAGCTGCTGGTCATATTTTCGATGACCCTGATGGTCCCGGCGGCCTCCAGCGTCGTGATTTATCTGTTCCCCCACCTGGTTGGATTTGTTTATTATGCCACGCATGAGAACGATTGGGAAAATCTCGTTCTCCCGATTCTTCCTGAGGGTCTGGTTGTCAACGACCCGGCCGCAGCGAAGGGTTTCTTCGAGGGGTTCTTCGGCGGGGCCCGGTTCCCCTACCGGGCATGGGTGGGACCCCTGTGTGCGTGGGGTGTGTTTTTAGGGGTGTTCTACTTCACCCTGATGTCGCTGATGGTCATCCTTCGGAAGCCGTGGTTGGAGCAGGAGCGGCTGCCGTTTCCGTTGGCACAACTTCCCCTGTCTCTGATAGAGGGGAAACCGGGAAGGGGTCCGCTTTTTCACGACAAGATCTTCTGGTTCGGGTTTGTCCCGCCCGCGCTGATCGGGTTGAGCGTCATCGCCAACCGGTTCCTGCCTTTCATCCCGGCCGTCCGGCTCTACTTCTACACGCGCTTCTACCGCAACTCGATCGGGCTGCTCATCTACGCCCACTTCTTCGTCCTGGGGATCAGCTATCTTGTTTCTCTGGAGATTTTAAGCAGCATTCTCCTGTTCACGCTGATCTCTTACGGTCAGATTTTTCTGATCGTGACATCAGCCAGTCCGATACTGGGCAGCCCACCCTATGATCCTTACGTCCACTACACCCACCTTCATCAGGAGGCCCTGGGGGCGCTGGCCGTGCTGGTGGGATTGGGTCTCTACGAGGCTCGTCATCACGTGAAGGATGTCTGCCGAAAAGCATTCGGGTCGGCCCCGGATGTGGATGACAGCGATGAGATATTCTCCTACCGGTCCGCTGTCCTGGGATCGATCGTGGGGTTCGCGTTTATCTGCTATTGGCTCGGGGTGATGGGGGTCTCTTTGTGGGGGGCGCTGATTTTCGTCGGGATCATGCTGATCGTATTTATCGGGGTCACACGCATCCTGGCAGAGGCCGGGGTGGTGATGTCCGCTCCATTGTCTCCCGTACAGGTACTGGTCAACTCGGGGGGGACGCAGATGCTCGGCAGTTCCACACTGGCAGGTTTTTTCCTGGCCTATCCCTGGTCCTATCCGCAGGGGCCGCACGTCATGGCCAGCACATCCACTGTGCTTAAGCTGACACACCGGAAAACCATGAAGTTCCGTCCTCTCGGATACGCACTGATTCTTGGTCTACTGGCCGGAGGTGTGGGCACGGCTGCTGCTATTTTGTATTATGTCACCACGATGGGAACCCTGGGATTTGCTTACAGCGGGCATGTGATCGGATCTCTGGCCTCCAAGGTCATCTACTTCGGAGGGGCCATCGGGGATCCTTCCTCGGAGGGACAGCCGATCCGTCTTCTATGGGCGGGGGTCGGGGCCGTGGCGATGGGTTCCTTGATTTTTGCTCGGCAACGTTTCTTCTGGTGGCCGGTCCATCCGATCGGCTTCCCCGTCGGCACGATCTGTCCGTCCTGGTGGGTCAATATGCTGGCGGCGTGGTTGATCAAGCGAAACGTGTTGAAGTATGGAGGCGCATCGCTCTACGGCCGAACCCGGCCGTTTTTCTTAGGGTTGATCATGGGGCAAGCGGTCATCGCCGCCACAAGTTCGGTGGTCGCGATCCTGACGGGACGGATTTGAAAATGGAAAATGCGAAAGGCAGGCGTCGGAGGTCAGAGGTCAGGGGCCAGGAAAGTCAAAACCGGTAGTCAGGTTAAAGGTCGGAGGTCAGGGGAAGTCTCCTCCGCCCATCCCACCGGAATATAGAATACAGAATACAGGAGACAGAGGCGTCCCTGTCGAGGAGGCTAAAGGCGAAGGACGCCATACGCCGACGCCATTGAAGGAGAGGAGCTGTAAAGCCATGGCTATGACCGATGAGGAGCGTTTCCGTTTTGACCTGGCCGGATTTTTTGTGCGGCCCGCGATTCTGACTTCTGATGAGATCGCCGAGGTTGTCGACCAGATCGATCGCATCAAGCATAACCCCGAATCCCTTCCCCCGGGGCATCGCGCGGTGCCGGGAGGGCCCGCCAGCATCCTGATCGACCATCCGAAGGTCATCGATGTGCTCCAAGAGATTATCGGAGGGCAAATTCGACTTGAGAGTTGCGGGTGCATCTGGCGCACGAAGGGGGAGTCGGCCGGCGTCTTTCACGGCGGAGGCCCCCAGCAGACGAATCCCATCTTCGGCTACCGGGTGCAGAACGGGCAGATTTACGCCGGCATGGTGCGGGTCATCTTTGAACTTACCGATGTGGGCAAAGGGGATGGGGGCACGTGTTTCATCGCAGGCAGCCATAAGGTAAATTTCCCCATGCATCCGGATCATACGTCGTGGGATGAGAGGAAGAGAAGCGATTTCTTCGTGAACTATGAGTGTCCGGCGGGGAGCGCGCTCTTCTTCACGGAGAATGTCTGTCACGCAGGTCCGGAATGGAAACGGGATACACCTCGCATCGCGGTGCTCCATGCCTACGCGCACCTTGCCACGCACTGGCATCGGCTCCAGGTTCCTCCGGAGGTGCTGGCCGGGCTGCCTCGGGAGAAGCAGGCCTATTTCCGCGAGCCGTGGATGGCCGATTTCCTGACACTTCCGGCGAGAAAGAACACCATCGAACGCTTCGTCGAAAGCGGCGAACCGCCGATCAGCACAGAATGGGTCACATCCGTCAAACAGAACGGTTAGGCGTCCGGTCGCTTCGTTCAGCCGCAACCAAAAAAACCGAGATCCCCTTCGACTCCGTGGCCAAAGACCGGCCACTCCGCTCAGGACAAAGCTTCGCCTTCGGCTCAGCATGACATTTTGAGTTGCCATTTTGTGTAGAAGTTTTTCGGAATGTGATATGATATTTTCGCATTCCGTCGTGCCCCCTCACCCCGCCTCGCAAGCTCGGCACCCCTCTCCCGGGTGCCGGGAGAGGAGAAGGTCGGTTGAAAGTGTCAAATTCCCCTTCGCGGGTTTGGCTGCCTTCATGAAAGTATTTGGACTTGGATACCCCTTCCTTTGGAAGGGGAGGAAAAGTTTAGCTTGCCGAAGGCAAGCTAAAAGGCTGTCTTATCGTGTGCAGACCACTGAGACTCATATCGACTCAGGAGGCATACGATGGGACTCCGACGGACCAGTCACGCAGTCTATGATAGCCAGTATCCTCTGGTATGGGCACCGAAGTATCGGAAATGGATTTTGCGAGGTGACCTTCGAGAGTATGTGGGCAAGCTGTTTCATCGGATAGCAGAGGATTTTGGTTTTGACATCCAAGAGATGGAAGTGGCCGAAGATCATGTGCATATTTTCTTGTCGTTTCCTCCCCGGTATTCGATTTCTAAGGTAGTGGGCATTTTGAAGAGTATTTCGGGCAGCGGGGTCTTCCGAGAACATCCAGAGGTGAAACGGGAGTTATGGGGTGGAGAATTCTGGGAAGATGGTTATTTTGCCCGCACCGTAGGCGACAAGGTGACTTCTGAAGTGATTGAGCAATATATTCGGTATCATCGTCAAGAGCAGAAAGGGCCCCTACAGTTGGATCTGTTTGGGGATGGGAGTGGTTAATGCCCCGCCCTTTGGGCGGGGTGGTTTACTCTCAACAAAAAAATAAGTAAGCATTTGGCGTAGAAGTTGGATTGTAAGGCTCTAAGGAGGCTCTATTCTATGGATGTTCCGAAGGTTTTTGAGGTGCGCGATGTCCCCCACCGTTTTGTGGTTCGGCTGGATGACTCCCGTCTGTTCGGCACAGATGGCGGCCACGTATCGCACAGCGAAGACGGCGGGCGGACGTGGAGCGAGCCGGTGCAGCCTTGCCGAAAGGACGGATCGCCACTGGAGGGAAAGTTTCAATCCGTGAAGCTCCTATCATCGGGGAACCTGGCCGGCATATGCCGGAGGTATGACGAAGCGCTCAGGGAACGATTTCCCCATCGCTTGTGGCCTGATATGTTTTTCGTCACATCAGATGACGGGGGTTTGACATGGTCAACGGGCATCCGGGTGGGCGCTCCGGGCGATGTCTTACAGGGGGTGAGGAACAGCTTGTTTCAACTGCGCAGCGGGCGGCTGATTCTACCGGTTGACTGGGACGTGGCGGACTATGCACACCCGGAGTACCGGGGTGAAGGGGAGGGGCACTCATTTCGGGGGGGATACGGATGGTTTCAAGGCCGCAGGATGCTCGTCGAAGGGCACGACCATACTCCCGAGTTTTACGGAACGATTGTCTACTACTCGGATGACCTGGGACAGTCGTGGCGATCGAGCCCTAACAACCTCTGGGTCTGGCCGATTCCGCCGGGGGAAAGTTGCAGCGACCACTCTCCGATGGGGGAAGGTGTGATCGTGGAGACGGACGATGACCGCCTCCTGATGCTTTGCAGAACGGTGACCGGCAGGCATTACTCGTGTCTTTCGGAAGACGGGGGCGTGCAATGGTCCATACCGCAACCCACCGATCTGGCCGCCTCAGGCTCACCGTGTTACGTAGCACGCATTCCCTCCACGGGTGATCTTGTGGTGGTCTGGAACCAGGTCAGCGCCGAGGAGATCCAACGCGGGCTGAAACGGTCCCGGTTGTCCGTGGCCATCTCAGAGGACAAAGGAAGGACGTGGACAAAACACAAGACGCTGGAGGTCACGGCCCTGCCGGATGTCGAAAAGATTGAACCCCCTCCGATCGGCCACTATCATTCCCGGGAGGATGTGGGCGAGATCCCGAAGGACTTCGGGTGTTTTGATTACCCGAACATCGAATTCGTAGATGATCTGATTCTGTTCTCCTACAACGTTCACGCGTTGCATCCGGAGTCCGGTTGGAAGGAAAACATCAGTATTATGGGGGCTCGGGATGTGTATTCCAAACTGGTGGCACTGCCGGTGTCGTGGCTCTACGAGCCGGGAGGAGAAAGCGGATGAAAAAAGGCAACGTCCCTCAGAGTGAACCTGGCCTCAGTCTCAGACCAATTTATAACCGTCCGGTGGTTCCCGAGGAAGGCGAACACTACAAAGCGTGTAAACACAAGCCATTGACCCGGGAGGAGTTCAAGTGCGATTTCCGCACCGCGATCTTTATGAAACATCCGGACTCCCAGGCCTGCCTGCAGGCCCTGCTCGAATATAAGCTGGCCTCTACGATCCAGATCTACTCCAGGTATTTTTATAAGACGAACGACGGCAGGCTCCACCCGGGCTGGCGAGAGAATCTGAAGAAGCTGGCCGACGCCGGGATCTACATTCAGAACATCGGTGTGGATTACAGGCTTCCGGAGGATGAGAAGCGGATGCTCCACGAGTTCCTCGTGGAGACTTTTGGGGAGAAGTACATCGGAATGAAGGGCGACTCGGAGCTGGACGGGGGATACACAAGCGGATGGTGCTGGGGGGAGGGTCCCTACGTGGACCTGAGCGGGATGCGCCAGGAGCCCTCTCCGGACCGATCTCGGTCCCGGGCCCACCAGGAATATGACCGCGTCCTGGACGTGTTCTATTCGCTGACCTATCACCACGCGGTCTCGATCAGTTCTCTGGGCTACGGTTGTCACTACGCGGCCGAGCACGGGGCCCGGATGCTGGGGATCGAGGCGGAGGAGTCGTTGCCGTCGGACACCCTGCTCTGGTCCTTTTGCCGGGGGGCCTCCAAACAGTACGATTTGCTCACTGCGGTCAGCATCTCTCCCTCGTCCCGTTGGGGACAGAAATGGTACTCGAGAGACGGACGAAACGTGACGTCGGGGGACGGCATCAGCGGACCGGACTATGGTCCGAGCGAAGGGCTGAGCAAGCGGGAGTGGTACCTGGGATATATGTACGGGACCTCGGTTCTGTTTTTCTCGGCCGGAATCTTCAATCAGACCCGGTACGATGGAAAGACGAGCGGGGACTATGAGCCTTTCATCATGGTCGGGGGCCTGAACCAACCGGGTTGGGGGCTGCTGGAGGCCAACCTGACGCCTATGGGGCGCCTCCACGTGGAGGGACAGGAGTTCGCGGTGGACCACCCAGTAAGGGGAACGCCTTACATGCCCGTGGCCCTGATCCTGGACTATGATCACGGTTGGAATCCACCGCGACATCACTATCGAAGGGACGAGGACCATGTCTGGGGAAACATTCCGTATTCACGTCTGGACTATCAGATCGATAACTTCTTCCGGTGGGTCTATCCGGATTATGAGCTTGCGAGCTACTACCGGGACGAACGTGGCTACATCACGAATACACCGTTCGGGGACTTGTTCGAGGTGATTCTGTCCAATGCGTCGGCCGGCTGTCTGGAGAAATATCGGGCGGCAGTCCTGCTTGGGGAGATTCAGGTGGAGGCGCGAGACGGCCTTGCGGGGCGCCTGACGGAGTTTGTCGAAGGCGGCGGGATTCTCGTGGTCGGGACGGAACAGTGGGCGGACATTCCCGCATCCCTGTCAGGGGCAGAAGTCGAAGGGGTAGTGCGGTCTTTTTCGGGTGAGATCGTATCGTGGGATCAAAGGGCATTCCAAGAGGAACCATTCCAATATCGGAGCGCCCGGGAAACCACGGGGGAGGTCCTGCTCAAGACTCCGGAAGGCGATCCGCTGGTGATTCGAAATCGGGCCGGAAAGGGGAGCGTCTTCCTGGTTACGGTTCAAGGCTGGGGGGCGGAGGAGAAACGCCACAGGTTTCTCAATGGGGTTACACACGTCATTGCGGGACTTTTCGCGGACCTGAACCTGGTGGAGATATCGGGGCGTCCGATCACCTATGCGGTCAACGTGACGGATCGAGAGGATGAACTTATCGTGACGCTTTGCAACAACTCGCCGGATCTTCCGTGGGAAGGCAGGGTGATTATCAGGGGAGAAGAAATCCAATCGTTCGAGGGGTGGCTGGGGCACTCGGAGGCGGGGATCGAGGACGGGGCCCTGCGCTGCGGCGTGCCGGCCAACGATGTGCGCATCTACAAGCTGAAGGCGGGGCGAGATTTTCTCCCTTTGATGTTCCGGCAAATCGACTGGGCCCGCCTGGGCGTGGGCGTACCTGAGAACGATTTCCAGGAGTCCCCCGCCCGGAAGCCCTCGCATTTGTGAACCGTACAGGATTGTCTCAGTGCGCGATCCTATTATCTGGAACGGTTGAGTTTTCCTCGTGAGCGACACGGAACAGCATAAAGCAAAGCAGGGGTCCGACGCAGGCCTTTCGGGCGTCACCGTCCGTGCGGGCTTAATCGGCTCCACGCTCTGTATATTACTGGCGTTTCTGTCGGTTTCCGAACAGGCCATCGGCGGGATCTTGAGCTTGACCCAGAACGGGTTCTGCACCGGCGCCCTGTTTCTTCTGTTCCTGTTGATCCTTGCGGGTAACATGCTCAAACGGATCGGGTTGGTCCGGGAGGGATTGAGACCCCGCGAGCTTATGGCGGTGTTTTCCATGCTGCTGATGGCATCGGCGGTCTCGACCAAAGGCGTGGTTTCGAACTTGCTTCCTCACCTTGCCGGATTCGTCTTCTATGCAACTCCGGAGAATGGGTGGGAAAGCGTTGTGGTTCCCCTCCTTCCCGACGGTCTGGTCATAAAGGATCACGGAGCGGCGAAGGGCTTCTTTGAGGGCTTGGGGTCCGAAGGAAGGATTCCTTTCAGGGCATGGATCGGACCTTTGTTCGCGTGGGGGGTGTTTCTAGCCTCATTTTACGTTACGCTGATGTCCCTGATGGTGATCCTTCGAAAACGGTGGATGGAGGAAGAACGGCTTTCGTATCCGATGGCACAGCTCCCTTTCTCGCTCGTGGAGGGAGATGCCGGAGAACCGAAGCTTCTCAGGAATGGGATATTTTGGTCCGGGTTCGTTGTCCCGGCCTCGATCGGGTTGTGCCAAATCGGCCATCGGTTCGTCCCCTTCATTCCCGCGTTCAATCTGTACTATGTCGCCCGATTTTATCGAAACTCGATCCACGTGCCCTTATCGGCCAACTTTCTCGTCCTCGGGATCAGCTACCTGGTTTCCCTGGAGATCTTAGGCAGCATCATCCTGTTTGTCCTTATATACTTTGTGCAGGCTTATTTTATCGTAACCTCCGCGAGCCCGATCCTGGGAAATCCAGGTGGGCCCTATTCAGAATATACCCATCTGCACCAGGAAGGGGTTGGGGCCGTGATCGTCCTCGTCGGCTTCGGCATCTACGAAGCACGCCATCACCTGAAGGATGTCTACCGTAAAGCCTTCAGGTCCGCCCCTGACGTGAACGACCAGGACGAGATGTTCTCCTATCGTACGGCCGTTATCGGAATGATCGGCGGCACCATGTTCATCACCTTCTGGCTTCTGGAGCTCGGCATCACGTGGTGGGTCATCCCGATCTTCCTGGTGATGGTAATGACCATGTTTTTAGGGATGACCCGGATTCTCTCAGAGTCCGGCGTCGTCATGCAGGCTCCGCTGAGTCCGGTACAGGTGTTACTCCACTCGGTGGGCACGCAGACGCTTGGGGGCACTACAACCGCGGGATTCTTCCTTTCCCAGCCCTGGTCTTTCCCCACTCGAGACGGGCCGCACGTGCCGGCAAGCGCCTCGACGGCGCTGAAGCTTACTTCGGGTCGGGAACCCAAACCCAGGGCATTTTTTTTGTTATCGACGCTCGGCATGTTTCTGGGGGGGAGCACGGCTGCGTTGGCGATGTTATATTTCGTTTACCAACTGGGAGCGTTCGGTTTTTCCAGCACTTCATTCGTGATTACAGAGTTGAATTTCCACCTGAATTATTATGGGCCGGCGATCGCCGGCCCCTCAGAGGGACAGCCGGTCCGGCTTCTCTGGTCCGGCATCGGGGCAGCGGTCATGGGGTTGTTGTTTTTTGCCAGGAAGCGCTTCTTCTGGTGGCCTGTCCACCCGATCGGATATCCGATAAGCTCCATTCCGCAGTGGTGGTTCAGCGTGTTCATGGCGTGGACCGTCAAGCGGAATGTGTTGAAGTACGGGGGGCCGTCCCTCTACGGCCGGATACGCCCGTTTTTCATGGGGATCGTCGTTGGTGAAGCGGTAATCAACAACGTGGGCTCCATTCTCGCCATCTTAACCGGACGGATCTGAAAAGGCACGGGAAATCGCCATAGACAGGTTTCAAACGATTTGTTATATTATTTCGGTACTATCATGGAGGTTTTCGTGGATTTTCATAAGGGATGGAATCGATCTGTCACCCGGTCTTTTTGGGCCATTTTTACACTCGTCGTCCTCACGGTCGTTGTGTCTGTGTCCCGAGCAGAGTATCAACCGGTGGACCGGATCGTAGCCGTTGTGGATAAAGAGATCATTCTTGAATCCGACGTTCGGGAAGAGGTGGCTTTCCAGGCCATACAGCGTGGCATCGATCCGTCGAAACTGAAACAGAGAGATATCGATGAATTCGCGACAATCGCCCTGGAAATTCTGATTCGGTCGAAGGTTTTAATTTATAAGGCGAAGAAGGATACGATCGAAGTAGACAGTGAGCAGGTGGAGGAGGCGGTTCGATTCCAGATGCAGCAAATCAAAGATGCGGATCCGAATTTCCGAGAATCGCTGAAGGCACAGAACACATCGGAGCGCGAACTTCGAAACCACTATCGAAAGCAGTTCAAAGAACAATTTCTTGCCCAGAAGGTTCAAGGGAGGTTGGGCTCCGAGGTGAATGTGACCTATCGTGACGTGGAGGCATTTCGTAAAACCTACCGGGATTCCCTTCCCCCTCAAATCGGCATCAGCCACATTCTGATCAGGCCTAAGGCCGGAGGGACCAGGCGGGAGGAGGCCCTCAAGAAGATCGAATCACTGCTGGAGCGGTTGAAAGGAGGGGAAAACTTCGCGGTCCTTGCAAGGGAATTCTCCGAGGACCCGGGTTCCGCCCAAGATGGGGGGGACCTCGGTACTTTCGGTAAGGGGAAAATGATGCCAGAGTTCGAAACGGCGGCGTTCGCCTTGAAACCGGGGGAGATCAGCGAGGTCGTGGAGAGTCCGTTCGGGGTTCACATCATAAAGTGCGAGTCGAACACCGGCGACCAGGTTCGGGCGCGACACATCCTCATCCTGCTCAAGGCTACAGAGGAGGACGAGGAGGCCGCACACGAACTCGCGGAAGAGTTGAAGGACAGGACTTCCGAGGGAGAGGACTTTGCAGAACTTGCACGTGCGCATTCGGATCACGAGACGGCCAAGGGCGGAGGATTTTTGAACCTCTACGATCGGGCATCCCCCCCTGCCCCTTTTGCAGAACTGATCCCTGGGATGAAACTCGGGGAAGTTGGAGGTCCGGTAAAATCCGAATTCGGCTGGCATATCTTCAAGATCGACGATGACCGTGGGATGATTGAAAACCTTCTTCACCGGGAAAAGCTTCTTAAACTCTACGAGAAGACCATTCAAGATTTGCGTCAAAAGATGTACGTAGACGTCCGCATATGACCGGTTCTAGAACTTAGGTCCCTCCCTCCCCCCTATGGTTTTCTCTCTCCTGAGACTATGAAAGATCCTTCTCTCAGGGAAATTGTCAGTCCCCCATATGGCCGAATGGCCGCCATCTATGATTTCGTCATGCGTCACGTGGATTACAAGGCGTGGGCGGACTATATCGAGATGATCTTTGCCCACCACGATACGAATCCTGTCAGTGTATTGGATTTGGCCTGTGGCACAGGAAACATGACCCTGGAGCTTTCTCGACGGGGTTATAAGATGACAGGGGTCGACCACTCTGAGGAGATGCTGGCCATAGCCCGGAAAAAAGCCAAGGAGGGGAGGCGTGATATCCCCTTTTACACTGCGAACCTGAAGGGCGTTGACGGCCTCACGCCTGCCGACACCGCTATTTGCATCTATGACAGCATGAACTATCTAATGTCCATCGATGAGGTCGTACAGGTGCTCGGGCAGGTTCGACCGTTCGTCCGCAAGAAAGGACTTTTTCTATTCGATATCTGCACTGAGGCCAACTCCGTTCGCCATTTCCGAAACATCACAGAACGAGAAACGGGAGACGGGTTCGCTTATGTCCGCCACAGTTTTTATCAGGATGGGGTACAGACGAACGACTTCACGATCAATTTCAAGGGGGCCAACGAGACGATCCGTGAGACCCATCGACAGCGGATTTACCGGGTTCATGAGGTGATGGACATCGTAGCCGGATCAGATTTCCTTCTTCTCGGTGCTTACGATGGGTTCACTCTCAACACGGCTACCGAAGAATCGGATCGCGTTCATTTTGTATTGAAACCGAAATGATCGAACTTCAAAATGTCTGGGTGGAGAAAGATTCCACGACCATCCTCGAAGACGTCAGCTTCCACGTCGGTAAGGGAGAGTTTCTGTATCTTGCGGGACCCAGCGGGGCGGGGAAGAGTACGGTTTTGCGCGTGATCTATTGTGATGAGCGCCCGACAAGGGGATACGTGTTATTGGAGGGTATCAACTCGGAATCCGTTCGAAGTCGTGACATCCCTTTGATACGTCGAAAGATCGGGATCATCTTTCAGGACTTCAAGCTATTGAAGGACCGGAGTGTTTTGGAAAATGTGGCTTTTGCGCTTGAGGTTACAGGGACTCACAGATCGTTGATCCCCCGGAAGGCATTGGCTGCGCTGGTCGCGGTGAACATGACGCAGAAACGAAATGAATCGCCGAATCATCTCTCGGGCGGGGAGCGCCAGCGGGTCGCGATAGCTCGAGCGATTGTCAATGAGCCTTTCCTGCTGCTGGCCGACGAGCCGACCGGAAATTTGGATGAACTTGCCTCGGAAAAAGTGATGGAAATACTCCGCAATATCCACAGCCAGGGAACGTCGGTTATCGTCGCCACTCACGACGTCGACCTTGCCCGAAAATATCCAAATCCAACCGTCTTCCTGGATGAGGGGAAGATCAAGAATCGCTGGTAAATCGGTTTCGAGTCCAAATCCGAGGCAAGGAAAAATCATGAATATCTCCTTTGTCTTCCGCGAAGCGATCGTGGGTTTGCGCAGAACAGGGGCTTTCGGGATCGTATCGGCAGGAACACTCGTTGTCTCCCTCCTCCTGATCGGGGCATTTATTCTCCTCACCGCCAATGTCTATCGCCTTCTTCGATCCGCACACGAACGCGTTGAGGTCGCCATCTACCTCGATGACGGGGTTCCGGATAACCGTGCAGCGCAGCTGACCCGGGATATAAGCCGGTTGAAGGGGGTTAAACGGGCGACTTATATCGATAAGGCCACTGCAGCAAGGGAGTTCCGAAAGACCTTCGGAGGCGGGCTCCTGGAATCGGTGTCCCACAACCCCCTTCCCGCTTCCATTCGGGTCCACCTGAGTCCTGATGCCGAACACGCGGAATCGATTCTAGGACTGTCGTCAAAGGTTCAGGATTGGCCCGGAGTGGAGGAGGTGGATACGGGTCTGGCCTGGGTTTCCCGCCTGGAACGGGTCACACGGATCGTTTTTGCCACCATGGGGGTTCTCGGTCTTGTTGTCAGCCTGGCGTGCGTATTCGCCATCTCGAACCACGTCCAGTTGTCAGTGGTCGCTCGGCAGGAGGCCATCGAGGTGATGCGTCTTGTAGGAGCAAGAGAGGGCCTGATTCGCCTCCCGTTTTTGATCGCGGGCATGGCACAGGGGGCAGGGGGGGGACTGGTCGCGGGGATCCTTATCGTGATCGGATATGCCTGGGGGGCCGGTTTGTTTCCTGAGCTCCCGATTCGTTCGGGGCTTACGACAGCCTGGAGTCTTGTGATTCTTGGTGCTGTGCTGGGAGCCCTGGCAAGCCTGTTCGCCGTTCGTCGCGTCTCTCGTACCCTGGCCTTGCGGTAGACCATCTGGACCGAGGAGCCTCTTCCTTCCCATGCGGAATCCCCTCCTTTTCGCTGTCTTCACGTTCTTTTTTCCGTTGGTATCTTTGGCGGTATCCCCGGGCCGAACGATCAATGAGGTAAGGACCTCCATCGAAAAAATCAGGAGGGAGGCTGAAGAGAACCGTGAGCGGCTTCGCCGCACCATGACGCGGGAAAAGAATGTCCTGACGCAAGTCGATTCCCTGGATCAGGAGATGGCACTTGCCAGGACATACCTGAAGCGACTCGACGCCGAAGCGGAACAACTCACCCAGGAGAAGAACGAAGCGGACATCGCCTTAAAGGATTCGGAACAACGGCTTTCTAAACGACAGACCGGGTTCGCCAGGCGGCTTCGGGATATTTACAAGCGCGGCCGCCGGCTTCAAGGCCTTCGAGGGCTTCAGGTACTCCTGTCGGTCGATTCGGTTTTCGACTTGTTGCGTCGATCGCGATATCTGTCGGCGGTAGCCAAGCAAGACCGAAAGGACTTCGAGGCGATTCTGAAGGACCGGGACGCTGTGGCCGCTACGCGTGCCCGGTTGTTTGCCCAGGAGGATGCCTTTGAAACGATCCGGAAGGAGAAGCAGACCCAGGTCGGGTCCCTCGGCGAACAGGTTCGGGCCCGGAAGCGTTTTCTCACCCGCGTGAGAAAGAATGTGAAGGCCTACAAGGCCGCTGAGGCGCAGCTCATCCGCGACCGTAAGAGAAGCGAAGACGCACTCCGCGAGTTGATCGCGGAAGCGGAACGTGCGGGCAAACGAATCGTAAAACACACCGGAACCTTTTCGGGACTTCGGGGTCGAATGCGATGGCCTATTACGGGAAAGGTTGTCAGCCGATTCGGACGGGTTCAGGATCCGAAACTCAAAACCTGGACTTTCAATCGGGGGATCGAGATCAAGGCGCCGGAAGGCTCCCGGATCAGGAGCATTGCAGTCGGAGAGGTGGCCGCCGTGGATTGGTTCCGGGGTTATGGGCTGTTCGCCCTGGTCGGCCACGATGATGGATACTATACCCTCTATGCACATCTAAGGGAAGTCTTCGTCCAGGTCGAGGACCGTGTGAAGGCAGGGGAGACGATTGCGATTTCCGGAAACACGGGCACACTCGATCAGCGGTCGACTCTCCACTTTGAAATCATGAAGGGGAGCGACCCGGAGGATCCGATGCAGTGGTTGGAGTGAGGGAAGGGAATAGCAAAATGCAAAGTGCAAAGTGCAAAATGATGTTGAAACCGGTTCTCCGAGGATTTGATGGGGCTCTTGGTGGGCATCGACATCGGCGGGACGTTCACGGATATCATCGTCTGCGACCTTTCGGGGGGAGGGATCCGAGCTGCGAAGGTCGCCACCACCCCGCGTGACTACGGGGAGGGGGTGATGAATGCGTTAGAGGCGTGCGGTCTGTCTCCGAAGGCTGTGGAAGAGATCGTGCACGGGACCACGGTGGCCACGAATGCGCTGATCCAGGGTAAGGTTGCATCCTGTGGTTTGATCACGACGCGGGGATTTCGAGATCTGCTGGATCTCCGGAGGCGGGATCGGCCGGTTCCATTCGGTCTTCACCCCCCCTTCGAACCCTTGATCCCCCGGAACCGGCGGGTGGAGGTGAACGAACGGACCGGACCGGACGGCCGGGTCGTGATCCGGGTCGATGAGGAAGAAGCCCTGTCGGCCGCGCGACGATTGATCGATATGGGAGCGGAATGTATCGCCATCAGCTTCCTTCACGGTCCAAAAGGGGAAAACGAACGAAAAGCGGCCGAATGTATTCGGAAGGCGCTCCCATCCATTCCCGTGTCGGTGGGAGGAGAGGTTTGTCCCGGTGGTCCTGAGTTCGAACGAACTTCCACCGCCGCATCCAATGCAGCGGTGACGCCGTTGGTCCGGGATTATCTGGATAATTTGAGCGTTGCCCTTTCAGGGGAAGGGTTTACCGGCATTCTACGCCTTGTGGAGTCGAACGGAAGGTTGCTGCGGGAAGATTCCGAACGATTTCAAGCGATATCCACCGCCCTTTCAGGGCCCTCGGCGGGTGTCATCGGAGCCGCGGCACTCTGTCGTTCCCTCGGTTTTCAGAATTTTGTAACCGCTGATATGGGAGGTACCAGTTTCGACTCTTCGATCGTCCAAGAGGGAAAACCGGCCTTAACGCGAAATCGGGAGATCCGGTTCGGCCTACCGATCGCCATCCCGATGCTGGACATCTCCGCAGTGGGTGCGGGTGGCGGGAGTATCGCCCGGGTCGATCCGGATGGTTTCATGAAGGTCGGTCCGGATAGTGTCGGGGCCTTTCCAGGTCCGGTATGTTATGGTCGTCAGAAGTATCATCCCACTGTCGCGGATGCGGACCTCCTCATGGGGCGTATCGATCCGAAGGCGCAATTCATCCCAGGGAGGCGCCTCGATTTCGATGCGGCCCGCCGTGTTGTGGCAGAAAAAATCGGACGTCCTTATCGGTTGAAGGAGGTGGACGCAGCTGCCAATGTAGGCGATGCGGTGGACGCGAAGATGGCCGATGCCATACGGTTTATGGCTGCCCGGCGATGTCTCTCTCTGGAGGGGTTCATTCTGGTGGCCTATGGCGGCGCGGGTCCTCTGCACGCCGCGTGTATCGCGAAGGAGCTCGGTTTTAAGAAGGTGGTCGTCCCCCATCGCGCGGGGGTTTTCTCGGCCTGCGGGGGGTTGACGATCAGGGTTTCCGAGGATAAGATTGTCAAGCTGATGAGCCGAGACGGAACAGGGGAAGGGGCGCGGTCCACAGAGGACGCAAAAATCGGGGAGCGGGCGGTCCATTTCGGAGGCAGGTTTTATCAAAGCAACCTGTACGATCGCGAACGTTTGCCGGAAGGCGCGAATCTTCACGGACCGGCTATTGTGGAGGAATCGGGCTCTACGACATCCATCCCACCCGGGACGATGGCGGAGGTCGTGGCCGGGGGTCACCTAGTTATGGAAGTAGAATGATCGGGATGGGCCTAATCCGATCGAGGGTTCGGAAACGCGGGCTTGTTTTTTTGGTTGGCTTCCGTTTCCCGAATGGGATCTTGGAGCAGAGAGCCCCTCAACAAAGTTACAACTGAGCTAAAATGACGCCTCTGATCTTAAATCGAATCACCGAACGGCTCTGCGCCGCTGCGGACGGAATGGACGCCTCGTATGAGGGTTTAAACCGAGTTGGTTTACCCGCAGTCGCCTCCGGAATTTGCGGTCCGGCAGGTCTCATTGTTCATGGGAGCTTGAGCCATCCCCTCCTGGCGGCTACGATTCCATTCGGGCTCCAGGGACTCAGAAACAGAATTCATGGATTTTCTCCGGGGGATGTGTTCATTGGAAACGACCCTTTCTCCGGCGGGTCTTCCCTGGCGGATCTGCGCATGTTCGCACCCTTTTTTGTAAAAGGCGAGCCCCTTTTCTTCGTTGGAAATGTTGTCCGCTATCCCGATCTGGGTGGCCGAGCACCGGGTGGATTCAGCCCGGGGGCAACGGAAGTTCATCAGGAGGGAATCGTTATTCCTTGGCGACGGTTCCGAGACAAGGGGGGAAATGAGCCGGGTCCTAATCTTGTGGACTTTCTTGCATCGAACGCCCGTTTCGATGACCTGTTACGGGGGATGCTTCAAGCCCAGCTTGACTGTCTGGACGCGGGGTTGGAGCGCCTTCGAGATCTGGTGGATCGCTACGGAGTTGATGCCGTGCGGGAGGCCGAGATCGATATGGCGCGCCGTGCGGAGGGGGCGTTGACAGAGGAGGTTCGGGACTTCCCGGACGGCTGTTACAGGTTTGAGGATGTTCTGGACGGAGATGGTGTCGTGGACAGAGGTATGAAGATCGTGACCACGGTGCGTGTTGCGGGACAGGCTCTTCAGGTGGACTTTCGTGGAAGCGACGGACCTTCCACCGGACCTTTAAACTGCCCTTCGGGACTGACGGCAGCCGCCTGTCGGGTCGCACTTCGTAACCTCTTCCCCGGGGTGCCTGCACATACGGCCGCGTTTCAGGGGATCTCTATATCGCTGCCAGGGTCTTCCTTCCTGAATGCCCGGTCCCCACAACCGGTGTCGGGTTCGATCGAGGTGGCTGGGCGGGTGGTGGCGGCGGTGACCGCAGCCCTCGCGGGCGGGGATCCTGCACGGGCAGGGGCAATGGATTTTGCCTCGGCGTGTCACCTCTCCCTGCACGGTAAAGCAGATGGATTCGGGAACTATCTGATGACGCTGAGCATGGGCGGGGGTCTGGGGGCAAGTGCCCGTGGAGACGGTCTAACAAACGGGAGCGGTTTCTCGACTTTCGGGGAGATGCCGCCTCTGGAAGACTTGGAAGAACGGTACCCGATCCGTGTGTTGAAGTATGCCGTCCGTCCGGGATCAGGTGGTGCGGGTCGTTACAGGGGAGGGATGGGGGTTTCCTTTTCGTTTGAATTGTTGTCCGGGGAGGCCGTGTTGACCCTGTTCGGCGACCGGTGCAGGCGAGGCGCAGAGGGATTGATGGGGGGGACCAGAGGGGCAAAAACAGGGATTCGTATAATCTCCGAGGGTATGAGACACTTCGAGCCCC
This sequence comes from Candidatus Latescibacterota bacterium, assembly GCA_965217865.1. Classification (GTDB taxonomy): domain Bacteria; phylum Latescibacterota; class UBA2968; order SICM01; family SICM01; genus CBDCJO01. Next base: position 2,041,228 of record CBDCJO010000002.1, on the reverse strand, counting down.
TGGAACCGAACAAACCATATCACCGATGAAGGCGGAAGGGGTCGTATTGAAGGCCGGGGATCGCGTTCTTGTTGAGACCCCGGGGGGCGGTGGTTACGGTCACCCTTATAAAAGAGCGATCAGGCTGGTGAGCAAGGATCTTTCGGAGGGGCTATCTACCCGTAAACAATCGGCGATGCAGCACGGAGTGATCTTCGAAAAAGACTCGCTCGATTATGATTCACCCCGGACGTTTCAGCTACGGAGCACCGCCATCGCCCTGGCGGAGATCGAAAATCTTATGGACGAAGGCGAGTAGAGGGAAAGCCAATGAAGTCCGGAGTCCGAAGTCAAACATGGGGATCGCGCCAAATTGTCTAAATTCATATTCTATGAATTATCTTTGATGGCAATACCCAATGTATCTATATTCACATATTATGAATGTTCGAGATCGGATAAGGGAAATTCGGCTGGCGAAGAGATTGAGACTTACCTTGTCCCCATTTGTTCTGGACCTGGCCCTAAAGTATCGCTTCTTACCTAAGTAATCGGTGACTCCTCCTTTCTTCGAAGCTCGAATTTACTTTCCAATATACTGCCCAACAGTTCACCTGTCAATCCCCTTTATGTTGGGGTTACGTGACTATAAGTACCATATGAGGCGTTAAGTTATGGTCGGACTGGTAATCTTATCTGCCCTTTCCTTTCTCGCTTTGGAAGCCCAAGCTGAAGAAATTAATAAACCTACTTATTTCGTCTATGTAGTTACTGAAAACTTTCCTCCATACAACTATGTGGACGAAAACCGTGAAGTAGTTGGCTATGCTACTGAAATAGTAAGAAAATGCCTTTCCAAAGCAGGCATAGAATATGAGATAGAGGTTCTCCCTTGGGCCAGAGCCTTTAAATCCGCTAAGACCCAAAAGAACTACCTTCTTTATTCCGCATCAAGAACGGTTAAACGGGAGCCATGGTTTGAGTGGGTTGGTCCCGTGAGTAAACCTACCAAAATATCGTTTTACAAACTAAAAGGAAACAAGGATGTAAAACTCAATATCCAAAGTGAACTAAATGAAGCGAAAAAACACTATATAGGTGTCATGAACGGTTCATCCTACCATGATTATTTGATTCAACACAAATTTCCCTTTATTTCAAATGTCCCCACTTACAACCAGACACTTATAATGCTGGCAAGAGGAAGAATTGATTTAATTTTCATGGGTGAACCTATTTTTGATAAGTTTTTTTCTGAGGGAAAAGAGAAGAAAATATTAGCGAAAATGGGGGTAAAAAAGGAATTGTTTCAAAAGGTATTTTCTCCTTGGAGCGTTTCTGAGTATATGACTTTTAATAAAGATTCAGATCCTGTCATTGTACAAAAGGTTCGAAAGGCATATAAAAAGCTTGCCTCGAAGGGGGAAATCATTCCGCATTAAATAGCTCACATGGTAGTTGTATCAATAGGGGCGCTCCTTCGCTTGGCGGTGGATCCAACAAGAAAAGTAAAGTGGCCTGATTGCGCCACTTGTAGAAGATAAAAAAACAGGAGAATTCATGATGAACAGCCCCGAAGAAGTGCGGGGGGTATCGAGCGGTCCTATGGCCCTCACCGCGGCGCGATCGGCCCCTCTCGACCTGATCCTGCTTGACATCAAAATGCCGGACATGGACGGGTACGAGGTTTGCCGCCGTTTGAAGGCCGAGCCCGGTTCACGAGAGATCCCTGTTATCTTTATCAGTGCATTGGACGAGCCGCTGGACAAGGTAAAGGCATTCGAAGTTGGCGGGGTTGAAGCGAACGAGCACCTGGAAAGGCGTGTGGAGGAGCGAACACAGGAACTTAGCCTCCGGCTTCAAGAACTGGAAGCCCGGGATAAACTGCTCAATGGAATGGACAAATAAAGAATCCCCGGGCGCTCTTGCGCTTGGCCTCTAATCCCTCCCAGGAACGCACCTTGTGTCCCGTATCACCCGAAGAAGGCTCATCCCCTTCTTTGGCTCATTTGCCTCGAAGTAGCCTCCTCTACTCACATATTATCATCAATTTATAGCGATAAGGAATTTATATGGCCGGTTCCGTGCCGAAAAAGGACGCATACGCAGCCGCAGGAGTGGACATCGAAGCCGCTGATCAGACGAAACGCCGGATGAAGTCGATTGTCCGGTCTACCTTCGGACCGGAGGTCCTCGCAGATCTCGGGGGGTTCGGAGGGCTGTTCGCTCCCGAGCTGGGTTCTTATCGAGAGCCTGTCCTTGTCTCAAGTGTGGATAGTGTCGGAACTAAGCTGAAGCTTGCATTTATGACGGGTACCCACAACACGGTCGGGATCGATCTGGTCGCCCATTGCGCGAACGACATTCTCGTTCAGGGGGCAAATCCTCTCTTCTTCCTGGACTATATCGGGATGGGATCTCACGACCCGGATGTGACCCTGGCCCTCGTAGCCGGGGTGGCCGAAGGTTGCCGTCTCGTCGGGTGCGCTCTGGTTGGTGGAGAGACGGCAACCCTACCGGATTTTTACCAACCCGGAGAGTACGACCTGGCGGGGACCATCGTGGGGATCGTTGAACGATCGAGGATCATCGACGGCGCCACGATTCGACCCGGGGATGTGCTGATCGGACTTGCCTCAGACGGCCTCCACTCCAACGGCTATTCCCTGGCTCGCAAGCTGGTGTTCGACGTGTCGGGATTGACTCTCGAATCTCGGATGGAGGGTTGGGGGGGAACCGTGGGGGAAGAATTGCTCAGACCTCACCGCAGCTATGTGGCCGTGATCAGACAACTCCTTGAACAGCTAACGGTGAAGGGTATGGTGCACATCACAGGGGGTGGGTTGATCAATAACGTGCCTCGCATCCTGCCGTCCGGCCTTGGTGCCACGATCCAAAGCGGATCCTGGCCTGTGAATCCGGTCTTTCTCTCGTTGAAGGAGATGGGAGACGTGAAGGAGGAAGAGATGTTCCGGGTTTTCAACATGGGGATCGGTTATGTGATCGTGGTGGCGACTGACCAGGCGGATCAGGCAAGTGATATCCTCAGGGGGCTTGGGGAGCGACCATACCGGATAGGAGAAGTGACTGAGGGTGAAGAACGGGTGGAGATCGGGTAAGGGGGAAAGTGGAAAATGAAAAATGTAAATTGTAAAGTGAAAAATTATATGGGCATAAATCATCGTATGTGCGGCGGTTGCCCCTGGGTGCAAGCTACAACTCATTTATAATTAACGAGTAAGAAGATGGCCGATTTCCTAAATCTGGCATTCGTGGGTTGCGGCGCGATTTCCCGTTACCATCTGGATGGGATCAAGGCTTTCGAGGACAGGATCCGGGTAACGGCTGCTGTGGACCCCGACCTTGAGAGAGCTGAGCGGATTGCCCGGGAGACGGGTGCAAGGGTCTTCCCCTCCATGGCCGAGGCCGTGGCCGAAGGGGGATTCGAGGCGGTGGACCTGATGCTTCCCCACGACCTCCACGAGGCGGTGGCCATTCAGGCTTTCCAGGCCGGAAAGCACGTGCTTCTCGAAAAACCGATGGCACCCACGCTCGATTCGTGCAACCGGATCATGGCTGCGGCGAAGGCGGCCGGGACGGTGTTCATGGTGGCTGAAAACGCCCAGTACTGGCCTGAAATCCTTGAGGCCAGGAGAATAATAGAATCGGGTGCAATTGGGGAGGTGATCACCGCCCGAGCGGCTTTCTGCATGGAATTCGACGACTACTGGTTCAAAGAGAAGAGCCCCTGGCGTTATGAGAGATCCCGAGCGGGGGGAGGCATCGCCATCGACGGTGGATCGCACTGGATTCGCCCTCTCCGGATGTGGATGGGAGAGATCGACGCGGTCGTGGCGGCCGTGGACAATCCCCTGAAGCGGATGGAAGGGGAGTCTCTTTTCCGTTCGCTCATTCGGTTCGAGTCGGGAAAGATCGCCGGATTCGATGGAATGATGGTCGACTCGGTTTTGGCCCCGGATCCCTGGTGGCGGATTACGGGAACGATTGGGGAGATCGTGATCGAAGGGGGCTTTGGCGGGGGGGTCAAGCTGTTCGATCCGGATAACCGGGAGGGGAAGTTGATGGCCGAGCCCCAGGGGTATGCCAGGTCGTTCGGCCCCTGCATCGATGACTTTGCGAAAGCAGTGATAACCGGCAAATCGCCTGAGGCGGGACCTGAGGAATCCCTAGGGGAGTTGCGCACGGCACTGGCCATGTATCGATCCCTCGAAAGCGGACGATGGGAAAAGGTGTGGGACTGAGAAGCTGCCGATTCGTCGACCGCCCTTCTCTTTTGGTTGCCTGTTGACAACCACCCTTAAAATTTGTTATATTTTGTCAGATGAAAATGGTATAAGGTCGTAACTCATTCTCTTGGGCGGGAATGCGATGCCGATCTTTGTTTCCAGGTTTTCATCGACGCGTGCGAGTGTTGCCAATTTCCGAGCTCTACAGGCGCGCGACGATGATGATGACGACGACATACGTACACAGCGAGGGCGGGCCGGCAGGCAGGAGCGGGTTCGGGGCGGAGAGGGGGATGACGGGCGGACCCGTGTGTCCCGTGGGGAATCCGCTGTCGCGACCCGCACGCTGAGGACTGCGGGAAGACAGGAGTCTGTCCGAGGCGGGGAAGGTGATGGGACTCGTGCGTCAGCCGGCCAAAGCAGAAATGCGTTTGGCCTGCTGATTTCTTCTCAGCGGGCGGACCAGACCTCCCAGCAGGTTTCGGACCGGGTCCGATCCGGGCAGGGGCAGGCAACACGGACCCGGGCTCAGCGCACAACCCAGACAAGCAGGGATCGGACAGGGACGGGTTTTCCCGAAGCCGCAACGACGCGCCCCGCTCTGGGTCCTGCGCTGCAGTCGGCGGTCAGGCGAATCGATAGTCTTAGCCGCCTGATCAGCTCGAGGACCCGGGGGAATATCCAGGTCGACGGCAACGAGACGGCGGCCGCTCGGGTTCGGCTGGCCACGTCGCTTCGGGTGGAGCGGACAACCGCCACCTCGGCTGTCGTTCGAACGGCGCAGGCCGCACGTACTGCACGGAGCGCTCAAGCCGCACCGGTGGACGTTTCCACGACAGGAGCGAACGAACAGGCGCAAACTGCCAGGGCCCCCGCGTGCTGAGGGCCGGCTGAGGGAGACGACCGAACTGAAGCAAAACCTCAGGGAGGATGTCTCTGCGGTGACGCGAGGCCTTGTCAGAGATTCGATCCGCCAGAATTCCATTAACGGCCAGCGAACCGCTCAGAATCTTGTCGCTGCCCAGAGGCAAGGGATCCGGGCAGCCGATCGGAATCAGAACCGTACGTCGGTTTTTCGAACACAACTCGAGCGCCCGTCGACGCTTTCGCGGTCCATCTTTTCGGACGATGAGGACCGGTCGTCCTTTAGGATTCCGAATATGTCCGGCCTCCGTTCCGCCCTGGCGCTTCTGGGAAGCAATGTCAACATTCTCGTCGGGTGAAGCCCGAGTCCAAAAGCCAGGGGAAAAAGTCATCGCGTTCAGCTTTTGAGTTGAACGCTTTTTTTATTCGTAAAATTGGAAAGAGGTTATCGCCAATCCCAATACTGACGCGGGATTTGGTTATAACTCCTTTATTGCCTAGACTTTAGTGTGATATGTGGTAACCTTAACGGAAGAAAAGATCGGACTTAGTCATCGTTATCGGCATTCTCAATTTCCAGGACGGCTCCGTCCGAAATTCTGATTTCTACCTCCTTGATCATAAATCGAGGGCTTGTCACCTGAACTTTAACCTCGAAGACCTGCTCTCCGTCTTCGTCGTCAATTTCCTGCTTAACCGAAAGCGCCGTTCCTCCTAAGGCTTGTGCCGAAATCGATTTAGCCTGATCGGCAGTTATAGGGCCAGACGCCGCTTTATGTGCAAATGGAGGACCCGTTGGTGTTTGGCTGCAAGCAGCAAATAAGCCGGCTATAGCAATTACTGTTGCTATGGCTGCACGGGCACCAATTTTCTGGAACATATCAACCTCCAGGAATGAGGGTAAGTTAAAATAAGAAAATTCGGGCTGAAACAGACAATTCTAAATATAGCAATGGAAGATTAAAATAGAATTAAGTCAGCATTAAAATTCTTTAATGCTGGCTTTTCTGGGTGTTGTTCAGGATATGTGCTAACATCATGGAAGGCCCACCAAACGATACCTTTGATTGCACACTTTTGGGACACAGCAATCGGGTTGAAGGTTGCCAGTCATGAGAGGAACTACGACGTTCAGGACGATACCCCCACGAGCGTTCTGTGCAAAAGATATTCGAACGGGCATATGTAAAGGTAGGAATAGAAAAGACTGTAAGGGTAACAACCCGAGATATCGGAAAGATTCAGAGTCCTCTGGATAGTTTAATGCAGTTGTCAAAGGTGAGTTCATCCTAAGACGGTTTCTCCTATAGGAAGGCATCTGCGAACATATACCGGTATCTTTTTCGTGGGGAGGTATCTGCGAAAGGCGGGGATTATCCCGAAATTAAGGAATCTACGTAGGAGTTCGGGAATACCGTAAGTTATGGGAGATGCCGCCGTAAACCAAGGCAACAGCTGAGAGCACAACGAATATGAACGGAGCGTTGGGATCTGCGAAAGGACAAACTGCGTGGGATCGACTTCGTGACGATCCCCACCTCGCAGAGTCAGTTTGTGCGGAGATAGCTGCGATTGAAGGCATCAAATACTCCAAGTCAAGGATTGAGTTCTCCAATAACTTGATCTTTGTTCTTGATGAGTATTGCGTGGTGAAAGTTTTCGGAAGCGATCAAAGAATGGAGTATGAGGTTGAAAGTGCGGTTTTGGAGGGATCGCGAAAGATGGACGGAGTACCGCTACCTGATCTGATATCCGCTAATACCTATGGGCTGGATGAAGGATGGTCGTACATAGTTATGGAATTCATCTCGGGAGAGCCTTTTTCCAGCGTAAAGCATCAACTGACAGCAGGTGAGTTACGTCGGATCGGTGCTGAGTTGGGACAGTGCCTTCTCCAGTTTCATAAATGCGACCATTCCGTGAAAAACAGGGTCCAACAGGTCGGAAAAACCTGGGGAGAGCTGTGCAGTGCGAGGCTCAGGGAATTTCTGGGCGAAATCAAGGGATTTAGTGAGTTACCTTCAGCCGTGATAGATGAAATCGAGAATTTCGCTCTATGTACTTCACACGAATACCTGGATGGTCCCAATGTCCTTGCGCATGCTGATTTGACGGGAGATCATCTGATTCTCGCGCGGAGCGGTGGAAGTTGGGTTATTTCAGGGATAATCGATGTGGCTGATGCGATGATTGCTCCTGCCGGATATGACTGGGTTGATCTTTGGTTCTGGACCTTTGAAAGAGATGTTGATGCCATGAAAGCATTCATGAGAGCCTATGATCCAACCGAAAGGATGCAGGAGGATTTCCGCCGAAGCTGCTTAGCATTCTACCTTCATAGCTATAGGGCCCTGGGCTGGCTTCGAGATTTCTACCGCGAGGCGGGATCTCCTCCAATCCATTCTCTGGCCGATCTTCAGAATCTCTTCTGGCCCGAGTTACTACAGATGAACGTGTTTGATTCCTAAATGTCGATGGCGGTACTTCCCATAACATGTGGCTCACGGCTCCGCTTCGCTCCGCACCAACCCACTATCGCGGGTTCGTGAGCCACTGAACGTTATGAGCCATTGCGGCCATATCCCCCGATGCGGCCCCTTCCTCATGCTGCGAGAGGATGGGAATAATTCGCTTGACTTTGGTAATGAGTAGAGCTAACTTCAATTAGTGCTTCAAGAAAGCCACCCGCCCGCGGCAAGGGTTAAGCCCATCTCCTTCCAAATTTCTGTACCTTCTTTCTGCCTGGCTAAGCGGGCAACAGGCATATTCAAAGAAAGAGGGTTGCCATGTCTTCACACCTTCCTACCAATCCCAGCCTGGAAAATCTCAAGAATCAAGCCAAAACGCTCCTAAAATCCTACCAAGCCGGCAATTCTGAAGTATTATCCAAAATAAAGAAATTGCATCCCAGTTTTTCCAGTCTTTCCAAGTTTGGTTTGCGCAATGCACAGCTTGTCATAGCCCGTGAATATGGCTTTGACAACTGGTCTGACCTGAAAAAGCATGTCTTTAAGTCGGAGCAGCTGCGCAAGGTGACCCCCGAGGAATTGAAGAAGATACGTGAGAAGAACCGGAAAAAGGGAATAAAGCCTCATAATGTCTACCTCGAAGGGGTCTTCATGAAGGCCAATCTGAAAGGGGCAAATCTACACAAGGTAAACCTCTGGGCTGCCGATCTGCAGGGGGCAGACCTCCAAGCGCACGACCAGCCCCTTTACAAGCGGTTACTGGCAATATACGAGATGGCGCTGGGACCAGACCATCCCCATTTGGCGCTGTCCCTGAACAACCTGGCGGCACTTTATTGTTCCCATGCCCAGTATGCGGAAGCCGAGGCTCTTCACAAGCGGGCATTGGCAATAAGGGAGAAGTCCCTGGGCAAAGACCATCCCGATGTGGCACAGTCCCTGAACAATCTGGCGCTACTTTATGATTCCCAGGGGCGGTATGCCGAAGCTGAGCCCCTTCACAAACGGTCCCTGGCCATACGGGAGAAGTCCCTGGGTAAAAACCATCCCCTTGTGGCGCTGTCCCTGAACAACCTGGCGGCACTTTATTGTTCCCATGCCCAGTATGCGGAAGCCGAGGCTCTTCACAAGCGGGCATTGGCAATAAGGGAGAAGTCCCTGGGCAAAGACCATCCCGATGTGGCGATCTCCTTGAACAATCTGGGGGGACTTTATAAGACCCAGGGTCACTATGTCAAGGCCGAGCCCCTCTACATCAGGGCCCTGGAAATATACGAGATTACGCGGTCGGGCTGGCTGGCCGTCCTTCCGGCTCGCTGGGCCGCGAAGCGAAAAGCGCTGGGACCAGACCAATCCCTTGTGGCCACCAGCCTGGAGAACTACGCGGCCCTGCTACGGGAGACGCAACGCACTGCCAACGCGGAAGAAATGGAGGCTCGCGCCAAAGCGATCCGAGCCAAGCACGCTGGAGAGATGCTCAAGAGGAGGTGTTGAATGCCCTCAACACAAAAGCGGAGAAACTCTACAATGAGGGCCGGTATGACGAAGCCCTTGAGGTCGCGAAAAAGGCTTTTAAATTTGGCTGTTCGGCCCAGACCATCCCTCTACGGCGACCTCCCTGAATAACCTTGCTGAAATTTACAATATCCAAGGCAAGTATACACAGGGCCGAGCCTCTTTACAAGCGAGCACTGGCCATAAGAGAGAAGAGAACATCCTGATGTAGGGCAATCCCAGCATGGCATCTACCGATAGGGCTGCGGCTGTATTTGGATTCCTGAATAGAGCTGCGATCTTACTCAACTCGATCTCATATATTTTGCTTGAGCAACTCACCCTATGCGTCATAATTAATTGCGTATACATGAAAGGCCGTCAAACGTCAAACGTGGGACGTGAAACGTGAAAAGCAGTAGCAGGAAAAAGCAACAGCATGGTAGGGGTCAGGAAGGGCTGTAGCAGGAAAGACAAAGGTAGAGCCAGTGGGAATTGAAGATCGAGGATAATTGAAGATTGATAAAACCGTGAAACGCGAGAGAGACGAGAAAGGGCAGTAGCAGTGGCGGCGTGAAGCGTCGATCAAAATACTACGCACGGAGATCGGTCAGGCATTGGGTTCAGAAAAAGGAGGAGGCCCGTTTAAGCAAAGCTCTCCAAAATTCTATGCGCAATTATTTAAGTCGTTACATATAACAGAGGTTTACATGGTTAATTCTGCACGCGCGTGCAGAATTGATAAGGGGTCAGAGGTCAGGGAAAACAAAGGCAGTGGCAGTGGCAGGAAAAGGAAAGGCAGAGGTCAGGGGCCAGAGGTCGGAGGTCAGGGGGAAAAAGCAGTAGCAGTGGCAGTTTGAAACGTCGACCAAATCCGACCGTTCGGACATAATGAGATTTAAGTTATCGCAATACAGTATATTACGCACAGAGATCGCCAAGGCCCTGGCTTCAGGTAAGGAGCACCCCCGGCTGGCGATGGAGGCCGTTCTTATGGAGACCTACAACCGCAAATCAGCCGGTTGATCCACGACAATTTGCCCGGCCACGTTTGGAATTGTGAACACGTGTTCACAATTGGGTTGGATCCATTACAAGGTACTGTTGTTGGGTGCATTCTGCCAGCAAAGGGTTAATGCTACTGGGCATATTCCGCTGCCCCTATCGGGCAACCCCTTCGGGGTTCATTAAACGACGAACGTCCTGTTTTCCCCTGCTACAAATGAAGTTGACAATCGGACCATAAATTATTTTGTTCTGAGTCGTCTACCGTCAGTCTGCTCGTCGAGCGAGGGTGCCGAGTATGGTTCGGCCCCCAACAGAACGTGAAAGGATTTATCGAGTATGGGACGGACCATCCGGGTCGGCATCTTCGGCGCGGGCAATTTTGCCAACAAGCAGCATCTGCCGAACCTGACACGGATCGACGATGTCGCCATCGTCGCCGTATGCGACGTAAACGAACAGGCCGCCCGGGACACAGCGGCAAGTTTCGGTATACCCCACGTGTATACGGACGGGCACGAAATGCTGGAAAGGGAATCGATGGACGCTCTGTGGTCTATCGTTCCGGCCTATGCGCGCACCGACGTGGAATCGACGGCGGCCTCGAAGGGCATCCATCTTTTCAGCGAAAAGCCCCAGGCCATGGAGATGAAAATAGCACGACGGATAGACGATGCCGTCCGGGAGGCGGGCGTACTCAGCACCGTCTGCTTTCGCGAGCGCTACAGGCCTATCTTTCAGGAAGCACGTCGTCTGTTGAAGGACAGGGAGGTGGTCCACGTGCGTTATCAGAACGTGGAGGACCTACCCAAACCGCCGGCCACGGGTGAGTGGAACGGTGTGCTGGAAAAGGGGGGCGTCCCTTTCTTCGATTATGGCCCTCATCCCGTGGACTATTCACGTTTCATGACGGGACTCGATGTGGCGACCGTGCAGGCGTTCTTCAACCAGCCGGAGCATTACAAGGTGCCGGTTTCGGCCTCCTTTAATTTCGTCATGTCTAACGGCGCAACGATGACGATGAGCTTTCTGTCAGCGTCTCCGTGCACACCAGCGAACGAGCCTTTCTTCCTCTTTTACTACGAGGGCGGGTACGTCGGTGTCCACAACTATGACTACATCGAAATGAATGGAGAAAGGGTGTTCGAAGGAGAGAAATTCAACCCCTGGTTCGAGCTCGACAGCCGATTCTGCGAGGCCGTTCGTACCGGGGACGGCAGCGCATTGTTGAACGATTATCACGATGGTCTCTATTCTATCGCTCCCATCCTGGCAGGATGGGAATCGGCTCGCAGAGGGGGAGAGCCGATTGATGTCGCTGAGTTCATGCGGGCCTGACGCTCCACGTGCCGAGCCTTCCTGCCTAGCGGCAAAAACCAATTCCACGCAACAGATACGCCACAGGTAGAACAGAGAGGCCCCATGGACCAAACGAAGCATTTGTCTCTGGATGAGCTTGATGCAAGGTGGAACGAGTCCCGCCCGTCGCCCAAGAATAAAGGTGTCTTGGAGTTAATCGTGCGACGACCGCAGACGGAGGAGCGGGAAGTTCTGGAAAAGGGAGAACTCGATCTTGGGGAAGGCCTCGTGGGTGACAATTGGAGTACCCGAGGCAGTGCCAGTAGACCGGATGGAACGGCGCATCCCGACAAGCAGCTCACCATTATGAATTCCCGCGTGATCGCGCTGGTGGCGCAGGATAAAGATCGATGGCCTTTGGCAGGGGATCAGCTTTTTATGGACCTGGATTTGAGCGAAGAGAACTTGCCTCCGGGGACACGATTGGCCCTAGGATCGGCCGTGATCGAGGTCACCGACCAACCTCATACGGGCTGTAAAAAATTTGTGGAGCGTTTTGGACCGGATGCGAAGAAGTTTGTCGATTCCCAGGTTGGCAAGCAGCTTCATCTGCGCGGCATCAATGCCAAGGTCGTTCAGTCCGGCGCGATCCGAGTTGGAGATGTGGTTAAGATCGCGTGATTCTTAAATTGTGGCGGGACCTCGGTTATCCCTAAAAATCGTACAAAGAGAAATAATAATCATGAGGCATGTCCAACGGCTATGAAACAGAGAAAAACAAAATCGGGAGGGACTTTGTTCAGATCCTTTTGGGTGTGTTGTCTTTTGGTTTCATGCACGGATGATATCTGGAATTACCCTCTTCGACTTGGCGATTCGGTTGAAACGGCTCACAAGATCCTTGGTCCTCCTGAGAATGCCTACCGTGATCCCATGAATGCCGAGGGAAGTATCGAGTGGTTCCCGGCGTCGGGGCTTTCCGTGGTTTTCGACTCCACTCTGAAGATCACTAAATTTAATTTTAAGGGAAATTACGGCCACGATAACTGGGTGACTTCAGATGCGAAAGTTGTATTCGGCGTTTCGCCGGAGATGGATATCTTCCAACTCATGGACCGGATTGGTTCGCATCAGTCTGTTTCCAAAGAAAATGAAGCAGGCGGATGGCACTCGTGTAAGTGGGTGAAAGAAGGTTATTTTATAAAAGCGGATGTCTGGATCAAGGATTACGAAGAAGCAGGCCGGATTTACCCGAACACTTCCATCAAATGGTTGACCGTTTCTTCAGATATGCCCCTCACCTCTTCTGACAAAGATTAGAAATAAAAACCGAGATTCCCTTCGACTCCGTGGCCAAAGAACGGCCACTCCGCTCAGGACAAAGCTTCGCCGGAGTATATCCTGAGCGAACGAAGTGAGCCGAAGGGGCTCAGGATGACATTCGTGATTTGAACTATTTCAATTTGCTCAGAAGCACCCAGAAAAAGATGTACGCATCTTGCATAAAAGTTGTAATGTAAAAACTAACCCACCTATCAACAATGCGTCGTGGAGGTGTCCTGTATGCCTTTTATATCCGTGAAGATGCTGGAAGGTCGTTCGAATGAACAGAAACAGAGACTGGTAAAGGCCATTACGAATGACATCGTTGAGATTTGCGGCGCTCCCCGGGATGGGACGATGGTCGTTCTCGAAGAGGTCTCCCGAGATCACTGGTCCATCGGGGGGGAGTTGGTTTCGGAGCGTTAAGGACCGTACTCTGAGGGATTGTTACGGGAGGAATATCCGGATTGGATGAGAGGGAAACCAATGGCATCTGAAATGCGCAATCTGCTTGATTTTGCTGTTGACGCGGCGGCACAGGCTGAAAAGACCATCCTTCGTTACTACCAAACAGGAGTCGCCGTCGAAGCCAAAGCCGATAAGTCGCCTGTCACGATCGCGGACCGGGAGGCCGAAGAACAATTACGGACCTTGATTCAAGATCAATTCCCGAATGACGGCATCGTGGGTGAGGAGGGGGGAGAGTTCGAAGGACATTCCGGTCGTCGATGGATCCTTGATCCAATCGACGGGACGAAATCATTTATCCACGGGGTGCCCCTGTTCGGGACGCTGATCGGCATGGAAGAGGAGGGAAGGTGTGTGATGGGCGTTGCGAATTTTCCGGCCCTCAAAGAGATGGTCTACGCGGCAAGGGGGGAAGGGTGCTTCTGGAACGGTAGGGCCACGGGTGTATCCGAAGTTACCCGGATGTCGGAGTCCCTGCTGATGACCTCGGATATCCCGCGGATTTTTAAGGAGGGCTATGGTCCCGGATACTTTCGAGCGTGTGTGGCGGCCAATCTCAGTCGGGGTTGGGGAGACTGCTACGGGCATGTCTTGGTGGCCACCGGACGTGCGGAGGTTATGCTGGACCCGGTTATGAACGTTTGGGACAGCGCGGCTCTTTATCCGATTGTCCTCGAGGCCGGGGGGACCTTCACGGACTGGAATGGGAATGTGACCGACCGTGGGGGCAGTGCCATCTCGACGAACGGGAAGGTGTATGACGAGTTGATGGGGATATTGAAGTACTAGGGGTCGGAGGTCGGAAGTCAGGGGTCAGGGAAAGGCAGTAGCAGTTGGCAGTGGCAGTAGCAGGAAAACCGTGAGACGGCAAAAGGGAGTAGCAGGTGGCAGTGGCAGAAAGAGCAAAGGGGTCAGGGGCCAGGGAAATTGAAGATCGACGATTGACCATTGACGATGGACGATTGAAGGAAGTCCCTTCCGCCCATCCCCGCCGGAATACAGAATACAGGAGACAGAAGAAGACCTAAAAAAACGAGGTCAGAGGTCGGCGAACTAAAACCAGGACGAGACCCAATCCTCAACGCCCCTAAATCGGGATTTCACGCCTGACAATCGAGCAGGATTTTCATGACATCCCCCCCGCGGTTCATATCCTCAAACCCCTCAGCGGCTTCGGTCAAGGGGATGACCTTTGATATCATTCCCTTTAAGTCGATTACTCCTGAGGCGGCGATCCGGATCGCACGTTCAAAATCGATGGGCTCGTATACCCTGCAGGCGATCATTGAGAGTTCCCGAGAGAAAAACTTAAGCAGATTGACGGGCGGCGGCTCCGCGTGGATGGCTATCAGGATGACCTTTCCTCTCACCCGTAAGAGATCGGTCATGACCCGGGCCCCCGCAGGACTTCCGCTCACCTCGAACACAAGGTCAGCCCCCGCACCACCGGTCCAATCCTCCACCCAGGCTTTAAGATCATCCTCATTCGGATTTATCCCCTGTATTCCGAACGCACGTGCCATTTCGATGCGATAGGGATTGACCTCCGAGATCACGACCTCTGCTCCGTCCAGACGGGCTGCCAGAGCGACCAGGAGACCGATCGGCCCCCCTCCAATCACCACCGCCCGATCTCCCACTTCCACCTGGGCCATACGCATGTCGTGAATCGCCACGGCAAGAGGCTCGATCAAAGCCCCCACGTCATCATCCAGGTTGTCGGGGATCCTGTGCAGGCGGTCCTGCGGTACGCACCAGTACTCTTGGAAGGCCCCCGTGCTATCGGCCCCCATAAAGTTGAGGTTCTGGCAGACGTGGGTGTGCCCCCGCCGACATGCCGGACAGCGGCGGCAAAATAGGGTCGGCTCCACGACCACGCGCTCTCCGATCGATGCCTCCGCATCCTGCGAGACTTCGGCCACCTCCCCGCACATTTCGTGGCCCATAACCATCGGGGGTTTGACCCGTCTGTCCATGTGTCCCTGGAAGATGTGAAGGTCTGTCCCGCAGATTCCCGCACGTTTGACCCTGAGGAGGACTTCTCCTGGACCGGGTTTAGTGGGATCCGTCTCCCGGGGCTCAACCTGTTGGTTGCCAAGATAGAAAAGGGCCTTCATCTTCAAAGACTCCTCGATCAACTATAGTCTGGAACGTCTGTCGTTGAAATCCAGCGATCGTTATCCACGCCGGTTCCGTGAAATCAAAGCATTAACTTTAATATAACCAACATTAAATAAGGATGATATAATAATTCTTTACTTGCCTGTACAACGTTATTTTCGGGTGTCGGAAAAGGGTCAGGGACGGTCGAGGACCTCATTGAGGGGTGTTCCGACAGAGCCGGGCGGGGGGTTGATCCCGAGGATAAAGGCTAGCGTCGGGGCGATATCAGCCGGGGCTACCCGACGATATACGGTCCGAGGTTTCACGTCCGGTACGTGGAACAATAACGGGACGTATGTATCATAAGTATATGGGGATCCGTGGGTTGCAGTATATCTCTCTGGTTTAGGGGCCAAATACCAGAAGGGTTTTTGAACGATGATCACATCCCCGGACCGATCCGGATGAAATGAACGATGAATTTCCTTCATCAACGGGGTGCGGGCAGGTTCGTTGCCATCAGGTCCGATCGGGTGACGATTGATGCGATTCCGGGGATGGTGCGCATCTCCTCGGCCAAGGCGGTTTCGACCGTGACGGGGTCCAACCCGAGTTTCTGAATGGCTTCCCTGTCGAGGTAAAGGGACGGATTAAAAAAGGCCACCAGAAGGGTCTCGATGCACCCGAACCGTTTTTGCAAAGCCGAGTTGACGGCGGCCATAAACTCCTGGGGTCTAAGACGACCTGCCTCAAAGCCCAATTTCTGTCTGCGTTCGGGGGCTTCGTCTACGCCGTGGTCGGCCGAGAGCACGATCAGGGATTTATCCAAACCCACTTCAGAATCGATATAGGCGAAGAGATCCGCCATCGAGGCATCCAGGCGGAACAGGTTGTCCTCATATTCCAGGCTGAGCGGACCGAAGGCATGGCCGATATAATCGGTAGCGGAAAGGCTGACGGCAAGAAAGTCGACGGCATCGCCTCTGCCAAGTTTTTCACGCGTGATGAGTTCTTTGACAAACGCAAGGGTAAACTCGTCACCATAGGGCGTATAGCGCAGTGCCCGGTAAAAGGCGGACCGATCCTTGTGGTGGAGGGGATGTGGAAAGAGATGTCCCAAATTGCCGTAGGATTTTTCGAAAGGCCTGTCATCCGTATCTGCGATATAGACTTTTGAATCGGATTTGAGCTTCCAGAATCGATCTCTATACTTGTCCGCGTGCGCGGCCGCGTTCCACGTTTCAACCCAATCCGGGATTTCACGGTAGTAGAATGTGCTTGTGACGAATTCACCCGAGTCCGGCGTATACCAGAAGGCCTTTCCCAGGTGTCCTCCTGGGATGATCGCCCCCCGGTCCTTAATTGAGACGCTGAAGACCCTTGACTTTCCTCCGGAAGCCAGCACCATTTCATCTCCGATGGTGTTGGAGGTCAGGTTTCGGGGTGAGGTTCCGATGCCGGGGGGGGTCTTTTTTCCGATGATCTTGTGACTGTCGTCTTCGACACAGTATACGGGTTTTCCGGCCATCCGATCGAACCAGTGGTTTCCAACCATGCCGTGTTGGGCGGAATGCCCTCCGGTGACCAGGGTGGCGTGACCGACGGCGGTCAATGTGGCTGAATGACCAAAGTGGGCGTTAGCGTAATGGACCCCCAGGTCCATTAAATACCTGAATCCGTCCGGCCTGAAGCGGTCCTTGAATCGCGAGAGCATATCGCCGCGCAGCTGATCGACGGTTATCTGCAGGACGAGCTGGATTTCACCGGCTTTTGCATCCGTGGATGCCGGGCTTAAAAGCGCAGCAGCGAGTGCCAGTCCGCGAAAAGCGCCTGGAATCAAATCGGTCCCCTTAATCAGCTGGTTTATTCGCAACCGCGACCGTGTAATATCTCCCCTGTTTCAACTTTCGATAATCTCCGAAAACATCATTCAGATTTCGTTTAATCCACTGTCGGAGTCCGGAGACGGTGACGACGCAAAACCGTCCGCCTGGGTGTAACCGGTGGAAAGCGTCGTGGAGAATAATCGACAACATCTCCTTTCCGATTTTGGCCGGCAGATTCGAAACGATGTTGTCGAATCGCAATCTCTCAGGCACTTCACTGAAGGCGTTGCTCAGGTAGACCCTGCAGTTGTCCAATCCGTTCACCCGGACGTTAATCTTCGCGTACTCGATCGCGATGTAGTCCTTGTCCACCATATGCACATCCCCTGAGGACGATTGATGGGCAAGGACAATCCCGATCGGTCCGTATCCGCATCCGATCTCCAGGGTGGTATGATCCGGGCGGACATCGAAGTTTTCCACGAGCAACCGGGTCCCTTCGTCGATCTGGCGCGGGCTGAACAGGCCCCAGGTGCTGTGAAACTCGAACTCCGTGTCTCGAAGGCGTTCTTGAAAGACGATGTCCCGCTTTAACCGCCGGATATCGGGTGGGGATTTCTTTGAAGTTGGGACAGACATGGGATTATGGTGTGATCGCGGTCAGACTCCCAACAACCGCAGGGCAAACGTGTAGGTCAGCGCTGTGATCAGTACGATGCCGATAAGGTTCAGCCAGAGACCGGCCCTGCACATCTGTGGGATTGTCACGTTGCCAGAACCGAAGACGATGGCGTTTGGGGGGGTGGCGACAGGGAGCATGAACGCGCAGCTCGCGGCGATCGCGGCAGGCACGATCATCACGAATGGATTCATGCCAAGACCCGGAGCCAGAGCGAACAGGATCGGGATCAGGGTTGCTGTCGTCGCGGTATTGCTGGTGAGCTCCGTCAGGAAGATCATCAAAGCGGTCGTCAGGAGGATTGTTAGGAGTGGGTGAATTCCCACAAAACCGCCAACTTGACTTCCGAGGAACTCCCCCACGCCGTTTGTTTTTATGGCAGCCGCCAGGCTCAGCCCTCCGCCAAAAAGTACCAGAAGGCCCCAGGGGAGCTTGACAGCGGTTTCCCAGTTCATGACAAAGACACGCTTCTTGAAGTCGAGGGGGATTACGAACAGCGCCAGGGCGGCGATCATGCCGATGACCGGATCGGAGATCCCTGAGAAGGGCTTAGAACCGTTCCATTCGAGGTCGATAATAAATCGGCGAGACATCCACGCCATCGCGGTCAGGAGGAAGACGATCAGGGATGCCCATTCTCCGGGTTTCATGGCGCCCAGTTCCCTGTAGGCATTGCCGGCGATCGCGCCCTCGATCCGTATCGGTCCGGACGGATAAAATACGCGCGTCATCAGCAGCCAAGTCAGTGGGAGAAAGGCCGCCACAAGGGGTATCCCGATTCCCATCCACCTCACGAAGCTGATCTCCACGCCCAATTGGCTCTGGATAAAGGAGGCCAGAAAGAGGTTGGGAGGCGTTCCGATGAGGGTGCCAATTCCGCCGATCGAGGATGCGTAGGCGATGCTCAGGAGCAGACAGACGGCAAAGTTGTTTCCTTTTTTTTTAGAGGCTTCATCGATTGGCCCTTCGGTTTTCTCCGGCCGGACCAGACCGATTACGCTCAGCGCGATCGGCAGCATCATGATGGTGGTCGCGGTGTTGGACACCCACATGCTGAGGACGGCTGTGATTCCCATGAAACCGCCGACGATCCGGGTCGGACCCGTGCCGACCAGCTGGAGCGCGGCCAAGGCGATCCTCCTGTGCAAACCCCAGCGCTGCATCGAAAGCGCGATGATGAACCCGCCCATAAACAGAAAGATCAGTTCGTGACCATAAGGGGATGCGGCCTTATGGATCGGGACGGCCCCGGTTGCTGGAAAGAGGGCCAGCGGCAGCAGGGCCGTGGCGTAAACGGGGATCGCCTCGGTGATCCACCAGACAGCCATCCAGACCCCTGTCGCAGCGGTGGCGTGTCCGGCGGATGTAAAAAGGAGGGTCGCGCCCCGGCTGTCCTGGTAGGTATCCGGAAGCAGCAGGTAGGTTAACACGCCGAGGGCGGGACCTGCGAAAAGCCCGGTCCATTGAACGGTGGAACGATCGATTTTTTTCGAAAGAAGCCTCCACGAGAAAGTCAATTGGTGATGCGGGCTTTTATGAACCGGATGGGGAATCGCCGAGGTCAGCGACAACCTTTATGATTCCGGCCACGACGCGCGCCATTCGATCATAATCGATCTTATCCGGCGTGTCGTCTCCGGAGTGATAGTGTTGATAACGATAAGGGGCGGTATCGGTAACCATAACGGCGGGGTAACCGTGTTGCCAGAAGGACCAGTGGTCCGACCAACCGATTCCTGCGATCCATCCTGGGGCGGCCGCCCCTTCAGACGGGAAGTCGGTATGCCCCCGAAATGTCGAAATGACTCTATGAACGAGGCGACGGGACGACATATTTCCGACGAAGCCGATAAAGTTGGCGGTTCGGGGATAAAACAGGGTCAGCGGAAACGGATAGCCCTGGCTCCCTTCCTCGTCGGAGTAATAACCGATGGTCTCCATCGAGATCATGGCGGAGATCTGCTCGCCAAGTTTTCTGGATCGGGATGCATAGACGAGGCTGCCCATCAGGTTGGTCTGGAAGAATGGCGGTTCTTCATTCACAAACGCGACAAACCGGATCGTTCTCCGGCATCCACTGTTTGCGAAGTGCCTGGAGATTTCGAGAAGGGCAGCCACGCCCGAGGCATTATCGTTTGCGCCGGGGCTCCCGATCACCGAATCGTAGTGTGCGCCCACGACGATGATCTCTTCGGGCAAGGTGGATCCGGATTTCCGGGTTTCCAGGTTCGACACGACCATCCCTTGAGCTGTGAAAGACTGGGAATCTACATCGAACCCCATCTCCCTCCAAACCATATTGATATAATCAGCTGACTTTTCAAGGCCCGCCGGGTGCCAGACGTTTCTCTCCCCGATTTCTCCGGCCAACTTCGACACGTGGGTTTTGAGACGAATTGAGAGGGAGCTCTCTTCTTGAGACAGGGGCCTGAGGGGTCCAGAATACGATCGATTCGGCATCGTTGTCGAATAGATTAGTACTGCCAGGGTGCAAACAGGAAAGGCCGTCCAGAGGAGGATCGAGGTGACCCGCCTTCGCTTTTTCCGCTCGGAGATCCTCAGTGGCTTCATGAAAATGGAAAATGGAAAATGCAATGAAATCAAAAAAGAGGTGCGAGATTCTTCGCCTTCGGCTCAGATGACATATTTTGTTTGGATTGTCTCAAAGACGAAGAGAAAATGCGTCGCGCCCAAAAGCAATGGTTCAGGATCTGAGAGTACAAGGAAACTTCGACTACGAGGCAAAAACCGCCGCTCCGCTCAGGACGTGGCTTTCGAAACAATTCAAATAGCCTAACCCGGAACGCTCCGAACTCAGGCCTGGTCCATCACCAGAACGGCCGCGCCTTGAATTCGACCGCTTCTCAAGCTTTCCAAGGCATCGTTCGCATCATCCAGAGCAAAGGTACTCACTTCGGTTTGAACCGGGACGGTAGGCGCCAGTTGGAGGAACTCCGCGCCGTCCTGACGGGTGAGATTGGCCACGGATCGGACGATTCTCTCCCCCCACAGGAGTTCGTAAGGGAAGGTAGGGATCTCGCTCATGTGAATGCCGGCGCATATCACAGTTCCCCCCTTGACGACCGCCCGAAGTGCTATGGGGACAAGGCCCCCCACCGGTGCGAAGATAATGGCCGCGTCGAGGGGTTCGGGGGGCGGGGAGTCGGACCCACCCGCCCAGACAGCCCCCAGGGACAGTGCAAAGGCCTGCCCCAGGGTGTTACCCGGACGTGTGAAGGCGTAAACCTGACGGCCCTCGTGGCGGGCAACCTGTAGGATGATATGAGCGGCGGCGCCGAACCCATACAGGCCAATTCGGGAACTGTCTCCGGTCATGCGGAAGGATCGATAGCCAATGAGTCCAGCACAGAGCAAGGGGGCCGCTCCGGTGTCGGTATAATTTTCCGGAATCGGGAAACAGTAACGATGGTTCGCCAGCGTGTATTCGGAGTAGCCACCGTCGATCTGGTAACCGGTGAAGGCGGCCATCTCACAGAGATTTTCACGGTCTTTCGAACAAAAGATACAGGAACCACAAGTTGACCCCATCCAGGGGACGCCGATTCGTTGTCCTGTCGAGATTCTTTCAACACCTTCTCCGATTTCCGTCACAATCCCGACAATTTCGTGTCCGAGGATCAAAGGCAATTTCGGACCCTTGAGATCGCCATCGAGGATATGCAGGTCGGTCCGGCATACCCCACAGGCGTGGACTTTGATCAAAACCTGTCCGGGGCCGGGTTTCGGGACGGGAAGGTCGCGGGGTTGGAGGGGGGAACCTGCGCTCTCGAAGACCATCGCCTTCATCATCTTCCACCCTTCTGAAGCGTGAGGGGGTCAGGTTCGTTTCTAACTTCGGGAAAGGACCGACCGTGCCTCACTGCGAGTTCGAAGAGGGCTCCGAGGCCGATTCCGGCGAAGTAGCAGATGAAATCACTCCATATGAAGTTATGGCCCAGGATCAGGGCTCCAGGCCAGGTTTCCCGGATCGCATCGATCCAACTCCCGTGGTAAAGCTGGGAGATCTCCACCAGTACCGAGACGGTCCCGGCGGTGATCGAAGCCCCCAGAATCGAACCGGTTGGGATCAGGAATCGAATTCCAAGGAATACGAACAGGGCCCAAAGGGTATCGCCGGCATAGGTTGAGATGAATGGAGGGATCTGGAAGGGGGCATTGCGTGAACCGAGGCCGACCCCAAGGACGACCGTTAGTATTATGGCGTAGGTCACGCGGTGTCTTGTGGCCGGGAATTCTCCGAAACTCATTTTATTACTTACGCATGGAAACGAAAATCTCTGCAAAGATCCCCGGGCGTCCCTTTGCGGTCTTAAGTGCGTCCCCCACAAAACGTGATCAAACGAGACCGTAGGCCCGAATCGCGGTGTCGTGAAAGAGGGCGGATCGGTCCGCGTCCGACAGGTCCGCGCTCCACTGGAGGAATTTGCTGTAAAGCGTCGATATCCCAATGCCCATAAGCTTGTCCACCGGGTAGTTGCTGGCAAACATACACCTGTCGCATCCGAACGTATCGATCATCTCTCTGACCAGTCCCCGAACTCTCTCCTCTTTCGAGGGGTCTTGGTGAAAACCCTCCATGGCAAACCAGAACATCGACAGTTTCACGTAGATGTTCGGCAGCGCGGCCAGTGCGCGCATTCCTTCGCGCCACAACCGCTCGTGCGTTTCATCCTCGCCGTCGTGTAGAAAACCAAAATGGTTTATAATCACTCGAATCCCCGGAAAGTCGCGAAACACCTTCACGGCGTCCTCAATCTGGTGCGGGTTACACGACAGGTCGAAGGACAGATTGCGTTGGTCGAGCAGGGTCATGCCTTGGCGGAAGATGGAGCTGCGCAGCAACTCGCAGCTCTCCACCTGCGGCCACGTCAGACTCGGGTCGTCGGGATGGTGGTTCAGGATCATGCGGACACCGCACAACCGTCCCCCCGAGGCCTCGGCGTGTTCTTGGAGCAGCCGCTCGCTTTCGGCAGTGTCCCGCGCCAGGTGCACATAGGCGACCAGGGAAAAGGGGAGTTCCGCGGACGCTGGCTCGAGCTCGGAACACACCCACCGTGTCTCGTCCACGGTATCCAGGGGAATGCCGCCATCCATCTGTCCGACGACGGTCTCCACGTGCACCCGGGAGACAAGCCGCAGCTGGGGGGGGAGCTCCCGCATGTCGCGGGCGTAGTCGGACGTCAGATAGGTCGGCAGCTGTTCGGCCACTGCGCCGAGCACAGGTTAGGGTTGGGGCGGTTGGGGAGGTCCCACGTGTGGAAGTGAGGATCGCATAAGGCTATGGATCCCCCGCTTTCCATATCAGAAGCTGATCCCTTGCCTTGGCTTTCTTTATTCATCGTGTTAAGTCTTCGAGATCTTCCTGGTTTATATGGCGTGTAACAGAATTAGCCCTGCATTTAACACCGCTTGCCTGCGAAGGATCGACATGACGTCGGGAGTCATCTTGTTTGCTTTCACCCCCTCCCCAAGGTCGCCCTTTTTCTTACTACCACCCCACCGGTTCCTCTCTCTGCTCGCAACCCACATCCGTGACGGGAAAATCTAATCCATTAAAAAACAGGAAGAAACAGTCTTCATTATGTTTTCGGGTGCATGAAGGCCGCGAAGAAGTCGTTGCCTTTGTCGTCGACAACGGTGAATGCAGGGAAGTCTTCCACCTCGATCCGCCAGATCGCCTCCATCCCGAGCTCAGAGAATTCTATGCATTCCACCTTGCGGATACAATCCTGGGCAAGCCGGCGGCCGGTCCCCCGATGGACCCGAGATAGAAACCTCCGTGCTTCTTACAGGCATCGGTGACCTGGCGTGAGCGGTTCCCCTTAGCCAGCATGACCATGCTGCCTCCTTCTGCCTGGAACTGGTCGATGTAGCTGTCCATTCGCCCTGCGGTTGTCGGACCGAAGGAGCCAGACACATAGCCTTCAGGGGTCTTTGCGGGCCCGGCGTAGTAAACGCAAAGATCCTTGAAGTACTGGGGCAACCCCTCGCCATGGTCGAGGCGCTCCTTGAGCCGGGCGTGGGCGATGTCCCGGGCAACGATCATCGGTCCGGTAAGCGACAGCCGGGTGCTTACGGGATACCGGCTGAGGGCCGCCCTCACTTCATTCATTGGAAGGTTGAGATCGATCTTCACAATATCGCCTCCGAGTTCGCGCGCGTCGACCTCCGGCAGGTACTTCGCGGGATCAGTTTCCAGTTTTTCCAGGAAGATACCCTCCCGGGTGATCTTCGCGAGAGTCTGTCGGTCGGCCGAACAGGAGACGGCGATGCCGACCGGGCAGGAAGCCCCGTGACGCGGGAGACGAATGACGCGCACATCGTGGCAGAAATACTTTCCTCCGAACTGGGCCCCGATGCCGATTTCGCGACTCAACTCGAGTACCTTCGCCTCCATATCGAGATCCCGGAAGGCCTGCCCGTGCTCGTTGCCCTTTGTCGGAAGGCTGTCGAGGTAGCGGGTGCTCGCAAGCTTTGCGGTTTTGAGCGTGTACTCCGCGGAAGTCCCGCCGATAACGACGGCCAGGTGATATGGGGGACACGCTGCGGTGCCGATCATTCGGAGCTTCTCGTCCAGGAAACTATACAGCCGGTCCGGGTTGAGAAGCGCCCGGGTCTCCTGGAACAGAAAGCTCTTGTTGGCCGAGCCGCCTCCTTTGGAGATGAACATGAGCTTGTAGTCCGTTCCGCGATCCGAGTATATCTCGATTTGGGCGGGCAGGTTGTTCCGGGTGTTGACTTCCTGGAACATATCGAGCGGGGCCAGCTGACTGTATCGCAGGTTCGTTTCTGCGTAGGCCTTCATGATTCCTTGAGAGAGTGCAGCCTCGTCGTCCCCTTCGGTCCACACGCAGTGGCCCTTTTTTCCCATCACGATGGCGGTGCCGGTGTCCTGACACATGGGGAGGATTCCGCCGGCCGCGATGTTGGCGTTCTTGAGCATCTCGAGGGCCACAAAGCGGTCGTTGTCCGATGCTTCCGGATCGTCGAGGATATTGCGGAGCTGGACAAGATGCCCGGGTCTTAACATGTGAGCGCTGTCCCGAATCGCCTGGTTCGCGAGCATGACAAGGCCCTCAGTTTCCACCTTGAGAATCTCGTTTCCTTCGAAACTGCCTGTCGAGACGTAGTCGGTGGTGAGTTGACGGTAGGGGGTCTCGTCCTCACCCAGGGAGATGAGCTCGTGATGGATATAGTCGTTCATCGTCGTTTCCTCACAAGGATTGTGCTCTGGCTGGGATTGTCTGACGCTTCGCGTTACATTGGCGGTTGGCAACAGAAAATATAGCCGTTGTCCGGAAGCAATTCAATAGAAGATTGCACGACCCTGGCAGGTTTTTCGGTTCGGAGGGGAATAAAGCGGAGAAATGATAATACACGTTGGGCGCTTAGGTATCCTACTCAGTCGGGGTAAAAAACCGCCAGGTATATCCGTTGACGTCTTCAAGGTAGTATTCCCGACTGTCCCTAGTGGGTTTCTGAAATTTCCTTTATGATTTTGGCCCCTTTCGACTTGTGCCGGTTGAATGATTCCTCAATATCGTCGACCTGGACCAGAAACTGAGATCCCCTGGCCTTTTTCGCCAGTTCCGGATTTAAATTCATTACGACGCCGGAAACACCTCCCCAATCGGGGGGGGCCTTCGCTCCAGTGACCGGGAAATCCAAGGACATCTTCGTAGTATTGAATGCTTTCTTCGACGTCAAACACGGCAAGTACAGGACAAACGTCTATTCGTTGGTGTTCAGACAAGTCACCACCTCCTTAGGGGTTTTGGAAGCGTCGACGAATTAACGGCCTTTCGGCAAGTCGAGGGCGGGATTTCGTTCAAAGAAGTCGAATGGATGAAGCTCGAATTCATGCCAAGAGGTTGGCAAAACCGGCCAATCCTCCGCCCGGACCACGTGGTGAAACCCGAGGGTGTACCAGAGCACGATGTCGGTATTTTCTATCGTACGATTGCCCTTGGTCCAGGCGGGGAGTCCGTCGCCGCCTTTGCTCTGATTCGGATAGGTCCCACCCGCATATTGTTCATCGGGATTGTAGGGGGTGACCCAGAGGTGGTAGTCCGTGAAGCCGGCTCGACGCTGAGGGAAGTCATCCGGCGTCAGGAGTGAAACGGCGTTGGTCTTGAACTTGAGCCGGTAGCTGACAGGATAGCCGAGCGGTCCGCTGACATCGGGATTGATGACCCGCCAGAGCGAGGGTTTCTCGATGTTGATCCGGAGTTTTGCATCCTGCTCCGTCTCGGCCATATCCGGTTCGACAATCCAGACGCTTTTCCTGGGTCCTTTTTCGAGACGCACGGTTTTGAGTTTGTCACGGAGAAAGCTGTTCTTCGGTCCGTCGACATCAAGATCGAGCCGAAAACAGAAGAAGTGATCGTGGTTGATCGCCGCGGTGTGCTCCGCAACCATGTGCCCGTACCGTGTTTCGATCCCCTCCCTATCATCTAAGGCCGTCCGGCTTTTCACGGCCTTGACCTGTTCGATTCCGCTGGCGCCCAGGGCAACCTTAATCGACCCGTCCTGACGGAAGACCCAGTCGAGGAGGTAGTCGTAATTGCCGATGGCAGAGATAAAGCGAAAGACGAGGTCGGTTTTCCTGCGGACTTCACTGGCCCCGTTGACACCTTCATAGTGACGCCAGGCGATGTCCGCGGTGTAGCGTTCAAAGAGGCAGGCCGCCCGCTTCTGGGTGTAGGGTTTTCCCAGATCGTCTGCGAAGACGGCGTCGAAAAACAGAGCGTTTTCAGGGCAGTCCAGCCCAGGCTCCAGAGGCGCTGCGAGCTTGCCCACTCCGTATTCGCCTGCATCCATGTAGGTCCGGAAGTACCATCCGACGTCAGGATCCATGTAGGGGACGAAGAGCTCTGATATAGCGCCCTGATACAGGACCGAGCCGGGGATCGATCCGAAAATGAAAGTTCCAGTTTTGCCAGCTTACCTGGTTGTTGTCTACCTTGAAACTTGGACCTTCGGGCTGGACCATCGATATGGGATTCGGCGCTTCTCGAAGTGGACCGGCTGACACCTCATCGAGATCGGCGGTCCCCTCAGGGATAGGCAAGACGCCGGTGTCGATCAGCTTGATCACTTCTCCCTTCTCGATGTCCACCACGGCCGTGAGGCCTTCGATCGGGCGGGCCCAGAAGTTCCGGGTTCCCCGAGAATCGAAACTCGCAACCTTGAACAGGCGTCGCCCTTCTTCCTCGGCGATTCCGAAGTAGCCTACGGTCAGGGGGAGGCAGACCACGTTTTCGAAATCGGTGATTCCTCTTTTTCGGACGGCGGCCTGCCAGGCCGGATCCGACCGGACGATTTCCTGGGCGGATGTCCATTCTTCGGTCAACACCCCCGGCTGGACCCCGGTGATCCGCTTCCAGGAGGCAACCGCTTCTCCTGTTATATCAACAATCGCCTCGAATATATCAGGACCTTTTTTCACGCTGGCGAAGGCTTTCCTGGACACAGGGGTGCCGGGTTTCCATGCCAACACCGTGGATTTCGGAGGTTCGAGGAGGGTGATCAGTGAAAAGCGGGTCTCATCATCGACCTTTTTTTCGGTCTTCAACACTTTCACGGCCGCGGAGTACTCTTCGGCGGTCAGCGGGTCCATCGGATGTTTCATCGATTGAGCCGAGGCGTTCAGGACCACAGCCAGGATTCCTGACACTATGAAGATCACTGCCGTCCATAATTTGAGTGACCTGCCGGATGTTGAAAGAAGGTTCGCCATGAAGCTGCCTCCTGTTTCGTCCTGCCAGAATCAACCGCTCACTTCGCACCATTCCATCGTGACCAGGGCGTAAGTTTTGGTTGCCACCATCAGCTCATCGATTTCGATGTACTCATCCGGGGCGTGGGCAACCAGCAGGCTGCCGGGTCCGTAGACGATGCTGGGCACCCCCTGGGGGTTCAGAAAGGCTGCGTCGCTTACCGCATACCACCCGGCAACTTTTGCAGGTCCCTCAAATCGGGTGCCTTGCGCGGCCTCCTCGTGGGCGTCGCCCACGGATCTGCAGATCGGATGATCCTCATCTACGACAAATGCGGGCCAAACGATCTTCCATTCCACCTTGGGGGGGTGCTCTCGGAGCCACTCATCCAGCTGTGAGGCGTGGTGGATATACGTTTCGAATTCTTCCTTTACGTTTTCGGGATCTTCGTCGGGATGGAACCAGATGCAATATTCGATATTGCAGTAATCGGAAACAAAAAATGGCACCTGCACACCGTGAGGGGCCCCGGAAATCACCCCCGGCAGTATCGAGAACTGACCGGGTTTGAACAGGGGGTGTTGTTTGGTGAGGCCCCATTCGTCCTCTAGCTTCCGGATCGCGTTGACGAGAAAGATCCCCTTGTCGATCGCGTTTACCGCCACCTTTGCACCCAGCCCGCCGGCACGGAATGTCTCTCCACGCATCGAGGCATGGCTGGCTTTACCCTCAACTGAAACCCCGGCCCACAAGAGGCCGGGTGAAACCGGGACGACGGCCAGGGGATGGGGGGGTGCCGAGGGTTCGGAGACAATGGCCGCATCCGCCTTATAGCCGCGCTGGACGGTGATGCCGGCCCCGATTTCCGCGCTTTCCATGTTCTCCTCACCCACCGTGCTTTCCAGGATCACATTCCCTTTGAGCTGCAGGCCCGCGCGTTGTATTGCCGCGATCGCCATGGTTTGAGAGACCACCGGGCCCTTCATATCGCACGAACCCCGGCCGCAGATCCGGCCGTCCTGCACCTTCCCGCTGAGGGGATCGCCTGATTTCCAGTTCTCGGTGAGGCCGGGAGGAACGGTGTCGATATGGCCATTATGGATGAGGGACTTCCCGCCCCCCGTGCCTTTCCACACGCCGACCAAATTCGCCCGGCCCGGAACCTCTTCCCACATGTCCACTTCCAAACCTAATTTTTCATATCTCGGTTTGAGGTAGTTGTTCGCCTCGGTTTCTCCGCCGAGTTCCTTTTCGACATCGACCCCGGGATAACCCGGATTCACACTCCGAATCTTGACCAACTCACTGATCGTCTGGACGATCTCGTCCTCCATTTCATCGATGATCTTTGTGACTGTCTTCTTCTGCGCCTCGGTCGCCATAATTCACGACTCCTTGTGGAAATGGAAAATGCAAATATCGCGTCTAAAGGGACACGATACCAGGTTTGGAAGTTCTCGGCGTTAACGCCCGGATCCGACAATTAGGGCGTCGAGGAGCACCAGGGGGTCCGGTCCTTCCTGACAAAAGATGGCGGACATGCCTGGGGGGATCCCGAGGTGATGGTGAGAATGGGCCAGGCGTTCCACGGGCCCAATTCGGGCAACACCCTTTCCGCGAACAACGGAAACGATTCGGTAGTCGCTGACCGGAAAAGTCAAGCCCGACTCGTTGGCCCTGGACACGGCCAATTCCAGGCCCCCGCTTCCGTTTCGGTCCATGGACGGGGCCGGAACAATGACGCGACGCCGCGAGGCGCTCATCCGCGCAGCGGATTCAATTTCCCGCTCCAGGAACACGGTTGGGCCCATCTGCCAACCCGCGCGGTCCACGGGTCGAAGCGCATTAAGCGGCTTCGGATGGGGATCGACATCGAAGTATATCCCCCAACCTGCGTGTTTGAGGGAGCCGAAGATGAACGGGACGTGATGGACTTGACCGGAGGTGTTGGACCATCCGTGGCGGGTCATCGGCGGAATCGGCAGGGCGTAACCCTCCGATACCGGGGCTTTGCAATCGCCCAGGACCATGTATCCCTCGAGGGGGTCGAAGCCCAGGTGGATCTCGACCCCGTAGTGGTGTCGATGCATGGGGACGTCCAGCATATCCGGGTGCAGAAATGCCAGATTCCACGAGTGATGATCGCCGTAGATCAGCGGGACGATGGTGATCCCCAGGTTCGGAACGATAAAAGACGCCTGTTCGGGAGCTTCTGTGTCGAGGGTCAGGTGGATTCCGTTCCGGGAAGTGATCTCCCCCACGACTTCTGCAAAACGTTTGGCGATGTGCTCCAACCTCGCGTCGTTCAAAGCGAGGTGGGCACCCTCCAGGGCATCCATTACCCGGCGCACACCCCGGTCATATCTGTAGAGGGTCGAGATTACAACCCGAAAATCGTCAGGCACGGGTTCCAGTCCCTGATTGATCAGGTCTAGAAGTTGTTCACGGGCACGGAGAAGTTGGGTTTGAGCGGCCGTGTCGTCCGCCCTAAAGGACTCGATCGCGAGCCTGGTGGCGTGAAAAGTCCCGATCGTATGGATCCGGAAGCCGTAGCTGTAAAGACGCGCCAGATCGATGTCCTTTTCATAGATATTATCGGTTCTCCGGCCGCCCTTGTGACTTTCAACGGCCACATCCACCAATCGGCTATACCCTGCGTGCATCGGAAAATTCAAAGCAACTCCTCTTAGATCTATGGACGGCGGGCTTCCCATCCATAATCGATGTAATTCCATTCGATGTGATCGCCGGTGAGGTCCATCACGCAGAATCCCTCCTCGGTACCGTACCAGGGGCCGCGCCACCACTTCCCACAGATCGCACCCCCTGTCAAGAAGGTGGTGTTTCGCCATCGTAGGAGCTCACTGACGTGGAGATGGCCCTGGAGGACAAGGATCAGGTTGTGATCCTGAAAGAGATCCAGGACCTGGGTGTTGTTGACCAATACGCGGTTCTTCGGACCTGCGGTCGTCGAACCTTCTGTGGCTGCGAAAAAGGCCGTGAGAAGCGGGATATGCGAGACGAGTACGATCGGAGTATCCCTGGAGACCAGGGCAAGATCTCCCCTTAACCATTCCAACTGTTCGGGCGTGATCAACCCGTTGTATTTCAATTTTCCACCTGTTACCAGGATGGCGTCCAGGACCACGAAGTGATAGCCCACGGCATCGAAGGCGTAATATGTGGAATCGAGGCCTAATTTTTTGCGAAAGATCCCCCGGGGATCCGGACTGGGTTGGGTTCCATCTTCAGGGATCGCGGCAACCAGGTCGTGATTGCCGATGACCGGATAAATATCACCGTGAACTCGGCGATGGAAAGCCAGGTAAGCGTCCCACCTGGGTGCCACGGTTTCTGCGGAAGACTGGAAGCCGTCGGTAATCAGGTCTCCGCCCGCAATGGCCAGGTCCGCTCCCTGTCCGTTGATCGCGTTCGCGGCTCGTTCCATGGCTTGTGGTGTGTCCCATTCGGTCCGGGCGTGGATATCCGTGTAGAAGACGAGCCGGACCGATCCCTCTGTGGATCCGCTCGCGCTCCAGGCAGATCGGAAAGGTCCGCTCGCCAGGAGGGACGTTCCGCCAGCCGCCATCGACTTCAGGAAATGCCTGCGGGTCAACCGAAAACGGGTCGGGAGAGGGGAAAATGGGTTGAATTTCATATTTCAAGGCTCACTGCGCTCAGCCCCAGTTAAACCCCCTGGCCTTATATGGCCACAAGTTGTGGGACGGGTCTCCACTGGGAACCTGGCTCTGTAGGGGCAGGACCACTTTATCGTGATTCGTAATGAATCCGAAAAATTTAGGAACGGTCAAGGGTTTTAATCGATAAGATACGGCCTTTTCCGAGTCACGATCCGCGAACCCCGGCTTCCCCGACTGGAGTCGGGTCCCACAAATTTAAGGGGCTATCCCATTACCTATCGAGGCCTTCGTTCAGTTGCGCTGTTTAATATCCACAAAAGCCAAGCCCAACAGCACAACAACCAGAAGACCTATGACCTGCCATTCCCTCACGCCTGTGACCAGGCCTTTGCTGACGGGACTTTCATATTTGTGGTCGGTTATCAAGTTCTCTTCCAACATATCGATTTGCTCTGGCGACAGGACGTAGCTGGATTGGGCAAGGGTATTTTTAAAGTATTTCTCCAAGATTCTGTTTTCTCGGTAGGCCACGGTGAGGTGAGTCCGGTAATTAATTTCGTCATTCGTGTGTTTTTCGGAATTTATCAGATAGGCGTCTCTCCTGAACACGTGGACTCTCGCCTCGTGTATGAAGGGATCGGTGACCGGTGAATATCGCTTAAGAAACGACTCATATGAAGCATTATCGTGAAAGCGGTCAAGGACCCGAGCGGCCTCAGCGCCTCGTTCTGAGTCGTTTCGATGGAGCTCCTCGGGGGAAAGGCGGGAGCGAAAAATCCCGGTGTCAGGATCGTCGTAAAGATAGCCGTATTCGAACATCATGCTCTGCTGGTTTTTCAGGTGTGCCAGAAAAGGATAACGCTCGGAATAGGTTGCGATCCGATCCGGTGTGTTGAGGAAGGAGACAACGAGCAATATCACCGCGATCCCGGAAACCCGACAAAGCCATCGGATGCCGACGGCGCTCAGGCTCCTCGATATCAAAGTCGGTCTCAAGCCTTTCGCTATCGCGACTTGTGAGAGGGCGCCTGCAAATCCGTTCAACCATATATCCCTGAGTCCCCAATATCTCTCCGGGGTTAACCACTGTACCAGTTCATCGATCGTCCCAATGGTGGTGCAAAGGATCGCACAAACGAAATAGATACTTACATCTCTGATGCGATGTAAAATCGCACGATAGGCCAGAAACCCGAGGAGGCCGTACTCGATAAAGTGAAGGGACTCTTCGGGGCTTGTGAGTTCAATCGTATACTTGACAAAGATCGCCGATATGACCAGCAGCCATACATAGCTGCGCAGGGTCATTCTCGTGCGAAGAAGGTAGATAACGCCGGCGGCACAGGCGGCCACAACAACGCCGATTACAGCGTAGGCAAAGGTCTCGCGACCCCAATGGAGATAGACGAATTTCTGGATGGCGCGGGCGAAAGGAATGGTCAGGAAGATAATGAGTGTCCAGAGACCGACGAACAACCAGGACACCCATTCTTTTTCCCGCGGTGGATTTTTCAGCATGTCGACATCGTTTTCCCCAGAGAGGTTTACCCGACATGAATGGCCCAAAGCCGTTGAGATGTCAAGATAAAATCAGTAGAGTAGGGCCCTTCCGCCCATCCCCCCGGAAGATAGAATACAGAATACAGAATGAGAAGCAGCAGGTCTTGGTTTTGGATGGTGTCTCGCACGGGAATGAATTCCCGTGCTACGCATATGAAGTCCGCCGCAGGCGGACTCCCCCAAGCCCATCCCGGTCCTCGAAATTGGAATACAGAATACAGGAAGTCAGAACACAGAATGGGTAGCATTATGTGTCATTCTGAGCGCTAGCGAAGAATCTCGGTTGTCCATCTAAAGGTATCAGCCAATCAAAAACCGAGATTCTTAGCCCTGCTTCTCGAGTGACTGCAGGACGAGTCGGAAGGCGGAGAACAGGTCCCCCCCGGCTGGCCAAGGTGGTAGGAATCAGCGTGAGGATTGTATGAATCCCCTCGGTTTCACCAGTCCTTTCCAATTCTGCGCGCGCGCGCAGAATTAACCTTTCGCGTTATCGAAAGTTGATGAAAATCTCGAAGGAAGCCAACCGACATCTATTTGGAATAAAAGCAGATAGATAAAGTTGAAGTAGACGGGAAGAGCTGGTCATGGGTCAGGAAGAGCTAAGGGAAGGCAGTAACAAGTGGTAGTGGGAAGGCAAATGCAAGGGCTGGGAAGAGCCAAAGGCCAAAGGTCGGGAAAAGCCAGGGACAGTGGCCAGAAGTCTTAGCGTTCCAATTTTGAACGCGCGTTCAAAATTGATCTGGATACACTACCGAAGCTGATGAAAACTCCAACGGAAGCTGACCTGTATCTCTTTTCAAAGAAAGCAGATAGACTAAGTTTAAGCTGCCGGAAACCGGCATCCAAATTCAGACCGAATCTCTCCTAGCGGAGTGCGTTAAGCAAGTTAGGCAGGGGTCAGAGGTCTGATACGAGGAGCGAATGAAACTCGGAGAAGTAAGATTGTACTCTGATACGACATTCGAGACATCAGTGTCGGACGCTCGTCCTAAGAAATTCAAAGCTCCTTCAGGAAGGATATCACGGATTTAAACTACGCTAGGCGCTTGCTGAGTTTTTACGTCATAAATAATTGCGTATATAGCGGTCTCCGGACGGAACAGCGGTCGAGAGGTTGTCCGACTTCCTGGCGATGGGCCTCGAACCGTAGCCTACCGGGGCAGATGTTCGAACAGTGCCCCATGTCCTAGCTCGTTGAGGGGAGGGCCTCCACGGTGGCTGAGCGAAGAGCAATTTGCGCAGATCGATGCTCCCTTGAGGAAGATTTGCAAGGACTTCAGCGTGATCAGTAATGCCTGGACGGAAAGACCGTGGCAGCATTTATCCGGCAGCGGTGGGATATGGCCCTCGGAGTCCGACAGTGCCAGCGGATGTTTCCGTAACCGGGTTTTCGTCTCCGAAAGCCACGGTCGGGAAAAACCGAGGGTCGGAGGCCAGAGGTCGGGGGAAAGAAAAACCGTGAAATCGTGAGACGGTCCAGGCATTGGCTTTAGGAAAGGAGCAGGCCAGTTTAAGCGATATTCTACCGGTATTTATGCGCAATTAATTAAGACGTTTATCGGAGGTCGAAGGTCAGGAAAAGACAAGGGTTGGAGGTCAGAGGTAAGGGAAGCAGTAGCAGGTGGCAGTGGCAGGAAGAGCAAAGGCAGGAGTCAGGGCCTGAAGCGGCTTAGATACTATTCGGACGCGAGAGAATACCTGGGCTCAAGCTAATTCGCGGACACCAGAGTGAGATGATTATGAGCTATGAATTTTGATAAGAAGACTCAAAAGGAAACATATCAGACTTGGGCGATTGAACCTTCTTCAGGCAGGTAGGTTTTCAAGGTAAGGTGGAAACCGGATTAAGCCCGGTAGGGAGGTTCGCCGACATTTTTTGTTCAACTGACCGCTCGCGGAAAGAAATCCATTGAACGTCCGATGGTGCGAACCCTGATCCACGTCGCGGCACGCCCTATTAGAAATAATTACAGTGTCTTACGCTATGAAATCGCACAGGGCTTCTCGAATTCTGCGCGCGCGCGCAAAATTGGAAAGGGAGTGGGGAAGGAAAATGCAAGGTGCAAAATGGAAAGTGCAAAAGGCAAAGATCGGATGTCGGAGAAGGCAGGAGAGTCCGCCTTAGGCGGATTTTTTTAGGTAGCGCGGGAATTCGCTCCCGAGCGGATTGAGAATCGGCTTAATCGTTTTCGATCTAAGGCTAAATTCTATATCTTATAGTCATGAACGGCCAGTCCCTAATCGATTTTTATGAGAAGTGTGTGAAAGGGAAATCGAACAATTGCTGAGAGATCAAAGGAGTTGAAATGATATTTCGTCAACTTGATAAATATCGCAATGAGGGCCTTCTTGTTTTAAGGATCGGCATCGGTATCATGTTTATGCTTCATGGTTTTCCTAAGCTGACAGGAGGCCCGGAAGCATGGACAAAGGTTGGTGGCGCATTATCGGCCATAGGTATAAACTCTGCCCATACCTTCATGGGCTTTATGGCAGCTATCTCTGAATTTGGAGGTGGTTTGCTGCTCCTGCTTGGGCTGTTACCCGCCCAGCGTGCTTCTTGCTATTGTGCACGATGGTTGTAGCCACGCTTATGCACGTGAATAGCGGTGATCCATTTCAAAAGTTCTCCCACGCCCTTGAAGCAGCGATTCTGTTTTTCAGTCTTCTGTTGATTGGTCCGGGTAGAATTTCACTAGATGAGAAGATAGGGGGCAGAGGCGGGAGGGAAATGCAAGGTGCAAAATGGAAAATGGAAAATGGAAAAAGAGACGATGGACCATAGACGATGGCCACAAGAAAGTCCTTGGTTGTTCCAATATTCAATATTCAATGAAGGGACGGTCGGGGGCTAGGGGGTCCCTAGCGAGTGAACACGGTCCCGCGCACGAAGTCCGCGTCATCGGACGCGAGGAACGCAAGGATCTTTCCGGCGCCTTCGGGATCTCCGAGGCCGGGGCGCGCGGATGAAACGGCGTCCTCACCGGATTCCCCGGCCATCTCCGCGATATCGGCGATCGCGGTCCGCTTCAACGGAGTATCGATGCTTCCGGGACACACGACATTCACACGGATGCTTTCACCCGCGAGGTCCATCAGGGTAAGTCCAAACCCGTGAACGCCCCCCTTACTGGCGCCGTAGGCGACTGATGAGCTTCCTCCTATCACTCCCGCGACTGAAGATACGAATAGAATGACGCCACCTCCCGCCCGCTTGATGGCCGGAACGGCGTGCTTTGTACACAGCAAGGTTCCCCTTAGGTTTACGCCGAGAACGCGGTCCCAGGTGGTCTCATCAAAATTTTCGACCGGCACCATCGCCCCCTGAAGGATGCCCGCGCAGGTGATCAAAACATCGAGGCTGCCGAAGGACGATTCGGCCTGTTCGATCAGGCGTCCGGCATCCGAATCTTGTGTCACGTCTGTCTGCACAAATTTCGCCTGGCCTCCTCCTCCGATGATCTTCTTGACGATCTCACTGCCGTCCGCGATATTGATGTCTCCAATCACCACTCTCGCCCCCTCTTGGGCACAGACGACGGCCGTCGCCCCACCGATTCCGGATGCCCCTCCGGTGATGACGATTACCTTTTCGTGAAGCCTCATGGTCTTTTTCCTTGTTTATTATGGCGTAACAGAATTAGACCAGCATGGAAATGGAAAATGGAAAGTTAAAAATGGAAAATGCAAAGAAACCCTAAGATGTCCGCATCTTTTGTAGCCTTCAGAGATAACCGAAAACAGAGATTCTTCGCCGGAGCATGTCCTGAGCTTGTCGAAGGGGCTCAGAATGACATATTTGGTTTGAATTGTCTAATAGACGAACAGAAATCGTTATACCTCTTGATATTTCGTTTTCCGAAAAACGAGATTCCCTTCGACTCTGTGGCCAAGGATCGGCCACGGAGTTTACCCTGAGCTTGTCGAAGGGGCTGCGGATGACATATTTGGTGTCAATAGTCTAAATAGAGGAAGAGAAATTGATAAAGGGCTCATGTACAAGCTTGCTTTAAAGTCGATCCAATATCACGAGACATAATGTCATCATGAGCGATAGCGAAGCCTGCCCTCCGGAGTTCCGCGGTTTTTGCGGAACGAAGTCGGGGGGATCTCGACGGGAAAAGAACCTCGTTCTTAAACTGTTTCAGAGGGATCCGAAAAACGAGATCCCCCTCCTTACGACTCCGCGGCAAAAACCGCGAAACTCATCCGGCTTCATCCGAGTTTGTCCTGAAGCAGTGAAGGGACTCAGGATGACTTTTTTTGATTTTGAGTTGTCTCAAAGACGAAGAGAAATCGAATCGCGCCCAAAGGTAAATCGGAGAGTCATCTCGGGGGGTTTACGCGGGCTGCTGCAGCGTCACGCAGTGCAGGGCCCCCAGGCCCCATACCAGATCCACGGCGTGAATGCCCACGACCTTTCTGTCCGGAAACAGGGCAGAAAAGGTGGATAAGGCCCTGCGGTCTTTCGGATCGTTGAATGTGGGGACAAGGACAAGGCCGTTGGCTATGTAAAAGTTGGCGTAGCTCGCGGGGAGGCGGTGTCCGTCGAAGAACACCGGTTCGGGCATAGGCAGGGATACGATACGGAGCCGTTTTCCATCCTGGTCCGTCGTTGCTTTCAGAAGTTTGATATTTTCCCGCAAAACCCCGTAGTTCTCATCCGTAGGATCGTCCTCTTCGGCTGCTACGACGGTTCCCGGGGCCACGAACCTCGCAATGTCATCGACGTGACCGTGCGTATCGTCCCCGGCAATCCCTCTCCTCAGCCAGAGCACCTTACGGATGCCGAGATATTCCGCAAAGACATGTTCCAATTCCTCCCGAGCCAAACCCGGGTTCCTCTCCTGCACAGAGCTCAGGAGACACTCTTCCGTTGTGAGCAGGGTGCCCCTGCCATTCACATCGATGCTTCCTCCCTCGAGCACAAGACGCATTTGCCGGGTTTTTACGGTTGCAACGGGCTTGGACTGTCGAATTCCTGTGGTTTTGCTAATCCTATCTGAAACGCGATCGTCTCTTCGCCAGTCGCTGTAGCGGGACCAGGCATTGAACTTCCAGTTTGTAGCAGCGATTTCCGCCCCCCGCTTTACGAAGATCGGACCGAAGTCTCGTGTCCAGGAACGGTCCGTGGGGAACCGATAGAAGTCGACCCGGGTCAAATCGACGTTGCTGCGGACGAGCGTTGATGACGCCCGGCGCTCCATCTTCTCGTCCGAAACCAGGATTCGGACTCTCTCAACTTGATGGAGATGTCGGACAATCTCGGTAAATACCGAGGGGATTGCCCTGAACGTTCCAGGCCAGTCGTCCCGATTATGCGGCCAGGCAATCCAGGTGGCCGTGTGGGGTTCCCACTCGGCGGGCATCCTAAAGCCCTTCGGAGAAGCCATATCAATCAATTAGCCTTCTCGTGATGCCTTCGTACATGTCGATGCGCCGGTCGCGCAAAAAAGGCCAGTTTCTTCGGATCGTCTCCAGTTCTTGAAGATCGCACTCCACGACGAGGGTTTCTTCACGGTCGTGAGCTGCTTGGCCTAACATCCTTCCGAAGGGATCGCAGACAAACGATCCTCCCCAGAATTCAACACGTCTTCCCCCGGCCCCCTCCAATCCCACCCGATTGACTGATGCCACATAAACACCATTTGCGATGGCGTGGGATCGCTGGATCGTCTGCCATGCGTCGAATTGTGAATCCCCGTGATCTTTTTTTTCTTTCGGATGCCAACCGATGGCCGTGGGATAGAAGAGGATCTCGGCCCCCTTCAGAGCGGTGAGTCGCGCCGCTTCGGGGTACCATTGATCCCAGCATACCAGAACCCCGATCCGTCCGAGCTTGGTATCGAACACCCGGAACCCTAGGTCTCCCGGTGTGAAGTAAAATTTTTCATAGTACAACGGATCATCCGGGATGTGGGTTTTCCGGTAGATTCCCAAGAGCGATCCGTTATCGTCGATCACGACCGCCGTATTGTGATAAATCCCGGCGGTTCTCCTCTCGAACAGCGATGCGATCACCACCGCGCCTGTCTCCCTGGCTACGTCCGATAGGCGATCCGTCGTCGGACCCGGGATTGGTTCCGCTAAGTCGAATTGGGTTTCGTCCTCCTCCCTGCAAAAGTAGGGGGTTCTGAACAGCTCCTGGAGGCAGATGATTTGGGCCCCCTGCTGAACCGCCCCCCGGATTTCGCTGGCGGCTTTTTTCAAATTTCCCTCGGGGTCCACACCGCAGGTCATCTGGACAAGCCCAATCTTTAGCTTTTTGGTCTGTCTCATTGGGCACTCTAAAAAAATGGCGTGGATATCATCTCCACGCCATTCTGATCACGCAATCTATCTGAGCGTTCAACTCGTTATTCTTTGACCACCCAAACCTTCACCTTTCCTTCCACTTCTGGATGGAGCCGAATGCCGACCGTGTAGACGCCGAGAGCCTTGATGGGTTCATCGAGAAGGATGTTCCTCCGGTCGATGTTATAACCTTTTTCCGTCAGGAGATCGGCGACGTTTTGGTTGGTGACCGACCCGAAAATCCTGTCATCTTCTCCAACGGGGACGACCGCAGTGCAAGAAACCTTTTCAAGGTCTACGGCAAGTAGCTCGGCGGTGCGTTTGGCCTTGTTCTGAATGATTTCTTTCTGAAGTTTCTCCGCTTCATAGATGGCCATGTTCGACTTGGTAACCCGAAGGGCAAGCCCCTTGGGCATCAAGTAGTTCCGGGCATATCCATCGGCCACGCTGACAATCTCACCGGGTTTTCCGAGGCGTTCAATTTCTTCTTTAAGTATGATTTTCATAAATACTTTCAGGCACAAAGAGTTACTTCACGGCCTCAGAAGAAAACGGGAGAAGGGCGATATGTCGGGCCTGTGCGATAGCCCGTGCAAGCGCCCGCTGGTGACGGGCACATGACCCTGAGATCCGCCTGGGAATGATCTTTCCCCGCTCAGTAATAAACCGCTTCAGTCTCCGCTCATCTTTGTAATCGATCCGCTCATTTTTATCTTCACAAAAACGGCATGTCTTCGCCCGGCGTGGACCTCTATCCTCCATACCCTGTTTTATACCTCCTCTTTCTGTTCGACGACCTGGGTCTCAGGTGTCTCCGACGGGACACCTACGGACTCATCCTTTTTAACCGGTGCGGGGGGTTTCGGAAGCCCCCCTCCGACCTCCTGTCGAGTGGCCTCCTCGCGACTTGTTAACTGTTTTCTCACTACGATCATGTTTCTCAGGATTCCTTCTTCCAGGTGACACACCTGTTCAACCGCCGGGATGACGTTTCCCTCAGAGGTGAACTGGATTAAGGTATAGAAACCCTGTTGGTGCTTCTTAATTTCATAAGCCAGTTTTCTGATTCCCCATCGTTCAACCTGGATTATCTCGGCCCCATTGGACACGAGGACATCAGACGTTTTCTTTATTATGGTTTCGATCTGGTCTTCTGCCGACTGAGAATCCAGGATCAACGTCAATTCGTATTTTCTCACGCGTGAACTCCGTTTATGGGTCTTCCGTTGATGTTTTTGATATGGGCGGGAAGGTTAAAAAAAGGAAAAAAGCGAATCCTTTCAGCCGGAATTGAACTGATTCATAGCGGTATCAAGGCCCTGCGTCAGGATGACATGCACGGCGTGTGCCGCGCGGTCGACCATTTCTTCAGCGATGGCGTGTTCCTTCGCAGAAAAATCCCCTAACACGAAATCGGCTATACCGATATCGTTGGAAGGGGGTCCAACACCCATCCGGAGACGGGGAAATTCCATTGTACCAAGATCTTGAACGACGGAGAGCAGGCCTCGATGTCCTCCATCGCTCCCTTTGCGACGGATGCGGACACCCCCGAGGGGCAGGTTTACGTCGTCAAGAACGACCAGGAGATCTCCGGGCGAAGAACCTAAACGGGCGATGGACTTCCGAACTGCAAAGCCGCTGGCGTTCATGTAGGTCGTCGGTTTGACGAGAACGATCGCCGGATCATCACCCGTTGCGATAGAATAGCCGCCGCTCTGGTCTTCGGACCAGGATTTTCTGAACGTTCCGGCGATCTTATCGACGACGCGAAATCCCAGATTGTGGCGAGTCGCGGAATATCGTTGCCCGGGGTTGCCAAGGCCGACGACCACCCACACGGCTTATTTCTCCTCCTTGGCCTCTTCTTCCTCTTTCTTCCCGCGCTCCACGCTGAGTTCGGGTTCCGCTGGTTCCTCTTCCTCGACGATCTCCGCTTCTTCGTCTTCCACGGGCTCCTTCTCAACAGTGGGAGGGGCGACGAGAAACACCAGGCGATCCGGATCTGTCACAATCCGGCTGTCTAGGCTTAGAAGCTCACGGACGTGGATGGAGGCATTGACCGCCAACTCAGAAACGTCAACGCTGATCTGATCCGGGATTTCCGAAGCGAGGCATTCTACCTCTACGGCATGGAGGGAATGTTGGAGAACCCCCATCTCACTTCTAACCCCAATAGCTATTCCATCACTCACCACAGGTATCTCACGGATGATCTTCTGGGTTAAGGCAATTCGCTGGAAATCAACGTGGAGGAGACAATCATTAAGAGGATGATGTTGTATCTCCTTCATCAAAGTGATCTGCCCTTCGTCATCCTCTCCATCCAGGATGAGAGATACGATGGCATTGCGGCCTTCGTTGTGTAGAAGGGTCTCAAATTCCCGGGCGGGTACGACTACGGGAATTGGCGGCTCTCCTGTCCCGTAAACGACCCCGGGAAGGAGACCGTCGTTCCTGAGCTTTTTCGCGGCCTGGGTTCCCTTTTGGGTGCGACGTTCACCCTTCAGGGTGATTTGAGCCATAAGGCCTTCTGCTGATGAAATTTCTCTTGGTTGCCGGGCGAGGATTCGAACCTCGATAGGCGGCTCCAAAGGCCGCAGTCTTGCCGTTAGACGACCCGGCAGGGGGGGCGGACCCGGTCTGAGGCCGCCGTTTTTAAGGATCCACAATCAATGGCTTGCAAGAGAAAACCTGATACCCTTCCCCTCGAAGGAAAGTTGCCGCACGTTCTGCAGCAGCGAAGTCGAAGAAACCACCAAAAAGAACCGATCCCGATCCGCTCAGGCTACACACATCCGGACTCTTTCCTCTTAGGGCGCGACGGATGTCCTTGAGGAGCGGCCAATTTTCCACGACCAGGTCTTCAAAATCATTCTCCACACAGGCGAAGAGTTCACGGACCTGTATGGGTCGATTTTCTATAGAGTTAACGAAATTAACATAATTCGATCGAACTGTCAAGGGCAAACTTAACCGCTTCGAGGCCTGTCGGTAAGCCCAATCTGTCGACACTGAAATGGGGGGGTGGACAAGGATGTATTGGACCTGGAATGTCCAAGGCACGTAGCGAAGGATTTCTCCGCGTCCCGAAGCGACGGCAGTCCCAAATCTGATTGAAAACCCGACGTCAGAGCCAACCTCTAAGGAGATTTTCCCAAGTTGGGCATCAGACAAACCCGTTCCCCAGGTTTCGTTTAAAACTCGCAATACCGCTGCCGCATCCGCGCTTCCTCCTCCGAGGCCCGCACCCACAGGGATTCCCTTATTGAGAAAGACACGCACACCTTTGTGGATACGGGTTTTTTTTCGAAAGGCTTCTACGGCACGGTGGACCAGGTTTTCCGGACCCGTCGGAACGGCGGGGTCAGAGCAGACGATTTCGATTTGTCCGAGTTCGATTTCCTCAAAACGGAGATGGTCCGAGAGGTCGACAGTCTGCATAACTGACAGGATGTCGTGGTAGCCGTCTGGACGGCGACGGAGTATCTTTAAACCCAAGTTCAGTTTGGCGTGGGCATCGACCCTCCTGAATGCCTTCATGGGTCTCAAAGTATTCTATGGGGTTATATGTGTCAAGTTATGAATTCAGAAAACCATGGCTGAAGAGATCTGAAAAGTGTTTTAACAAGCCGGATTTTTGAACCTGCCAGATTTGCGTGTTTATCGCTCTTCCGCCGATCCGATGATCCCGATTCCCCAGAGTTCCGCAATTAAAAAAAAAGATTGACGGGAGCTTGAAAAAATAATAGTTTAGCATCACTTGATGGGTCCTTTCAGTCGGGGATTCAGAAATTGGAGATGGTCGCAGGAATTCGAGGAGGTCTGCCATGTCCGTAAAGCTTCTAAAGAAGGTCTCCCTGTTCGAGGGATTAGACGAAAACGAACTGACCGCCCTGGACTCCTCGACTGTGTTGCGCACTTTCCCTAAAGATAACGTTATCATTCTTGCAGAAGAGCAGGGGGATACTCTTTTCGTTATACAGCGAGGGCGTGTGAAGGTCAGCATCGTGAGCGAAGACGGGCGGGAGGTTATTCTCTCCACCCTCGGGGAAGGCGATTTCTTCGGAGACATGTCGCTTTTGGATAGCAAACCCCGTTCCGCGAACGTTACGGCTATGGAAGAGACGGAGCTTTTGATGTTACGCAGGGGGGATTTTCTTCATCTGATCAAGAACATCCCTCAAATCGCAATCAAGCTCCTGGCCGTGCTGGCCGGCCGACTTCGGAAGACCGACCGAAAAATTGAAGGACTTGCCCTTTCCGATGTAACGGGAAGGATAACACAGACCCTCCTGCAGTTGGCCGAGGACCAGGGAGTCTATACCGAGAAGGGCGTACATATCCGGAATCGACCTACGCATCAGGACCTGGCCAACATGTCGGGAACCACTCGGGAAACCGTTACCCGCATCCTCAAACGCCTGGAGAAACAGGGATACATTAATTTCGAGCGGCCGGGATATGATTATCCTGAAGGAAGAATTGTCTTCAAAGTCCTAAGCCGTGTTATCGGGGTCGGAGGATGACGCCCTGCCGAAGTCAGAAATCAGGGTTCCGGGTAGCGTGGTTGAGAGAGGTTGGCCGATATTCAGAACCGGGGAGAATGTAAATCTTCCCGGTAATTTTTGGTTATGACCAACGAACTGACAATCCTTTTTGTTTCCGAGGATCCGGACATTCAGGAGGTTGTCCTCCCTGCGTTGAAGGGCGAAGGGAGGCGCGTGATCGTTTCAGAAGGGCTGCGGAATGGATTGAGACATCTGTCTCAAGGGAGGATCGACATTCTGTTGGTCGACGGCGTTTTTCCAGCGGAGGGACTCCACCATCTGATCCGTGAGGCCAGGGCCTCCGGTTTCAGGACTTCCATATTCGCAATGTCCGATGTCGATCACCTGCCCGTAAAGCTTGAGGTCGATGGCATCTTGGGACGCCCTCCGGATGTGGGACGGCTTCAAGATCTGGTGTCGCGGATGGAATCCCGCGGAAAGCTTCTCCAAAAGAGCCAATTGTTGGGACATTCGAATCGGATGCGGGAGGTCCGAGAGAAGGTGGAACAGATCGCCCCGACCGATGTCGGTGTTTTGATCACAGGGGAGAGCGGTACTGGAAAAGACCTCGTCGCAAGCGCAATCCACCGACTGGGCAGGCGGTCGAGCAAACCCTTTCTGGTCGTAAACTGCGGGGCGATTCCCGAGACACTCTTGGAGAGCGAGCTGTTCGGCCACGAACGGGGTGCTTTCACAGACGCCAGATCCCAGAGAAAGGGCCACTTCGAGTCCGCAAACGGGGGTACCGTCTTCCTCGATGAAATCGGGGAGATGTCCGTTTCCGCGCAGGTCAAGTTGCTCCGGGTGCTCGAAGAACGAGAGGTCACACGTCTGGGCAGCGCGAATCCGATTTCGGTGGACGTTCGGATCCTGGCGGCTACGAACAAGGACCTCGGACGTGCCGTCCAGGGGGGGGAGTTCAGGCGTGATCTTTACTACCGGCTGAACGTCGTCGAAATAAAGATGCCCAGCCTTCGTGATAGACCGGAAGATATCCCCGAGTATGTAGAGGCCTTCACGGAGGATTTTGCAAAGACCCACGGGATCATACCGCCTCGTTTCGATGATGAAGCCATTAAGGCCCTCAGCCAGTATTCGTGGCCCGGCAACGTTCGAGAACTCAAGAATCTTGTCGAACGGTTGATCGTGCTTTCGAAAGGGTCTCGCCTGACCGCCCGGGATATCATAACCCACATGGGCTTTTCCGAAGATGCCGCTTCGCATGAACGGAATTTGCCCGTGCCGCTTCACAAATCGCCAGATAAAGCGCAACTGGATCTGATATACTGGGCTTTGCTCTCCCTTCAGAAGGAGATCGCCGAAATTAAATCTCGGGTGATGGGAAACGA
Organism: Candidatus Latescibacterota bacterium; assembly: GCA_965217865.1. Taxonomy (GTDB): domain Bacteria; phylum Latescibacterota; class UBA2968; order SICM01; family SICM01; genus CBDCJO01. Next base: position 1,996,339 of record CBDCJO010000002.1, on the reverse strand, counting down.
TCATATCGATCCTGAGTCCATCCGATACCCGGGTTCCGCCTTACCTCTGGCCGGGGGTGAAATTCAGGTAGCGGAAGCCGCGGTCACCGAATCTGAGGAAGGCGAAGATGATTACTCTATGGAATCTATAAACGAGGTTGAATGGAAGCATATACGGCGTGTGCTGCAGTCGGTTGGAGGAAACAGAAGGCAGGCCGCCAAGATCCTGGGGATTGGGGAACGGACGCTCTACCGCAAGATCAGAGACCACGAGTAAGATCGACTTTTGCCAAAGAGAGAATTTATGCCTCACCTGGACGGCCACGACGCCCTCCTTATGATCGCCGCTTCCGATAACGACCCCGACCTTTTTTATGCTTCGGGTTTCCTCGCTCCTGACGACTTCGTCTACTTCGAGACCCGTGATCAAAAGGCTCTCCTTTTGAGCGATCTGGAGATCGATCGCGCCCGTTCCGAATCACGTGTCGACCTCGTCCTGTCGCTGTCGAAGTATGAGGAGGATGCGCAGAAGGCCGGAAACGTAGCGCCGACTGCGCTGGACGCCCTCGAACTCGCTCTGCGGGATCGTGGCATTCGGAGTCTGCTGGTCCCCAGAACCTTTCCGATTCAGGCCGCTGATTTTCTTCGGGGGAAAGGTTTTCGCCTGGATTTTAGAAAGGGGTCGATCCTTCCGGAAAGAGAGACGAAGTCCGAGGAGGAGGTAGAGAAGATTCGGGGTGTCCAGAAGAACACCGAGGCGGCGATGGAACGCGCAATAGAGGCGATCCGGGAGTCGGATGTGAGGGGGGACACGCTCTACCGTGAGGGGCAACCGCTGACCGCTGAGGCCCTAAAACGCATCGTGGCGTTCGACCTTTTGGAACGGGATTGCATCGGCAAAGACACGATCGTCGCTTGCGGGGACCAGGGCTGCGATCCCCACAACAAGGGGGCCGGTCCGCTGATGGCAAACCGCACGATCATTATCGACATCTTTCCACGATCGTCCGACTCGGGCTTCTACGGCGACCTGACGCGGACGGTGGTGAAGGGACAGGCTTCAGGCTCTGTCAGGAAGATCTACGAGACCGTTGCCGAGGGGCAGGCGATCGTCTTCGATCGGTTGAAGGCGGGGGCGGATGGCACTGAAATCCATCACGCCGTCACAGCCCATTTCGAACAACAGGGCTTTAAATCAGGTCAAGCGGACGGAAGGATGCAGGGGTTCTTTCACGGAACGGGCCACGGCGTGGGGCTGGATATCCACGAGCCCCCGCGCATCAGCAAACGGGGAGATGTCTTAAGGACGGGACACGTTGTCACTGTGGAGCCCGGCCTCTATTATCCCGGAGTGGGTGCGGTTCGGATCGAGGACCTGGTCGTCGTGACGGAGGATGGGTATCGAAACTTAACAACCTGCCCCAAGACTCTGGAGATTTGAATCACGAAGCCGAGACTAAAGTTGAGGCCTTCTTTCAGCGCCAACGGCGCGTTGTTCCTTAACCCAGGGAAAGCCCTGGGGGGGGAAATATATTAGCGTCGTGCGGCCTGAAGGGCCGCGATAATTTCACATCGACATGCCCCAATCCCTGACCCGCATCCTGATCGCGGACTGTTCGCCCGCTCGAATCCCCCCACATTCAAACCCAGCCCGGTGGACTGGGCCAAGGAATCACGGGTCGTTGGCCCGCTGATACGTCGCTTCACATTACCTCACTTTCCGCCAAAACTAGGAAGATTTTTCAAACAGGAGTAAGTGAACCATGGGCGTTCGCCCCCCTCCAATGATTTCGATGGAAGAAGCCATCCAGATCGTCCTTGACCATACGCCGACTATCGAAGTCGAGAGAATCGACTTTCAAGATGCCCTGGGCAGGGTCCTGGCTTCCGAGGTACGGTCCGACCTGAACATGCCACCTTTCGACAAATCAGCCATGGACGGTTATGCCGTCGTCGGTGCGGATGTCTGCGGCGTGTCGAAGGGGCATCCCGTGACCCTGGAAGTTGTCGAGGAGATTCAGGCGGGTGCGGTTCCATTAAAACCGATAGGTCGGGGTCAGGCCGCGAAGATCATGACCGGAGCACCCGTCCCAAAGGGGGCCGACACGGTGGTCATGGTCGAAGATACGGAGACAAAGGACGGAGGCGCGTACGTCGAGATTTTAACTAAGACAGAAAATGGATCAAACATATGTCTCCAAGGAGAGGACATTCAGATCGGTCAGGTCGTTCTCTCCCCCGGGACGCTTCTCCGGCCTCCTGAGATCGGGGTGCTGGCTTCGGTCGGGGCAGTCAAACCGGAGGTCTATCGAGAACCGAGGGTGGCGGTCATCCCCACCGGGGAGGAGATCGTGGAGGCATCCGACCCCCTGCAGCCGGGACAAATCCGGAACAGCAACGGCCCCACGATGTGCGCGCAGATATCATCTGCAGGCGCGAAGGTGGACTACCTGGGCATCGCGGGGGACAATCGGGAGGAGCTGACGGCCAAAATTGGGACCGCCATCGGGAGCGCGGATATCGTTCTGCTTTCCGGCGGGGTTTCGATGGGGGAATACGATCTGGTAAAGCCCCTCTTGGCCGAGTTCGGGATCCAACTGCACTTTGAGCGAATCCGGATCAAGCCAGGTCGTCCCCTCACCTTCGGAACGGTCGGCCAGAAACTGGTATTCGGCCTTCCGGGCAATCCCCTGTCTGCCGTTGTGGGCATCGAATTCCTTGTTCGCCCGGCCTTACGAAAGATGCAGAGGATGTCAAACGTCCATCGGTCGACGGTGAGGGCAATTCTCGACGGAGGCTTCGAACAAAAACCCGGCCGGAAGCAGTATGCGCCCTCTGAGAGCAAGTTTCGGGACGGAAGATGGCATACCCGATGGGTGGGTCACAGCGGATCGGCGGACCTTTTATCGCTCGCGAGATCGAACAGCCTTTTCGTCGTGGATGCAGATGTCGCAAGGTTAAACCCCGGAGAAGAGGTGGATGTGATCCTGCTCGAGGAGTGGGGATGAAAATGTAAACTGCAAGGTGCGAAATGGAAAATGCAGGGGCCGGAGGTCAGGGGAGGTCAAAACCGGTAGTCAGGGAGCAGGGGAAAGAAAAACCGTGAAACGTTCAGGTGACCTTGACGAACATACAAACTTCGGTCAGCGGTCAGTCCTAACCCCCTGCGCCCCTCCTTCGACTCCACTTCGTTCCGCTCAGGACGTGGCTTCCCGAAACGGGAAGGGGGATGTCGCCTTGATTTTGCCAAATGTCAAACCTAAGATCTCTCCTATCCATAAAGACAACCTCCTGAGCGGAGCAGCGCGTAAGCGCTGCGTAGTCGAAGGACGGGGATAGGTTTTTCGCCGCCAGCAGGTGGCTCCGGCCATAAATTATTTTCGTAAGTCAATAATCTTCCCCTCTCCCGGCACCCGGGAGAGGGGTGCCGAGCTTGCGAGGCGGGGTGAGGGAGCTTCGCGGATTTCCGATTCGTTGGTTTCGGATTGAAACCTCAACCCCCGAGTCACGATCCACGAACCCGGGTTTTCTGATCCTCGGATCACGAACCACGATGAAGCGTGAAGCGCATCTCGTAAGAGCCCAGGATTTTGCTCTTCCGCTTCACGAGATACGAGATACGGTATTTATATGGGGGACATTCAACGGCGGATCGCCGTCATTGGTGCAGGGCCGATCGGCCTGGAGGCCGCCCTCTACGCTGCTACACTGGGCTATGAGGTGACGGTGTTCGAACGGGATGGTATCGGGGCCCACGTTCTTGACTGGGGTTTCGTGGAGCTGTTCTCACCCTGGTCTATCAACGGCTCGTCTCTGGGTATGGAGTCCCTATCGGGTTTCGACCCAGGCTGGACCCTCCCCGAAAACGGCACGCTCCGGACAGGGCGGGAATACGTCGAGAATTATTTGCACCCCCTGAGCCGTCTCCCCGCCCTGCGAGATCGCATCCTGACCGACACAGAGGTGATCGCCCTGGGTCGGGAAGGTCTTCTTAAAAAAGACTTACCTGAAGACGACGGTCGGTCCGGCCATCCTTTCCGCATTCTAGTCCACGAGGGAAGCGGCTCAGAGCGGGTCCATCTGGCGGACATCGTGATCGACGCAACGGGCACTTACGGGAATCACGGCTGGATCGGGAGCGGTGGGATACCGGCCCCGGGTGAAAGGGAGAGCGCCCCATGGATCCGCTACCAACTGGAAGACATCCTGGGGGGGCAGCGGTCAGATTATGCCGGGATGCGGACGCTCTTGATCGGAGTGGGGTTTTCGGCGGCTACGACCGCCCTGGCTTTCGAGCAGCTTTCCGGGGAATCACCCGTCACATCGCTTCTCTGGATTTCCGCGGGCGAGGCCGACGTCCCCTATCAGCCCATTCCGAACGATCCGCTGCCGAGACGATCGGCCCTGATTGCCAGCGCAAATCGGATTGCATCGGGGAGTTGTGACGCCATCTCGTTTTACGCCTCAGCGGGCGTTGAATCGATCCGGTCTTCGGACGATGGGAAAAGCCGTTCCGTCGTGTTTCGCCAAAAAAACGACGTGCGCGCGGTGGAGGTGGACCGGATCATCGGGAACGTGGGCTACCTTCCGGATAACTCGATTTACCGGGAGCTTCAAGTCCACGAATGCTATGCCACCTCCGGTCCGATTGAACTGGCTGCGTCGTTGCTCTCCGGGTCCTCAAACTCAGACTGCCTCGCACAGACCAGCGCAGGTCCGGAAGTCTTAAAAAATCCGGAACCCGACTTCTACATCGTCGGGGCCAAAAGCTATGGCCGAAATTCGACTTTCCTGATCCGCATGGGGCTCGAACAAATCCGAGATGTCTTCACCCTCATCACGGGGAATCCGGAGTTAGATCTGTATTCAACCTGCGAGCTCGAATCCCAGGCGAAAAAAATATGAAATCATCCGCGCCCGAAGTCGTTCCAAAAGACCTTGACAATCTCTGGTTTCAGGTGTCCGGGACGGTCTGCAATCTCTGGTGTGACCACTGCTTCATCAGTTGCAGCCCGGACAATCACAGCTTTGAATTCTTGTCGCTCGAGCAGGTCCGGAGGTCCCTGAGACAGTCTCAACGCCTTGGGGTCAAGGAGTACTATTTTACCGGTGGCGAACCGTTCATGAATTCAAAAATTGTAGACATTCTGGCTGAAACCCTGTCGATCGGACCTGCGACGGTTCTGACGAACGGGACGGTGTTCCGGGATGAGGATGTTCAACGCCTCGCAGAGATCGAAAAGTCGTCGCTCTACTCTCTGGAATTCCGGATCAGTATCGACGGCTACACACCGGAGACAAATGACCCGATCCGTGGCGAGGGCACCTTTGAAAGGGCCATGGCTGGTGTTCGGCTTCTCCTCGGGTATGACTTCCTGCCGATTATTACCGCAGCCCGGGTCTGGGACGATGTTGAAGAACCCGATGTTCGGCGGGGCTTCGTGGCTGCGCTCAAGGCCATCGGTTATGATCGACCCCGCCTGAAATTTCTTCCCTCCCTGAAGCTCGGACGGGAAGTCGTTCGATCCCGAGGTTACACGGATCACGAGCAGATCACTCGTGAGATGATGCGGGACTACAACCAGGATAATCTTCTTTGTGCAAACAGCCGAATCGTGACCGACAGGGGTGTCTGGGTGTGCCCCATCCTGATCGATTCACCGGACGCGATGCTCGGCAAAACCCTTGATGAGGCGATGATTCCCTACCCCCTCCGGCACCGGGCATGTTACACGTGTTATCTCCACGGGGCCATCTGTTCCAACTTTTCATTTCAAACAGAAAGCTGAAAGGGGTTATCGCCAATCCCAATACTGACGCGGGTTTTGGTGGTAACCCCTCTGTTTTTGTTTGGCTTTGGTGTGATATATACTAACATCAATTGAGAGGAACGCGCACCAAACGAGACCTTCTATTGCACACTTTTTGGACACAGTAACCGGGCTGACCGTTGCCAGCCAAAAGAGGAAATACGACGTCCAGGATAACACCTCCATGAGCGTTCTGTGCAAAAGAAATTCGAACGGGCATATGTAAAGGCAGGAGTAGAAAAGACTGTAAGGGTCACAACCCGAGATATCGCAAAGATTCAGAGTCTGGATAGTTTGATGTGACCGTCAAAGGTGAGTTCATCCTAAAACGATTTCTCCTATAGCAAGGGATCTACGAACATATACCGGTTACTTCTTCGTGGGAGGTATCTGCGCAGGGCGGGAGTTATGCCGAAATTATGAAATCTACGTAGGAGTTCAGGGATTTCGTAAGTTAAGCGCCATGTTGCTGCTGTATGATTGAGAAGCGGGTCAGTTGACTTCCAATAACATTCTATTGCCGTGACACTTGACGGGGAAGGATTTGCACATGATGCCTAAGAAGATCTCTACTCTGATTGTTCTCTTCTTGACCATCTTTGTGGGAACAGGAGTAGCTGTAGCAGAGGAGGGCAGATTGCCCGAAGGTTGGATCAAAGCAGGTAAGTCACCTGGCGACTATGATATGCGACTAGATGACAAAGTGCATCGCGGGGGGCAATTCAGCGGAATGATCAAGTCGAAAGTTTCCCCACCAAGCGGCTTCGGCACGTTGATGCAAGTATGTGGAGCTGCCGGTTTCTATGGCGAACGTGTTCGCATGACCGGATACATCAAAGTAAAGGATGTTCAGAATTGGGTAGGAATGTGGATGCGTGTAGACGCCCCAGGAAAAGGATTTCTTAGTTTTGACAACATGCAGGATAGGCCGCTCAAAGGCACAATTGATTGGAAGGCATATGAGATTGTCTTGGATGTTCCTCTCAGCAGTACCAATCTCGTTTTTGGCATTTTGCTCGATGGTCCAGGCCAAGCCTGGATCGATGATATAAAGTTCGAGGTGGTTGGTAGCGAAGTACCTAACACTGACGTAAGACGGTTTAAGTACCCAAGACAACCTGTAGGACTAGACTTTGAAAAGCAGTAGAACCTTTTTGTTACTGAGCGAGAACCCAGGCCTTGCTCGTCAATTCTCTCTGATCGCAACACGGCGCTTAACACGCTGGCCCCGGAAAATCCAAACACCGCCTTACGGCGGCGTCGGGGCCAGCTGAACTACATGCGGAAAGTCAAGAGCAAAGTTGACGATTTCGAGGTTGGATGAGATTTTTTATGCCGGTTTTCTCAGCGTCAAGGGGTGTAAAGTGGACATTCTTACTATGTTCGGAGCGCAGTTCGCCCTTATGGTGCAGGACCGGTCTTTGAAGAGGGGCGAAGCTCCCGTGTGGGGGGTGGTGTCTTCCGATACCAACTTACATCCGCGGCCGGCACTCTTGTTTGTGTGAGTAGGTGTGCCGGTCTTCGCGCATTTTCTAATCCGATCCAGGAAGACGGGGAGGCCTGCGGATCTGTTAGCCGAAGCGACTCCTATCGGAGCCCTCCTCTCAAGCCAGTTCTGCAGGCCGCCCCTGGCCGCCTTGGAAGGCGGCAGCTTGTGTAACCGGTCCGGCAGGAGACTGCACCGGATGTGAATCGAGCAGCGATGTCAAAGAGCGAGTGTGACCGCGGCAGCGGTCAGGCGGCGGCGCGAGCGCGCCGTCGGGGATGCTGCTTTTTCTTGTAGCGCTTCATGTAGCGCCTCTCGAGCGTTTTGAGGGATGCCGCGGGGTGGTCTCTCTCCTCGTAGAGACGATTTTCTCTGAGCAGGGCTACGATGAGCCGTAGGAGCTGGGACGAGGCGGCCACGATATTCTTGCGGTAGCACTTCTTCCTGAGCTCGCGTTCGAGGAAGCGGCGGCGGACCTGGGGCACGACCCGGGCGGTCTGTTCGGTCATCTGGTAGATGATTCGCCGCAGCCGGGGATTGCCGATCTTGCTCATCCGCCTTTTGCCTTTGTACTTTCCGGAGTCGGCGATGCGCACGTTCGTGCCGGCGAGCTTCTCGATCTGTTTGAAGTGGGTGAAGCGGGTGGCCCCTCGCGTCTCCGCGGTAAATTGGGCAGCCAGGTTTTTGTTGATGTTGGAGATCGAGTCGACGATTTGGAAAGTCGGATCCTGCTGAGTGCGGGCGATCATCGCCTGCTCCACAGCTTTGAGTTGCGTCTCGGTCCGCCGGAGCGCCTCGATCCAGCCATTCAGGATGATGCGGAGGACATCTTCCTGGCCCTCGACCGGGATCCCGATGGAGGTCCGGGCCTCCTCCTTCAGCTTCTGCAGCGTCGCCACCCCGTAACTGCCTCTTGAGATCCGATGGATCTGGCGGCCCTCCTCTTCGATGTCAATTTCCTCGAAGTGGCGGGGCAAGAAATATCGCTCCAACAGGTAGCGGGAGGTCTTCGTACGAATGTTGACCGCGTGGAGGAACTCCGGGAAGACGCGTTCCATCAGAGACCGGGTGCGGAGCAGGGACTTTGTGAGGTCCTTCCGGAGCTTGTCGTAGGCGATTGAGAGCTGGTGCGCGGCCTCCATGTGAGGCTCGAACGTCCTGAAGAGATCATAGCTTCCCTTCTGTGCGCTGTCGGCCACCAGAAAGGCATCCCTGGGATCCGACTTGGAGAAATCGCGGTGCATCATCGGTCTTGCGTGATACGTCGTGAGGGGGCTCACCAGCAGCACGCGATACCCCTTCCCCTGGAGGTAGTGGGCCAGGGTAACCCACAGATTGCAGGACGTCTCGATGGCCACCACCATCCGATCCGGCCCGCAATCTTTGATGCGTCGCTCCAGATGCTGCCAGAGGGTATGGTCATATCCCGCTCGCGTCACGGGGAATGAGAAGGCCCCGCCTTGCTGAAGTCCGGAGGGATCGAGCACCGACCCGCTGTGTTTTTCCTTGCCCGGATCGATCCCGAGGACGAAATTCTGGGAGATGGCCTGTCGTTTAAGGTGGAAGATTTTCGACTTCATCGTATACCTCCAGCGTTGAGGGTTGAGTTTGCTTGCGCTTGCCGAATCTTAAGACACCTTGCCTTGCAAGGGAAGATTCAGCCCCTCAACGCTGTTTTTTCCTCCTTTACTCAATATAGAAATCGTTAGGCGAAACTGGCTTAAAAGCAAAACCCAACCAACCCATCTTGAGGTTTTCCACAAATGATTATCTCACTCATTGGAGCAAAATCCGATAATCGGGTTATCGGCGCTGGGCCGAACATTCCATGGAAGGCAAAGGGTGAGCAGCTCTTTTTTAAAGCCCTGACTTATAACCAATGGTTGTTGGTCGGACGCAAGACTTTTGAGTCAATGGGAACACTTCCAAACAGGAAATATGCAGTCCTGACAAATTCGGATGCGTTGCAGGAATCGAATAGAATCCGGGCTTTCTCATCGATTGACGATGCGCTCAGTGCAATGTCAACCCTTACAGATCATCTGATTGTAGCTGGTGGTGGGCAAGTCTACCATAGCATGATTCACAAGGCAGATACATTACATGTATCTACTGTACATTGCGAGGTTGATGGCGACGTGTTTTTTCCAGATATACCGGATGGGTTCTCCCTGGTGTTTACTCAAGAATTTCAATCGAATATTGATTACACCTATCAAATATGGCGCAGGAGCTAACCAATCGTCCACACGAAGACCAAGAAGACAATCTATCTTTCAGGTTATTGTAGCTATTTCATGAGCCTGTACGTTACGGGCATTGGCATGCGGTGTCAAACCCCAAATCTGGAGGCAAAGATGGAGGCCAAAACCATCTTTCCAGACAAAAGCGACATTAGGAGAAGCAAGCTGTTCTGGTTCTTCCTCACGGCGTACCTAATCCTAATTGTACTACAGGGTGTGAAGGGCCTATCCGTTCCTGAGCTTAAGACCTTCTCTATAGTAACTTTGACCGTTGCCGCTCTGATGCTCTTTGTTTTGATCCTGGCCGTGACAGTTCTCGCTTCTCCCCATAGAAGGCCCCGCATCACAATCGATGACAAAGGTGTGGAGATTATGCCCAGTCCTTTCCGGAAAACCTGTGCAGCCGAATGGGAGGAGATCTCGTCAATCGATCTACAGCCTAATGCTGTGGTGATTTCCCTCAAAGACGCGGAGAGAAGGCAAATCAAACTTGAGATGCCGTCCTATGTCGTGAATCAGGAGGTGAAAGCGAGTCTGGAAAAACATGCTTTGGTGAGTCAGCCCTCTTAGCTTAAGACTGAACGGAAACACACAATGCGTGTCAACACCGTGAGACGGAAATTTGAGCCTGGTTTTCAATTCCTAACCTTGCCGATCGAATCTCGAGACTAACGCGCGCGCGTGGACGAAACCCTTGGAGAGAAGTCATGGTTCCGGTGGATTTTGGATTTGTCCCTGACTCCGGCGGCGTCAAGATTCCAACCCCTGTGAAAGCCGATGTCGAACGTCGCATCCTGAAGGTGGCACAGAAGCATTTTGAAGGGAAGTATGAACGTCTCGAGATTCGGTTTCGCTCACAGTTCTGATACATAGATGTATTCTGTGAACCGAATCTGCCTAAAAGTTGGCCACCGAAAAGCTGGAAGGTTAACCGACAAGAATACATCGAAAAGCTTAGGAAGACACCTATCCACCTATGCCGCCTCCGTTATTTCGGACAGGACCAGTGGGGTTTCGGATTCTTCAGCTACTCGAATGAAAAGTACCAGCCGTCTGTGTATCCGGACGGAAACTTCCTCGGAAAACCTGAAGATGCATTTGTGACAGCAGCTGAAGTTCATTTGTTAGGATAGATCGCCGATACGAGTTCCCATTCTGGCGAAATAGGTCCACCCTGCAAACGCTCGCTTCGCTCGGCCTTCGGCCCGCCTAACACAGCACCCCCAGCTCAGGCCTGACAGCCCTCCCCTCCTTCGCTCCTTCGGAGCTTCGGAAGGACAGGGTCGGAGCTTCGGAGGATAAGACGCAGGTTCGGGGATGCCGGGGCGTTAACTGCCATGCGGATTAGGCTTCGTTCGCTTTAAACTTCCGAAAAAAGTACCGCCCTGGCTCACACCCGAACAATGCGCTCATCTGCTCGAAGTTGCTCAAGGACAGATGAGGACGATGATCGCACTCGGCGTTTCTGCGGGTCTCCGATCGGTTACACAAGAGTGCCGCCTGAACAAGGCGGCCGGGGGCGGCCTGCAGAACTGGCTTGAGAGGAGGGCTCCGATAGGAGTCGCTTCGGCTAACAGATCCGCAGGCCTCCCCGTCTTCCTGGATCGGATTAGAAAATGCGCGAAGACCGGCACACCTACTCACACAAACAAGAGTGCCGGCCGCGGATGTAAGTTGGTATCGGAAGACACCACCCCCCACACGGGAGCTTCGCCCCTCTTCAAAGACCGGTCCTGCACCATAAGGGCGAACTGCGCTCCGAACATAGTAAGAATGTCCACTTTACACCCCTTGACGCTGAGAAAACCGGCATAAAAAATCTCATCCAACCTCGAAATCGTCAACCTTGCTCTTGACATTCCGCATGTAGTTCTCGGCACCCACGAACCTGCCGAGCGGCGCGGCGGTTGCGCCAGATTTTGTCCTTAAAGCAAGCGCCGTGTCCGCGAAAGGCAGGTTTGGCGACGGCACGAATGCGCCGGAGCCGGGGGTGCCGTGATATTAATATAAAGGCCCTCGTTGTCAGGAGAGGTTATAATTGAGATCCGGATATCTCAATCACCTTTCTCCCACAGGAGGGCCTTATGCAATACGCAAGGATCGACTCGAACTATTTCTGTGGCATCGATCTCCACGCCAGAACGATGTTTGTCTGCATCATGGACAAGATGGGAGAGATTGTGTTCCAGCGCAACCTGAAAAACGACTTCAAGCTCCTGCTGCAGGTGCTGGAAACTCACCTCGGTAGCATCGCCGTCGGGGTGGAGTCAACCTTCAACTGGTACTGGCTGGCTGACGGGTGTCACAAGGCCGGGATTCCATTCTACCTGGGACACGCCCTGTATATGAAGGCGATCCATGGGGGCAAGAAAAAGAACGACCGTCTCGATTCCAGAATGCTGGCTGAGCTGATGCGCTGCAACCTGTTCCCGATGGCCTATGCCTATCCGCAAGAGATGCGGGCAACCCGGGACCTGCTCCGGCGAAGACACCGGTTTGTGGCCTTACGGGCTGAGTGTTACACCCACATCCAGAACACCTTCTCTCAGCAAGCTATCCTGGATCCTCTCAGCGACCAGGTCAAAAAGAAGAGCAACAGGAGAAAGCTGTGCGAACGTCTGGCCGACCCAGATCTGAGTATGTCTGTGGACTGCGATCTGGACCTGGTTGACTCCCTGGACAAAATGATCTACAAAGTCGAGAAGCAAGTCTTGGCACAGGCCAAACATCACGATCGCAATGTCCTGTCTATCCTGATGACGGTTCCCGGACTTGGGGAGATGTTGGCCATGACCATCCTGTATGAAATCCACACGATTGAACGGTTCAAATCCGCTTCAGCCTTCTCCTCCTACAGCCGGCTGATCAAAGTCGAGAGAGAGTCCGCTGGAAAGAAGACAAAGGACGGGAATAACAAAATCGGCAACCCACACCTAAAGTGGGCCTTCTCAGAAATCATCCTCGTCGCCCAGCGATGGTCAGAACCGATCAATAGATACTACGAGAAGCTCAAAAGCAAACAAGGTCCGGGAAAAGCCAAGAGCGTCATCGCTCACAAATTCGGCGTGGCCGCCTACCAAATGCTCAAAAACGGCCAGGCATTCGACGAGAAACGGTTTGTAGCATAATGGGTGGGGCGGTTAACCCGGCGCCTAACTGGCAGGGCAACGTCCGGACAATAGCCCAGCTCATCGGCTTGATTGGGAAGCCGCCTTCACCCCTTATTTAGAACATAGATGAGCGGATCTGAGACAGTCAGTCCGTCTGCCCCCGCGATGAACCCGAACCTAACTGGCGTTCCCCCTCATAAAAGGGGAGAACAGCCATCCTTCTTGATTGGGACTCAAGGGGTACCGATTATTTTCTGGAGGGAGAGGACAATGCCTCTCCCAGGGCGCTCCACAGTATACCGTGAGAGGCGCTTGATTCCCGATACGTGTTTGGTGCAGATGGCTCACATCTAGCCCGGTTTGTGAAAATCAAGTCAGACCGACGACTGACAAAGATCCGAACATCGCCAAACCTCTTCGGATCGGCTCATTGCACGCCCCGAACGTTAGGGTCGCAAAAAAACGGTGAAAATCGTGATGGAGGAGTCTTTTTTTCTTGACCCGGGGCCTTTAATATGTGTTATGCGCCGGTTCCCCTCTGTTCACCCAGCAATTAGTGGAATCACTGAGCCAACTATGACGGCGAGAGTCCCGACAGTAAATATGACTGCATGTGCCCTCCCGCTATGAATTTGATCCGCCACGTCCTGCTGGGCTCTCTCGGTTGAACTCTGGTGGCTTGCAGTTTGACTATACTGATACTTGAAGTCACCAGTCGCGCCCAACCTACCTGTGACGCCCAATGTTCCGATGATGAAAATTAGAATCCCTACCCAAAAGACAACGGCACTGTATTGGTTCAGAGAGTTCCATCCTGCGGCCCAACATACAAAGCCAAGCAGCGCGAGCAGAGCGACCTCAAATAGAGCGACACGTTTTACAAACCGTAGAATCGCACGAAGACGTGTCTCGGATTCCATAGTCAGTTGTTTATCTTGATGAGAACTGGCGCATAACTTACGGAATCCCCGAACCATTACGCAGATTCCACCATATTCAGTATATCTCCCGCACTTCGCAGATACCACCCCACGAGGAAGTAACCCGAATATGTTCGTAGATTTCTTGCTATAGGAGAAATCGATTTTAAGACGAACTCCCCTTTGACGGTAACATCAAGCTATCCAGGTTTTGGCTCCAGGTCTTATTACAAAATATGCTGTCATTTGCTTGTGACGGTTTGAAATCAGCCCTCAAAATACAGCGAGGACTACATTACCTCTTTGTCTTCCCTCTTCAAGTATAACACCCTGAATGCGCATCGTTATGAGGCGATCGTCTCATCCCTCCCATCGAACAACCTTTCCAACGGGGCCGTGACGTTACGTAGCTCTTGAATGCACTTGGGAGGAAAATCTGCCCATCTCGATGCCGGCCACCTACCTCCGTGGAGATCCTTTCTAGTACTTAGCTGCGCAAGTTTCTGCGTGCGAATCCGCCCTTAACATCCTGTTTTTGCTTGCGAAATCAGATTGCGCGAATTTCCGCAGGTTGGTACTAGTACTTAATTGCATAAATCAGTGTATTTACTCTTGAGGGTTTTCGGCCGGATTTCTGTGGCTTTCCACTCGAAAGGGTGAGCGGTTTCGTTGTAAACTTCGGTGAATTCGGTGATGGTGCTTCTGGTAATCTTCTACTAATGGTTTCTGTCATTTCAGATTTTTCTGAATCAACTCCCTTAACGCTTCGATTCCTTTTTCAAGGACTTCATCACGCCCCTCAATTATGCCCTGAACGGTTGGCGTGGCTTGCACGTCAGGGACAATGCCGATATTTTGAAAGCGTTTGCCATCATCAAATAGGACTCTCATTCCTGTAAACCGAAAAACACCACCTTCTGGCAATTGGAGAAGCGTCACATCTCCATCCGTACCCGCTGTGCCTGAACCCACGAATGTGGCGCGCCTGGCATTGGTGAGGTAAATACAAAAATCTTCTGCCTTACTCTGTGTGCGTTCGTCAATCAGAGCCACAATAGGGTTTGCATAGTTCATTCTCTCATGGGGTTCGACAAGAGCCTGTCCCTTTGACCAAGTGGTCTCTAACCATTCCAGGGGCCAACCAGGATTTCTCACAAGTGGAATTTCCCAGATCATTGATCGGACAGGACGATCACACACGCGGCTTATTACTTCAACCTGAACAAAAAGGTTTGGATAGCCACGCACATCCAGAATTAAGCCATCGGTATCTTTGAGATTGTCAAAAGCCTCATCTAAGGCTTCATTGTTGGAAATGACTTCCAGGTTGATGTAGCCGATTTTCTGTGGAAGGCGCTTGGAACCCTCTCTTGCCTTTGGCGGGTCAAACCCCCGCCGTTTGATGGAAATGGTTTTTATAGTGCCCTCTCGTCTGACAGTCAATCTGACCTCTTTATCTATCTCACCGGCTAAACATGAGCGGTAAACATCACGATAAAATGCCTGCTTCGTAGAAGCAGAGATTCGCGATCGCCAGAGATCTTCAATCTCCTGTGTGGTTTTACCGTTCATTTCAAGGATTTCGTCGCCAAGCTTCACTGGTGACTCCCTCTTGACTTCAACTACGACTACCTTTTCCTCCACGCGTGCCAATCGAACTGGGAGGAAGCCACTCGAAGGGCCTCGTATACTCTCGTGCGAGACCCTTACATGGCTGTCGTTCAATTTTGCCGCCAGGTTTTCGATGGAGAGATAATAGTCTTTTAAGCTTTCGGTGGATTCAACTCTGGGGATCCATTCCTTCAGCATCTCTGCCCAGACGATGTCGACAAATTCCAGATGCGGGTAAAAGTATTTGAGGACGTTCCAGATTTTGAACAGGCCCAGAAGCCGTTTTCCCCGCGTAATAGGCTCTGTAGAAACCGAATCAGGCAATGGAAACTGCATCTGATAAGAAAGCGGTGATCCTTCTGAGTTCGCCTTCTGGCTCTTATTTACCAAAATCCGCCTTGCTAGTTCGGGGAGCTCCACTTCACTGATTGGATCCTCCGTGGTGAAATCCGGCTTGAAGCCCAATTCATTAGTGTGAGAAATGAGGAGTTCACTATTCAGGTAAACCTCAACGCCTTCAGGATATTTCAACATGCCAATTCCAGAGGTCGCCAAGCGCCCCTTCTTCTCCCAAATTACGGCGAATTCAGGCTTTGCTTGCAATGCATCCAAACTATGGTAAAGATGAAAGCAGGAAGCATTGTTCACAATAAAAACTGTTGGCTTACGGACTGTTACCAACTTCTCTAATTCTGTTTTTGTGTGTCGATTTGCCAACCGCTCAACCTTTTGGATCGGATCCAAAACGACGCCATTCTGAATATCCCATCTCTGATCATAAACGCCGCCTCCTTCCGTTTCGCTCCAACCCTGACGAACACGTGACAAACGTGAGCCAGTGTGAATCGGTACGTCAACGAAAAAGTGTAGGAAGACATCATAGTAGGAGGAAAAGGGCATATTGCCGTGGCAGCGTAAATCCAGTATGAGTGCTTCAGCAGATTCCATGTCCTTGACAGCTTCCTGGAACTCATTCAGGCTATTGGGATCTTCAGCGATCATTGGGTTCGATATGGAAATATGACCCAGTGAATCTGTCAGCCTCTTATAACTCAATTTCTGCTGGGTACGATGTTCCGCCGACGAATTGCTTTCCTCGGATCTCAGCGCAAGCGTAAATGGATCGTTCAAGGGCTTGAGGAAAATATCGTTCAAAACCCCAACTAATTCCTCCGTATCTTCTGCATTTTCCACCCTTGGAATAACCTCGATCAGAGTTCGGTACCAATCGATATTTATTTCGCTGCGCACGATGCTCGGGTGAAAAAGGTAAATCCTGCCCCAGACGTCAGCGAGCATCTCTAACCTTTGTATTCGAAGTTGTTCCTGTTTTTCGTGATGCTGATCCATGGCTCTTCCTCTCCGGTACGGCTTGCTATTGCTATCCTTCCCTAATGGTCTACGAGGCGGCCAGGGATGGCCACATTTCGCTTTAACCTTGATACTTGAATAGATGAGTCTGCCATTTGGACAAAGGGCTTTGTCTAGTTTCTAGTCCCTATACAAGCGTGAATTTTTCTTGGTTTTAGTAGAAAAAAGTTGAAATGCCCCAGTTTTCAGGCCTATAGTTGTAGTATGAAAGACAAAAAGAGGCCATCAAAAGGGGCATTTCAGATGAGAGAATACAGGAAGATTCTTCGGAACAGGGAAGCACGAATTGTCCGTCGTTTGCGTCGGAAGCAGTGGTGCAGTCAGGTCAAGCCTATGATGTCTGGGGGAAACATCCACTACGAGATAAGTGGGAAGGCCGAGGCGATCACGTGTGGGGGGATCGGCGCGTTTCACCACATGGTCCGCAGGGTTGGGCTGGTGAAAGAGATTGACCGTCATCTTCATCTTTTGAAAGTGCATTTGCCCTGTCACGAATCAGACCACGTTCTGAACATCGCCTACAATGCGCTGGTTGGTGGTCAACGCCTTGAAGACATTGAGCTGCGCCGGCAGGATGCCACGTTCCTGAACGCTTTGGGCGCTCAGCGTCTCCCGGATCCGACCACAGCAGGCGACTTTACACGTCGTTTCCGGCCATCGGATATCGAGACGTTGATGGATTGCATCAACCGGGTGCGCACCCGGATCTGGAAAAAGCGCGCCAGGGGCGAACTCAAAGAAGCCCTCATCGACATCGACGGCACCCTGGCCACCACCCTCGGAGAACGCAAGCAGGGCATGGCCCTGTCATACAACGGTATCTGGGGATACCATCCTCTCGTGGTCTCTCTGGCGAACACCAGGGAGGTGTTGTTTCTTGTGAATCGACCCGGCAATGTGCCCAGCCACGACGGTGCCGTAAAGTGGATCGATCGCGCCATCGCGCTGGTCGCCCCTTTCGCCAAACGCATCTGCCTGCGCGGAGACACCGGCTTCTCACTCACCCGGCACTTCGATCGTTGGTCGGAAAAGGTCGACTTCGTCTTCGGCATGGATGCTTACCGGGGATTGGTCAAGATCGCCAAATCCCTGTCACAGAGCGATTGGGAGCCCTTTGAACGACAACCCAAATACCAGGTCAAGACCTCCCAGAGACAGAAACGCGAGAACGTGAAAGCCCGGATCATCCGGGAGCGCGGCTTCAAAAACATCCGACTTGCCAGTGAACGTGTTGCCGGGGTTTCGTATCGTCCTGCTCGATGCAGGAAGACCTGTCGACTCGTGATCCTCGAAAAGAACCTGAGCGTCGAACGCGGCGAAAACGCCCTGTTCGATGACAAGCGCTGTTTCTTCTACATTACCACCCGAAAAGATCTTACGGCCGCGGAAATCGTGAGGCTGGCCAATGGACGGTGCGATCAGGAAAACGTGATTGAACAACTCAAGAACGGGGTCAACGCCATGCGGATGCCCGTCGACAACCTGATGAGCAACTGGGCTTACATGGTCATGACCGCCCTGGCGTGGAACCTCAAAGCCTGGTTCGCGTTGATGATCCGAAAGCGTGAGCGTCGCGATCAACTTCTGAGAATGGAGTTTCGCGCCTTCCTCCAGAATCTGATCTGGATCCCTTGCCAGATCGTGACCCGGGGAAGACAGATCATCTATCGTGTCTTGGGCTACAACCGGTGGATGACTGACTTCTTCCCGGCCTGGAACAGAATCAGATGGCTCAAACCGGCCTGACTGCCATGTCAGCACCTGTCGTCGTAACATCACAGGGACAAGTCCGTCCACCCCGGCTAAAACACGTCCGCAAACTCAGTTAATTAGACAATCGCATGCCGAAACAATCACAAAAACAGCCCAGACATCATCTCCACCAAGTCACAAGTCTGAAATGCTCCGAAATCTTGTATAACACACCGCTCAACAAGCCTATTCGCTTATTTTAGGTCTAGCAGCCTGTTGAAAAAGTGCGTTTATGCCAAGATGACTGTTGTCTTTCCTTGTGGTTTGGTCCTATGATATATCAGGTTCAAACTGAGAAGGGAGGACGAGCAAATGGCAATGGGAAAACGAGGACGACAGAGACAGGAAAACCTGTTCATCGCATCGAACACTTTGGTGAAATCTCCGGGTCATCCGTTCTACGAGAAGCTGAATCAGGTATTGGGGGCGAACGGCTTCGACGAGTTCGTCGAGGGGCTTTGCCAGCGGTATTACGCTCCTCATATGGGTCGCAAGGGCATTCCGCCCGGGGTTTATTTTCGGATGCTTTTGATTGGGTATTTCGAGGGACTTGATTCGGAACGTGGGATCGAATGGCGTGTATCTGACTCGCTGACGTTGCGCCGGTTTTTGGGGTATGCCCTTGACGAACAGACCCCGGATCATTCCAGCCTGTCTCGCATCCGGCATCGGCTTCCCTTGGAAGTTCACGAAGCGGTTTTCAAGTGGATCCTGAGGGTCTTGTGCAAAGCGGGTCTGGTGAAGGGGAAGACGTTGGGCGTGGATGCTACGACACTGGAGGCCAACGCCGCGATGCGCAGCATTGTACGCCGTGACACGGGTGAAGGCTACCAGGCATTCCTTGAGAATCTGGCCAAGGCCTCGGGCATTGAAACGCCTACCCGCGAGGACTTGTCCAAGATCGATAAGAAGCGACCGAAGAAGGGATCGAACCAGGACTGGGAGCACCCGCACGACCCGGATGCCAAGATCGCTAAGATGAAGGACGGTCGCACGCACATGGCGCACAAGGTGGAGCACGCGGTGGATCTGGACACCAATGCCATTGTGGCAGTGGCGTTGTCGGGAGCAGATGAAGGAGATACCGAGTCGTTGCCCTGGACGCTGCTCGAGGCGCAGCTCAATCTCAAGCAGGTCGCGAAGGACGAAAAAGCTGCCAAACGTTTGCACAGACAGCGTATACGGGAGGTGGTTGCGGACAAAGGATATCATAGCAACGATGTATTGACCAGTCTGAAGCAAGGCGGCATCCGGAGTTACATTTCAGAACCGGATCGGGGACGCCGCAAGTGGAACGGCCGACGAGATGAGCAGGCCGCGGTATATGCGAATCGACGCCGGATCAAGGGAGATCGCGGCAAGGCCTTGCGCCGAAGTCGTGCAGAACGGGTGGAAAGAACCATCGCTCACACATATGATACCGGTGGCATGCGCAGGTTGCACTTGAGAGACCGCGGCAATATCCTCAAGCGTTTGCTGATCCACATCGGGGGCTGCAACCTGGCTCTGCTCATGCGCAAAGTGATGGGCGTAGGTACTCCGAAGGCCCTCCAGGACCTGGCCAAGGCCTTGCAGCGTCTACTGCTCGTCCTACAATCACGTTTGCTGCCCTCGGTCACCTTTTTAACCTCTTATCAGCGTCTCCTGCTCAATCTCCTTACCTTGATTTATCTGACCCGCACTCCAGGCGTCTTTTCCGTTTATGTGCGTTGAAAGGTAGTTCTTCAACGGGCTGTTAGAGGGACAGTTCTTTTCAAAGAGTCTATCGAGTGATAGCAAGGCGGAACTTATCCTCAATGAGTCCGCTATGCGAAAATTGGGATGGGTCTCGTTTGCTGGCAAAGAGCTCCAAAGTGTTTATCCAGAGGATGGTGGTCTGAAGATTGAAGTTGTAGGGGATGTTGTTGGTCTTGTCAGGGATTTTCATTATCGGTCCCTTCATCATGAAATTGAGCCTCTAGTGATTATGGCTGGTGGTGGTTGGACCGACTATTGTTCAATTCGGATTGCCCCTAGTGATGTTTTTGGTACACTGGCGTATCTGAAAGAGCGGTGGCAGGAATTTGCCCCGAACGTGCCGTTTGAATATTCCTTTTTAAATGATGTTTTTGATAAACTCCATCGGGCTGAATACCGCCTGGGCAAAATGTTCGGCCTTTTTACTCTTTTTGCCATTTTTGAGGCAAGTTTGGGTTTGTTTGGTCTAGTATCCTTCACGACGAACCAGCGAATCAAAGAAATTGGCATCCGTAAGGTTCTGGGAGCGACGGTTTGTCGCATTGTTCTACAGTTGTCTAAGGAATTCGCATTAGGAATATGATGAAGTAAAGGACGAGTATGAATATTTCTTGAACCTCAGGGAATTAACCCTCGAAACTCAGAAACAGGATTCACTTCTCCGGAAGATCCAGCTTGAACAGCTGGCGGCCGCCGTGAAGCGGATGGAGGCTAACCTGGAGATAGTTAAGAATAACATAGATAATCTTCTCATTAAAGCCCCCATATCGGGTCAGCTAACCTCATTGGACGCGGAGATCGGCCAATCGAAGTCTCCCAGAGAGCGCTTGGGACATATCGATGTCCTGGAGGGATTCAAAGTCGGTGTGGCGATTGATGAATACTATATCACTCGAATCGACGTCGGGCAGATCGGAGAATTTAACTTCTCAGAAAAAACGTACAGGCTTTCTGTAAAGAAGATCTATCCAGAGGTGCGAGATGGAAGGTTCGACGTGGACATGGAATTTGATGGTGCGGAACCGGAAGGAATCAGACGCGGACAAACGTTCCAGATCAGGCTTGAGTTAGGTGACCTTTCGGAAGCGGTTCTATTGGCCAGAGGCGGTTTCTACCAGGAGACCGGTGGCCGCTGGGCTTATGTACTGAATGAAACAGGCACATCTGCTTTTAAAAGACAGATTCGACTGGGCAGACAGAACCCTCACGTTTTCGAGGTGCTCGAAGGATTGGAGCCAGGGGAGAAGGTGATTACGTCGAACTATGAAGGGTTCGGGGATATGGATGAGCTGATTCTGAAGAAGAATATGTAACAGGAGAAGGGGAAATGAAAATGATCAAAACGACCAATCTGAAGAAGATATACACCACTGAAGAGGTGGAGACCACGGCGTTGAACAACGTTAATTTCCAAGTCAATAAGGGGGAATACGTCGCGATCATGGGGCCCTCCGGGTGCGGGAAATCAACACTGCTTAACCTTCTGGGCATGCTCGATAATCCCACGGACGGGGAGCATTACTTTTTGGGGGAGGAGGTGTCGAAATACTCCGAGAGGCAGCGGGCGAACTTGAGAAAGGGAAACATCGGCTTTGTATTCCAGAGTTTCAACCTGATCGACGAGTTGACTGTGTATGAAAATGTGGAACTGCCCCTTCTTTATATAGGCGTTCGTGGAAAAGAACGCAAGAACCGAGTAGAAGAGATCTTGGGGCAGATGCAGATTACTCCTAGGAGCAACCATTTCCCCCAGCAACTCTCTGGGGGGCAGCAACAGCGCGTGGCCGTGGCGAGGGCGATTGTCGGTAATCCTAAGCTGATACTTGCAGACGAGCCTACCGGCAATCTGGATTCCACACACGGGGATGAAGTTATGAGGTTGTTGAACGGCCTGAATGAAGCAGGCACCACGATTGTTATGGTAACCCACTCGCCACCTTATGCGGATTATTCCCATCGCATAGTTCATCTATTCGATGGACATATCGTGACGGAGAGTATAAAGGGCCGGGCTGGTGTTTAAGAACCACTCACAGTCGCTATACGAACTCAGGCATAAGGTTTATTCAATAATTAACATATCCGGATTGGCGGCTTGCTGGGTCCTGATCTTTCTGTTCGTCCCGGACGAGTTGAGCTTATGATCGGTTTCACCAGAAACGGAACAAATTTAAAGGGTGGTGAGGGAATATCGAAGCGGAGATCAGGTTCAGCAAAGCGGCTTAACCCCGGCAATACTAACACCAACCCTGAAGCATTATTATTCAGAGCTTAAGGGGGTTGTCCGGTTAATCAAGCAAAGATCGTTAGTAGTATACGTTTGTATTCAAAAACCCCCGATTCGACTCAGAGCACCGTCAAAAGGGCCTTGACGAACTCCAAACGCTCGCCGACCTGGAGCCATACGACACCGAGTTGACAGGTAAGATGGCCCAAAGGGGTTGTGGGGGTAATCGCCAACTCCGCGCTCATCCACCCCGAATTTTACGAGGAAGGGAAGGACCTCAGAATCATTGCCCGCTGGGGGGTCGGTTACGAAAAAGTCAACCTGGACGTGGCCACGCAGCACGGCGTCATCGTCACCGTCTCTTCGGAGCACATGGATACGGTCGCCGAATATGCCATCGCCCAGTGGATGGCCACGATGAAGCGGGTATATACCCTGAACCGGATGTCACACAGCGGCGACTACTCCCTCATACGGACCTATGAAGCGAAGGGGTCTTCTCTTGGACTTTACGGATTCGGCCGGATCGGACAGGCCGTAGCTTCCCGGGCAAAGCCCCTCCTCGGGGATGAGGGCCGATCGAGACTGGGATCGAATGCTCACCTTCTTCGACTTTCCGACAAAACACTGGAGACACCTGAGAACCTTCACTCTTTGAGGGGATCTACGCGCCTTGCCCGCTGGTTTCGATCAGCGCGCCCTGGGAGTCGAGGCCGTGATTGACCTGGATGAACCGCCAGATCCGATAGGCGGAAAGCCGGCCGGTGAATGGCGGTGCAGGGAATTGCGGGCAGGGCGGCTTTCAACTCTGCCCGTGCCGCTTTCATTAAATCGTCGAGGAAGGTGTATTTGGCCTTGAAAACCGCGTCGTCGCCTTGCGAATCAACCGTGAATCGCCGCCACAGGCTGGGGAAGAATAGCCGGTCTGCGGCGCGGTCGAATCGCGTACACGCCGGGGCGGCATGAGCATAATGGTCCTTCTTGACAGCATCTCGTTCACCGCCCGCAGCCATCAACGCAAGCGCGTTCCTTAACGCCGCGTCGAACCCTTTGATCTCATCCATCTGCGCCTTGGATAGTGTCGCGGCGGTTACCGACGAAAACAGCGACACTGCCCTTTCCGGCACCGGCACGACGCGGGATGTGAAACCTTCGGTCTTGCTGTTGCCGCGTGAAAGAGCCTCGGCCCTGGGATAGACCCCATGATAAATCCCCGGGTTACTTTTTTGTCAAGGTTCCCCCGCACACGCGGGGATAGACCCTACGATGCGAAGGTGATGAGGTCTCAGTGGAAGGTTCCCCCGCACACGCGGGGATAGAGGCGGGCGAGTTACTGACGATATTCCTGGCCTAATGGTTCCCCCGCACACGCGGGGATAGACCAGAGAGCTCCCCTTCGACTCGGGGAAGAAGCTGGCCGCCTGACCTTTTTTACACACCTCTTGACGAGAGCTCGTCAAGAGAAGAAAAGATCCTCAACAGCTTGATCTGTTTGGTTTAAGCAGTTAGAAGCCCCGCCCTTTGGACGGGGAGATTCACTTTGAAAATCCTCGATTTTTATTTAACTTTCTTCCACGTCAACACTCAGGCAGAACCCCCATGTCGGGTGGCCTGCTGAATACAAGAGCCGATCCCATCAATTCGAGATAGGTTCGATTTCAGCGAACACGGCCACTTTCAGACAGAAAGGAGAATCGCGTGATGAAACGAGCTGCTGCAAGCTTGCTACGACTGCTGTGCTCTGCTGTTCTTGTACTCTTGATAGCGAATCCGACGAGTTCCAAAACTGCGCTGGAGAGCGACAATAAAACTCTCGATCTTTCGGCTCAGTTGTCGGACGCAGATGTGGTGTACCTAAAGAATGGAAGTGTCATACGAGGTACAGTTGTTGATTGGTACCCGGGCTCGACGGTCAAGATTCGCACCAGTGACGGAAGCGTATTCGTCTATGAAATGGATGACGTGGAAAGGATTGGAAAAGCGCCCGTAGGCGTTCACCCCTCCAATGCAAACACAGTTCACAGACAGATTGCTAAATGGGGTCCCGTATCAATGATGTCAGCGACACTTGTCGGTTCTCTTGTAATGGACGACGAGTTCGCAGGCACAACGCTCATCCCTGTAGTCGGACCTTTTGTAACCCTTCTTAGCAGCCTGTTGAAAAAGTGCGTTTATGCCAAGATGACTGTTGTCTTTCCTTGTGGTTTGGTCCTATGATATATCAGGTTCAAACTGAGAAGGGAGGACGAGCAAATGGCAATGGGAAAACGAGGCCGACAGAGACAGGAAAACGTGTTCATCGCATCGAACACTTTGGTGAAATCTCTGGGTCATCCGTTCTACGAGAAGCTGAATCAGGTATTGGAGGCGAACGGGTTCGACGAGTTCGTCGAAGGGCTTTGCCAGCGGTATTACGCTCCTCATATGGGTCGCAAGGGCATTCCGCCCGGGGTTTATTTTCGGATGCTTTTGATTGGGTATTTCGAGGGACTTGATTCGGAACGTGGGATCGAATGGCGTGTATCTGACTCGCTGACGTTGCGCCGGTTTTTGGGGTATGCCCTTGACGAACAGACCCCGGATCATTCCAGCCTGTCTCGCATCCGGCATCGGCTTCCCTTGGAAGTTCACGAAGCGGTTTTCAAGTGGATCCTGAGGGTCTTGTGCAAAGCGGGTCTGGTGAAGGGGAAGACGTTGGGCGTGGATGCTACGACACTGGAGGCCAACGCCGCGATGCGCAGCATTGTACGCCGTGACACGGGTGAAGGCTACCAGGCATTCCTTGAGAATCTGGCCAAGGCCTCGGGCATTGAAACGCCTACCCGCGAGGACTTGTCCAAGATCGATAAGAAGCGACCGAAGAAGGGATCGAACCAGGACTGGGAGCACCCGCACGACCCGGATGCCAAGATCGCTAAGATGAAGGACGGTCGCACGCACATGGCGCACAAGGTGGAGCACGCGGTGGATCTGGACACCAATGCCATTGTGGCAGTGGCGTTGTCGGGAGCAGATGAAGGAGATACCGAGTCGTTGTCCTGGACGCTGCTCGAGGCGCAGCTCAATCTCAAGCAGGTCGCGAAGGACGAAAAAGCTGCTAAGCGTTTGCACAGACAGCGTATACGGGAGGTGGTTGCGGACAAAGGATATCATAGCAACGATGTATTGACCAGTCTGAAGCAAGGCGGCATCCGGAGTTACATTTCAGAACCGGATCGGGGACGCCGCAAGTGGAACGGCCGACGAGATGAGCAGGCCGCGGTATATGCGAATCGACGCCGGATCAAGGGAGATCGCGGCAAGGCCTTGCGCCGAAGTCGTGCAGAACGGGTGGAAAGAACCATCGCTCACACATATGATACCGGTGGCATGCGCAGGTTGCACTTGAGAGACCGCGGCAATATCCTCAAGCGTTTGCTGATCCACATCGGGGGCTGCAACCTGGCTCTGCTCATGCGCAAAGTGATGGGCGTAGGTACTCCGAAGGCCCTCCAGGACCTGGCCAAGGCCTTGCAGCGTCTACTGCTCGTCCTACAATCACGTTTGCTGCCCTCGGTCACCTTTTTAACCTCTTATCAGCGTCTCCTGCTCAATCTCCTTACCTTGATTTATCTGACCCGCACTCCAGGCGTCTTTTCCGTTTATGTGCGTTGAAAGGTAGTTCTTCATGATCTCCCCTCCCCGTTTCGGGAGGGGCCGGGGGAGGGGTCCCAAAATGAAATTGCAAGGTGAAAAGTGCAAAATGGAAAGTACAAAATCTAGGCATACCAGAGACGCGACGGGGTCTGAGAATCTCCGGATCACGAATCACGAACCACGATCGACGGTTATTAAGGCCGTGATCTTCGATCTCGATGGCACACTCCTGGACACGATAGAAGACATTGCGGATTCATCCAATGCCGTATTCCTTCAAAATGAGCTTCCGGAATTTTCCGTAGATTACTATCGGGGGGTGGTGGGAAACGGTATTCGAAATCTGTTGAAGGCGACCCTCCCGGAAGCGCGCTGTTCGGATGAATTTATGGATAAGCTGATCCGGGAATTCGAGGATGTCTATCTTGAGAACAACTGCAATAAAACCCGGCCCTACCCCGGTATTTCCGGCCTGCTCGATTTGCTTCAAGAGAAAGGAATCCTGACCGCAGTCTTGTCGAATAAACCACACGACCACACGGTTAAGTGCATCGCATCATACTTTCCGTCCCATCCGTTTCGTGTCGTACTGGGTCACGGCGACGGAATGCCCCTTAAACCGGATCCGACGTCGGCCCTGCTCATATCGAAAAAGCTTTCTATCCCGGCGTCCGAGACGGCGCTGGTCGGAGACAGTCCAATGGATATTCAGACGGCCCTCGCAGCTCATATGTCTCCTGTAGGTGTGACTTGGGGATTTCGCTCGGAGGAAAACATTCGCACGGCCGGGGAGTGTGCTATCGCCCATTCGCCGGATGACCTGGGAGAATTGATTGTTGGGAAAGGATAAAAAGAAAGGGAAACGTATCTCATGGAGGTAAATACCTATGAAAAAGGCGACTTTCGGTGCAGGGTGCTTCTGGGGCGTTGAAGCGGCGTTTCGTCAGGTTGAGGGGGTTCTGGCCACGTCGGTCGGGTACATCGGAGGGTCTTTAGAAAACCCGACCTACAAAGATGTGTGCTCGGGAAAAACCGGTCACGCAGAAGCAGTGGAGGTAGAATACGATCCGTCCAGGGTTTCATACGATGAGCTTCTCAATCTGTTTTGGAAAACTCACGACCCGACGACGCTGAACCGGCAAGGGCCGGACTTCGGCTCGCAGTACAGGTCCGCAATATTTTATCACGATTCGGAACAGGAATCAGCTGCCGCGACATCGAAGGAGAAGCTTCAGAACAGCGGCCATTACCGCGATCCGATCGTGACGGAGATTACGCCCGCACCGGAGTTCTACCCGGCGGAAGATTATCACCAGCAGTATATGGAAAAGCAGGGACGAATGCGCTGTAGAATATAAGGGGATGAGTTTGATGTGATGGTTTGATAGGACCTTTAGAAACCCAGCCTCTGTGAAGCAGAAAGACTCCATGATCACGAAAAGGGGAATATCTTGAAGGGATCGAAACAATGGCCGCTGCAGCAAAAGACATAATCATCGAAACAGATTGGGCAAGCCTTACGCTCGGAGAGCGGATCAGGCACCTGGAGGTCGAAGGCTATGTCGTGCTTCCCGATATGCTTAGCCCCGAGCACGTTGCGCAGTTGAATAAAGAACTGTCGGAGATCGAGACCCGGGGAGCGGATTACACGGACAGGAAGCAGACTCACAATGATATCGAGTGGGCGGGTGGGGCCATCACGGAGCTGATCGGACACAAGCCGACGATCGATTTTCTGAAGCAGCTCTTCGGCGACGATGTCATCATGATGACTTACGATTACTCGCGTTCCGAACCCGGCTGCCCCGCCATAAACCTGCATTGCGACGGTCAACCCTGGGGATCCAGGATTTTCGGCCCAGAACAGAGCTGTCCGAAACTGGTGCGCGTGCTTTATTATCTTCAGGATCTCACCCCGGAGGCCGCACCGTTTCGAGTGGTCCCGCGGTCTCATCTGAGCTTTCATAACGACGCCAACCCGTACCTGCGTTACACGGGACATCCCGAACAGGTCATGGTCACGTGCAAAGCCGGTTCCGCCGCGCTGATCAACCAGAATGTGTTCCACGGCAACTATCCCAACCGGGGCGATCAACCCCGGGAATTGCTCGGCATCGCGTACCGGCCGTCGTGGGCCGGCCCCTTCGCGATGTCAAGCAGTGGGATCCCGAGAAGCTCGCAAAGGTTTCGCCTCAGGTGCGCGCCGTGATGAAGGACCGGAATGCACGCATCTGGAAATACGAAGGTACGAACGTCCCTTCGGACATGCGGGACGAGGCGCCGGGGATCGATCCCAGCCGATGGGAACTGGGTTGAATTGCTAGGGTCGGAAAGTCGGGAGAGGCGATAACGAATTTCCTGATCAAAAATGATGCTGATCAGCGTCGACTTGGGCCAGAGCATGCGATGCAGTGTTCGCACGAGACATTGATGATATTATGGAGACGTTGACGGTTTCCGAAGCTCGCAGGCTTGCCCTTGCTCGGGCGGGTCTCCTGAAGCCCGCGTGGACCGGGTTTCCGGTGAATGGTCGGGGGAAGCGGTGGAAGGAGGCTGCGGTTTCCGTCATCCGGCGTTTCGGATATCTCCAGCTCGACACGGTGTCGATCGCAGGGGCACGGAGCCACACGATCGTCCTTCTGTCGAGGCTTGACGGATTTAATCCCGCGGCTGGCGAGAAGCTCCTCCACCCGGGCGCGCCGCTTTTCGAGTACTGGGGCCACGAGGCGAGCTGGATTCCGCTCGAGCTCTATCCTGTGTTCGAGTTCCGTCGGCGCGAATACCGCAGCCACCCTCGGTGGAGCACTCTCGTGGAGAGGCATCCCGATGTGACGCGAAACCTCCGTCGGCGCATTCGCGAGGCGGGGCCCATTCGTTCTGTGGACATGGAAGGACGGGGGAGCCGTGGGTGGTGGGACCTGAAGATCGCGAAGCGGGTGGCCCGTGCGCTCTGGTCCGCCGGGGAGCTCGCGATCCGCGAGCGAAGAAACTTCCAGCGGAGTTACGACCTCGCAAAGCGCGTTATCCCCGAGGAGGTGAGGTGCCGGCCGCTTCCGAAGCGGGAAGCCATGGAGGCCCTGCTGGTCAAGGCGCTCGACGGCCACGGGTGGGCGACCTCCGGAACGATCGCCTCGACGTGGCGGCTGACCAATCGAAGGAAGGAGATCGCTGATTCCCTGGATCGGCTAAACCGGAAAGGCATTATCGCTCCCTGTGCCCTCGAGAATCCGGATGGGCGTCCCACGCGGGGGTGGATTCGGCAGGAGGATCGAGAACTTGTCGCCCGCCTGAGGTCCGTGCGGCCGAGATCCGATCGAGGTGTGCTGTTGTCTCCGTTCGATCCCCTGCTTTGGGACCGATCCCGCGTCAGACGCCTTTTCGGCTTCGACCAGGTTCTGGAGATCTTCAAGCCGTCCCCGAAACGCATCTACGGATACTACTGCCTGCCTGTGCTCGCAGGCGAGCGGCTCGTGGCGCGCTTCGACCTGAAGGCGGAGCGGAAGGCGGGCGTTTTGCGGGTCCTTTCTTGCCGGTTCGAGGGAACGGGCAATGCACATCTCGCCGATGCCCGGGATGGAGAAGCGGCGAGGAGCGCCCTTGCCCGATACGCCCAGTCCCTGGAGCTGAAGCCCGTGGGCTAAGGCGATGCCTTTACGCAAAATGCGCACATAATTTTGTGTTGCGGCTGAGCGTAGAGAAGCCCGGATAGGCGTTATGACATTCAACCGAACCTCCCCCTCTCCCGACACCCGGGAGAGGGGTGCCGAGCTACGCGAGGCGGGGTGAGGGAGCACGACGGCGTTCCAAAATGTCATAGCGCTTTCCGGATCGAGATAAAAACGATCGGCGTTGGAAACCGACTTTTTCCTGACGAATAAAAATCAAACCGAGGGCCGCATCCATGAAGCGCTCAGCCACCGCAGCGATTATCTACGACTTTGACGGTACGCTTGCCCGCGGGAATATCCAGGAGCACAGTCTGATTCCGTCCCTTGGCACTGAACCAGAACGATTCTGGCGGGAGGTTAACGAGGAGGCGAAGCATCACGATGCCGACGATATTCTGACCTACATGTGGAAGATGCTCGAATTGGCGAAGGAGAAGTCGACTCCGATCACCCGCGAGGCGCTGCGCAAACACGGAAGGGAAGTGCCTCTGTTTGACGGTCTCTCGACCTGGTTCGATCGGATCGACGGGTTTGGGGCCGCCAATAACCTCGACACGAAACACTTCGTGATTTCGTCGGGTATTTTCGAAATGATTTGCGGTTGTCCGCTTTTCGAACACTTCGACAAGGTTTTCGCTTCGAAGTATATCTACGACAAGAATGGCGAAGCGGTCTGGCCGGGCGTCGCGATCAACTACACGACCAAAACGCAGTTTCTATTCCGGATCAACAAGGGTATCGATAACTACTGGGACAATGAGCGTATCAACCGATGGATTCCGATGAAGGAGAGGCCGGTTCCGTTCGAACGGATCATTTTCATCGGGGACGGGGAAACGGACATTCCGTCGATGAAGATGGTGCGCCACCAGGGCGGTCACTCGATTGCGGTGTTCGATCCCGGCAAAAAGCCGACGGAAAAGATCTATCGGTTGATTTCCGAGGACAGGGTCCACTTCGTAGCGCCTGCGGATTATTCAGAGGGGAGTCAGCTCGAGGTTACAGTCAAAGGGATCCTTGGACGGATCGGAATTAACTTGCCTCCAGAATTTAAAGTAGACGAATGAGCGTTTTTATTGCGGGTGCCACAGGGGTTTTAGGGCGACGCGTGGTGAAAAGGCTGGTTGCGGGAGGCCATCAGGTTATCGGACTGAGCCGCTCCAAAAAGAATTCTGACTGGTTAAAACAGAACGAAGCAGAGCCTCGCGAGGGAGACCTGTTCAATCCGGATCAACTGATTGATCTTTCCTCTGGCTGCGATGTTTTCTTACACCTCGCAACTTCGATCCCGAACAAGACGAGAACGACGGTGAAGGACTGGTCGGTTAACGATCGCATTCGTCGTGATGGGACAAAGAATCTTGTCGAAGCAGCGTTGCATCACAACTGCAAGCTCTATGTTCAACAAAGTATCACGTTCATCTACGGGGATCGAAACAGCGCCTGGGTCGATGAGACGGCTTCTATCCCGAGTCGTCAAATAAGTATCCTTCAATCCGCTGTTGACATGGAGCATATCGTGGAGGATGCCATAAAACAACATCAATTGCCTGCCGTTATTTTGAGATTCGGCGCATTCTATTGTTATGATTCAGTCCAAACTCAGACCATGTTTGAGATGTTGCAAAATGGCCGCTTCCCGGTGATCGGCAATGGCAGTGGATACTGGAACGTGATTCAGGTGGACGACGCGGCGAATGCGGTGATTAAGGCCGTCGAAGATTGTCACACCAGCACAGGTCACATCTTTAATGTCTGTGATGATGAACCCGTGACCTATCGAGCGCTTGCGGACTATGTTTCCGAACGGCTCGGGGCAAAAAAGCCGGGGAGGATTCCGTCGTTTTTAGCAAAGTTGTTTCTCGGGTCGCATACGGTGAATACGCTTCTGTCCTCCGTTCAATGTAAGAATGACAAAATTAAGAACCTGCTGAATTGGCACCCCGATTATCCCACCTGCCGCGAAGGATATCAGGCCGAGATCGATAAGTGGTTGAAGGCGTGATCGACTTCAGAATCCCACGAACATATACATAGAGCGTCATTTTCTAGAATGAACTGTCAGGATATGGATGGATTAGAGGCTGAGAAATTCAACCAGAAATACTGGGATGAACTTGCGCACGTTCACTACCGGGCCTACGATCTCAAGGGTTTGCGCGATGGGGGGATCAGTCTGGACGAGATCCAGGTAAAGGAGGTGGGAGACGTCCGGGGTAAGTCGATGCTTCACCTTCAGTGCCACATCGGTCACGATACGTTGTCGTGGGCGCGGTTAGGCGCCCAGGTAACGGGCATCGATTTTTCGGGGGAATCGATCAAGGTGGCAGAAACATTACGAGCGGAGCTTGGCCTGAACGCCGGTTTTATCCAGAGCAACGTCTATGATCTTCCCGAACTGTTGAATGGTTCGTTCGACATCGTCTATACTTCGCAGGGGGTTTTGTGCTGGCTCAGGGATCTCACACGGTGGTCGGAGATCGTTTCAGGCTTTGTCAAACCCGGGGGTTTCTTCTATATCATGGACGGCCACCCGTTTTCAATGATTTTCGATAACGATAAATCGGGTCCTTTGGAAGTGAGGTATTCGTACTTTGGAGAAGGGTGTCCGGCGAGGTGGGAAGGTGGCTCCGATTATGCTAGCTCTTATCAGAGCGAAACACCCACCTTCGAATGGACCTGGGGAATGGGCGATGTGATTAATGCACTCATCGCTGCCGGTCTGCGAATCGACTTCGTTCACGAATTCGACCGACTTTTCTACAAGGGCTTCCCGAACATGGTCAAGGACGAAGAGGGCTGGTGGTACCTGCCCGAGTACCGGACGCCTTTGTCGTTCAGTCTGAAAGCGACTAAGGATTTTACATAGAGTAACCGGGCGCAAAGCGGGTGGCGCCTTTTTCTCGGCAAATAGGGGATAAAGGTCCTTCCATTGAAGGAGGCAGCAGTATGAATACGAGACAAAAGGGTTTTCTGTGGATCGGCATTGCGCTGATTGCGTTCGTGACGCTGTTCCCACCGTGGGTGCACGTTCTCTCTACACACGGAGGCCAGGAAGCGACGGTGTCCATCTCAAACATCGGATTTCTCTGCGCCCCACCGGCCGTTATGGGAGGTCTTGGTGTCCGTATGGACGTGGCCAGGCTCGTGGCTTCCTGGGCCCTTCTGATCCTCGTGACCGGCACGTTCGTGATGACTTCGAAGGGTCTAAGCCGCATCGGGTTTTGAAGGTGATAAAAAATTGGAAATTGAGTGTAGGGTAAAGGGGATTTGTGTGAAGCAGGTGACCGACCAGGAAACACACTATGCGTGAACGACTCGAAGTTCTGCTGACCCGCCGGCTCCTGCCGGTTGTGCTCGTGGTTCTGTCCCTCGCGCTTTGTCTGCCGTCTCTCAACACCGGCTGGCAGCAGGACGATCTCAACCACCGCCTCATCCTGTTGGGTCACGAGGACCCCATGGGCAAGACTGTTTCGCCATTTAATCTCTTCGACTTCCTCGACGGGGGAGCGGCGGCCGTCCGGATCACCCGTACGGACGCGCACACCCTGTCCATCCGGGCGGAATATCTCGCGACACTTTTGGACGGGGTATTCAGGGATACGAGCTATCCCTTTGTGCAAGGAGAAAGGATTGATCTTTCCGGAATGTCGATCACCATCATGGATGTAACCTCCGGAGGCCGCCCGTTGGAGGTGTCTTTCACATTTGCAGTTCCGCTCGAAGATCCGTCCCTGAGGTGGTTCGAGGCCAGGAGTGGCGGGGGTTTCAACTCTTTCACTCCCCCTGCGATCGGAGACACGATCTCTCTTCCGGCTGTAGAATTTTAAGGACATTCATTCGAACTCCTCTTCTCCCGACACGGCCTTTTAAAGGTGATTCCGAACGTGTAAACGGTGTCCCGTGGCTGACTAACTATCACAGAAGGAAGCCGAACCTTATGGGAAGTGACTTCGCCGAAGCCCTGTCGCGAAAGAACCTGGATGACCTTAAGGATGCTCCGAAGGCCGACCTGCACTGTCACTCTTTTTTTTCAACCCGAATTGAGCAGGTAGAGGGGTGGGCAGGGTGTCCCATGGCGAGGGCGCCTTCCAAGATGAAAGGGCTCCACGGGATGATGGCGTACGTATCTGAGATTCTGTACCCTCATATCAACAGTCGGGATGGCTTCGAGTTCACGGCGAGGTCCTCGATATCGGCAGAAATCGAGGACGGTGTTCAGTTGCTTGAGATGAGTTTCGGGAACCGGGCGG
Source organism: Candidatus Latescibacterota bacterium (assembly GCA_965217865.1). Lineage (GTDB taxonomy): Bacteria > Latescibacterota > UBA2968 > SICM01 > SICM01 > CBDCJO01. The sequence goes on along the minus strand of CBDCJO010000002.1, from coordinate 1,962,536 downwards.
TTAAATTCTATCCGGACCGTGCCGTGGGCTTGGCGGCCTTTGTTGACTCCCTGGTGACCGAGTATCAGGATCGGGTGAATCTACGTCCGGAACTCGGGATTATGCGGGAGGAGGGTAAGGACCCCGAGGCCCTCGACATCGCCCGCGAGGCCATCCGGTCCGGATCGTTCAAATCGATCGATTTGTACAGCCATCAGGAGGCGTGCGAGCCTGAAGACGTGAAGTCCCTGTTTGCGGAAGCCCGTTCAGCGGGGATGAAATTAAAGGCACACGTGGGGGAGTTCGGAGACGCGGAAGAGGTGAGGCGTACTATTGAAATCCTGGAACTGGATGAGGTTCAACACGGGATCGGTGCCTCGGAGTCGGCCGAGGTGATGACATGGCTGCGCGACAACGGGGTCAGGTTACACGTCTGCCCTACGAGCAACGTTATGCTCGACGGCGTATCCACCCTTTCCGATCACCCGATTCGAACGCTTTACGACCACGGCGTGCAGGTCACGATCAATTCGGATGACCTGATGATTTTCGGGCAGAGCGTGTCCGAGGAATACCTGAGCCTTTTCAAGGCGGGGATGTTCAGCGCAGATGAGCTTGATGAGATCCGGAGGGCATCCCTCGGGGAAGAAATAGCAAAATGGAAAATGGAAAGTCAGGGGTCGGAGGCCAGAGGTCGGGGGAAAACTGCCAAACGTGAAACGTGAAACGTGAGAGGTGAGACGGCAAAAGGCAGTAGCAGGTGGCAGTGGCAGGAAAAAGCAAAGGAAGGGGCCAGGGGCCGAAAAAGCCGGGGTCCGTGGATCGGAAAGGCCGTGGATCGTGGTTCGTGGATCGGAAAACCCGGGGTCCGTGGATCGTGACTCGTGACTCGTGACTCGGGAAAAACCGAATCCTATCGATAAAAATCCTTTGCCGTTCCTCCAATTATTCGCATCGATTCTTAACGAATCACGAATCACGAATCACGAATCACGAATCACGAATCACGAATCACGAATCACGAATCACGAATCACGAATCACGAATCACGAATCACGAATCACGAATCACGAATCACGAATCACGAATCACGAATCACGAATCACGAATCACGAATCACGAATCACGAATCACGAATCACGAATCACGAATCACGAATCACGAATCACGAATCACGAATCACGATCGGCATTCGAGGCCGAACCCAGTGCCTTCACCAAGTTTTCCGCCGCTTCTTCGCCGCTGTGGATGCAGTCCGGGATGCCGACGCCGTGATAGGCGTTTCCGGCGAGGATCAGGCCCGGGTGGCGGCGGAGTTGGTCCTGGATGCCGGAGACGTGACGGAGGTGACCGACGCGATATTGCGGCATGGCCTGGGGATGTCGGTGGACGAGGCTGAACTTGGGGCTTTCCTGAATTCCGAGGAGGTCGCGCATCTCCCGCCGTACCGCGCGGATCATCTCGTCGTCTTCCCATTCATAGATGTGTGGTTGTATGGCCCCGCCCAGAAAGCAGCGCAATAGCAGACCGCCCTCGGGGGCCCTGCCCGAGTATTTTACGCTGCTGAAGGTGCAGGCGATGATGTCCCTTTTTTCGATCGCTGGGACGATGAAACCGAAGCCGTTGAGGGGGTGGGGTACGTCGTCCCGGCGATAGGCCAGATTTACGACTGCGGAAGAAGCGTATTCGATCGATCCGATCTGTTGTCCCAACTCAGGATCGAATCCTTCCACGAATTTCGCCGCCCGGTATGCGGGAACCGCGATGATGATCCCGTGAACTTCCATCCCGTTTCCGTCCTGTAGAGAAATCTTCCATCTGGGTTTTGCCCCTGCGTCTTCGGCGTTTGGGATGGGTGTGATCCCCGCGACACGCCGGTTGAGCCGTACCACGCCCGGGGGCAAACGTGAAGTGAGGCTGTCGATCAGTACCTGGAGTCCGTTGTCGAGCGTGACGAACATGCTGTAACGGGCTCCGCTTTCACCGGACCGTCCCCCGTTTCCCGCTTTCTTCTTTCTCCGCTGTTCACGCCTCATCCCCCGAATGATGCTTCCACACTCCTTCTCCATTTCCAGAAATCTCGGCATGGTTGCGCGCAGGCTGAGGGTCTCCGGATCGGAGGTATAGATTCCGCTCACTAGCGGCTGGGCCGCCCGCTGGAGGGCCTCCCTGCCCAGGCGACGGGTGACGAAAGAGGCCAGGGATTCGTCTTCATCATCTTTTTTCCTTGGGATGAGCGGTTCGACGGCCATCCGGAGCTTTCCCCGCCAGGAGAACAGCCTCGAGGTCACCAGAGACCGGATTCGCGTAGGGGCGAGCATCAGGAATCCGTCGGGAAGGGGATGCAGTTCGTCTCGATGAACCAGGAAAGCGCGCCGGTGAGAATCGTTGGTCTGGATCAACCGGTCCGCCAGCCCGATCCGTTTGCACAGGTTCAATCCCCACGGCTTTGTGGTGATGAAGTTGTCGGGTCCGGCTTCGATCAGGTAGCCGTCCCGACGAATCGTCCGAATCCCTCCCCCGAGACGATCACCCCCCTCCAGGAGGGTCACTTCCATCGGGATGCCTTCGCTGCATTCGATCAGCCGGTGCGCTACGCTCAGGCCGGTGATTCCGCCTCCGATGACGGCGATCCTGAACTTTTGAGGTTCATCCGCCATGCGTCGCCCCCCTCACCCGTTCGGCAAGAGCCTGGATAAAAAGATCGTCGTCGTTTACCGTCTTCGCGCGGAACAAGGTGATTCCGAGTTCACGAGCCGTCTGCGCGGCCTGATAATCCAGATCGTAAAGGACTTCCGCGTGATCGCACAGAAACCCGATGGGCACGAGGATGACGTGACGCTCTCCCCTGGAGGAAATGCTTCGAAGCGTGTCGTTGACGTCGGGCTCTAGCCAGGGATCCTGAGGTCGCCCGCTGCGGCTCTGGTAGGACAGGAGCCAAACTGGATGATCCAGTCTCTCCGTTACCCGTTTTGCGGCGAGGTTCAGCTGGTGAACGTAACGCTGCCTGAGGGGATCGCTTGTCGGGATGCTGTGTGCGGTGAAGACGATCGTGGCCTGTCTTCGATTCGGATCGGGAATCTGCAAAAGGCATTCCCGGACCCGATTAGAAACCGCTTCGATGAAGAGGGGATGATCGAATACGGGTGGAGGATAGTCGACCGACATCGTGACGCCGGCCTGAGCGACGGCCTCGGCAACGTTTCTTTGGTACTGATCCCAGCCCGAGTCGCTCTCCTGGGGGGCCATGATCACACCGACCGCGTTCTTAACGTCGTCCCCTGCCATTTGACGGATGGTATCGATGAGCAAGGGATTCCAGTTGCGCATCCCGACATAGACATTCAGGGTGCCTTCCAGCTTTGCAGTTAACGCATTCGCCTGTCGGAACGTGAGTTCGTTCATCGGTGATTTTCCACCGATGATTTCATATTGGCGTGCGACCGCTTTCAGGCGTTCTTCAGGGATCCGACGGCCCCGGCTGACGTTTTCCAGAAAGGGATGGATATCCTCCGGACGTTCAGGCCCCCCGAATCCGATCATGAGGACGGCGTCGGTATTCATATTCGTCTAAAAGGAGTGGCCATAGGATCGACAATCCGGGGATATGGGTCCGGAAGGCGCTATGACATTTTGGCTTGCCGTCAAGCTCCCTCACCCCGCCTCGCAAAGCTCGGCACCCCTCTCCCGGGTGCCGGGAGAGGGCAAATTCGAAATGATCTATTTGTTTGATGAAGAGAAAGGAGAGGTTTTTGATATGTAGAAAATGAATGTCGTCGTCCCCTTCTCCTGCGGAGCCTGTCCTGAGCTCGTCGAAGGACGGGAGAAGGGGATACAGGGTATGAGGGCGTTGAACCAACCCAGTAGCGTTTCAGCTCGGAGACAATGGAGGGTGAAAGGCGACATCCCCCTTCCCTTTAGGGAAGGGGGCGCAGGGGGTTTGACACCCGATCGATTTGAATATTTTCGTCAAGACCATCCTGAATAGGTAGGGGCACGGCATGCCGTGCCCCACACCAATTTTCCCTGACCTCTGGCTTCCGATCTCTGACCTCCGACATCTGGCCCCTGCCTTTGTCACCTTGCGGATAGCTCGTGAACGGCGTCGATCAGTGCAGCGGCGTTTTTCGGAGGGGTGCCGGGAAGGATGCCGTGGCCGAGGTTGAAAATATGTCCCGGCCGGCCGGCGGCCTTGTCAAGGATCCGTTTCGTCTGGGATCTGATTTCGTCCGGGGAAGCGAATAGTACGACCGGATCGAGATTTCCCATGACGGCCACGTCTTCACCCAACCTGGACCATGCTTCCTCCAGGTCCACCCGCCAATCCAATCCGATCACGTCACCGCCGGCCTGCTTCATCAACCCGAGTAAGGACGCGTTATTTGTCGCAAAGTGGATGACCGGAACGGCGGGGGTCAGGCCTTGTATGAGTTGCTTTACGTGGGGCAGGACGAATTCCCGGTAGTCATCGGGCGAGAGGCATCCGACCCAGCTGTCGAAAAGCTGAACGACATCCACGCCGGCGGAGATCTGCCCGTTGAGGTATTCGGTGAGTGTCCGGGTCAACCGGTCCATAAGCGCGCGCCAAGCCCCCCGGTCCCGATGCATGAGCATCTTTGTGTTCTGGTAGTGGCGGGAGCCCCCGCCTTCAACCGCATACGATGCGACGGTGAAGGGTCCCCCGGCAAAGCCGATCAGGGGGATGTCGGGATGCAGGGCGCGGCGTGTAATTTTGATCGCGTCGAACACATAACCGAGGTCGTCCGGGTTTGCGTCTCGAATTCCGTCCACGTCGCGGGCTGTGCGGACGGGGTTTCGGATGACGGGTCCTTCGCCTTTCGAAAACTCCAGGCCGATCCCCATGGGTTCGAGGACGAGGAGGATATCGGCAAAGATGATCGCGGCATCGGGGCCGAGACGGTCTACTGCCATCAGGGTGACTTCCGCGGCGAGGTCCGGTGTCTTGCACAATTGGAGAAAGGGGACGTCGGCGCGCAACTGCCGGTACTCGCGCTGATAGCGACCGGCTTGTCTCATCAGCCAGATCGGCGTGTAGTCGGTCCTCTCGAGCCGACACGCCTTCATGAACGCAGAATCGGCCGTCCGTGAAGCGCGGTCTTCATCCTGGGAGGTCTTCCACGCCATGTCGATTCGACGCCATCGATGGGTGTCGACGCCGTTGGCAGCGGCCGTTCGTTTCCGGAGGAGCAGATCGCGACTCCGTCGTGCCATGTCGGAGACCAGCTCCTCCATCTTCGGCGACTCGGGTTCGTGGTCGACTTTCATCTCCTTTTCAGAGACGGCGCCTGTGGCGATCGGTCCGATGGATCCGATGCAGATGCGCTTGAACCCGTCCTGCAATCGGGATGCGATCCCGTCTTCCGTCGCGACCTGAAAAAGGTGAAGCACCTGGGTTTCACTCGTGAAAAGCGCACAGTCTATTTGCCCTTCGACGATTTCACGGATCGCCTTTCGCAGGGGCGACAGGTCTTCGGGCAACGCCCAGCGGTAAACGGGGACGCACATTAATTCTGCCCCTCTCTTGCGCAGGCCCTCGGCAAGTTCGGGTCTCGGACGACCGTATTCCTGTGCGGCGACACGTTTTCCGTTCACGGGGCTCTTCTCGTCCAGGGTCACGAGAATATCCCGCCACGTGCTCGGTTCCGGAATCTGGATGGTCGGCGTCAGGTCCATTTCCTTCAGCGCGGCGACGGGTTTGGGACCCCGGGCGACGGTCGTGACCTCGCTCAATGCCTGGATGAATCGTTCCCGTGGATATTTCATCTCAACCGCCCTTGCGAGCATGCGTGTCCCAACGCCTGTGAGCAGGATGACGATGTCGAACCCGCCGTCAAAAAGACGGTCCGCGAACCGCAGCGCTTCGGAGTTCTCTTCAAGCGGAACTTCCCGCACGGTGGGGGCGCTCAAGGGGCTCCCGCCGAAGCGCCGGATCAGGTCCGCCATCTCGGAGGCCCGTCGACTCTCGAACGAGACGACGCGCATGCCATTGAAGTTCATTCGAGACTTCCTTGAAATGTTCAGAGTCACCTTTCGACCAGATAACCCTCCGCCTTCAGAAGCTCCGCGGTGAGGATCCCCCCGCCAGCTGCGCCGCGAACGGTGTTATGGCTGAGGGATACGAACTTGAAATCGAAGATGCTGTCCTCACGGAGCCTTCCGATGACGACCCCCATTCCACCCCCGGCGTCGCGGTCGAGGCGTGTTTGCGGCCGATCGTCCACTTCGTGATAGTTCAAAAACGGGTTGGGTGCGGACGGTAGTTTCATCTTCTGGGGTTTTCCCTCAAAAGATCTCCATCGATCCAGAATTTCATCGATTGCGGGGGTTTTCTCGAACGAGACGGAAGTGGCCGCCATGTGTCCGTCGGATACGGGGACACGAACGCACTGGGCGGAGATCACCGGTTCGTCCGTGTTAACGATCCGGTCTCCTTCGATCTTACCCCATATCTTCAGGGGTTCTCGGACGCTCTTGTCCTCCTCTCCCCCGATGAACGGAATGATGTTGTCCACCATCTCAGGCCATGTGTCGAAGGTCTTTCCAGCGCCCGACAGGGCCTGGTAGGTACAAACCGTGGCCTGGGTCACCCTGAACTCACGCAGGGCGTGGAGGGGGGGGACATAGGGCTGGAGGGAACAGTTGGGCTTGACGGCGATAAATCCGCGTTGCGTTCCCAGACGCTTCCGCTGGGAAGGGATGATGTCGATATGGTCGGGATTGATCTCCGGGATGATCATTGGGACATCCGGGGTCCAACGATGAGCGGAGTTGTTGGACACGACGGGTATCTCGAGTTTGGCATATGTGTCCTCCATGGACCGGATCTCTTCTTTGTCCATGTCCAGGGCGGAAAAGACAAAATCCACCTCGTTTTCGATGCGGTCGAACTCTGTAACATTTTTGACCACCGTGTCCCCGACGCTTGAGGGGATATCTTTTGTCATGACCCACCGACCAGCCACGGCCTCTCGATAGGTTTTGCCGGCAGACCGATGACTGGCTGCGACGGTGGTCACGTCAAACCATGGGTGATCGGCAAGGAGCGTGATAAACTGCTGGCCCACCATGCCGGTCCCGCCGAGCACTCCGACACGTAATTTATTCATCAGAAGGCCCTCCTCGTATCATCATGATGCAAAAAAACAGCCGGGATGTCCAAGGGTAGGGACTCCGCCGGCTGCCTTCAATAACGGCGTTTGTCGAACTACAAGAGAGCGCTCCACAGGACTTTTACCCTGTGACAGTCCAGCGAATCTTATCCGCTGGCCCAGCCTGATGCGTCGCGGCGGAATGGACGTCAGGCTTCGGCAATCCCTCCCTTTCTCACGGCAGATTGGACCGCCTCCTCTGCCGGGTACTGATGAAGGACTGCGCCTCTACCCTTGTTGAATTTAAACTACTCAAACCCCCCCTGTTTCGCAAGATGAAAAATGGGACGACCCCTCATCTTCTCAGGGTCAGGGACAAGTCGGGGTCCCGGAGGGCTTCGTATATCACTCCACCCTCCACACAAGGGGAATGAACGACCGGTTTTCAGTATGGCAATTCGTCCTCTTCCAATCCGAAGAAATGAGCGATCTCGTGGATGACGGTCTTCCGAACCTCCTCCGCGATCTGCTCCCGCGTATCGCAGCAGTCTTCGATGTCTGATTGATACAGGACGATCCGGTCCGGTAGTGCCATCGCGTAGTCGCTCGTCCGCTGGGTGAGGGGGGTCCCGTGGTAGAGGCCTAGGAGAAGATCATCTTCGGTCAGTCCAACTGATTTCAGATCTTCGCGAGTCGGTTCACCCTCGATCACGATCTCCACATTATCGAGTCGGGAGCGGAATTCCTCAGGGAGATCCTTTAGAGCGTCGAGGACGAGTTTCTCGAACTGTTTTCGAGTCATAAAGTGAGACGTGAGACAGCAAATACAGTAACAGCGGCAGTGGCAGGTAAAGCAAGTCAGAGGCCAGGTGAGATTGAAGATTGAAAGACCTCAAACGTGAAACGTCAAATCGTGAAACGGAAGATCGCATCCGTGTAGGTGATTTCATCGAAGAAGGCAGCAAGGAAGCTCTCATACGAATATTCGTAATTCAAACTTCAACCTTGACTCCTACCTCCCGTCCCGCTTCACATAACTGATCCCATGTCTGATCATCGACGACAACCCCTTCCTTCTGACGCTTTACCCTCATTCGGTGTTCGACTTCGCCCGGAACCAGGATCTCGTCAAATCCTTCCATCAGGCGGGAACTCTTCAGATATTCGATAAATGATCCCACCTCCTCGCGGAATCGATCCGGTGGGGTGAATGCCTGGATATCGATCGCCATCAGAAAAACCCCGTTTCCGGTTATGTCTGTTAGCCCGCGACTGCACCCGCATCCTCCCAGAGCCCCGGAGAGGATATCGACCATCACGCCCAGGGCGGAGCCTTTATGCGCCATGTTCCCTCCAAACGGAAGAATGGCCCCGCGGGGCGGGCCGTAGAATTTCTCGGTTTCCGTCACCGGATTTCCTTCCGAGTCGAGGACCCACCCCTCCGGTATTTTTTCACCCAGATTCCGTTTTACCCGGATTTTCCCCTCCGCTGTCACGCTCGTTGTCATATCCACGACGATCGGAAAGTCACGGCCGGTCGGGAATCCAACGGCAATGGGGTTTGGAGACATCATCGGATCGATTCCTCCAAAAGGCGGCATCAACAGGCCGCCCCCGTGGTTGTTGCACATCACGATCCCGATCATGCCGGCCGCCGCCGCAATTTCCACGTACTCCCCCAGTCGACCGATATGGAAACAGTTAAACAGTTCCACTGCGGCGATGGAGCGCGCCTTCGCTTTATCCATCGCGAGGTTCATCGCTTGACGGCAGATCGATTGGCCGAATCCCCAACTCCCATCGACCACAGCGGAAGCGTCCGCTTCCCGAACCACGTTGAGTTTTTTGCCGGGCTTCACCTTTCCGGCGTGGATGAACTCCATGTATTGGGAAAGCCGGATCACACCGTGGGAATCGTGTCCAAGGATGTTGGACAATACAAGGGAGTGTGCAACAGTTTGGGCTTCCTCTTCGGATAATCCTCCACCAACGAAAATTCGGGCGCATTCCCGCTCAAGTGTTTTGACTGCTATAACGGGCATCTATCCTCCGGGGTGAATGTTGTCTTTCGTCAATGACTACCACTTTTTTCCATTTGTTTAAGATGGATTCTCTTACGCAATAGAAAAGTCCTAAACATAAAATCCCCGTCGGGTGATCTCCGGGGGGGGATTTGTCGGTTCAGGAATCTCAGTCGCGGTCTTCGATGTGGGCCCCGCTTCAGCCATCGTGGATGGTAAGCTCTTTTTTACAGGTCGGCGGCATTCACTCAGGTAGGTAAGGCAGCGGGGCCACGGCTTCGATGTCGGTTACCACGTCCACCACCGCAGGCACTCCTGCGTTCAGGGCCTGGTCAAATGCGCTCCGGAGATCCCCAGGGTGTTCGACTCGAACCCCGAAGCATCCCATGTCCTGAGTGATTTTGGAGAAGTCCACATCCCGGAAGACCCAGATTTCTTCGGGGTTCCCGGATACGTTGTCGCCGTAAGCGCGGTCTACGACAGCCTTTTCCTGATTCAGGGAATGGTTATTGTTCACGACTGTCACGGTGTTGATTCCGCTCCTCACGGCTGTTTCGAGTTCTGCAAAGTGATACCAGAAGCCTCCGTCCCCCGTGAAGCAGATCACCGGTCGCTCGGGCAGGGCGCACTTTGCCCCGAGTGCTGCGGGGAAGCCCCAACCCAGGGAACCCGCGCACCTCAGGTATCGCTGGTGCGGCTGGGTGAGGTCGATCATGGTGCCTGTCCAGATTCCGGAGTGACCGGTGTCGGAAACCAGGACGGCGTCGGAGGGAAGGAAATCCGTCATCTCCCGACAGAGGCGCTCGGGACGCATGGGAGATGCATCCGAGCTTAAAAGGGGCTCAAACTCCTTGCGCCATTTCGAAACCAGTTGTTGGACGTGATCTTTCCATTCGGTGTTTGAATCTGGGGGTTCCACCGCATCGATCAAGCGCTGGAGGGTGACTTTCGCATCCCCCAGTATGCTAACCTGCGCCGGGTAGTTTCGCCCCAGTTCGGACGGGTCCAGGTCGATCTGAATGACCCTGGTACCTTGGCGGGGTATTTGCCAGAAATGCGTTACCTGCCCCCCCGTTTGGCTGCCTACGAACAGGACCAGGTCGGCGTCGCACACAGCCTGGTTTCCGCACGAGCGGGAGTAGGTGCCGACGACTCCGATCGACAGAGGATGGTTCTCAGGGATTATCCCTTTTCCGTTGAGGGAGGTCGCCACGGGCATGGATAACATCTCGGCCAGCTTCACAATTTCCGGACCGGCCTGAGATGTCGCCGCGCCTCCGCCGGCCACGAGGACGGGTTTCTGCGCATTCGCAAGAAGGTCGGCGGCCTGTTTCACAAGATCGGCCTCCGGCTCCGGTCGAAGGGCGGGATTTTTGTTAAAAGGTTCTTCGATCAGGACCTCCAGATCGGCTTCGGAATCCCCTACCATTTCTCCCGTGAAACCCATAACGTCCAGGTGGACCGGCCCGGGTGCGCCCGATGTGGCTTCGCGAAAGGCTTGGAGCAACAGCAGGGGCAGTTCTTCGGGGGTTTCCACCGTGACGGTGTTCCGGGTTACGGGTTCGAACAGGGGCCGGTGGTCGATCTCCTGATAGGCATTGCGGTAGCGGTAGATCGTCGGCCAGCGGCCGGTGATGGCGATTACGGGGGAAAGGGCAAGATAGGCATCCTGAAGGCCCGCGGCCAGGTTCGCGGCCCCCACCGATTGCGCCATGGCGATTCCCGGGGCGCGGGCAGCCCGGGCGTAACCATCGGCCATGTATGCGGCTGCTTTCTCCGAATGACAGAGCACGCGCTTTATCCCCAGCTTTTCCATCTCCACAAGAGCGGTTTTAAGGATAGACGGAACGAAGAAGACCGCCTTGACCCCGTAACCGTTCAGGGTTTCCGCGATGAATCGGGACCCGGTCATTTTGGGCATCGGTTATCCTCCCAAAGTGTTGGCAGAACATGCAGGATTGCGGTGCGGCGGGTAACATAATATATTAGGCTGGAATAGACAAGGAGGATCGCGGGCGAAAATTGCAAGATGAAAAATTTAAAATGGAAAATGCAAAGTTAACAGCAAACCGCCGCTGAGCGAAGCGAAAGCCGCTAAGGCTGGGAGTTGGGAACCAGGAACCCGGATGCCAGGGCCTTGATTCCGCAGCGATGATCTTCGGTAGGAGCCGTCTCCTTCAAGGGATCTACTGATCAGGTTAACTGAAAGGACAAACACTTGGAATCATGGACGTTCGCGTACGTCGCCGACATTCACGTGGGCACGCCGAGGTCATACCGGTTTCAACCGGCATGGAACGAGAACTGGCGAACAGCGCGCGAGCAGATCGTCGACCTGAACCCGGAATTCCTCATCGTGGGCGGTGACCTGACCCGAGACGGGATGGACCACAGGTTCGAACTCGAACAGATCAAGGCGGACCTCGACAGCCTTCCGTTTCCATACCACGTTATCCCGGGAAACCACGACGAGGGAAATAAATATCTGGAGGGATCGAAGGTAAGCATTAACCAGGCGTCCGTAGATCGATTCCGATCTGTGTTCAGTCCCACTGAGTGGACCTTTGTTCACCGCGGCGTGAGGTTCAGCGCGTTTGACGCACTTCTGGCAGGCTCGGGCCTTCAGGAAGAGGAGGAGATGTGGATGTGGCTCGAAGCCCAGGAAACTGAGCTCCGAGAATCGCATCACACCTGGTTCATTCATCCCGCGTTATTTATCAACGAGCTCCAGGAACCTAACCGCGAACCTGAAAAGAGCCGTCAGTTGGGGGGCTACCGGGTGGACAAGCCGCACAGGAGCCGAATGATGCAGGTGTTTAAGGAGACGGGCGCTGAACTCGTGATCACGGCCCACATTCATTGTCAACGCCGAGTTCAGGTTGACGGTATAACGTTCTATTTTGCCCCTGGTACAGCGTTCGAGGGACCGAAGCTCTGGCACGATGGAGAAAGCGCGCTGGGTTTCTTGAGGTGTGAAGTTACCAAGGCCGGTGTTGAGCCTAACGTTGTCTCGCTGAATCGAAAATCCAATCTGAAGGGATATGGCCCGGGCGGCAGTCCGCTAAAAGAGGGGAGGGACTATTCCCTGGCCTGGGAGAAACCCTCGTTGGAAGAAATGGGATTGGTTTGATAATCTCGTTTCCCAATGACACGAAGAGGAGGCGCCATGAATCAGGATGTCTGGATTAGGGATCTGGACGAGCGTGCGAATCCCGGGGCAGCTGTATCCCGGGTTAAATTACACGGCACCTGGCAGGCTGTGGATTATGAATTGGAGGTTGGACCCGGTGTGATGCTCTTCGCCTTTCCCGGCGACGCCACACCGCCCCTCACAATCCGGCTGGGTGTGAACGGTTGGCACGCGATCCGTCTGGGTATCTATTATGGTAGGGGGGCGGGATTCGTGTCCAACCGGGTCCTGTGCGCAAAATTGTCCGGCGAGTCCGTTTTCAATCGAATATGCCTGGAAAGTTTCCGCCCGGAAAAGGATGGGGAGTATCCCGACAAGATCGTCACGTGGTCGAACGTCTCGGAGGTGCTCTGGAAATGTGCGGATCTGACCGATAAGGATCTGATAATCGCACATCCCGATCGGGGGGGAATGGCGGAATCGGAGACAAACCTCGCCTATGTGAGGTTGATCCCGATGGATGAACCCGCTCTGGAAGAATGGAGGTCGGAACAGCCCAAAGAGACGACGAAACGGCTTCTGGCCAACTATGACGGGGGAAATATCAATCAGTGGGGGGTTCAGTCCCGCGAAGATTTTCTCGGGGAGTTCGAATGCATGAGGGACAGCGACTTCGAGGCCGTTCTCTACGCCGTATCGTACGGTGCGCTGACATTATATCCCTCGAGGGTTGGCGAGATGGTGGAAGAGAACCACAGGCCGCCACGTCGTGTGGGGTATTATATGCATCAGGCCGTCCGGGATGGGTTGGATCCCTTAAAGGCGGCGATCGAGGCCGCTCACGAATACGGGGTCAAATTGTTCCCCCAGAATCGTTTCATAGGTCCAAACCTCCCACCTGAACACGCTCTGTACGATCACGGCGGCCGATTCTTCGGAGAACACCTGGACTGGCGATGTGCTTATCCTGACGGGAGTCCGATCAGGCACCTTTCCTTCGCCTATCCGGGCGTTCGCGAATTCTATGTCCGTCTTCTGAGGGAGTGGGTTGAGGACTATGAGGCGGATGGGATAAACCTCCTGTTCAATCGTTCCTGGCCCCTGGTCTATTATGAGGAACCGGTGTGTCAGGCTTTTCAGGAGCAGTACGGTGAGGACCTGCGTCGCCTGCAACCTCCGGAAGTGCACGCGGATGTAGGGCGTATGAGCATGGACGGCCCGGACCTCTACTTCCATTTCGTGAGGGAGGAGGATGAGCGCGCGCAGCGGACCCGGGCGAGTTTCGTCACCCGGTTCCTGAGAGAAATCCGGACCATGCTGGATGAAGTCGGCAAGCAGCAGGACCGGTACATTCCGACGTGCTATCTCGTGATGAACACGGTTTCCCAGTGTCTGTCCGGCGCGATGGATGTGGCGGCCTGGATCAAGGAGGGGCTGGTAGACTACCTGGTCGTTCCGATGGCGCAGGGGCCGCGGTATGACGGGGACCTGGTCAAGTCCCAGGTGAGCGAATTCGTCAAGCTTGCCGAAGGAAGCCGGACGAAGATCTACCCGGACGTGGCGCCCCGGCGAATGCCCCCGAGCCGGTACCTGGAAACGGCGCTGGAATGCTATGGGGCCGGAGCGGAAGGGCTGGCGTTCTGGGACTCCTACAATCGATACTACCGGGCGAGCGAATGGGGATTTGTCAAGCGACTCGGCCACGTGGAGGATCTTTCACGCTGGAGGGGTAAGGCGGATGATTATTCGGTTGTTCGCCCGCTCAAGAGTCTAGACGGATACCTCATGGGTAAAGTCTACTCCAAGCCCACGGACGGATGAGCGCCTGACGGGCCAACGGCCCGTGATTCCTTGGCCCAGTCCAACGGGCTGGGTTTGAATGTGGACGATTGGAGCGGGCCAACGGTCCGCGATCCGGATCAATCCCACACATACCGTTCATCGTAGGCCACTCGAAATCGTCTCAAATGAATCAGGATGCGGGACAGGGATTGGGGTATGTAGATGTGAAATTATCGCGGCCCTTCAGGCCGCACGACGCTATTGCTTTCCAAGGACCCATGGCGGTGCCCTGGGTTGAGGAACAACGCGCCGTTGGCGCTGAAAGAAGCCCCTGACTTTAGTCTCGGTTTCTCGATTAGCTCGAAGCCCCGGGTGTCAATCGCGAAGACAGGGTCCACTATATTCCACGGAGAACCTTCAATGTCCTTTTCATAACACACGATTAGACTTATATTGAGCGATCGTATCCGGACTTGAAGATAGTGGAGGTGATCGCCTTTCGTTTTTCAACGACAAAGTCCGAACCCTTACTGAGCGGGGTCACGTGAGGGCTAAAATCGAGAGGTTGGACGATAACAACAGGAGGCAAAAAATGGCAAAAAGAATCATCCTCGCGATCCTTGCCGTTTTCGTGGCCTGGTCCGTGCTGGATTTCATCATTCACCAGTGGTTGCTGGGTGCCACTTATGAGGCCACTGCCCATTTATGGCGGCCCATGGAAGAAATGAAGATGGGGTTGATGAATGTTGTCAGAATTCTCTCCGCTGTCTTCTTCACATTGATATATGCCTGCCTGATCGGTGGAAAGGGAACGTGCACCGGGGTGAAGTACGGGCTCCTGTTCGGTCTCGGCACCGGAGTTTCGATGGGCTACGGTACGTATTCCTACATGCCGATTCCCCACAGCCTGGCCCTTTACTGGTTTATCGGAAGCGTCGTCCAGGCGACGGTGGCCGGCCTTTTGGTGGGTTTGATCATCAAGGAAGAATCCGGGGGATCCGGGGCAAATTGAGGCTCGGGAAACCCGCGAAACAAGGTTCGACTTCTGAGGCATGAGATGCAAAGGGATCTGCCACGCATCGCCGTTTCGGCCGATCACGCGGGGTTTCGATATAAGGAGATCATCAAGCGGGATCTGGAATCCAGGGGTTATCCGGTGACCGATTTCGGGACGGATTCAGAGGATCCGGTGGACTATCCTGGGTTCATCAGACCTGCGGCCGAATCGGTATCGAGGGGAAACTGCGACTTGGGCATCGTCCTGGGGGGATCGGGAAATGGGGAGGCCATCGTCGCCAATAAGGTCCGCGGCATCCGATGCGCAGTGTGCTGGAATCGGAAGTCGGCGGAACTCGCACGCGAACATAACGACGCGAACGTTATCTCCATCGGCCAGAGGATGATGACCGAGGAAACTGCGTTGGAGATCGTTCAAACTTGGCTGTCCACCCCGTTCGCAGGAGAACGCCACCAGCGGAGGATCGATCAGATCGAATGACCGGAGTAGAGTCGGGTTTTGCACACATGATGCGTAAGGGTTTGACGGATGAGTCGCTTTAAAGGCACTGTTGTCATCGTGACGGGTGCGGGCACGGGCATCGGAAAGGGGATCGCCCGGGGTTTCGTGAATGAGGGTGCCCTGGTGGCCTTTGTGGGCCGGAGGAGGGAAAAACTTGATGAGGCTGTCGCAGGGATGCCCGAAGACAACGCAATGGCCTGTTCGTGCGATGTCTCTGATCGTTCCGCCGTGAACGAGGTGGTTCGGGGGGTGGAGGATCGTTTCGGCGCGGTCCACGTTCTTGTCAACAACGCGGGAATCAACACGAATCCCAGATCTGTCGCCGAAGTGGAGCCAGTTGACTGGGACCGCACGATCGCGATAAATCTGACGGGTGCGTTCAACTGTGTACGGGCGGTCCTCCCCGGGATGCGGGCACGAAAGGACGGCTTGATTATTAATGTATCGTCGATTGCAGGTCTCAGGGCCGGCAAGCTGGGGGGTGCGGCCTATGCGGCCTCCAAGCACGGGATGATTGCGTTGAATCATCTGATCAACGAAGAGGAGAGGGATTATGGGATCCGCGCGTGTGCCCTATGTCCCGGAGAGGTGGAGACACCGATTCTCGAACAGCGGCCGGAACCGGTGGGTTCTGAACATCGGGCTCGAATCCTCCAGCCTGAGGATGTGGCGACCGCAGCTTTGTTCGTAGCCGGCCTCCCGTCAAGGGTCTGTGTCCCTGAGTTGATCATCAAGCCTGTATCGCAGGTTTATAGCTAGAGAGCAGTGAATCGTTCTCGTGAAGCGTGAAGCGAAAATTAAATGGTTTTCGAGATACGGTCCACGAGAACTTTGTTAAGTGATCCCCTTCAGGATTTAATTTACAGGAGGGAAGTAAGCTGGAGGACAAGCCAGGTTCCGGGGAAGCCGCGGATGTCATCGGCATCCCGCATACCACCCAGGATGCCGGTCGTTTTTACACGCATCAGGCCCTGGAAAGGCTTCGCCGGGAGGCGGAAGTGCGCATCCTGGAGGGACAGGAACTAAGGGAGATCGGGGACTGTCTGGGCGATGTGACGATTCTCACAGGATCCTGGGGGATGCCGCGCCTCACTTCCGAACTTCTGGCAAAGGCCCCCCGGTTGAGAGCCGTCTGTTATGCAGCGGGCTCGGTGAAGGGATTTGTTACCCGGGAGGCGTTTCAGCGGGATATTGTCATTTCCACCGCAAAGCCCGCGAACGCAATCCCGGTTGCCGAGGTCACGGTCGCTCTGATTACCCTCGCAAACAAACGATGGTTCCAATGCCTTGACGACATTCGATCGAGAGGACGGGATGGATGGCGGGATCCCGATGAGCCGTCGCATATCGGCAATTTTCGCGCAATCGTGGGGCTGATCGGTTTCGGTGCCATTGGGCGAGAGGTCGCTTTCCGTCTTCGCGCCATGGCCTTGGAGGTCCTGGTCCACGATCCGCACGTTGATGAAAGAACCATCGCGGAAGCCGGGGCCGAAAAGGTAGACATGAATGATCTCGGGAGACGCAGCGATGTGGTGAGCCTTCACGCACCCGATATTCCGGAGTGCGAGGGCATGGTCGACGCGAAGTTCCTGTCGGTTATGAAAGATGGTGCGACGTTGATCAACACCGCACGCGGCCGGCTGGTGTGTGAAGCGGACCTGGTCGCTGAGCTCGAGAAGGGCCGGATCTATGCCATGCTGGATGTGGTCCATCCCGAACCGCCCGAGGCGGATCATCCGTTTTATGGCCTGCCAAACTGCTGGCTATCTCCACACAGGTCCGGCTCCTCAGGGATGGAACTGCGACGGATGGGGCAATACGCTGTGGATGAATGCCTGCGGATCCTTAGGGGAGAGGCTCCCCGTTACCGCGTGTATGAAGACACGCTGTCTAGAACAGCATAGAGGCCATGGAAATGGAAAATGGAAAATTGAAAGTGGAAAATGCAAAAGTGAGGGGCCAGTGGTCAGAGGCTGGAGATCAGGGAAAGCAGTGGCAGGTGGCAGTGGCAGGAACGACATCGCGAGAACCGAAGGGAGACATGAGCTTGCGAGGTGGGGTGAGGGAGCATTGTTGGACGACGAATTAATAGGTAATGGAATAATCCCTTAGATTTGTGGGAGACTCCAGTCGGGGAATAAGGACATAAGCCAAGGGAAAATCGCATGTGAAGGGATCTGGGCACTTCAGAGCCAGTTCCCGGTCTGGAGACCGGTCGTACAACTTTTGGCATAAGGCCAGAGGAAAATTGAAGATCGACGATTGAAGATTGAATATCGAAGATCCATATAGCCAAGAAAGTCCTGAGTTTTTCAAATATTCAATTCTCCGATATTCAATATTCAATGAAGTTCGAGGGTCCCGAATCGCAAACGACGAATCACGAGCGACGGCCTTTACAGGAGCCGGATGTGACGGAACGTTCTCAAAAACTGTTCGCAGAGGCGCAGAAAATCATCCCGGGCGGAGTAAACAGTCCCGCCCGTGCGTTTGGGCCGGTCGGGGGGGATCCTCTGTTTATCGCGCGGGGAGAGGGCTCCCGGATCATCGACGAAGACGGTAACGAATATATCGATTATGTCGGGTCCTGGGGTCCCTTGATCCTGGGCCACGCCCATCCGGATGTAATTTCAGCCCTCCAGGACGCGTGTGATTCCGGAACAAGCTTTGGAGCTCCCACGGAGATCGAAGTTCAGATGGCGCGCCTGGTGGTCGAGATGGTGCCCTCGGTCGAGATGGTACGGATGGTCAACTCCGGAACAGAGGCGACCATGTCGGCCGTCCGCCTAGCCCGGGGATACACGGACCGTCCCAAGGTTATCAAGTTTGAGGGCTGCTGGCACGGGCACGCGGACAGTTTCCTGGTCCGAGCGGGGTCCTCAGCGCTGACCCTGGGCGTACCTGACAGTCCGGGTGTGCCCCAGGGCATCGCTCAGACGACGCTCAATGCGCCCTATAACGACATCGAGGCCGTCGAGGAGATCGTTTCGAAGAACAAGGGGCAGATCGCGGCGATTATCGTGGAACCGGTTGCGGGAAATATGGGGGTCGTTCCGCCGAAGGAGGGTTTTTTGGCGGGGCTGCGCGAGATTACTGAGGCGACGGGCATCGTGCTCATCTTCGATGAGGTGATTACCGGATTTCGTCTTGCTCCGGGGGGTGCGCAGGAACGCTACGGGGTGGTGCCGGATCTTACGACGCTGGGTAAGATCATCGGAGGCGGTTTGCCTGTTGGGGCGTTCGGCGGCAAAAGAGCGATCATGAACCATATCTCGCCCCTCGGGAAACGCGTTTCCCAGGCCGGGACGCTCTCGGGAAATCCGCTGGCGATGAGGGCTGGCCACACGGTGCTGCAACATCTCAAGAGGCCAGGGGTGTATGAGGCCCTGGAGAAGAAAGCCCGGTTCCTATCCGCGGGAATGCAAGAGAACGCCCGAAAGATCGGGGCCAGCGTCTGTTTTAATCGAGTGGGATCCATGGCCACGATGTTTTGTACTTCGGGGCCTGTTGTGGATTACACATCGGCTAGTTCGGCCAATACCGAGATCTTTTCCCGGTACTTCAGAGAGATGCTCAAAAGGGGGATCTACATAGCCCCGTCTCAGTTTGAGGCCGGTTTCGTGTCACTTGCTCATTCCGAGGAGGACCTATCGAAGACAATAGAAGCCCATCACGATTCAATGAAGGCGGTTTTTTCGTAATCTCTTCCTTCGAGGGACGAATCGATATAAATATTTATGATTATTAAAGTTAATGAACATAACCCGGACTGAAGAAAATCCGGGTTTTTTCTTGCGTATGTATATGTTACTACAAATAATTAAGCCCCTCCAGATCGATAGATCAGGAAGGGCCCAGGGTAAGTGGTACCGATTGGTCTAACTATTATATCGGCAAGGAGATGGGATAACTTTGGGGTTGAACGAAGTTTTTTTCTATGGAGACTTGGTTAAGAAAAGGCTCTATTTGGCCAATCGTCGTTTTCGCCATATGCTTATTTTATTTTTTGTATCCCGCCGTCGAAAAAGGCGCTTTGGGGGAACAACGACTTCCCCGGTGAGGAGCCGATGCAGTCGATCGGGATGATTCGTGATAATGCCGTCGGCGCCGGTCTGGATCATCTTCTGCATGGCCATCTCTTCGTCAACGGTCCAGGTCCACAGGGCCAATCCCCTCAGATGGACCTCCTCGACGAGGGAGGGCGTCACCGCGTGATGGGAAATCGCGAGGGCGTTGGCCCCTACGGCAAGGGAATTTTTTACCAGGGTGCGTCCCCGCCAACGGGTGTGACCCACAGGAAATCGACCTACCAGGAGGGCAGCCGGGATTCGGGGTTCGAGTTCTCGGACTTGCTGGATCGAATCCGGGTGGAAAGACTGCACGACCACTTCTTCACTCGCCTTGAGTTCTTTTATGGCCTCGACCAAAAGGCCGGATATGGCTTTGGCCTTGATCTCGACAAGGAGAAGGGCGTTTTTTCGGGTAAGGTCCAGCACCTCTTCGAGTATGGGAACCCGCTCGCGGGAAAAAGGAGGATCGAACCACGCGCCTGCTTTCAGCTTTCGGATTTCCTCGAGCGTGATATCCTTGACAGCCCCGTGGCCGTTCGTCGTCCGGTCCACAGTCGAATCGTGTATGACCACCAATCGTCCGTCCCCGGTGACGCGGAGATCTATCTCGACCAGGTCGACGCCGAGCTTGATTGCCCGGTCGATCGCGGCGAGGGTGTTCTCAGGGGCCATCCCGGACGCCCCACGGTGTGCGATGCTCAGGGTACGATGTCCGAAGGGCATTGTGCATCACCTCCCATCCCACAGGAATACAGAATACAGGAGTCGGAATTCAGAAGCGATCAAGATCGAAAGTTTTGGATCTTCCTAGTTTTCGGCGGAAAGCGATGTTCTGTGAGGCGACACATCAGCGGTCCAACGGTCCGCGATCCGGATCAATCCCACACATACCGTTCATACGTAGGCCACTCGATACCGTCTCAAATGAATCAGGATGCGCGACAGGGATTAGGTCATGGCGATGTGAAATTATCGCGGTCCTTCAGGCCGCACGACGCTATAGTATTTTTCCGGCCCAGGGCGATGCCCTGGGTTGAGGGACAACGCGCCGTTGGCGCTGAAAGAAGCCATGACTTTAGTCTCGGCTTTTCGATTTAGCTCGAAGTCCGGGTGTCAATCGAGAAGACAGGTTCCACTATATTCCACTGAGATCCAAAGTTTTTATTCCGTGCTTTCAAATTACTTTCTCCGCTCGAAGTTCATCGATCTCTTTATCCGATAAACCGATCAGGTCCCGGAGGATTTCCGCTGTATGCTCACCGAGTCGAGGGGGTGGTCGCGGGGAATCTTTCGCCCCATTGAATTTTAGAGGGGAACCGGGCACTTTGATTTTTTCCGAACCCGAATGGCCTGTCTCTACGATCATGTCACGGGCTTTTACGTGTCGGTCGTTCACCACCTGATCGACCCGGTTGATCGGTCCGCACGGGACCCCCGCTTTCTCCAGAGTCTGGAGCCAGTCGGAAACGGATCGGGTTCGGAACCTGGCGGTCAGGATCGGTGCGAGGCCGTCGCAGTTCTCCGTTCGTTTCGCGTTGTCCTCAAATCGGGGATCGTCGGTCAGATCATCCAGATCTAAGGCGTGACAAAGCTTTCCCCAGAGGTTCTGGTTGCCTGCCCCGACCACGAGATATCCATCCGATGCCTCGAAGAACTGGAATGGGGTGATACTTGGATGTCGTGATCCGAGGGGGCCGGGTACTTTTCCGTCAACGACGTAGCGGGCGACAGCGTTCTCCAGAAGGGCTACCTGGCAGTCGAGCATGGCCACATCGATCGTGCGTCCTCCCCCTCTTTTTCCACGATCGTACAGGGCGGTTGTGATCCCGATAACCGAGAAAAGTGAGGCGGACAGATCGGCGATGGAGTTCCCCACTCTAATGGGGGGTTCCCCTGGATTTCCCGTGATGCTCGCGATGCCGCTCATTCCCTGGATGATGACGTCATATGCCGGTCGTTGTGAATAAGGTCCGGTCTGCCCGAAACCGGACAATGATGCGTAGACGAGGCCTGGGTTGTCCTCCTTCAATGTTTCCGAACCCAGGCCGAACCGGTCCATCGTTCCCGGCCGAAAATTTTCGATCAGAACATCGCACCGTCGCGCAAGACGTCGAACAACCGCAGCCCCTTTGGGATGGGAAAGGTCCACCGTGAGGCTTTTCTTCCCCCTGTTGATGCTTATGAAGTAGGCGCTGTCCCCCTGGACAAACGGTCCAAACCCTCTCGATTCATCCCCCACTCCGGGCATTTCAATTTTTATCACCTCAGCCCCGAGGTCCGCTAGGATCATCGATGCAAACGGGCCTGCGAGGACCCTGCTGAGGTCGAGCACTCTAATTCCCTGTAACGGCCCTCTCATCGAACACCCTTTCGTGCGACGTAGAATCGCTCCTTGTCTTCGAACGCTGTGAACGGCCAAGGCCCTTTGTCCGCCTCGATCCGGCGCCGGCTGTTGTAGTATATGAGGTCAAAACCCGCCTCTCGAAGGGACCGTTTATAAAAAGCGGGAGAGAGAACCTGCATATAGTAAACTTCGAGATTATCACCTGTATAAAACACCTCTCCGATCTCTTTTTCCGGAATTTGAAACCCCAGGAGTTTTGAAAGGTTAAACCGGAGAAACAGACGGGCTCGAAACGGTGCGAACCGATTGAGGGCGAAGATGGAGTGTGTGGTGAAGATGAAGACCCCATCCGGTTTTAGCACCCGATGCAACTCCCGGATCACCTGCTTTTTGCCATCCCGGCCAGGGAGGAGTTCGATCCCGTTGTAGGAAAAGAGCGCCGCATCGAACGCGTTATCCTCAAATTTGAGGTCTGCTGCGTCCATGACCTTAAAAGGGAGGTTCAAGCCGGCCGAAAGTGTTTTCGCAATCCGGATCATCGCCGGAGATAGGTCGATCCCGATCGTATCGTATTCCATTTCCGCGAGGGGGATGGTGGTGCGTCCAGTCCCGCATCCGACATCAAGGACCCGACAACCCGGCTCGAAGTATTCCCGGAACAGCCTCTCTTCAGAGGGCCAGAGTCCAACCTCCGTATAGCGATTAAGCACACACGGGTGGGAGTAGCCTTTGATGACCAGATCACGGATAAACTGCATCTGATAAACCCGGCACGGAAGAGTTCCCCTCACAAATTTCGAAGGTTACAGGGAATTAATTTGAATCACAAATTATACGATTGAGATCGCCTATTCGTCAAGGGAAGTTATGGACGGAGCTGTCGCATCAGCACGTTACCCTCTGTTTGGTCTTGACTTGCATCTCCCATTTCCTTATGTTTTTTCGTACAGGGGCAGACTGTAAGCAGATATTTATTCGGAGGTTTCGTGAGCGGTATCTTTTGGTCCAACCAGGCGGTTATAAGGACCCTGACCCTCTCCCTGACGGTCGTGTGGGTTGGATGTGCGGTTACCCGCTATGAGAGGGAAAAGGCGCCACCATCCGCTTCATCGGGCTCTCCCGCCCCGGTGGAGCGGACTATTCCGGCCGACACGTCCGGCATAGAAGAAGAGTTGGCCCCGGTTTCTGTGAATACGGATAGCCTGAAGCACTCTTATGTCATTCAATCTGGAAAAGTAACGCGATTGGAGGAGGAGAATCAGGAACTATCGGATCAGGTTTCCCACCTTGAAGACCGGATCAAGGCCCTGGAGGATCTGGTAAAGGTGCTGCCCGAAGATCCGAAACCCCCTCCCCGGGTGCTTCCGAGGGGGAAGGGAAAAAAATCCCCTCCTAAGAATTCCAAATCCCAAGTTTTAAAGGCGCGTTACAAGGCCGCTCACCAGGATTTTATGGCTCGGCGATTCCGAAAGGGCATGAAGGGTTTCTCGGACGTGCTTCAGTCCGCTCCGAAGCACAACCTGGCCGACAACGCTCAATATTGGATCGGGGAATGCTATTATTGGCTTGAGGACTATATCCGGGCCGTCACGGAATTCCAGAAGGTTTTCTCCTTTCCGGATACGGAGAAAAACGATGATGCGCAGTTGAAGATCGGCATTTGCTATCTAAAATTGGGGGAACGCGAAAAGGCGGTCGTCGAACTGAAGCGTTTGACAGTCGATTATCCCGAAAGTGAGTATGTGGGTCGAGCAAAGGCCTTGCTGAAGAATCTGTGGAAAAACAAAAGGTAGTGTTGCGGTGTCAAAAGTAGCCTATACCTGTTTCATGCTCGTTGCTCTGACGGCATCGATGCACCTTGTGGGATGCGGCGGAAAAAAAGAGGCCACCGCCCGTCGGGATGCCCGGTATTATTTGGAGAAGGCCGATCTGGAGCTTTCAAAGAGACACTGTCTGAAAGCTGCTGAACACTATCGAAAGGTGGTGGTCAATTTTCCCGGCTCCCACCTGGTGGACGATGCACAGTTCGGATTAGGTGAGGCCAGGTTCTGTTCCAAGGATTACACAGAGGCCATCTTTGAGTATCACCGATTAATGAACGAATATCCCAACAGCTCCCTGGTCCCCACTGCACAGTATAAGGTCGCGAAAAGTTATGCAAATCTGTCCAACAATGTCCACCTTGATCAGTCAGACACTCAGAAGGCCATCTCAGAGTTTAGGCGTTTTATCGAGGATTACCCGGATCTCGAATTGACAGCCGATGCAGAAGAGATGTTGAGTGAACTTAATAGCAAGCTCGCTGCAAAGGTCATCGAAATCGCGGACAACTACATGAAGTGGGGATATCCCAGAGCGGCTCAGGTTTACTATCAACGCGTTTTGGAATTTCACAACGACACCCCTTGGGCTGGAAATGCAAAATTGGGTCTGGCCATGGTTAAGGCCAGAAAAGGGGAGGTCGAACAGGCCCTGATCGATCTTCGACAACTCCTCTCCGATGGGGTTCAACCCTCGGTCGAGAAACGAGCTCAAGAGGAGCTGAAAGAACTCCGAAAAAAGAACTCTACGTCACAGAAAGGTATGGGAACTGAATCCAGCACAAAGGGTAGGTCTTCTGGGGGGGGTATTCGATCCGATCCATAACGGCCACTTGATCGCGGCAGAGACGGTACGTGAGGCTTGTCATCTTGGGAAAGTGTTGTTTATCCCGGCGTCAGATCCCCCGCATAAACGATATCCGGAGATGGCGCCCGCAAAGGACCGTGTAGAAATGGTCCTTTTGGCCATTCTCAACCATACTCAGTTCGAGCTCTCATCGCACGAACTACGTCGGGACGGGCCGTCCTACACCGTCGATACATTACGAGAGTTGCGGCGTGAGATGGGGGAGGATGTTGAACTATTTTTGATTATCGGTGCAGACAATGCCCTTGAGATCCCGACTTGGCATTGTCCCGATGGTGTTCTGGAATTGGCCAATGTGCTTGTTGTCCGACGCCCCGGATCAGACCTTTCTGGTGTGGACGGGGCTGTGACCACGCACCTGCAGATGGTTGAGAGTCCTGAAATCGAGATCTCCTCGACCGACATCCGAGCCCGGGTCCGCGAGGGAAGATCGATTCGCTATCATGTGCCGTTTGAGGTCGAAAATTACATCAACAATCAAGGACTTTATCGCTTACCGGATTCAACGTGAGATGACCGGAGGGCGACCGTTTCTCGTGAAGGGTTATGACAATTCGTTCGTCTCTTTGAATGGAGCAGGCTATGGAAGAGAAAAGCAGTGTCACCAAAATGGGCAGCATGGATGAAGGTTATATTCAAAGGATCTTCTGCATCAACGATTCAGAGAGTATGATTCGCGTTTCCAAAGAAGCGAAGATTGTCGAAAAAACATCCAAGACGATTCGGGTGAAGGATAAAGAGGTCGAGGGGTGGATCGTGGACATACTCAACCCTGGAACGGACGGGGTCGTTCGATTTGAGCCCGAGGGGGAGCAGGGTTTGTCGGTAGGGAATCCGGAGGATGAAGGCGCTTCAGGCAAAAGCCAAGACCCACCAGGCGGTCATCCGGTGGGTCGTTCCTAGCGACGGGTGAAATTGGAGCGGGAAACGGGACTTGAACCCGCGACATCAACCTTGGCAAGGTTGCGCTCTACCACTGAGCTATTCCCGCGACGTACGATCAAATATTAATCATGAATAAACTTAAGTCAAGTTATTTTTCCAATCCACACCCGGGAGAATCGTCATGTCCAGGCGGGCCTCAAACTGGAATTCGAAAATCAAGGAATACGTCTCTTCTATTCTGATCGCTCTGGTTTGTTTTGTTTTCATTCGAACCTCGGTCGTGGAGGCGTATCGTATTCCATCAGGTTCGATGGAAAATACCCTTCTGATCGGAGACTTTCTTCTCGCGAATAAATTTATATACGGGGCACGAATCCCTCTGATTAAATATCGACTTCCCGCAATCAAGGATCCCGAACCGGGTGATATCGTAATCTTTCGATCTCCCGTAGAAGAGAGTAAAACCCTGATTAAACGTTGCGTCGCCGTCGGCGGTCAAACGGTTGAGATCCGGAACAAATCCCTCTACATCGACGGCAAACACGCCCCGCTTCCCTCTGAAGGGAAATTTGTCGATCGCGCGGTTTATGGAAACGGTCCCCGGGATAATTACGCTCCGATCAAGGTGCCGCCCGGTCACATGTTCGTGATGGGGGATAACCGGGACAACAGCTTCGACAGCCGCTATTTTGGTCCGGTTTCACAGGAAGCCGTGCTCGGTGAGGCGATGATCATCTACTTCTCTTGGAACTCCACCGCCCCCTTATGGGACTTTACCAGAAAGGTCCAATGGGACCGCCTGGCCAAGCTGATCCGGTAGAGGGGTTCAGGGGAAAGGTATAAAACCGGCGGAGTGTTCGGATAGTGGGGCATTTTGGGGGGATGACCTTTTACCTCCAAGACGCCCCATTTTTTTCCCCGGGGCCATGGAAATGGAAAATGGAAATAGTCCCTTAGACTTGTGGGACCCGACTCCAGTCGGGGAATAAGGGCATCTGGCCAACGGAAAATCCATTGTTGAATGGACCTGGCCATACAGAGCCAGGTTCCCGGTCTAGAGACCGGTCCCACAACTTGTGGCCATATTATAGGCCAGAGGGTTCAAAGGCGTCCGCCGATCGTTCGGAGGATATCGATATGTTGAAGGACGTTTTTCTTGCAGGGGGCGTACGCACCGCCATCGGTGAATTTTCCGGGGCTCTGGCCGAGATGCCCGCACCGGCTCTGGGGCGTGAAGCGCTTAAAGCATCAATGAACAGATCGGGGATCCATCCGGATCAGGTCGACGAAGTCATCTTCGGAAATGTGTTGAGCGCGGGATTGGGACAAAATGTTGCCAGGCAGGTTTCCATCGGCGCAGGATTGAGCCCCTCGGTGGGGGCCATGACGGTGAACAAGCTCTGCGGGTCGGGATTGAAATCGGTCATCCTGGCCGCTCAAGCGATCCAGTGCGGAGATGCCTCGGTTGTCGGGGCCGGGGGCACGGAGAACATGTCTGCGGCACCTTATCTCCTGGACAAAGCCCGAACCGGTTATCGAATGGGGAACGGGATTCTGATTGACTCGATGATCAAAGATGGCCTTTGGGATGTCTATAACGATGTGCACATGGGATCCTGCGGGGATCGTTGCGCCCAAAAATATTCGTTTTCGAGAAGGGATCAGGATGATTTTGCCGTGGAAAGCTACCAGCGGGCGATTTTGGCATCCGAGACCGGAGTATTCGCAGAGGAGATCGTGGCGGTCGAAGCCCCTGCGGGGAAGTCCACGCTGACGGTGTCCCGGGACGAGGGGCTTAATCGATTCAACGAGGAGAAACTTCGAAATCTCCGTTCGGCCTTCGGCAAAGCGGGTACGGTCACCGCCGGAAACGCATCCAGCATCAACGACGGGGCGGCCGCGATCGTTGTCCTATCCGGTGAAAAGGTCGAGAGCCTGAAAGTGACCCCTCAGGCGAAGATCCTCGGCCACAGCGCTTTTTCACGGGAGCCCGAGTGGTTTACCCTGGCTCCGATCGGCGCTATCTCCAGTCTTATGGTTCAACTCGGGCTGAAAGTCGGCGATGTGGATCTTTTCGAGATCAACGAAGCGTTTTCGTCCGTGCCCATGGCTGCGATGCATGAACTGGGGATCCCTCACGAGAAGTTGAACGTCCACGGGGGGGCGGTTGCCTTGGGACATCCGATCGGTGCAAGCGGCACCAGGACGCTCGTCACGCTGCTTAACGCCTTGAATCAGAAAGGCCTCACGCTTGGAATCGACGCGATTTGCATTGGGGGGGGAGAAGCTGTTGCGATTGCGGTCGAACGATGTTGATCGGATTTGAGTACCCGAACTGCAAAGCATCCTGATCGAAGAAATCGACGGTTCAGCCACGAAGTCCCGAAAAAAAGGAAGCCCCGGAGGCAGGTCCTCCGGGGCTTTACAATATCTTTTTCCAAACCGAATTTTATGAGGTCAACAAATCTCCTACGATGCGATGGACGACCGAGCGAAATCCGCCCCATCCCTTCCAGTCTCCTTCCAGGTTCGCGAGTCTCTCCCCAACTTCTTTCAAGCACCCCGCCTCCACTTCCAGCCATCCCGATATCCGCTCCTTGGGATCGTTGACCTTCAATTCACCCGCGATCTCACGGAGCAAGAACGCGTAGGTTGTAAAAGGCGCCGGACGGCCGGGGACCTGGTAGGTGATGACCGCCAAAAAGCGCAGCACTTCCACCTCGAGATTGGTCTCCTCCAAGGTCTCACGCAACAGTGCGGCCTCCACGGGCTCCCCTTTCTTGATCCCTCCGGTCGGGATGCGGAATGTCCCGCTGGGGTAAAATCCCTTCGTGTTCAACAGGATTTTATTGCTTTTTCGCAGGAGTACCATGGCGACTTCCCCCTGACGTTGAGAGGAGAGGGGATCGGTGTCGCCGCATGGAAGGCGTTCCGTGATCAGTTGAGGGGTGCCAAATTTTTCAGACAGGGATGCGATTTCTTCGTCCATCGACGCCTGTTTCCAGGATTTTGCTCATCGGTCCTGTTTAATCGACCAGGAGGGATGAGGAAAAACCGCTCTCGAGGAGTTGAATGGCTTCCATCAGGTGTTCTC
Source organism: Candidatus Latescibacterota bacterium (assembly GCA_965217865.1). Classification (GTDB taxonomy): domain Bacteria; phylum Latescibacterota; class UBA2968; order SICM01; family SICM01; genus CBDCJO01. The sequence goes on along the minus strand of CBDCJO010000002.1, from coordinate 1,933,915 downwards.
GGGTGATTCCGTTGAAGTCGTAGTCTGGATCGAATTGAAGTGCCATTTTTAGGGCCTCGGCGGCGTTCTCGTTCAGGCCTATTTTGGTTAGCTGCCCTGCGACGACATGAAGGACCCGAGTGAATTCTCGTTTCAAACTGGGCGGAACCGGAATGACCGACGGGGGAAGGACTTTTACGTAGTGTTTCAAAATCTCAAAGGTTTTCTCATCCTGGCCGAGTTCTTGATACCTCCGGGCAAGGGTTTGGAAGATGACCTGGTAATTTGTCAGGAGTCGAAGGTCCACGGGATCCTTATATACGGTTGGATCGTTCAATCCCGTGTATCGATATACCCGAGAGAGGTTGTGTGCGGTCTGTTCGTGATCGAACCTGCCTGACCTCGGGGTTTTCTGTTTCGTCAAACGCCACGCCATGCCCTCCCACGAGAAGAAGGGGGTGAGCCCTGCGTGGTTGGATTCGGGAACGGTAAGGGCGAAATATATCGGTCGATTCCACTTAATCTGTTCCACAATTCGCCAGATCATCCAGGTATGCTGTTCCACAACCGGGATGGACCTGACCTGACCGCCCACCACAGCCGGGTAGTTCGCAATCGGCACTTCCTTCGCATCGATGGTGATCCCCGCTAGAGTCACATCGGAGGGTTCAATCCACGTTTTTGCCTGAAAGTTGCTCTCGATGTATTGATCGGAGAGATTGATAGGGACCCTGGGCTCCAGATCCCGGAGCTGTCGGATATACCAGTCCGTCTTGATCAGGCTGAGGTTTACAACCCTGATATCCCGGCGAAAACCTTTGACATATTGCATAAACCAGAGGGGGTAGGTGTCATTGTCCCCATTTGTGAAAATGATGGCGTCCTTTTCACAGGTTTCCAGGATGTTGGATGCGTAATCGTGGGCAAGAAAATTCCCGGTTCGGTCGCGTTCGTGGTAATTCTCAGCCATCATGACCACGGGAAGGACGAACATCGCAACGCTTATCAATATGGGGACCCAAGTGCGGTGGAACCCTGCTTCTCGCAGAGTTCGCGTTCCCCAGAAGACGATCCCCGCGGCGCCCATTCCGATCCAGAGGGCGAATACACAGTAGGCCCCAACGAAGATGTACTCGCGTTCCCTGGGCTCCGGATCCGGCATGTTGAGGTAGATGACAAGCCCCAGGCTCATGATCAGGAATAGGGAAAGCATGGCCAGGAAGAGTCTCCAGCTTTTGCGGGCGTGCCAGATCGCTCCCCCGATCCCGACGGCCAGGGGGATGAGCGAAAAAGAGATTCTCTCTAATGCACTGGAAGGGACGTATATGGCCCTGCGGAAGAATCCGTCGAGCGAAAATCCCGACCAGTGCGGGAATTGCTGAAGGAAATACTTAGTGAAGATGTTCATCTGGAAACCCCAGAAATCACCACGCCTGGGAAAGGCGTATGTCTGGCCGTACTGTTTACGAAGAACATAATCCTGAAAGTTCTGTAGATTTCCCGGGTTGTTCATGTCGATGATCGGATCTGCCCAGGAACGGATGATGGGCATTCCATAGGTTGAAAAACCGAGGCCCGCCAACAGGAGTGCGAGACCCCAGAATTTCCAATTTCGGAAGGATGGTCGTAGAGAGGCCAGGTGGATTAAGGCCGCGAGCATCAATCCGAAACCCAGGAGTCGCACCAAGCTGAAGCCGCCAATCGTCAAATCCTCTTTTGTCAACATCGCGATAAACGGTGCGATGAATGGTATGGCAATCCAAATCTTCAGCTTTGATGCCGGGCTATCCCGGCTTACGGTGAACAGAACAAGGAGCATTATCGCCGGAATCGTGAGGAGGCACTGAAGGTGGACTCCTCCGCCCAGGCCGAACAGGTAGGCGATGAAGAGCAGGAGCCTGTCGCTGCCAGGATCTTCCGCCCTCTCCCTCCAGAGAAGCGCGATCCAGATGGCCAGAAGCGTGATGAGCATCGACATGGCGTAGACTTCTGCTTCGACAGAGTTAAACCAGAACACACTCGAAAATGCCATCGTCAGAGCGCCCACTGCTGCCCCCGTGAGGACAGTGACCTGCCCCTCCAAATTCCGGATATCGATCCAGGCTCGGAGCATTCGAACCACGATCAGATATCCGAGCAGCACGGCAAAAGCCGAACAGAAACAGGATACGATGTTGACACGAAAGGCGATCTCGGGGGACGTGGGCAGAAGGGTGGCGATGCGGCCGATCAAGATGTGGAGGGGTGCTCCGGGGGGATGAGGGACGCCAAGTATGTAGGCGCAGGAGATAAACTCACCACAGTCCCAAAAGGAGACGGTGGGAGCAACGGTCTTCAAGTAGATCAGCAGGGACCACAAGAAAACCGCGACGCCGACGATCCTCTGGTTCCTGTCGAAATGATTCATCTAATCCCTCAGATAAACCGGGTTCGTGAAAATCCATGGCCGCCCTTCCAGGCAGGCCTCGACCCTGTACACTCCAGGTCCGGATGTTTTGAAAACCCTTCGCATTCCATGTCCCCTGGTGTGCAGGCGGCCGTCCCGGATTAATCGGAAATCGGCCGCGACGGGAGATTCGGTGACGAGTTCGATATCTTTCTGGAATTTTGCTTCATCCCCCATCTCAAGCTCCTCGGAGGGTGCTGAAAAGCGGAAACCGGAAGCTCTGCCCAGCTGTTCGTAAGCAGCGAAGCAATGACCCATTCCAATCGCGTGTAAGATGGAGGTCTTGTCGATTTCTGAATTCCCGGTAACATGCCGGTCAAGTAGAACGTGGGTCCGGACCGTGTGAAACAGGTCTGCGTAAGGAAATACGATCCGGTTGATCAGTGGGTAGCGGTGTGCGTGGGCATCAACCCCTCCGATTCCAACCAGTCTTGTTTTACGTCCTATCTCGTCCCATTTTTCGAGGGTCTTCGGGTCCGGGCCCCCAATCAGTGCGTCCGGGTCCTGAAGGCACACCTTCCACCTTCTTTTTCTGAACCGGCTCGCCCAATCAAACATGTAGGACCAGATCTCCAGCCCGTTGTAAGAGTTTATGCTCCAGTCCTTCCAGGAGTGATCGCGTTTCCTGAAAAACGGTTTGTAAAGACCATGAGGGTGTGCTATGAATGAGAGCCCTCCCTGCCGTCGGATATCCCGGAGGGTCTCCCCGGCCGATCGACGCCGGCCGAACGATCGGTTTGAGCCATGACCCGTGGGGTCCGAAGTGCCGATGGCCAGGCAGTGACCAGATTGGGTACTTACTTCCTCGCCCACCATAAGGAGTGTGGAACCGTGCCATCCCTCCCACCCCTCTATCTTCGCCTGCATGGTGTTATGATCGGTCAGGATCAGAAAATCGATCTCTGCCCCTTGCGCGGCTTCGATAATTTCGTGAACAGATCCCGACCCATCAGAATGGGCTGAGTGGACGTGAAGGACGCCCTGGACTTCGACCGGAGGTTTCAAGTTACCTGTTATACAAGGAACGAGCCAAGCGCATAGGGGCTTGGCTCGTTGGTGAAGAAGAGAACGTTGGGTTCTATGCTCCGGTTGTGCCGTTCATAAGCGATTCTCAAAGGTTCAGGGTCTCCGGTCCGGTGATATCGAGCTCTTTGTATTTGGTGTTGAATTTTACATAGAAGATCTGACTGCCGAACAGGACCCAGGCCGCGGAACCGGTTCCGCTGATCTGCCCATTTAATTCGGATGAAGATTCAGAGGTAGCTGCGAAGGCAGGTTTTATGGTCACGAGATCCTGCACCAGGTTCGCAAAAAGCAGGACTGCGATGAGTACGAGCATCACTTTCACGAATCGGTCTCTCGTCATGGCACAACTCCTTTCTGTTTGAATAAAGTCCAATCTTTTTCGAAGCGGTAAATCTAACCTTTTCCCGGATGTCACGCAAGCTTGAACAGGCCGAGATCCTTGACTTCTCACGCATATCGATATACTTTCATGTGTATGAGCGGTTTGTTTCCAGACATTCATCGCCTGCTTTTGATCGCTCCCGCCATCCTGTTCGCTCTGACGGTGCACGAGTTTGCGCACGCCTGGGCAGCCAATCGGCTTGGGGATTCAACCGCGCGGTTGATGGGCCGCCTGACGATGAATCCATTGGCCCATCTCGACCCTCTGGGCACGGTCATGATCTTCCTCGTCGGTTTTGGATGGGGAAAACCCGTGCCCGTGGATGTTCGATACCTGAAGCGCCCCAAGCGGGATATGCTCTGGATTGCCCTGGCCGGTCCGGCTTCGAATGTGATCTCTGCGGCAGCCCTCGGTTTGATCTTCCGGTATCTCCCTGCAGGGGTTTTTCAGTGGGGAGAGGCTATTGGAATCCTCCAGTATGCGGTCTTTATCAATCTGATCCTGGCCTTCTTCAACCTGATTCCGCTTCCTCCACTGGACGGCTCAAAGATCCTTTCGGGTCTCCTGCCGCTTCGGCATGAGATGGTCTATCGTAATGCGGAGCGGTATCTTTCGATCCTCCTGATCGTGTTGATTTTATCCAGTTGGATCCTTCAATTCTCCCTGATCGGATGGTTCATCCTCCCCCCGGTTTATTTCTTCAGCAGGATCTTCATGGGAATATAGAGACAGGGTCCAGGTGTCCGATGTCGGTGCCTAACGTACCGGACATTCACTTCGAGTCCTCCACCTTATCTTCGACCCCCGGCTCCTGGCCCTCGTTTTGATAAGCCCGCTCCAGAAGCTCCATCGTGTGGACGACTTCCAAGTCCAATCCCGCCGTTCGAACGCCCGACTTTAGCTGGATCAAGCAGCCTGGATTTCCGGTGACCAGGATGTCGGCACCGGTCTCCTTGACGTGCTCCATCTTATCTTCGAGTATTCGCTCCGCCATCTCTGAATTCGTCAGGTTGTAGATCCCCGCACTCCCGCAGCAGTGGTCGGCGTTTCGAAGTGGAACGAGTTCGGCCCCCCGGATGGTTTGAAGCAATTTCCTGGGCTGCTTCGAGACCCCCTGCCCGTGAATGAGGTGGCACGCATCGTCATATGTCACTCTGGATTCTATCTCGCCCTGGGGCGGGGTGAAACCCTCTTCTGAAAGGAATTCAGCGACGTCCCGGACCTTCGCGCTGAATTCCTTGGCCCGGTCCGCGTATTCCGGATCGTCGCCGAGGAGATCCGCGTATTCTCTGAGCGTCGCTCCGCACCCGGCCGAGTTGGAGAGGATGAACTCTACGTGTGAGCGCTCGAAGACTTCGATGTTGCGTCGCGCAAGGTCTTTGGATACGACTCTCTCTCCGTTGTGGATGTTGAGGGCCCCGCAGCAGACCTGCCCGGAAGGGGCGACGACCTGGTTGCCGTTCCGAGCAAGGACCCGTACGGTATCCCGATTGATCTTCCCGAAAAGGAGGCTCATGATACAGCCGGTCGCGAACCCGACCCGGTGATTCAGGGATCCGACAGGAGGGGTTTCCTCAGGTATGGGAGCCCTGAGATGGCCGGGGGGGATGTCCGGCATGAACGACTCCTTTTTTGCCATTCCTCCGGGCAGGCGTTTCAATAATCCGCTTTTACGGAGGAGCCACTGAAGTCCGGATATTTGATAGAACCGCATACCGGAGATCAGGACGGCGAAAAGGGATGGGGAAGGGAAGAGGTGCTTGAAGGCGAAGGACCAGAGAAGCCGGCCCATCCAGGAACGGGTGAAGTTCGTCTCGATCATCCCCCGGGCTTCTTCCATGCGCGCACCGAAGTGGACCCCCGAAGGACATGCGGTCTCGCACGCGCGGCAGTCGAGGCAGAGGTACATGTGATCGACGAATGTCTGATTGAGGGGAAGGGTTCCGTCGGCCACGGCTCTAATCTGGTAGATACGTCCTCGCGGGTTGTCCATCTCCACCCCGAGGACGCGATAGGTGGGGCAGGCGCCCAGACAGAGCCCGCAGTGGACGCAGTCCATCAACCCTTCATAGTTGAGGTCGCCGAAGTCGGCCTTTGTCACAAAAGTTTCGTTGGTGGATGTCCCGGGCATATCCTCTCGGGTTTTGGGTTTTATCAGGTGATCGTGGGAAGGAGAGCGACAATCACTTTTTTCCCATTCCATCCTGAAAGATAAAAAGATCCTCAAGTCCGATGATTCCATCCCCGTTCAGGTCAAGCCGACCATCGAAGTCGGGATCCGCCTCGTGCAGGCCGAACCCTTGGCCCAGGAGGAAGAAGTCGGCCAGATCGATTGATCCATCTTCGTTGATATCTCCCCGCAGGATCCCAAATTTTCCCCTCTGGATCGTGAGGACCACGGACTCTCCGATCTCTGAATTTCCGGACGGATTTCGAAGGGAAACCCCTTCAACCCGTAAAGCGGTAGTCCTGTCGGGGGTAAAACCGTCGGTCGGCCGGAAGGTCAGAAGGCCGAGCAGACCGCTGCCACCCGGGACCGGACCCGTGGAGGTGGGACGGGCGCTGCCGAATGTCACAACGTCGTTTTTCAAGATGTGAGGGGGATTCAGAGAAGGGTCTCCCAGGAAGGGCGTTTCTTCGTCCGTGGTCAAGGTGAGTGTTTTCAGAACATCTCCGGGCTGCAGTGGTTTGAAGAGAACTTCCAACTCCGTGAGTTCCCCCGGTCCGAGGACAAAAGGTTTATCGGGCGCCCCAAATGGATTTGAGACGGAGATATGGCCGACGGTAAGGTCATCGTCCCCCTCGTTGGAAACGGTGAGGGGCATCGCGTGAGCGTTTCCGACCAGAACCCCGCCAAAGTCGAGTTCAGGAGAAGATAGGACCACAACCGGGGTTCCGCGACCCCGGCCCTCCAGGACGAGGGATGTCTCGTGCCGGTCCGGATCATCCGAGAGGATGAACAGAGAACCGGTCGCCGGACCGACGGCGAATGGATTGAATCCAATTGACAAGGTCTGGGATTCCCCCGGGGCAACCGTCATCGAAGGAGACCCTTCGACTTCAAACGGGCCTTCGGTCGACACCGAGGAGAGGGTCAGGGTCCGAACACCCCTGTTGAAAATCGCGATTTCCGAGGAGGTCGATTTTCCGACGGGCGTCGGTCCGAAGTCCACCTGTTCGACCGAAGTGGAGATGTCGGGGACCACGGCCGTTGCGGACAAGGGTATCGACCCCTGTCCGTGCCACGGGTCATCCGTCTGAACGGTGAGGATCCCGGTCTGGAGACCCGGTTTGCCAGGCGAAAAATGTACGGGGAGGACTAAGGACTCACCGGGCTGGATAACCTGGGGGAGGTCGACCTCGACCCGGAAGGCGGGGTGGTTTACCCCTGCGGTCCGGAGGGTCATTGGCGCCTCACCTCGATTCAAGATCACTGAGCTGGATTTGGCCGCAAATTCGACTTTTCCAAAGACCAGATCCTTCGCGTCAACGTCCAATGTCGGAAGGCGGTCATCCCGAGCGATTTGCATGATCTTGGTTCCCGGTTCCCGGTATCTTGTGATCCGGCTTCCGTCAGGCCAGATTACGGTCACGATTTCGGTTCCGGACTGCGGGCCGAGTCCGAACAAGGCCATTCCATCCTGGAGCTCCCGAACCTGCCGGATCCCATTCGAGTTGACTGTGACACGTGCCCCAGCCGGATCTCCTACACGCAAATTAAGCGAGCCGTTCTGATTTGCCTTTCCCCGAAAGAGACGGAGAGATCCCACCCGGGCTTCGAAAAGATCCGGCACGCCGTCCCTGTCGAAGTCCCCCCATACGCCATTCACGACCTCTCTCCCCCCGATGCCGAGTGAACCCGATATATCCGTAAACCGATCGACATCGTTTCGGAACAGACGGTCCGGTCCAAGGAGGTTGACCAGGTAGAGATCCAGGTCCGCGTCGCTGTCGAAGTCGATCCAGGTTGCGCCGATCCCGCTTTCCTCGTCGTCGACGCCTATTTGGGAGACATCCTCGAAAACCGAGTTTCCGTAGCGAAGCAAACGATTCGGACCATGACCGTTGACGAGGTAAAGATCCTGGTCGCCGTCGTTGTCGTAGTCTCCCCAAGCGCCCATACGAGTCGTGTGGGACTCGGCGATTCCCGCATCCGGAGCGACATCCACAAATTCCCAGCTTCCACCCGGCCCAATCGCCCCCAGATTTTGGAAAAGGCGGTTAACGGATCTCGGCCCGGCGCACCAGAGATCGAGGCGTCCGTCGTTATCGAAATCGACCCAGTCGACATCGGAGACGATTGTGATATTGGAGAGACCGACTCCCCCCGTCACATCAACGAAATTCGTCCTGTCGTTCCGGAAGAGGCGTAGATCGGCGACCCGCCCCACGATCAGGTCCAGATCTCCATCGGTGTCATAGTCCCCCCAGGCGGCGTCCAACGCCCCGTCATTCTTCAAACCCATTGACGCCGCCACGTCCTCGAAGTCACTGCCATTGTTTCGATATAGCCGGCTCGTCCCATACCGGGTCGATGTGAACAGGTCCAGGTCCCCGTCTTCGTCAAAGTCTCCCCAAGCCGCCGTGCTGATCCCTTCGTGTTCGGGGTTGAACGTCACACCAGCCTCTTCGAATCGGGTCGGTCCCGATCCCTGGATATTTCGATATACGATTAGAGATGGGACCTCCCTTGTGGCCAGGACAAGGTCCAACGCACCGTCCCGGTCGAAATCCACCTTCATCCCGCCGACCGGCATCAAGTCCGCAAGACCTGCCTCAACGCTGACGTCTTCAAGGGTTTCGGCAGCCTTTAACGAGACCTCCGGAGTCAATACGGTCAAGACAACAGCGGCCAAGCGAGTGAGATATCTGACGTTCTGCATGTCGGGTCACTTTCAAACCACCGGATTCAGTTCAACCGGCAGGAGGAGCCATGAACCGTGGGGACATTCGGCTTGACGATTTCCCCACGGTGGACTATTATAGAGTTCATGGGATCCCTGCGGGGGACATTCGGCTTGACGATTTCCCCACGGTGGACTATTATAGAGTTCATGGGATCCCTGCGGGAGACCTTCCGCCACCTGGAAGGTCTCGATGTTAATATAACATAATAACCTTGTGAAAAAACGTCAACGGCAAACCGCAATGTCCGTATAGAACCTGTCAGGAAACGATGACGCCTCGACAAAAAGTCGCAACCATCCTGATCGGCCTCGGGGAGGATGCAGTTGCAGAGATCATGAAGCATCTTCGAGAGGATGAGATTGAAAAGATCACCCTCGCCATCGCCTCTATGAGCTCCGTCACATCCGAAGAGGTTGACAATGCTTTGGCGGAGTTCGAGGGTTTGTTGCGGTCCGGTAAGACCGTGGATGAAGGGGGTATTGAATTCGCACGGGATACCGTCGAGCGGGTGGTGGGGCCGAAGAGGGCACAGAAAATCATGGGGCGGGTCACCTCGGTCTCCGAAAAATCGTTGGTCCCAAAAGGAATTCAACCCGAAAGAATCGCGGACCTTTTGCAGAAGGAGCATCCCCAGGTGATCGCCCTGATCCTCTCCCGGATGGACCCCGGGATATCGGCCGGGACCCTGGCCTCCCTCCCATCGGAGTTGCAAAATGACGTGGCCTACCGGATTGCCACCTTGGGCGATGTTGCACCTGATATCCTCCAGGATATGGAGAAGAACCTCTCGTCCGAGTTGAACGCCCTGGTATCCGGGGGTGTGGAGGTGAAGGGGCCCGATCGTGTTGCGGGAATACTTAACCGGGTGGGTGGTACCCTGGAACGATCCGTTCTCGAGCGGTTGGAAGGGGAGGACCCGGATCTGGCGAGCCGGGTCCGTGAGAAGATGTTCACGTTCGAAGATCTTGCCGGATTGACCGATCGGGACCTTCAGGAGCTCTTCAAACAGGTGGAACGTGGGGGACTTTACCGTTGCGATGAAGCTGGCCTCAGATCCCCTCAAGGGACGAATCCTGAGCAATCTGTCGAAGCGGGTGGCTGCAGACCTTAAGGGGGAAGTCGGGATGTTGGGGCCGAAGCGGCGGAGCGAAGTGGAGGAAGCGCAGATTCGGATCGTGAACCTGGCTCAGGAACTGAACTCCGCGGGAAGAATAAGGATTTCTCCGGAAGATGGGCAGATGCTATGAAAGTGAAAAATAGAAAATGCAAAATCAATTGATCTGATGTGAGGTCACCTTGATCAATCGGATTTATTCAAAGCTCGTTCATTCCGCGCCTTTTCAGGCACTAAAGGGGGAACTCAGGAAGGGCCCGGAGGAACTGGCGCTCCACGGCCTGAACGGGTCGATTGCCGCCGCCGCCTTCGGGTGGGTCCGGGAGGTACACGATGGGCCCATCCTCCTGGTGGCCGGGGAAGAAGAACGTGCTGAACTCCTCAGGGACGACATCGAAACCTTTATCGGATCGGAGGTTGTCGCCTATTTTCCCGCCTGGGACGCCCCTCTCCACGAGGAGCGGTCACCGCACTATGATGTCACGGGACTTCGCATCGAAGCTCTGGACGATCTCGCATCCGATCGTCCTATTGTGGTTGTGACGACGATCAAGGCGTTGATGGGTCACACGATGCCGCCCGAGGTCTTCGCCCTCTGCCGGAGATCCCTGAGCGTCGGCGACGAAGTCGATCTGGAGACACTCTCCGAGCATCTGGTCGAGATCGGGTTCGAGCGGGTGGTGACCGTTGAGGGGGTGGGCCAGTTCAGCGTCAGAGGGGGCATCCTTGACATCTGTTCGTTCGGTAACGAACGGCCTGTCCGTATCGAGTTCTTCGACGAGCAGGTGGAATCGATCCGGACATTCGACTTTTCCACCCAACGATCTATCGATCGGCTTAAAGAGGTACACATTCTTCCCTGCAGGGAAGCGGTGTTTCTCAATTTGATGGAAGATGTGTACACCCAAAATCTGAAAAAGGCGTCTGAAGGCCGCGGGGATTCGTTCTCGGATATCCTGGATGTGGTTTCCCGACGCGGGTCGTTCGACGGGATAGAGAGATACCTCTCGCTTATGTATGGCCAAAGGACCTCCCTGTTGGATCATCTAAAGGCGGACACCATTCTCATCCTGGACGACCCGGAAGATGTCTGTGCGGCAGGAAAATCTGTGGAGGAGGAGGTTCGTGGCGCTTTAGATCGCCCCCAGAGGGATGTGGTGGCGTCCCTTTCGATCTCTGATGTCCTGCACCCGTCCCAGGAGGTCCAAAAAAGGTTGGAGGGATTTCGACGTGTCGTCCACACGCCCTTCAAAGGTACCGAAAAGGTCATCGAGTTCGGGGGGAGAGGGGGGAGACTGTATGAGGGAAGCATCGGTTCGCTGAAAGAGGACGTTCTCGCTTATGCCGCTCTGAATTACGACATGAATATCCTTTGCGAAAGCGACAAGCAGGTGGACCGGCTGGAGGATCTGTTGGAAGATACAGCGGGAGCCGTCACCCTTTCGGCCGGGACGTTACACGAGGGTTTTGTGTATGAACCGGCACGACTTTTCGTAGTCAATGACCACGAGGTATACCGCCGTTTCCGGAGGAAGTCGAGATATCGCCGATTCAAGGGGGGAACGCCCCTCACCGATTACGCAGCCCTGTCCAGAAGGGACTTTGTCGTCCATATCGATCACGGTATCGGGAGTTATCAGGGGGTTGAGAGAATCACAGTTGACGGCGCCGAGCGGGACTGTCTGGTCCTCATCTATCGGAATGAGGACAAGCTTTTCGTCCCCGTGGACCAGCTCGACCGGGTTCAAAAATATTCGACGGAGGAAGGCGCACAACCTGTCCTGAGCAAATTAGGGGGGATGGCCTGGGAGAAGATCAAGGAACGAACAAAGAAGGACATCATGGAGATGGCCCAGGAACTCCTGATGTTGTATGCGGAGCGGAAGACGAAGACGGGATTTGGGTATTCACCGGATGGGGCCCTCCATCAAGCGCTTGAAATGTCCTTTCCCTTCCAGGAGACTCCCGATCAACTCAAGGCTGTCGAAGATGTCACGAGGGACATGGAGGAAAATTCCCCCATGGACAGGCTGGTTTGCGGGGATGTGGGCTACGGCAAGACGGAGGTTGCGATCAGAGCGGCCTTCAAGGTCGTGGCGGACGGGAAGCAGGCCGCGATTCTGGTTCCTACGACGATCCTGGCGCAACAGCACTACAGAACTTTCCGCGAACGCATGCGCGACCTTCCGGTCCGTGTGGAGATGATGAGCCGTTTCCGAACGCCGGGGGAGTTGAAAAACGTGGTGAAGGCGCTTAAAGCCGGCGTGGTGGATATCGTCATCGGGACACACCGCATTTTATCCAAGGACGTCGTGTTTAAGGATCTCGGTCTTCTTGTGGTGGACGAGGAGCAACGGTTCGGTGTGAAACATAAAGAGCGGATCAAACAGATGAAGCGTCTCGTCGATGCCCTTACCCTTACGGCAACTCCCATACCCAGAACCCTCCACATGTCGCTGATGGGGGCTCGGGACATGTCGATCATCAACACGCCTCCCCGCGACCGACTTCCGATCTATACCGAGATCATTCCGTTTGACGAAAGCCGGATCGCCGAGGCCATCCTGAGGGAGATCGACCGGGGCGGCCAGGTCTATTTTGTTCACAACAGGGTGCAGTCGATAGAATCTGTTGCGTCATTCCTCCGGGAGCTCCTTCCAGAGGTCAAATTCGCGATGGGTCACGGACAGATGCCGGAACGGGAGCTCGAGCAGGTCATGCTCGAATTCCTGGATCGGAAATACGATTGTCTTATTTCGACCATGATCATCGAATCGGGTCTTGATATCCCATCTGTAAACACGATCATCGTCAATCGAGCGGACCGCTTCGGATTGGCTCAGCTCTATCAGCTTCGCGGCCGGGTAGGGCGATCCAACATGCGGGCCTATGCCTTCCTGATCACCCCCCCTCGAAAGTCGCTGTCGAGGATCGCCCTCCGCAGGCTTCGAACGATCGAGGAGTTCTCCGATCTGGGTTCGGGTTTCCACATCTCCATGCGCGACCTGGAGATCCGGGGGGCCGGGAACGTTCTCGGGGCGCAGCAGCATGGATTTATCGCTGAAGTGGGGTTCGACCTCTATTGCCGTCTGATGGACGAGGCGGTCCAGGAGCTTCGGGGCCAGGAGGTTGACAGGAGACCGGATCCCAAGATCCACGTCCAGGCCTCCACTTTTTTGCCCGAAGATTATATCCCGGACGTTGATCTGAAGATGGAGTTCTATCGACGGTTGGCGGATGCCCGGGGGTTCGAAGAGGTCGAGAATATAGAGGAGGAGCTTGTAGACCGCTTCGGTCGTCTCCCGCCTCCGGCGGAGGCTTTGCTCGACGTGATTCGGGTCAAGGTCGGGGCGAGAATTCTCGGGTTGGAGTCTGTCACCGTCGTTGCGGGGCTCCGCATGACTTTTCCTGGTGACCGGGAGTTGGAGCGTTCGGATGTGGAAAAGATGATCCAGGGGTCCCACCTTCCCCTGGAGTTCTCGATCGGTGAACAGACTGTTGTGGATGCCCAACTGTCAGAAGTTGACCCTGCAAAAGGTCTCACAGAGGTACGTAAGGCGATCGAGGGGATGTGCGGGTGGGAATTGCAAAGTGAAAAATGTAAAATGTAAAAAGTCAGGGTCGGAGGGGCATAGGAAATTAAATATTCAATTCTCCGATATTCAATATTCAATGAGGTCGGGAGAGGGGTGCGAGGTGGGGTGAGGAGCGAGCGGGGTGCCAAAGGTCATCCTGAGGGACCCTTGTGCCCGAAGGATCTCTTTTTTGATCATCGTGAAAATGCAGACTCAGGAGGCCAAACTCAAATTTATCGTTCAGAAGCACCACGCCAGGACGCTTCATTATGATTTTCGGCTCGAAAGAGAAGGGGTCTTGAAGAGCTGGGCTGTCCCGAAGGGTGTTCCCGAGGAGAAGGACGTCAAGCGGCTGGCCGTCGCCGTTGAAGACCACGATCTGGATTACGCCGATTTTGAGGGGTCGATCCCCGAGGGGGAATATGGGGCCGGGACGGTAGAGATCTGGGATCGTGGAACATACGATGCCGAGGAATGGGCGTCCGATCGGATCGTGTTTGTTCTGTACGGCAAGCTGTTCAAGGGACGCTACTGTCTGGTTCGATTCAAACGGGCGGGAGATAAGGAGTGGCTGCTGTTTCGGTTATAGGGTTGTGCAAAGTCAGTAAAACGTGAAAGCCCAGACGGCAAACGGAAACCCAAGTTGTGGTTTCGAAAATCAAGAAGGCTGGGCATCCCACTGTGGTTTTTTTAAGTGAGGACCGTGTCCGCAGTCTAAAGGAAAACGATGCTCCAACCGGACCCGATTCGCGTCAACTTTGTGAAAGAGCTGACGAAGCTCAGCCTCTGGTATGTACGCAAGGTCCTCCGCGAAGAGGAGATATCTTTCGCCGATGCGGTAAACCGGGTGGACATCTACCGGAAGACTTCGCTCTACGACGGAAGAAGTCATCCTTTCCGGTGCGATGTGGGACCCCGATGGGCGGAGATTCTGGACCAGGTGAAAGGGATATTCGATCGGCATCGGGACGATCCGTATTCCGAGCTGATCGAAGCGGAAGGTCTGGCCCTGCTATGGCCGTATCTGGAGGCACGTCTCCTTGAGAATAAGGATCAGGGGAAAGGTGAGGATGAACGGCCGTACGAATGCTGGGACGGCGGATATTCGGATGAAGGTCGGCTCAGCATTCACATCTATAATATCTATAAGCCCAGGTCGCCCCTGAGCGATATGCGGATTCCATTTGCGGCCTCTCTGATCCGTCTTTTACACGACTCGACACAGCGGTGTCCCGGGATGGAGATCGTCCAGTGTGTTTCCTGGCTGAATTCGGCACCACGGTTCCAGGCCCTTTTCCCGAATGGCTGGATTCGGAGTGCCAGGTTGCGAGGCACGATCTGCTACACAGCGGGATACTGGGGACAATTTTACGATCGAAGGGGGGGATTTCACGATCGAAACGGGGCGGCCTTTCGGGAAACGGGTGAACTTCCTTTCCCGTGTTTGAGCTGTGAATGGCCGATATCAGAGGTCATGGAGCACCTGGAGGATAAGTTTCCGGAGGCCGTCGCTCACAATACGGAAAAGGGGTTCGTCCTTCAGCCACGGAAAAAACTAAACTGAGGGATTCAATTTCTGAATACGGATTTCACGAGTTCAATAAGGAAGTGCAACACTTGGGATAAAAAAAGCCCGAAGGCCATTCGCCTTCGGGCTTTCGAATTCCACCCTGCTATTTTGAGGGAGACCCAGGAGGAGATGAATCGGATAGAGAGCTGTCCGGGTGTGTCGCGTTATTCCTCCCCGCCAATTCCATCTTCCGGGCATAGCCGCCAGGATCCGTCAGTATGTGAACCGACTCTTGAATGCCATCATCCCATCTGATCTCCGCCTCGATGGATGCACGCGTGCCCAATAGACGAGAAGCGATGTTCCGTTCTATTGCCCCACGGATCAACCTATCGGCTTCTTGGAACTCCAATTCCAGTTCCTGCCGACAGGTTTTCCGGAGTTCGGCAATAGCGGCCTTTGTGGCATACGACGTGTCGTGATCTTTGAATTTCTTCTCGATTTCATCCAGTCTGCTCTCGGATTTGGTTTTGTAATCGAATCCCCAGGTGGTGTCGGCCAAAAAGGCGCGAAATTCAGCCACGGTCGAGCTGTCGACAGCAAATGGTTTTTTGACGTCGGGGTGCACAGCCGCAAAATGGCTGGCGAAAGTGAGGAACATCCGCTTTTCTTCCATCTTCAAGAAGAGAATAGACGGTTCCTTGCGCTGAATCACCACATCCGGAGTGATCCCCCCCCCTCCGTATACCGGTCTCCCAGCAGCGGTTTTATAAGTGATCTTTTCTTTTTTTCCGGAATCTTTGCCTGTCTTCTTTAAAGCAAGGCCCGCCATGTTACCCAGTTCGAAACTCAGGACCTTATCGGCCTGTGATTGTGAAAACCCGAATTTCTTGACAAGGGTTTCACGGCTCTCCGTTCGGTCCGATGATCTGCTGATGACATCGATGAGTGTGTGAACGGGAAATTTTCGATCGTCTACGTTGACATTGATATGGGCGCGCCCGTATCGCCGATGGATACTCCGGCCGGAGGGGGTGTAGTAGAGGGCGGTGGTCAACTTGAGGGCCGTTTCGTCATCGATTCCCACCACGGTCTGCACTGATCCCTTGCCGAAAGTTGTCTCTCCAAGAATCAATCCCCGATCTGCGTCCTGAATCGCTCCGGCAACAATCTCCGAAGCGCTGGCACTTCCGGGATTCACCAGGACGATAAGGGGGATCTCCTTCCCGAGGACGGCCGGACTGTGAGACTTGTAGTCCTGGGTTTGATCTGGTTTGCGGCCTTTCGTCGAGACGATGAGTTGGCCCGGTTCTAGAAATTTATCCGATACTTCTCTGGCCTGCGAAAGAAGGCCCCCGGGATTTCCCCTCAGGTCGAGGATGACTCCTTTGGAGACCTTTTCTCGAAGCCTCAGGAGGGAGGCCTCGACCTCTTGACCGGTCTCCTCCAAAAAACGGGTCCTGGACATGCGGATGTATCCGATTCCGGGTTCAATCTCCTCGGCATATGTAACGCTTTCGATCTTTATCTGTGCCCTGGTAATGGCCAGGGGGATCGGGTCCGAAAGGCCTTCTCGACGGATGGCGATCCGGACTATGGAATCGGGTGCACCGCGAAGCTGATCGACGACCTCCCTGAGGGTTTGCCGGAAAGTGGATTTCCCGTCGATTTCCACGATCAGATCACCGGGCAACATACCGGCGCTGTCCGCAGGGGTTCCTCCGATGACGGTAATCACCTTGGGCGTACGCGTTCTGGAATCGAGGGAGATGGTGATTCCGAGCCCTCCGAATTTTCCACTTGTATCGATCCTGAGCTGTTTGAGAGCATGCTCGCTGAAGTACTGTGTGTAGGGATCAAGGTCTCCCAGCATTCCTTCGATCCCGTCCGAGACGATCTTGTCAGGGCTGATCTCCCGGTAATAGCTGACAAGCAGATGCTTGTAGACATGGCCGAGACGTTCAATCCCCTTTTCGATTTCGCTGTAGCGGTCGGTCTCCTCCCCGGAAGCGAACGAAGGGACGATTGGAGGTGTTGATAGGAGGACAACAAGAAGGGTCAGCCGAAATGAGACCCTAAGGAATTGAGTCGTCATGGAGTCTCCAGTCAAAAGGGAATTGAATATTGAATATCGGAGAATTGAATATTGGCCCCTTCCTTTTTGTCTTCCTGCCACTGCCACCTGCTACTGTTTTCCCCCAATCCCCGATCCCATATCCTTCAACGCCCGATCGACGATTGTCCGAATTTCTTCAGAGATGCTTTCCACTGGCTTGCAGCCGTCGAGGACTCTCACACGTTCGGGATCCGATTCCGCGATGCGCAGGTAGCCCTCCCGAACGCGCTCGAAAAAGGGAGCTTTTTCCATCTCCATCCGGTCGGCAGCATTTTCGAGGTCCCTCCGTTGGGCTTCTTCGACCGAAATGTCGATGAATACCGTCAGGTCGGGGACGAGTCCCTTCGTTGCGATTTGATTGAAAGATGAGATGGTTTCTAAACTCAAACCCCTGCCATATCCCTGGTATGCTACCGTCGAATCTGTGTACCGGTCACACAAAACAATTTTTCCGAGTCCGATGGCCGGGAGGATGACCTCTCGAACATTCTGGCTCCGATCTGCGATGTAGAGCATCAGTTCGGTGAACGCATCCATTCGGCCGAAGTGGGTCCGATCGTGGATGAGCCGGGCGATTTCACTACAGATCGGACTCCCTCCGGGTTGCCAGGTGTGGACAACCTGGTGGTCTGTGCTCGCAAGCCCCTCGGCCAGAAGGTCTGCCTGGGTGGATTTTCCACTTCGATCGATTCCTTCGAAGGTGATGAAGAACCCTCGCACATCATCCCCTTAGGGAAATGGTAGAGTAAGAATATTAATATTGAACAAAGTGAAAATGCATAAGGAATTTCTTATATGCCACAAGAATTGATGAGATTTTATAACACTCTTCCAGCCCCTTCGACAGACGAGCAAACCTCGGCGGAAGGGGTGAGGCCTCGAGGTTCATAATAATTTTTTTGGACAGCATCCACGACCGATGACACGGCATCCTCACGGACAAGCACCACGACGGGGCCTCCCAAACCCGCTCCTGTCAGGCTTGCTCCAACCACTCCGGAAACGCGCTTGACCGTGTCAACAAGGTGATCCAGTTCGTCGCAAGAGCATCCATATCCGCCGGGCTGTCGCCATATGTGGGCGGTTTCCCTTTGATCTGCATCGTCGCTTTCGGAGGCCTGAATCAACCGACTCAGATCCTCATCCGTGACCCGTTTCTTCCATGCATTGGACCGGCCGTCTTCACCATATTCCACCACCCGGTCCCCGTCGTGTCCGATATACATCAACTTACCGAACCTATCCATACTTCCGGTTTTCAGGAATTCAGCGCAAATGCGCCCCCGTTCACATTCGGCCAGGCCGAAGATACATACATCCCGGACTGCGTAACCCCCGGGGGGGTCGTCGTGGGTTTTGAACAGCTTTTGAAGGTCGGCCTTCCGATCCGGGAGGGCCTCAAAAAGCCGGTCCCTCGTGATGGTTTCGGGGAGGGCTTTAAGCATCCTGTATATATCCGATTCGGTGCAGCCCAACGCACGGGGGGTGACATCCCGAAGGTGATCCGCGTGCGCCTCGACGACGGGGAATCCCGCCTTGAGCAGAAGCATAGCGATCTCGTATGTTGCCACGCGCTGGTTGAAGGTGCTTTTGGCCCCTGCGGATTTCCGGGCTTCCACCAGAGAGTTACAGACCACGATTTTATAGCCGGAAGGGAAAGGGATGAGTTCGACTGAGGAGGGAAAGAAGGTCATATGACCAACATAATCACGACGGCCATAAAGCATAGAAGAATGATCGCCGGACCCCCCCCTCGTGCCCACATACCACTCTCCGGTGCCATACAGGTCGATCCGCTCAGTGATGGGGAGGTCCAGTCCGTTGACCTGAAGGACGGCTTCCATGGTGGCGACGACCAGGGCGGAGGAGGAACTCAGCCCCTGGCCGATAATGTTCCCGCTCACCATCAAGTTCATGCCCTTCAGGGGGAGGTCTTTAAACCGATCCTGAAGTCGCAGAACCGCGGCCTTAACTATAGTTCATCCAGTCGCCAGGTTTGATTTCCACCTGGTCGATGTAGGAAAGCCAATCTCCCCTCTGGTGAGGAGGAAGTTCCTGGTTTACGTTGAAACTCCGAGGACCATATTTCTTTGGTTCGGTGTTCAGCATGAAAACCTGGTCGTCATCCCGTGTGTGGGCGGCGACCAAGGTTTCCCTGCTGATACACATGTAATTAACGTGTCCCCCGCGGTGATCCACGTGTACCCCCCGGAGGTTGATCCGGGCGGGGGACCGGGTCACGATGACGTTATCGTCGCCGTAGGCCATGCCGAATCGAGTCAGAAGGTTGACATAAGCCCTGCGACGATCGTCCAATAGCACCGGGTCTTCGCCGTAGATTGTCCGAAGGCGGCCCTCAAGGACAGGATCGCGCCTCATGAAGGCGTCAACCCATGCACTTGCGGTTCGGGTCTCCATTTGGCTATTTCTTCGCCCGTTTTCGAGTGCGAGGGGGTTTCGGGGGCTCCGGGGCGGATTTCCTTCCGTATTGGAGGATGAAGTCCTCAACCATCTCTCTTGCCAGTTCGTCTTTGAACTGTTGGGGGGGCGTTTTCATAAAGTATGACGATGGTCCCGCCAGTGGACCCTTGAGTCCATGCTCGAGTGCGAGTTTGCAACAACGGACCGCATCGATGACCACACCGGCTGAGTTGGGGGAATCCCAGACCTCCAGCTTCAACTCCAGCTTCAGCGGAACGCCGCCGAATGTCTCACCCTCCATATGGATGTGGCACCACTTCTGGTCCTTGAGCCAGGGGATGTGATCGCTCGGTCCGACGTGTACGTTATCTGGGCCCAGGTCATAGTCGAGTTGGGAGGTGACCGCGTTGGTCTTGCTAATCTTCTTCGACTCGAGGCGGGATCGTTCGAGCATGTTATAAAAATCGGTGTTCCCGCCGAAATTCAACTGGTAGGTACGATGGAGTTTTACCCCCCGCTCCCGGAATAGCCTCGTAAGCACCCGGTGGGTAATCGTTGCCCCGACCTGGGACTTGATATCGTCGCCGATGATCGGCAAACCTCTTTTCTCGAAACGCTCCGGCCAATAGGAGGCCGATGCGATGAAGACCGGAATGCAGTTGATGAAGGCGCATCCGGCTTCGAGAACCTGTTCGACATACCACTTTGTGGCTTCCTCGCTGCCCACAGGGAGATAGTTGACAACGACGTCCGTCCTGGTGGCCTTCAGTATCTCAATGATGTCCTCAGTGGGCGCCGATGCTTTGTGGATGATCTTTGAGAGGTACTCGCCCAATCCATCGTGAGTCATCCCTCTGTGAACCGGGACCCCGAGTTCCGGCACGTCGGAAAACTTGATCGTGTTGTTTGGCGGAAGGAAAATGGCCTCGCTCAGGTCTTTGCCGACTTTGTTTCTGTCGATTTCAAAGGCAGCGGAAAATTCGATATCCTTTACGTGATACCCCCCCAGGTCGACGTGCATTAAACCCGGGACAAACTCGCCTTCTTTTGCGTTCTTATAATATTGAACGCCCTGTACAAGGGCCGAGGAACAGTTTCCGACGCCAATGATGGCGACTCTTACTTTGCCCATGTGGAGCCTCCGGTCAATGTGAAAGGATTAATCTGGGATGGCCGGTGAATTGATGAAGGGAAGGTAAGGAAGGATGTCTTAAGAACGGGACTGTGGCTAAATTTTTCGGAGGTGCCACAACCGCTCGATGGCGGTGAAGTTTGCTAGGACTGCGATCATACACATCACGACGGCCAGGGCTTCTCTACCGAGGAGAGCTCCTACGCCGATAGCGATGACCCGTTCCGGCCTCTGCATGAATCCCACCTGGCACTCTTCTCCGAGGCCCTCGGCCCTTGCCCGAATATAACTGACCATCAGGGAACCCGCCATCGCGAAGAAGAGAGCTGTGCTCGTCGCCCACCATTCTGCACGGACAAAATCGATGGCCATGCCGAAATAGACCAAGATCTCCGCATATCGATCGGCGGTGGAGTCCAAAAGGGCACCGAACTTGGTTCGTTTTTGCCCGGCCCGGGCAACCTGTCCGTCAAAGATGTCGCAGAGACCCGCAAGAAGCACGAGGCATCCCGCAACCCTGAATTTCAGCGGCGCTACGAATGTAGAAGCGAACAGGAGTGCCGCACCAAGGCTCAACAGAAATCCAGCGATGGTGATATAGTTTGGCCTCAGCCTTTTTTTGACGAGAAAGTCCGTCGAGGGTTGCAGTAATTCCGAGAGATCCTGTTTTGCTTTCTGGCCGAGCACGCGTGTCCTTCCTTACGAGCGAATTGTTTAATTTTCAAAATATATGATAGATATGGAGGGTCCGCAAGAAAAAACTCCCCAAATCTATTAGGCTTTAGCAGTTATCAGGGATCAGATGGGATGCTTCACGGACCGGGTTTGGGAGGTGTATCCACATTCATCCTTTCTTCAAGGCGTTCAGCGTGATTTCGGTGTTGAAAACCTCCCGCACAAATCCGGATTGTCGTTGAAAAGAGAAGAAACAAGCATTATAAGTTCATTTTAAACAATTAAATATGCCTTAGTTTGGGTTGTTGATAACCCTGTGGACAAAGATCTCGAAATTTCTGGAAAGCGAAAAGCCACCGAGGATCGGTGGCTTTTTAGGGTAACGGGCGGAGGTGGTAGCTCGTCCACCTTCGCTGCAGGGCAGCTACGGTGGACAGGCGTGCTTCCACCTACACCCAGAGGGCTCCGGTGGACCCTCCTCCGCGTTAGCTCCGAAGGGCAGGCAGGTCGGAGGACACTATCCTTCGCTCACTTACTCAATCCCAGAAGTGCCGATTGGCGAAGGCGTGACCAGAGCCCGACTTGAGGTATCGCTCGAATCGCTGGGCGAGTTCCTTCGACTCGAACGCGATGTATAGCTTCAGTTTCCAGGGTCTGTACTTGGAGGTATGTCTGCATTTCCCGGCGTTGTGGTGGGCTAACCGCTCCTCCACATTGCGGGTACTGCCGCGGTATAACCGGCCCGGCTGCTCAAGGCTCTCAATGACGTATGCATAGTGCATTTCCATCCACTTACCTGACAGCCCGCCGTGTACAGAACAAAGCCCTCCTACGCGCTTCGCGCTACGGAGGGCACCATCCTTCGCTCGCATGTGACCCTGTGCCTGTAGGTGGCCTGCCATCCGTAGCTCGCGAGCGAAGGATGGTGGAGGGCTTGCCGCTTTCCCGCAATCCGCCCTCCCTTACCACGGACATGCGTAATCCCCTGATTGTCATAGCCTTACGAACCTAAACGGGTGGCTCTCCGAATTTCTAATGCGGAAGTCTTTTTTATCCAGATTTCCCCAGTCAAGGAATCGAAGACTCTTTCGGACGTGGGTTCGATTCCCACTGGGGTTGAAATTAGCCGCGTTCCAACCTGGGCTCCAGGATATCCGGGTCGTCGTTCTGGACGCTGTTCACCCTGGTGCTGACGGCGTGCCTCTGGTAGGGACTGGCATCAGGTTCACGCACCAGGTCGAGGAGCCGCGGTACTGGCGCCGTCGGATCGAGCCAGTCGTCAAACTGGTCGGGATCGATGATCGCAGGCTGCCGATGGTGAATGTCGGCGAGCGCCGATGAGGCGAAAGTCGTGATGATGGCGAAAGACTCAAGGGAACTCCCGCCCTTGTACCAGCGCTCCCACAGCGCGGCGAACGACAACGGCGATCCGTCCGCGAGCCCGAGGAAGTAGGGCTGCTTCCCGTGCTCAGTCCGCTGCCACTCGAACCATCCGTTGGCCGGCACTAGTACTTAGTTGCGCAAGTTTATGCGTGCAAATCCGCCCTTAACATCCTGTTTTTGCTAGGAAATCAGATTACGCGAATTTCCGCAGGTTGGTACTAGGCACCGACGAGAACGAAAGGCATCGCCGTAGGACGGTTTGGTGTGGACGGTCTCTGCCCGGGCGTTGATGAGACGCGTGCCCATGCTCACGTCCTTCGCCCAGGACGGCACCAACCCCCAGCGGAGCTTGGCGATAGAACGGTTGCCATCGTCATCGAGCCGGCACATCAGACCCCTATTTGACCCCTATTAAACCCCTATCTGACCCCCAGGGGTCTAATGGCACCTCTACTGGCCTTGGGAAAGCTTCCACCGCGCCGCCGGACCGGGGCCCGTGGACACTACCAGCCCACGGTCCCTCAACTCCGTTAAGGCCCTTCTTACCTGACGCTCGCTGACGTCTAGGGGCAATTGTGCGTGAATCTCGCGTAACGCCAAGTCACCTTCCGCGCGATCCAACAGGGCGAGAATTGCATTTTGCCTTTCGATTGGTGATTATATACTTGATAAAGTCATGATAGTGATGAAGGCTCTGTCTACTCAAACAATCTGTTGGCAGTCCCCATGCCGACAAATATAAGAAACAGGACATCAAAAATCAGGTAAAGAAATCGCTCGAATCGGACGATCTCCGGCCAAAGGACGGGGCATTCTGCGAAACTTTCGCAAAAAACTCAACATTTTGGGATAAAGCAAATAGCCTTTGTCAAGTATATAATTCCCTTTCGATTACAGCGCTCCCGCTACGCTGAGATGGCACGAATTGGCCGTGCCGGAATCGTACCGTCACGGCTCCACTGGCATCTTCAATCTCGGGGCGCGGTAGGCCCGCGGAGGTTGCCAGTTCCGCCATCTTGAGCGTTCCGCGCCCCCATTCCTCGATGATGCCGCGCCGGTAGAATGTGCGGGCGATCAGCGGGTTCCACGGTCTCGACTCGTGCGGCCCGAACAGCTCGTCTGGGGTCAGTCCGAAGTGCAGCGAACCGGTCGATGTCACCTCAAGACGGTCGTCGTACACCGCCAGCCCCACCGAGCCGCCGCCCAGAGCATAATCCCGATGGCACAGGGCGTTCGCCAGCGCTTCCCGTGTGGCCAGGGGCGGGTAAAGCGGTTCGTCAATGCGCTGGATGCGGCCCGATTCGAACCGGCTTGCGATGGGAAGGGTGTCGCGTAGAAAGCGCTCCGCACTCGAGAACAACTCGAAGGCGTTGCCGTTGAACTGCCGGTTGTCCAGGAATTCGCTCCGGTCGAGACCCCGGAAACGAGCCACACGGAGCAGGCACTGCGGCATTTCGAACTCAAGTCGCTCGGCGTTACCGAACAGCACCGCCGCCGCGCGGAACAGGACGCCGTCGCGGATCAGCCCGAGCCCGCGTAGCAGGTCATCCGGTTCCCGACTACCAGGTTCGTTCAGCCGGCCGATACGGACGGCCTCTGCAACCGTATTGCGAATCTCCGCCACGTCGAGGTCCTCGACCGACCACTCGCTGGCGGCCTGGTTCTCCCAGCGCTGCTCACTGTGCATGCGCTCGAAGAGCACTCGGTTGTACTCCTCGGCCGACATGGCCACGGTGGTGTTGCCAACCCGACGATAAGCGGTGCCCCGGTATTGGTACGGACGTGCGGAGCCCTGGTTCACGCGAACCGCCATCACCTCCCGGTCTTCCGCTACATTGACTCGCTCGATCTCCGGAAAGGCCGGCGGGTCGATCCTTTGGGATCTCCGCACTCACCTCTTCAATTGTTCGCTCGCTCACCTGCTGACCAACCACATCTCCTCTCGGCGTGACACCGAACAGCACATGCCCCCCGTGTTGGTTGAGCATGGCGCACACCGTCCTGGCCGCCTCACGACGGGTCCCGGTCGTGCTCTTGAACTCCAGCGTCTCGGATTCACCGACTGTAGCCAGCGCTTTGATTTGGTCAGGCGTCATGGACGATTCTTAATCCTGTCTCGATCAGCCCACCCAGCGAGAACACTCAAAGCAGGAATGCCTCGGAATTTGCTCCCATTGTCGCCACAATCGTAGGCTGTATCTCTTCCACGGGCTCTTCGTCAGGTACGCTAATGTGGACGTTGAGTAGACGTACCCGTTGACCCGGTTGCAACTCGAACTGGATATTTGTGGTTCGCAGTAGGATTTTCCCTCCGGTCTTCAAGTTCGAACCAGATTCCACGAATCCATCCCAACTTCGGGGACCATGTCGAGCAGAAAGTTCGATCTGAATGTCACCAAATCCGGTCTTGAGCGATTCGCTGTCTGGCTCTTGTCGGGCGTGCCAGTGCCAATACTCTTCACATAAATGTCGTACAGGACAGTACTCACAGTTCTGCCGACTGGGTCGCGCCTCAGGAGGATCGGCCCGGAGTTTAGATAACATTTCGTTAGTCCGTCGCTGGAGTTCTTCCTCTAGGTGACGGACTTCCTCCTCGCTCGGTGCCGGAACGTCGGTATCGCCTTCGTCGTAAGAAAGAACGAGTCTATCCGCCAACCGCCGGTTTGGGTTCAAGTCTCGATCCCGAGCCCAAAGCAGTGCGTAAGTGCGGACTTGGAACTCATGCTCCTGCTTCGGGGCTCCAGTCTTGAAGTCTCGGATCTCGCATCGCGCGCTCGAAAGCGTTAGCAAGTCGGAAAAACCACGCCAGCCCAAAGCGCTTGCTCGAAGTTCAACTTCTGCATAGAAGCCATGCAACAACTGTGACCGAGACTCACTTGCCACATGGCCACGAGCATTCATAAATCCACCAGCAGGACGCTTTTCAGGCTGAATGCGAGTCAGCAACCTCTGCACTCTTGAACGGAACTCTGGTACCTGAGCAGTCAGCCGATAGCGAATGCCGTTAAGGACGGGGGCTGCTCGCGGATTCCCTTCGTGGGGTTGAAGCGTCCGTTCTAGGCTACTGAGAACCACCGCGGTATGGGCACATTTACGTTCTTGCGTCGGTCTTGACCGTTCGAAACGTGTCGGGCCAGCCGCCGTGCTGTTCGATGACGTCGTCGGCCTCGATCATCAGACTCTGAGTTTCGGCGAGGACGACGACGATTTGTTGGTAGTGGTCGATGTCGTCCTCGGAAAGCGTGCGGCTTCTTCGGTCCTTGAGCCACTTCTCCGCGCGCCGGTAGCCGCCGATGGTGAACGCCCAGATGTCCGGCTCAACGCTCTCGAAATACTGTTCGCGGTTGATCCATACCCGCCCCGGCACACCACTCTTTGGGGGCGCGTAACGCACTTTGTTTACCTGGTTGCTGCCAGTATCAGGAAACGTCGCCTGAGCGTCTGCGCCCTCGGTTTCCATCAGATGCAGGCTACAACAATCAGCGGCTGCACGCTTACCTGGACTATGTGTCCCCGGCCCTTTTTGAACGCCTATCGCTGCAGAAAGCGGCTTAAACCACTGTCCACTTTTCCCGGGTCATATCACAACATTTGAACCTTGGTCAACCCCGATGGACGGCCTCCTTGCCCCAGGACCAAGGGCAGGATACACCCATGAGGCAGGTCCCGAGGGGCGACTGGCGCGGACCGACGCCCTCCAGATAGCGGACCCTACGAGTTCCGGTTCGAAACGGAGATTAGGGGACGATGTGTGGAGCGGCGCAACAATCTGAAAAATGCCAGATACGACAAGCCCCGGAGAGGGCTATTCTCGGGGGATCGCACAAAATAACGAGCCACCAAAGTTGGCAGCTGAGGAGCGGAAACGGCGTAAAGACGATTTCCGCATTTCAGTTCAAGACAGCCGTCGCCGATGTCATCCGCCGCGGCAATGACCGCCTCCCAGCCTCCGCTGGCCCGCTCTTGGTAGGAGTACTTCGCAATTAGTCCTGTCAAAATTTGACAGGACTAAACAATCAAGTACGTCGGCCTGACTTGCTGCCCATGTAGGCCAACAGGGCTACTATACAAACGGGTATTAGTAGAACTACCCACACCACATTTAACCTCCTTCATTGAAAAGATGGCCTTTGGATAGAAATCAATCAAGCTTCTTGAAAAGATGGCCTTCGATACGTCCCACCTTTGCCGGGGGCACCCCCCGGATCCTCTTGGGAAGGCAAGGAAGCGAACTATGGCGCGGCCACGGCTCGGAGACGAGGAGGGACGGAGGCGTTACGGGAGCAGGCACGCCGCGAATTGCTGCGCCGGCGCACTCGTTGTAGCGAGATTGCAGATTCAGCGGCAGAGCAAGCCCCCCCAGGCTGTATAGGTCGTGAAGTGGGATTGGGTCGACAGGAATGAGACCCTAAATAGACCCAAATACACGACGTATTCACGAATGGGCCGGAATAAGCCAGTATCGGAAAAGGTAATTCTAACTTTTAGGCTTGACAAGTGAACCCATATTATGTATATTATATACACACTTAAGGAGGGTTCACCATGAATTTATTTGATATTCTCAACCGTTTTCCGGACCAGCAGTCATGCATCGATCATCTTGAAAGGATCAGGTTTGGAAACGAGCCTTTCTGCCCGCTATGTGGGGTTGTGGACGTGGCCCGAAAGAAAGAACGTGATCTTATCGGACGCTGGAACTGCCATGCTTGCAAGGCCAGCTTCAACGTGTTGTCCAAGACTATTTTTCAAGGAACGCATATGCCGCTTCAGAAATGGTTTATGGCAATCGCATTGATCCTCAACGCAAAGAAGAGCCTGTCCAGTTGCCAGCTTGCCCGCGATATCGATATGACCAACCCCACGGCCTGGTATATGCAACAGCGCATCAGAGCGGCTATGGCCTCTGGACAGCTTCCCCTGCTCAAGGGCATCATCGAAGCGGACGAAACCTACGTTGGAGGCCGACCCCGAAGGCGCAAGAATCGAAAGGACGATCAAAAGAACAAGCGGGGACGGGGAACGAAAAAGACGCCGGTCCTGGGCGCGGTGCAGCGAAGCGGAAACGTCACGGCTTGCGTGGCCGAGGATACCACCGGACGAAGCATCATCGACTTCCTCTTGAAGCTGTTTATCTTTTCAACCCGCTATCCCGCGTAAACTCCGCGTCAAGAACCATTTTCTGTTCATCCTCATTGATTAGAGTTTGGGTTTCAATCATTTCCATATTTAAACCTCACGGGAAAGAGATGCTTCGGGTAGGCTCTAAGGTTCTTCATCTCCGGGTAGGGAAGACGGACTTATTCTTGATATGATGCCATGGGTCATACCAAAGAAACTGAAATGACCGCCTGTCCCGGATTCCATAGAACCTCGTTCTAGAATTTATCCTAAGTGATACCAAACTCTCAGTGTCTTCCAAATAAATTGACCTCAGTCGCTTCTTCGCTTTACTAGAAATCCTAGATGTATCGACTGGATGACTGTTGTTTCCTTTAGCCCTTCCACCACTGGCAGAATAGATTTCAGCCCAAGTCATCCGTTCCCATTGCGAAATTGTCTCTTCTAATAAGTGTCGGAAATCAAGGCTCTTACACGCCATTTCCCCCCAAGGCCCATCCCAGTCAAACTTGCCGAGGTGCCAGCAAATCGTTAGTTGGTCTGCCCCGAAGAGGTACTCGTCTTCCTGCACTTTCTTAGCCTTAGGGGGAATTTTTTTCGATCTTACCTCCTTG
Source organism: Candidatus Latescibacterota bacterium (assembly GCA_965217865.1). GTDB lineage: Bacteria > Latescibacterota > UBA2968 > SICM01 > SICM01 > CBDCJO01. The sequence continues at coordinate 1,905,513 of CBDCJO010000002.1, read as the reverse complement.
TTTTTTCTCCTTTTACAGGGAACCATAGTACTCCGCCATAGACTCAAGTGTGATAACGCTGTCCCCCCTTTCCCTAGACGGAATCCCCTTTCTTGCTTGTTGCCACGGAAGTTCAGAATGAGTGAGGTCACTAAGTTGTTGGCCAGAGTACTTTCCATAATAGTCAACTACTATGTCTATGGTTTCCCGCTGATCGTTAGATAGCCTGTTGCTCTCAGCCTTTCTCACGGTCGAGATAAAAAAGTTGCCTTTGTGTATCTGATAGAGGCGTGGGCAGACTGGACCGTTTGCCCACGCCTCTATTTCTTCTTCAAACAATAGATCCTCATCCCAAACAAGTTGCCACGCTTGAGAGTAATAGACGAGTTTTTGAAGCTTCCACGTTGTGATCTTCCCAGTTATGGAAAGGGTGTATCCTGCAACATCACGCACCGAAGCCATGTTATCATCTCCTTGGCTAACACCGGCATTAGGAAAAGGGTAACGTCTACTCCTTCTTAATCAATAACGTGTTCGGGTCACTCCTCAACCGTAGTCAAAACTTAACTATAGTATATATGTCATAGAATACCATCCTGAAATATGGGTATAATATACGTAATTAGCCGTTGAAAATGTATATTATTCCCGAATTCCCATCATTTTTTCAAGGGAAAGTCAAGGAAAAAGAATCTTCAGATTCACAACTCCACTTCTCCCACCAAGCCTAATACTTTTAATCCCCTCGGAAAAAATGAGACAACCTCACAATTCTACGGGCGGTTACATCGTTCCTCCCGGCCGCAATCCTTGGATTTGGCCAGTCCCTGAGCCTTCAGAATAGCGAAGTCTTCCCGCAGTCGCAGTTAGTTAGCTCGCGGTCCCAGTTGGTAGCGGACGATTGCATTCAGTATTTCCAGTCTTCGTGTGCGAGCGGTGCACGGTTGAGTTCGTCCCTATGCAAGCGCCACCGCGGCATGTGCCGGTCCATCAGATCCCAAAACCGCTCATTGTGATGGCGTTCAATCAAGTGAAACATCTCGTGCACTACGATGTACTCAATGCAGGATGCCTGCTTCTTCACCAGTTCAAGATTCAACCAAATTCTTCCGGCGTCACTGTTGCACGTCCCCCAACGGGTTTTCATCTTTCTGATACGAACCTCGGGCACACCGACGCCGATCTTCGGTTCCCATTTCGCGAGCAACGTTTGCAAGCGCGCTCTGAGCTGACGGCGATACCACCGATGCAGTACAGCCTCGCGAGTATTCCTATCGGAGCCTGGACGAATGCGTAACGCAATTGTTGTGTTGTTGAGCAGGCGAACAGTCGGCCGACTCTCACGCTCAATCACGTCTAGCCGGTAGCGCCGGCCCTCGAAGTAATGACTCTCGCCAGTTACAAATTCTCGCTGGGTCTGGCGATCCTGCTGCACGAATTCAGCCTGCTGCCGGCGAATCCATCCCAGGCGTGAAATTACAGCCACGCGCACGGCGTCATCGTCAAGGCAGAGCGGTGCGGCCACTCGCACCCGGCCACTCGGTGGGTAAACACCCACATGGAGGTTTTTGATGTCCTTACGGACGACCTCTACTGGCGTTCCTCGAACGTCTATCCTGTGGCTTCTTACCTTAGTAGCCACTCTGTGCCTTCGCGATTTCGAATATGGTGCTTACGAGACCCACATTTTCACCGAGCTCTGACTTGATGGCGTTGCGTACCTCTCGTTCCTTGAATTTGTTTCCCCGCCAGTCCGCTTTCTTTACGCCTCGGATGGCGCTATCCAAGGCAAGCGCCTTTGCCTCCCTGACATCCACGGTTGGTTCAGTGCCGTCGTGCACCGGTGCCTCTCCCGGAAGCTGTGTGCCATCCAAGTTGTCGAAAAGCGACCTGAGTGCGGTGGTGTTGATACCCGAAGGATATGACGACTGGGTCTCTGGTCTGCTGACGTTCTTGGTCAGCTCAACGATCCTCGCCAGGTAAGCCTTGTAGTCGAGCGCTTCCTGCTTGCGCTGGAGGATCAGGGCGTCCAGTAGCCGCGACATCCTCTCGTAGTACTTCGGATTGACCGCTGTTTCATCAATGATGAGCCGTCGGACATTGTTCTCAATCGTCTCAGCCATCGCTTCGCGGTTCTTACGAAGCCCCCTCGGCAGCTCATCCACCGCTGCTTCCCCGCGCTCGACAATCAGTTGGACAAGCGTCAAATCATCGAACTCCGAGAGATCCTCGCTCTCCTCTGCCCGAATGTACGTATCGAGCAGGTGCCGCATGGCCGGCTCATACATCTTCATGTCGATGTAATCGCCGCTCGCCAGCTTGACCTCCACGCGGACCTTCTCGTAGTGTCCCACTTCGGCTTTGATCGTCTGTGCTTCGGCCTCAGAGTAGCCGGCTTCGTGCATCTCGTTGGCCAAGTTGGCGTAGGCACGAAGAAACGCCGTGGCCAGCTTGTAGAGTGCTACGCGCTTTGGTTCGTTATCTTTGAGTTGCCCAACGTTGCCGCTTTCGGCGGCGCAGAAAAAGCGCAGATAAGCCGCAGTATTGTATGGCGGCTCTACCGGCTCGCACAGCGCCTTGATGGCCTCGCGTGCTTCCCCAAGGCGCTCCCGGCCCTGCTGTAGCCGGTCCTTCAGCAATCCCTTAACGTCGGCCTCATCGTAGCCGGCAAAAGCCTCGCCTGTGTAGTCCTTGATCGATTGTTCCAGTGACCGGAACAGGTCCTTGTAGTCGATGATGTAGCCGTATTCCTTGTCCTCGCCGTCGAGACGGTTAACGCGGCAGATCGCCTGGAACAGACCATGGTCCTGCATCTGCTTGTCGATGTAAAGATAGGTCGCCGAGGGGGCGTCGAAACCGGTCAGGAGCTTGTCCACGACGATCAAAAGCTTCATTTGCCCCGGCTCGTCGACGAAGCGTTTCTTCACCTCCCGCTCGAACTGCTCAATCTTGTTCATCGCCGAGTCTTCCGACTCGTTGAAATACTCCGCAAGCATTTTTCGGTAAATGCCATACTTACGCAGCTTCTCGGTGAGACCCTCACCGGACTCCTCGCCTTTGATGTCTGCCGGAACGGGCTTGTAGGAGGTCACAATGGCGCATTTGCCCACCAGATCGGTCTGCTGAAACATTTCGAAGTAGCGACAGGCAGAGTAGATGCTGCCGGAGACAAGCATCGCGTTGCCGTGGCCGCTCTTCAGCCGGTCGCGCGTCTCAATGTCTAGCAAGATGTCGGCAACGATTGTCTCCAGCCGGTCCCGTGAACTCATTACTTTCTGCATCGTGCCCCAGCGCTGTTTGAGCTGGGCCTTTGCCACATCAGTCAGACCGCGCGTCTTGAGGTCGAACCACTGATCGATCTTGGCTTGGGAAGTAATGTTTTGGTCAATGTCGCGGGCCTCGTAGCGGAGATCCAGCACCACGCCGTCGTCCACCGCCTCGTCGTACTTGTAGGTGTGGATATACGGACCGAAGGTCTCGATACTCCGCCGTTTGTCCTCCTTGAGCAGCGGTGTGCCAGTGAAGCCGATCAGCATCGCACCTGGGAGCAGCGCTTTCATCGCATCGTGGAGCTTGCCGGACTGGGTGCGATGGCATTCGTCGACGAAGACGAAGATTTCGCCCTTAGTGTGGAAATCCTTGGGTAGGTGCTCTCGGATGTCCTTTAGAAAAGCGTCGATGTCGCCTTCCTCTGATGTGCCGAACTTCTGGATTAGCGAGCAGGTCAGCCACTCGTCGCTGGCATTGAGCACGCGCACCAAGTCGTCGCCGCTCTTTGTGCGGTAGATGTTCTCGCTGACGCCCTTAAAGACCTTCTCGATCTGCTCATCCAGCTCGGTGCGGTCGATGATGATCAGCACTCGTGCGTTGGTCACGTGCTCGCGAATCCATTTCGCCAGCCAGACCATGGTCAGGCTCTTCCCGCTACCCTGGGTATGCCAGATGATGCCTCCCTCCCGGCGTTGCACGCGTTCGTGCGCCGCGCATACCCCAAAGTACTGGTTGTGACGACAAATCTTCTTTACGCCCGCGTCGAAGACAATGAAGTCGTGCACAATCTCCAGGAGCCGCTCCTTGCTGCACAGTTTGCTCAGTTCCCGGAGCAGAGGGTTGTCGCCGGCGGCCGGATGGGCATCGGCTTCCTTCCAGCGTAGCCAGTACTTCTCGGGCGTCTCGATAACGCCGTAGCGCAGTCCCTCGGTGTCGTTGCCCGCCATCACCAGCTGAACGGTGGCGTAGAACGGGCGAGTGAACTCCTTCTTCTGGCTGTCGAGGTTCTGACGGATGCCCTCGGTCACGGACACCGTGGAGCGCTTCAACTCCAGCACACTCAGCGCGATGCCATTGACGTAGAGCACGAGGTCCGGACGCTTGGTGTTCTTCCCGGTGACCGTTACTTCTTCGGCAATGGCGAAGTCGTTGTTGCTCGGATTCGCCCAGTCGATCAGCCATGCAGTGATAATCTGTTCGCCCGCTGCGGGTTGGACCTTCACGCCGTAGCGGAGCAGACCGTGGACCTCGCGGTTGGCGTTGTAGAGCGTCTTGCTACCGCCGAGTGCCGCTGCCTTGTCTAGCTGGGACAACACCCTGGCGATGATCTTGTCGCTGTGACCCTGGCGTGTCAGCCAGTGGGTAAGCAGCGTCTCCTCGACATTGCGGTTGTCAGAACGATCCTTCCAGTTACCGAGATAGGCGTAGCCGAGAAAGTCGTGAAAGAAATCGATCACGCACCGCTGCGTGTGGATCTCCCGTTGGCCGACGATGTTCATGACTCTGCGCTCCCCGCCCTCGGGTCTGCGACGGCGGCCCGTCCCTTGTCCGTCAGCCGATATTTCTGGAGCCGACTTCGAGGCTTATCGGGCAGCGTGTACTCGATCCTCCGGTCACCAATAAGCAGCCGGACGACCTTGTTGAGCTGGCCAGAGATTTCCTTCTGTCCCAGGTTCCTGGACAACTCGGCCTTCGACATCGGTCCAGCCGTCAAGAGGCTGAGCACTTTCGCCTCTAGAGACTCTGGCCGCGACTCTGGCCGCGACTCTGGCCGCAACCTGGATTGACCCTGAGTCGCACGATACTCCACCAACGCTGATCGGCCTACGATGTCGACGATGCGAGCCAGCAGTTCGTTCCCGTCAGCATCAGTGAGACACAGCTCCTCACCGAGGACGAACTCAACCGGTTGCTGCTGGCCACTGTTGATGGCGATGTTGGAGGCGTAAAGATAGGTGCGGTCATGGGTGTCGCGAATGGGGTTCAGTCTCCCTTTAAGCCCCGGAAGGTCGCCAATCGCCTCAGGAAAGATGACGGCGCCGCCGTCCTCCAACGAGTTTAGTTGCAAGGAGAGTGCGCGTTCCGCAGGCGTCCAGTCGTATTCGGTGCATGCAGCAAAGCCCACCGCAGCCGCGAACACCGTCATTGGCAGATGGAGGGAATGTAGTTCAATATCTGCCTCTCCATGTTCGTTGGTCGTTGAGCGTTTCCAGGTTCCGTTGGGAAACAGTACCAGTATGTCGACATCCGCCAGTGGCTCTTGGCCGTAGTACACAGTAACAATGCAGACTTGACTCTGCGGCCGATGAACTGTCGCGACAAATCCATCGGTGACGGCGAACTCAGGCTCTGGTAAATCGGCCTCGGCGCACCTGCGGATCATGTCCAGTGTTCCCGTCCCCATCCGTTCGATGTATTCGGCAAGGTATAAGGACTCTGCCAGCAAGGGGTTGGCGGGTACCGACCTGTGCGCGACACGCAGCTTATCGAGTGTCAGCGGCGGCGAGAGTCTGCCTGGATTCCGTACCTCCAGCCGATCGGCGAAGAGCATGACCTGCACGCTGCCGTTGTCTGTGTAATCGCGGTGGGCCACCGCGTTGACGATAGCTTCGGTCACGACCTCTTTCGGAATCTCATAGGTTGTGGGAGCTCGGACGTCTTCAGCCCGTGTGCCAATGGATCGGTTGATCTTGCTGAGCACAAAGTCCACCGCCTGATCGACCAACTCGAACGCTGTGCCCTTGTAAACCTGGTAGGACGGGATCGGCTTGCCGACCTCCGTTCCGTGGAAGTGGGCGCACCTGATCTCAGCGGAGATCAGAAACCGCTGCGGCAGCTTCCCGAACAGCAATACTGCGGCGTTCGTCGGTCGCCCTTCGTTCAGCAGGTTCAGATGCTCCAGTAGTTCGTCAGGGGGCGCGTCTTCGGTCAGCGGAAACTGCCGGGCTCTGCGCGCCGTGCGGATAAATCGGACCATTCTTTCGATGTCGAGATCGTCCAGCGTCGCCTTAGAGCAAGGCGCCGCGTCGAAAGGACTGGAGCGGATCAGCTCCTTGACTACCAAGTATTCCACCAAAGCTGCGTAGAGTCCGGCCTCCAGCTCTTCAGGCGTGTTGAATCGCTTCCGAATCAGCCCAGCCTGGGCCTTGTCGATCAGTGCGAGCATTTTAGGATTCCGGGCGTCGTCATCCATGCCCTTCAGGAATATCAGGCGATGCGTGCTTATGGTGGTCGCGCGGTCGAACTCCCGCTCCGTCGGCGAAATCCCCTCATCGTCCTCGGTCCCGTAGTCCCTACCAAATAACCCCACATAGATGTCGGACCGTTCAACTTCGTCCAGATAGAGCTCGTCGGGCCGTTGATCAGATGCCGGGGCATCCTCAAACAGGAACACGTCAAAAAACTGCCGCATCAACACGTCTTCACGGACGTAGTCTCGCAATACCGCTCGCTCTTCAGCGAACTCACCCTGCACACTGCTAACGAAAATACGGAGGGTGTTCATGTTGTGACCCGTGCACCTCCCAAGTCGGACGTGCTCGTCTCTGTCTCTTGATCTGCGGCCAACTCGGGTTTGACCAACCGCACGCGGCCAGTCAGCAGCGCCTGCATCATGCCTTGCTTGATGGCACGGATCTTGTCTCGGCGGCGCTCCAGCGCGGCGATCTCTGCGTCCATGTCGGAGAGAAAGGTGGCGATGGCGGATTGCTCATCGGAGGGTGGCAACCTCACTTCGATAGCCGCCACATCGCGCTTACCGATTTCCAAGAAGGTTGACCCAATGGCCCGCTCGATCATCTGCGGCTTCAGGGTCACAAGGAGGTAGTACAGAAACTCGTTAGATACGCCATCTTTACAGACGAGCGACTTGAAGCCTTGGTTCGTACACACCGGCGATGCAGCAATCTTGATTTCCCCGATGGTTGCGCGGCTACATAGGAGAAGAGCACCAGCAGGGAGCAGGCTTGCCGCACAACTGGTCAACCCCTCCGCAGTGATACTTCGCTCCGTCGTGAGGAGATACTTTCCGAGCGTACTCGTGATGTCGGTCGGCGTGCACCACGGAATCGACCCGTTCCAAAAAGCAGTAATCTGAGTGCTTGGCGTTGCTCCGTTTCTTATGTCTGCGACTCCTCCGAGCGTTGTTGTCTCCCACTCCCTACTGAAACCCGGTAGGCGGGTCTTGCCGGTGAGGAGCTGCTGCATGGCCTCCTGCTTGATGGCCCGCTTCTTGGCGAGCAGCCCATCCAGCGCACCGAGCAGCCCATCCACATCTGACAACGCCTCGGTGATGGCGCGTTGTTCGGGCTTTGGGGGTACTGCGATCCTGACAGCCGACAGCGTACGACCATTGGTCAGGGCGCGCGTTGTGTATGTTGCATTTGATACGATCTGAGATCTAATTGCTCTGGTCGCGAAGCAATACTGCTTAAAGCGGTCGTTGAGGTGACCATCGCGGGGCCGAGCACGAAGAACGAAACCACTAAATACTGTGTCACAGGGCTCGTCGAGCATGACGGATGCGACGCCAACATCCTCAACTGTTTCCGATGTGCGAGTAAAGAACACATCCCCCAGTCGGACCTCGAAGTTCTTAATCTCCTCCGGACTTAGGTTTACCCGCCCTGATAGGTCGTCTGTCATAAGACCCGGACGTTCAAATACGTCCATGTAGTTGACGATGGGTGTCCCAGTACCAAAGAAACGCTTGGCTTTATTTAGACCGTTCTTGAATACAAAGAGGTCGCCAATAAGTACTGAGTCCCAGCAGTTGGGAAGTAGACCGAGATCGGTCTGCTTGTACCCCACAAGCGGCTTTATTTGATGAACAGAGGATTCACTCATGCCCAATCCAAGCCCATTACCTTGAGGTGTCCTTCAACCTTCAGGCCTAGCTCACCAACCTCCCGATCCAGCTCAGGTAGCGGCCGAGCGTAGCGCTCTTCCAGCTCATTCACGCGCCCGGCAAGATGCTGGGTCAGCCGCTGCACCTCGCCCTCAATGTCAGCCCGGATGCTGGCGAACCACTTGCCCTCGACCACCAGCGTCTTGATCTCAGTCTCGGTGAGCGTGGCGTAACGGGACAACACCCGCTGGTCCAGCGCGGCCTGCGCCTCTTTGACGGCCTTAACCGCCTTCGACTCGGCCTCGATGAGGGCTAGACAGCGCGTGAGGGCGTCCCGTTCCTCGTCACCCTCCGGTTCACCGTCGTCCTGGATGACCTTGAGTTGCCCCGTCACGCCGGCCTTGGTGACCTTCCCCTTGTCGTTGACGACATCCTCGAGCAGGCCGTCCTCGCCCGTATGCTCCTCAACGAACTCTTCCAGCTCTCGGGAAACCGTCTCCTGCTTGACCTGTAGGGACTCTATGACGGCCTGCTCGGTGGCGAAGTGACGCGCGACGATCAGCGCCGGTGGGACAAGGTCCATCCTGTATTTCTTACGCTTAATCGTCAGATCCGGCGTCTCTTTGATCGTCTTTTCCTTGTCTTCGATGATCCCGCGCGGTTGGGCTGCCTTGATCCAGCCGTCGGCGGCGATTAGATAAACGTCGTCCTGCATCACATCATCCCAATAGTCCATCAATCGCTGATACACGTCGTAAGCGCTGAGGAGCGGCAGATCGACGAAACACGCTAGCAGGTCCTCAGAAAGTGTGTCGATCACTGTCCTGGGGCGGGCGTTGACTTCGAGCTCCCAAAGGAGTGGCTCGTGGGTCTGGCGCCAAGCGTCGAAGATGGCCGTAACGCGATCCGCATAAGACTTGAATTCGCCATGCCCGAAGACAATGGCCTTCACCTGCTTCGTCTCAACGCGAGTCTCGCTGTAGCCCGCTCGGCCATTACCCTCGAACAGCGCTTGGCGCAGTGATGGGAAGATCGTCCAGTAGGCGTCCAGCGAGTTGATGTCTCGGTCGGGAATGCCGCCGTTCAGGTGGGCGTCGAGGTCGTGCACGTCTTCAGGCTCGCTGGAGTCTATGTAGCGCGGGATGTTGAGGTTGTAGTCGTTGACCGGGTTGGCGATCTCGGCCACCGGGACCATGCGTGCGTAACGCGGCAGCTCGAGTTGGCGGTTGAACACGTCCACGATCTGGTGGATGTCCTGTGCACGCAGGCGGTTCTTGTTGCCGTCCTTGAGGAAACCCTTGCTCGCGTCGATCATGAAGATGCCGGTGCGTGCGTGGGAGTTCTCCTTGTCGAGAACTACGATGCATGCAGGGATGCCGGTGCCGTAGAAGAGGTTGGGAGGCAGGCCGATAATGCCCTTGATGAGTCCGCGCTGGATGAGGTTTCTGCGGATTTCGGCCTCCCGGTTGCCGCGGAACAGCACACCGTGCGGCAGGATGATCGCGCCCTTGCCCCTGCTCTTGAGCGACGCGATGAAGTGCAGGAGGAAGGCGTAGTCGCCGTTCTTGGCCGGGGGGATGCCGAACGCAAAGCGTCCGTACTCGTCGTGCGCTGGATTCAGACCGTTGGACCAAGCTTTGGCAGAGAAGGGCGGATTGGCCACCGCGAAGTCGAAGGTTTTGAGGGTGTCGTCCCTGTTCTTGAAGTACGGAGCGGCCAGAGTGTTGCCGCGCCACAGCTCGGCGGTTGGGTGGCCGTGCAGGATCATGTTCATCTGGGCCAGCGCCCAGGTGGCGTTGTCCATCTCCTGGCCATAGACGGTGATACCGCGTGGCGCCTCTTCAGTCGCTTTGAGCAAGAGCGAGCCGGAGCCACAGGTTGGATCGTAGATCGTCTGGTCTTGACGTGTGTTGGCGTCGATGCCGACCACTTGGGCCATGATCCGGGAGACTTCCGCTGGAGTGTAGAACTGTCCCTTGCTCTTGCCCGACTCCGTGGCGAAGTGCCGCATCAGGTACTCGTAGGCGTCGCCGAGCAGGTCGTCACCCTCGGCGCGGTTGGCTCGAAAGTCGAGGCCATCGAATATGGCCACCAGTTTGGAGAGCCGGTCCTGCATTTCCTTGCCGGCGCCGAGCTTGCTCTCGTCGTTGAAGTCAGCCTGATCGATGACCCCCTTGAGGTCGTTGGCTTCGGCGAGCCGGCCGACGATCTTGTTAATCTTGTCGCCGATCTCCTTGTCGCCCTTCAGCTTCGCGATATCGGCAAAGCCGCCTCCATGGGGAACCTCGATGAGCGGGTCAGGCTTTCCGGCATGCTTATCCGAGACGTACTTCATGAACAGCAGCGTCAGGACGTAGTCTTTGTACTGCGAGGCGTCCATGCCGCCGCGCAGCTCGTCGCAGCTTTGCCAGAGTGAGGAGTAGAGTTGGGATTTCTTCAGGGCCATAGTCAGGTCTCACCTCAGCGCTGGGTTCTTGGCAGAACCCGGAAGCCCAACAATTCCTTTCATGGCAGTTTCAGCACTCATCAGACATTTCCTGTTCTCATGCGTTCTTAATTGGTATAGCTCTCCGCCGAATTGCTCGATGAGCTACCTTCGGGATCACTTCCTCCGGCCTTCACCCACTCGTTAACTTCCGAGAGCCGGAATCGCAGCAACCGCCCCACGCGGCGAGTTGGAAAGCCCTTTGAGTCGACCCACCGGTATATGGATTCCTTGGTCACCTGTAGATACGCGGCGACCCTCGGCAATATCGACCCAGCCTTCTTCAGTAGCCATCTTCGCCGGACTCCTACATATATATAAAAACTAGCTTCCGTGGTCAATTCAAAACTCTGCGGTGATGGGAATGACGCGCACCAGCAGAGGCGCGCTCTGCGGTGATGGGGGGGGTGGTGGGCGGTTACTGCCGGACACGATCCGGTGCCGCTTGATGCCGGTTGCCTCGGCCGTATAGACCCAGGCGAGCTCGCGAGCGCCCTTCACCGTGGCGTGTAACAGTACCCGCTGGTAGAGGTTGGAACCGCCCGGGCGGAATGGCGGTCGATGGCGGGCAATGCGGGTATCAGGGTCGTCGAAGGTGGGCAGCTTCCCGTACACGGCGCCCCAGGCGCCCGCTGTGGCGCTTTCGGGGACTGGTCGGGAGTGTGACCCCACCCGACCGGACCGGCGCGCCTGTCTGCCCGCCAAGCAGGCCTGTGTGGCGATGTCGGCCAACGGGTCGACGGTCCCCTGGGCGAGGACATCCTCGTCCGGGACCTTCGAGGACCGGGAACCCCGGCCCCTCGTAGAGCCGCCCGCGGGATCCCGCGTCTCCCGGATCTCCAGCGCAAAACCCGCAGAAGGGGTCGTGGTTCCAGTATCCGCTCTTGAGCGTGCCGCAGACGAAGAGAGTCAGTAGCTCCAATGTGTTCTCCTTCGGGGGTTCACTCGGTCGTGTGGACCGTGCTCTCCCAGTCATCGATAACCTCCACCAAGGCAGGCTTCTTCCGTCGCCTCGCTTGCGCAACGAACTCGAACGGCTCCCATCGAGCAATCCATCAGATCCCGGTGCCGGAACACCATCAGGCTCATGGTGGGGACGGGCAGCTCGCGCCAGCCCCGTTCTTCGTCCAGGATCGCGTCCAGATACGCCGGATCGGAGGCATAGAGGACAGCCCGGTACCGACGGTGGATACGCAAGCTCGTGCGGCTTGTTCCCCTTGAGCACGAGGATGGTCTCCGGATCGAGCCGGGATGCCATGACCGCCGCCATCTGCCCGCAGTAGAGCTTGAGGCGGCCCTTGAAGCGCTCCACGTCGATCCGGCCGTTTCGCCCGGCCCGGGCGGCAAGCCGGAAGAGCAGTTCGCTGTCCACCTCGGCGAAGCGGTGAGGCTTGAACCGCCGGAACAGGGTGTTGGCGTTGTAGATCGTGCCGTTGTTGTGGGTGCCGAGGATGTCGCCTGCCCGGATCGGGTGGTTGTTCTCGTTGATCTTCTCGTCGCCGCGCGGGTGCGCCGGCGGGTGTGATCCAAGAGCAGCGTGGTGCGGTTGTCGATTCCGGCCAGGACCTCGTGGAACGCCTTGTCGGAGAACGAACCGACCGGCCCGCACCGGCTGCTTGAAGAGCTTGTGCCGGCCGTGGCGCTTGAGCCAGGCCACGCCCCGTGGCGTGCGGCCCCTTCCGCTCGCTGAATGCGAAGAGCCGGGTGAACAGCCAGGCGAGATGATCGCGCTCGCCGGCGCGGCGCCTTTCCCGCCCAGGATGATGCCCGCCTGTCCGTACATCAGAACTTCCCTTAGTTCGTGTCGACCTCGAAGCCCCGGAACAGCCCTTCGGCATATTGCCCGTGATGGCCCTCGATCCATCGCGCCGTCTCGTGAAAGCCGAGGAATTCGGCGATCTTGATGACCGCGGGCCGGTCGAGCATGTTGGTGGTTCCGGAGTCCTTCACCGCCTCCAGGCCATGCCAGACGGCGGCGGGCACGGTGACCGATGCCGGCGGCTCGTCCTCGACGTATTCCGCCATGCCGTGATCGATCATGGAGGCGAGGAGGGCGCGAGCCTTCTCCTCGGGCGTGTCGCCTTTGACGATCAGGTCGATGCCGGCGAGCATCCTGGCGTTGCGCAGGACCATGTCGACGTAGTCCTCGAGCGTGTTCTGATCGGAGAAGAGCGTTGCTCCCCGCATGGCCCGGACGACCTCAAGGTCGGTCTTGCCGGTGAAGATATCCCCTTCGCCCTGGATGGGCTTGCTGTCCAGGGCGGTGTTCTTGATCCGCACTCTCATGGCGTCGTTTCTCCTTCGGTTTGAGTGTCGGCGTCCTCCCCGAAAACCGGAGGCCTTGCGGCCCGGCCTCCGTGGATGATTCCGCCTCGAGGGCGGGTGGTGCCCCGGGCGCCGGTCTGCCGCTCCGGAACGCCGAGTCGCCTTGCCATGTCCGCCCCCGCTCGTCGACGACCTCACCGCCCACCACCGACTGGATGGCCTGGACCACGCGTTTGCGTGTTCGTCTGACCGTCCCTATCTCGACCCCGAAATCGATTTCGCACAGGTCCATGGTTCTCCTTGATTCCAGTAATCCCTTGTCCGGCAATTGAATCGGGTCGTTGTGTTCACACACATGAATGCAACCTCGTTCCCGAACGGAAAGCAAGGCAAATCTTGTCCTTAACATGATTTAGAAGGATTTATGTGTTATAGGCTATAAGTCGCGGAAGAACCGGGGCTTATGTCCGGACACGAAACGGCGGTGTTCGCTCGGCCGTCGTGAATGCCCGCCGCGATCTGCCCGGCGTGGATGCGCCGGGCCTCTCTGCGGATGTGCGCCATGACCGCCCGGAACTCCTCCGCTTCCCCGGCGGACAGCCCGAGTTCGGCTTCGATCCGACGCAACCGGGCGTCCAGATTGGCGAGCAGGTCCAGGGCGTGACCGCGCATCACGCCCTGGCGCTTTTCCTGCAGCGAAGGGATGCGTTCGGTCAGGCCGCTCTCCGGGGTTGCCGATCATCTCCGCCTTTGTAGCGGACCGACAGGGCCGCCACCAGGGACTCCAGGGCAAGCGCCTGGTCGCGGATCGCGTCCACCTTGTCCAGCGCTTGGGCAGTGACCGGCTCCGTGTACTTCCAGGCGCCGTCCGCCGGGTAGGTCCAGTCCGCTTGGTTAAGGCGTCGCAGGGCTGCCGCCTTCTGGCTTTCCTCGTGCATCAGTTGGAACACGGTCTTCATGGGTCTCGGTTCGGTGGTTCAGAGCGGTTCGTCGTTCACCGTTACCTACCGGTGGGAGGGCGGTTATGTCGGCTGAGATTGTGCGGAGTTGAAGGCGATCCGTCGTTATCGCGGCTCCCGCGATCTTGCGGCGGTTGCGGTGGTCGTGCGGTGGTTGATTTGGCTTACCACCGCACGACGGTGCAGTGTTTAAATTAAGTGGTTTATAGTCTTATAGTTATGAGTATGAGAAAGAGAATTTGCGGTGGTTGCGGTGGTAAATGGGGAAAATCTCTTACGTATGCCGCCAGGTTTTCGGGGGGGTCCGTTCCCTATGAGATGGGCGTGACATTTTTTTCTTTCCTCTATAGGAGGTAAGACCTCTGGATTTGCCACCGCAACCACCGAAGACGGCCCGTAACATATTGTTTGGTAAGAAGTTATCTGTGCAGTGGATACCACCGCACAGGCAGTCGACAACCACCGCACCACCGCAGGAAAAGGACACTTGGAGGGTCCTTGATCTCGATGTCGAGCCGGATACGGCTCAGGCGGGGTGTCGTTTCAGTTGGTCTGAGCAATCGCGCGTGGGGACCCGATCCGAGTGCAGGCCTCAGAATCAACCTCGGGTGATGCGGTACTTGAAGTTCTTGGTGTGAGCGTCTCGCTGCCGGTCGATCACGAAACTGGCGTCGCGGATGACATCCAGGTCGTTGCTGATGCGGCGGGCAAGCTGTGCGGGCTTGCTGTATTGGAATTCCAGGCTGAACTCCCGGGCGACCCTGCGCAGGGCCGCCAACAACCGCCCGGCGGAGACCGGTTCCATGATGTCCGGGTCTTCGAAGCGCACCAGATAGCGCTCGATGAACTTGGCCACATGGTCTGCCCGGTCGTCATCCTGTCCGAGGCGGGCTTGTTCGTCCTGGTCCACGGCACTGCGGTAGGCATCGAAGAGCGATTCCAGAGCCGTTGCGATTGGATTGGAGTCCCGGGCGGTCTGCTGGCTGGTCGCGTTGAGGGCTTTGATCTGATCGACAAACTTGGGACTCAATGTCGCGAGTCCGGCGTCGACTTCGTGCTCCTGGGAGCCGGCCAGCAGCATGAGGTACATCAGGGTCAGGTAGTCGTTGCAGCGCCGCTTGTCGTGGTCGCCCAAGCCCTCGAGCATGAGTTTCATCGCTTGACCGCGTCGCCCGTCTCGCATCATGGCCAGCACGTGCCGCGTGCGCTTGAGCATGACCGACAGGATCAGATCCCGGTTTTGCTGAATAGCCGCAATGATCTCGGACTCGAGAAAACAATCCCCGGCTTGGCTGGTCAGATCGAAGGTGATGACGAAGGAGCGGGACAGAATCTCCGAGAGCTCCCCCCACAGCGGCTCGATGCCGGTGGTGTTGAGCAGGCACTTGGTGCGCTCGATGACGGTCTCGGTGTCGGTGCCGCTTTTCCGCTTCTCCTTGGCGATCCCGGTGATGCTGGTGAGCAGGAAGGTAGTCAGCTCCTCGGTCATCTGCTTGACCTCGATGTTGTCGAGGACGATGAGCGGGTTCTGCGAGCCGTCGGTGTAGTTGGCCGCGTCGGTGCTCTTCTTCTGCTGCGGCTCGCCGTAGAGCAGCGCAGAGATGAGCTTGCTCGCGGTGGTCTTGCCCGAGCCTGCGGGCCCCTCGAAGCGGGTCATCGGCCGGGTGCCGGCAAAGTCGATCAGCAGGAAGCAGGACAGCCACGACAGGATCAGTGCGCTCTCGCCCGGCGCGCAGGTCAGGTTGCCGAGGATCAGCGTCGACAGCAGCCGGTCGGCTTCGTCGGGATCGGCGTCTGACAGGAACCGGAGCGGCTTCATCTTCCGCGAGCTCTCGAGGATGATGCCGTCGGGGTTGCCGCCGTTCTTGAGGAGCTCAATGCCGTCGGGCGTGATCTTGGCGATCTCGTGCGCGGCGTTGTTGAGGTTGAAGTAGACCGTGTGTGTCGAGACGTCGGTGTGAAGCCAGGAGAAGTGCTCCCGCATCTGCCCCCGGAGTAGCGCCAGGCTCGGCAGCACTTCGAAGAACGTCCGTCCGCCCGGCGAGGTCGGCACCAGCCCGGTGTGGCGATAAAGCATGGCCGAATACTGGCGCTTGCGGCCCCGGTCGGCGGAATCCATCCAGTAGATGGCGTTGTCGAAGTGCATGAACGGTTCGCCGTGGCGGGTGAAGAAGAACTGCGCTTCATGTGCGGTGAACCAGTCGTAGGCGGCCTCGGCGGCTTGCGCGTAGTCGGGCGCGCCGGCGTCCTCCTCGGTCTCGATCAGCACCTGCTCGACCCGAGCGCGGCATGATCCGGGCGCCGCGCCGGTCTGGCGCTTCTCGCGTATCTTCTCGCGGCGGTACTCCTGCCGGGCCTTCGAGTTGCGCTCTTTCTCCACCGCCCGCACCTGCTCGCGCAGCGTGGTGAGCGAGAGGCTCGACTTCCCAAAGCGCTCCTGTACTCGCTTGAGGTGTCGGCTTTGCTCGAGCGGCGTCAGCACCGCGACCTCGCGCAGGATCGGCTCCAGCAGCCGGTTGCGCTCCTCTTCAGCGACGTCGGTTGGCAACCGGTCGACCCCGCCCTCGAGCGGGGTGGCGGCCTCGCCGAGCAGTGCCTCGAAATCCTGCGCGGTGCAGCCGGAGGCGAAGTAGTCGTTGACATCGATCTTGGCCGCGGCGAGGAGGTGTTCCGCCTCCTTGAGCTCTTCCGACGAGCGGCCCTTGAGGAGCTTGGCCAGCTCGCGGGGTCCGACCGCCGCGTCCAGGCCGAACTTCTCCTTGAGTTCCCTCCGCGCCTCCTGGCGGGAGTCGTCGAGAGGCAGGACCACGAGCCGGGTCTGTATCTTGTGTTTGGCCAGGACGCTCGCGGTCTTGAGCGCGCCGTTGAGTCCCGCCTGCGAGATCTCGTTGTCCTGGCAGATGTAGACCGTCTTGACGCCCCGGAGCTTCGGCAGCAGGCGGTCCCAGTCCGAGGCCCGGATGCGCACCGTGACCGGAGACACGGCCGGGAAGCCGCGCTCCATGAGCGCGATGCAGTCGGTGACGCCCTCGGTGATGATGACGCGTTCGGGCCGCGTGAGCAGGCAGTCCTCGTTGTAGAGATGGCCGTTGTTGATCGACGGCGCGATGTGTCGGTTCGAATGATCGTTGTGGACCGGCAGCTTGCAGTACTTGCCCTGCTCCCAGTCCCGGTCCGGGGTCCACGGCGTCTTGCGCCCGATCAGGAACACGACGCGTCCGTGGCTCCAGTACGGGAAGACGATGCGACCGTCGAAGAAGGGGATCAGGCCGTCCTGGCCGGTCGGACGGAACGCGCCGGTAGCGGCGAGCTCGCGGGGAGTGAAGGCGTTCTCCCCCGTGGTCAGGGCGGCGAGGACGCCGGCTTGAGGCTCGCCGGCGTCTTCGCACGGACCGTTGACGGCGTACCCGATGCGCAGGGTATCGATGGTCTCTTCGGCGATGCCGTAGTTGGCCCGCAGCCACTCCAGCACCTCGGGCGCGTCCTTGAGCCGCCGGTGGTAGAACGACGCCAGGGCCGTGAGCGCCTCCTGGACCCGTACGTCGAGCTCCCGCGCCGCCTCGGTCTCGCGCAGCCGCTCGGGTGAGAGGCCGTAGCGGGCAAGCGGCGGCAGCTCCGCCTTGGCGGCCAGGAAGTCCCGCGCCCGCTGGTGGGTCTCCGGCATGGGACCGGAGTGGCCGCTCGTGACCGTGCCAGAATGGACGAACTCGACCAGCTGCAGCACGTCGCCGCCCACCCCGCAGCCAAAGCAGTACCAGCCCTGCTTGTCGAGCAGGACGTGAAGCGAGCGATGGCTGCCACTCGTATGATTCGGGCAGTCGCACTGCAGCAGGCGGTCGTCTTCTTGGACGAAGCGCTCGGCAAGGACCTCGCGGGCCACCCGACCGATGTCGACATCGGTGATCAGCCGGTAGTACTCCCTGACGTCGCCCACGCTCGTCCGCGTCATATCGCCGCCCCTTCGCCGAGAAGGAGGGAGAGAAAGGTCTTGCGCTCATCGAGGTGGCGCTTACGCGCGCAGTTGGCGATGCCCCAGCGGTCCCCGACGACGACCGTTACCTCCTTGGCCCGGGTCACACCGGTGTAGAAGAGATTGCGGTGGTGCATGAAGGCGTGCGACTTGTGCACCACTACCACGGCGCACGGGAACTCGGAGCCTTGCGCCTTGTGAATCGTGAGGGCGTAAGCGAGCTTGATGTCCGCTAGGTTCGGCGAGCCGGATTCGATCTCGACCGGCATGCCGTCGAAGGCGATGACGAGCGAGCCGTCGCGGCCGACCTCGGTGACGGTGCCGACCGCGCCGTTCATCACGCCGAGCTCGTAGTTGTTGCGGGTCTGGATGACCTTGTCGTCGACGAGCAACCGAGGTCGGCGTCCCGGCTTCGGCGCCGGCACCTCGACGCCCCAGAGCTTTGGCCTGAATCAGCCGTTGCAGCGCGACGTTGAGCGCCCGGGTGCCGAGTGGCCCCTTGTGAGTCGGCGTCAGCAATTGAATGTCGTCGCGCAGGTGGAAGCGCAGCCGCTCGGCGAGCACGGTCTCGAACAGCTCGAGCAGGAAGCGCTGCGCGTCGCCCGGATCGGTGAACTGGTCGACCAGGTACCAGGCGCGTCGTCCGGAGACCCCCGGCTCGCTGGTCTTGCGGACTCGGCCTTCGAGCACGGCGATGCTGTTCTCCTTGAGCACGCCGGCCTGGCGGACGATCTTGTCGAGTACCACCGTGGGCACGGTCCGGGCCTCGATCAGATCGCGCAGCAGGTTGCCCGGACCTACGGGCGGCTGCTGGTTGTGGTCACCCACCAGCACTACGACGGTGCGTTCGGGATCGATGGTCTGGAACAACTGCCAGGCGAGAGGGATGTCGACCATCGACACTTCGTCGACGATGACGACGTCGGCGTCGATAGGGTCCTCGGGACCGCGGGCGAACGACTTGCCGTCGAATCCGAGGAGCCGGTGGATGGTGCTGGCCTGGCGGTCGGAGACCTCCTCGAGCCGCTTGGCCGCCTTGCCGGTCGGGGCGGCGAGGATGACCTGCAGGCCGACCTCGTCGTAGATCGTGGTGAGCGCCGCGACGGTGTAGGACTTGCCGCTTCCCGCGCCGCCGCTGATGAGCGTGATGGCGTGGGTGAGCGCCGTCAGAACGGCCTCACGCTGTCCCGCGTTGAGCGTGGCGCGAGCTTGTCCACGAGACCTGAGTGATGCTCGGACTCGGGGAAATGCGGGTTGGCGGCGTCGCCCTTGCCGAGCGTTTCGGCCAGGTCCTCCTCCATCCGGCGGATGTCCGGCCGGGCGACCAGAAAACGGCTGCCGTGATCGACGCAGGAGAGCGCCCCTTCGTCGATCAACGCGCCGAGCGACGTCTCGATATGGTCGCGGCTGCCTAAGGCATCCATCACGAGCAGCGTGTTGGCCTGCTCGATCAGTTCCTCGAACTCGATCCAGCAATTGCCCTGGTCGAGCGCCGCCGCGACGCAGTGGAGGATGCCGGCGCGGATGCGGGACGGATCGTCCTTTGCGGTCCCCATCCTGCGGGCGATCTTGTCGACGCGCTTGAAGCCGAAGCCCCGAACCTCGCGCACGATGGTGTAGGGATCGGCCTTGAGCAGCGCCAACGCGTTGTTCTTGAACTTGCCGACCAGCGTCGTGACCTGATGGTGCGTGAGCCCGAAGGCCGCGAGCCAGGTCAGCGCCCGGTTGACCTCGCGGGTTTTCCGCCATTCGTCCCGCAGCCGTTCGACCGTCGCCAGGGGCAGGCGCGCCGCCTGGGCGACCGCTTCCGGCTCTTCGTCGATGACCCGGTCGAAATCCTGGCTGAAGGGTTCGGCGATCAGCTTCGCCTTGACCGGTCCGATCCCCTTGATGTCCGGGTGATGGGCCAGGTAGTGGGCCAGGCCCTCGGTATCCAGTTGGAGGTCATAGGCCAGTGTCTCGACCTCCAGCTGGCGCCCGTACTTCGGATGCGTGACCCAGCGCCCCTCGAGGATCACCTGCTCCTGCTCGCGGGCGAAGAGCTTGCCGGCGAAGGCAACTTCATCGCCCGTGGAGGTGACCAGCCGACCCGCCGAGAATCGCGCGCCGGCATAGAAGACGGCGTCGATCCGGCCCCGAATCTTCGTTACTGGTGTGCTTTGGGCGGTTGTTCCCATCGTGTCGATGCCTTCCGGTGGGCTCTGCGCAAGTAGCCCTCGACGAAGCGGCAGGCGGCCTGCCGGTCGGAGCAGAAGAAGACCGGGAGACGGAAGTCGACGACGATGGACAAGACGGCGCCGAGTACGGCGTGGGGATGCGCCCCGGAGCGATAGTCTCGGGTGAGGATGTCGCTCAGGTTGGCCTCGACCACGATACAGGCGGCCTCAAAGCCCGCCAGCCGCTCGAGCTCCTTGCGGAACCGCTTCCGGGAGCGAATGACGGTGGCGACGAGGTCCTCGAGCGTCTTGCGCTCCACCGCCACCTGGTCCTCCCATCCTTCGAGGGAGTAGTCCCCGGCGGGCAGCGCCCGGCGCGTGGTCGTCACGCCTAGCGTGTCGAAGTGGTACGGCTCCTGCTCCCGCGTGTCGACGACGACCGTGACTCGATCCGGCTCAGAATGGGACGTCGACCAGCCGCGACCGGGAAGGCGGCTCAGCCCGATGGGAATCCGAACAGGGCTCTCTGCTGCTCCCAGTCCATGGGGAAGGTGCGGATCAGTTGGGCCAGCGACAGGCCGGACGGTTCCTCGCCGTTGAGGATAGCTTCGATGATGTCCGGGGCCAGCGTGGTCAGCTTCAGGATGCGCACCACGTAGGAGTTGTCCACGTCCAGGTTTCTCGCCAGATCCGAAATGGAGCGAAACTCCCCGCTCTCAATCGCGTCCGCCCAGGAAAACGCCCGGCCCAGGGCTTGAACGAGGGCCGTCTGTATCTCCGCTGGGCCATCCGGAACGTCGCCATCCAGTGCCTGGGGGGCGAAAATCATCTTCCGGCCCCGCATCCGCCGGATGTGCATCGGAATATGGATCTGCAGATTGCCGGTCCCGGTCAGCATGAGGGTCGGCTGTGGAGTCATCGGCCGTTGCTCCGTTCCCTGGCCTCGGTCGCCAGGCCGCTCAGCTCGATGATGAGACTGGTCAAGCCCCGGGTCTTCAATTCCATGTCGATGCCGGTCTCCCGGATTTCCACTTTCTCGACCAGCAGCCGGATCAGCCGGTTGCGTTCCAGGGGAAACAGGTCCCCCCAAAAGGTCTCCACGCTCTGGAAGGCTTCCGAGACCTCCCGTTCCGCTACGGGGTCTGCCTCGAACGCCCGGGTCCTGGCCGAGACATCCGTCAGCTTGCGGCTCAGGGTCACCGCCTCCTGGTTGAGCTCGACCAATGCCGGTCCGGGGTCCGACCCGTTGCCGTCGGGCGTTACCTCCTCGAGCGCCCGCTCGCGGACCTTCAGGAGATCGTCCTCCAGTCGCTCTTTCCGCTTCAGCAGCCGCTCCCGTTCGGCTTCTTCCATCCCTTTGGCGGCGAAGTACGTCCGGGACACCAGCGTCGGTGTTCGAAAGACCGCGCTCAGCTGCTCCAGCACCGCCTTCTCGATGTCCCCGGCCGGGACGCGCTTGAGCCGGCAGCGGCTGACCGCTCGCTTGGCGTCCTTCGCGCAGTGGTAATAGGTGTAGCGCCGCGGTCCTTTTTGCGTGTAGGTCAAGCCCATCGCGCCGTCACAGTGGCCGCAGCGAACCACCCCCTGGAGCGGAGAGATGATCTTCGTTCGGGCCTTCGTCTGCCTGGCCCGGGTGTTCTCCGAGAGAACCTCCTGGACCCGCTCCCACAGTCCCTTGGAAACGATGGCCTCATGCTCTCCGGGATAGGCCTTCCCCTTGTGGACCACCTCGCCCATGCAGGTGCGGTTGCCCAGCAAGCGGTAGATGTGGCCGGTGTTCCAGGGGCTCCCCGGCCGGTGTTTTCCCTTCTTCGTGGTCCAGGACTTGGTCCGGTATCCCTGCTCGTTGAGCTCCGCGGCCAGCGCTTTGGCCGAGCCCAGATGGGTGAAGCGCTGAAAGATGTGCTTGACCAGCGGGGCTTCCTCCGGATTGACGAGCAGCTTCTTTCGCTTCCGGTCCACGTCGTAGCCGAGGATGGCCGGGCCCCCGCAGTACTTGCCCCGCCGCTTGGCCGCCGCCACCTTGTCCCGGATGCGCTCGGCGATGACCTCCCGCTCGTATTGGGCGAAGGTGATCAGAATACCCAGGAACATGCGCCCGGCCGGGTCGGTGGTGTTGAAGTGCTGGGTGACCGAGACGAAGCTCACGCCCTGCTGGTTGAACCGCTCGATCATCTTCATGAAGTCCAGCAAAGACCGCGAAAGGCGGTCGATCTTGTACACCACGATCACGTCCACCTTCCCCGCATCCACGTCGGCCAGCAGACGCTGCAGTCCGGGGCGCTCCATGTCGCCGCCGGAGAAGCCGCCGTCGTCGTAGCGGTCCGGCAGCGCGCGCCAGCTCTGCATGCGCTGGCTTTCGACGTAGGCCTCGGCCGCCTCCCGCTGGGCGTCCAGCGAGTTGAATTCCTGTTCCAGGCCTTCCTCGTGACTCTTGCGGGTGTAGATGGCGCAGTTGATGAGCTTCTTCTCCGTGGGGTTGTTCGTGCCCGTATCAGGCATGCCGGCCACCTGCATCGTCGCCCTTCTTCAGCCCGAAGAAGAGCCTGCCGTTCCACCGGGTGCCGGTAATCTCTCGAGACACGGCGCTCAAGGACCGGAAGATCCGGCCGTCGTACTCGAAGCCGTTCTCGTGGGCGAGGACCTCATAGCGTCGGTCCTTCCATATCCTGACGAACCGGGTGCCCGGCAGGATGTCCGCCTTGTTCTGGGGATTGCCGGAGATCCGGCGGTCCACCCGGGCCACCGGGTCGCCCTGGGCGGCTTGCCGCAAATGCGCCTTGGCGGCCTCCGACAGGCCGCCGTAGAACAGTTCCTGGATGCGATAGGCCAGGCGCTTGAGGAGGAACCGTCTCCTGTAGCGGGGTGGCTCGCCGCCGTAGAGATCGCGCCACTTCTCGTGCAGCTGTTCCAGCGACATCGTCTCGAGCGTCGCCAACTGCCGCAGGACGGAATGGCGAGCGCGGGAACCCTTGCGGCTCTCTTGCGATCCCTTTCCGGACTGATTCACGGGCAACCCCCTCATTGACGTACCGGACGCGTTTGTCAGACACGAACGCTCTGTTGGCGCCAGAAGTCAAGTCATTCTCCCACTTATATTTAGAGATTCTTCGCCTTTCTCCGGATATCGCGCGGAAAGCCCCCCTTTCGAGCTCTCCGGCGGAGCACACCAACGGCCAGAATCGAGGCGATGGCTTCCAGATTCGCTTTCGGGGCAAGCGGTTTGGGCTCGGGGCGGACCCCTGCTTCAGGCAGGTCGGGACGGATGGTTCCCAACTCCAAATCGGCGTTCCACATCGTAACCTCCGGCGGCTCGGGGGCCGGTTGGGCCGGTGTGGATGCCTGGGAACTCGCCGGACGGCGTGGAGGCGGGTTCCCAGGCACCCACAACCGCCTCAGCTCTCGCTGCCGGTCCGTTGTCTGGTTTCTGACGCTGCGGCCGGGCGCCGTCCCCGGCCCTGTCGCTGGTTACCTACCGGAGGCGGGCCACGACTGTCGGGAGGTACGGGAATCCGGATTCAGACCAGAGGGGGGAAATCGGCCATCGGACGAGCCGTTCGAACTCCCGGGTGCTCAAGACCGGGCACAGGGCGTGTTGCCACAACCCCCGAAAACGGCCCTTTCGGATCAACCCGTTGATACTGAATGGATTAACCCAATCGGACGACTTTCGGACGAGGTCCGGAAGGAACGGAGAATACGGGCCTAACAGAGAATGAGAGGCCGGAAAACAGGACGAATTCGACCGGAAGGAAATGAAGCGGGAATGATGTGGGGAACGCAAAAACCCTTTGAAAATAAAAGGTTATAGGGCGCGCGTCTCTCCGGGGGCCACCCCGGAGAGACGAGTTGTGGCTTGAAGAATGGTGGAGGGCTTGCAGCCTTCCCGCAATCCACGCTCCATTGGCGCGGACATGCGTAATCCGTTTATTTAAATAGGCTTACGAAGGTCAGCAGGTCGTTCTCCAAGGTCCGCCTAAGGGAAGTGCTTTTGACTCCGATTTCCCCCTCGGTCGAGAAAATGTCAATGGTCGCAGTTAACGCCGATTTCCGCCCCTCCGGTCAAGAGAGCACCTCTCCGATCAGAACCTCCTGACATCGCGCGCGAATTCCCCCATGACACACCCAAACACCGCATCCGTCGATGGCTGCAACAAGCGCATACCTGATCCGCCATGCCCAGAGCCAGCCCTTCCACCCCCAAGGGGCTCGACCAGGAGCTCCCTTTGCGCAACCCTTTTCATAACTGAGTGAGCTCCGTCTTCGACATCGAGGCCAGGGAGTCCGTCAGATGCTGTTCGACCCATTTCGCCCTGGTTGCTAAGGGGCGGAGTATCGCGAGTCCTCATCCCCGCCGGATATCTCTGGTGTAGTCGCAAGTGGGATAATTTGAACAACCCCCAAAATGCCCATACGGACTGTTTCTAATCTGAAGCCATCCGTTGCACTTCGGGCATCCCTCGAGGAGCTCGCCACAGTCGCGGCAACGGATGGCCACGTCGGTTTTCACCGGTAATCCTCTTCCGCAATGGGGACAAGCGGACTCTCTGTGTTCGCAATATGGATAGTGCGAACATCCATAGAACGTGCCCCGGGAGCCTTCTCTTCGCTTTAGTCGCCCTTCTACACACTTTGGGCAAGCAACGTCGTCATCCGGAGGCTCACCGAATACGGTGACGTTATAGCCGTCCTTGATCAATTCCAAAATAAATGAGGATGGCGAGCCGCCATCAGCAAGAAGAAAGACATGGCGACGGGCTCGTGTAATGGCGACATAGAGCAGACGCCGTTCCTCGGCGTTCGGATGCCCTTCGGGCGCCGCGAGGACCAGATCAAGCAGCGGGTCATCGACGATCTCGGCGGGAAAACCGTACTTTCCGGAGCACAAGTCGATCACTACGGCGTAGTCAGCCTCAAGCCCTTTCGAGCGGTGCACGGTCATGTAGGAGAGACTCAGACCGGGATGTTCCCTCGCCAGCTCAGCCATGTTCTCCGGTCGCGAGTGCCTATACCGGCCCATCAGCAGAACAGTCGGCGTTCCGTCGGTCTTCGCCGCGTCCACGGCGATCGCTTCCAGGGCCTCCCTCAATAGATCGGGGCATTCCTCTCCGGGAAGGCCGACATGCACGCAAGGTCCATTCGCCTGACGCGTGGAGGAGACATTCTTGCGAATTTGCGCCGGGTTGCTTAAGACGAATTTCGTTGCTACGGCGGCGATGCGATCGGCGCACCGGAATGTTGTCTCAAGGTTGACACGCTCGCTCTCCCCGAAGCGTTCCCGGAACTCGCGCATGATGGCGATGTCCGAGCCGGCAAATCTGTAGATTGCCTGCCAATCGTCGCCGACGGCGAACAATTGGGCGGTCTGGGACGTGTCCAGCAACGCCTTCAGCAGCCGCGCCCGTCCTGGCGAGATGTCTTGGAACTCGTCGACAAGGATGTAGTCAAACCGATTCCGGTAGCGTCCACTCTCCACGTGTTCCTTCGCTTTGCCGATCATGTCGTGGAAGTCGATCTGCCGCAGTCGGGCCAGCGAGTCCTGGTAGCGCTCGAAGATCGGTCGAAACACCGCAACGAAAGCCACCGCCCGCGGGCGGCGGGGAGCGTTCGCGGCTCGCCGGGCCACTTCCTCGGCGGAGAGCTGTGCTCCCTTAAAGTGTTGGAGAAAGGTCGCAACCAAGCGCGTGAACGGGTCAATTCGACCTTGCTGTTCGAGGACGGCAAAGACTTCGTCAGAAGGGATCGGAGATAGCGTCACACCATGGTCGGCCAGTTTTGCCGCCAATTTCTCGATCAGCTTACCGGCAGCCTTTTCGTGACTGTAGGTCTCGATGAGCACGGTTCCATGCTCGGAATGAAGCTGACGCTTCCAGGCAACTGACCGGAGATATTCCTCGCGGTCGATGAAAGGAGGCGTATCGCCCGACGCGGACAGTGCAAGATGTTCGATGTAAATCCCGGCGTCCGGAAGGTAGAAGTCGGGCTGGTACTGCCGCCTCTCCGACGTCGCGGTTTCGTGCTCGTAGGAGCGTTCGTACTCGTAGGGCACACCGTTGAGATACAGGAAACTGGCGATTTCGCATTCCTCAAAGCTCTTGAGCTTTTCGCCCTGTAATGACCGGATTTCGTTTGCTCGGACGTAGTCCCAATATTCGCCCTGGGTTCGGAACTCGTGCTCGCTCCGGTGGGGGACGAAGTGCTCCTCGAACCATCTGAGCATGACGTTCGAGAATTTGGGATCGGCAAGTAGGTCGGCAATGATGTTTTTAAGCAGGTCGAACAGAGACTTGTCGTCCTCGGCGACCTTGGCCAGTGCTGGACGTTTACCCTCCACTGCGCCGATGATGGACATGCCCAGGCTGTGAAACGTCCGAACGGTTAGCTGGGCCACCGCCTCATCGCCTAGCCGGCCGCAGACCCTCTCCTCCATCTCCTTCTGGGCGTCTTTGGCGAACGCAAGCAGCAGCAGTTCCGACGGGTGCCGGTAACCTTTCTGAAGGAGCCAGCCGGCCTTGGCCACGATGACAGATGTCTTGCCGCTACCCGCAGCCGCAACGACCAGGTTGCGGTCCTCATCGACGACGACCGCTCTCCGTTGCTCGTCTGTGAGCGGCCGTGCCTCGACCCTGTCGAAGAATTCCCGAGACCGGACCAACTCGTTGCCCACAAAGGTGTCGTTGGCTCGCGCCCGGTAAGCTTCTGTTTCTTTCGAGAAATCCTGTATCGCCTTTAGCATTCGGATTTGTGCGGTGCCAGATAGCTTGCCGGGCCACCGAGAGGGGAACTGGGCGACCGCGTCTTTGGCATCACGCTCGAGGTCGGAAAAGACGCTGCGGGCCATGTACCTGGGCGGGTCGGCAAGCTGCACCAAGCGGTCGTGAACGGATCGAAGCGTTCCAATGTGTGCAACCAGGGTTCTTCGCCACCAGCCGACTCTCGCGCTCTCCAGTGCATCGGTGAACGCCAGTGCGTTGGGCTTCGCCAGCCCCGATACGGTGACTTCCCCGGAGGCGAAACGGACTCGCATACCGCTCCAGAACCACCCGGCCCTTACCTCAGCCGTCTCAATCTCCCGAAAGGGGATTTCCATCGATCCGGTCGCGCGAGTCAGTGTCAAGATGTCCGCATTCACCGTCGCAGCTTTGGCGCCCCCAGGATGAAGGAGCGCGAACAAAAACGAGGCTAGGCCGGTTCGTCCAACGTGCAGAGAACTCCTAGGGGTCAAATTGCGCCCATGCGGCTGGGTCATGGCCGTTTCCCCCTTATTCAAAGTCCTTCAACCAACCTATAACCTCCCCGCACATAGCGTCTCTTCAAATCCACTCGGTCGACCGGGTTTCGGCCTGGTACTCGAAACCAGCAATGCATTTGACCCCGATGCACGAGTAACTTTTCATCGAACTTCTCCTTAAATTCCCGCAATCCACGCTCCCTTACCACGGACATGCGTAATCCGTTGATTTGCGTGGGCTTACGAAGGTCAACAGATCGTTCTCCAAGGTTCGCCTGAGGGAAGTGCTTTTGACTCCGATTTCCCCCTCCATCGAGAAAACATGGATGGTGGCAATTAACGCCGATTTCCGCCCTCTCGGTCAAAAGAGCTCCAGCTCCGACCGGGGAGCCAGAATGTCCGGATCGTCGTGCCGGACGCTGTTCACTCTGGTGCTGACGGCGCGCCGCTCGTAAGGGCCGCCATGGGGTTCACGCACCAAGTCGAGGAGTCGTGGCGCCGGCGACGTCAGATTGAGCTATTCAGCAGACCGGCCGGGGTGGACTATCGTCGGCTGTCGGTGGCGGATGTCGGCAAGCCCCGAGGAGACCGCATTCGTGATGTTGCTAAGGCGATGGTCAAGGCGGACCCGCCTGCTGGTAAGGGCGAGCAGCCCGCCTTGTGAGCCCATCAACCTGCCGACAAGGTCGGTAGGCGTATGCGATGTCATCTAATTGGGCACCCGATCTGCCATTTCGAGATAGCGGCAGAAGGCATTTGCCAATTGCATTTGCCGTGGCGTGCGGCATTCCGATTCGAAGATTCGCGGGGAGCTGACCATGATCGATACGCATTTTGCCCGGGACGTCGCAACGTTAAGTCGATTGAGGCTGTATAGAAATCCCATCCCCCGCGGCGCGTCCGCATAGCTTGACGTTGCCGTCGAATAGATCGCAATCGGCGCTTCCTGGCCCTGAAACTTGTCCACCGTGCCAACCCGCGCTCCCGGCAAGCGTTGCTGAATCTCAAAGACCTGTGCGTTGTAGGGCGTGATGATAACGATATCGCCGAGCGCAACGGGTCGTTCCTGGCCGTCTCGATCAACCCAGGTGGCGTCGTTTTCCAGAATATCCTTCACAAGAGTACTGAGCGCCTGAGCCTCTTCAGGCGAGCAGTTCTGATTGCCGTCGTGTTCAACGGGCAAGTAACGCAGACCGGAACTGCTGATCGGACCCGCCGCCTTGATGATCTGTTTTTCAAGCCCAGCTTTTGAACTGAGCTTGCTTTCATAGAAAAGCTCGGACGTGTACGCAGATATATCAGGATGCAGCCGCCAAGTTTCTTTGAGGAACAACCCTTTGTCTGGGGATATGGTCTGTTCACCGGCCAAAATGTGATCGAGCGCAGAGACATCCGTCCCGTCCGGATGACTGCCCTGAATTGGTTGATCGAGCTGCTGCGGATCGCCGATCAGCACCACGGCTTTGGCAGCCTGCGAAACGGCCAACACATTCGCGAGCGACATTTGCGCGGCCTCATCGACAAACAGGACATCGACTGTCTCGAATGCCTCAGGACGCGACCATAGCCAGGCGGTTCCACCAGCGACAGATACGCCGGTTCCAAGCGCAGCAAACAGGTCTTCATTGCTCCTGGCAAAGGAAAGGCGGTGCTGGGGTTGCTCCACTTGAGCAGCCTTGTGGCAACATTGCAGATCCAGGTCCATCTCACCTGCTGCTTCAATGGCCGCATCGATCAGATTGTGGATGACCTTATGACTGTTTGCCGTGATGCCAACTGTCTTGCCCTGGCGCACCAACTCACAAATCATGCGCCCGCCCGTGAAGGTCTTGCCCGCGCCGGGCGGCCCTTGAATCGCAAGAACGCCGTAAGCCAGATGCCCGCATAGTCGGATAGCTGCTTCGACTGTCGTTTCTCCATCACGATGCAGCTCTTGCCCGCCGACACGCGGGGCTTCTTTCAACAAGAGATCGCGGGCAACCCGATTAGGCCCTTCTCCACGCAGGCCATGCTGGGCCACATACTCACCGAGCCGCACGAGAGAATCCTTGAGTACCTGCGCATTGACGTACGTAAGTGCAAAGACGGCTTGCGGGTGGGTCGCGACGCTGTCCTGACGCTTCTTGATGTCAACTGTGCAGTCGTCAAAGGAAATCGCCTCGACCTTACCCAGCTTGTCTCCGCCGAGATTGCGGAGATCCTCGCCGCCACGGAGCTCGGTTTCTTGCGGCGGAAACCTATAACGGTGAATCGGCGCTCTGGCGGTGCCGCCGGCCTGTCTCAAAAAACTAAGACCGGAGAGCCCAGCCCGTTCATCCCGCAGATCCTCTTCAGAGAGCTCAGCCAACCGGAAGTGCTCCCACCACACCGATTTTTCTTCTCTGCGGTGCCAGTCGAGGATGTTGGCCAGTATCCAACGTGCTTGCTGCTCCTCATCCCGCTCTTCCGGGTCTACAGGGACATCTGTGCTCAGCTGTTCGACCAATGCGTTTATCCGGATCAGCCAATCCGTGACATTTTCGCTTGGGGCGCCATCGCCCAATTCCGGGCGGGGCACGTCTACTCCATCAGTGACAAGCTGCGCCCGCAATGTTTCTAGCCAGTCCCGCAGGCCGGCGGCAGAGCGACAATCATCCTTGTTGTAGGCAACGACAGTGGCCCCAATCTCATCTGCAATTGAGGGAATGGCATTGAGTTCGAGGTTTGCCTGGAGATTCGCCAGGGCGGCATTCGCATCGGCCAATGCCGTCTCCCGTTCGAACGAATAGAACGATTCCAACTGCTTTAGGGAGTAGCTTTCTACGCTCGCACGAATACCGCGGCGTACCACTTGGTAGAGGTCGATAAATATCCCTGCGCGAAGCATCTGGTCGATCTCCTCTCCCCGCGTCGCGTAACGGCCCATCAGACGCTTCAAGGCCGACGGCTCATAAGGAGCGTAGTGGTAGATATGCATGCTGGGGAATTGCTCCCAGCGCGCCATGACGAAATCGACAAAATCCTCGAAGGTCTGCTTTTCTTCGACCCGTGAAAAGGCCCACTCACTCCTGTATACGGTCTGTCCGGTTTCACCAATGAACAAGAAGCCGAAAAGATATTCGAGGCCGTGCTCGCCAACGAACGGATCACCCTCCAGGTCGAAGAAAATGTCCCCGTCCGACGGTTCAGGAAGGCGGGTGAGGCCGAATCCAGTCTCCACCGGGAACAGTTCGAATTTTCCCTCACCGGCCTCACGACCTTCGATTTGAACCCGCGCCTGCTCGCGGATGCGGCCATAGGACTCAGCTGCGCCGCGATCCGGTTTCCAATCCAGCGGTAAGGGCATACCAGCCAAGCCCCGCACGGTTGTAATCCCGCGCTGGTTCAGCTCGTTGATCTGAATCTTCGAGATCCCTGCCACGAGGCAAAGGTGATCATCGCCGTGGCGACGCTTTTCGCAAGTTTGCCGCCATCGGCATATGTCGCAATGTTCTATCGGATCGGGATAAGTCCCTACCGTGTCTCGTTTTGCTAGAGCCGCTGACAAACCATGCTTCACCTTCCGAAAATAGGCGGCGTAGTCCGCAAATCGATATTGCTGTGGCTCAAAGTCGGACCATGGCGCGACAACATACATGTACTCAGGCTCCAGGCCTTGAGCCTCTGTCAGAAGATCGGAATAGAGACAAAGCTGGAGCACGGTTCCCGCTTTCGTTTCACGCGCGAGCTTTGTGTCGATCACCTCATACGACCAGTTGCCAATCGCACTCGGGACTTCGATACGGCGCAGAATGTCGGCACGTCCGACCCAACTATCGTGGGACAGCGCCCCCTGAACGATCACCCTCGCACCTCGTTTCATGGCCGCAAGCGTTTGAGAGACCGCTTCGTCTGTAACTTCTATGCCCTCAATTCTGACAAACTCCACACCGTCCTTCGTCAGGTGCTCAACATAGTTCTGCTCGTGAACAAGACCTTGTTCCCAAAGAATTTGCAGAAGGGGTTGATTCCAGACTTTGGGCTTCGCCAAAGCACCTTCGGCTACCGCACGGTCCAGTTCGGAAAGATGACGGCAATTAAGGTACCCGACCAAGTCGATGGCGCTGAGTTCTAAGGAATCCTCAATTCGTTTCACGAAAGGCAGCCCTAGCTACGGTGTTGCCGATTGTCCCCTCTCCGACCTGGGGGCCAGAATGCCTGGATCGTCGTGCCGGACGCTGTTCACTCTGGTGCTGACGGCGCGCCGCTCGTAAGGGCCGCCATGGGATTCACGCACCAAGTCGAGGAGTCGTGGCGCCGGCGACGTCAGATCGAGCCATTCAGCAGACCGGCCGGGGTGGACTATCGCCGGCTGTCGGTGGCGGATGTCGGCAAGGTGCGGGGAGGCCGCCGTGGTGATAATGGTGAACGACTCCAGGGATTTTTCATCCTTGTCCCAGCGCTCCCACAGCGCGGCGAACGACAGCGGCGATCCGTCCGCGAGCACCAGGAAGTAGGGCTGCTTGCCGCGCCCGGTCGCCTGCCATTCGAACCATCCGTTGGCCGGCACTAGGCACCGACGAGAACGAAAGGCATCGCCGTAGGACGGTTTGGTGTGGACGGTCTCTGCCCGGGCGTTGATGAGACGCGTGCCCATGCTCACGTCCTTCGCCCAGGAAGGCACCAACCCCCAGCGGAGCTTGGCGATAGAACGGTTGCCATCGTCATCGAGCCGGCACGCCGCGAAATCCTGAGTTGGCGCACCGTTGTAGCGAGGCTCCAGATTCAGAGGGAGAGCCGATCCTGTCAGGCTGTAGAGGTCGTGAATCTGACGCCAAGTTAGCATCTGGGTGAAACGGCCACACATCGTCGGGTGCTCTCCACGTCTTCGCCCCGAGTTTCTGGCCCGAGCTGCGGCCCTCGTGAGCGTGCAATGAATCAGACCCCCATTTGACCCCTATTAGACCCCTGGGGGTCAGATAGGGGTCTAATGGCACCTCTACTGGCCTTGCGAAAGCTTCCACCGCGCCGCCGGACCGGGGCCCGTGGACACTGCCAGCCCACGGTCCCTCAACTCCGTTAAGGCCCTTCTTACCTGACGCTCGCTGACGTCTAGGGGCAATTGTGCGTGAATCTCGCGTAACGCCAAGCCACCTTCCGCGCGATCCAACAGGGCGAGAATTGCATTTTGCCTTTCGATTACGGCGCTCCCGCTACGCTGAGATGGCACGACTTGGCCGTGCCGGAATCGTACCGTCACGGCTCCACTGGCATCTTCGATCTCGGGGCGCGGTAGGCCCGCGGAGGTTGCCAGCTCCGCCATCTTGAGCGTTCCGCGGCCCCATTCCTCGATGATGCCGCGCCGGTAGAATGTGCGGGCGATCAGCGGGTTCCACGGCCTCGACTCGTGCGGCCCGAACAGCTCGTCCGGGGTCAGTCCAAAGTGCAGTGAACCAGTCGATGTCACCTCAAGACGGTCGTCGTACACCGCCAGCCCCACCGAGCCGCCGCCCAACGCATAATCCCGATGGCACAGGGCGTTCGCCAGAGCTTCCCGTGTGGCCAGAGGCGGGTAAAGCGGTT
Source organism: Candidatus Latescibacterota bacterium (assembly GCA_965217865.1). GTDB lineage: Bacteria > Latescibacterota > UBA2968 > SICM01 > SICM01 > CBDCJO01. The sequence goes on along the minus strand of CBDCJO010000002.1, from coordinate 1,872,811 downwards.
CGTCAATGCGCTGGATGCGGCCCGGTTCGAACCGGCTTGCGATGGGAAGGGTGTCGCGTAGAAAGCGCTCCGCGCTCGAGAGCAGCTCTAAGGCGTTGCCGTTGAACTGTCGGTTGTCCAGGAATTCGCTCCGGTCGAGACCCCGGAAACGAGCCACACGGAGCAGGCACTGCGGCATTTCGAACTCAAGTCGCTCGGCGTTACTGAACAGCACCGCCGCCGCGCGGAACAGGACGCCGTCGCGGATCAGCCCGAGCCCGCGCAGCAGATCCTCCGGTTCCCGACTACCAGGTTCATTCAGCCGGCCGATACGGACGGCCTCTGCAACCGTGTTGCGAATCTCGGCCACGTCGAGGTCCTCGACCGACCACCCGGTAGCGGGCTGGTTCTCCCAGCGCTTCTCACTGTGCATGCGCTCAAAGAGCACCCGGTTGTACTCCTCGGTCGACAAGGCCACGGTGGTGTTGCCAACCCGGCGATAGGCGGTGCCCCGGTACTGGTACGGACGTGCGGAGCCCTGGTTCACGCGGACCGCAATCACCTCCCGGTCTTCCGCTACTTGGACCCGCTCGATCTCCGGAAAGGCCGGCGGGTCGATCCTTTGGATCTCGGCACTCACCTCTTCAATCGTTCGCTCGCTCACCTGCTGCCCGACCACATCTCCTCTCGACGTGACACCGAACAGCACGTGCCCACCGCGCTGGTTGAGCATGGCGCACACCGTCCTGGCCGCCTCACGACGGGTCCCGGTCGTGCTCTTGAACTCCAGCGTCTCGGACTCGCCTGTCGCGACCAGCGCTGTGAGTTGTTCGGGCGTCATCGGCACATTCTTACGGCGTGTCGAAGGAGGAGCTTACGATGAGTCCCGTTCGGTTCACGAGGCTCTCCTCGCTTGCCACACTTTGCCAACGAATTCACGAGCTATCCTCAGCTCATCAGAGTTCACCAGATCGTACTTTCCAATGACCTCTTGGACCCACCTGGGTCCATGTCCCCCGACATTCTTGCAGAAGCCTTCAAGCTCACCGACCGGAACGATCCACAACCCCTTGTGTTGAAAGGCCTCCCTCAGCTCCCCGTACTCCGTCGTAGCCTGTCCGGAGGGTATGGCGGCCTCTCCAGTATCCTTAACGACATCCCATGGTGATGCCTTGCGAAAATACGCGGTAATGTCTTGCTGGGCTGACCGTGGAAATTCACCTGCTTGACCAACGCCCTCTAGTTCCGTCCGAATACCCTTTGACACTTCTTCGGCGTTCAACCAGGGCTTATGAGTTTCGATTGCTGTTCTCACGCTTCTCACTTTTGCCTGTACCCTTGACCAATCGCCTCCAAGAGCTTCGAATATTCTTTGCAAATCCGCTTCCTCTTGGAGCACGTCCATATCCGCGATGACATCGACATGAACTCCGAGTGCTGCTAACGCTCGGGCCTGAACGGCCATACGGTGCTTACCGCTCGCGTGGACGAATAAAACGTCAGGTTGAGGACCACCATGTACTTCAGGAATGTCCAATAGAGAACTGTAGAACATGCAGTCGGTGTCCGCCTCACAGATTATGACGCGTTCGTGAAAGACGCCTGACAACACAGACGAGTATTTCATCAGAGGATCACTACCAATCTCTCTTGCTTGATCTTTATTCAGCTCCTTGATGTGGTTCACATCTCCATCTCGCTCGATGCGGATTACGCGAAGATGGTCTACGTTCACAACGTTGAGCAAACCCTGAAGCACGTCCGGGCTGTGTGTCGCTACAAATAGTTGAGTAAGGTCCTGACGTTCAGTCGCGATGATTTCCCCGAGCAATCGCGCCTGTGGTGGATGAAGATATGCTTCGGGCTCGTCGAGGAGCAGAATAGATGAAGTAATAGGAGTCAGGAGATGTAGTACGACACTGGCAAAGCTACGCATGCCATCGCCTTGTTCTTTTAACGGTGTGGTGGATTCCCGCAACCGCACGTTGTAGGACTCGGAGACTCGGTCTTCACCGTCTTCGGGCCCAAAGTACTCTCCGACCAAGAGCGGGATCGTGCTGCCACCCAGGCGAAAAACAATCAGGTGTTCACCAAACGCACGGTAGAAAAACTCACTAATCCGGCGCTCAAGTGCGTCGTTCTTGTACAGCATGTGGATCGGATGAGATCCGGGCTCATCAAGAAAGGCCACCGCTTGAACAGGATCACTATCCGTAATGCGTTTCTCGGTTGGAATTCGCATGCAGAAAAGGGGAGTTAGCTCCCTCAGTGGGCGGTTCCATAGTTGCGACAGCAGCCCAGATCGCACTGCAAATCGGTAGCCCCTATAGACGGGGTCGCGGCCGGATTCGTCCAATGTAGAGTGCTTCTTGATATAGGAGGTCAGTTCATCAACAGTACCCGAGTACGTGAACGTAACCTCCTTAACAACGACACCTGTTGATGACTTTGAGGCGTGATCTTCGATGTCATGGAGTACCCGGCTTTTGCCCGCGTTGATTTATCCGACCCGCACTCCAGGCGTCTTTTCCGTTTATGTGCGTTGAAAGGTAGTTCTTCAACGGGCTGATAGGGCTCGCGCACCATGTCGAGGAGTCGGGGTACTGGCTACGTCAGGTCGAGCCATTCGTCGAACCGGCCCGTACTGAACCGCGACCAGTGGACACACCGGTCAACCCGCGAACCGAGCGTCGGGCAAGCACGCCACATTCCCGTCGGCATTCTCGATATCGGGGCGTGGCAGGCCTGTCGTGCTCGCCAGTTCCACCACCGGATTTGATCCTGCGGTCACACTTCACCCTCGATGATCGACCACACATGGTGGTAGCTCGCGCCTCGTTCACCCAGAGCAGCCCTCCATGTATCGACACCTGCCTCGCGAACCCTACCTCGCACTTGGTGCAGTGGCTCGGCTGTCCCTACCCCGAGCTGTTGTGCTAGCGGCACTGCAGCTGTCCGAGGGACACCCAGAATGCGGAGGGCCACCGCTTCATCGGAGTTCACACCGTAGTAGACTCGCGCCGGCAGGTTTCGCAGTGTCCGCTGCTCGTTCGCCGACAATGAATCAAATGTGTCCCCGATTGTCAGAGCCTGGAGCGCGGCCAAGCCCCAGGATGCCGTCTGCGTCAGCCGTCCAAAAACTCTCGTACAACATTTCGTCATCGCCGCCACTGCATCACCATAGCCTTCCACTTCGTCTCCTGACTTCATCGCGAAGTACTCGGTAGCCATTTCGGCGAGTGGACGGCCTTGAACCCAGTCGCAGATTATCCGAGATAGGGTGTCCCCATCAGGTCGTGGTCCGCCGGTGACCTCCTTGAGCGGTTCTCTAAGTTCTGGGACCTGAAGCAGCACCCCTATCATCCGCTGCAGGTCATCACGGCGCCTCCCAAAAAGATCTGGAGACCAGACCTCACTCGACAATTGCGCCTCATTCAGACGGCGCAACGTATTGCTGACCGACTCCCAAGAGAATCCTGTTAGGTCTACGAGCTGAAGTGGCTTCCCTTTGATGCGCTCTGCGTAGCTGTACACGCTATTAACCAGCTCATCCGCCCAGCCCTGATGGTTCCTGCGTAGAGCCTGGAATCCAAGGGTCCCCCGAAGGACCTGTTCGACCTCGGCCGCGAACCGTTCGTGATCACCGATTTGTCTGTAGGTGTGGGCGAGGTATTGCAGGAACGCTGACCACTCAGGCCGCCAAGATAGAGTCTCGAGCCTCAACACGTTTCCCTCGGCGTACACCTTCTGAATCATGTCAATCAGCGTTGAGTTCAAAGCGCTCACAGATCGACCAATGAACTCCTCAATCTTCCTTACTTTCGTGTCGTCATGTCCTGCCAGCGCCACTATTCCGAGGTCGCCTTGATCGACGCGGCCGGCCCGCCCTGCGATGTTCCAGAAATCTTCGGGCGGCATGTCTTGCCCATAGGGATACTGGTGGCTGGCGAAAACCACTCCCGAGACGGGAAAGTTGACACCCTGCGCAATAGTCGTGGTCGCAACTAACACTCGTAGCATCGCTTTTTCTGTTAACCACTCAATAATGGTTCTAGTGTCTTCCGAAAGTCCGGAGTGGTGCACGCCAATGCCGTATCCAAGTAGCGATGTCAAAGGGAAGTCAGACCCCATTTCATCTACCAGGAAATTCTGGATATGCTTGAGGTCTTCACTTTCGACCTCATGACGGTTCTCGTCTACTTTGAACGCGTCAGCCACGCCCCAACTGTTATTTGGCTTGTCGACAAGGACAATCACAGTGCCACGGCGCTGAAGAATCTGACCCGTCGCCGCCGCGAGTTTGCCGGGCGATCTGGAAACATCGGACCAAGACAGCCCCAACGGGCGTTGGATGTCGATCGACAGCGCTTCGGGAATTTGGATTGTCTTCCGAGTCGTATGCTGACTTGTGAACTCAACTCGAAAATCGCCGCGAGCTTCACCTTTCTGCGGACGGGCCGTGGCAATTACACGGTCGTTGGGTACCCAATCCACGCCAAGTTCGATGCTCTTGTTGCTGTCGGGTGCCAACCATCGTGCAATCTCGCCCGCATTATGAATGAATGGTGTAAGCAAAAGGAACTGCGCATATCGGCACTCACGGTTGACAGTGGCAAGCAACAGCTCCAGCCTCAAGCCGCGTGCCGTAGACGCGATACCATGGGCCTCGTCCACAACGACGAGGGTCAATGGTCTCCCAATCGTTCGCTCCCAACCATTTCGCAGCATGAGATCGAGCTTCTCGGGAGTCGTAATGAGGATACGAAACTGCAGGTCAGATTCCCGCTCAAGGAGCATATCGGCTTCTAGACCATCGATCTCCAGCGCAGGACTGACTTTCTCGACACCGCAGCCGATTTCCGCGAAGTCCCGTCGCAGGCGAAGAGTCAACTGGTTGACCAAAGCGCGTGTCGGCGCAAGATACGCTACCCATCCGCGCTCCTGGTCAAACTGATTCAGCGCTTGGAGGATTCGAAACTCTGCAATGAATGTCTTGCCGCTCGACGTCGGGAGGCTCACGACGACAGAGCGGTGACCTGATCCGAGCAATCCCTCCTCGCGAAGAGTGCGTCGCTGCGGAGGCAGCATTTCGAAGATCGGTTGCTGGCTCTGACGTGAAACCATTGACTCGACAAACTTGGTAACGCGACTATTCACGGAACGCGTAACTGTCCAGATACTGCTGTCCACAAGTGTCTGGGCGGTTAGAGCGAGCAGGCGTGTCAACGCCTCCCGCTCCATGAGTTGCCCACGGCCCGCCGCAGCGATAGCCCGGTCGAACTGCGCTTCGAGTTGCTCCTGTACGTCGTAGTGTCCGTCGACTGATCCTTGGGATTGGTAAACGCCGACAATCTCGGCGGCTTTGGCCAAGTGGTAGGCAGAAACAAGCTCCCACGCCGGCCTTGCGTTTCTTTGCTCTTCCGCCTGACTCAGGAATGGTGGCTCGAAGCTGCTCTGCTCCGAGCGAATACGTGCGACTCGCTCTTGAACAGCATCAAGGTCGTCCCAACCTCTCTTGCGAAAAAGGCGCAACCAAACGTCCAGAATGGTCGCCCAGACGCGCACTCCCCAATCGGGCGCATCAATTGGTAGCGGGGGGATTTCCTTTTCGAGAAGGAGCCGTCGGACATCAGCACCACGCTCTCCCAAGACGCCAAGGCATCCAAGTCGCACAAGTGCTTCAGCTGCCTCCATGGCCTTTTCTGGCACTGGCAGGACCCGTGCTACCTGAAATACTTCCGCGGCCGCAGTGGAGAGTTCATTGGGGTTCCCATCGTCAAGTAGGTCGAATACGCGAATCTCAAGGCCATTGGCGATGAACCGCAGTTGCTCGTCAGTTAGCTGTTTGGACTCGGCGACACTGAGCGCACCCTGGAGCCGCCGCCGTCCCGCCTCAATAGTGGCATCGCGGACCTTGTCGTTGCCTATGGAATCGACGATCCAGGAATCGGTGGTCATTGGACCGCCTCCTGAAGCAATGCCGGCCAGGCAGAGATTGGCACGGGCAAGTACCAAGCAATTAGCTCAACACGGGTCAATGTATTCAGACGAATCGCCAGCATGTTCCCCCGGGCCTTCAGGTCTAGTTCGCTCGGCGCTGTATCGCGAATCAAGACCCCGACAATCAGCAGCTCCTTTCCTTCTGACGCGAGGTAACGCTTGACTGCCTTCTGATAGAGATTACGGTAAGGTTCGGATCGACATCGCGCATGCAGCCATTTCAATAGGGCATGCTGGATGTCAAGACGTGTGGCGCTTTCCTGAAGTTGCCATGCCATTCCGCTCCCTCCACTCATCACGCTGGGCGGCGTGCTGACGTCGGAGGAGGTTTTCACTTCTCCAAACAGCAGAACGACTTTTTCTTCCTCACAGTAGAAGCCAACGAGATCAGCACCAGGGAGACTCGCCCGTGGAGTTCGACGATCCCGCACGCTATTCCAAGGCCATACCACATGTCGGGCTGAGTCGTCCCGGAGTGCACATTCTGCAAGGGCTTCACCGACTTCCCAGCCCTCCAGGTTAGGCACGGTGTTCAACAGGCGCTCAACGAACTTTGTCTCCATCCCGGTCGTGGCAAGACCGCGAAGTTCGGAAGCGAAGGGTGACGCATCATCAGAGACGCGCGGATGCACAACTGCGCGCATGTAACTCTGGAAGCCAAGAGCGTCCTCTACAAGGCGACCTTCCCAATGTACGGACTGAACGCTGCCGGAGTAGTGAACCCGAGAGTCGAGGGTTGGAAGACTCGTCATCTTACTTACTCATACGCGAGCAACTTCCGCGTCCCTCGCCCGAGGTTCGATGGGAAATTGCTCGGGCTACGAAGGGTTCCGAAGGATGTAGTTCCCTGACTCACGCGAACCTCCATGACTTTAAGGTCGCCAGCTACGTGTATCCGCTCGATCTCCGGGAAGGCCGGTGGGTCAATCCTTTGGACCTCGGCGCTTATCTCCTCAATCGTTCTCTCGCTCACCTGTTGCCCGACCACATCTCCTCCCGGCGAGACACCGAACAGCACCTGCCCGCCGCTTTGATTGAGCATGGCACACACCGTTTGGACCGCCTCGCGGCGCGTTCCCGTGGTGCTTTTGAATCCCAGCGTTTCGGATTCGCCTGTCTGGGCCAGCGATTTCGTCTGTTCAGGCGTCATGATGCATCTCTGTCAGACTGCCTTCGCGTGCCACGTCGCGGCCGATCCGGCGCCAGGAGCCGTCGGAGGAGGGTATTTCTCCACCGCGTCCCGAGAAGCACATCGACTTCAAACCGGCGTCCTTCAGGAGTTCTCCGCGCAGAAAATCCATGGTGTCGGTGTACTGGGTGAAGACCATCGCCTGGCGGTAGCCGTCCTGGCGCAGTTCGTGGAGGGCGCTCTTCAGGCTTTCGAGCTTGCTGTCCGGCGGCAGTTGACCGATGCGGCCAAGGAGGCTTTGGATGTCGGCCTCCTCTTCGACGGCGAGGGCCGCGCGCTCCAGCTTTTCCACCTCGTCGGCATCCGGGATTTCGTCCGCGGCTTCATCGTCCGGCGCGTCTTCGTCCAGACCCGTCAATAACGCCGGGTTGCCGGCGGAAATGGCGTCGAGGTGGTTTTGAAGCGTCTTGCGCAGGGCGCTGAAACTGCTGGCGAGCCGACGGCGGTATATCGTCATGACGAATCCCACCGCCGTGCGCTCGGTGTCGCCGGCCTGGTTGTAGGTGCTGGCGATGTAATCCTCGACCGCGTCGTAGAGCGCCCGCTCTTGGGCCGTCATCTCGAGGAAGCGATCCTCGATCCGGCGGTCGGCGATCGGTGTGGTCAACATGCCCGCCTTGAAGTACTGCCGCAGCAGTTCGCGGGTGTGCCGTGAGACCAGCCTGCAAAGCGGCGTGTTCGCCCGCATGATCTTGACCGCCGCCCGGCGCTCCGCCGTTTCCAGCTGACGGCGCGGGATGCCGGCGTCGTTGCGCAGCGCGCGGAGAACCTTGTTGACCTTCAGACGCGACAGGTTGACGAGGCGTTGCGCGTCCTCCGTCCCGGCTTCGCCGCAGGCGCGTTCAACCGACTGAAACAGCCGCGCCATGCGCATGCCGGACGAAAGACCATACGCGGCTTCTCAGATCGCCGGGTGGGAATTCCGCCGGCTTTGCGGACATCCATGACGATCACGTCGATGCTGCCGTCCTCGATGTGGTCGAGGCTGTCGCCCGGCTTGCAGGTGATGGTGACCGGTGGGGGCGTGTATTCGGCCGCGCCGGCATCGTCGAACATGCCGACAGCGCCGCCATTCGCTTCGGGGCGAACCAGCGCGACGAGTTCCTTGATGTATTTGGCGATCTGCCCGATGGCCCAGTCGTAGCCGAGTCCGACGATGAGGGGCGCCATTTCGGCGTAGGACCATTTGAATGAGAAATCATGTTGCGAAAAAGTATGTCCGATGACGGCGCGATAAGCGTGCCAAACACACATGCGGGAGTTGTAATCGCACATCTTGCTCAGCGAAAGCGCCAGGTACCCGTACGCCGCTTGCCGGACCTCGCTCAGCTTTCCCTCCGCCCGGGCCTGACAACACAGACGAGTATTTCATCAGAGGATCACTACCAATCTCTCTTGCTTGATCTTTATTCAGCTCCTTGATGTGGTTCACATCTCCATCTCGCTCGATGCGGATTACGCGAAGATGGTCTACGTTCACAACGTTGAGCAAACCCTGAAGCACGTCTGGGCTGTGTGTCGCTACAAATAGTTGAGTAAGGTCCTGACGTTCAGTCGCGATGATTTCCCCGAGCAATCGCGCCTGTGGTGGATGAAGATATGCTTCGGGCTCGTCGAGGAGCAGAATAGATGAAGTAATAGGAGTCAGGAGATGTAGTACGACACTGGCAAAGCTACGCATGCCATCGCCTTGTTCTTTTAACGGTGTGGTGGATTCCCGCAACCGCACGTTGTAGGACTCGGAGACTCGGTCTTCACCGTCTTCGGGCCCAAAGTACTCTCCGACCAAGAGCGGGATCGTGCTGCCACCCAGGCGAAAAACAATCAGGTGTTCACCAAACGCACGGTAGAAAAACTCACTAATCCGGCGCTCAAGTGCGTCGTTCTTGTACAGCATGTGGATCGGATGAGATCCGGGCTCATCAAGAAAGGCCACCGCTTGAACAGGATCACTATCCGTAATGCGTTTCTCGGTTGGAATTCGCATGCAGAAAAGGGGAGTTAGCTCCCTCAGTGGGCGGTTCCATAGTTGCGACAGCAGCACAGATCGCACTGCAAATCGGTAGCCCTTATAGACGGGGTCGCGGCCGGATTCGTCCAATGTAGAGTGCTTCTTGACATAGGAGATCAGTTCATCAACAGTACCCGAGTACGTGAACGTAACCTCCTTAACAACGACACCTGTTGATGACTTTGAGGCGTGATCTTCGATGTCATGGAGTGCCCGGCTTTTGCCCGCGTTGTTTGGCCCGACTAACACGACAACATCAGAGGGATCAATAGAAACCGTCGTGCCGTCGGAAAATGAGAGACTCTGCACCCTAAACGCCGGCTCATCAGAGGAACTAGCCGCCGAATTTAGTCTCGTATCAGTGCCGTCGATTAGAGATTCACCGGACACAATCTCAACTCCTAACGGCCGCGAGTAGACTATCGACACTGGTTGCCACCTCGTATCGAGCCGGTGACTCTCCCACTTTGAGTGCGTTGAAATGTGCCTTTCCACATTCTATTTTGGCGCTTTCGGTGATGCGAAGATCGCCGAGGAAAGGACTGCCCTTCGTTTCGACCACGAAGTAGAGCCGTTCCCCTTCATCCGAATCGATCAAGACAGCCCAGTCCGGGTTGTAGCTGCCGAGCGGCGTCGGGACCGCGAACCATCCTGGAAGCTTCGCGTAGACCTTGACGGCGGTATTCTTCTCAAGCTCGTCCGCAAAACTGGCCTCGATGCCAGATTCGTAGACGACCTGTTCATAAACTGACTTGCTCGTGTCGAGCATGCTCTTCAGATAGCCGGTCAACTCTTCCTTCTCGAAGAGTTCCTGTGCGAAATAGTGTTCGTCTCCCAAGCGCTGGTACCTGATGCCGTCGACCAAAGCCTGCCGCTTGCAGCGGTTGATGGCCTGCTCGGCAAGCTCGACGAACTGCTGTGGATTGCGCTTGAAGTCGTCGAGGCGCCGACTCCCGCTGAGAATTCGCTGGATGCTTCGTCGCGTGAGCTGCGTCCGATCCTGGAGCTCCGTCAGCACGTCCGGCAGTTCAATGTCAGCCTCCTCCAACACCACGGTCGCCGCTCCGGCTGTCTCGGTCGCTTCTACGCCGGACTGACCGATGGCGATATCGGCCTTACGCCACTGGAGTCGTGTCCTAGGGATCGCCGGTGCTTGCCGGAGCGCTTGGGTGCATTGCGCGAGCAGGTTTTCATTGTCGAACGCCACGCGGTAGGTGGTCTTGTGCTTGATACGATCCCAGAGCGCCTTGAATTCGGCGCTGTGGAGCACGGCCTGGCGCGGGCGTACCGAGCGACGCTCGTCGGCGTCCTTGATCTGCAGGCGCCCGGCGAGCTTCCGCAGCACCTTGGCGATCTCCGCGTGCTGTTCCGTGAAATCCTCCGGAACGATGAACGTCTCTTCCCTGAGTGCTTTTCGGAGCGAATCCTGTATCCGGCCCCTCGTGTCGATATAGCCTTCTGCCTTGAGGTGATTCCATAGGACCTTGGACGCCTCGAAACCGAGAGCCGTCGTCTGTCCGTCGTCACCGGCGACAGGAATTGCCGCAAACTGATGCGCCTCTACGACGCCGAAGCGGATTCCCGTGTCCTTCTCAATTTCCGACTGCAGCTTCTCGGCGAACTCTTCGTAACTCTCCATCGCAACGACGGTGAGCGTATTGACGTCGAAGCCACGCAGGCGCTCGCCTTCCTGGTTGACGCATAGGCGCAACCCGCGCCCAATCGTCTGCCTCCGCTCTCGCTCGGTCCGGATGTCACGGAGCGCGCAGATCTGGAAGACGTTGGGGTTGTCCCAACCCTCGCGCAGTGCGGAATGGGAGAAAATGAACTTGAGCGGTGTCTCGAGGCTCAAGAGTTTCTCCTTCTCCCTCATGATCAGGTTGTAGGCGCGCTCCGCGTTGTCGCGGTTGGGCTGATTGTTCTCGGCGGTGTCCGTCCAGCCGCCCTTCCTGTCGATGGAGAAGTAGCCGTTGTGGACCTCTTCGGTGGCGGTGGTGAGATCAACCTCCTCGAAGAGTGTGTGGTAGTCTGGATGGCTAGCCAGACGCCGGTACTCCTCCTCGAACATTAGGGCGTAGTCTCCCTTGACGGCATCGCCTTCGTCGTCGTACCGGCGGTACCGATCCACGGCATCTATGAAGAAGAGACTGAGCACTTTGATCCCCTGCGGGCGAAGGTGCTTCTCTTTGTCTAGATGCTCTCGAATGGTCCGGCGGATCATTTCGCGCTGAACAGAGAGAGCATCGACGTCGCCCCACGCTTGTCCCGGCCGGAGATATTGCTCACCGCCGGGTACGCGGACCTCCATAAACTCGTTGCCCTTCTCGACCCGAATCTCGCCAATGCGACAGTCACCATAAACAGCGCGGCCCGCCGTCTGTTCGAGATCGTCGCCATCCTGAACGACCTTTACCTGGCGGCGAACTCGTCCAGCCACCTGGACGTCAAGCTCGACCTTGGCGCTGATCGTCCCACGCCGATTGCTCGTGGACACGAGGTGGACGTAGGGTCTGTTGTGCGCGTCCTCGACCGTGGCCGACGCCACCTCGATCTGCTTCACGAGCTTGCGCTCATAGGCATCGACAGCGTCGAGCCGATAGACCATGTGATGCTTGTCCGCGTGCGTTGCCGAGTAGCGCAAGGTGCAAAGGGGGTTCATCTTTCCCAGAGCTTCCCTGCCACGCCCGGCCAGGCCGCCGTCCACGCTCTGCGGCTCGTCGACGATCAGGATAGGCCGTGTAGCCTTAATGAGATCGATCGGCTTCTCGCCGCCCGTCTTCTCGCTGTCCTTGTAGAGGTTGTTAACATCCTTCTTGTTGATGGCCCCGACCGTCACCACCATGACTTGGATCTGCGGACTGGTAGCGAAATTCCGAACCTGGCCAAGCTTCGACGAATCGTAGATGAAGTAGTCAAAAGGTGTGCCAGAATAGAGTGCTCGAAAGTGCTCCTCGGTGATCTCGAGCGATTTGTAGACGCCTTCCTTGATCGCGATGGACGGAACCACGATGACGAACTTGGCAAAGCCGTAGCGTTTATTCAGTTCAAAGATCGTGCGCAGGTAGACATAAGTCTTGCCGGTTCCGGTCTCCATCTCCACCGTGAAGTCACCCGAGTCCAGGCAATCAGACGGCGCGACACCGTTGCGCAGCTGAATGTCCTTCAGGTTTTCGAAGATCTCTTCGTCGAGCAAGGTCAGCCGGTTTCCGATGCCGAGGTCGTTTTCGTAAAAGGCGAGCCGCGCTTGCGGCTGCGTGGGATCTGTCGTGACGGTGAATTCGGTCCGACAGATCTCCTGGCCGTGGAACAGGTCGCATACGGCCTCAATCGCCTGGAGTTGGAAATCGAGGTCGGGTTCAAAGTGGAGTTTCATTGCGGCCTCACAGGCTCCGGACGTTCCCCAGCCCACGCTGCTCTAAGATGGCCGAGAGGTTGGTCTTGGCGACATCATCTACAAAGGCACTGTCGCGGAAGACCACCGTGCTGTCTCCAGCAGGCGCAAGCTCGTCATGCCACTCGGCAATTCCGAGGGCTAGCGGCTCGACATCGTCTCTATCGATCCTCTCGTCGAGGCAGGTGATCAGTGTTCCAGCGCCGATGGAGCGGACGGACTTGCCCGCAATAGTCCGAACCTCTGTGGGCACACAAAGGTCGAGCCCGAGCTTCAGCAGTAGTTCGTAGAGAATGTCTTCCTCGCCGCGATCCGGCTTGATGTGGTCGATGCTTCCGAGCAGCGTCCCATCCAAGTCTTCGCGGTCCGGCTCCCAGGCACGAATATTGGAAGTGTCGAGCTTGAAGACACGGAAGCCGAGATCGCCGGAGAACATCGGTTGTTCGTCCTTAACCTTCTCGGCAGCGCGACGAAGGCGTTCCTTCGTGAGTTCTGCGAGGTTGAGTGGTTTCCCGAGCTTCCCTAGGAAATCTGTCGCGGCTTTCTGATCCTTATTGTCAGGATGTACTGGTTCGGGAAGCTGGACGAGAATACAGCGGCAATCACTACCGCCAGCGGTGTTACGCAATGCTACGGCGTGACCTGTGGTGCCGGACCCCGCAAAAAAATCAAGAATGATGGAATCGGAGTCCGTACTATGCTCGAGTATTCGTTCTATCAGTTTGATCGGCTTGGGATTGTCGAAGACTTTCTCACCCAGAAGGCTCCTTAAGTCGCGCGTTCCATCATCGGTATTGCCCGCATAGTTATGCTCCCAGAAATTTATGGGAGTGATGTCGCGTGCTTCCGAAAGAAACATCTTGATGGCTGGAACTGGTTGACTCCCAGCCGCTCCCCAATAGAGCCGCCCTTCGCTCTGTAGTCGATCAAATTCTTCACTCGACCTTCTCCAAGCATTCGTGGTCGGGTTTGTGACCTCTCCGGTGTTGGGATTCCTAATCGGGTAACAGAGATGTCGGCGTTGTTGTGGCGTGGCAGGATTAAGAAAAGACGCTCCCTTCCATCGGCCCCTTGGGTCGTTGTCCGGATTCGAATATCGAGCATCTGCCTCGGGCGTGCGTGCTAATAAATTCACGGAGAATTGCTCGCTCTTCGAGTAAACCAAGAGATGCTCCACGACAGTGGTGAAATCTACAGTGTTGTTACTCCGCGTGTATCGTTTCTGCCAGCTAATGTTCGCTTGGAAATTCTCCTCTCCGAACACCTCAGACAAAGTTGTCTGCAGGGTTCCAAGTTCGGCGTCGTCAATGCTCACAAAGATGGAACCATCGTCGCGGAGCAGGTTGCGTGCCAACTTTAAACGCGGATACATCATGTTCAGCCAATCGGTATGGAATCGGCCGGATGCTTCTGTATTCGACGATAACTTCCGGTTCTCGCCGTCACTCTGGCCTGTCAAATCCAGGTAGTTCTGAATGTTGTCTCGGTAGTTATCCGGGTAGATGAAGTCTTTTCCTGTGTTGTACGGCGGGTCGATATAGATCAGCTTGACCTTACCCGCGTAGCTCTTTTGCAGGAGCTTGAGCACCTCCAGGTTATCGCCCTCAATCATCAAGTTCTGAGTTGTGTCCCATTCGACGCTTTCCTCTGGGCACGGGCGCAGTGTGCCGGTTGAAGTTGTCAGCGCGAGCTGTCGGGCTTGGCGCTTGCCGTGCCAGTTGAGGCCGTAATTTTCTTCGCGCTCATTCACCTCGCCGCCCAGAAGCTGCTTGAGCACCTCAAAGTCGACTTTTCCCTCCGTGAACGCTTCGGGAAACAGCGTTTGCAGATGTTGAAGGTTCTCGGCGACAACGTTAGCCGAGCGCGTCTCTGGGTCGTTGGCAATGATCTTCTTCACACGGTCTCCTGAGTTCGCAGTCGGGCGCGTACGACATTGCGGTCGGTCCGCAGGCGCTTGAGTGTCAGATTCATATCTACCTGACGGGCGATTTGCTTCTCCTTGCCAGCCGCAGCACTCAGCTCGGCGATTCTGGATTCCAGACGCCGGTATTCCTGTAGGGCCGCCGCACGGTCTGCCGCCTCCACAGTCGAAGTGGGGATCGAAAAGTCACCCGTCACCTTGGCGGCGCGCAGCGCCTGTACCGTATCGATCCAGCCTTGGTAGAGCGCGTGGAGCGTCGTGCGAGGCTGTCGACTTATAGCAAGGGCGTCGCCGAATGCGGTGGTCAACTCATCGGCGGAAACATTCCCAAGCCGGGCCGTGACGACATCGCCGTCGAGCACGGTTTTTCCCGCTTCGCCTTGCGACCAGCGCTTGTGGACCAGCGAAAGCTCGGGGGCGTCTCCTTGCCATGCGATGAGCAGCACCGGATAGGGCACGGCACGATGCACCAGCTCGGTGAGCCGCTCGGCGCGTGCCCCAGTGCGAAGTGTGAGCTTCAGTACAGCGATTTCGAGATACTCACGGTCCGAGTCGCGATATTCAGCCACCCCGATGGTCGTGGGTTTCAGTGCGGCCAGCCACTTGACCTCCTCGACACCCTCCCGGATGCGCCGCTTGTCGGCCGCCGTGGGCGCGCCGTTCTCGATCAGCAGCGTCTTCGGTACGCGCCGGTCGACAAGGGCGCGGTCGGGGAGCGCGAGAGCCGCAATGGGATCGAGTGGCTTCATGCCGGCTCCGCCGCCAAGACGACGAGGAACCCAACCACCTCGAAGTCGTTGATGCCCGCAAATTCGCTCGCCATCGTATGCGTCCCTCCGGGCGAAAAGAGGCTGGCGACCGCGCGCTCCTTGCTCCTTCCCACGATGGAGGCGACCGCAGCGGCCAAGAGGCGTTGCGCAGCGCCCATTTCCTGGTCCCCTCGGGTGGCTTTGTCAAAGCGGGCGCAGGCGCCGGCGTCCGGCATGTCGCGGCCTAGACAGAGCTGTTTGAGTCGGTCCAAGACCTGCTTGGCCTGGGTGAACGGTAAGAGCACGGTGCCATCCTCACCAACGTGGACCAGGTAATGCGGCGCGAGGGGATAGCCGGTCTCAAACGGCCGAGTCGCCGCCGGTCCCTCCGCTCGCAGGCAAAAAATCATGCCAGGCGGGATCTCGGCGTCGGCCGTTGTGGTCACCGCATACACACCGAACGGCAAGGCTGCCAGGGCATCCGGATGCTCTCTCAGGTAGTCGGCCAGATCGATCCGGAAATCCGTCAGCGTTAGGTCGGCGATGGAGACGCCGGACGATAGGTCTTCCAGGTCGATAACCGCGTCCTGCAACTTGAGGAGTTGCTTGCGACGGTACTCCAGATCGTTCATCGGATCGCCCGACTGCTGCTCGATCAGGTTCTCCTCACCCGTCGCCGAGATGTCGAGGAGCACCATGCGGCCGCTCACTCGTTGCTCCAGGCGCAGATACTCCTCGAGCTCCAGATTGGGCCAGAAGTTCACGAGTTGGATGCACTCAGTGGGCGCGCCGATCCGGTCGATGCGACCGAAGCGCTGGATAATGCGCACGGGGTTCCAGTGGATGTCGTAGTTGATGAGCCAGTCGCAATCCTGGAGGTTCTGACCTTCCGAGATACAGTCTGTGGCGATCAGGAGATCGATCTCGCCTTCCTCGGCGAGGTCGTCGGGTCGTTCCTTGGTCCGTGGCGCGAAGGTAGTCAGGATGGACGCAAGGTCCTTTCGGAGATGCGGCAGGGTCGTCTGATTTCCCCCCGTCCCGGTCACGAGGGCGGACTCCAGCCCCAGCGTGCCGTGAGCCCACGGCGCGAGCTCGTCGTAGAGGTAACGGGCGGTATCCGCAAACGCCGTGAAGACGATCACCTTCCGGTTCTCGGGGTTGATGGGGGCGTGACACTTCCGCTCGATGACCGCGCGCAGCTCGGCGAGCTTGGCGTCACGCGTCGCGCTGACTTCGCAAGCCGCCGCGTGGAGCGTGGCCAAGCGATTGCGATCTTCAATCAGGTCCTGTCTCCAGCGGATCAGGTCGACGTCCTGGAGCAGGACTTTGACCTTTCGGCCGACCAACAGGCTCTCGAAGGCAGGGTCTTCGATGTCGACATCGGCGATGTCGAGCTCTTCCAGTTCGTCGGCCTGCTCCTCGATGCGCGCGAGAGTCGCCTCCACATCGTCGCGTTGGCGCCGTACCGTAAGCGCGAAGGAGGTCACCGAACTTTCCATGCGTTTTAGCGCGTTGACACGCAGGAGCTGGATCAGACTTTCCTCGCGGTCGGCCTGTCGGAAGAATCCCTCACCGCTCTCGAGTTTGGTGCTGTATTTCGCGTCATACGCGTCCCGCTTGTGCGCCAACACGTAGCGGAGCGGCGCGTAAGCAGCCAGGTTCAGACGCCGGATCTCGAAGTTGATTTCGCGGATGGAGGGGAATTCTCCCGCCAGGTCTACGTCGGGTTTGACGTTGATGGGCTTCAGGCGCTCTGGAAAACGGCCGGTCTCCGATGTCCCGTAGTACTTCTCGAGATGCCGGCGCGAGCGTGCGATGGTGAGTCGATCCAGCAGCGCAAAATAGTCGAACCCCAGCATCTCGATGAGCCGTGACGGGGTACGCTCGGCATCGTCGAGATCGAGCCATCCGTTGAACTGTTTCTGCGCGAGCCGTGTCGTGCCATCGATACTGGAGATGCCGTGGTCGACCAACGCGGTGTCGTCCCCCTCGGTCGCAAAAGCGATCTGATTGCGCAAGTCGGCCAAGCGGTTGTTGACCGGGGTGGCGGAGAGCATGAGCACCCGCGTCTTGACGCCTTCCCTGACAATCCGCCGCATCAGCCGGTCATAGCGAGTCTCGCCACCCTGTCGGGGGGTGCGCTTGTTACGAAAGTTGTGGGACTCATCGATGACGACGAGGTCGTAGTTCCCCCAATTCACGTAGCTAAGGTCGATATCGCCCGACAGGCCGCCGTCACGCGACAGATCCGTGTGGTTGAGGATGTCGTAGTTGAAGCGGTCGCCGGCGAGGAAGTTGCGACGGTCGTTGGCGCGATAAAGGGTCCAGTTGTCGCGCAGACGCTTGGGACAAAGAACCAAGACCCGGTCGTTGCGCAGCTCGTGATACTTGATGATAGCTAGGGCCTCGAAAGTTTTCCCAAGCCCCACGCTGTCGGCAATGATGCAGCCGCCGAAACGATTGAGCTTGTCGATGGCACCCACGACGCCGTCGCGCTGGAACTTAAAGAGCTTCTTCCATACCGCCGTATTGCGGATTCCCGTGGCCGACTTGACGACTTGCTCCTCATCCAGTTCGTCGCCTTGGGTGTGAAAGAGGTGGTGCAAGACCAACGCGTAGACGCTGAGCGGGTCTTGGTGCGCAGCAAGGGATCGGAGCAGGTCAACGATATCGGCCTTCGCGGCTTCCCCTACGGCCAAGGCAGACCATTGCCCGTCGAACCATTCGCATAAGCGAACGCTTTCCTCAGGCGTCTCGGATGCCTGGATCAGGTTGAGCGGGTTACCAGGAGCAAGACCGAGCCCGTCCGTGCTGAACGAAAACGAGCCGAGCACGACTTGCTGTGGGCTCCCGTCACCGTTGCGCAGAACAACGGCGCCTTGAGGAATGGGTTGGTTAGCCCGGCGCACCTCGACGGTTTTCTCGACCCACTCGGCGCAGCGTCTGGCCAGCCACCGGCCCTGCAGCCGGTTGCGCGCAGCCCTGTCGGCATCGGTGCCGAGGAGGCTGAGTCCGGTGTCATCAGGCGGCAGGATGAACCGCGCTTTCGCCATGCGGGACAGCTTCTCGGCAAGTTCTCCGAACGCGTGGAGGGATAGAGCTTTGGAGGCCAAGTCAATTTGATGGCCAGACCGAAGCCACGGTCGAATGAAATCGACCACGCGATCCGTCCCTGTGTTGGAAACGATTCTCATCGCGGCTTTTCGATCTCCAGATTCACTGAGGTAAAGGCCGAGTCCATTCGAATTGATCAATTCTCCCGGCTGGAGCGCGACGGCTTCACGTCATCGTTGTCCGATTGAACGCCAGCGGCATTGCTCTTCACCTCGATCCAGGCATCGATCACCGTTCCGCCAGTAGATCAGGTTGGTCTTTTAGGTGAGCGAAGTTCTGCTCCCGGAGTTGTTCACGCTTGCGGTCGAACTCGTCGGACATCCGTTTCAGAAAAAGCATGCCGAAAATGAACTCCTTGAACTCGGAGGCATCCATCTTGCCTCGAAGTATGTCGGCGGCCTTTAGCAGGAAGGATTCCAGCTGGTTCAACGTGATCTTTTCTGGAGTCATGTGGGGGACCTCTTAGCCCTCGTTTTCTCCGTTCCCCAGTTGCATCTCGAGGGCTTGGCGTACCAGACCCATCACATAGGGCAGCTCCTCCGACCTGTTTAACTCGACTTCCACGTCTCCATTGCCCCAGCGGCCGAGGTTCGTTACATCCTTGGCTAAGCCACGGGAGTCTTGCAACTCGTGAAACTGCATGTTTAGCGATAGGCGAAGCTGTCTGGCCTGCGGCACGATGTCCACGAAGTTCGTCTCGGCTTTGTAGGCAATGTAGACCTTAAGGACTTCTTCAGAGACACAGGGATCGAGCGTTAGCACTTCTTTGCGGAACAATTCAAAGAGTTCACGCATGGGGCTTCGCTCCTCGAGGTACGGGTGATCCGCAATCGAGTACGCCCTCCCCTTCCTTTCCTCCTTGACCCCATATGTGTCTAGCACGTCCAAGCTCAGCGACGGGCCTTTCCACACGTCGACCGCCATACGGGCGAGGCGTTCGGCCCGTTCGCGGATAGCTGCCTCGTTCCAGGAATCAACGTCATCCAGGCCTCTGTTAATTCGGAGTGGGCTTTCCCGGAAGCCTCCCTTCATATCGCACTTTTTTTTGAACGGATGATCGCTGTATTCGGCGTTGTAGGCAGTCAGGGTTAGATTGCCGAGGGTATGCAAGTATGTTTTCTGGACCCGCTGCCAGTTGCCCACCAAGGGCGTCCTGCCAAGCCTTCGACAGGTGCTCGTTCTGGGGCAAAATGTGCTCGATGGTGTATTCGTCGACGGAAACGAGTTCTTTTCGGTCATGATTCTCCAATCTCCGCAACCAATAGCTGCGACTGCGAAAGTTGTAGAGGTCGCGCGCCTTGATCTCATGTTGGAACTCGTCGTCGCCCGGAAATCGGCGGTAGGATGGCAATTGCAGGAAGTGGGCGAGAATACTCTCCAGATATCGCTCCTTCTTCAGCGACCGACCGAACGTAGCAAACGTCTTGTTCAGCGAGTTTGTAGGGAAGGCGCAGACAGCTCGTCGGAAGACGTAGCTTTCGACGAGTCGGACGGCCTCGACCAGATCTTTACATGACAACTTGCCACTGGAGTAATCGTCGTACAGTTCGAGCAGAAGTGGGTACGCAACATCTACCTTCAGGTCGCGTAGGTCGCGGAAGGCCACATCGAGACGCTGTTCCGACTCCCTCCCGAGGGCCATGGCGCAGTAGTGGTCGGCAAACTTATGGAGATCGGCCACAAGTGTTTCCACGCCATTTGATGCAGTTTCCGCCCTATGGGCATAGGATTTGAATGTTTCGTAGACCTGGCTGACGTTGGGGATGTCACCGGTCTTGAAGGTCAGGTAGCGCCGCATGAAGCCGTCGAAGTGCTTTCCATAGGCGGCCTGGCCAAAGGCCAGCTCCATAGGTCGCCAGTGTTCGGTGTAGAGTCTCATCTGGCGGTCGGGCTCGAGGCCCATCAACACGAAGTTGCGAATTAGATCGGCTTGACTGAGCTCAAGTCCGGTCGAGTTCATGCTCTCGAAGATCAACTGGGGATTATCCTGCTCTCGGCTCAGCGAGATGTCCACCATCATCAGCTTCTCCAGCCCCTTGCAAAACGGAACGAGGTCTTCGCCCAGTGCCGTCACTCGCTCCTTGAAAAAGCCGAAGTTCTCCCGCACGCGTAACGATGACTGGGTTGGAAGCGGCTTCTGGTCCACAATCGCCTGGAGGGTCTGCTCGTCGGTCTGCGTCAACAGCAGCTTGTATCGCTGTTTACCGTCCTCCAATGGGTTAAGCAGGTAGTAATGGCGAAGTTTCTTGGCAGAGAAGCCATCAATGGGTTCGCTATCGCCCAGGTGCCGTGCCAGAGCCGCGATGATGAGTGACACAGTCGTGAGCCGTTGCTGGCCATCGATGACCAGTAACGGTGATTGACTGGAGACCTGATAGAGGCCTTTCTCGATATAAACGATGGAACCGATGAAATGGGCAGGGATCTCGTTGTTGGCACCCGCTCGTAGAATGTCCTCCCAAAGCTGCCGGCATTGCGCCTCGGTCCATGAGTAAGTGCGCTGATAGATCGGGATGGTGAACGGGGGTGACCTCTTGAGAAAACCCAGAAACGTGGCCGCAGTGGCTTTCATCGAGTTCTCCACATCTGTTCGAACGCGAGAAAGGCGTTGCAGGCGCCAACGCCGTATGAGCCGCCGGTCTCTAACGGCAACGGATCGCCAAACAGTGGTCCGGTCAGGCCTTGTCCTTCGCGGATGGGTACTTCAGTACTCAATGGGGTCTCCCTGTTCTCAGCCATTCTTATTGGTCACTCTCGTTCTTAGTCGTCTTGCCGGATGAGCTAACTTTCAGAATCATCTCCGCTTTCTCTACCCACTCGTCTACTTGTGAGAGCTTGAAGCGAAGCAACCGTCCCACCCGGCGAGCTGGAAAGCCCTTTGAGTCGACCCACCGGTATATGGATTCCTTGGTCACCTGTAGATACGCGGCGACCTCGGCAATATCGACCCAGCCTTCTTCAGTAGCCATCTTCGCCGGACTCCTATATCCTATATATATGAAAACTAGCTTCCGTGGTCAATTCAAAACTCTGCGGTGAGGGAATGGCGCGCACCAGGAGAGGCGCGCTCTGCGGTGATGGAGGGGGTGATGGGCCGTTACTCCGGCCAACTGCCGGATACGATCCGGTGCCGTTTGATGCCGGTCGTCTCGGCCGTATAGACTCAGGTGAGCTCGCGAGCGCCCTTCACCGTGGCGTATATCACCCGCTGGTAGAGGCTGGAACCGCGCGGGCGGAAGCCCTCCAGGCGGTCGATGGCGGGCAGGCGTAAGGGTCGTCGAAGGTGAGCAGCTCCCCGGACACGGCGCCCCAGGCGCCCGCTGTGGCGCTTTCGGGGGCCGGTCGGGGGGAGGGTACTCGACCGGACAGGTGCGCCTGTGTGGCCACGGCCGCCAACGGGTCGGTGGTGCCGCGGGCGAGGATCGCAGCTCGAGGGGCTTGTTGCCCTTGAGCACGAGGGTGGTCTCCGGATCGGGCCGCGAGGCCATGACCGCCGCCATCTGCCCCCGGCAGAGTTTGAGACGGCCCTTGAAGCGCTCCACATCGATCCGGCCGTTTCGCCCGGCCCGGGCGGCAAGCCGGAAGAGCAGTTCGCTGTCCACCTCGGCGAAGCGGTGAAGCTTGAACCGCCGGAACAGGGTGTTGGCGTTGTAGATCGTGCCGTTGTAGGTGCCGAGGATGTCGCCGGCCCGGATCGAGCGGTTGTTCTCGTTGATCTTCTCGTCGCCGCGCGTGCGCCGGCGGGTGTGATCCAAGAGCAGCGTGGTGCGGTTGTCGATCCCGGCCAGGACCTCGTGGAACGCCTTGTCGCTCTTGAACCGATCGGCCCGCACCGGCTGCTTGAAGAGCTTGTGCCCGACCGTGGCGCTTGAGCCAGGCCACGCCCGTGGCGTGCGGCCCCTTCCGCTCGCTGAATGCGAAGAGCCGGGTGAACAGCCAGGCGAGATGATCGCGCTCGCCGGCGCGGCGCCTTTCCCCCCCAGGATGATGCCCGCCTGTCCGTACATCAGAACTTCCCTTAGTTCGTGTCGACCTCGAAGCCCCGGAACAGCCCTTCGGAATATTGCCCGTGATGGCCCTCGATCCATCGCGCCGTCTCGTGAAAGCCGAGGAATTCGGCGATCTTGATGACCGCGGGCCTGTCGAGCATGTTGGTGGTTCCGGAGTCCTTCACCGCCTCCAGGCCATGCCAGACGGCGGCGGGCACGGTGACCGGCGCTGGCGGCTCGTCCTCGACATATTCCGCCATGCCATGATCGATCAGGGAGGCGAGGAGGGCGCGAGCCTTCTCCTCGGGCGTGTCGCCTTTGACGACCAGGTCGATGCCGGCGAGCATCCTGGCGTTGCGCAGGACCATGTCGACGTAGTCCTCGAGCGTGTTCTGATCGGAGAAGAGCGTCGCCCCCCGCATGGCCTGGACGACCTCTAGGGTCGTCTTGCCGGTGAAGACTTCACCTTCGTCCCGGATGGGCTTGCCGTCCAGGGCGGTGTTCTTGATCCGCACTCTCATGGCGTCGTTTCTCCTTCGGTTTGAGTGTCGGCGTCCTCCCCGAAAGCCGGAGGCCGGGTTTGCGGCCCCGCCTCCGTGGATGATTCCGCCTCGAGGGCGGGTGGCGTCCCCGGGCGCCGGTCTGCCGCTCCGGAACGCCGAGTCACCTTGCCATGTCCGCCCCCGCTCGTCGACGACTTCGCCGCCCACCACCGACTGGATGGCCTGGACACCACGCGTTTGCGTGTTCGTCTGACTGTCCCTATCTCGACCCCGAAATCGATTTCGCACAGGCCCATGGTTCTCCTTGATTCCAGTAATCCTTTGTCCGGCAATGGAATCGGGTCGTTGTGTTCACACACATGAATGCTCGTTCCCGGACGGAAAGCAAGGCGAATCTTGTCCTTAACATGATTTAGAAGGATTTATGTGTTATAGGCTATAAGTCGCGGAAGAACCGGGGCTTATGTCCGGACACGAAACGGCGGTATTCGCTCGGCCGTCGTGAATGCCCGCCGCGATCTGCCCGGCGTGGATGCGCCGGGCCTCTCTGCGGATGTGCGCCATGACCGCCCGGAACTCCTCCGCTTCCCCGGCGGACAGCCCGAGTTCGGCTTCGATCCGACGCAACCGGGCGTCCAGATTGGCGAGCAGGTCCAGGGCGTGACCGCGCATCACGCCCTGGCGCTTTTCCTGCAGCGAAGAGATGCGTTCGGTCAGGCCGCTCTCCGGGGTTGCCGATCATCTCCGCCTTTGTAGCGGACCGACAGGGCCGCCACCAGGGCCGTCCGGGTCATCGTTTCAACCGTTTTTCTCATGAGAGTCCTCCCCGGCCCGCGCGGGGCCTGCTCTTTCCTGCCGGATGGGCATGGTTCGCCTTGACTTCCGGCGCACACGAAGCGTGCATGTGTAAGGACTTCGAGCGGATTGAAGCCTTCTTCGGCGCCGACCGGAAGCTCACGGGCATCCTGGCGTCGCATGTGGGCAGTTTCCTCCGCTCCGACGCGCTCCTCAACCTCCCGAGCGGGAAGGAGCGCTCCCCGCCCACGGTCGATAAGACCAGGCGGGCACCGCGCATGTTCCTGGTCCGGGCCCACGAGTCCGGCCGGATCGACAATCTGCCCCTGCCCAAGGGCGCCGCCATGGGCCGGAGCGCCAAACAGGAAGGAGGCCGCTATCTATGACGAACGCCGCGAACAGCGCGCTTCAGCTGCCGCCCGGGCCTGAGCCCTTCGAGCGGACGGTCGAGGCCTTCGCTAGAAGGCTCGCCGCCGGGGGCCGCTCCCCGAACACCATCAGCGCTTACCTGCGGGACCTGCGGCAGCTGACAGCTGTCCTGTCGGAGCGCCACCCAGGCCTGACCTTGGGGCGCGTGACCAGCGCCCTGCTCGACGAGGCGCTGACCTCGCCGGCGGTCGTGACCTCGGCCACGGGCGGCACCCGGTCCCCCGCGTCGCTGCATCGCTTCAAGGCGGGCGTCCGGTCCTTCTTCGCCTGGGCGGAGGAGACCGGACAGGTCGCGGAGAACCCCGCCCGGTCGGTGACCCTGCGGCGGCTGCCGCGCACCACGCCGAGCTTCCTGACCAAGGTGGAGAAGCGGCGGCTGCTCAAGGAGCTCCGGGGCAGGTCCTCGGCGCTCGCGCGCCGGGACCGGCTCATCGTCGAGCTGTTCCTGGGCACCGGCATCCGGCTGAGGGAACTGGTCGACCTGAACGTCGACGACGTAGACCTCGACGCCAGGCATCTCCGTATCCGGGCCAAGGGCGGCGTCCCGCAGGTGAAGTTCCTGAAGTCCACGCTGCGCTCCCTCCTGCGCAGCTACTTGAAGGCGCGCCGCAGCCGCGGCCACGGTGAATGCCGGGCGTTGTTCCTGTCCAACCGCGATACGCGGCTGTCGGATCGCCAGGTGGCCAGGCGGCTCGATCACTGGCTGCGGGCCGCGCGGATCGACAAGAAGCTCAGCCCGCACGCCCTGCGGCACACCTTCGCCACCCACCTCTACAGCCGCACCGGCGACATCCTGGTGGTCCAGCGGGCGCTGGGTCACCGGGACCTGTCGACCACCCAGATCTACACCCACCTGGTCGACGACGCCCTCGAGGACGCCATCGAACGGCTCTGAGTCCGCGCGGCGCTGGGAAAGAGCGGTCCCCGCAAGGGCCGCTTTTCCGTTCCCGCCCCGGGACAGGCCACGCACAGAGGCCGGAGACAGTCCCCTGACCGTCCCGTCCTTGACGGCAATCACCGGGAAACGATCCGGGGAGTGCCGGAGCTTTGGGATGGCAGTCGGAAGGATGGATTGACGCATTCTTACCGCCCGGGGTGGGTTACGGAACGTCCGGGAACACGTCTTATCGGACATTCCGGCTTGCCGAAGCGGCGCAAACCCCCGTCGTTCGGGGACCACGCCGCAAGCGGCCACGGTGTTATCCGCCGTCATTTCCACGTTTTCCGTCCTTTGCCGCCGCGCCTCCCGTGTAGGTCTCCCATCGGGTGACCGCGGCGTCGACATAGGCGGGGTCTATCTCCATAGCGTAACAGGTGCGGTTCTGGCGCTCGGCGGCGATGATGCTGGTGCCGGAGCCCACGAAGGGGTCGTAGACGTCGCCCTCGTGGTTGCGTATGGGGCGCTCCATACACTCCACGGGCTTCTGTGTCGAGTGCCCGCCCTCGACATTGCGGTCCCATGTGACGTCCCACACCGTCGTCTGACTCCTGTCTCCACGCCATCCGGCCGTCTTTCCGTTGAGGACCCCATACCAGAGACACTCGTGCTGCCAGTGGTAATGCCCTCGACTGATCACCATTTTGGGCTTGCGCCAGATGATCTGGTTTCGCAGGCCATAGCCCGCCGCCTGGAGGATGCTGCCGAAGACCAGCACGTTTTCCCCCGAGGGAGACCATACGTACGTCACGGGACTCCTGTATGCTTCGAGGGCCGCGGCCCAGTAGGCCGGATCGGCGTCGTTGCGGACTTTGCCGAGGCGTCCTCCGCTGAAGCCGAAGGCCTCCTTGCGCCACGACGCGTCATAGGCCACCCCATAGGGCGGGTCGGTGACCATCAGGGACGGCTGTGCGCCGTCGAGAAGACGGGTGACGTGGCCGCGCTCGGTCGCGTCGCCGCACATGAGCCGGTGGCGTCCCAGCAGCCAGAGGTCCCCGCATCGGGACACCGGCTCGCTCGGGAGGACCGGCTCGACGTCCGCCGGCTTCAGCTCCGCCTGCTCCGGAGCGAGCGCGTACATCTTCCCGAGGTCGATGGGCGGAGGCGCGTCGAGATCGGAGAGCAGCCGGGCGAGGGCGTCGCGGTCCGCCTCGGCCATGGCCGCGAGGGGGTCGAGGGTGGCCAGCACCTCTCCCGCCTCCGCGTGGTCCAGGTCGACGACGAGGACGGGTATCCGGGCGTCGGGAGACAGCTCCGCCCGCAGGTGGCCATCGATCAGGACCAGGCCGTCCGGGGTCTCCCGGGCAATCACCGCATCGACATGGCCGAGGCGGTCGAGCATCCGGGACAGCGCCGTACGCTGCCCGGGAGGATGCCGCCTCCAGTTGCGCGGGTCGGGTTGCAGGTCTCCGGCCCGGACCCGCCGCAGCTTTACTACGCGATCACGCGCCATGGGCGTCCTCTTCCGCTTGGCCGGGGGGGTCGCCGAAGTGTATGTTGATCTCCGCCGGCTCGCGATCCTGCAGGTCCACCTGCTGCTGCGCGGGCGCGTACAGGCCGAAGAGCCTGCTGCGCTCGGCCAGCAGCTTGATCACCTTGTCGAGGGCGACCGGGTCGACATCGGCCCGCGTCCACCATCGCGTGAGCTTCTCTTCGAGGGCCATCGCCGTCTGCGTGCGCAGCCGTGCCGCGACCGCGTACTGCTCCTTTCGCAGCCGGTCGCACACGCGCCCGATGTCGCGGAAGACCTGCGTCGGGGACACCCCGACCCGTGTCGCGATTTCGCGATAGCTCCAGCCCGCGATGCGCAGGCGCAACGTCATCAGGCGCCGCTCCTCCAGCGTCGGGTTCTGCGGCATGGTGTTCCCCTCCTATCGTTTCCCCCGGCCGCTCGTCCCTGAACACGATTCGCCGGGCGTGGATTCCGTCCCCATGCGGGACGGCCCATCGGTTACCTACCGGCAGTCGCCGGGATGTGTCGGCTCCGATGCGCCGCGGGCCCTGGCCAGGATCTGACGCACGCGGCGCGGCGTGACGCCGGCCAACTGGGCGATCTCCCGTGTATGGACGCTCTGATCCCTGAGGGCCAGCACGAGCTTGCGGCGCGTCTCGTAGAAGTGCGTATCGGCCGGCACCCACAGCAGGCCCGTGAAGTGCTGCTGAACCGCGCGGAGCAGGTCCGGCGGCAGAACGTCCATGGCGTTGGCGTATCGGCGGCTCAGGCGTCGCGTGTCGTTGTCTTCAGCCATGGTTGATCCTGGTCCGGGTTGTGGAAGCGCAGACGGTTCTCCTGGGGCTGCGGGCCGACGATCTCGATGGACCGGCGGTTCACCTCGCCGATGCGCTTGTCCTTCTCCAGGAAGCAGACGAGGCCGCAGTCCTGTCCGCAGGGAAAACGGAACCGTCCCCGGTTCCGGTAGAGCTGGGCCTCGCTCCATCCGAGGGCGAGCGCCTGGTCGCGGATGGGGTCACCGGTCACCAATGCTTCCAGGCGGCATCCGCAGGGTACGTCCAACCTGCGTCACGGGGGGTTGTAAGGCGCCTGGAGGCAGAGGCGCAACACAGGCACTCGTCCTTCCCGGTGCAGTCGTTCAGCATTTTCAGCAGGCTCATGGAGTCTCGGTCCGGCGGTTTGGAACGGATCGTCGTTCACGTTTACCTACCGTAGAGACGGCCGCAATGTCGGCTGCAATCGCGCGGCGCTGAACGCATTCCGCCGTTATCGCGGTGCGGTGCCTTGGCTCTTGCGGGGGTTGCGGGGGTTGTGCGGGGGTAGATTTCGCTTACCCCCGCAAGACGGAGTAAGAAGTAAGTATTTGATGTTTCATATATTTATGAATATGAGAAAGAGTGGTTGCGGGGGTTGCGGCAGTAACGGGGGAAAATCTCTTATGTGTACAGCCATTTTTTTTAGGGCTCGGCCCTGTGAGATGGGAGTGACGTTTTTTCTTGTCTTTATAGGGGGTAGGACCTCTGGATTTACCCCGCAACCCCCGCAAACGGTCCTAACACGTTTTATTGTAAGAATTTACCGTGCAGGGGCAACCCCCGCGATATCCAGAAACGACTCCCGCAACCCCCGCAAAACGAGGCGGGTGGCGCTGGCCAGCCGGATCAAGCCGATCAGCTACCTCAAGGCTCACGCCGCCGATGTCATCGCCCGGCTTCGGGACCTGGACGTTCCAGCCGTGCCGCACGGATTCCGGTCGAGCTTCCGGGACTGGGCGGCGGAATGCACCGACGCGCCGCGAGAGGTGGCGGAGGCAGCGCTGGCACACAAGGTCCGCAACCAGATCGAGGCGGCTTATGCACGTTCGGACCTTTTCGACCGTCGCCGCAAGCTCATGGACGATTGGGCGGCCTATCTGGGGGGACCGTCTAATGAATGAATCCTACGTATGGCTTGAGCCGGGCAAAGATGGCAAGTTTAAGAGGGGCAAATATGACTCTTTTGTTTACGGCGATGACAAGGAGATCGCGAAGTGGATCAAGAGATCTGAAACACATTTCACCGCATTGCAAGTCCTTCATGCCTTGTATAAGGCTTGGGTGAATGACAACCATCCTGTTCAGATCCACTTAAAGATCCTGCGGAAGGACAACAAACCTCTTCTGGACCCGTTGCCTGTTCCGCCCGCATTGCGTGAATGGACAGATGGCGTCTTTAATGGTACTCGCAAAAAGCCGAAGAGGAAGCCAGGTCCAGACGGTTTTCAGAACGTCCTTCGTGACCGTTTCATTGTGATGGCAGTTAAGGCGCTGGTAGTATACCAGGGAATTCCCGCAACATCCGTCAAGGAAGTCTTGCCCGAGGACGCGCCACCCTCCGGCTTCCCCTTCCCCGCGCTTGGGAATTACTTACTCTTGAGGCGAGGCAGGCGCGCACTTCCATTTCCCTTCGCCTTCGCCTCCGCGTACGCCTCCACCAACTCCCGCAGATCCTCGACATCCTTGTTGGTCAACGCCGACAAGTCGGGCTTCTCCAGCGCGATCTCGCCGCTGTGCTGGAGTTCCTGGGGCTTATCGAGCCCGAGCAGCTTCGCCTCACGCTCCAGAATTCGGAGCACGCGGTCGAGCGCGCCAAGGTCCTCCGCCGCCTTATCCCACCACCACATCAGAAGTTGATTTATTCGCGCGCGATGTAGTTGCCGATACCTCTTGGTGTGCGGGCACTCGGCAGCAGCCGCCTCAAGGCGGGCGTGGATGTCCCGTCCTATAGTCCCACGTGAAAAGCCGGTCCGCGCTTCGATCTGCCTGTAAGTAAAGCCTTCCAGCACCAGTTTCATGACTGTGTCACGCCGTTCCTCGCGTTGGGCCACCATGCTTATCCGTTGTCGCATCTTTATAACCTACCCCCCCATGGTTATATCACGTAAGAACCGGTTGGATTGTTTTACCTTTGACATCATATTTCCGTTGTAGTTATTGTGCCCATGTCACCACCATATGCAAGAGCCCGCTATGCCGGGTCATCTGCTGAATACAACAGCCGGTTTTTACCCGGTATGATCCTGCCCGGCCTCCGGCCAAACCCGTTCCAGCCTGGTTTGGGGCCGTGTTTCGACGCAAGGTGATCGACCCGGGGGCTATTTCTGCCCGCGCTTCCGCTTGGCCTTGCGCTCGGCTTCGGCCTGCTCTTCCGCCTGCGTCTGAGTCAATCCGCCTTCATGCTCCTCTATCTCCGCGCGTTCGTCAAACGCTTCCCGCTGATGTCCTTCCCGGTTCAGCTGACCGATGACGCGGCGCGCGACCTGGAGAAGGGGTGAGCGGGGACAACGTCTATGTGCTGGTGACTGCCGATGGGCGGCGCGACAGGTGGGAGCGGCGCTTGCTGCAGGCATAGGCCCTGCGCGCCTACTCGGGGCTGCGGACTTTTCTGATCCGGTAGTCGAACGTCTTGGTGTGGGTATTGTATTCCCGCTCGATGACGAACCCGGCTTGCCCCAGGACCTGCATGTCGTTGCTGATGCGGCGGGCAAGCTGCGCGGGCTTGCCGTATTCGAATTCCAGGCTGAACTCCCGGGCGACTCTGCGCAGTGCGGCCAGCAACCGGCCGGCGGAGACCGGTTCCATGGTGGTGGGGTCTTCGAAGCGCACCAGGTAGCGCTCGATGAACTTGGCGACATGGTCTGCCCGGTCGTCGTCCTGTCCGAGGCGGGCTTTTTCGTCCAGATCCACCGCATTGTGGAAGGCATGGAAGAGCGATTCCAGGGCCGTGGCGATGGGGTTGGAGTCCCGGGCGGTCTGCTGGCTGGTCGCGTTGAGGACGTTGATCTGATCGAGGAACCTTGGATTCAATGCCTCGAGTCCGGCATCGACTTCGTGTTCTTGGGAGCTGGCCAGCATCATGAGGTACATCAGGCTCAGATAGTCGTTGCAGCGGCGCTTGTCGTGATCGCCCAGGCTCTCGAGCAGGAGTTTCATCGCCTGTCTGCGGCGCCCGTCGCGCATCATGGCCAGCACGTGCCGGGTGCGCTTGAGCATGGCCGAGAGGATCAGGTCGCGGTTTTTCTGAATAGCCGAAATGACCTCGGTTTCGAGAAAGCAGTGATCGGCCTGGCTGGCCAAGTCGAAGGTGATGACGAAGGAACGGGACAGAATCTCCGAAAGCTCCCCCCGCAGCGGCTCGATCCCGGTGGTGTTGAGCAGGCATTTGGTGCGTTCGATGACGGTCCCGGTGTCGGTGCCGCTCTTGCGCTTCTCCTTGGCGATGCCGGTGATGCTGGTCAGCAGGAAGGTGGTCAGCTCCTCGGTCATCTGTTTGACCTCGATGTTGTCGAGGACGATGAGCGGATTCCGCGAGCCGTCGGTGTAGTTGGCCGCGTCGGTGCTCTTCTTCTGCTGGGGCTCGCCGTAGAGCAGCGCCGAGATGAGCTTGCTGGCCGTGGTCTTGCCCGAGCCGGCGGGCCCCTCGAAGCGGGTCATGGGCCGTGTGCCGGCAAAGTCGATCAGCAGGAAGCAGGACAGCCACGAGAGGATCAGCGCGCTTTCGCCCGGGGCGCAGGTCAGGTTGTCCCGGATCAGCGTTGACAGCAGCCGGTCGGCCTCGGCGGGATCGGCGTCGGCCAGGAACCGGAGCGGCATCATCTTCTGCGAGCCTTCGAGGATGATGCCGTCGGCGTTGCCGCCGTTCTTGAGGAGTTCGATGCCGCCGGGCGTGATCCTGGCGATCTCGTGCTGGTCGTTGTTGAGGTTGAAGTAGACGGTGTGGTTCGAGACGTCTGTGTGGAGCCAGGAGAAGTGGTCCCGCATCTGACCCCGGATGAGGGCCAGGCTGGGAAGGACCTCGAAGAAGGTGCGTCCTCCGGACGACGTCGGCACCAGGCCGGTCTGCTCGTAGAGCATGGCCGCATACTGCCGCTTGCGCCCCCGGTCGGCGGAGTCCATCCAGTAGATGGCGTTGTCGAAATGCAGGAAGGGTTCCCCGTCGCGGGTGTGGAAGAACTGCGCGCCGTGGGCGGTGAACCACTCGTAGGCGGCCTCGGCGACCTGAGTGTAATCGGGGGCGTTCCCCTCCGCGGTCTCCATCAACACCTCCTCGATGCGAGCCCGGCAGGAGCCGGATGGCGCATCGGTGAAGTGCTTCTCGCGGCGTTGCTCTTGCTGGGCTTGCTCTTTGCACTCCTTCCGCAGGGCCCGCACCTGGTCGCGCAACGTGGTCAGTGACAGGTTTGACTTGCCGAATCGCTCCTGGATGCGCTTCAGGTGGCTGCTCTGCTCCAGGGGAGAAAGAGTCGCCACCTGGCAAAGGATCGGCTCGAGGTGCTGGTTACGTTCCGATTCGGTGGCATCAGCCGGTAGCCGGTCGATGCCGAATTCGAGCGGCGGCGTGGCCTCGCCGAGCAATGCTTCGAAGTCCTTCGCCGTGTGGCCCGACGCGAAGTAGTCGTTGACATCGATTTTGGCCGCACCGAGCAGACGCTCGGCTTCCTTGATGTCTTGGGATGCGCGGCCATTGAGGTGTTTGGCAAGCTCTCGCGCTCCGACGGCCGCATCCAGGTCAAAGCGCTCCTTGAGTGCCTGACGGGCCTCCTGCCGCGATTCATCGAGGGGCAGGACCACCAGCCGGGTCTGAATCTTGTGCCCGGTGAGCACGCTCGCCGTCTTGAGCGCGCCATTGAGGCCCGCCTGCGAGACCTCGTTGTCCTGGCAGATGTAGACCGTTTTCACCCCTCTTAGCTTGGGCAGAAGGCGATCCCAGTCGGCTCCTTTGATCCGCACCGTTGCTGGGGAGACGGCCGGGAACCCGCGCTCCACGAGCGCGATGCAGTCGGTGACGCCCTCGGTGATGACGACGCGCTCGGGCCGGGAGAGCAGGCAGTCCTCGTTGTAGAGGTGGCCGTTGTTGATCGACGGCGCAATGTGCCGGTTCCTGTGGTCGTTGTGGACCGGGAGTTTCTTGTATTTACTCTGCTCCCATTGGTTGGCGGGAGTCCAGGGCGTCTTGCGTCCGATCATGAAGACCACGCGGCCACGACTCCAATAGGGGAAGACGATGCGGCCCTCGAAGAAGGGGAACAGACCGTCGTGACTGGCGGTACGGAACGCGCCGGTGACGGCGAGCTCGCAGTCGTTGAAGGGATTCTCCCGCTTGGTCAGGGCGGAGATGACGCCACGGTATTGCTTGCCGTTGTCCTTGCAGGGACCGTTGGCGGCATAACCGATGGCGAGCGAATCGATCGTGTCGTCGGAGATCCCGTAGTGGGTGTGTAGCCAGTCCAGGACTTCCGGTGCTTCCTTGAGACGCCGGTGGTAGAACGCCGCCAGTTCAGTCAGGGCTTCCTGGACGCGCACCTCCAGCTTCCGCTCCGACTCGATCTCCTTCAGTTGCTCGGGGGAAAGCCCGTAATGGCCGAGCGGTGGCAAAGAGGCCTTGGCGGCCAGGAAGTCGCGGGCTCGCTGGTGGGTCTCCGGCATGGGACCGGATTGCCCAGCGGTCACCGTGCCGGATTGGATGAACTCGACCAGTTGCAGCACGTCGCCGCCCACCCCGCAGCCGAAGCAGTACCAGCCCTGCTTGTCGAGCAGGACGTGGAGGGAGCGGTGGCTGCTGCTCCGGTGGTTCGGGCAGTCGCATTGCAGGAGGCGGTCGTCCTCCTGGACGATGCGCTCGGCGAGGACCTCCCGTGCCAACCGGCCGATGTCGACGTCGGTGACCAGCCGGTAGTACTCCCTGACGTCGCCCGCCCTCGTCCGTGTCATATCGCGATCCGCTCGACCTTGAAGGCCTCCTCGCCGAATTCGCGCGTCAGAAAGCCCGTGAAGATGCGGGCGATGGCGCGGCCGACGTCGGTCGCCGCGTCCACCACGCAGGAGCGCTTCTTCGCGTCCAGACGGAAGGATGCGTCAAGCCGCACCAGGGCCCGGCCGTGCAGGCTCTCGGTGGCGAGCACGGCCAGGAGCAGGGATTCCTCGACGTCCCGCAGCGGCACCTTCGCGTTGAAGTTGTAGCGGTAGATCTCTCGATTCATTTGCCTTGCCTCCATAGGGTCGTGGTCCATCAGGAGGGCGCGCCCGGGCCGGACTTCGTGCCGTCTCGAAACGCCGCGTCAACGCCCGGCCCGGTGATTACCTACCGGAGGCGGGCCGGGACCGTCGGAGCGGGTCAGAGGTAGTCCTCGAGGCCGGCGTCCTCGAAGATCTCCCGCAGCTTCCTGATCGACTCGTAGATCGTTCCGCGCGGAATGCCCGTGTCGCGGGAGATCTCGGTGACGGTCTCGGTCCGGAGGCGCCGGCACAGATCGCGCAGCCCGGGCGGGAGTCCTTCGAAGACGGCGGCCATGTCGATGGCCAGCGCGCTCAGCTCCTCCGACGGCTTGGACTGCGCGCCGGTGCGAAGCAGATAGTCCTCCTGATCGACGGTTTCCGCCCGCTCGACCGAGCGGCCGTCCTCGTCCTCGAACCGGTCGTTCAGGGAACAGCGGCAGCGCCGGTAGTCCCGGATGCCGGCCTTTCGCGCCTCGATGAGGGTGGCGATCCTGTGCTCGACCACGCGGGCGATGAACGTGTTGCGCCGGGCGCGTTTGGGGTCGTATTTCGGCAGCCGTCCCAGCAGGTCGAGGATCAGCTCCTGCTCCAGATCGTCCCGGTCCGATGCTGTGAATCCTGCTTGTCCCACCAATTGCCTCGCCTTGTACCTGATGAGCCAGACGGCATACGCGTCGATGCCCTCGTACTGGTTGTCGAAACCCATGGAGCCTCCCCGGGGCCGGGGAGGATCTCGCGCGGGTGTCGACCTGTGCCGGTACGACCGCTCTCAAAACGAGAAGGCGGAAGCGCTGTGAGGACGCTGGTTAAGGCGACACCCACAACGACCTCCGCCCTTGCGGCCGGTCTGTTGTCTGGTGTGGACCGTGCTCTATCTGTCGGGCCCGGAGTCAGATCCGGATCGCGTCCGTCACGGCCATGCGGACGGGCAGCCCGTTTTCGATCACGAGTTCCCGGATCGAGAGCGACCGCTCCCGGTCGAAGACCTCGAACAGCTCCGCCACCTTTTTCTTGAGCGTGAAGCCGTCGGTGGCTCGGCGCGCGTTCGGTCCGTTGTCCTTCCCGAACACGATCTGCCGCACCACCCGGGGCGGCGGCTTGAACACGGGCTCCCACTCCCGCACTTCGAGCCGTTCGATCCGCCCGTAGTTGACCTCCTGCATCAGCTCGACGAGGCGTCGCCTGGCAGGCGTCAGAGCCGCCTTGGTCACATCAGTCATTCCGGACCTCCTTTCGCGCGCTGGCGCATTAACGAAATCGCCCCCTGAGAGGCGGGTCCGGCGAGGGTTCCTCCCAGAGGGCGTTGCCCGGGGTTTCCGGGCGCCACCGTCGGGGCGAAGCTCCCGCCGGAGCGTTCACCCCTCAATGGCGAAATTTCGATGGACGGCGTGGGACGCCCCGGGCGGTCGGGGCGCAAGTGCGGGCAAAGCCTGGGAAATCAGTCGGATGGAGGGCTTACGGAGGGGAAAATTTTTTTGATTCTGCTTCCGCAGGCACAGCGAAATTTCGCTGGAGGCGGGCGGGAGGACATGAAAAAAGCCCCGAACCAGACTGGCTCGAGGCTCAGACACAGGATGATGACGAGAGCAGCCTTTAGTACTCGTCACCTCCGATTGGAAGAATCCTGAACTTGCACCTGTAGTAGCTTGAAGTGTCCTTCACCCACTCGATGGGGTCATCGTCGATCCTGAAGAATGCCCGCAGCCGCTTCGACAGTTCCTGCTTCTGCTTCTTCACACTGAGCGCTGCGTGCCTGCCGTGCCAGTCAATCTGACCATGGGAGTTGGCGAAGCCTTCCAACAGCTTCCATTGCTTGGTCGGCTCACCGTTCTTCCTGTTGGCCATGCCCATCTGCGTGTAGTTGCACACGCTGCGCACGGACTTCACCTGGGCCGAGACGGTGTGACCGTCAATGAAGCTGATCGCTACGTCGCGCCAAGTCGCCTCGGGTGGCGTCGAGAAAAAGACCATCGAGTCGACATGCTTGGGAGACGAGAGATTGGCCGTCCGGAACGACGACAGGATCTCCTTGAGGGGCCGGAGGAGGCGCAGCCTCTCGCTTACACCGATGGCGACTTCCTCCGACAATGAAACGAAGGCGGACGTCCTGCCTGTCAGAAGCTCTTCCGTCCGCACAGTGCAGAGATCGCGTGTGGGAGCTAACAGGACAAACGGTGCATCGGTCCGGTTCGCGAGACTATTGACGATGTGATCGAAGTCGCCCGGTTCCAGCTGGATCGTCAGATAGACGGGAAAGCGAAAGCCCGCGGTGGGTGCGTAGACGCCAAGCCGCGTCGTCTGATGGAGGCCGGGCACAGGGACCTGTTCTCCCATCAGATTGAGGGCGCCAGCCACCGCCTGGTCGAAGGCTGCGCGGTCCAGTTCGTATAGGACGATATCAGACGCCTTCAACGGGTACGTCATGCAGCCACGCCCACATCGACAGACCGCGACGATGTCGTCCTGCCCGTGCACCACCACCTCGTGCGCGCACCCACAGCCGGGACGAACCGTACAGGGATGCGACGAGGCCCGCCGGCCGTTGGGCCGAAGAAACGACTTGGCCGATGCGTACCCGGCGCCGCAACGCATGCGCCATTCCGCGTCCACGGCCGACAAACCGGGAACGGATTCCAGCGCTTGCCAGAAGCATCCGGGCCTATTCGTCATTCGTCCTGTTCAATGAAGCCTCGCTTGGTGAGCCAGTCCTCCACCACGTCGGCGTCGCTGTCGCGGCTGTACTGGGCGATGTTCGAGGGCCGGATGGTGACGGTGCGGGGCGTCTTCGAATCGGTGAACATGACCAGAAAGCTCGCTCGCAGGATCGGCGCCGTGACCGGAATGCTTCGTCCTCTTCCCTCCAGCGCGGCGAACAGATCGTCGGCCTTGCGGATCTCGATCTCCTGTTCCGCACCGCCCCACAAGATCTGGATTTCCTTGAGCCGCACCCAGTCGATCCCATCGACGTCCGTGCAGACGACGGACGCCGCCCCATCCCGCCGGATCGGATCGAGCGTATACTTGCCGGCGCGGGGGAAAAAGTCCTCGTCGCCGAAGACATGACGGCCGAACGACACGCGGTAGAGCTCCTTCTCGCCCTTGCTGCGGGCGTGCATGCGAATTTCACCGATGGCCGGTTCATAGACCAGCACGTCATGCCGCTCCGGCCGGTAGAACACGCTCGAGGTTCGACCGCCGTCGAGGCTGCCTTCGCGCCGGAACGGATCGCCGTGGCGCACCAGAAACCAGATCGAACCGCCCTTCGGATACACGAACACCCGTGAGCCTCGACCACGTTTCTTCAGCTGGAACCAGTCGTCGAGGTCGTGTTCGAGCGCGGCCAGAATTTGTGGTGAGGGCTGTTTGAACGCAGGGACCGGCCGCACCTCCGTCTGGAAGTGCTCGAAGGACCGCGGCCGCGTGAGATAACGCTCGGCGTGCTTGCGCTCCAGCAGCGCCTTGTCCTTCAAGAAGATCTGGACGGCGACGTCCGCAGCGGTCGGGTCCGTCTGACCATTCAGCGAGAGGCCGTGGCTCTCCGCCTCTTCCAGCAGGACGTCCATGCACTCGTTGGTGGACATCTCATGAACGAAGAAGAGCGCATCGAGCAGCTCTTTCGGGGTATCCGGGACCGGGTCCATAAGGACTGAGACGAGTCGTTCGTAATCCAGCCCGTTGGCCGCGGACGGCGGCGGCAACCTCAACCCTCGGCTCGCGAAGTAGGCTCGATGCGGTTCCAGAAACGCCAAGAGGTGCTTTGGCGCGATAGCCTTGAGACCGGCGGGATGGGCGAAGCGTCGGAGGTTGAAGGTTGCCATTGGCCGGACTCTCCCTGTTTACTCTTCCTGGGCCGCTCCACCGTTAGAACGGTTGATCCCGGACCGGCTGACCGCGACGACCTTGCCCAGGATGCGCAGTCCATCGTCGGGGCCGATCCGCCTGGAGCGAAATCTCGCATTTTCGGGCCGGAGCTCGATACGCTCATCACGGATGAAGAGCCGCTTGACCGTGGCGTCCCGATCGAGCAGCGCGACCACGATGTCGCCACTCTCCGCCACGGGCTGCTCCCGAACCACGACCAGGGTCCCGGTCGCGGATGCCGGCGTCGATCATGCTGTCGCCTTGGACCTCCAGCGCGAAGCAGCGACCGGAGCGGGCGGCATGGCTGTCGATCAGAACTTCGCCGGTAATGTTCTCCTCTGCCAGGATCGGCTGCCCGGCCGCTACTCTGCCGATGATGGGAACGGTCTGCAGGTCGAACACTTCATCTGTTGGCTCGCGCACGACGGTAAGCCCGCGGGCCTTCCTCGACTCCCGTTTCACGTAGCCTTTCCGCACGAGTTGCTTGACCTGGTCGCGCACGCTTGGGGTCGATATCCCGAGGATGTCCGCGAGTTCCTGGATGGTCGGGGGAAACCCCCGCAGGTTGGTGAAGCGGCACAGTTCGCGCAATGTGCGCCGTTGTGGGCCGGTAATTTCCACAACGGGTGGTCTGCCTCTCGCCTGACCGCTCATGGCAAATCCTCTCTCAAGGGAGATCGCGGTTGGTATGCTCATGTACCGGAGACCAGGACTGGCGTCCGGGTCTGCCTATCGGGCCAACGCGGCTCACCCAGGTCCTGTTTCAAAGGCACAATATATACCCCTCCTGCATATAGGAGGTCAACAGAAAAATTAAGAGGTCGAGAAAAAAGGTAGGGCCGACCCTGCTTTGAGATGTCCGGACCCGGGCTGGAGGGGGTGCTGCTGCTACTTCAGCTGACGGGTGACGAGTTGGGCCGACATCGTGCGCTGGCGGGTCCTGTGCGGGGTGCCGGCGGTGTGACGGACGTCCTGCTCACAGATGGGATCGCGGCCTCGGACCGCCCGCGACGGGGGTGTTGGGCTTAGCCCGGGGTGAGCCCGAACAGGGCTCTCTGCCGCTCCCAGTCCATGGGGAAGGTGCGGATCAGTTGGGCCAGCGACAGGCCGGACGGTTCCTCGCCGTTGAGGATCGCTTCGATGATGTCCGGGGCCAGCGTGGTCAGCTTCAGGATGCGCACCACGTAGGAGTTGTCCACGTCCAGGTTCCTCGCCAGATCCGAAATGGAGCGAAACTCCCCGCTCTCAATCGCGTCCGACCAGGAGAAAGCCCGGCCCAGGGCCTGAACCACGGCCGCCTGTATCTCCGATGGGCCATCCGGAACGTCGCCATCCAGCGCCTGGGGGGCGAAAATCATCTTCCGGCCCCGCATCCGCCGGATGTGCATCGGAATATGGATCTGCAGATTGCCGGTCCCGGTCAGCGTGAGGGTCGGCTGTGGAGTCATCGGCCGTTGCTCCGTTCCCTGGCCTCGGTCGCCAGGCCGCTCAGCTCGATGATGAGACTGGTCATGCCCTGGGTCTTCAATTCCATGTCGATGCCGGTTTCCCGGATTTCCACTTTCTCGACCAGCAGCCGGATCAGCCGGTTGCGTTCCAGGGGAAACAGATCCTCCCAAAAGGTCTCCACGCTCTGGAAGGCTTCCGCGACCTCCTGTTCTGAGACCGGGTCTGCCTCGAACGCCCGGGCTTGAGCCGAGACATCCGTCAGCTTGCGGCTCAGGGTCACCGCCTCCTGATTGAGTTCGACCAACGTCGGTCCGGGGTCCGACCCGTCGCCGTCGGGCGTTACCTCCTCGAGCGCCCGCTCGCGGACCTTCAGGAGATCGGCTTCCAGTCGCTCTTTCCGCTTCAGCAGCCGCTCCCGCCCGGCTTCTTCCATCCCCTTGGCGGCAAAGTAGGTCCGGGACACCAGCGTCGGGGTTCGAAACACCGCGCTCAGTTGCTCCAGCACCGCCTTTTCAATGTCCCCGGCCGGGACACGCTTGAGCCGGCAGCGGCTGACCGCTCGCTTGGCGTCCTTCGCGCAGTGATAGTAGGTGTAGCGCCGCGGTCCTTTTTGCGTGTAGGTCAAGCCCATCGCACCGTCGCAATGGCCGCAGCGAACCACCCCCTGGAGCGGAGAGATGATCTTCGTTCGGGCCTTCGTCTGCCTGGCCCGGGTGTTCTCCGAGAGACCCGCCTGAACCCGCTGCCACAGTCCCTTGGAAACGATGGCCTCATGCTCTCCGGGATAGCCTTTCCCTTTGTGGACCACCTCGCCCATGTAGGTGCGGTTGCCCAGCAGGCGGTAGATGTGGCCGGTATTCCAGGGGCTCCCCAGCCGGTGTTTTCCCTTCTTCGTGGTCCAGGACTTGGTCCGGTATCCCTGCCCGTTGATCTCCGCGGCCAGCGCTTTGGCCGAGCCCAGATGGGTGAATCGCCGGAAGATGTGCTTGACCAGCGGCGCTTCCTCCGGATTGACGAGCAGCTTCTTTCGCTCCCGGTCCACGTCGTATCCGAGGATGGCCGGGCCCCCGCAGTACTTGCCCCGCCGCTTGGCCGCCGCCACCTTGTCCCGGATGCGCTCGGCGGTGACCTCCCGCTCGTATTGGGCGAAGGTGATCAGAATGCCCAGGAACATGCGCCCGGCCGGGTCGGTGGTGTTGAAGTGCTGGGTGACCGAGACGAAGCTCACGCCCTGCTGGTTGAATCGCTCGATCATCTTCATGAAGTCCAGCAGCGACCGCGAAAGGCGGTCGATCTTGTACACCACGATCACGTCCACCTTCCCCGCATCCACGTCGGCCAGCAGACGCTGCAATCCAGGGCGCTCCATGTCGCCGCCGGAGAAGCCGCCGTCGTCGTAGCGGTCCGGCAGAGCGCGCCAGCTCTGCATGCGCTGGCTTTCGACGTAGGCCTCGGCCGCCTCCCGCTGGGCATCCAGCGAGTTGAATTCCTGTTCCAGGCCTTCCTCGTGACTCTTGCGGGTGTAGATGGCGCAGTTGATGAGCTTCTTCTCCGTGGGGTTGTTCGTGCCCGTATCAGGCATGCCGGCCACCTGCGTCGTCGCCCTTCTTCAGCCCGAAGAAGAGCCTGCCGTTCCACCGGGTGCCGGTAATCTCCCGAGACACGGCGCTCAAGGACCGGAAGATCCGGCCGTCGTACTCGAAGCCGTTCGGGTGGGCGAGGACCTCATAACGTCGGTCCTTCCATATCCTGACGAACCGGGTGCCCGGCAGGATGTCCGCCTTGTTCTGGGGATTGCCGGAGATCCGGTGGTCCACCCGGGCCACCGGGTCGCCCTGGGCGACTTGCCGCAAATGCGCCTTGGCGGCCTCCGACAGGCCGCCGTAGAACAGTTCCTGGATGCGATATGCCAGGCGCTTGATGAGGAACCGTCTCCTGTAGCGGGGTGGCTCGCCGCCATAGAGATCGCGCCACTTCTCGTGCAGTTGTTCCAGCGACATCGTCTCGAGCGTGGCCAGCTGCCGCAGGACGGAATGGCGGGCGCGGGAACCCTTGCGGCTCTCTTGCGATCCCTTTCCGAACTGATTCACGGGCAACCCCCTCATTGACGTACCGGACGCGTTTGTCAGACACGAACGCTCTGTTGGCGTCAGAAGTCAAGTCCTTCTCCCACTTATATTTGGAGATTCTTCGCCTTTCTCCGGATATCGCGCGGAAAGCCGCCCTTTCGGGCTCTCCGGCGGAGCACACCAACGGCCAGAATCGAGGCGATGGCTTCCAGATTCGCTTTCGGGGCAAGCGGTTCGGGCTCGGGGCGGACCCCTGCTTCAGGCAGGTCGGGACGGATGGTTCCCAACTCGAAATCGGCGTTCCACATCGTGACCTCCGGCAGCTCGCGACCGGGTGGGACGATGGTGGATGCCGTGGGAACTCGCCGGACGGCGTGGGAGCGGGTTCGCCGGCACCCACAACCGCCTCAGCTCTCGCTGCCGGTCCGTTGTCTGGTTTCTGACGCTGCGGCCGGGCGCCGTCCCCGGCTCTGTCGCCGGTTACCTACCGGAGGCGGGCCACGACTGTCGGGAGGTACGGGAATCGGGATTCAGACCAGAGGGGGGAAATCGGCCATCGGACGAGCCGTTCGAACTCCCGGGTGCTCAAGACCGGGCACAGGGCGTGTTGCCACAACCCCCGAAAACGGCCCTTTCGGATCAACCCGTTGATACTGAATGGATTAACCCAATCGGACGACTTTCGGACGAGGTCCGGCAGGAACGGAGAATACGGGCCGAACAGAGAATGAGAGGCCGGAAAACAGGACGAATTCGACCGGTGGGAAATGAAGCGGGAATGATGTGGAGAACGCCATAACCCTTTGAAAATAATAGGTTATGGGACGAACGCCCCTCCGGAGGACCTACATGGAGAGACGAGTTGTGTCTTGAAGAATGGTGGAGGCGGCGGGAATCGAACCCGCGTCCGGAGAAAGTCCAACAGAGACGTCTACACGCATAGTCCGTCATTTATTCTCGCCCCCCGTCACCCCGACGGACAGGGTTGATGAAGGGCCAGCCCAAAAACTCTCATCAGCGATCCCGGGGCAAGAGATCATTGACCAGTCCGCAAGAGATGACGCCCCGCTCCGACCCTACGGACGAGATCGGGCAGGACGGGAAGCCTATTTGTTAGGCCGCCATTGCATACGAAAAGTCGTCTGCATTTAAGTTTTTTCCCAATTGTTTAACGAGGCACTGGGACCTCGGCGCGCAGCCACTACCATTCCTCCCCCGTCGAACCCAAAGCGCCCCCACAATGTTAAAATATAAGATGATATCTGAAAAATGTCAATTTCGGACCCATGTCGGTGTTCCCGGTTCCGAGAACCTGGTTCCTCCACCCCCGGACTCGTAACTTCACACACATTGGGCCTTGTGACGTAAATAGTGATCGGCCAGCACCAGAGCCACCATCGCCTCCACCAACGGAACGGCGCGAGGAAGGACACAGGGGTCGTGGCGGCCCCGGCCTTCGAGAATCGTCTCTTTGCCTTCGATGTCCACGGTTTTCTGTGGCTTCAAGATGGTAGCGGTCGGTTTGAACGCCACCTTTAAATGGATGTCCTCCCCGTTGGATATGCCTCCTTGAACACCCCCTGATCGATTGGTCCGGGTGCGGATCCGATCCCCGGCATTGTAGAAGAGATCGTTGTGCTGAGATCCGGTCAGTAGGGTTCCCCCGAACCCGGATCCGATCTCGAATCCCTTGGAAGCCGGCAGGGACATAAGAGCCTTGGCAAGGTCTGCCTCCAATTTGTCGAACACCGGGTCGCCTAATCCCGTGGGGACATTCCGGGAAACGCACTCGACGACGCCCCCGAGGGAATCGCCATCCTTTCTTGTCTCTTCGATCAATTCGATCATACGGTTGGCCATATCCGGGTCGGGACACCGCACGATGCTTTCCTCCACCTGTTCCCGAGTGACAGATGACATATCCACCTGGGCTTCGAGATCCTTTACCCTTTTGACATAAGCGATGATCTCTGTCCCGGATTGGCTCTTCAGGATTTTTTTCGCGAGCACTCCGGCCGCCACTTGACCGACGGTAGCCCGGGCGCTCGCCCGTCCTCCGCCCTTCCAGTCCCGGATGCCGAACTTGGCCTGGTAAGTATAGTCCGCGTGCGAAGGCCTGTACTTCAATCTAATTTCTTCATAGTCTTTAGAGCGAGGATCCGTATTGCGGACGAGCATCTGGATCGGCGTACCCAAAGTTCTCCCTTCGAACAGCCCGGAGAAGATCTCCACACGGTCCTCCTCCTTCCGCTGGGTCGTGATTCGGCTCTGGCCTGGCCGTCTCCGGTCCAATTCCATCTGTATCTCTTCCGCTGTCACGGGGAGACCCGGGGGGCAACCATCCACAACGACGCCGATCCCCCGCCCGTGAGATTCCCCCCAGGTGGTGATCCGAAAGAGATGGCCAAATGTATTTCCCATTCCTTACCCCTTAAAGTCGTGAGCGTCGGAGTGTGGCGAAGGGTCTTTCAACGAGACGTTCCCTCGGCGCTTTTAGGCACAACCGCACCGAGGGCGTAAGATTGTCCTAAGTAGGTCTGGGCCACCCGAAGGATGTCATCGGATGTGACACTGTCGATGAGTTCGGAATAGCGATCGACAAATTCGTGTCCAAGTCCCACCGACTCGAAACGGGCAAGGAGTGCGGCCTGGTTGCTGTTCCGCTCCTGGCCCATGATGAAGGTGCCTTTGAGATAGGTCTTTGAATTGTTCAGTTCCTCACGGGTCACGGGTTCCTCGCAGAGGCGCTGCATTTGGCAGAGGATCCCGTCTCTGGCAGAATCAAACTTATCCGGACCTGTACCGATGTAAGCCACAAAAATGCTTGGTCCAGTGCGGGCGATATAGGCAGAACCTACTTGATAGGCCAATCCTTGTTTGTCCCGGAGTTCCTGGAAAAGGCGGCAGTCCATAGACCCCCCGATGACGGCGTCAAGCACTTTCATAGCAGGATAATCGGAGTGGGTCACGGATGGTGCCCCAAATCCCATAGCCAACCACGTTACCTGGCTTTCTCTCCCCTCAACCTTTAGACGTGGCTCGATGATCGGTTCTAACTCCGTCCCGTTTCCGTCAGGTATTGGGCCGAAGCCGACGGACCCAAGATTCTCAGCGATTGCGTCTACAAGCCAAGTCCGGTCGAAGTTGCCTACCGCGGAAATAACGGTGTTGTTCGACCTGTAATAAGACTTATAGAATTCGGAAACTG
This sequence comes from Candidatus Latescibacterota bacterium, assembly GCA_965217865.1. Lineage (GTDB taxonomy): Bacteria > Latescibacterota > UBA2968 > SICM01 > SICM01 > CBDCJO01. The sequence goes on along the minus strand of CBDCJO010000002.1, from coordinate 1,828,730 downwards.
ATTCGCGGGTAAGGTTTGAGACGGTCTCGGGATAACCGAGTAGAGATTTATGATAGGGATGTCGACCGTAATATGTCTCCGCAAGCAGTTCCATCGATTTCTGAAGATGGTTGTCCTCTTTCGCTTTTATTTTCTGGAGGGTCTGAGAGATCTCGTGAACCACCTCCTCTTGTGGAAAGGAGGGACACCTGAGGATATCGAACAGGACCGGGAGGCTGTTCTCCAGACCCTCGGACGTGGAGATGTAAGATGTGATACCGTAGTCCTGCGACGCAGCGGTGGAAATCCGGGCCCCCGTGGACGCCATCTCCACGGCAATCTGTTCTGCGGTGCGGGAGGATGTTCCCTTGAGGACAAGGGTCTGCGTCAGGTTGGAAAGGCCGGCTTGGGCATCGGTTTCGTAGATGCTGCCGATCCCGGTTACCGCTGTGATTGCAGTGATGCCGTTGGCTTGCGAGGTCTTAGTGAGGAGCGTCAGGCCATTGGGAAGGACCCGTTTCGCAATGGATGGAGCGTTCATGTTCCAAAAGCTGATCGTTATGGTAGTGTGATGTAAGTGAATTTAGCTAAACCGATTGGGGTTGTCAAAAGAAAAGGGGGGTAGGCGTTACCCATAAATGAGCAGTTTGATCTCCTCGGGCAGGTCTTCTGCAATCCGGACCACCATGTCCCCCCGGAGCAGGCGGACCATGCGATTTCTGGCCGCTTTGCTGGTGCCCCAGTCTCCGTAGAGGATGCTGGCCGCCCTGACGGAGTTGACATTTCGGGGCCGTCTCAACAACATTTGGAGCACTCCTTACTCGATATTCCGGAGCGATCTATAAAAAATGGGTCTGGTGTCGTCTCGCCAGACCCTATGCTACTACGGTTAAATCTGTGATGCTAAGCAGAAATTCGTCGAATGGGAGATCCGGTGATGGATGGAAGGAATTTAAAATAGAAGGTGCGGGGTGGAAGTGTGGGATGTGAGGGGAGGAAATTTTTCTTCCAAACTTCCGCACTCCGGTCTCCGGGGGTAAGGTTTCGAGGGACAATCCACTCTTTATTTGAGCGATTGGAGGCGTCTTTTTTTCTCTTCGATCTGTTTCTCGAGGAGGGACACCTCCTTCTCCAGGGCTTGCAACTGTTCACGGCTCTCGGCCTGTTGTTCCACAGGATACTGCGTCTCTGCCCAGTCATCGTAGCCGCCCAGCATGGAGGAGACGTCGTTGTAGCCCATCTCCTTTAGGGTTTGGGCTGCCAAAGCGGAGCGAACCCCCCCCGCGCAATAGACGATCACGGGACGAGATTTATCGGGGAGTTTCTTCTCGACCTCCAGTTCCAAAAGGCCTCGCGGGATGTGGACGGAATCGGTCAGGTGGCCGGCCTGGTACTCGTCACACCCCCGGACGTCTAACAGGACGGGTTTTAATCCCTTGTCGAGATCGGTCTTTACCTCCTGTATAGCAACCTCTTTGATCGCTGCCTTGGCTTCGCTGAGCATGTCCTGGCGGGTTTTCACGGCAACCGACTCCTGAAAAATTATTATTAAAATAGCAAGCAAACCAATATAATGACACGCCCTTTGAAGTCAAGTATATATTCGGGGTTTCGAAGGTCCCAACGTGGAGCCAGCCCGGGTTAAAGCCGAGAAACAGGCCTTGACGAATAGGGTGGGTCGGGCTATCTTGAGAGTAGTTTCAAGTTCAAGTGTCCTTGTGGACGAAATACGAGATACGCTTCACGAGATACGGGTTAATGAGCGGGAGTGCATGGGGCACTGGTGGCCCTCGCGGGCTTCAAACCCGTTGCGGCGCAGCGATCCTACGCTGGGTGGGTTCGATTCCCACACGCTCCCGCCAATCTGTTTTTAAGGAAGGCAACGTTTGCCCGTTCGATTTGATAACTCCCTATTCAGGACTCTGAACCTGTCGTTTGAGTCGGAAGGAGAAAAGGCGTCGTTTCTCCAGTCGCTGCGGGAGGGACAGACATTGCAGGCCCGCGTCGTAGATCAAGCGGCGGATGGAAGATGGATCCTTCGCATCCGTGGAAAGGAATTGATGGCCGAGTCCCGTATGCCGCTGAGCAAAGGCGCGGTCGTTTCCACCCGCGTTGAGAGATTGGGTCCCCCCGTCGTGCTGTTTGTGCTCGGTGGAGATACCCAGCAAAAGGGGGCATTGAGCCGGGCATTGAAAGATTTGGGTCTCGAGGACGATCCGGCCGGACGCGCGGTTCTCGGGCGGATGATCGCAAAGGGGCTTTCCCTGGACGGAAGAACGGTTCAGCGGCTTCGCGATGGGTTGATCCAGGCGGGCATCAACATATCGGATGCGGAAGGGGTGAACCGAACGGTGGATGCGATGCTTCTGTTGACCTCCCGCTCTGTTCCGATCACCTCTTCAACGCTTGCATCGGCGATGGCGTCTCCGGCGCCTCAGGAGCTTGGCGTTTTGTTGGGAAACCTTCTGGACCTGATTCGAGGCCTCTATCATGGTACCGGTTCTTCCGTCGACTCGGAGATGAAGTCGTTTGAAAAGACGCTTGTCGACCTTTTCGTGGGTGCTGAAATGATTTCGGGTGGGGAGCTCAGGCGTATGGTGCAAAACCTAGGTCTGGGGATGGAAGGGAAACTGAGGATGATGACCGAGAAGCCTGAAAGTACCGGAACCTTACAACACCTTTTCCAGACGGACATGAAAGCTGCGCTTCTCCGTCTGGGTGCGATACTCTCCGACCCAAAGCATATCGGGGGCTTGGATGCAGGAGATGCCGCACTTTTGGAAACGTTAAAGGGAAGGGTAGGTCAGGCCCTCGGGCATATCGAACATCTTCAGTTGCTCAATCTGCCGGCCCGGGATCCGGGACCCCCACCTGTATCTCCAATTGCCCGTCCGGTTCGGAGAAGAGGGGACGACAGTGGATCTTCGGGTGTTCTATGCTGAACAGGACGGTGAAAGAAAGATCGACCCCGAAAACGTCCGCCTTGTCATGCGGCTTGATCTGACTCATCTCGGGAAAGTGGAGGTCGATCTTCGGATCGCAAACGGGATTGTAGACTGCCGGATCGATGTGGACGATGAGGCGCAGCGGGCTTTGTTCAACGCGGGCAGTGACGACTTAAAAGCGGGTCTTGAGGGTTCCGGCTATCAAGTGAGGAAGTTAGGATGTGAGGTTCGTCCGGCTCAATCGGAGGAGGGAGGTTCGGAGGAAGGAGGGACAAAAATCGGTCTGGATGTTAGGGCGTGAATTTGCTTTTCCTCCGCTGAAGCGACCCCCGGTGACTTTCGACTTCGGGGGTTTTTCTCGTTAAAAAAGGTCGATGATCTTCTCCATCCCCCTTCGTCTGGGGAAGGCTATTCGATCAGTAATTTTATACCGGTTAAACAGACGAACAGGAGCACGATCTTTGTAAAGGCCTGGCTGGAAATCCGTCGGTTGAGAATGATTCCCAATCCCGTTCCGAGGGCGATGGATGGGAGGAGATAGAGATCCTGGACCAAAACAGACCGGTTTATGAGTCCAAGACTGACATAAGGCGGTATTTTCGCGGCGTTGATCAAGAAATAGATTGCCGTGGTTGTGCCCACAAAAGTCCGGTTTTCCAGTCGCTGAGGGATGAGGTACATGGTGGTGATAAGCCCTCCTATATGCGCGAGGGTTGAAATAAAACCTGTCACCAATCCGGCTGCGAGTCCCTGGAAGACGCCTCCGGTGAATGGCGTTTTGTTTATGTTAAGACCCCTGACAGCCTGAAAGATCGCGAACGAACACGCCAGAAGCCCGATCATTTTTTTCAAGTAGAGATCCGGAATGGCATACAGAATGGGTAAGGCCAGGACGATTCCGCCAAAGGCTCCCGGCATCATCGTCAAGACGTTTTTCCGGTCCCATCGATTCCAAAAGTAACACAAGGAAAGGATGTCTGTGGCGAAGAGAAGCGGAAGCATCAGCCCCACGGCCTGTTTGGCCGGGAGGATGTTGGCGATCAAAGGGCCGACGAGGATTCCCGTTCCGCCCCCAAATCCTGCTTTTGAAAGGCCGATCAGGAGTGCGGCGAGGTTCAGAACGATCGTGGTTGTATCCAAATTATAATTTTCCAAAGTGGAAAGCGAGGTCCTGTGAGGCGACGCATCAGCGGCCCAACGGCCCGTGATTCCTTGGCGGAGTCCAATGGGCTGGGTTTGAATGTGGGCGAATCGAGCGGGCCAACGGTCCGCAATCCGGATCAATCCCACACATACCGTTCATCGTAGGCCACTCGATGCCGGCCAAATGAAACAGGATGCGGGACAGGGATTGGGGATGTGAAATTATCGCGGCCCTTCAGGCCGCACGACGCTATTGTATTTCACAGCCCAGGGCGATGCCCTGGGCTGAGGGACAACGCGCCGTTGGCGCTGACAGAAGCACGGAGAACCCCAAGTTATAATTTTCCGCGTTTCAGGTTTCAGGGGAGGCCGGGGGACATGGAACAGGAACAGGGAGTGTGGAGGATGGAGGGTGGACCCGAAACGGGTGAGATGGTTATCGGGAAGGTTCTTGTCAATCGGGAAGCAGATCGAGGACCGTGTCGATCTCATGCTCCGTTATAAAAGTGGGGAGACAACCGGATTTTTCCATCTCGTACGGCCCCCACGACTTTCTTATCGAAAAGATTCTGGAACAGCGCTTCGGTCGGGTGCTTATGGTGAGAGAACATCACTATTCCTGATTTTTCCGAGGGTCCCCGCGGGCTGTGAACACGATAATTCTTTTGGAGAAGCCCTTCACACAAACGGTCGGTGAGGGAGAGGATGCGGGCCTCTATATTGTCGATGCCCGCGGACAGGATGAGTTGGAGGGCCGCGTGCAGGCCGTAGATTCCAGCGGTGTTGGGGGTCCCGGTTTCAAATCGCTCGGCGGTGGCTGCGAGGGTTACGTCGTATTCCAAAAAGTCCGTCGGATTCACAACACCCGCCCAGCCCAAACTGGAAACCTCAATCCGCTTCATGGCGGACCGGCTGCAGTAAAAAATCCCAGCCCCCTCGGGACCCAGGAGCCACTTATGCCCGTCAGCGGATAGAAAATCGATGCCCGAACGTTTCACATCGATGGAAAGAGCCCCAAGGCTCTGGATTGCGTCCACACAGAAGAATATGTTGCGCTCCCGGCAAAGACGACCCAGGGCATCGAGGTCGTTCCGGTAGCCGGTGGCGAATTCCACGGAACTGAGAGAAAGGACCCGGGTGCTTTCGTCGATCTGCCGGGCCACCTCTTCGACGGGAATGCATCCGTCAGATTCCCTGACAATCCTGACCGATACACCTTTTCGCTCGAGATTGAGCCAGGGGTAGACATTCGCAGGGAACTCCTTCTCCGCAATGACAACGTTATCTCCACGGCGCCACCGAATGCCGTTTGCCACGATCAGGATACCCGCAGTGGTGTTGTTCACAAACGCAATCTCCGAAGGGCGCGCGTTGAGAATTTTCGCGGTTATTTTTCGAGTTCGCTGGATGGTCTTTGTCCAGGCCGCATGGTTTACCATTCCACCTTCTGCTACGTCCTGAAGAAGGGACCCGACGGCTTGTTGAACCCGGCGTGAAACGGGGGCGATTCCAGCGTGATTGAGATAGATCCAGGAGCGGGTCACGGGAAATTCCGCCCTGGCCGTTTCTAGATCAAACATGAAATTCCCAAAAACGTGAAATGAAGGGTCTGGGGATTGGGGATCAGGGGTCGGGGGGGAAAAAAAACAGTATCATTTGAGGAATAGAATCAACTATTTTCCTACTACTACTACAAATCCTACTGCCACTGCCACTACTGCCACTGTCTCAATCCAGTCGGTAATTCGGGGCCTCTTTTGTTATCGCGATATCGTGGGGGTGGCTCTCCTGAACGCCGGCGTGTGTCACTTTCACGAACTGTCCGTTTTTTCGCAATTCCTCGACCGTTTTCACCCCGCAGTAACCCATGCCTGCCCGGAGTCCGCCCACCAACTGGTATATATAACCCGATAGCGATCCCTTGTAAGGGACCCGGCCTTCAATCCCTTCGGCGACCATTTTTGATGGTTCCTCACCACCCTGGAAATATCGGTCACCGCTTCCCCGTTCCATCGCAGATAGCGAACCCATTCCGCGATATACCTTGAAGGTGCGACCCTGGTAGATGATGGTCTCTCCGGGGCTCTCATCCGTTCCAGAGAAGAGGTATCCGATCATCACCGTTGAAGCACCTGCTGCGATGGCCTTTGGGATGTCTCCAGAATGCGCAATGCCGCCATCGGAGATAACCGGGATATCTTGTTTCTCTGCAACTTCGGCACAGTCCAACACGGCGGTGATCTGAGGAACGCCTGTTCCGGCAACGATCCGGGTCGTACAAATAGCAGAGGGTCCCATACCGACCTTGATCGCATCGACCCCCGCGGAGATGAGATCCTGTGCGGCCTCTTTTGTTGCGATGTTCCCTGCAATTAGATCGATATCGGGATGTTTGTTTCGAACATGCTCGACGGTATCGAGGACCCCTTTCGAGTGTCCGTGAGCCGAATCTACGACGATAACATCGACATCTCTTTCAAGGAGTGGTTCAATGCGTTGTTCGGCGTCCTGGCTCGCGCCGACGGCTGCCCCCACCCGGAGCCGACCGATTTCGTCCACACAGGCGTGTGGATACTGAATCTTCTTCTGGATGTCTTTGACGGTGATCAAGCCCTTGAGAATTCCCGCTTCATCCACGACCGGCAATTTCTCGATTCGATTCTGGTGCAGAATCTCCGTTGCCTCATCGAGGGTTATTCCCAGAGGCGCGGTAACGAGATTGTCTTTCGTCATCACTTCCTCGATGGGCTGGTCCATGTTCCTCTCAAATCGGAGATCCCGGTTCGTCAGAATGCCGACGAGGCGTCCGGCATGAACAATCGGGACACCGGAAATGTGAAACTGCTGCATCAACTCCAGCGCCTTGTGTATGGAATCGGTTGGAGAGAGTGTGATCGGATCGACGATCATCCCGCTCTCTGACCGTTTTACTTTCTCCACCTCACCGGCCTGATCCGCAATCGACATGTTCTTGTGGATGATCCCGATTCCTCCATCCTGGGCGATAGCCACGGCCAACCTGGCCTCCGTCACCGTGTCCATAGCAGCGCTGACCAGGGGGATGTTGAGCCGGATTCGATTGGTTAACCGTGTGCCGGTGTCTGCGTCTTTGGGGAGGACATCCGATCTGCCCGGGACGAGCATGACGTCATTGAAGGTAAGGGCTTCTTTGACGAATTTTGGCATGGGATTTCCTGACCTCCTAGAATAAACACAAACGCTCCTTGACCTGAGCGGCCAAGGAGCGTCTTTTTGACGGACCCCCACTTCGGAATGGGGCCTCCGAAGGGAGCCTATATTTTTGTAACGCTGATATAACCAATGGACTTACCAGGAATCCTGGTCTGGAGACCAAATTTCTAATATAGAATACATACCTTACAATTTTTTCTCTTCTTTGTCAATCAATACTTTTTCCTCTTTTATTCCTCAAATTTCAAATTACTCAAGGGATATAAGCCTGCATCAAGCCGGTGCTTTCTTGACAGTCCTTTGGATTGACGGTATCTTTGTGGGATGAATTTTATTTAACTCTGGTGTCTTTAGAACAGGCTGTACCTCAAATAATTATGACATCGCCCGATTCTTCCAACCTGACCGAGTGTCCAATTTCTGTGCATTAGGACCCAATTTATTTGAGTGCGGAGACCCTCTATACCCGCAAAGGAGCCAAAAGGATGGCACATGTAAGGTACATCGTAGATGACGTATCAGATGCCGTTGCCTTCTATGTCTCAAAGCTTGGCTTTGAACTCGAACAGCAATACGGCCCTGCGATGGCAATCTTGGTACATGGCGACTTGACGCTGTGAGTTGCGGGGCCAAAAGCATCTGCGTCCAGACCAATGCCAGATGGCGCTAAACCCAGTCCGGGAGGCTGGTCTAGGTTCGTCTTGACTGTCGACGATTTGGAATCCCTCGTTTCAAAGCTCACGAACGATGGTGTAAGATTCAGAAACGATATTGTAGAGGGGCCGGGTGGCAAACAGATTCTCTGTAAAGACCCTTCTGGTAACGTAGTTGAGCTCTTTCAGCCAGCGTAGCTATGACGTCTAACCACGCGTTGGAGCGAACTCCAAAAAGCGATCAGCTCTGTACGTTATACGGCTCGCACGAGGTCGAGCGTGGCCGAAGACTTCTAACGAAGAATCGGATTGCGCAGCGAATTTATAACCCCCCTTGGCTTTGAGGCATGAAGTCGTTGTTTCTTGTTTTGGTGATTTCGAGCTTTCTTTATGGTTGTTCTAAGCCCGAACCGGAGCCACCGGTCGCCGAGGATCGGCTTGTGGATCTTTATGTGCAGGTGGAGCGCCTGAATGGGAGATATGCCGCTTCCTCCGACTCGTTACAAATTCTACGGATGAAACTTTTTGAAGCCAGTGGGCTGGATGTGGAAGATGTAGAGCGGACGATCGACTGGTATGGACAGCATCCGAAACGGGGATTGAAATTTCTGGAAAAGATTTCGGAGAGACTCAAAAAAGAAGAGGAGAAGCAGAATACAGGAGAGGCAGGAGCCAGGGTGAAGGTAAAAAGCTGAATGCAGGATCAGGCGTCAGAATTCAAAATCAAAGAGAAAAGCAATAGTCAGATTTCGGAATTCTGAATGGAAGAAAAAGATAAAATTCAAGAGTTGACAGAGACCGATCGGCGAAAGGCCGCCGCAGCTTTACGATATAAGCGCGAGGAGGACGCAGCACCCCGACTGACGGCTGCGGGACGGGGGCGGGTTGCTGAGCGGATTCTGGCCCTGGCCCGGGAAGCCGGCATTCCGATTCACGAGGACCCTTCGCTGGTGGAGATCTTGTGTCGTCTTGACTTGGGTGCGGAGATTCCGGCCGAACTCTACAAGGTGGTTGCCGAGGTCCTGGCCTTTGTCTACAGAATGGACAGGCAGTGGAAAGAAGACCAGGGAAAACATGAAACGTAAACGAGAAGAATTTCCCTGAACTTGAAAACCTGGGACCGTTATTTCAGATCTCGGTGGTTTGAGATGATTTTGCTGATAAGACCGTATTCGATTGCATCCTGGGCGGTGAGCCAAAAGTCCCGATCCGTATCGTCCGCCACTTTTTCGAGCGGTTGTCCGGTAGCCTCTGCGATGATTTGATTTCCCCGCTCTCTCATCTTGATGATTTGTTCTGCGCCGATTTTGACGTCCGCGGCTACACCCCCGAACATGACCATCGGCTGATGGACGAGGATCCTGGAGTTCGGGAGTGAGAATCGATTCTCCTTCTTCGCTCCGACAAGTACGATCGCCGCTGCGCTGGCCGCGATTCCCGCCACGATGATTTTTACCGGTGCCTGAATGAATCTTATCAGATCATAAATGGCGAATCCACTATCGGCGTGTCCGCCGGGCGAATTGATAAACATTCGGATCGGTTTTTTGTGATCCTCCTGATCAAGAAGGAGGAGTTGGGCGGTGATGCGGGTTGCGATTTTTGAATCGACAGTGTCCGTGAACATGATGGTACGGGACTTCATCAGTTGTTTGCCGAGGTCGCCGTCGAAGGAATTATCTTTCTTCTTGTCTTCCTGCTCCTCGTCCTCATCCTCGTCATCGTCTTCATATCTCACGTCCGTATCTTCTCTCATGTTGCCTGGGCCTCCGAAGGTGTGACAGGTCTTGATTGGAAGGGTCTTGAACCTTTCTAAGGATAATGAATATAATCGATAACCGTCGCGAGTCAAGGCCTTGTGTCAAGACGTCGGGTGGGACCGGACTCCCCCCGTTCCGCTGGATGACATTTTCTCCGATAAACACGGCCGCCTTTGATGACCGTAAGGGGCTCGAGCCTTTGTTTGCCGATTCGCACAGTTCCCTCGATGTCGGCCATCCGAAAATCGCCGTCTCGCAATTCGAACAGAACCGCATCTCCCCACGCGCCCACAGATAGGGTTCCGATCTTATCTTCCATCCCGATGACCCGGGCGGGGACCTGGGTCGCTTTTGCAATCGCATCGTCCAGGGACAAGCCGAGATGGAGGAACTTGCTTACGACATCCGCAAGGTCGTACACCGGTCCGTTGAGGTTGTATTTGTGCAGGTCGGAGGAGATGGTCTGCGCGTGGATATCCTGCTCCATGGCTGTTTCGACCACCTCCCATTTAAAAGAGCCAGCTCCGTGCCCCACATCGAATATCACGCCCCGCGCCATCGCTTCGTGGACGGATGTGCGAACCCGTCCTCCATCATCTAAAATTCCGCAGGCCATCCCGTGGAAACAGTGTGTCAGGATATCCCGTTCGCGCATATGGACCAGGATATCGTCGATCGAGTCACACCAGGCGGCTTGAGGATGGACCATGATCGGGAGGCCGGCCGCATCCGCCGCCTCGCGAGCCCGCAGCAGGGGGGTCATCCCGGCTTGTTCACTGACAATGGTGTTTTTTGTGAGACGCACCTTTACCCCCAAGATCACATCTCTATGCTGTTCGATCAACTCGCACGCTTTGCCCACATCCGCGTGTTCCGGGATTATAAGCTCCCCGAAATCCTTGGTCACCATTCCCTGCGAGGAGATGTTGAGTTGGGCGAAGATGCGGGTATCACTCACATCGATCACGTATTTCCGGAATCCAACAAACGTATCCGCTCCGGCCGAGCCGGCATCGACAACGGTGGTTGTCCCTCTGGCCAGACATGTGGGGTCGGGGTCGATTCCATAATGGCTGACGCCTGGAAATACGTGGACGTGCAGATCGATCAACCCGGGTGTGAGGATGAATCCGCTCCCGTCCAATACCTCGCGCGCGTCCGTCGGGGACAGGTCATCGCCCACTTCCGCCACTTGACCGTTTGCGAAAGCCACGTCCTTCGTCGCGTGGATCTCTTGCGAAGGGTCGATTAAGGTCCCGCCTTTTATCAGCAGGTCGTATCTCATCTACTTCCATTCCTTCCCATTAATAAGAAATGGAAAAACGAAGTTCCCCTCCCTCGTCAAAAATAACAGGGCGGCCGTCAACATAGAGGGATATCCGTGCACTGTCAAGAAATTTGTAGAATTGGAAAAGGTCGTTTGAACCCCCGATTTTTATCGTGCATAAGGATGAATATGATTCTATATTACGTCCTCATCACTCACCACCACCCGAGGGTCCCACACCTCGGAATCAACGTGTAGGAGGCAGGATGAACGGTAGAGAAGGGTCCCTTCGCGTCGGCGTCATCGGTTGCGGGGGCTTTGGTCGAAACGCTTATGCCCGAAATATCGTTGATCATCCGGAGGCTCATCTGGCAGCCCTTTGCGACGCGGTTCCTGAAAAAGCGGAGAAGATCGCCAGCGAGTTGCTTGACGAACAGAATCACGCCAGACCTGCGATTTACCGGGATTACCGGGAGATGGTGGAGGCGGAGAAACTCGATGTCGTCATGGTCGGCACCCTTGCGGATGTGCGACCCGCAGCGACGGTTGCGGCGCTGAAGGCCGGCTCGCACGTCCTCGCGGCCAAGCCGATGGCGCCTTCCCTGGGCCAGGCAGAGGAGATGCTCCGGACGGCGAAGGACGCGGACAAGCTCCTTATGGTGGGTTATAACTTCCGTTTCAGGGATGACGCTCTGGTGGTTCATCGGTTCATCCGAGACGGTGGACTGGGCCGTCCGCTGTTTGCCCGTGCCTGGTCTCACGAGGCAAGCGTGCCCACCTGGGGGCCTCACTATATCAAGGCCCTTTCGGGTGGGGGATCCCTGGCCAGCACCGCTGTTCACGTGATCGACCTGGCGGTCTGGTTCCTGGGTTGTCCCACCCTTGTATCCGTGGATGGGTTTGTCTGTTCACGATTTTCTGACCTTCCGTCTTTGCCCCCAAATCTGGAGGAAGTTCGAGATACCTACGATACAGAGGACCTGGTGTCGGGTTACGCCCGTTTCAAAGATGGTGTGACCCTTTCGGTCGAAGGGATGTGGCTGACGCCTCCACAGATCGACAACAAGGGCGTGGATGTCTGGGGGACCAAGGGCTACGCCTCGTTGAAACCCCTCAGACTGCTGTCCTGGAAGGATGGGGACTATGTCGACCGGACCGAGGAGTTGGCTCAGAACCTTGGGACATCTTTCAAGGATGATTCAAGATTGCGGACTCGGAGAGAAGTGCTTCACTTCCTGGAGTGCGTGCTCGGGCGTGCCACACCCATGATCACGGTTCAAGAGATGTGGACGGACCAGGCGATCGCAGACGGCATTTACGCGGGAAGATCCGAATATAATGCCAAATCATGAATAGGCAACCCAAGCAGGGGTCGGAATATTATCGAGGAGATTGAGATGGCGGGTGGATATCGAGTCGGCATCATCGGTTGCGGAAATATAGCGAAGCGGCACGCCAAGGGGTATCTGAGTGTGGAAGGCCTCGAGATCGTCGCAGGGGCGGAACCCAACGGCGAGACATCGCGAAGTTTCCAAACATCATTCTCCGTGCCGAAAATGTATTCGGATCCGGAAGAGATGTTGAAGCAGGAGTCTCTGGATATTGTCAGTGTGTGCACCTGGCACCTGCTCCATATGCCCCAGACCGTGATGGCGGATGAACACGGTGTCAAGGCAGTGCTTTGTGAAAAGCCGATGTCGGGCAGCCTTGCGGAGGCCGACCGGATGATCGCCGCCTGCACGGCCTCCGACACGAAGTTGGCAATCGCCCATCAGCGGCGATTTTATCCGGGTTGGACCGAAGCCCGCAGGCTGATCGGTCAGGGAGCGATCGGTCAACCGATGATGGCAACGGGATACGTTATCGATGGCCTCCTCAACACGGGCAGTCACGTCGTAGATGGGACTCGATATGTCCTCGGGGACCCTCAGGCCGAGTGGGTGATGGGGGCGGTTGAGCGAAAGTCGGACCGTTGGGAACGAGAGGTCCCGATCGAGGACTGCTGTCTTGGGTTGACGGCCTATGCCGGAGGGGTTCAGTCCCTTATTCAGGTGGATCTTTCTTCCCGAAACGAACCCGATGGTTTCACGATACAAGGTGCGGAGGGTGTGATGATCGTAGGGCCTGAAGAGGTCCAACTTATTAACGGCACTGGCGGGAAGGCAGTTCTATCCACTCCATGGGATCCTGAAACCGAAACCAGCGCGAACAAAGCCGATCTGGAGGGGTTTTTCCACGTGGCCTATGCGGCGCAGGCTCGAGGGCTGAAGGCGTGGATGGACGGTGAGGCGGCATATCGGAGCGAGGGGGTGCAGACCCGTAAGGCGATGGAGATCATGATGGCGCTCTACCAGTCCGCACGGGACCACGAGGTCGTTCGACTGCCTCTTTTGGTCACCGACAATCCGATGGCCTTGATGATTGAAGAAGGGAAACTACCCCTGAGCTATCCGGAGAAATACGATATTCGAGGGCCTGGGAGAAAAGCCTGGGCCCATCGCCCCACTTATGACCGGTTGCGGTCAGAGGGCCTTTCTCATCCACAGATTTTGGTCCAGATTTTTCCGGAAGGTGTAAATGAATAGATTTCCTCTCTGCGAACTCGATCCCTACCCTTTCCCGCATACCCAGAGCGCTCCGCGCTGGAACAGCAGTCGAACCATCGGGTTTCCGAATGCCCGGGGGCAGTGGCCCAGGGCGTTATAGCATACCCGTGCCTTTCCGTAGTTTCTCACCCACATGACCGGGTGTTTCTTTCCCGCCCACTCGCCTTCGAGCAGGGGATCAACCTCGTCCGTTATTTCGGGGTCGGTGTAAAGTTCATCGAACACATCGAAATCCCCGACGTTCTGAACGATGGGGTGTCTGCCGGAGTTGACCCGGATCCGGTGTTCCTGCAGGGGAGCGTGTCCGGATGACCCCCATTCCCACCAGGCTCCGAGGATTTCCCTGTACTCACGCCAGTCGTCGAAACAGATGGTTGCGGCGTGCAGAGCGAGGAGCCCCTTTCCCTCTTCGAGGAACCTCAGAAATCCGGCTTTTGATTTCTCCGAGAGTCGGAATCCCCACTCGTCTTTCCATTGAGGTGTATGCGCACAGGTCCATCGGACGCAGTTCAGGGTGAGCAGGTCAAATCTGTGGATCGCGCCCTCCTCAACAACCCTGAAATCCTCGTGGATCTCCGACCCGATTCCGACTTCTGACAGCACATCCGCAAGAATAGATGAAGTCGAAATAAAGTCGTGCGCCACCCCTCCGCTCAAGATCAGGTTCCCGATCATGCCTTCAATCCTTTTCTGCGGTCATATGTAGCGCGAAGACAGTATTTCCCTGAGGGCCTCCCTCCGGAGGCTGATAGTTGTAAACATCATAAACCATCAGCAACTCATTTTCACCCACATCTATGACCCCCGCCATGTCCGAGCTTTCGTAGTTTATACCGAACAGGGATCTCTCCGGGACCACAGGGATGCGGTCCGTCCATTCGTCCCCCGAACCGTCTTCGCTGAAGGTGATGTGTACGCCGGGACGTCCGTATACCATGACGACTACGCCGTTCGGGAGGGATGCCAACCCGGGGGATACATTGGCTGCATTCGAGTACATCTTTCCCTGGTTGCGGATCGGTTGTAAACCACGGAGCGGGTAATGGCGGGGTACGCCCGGGGACACGACAGGCCCCCTCCAGGTCCGACCCCCATCCGAGGATCGGCATTGCATCATCACCCGGTCCGGCCTGTGGTAAGACGTGCGGAAAGCGGCCAGCAGGTCCCCGCTGGGCAACTCCGTCAGGGCGGGTTCCACGAATCCCCCGTGGTCGAGGGGTGGCTCTGTTCCCGTGGGAAATCCCACGAACTCGAAATGGAATCCCCCATCGGTGCTTCGAAACATAAGCGGGAATTTCCATTGTCTTCCATCGCGCTCCATCGCGGCCGTGCCGAAGGTCACGATAGAACCATCGGAAACCACTTTGAACGTTCCGCAGTTCTCGAAATTCATCACCACCTTGACCCCCGGATAGAAGGTTTCCGAGACGACCAGATCCAGTTCGGGCGGAAAGTGAAACAAAACGCCGGGCCGGTCACTCCAGGACAGTCCGCTATCGTCCGACTCGCTGAAGAAGGTGACGGCAAGGCCGGGTTCGAGGAGCCAAAGCCGTCCCCCGGGGCACAGGGTCTTGTCACCCACGGAGACGACTCCGAAACACCCGACTCCGACCACGGGGTCGGACCAGGTGTGTCCCCCGTCTTCAGATCGACAGGTCGCCGCATCGTGGGGCCAGCGATAGTTCGGATAGGCCTCCCGGGGACGAAACTTGTACAGGGGGTAATCGCTGCCTTCCACGTCAACCGGAACATAGACGTTCTCGGGCATCCTTATATCGGGATGCATCCCAAAGCTCGCCAGGATCGTCCCGTCAGCAGCCTTGCCCACCGAACAGTAATGGTGGGTTGCCTCGAGAAGATGCAGATAGCCATCGTGCCGGTCAAGGATCACGGGTTGACCAGCGTTAAGCACCATCATAGGCTTTTTCCTCCGAGAATCTAAATTGACTGAATTGAGGGTTGACAGGGCAGCCTTTTGATCACAAGAGCTGCCAGAA
Source organism: Candidatus Latescibacterota bacterium (assembly GCA_965217865.1). Taxonomy (GTDB): domain Bacteria; phylum Latescibacterota; class UBA2968; order SICM01; family SICM01; genus CBDCJO01. The sequence continues at coordinate 1,813,188 of CBDCJO010000002.1, read as the reverse complement.
GGTAGAGACACATTGCGATTCCCGCTGAGAAACGAAACCCATAGTTCATGGCGATGGCGGTCGCAATCGGGGGGGCCAACACAGAGGCGAAACCGTTCAAGCCCCAACATAGTAGCCGTCCCCGTGCCGAAGCATCACCTCGTATCCCTGTCCATAGAGCGTATTCCTTGATTGTTCCGCCAGGGGTTGAAGAATCTCAAGAGAGTATACGAGGGGGGTAAGGTGTGCAAACACGGCCGCCTGATAACCCGATCCCGTGCCGATCTCGAGAACCTTGGAATCCGGACCGATTTCCACAAGTTCTGTCATTATGGCCACGATGTAAGGTTGGGAGATCGTCTGTCCGTAACCGATCGGAAGAGGTGTGTTGTCATAGGCGTTTCCCCGAACGTGTCCGGGTACGAAGACGTGCCTGGGCACAGCTCGCATCGCGTTCAGGACCGATGGCCTGGTGACGGGTGTTGTGAAAAAGCCTGGTTTCTCAATCTGGGTGCGAACCATGCGGTCGCGCGCCACCAGGCCGGGCGGCGGCGGATCCTCTCGCGGGAGGCGGCCTCTCCGGTCATGTCCTGCGGGGCGTGTTCGACATGTCCCCGAGAGGGGTTATCGGGGGTCACAGCCTCGCCGCTGCCGTTGGCAAATATACAACAGATGAGAGGAATGACGATCGCAAGCCCGCGGTCGATATTCCAGCGCTCTTTCAGTGCCGCGCCTGTAGGCAATAACGGTAACAATCGTAACGCCGCTTGGGAAAACACGTATTCAGTTTGGGAATTAGCAGATTAAGGCTTGACTTTCGGTCCCTTTTTGGTTATATTAAGTGTAGTTAAAACAACCAACTTAACCAAAAAAAGGGAGAAAGGATAATGAACTTGTTGACGGCGATTGAAAGGTTCCCGACTCAGGAATCATGCATTGAAAGCCTTGAGCGGGTGCGGTTCGGAAGTGACCCGTTTTGTCCGTTGTGCGGGGCGGTTGGGGAATGTGCCCGAAAGAAAGAGGGAACCATTGTCGGGCGTTGGAACTGCCATGCCTGCAAGTCCAGCTTCAACGTTCTTTCGGGGACAATGTTTCAGGGTACGCATCTTCCGCTCCAGAAGTGGTTTATGGCAATCGCCTTGATCCTCAACGCCAAGAAGAGCCTGTCCAGCTGCCAGCTTGCCCGGGACCTGAACCTTAACCAACGATCGGCATGGTACATGCAACAGCGGATTCGCGCCGAGATGGCGACGAGGCAGGGGAAGATATTGTTGCGCGGGATCGTCGAAGCCGACGAGACCTACGTCGGAGGCAAGCCCAGGAAACGCAACAATCGGAAAGGCGGCGGCAACGCTCCCAGGGGGCGCGGGACCCGCAAGACTCCGGTTATAGGAGCCGTGGAGCGTGGAGGGAAGGTAGTTGCCCGTGTGGCGGACGATCTGTCAGGCAGGGGAGTTCTGGACTTCATCAAGCAGGCGATAGAGCCCGAAGGGTCGGTGCTTGTCACGGACGAATTCGGGGCTTACAACGCAGTAAGGCAAATCATGAGTCACGCCGTGATTCACCATGCCAGGCATTATGCGGACGGTGATATACACACGAACACGATTGAAGGCGTATGGTCCCTGCTAAAGAGAGCGTGGTACGGTTCCCATCATCACTACACGAAGCGTTACACGCCGTTCTACGTGGCCGAGGCGTGTTACAAATACAACAACCGGAAGAACAAGCGGACGTTTGATACGTTCATGAAGGGTTGCTTCGCATAGTCTTTTTTCGGGAGGTTAAATTATGTGGATACGGAGTTTTTTTCGTCGCCTAACAGGTAGGCCTTCACCGCCTTCTTCAGCATCCGGGCAAGCTGAGCAGCAGCTGGAGGAGATAGGGCAAGATCGATCCTCTCTTCCCCGCGAACACCCTCGATGGCTATCTCCAGAATTAAAACTGATCGGGACGTGGCGTGGCGAACCCCCACGCCTGACACAAGAAGAGCTTGATTGGATAGCTTATTCGCGTCCTGACGGGAAACAACGGGAACCTTCTTCATAGATCGACGCACTTGCTCATCTGTCAAAGACATAATTCCGTCCTTTCAGTGGGCCAGTTAGAAATCCTACACGTTACAGAATGCCATCCGCTTTCAATTTGGAGATCAGATATTCATGGGTATTGCTTCCCTTGACACTATTACAGGCTCCGCAGAGCAGTTGCAGGTTTTCTGGATGGTTGGTTCCTCCTTTGATTTTGGGTACGATATGATCCACCACGAAGTTTCTGAAGTGAAATGTTGAACGGCATCCTTTGCACATTCCTTCCTGTTTGCCGAACAGGACATGCCTATGTGTACGGTAGTTGGGAAGCTTGCCTACGTCCGTTCTTTTCGGGACGTCGGTTCGCTTGACAGGCGTGAAGTCGCTGAACAGGTCGAATTGCCGAATACGGACCTGGACTAGATCAACCGCCTTCTCCGATATGTCTATACCTACCCATTGGCGGTGCAGTTTCTCGGCAGCAACGCAGGCGGTGGCGCAGCCCGCGAATGGGTCCAGGACCACATCGCCTTCGTTCGACGAAGCCTTGATGATGCGTTCAAGCAACGCTAATGGCTTCTGGGTTGGGTAGCCGACACGCTCAGCATCCGAGTTGTTGATTTTCGGGATGTCCCAAACATCGTCAAGTGGAACGCCATAGGTCATAGCGTCATCAAGATAGCGCCGAACCCGTTCGCCACTGCCAGCATCAGAAAGGACATACTCCCTACCTCCTGAATCTAGGTGTACCTTTTGCTTGCGACGCGCCACGTACTCTTTTTTGTTGTTCCAGGGCCGTACTGGATAGTGAAACGTAGTATGAGAACTCATGCCGTAGAACAGGATCGTATCGTGGCGCTTCTCTAGGTGGCGCTTCATCCGCTTATTCCACCCGCTATAGTGCCAAACAATCTCATTCCGAACGCTTCTTTGTCCGAACACCGCGTCCATGAGCAGCTTCAGGTAATGGCTCGCTGTCTGGTCACAATGTAGATAAATTGAGCCTGTGTCCTTCAACAATCGCTTCATTTCAAGCAGCCTTATGGCCATCATTATGAGATATGACTTCATGCCTTTCCCGTGCGCCAATCCTGCCGCATCTATAATCGAATATAAGGCCGGGTGTTTGTCGGCGATAATACCCATCCAAGCAACATCCAAGTCGGACAACGACCATGAATCCTTGAAAACCGCTCCTGCCGCTTCAGATCCAATAGGCGCGGCGTAGGTGCGGTTGCTGTTGAACGGCGGATCAAGGTAGATCAGATCGACGCTTTCGGAATTCATACCACGCATGATGTCCAGGTTGTCACCCGTCCACATCGTGCGGTTCTTGAAGTTGGACATGGTATGAAGTTACTCAGTTTGGTTTGTAAAGTCAAGCCTTAATCTGCTAATTGCGTTAAGTTTTACTATGCGAAAAATAAATCAGCCGCACCTATTCAGATGCGGCTGATCGCCAGATGCCTTGAATCTAATGTAGGCAGAATATCCATCTGCTTCCTCCCGATGAGGAAGCTTAGACCACAGTTCGATTGGGAATTATATACTTGACAAAGGCTATTTGCTTTATCCCAAAATGTTGAGTTTTTTGCGAAAGTTTCGCAGAATGCCCCGTCCTTTGGCCGGAGATCGTCCGATTCGAGCGATTTCTTTACCTGATTTTTGATGTCCTGTTTCTTATATTTGTCGGCATGGGGACTGCCAACAGATTGTTTGAGTAGACAGAGCCTTCATCACTATCATGACTTTATCAAGTATATAATCACCGTTCGATTAGAAAAAAAGGATGTCAAGAGGAAAGTGGTGGATGGAGCTCGGGGAGCAGCGCTTTTTAGGTGGATGTGGACTCCGAATCTCTGCCATAAACCGATGCGATCACAATACCACCCATTCCTTGTTCGAAAAGGTGCCATAGACCATCGACTAATAACAGCTTTCCCGAGGTTGCCGTCATTCCATGCATGACCAAGCCGTGGGGAATAATCCAGATTAGTCCCATAATTACCCCGAATACTAATCCCTCTTTTATTGGCGACCCTCCTCTGTAGCCCTTGGGATAGAGATAGGCCATCGACAAGGCCAAGAGGAAGACGCCGGATGCGATGAACTGAATCTGGTGCGGTTCCCGGGATTCTGGGGTTAAAAGTTCCTTATAGAAATCCACCATGAGGACCGCGTGCCACAGCCCGCCCAGTATGAACATCACGATGAAAGCCAAAATCGTCGACCGAATCATTTTTTTGCGGTCATCACTTCTCCGTTAAGCCGAAGGCTCTTTACACCCTCGGCTTACTTGCTGCAAGGGTTGCAGGGGTTTTCGGATTTGCCACACGGATTCCGCTGATTACAGGGATTTGCCATCGGCTTGGCCACGGCCTCTAAATTTAAGGTAATCTTGACCTCGTCGCCAACGATATTGGCGGGGTCTGTCCAGTTGTTGACCCCAAAATCCGATCGTTTGAGGGTCGATCCCGCAGAAAATCCTGCAATAGGGATTTTGGCCATTGGATGGGTGCCCACCCAGAACCTCGACCAATACCAGAACGCTCTTAGTGACGCCGTGCATGGTGAGGTCACCTTTGAGGAGGAGACCCCCTTCCTGATTCTTAACCGATTCGCTCTTAAAGGTGATTTCGGGATATTTTTCCGCATCGAAAAAATCGGGACTTTTAAGATGATTATCCCGCTTCTCGTTGTCCGTATCGATGCTGGCGACCTTGATAGTCGCCTCAACCGAAGCGTTTTCCAGAGATTTGGGATCATACTGAATGACCCCTGAAAAAGTTTTGAATTTTCCAGAAACCTGGCTGAAGATATGGCGGACAGAGAATTCTACAGACGAGTGACTCGGATCTATCTGATAGGTTTCGGTAAACCCCGGGACTGCAAAAAGGAAAAGGGAAAGGATCCCAGCCCACGATTTGCGAACCGTTGAGCGAATCATCTTTTCCTCCTTTCAGTTGCACCTGCTTGGTTTGGGTCTTGGGCTTCACCTAACATAACCGACTATGTGGCCCCAACCGGGGGAAGACGCGTTCCCTTATAACCCTTGTCTTCACCAACCCCGAAGAGGTGTATTTTCACCGGGTCATCCTGGATCCGCGTGAGGTCCGAGGGCCTGGCTTTATCGTTCCGCTTCATCCAGGAATGGGAGTAGACGAGGATGATCGACTTTCTCGGCTCGTCGCTCGTATTGGGGAACACCGTGTGCCACCCGTGTATGTGGATCAAAAGCGCATCTCCCGCTTTCATCGGCAACCGGACGTGTCCGGGCATGTCCTCCAACCGCTCCACTTCCGGCAGCTCGTCGGTCCGGAACCTGTGACTTCCGGGTACATACCCAAGGCAGCCGCGGTCTTCAGGTACGTCGGCGAGGAAGTAATGAAGTTTTGCCCTGAAGCGTGGCGACATCTCTATGTTCACCCCTTGAAAGGCGTGGGTGTCCCAATGCCATTTGAAGAGATCTGCCCCGGGAGGTAAAAAGACCCCCTGAGCGGTTTCCAGATGTACGTCATCCCCAATGGCCTCCCGCACCACAGGAAATGTGACGGGGTGATTTACCAGTTCCAGGAAGATATCGTCGATATCAAAAATGTTTTTCAGGCCGAAGTAGTCCTTCCCGGTTTTCTCTTCGGCCATTTGCCCCTTTTCCACAGCCCCATCGAATGCCTCCCGCGCTCGCCGGAGTTCATCCGGCGTGAGGACATTCCTCATGACCAGGTATCCCTGTGTCAAAAACCGCATGGCTTGATCGGATGGCATCAAACCTCCATAGACATCCCGGTGAATTCAGGAAAGGATCTCGTATTCTTCAAATCCGAATAAACCAAGGTAAAGTGGGAGGCTAGGGTTGTCAAGGGATTTTGAGGATGGTATAGAAGATCGGATCGGAATGGAGACGTGTAAAACAGGACACTTGGGGGCAAGCAGAATCTATTGCCAAACCGTTAATATATGCACATTGATTCTCCGAACCGGACAAATCAGGATCCACCTATTCCCTTGCCCCGGCTCGATCGAGTAATTGAACGATTTCAGAGTGACCCTGAGCCAGCCGAAGGGGTGTTTGACTGACGCTGTCCTTCGCATTTGGATCCGCCCCGGCATCGAGCAGAATCCGGACCATATCGCTGTGGCGTTCGATAGAGGCCATGATCAGAGGCGTCATGCCCACTTCCAATCTGGCATTCGGGTCTGCCCCGGCATCAAGCAAGGCCTGAACAATCTCCGTTATGCCTTCATTGACCGCCAAGCCCAAAGCCCTCTGGCCGGTCCTCCGCTGCGCGTTCGGATCCGCGCCGGCATCGAGCATGGACTTGACTACATCGAGATGTCCCTTCTCCGCGGCCGCCATCAGAGCGGTTAAGCCGGATTCCGTTTTCGCGTTGGGCTCTGCGCCCGCTTTGAGAAGGGCCAGGGCGATATCGGTCGACCCTTCACCTGCGGCCACCATCAGGACGGTATAGCCTTCCCTGTCCTGAACGTTCGGATCCGCCCCGGCATCGAGAAGGGTTTTTACAATATCGAGGTGTCCTCTGACGGTGGCCCATCTGATGACCGATCGCCCACCTTTATCCCGTGTATTGGGATCGATTCCAGCCTGAAGGTGTGAGTGGACTTTGTCCAGGCGCCCTTGCTGAGCTGCCCTGAGCAAACCCGAAGCTGAAGCGAGGAGCTTTTTAAACAATGATTGATACCCGTCGATTAAAATACGATGAATAAATCGAATCCGTTGGAAACCTCATTAAATGCGACGGGCCAATATAATGTGGTCAAAATCGAGGGTCAAGAGGAATCAAGGCCGAGGAAAATTGGGTTTGCAAGGGAAAAGTCAAAATACGATGGGATCATTCAGTCTCCACGTCAGCCGAGATAAAATGAGAATGTTTTTGTTTCAAGTCGTGTTCCAATTTAAATTAGATAGTATTCCGTATAAAGATCCTGTTACAAGGGATACAAGGAGGTTTTCATGAGGATTGAGGTACCGCTGCCGAATGATTTGACAAAAGAGCTGACCGATTTCTGGGAGGAGATCTTCGGAAATTCCTACGAAAGTTCTCTGGGGATTTTCGAGGGGAAGGAAACCGAACAGAACCACGACATCTTTTATTTTTTACGGGAAGGGGAAGCGTTGGGCGGTACATGTCACTTGACCATATCCCGGACAAATCCCGAATTGGGGGGGTTGGGTGAGGTGGCTACGAACCCGAAATTTCGCCGCAAGGGGATCGCGTATAACCTCTGTGGAATGGCTCGAGAAGAGTTTGGAGCGAAGGGAGGGAAGGCCTTGTTCCTTGGGACTGGAAATCCGGAAGCCTTACGTGTGTATGCAAGGCTCGGATGGCGAAAACTTGCCGGGGCCAATGTGATGGGTTTGATCGTGAGCGAAGTCTCTCCCGAGACCTTCCTCGTCGACTACTTCAGAGAAAGCGGAACGGCGCGGATCGGGCCCGGGACGGTCGCAGATCGGATTCCTATGATCCCTTTGATCGTCGCCCCGCACGACTGGCAGATCCTGGATGGAAATACTGGCTTAATTTCAACCCGATATGCGACTCAGGGTTCGTGTATGGGCCTATATCCTCGGTTTGAAGGGATTGGGCTTGGAGGATGGGGGGCCTGGTTTGTCGCACGATCGGATCGCGGCAAACTGGTCGGGCTCGCCACGGCCAGGCTCGATGACTCGGGAAGTTGCAGGGTGGATGGATTCACACACCAGGTCTTTATGAACGCCTGGGACAACCTTATGGGCGCAGCCATGGATTGGGGATTTGGTCGAGACGCGAGTTCGTGCTGGGCATCTGTATCTATCGAAGATGAGGACAAACGATCGCGATTTGAGTCGCTTGGATTCCAGGAGGTGGGAAGCTCTGATGGATTTGACCTCGATAGCAGGCCGGTCGGGGCGTTAAAAATGGAAATCCGAGACGATTAGATGTAGCCAGTGATTAAAGGGCAACCTTGACGGGTCTTTTGCGTAGGAAAGATTCGTAAGCGGCTTCCGATAGCCTGGCGACCTGAACCGCATATTGGGGATGGGTATATCCTTTTCCTCCGTTTCGAATCCATTTGAAGAACGCAGCGTCTGGGGTCGTTTCTTTAATCCGGGAAGGAATTTTCATAGGCTGATCGTTCAACAGAACTTCATTCAAGCGGAATTTGTGCAAACGGAAGACGATACATCCCCGGCTCCCGTGGATGGCCAGACGTTCGTCGTGTCGACTGGCATTTCCAAACGAATCGAGCGTGCCCATCGCACCCCCCGAAAAACGGACGTTTACCACCGCATTGATGTCCACGTCCTTTCCTGAATTATCCATGAACGCGAAAACTTCAACCGGTTCCAGTCCGGTGACCCAGAGGGTGGAGGCTACCAGGTGGCTTCCGGTGTCCATGAACATGCCGCCTCCAGAGATGAACGGATTCAGGCGCCAACCTCCGACGTCCCCCCAATTTTGTGTCACATAGGATACCACCCCACGCAGGTCTCCGATGGCGCCTTTTTGAACCAATTCGCGTGCGTATACGTGGGGCGCGTAGTAATTTCTCTGATAACCCACCTGGATAAAACGGCGTTTCTTTTTGGCCAATTCGATCAAGGACTTTGAGTGTCTCGACGATATCGTCAGGGGCTTCTCAACCAGGACGTGCAAGCCTTTTCCCAGGGAGGCCCTGGCGTGTTCGTAATGCATCCGGTGGGGGGAACTGATCATGACGGCATCCATGTTCTCTTTGGCCAACATCCTCCTGAAGTCGGCGTAGCCGTTAAACGGAGTGGTCCATATTTTTTTGATCTCTCGTATCTGGGCTTCGTCCGGGTCAGCCACGCTCACCAGGTCAATGGCCCCGTCCGATATAACGCGGGGCATATGGGCCTTCCGCATGTTGCCGCCACAGCCGATCAGTCCCAGACGAATTTTTTTCTTAGCCATTTTTACTCCTTTTAGAACCGAATTATCGCCATATGTATTAGGTTTGGAATAGCATCGGGAAAACGACATCCATTGTCAATAATAAATCAGTTCACGGCCCAAATAAAGCCATTTCCAATGATGAAGTTGAGTTCCCTCAGGATCGCAAAAGAGAGCCTTGATTTGGCTTGACTTATGACTCCCTGAAAATTACTATGCAACCATAGTCCACTCATCTCACACGGCCAACAGTTTCAGCATAGAAGATTATAGAAGATCGTCAATGAAGGAAGAGAGCGAATTGGTTTGGCGAATATTTTAGTCATTGAAGACGATGAACTGGTCCGGAAGTTATGCCTGGATATCCTAGAAAAGTCCGGACACCAGATTGTGGAGGCATCAGACGGCGAAGAGGGGGTACGGCTTCTCGGGCAGGGTTCCGTCGACCTGATCATAACGGATATCTTTTTGCCTAAAAAAGATGGGGTTGAAATTATCCGAGAAATCCGCCGGGAATTTCCGAACCTAAAATTATCGCCATCACGGGTGCAAGAGGGAGGTTCAACCGCCTTCCAGCGGCTCAAAATCTGGGTGCGCACCGAATTCTTGTAAAGCCCTTTTCCGTTCAGGAAATTCTGGGTTCCGTTTCGGAATTACTCAAAGAATAATTCCTCATAAATGAGAAAGCAGACAGATGACGCCTCACGGAAAAGGTATTTTAAGGACGACGGGTTCATGATCGACACCCACACCCATCTCGGAAGGCTCCTTTCAGACGATCCAGGATTAAAACCCTCGCAGCTCCTCCGTTGGATGGACCGACAAGGGATTGAAAAGGCGCTGGTCATGGCGGTGGAGTCCCCGGAGGAAGTCGATTGTTTTGTTACGAGTCGAGACCTCCTCCGAATGACGAAGCGGCACCGGGACCGACTTTTTCCTCTGTGTGCCGTAGATCCCCGCCACCGTTATCCAGGGAAATTCGAACCCTTACCCATCATCGCCTATTACATGGATCAGGGTTGCGTCGGGTACGGGGAGAACCTCTGTGGCCTCACCGTAGACGATCCCATGCAGCAGCGCGTTTATGAGGCGTGCGACCGACTGAAGCTGGCGATGGTGATGCACTTCGACTCCTGGATCAACCGGGACAAGCCCGGACTTCCGGGATTTGAGCGTATGCTGGCCACTTACAGGAATGTCAACTTTATCGGACACTCTCCCAATTTCTGGAAGGAGATCTCCCCCCGGCCATCGCCCAACATTCCATTTCCGGGGGGTTCCGTCCGTCTACGGGGGAAGGATCGACGAACTATTAAGCAAGTACACCAATCTCTATGCGGATCTATCAGCCGGGTCCGGGTACAACGCGATCACGCGCGATCCGGAGTTCGGTTTCTCATTCCTCAAACGATGGAAGCATCGGATGCTGTTCGCCACAGATATTCTTAAGCTTGGACAGGAAACGCCAATCGTCGAATATATCCGGAAGATGGGTCTCTCGAAGGACGCTTTCGACCGTATCACACGGAAGAACGCAGAGAAAATATTTCGCCTCTAAGAATCCCCCCGCCGCCGTTCATCCCCCGGGCGGGTTATGAGATGGTGAGAGAACCGCCGTGGTTACAGGTATAATCCGAAAAATGTGAGGTCAAGATGCCGTTTAGGAAGCTCTCTTTCAAGAATACGGAAGGCCAGGTGCTTGGAGCACGTCTCGATCTACCGGCCGTTGGACAGCCGATCGCTTACGCCCTGTTTGCTCATTGCTTCACGTGCACGAAGAACCTGAAGGCGATCGGCCACATCAGTCGGGGGTTGACGGATGAAGGGATCGCAGTGCTGAGATTCGACTTTACCGGGTTAGGGGAGAGCGAAGGTGACTTTGCGGATACGAATTTTTCCTCGAATGTCTCCGACCTCGTGGCCGCGGCCGATTTCCTCAAAGCGGAGTTCGAGGGGCCGAAGATTTTAATCGGACATTCTCTGGGCGGTGCTGCGGTCCTGCTGGCGGCGGCGAAAATCCCAACCTCCGCCGCGGTGGCAACGATCGGCGCGCCTGCCGACCCCCGGCACGTTACCCATCTTCTAGGAAGTCGAAGGGAAAAGATTGAGGCGGAGGGGGAAGCCGAAGTCGTTCTCGCAGGTCGAAAATTCAAGATAAAAAAACAGTTTCTAGACGATCTCGAAGAATCCCATATGGAAGAGGTGATTCGGAATCTAGAGGGCGCGCTTCTAATCTTCCATTCCCCAATAGACAATACAGTTGGAATCGAAAATGCGACCAGGATTTTCAAAGCGGCAAGACATCCAAAGAGTTTTGTTTCGCTGGATGAGGCCGATCACTTGTTGTCACACGAGGCCGATTCGGTTTATGTCGGGGCGGTATGCGGGGCGTGGGCCCGAAAATATATCGATCCTCGCCATCAGGACGCCCTGCGGGAAGTTTCCCCGGAAGACCAGGTGGATGCCGTGGAAATTACCCGTCTTTATACCGGCCCCGACGGTCAGTCCCATTTCGAAGATATGGAAATTCCCCTGGAAGACGCCGGGGAGATCGGACGGCTGTCAAAGGTCTTTCCAGCAACCGGAATCATTTTTCGTCAAAACACTCCCGACTACGATTATGACTGGCACAACGCCCCGCGGAAACAGTATATCATTATGTTGGACGGGGAGGTTGAAATTGAAGTCGGCGACGGGTCCAAAAGGCGATTTCGAGGCGGAGATATCCTGCTGGCCGAAGATACGGACGGACACGGTCATCGATCGCGTATAATAAACAATCAACCACGTCGATCGATCTTCGTGACGCTTGATTGAAAGAATGTGTGGGGTAATATATTATTGGGGAACAAGGAAGAAGGATCGAAGGGAGTTTTTTGCAGGAGAAAAACAGATCGGGTTTTAGGAGGCCAGAATTACGGACTGCGCGGTTACGAATTTTCCAGGTAGTCTTTCTCTATTCGACCAATCTCCTCCAATGCGTCATCGATATTGGCCCGACTTTCCAGGCCGACCCAAAACTCTTCTATCGGATACGCACCTTACAACTTTTCCCATGCGAATCAGGGCCTTTGCCAGTTCTGGCAAGGTAAAGGGTTCATTCCCCGGCACGTGTTTTATTACGCTTCCGGTCATACAATAGATTCCCGCACTAATTGAATACTCGCTAATGGGTTTTTCCACGATATCCTTTATCTCTCCTTCGTTCAATTTCAGTACACCAAAGGGCACCTGATAATTAAAAGCGGTATATCCGATTGTCATCTCGTAACCACCATTTTTGTGGAACTCGATAAGCTTTCCAAAATCGAGCCGTGTAATTATATCGCCATTCATATAGATGAAGGTTTCATCGGCCTTGATTTTGTCTTGTGTCAGACACAAGGGCCCAGCCGTACCGAGAGGCGTTTTTTCCTTAACATAAGAAATCCGCAGACCAAAGTTCCCCCCATCGCCGCAAAAAGCCTCAATCAACTCCGCCTGATACCCCACACATAAGATAATCTCATCAACACCGAAACGCTTTAGATGGTCGATAATTAACGCCAGGATGGGTCGCTCCCCGATAGGCAGAAGAGGTTTGGGTATAGAAAACGTATAGGGACGAAGACGTTTTCCCATACCTCCGGCGAGGATAACCGCCTTCATTCGAACCTCCTAAACATTATATCGTCCTGGGTCATAGTCTGAAATGTGACCCCTGATCCAATCGACGGTCCTTTTCAAACCGTCTCTAAAATTCACCTTTGGTTTCCACCCTACAAGCGATCTGGCTTTTCGATTGTCTGCGAGCAGGCGTTGTACCTCGCTCTTCTCCGGACGTACTCTTGCTTCATCATTTCGGATACGCACGTCTCGCCCGCAAACATCCACAATTCTGGCGATCGTGTCTTTAATAGAAACCTCTACGCCGGACCCCACATTGATCTCTTCACCGACAGCATTCTCGGATTCACCGACTTTCAAAAATCCCTCAACCAAATCGGATACAAAGGTGAAGTCTCGGGTGGTCGTTGTCGTCCCGACTAAAATTTCATCTTGCGTTAATGCCTGAATGATCACCGAAGGGATCACGGCTCGGGCAGATTGACGAGGGCCATAAGCATTGAACGGCCGGACAATTGAAACCGGCAATCCGTAGGTGTAGTGGAAGCTCAATGCAATCGCATCTGTAGCGATCTTACTGGCTGAATATGGGGATTGTGGCTGTTTAGGGTGTGCTTCATTAATCGGTACAAACTGTGCGGACCCGTAAACTTCACTTGTGCTCGTTTGAACAAATCTATTCACGTTTGCGTCCCGTGAAGCCAAAAGAATGTTCAAGGTGCTTGTCAGGTTGTTATCGACCACTTCTTGCGGATGAGTATATGAATATGGAATACTAATTTTAGCGGCGAGATTGAATACAACATCGATTTTGCGGCCTTTAAAAATCAAGGCGCCACTTTCTACATCAGTGAGGTCTCCCGATAAGGTTTCCAAATTCTTTCGAAGGTTTGTGGGAATCAATTTTAAAAATCCTTCGTCACCTCGTGAATTGTACCGGACGAATGCTGTGACAGAAGCGCCCAGGCCCAAGAGCTTTTCTGTGAGATGGCTTCCGATGAAACCACCGGCTCCCGTCACTGCGACGGACTTTCCTTCCCAGTGTTTCATCCCGTTTCCTTTCTGCGTCCGGAAATAAACCGAAAAATCAATACCTTTGGTGAAACAAATGATCAAATAGATAAAGTGGTCAATCTCGTCCCAACAAAGTATGGTAGTTTATGAGCTATCTGTCAAGTTAGATTAAGTTACGGGTTTGCGACTTCAATCAAGGAAAATTTCAGAGGGTTGGAAAGGAGACCATGAGGAGACAGAATGTATGATATCAGACAAATTCGATCGTATAGGGATATCGATATCGTTCGCCACGGTTGGCCCGAATAGCAGCGAAAACAAGGATGACTAACATGAAAATCGCCAACCCGCTGAACACAACCATGGCGAATCCGGCGAGGACCTCTATCTGGCTGAGCACCATGAGGAAAAGGAAATAAAGCGTAAGGTTGATTTGGAAATTTAATGACTCTTTGCCCTGGTCTTCCACCAGGGGAAATTGACTTTTCTTGAGCTTCCAGATCAAAAGCGGTAAAAGGATATTTCCTAATGGGAGGAGGTAACCGACCATCGGGCTAAGGTGACAAAGCATCGCCCAGGTTCGTTCCTCCTTGCCGGCTTTTTCCGTCATAGTTGACTTTGTCCTCCTACCTCAAACCCATCGTGAATTAGGCTGGGATCATTCCTCCGGATTTGGCTCCTCCATTTCTCTCCACTTCCGCATTGCGGCATTCCGTGAGACCCCGGGGGGAAACCCCTTGCGGATGAGAAGATCGTAGATATGGCTTAGAGCTTTCTCACGATCTTGTTCACGATAATCCCGAAGCTTAAGCCGCAAGAATTCGAGGGCCTCCTGTTCTGGAACTTCGAGCTGTTCGACGACCTCCACATCCGAAATGACCTCGCTCTCCGCTTCGATGGTGGCGGATTCATCCCCTTCCCGGCTGGGTTTTCCGCACTTTGGACACGTTTCGGCATTTTCGTGCATCCGGTTTGTGCAATGAGGGCATTGTTTTCCTGTGAATATCGCCAACAGAAGGCCCAACGGGCCGAGAAGGAGGCAGAAAAAGAACCATTTTCCGGGTTTGGCCACCCTTGTTCCCGCTATTAAACCTCCAGCGAGACCGAAGAGAATCCAGATCAGGAGGACTGTTCTCACGGTTCGATTTTGCAGGTTGTAAAAATGATTAGTTTTGCCACGGCTAAAGTTTGCTGACTTGTGGGCCTGGATTCGGGTGTTATCCGAAGATGACGAAAATTAGACCGGAAAGGGCCATCAGAACATAGACAAGCATCTTCCGGGACAGAAGGTGGCCGGAACGATATTGATGGTCTGGGCGATAACGATGTTTTTTATCCTTTTGCTGTGAGCCAGCCTCCGGTAACGTTTCGATGATCTCCGAGATATCCTGCTCCAGGGCGGTATATCCCTGTTCCACATCGGGAAGGGGGGAGGATCCATTCGGTTCTGAATCCTTGACGTCGGCATGGTGATCGGGGCTATTTTCACGGACCAATGGCTTAAGCAGAGTCGCCCGATCTTTCAGGGTTTTTCGGATTGTATCAACGATCTCTTTCAACTGAAAGGGTTTGGGGATAAATTCAACCGCGCCCAGGCGGCGGAGGACCTCCAGGTTTTCTCTTTCGAGGTGGGCGGACACGACGATTACAGGAAAGGTGAGTTCCTGACCCTGGATGAATTCCAGGACAGCGGTTCCCTGAACGGTAGGCATGTGAGGGTCCAGAAGCATAATGTCGGGTGGGTCGTGCGTAATCACTTCCATCGCTTCGGTCCAGCGGGAGGTGGTCACAGGATCAAAGTTACAAGATCTGAGATGAGGATCGAGCGTTTTCAGGACGAGGGGTTCGCTATCCAGGATCAGGATGCGTGTGGGTCGATTTGTGGAGTTCATATGGGAATCGTCATAAAGATCAGGCTTGGGGGGAGCTGTTTGCCCGTTGTCAATGTAATTTTTCCTTCTGCAGCTGTTTCTTCATCTCGCACGCCTCGACAATCTGCTTCCATTGGTGCCCCGACAGACACTGTAAAAGATCCGCACAGGCCTCCGGTCCGCACTTGTGGCCGGCCAGGAACGACCGGTTAATCTTGTCATTCACGAAGCAAATCGGACAGTCATTCTCGCTGCTGTTCCCAAAGCCCTCGTCCCCCGTGTAGACGTATTTCTGAGATCCACACCCGAACAATGCGAGGAGCGATCCGATAAACCATATCGTCACCGCAGTCCCGGTCAAGAATCCCAAAATTGAATGTCGATTGATGTATTTCATCGTCCCATCCCTCGTGGGCCTTGTGACAAGGGCCACACAGGACAGTGAGGTTGATTCTCGGATTCTCGCGAAACAGGTTTCTGTATCCATCAGCGCGATACAGGCCTTGGTTGAATGGAATTTCGTTCGCTTCCTTCAAAATATAACCCACCTCACGCCTGCAGGCCATTGAAAACAGATAGTTGTTTTGTCTTTGATGTCAAACCAGGCGAAAACTAATTTAAGTTTACCGATTTCTTCTATAATCGCTTTGCCAGCCCCTTCTTCAGAAGCTCCCCGTTTAGAAACCTCCCCTCCCGAACCACCCCTTCCGGCTCATCCGTTCCCTCCAGGTAGAACACGTCCGCCAGGTATCGATCGTACTTGTCGGGTTTTGTCGTCGTCACCCCCACAACCCCCGCCCCCGCCAGCCTATCCGCGACCCATTGCAGCGCCCGCCTGCCTCCCGGTGTAGAGATCTCCGGTGTGTCGATCCCGCGAAGTCTGACTTTCTGTCGCGTCCAGGTCCCAAATCCGCAGTCGATATCCAGCCAAATTGTATCCCCATCGACGACCTTTAGAACCCGGGCGATATAGCAGTGGAGACCGGCCGCCCGTCCCTCCACGGTCCGAAAGACGAATTCCCTATCCCCCTCTTCCCACTCGGACATCACGATCTCGCCTGATTTAAGTTCACCCATTTTAAATCTGGAAATCGGCCACGTAGCGTGGATGTTGAACCCCAGGTCCAGCCGCAGACCTTCTCCGGAAGGCGAATCGATCACCCTGTACGTGTAGAGCATTCCGCGCAGTGCGGGCAGGGGTTTCGATCTTCCCCGTGACCATTGCCCGGCCTTCTTCGTACCCCTTTCCTTCTCGGAATACGCACCGGCGCGGATCTGGTCCTCCAGATCCCTCACGCTCCAACTCCCCTTGTCCGCCTGCCGTCGATAGAACGTCCGCTCCCGGGCTGAAGGCACCGCCAACAGCACTCGGTAGTGGCTCCAACCCAATTGTGAATACGTATTCACAATTCCAAATGTGCGGTACAACCGAATTGCCTCGTAAAGCAGTCGCTTGCTCAAGCCTACGTCTCCCGAAAGCCGATCTACCACCTTGTCCCCATAGTCCGCCCGCTCTTTATGGCCGAGCAAATGGTCGTGGATCAGCCAGCCCACCTGGCTGTACGTCTCCACACGAACGGCCTCCACCGCCCGCCGGGCCTGCTCCTTTCCTGAAGTCAGGGCCTGGACGACTTCTGTTCGCAATCTACTGTAAGGGTGTAACTTAATTTGCATTTTATCTGACCGGTATGGTTTTGATCGACGTCTCATAGCAAAGAGGTTTATCGATTTCTCTTTGTCTTTGAGACAGTTCTCATCAAAAATGTCATCCTGAGCCCTTCGGCTCACTTCGTTCGCTCAGGACATGCTCCGGCGAAGCTTTGTCCTGAGCGGAGTGGCCGGTCTTGGCCACGGAGTCGAAGGGGATCTCGGTTTTTCTGAAAACAATCACCTGTTCCAGTTGAGACCCTTCGTAGTGGGTCCAACCCAATTGTGAACACGTATTCACAATTCCAAAGGTGCGGCACTACCGAAGCGCCTCGATCGTGCGTAATCTACTGTAAGATCGTAACTTAATTTGCATTTTATATGAACGGTCGGGATTTGATCGACGCTTCACGCGGCCACGCCTGCTTCCGTGTCTCACGACAATCACCTGCTCTCTACTTAAAATGGTTATCTGCTTTACAAAGTATTCTTTTGTGTGTATAATATAAGCATAAAGAAGGAGGTTGCAAATGAATCTCTCAGAAGCGGCACAGCTTAGTGAAGATGAGGCCTTTGAATACCTGGAGAAGATACGCTGGCCCAATGGTCCGATTTGCCCCCATTGCGGATCGAGGAAATCAACGAAGCTTAACGGAACGGCACACAGGGCAGGGGTTATTCAGTGCAATGGGTGTAGGGATCAATATACGGTGACGGTCGGTAGTGTTATGGAATCCACTCATATTGACCTGAATAAATGGATACTGGCCTTTCATTTGTTCTACTCAAGCAAGAAAGGTATCTCTGCTATGCAGCTGAAAAGAGAATTAGGATTGGGTTCCTATCAGACGGCCTGGTTTATGGCTCATCGCATTCGGCATGCAGCTCCGAACCCGGAAAATGTGCTTAAAGTGGCTCTAAATACGTCATCACCGAGGAAGAAGTCGAGGCAGAAAAACCAAAATGGGTGACGTCTCTTGCCTCTATCTACACTATCTATTGGATCGATTTTAAACCAATCTTACAGACAGCTCAAATCAAAAATGTCATCCTGAGCCGAAGGCGAAGGATCTCGGTTTTAGACACTTATACTACAACTTTTCCGTAAGATGCGGACATCTATTTGGTTGCGCCTGAGCGAAGCGAAGCCAGCGATAGGTTTACCTTGGTCGTAGAAAGCTGGTGTCCTGAGACATTCACTATTTCAGCGGGGCTTTTTTCAAGTGCGCTTTGGGCGACTCTGATATTTGGCCTTTGCCATTTGGCTGATGGAGGCGTCAAGCTTCTATAATTACGCTTTGTTAAATAGATAATTTGGATCAGGCCAAAGCCTTCAAAATCTTCACGCTTTTTCCCAATCCACCCTTTTCTGTTAAATGACACTACGATCAATCTGGAAGGTCCCCCCGGAGCGGGACGAGAACAGCAGGGTCGTGAAGGACCACTTGGGGCGGGTCGTCTATTCGCTTTTGTTGGGCATACGTCTTGAATATGAAAATCCCCTCCTTTGGAGGGGATTGAGGGGTGGGTCTCACATGGGGGGGAGACCTAACCTGAAGTTGAATGAATGAACTGCGAGAAGTTTGGGGGGGCACAGGTTCAAACTTCCCGGCGGTAAGCTAAAATCAACGTCGGCAGAGAGGTTTGGGACTTAAGTTAGCGGCCCGAAAGACAGGGGCCATCAAGGGAGCTCCACCCCGACCGCGGCTGGCCTGTGCAAGTCGGGAGGGAATCACAAGGCCACCGCTGGAGTACCCGTCTGTTTTCAATTGTTAACCCGGCCAGGTCTTAGGACCCTGAGGTCGAACACGTTTTGGCTCTTACAATTCTGACACAGGGGGGAGGCATAGCGTGGGGGAGGGCTGCTTCGTGTTCCTTAAAAAAATATACGGAGAGTAGGTAATCGGAGTCAAGAGGAATTAACGAGGTGGTTGAACGCGGAAGGAGTGAAACTCTACAACCAGGTCGATATGAGGACGAGGTTGAGGCACGCCATTCGAGAATTCCTCTCATAATTGAACCTTTTCCCTCCGAACTCCGCCTTGTTTGGGTGAATTGAGCTTGATCCCATGAAATTCCTCAATGACCAGATCCTGGCCCAGCGAACCCGGGCCGGCGACGAACAGGCCTTCGTCGCTCTGATCCGGCGCTACGAGCGATCGCTGGCCGCCTTGATCCGCGACCGGTTGGGCTCGCACGACGCAGGAGAGGACGTATTGCAGGAGACGCTCGTGCACGCATGGTCCGGTCTGCGCGTTCGGGGGCCCAATAATGTACGTGCGTGGCTATACCAGATAGCCCGCAACCGCTGCAGCGACTACCTGCGCTCTACTCAACGTCGGGAGCGCTTCGTCGAGACGGAAACTCTCGCGATGATGGTTAATCGTTTTGGCGTTGCTGAGGCGCGTCAACGCCGGGCAGTGCAGGACGTCGTATCCGCCTTCGAACTTGTGCCCGAAAGAGAAAGCGAAGCGCTGAAATCGTTCTACCTGGAAGGATTGAGTATAGCCGAAATCGCCGCCCGCCATCGTTGTCCTCCGGGAACCGTCAAACGGCGTCTGTCCTATGGCAGGGACATGGTCCGGAGCGAGCTGGGCGTTACTGTGACGGAAAGGAGCATTAGTGTGAGTACTCAAAGCCGGAAAACCAGGAAGGGGCCGTTTCCCAAGCATCGGCCTGAGATCTCCATCACCAGGTTGTCAAAGAAGCCTATTGCCCTCGATTTGCGAGAGTTGACCTGGTGGTTTATAGTACCGGAAATAGATGATGAGGTGCGATGGGCCTACTACGAACCGCCTATGGATGGCTGCTCCCCCTGGAGGTTATCCAGAACGAACGAAATGATCGCCCGTCGTCGGGCTATCATTCACGGTACAGAGGGAGTAGAGATTGAAATAGAGCAACGAGAGCTGAATCGAGACGGCCTCATTCCCTACAATTGCGAACCCGAAGACAGGGATCGCGATACCAAGGTCTGGGGTCGATTGACCGACACGAAGGTGGAGTGGCTTGGCGTCGAGCGGATGAAGTCAGATGGGACTCGGGAGCTTTATACGTTTCTCGACGAGGATTTCGGCTGGGACTTCGGAAGTAGTGCCCGAGTTGTGGAAGATAAAAGCTATATGACCAAACTGGCGGACGGTACCTATAAAAGAGAAGCCGACGCGCCGGACGTGTTTAGTTCGGGGATGTTTGCCGTGAAGATCGGTGAACAGGAGTTCGAATGTCTGCGCGTTTTCAATATCGAGAAAAAATCATCCGAGCGGGAGGTGATAGTTCTGGGGTACATCACCCGCGAGGGTCGCACCGTACTGTTTCGGCGGTACAACGGCAACCGCTGGGGCAAGCGGGACAAGCCGCCCCATGCCTGGGGCGGTCGAATGACATGGGAAGAAGACCTGCCGCACACCGACCGTTTAGTGATCGATGGAGTGACCTACGTGCACTACTTACGATAGCTTGACCGATCTGGCCTGCGGAATCAGGTCCTGAGAGATCGGCTTGCACCGTGCGGGGGAGCGGGCGATTGAATTGTCCCGAATAATCCGACGGCTTACCATGCTCATACAAAAGAGGGACTGCGAGGGAAAGCATCTACGGGACAAAATGATGTTGACTACATTGGTTTCTCCACTATCGTATCGAGAAATTGAAGGATTATTGTGTTTGACTTGAGATTGAGTTTGATGTAAGTTAAATGATGTATAGAGCAATATAAAGATTCTGTGAGCAGCCTTCTGGAAAGGAGGTTCCACTATGTGTAAAATATGGCTCATCCCCTTGGTGCGAGGGAGTGGCATCCGTATGGCATAAATAGATAAAAATTGCAACAACGATTTGCGCTATCCGCACAAGGATGGCGTTTTTTTGTTGGATGGGCCACGGCATGAATAGGGTGTCGTGGTCTTTTTTGTTTTGACCTGTCCCGAGAAATTTCTTGGCGAAAGGTACGCCAACGTGAGTTCACCGGCCTAATGTTTATGCCAGGAGAAATCTAAATGCCGCTTGATGATCTGAGTTTGGAAGGCACCTTGCTGTTTGAAAGCGAACGTCTTGTCCACCGCATTGCCAAGAGGGAGGACTTAGACGCGCTTTGCGCTGTTATGTGCGTCCCGGAGGTGATGCGATTCGTGGGGGACGGGAAGCCCATTCCCGTCGATGGGGTAAGTGCAAGGCTACGCGGGGATATCAACCATTTTCGCAAGTTCGGCGCAGCCCACGGCACGGTGGTTTTCAAGGAGAAGATGGAGATTATCGGCTATGGTGGGTTGGGGCGCTACGACAAGGAAGAGCCCGAGTCCTTGGAATTGGGATATCAGCTTGCCAAGGCGTATTGGGGCAAGGGCATTGGGAGCGAGTTTGTACAAGGCGCGCTTGATTTCGGTTTCGAAAAGCTGGAAGTAAAATCTATCCATGCCTGTGCCATGCCCGAAAACAAGGCGTCTATTCGAATTATGGAAAAGGCCGGTATGATTTTTGAGGGGTACTATCCCGAAACAGACAGGAATGTGTACACCATAGACAGAGCGCAGTTTTTAGCCGAGAAGGAATAATGGGTATTCGGTCCTTCGACAGGCAGCAGAGAAGTCTGTAGGAAAAGGAAGTGATCGCGATTGCGAACCAGATGGTCCGAACAATCCGACGGCATTGATTCCTCACCAAATTGCCCATACCTTGTATTTCAAGATAGGTTTTGGCCTCTGCCGTGTGATCTTTTACTTTAAAAAGATGCCGCCATTCATTCGGGCGTTGTGAACCTTTTGGTTTCATTCTCCGCCTTGTATTGGTAGAGGGGGGGCGTAGAGTTGGATTCCGATGAAGTTTTGGCCCGCCGAATACGGGACGGAGACGAAGAAGCTTTCCTGGCCTTGATCAGACGCCACGAGCGCTCGCTGGCAGCATTGATTCACGGCCGAATCGGGTCTGGCGAGTACGTTCAGGACGTGTTGCAGGTCACGCTGCTGCATGTCTGGACCGGGTTGCGTCACGGAGAAACGCCGAGAAAAATCCGTCCCTGGATTCTGCAAGTGGCCCGCAACCGTTGTCGGGACTACCTCCGTTCGAAGCAGCGGCGAGAGGTCCTCGTGGAAACAAGGCTGCTCGAACCCATGGTCAACAGGTTCGGGTTGGCATCTACGCACCTGCGGGAGGCCGCTGAAGAGGTGGTAGACGCTTTTGAGGAAGTCTCAAAGCATGAGAGGAAGGCGCTGAAATCGTTCTACCTCGACGGGTTGACCATCGCTGAAATCGCAGCGCGACATCAGTGTCCCACCGGCACCGTGAAGCGCCGCCTATCCCACGGTCGGGACCGAGTGAGAGCCGTATTGGGCATCAAGAGAAAACGAAGGAGTGCTATCATGGATGCGAGAAAACCGTTTCCGGAGCAAATGCCCGAGGTCAAGTTCCAACGGATTGGAGAGGATCCCTTTGACCTGGATTTTCGAGAGATGTCTTGGTGGTTCGTCCTGCCCGAGGTAGGCGACGAGGTGAGATGGGCGTCATACGAACCTCCGGGGAGTGGCCAGCCTCCGTGGAAGCTTTCTGGGACCGTCGAGATGAGCGCCCGGCGCAAGGCCGTCATTCACGGTCAGGAGGGGGTGGAGATCGAAGTCGAGCAGCGTTTCCTCAATGCGGACGTCCCGTACGACAGAAACCCGAATAAGGACAAGACTTGTCTAACCAGAATGTGGGGTCGGCTCACAGATGACGTGGTCGAATGGCTCGCAGTAGAATCCATCCGTGCCGACGGGACACGCGAACTCACCACCTTTCTTGACGAGGGATTCAACGACGACTGGGACAGCGCACCACGCCGTATCGAAGATCGCGGATATGTGAGGGAGCTCGGGAGCGGAGCGTTCGAAAGAGCCGACAATGTGCCAGATCTGTTTGGAGCTGGCCGGTTCGCGGTGACGATTGGCCAGAAAAGGTTCGATTGTTTCCGACTACTCAACATTGAGAAGGAGACCACCGAACGTGACGTCTTGGTCGAGGCATATGTCACCGAAGCTGGTCGGACTGTGTTGTTTCGTCGCTACAATGGGAACAGGTGGGCAAAATCAGACCGCCCACCGCACAACTGGGGCACCGAACTCACGTGGGCAGAGGACCTACCGTTCAACGATCGAATTGTGATCGACGGAATGACTTTTGTGCACTACTACGATAGTCTAACGGACGTTGCATGCGGTATTTCGGAATGAGCCCATGTCCCCTCCTGGCCCTGCTGTCAGATCGGTAATCCGACAATGCGTCACTCAAGGAAGCCATGTTAAACCCTCGAATCCATAAGCCGTGAATAGAACTCTTAGTCACATTCTAACGTGGCATCCGTGAGATTTATTTCTTGTGATATTATGACGAAATAGATATATTTTTTATCGACTGGCCTGAGAAAAAACAATAAGCTACAACAGCAGAACGCTTCACCAGTCTACCCAGGCGCCTGCTTACCCTATCGGGGCATACCGAAAGGGGTAGGTATGCGTCTTTTTTATTTGACAAAGATTCAGAGTCCCCTGGATAGCTTGATGTGACCCTCAAAGGTGAGTTCATCCAAAAAATGATTTCTCCTATAGCAAGGAATCTACGAACATATACGGGTTACTTCTTCGTGGGTAGGTATCTGCGAAGTGCGGGAGATGTGCCGCAATGGTGGAATCTGCGTAATGGTTCGGGGATTCCGTAAGTTAAGCAAAACTGGCGCAAAGGCGAACCCACAACCCCGAAAACCAAAATCGCGCACGAAAACCGAACCCAACTTCCGAATTTTTCACTTGGGGCGAAGACAAAACCGATCATGAAGATTGAAATGATACAGGCAACTGAAGATGATTTTCCTGTCGTGCAAAATCTCGTCCACTTCTATGTCTACGACATGTCTGAAATCATGGGTTGGGAGTGCCCTGAAAGTGGCTTGTTCGGAGGCTGTGATGATCTTCCAGAATATTGGTGGACAGGAAGCACGCCCGATAAATTGGAAGAGATTAGCAATCGACAGAATATCATCATTCCATTCAATTTGCACTTCAAGCGGTGGCCGGGAAATTGTCAGGGTCATCCATTCATGATCCGAGTAGATGGTAAGGTAGCGGGGTTCGCGATGATCAAACAATTCGATGAAGATCACAACGTCGATTATGATGTTGGAGAGTTTTTCGTCGTTCGAAAATATCGAGGAAAAGGGGTTGGGAAAACGGTGGCCTACAATCTTTTCGACCGCTTCTCTGGCAAATGGGAAGTGCGTCAAATGTTGGGCCATAAACCAGCCCAGGCCTTCTGGCGTAAAATTATTTCAGAATATACGAATGGTCACTATGAAGAATCGACACAGCACATCGAAGAATATGGAATAGACATGATCTTGCAATTTTTCCTGAGCACTCGTTAGAAAAGAAAGCAGAAAAACCAGTGATGGCGTGCGCTTTATGTAGGCCCTGAGAAAGCTTCGCCTGAGTGTAGCCGCGCCAGCAATGCCTAACACGAGCATCTGTGCTGCGCTCCACTTCGTTCCGCTTGGGGCTTCGCCCAACCCGCCCAAAAAGCCGGGCGGGTTCACAGATGCCGACCGTTAGCAGAAAGCACGCGCCTAGGATTGGCAAGGGCGGCTGTCCAGGATATAGAGGCTTCGCATGCTTGTGGTTGAGCTTCAAAAGGAAGTCGACCCCGATCTCGCCGGGGCGAAATCTGCCAATCTTGGCAGAATCATAGACCTAGGACTCTCCGTCCCCCCCGGGGCAATCATCACAAGAACAGCCTTGCGTCTGTTTCTTGAGGAAAGCGGCCTACTCAAGACCGCGCAACGCGTGATCGATACCCACGGCGGCGAAGGTGAGCAGCGAACTGGCGCCTACAAGACGCTATGCGAGCAAGTGCTTACCTCACCCATCCCGTCCAGTGTGGAGAATGCAGTATCGGCGGTCTCTGAAGACCTACTCGCCAAGGCTTCCTACGGCTTGGCCGTCCGCTCGTCAGGTGTGCATGAGGATTCAGCAACGGCGAGCTTTGCTGGCGTGTACGACAGTTTTCTCGGGGTTCGGTCTGAGGAGGATCTCTGGAGAGCGATCCGACGCTGCTGGTGTGGATGCTGGTCGCCGCGGGCCGTGGATTACGCACACAAAATGGGTGTCACAATTGATGTGGATGGGATGGCCGTATTGCTGCAAACGCTTGTGAATGCGGATAGTGCGGGCGTCCTATTCACTGTGGACCCTCTCACAGGTAACCCTTGGCAATTCGTGCTAGAATCATCGTTAGGTCTGGCTCGCGATCTGTTCGCTTCAACCGGCGTATCGCCTGCGGATCGTTACCTGTTCGAATGGGATACGGGTGAGATCGTGGATCGAAAAATCGCCGAGAAAGAGACAATTCTGGTTCCTTCAGGTAGTGGAGGCCTTGACAACGTCGAAGTGCCTTCAGAAGGGCGTGCGGAGCCCTCGCTTAGAGACGGCATAGCGATACGGATCGCGCAAGTCGGCCTGCAAATTGATCGTGCTTTCGGTGCCCGAGTTGACATCGAATGGGTTGTCGAGGGAGATGACATCCACATCGTGCAAGTGCGGCCGGTCACGGCCGTGCCGTCATTCTTTCCGCATCACCTACCGCCCCATCTGGCGGACCGAACCTGGCTCCCCGCCCCACATTGGCATTTCCCTTTCTCCGCCATTAAAGGCAAGGTGATGCCGCCCCTCTACCGAGACACGCTGATAGCTGAAAAATTCAACCGCTACCTTCAACTGGGTACGATTGAGCTGCCTACGCACCGGAGGTCCGGAGCCGAAATGGACTTCCACGGGCATCGCTACGTCATCCAAGACGAACGCTGGCCGAGAGTATCAGCAACGCAGCGGGAGCAATATCTCATCGAGTACGAGCCGCAGATGAGAGCCGACTACCTCCACGATATTTACGCGAGGTTCCCTGCCTCCGAGAAAAGAGCCATCCAACTGGCGGCCGGAGTGAACACACTGGCCGATGCAATCGACGCTCTACTATGGGCACGCGAAGAGATGTGGGAGATGTACGCCATCACGGGAGGGCCTTCGCAAGGGATGTTCGGTACGTGCCTTAATCTGCTACGAGAGTTTGTAGATACGCATCTCCCGGACGTCGATGTCAACGACCTGATGCTGGGTCATCACGCTGCATTGGAACCCTACTTTCCCCAGGTATTGGTAACGGACGCTGAGAATATGGCCCAGCTCTTGGAGCCAGAGCGGGAGCGATTTGATGGCTTGAGTTTGTCCGGTTGGATCAGGGCACTCAGGGCAGGAGACGCACCATCATCGTTCATCACAGGTCTCGATGAGCATTGCGTACGACGCGGATTGTGGAAACCAAGCCAGTTCATCGAGATCGACCCTTACGATGAGGGGTGGGAAACGGTGCTCTTTCTGAGGCTCATCAGAAGCGCTTTGAAGGGCGGTCAACGAATCGTGGAGGCGAACGAGGAGGCAACAAGACGACGGGAGGCAGTCGCAGCCGAGGTGGGTAAAACACTTGCCGAGCAGCCCGAGGAACTGGAACGCTTTGAGCGACTCCATGACTGGGCCCTCTTCTGGGGTCCTGCTCTCAACAACCGAGCCTGGACGACGGTAGCCGGAAGGAGAATATCGCTGCTCTTCCGTGAGATGCAGAAGTTCCTGCAGCGGGCTGGCCTCGTTGATAGCCTTGAGGACGTGGGCTACTACACGGTGGAGGATCTGAAAGTCATTGTCGCAACGGGTAACATCAAAACGGGAAGGAGGTTGTGGCAGCGCAGGCGTTTGGAATATGAGTGTTTTGACCGCCTCGACGCGCCAGATTTCTTGGGAAAACCTCCCCCCCAGAAGGGTTCAGAGGCGGAGGCACAGACTGGAACCGACCCTACCGTAGAGCTGGAGCCGGGAACTGTTATTGACGGAAAGCCCGGAGGCCCAGGCCGCAATCAGGGAATTGTACGCAGAATCGAGACATTGGAGGATGGACTTGACCCGGTTTCGTGGATACCTTATTACTTGGCAGAAAGGAGGATGCTACGATGCCGAGGTCACATTCGCCGTATCCACCGGAGTTCAAGCGGCAGATTGTAGAACTGGTGCGAGCGGGTCGCACGCCCCATGAGTTGTCCCGTGAGTTCGAGCCGTCGGCCCAGGCGATCCGGATCTGGATGCGGCAGGCCGATCTGGATGAGGGCCTCCGCAGTGACGGTCTGATCACCGAGGAGCGGGAGGAGATCAGACGACTGCGCCGCGAGAATAGGCAGTTGCGACAGGAGCGGGAGATCCTTGCAAAAGCCGCGGCCTGGTTCGCTCGGGAGACCAACTCGGTGCCAGGGGAGTCTACGAGTTCGTGAAAGCCAATCAGGCCTTCTATAAAGTAGCCACGATGTGCCGGGTCCTGGAAGTCTCCACCAGTGGGTACTACGCGTGGCTCAAGCGGCCGCTGTCGGCACGAGCGCAGGCCGATGTGGCTCTGACGGAACGGATCGTGAAGATTCACAAGTGTTCTGATGGCACCTGTGGTGTCCCGCGCATATACGAGGAGCTTGTAGCCGAGGGGGAGCGGATCGGTCGCAAGCGCGTTGCGCGGTTGATGCGTGCTTGCAGGCCTGGAGGGCGTAAGTCGTCGCAAACGGCATCGAACCACCTACCGTGATCGCGATGGGCGCGTCGCTGCTGACCTGGTCAATCGAGATTTCACGGCTAACGGGCCAGACCAGCTCTGGGTAGCCGACATCACTTACATCAGTACGTGGGCCGGCTTCCTGTATCTCGCGGTCGTTGTGGACGCCTGGAGCCGCCGCGTCGTTGGCTGGGCGATGGCGACCCATCTGCGCGCCGAGCTGGTGCTCGAGGCGTTGAATATGGCGCTCTGGCAACGACAGCCGGAAGCCGTCATCCATCACTCCGACCAGGGATGTCAGTACACCTCCATTGCCTTCGGTCTACGGTGCCGCAAGGCCGGTGTCCGGCCCTCTATGGGCTCCACCGGTGACTGCTACGACAACGCGTTATGCGAGAGCTTCTTCGCCACGCTCGAATGCGAACGCCTGGATCGCCGAAACTACCGCACACAGGCCGAAGCCCGGATGTCCGTATTTCAATACATCGAGGGCTGGTACAACTCCCATCGGCGACACTCAGCACTCGGATATCTCTCTCCCATGAACTTTGAGCAGACCTCCAGCGCTGTTGCCCATGAAGCCGAATGAATCGCAACTGATAAACCGTCCGCTAAACCGGGGTAATGTATCTATTCTGAGATAACAAGAGAAAAGTAGATAAAGGTCCAAGCAAGATTCAGGCAGCCTTGTGGATGGTCTGGGATGTTCTTTGCCGATTGATTTCTATGCGGCGCTGCCGAGCCTCCTCCTTTCGACCTTGTCGGTGGTGAAGAATCTTTTGATGCTGGCCTTTATGCCTCTGAAGAGGCGTGACATACTGTATTGCCCCGTGATAGCGTTCGGCGTTGTAGCTGTGAATGAAGGAATCAATCAGGCCTTCCAGTTGATGGAATGTGAAGATGTCCTGGAAGCGCAGCCAGTCGTATTTGAATGTCCGGAAAAAGGCTTCGATCCAGGCGTTGTCCGTGGGTGTTTGATATCGGGCAAACAGCTGCGAGATGCCCAGGTCCTTGAAGAATTGGGCCATCGATTTGGCCTTCATCTGAGATCCGTGATCCTGCTCCACGGTCGCGTTGAAGGAGAGCTTTCATCCTACGATCTTCCTGGAATACACGTCGAGAATGGCGGTAAAATACAGGAACAAACCGAAAAATGGGATGTAGGTCAGGTCCCAGCTCCAGACCTGATTAGGACCTTCAGGTTTGACCTGGGGCTTGCTCTGCTTGACCGGCGTCCTCACCTGTTTCCTGCGTGCCAGACGTTCTTTCCTGGCCTGTCGGTAGAAGCTGGAGGCCGAGGCCTGCACTACCCCCTTCTCTGAGGCTACCACCGCCAGCTGATGGGGAGGCAGATCGGCATAGGTCTCATCCGTGTGGGGCCTCATCAGGGGCGGGCCCGGGCTTCCCATCCAAAAGCGGGTCCGACACCCCATCCAGCTTCTCTTCTCGATCTCGCCGGCTCCAGGCACAATACCGCTGGAGGGGAAGCTGTAGGATCTCGCAAGAACGGGTGAGTTTCACCCCTTTCTCCTTGGCCCGATGGACCATTAAGAGGATCTCGCGTTTGACCTCAGCTTGCACCCGGTGGCCCTTGATCGGGCCTGTCAGATCCCATTCACACTTTTTTTTAGCAGGGAAAGTTCCACAGATTGCTCAATGATCGTTTGCTCCAGGCGTGCCCGCTCTTTGCGCAGCTGCTCCACCTCCTCAGCCGATACCATCGGCTTGCGGCTCCGGCGACCCTTGAACTCCTTGAGGGCCCCGGACTTGACCGACTCACGAATACGCTTTAGATCCGAGGAATGAATGCCCCATTTCCGCAGCACCTGTGCAATGGGAACATCTCCCCGGCTGGCTTCAAGGAAAATCTCATACTTCTGTTCCGGGGACAAGCTCCTGCGCTTCTTGACCGGGTCACTGTTTGAGGACAGTTGCTCCATCTTTACTCCTCCTGTGAGGTCAGGGATATCCCAAAATATGTATCCCTTCTCAACCCTACAGGCAACCAGGATCTTGCTTCGACCTTGCCCCCGTTTTTTCGGGCGATCTCAGACAAAAGATAGTCAAGCAGATGGAGGGCAACATCATTCTCCCAGGTGAGAATCGCCGCTACCTTGTGGACCCTCCTGTGATCAGCGAGGTGCGTTACAAGCCCGAGCGGTCTCAAGCACTTGGCTGGTGCTGGAAGTCGAATGGCACGCTACTGAGTTCCGACGTCCTAGCCGAGCAGGCCATAGGTCGTTTGTTTGAGCGACTTGAGGCTAGCTCGCGTCGTCAGGACTGACCTGCCTCACCGCGCGCTGGGCCGGCAGCTCGATTCCCTGAGAATATTCCGTTCGGCCCAATGACTTGCCTTCGTCGCGAGGGCGATTGGTTTGGGGACACATTTGCGCTTATCCCGTCTCTGTTTCTCCACAGTTGCGTAATGTTCGAGCCTCCGGAATACGGCTAGCAGCCCGTTGAAGAACTACCTTTCAACGCACATAAACGGAAAAGACGCCTGGAGTGCGGGTCAGATAAATCAAGGTAAGGAGATTGAGCAGGAGACGCTGATAAGAGGTTAAAAAGGTGACCGAGGGCAGCAAACGTGATTGTAGGACGAGCAGTAGACGCTGCAAGGCCTTGGCCAGGTCCTGGAGGGCCTTCGGAGTACCTACGCCCATCACTTTGCGCATGAGCAGAGCCAGGTTGCAGCCCCCGATGTGGATCAGCAAACGCTTGAGGATATTGCCGCGGTCTCTCAAGTGCAACCTGCGCATGCCACCGGTATCATATGTGTGAGCGATGGTTCTTTCCACCCGTTCTGCACGACTTCGGCGCAAGGCCTTGCCGCGATCTCCCTTGATCCGGCGTCGATTCGCATATACCGCGGCCTGCTCATCTCGTCGGCCGTTCCACTTGCGGCGTCCCCGATCCGGTTCTGAAATGTAACTCCGGATGCCGCCTTGCTTCAGACTGGTCAATACATCGTTGCTATGATATCCTTTGTCCGCAACCACCTCCCGTATACGCTGTCTGTGCAAACGTTTGGCAGCTTTTTCGTCCTTCGCGACCTGCTTGAGATTGAGCGGCGCCTCGAGCAGCGTCCAGGGCAACGACTCGGTATCTCCTTCATCTGCTCCCGACAACGCCACTGCCACAATGGCATTGGTGTCCAGATCCACCGCGTGCTCCACCTTGTGCGCCATGTGCGTGCGACCGTCCTTCATCTTAGCGATCTTGGCATCCGGGTCGTGCGGGTGCTCCCAGTCCTGGTTCGATCCCTTCTTCGGTCGCTTCTTATCGATCTTGGACAAGTCCTCGCGGGTAGGCGTTTCAATGCCCGAGGCCTTGGCCAGATTCTCAAGGAATGCCTGGTAGCCTTCACCCGTGTCACGGCGTACAATGCTGCGCATCGCGGCGTTGGCCTCCAGTGTCGTAGCATCCACGCCCAACGTCTTCCCCTTCACCAGACCCGCTTTGCACAAGACCCTCAGGATCCACTTGAAAACCGCTTCGTGAACTTCCAAGGGAAGCCGATGCCGGATGCGAGACAGGCTGGAATGATCCGGGGTCTGTTCGTCAAGGGCATACCCCAAAAACCGGCGCAACGTCAGCGAGTCAGATACACGCCATTCGATCCCACGTTCCGAATCAAGTCCCTCGAAATACCCAATCAAAAGCATCCGAAAATAAACCCCGGGCGGAATGCCCTTGCGACCCATATGAGGAGCGTAATACCGCTGGCAAAGCCCCTCGACGAACTCGTCGAAGCCGTTCGCCCCCAATACCTGATTCAGCTTCTCGTAGAACGGATGACCCGGAGATTTCACCAAAGTGTTCGATGCGATGAACAGGTTTTCCTGTCTCTGTCGTCCTCGTTTTCCCATTGCCATTTGCTCGTCCTCCCTTCTCAGTTTGAACCTGATATATCATAGGACCAAACCACAAGGAAAGACAACAGTCATCTTGGCATAAACGCACTTTTTCAACAGGCTGCTAGCGGAAATTCCCTTCTTTGGAAGCACTCAGATCGAGGCCGTGTATCGCTCGAGTATTCACAGGAGATCGTACGTAGGCCGCGTCGTGTCCGCCGATCAACGCCACCAACAATCGGCAGACAAGCGCACTCATCTCAAGCGTAAGGTTCTGGTTGCCGCCTTCTTTGTGCACCGCAAAGCCAAGCGGGGCGTCCATGAACAGCGCCTCGTGCAGTGTGTCGTTCCGGATCGCAGCAACCTCGGCCCCACCGGGAGCTTCGTAATCAGCCCATGCGGGTGTGCTGCGTACCTCAGTGCCGAACCCGGCCAGGACGCCGCGCTCCGCTCGTGACCCCAAGACTTCGAGAGACACCGACCATTGGGACTGGCCGATGAGGAAGCCCTCGACGAAGATTCTGGTGGGCGCCGCCGTGGCAGCCATTGGGGCGGCTTGACGTCAGTACTACCGAGTGCTACCCGGTTGCCAGGAGAGTGCCTCTTGACCGTCAAATCCTCGGTTTCTCTTACAGATGAGCACCACGCCTTTGCCAAAGCGCTGGTCGATACTGGGCGTTATGCCAGTGTCAGCGCGGTTATTCAGCAGGGCATTAATCTACTGCGACAGCGTTTGGATGTCGAAGACCTGGAGCGCCAGGCGCTTTACGAAGTCCTGTCCCGGCGCCGGGCAGGCGAGTTTGTCGAAGCGGAAGAAATGGATGATCGGCTGAGCAAGATGATCGCCGTCAAGCGCCGTGCCCATGGCATTTCGTCTTGAGTTTTCGGCGGAGGCCGTACGCGATTTCGGGCTGATTTTCGACCATCTTCTCGAAAGCTACATCAGCTTTGGCGAAAATGTGGAGAGTGCGGTCGAACATGCCGAAGCACGCGTTCTGGAAATTCGTGCGACCGCTGATCGCATTTTAACTGCTCCGCACCGAGGCGAACGTCACGACGATATTCTGCCGGGCCTGCGGCATCTGACGATCAATCGTGCGATCTACTGGTTTGACGTTAATGAAGAAAAGAAAAGCATACGTATCCTGGCCGTGTTTTTCGGTCGACAGGATCACGTCCGACACATGCTGACTCGGCTCATCGGTAGCTGAGGAAGTCCATTCATGACAAGTGGATCGACAAACCTATAGCGAGGTTTCCGTCTTTTTCTGTTTCGTTCCGACGGGTATCGGACGGAAACGTCAAAGTCGATCGTTCGTCGTTAATTTCAGCAGGGGCAAGCAGTGCCTGGAAAGACAGGAACTCCAACGCTGCCGTGGATTGGAGAAAAATGCTCCTGGCCGAGGCGCGGGCCGTCGAGCAAGAGCTAGACGAGCCGGATGAGATCTGGCGCGGTGGTCCAGGTTTAGTCGCGGCAGTTTGCATTCGCGACCATCTGGACGAACTCGATGAGAGCGACTTCCAGTGGTGCGCGCGGCGGATTGAATTCGAGGTTCGCCGCAACTCCGATTGTCCCGACGACATCGTCCGTCATGCTAAAGATGGGCTCAAACCAGATCGAGCAGGTGCCAGTGTCGTTTGCCTGCTCGCAGTCCATGACCGAAGTGCGAAGGCTCTCGATGCATTAGATCTTCTTTCGCGGGTACTCACACACCCGGTCGATGAGGTGGCGGACTATGCCAACACCGGAGTGGGTGCATTCCTCGGAGACGAGCACAGGGAACTCATCCTTCGGTGCGCGGCAGCGGCAGCGTATCGAGCGAGGTTGATCGCGGCATTTCGGGACGAAGAGGCGAAGTTGCCATATCTTAAAAGGACGCCCATCAGAGAACTGTTTGACCGGGCAACGCCTGCGGTGCGGCAAGCAATTGAGGATGGAGGCATCGAAGCCTCGGTTGAACTTGCGTCATTCGACTTCGACAGCCGGACGAGTGGCGTAGCCACATCGATAATCCTCAAGATGTTGTGTCACCACCCGAAGTGGGAGGAATCCCGCCATTTCTGTTCACGAATCGCGTGTTGGCAAGCTGAGGTCTGGAACCGCACCCGGCAAAGCTCTACCGGTAACAAGACGCGAAACTACAAGCTTGAGCAAGAGGTGCTGCGCGCCATTGCGCGCTTCGTCCTTAATCTCTCCATCGAAGAGGCTCGACGAATCAGCGCCCCGCTAGTCGATGCGGTTGTTGGTAACCCGCGAGGCGCTGCGGACTTCCTTCACGAACTCATTATGGCCGCAGTCGGCGGCACGGATGATTGCTTTTGGGATCTTTGGCAAGACATTGCCAACAAGGCCGCCGGCGCGCCACGGACAAACCAACTGGAACGTGCGAGCCCGTTTAAAGCCCCCTTGATTGATCGAATCTTCCTCGGCATCTCTTGGAATGATGACGTGAAGCACTGGGAAAGGCTTGATGGCCATGCTCATCGCCTTGACGAAATCGCACAACGTCTCCCAGCTATGACCCCTTATCTTCTTGCGTACTCGAGGTTTCTGTATACGATCGGACTACCGAAGGAAGGGCAGTTTCTTTTCTTCAAACCGCAGAGTCAATGACTTTGCGCCGTAAGATAATGTAAATACTAAACCTGTACTACATTTAACACGTGCATGAATTTATGTAGCCATAGCCCTCAATATACCTACCGGTTTCTTCATTGTAGCCACATAGAACGTCGGTCCAACTCACACCGTCTGGATCAACTCCTTAAGTCCTTTGACCTTACAATAAAACCCACCAAATTCCAGCCAGTAAGTCCCGCCGCTTCCTCTCCTGATTCTTAAGACTTCAGATACAATCTGAAGTTAAACTTTGAAATTCCTGATCCCGCACAGGCACAGGGAAATCTAGAACGTTTGAGATTATCCATCCGGTTCCCAAGTAGCTACATCCCGCAACAGCTTCCACATCAATTTTTTCCTTCCAATATCACTATGCTCCAGGAGATCCAGGATTTTTGCTTTCGTTAGAGATTCTTCCGAATCTAGCTCAGCAGCAGTTGAAAATAAAAACAGTTGATGTAATTCCATTTTAAAACCAGCAGCAATCTTTGCGATGTTGTCTAGAGTTGGATTTCGTTCTCCTCGTTCGACAGCTCCAAGATACTTCCAGTCTAAGCTTGCCCGATCAGCCAATTCCTGCTGTGTCCAACCTTTATGATCCGAAATCGGTTGTTTGACGAGCGGAATGAAGTGGAGTCGAAGCCCCGGCCCTGAGCGGAACGAAGTGTAGTCGAAGGGGACTCAGGATGACATGTTTTGGTTAGCGTTATTTCAACACTGAAACCATGAACTTACTCAAAAAGGTAAAAACCGGGTTGAAGTCCCTGGTCAGCAGGGGAATTCCGGAAAATCTCTGGATCAAGTGTGACCGATGCCATCAGTCCGTTTTCCGAAGGAAGGTGGAACAGGAGTTGATGAGTCACCAGGGGTGATTGATCCAGATCTCTTTGTGCGGCACGAGGTTGACTATGCGGCTCTCGGGCACATCCATTCCCGTCATTTGGAGCGAATCGGTGAAACCACGCTGTCCTATCCCGGCTCAGCTCGCGTATGGCGGAAAGGTGAGAGTGGGCCACGCGGTGTGAACATTGTTACAGTTGCGGATTCCATGGAAGTTCGGTTTGAGGAGATCCACGCGGCAGGGCAATATCGTCAATATGAAATCCCGGTCTCCGTTGATGGAAACATAGAAAGAGTGGAATCCCTTTCGTCAGCCTGGCAGTCTTCGGACTGGATCGAATTTACATTAAAGGGATTGGTAGAAAATGAAGCCGCAATCGAAGATCTCCGATATCAACTTGAATCTGAGTGGGGGCCGAAGGTGCGAAAGTTTGACTTGAACCTGGATACGATCCAATGCGTATCGGGCATTCTGGATCAGCCTCTGGTTCGGTCCTTTCTACGTAATTGGGGGGCAAAAGAACCGCCCGCTTCGGAACCTCAAAATCGAAGTGTTTGGCTCAAGGCCAGAGAGCTAGGATTGGAACAGATTCGACAGGCAGTCGAGGCCCGAAGATGATACGTCTTCTCGTTCTAAGAAACTTTGGCAAGTTC
Organism: Candidatus Latescibacterota bacterium; assembly: GCA_965217865.1. GTDB lineage: Bacteria > Latescibacterota > UBA2968 > SICM01 > SICM01 > CBDCJO01. The sequence continues at coordinate 1,777,557 of CBDCJO010000002.1, read as the reverse complement.
TCTGATAACAGCTTCGAAATGGGCCCGGTGTCCCTTTTCTGGGGTGAAAACGAAGCTGGAAAAACTACCCTCCACGACGCATTAATGGATGCACTGTGCAAGCCCTTGGGAAATTCGCGACAGGGTAAGCGGCTACTCGCCCGATATGGCAAGGACAGGCATGTGTATGCGGAATTCGATGGGGACGCTTGGGTCATTGAGACGGATGCCTTTGAAAATCTGCACGCGGAAAACCTTCGACCTACCCATGGTAAAGAAATTGAAGACTTGGATGCCTTGGAAAATAGAGTAGAGAGAATTCGTGCAGATCTTCGAAGCGAGGAGGATGCAGAACTACGGGCAGAGCAGTATCTCGGTGAGGCCAGAGAGTCCATGGATGATTTTGATGCACGAATGGAACAAGCACTCTTGCGTGCTGAAACTGCCCGGGTGTTGCGGGAAAGGATTTCGGCGTTCCGTACCAATCCACCCCGTTCGAGCAATGTGGTCTGGCGCGGAAGCAGGCTGACGGTTGGGGGAATAGGCTTATTGGTCTCGATTGGTCTAGGGTTGATTATACAAGATGCCATTGCTTTCGTTTTGGTGATTGGCGCTGCGTGGTCCGTTTTATGGATCATCTTAGCAAAAGACAAGACCATGTCAATAGATGGCAAACAGGAAGAATCTTTCCTTCATCAGCTGCGCGACACTTGGAGTGAAGAAACTAGGGAGCAAATTCACCGCGATTCTTTAGATGCGATCGAGGAAGAGTTGGCCACGGTTATCGGGGATAAAGAAGCTCTTCAGCGCCAGGTAGAGCAGCAAAAAGATAGAATCCAATCACTTACTTCAGAAAGATTGAATCATCGGCAGAACATCGAGGAAATGAGTCTTGATCTGAATGACGCAGAGACTGAGCTGCGTGTTTGGTTCACCGAAAGAGACCTGGTTGATCGGGACGATTTTGTTCGCAAGGCCAGTAGGCGTGAGGCCTTGGAACGGGAATTGACCCAAATCAATCGGCAGCTTGGGCCACGATTGACGGAGCACGAGTGCGAATCCACTGAGGAGCTCCTGAGAGAATGCGAGAGGAAACTGCGTGCATTGGATGAAGATGGAGTGTCTCGAACGGGAGGTACTGAGCTCGAAGTTAACATTTTTAGACAGCAACATGATCAGGCCACCCGGAGCGTCGAAGAGAAGAAGGAGGCTCTAAGAAAAAAACAGTTGGAGCTCAACAGGTTGGAGGGGGAAGTGCAGGGATCCTTAGGAGGAATTCCTGAGAATATCACTCGGTTGGATCGAACCATTCAGCGGCTGAAGTCATCAATTGGAGCAAATCTTTTAGAACGAGAGGCTGCAGGACTGGCTGGGGAGATATTCGCTGGCATTTTTGAAGAAACAGATGTGATTCTCGAAGAACTGAGTAAAGAAATAGCAGATAGGTATCAGATGGTTGTCGGTTCTAACCGTCACGCCCGTCTGTCAAGCTTGGATAAAAGCGCGATTACCCTGACGGACGCAGGCGGTAAGGAAAGGCCACTGGAAAGTGTGTCAGGCGGTACAAGGGATGCGTTCATGCTTGCTGCGAGGCTAACTATGGCGCAACGGGGAGTGGAGGAAGAGAGCGTTCTAGTTCTTGACGAGCCATTTCAAGGGTTTGACGAGAGGCGATTAGCGCGTGCGGTCATGATGTTAATGAATTTTCGCGAATCAACTGGATGGCAGATCATTGTTCTCACGAAGGATAGGTTACTGGTAGATTTATCTTTTGTCTGAGATCGCCCGAAAAAACGGGGGCAAGGTCGAAGCAAGATCCTGGTTGCCTGTAGGGTTGAGAAGGGATACATATTTTGGGATATCCCTGACCTCACAGGAGGAGTAAAGATGGAGCAACTGTCCTCAAACAGTGACCCGGTCAAGAAGCGCAGGAGCTTGTCCCCGGAACAGAAGTATGAGATTTTCCTTGAAGCCAGCCGGGGAGATGTTCCCATTGCACAGGTGCTGCGGAAATGGGGCATTCATTCCTCGGATCTAAAGCGTATTCGTGAGTCGGTCAAGTCCGGGGCCCTCAAGGAGTTCAAGGGTCGCCGGAGCCGCAAGCCGATGGTATCGGCTGAGGAGGTGGAGCAGCTGCGCAAAGAGCGGGCACGCCTGGAGCAAACGATCATTGAGCAATCTGTGGAACTTTCCCTGCTAAAAAAAAGTGTGAATGGGATCTGACAGGCCCGATCAAGGGCCACCGGGTGCAAGCTGAGGTCAAACGCGAGATCCTCTTAATGGTCCATCGGGCCAAGGAGAAAGGGGTGAAACTCACCCGTTCTTGCGAGATCCTACAGCTTCCCCTCCAGCGGTATTGTGCCTGGAGCCGGCGAGATCGAGAAGAGAAGCTGGATGGGGTGTCGGACCCGCTTTTGGATGGGAAGCCCGGGCCCGCCCCTGATGAGGCCCCACACGGATTGCTGAGAGAGGAGAAAGAGCAAATCCCGGCCCTCTTAAGGGATGAGACCTATGCCGATCTGCCTCCCCATCAGCTGGCGGTGGTAGCCTCAGAGAAGGGGGTAGTGCAGGCCTCGGCCTCCAGCTTCTACCGACAGGCCAGGAAAGAACGTCTGGCACGCAGGAAACAGGTGAGGACGCCGGTCAAGCAGAGCAAGCCCCAGGTCAAACCTGAAGGTCCTAATCAGGTCTGGAGCTGGGACCTGACCTACATCCCATTTTTCGGTTTGTTCCTGTATTTTACCGCCATTCTCGACGTGTATTCCAGGAAGATCGTAGGATGGAAGCTCTCCTTCAACGCGACCGTGGAGCAGGATCACGGATCTCAGATGAAGGCCAAATCGATGGCCCAATTCTTCAAGGACCTGGGCATCTCGCAGCTGTTTGCCCGATATCAAACACCCACGGACAACGCCTGGATCGAAGCCTTTTTCCGGACATTCAAATACGACTGGCTGCGCTTCCAGGACATCTTCACATTCCATCAACTGGAAGGCCTGATTGATTCCTTCATTCACAGCTACAACGCCGAACGCTATCACGGGGCAATACAGTATGTCACGCCTCTTCAGAGGCATAAAGGCCAGCATCAAAAGATTCTTCACCACCGACAAGGTCGAAAGGAGGAGGCTCGGCAGCGCCGCATAGAAATCAATCGGCAAAGAACATCCCAGACCATCCACAAGGCTGCCTGAATCTTGCTTGGACCTTTATCTACTTTTCTCTTGTTATCTCAGAATAGATACAGTCGGGGATGCCCCGGTTTTTCCGGGACCGGGATGCGAGTCTCTCCGATCAACTGCACGGGGTGTTCGTCCATGGCCAAACGCGGCCTTTTCGGATCATAGGGCCGGTGATACAGATCCAGAAGATTCTCCATGCAAGCTACGAATGCGGCGTTTTCCCTGGGCGGAATCACCCAGCACGTTTTCAGATGGGGCTTGGGCTCGATTTTTTGAGCGCCCGTTGCACGGTCCGATAGGAGATGCTCTCGACGATGTTGAGTTCAACCAGCTTGTCAGCGAGCAACTCCAGCGTCCAGCGGCTACGACCTTTCGGCGGCTGGCTGCAGGCCAGGGCGATCAAGCGAGCTTCCTTTTCGCCGTCCAGAATCGGTTCGATGGGCGGTCGTTCCCGCTTCTTCCGCTCAAGGGCTGCGTCGAGCCCTTGGACCACAAAGCGCTTGCGAATGCCTTCCGCGGTGCGTCTGTGGCACGAAAACGCTTGGGCGATGGCTTCGTCTCCCCAGCAAGGGCCATCCGCGTCGGCCTTCATCAGAATGTGTGCGTGTCGGATCCGGTAGGCCTGTGTCCGGCCTTTGCTTACTAGATCCTGCAAGTGCTTCCGCTCATCGCAACTTGGACGGACGATGTGCTTCCTGTTGGGCATGCCGATCCTCCTCCCACAGCGAACGGACCGGGGAGATAACAAACATTCGGCACGCTCGTTTTAAATGTCAATAGGTAGTAGGAACATTCATCTACTTCTTGGCTGTTATAAAGCCGTTTTGTGGGGGCTGGATTGTCGTGGCTCGGCTGTCGCCCCCAATTTGCCGTCTGTCCGTGTGGGACTATGGCGTGAGACAGTGGCGACCGCCTCCGACCTTTCAAGTCCTTCTCCGGGAAACAGATCGCCAGGTTTTGAGGGCGCAGGGTGGCTCATGGCGATTGAGGGATGACAACTTGTGGAATTTGATTCCGTTGGGAGATTTCTGGCGTGGGTCAGTGGCGAGCTCGAGACAGCGTTGAGGGCACAGATCCGGCCCGTGTGCGACTTTCTTTCTGAATCCGGGAAAAGGGGGGGACGCGACCTCCACAAAACGGGCGGCACGGCACAGACGGCACGTGGGCGAAGTGAGAAGGTCCCGGTCCCGTGGATTTGCGGCCCGGGACCTCACTCGTGATCGGGGTCGAGCATCTCAAGAGCCCGAGCTTCGGCTTCCTCGAGAGTCATTCCACCCTCATGCTCCATGATCCCCGCGCGTTCTTCCCGCGCGATGTCAAGCTCTCGACGTAAACAGCGGCTCTCCTCCTCCAAAGGCTTCTGGTGACCTGTACCTGGGAACGCATCGATCGGGTCTGCCTCCAGCTCATCACGCCAGCGCCGGATCGCCCCCTGGTATAATCCCAGGTCCCGTTCTATCTGCCGGTCCCGGTCTCCCGGGCGTCCTTCTGTGAAAGGAGGGAGATGGGAAAGACGCACGACAGGAACAGCACAAAAAGCAGATGAGCGACGAGAAAACGGGTGTATCGGCGCATATCTCCAATCCCTCCAAATTAGAATTGGGAATTATGGTCTGTGCGCTTTGAATACGATGCGGCTCAGGTGCTTTACGAGGGGTTTGATCCGGGCGGTGTTCTGCCAGACCTGGGCATGGAACCCCGAACCCCAGTGGGGGCTCGGCTGTCGCCCCCAATTTGCCGTCTGTCCGTGTGCGACAGTGGCGACCGCCTCCGACCTTTCATGTCCTTCTCCGGGAAACAGATCGCCAGGTTTTGAGGGCGCAGGGTGGCTCATGGCGATTGAGGGATGACAACTTGTGGAATTTGATTCCGTTGGGAGATTTCTGGCGTGGGTCCAGTGGCGAGACAGTGGCTCGACCTCGAGGCAGCGTTGAGGGCACAGATCCGGCCCGTGTGCGACTTTCTTTCTGAATCCGGGAAAGGGGGGGGGCGCGACCTCCACAAAACGGGCGGCACGGTACAGACGGCACGTGGGCGAAGTGAGAAGGTCCCGGTCCCGTGGATTTGCGGCCCGGGACCTCACTCGTGATCGGGGTCGAGCATCTCGAGAGCCCGAGCTTCGGCTTCCTCGCGAGTCATTCCACCCTCATGCTCCATGATCCCCGCGCGTTCATCGAACGCCTCGATGTCATCCTCCGTAGATGTCGCCGCAGTGTTGGGGGGATCAAAGCGTGACATCGTACCATCCATGTCACGCTTTGAAACACTCACAACTCCTTGTTTTTCAACATATGTCACGGTGTCACGCTTTGAAGGGGGAGATATGTGCGCGTTCGGCTTGGAAACATCGTCCGAGTCGTCCTCCAGGTAGCTATCCCATGCAGAGAAGAACGCTTCCCACAGGTAGCCCTTTCCCCTTGCCGGCCCATCCAGACCACGCAGATATGACCGCTCCTCAGCCGTCAGCGTCACGATGTATCTCTTCTTCGGCACTTCGCTCTCCTTGTTCCTTTTGGGGGGAGATACGGAGAGCATACGACAAAACTGCTCAAAAATACAGATCTTTATCCCGCGTCTCTAACTTGACGGTTCACTAGTGTAGAATCCAGGCATGGGTCTTGCAGCGTGAAGGTGCACGCATTGCGCCAGAAGCGGTCGTTGCGCAGGGAACCCAGGGTGGCCGCCGGGGTAGAAGAACAGTCGCAGCCCGGTTCCCTGGACGACGAATTCGCTGCAGGGCAGCTCAGGATCCAGCTTGAAATTTTCACACTAAAATTCCACAAACAGGCGCGTGTACCAGAAGGCACCGTTGTAGTCCCAGGGCGTGCTTTCCGGGCGCAGATTGCCCTGGCCCGCGATCTCCTCGGGGGCGGCATCGGGCACCGAGTCGAAGATATTCTGTGCCCCCAACGCCAACCGGTAGCGCTCGTTGAAGGTGTAGCCGACTTCGGCGTCGACAATGATGCCCCCATCGAAGGCGTCGAGGTCGTCGCAATCATTGTCCTGGAAGCGGCAGGCCTTCCAGGGGCTGAAGTAGCTGGGCCGCAGCATGGCGTTCCAGGAACCCAGCTGGTGGCGGTAGGTGAGCACCAGGCGGTGTTCGGGGTTCATTTCCTCCAATTCCACCTGGCGCCGGGGCGTCATCAGGCTGACGTCGACCGGTTCGGCCAGGGGTGTACCGAGGAATTCAGTGACTTTCCGAACCTGCGAAAAGTCGTTGAGGCTGGTCCTGGTCCAGTTCCAGGCCAAATCGACGGTTGACAAGGACTGGCTGCTCCAGGCCCGCTTCCATGACAGCACCAGGTCGATGCCCCGGGTACCGGTATCGAAGTCGTTGGAGAAGAATTTGATCTCTTGGAGAACGCTGACGCCCTGCAGCGTCTCTTTTTCCTGGATGAGCTTGGCGATTTCCCCCGCGATCTTGATGTTCCCGGTCAAGGCGATTCGGTCCTCGATGGAAATGTCGAAGTAGTCGAGGGTCAGATCGATCTCGTTGGTGAGTTCCACGGCAGTGCCGACCGAAAAGCCCACGGACTTCTCCTCGGTCAGTTCCACACCACCCAGGGCCGTGGCAATGGGATGGGTGGGCGGTACCTGCCCCTGTTCGGTCAGACCACCAACGCCGGAGAAGCCGGTGGTCACGGCGGTCAAGTTGGCTTGGCCGGGCGACGGGGCGCGGAAGCCGGTGCTGGCTGTCGAACGCAAGGTGACCCGATCGCTCGCGCGCCACAGGGTCGAGAGCTTGCCATTGAGGGTATTGCCGAAGTCGTTGTAGAAATCCTCGTAGCGCACGGCCATACCCAGCTGCAATGGCGGCACCACATCCGCCTGCATATCCAGGTAGAACGCATAGTTCGGGCGATTCCACTTGCCGGCGTTCCTCGGATCCAGCCCCTGATAGCCGTTGGAACCGATGCTGAAGCCATGACCGGAGTAAGGGCCCGCCTGGTACGAGGCCAAATCGCCGGCGATGGACTCGAACGTCTCCTGGCGCCATTCCGCGCCCCAGGCGATGTCGAGGGGCGACGCGGGGGCGCCCAGCTCCACTTGGTAGGAGAAGTCGAGGTTGGTCGAGACTTCGGTCTGGATATAGTCGCGCGGGTGGAAAGAGGTCGGCGTATCCGGCCCCAACGAGGCGTTGATGGTGTTGAAGATGAAGAATTCGATATTGCTGCGGGCGGCGCTGACGCTGACGTCCCACTTGAGGCCGCTGGCCCGTTTGCTGCACAGCCCGGCCACCAGGCTCAGATCGCGGATATCGGCTCCGAAGCGCGGCGTGAAACCGCCGGGAAAGCGCTCGTTGAAGAGAAAGAGATCGCCCCGGTGCTGATCGATGAAAGCTTGGACCTCATCGAAGCTGGCGTCCAGGGAGGGCACTTCCACGGTCGATGGGTCGATGTCGTCGCCGATGTCGAGATCGGCGACGGCCCGCTCACCGCCGATACGAAAGACGCTGCTACGTGCTGAGGAGGTGCCCGGAGCGCGGAAGAAGAACCCCCCTTCGGTCCGGCGCTTGGCCCAGCCGCCAAAGCCATAGGCTTCGACCCCGCTGCCGAGGTCGAGCCTGGTATTGAAGAAGGTGTTCCAGACCCCGTCGATGTCGGGGCTGCCCCAGATCTGAGCCGGGTCCTTGACGGGATAGCCTCTGGCGCTCAGCGTTGCGGCATCGGTGCGGGTACCGCTACGTATGGTCGGCTCGAGCTGGCGGTACTCGAGGCTGAAATTGAAAAAACCCTCTTGAGTGAGCGGCAAACCGACATTGACGGCAGCCTGGGCCAGGCGGCCGTCCCCCTCGAAGTACCCGCCCCCCCGCATTTCCAGCAACACGCCTTCGGAGGCTTCGCGCAATCCCAGGTTGAGGACCCCGGCGATGGCGTCGGAGCCGTACTGGGCCGCAGCGCCGTCCCGGAGAAGTTCCACTTGCTCAATTGCAATGGTCGGAATCACGCTCAAATCCGGTCCCTGTGAGCCCGTATTGAGCGAACTGCCTAGCAGCGCGATCACGCCGGAGCGATGGCGACGCTTGCCATTTACCAGCACCAGCAGGTTATCCGGCGGCAGGCCCCGGAGGGTGGCAGGGCGCACCAGTGTCGCTTCGTCGTCAATGCCGTGCCGCTGGATATTGTACGACGGGGCCAGATTGCGCAGGATATCGTCCATATCGACAGCGGCTTGGGTGCGCAGATCATCCGCACTCAGAACGTCCACGGGGGCGGCCGATTCTTTCACAGAGCGCGGTGCATGCCGAGATCCGACGACCACTACTTCTTCAAGGATGTAGACGTCGGCGGTGTCGGCCCCTCCCTTGCCCACAGTATCTTCCTCAGAGGCCGTCTCTTCCGCGGTCGCCTCAGATTTTTCAGCCTCCTCGGACCAAGCCGCCTTCCCGACGAGGAGCGAACCGGCAAGAACGAGACTCAGGCCAGCCGTCCCAAATGGGCGCATCAGGCTGGCCAGGGATGATGCCAGGTCCGCATATACTCTCCGCATAACCAAATCTCCCGGTTTAGATCTGTGTAACCATCTTCCTCTTCTTCATAAGCGATTCGCAGGAAATCGAGGATCTGTATTCTGATAATATTGTTTTGAGCCACTATCTCTTCTGGTGCTGCAGAAGATTGCTGAAATCAAGTCGGATATGGTTGAATTCAAGCGGATCGTGATCAAAAACGGGAGTTGATCTATACGAAGCATCCCTTGAGGAATGGACCAAACACGTTTGGTTCATTATCACTTTGTCAAGTATATAATTACCCATACCTGTCCAAAATCGGTTTTTTCTTTGGACAGCATTTGGATCAGATAGGCGATCAAAGACCGTGCCCGAACCGCTAGGTCCTCTTCGAATCGCCTGAATCCCAGCTTTTCGGGATGTGTTGTGCAATGAAAGGCCCGATCTTTCGGACCATCCAGCTTTTGGACAGCATCTTTGGCCAGTGCAACCTGGATTTCAGTCTGCCAGAGGGCATTGTGTAAAAACAGTCACTTACTTGTCCAAAAAAGGCCCATTCTGATTTATCTTGGACAGCAGTGATAATTACCATTCAATTTCCCAGCCCGTTGGCTGCATCAAGCATAACCTCCCGGGGTCGGGCCGAGGAGATCGTCGGCCCTCTGCGATTCAGAAACGAACCGCCAATCCTGCCGACACCAGCCGTCCAATTTCCGGCGCCCCCACAAAAGACCGATATTTTCGGTTCAGAAGGTTGCTGGCATCCAAACTCAACGTCACACGCGCCTGCCCCATAGGAATTTCGTAGGTGGCGTTCCCATCCACCACCGCATAAGAATCCACAGGTCCGACAAACACGCCCGAACTCATCGGGAATTTCCCTCGATAACGCACTTCCCCACCCAGGCTCAAACGGGTATTGGGCACTTTGTATTCGATGCCAAGGTTGAATTTCCGAGTGGGCGCATTCAACGCAACATCCCCAAGGTTGTCCAGATTTGGAAACAGATCTTCGCTAACATACGAAAAATTTCCCGTAACCGTCCAGGCATCGTCGGGATAATAGGCAAAGGCCAGATCCGCACCGTAGATCGTCACCTGACCAAAATTTCTATAGGTCAGCATCACGGCCACCGGATCGGTTGCCTGCTCGGCGGTGATGGTCCCATACGGGATTCTCGCCGTATTGGTCGTAAACGTTGTGGTCAGTTCGTCTGCCACCGACCCATTGCCATTTCCACCCAGTGCGGGCGCATCCAGCGCCGCCAGAGCCTCTGCCAGTCGAGCGTTTGCCGGGTCCTGCAGCGCTTGACCAAATGCTGTTGACAATGCTGCGCGCAAGGACGCCGGTTCCAAAAACACATTGGGGGTTTCAATCCGCAACGGCCCTATGAAGTCCCGGATTCGGGTCCGGTAGAAATCGGCAGCCAGAATCAGCTTGTTCTGCACCACCCCCTTGTAACCTACTTCAAACGTCTCGGTGATCGTCGGATCAATTCTTTTGAGATCCATGACGGCATTGGGCAGACTCGCTACCGGATCAAATTCCGTAGTTTGCAGATTCAATTTTGCCACCGCATTTTGGAGCCCCGTCAACACCGTCGGCACAATGCCTGAAAAAACAGCCGCCAGCCCTGCGGCTTGCTGCGCAGCTTGAGCTCGTGCCTGATCGGGCGGCAAACCGGCGGCAACCATCTGCTGTGTCATTGTGCCGGTGGCCACCTGGGTCAGCTGTGGCACCAATTGAGCCAGTACAGCCGCACGGCCAACGCTCCACATCACATTGGTGAACTGGGGATCGTGCAACGGGAAATAGTGAGATTTGGACAACCCTGCAACCGGCGCAAACGACGACCGGAACATCGGTAACCCGTTTCCATCCCGCCGAAACGTGAACCCCTCCGTAGACCCCTGGGTCCGCACATCAACCGCCGGATTGAACCCCAGCGACGGACTGAAGTTCCGTCCCAGTGAAAACGCATCCGGGCTGGCCACCAGATCCAGAAACAGATTCAGGCTCGAAGGGGTACCAAAGGCCCGGTTGTACGTAAACCGCAAGGTGTGCGCCGGACCGGGCTTGAAAACCAGAGCCGCCCGGGGCGAAAAGACCGGATCCTCAACGTGATTGTGCTCGTCCACCCGTCCGGCTAAAACCACGTCCACCCGATCATTCAGGCTCGTCTCACTCTGAAGGTAAACGCCGTATTCGTTAACATCGTCGTTCGTTTCATTTTGCCCGTGGATCGTTCCGCCGGTCTTCGGCCGGGTCCACAACGCATCGACTCCATAAGTAAACTGCTGCCGCGTTCCCGGACCGGCACTGTGCTGGAGCTGAAACACCGTCAGCGACGATTTGTCCACGATCGGACTGTTCGTCCTGAGCAATCGCGTTTCGCCCGCGTCGCTTTTGTTGTAAAAAACCTGGGCAAAAAAGCCCTTGTAAAGCAGCCGGCCTTGCGCAAAAGAGTAGATCCAATCGTCGGCCTGTCCGGCGCCCTGTCCGGTCAACGCAATGTTGGTTGTTCTGGTATATCCCCCCGTTGCAATCAACATCAACTCATCTCTGGGCCGAAAATCCAGTCGCACCTCACCGGATTGGCGTTCCATATCGTAGTTTCGCGGGTTGGATCCCCGGGCCTGGACTTCCACCGGATCGACATACTTCCAATCATTTCCAGCATAGTACTCACCGGATATCTTAATCCCGATCTTGTTGTCAAAGCTGCTGGCATGCCTTAGAGATACCTTTCGCAAGCTTCGCTCCCCACCTGAAACCGAAATCGAGTTGCCTTCCGACCCGAAAGGAGACCGGGTGATGATATGCATCACCCCGTTGGCACTGTTGGGCCCATAAAGCGCAGACCCCGGCCCCAACACCAGTTCGATGCGCTCGATATCCTCTCCCGTGGTAGGAATAAAATGGTTGGCATTGACTCGCAACGAAGGCACCCGGGCGATCCGGTTGTCCACCAGCATCAAGACCGTCCCCGAAAAAACATTGTTAAACCCCCGGATCACCGTATTGTTCTGCGCCAACCCCGTCTTGGAGTGGTCCACGCCCGGCATCGCTTTCACATAGTCGCCGATCGAAAGGGCCTGCCGGTCCCTGATGTCAGCCGCATCGACCACCGCCACAGAAGCCGGCGCATCCAGCGCCTTCTCCTTTCTTCGCGAGATCGATACCACGATTTGTTGTCCCATCAGAGCCTCGGCAACAAGGGTGAAATCCAGCGTCACGGTGGCCCCCGAATCGATCACCACATTGGTGCCTTCAACCTTACCGTAACCCACAAACGAAACCCCGATGGTGTAGGTGCCTGCCGGCAATTCAATGCGATACGCGCCTTGAGAACTCACGATCGCGCCCGTCGGCCGGGAAAGCGCAGGCCCTTGCACCACAACAGTCGCCCCGGGCAAAACCTTTCCCCGATCGTCCACGACCTTCCCCCTCAACACGCCTTTCCCCTCGGCTTCCACCGGCCACATACCAACATACAGCACCCACAACACGGCGATCAACCTACATCGCATTGGATCCTCCATTCAAAATGTCAGTCCCCCGATAACTTCGTTACAGATTGAAAAGATATTGAATTACATAGCTCGCTAGCCACCCAAGAGAACAGCTTCGGCTCGTGGAATAGCCTCTTTCCCGGATGCTTTTCTGGTCAATCGAGATTTCACGGCTAACGGGCCTGATCAGCTCTGGGTAGCCGACATCACTTACATCAGTAAGTGGGCCGGCTTCCTGTATCTCGCGGTCGTTGTGGACGCCTGGAGCCGCCGCGTCGTTGGCTGGGCGATGGCGACCCATCTGCGCGCCGAGCTGGTGCTCGAGGCGTTGAATATGGCGCTCTGGCAACGACAGCCGGAAGCCGTCATCCATCACTCCGACCAAGGATGTCAGTACACCTCCATTGCCTTCGGTCTACGGTGCCGCAAGGCCGGTGTCCGGCCCTCTATGGGTTCCACCGGTGATTGCTACGACAACGCATTATGCGAGAGCTTCTTCGCCACGCTTGAATGCGAACGCCTGGATCGCCGAAACTACCGCACACAGGCCGAAGCCCGGAGTCCGTATTTCAATACATCGAGGGCTGGTACAACCTCCATCGGCGACACTCAGCACTCGGATATCTCTCTCCAATGAACTTCGAGAAGACCTCCAGCGATGTCGCCCTTGCAGCCGACTGAATCGCAACTGATAAACCGTCCGCTAAACCGGGGTAACTCCACTTTGACGCGGGTCGTCCCAACGAAGTGTGGGTCAGCGATATCACGTATTTGTCCAGTCGATCGGGATGGCTGTATCTGGTTGTATTCATTGACCTGTTTTCACGTCGCGTGGTTGGCTGGTGCGTCAGCACCTCGCTGGCGCACGAAACGGTACTCACGGCCCTGTCACGCGCAGTATGGCAACGCAGACCGCAGCCGAATCTGATGATTCATTCCGATCGAGGTATTCAGTATTGCTGCGATGGCTTCCGAAAGGCCGTCGGCGCGCATCAGTTTGTTCAAAGCATGAGCAAGAAGGCCGATTGCTGGGACAACGCCGTCTCCGAGTCATTCTTCAAAACCTTGAAGACCGAATGGCTGTATCACGTCGACTTGATCGACCTCGATCATGCAGAGCGCGAACTCTTCGAGTACATCGAAATGTTTTACAACAATCAGCGGCTGCACGCTTACCTGGACTACGTGTCCCCGGCCCTTTTTGAACGGCTATCGCTGAAGAAAGCGGCTTAAACCACTGTCCACTTTTCCCTGGTCATATCAGCAGGTATTAATCCCTTGGATGCCACTTGTTGTCGTAGTACGGTGGGTCGGTGGAAACGAGCTTGTCCTTACTTATCGAATGTATCTGGGCGTCAACACTGAATTGCTTGGCCTTCTTGTAGTGCGGGCAAGGCCCTTGAAATGACCTCCTCAATCCACTCCAGTGCTCCTGTCCAGTTGCCTGTGGAAGATGACAGCGGATTCCCTTCTGCATAGTCCCAAACCATGGGAATCGCTTGGCGTCCGAACGTCTGGACGATGAAATCTCCTCCCCATGGAGTCAACGATGACCAATAGTTCGCACTTCGACCAACCGCTAGACCTAGGAAGGCGCCCACCGCCTCCGCTGTTGCGCCGGCGCTCCCGTCGCGCAGCGGGGGTCGGGTGTCTTCCGAGCTGCCTGCGGCCAGCGCGTCTCGCTCGATCTCGGCCCGTGCCTCGGCCACCAGATCCGAAAACGTCATCAGCGCCACCAACTGGCGCGGGGTGAAGAGTTCTGCAAAGGTACTCATGCCGTAGAGCAGCAGCTGGTCTCGGCATTTGCCAACAAGCTCGCTTTCTGGCTTCCGCTCCGATTTCGTCGTGTGCGCGGTCATCTCGTGCACCTGCGTCGGCGACAGATACACCCGGCCTCGGTCGCCCTCGGCCACGATTGCCATCAACCGCACGCCCATCCGGCTAGCCTTGCTCTCGGCCTTGATGTAGTCACCTGCAATCGGCGTTCCCGACATCACGCACCGAAATTCGCCCCCCGCGACAGCTTCGTCCCAGCCTCCGCCGCCGCCGTATCCGGGAGCGCTCCCGCCTTCACCGCAAACCGATACCCGCGGTCCTCTATTACCGGTTCGACATACGCCTCTTTGCCTTTTTTCGTCGACAGCATGAAAGTAGCGGCCAGCGGCACGTCCACATCACCAAAGGCCGGGTTCGGGCTCTTCACCGTCCTCGCCCACAGCCACGCGATCACTCTCAGCTTGCGGCCTTTGTACCGTTCCAAGTCCGGCCGCTCTGCCACCATTTCCTTCGTGACGGCGATCTTCGGATACAGGTGGCCGATCCGCTTTTCGGCCTCGTTACGCATCCACTTTCCGTAGTAGCGCACGGTTTCACAAAGTCGATCCCTGAACACTTTTACCCCCCCCCTCGACTCGAGCGGTTGACGTTCACGGCTGAGACTTTATCCTCCGGCTCCGAGTCACTTACGCCGTTTCAGATCTTCCTGTTTGAGGAAGGAGGGAAGAGATGGCGAGGAAGCTGTTTGCGTTGGAACGGATCATCATCGATCTGCGTGAGCCGGAGGTGGGTCTGGCCCAGGAGCCTAGGGTGAGGCAGATGTGCAAGCGGACCGGGGTGACGGAGCAGACTGCTACCGGTGGGGGAAGGAGTTAAGAAGAGATGTGGACTGAATGCCATCTTTTGACCCGGAAGCGAGCAGCGTCCCATCGGGGGAAAACGACACGGATTCGACTGCATCCGTATGCCTTAGGGTGGCGGTATTTGTTCGCGTCGCAACATCCCACAGCGTGACCGCTAAAGACCGAACCGCAAACGCACATAATAAAAGCCGCCGTTGACGCCGAACTGGGTGACGCGACGGCTGTACACGAAACCACGCGAGCCGATGTTCGCGCTCTTTCGGTGTGGGTCCGGGAAGGTGTTCAACAGATTGTTGGCCCCTACCGACAGGCGCACACCCGGCAGCAGGTCGCAGGACAGGTCCATATCGACCAGCGTCTTGGCCGAGAAGATCTCGTCGTTGTCCGCGTTGATCGGCTTGTACGCGACCGGGCCGTAGCGCGTGGCTCGACCCAGTACGCTCAAGCGACCCTGGGTGTAGCGTGCGGAGAGACTGAGCTTGGCCTTCGGCAAGGCATCCTCGAACCGGTTTTTCTCTTCCCGATTGAACAGGGTATTCTTGATGACATCGTGCTCGTCCGCGTCGGGATCCCGGCCATTGGCCTCCCGGAAGGCCGCGATGAACACCTCGGAGATATTGATCCCGTCGACTGTCGTTCTCGTGAAGTTGGCCGCCCCAGACAGTTCGAGCATACCCGCGTTCAGGCCAGTGGCGTACGAGGCCACCAGGTCCACGCCGCGGGTTGAGGTGTTCACCGCATTGGCAAAGAATTGGGCCTGGGTCACCCCCGCACCCCGGAAAGGCTCCAGAATCGCGCCGTACATCGCATTGCTGGCCGAGAAGCGGCTGGTCAGCACGATCCGGTCGTTGATGGCGATCTGGTAGTAATCCGCGGTGATCGAAAAACTGTCACCGGGTCGAGCGGTGATTCCCCCGCTCAGATTGACCGACGTCTCTGCCGTTAGCGCCGGAATGCCGAAGGCCTTGGTGACCGCGCTCTTGTTGTGGGCGGTGAGCACCTCCTGGGGCACCAGCTCGCCGGTCTCCTCGTCCACCAAGAACTGCGTGCTCACGTTGTTGAACCAGACCTGGTGCAGGGAGGGGGCGCGGAAGCCGTTGCTGACGGTGCCACGCAGGGCCACCTCATCGCTCACTTCGTAACGCAGGGCCGCCTTGCCGGTGGCCGTATTGCCGAAATCGCTGTACTGCTCAAACCGGCCCCCCAGATCAACCGTCAGGCGCTTCGACACCTGGTTTTCCAGGCCGGCGTAGGCACTGATGCTGTGGCGAAAGCGATCCACCTCACTGGCCGGCCGGAATCCGCCGAAGACCTGCGACCCAGCCGCCTTGAGACTGCCGCTGGCCGTCGTGTCGTAATCGACCCCGGCAGTCAGTTTGGCGATGTCGCCGGGGTCGCCGTTGCCCAAGGAATAGGACTCGAACTGGCCGGCCTCGATCCGGTAGTTCTCGACGCGGAACTCGCTCCCCAGCACGAGGGTCGCTCTCTCGACAGCCCCCGTTTCCAAGGGCCGTACCAGATCCAGATTGCCCGAGATCTGGTCGAAGCTGAGGCGACCGGCGTCGAAGGAGATGGGGCTGGCGGTCCCCATTGAGGCGTTGTTGGTGTTCTCGATGTTGAACTGGAAGCTGTTGCCGCCCCGGGTCATGCTGAAGTCGATGTCCCATGCCCCCTTGGGCCCGCGTAGACCTGCGCTGAACGAGCGGTCCTCGATCTCCGGATTGATCTCGGGCAGGAAGCCGTCGGGATAGAGCGCAAACACCACCCGCTCCTCCTGGCGTGGCAGGCGGTAGAAGCCGGCGGCCTTTCCCCGGCGGTGCGACAGTCCACCAAAGCTGTAGAATTGGGCGCCGTCGGTCAACGGGTAGACCGCGTTGTAGAAGGCCGCGCCCACCGTGGCCTTGCTCTGGCCGATCTTCATGGAGAAGTCCTCGCGCGTCTGTCCACGGGCGTTCAGCATGGTCTCGTCTTCGATGCCGTCGGCGTAGATCTTCCCCGTATACAGGCCGCCGCGGGTGGTGCGACCACGGTCGAGGAACTCACTGGTGACGTTGACATAGCCGCCTTCTCCAAAGGAGAAGCCGGTGTTCACATCGACCTTGACTTGGTCACCGTCCCCCTCGCCCGTCGTGCCCAGCAGGCTGTTGACCCGGATCCCCTCGGCGCTCGACTTCAAAACGATGTTGACCACTCCGGCGATGGCGTCCGAGCCGTACTGGGATGCAGCCCCGTCCCGCAGGATCTCGACGCGGGCGATGGCGGCTTTGGGAATCGCGTTCAGGTCCACACCGACCGTGCCCCGACCGAAGGTGCCGTTGACGTGCACCAGGGCACTGGCGTGACGGCGCTTGCCGTTGATCAGGACCAGCACTTGGTCGGGACCCAGGCCCCTCAGGCTGGCGGGGTTGATATGGTCGGTGCCGTCTGAGATGGTCTGGTGGGAGACGTTGAAGGAGGGGACCAGATGGCGCAACGTCTGGTTGATCTCGGTTTCGCCGGAGCCATGGATCTCGCGTTCAGAGATGATGTCGACAGGAGCTGGCGTTTCCAGAGCGGTGCGCACTGTCCTGGACCCCACGACCACAAACTCATCCCCCGGCACCGCGCTTTCTGTCATCTCGAATTCGACCGTGACCGTGTCCCCGGTGGTTACCACCACGGATTGTTTCGCGGATTGGTAGCCGATAAAGCTTGCCTGCAGCGTATAGGCGCCAGGAGCCATCCGCATCTCAAAGGTCCCGTCCAGACCCGTTATTGTGCCTCGTGCCGTACCGACCAGAATCAGATTTGTGTTCGGGAGGGGACTGGAAGATTCGCTATCCGTGACGGTACCCTGAATCGTACCCATCTGCGCCCAGGCAGGCGAAACCGACAGGACAGCCATCCACAGGAGCAGTGTCAAGGTGGTATGGTGCGTGACGCGCCCCTCGCGTGACCCACTAGGACGGGAGGGCGCGGGCGATCTCGCAGCCTCGACCTGCGTTCGTTCGCACTGGTAAGTGGATCGGGTCACTGGGGAGAGACAAGTCAACGCGCGTAGAGCCTTCGCAAGGTTTACAGCGCTTCCGTTCAAATCGTGACTGGCCATGTCACTTCTCCTTTTTTTCGCGGTAATTATATACTTGACAAAGTGATAATGGACCAAACGTGTTTGGTCCATTCTTCAAGGGATGCTTCGTATAGATCGACTCCCGTTTTTGATCGCGATCCGCTTGAGTTCAACCATATCCGACTTGATTTCAGCAATCTTCTTTCCGTAGTCGGCTCGCTGGTCTGTAAACTGAGCTTGCATGTTCTCGTCGTTTGTTTTTAAAGCGATTGTGCCGTTTGGAATCCAATTGCACATCCGCGCGTATCGGCCGCAACGGCTTCAACAATCACGTTTTGAAACACCTTCGCAAGGTTTTCAGCGCTCCTGTGATCGGCAATTCGAATCGCGCAAACGTGCTCCTAATTTGTTCCGGATTGTTGGTCCATGTCGCCAAACGTACCTCGGTCAGCCATGCGGTTGATGATGGAAATGCACATGGCGAACAGTGATTCTGTCCATTCAGGTGGGTGGTCGGCAAGTTGCTTCGGCATGTTGCGCAGTGTGAGAACGAACTCTCCAAGCGTCAATAGCTGCCGGTTCGTAAACAGCTTCCGCCACGTGTCGAAGCCGTAAAGTGGAACACGAAATCCAAGCACCTCCTTGCTCGGCAAAGGCTCGTCCGGCAACCCGAACGGGATCTCTGCATAGAGCGCCCGAAGTTGTTCTTCGGTCACCTCCGCTACCGCGCGTTCATGATCCGTAGGTAGCCTGGTATTCCTTTCCCTTTGATCCATCTACCACTACAGTGGTCATGATTGCAGCCAGCCGTCGGCGCGTTCCTTCGAAGCGGATATCCTCCATGGTCATGATTGTGCCGCAGCTTGGGCAGATTGCGCCGGTGCGCGACATGGTGCCCAATCCGAAACGGCCGAGGCTTTCTCTCAGGCCGCTTTTACCAAGACGTCCATCGGATCGGGATAACAGAAGCGCCAAGACTGAACTCTGCGCCCCAGCCCCCAAGCTGAGGGCGCGATAGACTACGGCACTCGTCCCTGTAGCCATTTAGTAGACTCCTTTATCGCGATAACGGTATGCTCATAAAACAGTTAACCAACTCGTCCTCGGAGATGATGAGGATGTCGTCTTGGCTCGTCATAGTTACTCCCATCGGAACGAATGCTACGACAGACATGGGGAAATGTCAAGAACATCCACCGAGGGTGGCTGACCTGCGTCGGCACCCGGTTGCCGGAGGCAAGCTGTTGGTATCGACTGGAAGTGGCACGCCCTCGACGGCGCGATTACCAAACCGGAGACCCGGACCGTAGATGCGGCCGGGTAACAGCAGCACATCTTACACAATGCGTGCAGAAGTCCCCTTTGTCAAAGAAGAAGAGAGGAAATTCGATCTGGAGAATCCGAGAAGCCAGCTCTTCACCAAGACGGATCTGGCCAAGTTCCTGAATGTCTGGGAGGGACGGCCGCACGAGGTGAGTCTAGGTGCACAGAAGAACTTCGCGGCCTTTGCGCGGCGTATCGGTCAGGCCTGGAGAAAGTCCCCCGACGACTTCAACGAAGCCTGGTATCGCGTTGCCGTCGCAAAGGCGATCGTCTTCAAATCCGCCGAACGCATCGTGTCTGCGCAGGCTTGGTACCAAGGCGGTTATCGCGCCAACATTGTCGCCTACACCATCGCGAAGATCGCGCATGACGTGGCAGATCAGGAGCGCGCCGTGAATTTCGACTCCATCTGGCAGCTCCAGTCGATGGGGGCCGCAATGGACGAGGCCGTTTCGACGGCAGCAGAGCAAGCTCATAAAGTCCTGATTCATCCGCCCGCTGGGATCAGCAACGTGACTGAATGGGCAAAGAAGCAGGCCTGCTGGGAACGAGTCCGAAAGCTTTCGATCAAGTGGCCCCAAGGTTTTGTTACCGAGCTGATATCCGCTGATGAACAACGTGACACGGCCCGAACCGCACGGCGCGACCAACGCGAGCTCAACGGCATCGAAGCTCAGATCGCCGTGGTGCAAGCGGGCGGACAGTTCTGGGCGGATGCATTGGCTTGGGGACAGGGGCGAAAGCTTCTCACGGCGGCCGAAACCGGAGTTCTGCGGGTTGCGTCCCGCGTGCCCGCGCAGACACCGACTGACAAGCAGTCATCCAAGGCCGTTGAGATACTGGGTAAGTTGCAGTCAAACGGATACACCTCGACGCTTCCAATCACATCCTGACCGTCAAGAGGGTCGTGTCCCGAGCACGGCGTAGGAGATGTTGGAGCCTCTGGCGCTGTGGAAATCGGCTTGCCCGGGCGGTCGCCAAGTATCTGGCGGAGGAAAGCCGGTTATCCACGGCGGGGGCCATCGCGGTTCCAGATTAGGGTTGGACGATTCCAACACCACCCTGACCCTAAGGAGAGCCAAGAAAACTGACGACACAATTACCCTACGCACGCTGCTGGAAAAGACTTCAGACACTGACCCCTTGCGCGAGATGATCGGCTTCTCGGCCGAACGCATGTTGGAGTTGGAGGTCCAAGGCCTAACCGGTGCAGCGTAGGCGACAATGTACGGATCAAGCAGCCACCCATGGCCGCCTGAGCGTCTCGGGCTAAAGCGCCGAAAGCCGCGTCGAGTGCGTCCCTCTTACACCGTTCACCTAGCGTTCTAGCTGGACCACCCCATGGAGGTCTGTCACAGTTCTGCCTGGAGATGTAGCTGGCTATTGATTGTTCGCTCTGGGTGATCGCGCGCGGAGGTCTGCTGCCTGCCACGCGTTGAACAGGCATGACAGAGACAGAGAAGCAGGCCGAGAGACACACCGCCTCGTGGAACGCCACACATAGATCGAACGCACCATCTTGTGCCCGCGAGGTCAGTTCCACGAAGCGCAGCGCTTATTCGATCAGATGGCGAGAGACGCGACTGGTCGGAGGGGTACCTGCGTCGGGAGCGCCTCAGCTTGAACCCGTAGCTCACGCCGTTCAACGTCCCCCGCCCGGCGTCGTTGCGGTGCTCGCCTACCTTCAGGGCCTCCGAGTGGAATCACCGACGAGCCTTGCGATTCGGCCTACCGGCACCGATATCCATTCTTTGACAAACCACGACCATTGGGTCTGGGGCGGGAGGCGACCATGGCGCCGGAGGAGGAGAGGCGCGGCGTCCCGGCGTCAACATCTCCGCAGCCCGGTGCGCACGACGATGCCATCCGGGAGATCCTTGAGACGGTGAGGGCGACGGCGGCCCGCATCGACGCACTCCAGGACGCAGCGGCGGAGGCAGGCCGGGTGCTGGCTGAAAGCGACCGCCCGGCAGACCAAGGAAAACGGCTGGCAGGCGGAGATAGCCGCCCAAGGCGTTGCGGAGATGAATCGGACAGCGAGGGCGCTGGAAAGCAGTCTGCGCGTTGTTGTAGCGGGAGGCCGGCGTCGTGTCCTTCGGCGATCCCCGCCGCGAGTGGAACGACCACGTCGTCGAGCACTTTGCGCCGCTGCTCGCCGCCTGCGCGTCGAAGGCGCGGCTGAACGACGAGTCCGTCGGGTGCACACTGAACATCTATCCGACCCGGGAGGTGACGATCCCCTTCTACCCCGAGGTGAGACTGAACGACGCGCCGTCCGAACAGCGCTCCGATCCCACAGCGGAACGGTAGAGTACCATGGTCGCGACCGTCACGCGCCTGAAGGCCGCCGCCATGACGGTGCACTACTTCGAGGCGGATGGGTACTACGCCCGCGCAATGACCCCTAGCACCGCAAGGCGAGCGGTTGGCACGGCGAGGCGGTGGCCTTGTTCGGCCTGCACGGGCCGGTCAAGCCGAAACGCTTCGAGGCCGTTCTTGCTGGCTACGTTCCCGGCACCGACCTGCGTCTCGGACGGCTGCGCGACGGCGAGCACCAGCACCGGCCGAGCGTGGACGTGACCTTCTCGGCTCCCAAGTCGGTATCGCTGGAGGCGCTGGTCTACACCGCCCGGCCGCACCGGAGCGCGAGTAGTGCGTGCGCACGACGAAGGCGGTGCGCGCCACACTGGGTTTCATCGAGACGGAGCTGCTTCAGACTCGGAGCTACAATCAGGCGACCGGACGTCGCCCGCGTGTGCAGGCCGATGGCATGGCGGCGGCGACCTTCCGCCACCTAGCGAGCCGCAACCTGGATCCGCAGCTGCACACGCATGCCGTGGTCGCCAACATGACGCGCGGCCGGGACGGGGCTGGCGCAACGCCGAGTTCACCTCGGTGGAACGCTCGAAGCTGCTGATCGGGGCCTACTACCGCAACGAGCTGCGAACCCGGCTGGAGGAGATCGGCTACGCCACGGTGCCGACCCTTGTGGGCCGGATGCCGGGGTTTGAGATCGCGGGCTACCGCCGTCCCATGCTGGAGGCGTTCTCGACCCGCCGGCGGGAGCTTCTCGACTACATGCAGGAGCGGGGCTGGGAGAACACGCCTGCGCTGGCGCAGGAGCTCGGCCCGGCAAGGGACCGGGACGGGGCGCGGGGCCGCAACGGCGCCCGCGCGGCGGGCCTCCCCTCGGAGTGAGCTGCGGGCACAACCGTCCGCTCTGGCGGTGGTGCGGCAGGCGGTGGAGCACCTGGAGGAGAGGCGCACCGTGCTGCCTGCCAACAACCTGCGGGCCTGGGCGCTGGCCCACGGGGACGGGCGGCACTCGCTTGATGTCCTTGACGCCGCCATCGGCCGCGGCGCGCGTGCTCGAAGGCGAAGTCGACATCCCGGCCCGCACCCTGCAATGGTTCCTCACGCGCTACCGCGACGTGGGCGACGGCATCGCCTCGCCGGAGAGGACGGAAGCGGATCATAGGGCCGGGTGATACAGATCCAGAAGATTCTCCATGCAAGCTACGAATGCGGCGTTTTCCTTGGGCGGAATCACCCAGCACGTTTTCAGATCCACGAATCGATGCCACCGACAATCTCGGCACCGGCCATCTCCGCGCCGTAGCTGCTGCCGCCACCGCCACAGAACATGTCGAAGGTCCGGATCATGGACTTCCCGTTGGAGCGAACAGGAGGTTTGTAAAAGGTCATGCTTCGCACGCCACGCGGGGGAGCCCGAGAAATGCGACGGTCCGATCCAGAAGCGAGTCATCGCTTTCAACTTCACATTCCCACACGACGAGTACCCGCCAACCCGCCTCGGTAAGCAGACTTTGGTATCGCTTGTCCCGGCTGACGTTACCCGCGAACTTTTCTCGCCAGAACGTCTCGCGCGTCTTGGGGACATAAGTCTTCCTGCAACCGTGTCTGTGCCAGAAGCATCCGTGGACGAAGATCACGGCATGTCGCCTCGAAAACACCAAATCGGGACGGCCGGGAAGCTCGCGGACGTGCGTACGAAAGCGATAGCCCATTGCATGCAACGTCCGACGGACAAACAACTCGGGTTTCGTGTCAGCACCGCGAATACGGCTCATGAGAGCACTACGCTCAGCGGGCGCCATGATGTCCGTCATGCGAAATCACCAATAGTGCTCAGGGGTGTCAGCTCAGTCCCTCCTGGTTCTCATATACCGTCACCATCGGTTGTCCGTCGAAGAACCGCGACTGATTGAATGACGGTCGAGTGTCGTATCCAGGATCGATGAAGACGAAGACCGCTCGGCTAGGCTCCAATGCAATCGGCAGCTTCAGCGGGAAGTAGTGCCAGGTCTCCCCCACCGCTCCACGATACACCCGCAAGGGCAAGTGGCGTCGTTCGATGCCGAGTGCCTCGAAGACCCGGACCTTCTCCGCCTCGGTCGGCAGCCATGGCAAACTCGTATGCTCGATCACGTAGTCGAGCGAGAGCAGGCGCCTGAAGAGAATCTCCCTAGAAACCACCCGGCCATCTGCCTATCGTTCAGCCGATGGTCGATTCGCTCTGCTTTCAGGTTTCGACGAGGCGTCCCGTGCTTTATCTGAGAGGCAGGATCCGAGGAACGGACCGTAATTACGCATCCCGAATCATATCTCGGGACAGCAGCCCTTCAACCGGGAAGCGCAAGTTATGACCCTTCCTTGCCGAAGTCGCCGGCAAAGATCAGAAAATCTCCAAACCCAATCGTGTCATCTTCATCCAGATCATACCCTGGTGGGTAGCCTTCGTTTTCGCACAACGGGCACGTTTTCGGGCACAACGCTTCGGCTGGTGCGTAGCTGAACTCGGCCGAACCCACGGTATTCGCCCACGGACATCCCCACAAGCCCGCTCTCTTGGCGGACGTCATGAACCGGATCCGGCGGCACTTCGCTCGTGACGGGATTCGCGTCCAGACCAGTTTCTAGAGAAATGCCAGTTGCAGATTCCTGGAAAGACCAAGTTAAGTTCCTTCCGATCTTCCTCGCTAATTCCCTTGACATCCAAAATATCCCTCCTTACATTTTTAGGTTGAATAGATTTAGGCTTCCCCATCGGAAGGGAGGCGATGGACAATCGTATCAATTATACGGGGGAACCGTGACAAGCCGCATCTTGGAGGGATGCGGTTTTTTTCTACTCCAAATCGGGTTACTGAACCATAATTGGGGAATGAGTGCTGACAGCAAGAAACCAATCAATTGGTCCCGAATGATTTTCCGATACGCAGCCGCATCCACAACCCGCGGACTCCCCTTTTGCGATCCCTCCGTAGGTCTCCCGAACGACCTTCCGAATCTCTTCATTTCTCAAAGTCTTCATCACCTGCCTCCTCTTTGTGAGTTTCTTGACACTCAGGACGTCTCTCACTCACAATAGACGGAAGGAGGAAAAAAAAGACGCAAAGTTTTTTCATTTGACCGTTATTCTACTTCCAACCCCAATACATTTCTCAGCTTGTTAAAATCAAACCGGAACGGCCGTTCAGGATCTCTGAGGTCCATATTTTCCCAATCATTAATCATGGCAACGACCTTATCCCTGCCCCCTGGATCCTTAACGACTTCCTTTGGAGTCTGGTTGTCCAGTGCGGGAACCTTATCATCCGCCCACCTCATATACAGGCCTTCCATCATCTCGACAAACTCCTGGCTCACTTCCTCCGGGGGGTTATCCAGGTCTTTGTGTTCGGGATCCTCAGTTGTCTCTTTAAGTTCATCTAGTTCGAACGGCTTATAGTCTGTTCCCTCATATTCGATCAGGCGTCCAACATTTTTTTCAAACCGTGTCCTGACCTGCCTATCTCGTGACCGGCTGTTGCATTCAATTTGAATGTAGCCCTCCCCGATCCTGATGTTTCCCTTGGTGGTACGCTCAAAGCGTTTTCTGTCGACTCTCGACAATCCATAAAAATTCCGATTCTTCGCCATCGTCTCCAACACACTCGATGTTCCGCATGGAATTCAGCTTTTGGAGGATCTCTTCTCTTTTTTCCCGGGGGAAAGCATATCTGGTTATTGTGAAAACCAGTTTCTGCCCGTCTGTGTTATGGAGTTTCGGAATTGGCGGATTTAACAGATCTTCGACACATTGTTTGTAACACGCAACAAAATCAACGTCGAATTCCAGAAAATTAACCGGATTAACGCAATGAGAATTTGATTCCTTGATTCGGTCCGTAAAACCCTTGATGTATTCTCGAAACATCGAAGGCTGCAACGGATAAGGCCCCGTTGCGGCCAGAATGTACTCCTCATCCAGACCGACGACCTGCCCGAACAAAATATCCCACTTTTTAATGGTCTTTGTCCCGGAATCCTCGTATACGAAACACTCGCGCTCTAGGACAAAATCCTTGATTAACATTCCTTTACCGTATTCAATAGCCTCAACCTGCCAGAAACTCAAAGGTTCCCTTTGCGCAGATTCCAGAAACCGCCGTGTAAAATTACCCAACTTCCGGCCGTTCTCTTTGAGAAAACGGTCAACGACCGTATGCTTCAAAGGAAATCTGAGATTGGAATGATATTCCTCCGGATACCATTGGAAGATATACCACGGGATAAAAACCTGAAGGTAAGGGTTGTCAGAGTCAAACGTCTCTCCGGCCACATCAGACCAATGAACATCCCAGGCTTCCAGCAAACTTTCGTTGCCATAGGTCTTCTCCGCATATTCCAAAAGCATGCTCACAACCTCATCGCTGGTCTTTCGCAATAGATGAGGAGTAATGGTTGTTAATGAGACCTTTTCTTTGATAAAACAGCACCTCTTGTATTTCTTTCCGCTGCCGCAGGGACAAGGATCATTCCTACCGGGAGCCATAGCGAATCTCTTTTTACTTTAGTGCATCGATCTCGTAGAGCCTCAGATTTGGCTGATCCATTCGAAGCGGACGACCCCGCCGGGCCGGTCCATGTCCTTGTCTCACTTAAAGAAATGGTGAATCTATCCGACCTATCTTCAATGCGGAAAGCAGGCTTTCGCTTATTCCCACGGATTTCGTTTTAGAACCGTAACCCATCTAGAAAATTGCGCAATCCCGCCTTAGCCCCTCCGACCCACGGATCGCCGTGGGCGAAGAGCATGTGGTCGAAGTCCCGATCCAGATGCCCGAGGAACACATCTCGAAGGCCCCGCTTTATGGCCTCCGGGTTCTCACCCAGCAGGTAGTCCGGTACAAATCCGAGATCCCCGTCGTACCGGACGATTGCGTCCGCGACGGCCAGGATCCCCCCGGAGTGAGGGATATAAAGCGCAGTCTCCTCCGGGCACAGCACACCAATCTTCAGGGCGAGAATTCCTCCGGGCAGTACATCTCCATGTTGAAAGGGCAACACCCCCTCGCCCTCAGAAAATTCGTGGAGTCCGTCCTTATGGCACCAGACACTGGCTCCAAAAGACGCCGCATATTCTCCGCTGTGCCGGTAATGGAGCCGGTTTGTCAGGAAGATGTGGGCGGGGGGGTTATGCGCTTTGAACCAGTCGATCCCTTCTTTGGGCAACATGGGGTCGATCAGGACGGCCGGGTCCGTAGCCGCGATATAGGTGGAATGGACGTCCTCATGAACGTCCTCGTGGAGGGCCGTCCAGTGGAAGATATCGGGAAGAATCTCCTGCAACGAAGTGCTCCGATGATAAATTTATTATTTACGCGTTAAGATAAGGGGATCGACCTGGAATTTCAAGGAAAGGAATATAGCGGGGAAAACTACGGTTCCGGCCCGTGTCAATCCTCACTTCTCAACTTCAATAGCGAGGGCCTCTCGCACGGCTTTGTCTAACGTATGGATATTGAACGGTTTCTGTACAAACCCCCTCAACCCCGTCTTGCTCAGATCGGCCACATCTTCGGCCAAACTATACCCGCTCACAAGCAACACGTTGACGGCCGGATGAATCATTTTCAATGAAGCGAAGAGTTCCTGCCCGCTCATCCTGGGCATCACCATATCCGTGATCACGAGTGAAATCTCATCCTTTTGAGATCGATAGATTTCGATCGCGTCCTCTCCGCTATACGACGTCAAAACGTTGTAACCCAGGGCTTTCAGCATCGACTGTCCGGCGAACAACACCGTCTCTTCATCTTCAACCAGCAACACTGTTTCCGCCCCTCCTACAAGCCCCTCTTCAGCCTTTTCGGCCGCTGCTTGAACACCTCTTAGGGCCGGGAGGAATACTTTGAACGCCGTCCCCTCGCCCAGGCTGCTCTCGACATTGATATGTCCCTCGTGTGACTTGACGATCCCATAAACCATCGCCAATCCGAGCCCGGTACCCTCACCTGTCTCCTTGGTCGTAAAAAACGGCTCGAAGATATGGATATCGTTTGCAATAGGCCTCATCCAGGCTGATGTTTTCGATATTGATGGTCAGTTCACCCCCCTGCGGCATCGCATGGTTCGCATTCACGGACAGGTTCATGATCACTTGCTGCACCTGGGTCGGGTCGGCGTTTACGAGCCAGACCTCATCAGGGGAGTTCCACCGGATCGTGATGGTCTCCCGAACGGTCCGTTCCAGGAGCTTTACCGTCTCCTTGATAAGAGGAACCAGTTGTAATTCTCGGCGTCTGGTGACCGCCCGGCGGCTAAACGTGAGAAGTTGAGAAATCAATTCTGCAGCTCGTTTCCCCTGCTTCGGGATCCTGGAGATGTATTCCTTCGCCCGGTCGCTCATATCCTCATACAGGGCGAGTTCCGAGAATCCGATGATGGTGGTAAGAAGGTTGTTGAAGTCGTGAGCGACGCCTCCCGCAAGTGTGCCGATCGCTTCCATTTTCTGGGCTTGCCGGAGTTGCCCTTCAAGCGTGACCTCCTGGGTGACGTCCCTCTTGACGGCGACATAATGGATCACACGGCCGTCATCGTCAAACATTGGCGAGATAATCGCGTCCTCTTCGTACAGACTTTCATCCTTTCGTTTGTTAATAAAATGGCCCGCCCAGACCTTCCCTCGATTCAGCGTTGACCACATCTCCTGGTAGTGCGCAGGGTCATGTTTTCCGCTTTTTAGGATGCTGGGATCTTGTCCTATGACCTCCGACCGGCTGTATCCGGAGACTTTTTCGAAAGCCGGGTTGACGTACACGATCGTACCATCGGTCTCCGTAATCATGATCGTCTCCGTTGCTTGTTCAACCGCAAGGCTCAACCGTGCTTGCTCCTCCTCCACCCGCTTGCGCACGGTGATGTCCCGGAAAATGCCGATCATCCCACAGGGAGCTCCACTTTTATCCGTTACCAGAGATAAGTTGGCTTCAACCCAGAAGACGATACCGTCCTTCCTCTCTTGGACATAGCGACCATTCCACTCGCCCTTTTCATAGACTTGACGCACCCGTTCCTTATCCTCCGTCCTACCATTCGGGTGAACGATGGAATGGGCGGGCTTCCCTATGATCTCATCGGCATAATAGCCATACAGGTTTTGGGCCCCTTTTCCCCAGTAAATGATCTTCCCCTCCAGATCCGTAGCGACAACCGCCTCGCGGACACTGTCCAATAGCTGGGCCTGGAATCGCAATCGCTCTTCCCACTTTCTTCCCTGGGTGATGTCCCGAGATACACCCATGACCCCAATCGCCTCTCCGGTAGCCCCCTGCAAGACGGAGGCAGAAACCAGGCAAGGAAACACCTCACCGTTCTTTCGTTTGTTCAGGGTTTCCTGGACGCATCGACCTTGGGTTATTGTCGTTTGATGAATTTCCGAACCTTCCCGTGAATTTACGTAGAGAACGGATACGTGTTTTCCCAGAATTTCATCTCGTTGATACCCGAAATTATCCTGTGCCGCCCTGTTGAATTCGGTGATGTTTCGATCAAGATCAACCGCGATAATCATATCAATGGAGCTGTCGACGATGTTCGTGGCGTATTCCTGCAATCCCTTTTCCGTCTGTTTGAGCTCTTTCCCCCATCTTTCCAGTTCGGCAGCCTTCCTGCGCATGGCTACCAGTTCGGCCGTGAGTTGTTCTCTGGTCTTCTCTTCGTCTCTCATCGGTGTGACCTTCACATTCTCCCGACTTGAAGATGGAAATGCGGCTTGATGAATCAGGGGTTGTCTGGGTGATTTGATATGGATGCCAGTAAAAAAATATGAAGTTTATGGAGGGTATTTATCTCGCTTAGACGGAGGGAAGGACCGATCGCAAGGGGGGGGGTGAAATGGGCTGATCTCTATTAAAGAAGATAGTGCGAATCAGTTTGGATGCAAGCGTTTGCTTATACGTTTATAAATAATTTATACGTCATACAGCACCAATTTTCATCGTCAAGCTCCTGAAAAGGGGAAATCGACCTATTTCGTCATCCAGACTTTACTGACGACTGGATGGATAAGCGTTGATCCTAACATTGATAATTCGGGAAAGGAATACGCGTTTGAATCTGTGCGGAGGGGAAACCGGGAGGATTCGGATGGGAATCGATCGGGTTGGAAGGCTTTGGGAGGTGTGTCTAATTCATCGATTTGTGAAAACCTCATCGGCGGATATCTTGCGGAACTTACCAGGAGGCATTCCCTCTTGCCTTCGAAAGGCCTCCGTGAGCCGATGGTAATTCTTGAAGCCGCACTCCTCGGCAATACTCGACAGTGGATCGTGGGTCGATTCAAGCAGACGTTTTGCCTTTTGAAGGCGATGATAAGCCAGACGCTTCCTGAATGAAATCCCGATATTTTCCCGAAACAACTTGGTTGCATAGCTTGGTGAGATCCTAAATCGCTGGCATAGATCATCCAACCTCAGCGAAGGACTAAAAGCATTCTTCTCCAGGAATCCGTCCAAACGTTCCGCAAGAATATGAGGAGACGGTTGACGTCGTTCGATCAGTCTGTAGATGAGGTTTAAAAATTCATTCAACTCGAAAGGTTTTGACAGGAAATCGACAGCGCCAACCTTCATCGCTTCGACGGCTTTTTCAAGGGTTCCGTCTTTAGTGCTGTAAGCCGTCATAAAGACAACATCGGTTTGAATTCCCTTTTTTCGGACCGCCTGCAGGACCTCGAGGCCGTCCATGTCCGGCATGTAGAGATCGAGAACAGCGACATCGAAGGAAGTTTCACCCAGGAGTTCCAGGGCCTTCCGCCCACCGTCTACGATTTCGATGGACAGAGGTTTCGACACCAGCCACTGTTTTAAAAAATTCCGAACCGTGGGTTCGTCATCCGCGATCAGAATTCTAGGAAGGGACATGTCGCATCCGTGATGTCTTAAACCCGTTTTTCAGAGGGACACCGGTTTTATCGCTGAGGCTCAAGTTCCAGCCTTGGCCTGTGGTCACCGAACACTGCCAAGGGGAAGTCCGAAAGGCTCAAATCCCTTCCAGCACTTTCTCAGACTCTTGAGTCATCAATTTGGAACCCTGGTCTTTGACATCTTTTCTTTTTACCCGATGATCCGCTCCGCGACCGCACACGAAGCCGGGGTTCCGTCCGCTTCAACGAAAACCTTGGCGAATTCCTCACGTGTCAAGGTTAGCGTATTCGATCCACGGTACTGGAATTGGAGTGCCCGACGTCGTTTTTCGGTGTGATTCGGTGGGGTTTCATGGGGCAACATACCCGAGAAGAACATACCTCCACCGGCCTTCAACTCGATCGGCACGGCCTTGCTTACATCAAGCCGTCCTTCAACGATCTGGCAGTCGATCCTGTGCTCATGTTTGAAGGCCCCGAGCTTATGTCCACCGGGTATCACGTGCATACACCCATTTTCGACAGTTGCATCGTCCAGCGTGATCCATGCCGTGATGACCGAGTCCAAGGGAATATGCACGAAATACGCGTTGTCCTGATGCCAGGGCTTTTCCGATCCGATAAACGGTGGTTTCGACAGCGCCATGTCGCCCCTTAGAATCGCCTCATATCCCATCAGAGCCTCAACATTTCCCTTTATTTTTGGATGTATCACCAGGGATTGAAGGTCCGGATGATCTTGATTGTACCCGTGAAGCTTCCGGATTTTCAGTTCCGCCTCTTCAGGGCTCATCGCCAAAGGATCGAAACCGGGCTCGAAATGAATCCCAGCCCTTTCATTGGACCTTTGGATGCGCACACCGGAATAATTCTTCGTCGCATTTTTATCCGGTTGTATGACTTCCGCCTCTCCCCGCTGGGCTTCTTCGATCCCCTTAACGGTAATTTCCGTTAAAGCCGACCGGGCGGCCTCCACCTCCTCGGATGAAATGATGCCTTCATATGCGAGAAAACCGTTCTCCCGAAACTGTTGAATCTGCTTTTCTTCCAATTTTTCAGGACAGAGAGGATAACCCTTTTCCACCTGGACAGACACGTGTGCCTCCACTATGAAGTTAGATATACGTCATGGCTTATTCCAATATCCAAATTTAACATAATTTTAGCCAACATTCAAGGGGTATACGAATCCTCCCGGAATGACTCCTGCTGCGGGTATCTAAGTTTTACCCATAGCGATTCATCTTTTCTCGTTTCACGATTTCTCACGTCTCACGGTTTTTTCTCTCCCTGACCCCTGACTTCCGACATCCGACATCCGACATCCGACCCCCGCCTTTACCTTTCCTGCTACTGCCACTGCTACTAGTTTTTCCCGTTTCACCTTCTTCTCGGTGGTTTCCACCGTTTGACGTTTTTCTTCCAGACCCGGTCCACCGCTTTCCGAATCGCCTTCACATCCTTCCAGCGATCCCCGAAAACGGAAAGAAAATAACCGCCTGCGATCTGTTCCGGGCAGACGATCATCTCCCTTCCGGCGGTAGCGGTTTGAAGCCAGCATTGGATGACCTTTTCGGAAAATTCCAACCAATCCACGAATTCTGGCGTGAATTTTCCACCTTTGCCCAGCGCGGGAATCTGGGCGTGGTGCCCGTTAAACGGTCTGAAGTGAAATTGGTTGGCAAGCTGAATCAGGTCAGGTCGTTCGGCAAGCCGGTCCCAGTATGGCGGCCTGAGATGTTTAATCACCGCGGGATGCGAAAAATCCCACGTCATTTTCAAAGGCCGTCCCTCGGCCTTTTCATATCCTTTCGCCAGGGCGTAGGCCTTTTCCGGCGTTTCCGTGCAAGTGTCCCGATGGACCTCTATGGAAACATCCATTTCTAGCTCTTCAGAGGCAGCCATCACCCGACGGCCCACCTCGATAGCGCGTTTGGTCGGCGTATCGTGGTCGAGCATCTGAACGTTCACGCACCGAGTCCCGACCGCCTTGATGGCTCGGAGTTTGGACTTGATCTCCGGAATTCCCCCGATATCCACCGTTGCGGCGAAAAGAAGACCTGATTTCTCTACGTGTTCCCGAGTGATCATCGGCACCCGCCCCGTAAACCCGTCGAAGCCGGCCTCTTTGACAAGCTTCAGCCCCTGCTCTATGGTCAATTTACGCTTACCAGACTCCAGCAGGGACACCAAATGGGCCATGTGACGAATTTTGGGCCGTTCGGTTTTTTTATTCATCGCATCCTCCAGTGATCGTTAGACACTCTCATCCGTCGTTTCCCGACAATCCCACGAAACCTGGATCGTCGGTAACGGTGATAAGTATATACGGGATCCATAAGATGTCAACACCAATGTCAGCATCCATTTCATCCTAAATAAACTCCCCGGCTTCTCTCCAGATTCTCGTTATATTTTACACCCGAAGTGTTGTAAGAGTCATCGATATCCGTTTCATATATCCCTCCTTGTCGAATGGGTGGCATCATATCAATCCTGAAATCGATCCGGTCCCGCGGATCAGGCGCTTCTCGGAAACCGGAAGGGGAACGTTCATCCGGGAATCCCATCCGCTGGTGGCCCCTTCCCGTTGTGGTTCTGTTGTCCCTATTGTTGATCGTCTTCATATGGTCATCCGACGCCCCGAGCCGACAATCGCAGGCCTTTAAGACGATATCCGTGTCGATCGTGACGGTCCTAGCGCTCCTGATCTGGTGGCTGTTCTTTTCCCGTACATCCCTGAAAATTCGTCTGCTTGTGTTCGCTGTCTTCCTCCTCGTGTTTGCTTCGTCCGTGGGTCTGCTCCGGGTCGGTGGCGTGAGTGGAGACATGGTTCCCATTCTAACTTGGCGATGGGTTGAGCGTTCAGGAATGAACACGATCGTTCCTGACACTTTCTTACACGATATCGATAGTGCACCCTCGTCTTCAGTTGAGGACTACCCGCAGTTTCTGGGACCGGATCGTAATGCGGTCCTCCCGGGGATCCCCATATCACGGGATTGGTCGAAGCGTCCGCCGCGATTGATATGGAGAAGGGAAATCGGGGAGGGTTGGTCCGCATTCGCGGTTGTCGGTAATGATGCGGTCACTCAGGAGCAGAGCGGGGAACTGGAGATGGTCGTCTGTTACGACCTGAAAACCGGTCAGGAAAGGTGGCGGCACAGCGATAAAACCAGGTATGAGACGACCCTTGCAGGGATCGGGCCTCGAGCCACACCGACGATCGAAAAGAATCGTGTCTACACCCTGGGCGCCACCGGAATCCTCAACTGTCTCGATCTTCGAACGGGAAGGCGGATCTGGTCTCACGATATCATCGAATCGAACAACGCAAACATGAACCACTGGGGGATGAGCGGTTCTCCGCTGATCATCGACAGTCTCGTCGTAGTCAGTGCTGGAGGGCATGGGGGAAGGTCCCTGATCGCTTACCACCAGGAGTCCGGCCGGCTCGTGTGGGGCGGGGGAGAGGATCCCGCGGGCTATAGCTCTCCCCTGATCACCAGGCTGGCGGGGGTCCCTCAAATCCTCATCTTCAACCGGGCAAATGTGGCATCACACGATCCGGTCACCGGGAGTCTCCTCTGGGAGCATCCATGGCCTGAAGGCGTGGAATGCGTCGCTCAACCCGTCCCCTTGCCCGGGGATCGCGTATTCGTTTCAAGCGGCTATGGTATCGGCTGCAAGCTGTTTCAGATTTTTCGGAATGAGAAAGGAAATTTGGAAGCAACGCTCGTTTGGGAGACAACACGCCTTAAGGCCAAGTTCACGAACGTCGTTCACCGCGGGGGATATCTATATGGGCTGGATGACGGTGTCCTGGTCTGTTTGAATCTCACCGACGGTCAACGCGCGTGGAAGCGGGGGCGCTACGGACACGGACAGATGATCCTGGTTGGAGACATCTTGATCGTACTGGCCGAATCAGGCGAGATTGCACTGGTCGAAGCAGACCCGAACCGATTCAAAGAGCTCAGCAGCTTTCCGGCACTCAGGGGCAAGACATGGAACAATCCGGCGCTGGCCGGATCTTATCTACTCGTCAGGAACGACCGGGAGGCTGCGTGTTACGAGTTGCCATTGGATCCGGCCCCCGACTCCTGATATATCTCCTGCTTCTTGGAGATCAACCCCTCTCCGATTTGAGGGAAGGCATAAGGGGAGCTTTGACCGCATAGAAGGCCGCTGCGGCGCTGGCCGCCAAACCAAAAAGGCCGACCAGGATCAAAGTGATAATAAGGGAAAACCAGGGAATATTCCCTCCCTGGCTGATCAAATGGGGCGCCACGGCGATGAGTGCCGAGACACTCCCGATCAGAAGACCGAGGACGAGAGTAAAACCGTTCTCAGCCAGAAGCATTGTCATCAGTGTCGATCGGCGGAAACCGAACGCGCGCAGGGTGGCCAGTTCGCCACGTCTTTCGATTGCATTTCTAATCAGGACAATCCCCAGGCCGAAAGTTCCCAGAATCAGCCCGAGACCGCCCAGCGTTTGAAACGTCGATAGGTACGTGTTTTCAACGGACTGGTATCGGGCCAACTTTTCGCCCGTTCGAGAAACGTCGAAGCCATAGGTGCCGAGATTTTGCTCCAGTTCAAACGCGACCTCGCGGTCCTTTGCGGGAGGCGTCTCGACGAGGAAATATCCGTAACCGCTCCTGTTGGGAAAAAGCCTTGTAAACGAAGCTTCCGAAATCAACAGCTCCCCCTGAAACAGGCTGTTGTGCAAAAGTCCGACCAGGCGAAGCCGTGTCTCCCTGCCCGATTCGTCCCGGATGTTCAGATCCTGGCCCAGCCCCAGATGTAAAATCCATCGGACCGAGTTGTAATCCCCGATCGCCGGAATCACCCCCGGCTCGATTTCTTTCTCTAAGATGAGCCACGGGTTTTCCGCCTCCTCAAGAGTCCGGCTTAGGACCTCCTGAAATTGAAATCCCCCCCGACTTATCATGCCACGGGAAACTCCGAGAATTCTCGGTCTTTCCGGTCGATAAAGATTGAGACAGCTCACATCCTCTCCCGGGAGGGTTCGAAAAGGAAAGACTACGGAATCCTTAAGCCACCCCCCTTCCTTCGGAAATCCCATCTCAAACCTGCCCGCTTCAGTGTTAAGATCGTGATGTAGCGGGATGTCCGATTCCGCAACTAGATCGAACCCCCCGGTCCCTGTCGCCGTTCCAGATGGCATCTCCTCCCGACGACTCGACCCCACCGATACGATGACAAAGCACGCACAACCCACCAGACCTGTACAGAGAAGGCTGCGCCCGGGACGACGCGCACAGTTACTAGCTCCCATTCTTAAAATTGTTCCAAAACCCAGCCGATACTTTCCTCGATGCCTCCGCGATTGGATCCACACGGAGAAAAAGGCCAGACCCCCGGTCAGAAAGGCCGCACCGCTCCCAAAAAAAAGCTCCACGGATGATCCCGTCCCCCGGATAAGGGCAGCGACGATCAAAAAAACACCCAGGCTCAGACCAAAATAACCCAACCTCCTGGCCATCCTGGCCGATCCGCCCCGAATCATGTCCACGACACCGGACAATAAAGCCCGGACAGGCATTCGGCCGAACAATCGAAACGAGAACCGGATGGAAATCAGCGCCACCAGGAGAGAGATGAGGTAACCACCGGCCAGACTGAGTGGGTCGATGTGGAGGAAGATAAAAGGGCTCCCTACTGCCGCCAACCACCAGGTTCGCAAACCCAAGGTAAGCAGCCAGGCATACACGACCGCACCTCCAACCCCAAGCATCCCACCGATCCCGGCCAGGATAATCCCCTCCCCCATAAAACGCCGACGGATTGCGGGCATCGGATAACCCAGCGACAGCAACGTTCCCACCTCCTTAACCCGCTCCTCCACGCCCAGCCTGAAAAGCAATCCGACCAGAAGGGCCGCAGACACGATCAGAAACAGGCTGAATCCAATGAACAGACCGCTGAAATCCGTGGCCCCCGTAGCCGCCCCTAATCCTTCCGCTTTGACAGGGATGAAGGCAAGACCGACTTCCTCTGGCCTAATCCTGTCCAACAACCCTTTACGAAAGTCGACCAGCGTCCCCTCCAGATCACCTCCGGGTGGCGAACCGATCCAGATCCCGGTAAGACTCCCGAATCGGTTTCCCCATAAGCGTTTTCCCGTCCTTCCTGATATAAAGGCCTTGGGAGCGGCGCCAAACTCATCCCAGTAGGCCTCATCTTTCGGACGAATTTGTTTCATGTCCATCGGAAAGGGGGCCTCCCAGGCCGAAATATCATCCGCGTCCAGGATTCCGG
The DNA here is from genome assembly GCA_965217865.1 of Candidatus Latescibacterota bacterium. Classification (GTDB taxonomy): domain Bacteria; phylum Latescibacterota; class UBA2968; order SICM01; family SICM01; genus CBDCJO01. Next base: position 1,740,923 of record CBDCJO010000002.1, on the reverse strand, counting down.
GAAATTTCGGTGCCAACCCGGGATCTGCGGCAAACCCGCTGAGCTCCAGAACGCCCTTCAACCGGAATTTCGTTTCTCGGGTATGAAGCTCTTCCCCCGGACCCACAACATAGTAAGCGACCTTCACGGGATCACCGACTTTCACGCCCAGATCCTGGGCTGTCCATTCATTCAACAGGATCTCGTCATCCGCCAGTTGGCCTCCGGGTGTTCCACTGGCCCATCGTATCTGCCCGAATACCCCCTGCTCTTCAGGTCTTCCGATCCAATCGAAATCAATGGCGGTGATCGTCGAATAAGGAATGGTTCGTTTGTTCCCCCTGATGGAATTTGCCAGATAAGTGAAAAGGGGCAAATGCGGCGTCCTGAGCTCAATCGAAAGCGATCTTGCAACCTCGACCGTGTGAGGGGAAAGCAAGTACCGTTTGCTTTCGAGAGAAACACGGTCCATGTCCCGCCGCAGAATTAAGCCCAGGTCGTCCAGCTTCAAAACGCCCCCGAGTAGGGCCTGCAGCGTTTGCGTCCCATTCCGCTCGGAGAAGCCGGGCGGGGATGACCCCTTTTGACCCGTTAAAAGGGTGTTGACCCGGCCCTCCTGTCCAAGGGCTTGGGCCAACACAGGTAGAGAGACGAAGGCATTCAGCGGGGTGCCCTGACGGGGTCGAAGACCGAACCTTCCGGTACCCCGGTCCGGGATGACATGAGTAAGGGTGAGTCGGAGGGATCGAACGACGTCCGCGGAGTTTCGGCGGCCAAGCAGGGATTCACGGTGAACCTCGCTCTGTCTTTCAAAAGAGATCAGGATGGGATCGCCGATTTCGGAACCCAGCTCCCTCTGAAGGGATTCGTTGATGACGATCGAAGGGAAGTTTTGATCCGGTCTCTTCAGGAAGAATCCGTCGGGAAACCCCGGCTGGTCGGCCATCAGGGCCAGGAAGCGTTCATCGATGCCTTGGATTTGGATGCCGGAAGCCCTCGATCCCACCTTGACGTCCAGTGCGGACCCGTTCAACAAAATCGCAGGAACAGCATCATCAAACCGGGATGAAAAGGACCTCTCGTTGGACAGTTCGCGTGCTAAACCTTCGCGGAAAAACCGGTCTGAGGTCAACGCATAATCGATTCGACCCAGCCGATCCAGGGTGAGGTCTCTCAGGCTCCCCCGGACGGAATCACCCACAAGAAACGCACCCGTGAGTACCGAAGTGGCAATCGCGGCGGCAACGATCACCGCCGTGTTGACGCGCCAGAAATAGATTAAACTTCGACGCAAGTTCCCTCCTTCAATTCCAAACACCGATCAAAAAGGGGGAGGTGGTCGAGGCTGTGGGTCACAACGATCAGGATATTCTTTTCTGCGCGGTGGAGTTCGAATAAAACCGAGGCGACAGAATGGGCGGTATTTCGGTCGAGATTGCCCGTGGGCTCATCGCAGAGCAAAAGTGCGGGACGATTAATTAGCGCTCGTGCGACCGCAACCCGCTGGCATTCTCCCCCGGATAACGCCGAAGGGAGATGATCCAGGCGTTCGGAAAGCCCGACCCGTTCGAGGATTTCTCTTGCACGATTTTCGGATTCGGAATCAGGTTTGCCGTGCGCCAGGGTGGGAATGAGCACATTTTCAAGAACGGAATACTGCTGCAAAAGATGGTGGTCCTGAAAGACGAAACCCACGACACGGTTCCGAAATCGGGCTAATTCCGGTTCTCGAAGACCGGCTGGATCGATCCCATTGATCTCGACCAATCCGGCCGACGGCCTGTCCAAAGAACCGATCAAATGCAAAAGGGTGCTCTTTCCGGAACCCGAGGGACCGGTAATCGCAAGCGATTGACCCTCGGTCATCTCAAACGAAATTCCCTTGAGCACCTCGATGGGACCCGCTTCTCTCTCGAAGCTTTTGGTGATATCGGAAACTTTAAGTGATGGCGAGCTGGACATGGTCGGCTTCGATCAGGTTTAAACCTGAGAGATCCGTTTTCTCCTTCCCTTACGCGGATTCTCCCTTCATCCGTTCCGTGATAAAATTGGGTATCGGAGTCGCCTTCATATCTTCCCCCGGATTGCAGATGCAACAAACAGCCTTCAGCTTTCCCCGGGCAACGATCGCATCTCCGTTTGAAAATTCAAATTGGTATGTGATGGATTTGGTGCCAATCCTTTCAACCTTCAGATGGATACCCAGCTCGTCCTCGAACCTGACAGGATGCAGGTATTCGCACGAAGTGGACAGCCTGGGCCAGCTGATCACGTTTCCATCGTGCTCCATCGAGACACTCATGTCGAGGGAACGAAGGAATTCGTGCTCGGCGGCTTCCATGAAAACAAAAAACCGGGCAAAATGAACGATCCCGGCCATGTCCGTGTCGGAGAATTCTATTCGCCGTTTTGTATGGAATTCAGATGCCATCTTAAACTCAATGAATATTGAATATCGGAAAATTGAACATTTGAACCACTCAGGACTTTCTTGTGGTCCTGTGGATCTTTTCAATATTCAATCTTCACTTTCCCCCGACCCTGATCCCTGACCTCTGACCTCTGACCTCCGACCCCTGACCCCCGACTCATGTCCCCGGCCTGTACAGGGATACTAAGCACCCCCCCATAGCCGCCATGAGGATACCCAGGAGGAACGGCCAGCTCAGACTTGAAAATCCCCCTTCTGGGGGATGAAGGGACATCGCAACGATCGCATTGACAATCGGTGCGCCTGCGAAAACGATCGCCATGACCACGCTGGGAGTCCCCTTTGCTCCGAAGGCCAGCAGAACGCCGAATGCACCCAGCGCACCCACGACCCCCGCGAGAATCGACCAGGTCATGCCCTTCGCAGGAAAATCCCACGAAGCACCATTCACGAGCAGTACGATCAGTGATCCCAGCACCGCGGTCATGAGATAAGCGATCCCGACAAACAAGAATGCCTTGTAACGTCCGTTGATCGGATCAGCCATGGAAATCTGACCGGTATGCAAAAAGACACCGTAAAGCCCCCAAGAGCAAACGGTCATCATCGCGAAGATCAGCCAGGGCACGAGATCCCCCTTTCCTTATATTTCAAAATTCACGTCTTCTCTTCTTCCCGTTATCCAAAAATTTTCGGCCTCCCCTCCATACCTCATCCCCACCCAGTTTCGTGGTCCAAGCGATCTCCCATTCCCTCTTGGTTTTTGGAACTCAGAATCTGGGTTTTGAACTTTTGATTTAACACGGAACCTGAACCTTGGGACATGGAACCGTGTATTTTCGATATATCTCTATTGTCTCATCCGCCATCACCGCATCGTTGAACTTCCTCTCCACGGCCTCCTTCCCTGCTTGACCCAGTCGGGACCGGTACTCCGGGTCTTCCAGGAGCTGAAGAATCCCCTCTGCAATAGCATCCGGTGACCCTGGTTCCACGAGGATCCCACCTCCGGTCGCTTCGACCAGCTCGGGGAAGGCGCCGTGACGGGGCTGCACGACCGGAATGCCATTCGCAAGCGCCTCCAGGATGAAAAGTCCCTTCGGATCCTGAAACAGGGTCGGCACCGATAGCACGTGCAGCCGGTTTAGAAATTCGATCTTCTGAATCCGATCGATCTCCCCAGCATATTCGAAACACTCGGCCAATCCCCGTAAATCGATTTGCCTTCTCAACTCATCGAAGTAAGCCCGGTCCTTTTCTCCGAGGTAGCCTGCAACTTTCAGGCGAATATTGTCCCGCCCGATCCGCTCTGTCAAAAGATAAAACGCTTCGACCAGGAGATGGAGACCCTTTTCAGGACATATTCGGGCTAAATATCCGATCGAAAAAGGAGAGGGTTCGGGTCCACGGCCTGTCCCGTGGCCCTGAAGGTTTAAACCGAGTCTGGCCTCGTGAACCTTTCCCTCGGGGATTTTCAGATATGTCTTGATGAATTCCGCATAGAACCGGCATGGCGCGATAAAACCATCGACATCGATCGCCCTTTCTCGCACAAGATTTAGCGCCTGAGACCGGTGCGGCTCTGCCAACCCATCGAGAAATAGATCTTCCCCCTGAACCGCGCACAATACAGGAACCCCGAGCTCCTCCTTAATCCTCCTGGTAAGCCCCGAGAATAACGAATTGGTGAGGTGGACGATATCCGGCCTGAAAGATGACTTCAGCCAGCTGATCAGCTTTTCGAGTTCCTTATGTTGCCTTCCTTCTTCACCCTGAAGCACCGAGACCGTGAGCGCCCCCAGTTTTTTGGGGTCCGTAGAGCTGTTCAGGCGGGATAACCCCTTTACCAGGGGATCCATCAAGCGGTCAAGAATCCAGGGGGTATGTCGGAAGAGGGCAAGCTTCTGCTGGAGATAGACGTGCATTCCCCCGTAAAAAATCCGATCGATGCTGACATTGGCTTCATCGGTGCGAAGGGGCGTATAAGTTGGGATAAGGGCGACATCACAACCCTTCCTCTGCAAAGCCGCAGCGAGGGTATTATCGTGGATGCAGCTCCCGCAGTACATCCCTCCGGCACCGGCGCTGACGAAAGCGATCCTCATGGAAAATATTTTCTTACGATTGATTCCTCCGGGGGCTGGGTCGCCATGGAAACGATAATCATAGCCGCACTGGATACGGCCAGAATCACGGCTACCGGCATCACGCCGGTCCCACCCACCGTGTAGCCGGGGGTCTGCCACCCCTGAATGAAAAAGTATGTCCATAAGAGGACGACGCTCGCTATAGAAGCCACAGCCCCATATTTAGTACTTCGCCTCCAGAAGAGGGCAGCGACGACTACCGGAAATAGGGCTGCAAATCCCGTAAATGACCATATGGCAAGCTTGAAGATACTTCTCGCGGAGACCAGCGAGAGGAAATAGGTCACAGCCAGAACAAGAACAACGAAAAGACGGCCGACCAGGACCTGTTGCCCTTCCCTCATCTGATCGCGGAATCCGTAGTGGCGGACGATATCGTGTGTGAACATACTTCCAATGGATAAGGCCTGTGAATCGAGTGAAGACATGATTGCGGCGAATACACCCGCGGCCAAAAGCCCTGCAAGGAGGCCCGGTGCATGAAGATCGATCATCTTCACCAGAATCGAATTAGCCACAGGGCCTTTTAGGCCCGGAAAGTCCAGGTTCCCGAAGATGCCGAGGAGCACGCTGGGGATCCACACGATCGCAATACAAATCGGGTAGAACATCAGGGGATACCGAAATGTCTCTGCGCTCCTCGCGGTCAGACAATGCATAAACATATGCGGGAACATCCCCACAGACAGGGGGATGCATGTATAGGTGAGCAACTTGACGGGCGTGATCTGATCTCCTCGGATCAGCAATTCGGGATGTCGTTCTGCGACGGCTGACACGACCTGGGAAAGGCCCCCCATTTGATGGACAATTACAAAGAACGTCACCCCCCCCAGGATCATAAACACAAGGGTTTGGAAGGCATTTGCCCAGGCCGTTCCCCGAATACCGCCATAGCAGACATAAGTCAAAACCACAGCACAAACCAGGAGACCACCGATCCACTCCGGCACCTGTCCATCGGTGATTTGATGAAGCGTTATCCCCCCTCCCATCACACCGATCAACAAATAAGGAACAACCAGCGCAATCAAAACGATGAACAGAAACAGACCGAGGCCGTCCGAATCCCAACGTTCCCGGAAATATTGAACCTGCGTGATGTATCCATGGCGTTTACCCAGAGACCATAACCGGGTACCGACGAAAAAAAAGACACTCGGAATAATCAACGCGGAAGCGGAAGCCATAAGTCCGAATACTCCGATTCCTTCGTGATAAGCCTCTCCTGAAGCACCAAGAATCGCAAATGCCGTCATGTTGGTCCCGAATAACGACATCAACAGGAGAAAGGGGCCGATCGTCCGGCTGGCCACGAAATAATCCTCACCCGTACCCCGAAAAAATCGATGGCTCAGGGCGCCGATGAGAAGCACCAGAACCAGATATGCGATAATTATCGAAAGTGTCATTTTCCCCTTTCCCCGTTGGCATGCAGATTCCGGGGCCACGCAAAGTTGACCAGCAGAATCATCAATATCGAGGCCGCCACGCAGAACCCGATGTGATAGATCAACCCGATCGGTATCCCCAACACCAGGCTTGGATCATGCCAAAACCAGAGATCGTTGTGAAGCAGATAGAGCACGAAAAACGCCAGATAGAGCAGTCCTCTCGGAATATTTTTTTTCATCTCGTCCTTTCGGGATTTCATACACCGTTTTTACTCATTCTCTTCGAAATAAGTAGCAGTGGCAGAAGCAGGAAAATCATCTTTGGGCGTAAAGCGACCAGGATGGTCGGCCATTCCCCCTAACATTCTTCCCACCTCTTCGTACTTAACTAACAGCGACTGATATACATCATCATTAATGTACCCGTAGTCTTTTGAAAAATCTAACCAGACCAGGGTTTCACTGGATTCGGAATCTGCGTCGGACATTTTTAAAGCAAAATTTTTTGATAGCGGCGTTTTCTATACCCTTCTGCAATATTTGAACATACTGAACGAGAAGAACGTCTAATCTGATTAGTTAAGGAGTAAGCTTCATCTTTCGGAAAGCTTTTGGTAAGTTCAAAAATTTCCATAGCCAACTCATATGCCATTTGGTAAACTTTTAAATCTTTAAAACTCCCCGACATCCTTATCTCCTTTGTCCTGCCGTTGCTATTGCTAACTGCTTACTGGTTTTCCCTGCTACTGCCACTGCTACTGTCACTGCACATCTTATCCATTTTCGGAAAGATTTCCCCGATCCCCTCTTTAAAAATATTACCGCTGAGGATGTCGACGATCCCTTGCCTGCACTCCGGAAATTCCATAAGAAACTCTGAAAAACTGAAGTCCTTCGTGTAAAACGCATAGATCAACCTTCGGATATTCTCCATTCCGCCGATAAGTTCCGGTGCGAACCCTCCCAACCGATCTTCCGTGAAGCAGTCATCCTCAAGTGCGAGATTTATGGCGTCTGCGGCGAGTTCTCCGGACTTGAGCGCCAAAAAAACCCCGGAGGAATAGATGGGATCCAAAAAGCCGAATGCATCCCCAACCAGGACCCAGCCATGTCCCGCGATGCGGCTGGAACGATAGGAGAAATCCTGCGTGACTTTGGCCGGAAATACCTGCTCTGCGCCGGCCAACCGTCGCTTGAGGGCCTGACATCTCTCGAGTTCATCCTCGAAAATCATTTGAGGCGAATCCTGCCGATCCCGAAGCAGGTAGTCAAGCTCCCCCACAACGCCCACGCTTGCCCGGTTCTCGGACAGGGGAATATACCAGAACCACGAATCTTTATTCTCGGTATGGAGAATCAATGTCGCGCCCTCATCGATCCCCTTGTCTCGGTGGCTCCCTTTGAAATGGGTGAATACGGAAGCCTTTTTCAGGTTTGGGTCAGCGGTTTTGCTCTTCAATTTTCGAGAGACCAGAGCGCCTTGACCGCTCGCATCCACAACAACGCTTGCTGCGAAATTCACCTCTTTCCCTTCCGGGATTATGGCCCGGACCCCAACCGCCTGTTCTCCGTGAAACAAAACATCGCGAGCGCTTACCCCACGGCGGATCTCAGCACCCTTTTCCCGTGCGTTTTCGAGCAACATCTCATCGAACTCGCTCCGTAGAACCTGCCACGTAACGGAGCACTCGTGGGGATCATCCTCAAAAAAATAGAAAGGCGCAGAACCCATCCCGGATCCCGAAAAAAATTGGACACTGTATTTTTTTGGATAGAGACTCGCCTTCAACCCGTCCAGGACACCCAGCCGTTTGAATGTCCAATAAGTGGCAGGCATCAGGGACTCGCCGATTTTGAAACGGGGAAGGGGATCTCGCTCCAGAAGGAGAACCGAATGCCCCTTCTCCGCGACCAGGGCTGCGGTAGTGCTTCCGGCCGGTCCTCCTCCGATGACGATGACATCGTAGGAATCACGATTGGCAGTTCCCATAGGCATCTTTATCCGGTCTTTCCAGGATCCCGCAACCTTCAACCTGGCTTGCGGTCGTCTTTGAAACGATTTGCCTTGTGTTCGAATCGCGGCAATGTGCCTTGTGGGACGGGTATCACGCGGGCACGAAATCCAAATGCATTCCTAATTGATCTGGCAACATCAGAGACGATGGTTCCGGACCGATCGTCGTGGAGCTCGATCCGGATATCCATTTCATCCAGTTCTTTTCTCCGATAGATGTTCACTGAAAACTCTTCGACGTCAGGGTATCCACGAACGATATCCTCCAGAGCGCTTGGGAAAATCGTATTCCCTCGCACGGTCAGCGCATCGTCGATCCGTCCGGTGACCCCTCGGGCAAAACGCCTGAAGGTCCGCCCGCAGGGGCAGGAAGAGTCTTCCAATTGCACTCTGTCGCCTGTCCGAAAACGGATAACGGGGGATCCGACCCGCCCCAGGTTTGTGATGACGAGTTCTCCATCATTCACCGGGTCCCCTGTCGATGGGTCGATCACCTCGCCGATGAATTCCCCTTCATTCAGGTGGAGCCCGGACTGGATCTTGCACCCGAATCCCCAGGCACCCACCTCAGTGGCCCCTGCATGGTCGTAGCATCGGGCACCCCAGGCCTTTTCGATCCGCTTTCTGGTCGCCGGAAGGCTGGCGCCCGCTTCCCCGGCTTGAATCGTGATCCGAATCTTAGAATCCCGGGGATTTCGACCCTCTCTTCTAGCGACCTCCGCCAGGTGTAAGGCATATGTCGGCGTAGAAATCAGAACGGACGCTTCGTTTTCAAAGATGGCCTTCAATCGCTGCTCGGAGGACATTCCTCCTCCCGCAATAGACATCATACCGAGAGTACGGGCCCCTTCGTAACCGCTCCAGAATCCGATGAAAGGGCCGAATGAAAAAGCGAAAAAAATCCGGTCCTCCGAGCGCACCCCCGCAGCGTGGTAGACAGCTTCCCAGCAACGCCCCCACCATCCCCAACTCTCCTCGGTGTCCAACCATCGCAAAGGATCGCCCCTCGTACCCGAAGTTTGATGGATGCGGATATAACGATCCACGGGAAAGGTGAGATTCGTTCCGTAAGGCGGATGATCCCGTTGATCGGACGAAAGCTCGTCCTTAGTCGTGAAAGGCAAACCGCGAAAATCGTCAAACCCCTGAATCTCCCCCGGGTTATTGACCCCCGCGGCTCTGAGTTTTTTTCGATAGAACCCATTGGATTTCAAAATTTCCGGGAGCATCACCTGGAACCGATCGAGCTGGTGTTGAACCAATCGGTCAGGATCAAGCGTCTCGGAGAAAGGGTCGGATATATTTGTTCCCATTATAATTGAGTTTGAATTTCGACCGCAGGGAATTTTTCGCTGATCTGCATCATGGGCCGTCCCCCTGCAATGATCCGGTACGTGCGATCGATGATCGGTTCGCCCTCCAGGTGGCGGATCGGAGCTGGCAGTTCCCTCCCCTTTTCCATACCGTACCATAGCATTTCCCGATGGGTCTCAATCCGGTTGCGGCGCAGCAGGAGGCCGAGACCTTTCCCTTCGGTTTCAAGACCCTTTCTGATGGGATCCGGAAGCCGGTCCTGAACGAGGAGCGACTCCGCGTAAGCGAATGGCGTTGAGCTGGCTTTTCCTCTTAACAGAACAGTTCGAGAAACAACATCCGTCCCCCCCGCTGCCTCGAGCAATTCATGATCCGTGGGAAGCTGAAAGGTCCTCTGTGTAACCAGGAGGATCTCGACCGGCTCCATCGCATACGCTTCGATGAACTGGGTTACGCTATCAACGACTAACAGGGCCCTTTGAAACGGGGAAAGCCTATCCAGCTGGATCTCCCTGAGTTGAGCCGGTTTTCTCGATTGGGCGACGAAGAGACTGTTCAGATTATTGGCGGCAAGGTCTTGGTGATTCAAATTCACAACCTCAAGGCGATCGACCCGTAAACTGCAAAAGGGGTCGCCGGAATGACTGAAAACGATCCGAATCCCCTTGTCTCGTACTTCTGGTTCGTAAGATTTTTAAAACTCAAACGCCATCCCCAATGTACGGGGTTATACGTGAACATGGCATCGAACGTCACAACACCGTTAACTTTTGAAAGGTTTTCCTCGGAGACGAACTGAGGGCCCACGTAACGCATCCCCCCACCGATTCCCACGTCATTCCCGAATTCCACATCCGTCCAAATATTTAGAAGGTGTCTGGGGGAGAAAGCGGGTCTATTCCCCGAACGGTCCAAGACCTGAAAAACCATTCCGCCGGGGGTGGGAACAACCACACTCTGTTTAAAACGGGTCAACTCCGCGTCGATGTAAGCATACGTCAAAAAGGCATGCCAGTTCGGCCCCGGGCGTGCCGCAATTTCAAGCTCCATTCCGCTGGATCGCTGGTCGCCGGTTTGGCTTAAAATGCCGCTCTCGTCCGCAATCGCGATATTGTCCTTCTTCAAACGATAGAAAGCCAGCGTGGCGTTCAGCCTCTCGTCCAGGAGTCCGTTTTTGAGACCGACCTCGAACTGTGTGCTCTCTTCGGCCTCACGGTCGCCCACGACCCGGCTGGAAGGGGGCGCAAAGGCACGGCCGCCATTGGCATAAAGCGAGAGGTTTTTGATCGGTTCGCTGACAAATCCAAGCATCGGGCTGAGCTTGCGATATGTTCGATGGGTGTCTGTGACCGGGTCTTTGTAATCGATCCCATCGAGGCGCCCTCCCAGAAACAGCCGATTTCGACCCGGAAATACGACCTGCTCGACAATATAGGGGGCGAAAACCATGCTGCGCGCATCCGCCGAAGACGATTGACTCGGGATGATTGCAAATGGTTTGCGGGCTGTCTCCACCGGATCGAGCAAGTCGATGGTCGGAAGAGCGGCGACATCCAGGGTGAATCGGTCGGCCCATCGGTTGAACTCGAAACCGGTCAGGAGCCGATGCTCGAAGGTGCCCGATTGGAACGATAAGAGGACTTCGAGCTGATTCCCGGTGAGCTTCTGATGGTCGTCCAAAATCAACAGCGAACGAATGAGATCAACCGACCCCCCTCCCTTTGGGATGGATCCGTTAAAAAGCGTACCCCGGGACACCCAGTCGAAATCGGTGCAATAGAGCTTGTTGCGAATGGAAAGGGATTCGTGGATCCGCGATCTGAAATCGATCCGGAACCGGTATATCTTCTGGTTGGATATATCAAACGGGGTTTGGTAAGAACGGGTCCTGGGAACATCGGGTATTTTATTGTCAATGAGAGGCAACCCGGAGTCGGATCGGAATTCATTTCTTGCAAACTCAAAATTGAAACCGAGGGAACTATGGTGTCCGATCCGCCACGTAAAACCCGGATTGATTCCGACGCTGGAGTTCTTCTTCTCATCCCGGTAATGATCTGAATCCTGAAAAAAGGCGTTCAGACGAAAAGCCGTTCCGGCCTTCGGGTTCGCCATTCCAAGATCCATGCTTCCCCGGTAGGATTGGAACCGGCCGAAGGAACCCGCGATGCGTGAAAAGTTTTTGAAAACGGGTTGCTTCCGGGTCAGATTGACTGCTCCGGAAAGCGGATTCCCCCCATACAAAAAGGCTGCCGGCCCTTTCAAAACCTCAACCCGGTCGACGTTGTACAGGTGATAAAAGGTGGCTTCCGGTTCCGCGGCCCCATCCGTAAGCACAAGCCCGTTGTCCAGAGAATCAAAACCGCGAATGACAAAGAAGTCATGCACTCCGAATCCGGTCTGGACGTTGACGCCACTAATGTTTTTGAGGGCATCTCCAAGAATCGCGGCCTCTTGCCTTTCGAACAGGGACCGCTTAACCACACTCACACTCGCGGGCGTCAGACGAATCGGAGTCGGAACCTTTGTTGCGATGGTGTTGGCCTCCGGAATTTTTTCCCCCGTGACCACCAAACCTTCGACCGTATAGACGGGGATTTCGCTCCCCTCCTCCGATTCCTCTGCAGCTTGAATATCCGTGATGATCGTCGCGATCAACACGATCATCGAAAAAAAGGATCTTACCAAGGTTCGGCTCCAATTTTCATTTTTCATTTTTCATTTTCCCTTACTTGGACCCTCCGACCTTCCCGGACGGACGTTTCAGCGGCCAGGCTGATTCGAATCGCATCTAGCGCCCGTCCCATATCCTCCCGCCAGAGCGTCTCTTTGCCATTGACCTCATTGAGAAATAATTTCTCGAGGGAACGCCCCGTTTCCTCATCAGGGACCTCCAACTCCTCCAACCCTTCGGAATTGGACCGGCACCAGCGTCCACCCTGCCGGATCAGTGTTCCCTCAACGAGCAAGAACCCTCGTTGGAACTCTTCGGCGGCCTGGATGGCAATCCCACCCGCCCACGTCCAATTCCCCAGGCCACCTTGCGTGAATCCCACGCTCACCGTATTGACAAACCGTTCATACTGGCCGGATGATTTCATTCCCACATACTCCGCGTGGCCCTCCACCCACTCCGCTGGGCCGAACAGATCCACGAGGGGATAGATATGGTAGATGAAAAACAGGACCGGAGGACCTGAAATGTTCAGGTTGAACAAGATCTCCGGCCGTCCCCCGCGACCCGGTGTCAGGCGCACAAAGATCGCGGTCAACAGTTGCCCGAGCGTACTGACCTCCTGTTTGAGCATGCGGTGCGCCGCAGAGAGGGGCTCGTTGTGCGTTAAACGTAGGACGCACCCCGTGGATTCCGCCCGATCCACCAGACGCTCACCTTCCTCCAGCCGGCGGGCAAGCGGATATTCCATAAACACGTGTTTACCTGTCTCCATGGCCCCGAGAGCGATCGGACCGTGGCTCTCATTGTGGGTGAGGACGAGCACTGCATCCAGATCCTTCCGCGCGACCAGATCTCGCCAATCTGTGTGCAGGGAGACCTCGTAGCGCTGGGCGAGGGGAGGACCGGTTTGAGGATTCCGAGCCGCAAGGGCGACAAGCTCACATTCGTCCAGGCGGGAGAACGACGCCATCCTGCTTGCAGCCATCCCACCGGATCCCACCACACCGATTCGAATCTTTTCCATGGCTTTTCTCCCCTTCCTCCTCTTACCCATTCTCTGAAACCATCCCGTGCGTCCTATACACCTCCATGGCCTGGTGGAACACCTTTAGATCCGGGTATTTCCCATCGGCCGCATCCAGGACCTCGTCCACCTGCTCAGGGGTATTCAGCCCCACGATAAGACTTGTGACGATCGGATGTATCAAAGCAAACTGGATCGCAAACCGGGTCCACCCTCCGATGTCCCCGTCAAAAGCAGATTTTAAAATCTCCAACCTTTCATAGGCCGGCCCCCAACTTTCTGCCAGCATGCGATCACCTTCTGACAACCGACTCCGGTCGGCCCGTCGATCCGTGAGCAAGCCGGCCATCAAGGGCCGAATGCAGAAGAACCCCTGGCCTTTCGCTTGCATGCCTGAGAAAAACTCCGCCATCTCTATCTCGATCAGGTTGTAGTAAGCCACCATCCCTTTGAAAGTTCCGGTTTTCATAGCCGCTGAGGCAAATCCGGGCGAATAAGGAAACGTCGTCAGGTAACAGACCTTTCCCTCTTCTTTTAATCTCTCGAAGACCTCCATCATGGGCCCGTGAACAGCCTCAATATTCGGAATCCGATGGTCATCCGCGTTCGGGTTGGCCCTTTGCAGGTGCTGAAGGACTGCGATCCGATCCGTGTGAAGATCCCGAAGGGCCTCTTCCACCCGTAACCGGAACTTGCCGGAATCGAACTTCCCCCCATCGTCGAAGTCCGGAACCGGTACCTTGATGATATGAAGAAGTTCTTTCCGCTTCGGGTGGTCCTTCAGAACCTCGCCCACTGCCCATCGGGTACCGTATTCGTAGCTGGAGTGAATGAAATTGACCCCTCGTTCGAGAGCCCTCTCCAGAGCTCGTTTCCCTGTACGTGACTTCTCGTCATCCCCCTGCTCCTTGGCCGAGAAGCGCATCGGACCAAAGCATATTTCGGACACTTCTAAGTCCGTGTCTCCGAACTTTCGATAAAACACACACCCCTCCTGGCCTAACAGTTTGTAATTTCCATTTTTTTATTTTTCACTTTGCAATTTCCATCCCCGACCTCTGACCCCTGACTTTTGCCTTCTCCATTCTGCACTTTCCTCCCCTACTTCTGACCCCTGACACCCGATTCTCGATCTTCCGTCTTACGACTGACGGTTTTTCTTTTCCCTGACCTCTGACCTCCGACCTCTGACCACTGACTTTTTCATTTTCCATTTTCATGCAGCCGAAAGCTTAAACAAAGGTCTTCCCCCCTCCGCTCTTATACGAAGTTCCTCGGTCTCCTCGTGCGTAATCGGCGTAAAATTTTCGGCCAGATCCAGTGCCATCTTGAATAGTCCCGGATCACCCGGCGGAATAACCGCCGTAATCGGTTGGGAGAGGCTGAAGCGCAGAGCCAGGGAGGCAAGTTCCGGATCGTCGATCGGCTCGTACCAGCAATTGGAATATCGCTTGGGCGCCCCCTCTTCCCGAAGGCCGTAGGCCATCGCCTTCAACGCAAGCCGGCTGGCCCCCTTTTCGGAAGCCCTCGCCACGACCTGAGGTCCGAAATCCGCTTCAAAATAGCCCACCCAGTTGATCGGAAACAGGACGGAATCGAACGCGAACTGGTCCAGCAGGGCCAGTGCGATCTCAACGGAATGCGCGGAGAACCCGATATGGCGAATCTTCCCCCTATCCCGGGCCTCGACAAAGGCTTCGAGGGCTCCCCCGGGCCCAACGGCCTGGTCGAAGTCCTCCTGGGTGGTCATGGCGTGAAGCTGGTATAGATCAAAGTGGTCCGTGCGGAGCAGCTTGAGGGAGTTGTGGAGCTGTTCCTCAGCCCCGGCCTTATCCCTCTTTCCGGTCTTGCACGCAAGGAACACATCCTTCCGATAGGGTTCCAGCGCTGGCCCCAGACACGACTCGGCGTTTCCATACGCGGGAGCCACGTCGAAGTAGTTCACCCCCCGCTCGACCGCCTCCCCGACCAGCCGGCTGGCCTCGTCCGGCTCCGTTTTCATGACCACAATTCCACCAAAACCGACGATCGACAGCTCATCCCCGTTTCGACCATAAGCCCGCTTTTCCATTTTTTTCTCCTTCAGCAGAATCTTTGCCGTTGCCGTGTTGGGAGGGTTCCCATACCTGCTACGACTGCCACATTGATTATCTTTTTCTCCGATCCCTGCCTTTGCTTTTCCTGCTACTGCCACTGCTACTGCTTTTTTCCGTCTCACATCTCACGGTTTATCTTTTCCCTGACCTCTGACCTCCGACCCCTGGCACCTGACTTTTCCATTCTGCATTTTGCACTTTCCATTTTCACTCCGGTCTCTCCCCGATTTGATCCAACCGCTCCTTTGCCTGCTCGTACACATCCGGTGGAAGAGGACCCGCCTGAGCGGCGGCTTTATTAGATTGGAGATGTTCCAGGTCGGCCGTGCCCACGATGGTGGTGTGGCAGGCGGGATGAGTGAGCGTGAAACGCAGCACGAATTCGTACCGGCTCATCCCGTCGAGCAGGTCCGTCAGCTGGGCACCATCGCATTTGGCCCAGCGGTCCCCCCCCCAGGTGGCCCCGGGCAATGCCGCCTCGAATGATGATACCTGCGCCTGCATCAGCAGCCTCCTGGATCATCCCTTCGTGCCTGCGTTCCAGGGCGGAGTACGGGATCTGGAATGTGTCGAAAACACCCATCCGGACGAATTCCAAAAGATGCGGAGCCGTGGAAGAAACACCGATGAAACGGGTTTTCCCGGACGCTCGGATCTCATTGAGGGCTTCTACGAGCCCCCCACTTTCAACTGCCTCCACTGAGGGGTTATGCATCTGAAGTAGATCAACATAATCCGTCTTCATACGCCTCAGGCTCTGTTCGATGTTCTTGCGAAGCAGATCGCCTGTCCACAGGTGCTTGGGTTCCTGCTCGACCCCGTACGGGTCGATGTTGCAGCCGCACTTGGTCGCAAGGTAGAATGAATCGCGGCGATGGCTGACGGTCGCGCCGATCCGCTCCTCGCTCAGGCCGTAGTCCGGGGCGGTGTCTAGAAAATTGATGCCCGAATCGAGGACAGCATTGAGCACCCTTCCCGCCTGATCATCGCCGATGTCCCTGTTGAAATTCCCGACCTCCACCCCCCCGAACCCGAGCTGTGTCACCTCCAATCCCGTACACCCGAGGACCCTTGTCGGCAAATCTGTAGCCATATAACTTTCTCCTCAGTTTCCCGTTTCAATGTCCTTGAACTTCAGACGGAGGATTTTATCATCATTTGGACGGAGCTTCTCCCGACCGTCTCTGTTACTCGTGAGTACGTAGAGATTACCGTCCGGCCCGACCGCAACATCCCGTAACCTTCCATAAGTCCCTTTCCCATAGTCCTGCGCAAACCATCTTTCGATCTTCGCAATTTCATAGCCTTCGACGTCATCTTTGAAACCGATCCGGATCAAGGCCTGGCTTCCCAGTGTGGCGACGAAGAGATCCCCTTGGAAAAACGTCATTCCGGCGGGGGGAACAGCCGCTTTTTTCCACATGACGATCGGATCCCGGTAGTCCGGCATTCCCGGCGCACCAACGACGATCGGCCAACCGTAGTTCCCCCCCTTTTCAATCACGTTGATCTCGTCGCGGTACTTTGCCCCGGGGAGTTCGCCCGACGGACCGTGTTCCGTATTGAAAAGGTCGCCGGTCCCCGGATGCCAGGCCAATCCCTGAACAACACGATTGCCATACGAATAGATTGCCGAACCCGGGAAGGGATTGTCCTCCGGAATATCCCCCTCCGGGGTGATTCGAAGGATCTTTCCCGTCAGTAATTCCAGATCCTGTGCTGTGTTTGGCTGGAAGAGATCCCCCGTGCCCACATAGAGCATCCCGTCCGGTCCGAAACCAATCCTGCCACCTATGTGATATTTGTGGCCCGGTATAGGCCCGAATATGATGCGGTCGAAAAGTCCCTCATCCCCCTCGTGTTTCAGACGAATGATACGTGTGTAGAGCTTTTCCCCGTCTGCATAACTGGTCATGGCATACAGATAAGGCTGTTTGTCGAAATCCGGATGCAGGGCGATTCCCATCAGACCCGCGTCCCCCCTTGCGGCGACCTCGATCTCCGCGTAAAGCTCTGGACTGTTTTCGCCTTGGGGTATCCTCTGGATTCGGCCGGGCCGCTCAGCCACTAGGGCGTCGCCGTTTGGGAGAAAAACAAGCGACCAGGGGATCTCAAGGTTCTCAACCCAGGTCTCCACTGTGACCCCTTCGACCTCTGGTAGGAATATATCCTCCACATTCTGCGGGACCTCTCCCCGGATCGGTTGGCTCAGACCGGGACCCGGAAGAATAAGGGAAATCCCTATCAATCCGAGAATCGACATTTGTAATTTCAACATAATTCTTTCCTTTCCTGCCACTGCCACCTGCCACTGTTACTGCTTCTCCCCGTCTCACGTCTGACGTCTGACCTTTCTCGGTTTTTCTTTTACCTTACCCCTGAACTCCGACCCCTGACCTCTGCTTTTAAATCCAGACAGGCAATCTCCTTTTCGTTCCGCACATAGAGACGGCCTCCCGCCAGTGTGGGAACCGTCCAGCACCTACCATTCATGGCCCGGGCTTCCGCCTTAACGTGAATTCCCGAAGGTGTCGCTTCGACCAGCCCCAGGTTCCCCTGCTCTCCCAGGACAATCAGATGACCATCCGCGAAAATCGCGGTCCCTTTTCCAAATCCTCGATATCGCCACACGGCTTCTCCGGTTCGGGCATCGATGCATTTTAAAATCGCATTATCGAATCCGTAGAGGTAGTTCCCGTTCAGAACCGAGGATGGAAAATGGTTCTTCATCTCACGGTTTTTCCAGACCTGCGCCACCCGGATTCCTGCCCCGGCCTCTTTTATTTGTAAAACCGCTGCACCCGTTCCATAACCCGAGGAGATAAAAACTTTGTCAGGAGGGATAAATATGGGGGTGGCCGCATTGACGTCATAGCTTGTCGACCAGGCATAACGCCAGAACGGCCTTCCGTCCTTCGGTGAAACCGAGACAAGACCCCCTGCGGTGAAGAAAAGGACCTGCCGAACCCCGGCCGCCGTGATCGCGACCGGCGATGAATATCCGGGCTTGTCTCTCTGGGAGGACCAGACAAGCCGTCCATTGGCCTTATCGAAGGCCAGGAGGGAATTTCCACGGGTTCCCCCCGCTTCAATCATAACGAGATCTCCCTCCACCAGCGGCGACGAACAGAAACCCCATCTCGGCCGTCTGCTCCCGAATCGCTTCACGAAATCGTGCTCCCATAACTTTGCCCCGGTCCTGGCGTTCAAACCATAGAGCTTGCCGTTTGCACTCAGGACAAAGACCCGGTCCCCATCCACCGCCGGGGTTGAACGAGGACCGTTCCCCCCCTGAGGCTCGAATAAATTGGAGTCGCTTCGAAAACGCCAGACCTCATCCCCGGTCGATGCATTCAGGCAAACCACAAACTCATCGTCACCTCGGCCATACATGGTATAAGCCAGGCCTTGAGAGATCGAGATGCCCGAAAACCCCTCGCCTCCCCGGATCCGCCAGAGAACACCCGGTCCAGCATCCGGCCAACTCCTGAGCAGCCCCGTCTCGTCGGAGACACCATTTCGATTTGGCCCGAGCCATTGCGCCCAATCCGTCGAATCCTGGTCGGAGGCACACCCGGGCTTCAACCCAAAAGTCAGACTTGACACCATAAAAATCCCGATTGGCAAGCAAACCCGATTACACCATCTCATAAAGCGCTCCCCAACTTGATTGAATATTGAATATTGAATATTTGAACAACTCTCTTCAATCTTAAATTATCGATATTCAATCTTCACCTTCCCACGCTCTCCTCGTTACTCCGTTATTGCCTTCGCTTTTTCCTGCTACTGCCAACTGCTACTGGCTCAGCTGAATCTCCAATTTTCATTCTTCAATCTTCAATTTCCTCTGGCATCTCTTCGCTACGTATACCTGGCCTTTTGATACTTTGGATCGTAGAACTCAGGCAAAAGCTGATCCACTTGAAGCAACCCTTTCCGCGTAAGATTAACCACACCGTCTTCAAACGTCAGCATATCTTCCGCCTGAAGCTTCCGAAATGCCGGTCCGAAGACTTCAAAAATATCCGACCGAAACTTCCGGGAAAAATACTCGGACTCGAGCCTCCCGAGTTTCAACTGGAGGATCATCTCCCGTGTGAGGCGTTCCATCTCTGTGGTTTCGAAAGCCCGATCCAGAGGCAATCGATTCTCGCCAAGGGCGCTCAAATACTCATCCCAACCGGAATAATTCTGTAAGTGAAGGCCGCCGATATAGGAAAATGAAGCGACCCCGGCCCCGATCATGTCGTTTCCACCCCAGACCGCATCCCGGTAAACAAAATGACCCGGCCTTCCTTTTTTGACCATCGTGTAGGCGCTGGAAATCTCATATCCCGCGTTGGATAGTTCATCGAACGCATAGGCATGCCATTCCCGCTTGGTATCCCAGTCGGCAAAACCCTGGACTTCTCCTTCCCCGGAGAAAAGGGCCTTTGAATAGACGGTGTTATACGGCAATTCCATCTGATAGATCGTCACGCTGTCCGGGTCAAGGTCGATCGTCTTCCGCACAGTATCACGCCAGCTTGACCATTGCTCCCCCGCCATTCCGGCGATCAGATCCACATTCACCTGATCGAATTCCAGATCCCTGATCCACGGAGAGACTTCAAAAACCTCTTGGGATAGATGGGCCCTCCCATTCTCCTTTAAAATAGAATCATTCAGGTTTTCGATCCCCAGGCTCAGCCTCGTAACGCCGATATCTTTAATGGCCTCCAATTTGGTCTTCGTCAATGTGCCCGGTTCGCATTCGAAAGCGATCTCTTCAGCCTTATCCCACGGAAGGGCTCCCCTGAGCCGGCCCACCAGACCCCTGAGATGTCTTGCGCTGATATAGGAAGGGGTGCCTCCCCCGAAATAGACGAACCTCAGGGGACGATCCGAAATCCCGGGCTGCTCACTGAAAATTTCAACCTCCCGAGCCAGGGCATCCGTGTAAACCCGGATCTCGGAACTGTTCTTGTCTGTGTATACCCTGAAATAACAGAACTTACATCGTTTTCTACAGAATGGAATGTGCAGGTATAGTCCCAGGGACGAATCAATGGCCGAAGGCTTACTCGGACCCTCGATCGCCTTCGGGACGGTTTCCCCGTCCCAGAATGAATATGGCGGGTAGTTCGAGACAAAGACGCTCCCCACCCCTGTCTCGCCTAGTGTTTCGTGAGTGGTGGCGGGTTCCGGCGAAGTTGCCTTCAAACGATTGACCATAACCTCACGATTTCGCTCCAAAACAATAAAGGACTCCATCAACCGACCCAACGATGAGCCTTCCGCCTGCGATGCACGGAGAGGCAACCATGGGTGAACCCGTGATAAAATGCCAGACCGGTTCCCCGGTGTTGAGATCCAGCCCGTAAATACCCCCCCCCGACGTTCCGAAAAATACCCGGTCACCCAGAATCACCGGAGACGAGTCGATCCGTGATTTTAGTTCTGATATCCATCGCAGTTGACCGGTCTGCGGGTCAAGTGCATGAACCCTTTTATCCCGCCCACCCACAATAAGCCAGCCATTCGTCACTGCGGCCGAAGCGTAAAACGGGAATTTGTTTTTTTCTGGTTCGTAGCGCCACCGGATCGCCGCCTCATCGAGGTCGATTCCCAGAACCTCATTGTCAAAGTTGCCCACAAACGCCATACCGTTAAAAACAGCGGGGCTGGCCCCTACGTAGGAACCAAGGGAGATCTTTTTCTTCTCCGCGCCGTCGCGGATCCCGATGACCCGCAAAAATCCGTCGCAACCCGCAACCAGAGTCGCCTCCCCCTTTCCCATGCGGTCATCCACAACCGCCGGCGTCCCGTGAAGATAACCCTCTGTCTCGAATTTCCAGATCAGAGTTCCCTCACCCGAAAGACAGTAAAGATGTTGATCGTAGGACCCAAACAGGACGTGTCCTGAAACGAAGTTTGCGGATGAAATAATCCCTGAACCCGTGCGAAAAATCCAGCGTGATTTTCCCGTGCCAGCATCGACCGCGTGGAGTTTTCCGGCCTCATCTCCGAAGAAGACCGTCCCATTAAAGACGGAAGGTGAGGACTTGATCTCATTCCCCGCCTTATACTTCCAAACCAATTTCCCATCTTGAAGGTCGATGGCATACAGGTATCCGTCCAGTGAACAGGAGTAGACCGTTCCGGAATAGATGGCTGCCGTTGATTCGATACCGTCTTCGGTCTGAAATGTCCAGAGAAGCTGGGGATTTTCGGGAAAGCTCCCCGAGGCGACCCCGGTCAGATGACGATCCCCCCGAAAACTGATCCAGTTGTCCTGCGCATAAAGGACCTGGCTGTGGAATAGGAGAATAATCAGAACCCACGCAAGTGGAATATTCATTTGTGACACTCGATTTAATTATCCCCCGACCTCTGACCTCCGACCCCCGATTTCCGTTTCACGTTTCACGTCTGACGTTCTGACCACTGTCCATCGTCAATATGCGTCCTCATAAAGACCCAGCAGTATCGATTCATCCAACGGTCGGGGATTGAATTTCCCGGTCCCCTGAACGGCCGCTTCCCGAGCTAGATCAGGCAGATCCGCTTCCCGGACTCGGAGTTCTCTCAGGCTTTCGGGTTGGGCGGCCGCAGCCTTCAATTCTCGAATTTGATCCACCAGGGATAAGCCGTCTCTGGACCTTATATTCTGTAATTCCAGATAGAGATCACCGACCTCGGGGTCTTCAGCCTGACTGTTGAATTGAATCACACCCGGAAGCATCATTCCGACTGCGACACCGTGAGGTATCTCATACCGGGCTGTCAGAGGATTCGCACAGGCGTGCGCGGCCCCAAGCATTGAGTTTTCGATGGAAGCTCCGGCCAGATGGGAACCGAGAAGCATCTGGCTGCACGCTTTGCGATTCGACCGATCGGACAAAAATTCCCCGAAGCTCCCCTCCAGGATCCTCCACGATTCCCGAGCCAGCATTTGCGAAAAGGGATTCCTTTTTGTGCTGACATAACTCTCGACCGCGTGCGAGATCGCATCCATCCCCGAAGCCGCAGCCACGTGTTCGGGCGCAGATCTGACCAGGGATGGATCCAGGACCGCGGTTCGAAACCGGGCTTTCCGATCCCCGCAGGCCATTTTCTGACGGGACTTTTCCTGAGCGATCAACGCGAACGATTGGGCTTCGCTCCCGGTCCCGGCCGTCGTGGGAATCCCGATCGATGGCAGCATCGGAAGTGACGCCTTGTCCGCCCCCCAGTAGTCCTCCATCCGGCCGCCGTTGGTGAACACAAAGTTGATTCCCTTGGCGCAGTCCATCGCGCTCCCACCCCCCAGCCCGATGATCAAATCGATCTTCTCCTGATCCTTCGCGAACCGGACCCCTTCATCGACGTTTCGGGTGGTCGGATTTTCCCGAACGTCTTTAAAAACGATCGGTATCAGAGAGGCCTTCTCCAGCGTGGTGACGGCCCTTTCCACGATACCGGCACCTACAATCCCCGGATCCGTGACGATTAACACGTGATCTCCGGGTTCCCCCGCCAGGCCCCCCAACTGATCAAGCGAATCCTCACCGAAAACCACCCTTTGTCCATGGGAGAATTCAAAAGGTTTCATAATAACGCACGAATCAATTCTTCAATTCCCTGACTTGATTTCCTGCCACTGCCACTGCTACTGACTTTGCGATCTTACGTTTCACGTCTGACGTCTCACGATTTTTCTTTCCTCTGACCTCCGACCTCTGGCCCCTGCCTTTGCTTTCCTGCCACTGCCACTGCCCCTGCATTTGCAAAGCCCTTTGTCGATAGAGATGCTCAAATAGATTCCCTTCGTGGGGCTGGTCCCAGGATACATGGTTTGTGGATATCGCCCCTAAATTGAGACGGTCCACATCCTGAGATCCCAGTAACTCACGGATAAAATCTTCATCCTCGGTGATCGCAGTGGCCGTCAGTGTGGGCCCGATCCGTTTCAGAATCTCCTCCTGGGGGACCTGGACCACGCTCACGAACGGAAATAAAAACTCCGTGTTCGCCAGAGGGTGCTCCGTATCTTCGCACCAGATGACCGTCGGGCGGAGGAAAGTGCACCCATCGAATTCAACCACCCTCTCGCTCCTGCCACTTGCTGATATTTCTTTTGCTCCCGGGGCCTTCAACTGCTGATCGATGGTTTCAGAAATCCGTCTGGCCATCTTCGGATTCGAAAAAGCGGCAAGTTTCGCCTCAGGGTCGTCAAGCGGCTTTGGCTCGATTTCCGAAAGACGGTCCGCAAGAACCTCTGCGATCTCCCGGCCCTTTTCCGGAACCCAGATCCCTGAGGCATTGATGCAGGACCTCCCCCCATTGTCCACGATGGATCCCAGCATGACCTCCATATAATTTCCCCAATTGTGGACCCTGTCCTTTCCCAGGATGATCTTGCTGCGACCCGGCCCGTGAATCTGAATCCTCGGATCCGCCTTCCACGGGGTGACCGTCGACCCTCCTCCAAACAACATGGAGCGTCCGCAGCGAAGCAGAACCTCACTCGCCCCTGAATAGTCCGTTGGATAATATCCGAATGCTTCAGGCGGACAGCCCCCTGCGATAAAGGCCTGGGAGATACGAAAGGGGGTCCAGGGCTCCTCGCTTCCGGGTTTGAGCACAAGCGGAATCTTTAGGGGAATCGAAGGAAGCCAGAGGGAATGCACACCGGGGGAATTGTTTGGAAGCACGGCTCCCAGCGCATCTGTCTGGGGGAAAAAACTCAGGGGCCGTCCATCCTGGATGCCCCTTCCGGAATCGAGAATCGAAAGATCCAGTCCGCGTGTCAACCCGTCGAGGATCTCCTCCATCCTCTCCAGAACCGAACGGATCTTATCCATATTTTTTCGACACAAGGCCTCGGGCATGCCCGTGGAGCCCGAGACCTGTTTCACGTAATCTTCAGCCGACTGTAAAGTCCCGTCAAGCTGCAAAGATTCCTCGGCGAAAAATCGGGCGGCCTTTCGGCAAATTGTCAGGAGTTCTGAAACGGAAAATGCCTCGAGGCCCTTTCTATGGAATGCCGCGGCCGACAGGTCCTTCGAGATCAGCCCCCGGTTTGCCTGACTGAGATGGGCGAGAACCTCCCCGGATTGGACGTGCCGTACGTCCAGGAGTTTTAGACTCCGATACGGCCGACCGGACCTCAATACGGGAATGTGGATCATTTTGCACTTTCCATCTTGCACTGGGCACTTTGCATTTTCATTCCCTGACCCTAACCTCCGACTTCCGACCTCCAATCCGTGCCTTTCCTGCTACCGCCACTGCTACTTTTTTCGCCTGACCCCTGACCTCCGATCCCTGCTTTTTCTGCTACTGCCACTGCTACTGCTACTTTTTTTCCCTGACCCCTGACCTCCGACCCCTGAACTTTTGCACTTTTCATTTTCCATTTGCATTAATACACCCCCACCACGACCGACTCCTGAAGCTCCGAGAGGAGCCGAAGGTTACGAACCCCATCCCAGGGATAGGGATCGATCGGTTCCGCCCGTTCCGCTTCGTCCCGCTCTAAAAACCTCGGCATGAAAAATTCCCGGGTCAGCGTGGTCAGACAGACCCGGCCCGTCTCACCATACCCGACCGTCTCATCGGGATCTCGAGGATTCACGAGCTCGATCACGGCGCGGGGAGATTGCGGATAGTAGGTTACCGCATAACCATCCGCCGGATCATGCGGCTTGGCATACGCCAGTCCCATCAGTGTATTTCCGTACACGGGAAGGAATTCAATACCTGGAATCAACTCCTCCCTCGCAAACCGGTGAAACTGGGCATCCATCTCCGTCCCTCCACAAAAGACACCCTGGATACCGACGGTCGGCAGCGAGATCTTTTCGCAAAGCGCCTCGAGCAGTCTTGGGGTGGTGAACAGGCATCGAACATTATCGTGGGCCCTCAAAATCTGGAGGCCCTGGTTGATGACGTGATCCTTATAGGCATCCAGCTCCTGATGCCTCCCATATTTGATAAGCTTATGGACCCATCTTGGATCCAGATCCACCATAAAACAGATTCCACCCCGAAGTTGGGCAAGGTATTCTACGGCAAGCCGAAGTCTTCGTGGACCTGTCGGTCCCAACATCAACCAGTCCGCCCCTTCCGGAAAGCCATCCTGGGAAAGCGTCTGGCTGAACATCTCATAATCGGTCTGAAAATCGCGAATGTTGATGCGACATTTCGGGATCCCCGTCGAACCCCCGGTTTCAAAAACATATACGGGTTCCCCGGTATAAGCCCGTGGCACCCATCGTCTGACCGGTCCCCCGCGAAGCCATTCATCCTGAAAATGGCCCAGAACCTTCAAGTCCCCAAACCCCCTGATCTCCTTTCTCGGGTCAAATTTCAGATTCTCCGCAAATTCCAGCCAAAACGGGGAACCCGTCTCTGGATTGAAATGCCACGCAACCATCTCGCGAACGTGGGCATCGAGCCGCCTCTCCGCCTCTTCCACTTTTTTCGAGAGTTTATGCTCCACAACGGGGTCCTATTTCGTTGCAATCGCGAAAAGGGTATTTCGACTTCCGATATAAAGCACACCGTCCTTTGCGACCGGCGAGGTATAAACCGAGCTTCCCATGTTGACCTCATAGATCAACTTGAATGTCTTTCCTGCCTTAAGGACCGCAACATCTCCATCCTCATCGCCGATATAGACCTTCCCATCCGCTACGAGCGGGGAGCCCCATATCGCAGCAAACGAATCATAGGTCCAGTAGCGTTCCCCGGTCCGAGCGTCCAGACAATAGACGAAACCGCTCAGGTCTGCGGTGTAAAGCAGTCCCTCGTGGATCGCAACCGTGGACAGGGTCCGATTGAAATCCTCGCCCCCCACGTGCCAGATCACACCCGAGTCGGTGATATCCCCCTCGCCCGTTGCGTCGAGGGCCCAGAGGTGTCCTTTCCCCTCGCCATGTTCCGGGTCCTGCCCGACACCGATGTAGACCCTGTCTTCGTAAACGACCGGAGTCGCAACAATATTGTTTCGAGTCCCACGGCCGCCGAGTTCCCAAACCGAATCCTTAGGGTTGCAGTCAAACTTCCAGATGAGCTTCCCGGTCTCCGGTTCCAGAGAATAGATCCAGCCGTCACCGCCGGGGAAAATCACCTGCGGTCTGCCGTTGATCACCCCATAACTGGGATTGGACCATTGCCCGTGAAGGATCTTCTCCCCCGGGGAGGCGTCCTCCCAGGCAACTTTGCCGGTTTTCTTATGGACGGCAATAAAACTCGGAGCAAACGGCGTTGGGATATGGACGTGTCCTTCGTCCACACCGTTCCCTGTGACCAGAAATAGCAGATCGCCCACCCCCACCGGAGATGAGGTGGCCAGGTTGTGAGGGAACACGTTGAACGCATCGATCATATCCAGCTTCCAGATGACATCCGCATCGATGTCGCTGGTGTCAGCCTCATGAACGAATAGGCCGTCGTTCTCTCCGTCCAGAAAACCCTCTGTGTCCAGACAAATGACTTCACAACGGTTCGAAACATAGTAGAGCCGGTCTCCTTCGATATACGGCGTTGAACAGACCCCCTGTTGCGGCCAGTCGTTGACCCGCCCCGCCGGCAGTTTGGTATGTGTCGCCTGCCAGAGGAACTTGCCGTCCGCCTCCTGGAACGCCATCACGATCCCCCGGTCCCCTTTGTGCTTCCGATTTCGCTCCCTCTGATTGTTAGATCCGACGAACACCTTGCCCCCAATGACCACCGGACCTGCGTAGGTCTGAGAACCCAGGGCTGCCGTCCATTTGATATTCATGCCCGTCTCCGCGTCCCAGAATTCGGGCAGGCCTTTTTCGTCCGAGACCATGTTTCGTGAAGGCGTAATCCCCCACATGGCCGTTTCTTGGGCAGAGGCCATCGAAACGATGTAAAACAAAACAATCCCGAAGATGCTGAACGCTCTTCTCTTGCAATATTCAATATTCAATATTCAATTCCCTCCGACCTCTGATCCCTGACCCCGGACCTCCGGCCCCCGCCTTTGCCTTTCCTTCCACTGCCACCTGCTACTGCTTTCCCCCGTCTCACGTGTTCCATCTCATGTTTCACGGTTTTTCTTTTCCCTGACCCCTGACTTCCGACCCCTGACCCCTGACTTCCGACCCCTGACCCCTGACTTCCGACCCCTGACCCCTGACTTCCGACCCCTGACCCCAGACTTTCACATTATCATACCAAATTTCCGCTGCCGAGTATCCATAAAGCCCCGGGCTTCCTTCCAGGTTGGGCAGCGGATCCTCCGCGGAGATCGACCAGACCCCTGGTTCCGGATCCCCTCTTCGCCATACCTTTCCCCTGATGACCCCTTTTCCATCCAGGATATCCACACGCATCTTCATGGTATACCAGATATCCGGCTCCCAACGGAAACCGACGGTTTTCGCCATCCGTAAATCCGAAGCCCAGGAGCGAACCTGAAGTCGCTGATGGTTCCCCATCATATCGAGGGTATAACGGTTTGCGATCAACCCCATATCCGACTGGTTCCGTCGATGTCGGCTCCCCATCAGATCCGCCTGGATCGTGTATTCTTTCAAGGTCGATGGTCCCAGATAGACATTCGAACGATTTAATCCCCTTTTTACGGGCGATTTAACGAGCACACGATTCCCATCCTTCTGCGCCACGACAAATTTCTTAGAAGCTCCGATCCAGTGAGCGGGATTTTGGCCAACCGGGATCCTCTCGAAGTCCTCCGACCAGGGGATATCCGGAACCACCCGGACCCGGGCTCGGCCTTCTATCCCTCCCAGGCGGGCAACCAGCGTCCCGGCCTGTGGACCGCTCCGGTCCGGGATAAAAATACCATCGCGAGAGATCATCCCGGATAATCCAACGAACGACCACGTCGGGGTCACTTCCTTCAGAAATTGTCCATTCCTGTCGAATGCTCGACAACGGAAAACCACCGATTTTCCAGGAGCAACGGATACTTCGGAAGGTACGATGTGAAAGTGAGCGGGGGCGGAAACTCGATCTGCGGAATCCCCGGGAGATTCCGGTTTGGAAGGGGCAGGTTTCAAACTTGCCTTTGAAGATGCGGAAAATTCGGTGTCTTTGTCCCCCAGACAATATAGGCCTTCTTCGGTGGCAAAGTAGATTCTACGATATCCGATCGCCGGTGATCCAAATATCTCGGCCAGGTGCCCTCCACTGGCTCGGATCTTTTCAACATCCAGCCTCTGGGCCCCTTTTTCGACAGGTTGAACGATGTGGATGGTTCCGTTGACCTCCGGCGCGTAGAGCTTGCCATCCGCCCAGACAGGGGACCCCTTGCCCACCGTTCCGAGATTGTATTTCCAGTCTAACTCACCCGTCCCGGCATCCAGACAGTGAATGTTTGCCGAATTGTCAACGAAATAAACCCGTCCACCGTGCGCTACGGGTGAGGTATATCCCGCAAGACATTCGTCGTATCGCCAGACCTCGTTTGTCTTCGTGATATCGCCGGTACCCGTCCCGTCGATGCAGACCACGCGCCCCATCGCCGTGTTGTCGATATTCTCTTCGCTGTGAGAGGCATAAACCCTTGTCCCCACCACGACCACCGAGGAGTTGATGCCTCGTTTGCTGAGCTGAAATCCCCAGACCTTTTTCCCTGTCCTGACTTTAACCGCATAGATCCATCCGTCCGCGTTCCCCCCGATCAGGAGCCTCTGTCCCTGAATTTCCTTGACCACGGGGGTGGAGTAGGTGGTATCCAGGGGTCTTCCTCCCGGTGCAGAGACCCAGACCACTTCACCGCTCAGCTTATCGAAGGCATAGTAGCGATGCTTGGGAACGATCTGGTCACCCCAGCTCGAATTGAGAAAACTGATGATCACGAGATCCTCGTCCACGACCGGTGTATGGACGCGGCCCCCATACCCGGAAATTCTCCCGAATTCTTCGGTCAGGGATCGTGACCAGAGAATATCGCCATCCCGGTTGAAACAAATCAACGGGCCCCCAACCCCGTGGGCATAGATATTTCCGGTTTCCGGATCACCGACCGGACTCGCCCATCCCACACGGTTAAAAGGGATCGTGGTATGAAAAACGTTGAATCGATGTTCCCATACCATGTTCCCGGTCCGAGCGTCGAAGCAGGCAACCCGCTCCTGCTTCGTAATCTCACGGCCCGCCCGTCCCATCACATAGACCCGGCCGTCAAGCACGATCGGGGTGGATCGGCCCACGAAATTCGCTTTCCAGATCAGGTTTTTCCCTTTCACAGACCATTCCGAGATGAGCCCGGACTCGGTCGAAACACCGTTTTGATCCAGCCCCCGCCAGCTTGGCCAATCTGAGGGGTGCCCGTCTTGAAAACCGATGCTTAGGAACAATAACAAGTGGAGAAATGTCAAGTTCTTAAGACTGAACTTGAAATGCATTCGAATTCCCTCGATCTACCCGTCCTTGGAGGATTTGCACTTGCTGATCTTATTTAAAGATAATATCCGGTACTGTGAGAAAAATCAAGGAAAAGCTACTGCTTTTCCCTGATCTTCGACACCCGATCCGGTTTTCCGTCTCACATCTCACCTCTCACGTTTCACGGTTTTCCTGCCACTGCCGACTACTACTGCTTTTCTTGAGCTCTCACCTCCCGCTTTTCCCGACTTCCGACCTCTGGCCTCTGCTTTCGTTTTTCCTACCACTGCCACTGCTACTGCTTTCCCCGACCCCTGACATCCGGCCTCGGCTTTTGTCTTTCCTGCAACTGCCACTGCTACTTCCTTTATGGTCTCTTTGATCTTCAATCTTCAGTATTCAATCTTCAATTTCCCTCGGCCTCCAGCCCCTGCCTTTTCCATTCCCATAATAAAGCCCCACCCACATACGGGTGAGGCTTAAATCTCAGCTTGGTCTCAGGTCGGGGTTTACCTATTTGAAACCCAACGACTCGCGAAATGTCGAATCCACAACCGCTGTCTTGTTCCAGTAATCCAACCATACAGAATGGGTCCTCACGCCGCGGGTCTTCACACATTTACCCCGCCCGGCCCCGGGGGCGTAACCCTCTTCCCAAGAAACGATGGTATAAGGGAACTGAGAATCATACGCAATCTCCAGACGACGGGGAATACTCTGATACGCGATCTGGTAAACCTGTAAGGTATCCTCCGGTATGGTGATCCGTTCGGCGTGTGCCTTTTCCACCCGTGACGGGAGATGGACCAACCTGCTGTACTGTAAACCTGGAACCATATTGAGATCGCCGACGGGCAGGTCTTCAGGGTGGAGCCGGATCTTCGTCCAGATCTCATCTTCGAGAAGTGCAGCATCTATTTCGAAATCAAGATCCGCCTCGCTTTGAAAATATGAATGGAGAAACCCTTTAATTTTACCATCTCGATAATTGAGTTGCGAATAGGTGTGCCCACACCACTCCTGGACGGAAGTCGTGACCTTGAGACTGTGGTCCTGATGGAAGTCCACCGGCGTAAACACCGACGTCATCATCGAGTAGGGATAGATCCCGGTTAGGAAATTTCGGGTGAAATTCAGTTTTAGCACCGACATCACACCGCCATCCGGTTCCCCATGTTCATGCTTGACCTGTTTCCCGACCAAAAAATCCTCGGTGACAAAAACAAGAACGGCATCGCCTCGACGGACTTCTCCATACCTGGCTTGATCCAATTCGTAGCGTGTGAGCTCCGCCTTTCCCTGGTACCAATAGTCCTTGAACGCCTGCCTGGTTTGAGGAGATCCCATCTCTCCCCAGGCCTCGGAAACGCTCAAAACGATTCCATAAACGCAGATGAAGGGGAAAATTAAGCATCCCATGGCTTTACCTGTTAGGAATATCATATGATGGATGAGTTGACAACCTGGATTCGTTGTGGATGTCAGAAGGACATAGGAGGGATTTGGTGGGGGTTTTTCGTTTTCCTTCTGAATTCTGACTTCTGTATTATGCTCTTGCTTTCTTTATTCCGTTTCAACGCCTGAAGAATCCCACGATTCTTCAACCGGTTTGGGTTTCTCACCCCAGTACGTGACGCTTGTGCTCAATTGATAGATGACATTATCGGTCAGATACACATTAGGATCCGGCCTGATCCTGACATAACTTTTACCCCAGTCGCTTCGTGATCCCCCGAATACGTAATCCCCGACCGTCTGGCCGTTTTCGGCAACGACTGTGAGGTGTGTCCCGGAAGAATCATCCACGGAGTATGTGGTCCATTTATCCGGCTTCTCCGTCATAACAGTAGTCCGTTTGGCCCCCAGCACCTGGGTAAAGAAATCGTCCACCTGGTTTTCTCGGATGACCAGGGTATCGTTTCCCGCAATCCGCCAGGAATCGTCATCTTTCACCAACTCGATGCTGTCGTCACCCTTGTGGATTAGAATTTTTTCGACCTTCTTGGAATCTTCGGTAAAGATTCCCTCGATCGAAGTGGTGTAGCGGTCCTTGGATCGCTGGACGTAAAAAATCCCGACGCCGAGAATCAGGATTCCGATGATCCAGACCTTAAAGTTACCCATAGATCTCCTCCAACACCTTGGCACGGTTGGTTCTGCGACTCCGTCTGAAAATTCCATAACCGATAATCAGGACTGGAGGAACAAGGATATTTGCCCACTTCCACTTTGATTTTTCCGGATCGCTGATCTGCGCCAGGGGCCTGGTTGTGATTTCGCGGGACCGGAGCGCAACCAGGTCGCTGTCTCCCATCAAATAATCGACTGCATTCGCGATGAACACATAGTTCTCAGCGAATGAACCCCCTCCGCTGTCATCAAAAAACCTGGAGTCGCTCACCAGGATGATCTGGCTGGTGTTCTCCGTACGATCCGATTTTACCGTCGCCAGCGCCCCAACGATCTTGCTTTTTTGGACCAGCGTTCGAAAGGCGGGATTATTCAGAGGACTCAGACGATAATAACCGCTCATCGTGCCGGATCTTTTTGATGTGAAAAGCAAAGGGGTCACCGTTGAGCCTTCGGAGTCGGTGCTTGAATCACCGTCGCTGGCAATCTCGCTGGGGAAAATCATCCTGACTTGCTCCAGTCCGCCCACTGTGAGATGGTCTCCAAAATTCCGAATCAGCGGGAAAAAGGGATATCGCATCTGGGAGTTCACCCGGAAGAAACCCTGGGTTTGGGAAACCGTGACGTTTGCACAGGTCTGATCCAGCACGAGATTCTCCTCTAATTTCAGGCCCAGGCCATCCAGAAAATCAAAAAAATTGGATTTTATCGGCGTACCCATCTGCGATTGCAGGTTTGATTTGATCCGACTTTGAGCGATAAATAGATTTCCCCCACCATCCAAAAAGTCCTTCACACGATCCAGATCCTCCGTACTGATTGAATCTTCAACCCCACCGATAATAATCAGATTGATGTCTCCGGGGATTTCGGTCCCTAAATCCAGGGTCTGGACACGATAAGATTGCTGGAGCTCCTCCGACACTCGTTTTCTTTCCTTCTTCTGATCCCCGATCGTGGCGAATGCAATCCGGGCCTTTTCTGGATCCGTCAACTTTTTAATTTGCGTCGTAATTTCGTACTCCAGGCCGGTGGTCGTTTGGATCACGGGAATGCTGAGCCGCTCATCGCCGTACAGGAACACCATTCCCATATAGACCTTTTTCACCTCCAGATTGTCGTTTTCAACCACTTGAAGCTGGACCGGCTGGATGCCGTATTTTTGAGCCTCTTCCTCCAGTTGTTCATCGTCTTCAGGCAGGTAAAACTCGAACCGGATATTCCCTTCTCCATAGGCCTCATACTCCTCCAGGATATCCTGGAGGTAACGCCGGTTATTTCCGTATTGTCCGGGTAAGTTATCGGAAAAATAGACCTTCATGGTGAGGCGGTCATCGATCTTCCGAACGACCTTTTGACTGGACTCCGACAGGGAATACATCTTGTTGTCGGTAAAATCCAATCGGAAGAACAGGTCCCGGGAAATGAAGTTAACCGCCAGAACCACAAGAAGGGCGGCAACCAGGAACAGGATTAATGTTTTTTGATCGTATACCTTGGGCATCGGTTACCTCCACTTCCGGATTCCGATGACCCGGATGGTCATCACCAGGAACAGCCATATCATACCGGCAAAATAAACCAGATTCCTCGAGTCGATTACCCCTCTAGAGATGTTGGAAAGGTGGTAATCGACACTGATGTACTGGACGATTCCGGAAAGACTCACTGGAATAAAAATCAGCAATTTGTCCAGGATATAGAAGACGATGATAATACTGATCGCGACGATCAGGGAGACCACCTGATTCTCGGTCAGACTGCTGGCGAAAGTGCCCACCGCAGCATAAAAGGCCCCCACCAGGATCAATCCCAGATACCCGGTGACCACCGCACCGTAATCGATGCTCGTGCCCACTTGCGCAAGCGTGATAAAATGAACGGCCGTGAACAACAGTCCGACGACAATCAATGTCACGGCGGCCAGGTATTTCCCCAACACGAATTCCCTGTCCGCTATCGGGAGGGTTGAAATCACCTCTATGGTTCCGATGTTTCTCTCGCGTGCAATCAGGCCCATCGAAATAGCGGGCACGAAAAACAGATAGACGACAGGAACGATGTTAAACATCACCCGCAGGTCCGACTGTCCGATCAGGAAAAAAGTGTTCGTGAAAAAATATCCGTTCAAGACCGCAAACATGACGAGAAAGATATAGGCCATCGGACTGTCGAAATAGGACTTCAGTTCCTTCAGGTAGATCGCTTTGAAATTATTCATCGGCCACTCCTTCGACCGTAAGTTTTCTGAACACATCTTCCAACTGGACCTTGATCTGACTCATTTCCAGAATCACCCAACCGTTGTCTTTTGCAAAATGAAATATGGATTCACGGGGATCCAGTTCTTTGTCGTATTCAATCGTCAGCTTCTGACGACCGTCATCTTCCCCCAGGGCATTAACCGCGATCTCGGGCAAATGACTTCGAAGCCGATCGATGCCCTCTTCGCCCACGTTTTTGACCTCCAAGGACAGTTGGGTCTGGCCGTGGAGTCCGGACATGAGCTCTCCACTCGTGCCATCCGCCACAATTTCCCCTTCGTGAATAATAATGATCCGATCCACCGTGGCTTCGATCTCCCGTAGAATGTGACTGGAGATGATCAAAGTCTTTTCCCGGCCCAGCTCTTTGATCAGTTCCCGAATTTCCACGATCTGGTTCGGGTCCAGACCGGTCACGGGCTCATCCATAATCAGAATCGCGGGATCGTGAATCATCGCGGTCGCCAGGCCGATTCTCTGTCTGTATCCCTTGGAACAGGCCTGTACCTCTTTATGGACCACCCCCTGCAACCCACACTGTTCCACCACCCTTTCCATGGAACTTTTGAACGCTTTCCCCTGGATTCCTCGAACCTGCGCAATGAATTCTAAAAGATCATAGACCACCATCTCAGGGTAGAGCGGGTTCAATTCCGGCAGGTAGCCTACTTGTTTCCTGATCTCCAACGAGTCTTCGATGATATTTAAATCGTTTACAAAAACATTCCCGGATGTGGAAGAAAGGAATCCTGTGATAATCTTGAGCGTTGTGGACTTTCCCGCCCCGTTTGCTCCGAGGAAACCCAGAATCTCCCCGTCTTTGACCTCAAAGTCAATCCCGCGGACAGCCTTGACATCTCCGTAATTTTTTACCAGATGATCGACTCGAATCATTCATCTTCTCCTGACGCTTGGGGGGGGATCTGCGACGACAGGATATCGCCAATGCCATTATGGAAGCTTCCTGCCATAATGGCCTGTTATCAAGAAAAGTAAACTGTTCTGAACGATCAATTCTCTATAACGATTGTGTCTCCGTGGGGTTCCCTGAAGATGAGGGGGTCGATTGTTCCTTAAATTTCCTTCTCAACCCAGGTCTTTTTCCCATCCGAGGCGAGGATCGGGAGGCTCTTCCCGGTGTGGACACCGGGGCCATACAAAACCGCCCGTTGCTCGGGGGTCAGTTCCTTCGTCCATTCACCGAGTCGATCCTCGGGGGTGAAGAATCGTCCTACCGACCTGGCCGCCCCTCGGGTGCTGTACTTGTAGAGCACGCTCCTTCTTTCCCCCTTTCCCTTCCAGGGAAGCGTTCCGTGGGTGGCGCTCTCCGCGAAGAAAAGAAGATCCCCCGCCTTCATCGCTGGCTGCACCGCCAAACCCATATCGTCCCCCTGGTCCCGCACCCCATCAGGAATCGGTTCGAAGGCCTTTTGGCTGCCGGGAACAATCGCGAATCCCCCATCCCCCTCGTTGACATCCGCAAGCTGCCACGCCACGGTAATTCCGCGGCATGTGATCCGATCGTTCTGTTGATGGTACCAGACAGCCTGCTGAAACGGCATTCCTCCACCGTGCAGCAGGAATCCCTCCGTTCCCACCTCAGCCCCGATTAAAAGAGGGCCGTGGTCCAATCGAAATCCCTTTCCCGAAAATTCATTCAGCCTGGAAACCACCAGGGGATGAATCAGAAGCCGGCGAAAGGGTTCCCTGTAGGGCGAGGGCCAGCCCAGCATGCCTTCTAGTTCCTTTCGACCCGACGCCCCCTCAAGCGCGGACGCGCCGCGAGCAAGACCCGTTTCACGAGCCCGAATCTGGTCCGCAAATTGATCGACTGCGGCATTGCACGCCCCCACCTCCTCCGGTGACAGCGCCCCGGGAATGATCAGGTAGCCCCTGAGGTCGAAGTAATACTTCTCCTCCTCCGATACAATGTATTTTTTGTTGCTCACGACATCCCCATTCATTGAATATTGAATATTGAATATTTAGAACATTTAAGGACTTTCTTGTGGCTTTATTGATCTCGCTTCAATTTTCTTCAATTTTCGATCTTCAATTTCCTCTGGTCCCCGACCTCTGCCCCCTGACTTCGCCTTTCCTGCCACTGCCAACTGCTACTGTTTTTCCCTGACTCCTGACCTCTGGCCCCCGCCTTTTCATTATCCTCTCGCTCCGTCAGGTCGAAGAGCCGCGCTGCATTTCCATAGAAAATATCCTCGACCTGTGAATCGGAGAGATGAAGGTTCATACAGGCGATCTTGAGAGCACGCAGTGACTCTATACCGACAAGGGTGGGAAGTACTTGCCCGTAAGCCGCCTCATCCATATCCTTCGCCCTGATCCAGTAAAATGAGTCGCCAAGTGCGACAGGTCGACCCCGCTCATGAGACACCGGAAAGTCCGAGCCGTACATCAACCGATCGGCCCCCAGAGTTCGGAGGACGGCCTCGAAGGCGCACGACTCGGCGATCGCAGAGGTGTCACACCAGATATTTCGCAAACCGCGCAGTGCGCCGATCCCCATCACGGTATGATATGCGTTAAAGCCCCGTGCCGCGTGCGCAAGGATCAGCCTGGCCTTGGGATAGCGCTCCGCATAGCGGCGAATCACCTCCTGGTTGGCCGGATCCGCCATCGCACGGGGCCGTACGATGTGAATCGTGATGGTGAGTTCCTCTTCGTGTGCGATCCGCACGTGACTCTCCGGGAGGAACGCCGGAAGAGGGGATTTTAAAGTCGGACGCTCCGCGGCATAGACGTGATAAGGTTTCAAACCCACAAACCCGTCGCGCTTCACTGTCTCCCGGATCAGTTCGGGATTCATCTTGGGATGGATCACCATCTGCGCCCGGGAACCGGAATCCTGCTTTACCTGATTCATCAGAAAGTCATTGGCTCCGGCAAAACTCAAATGCGGAGCAGGGAATGGGAAGAAAAGTCCGCTTGTCGGGCGGTTCGGTGTGATCTCAGAGATGTGTGTCTTGTAGGTCTCCAATCCAACGGTTTCCGGGCCGCTGCCAATCAGCTCTGATAGTTCACTGTTAAAGTGCCGGGTTTCATAGAGGTGAGCGTGGACATCAAAAATCCGATTCGGAATGAACGATTCCAGTTCGCGCTGAAACAGCTCTCTATCGATCAGTTGAATCCGCCAGTCCGATCCCATAAATGGCCTTTCTGTCGGGTTTAACGGGGTTCCAAACCTCCAAGGTTAATCAATTTAATTAACGATAAAAAAATCGGGACGGCAAGCTAAAATTCCAGACCGATAAAGTTTTTTGGGAAAGTCCTATCAAAAAGTGAAGGAAGAAGGGGACATCGAAAGATTTCTTCTAAAGTCAGATCATATTCAGACCTTGAATCATCGGGATCTTCCTAGTTTTTGGTGGAAAGCCAGGTTCTGTGTGGCGACGCATCAGCGGGCCAACGGTCCGCGATCCGGATCAATCCCACACATACCGTTCATCGAAGGACATGGATTGGGGCATTGCGATGTGAAATTATCGCGGCCCTTCAGGCCGCACGATGGTATTGCTTCCAAGGACCCAGGGCGATGCCCTGGGTTGAGGGACAACGAGCCGTTGGCGCTGAAAGAAGGACTTGACTTTAGTCTCAGCCAATATATTCCACGCGAGACGCAGGTAAATTTTTTTTATTTTCCATCTTCCACCTTGCAATTTCCTTCCCTGATCCCTGCCTTTTATATTATATTAAAAAATTCGGGAGGGCTCTCCTACCGGTCTGGATTTCTTCATCACCACTCCGTCCCCGCTATAAACATCCATGGCGCAGATTTTCCATCGCAGCACCAACACCATCTCAAAGGTCAGCATCTTCGGCGCCGTATTCATCCTGG
The DNA here is from genome assembly GCA_965217865.1 of Candidatus Latescibacterota bacterium. GTDB lineage: Bacteria > Latescibacterota > UBA2968 > SICM01 > SICM01 > CBDCJO01. The sequence goes on along the minus strand of CBDCJO010000002.1, from coordinate 1,703,251 downwards.
CAGCCCTGATATGGTTCCTCCTGGCGATCAACCGCTCTTCCTACGTGACGCAGGCGAGTGTGGTTCAGCCTCAACCCGTCCCTTTCAGTCACAAACATCACGTTGGCGGGCTCGGGATCGACTGTCGCTACTGTCATACCTCGGTCGAACAATCGGCCTTCGCGGGAATCCCCTCCACCGAGACCTGCATGACTTGCCATTCTCAAATCTGGTCCGACAGCCCCGTCCTGGAGCCCGTCCGGGCAAGCTTCCGGAACGACACCCCGCTCAAATGGACACGGGTTCACGACCTTCCCGATTTTGTCTATTTCGATCACAGTATTCACATCCATAAGGGGATCGGTTGCGGCACGTGTCACGGGAGTGTGGGACGGATGCCCCTGATGTGGAAAGAGGAGACCCTCAACATGGAGTGGTGTCTGGATTGCCACCGGCACCCGGAGCGTTTCGTCAGGCCAAGGGACCAGGCCTTTAACCCCGATTGGGAACATCCCGCCGACCAGGTCTCCGCGGGGAGCCGGCTCGTTCTGGAATATGAGATTCAACCCCTTACGGATTGCGCCATATGCCACAGATGACCCGTTCCGCTCATAAACACGGTCTCGACCTGACCGCAATTCGTTCCCGGCTGGCCGGCGCTCACGGGAAAGACTATTGGAGGAGCCTCGAGCAGCTCGCGGACACCCCGGAATTTCAGGATTATCTCCAAAGGGAATTCCCGGAAGGCGCATCTGAGTGGAGCAGTCCCTTAGGCCGGCGAAAGTTTTTAAAGCTGATGGGAGCCTCCCTGGCCTTTGGAGGGTTGGCCGCCTGCACCCGCCAGCCTGCTGAGAAACTGGTACCCTACGTTCGGAGCCCCGAGGAGGTTATGCCCGGTGTTCCGCAATATTTTGCGTCTGCGTTGACCCTTGACGGAATTGCGAGCGGGGTGCTCGTGGAAAGCCACACAGGACGTCCCACCAAGATCGAAGGCAATCCGGATCATCCTGCAAGCCTGGGGGCGACCGATAGTTTCGCTCAGGCCTCGGTGCTCTCGCTCTACGACCCGGATCGATCTCAAGTCGTCCGTAAAGCCGGGCGGATCAGCACCTGGAGCGGTTTTCTTGATTCGATCACAAAGGAATTGGAACGAAGTCGGTTGAGCAAGGGTAAGGGCCTGCGTCTGTTGACCGAGACCGTCACATCCCCGACCCTTGCCCACCAGATCAAAACCGTTCTTGAACAATTCCCTGGTGCAAAATGGCACAGCTTCGATCCCGTTGGGAGGGACACGGTCCGAGCGGGCGGACGCCTTGCATTTGGAGAGACCGTCGAAACCCGTTACCAGATCGACCGCGCGCGGGTGATACTCTCTCTGGACGCCGATTTTCTTGCCTGCGGGCCTGCCGGCCTGCGGTATGCTCGGGAATTTTCAGCCGGCAGGAGGATTCGGACGGGGAGGACCGAAATGAACCGCCTCTACGTCGTGGAGTCCACGCCGACCAACACGGGTGGAATGGCCGACCACAGGTTGTCATTGAAAGCCGGCCGGATCGAAGGATTTGCACGAGCGGTCGCCTCTAAACTAGGGATTGACGCGGGAGGAGAAGAGACCGGGAGTCACGATGCCTGGATCGTGGCCATGGTCAGGGATCTTCAGAGGAACCGGGGTCAAAGCGTGGTCCTGGCCGGAGAAGGGCAGTCCCCAGAGGTCCACGCGCTCGCACACGCCATGAACCACCGCCTGGGCAACGTGGATTCAACCGTGATCTATACCCAGCCGGTCGACACGGGCCCTGCCGATCAGATGGAGTCCTTGCAGGAACTGGTTTCCGACATCGACGCAGGTGGCGTCGAGTTGCTCTTGATCCTGGGCGGAAATCCGGTCTACAATGCCCCGGCGGACTTCCGATTCGCGGAACACCTCTCAAAAGTGAAAACCAGGGTTCACCTGAGCCAGTATGAAGACGAGACCTCAAGACGCTGCCACTGGCATATTCCGGAAGCACATCCCCTGGAGACGTGGGGGGACGCAAGGGCCTTTGATGGAACAGTCACGATCCTTCAACCCTTGATCGAGCCCCTTTACTCCGGAAAGTCATCCCTCGATATCCTCTCCGTCATCCATGGAAAACCAGGCCGTTCGGGATACGATATCCTGCGGGAATATTGGAAGTCTCGTGAGCTTTCCGATGACTTCGAAAAATTCTGGCGAAAGTCACTCCACGACGGAATCGTCCCGGACACCGCCTTGTCCTCACGAAGCGTAACGCTAAAGGGAGACCTTCGATCGTGGAGTCGCCCTGAGCAAGGGGAGGGGCTGGAGATTATCTTCCGGCCCGATCCGACCGTCTGGGATGGCCGCTTCGCGAACAACGGTTGGTTGCAGGAACTCCCGAAGCCCGTCACCCGGTTGACGTGGGACAACGCCGCTATGATCAGCCCTCAAACAGCGGAAAAGCTCCAACTTGCAAACGAAGATCTTGTGGAACTCCATTACATGGGCCGGTCCGTTGAGGCGCCCATCTGGATCATGCCGGGCCATCCGCCGGATTCGGTGACCGTACACCTGGGCCACGGGCGGACCCACGCAGGGCGCGTGGGGAACGGCGTCGGGTTTGACGCCTATCGACTCCGCACCTCCGGGGCCTCCTGGTTCGGATACGGCCTGAGGATCCGAAAAACGGGGAAGACACACCGCCTGGCCACCTCGCAGGACCATCACAGCATGGAAGGAAGGAACCTGGTCAGGGTCGGGACCATCGGGGAATACCTTGAAAATCCCGATTTGATCCGGGAGATGGCCCACGAAGATCCTTCGCCCGATTTAACCCTCTACAACCCGGAAGAATTTCGCTCTGAGGGCTACGCCTGGGGCATGGCCATAGACCTCAACGCGTGTACAGGGTGTGGGGCCTGTACGGTGGCCTGTCAGTCGGAGAACAACATCCCTGTGGTGGGCAAACAGGAGGTGCTTAACGGAAGGGAGATGCACTGGATCAGGATCGATCGCTACTACAAAGGAGACTTGGACGATCCCGAGCTATACAACCAGCCCGTGCCGTGTATGCATTGCGAGAACGCCCCTTGCGAACTGGTCTGCCCGGTGAATGCCACGGTCCACGGACAGGAGGGGCTCAACGAGATGATCTACAACCGGTGCGTGGGCACTCGCTACTGTGCCAACAACTGCCCCTACAAAGTGCGTCGCTTTAATTTCCTTCAGTATGCCGACGAAGACACCCCCAGCCTGAAGCTGAGACGGAACCCGGATGTTACAGTGCGCGCCCGGGGTGTGATGGAAAAATGCACCTACTGCGTCCAGCGGATCAACGGAGCCCGGATCGAAGCCAAGAAACAGGACCGGAAAATTAGAGACGGTGGGGTGGTGACCGCCTGCCAGGGGGTATGCCCCACCGAAGCGATCGTTTTTGGGGATATCAACGACCCGGAGAGTCAGGTCTCCAGGCGCAAAGCCGAGAAACTGAACTACGGGATGTTGACCAACCTGAATACACGCCCTCGTACGACTTACCTGGCGAAGCTCAGGAACCCTAATCCCGAGATCGAAAGTGGATAATCCAGGGAACCCACGCGCGGACAGTCCCGTGATTGAGCCGGGGCACACCTACGCATCGATAACCGACAAGATCAGCTCCCTCGTTGTGAACCGCCGAACTCCCCTGGGATGGTTTGTGGGTTTCGGGATCGCGTTTTCTCTGACGATGCTTCTCCTGATCTCCCTGGCCTATCTTCTGGTTAAAGGAACCGGTATCTGGGGGATCAACGCCCCGGTGGGCTGGGGTTTCGCGATCATCAACTTCGTGTGGTGGATCGGGATCGGCCATGCCGGAACCTTGATTTCGGCCATCCTGCTGCTTCTCCGTCAGGAGTGGCGGACCTCGATCAACCGCTTTGCCGAGGCCATGACGATCTTCGCGGTGGCTTGCGCCGCGCTCTTCCCCCTCTTCCATGCGGGCCGTCCCTGGCTGGCCGCATACTGGCTGCTCCCCTATCCCAATACGATGGGTATCTGGCCTCAGTTCCGAAGCCCCCTGGTCTGGGACGTGTTCGCGGTTTCCACCTACGCGACCGTCTCCCTGCTCTTCTGGTTTGTCGGATTGATCCCTGACATGGCGACCCTGCGCGACCGGACGGGAAATCGGTTTGCCCGTGCCATCTACGGAATCCTGTCCATGGGGTGGAGGGGGTCCGCTGTACACTGGTATCGCTATGAGACCGCCTATTATCTGCTCGCCGGCCTGGCCACGCCCCTTGTCATCTCCGTGCACACCATCGTGAGTTTCGACTTTGCGGTGGCAATCATTCCGGGCTGGCACGCAACGATCTTTCCCCCCTATTTCGTTGCTGGGGCGATTTACGCCGGGTTTGCGATGGTGTTGACCCTGGCCATCCCGCTTCGAAAGATCTACGGCCTGGAGGACTTCATTACCAAACGGCACCTGAACAACATGGCAAAGATTCTCCTGGCCACCGGCCTGATCGTCGCTTACGGGTATATGATAGAGAAGTTCATGGCCTGGTACAGTGGAAGCCCCTATGAGGGCTTCATGATTCAAAACCGGATGGGGGGTCCCTATGCCTGGGTCTACTGGTCTCTGATTTTCTGCAATGTGGGAGTTCCTCAGCTCCTCTGGTCTGAGCGGATCCGATCCAGCGCACTTGCCCTCTTCGTGGTGGCCATGTTTGTCAACGTGGGAATGTGGCTGGAGCGTTTCATCATCGTCGTGACCAGTCTGCATCGGGACTTTCTGCCTTCATCATGGGGCATGTACTCCGGGACCTTCTGGGACTGGTCCACATTCATCGGCTCGATCGGCCTCTTTTTCACCCTGCTGTTCGTGTTTATACGGCTGATGCCGATGATCTCGATCTTTGAGATGAGGACGCTTGTTCCCAAAAAAGAATAACGATGCCATAAGCGGCATCCCCCTTCCTTTTAGGGAAGGGGGCGCAGGGGGTTTGAATTTTCCATTTCCTTTATTTATGACTGAAAAACTACCCCTATACGGCCTGATGGCGGATTTCGAAAACCCCCAGGACCTTATCAAGGCTGCCAGCAATGCCTACGAAGCGGGATATCGGAAAATGGATGCGTATTCGCCCATGCCGATTGAGGGGCTCGCGGAGGCAATCGGATTTCACCGGACGTGGCTACCCTACCTTGTGCTTCTGGGTGGGATCCTGGGGGGATTGGCGGGTTACCTGCTCCAGTATTACACGATGGTGATCGATTATCCGATCAACGTCGGAGGCCGTCCGCTGCATAGTTGGCCTGCGTTTATCCCCGTGACCTTCGAGATGACGATCCTTGCCGCTTCGGCTACGGCCGTACTGGGGATGCTCGCCTTGAACGGCTTGCCGATGCCCTATCACCCGGTCTTCAACGTCCAAAAGTTCGAGATGGCCTCACAAAACCGTTTCTTTCTATGTATCGAGTCCAGAGATCCTAAATTTCACCCAGAGGCGACCCGGGAATTCCTGGAGAGCTTGCTTCCGGCGGAAGTCCATGAAGTCGACTCATAATAGAAATCACCCCATGCCTTTCGGTCGGTGTTGGCCTATCTCGTTCCTCCTCCTCCTGACGGCCTGCAGCGGCGAGACGAGTCTTGAAAAACTCAGGCAGGCGATGTACGACCAGCCGAGGTACGAACCGCTCGAGGCCAGCCCCTTCTTCGAGGATGGCCGCTCTGCACGTCCGATGGTACCCGGTACGGTGGCTCGAGGGCAGCTCAGGGAGGACACACATTTCTACACGGGAAAAGGGCCTGACGGCGAGCCGGTCGATTCGTTCCCATACCCCGTAACAACCGGGATGTTGGAAAAGGGACAGGAGCGCTTCAATATTTTTTGCTCCCCCTGTCATGATCGGGCTGGTACAGGATACGGGATGATCATTAAACGTGGGTTCAAAAAGCCTCCCTCCCTGCACATCCCGCGATTGCGTGAAATCCAGGTGGGGCATCTCTACGATGTAATCACAAACGGATTCGGGACGATGTACAGCTATGCTTCGCGGATCCCACCCCGGGACCGATGGGCCATCGTGGCCTATATCCGTGCCCTTCAACTCAGCCAGCGTGCGACCCTTTCGGACGTGCCGGAGGCGTTCCGGGTTCAACTCCAAAAGGAAGATTCCGAAAACTGATGGATCAAACCGACTCCCTTGGATCTTTATTGAATCGAATCCAGCGGCGATCGCTTTTCGTCGGCCTGGTTTCCATGGCCGCCTTTTCGGGATGGGGGCTCCTCAATCCCGAGGGTTTTTTCCGGTCCTATCTGGTGGCCTATCTCTTCTGGATCGGAATTGCCATGGGCAGTCTCGGCATCCTGATGCTGCACCAGCTGGTGGGAGGGTGCTGGGGATTTATAATCAGGCGAATCCTCGAGGCGGGGACCCGGACCTTTCCGTTGATGGCCCTGCTCTTCCTTCCTATCCTCTTCGGGATGAATCACATCTTTATCTGGACCGACGCCGACCTGGTGGCCCGCGATCAGGTCCTGCAACACAAAAGCGCTTATCTCAACATCCCTTTTTTCATCACACGGGGAATCGTCTACTTTCTGATATGGATCGGCATCTCCTCTCTGCTGAGTCGCTGGTCCCTGGAGCAGGACAGGACGGGTGACCCCCTGCTCAGCCGTCGCATGCCCATCCTGAGCGGTCCAGGGCTTGTAATATTCGGGCTTACGGCGACCTTTGCATCGATCGACTGGGTGATGTCGTTAGAGCCCCACTGGTTCTCCACAATGCACGGGGTCATCTTCATCGTGGGACAGGCCCTGGCCACCCTGGCGTTTTCGATATTATGTGTGGTCCTGTTATCAGGCCAGAAGCCCCTTTCCGATCTGATCTCCCCAAAATATCTCAGAGACCTGGGGACCATGATGCTCGCCTTCGTGATGCTCTGGGCTTATGTGACCTTTTCACAATACCTGATCATATGGTCCGGGAACCTGCCCGAAGAGATCCCTTGGTATCTCCATCGAACTCGGGGCGTGTGGACGTGGGTGACGATCGGGCTGATCCTTTTCCATTTTGCACTGCCCTTTACGCTGCTGATCTCCCGAAATATCAAACGCCGGACAAAGGTGTTGACGGCCATAGCCGGGATGATGCTGCTGGTCCGTCTCGTCGATGTCTACTGGTTCGTCGTCCCTTCGTTTAGCGCTCACGGTCTTGGGGGGAGTCCGCTCCACATAATGGATCTTACCGCCCCGCTCGGAATCGGGGGAATCTGGCTCTGGTTCTTCGCCCGGGAGCTTGAAGGCAAGTCGCTGCTTCCCCTCAAGGATCCCAGGATGGAAGAGGCCTTCGCTTCGTCAGGAGGTAATCACGGATGATGGATAAGTCCCAAGAAAACCCCGGCCAGGGTGACAGCAGGGCTTACGAATCCTCCGAGGTTCGGATTCGGCCTTTGATCGCGGCCGGGCTCCTCGTGGCCGTCATCGTGGGAATATCGACCCTCCTGATGTCAGGAATGTTCAATTTCTTCGCAAGCCGCAATGCCGCCCAGCACCCTTCGTCGTCCCCTATGGCAGACTCAAGGAAACCGCCTTCCGGGCCGCTTCTCCAGCCCGACCCGTCGAAGGAGCTGGCAGATGCTCGGGAATATGAGGAGGCGTTGATTGGCCGCTACACCTGGGTCGAAAGGGACAGTGGAATTGTCAGGATTCCGGTCGAAAAGGCAATGGAATTGCTCGTGAAGAGAGGCTTGCCCGTAAGAAAACAGGGGGAAGTTACAGAATGAGACGCGTTTTATTCCCGATGGCCCTCTTTTCGGCGATCAGCTTCCAGTTCAACCTCCGGCCAGTTCCCGCCGGGGCTCAGAGCGGGCTTCCTCCTGACTTGCAGGAGGTCGGCATCGATCAGAGATTGGGTGACCAAGTCCCCCGGGATCTATTTTTTAGAGACGAGACCGGAAACCCGGTCCGCCTGGGGGTCTATTTTGACGGGAAACCCGTGATCCTTGCCCTCGTCTACTTTCAGTGTCCGATGCTCTGCACACAGGTCCTGAACGGTTTGCTGTCCAGCCTTCGAGCGCTCTCCTTCGACGTGGGAGACGAGTTCGAAGTACTCGCCGTTAGTTTTGACCCGGGGGAAACCCCAATCCTTGCAGCCGCGAAAAAGGACGAATACATCCGAAGTTATGGCCGGGTCGGGGCAGCGGACGGCTGGCACTTCCTGACAGGAACCCCGGCGGCGATCGATCGATTGACGAATGCGGTGGGATTCCGCTACAAATACAATCCCGAAACCCAGCAGTTTGCCCACGCAAGTGGAATTATCGTGTTGACGCCCGGGGGAAAGATCGCCCGCTATTACCTTGGGATCGAGTACCCACCCCGGGACCTCCGTCTGGGATTGGTCGAGGCTTCCTCTGGAAAGATCGGATCTCCGGTGGATCAGGTTCTCCTCTACTGCTTTCAGTATGATCCTGCGACCGGCCGATACAGCCTGGCGATCCTGAACGTCGTCAGGATCGCGGGGATTGCGACCCTCCTTGGACTGGGGACCTTGATCGCAGTGCTCTTGCGGCGGGAGCCCCCAACCTCGGCCCTACCCCGAAACGGGGCGCCGGAGAATCAATGACAGGCGGGGTGGAGAATGGCTTTCGATTTACATAAAAATCACACGTCAGTGGATTGTTAGTCCGCGACGCGATTTCATTGCATTTTTCATTTTTCATTTCCATCATGTGGACCGACTTCCCACTCTTCCCGGATCAAGCCTCCACCTTTGCAGGAAAGGTGGATACCCTCTACCTTTCCCTGGTGGGACTCAGCTGCTTATTTGCAGGTCTGATTTTCCTATTGATCCTCATTTTTGCCATCCGGTTCCGTCGTCGTTCCGAAGACGAACGACCCCGGGCGATCCTGGGGGATCTCCGCCTCGAGCTTTTGTGGTCGGTGATACCGTTAGGCCTCTCCATAGGGGTTTTTGCGTGGGCCGCCGACCTCTACTTTACGATGTACAGCCCCCCACCCGAGGCCATGGAAGTTTTTGTTGTGGGAAAGCAGTGGATGTGGAAGCTGCAGCATCCGGAGGGAAACCGGGAGATCAACGAGCTTCACGTCCCTGTGGGACAGCCGGTCCGATTGACGATGACATCGGAAGACGTAATCCACAGCTTCTTTATACCGGCCTTTCGGATCAAAATGGACGTGGTGCCCGGCCGTTATACCACGGCCTGGTTCGAAGCGACCCGGGCCGGGGAATATCATCTCTTCTGTGCGGAATATTGCGGGACGAAACATTCCCGTATGATCGGGCGGGTGATCGTAATGACTCCAGCAGATTATGAAACCTGGTTAAGCGGGGGTCGTAAGGGAGAATCCTTGGAAGTCGCCGGGGAGCGTCTCTTCCAGGAGCTCGGTTGTGCAACGTGTCACAAGCCGGACTCGAAGGAACGTGGACCTGTGCTGGACGGGTTGTTCGGAAAGTCCGTGAAGCTAAAAAGCGGGGAGAGCATAATCGCCGATGAAACGTATATCCGGGAGTCGATCTTGAAACCGAAAACCAAAATGCTCGAAGGTTACAAACCGCTCATGCCGACCTTCGAAGGCCAGATCAGCGAAGAGGGGATTTTACAGCTAATCGCCTACGTCAAATCTCTCGAAAGCGCGGAAAGGATCGGGGCCGAGTGATGAGCACGGTAAACGGAGAACATCTCGAGGGAGACATCAGGTCACGCCCACACTATCTGAACGTGAACTACGGGGTGAAGTCCTGGCTCCTGACCACGGATCACAAGCGAATCGCCATCCTCTACCTGATTTCCATTACCTTCTTTTTCGTTCTCGGAGGGCTGTTTGCGGTCATGATCCGCCTGGAGTTGGTAACCCCCGAAGGGGACATCCTGCTGGCCGAGACTTACAACAAGTTCTTCACCATGCACGGGATCGTCATGATCTTTTTCTTCCTGGTCCCTTCAATCCCCGCGGTCCTGGGAAATTTCCTGGTGCCTATCATGATCGGCGCAAAGGACGTTGCCTTTCCTCGTCTGAACCTGGCCAGTTGGTATATTTACACCACAGGCGGACTCTTTACCCTCTGGGTCGTGGTGACCGGGGGCGTGGACACCGGCTGGACCTTCTACACGCCCTACAGCAGCACCTATGCGAACACCCACGTCATCCTGACCGCGCTAGGGGTCTTCATCACCGGGTTCTCATCGATTTTAACCGGGCTCAACTTTATCGTGACCATTCATAAGATGCGGGCACCTGGAATGAGCTGGCTCAGGATGCCCCTCTTCATCTGGGCGCACTATGCCACCAGTCTGGTCATGGTCCTGGGTACACCCGTTCTTGCGATTACGATCCTCCTGGTGGGGTTGGAGCGGGCTTTCCGTATCGGGGTCTTCGATCCCGCCCTGGGAGGGGACCCGGTGCTCTTCCAGCACCTTTTCTGGTTCTACTCCCACCCCGCGGTATACATTATGATCCTCCCGGGAATGGGTGTGGTGAGCGAGTTGATCACCTGCTTTTCCCGAAAGCGAATCTTCGGCTACGGCTTCGTCGCCTTTTCCAGCCTTGCCATCGCCGTGCTCGGATTCCTGGTCTGGGGTCACCATATGTTCGTCAGCAGCCAGTCCGTCTATGCCGGAATGGTCTTCTCGATCATCAGCTTCCTGGTCGCCATCCCTTCGGCCATCAAAGTCTTCAACTGGACCGCAACCCTCTACAAGGGGTCCATCTCCTTCGCAGCGCCGATGCTCTACGCCCTCGGGTTTATCGGGCTGTTTACCATCGGGGGACTGACCGGTTTATTCCTGGCCTCCCTGGCCGTCGACATCCACGTCCACGATACCTATTTCATCGTCGCACACTTCCACTACATCATGGTCGGAGGCGCCGTGATGGCCTATCTGGGCGGCATCCACTTCTGGTGGCCTAAGATTACAGGCCGGATGTATCCGGAAGCCTGGGCACGATTCTCAGCCCTGATGATCTTTGTCGGATTTAATCTGACCTTTTTTCCGCAATTCATCCTCGGCTACCTCGGCATGCCCCGACGGTATCACGCTTATCCGGATGAGTTTCAGGTATTGAATGTATTGTCGACTGCAGGCGCATCCATCCTGGCTGTCGGATACCTGATTCCGTTGATCTATCTGGTCTGGTCCCTCCGATACGGAAAAGTCGCTGGGAAAAATCCCTGGGGAGCCGCGGGGCTGGAATGGCAGACCCATTCACCTCCGCCGACCTTCAACTTCGACCGAACACCCGTCGTGACTGAAGAGGCATATGCCTACGCACCCCATCCATCGTCTCATGGGTCCGAAGAAGCAAGTTAGGGGAATTGGATATTAGGATGGGAAAACCGGGGCAGTAGCAGTAGCAGTAGCAGAAAAGTGTTTATTTTATAGTTTTACTGCAACTTCTTCATTTCTTTTTTTCCTGCCACTGCCACTGCCACTGCCACTGCCACTGCCACTGCCTCTGCCGTCTCACATTTCACTGATCTTCGGAGACTTCCGTTGGCTGACTATTACACCGGCCTTGCCCACCACTTTGAGGACATGGAACAGCAGCGGGAGTCTGCGACCCTCGGGATGTGGGCTTTTCTTGTCACCGAGGTCCTCTTCTTTGGCGGTCTTTTCACGGCCTACACCGTTTACCGGTTCAAGTATCACCTTTCATTTATGGCCGCAAGCCATCAACTGGATGTCACACTGGGTGGAATCAACACCGCCGTCCTGATCGGCAGCAGTCTGACTATGGCCATGGCTGTACGCGCCGCGCAGTATGGACGACGGAATGGGATTGTGGTTTATCTGGTGTCGACCATGCTTCTGGGTGGAGTCTTTCTGGGAATAAAATTCGTGGAGTACTCCCACAAGTTTCACGAACATCTCGTGCCCGGTAAATATTTCTTCTTCGAAGGGGACCATGCTTCAAACGTGAAGATCTTTTTCTCTCTCTATTTTGCGATGACAGGAATGCATGCCCTCCACATGTTGGTGGGCATGGGCCTGATGATCTGGTTGATCGGGAAGACCCTGCTCAATCGCTTTACATCCGAATACTATGGTCCTGTTGAGATGTTCGGACTTTACTGGCACTTCGTTGATATCGTGTGGATCTTTCTGTTTCCTCTCCTTTACCTGATCGGACGGCATTGATGTCACAGCACAAGACCCCCTTATACGTCTACCTCCTCATATTTTTTGCGCTCCTCCTCTTCACCGGAATCACGATATGGGTCGCCTTTCTCAACCTGGGCCCCCTGAACACGGTCGCGGCGATCTCCATCGCAGTGTTTAAAGCCCTCCTGGTAGTCCTCTATTTTATGCACCTCCGACACAGCAGCCGACTGACCTGGGTCTTTGCGGGAGCGGGATTCTTCTGGCTGATCATCCTGATCACTTTGACCATGACCGATTTCCTGAGCCGGGACTGGCTCGGGATTCCCCCGAGCGAATTCACCAAACTTCATTGAATATTGAATATCGGGAAGTTGGGCTTTCCGTGGAATATTGTGGATCCTGTCTTCGCGATTGACACCCGGGTCTTCGAGCTAACTGAGAAGCCAAGACTAAAGTCAAGGCCTTCTTTTAGCGCCATCGGCGCGTTGTCCCTTAACCCAGGGCATCGCCCTGGGTCATGCGGATCAATAGCGTCGTGCGGCCTGAAAGGCCGCGATAATCTCACATCCCCCAATCCCTGTTCCACATCCTGATTCATCTGTGGGATTGATCCGGATCGCGGACCGTTGGCCCGCTCGATTCGCCCACATTCCAACCCAGCCCGTTGGGCTGGGCCAAGGAATCACGAGCCGTTGGCCCGCGGATGCGTCGCCTCATACCTCCGACCTCCGACCCCTGGCCCCCGACTTTTCCATTTTTCACTTTGCATTTTCCATTTCCCTCAAATCCCTTCCCGTCATCCCTTCCGGTTTTACGATCCCCAGCATCCCAAGCATGGTCGGCCCCACATCCTCAAGTGAGCCTCCGCTCCGTAGGCTTTCGTTGAACCGGTTATATACGACGAACAGCGGAACCGGGTTCGTCGTATGCGCAGTATGGGGAACCCCTGAATCGTAATGCAGCATCTGCTCCGCGTTCCCATGATCCGCGGTGACGATCGCGGCCCCGCCTGTGTCACGGATCGCTTCGAGGGAATCGTCCAGGCATTGGTCCACCGTCTCAACGGCCTTGATCGCCCCCCCCAGGTCCCCCGTATGTCCAACCATGTCCGGATTAGCGAAATTACAAATCACCGCTTCGAACGAGCCCTCACGAATCTTCTCGACCAGGTTGGCTGCGACACCCTGAGCGCTCATCTCCGGTTGGAGATCGTAAGTCGCGACCTTCGGTGAGGGCACAAGGATTCGTTCTTCCCCCGGATAGGGCGCCTCCTCCTGTCCGTTGAAAAAGAAAGTCACGTGTGCATACTTCTCCGTCTCGGCGATCCGCAGTTGTCGAATGCCCCGGTCGCTTATAGCCTTCCCAACAGTGTTCGTCATTCCCTGTTCCAGGGAATCCGGGGGATAGGCCACCTCTACCGGAAGCCCCTCCTCATACCGGGTCATGCAGGTAAACCGAATATCCGGCGATTCCTTTCGTTCGAATTCCTTGAACCCCGGGAGCACGAAAGCCTTTGTGATCTGCCTCGGCCGGTCCCCACGGAAATTGAAGAACAGGACACTGTCTCCATCGGAAAACCTGGCCGTCGACTCGCCGTCATCACCCGCGATCACGATCGGTTTGACGAACTCGTCGGTTTCATCCCTCTCGTATGCCTTCTTCACGGCTTCGACCGGATCGGTCTCCTTCCTCCCGGCCCCCATCGTGTAGCAGTCATAGGCGATCTTCGTACGCTCCCAGCGCCTGTCCCGGTCCATCGCATAGTATCGGCCCACGATTGAACCCACATGGCCAAACTCGATTTCTTCCATGAAATCGACGAGGGTTTTGACATGATCGATTCCGCTCTGAGGCGGGGTATCCCTCCCATCCAGCATCGCGTGGAGATAAACCTGCCCGGGGTCCAACTCCCGGGCCTTCGCCATCCTCAAGAGACCCAGATAATGGGATGGCCAGCTGTGCACACCCCCGTCCGATACAAGACCTATCAGGTGCAGCTTCCGCTCCGTCCCCTTCACGTGATCGATCGCCCCCACGAGTGCAGGATTCTGGAACAGATTCCCGTCTTTCACCCATCCGTCGATCCGCGTCATCGCCTGTATCACCATCCGACCGGCCCCAAGGTTGAGATGCCCAACCTCCGAGTTCCCCATCAGCCCCTCAGGCAATCCCACGCGGGTCCCGCAGGTCACCAGCGTCGTGTGCAGATGGTTCTTCCGCAAACCGTCCATCGTCGGAGTCCGGGCAAGCGCCACCGCATTGTGGTCTTTCCTGGGATTCAATCCCCAACCGTCCAGAATAATCAAAGCCACCAAACCGGCCACACGACCTCCCACAAGATTTTTTAAAGGGATTATTTTAACCCTACGTAATAGACCCCTGACATTTTCCGGATATCAATCTTGTTCTCCCTGGCCAACCAGCCGATACCCATAGCCAGCATGCGTTGTGGCCGGTTGACCCGCTTTTCGATCTGCCGCCATGTCGTCTCACCCTGCGCGTCCAGAAAATGCCACAATTCACCGGCCGTAGCACCGATCTCCTTTTTCATGTCCACCTCCTTAGGTGACCGTGGTTCGTGATTCGTGATTCGGGGTTCGAAAAACCGTGGATCTCTTCGCTCAGCCGTAGTAAACCCTGGCCTTATGTGGCCAAATGTTGTGGGACCGGTCTCCAGACCGGGAACTGGCTCTGAATGGCCAAGATCATCGGGGATTTTTCCTTTGGCTGATGCCCTTATTCCCCGACTGGAGTCGGGTCCCACATATCTAAGGGATTATCCCATTACATAGAGTGGAGGTCATGTGACTGAAGATTAGCTAAATTAAGCCTTTATTCCCCTTCCCTTTAGGGAAGGGGCTAGGGGTTAGGTCTGACACTTGACCGAATTTTATATGTCCGTCACTAATTTTCTGAATCACGATCCACGATCCCCGCCTTTTCTTTTCCCCTGCCACTGCCACTGCTACTTTCCTTCTCACTTCTCACGTTTTGCCGTCTCATGATCTAAAAAAGCGAAATTTGTGCGCTTCGCGAATGCACCCGTTCCTCCACCTCGATATTTGACCCGCAAAGGTCCTTTAAAAATGGGGAGATTTCCGGGTTGATCCGTTTTCCGTAGCGAATCCGCCTCTTCACGGCCGTCAGGATGACCTCGTCTCGGGCTCTTGTCAGACCGACGTAGAGCAGGCGGCGCTCCTCAGATAGGTCGGCATCTCGCTCCCGGAAGGGAATCAAGCCGTCCTCAACCCCTACGATGAAGATAACCGGGAATTCGAGCCCCTTCGCTGCGTGAAGCGTCATCAGGGTGATGGCCTCTCCGCGGGTACCGGTCCTTTTGCCCTCCTGCTCGCAGTCCGCATCCTTTCCGAGCAAGACATCCCGATAAAAGCCCTCAAAAGTATCGTACCGGCTGCAAACATTCAGAAGCCTCTCCAGATTTATTTCATCGGAAACCCGGCAACCCTCGCAACAAGCTCGAATCACGCTGTCAGCACGCGCGGTCTCCACGAGGGATCGACATCGCTCCACAACATCGATAAATTCTCGAACCTTATCGAAATCACCGGACAGAGCTTGCAATGTTTCATACAGAGACCCACCTTTTTCCGCTTGCCGTGCCAGGATATTCTTCCAGACACCCTCACCCGGATCGAATCGTTCCAGTCGAAGTGCACACTGGATCCGATAATCCTCATCTGGAGGCGTAAGGCAACGGGCGAACGCAAGAACATCCCTCACCACCCCGGAGTCCATAAAGCCCTTCTGCCCGATGATTCGATGGGGCAGCCCCTCTTTTTTCAGACATATCTCGAGGACATCCGCCTGTCGTCCGGTGCGGAACAGGACTGCGAAATCCTCGAAGCTTCTTTCGGCTTCTCCAGCCTGGGTAAGGTCCGTACCCCCGACCCTCTCGAGAATCTCCTGGACAACAGCGATCCCCTCGGATAGTTCGCTCTCCAACAGTAGCAATCGGACCCGGACTCCAGGGTCCCGGCTCGGAGTGACCCTCAGGTCGATTCGATCGGGATCCTCCGCGATGACCCCGTGGGCGGCATCCAGTATATTTCCAGTCGAGCGATGATTTGACTCCAACCGGATGAGATGAGCCCCTGAAAAGTCACCCAAAAGCTTTGCAAAGAACCGGCGATCCCCCCCTCTGAAACCGTAGATCGCCTGGTCAGGGTCCCCGATCACAAACAGATTCTGACCCTCACCGGCAAGGAGCCTGACCAGACGATACTGCACCGCGTTGACATCCTGAAATTCATCAACCAAGAGATGGTCTGCTTCTAACCTTTTAAGAATAGATGGGTCTGATTCGAGGAGTGCGACCGCTTCGAGGAGAATATCGTCGAAGTCCCAAAGTCGGAGCTCCCGAAGGCGATTCTGATAATCCTTTAAAATCCTGCCAAATTCGAAGGATCCCTCAACCGCCGCCTTCAGGGTCCCATCCCCTTTGGTCCGGGAGATGAAATCGCAGGCATCGCCAAGTCTGACCCTGAATTTTCCCTCCCGGATCACCGTCTCAATCAGGGCACGCGACTCCACCTGGTCGATCAGAACCCGCTGCTCCTTTCCGAATTCACTTCGGATCAGATCGAGACAGAACCCGTGGAAGGTTCCGACGCGCAGATCCCGGAGATCTTCCATCTTCGGGAGCATGCCGCGAAATCTCCGGAGCATGTCCTCCGCAGCTTTGTTCGTAAATGTTACGACAACCATCGACCTGGGGTTGATAGAGCGCTCCCTGACAAGATAAGAAACACGACAAGTCAGGACCAGCGTCTTGCCGGTCCCCGGTCCTGCTGCCACTACCACGGGACCATCCAGGTCGAAAACTGCCTTTTGCTGATCTCCAGTCAAATCAAAAAGGTTGGCCAAGCTCCCACCCGACAACCAAAATGCTCCCGACTCCAAATTGCGGGAAAAGGGGAAGGCCATTCTCTGTCGGAGCACGCAGATTACCTATGACCGGTTTCCCTGTATTCCCATGGCCTTCCTTGGGAAAAACTCCGGAGATTTCTGCCTCAGCTTCTCCATTTCCCCCTTTCTCCTCCGGTTTGTCCCTTTTCTCCGACCTCTGACCCCTGACTTCCGACCTCTGCCTTTGCCTTTTCCTGCCACTGCCACTACTGCCTTTTCCCGTTTCACTTCTCACGTCTGACGTCTCACGTTTCCCGACCCCTGACCTCCGCTTCTCAAACATATCCCCCTGACCGGCATACTTCTCCCGCTCCCCCTCCTGAAATACCCTGATCTTCCCATACTCTCCATCAAAACCCGGTTCGATTTCAACATTCCCGCTGCGCATTCGACGGATGCCCTCAGCCACCAGAGAATCCCCGGACCGGGCGATCTCCTCGATGGAAATCTCTCGAAGGATCTTCAACTCGGGCCCCAGAGCCAAAATCAGTGCATCGTAAGCCTCTTTGACGCGTTTCGAACCCGATCCGACCCCCCTGGTGGATGCGATAATCTCGATCAATGGAATCAGGCTTTCATAGGGGCGCCTTGACTCCGGCCGGGTCCCTTCCTCGCGATCCGCAAGAACATCCACACGGTTGAGGACCCCAACCGTAACCGGTTTTCCGCAAACCGTACAGATCCCGCTTGAGGCAAGCGTCTGTTCGGGCTTCCAGCAGATCCCGCAATTCCTGTGGCCGTCGTAATGGTATTTGCCCTCCTCGGGATAGAACTCAAGAGTGCCGACAAGCCTATTGGGGTCTCGATCCTTAATTGCGGATCGAATGGCAGGGAACGAGAGGTCCGTATCGAAGCAAGTCGCCTCCCGCGCGAGTTTGGAAGGCGAATGGGCATCCGAATTAGAGACAATGGAAAATTTATCCAAAACCGACAACCGCCAGTTCATAGGGGGGTCGGAGGAAAGCCCCGTCTCCACCGCATAGATATACGGCATCATATCCTCAAAGCATTCCTCGAAAGAGTCAAATCCGGATTTGGATCCGAACATTGCAAAGTGAGGTGTCCAGATATGTGCCGGGATGAGCAGGGCTTCCGGGCATACCTCCAGAACGATCTCTGCAAGATCCCTGCTGTCGAGACCAAGAATGGGCCTTCCGTCAGATTTCAGGTTGCCTATATCCTCCAGTCTTTGGTTCAACCGGTCAACTGCCTCGAAGTCCGGCATCAAAACGAGGTTATGAATTTTTCTAACCTTATCGTTTTTTTTATAAATAGAGCTGATCTCAACCGACAGCAGAAACCGCACCTCACCCTGGCAAAGAGGGGGGATTTCGCGGTCAACCGGCGCACGGAAACTCGATTTCAACCGGTACAACCCCTCTTCCGCGGGTTCTAGCTTTGTTTTCAGCTCTTCCAACCACACGGGATGGGTGAAATCCCCCGTGCCGACAACCGTGAGCCCCTTCAGGGAAGACCACCGATGTAGATTCTCGGGGGTAAGTTCCCGGCTGGTTGCCCGAGAATAGGAGGAATGAAGGTGAATGTCGATAACAAACTCCATAATCACCAAATTACCTCCCTTAAGTGGAGATGTCAACAACAATTATGTTGACAATAACGGAACTTATGTTTATATTATAGTGTATGTTAAAGGACTCTAAACGGAGAGATTGTGCACGTTTTTAAAAGCGGATCGGCCCGAAAAGAGGCCCATCCGCTTTTTTATAGCTCGGAGAGATTCAACAATGTCATTCGATAAATTCGGACTGGTTTCCACGATCCTAAAGGGAATAGAGGATGCCGGATACCAGGTGCCCACACCAATCCAACAAAAGGCCATCCCGATCGTCCTCCAGGGACGGGATATAATCGGATGTGCCCAGACCGGGACTGGAAAAACCGCGGCCTTCGTGCTCCCAATTCTTCATCGGATCAATCCGGAGCACCTAATCCGTGCTTTGATCCTGGTTCCGACACGTGAATTGGCTCTGCAGGTCGGCGGGAGCATCAAAACCTACGGTCGCCACACAGATGTGCGGTCGACCACGATATACGGGGGCGTAAAAATTGAGCCTCAGACCAGGAGCCTGAGAAAGGGTGTCGACATCATCGTTGCGACCCCGGGCCGTCTTCTGGATCATATGGGACGCGGACACGTCAACTTTAACGCCTTGACCACCCTGGTCCTCGATGAGGCGGACAGGATGCTCGACATGGGGTTTCTTCCGGATATTAGACGAATTGTTCGAAAGCTCCCCAGAAGGCGCCATACCATGTTGTTTTCGGCAACGATGCCTCCTGAAATCAGGTCCCTTACACGAGAGATTCTCAGGGATCCGGTTACCGTCGAGGCGGGTCCCCCGTCCTCGGCTGCCGACGGCATTACACATCGTGTCTTCCCGGTTCCGGGGCACCTGAAGGGAAAGCTTCTCATAAGCCTCCTCAAAAAGGAGCGGATCGATTCCGCCCTGATCTTTGCCAGGACCCGACGAGGTGTGGAGAAATTGGCCAAGCTCTTGCAAGGCAAGCGACAGCGGGTAACGCGCCTCCACGCAGATCGGACCCAGGGCCAGCGGGAAAAAGCCTTGGACGAATTTCGCCAGGGGATATCCAAAATTCTCGTTGCCACCAACATCGCCGCAAGGGGGTTGGACATCGATGATATCTCGCACGTCATCAACTACGATGTCCCTCAAAATCCCGATGATTACGTCCATCGCGTGGGGCGTACCGCACGGGCTGAGAATACAGGGGATGCCTTGATCCTGATGTCCCCCGAGGAGGCAGATTTTATAAAGGCGATCGAGAAACGCCTGGACGGGAACCTCATCTGGGCGATGCATCCAGGCTTCGATTATACAACCGAACCCCTGAAAGGAAGCAAATCCCAGGCTGCGAGTTCCACCACCACTCAAAAGCCCAAAGCCACGCGAAAGGCCACACCATTTGGACGAAAAAAACGGGAGAGCCCTCGCCGCATTCGTTTGTAAAGTTAATAAAAAGAACAAAAATTCAACGCCACGGCAGGGATTACCGTGGCGTTTCTGTTTAAAAAACCGTGGTTCGTGACTCGTGAATCGTGGTTCGTAGCCCTCCCACCCCCTACGGGTCATTCCCAGCATGCCTTTGTCCTGGACCTGACCCCACCGCGGACACCACCCTTGACAATCTGGTTCAAAAAGAATGGATCTTAGCATATAAGCGGCTTTCAACTAAAATAATGACTTTTCTCATTTTACATTTTACATTTTCCACTTTCCATTTCCCCCTTAACCAACCATGTTAAATCAAACCCGTATCCAATTGCTGGCAGGTTCCTTATCCGGCGGCCTGATCGTCCTGGCCATGCCCAAACCCGACATGGGCTACGTGGCATTCATCTGCCTCCTTCCCGCCCTGGCCCTCCTTCACGGTCCAGGAAGCAACAGGGCTTTCCGCATCGGGGGGATGGCGGGACTGGTCTCCTGCACGGGGAAGGTCTATTGGCTCGCAGAAACCCTCAGCAATTATGGACATCTCTCCTGGTTAGTCGGCGCCTTCACAACCCTCCTCCTGATCCTTTACATGAGCCTTTACATCCTGGCCTTTTTTGTTCTGGCAGCTCGTTTCAACCCGGCCTTCCCCCTTTTCCCCTGGATCTGCGCCTCCCTCTGGGTCACGCTGGAATGGCTCCAGGCACACCTCCTTACCGGATTTCCCTGGATGCTCCTAGGATACACCCAGCACAGCATGCTCCCAATTCTGGCAACCGCGCGAATCTGGGGCGTCTACGGCGTCAGCTTCCTGATTGTCCTGGTGAACGCAACAATCGTCAGCCTCCAGGTCTCAGGAAAGGCATCCTGGCGCGGCACGATCGCTCCGGCACTTATCCTTATTATTTCAATAAGTTATGGCATCACCTTCAACCCGGGAGCACCGGAGCATGCCTTGAAGGTTGGAATCGCACAAGGGAGCATCCCGCAAGGACGGAAATGGCACCAGGATGTTCGCCAGATGACCGTGGAGAAATACACAACCCTCATCCGTCAACTGGACGGAAAAGATCTGGATTTTATCGTCCTTCCGGAAACCGCCTTCCCTTTCTTTCTCAATCACGCCGTAAACCGACCGCACTATGACCAGGCGATGGAGTTGGCCCGTGAGATGAACGTCCCCATGTTGATCGGAAGCCTGGAACGAACCCACGGGAAGACCTACAACCGGGCCTTCCTTATCTCAAAAACCGGGAAAGTGGTCGGATATCAGGACAAAGTCCACCTTGTCCCATTCGGTGAGTATATCCCCCTGGAGTTTATCTTCGGCTACATGGAAGGCCTGACGAGGGAAAGCGGCCGATTTAATCCAGGTGAGCACTCTGATATCCTGGATCTCCCGGGTAGAAATGCTTCCTTCGGTGTCTTCATCTGTTACGAATCGATCTTCCCCGAAATTGCGCGACACTTCGTAAAAAACGGCGCCGCTTTCATCGTAAACGTCACGAACGATGCCTGGTTCGGTACCACGGCCGCTCCCTTTCAGCACTTCGCCATGGGGGTCTTCCGGGCGGTGGAGAATGGCCGCCCCCTGATCAGGGCCGCCAACACCGGCATCTCCGGCGCGGTCGATGCCTCGGGACGGGTCCTGGAAGCGACCAAGCTTTTCGAACCCGCAGCAATCACCGTCGAAATCGTCCCCGGCCGTGACTTGACCTTCTACACGCGACACGGCGACCTCCTGGTCGTCCTTTGCGCGGCCGGGACACTATTCGCTCTGGCCTGGTCCATCATCTCCCTCCGCCGAGTTCAAAATTGAAACTTCCAAATGCGTCATTTCCCTGACCCCTGACACCCGATCCTTTCCACTTTACATTTTCCATTTCCATAGCCATGATCCACGCAGATTCCTATTTCCTCCCCGGCACCCGTAGAGGCGTTCTCCTCATCCACGGATTCACGGCATCCCCAACCGAGACGCGTCCCCTGGGGGAATTCCTCAATCAACGAGGGTTTACCGTCTTGGGGGTCCGATTGGCCGGTCACGGAACAGACCCCGAGGACCTCAGGCGAACCAGATGGCAGGACTGGGTTAGATCTGCAGAGGAAGGATTCATCGAACTACAGGGAAGGGTCGATCAGGTATTTATCGGGGGGGTCTCCATGGGAGGGGTGCTGGCCGGGATCCTGGCGGCTGATCATCCGGGAAACGTGGCCGGAATCAGCCTCCTTGCGCCCTCTTTTTTCGTTCGGAACAGACTCTTCTTTCTCATCCCACTCATCGCCTGCTTGCGCTCCGAACTGCACAAGGGAGAGAACGCCCGGGACTACTACGAACAACACGGCATCTTCAGCTACTCCGTCCGCCCCACCCGCTCCCTCGTCGAGCTTCGCAAGTTGATGCGCATCGGTTTCCGGAGACTTTCGGAGGTCGTCGTCCCGACGCAGATCATCATGGGAGGAAAGGACCGGCTCGTCAACCCGAAGTCTGGAGGGAAAATCCTATCCCGAATCGCGGCCGAGCAAAAAGAACTCACCATCGCGGAAAACTCAAAACATATCCTCACCGTGGAGCCCGATGCCCCGGAGGTATTCGAGCGCGTGTGGAGATTTTTTGAGAGACGGAATATTGGATAGATGGTTTGTTATCAGGGTTAATCAAACCTGCGATTGGTTATCTCACCTGCATTCCGCCTTCAATATCCCCAAACAGACATTGCCCGATTTTCTGATAGGGGCGCACCTGAGTTGTGCGCCCTTCCTCGGATGTGCGGCCTCCTGATTAGGGCGGACACACAGGTCCGCCCCTACGATAGTTCACCGAGTCACGAACGACGAATCACGAATTAACTGATCCTGGCACTACTGAGCCAATTCCCGGTCTGGAGACCGGTCCCACAACTTTTGGCCACATAAAGCCAGGGGTTAATGTCCTGACAATCTCCTGGGATATCCGTTGTCAGACCTAACCCCTATGCCCCCTTCCCTAAATCCGCTGTCTTTGCCTTACCCGACCCCTGACCTCCGACCTCTGGCCCCTTGCTTTTCTTGCCACTTCTACTGTTTTTTCCCGTCTCCCGTCTCACGTTTCACTTTTTTTCTTTTCCCTGACCCCCGACAAAAAAAGCCCGACCTCATCGAGAGATCGGGCTTTTCTTCTAGAAAGACGGCTAACACCGTCCCATAATCGTTTTAATACATGTCGTCGTGGCTGTGAGGCGCAGCCGGGGCATCTTTCTTCTCTTCCGGCTTCTCCGTGACCAGGGCCTCCGTGGTCAGGAGGAGGGCGGCGATCGACGAGGCGTTTTGCAGGGCAGAACGCGCAACTTTCGTCGGGTCGATAACACCCGCCTTGACCAGGTCCTCGTATTCCTCGGTCGACACGTTGAAGCCCGTGGATCCCTTCACCTCTTTGACCCTCTGGACCACGAGACCCCCCTCCACCCCCGCGTTGTCCGCGAGTTGGCGCAGGGGCTCTTCGAGCGCCCGGCGGACGATTTTCACGCCCACCTGCGCATCGCTGTTCTCAAGTTCCAGCTTTTCAAGGGACGAGATCGCCCGGATGAAGGCAACGCCCCCGCCCGGAATGATCCCTTCCTCCACGGCCGCGCGTGTGGCGTGAAGGGCATCCTCGACCCGGGCCTTCTTCTCTTTCATCTCTGTTTCGGTGGCAGCCCCGACGTTGATCACAGCCACACCGCCGGCCAGCTTGGCCAGCCGCTCCTGCAGTTTCTCCCGATCGTAGTCGGATGTAGTCTCGTCGATCTGGCGTTTGAGCTGGGCCACACGGCCCTGGATGTCCGTTTTCTTGCCGCCTCCCTCCACGATCGTCGTGTTCTCCTTCTCGATCGTGATTCGCTTAGCTCGTCCCAGGTCGCTGATCTGGACGTTCTCCAGCTTGACACCCAGATCCTCCGACAGAACCTCCCCGCCCGTCAGAATGGCGATATCCTCGAGCATAGCCTTCCGCCGGTCACCATAGCCCGGGGCCTTCACGCCCGCGCTTTGAAGCGTCCCGCGAATCTTGTTGACGACCAGGGTCGCCAGAGCCTCTCCCTCAAGGTCCTCGGCGATCACCAGCAACGGCTTTCCCGTCTGTGCGATCTTCTCCAGGAGCGGATGAATATCCTTTAAGCCTGAGATCTTTTTCTCGTGGATCAGGATGTAGACATCTTCGAAGTTCGCCTCCATCCGCTCGGGGTCTGTCACGAAATAGGGGGAGATATAACCCCGATCGAACTGCATCCCTTCTACGACCTCCAGGGTCGTGTCCGTGCTTTTGGCCTCCTCGACCGTAATCGTTCCGTCTTTGCCGACCTTCTCCATCGAGTCAGCGATCAGATTTCCGATGGATTCGTCGCCGTTCGCCGAGATGGTGGCCACTTGCGCGATCTCCGCCCGGTCTTTGACCTTCTTCGTCATTTTCTCGAGATGTTCTACCGTCAGATCCACAGCCTTTTCAATACCCCGCTTGAGATCCATCGGATTCGCGCCCGCCGTCACATTCTTGAGCCCTTCGCGGTAGATCGCTTCGGCCAGTATGGTCGCGGTTGTAGTCCCGTCTCCTGCCACGTCGGACGTCTTGGTCGCAACTTCCTTCACCATCTGAGCGCCCATGTTCTCGTAGGGATCTTCCAGTTCCACCTCCTTGGCCACCGTCACGCCATCCTTGGTGACCGTCGGGGATCCCCACTTCTTTCCCAACACGACATTCCTGCCGCGCGGGCCGAGGGTAACCTTCACCGCTCTGCTTAATTTACTGACGCCCGCTAGAATGTTATCGCGGGCATCCTCACTGAAAGCCAACTGCTTGGCCGCCATTTCAAAAACCTCCTTCGCAATTCGATTGATCAGATCCCCAAAAGAAGAACAACCTTTTCCGGATCCCTCCAAACTACTCGATCACCGCCAGGACATCGTCCTCACGCATGATCAGATGCTCCTCTCCGTCGATGCTCACCTCCGTGCCGGCGTACTTGCCGATCAAGATGCGGTTGCCCTTCTTCACCTCCATCGGGATCCGCTTACCCCCGTCATCGAGCCTTCCGGGTCCGACAGCCACGACTTTGGCCTCCTGCGGCTTCTCTTTGGCCGTGTCCGGGATGATAATCCCTCCCTTTTGGACCTCTTGCTGCTCGATGTGCTTGATGAGGATCCGATCTGCCAACGGTCTGACTTTCATCACACTCCTCCTTTTTGAATAACCGACCGAGGGTTTTTGAACACTAATCCACTAATAATATTCGAGTTGGCGTATGTTGTTAGCACTCTCGTGCGGAGAGTGCTAACAGACAAATATATAAAAGATGCCCATTTCATGCAAGGGTAAAAAAGGGGAAATCTGAAGAGAACGGTAAGAATTTACAAGAAAGGAAAATCAATATATAACGGAAGGATTATCGACAGGGCGAGGGGGGTGATATTCTGTCTTCTGTATTCTGGTGAGGTGTTTCATGGAAATCTTCAATATTCAATTTAAATGACTTGATTTCTCCTGACTTCTGTATTCTGTATTCCGGTGAGGGGGTGTTGAGGGGGAATCTTTTCCGTTTCACGTCTCACGTTTGACGGTCTTTCGATCCTCAATTTGTATGTACCCCTCCCTTTTTTGCCCTTTCGTATAGCTCTCTCCATTCCCGGCTCCCATCATCCATCATCCTTTCGACTCGGACCCCTTTGCTGAAGATCGGGAGCCGTCCTGCTTGAAAATCTTGCTTGTACTGGTTTGCGTGGCCATAATAGATAGTGGCCCCTGACCCCCAGCGAACGGCCAGGAGGAGGTTCGATGTGGGGTAGGTCTTCTCCGGCATCGAATCCAGCCTGAACTTTTCCAGGGCATCCCCGTCCAGTTCCACGCCCAGGCCCGGACCTTCCGGAACGGCCGAACTTCCGTTCTTCACAGAGATCTTCGGCTGGATCATATGATGTGTGAAGAGCTGATGACAGTTTACCGAAGGCCACCGCGCGTGAGACAGGACCGCACCGAGATGGAGGGCGAAGGTGATCCCTGTCCCGACAAGCTGAAGGAAAAACGGCTTGTCCGCGGCCGCTGCCACACGACCCTGTGACATCACGGCCGTGGCCCCGCCCCCGATAACAAATCCGTCGCACACATCCTCCTTCAATGCGGTCATAACAGGCGGAGAGCCGAAATGCATAGCGATCGGCACCTGGTCTGTGACCGGAGGAATTTGTTCCCCGCAACATCCGATTGCGGAAT
The DNA here is from genome assembly GCA_965217865.1 of Candidatus Latescibacterota bacterium. Taxonomy (GTDB): domain Bacteria; phylum Latescibacterota; class UBA2968; order SICM01; family SICM01; genus CBDCJO01. The sequence goes on along the minus strand of CBDCJO010000002.1, from coordinate 1,677,041 downwards.
AGGAGACTCGAAAATCTTAACGTTGGAATACTGCTCGATCTCCGTCAACACCCGGGTCCCGTGTGCCGTATCCAAAAGCATCCCGTTAAAGTCCAGGTCCAGATCGAACCACGAGGGAAGCGTCGAACAGAGCCGGCTGCACTGCTCGTCAAGGTCCCACCAGGGACGGGCTTTGGTCTTAAAGTTCGTATAACCCAGCGAATTCGCCTCCCGGCACTCGGTAACCCAGTCTTCCCAGGGCATATCGATGTCCCACCAGCTGATGAACGGCCGGTCCCGGTGTTTTGGCCCCATCAGACGGTAGCACGGAACGTCGTTCGCCTTCCCCACCGCGTCGAACAGGGCCATCTGAAGACCCGCGCCGAGGGAGTCTTCCCACATCATCTCGGCTGCATTCTTCCCCGTGACCTTCCCGACAGCCTCATCGGTCACCTGACCCCAGGTGTAATACTCCATCGTCTCGCCGAAACCCGTGACACCGCAGGCCAGCGTCACCTTACAAATCTCAAACAGCGTCCAGTGGGGAAGCTCCCGGATCATATTCCGCGCCGGGACCTCCCGAAAGGGGACATCCACCGGAATTCGCTCCACTTGCTTTACCGTTAAGTCCATCGTCTATAGTCCATTTGCACCTTGCACTTTCCTCTCCTGCTTACCCTGCCACTGCTACTGCCATTCCCTGGCCCCCTGACTACCGGTTTTGACTTCCCCCGACCTCCGACCCCTGGCCCCTGATTTTGCGTTTTGCACTTTTCATTTTCCCTATTTGCCCGGCGGCATTAAGCGCCTTCGCACTCACCCCCAGTACCCTGATGAAGCCTTCGGAATCGGTATGGTCGAATTCGCCGATCTTCTCCATAGACGCGGTGCTTTCGGAATAGAGGGAATGGGGGACATCCTGCGCGGACTCGAACGATACATTGCCCTTGTATAGGACGACCGAAATCGTTCCCGTGGCAAACTTTGCGAACCCCCCGGCCACCGCTCGCGCCGCACTCGATGCGGGGTCGAACCAGAATCCCTGATAGATCTGTTCGGCCAGGGTGGCGGAAGCATCGTTGAACACCCTCCGGGCTCGACGGTCCAGAATCAGTTGGAGAAGGTACTCATAACAACAACCCAGGAGTTCCATGCCGGGTGCCTCGTAGACCCCACGGGACTTGATCCCGACAAACCGGTTTTCGACCGTATGAAGACCGATGCCGACCCCGTTCCGGCCGCCCGCCTCATTCGCCGCGTGAAAGGCCTCCAGCACGGAGACCCCCTTCCCATTCACCGAAGTCGGGACACCCCCCTCAAAGCGAACGCTGAACGATTCATTTTCGTCCGGGGCTTCTTGCGGATGGACACCCATCCCGGGTGTGATCAGCAGAGCCGGCGTCCCAAGGGATTCGAGCATCCCGGCCTCGTGGGTGAGGCCGAGCAGGTTGGCGTCCGTTGAATACGGCTTATCGTGGGTTGCGGCAACCGGAAGGCCCTTGCGGGTGCAAAAATCGATCATCTCCTTCCGTCCCCCGAAAGCCGACAGAAATTCAGGATCCCTCCAGGGCGCATAGACTTCAATCTCCGGAGCAAGCATGTTGGGGGCGATCTGAAATCGAACCTGATCATTTCCCCGGCCGGTGGACCCGTGTCCGACCACCTGGATCCCCCGCGTCCGAAGTTCAGGGAGGATCGCCTCAACCGTGACATACCGGGCAATCCCCGTGGTGTTCCAGTATCCTCCTTCATAACGCGCCTGTGCCCGCACCACCTCCAGTCCCGCCGCAGTGATCATATCTTTCGCATCCACGATCACCGCTTCGGCCGCGCCGCAGGCGAGCATCTTGTCCCGAATGTCCTGGACATTGTCCTCGTCAGGCTGTCCCAGGTCCGCGGTAAAACAGGCCACCCGGACACCGTGATCAGTCATCCACCGCGTGACCGTACAGCTGTCCAGACCTCCGGACACGGCCATCGCCACGGTCCTTCCTTTTAAGTCACTAACCGTCAAAGCATCTCCAGTAGTCCGTGATTCGTGATTCGGGGATCGGGGATCGGAAAACCGTGGATCGCTTCTTCAATATTCGATCTTCAATTTCCCTGACCTCCGACTCCTGCCTTTGCTTTTTCCTGCCACTGCCACCTGCTACTGCCTTCTGCTGGCTTACGGCTGACGACTGAGTTGAATTTAAGTCTTCTTCTGACTTCTGTATTCTGTATTCCGGTGGGGATGGGCAGTAGGGCCTGTCATTTTCCATTTTCCTCTGGTATCCCCGCTGCCAATACAGCGTCAAGCACATCCACCGCGTGGTCGATGTGCGCATCCTCGATGATCAGAGGAGGCAGAAACCGCACGACATCCGGTCCGGCCGTACAGACCAGGATATCTTGCTTCTGAAACTCCTTCAGGATGTCCCCCGCGGCCAGGGTCGTGACCGCACCTGCGATCAGTCCCCGTCCCCTGATCTCCTTGATCTTATCCGGATGTTTCTCCTGAACTCTCCGTAGCCCCGCGAAAAGGCGTTCGCTTCGCGCACGGACAACCTCGAGGAACGCCGGATCGGCCAGACGGTTGAACACATTGATCGCAACCGCGCACGTGACCGCGTTGGCCCCGAAGGTGGCTGCGTGGTCACCGGGTTTGATGCAATCGGCAACCTCCTGGCGGAGGAGAGAAACCCCGATTGGAAGGCTTCCCGCCAGAGGCTTTGCCAGGGTCATCAAATCCGGCTCTACCTCATACTGCTGATAACAGAACAGAGTCCCTGTACGACCCAGCCCGCTCTGAATCTCATCGAATACCAGGAGAATCTCCTTCTCATCGCACAACTCTCGCAGGCCGGACAGAAAAGCCTGGTCGCACGCATGTATGCCACCCTCCGCTTGCAGCGGCTCCACGAGAATGGCGCAGGTCTCTTCCGTGACCAATGATTTCACCGAATCCAGATCGTTCAGGGTTGCGAAGTCCACGCCCGGAAGAAGCGGCTCGAATCCTTTATGGTACCTCGGCTGCCCGGTCGTCGTGATCGACGCCATGGTCCGACCGTGGAAGGAATTGTGGAATGCGATGAATTTGTATTTCGGCTTGGACGAAAACTTCTCATACCCCCACTTTCGGCAAAACTTGAGGGTCGCCTCCCAGGCCTCTGTCCCGCTGTTGCAGAAAAATACCCGGTCTGCGAAAGAGCTCTCAACGAGCGTCTGGGCAAGCTGTGGGGCAGGTAGGGTGTGGTAGAGGTTGGAAACATGGATCAGCATTTCCGCCTGTTGGTTGATCACCTTGAGAATCTCGGGATCCCCGTACCCCAGGGCGTTGACGGAGAGACCGCTGACGAAATCGAGATAGCGATTTCCTTCCATGTCGTAAAGATAAACCCCGCTGCCCCGCTCGAGCACAAACGGGGGACGTGCATAAGTCTGAAGAATGTACTGGTTCTCAAGCGCTATGATCTCTTCGGTTTTCACAAGCTCCCTCCATAGGTTTCCGATTCACCGCTTCCAATTCACCATTCTATGGAATGGTAAACCATGTCTTTTTTCGATCCTAAGTGGATTTTTTCGGAAGTCAAACTGTATCATCAGTACCTGAACCCATTGCTTTTGGCCGAAACCTTTTGTTTTGCGCTCTGCATTATTCATTTTGCACTTCCTTGGAACCCCGTCGTGCTCCCTCACCCCGCCTCACAAGCTCGGCACCCCTCACCTAACGCTGCCTTCGCTCCACTCAGCCGCAACCAAAAATATTTACATATCTCGCGGAGATGTATGATCCTAAAACCGAGATCCTTCGCCGGAGTATATCCTGAGCGAACGAAGTGAGCCGAAGGGGCTCAGGATGACATTTTTGGTTTGAATTGTCTCATAGACGGACCAAAAAGATGTACGCATCTTGCGTAGAAGTTGTAATGTAAGACTCTAAATTCATTGAATATTGAATATTTGAAAACCTCAGGACTTTTTTGTGGGCATAAGGATCTCTTCGATATTCAATCTTCCATTTCCTCTTGCCCCCCAACCTCCTTCTCACGTCTCACGATTTGACGTTTGACGGACTGACCTCCGACCCCTGGCCTTCGCCTTTCCTGCTACTGCCACTGCTACTGCTTTTCCCTGACCTCCGACCCGATCCCTGACCTCCGACCTCTGGCCCCCGATTGCCGTCTCACCTCTAACACCCAGCCGACTGAGTTGAATTAGGTCTTCTTCTGACTCCTGTCTTCTGTATTCTATATTCCAGTGGGGATGGCGGAAGGGTCTTACGCTACGATCTCCGTCCCGATCCCTTCCTTTGTAAAGATCTCGAGCAGAAGCGCGTGTGGAATTCGCCCGTCTATGATGTGTGTCTTTCGGACTCCGCCTTTTACCGACCGGACACAGGCCCGCACCTTCGGGATCATCCCGCCTTGAACACCCCCGTTTTCGATCATGTCCTCCACGTCATTAACGTGCAGAGAGGACAGAAGGGTCCTCTCGTCCTTCGCATCTTTCAGGATTCCGGTCACATTCGTCAAAAACACAAGCTTCTCGGCGTTCAGAGCGCTTGCGATCTCTCCGGCCACCGTATCCGCATTGACATTATAACCCATCCCGTCTTCACCGAGCCCGATCGGAGCGATTACGGGGATGGTTGCCTCATCACAGATCCGGATGATCGGATCCCGGTCGATCGATTCCACATCCCCGACGAAACCGATGTCCACCGCCTGTCTTGTGCCATCCTCCTCCGACACAGAAGCCCGGTGCTTTTTGACCCTCATAATCCCCGCATCTTTGGCCGACATACCCCTGGCATTTCCCCCGAGGGTAACGATGCCCTCTGCGATCCCCCGGTTGACGACCCCGAAAAGGGTGTCCTCAACGATCTTCATAGTATCCTCATCCGTGACCCGAAGCCCGTCCACGAAGCGTGCCTCGACACCGGCCTCTTTCATCCGCCGGCTGATCTCCTTCCCCCCGCCGTGGACCACCACCGGCTTCATACCCACGGTCTCCATGAAAACCAGGTCGGCCAGTACGGTCGTAGACCCGCCCTCCTCGGCCAGCGTGCTCCCGCCGTACTTGACCACGACAATCCGGTCCCGGAACGATCGGATGTAGGGAAACGCCTCCACAAGGGCGGCGGCCTTCTGAATGATATCTTCCATCACGACTCAATTCGTGCTGTAAACAGCGTCGATGCCGTATAACCTGGGAAACCCCTGAACGATATTCATATTCTCAACCGCCTGGCTTGCGGCCCCCTTTCCCAGGTTATCGATCATGGAGCAGAGGTACGCGGACCCATCGTCCACCCATACCTTAATCAGGGCCTTGTGCGTCTCCGTCACATCTCCCGTTCCCCATTCTTTTTGCCCGGTGTCTTTAACAACCATCACGAGGTCATCCGGTTCATAACTGCCTTCGATCTGGCTGCTCAGGTTCTTACACGCCTCTTCTGCTGAAACCGATTTTAATTCCTCTGACAGTTCGATCCGAATGTTGGTGTTGATCCCTCGAAAAACGGACCTCAAGACAACTGGCGTGAAACTTACTGGAAATCCTGAGTATTCCTCCATCTCGGGCACGTGTTTGTGTTGGGTTCCATAGCCATATGTGATCTCGTTCGGTCTTGCCTCCACTTCTCTTCGCGCCCCCGAATTTCCCGAGGTTGACACGACCGTGGCCTGACCCTGAACAAGCCCCTTTAAAGGTCGCAATGCCAGATTGACACTGGTCGGATAACAACCGGGATTGGCGACCAGCCTGGCTCTAGCGATCCGGTCCTTGAAATAGGCCGGCAATCCATAAACCGCCTCATTCAGGCAATCCGGTGCCGTGTGTTCCATGGAGTACCACCGTTCGAATTTTTCCCTGGTCAACCTGAAGGCCCCGCTCATATCGACGATCTTCTTCCCGGAGGCCAGCAACGCGGGTGCGAATGCCATGGATTCAGGGTCCTTTGTGGCCAGAAAAACCATCTTGCATGCCTCCAGGTCCCCCGTTTCTCGCACAGAGTTTTTTCTGAAGCCGATCTGTACCAGGTCATGATGGTCCAGTACCCTCTCAATCTCCTGTCCCACCATTCCGGTATCGCCGAAAATTCCAACCTTAATAGGACTCATGGTCAAGCCTTATGTCCCCGGACAATATCATTCATTCGTCCCTGGAGGACCCGAGCATGTTCGGCGACCTTGCAGGCGACGAAAATCGTATCGTCCCCGGCAACCGTGCCGACCGCTTCCGGCCAGTTGATCCCATCGATTGCGGCACAAACCCCCGAGGCGTTCCCCGCAGTCGTTTTGATGACAAGCAGGTTCCCCGCGGTTTCGAAATCAATCACGAAATCCATCAGTTCCCGACGTATGACGGCTTCCGTGTGAGGTATCGAGCCATGGACCGGCGCGCAGTATCGAACGCCGTTTCCCCCGACCGGAACCTTGATCAGACCAAGGTCCTTGATGTCCTTGGATAGCGTGGATTGGGTCGCCCGGATCCCCCGTTTCCGGAGAAGCTCAGCCAGTTCCTGCTGTGTGCGCACGGGCTGGCCGGCGATCAGATCGAGGATTTCAGTCTGGCGAAGCCGTTTGTCCTTCATTCTACCACACCATTTGCATAATTATGCAGTATAATTGAATAATTATGCCTAATATAGGGGTGTTATGGCGATTTGTCAAGAATATTTATTATTTCTAGGAGAAGAACGGACTGGAATCCACGCAGAGCATTGAGGGAGGCTGCTTTTCGAGATCATAACCGGGATCTTGGAACTTGGCATCGGTGGGTATTAAATGAGAACCATTTCGCTTCCACTCACCCCTCACCAATTAACGACTTACTCATTTACTTGAACCTGGAACTTTTACAATCGCATCCGCCACTCGACAGGCCCGCACGGCCGCCTTGACGTCGTGGACCCTGACGATGTCGGCACCATTTGCGATGCAGAGCGCCAGGGAAGCGAGGGTCCCCTCTAATCGCTCCTCGGGGGGAAGGGACTGTTCCTCAGCCAGGACTTCCGGGGCGCCCAGGAAAGTCTTCCGGGAGGGACCGATCAGCAAAGGAACTTTGAGGGATCGGAATTCTTCAAGGCGCGAGATGATCTCCAGATTATCCCGGATCCGTTTTCCAAATCCAAGTCCCGGATCGATCAGAATTTTATCCGGACCGATCCCTGACTGCCTTGCAAAGGCCTGACGCTCGCGGAGGAACGCCAATATCTCTCCGACGACATCCTCATAAGTGGGATTCAGTTGCATCGTACTTGGTGTTCCTTTCATGTGCATCAGCACCACCGGGATACCTCGATCCGCCACCAAGTCCGCCATCCCGGGGTCGAACGAAAGGGCACTCACGTCGTTTACGATCTCCGCTCCTGCATCCAGTGCCCGCCGTGCAACCTCGGCCTTCGTGGTGTCCACGGAGATCGGGACGGGGGAGTCTTTCGCAGCGCGTTCTATGACACTGACAACGCGTCTGATCTCCTCCGCTTCCGAGACCTGTTCGGATCCCGCGCCGTACGCGCCGGCCGGGCGTGTCGATTCCCCACCGATGTCGATCAGGTCAACCCCTTCATCGATCATAGTCTGTGCCCGGGCATAAGCGGCTTCACCGTCAAGGTAAATCCCTCCGTCGAAGAAAGAATCCGGAGTGACGTTCAGAATACCCATGATCAGCGTCCGCTCACCGATCCTCAGGGTTTTACGCCCGCAATGCAAGTCCCTTGGAGAACGAGAGTTCATGGTCGTGATTCGTTCAGAATCGATGCGAATTTTTGAGGAATAGTCAAAGGTTTTTGAATGGATTCAGATTAGTGGCTTTTCCGAACCCCGATCCACGAATCACGATCCCCGGATTTTTCGAGTCACGAACCACGATCCACGGCCTTTCGATCCACGAACCCCGGGCTTCTCCGACCGGAATTAAAAAAGAAGGACACGGTGCCCGTGCCCTTCTTTGCCTGGGTGATCATGAAACCCTTGATTTGTAATTTCCTTCCCCAGCCTCTGACCTCCGACTTCTGCCATTGCCAGGGGTCCCCCAATCTTCAATCTTCAATCTTCAATTTCCTCTTGCCCCTGGCCCCTGCTCTTCCCCATCTCCCGTTTGCCGTTTGTCGTTTGCGGTTTCACTGCTTTCAGACGCTTCAGGTTTCGGAAGATTATCCGCTGCCTCCGGTTCAACCCTTCGCCTCCCTTTACCTTCGCCTCCCCTCCTTATCCTGCCGCTCCGTCCGTTCCCCTCCTGGCTGTTCCACCGGGCCTTCTTGTTGCCCGGACGTTTGAGGACCTCCCCGGCAAGGACCCTGTCCATCTGGGACCCGTCCAGGACCTCAAATTCCAGAAGGGCTTCGACCAGCGTGTGGAGCTTGTCCTCATTGGACCGAAGAAGATCGTCTGCACGTTTCTCGGCACCGCTGACGATCAACGCGATCTCTTCGTCGATAACCTGTGCGGTTTTCTCACTGTAGTCTCTGTGTTTAGCGATCTCCCTGCCCAAAAAGATCTCTTCCTCTTTTTTTCCATAAGTCATCGGACCGAGTCGCTCGCTCATCCCCCATTCACATACCATACTCCGGGCGATCTGAGTGGCCTTTTCATAATCGTCTGCAGCCCCGTTCGCGGTCTCTCCATAAACGATATTTTCAGCCGTGCGACCCCCCAACATCATAGTGATGCGGTCGTACCAGTAGCTCTTTGGATGAACATGGCGCTCGTCCTGGGGCAGAAAATGCGTGACGCCTAGAGCCCTTCCGATCGGAATGATCGTCGCCTTGTGGATCGGATCGCTGCCCGGGATGAGCTTGGAGACCAGGGCATGCCCGATCTCATGGTAGGCCACCAGCCGCTTTTCCTCATCCGGGATGATCAGGCTCCTGCGTTCCGTCCCCATCATCACCTTGTCCTTGGCGGCCTCCATATCCCCCATCGTTACCCGGTTTCGATTAAACCGGGCGGCCAGCAAGGCGGCCTCATTAACCAGGTTTGCCAAGTCGGCCTGAGACAGGCCCGGGGTGGCGCGCGCGAGGACCTTCAGATTGGCCCCCTTGGCCAATGGGATATTTCGGGTATGGACGCTCAGGACTCCTTCCCGCCCCTTGATGTCCGGCCGATCTACAACCACCTGCCGATCAAATCGGCCTGGACGAAGCAGGGCGGGGTCAAGGACGTCCGGTCGGTTCGTGGCCGCAATCAAGATCACCCCTTCATTGGATTCAAACCCGTCCATCTCGACGAGGAGCTGGTTGAGCGTCTGCTCCCGTTCATCGTGTCCACCCCCGATCCCGGCTCCCCGGTGCCTCCCTACCGCGTCGATCTCATCGATGAAAATGATACAGGGGGCGTGGTTTTTTCCCTGTTCGAACAGATCCCTGACCCGGGAGGCCCCCACCCCGACGAACATCTCCACGAAGTCGGAGCCACTCATGCTGAAAAAGGGCACCTCGGCCTCACCGGCCACGGCCTTGGCGATGTATGTCTTTCCGGTTCCGGGAGGCCCCACAAGAAGGACCCCTTTCGGAATTCGGCCCCCCAGCTTCTGAAACTTCCCGGGCTCCTTCAAGATCTCGATGATTTCCTGAAGTTCCTGTTTGGCCTCTTCCACACCTGCGACATCCTTAAACGTCACCTTGGGCTTATCTTCGGATATCAGCTTTGCCTTGCTCTTGCCGAACGTGAAAGCCCCTTTAGGCCCCCCTTGCATCTGACGCAGGATGAACAACCAGAGAACCATAAACAGAATCCAGGGAAGCAGGTTGAACAGGAAGCTGACCCAGTTATAGGGTTTGGTTTTGAATTTGAAGTCTACCCCGTATTTTTCCCAATCACCACGGGTCTGGGCGTCGATAATCCCGAGGTTGACAATAAATTTCTCAAAGGCTTTGACGCTCCCTGTCTCGTCTTCCAGAATCTCCGGCTCGACCAACCTCCCGTGGAACACCGTCTCCACGATCTCTGCGTTCCTGATCTTACGGTCCTTCAGGAGTTGGGTATAGGACTTGTAACTGATGATGGCCGTATCCGAAGGGATGTTGCTGCCGAAGAACTTGGCAAGAAAGATCACGACGAGGATGAAAAAGACCCAGAGGGCGAGCGTCTTGGATGCGCGCCGCCATTGAAATCCGCGAGGGATTCCGCCACCCTTCCGCTTACCCCGTCCCGGTGGATTGCCGTCCGATTCGATCGGACCCTTGTCTTTGTCTCGACCGGTGGGAGTCTGTCGAGACGACGGTCGACCCCGCTTCTCCTCTTTCGATTTCTTAAATCCCGACTTATCCGGGCCTGGATCACTCATAAATAAGGTTTTCCTTGATTATCGATCATGAATCCCGGGTTCGACTTTTCCGCGAAGGCTTCACCCGAAAGTGAACGACCCGCTGCGTCCTGACGGTCACACGGGCGGCGTGCGAAAGGCGATGTCCCACGACCCAGATGATGTCCCCGCCGCTGGTCAGGATCGGTACGCTGTCCCGAAGGGAACGGTGGACCTTGGCGTCCGCCAGTAGATCGTTCACCCGTTTGGTCCCCCTCATCCCCAGGGGCCTGACCCGATCTTCCCTCCGCTGGTTACGAAGAATCACCCCCGGCTCGACGGAGCTCAAATCCAGATACGCCTCATCGGAACTAGCGGAGCGAATAAACGCCCGGATCCCTGATGCAGAATGGATGCGGGCGAATAGGGTGATGCCCAGAGGAGGAATCAGGGTCCGGCCCGGTATCCGCACCGGAATCTCGAAGGGCGAGAGCGGCCGAGAAAAGATAAGGGCATCGGACGTTCGAAAAATCCCGATCTGCTCGGATGACCGGATGCCAAAAGACGTTCGATTCAGGGCGTTCACAACCCGCTCGACAGCCTCAAATGCCAGCCCGTCACCCGGAGACCCCAAATCAAACAGGGCCTTTCGAATGATTCGACGTTGTAAAATAATATGATAACCCAAAACCCGTTTAATATCAAGGACTATCTTTCCTGGCGCCGCGTGGCGTTTTGCGCGGGAAAATGCCCTTTGAACGACCTCCTCAAGCCATGCCTCCTCCTCTCCCAGGAGAAGAGCCGTGCGGGCGAGAATGCCTTCGATCTCGGGATTATAGTCACTCCGGAGCTTGGGAATCAGGTCCAGTCGGATTCGGTTGCGGGTAAAACGGGTATCCCGGTTTGAGGCATCCCGTCGAAATCGAAGTTGCCTGAGATTCAGGTAGCTCAAGACCTCCTCCCGGCTGACCTCGAGCAAGGGTCTTACCCACACCCCATCACGCACGGGGCGCATCGCACCCAACCCGCCCCGTCCGCTCCCTCGAAGGAGGCGGAGCAGTACCGTCTCCGCCTGATCACCACGGGTGTGTCCGAGCGCGACGCGGGCGGCTCCCACCCGGGTCCTTACCTCCTCCAGAAAACGGAGACGGGCTTGCCGGGATGCATCCTCCACGGAACGACCCTCTGCCTTGGCCAGGGTTTCGGCATCGCAACGCCCGGAATGGAAGGGGAGGTCCATCTTGCCCGCCAATCGGCATACGAACCGGGCATCTCCATCCGAAGCCCTTCCCCGTAGTTCGTGGTTGAGGTGGGCCACACACAGCCGAAACCCAAAGACCTTCCGAAGGCGGGATAACAGATCCAACAGGCACACAGAATCGGGTCCCCCGGATACCGCCACGACGATCATATCACCGGGATCGAACATCCGGTACTTGGTGACGTAAGACCGAACCTTCTCCAGAAGGTCCCCCGTTCCCTTGCCCGCCTTTCCCCTACCCCTGCTTGAACGTTTTGTTCCTTTTTCCTTGATCGGAGACACTCTTATTTGCGAATTAAAGTTGACTTTGATCCTATTCCGGATCAAATTGAGAGAATCTAGGTTTATCAATTTCTATTCGTCTTTGAGACAGTTCAAATCAAAAATGTCATTCTGATCCCCTTCACTACGTTCAGGATAAACTCCGGCGAAGCTTGTCCTGAGCGGAGTGGCCGTTCTTTGGCCACGGAGTCGAAGGGAATCTCTTTTTTCGCGCCAACAGAGGTGGATGAAACGGTTATTGAAAGATATCGGCAATGAAACGACGAAAATCCATCGCAGTCTGATTTCTGAATGGGGAATCAACGCTTTTATCCCCGACCCCTGACCTCCGACCCCTGACTTTTCCATTTTCCATTTCCAATGGCTTTCCTGACTCAAATCTACAACCTCTTGAAAGGCAGCCGCCACCTGATAGCCCTATCTGTCGGCTGCGGCCTTCTGTTTGCTGCGACCAACCTGCTTCCTCCCCTCCTGATCCGGAAACTCATCAAATGGCTAACAGAAGGGGGGGGGACCACCTACGAACTCCTCACAGTCAGCGTCCTCCTGTTTGGACTCTACCTGTTCCGGGGTGCGGCCCGATACTGGTACGGACGATTCTCCCACGTGGCCGCGTACCAGGTCCTTCACGATCTGATGACCCGGGTCTATCGCCACCTCCAGGGCCTTCCGCACCGCTTCTTCAACAATCAACGGACCGGCGCCCTCATCTCACGTTCCATCAACGACGTCGAGGCCGTCGAGGATTTCGTCGCGCACGGGATCCCCGAAACCCTCCTAGCCCTGGTCATCCCGACCTCGATGATCGTTGTCCTTTTCTTTATAAACCCCAAGCTCGCCCTGATCACCCTCATCCCGATTCCGATCACCGCTTATCTGGTATATAGGTTTGTCTCCGGGGTGCGCAGGACCTGGGGCTCGGTCAGGGAAAAGCTATCGGAGTTGGCCGCGCAGGTGCAGGACAACCTCTCGGGCGTGACGATCATCAAATCCTTCGTCCAGGAACGTCACAGTGCGAAACAGATCGAAACGCGCAGCGGGCAGTTCCGGGACGTTATGAACCAGGCCAACACCGTCTCGCTCCTGCCAATGGCCATCATTGAGGCCGGTGGGGGTCTCGGAATCGTCCTGGTTATCTGGTACGGTGGGTCGATGGCCCTGGGAGGGACCATCTCGGTGGCGGACCTGTTTGTGTTCATCGTTTATCTGGGATATATCTATCGGCCCTTCCTTCAGCTCGCTTCCATAAATGACAACCTTCAAAAGGCCGCCGCCAGCGCCAACCGGGTCTTCGAGATCCTCTCGATCCAGTCCGACATCGTGGATGCGCCTGACGCGGCCATGCCCGATGGGCTTGAATGGGACATCCAATTTCGGAACGTCACGTTCGGCTATGACCCTGAAATCTCCGTCCTTCACGACATCGACTTCCGGGTTGAGGAAGGAGAAATCGTTGCCCTGGTCGGTTCCACCGGTTCCGGGAAAACCACCATAATCAACCTGGTTTCGCGGTTCTACGATCCTCAAAAAGGCGCCATTCTGATCGGAGGGCACGATATACGCAAGCTCCCCGTTGCAGATCTACGGCGGAACATCGCGATGGTCCTGCAGGACGTCTTCCTGTTCCACGGAACCGTCCGGGACAACATCCTGTTTGGACGACCCGATGCCGGGGAAACGGAGATCATCCAGGCAGCCCGTGCCGCAAATGCCGAGGAATTCATCCTCGATCTCCCATCCGGGTACGACACCTTCGTCGGCGAACGGGGTGTCCGCCTCTCCGGAGGGGAGAAGCAGCGCCTTTCCATTGCCAGGGCGCTCCTCAAGGACGCTCCCATACTGATTCTGGACGAGGCAACCTCCTCCGTGGACGCGGGGACGGAATCCCTCATCCAGGAAGCCGTATCTAACCTCGCCCGTCACCGCACCTCCCTCGTAATTGCCCACCGCCTGTCCACCATCAGAAACGCCGACAGAATCATCGTGTTGGGGAACGGTCGGATCGTCGAAACCGGCGGACACGATCAACTCATGGAAAAGAACGGGATCTACGCCGGCATGTTTCGGGCCCAGGACATCTCCCGGACCTGGCAAATCGGACAGGCGGATTGAGAACAAAGGGTTTTCGATTTCGATCTTCTTCTGTATTCTATATTCTGTATTCCGGGCGGGGAGGAAGGGCCGGGCTTCTCACATCGGCCAATAATCACCCGCCATATAACCCCCGTCCGCATAGATCAACTGACCCGTCACATAATCGGATGCGGGCGAAGCCAGGAAAACTGCTGTCCCCGCCATATCCTCCGGCGTTGCAAGGCGCCTCAACGCCACCCTCCCTTCCCCCCATTTTCGCATCTCGGGCCTGGCCCACAGCTTCTCCGTCAGCGGGGTCAGAACGAACCCGGGACAAATTCCGTTTACCTGGATGTTGTGAGGGCCCAGCTCGATGGCCTGTGCCTTCGTCAACTGTCCGACCGCTCCCTTCGTGGCCGTATAAACGGAGACACTCGGAAGGGAAATACCTGTTGTCAGCGAACCGATATTGATGATCTTACCCTGTCGCCTCGGGATCATCTTCCCTGCAACGATCTGCGTAAGGAAATAAAGGCCCTTTAAATTCACATTCATGATCCTGTCGTAACTGTCTTCGCTCACATCTGCCAGCGGTTCACGGATATTCATCCCCGCGTTGTTTACCAGGATGTCGACCTTCCCATAGTGTTCCAGGACAGCATCCACCCCCTGTTTTGCAGATTCCAGGTCTTCCAGGTCCATCTCAACCGCCCAGGCGTCTCCACCTTCCGACTGAATCGCTTCAACCGTCTCATCGAGCTGGGAACGTGTGCGTGCGGCACAGGCGACCTTTGCCCCGTGACCTGCCAGGCCCCCCGCGATGCCGCGGCCGATCCCCCTGCCGCCTCCCGTCACCAGGGCAACCCGTCCGTCCAGAGAGAAGAGATTCATCCCAACCTCCTTCTTCAAAAAGGGGTACGTCAACCATTGGGGTTATCCTATATTATGGATACGGGAATATATGAAATCATACAAACCCAAACAACCCCTCAACAGGTGAAGCGGAGAGAGCCAAATCAATAGGAGATACGCTTCACGGAACTTTCTTTATGTCTCATCATCCGGACTGTTCCATCGGCATCGACCTGGGCGGCACGAACATCAAGACCGCTTTGATAGATCGAGAAGGAGATATCATAGCCAGGGATATCACGCCTACTGATTCGTCAGAGGGTGTACAGGCCGTGGTCCGTGAAATCGTTGATGCGGTGGAGGCAACGGCCGGTCAAGGAGAGATTCCTGTAAGGAACCTGGTTGGGGTGGGGGTCGGCGCACCCGCTGTTTCACCCGATCAGGGAGTCGTCGGTCTGGCCCCCAACCTCGGTTGGAAGGACGTCCCTCTCCGTGCCATCCTCCAGGATCGTCTTCCTGTCCCGGTTTCCGTCGATAACGACGCCAGCGTCGCGGCCCTGGCTGAAGCACGCATCGGAAGCGGGGCCGGGGCAGCTTCCCTCTTCTTTATCACCCTCGGAACAGGTATCGGAGGGGGCATCGTGATTCGTGGAAAGATCCACCACGGGGCCTCCTTCGCGGCGGGCGAGATCGGACACGTCGTGATCAGGCCGGACGGCCCCCTCTGCAGATGTGGAAGGAAGGGATGCCTGGAAGCCCTCTCGTCCGGAACCGCGATGATCCGGGACGTAAGAGCCGCCCTCGAAGCGGGTCGTTTGTCGAAAATCACGGAACTCGCGAACGGTCTGATCCGAAGCGTCACGCCCGAGATGATCTGCCGTGCCGGCCGGGAGGGTGACGGCCTCGCCCGTGAAGTCCTCACGACCGCGGGGGAGCACCTCGGAATCGCCGTCACCAATATCATCCACCTCCTCAGCCCGGAGGTCATCGCCATCGGCGGGGGAATCTCCGAAGCCGGTCCGGTCCTGTTCGACCCCGTTCAACAGACCGTAGGGGAACTCACCATCCCGCACATGTTGAAACATACACGGATGGTCAAGGCTCAACTGGGAAACGACGCGGGAGCGATCGGGGCGGGACTGATGATGTTCGGGGAAGGCGGGGGGTAGATTCTTACTTTACAACTTCAATGGAAAGCATATATATTTTTTGGTTTGTCTGGACGAAGCGACCCCCCGCTAGTAAAGGGAATCATAAACCATAATGAAAACATCCTGAGCGGAGCAGCGCGTCAACGTTGCGTAGTCGAAGGACGGAGATGGGTTGGGGAAAAAAGTCCGGCTGCGGGGGACATTATATTCGTAGTTCGTGAATTCATTACCCGCGCGATGCTTCTACGCAAAAACCGCACATCTTTTTTTGGATGCGGCGAAGCGAAACCCGTAATAGGGTAAAGGGACCGGGAACTGAGGGATGAATTTTGTCCTGCGCGTAATTCTGAGACAAAGAAAGGGTCAGACGCGGGTTCGTGAGCCATTGAACTCGTTAACCGCTCATCACTGTCCCGTTCGGCGGCCCATCTTGGCACCGCCGAAAGAACCACTTTAACTGAGCGGTTACTACCACTATATTATTCTGCTTCTGTCCCGATGCCTAATTTCCCTATCGTAAATACCTACAGTGCCTTACGCGGCGAAGTCGCAAAGGTTCTAAGTGCGGGGAAGGAACGGGCTCGTCAGGCAGTGGAACGGGAAAAGGTCAGGACCTACTGGGAGGTTGGGGGATTGATCCAGGCGCATTTGCTTGCCATCAAGGCCAAGGCTGGTTACGGAGATCAGGTGATTGCCAGGATGGCGAAGGACGTGGGGATCAGCGAGAGGATTTTGTATGAATCTCTTCGGTTTCACCGGTCGTTTCCAATTCTGCACGCGCGTTCAAAATTGACCTGGACGCACTACCGAAGACTGATAAAACTGCCGTCTGATGACGAACGGTATCTCCTTGCTCAGAAAGCAGATAGATACGGTTGGAGCACCCGGGAACTGGCCGCCCAGATCCACGCTTGTTCTCTCCCCCCAAAGAGCCTTAAGCAACCGCAACAGAGTCCGGTGGCACGACTCCGGGCCAAGCGGGGACAGCCCTGGACCTACCGACTGATAGAAACTCCGGGGGGAAGGGGCCTCCGCCTGGATCTGGGGTTCGGAATCCTTCTAAAAAGGCCGCTGGATCGGCTCGATAATCCCCAAGAAGGCACGCTCGTGGAGGCGGTTCGGGGTCCGGGTGACGGCGAACCGGTTTTCAGGCTTCTGGAGGTCAGCGATACGCGGGCAGCCTTTTACTCCTACCTGGCGTACGTGGAGCGCGTGATCGACGGCGACACCATATGGCTGGACGTGGACTGCGGATTCCAGGTTTGGACTCGACAGAAAGTGCGGCTTAGAGGGATCGACACGCCCGAACTTCGGACCAGGGAGGGTCAGCAGGCCAGGGCATTCGTGGCGTCAGCGCTATCAGCAAATACATCTGTGGCAGTCACTACGACGAAGCCGGACAAGTACGACCGGTATCTGGCGGACCTGTTTTACCTGCCGGGAAAAGGGGCGGCGGAAGATGCGCTGAGAAACGGGCGGTTTTTAAACGGGGAGCTTCTGAAAAAGGGATACGCAAAGAGGTATTGAAGATTCAAGGCCGAACACGACTCCCTGGTATCCCGAATCACGAATCACGATCCATGAACCACGGCCTTCCCGATCCCCGAATCTTCTCGTGATTCGCACCTGCTCGTTATCGCTTATCTGTA
Organism: Candidatus Latescibacterota bacterium; assembly: GCA_965217865.1. Classification (GTDB taxonomy): domain Bacteria; phylum Latescibacterota; class UBA2968; order SICM01; family SICM01; genus CBDCJO01. Next base: position 1,659,564 of record CBDCJO010000002.1, on the reverse strand, counting down.
TCAGTATTACGATTCAATTTTTCCACTTGTATGAAAAAGCTTGTCCGTCGCCTTTTCGAACCCCGAATCACGATCCACGAACCCCGGATTCTCCGATCCCCTGGTTTCCCGAATCACGATCCACGAACCACGGCCTTCCCGATCCCCGAATCACGATCCACGAACCCCGGATTCTCTGATCCACTGGTTTCCAGATCCCCGAATCACGATCCACGGCCTTTATGGCCGTGGATTTTTATTTTATCCTTTCCTCTAAACCCTTATCTTTAGTAGAGGATCATTGAATCTGATAACTAAGAGAATACTTCGCGTCATCGAATTAAGTTCTGCCCACACTCAATTTCCACCCATTTTCTAATGGAGTCCGTTATGGCAGCCATAAAGAGGGAGAAGCGGCACACGTCAAGTGATGTTGGAAAGAGGAAGCAAAAGCAGTTTGATAAGAGAGGGTTTAAGGCGACCAGCAGGAAAAACATTCGCCATATAAAGAAACCGTAATAAATTGGTGGATGCAAAGTCCTCTCCAATGTAAATGCCAGGGCAGTTGAACACCGAGTCCAAATACCAGGTATTAGGTTGGGAAAGCCTGGGGTGTCAGGACAAAGGCTTATAGCCATTTAATCCCATAAGGGAGCGCCTACCTAAGTTTGTGTCAGCTGCCCTGGTTTTTAATATTCATTAACGACATAAGTAATTGCGCATATTTTCCGGAGAGTTTCGCGTCAACGGGCTCGCAGGCTGAGTTGAATTTATGTCTTCTTCTGTATTCTGTATTCCGGTGGGGAGGGGCGAAAGGGTCTTGCTTGCTTCTGCCTTCGCTTTTCCTGCTACTGCTACTGCCTTTTTTGCCGTATCACGTTTCACGGTTTTTCTTTTCCCTGGCCTCTGACCTCTGACCCCTGACGCTCGGGATGCCTTTGCCTTTCTTGCTACTGCTTTTCCCCTGACCTCTGACCTCCGACCTCTGCCTTTGCCTTTTCCTGCCACTGCCACTGCTTTTCCCGTCTGACGTTTCACGGCCCTTCCGGTGTGCGCAATTAATTATGACGTATTGTATATGCTGAAAAACCGTCTGGAGCGGATTCGAAAGAAGCCCTGAAAGAATCATTCCCGCCAACAACCCCCTGAATGAAAATCGAGTTCACCACCGGAGAATTCCTCCCAAATTCCCAGATCGGTTAATACCTGTATATAAACGGAGTAGTCGCACCAAATGCAGCCATGGCCTCCAGGCACGCGATTTGTTAAGCCTTCATCAACAAAAACCCATCGCGAAGGAGGTCCAATGGAAAAGCAACAGGTCAGGCTATCCCAAGAACCCATTTACATCAGTTCGCAAGGTAATGGATATCTCAAGGTTCACCTACCCTATACCCCGGACCGTGTGCTGAAGATTAAGAGCATCCCGGGTCGGCGCTGGGATCCAGACATAAAATGTTGGACTGTGCCCCACACGGAGGGGATTGTGGAAAGCTTATTGATTCTTTTCGAGGGCGAGAGGATTCAGGTTGAAAGATCGCTCCGCAATCCAGGGGATTTCTCGCGGATCCCAGCAGCGAAGCCAGTGGGCCATTTAATTAAAATGGCGCAGGAATTGAGGCTTCGAGGCTACCGAGCAAAGACGAGAAAATCTTACCTTGGACATGCAGAAAGGTATTTTCGGTGTTATGAAATTGATACCGAGTCCCTGGGGGAGGATGAAGTTCGACAATATGTTTATGATTTGCTCGAAAAAGGTGCTTCACACAGCTATGTTAACCAATGCGTGAGCGCATTGAAATTCCTCTACAATAAAGTCTTGAAGTATCCATTTCCCGTTGAAAATCTTCCTCGTCCCAAAAAGGAACGAAAATTGCCCAATATCATGAGTCGCGAAGAAGTCATTCGAATCCTGGATGCAGTCGGGAACCCTAAACACCGGGCGATTTTGTTGTTGACATACTCCGGTGGACTTCGTCTGGGTGAGGTGGTCCGATTAAGGTCAGAGGACATAGATCCCAATCGAAATCTAATCCATATTCGGCAGGGCAAAAGAAGGAAGGGCCGTTATACCATGCTTTCCAGAGTTGCGCTGGAGGCGTTACGAGTATATGTCAAGAAATACCAACCCAGGCTTTGGCTTTTCCCTGGGTTTCCGTCCAGGGCGGCACCTCCACGAGCGTTCGGTCCAAAAGATATTCCAACGGGCATATGTGAAGGCAGGAATAGAGAAGACTGTGTCGGTGCATACCTTGCGGCATTCCTTCGCTACTCATTTGCTTGAACGGGGAACGGATTTGCGTTATATTCAAGAATTATTAGGACATAAGAGTTCTAAGACCACCGAAATCTACACCAGGGTCACAACCCGAGATATCGGTAAGATTCAGAGTCCTCTGGATAGTTTAATGTAACCGTCAAAGGTGAGTTCATCCTAAAAACGATTTCTCCTATAGCAAGGCATTCACGAACATATACCGGTATCTTCTTCGTGGGGAGGTATCTGCGAAGGGCGGGGAATATCCCGAAATTAAGGAATCTACGTAGAAGTTCGGGAATACCGTAAGTTATGCAAAACTGGCGCAAAGGCAAAACCCAACAACCAACGACCCCATCTTGAATTATTCTACGGCGAACTGATATATTCTGAGCCTCTTCCGCATAGGCAATAGTTAAGAGACAACAAGATGATATGCCCTGAGCCCATAGAAATCCATCCTTATACTCCACAATGGCCACAGGAATTTGAGGAGATCGGAAAGAAGATGCGAAGCGCTCTGGGTGAGATTGCACTGAGGATTGATCACATCGGGTCAACCTCTATACCCGGCCTTGCTGCAAAACCGATTATCGATATCCAGATTTCGGTCGAGAGTCTTGAGCCAGTTGAGCTATTTCTAACTCCTCTCGAGAAACTGGGATATTACTGGCGAAAGGGAAAGAAATACGAGAAGACAAAGCGTTATTTTCGTGAGACCCAGAGGATGAAAAGAACGCACGTCCATGTCAGAAAACTCGGCAGCTGGCACCAGCAGTTTCCACTCTTATTTCGCGATTACATGCGGGTGCACAAGCAAGATTGTGAGAAATACGAGTCCGAGAAAAAAGAGCTGGCACAACGATATCGAGACGAGCGTGAGAAATACACCGATTCCAAGAGCGACATTTTCTGGGAGATCATCGCGAGAGCTGATCAGTGGGCTGCAAATACTGGATGGGAACCGGGACCTTCTGATGCGTAATGGAATGATCCGTGTTCCATTCAAACCATCGCTCTCCTATCAAGCCGTTGCAGTTGACGCCGGGTGTAACAAAACAAGAAAAGAAAAACCATTGCCTATGTTGTGCGCTGTATGTTGGCCCCCTTGAAGGCTTCGCGTGAAGGGGGCCGCGCCAGCTTCGCATAACAGCACGCTCCCGGCTCGCTTACACTCGACCCAAATGGCCACGAGTTTACCACTCTTGCTTATTGAGAAACAATTAATCCTTTTGCAGACGTGGCCATTTCGGGAGCCTTGCAGGACGTTATATGACATGCCGCAAAAGAAACATATACTGAGAGTGGATTTGACCTGAACATGCATGAGTCATCTGAATCCAAGGTCATTGTGATCATTTCTGCCACTGTCGAATGGAATGCGATCACTGAAATATATCCAGACGCAGAAAAGGTTGTTTCTCCTTATGGGCAGTGGTTCTCAGTTGATTTAGATGTCAGTGGAGATATTATGTCCGTTCTCTTCTTTCAAGGTGGATGGGGAAAAATCTCAGCAGCAGCATCAACCCAATATGTTATTGATCGTTGGTCCCCTTTGCTTTTGGTCAATCTTGGTACTTGCGGTGGTTTTGAAGGGAAGATTGAGAAAGGGACCATCATCTTGGTTGAACGGACAATCGTCTATGACATCATCGAGCAGATGCTGGACGCCGAGGACGCGGTTGAATATTACACAACTGAAGTAGATCTCTCCTGGCTGGTGCCACCCTATCCTCAAGAAGTGAATCGCACGTTTCTGGTTTCTGGGGATCGTGATCTTATGGTGGAAGATATTCCCGAATTGACGGCAAAGTTTGGTGCAGTTGCGGGAGATTGGGAGTCAGGAGCAATTGCCTGGGTAGCAGCTCACAACAATACAAAATGTCTAATTTTGCGAGGTGTTTCAGATCTTGTTGGTGGCAGTGGAGGGGAAGCTTATGAGGGGAATATTCGGATTTTTGAGGAGAATGCCAGAATCATCTTAACTCGATTGGTGGGCTCTCTTCCAGCCTGGATAGCTAGGGCATGCTAGCTTTCATAAGGTTCTTTGAAGAAAGTCTGTTTCGCGAGGCTTGGCATCCTGCAAGCCCACACAACCACCCAGGCGGCACGTCATATAACAAAGTGCCCACGGCTGCGCCTGGCATCCGGTCTGCAAAGAACAACAGCGCAAACCGACTGCCAGTGCTCGACCCAAACCGCCCTGAAGGAGGGGGCGGTTTCGTGGGCACGGAACGTTAGGCAACATGGAAAGAGGCTGTTGGACATTGTTTCGGTATATTTCCAGAATAGACGGAGATATATCGCATTTTTGCAGTATAATCACTAGTTATAAAGTTGAATAAACCACTAATTTTTTGGAGGAAGAAAATTGATAGCGGAAGAAATAATCAAAAAACAAATCGGACAGACCCTAACAGGAACGAACCTAAAACTAGGAACGAAATACAAAGGCAAGGTTAGAGATGTTTATGAGGACAAAGGTAAAGTATTCCTCATATCAACCGACAGACTGTCTGCCTTTGATAGAAGCCTTGCTCACATTCCATTTAAAGGACAGGTTATAACTCAAACATCTGCATTCTGGTTTGAACACACAAAAGATATTATCCAAAATCACATAATTGATGTTCCAGATCCAAATGTAGTCGTAGGAAAAAAACTAACGGTATTTCCAGTTGAGATGGTCATCCGAGGCTATTTAACCGGTGTAACTGAGACTGCTGCATGGACTGCCTACGCTAGTGTCGTGTCCCGCCAATAAGTTCAAATAGTCGCTTAATCTTTTCGAGGATGGATTCTGCGGTGGCAGTCCACACAAAGGGTTTTGAATTTGAGTTGTAGTGATCGGCGAATTTCTTGATGTTATTGACCAGATCTTTCACGCTACGAAAGGAACCCCGGCGGATTGCCTTTTGTGTAATGATGTTGAACCAGATCTCGACTTGGTTTAGCCAGGACGCGTAAGTGGGTGTATAGTGGACCTGATATCTTGGCCGGGCTGCAAGCCATTGTTTGGTTTTAGGGTGCTTGTGCGTGCCATAGTTGTCCAAGACCAGGTGAATATCGAGATCCTCCGGGACGTTTGCCTCGATGTGCTTTAGGAATTGAAGGAATTCCTGATGACGGTGTCTCGGTTTACATTGTGTTAACACTTTTCCCGAGGCGATCTCTAGAGCAGCAAACAGCGTCGTTGTCCCGTGTCTGATGTAGTTGTGAGTTACGCCTTCGACGTAACCCAAACCCAGTGGCAGAATCGGTTGCGTTCGATCTAATGCTTGGACCTGGCTTTTCTCGTCCACACAGAGCACCATAGCATTGTCTGGCGGGTTGAGGTAGAGCCCGACAACGTCCCTGACCTTCTCTACAAAGAAGGGATCGTTTGAGAGTCTGAAGTGTTTCTGTCGATGAGGTTGAAGTCCGAAGGCTTTCCAGACTCGCTGAACGGTGGACTTGGAGAGCCCAGTCTCAGCTCCGATGGACCGACAGGTCCAGTGAGTTGCATGCCTTGGCTTTGTCTTCAAGGTTTTGCCAATGAGCCTGGCAATCTTCTGGTCGGAGATTGAACGTGGACCTCCAGGACGCATCTCGTCGTAAAGCCCCATCAGCCCTTGAGCACAATAACGATTACGCCATTTCCCAATCGTGGCATAGGACAGTCCCAGCTTCTGGCCTATCTGTAGATTCGTGAGTCCGATATCACTCATCAGTATGATCTTCGCACGGCGCACCAAAGAATGCGGTAAGATCCGCGAACCAGATATCGCCTTCAATTCACTTCGGACTTCATCACTAAGGTTCAATGGCTGCAATGGACGTCCCATTTTCATCGGTTCCTCCTTGGATAAGGGCATAAGGAACCATAAGACGAATCCATTACTTTGTCAAGTTATTCCTGGGTTATAACACTAGAGGAAGAGGGTGTTACTTCGCCTGAGGAGCTTCTTCGTTTTGCCGACGAGGAACTCTATAAGGCAAAGGGGAGCGCTCGAGATCGGGTCCCCATGGATTAAACCGAAAATAACAGGAACCGATCCCTTTCGCGAGGTGATAATCGATATCGTTATTCACGTTTTTCGGGTTGGGAAGAAGATTTCTCTTTATCTTGAGGTTTGGGAGGTTTCTCGCCCGGGGTTTTGGCGCATCTGAATCCCAGATTGTCTCGACCGTTGGCGGGTGGATAGAATGCACGGCAGGCCGCCCTGACACCCATGATGGTTTCACCGAAAAATCCCCCCTTGATGACTTTGAATTTCCCCGTCTCGGGTCCTTCCGGGTTTGAAGACGGTGATTCCTTGTAATACTCCTCATCGTACCAATCTACGGTCCATTCCGACACATTTCCACACATGTCCATCACACCATATTGGCTTCCTCCATCCCGGTATTTATCAACGGGTGTAGTCTGACCCGGATCGTTCCCACTATTCAGGCGCTCCTTGTGGAAAGCAACCCCCCATGGATAAGTCCGCCCGTCCGGCCCTCGGGCGGCTTTCTCCCACTCGGCCTCAGTAGGAAGGCGTTTCCCCATCCATTCCGCAAAGTCGCGGGCTTCCTGAAAACCCACGTTGACAACAGGGTGGTTGGCCTGTTCTATCGGATAGGTGCCCCCAAACCAATGGGGCGGCGTCTTTTGTCCGGTAATGTCTAAGTATTGTTTGTACTGGACGTTCGTTACGGGATAACGGTCGATAAGGAATCCATCGAGATGCACATGATGGTTAGGTTGTTCGTGTTTCGGCCCGTCAGAACTCCCGATTCGACAATCCCCGGCCGGTATCAGGACCATCTGATAACGGTCTAGCCTACCTATCACATCCAGGCGTTTCTGATCTGCGACCTCGAACGCTTTCTCCATCTCTTCGATCCGCTTCCGGGTCTCATCGGCTTCCTGTCGGGCTTCTTGGGTATTCGCCTCCATTTCTGAAAGAGCTTTCTTGATCTTTTCACCCTGAGGCTTCATCTTGTTTGCCCGTGCACGGAAAGACAATATCAGTTGGATCCAGAACGCCCCCAACCCGAGAATGGCCGCCCCCCAGTACCAGTTAAGTTCCACGTTTGACCCTCATAATGCAAAGGGACTACAGATGAACCCGTGTTTTATAAAAAAAGGCGACCGCTTGGTCGCCCGTTCTGAATCCGCCGCCCACCGTGAAACCAAGCTGGAGCTCGAAGGCCTACCCGAATACACCCTTCATCTTTTCAAAAAGGCCCTTCCCGCTCGCGGGCGTTTTCCCATTATCAAGTCCTGACAATTCCTGAAACAGCTCCTCTTCCCGTTTAGACAACTTCGTTGGCGTCCACACCATCACCCGCACCAGCTCATCCCCGGTCTGGTACCCATTGACATCGGGAATCCCCTTCCCCCTGATGCGAAAAATCTTTCCAGACTGCGTGCCGGGAGGAATTTTTAGACGCATCTGACCCGTCAAGGTCGGGACCTCTGTCTCATCACCCAAAGCCGCCTGGCTGAAACTGATCGCCAGGTCATATATGACATCGTTGCCGTGTCGCTCAAACAGATCGTGTGGCTTCTCCTCTGTGAAGATAATACAATCCCCTGGAGGCCCCCCTCGAAGGCCCACATTTCCTTGGCCCCTTATGGGCAAATAGTTCCCCGAGGCGACCCCTGCCGGGATATTAACTGACAGGGTGGCGGTGCCACGAACCCTCCCTTCTCCCCCGCATAAATCACACGGGCTCTCAACGACCCGCCCCTCCCCTCTGCACGTCGGACAGGTCGTCACGACCATAGACTGTCCGAAAATAGATCGTGTTGCCTGCCGGACTTGCCCTATCCCGCCGCACGTGGAGCACGTCTCAGGTTCTTTCCCCCCTTCGCTGCCGGTACCCCCGCAGCGATCGCAACCCTGGAGCCGATTGATCCTGATCTTCTTCTGAACCCCTTTTGCGATCTCTTCCAAGGTCAATTCCAACGATACTCGAAGATCCTCACCCCTTGGAGGGCCCTGGCGTGCGCTTTTTCCACCCCCGAAAATATGTCCGAAAATTCCGCCTCCAAATATACTATCAAGATTTTCGAAGATATCGCTAAAGTCGCCCGCGTGGGTGAAGTCGGTCCACTGGAACCCTCCGCCACGGAATGCGCCTTCCAGCCCAGCGTGTCCGAATTGGTCATAGGTCTGCTTTTTATCGGGGTTGCTTAACACCTCGAAAGCCTCGGCACCCTCTTTGAATTTTGCCTCGGCTTCCTTGTCCCCCAGATTTCGATCGGGGTGATATCTCATCGCCTGTTTACGATAGGCCTTTTTGATCTCGCTTTCCGAGGCGTTTCGATCTAATTCAAGGACTTCGTAATAATCTCTTTTTGAAGACATAAGATTTATTCGTCCCGTTTGGCGCTTTCAACTCCCAACTCTTCAGTTTGAGCCCCGATGCTCACAACCACCTTGGCATGTCGGATCACACGATCCCCCAAAAGGTAACCCCTTTCGGTTTCCTCGCAGACGACCCCTTCATCGTAATCATCAGATGGGATCTGCAAAAGGGCTTCGTGGAGGTTGGGATCAAAGGGTTTGCCTACGGATTCTATTGGCGCCAAGCCTTCAACACTGAGCAAATCTTTGAACTGGGTGAAGATCATCTCAACACCCTTTCGATAATTGTCAAAACTCCCGCCGACTTCAGTGTGGTTCATCGCACGTTCGAAATTCTCCAGGACGGGCAGCAATCGCGTGATTAAATCGCGATTCGATGACCGGATCAATTCCCCGAACTCACGCTCTTTTCTGCGACGGTAGTTTTCGAACTCAGCAACCTTTCGGATGTATCGGTCATGATTCTCCAGGGACTCCGCCTTAGCGCTCTCTAGCTCACTCTCCAACGCTGGGATCGGGTCTACCTTGGCATCCAGCTCATTCTCTGAGGATGCGGATGTCTTTTTCCCCCCCTTATCGTTCAGTCCCTTTTCTTTCACCTTTTTTGAATCTGCGGCCTGATTGACGACCAGTTCGGTGGTTTCTGTTTTTTTATCATCCGGCATTTCTTGTTCCAGCTTTCCAACCTCTTTCTTCACCTGTAATGTTCCTCCAAAAAAAAGCCGTCCGCGTCGGATTGTATCATAGAACCTCACTTCCGACGCGGAACATGGAAACAATATATTGCCGGGGGGGTGACTTCCCTCAGGACTTCTGATTGAAAAGCTCTTCGGTAATCTGGGCGACAAATCGAACCAGAGAGGATATCAATGGATAACGCATACGCTTTGGGCCGATGATGCCCACCAAGCCCGATGCGCCGCCAACCCGGTATCTGGAGGTCACGACACTGCAAGATCGGATTTCAGGAAGCCCACAATTCTCGTTGCCGATCGTTATCGTAACACCCTCTTTCTCCGTTCGCCCTTCCAGGACATCGACTATCGGTTCCCTGGCCTCCAACAAGTTAAAGATTCCGACCAAGGCCTCGCGATCTTGAAAATCAGGCTGCCTGAAAATATTTCCGGTTCCCCCTAAGTGGAGGTCTCCGCTTTGGCTGTGGGAAAACATCGACGCAGTCTCATCCAGGATGACCCGAAGCAACTTGGGATCCCCACGCGGGACGTCTCTAAGACGTTCCCGGGCTTCTTTTTGCAATTCTCCAATCGTAAGACCGGAGAGCCTTTCGTTGAGCGCCTGGGTTGTGAGGGACAAATGGGCAATCTCGAACGGACTGGCCACTTCGATGACCATCGTCCTGACCAGGCCAGATTCGATCGACAGGACGACCATAATCCGCCGTTCTGTCAGGGGAATCAGTTCGAGCCTGTGAAAAACCCCTTGCTCAAATCGGGGGGAGAGGACAACACCCAACTGGAGTGAGGTGTCGGCGATAATCCGTGAGATCTGTTCCAGGATTTCTTCCGCGTCCTCATCCTGAAGTGACGCCAGCAGCTTTGTCCGGATCCCCTTCGCTTGGGCTTCCTCAAGCGCCTCAGAGGGCATCAGATGATCGACATAACATCGATAGCCTTGATCCGTCGGGACCCGACCGGCCGAAGTATGCGGTTGATAGATCAACCCCTTCTCCTCCAGGTCTACCATCGTATTTCGGATTGTAGCCGGACTGATCCCCACGCCTGTTTTTGAGATCGTCCGTGATCCCACAGGCTCCCCATTGGCGATATGGGTATCCACCAAGGCCCCAAGGATTATATTTTCACGTTCGGAGATATCCATCTTATCCTTCAACCTTTTCTGAAAGGACTGGATGAATAAGTTAACGAAAATTATAAGAGACACTCGGGTTTTTGTCAAGGTGAAACTAATCGGAACACAAGGGCAAATTCATTAAATATTGAATATTTAACCAACCCAGAACTTTATTGTGGTCTTCTTGATCTCTTTGATCTTCAATTTCCTCCGTTCCCTGCCTTTGGCTTTCCTGATACAGCCACCTGCCACTGCCTTTCCCGTCTCACGTTTCACGTTTCCCGACCAATATCTTCGGTCGACAACACTTGGCGGATTTATTAATATTTCAAGGATCGAATCCCATCTAAATTCTCAAAGACTCTCACGTTTATGGAAACCAAAATCCGATCCAGGCGAATCCTGATCCTCGATGACGAACCCGGGATCCTGGAGTTGCTTGACGACTATTTTCGGTCTCTGGACTTCGAACCCGTGACTACCTCCCAATGGACTGAAGCCCTCGAACAGATCACCCATAACCCCCCGGACCTGATCCTCCTTGACCTCCATATGCAGACCATCCAGGGTGAGTCGGTGCTGGAGTTCATTCGTGAACACGGACATACCCTGCCCGTCATCATCATATCGGCATACCTTAACGAAGAGAAAAAACAGGAACTTGGTAAAAAGGGCGCAAACGCATTCGTTGCCAAGCCATTTCGACTGAACGATCTGGTCGATACAGTCAACAGCGTCCTGGGGCCATCCGTCCCTGGGACGCCAGTCTCCACCCCCTCGGAGGCGGCGGCGGAGGCCATGCAAACCCCGAGAGCCGATCCCTCTCCCCCTCCAGTCCCGGAACCCTCCAGGCCCCCTGTCGGCACTCCGGAGCCGGTTCCATCGGATTCTGACTCGATACCGATTGTCTCGGCAATAGATCAGGATATTCCAACCCCCCCCGCCTCTGCTCCGGGCGAAGCCGCATCCCACCTGACACCCCACCGACGCAGACCTCGCCGACCGCGTAAATCTCAGAATTATTCGCTTTATGTCGTCATCTCGCTGGTCTGCCTGGTCGCTTCCATCGTTGTCGTTCTCCTTCAAAAGCTTCCCGGATGGATGTCCTCAAAACTCGAGCAGGCCGTCGAGAAGTCCATTCAGGCTGAAACCCGGCGAGGGGCCAAGGCGATCGAAGGCCTGTCTGAGAGTCAGAAAGAGGCTCTTAAAAAAGCCTACAAAGGAAAGTAGGCATTCGCCTAGTTGGGCCGTCCTTCCGGAGTTTGAGAGCCTCGCTTCCATCTAACCCTTCCTTGGATCCGCGTTTCAGCTAAAAAACGTAAAGGGCACCCCATCTCGCCATAACCCGGCGATGAAGGATGCCCTGGAGGAGTTCCCGGACGGAATTCACGTAAGGCCGTTTATTTCCTCTCCCCAACCCGCCTATTCAATTTCTGTCCCCAGTTGCCGACACGATTCGACGCGCGTTCCCAGCCGATCGGCGAGGAGGAAAAAGTCATTAAGATCGATTACCTCGTCTCGATTGATATCGCAGATCGGATCGTAGGCCGCCGCTTCCTTATCTGCACCGAACGAGCCCGCAAGTAGGAAAAAGTCGTCCATATCGATCATATCATCTGCGTTACAGTCCCCCGGGATGTTGCTGAAGACCAGCTTGGCCGCCGTGGAACTGCTGAGGGTGTCCGGACCCGTATTGACAAGCCGGGTTAGGATGGCTTGTTCCAATTGAACGATGGCGCTGTCCCCCTCGGAAAATCCATTGGAGGTGTTGAATGTCTGAAAATTCAGGACAGCCAGCAACCCATCCCCATCCGGGGCGGTATCAAGAGTCGGATTGGATATGGACCCGTTCACCTTTACGATATTGATTTCGGTTTGTGCGGCCGAGAGGGTAAGCCCACCACCAGCAGAGCGAAGAAAGTTCTCCTCGTCGGGCCCCCCATCCGAGAACGAATTGAACATGAGGTTGGCTGCTGGAACCAGCCTGAGCGTGAGCTCGAAAGAGGAAAGGTTGAGGGCGTTTTCCAGATAGAGTCCGATCGAAGCCGAACAAGAGCTAACCTGTATGGTATCTGTTGTGGCCGCCTGATTGCCGACGGCAGGATCGAGGTCGAGAAAAAGGCGCATCGGTCTTGCCCCGCTCCCGACAAGAGCCACCGGAATGACCCCCCGTATAAAGTCATTCGTCAAAATCGTCAGCGTGGCGGACACCTCTCGGAGAGCGGTGGGAGAAAATATCACCTCCACCTGGGTGCTGTCCCCCCCCCCCCCCCGCGATTGTTGAAGAATCAATCTCAGCCACGAACTGAGAATCGCTGGAGACAGCCGAAAATACGATGAGGGAAGCGTTCCCGCTGCTGAAGATTGTTAAGGTCAACGTGTCTTCCGTGCCCACCTCCACTTCTCCAAACTCGAGGGATTCCACCGAAACCTCAGAAGCAACCCGGATCGCCCCCCGGCCTGAAAGCGTCACGACGGAATTTCTGGAGGCAAGGTCGTTGCTGGATATCAGTAAGGCTGCCGATAGATCCTTGTCCGATTGGGGGGAGAATCTCAGCGTCACCTGAACGCTGTCCTGACTTGCCACCGCGAATGAATCGGGCTGGGGCACAAACTGAGTGTCCGATGCAACGACCGAGTGGACCACTAGGATACCGTCCCCCCGGTTGTGAACGAAGAAGGTCGTATCACGCGATGCGCCCACATCCACCGTTCCGAAATTCAATTGAGATGTGGACAATTCGATCGCAGGTTGCCTTCCTCCGTCCCCCGTTGCACTAATGGTCAGGGTCGGTGTGATCGGATCGTTTGTGCTGAGCGTGAGGGTCACGGTCTGCGGACCGGTTAACGATGGCGTAAAGGTGACCGTCACCTCCTGGTCTTTGCTCCCGCCGACGGTGAAAGCGGTCGGGAACACAGTAAATTGCGGGTTGTCCGATGCCACCTGGCTGACGCTCAGATCGGCGTCCCCCAGGTTGGAGACCGTCAGGGTTAATTCGAACGAGGAACCGAGTAACACCGAACCGAAAGTCAGGTTTGACACGGATGCGGAAACCTTTGGTGTGGCCGCAGATCCCGATAACCCGACGATTACGTTTCCCTCATCCGGGTCATCGCTCAAAAGCGACAGCGTGGCGGATGTGGCCCCGAGGACAGTCGGCGTGAAGATGATCGTCACGCGCAACTTGGCTCCGGAAGGCACCACCAGCGAGTCGGGCTGAGTGACAAATTGATTATCAGAAGATGTAATCTTCCGAACGGTGAGACTTGAGGAGCCCAGGTTGGATATCAACAGGGTGGAGACCGCAGGGGAACCCAGGGGGACACTCCCGAACGAAACCGAAGGCGGAACGTCGATATCGGGTTGGGCCCCCGTTCCCGACAGGGGGAGGGTCACGGCCCCTTTTTCAGGGTCGTTGCTCGTCGTGATCGTCAAGGTGCCAGACTGAGGCCCTGCGGCCGTGGGCGAAAAAGTAACGCCAACGAACAGACTGTCCCCTGCAATGAGGGCGTAAGGGCCGGGAGGAAGAGCCTTGAACTTGGAGTTGCTCACCGTGATCGTGTTGATCAACAGGAGAGCCGTTCCCCCGTTGGTAACGACCACGTCGGACTGCTTCGATTGTCCCACCACAACGTTTCCGAACGCCAGGCCCCCGGAGGAAACCCTCAGATCGGGCTTCGGGCCCGCAAAAAACAGATAAGCCTTCCCGGCATCGACCAGATCGTTTGGATCCGCCCCCGGAGCACCCGTGATCGGGTCGGCGAAGCCGTCCCCGTTCAAGTCCCCCGATGCGACCGACTGCCCAGTCCGGTCGCTGAAACCGGAATCGGGAAGGTAGCCATTGGCCCCGAGGATCCGACTGACCATGGGGGGATTTGCGTTGAGGTCGACCACACCCGGAAAGGTGGCCCGACCATATACGACGAAGACCTTTCCCGGGCTTTCGCTCTCACGGTCGTCCGTCAGGAAAGACCCGGGGGCTCCAAGGATCAGATCTGACACGCCATCTCCGTTGACGTCCCCGGCGGCCACGGATTGCCCCGTCAGGTCGTTAGCCTCTTCTCCAAAGATCCGGGTGACCCCCGGAGGGTTACCGCTCAAGTCGATATCGGGAATGTCTCCGCCATTCTGGCCATACACGATAAAGACGGCCCCTGCGTTGAATCCGCCTGGCGGATCTGCCAATCGGGCCCCGATGATGAGGTCTCCGATCTGGTCGCCATCCACATCCCCAACGGCAACCGAACTCCCGGTTCGATCTCGTGGACTCTCTCCCATCACCCGACTGACACCGGCGGGGCTTGTCCCCAATTCAAGCCGAGATGGAAGCGGCGTAGACTGTCCGGATACAACGTATACGATTCCTGCTCCGGTCCCGCCTACCGGCGTCGCGGACGGGGCCCCAAGAACCAATTCGTCTAGACCGTCTCGGTTCAGTTCCCCCACAGCCACAGAACTCCCGAGGCCGTCCTTCGTGGCGCTTCCCGTCAGTCGGACAGATTCACTCAACACCAGACCACCGTAGTAAAGATATGCTTGCCCCGCATCGATTCGGCCGTTCGGATCCGCCCCTGGAGCACCTACGACCAGGTCCTCGAATCCGTCCCCGTTTGAATTTCCAGAGCTGACCGAGGCCCCGAACCTGTCCCCCGGAGCTTCCCCATCTATACGCAGAGCCCCGCTCGACGGATCCGCGAGGTCCACGTGTTGGGGAAGACTGCCCGTGACGCCATAAACGACAAAAACTGATCCTGCATCTGACTTTCCGTCGGGATCGGAATCCGGTGCGCCGGCGATAAGATCTTTAAATCCATCTCCGTTCAGGTCCCCCGTGGCCACTGAAGCACCGAACCCCGCCCCAGCGTCCGCGCCATCGATGACCGTCGTGCTTAAGATGGGATTCGTAAAGTCGAAATTCGGGGGAAAGCTGCCTGACCTGCCATAGACGATGTAGATCGCTCCTGCACCCACACGGCCTTGAGGTGTGCTTCCTGGGGCTCCGACGATCAGATCCTCGAATCCATCTCCGTTGAGATCACCCGCGGATACAGCCTCCCCAGCACTCGCTCCTTCAGGCAATCCGGATATCACTACATCCGCGCCACCTTGGCTCAGGTCGATTCCGTCGCCTACCTGGGCTCGGATGATCCCGTCAGGAAACACCAGCACGCCGATAAAGGCAACGACACAGCAGATAGAGATACGCCTGAAGAGCATAAAAGTCCTCAAAAAAAGGATGATAGAATCCCTTGCAAAATTTGAATGAACAGCCGAAGACGTTATTAGGGTACGACCGATACGAAAGGGAGTTTTTAGATTTATGAACGCGTGGGGGCAGACTCGCACACGACTACCGGTAGGGGATTGAACCGGAGGGAATTAAGGAGTTGATTTACGCTTCGTGGGGAAGGGGAGAAGTGTAGTGGGGAAAATCGAAAATTCGCCCAGGGTGCGGACGATATGACCATACAGCTGATTTGGGTGGGGAACCTTAGATCAACTCTAATCACCTGAAAGATAGGCCATCCGTATCCTGACGTCAAGGATTTTATACCGCTCCGGATCGGATCAAAATATATCTATTTCTCAGTATTCATAAGGGATTACCCATAACACGAGGAGCCGGATATGGAACATGAAATCGAGATCGTAAAGGGGGACATCACGCACATGGATGTAGACGCAATCGTGAACGCAGCGAACCAAACGCTTCTGGGAGGAGGAGGCGTTGACGGGGCCATCCACAGGGCAGCCGGTCCGGAACTTCTGAATGAGTGCCGAACGCTAAACGGATGTCCCACCGGAGAGGCGAAGATCACACGTGGATATAATCTCTCAGCAGGGTGGGTTATCCACACCGTAGGTCCGGTATGGGCAGGGGGAAACAACAACGAGGAAAATCTGCTGGCGTCCTGCTACATCAACTGCTTCCGGTTGGTCAAAAAGTACAAGATAAGGACTGTTGCATTCCCTGCTATCAGTACGGGGGCTTATCGTTTTCCGTTGGAACTGGCAACTCGGATTGCTTTAACCCAGGCGAGAAAATTCCTTTTTGAGTATACCGGGGTCGAAAAAATTGTCTTTGTCTGTTTCGATGACACGACAATCCAATCCTATCGGAGGATGGGTGAAGCGTTGGAGAATAAGGGTTGACAAACCATAGGGCCCGGGGTATAATAGTTGCCCATTTTTAAAATTGAGGGTTTTTATGTCCAAACAGACCATTCGCCTCGGCCACAGCCCGGATTCCGACGATGCCTTCATGTTTTATGCCCTCGCCAAGGGATTGGTCGACACCGGAGATTTTGAATTTATCCATATCCTGCAAGACATAGAGACCCTCAACCGCAGGGCGATTCAAGGTGAGCTCGAAGTCACGGCCGTCTCCATCCACGCATATGCCCACATCCTCGAACATTATGCACTGATCCCTTCTGGGGCGAGCATGGGCGACGGGTACGGTCCGATGGTTGTGGCTCGCACCGCGATGACTTTGGATGACCTGCACGGGGTTCGCATCGCGATTCCCGGCACCCTGACGAGCGCTTATCTTGCCCTCAGACTTTGTCTCGGTGATTTCGACTATCAGGTAGTACCCTTCGATCAAATCATACAAACGGTCGTCGAAGGGAGGGTCGACGCGGGTTTGATTATCCACGAGGGACAGTTGACGTTCGGAGGTTCCGGCTGCCAGCTTGTCGTTGACCTGGGTGCCTGGTGGAGGGACCAGACCGGCCTTCCCCTGCCCTTGGGCGGAAACGTGATCAGGAAGGATCTGGGTCCAGACAACATCCGTCGGATCACGGATATTATCCGAGGGAGCATTGAGTACGGATTGGCCCACCGGGAACAAGCCCTCGACCACGCCCTGGGCTTCGGCCGCGGGGTCGATCGGGAGCTGGCGGACCGGTTCGTTGGGATGTACGTGAACGACATGACGCTGGATTACGGACCACAAGGTCGTAGGGCTGTAGAGCTTTTTCTTCAAAGAGGATTCGAAGCCGGGTTCGTTCCAAACCCCGCGGGCCTTTCGTTTGCCAAAAATTGATTCGTATGATGGCGATAGAGCGCTGCGATCATGGGTCTCGAAGCTTTTAGTCTGAAAGATCGGGCGGGTATCGTGACCGGAGCCAGCAAAGGCCTTGGCCGCGCAATGGCCCTTGCCCTCGCCCAGGCGGGCGCAGATCTCCTGATCACAAGCCGCAACCAGGATGAGATCGAACCGGTGGCAGAGGAGATCGCCTCAGCATCGGGCCGAAAAATTGTAGCCGTTGAGGCCGATGTCTCTAAGTCGTCGGATGTAGGAACAACCGTAAAACGGGCACTTAACGAATTTGAGAAGATCGACATCCTCGTCAACAACGCGGGCATCAATATCCGGGAACCACTCGTCGATTTGAAAGACGACTCCTGGGATCAGGTCATCGGAATCAACATGACCGGTCCGATGCGCTACTGTCGGGCCGTCGGACCCCACATGATCAAGCGTCGTTACGGACGAATCATCAATGTGGCCTCTATCCTCTCTTTCGTGAGCCTCCCGAACCGGACCTCATACGCATCCAGCAAAGGGGGGCTCGTCCAGTTGACGAAGACGATCGCCCTCGAATGGGCCCCTTACAACATCACCGTAAATGCCTTGTGTCCCGGCCCGTTCGAGACACCGATCAACACCGCCGTGATGAAAGACCCCGAAGCCTTTAAGGCTTTCATAGCGAAGGTGCCGTTAGGCAGATGGGGAAAGCCGGAGGAACTGGGTGGGGCCATTGTCTTTCTCGCCTCCGACGCCTCCAGCTTCGTGACCGGCACGACGCTTCTCGTGGACGGAGGGTTGACGGCACAGTAGAGACCGCCCCCGATTTTGAACCCAATTCCGGGTAAGAAAGCCGGATCCTCGTTTCATGGCAGCGGGACTTGAATTGTGGTTCGATGCCGGGAGGGTCTGCCGAGGCGCTAAAATGCCAAAGCCGAACGTCCTCTTTTTGCATTCGCACAACACCGGACGCTTCATACAGCCATACGGGCATGCGGTCCCCGCACCGAATCTCCAGAGGTTGGCGGAGGAAGGCGTCCTATTCCGTCGCGCCTTTGCCGCTGCGCCCACCTGCTCCCCGAGCAGGGCCTCGTTCCTCACCGGCCAGGACCCCCACGTCTCCGGCATGCTCGGCCTTGCCCACCGGGGTTGGGGCCTTACCGATACAAAGCAGCATATCGCACACACCCTCCGAAACTCCGGTTACACAACCGTTCTATGTGGCGTGGAACATACGGCCCCCCACGGTGACAATCGCGCCGATCCCGTCGGCTACGATCGGGTTCTTCCCGTCGAATCGGCTCACGCGGATCAAGTGGGCCCTACTGTGGTCGATTTCCTCGCGAGTAAACCAGAGCCGCCTTTCTTTATGTCTGTGGGCTTACACGAGACCCATATTCCATTTCCCGAGCCTGATCCTCAGAGTCAGCCTGCTGAAGATCCACGCTATTGTCAGCCCCCGCCGCCGTTGCCCGATACCCCCAAGATCTTTGACCCCGATGAGACAAACAACCTGATTGGTGAACCGTTCAGATCCCCTCTTTTGGATGAGATGAGAAGCCGCCTCTCCCGCTGGATGGAAGAGACAGACGTCCCCCTCCTCCTAGGCCCCGTCCCTGCACCGAGCGGCGCTCGCGTGAATGATCCCGACAGACTTTCATGGGGAGAACCAACGCTTCTCGTGGACTGATCCGGAAGCCCTTCCGGTTTCACACACCTTCAATCTTTATTAACGCAGTTTCCGGTGAGGTTTGCCAGGCCTCCCGTTTTTGAAGACATCACGCCGATTCAAGAATACACTTCACTGAAACGATTAAAAAGGAGACCCGGAATGGACGTCTTGAAATTGACCCGGGACATGGTGAGCTTCAACTCCGTTAGCGCCCTGAGCAACGCGGAGGTATCGGACTATATCCAGAAACAGCTTCGTCGGACCGGGTTCAGGACCGAACGGGTCACCTATGACGAAAACGGGGTAATGAAGGTCAGCCTGATCGCGAAAAAAGGGAGAGGAAAAGGAGGGCTTGCCTTGCTCTGCCATTCCGATACCGTGCCGGCAGACGATTGGGCCGGGCCGGGGGGGCCCTTCAGGGCGACGGTGAAAAACGGCCGCATCTACGGTCGGGGAAGCGTTGACATGAAGGGCCCGATCGCATCCACCCTCTGTGCGGTCGAACGATTCCGGGCCTCGGATCTTAAAGGACCGATCACGGTTGTGGTCACCTCGGACGAGGAGACCGGCGCCATCGGAGCCCGGGCGGTTGCCACTTCATCAGAGATGTTTCGGGAGACGAAGATCCGTTTCGGGATCATCACGGAACCCACCATGCTGAACGTCGTCCACGCCCACAAGGGGGCCATGCGCATCGTCGCAACGGCAAAGGGAAAGGCTGCACACAGCAGCACCGGAAAGGGATTAAACGCACATCTGAAGATGATCCCGTTCCTCCACGAAATGAGAAAGATGTACTACGAGATCACGACAAAGGCAAAATACATGAACAAGGTGTTCGATCCGCCATATTCGGATTGGAACCTCACCATTAACGATGGAAACACCGCATCAAACGTCACCGTCCCGCTCAGCCGAGTAACGCTCAACTATCGGCCTATGCCAGGCCAGGATGTCGATGCCATCATCGGTCGGGTAAGGGCTTCTGCAAAAAAGCACGGCGTACGACTGACGCGTATGAAGTGGGGCGATCCATTCTTCACCCCGCTGAATTCCAGGATTGTCAAAGTGGCCCTCTCGGTCACCCGCCGAACCAGAGCCCGTACCGTCTCCTACGGAACCGACGGTCTGGTGTTCGGGAAACACCTCGAATCGGTCGTCCTCGGACCCGGGGACATCAAGCAGGCGCACACCCACGACGAGTGGGTGAACATCGATCAGCTAAAAAAAGGGGTCGAGATCTACTCAAAGCTCATCTACCGATTTTGTGTTCAAGGAGACGGATAGATTTGGCCATTCGGAAAGGGATCGTTCAGGACGAGATCCTTAACCACCTCGAAGCCCTGAGCGCTCCGCTTCATCCTGGCGCGCCTGGCACGGCGATCATCCTTGCCGCAGGCCACGGAAAGCGGATCCGGTCCGAGACCTCGAAGATGTTACACCAGATCTGGGGTCGGCCGACGGTGCTGCGTGTTGCGGACGCCGCCCTTTCGGGACTGGGAACCTCATCGAACCAGATCGTCGTCGTGGGCATACAGGCCCTTGATGTCTCCCGAGCGGCAGGTCGCACGCTACGCCGATCCTTCGCCTACCAGGCCAAGCAGATCGGAACGGGAGATGCGGTTCGGGTTGGCCTCACAGTCTTTCCTCAAGGGGTTGTCAACGGGAATATTTATATCTTCCCCGGGGACATGGGGCTCCTGACGGGGGAAGCCGTAAGTCGATTCCGGGAACAGTTTGAAGCCCAGGGGATCGATATGATGGTCCTCACAGGCTATTTCGACGGTGATCATGCCAACAACTATTATGGTCGGATCATCAGGGTCCCGGAGAAAGACGAGTCGGGGGAGACTTCGGAGGACTCTGGCCAGGTGATCGAGATCAAAGAACACGCGGACATCCTGAATTTGCCTGACGGGGTTCCCTACGAGGTGGGGCATCGAGGAAAAATCCACCGCTTCACCCGTCAGGAGTTGATCGAAACCCGTGAGTTCAACACAGGGGTTTATGCCTTCAAGGGTCCCCTATTGAAAAAGCACATCGATGAACTGACTGCAGAAAATGTACAGGGGGAGATCTATTTCACCGATCTGATTCGACTTTTTAATCAACGCGGCCTCGTCGTCCAGGATGCCAGAGCCACGGACAACAACATGGTCCTGGCGTTCAACGTCAAGAGCGTCCTCAAACAGATGCAGTCCATCGCCCGCCGGAGAATCTACGAAAGGCTCAAGGATTTGATCACAATCCAGGACGAGGAGGACTTCTACATCGCCGATGAGGGGGTGAATCAGATTGAGGAGATGGACCGGAACGGTGGCCCGCTCGATATCTTCATCGGACAGGGGGCGTGGATCGGAACCGGTGTCCGAATCAATCGCGGTGTCCACGTCGGCCATCGGAGCACCTTGGACGGCAACATCGTCCTGGGGGCAGGTGTCCAGATTCGGGAAAATGTCTCGTTGAGCACCTTTGCGCATCAGACGATAAAAATCGGTGACGGGGCACAGATCCTCGAGGGGAATATCCTCAAGGGGAATCTGGAGATCGGATCCGGTACCCGCGTGGAAACCCGGGTGAGCATTACGGGGAACGATGAACATCCGACTCGAATCGGGAACGGCGTCACCATCAAAGGGACCAGCTACATCTTCGGATCTGTCCTAGAGGATGATATTTTGGTTGAACACTCGGTCCTGATTCGAAAGCGTGCGAAGCGAATCGTAAAAAAGGACGGGGGCATCCAACCCATTCGATATGTCCTCCCCGAGCCACAAGGCCTTGATTCCATCCACGACCTGTAACCAAAAGGATCGGATATCAGGCATCAGGGATGAGTTCACCCCACCCCCCACGCCTGACTCTTGCTGACTTATGCCTGTCGATTTAACATTTCGCAATCACATCGGAATCCTGACCCTGAACCGACCCGAGGCCTTGAACGCGATGGACCATCAGCTGCAGACAGACCTCGAGAAGGCTATCGACGAGGTTGAGGCCGGGGTCGGACTACACGCCTTGATCGTAGCCGGCGCGGGTCGTGCATTCTGCGCCGGGAGCGACATCGTGGATCTCCTGGACGTTTCCCCAAACGATGCAGAGCGGATTATCAGGCGGGAGGCCGGCATCTGTCAACGTCTGGCGGATCTGCCCATCCCAACCATCGCTGCGATTCACGGATACGCCCTGGGCGGTGGAGTCGCGCTCGCGGTTTACCTGGACATCCGCATCGCATCGGAATCCGCAATATTCGGCTGTCCGGAGATCGGACTGGGATGGAACATGCCATTCGGCATGTCCCTGCTCACGGGATTGGTCGGCAGGGGCAAGGCGCTCGAACTCCTCCTCCGAGGTCACTTCATACAAGCCCCTGAAGCGCACCGGATCGGACTGGTCGACGAAATCGTCCCTGAACCCGAGCTTATGGAATCGGCCGAACGCATAGGGGATGAAATTGCCTCCCATTCTCCAACAGCCATCAGATCCATAAAAGCAGTCCTGAAAGCGGAGGAAGGGATGGGGATCAAGGAGGCGGATGACACCGAAACCCGGGCTTTTCGAAACTGTTTTGACACGAAAGAAGCCCGGGAGGGGATCAGGAACTTCGTGAAAAAGAAAAACAGACCGCCGACCTAAGCGCTCCTTCCCCCCATCCGTTTTCTATACTTCCACCCGACAATAAACCGTTCGGATTGCACACCCTTAGTTCTCATTGGCGAAGTTCGCTCGGTTTGTGACCGGCGGCCATCACTGAGAAGAAACGCCCTACGTGACATGTTGCTCCTGGGAAATATCTTACGAAGAAACGCCCGATCGCAGGCCTTCGGTGGGAAAACGGCTACCATCTTCAGCGACCGAAAGGTGACCTATGCCCAACTGAACGAATTCGCAAACCGGATCGCCAATGCTCTGGTCTGCATGGGCGTTCAAAAAGGAGATCGCGTTGCTCTGTTGGGCAGGAATTCCGATATCTATATCGTAATCTATTTCGCCTTGGCCAAGGCCGGTGCCATTATCGTGCCGATCAATTTCTGGTACCGGACCGAAGAAATTAAATACACCTTATCTCAATCAGGCGCATCCGTCCTGATCGTCGAAACCCGGTTCGTCGATATTGCGAATCCCGCGGTGGACCCCAAAGCCCGTGTCATCACATACGATGATACGACCGATATTTCGGAATTCGTTAAGCAGGTGGGGGGAACCGATCCATCCGAACCCAAATTGGAATTGAACGAAGATGACCCCCACATCATCCTCTACACGAGCGGCACTACGGGACAACCCAAAGGCGCCACACTGACACATAAAAATCACTATCTCCACGCAATGAGCGTGGGGATGTCGACCGGAGCCGAGGCCGCTGATGTCGGCGTTGTCGTCTATCCGCTCTTCCATACGGGAGGGCCTGACTGTCTGGTGCTGCCCCACTTTCTCGTCGGTGGAACTCTGGTGATCCTGGACCGGGGCGATCCCCAAGCCATCCTGGAGGCAACACAGCGCCACAGCGTTACCAACATCTTTTGCGTACCGACGATCTGGCGCCGTATCCTGCGGACGCTGGAGAAAACCGACTACAATGTCTCCTCGGTCAAACGATGTCTGGGCTCTTCCGATACGTTTCCTCCGGACCTTCTGGATAATATCCTGTCTCGGTTCGACGCAGATGTCTACGTCACATATGGGCTTACAGAGGCCGGTTGTATCCTGACCGTCTGCAAACTGACGCGGGAAAACCGGACCAAGATCGGGTCCGTTGGAAGGCCTATGCCGGCTGTCGAAATCCGGTTAGTGGATGAATCCATGGCCGACGTCCCGGTCGGAAAGGTGGGTCAGGTTGTCGCACGAGGCCCGATGATAATGAAAGGCTACTGGAACATGCCGGAAAAGACGGTGGAAGCGATGGGACGTGGGTGGTTATTCAGCGGGGATCTTGCAAGAAGCGACTCAGACGGCTACATCTTCATCGCCGGGCGAACCAAGGACATGGTCATCACCGGGGGCGAGAACGTCTATCCGGTTGAAATCGAACGAACCCTCAAGCAGATCTCCGGGGTGAAGGACGCCGCTATCGTAGGTGTCCCGGACCCGGAATGGGGGGAATCCGTACTCGCCGTGGTTGTCCCGGAAGAAGGGGCCTGTCTATCCTCGCAGCATGTCATTGAATTCATCGGATCGCGCCTGGCCGGATACAAAAAACCCCGATTCGTTGAATTCATCGACGAGCTGCCCGTGACCACGGCAACGGGGAAAGTTCAGAAAGGGGTCTTGCGGGAACGATTCAAGGAGAAGTATAAAACTGAGTGATCCATTGACTCAGAGGGAGGAAAAGCCCAAGATGAAAGAGATAATTCGCTGTGGTATTCTGGGAACGGGACACGGACACGCCGTGGGAAAACTGAAGGTCCTGCAGGATTCTCCCGACTGGGACCTGGCAGGCGTCTGTGAGCCCGACCCAAACCTACGAACGAGACGCGAACGGGAGGAGGCCTTCGCGAATGTGCGCTGGCTGACCGAATCGGAACTGCTGGACGACCCTGAACTAAAGATGGTCGCGGTGGAAGGCGCCGTTCCGCACCTCCTGGACCAGGCGGACAAAGTCGTCGACGCGGGAAAGCATATCCACCTTGACAAACCCGCCGGGGCATCGCTTTCCCAGTTCAAAGCCATACTCGATCGAGCGGAGGGGCAGAGCCTTATCCTTCAGATGGGCTACATGTTTCGCTACAACCCAGGCTTCGACCTTGTCCGCAAGGCCGTCAGCGAAAGCTGGTTGGGGGAGGTTCACTACCTCCACGGGAGCATCAACTCGAACATATCCCCGGCCAATCGCAAACCCCTCGCGTTCCACCCCGGCGGGTTTATGTTCGAGCTTTCCGGCCACCTCGTGGACATCCTCGTCCTGATCATGGGACGCCCTCACACGGTGACACCGTTTTTGAGGAAGGATGGTTCATTCAAAGATGCCCTCGTTGACAACACTCTGGCGGTCATGGAATTCGACCGGAGCATCGCAGTCATCGAATGTGGGGCAATAGAAATGGGAGCTTCTGAAAGGCGCCATTTCGAGGTTTGCGGAAGTCGGGGAAGCATCATCCTCCAACCCCTCGAACCACCTGACGTTCGCCTCTTCCTGAACGAACCCCACGGGGGCTACAAGGTCGGTTGGCAGAACGTGGCAATACCCAACATCCCTCGATACGTTCTCGATCTGGAAGAACTCGCCCAGTGTATCCGGGGTGAAAAGGAGTTCCCTTATTCCAAGGAACACGACTTTACCATGCAGGAAACCCTGCTCCGAGCCTGCGGCGTAGAGGACTCGTGAAATAACCTGACGCCGAATCTTCTTCCTTCGATGGGGGGAGGGAGATCTCTAGGCGCTGGTGTGTTTGATAAAATTCGACACAACTCTTATATCTCGGGATATTCAGGCGGGATCGAACCCTTTTCAGGAGGAACATTAGTGGGACGCTATTACGATGAATCCATCATCCCCGAAGACCTTCGGCGAAACTTTGATGTCTACGAGCGGATTGAGAAGCTCAAAATCGAACTCGGATCTCGGGACGAAAACGTGAAGTCCCTTAAAGGCGCCGGGATAGCGAGTGTGATCTTTTCCGAAGCGGGTTTGATTTATATGTCCGGAATGGCAGGGGGAAAACTCCCGATGATCGAGGACGAGGCGGTGATCCAACACGGGCAAAGGGGGGGGAGGGATGCCGCGGATCACCACATCCGGACCCTTCACTGGGCGCTTACTTGCGGCGGGGAAGGTGGCGACTTGAACGATGTCCTCTACGTTGTAAAAGCCCTCGGCATGGTCGTCTCCCAGGGAGGCGGTGCGTTTGGGAGCGCCCCCGCTGTCATAAACGGCTACTCATTCCGATGGCACTCCGTCTTCGGGGGAGGCTGTTCCGAGTTTGCTGAGGGGGGGTTGGACCCCGGCGGGTATTCCGGCGTTCATGCCCGAAGTGCGATGGGGGGATTTGACGGACACTTCTCACAGGAGCCCGAGATCATAGTCGCCATCTCCACCGACCTTTCAAAGGCTATCATCCGGAACCGGGGGTGGGTCTTCCCCCTTCCACCGGCCATGCTGGAAAAAGTCAAAGGGGGGGTGTGACCGAACCTTATCGATCGGGTCATAATGTTCAGATTCCAGGAGGATTCAGAGTAAATCTTACTCGGACGAGAACGATCAGACCAAACGACTGTTCTTGGAAAAAATAAAGCGGTGCCTTCTGATCCAAGCGCCGCCAAGCCGATTCTCCCCGTATCCGTAGATGTTTGAAGCTGTTTTCTTCTTGCCCTGTCACTCCTTTGCGTGGTGAACCTGCCCCGACTCCTCTGCCTCCGTCACGATCTTCTGTGTGATATCACCGGGCACCGGTTCATACCGGGCAAATTCCCGCCGAAATCCTCCGCGCCCCTGGGTCATCGAGCGAAGGGTTGTAGAATAACGATGTAGTTCGGCCAAAGGAACATCGGCCTTGACAGATTGAAAATGCCCGATGGGTTCCATACCCTGAATCTTGCCCCGCCTCCCGGACAGGTCCCCCATCACATCCCCCGCAAATTCTTCAGGAACGGTGACCTCGACACTGTAGATCGGCTCCAACAGGATCGGCTTTGCCCCCATAAACCCTTTTTTGAACGACATCAAGCCGGCGATTTTGAAGGCCAGGTCAGAAGAGTCGACGGGGTGGAATGAGCCGTCGTAAAGCTCCACCTTCACATCCACGACCGGATAGCCGGCCAGGACCCCTTCTGTCATGGCCTCATTCACACCTTTCTCGGCAGAAGGGATAAATTTCCCCGGGATGGCCCCCCCTACGATATGATTAATGAACTCAAGCCCCTCTCCCCTTTGATTCGGCTCCAGCCTGATGAACACCTCTCCGAACTGACCCCTTCCTCCGGTCTGCTTTTTATGTCTGTGGCTCGACTCCGACTTTCCAACGATAGTCTCCCGATATGGGATTTTCGGTTCGATGGTGTCGACCTCGACCCCGAATTTGCTCTTCAGCTTTTCGATCACCACCTCAAGATGAAGCTCTCCTTGTCCGTATATGACCTCCTGTTTGACCTCCGGGTCGAACATCGCCGTAAAGCTCGGATCTTCCTCGTGGATCCGCGAAAGGCCTATGCTGATCTTCTCCTCGTCCCCCTTCGACTTCGGTAGGATCGCCGTGTGGATAAGGGGCTCTGGAAATTGAATCCCGGGCAGGACCACTTGCCTGGCCTTACTGCAAAGGGTATCCCCTGTCTTGGTGTTTTTCAGCTTGACGAGCGCCGCCATATCACCAGCAGAGACCAGCCCCACCTCGCTTCGATCCTTCCCGTTCAGGGTGTAGACCTGACCGATCCGTTCGGATGTACCTGCGGTCGTGTTGAGGATCTCTTCCCCCGGCTTGAGGGTCCCGGAATAGACTCGAAAGAAGGAGAGTTCTCCGATGTGAGACTCCGCAACGGTCTTAAAAACCATCGCCGCTGCGGGTGGCTCGGGCTCCGGCGAAAGGAGAACTTCTTCTTCGGAGTCTGGCTTCAGACCGCTCACATCCCCCCGATCCTTGGGCGAGGGGAGAAAGTCCACGATCGCGTTCAACAGAAGATCCGTGCCGATGTTCTTGGAAGCATCGCTTACGGCCAGCAGGAAGAGCGATCGATTGGCAACCCCGGTCCGGAGGCCTTGAAGAACCTCCTCTTCCGACAGATCCCCTTCCTCCAGGTATTTTTCAGTTAAGGCATCATCGGTCTCCGCGGCTGCTTCGACCACCCGCTCCCGCATCTGCCCCGCCCGCTCCGCCACTTCGGAGGGCACATCTCCCTCGGCCGCCTTACCGCTTCCATCCATCTGGTAGGTGTAAGCCCGCATGCGGAGCAGGTCGACGATCCCGTTAAAGCCCAGTCCCTGGTTGATAGGGAGATGAAGCGGGACCACCCCGTTGCCGAACCGGTTGACAGCCGAAGAGAGCGCCTTGTCGAAATCCGCAAATTCCTTATCCAAATGGTTGATCACCAGCATGCAAGGAATCCCGTATTCCTCCGCATAACCCCATACCTTCTCCGTTCCCACCTCCACCCCTGACGTGGCGTTCAGGAGAACCAGAGCCGCATCCGCGGCTCGCATCGCCCCATTTGCCTCCCCGGTAAAGTCCGCGTATCCCGGAGTATCGAGTATGTTCAACTTGGTTTTTCCCCATTGACAGTTAAGCATCGTGGCACTGATCGAGATCTTGCGCTCGATCTCGTCGGGGGAATAGTCCGACTTGGTCGTGCCATCCTCCACCCGCCCCATCCGATTGGTGACCCCTGCAGCGAAAAGAATGGCTTCCGACGCAGTTGTTTTCCCCGTCCCGTTATGTCCCACCAAGACAAGGTTGCGGATGTCTTCGATTGGATATTGGTTCACGGGTAACCTCCTGCTGGCGGCCGATCGACCCTGGCCTAGAAAAATTCAACCTTAAACTTGGCAAAAAGCCTATAAACGCAAACCCCGGCGACACCATCGTCTCCAGGAGCAAACCGCTACGCGTAAATTCGCGACTAACTTAAAAAAACCCACGCAGAGTGTCAAGGACTCTTTTAGGTGCTTGGATTAGGAGTTGACAGATGAACCGGGGCAGTCTATCATATCTGTTTAAGGGGGGTGAAAACCCTCCAGTTCTCCACCACTTCCCTCAACCATACGTCAGGAAAGCGATTTATCTCGGGGCCGCCATCGAATCCAGCGATCCCGTCCAAGTCTCCCCGATCCGAGGCCATTTAAGAGAATGCATAACCAAGGTAGAGCTGTCCGATGCGTAGGATGAATGGGGCCATATCAAGCTTGCGATGGCTTTTGTGGCTTCAAGCATTCGGGATTGCGATACCCGTTTTGGAACCCGCGGCCGCGGATGGACCCTCACGAACCAGACGTGTGGACCGTGAAGAACTCGAACAAGCCATGAGTCTGCACGGGGACTACGACATCACAAAAACCACCAATGTCGCAAGGCTCCAGGTTGAAACCCTTCTCCACCTCGTCCGAACCGTTCAGGAAGCGGATTCCACCCGTCAACCCCTGTTTATCAGCCATCATGACTGGTTCGTCGTATTTCTGAAGGTCGCGGGCATCACGGCTGATAACGCACCGATATTTGCCAAGCTCGCGTATCAGCACGGACAGGATGTCCTGGTCGAACAGAGATCCGAGCGGGTGATTCACCACATCAAATCCGGATATCCTCCTCAAACCGCAATGAACGTGACCATCTACTGGCCGGAATCTCCTTCCGGGCCGGACCGCTACTCCTACACCGACAGCCTCTCGATTCCACGCCTTCAGGTCACGGACCACCGGGTCATTACCTACCGACTGTTGGACTTCGGCGATATCATCCTCCTGGATGATATCCAGGGGCTCACGGGTCGGCCGATATCAGGCATCATGGGAGCCCTCTTCCGCCTGATCGGCGAGGGACGCATCGTCCAAACCCGGTTGGCCATATCCAAGGACGGCCTCCAGATCCTCCGGGGAAAGGCGAGGAAAAGCTTCGTGAAGGTGTCAAGGACCGTCACGATACATCCCGATGGCCGGGCGGAAAAGGGCCTCCCCGACGATCGGAGGGACCTTCGTGCGATCGAGTCCCGATTGAAAGAACCGATCGAGATCGAATACCACCCCATCTGACACACGGTGATTCAAACCGGGAACCGTATGGCAAACCTGATTGAAACGACGTCTGTAGATAGGCTTAAGGCTATGGAGGCGGAGACCCTTATTTCTGCTTTTGGATCCGCTCAATCTTTTACTCAGGAGTCACTGCGATGATAATCCGTTTGGGATTCATCGGTTGCGGGGGAAACGGGGCCGGCCACGTGAAAAGGGTGTTGGAAACGCTCGGGAAAGACGTAGAGGTTGCGGGCTTCAGCGAACCCAATGAGAAAAGTCGGGATCGCCTCTTCGATTGGGGCCTGAAAGATAAAAACGTCAAAGGAATCCCCACCTTTGGAGACTACACCGAGATGCTCGAGAAGGTTAATCTGGATGCTGTAGTGATCTCGACCCCCCATACCCTTCACTTCGAACAGATCATGACTTCCCTGGATTCCGGTCTCCACGTCCTCTCGGAGAAACCGATGGTCTGCACGGTGGATCACGCCAGACAGGTGATCGCCAAAGCAGCAGATGTTAATAAAATCCTCATGGTCTCTTACCAGCGTCACTTCGGTGGAAACTACAGATTTATCCGGAATTCGATTCAAGGGGGGGACATCGGCGAAGTTGAGTTCATCAACGCCCTCCAAGATCAGAATTGGCTCCGCGCGACACGTGGGTCGTGGCGTCAGGAGCTGGTCCTGTCCGGCGGAGGACAGTTGAACGACTCCGGTAGCCACCTGCTGGACATCGCCCTCTGGACCACAGGCATGCAGGTAGACGAAGTCTCGGCCTTCATCGAGGACTTCGGAGGGGAGGTGGACGTCAATACCGCCCTCTCGATCAGATTCGTCAACGGAGCTCTGGGTAACTTCTCCATCGTTGGAAACGGGTCCGGTGGCGGCATTTGGGAAGACATCACCATCTGGGGATCAAAAGGGTCCATCTACCTTCGAAATGGAGAACTATCCATCGTTTTTTTGGGGTCAAATGAAGTCTATCGACCGCAGGGGCTCCCCACTGGATTTTCTTCGCCGGATAAAAATTTCATCGATTCTATCCTCGGCCGGGACACAGTGCAGGTCCCTCCCGTTTGCGGTCTGCGCGTCATCGAATTGACCGAGTCCGCCTGGGAGTCTGCAAGACAGGGGGGCATACCGGTTAAGGTGAAATCTTAATCCTCCGATTGGAACCTGAATACCCGTGGGGCGTTGAAATTTTAAGATTGACAACATATGAGGATCTCTTTATATTTGAGATAGATACCTCAATATCTGTTTTCCAATTTTCAGATGGTGGGGAAGGATATGTTGATTCGGTCGGTCGAATTTCAGGACAGCTTCGCTCGAGCCGCCGTGCAGGGGGCGCGGCAACTAAGCCTCGATCTGCACCGTCCAGACATAAATCAAGTCCAAATCGCCTCGGCCAACGCCCAGCAGATCGCCATGGACCAGGGTCGACCTCTGGCTTTTGATCAGACCGAGGATAAGGTGATCCATCCAGACCAAAAAGGAGTTTCCGAAAGTCCTCAAGCCCGGGAACAAAGAAGACAAAAACAGGAACCTGAGGAAGGGGAGAACCATCCTCCTCACAACGGCACCACCGGTACAAAAGTCGATTTCGTAGCATAGGATTTTGATATCTATCGCGTAAAAGAGGCCGCCTCCGCGAATCGGAAGGCGGCCTCTTTTTGACATGAACGTTTAACTCCATTCTCCCACGGTGGCCAGATGAAAATTCACGAATATCAGGCGAAGGATCTCCTGAAGGAATACGGTATCCCCATTCCACGCGGAGGCGTGGCATTCTTACCGGCGGAGGCTGAAAAGATCGCTCAGGATTTGGGCGGCGATACGATGGTGGTGAAGGCTCAGATCCACGCAGGCGGCCGTGGGAAGGGAGGGGGGATCAAGCTCGCGCACAGCCCTTCGGAGGTTCGGGACTTGTCTTCCCAAATCCTGGGAATGCGGCTGGTCACGCATCAGACGGGGCCCGAAGGACGGATCGTCAAGCGGGTGTTGATTGAGGAAGGCATTGAGATCGATCAGGAGCTCTATATCGGAATGGTCCTCGACCGGTCAAAATCCTGCCTGGTCGTCATGGCATCACAGGCCGGCGGAATGGACATCGAACAGGTGGCCTCCGAAACGCCTGAAAAAATCATGAAAGAGACCGTGGATCCGGCCGTCGGCCTCCAGGCCTTCCAGGCCAGGAGGTTAAGTTTCGGATTGGGTCTGTCCGGGGGATTGGTTAGGAAGGGTGCGCAATTGATCCAGGCCCTGTATCAGGCTTTTATCCAGAGCGACTTCTCGCTCGTTGAGATCAATCCTTTGGTCCGGACTCGAGGGGGTGAGATCCTGGCTCTGGACGCCAAGATCAATCTTGATGATAATGCCCTGAACCGACATCCCAAACTTTCGGAACTCCGGGATCTGGACGAAGAGGAGCCCCTGGAGGTCGAAGCCTCAAAATTCGGGCTTAACTACATCAAACTGGACGGCTCTGTGGGCTGTATGGTCAACGGCGCGGGTTTGGCTATGGCGACGATGGACATCATCAAGTTTGCGGGGGAATCTCCAGCCAATTTCCTCGATGTGGGCGGGGGAGCCAATGTGGAGTCCGTGGAGAACGGATTCCGCATCCTGATGTCCGACCCCAACGTGAAGGCCGTGCTCATCAACATCTTTGGTGGGATCGTCCGTTGTGACAGGGTGGCGGAAGGGGTCGTCCAGGCCCTGAGGAACGTGCACGTGATGGTTCCGGTCGTGGTCCGCCTCGAAGGGACAAATGCAGATGAAGGGACCCGCATCCTGGAGGAGTCAGGCCTCGATTTTTCCGTAGCACGGGCCTTGAAAGAAGCAGCCGAGAAGGTCGTGGCCGTAACGAAATAGCAAGAGAGAGCCACACCTCCCTTTCTTTTTATCCTTTCCTATCCCACCAACTGCAACCGCCTTGCCTCATTACCCGGGAGTTTGACCTTGAGCAGCACGTAATTTCCCTCGTAGGACCGCTCCATGATCTCTCCCACCGCGTGGAGTTCCGAAAGGAGCCGCCCCTCGTCCTGTCCTACCCGGAGTTGGAGAACCACCCGTCCCTTTTCCAGTCTCTCGTAAAGCCTTTCCTTCAATCCTTCCATTCCAGCACCGGTTACCCCCGAGACTGTCACCGCATCTCCGTATTGCCTCAAAGGGGGCATCTCCGCGGGATCGGACAATCGATCGATCTTGTTGAAGACCAACAGGGTGGGATGTCCCGCGATGTCGAGATCCTCAAGGATCTCATTCACCGCAGAGATATGCTCTGCGAACGCAGGATGGCTGACATCGACCACGTGGAGCAACAGATCCGCCCGAACCGTCTCCTCGAGGGTACTTCGAAAAGACGCGATCAGATGAGCCGGTAGTTTTCGGATGAAACCCACGGTATCGGTCAGGAGGACCTGACGATTGTATCCCAGAGAAATCGCCCGGGTGGTAGAGTCGAGTGTCGAAAACAGCTGGTTCTCCACCGTTACATCCGCACCCGACAGTGCTCGCATCAACGTGGATTTTCCGGCATTCGTATAACCCACCAGGGAAATTTGGTAAACTCCTTTCCGCCTCTTCCTGCCCGTCTCTCGCTGCCGCTCGATTCGCTTCAGGGCAAGGGTCAACTCTCCGATTCGCTTGCGGACCGCCCTCCGGTCCACCTCGAGTTGAGTCTCCCCCGGACCTCGCGTCCCAATGCCCCCGGTAATACCCCCCGCGGAACTCACCTGCCGGGACAGATGCGTCCATTGTCGGGTCAACCGAGGCAACAGATATTCGAGTTGGGCAAGCTCCACCTGTTTCCGTGATTCGGCCGACCGGGCATGGGCGGCGAAAATGTCCAGGATGAGGCCACTCCGATCCAGGACCCGGACCTCAACCTCCTTTTCCAGATTGCGGGATTGAGCGGGAGATAGATCATCGTCGAAGATCAGAAGGTTGGCGTCCGTTTCCTCCAGCATCCGGCCAACCTCCCGAACCTTGCCACTCCCGATGAAGGTTGTCCGGTTCGGAGCAGAGCGCTCCTGAACCACCCTTCCGACCACCTGTACCCCCGCGGTCTCGGCCAATCCGGCCAACTCATCCAGAGTTTCCTCCGTTTCACGACGGTCCGTCCCTGGAAGACAGACACCGATCAGAATTGTCCGGTCTTGGGGAAGATCTGCACCTACTTCAATCACGAAACCTTAACACCTCCTCCGTTCTTATATAATCCTAGGGATTGAGATCTTGCTTATACGCTCTGTATGACCGGATCAAAAACGACGCCCCGAGAAAAAATCATCGCTATTTGGCCGGCGGAGCCCAGTTTCCGTACACGTTTACCTCCGCCCCGGGGATCTCCGGACGGACGCCTTTTACCATGATCCCGGGCCTTCCCAGGGCCTGTCCCGCCACCTGAAGGTTGCGCGGATCGCGATAACCCAACCGCACCAGGCGGCGCCACCCCCCACCGTTGTTCACAGCCGAGCCGTGTATCGTCCACAAATGAAACAGAATCACGTCCCCTGCTTTGGCGGGTACAAAGACGGCATCTTCTAAACGATACTTATCCGTAGGAAGATGGGGCGCGGTATCCGGACCGGTGATGTGCTCCAGTGGGCCCGGTTTGTGGCTCCCTGAGAGGATTTTAATACATCCGCTTGTTTCATCCGCATCGTCTAAGTGGACTAAGGCGTCAACGTATCGCCCATCGGAATGGGAATAGAAGGGGAGATCCTGATGCATGGGAAACGGCGCCCCCACTGTCGGGGGTTTTGCGTGAAGGGTGCAGTGATGAAGCTCCAAGGCATCTGTATCCAACAGTGCCGCAACGGCATCGGCTAGTTCCCTATTCGTCAACGCCCCGGTCCAAACAGCAGAATAGTGCTGCAGTTCGTGGATGGCGACCAGGGTGGCTTTTTGGCCTTCCGCCTCGTCTTTCAGATATTTTTTCGCCATGGACCCCGCCAAGCCGCCCCCCAGTTTGCAAACGTCTGAATGATGTAATCCAGATCCTCGCTCATTAATCCCAACTCATCCGGCTCGTAAACCCCTTCCAAGCGGATAAATCCATTCTCACGGAAGAAATCTAATTGGTCTTCAGACAATGCCATATCCAGTTCCTAAGCCTATTAAATATAAATGATTATAGAATTTACGCGAATACAAGTTGGGGGTTTACCCTGACATAATCGTATAAGAAGCCCATAATCGATTCCATCCTGCCTCAAGGTATGTCTAATTCAGTCGATATATAGACCAGATGATACTAAGACATACAACATATAAATTCTAACTTCACCGCGGAGGAGGATCTCAGAATGGAATGGATATTTTTAGTCGCGCTGGGAATCCACATCGTTTCAGGCTTCCTCTGCAGCAGAATCGCCCTCGATATGAACCGGAGGCCCGAGTCCTGGTTTTTTACAGGGACGATGCTGGGCGTCATGGGTATTGTACTCCTGATGGCCACTTCTTTCAGGAAATCCATACCAGAGGTCCGATGA
Source organism: Candidatus Latescibacterota bacterium (assembly GCA_965217865.1). Classification (GTDB taxonomy): domain Bacteria; phylum Latescibacterota; class UBA2968; order SICM01; family SICM01; genus CBDCJO01. The sequence continues at coordinate 1,624,318 of CBDCJO010000002.1, read as the reverse complement.
TAATCTCAGACTTGATCGATGCCGAACGGACACCGGCCTTCGAATGGGATAAGGATACGGGCGCCACTGAAACCCTCATGCCCAAGAATCCGGAGGGGATTTCGGACAGGCTCGAACTCCGCTACCTTGACCTGGATAGATTAACGAGCCGACTCACCCCGGAAGGCAGATCTGAGATGGACCGACTTCTGAGCGATGGCTTCGACTTCAATCGCAATGAATTAACCTTTCTGTTCTCCGTAATATCATTTGATGAAGACGACAGGGGTGTTTCGAACGACAACCTTCGACGAAATCCGATCAACGCACTGGATATGGTCTTTGATTCGGGGTCCGGAGGAATGGCCAACCTTTACGATGCGTTGGATGGCCTGTCCCCGGAAGATCAGGAAATTTTTTTACAAACCCTTTCGACTCTCCTCAAGAGAGGCGTTATGGGATATGAATACAGGAAAGTGAACGGCCAGCCTTACAAAGTCTATCTCACGAACGAAATAGGGAGTGAAATCCACCGGGCGAAGCTTTACCGCCGAGACCAGTTCGCAATATCGGGTTGAAACCGTAAACCCGCGATGCTTTGTTGAGACGTGAACATGCGCAGGAGCGAGGATGCCGTCTCAATAAAAAGCCGCCCCCACAGGGACGTGAGGGTGGCTTTTTCCTTTTATCCCATCCAGGCTCCATGATTCCTTGACATTTTGGGCTTACCCCTGTAAGACTCATAGATGGATGCACCCAGAGACCGATGTAAATCCTCCTGCTCAACTCACCTCACACTTCAACCGGCTCTCTCGGCAGATTCCCGGACCCGCCACTTTTCTCCCTCACAGATGGAAACATCATATCCTTTTAAAAATATACTCCAGATCGATCTGCACCACAACTGTCAAGGTGACCGAACCAATCATCGGTGGATATCTTGGCGGTTACCCCAGGAACCGAACCCCCCGGAACCCCGCATCCGTTCACCTGCCTGGATCAAGAGAAAATCCAGTAGCGACGTTTGTTGGAATGTTTTATTTTTTCTCCAAAGGCACGCAACTGACACGGAATGGTTTAGCCTTTGTTTCTCCGTGGAATATAGTGGACCCTGTCTTTGCGATTGACATCCGGGCCTTCGAGCTAATCGAGAAGCCGAGACAAAAGTCAGGGTCTTCTTTCAGCGCCAACGGCGCGTTGTCCCTCAACCCAGGTGAGCCTCACTGGGTCCTTGGAAGCAATAGCGCCGTGCGGCCTGAAAGGCAGCGATACCGGATCGCGGACCGTTGGCCCGCTAGATTCGCCCACATTCTAACCCAGTCCGTTGGACTGGGCCAAGGAATCTCGGGCCGTTGGCCCGCAGATGCGTCGCCTCACAGAACCTCGTTTTCTACCAAAAATTAGGAAGATCCTAGCTTTTCAATCCAGTCGTTTGACACGGAGGCCGATGGCGGACGGATTTTTCACCCCACAAAAATATGTCCTTCAGGTTCCTTTCGGATTCGAACAGGTCGTTGTTCGATACGTCGCCGCTCTCCCGGGTGTAAGGGACGCTGCGGTCTTGACCGAAGGGGCGGTGGAACTGGACTACGAGGGTCCGCTGGACCCGCTACTCAGGTTGAGGGTGGCGGATGGGGTATTCCGGATGCTCGGCGTCTTCTTATCGAGTCACAGCCTGGATAAGATGATGCAAAATTTGGCTTCCCAGGTCGAGCTATCCTCCTGGAACCGGGATCGTGAAATTTCAAACGATGCACGGGGCAAACGGTTTTGTCTGACCATCGAGCTGGATCCCACACTGGGTGTTAGCTATCCTGATTTCAGATCTGAAGTGACCTGGATGCTTCAGGCCACCCTGGGGGCCCGGCCCGGGCCCTCCGGAATCGGGACCCCCATCCATTTGACCGTTGGTTCAGAAGCAGGATGGGTGGGGGTTGGTTGCACGGAACAATCCCTTGGCGTTACGGAAGATTCCATCGAATCTTCACTCTCCTCAACCGTTGCAGCAGGCATGGTACTCTGGGCCGGAATTCGACCTGACGACGTATTCCTTGACCCTCTGTGTGCTTCGGGTGAGATCCTGATCGAAAGGGAGAAGGCAGGACCTGTCGGGGCCCTTCTCGCAGGCGATGTCGAACTCAGATCCCTCAAGGCACACAGACCTCATCTCTCCGAGGACAGGGCTTGCGTCTGCCGGTGGGATCCCCGGCGACTTCCCCTAAAACACAACTCTGTCGACGCCATCGTCACCAGCCTCCCCTTTGGAAATAAAACAGGCGACGTTCAGATAAGCCGGTCCCTTTACCGGAGCGTTATCCGGGAGATCATCCGTCTATTGAAACCAACAGGAAGAGCACTCCTTTTGGCTGTGGAGAATCAGCTTCTCGCCGACCAGTTGCGCCGTCGATCTGAACTCGTTATTGAAACCCGCAGGCCGATTCGCAGAGGGGGCTTCCGCGCCCATCTGTTCGTGGTCAGGCCCGTTCTAAAAACCTTGTAGCCCTGTACCCAACGCAGCTTCCGAGTTCTTGATTATTGTCGACTTGTGTTCACACACCGGGCTCTATTTTTGTTTGACATCTTCTGATAAGTTTGGTACAATATTTGAACTTTCGTAACTTTTTGCGATTTCGAACATCAAGTCATTCCTCTGCATTCCTTCGAGAGAGGTGATTCCCATCCAGCGCTCCAAAGGTCAGAACAGGCAGCGGAAATCCGTAGAGGATTTCCTCCAGGACTATCAGGACATGGAGTATACCTTTGAGTCGCTCTCCCTGATTGACCAGTTGATCTCCATGGTGGGAGAGAAGGACAAGCGGGCCCGGGCGGTTCTGACGCAACTGAGACGTCAGCTCCAGGAGGATCAGATTACATTCCAGGAAGCCCGTAAAGCCATCGTGGAGATGGAGGCGGCTCTGGAAAAGGTGACGGGACCGGCAAATCGGATCGGAACCTATCTCGGATCCCCAAAAGAGGGAATCGCTTATATCTCGGTGGGTGGAGCCGACTATTACACAAATGTGGATTCCCGATTGCAGATCGAAGACTTAAAGGTAGGCACACGCGTACTGGTCAACGAAGCTTATGCCGTCGTCGGGGATCTGGGCTACAATCCTTCGGGACCGGTTGGAAAGATCATTGACATTCTATCCAAAGGACGGCTCAGAGTCGGCCAGGAACACGGAATCCAGGCCGTGGTGCTTGAGCGGTCGTCGGACCTTAAAAAAGCGCGATTGAAGGTGGGCCAGGACATCCGAATTGACCCCTCCTTCAGGGTGGCCTTGGAGCAACTCACGACCCCGGAAGCGAAGGACTATTACTTAGAGGACATTCCTGAACTCCCGTGGAGCAAAATTGGGGGCCAGCGGGATGCGATTCAGGCAATCAAAGACACCATCGAGATGCCCGTACTCCATCCTGATCTTTTCAGCCGGTTTCAGTACAGCACCCCCAAAGGGTTTCTCCTGTATGGTCCGCCCGGGTGCGGCAAAACACTCATAGGAAAATCCACGGCATATAATCTGGTGCGTCAGCTCAACGAGATCAGTGGTGAGCGTCGAAGGGAATGTTTCTTACACATCAAAGGGCCCGAAATCCTGAACATGTGGCTGGGTGAATCGGAACGAACCGTTCGAGAGATATTCGCCCGGGCTCGGGAAAAGAGGAAAGAGGGTTTCCTTCCGGTGGTATTCATCGACGAAGCCGAGTCCGTCTTGGGCACTCGCAGGGCGATCCGTTCTCACAACATCTCAAACACGGTTGTCCCTATGTTCTGTTCGGAGATGGACGGGATAGAGTCTCTCCAGGATGTCATCATCATCCTCGCGTCGAACCGACCGGACCTGATTGACCCGGCCATTCTCCGAGCCGGTCGTATAGACAGAAAGATCAAAGTCAAGCGGCCCGATAAGTCGTCCTCACAGGATATCTTCCCAATCTACCTGACTCCGGACCTGCCGATCCATCCGGACCTTCTTGATGCCCACGGTGGAGATCCGGAATCTGCGGTGGTGGAGTTGATCAAACGAACGAACGACGAACTTTTTGCGAAACGCGAGGACACCCAGTTCGTTGAAGTGATCCTTCGCAGCGGACGGCGTGACCTCCTTCATCGAGGCGATCTTGCCAGCGGCGCGATCATCGCCTCGATCGTACAGCGTGCGAAGGAACTTGCGATCAAGCGGGCGATCGCCACCCGGGAGGAGGGAGGGGTTTCCCTCGATGACATGATCGACGCGGTGACTCGGGAGTATAACGAAAACGAAATTTTCCCACCCACCGACAACGCTGAAGACTGGCTGAAACTCCTCGACTATGATCCTGAAAACGTCGCCAAGGTCACACCCATCAGGCCGGACAGCACGCCTAAGAAGAGGCCTTCCGGTGTGATATGATATTCGCTTCCGATCGGAATACACCCCAACTCTGATTGCCTTAACGGGATGAGGAAGGCCTCGTTCCTGCCTCTTCCTGGAAGGCCTGCCTCCAACGAACGTTTATGGATCGTCTCATCGGCTTGGAAACCGAATACGGGATCACCGTCGACGATGTCAAGGAAGTCGATGTCGTCGAGGAATCCATGCAGATTATCCGCTGTTATCTCCAGCACGACTTTGTCCCAATCTGGGACTACGCCCTCGAAAATCCTCGAAAGGACGTGCGCGGGTTCGAGGTGAACCAGCTTCTGAACGACGATGACGAGAAGATTCATCTCCAGAAGGACCGAAAGCGAAAAGTTCCGTTTAAGGAACTCAAGAGCGACCTCATTATCTTCAACGGGGCCCGTCTCTACAATGACCACACGCATCCTGAATACGCCACTCCGGAGTGCTGGAGCCTGTTCGATCTGGTGGCCCAAGACCGGGCGGGTGAACGAATCCTCGCGATGTGTGCCCACAAGCGGACCGAGATGTTGGCAAAGGGGGAAGTCAGACTCTACAAGAACAACACAGACTTTGAAGGCCACAGCTACGGATGCCACGAGAACTACCTGATGAGGCGGGACGTGCCGTTCGACAGAATTGTCTATGGCCTCCTTCCCTTTTTCGTCACCCGACAGATCTTCGCGGGTGCGGGAAAGGTCGGCGTAGAGCAGGGAGACAGGGCAAGGGTCTACCAGCTATCGCAACGGGCAGAGTTCTTTGAAACCATCGCCAGTGTCGATACGATGCACAAGCGCCCGTTGATCAACACTCGAGATGAACCCCACGCTGACTCACGGAAATACCGTCGCCTGCACGTAATCGTGGGCGATGCCAATATGTCGGATCTGATAACGGCTCTGAAGGTGGGGACAACCTCACTGGTCCTTGACCTGGTCGAAGACAACGATTTGCCTGAGCTGACCCTTAAAGATGCCGTCATCGCAGTCAAGGACATCGCGAGGGACCAGACACGAAAATGGCTTGTATGTCTTTCAGACGGTCGTCTTATGCCGGCCGTCGAGGTCCAGCGCGAGTACCTCAGCCGGGCGGAGAAACGTTACAGGGGTCGGGACACCCAAACCGATTGGACCCTGACCCGATGGGGGTGGATCCTCGATCATCTTGATACCGATCCCACGGGTTTGATCGGTGTTTGTGACTGGGTCACGAAAAAGTGGCTCATCGACCAGTTCGTAGAAGCGGAGGGGCTCTCCTGGGAAAACGGAGATCACCTGGTTTGGCTTCAGAGCCAGGATTTGGAGTACTCCAACATCGATCCCGTAAAAGGCCTCTATCGTCTCCTCGAGGCTAATGGGGAAACCGAGGGGATCCTCGGGGTTCGAGATGTAGAGCAGGCCATGACCACCCCCCCGGAAGGCACCCGGGGATACTTTCGAGGACGTTGTCTTGAACGTTTCGGGGGGAGTGTGAAATCGGTCAATTGGGACAATATCACTTTTGGGTTGAACGGAAGCCAGCGATCCGTCGACCTCAAAAGGTTCGTTGAACCGGATGTGGCCCGTCGTTATAATAAGGTACTGGACGACGCGATCTCCCTCGAAGATTTACTGGCAGCCCTTCCATAAATCCGATTCGTAATCAAGACGTTCTTTTGTGTGGGCGAAAATCATTTGGAGGATCCTATGAACCGAACCGAGATCCGAGATCGCAAACCGCTCCCGTCGGAACCCTGGGAACGAAAGCCGGAAGACGAAGGGGGCGGGCCTAAGAGGCCGAAGGTAGAACGTCCCGAGACCAACGATCTCCTCCGCCGGATGCGTCGGGTCGATCCAAACCAGTCCCGGCGATACCGGCAACGAACAGGGGAGTGACGCCATGGCTTCCAGCGGGGACTTTTTTAGCCTGCTCAAACAGAATGGATATCCCCTCGGCTCGGAGGTCGGCCCCCCCGCGGGAGGATCACTGTCGGAGGACTTTCGGCCCACTGAGGGGACAACCATCCTGGCTGTCTGTTTCGACGAAGGGGTCGTGATCGCCGGAGACCGTCGGGCGACCGCCGGAACCGCTGTCATTCACGACCGGGCGGACAAAGTCCTCACAATCGACGACCACTCTGTCCTGGCAATCTCAGGATCACCCGCAATCGCATACGAAATCGCACGCGTGCTGGAGCACACCTTCCAGTACTACAGGAGAAGCCAGCTTCAGGAGCTCAGTCTGGAGGGTAAGCTCCGGCGTCTTTCCCGGCTTGTTCGGGAGAATCTGCCATTGGCCATGCAAGGAATCGGCGCAGTCATCCCGATATTCGCCATATACGACATAAGCGATGGGGAAGAAGGCAGGGGGAAGATTTACTTCTACGATGCCCTCGGGGCCCAGTTCGAATGCGCGGAATTTGCGACGACGGGCTCCGGATCCCCGGCCATCAGAGGAGGCCTCTATTACTTGAACCGTTGGAGCGATAAGCCACTGGCCGCGATGGACCTGAATGAGGCCATCGGCCTGGTCCTTCGTCTCCTGGAAACGGCCGCGGAGTACGACACCGCCACGGGGGGGATCGATCTGCGGGCTGCCATATTTCCCACTGTAAAAACGATCAGCCGGGAGGGCATTCGAGATATACCGACAGATGAGATCGGACGGATCTTCAACGAACAGGTGGAAGGAAAAACGCAGTAGGAGGGCATTTCGTTGAGTCCTCAAATTTTAGGACCTTCAATTTCATGATGCTTGAGGAACCCTACAGATGGGTCGAGACCGTCGCAAATCGACGGGAATATCTCGAAGATCAACTCCGCAACGGGAGTCCTGCGGTTGGAATCCCCTACGACGACGGCGCGCTGCTCCTCACCTTTGGTCGTGGGCAGCGCAAGCTGTTCGAAGTATACGACCGGGTTGCGTTCGCGGCCATGGGCCACCCAGCGGATATCGAAAGGCTCCGGATCGCCACGATCGACATTGCCCACGTCGAAGGTTTCACGAACTCCGTGGCCGACGTCTCGCTACGGCGCCTCGTCAATTTTGGAATTGCGCCTCTCATTAAGAACGCCTTTGATGAAATTTTCCGCGCGCCCTACATCATAAGGCTCCTGATGGCCGAGATCGGGGGTTCCGAAGCTTGCCGCTTCTTCACGATCGATTGTGATGGAACATTTGAAAACCTGGATGGTTCAGGGATCATCGCGGGCACGGAGAATGCAGCGGCCGCGATGCGGGCTTATCTCGAATCCTCCGAATTAGATAAAAACGGATTGGCTGAGGTCATGGACGTGGCACTGAGAACGTGGGCGGTGGGCCGTAAATGGGCGTTATTGGAGGAAGAGGGTCGAGAGATTCCCGAATCCCCCCAAATCGACGAAGGGGAAGTCCAGGAGATTATCCGGAATGAAACCCGAGCCCGTGACCCGGAGGTCGCGATTCTGACTCGCTCCAGCAAGAGCAAAAACAAATTTCGTCTGTTGAGCTCGGAAGAGATCCGGTCTGGGTTGTCGAAATACCTTTAGACCGGATTCACCATTTTGTAGAGGCTTATGAGAAATCGCATCTTTGGCCTTGAGACCGAATACGGGTGCCTGGCTCCCGACCGAGACGGTTTCATCAGTCCCGACTCCATTTCGATGAAGGTGAAGAACCATATCTTCCACCCCGAAAACAAGGCCCGGTGTGGCATCCTGGACATCCATTACAGGGGCCGGGACGAGCCTCCGGGAAACGGTGGATTCCTGTTCAATGCGGGCAGGGTTTATATCGATATGGGGCATATTGAATTCACGACCCCGGAATGTTCGGGGCTTTGCGATATGGTCGCCTTCGACAAGGCCGGCGAGAGAACCTTTCAGACCGCTCTCCGGCAACTCGGCCTCAACGGGGAGGCAACGTTTTTCAAGAACAATATCGACCACTTCACCGGAGCGACCTTCGGTTGTCACGAGAACTATCTGATCCGTCGAAACGTTCCTTTCTCAACCCTCGTGATCCCTGCGCTCCTTCCGTTCCTGGCCACCCGACAGATCTTCTCCGGGGCCGGTCGGGTAGGAAGTTATGACGATAGTTTTTTCTACTATAGCCGCGATGACCAAAATGAACGGGAACGTCAGGATCCGATCTGTTTTCAGATCTCGCAGAGGGCCGACCACATCGTCACGGAGACCTATCAATGGATCCAATTCTCCAGGGCGATTATCAATACCCGTGACGAGCCTCTTGCCGATCACAGCAAATACCGTCGGCTCCACCTCCTCGTGGGGGACTCCAACATGTCGGAGTACGCGACGGCCTTGAAGGTCGGTACAACATCCCTCGTGTTGAACCTGATTGAGAAAAAAATCTTTCCCAAGGATGTCCTCATAAAAGACACGGTTTGGGCCCTTAAAAAGATATCCCACGACCAAGGGTTCTCCTGGCTTGTTGAACGGCACAGCGGGGGCACCATCTCAGCCATCGATATCCAGCGTCGATACCTGGAGCTTGCCCGGCGACACCTCGACGACCTGGACGAGGACGGCGAATGGATCCTCGAGGAATGGGAAACGGTCCTCGACGACCTGGATCGAGATCCCATGTCCCTCACCGATCGGGTCGACTGGGTGGCCAAGAAATACCTTTTGGAGACCTTTATGGAGGCGGAGGGCCTTTCGTGGGACGACCCCTGGCTGCAGAGTCTCGATCTGGAGTACCACAACATCGACATCGATCGGGGACTTTATTACGACCTGGAGAGAAGGGGGGCCATGAGACGTGTGGTGACTGACAAGCAGATTGTCCAGGCTGAGAAAAATCCTCCGCAGGACACCCGCGCTCGCGCCCGTGCTGCGGTGGTACGAGCCCTGACCGAAAATCAGGTCCGCTACATCATCGATTGGGATTCCATCTATCTCGAAAACGAAAAACTCCTCAACCTTCGAGACCCCTTTAAAACTTACGAAAGAGAGACAACCGCTTTCATCGCAGATATGCCCAAGACGCCCTTCAACCTACAGTTCTTCCGAAGGGACCGACCGTGACGGCCCAATACACCTATCGATGCATATGAGCAGGAAAATCTTTATCCATTCCTGTCTCTTCGCCCTGGTGGGAGGAGCGCTTTTCCTGAGCTGTGGGGAGGAAGAGAAGAAGGAGCTTCGGCAAACCGCCGTCGTATCCTACATCGTTGGAACCCTGGATTTTAAGGGCGCCCACGGAACCGATTGGCATCAGGCAAGAGTGGGCTTCAAAATCGTGTCCGGTGATATGGTCCGCGCGGGGCCGGATTCTCGAGCCGAGGTGCAGCTTAGGGGTCCAAAATCGATCATCCGGGTCGGCGAGAACACCACCCTGACCCTCCAATATTCTGAAGCGGCGGACCGAAAGAACGTAAACACCCACCTGAAGGACGGAAATCTCTGGGCGCGGGTAAAACGGTTAAAAGAGAGCGAAATGTTTGCCTTCGAGTCATCGATGGCCAAGGCCATCGCTCGGGGGACAACCATGCGGATGAGGGCGGAGGGTGATACCCTTGTAACCGTATTCGCCTACGAGGGAATCGTTGAAGTTAAAACTGAAACGGAATATCGGGGAAGAAAAAGGGTGTCGGTTTTCAACGTTGGGCAGGGACAATTCATCACCCTGCAGAAGGGTAAGCTTCCTATCAACGGCTTCATCTCTGAAGACGACCCCTGGAGGAATGGCTGGCAGCCGAAAAAAATGCAAGAGCTAGAAGAGGAAGCATTAAAGCTGCCCGTGTCCATGCGGATTGAAGAAAAGCCGAGAAAACGGCGGGTTTCTTCGCCTGCGCTGACTAAAATGAGGATGTTGCGCAAGGAGATTCTGGGGATCGACCCGAAAACCTTCTCAAAGGTTCGACTCAAGCTGGACGGGAAACGGTATCTGGAGGATTCGGACCTTTTAAGGATGACCAAGAAGGTGGAGCTGTCGGAGATCGAGATCGGTGTGATCTCCAAGGCCTGGGATGCACACGCTCCCGACAGGAAAGAGGAGCTTCTGATCCTCACCTTTCGGATCCTCAAGAACAATTATCCCGACGTGACCGAGTTTGTCACTTTAAAATTCGACGATAATCGACAGGACTTGAAACTCGAATATGCCCGCTATGCACAGATGGCCGATGAAAAAGGTTCTTAATTCCTATTCAACTCCCTCACGCAAGCATCCTTCCACATTCGCTTTTCAACATCCGTTCCTCTAAAATCCCCCGAAGGTGACACCTGTTGAACCCCTTCCAAACGCCTGCATTCAAAATCGCCCAGAATTTCAAGCCTGGCCCCCCTAAGATCCGGGGCCGATCATTTCCTCCGGGCGTACGATCCGGTCGAACGCCTCACCCGTCAAAAAGCCCAAGCCCACGGCTGCCTCTCGCAACGTAAGATTTTCCAGATGAGCCTTCCTTGCGACTTTTGCTGCATTGTCGTATCCGATGTGCGGATTCAGTGCGGTGACGAGCATTAAGGACCCTCTCAAAAGTCTCTCGATGTTGGCCCGGTTGGGCTCGATGCCCTTCGCGCAATAGAGGTTAAACGATCGGCACGTATCGGAAAGGAGCCGGATCGACTGGAGCAGGTTGTAAATCATCACGGGCTTGAATACATTGAGCTCAAAATTTCCCAATGCGCCGCACGTGGCGATGGTTGTGTCGTTTCCGATGACTTGGGCGACCACCATCGTCATCGCCTCGCATTGAGTTGGATTAACTTTCCCCGGCATAATTGAACTCCCCGGTTCGTTCTCCGGTATCAGGATCTCCCCGATCCCGCAACGCGGGCCCGATGCCATCCAACGGATATCATTGGCGATCTTCATCAGGGAACAGGAGACTGTCTTCAACATCCCACTGGCCTCTACCACGGCATCATGAGCGGCCAGGGACTCGAATTTGTTCTCTGCAGAGACGAAAGGAAGGTCTGTCAGTTCTGCGATCTTGGCCGCTGAAAGTTCAGCGAATTCAGGATGGGTGTTGAGCCCGGTCCCCACTGCCGTGCCTCCGAGGGCCAATTCGTAGAGCCTGGGGAGGCACCCCTCTAACCGATCCACTCCCTTTGTCAACTGCGCTGCATAACCCGAGAACTCCTGGCCTAGCGTGAGCGGGGTCGCATCCATCAGGTGCGTCCGTCCTATTTTTATGATATCCTTGAAATCCTCTATCTTGACGATGAACGTGTCTCGAAGTTCAGTCAAACGTGGGATCAGCCGGCTTCGGATCTCGCCGGCAGCCGCGATATGCATGGCCGTGGGGAAAGTGTCGTTTGAGGATTGCGCCAAGTTGACGTGATCGTTGGGATGGATCGGGGTTTTGCTTCCCATCTTTCCTCCCGCCATTTCGATCGCCCGATTCGAGATCACCTCATTAACATTCATGTTCGTCTGCGTACCACTGCCCGTCTGCCAGACCCTGAGCGGAAAGTGATCATCCAGTTTTCCATCGATCACCTCATCGGACGCCTTGACGATTAGGTCCGCCTTATCCCCCGAGAGGCTACCCAGTTCCGCGTTGACCAGCGCAGCGGCCTTCTTCAGAATGCCCATCGCTCGGATCAACTCCCTCGGCATCCGCTCATCACCGATTTCAAAGTGGATCCGAGAACGCGCTGTCTGGGCACCATAATATCTGTCCGCGGGCACCTCGATCATCCCCATGCTGTCGGTTTCGTTTCGCTTAGCCATAGAACCTCCAAAAGCCGACTTGACTCGTGGACTGTTTCGTACGTCCAAGGCCCCGACCTCTGACCTCCGGCCCCTGCCTTGGTTTTTCCTACCACTATTCATTGAATATTGAATATCGGAGAATTGAATATTAAAAAATCAGGACTTTCTTATGTCCTTAGAGCCTCGCTCCAATCCTCGATCTTCAGATTCAATTTTCAATTTCCTCCGACCCTGACCTCCGACCTCTGAACTTTTGCACTTTCCATTTTTGCATTTTGCATTTTCATGATAAATCCCCTGTAGAGGGTTGTCAAGAGAACAAAAAAAAGCCATCCTATCCAGGGGATAGGATGACCTTCTCGAGGGCGAGGATGCCTCGATTTGAAACCTCGCGTAAGGCAGATTTTCGAACGCAGAAGGATCGTAAAGCAAAGCGTCAGCAACGTCTCTCATGACGTCCGCCCGGGTGTAGAACCCGATTTTTACACGAGCTCTAATCCTGTCCAGACGTTCCTCTCTGGTCTCCTGTTTATCGGCCCTCTGTAGCTCCGAAGCAGGTTTTTGGCTCTTCCTGTTCATTCAATTGTCCACGCTGAAGGGATGGGAGGGAAGAAATGGGATGGCGAAATCTGGACACATTGTTTCCTGTTTGAAATTCGATTTTCGGGAAAAACGACTCGGGTTCCGTTTTAATACATCGGCAGACTATACCCGATGTTTAGAGGGAAATCCTTAAAAATCATAAATTTATACCTGTTTTATGATGTGATATAGAACTGCATATTACAACGTCGGACTGAGTTTGGGGGTTATCCTGAAAAAAGGAGATTATTTCAGCGAGGATTAGGTAGGGTGTCCTGCACAACGAAGGGGTTAGACGTTCAGGAAGACGTGAACACGACGCAAAATGGCCTGAAACATCTCATATGCACGGTCGTGATCCACGCCGAGCAGGTCGAAGGCCTCCAGCAGGTCATCTCCCACCTCCTCTGTGAGCATGGCTTCGGCCTGCGGGATGTCTCTGGCTCGAGCCTTGGCGACCAGGACCGGAGCGGCCGCATCGAAAAGAAACCTTTCGCTTCGCGCACCCACGGCCCGCTCCATGGCGTCCGCCAGGATCGCTCGTATGGGATCCTTCCCACCCTCATCGAACCGGTAGATATTCTCCTCACACATCGTCCCCTCCTTCACGGTCTCTCAACCCTGATAACGTGGGTAGGCTCTTTTACGAGGGATAGTCGATCGATCTCAGCGACAGCCTCTCGCATCGCCGATTCCTGGGCCTGGTGGGTCATGATAATCAGGGGTACGGTGTCGGCGGATCGTCCGTGTTGAATAACAGACTCGATGCTGATCTCTTCCACCGCGAGAATTCGGGCGATCTCGGCCAGCACACCGGGTTGATCAACCACAAGAAATCTCATATAATAACTCGAAACGATCTCTTCCATCGGCACCATTGGAAACCGATCCTCGAACGGCCATACCGTCTCCATCCGTCGGCCACCTCCGCAACGCCGGACCGCCAATTCTATGACATCCGACACCGAGGCGCTGGCAGTTGGCATCTCCCCGGCCCCCCGCCCATAGAAAACCTGGGTCCCAACAGCATCTCCCTCGACCTCCACCGCATTAAACTCGTTTCTAATGTTGGCCAGGAGGGACGACGACTCTATCATCGTCGGATGCACCCTTGCTTCCAGCTTGCCCTCACTCAATTTTGCCACTGCCAGCAACTTCACCGTGTAACCCAGCTCTCTCGCGAAATCGATATCCTGGGCGTCGATCCTGTCAATCCCCTCTTTGTAGACCTGCTCCACCCGGACCGCCGATCCGAAGGCGACTCGGGACAGGATCGCCAATTTTTGAGCCGCATCCGTCCCATCCACATCGAATGTCGGGTCAGGCTCTGCAAATCCTTGATCCTGGGCCTGCTTGAGGACCTCCTCGAAAGCCCTGTTCTCCTCTGTCATCTTTGTAAGAATATAATTCGTCGTCCCGTTCAGAATGCCGTATAAAGATTCGATCCGATTGGCCGCCAGGCCCCGAGTCAAAGACCGCACGATCGGGATGCCCCCGCATACGCTGGCCTCGAACAATAAGTCCACACCGTTCCCCTCAGCTGCGCGAAACAGTTCATCCCCGAATTCCGCGATAAGCGCCTTGTTCGCGGTCACGATATCCTTCCCATTTTCAATTGCCCGAAGCAGAAGTGTTCTGGCCGGTTCGATCCCGCCGATCTGCTCTGCCACGATCTGTATGCCCGGATCGTCTACAACCGAATCCATGTCCGTCGTCAGAACCGATTGGGGAAGGGCGATCCGCCGCGGTTTTGAGGTATCTCGCACGCCAGCTTTGACGATCTCCAGATGGATACCCAGGCGATCCCTAAGTCTTTCACGCCCTTCAATGAGGAGACGTGCGACGCCGCCTCCAACATTTCCGAGCCCCAGGAGACCGATTCCCAATGTATGATCCATGCCGACCGCTCCGCCGGATTTGATCTTCTCTTCAACGTTTGTTAATCATCGATCGTTCGCAAATATATTCAATACCATCGGGAGGAGCAACGTAAATTCGTCCCTGTTGCTTTCAGCGGCTTGATCCTCCTTTGCGGTTTGGTTATATTTGACCGACTGAGTTGATTTGACCAACGACCAACATTTCGTGAGGATGAAAAATCTCCCGTCCGCTTTGTTGAAATCGATCGCCCTCTACCGGGAAGGTCGCCATTGGGATGCCCACGAAGCTCTGGAAGATGCATGGCGAGACGAGCGGGATAGGGTTCGAAGACGTTTTTACCACGGCATCATTCAGCTTGCCGCGGCATGCCATCATATGGACCGGGACAACATGCATGGCCTCAAGACGCTACTCCGTAAGGCACACGAAAAGCTTAGTGCATGCCCGTCCCCCTACCTGGGGGTCGACGTAGAAGAGCTTTGTGAACAGATGGACGCCTGTCGGCGTTTCGCAGAGGATGTCGAATGCGGCAAGGTGGACACCTTCGACCGAAAACTGAAACCACGGCTCGACCTGTCGCCGTAACTCTCGCTTGACGGACTGTTGTCAAAACCCTATATTATCGCCCTCGATCCGCATACTTGGGGGTCAGATATAAGCCTGATTTGCCGAAGTGGTGAAACTGGTATACACGCTGCGTTCAGGGCGCAGTGGACCTTGCGTCCGTGGGGGTTCGAATCCCCCCTTCGGCACCATATAAAACAAAGGGTTACGGTGGGGTTGCCGTAACCCTGTTTTTATGCCTTGCTAACAGATTGCTAATATTTCGTTTTCGGGGTCACAAAAAAGCGGCCTACTAAAACCCAAGAAACGAAGGTTTAGTAGGCCGATGGACCAGGCTTGACAACCCACTGCAAATATCGTCAATCGGCGGGTGACGGAGGCAAAAGAAAAGCGGAGGGATTAGCTTTAGGTGCTATTAACCTACGTGAAAGCCTCGAGAATCCTACTAAGGTGAGCTGGGGAGATTGTCGTGGCGTTCTGAATTACACCTCTAATTTGCTGGACAGTAGAGGGTAACAACTTGCCTCTAACCCGTAATGTGTCACCCATAATCTGGTCAATGATTTCCTGCTCCGAAAAATCATCTTTTATATCTGCACAATGTGCAAAGGAATCAACCTGAAAGATATTATAATCTTAAGCCAGAAGTTTAACCTGACACCTGCGAAGGTGTGGGCGACGCTGAATAAATTGATTGATTCTCGTATTTATTAAAATGAGCAAAGGCCGCTCACCAGCAGCAGCCACAATAGTGAATTTTTCTTTGGCGGGTGTTGTAAAAGGGCAGGAGAGGTAGAGAATGTTCTTTGGGACAAGGGACCTTTTGGCGAAATCCCTTCTTTCTTTTTCTGAGAAAGAGTCCCCGACGCTGGACATGTGTCAGTCGTTAACCAAGTGGTCCCAAAGGAGCTCCCCATCAGAAAGGCTTTTTACCAGGTCCTCCATCGAGATAAAATCATTCTCGTCTGCCTTCTGAAAAGCGGCCTCCTGGTGACTGAGAGTTTCGAGTTTGTTGAAAGAAAGATGACCATACTCGTCGATAGCAAAATCAAGCGATTCAATCTCCGATTGAGAAAGAATCTTTAGATTTGGTTCTCGGCTTGGAGTTATGGTATACCCACTCATAGTCAGAACCTCTGCAATTCTATGGTTAGCCTCGTATGGCGAATCATCACGCACTGACTTGACCATATTATATGCACCGCTCGGCACAGGCCCGTGCTTCATTGCAACGTACCTGTCACCGCAAATGAGGCGGCCGTGCTTCTCCAGGTGGTCCTTATCAGCATAGAAAAGAACCTTTAGCACGTTATACATATTATTGCAGTCATGCTGAGTAATATAAAGGAGGACTTCGACAGTCTTGGCTGGGTCATCTATCTTTTGTCTGAGATCGCCCGAAAAAACGGGGGCAAGGTCGAAGCAAGATCCTGGTTGCCTGTAGGGTTGAGAAGGGATACATATTTTGGGATATCCCTGACCTCACAGGAGGAGTAAAGATGGAGCAACTGTCCTCAAACAGTGACCCGGTCAAGAAGCGCAGGAGCTTGTCCCCGGAACAGAAGTATGAGATTTTCCTTGAAGCCAGCCGGGGAGATGTTCCCATTGCACAGGTGCTGCGGAAATGGGGCATTCATTCCTCGGATCTAAAGCGTATTCGTGAGTCGGTCAAGTCCGGGGCCCTCAAGGAGTTCAAGGGTCGCCGGAGCCGCAAGCCGATGGTATCGGCTGAGGAGGTGGAGCAGCTGCGCAAAGAGCGGGCACGCCTGGAGCAAACGATCATTGAGCAATCTGTGGAACTTTCCCTGCTAAAAAAAAGTGTGAATGGGATCTGACAGGCCCGATCAAGGGCCACCGGGTGCAAGCTGAGGTCAAACGCGAGATCCTCTTAATGGTCCATCGGGCCAAGGAGAAAGGGGTGAAACTCACCCGTTCTTGCGAGATCCTACAGCTTCCCCTCCAGCGGTATTGTGCCTGGAGCCGGCGAGATCGAGAAGAGAAGCTGGATGGGGTGTCGGACCCGCTTTTGGATGGGAAGCCCGGGCCCGCCCCTGATGAGGCCCCACACGGATTGCTGAGGGAGGAGAAAGAGCAAATCTCGGCCCTCTTAAGGGATGAGACCTATGCCGATCTGCCTCCCCATCAGCTGGCGGTGGTAGCCTCAGAGAAGGGGGTAGTGCAGGCCTCGGCCTCCAGCTTCTACCGACAGGCCAGGAAAGAACGTCTGGCACGCAGGAAACAGGTGAGGACGCCGGTCAAGCAGAGCAAGCCCCAGGTCAAACCTGAAGGTCCTAATCAGGTCTGGAGCTGGGACCTGACCTACATCCCATTTTTCGGTTTGTTCCTGTATTTTACCGCCATTCTCGACGTGTATTCCAGGAAGATCGTAGGATGGAAGCTCTCCTTCAACGCGACCGTGGAGCAGGTCAAACAGGCCTGGGATCAAGCCCTTGCCAACGAAGGACTGCTGGACCTGGACACTGGGCCCATAAGCTTGACAGCCCTCTCAGATCACGGATCTCAGATGAAGGCCAAATCGATGGCCCAATTCTTCAAGGACCTGGGCATCTCGCAGCTGTTTGCCCGATATCAAACACCCACGGACAACGCCTGGATCGAAGCCTTTTTCCGGACATTCAAATACGACTGGCTGCGCTTCCAGGACATCTTCACATTCCATCAACTGGAAGGCCTGATTGATTCCTTCATTCACAGCTACAACGCCGAACGCTATCACGGGGCAATACAGTATGTCACGCCTCTTCAGAGGCATAAAGGCCAGCATCAAAAGATTCTTCACCACCGACAAGGTCGAAAGGAGGAGGCTCGGCAGCGCCGCATAGAAATCAATCGGCAAAGAACATCCCAGACCATCCACAAGGCTGCCTGAATCTTGCTTGGACCTTTATCTACTTTTCTCTTGTTATCTCAGAATAGATACAATAACGAAGGCAAAACGTCGCTGGACCGGGCATTGGAGAAGGGGAGTAGTGGACCGTATACCGTAAATCCGCACGAAACGTCGAACGAGCAAAAGGCATATGACAAGATCATAGCGGTTCTTCAAGCGCAAGGGGGAAGAACAAGCAAAGATCTTGTACCAGTGGCCTGACTGTTCAACAAGTTGGTTCGGTTATTCTGCGGCTCCAGAAAGGGGCCGCCTGTCTTTTGGGATGGGAGGGTCGCAATTGTAGCTAACGGTTCACCCGACAGCCCGAAGGGCTGGTCCGAAGGCCAAGCGCCGAATGGCGCGCAGTGGGAATTGGTTGTTAGGCGTCGTTATCACTACGGCTTTTGTGCTTTCGTTGTTGTGTCTTCGAATATGACCAGTGGCTGAATGTGCCTATAAACTCAAAGCCAAGATGAGGATACAAATACTTCCCTTGACCCGAAGCAAATAATGTCGCCACGCGGTATCCCAATTGATGGGCGAATAAACACGCGCCACCTGTCACGGCAGTTCCAATACCTTGTCGTCGCGCCTTCTTCACCACTCCCACGTCATACAAACCTGCTACACCTCCACCAATACATAGCGTAGCTGCGCCCAAAGGTTCGCCGTTCAATGAGAGGAACTGTTCCGCCTCAGCATAGCATGTGAGTATTTCATCGAGGCGCAGTTTGGTGGTCCCACCTTTGAATCGAGGCGACACAATCTGATTGGCCCCTCCTGGTTGTGTCGATAGTACCCATGTAGCATCAGATTCTTTGTGAACTTGCCCACCTACAGATCGAGCTGTATGAATGGCGAATTGTTCACAGTTCACTTCAGTCGCCTTCGCCAGCTTTTGGGGTGATATATCAATCAAGGGTTTAGGTAGTCGGAGTCTATTTCTTGCAGCCTGAGTATACACGTTATTCCTGTTCGATAATGACGCCTAACGTCCCGGCACACACGAACCTGCCGGCCTGTCCTCCGGAGCTGAGTAGCAGCGAAGGAGGGAGGCAGTTGGGCGAAGGTACGGATGCACCGAGCCGCGCACGGTCGTGTTACACGCTGTGTTGCTTCTTGTTGTCCTTGAGGAAGGCAGCCTTGCCAAAGCCCTCTATTCTTTCTTGTCTCAGGCGCGCGATCCAGAATCTGGCCAATCGGCACCAGCCCCGGGACCTATAACATGCCAATGCATGTGGGGAGTTACACCGGGAGCCGCTGCGTTGGCCCTTACGTAGAAACCCATGCCATCCAGAAGGCCAAGGGAAGTTGCAGTCCTCTGAATTGCCAGCATCATCGACGAGAGAAGGTCCCCATCCAAGGCGGCCTCGTCCATCACTCCCGCTACGTGAGCCTTCGGCACCACAACCACGTGGACTTGGGCCAAGGGTCTTGGATGATGGAATGCCAGGACCAGATCATCCTCGTACACGCGCTCCACATCGAGCTTACTAGAAAGAACATCTTCGCAGTACCAATCACGCCGAGCCACTGGCAAAATCCTCCCTGTAGGCTGATCGTTCTCTTCCTACGCTGTACTCATCACCGAGAAGCGACACTGCGTGTAACGTTTGATGGGTCACGAACTCACGAAGTGAGTTGGGCGAAGGGCCGTATGGCCCGAAGCCGTGACCCATGTGATATTAATCTAAAGGCCCTCGTTGTCAGGAAAAGTTATTATTTGAGGTCCGGATATCTCAATAACCTTTCCACCACAGGAGGGCCTTATGCGATACGCGAAGATCGACTCCGACTATTTCTGTGGCATCGATCTCCACGCCAGAACCATGTATGTTTGTGTAATGAGTAAGATGGGGGAGATTGTGTTCCAGCGCAATCTGAAAAACGACTTCAAACTCTTACTGCAGGTGCTGGAAGCTCACCTCGGTAGCATCGCCGTCGGGGTGGAGTCAACCTTCAACTGGTACTGGCTGGCTGACGGATGTCACAAGGCCGGAATTCCATTCTACCTGGGACACGCCCTGTATATGAAGGCGATCCACGGGGGCAAAAAGAAGAACGACCGTCTCGATTCCAGAATGCTGGCAGAGCTGATGCGCTGCAACCTGTTCCCGATGGCCTATCCGCAAGAGATGCGGGCAACCCAGGGGCCTTTAATATGTGTTAGGCGACGTGGAATTTTATCGCTACTTCAGGTTATATACATTGCTCAACATTCATACTAACGACGAAGCTCACCCGCCTGGCGGGTCTGGCGTGTGACCGTCGCCGATCATCACTTTCTCAGGCTCAGAGCGGTCGAAAAAAGCGCCGATAGCCAGGTCGGGTGCAGCGTGTGTTAGACCATTCGCTCATTCGCCACTTGATATTTAAGTCTATTATTCTCTGCAAATTCAGCAACTTTATCGCGCGACTTGTCAATGTTAATTGAGCCTTTAAATTTCATTTCCCGATCTTCACTTACATATATCCTTTTTCTTTAAGATTATGTTCTATTCTTTGCTTTACATCTCCCGGCTCTGCCTTAAACTCTTGACCGGTTATCATCTCAAACAACTGGATATATCGCTTTGACAATTCTACAACAAGTTCTTCGGGCGCATCAGGAAGTACATCATCGTTATATGGATCGCTATTTTCCTTAAACCACAATCTTAAGAATTCTTTGTCAATATTTTCTGGTTCTTTCCCCTCACTGAACCTTTGTACATAACTCTCTTTCAACCAGAACCTGGACGAGTCAGGTGTGTGTATTTCGTCAATTAGAAAGATGTTACCTTCTTCATCATAGCCAAACTCATATTTAGTGTCGACCAATATTAAGCCGTTTCTTGCGGCAATCTCCTGTCCTCTTTGGAATATTTGTCTCGTTTTATCTGCGACATATTCCCATTGTTCCTGAGTCATTAATCCTTGTTCCATGATTTCTTCTGCACTTATTTTTTCATCATGTACTTCATCCTTAGTAGTCGGCGTTATTATTGGTTCAGGAAACTTTTGATTCTTTTGCATACCTTCTGGAAGTACATTTCCACAGAATAGACGTTCTCCTCTAGTGTTATAACCCAGGAATAACTTGACAAAGTAATGGATTCGTCTTATGGTTCCTTATGCCCTTATCCAAGGAGGAACCGATGAAAATGGGACGTCCATTGCAGCCATTGAACCTTAGTGATGAAGTCCGAAGTGAATTGAAGGCGATATCTGGTTCGCGGATCTTACCGCATTCTTTGGTGCGCCGTGCGAAGATCATACTGATGAGTGATATCGGACTCACGAATCTACAGATAGGCCAGAAGCTGGGACTGTCCTATGCCACGATTGGGAAATGGCGTAATCGTTATTGTGCTCAAGGGCTGATGGGGCTTTACGACGAGATGCGTCCTGGAGGTCCACGTTCAATCTCCGACCAGAAGATTGCCAGGCTCATTGGCAAAACCTTGAAGACAAAGCCAAGGCATGCAACTCACTGGACCTGTCGGTCCATCGGAGCTGAGACTGGGCTCTCCAAGTCCACCGTTCAGCGAGTCTGGAAAGCCTTCGGACTTCAACCTCATCGACAGAAACACTTCAGACTCTCAAACGATCCCTTCTTTGTAGAGAAGGTCAGGGACGTTGTCGGGCTCTACCTCAACCCGCCAGACAATGCTATGGTGCTCTGTGTGGACGAGAAAAGCCAGGTCCAAGCATTAGATCGAACGCAACCGATTCTGCCACTGGGTTTGGGTTACGTCGAAGGCGTAACTCACAACTACATCAGACACGGGACAACGACGCTGTTTGCTGCTCTAGAGATCGCCTCGGGAAAAGTGTTAACACAATGTAAACCGAGACACCGTCATCAGGAATTCCTTCAATTCCTAAAGCACATCGAGGCAAACGTCCCGGAGGATCTCGATATTCACCTGGTCTTGGACAACTATGGCACGCACAAGCACCCTAAAACCAAACAATGGCTTGCAGCCCGGCCAAGATATCAGGTCCACTATACACCCACTTACGCGTCCTGGCTAAACCAAGTCGAGATCTGGTTCAACATCATTACACAAAAGGCAATCCGCCGGGGTTCCTTTCGTAGCGTGAAAGATCTGGTCAATAACATCAAGAAATTCGCCGATCACTACAACTCAAATTCAAAACCCTTTGTGTGGACTGCCACCGCAGAATCCATCCTCGAAAAGATTAAGCGACTATTTGAACTTATTGGCGGGACACGACACTGGGCCCTATACAAGCGTGAATTTTTCTTGGTTTTAGTAGAAAAAAGTTGAAAATGCCCCAGTTTTCAGGCCTATAGTTGTAGTGTGAAAGACAAAAAGAGGCCATCAAAAAGGGGCATTTCAGATGAGAGAATATAGGAAGATTCTTCGGAACAGGGAAGCACGAATTGTCCGTCGTTTGCGTCGGAAGCAGTGGTGCAGTCAGGTCAAGCCTATGATGTCTGGGGGAAACATCCACTACGAGATGAGTGGGAAGGCCGAGGCGATCACGTGTGGGGGGATCGGCGCGTTTCACCACATGGTCCGCAGGGTTGGGCTGGTGAAAGAGATTGACCGTCATCTTCATCTTTTGAAAGTGCATTTGCCCTGTCACGAATCAGACCACGTTCTGAACATCGCCTACAATGCGCTGGTTGGTGGTCAACGCCTTGAAGACATTGAGCTGCGCCGGCAGGATGCCACGTTCCTGAACGCTTTGGGCGCTCAGCGTCTCCCGGATCCGGCCACAGCAGGCGACTTTACACGTCGTTTCCGGCCATCGGATATCGAGACGTTGATGGATTGCATCAACCGGGTGCGCACCCGGATCTGGAAAAAGCGCGCCAGGGGCGAACTCAAAGAAGCCCTCATCGACATCGACGGCACCCTGGCCACCACCCTCGGAGAACGCAAGCAGGGCATGGCCCTGTCATACAACGGTATCTGGGGATACCATCCTCTCGTGGTCTCTCTGGCGAACACCAGGGAGGTGTTGTTTCTTGTGAATCGACCCGGCCATGTGCCCAGCCACGACGGTGCCGTAAAGTGGATCGATCGCGCCATCGCGCTGGTCGCCCCTTTCGCCAAACGCATCTGCCTGCGCGGAGACACCGGCTTCTCACTCACCCGGCACTTCGATCGTTGGTCGGAAAAGGTCGACTTCGTCTTCGGCATGGATGCTTACCGGGGATTGGTCAAGATCGCCAAATCCCTGTCACAGAGCGATTGGGAGCCCTTTGAACGACAACCCAAATACCAGGTCAAGACCTCCCAGAGACAGAAACGCGAGAACGTGAAAGCCCGGATCATCCGGGAGCGCGGCTTCAAAAACATCCGACTTGCCAGTGAACGTGTTGCCGGGGTTTCGTATCGTCCTGCTCGATGCAAGAAGACCTGTCGACTCGTGATCCTCGAAAAAAACCTGAGCGTCGAACGCGGCGAAAACGCCC
This sequence comes from Candidatus Latescibacterota bacterium, assembly GCA_965217865.1. Taxonomy (GTDB): domain Bacteria; phylum Latescibacterota; class UBA2968; order SICM01; family SICM01; genus CBDCJO01. The sequence continues at coordinate 1,600,968 of CBDCJO010000002.1, read as the reverse complement.
TGTTCGATGACAAGCGCTATTTCTTCTACATTACCACCCGAAAAGATCTTACGGCCGCGGAAATCGTGAGGCTGGCCAATGGACGGTGCGATCAGGAAAACGTGATTGAACAACTCAAGAACGGGGTCAACGCCATGCGGATGCCCGTCGACAACCTGATGAGCAACTGGGCTTACATGGTCATGACCGCCCTGGCGTGGAACCTCAAAGCCTGGTTCGCGTTGATGATCCGAAAGCGTGAGCGTCGCGATCAACTTCTGAGAATGAAGTTTCGCGCCTTCCTCCAGAATCTGATCTGGATCCCTTGCCAGATCGTGACCCGGGGAAGACAGATCATCTATCGTGTCTTGGGCTACAACCGGTGGATGACTGACTTCTTCCCGGCCTGGAACAGAATCAGATGGCTCAAACCGGCCTGACTGCCATGTCAGCACCTGTCGTCGTAACATCACAGGGACAAGTCCGTCCACCCCGGCTAAAACACGTCCGCAAACTCAGTTAATTAGACAATCGCATGCCGAAACAATCACAAAAACAGCCCAGACATCATCTCCACCAAGTCACAAGTCTGAAATGCTCCGAAATCTTGTATAACACACCGCTCAACAAGCCTATTCGCTTATTTTAGGACTAGAATACCGAAAAAGATAAGAGATAACGAGCATGCTCGAATCACGAACGACGAATCACGAAATGATCCCTCACCCCGCCTCGCAAGCGCGGCACCCCTCTCCCGGGTGCCGGGAGAGGGGAGGTTCGAAAATGATCTAATTGTTTTAATGAAGGAAAATGGCGAGATTCTTAATATATAGAAAATGAATGTCATCGTCCCCTTCACGTCTCAAGTCTCAAGTCTTGAAGGAGAACAGTAATGGACTCTCGAAAAACCGAAAAGGACAAACCACTCTCCATCGGCTCCCGCCTCGAGCTGTTCGTGGACGACTATCTGATTGACAAAATGACCGGGGGGGTGAGCCTGGAACTGCAGACACCGCGATCTGAAGAGGTGGTGCTCCGATTCGACCGGCCGTGGGAAACACGATGGTCGGCCTCGGGTTACGGTACTGTCTTCCAGGACGGCGACCTTTACAGGCTATACTACCGTGCCGGGCTTGCACAGTACGGCGAGCCGGAATTCGTCTGTTATGCGCAGAGCACTGACGGGGTAAACTGGGAGAAACCTGAGCTGGGGCTTTTCGAGTTTATGGGTTCGAAGAAGAACAACATCGTGTGGGAAGGTGTGGCCAGCCCTCACTGCCTCGGCGTGTTCAAGGATACCAACCCGGATTGTCGGCCGGAAGAGCGCTACAAGGCCCTATCGAGCGACGGCTACCAGGAGCCCGTGTACGCGTTCGCCTCCCCGGACGCCATCCGCTGGCACCTGATGCAGGAGGCTCCTGTCATTGACGAATACGACGGCGTGGACGCGGCGTACGACAGCCAATTCTGCGCCCGATGGGACCCGGTCAGCGGGAAGTATGTCGTGTACCATCGCATATGGTATCGCCCCGTGAAGCCCAAAGTCCGGAGTGTGGCGATCCGCACGTCGGCCGATTTCATCCACTGGACGCCGTTGCATCGATTGGACTTCGGCGACACGCCACCCGAGCACCTTTACACCAATGCTATCGGCCCCTACTTCAGGGCGCCCCACATCCTGCTCGGTTTCCCAAGGCGGTTCCTGCCCACACGCACGAAGCGGCCTGAACTCGAACACGACGGGATCTCAGATACGGTCTTCATCTCGAGCCGGGACGGGCTGCACTTCGACCGCCGCTTCATGGAGTCGTTCATCCGCCCCGGATTGGACCCCCTGAGCTGGCTGACCCGATGCAATACGGTCGTCCCGGGTTTGCTCCAGCTTTCCCGTGACGAGCTTTCGCTGTACCTCGCGCGTCGTTGGGGTGAGCCGACCGTGCACATCCAACGATTCACGTTGCGAACTGACGGCTTCGTTTCCGTCAACGGGACATACGCCGGAGGAGAGCTCGTCACAAAACCGCTGGTTTTCGAGGGAAAGGAGCTTGTGATCAACTACGCCACATCGGCCGCAGGAAGCGTTCGCGTTGAGCTAGCGGATCAGGAGGGCACCCCCGTACCCGGGTTCGAGGTCGACAACTGCCGGGAGAATTACGGGGATGAAATCGAACAGGTCGTGACCTGGACCGAAGGATCCGATATGGGTTCGCTTGCGGGCAATCCGGTCCGGCTCCGTTTCCTGCTCAAGGACGCCGACCTCTATTCGATTCGATTCCAATAAAGACCGGGGATCGTGATTCGTGATTCGGGGATCGGAAAGGCCGGGGATCGAAAAGGGAAGTGAACGACCAGGTTTTGGGAGGGCTCGCGGGCCGTAGTGGTTAAATCAATCCAAATAGCGCCTTCCATCTCATCAAATCTCTTCGCCATTAAATATCATCCAATTCCCCATGAAAACCGCCAAACCCTATACCCCCTCGGAATCAGAAAAACCCTGGCCTTAACGACCGGGATGTTTGCGGACGCCGAGGCCGGCGTCCCTCCCAAAAGACCGTCCATTAAGGTTCTTGATTAGGGGATTGGTAAAACGGTGAATTTCTTTATTCACCCGCAACCACCTCGATCAATTTCCTGCCCTGGCCCCTGCCTTTGCCTTTCCTGCCACTGCTGCTGCTTTTTCCTGACCCCCGACCTCCGGCCTCCGACCCCTGATTTTTACATTTTACATTTTTCATTTTTCATTTCCATCCGGACTTCCCACAACCTCGCCGATCGGCATCCATAGAGCGACTCGAATTCTGCCCGGTATTGTAACCATCTCCGCGACTCGGACCTTCTTCCGATCTCCTCCCCCGACTTCTCGTAGGTGCTCCCCTCCCCCCCCGGTCCCTCCCACGGCGCCTCTTCCAACCGGCCTTCCTCCTCTGCCCACCTGAGTTGGAACTTCAGCGCGGTCGTGTCCGGGACCTCAGCCTCCCAGTGAATCCGCTTCGGCTGCAAATTCTTTAAATCGATAGCCGGCGAGACATAGCTTTCCGTCGGTTCCCTCGTATATGCGTTGCCCGGGTCACGCGTCATCCGGTGCGGACCCATACCGGGCAATCGTGTCGGCTGATCCATGGAGAATCCCTCCGGACCGTTCCAGAAGATCAGCGAATCGACCTGGTGGCCCAGGTCGTCCCGGTGGCAGAGCATAAACAGATCCGTGTAACCGTTCCGGTTCAGATCTATAGCAAGAAACCCGCAGGCCGACTCGGCCGGAATGTCCCACGGATGTTCGAAATCGATCCGCTTGCCGTCACTCCGGAACAGCTGAGCAGGCAGGACCCGGGTGACCTGCGACGAATAGGCCGGAACGAGCAGGTCCAGATTCCCGTCCTGATCGTAATCCGCAACGTGAACCTTCCCCGGCGAATATCCGCCCCTATAGCACTGGGCGTTATTCAGATCGTAACCGTCCGGTCCTCCGTACAGGATATAAACGCTCTCATCTCTCCGGTGATAGTGGCTTTGAATTCCAACGATCAAATCCAGCCAGCCGTCCCCGTTCAGGTCAGCCGCGTTGAACGACCCCGTCTGGAGATTCTCCAGTGGGATCTTCAAAACCCGTTCGGGATCGTAGCCGTCCGGACCGCCGAGAAAAATTCTGACATATCCCCGTTTATCCCCGAAGATGACATCGAGGTATCCATCCCGGTCCACGTCGGCCAGATGCGCCTGGCCGTATGTGAAAGTGGGCAAGGACTCCGACCGCTCCGCCGAAAATCCCTCCTTCGACCCGTAGAAGATGACCGAGGAATTCGCCATCGATTCCGGTTTCTCGTCGTAAGTCTGGACCGAAGCCAGCAGATCGAGATAGCCGTCGCGATTGAAATCCGCGACGTGAGCCTGCATCACGTGTCCCCCGGTCGTGGGCAAATCGACATATCGGTCCGCGCAGGGACCCTTTGGCCCGCTCGGAAAGACCCGCAGTCCCTCCTGCGTCGTGATGGCCAGGTCCGGATGCCCGTCCAGATCAAAATCGGCGATCACGTACGCGTTGCTCCCCCCTCCGGTCGGCAGCTCCAGACGGCGGTGGGGGCCGTAGTCCGCTTCCTTCCCCCCGAAATAGACATACATCGGAAAGTCCTCCCAGAACTGGGACGGACCCATCATCGTGCTGTTGAACACCACCTCCGGACGGCCGTCCCCGTCCAGATCTCCCGCCGTGCACCCCATCGCCCCGCCCGTGGCCACCCGGCTGGCACGGTCCTCCGAAAATCCCTCCGGACCGTTCCAGAAGATCGCGGACGTGGTCTCGTAGGACACCCTGTCGTCGTACTTGCTCGCGATCAGCTCCGGCCGTCCGTCGCCGTCAAGATCAGCCGCGTGGACCCACGTCGAAAACTCAAGCGGGAGAAGCCGGCTGACCCGGTGCAGATCGTCCGGAGATCGGATCTCCACACCGGCCTCGGTTGCAAGGATCAGCTCGTTCCGTCCATCCAGGTCCACGTCGCTCACTGTGGCGTTCACCGCCCCCTGGCAGAACATCGTTTTGAATCCCTTCGGGTCGATGATCGTCCGTTCCGCGGGATCGAACCGGCCCCGGTCGTTCCAGTAGATCATCACCTGATCCCCCCCGCAAAAGATGATCTCGTCCAGACCGTCCCCATTCAGGTCTCCACAAATCACCTTAAGGGCATAGTGGGTTGGGAGACGCAGGGGGGCGTCCGCGTCGAAACCGTCCTCCTTGCCCCAGTAAACGAACGACTCCGTGTCGTACTCGAATTCCTTGCGATAATTGGCCACCACCAGATCGGGCAGACCGTCACCGTTCAGGTCCGAACAGGCGATCGACATCGAAGCAAACCCATTCAGGCCGTAGTCCTCGGATGCATCTCGGAACACCCGCGGCGCGGTTTGGACAAACACGTGCAGCAGCCTAGATCGTCCCGCGTTGTGATGGTCCACCCACGCAGATGGAAAGACAATATCTTTATACCCATCCCTGTTCACATCCACCACGGCCACATCGTATGCCCCAACCGTGGGCAGCTCCTGGCATTCACCCGTCAGCCCTGAGGGGCCGCCCCAGTAAACGTATGAGGGAAGCTCCGACGTGACCCCGTTCTCCCCGTTCGCCACCACCAGGTCGGGATAGCCGTCCCCGTCCACATCCTCGACCCGACTCATCCATCCGCTGTCGTTGGGAAGCTCCCTCCGCTTCCAGTTCGTCCCGTCATTCCGGTCCGGTTTGTAGATCCACGTCGGCCCCCGCTCGATATACCCGTGGCTGTTCGCCAGGACGATATCCACGTACCCGTCGTTATTCAGGTCCGTCCTGTGAATGGACTCGATCACCCCGTGCGCATTGACGTGAAGATTGCTTCCCCCATCCTCGAACCGACCCTCGGAAAACGCTTCAAACCCGCGATGAACCAGGCCTTTCATTTCTATTTCCCCCATATCGCGTTTTGCTCTTTCAATCCCCAAATTCATTAGAATTTTGAATATCAGAAAATTTAATATTGAAAACTCAGAACTTTCTTTTGGACCGTTAATATTCAATCTTCATTCTTCAATCTTCAATTCCCACTGGCCCCTGCCTTTCCTGCCACTGCCACTGCTACTGCCACTTTCCTTTCCTTACGTCGCCTTATCCATCACCACCCCCTCATAGTACTCCCTCGAATACCCCGCTTCCACATACCCCTTCTGCATCCCCGTCCACTGGCTGAAGAAGGCCCTCTGCTCAGGATCCGGATTCTCGGCCAGCCGCTTCGGAATCATCACCCATTTCGTGAGGGGGGGGCTCTGCGCCCGGCTGAAATAGGAGTGCTGCGTGAGCCGTCCCCTGGAGACCTTCCCCGGAACCCGCGTATGAAAAATCGCGATATCATAAAGAACGGCCGTCCCGGCCGGACCCCGAATCTCCACCTCCCGATAAGTCTCCCCCATCCTGTCCTTTGCCACCTCCTGGGACTCATAAGGGGTGACTCCTCGGCACCACGCAAAAGCAGGGATTCTCCGCCTCAACGTCCGTCAAATAGTGGATCGCGCACACGTACGTGCTGTCGAAGTCTCTGTTGGGATCCCCATCCTCGCGTGGGGTGTGCGCGCGGTCCTTGTGAAAAGCCAAGGCGGATCGCTCGCCCGCCTCGGCCGACACATCCCGAAAATCGAACTGCGCGAAACGTGTCTCCGGTCCCATAATCGCGTCCACCAGCGGGAAAGCCACAGCCGGCCGGACGAAGGGGTCCAGTTCCGGATAGTTGATGAGGATCTGACCGTGCGAATAGACACCGTGCTTGTCCGGACCCCATTCTCTCGGGATCTCCCGCTTAGAGCGATCCACGAACGCCCTTAGAAATTGCATCTCGGGCGAAGTCATCACATCCGATACCACCGCGAATTTTTGCTCGCGGAAGAAATCGTAAATCTCTTCCCTCTGATCTGGATTAAATGTGGGGTAATCAACCATACCAGCTCCAAATACGAGTATCCGGTTCCCCCCTCACCAGTTTCGGCCTTGAATTCAAACTCGGAATCTATGATAATTTGCCTTAATAGACTCGAGCAACAGGGTACTGATTCAATTGATGAAAGACAACCACTTTTCTTTCCCTTCCACTGCTACTCGCTTTGCTTTTCCTGCCACTGCCACTGCTTCTTCCCTACGCTTCCCCCTTTCCCTTGACATCCTCTCAAAATTTGCCTATCTATTGGACATCAATATTGATCAATCTTAATTAATATATTCTCTGGAGGTGTTCTTTGTCAAAGAAAATCAAACCTTTAGTGCACCGTATCCCCATCACCAAAGCCCGCGTCAACCTCGGCCAGGTGGTCCGCCGCGTCCACCTCAACAAGGAGTTCTTCATCCTGGAAAAGGATGGAATCCCAGTGGCGGGACTCATCGGCGTGGATGAAATGGAAGCTTACCTGGAACAGCGGGACCCCGGCCTCACCGGAGGGATCAGGGAAGCGATTGCGGATTACGGGATCGAGAAGGGCCTTTCCAAGAAAGAAATCAAACCCGGGACACGGCGACTCAAGACGAAGATCCACATACCCAAGGATACGATCGCTGAGTTTTGCCGGAAGCATCGCATCCGTAAACTTTCGTTCTTCGGATCGGTCCTGCGCGACGATTTTTCACCTGACAGCGACGTAGATGTGCTGGTGGGATTCGAGCCTGGAGTGCGAATCGGTTTAATCGGCCTGGCTCGAATAGAGAATGAGCTGAGTGGACTGATCGGCAGGAAAGTCGACGTGAACACGACCGGAAGTTTGAGCCCTTATTTCCGAGACGAAGTACTGGAGGAGGCGGAGGTGGCTTATGAGCAGGCATGACAATCGGGTCAGCTTGCGTCATATGCTGGATCACGCCCGGGAGGCGAAGGAAATGACGCACGGTCGTCAAGGTTCCGACTTGGAGACCGACCGGATGTTACAATTGGCCCTCACACGCCTGGTGGAGATTGTTGGCGAGTCCGCATCGCGAATATCTGCAACGACCAGGGAAAAACATCCGGAAATCCCCTGGCCCGACATCTTGGGCATGCGGAATCGGCTTGTTCATGCCTATGATGTATTGAATCTCGATCTTCTGTGGGATACAATCGAGACCGACTTTCCGCCGCTGATAGCTGACCTGGAAGCCATCTTTAAAGACTAATAGTAAGCGCGCGGGAGCGTGGATAGGAACCCCGGGTTTCAAGGTCCATCCCCTTGGATTCTGCCACTGCCACCCGCTACTACCTTCTTGCCTCTCACTTCTGCCGACTGAGTTGAATTTGGGTCTTCTTCTGACTTCTGTATTCCGGTAGGGATGGGCGGAAGGGTCTTACTTCAATCTTCAATTCTCAATTCCCTACCACCTCTCCCTCCCACAACCCCTCCAAAAACTTCCTCCACGGCACAACCCCGATCTCCCCGACCTTTCTTTCCTCCTCTTCGAGACACACCACCAGCGCCTTTCGAGGCTCAAACTCCTTCGCGAACGCCCGGATCGCTCGTAGGTCCAATCGATCCACCCGGCTCCTCCCTTTGGCCACGACCGCGACTTCTCCATCCCCCAGCACAAATTCGACTTCCAGCCCCGACTTGGTACGCCAGAACCGTATCGGATAGTTCAACTCGCTGTAAGCCGCGTGCGCGGCCAGTTCGATCAGGATAAACTGCTCGAACGCCCTCTCGAACGCGTCCCCTCTCGCCTCCGTCACACGCCGCCGGGTGACCGCACCCGCGACCCCCACATCGAACAGGAAAAACTTCGACGCCTTGGAAATCACCTGACGCGAACCTCGCCTGAACGGTTCGACCAACCGGCCTAGGAACGTATCGACCAGGATCCCGTAGAACTCCTTAACCGTCTTGGAGTCGATCCCGCATTCCCGGGCGACGTTCGAAAAGTTGCACAACTCTCCGTGTGAATAGGCCATCGCCTCGAAGAACCGGGAAAATGCGGGGATGTTCCGAGTGAGGCCTGCATCGAAGACCTCTTCCTTCAGGTAATCACTCACATAGTCCTTGAGCGACTTCAAATACTGCTCCCCCGCGTAGTGGGTCGGGATCGTGCCTCGGTTCAGGATCTTAAGCGCCAAGTTGTCGTATCCGGTTTCCGGGCTGACAAGTGGGAACATCTCGTAAGGCCTCGCCCGACCACCCAGCAGGGCCGGCCTCCCCCGCTTCAGTTTCCGGGCACTGGAACAGCACAAAATAAATTGTACGCCCCGATTCTGGATCAGCCAATGGACCTCATCGAGCAGATGAGGACATTTCTGAACTTCGTCGAGGATGATTGGGGAACTCAACCGGCTCCGGGCCTGGGCCAGAATCTGCTCCCGCAAGAGCGAAGGGCACCGGCTGAAGTCCAACATCAGGTCCCTCCGGGTAAAGTCGTAGACCGGGCTATCCGGAAACCTTCGCATCAGAAAAGTCGACTTCCCGACCCCTCTGGGACCCCAAAGAAAAGCGGATTGGCCTGCCGGAAGATCGATCTTCAGGCGCCTTTCAATATAATCCATTTAAGCTTTTATCTCCATAATAGTCGAACTATTTAGGAATATAGTCTATTATTATAATTTGTCAAGAGATAACGCAACATCCCATCTTCATTTCCTTAACGGAACTTTTTTACGACTAAAAAATTTCTAAACCACTTAAAAACAATAACCGTCTATTTTTTTTCAATTCTGCATGCGCGTGCAAAATTGGTTTACAATCAGATTACGGAAGGACACAAAGCCATTTGATCAATATCTCCCAGCGGCCTGGTAGGCGCTCTTCGACATCTTGCATAACACTGATGCATGGATAAATCATGAAAAAAGGGTGCTGACCTTCCGGTCAACACCCTTAACTGCGAAAATCTTCGACTCAGATTACCGCTTCGTCACGTTCGCGGCCTGGAGCCCCTTGGGCCCCTGGGCGATTTCGAATTCGACATCGTCGCCTTCCGCCAATGACTTGAATCCATCGCCTTGAATCGCGGAAAAATGGACGAACACGTCCTCACCAGATTCCTGCTCGATAAAACCGAAGCCCTTGGAGTCGTTAAACCACTTCACTTTACCTTCTGCCAACTGCCTTCACCACCTTTCTATATCGGAATCTCTGCACGTATCGTCCGAATAAAAAAAGGCAAGGACCGGAATATCTGATCCTTGCCGTATCGTTTTCGCAATCGACTTGCACAGGGTACAGAAACAACCTTCTTCCATTCAGGGATAAAGATACGCTATTCCTCATAGAAGTCAATCTTTATTTTCAAAAAGGCAAACAATGATCTTTAGCTTAAAAATTCGAATTTTTATATTTTTACCCGGATGATTTTGCTAAATTACGGCCTCAAGCCTCCTTCCCCACCCTGGATCCGGCCTTTCATCAAATGGCACAAAAATAGGTCTTTCGGAAACCTGCGCGGGAATTCATATATGCTCCCCAACAACCCCCACCTTGCCTATAGCCGCTGACAAATTGGGCAAGTCTACCACTTCATAGCCACACGGATTTGCTATTGTTGGTTTGAAACACCGTTCTCTATTATGAGGTAGCCTCGAAACATTCCAACACCTAATTAATCAAGGAGAACCAAAATGGCACCCAGACGTTCCGGAGGCCGGTCTACCACGACATCCCGACGCACAGTCAAATCCCCGCCCCGTTCAGGTAAATTAAAGAAATCCTCGATAAAAAAGGCGGTTCGGTCTGTTAGGTCTTCCCGTAAGTCTACATCCAGGAAGCGTTAAGAATAATGACTTCCAAACTTTACTCGGAAAATGTCTTTATAAACTGTCCATTCGATGACCAGTACCTGAATATTCGAAACGCCATAATCTTCGCAATATTTGATTGCGGCTTCATACCTCGATGCGCGCTGGAAGTCGATGATAGCGGAGAAGTTCGGTTTGAAAAGATCCAGAAAATAATCTCTGAATGCCGATTTGCGGTCCATGACATCTCTAGGACCGAGTTAGATCCTGACACAGGAACCCCGAGATTTAATATGCCTTTGGAATTGGGAGTGTTCTTGGGTGCAAAGCTATACGGGGATCGGAGACAAAAGAGCAAGAGTTGTTTGATCCTGGATCGCCAACAATATCGATATCAAGCGTTCATCTCTGATATAGCAGGAAATGACATACGCTCCCATGAAAATAATCACGAAAAGGCAATAGCTCACGTCCGAAACTGGCTAAACGACTCTTCTGGTAGAAGGACGATCCCTGGAGGTCGATCAATCCTTAGCAGATGGCACCAGTTCGAGAGTGAGCTACCCGATATGTGCATGCAGATCCCCATAGAGGTTGCCGAATTGACCTATAACGACTATGCAAACTTCATTTCAACGTGGCTTAAGGAAACCCAGTAGGTGCGGTTTTGAAACCTACCAAACGTTAATGTATTCAGCTGTCGAGGAGGAGAGGGCCCCCTTCGGAATTGCGGGTGGGGGGAATGAAGAGATGTATTTGATTATCGATCTATGAATGCTTTTACTCCCCTATTCCCGTACTTCGTTTTCGTCCTTTTTCCCAGGATTGTTGTATGCAAAACGACACTCCCAATAAATCCATAGCCTTCTTCGACTCCCAGTTCCAACGGCAGGTTCAGCAGCAGGACTTTACCCTGAATCCGTTCGAGACCCTGGCCCTCGATCATCTCAATGGCACCATTCTCGATCTCGGTTCCGGGCTCGGCAACCTGAGCCTCGAGGCGGGACGGCGAGGTCACGACGTCCTGGCCGTCGATGCGAGCCCGGCGGCCGTCGCGCGAATAAATGATCGCGCACAGCAGGAAAAGTTCCCCGTGCAAGCCGTCCGGGCGGACATCGAGACATGGAACATCGAGCGGACGTACGACACCATCGTTGCAATCGGCCTGCTCATGTTTTTCCGTCGCGAACGTGCCCTCGAACTCCTGCACGACATTCGGGAGCACATCAATCCCGGCGGCCGCGCCATCGTCAACGTGCTCATCGAGGGTACCACATTCACGGGCTTCTTCGATGTGGGCAACTACTACCTCTTCCGGCGTAACGAGCTCGAAGAGAGTTTTGCCGGTTGGAAAATCCTGTCCTCACGCCAAGAGACCTTTTCCGCCCCTGAGGAAACGTGCAAGGAGTTCTCAACCGTAATCGCCGAAAAACTAACCTCATCACCCCCCTGAATCCTATTCCATGATCATCGACTCCCACGTCCACATCTGGACCCCTGATACCACCCACTACCCCCTCGCCTCCGGGTGGACGCAGGAAGACATGCAGCCATCAAGCTTCACGCCGGAAGAGCTGTTCCGGCACGCCCGCCCGAGCAAGGTCGAACGGATCGTCCTGATCCAGATAGCCTACTACAGTTTCGACAATTCGTATATGCTTGACGCGATCAAACGATATCGCGACGAGCTCCCGGGAGGGATCTTCGGAGGGGTGGCCATCATCGACGCGGATGGGGACTCCCCGGATGACGAGATGCGGCGACTGCTCGAAGACGGCGTGCGCGGATTCCGCATCTACGGCGCCAACTACAGCAGAAACGGACGACGGGCTATGGCCGCCAACCCGGATTGGCTCACCGGACCCGGGATCGACCTCATGTTTCGCACCGCGGCCGAGACCCGACAGTCCCTCTGCATGCTCATCGACCCATCCGATCTCCCCGCCATCGACGCGGCCTGCGCGAGGAATCCGGAAACACCCGTCGTCATCGACCACATGGCCCGCGTCGGATTCGGTGACGGCATCCCCGACGCCGACTTGTTAGCCCTGTGCGGCATTGCCCGACACCGTAACATCAAAGTGAAGATATCGGCCTTCTACGGCGCCGGTTTGGCGAATCCCCCCCACGACGACTTGATCCCGATGATGCGCCGCCTGTTCGACGCTTTCGGGCCCGAACGCTTGATGTGGGCGAGCGATTGTCCCTTCCAGGTGGATAACGAAACCTACGAAGATTCCCTTTCTCTCATCCGCGACCGCCTCGACTTCCTCTCCGCAAGCGACAGGGAGTGGCTGCTCGGGAAGACAGCCGAAAAAACTTACTTTTGAGCTGCCTGGAAAACTGTGGTTCGTGATTCGGGGTTCGTAAAGTCGGGACAACCTTTTTCATACGAATGGAAAATTGAAATCGTAGACCGAAAACGAAAGGCGGTAACGAGTATGTGCGAATCACGAATCACGAACGACGAATCACGAAACCCGGACGTCCTCCTGGAGCGCGTGGAAAAGATCTATTCCGACGGCAGATGGAACGGCCGGGCCGCAGTCGTGTTCTGGAAGGACCGCTATTACATCCCGTTCCGCACCGGGTCGGGACACGCTTTTGCGGACGGGGCTATCAGGATCCTCGCCTCGCAACCGGGCGAACCGGGAGGCTGGACCGTAGGGGATATATTCGGTCCCTCAACCGACGACGGACAGGAAGGACACGTTCTGACGACCCCCGATCGGATGATGATCTACCTCGTTCTGACATCCCCGAACTCACCGGAAACCGAAGGGCTGCGGACCCTGGTGACATGGAGTGACGACGCCCGGACCTGGAGCGAGCCCGTACAGGTTTACGACGACGGCTTTTCGTTCTGGAAGCCCGCGTCCCACGAAGGCGTCCACTACGTAGCCGCCGATGTCATGACCGGTGATCCACGGGTGGACCTGCTGAAATCGGTGGACGGGGTGAACTGGGAGAAAGCATCTACCATCATCGAAGGGCCCTTCACGGAGACGGCCCTTCTCTTCCTCAGGGACCACACCCTGCTGGCCTTCACGAGGCAGAGTAAAGTTTCGGTTGCACCCCCGCCTTACACCCGATGGACGACTTATGACGGCGTGAAATTGGGCGGTCCCGCCGCCGGGCTCGTCGGTGACACGGTCCTCGTAAGCGGCCGGGTGTACGCCGCGGACTTTCCCGACGATCAGCCGGGCCCTAGGCGCACCGGACTGTTCCTGTTCGATCCGGAGACGAAACAGTTTCACTGGAAGATGAACATGATCACGGAATGTGGCGGAGATGAATCCTATCCCCACTTCTGGACCCTCGACGACAATCGCGCGCTGATGGTTTGGTACAGCGGGGAGGACCACGCGGGAGGGGTCCCCAAACGGGCCGACCTGCTCCTGGCCACCCTGAGAGTGATGGCGTGAAGCGTCATCCTGAACTTCGCCATTGTCCGGTTTTCCTTTTGGGGCACCCAACCTTGGGAAAAGAAAAATTGAAAGATGCGAATTGAAAACCTTCATTTCTAAATGTGTCAACCCTTATGAATTACAACCAATCGACCCGTACCTTCACGTGCGACCCCACCCTCACCGACTCCCAGGTGCTCGAATACTGTCGAAACGGTTACCTCCTCCTTCAGGGTGTCGTTCCCGATGAAATCAATCAGCGAACCTGTGATTACCTGAACGGCAAGATCCCCTCCAATCCCAGTTACATACCCGAGGGACTATCCCTTGAGGGTGTCGAACTCAACCTCTGACCTCTGGCCTCTGACCCCTCGATTCCCCTGGCCTCTGGCCTCCGACCACCGACCTCTGACTTTATCATTTTTCATCTTTCCCTTATGATCACTACTCCCCAAAACCCTCCTGGATCCCGTGCGCGAAGGATCTCAATCCTCTTCCTCCTCACAATCCCCCTCCTGTCCACAAACGCCTTCAGCGACAGCGGCGAATCCCACCGCTACTGGCCCGAATGGCGTGGACCCTTAAGCACCGGCGTCGCCCCGCACGCCCACCCACCCGTGGAATGGAGCGAGACGAAAAACATCCGCTGGAAGATCCCCCTTCCGGGTCGTGGTCATTCCACGCCCATCGTCTGGGCGGACCGTATCTTCGTCACCACGGCCGTCGCCTATGGGGACGCGTTGGATCCCCGCTACAGCGACGCCCACGGCACGCACGACAATCTTCCTGTGACGCACCCCCAGAAGTTTGTGGTCCTCGCAGTCAGACGAAGTGACGGAACGATCCTGTGGCAGCGGACCGTCCACCGGGAACTCCCGCACGACGCGGGTCATGTCACCGGAACCCTCGCGTCCCACTCGCCCGTCACCGACGGAGAGCACCTGTTTGCCTACTTCGGCTCCTACGGCCTCTATTGCCTCGACATGGACGGCGAGCTGTTGTGGAAAACCGACCTTGGCGAGATGCAGACCAAGCACGCACACGGGGAAGGAAGTTCCCCTGCGCTTTACCGCGATACGCTGATCATCAACTGGGATCACGAAGGCGACTCCTTCGTGGTCGCTTTCGACAAGCGCACTGGAAAACAGCGCTGGAAGACCCCGCGTGACGAGGTCACCTCCTGGGCCACTCCGATCGTCGTCGAGCACGAAGACCGGCCCCAGGTCATCATTAGCGGCACAGGCCGTGTTCGCGGTTACGACCTTTCCACGGGTACGGCCATATGGGAGTGCGGCGGATTGTCAGCGAACATCGTCGCCTCACCCGTGGCATGGGACGGGATGGTGTTCGCCGGCAGCAGCTATGAAATACGGGCATTCCTGGCCATACGCCTCGACGGGGCCGTTGGCGACATCACCGGAACCGACCGGATTGCCTGGACCCGCAGCCAGGCCACACCCTACGTGCCATCCCCCCTGCTTTATGGAGACACGCTCTATTTCCTTCGCCACTACCAGGGCATCCTTTCGCGCGTGAACGCGAGAACCGGAAAAGATCAAGGCGGTCCGTTTCGGCTTGGCGGCATCCGCAATGTTTACGCCTCACCGGTTGGCGCCGACGGCCGCGTCTACATCACTGACCGCGAAGGCACAACCCTGGTGATCAAGCACGATGAGACCCCTACGGTCCTGGCACAAAACCGGCTCGACGACAGCTTCAACGCCTCGGCCGCTCTTGTCGACAACGATCTGTTCCTTCGGGGACAGGATCACCTCTACTGCATCTCGGAAGTCCCCTACCACCCTCCGGAATCCACAAAGGGGGGGAACCAGTGATTCAGGGAAGCCCGGAATGAGATGTAACGACTTAACTAATTGCGCATATTATCCGAAGCGTTTCGCTTCCATTTCGCCAAGAGTGGACACCTCTTCCACCTTCTCTGTGACCTCGTTCCCTGGACAACGATCAAGATGGAGTCATTTGATAGGCTTTAAACAATACCCTGAGTGGAACCCATTCATTAAAAGTATATCGGGCGAACTAACAATCGCGAGTCATCCTTCGACTACGCTGCGTTGGGGCGCCGCGGAGTTTACCCTGAGGTTGTCGAAGCCCTAGCCATGAGCGGAACGAAGTGGAGTCGAAGGGGGCTCAGGATGTTATCTTGTCCTGGCGGGTATTCGTCACAGGTCTGATTTTGAGTGTTCTTTTCGACTACATCCTGAGCGGGCCCCCCCGGTGTTTGGGAGACGCAGTCGAAGGACGCTCAAATACCCAAAAGCAATCGTTCAGGACATAAGAATACAGTACGACTTTCGAAACAATCGGTGAAGAACTAAGATGGATAGGACGGGTATTAATGCCTGGTTTGTTTGATGGCGATCACTACTTCAAAATTGAAGAGTTATCGGATGGGAAAATTCGATTCATTCACGGGGAGAAATTCAGGGGAATACTTGCGTTATTATTATGGGGTAGCATAGAAGCTGGAACAAAACAGGGATTTCAAGCAATAAACGAAGCGCTGAAGGCTATCGCTGAGGCTGAAGCTCGACATACAAAAAATTAAATTTTGTTCAATCTTGACTCACTAAAAGCTTTCATGTATGCGCAAATACTTATGACGTTTAGTTGTGGCAGCTGAGAATCATTTTCTCCACATGACCGGCTTCGTAGGCCCTGACCCCTGATCTCTGGCCCCTGACTTTTCCACTTTTCATTTTTCATTTTTCATTTCCCACTGGGGCCTCCCATGCACATCCTCGACACCGGCATCCTGAACCGAAGCGATCCCGGGACATCGCGCGCGACCCTTTCGTTTCCGACTCTAGTCTCTCTTTCGAACGGAACGCTTCTGGCCACCTGTCGGTCCGGAGCAGATAAAGACTCCGCTGACGGAACCATTGAGTTCTGTCGTTCAGCCGATGGGGGTGCGACGTGGAGCGCTCCCCGCCGCCCCTTCGGGTCACCCTTTGTGCGGGGCTTGAAGGGCTCCTTGAGGGTCTGTAATCTGACCGAGCACGCGCCCGGACAGCTGATCGCCGGCATGGTCTGGGTCGACCGGGAAACCTATCCGGGAGGAGGCCTCTTCAATCCCGACACCGAAGGGTGCCTGCCCATGGCAAATCTGCTGGCCGACTCGGAGGACTTCGGCGAAACCTGGTCCCCGTTTAGGGAAATGCCCATGCCCAAGGAGTTCGGTCCCGCGGGCATCACAAATCCGATTCTGCTCCTGGCCGACGGGTCGATGGCTATGAGCGTCGAAGAGAGTAAATCCTACGAGGACGATTCCAGGTGGATGCAACGCGTGGTCATGTTCCATTCAACCGATGCCGGACGAACCTGGGGCCCGCCATCGATCGCAGGGTTCGATCCCACCGGCCGGATTTTCAACTGGGACCTGCGGACAGGGGTAGCGCCGGACGGACGCGTCGTGACCTTCGCCTGGACCTACAATTCCGAGACACGCGAATACCTGAACATCCACCGCCGCATCAGTACGGACAATGGCCGGACCTGGTCCCCCGCTGAAGACCTGGGATTCACCGATCAGGCCGGCCATCCCGCGATCTTGCCCGATGGCCGTGTCGTGCTTCCCTGGGTCGACCGGTTCGGGACCCAGACCATCCGCGCCCGCGTCGCCCCGTCTGTCGATGCCCCCTTCGAACCCGAAAGCGAGGTGGTGATCTACCGGCACCGGGAGGGGGCTACAAGCGACACCGATCAGGCTGGCGCCCTCGGCCTGGCCGTCTGGTCCTTCGGGCTTCCCTTCGCGGATCCCCTTCCGAACGGCGACGTCCTCGTTGTATATTATGCCGGGACCGAAACCGAGATGGACATTCACTGGGCGAGAATCCGCGTCTATGGATGATAGATAAGGCACGGGCTGTTCATGCCCAATAAGGCGTGTCGGAAATGTTGAAGACGTTGCCCAAGCCGTGGTCTTCCTCGCCGGGGAGAAGGCCGGTTTTATAACTGGGCAGATCCTCTATGTCGACGGTGGCATGTTTTCAAAGGTCCCCTGGCCCTATAAGGATTGAGGCTTCCCGCATGAGCGAAAATGTGAGTTCTTCACACAGGCTCGATGGCTCTATCGCTGTGGTAACCGGGGCGGCCCAGGGCCTGGGACTGGGTATGGCAGGGGAGTTGGCCGGCAGTGGCGCCTCGGTGATAATCGCCGACTTGCAGCTCGAAAAGGCCCAGAGGGAGGCCGAAGGACTGCGAGGACAGGGTTCCAACGTGCATGCGGGATACCTGGATGTTACGGATAGCACCGGTGTGAATGCTTTTTTTGATGGAGTGATCGACGAACACGGACGGCTGGATATCCTGGTCAACAACGCCGGCGTCGGCCAGACCGTGGCCCCCATTGTGGAGTTGAGCGACCAGGAGTGGGCGCGCGTGCTGGACGCCACTTTGACAGGGGCGTTTTATTGCTGCCGCGCGGCCGGCAGGATCATGGAGCGTCAGGAGTCGGGGTGCATCGTCAACATCTCATCGATCAACGGCCAGAATCCGGCTGCCCTGGTAGCGGCCTACAACGTTGCCAAGACGGGTATAATCAGCCTGACAAGGACGCTTGCCGTGGAGTTGGCCGCTTACTGCGTGCGAGTCAACGCGATATGCCCGGGTCCTGTTTACACGGAGTTCAACAAGCGGAACATGGCGCAGCGGAGCGAGAGCCTCGGCATCACCGAAGAGGAGATGATCGAGCGCGTCCGGAAAGCCGTTCCGCTGGGCCGGTGGGGGGAGCCGGCCGACATTGCTCAGTGTGTAGCCTTTCTCTGCAGCCCGGCGGCGTCCTGGATTACAGGTGAGGTGCTTAGGGTCAGCGGGGGGTTGCAAGGTGTGTCGGCAGCCCCACCGAAACGCTCTAAGGGCTGAAAGGCCCCAGGGCTGAGTTCAAATAGACTCCGAACCGCTTCTGAGGGGTTCAACCCATACCAGCTGACGTACAGGCGAAATACGAGATATGTCCTTTCTCCACCCCCCCCCCCATTTCTTGGGTATAAAAAGGAACTGAGACATGCAGATAAGACAGGCAGTCCCACAGGATTTCCTTGAAATCGCCGCTCTAGATCGAGAGGCCTGGACCGAAGGCAAAAACCACGAATTCATCCCGGACGGGGAACATATATGGAGAATCTGGATGGAACATGCCGTCGTGTTTTGCGCGGAAATAGATTCTCGAATCGCTGGGGCGATCCTGGCGATCCCGTGCGTAAACGGCGACTACTGCATACACAAAGTCTTTGTAAAAAAGGAATTCAGAGGAAAAGAGATAGGAAGCAAACTTTTTGAGGTTCTGCTCAAAGATATCGACGAACAAAACCTGAGGACCTTTCTTACGGTCGATCCGGATAACAAAGCCGCGATTTCACTCTACGAAAAGTGGGGATTTAAAGAGAGGAGATTCGTGAAGGCCTTTTATCGGCAAGCAGAAGATCGTTACGTCCTGACCAGAAAACCCAATAAACCGTGAAGCGTGAAGCGGAAGAGCTAAAACAATTTTCCTGAGCTTTTTCGAGATACGGCCTTCATAACCCATCATGAACACGGCATCGGAGAATTCAACCTTGTCCAACCTTCACATCGTTGACAGCGGCATCCTGTTCATCAACCCCGATCCCGCGCATCAGCACTTCTCCGCCTTCTTCCCGAACGTGGTCCAGATCTCCCCCCAGGAATTCATCTGTATCTACCAGCGTGGGAGCGGAATCTACGCGACAAACAGCAATATCGCCATGCTCCGCTCCACAGACGGCGGCGCGACATGGCGGGACGAAGGTTATCTTTGGGACACTTCGAAAGACGACCGGCCATATTCTTACCACGCCACTTTCATCTCCCGGATGCTCGACGGGGCTCTGGTGGTATGCCCCTTTCGGGCGGACCGGTCTGATCCTGATAGTCCCTTCTTCAGTGAAGGCGGCGGACTGATCGCGAACGACCCGCTCCTCTTCACCTCACGGGACAGCGGTCGCACGTGGTCCGAACCGGCCGTCATGTCCCTCCCGGAAGGAATGGTGGCGACAGCCGCCCAATCGATTATCGAGCTCGCGGACGGCCGCTGGCTCGCAACCTTCGACGAGTGGTCCGCGTTCGACGATCCGGGACCCTACAAACCCCGCATGCTCGGGTTCTTCTCCGACGATCGTGGGAAGACATGGAAAGATAGGGTCGTAATCGCCGATGGTGCTGCGGAGGGCAAGGGATTCTGGCACGGCCGTGCGACGCGGCTCTCCGACGACCGCCTGTTTTCGCTCTTCTGGTCGGCGAATATGACCGACCAGGGGCCCGTCGATCTTCCGATCCATTATGCATACGCCGATCCCGACGGCCGGGGATGGGAACCTCCGAAGCCCACCTCGATCCCGGGCCAAACGAACAAAACCACGGAACTGCCCGATGGACGCCTGGCCGCGATCTATACCTTGCGTGAAAGCGACATGCCCGGGTTTATGGTCGTGCTCTCCCCGGATGGCGGCCGGACATGGGATCTGAAGGATCAGATCCGCGTATGGGACGCGACCGGTTGGACACATATCGGCCTGAGCCGCCCCGATCGGTACCCCCGGAGTCACGACACCATCGCATTTGGCGCACCTTCCATGATCACGACGATGAACGGAGAACTGCTTGCCACCTGGTGGTGTACATACGCCAGCCTGACCCACATGCGATGGGCGAGAATCGAGACGGACGCTTAAAGGGGACGGGACCATCAGATGAATAGACCGCCTGAGACGTTTATCCGGATCCCCCACCGGGATCTCCAGGCCTTTGTTCGGAAAGCAGGTCAGGCGGTGGGTTTGCCCGATGATAAATCTTCCCTCCTTGCGGAATTGTTGACGGCCAACGATCTGAGAGGTAATTTCAGCCACGGGACGGCGCAGATTTCGGCATATGCGATCCTGATGCGGGATAGGAGTTTGAACAACAAACCTGAGGTAACCGTCCTGAAGGAAACCCCGGTGAGCCTGCTGATGGACGGGGACGGAGGACTCGGCTACTTCCCGGCCTACGAAGGCACCCTCCGGGCCATCGAGAAGGCCCGGGCACAGGGAATTGGTGTGATGGCAAGCCGCAACCACGGCCACATCGGGGCGGCCGGGATCTATTCACGTCTCACGCTTGAGCACGATCTGGTGTCCTTTGTCACGTCCGGCCACCAGATGGGAACGTCGCCCGGCGCATCGATTTACAGCGCCGGCGGCGGATCTCCGATCTCATTTTCCGTACCTGCTGGGAAAGAGGACCCTCTGGTGCTTGACTTCGGGGCGATGCACGATTTTTATTCCAGCTCTCCCAATCGCGACGAGATCGCCCGGATGGCGCCCGGGGTCGTCCTCCGTTCGATCGGATTGGGGGCGATCTGTCAGTCCTGGGGAGGCCTGCTGGCGGGCTTGTCGATGGACGATGCACGTACGCCCCGGGAATATAAACATGCGTACCAGGGATCGCTGGTTTTAACCTTCCGGATCGAACTGTTCAGGGAACCCGAAGAATTCAAGGCCGAGATGGCTGAATACGTGCGATGGGTCCGGACCACGAAGCCCCTTGAGGGTTTTGACCGGGCTTACTTGCCGGGGGGTCCGGAGGCAGAGCGGGAGCGGGCTTACTGGGAGGAGGGGATTCCGGTGGGGCGGGAACATCGACAAAAATTGGAGAAGCTTGCGGGGGAACTTGGAATTGATGTGCCGTGGGAGAGAGGTATAGAGCAAAATTGAAGATTGAAGAGAAGAACATTGAAACGAGATCAGTTGGACTAGAAAAAAGTCCTGGTTGTTTCAATATTTCTCCGATATTCATATTCAATGAACAAGGAGAACTTTTATGGCCATTCCACTGGATGAGATCGCTAACATGCCGGCTTTTTCTCCTTATTATCCCAAACTCCCTTCTCGCTACCGAAATGCGCGATTCCAGTTCGTCTATTTCCGGGCAGACGTATCAGCGGTTGATGGGGTTTTGCCCGCCTGCTTCGAACCCTCGGAAGACGGCTTCTGCGCCGCAGTCGGCCTCTCCATTCCCTGGGCGGCGAACTACGGCAAGTTCGACGAAAGCTTTCTCGTTGTCAAATGCACGTGGGAGGGGAAGACGGGTTACTTTGTGCCCGTCGCCTTCCTCAATTCCCGATCCAGCATTCCGGCCGGCCGTGAGATTTATGGGACGCCGAAAGTTTTTGCCGAACTCGAGGTCGCGATGGACGAAAGGGTGATGTATACGAACACCTGGTTGGCCGGCGTCTCTGCGATGAGCATTCGGTCCACGATGACCCGGGAAGCGGCGTTCGAGGATATGCCGAAACTGGACCCCGGCTGGCGTCTCAAGGTCATCCCCCGAGCCGACCGAGAAGGCGCCGAAGTGATGCAGATTATCGATTGCTCCCGAGTGATCGCAGATGTCACAGTCCACGAATGTCGCGCCGGAGAGGGCCTCGTGGAGTTCAACCCGATGCCCACCTACGATCTCTCCGCCTTTGTCCCGCGGGAGTATTATGGGGCGTACTACCTGGAAATGGATTACACGGAAGGCTACGGAGAAATCGTCCACGACTTTTTGCGCGAGGATTGACCTTCGGGATTCATCCAAAGACTGAATCAGGAGGAAACATGTATATCATAAATGCATCTATCCGGATCAAGGAAGGACACAGGGAACCTTTTATCGAAGCCATGCTTGACGATGCGCGGGACTCCGTAAAGGACGAACCAGGTTGTCTCAGGTTTGATCTGATTCAGGACGGTGGGGATCCCAACAAGATCTGGCTCTACGAAGTCTACAAGGATGAGGCGGCTTTCGAGGCCCATCTGCAGACGCCGCACTTCATCAAATGGCGAGATACCGTGAAGGACTGGATCGAGGGGGGTCCTCAGGGCGCGGGAAAAGGAAGCTACAACATCTGGCCCCCGGATGGCGACTGGCAATAGATCGGGTTTCTTAACAAGGAGGTGGATTTTGAAAACGAAACTGGGCTCTGGAGATTACGTCTACGAGGAATTGGAGGAATGGGGAGCGTTACCTGAAGGCTGGTCCTTCAAGGAGGTGGTCGACGTTGTGGTGGATTCACAGGACCGCGTGTATGTGTTCAATCGAGGCGAGCACCCCATGATCGTCTTCGAACGGGACGGAAGCTTTGTCACCGCCTGGGGAGAAGGGCTGTTTACCAGACCTCACGGGTTGACCCTTGGGCCCGACGAAAATCTCTATTGCGCGGACGACAATGGTCAATGTATTCGTAAATTCACCCTGGACGGTCAGCCTTTGATGACCATCGGAACCCCGGACCGACCCGCTCCGCCCCAGAGCGGTCAACCCTTTGACCGTCCAACCAAGGTAGCCTTCGACCCTAAATCAGACGACCTTTACATATCCGATGGCTACGGAAATGCGAGGGTTCATAAATTTTCCCCCGCTGGGGAGCACCTCTTTTCCTGGGGGGATTATGGCACAGACCCCGGACAGTTCAACCTGGTGCATAGCGTCTGTACGGACGGTGACGGGAAAGTCTACATCGCAGATCGTGAGAACCACCGTGTGCAAATATTCGACGAGGAGGGGAACTATCTTTCCCAGTGGAACAACCTCCATCGACCCTGTGGGCTGCACATCGAAGGGGATCGGGTATATATCGGACAGATACCCACAGAAATGGCGGTGAATGCCGATTATCCCAACCTCGGGGCCTGCGTCAGCATCCACGATCTCACGGGCCGACGTCTGTCCCGGGTGGGCGATGTGCGGATGGGGGAGGCCCCGGGACAATTTACAGCGCCTCACGGACTGGCCGTCGATTCGCACGGGGATGTGTACGTTGGAGAGGTATCCTGGAGCGCCTATGGCCGGCGGCTGGATCCGCCTAGAACAGCGCGTTCCTTCCGCAAGCTGGTCAAAGTCGGCTGATGAATTCAAACAGGTTTCAGAAAATCTGGCAGGTCAAAGCTGAATCAAGACGACCAAAAAGGAGCAAGAGATGGTTGTCACAGATCTGAGCCGTTTCGAACCCGTCGAGAGGATTGACGCCGAAAGCGACTCGCGGGAGACCCTGCTGATCACCGATTTCAGCACCTGCGAGCCGCAGACCTTCGTATCCAGGCATCCGGAGACACCCGGTATATGGCAGCTGAAGCCATATAAGGCAGGAGATGTCGAAGGCTTTGCGCTGGTCGGCACAGAGACCACGCGAGCGACGCCTGTCGTCTACAGGTTGAGCGAATTGAAGCTCAAGGGCTGGTATGAGGTCCGCTATGGGATGTGGGCTCAACATCCCCCCCACTATCGCCCTCCAGGGGAGGGGATGCACGCAAGGCTCAGCAAAGACCCGGATTGGTCGGTGTGGAAGGCTCACCCCGAAACCAAGTCCCTAGAGGTCAATGAGCGTGTCTGGAAGATCGCGGACCTCACTGGCCAGGACCTGCACCTGGCCCAGATCCCGCTGTGGAGACATCGCACTTTGCCATGTACGTTGGCCTGGTTGAAGCTGATTCCGATCCCGACGCCCAAGCAGATAAACACGAGCCAAGGCACGTGGAAACTGTCGAAATACGCAGCTCCCGAGAGTGGCGTTGAGGAAGGGGTTGGGCTGGAGGTCGATGAAGATTGCTTCGGAGAGGAGATCGTTTTGCCTCTGGGAGAGGAAAACCTGGCGGGCTGGTATGACATTTACGTGGGGCTCTACGACCCGGTCTCCCCCCACGATGAGAAATACAACTTCGCCGGGATCGATATCCGGACGACAGGGGAATCGGGCTTCAAACATTTACCGCTCCATCCGACGCCGGGATGGAACGAGCCCTATTTTTCGGTGAAACGGGGATTTTTCCTGGAGCGACTCTGGAAGCGCGTCAAGATGGACGGCCAGGACATCCACCTCCGTCAAAAGAGCCGGTTCGCCACCTGGTGCGGCCCGGGGGTCTATAAGCCGGACTACATACATTTCAACATCCGCTGTGGCGTCGCGTGGCTGAGGTTCGTTCCGGCTGAAGCAGTCCCATCAGTCCCGGAGCCCGTGAGGGCAAAAAAGCCGATGATTGCTGTCGGATGGGACACGGATGCACTGGTCGAGTACAACGCGACTACCGAAGGCGACGTAAGAGAAATCGTTCGGACTTATGTCAGACGGGCTGAGGACTGCAATATCTTGATGTTGGGCCCGACGCTGTCAATCGACAAGACCACATACCCGACAAAGGTTGGCGAGACCGGAACGCAATCGTGCGTCACGAAGCGGCAGTGGGATGAGTTGAGCATCCAGGGCCGGAGGTCGCTCATCGAAAATGGCGTGAATGTCCTGACCGTGTCGGCCGATGAGGCGCACCGGATGGGACTGGACTTCTGGGTCATGCTCCGCATGGGGGCGTGGGGCTCTGATTCGGAACGGAATTCGGGGCCGTTCTTCCGCAATCATCCGGAGTACTGCATCGTCAACAAGGATGGCGTTCACGCAACGGCCAAGATGAGCTACGCGTACCCGGAAGTCCGCGACTACGTGGTGGCGCTTTACAAGGAAATCATCGGGCATTGCCAGGCCGAAGGCGGAAGGATCGACGGGATTGCACAGGGTTTTTTCAGGGGTCCGGAATTCGTCGGATACGAGCCGCACGTGTGTGATGCCTTCCGGAAGGAATACGGAGAGGATCCGCTGGAGCTTTCCGATGACGACGGCCGCTGGCTGAAGTTCCGCGCCCAGCACGTCACCAAACTGATGGAGGATCTCCGGGCAATGCTGGAGGAGGAGTCAAAAAAGCAGGAAAGCCCGATCAAGCTGGTACCCTACTCGTTTGCAAATGAACAGGTGAACCTTCGGTATGCCCTGGATGTGCGCGAGTGGGTCGAGAAAGGGCTTGTCGATGCCGTCATTGTCGATCCGAACCACGGCGGCTGGGACACACTGGATCCCGATTTTTATAAGGAGATGCGATCCAAAGGAAATATCCAGATCATCCTCTATGGAGCGCGGTGGGGAATGGACGACCTCAAAGCCCAGTTTGATGGTTTGTTAGACCCAGCTACACCGCCTGACACCGATCTCGACCGGGATGGACTGGATAGGGATCATCCGATCGTCGGAGAAGGCGAGCTTACCATCGATGAGCCCATGGGTGCAAACACAGGTACGCATCCCCCTGGCACGCAAACCGACCAGGTGGCCATCATTCAGGTGGGGCGAATAGCACTCACTCCCGGGTATGGTTCCGGTTTCTAGTGTCGTGTCCCGCCAATAAGTTCAAATAGTCGCTTAATCTTTTCGAGGATGGATTCTGCGGTGGCAGTCCACACAAAGGGTTTTGAATTTGAGTTGTAGTGATCGGCGAATTTCTTGATGTTATTGACCAGATCTTTCACGCTACGAAAGGAACCCCGGCGGATTGCCTTTTGTGTAATGATGTTGAACCAGATCTCGACTTGGTTTAGCCAGGACGCGTAAGTGGGTGTATAGTGGACCTGATATCTTGGCCGGGCTGCAAGCCATTGTTTGGTTTTAGGGTGCTTGTGCGTGCCATAGTTGTCCAAGACCAGGTGAATATCGAGATCCTCCGGGACGTTTGCCTCGATGTGCTTTAGGAATTGAAGGAATTCCTGATGACGGTGTCTCGGTTTACATTGTGTTAACACTTTTCCCGAGGCGATCTCTAGAGCAGCAAACAGCGTCGTTGTCCCGTGTCTGATGTAGTTGTGAGTTACGCCTTCGACGTAACCCAAACCCAGTGGCAGAATCGGTTGCGTTCGATCTAATGCTTGGACCTGGCTTTTCTCGTCCACACAGAGCACCATAGCATTGTCTGGCGGGTTGAGGTAGAGCCCGACAACGTCCCTGACCTTCTCTACAAAGAAGGGATCGTTTGAGAGTCTGAAGTGTTTCTGTCGATGAGGTTGAAGTCCGAAGGCTTTCCAGACTCGCTGAACGGTGGACTTGGAGAGCCCAGTCTCAGCTCCGATGGACCGACAGGTCCAGTGAGTTGCATGCCTTGGCTTTGTCTTCAAGGTTTTGCCAATGAGCCTGGCAATCTTCTGGTCGGAGATTGAACGTGGACCTCCAGGACGCATCTCGTCGTAAAGCCCCATCAGCCCTTGAGCACAATAACGATTACGCCATTTCCCAATCGCGGCATAGGACAGTCCCAGCTTCTGGCCTATCTGTAGATTCGTGAGTCCGATATCACTCATCAGTATGATCTTCGCACGGCGCACCAAAGAATGCGGTAAGATCCGCGAACCAGATATCGCCTTCAATTCACTTCGGACTTCATCACTAAGGTTCAATGGCTGCAATGGACGTCCCATTTTCATCGGTTCCTCCTTGGATAAGGGTATAAGGAACCATAAGACGAATCCATTACTTTGTCAAGTTATTTCTGGGACATAACACTAGAGGGTTGTTACGGATTACCCGCCACTAACGCTGATCCCACACAATGGTTAAACGAATCTAACACAGATTCGAGGGCGCTATGGCCGACGAGAATAAAGACTACGAGGCCTACAGGACCTACGTGAACTTGTGGGCCGGAGAAAATCCCGTTAAAACCAGTAAGTTTCAAGTTCTGCTGATTGTCAATGCCCTGCTGGTCTGCGCTCTTCAGATCTCGGGAGGTTTCAGCCGCTCCGCCTGGCCCGTCTTCCTTACCGGCGGGGTGTTTTCATTCATCTGGGTCCTGTCGATCGGCCGGACGAGCGTCTTTCAGAAAGCCTGGCAGCTCAAAGCAAAGAAAATCGCGGCCGCGTATGAAGACGATCCCCGATTTCAAGTATTTGACACCCGGGCAGAGACAAAAAATGCTCCGGCCTGGCTTCGTTTTTTCGGCTCCCTGTCATCGAGATATTATCTACTCGGCGTTCCCCTCCTGTTTACAACGATTTGGTTCGGATGTCTGGCGTATGTTCTTTTCTAGGTTCGGGGAAATCATATGTTTAAAGTTCGTCTACAATAAAGGCGATATCCCCCTTCCCTTTAGGGAAGCCACGTCCTGAGCGAAGTCGAAGGAGGGGCGCAGGGGGATAGGTCTCCGCTCTGCCGTCAACTTTGCTTTTTCGATTTTTCATTTTTCATTTTTCACTTTCCTGGAGACTCCTCAATGTCTTCGTCTAGCCAATCCTCCCTCTTCAAAGAACACCCTGGCCGGGTCTACCTCGATGCCTGGGGTTGGGAAGCTGGACTCTACTACCAGAGGGATCTGCCGTATGGCGAGGATCTTGATTACTTCAAACGAAAAGTCATAGATGAAAGCTACAAATGGGGATCCAACTCCCTCGACGTCTACATCCAGGCCCCCCCGCCACCGATAGACCGGTATGCCACCCCTATGGAGTGGCATCCCGATGACCCGATTGATGTCAGCAGCCATCAGGGGTCCATGGAATACAAGTTCCTCTACGACCCGAAGTGGAACAATGCCAACCTCATGGAACTGACGAAATATGCGCATTCCCGGGACATGCTTTTCGATTGGTACCTCAACGACGTTCCCCTGAACGGCTGTGCCCCATGGTACAACGTGGTCAAAGACCTATCCGAAGAAGAAAAGGCGAGGAAGCTGGTACTCATCTACAACCTGCTTGAGAAGATCGCCCGGGACTTCATGAACCCCCTGGCTCACGGTTGGCAGGGAACCCTGGACGGCATCAAAGAGGAGGATATCCCCTGGGATTACGTCAAGGCCGATAACCTGATGTGGCGCTACAACCCCGGGGCGTTCATAGCCCCGACCCCACCCTATCTGATATTCCCTGAAGTCGTTCCCCCGAATATGATCGCTTTCTATGCCTGTGGATCGCAGGGACGTCACGACGGCAACGATCCGGAGGGGCAGTTCTTTCCGGTCAGAAGGGATCACGATTCCTGGCATACCGACTACAGCAGGATATTCGTCACCTACCAGGGCAATTCGAGGACGAACCGTATCTCGAGTGCGATCTGGGGGACCTACTTCGCTGCCCATTCAGGGGGAATTTTTCCGGATCGCATACTGAAACAGTGCAACGATTATTTCAGACCCAGGGCAAAGGATCCCGAGGATATCCACGAGACCGTCATCTGGTGGCTGGGCGAGTCGGAGAATATCTGCCCGCCCGAGGCGAGAAGGATCGTGCTTGCGGTCAGCCAGGATCCGATCAAGTGCGCCATATCAATCAGCGAGGGAAGCATCACCCCCGGGAAGGTATCCTCGATCCAGAACAATCATATGCGGGTCGTATCACACCTGGAAAAAGAGGGAAACAGGCTCCTCTACGATCCGGAAGGACTTGCGCATTTCGACGCGAATTCCCGGAGTTTCCCGCTGGCAGAAAATCTTGTGAAAACAATCTATCTGGATCCGGAGGGAACGGCCGGAGAAAGAGAGTTGGGAAACCCGCCTCAAAGGGAAAACGCGAAGGAGATCTATGAAAAATTGGTAACATTTTTGGAGCCCGGGGGGTATAAGTCCCTTTTGAGGGAGGATTTTCGTAACCCGGATCCTGAACATATCACCGATGCCTTCGAACGGGAGTCCCGGGAGTATCTGTTTTTTAGTGACAACCCCTTCTTTCAACTGAACATCAAAAGGGCCCTCCGGACCCTCGGTGGAAGGGTCCACACACAGATAGGGGTTGAGGGGTATGACCGTCTGATCGTTGGCGATGCGTCTTACGATGAGCCCACCCACAAGCCCATATCCGATCTCGAAAATATCTTCAGGCTGGAAGACGCCTCCGGTTCGAAACCCACGCTGTTCCTCTTTCTCCTGAAAAAAGGTAATAGTGCTGCCTTTATCTGGGAGCCTTCCAGGCTCCTTGCGTTTGAGAGTCCGGCTGTCCGGAAGGAAGAAATCCAACTGGCATTCGTCGTCCCGGGTTTACGTTATGCGTCCGAGGACATGCCTCTGCTCAGGGAGGCGATGCTGGATGAAGATGTTCCACTGGAGTTTAATAAAGGTACGGCCAGCTTAACGAATAAATACCCGATCCCGCTCGTCAAAACCATTCGGATATCCAACCCGGATGACGGGCCGTATCTAGTGAAGGAGTACGGATGGTGGATGTTTCGCGGAGGGAATCCGAGTGAGGGAGAAAAGGGAATTGACTTTCTGAAGGTTTACCTCGAGCCGAACGGAAAGGCGGTGGTCCACAGGTATGGATTTATCGACGGCGTGGTGAAACATGGCTGGGGTTGTCAGTATACGGTTGCGCTGAAAGACGTGGATTCAAAACCTTCAGGTGATTCCTGCACCGCCAGGGTCATGTCAATCACGCCTCTTATCTTTGCCCCCCGTCTTCAATTTAAGGAGCCGTTTGGTGAAGTTCGGTTGAACAGTGAACCCTGGCACTACTTCGACGAAGATCTCGTCTTCCTTCCGAACAAGGCGGGAGACTATAAAGTCGGCGTATCCAAAGGTGGAGAAGCGGCCCCCCACATCACCAGGACCTTCGCATCGATCGAGAGGACGGACTGGACCGGAACCGAGCTGATCATAAAAGCCGAGCTTCCCCCCTACGCGGAAAAACTGCCTCCGGACCTGGATCTCACCATGGCGCTGGACATGGCAGGGTTCAACGTGAAGAAGATACACGGAGCGAGAGTCGTCCGGACAACCCCCTCAGGCCTCATACTCGGTTTCAAGCCCGGAACCATAAAGATCTCCACCGGCTGATGGATTGTTATGGAGGCCAAACTGGCTAGCGGAGGGCCCCTTGAACTTCCCTATTTCATCAGCAGGTTGATCCTCAAATCGTTCGGTTTCGAACCTTCGGGAGGTTCGATGTGAGGCGGTTCTGTAAGCGGCGTATCATTCACTGTGAAATAGATCCTCTCGATCCAGACCTCTTTCCCCGTCGTATCGATCCTCGCCTCGATCTCGATATCATTCGCGACTTCGGGCACGTCGAAGTCGGAGTCCGGCACTTTCTTTGAATCTTTCGTAAACCAGCCTTTACCCGGTTCAGGCGTCTTATCTTTCATCGCGGCTTCCCCGAAGAAGAACTTGACCAGCATTTCACCGGAACCTGGGGACTTCGTGCAAGCCCACAGTCCGAACACTACGAAAAAACATAATGTCAAAACCCTGAGGGAAACCCCAGGGGTCTTTTTTTGATTATTCATCTTGCGACCTCCTGCTTAATTTCATAAAATCCCTCCCTGCAGTATCGGGCCCTACCCGAATTTCAGTGAACATTATGAATCCTTGAAACCAAACACAAGAGAAAAGGGATTCTGGAAATCTCTTTATAAAACACTTGGTTCACCGCTTCATAAAGGAAGACACATGAAACTCGCAGAGTTGATCATCGCCGAAGCAAGAGAACGTGGCTTGCGGCATTTCTTCGGTCTGCCAGGCAGCGGCTCCCCTCTGGACATGATTGAAGCGGGCCGGCGGCTCGGTGTGGATTTTGTGAGTATCTCGCACGAATCCTCCGCAGCGATCGTGGCCGCCTACTACGGCCTCATGAAGGATACCGCGGGTCTCGCCCTGTCCGTGAAGGGGGTCGGTGCAGGCAATCTCGTCGGGGGTGCCGTAAACACCTACTTCGAACGTGCGCCTGTTGTCTGTCTATGCGAAACTTCACCATCCGAGGTGACCCAGTCCGAAATGGTACAGCACTGCAGGCACTCGGGTCTGTTCGATGGCGTCGTCAAGTCCCAGGCCACACTGACCCCCGAGGATGCCCCGGCCACCCTGGCGGAGACGGTGTTCCGCGCGATTGACGGCCGGCCCGGGCCCGTCCTTTTAAACCTTCCTTCCGACCTCGGCGGTTCGGATTGCGGACCTCCCCTGCCGGTGAATGACCCGCAGGCCTCCGATCCCCCCGAAGAGGCCGGGCTCGCTGCCGCCCGCGAGCTGATTCGAACGGCACGCAAACCCGTAGTCATAGCAGGCGCGGATGTGATCCGCGCAGGCGCAACCGGTGAGCTGCTGTCTCTGGTTGAGAACATCGGTGCGGCCGTCCTGGTCAACATGAACGCCCGCGGGGTCATGCCTGAATCGCATCCGCGATGGGCAGGTGTGATCCTCGGGTTGTATACGCCCGACATAATCGAGACTGAAATCTTGAATCAGGGGGACGTTGTGTTGTTGGCCGGGGTGGACGCGATGATGACACACGTCCCATGGAAAAGCGGTCTGCCGACCTGTGAGCTTGTCGCCAGACCGGAATACGAGACCCTGACTCCCGATCCGAAAGTGCGTGTGAACGGGGATCTGAAGGCCTCCCTCAAATCTTTGTCGTCGCACCGCCAGGAGGGCTTTTCGAAGGATCAAATCCGGATAACTCGCGAAAAAATTCTGCAAAACTTTAAACGTCCCGCGAACGCCCGCCTTGCAGCCCGGGACATCTTCGAAATAACACGAAGCCTGTTGCCGGCCGAGGGGATGCTCTTCTCTGAGACAGGTGCCTTCGTCCGCTATGTGGATACGTTCTGGCCCGTGGACCGGCCCAATAGGTTCTGGGGGACATCCGGGGGACGTACGATGGGTTTGATGTTGCCGTCCATCCTCGGTGCCAAACTAGCCAAGCCCGAGATTCCTATGGCCGGTATCGGAGCGGACGGCAGTCTACTCATGCGCCTGGGTGAGCTGGAAGTCTTCGCGCGCACGGGTGTGGCCGTCCCCCTGATCATCATCAACGACCGGGCCCTGGGGACAATGAAGGCACGCCAGAAGGCCCGGGGAATGCCCGACTACGGATTGGACCTCCACGACGTAGACTTCGCCCGGATTGCTGAGGCTTGTGGATTGAGAGGGGTGACGGTAGACGCTCCGGAGCAGTTCGAAAAGGAGCTAAAACTCGCCATCCGGGCCGACCGGACCACCCTGATCGATGCCCGGGTGGATCCCGCCCCCTATCAGGACGACTTCGGTGGAGCCCTCAGGAAATAGGAGTCTTACATTACAACTTCTACGCAAGATGCCGACGCCGATTTCGGTTCCTCCAATATCGGGCTTCGCTTCACTCAGCTTGAATCACCTCGATCTGGAAGGGCTTTATAATACGCAATTAGAAGATTAAGGCTTGACTTTTGGTCCCTTTTTCGTTATATTAAGTGTAGAGAAAACAACTAACTTAACCAAAAAAAGGGAGGAAGGAAAATGAACTTGTTGACGGCGATTGAAAAGTTCCCGACGCAGGAATCATGCATTGAGCATCTTGAGCGGGTAAGGTTCAGAGATGATCCGTTTTGTCCGTTATGCGGTGCTGTTGGTGAGTGTGCTCGAAAGAAAGAGGGAAACATTATAGGGCGTTGGAACTGCCATGCCTGCAAGTCTAGCTTCAACGTCCTTTCTGGGACAATATTTCAGGGAACGCACCTTCCACTACAGAAGTGGTTTATGGCAATCGCATTGATCGTCAACGCCAAGAAAAGCCTGTCCAGTTGCCAGCTTGCCCGGGACCTGAACCTTACCCAACGGTCCGCATGGTACGTGCAACAGCGGATTCGTGCCGAGATGGCAACAAGGCAGGGGAAGGTATTGTTGCGCGGGATCGTCGAAGCCGACGAGACCTACGTAGGAGGCAAGCCACGGAAACGCAACAGGCAGTCAGGTGGCGGTGGCAACGCTCCCAGAGGACGCGGGACTAGCAAGACTCCGGTTATAGGAGCCGTGGAGCGTGGCGGGAAGGTAGTTGCCCGTGTGGCGGACGATCTGTCAGGCAGGGGAGTTCTGGCCTTCATCAAACAGGCGATAGACCCTTCGGAGTCGGTGCTTGTCACGGACGAATTTAGCGCCTACAACACCGTAAGGCAAATCATGAGCCATGCTGTGATTCACCACGCCAGGCAATACGCGGACGGAGATATCCACACCAACACGATTGATGGCGTATGGTCCCTGCTCAAGCGAGCCTGGTACGGTTCACATCATCACTACACGAAGCGTTACACGCCGTTCTACGTGGCCGAAGCGTGCTACAAATACAATAACCGGAAGAACAAGCGGACGTTTGATACGTTCATGAAGGGATGCTTTGCATGACCTTTGCACGCTTTGCATTTTTTCGGACCTTCTCTAGTTGTTTTATCAAGTAGTCAATACCCTCATCAATTTCTATACAACTGAAAAAGACGCATTGTCATATCTCACACGGAAAGGGGTTTATGAATAGCTTATCAAGGAAGCCACATGATAGTATTTTAGACCCAAAGATTGAAAATGTGGTTAAGATTCTACAGAAAAATGGAGTAGAAACTTGCCAGTCATGCCAGGGTGGAGAAGGACATGCTTACGACCAGCCAACGGTAGAGTTTCGTGGTGGAGTTGGGGAAGGTCCTCGTGCTTACGGGGTTGCGGTGATTCACGGATTGCCCGTTACAAAGTTGTCGAGGGAATGGGGTGTGCAGGATAACGAATTGACGGGACCGCATTGGGCAATGGAATTTAATCCGCGCTTTCTTCCGGTCCCGTCAATTCCTGAGGGCTACTAGCAATTGTTGTTTCTGATCAGGCGTGCACATTCTAAGCACTGTTCTTTGCCTCCAGTGCCCGAGCGTCTGTTTTCTGTCTCGATGTTATTGCCCGTATTGCAGTTTGTGCACTCGTGGTAAACAATCGCATCATCGTCGTCAGAATGCCACGGACTTATTCTGGCCATATTATCACCTCCTTTCGATTTACAGGATACCATCCGCCTTCAGCCTCACCACCAGATAGGCTTGCGGCCTATCGCCTTTCAGGCTGTTGCAGGCTCCGCAAAGCAGTTGCAGGTTGTCCTGGTGGTCGGTTCCTCCTTTGACGTCAGGTGCGGTGTGAAGTTACTCAGTTTGGTTTGTAAAGTCAAGCCTTAATCTTCTAATTGCGTTATAATATTTAATAAACCTTCGTGCTCCCTCACCCCGCCTCGCAAGCCCGGCACCCCTCTCCCGGGTGCCGGGAGAGGGGAAGTTCGAAAATGATCTTATTGATTTTTGAAGGGAAAGGCGGATCCTTTATATATAGAAATGATTGTCATCGTCCCCTTCTCCTGCGGCGCCTGTCCTGAGCTCGTCGAAGGACGGGAGAAGGGGATACAGGGGATGAGGGCGTCGAACCCAACCTTTGACCACTGACCTCCGACCTCTAAGCCCTGGATTTATTCTGGCCTCTGACCACGATCTTGCGTCTCACGTTTGACAGTCTTTCTGTGGTCTCATGGCCAAGAAACTCACGATCGACAGCGAAACCTTCACGGTTGAAGATCACGAAGCCTTCCTGATTCCTCCCGAATGCCGAACGGGCGGAGCCAAAACCCCCTGGGTCTGGTATGCGCCCACGCTGCCCGGTCTTCCTGGTATCGAAGAAGAGTGGATGTTTAAAAGATTTTCGGAGGCCGGGTTCGCCGTTGCGGGCCTGGACGTGGGGGAATCGTTCGGGAATCCGGAAGGCCGGGCCCTCTATACCGCACTTCACGGGGAACTTGAAAAAAACCGCGGACTCCGGGAGAAAGCATGTCTTCTTGCCCGAAGCCGCGGGGCCCTGATGCAATACAACTGGGCCGTTGAGCATCCGGATCGCGTGGCGTGTATCGCCGGGATCTACCCCGTCTGCGACCTCAGAAGCTATCCGGGTCTCGAGAAAGCCGGGCCCGCCTACGGCATGACGGAAGCGCAGCTCTCCGAGGCGCTTGGCCAACATAATCCGATCGACCGCCTAAAGCCCCTTGCTGACCAAGGCGTTCCGATCTTTCATATCCACGGTGATATTGACGAGTTGGTTCCCCTCGAAAAGAACACGGCCGAACTGGCCAGGCGGTACAGGCGGTTCGGAGGGGAAGTGACAGTCCTGGTTCCGGAGGGGCAAGGCCACAGCAGGTGGCCCGGATTTTTCCAGTGCCGGGAACTCGTGGATTTCGTGATTGCCCACGCCGGGGACCCCCAAAATTAGAGGGAACTTTGAAGGAAGAATAAAAACACCGGGATCCAAACTCATTTTCCGACTCCGGTCAAGGTTAGGACCTTTTCGAATCACGAACCACGAATCACGATCCACGGCCTTTCCGAATCACGGCCTTTCACGGAGACCAATCGATGGGAGACCCTTCTCGAATTAACATGGACGGTTTGAAACAGGGGATGGATGCCGAAAGTCTGGATCTTTTGCTGGCGGCATCTCTTGAAAATTTTACCTACATTACGGATACCTACCTGCTGTCGCACCTGATCATCCCCGAAAGAATCTGTATGGCCCTGGTGCCCCGGGAAGGTGATCCCTGGGCCTTTATTTGTCACAATGAGGAACGACAGACCCGGAACGATACCTGGATCACCGATATTAACACCTACGTTGAATTCCGGGAAACGCCTATGCGGGCCCTGGCCGAACTCCTGAAGGATCGAGGGCTGGGCAGCGCGCGTATCGGAATCGAAAAAAAGTTCCTGGCAGCCTGCTATGTTGAGGAATTGGCAGCCTCTCTGCCCGAAGCCACGCTGGTCGGGGCGGACCCGGTCTTCGATGCCGCGCGCGCCGTCAAGACACCTGCCGAAATCGAGATCTTGACCAAGGCGGCGATATCCACGGAAAAAGTCATCCTCGCGTCTTTTCAGGCAGCGAAGCCGGGTGACACCGAGAAAAAGGTGGCGGATGACATGACCGCACGAGTTCTGAATGCAGGCGCAACCTCCCGCTGGATCGTTTTCGCCGCAGGCGAAAACACGGCCGTCAATCACCCGTTTCCCGGGTCCAAAACGCTTGTCCGAGGCGAGATTCTACGGGTCGACTTTGGGGCCGTTTTCGGGGGATATCAGTCTGACGTTGCCCGAACGGCAGTGATCGGACCTCCCAACGACGAGCAAAGGTCGATCTACAAACGCTTGTTGGAAGTTCAGAAAGAGACGATCGCAGCCGCGCGTCCTGGAGTCAGGGCGTGTGATATATACAATACCTATAAACGCGGGGTCGAGAAGAGAGGCCTGCCCGTGACCAGCCAGGCCATCGGGCACGGGCTGGGCATCGGACTGCACGAGTTCCCGGTACTTCAAGCCGACGAAAAAGCCGAGCTCAAACCCGGCATGGTCCTCAATGTCGAGCCCGCGGTCGTAGATTCGAAAGGATTCGTCTATCACAAAGAGGACCTCTTTGTGGTGACCGAGGATGACCCTAAAATCTTGACGACCGTCATGGACACGGAGGATCTTTATGTCATCCAGTGAGAAAGGATGGAAAGAACTCGAAACGGAACGCCTGGTGTTACGGATGTTCTGTGATAAGGACGTGGACGCCTATGCCCGGATATGTGCCAATCCGGAGGTCACACGCTTCATCGGGGGGGGAAACTCGACCCGGCCGGAGGTTTGGCGCAGCCTGGCCATGCTGCTCGGCCACTGGTCACTCCGTGGATACGGGATGTGGGCCGTGGAGGAACGCGCAAGCGGAGAGTTGATCGGCAGGGTCGGTCTTTTCAATCCCGAAGGCTGGCCCGGGATAGAGCTCTCCTGGATGCTTCGTCGGGAATCCTGGGGCTTTGGCTTTGCGACAGAGGGGGGGCGAGCGGCCCTGGCCCACACCTTCACGGACCTGAAGATCCCTCACATCATTAGCCTGATTGACCCGGAGAATGTCGCCTCGATTCGGGTGGCCGAACGCCTGGGACAACGGCTTGAAGAGCGAATCGAGTTCAGGGAACACGAGATGCTGGTATATGGCATCGGTCGGGAGGATTTTGAGAAAACGAAGGGTTAAGTTGAAGCCTGACAGTATGCGGTTTTAACGCGAAGAATGGGAAGGAGTCCAGAATGTCAACCGAATTCTATCGAGATACGTTCGGCACTATAACGTACGATGACAGCAAAGGGATTCTTGAGTTGAAATGGCTGGAAGGCACATCCGATATGTCCGACGACGATGTGAAACATTGGCTCGAACGGTTCACGGAATCTGGAGAACAACAGCTTCCTCCGTTCATGCTCATCGATGCCAGGCAATTCATGCACGGGTGGAACAAGAACCTGGACACATGGAGAAGTGAAAAAATCATCCCGAGATATAATGCCGCGGGGGTTAAAAAGATGGCCTTTCTTTTCCCTGAAGGCGTGGGTCCGGCCAAGGAACCTGCCGTGGAGGCCCCGGCAACCTACCCAACAGGCTATTTCGATTCTCTCGAGGCCATTGAGAATTGGTTTGCATCATAACGGATCGGCGTTCGTCGATCGTGAACGCGGTTAACCCTTTCCCTATAGTGGTCTTCGCTTCGCTCTGCCGCTACAAAAAAATATGTACGCATCTTGCGTTGAAGCCATCGTAGGGGCACGATACATCGTGCCCCTACACCAAAGGATCCCGATCATCAGAAAGATAAAAGATGAAGCCAGATCAAAAACAGGAGATCGGACATTCCGGTCTGAAAGTCACCCGGATGGGCCTTGGCGGAGCGCCTTTTGGCAACCTCTTCACCACCCTGGCGGAACGATCAGCCGAAGCGACGATCGCGGCGGCCTATGATGCGGGGATCCGTTATTTCGACACCGCCCCTCTTTACGGCTCCGGGCTTAGCGAAACGCGGGTTGGCCACGGGCTATCCCCTTACAACCGTGAGGAACTGGTCATCTCCACGAAGGTCGGCTACTCGCTTGTTCCTCGCACCTCGGTTGAGCCTCCCGACGGGGTCTTTGTGGATATCCCGTCTTTTGACCCCGTTCTCGACTACTCACGGGACGCGGTCCTTCGCTCCATCGAAGAGAGCCTTCGCCGCCTTCAGACAGACAGGATCGACATCCTCCTGATCCACGATCCGGACGAGGGTGCAAGCATCCTGCCGGACTTTGACCCCCGGGATAAAGGTCACTTCTCCGAGGTTATGGACGGGGCGTTTCCCGCCCTTCACGAGCTTCGCGAACAGAAAGTCGTCCGGGCCATTGGAATGGGAATGAACCAGTGGCAGATGCTCTGCGACTTCGCAGTGGAAGGCGACTTCGACTGCTTTCTCCTGGCCGGGCGCTACACCCTCCTCGAACAGGAATCCCTTCACAAGCTCCTTCCCCTCTGCCTCGAGAAAAACATCCGGATCGTCATCGGGGGGCCTTACAACTCGGGGATCCTCGCCACCGGTGCCGTCGAAGGGGCATACTACAACTACGGCCCGGCCCCTCCCGATATCCTCGAACGCACTCGCCGAATAGAGGAAGTCTGCGCGCGGCACGACGTTCCCCTCCAGGCCGCGGCCCTGCAATTCCCCTTCGGACACCCGACCGTCGCCGCGATCATCCCCGGCGCCCGTACCGTTTCGGAATTCGAAGCCAACATCGGCTACTTCAAGCAGGAGATTCCCGCGGGTTTCTGGGAGGAGCTCAAGGATCTGTCTCTGGTCCATCCGGACTCCCCCCCTCCAATAGCGTCAATAGATCAATAGATGGATTCCTCACACACCTCAAGGAGACCACAGAGATTATGAACAACTCCGTACAGACAATTCCATTGGAAAACCTGGCCCTGACCTTTATTCCTGTATTGATCGTCATCGTGATTCTCTATCGATGGTCTTTGGGCAGCCATATCGCGCTCTACGCCGTTGCCCGCATGGGGATCCAGCTCCTTCTAATCGGTTACGTATTGGCCTACATTTTTGAATCCGATTATCCCTCGATCGTCATAGCAGTTCTTGCGGTCATGCTCTTCGCCTCAAGCTGGATCGCCCTCCGTCCCCTTAAGCGGAAACAACCCATGCTGTATGCAAAGGCCCTGGGTTCCATCTCTCTCGGCGGAGTCTTGACACTGGCCCTTGTTTCCCAGGAAGTCCTGGATCTCCAACCATGGTTTTCGCCTCGCATCATGATTCCCCTCGCGGGCATGATCTTCGCGAACGCCATGAATGCCGTTAGCCTCGCGGCGGAGCGATTCGAATCCGAGTCCGCAAACAACCTTCAATATGAAGAAGCGAGGCGCATCGCGCTCAGAACGTCCCTGATTCCCCAGATCAATTCACTGCTTGCCGTCGGCCTCGTAAGCTTACCTGGCATGATGACCGGACAGATCCTGTCAGGCGTGTCCCCCCTTGTGGCCGTGCGATACCAGATTATGGTTATGTGTATGGTATTCGGCTCCGGAGGAATTTCATCCGCCTGTTATCTGATGTTAATCAGGCCACGTGAAACGGAACTTGCTTCTAATGGGTAGGATGCCGCGCGCCGTTTCCGGGAGGGCCCGCGGCCTCGCGGGCCGTAATCGGTCAATCAATGCCGATAAGGCTTCCCCCTAATCAAATCAGTTCATCATTAAAATTCATCCAATTCGCTCTGAAAACCGCCAACCCCTTGCCCCCTGACCTCCGACACCCGACCTCTGACCATCGTCCATCGTCTATGGTCTATCGTCCGCGGTCCATCTGGGAGAGGGGAAGTGCGGTTGAAGGTCATATTGCCTGTCCCGGCTTTGGCTTTTCCTGCAACTGCCACCTGCCACTGCTTTTCCCGTTTCACGTTTCACGTCTCACGTTTGACGGTCTTTCAATATTCAATCTTCAATTTCCTCTTGAAAGGAGCCAACATGCCATCACTCCAATTCCACCACCTCGAACGTTTTACCATCGCAGGCGAAAGCCCGCGTCACAAGGCTTTTCCGGGGCTGCTCAGGCTTTCCTCAGGTACGTTACTCCTGTCATATCGAGAAGGCTCGGATCACTGGAAGACGGATGACTCCGTCGAAAAGATGGTAAGGTCCGATGATGGAGGAGCGAGCTGGTCCGAACCGGAGTTGTTCTTTTCGGAACCGGGTTGGGGCTGCGCCGCCCACCACGGACCCGCTCAACTGTCGGATGGCCGGATCCTCTTGCCCGTCATGTCCTTGAGGCACGTAGAGGGGGTACGAGAGTTCAAGACATATCTCCTCAGCTCCGACGACGAGGGAAAATCCTGGTCCGATCCTCTTTTTCTTGGCCCGATGGAAGGATGGACCTGGCAGAACCAGTACGGTCGTGTCCAGGTATTGCCCGGCGGAAGGATCTTTGTCCTCGGAGGCGGGCAGAAGGTGGGAGAAGAGCCGGTCTACAG
Source organism: Candidatus Latescibacterota bacterium (assembly GCA_965217865.1). Classification (GTDB taxonomy): domain Bacteria; phylum Latescibacterota; class UBA2968; order SICM01; family SICM01; genus CBDCJO01. The sequence goes on along the minus strand of CBDCJO010000002.1, from coordinate 1,560,457 downwards.
CGGATATTTTGTCTCAAACGACGGGGGCCACACGTTTCCTGGACGTGTGGATGTAGCGCGCGGACTGAGCGACGAGTTGGACATCGTCCGGGTCCCGGATGGGAGGCTTATGGCGTTGGTCCGGCAGGTTAGGGAGAAACCCCGGTTTCTTCACCGCGCCTATTCAGAGGACGAGGGTTTGACCTGGTCCGCCCCTGAAAAAACTGAGGTCATGGGCCAGTGTCCGAGTCTCCTGCGGCTGCCCTCCGGTATGATTCTGCTGGGCTATCGTCAGGTTGATGAAAGCAGGTTGCCGGGCTGCTCGCTTTCGGCCACAAGGGACGGCGGGGAGACCTGGGAGTTCCTCGCCGATATCTACGTGGCCCCGAAAGTAATTTGGGACTGTTCCTATCCCAGCATGATCCTCCTTGAGAACGGTCGGGTATTATGCGCTTATTACACGGCATTCGAGGAGAGGAACTGCGATATCGAAGGGATCGTCTTTGAGATCCGGGAATAGGTCCGGAATCTGAACAGGGCCCCATACCGGTTTGATTTGACCTGTGACTTCTCCCTTTTGCCTTTTCCATTTTCCATTTTGCATTTTCCATTTCCATGGCCCTCAACCTTTTCTTATCATCAGGCCATGTTCTTCGGCCCGTGCCCCCCACGCGTCCTCTGCGCTCACAGTCAGGCTCGTCTCTCCGGAGAACTCCCATGGTGCTTTAAGCGCGACGGCGTTTCCCCTGACTTCGGTTCCCGGAGGGCCGTCGCATTTCAATCGCACCCAGTCACCGTCCGGGTCTGAAAGCGTGAACCGCACCTCGACCTCACGCCCGGGGGCGCAAACGGCCTCGCCCGGACCGCTGATAGCAGGGGGCCTGTTCCCCTCTCCATCCCTCCGGACCGACACGGGCACCACAAGATCACATCCCGCCCCTTTCGGGGATCACCGCTCGGACTGTACCCATAGATGTTGGACGCCACGAGCACCGTTCTGGGCGACAAGGCAACCATTCCGCTGTAATAGTGAGAGATGACCGACTGCTCTGGAAAGGCCCATGCCCGCCCGTCCTTCATCGCGTATTTGGGAATCAGTTCAGTCCTGTAGTCCCATGAGTTTCCCAGGCCGTCCTCGCTGAAGCGAAGACAGAGCGCAGGCCTCCCGTAGGACAGGGCGATGATACCGCTCTCAAGAGGCTGAAGACAGGGGTCCACGTTTCCTCCGCTGGCCTCCCTGAACAAGTCCCCCTGCGGATCCTTCCACGTGCGGTCTTCCCGGCTGACCGTCTCCACCCCCGGTGCGGGGGTCGGATCGGACCACGTGATTCCATCGTCGGTGGAACGAGTCTGGAGCAGCACCCTGGGCTCATCCCCCCCGCAGCGGGCAACCGCGATCATGTCCCCGTTGGGAAGTCGGCAGAAGTCAGGTTCATAATCCCGGCCGATGTCCGCGTAAAACCGCCAGCTCTTTCCGGAGTCATCGCTTTTGATCAGAAAGTTTCTCGATCCTCCTCCTCTCGTTAACTGTCCGTACCCACACATGAACAGGGCGCCACCGTTCTCCTCAATCTTTTTGTGAAGGGTTACCGTGGAAGGACACGGATACAGTCCGCTCCTCCCGTCCAAGTGTCTTGTAAATTATACTGAGAAACCCAAAAGAAGAACATGCCCCTCAAAACCCCAAACGTGATCGTATTTCTGACGGACGACCAGGGTTACGGGGACCTCGGGATCTACGGAAACCCGGACCTCGAGACGCCCCATATCGACCGGATCGGACAGGAAGGGGTATGTCTGAACCAGCATTACACGGGATCGCCGATCTGCGCGCCCGCACGGGCGTCGTTCTTGACGGGGCGCTACAACCACCGGACGGGCGCCCTGTCCGTCGAGTCGAACCGGGGGCTGGACCGGATTGCGCTGAGAGAATCCACGATCGCAGACGTGTTTAAAGGGGGCGGGTATACGACGGGGATGATCGGGAAGTGGCACAACGGCCTGCACGATATGCAGTATCATCCCAACAACCGGGGGTTCGACGAGTTCGTCGGGTTTTTGAACGGCGGGATGCATTACTGGAACTGGATAATCGAGTACAACGGACAGCCGGAACAATCGGACGGACGCTACCTGACGGACGTGTTTACGGATGAGGCGATCGGATTTATCGAACGGCACAGGGCGGAGCCGTTCTTTCTCTATGTGGCCTACAATGCACCCCACCTCCCGCTGGAGGCGCCCGAAGAGGACATCCGGCCGTTTCAAGAGATGGGTAAATTCACAAGAGCCGTGTGTCAGTTATACGGAATGATCCGGCGGATGGATATCTGCGTTGGGCGAGTCCTGGAGTTCCTGGAAAAGCACGGGCTGGAAGAAAATACCATTGTGCTTTTTACGAGCGATAACGGTCCCTTGTTCCACGGGGAGGGGGAGGCGTGCCAGAAACGCTACAACGGTCCGTTCCGGGGGAGGAAAACCGATGTCCTGGAAGGCGGGATCCGGGTGCCGGGCCTGATCCGGTGGCCTGCCGGCCTGCCTCGAGGCAGGGCATTCGACGGGATGCTGCATTTTACGGACTGGATGCCCACCCTGCTGCAGGCGTGCGGGATCGACGACCGGCCGGGATTGCCCCTGGACGGGGCGGACGTGTTGGGGGCGCTGCGGGGCGAAGATGGGAAGATCCCGACCAGGCGGTTCTGGCAGTTCAACCGCTACGATCCGATCCGGAATTGCAACGCGGCAATGCGGGACAAGGAATGGAAACTCTACTGGCCGCGGATCGAGGAGGCGATGAAGAAGCTGGCATCGGACGATCCGCCTTACCGGAAGAATTTCGAAGTGCCGCATTTTACGATGGACGTCTCCAATCCCCCGGTGGAACGGGAACTGCCCCCGCCTGGCGAGCCGGAGCTCTACAATATCGACGAGGATCCGTATGAGAATACCGATCTGGCGGCTCGACATCCCGACCGGGTGGACCGGATGAAAGGGGAGCTGGAAGCCTGGTTCGAGGCCGTGGAGGCGGACCGGACAGCACGAGACCCTCGTTGACCCGGGACGAATACTCAAGTCGTGAACTAACGGCTTCACGCACTGGCCGCGATAATTTTACCTCGCCATCCCCCAATCCCTGTCCCGCATCCGGATTCATTTACGGTATGTGTGGGATGGATCCGGATCGCGGACCTATGGCCCGCTGATGCGTCGTCTCACAGAACTCGCTTTCCACCAAAAACTAGGAAGATCAACAAATTCCGTTGTCCTACCCTTTTCTCGCGGCCTTCGCTTCGCTCAGAAATTTTGCTAAAATATAGGCGTCATTCCCCTTCCCTTTAGGGAAGGGGCTAGAGGTTAGGTCTGACACTTGAGTGAATTTAAAATGTCCGTCACTGGTTTTTCCAAATCGATCTCGGTTTTCGTCTCACGTCTCACATCTCACGTCTGACTTTTTTTATCGTCTATCGTCTATGGTCCATCGTCTATAATTTTGCACTTCCCATTTTGCATTTTTCACTTTGCAATTTCCTAGTACAGGAGGATGCATGGCAAAACCAAAAAAGATCAAATTGGGCCTTTCGGGCGGCGACGGGGTACGATATCGCGGATATCCGGTCACGCAGGGCGTTACCTTCGCCGACGGGGAGTTCGATTCGTCGTTCGGGGCCTGCGTGGTCGATCGGAGCGGTCGACCAAGACCGACCCAGGTCGCGCCCCTGGCCACGTGGAACAGAGATCTGAAGTATGTCCGGTGGCTGCTCCTCGATTTTCAGGCGGATCTGGAGCCGGGCAACCACGAGGAGCTCTTTCTCGAGTATGGGCCCGACGTACGCCCTCCCGACTGTGAGACCCCGGTTCGGGTCGAAGAGGAGGCCGATCGGCTGAGGTTCCACACCGGTCCGATGCAGCTCGACCTTGGCCCGCGCGGAGAGAGGCGGGGCGGGTCTTCACTCGCCCCGGTTCCTGCCGGTCGCCTGTTCATGCAATCCCGGATCAGGGCTAACGGCGAGTGGCGCGACGTGTTCCCCGGGGAGAGCAGTCCGTTCCTTTACGTCGAGGATCAGCACGGAAAGTTCTACGATACGCTCGGCCTGGCCCGCCCGGCCGGATAGTTGTCGAGGAGGCAGGTCCGCTGCGGACCTGCGTGTGCGTGAAGGGATACCACACCGCGCAAGACGGTTCGCGATTCTGTCCGTTCATCCTTCGCATCCACCTCTTCGGCGGCAAGAGCGAGCTCCGGATACATCACACGTTCATCTACGATCAGGACCCGAACACAGTCGAGCTGGCTTCCATCGGCATGAGTTTTCCCTTCGACCTGGGGGTTGTCGAGCGCGCGCGGAGCACGAAGCGTTTCGACGACAGCGACCGCACAACCGAAGAGCTCAGGATGCAGAAAAGTTCGGTCCTGGTCTTCTCCGCGGGGCCGGGACTGGTGCGTACCGAGATGACCGAACTGCAGGCGAATACCGCGGCCGGGCAGCGTTGGATCCCCTCGACCAGGGAATCGTTCGAAACGGGGAATTTGCGCCGACCGGAAGAGATCTCCCTGGCCACCATGAAGATGATTCAGGTGGCCACACTCGAGTCGAGCGGCAGGAACTACAGGCCGGACACCGACTTTTCGGACTGGGACTGAAACGGTCCACTGCGCCAGACGTGACCTCAGAACCCGGAAAAAATCGCTCCAATGCCCGTCGCAGCGAAGAGGCGTGAGCAATCCGGCCGAAAGACACTGTCGTTCAGAGATCCACGACCGTTACGCGCCGCTATCCGCGTAGTACCCAACCCCTTGAGGAATGCCGATGTCCGATCATAAGGGACCCAATATCATCCTGATCATGACAGACCATTTCCGCCGGGATGCCCTGGGAAAGAGCACACCGAACCTGATGGCCCTAGCTGGAACGGGCACCCGGTTTGAGAACGCGTATTGTGCGACCCCGCTTTGCGGGCCATCCCGGATATCGATCATCACGGGCATGTATCCTTCGGCCACCGGGGTATGCGGGAACCAGGCCGACCCCATCCACCCCGATCTGCGCGATGATACGTTTATGGGCCATTTACAGGAAACGGGCTATTATACCGCGATGATCGGCAAGCACCACTATATCGACAGCTACGGTCTGGGCGTCGATGTGACGAAGAACGACGAAGAGTTGAGACGCTACGGGTTCGACACCGTGTTCCAGGTGCACGACGACGGGGAGAATGGGCACAACGATGACGAGTACACGCACGACCTGAAACGGAGGGGAAAGCTAGAAGCGTTTCGGTCCGCGCTCAAGAAAGGGGGGGTCCGCCATCCGTTTGACGACCCGGATGATACGGCGGATGGGTTTATCGGAGTGAACGGGATCCGTTTTGTCGAAGAATACGGCGAGGACCGGCCCTTCTACCTCAACCTCTCGTTCATAGGACCGCACCCGCCCCTGTGGCACCCCGGCGAGTTGGGGCACGATCCGGAGGACATGCCGCCGCCCCTGGGAGCCCCGGACGAGCCCTCGGCCCGGCTGAAGCGGGCGCACTACATGGACAAGTGTGCGTTGATCGACGGCTATGTGGGACGCCTGGTCAACGCGCTCAAAGAGCGGGGCCTTTTCGAGAATACCGTGATCATCTTTACATCGGATCACGGCGATTGCCTGGGCGACTATGAAATCTGGGACAAGCGGTATTTCTACGAAAGCAGTGTGGGGGTCCCTTCTTTTTTTGCGGACCCGGGATTCCGAGGAGGGAGAAGCCGATCGGTCCCCGGCTGAGCAAAACGTTGGTGTCTCACCTGGACCTGTATCCGACGATTCTCAGGCTTGCAGGGGTCGAACCCGAATTTGACCGCCGGCGGCCGGGGTTGGATCTCCCCCCCATAGTGCGGGGCGAGCCGGGAACAGGCCGGGATGCGGTGTTCGCCGAGCTGGCGACGTGCGCGATGGTTCGGACCGGGAACTGGAAGCTGGTCTTCGACCCCGAGCAGGGGGGTGTGCAGCATCTCTACAACCTGGCTGTGGACCCTCGAGAGGGGCAGAACCTCGCGGGGGTGGCGGGTTACGAAAAAGTGACTCTGGACCTGCTGCAGGAGTTGCTCGCCCACAGGATCCGGATAACGCAATACACTCACCTCAAAGAAGAGCAGTACCTGCAACGGGTGCGGGTTCGGAGATCTCATTGAGAGACCTGAGACCCGGGACGCCTGCTCAGGATTCCGCGCAAACGGGGAATGGGGAAAAGCGACGGTTGAAACAGGGCGCGGAAGGATAGGAACCGAATGATCGAGTCAGAGCGTAAGGCTGTTGCGTCCCCGGTCGAGAAGGCCATCTTGTCGTCGGGGGTGACGCCGAGGGCTTTGCTGATCGGCACCGCCCTGAGCGTTCTGCTTGCGTTTCTGTCCATCTGCCAGGAAGCGCTGGGTGGCGGGCTTTCGGCGGATGGGTATGGGAGCGGGGCGCTGTTCCTGCTGTTTGCGCTGATTCTCTGCGTCGGGCTGCTCAAGCGGATCAAGGCCGTCCAATCGGGACCGAGCGCGCAGGAGCTGCTGGTCGTGTTCTCGATGCTGCTGATGGTCTCGGCAATCCCGATCAACGGGACGCTGATGTACCTGATCCCCAACATGGTCGGGTTTGCGCACTACGCCACGCCGGAGAACGATTGGGGGAGCCAGGTGTTGCCTCTGCTCCCCGAAGGCCTGAGCATCAAGGACCCCGCAGTGGCGAAAGGGTTCTTTGAAGGGCTGGGACCCGATGGGAAGCCGCCCTACGGGGCCTGGATCTGGCCGTTCTTCGCCTGGGCGGTGCTTTTAGGGGCCTTTTACTTCACCATGATTTCGCTCATGGTGATCTTTCGAAAGCGGTGGATCGAGGAGGAGCGGCTGCCGTTTCCAATGGCGCAGGTTCCCCTGCGCTGGTGGAAGGCGAGACGGGCGGGCGTCCGCTTCTACGCAACACGGCCTTCTGGACGGGATTTTTCCTTTCCGGGGTGGAGCGGCTTTCCAGTATCGTTCACCTGTTTATCCCCGCGATCCGCCCGATCAATCTCAGGTTTTACTCATATACCCGCACGATCCAGGTGTTCGGCTTCACTAATTTTATCGCTATCGGTATCAGTTATCTGGTATCTCTGGAGGTCCTGGGCAGCATTCTCCTCTTCACCCTCCTCACTTACGTCCAGATGTATCTGCTGACGCTCTACAGCGTCCCTCGTCTCGTCACGCCGCCCAAACGACCTCGCGTCATCTACGGTAATCTGCATCAGGAGGCATTGGGGGCTCTGGCCGTCCTGGTGGGGGTCATGCTCTACGAAGCCCGTCATCATCTGAGGGATGTGTTCCGAAAGGCGTTCGGGCTGGACCCGGACGTGGACGACGGGGACGAGATGCTCTCCTACCGGACTGCGGTGATCGGGTCGATCGTGTGCATCGTATTCATCGGCTTCTGGCTCTGGATGACGGGAATCTCGATCTGGGTGATACCCCCCTTTCTGGTGTTGATGCTTGCGATCTTTCTGGGCGTGACGCGAATCCTGGCCGAGTCCGGTGCCGTGATGCAGGCCCCGATGAGCCCGATGCAGGTGATTCTTCACCTTGTGGGCACACAGGCGCTGGGCAATTCCACGAAAGCGGGATTCTTCCTCGCGCAATCTTGGGCCTTTCCCGACGGCGCCCACTATGGGCTTCCCAATGGGCCGCACGCCATGGCAAGCGCTTCCACGGCATTGAAGCTGACCTATCAAAAGGGGGTGGGAAGCCGGCCTTTTTTCTACGCCTGTTTCCTCGCCCTTCTGGTGGGCGGTGTAACGGCTGCCGCCTCGTTTCTCCATTATGCCTACTCCCTTGGGGGCTATGGGTTTGCCAACAGCGGTTTTGTTACCAAGACAGTGTTCTCCCATCTCAGCTATTACGGAGGCGCCATCACGGACCCGTCCGAGGGAAAGCCGGTTCGCCTCATCTGGACGAGCATAGGGATATTGTCGATGGGATTGCTGATCCTTGCCAGGAAGCGGTTCTTCTGGTGGCCCATTCACCCGGTCGGATACCCCATCGGCACGATCTACCTGTCGTACTGGTTTAATGTCTTCATTGCTTGGCTGATCAAGCGGAATGTGTTGAAGTACGGTGGGCCGTCCCTTTATGGACGGTCCCGTCCCTTTTTTTTCGGGTTGATTTTTGGCCAGGCCGTGATCTCCAGTGCGGGATCGATTATCGCCATGCTGGCGGGGAGGGCTTGGCCGTAGCATCTGTGGTCCATTGTCACCGTCTGCCGTTCAATTTGCATTTTGCATTTTGCAATTTTCACTTTGCATTTTCCTCCCCCGACCCCTGACCTCTGCCAATTATCCCTTAAACAGGGATTTTTTCTTTTGGTTTAAGGGATATTCCAGTACCTTGTTCGTGATTCGACAGACCACCCATCCGCCCTTTCACTCGGAATACAGAATATAGGAGTCAGGATTCAGAAGAAGATCAAAACCATTTGCCTTTCATTCTGAATTCTAACTCCTGACTTCTGTATTCTGCTTTCAGATCCACGGCCTTTCCGATCCCCGAATCACGATCCACGATCGACGGCTTTTCCGACGGAGGAACGCGATGAAAATCGATATCGAAAAATGCGTGGAGGAAATCCTGGACATCGGACACTGCATCCTGCGGGGCCACTTCCCCCGGGCGGAAATTGATGAATGCCGCCAGGCATTTCTGCCCTTGCTGGAGGAGGTCTCCGCCCGCATCCCCGAAGGCAACCGCGGCCCGAAGCGCTGGGCCATCGGTCTTCCGTTCGCACCCCCTTTCTATCGCTCTGCTTTCTTCAACGACGACACCGTGATTCAGATCACCGGCCGCATCCTGGGAGAGGACATGCATATCTGCTACTACGGCTCGGACACACCGATTAAGGGCTCGCAGTATCAGAAGGTTCACGCAGACATTCCTTTGTTATTCCCCGAGGACCCGGACCACCATCACCCACCGACAACGTTGTCCGTCCGATTCACGTTTGGCGATATGACGATGGAGAACGGCCCCTTCGAGGTGGCCGAGCGCTCCCAGCACTTGCCCCGGGTGGATACCCTGGAGAAAGCCGAATCAGGGCGGATCCCGTTCACGCCGTTGCTGCTCGAGGCCGGAGACGTCATCATCTCCGATGCGCGTGCTGTCCACCGCGGGACCCCAAACCACACGGATGCGCCCCGCCCCTTTGCGGTTATTGTGCACAATCGCCACTGGTTCTTCACCGAAGGAGACGAGCAACCCCTGGAGGCCAACGAAGATACTCCGACGCTGAAAGAGTCGTTTTACCAGACACTCTCCCCGCGGGAGAAGCACCTGCTGCGAAGAGTTCGAAGGACGGCTGGTTAAGCGGGTCTTGTGGAGCGACGTTCATTTTGCTTTTCCATTTTGTTCCATTTTGCACTTTTCACCTTGCATTTTCTTGACCTCCGACCTCTATAGCCTTTCCGATCTCCGAGTCTCGAATCACGATCCACGGGTTTTTCGATCCCCGAGTCACGAACCACGATCCCCGGGTTTTCCGATCCACGAGTCACGAACCACGATCCCCGGGCCTTCCGATCCCTGGCTTTCCGACGGAGGAACACGATGAAAATCGATGTTGACAAATGCGTGGAGGAAATCCTGGACGTCGGACACTGCATCCTGCGGGGCCACTTCCCGCTGCGAGAAATTGAGGAATGCCGAAAGGCATTTCTGCCGTTGCTGGAGAAGGTCTCCGCCCGCATCCCCGAAGGCAACCGCGGCCCGAAGCGCTGGGCCATCGGTCTTCCGTTCGCACCCCCTTTCTATCGCTCTGCTTTCTTCAACGACGACACCGTGATACAGGTCACCGGCCGCATCCTCGGAGAGGACATGCACGTCTGCTACTACGGCACGGACACACCGATTAAGGGCTCGCAGTATCAGAAGGTTCACGCCGACATCCCCCTGATATTCCCCGAGGACCCGGACCATCATCACCCACCGACAACGTTGTCTGTGCGATTCACGTTTGGCGATATGACGATGGAGAACGGCCCCTTCGAGGTGGCCGAGCGCTCCCAGCACTTGCCCCGGGCGGATACCCTGGAGAAAGCCGAGTCGGGGCGGCTCCCTTTCGAGCCGTTGCTGCTCGAGGCCGGAGACGTCTTGATCTCCGACGCGCGTGCTGTCCACCGCGGCACCCCCAACCATACGGATGCGCCCCGCCCCTTTGCGGTTATCGTGCACAACCGCCACTGGTACTTCACCGAAGGTGACGAGCAACCCCTTGAGGCCAACGAAGATACCCCAACGCTGAAAGAGTCGTTCTACAGCACACTGTCACCGCGGGAGAAGCACCTGCTGCGAAGAGTCCGAAGGACGGCTGGTTAAGCGGGTCTTGTGACCGTCTCATTTTGCACTTTCCATTTTTCATTTTGCATTTTTCACTTCCATGAGGATTTGATCATGCTGACCATCGATCTCCCATGCGGTTTCGAATTGCAAGCGGACGGGCTTCATCTGAATCTCGAAAAACCGGGAGCGGCGCACCGTTACTTTCGAAAGGACAGAGGCGAGGGTGGGCTTCCCGTTCGGGTTCAGGTGATGACCGGCCGCGGGGAGAAGCGGAAGCAAAACGATCTTTTCGAGGAGGACTTCGAGGCCGAAGAGCCGACGGTGAGCGAAGCCGATAGGCTGATCAGGCTTACCGGGCGCTGTCAAGGCCTGTCCCTGACCCAGGAGGTGAAGTGGGAAGAGGCGGAGGTCCCGGAGGTGGGCTCGTGTCTGATGGTGTCACGGCGGGTCCTGCTCGGAATCGAATCAGTGGAATTCACGGCACCGGAATTCGTCCGTCTTCTGGCCCTTACCCGGTGGGGCGACCTCGAAGAGGGCCGGAGCTACGAACTCAGCACCCACATGGGTTGGCACTGCGGAACTGCCGGGAGAGGGGATTACCGTGCCTGGGTCACGCCCTGCATGTTCGACGCAGACGGGCCCGGAACGGAAGAGAACTACAGGCCCAGCAGCGTTCACACGATGGGGATGGCCGAGTACACGGTCCTTTCCTGGCCCGATGAGCGGCGGGCCGTGATGGCGGCTGAGGATCCCGTGGACTACATCGAGCGCAACATCAATCCCGACACGGATCAGATGGGCCCCGCACAGGTCGCCGTCCTGGGCTGGTTTGAACCCACCGATCGTGGAGCGACATACGAAACGCCCTGGCAGGATTACTATTTCCTCGAGGAAGAAGACGATCCCCTCGTCACCTCTGCACGCATCTGGCGGGAACGCTACGCGCCCCGACTCAACGAATACACACAGCCCGCCGAAGAGCTGGAGCCCTGGTTCGCCACGGAGAATCTCTACGGACCGAACCTGGTCGAGGCCTACGCAAAGGGTTGGGACGGGAACCTGACCGATCTGGAAGCGCACTACGCCGCCCTTCGACGGGATCCCCTGGACAACCAGATCCATCCGATTCTGGTCCACGAACGGCCGGGTTTCAGTGCGATCGTCACCAACAAGAACCAGTACTTCCACTCTGTGGAAACGCCGGCCGGATCCGTACAATTGAATGTCCCCCTGCTTCACCGGACAGGCGACCGGTTCACGATCAGCTGTTCGGTACGTCCGGGGGATGCGCCTCACGACCTGGGTTTCGAGGCAAGCGTGACGAGCCGCGCCTTTCGGTTCGAGGGAGTGGCCCTCGTTCCCTTCAAACGGTTGTCCGCGCCCGCCCCGGAGGTGCCCCTGGAATCCGTCCAGGTGGATCAGTCCGACGGGGAAATCCGCGTGACCCTAGGGGTTTCCGCAGATTCCCTTCAGGCGGACCTGGGGGGTCTGGAGGATCATTATCCGATATTCGAGGTACGGTTCCGCGTAACGAGGGAAATCCCTCCGGATGAGGGCCGGGTAGAGGCGTTCTTTCTTTACAGGGAAAAGGGAGGGGAATCCTACGAACGCCTGTCGCTTGTGAGTGACCGACCCGAGAAGCGGGGCGAACACGTTTTTGATCCGGAGCACTATCCCCTGCAGGTGAGGATGGGTCTGCTTCCCACCTCCTACATCCCCCGCATGCAAGCCTACAACAAGCCCAATATCTTCTTTGAGGTGAAGAACGGTTCCCCGGTGCGGATAGAGGAGGAGGCCCTGGCTCGCAGGCTCGGTGAACTGATGCGGCGATACGATGTCGCGCTGACGGTCTATGTGGCTGCATACGGGATTCGAAACTACGACTATTCCCGAAACGCCAATCACCTGATTCCCGATGTCCTGGCCCAGAACCAGGACCGAAAACCCCGGCCCCGATGGTACACGGGGATGCACCGCGCGGATGAACTTTGCCCCGTCTGTGAGCCGCACAACCAGATGCTGGACGCGTGTCTCCAGAAGCTGCTCGCTTGGGGTCCCTTCGGCGTTTACTACGACGAGTTGTGCGGGGGTCCGGGATCATGCTTCGGGAGGGAACACGGGCACGGCCTCTCCCAGCACCTCCGGCTCGCGCACCAAAGGGGGGAGCGAATGCGGGACGTCGCCCGGAAGGCCGGATATCCGGAGATGTATGTGGGCACGGAGGTCGGCAACCTCCTGCAGCACACCTTCGCGCAGGGCCACAACTTCGATGGCGTCAACCCTGGCAGGAAGGACAACCAGTTCGAAGATATCAAACGCATGATCCTGGGCCAGCACGCCTATGATTTCCCGGGCAGCCGGATCTATTTCAACTATGTCCTGTCGAGCCAGCTCAGCGCCGATAAAAAAAGAGACAATGTTTTTGGCCACGTACTGGGCCTGGCCTTCCCCAGATTCTCCCTCGCGCCTTTCACCGGCATCAGGCATCAGGTGGCAACCTACTTTGCCGCCGGGGTCAAGCGGGCGTTCCCGGACCACTACAGGAACGGCAGGACGGAGTTTCCCCTGGATGCGGTCCGCCCTCAATCCCCTCCCCCGACGACCCTGACCCTGACCCTGAGAAGCGACGAGGCGCTCAGCGTGCACTTTGCCAATCTCTCCAAAGAGGATCTCGTCATGGAGAAAGACGGATTCAGTGCACGAGTGACCCGTGGAAATGCGGTCCTTGCCGATTCGTTCGGCAACCTGCTGGGAGAAACGGACCTGGTGCAGTGGGAGGGAAGCGACTATATCCGGCTGGAGCGCCCGGCCGCCCTGGGCTTGTGGCGAAGCGGGGGCGGAGCCGCTTATCTTCAAGCCGTTGAAGCGGACCGGAAATCGCTTACGGAACCACTGAGGATTTTCCTCAGCAGCGAGTTGCTGAATCGAATTGGAGCATCTGGTGCGGAAACGCCGGGATGGCAAGGCCTGGATTCGGAGAGCAGTCCGATAAAGGTCCAGACCACGTCTGTCCCCGGAGGGATGGAGGTGGTCTATCCCGCGGGCGATGACTGTCGTTGCCTGTACCTGGGCAGAGCACTTTGATTCGGTGACCCATATGGCTTAAGGTAATGCTATGACGGTGGATAGAAAGGCCGAGCCCGCGCTCGAACCGGCTCCGGTCGTCAAGTACGAGCTTGGGGGTCTAGTCCGGGAACGCCTGAAGGCGTTGACACAACAGTGGCTGCTGGTCGTCCCCGGTTCAAATCCTGCAATGCTGGAGATGTTTCGCGACAGAAATCGCAAGCCCCCGAGGAACATGGTTCCCTGGGCGGGTGAATTTGCGGGCAAATACCTGACTCACGCTGTGCAGATCTGTCGGCTGACAGGCGATTCAGCGCTCGAGGATCATCTACGATGGTTTGTAAATGAGCTGGTATCCCTGCAGGATGGGGACGGGTACCTCGGCCCCTGGCCAAAGGACTGCCGTCTGACGGGCAGAGCTCCGAATACCGGCAAGGCCGATGGTGAGCTCCATCCGACATGGGACGCGTGGGGCCATTATCATATTATGCTGGGGTTGCTGCTCTGGCACCGGTTGACGCGCGACCGAAAGGCGCTTTTGTGCGTCAAGCGAATAGGGGATTTGATCTGCTCCACTTTCCTGAAAACCGGGAGGAGACTGGTGGAGATCGGCAGCGAGGAGATGAACCTTGCCCCCATTCACTCTCTCTGCCTGCTCTATGAACAGGTCGGGGAGCCTCGCTATCTGAAGATGGCGCGCGAAATCGAAAAGGACTTCGAGAGCCCACTCGCGGGGGATTATATTCGCACCGCCCTGAAGGGCGTCGACTTCTACCAGACTCCAAAGCCGCGATGGGAAAGCCTGCATCCCATACAGGGTATAGCCGAGCTCTACTTTATTACAGGTGATGAGCGTTACCGGCGGGCCTTTGAGCAAATCTGGTGGAGCATCCTCAGGACGGACAGGCACAACACGGGCGGCTTCAGTTCGGGCGAAAAGGCCCAGGGGGACCCGTATCACCAGGGGGCCATCGAGAGCTGCTGTACGATCGCGTGGATGGCCCTGTCGGTGGACATGTTGAGGATGACCGGGAACTCTGTTGTGGCGGACGAGCTTGAGCTGAGCACCCTGAACTCCGGAATCGGCATGATGTCCCCTTCGGGCCGGTGGGTAACGTACAACACGCCGATGGAGGGGTGCCGCAAGGCGAGCGCCCACGACATCGTGTTCCAGGCGCGTGCGGGACAGCCGGAGCTGAACTGCTGCTCGGTCAATGGCCCGCGCGCCCTGGGAACGATCGGTGACTGGGCGGTCATGTCAGACGGAGAAGGTCTGATTCTGAACTACTACGGCCCTGGACGGGCAACGGCATCTCTCAGTTCGGGGAATCGGGTGCTGTTGGAACAGATGACGGACTACCCCGGGAGCGGGAGGATTCTTGTTCACGTGTCGCCCAGGAGAGGCGAGCGCTTCCGCCTGAAGTTGCGAATTCCCCACTGGTCTGCCAGGACGAAAGTTTCTCTGAACGGGAAATCCTATGCAAAACCCGATCCGGGTCGATATCTGGAGATCGACCGCAGGTGGGTGCGGGGGGACCTTGTGAGCCTGCGGCTGGACATGTCCCTTCACTTCTGGAAGGGTGAAGCGGATTTCGAAGGTAAGTGCTCGATTTTCAGGGGGCCGATCCTGCTCGCCTTCGATCCGCGATTCAACGAAATGGATCCGGAGGAACTTCCGGCCCTGGACGCCCGACGGATGAAAGGCCGCGTAAGCCGGAAAAAGGGCTGGCTGCCCCCGTGGATGATGTGGGAGTATACCGCCAATGACGGTCGGAAGGTCCGGATGTGTGACTTCGGCAGTGCCGGAGCAGCGGGCAATCCCTACCGGACGTGGATGGATGTCAAGGGCGTCTCATCCACACCGTTCTCGGTAAAGAACCCGCTTCGGAGCGGGCGCCCTTCCGGGATTGGATGAACCTGCCCGGAAAGTCACCCCCGAAGCCTGGACCCATTTCTTTCTTCTCTCGGAGGCCATATAAATGGAATCCTATAAGCAGCCCTTTGATATGCTTCACCTCGGGGACACGCAGTTCGTCCACCGCGGGAACTGCGAGTTCGAAATCATCCGTCAACCGGAAGGCTCGTTTATGCAGTGGGAGCTGCACGCCATGGTGGAGGGCACGGGAACCAGGGATCAAGGAACGGATCTGGGCCGGAAGCGACCCTGTGAATGGGAGGAGGAGGAGGGTGCGGTGAGGACCACGATCGTCAACCCCGGTGCAGGGACGCTCGTCTGGACGTTCCGCGAGGGGGATGAAGGCCTGTTGAGGTTCGACCTCACCCTTTCCAACGAGTCAGAAGATGATTGGGAAGAGGCCTTTGTCAGCGTGCACAATTTTCCCTCCCCCCGCCTTTTCCGGGGTGACAGGACCTTCATAGAGGCGGACGGAGAGATCCACGAGCTTCGGGAGCTGTGGCCCGATGGGGTCGACGCGAGGCAGGGTTATTACCCGTTCAAAGGCAAGGATATTGTCCCTGGCAAGAACTGGGTGAAAGTGCCTGTCGAGGTGACGGCGCCAATGGTCTTTCGAATTGGGGGCGGTAACGAGCCCACGCCGCACGCGTGCTGGTGTGAAACTCGGCCGATCGTGGCGGGCATGGTGTGCGAAAGCATAATAGCCGTGTTGAGCAACTACCACTGGCCTTGTCTGGATCTGATCATGGACTACGGATCCATACCCCGTGGAGGCTCAGAATCCCAGGAGGGTTTGATCGGGATCATGGAGGGGACGGCGGATGATTTTCTCCAAACTGCCTCTGCGTTTACCTCCCGTGGCTGAAACCTTCTGTGCCGTTCGTATCCGAGTCCATGGGCTATCCGCCACAGGAGGGACAGAGGTTGTGAATCTAATGGAAATCCGGTCATGAGTGAAGGTCTCACGCTTGAAAAGGGCGAAAAGCAGCTGCTCGTCGACGATCTTTTGATCGCTGACAAACGCAACGCGGCACGCACCTTCCTGACGGCCGCCAAGTTCGAAGGCAACCCGGTCACGGATGTGGATACCTGTCCGGTCATCTTCGACGAGGCCATGGAAAAGTTCAGGATGATCTCCTCCGGTTCATACGGTGAGAGTGCTGACGGCGTCCACTGGGAGTGGCCGTTGATGGACATCGTCAGGACGCCGGAGGGCCAGAAGACGAACATGCTCTTCGATCCGGCAGTCGAACGGGCCTTGACGGACTTCCCGTTCCGGGACGAGCACGATCCCGACCCGGCCCGCCGTTACAAGATGACCTACATGGCTCAGGACTGGAAAACAACGGAGAAGTACTGGCGGGCGGCCGTTTCCCCGGACGCGCTTCACTGGGAGCGGCTGGAGCGGTTCCGCTTCACGGACGAAGGCGGGCTGAAATGGCGCACGCCCGATGCATCCTTCCTGACCTTCGATTCGAAGCGAGCGTGCTATGTCTTCTACTGTCGCTGCTATCACGTGCCGCCGGAAGTGGTCGAGCAAGACCTGCCCGATCGATATCTGGCCCGAGCGATCGCTCGCACGGTCTCTAACGACCTGAACCACTGGTCCGAGCCTGAGCTCGTGATGCACGTGGATACGAAGGATCCTCCGGGCACAGAGGTCTACCATCTGGTCGCCTTTCCTTATGGCTCCCACTGGCTCGGTCTCTGGCGCCGTCATACATCCTGGCCACACGTCGGTACGATCGACGTGCGCCTGGCCTACAGCCGGGACGGGATCACATGGGTGCGGCACCGGGGCGAACCCCTTATCCCGCTGGGAGAAGCCGGAACCTGGGACCGTTTCAACAACACCGTGGCATCGGTTCCGATTCCCGTCGGAGACGAGCTGTGGATCTACTACGGCGGCCGCACCTGGCGTCACGCCGAATATCGACAGACAGGTCTCCCGGACACCGAGTACAGAGAGCGATCGGGGAAATACAAGGACCTGGTCAGCGACAAGCAGATGCGGGGAGACTGGGCCGCGCTGAGGGGAAAGGACCGTGAGGGCCTCGGAAAGGGCCTCTGGTCCGGGCTGGGTATCGCCAGGCTCCGCCTGGACGGATTCGCGTCTCTCGGCGCGAGCTTCGACGGGGGTGAGGTCACGACCGTTCCCTTGATCCTGCCGGACGGTCCGATCCGTGTAAACGTCCAATCCCGATGGGGAACGCTTGTGGTGGAGATTCTGGAGCCGGAAGGGGGACGAATCCTGGAAACCAGTCTTCCGCTTTCCCGGGACACGGTTGACACGAAAGTGGCTTGGCCGGAGGGGAGATCTCCGCTCGCCGGTCGTCCCCTGCGCCTGCGCTTCAAGCTCAGGAACACACAGCTTTTCTCCTTCTGGGTCAGCTGACACATCCGTCCCGTATTGTTCATAGTCTCATAGCAAAGAGATACAACTCGATGGAGATAAACAGTGACCGGTTCCTCGAAGAGGGTTACGCCATCCTGCGCCGCGTCATCCCTCAAGATCAACTTGATGATCTGCGCGCCGGTTACGAAATCCTGGTCGAACATGAGAAAGCGATCTGGGCAAAAAATCGCAATCCGGACGATCCCCCGGGCGGAGTATGGGAGACCTCTCCCCAGCCGCGATTATTCCTGAGCAAAAGCCCCCTGGCGGATCGAATCGACGAGCAAACGGCCAACACTGTGGAAATCTGGTTGCACGAAAACACCCAGGGAGTCAGCAACCGGCTTATGGAAGTCGAGGATGCGGGGGTCACGGTTATGATGTTCATGTGCAGTCCGGTTCGCAACCACGGCCCTGCCCGATGGCACCGCGACGTCCATCCTTTAGACACTGCCCCCCTCCAGGGCTACGTGGACGACATCATCGAGGCGGGCCCTCGATACGTACAGTGGAATCTATCCCTATACGCTGACGACGTACTCTGGGTGATGCCCGGCAGCCACCTTAGGCTCAACACCCCCGATGAGAATGATCGGTTGCAGGCCGACCCACGAGTTCCGCTGCCAGGGGGCGTCCAGACGCACCTTGAGGCCGGCGACGGGGTCGCTTACATCCTGCCCATCCTCCACTGGGCCAGCAACTATAGCAACAAGATGCGGCGAATCATTCATGGAGGATTTTCAAATTTCACTTTCTACGAAGATCCGCAGTTTTCAAACCACCTGTCCCCCCACGCTCGGGGAGAATTTGAACGGTGGGCAAAGCGGAGCACAGTGATGCAGAACGAAACCGAATTTGCGCTCAGAGCGTGCATTGAAAAGGACACCGCAGCCTACCTCGCGAGCCTGGAAAACCTCCATCCGGGTAGAGGAGAAAAGGGCAGGATGCTCTCAACCGTATACCTCTGCAAGGCGGCCCTTATGATCAAGCTAAAAAAGCATCCCGGCCTCGAAGGGGTGCCCGATGAATTTCGCAGAAGGGCGCAGAAACCACATCCGCTCACCATGAATTGGGGTCCGGAGTTCGCGAATCGCTTCTCAATGAAAGAGGCGGATGTCCTGTGGGAACGGTTCGAGAAGCTCGATGCGCTACTCCAGGCGGACGAAGAGCACTTATCTCCGGGGTTCCAGGGCATGCCCAATCGTTATCATTTCAACCAAATGCCGGCTGATTTCAATGTCGAGGACTTTATCGTGAGTTGGGACAGGTGATTCACCGAGGAACCAGATGCCAATAGCCATTACCGACCAGCAGAGAGATGAACTCAACGAAAAGGGATTCACAATATTAGAGCGTGTGCTGACCGGGCCAGAGCTGGATTCCTTATCCACGGCCATGGACGAAGTGGCAGACATGATACGCAGAGCGCAGGGCTTAAGTACCGAAGACGAGGTGGGCCTCCGCAATGCTCTGGCACACCACGAGGCCATACTGAACTTGATCGATCATCCCAGGATTCTTCCGTTAGTCGTGGATGCCATCGGGTGGAACATTCAGAATCGCGATAGTACGTTTGGCTATGCCCCGCCGGCTCCTGACGGCACAGATCCAGACATATTGTCCCTTGGATTGCATTTCGATTATGAACCCCACTTTTCAGGAACCACTATTGACGGGCCATTGCCGCTGCTGGACTTCAAGGTCGGCTGGTACGTTTCGGATCACACCGAAACCGGTCACAGCACGATCCTTCTTTTGCCCGGGAGCTACAAGTGGACCCGAGAGCAACGAGCCACCTGGAATTCGTGGTTGAAACCTGAGGACATCTTTGAATTGCGGGTTCCGGCCGGTAGCGCCATGCTGTGGCGGCCCACGCTTTTGCACGGTGTGACTCCCAATCTTTCAAAGAGCGTCCGCAAGGTAATTTATTTCGGCTACACGCCAAGGTGGGTACGGCCGAGCGGATACGTAGAACAGGATCCGGACCTGATCGCCCGTAGCTCCCCAATCCGGCGGCAGTTGCTGGGGGCCATGGGCCAGGGCGGAAATCCGCTGGGCAAAGACCCGATCGGCAATCCGTCATCGCAATTTTGGTTTTCCGACGACTGGGATGATGTTCCGCTCAAGGCGTGGGCTGAGGAACGAGCCCATCCCGGCCCGTATGACTGGGGACTGGGCCTGGGGTCAAGTCAATCGATAGGACCCGACTTCCGACATACACAGGTGAAGATCCCCAAAACCCGTGGATCGTGATTCGTGATTCGGGGATCGAAGACCCCATCGTGTTGCTATCCACGTACTAATCCGCCGGGGATTTATTCCCTCACCTATACGCCGGATTCCCCTTGTAGGGGCACGATGCATCGTGCCCCTACAACAATTTTATCGGCCACCCGACTCCCAATTGGGCGAAGCAAAGCCTCGCCCGGTCCCATCGACGGGCGACCGCATCGGGTCGCCCCTACTGGCTCCGCTTCGCTCAGTCGCAACCAACCCCCCTGGCCTTGTATGGCCAAAAGTTGTGGGACCGGTCTCCAGACCGGGAACTGGCTCTGGAGGGCCAGGATCCCTTAAACAGGGGTTTCCCTTTGGCTAATTCCCTTATTCCCCGACTGGGTCGGGTCCCACAAATCTAAGGGGTTACCCCATTGCCTATACCGGGCTTGGTTTTTCCTGCCACAGTTACTGCTACAGCTTTTCCCTGTCCCCTGACCTCCGACCCCTGGGCCCCGCCTCTGCTCTTCCTGCCACTGCCACCTGCCACTGCTACTGCTCTTCCCGACCCCTGGCCTCTGGCCTCCAACCTTTGTCCATCGTCCATCGTCTATGGTCTATGGTCCATCGTCTCCATTCACATTTTTCACTTTGCAATTTCCTCCCCGCGGGCTATATTGCGCGGTTGTTCTACCAGCTCTTAAGTCTATTTCTCGCTTATTGGTTAACTTATTGCAGACCAATTCTTTATGCTGTTCCAGGCAACGAAAGAGAAAACGCCTGTCAGGAACCGTTTCAGTGAAGAAAAGGATGGCTGAATCGAGACCACAAAATGAGGACCGATTGAGATGATCATCACAGATCTGAGCCGTTTCGAACCCGTCGTGGGGATTGACGCTGAAAGCGACTCGCGGGAGACCCTGCTGATCAGCGATTTCAGCGCGTGCGAGCCGCAAACCTTCGTATCCAGGCATCCGGAGACACCCGGCCTATGGCAGCTGAAGCCTTACAAGGCCGGAGATGTCGAAGGCTTTTCGCTGATCGGCACACAGACCACGCGAGCGCAGCCGGTCGTCTATAAGCTGAGCGCATTGAAGCTCAGGGGCTGGTATGAGGTCCGCTACGGGATGTGGGCTCAAAATCCCCCTCACCACCGCCCTCCAGGGGAGGGGATGCACGCGAGGCTCAGCAAAGATCCGGATTGGTCGCTGTGGAAGGCGCACGCCGAAACCAAGAACCGCGAAGTCAATGAGCGTGTCTGGAAGATCGCGAACCTGTCAGGCCAGGACCTGCATCTGGCCCAGATCCCGCTCTGGAGACATCGGACTTTGCCGTGCGCTTTGGCCTGGTTGAAGCTGATTCCGATCCCGACACCCAGACATGTCAACACGGGCCACGACACGTGGAAACTGTCGAAATACTCGGCTCAAGAGAGTGGTGTTGAGGAAGGTGTTGGGCTGGAGGTCGATGAAGATTGCTTCGGAGAGGAGATCGTTTTACACCTGGGTGAGGAAAACCTTTCAGGTTGGTACGACGTTTACGTGGGGCTCTACGATCCGGTCTCTCCCCACGATGAGAAGTTCAACTTCGCCGGCATCGACATCCGGACAACCGGGGAATCGGGCTTCACGCATCTGCCGCTCCATCCGACGCCAGGATGGAACGAGCCCTATTTTTCGGTGAAACGGGGATTTTTCCGGGAGCGACTCTGGAAGCGTGTAAAGATGGACGGCCAGGACATCCACCTCCGCCAGAAGAGCCGGTTCACCACCTGGTGCGGCCCGGGGGTCTATAAGCCGGACTACATACATTTCAATGTCCGCTGTGGCGTCGCGTGGCTGAGGTTTGTTCCGGCTGAAGCCCCCCCATCGGTCTCAGAGCCCGTGAAGGCAAAAGAGCCGATTCTGATTGCGGGATTGGACACCTGGGACGCACTGACCGAGTACAACGCGACCACCGAAGGCGACGTAAGACAAGTCATTCGGACTGCTGTCAGACGGTCTGAGGGCTGCAATATCTTCTTGATGGACCCGAACTGCGCAATCGACAAGACCACATACCCGACAAAGATTGGCGAGACCGGAACACAATCCTGCGTAACGAAGAGGCAGTGGGATGAGCTGAGCATCCAGGGACGGAGGTCGCTCATCGAAAATGGCGTGAACCTACCGAACGTGGGGGCCGATGAGGCGCACCGGATGGGAATGGACTTCTGGGTGATGCTCCGCATGGGGGCGTGGGGCACTGATTCGGAATGGGCCGCGGGGCCGTTCTTCCAAAAGCATCCGGAGTACTGCATCGTCAACAAGGACGGCGTTCACGCCAAGGTCAAGATGAGCTACGCGTATCCCCAAGTCCGCGACTACGTGGTGGCGCTCTACAGGGAAATCATCGGGCACTGCCAGGTCGGAGACGGAAGGATCGACGGAATTGCACCGGGGTTTTTCAGGGGTCCGCCATTCGTCGGTTACGAACCGCACGTGTGTGATGCCTTCCAAAGGGAATACGGCGAGGATCCCTTGGAGCTTCCCGATGAGGACAGCCGCTGGCTGAAGTTCCGCGCCCGGCACGTCACCAAACTCATGGAGGATCTTCGTGAAATGCTGGAGGAGGAGACAAAAAAGCAGGGAAGCCCGATCAAGCTGGTACCCTACACGTTTTCGAATGAACAGGTGAACCTTCTAAATGCCCTGGATGTGCGCGAATGGGTCGAAAAAGGGCTGGTCGATGCCGTGATCGTTGACCCGAGCCACGGCGGCTGGGACACACTGGATCCCGAATTTTACAAGGAGATGAGATCCAAAGGGAATATCCGGATCATCCTCTACGGAGCGCGGTGGGGAATGGACGACCTCAAAGCCCAGTTTGATGGTTTGGATGGCCCTGCTACCGCGCCAGATTCCGCTCTCGATCGGGATGGGCTGGATAGGGATCATCCAATCGCCGAAGAAGGTGAGCTTACCATCGATGAGCCAACGCCTCCAAACACAGGTACGCGTCCACCCGGCACGCAAACCGACCAGGTGGATGTCATTCAGGCGGGGCTCATGGTCTTCACCCCGGGCGCGGGTTCGGGATTCTAATCGATTGTTCGGGCGAGACGTTTTCATTTTCCATTTTGTATTTTCCATTTCCAGGGAGACCACCATGACTGACAAGCCGCTGCTCATGACGTGTGATGGACTTAGCTTCTTAGGCGGCTGGAAAGACCAGTACGAGTATCCAATCACACCAGAAGCAGTCCTGGCCGAAGTCAGGGCACTGGCCGGTTCTCACGTGGGTATCTTCCAGTGGTGTATCGGCAGTACGACCGCCTTCTTCGATTCCAGGGTGCTTGAGATCTGGGGCTCGAGCGAGCATCAACACAAGAGATTCTCGAACTGGCAGCTGGCCAAGAACCTTCATCACCTGATCGAAAGCGGGAATGATCCCCTCAGGATCGTATGTGAGGAGGGACACAGCGGAGGGATGCAGGTTTGGGGCTCCCGACGCATGAACGATCGGCACCACACATACAAACATATCGATCCTCCCCAATCGGACTATTATCGTGACAATCCGGAATTGCGCCTGCCGGATGGATCCTACAACTGGGCAAGGTCCGAGGTAAGGGAGCTGAGTCTGGCCTTCATGCGCGACGTCGCAGAGCGATATGACGTGGATGGAATAGACCTGGATTACACACGATCCCCGGGCTTCTTCGCCCCCGACGATGTGGATGAGGGTCGGCCCCTGATGACCGAATTCGTGCGTGATATGCGCTCCATGCTGGATGAAGTGGGTGAAAAAAAAGGCAACCGGCTCGGACTCTCTGCACAGGTTTATGCACACGATCCTGAACGGCGTTCCGTTCAGGACGCATATGGTTATGGTCTCGATCTACGCCAATGGGCAAGTGAGGGGTTGATAGACATTCTTATCGGCCATTACCGCAGCAAGGCCTGCTTCGAACCCGATATCACCGAGTGGAAGGAGGTTGTAGAGGGCACGAATTGCAGGCTGTATGCCGGTCCGGGAAAACCGATCAGGAGGTATGTGTCCGCCCCGGGGAATGCAAGGTGGCACACGCTGGAAGAGCACCGCGCAATCGCCGCACACCTTTATGATCAAGGTGCCGATGGCGTCTCATTCTACGATTATATGATGCGCGAGGAGCAGGGCTTCGATGTCCGCCACCTTGTTAAGGATCTTGGCGGTCCGGATGAGATCCGATTCAAGGACAAGGTGTATGTTGCTCAGGTCGACCTTCCATTGGAACTTGGAAATTCCGCGACCGGCGGTGAAGCGAAGACAGAGCTCCGCTTCAGTGATGACCTCGAGGCCGCTGCGAGATATGGATGTCATCCCCGTATCCGCCTCCTCCTGAACATCCAGAATGTCCCGAATCTAGAGGATGTGGCGGTGTTTCTGAATGGCGAGTCCCTGGGCTCGCCCGTGAGGGAGTCCGTGCAGAGGATGCCATTCCGCGGCTTTGAGCACCCCGAGGATTGTCCCTGGTGGCACCTGGAGCTTGCCGTCGATCCTGGAAGGATGAGGAGAGGCATGAATGAGTTGAGATTCGTCCTGTCACCGAGATATCCGAATCTCCACGCGTCGGTCCAGGTCATGAAAATAGATCTCGAAGTGACCTATGGTTCAAGAGTTTTGAGCTATCCGGGTTATGTCTCTTAGCCCGGATGTTGCACGTCTGAGAGAGGAGGCCTGAATGCAGCGTAAGATTCAGCATGAGGTTGAAGCATGCATTGAGAAACTTCGAAAGGGAGATCTAACTGAGGGGGATTTGAGCCGAATCGCGGAATTGGCCGACGACGCGAAACCGGAACGCCAGGAGCTGCTCTATCTCCAAGCCGAACAAACGCGCGTGACCACTCCGGTCATTGGGATGAGCATCTTTGAAAACGGGAAGTTTTCCGACGGCCCCCGAGACCCGGACGACTGGCCGTACCAGACGGTGAGCCAGGCGATGCAAGATGGCTGGAGGATCATAAAATTCCCCGAAATGGCCCTTCTCGTCGACGATAAGCGCACCTATGGACTGGGCTGCGAGTTCATTCTCGAGCGGTGGAGGTAATCAACGATGAAGCTGCACGATTGTCCGGCCACATTAACGGATTCCGAAGTACTGGAATTTTGCAGAAAGGGCTTCCATGTACTAGAAGGCGTGGTCCCCGAGGAAATCAACCGAAAAACCATCGAATTCTTAGACACCGAAAGTGGCGGTCCGCCACCGTCCCCAGGAGATCCAAACGAACTGCTTCTAGAAGATTGGTTTGTCGACAACGTGATCATATCGCCCGAAGTCGCGGGTGCGGTCCGGTCACTGTTGGGAAAGGACTTTGGCCAACCGATTCAGATGACCAACCATCGAGGCACGCACTCGAAGGAGAGTCAGTTTTGGCACAGAGATGGGGGGTCGCAGTACGGTCCCGAGTTGAATTACCTTCAGGTTTTCTATCTTCCGCAGGATGTCTCAAGGGAAATGGGACCGACCGAGGTGGTGCCCGGATCCCACTTCCTCTATTCCATCGGTCAGAAGGTACAGAACTACATGGGACACTACGGCAGGATCCGGGGCTCGCACGAATTGGTCGTGCCCGCCGGCACAGTTGTCCTCACGGTTTATTCGATCTGGCACCGCCGTGCGGTCGCGCCATCCACAGGCGTGCGCCACAACCTCAAATACTGCTACTTCCGCACAACGCCGCCCAGGCGGGACTGGATCACCGAAGCGGCCTTCGACCTGGCTACAGCCAACTATGGGTCCGGGGTCCTGACCTACCGGCAGCAGATGCGGGACATCACCGACAATGCCGAGATGTTCTGCTGGTTGTGCGGCAAATCCGGGAAGTTTAGCTCTATCGGCGGACAGGGATGGCCGTTGGTCCTCTCGTACCCTGACCGACCGTACGGGGTTCCCGTGGGATTGGAAGATAACAGCCTGTTAAAACGCCAGCGAACGCCTGTTTCGGGCGATGGCCCTTCTCGTCGACGATAAGCGTACCGATGGGCTGGGCTGCGAGTTCATTCTCTGCCGGTGGAGATAATCAACGATGAAGACGCACGATTGTCGGGCCACATTAAAGGATTCCGAAGTGCTGGAGTTTTGTAAAAAGGGCTTCCATGTATTCGAAGGCGTGGTCCCCGAGGAAATCAACCGAAAAACCATCGAATTCTTGGAGGTTGAAAGTGGCGGGCCGCCACCATCCCCTGGAGATCCAAACGAACTGCTTCACGAAGATTGGTTTGTCAAGAACGTGATCGTATTACCCGAGGTCGCGGGTGCGGTCCGGTCACTGCTGGGAAAGGAATTTGGTCTACCGATTCACATGACCAACCATCGAGCCACCCCCCCGAGCGGGAGTCAGTTTTGGCACAGAGACGGGGGGTCGCAGTACGGACCCGAGCTTAAATACTTGCAGGTTTTCTATTTTCCGCAGGATGTCCCAAGGGAACTGGGACCGACCGAGGTGGTGCCCGGATCCCATTTCCTCTATTCCATCGGTCAGACGAGACAGAACTACATGGGACACTACGGCAGGATCCGGGGCTCGCACGAACTGGTCGCGTCCGCCGGCACAGTTGTCCTCACGGTCTATTCGATCTGGCACCGCCGTGCGGCCTCGACGGCCACAGGCGTGCGCCACAACCTCAAATATTGCTACTTCCGCACAACGCCGCCCAAGCGCGACTGGATCACCGAAGCGGACTTCGATCTGGCCACAGCCGACTATGGGTCCGGTATCCTGACCTACCGGCAACAGTATCGAGACGTCATCAACAACGCCGAGATGTTCTGCTGGCTGTGCGGCAAATCCGAGAAGTTTCGCTTTATCGGCGGACAGGGATGGCCGTTAGTCAACACTTACCCTGACCGACCGTACGGGGTTCCCGCGGGATTGGAAGATAGCAGCCCGTAGAGACGATGGTGGACACGAAGTGTGTTAAGAATTCATTGATACGTCCTAATAGAGAGGTCAGGCCAGATGTTGATCAAAGATATGAAGGGATGGAAGTATAACACGATTGTGTATCAACGAGAAGGCTGGTTGAGCGATTTCCCGAAGATGTCGATTGGCGAAAACAATGCGATTGAGGTTCGGTTCCTTTCGCGGCGCATACTGCCCGGTTGGAACATGCACATGGTAGAAGGGGAAGAGTGCTTCGCATTGCGCATGAGATCGGGCGACATGGGACTGACGTGGGAATTGGTATCGAAGGAACCCGTGATTCGCGATATGACGCAGGACCCCTCCGCTGAAACGTTTCGTGACGACGCCGTCCGGCTTCCCGACGGAACGCTGGTGTATCTGGAATCGCACTGGATGACGGCACCGGCGGGTCGGGCCGAGCAGATCGAGAAAGAAACACCGATCCTCCTGAATGCGGGGCCCGGGATCGTAGGCTACATATCGCGCCTGTATTGCCACCGGTCGACGGACGGCGGAAAAACGTGGGAAACGCGCGAACCGGAGGAGATCGGACCCTACTACACGCTTGGATGCTGGGGCGGGGGCACCGGATCGGGCTGGTTCGTGCTCGAGGATGGGACGGTGATGGGAACGATGGTGGGAAAACAATCATCGGACGAGGAGAAGAATCACGTCTATATCCTTTCGTCGCGCGACGGCGGGAGGAGATGGAATATCACGCCCGTGCCGTACACGGGGCCGTATCGGCACGCCGAGTGCGGCATGATTCGGCTACGTGGGAGCGGCCGTATCCTCCTGGCCGCCCGGAACATGGTCGACGGCGTCAACATTCAAGTGGCATGGTCCGACGACAACGGGAAGACCTGGGAACCCTTCCACCCGACCCCGATGCGCGGCTACCCGCCGCATCTGCTCGAACTCAAGAGCGGTAAGGTACTCTGCACCTACGGCCGCCGTTTCCGCCCCTTCGGTATTCGTGCCTGCCTTTCCCAGGACGGGGGCGAGACATGGGACGTGGAGAACGAAATCGTCCTCGAGGATAACGGTACGGAGCGATACCGGGGCGCGGGCGGTCTCGGGTACCCCATCTCTGCCCAACTATCCGACGGCAGCATTGTGACGGCGTATTACAACCAGAAGCCAACCGAGGTAGAAGGGGAATACGTGGCCAAGGGTTGGCAGCCGAAGCCGGATATGGAGTACGCCTCTTGCAGCGTGGCCTACATCGGGCTCGCCCGGTTCACCGAGGGCTACGTGCGCCCGGTGGGGCTGGAGCCGGGGGATGTGACCATTCTGCCTCCGGTCCGGAAAGAAACGGCACCGGACCAGGAAGAGATATACCGCGAGACAGACATGTAGAGCGCGAGCCGTTGACGAGCGATTGAGTGCCCGGACACATCTAAGGAAGGTTGGGACTGAAAGGAGTTTGCTGTGCCAGACAACAATGGTCGAGACGAACGGCTGATCTCGGACTTGAGCCGATGTGCCCCTGCAAGCCGTACGAACACATCGAGGGAAACGATCACCATCACCGACTTCAGCGCGTGCGAGCCGCAGACCTTCGTGTCCAGGCATCCGGAGACCCCCGGCATATGGCAGCTGAAGCCATACAAGGCAGGAGATGTCGAAGGTTTTGCGCTGTTCGGTACAGAGACCACGCTAGCGACACCGGTCGTTTACAGGCTGAGCGCATTGAAGCTCAAGGGCTGGTATGAGGTCCGCTACGGCATGTGGGATCACAATCCCCCTCACTATCGGCCTCCAGGGGAGGGGATACACGCAAGGCTAAGCAAAGACCCGGATTGGTCAACCTGGGAGGCGCACGCCGAAACCAAGAGCTTAAAGGTCAATGAACGAGTCTGGAAGATCGCGGACCTGGCAGGCCAGGACCTGCACCTTGCCCAGATCCCGGTGTGGAGACATCGGACTTTGCCATGCACTTTGGCATCGTTGAAGCTGATTCCCATCCCGACACCGAAGCATGTCAACACGAGCCATGGCACGTGGAAACTGTCGAAATACGCGGCCCCCGAGCGTGGCGTTGAGGAAGGCGTTGGGCTGGAAGTCGATGAAGATTGCTTCGGAGAGGAGATCGTTTTACCTCTGGGTGAGGAAAAGTTGGCGGGCTGGTATGACGTTTACGTGGGGCTCTACGATCCGGTCTCCCCTCACGATGAGAAATACAACTTCGCCGGGATCGATATCAGGACAACCAGCGAATCGGGCTTTACACATTTGCCGCTCCATCCGACGCCGGGATGGAACGAACCGTATTTTTCGGTGAAACGTGGGTTTTTTCGGGAGCGAATCTGGAAGCGTGTCAAGATGGACGGCCAGGACATCCGCCTCCGCCAAAAGAGCCGGTTCGCCACCTGGTGCGGCCCGGGGATCTATAAGCCGGACTACATACATTTCAACGTCCGCTGTGGCGTTGCGTGGCTGAGGTTCGTTCCGGCTGAAGCCGTCCCATCGGTCTCAGAACCCGTGAAGGCGAAAAAGCCGATGATTACTGTCGGATGGGACACGGATGCACTGGTCGAGTACGACGCGACCACCGAAGGCGACGTAAGACAAATCGTTCGGACTTATGTCAGACGGGCTGAGGACTGCAACATCTTGGTGTTGGGCCCTACGCTGTCAATCGACAAGACCACATACCCGACAAAGGTTGGAGAACCGGGTATTCAATCGTGCGTCACGAAGCGGCAGTGGGATGAGTTCAGCATCCATGGCCGGAGGTCGCTCATCGAAAATGGCGTGAACGTCCTGACCGTATCGACCGATGAAGCGCACCGGATGGGCCTGGACTTCTGGGTGATGCTCCGCATGGGGGCGTGGGGCTCTGATTCGGAAGGGAACTCGGGGCCGTTCTTCCGCAATCATCCGGAGTACTGCATTATCAATAAGGACGGCGTTCATGCCACGGCCAAGATGAGCTACGCGTATCCCGAAGTCCGCGACTACGTTGTGGCCCTCTACCGGGAAATCATCGGGCACTGCCAGGTCGGAGGCGGCAGGATTGACGGGATTGCACTGGGTTTTCTCAGGGGTCCGGAATTTGTCGGTTACGAGCCGCACGTGTGTGAGGCCTTCGAAAAGGAATACGGAGAGGATCCGCTGGAGCTTCCCGATGACGACGGCCGCTGGCTGAAATTCCGCGCCCGGCACGTCACCAAACTGATGGAGGATCTTCGAAAAATGCTCGACGAGGAGTCAAAAAAACAGAAAACCCCGATCAAGCTGATACCCTACGCGTTTTCGAATGAACAGGTGAACCTCCGGTATGCCCTGGATGTGCGGGAGTGGGTCGAGAAAGGGCTTGTCGACGTGCTGATTGCCGATCCGCACATTGGCGGCTGGGACACACTGGATCCCGATTTTTATAAGGAGATGAGATCCAAGGGGAATGTCCAGATCATCCTCTATGGAGCGAAGTGGGGAATGGACGAGCTCAAAGCCCAGTTTGATGGTTTGGATGGCGCTGCGACCGCGCCCGATTCCGCGCTCGATCGAGATGGGCTGGATAGGGATCATCCAATCGCCGAAGAAGGTGAGCTTACCATCGATGAGCCAACGCCTCCAAACACAGGTACGCGTCCGCCCGGCACGCAAACCGCCCAGGTAACCGTCATTCAGGTGGGGCGAATGGCACTCACGCCCGGATATGGTTCCGGATTCTAGTTCTAGTGGATGTCAAACTGTATTCTCAGGTACTGAACCATTGCTTTTGGGCGAGACGTTTCCTGAGTAAAAATGTCATCCTGAGCGCGATACTAACCAAGTTCAGAACTGCCCCCGGACTTTGTGCGCGAAGGATCTCTTTACTTAGCCTATCGTGGCCTTCGCTGCGCTCAGTCGAAACCACCTCGATCCGGAAGGCGCGATGCCTATACCGGATTGCTTTTTAATGCCACTGCCACCTGCTACTGCTTTTCCATGGCCCCTGGCCCTGACCCTGACCATCGTCCATGGTCTGTGGTCCGCCGTTAAATTTGGGATCTTCCTGGTTTTTGATGGAAAGCGAGGTTCTGTGAGGAGACGAATCAGCGGGCCAACGGCCCGTGATTCCTTGGCCCAGTCCAACGGGCTGGGTTCGAATGTCGGCGAACCGAGCGGGCCAACGGCCCGCGATTCCTTGGCCCAGTCCAACGGGCTGGGTTCGAATGTAGACGAATCGAGCGGGCCATAGGTCCGCGATCCGGATCCATCCCACACATACCGTGGATGAATCAGGATGCGGGACAGGGATTGGGGGATGGCGATGTGAAATTATCGCGGCCCTTCAGGCCGCACAACGCTAATGTATTTCGCAACCCAGGGCGCTGCCCTGGGTTAAGGGACAACGCGCCGTTGGCGCTGAAAGAAGGCCCTGGCCTCCGACTCTAACCACCGTCCATCGTCTACGGTCCATCGTCTCCTTTTGCACTTTCCATTTTCCACATTTTCATGAAGATTCCCCATGAATGTCATAGACAGCTTTCGTCTAGACGGCAAGGTCGCGGTGGTGACCGGCGGGGCAGGAATCTACGGCAAACAAATCACCGAAGCGGTGGCCGAGGCCGGCGCCAAAACAATTATTGCCAGCCGCAATCTCCAGACGCTGGAGGCTCAGGCAAGAGAATTCTGTGACGCCGGTCTGGATGTCACCGCTCTTCAATACGATCAAAGCGAAGGCGCCTCGATAGAAGCGCTGGCCAAACAGGTCATCGACACGGCCGGACAAGTGGACGTACTGGTGAACAACTCGGTCGCGCGATTCGGCAAAGGCGGCGGCTGGGACATGATCCCGACCGAGTTTGAGAAGAGCATGAAGGTCAATGCCGTTGGGGTGTTCCACATGACACACATCTTCGGCGACCAGATGGCGGAACAAGGGGGTGGCAGCATCATCAATATCGGCTCCATTCAGGGAATGGTGGGGCCCGACTTGACTTTGTACGAGGGCCTGGACATGGGCGTCCCGCCGCCCGATTACTTCTATCACAAAGGCGGGATGATCCAGCTTTCCCGCTTTGCCGCCAGCGCCTTGGGGGTAAAAGGGGTCCGTGTGAACACGATCAGTCCCGGAGGCTTCAGCCCGTACCTCGTGAATACCTTCATCGAACGCTACAACGCGCGGACGTTTGTGGGACGCATGGCCAACGAAACAGACCTGAAGGGTGTGATTGTTTTCCTCGCCTCCGATGCGTCGGTGTATGTGACCGGCGCCAATATTCCGGTGGATGGAGGCTACACCGCGAAGTGACGGCGGTAGAGACAAGGGTCGCAAGGTGGGCTCTATCGATCTCAGTCGGTAAGTATATATCGACGGAACGGAGGAATCCCCCATCGCACATGGCTTGACGTGGCGGGCGGCCCTCATCGGCCTTTCGTTGAGCGGCCTGCTGGCCTTTTTGGACGCCTCGGCCCAGGCCGTCGGTGGAAGCGGCCTTTCGGGTTCGACGTCAAACGGATTCGGGGCAGGAGTGCTGTTTCTCCTTTTTGTCCTGATCCTGGGTATCGGCCTCCTGAAACGGGTCGGAATCATTCGTTCAGGGTTGGAGCCAAGGGAGTTGCTCATCATCTTCTCGATGCTGACGCTGACATCTGCCGTCCTCGTCACCCTTTACTTTCTGATTCCCCACATGGCCGGGTTTTCCTACTATGCCACCCGGGAAAATCAGTGGGAAAGCCTGGTTTTACCTGTTCTGCCCGATGGACTGGTCATCAAAGATCACGCCGTGGCCAAGGGCTTCTTCGAAGGCGGGGCCTCCGGCGTGCCTTATGGGGCTTGGATTTGGCCCCTGGCCGCCTGGGCCCTCCTCCTGGGGGCGCTTTACTTCCTCATGATCTCGTTGATGGTAATCCTGCGCAAGCCATGGATCGATCAGGAACGGCTTTCTTTCCCCTTCGCACAGCTCCCCCTCACGCTGACGGGCGGCGAGCCGGGGGTTCGACCGCTGCTTGGGAACGGGATTTTCTGGTCCGGCTTCACACTACCCGCTTTCGTCGGTTTCACGGCCATCCTGAACAGGCTAATTCCCGTTATCCTTGCAATCAACCTCAGCTTCTATACCCGTTTTTACCGCAACTCGATCGGGCTGCACTTCTCCACAAATTTTTTTGTCCTCGGGATCAGCTACCTGGTCTCGCTCGAGATCCTGGCGGGGATTCTGCTCTTCACCCTGATCAGTTACATCCAGATCTACCTGATCATAGTGTCCGGCAGCGCCATCCTGGGAAGTCCGCCTTACTACCCTGGCGGGCAATATACCCATCTTCATCAGGAGGTGATCGGCGCGCTGGCCGTGCTGGTCTGCGTCGGGTTGTATGAGGCCCGGGACCACCTGAGAGATGTGTTCGGGAAGGCCTTCGGGTCTTGCGCCCCAGGGGTCGACGACAGCGACGAGCTGCTCTCCTACCGTACGGCGGTCTTCGGCTCCGTCGGTGGGGTCGTATTCATCTGCTGCTGGCTCTGGATGACCGGGATCTCCTCGTGGGTCGTACCGATCTTCGTGGCCGTGATGCTGGTGACGTTCGTGGGTGTCACGCGCGCCCTGGCGGAGACCGGGGTCGTGTTGGCCGCCCCTTTGAGTCCGATGCAGATATTCCTGCACTCGGCCGGCACCCGGACGCTTGGGGCATCCACCACAGCGGGTTTCTTCCTGGCCCAGCCTTGGGCCTTTCCCGCGAGGTCACAGGTCATGGCAGGTGCGTCAACGTCCCTTAAACTGACGCACGGGAGACGGCAGCGATCCAGGCCCCTTATCTACGTGCTGCTTCTGACACTTCTGGTGGGAGGGGTGACTACGACATCTACGATGCTGCATTATGCCTACAGTCTGGGGGCATATGGGTTCTCGACACAGGTTTATGTGATTAAGGTCCTGAACTACCATCTGAACTACTACGGCTCCGTCATCAGCGAACCTTCTGAGGGGCAGCCCATCCGCCTCCTCTGGTCCGGCGTTGGGGCTGCCGCAATGGCCCTGCTGATCCTTGCACGGAAGCGGTTCTACTGGTGGCCCATCCATCCGATCGGCTACGCAGCCGGCACGATTCATACATGGTATTGGATCAATGTCTTTGTGGCCTGGTTGGTCAAGCGGAACGTGCTGAAATACGGAGGGCCGTCGCTATACGGTTACACACGGCCTTTCTTCCTGGGGATGATCCTGGGGGAAGCGGTCATCTCAAGCATCTATGAGTTGTTCCATTTCCTCTGAAAGGAATTCCGGAAAGCGCGGTTCAGGAATGGGTTGGAATTAAGACCTGAAAGGAGATAGTGCTTTGCCTGACGACAACGGTAGAAACGAACGGCTGATCTCGGATATGAGCGGGTGCGCACTGGCCGGCCGTGCGGACGCTTCCAGGGAGACCGTCACCATCACCGACTTCAGCACCTGCGAACCGTCGGCCTTCGTCTCCCCCCAGCCCCAGCACCCCGGCGTGTGGCAGTTGCTGGATTACCAGGCCGGTGAAGTTGAGGGCGTCGCGCTTTACGGCACGGAGAACACCCACGCCCAACCCATAAAGATCCCCTTGGCGAACCTGAGACTCGACGGTTGGTACGAGATCCGCTATGCGATGTGGGATCCCTTCGGACCTTCCGACCGCCCCCCCGGCGAGGGGATTCGCGCCATGCTGACCGACGACCCGAACTGGTCCGTCTGGCACGCTGAGCAGTTCAAAAAAATTGATGGCTACGGAAAGGCCGAGATCTTCATCGAACACGTCTGGAAGATCGCCGATCTGACCGATCAGGATCTGCACCTGGCCCAGCTCACGTGGTGGAAGGGCCTGACGCTGCGCTGTGCCCTCGCAGGGATCAAGCTGATCCCGATCGAGATCCCGGAGCGCGTGAACACGCATTCGGACACCTGGCGACTGGCCGAGTACGAGGCACCCGACTGCGGCGTCGATCGGGGCGTCGCCATCGAGGTGGACGAGAACTGCCGCGGCGGCGAGATCGTGCTGCCCCTGGGCGACGCGTCGCTCGAAGGCTGGTACGACATCTACGTGGGGCTTTACGATCCCGGTTCGCCATACGACCGCTTCTTCTACACCGGCGTCGATCTGAAGCTCAGCAATGAGAGGAGCTTCACTCACCTGGCGCTCCATTCGCCCAGGCCCGCTCGTGAGTCCGAACGGCCGCGGGCCGAACGCGGCATGACTCGCGAAAGGCTGTGGCAACGCGCGAAACTGGACGGCCGGAACATCCATCTGAGGCAGAGGATGGAACTCGATACGGTCCCCCACGTGCATTCGTTCCGCCCCGATTTCGCGCCTTTCAACGTCCGGTGCGGCATCGCATGGTTCCGGCTCGTTCCAGCCCAAGAGCCGGAAGAAAGCGAGGCGCCTGTCCTCGAGAAGACGCCTCGACGTGTGTCAGGCAATGACCTGGGGCATCATTTGATGAGGACCGAGGGCGAAGTGCGCGCCGTGCTCGATGGGTTTCGCCACGAGGCCTGCAATACCATCGTGCTCGACATCAACGCTGCCGGCGATAAACCGCGCTACCCGACGGCCCTAGGCGAGGTCATGGACCGATATGAGGTGGAACTGCGCATCATGGATCGGCTCATGGTCGAATCCAACGCGGCGATGATTCGAAACGGCGTCAACTGCCTGGCCGTCTGGGCGGACGAGGTGAAGCGGATGGAGATGGACTTCTGGATATACTTCCGCGTGGGTGCCTGGGGATACGCCCAGCCATTTCAGATCTTCGGCGGGCCGTTCTTCCGCGACCATCCCGAATTCCTCGCAGTCGACAAGGACGGCACGCCGTGGCACACGATGAGCTACGCCTTCCCAGAGGTGCGCCGCTACATGACGAGCCTCTTCCGGGAGGCCATACAGATCAGCCGGTCGCAGGGCGGACAATGCGACGGAATCGTCGTGGGATTCTCGCGCGGGCCGATCTTCTTCGCCTACGAGCCGCACGTCTGCGAGGCGTTTGAGAAAGAGGTTGGCGAGGACCCCCGTCAACTGCCCGACGATGATCCGCGCTGGCTGAAGTTCCGCGCAGGTTATCTCTCAGAGCTGATGGTCGAGTTGAAGGAGATGCTGGCCGAGGAGTCGGCCGTGCAGGGAAGCGAGATCAAGCTGATCGCTCAGTCATACTACTGCGAGGCGATCTGCATGCGGTACGGCCTCGATGTGCGCGACTGGGTCGAACGCGGCCTCGTCGATATCCTCTCGGGTGAGGAGCGCGAGGGGTATGACAGCAGGGAGTTCTACAAAGAGATCCGCGCGCTGGCCGAGGGCAAGGTCGAGGTGCTTATCGGATACGAGGATTGTCTCAACGACTCCGAGAGCCCCCGGGCCGCGGACGACGGGCCGCGGGACAAGACCTTCGAGGAGATCCATCCGACGAGACAGAAGGGCCGTCTCGCGGTGGGGGGATCCCTGCCGCCGATGGACCGGACGCCCGCCCCGGGCGAGGTGACGGCCCAGGCAAGTGTGGAGCGCATACAGGGATTGAACATCGGCAAGGAGGGCTACAAATCGGGTCTGTAGAGCGGTCTGTCGGTAAGGTCCCATTGAAAGAACGGAGGAATCCCCCATCGCACAGGGCTTGACGTGGCGGGCAGCCATCATCGGCCTCGCCCTGAGCGGCCTGCTGGCCTTTCTGGAGGCTTCGGCCCAGGCCGTCGGTGGAAGCGGCCTTTCGGGTTTGACATCAAACGGATTCGGGTCAGGAGCGTTGTTTCTCCTCTTTGTCCTGATCCTGGGTATCGGCCTCCTGAAACGGGTGGGGATCATTCGCTCAGGGCTGGAGCCGAGAGAGTTGCTCATCATCTTCTCGATGCTGACGCTGACTTCGGCCGTCCTTATCACCCTTTTCTTCCTGATTCCCCACATGGCCGGGTTTTCCTACTACGCCACCCGGGAAAATCAATGGGACAGCCTGGTTTTACCTGTTCTGCCCGATGGGCTGGTCATCAAAGATCACGCCGTGGCCAAAGGCTTCTTCGAAGGCATAGCCGGGGGGGGGGCGTGCCGTATGGGGCGTGGGTTTGGCCCCTGGCCGCCTGGGCCATCCTCCTGGGGGCGCTTTACTTCCTCATGATCTCGTTGATGGTAATCCTGCGCAAGCCATGGATCGACCATGAACGACTTTCTTTCCCCCTTGCGCAGCTTCCCCTGACGCTGACGGGCGGCGAGCCGGGGGTGCGACCCCTGCTTGGGAATGGGATTTTCTGGTCCGGCTTCACACTACCCGCCTTCGTCGGTTTCACGGCCATCCTGAGAAGGCTGCTTCCCGTTATCCCTGCAATCAACCTCAGCTTTTATACCCGATTTTACCGCAACTCGATCGGGCTGCCCATCTACACGAATTTCTTTGTCCTGGGGATCAGCTACCTGGTCTCGCTCGAGATCCTGGCCAGCATTCTGCTTTTCACCCTGATCAGTTACGTCCAGATCTACCTGATCATAGTGTCCGGCAGCGCCATCCTGGGAAGTCCGCCTTACTACCCTGGCGGGCAATATACCCATCTTCATCAGGAGGTGATCGGCGCGCTGGCCGTGCTGGTCTGCGTCGGGTTGTATGAGGCCCGGGACCACCTGAGAGATGTGTTCGGGAAGGCCTTCGGGTACGCTCCAGGGGTGGACGACAGGGACGAACTGCTCTCCTACCGTACGGCGGTCTTCGGCTCCGTCGGTGGGGTCGTATTCATCTGCTGCTGGCTCTGGATGACCGGGATCTCCTCGTGGATCTTGCCGATCTTCGTGGCCGTGATGCTGGTAACCTTCGTGGGTGTCACGCGCGCCCTGGCGGAGACCGGGGTCGTGTTGGCCGCCCCTTTGAGTCCGATGCAGATATTCCTGCACTCGGCCGGCACCCGGATACTTAGTCCATCCACAACGGCGGGTTTTTTCCTGGCCCAACCCTGGGCCTTTCCCGCGAGGACGCACGTCATGGCCGGCGCGTCAACGACCCTTAAATTGACGCACGGGACACGGCAGCGATCCCGGCTCCTTATCTACTTGCTGCTTCTGACACTTCTGGTGGGAGGGGTGACGACGACGGTTACGATGCTGCATCATGCTTACAGTCTGGGAGCATATGGGTTCTCGATGCAGCAATACGTGACTGAGCTCCTGAACCGCCATCTGAACTACTACGGCTCCGCAATCAGCGACTCTTCTGATGGGCAGCCCATCCGCCTCCTCTGGTCCGGGGTTGGCGCTGCCGCAATGTCCGTACTGATCTTTGCGCGGAAGCGGTTCTACTGGTGGCCCATCCACCCGATCGGCTACGCAGCGGGCACGATCCATACAGCGTTTTGGATCAATATCTTCGTGGGGTGGTTGGTCAAGCTGAACGTGCTGAAATATGGAGGGCCGTCGCTCTACGGCTACATCCGGCCTTTCTTCCTGGGGATGATCCTGGGGGAAGCGGTCATCTCAAGCATCAGGGAGTTGCTTCATTTTTTGTGAAAGGAATTCCGGAGAGAGCGGTTCCGGGTCCGTTTGGAAGTGAAACCTGAAAGGAGACATGGCGATGCCCCACAACAACGGTCGAGACGAACGGCTGATCTCGGATATGAGCCGGTGCGTACTCGAGGACCATGCCGCCGCAGCCAGGGAGACCGTCACCATCACCGACTTCAGCGCGTGCGAGCCGTCGGCCTTCGTCTCCCCCCAGCCCCAGCACCCCGGCGTGTGGCAGTTGCTGGATTACGAGGCCAGTGAAGTTCAGGGAATCGCGCTCTACGGCACGGAGAACACCCACGCCCAACCGGTTCACGTTCCCCTGACGAACCTTGGACTCAACGGTTGGTACGAGATCCGCTATGCGATGTGGGACCCCTTCGGGCCTTCCGATCGCTCCCCGGGCGAGGGGATTCGCGCCAGGCTCAGTGACGACGCGAAGTGGTCCGTATGGCACGCTGAGCAGTTCACAGAAATTGATGGCTACGGAAAGGCCGAAACCTTCATCGAACACGTCTGG
Source organism: Candidatus Latescibacterota bacterium (assembly GCA_965217865.1). Taxonomy (GTDB): domain Bacteria; phylum Latescibacterota; class UBA2968; order SICM01; family SICM01; genus CBDCJO01. The sequence goes on along the minus strand of CBDCJO010000002.1, from coordinate 1,521,700 downwards.
AAGATCGCCGATCTGACCGATCAGGATCTGCACCTGGCGCAGGTCACGTGGTGGCAGGACCTGACGCTGCGCTGCGCCCTTGCCAGGATCAAGTTCATTCCGATCGAGACGCCGGAGCGCGTGAACACGCATTCGGACACCTGGCGACTGGCCGATTACCGGGGATCGGATTTCGGCGTGGATCGAGGCGTGGCCCTGGAGGTGGACGAGGACTGCCGCGGAAGGGAGATCCTCCTTCCCCTGGACGACCCATCGCTTCAGGGTTGGTACGACATCTACGTGGGCCTCTACGATCCCGGCTCAACCTACGACCGCTTCTTCTACCCCGGCGTCGATCTGAAGCTCAGCGATGATCCGGGTTTCTCCCACTTGGAGCTCCATTCGCCGAGGCCCGTGAGGGTCGAACCCAATCTGGGGGGGCGGGTTGCAGGCGAGTCCGCTCGGCCGACGGCAGAGCGCGGTGTGTTCACCGAAAGGCTGTGGAAGCGCGCGAAGCTGGACAGCCAGAGCATTCATCTGAGGCAGAAGCGGGATCTCGATACAATCCCCCATGAGCACCCCCGTCCCGATTTCGCGCCGTTCAACGTCCGGTGCGGTATCGCGTGGTTCCGGCTGGTCCCTGCAGATGCGCCGGTTCAAGCCACGGCGCTCGTCCCCAAGATGAAGCCCCGGCTCGCGACGCGTGTTGACGTTGGGGGGGATTTGACTCGTACGGAGGGTGATGTCCGGGCTGCACTCGACTGGCTGAGCCACTCCCCCTATAACACCATCATGCTTGACCCCAACGGCCCCCCGGACAAAACCCGCTACCCCACGGACATCGGAGAGGTGATGGACCGTTACGAAGTGGAGCTGCGAATCATAGACCGACGCATAATCGAGTCCAACGCTTCGATGATTCGTAACGGCGTCAACTGCCTGGCCGTCTGGGCTGACGAGGTGAAACGGATTGGGATGGACTTCTGGATATTTTTCCGCGTGGGCGCCTGGGGCTATGCCCAACCGTATCAGGCCTACTGCGGGCCGTTCTTCCGCGACCATCCCGAATGTCTCGCGGTCGCCAAGGACGGCACGCCGTGGCACACGATGAGCTACGCCTTCCCCGAAGTGCGAAGCTATATCACGAGCCTGTACAGAGAGGTCATTCAGATCAGCCGATCCGAAGGTGGCCGGTGCGAGGGAATCGTCGTGGGCTTCTCCCGGGGCGTACCCTTCCTGGTTTACGAGCCCCACGTGTGCGAGGCGTTCAAGGAGAAATTCGGCGAGGACCCGCGCCAGCTTCCCGACGATGAGCCGCGCTGGGTGAAGTTCCGTGCGGGCTACCTGTCGGAGCTGTTCGTCGAGCTGCGGGGGATGCTCGCAGAGGAATCCGCAGTACAGGGGAGCGAGATCAAGATCGTTGCGGATGCCTGGGGGGACGAGGCGTTCAACATCAAATGGGGGCGGGACGTTCGAGACTGGGTCGACCGCGGTCTCGTCGACGTCATAACCGTCGGGGCCCGCAACGAGGTGGACCCGTTCTGGAAAAAGATCTATTCGATGTGCAGGGGAAAAGTCGAGATCCTCATCGACGGCAAGGAGGTCCTGGGTGACATCGATGATTTTTCCCTTGAAGATCCGCCCCCGCTCAAACCCTTCGAGGAGATCCATCCATCGAAGAATGAGGGCCGTCTTGTTCTGGAGGCCCCCAGACCGCCAATGGACCGGACGCCTGCCCCCGGCGAGGTGACGGTCCAGACCCGCGTGGGGAGTATACAGGGATTGAACATCGGTAAGCCGGGTTACAAATCGGGCATGTAGGCGAGTCTGGTTCCTGATCCGAAATCTCGGATGGACAAAAAGACGTGAAAACGGAAACCAAATCGCCAAGACAGGAGGATCTTCTTTGACGAAGGGAATATCGAACGGGACAGCGCCTCTCCAGATCGGCTCCCGCCTGGAGCTGTTCGTGGATGACTGGCTCGTCGACGAGATGAAGGGTCTGCGTTTCGATCTGCAGAAGCCGACGGACGCGGGGATGATATTCGACCTGACCATGCCCTGGGAAGGGCACATGAGCGGCACCCCGACCGTCTTCAAGGACGGCGACAGATTCAGAATGTACTACCGGGGGGGCCGCCGGGAAATGCAGAAGGGAAGGCCCGGATCCTCCTGCACGTGCTACGCTGAAAGCATTGACGGGATCAACTGGACCAAACCGAACCTTGGGCTTTACGAGTTCAACGGGAGCAGAGAAAACAACATCACCTATATAGGGGATGGAACGCCCCAATGGCACGGTTTCAAGGACGAAAATCCGGAGGCACCCCCCGAGAGGCGTTACAAGGCCATCTGTGGAATAACCCTCGGCTACGGTGGCCCCAAGGGGACCATGTCCTCATCGGATGGCCTGCACTGGGAATGGTGGCGCAAGGAGCCGGTCATCGTGGGGGGGCCCCTGGACACGCACAACACGTCTCTATGGGATCCCGAAAGCAAGCTGTATATGGCCTTTTTGCGGAACTGGGTATCCCGGAAAAAGGGGTTCACGGTGCCTCCCGACCTGGACGCGCCTCCGGAAGAATACCACCGCTGGGCGGGCGTCCCGGACCGGGTGCGCGCGATTACGCGGAGCACGTCTAAGGACTACATAAACTGGTCCCCGCAGGAGTGGCTTATCTATGATGGGGATCCCCCTCTGGAGCACCTCTATACGAACGCCGTGACAAAGTATTTTCGCGCCCCGCATATGTTCGTGGGCTTTCCGATGCGTTTCATCCCCGATCGTGAAACGATCAGAGGTTGGGCGGGCAGCGCCATCGCCCGAACCGCGGGACTCGCCGATGCGCTGTTCATGAGCAGCCGGGACGGACTGCACTGGGATCGGCGTTTCAAGGAGGCGTTCCTCCGGCCGGGGTTGGACGAGCGCAACTGGGTAAATCACGGAAACTTCACCTGCTCGCCCGGCATACTGCAGACCGGGCCGGATGAGATGTCCCTCTACTACGTCTCGCACTGGCAGCACGATGACATCCATTTGCGTCGTTCCACCCTGAGGCTTGACGGATTCGTCTCAATGCACGCGGGCTATCCCGGGGGTGAGCTGATCACCAGGCCTCTGGTCTTTTCGGGTGGAGGGCTCGTGATCAACTACGCGACGTCCGCGGCCGGCTCCGTGAGGGTGGAGATCCAGGACGCCTCGGGCGAACCTTTGACTGGCTTCAAACTTGAGGACTGTCCGGAGATATACGGCGACCACATAGTGCGGGGGGTCGCCTGGAAGGAGTCCGGCGACTTAAGCTCGCTTGCCGGCATGCCCGTTCGGCTTCGGTTCGTCATGAAGGACGCCGACCTTTTCGCTCTCCAGTTTTATGATAAGCAAAGGAGCGTAGCGTGAAAAATTCCAATGGGAAAAAGATCGTCATCCACGACGACCACGGCTATGTGGCAGAGGCCGCCGGAGAGGACGGCCCCGCGAGACTGGCAAAGGCCATCCGATTGTTCCTGGAGAGCGGGGCGGACATCATCAGCGTGTGTGCGGCCACCCAGGAGGGGATCTGCTGGTATTTCCCAACCCGTGTCGGGCAGGTCCTGGGAAACATCCCGTCGGTTCGGACGCCCATGGCCGTCGCGATGCGCGGATTGATGGCGGCCGATGTGGATCCCTTCAAGCTGTTGGTCGATGAGGTCAACGGTCACGGCCTTACCATGCTCGCCAAGCTGCGGCCCAACGACGGCCACCACGTGACCTACCATCCGGAATTTGCAGGCTGGTTCTGGCTCAAGCATCCCGAGTGGCGAATCGGTGTCATCGAAAATGCGGCCGGCGGTCCCCCCTCGTTCGACTACCCCTGCGTGGGCCCTGTCCAGCATTCGTGCATCGACTCGGAGCTTCGACCGCATCTGCTCGACTATTCCGTTCCCGAGGTGCGCGAAAACCGCCTGTCGCTGGTCAGGGAGTTCATCGAGCGATACGATGTGGCCGGCCTGACCCTCAACTTCCTCAGAGGCCCGCACTGCGTCAGCTTTCCGTCAAAGAACGCGCACCACTTGACGACCTTCGTCGCCGAATGTCGCAGGATCGTCGTCGAGGCCGTCACCAAACGGGGGAAGACCTCGCCCGTCGTCGGCGCGATCGTACCCTGGGATATCGATTTCTGCCGCGTCGGAGGCATGGACGTCGACGCGTGGATTCAGGACGGGCTGCTGGACTACGTGAGCCCCACGGAAACCTATGTGACCGATTTCAACATGGTCATCGAACCCTGGGTCGAGCTGGCCTCCTCCACGAGCTGTGCCGTATACCCTGGAATCATCGGACTCACCTCCTACCAGAGCGACCTCTGCCTCCCGGAGGAGTATGGGTTGAAAGAAACTGAACAAGGCACCTCCCAGGTGACGCGAGAGAACATTCGTGCCCTGGCCCACGGGTTCTACGCCGAGGGGGCCGACGGCCTGTCGTTCTTCAACTTCTCCCCTTCCGGGTACGACCCTCTCCCAGACATCTGTCTTCCTGAAGGGATCGAGGGAAAGGAACGGCGTTACATCTACATGAAAGGCGCGCTCTTCTCCGAGTCCTATTTCCTCCATGTCGAGCTGACCCCTGGCGCTTCAGGGCGGAAGACCGTTCCCTGTCGCCTGCACGAAGACCTCAAGCATGCGGAGGCCTCGGTCCGGTTCAAAGCGCGCAGGCTTACCGACATCCGTTCTCTGTGTGTGGATGTCAATGATCAGGAGATTCCCACCGATAAGCTGTCACTGATCCCCCACAAAAGCGAAGGGTTTCTCTACGCGCAGTTCCCGCTCGAAGACGGGATGCTCCGAGACGGAGCCAATGAGATCGGCTTCACCCTGCGCGATGATCCCGCTGTCACAGAGAATGTGACAATTCAGGAAGTCGAAGTCCGTGTTACCCCGAAGTAACGGGCACGATGTCGTGCTTTTTCAATCGGCCGTCGGGGCTTAGATATCGACTCAGTCTAAAATGGAACGGAAATCAGGAAATCAGCCGGACCCGTGGTCCGGAACGATCGAAACCGGACGTGAGCTACCCGGGGTGACGTCGGCGGAGGCCTCCCCCATCGCGCAGGGCTTGACTTGGCGGGCGGCCCTCATCGGTCTCGCCCTGAGCGGCATGCTGGCCTTTCTGGAGGCATCGGCCCAGGCCGTCGGTGGAAGGGGCCTTTCGGGTTTGACGTCAAACGGACTCGGGTCAGGAGCGCTGTTTCTCCTTTTTGTCCTGATCCTGAGTATCGGCCTCCTGAAACGGGTCGGGATCATGCGTTCAGGGTTGGAGCCGAGAGAGTTGCTCATCATCTTCTCGATGCTGACACTGGCCTCGGCCGTCCTCATCACCGTTTTCTATCTGATTCCTCACATGGCCGGGTTTTCCTTCTACGCCACCCGGGAAAATCAATGGGACAGCCTGGTTTTACCTGTTCTGCCGGATGGGCTGGTCATCAAAGATCACGCCGTGGCCAAGGGTTTCTTCGAAGGCCTCTCCTCCGGAGGCGGCGTGCCGTACGGGGTATGGATTTGGCCCATGGCCGCATGGTCCATCCTCCTGGGGGCGCTTTATTTCGTCATGATTTCGTTGATGGTAATCCTGCGCAAGCCGTGGATCGACCATGAACGACTTTCTTTCCCCCTTGCGCAGCTTCCTCTGACGCTGACGGGCGGAGAGCCGGGGGTGCGACCGCTGCTTGGGAACGGGATCTTCTGGTCCGGCTTCACACTGCCCGCTTTCGTCGGTTTCACGGCCATACTGAAAATGCTGCTTCCCGTTATCCCTGCAATCAATCTCAGCTTCTATACCCGTTTCTACAGAAACTCGATCGGGGTGCCCATCTACACGAATTTCCTTGTCCTGGGGATCAGCTACCTGGTCTCGCTCGAGATCCTGGCCAGCATTCTGCTTTTCACCCTGATCAGTTACGTCCAGATCTACCTGATCATAGTGTCCGGCAGCGCCATCCTGGGAAGTCCGCCCAACCGGCCTTCTGTGCACTATACCCATCTGCACCAGGAGGTGATCGGCGCGCTGGCCGTGCTGGTCTGCGTCGGGTTGTATGAGGCCCGGGACCACCTGAGAGATGTGTTCGGGAAGGCCTTCGGGTACGCTCCAGGGGTGGACGACAGGGACGAACTGCTCTCCTACCGTACGGCGGTCTTCGGCTCCGTCGGTGGGGTCGTATTCATCTGCTGCTGGCTCTGGATGACCGGGATCTCCTCGTGGATCTTGCCGATCTTCGTGGCCGTGATGCTGGTAACCTTCGTGGGCGTCACCCGCGTCCTGGCAGAGACCGGGGTCGTGTTGGGCGCCCCTATGAGTTCGATGCAGATATTCCTGCACTCGGCCGGCACCCGGATACTTAGTCCATCCACAACGGCGGGTTTTTTCCTGGCCCAACCCTGGGCCTTTCCCGCGAGGACGCACGTCATGGCCGGCGCGTCAACGACCCTTAAATTGACGCACGGGACACGGCAGCGATCCCGGCTCCTTATCTACTTGCTGCTTCTGACACTTCTGGTGGGAGGGGTGACGACGACGGTTACGATGCTGCATCATGCTTACAGTCTGGGAGCATATGGGTTCTCGATGCAGCAATACGTGACTGAGCTCCTGAACCGCCATCTGAACTACTACGGCTCCGCAATCAGCGACTCTTCTGATGGGCAGCCCATCCGCCTCCTCTGGTCCGGGGTTGGCGCTGCCGCAATGTCCGTACTGATCTTTGCGCGGAAGCGGTTCTACTGGTGGCCCATCCACCCGATCGGCTACGCAGCGGGCACGATCCATACAGCGTTTTGGATCAATATCTTCGTGGGGTGGTTGGTCAAGCTGAACGTGCTGAAATATGGAGGGCCGTCGCTCTACGGCTACATCCGGCCTTTCTTCCTGGGGATGATCCTGGGGGAAGCGGTCATCTCAAGCATCAGGGAGTTGCTTCATTTTTTGTGAAAGGAATTCCGGAGAGAGCGGTTCCGGGTCCGTTTGGAAGTGAAACCTGAAAGGAGACATGGCGATGCCCCACAACAACGGTCGAGACGAACGGCTGATCTCGGATATGAGCCGGTGCGTACTCGAGGACCATGCCGACGCAGCCAGAGAAACCGTCACCATCACCGACTTCAGCACCTGCGAGCCGTCGGCCTTCGTCTCCCCCCAGCCGCAGCACCCCGGCGTGTGGCAGTTGCTGGATTACAAGGCCGGAGACGTGAAGGGCGTCGCGCTCTATGGCACCCAGGTCACCCACGCCCAGCCCGTAAAGGTTCCCCTGACGAACCTGGGACTCGACGGGTGGTACGAGATCCGCTATGCGATGTGGGACCCCTTCGGGCCTTCCGATCGCTCCCCGGGCGAGGGGATTCACGCCAGGCTGACCGACGATGCGAACTGGTCCGTCTGGCACGCTGAGCAGTTCAAAAAAATTGATGGCTACGGAAAGGCCGAGATCTTTATCGAACACGTCTGGAAGATCGCCGATCTGACCGATCAGGATCTGCACCTGGCACAGGTACCGTGGTGGAAGGACCTGACGCTACGCTGCGCCCTCGCCGGGATCAAGCTGATCCCGATCGAGACCCCGGAGTGTGTGAACACGCATTCGGACACCTGGCGGTTGGCCGACTACCGGGCATCGAAATTAGGCGTGGATCGTGGCGTGGCCATGGAAGTGGATGAAAACTCCCACGGCCGGGAGGTCGTCCTTCCTCTGGGCGACGCGTCGCTGGAAGGCTGGTACGATATCTACGTGGGCCTCTACGATCCCGGCTCACCCTACGACCGCTTCTTCTACAGCGGAGTCGATCTCAGGCTCACCGATGACCGGAGTTTTTCCTACCTGTCGCTGCATCCTCAGCGCCCCCAATACATCACCTCATACAAACGATATCCGCCCGAGCGCGGTTTGCTTCGGGAAAGGCTGTGGAAGCGCGCACGGCTGAGTGGACAGAACCTCCATCTGAGACAAAAGGCGGGACGGGACACGATCCCCCACGAACATCCGTTCCGCTCCGACATGGCCCCGTTCAATGTCCGGTGTGGAATCGCGTGGTTCCGTATGGTCCCGGCAGAGGCCCCTGTTCAGGCCGCGGCTCCCGTCCTCACGATGAAGCCGCGGATGGCGACACGCGTTGACGTCGGGGGAGATACGACGCACACAGAGGGTGAGGTCCGGGCCGTTCTCGACTGGTTGCGCTACTCACCTTATAACACCATCATGATCGACGTCAACGGCCCCGCCGACAAAACGCGCTACCCCACCGCCATCGGCGAGGTCATGGACCGCTACGAAGTGGAGCAGGCCCATTACGATTCGGCCGTGATCGAGTCGAATGCCGCAATGATCCGAAAAGGGATCAACTGCCTGGCCGTCTGGGCGGACGAGGCGAAGCGGATGGGGATGGATTTCTGGATATTCTTCCGCGTGGGCGCCTGGGGCTACGCCCAACCGTTTCAATTCTTCTCAGGTCCTTTCTACCGCGACCATCCCGAGTGCCTCGCGGTGGAACAGGACGGCACCAAGTCCCACACGATGAGCTACGCCTTCCCCGAAGTGCGAACCTACATCACGAGCCTGTACAGAGAGGTCATTCAGATCAGCCGATCCCAAGGCGGCCTGTGCGAGGGAATCGTCGTGGGCTTCTCCCGGGGTGTACCCTTCCTGCTTTACGAGCCCCACGTGTGCGAGGCATTCAAGGAGAAATTCGGCGAGGACCCGCGCCAGCTTCCCCGTAACGAGCCGCGTTGGGTGAAATTCCGGGCGGGCTACCTGTCGGAGCTGTTCGTCGAGCTGAGGGAGATGGTCGCGGAGGAATCGGCCGAACAGGGAAGCGAGATCAAGATCGTTGCGGATGCCGGGGGGGACGAGGCGTTCAACATCAAATGGGGGCGGGACGTTCGCGACTGGATCGAACGCGATCTCGTCGATGTCATAAACGTGGGAGTCCGTGACGAGGTGGACCCGTTCTGGAAGGAGATCTATTCGATGTGCCGGGGAAAAGTGGAACTGCTCATCAACGGCCAGGAAGTCCTGGGTGACTTCGATGATTTTTCCCTGGAAGATTCGCCACCGCTCAAACCTTTCGAGGAGGTCCATCCAACGAAGAACGAGGGCCGTCTCGATCTGGAGGCCCCCAGGCCGCCGATGGACCGGACGCCAGCCCCGGGCGAGGTGACGGTCCAGACCCGTGTGGAGTGCATCCAGGGGGTGAACATCGGCAAGTCGGGCTACAAATCGGGACTATAGCGGTGTGTTCCGAAAATCACACTGCATTCTCAGGTCTTGAATTATTGCCTTTCCGTGCAAGACTTTCTTTTGCATTGCACACTTTTTGGAACGCCGTCGTGCTCCCTCACCCCGCCTCGCAAGCTCGGCACCCCTCTCCCGGGTGCCGGGAGAGGGGAAGATCGAAAATGATCTAATGGTCTAGTAAACCACCCCGCCCAAAGGGCGGGGCATTAACCACTCCCATCCCCAAACAGATCCAACTGTAGGGGCCCTTTCTGCTCTTGACGATGATACCGAATATATTGCTCAATCACTTCAGAAGTCACCTTGTCGCCTACGGTGCGGGCAAAATAACCATCTTCCCAGAATTCTCCACCCCATAACTCCCGTTTCACCTCTGGATGTTCTCGGAAGACCCCGCTGCCCGAAATACTCTTCAAAATGCCCACTACCTTAGAAATCGAATACCGGGGAGGAAACGACAAGAAAATATGCACATGATCTTCGGCCACTTCCATCTCTTGGATGTCAAAACCAAAATCCTCTGCTATCCGATGAAACAGCTTGCCCACATACTCTCGAAGGTCACCTCGCAGAATCCATTTCCGATACTTCGGTGCCCATACCAGAGGATACTGGCTATCATAGACTGCGTGACTGGTCCGTCGGAGTCCCATCGTATGCCTCCTGAGTCGATATGAGTCTCAGTGGTCTGCACACGATAAGACAGCCTTTTAGCTTGCCTTCGGCAAGCTAAACTTTTCCTCCCCTTCCAAAGGAAGGGGTATCCAAGTCCAAATACTTTCATGAAGGGAAGGCGAGATCCTGAATACCTAAGAAAAGGAATGTCGTCGTCCCCTTCTCCTGCGGAGCCTGTCCTGAGCTCGTCGAAGGACGGGAGAAGGGGATACAGGGGATGAGGGCGTTAGAACGGACATTCTTCGCCTGAAAGCGGTCCCAAATTCAGGTGTTAATTCTGTAACACGCCACTAGTCCCTATACAAGCGTGAATTTTTCTTGGTTTTAGTAGAAAAAAGTTGAAATGCCCCAGTTTTCAGGCCTATAGTTGTAGTATGAAAGACAAAAAGAGGCCATCAAAAAGGGGCATTTCAGATGAGAGAATACAGGAAGATTCTTCGGAACAGGGAAGCACGAATTGTCCGTCGTTTGCGTCGGAAGCAGTGGTGCAGTCAGGTCAAGCCTATGATGTCTGGGGGAAACATCCACTACGAGATAAGTGGGAAGGCCGAGGCGATCACGTGTGGGGGGATCGGCGCGTTTCACCACATGGTCCGCAGGGTTGGGCTGGTGAAAGAGATTGACCGTCATCTTCATCTTTTGAAAGTGCATTTGCCCTGTCACGAATCAGACCACGTTCTGAACATCGCCTACAATGCGCTGGTTGGTGGTCAACGCCTTGAAGACATTGAGCTGCGCCGGCAGGATGCCACGTTCCTGAACGCTTTGGGCGCTCAGCGTCTCCCGGATCCGACCACAGCAGGCGACTTTACACGTCGTTTCCGGCCATCGGATATCGAGACGTTGATGGATTGCATCAACCGGGTGCGCACCCGGATCTGGAAAAAGCGCGCCAGGGGCGAACTCAAAGAAGCCCTCATCGACATCGACGGCACCCTGGCCACCACCCTCGGAGAACGCAAGCAGGGCATGGCCCTGTCATACAACGGTATCTGGGGATACCATCCTCTCGTGGTCTCTCTGGCGAACACCAGGGAGGTGTTGTTTCTTGTGAATCGACCCGGCCATGTGCCCAGCCACGACGGTGCCGTAAAGTGGATCGATCGCGCCATCGCGCTGGTCGCCCCTTTCGCCAAACGCATCTGCCTGCGCGGAGACACCGGCTTCTCACTCACCCGGCACTTCGATCGTTGGTCGGAAAAGGTCGACTTCGTCTTCGGCATGGATGCTTACCGGGGATTGGTCAAGATCGCCAAATCCCTGTCACAGAGCGATTGGGAGCCCTTTGAACGACAACCCAAATACCAGGTCAAAACCTCCCAGAGACAGAAACGCGAGAACGTGAAAGCCCGGATCATCCGGGAGCGCGGCTTCAAAAACATCCGACTTGCCAGTGAACGTGTTGCCGGGGTTTCGTATCGTCCTGCTCGATGCAGGAAGACCTGTCGACTCGTGATCCTCGAAAAGAACCTGAGCGTCGAACGCGGCGAAAACGCCCTGTTCGATGACAAGCGCTATTTCTTCTACATTACCACCCGAAAAGATCTTACGGCCGCGGAAATCGTGAGGCTGGCCAATCGACGGTGCGATCAGGAAAACGTGATTGAACAACTCAAGAACGGGGTCAACGCCATGCGGATGCCCGTCGACAACCTGATGAGCAACTGGGCTTACATGGTCATGACCGCCCTGGCGTGGAACCTCAAAGCCTGGTTCGCGTTGATGATCCGAAAGCGTGAGCGTCGCGATCAACTTCTGAGAATGGAGTTTCGCGCCTTCCTCCAGAATCTGATCTGGATCCCTTGCCAGATCGTGACCCGGGGAAGACAGATCATCTATCGTGTCTTGGGCTACAACCGGTGGATGACTGACTTCTTCCCGGCCTGGAACAGAATCAGATGGCTCAAACCGGCCTGACTGCCATGTCAGCACCTGTCGTCGTAACATCACAGGGACAAGTCCGTCCACCCCGGCTAAAACACGTCCGCAAACTCAGTTAATTAGACAATCGCATGCCGAAACAATCACAAAAACAGCCCAGACATCATCTCCACCAAGTCACAAGTCTGAAATGCTCCGAAATCTTGTATAACACACCGCTCAACAAGCCTATTCGCTTATTTTAGGACTAGTGTTATGACCCAGGAATAACTTGACAAAGTAATGGATTCGTCTTATGGTTCCTTATGCCCTTATCCAAGGAGGAACCGATGAAAATGGGACGTCCATTGCAGCCATTGAACCTTAGTGATGAAGTCCGAAGTGAATTGAAGGCGATATCTGGTTCGCGGATCTTACCGCATTCTTTGGTGCGCCGTGCGAAGATCATACTGATGAGTGATATCGGACTCACGAATCTACAGATAGGCCAGAAGCTGGGACTGTCCTATGCCACGATTGGGAAATGGCGTAATCGTTATTGTGCTCAAGGGCTGATGGGGCTTTACGACGAGATGCGTCCTGGAGGTCCACGTTCAATCTCCGACCAGAAGATTGCCAGGCTCATTGGCAAAACCTTGAAGACAAAGCCAAGGCATGCAACTCACTGGACCTGTCGGTCCATCGGAGCTGAGACTGGGCTCTCCAAGTCCACCGTTCAGCGAGTCTGGAAAGCCTTCGGACTTCAACCTCATCGACAGAAACACTTCAGACTCTCAAACGATCCCTTCTTTGTAGAGAAGGTCAGGGACGTTGTCGGGCTCTACCTCAACCCGCCAGACAATGCTATGGTGCTCTGTGTGGACGAGAAAAGCCAGGTCCAAGCATTAGATCGAACGCAACCGATTCTGCCACTGGGTTTGGGTTACGTCGAAGGCGTAACTCACAACTACATCAGACACGGGACAACGACGCTGTTTGCTGCTCTAGAGATCGCCTCGGGAAAAGTGTTAACACAATGTAAACCGAGACACCGTCATCAGGAATTCCTTCAATTCCTAAAGCACATCGAGGCAAACGTCCCGGAGGATCTCGATATTCACCTGGTCTTGGACAACTATGGCACGCACAAGCACCCTAAAACCAAACAATGGCTTGCAGCCCGGCCAAGATATCAGGTCCACTATACACCCACTTACGCGTCCTGGCTAAACCAAGTCGAGATCTGGTTCAACATCATTACACAAAAGGCAATCCGCCGGGGTTCCTTTCGTAGCGTGAAAGATCTGGTCAATAACATCAAGAAATTCGCCGATCACTACAACTCAAATTCAAAACCCTTTGTGTGGACTGCCACCGCAGAATCCATCCTCGAAAAGATTAAGCGACTATTTGAACTTATTGGCGGGACACGACACTAGTCGAGGGGAAAATGCTCAAGATCCATCATGAAGACCCGGTGATTATCGACCGCACCATCGGCTACCTCGACACGCTCGAGTCCACCCACCACTACTGCCGCGCGGGGTACACCCCGGACGGAACGATTCTGGCCACCTACGGATTGCATCCGGACCTTGTCCGCCCTGCCGACGTCTACGTGCGGGTGGACGTGCCGGGCGCGAAGTATCCGGTTTACAGGTTCCGTCCGCTCGAGGCCCATCCCGACTATCGATGGCCGTTCATGACGGCTTACTGTCGCTCCGAAGACAGCGGACGCACGTGGTCCGAGCCGACGCCGGGCGTCGGGTGCAGCGGCGCCACACCGGTCGGCGACAAGACGCTGTGCCCCAATGAGATGATGTTTCACGTCGAACCCGGTCTGGGTGTGACGCATATGAGCGAGTCCGACGACAACGGGCGGACGTGGCGGGATCGGCCCGATGTGTTTTTCCACTATCCACCTGAGTTCGATTTGCGCGTCAACCCGAACCAGTGGATCACGGGGGCGACAATTATTGGCCATTTCGAAAACTGCGCGACGTTCAAAACCCTCTCAGACGGCAGTCTGGTGACGTTCGTAACGATCTGGAAGGATTGCCAGCGGCCGGGAGGGGAGCAAGAGCGATGGGTCTTCCCGTTGATGTTCCGCAGCACGGATGGCGGCTACAACTTCGACTTCGTCGGCCTCCCCGCGGGCATGCCGCCACACGAGGAGACAGAGGTTACCCGGGGTATATGGGCGTTCGCGGAGCCCGCCCTGACGGAACTGCCCAACGGCGACCTGCTCGCCGTGTTCCGCACGGGATATCATCAGCCGGATCGCGCGATGCTCCAGAGCAAATCATTCGACAGCGGCAAGACATGGAGCGAACTGATCCTGTGCCCGGGCGTGACGCGGCACTATCCGGTCCGAATGCTCCCTCCAATCCACAACGAAGGTAAGACCCACATGAGCAACGCCGAGGTGTCGCCCTGGCTCGCGACTCTGCCCAATGGCGTCGTCGCCATGGTCTACGGCCGGCCGGGAGAGCACATCACGTTCAACGAAGACGGCACAGGCGACGAGTGGCGCGATCGCATCCCGATCGTGCCGGAGCCCTCGCTGTTCGGCATCAACTGCGACAGCTCGCACATGGCCAGCGTTGCCGCTGTGGGGGAGAACGAGCTGGTCGTTGTCTACGACATCGCCAACTACGAACCTCGTGACGGGGAGCCGCTCGGCAATACGGTCTTCTCGGTGCGAATGACTGTCGAAAAGGCCTGACAAGTACACATGGTGGCAAGTTCGGTTACAAATCTGGACTGTAGTCACGACCTGTTCCGGGAGGGCCGCGGCCTCGCGGGCCGTAATCGATTAACCGATGCCGAAATTGCTTCTCCTAAATCAAATCGGTTTGTCATTAATAGTCATCCGATTAGTCTGAAAACCGCCAAACCTTTGATCCCACGGGATCTGAAAAACCCGGACCTTAAAGACCGGGATGTTAGCGGACGCCGAGGCCGGCGTCCCTCCCATTAAATCTGTCAAAATATGAACAGACTTAAAAAAATCTACTTCGGCGTGCATCCCTTGACCTGGCTCGATGTGCCACCAGGTGATCCCCAGCGACGGGAGAAATGGTGGGAACAGTGGCCGGGAAGATGTAACCTCGGCTACTCGGTTGGGCTTCAGAAGAAACCCAGATACGAGGAGCTCATCCGGAATGCCCGGGAGGATGAGGGCATCTTTTTCATCCCCTCTGGGGCAAAGGCCACCGACGAGCTGATCGATTTAGCCCGGAGGGTTTTCGGGCCGCGTTGCGTGGTCCTCAAGCTGATCGGCGACATCGATCATTATCGACAGGAGTTGGGACCTGAATTTGTAAAAGGTTTAGAAGAAGATCGGCGGAAGGCGGATGAGAATCGGGGCCCGGACTGGGAGGACCCCTCCCTCCCCCCCGGGGCGGAGTTCGAGACCTGGATAAAGACCAAGGCCTGGGCCATCGACCTCAATCGGCAGTTGGAAGGGCAGGGTTATGCCTACGACCCTGCGAACGTAGAATTCGTCGGCTTTGGCGGCGACTGGTGTTACTGCACGGCCACCTTTTGCATTCATATGAGCCGTGCATTCGGTCTGACCACGCCCATCGAGCGTCGCTTTGATCTGATCGAGCCGTCGGCCAGCCCCTTGCTCATGAAGGCCACGCTCGTCGACCAGAACCTCCGGATGCCCGAGAACATCCGCCTGTTCATCCTCAAGGCCCCGAACGAAGGGCCGGCCTGGGGAAACTACGTTGCCCAGTTCTGGGAAGGCATCTACGGTCCAATGGATCGCCCCCACGTTGTGGAAGTCGAGTTCCCTCCAGGCTCGGTCACCGAGATCGATATATTCGGCTGGGGAATCGGCCGCGCTCGAGGCATCGGCGGGGATAGCCGCGCAAGTTGGGCGATGGGTGTGGGCTGTGGCGGAAGTACGCCCTACAACGCCACCCTGGTCATGGCAGACGAAAGTTTGTCCCTTGACGATTTCCGCGCCGCCCTCCTCGCCGGGGTGGTACGGGAGAGATGAGAGGGACTTTCGTGGCGCGGATTGCCTGAATAAGGCTATTTGCATTTTCCACTTTTCATTTTCCATTTTCCATTTCCCTTTTTCCCCGGAGGTCACAAACCTATGGCTACAGGTGAGTCGGAACGCATCGGTCCTACCCCCGTCCAGGAAGCCTGGATGGCGTTGCGGTTTGGGATGTTTGTTCACTTCAATATCAACACCTTCTATCACATCGAAGCGGGAACCGGGGAGGAAGATCCCGCCAGGTTCGACCCGGTTGACTTCGATCCGCATCAGTGGGCCGAAGTCGCCGATTCGGCTGGAATGAGATACGCCGTGATTACGACCAGGCACCACGAGGGATTCAGCCTTTGGCCGAGCAAGCAGACCGATTATAACGTCCTGGCCACTCCAATGCGTCGCGATTTCTTGAAGGAGATCTGCGAGGCCTTCGAGCGCAGGGGGATCAAGATCGGGTTGTACTATTCCCTGTGGGACACGCACGAGCCTTGCTACGAGGATGACGCGGCATACGCGGAATTTATGAAGCGCCAGTTGACCGAGCTCCTGACCGATTACGGCCCCGTAATCGAATTATGGTTCGATGCGGGCTGGGAGAAGGGCTGGTGGGGGTGGCACGATGCGACCCGGTGGCACTGGCGTGAGCTCTACGACCTCGTCAAATCTCTGCAGCCGGAGTGCCTTGTGCTCTGCAATCCGGGCAAGATGAACGGAGGCGAGCTGGCCCTCTCCCCCGTCGACCTGAATTGCATCGAACGTGTGCACAAGATGGTGGGTGACCAGCTCTACATCCCCGACACCCGACCGATCCGAAGGATGGTGCACGGGAACGACTTCCGTTATTTGCCGATCGAGACCTGCGACAGCATCCACCCCCGCTGGTTCTATTCGCCCGAAGACACCCCCCACCCTCCGGACACGATCATCGACTGGCTCAAGATCTCGTGGGGTCGAGGAGGTAATCTGCTGCTGAACGTCCCCCCGACCGACCGCGGGTTGATCCAGGATAAGGATGCGCACGTGCTTGCCGAGGTGGGACGTCGCCTGAAAGAAATATCATTTTGATGCGTATCAGCTAGATAGTCTCTTGTGCCGTGATCGCTAAGAGTTTTTTGATCTACCCGGGGGTTGGCCATGCTTGATGTCGGGGCACGCAAACAGCTTTTCATCGATGAGTTGTTTGTGGAATCCAGTCACGGGGTTCGGCTGACGATGAACCCGCCCGCGCAGACGGGCCAGGCCCTCATCACCGGGGATCAGCCCTGGGAGGACGACGGGCCCGAGGCCGGGCTCTGCCATTACTCGAGCGTCCTGAAGGACTCGGGCCGCATCCGGGTGTGGTACGACACCTCACAGAGCAGCGAATACGACGCGGATTACCGTCGAGTCGCTTACGCCGAGTCCGATGACGGCCTGCGCTTCACGAAGCCGGCGTTGGGGCTCCACGAGATCGACGGGTCGAAGGCGAACAACATCGTGATGCCCGGAAAATTAGGAGGCTGCTCGGTCTGGATCGATCCGAACGCGCCTGCGGAACACCGCTACAAGTCGCAGACCAAAGTTTATCCCTCCGGAGGGTTCCAGATGTTCAGCTCACCGGACGGGTACGATTGGAAATTGTTTACCAAGCTCGACATCGGTCCGGGCGGCTGGGATACGCAGACCATCGTGTTCTGGGATCCGGCCGAAGAGCGATACGTGATGTACACCCGTGCCTGGATTGAGCCCCCTGAGGATCCTGAGGGAAGATATCGGACGGTCAGGCGCCTCGAGTCGGACGACCTGGTCCAATGGGAAAATCAAACCACCGTCCTTCAGGCGGACGAAACGGACCTGGCCTCTTATCAGGGATCTCCTCCCACGCCGCCCATAGACTATTACGGCGCCGCGGTGTTCCCCTACGACTGGGCCGATCGGGCCGTGATCATGCTTGCCCAGTCCTACTGGCACTTCGAACGGATCAACGCCAAGCCGGAACCGAGCCAATCCCGGGGTAATGAAAATCCCGATGTCAAAATAACGGACAGCGGGGAGATCGGCCCCGCCACGTTCGACGTGCGCCTGTTGGTGAGTCGTGACAACAGGACATTTCAACACGTTGGCGATCGGGCGCCGTTCATGCGTCTCGGTCCGGCCGGCCGGTTTGACTCGAAGATGATCTGGGCGATGCCGAACCCCGTCCGGATGGGCGACGAAATCTGGATCTACTACGTGGGGATGAATCAGGATCACAACAGCATCATCGATCCGTCCGCCCCTGGAGGCCGGCGTCTCGCCGCCATCAGCCGCGCCGTTATGCGCCTCGACGGGTTTGTCTCGGCCGACGCGTCCTCCGACGGTGGTGAGCTGGTGACCCCCCCCTTCACATTCGACGGCGGATTCCTGGAACTAAACCTCGACACCTCCGTCGGCGGGTCGATCCTGGTCGAACTGCTCGACACAAACGGGAAACCCGTCGAAGGATTCGGTGCACCCCAGGCCGACCGGCTGAACGGCAACGCCTTGCGCATGCCCGTCTCGTGGGGCGGGAGCCGTGACGTGAGCGGGCTGGCTGGAAGGCCTGTCAGAATCCGATTTGTGATGCGAGACTGCAAACTCTATGCGTTTCAATTCAGGAATTGACTGATCCCAAAGAAGATCGCGATCGAGGCATTGTTCCTACAAACCACTTTTCAGGAGGTGAACATTCGTGGACAGAGAGAATGAATCCATATACCTGTTGGACATGACGGCCTGTGAGCCTGCAGCCGCGATCTCACGCAAGTTCGAGCCGGGCAAATGGACAGCGGCGGACTACACGGTCGAATCGGGCGACGGCTCCATGCTCTTCTCCGGTCCAGGCTCCAACGTGCCGCCGATTCGCTTGAAACCCGACGTCGCGGGTTGGTTTCACATCTATGTGGGAACTCATGCCTGGCTCACCGACCAGCACTGTCTGCTGTTGAAGCTCAGCGGGGACGCGGGATATACACGGATGGCGCGGCCGACATTCAGGCCGGGCAAAGACCTGGTTCCCCCCGAGATGGTCGCGTCTGATACGGATCTGGCGGAGACCTACTGGAAGTCCGCGGACCTGACCGGCCAGGACATCATCTTCCACCGGGCTTCGGTGGCAATGATGGGCGAATCGATCGCCAACATCTCCTACATCCGCCTCGTGCCCATGTCCGATCCCGAGCGAAACCTCTATCACACCCTGCGGCCGCGAGACGACACCCGACGGCTCATCGCCAACTACGACGGCGGCCAGCACTTCATGTGGGGCTACGCCACGCAGCAGGAGATGGTCGACGAATTCCTGAGTCTGGCGGAGAGCGACTTTAAGATCATCTTGTGGGGCTGCGCGCGCGCCCTGGCGGCCCTCTACCCGTCGCGGGTCGTCTCCGAGGAGGAATGGACACCCGGGCTCGTCAACACACGGCACGCGCTGGAGGGCCGGGACCGCCGGCGCCGCCACGGGTTTGACCCGCTGCGCTCCGCCGTACAGGCCGCCCACGGGATCGGGATGGAAATCTATCCGCAGGTTCGTATGACCGGGGTTCGACCGCCACCCTCCCATCTCGGCTATGGCGGACCCGGCGACTTTCATTTCCGCCATCCCGAATGGCTTTGCAGGACCGTGGAGGGTTACGACACCCTGCACTTGAGTCACGCCTTCCCCGAGGTCAGAGCGAAATACGTAGAGCTTTTCCGAGAGTGGGTGGACGACTACGAGGCCGACGGTGTGTGCATCATCTTCGTTCGTTCGTTCCCCTACGTGTTCTACGAGGAGCCCGTAGTCCGGTCCTTCAAGGACAAATACGGCCTGGACATGAAGGCCCTGGACCGGTTCGACGAACGCGTTCTGGCCCACCGGGCGCACTACCTGACCGAGACGCTTCGTGAGACGCGGCGGATGCTCGATGAAGTCGGCGAAAAGCGGGGACGGCGGCTGGGTACGTGTTACGTGGTTCCCGGCGATGACAGCTACAAGGCCAAGGGTTGTCCGGACCTGGGGCCTTTCACGACGCCGCGATCTCTGGGAATGGACATCGAGACTTGGGTGCAGGAGGGCCTCCTAGACCACCTGGTCGTACACATGGAGGGAGTCGGGGCCCCCGACGCCAGCGATCGCCCGCCGCTGATCAGGCCCTACGTGGACCTGGCCAAGGGCACGGAGGCAAAAGTCTACGCAGACCTGTATCCCCGTCGCCAGTCCCCGGATTCCTTGCGCGTGCGTGCGTTGGCCTGCTACGACGCCGGCGTTGACGGTCTGGGCTTCTGGGACTGCAATGCCCGGCCGATGCGTCTGGCCGAGTGGGCCATGCACAGAGTGCTGGGTCATAAGGAAGACCTGCCTGAGTTGAAACGATTCGCGGAGGGACTGTTCCGCGTGGTTCCGCTCATCTCGCTGGAAGGCATCATGGTCCAACACGAGGACTGCCGGTCCACCGACGGGTGAGCCGTGCGATCGGCGCGGAGGGATCACCCTGGCACACTCCGTGCGATCCTTTAGGCAATCCTGACATCAGTCTCATATGCGCTGAGGGGGAGTATTGCCTTTTACGCTTCGCAGCCTAATCCCGAATGGATTCTTGATTTAACCAACTGAAAAAAGTAAATTAACAGTAAACTGCCTCGACAAATAATCCCCCCGAGATTGCAGTGTTTGCGGTTTCTTTTTAGGCTGTCTAACTTTGAGTTAGGCGTCAGCCTGGTATCTGGAGGCAAAGCCATGATTAAGACGAAACTGCCCATCACATCCACACAGACCGTCATGTTGCATCCGGCTGATCTGAAGGAGCTCGCGGCATTTTACGAGCAAGTGCTCGAGTTTCCGGTGCTGGATGACCAACGCGACGAAGGCTGGATCGTGTTCGACGCGGGTAATGTTCAGATCGCCCTGCACCATCCAGTCGGAACCGGAACAGGTGGACAGCCAAAGCTCATCTTTCAATCCGACGATCTGGACACGATGCATGACTATCTGAAGTCAAAGGCCGTCCTCGTTGGCACGATTCATTCCTCAGCGTCCGAACGTTTCTTCGATGCGTCGGGGCCAGATGGCCACGAATTCCGTTTTGTCCAAAGTCGGGACGCCTAACCGGACATTGAAGTTGTCCGGCCACGGTCCCGCGCTACGTGATCGAGACGAAATGGTAATCATATAATACTATCGATGCCGGCACCGTCGTAAGGCCGGCAACTTAATGTCGATACGTTAGATTGACATCAGAAGGGCGCCCAACACGCACGAGGATTGAGGGATCAGGAAGTCATGGCAACAATACCTCTTGTGTACATCGAAACACGTAAGGAGCCCGATATGGTCGCTCGCCGTCAGTGGACGCGCGACTGGTGGGACAGCCATCGATCCGTTTACGATGTAGTCACGAGCGAGGCCGTTCTGGACGAACTAAGCCGAGGGGAATATCCGAACAAAATGGACGCTATTTCGCTGGTCGAGGCCCTCCCCTTGCTGCCGATCGAACAGGAGATTGCTGAGATCGTCGAGGCCTACATTCAACATCGTGTGATGCAGCGAGATCCTGTAGGGGATGCCTTACACCTTGCTTTGGCATCCTATCACAAGTGTGACTTCCTTCTTACCTGGAACTGCAACCATCTGGCCAATGGCAATAAATACAGTCATATTCAGCGAGTTTATGTTCCAACGCTGGTAACACCACTCGAATTGCTTGGGGAGACTGAAGATGAAGGATGATATTGTCATCAAACGGGTACGCTCAGCCCGGCACATCATATCGCAAGAGCAGGAACACGATCCACAGAAGCTCGTGGCATACTACCTTCGGCGGCAGCAGGTTCACAGCGACAGACTGAGGAAGCGGGCAGGTAGAGTTACCCCTGCTTCGCCCGAGCAAATCTAACAAACACCCCGGGCAGAACGGATCGTCTGTCACGGCCCTTGGTCCAGCACGGCCAGCGCCAGGCGTCCGCAACGAACATTCGGAGTTTATTCTGAAGGCATACTGTAGGCGTCGTATTCTCCAGAGCTCAGCCTGACGAGGTGATATACCAGGATCAATGAAATCGGCCGAAAAGGATCGTAGCGTTAGAACCCGTGTGATTCGACCGGGAGCGGCAGTCCGCAAGGATTGGGAATGGGAGGATTCCACACCTGAGGAGCGGATCAATGCCGTGTGGGAACTCACTCTGCTTTGTCTGATGTGGGAAGCAAACGATGGTGAACCGCGACTTCAGAGATCTGTTGTCCGAATTCAACGCTCATGGGGTTGAGTTTCTAGTCGTAGGTGCTCATGCCCTGGCCACTTAGAGACCGTTTACCCCACGCTTCGCAGTCTGATCCCGAAATGGATTCTTGATTTAACCAACTGAAAATAGTAATCTAACAGTAGACTGCCTCACCAAATATACTGCCAAGATCGCAGTGTTTGCGGTTTTCTTTTAGGCTGTTTAATTATAAGTTATGTGCCCACAGTGAGGGTAAGCATGGAGATTCGATGTCGCCAAATGCTACCGAGCGATTTCGGAGTCGTCGAGAGCTGCCATTGGAAATCGGCAGAGCACGTCCGACAGTTCATTGAGAAGCAGAGCATTGCATCGATGTTGGCTTTCGATGGAGATCGCTGTGTCGGACAGCTGTACCTTCAGGAGTACGACCCTGGTTTCTCAGACCCGAAGGGATGGATCGGTCACCGTCCGTTCGCCGACTTCCAGATCGCGGAGCCGCTCGACCTTCACGGCCGTTTCTTGACACTCGGCTGCTACCATGTTGGATATTGTCTCGGGCGAAACCGTGCAAAGCTTTTCGGCCAGGGGATCGGTACCGCCTTGCTGAAAGCCCTGGTTGAATGGTACCGATCGCAAGAAGTCATTGGCGGTCTTATATCATGGGCTTTTCCCTCGGGCTCGCATGAGCTCCTTCAGTGGATGGGGCAGATGTGCAATACGATTTACCAGCGTTTTGACTTTCGAGAGGTCAAGAAGTTGCGTGATCCCAGGTGGACCAGGTCCTCGGCGGTTTCCAGACTCCCGGGGTGACCGAAGACCGGACCCTTGTGCGAGTGATGATTCTCGCGAAATCTGTATCCAGCAATAAAATAAGGTAACTCTGATACCTAAACGGTACTTTTGCATTAGCCGAATGTGAATGCTGAGGGCTTTTCATAAGTAGGCAACCGAACCGTGTTCATCAAATTCCTATTCTGCTAAACGACATAAGTAATTGCATATAAGGTCAAGGTTTGTTATCTTTGTTTTGACGTGAAAAAGCTTACGATAGCTAATTCTGAGCGTGTCATTCTTGCGCTACAGGATGAGATCCGGCGGTCTCCGGAGTCCCGGTATGACCGTCGGCTGCACGGCATCCTCCTGGTCGCCCGGGGGAACAGCTGCAGGGAGGTTGCCGGAATACTCGGTGTTGCCCATCGAACCGTGGCCAACTGGGTGGAAAGGTTCGAACAGGGGCGGCTGGCGGGGCTGGTGAGGGGAAAGCGATCCGGGCGCCCACGGCGGTTGAGTGAAAAGCAAACTGCGAAGATCCATGCTGCTTTGAGGAAGACTCCCGCGGAGTTCGGGTTGAACGGAAATGTCTGGAAAGGCAAGACGCTGGCGGCGTTAATCCGGCAGGAGTGGGATGTGACCATGAGCGTCCGGCAGTGCCAGCGGATGGAGGCCAAAATGTCAGGGAAAACGTGAGACGGTAAACGGCAAACGGGAAAGGCAGGGGGCAGGATCGGAGAATACAGAATATAGAATACAGAAGTCAGAAGAAGATCAAAAAAAGCGAGGGGTCAGAGGTTAGGAAAAACGTGAGAGGCAAACGTGAAACGTCAAACGGGAAAGGCAGGAGCCGGAGGTTTGCTTCAAGAAAAGAGCAGGCTCGTTGAAGCGAATCTAACTGGACAACATGTGCAATTACTTATGTCGCCAAGAAGAATCACTGAATATTTGAATATCGGAGAATTGAATATTGATGTGGCCTGATGGTGTCAACCTTCAATTCTTTTCGCGTATCCCTTCCTCAACAACTCCCCGTTCAAAAACCGTCCGTTTCGAAGCCCCTCTTCGTGTTCCCCTTTTCCCGGCAGGTAAAAAACGTCCGCCAGATACCGATCGTACTTGTCCGGTTTGGTCGTCGTGACGCCTACAGACCCATTCCCTGAAAGCGCAGACGATACGAATGCTCTGGCTTCCTGACCCTCCCAGGTCCGAAGTTCGGGCGTGTCGATCCCTCTCAGCCGCACTTTCTGCCGGGTCCACACCTGGAATCCGCAGTCCACGTCCAGCCATAGGGTGTCCCCGTCGATCACGCGCTCCACGTAGGCCCGGTAGGAATAAAAGGCGCGCCTGTCGCGAATTGTCCGAAGCCTGAAAAACGGTTCGCCGTCACCCGGACGCCGAACCACCTCCACGAACGTGCCTTCCCGGGGCTTTTCAAGCCGATTCAACGGCCTTTTTAGAAGGATTCCGAACCCCAGATCCAGCCGCAATCCCCTTCCGCCCGGCGCTTCGATCAGCCGGTAGGTATAATGCCGTCCCCGCTTGGCCTGGAGTCGGGCCACCGGACCCTTTTCGGGTTGCTGAACGCTCTTCGTGGGGAGGGTTCCGGCCTGTATCTGGGCGGCCAGTTCCCGGCTGGTCCAACCCCGTCTATCTGCTTCTTTTTAAAAGAGATACCGTTTTTTTTCAGACGGGATTTTCATCAGTGTACGGTAGTGTGACCAGGTCAATTCTGCGCGCGCGCGCAGAATTGGAAACGAGCGGTAGAATTGAAGGGATTCATACAAAACCCTCTCGCTGGTCCCCACGAAATTTGCCAGCCGGGGAACCAACTGTTTTCCGTAGTCGGCCCGGTCCTTATTTGCAAGCAAGTGCGCCTGGATCAAGCCCCCAACCTCCCAGTAGGTCCTGGCCTTTTCCCGTTCCACGGCCTGACGGGCCCGGGCTTTTCCGGCACTTAAAACCTTTGCGACTTCATCGCGCAAGGCGGTGTAGGTGTTGATGCTGATGGGGTTAGAGTTCATGTCAGAATCCTCTCTGTCCTGTGGAAGACAAGGTGAATTAAGGGTTTTTTCTCTTGATACACCTCAATATAGTGAGTTATCTTAAAGAGCGATCCCGAAATTCACCAGTGGTGGACAATATATCTTTGAGGCGGCAAATATGAAGGAAATTATTGGTCCAGCGAATATATTTGGGCCAGAGTGGACTCTCAATTCCGCAGCACTTGTGCAACCGAAACATCTCCCGGGCTGGTGTTAAACCTCATAGTCTTATTCCGGGGGTAAGATCCTGCGCTTCTTGATCGGGTCACTTTTCGAGGTGGGTTTGCTGCATCTTTAGTCCTCCTGTGGGTCAGGGATATATGAAAATATGTATCCCTTCTCAACCTACATACAACCATTATCTAGATTCAACCTTACTTCGGTTTTTTCGGGCGATCTCAAGTGATCGCGTGAGCCTCCATCGGCCCCTCAAAGCCAGTGAACCTGCCAAAGCGCTCTGTCAACCGCCTCCCACTTCACATGATCAAACACTTTTCTCAATATAGATCCCCGCTGGATAGGTTGACTGGCGGGGATTCTCTGCAATGAGCATTTCTGTTTTGGGGGGAAAAAACACAAACCTAGATAGAGGGTGATGGTCCGCTCCTTTCTCCCCTCCTTTAGGATAAAAACAATACGACCCTTAACAACGGATCTCTTCTCGCTCCCTGAGGTCGCTCGGACTGCTGCAAGCTACTGCGCAGGTTCAGAGTTCCACGGCCGGTTGAGCATTCCAGAAAAAACCTACAGAAAGGATAACTCATGCCAAACAAGAAGAAGCAGGATCAAGACCAGGTAGTTCATCTCCACCCGCGTCAACGACTGATCATGACCTACGACGGGGACGAAACCGGAGCGGGTCCCGAAACCGCGGAGCGGCAGCTTCGCTCCCTGGTCCAGAGCATCGAAGGATCTCACATCGGCATTTTTCAGCGTTGCATCGGAATGCCGGGGGTCGCCCAGAAAACCAGCGTTCCCGGTCTTGAACCCCGTCCCGGCATCCTGGCGTGGATCGAGGCGGGCGAAGATCCCATGGTCTATTTCGTGGACGAATGTCACAGGTGCGGGATCCAGGCCTGGGGCAGTTGCCGCATGAACGATGCGCACCACACCTACGCGGGGCTGGATTACTCGCAACCCAAGTTCTATAAAGAACACCCGGAGCTGCGGCTGAAGTCGGTCCCCGCACACCAGCTTTCCGCCACCTACGACTGGAACAAGCCGCTAATCGCCGAACAGCACCTGGCTCTGCTGAGAGAGGTGGCCGAGACCTGGGACGTGGACGGCATCGACCTGGACTATACGCGGATGCCCCCGTATTTCAATCCCGATGAAACGGAGAAGGGCCGCGAGACCATGAACCAGCACCTGCGCAATATCCGCGCCATGCTGGACGAGGTGGGCGCCAAGAAGGGCAAGCGGCTCGGGCTCTCCGCACAGTTTTACACCGAGGACACGATCTGGAAGGAGCTCGACGACAGAAACCACGATGATATCGAAGGCCTTTTCCAGATCGGTCTGGACGTTCGCACCTGGGCGCGAGAGGGTCTCATAGACATCCTCATCGCACACTGCCGCGCGGCCTCACTCTACGAGATGGACATGTCCGGCTGGCGGAAGGCGATCGAGGGCACGAATTGCAGCCTTGCGGCCGGGCCCGGAAAACCCACGCGCTTCAAGTTCGGCCGTGGCGGTCTGGTCGACGGTTTCCCGGCAAGTCGGACCAACCGCCTTCAGCACCGCGCGATTGCGCACAGGCTGTATGAACAGGGCGTGGACGGAATCTTCTTCTACGACTACCTGGTCCGCAACCACGAGCTGCAGTGGGAGGTGTTCCGTGAGCTCGGCGACCCGGAGCGGATGAGAGACGCCAACAAGACCTACGTCTTCCAGATGGCCCTGCCCCTGGTCCTGGGACCCCGCGCCGAAGGCGGAGAAGGGGAAATGGAGATCGACATCCCCGACGACATCCCGGGGGGCCTGGCCGCCGGCGCTCCTGTGGGGGTCAGGTTCCTGATCAACGTCACCCGTGTGACATCCGTGGCCGAAGTGACCCTGAAAGTCAACGGCGGGGAGGTCCCTGTGGAACGGGAACAGGGAATCACCCTCCCCCTCACGGTCACGGATCACCCCGAGGATAACGAGGCCTGCCACCTCCAGGCCATCGTCGATCCGAAATTGATCAAGTGCGGCCTGAACCGATTGGCGTTCACGCTGCGGGCCACCCCGGGAGTTCACGAGTTTCCCAAGCCTGAGCCCGCGGAGGTGCGGAAAGTGGACGTCGAGATCACGCATCGTGATGAAACCTACCCATACTGGCTGGCCGTTCAGCTGGAGCACAAGAGATGAAGGCGGGAAAATCCCCGGGGAATTCACAATGGTGAAAAAACCGAACCTTATTGTGGTGATCGCGGACACCCTCAGGGTCGACTACCTGGGCTGCTATGGCAACGGGCGAATCCGGACCCCTCACATCGAAGCCTTCGCCCGCGATGCCGCACTTTTTGATTCCTGCTACCCTGAGGTTCTCCCGACAATCCCATACAGGCGGTCCTTCCACACCGGGAGACGAATCTTTCCGATCCGTACCTGGAAGCCCCTCAAATGGGACATCGTCAATTTGCCCGGATGGCAGCCCATGGACAACGCTGAGGACACTCTGGCCGAGAACCTGGCCGACCGCGGTTACTACACCGGCTTCGTCACGGACACCCTCCCCTATTTCGCGCCCGGCATGAACTTCACCCGCGGCTTCTGGCAGTGGCACTACGTGCGAGGGATGCAGCAGGACCGCTGGAAATCTCCCGCTATCGTCCCCCGGGAGAAGATCGCGAACTACGGAGATCCGGATGAGGAGGCAAAAAAGCTGCCCGGGGGACTGATCGCCCGGCATCTGGCCAACACGGCCCACGAGAAGAACGAGGAGGACACCCGCACCGCACAGGTATTCCGATGGGCGGCGGAGTTCGTCGAGCAGAACACCGGATATCAGCCGATCTATCTTCTGGCCGATTCGTTCGCGCCCCACGAGCCATGGGAGGCCCCACCGTCCTACCTCCGCCTGTATGCCGACCCGAACTACGCCGGCCGAACCGCGCTGCATATCCATTACGCCGAGATTGGCGGGCAGTTGAACGAGGAGGAACTCCGGCACGTCCAGGCCCATTACGCCGGACTCGTGTCCCTGGTCGACACATGGTTCGGCCGGCTGATCGACACGATCAAGCGCGTCGGCCTCTATGACAACTCCGTGATCGTCTTCACTTCCGACCACGGCACCAACTTCGCGGACAACCCCCGCCGAATCCTCGGCAAACCCCACCACGCGATGTATCCGGGGGTGGTACACGTGCCGCTTCTCATCCGATTCCCTGGAGGCGCTGGATCCGGAAAGCGCTTCGACGAACTCGTCTATAACACCGACATCGTGGCCACGCTCTACCATCAGAGCGGCGTCGCACAGGCCATGGGGTCCGACCTTTCGATCGACGGAAGCGATCTCACCCCCCTTATCCACGGCGGCGGGTGGCACCCCAGGGAGTACCTCACAAGTCGCTATCGCGATTCCCTCTGGTATCGCGACCACGAAAACTTCGTCCTCATGGACCTCGACGGGGTTGCCGGTGAAGTGTTCGACCCGCGAAGCGACCCGAGGTGCCGGAACAATCTCGTCGAACAACGTCATGACGAGGTGAAGATGGCCTATGAGCGCGCGATGCAGGATGCCGGAGGGGAGCTGCCGGACTATCGTGGCATGAGCTTCACGGACGCCATCGGTCAGCGGTGAGCCTGCCTGAACATTCCTTTTCGATATTGATACCGGCTCTTGCCACCTTGCTCAAGTTCCAATGCGAAACGCCGAACAGGAAGAATCCTGATCGCAGCTTGTAAGGAGGTTGAGGAGATGAAGCTCCCTGCGAAAGGCAAGAGAGAGCCTGAGATTACAGCCGCACTGAAGACGTTTGAAGCAGATGACGCTCCTCTTGAGCGAGTGTGGGCAAGCACTCACCGCCTCGACGAGGTGGTGATCAAAGCCTCCGTGCAGTTCATGGAAAGAACTATTTCTTCCACACTGCATTCCCAAGCTGTACGAAACTGGAAAAGGAAGTCGTCTCCATGGTCGGAGACCTCCTCGGTCATCCGGACGCGGCCGGGAATGTTACCCCCGGTGGGACCATGAGTAACATTCAGGCTGTCCTTGTAGCTCGGGAGAATGCACGCAAGAAACATCCTGAGATTGAATCCCCCAACATTGTCGCACCCGAAACAGCGCATCCATCGGTCGAAAAGGGCGGAACCCTTATGGGGGTGGATATTATCCGGACACCTCTTGACAAGAACTTCAAGGCGGATCCGGAGGCGATTGAAGCGGCGATCAATCAGAATACCATCGCCATATTTTGCACTGCTGGAACACCCACCCACGGACAAATCGATCCCGTCGTTGACCTGGGTCAGATCGCTGAAAAGCACGGCCTGTTTCTCCACGTGGATGCCTGCCTTGGCGGCTTCATCATCCCCTTCGCCAAAAAACTCACCCCCTTCCGGATGATTGGGACTTTCAGGTGAAAGCCGTCAGTTCGATATCGATTGATCCCCATAAGCTGGGGCTGGCTGCTTATCCCACCGGCGTTCAACTTTATAGAACTGAGGAGCTGTTCCGCCTTCAGGGTTTCAATATGACGAATTGGGTCGGCGGAGATTATCGCAGTCCGGCTATCGAGGGAAGCCATTCGGGTTCAGGAATCGCAAGTGCCTGGACGGCCCTCAACCTTCTCGGCGAAGAAGGCTATTTGAAGGTGGTGGACAAGGTGATGAAGAATACGCAGGCACTGATTACGGGTGTCCGAAAGGTTCGGGGCCTCGATATCGCCGTTGAACCTGAGATCAACATCGTTCCGGTCATATCCACAACAAACAGAATCGGCGTATCTTCCATTGCAGAGGGAATGGACAGGTTGGGGTGGAAGGGGATGGACGGATGCGGAACCCAGAATGCTTGCGCCTCGTTGTTATGCCCCACCACGAAGAGGTCATCCCGGAGTTTTTGAACAATCTTGAGAAAGTAACGCGACAAGTGGAACGGGGAACAACAGAAGATGAACGCATCTCCATTGGGCAAAGTCGCACCGGATAACCACACGCCAGAATGGCATTTGAACCCAGGCTTGCTCAAATAGGAGGAGGACACGAATCATGCATGGCGATCAGCCTGAACGCATAGGACCCACGCAGGCCCAGAAGGCCTGGATGGACCTCCGATTCGGGTTGTTTGTCTGCTTCAACCTGAATACCTTCTACCACATCGAAGCAGGAACCGGGGAGGAAGATCCCGCCAAGTTCGACCCGGTTGACTTCGATCCGCATCAGTGGGCCGAGGTCGCCGACGCTGGCGGAGTGAAATACGCCGTGATTACGACCAGGCACCACGAAGGGTTCTGCATCTGGGACACCAGCCTGACCGATTACAACATCATGACGACCCCGATGCGTCGAGATATTTTGAAGGAGATCTGCGAGGCCTTCGAGAGCAGGGGGATCAAGATCGGGTTGTACTATTCCCTGTGGGACACGCACGAGCCGAGCTACGAGGATGACGCGGCGTACGCGGAATTTATGAAGCGCCAGTTGACCGAGCTCCTGACCGATTACGGCCCCATACTCGAAATATGGTTCGACGCTGGCTGGGAGAAGGGATGGTGGGGATGGCACGATGCGACCCGGTGGCACTGGCGTGAGCTCTACGACCACATCAAGTCCCTGCAGCCGGATTGCCTTGTGCTTTGCAATCCGGGAAAGATGAACGGAGGCGAGCTGGCCCTCTCCCCCGTCGACCTGAACTGCATCGAGCGTGTGCACAAAATGGTGGGTGACCAGCTCTACATCCCCGACACGCGACCGATCCGAAGGATGGTGCGCGGAGACGACTTCCGCTATTTACCGATCGAGACGTGCGATAGCATACACCGTCGCTGGTTCTATACGCCCGAGGACACCCCCCATCCTCCGGACACGATTATCGACTGGCTCAAGATCGCCTGGGGTCGCGGAGGCAATCTGCTGCTGAACGTCCCCCCAACCGACCGCGGATTGATTCAGGATGAGGACGCAAACGTGCTTGCCGAGGTCGGACGTCGGCTGAAAGAGCGGGCTTTTTAACGATTGAAGCAAAGGGACCCTTCAGATGGAAGATAAGGCAACGCAACAGGAGGCGATGGAGGATGCTCAAAATTGATCAATCGCTTAAGAAGCTTCGCCGCATCTACTTGTGCTGTCACGCACTGGGATGGCTGGACATCTTCCGGCTAGACGACGCGGAGCGCGGAAGGCGATTCGGTCACGTGTGGGATTACTGGCCCGACCGGGCTGAAGTGTGCCACCGCCGCGCCCTTCAGTTACGCGAAAATTATTACCGCCTGATCCGCAAAGCTCAAGCGCACGAAGGCATCTTCGTTCTGGAGTCCAATCCAGAGTTGGTTGAACTGGCCCGCGAGCAATTCGGGCCACGCTGCGTGGTCTGCCGCCTGGAGAACGATCTTGCGCAGAATTGTCGCGTAATGGGCCCCGAATTCGAGAAAGGGCTCGAAGACCGGCGCCTGGCCATCCAGAATCGCGGCTGCGACGTGCCGGACAATGAATTCAGTGCGTGGGGACGCTCAAAGGCGTGGACCATCGACCTGACCGAACAACTCAATGAGCAAGGGTACACGTTCGATCCGGCCACAGCGGAATTCATCGCGTTCGGGGCAAACTGGATGGGCTGCGTGGCCACATTTCCCATACACATGGGTCGTGCGTTCGGGCTGGCTCGACCGATCGAGCGCCGTTTTGATTGGATCAATCCGGACTGGAGCCCCATGTTGATGAACGCCACAGTCGTGGACGAGAATCTTGCCATGCCCGAAAACATTCGGCTGTTCATCCTAAGAACGGCAAACAGCGGACCGACCTACGGCCGATACGTGGCCCAATACTGGGAGGGGATGCGCGGCATCACGGACCCGCCGCATGTGATGGAGGTCGAGTTTCCGCCGGAATCGGTCATGGAATGCAACATCTTCGGCAATCCGATCTGGCAATCGCGCGGCCTGATCTGTTACCCGCACCGTTACTTCTACGGCAAGATGACGATGCAGGTCGGCTGCGGCGCCCACACAACGCATTACACAACCGTGGCCATGGCGGACGACAAGCTGCCCCTGGAGGACTTTCGCGCCGCACTTCTGGGCGCGAAGCTCCGCGTGAAACGTGAGCCATGCGCAGAATAAGCTTTTCCGTTCCACAGCCTATGGTATTGTTAAGGCGGCATGTCCGTCAGTCCGCGACTTCGGCGAACACAATGATCTGAACGGACGCACGAGGTCTACGCTGCGGACTCGGACGGTGCGGATCGTCGTCAACTTCCGCACTGAACAAAGGACGATAACATGGATGCTCGTAGCAGGAAACAGATCGTAATCCACGACGATTCCGGCTTTTTGGGCGTGCCCGTCGGAGAGGACGGGCGGGCGGAACTGGCAGAGGCCGCCCAACGGTTGCTGAAGAGCAGAGCAGACATGATCAGTCTGTGTGCAGCCATCCCGGAAGTATGCTACTACTACCCGGCACATGTGGGGGAAGTTTGGGGATCAACCGAAGGTTCGGCCGCATTAGCCTTCGGAACTGGGCTACCGGTGAATCTCGTCGTCCAGGCGTATAAGGTATTAACCGCAGCGGGTGTGGATCCTTTCGGGGTCGCGGTCAATCAATTCCGCAAAGACGGCTGCACCGTACTGGCGAAGATGCGTGTGAATGACGCCCACCACGTGGCTGAGGCTGGCTTCCCGGGGATGGCAAGCCAGTTCTGGCTTGACCACCCGGAATGGAGAATAGGCAGCATGGAGGAGAAGGCTGGTGGTGAGGTATCCTTTGAATCCCACCCCTGCGTTGGTGGTCCCAATACCTTGGTCCCTGCTTTTATTAAGGAGGTCCGCCCCCACCTGCTTGACTACGCCGTGCCGCAGGTACGCGAACACCGCTTGGCAATTGTGCGCGAATTCATGCAACGCTACGATCTCCAGGGCCTGACGCTCAATTTCCTGCGCACATTGTTTTGTGTGAGTTTTCCTTCGAAGAACGCACATCACCTTACATCGTTCGTCGCCGAATGCCGCAAGATCGTAGATGAGACCGTGAGCAAGCGAGGGAAATCCAAGCCGATCTTAGGTGCCATGGTGCCGTGGGACCCGGATTTCTGCCGGGTGATAGGTCTCGAGGTCGAGAAGTGGATTAGAGACGGATTGCTCGACTACGTGAGCCCCACAGAGAATTTCCTCTCAGACTTTAGGATGACCATCGAGCCTTGGGTGAAGCTGGCTTCCGGCACGTCCTGCGCCGTGCTTCCCGGGATCACAGGCGCCACATCGTTCGCGACGGATGTATGCATACCGGAAGAATACGAGATGGAGGGCGAAGGCATTACGAAAGTGACACGTGAAAACATTCGCGCTCTGGTCCACGGATTCTATGCAGAAGGGGCCGATGGCGTATCGTTCTTCAATTTCTACGAATGCGCGTACCACCACCTCTTTCCTCTGCCCGACATCTGCCTGCCCGAGGGCATAAAAGGGAAGGAACGGCGCTACACCTATCTGAAAGAGGCGCCACTTTACTGTGTGCAGCGTTTCCTCCGCCTCGAATTCGAGGCTGGCTCATCGGAGCGGAAGGCTGTTCCGTGTCGCCTGCACGAGAACCTGAAGGAAGTGGACGCGTGGGTGCGTTTCAAAGCGCGCCATCTGGACAACATCGGCTCGTTGCTGGTAGACGTCAACGGAAAGGAAGTTTCCACCAAGGGATTGTCGCTGATTCCTCACGAGGGGGAGGGATTCCTGTACGCGGAATTTAGGCTCCAGGATGGCATGCTCCGTGACGGCTGGAACGAGATCGGCTTTGCGCTTCGCGAGGGGCATGCCGTTGACGGAGAGAACGTCATCGTACAGGAAGCGGAGGTTCGAGTCGATATCCCTTGAGGACTTCCGCGCCTCCCTCCTCGCCGGGGTGGTACGGGAGAAATGAGGGGGGGCCTGGACTTTCGATGACTTCCGCTATTTTGGATGTGTATTTCGAGTCGATTAACAATAGGCATGCCATGAAGCAAAGGGACCCTTCAGATGGAAGATAAGGCGACACAGATATCCAGAGAAATGATGTTGCGTGAGTTCGCGAACCCACCTTCAGACTACGCGCCCCTCGATTGCTGGTGGTGGGAAGCCGGACGCCTTGACAGAAAACAGATGACCTGGCAGCTCGAGGAGCTGAAGGCCAAGGGCATATCCGGCACCTGGTATTATCCGAGATTCAGCTTCGGGGAGCCGCTCTGCTCGGATCCGCCTTACTGGTCGGAGGAATGGTGGGAGTTTACGAAGTTCGCCATGGAAGAGCACCGGAGACTTGGTCTCCGGGCATGGTTTTCAGATTGGACCGCTCACAAGTTTTTTCAGAATATGGTCAGAGAGGATCGCGAAAAGTACCCTTCCCTGACAGGGCAGCGGCTCGTGATCCGCGAGGCGGAGTCCAACGGTGAAGAACCCGTTCACATCGAACTCCCGTCCGAGGAGAAGGTGCTCCAGGCCGCGGCCTATCGGAAAGAGAACGGGAGCCTGGATACCGCCTCGCGCAAAGACCTCACAGACGCGGTTGAGGACAACAGGCTGAGCTGGAAGGCGCCCGAGCCCGGGTGGTTGGTGACGGTCGTAGCCAGCCAGCCTCACGATCTGGACTACCTCAACCGGAATGTTGCGGAGCGGTGGCTCGAAGTTTCGATGGAGGCTTACAGGAAACGGCTGAAAGGCCTTCTGGGCGGCACGCTTGAGGCCTATGGGCCTGACGAAATGATCACACTGAACGGCAATATCCTGTACTCCGATTCGCTGGTGGTGCAGTTCAAAGAGGAGAAGGGATACGATCCTCTCGATCACCTGGTCGGCATCTTCCACGACACCGGTCCCGTGACGGATAAGATCAGATGCGACTACTACGAAGTCATGGTTTCCCTTCTGGACGAGAACTGGAACCAGGCTATCCCAAAGTGGCTTAAAGATCACGGAATGCTCTACACCGCCTTCTGCCCATACGGGAAGGACGGGGATCTACTGACCCAGACCTATCATTTCGGTGATTTTTTCCGAAGAATGGGCCACTTCGACATACCCGGATCCGAAGAGCAGATGCGCCGGCCCGTAAACCTCACGTTCTTCGCAAAAACCGCCAGCTCCATCGCCCATCTCTATGGGCACAGCCGGGTCGGAGTCTGCGCCTACTGGGGTTCCGGTTGGGGACATACCACGGAGGAGAACCTGGCCTGGACGAACGAAAACTTCGTCTACGGGGTCAACTTCTACAACCGCCACGGCGTCCTGTACACCACCCTGGGCGGTTGGTACGAGTGGGTCCCCCCCGCCGTGCACTTCCGTCAGCCTTACTGGGGATACTGGAAGCACTTCGCAGATTACGTGAGAAGACTCAGCTACATCATGAGCCGGGGCGTACACGTCCCCGACGTCGCCATCCTTTATCCCCTGTCCACGATTCACGCGGGATGGTCAGGCCACCACAACTTCACCAAACCCGCGCAGGAGGCCGCTTCGGTCACAGGCGATCTGGCCCGGCACATCTTCATGAGCCAAATCGATTTCGACTACATCGACGACCCGTCCCTATGCCGTGCAGAGGTCTCCGACGGGAAGCTGGAAGTTTCGGGCCTCGAGTTCCGCGCCCTCCTCCTGCCCCCGATGACAACCATCAGAACCGAGACAGCGACTAAGATCAAAGCGTTCTACGAGGGCGGAGGAACCGTCCTGGCCTTCGGCCGATTGCCTGACGCCTCACAGGAGAACGGGCGCGATGACCCGGAGCTGCTGGCCCTTTTCAGGGAGATCTTCGGCATCTCGCCCGGTGAGGACGTCGACGATATCTCGCAGCGTGAGAACCGGCTCGGAGGCAAGGCCATCTTCGTGCCCGGCGATATGGATCGCCTCCCGGAGGTCATCTCCAAAGCCATCGACCTGGACGTCATCACTTCAGACCCGGACATACTCCACACGCATCAGAAGATGGGGGAAGTGGAAATCTACTTCCTGTACAATGCCGGGCAGGAAGGTAACCGCATCTCCGCTGACTTGAGGGCATCCGGCGAACCGGAGGTCTGGAACGCCTTCACGGGTGAAGCCATACCCCTCCATCGCTTCGAAAGTCGAGACGGCCGCACCACAATACGTCTGGACATGGGGCCCAACGAGGGGGCCTTGGTCATTCTTCGGCCCCCCCGGGGGGGACCCAGTGTCCTGGAGGACAACCTGTCAGGGATAGCCTCCGTGGAGTCCTCGGATGCAGGGATCCGGGTCCGCGGATCCTGCGATGCAGGCGGGACAAAAAGTCTGAGGCTTGTGCACAGGGGAAGGGAGTACGGTTCTGAGCTTACCTGCGATGACCCGCCGGAGCCCATGAGTCTGGAAGGGCCCTGGGGAATTCGTCTGGATCCCACCATGGACAACCGCTGGGGGGATTTCCGGTATCCGGCATCCGATGAATTCATAGGCCCCGAGGCTCGACGATTCCATTATATGGAAAACGACGGAAGGGAAGGAACGGAGCTCAGGTGGCACGAACCTGACATCGACGATTCGGATTGGGAAACGGTCACCTATTCCTACGGCCCCTACTGGTGGATGATCGGTCCCTTTGAGGAGGGCGCGGAGCCGGAGGAAATCCTCAGGGTACCCGGGCCGGGTGAGACGGACCTCAATGGGGGTTACGAGGACAAGGGGGGCGAGGTCCAATGGCACCGGTACAGCTATTCGAGGCAGTTCGGCTACGAAGGGGTTGGAATCCCGAGAGAGCTGAACGGTGTGCCGGAGAACTTCATTGTCCTCGAAGGAGTGGAAGGTTTCAAAAGCCCCACACGCTTTCTGCTCACCCACGTTTATTCCCCCGACGAACAGGACTACATCTTCGACTTTGGGGGAAAGGCCGAACTCCACAGGCAGGCCTGGATCAACGGCGACCCGGTCATCTCGGTTTCCTCACCGGAATCAGAGGCCCGGACAAGGGTCCGTCTCAGAAAAGGCCTCTCCTCCGTCTTGCTGAAGATCATTCAGCCGGAGGGCAAGCGGGTGGATACCTACGCGATTTTTCATTCCCCCACTGAAAAGCCCTTCCTCGACCCTTACATCCCCCTGCTGCGATGGTTTGTAAAACCGCACAAGCTGACTTACAACATCAGGCCTGATCTCGAAGCCCCAGTGGGGTGGTACCGTTTCAAGGCCCCACCCGGCCTTCGAGCCATGCGATTCAAGCTCACCGCACGTTCCGTCCGGGCATGGGTCGACGGTCATCCTGTCAGTGAAGGGGCCCTGCGAGTCGACCCGTCCCGAGAACTGAGGGTCTGTCTGGAGGACCCAAAGCCGCAAATGTCGCAGGTCGTGCTCTGCGTCGAACAGGAGCCCGGTTTCTATGGCGGGGCAACATTCCTTACACCCGTGATGTTCGAGTGCGACCCTGGGGTGATCCGTCTGGGGGACTGGTGCAACAGCGGGCTTATGACGTATTCCGGCGGCGCCGTCTATACCACGACCGTGAGCCTCGAGCAGCGGCACCTTCAGGGCCCGGTGGTACTGGACCTGGGGCGGGCGGCGGCGCTGGCCGACCTCCGCGTCAACGGAAAATCCGCCGGAGTCAGGATGGGCAGGCCATACCGATTCGATATCGGGGACCTCGTGGTGCAGGGAGAAAACATAATCGAGGTTAAAGTCGTCAACACGCTCGCAAATCATATGAGCACCTACCCGACCAAATTCGTCTACGAGGGACAGACCGTGTCGGGTCTTCTCGGTCCGGTGGAATTGCGGTTTCATACGCACGTGGAGATGACCGCTTTACCTGTCGAAGCATAAGCTGGTGTGCTGCATCAGCAGCCAGAAGACACGCGGTTCCTTACAAAACCATTTTCGGGAGCGATCATAGATGGACAGTGAGAATGAATCCATATACCTGCTGGACATGGCCTCCTGCGAGCCTGCAAGCGCGATCTCACGCAAGTTCGAGAGAGGAAAGTGGACGGCCGTGGACTACGAGATCGAGGCCGGCGCGGGTCGCATGCTCTTTTGCGGGCGCGATATCAAGGCCCCTCCGGTTCGGCTTAAACTTGGGGCGACCGGCCGGCATCGCATCTTTGTGGGCACCTACGCTCAGTTGGGCTACGATCAATTTTGCCTTTTGCTGAAGCTCAGCAATGACCCGGGGTACACCCGTGCCACACCTGAGACGTTTCGGGCTGATAAGGATCTCGTGGAACCGGAGATGCTGTTCACCCTTACGGACCTGAGCGAAGCCTACTGGAAGACGGCGGACCTGACCGGTCAGGACATCCTCTTCCACCGCCCCGCGGAAGGCGAGATGTCTGAGACAGTCGCCAACATCGCTTACATCCGCATCGTGCCGGTCTCCGGGTCCGAACCTGCGTGGGAGGCCAACCGCGATACCCGTACGCTCATCGCCAACTACGATTCAGGCCAGCACACCATGTGGAGCTATACCACCCATCAGGACGTTGTCGATGAGTTCCAGTCCCTGGCCGACTCCGACTTCAAAATCGCGCTTTGGGGCTGCGCCGGCTCCTTTGCCACATTCTATCCGTCAAACGTCGGCTCCGAACTGGAATGGTCCTATGGCCTTTCGCGAAGAATGGGGTCGCGCCTGAAATCGATCGATCTTTATCGTCGCTATCGCCTGGACCCTTTGCGATCCGCCGTGCAGTGCGCACACGACATCGGAATTGAAATCTATCCCCAGGTCCGAATGATGGGCGAACGCCTCCCTCCCCACCATCTGGGATATTCCGGCCCGGGCGATTTCCAGACGCAGCATCCCGAATGGCGCTGCAGGACGGTCGAAGGCTATAAAGCCCGTCACCTCAGCCAGGCCTTTCCCCAAGTGCGTGCCAAGTATGTCGAGCTTTTCCGCGAATGGGTGGAGGACTACGAGGGTGACGGCGTATGCATCATCTTCTGCCGCTCTTTTCCGTATGTCCTCTACGAAGAACCCGTTGCAAATTCTTTTATGGAAAAATACGGCCTGGTCATGAAGGATCAGGACCCGTTCGACGAGCGGGTGCTGAACCACAGGGCGGGTTTTCTCACCCAACTTTTGAGAGAAACGCGGCAGATGCTGGACCAGGTGGGCTCGGAAAGAGGGATTCGCCTGGGCACATGCTACGTGATCGCCGCCGATGCATACACGGCCCCGGGTTGTCCCGATCTGGGACCGTTCACGACGCCGAAATCGCGCGGGATCGAGGTTGAAACGTGGGTGAAAGAGGGCCTGGTCGATCACCTGATCGTCCACATCGAAGGCGTGGGCACGCCCGATGCAAGCGATCGCACACCGTTGATCAGGGCCTACGTCGACCTGGCCAGAGGAACGGATACGAAAGTCTATGCCGATCTGTATCCGCGGCGTCAGTCGGCCGAATCGTTCCGGGTTCGATCGATGGCGTGCTACGAGACGGGTGTGGACGGCCTCTGCTTCTGGGACTGTCAGGGGCGTGCGTTGCGATTGAGCTCCTGGGCGTTGCACCGACTGATGGGACACAAGGAGGAACTCCCGGAGATGAAATCGTATGCGGAGAACCTGTTCCGCGTCGTGCCGATCATTTCACTCGATGGATTCATGGTGCAGGTCGAGGGTGGCCTGCCTACCGACGGATGAGGTAACCCATGCCTGCACAACCTAAATGTGAGCGGATACCGAGGTGTCGTTACGATTTGAATGGATGGGTCGGCGATTACGTTCGAAATATCACTGAGCGCTGGCTCAAGGTGGCGCCCGGGTCGAATCCCGGAGTGCTCGAAATGTTAAGAGACCGCGACCGTTTACCCCTCCGGGGACACTGGGGACACGAGGGCGAGTACCCGGGAAAGTACCTGACCGGGGCGATCGAAATGCTCCGGCTGACCCACGACAAAGAACTCCATCGCGTCCTGGAGGAATTCGTTCAGACCCTGATCGCCTACCAGGACGATGACGGCTACCTCGGTCCGTGGCCAAAAGGATCTCGTCTGACCGGCTACGCGCCCAACTGCGTGGTCTCAAAGAATGCGATGACCCATCACGGACCGGGGAAGACCTGGGACGCCTGGGGACATTACCACTTGATGTACGCCCTCATGCTCTGGCACGAAGAAACCGGTGATCGGAAGGCCTTGAATTGTGTCCGCAAGATGGCTGACCTGTTGTGCCGGATCTACCTGGATGGTGATCGGAGGCTGATCGACACGGGCATCCCGGTGAACCTGAGCCCCATTCACGCCCTGGCTATACTCTACAGGAAGACTCGTGTCGAACGTTATCTCAGGCTCGCATTGAAGATCACAGAGGATTTCCCCCGGACCACCCGGGAGGGACGCCCAGCCGGGAACTACATCGAGGACGCCCTCGAGGGCCGGGAGTTGTACCAGACCGCGAATCCCCGTTGGGAGATGCTCCACGTGCTGATGGGCATCGGAGAACTCTACACGGCGACCGGGGAGGACGTCTACCTCCGTGTGTTCACGCATTATTGGTGGGGCATTGCGAAGCTGGATCGCCACAATAACGGAGCCTTCAGCTCCGATGAGGAAGCCGCGGGGAACCCCTATCATCCCGGCTCGATCGAGACATGCTGCACGATTGCCTGGATCGCCATGAGCATCGAGATGCTCCGCATGACGGCCAATTCTATCGTCGCTGACGAGATCGAACTTTCGACGCTGAACTCCGTGGCGGGACTGTTCTCGTCCTCCGGGAGATGGGTGACCTATGACACCCCCATGGATGGGATCAGGGACCTGTTCAAAATGAGCAAAAACTGGCAGGCGCGAAGAGGGACAGCCGAGTTCAACTGCTGTTCGGCCAACGCCCCGCGTGGGTTCGGCCAGATCAGCGATTGGGCGATCATGCGGGATGAGGAGGGGGTTCTCCTGAACTATTACGGTCCGTGCAGGATGAAAGCCGAAATTCGATCGGGGCTGACCATTACCCTTAAACAGGAAACCGAGTATCCACGGAAGGGAACGATCCGCCTGACGGTTTCGCCTTCCAGGGTGGCGCAGTTCGTGCTGAAACTGCGGATCCCCTGCTGGTCGAAAGAATCCCGTGTGCGCGTGAACGGCCGGAGAATCGGGAACGTCCGACCGGGCGAGTACCTGCGCCTGGACCGCCGTTGGAAACGGGGAGATCGGGTGGAGATCGCTCTCGACATGTCCTGGCATTTCTGGGCGGGCGCAAAGGAATGTGAAGGGAAGGCCTCGATGTATCGCGGACCCATCCTGATGGCCTACGATCGGCGCTACAACGACTTTCCCCCCGGCGACGTGCCGCTGCCTGATCCCGTGACCGTTGGGGGAACCGAACTGGAGCCCGATGTGCCCTTCGTCAGGGATGACATCCCGACCCTTGAAGCCGGGACGCTGAAAGGCCGATTCCTTCGATACAGGGACTGGCATCCCCCGTTCATGTTGATGGAGGTCCAGGCCCCCGACGGTCGAAAAGTCCGCCTTTGCGACTTCGCCAGCGCAGGTGAAACGGGAACACCATACAGGTCCTGGCTGAAAATCGACGGTGTGAGGAAAACGCGTTTCAGCAGATCCAATCCGCTTCGAAGCGGCAGACCAATCTGAAACAGGATGACCCCGGTTCATCCCACCCCTGCAAGCAGGGCCTTCAGTTGCCCACAGGCCCATCCGCTCACACTTAACGGCAACGAGAGTGGCATATGCAATTCAGCAAAGAGGTGAAATCCGACATTGGCAAACGGCCCCTGAACTTTCAGCACGACGTCGAGCCGGGCTGTTATCGTCTCAAATTGAGAATCAAAAAGGAAAAGGACCACAATCTCTGCATGGTCCAATTCGACGGCCGGGAAATCGGGGTCTTCAGCATTCCACCCCAACGTGAAAGGGATAAGAACCGCAGCTTCCTGGCGCTGGCACCCTTCATCTGCACAGAGGGAGGCAGTCACACCTTTTCTTTGACAGCTAAAAAGGGACAAAGCAAATGTACAGTAACAAGCCTCTCCTTAACATCATATACGGCTAAGCCCGTGGACCACTCGCTCCAGACGGAGCATCCCGGAAGGATCTGTCTGGATGTTTGGGGGTGGGACTGCGAGATGTACTATCAAAGGAATCGGCCTGCAGGCGTGTATGGTGTCGATCTCGACTATTTCAAGCACCGGGCGATCGATGAAAGCTACAAATGGGGCGCAAATTTGCTTGTCTTCTCTCCGGCCCACGCTTCCCCCCCTCGCCACCGGGACTGCCTCCCCTTTCCCTGGGACGAGGAAGACCCGATCAAGACCACGAGCCACTATCTGTATCTCGATAATCCCAAATGGAAAGAAGCTGAGTTTTCGGAACTCACGAGTTATACGCATGGCCGGAACATGCTGATTCACTGGTACCTCACCCATGCCCCTTTGGACTTGAGCAAGAAGAGCGCCACCTTAGAAGATAAAACGGCGCGCGCAGAATTGATGGAGAGATTCCTGCGGAAGATTTCCCGGGACTTCTCAAACCCCTCGGAACATGGCTGGGATTCAGCCATTGACGGATTTCACGCTGAAACACACGGATGGACGGACGATTTTCCGTGGGTCAATACCATCATGTGGGAGTATAACCCCGGTTTGTCTCTCGGATTCTATCAGGATTTTTGGCTTACGCCGTCCTTCGCCCTTCCCGTTCCGAATTATGTCACTGGCATTCCCACCCTGATCCACCTTGGCCGCGTCC
This sequence comes from Candidatus Latescibacterota bacterium, assembly GCA_965217865.1. Classification (GTDB taxonomy): domain Bacteria; phylum Latescibacterota; class UBA2968; order SICM01; family SICM01; genus CBDCJO01. The sequence continues at coordinate 1,479,105 of CBDCJO010000002.1, read as the reverse complement.
GCGACGAGAGCATATTCATGTCGGGGTATGATGACAAAGAACCCCGATACGGATGGATCAATCCGCAGAGCGAATACGGACAGGGATTCGTGTTCTACCAGCTGGATGCCAGGACCAACAAGGCGAACAGAAAAGTATGGGGCGAATACTTCACGCAGGCCAGCGGTGGGACCTACCCGGATTGGGTCATCAAGCAATGCAACGATGCCTTTAGACCGAGGGCCAGGAACAGGGACACGGCTCACGAGACCGCTATTGTCTGGCTAAACGAGGCGGAGAACATCTGTCCCGATGAGACAAGACAATATGTCTATGCGCTCGGCCTGGACCCCATCAGGTGCGCGCTGGCCTATAACCTGTTAGTCAGCGGGGTAGACGGTATCCTGGCAAAAACGCGACAGGCCTATCCCGAAATCGGTCCGACCGAGGTAACGGGCTGGAGGGAAAGAAGTCAATATCCCGCCAGAACGTGCGTTATCCAGAACAATTACCTGAGAGCCTATATTCATCCCCGGAAAGACGGCGGGGCCCTTGTCTACGATGTGGAGCGCCTTGCCCATTTTGACAGCAATTCTTTAAGCGTTCAGATAACCGGGGAATTCATCAGGGCAATCATCACCGGAAAGACAAAAGGGCGTCAGCAAAAGACCGAAATCACAGAGGCGGGCGGACACAAAGCCGTGATTCGCTCCACCTCGACGATGACGGTCAACGGTTCAAAATATGAAGAGATTCGCCGGTTCAGCGTGGGGAATGACAGTCCCTGCCTTCGCCTCGGAATCAGGAGGACTGTGGCCGGTGCGACTCAGGATATCGGCACCGCCATCGGGGCGGAGGGATATGACCGGCTGCTCATCGGAAAGCGGGTTTTCAGGAAGGACTGCCACATCGGATTAACGAACCTGCCCGATGACGAGTTTACACTGAGAGACAGCAGAGGCCTGAAACCCGATCTGGCCGTCCTCATCTTGAAAAGGGGGAGGGTTAAGAATCTGATCTGGACCTTGTCGAAAAACCTTGTGTTGGAAAGCCCAAACGTCAAAGAGGAAGAGATAGAGCTTGCCTTCGTGGTGCCGACCGACCTTTACAAACGGAAGGATCTGGTCGCACTGAGAAAAGAACTGCGGAAAGAGACGACCATTAAAGTCGACATGACGCCCAAAAGAGTCCGGAATCGGCATCCGATTCCCTTGTCGAAGGTCGTCAAGATCGCCGGTGCCGGCCGCGATCCCTATCTGGTTCAGGAGTTTGGCTGGTGGTTCTACAGAGGCGCCCAGCCGAGCAAAGAGGACAGGAAAAGCGACTTTCTGAAGTTGTACCTCCCACCCCACGGGAGCGCCTGGGTGCAAAAGGAAGGATTCATCAAGGGGCTGGTGAAACCGGGTTGGGGCTGTCAGTATATCCTTGCCATGAAGGACATTGCGAAGATCAGAGGAGGAAGCAGGTGTACCGTGAAAGTCTTTTCAGTGACGCCTTTCATCTTTGCCCCTCGAGTGGCATTCAGTAGCCCGATAACCCGGGCCGAGGTCAACGGACGTTCTTGGCATTACTTTGACGGAGTTCAACTGTTTCTCCCAAACCGAAAAGGAATTTACGAGCTGAAGGTATCGCATCAGGGAGAGATTGTTCCTCACATATCGGGAACATCCGCTTGCATCAACAAAACGGAATGGCGGGAAAATACTTTGAAGTTCACCGCCTCCCTTCCACCCTGGACGAAAAGAATCCCTCCCGAACTCTATTTCACTGCCTCAATTAAACTGTCAGGGAGAAGCTTTAAGGATGTAAGAGGGGCGGACCTTCTCAAGCGGATTGACGATGGAATTCTGGTGAGATTCAAACCGGGAGAGATCACTATGTCCACCCTCAAGGGTTAGAGTCTTTCATTACAGAATATACTTGACGGACGTACAAAATTGGGCAAGGAGTCAAACCTAACCCCCAAACCCCCTTCCCGAAACGGGAAGGGGGATAAAGCCTTTAATTTAGCTAAACTACAATCGCATTACCTCCCCTCCCCGCATCGGGGAGGGGCCGGGGGAGGGGTGTCATGAAGGAAAAATCCGAATGACAGACCCGGCACAACGATTATTGCGGGGAATCTACGGAAAGATAGAAACACAATTAATAGCGGTAGCCGCAGGGCTGGGCATAAGCGATCTTTTGAAAGACGGTCCAAAATCCGTCGAAGAACTCGCAGAGTCCACCGGCACCCACGTGCCGTCACTCTACCGTGTCCTGCGGGCGCTGTCCAGCCTGGACATATACGCGGAACCGGAGCCCCGCCGGTTCGCCCTCACCCCCCAAGCGGAGCTGTTGAAAACCGACACCCCTGGCTCCTTGCGCGGGTATGCCATCATGCACGGGAGCGAATCGATGTACCGCGTCTGGCCCCATCTTCTTCACGGTGTTGAAACCGGAGAACCTGTTTTCGATAGCGTGTTTGGAACAAATATTTTTAAACATTTACAAAGCAGGCCCGATGAGCATGCCGTCTTCAACGAAGCCATGACATCCGCTTCCACGCTGGATGCGGAGGCCGTCCTAGAGGCCTATGACTTTTCGGGTTTTGGTACCCTTGTCGATGTGGGCGGCGGACACGGTTTCCTTCTGGCCGCCTTATTGAAGGGCTTTCCATCGCTCAAGGGGGTCCTTTTCGATTTACCTTCAGTGACGGAAGGCGCATCCGAGCTGTTCGAGAAAGAGGGTCTGGCCGATCGCTGCCGGGTCATCGGCGGAGACTTCTTCACGGCCGTACCCGAAAACAACGATGCATACCTCCTGAAACGCATCATCCACGATTGGAACGATGAAAGCGCGGTAAAAATCCTCGAGAACTGCCGAACCGCGATGCCCACGGGGGCCAGAGTCCTGGTGATTGAGATTGTTGTGCCCCTGGAGAACATGTCCGGGATCGGTGAGTTGATGGACATAAACATGATGGCGGTGACCGGGGGGTTGGAGCGCACGGAAGCGCAGTATCGGGATCTCCTGTCTAAGGCAGGATTGAAACTCACCCGAATCGCCCGGACAGCGACCTGGGTGAGTATCGTTGAGGGCGTTCCGGCGTGAACCATTCGATAAGTGAAGAGACTCGCGATCATCCATACTCGGTGGCAGTCATCGCGGATATTCACGGCAACGCCGACGCTCTCGAGGTTGTGCTGGACGATCTCAAGCACCGATCGTATGACGCCCTGGTGATTGCCGGAGACCTTGTCCTTTCCGGACCGAAACCGGTTCAGAGCCTCGACCTCTTGGGCAACTTGAAATGCCCGATCATCCACGGAAACGCAGATCTGTTTGTGGTTGACAGAGCGTATTCGGGGGATGACCTCGACTGGGTCCGGGAAAAGATCGGAAGAGACGGGGTAGATTATATAAAGGGCCTTCCCTTCGAACACAGGATCACACCGCCCGGAGGAAAGTCTCCCCAAGACGACCTTCTCATTGTGCACGCAACACCCACCGATGCTAACGGTGTCCTGGTATTGAAGGCCGACAAGCTCAGGAACCTGGAGGTAACGCCCGAAGAGGAGGCCAGGGTCCTGCTCGGAGATGTGAAGGCAAACCTGATTCTGGCGGGCCATCTCCATTATGCTTCATATGGCTTCCCGTGCTGCCAGCGGTACGCAATCATCGATTCGGTCGGTTTTCCGTTTGACGGGGATCCCCGGGCTGGATATGCAACCGTAACCTGGAAGGATAACGAATGGCAAGTGGAGAACCACCGGTTGAAATATGACCACTTCAAAGTCGTGGAGGATCTAAGGAACTGCGGCGCATCCTTCGGAGAGATGTCCGCGCAAAGGCTGCTTCAAGCCAGAATCCTACAAAAGGTGCGGGCTTGACCCGGGCAGGGGCAGGAGGAAATTGAAGATTGGAAGATCACTAAGAAAGTCGTAAATTGTTCAAATATTCAATTCCCCGATATTCGATATTCAATGAATCCATATCAAAGGAGGGCTGTCATGAACGTTCCGCGTTTTATAATTTCTTCGATCGCTGTATTTATTTTCGTGTTCTTGTTCGAATTTCTGTTCCATACTCTTCTCCTGAAGGGCCTCTATGAAGAGACAGCGCATTTGTGGCGCCCGGAGGGGGAACAAAAGATGGCCTTCATTCTCATGAGCCAGATCTTCTTTTCCTTCATCGCGGTGTTCATTTTTACACGAAACGCTGAGGGCAAAGGGATTTGCGAAGGGTTCCGCTTCGGTTTATATTTGGGATTGCTTCTGGGTTCTCTCCAGTTGGCCACATACTGTTATTTGCCTATACCGCTTACCCTCACACTGGGATGGGTGGCGGCCGGAGTCTTAAAAGGACTCGGTTCCGGAATTGTTTCTTCACTGATCTACAAATCATAATCTTGTTGCTGTCGACTCGGGCTCAGTGGGCGCTGTAAGCTTAAGCTTTCGGATCTCGAAAAACGATCGTTTTTCTGAACACATCGTTCAAAACAGAGCCCGCTTGGATTCCCTTTCCGGCGGGCTTTGAAATACATCCTCCTCCAAAGTGAAAATCGCGTACCTTTTCGGCTTTAGTGGAGACGAATAAATCTGAATCCGTTTAATTCTTTTCGAAAGGGGAAGAAATCATGGGCTGGCTGAGCCGTCTGTTTTCGGGGGGGACTGAGGATAAAAAGCAAGGCGTGGGGATCGTGGCTCCCACCCAGGTTGCAGAATCGGATTACGTGAAGACCGCAAGCGAACTGCAGTATTATGACATCAAAGTCGGTGTGGGAGCGTCTCCGAGTCCGGGGGCGCGGGTGACGGTGCATTACACGGGGTGGCTGACTGACGGGAAGCGGTTCGACAGTTCGGCTGTGAAGAAGCAACCCTTCACGTTTGAAATCGGACGGAAGAAGGTGATCAAGGGTTGGGACGAAGGTGTGCTGTCGATGAAGGTGGGTGGAATCCGGCAGTTAAAGGTCCCCCCTTCCCTGGGGTATGGTCTCAGGGGCCACCCGCCGAGGATCCCGAAAAGCGCCATCCTGATTTTTGAAGTGGAATTGCTTGGAGTCCAATAATTGGGAGCCGGAATTCGGCACACTGATATCCGCCGGAAGGCCCCAATTCTCTTCACCAAAAATCCAACCCAGACCATCGAAAGGCTTCGCAAAAATGAAAAAAACCTTGGTGGTATGGCGTAGATTTGGAAAAGAACACGGAGAAGGACCGGAGTTCAAGGTCAATTCACCCGAAGTGGTGTCCGCGCACATTCGAAAAAAAGCCGAGGCCTTCAGGAAGACTAACGACGACGACTGGCGATGGTACCAACCCTCGGAGAAATTGATCGTCGAAAAGCCTTTCCCTGGGGAAGGTTTCGGTCCTACGACCATAGTCTACTACCTTCTTGATCGAAGCTGTACAATCATGGAAAATATCCACTTTTCCGGCCTTGGGAGAGAATGGACCTGGTATGTTCACGTAGGAGATACGGATTACTATCAAGCGCACAACACCTGGGTTTTTGCGGACCATTTCGCGGATATCATCATAAAGGATGACCTCAGGACCCACAGCGTCCTGGATCTCGACGACCTCGGCCAGGCTTACGAACTCGGTCTAGTGACAGGCACGAAACTCGTTGGCATCCTGAAGGTCACTCAAGAACTCATCGATATGGTTCGCGCAGGAGAATTTCCCCCTCCAGAGCTCGACGGCCGCGAGGAGATCAAGAACGCCTTGGGGTGGGCGTAGCGGCCAGAAAGGAAGGCCTTTGTTCATTCAAACACAGGGTCCTTCCCACGGAAAATTTGTTTTGCAGGATCTCTAGAAGTGCATATATTGTGATCCCACATCCTTGTAGAATTCGTATACAATGGAGGTTACGTCAATGGCGTTTTCAGAGTCAGTACAGAGGGCCCTGGATGCGAAAGGCGACAGAAAGCCGGACTTTGACCGACTGAAGGCCGCCCTGAACCATCAGGAGCCGGACTTCGTTCCCATTGTTGAGATGAGCATCGAGCCTGAGATCAAGGAGCAGTTCATGGGAAGGCCGCTCAAGGGACACGCTGAGGAGATGGAATTCTTCCGAACAGCCGGTTACGACTCCTACCCCGTGTCGCTCACTGTTATCAGTGTCCACGCCAAACGTCGGGAAGTCGAAAGAACCGACCAGGTGGCTGTCTCCAGCCATACCACAAGCACTTATCGTGCGGAACTGGAGGCCTATACGGAACGCTACTGGGCGGAAATGCACCAGGGGGTGATCACCACCAAAGAGGAGTTCGCAGAGTTCCCCTGGCCCGAACCGGACAATCTGGACTTCTCCGTTCTCGACGAGGTCGGCGCGCTGCTCCCCCCCGGAATGAAGATCACCGCCATCATCGGAAAAGTGTTCACCGGCGTCTGGTTCATGATGGGCCTGGAAACCTTCATGCTGAGCTGTCTGGATGACCCCGAGCTCATCGAGATGATATACGGAAAAATTGTCCCACTGCAGCAGCGAGCCATGGAAGCCGCCATGGAGCATCCGGCCGTGGGAATGACCTTTCACGCAGACGATCTTTCAGGAAAGAACGGCCCCCTCGTCCACCCCGATCATTATCGAAAGTTCGTTTTTCCCTGCTACAAGACGATGTGTGATATGGCCAAAGCCGTGGACAAGCCCATGATCTATCACACGGACGGGAAAATCGACATGATCATCGACGAGCTCATCGACACGGGAATCACCGGCTGGCATCCCGTGGAAAAGCAGGCTCACGACATTAATCAGGTAAAGGCGGAATACGGCGATCGGATCGCCTTGCTGGGCAACATCGATCTTCAATATACCCTGACAAAGGGAACACCTCAGGAAGTCGACGAAGAGGTGCGCACACGGATACGCGACCTCGCCCCCGGCGGAGGTTACTGCGTCTCTTCCGGAAACTCCATCCCGGAGTACGTGCCGATCGACAACTATGCCGCCATGCTCGAAGCCACGTACAAATATGGGAAGTACCCGATAGCGCTCAGTTGACATCCTGGCTTTCTGTGGAATATAGGGGACCCTGTCTTCGCGACACTCGGCCCTTCGAGCTAATCGAGAAGCCGAGACTAAAGTCAGGGTCTTCTTTCAGCGCCAACGGCGCGTTATCCCTCAACCAAGGGCAACGCCCTGGGTCCTTGGAAAGCAATAGCGTTTTGCGGTCTGAAAGGCCGCGATAAGCCCCATTCCCTGTCCCGTATCCTGACAGTTGTTGGGATGGTATCGAGTGGCCTACGATGAACGGTATGTGTGGGATTGATCCGGATCGCGGACCGTTGGCCCGCTTGATTCGTCCACATTCAAACCCAGCCCGTTGGACTGGGAATCACGGGCCGTTGGCCCGATGATGCGTCGCCTCGCAGAACCTCGCTTTCCAACGGAAACTGGGAAGAATCGAAATCTTAAATATTCATTCCAGAAATAGGAAAGGCTTCTGAATGCCGATTACCAACGAAGGGCTCGAAAAGGAAATGAAATGGGTCACGAGGCCCGATGAGAACAGCCGGATACGTGGCGTATTCGAAAAAGTCGATTCCATCATGCAGGACATGGCCTATAACCTGATCCAAGGCGATCAGCACGAGGTGGACCGGTTGACCCGGGAAGCTCTGGATAATGGATTCGAAGCGCACACCATCCTTGACGACGGACTCATCTCCGGTATGTCCGTGGTAGGCGTTAAGTTCCGCGACAATATCATCTTTGTCCCCGAAGTGCTCGTTGCCGCGCGCGCTATGAAGGCCGGAATGGCCCATCTGGATCCCATCCTTTCAGCGTCCGGCATCGATCCGATCGGCACCGTGATCATGGGTACCGTCAAGGGAGACCTACACGACATCGGAAAGAATCTCTGTATTATGATGCTTTCCGGCGCCGGGTTCAAGGTTCACGATCTTGGGGTTAACACGGAGTCCGAAGAATTCATCGAGGCCGTGAAAAAGTATGACGCGCAGATCGTGGGGATGTCCGCCCTCCTCACGACCACGATGGTGAACATCGGGAAGACGATCAAGGAGTTTGAACGGGTGGGACTCCGGAAAAAGATCAAAACAATGGCCGGCGGTGCCGCGTTGAACCTGGAGCTCTCCAAAGAGATGGGGGCCGACGCATACGGCAACGATGCGATCGCGTGCGTCGAGAAGGCCAAGGAACTCCTGGGGATCACGGAGACCGAGGCCTCTGCGAGTCAAGGAAGCTGAGAATAGATAGGGAATTCACAGATCAGATCGAAGAAGCTCGAGCGAGGGTCTACACATAGGGGTCATGACCGCGGGTAAGCAATGATGTTCCGTCTCAAATCCCTGCTGGTGAAATTGTCCGGCAGGGATTCTCTACATCGATTTGCAACTGTTCTCGACCGAAAGTGAAAAAACATGGAGCACTGGATTATTGTCGCCCCTGGTACCATGGATCACCATACGGAAACCTGAATCGGCTGAACCCCGGTAGTGCCGTCACGCAGAATAGAGATTTTGCGCGCGCCTTTTCCCATAAGCCATCCATAGTATCCGGTTCCGATTCGAGTGTGTATCACGATGGAAAAATAGAAGAGGATTTCTCTAGCAGCCCGTTGAAGAACTACCTTTCAACGCACATAAACGGAAAAGACGCCTGGAGTGCGGGTCAGATAAATCAAGGTAAGGAGATTGAGCAGGAGACGCTGATAAGAGGTTAAAAAGGTGACCGAGGGCAGCAAACGTGATTGTAGGACGAGCAGTAGACGCTGCAAGGCCTTGGGCAGGTCCTGGAGGGCCTTCGGAGTACCTACGCCCATCACTTTGCGCATGAGCAGAGCCAGGTTGCAGCCCCCGATGTGGATCAGCAAACGCTTGAGGATATTGCCGCGGTCTCTCAAGTGCAACCTGCGCATGCCACCGGTATCATATGTGTGAGCGATGGTTCTTTCCACCCGTTCTGCACGACTTCGGCGCAAGGCCTTGCCGCGATCTCCCTTGATCCGGCGTCGATTCGCATATACCGCGGCCTGTTCTAACGCCGTCGTGTCGATCACCAGGTTCTGTTTGAAAATTTCAGGAGTGGTGTATTTTCCTTCACGGATCGATCGCCTCAAAATCTCCACATCACTAAGCTTGCCAAATTTCCTCCTCGAAGGATCGACCAGGCGCCTCTCAAGCTCTTCCTGATGACATTTGAGCTCCACAAACAATACACTTCCCCCGCCGGGCGCAATAACATCGAGCACATCGCTCAGGAAGTAATCTCTGACCGTTGATTCGAAAACGAAAGTGAAGATAAGGCCAGGAAGCTCGGCTTTCACAGTCTGTCGGAAAACCGAAAGCCATATCGACTCTCGGAGCTGGACGAAGGGGGTTGTACCGAACTCGAACATCGCCTCGACCAGGTCAACCGTCAAGTGGTTGTGGAAAACCCTGTATCCTGTCAGGTGGGCAAGTTCTCGAGCGACCGTGAGTTTACCAACCCCCGGCAATCCGTGTAGAAAGACCAAATTCACTGTCGAGAGACCCCGGTTTTGGGTACATTACATGGAAGTTTGAGAAGAATATAAAACCAAAAAGTGCGAAGTCAAAATGAATCCGCCCCCCCCCGATTTCGAAAGATGACGCTCTTGAAATCCGTGGATTACTCAAAAATCGCAAGCCGGTTCGACAGGTTTAGAAGAGAGCTCGTAAAGCCGGACACCGATCTGGAGGGGATTCTCAGGACCCATGCCGGGGCCACCTTCACGGCACTCGATCTCGGATGCGGCACCGCGAATTACCTGGAAGTTCAGATCGAATATTTCAAGGACTACAACATAAGATGGATCGGCATGGACCCATCCGACGCCATGCTGCGGATCGCTAAGGATAAAGTAAAAAGCGTAAACCTGATGAAGGGACGGGCCGAAAGTCTGCCCTATGAATCGGGCGCATTCAATTTCATAACGACACAATTCACCTTCCATCATTTCACGGATAAACCCAGGGCATTGGACGAAATATACCGTGTCCTATCCGTGGGCGGGACCATGAAGATGGTAAACATCCAGCCTGAAAAGATGACGGATTGGATTGTTTATCGATATTTTCCCGCGGCATACGGAGAAGACATGAAGCGATTCTGGAAAGCGGATCTGCTTTATGACGAATTGAAGAAAAGGGGGTTCAACGTAACCCTGAACATAGCGCCACTCATATCCGAAAAAAAACTGTCCGAGAGATTGCAGAAGTTCTTAAACAGAGACACCTCTCAATTATGGATTATTTCTGAAGACGAATACCGGGAGGGAATAGCTATGATAGAAGAAGATTTGAAGGTGGACCCGGATGGGATCGATTCGAGTCGCATGGCGATGATAACCTGTATGGCCCAAAAAAGTGGAAGTCGGTAAGGTCGAGACTTATTTATAAGGTAACCCCGTGGAATTGCTGGACATCGTAAAATTCAAGCACTGCCCGAGATGCGGGGAGGACCGTCTCCGACAGAATGACACCCAGTCTCTCGTCTGCCTTTCGTGTAATTTCGTCTACTACATCAGCCCCGTTGCGGCCGCCGTCGGCATTATCGAGGTTAAGGGAAAGGTTATCATCACGAAGCGTGCAAAGGAACCCCATAAAGGCATGTTTTCATTTCCGGGTGGATTTGTCCACTACGGCGAAACCCTGGAAGAAGCGCTCATCCGTGAACTGCGTGAGGAATTGAACCTTGTCGTCTCCGCACCCGTTTATCTGTGTTCGCACGGTGGAAAATACCTGTATCTGGATGTGGTGTATTTCACGACAATTGCATATTTCACGGTAAAGGCCGATGACCTCTCAAAGGCGGAAGCCCGGGATGATATCGATGAATTCGTGCTTGTCCATCCTGACGAAATTGGCGATGGAATATTGGCATTCGAAGGGGATAGATCGGCCGTGGACAAATACCGGAAAATCGCAAACCTCTTAGAATAACTCACGGAACACGACGATGCCCTTTGCTTCAATCAACAACCTGTGTTGAATCGCACAGGAGGGGACCGTGGAAATCGACAAAGCCCGCGTAATGATCGACGCCATGGCCCGCACCCGACACGCGCGGATGGACTTCCGTACGGAGGAAGCCAGGAAATACACGGCATGGATGGACGAGCACCTCGCGTCCTATATCCACAAAGGCGCCAGGCTCCTGGACCTCGGCTGCGGATCCGGAAAAATGACATTCAAAGCAGAAGAGCTTGGAGCCGATGCCACGGGAATCGACTGCTCGCTCGAGGCAATCCGATTCGCTCGGGAAATCGCTCAGGATACGGACCGTCGATCTCTGTTCATCCAGGCGGACTACGCGCGCATGCCTTTTCGAGAAGGCAGTTTCGATCTGGCCATATTCGTCAAGAACATTGTCGAATGCGGTTACGGTGAAGCCGCAGGAATCGCCAGAACCCTGAGGAGAATACTCCGCTCCAGCGGACGCTTCATTCTGACCATGCGCGATGGGCTCGACAAAGCCATCCTGAAAGGCGGAGATCCGCACGAGAGGTCCACGGGTCAACACCTCGGCAAAATCAACGTGCCCGGTTCCGGGCAATTTGAATACCCATCATATTTTTGGACCGTAGCCTTTGTGATTCACGTCGTGGGAGAGTATCTCCCCCTGGAAAGCTCGAAATCGATGAGTAAATCACCCCGCCCAAAGGGCGGGGCATTAACCACTCCCCTCCCCAAACAGATCCAACTGTAGGGGCCCTTTCTGCTCTTGAAGATGAAACCGAATATATCCTCTGATCACTTTAGAAGTTACCTTTTCGACTACGGTACGGACAAAACAGCCTTTTAGCTTACCCTCAGCAAGCTAAACTTTTCCTCCCCTTCCAAAGGAAGGGGTATCCAAGTTCAAATACTTTCATGAAAAGGATCATCTCCTCGTCTTTCGACGCCCCTGACCTCACCAGGCCGGTAACCTTCACATCCGAATCACTCTCCTCCGGGATATTTTCAGATGAAACAACCCTCCAAGCCTCCGAAAAGAACAATCGCAAAACCGGGCCTGGACCCGAATCCTTCGGAAATTACCTTAGGGAAGATCGCTGATGAAATTCGAATCGAAAATGGCCTTCTGTCCAATTGCAACTTCGCCGGCCAGAAGGCGAAGGGACTCATCTTCGACTCGGTTCGTGTAAAGAACGTCAAGTTGGCCAACAGCGAGTTGCATAAACTTGAAGCCACAGATGCCATTTTTGAGAACTGCGACATGGCCAATGCGGACTTGAGCAAGGCCGTATTCTACAGAACCGAATTTATCGAATGCCGCATTACCGGGTTTAAGGCCATCGAAGCGATATTCCGGGACGTGATCTTCAAAGGATGCAAAGGCGAAATGGCGCAGTTCAGGATGTCCGGGTTTAAGAATGCGCGGTTCGATGAGTGCAAACTCGACGGCGGAGACTTTCACGGCGCCGACCTCCCGGGGGTCCTGTTCGCCGATTGCAATCTCGATAAGGCACAGTTCTCGCATGCAAACCTGAAAGGCGTCGACTTTTCGAGCTCCTCCATAGACGGCATACACATCAATCCGGAATCCATCGATGGAATCGTCGTGGAACCCTACCAGGCTGCCAGGCTTTCCGAATATCTCGGTTTGATCGTAAAATGGGATGAATGAATGATAGAGAGGCGATTTATGATCTTTGACGGGGCGCCTCCAATGTCGAGATTGTAGATAATCATTAGGAGAGGTCGTTATGTCGAAGAAGAAACGAGCTCCTCTACATCCAGGTGAAGTCTTGGTAGAAGACTTCCTCAAGCCTATGGAGCTTAGTCAGAACAGATTGGCTTTAGATATGGGCGTATCACCTCGACGTATTAATGAAATTGTTTTAGGTAAACGGGGTATCACGGCCGATACAGCACTGCGCTTAGCTCGCTATTTCAACATGCCGCCTCAGTTCTGGCTAGCAGCCCGTTGAAGAACTACCTTTCAACACACATAAACGGAAAAGACGCCTGGAGTGCGGGTCGGATAAATCAAGGTAAGGAGATTGAGCAGGAGACGCTGATAAGAGGTTAAAAAGGTGACCGAGGGCAGCAAACGTGATTGTAGGACGAGCAGTAGACGCTGCAAGGCCTTGGCCAGGTCCTGGAGGGCCTTCGGAGTACCTACGCCCATCACTTTGCGCATGAGCAGAGCCAGGTTGCAGCCCCCGATGTGGATCAGCAAACGCTTGAGGATATTGCCGCGGTCTCTCAAGTGCAACCTGCGCATGCCACCGGTATCATATGTGTGAGCGATGGTTCTTTCCACCCGTTCTGCACGACTTCGGCGCAAGGCCTTGCCGCGATCTCCCTTGATCCGGCGTCGATTCGCATATACCGCGGCCTGCTCATCTCGTCGGCCGTTCCACTTGCGGCGTCCCCGATCCGGTTCTGAAATGTAACTCCGGATGCCGCCTTGCTTCAGACTGGTCAATACATCGTTGCTATGATATCCTTTGTCCGCAACCACCTCCCGTATACGCTGTCTGTGCAAACGTTTGGCAGCTTTTTCGTCCTTCGCGACCTGCTTGAGATTGAGCGGCGCCTCGAGCAGCGTCCAGGGCAACGACTCGGTATCTCCTTCATCTGCTCCCGACAACGCCACTGCCACAATGGCATTGGTGTCCAGATCCACCGCGTGCTCCACCTTGTGCGCCATGTGCGTGCGACCGTCCTTCATCTTAGCGATCTTGGCATCCGGGTCGTGCGGGTGCTCCCAGTCCTGGTTCGATCCCTTCTTCGGTCGCTTCTTATCGATCTTGGACAAGTCCTCGCGGGTAGGCGTTTCAATGCCCGAGGCCTTGGCCAGATTCTCAAGGAATGCCTGGTAGCCTTCACCCGTGTCACGGCGTACAGTGCTGCGCATCGCGGCGTTGGCCTCCAGTGTCGTAGCATCCACGCCCAACGTCTTCCCCTTCACCAGACCCGCTTTGCACAAGACCCTCAGGATCCACTTGAAAACCGCTTCGTGAACTTCCAAGGGAAGCCGATGCCGGATGCGAGACAGGCTGGAATGATCCGGGGTCTGTTCGTCAAGGGCATACCCCAAAAACCGGCGCAACGTCAGCGAGTCAGATACACGCCATTCGATCCCACGTTCCGAATCAAGTCCCTCGAAATACCCAATCAAAAGCATCCGAAAATAAACCCCGGGCGGAATGCCCTTGCGACCCATATGAGGAGCGTAATACCGCTGGCAAAGCCCCTCGACGAACTCGTCGAAGCCGTTCGCCCCCAATACCTGATTCAGCTTCTCGTAGAACGGATGACCCGGAGATTTCACCAAAGTGTTCGATGCGATGAACAGGTTTTCCTGTCTCTGTCGTCCTCGTTTTCCCATTGCCATTTGCTCGTCCTCCCTTCTCAGTTTGAACCTGATATATCATAGGACCAAACCACAAGGAAAGACAACAGTCATCTTGGCATAAACGCACTTTTTCAACAGGCTGCTAGGGCTTCAAATGGACTATGAACTCGATCAGGCAGAGGACATCCTTTCAGAGCGTTTTGAACAAGAAGTAAGACCACACTCAAAGATGGGATAGCTGCCTTGGCTATGAACACATGTGCGTGCCCGACCACGCACCCAGCCACAAGAACCCGCACAAAATGCGCCAGGACTGGGCCTACGAGTTCGGCTATAGTCCAGACCATGATTCAGGCAGTCATGCCCGTAAGCGGCTGAGAGAGGAGATCCTGAACATGGGCAAACGAAAACTGACCGAAAATGCTTCTTCGCATGATAGCGAATTCGCAGATAAGCTATCACGTATGATACAGCCCGGCGACATGAAGACGGACTCGTACGTATACGGTGTCGAACCGGTGGACGGACACGATGCCTGGGCCTTGATGTGCACGGCAGCAGCCGGCGACATGCAGCGGGTCCAGGCCCTCCTGGATCGAGATCCCGCCCTCGTTAATGCTCAACATTCCTATGAGTTCCCCATCCACATGGCCGTGCGTGAGGGACACGGCCACGTCGTACAGCTGCTGCTGGAACGAGGTGCGGATCCAGGGCAGTCTCGGTTCACGTACAGCAGTTGGGACAAGCTGCTGGCGGTCTCAGAAGAGCGTGGGTACGACACCGTGAAGCAGCTGTTGGCACAGGCGATGTCCGAGAGGTTCAACTACGATCCTGAGTTCAATCGGGTCTTCGACGCCGTGAGATCCAGAGATGCAGAAGCAGTTGAGCGAGTTCTTGATGAAGCTCCTCATCTTGCGACCCGAAGCAACGCCTTTGGGACCACCGGCCTGCACACGGCTGCGTTGACGCGTCAGCACGGGCTCATCGACCGGTTCCTGGAGCTGGGGGTCGACATCAATGCAAACCGGGCGGACGGCCAGACACCCGTCCAGTACACAGTGTACGGGGACTACTGGGATCGCGACCATGGAGCCACCAAGAACAAATGGATCGTCGTCGGCTACTTGCTGGCCCGGGGTGCGTACTGTCCACTCACGGTGGGCTGTTCGATCGGCGACGTCGAGACCATTCAGAAGATATTGAAAGAGGATCCATCACAGGCCAATCGTCTCGATTCCGCCAGGCGGAGCCCTCTTGCGTGCGCAGCCAAACAGGGCTACACCGACATCGTGAAACTCCTTCTGGAACAGGGGGCGGACCCGAACAGGCCCGAGGAACTCGCCCCCCGTGGATTAGCCCTCTTTGAGGCTTCTGCCCGCAACGACATCGAAATGGCTCGCCTGCTCCTGGAGAACGACGCAGACCCGAACGCCGGGGGGGACTCATCCGGCACCTGCTC
Organism: Candidatus Latescibacterota bacterium; assembly: GCA_965217865.1. GTDB lineage: Bacteria > Latescibacterota > UBA2968 > SICM01 > SICM01 > CBDCJO01. The sequence goes on along the minus strand of CBDCJO010000002.1, from coordinate 1,463,390 downwards.
GACAATCGTCGAACACCGCCACCCGGATGCCTGCGGTCCGATGCAGGATCTGCTCAGAGAGTTCGGGGCACGGATGCCAACGTATGCGATGTCGTTGGATCAACTGAAGGAGGCCGTACGTGCAGGAGACCTGGACGAATCCAGCGAGTACGAATTCCTGAACCTGTTCGGGAAAGCGGACAGCGATCTGATCGATCTGGTCCTGAGCCGCATTCCTAGAGCGCCAGACCAACTGAGGCCGGGTGGCTTCTATGGAGTATGTCTTCCCGAAGATCCTGAGTGCGTCAGGAAGCTTCTTGATGCAGGCCTCGATCCGAATCGCCCGAACTGGATCGGCCGGACGTTCCTGCACAAGGAGGCCGAAAGGGGCGACATCGAGAACGTCAAGGTCCTCCTGGAGTACGGAGCCGACATCAATGCGATCGAACTGGAGCGGGGCGGCACACCGTTGGCAGGAGCAGTACGGAAGGGAAATGGGGATATGGTGCGTTTTCTACTCGAACAAAGCGCCGATGCCTCCGTCCCAGCCGACTCGGATTGGGCAACGCCGCTTTACTGGGCGAAGAAGGGAGACAATAGCGAAATCAGAAAGCTACTTGAACAGCACCTGCCGTCAGGATGACCACAGCCGGTATGGAAGTGTGAGGCACGTCTCGCGTTTCGCGAACGCTCATAGCCAAGGGGATCTTCAAAGGATGCAAAGGCGAAATAGCACAGCTCAGAATGTCCGCAAATCCGCTCCGGCCAATATCGATTAAAACGTAAAACCAGATATTTCCCATACCATCAAGGCGAATGCCCATGCACGTCGGCACTCAGCATTTCAATACCTCAGACGAAGATCTCGAGTACCTGGCACGACACGGGGTGGCCAACAAGAACGAAAACTTTATTACATTCCACCGCGCTTACGGCTGGGAAGTCAAAGAGCTGGTCGAGAAGAAGGAGAAGTGTTCGCGCTTCGGCATCGACATGGAAATGGTCGCCCTGCCCATGGCCCACTTCAACATCAACGGCGACAGCGTCCCCAACTTCATGATGGGCAACTACGAAGAGGGCGACAAGGAGATCGAACTGGTCTGCAGCATGGTACGCCAGGCGGCTGAGGCCGGCATCCCGGCCATCAAATACTACCTCTGCGTCCTCGAAAACCAGCGCACCGAGAGCTTACCGCTCGGACGAGGCAACTCGATCTACAGCACCTGGGATTTAAAAAAGGCCGACGCCGAAAAGCAGCGCTACGACGAGCCCGTCACTGCAGAGGAAAACTGGCGGCGCATCACCACCTTCCTTGAACGGGTGATCCCCGTAGCCACCGAATGCAAGATGCGCATGGCCTGCCACCCCTGCGACCCCTGGCTGCCGTCCGGTTATAAGGGAGTCGACCGGGTAATGGGCGGCTTTGATGGCTTCAAGAGATTTATCAAGATCTGCCCCAGCCCCTATCACGGCGTCAACCTCTGCCTGGGATGCATGGCCGAAAGCGTCGAAGATCCCTTGAACGAAGTGCCCGACATCATCCGCTCCCTCGGCTCGCGCAACAAGATCTTCCTCTGCCACTTCCGCAACATCGTTGGCAAGCGCAACAAGTTTCAGGAAGTCTGGCCCGACGAGGGTGTGATGAACATGCATCGCAACATGCAGGCACTCAAAGAGGTCGGCTACGAACACATGTGCGTGCCCGACCACGCACCCGGGCACAAGGACCCGCACAGTATGCGACAGGCCTGGGCTTACGAGTTCGGCTATATCCAGGCCATGATTCAGGCAGTCATGGACGAAGGCTAAAAAATGGACGTGCACCTCCTGGCCGATCGTGGTGAACCATCGTGGTTCAGGTTGAGGAGACGACTTGATTGAACAATCAAGTCATTCGAAGGGATACCGTATGGCGATCAACAACGAATTGTTCAAGGCCTATGGGGCAGCGCGACAGAAGTCGGCGAAGTATTTTGCACGTGCTTGCAATACGCTGGGCGGTAAAGCCGGGCACGATTTGCGCTACTTCGCCCCGATGCCGCTCTACATTGAGCGAGGGGCCGGAGGGCGCAAGTGGGATGTGGATGGCAATGAATATATTGATTTTTTGCTGGGCAACGGGGCACTGCTTTTGGGGCACGCGCCCGCGGAAGTCGTCGAGGCAATTTCCGAGGCGGTGGGCCGAGGGACGCATTTTGGCAGCGATCATCCACTGCACATCGAGTGGGCAGAACAGGTGCAGGAGTTGGTGCCGTCGGCCGAGCGGGTGCGGTTTGTCAATTCGGGCACAGAGGCGACCTTGCTGGCTTTGCGTCTCGCCCGTGCGTTTACCGGGTGCAACAAGATTCTGCGCTTTGAGGGGCACTTTCACGGGTGGCACGACGATGTGATTCACGGTTTTCAACCGCCGTTCGACGCGGATGGGTCGCTGGGGATCCCCCCGCAGGTGAGCGCTAATATCGTGCGGATTCCCGACGGGGACTTGAAGCTGGTTGAGAAGGTACTCGAACAGGAGAAAGATATCGCGGCTGCTATTCTGGAACCGTCGGGAGCCTCGTGGGGGCGGATCCCTCTGGATCCGGAGTTTTTGCGCGGTTTGAGGACGTTGACGGCGCAGCACAATGTGCAGTTGATTCTGGACGAGGTGGTCACCGGGTTTCGCTTCAGTCCGGGTGGAGCGCAGAAGCTCTATGGCGTGATGCCGGATCTTTCCTGTTTTGCCAAGATCCTGGCCGGCGGCATGCCGGGTGGGGCCGTGGTGGGACGGGCGGAGATATTGGCCCTCTTCGATATGACGGGGGATCCCCGCCACGACCGCTTTGAACGGGTGGCGCACCAGGGCACCTTCAATGGGGCCCCGCTTTCAGCCGCAGCTGGTGTGGCCGTGCTCAAAAGCGTGGCCACCGGCAAGCCGATCGAACGTGCCAATGCCTTGGCTGAAAATCTGCGCGATGCCTGGGATAAGGTGCTCGAGCGCCACGGCATCGCCGGCTACGTGTACGGACCGTGCTCCACCTTTCACGTTTATTTTGAGACGGATCCGGAAAGGGTACGCGTGGCTGCAAGCCGGGAGGATCTTCATACCGGTGATGCGAAGCGGCTCAAGGGCATGCCGGCAGAGCTGATCGACGAGTACCAGCGCCATTTGCGCTTTCACGGGGTGGATATTATGAGTTCCACGGGTGGAGTGCTGTCGGCTGCCCACACCGAAAGGGATATTGAGCAGGCAACGACGGCGTTTGAAAAGACGGTCATCGGCCTGAGGGATGGGGGGCTGGTAGTCGCGCTTTGAAGAAGACGTCCCATAAAATTCTAGGTGGTCCTCGAACCATCGCCTTTCACCTCAATGGTCCCGTACAATATCCATCCCCGCCAGCCCACTCCACGCCGCCAACGGCACTTTGGTCACAGATCCTACCGAAACCCTCTCCCTGCTGCCACCGATTGAGCCTTCATTTGTTTTTTAACCGCAAAGAACCATGAAGTATTACTATCCAGAACACCTGACAGGCTACGAGAGAATCAAAGCAGAAGGGAAAAGATCGTGGGGCGAAATTCACGGAGCCCCGGACGGGTTCGAGCAGTTCTCATCTCGCGGCTTTCTGGAGAGGATTCTGCCTCGATTACAATTCTCCGTTTCCAGACCCAAGGTGCTTGAATACGGTTGCGGCACCGGTCCGGGGGCTTGCTTTCTGGCGGAGAGGGGGTTCGAGGTCGACGCGATTGATCTGATTCCCACGGCTATTGAGTTAGCTAAGCAGATTGCGCGTGAGCGGGGTCTTGATATCCATTATTGGGTGCAGGACATCTGCGAGTTACCCCACGAAGGCAGGAAGTATGATTTGATCGTAGACAGCTTTTGTCTACAAGGGATCGTCACCGACGCAGACCGTCGGAAGGTATTTTTGGCAGTTCAAGCACGGCTGAAACGGAATGGATATTATCTGATCAGTACGGCCATGCGCAATGAGGATAGAATCCATGCTGAGGATATCGTTACTGATCCTGAGAACGGGACAACTTTCCACCGGTACCGAGGTGATGGCCTTCTGGACAGAGAAACGGGACTTGTCTACGAGCCATTGGAAGGTAAACCAACCGAGTATGACGGTACGCTCAGGATTGGCGAGTCCTGGTATCTTCTCAACCGGAGGCATTTGACGGCAGAAACTCTGAGATCAGATATTGAAGAAAACGGATTCAAGGTTGGGTATCAAGATGGAGAATATGGAGAGAATGTCGTCTGTGTCCTGCCGGGAGCGCCAGGAAGTTCGGGTGCAGTTTCTGCTTTCCTGCTTAAATGCTATAGTTAAAACCAACCAGCGCTTAGATGCCCAACAACCTGGACATGCGAATTCTTTCCCTTTAATAGCATGTTTTAATGAAAAAGCCTTACATCATCGCAATCAACGCCGTATCAGGTGGTGGTAAAACCGCTTTAGCAAAGCTCCTGGCGGAATCGCTGCCTAAATCTAAGCTATTTTGCTTCGACGAATTTGATGACACCAACTTATATCCAGATGATTTCTATGATTGGAGCAAGCGGGGAGCAAATCTTTTAGAATTCGATTGCCCTGGAATGGGCGATGCCGTCGGGAAAGAGATTAACGATGGGAAGGCGGATTATATCGTCCTCGACTATCCCTTTGGTCGCGATCACCCGATGTTTCGTGATCTAATCGACCTATCGGTTTTCATCGATACCCCTTTGGATGTGGCCATGGCTCGCCGAATACTCAGGGACTATACGACAGAATCTGAAATTGCAGTCGAAGAGAGATCCGAGAAATTGAAAGAAGAAATGGGCCATTACCTTGAAAAGGCCAGATACCCATATCTGGATGCAATTAAGCATAAAGATACCAGCGATCTCATCTTGGATGGGTGGACCACATTGGAGAATTTGAGAGACAAGATCCTGGAACACATCAAGGCGCTTTAGCGACTGATCCTTGAGGGCAGGCACGGAAAGATTCAAAGCGACTGGATGCCGGCCTCGTTAGAAGATACTGGCAGGGAAAATCATGTAGAAGGCGCACAATGCTCGTGCAGGTTGCCACTACTGATGATATTTCCAACTGGCTTAATCTGGCAGAGGAGGTTGAGTTTCTCTTCGGACCAATGGTGAATAATCCGAACTTTCACGCTGCCCTTCGTAAGAATATTGATCGAGCCAGTGCATACTGTGTCCGGGAGCAGGACAGGTTGCCCGGGACTCGTCTGATGGGAGGGTTATTCTTCTCTGCCAAGCCCCCAGTGTATCAGATAGGCTGGCTTTCCATTGCAAAAAGATGGCGTCGGAAGGGAGTCGGAACGTTGCTGGTAGAGCATGTAGTCGGACTCGTTGAGCCACCTGCATATATTCTTGTCAGGACTTTCGGAGAAGATAATTCAGAAGGGCTCCCTGCACGCAGATTCTACGAGAAGATGGGATTCATACCTTTTGAAGATTCGCCCCCAGGACCCGAAGGGGTTCCCGAGAAATCTTTCGACTGGTCATCAAGTAAAAGGACTTAATATGAATTATCAACTTATAAGGAGTGATACGAGTGAAAGGTTTTGAACTTTGCCAGAAATTTTTCGAGGAAATTGGACTCCCTGCGATCGAGCAGAGTTTGTCTGAGTGTGTTCCTCGTTTGGCCGTAGGATTGTCTGGAGGCTCTCAAAGTCACGGAAACGATGATGAGATATCCCGAGATCATGGCTGGGGGCCTGGGTTTACCGTATGGTTGGCTCAGGAAGACTATGATCAATTCGCAGAACCCCTTCAAGCGATCTTAGACGCGCTTCCTCAAGAATACCTGGGATATCGCTGGAGAGACTCGCGACCGAGGACCTGCGGAGTAGTCGAGGTCGGCACTTACATCAAATCAACTGTTGGGTGTGAAACACCTCCTGAGGCCCCTATTGATTGGTTACATATGCCAGAAGAGTCTTTGTTTGAGGTTACTCCACGGAGGATCTTTCATGATGCTGAGGGTGAAGTCACCAGTAGGTTTGAATCATTCATTCAATATCCAGAAGATGTCTGGAGAAAACGACTGAGCGCGTGCCTGGCATGGATGTGGGAATGGGGTCGAAAGCATTTGCACAGGGCCGAGCGTCGAGGGGACTTGATATCAGCAAGTATGTATTGGAGTAGGTTCTCAACTTATGCTATGAAAGTTGGGTTCCTTCTAATTCATCGTTACGCACCGTATCATAAGTGGCTTTATCAGGAGTTTCTAAAACTTCCTGTAATAGCCCCACAAGCACATGCTCTGATTGAAGAAGGGTTTCAGAAGTTGAAGGAGAGAATTGAAATAGAATCTCAGATCGAGGCCATCTACCTGGAACATCTCAAACAACTGGGGTACGAACCTGAAGAACCCAAACCAAGGGACGACAGAATAGTTGCGTATCCAGATAATGAGCTTCTCAGATATGCAGGAGCCGTTCGACACTCAATCCAGATACCTGAGATGAGGAATATGAAGATCTTTTGGGAGGTGCTTTTTCCGCCTTGGAGGGCAACTTGGGCGTATATTTCTCCAAGTTCATGACCCCTTTGCAGGTTCAAAATGTTGGGCGCCAACCCTCTGCTTGAGGGAGCAAACTAAGATAAGAGGAGTAAACGCCTCAGTGGATTTCCGCATCTCAGATCTGATCGAGCGTCTCAAGGCCAGCCCAGAGGTCCTTGGAATAGTCCGATATGGGAGTCGCACTATCCAAGACAATTCGAAGGGTGGTGACTTTGACCTATTTGTTATCGTGCAGATGAGAGATCCGGATCTGGAAAGCATCCACTTCTATTGGGGCCAAACGCCTGTGGATCTTGGTCTCCGCACGCTACACGATCTCGAACAGGAAAAGCCACTCTCTTACATCGATCCAGGATTGGCTGATGGGGAAATTCTATTCGATCGGACCGGTACATTGCAGGAATTGGTGGGTGCTGCTGCAGACAGGTGGACTGAACCTATAAACCCTCTACCCGAGTCCGAGGTCGTCCTGACTCGATTCTACCAGCAACACGTACTTGAGAAGGTTAAAGGGAGAATAGAAGCTGACCCGGTTTTCTGCAACATGTTGCTGTCCATAAATATCACCTGGTTGCTGCACATCTATTACAAAGTGAGGTATAAGAAATTCCCTGGAGAGAAGGTTGCATTGGATTGGATCAGACGGAAGGAACCCGACATAGCCGCAAAAATTGAGGCGTTTTTCGAAACAACGAGCCTAAAACTGAAGCTCAGCTTATCAGAGAAATTGACAGACCTTGTTTTGGAGCCAATCGGAGGGCCTTGGGAGCGCGCAGAGGTTCTCGGGTTCGGAGTGGATTCGAAGGGGACGAATCTTAAGACGAAGGCAGAGGAGGCTTTTTCAAGACTCTTAGGTATGTCTCCCGGCGAGGCCGGATAATTCACAGTAAAGAAGAATGGATCCCATCCAGAACCGAGATTCACTGAGGCGTTTGAGCGGTGTCAGCGAAACGTTGTTCGTCTACGCCAAGTGTTCGAAGGAGGTCAAATCCCATTCCTTCGCCGAGGGTAAACATAGCCCGCACCAGATCCTCAGACGAATAGTTTTTTTCACCACGCTTCTTAGCCTGTTTCTCAGCCATGTCCACTACTCTCCGGGCCCTCGGTGTCATACGCGGCTTAGACCTTGTGGGGGTCTCACCGGGGTCAAGTACCGATTCTAACGCGTTCCGAAGTTTCTCTTCACCAGCACCACATCCAGCAAGAGTTGCCGTAATGCCATCTCCCAATTGGGATAAACCAATCAGGAGGTGTTCCTGCCCTATCCAGTCATGACGGTACGTCCGGGCTGCTTCGATAGCAAGGTCCATGATCTTTTGCCCAGAGGGTTTCTTAGATGCTATGATTCTTCGAAGTTGGGTTTGGTGTTGGGTTTCCTCTTCCAGGAACTGTTTAAGTTGGGATTCTGAAATCAACCATCTACGGCCGATAAGGAGTCCCGGCAACGTACCATCACGAAGCCATCTGTAGATGGTGTTTTTTTCTAAACCTAGTTTCTGGGCAGCCCATTCAGGGTCGCGGTAGTCTACTTGCGTCATCGCAGACACTCCTGTTACACGTTCTTAAATATAGTTTAACCTATTTTAGTATATTTTAATATACTTTAGCAACCGTATAATGTCAACGGATATTTGATGGGCATCAATAAACTACAGAATATCAGCTAGTTAACCAATCAGATGCCATCTGCGGTAATACTGCACCCCCACTCCCAGGTCGGGGAGTTCCGAAACCTTTAGGTCTATCGGAACGGTTGGTTAATAAATACAAGATGTTGATAACCTATTGTAATAATTAGTTTTCTCGCCATTCTTTTTACTCCGGAGGCCCTTCGGTCTCCAGGTTGACATTTCGAATCACACTCCGCGGTTGTTCCTTCGTCTGTACTTGACAAGTGGTCAAGCCGATGCTATCTTTTTGAAGCGCCTCGAGGCGCATCCAGTCCGCGGAAAGGGCTTGAGCCCACTCGTTCCAACGCAAATCCAAAATACTCTGCGAGCCTCTTTCTCACCCGGAGATGCGGATGTCGGGTAACTTATGGAAAGGAGTTCGCGATGTCCGCACATCGTATCCTACCCAGCCGTCCCCACCTCGGTCAGCTCAAGAAACAAGCCAAAGACCTTCTCCTGGCGTATCGCGCGGGTGATCCGGATGCCCAGGAGGAGTTCCAGAGCCATCCCCGGTCGGTCAGCAGGGACGAGGCTAAGCTGACCGACGCCCAGCTCGTGCTGTCGCGCAGCTATGGGTATGACAGCTGGCCTTAAGCTCCGAAGGGAAGCCGCTGGACTGCAGCTGAGGTCTGCGATCTGGGGTCGCAATCTGAAATCCGTCAAAGAAGCCTTGACCGAAGAGGCGGATGTCGTCAACGACAGTGGGTCACATCCACTTTTCCACTTCGGTAGACCCGTACCGCTTCAACTTGCTGCCGAGCGAGGCGAAACGGAAATCGTCCGGATACTGCTGGAGGGTGGCGCGGATCCCGATAGCGGTGTCGATACCTACGGGGGCTGGACTGCGCTTCATCTCGCGGCACACTGGGGCCACACAGAGGTCGCTGACTTGCTTCGCGATAACGGAGGAGTGGTCGACATCTTTGCGGCCTGTTTGATGGGAGATGCCTCGGCCGTTGCGACGATCCTGGCGGATGATCCGGAGGCCTCGACACGTTCGGGCCTCGGTGATGGAACCCCTCTTCACTTTGCCACGTCGATAGACGTCGCGAAGCTTCTCATTGACCATGGAGCAGAACTCGACACAGTTGACGGCATGGGTAACAATCCGCTGGGTGCGATGATAGGACGGGGTGACCTTTGTCGTGCGGTAGCGGAATACATGCTAGAGCAAGGCGCGGCCGTCGATCCCTGTATACTTGCAGCGTTGGGCAGGTTGGACGAACTGTCACATCACATCGACGACGACCCAGAAACCGTTCACTTCATAGGTAAGATTGGCGTTCACGCTGACGAGGGCACACCGCTCCACGCTGCTGTCCATCGCAGTGAAGCCGATGTGATTGAAATGCTGATCGTACGCGGGGCAGACGTCAACGCGAGAGCGAGCGCCGGCCAGACACCGCTCCACCTGTGTTCAGATCCTGAGATTGCGAGAATACTCGTGGAAGCGGGCGCCGATACGGAAGCAACGGACGATGAGCATGGCACAACCCCGTTGGTGTGGGCAAAGGTGGGGGTTGAGATATATCCTGATTCGCCCGAGCGAGCAGAACTGATTGCATATCTGTCAGAGGTAAACCCGCAGAGTTGATGTGGTGCTCATCTATGTGCATTCGCACATTCGCTGCAAGCCGTTTACGGCATTGGCATGCGGTGTAAAAATCCAAATCTGGAGGCAGAGATGGAGGCCAAGACCATCTTTCTAGACAAGAGCGACTTTAGGAGAAGCAAGTTGTTCTGGTTCTTCCACATGGCATACCTAACTCTAATTGTGTTACAGGGCGTGAAGGGGCTTTCCGTGCCTGAACATAAGACTTTTTCTATAGTAATATTGATCCTTGCCGCTTTGACGGCTTTTGTTTTGGTCCTAGCCGTGACAGCTCTCGCTTCTCCAAGTAGAAGGCCCCGCGTCACGATCGACGATAAAGGTATTGAGATCAAGCCAGGTCCTCTCCAGAGAACCCGATTAACGGAATGGAAGGAGATCTCGTCAATCGATCTACAGCCAAATGCTGTGGTAATCTCCCTCAAAGACTCGGAGAGAAGGCAAATCAAACTTGAGATGCCCTCCTATGCCGTGAATCAGGAGATGAAAGAGAGTCTTGAAAGTCACCCTTTGGCGAGTCAAATCTCTTAGCTAAAGACTTGTGGAAACACGTCACAGCATGCTAACGCTGTAGAACAAGGCGTCTTGGAGCCAGGGTACTCGATCTCTCCGATAGGTTGGTGTACAACTATACATAACCACAACAATTCCCGCTGCGCTGGCATACGCCACTTGGCCTGGAACCACAACCCTTCGGGCTGGCGGAAATTGTGAGGACAACAAAAAGCACATAGCCGGTTTGATTGTCGAATGACCTGTAAATGACTTCTGCCTGAAGGACCACGAATGACACCTTAAAAAGCTGGCTTAAAAAGCAATCCCATGAATACCTATCCCTTTGGACCATCCAACCATGTTCATCACAAAAAAAGCACCCTTCACTACTGGGAGGCAGGGTAAACCACATGGCCTTCTTTGACTGCGGTGGCATCAGGATTTTGCTCTCATTGCCGGAGACCCCTGAGCTCGACCATCCAAGCTCCACCATTTACTTCAAGGTGGAGGACATCGAAGGTGCATATAGGATTCTCAAAGATCGGGGTGTCCCCTTTGATTCCGAACCCCACAAGATCGCAGATATGTCCGACCACGAGCTTTGGATGGCTTTTTTCAGGGCTGTTGACAAAAACGTTCTAGCGCTAATGAGTGAGATCCCCAAGAACTAGCCATCCACCTGTTTCAACACCTGGCTACAGACGGCTCCTGAAACAGTATTTGCCCTTTGTTTCCTCCTGGGGTAATATTATTGTTACGGGAGCCGTTTATGTTTGTCGCCACGTCTGGTCTTCCCTTTTGGGACCGGCACGGCGCTTAACACCGGGTTGCAGTCCCCCACCGGAACCAACCATCCCGTGGGTTTTTCTTTTCCCAATTCCACCAATTCCATATCTTTTAGTTATTCACGATCACTTCTGCAACCCCCGAGCGTTATCTAAAATGCCACACTTACCTAAGCCGGATGGTGATTGAACTCTCTTCGGAAGATTTCTCACGAGTCATCCCTCTCCTCGTGCATCCACTCTTAGGTGTGGAGGCCAAGTCAATAGCGGCCGGTACCTCCCCTGGATGGATATTCGTGGACTCCTACGAGGCTCCTCAGATGGCCCTGATCTGGTCGAAAGGTGCCGAAGGATATTATCTGGCAGGATCCCCGAACCAGGGTAAATTTGTCGAGTGGTTGGATCGTGCCGTACGCGAAGTGATCGCCCCACGAGCTCGAGCAATGGGTCGGGATTCGTTCGAAGTATCAGGCTGTACACCCGAATGGGATGCATCATAGAGCATGCCCTTTGTGGCCGAGGGCTTGGAAGAGAGACAGGCTTGATTTACCGATTCAAGAAGCCCTCAGTTCCGCGTGCGCCGGCCCTTCCTGTCGACGTGGCGCTCCACTCACTGGACCGAACTTTCTTCTCCAACACGCCCTGCGAAGGTATCTCTTACATCCAGGAAAAGATCCACCATTTCTGGGCAAATCTAGATTCGTTTCTGGGCGCTGGTATAGGGTTCTGTGCGGCGCAGGATTCAGCTCTGGCTTCCATCTGCCTAACGGGGTTCACCACGGACGGAGTCCACGTGATCGACATCGAGACACTGAAGCCGTATCGAAGGTGTGGTATAGGCTTTCACGTTGCACACGCGTTTCTCACGCACTGCATAGAGAGCGGACTGGAGCCACACTGGGGATGTATGGAAGAGAACGTGGCATCTCGGGCGCTGGCAGAGAGCCTAGAATTGAGCCGGGTATTGGATTACTCACTTTTCCATTATTCCCTTGTGGAAAATTAAGTTCACTTCAGGAGAATCGGGCATGGCATCTACCGTTCCTCGCACACGCAAGCAACTCATTGACGCCGTGACGTCTACATACGCCGAGTTACAGTCGGAACTCGTCCGCGGCGGCCCGCGACTTGGAAGCGTTGTCTGTGTCGACGACTGGACTGTTAAAGAATTGCTTGCCGTGCGCTGTTGGTGGAGCGAAGCCGTCATCGGCTGGGTCCGCACCGCACGGGATGGCGGGGAGTTGGATCTGCCTGCTCCGGGCTTCAAGTGGAACGAAACTCCGAAACTAAATGCCGCTACTGCTCGGCGCGCCCGGCGAGAGTCGTACCGCAGTGTCAAACAACGCCTCGATAAAGCCTATCAAGACGTGCTGCGCCTCATTGGCGAGTTGAGTGATCGCGAATTATGCACCCCGGGTGTGTTTGAGTGGACTGGCAAACATCCTGTTTGTCAGTTAATTGCGCTCAACACGTCCCGGCAGTACCGGACGGCTCACACCTTTCTGCGCCCCAAACTCAAAGCGATGGAGGTAGCAAGATAATCTGGTTGATGGAGAGAAAGCGGGAGGTGTCTGGTAATGCTGTTTAGAAAGGAAGTGCTGGATCGAATTGAACATGGTAAAATCACATTGGCGTTCCGAAAGTGGAATCGGCCGTCGGTAAAGCGAGGAGGATTCCTGAAGACCGCAGTCGGTTTGCTCAGTATCGATTCCGTGGAAGTCGTGAAAGAGGACGAGATCACGGAAGCGGAGGCCATCGAGGCCGGGTACGACAGTGTGGACAAAGTGTTGGAGGAACTGAGCGAACGACTTGAAGGGAAATTGTTCCGCATTCGGTTTCGAGTGGCGGGCCCGGATCCACGGATCGAACTCCGGCAGCGGAGAGAGTTGACCGCGCACGAGTGGCAGGATGTGGAGCGGCGACTGAAACGCCTGGACAAGGCCAGTCGGGCAGGTCCGTGGACTAAGAAAGTATTAGAACTGATCGGCATCAACGCGGCCGTTCGAGCCGGGGATCTTGCACCAATAGTCGACCAGCAGAAGGTGAAGTTCAAGCAAAACGTTCGAAAGCTGAAGAACCTGGGTTTGACAGAGAGTCTCGAAACGGGCTATCGGCTCTCACCTCGTGGGAAAGTCGTGCTGGAGAGATTGAAAGGCGAAAGCGAACAGATCGAAAAAGGGTGAGTGAATGAAGTCATATGCCTGGGATGCCGCTGACTATGAAAGGAGTTCTTCTGCACAGCACAAATGGGCAAAGGAATTGATCGCCAAGCTCAACCTTAAAGGCGTGGAACATCTTTTGGATATTGGAAGTGGGGATGGAAAAGTAACCGCAGAGATTGCTGAGATTTTGAACGGAGGTTTGGCGGTTGGAATAGATAGTTCCGAAGAAATGATAACTCTGGCTCGAACTCGGTATTCGAAGAACCAGTTTGCAAACCTCCAATTTCTCCAAGCCGATGCACGCAGTCTGCCGTTTGAGAATACATTTGATGTTGTTTTCTCAAATGCCACAATGCACTGGATTCTTGATCATCAACCCGTGTTGAAAGGGATTGCACAAAGCCTTCGTCCAGGTGGTTGTATTCTCCTTCAGATGGGAGGGAAAGGGAATGGTGCTGGGATTATCAGCGTACTCGAAGAAATGATGGCATTGAGCCAATGGTGTGACTATTTTGTTGATTTCACTTTCCCGTATGGATTTTATGATGCGGAGGATTATCAATCCTGGTTGGCTGATTTAGGTTTGAAGCCTGTACGTGTAGAATTGATCCCGAAGGACATGACTCATCTGGGACGTGAGGGACTTGAAGCCTGGTTTCGTACGACTTGGATTCCTTATACACAAAGGGTTCCTGACTCTGAGCGAAGCAGCTTCACTACACAACTGATAGACCGATATCTGGATTGTTATCCTGTTGATAAAGATGGGCTAGCGCATGTTCAGATGGTAAGGCTTGAGGTTGAAGCGATAAAGGAATCGTAAAGGTTTCGATATTTCTCTATTTTAACCCAACGTCTGAAACTGCTACAGGCTCGCATGAGTGCCTCGTCGAAATCGAATTGATGCTGGCTCGCTGACAAATCGCTAACACGGACGCAATAGAGTCTAAAAAACTGACCGTGATGGAACTGGTTGAAAAGGCAGGCGAGCTCGGCGTCGATGGTGTTGAATTGCGGCGTCTGCGAGGGGGAGGACTACGATCTCCTGCTGGCCGACGTCGATACGGCCGCAGAGATCGGATCGCCGTTCCTTCGTATCTTCAGCGGACCCGTGCCCGAAGATGCGAACGACCCGGCGTGGGAAAATGCGAAAGCCGTGATCGATCGCGCCGAGACGAAGGGCATACTTATCGCTCTCGAAAACTATGCGAACGAGCCCGGAGGAACGCTGGCTGAGATTCAGGCGGTCCTGGACCATTTTCCGGTGCCAACGCTCAAGACCAACATCGACACCGGGAATTACGCGGGTTGGAATCAGGATCTGCTGGAGGCGATCGATGCCATCGGGGATCGCGCTGCATACGTGCACGTCAAGGATCCGAGCGAGGGCGGCACCAGCGTGCCCGGTGAAGGCGACCTGCCGATGACGGAGATTTTCGCGGCGCTCGACGCGCTGCCTCAGAGGATTATCTACTGCTTCGAGTTTCCGGGCGGCGACGATCCGGACGATCGGATCAGGCGGGGACTCGCGTTCATGAGGAGTCGCTAAACCTCCTCGGCTCATCGTCATCTCGGTCGGCGGGGCATCGTACACAGCCGTAGATGATCTATTGACAAGCCATGTGGATGAGGGTACATTTTACACCAGCAAAAGTTGTCTATATTGTGATTGAGAGAGGAGATAGAAATGCAAGAGGCTTACACGGCTGTGACCAAGAAATCGGGTGATTGGTGGATTGGCTGGATTGAGGAAGTTCAAGGCATTAATTGCCAGGAAGCGACTAAAGAGGAGCTTTTGGAGACCTTGCGTATCTCACTTCGTGAGGCTCTTGAGTGGAACCGCCGTGAAGCACTTGAGGCTGCAGGCGATGATTATATCGAAGAATCCATCAACATATGAAGCGCGGAGATTTGCTTCGATATTAAGCGATCAGGGGTGTGAGTTTGTTCGAGAAGGTGGTAGGCACTCGTGGTGGTGGAATCCAGTCCAAAACAAGAGATCGGCGGTTCCCCGACATAACGAGATTGATAACGATCTTGCTAGGAAGATTTGTAAAGACTTAGGCATTCCGCCTACCAGATGACCTGAATGTCAAGAGGACTTCCAAAGAGAAGATGCCTGCCAGATCGCTTATTTGGCGGGCATTTTCTGATTCACATCCAGCGATTCGCGGCCTAGCCGTCCTTGGTAAGGCCGGAGGTGGTATCCAGACAGCGACGACAGCAGATTTCTGAACCCGCGGGCTGGGTGCACGGCATTGAATTATGCGGGTGTAAACTCACCCACGTATTTCGGAGGAGCATATGGCCAAGAAAGATTCCGACAACCGAGTCAAGTTTAAGCCTTACCTTGATGAGCTGAAAAAAGTGGTCGCAGAACTCAATCGGCAAAAGTGGGCATCCGATTGGTCAATCAACGCAGACTTCTATGGGAAGCCGAAAATTCGCGGCGTTTTTTTGCTCATGTACAAGAAGAACTGGCACGAATTGATCCATTTCGAATCCTGGATCGGCAACGCCGACATAGAAAGGGGCTCTGTTTCGACTGCGTTTCATATAGAAACCTCGCTTGATTCCTTTGGAGTTCGTAGAACCGATGTAAATCGCCAATTAATTGAATTCGGGGCTTCTAAGATGAAGGAATGGGATGGGTACGCACTTTCACCGAAATCATTTCAACCAATCAAATGTCATACACCGTTTGAAGATCTCAAAATCGCGGCAGTACTGCAGCCTGTATACAAAAAACTAAGACACCTTGGAGGTGTGGTTGATCGAGCGCTCAATCTCTCATGACTTCCACTTTCATCCTGGCAGAGGTCACATGAAGGCAAAGAATCCGATCGTGATCCACTACGTGCACGACATGGATCGCGCGAAGAACTTCTACACGAGGGCGTTCGACGCCAAGCTTTCGTTCGAGTCTCCCGGCTGGACGACTCTGGATTTCGGCCCCATCGAATTAGCGCTGCACATTCTTTCGCACTCGAGTGAACCGGAGGGCCGGCCCTTTGCCTCACGCAGGGCTGAATCTTGAAGTAGACAACATTGAAGAGATTCAGGCCGATATAGAGAGTCTTGGAGGGCGCTTGATCGAACTACGCGAACCCAGAGGCGGCGTACCCGTAAGGGTCGCCACTTTTAAGGATTGCGAAGGTAATGGATTTGAACTCCGACAACAGCCGTGAGTTGGTCTACCCAATTCGGGGCAAACGATATCTTCAATATGTAATATAATCGATAAAAATTAACGGAGAAAAGCATGGAAACTAAAGCTGTATTCAAAACTGCTTCGCCATATCTCAAAGACGCCATGAACCTGCCGGTTGAGAAACTGGATGAAGCCATCCCTTTTTATGAAACAATCATGGGATTTCAGGTCACATCCCGGCAGGATTCGCCTTGTAAATCCGCTGTTCTCGCAAGAGACGACATCCGGATGGGCCTGGCAGAAAATGGAGGCGATCCGACCCAGGAAGGTTGTTTTTTCGAAGTGGATGATGTCGAAGCCGCCTTCAACGAATTGAAGAACAATGGACTGGAACATGATGACCCCAATTTTCGGATCGACAAACACGGCGATGTATCCTTCCGCGTGTTCTTCGTTGTGGCACCGGATGGGTTGTGCTATTGCCTCGGTCAACGGCAGCTGTGAGTGTGTCGAATGGCGTAGAGAAATCAGCTTCGACTTCATCAGGAATTTAAGATCTTGACGACTGTTCCAAATATCTCATACGAAGTGGAAATCAGATTTCGTTTCCAAAACCACCAAGAAGTATACCGAGTATTGCCGTTTCTGCGTTCAATTTTGCAGCATGACGGCAAATGGCAGACCACGATTTATGGGCAGGAACTTTTCAAATCAGGAGAACTTCTCAGGCTCAGCAAAGTTGTATTGGATGAGAAAATAAGATGGTTCTTTGCCTGGAAAGGACCTGACCAGGGTGAATTCGCTAATATTCGCCAGGAAATCGGCGAGGAGGTAACCAACGGCATCATTGAGAGCCAAATTCTGCAGTTTCTCAATGGCGAGAAGGATATTAGGTCACCTCAAGATCTCGATTTAAAGCTGGGTTTACTGGGGTATGAACGGTTCATGTCATTTACTGGCAACAACTATGTTGGATTTTTTGAACCGTTGGGACTCGATGTCAAACTCATGCATAGTGCGGACTTGAAATGGCCCTTATTGGTAGAAGTAGAAAAGACCGCAGAAACGCGAGAAGAGGCCGCTCATTGCGAACAAAAATTGCGGCAGTTCTGCGAAACATTTGACTTACTGGAGATAATAGTCAAGGAAGAACCGCCCACTTTGCTCTACTCAAACATCGTATCGGAAAAGAGCTAAACTGCAGTATACTTCCAGAATAAAAGATGAGTATGTCAAACACACTATACGCAGGCGCCGCCCGAAAGATTATTAACCCGCCTTTGGGCATCAAACGACCGGGTATCCGATTGTTTGCCGACCCGCTTCAGGCCCTTGAAACAGACCTGACCGCGACGGCGGTCGTCCTTTCCAATCAGACCTGCAAAGTGGTCATCATCGGCATAGATATACTCCACCTTTATATGCCGGTTGCGCACGAAGTCCGGCGCCGGATCGGGGAGGCAGTGGGTACCCCAGCATCCTGCGTCTTAATAAATTGTAGCCACACCCATAGTGGTCCGTCTTTGCCTGATTTCGGTCCGGATTCGCAGGAGAATTTGAGAATCCAATATGCTTATAAAAATAAGCTGATCGGTTGGCTTGTGGAGGCAGCCGTTGAGGCGAACCAACATCTACAGCCGGCGCGGATTGGGGCGAGGCCCATATCGGTATTTATCGGCGTGAGCCCCGCGGCGATGGCCGTGATGTCCTGGGCGAAGATCCCAATGTACCAATCGATACGGCTGTGGGTGTTATCCGCGTTGACGATTTAGAGGGTCAGGCCATCGCTATCTTGTTCAGTTATGGCTGCCACACGGTAACAATGGGACCTCGCTCAACGGTGATCTCATCTGACTTTCCAGGTCCGGCTCGCGAGTTGGCCGAAAATACTTTTGGCGGGTTGGCCATATTCTTGCAGGCTTGTGGCGGTAATGTCAATCCTATCCACGGCATCGGCTACGAGGTGGATTGTCGTGACACGAAAAATCGGACGGGTTTGATTCTGGGTGGTGAAGTAGTCAAAGTGGCGGCCAATATCCGAACCAATGTCCAGCGTGGGAAGGAAAGAAAGCCGATGGGCGCCATTCCCAATATCTTGTTCTGGCCCTGGGATCCAATAGAGGGCGATACCGCAACCTATCTGGGCGCTATTGATGAAACAATCAAGCTGGAATTTATGGATCTGCCCTCGCTGGCAGAGGCGGAGGCTGTTCAACAAGAGTGGAAGCAAAAGCTGGCCGATGACCGGGCCAATGATGCCAGAGATTGGGAAATTAGCGTGGCCATGCGCTTCGCCGACTGGGCGGACAAGCTGGTTGTAGCCGTGCAGCAGGGAAATCCGCCGCTGGATGCCGTCATCCAGGCTATTCGGATCAACGATATTGTCCTGTCTAGCATCAGCCTAGAGGCGTTCTTTCAAACGGGGCTGGCCATCAAAACCAAATCGGCCTTCAAGCATACCCAATTCTTGGGGTATTCCAATGGTTGCGTCGCCTACCTGCCCCGTGCCGAAGATTATCCGGCTGGTGGGTGGAAAATAAACGAACGCTACGCCTTACCTGACTTGATGGCTCAAGCCTATACCTTACCGGTGGCCTTCCTTCCAGAAACTGAGCAAAAGGTGGTCGAGCAAGTGTCCAATTTAATTCAAAAGCTTGTTTGATCATCTCGAGAAATTTTACTGGATCCGAAAAATGTTGGTCGTATCACGAAACGAATTCGTCTGGTCAGAAGAGCAATCCAGGCTGCGCATACGACACGGGGTTGGCCAGCTTCGGCGCATCCCCACCTCCGCTAATCCTCAGGAGAGACACACATGGAAACTTGGATAACCGACCTGACACGCTGCACCCCGAGGGAGGCGATCACCAGCGACGGCCAGCCCGGCACGTGGATCGCCGTGGACTACGAAATTGAGCAGGGCGAGGGCGTGATGCTCTACGCGGCCCCCGGACGGCGAACGCCTTCGCTTCGCCTGGCCCTGAACGTGACCGGTCCGCACGCGATCTATGTGGGCGTCCATTACGGTTCGGGGCCCGGGTTCGTATCCGACCGCGTTCTACAGCTCAAGCTCAGTTCGGACGCCTCCTTCTCGCGCATCATGAACGAGGGTCTCCGTCCCGAGAAGGACGGGAACTACCCCGAAAAGGTCATCAAGATCGACCATATCTCCGAGGCGTTCTGGAAGGTGGCCGACCTGCAAGGTCAGGACCTGATCATCTCCGGGCCTATGACGCCCGATGAGGAGGAGGTGCGGGTAGAGGTTGCGTACAGCATCGGTACCTCAATGGATCAAGAGGCCAATATCGCATACGTCCGGCTCGTGCCCCTCGACGCGGCCGCCCTTGCCGAATTCGAAAAGGAGCAGCCGCGGGAAGACACGAAACGACTGATCGGGAACTACGACGGCTGGAATCTGCAACAGTGGAACGTATCCACGCCCGAGGACTTCATCGCGGAGTTCGAGTGCCTGCGCGACAGCGATTTCGACATCGCCCTCTACGCGATGGCGTATGGTCCCATCGCGTTCTATCCCACGAAGGTGGGAGAAGTGCCAGAGTCCGACGGCGCGTACGGCATCGGCAAGGCGGTCCAGCGGCTGTTGGCGAAAGGGATCGATCCTCTCAAACAGGCCATCGTGGCCGCGCACGACTGCGGCGTGAAGCTTTTCCCCCAGTGTCGATTCGAAGGCCCTCAGTATCCCATCCAGCACATCCGTCGTCACCAGGGCGGCCAGCTCATGGCCGATCACCCGGAGTGGATGGCTTGCTATCCGGACGGCAAGCCCACACGGCATCTTTCGTTCGCGTTCGAGGGAGTGCGGGATTTTTACGTCCGCATGTGCCGGGAGTGGGCTGAAGACTACCAGGCCGACGGCATCAACCTGCTGTTCGGTCGCTCCTACCCCTTCACCTACTACGAGCAGCCGGTCTGCGAGAGGTTCCGTGAGGAATATGGGGAGGATATGACCCAGGTACCGCAGGACGACCGGCGGACCTGGAAGGTGCGGGCGGGCTTTGTGACGCAGCTTCTACGGGAGGTGCGGACCATGCTGGACGAAGTGGGTCAAAAGCAGGGACGCTACATACCGAACTGCTACCTCGTGCCGTACGGCAACGCGCAGCCCGGGTTTTCCCCGGAAATGGGGGTGCATCCGTTCGACGAGCCCCTGCACGCATCCCTGGACGCCGACACGTGGATCAAGGAGGGACTGGTGGACTACCTCGTGCTGCACCTGCACTTCTACGGGGAGCACGATGGATCGCCGTATCGAGAAGTCATCCAGGCATATGCGAAAGCGGCAAAAGGCACCCGCACGAAAATCATGGCCGACATCTACCCGCGGCGGCAGCCTCCGCGACAGTACAGAAAAATAGCGATAACCTACTACGATGCCGGCGCGGACGGATTTGCGCTCTGGGATTCGTTCACCCGGTATTACCGTGCGAGTGAATGGGCGTTCGTCAAGCGCCTGGGGCACAAGGAGGAGCTGGCCGGATGGGAAGGCAAGGGCGACGATTACTTCCGCCAGATCCCGTTGAAGTCGCACGACGGTTTTCCCATGGGCGAGGGCCGCTATTTCTCCCGACCGACCGACGGGTAAATTGAAATGCTGGATGATGGGTGGTGATCCTATGATGAATCGTTCCGATCAACAGCTTCGGGTCCTTCTTGAGGCCTCTCCGATTCCCCTGATAATCAGCCGGGTATCCGACGGAAAAATCCTGTATGCTAATAAACACCTCGGGGAACTGGTGGGCCTGACGCCGGATGAGCTGATCGGGCGGGAAACGCCCGACTTTTATGCGGATCCCGACGATCGGAAATATGTGTTGAAGCGTCTGACGGAAGATGGGTATTTGCAGGACCACGAGGTGCGCATCAAGGATAAAGACGGACAGGTTCTCTGGACCATTTTCTCCCTGGTTATTTCGAAATTGGACGGAGAACCTGTTATTATCGGTGGACTCTACGATATTACCGAGCGAAAGAGGGCGGAGGAGGCGCTTCGGGAAAGTGAGACCCTGTTTCGGCAGTTGACGGAGAACATAGATGAAGTTTTCTGGATACGGGATGTTAAGACGGGACGAATTGTCTATGTCAGCCAGGCTTATGAGAAGATCTTCGGGCGCAGCCGCCAGAGCCTCTACGATGATCCGGAATCCCTTCTGAGCGCCGTCCATCCGGATGACCGTGGGTGGGTGCACGAAAGAATGTCGGCCGCAATAGGTCGCCCCGAAACCGAGATGCGAGATGAGGAGTTCCGGATCGTAGGCCCGGATGGGAGCCAGGAATTCCGGATTCTACGGCCTGATGGAACGACCCGCTGGATGAGATCCCGCGCTTTTCCGATTCGGGATCAGTCGGGCGAGATCTACCGCATCTGCGGTATGAGCGAAGACTTTACAGAGCACAAACAGGCCGACGCGGCTCTGGAAAGCGAACGGAATTTTGTCTCCACGGTTCTGGATACCGCCGGAGCCCTTGTGGTGGTTCTGGATCCCCAAGGCCGGATAGTCCGCTTCAACCGCGCGTGTGAGCTTACCACCGGCTACACTTTTGACGAGGTAAGTGGGAAACCGTTCTGGGACCTGTTCCTGATCCCGGAAGAAGTCGAACGGGTTCGAGCCATCTTTGACGAACTGCGAGCCGGTTACTTCCCGAATGAAGGTGAAAACTACTGGGTCACAAAGGAGGGGGACCGCCGCTTGATTACGTGGTCGAACACGGCGCTGCTCGACAGCGAGGGTTCTGTTGAACATATCATCGGCACCGGCATCGACATTACTGAACGGAAGCATGCGGAAGAGGCACTGGCCGAGAGCGAAGAACGGTTCCGCAATATTGTGGAGAACGCAAATGATATAATCTACTCCCTGACACCGGATGGCATCTTTACTTATGTTTCCCCTAACTGGACAGACATCCTGGGATACGATGTTTCCGAGGCAGAGGGAAAGTCATTTGCGCCTTTTATACATCCGGAGGATCTGCAAGCGTGTTTGGATTTTCTTCAAAAAGTGGTTGAGACAGGGAAGAAACAGAGCGGAATCGAGTATCGCGTTAAACATAAAGACGGAAGCTTGCGGTGGCATACGTCCAATGCATCCTGTTTGAAGGATGAGGAAGGTAATGTTATCTCCTTTATTGGTATTGCCAGGGACATTACCGACAAGAAGGCGGCTTCGGAGGAACTAAAAAAAGCCAATCAGGAACTGAGAGAAACCCAGTCCCAGTTGGTACAGTCGGAGAAGATGGCATCCCTGGGAAATCTGGTCGCAGGCATCGCCCACGAGATCAACACACCGATAGGCGCCATCAACAGCATGCACGATACACTCATGCGTGCAGTGGAGAAGCTGAAAGACACCCTGGCGTCGACCTTCCCAAAGGAATACAACGAGAACCGGGCGATGCAGACGTCGTTGAAGGTGATCTTAGATGCCAACCGGGTGATCGCCACAGGCACGGAGCGTGTGACGGGGATCGTGCGCAGTTTGAGGAGATTTGCCAGGCTGGATGAAGCGGAGTTGAAAGAGGTGGATATTCACGAGGCGATCGACAACACATTGCCGCTGGTGCACCACGATCTTAAGAACCGGATTGAAGTGGTAAAAGAATATGGGGATATTCCCCCTATTGTATGCTATCCCAGCCGGTTGAATCAGGTGTTTTTGAACCTTCTGGTGAATGCTTCTCACGCGATAGAAGGAAAGGGTGAGATCAGGATTCGGACGGTTTTGCAGGAAGAGCGGGTCCGTGTGTCGATTCAGGATAGTGGTGTAGGGATACCACAGGAGAATCTGGATAAGGTTTTTGATCCGGGGTTTACGACCAAGGGCGTGGGTGTGGGAACTGGGTTGGGGTTATCGATCTGCTATCAGATTGTTCAGGATCACAGGGGAAAGATACAGGTGAAGAGCGAGGTTGGGAAGGGGACGACGTTCACGGTTATTCTGCCCACAGATTTGAGCGAAGAACAATTAACCTCTTGAAACAAAACTTTAATTCGGCCGCGGCCTTTTTCGCGTTTCCCTTTCCAGACCGGTTAACACGGAGAGAAAGTGGTATGTCGGACATTGATCAACTGGACGAAAGTCAATTTGTCTGCCGGCAGGATCTCGAAGGGGTAAATGCCCAAACCGACCCCGTTCAACGGGAAGCGATGTTTTGCAGTATCACAACGTATCGAACCCCCAACAAGCTCGATGTCGGCGATCCAATACCTCATCTAAAGTTAACTTCCCTTGAAACCAGGCAAGTGCAAAATCTCGACATTCTGACCCAAAATCAACCGCTTGTTTTGTTCTTTGGCAGCTACACATGACCACCATTTCGTCGCCAGGTTGGCGACCTCCAGGAAATGCACGATCAGTTCAAGGATCAAGCCCTGTTTTACGTTATTTACATTGCAGAAGCCCACGCAGTTGATGAATGGCAAATCAGCTCCAATGAACAGGCGGGTATCCGGCTTAAGCAACACAGCAAGTTTGTTCAGCGGTTGGCAGCGGCTCAGTTATGTGCCCAAGAACTTGAGCTGCGTATTCCGACATTGGTAGACAGCATGGACAATCTTGCCTCTGAAGTCTTTGCGTCATGGCCGGAGCGGATTTACATTATCGACAAAGGGGGGAAAGTGTATTATCGAGGCGGATATGGACCTTATGATTATAATCCAACGGAGGCCCGGGAGTCGCTCGTGGAATTATTGAATGATGCGTAAGAATCTCTTGAGTGTGTTCAGAACACCCCCCAACATCGACAAATCTCTTGGATATTCCAATCCGAGATTCTTTGTCGGAGCCCATCCTGAGCTTGTCGAAGAGCTCATTGCAAGCTTGCTTAAAATCGTGGGAGAATGCCTGTCGAGAAACGCCTTTCGTATCCTGAACCTTATAATTCTGGCCGTTCTGGGGTTTGTCGGAGCTTATGTGGCGATATTAAGGTATGATGTGAGGTGAGAATGCGGATGTCGGGTTCGGACGTAAGAGTATTTCCTTCTGACATAAAGCGAATATTTCGTTTGAGACCTCGTTGTCTATTCCAGTTGTTCCCCAATCCAATCCATCCACGTCGAAAGTTGGGATAGATATCCAGAACCTTCATCCTCCGAGTCTCCGCTCAGACTGATGTAGAGCTCGCGGGTCCTATCAAGAAAGGCTGTCCAGTTTGCTAAGGACTTCTCTAAGACCGGTATGACCTCTAAACCTTTGAATGAACGAAACTCCCCTTTTGCCATTAAGAGGCACGCCCCGCCAAATACTCCAAGTCGAGCCAGCTTGCGTAGTCGCAATGGAGGTTCACCAGGCAGCGAAAAGTCTGTTCTATTCTCTTTCTCTGATCCTGATGCATACCGAGCAAGCTCCCAAACTGATTGGAAATAGCCGTGTGCCCATTCTTTATTGGGAGTTGGAATTGGTATGTCTAACTCATCTATGAGATCGCAACCCCAGACAAGGGTGGCGTCATAACGTAACCGAAAACCAAATGCTTCTGACCGCAACGACGAATTTCTGTCAGCATCCGATTGTGTTCCCTGTAAAATCTGATCTATCGTATTCGGAGGACAAAGGCTGTCGACTCTTGGAGACTCCCCCTGAGCCAGCCTTTCTTGAGTTTCCTTTAACCAGCGCCAATCAGATTCATTACGAGAATCTCTAATGAAAGGATGTAATTGAAGGTCGGAAACTCCGGGGACGGCTTCGTTTCTGTGAACACTTCCCCAAACATAAACCGAAACCAGCCTTTTTCTGAAATGGGCATAGTACTCCGCAACGTAGTTTTGAATAGCTTCTTTGAAGAAATCATCATTGATCATCTGTAGATTCTGGAATTTGAGTTTGTATTTCCGTTGGCGCAAGGTGTCTTCAATCATCGGAACTGCCTCCTTCACTAACTGTTTTCTAGCCTTGTGGAGCCGGCTTTTTACGGTGGGAATTGACACTCCAAGGAAATTACTGATCTCGCGATAGGAAAGATCGTCTATGTAAAAGAGAGTCGTAGCCAAACGAACCTTATCCGACAGCCGATTTAGAATGTTCTCAAAGGCTTGGCGCTTCTCCTCAGCTTCGAGCCTATCTTCTGGCATACTACCATATGGGAGTTCGTTACGTAATCTCTGATTTTCAGGAGCATCAATGGATAGGATCTGCTCAGAGAGGCCTCTTTGCCATTTGCGACAGGCATTGGTGGCGATTCTGTGGAGCCAGCCAGAGAATTTGTCCGGATCTCTTAGTTGATCCAATTTTTCATAGGCTCGGAGGAAAGTCTCCTGTGTTATATCCTGAGCATCTGCAAGGTTTCGCGTCCAATTGTACGCTAACCCGCACATCATGCCCTGATACTTTTCCACAAGGCGATCAAAGCTATCGAAATCGCCGTTCAGAGTCTCTTGAACAAGCTGTTTGTCGGTTTTTTGGTTCATAGATTCTACCAATGTTAAATGAAACAGAAGCGGAGATCTATGTAACTAAATAAAAGATCCAAAACAGCTTCTGAAAGTTGCCTTTTGAAATGATTTTTCTTTAGTTGAAAGATAAGCATATATAATTCATATATATTACGCTTAGGATCAGAATATAGAAAAAATGGTTTGACCTCCTTAAGCAGCCATACAACACTCTTAAAAACCACCTCGAGAAGATAGAACGACCCGAATGAATTGGTAGATCCGAATGGGATAAAGGACAATGACATGCTAAGACATCTGTATTCCGGCGTCTATACCTGGCCAGAGGTGCACGGGACGGGGGATCGGGAATACTTATGGAACAGCTATGCTATCCAACTGGAAAACCGCATCATCCTGGTAGATCCGCTTCCTCTGTCAGAACAAGTGATCCATGGGATTGAAGCGCTGGGGACGCCAACAGATAGTATATTGACCTGTAATTGGCACTTTAGAGAATCTCAGTGGTGCCGTGCCCACTGGGGCTGTCAGGTTCACCTGAACAGCCTGGGGATTCCGGATGTGGATTTTGAAGTGGACTACACCTTTCAAAGCGGTCAGAGCTTATGGGGTACTATTGAAACAATTCACGTTCCGGGTATGTCCTGGGTGGAGGAGACCGGTTTTCTTGTAGGAGGAGAGGGCGGAATTTTGATACTTGGTGATGCACTATGTGGAGGACGAGCTGATATTGGGGTCCCGGACGGTGAGGTCTCCGTGTATAACGTAGATTATGTTCCAAATGCGGATATTGGGAGGTCATCCCTCATCAATCTTCTTGAATATCCTTTCGAAGCAGTGTGTTTTGCACACGGGACCCCGATCCTGGAGGACCCAAAGAAGGCTATTCAAAGATTCCTGGACCGGGAGAAGATTTGGGATCAGATGAAGAGATCGAAAGAGACAAGAAAGTGAGTGAACCCCATTTTTCTTCGGGCTTAAAGTACCGGCACATGAGGGGTTCATAGATTTTTTCATCTATGTGCCAAAACCGTTAAGAGCCATGTTGTTCTTTGGAGGGAAGATGCGTAAGGAACAGACCCTTGACCTATCGCGGTACCAGCCAATCTGGCAGGAAGACTTTAATGTCGAAAAAGGGAAGGTCAGGGCGGTTCTCGGTGATGCAGCCATAGAGATTGAACATATCGGCAGTACGTCTATAGAAGGTCTGTTATCAAAGCCGATTATCGACATTGCGGTGATGATTGAAGTCACAAAGAGGCTGATGGCTTCACCGATCCCCTTGCTCAGATAGGATACAACTTCCGTCCCAAATCATCCAGCGGCGAGAGGCATTTCTATACAAAGGGTGATCCTATCGAGTTCCACTTATCGATTGCCTATGCTGACCGTGGAGGTTTTTGGCCACGACAGATCATGTTCCGCGATTATCTACGATCTAATCGAGAAGCTCGAGATGAGTATACGAAACTCAAGGAGGAGTTTTTCAAATATCCTTCTGCGACGCAAAGCGATCGAAAGGCTGACTTTGTTTATCGAATACTAAGATTAGCAGGATGGAAGGCTTTTCAAATGTACAAGGAGGAGCGTTCACCAACTTCCGAAACATACTCATCAGTTATTGAGGTTGTTTCACGCGAAGACTGTACGCTCATCGTCACCTTTGACAGTGGAGAGGAAGGCGTTCTGAACATGAAGCCTCATCTCGGGTCGAGACCGTTCCAGGAGATCGCGGCGTACGAAGACTTCAAGACTGTCCATGTCTCCGGCGACACAATCGAGTGGGACTGTGGAGTCGCTCTAGATCCTGAGTACGTCTATGACAGGTGCACAAGGAACTTGGAAGGGCGGTAAGATATGGTCCGCGAGAGATGCTGATAGCACTCAACACGAACGAAAACCAAGACAAAATGATAGCGCGTGTTTTACTGCTGCCTTGAATTCCACTACTCATGGAGGCGGATCCCCCTACAATCCGTGTAATATCGAGTTGCCGAGCCTCCCAGAAAATCACCCTGCCCAAACATGGACGGGGTGATTTCTCTTCTGGTTGTAAGATTTACGCTTATCTTATTAACTGATGCCGCATCGGCGACTCTCGCGTTAGACGTCATGGCGTGTTCTCATGGCAATGTAGAAATCCCTCATACTCTCGGAGGTTGGCATGCCGGTTATTATATCCCCTTCCAGAAGGTTTCTCGCATCGCAGGTAATCCTCTTGATGTTGTTGTTCCCGGAAGAAACCTCAGCTGCGGATTATGTTCAACTTTCTGCTTACCTTCCTACCACTGGTATCCTCCCTTACTCGTGTGTTGAGTCACAACAATATGCACTGTCGATGCAGTTAACCCCGAGTGTTTTGGCGGAGAGACCATCCAGCCGGACGACCAAGTGGTCATCCATTTTCGCGACTTGTTCTCCATTGGAGGGAATTCTACTCCCAGGGAATTCGTCATAGTCCGGATGGCCGGAAAGTCTGTCCTAACAGCCCGTTGAAGAACTACCTTTCAACGCACATAGACGGAAAAGACGCCTGGAGTGCGGGTCAGATAAATCAAGGTAAGGAGATTGAGCAGGAGACGCTGATAAGAGGTTAAAAAGGTGACCGAGGGCAGCAAACGTGATTGTAGGACGAGCAGTAGACGCTGCAAGGCCTTGGCCAGGTCCTGGAGGGCCTTCGGAGTACCTACGCCCATCACTTTGCGCATGAGCAGAGCCAGGTTGCAGCCCCCGATGTGGATCAGCAAACGCTTGAGGATATTGCCGCGGTCTCTCAAGTGCAACCTGCGCATGCCACCGGTATCATATGTGTGAGCGATGGTTCTTTCCACCCGTTCTGCACGACTTCGGCGCAAGGCCTTGCCGCGATCTCCCTTGATCCGGCGTCGATTCGCATATACCGCGGCCTGCTCATCTCGTCGGCCGTTCCACTTGCGGCGTCCCCGATCCGGTTCTGAAATGTAACTCCGGATGCCGCCTTGCTTCAGACTGGTCAATACATCGTTGCTATGATATCCTTTGTCCGCAACCACCTCCCGTATACGCTGTCTGTGCAAACGTTTGGCAGCTTTTTCGTCCTTCGCGACCTGCTTGAGATTGAGCTGCGCCTCGAGCAGCGTCCAGGGCAACGACTCGGTATCTCCTTCATCTGCTCCCGACAACGCCACTGCCACAATGGCATTGGTGTCCAGATCCACCGCGTGCTCCACCTTGTGCGCCATGTGCGTGCGACCGTCCTTCATCTTAGCGATCTTGGCATCCGGGTCGTGCGGGTGCTCCCAGTCCTGGTTCGATCCCTTCTTCGGTCGCTTCTTATCGATCTTGGACAAGTCCTCGCGGGTAGGCGTTTCAATGCCCGAGGCCTTGGCCAGATTCTCAAGGAATGCCTGGTAGCCTTCACCCGTGTCACGGCGTACAATGCTGCGCATCGCGGCGTTGGCCTCCAGTGTCGTAGCATCCACGCCCAACGTCTTCCCCTTCACCAGACCCGCTTTGCACAAGACCCTCAGGATCCACTTGAAAACCGCTTCGTGAACTTCCAAGGGAAGCCGATGCCGGATGCGAGACAGGCTGGAATGATCCGGGGTCTGTTCGTCAAGGGCATACCCCAAAAACCGGCGCAACGTCAGCGAGTCAGATACACGCCATTCGATCCCACGTTCCGAATCAAGTCCCTCGAAATACCCAATCAAAAGCATCCGAAAATAAACCCCGGGCGGGAATGCCCTTGCGACCCATATGAGGAGCGTAATACCGCTGGCAAAGCCCCTCGACGAACTCGTCGAAGCCGTTCGCCCCCAATACCTGATTCAGCTTCTCGTAGAACGGATGACCCGGAGATTTCACCAAAGTGTTCGATGCGATGAACAGGTTTTCCTGTCTCTGTCGTCCTCGTTTTCCCATTGCCATTTGCTCGTCCTCCCTTCTCAGTTTGAACCTGATATATCATAGGACCAAACCACAAGGAAAGACAACAGTCATCTTGGCATAAACGCACTTTTTCAACAGGCTGCTAAGTGGCGGCAAGCACACGTTCAACATCACGCTTGACCAGAGCGACCGTCATTTACCTCCTGGGGCTTACCACGTGTTGATCGATCTGGTCCGTAAGAATCGGTCGCTTTGTGACGGTCGCGTAGGCTCTTCGGTCCTTTATGTCATGAAACCGGAGGAGAGTCCACAGCACGTCCTGGCCAGCATGGCCCTGGCCCAGAATCTCTTTGCCCGGGACTTGGAGGCAGGGGGCTTTTTTCACATCAGCAACAGCCAAATCCCGCCAACCTTCGACCCACTCGACCAATCGACGTTTCCACAGTTTGCTGAACAGTTCTGTATAAAGCGTGGCGTCAATCCTGGTACGCACTGGGACGGTGGACTGGGTCTGCTCTACATGGCGAGAGCTTATCGTGCCATCGGGGATTCGGTTCGCGCCCAGTTCGCCGAGTACTTGCTGAAGTGGATGCTTGACGGCTGCTTCAACTTCTACATGGCGCGCTGCGGTGGTGCAGGCATCTGGACCGACCCCGGACCATGGCGCATCGGGCCGTCTTATGATCCTGACGGACCTATCGATGGGGAGATAGGCCCTGGACCACTCAGCCGATGGGGCTCATACCTGCCAGAGCAACGACCCATCTGGACAGTGGATCTTCCAAAAGCCATTAAAGTGGATACCGTCGTAATAGGTTTTGGGGGGGAAGAGTTTCAGGTTCCCATGTTTGATGTGGAATCTTCTGTTGACGGAAAGGTATGGATGACACTTCATCAGGTCGTTGACAACAAGCAGGTCATCCTTAAGCTGGATAGTAGTGATCTCCCAAAAGAGCAGCTTACGGCTAAGCTGCTTCGCATTCGATTCCTCAGTGACCCAGAAGGTAAGAAAGCGTTTGTTCTCGATGAGGTACGGGTAATAGGACCACCGATCGGCGGAGGAGAGAGCCGGAACTGGGCTCTGCTCGAAGAAGATGCGCTGGCCCAGGGCTGCCCTGTACTTCCGCCAGAACGACCCCAAATATGCGAGAGAACTCTTCCAACGCTGTCGCCGACCGGCTCTGTGGATACTCCGGCGCGGCTGGGACCCGAACCCTGATAAGGGTTTGCACCTGCACCGGATTCATTTTAAGCCCGGCACTCGAAATGGACGAGCGGTTGGCTGGGTGGGATATGACGGCAGAGTCCTGGAGGGCCTCGGATGGTACTGTGCAGCCTATCCTGTCTTTAACGCTGGGCAGAAGCCTCCTGCAGAGTTGTTCTCAGCCGTTGAGGCCTGCCGGGACCGCATTCTGGCCGTCCTTGCTACACACCAAGACGAATACTGGCACGAGGTCAGCCATGAAATGCCTGGCCTATCCCAGAAGTATATAGCGGGCGGATTAGAGTCTTGTGCGGAGGCGGAGCGCGCCTCAGGCCTGGAAGAACGAGCCGGGGAAACCATAGCTGCCGTCCGCCGGATGATTAAGAAGATGGCTTCTGGCAGTCCGCTCAACAGTGGGAACCTTCCACACCGGCCGAGGGACAGCTCGGGGGATACTGGGCCACATTTTTTCTACACGATTGTTGATTATCTGCAAATCGTGGATGAACCGGACACATTCGCTCGTGATTACATCAGACTTATGCCGGACTTCATTTGGCAGCGATGCCTGGACAACAGCATGTTAAGAGAGGCAGGCCACCGGGCTGCTGTGCCGTCGGTTGCATTATGGTCCTCTCCGGAACATATTGAAGCAGTCCAATCGTCGAACAGGAAAGGAGAGTGACAGACCTACTTATCCTGAGGGTTGAACAATAAAACAGCAAAACCGTTAAGCACTACTTGGCCACTTGTGTCCTCTCAATATTTGAGAGGAGCGGGCATTACTTTTTATAGTCCTGACTATCCACGATGCCAAATTTGAGCTGGTCCGGAAGCCGTGAACCACATATTGACTCTCCCGCCGTAACCGAGTGCGGACAAATGATCTTGGGATGCTTTGGAGGGAGCTCGGAGTCGGGCCAAACAGAGAACGAAGACGCGGCTCTTCTTTGGAGCACTGAAACATGGGAGTTCGCAGCCCTGTTTGACGGCCATAACGGATCACAAAGTGCAGATCTTACAATCGACCTGCTGCTTGCGAATTCAGAATCTATCACCTCCAGCCTCGACGGGAAGCCTCTCAAGGAGTTTAACGACCAGCTGGTAAGCTTCTTCTCCAATCCTGAGATAAGAGAGAAATACCGCGATGTTCGAGGGGAAACTGCTTGCTTGGTCTGTGCGAGAAGAGAAAATTGCCTGTCATGGTTTTCCATAGGAGACAATCTGGTATTCGTTTTGGCACCTGAACTTGCAGGACTGGAGCAATTCGCACTGAACCAACGGCAATTCTACGAGTGGGTCGGTCAAGCCAACACGTTTGATCTTAACGAGCCTTGTTATTCATCAGGATATCGCGAACTGCGCCAAGGCGCTAATACGATTCTCATGATTACAGACGGTCTTATAGAGTATGAAAGAAGCCCATTCAAAACCGGCAGGGGCGTGTATGATTTCTTTCATCAAGAAAACTCGGTTCTGACTCACTAATGCAGACAATTGAAAGGGCACTCGAGCACATGCGTAAAAATAAAGGGAGGGATAGTGCCACCGTAATCGGCTGGCGGAGTGAGTCCACTGTACCTGGGGCAATTCCCTCAAAGTAGAGAATTCCTGGAATAAGCCCATTAATCAATATTATTGGGAGTCTGTACTCGATGCTGGAAGATGGTCATTCCGACAATGGCAGTGTAAACGCCGTCGTCCGCATCGGCGATACGATACGGAGACCCGTCAACCGATGGACCGCCGCCATTCACTCCCTGTTGCGCCATTTGGAGGACGTCGGGTTTCAAGGAACTCCGCGGGTTCACGGCCTGGACGAGCTTTTCTAAGTTATTGAAATTATGACAGAATCTAAGGATGATTTCGCGGATTGACTTGAGGAAGAATATTATGCCCAACACGAATAGTTCTGATAATCTATTGGAATCCCAATATAAAGATGCTTCGAATCTTAAAGCTCGGGGTAAGATTCATAAGCTTTTTAGTGTAAATAAATATGAATGGAAACTCTGGGTATTTGATCAGTTCAATCTTCCTTCTGAATGTCGTATTCTCGATTTGGGTTGTGGGACGGGAGCACTTTGGGTCGAAAACAAAGATCGCATTCCGGAAGGTTGGGACATTACTCTTTCAGACTTTTCCATTGGAATACTGGAAGAAGCAAAAAGGAATCTTGCAGAAATTCATCACCGCTTCAAATTCCGAGTGATTGATTCTCGCTCTATACCATTGGAAGATGAAAGTTTTCATGTGATCATAGCAAATCAAGTTCTGCATCACATACCCGAACTAGGACAAGCGCTTTCTGAAATTTATCGAGTTCTAAAATATGGAGGATACTTCTACGCTACTACGGCGGGCAGAACTCATATGCAGGAGGCTCGAGGACTGATACAAAGGTTCGATCCAGGTTCCAACACAAAGAATTTAGGATCGGATATATTCGGGCTTGAGAATGGCACCGAGAGGCTATCTAAGTATTTTGGACAAGTCACTTTACGTCGCCGATGGCCTGAGAGTTACAGAAGCGGAACCGCTTGTTGCTTATGCCATATCCACGGGGCGTTCCGACCTTTTGAAGGAGAAACCGGAGGGATTTTTAAGGATGATCCAAGAAGAAATTGCCTTGAAAGGTGAAGTTTATATCCCAAAGGAAATGGGCATGTTTGAAGCGAGGAGAAACTAAGGGCTCACATCCGAAAGCCTGATATCCCCGACTTTAAGCCCGGGGAAACTAGAATTGCCATAGAGGATGGCCAGGTCAGCTCGTGTTTGATTGTGAACGGCCTTGGCCACGAGATCCCCTAACGGAGAAGATTTTCCTCCCGAATTGGGCAAATCAACCTCCGTTCTGCAGATTACCTCGTCGAGCGGATCCCCATACCGTTTTTGCAGGGCTTCGATTTCCGGATCTGGTTTTATCTTCGCGTCAATCGGAATCAATTGGCCATCGACTTTGGCAACAGCGTAATGATCCCCCGTTTTATCAAGTTTTATATCGACCCGGCCCAGAAATTCAAAGTAATGACGTGCCTGTACGATCGCCACCTCACCTTTGCCATCGGCCCGGGGAAAACGCAATGGACTGTCTAATTGTGTGTGGGAATCTCCCCCCACAATCAGGTCCAGTTCGGGAACGGCTTTTGCCAGCAAAGTGTCGTTTTTAACGCCGATATGCGTGAGCGCTATGAGGAAGTCAACTTTGGGTTTCAGCTCAGGCACAAACTTTTTGGCGATTTCAATAGGATTTCCTAATTCCAACTTCTGGGAAGAATGATGATGAGTCCTAATCAAACCTAACAGCCTGTTGAAAAAGTGCGTTTATGCCAAGATGACTGTTGTCTTTCCTTGTGGTTTGGTCCTATGATATATCAGGTTCAAACTGAGAAGGGAGGACGAGCAAATGGCAATGGGAAAACGAGGACGACAGAGACAGGAAAACCTGTTCATCGCATCGAACACTTTGGTGAAATCTCCGGGTCATCCGTTCTACGAGAAGCTGAATCAGGTATTGGGGGCGAACGGCTTCGACGAGTTCGTCGAGGGGCTTTGCCAGCGGTATTACGCTCCTCATATGGGTCGCAAGGGCATTCCGCCCGGGGTTTATTTTCGGATGCTTTTGATTGGGTATTTCGAGGGACTTGATTCGGAACGTGGGATCGAATGGCGTGTATCTGACTCGCTGACGTTGCGCCGGTTTTTGGGGTATGCCCTTGACGAACAGACCCCGGATCATTCCAGCCTGTCTCGCATCCGGCATCGGCTTCCCTTGGAAGTTCACGAAGCGGTTTTCAAGTGGATCCTGAGGGTCTTGTGCAAAGCGGGTCTGGTGAAGGGGAAGACGTTGGGCGTGGATGCTACGACACTGGAGGCCAACGCCGCGATGCGCAGCATTGTACGCCGTGACACGGGTGAAGGCTACCAGGCATTCCTTGAGAATCTGGCCAAGGCCTCGGGCATTGAAACGCCTACCCGCGAGGACTTGTCCAAGATCGATAAGAAGCGACCGAAGAAGGGATCGAACCAGGACTGGGAGCACCCGCACGACCCGGATGCCAAGATCGCTAAGATGAAGGACGGTCGCACGCACATGGCGCACAAGGTGGAGCACGCGGTGGATCTGGACACCAATGCCATTGTGGCAGTGGCGTTGTCGGGAGCAGATGAAGGAGATACCGAGTCGTTGCCCTGGACGCTGCTCGAGGCGCAGCTCAATCTCAAGCAGGTCGCGAAGGACGAAAAAGCTGCCAAACGTTTGCACAGACAGCGTATACGGGAGGTGGTTGCGGACAAAGGATATCATAGCAACGATGTATTGACCAGTCTGAAGCAAGGCGGCATCCGGAGTTACATTTCAGAACCGGATCGGGGACGCCGCAAGTGGAACGGCCGACGAGATGAGCAGGCCGCGGTATATGCGAATCGACGCCGGATCAAGGGAGATCGCGGCAAGGCCTTGCGCCGAAGTCGTGCAGAACGGGTGGAAAGAACCATCGCTCACACATATGATACCGGTGGCATGCGCAGGTTGCACTTGAGAGACCGCGGCAATATCCTCAAGCGTTTGCTGATCCACATCGGGGGCTGCAACCTGGCTCTGCTCATGCGCAAAGTGATGGGCGTAGGTACTCCGAAGGCCCTCCAGGACCTGGCCAAGGCCTTGCAGCGTCTACTGCTCGTCCTACAATCACGTTTGCTGCCCTCGGTCACCTTTTTAACCTCTTATCAGCGTCTCCTGCTCAATCTCCTTACCTTGATTTATCTGACCCGCACTCCAGGCGTCTTTTCCGTCTATGTGCGTTGAAAGGTAGTTCTTCAACGGGCTGCTATCCTCACTGGTTAAAAACATCCGTCAGGAGAACCCCAAGAACGTTCTGTTTCTGCACGCTGGAGACATTTTTTCCCGTGGAGACCCAGTCACAGTATACTATGGTGGTCACGTTAATTTACTTGCATTCGAGAAAATGGGCGTTGATGCGATTACACCGGGTAATGGAGATTTTTACTTCGGCATTGATAATTTACAACGCCAAACGGCCCGCGTGAGCACACCATTTGTCCACGCAACCGTGACTTACAGGCATCACGGCGGCTCGATTTTTCCGCCTTACCTGATTAAGAACGTTAACGGAGTCAGAGTCGGAATCCTGGGCTTAGGAACCCGTGGAAAACCAAAGAAAACATCTGGTTGTACCCGCGTTACATTAGCGAGGTAAAGTTAATTGAACGCTAGCTCAATCGAAATTCAGCCTCTCCAGCCACCTCTTGACGCAGTTGTAACAGTTCCCGGTTCAAAGAGTTTCACCAATCGGGCACTGCTTGTCGCTGCCCTTGCAAAAGGGAAATCGCAACTGAATGGTGCGCTCTTCAGCGAAGACACTAGATTCATGTCCGACGCATTGAAGACCCTCGGGGTCTCAGTGGTTGCAGACTCAAAGTCCTGCAGCTTTGAGGTTATAGGCAATGGTGGGAAAATACCGGTTAGTGGGGCGGAACTCTACATCGGAAATGCGGGGACTGCTGCCCGTTCACTGGTCACCTATGTCACTCTTGGAAACGGAACATTTGTTATCGACGGCGATGAGCCCATGCGCCATAGTCGTCCCATCTCGGATTTGCTTCACGTGCTTGGCCAACTCGGCGTGAATGCCTACTCGAAATCTGCAAACGGCCGCCTCCCTGTTGTCGTTTGCGCGAAGGGGTTCAAAGGAGGAAAGGCGCAACTCAACGCAAATAAGAGCAGCCAGTTTCTTACTTCTCTTATGCTCACTGCCCCCTACAGCGATGACGGGCTCGAAATAGAAATGATCGGTGAATTCAAAACACAATACATCGATATCACGATGACAGTCATGCGGGCCTTCGGCATTGAAGTCGACCACGATAACTACCGCACCTTCCGAATTGCCGGAAGGCAGTGTTACCAGTCCCGTACATATGAAATTGAACCGGACGCTTCAAACGCGTCGTATTTTTTCGCCGCTGCCGCACTCACGGGCGGACGTGTTCGCGTCAAGAACATATCCCCCAATTCTGCGCAAGGTGACATTCATTTCGTTGATGTGCTTGAACAGATGGGTTGTTCTGTCAATCGATATGAAGATGGGATTGAAGTGATCGGAGCCAGGAAGCTTAAAGGAATCGACATAGATATGAAGGCGATCTCGGACACATCCCTTACGCTGGCAGCGATAGCCCCGTTTGCCGAAGGTGAAGTGAATATTCGCAACATCGATCATACTCGCTGGCAGGAGACCGACAGGATAACTGCGATGGTAACAGAACTCACTAAACTGGGGGTCAAGGTGGTCGAGCGCCCAGATGGAATCACCATCTCACCCTCGAAAATAACCCCATCGACCATCGACACATATAAAGATCACCGAATGGCGATGAGTTTCTCATTGATCGGGTTGAGGACTCCTGGAATCCGCATTAATGACCCTTGCTGCGTGAACAAAACATTTCCGGGTTATTTTCAGGAATTGGAGAAGATTACGAACTGAAGGTATTAAAACTGACGGTGTTTCATCTACGATGAGAAATGTAGTTCTTTACCTTATCCTATGTGTCTTTGTTCTTCAATGCAGGACAGCACTTGCCGAGGTGCGGTATTTGGTAGAGATAGATGGGAGGAAATCGACTCAGATCGGCGCAGAGAATCTCATTGCCTTTCAATACGGAACTTCTTCTATGTTGGACAGATATCTCAAGCCAAGATGGTTTGAGGAGGACAAAAAGAGCCGCAAAGCGATCGGAATATTTTATAGGTTGAGCAAAACCGTCCTGCTGGATAACGTTATTGACCATCTGGCTATTTTGACTCAGCATGAAGTGTTCGGACACGGTTCACGTTATCGCGAATTTGGATATAAGAATAATTCCTATAGCTTGAGCCTGTTCCCCCCCTATGGCAATGGGAATGGTTATGCCATTTCCGGGGGGGCTCATCTCAAATAGAACAATAACAACCCATGAGCGGATAATGGTGATTATTGGAGGGTCTGAAGCCAATACGCAGTTATCCAAATCCATTCGCTCCAAGTGGCTGCACCGAGGAAGCATCAAGTATAGGGAAGCAGTTTTCTACCTCTTTTCCGCGAACGATTTAAGCTGGTATATCATACGGACAAAGCAGCGAAGGCTGAATTCTTCCAATAATGATATTATCGCTTATTTGAGAACGCTTAATTCTCTCGAGGGATACCAAAGGCAAGAGGATTCCAGGTTGACATTGGATGACCTGACAAAGCAATCTTTAATCAATGCACTCAATCCGTTTCAATTCATTTCAACATATGCTTTTCTTGTTGCTTATATATGGGAGGGCAAAGGGAACCAACAGGTTCCGATGGTTAGAATTCGAGGCATCCGATATCTGCCTTCCTTTCGGCTAGGCCTGACGCCTTTCGGTTCAGAGGTTTATTTCGTGAATTTCATTGTAAGTTCTCAAAGAGTCATAAACGCTTATTTTAGACACGGAATTTCTACGTTTCACAGATCTGAGGGTTTTGGCATCGATGTAGACAATTTATTCTCTAACCAGCATATTTCTCTCGATTCAAGTTTGGGATTGTGGCATCAGCCATCACTTCTACTGGGTAGAACGCGCACGACCAATAGTAGATCAGGGTTAGGAGGAACAATTTCGGGAAGGCTTTTCTATAAGATAAGAAGAAGCCATCCATCCGTAAGCCTGGCATTTCGAATCGGATATAAGACAGCAGGATTTCTTGAAGGCGAGCAAATTAGGAAGGGATATTCCGCAGGAATTGGGATCAGTTTTGTTGAATAATGGATGTATGTATCCAGAGATCACTACCTATCCCCCCGTAGATCTCATCTAGCACGTTGTAGGGTAACCCCAAGAGTGCATGGGCTAATTCAAACGAAGGCTTCTACGTGGCAAAGCATATCGTAATCATCGGTGGCGGACCCGGTGGAATCGAGGCAGCCAGAACCGTTGCGGTAAGTGGCGGGCGCTCAATTTTGATCAGTAATGGTCCGGTTGGGGGACGCGCAACCTGGGAAACCTTGATGATCAGCAAGGCCTGGATCGATGCTGCCCGTGCCGCAGAAAACAAACGTGATAAGAACCCGCAATCTGTTTGGTCTGACTTTTGTTCTTTGGCGGGGAACTGGAGTAAAATGGTTGCAGCGGACCTTCATGCGGCTGGAGTCAAGATTGTGGAAGGGAGGGCAAGTTTCGGCTCTTCCGCTGAAGTTCTGGTGAAGGATCGCGACGGTAATATCAAAGATAAGATCGAAGCTGATGGAATTATCCTGGCTACGGGTGCATATCCTTTTTATCCGCCAGGGCTGGAACCTGATGGCGATCGAATCATTGCGCCACACCTGTTGCAGGATCTGAAGTTTCTGCCCAAAGATATCATCGTCATTGGGCCTGGACCACCTTCTGCAGAATATGTCTTCATATTCAACAAACTGGGAGTCGATGTTATCTGGATGGTGGCCGAGGAAGGCGTATTACCAGGTTTTCCGTCAGACGCGGGGAAATATCTTGCTGATATTCTGGGGAATCGCGGTGTTAAGCTGTGGCAAGGGCCTCTGGCAAAAAAGATAGCGCGAACCCCAAGCGGAGTGGTTGTCACAACAGATGATGGCACTCGGCATGAAAGCTCGATGGCGTTTGTGTCGCTTTTTTACAAACCGGATATTGATACCCTCAATCTGGAGGGAGTTGATTTAGAGGCCAATCAGAACGGATCATTGGCTGTAAATGAATTTTTGCAGACAACAAACCCCAAGGTTTATGCTGTCAATGGCGCCAATCTGGGATCAGCCAATTTGGCAATGTCTCAAGGCCGAGTAGCTGGATTGCACGCAATGGGGGCTAGTCCGAGTCCTTTCCGCATGGACACCATTGTTTTTGGCATCTACACCGAACCTCAAGTTTCGATGGTAGGGAATATCCGAACAGCGGCAGATGTGGTGGAGATCCAATATGAGAAAGTCCTGAAGAGTCACTTGTTGGACGGAGGTAACGGATTTCTAAGGCTCGGTTTAGAGAGCAATGGGCAGATTATTGGCGGACTTGCAGTGGGGCCGGACGCAAATGACCTTCTGGCGCCCGTCGCGTTAGCCATTCAGGTTAGGGCTAAAGTAGATGATCTCGCGTCAATTTATACAGCTCATCCAACGATCAGCGAATTAGCTTTTGCCGCTGCCAGGAAGGCTGTTGATCGAAAGTGATTCCCTGTCGGGTCCGTCCTAAGCCTGGGTGAAGGGCTCCCTCCTACCCAAACATCAGCCAACCCTTCCCCTACGCCTGAGATAGGCTGCACCGCGATCGGTCTACACGTCGATTTACGCCTGCAACCAAATATAAGATTCTAAAGGACCCTTCATTTTATAATGAGCATGAATGCCGAAATAACCGCTTTTCTTAAAGGCCAAAAGTATGAAGCAGAGGAATTGACCTCGTGGGGAGATGGTAGTATAGAACTCCGAATCAGAACCTATGTGTGTGATAAGCCGCCCCCTCTCGAATACGTGACATCAGTCAGATGCGTGTTGTTGATGGGCAAATCAGTGCTTGTTGTCCAAAGCACTGATGGCACTTTTCATGTATTACCCGGCGGACGCCGTGAAGGAAACGAATCAATTGAGGAAACGTTGCGAAGAGAGGTCCTTGAGGAAGCAGGCTGGACTATAAATCAGACGCAAATGCTTGGATTCATGCATTTCCATCATATGAGCCCCAAACCTGCAGAATACAGATATCCATACCCGGACTTTTTTCAACTGGTTTTCACTTCTCAACCTGACAAACCTAGACTCCGTCGGAAGTCAAAGGGAGATTGGGAGCAAGGTTCGTATTTTATCAATCTTGATGAAATAAATTCTTTGAAATTGTCTCCATATAACGTGCTGTACCTGCGGAAAGCAATTGAAGTTATGACCGTTGCAGGCGAATAACTGCACACTTCCCCAGCTCGCTTACTGGCATGGGACCACTCCGGTTGGGGACAAGATCCGGGTCCGAGGACCCGGAAACAAAGAGCATATTACTTATGAGTGATGCTTTAAAAGGGGGATTCTTCCGGCTGGCGCGGTCAAACTCTGACTTCGCGAAGCTTTGGAGCGGAGCCACCATTTCGGACTTCGGCTCTGCCATCACGAATCTTGCGCTGCCCCTCGTTGCCGTCATTACACTTCGAGTTGGCGCGAAGGAGATGGGGTATCTCAGAGCGGCAGAGAATCTACATGTGCTTCTCTTTGCTCTATTCGCCGGTGTATGGATTGATCGCGCCAAGAGGAAGCCTATCCTATTCGCAACTCAGTTTGGACAGGGATTGCTACTGGGATTGATCCCTACCGCAGCTCTCATTGGATGGTTATCGATTGAGTTGTTGTATGTGATTTCTTTTGCTGGCGGTACGCTCGCGATGCTTCATGTCTTGGCCTCGACATCTTTTCTGCCTTACATCCTGGGAAGAGAGGACTTGGTTGAGGGAAATTCCAGACTACAGCTGAGCACATCTACTGCGGGGGTAGCAGGACCTGGAGCAGCTGGCTTTCTTGTCGACATCTTGACTGCTCCCCTGGCATTAATTGTGGATTCGATTTCATTTCTGGTTTCAGGCCTGCTCTTTTTTTGGATGCGTTTCGATGAAACGGAAATCGTAAAGGCAAGGAAGAGCCTGGGAATGCTATCTGACATCAAGGAAGGAATCGTAACTCTGTTCACACACCCCATCTTGAGAGCGATGACCATTGGCACTGCCATCGCAAGTGCGGCAGGAGCCGTACAAAGTACCGTTTGGGTTCTCTTCTTGGTCCGCACCTTGAACATTACGCCGATTTGGCTGGGAATCATCGGCTCGATCGCGGGAGGTGCATCGATTGTGGGCGCGCTGTGTGCTGTTCCGCTCGGGAAGCTAATGGGTCCAGGTTGGCTGTTGATTCTCGCGACTCTACTTGAGGCAGCCGGGATGGCTGCCATACCGTTTGCAGGAAACCTCGGATCAGTAAATCACCCCGCCCAAAGGGCGGGGCATTAACCACTCCCCTCCCCAAACAGATCCAACTGTAGGGGCCCTTTCTGCTCTTGAAGATGAAACCGAATATATCCTCTGATCACTTTAGAAGTTACCTTTTCGACTACGGTACGGACAAAACAGCCTTTTAGCTTACCCTCAGCAAGCTAAACTTTTCCTCCCCTTCCAAAGGAAGGGGTATCCAAGTTCAAATACTTTCATGAAGCTGCCTACTATAATTGCAGGGCAGGCAGCCACCAGCCTCGCCCTTACGGTCTTCAGCATAAGTCAGATCAGCCTGAGGCAAACGGTGACCCCAGACAGGCTTCTAGGTAGGATCAATGCCACTAGTCCCTATACAAGCGTGAATTTTTCTTGGTTTTAGTAGAAAAAAGTTGAAATGCCCCAGTTTTCAGGCCTATAGTTGTAGTGTGAAAGACAAAAAGAGGCCATCAAAAGGGGCATTTCAGATGAGAGAATACAGGAAGATTCTTCGGAACAGGGAAGCACGAATTGTCCGTCGTTTGCGTCGGAAGCAGTGGTGCAGTCAGGTCAAGCCTATGATGTCTGGGGGAAACATCCACTACGAGATAAGTGGGAAGGCCGAGGCGATCACGTGTGGGGGGATCGGCGCGTTTCACCACATGGTCCGCAGGGTTGGGCTGGTGAAAGAGATTGACCGTCATCTTCATCTTTTGAAAGTGCATTTGCCCTATCACGAATCAGACCACGTTCTGAACATCGCCTACAATGCGCTGGTTGGTGGTCAACGCCTTGAAGACATTGAGCTGCGCCGGCAGGATGCCACGTTCCTGAACGCTTTGGGCGCTCAGCGTCTCCCGGATCCGACCACAGCAGGCGACTTTACACGTCGTTTCCGGCCATCGGATATCGAGACGTTGATGGATTGCATCAACCGGGTGCGCACCCGGATCTGGAAAAAGCGCGCCAGGGGCGAACTCAAAGAAGCCCTCATCGACATCGACGGCACCCTGGCCACCACCCTCGGAGAACGCAAGCAGGGCATGGCCCTGTCATACAACGGTATCTGGGGATACCATCCTCTCGTGGTCTCTCTGGCGAACACCAGGGAGGTGTTGTTTCTTGTGAATCGACCCGGCCATGTGCCCAGCCACGACGGTGCCGTAAAGTGGATCGATCGCGCCATCGCGCTGGTCGCCCCTTTCGCCAAACGCATCTGCCTGCGCGGAGACACCGGCTTCTCACTCACCCGGCACTTCGATCGTTGGTCGGAAAAGGTCGACTTCGTCTTCGGCATGGATGCTTACAGAGGATTGGTCAAGATCGCCAAATCCCTGTCACAGAGCGATTGGGAGCCCTTTGAACGACAACCCAAATACCAGGTCAAGACCTCCCAGAGACAGAAACGCGAGAACGTGAAAGCCCGGATCATCCGGGAGCGCGGCTTCAAAAACATCCGACTTGCCAGTGAACGTGTTGCCGGGGTTTCGTATCGTCCTGCTCGATGCAAGAAGACCTGTCGACTCGTGATCCTCGAAAAGAACCTGAGCGTCGAACGCGGCGAAAACGCCCTGTTCGATGACAAGCGCTGTTTCTTCTACATTACCACCCGAAAAGATCTTACGGCCGCGGAAATCGTGAGGCTGGCCAATCGACGGTGCGATCAGGAAAACGTGATTGAACAACTCAAGAACGGGGTCAACGCCATGCGGATGCCCGTCGACAACCTGATGAGCAACTGGGCTTACATGGTCATGACCGCCCTGGCGTGGAACCTCAAAGCCTGGTTCGCGTTGATGATCCGAAAGCGTGAGCGTCGCGATCAACTTCTGAGAATGGAGTTTCGCGCCTTCCTCCAGAATCTGATCTGGATCCCTTGCCAGATCGTGACCCGGGGAAGACAGATCATCTATCGTGTCTTGGGCTACAACCGGTGGATGACTGACTTCTTCCCGGCCTGGAACAGAATCAGATGGCTCAAACCGGCCTGACTGCCATGTCAGCACCTGTCGTCGTAACATCACAGGGACAAGTCCGTCCACCCCGGCTAAAACACGTCCGCAAACTCAGTTAATTAGACAATCGCATGCCGAAACAATCACAAAAACAGCCCA
The DNA here is from genome assembly GCA_965217865.1 of Candidatus Latescibacterota bacterium. GTDB lineage: Bacteria > Latescibacterota > UBA2968 > SICM01 > SICM01 > CBDCJO01. The sequence continues at coordinate 1,419,436 of CBDCJO010000002.1, read as the reverse complement.
GACATCATCTCCACCAAGTCACAAGTCTGAAATGCTCCGAAATCTTGTATAACACACCGCTCAACAAGCCTATTCGCTTATTTTAGGACTAGCGAAATTCAAGCTCCTCCGCAGGCTGGAAATCATCGACTGTTCACACGACCATGGCCACCGTCTTATCTACCTTGAAGAACCACCGCCGGAAGATATCGAGAAGGCCGTATGGTCCTATATTGACCAGGCCTTCGCCTCGCCAATGATCGACAGCGACAATATGGCCGATTATGCGGCAACACAGATCATCGCCGAGTTATTCAAAAAGGCGAATTTTGATGGCATCGCCTATCGGAGCAATTTTGGCGAGAACGGCCATAACATCGTGCTATTCGATATCGACGCGGCGGAACTAATTAATTGCCGCCTGCACCAGGTTGATGCTGTCAATATAGAATTTTCGGTAGCAAGCAATTTGATGATCAAGCGCTGAAGCACTTCTTTGCCAGTCAGTTCAAGCTGTCCGAATCTCCGTTTGTAGTGACAGATTGGTAAATGAAGGGAAACCCATCAGGCGAACTGGGAACGGGATGCCGTGCCGGTCATCCGCTGCCGGATGCACCGCCGCGGCGACCGCCGAACGGCGGGAAGCAGCTGCGCTCATTCGTGAGATGAAGAGCCTTGTCAAGCAGGTCGACGGTGCAGCCTGTGCGGTTCCTGCCCACTTCATACATTGGGGCGCAATGGTGAGCGGCTCCTCGGGCCGTATGGAACCGACGAATAGCTGCATGCCCTCCACGCGAGTGGCTCGTTCTGGCAACCGGAGACGATAGAAATGTTCAGAAAAGGGGAGAGATTTTCAGAGGTTTCCCCACTGGGTCGAGCAAGCAAGGAGTTCTTGGGGCAATTTCTGGATGATGCTGATGCACAAGTGTTGAGTGCTGAGAACTTGAGCGTGGATCAAGTTCTTGTGGCAAATGCGGTGAGGGAAGGAAACAACAGCGTAGAGAGGTCAAGGCGGACATTGCAGAAGCATTGGGCTGATCCGCTTGGTGTCGAGCTTTCCAGAAAAACGGTTCGATGCTGGTGGAAGATAGTCGGTGCGTCGTCACCTAAGGGTTCTTGGGGGACAACGCCGCCAGATGGTTGGCCTAGAACACCACCTGCATGGGATCACGCCTCGATATGGAGTCGCTCGGGGAAGCCAGAAATTGCAGTCTCACAACCCTACCCCCGGCTACTAAATGAAGAGATGGATCAGCTCAATGATTTTGCTGACGACTATGGTTTCGTGTTCCGAATATCAAATTATCCGTCATGGCATTATCCAGGTCGTTGTTGGTTCATGGAATGGACGAATCGCGACAACCCCATTCACGCTTGAGCGTTCCTGCGGGCCGAGCAAAGACCATGCGCGGATCGCGTGACGGCGGCTGCCGAGAGGCTCTGTCAGGGTGTCTGGCCCGCCGTGGTCGGTAGACGGATCGGCCAGATAAAGGGATCGCAGAAACCAACCTTGTTGAAGACCTGCGAGATAGGGGACCGAACAGAGGCGATTGGCCTAACTACAGCAAACTTGGACCAGATCAGTATCATTATCACCTTTCGCCAGGTTGGGTAGCCTGCTGGTCCTACAAGAGAGGTTCCAAAACCATCGAGGTATACTATGCAGGCAGTCGTGAAGACGCCCCGTATTGAGATCAAGATCACTGGAGAGATTCCGAAGAAGCTGCTTTCCGTCCTGGAAGAAGGGTATGGCGAGAAAATTAAGCTCTCGGAAGAGGAAGAGAGCGACGAAGAGACCGTCAATATCTTCGAGACCGACTGGTACCGGGAAATCAAAACAAGCACGAAGCCGGGCGAAAACCTACGGATCTACCGTGAGAATCACGGTTTGACTCAGGCCAAGCTAGGAGAGATGCTTGGGGGCATTCCTCGTCAACACATATCAAATATGGAGAGAGGAACCAGGGCGATCAGCCTGAAGACTGCTCGGAAGCTTGCGAAGCTATTCAGGATATCCGTTGAGAAATTCGTCTGAAGATTGGACGTGATAGACAGTTACGACTCTTGATCAAGAGGGACACTTAACGCGCGTAATCCTGCGCTCCCAATTTCTGCAAGTTGGGAGCGCGCGTCGTTTGAGTGAATCGTCTCTACGGGTGGATGGTCAGCATGATAAATGGAAACAAACCGTTGACTCTGCCACCCTACTCCTTCCCAAGATCAAGAAGCGGCACAGCAGTTAACACGACCGTGCCCGGGTCCGGTCGATTCGCTCCCTTCGACCCAACCTGTTCGCGCACGGCGGAAATCGTTATCGGAAATGCCAGCCTCAACAACAGCGAGGCGAATCTACAAGCCTGAAGAAAGCATGATTTTCCGAATCTCAACCAAGATGCAGAAGAAGATTCACTTTGCTTGCGAAACATCCTTGCCTGTCGACCCAAACCCCTTTGCCGATTGGTCCACCCATCTGTTCACCGCCGATCGCGCCCAGTACATTCTCATCTCGAACACCGTCTCCATGTATTCGATGGTGATGTTTGGAAGAGGTATTACCACTGACTTCCAACTCCTGGATCGACTTACGAGCTACATGGGAGAGTTCATTCAGGATGACGGGAACAAGCTCATTTATCAGAGACTCATCACCCCGGCAATGGGTAACATCTCTTTCTCGAAAGCACTTAACCGTTCTGTTACCGGTTCGATGGATGAACTCATTCTCCAAGCCAGGTCGCGGCTCGTAAATCAGGACATATCGCCTTATGACCTGTCGTTCATCTTGAACGAAGTCCGGCTTTCATATCTCGAGTACAAGAAACCCAGGATGGTTTTCCAAGAGCTCAGTGTGTGCGATTCGGTTTAGACGGGCAACTCACTGTCTTTAGAACACTGGTCAGGTATCATCACCTATCGTGAGAAAAAAATACGGATTATTTCTGTACAGGCCATGGGCGTTGGAAGTCAATGTTGAAGATCCGGATGGTCATGTATTGCGTTTTGGATCTGAACCAGAAGCAGGATGAAAGGTGCAATACAACGCTGCGCGCCATTCGGCGCTTGGCTCCGGCACATCCCTTCGGGACTGTCGTGAATTGTTAACCGTTAAGCGCCATGTTGTATTTTGTGTGAAACGGGAAGTATAGGGGAACAAAACCAACATCCCTTCCCCCCCCGATTTGCACATGCTCAACTTCCAGAACTATGTCAGCCAATTCCGAAATCCTGTCATTCTGCGAGGATGCGAGCTTCCTGAGTCGGGAAACGTTCTTAGACGAGATGTGCGACTGAGTAAGGAAACCAAAGATCTCGTTTTCCTGTTCGATAGCCTCGCGATCCTCCTTTGGGCATACGTGCACAGTCCTTACAGACATGAGCCCGATGACCTTTGCCTTTGAACTTCTCGTTAGGTTGAGAACGACCACAAATCCTGCAGAAATGGCCCATTCTGGCCGGTCCTCTCCTTTACCGCCTATCTGGAAAACCATCGTGAAGATAAGCAGGTTGCCCCATATAAGCGAAGACGTTTGAAAGTCCTGGCCACGAAGCGGAAGGATCTGCTTGCCAAGCTCAATGAGACAGATCTGATCTTCGCGCATCATTCATAAGGCCCGGCGGAAGCAATCGGTCAACTGGTTTGAGTTTGACAAAGGAGATGCAATCCGTAAGGGCAAAGACGGAATTGAGAGAGGACAGACATGACACAAGATCCTGAGAAACGTTGTGGGGAGCCTAACTGGATCGATTCCAGGAATGATAGAAAGACACCTTATACCGAGGAGGAACTGGAGTTATTCGTCGAAGGTTTTATCTCCTCGATGGACGACGTTGCGGCTTGGAAGCACATGGTCGAAGGCGTCGGCGAAGTCAAATCGAGAGAAGTGCCCGTTTGGGTAACAGCATGGGCAAACCAGAAAGAGGCTTTTTCCTAATTTCCTTCAAACTAATTATTGCTTCATATCTGGTGAATCTCGTACCAATATCTTCCTAATTACCTAAAACTATATCAACCTTGCTTCCTTTTTCAGATTTTATAGAAGTGTCTTTTACAGCGACACGCAATTAACAAGACAAGATTATGAATCTAATAGTTACGAAGGTTGGATACCTTATAGAAACCTTCTTTTCATGTCAATTGCTGCTCATAAAGCACATTGGGTGACGAATTGAAAACCGTTCCTCTGATCCTATCACCTATCCAAAGTAAGCCCTGATCATCACAAAAGTTTTTGAGAAAAAACTTTGGAATGTAATGTTGTTGTTTTGGATCATTAGAACCTATTTTGTCGACCAGAGCGGCAGCAGCAGCCCATCTATAAGGTGCACGTCGCCCGCCGGACGAAACGCCTTGCCACGTAATTGGTAATCGCCAACTCGAACATATTTCTGTTGTGGGTGTTCTTCATCGGCACTTCGTCAATATGGAATCCGTGACCGTCAGCCAGCGCCCTGACTTCTGGTGCGTCGTCGTAGGTGAGCATCGCCCGGCCGTGGGCCTTTGCCATCAAGTCAAACAGTCTATCATGGTCAACGTCGTTGTGACCATACAGCCGCTTCCCTGCTCGTTTAGTGCTGGCTGTATAGGGAGGATCGACAAAGAACGCCGTTCGTTTTTGCCGCAGATGCTTTGGAATCAGATCGAAAGCATCACCAGAACAGAAAGTCAGTCGGTCTCGGTGTCGGGAGATATCCCTAATTCGTCTCGCGAGTGTTTCCGGATACCACCTTGAGGCGATGCCAGCTCCATTCTCGCCCGATTTCATTAGGCTGGCTCCCGGTGCCATGATACCGCCCCTTTGCACTCGGTTGCGAAGAATCGTTTGAAAGGCGTGGTCTAAATCGCTTTCCGGATCTTTCGATAAATCGCTTCTGGCTCGTTCGCGCTCAATGGGATAGTCAAGAATCCGTTCAGCTAAAGCCTCGGCATTACCATGCGCCAGAACGCGCCACACAGCGCTTACTGGCGACGTTTACAACCCGCTTTTCTTGTGGAGGGAAAACACTCATGTCCGTTCTACCATTCGGGGAAGTTTTTGGACACTCCGTTGACGACTTCTCGCCAGGTGCGATTCAAGCTCGGCAAGCAAAGCACTGCCCGTGGACACACCAAGAGGTAGTATATTTTGTAGGTATAGGAGGTGTGTCTATGAAAGGTCAAGGAACTTCACATCCGGGAAAGCGGTATGATTCTGAGTTCAAGAGAGAGTCGGTGCGTCTGGCTGACACCAGTGGAAAGACGGACCGGCAGATAGAACGGGACCTGGGATTATACCAGGGGGCGATCCGGCGCTGGCGTGATGAGCTGGAGGCAGACCCGATGCGCGTGGACTGCCTACCCGGGACATCGAGGACGCCTTCACTGATGAGCAGGGGCGTTGCCTGCTTAGCCGCAGCAAGGTCAGCGAAGTCACCGAAGTCCTTTGGGAACAATACCAGGCCTTCCAGGAACGCGATCTCAGCGACTTTCCTCTCCTGTGCCTGTTCCTGGACGGCCTGTACGAGCCGCTTCGACGCTGCTGGGTGCATCGGATGCGCAACTTTGCAGCCAAGGTGCCCGATGCGCGCTGGCATGAGATCAAGCCGTATCTGGTGATGATTCGTGACGCCCCGGATCTTCAGGCCGGCCAAAGTGCGGTGCGAGAGTTTCTGGAGAAGTTCAGCAAGGAGTTCCCCGGTCTGTGCAAGTGTCTCACGGAGGACCTCGAAGCTCTCCTCGCACACCTCCAGCTTCCCTGGCGACTCCGGAAGTTCGCCCGCACTACCAACCTGATCGAACGCAGCTTTGTCGAGGAACGCCGCCGAACCAAAACATTGCCGCGATTCTTCTCCGAAAAGAGTTGCCTGAAGCTCGTCTATGCTGTTCTCATCCGTGCCGCTGCCAGGTGGCAGAATATCAACATCACGTCCACCGAACTGCTCCAGCTCCAGCTGCTCTATGAGGAACGACAGATCGCACCACCGGCTGAAATGGTAGCCGTTGCGTGAACCTCACTGGACCTCCAGTTGAAGGCTTGCATTTTGCAGGACGCTTAAGACTTGACCGCATTGGAGCTTTTTCGTGAGACTAGCCCCTATACAAGCGTGAATTTTTCTTGGTTTTAGTAGAAAAAAGTTGAAATGCCCCAGTTTTCAGGCCTATAGTTGTAGTATGAAAGACAAAAAGAGGCCATCAAAAAGGGGCATTTCAGATGAGAGAATACAGGAAGATTCTTCGGAACAGGGAAGCACGAATTGTCCGTCGTTTGCGTCGGAAGCAGTGGTGCAGTCAGGTCAAGCCTATGATGTCTGGGGGAAACATCCACTACGAGATGAGTGGGAAGGCCGAGGCGATCACGTGTGGGGGGATCGGCGCGTTTCACCACCTGGTCCGCAGGGTTGGGCTGGTGAAAGAGATTGACCGTCATCTTCATCTTTTGAAAGTGCATTTGCCCTATCACGAATCAGACCACGTTCTGAACATCGCCTACAATGCGCTGGTTGGTGGTCAACGCCTTGAAGACATTGAACTGCGCCGGCAGGATGCCACGTTCCTGAACGCTTTGGGCGCTCAGCGTCTCCCGGATCCGACCACAGCAGGCGACTTTACACGTCGTTTCCGGCCATCGGATATCGAGACGTTGATGGATTGCATCAACCGGGTGCGCACCCGGATCTGGAAAAAGCGCGCCAGGGGCGAACTCAAAGAAGCCCTCATCGACATCGACGGCACCCTGGCCACCACTCTCGGAGAACGCAAGCAGGGCATGGCCCTGTCATACAACGGTATCTGGGGATACCATCCTCTCGTGGTCTCTCTGGCGAACACCAGGGAGGTGTTGTTTCTTGTGAATCGACCCGGCAATGTGCCCAGCCACGACGGTGCCGTAAAGTGGATCGATCGCGCCATCGCGCTGGTCGCCCCTTTCGCCAAACGCATCTGCCTGCGCGGAGACACCGGCTTCTCACTCACCCGGCACTTCGATCGTTGGTCGGAAAAGGTCGACTTCGTCTTCGGCATGGATGCTTACAGAGGATTGGTCAAGATCGCCAAATCCCTGTCACAGAGCGATTGGGAGCCCTTTGAACGACAACCCAAATACCAGGTCAAGACCTCCCAGAGACAGAAACGCGAGAACGTGAAAGCCCGGATCATCCGGGAGCGCGGCTTCAAAAACATCCGACTTGCCAGTGAACGTGTTGCCGGGGTTTCGTATCGTCCTGCTCGATGCAAGAAGACCTATCGACTCGTGATCCTCGAAAAGAACCTGAGCGTCGAACGCGGCGAAAACGCCCTGTTCGATGACAAGCGCTATTTCTTCTACATTACCACCCGCAAAGATCTTACGGCCGCGGAAATCGTGAGGCTGGCCAATCGACGGTGCGATCAGGAAAACGTGATTGAACAACTCAAGAACGGGGTCAACGCCATGCGGATGCCCGTCGACAACCTGATGAGCAACTGGGCTTACATGGTCATGACCGCCCTGGCGTGGAACCTCAAAGCCTGGTTCGCGTTGATGATCCGAAAGCGTGAGCGTCGCGATCAACTTCTGAGAATGGAGTTTCGCGCCTTCCTCCAGAATCTGATCTGGATCCCCTGCCAGATCGTGACCCGGGGAAGACAGATCATCTATCGTGTCTTGGGCTACAACCGGTGGATGACTGACTTCTTCCCGGCCTGGAACAGAATCAGATGGCTCAAACCGGCCTGACTGCCATGTCAGCACCTGTCGTCGTAACATCACAGGGACAAGTCCGTCCACCCCGGCTAAAACACGTCCGCAAACTCAGTTAATTAGACAATCGCATGCCGAAACAATCACAAAAACAGCCCAGACATCATCTCCACCAAGTCACAAGTCTGAAATGCTCCGAAATCTTGTATAACACACCGCTCAACAAGCCTATTCGCTTATTTTAGGACTAGCAGCCCGTTGAAGAACTACCTTTCAACGCACATAAACGGAAAAGACGCCTGGAGTGCGGGTCAGATAAATCAAGGTAAGGAGATTGAGCAGGAGACGCTGATAAGAGGTTAAAAAGGTGACCGAGGGCAGCAAACGTGATTGTAGGACGAGCAGTAGACGCTGCAAGGCCTTGGCCAGGTCCTGGAGGGCCTTCGGAGTACCTACGCCCATCACTTTGCGCATGAGCAGAGCCAGGTTGCAGCCCCCGATGTGGATCAGCAAACGCTTGAGGATATTGCCGCGGTCTCTCAAGTGCAACCTGCGCATGCCACCGGTATCATATGTGTGAGCGATGGTTCTTTCCACCCGTTCTGCACGACTTCGGCGCAAGGCCTTGCCGCGATCTCCCTTGATCCGGCGTCGATTCGCATATACCGCGGCCTGCTCATCTCGTCGGCCGTTCCACTTGCGGCGTCCCCGATCCGGTTCTGAAATGTAACTCCGGATGCCGCCTTGCTTCAGACTGGTCAATACATCGTTGCTATGATATCCTTTGTCCGCAACCACCTCCCGTATACGCTGTCTGTGCAAACGCTTAGCAGCTTTTTCGTCCTTCGCGACCTGCTTGAGATTGAGCTGCGCCTCGAGCAGCGTCCAGGGCAACGACTCGGTATCTCCTTCATCTGCTCCCGACAACGCCACTGCCACAATGGCATTGGTGTCCAGATCCACCGCGTGCTCCACCTTGTGCGCCATGTGCGTGCGACCGTCCTTCATCTTAGCGATCTTGGCATCCGGGTCGTGCGGGTGCTCCCAGTCCTGGTTCGATCCCTTCTTCGGTCGCTTCTTATCGATCTTGGACAAGTCCTCGCGGGTAGGCGTTTCAATGCCCGAGGCCTTGGCCAGATTCTCAAGGAATGCCTGGTAGCCTTCACCCGTGTCACGGCGTACAATGCTGCGCATCGCGGCGTTGGCCTCCAGTGTCGTAGCATCCACGCCCAACGTCTTCCCCTTCACCAGACCCGCTTTGCACAAGACCCTCAGGATCCACTTGAAAACCGCTTCGTGAACTTCCAAGGGAAGCCGATGCCGGATGCGAGACAGGCTGGAATGATCCGGGGTCTGTTCGTCAAGGGCATACCCCAAAAACCGGCGCAACGTCAGCGAGTCAGATACACGCCATTCGATCCCACGTTCCGAATCAAGTCCCTCGAAATACCCAATCAAAAGCATCCGAAAATAAACCCCGGGCGGAATGCCCTTGCGACCCATATGAGGAGCGTAATACCGCTGGCAAAGCCCCTCGACGAACTCGTCGAAGCCGTTCGCCCCCAATACCTGATTCAGCTTCTCGTAGAACGGATGACCCGGAGATTTCACCAAAGTGTTCGATGCGATGAACAGGTTTTCCTGTCTCTGTCGTCCTCGTTTTCCCATTGCCATTTGCTCGTCCTCCCTTCTCAGTTTGAACCTGATATATCATAGGACCAAACCACAAGGAAAGACAACAGTCATCTTGGCATAAACGCACTTTTTCAACAGGCTGCTAGAGCGCCAGACGAGTATCGCGAGACATCGAGGTAAACATTCGGCATCCATAGCGTCTCGTATGAGGTCAGTCGAGTTCACCACGCAGCCACCGGGCCAGCGCCTTCTTCGGAGAAGAGATTTCCCTCACAGACGTATAGTAGTAATCTTCCCACCCCCATTCAGGGAGACCGGTGAAGAGCATGAGGTTCAGGGGATAGACTTCGGAGTCTGTACATCTTCTTAAATCGTCACGGAAGAGGAAGGTCTTCTTCCCGAGGCCGATCGCGACGCCGAGTTCTACCATGACGCCTTCGTCGGGCGGGGTGCCGTTCACGATCGCAAAAATACCGTCCGCCTCGACAACGTCCTTCAGGTCAGCCTGTCCCACCTTGTATGCCCATCCGGACGCGGTGAAGCCGATCTGATTGTTTCGCTGAAAGGGCTCCCACACCTCCGCTCCCAGCGAACCGATCGCCTCTACAAAGGCGGGAAGCAGCCCGTGTTTCTGCTGCTGTGAAAACCCGTAGGGGTTTGCCAGGTAAACGCTCTTCTTCACGGTCGGACTCCTTTCTTGAACGGTCACGGATGGGCTACAGCATCCACGGATGGAGAGAACCGGAGGTCCTGTGAGTTTCACGCAACCGGTTCAGCGTCGCTCCTCGACGAAGCTGCGTTCGATGAGGCTCGGCTATTACTTTTGTGGTGATTGCCGTCAGGATACTGAAGGGCAAGCGTTCTTCGGCGAGCGTCGCCCACTGTCCCGCTCCACTATCCCATATACCCCCCCACGGTCGCTTTTCTGAAGGTTCCGCACATTTGCCCGGATTCCTGAATAAAGTCGCACACGGGGAGAATCCGATGCCCTGTGGGCGATTCCGGGGCAAGGGGGCCATCTCGTTTGCGGAAACCACATGGGGCCTCCTTCCAAGAAAAAGTGGAGGCAAAAACGTTGCGCGGGGCTATCCGGTCGGCGGATTCGGAAACTCCGGCCCTGGACGAAGATGCGATGGTGTGAGTGCTGAGGTTGTCGCAGACCAGCACCACGACTTGCGCATCCGGGTAGTCCACCTCAAGCAGCTCCTGGATCTCGTAAGCCCAGTCTACGGCGGTCCTGCGTTCCCGGACGTGGACCTTCCGACGTCCGGTCAGGGGCTCGAGGAACAAGAAATTCGCGGCTGTGCCGTTACGCTCATACTCATAGTCGTAACGTCGGGGATGCCCCGGTTTTTCCGGGACCGGGATGCGTGTCTCTCCGGTCAACTGCACGGGGTGTTCGTCCATGGCCAAAAGCGGCCTTTCCGGATCATAGGGCCGGTGATACAGATCCAGAAGATTCTCCATGCAAGCTACGAATGCGGCGTTTTCCCTGGGCGGAATCACCCAGCACGTTTTCAGATGGGGCTTGAGTTCGTTTTTTTGAGCGCCCGTTGCACGGTCCGATAGGAGATGCTCTCGACGATGTTGAGTTCAACCAGCTTGTCGGCGAGCAACTCCAGCGTCCAGCGGCTACGACCTTTCGGCGGCTGGCTGCAGGCCAGGGCGATCAAGCGAGCTTCCTTTTCGCCGTCCAGAATCGGTTCGATGGGCGGTCGTTCCCGCTTCTTCCGCTCAAGGGCTGCGTCGAGCCCTTGGACCACAAAGCGCTTGCGAATGCCTTCCGCGGTGCGTCTGTGGCACGAAAACGCTTGGGCGATGGCTTCGTCGCCCCAGCAAGGGCCATCCGCGTCGGCCTTCATCAGAATGTGTGCGTGTCGGATCCGGTAGGCCTGTGTCCGGCCTTTGCTTACCAGATCCTGCAAGTGCTTCCGCTCATCGCAACATAGACGGACGATGTACTTCCTGTTGGGCATGCCGATCCTCCTCCAACTATCTTTTGTCTGAGATCGCCCGAAAAAACGGGGGCAAGGTCGAAGCAAGATCCTGGTTGCCTGTAGGGTTGAGAAGGGATACATATTTTGGGATATCCCTGACCTCACAGGAGGAGTAAAGATGGAGCAACTGTCCTCAAACAGTGACCCGGTCAAGAAGCGCAGGAGCTTGTCCCCGGAACAGAAGTATGAGATTTTCCTTGAAGCCAGCCGGGGAGATGTTCCCATTGCACAGGTGCTGCGGAAATGGGGCATTCATTCCTCGGATCTAAAGCGTATTCGTGAGTCGGTCAAGTCCGGGGCCCTCAAGGAGTTCAAGGGTCGCCGGAGCCGCAAGCCGATGGTATCGGCTGAGGAGGTGGAGCAGCTGCGCAAAGAGCGGGCACGCCTGGAGCAAACGATCATTGAGCAATCTGTGGAACTTTCCCTGCTAAAAAAAAGTGTGAATGGGATCTGACAGGCCCGATCAAGGGCCACCGGGTGCAAGCTGAGGTCAAACGCGAGATCCTCTTAATGGTCCATCGGGCCAAGGAGAAAGGGGTGAAACTCACCCGTTCTTGCGAGATCCTACAGCTTCCCCTCCAGCGGTATTGTGCCTGGAGCCGGCGAGATCGAGAAGAGAAGCTGGATGGGGTGTCGGACCCGCTTTTGGATGAGGAAGCCCGGGCCCGCCCCTGATGAGGCCCCACACGGATTGCTGAGGGAGGAGAAAGAGCAAATCCCGGCCCTCTTAAGGGATGAGACCTATGCCGATCTGCCTCCCCATCAGCTGGCGGTGGTAGCCTCAGAGAAGGGGGCAGTGCAGGCCTCGGCCTCCAGCTTCTACCGACAGGCCAGGAAAGAACGTCTGGCACGCAGGAAACAGGTGAGGACGCCGGTCAAGCAGAGCAAGCCCCAGGTCAAACCTGAAGGTCCTAATCAGGTCTGGAGCTGGGACCTGACCTACATCCCATTTTTCGGTTTGTTCCTGTATTTTACCGCCATTCTCGACGTGTATTCCAGGAAGATCGTAGGATGGAAGCTCTCCTTCAACGCGACCGTGGAGCAGGTCAAACAGGCCTGGGATCAAGCCCTTGCCAACGAAGGACTGCTGGACCTGGACACTGGGCCCATAAGCTTGACAGCCCTCTCAGATCACGGATCTCAGATGAAGGCCAAATCGATGGCCCAATTCTTCAAGGACCTGGGCATCTCGCAGCTGTTTGCCCGATATCAAACACCCACGGACAACGCCTGGATCGAAGCCTTTTTCCGGACATTCAAATACGACTGGCTGCGCTTCCAGGACATCTTCACATTCCATCAACTGGAAGGCCTGATTGATTCCTTCATTCACAGCTACAACGCCGAACGCTATCACGGGGCAATACAGTATGTCACGCCTCTTCAGAGGCATAAAGGCCAGCATCAAAAGATTCTTCACCACCGACAAGGTCGAAAGGAGGAGGCTCGGCAGCGCCGCATAGAAATCAATCGGCAAAGAACATCCCAGACCATCCACAAGGCTGCCTGAATCTTGCTTGGACCTTTATCTGCTTTTCTCTTGTTATCTCAGAATAGATACATGCTGTCGAAGGGCAGCAGCGCGACCCCGTTAGTTGGAGGAAGGATGTCGCCATCCCGGCGTACGGTTCCCATGTCAGGCAGGCGATTTCAGAAACTCGGCGGGCGTTACGATCTCTACGCCGCGAAACGGGTTGAGAAGGAGCAAGTCGGAATCGCCTGTGACGATGTATGTCGCATTGCCGTTGACGGCCAATTCCAAAACTCGGTCGTCTTCGGGATCTCGGCATGCCCGGACGGACTCGGTGATTTCGATCAGGTCCGATTCCCGTATCAGGGATTCAAGATACTCGTCGCGCTCTTCGCGGGAGACATACCGGTCGAAACTGTCCCGGCCGAGCACACGGCGCAATTCTCTTACCAACGATCCGGAAACCAGAATCGTTCCATGATTCAAAGCTCGAATGAACGCCCGCCCTGGCACGGAACCGTTGAAGAGTAACGCGCTGACAATGACATTCGTATCGAAGACGAAACGGGTCATTCTTCGTCCAGGATGGACTGCAATATTTCCGGAGTCAGCCCGCGACGTTGCGCGTTGCGGCTGATCTCCAGCATGGTGTCCCGAAGTGATTTCCCGGACTCTTTCGCATCACGCAAACGCAAGTTGATAAGCAAATCCAGTTTGCGACGCTCATTATCCGAAGCCGAACGGTAGAGATCGGCTACATCGGAATCGACCGACACGGTTATTTGCTCTGCCATTACTATTCCTCCAAGGTGAACGACTTCAGCGACAACGATACCATGGTTGCCGGGCCAGCAGCCGCGACAGATTGCCAGAATTCCAGACTCAGGCCCCATAGGGCGAGTCATGACCGGCACGGCATCCCGCTTCTCGTCCTGGCACCGCAGCGCGGGCTCCGGTGCATGGGCATCTACTTTGCATGGGGTTGTTCCTCAAATTTCGATCGAATCCCCTCCCCCCGGAATGCAGTAATATAGCCGTTTGGCCGGAAGCTGTCAACCAGGGAGGCTTCAGATCCAAGCGATCAGAAACGGTCGCGGCCCGTTGGATGACGGCGAGGTTCGAGACATTGAGCTTCGCCCCGGCCTTTTCAGGATCTCCAAAAACTCCAGGGCCGTCACGCCGACCTGAAGCCAGTGACAAAAAGTCGACTGATTCCATGCAAATTGCAAGTTCCCTACGCGACGATCACCGAGGCCGGATCAGCGGGTCGTATACCTTTCACACGATCGTGAAGGTCGGTCTTAAAAGACTCGAAGACCTTTTGGACGACACAGCACCGACGGTGTCCGAGGAAGCGGTGAGTTCGGCAATCAGATCGGTTGAAGGCAGCCTATTCGACGGTCTGCAGCGGTTTCCCGATGATTCCTACCTACTAACCTCTGAGGCGCAGCTCGCGACGCTGCTTAAAGACTCGGCGCGGGCCACTTCCGCGATACGCTCAGCCTTCGAGGCTAATCCTGTGTTCGTGAATTGGCGATATCTGCACGAGGGGCCGTGCGAGAAACCGCATCCAGGCGTTCTTGACAAGGTACTCACGGTGCTCATAGACACGTATCGCCCGCTCAATCCTCGCGGTGTTTCCGCCTTGCGCAGCAAAACGCCGCCCGCGTCAGAACTGATTTGTAGAACTCTCGGCACTAGCACCCCAGTAACTCGCCTCGCTGCAACTCGTGAAGAGTTCACACTAGTCGTCGGGGACGACACCGCGAACCCAGATGCCGTTACAGAACAATTCGTTGAAGTCGTGCGGCAAGAGCTGCCTCGAGCCCGGTAATGTCTTAGATTTCCTGCAAAAAGAAGCGGCGTGAGCTATCTTCCAGAGGTCCCCAAAAACCTCGACGCCCCGAGTGGGCAAAAGGAAGGAGTCACGCCGTATGAAGAAGATAGCTCCGAGTGATAGATTGCGCAAGGAATTGAAGGAGTTCATCGAAGGACTCCAGGATGTCGAGAGTGCCCAAGAGGCGTTGACTCAGCTAGTCCCTATACAAGCGTGAATTTTTCTTGGTTTTAGTAGAAAAAAGTTGAAATGCCCCAGTTTTCAGGCCTATAGTTGTAGTGTGAAAGACAAAAAGAGGCCATCAAAAGGGGCATTTCAGATGAGAGAATACAGGAAGATTCTTCGGAACAGGGAAGCACGAATTGTCCGTCGTTTGCGTCGGAAGCAGTGGTGCAGTCAGGTCAAGCCTATGATGTCTGGGGGAAACATCCACTACGAGATAAGTGGGAAGGCCGAGGCGATCACGTGTGGGGGGATCGGCGCGTTTCACCACATGGTCCGCAGGGTTGGGCTGGTGAAAGAGATTGACCGTCATCTTCATCTTTTGAAAGTGCATTTGCCCTGTCACGAATCAGACCACGTTCTGAACATCGCCTACAATGCGCTGGTTGGTGGTCAACGCCTTGAAGACATTGAGCTGCGCCGGCAGGATGCCACGTTCCTGAACGCTTTGGGCGCTCAGCGTCTCCCGGATCCGGCCACAGCAGGCGACTTTACACGTCGTTTCCGGCCATCGGATATCGAGACGTTGATGGATTGCATCAACCGGGTGCGCACCCGGATCTGGAAAAAGCGCGCCAGGGGCGAACTCAAAGAAGCCCTCATCGACATCGACGGCACCCTGGCCACCACCCTCGGAGAACGCAAGCAGGGCATGGCCCTGTCATACAACGGTATCTGGGGATACCATCCTCTCGTGGTCTCTCTGGCGAACACCAGGGAGGTGTTGTTTCTTGTGAATCGACCCGGCCATGTGCCCAGCCACGACGGTGCCGTAAAGTGGATCGATCGCGCCATCGCGCTGGTCGCCCCTTTCGCCAAACGCATCTGCCTGCGCGGAGACACCGGCTTCTCACTCACCCGGCACTTCGATCGTTGGTCGGAAAAGGTCGACTTCGTCTTCGGCATGGATGCTTACCGGGGATTGGTCAAGATCGCCAAATCCCTGTCACAGAGCGATTGGGAGCCCTTTGAACGACAACCCAAATACCAGGTCAAGACCTCCCAGAGACAGAAACGCGAGAACGTGAAAGCCCGGATCATCCGGGAGCGCGGCTTCAAAAACATCCGACTTGCCAGTGAACGTGTTGCCGGGGTTTCGTATCGTCCTGCTCGATGCAAGAAGACCTGTCGACTCGTGATCCTCGAAAAGAACCTGAGCGTCGAACGCGGCGAAAACGCCCTGTTCGATGACAAGCGCTATTTCTTCTACATTACCACCCGAAAAGATCTTACGGCCGCGGAAATCGTGAGGCTGGCCAATCGACGGTGCGATCAGGAAAACGTGATTGAACAACTCAAGAACGGGGTCAACGCCATGCGGATGCCCGTCGACAACCTGATGAGCAACTGGGCTTACATGGTCATGACCGCCCTGGCGTGGAACCTCAAAGCCTGGTTCGCGTTGATGATCCGAAAGCGTGAGCGTCGCGATCAACTTCTGAGAATGGAGTTTCGCGCCTTCCTCCAGAATCTGATCTGGATCCCTTGCCAGATCGTGACCCGGGGAAGACAGATCATCTATCGTGTCTTGGGCTACAACCGGTGGATGACTGACTTCTTCCCGGCCTGGAACAGAATCAGATGACTCAAACCGGCCTGACTGCCATGTCGGCACCTGTCGTCGTAACATCACAGGGACAAGTCCGTCCACCCCGGCTAAAACACGTCCGCAAACTCAGTTAATTAGACAATCGCATGCCGAAACAATCACAAAAACAGCCCAGACATCATCTCCACCAAGTCACAAGTCTGAAATGCTCCGAAATCTTGTATAACACACCGCTCAACAAGCCTATTCGCTTATTTTAGGGCTAGTTCAGTTGTCCACCCGGCTGATCTGCCAGGAGGGTTTTGAAGCGCATCAGCGGGACCACCTGGGTGTCGATCGGTATAAACGCGGTGAAGGTCGTCGAGGCTACCGTAGTGGCTATGAGCCGGGCTATCTGGATACTGCCGAAGGCCGCCTCGAGGTCGCGATTCCTCAGGTCAGGGATCCAGAGGAGCCCTACCGGTGCAGCCTTTACGATCTTCTGCGCGGCGACTCAGGGATGGTGCAGCGCCTGGCAACCGGGATGTACGCGCGTGGACTGTCTACCCGGGACATCGAGGACGCCTTCACTGATGAGCAGGGGCGTTGCCTGCTTAGCCGCAGCAAGGTCAGCGAAGTCACCGAAGTCCTTTGGGAACAATACCAGGCCTTCCAGGAACGCGATCTCAGCGACTTTCCTCTCCTGTGCCTGTTCCTGGACGGCCTGTACGAGCCGCTTCGTACCCACGGCATCACCCGGGAGGCCGTGCTGTGCGCCTGGGGTATCACACTGGACGGCCGGAAAGTTCTGATCTCCCTGGGTCTGGGCAGCAAAGAAAGCGGCGAAGCATGGCTTGAGTTCGTCCGGGATCTCGACCGGCGTGGTTTACCGGCACCCCTGTTCGTCACCACCGACGGAGCCGGTGGGCTTATCCAGACCATCGACCAGATGTGGCCGAAGAGTCTGCGCGGACGCTGCTGGGTGCATCGGATGCGCAACTTTGCAGCCAAGGTGCCCGATGCGCGCTGGCATGAGATCAAGCCGTATCTGGTGATGATTCGTGACGCCCCGGATCTTCAGGCCGGCCAAAGTGCGGTGCGAGAGTTTCTGGAGAAGTTCAGCAAGGAGTTCCCCGGTCTGTGCAAGTGTCTCACGGAGGACCTCGAAGCTCTCCTCGCACACCTCCAGCTTCCCTGGCGACTCCGGAAGTTCGCCCGCACTACCAACCTGATCGAACGCAGCTTTGTCGAGGAACGCCGCCGAACCAAAACATTGCCGCGATTCTTCTCCGAAAAGAGTTGCCTGAAGCTCGTCTATGCTGTTCTCATCCGTGCCGCTGCCAGGTGGCAGAATATCAACATCACGTCCACCGAACTGCTCCAGCTCCAGCTGCTCTATGAGGAACGACAGATCGCACCACCGGCTGAAATGGTAGCCGTTGCGTGAACCTCACTGGACCTCCAGTTGAAGGCTTGCATTTTGCAGGACGCTTAAGACTTGACCCTCGAGCCCGGGTGTCAGCTTTGAAGTGTTCGTACTGCGAGTGTCGTAAATCATCGTCACAATCGAGTTCTTGCAGCTTTCAATGCGATAATGAAATCGACCTGTTCTTTGCTGCGCCGCCGCAATATCTCGCGGACGGTTTCAGGATCGAGAAATTGATGAAGGTATTATATTTTCGCCCACTGTCTTCTTAGAATCCGTTTGTGGGGATCCTGTCGCCGAAGTTAGGCCAGTTGGCAGAGCTCCGAAACGGCATACGCCACAGTCGATCGGTCGACGAGATCACGTGAAAAGAGGGCAAGGATGACACCGAATATATTGCTCGATCACTTCAG
The DNA here is from genome assembly GCA_965217865.1 of Candidatus Latescibacterota bacterium. GTDB lineage: Bacteria > Latescibacterota > UBA2968 > SICM01 > SICM01 > CBDCJO01. The sequence goes on along the minus strand of CBDCJO010000002.1, from coordinate 1,401,273 downwards.
AAGTCACCTTGTCGCCTACGGTGCGGGCAAAATAACCATCTTCCCAGAATTCTCCACCCCATAACTCCCGTTTCACCTCTGGATGTTCTCGGAAGACCCGGCTGCTCGAAATACTCTTTAAAATGCCCACTCCCTTGAAAATCGAATACCGGGTAGTTGGAAAAAGTGAATGACCGCTGTCCATGTAAAGCACCCCTTGAGGAACGTTCCGAACACGTTCTTGTTTTTCCGGTTGTTGTATTTGTAGCAGGCTTCGGCCACGTAGAGGGGCATGTAATAAATACGAGATTCGAACGGAGACTTTAAGGGTTGAACAGGAAAAAGGAAATGGCTATCGGTGGAAGGCGTTCTTCTCTGCATGGGATAGCTACCTGGAGGACGACTCAGACGATGTTTCCGAGCCGAACGCGCACATATCCCCCCCCCTCAACCCGTGGCACCGTGGCAAGCGTTGAAAAACAAGAAGTTGTGAGTGTTTCAACCCGTGGCATGGATGGTACGGTGCCACGGGTTGAAGATCGCGCAATCCCTCGTAAACAAAAGGATGCCACGGTGCCACGGGTTGAACCCCCCCCCAAGAGCGACTCCTGCGTAAAGAACACTTGTGACGAAGACCAAAAGGCGTTAGCTCGGGTTCGCGAGATACTCGGCTAGCGGAGATCTAAAACCCGAGACAATCACGAATCGCACCCCCCCACGGGTGCGATTTTTGTGTTCAGTCGAAGGCAGTTACGACCGGTGAAGGTCCCGGGCCAAAATCCTGCCTCGAGGTCCAGACTGCAAATTCCCCCCAGTTGGGGAAATTCGAATCCCAAAAACGGCTCCTAAAAGGCCCGATCGCCCGAAGGCGCATCCAACAACAACCCCCCGGAGTCGGAGATGATTACACCGTGCCCATTCTTGTCGGTGTGTGCGCCTTCCAGAGCGAAGGCCGAGGGGATCCCGGCGCCGTTGACCAGGCGGACGGCTTCGGCCAGGCTGTTCCACTTTCTCGGCCTTCGCCCTCCATTCCAGGCTGTACCGGTCCTTCATATGGTTTCCGCCTCGACGGTGCGGGCGTAATTACGATATATCCTTTCAATACGGCATGTTACGTCTGACGAACAGAGAATGGTTTCTGGGAAAGGATCATATGGGGAGCCAGATTCCAATCCGCCAACTTCGGCGGTCGTCCGTTAACGCAAGACCCCGTGGGGCAACCCTCCGGGGTCTTGTCGTTTCTGCCGCATTTACAAACACTTGGGCCACCTCCCCCTCTCTCTGCCGGTTCTCTGTTTCGAAGCGTTCCCCCGGTATTCGAGTACAACCGTGGGGACTGCATCCGCTGAGCAGAGATATCTCCTCTGGATTCTCTGATTCTCTGTTTTTCCCGTCGGCCTTGTTTAACAGCCCGGTTGCATCCGAGCGGACGGTTTCGACGTTTTGGAAGGTCCTCCGGTAGGTAAAGCCGGACCCGATGGGTCCCCGGTCACCGGCCCCAGAAACACGGGATTTAAGAGTTGACTGGATACGCCAATTCTCATATATTTTTTATCGTGTTTGTCTGGTTTCCCTTGAAGAGAGATTGGTCGAAGACGGCTGCTGAAGAAGGCCGGGCGATGCCTTTCAAGCAGCGGTGGTGGCGATTTTCGCAAGGCCTGTTAAAAGGCGCGTCGGTTCCTCCCGTCAACAGGAAATACGGGCGACCCTGGCAAGGCGGGAGGGGTAAAAGTGTTCAGTGATCGACTTTGTGGAAACCGCAAGATCGGTTCGAGTCCGTTCGGATGAGAGGATGACGGATGGTCGCGTACACGCACAACCGAAATTTCGAGCCGTCAAAATACACCCATAGCTGGCGGATGAGATAGAAGCGTGACCGGAAGTGCAACAACTGGCTGACGGTTCGGAGGAATTCCGATGGATGGGACGAACTTCCTGACAGGCTCGAAATTCTGTGGGGGCCTGACTACAAGGGTCGTCACGACCTCCTTCTCTTCAAGGGAAAGGAGGCGAAAACATTACTTTTCGGAGATTCCGAAGGATTTTTCCTTACCGACAATCGACAAGCGGGACGAACTAGCGTCGTTCGATGTGGACGAAGGATTCCGCAGTATTGGAATCACCCGCATTACCCGACCGTCAGCGGATTGATTCATCGAGGCGACAGGGTCGCCGACATCGCTGCCGACAACCCTTTCTCCAGCCACTACCACAGGCTTGGGTAGCCATCCTAATAATTCCCATTTTTTCATGGGGGAGCAGCCCCCAGTCCCTTTGTGGTTCTCTTGTCTGAGGGGCGTGGGAGAATGGGCAGACTGTGGCCAACTTCGTAGACAAGACAGTATGGACAGGCGACAACCTGGACCATCCTCCGGGGCATGAACAGCGAGCCGCCGGATATGACGACCGCTCAAACAAACCAGATCGAAAGGCTATCTCAAGGGGTTCGCGATGCGCGCGCCTTGTTCTCAAACTCGGCACTCAATGCGCTCTACGACACAGACGCCATGCCGCCCAAGCTCCGCAAGGCTCATGTCTTGACAAGGTTATAGACCGGCTCTATCGCCGCGCAATCTGGCGAACCCGAACACGGACCACCCCAATTTGACTTATGAATTCCTCGGAGTAACCAGAGTTTGGCGTTGGACACGAAAACGAATGCAGGAAGCCTACGAACAGGGCCTCATTGTTCAACAGCGTCCAGGAGAAAGACTCAAAAGATATTTGGACGAAATGCCGGGTGTTTCATTGGACCGTCAGTGGGTAGGCATCGACATCTCCGAGAAAGCGCAAGCCGATTTGATCGCGAAGACTCCAAACGCAGGACTACAGGACAGGTTCTAAGAGATATGGCTGAGCTTCGAGAAATTTACGAGGGTAAGGGCCCAGTACTTTGTCGTGCGAAGAAGCGGCTACGGTCGATCCTTAAGTCGGTCATCGCAAGGATTGAAGACAAGAACCTCGTGCGTGCGGAAATTCACAGCCTCCGAATTAAGGATCTTTCCAGCCTACAGCGAAAGGCCGAGAAAAACAAATGGGACGCGGATCAAGCGTTGTCGCGCTACGGAGATCTCATCGGAGGGCGAGTGGTCTGCAATAATGTCGAAGATGTCTACCGATTTTCCGAACTCTTGAAGGAGGTCCTACCGACCCTTTGGGGCGACTTTGATGTACAGGATTTCATCAAGCAGCCCAATGAAGAGGGCTACAGGGCGCTCCATGTAAACTTTAGACTGGAGTTGTGGCTTGGCGAGTCTCATCTCCTTTCGGACCCCGTGCCTTGCGAAGTACAAATCCTTTCCCGCCTCCAGCACGCTTGGGCCGGGCTCTCGCACGACAACATCTACAAACAGCCGAATCTTCCTGAGGACCTCCGCGCTCGGGCCAAAGACCTCGCTGAGGTATTAGCAGCCGCCGACAGGATCGCAAGCGACATTCGCTCAAGGGTAACACGAGAAACTGCCTCCCCTGCGCAACAACCAGACTTGGGCAGCGTTTCGGAGGAGGGTCTGGCATACATCTTCAGGAAGGTCTTTGGTCGTTCGCCAGCCGACTACGTGGTCAGGCGGGCTCTCAACTTCTGCGACCGCCTCCACATTGCCAATCTTGAGGAATTCCCCAAGCTTCTCATGCGGTCAGGATTTCGTGACAGGGTCGAGAAAGTCTACCGATCAATCTTTGGGGTAAATATCAGGAATAATGAGGACTTCTTTCTCGCTGCACTGTACGCGGCTGCAGAAGGCGAAGACAAGGCAATTAGGTGGGTTCGCAAAGAGGCGCAACGAGAGTGGCGCGAGCTTGAGCCGCTCGCAATGCGCGAAGCGCTCAGCTCGCTGCCGAGTACGATTGAAGATCTCATCGAGGAACTAGAGGACCCAAGTGGTGAGACAGATTTCGAAGGGTGGGCACAGATATTTGGGGCAACGAGTGATTGCGCAATATGCAGCACGACTATCATCCAGCCTTTCTCGTTCGCGGAGTCCGCGGTGCAACACTATGAAGTCTCCGAGGCAGATGCTGACGATGCACACGAGCGGATCGAGACCGCCATCCGGTCCTCTGAATTAGAGATTGGCGGCTGGGGAGATGAGTCGCTGTGTGCATACCATAACGACCAAGCGGCGAAGAAGGATTAGGATTGGAGTATGCTGAAAACGATAGGTGTCGCCTTTGCTCTTCCGGGCGTCTGTCTATCCAGATTGAATTTGGAGCGGCGACCAGTTCGAGCAGCCCATGTCTCAGGTGGCGGGGGAATCGGGTTGTTTGGTTCGGCTTTAGTGGATTCGATGGGGTCTGTCGTACTGGCCGCGGCGTGACGGGCTACGGGGTCGCGAGTAAGACATTGCTGGACGGCTTCACTGGGCTCGCACTTTCCACGGGTTCTGCATGCGAGTCTACAAAGACCGAGACTTCGCACGTATTGCGAGCAATGCGCCGCACTGCAGCCGAGATAGGTAGCACATTTCGGTTCGGATTGGGCCGTGGGACCAAAACACAAGATATCGACCGTGCAACTCACATTATCAAGAAATATTTCGAGGCCCGATCACTGGCATGTGGATGCCCCGACCCACCCGGCTGGCGTGAGCAATAGGCGCCACGGCCAGACTTCGACCCGATAACCGTCGGCCCAGGCGATCCGGAACCGGATGTGGCAGGTCGATCCGGATAAGGGAGCTTTCAATAGGATTCGAGCGGATATTCGAGTTGGTCTTCATAGCCGACATGGATATCGGCTAAGCGTTGACCCGCTTGGGTAAAGCCCAGAAGTCCGGCGTATAAGGAAGGCGTGGAAACTCCCGCGCGGTATTCCGGGTGGTGGAGCAGACTGTAGGTATAATGGAAAAATGGCCCACTTGTCAATCGTATCGTCTCGGTAATGCGAGCGGAATTGATCCAGCACCCACAGTTGGGCTGCTCAAGAAACCTATGAAATTCCCAACCCGTCTTGGCAAGAACGGTCATAGAGCACTTCACACAGAGAAACAACAGAGGGTAATGAGGTCTGCCTCGCCCGAGGCGCTTTCGTCCGCAACCGTACAACCCCGACAATATCCCCGAGCATCTGTTGCCCCGTTTCGATGAACTGCGTCGCATGGACCTGCAGGTGAGCCGTGCCTGGGCGATCAAGGAGACGCTGCGCCAGCTGTGGAATTACCGACGTCAAGGATGGGCTCGTCGTTTCTTCCAACGCTGGTATTTCTGGGCGACCCACAGTCGTCTACCGCCCGTCATCGAGGTAGCGCGGACGCTGAAGCGAGATATTGTCAAATGTTGTGGATGAGGGCGAGCGCCGCTGAGTAGGTTGTAAATCTTCAATCAATTGATCTTCGGGTCAACCGGATAGTCGTGGAGGATCACGCCGCCCCCTTCCGTTACCCGGTAGACGTCCTCAAAGCGCACACCGCCAATCTCTGGAATCGCCAGTATCGTGTGACCGATCGTCATTGTCATATCTGCCCGTATCTGCGTTTTTCGATGAGCCGGAATAATCGTCGACGCCGGATTTTCTTCGAAACGCAGGCCGATACCGTGAGAAACCCCGTTGATGTGATATTGCTCCAGGTCATGCCGAACACATACTTCTGCGCCTACAGCGTCCAGATCGGAGACCGTCACTCCCGGCTTCAGTATCTTCCACGTCGCTTCGCGAATCTCGTTGTAGGTATCGAGCAGCAGTTGTTCCTGCTCACCCGCATCACCCATGACAAATGTGCGAGCCAGATTTGCGCAGTAGCCTTCGAACAGCGGGGTCAAGTCTACGACGACGAGGTCCCCCGCCTCAATCGGTGTCCGGTCAACTTTCCCGTGAATCCAGGAGCTGCGAAGCCCCGAGTTTATATAGATCGGCGTGCTCGTTCCGTCAGCCCCCGCTTTCATCATGGTGTAGAGCGCTTCGGTTGCGATTTCATGACCGGTAGCCCCTGGTTTCAAGAGTTCCCGAACACGATCCATCCCGATTGCGGCAATGGCCTGCGCACGCTTCATCAGTTCGATCTCGTCCGGCTCTTTGACCATGCGTAGTTCGTCCATCACGGGATCAGAGGAAACCAGATCGACCTGAGGGTTGACCTTTCTAAACAGGTCGACAAGAAACGCGGGCGTGTGAAACCACAGTTGCATTCCCACCCGTGGCCTGCCGCTCGCCGGCAACTTAATTCCAGGCGGTGGGCCGCCATAGAGTTCACGAAACGTTTCTCTGACGTTGGCGCGGGGCTGAGAGCGGACTTCGCTGAAGAAGTATCTGTAGTCATCGGGATTCATGATCATGATGCCAATCATTTTGTGTTGGGCCATCAGTTCTTGGGCCCGACGAATTCGATCATGCCTCAATTGCACGCTAGCCGGGCCTCCTGATTAGCTCAACGCTCATGCTTCCTCCCAATCCGTCTGCCCCATTCTCCCACACCCCCTGAGCAAGACCAAACTAGTACTTAGCTGCGCAAGTTTATGCGTGCAAATCCGCCCTTAACATCCTGTTTTTGCTAGGCAATCAGGTTACGCGAATTTTCTCAGGTTGGTACTAGATGCGACTTTTATCGTTGCCCACGCTTAATTTTTAGGAGGTAGATGCTCTCCCTCTCGACAATGAGCAAAGACCAAGAGCGGAATTCATTTAAAATGTACGTCGAATGAAATCTGATGTCAAGTTGAATGATGAGGTGGTTATAGGATCGGAGCGGGCTGAATCCGACCCCAGATTGGGTTGGTCAAGTTGCCATCATTTTTTTCTTGTTCTGTTAATCTATGTCATGCGTCCCCCGCCATCTCTACATAACGACAAAAGGCATTGGCCAAACGCATCTGTCTCGGGCTTCGGCACTCCGGTTCGAATATCCGCGGGTTCGCAACGAGGATGCAGGCACACCGCGCCCGCGAGGTAGCGACATTAAGCCGGTTGGGGCTGTACAGGAATTCCATCCCTCGAGGGGCCTCTTCCGGGGATGATGTCGTCATCGAGTAGATTACCACTGGGGCCTCCTGGCCCTGGAACTTATCCACGGTCCCCACCCGGAGGCTTGGTCCAAGCTCCCTCTGAAGGTCAAAGACCTGCGCGTTATAAGGCGCCACAACCAGGATATCCCGCTCTGTCAACGGCCTATCTTCCCCTTTGGGATTCGTCCATGTCACACCGGATTGCAACAGGTCTCCCACAACCATAGCAACCCGCTCTACCTCCTCCTCCGATGAGCTCTGATTCCCTTCGTGTTCCACCGGCTCCAGCCACAATCCCGTACCGGCATATCGAGTCGGACCACTGATTACCTGGCCCTCCATCCCTTCGCGGGGCGCCAGCTTTCCGTCGTAGAACAGGGTTGAGGTAAACCCGCAGATATCGGGATGCAAACGCCACGTTTGCTCCAGGAAGAGCCCATTTTCAGCGGGCATCGTCTCCGCATCGCCCAGGACGTGCTGCAGGGCAGCCACTTCCGTCCCTTCCGGGTGGCTTCCCTTCTGCGGTTGTTCCAGCTGCTGCGGATCCCCCAGGAGCACGATGTTCTTCGCACATCGGGCAATAGCTACGACATTGGCCAGCGACATCTGGCCTGCCTCGTCCACGAACAGCACGTCCACAACCTCCTCGTACTCCGGCCGGGCCCACAACCAGGCTGTGCCGCCGGCCACCCGGGCTTCGCCGCTCTTCAGTAGTTCCAAAGGCTCGTGGTTTTTTGTCACCTCCAGGATGCCGTCAGGCTTCTCTTCGGATTGATGTTTCACCTTCTGCACACATTGAAGCGAAACCTTCTCCTCCCCGGCGGCTTTCACGACCTCATCTAAAAGGTTGGCGATCACTTTGTGGCTTGCAGCCGTCACGCCCACCTTTTTTCCTGCGTTCACCAGATCAGTGACCATCCTTCCCCCCGCATAGGTCTTTCCGGATCCGGGGGGCCCTTGAATGGGGAGGAGACCCCCATTTAACTGCAAAGCCAGACGACGCGCGGCGTCGACGGGCTCTTCGGTTGGCAGACAAAGCCGTTGCGGTGACCCGTCTGCCAGTCCCGGAGGCCGATTCAGCAGCAGATCTCTTCCGGGACGATAAGGTCCGGGGGCGTCGATACCGTTCTCCGCCACCCATTCGGCTATTTTCATAATCGAGTCCGCCAGTACCCGGCTTCGGACGAGGTTGAACTCGAAGACGCTGGTCGGATGAAGAGTCTTCTTTTTGACCAGCTTTTTGATATCGATCGTGCTTCTCACCTGGTCGATCGCTACCACGGAACCAAAGTCCTCCCCGTTCCCGTCCTTCAGTTCGGCATTTTCGCGAATCTCGGTGATCTGTTTCGGGAAGCGATAGCGGTGTCGGGGTGACTTCTCTTTCCCGGGGACAGGAAGTTCTTCAACGAATTTCAAGTCCGCAATTGCCGCTTTTTCCTCGAAAAGTTCCTCGTCGGTCAGGTCTTTCAGGCGGAAGTACTCCCACCATGCCGCTTTCTCCTCGCGCCAGTGCCAGTCCAGGATGTAGGCCAGCAGCCATCGGGCCTGAGCCTCGTCCGTTCGGTCCATCCGATGGTTCGAGATGCCTGCGATCAGCCGCTCACGCATTTCGTTTACCCGCTGTTCCCGCTCCTTCAAGGCTTCCGTGGGTTGACCCTCCAGCGGTTCGGGCCGTGGCACCTCTTTCCCCTCCAAAATCAGTTTAGCGCGAACCCCTTCCAGCCAGTCCCGCAGCTTCCACGTTGACCGGCAATCATCCTCGTTGTAGCGTTGAACCACGTCTTGCATATCAACCGGCAGATTCTCTTCCTCACCCAGTTCCAGCATCGCCTCCAACTTCCGCTTGTTCATTCCCAGCTCCTGCAGCTCTACTTCGCGTTTATAGCCGTAGAAGGCCTCGAGTTTTTTTATGGAGTAGCTCTCGACGCTCGCCCTCACGCCCTGGCGGGCAACGGCGTACAGATCAACGAACACCCGGGCTCGAAGCAGCTCATCCAGGGCGTTCTCACGCGTTGCGTAGCGGCTCGCAAGCCGCTTCAGGGCCATGGGCTCATAGGATGCGAAGTGGTAGACGTGCATTTTCGGGAAACGGCGACGTTGCTCCATCATAGCGTCTAAGAACGCTTCGAAAGCCGCCTTCTCTTCCGTTCCATCGCGGGCCCATAACGCATTATACTGGGGGCAGTTCCGCTCTATTGTGATCCATCCGAAGAGGTACTCCAAACCGCCCTCTCCGACGAAGGCGTCGCCTTCGATGTCGAAGAATACGTCTCCTTCGTCCAGCTCGGGCAGCCGCGACAATCCCTCCTCTGAGGTCACCTCGAGTGTCTCATAGTAAGGCTTTCCCTGATGCCTGCCGATAAGCTGGACCCGCGCCTGGTCTTGCATTCGGTCAAGCGCTTTTCGCGTACCCCGCTTCGGCCGCCTTTCCGGCTGAAGAGGCGACTCGCCCAGCGCCTTCAAAGTCCCGATTCCCCACTCACCGAGCTCAACCCGGTGAAAACTGGACATCCCCGCTACCAGGCTCAGATGGTCGTCGTCACGGCGTCGGCGGTCACACCGGGACCACCAGAGACACACATCGCAATGCGGCACGGGTTCCGGATAAGTCTTTCTATCCACCGACCCGTCCACCGCTTCCTCCAATCTTCGCTTCACGAAGCCGTAGTAGGAGAAGTAGTGATCTACTCGAAAACATTCGGGCTCGAAGTCCTTTCCCGGTGACACGACTTTCATCCGCTCAGGTCTCCGCCCCTGCGCCATTCCAACGATCTCGGAATAAAGGCACAATTGGAGAATCGTCCCCGCACGGGTCTCTCGGGCCAGTTTCGTATCGACGACTTCGTAGTGCCAATCACCGACATCGCTCCCTCCATTCACTCGCAAAAGCACATCCGCCCGACCCACCCATCGGCCGTTCTCCAGCGCTGCCTGCACGATAACATCCGCTCCCTCTTGCATCGCGGCCAATGTCTCCTCATATTGGGAACCCTCCGACAGCTTAAAGATTTTCCTGCCTTGAGCACGGAGTTGATCCAGGTAGGCCTCTTCGTGCTGGAGTCCACGCTTCCGAAGCACCTTAAGCGAGGGGTCCTCGAATTTCGGGAGGGAAAGTTCGCCTTTTGCGGCGGAGAGATCCACCCGGGTCAGATGGCGACAGGCCAGATGGTTGGCCAGGTCGGTTGCAGACAACCGGGGATGGTTGTTGAGGATTTTCAAGGTGCCACTGCAATTAAATGCGAAATAATAACTGGTGATGGATGGCGAGCTAAAGAAGATTAGTTCAAGTCCTTAATTTTTTTTACTCAACTATCCAGACAAAATCCCTCTGATAAATTTTTAAACTCCTTGGATTGTTTATGAGATTCCTCCACTTAGTTCGAATGGCGCATGATCCGGGAAAAGTGGACAGTGGTTTAAGCCGCTTTCTGCAGCGATAGGCGTTCAAAAAGGGCCGGGGACACATAGTCCAGGTAAGCGTGCATCCGCTGATTGTTGTAAAACTTTTCGATGTACTCGAAGAGTTCGCGCTCTGCATGATCGAGGTCGATCAAGTCGACGTGATACAGCCATTCGGTCTTCAAGGTTTTGAAGAATGACTCGGAGACGGCGTTGTCCCAGCAATCGGCCTTCTTGCTCATGCTTTGGACAAACTGATGCGCGTCGACGGCCTTTCGGAATCCATCGCAGCAATACTGAATACATCGGTCGGAATGAATCATCAGATTCGGCTGCGGTCTGCGTTGCCATACTGCGCGTGACAGGGGCGTGAGTACCGTTTCGTGCGCCAGCGAGGTGCTGACGCACCAGCCAACTACGCGACGTGAAAACAGGTCAATGAATACAACCAGATACAGCCATCCCGATCGACTGGACAAATACGTGATATCGACACAGGACGCTCCGTCCCCTTACCGCCTTGGAAAGCTATTAGGTGACGTACACGCGGTATTTGCCTGGTATTGTGTTCCTAAGGGGCTACCGATACGACGTTACGAGGCTAGCAGTAAGGCCATCTCAGACCTAAAGGATCTTCGCAAGCAGGCATCAGCAACGGTGTGGTGCCCACGTTCGATCATCAGTGCTATGCAAAGGAAAATCGATTCACTCGAGGGACTCGCGACAGATGCTGAAGGAGTCGTCAAGGACGTATTCAACATTTGCCGTCAGGTTGTTCATGGGGACTTTCAACCGCGGAACATTCTATACGATGCCGGGTCGGACCGGATTGCGTTAATTGACTTGGAGTCGATGCAGATAGCGCCGCGTGTCTGGGACGTAGTTCGAGCGTGCAGCTATCTGTTTGAGAGTAGGTTGGAATTGAGCCTTCCGTTTGTTCGTGGATACCACAGTGCAAACCCCCTCACTGAGGTTGAATTGAATGCGATGGTGTCAGTTTGGCTTGACTATCTACTAAAGAGTCAATTCGAATTTAGATCGTTTCTGTCTGGTCGAATGACGGAAAGCGGGGCGCTACTCAAGACGAACTTAGTCTTCGAACTGAACGCGAACTGCGTCGCGCTTCAAAAAGCGATTATGTCACTGAGTTAGCTGTTATGCTGTCAGACCAGTTAGATTATCCCGTGATGACATCGGTTGCTCGTGAATACGGGCAGCATCGAAAACTCTTCGAGAACAAGCGTGTGTTTTGTGTCATTCACCTTCTTGATGATTACTTTAACTTCGTCAGCTTACTTCGAGCGAATGGATTCCTAATTGACACAGTAATTGGAAAGAGTTACTCGTCCAGGCCTGAAAGGTTCCAGGCTTTCTATGGCAGGAAGAAAATCCCGTTTGATTGTTGCAAGGGAACAGCCAACAGCGATCCATTCCGGACAGGACAGCAGGAGAGGGAAAATCATTGCCAATCGTTTAAAGTCAGTCTCCTCCTCAAGTAGACTTTCGGCAATGCCTATCAGCCCGTTGAAGAACTACCTTTCAACGCACATAAACGGAAAAGACGCCTGGAGTGCGGGTCAGATAAATCAAGGTAAGGAGATTGAGCAGGAGACGCTGATAAGAGGTTAAAAAGGTGACCGAGGGCAGCAAACGTGATTGTAGGACGAGCAGTAGACGCTGCAAGGCCTTGGCCAGGTCCTGGAGGGCCTTCGGAGTACCTACGCCCATCACTTTGCGCATGAGCAGAGCCAGGTTGCAGCCCCCGATGTGGATCAGCAAACGCTTGAGGATATTGCCGCGGTCTCTCAAGTGCAACCTGCGCATGCCACCGGTATCATATGTGTGAGCGATGGTTCTTTCCACCCGTTCTGCACGACTTCGGCGCAAGGCCTTGCCGCGATCTCCCTTGATCCGGCGTCGATTCGCATATACCGCGGCCTGCTCATCTCGTCGGCCGTTCCACTTGCGGCGTCCCCGATCCGGTTCTGAAATGTAACTCCGGATGCCGCCTTGCTTCAGACTGGTCAATACATCGTTGCTATGATATCCTTTGTCCGCAACCACCTCCCGTATACGCTGTCTGTGCAAACGTTTGGCAGCTTTTTCGTCCTTCGCGACCTGCTTGAGATTGAGCTGCGCCTCGAGCAGCGTCCAGGACAACGACTCGGTATCTCCTTCATCTGCTCCCGACAACGCCACTGCCACAATGGCATTGGTGTCCAGATCCACCGCGTGCTCCACCTTGTGCGCCATGTGCGTGCGACCGTCCTTCATCTTAGCGATCTTGGCATCCGGGTCGTGCGGGTGCTCCCAGTCCTGGTTCGATCCCTTCTTCGGTCGCTTCTTATCGATCTTGGACAAGTCCTCGCGGGTAGGCGTTTCAATGCCCGAGGCCTTGGCCAGATTCTCAAGGAATGCCTGGTAGCCTTCACCCGTGTCACGGCGTACAATGCTGCGCATCGCGGCGTTGGCCTCCAGTGTCGTAGCATCCACGCCCAACGTCTTCCCCTTCACCAGACCCGCTTTGCACAAGACCCTCAGGATCCACTTGAAAACCGCTTCGTGAACTTCCAAGGGAAGCCGATGCCGGATGCGAGACAGGCTGGAATGATCCGGGGTCTGTTCGTCAAGGGCATACCCCAAAAACCGGCGCAACGTCAGCGAGTCAGATACACGCCATTCGATCCCACGTTCCGAATCAAGTCCCTCGAAATACCCAATCAAAAGCATCCGAAAATAAACCCCGGGCGGAATGCCCTTGCGACCCATATGAGGAGCGTAATACCGCTGGCAAAGCCCCTCGACGAACTCGTCGAAGCCGTTCGCCCCCAATACCTGATTCAGCTTCTCGTAGAACGGATGACCCGGAGATTTCACCAAAGTGTTCGATGCGATGAACAGGTTTTCCTGTCTCTGTCGTCCTCGTTTTCCCATTGCCATTTGCTCGTCCTCCCTTCTCAGTTTGAACCTGATATATCATAGGACCAAACCACAAGGAAAGACAACAGTCATCTTGGCATAAACGCACTTTTTCAACAGGCTGCTATGCTAGCCTGAAGAACTTCAGGAAGTGAGGATGAATGATGTTCAGCACCACATACATTCATCCGGGTAAGAAAAGGATACCAGCGTTTAATATCCTGTAAGACATCATTCCAGTCAGACATGGTTATTGTCCTGACATGCTTTTACCATAGTAACAGTGCTTCCTTACCGGGCACTCTTTACATAGAGGAGTGCGGCTACGACAGATGAGAGCTCCGTGGTCAAGGAGCGCGAAATTGAAATCGCCCGGACGGTCAGGATCAACAAGGTTTTCCAACAGGTTGCGGAATTTCTTGCTGCGCCGGGAACCATCTGTTACGGGAATATCCAAAATCCTTCCGCATATCCTGACCGTATTGGTATCCAGCAGAGCGTCGGGATACCCATAGGCAAAGCACCGAACCGCTGTTGAAATGTAGTGGCTGACCCCTGGCAGAGATTCAAGGTTCTCGCGTTCAGTAGGAATCTGGTCATCAAATCTGACATGTAACTCCTGGGCCATGTTAAAGAGCAGTTCAACACGCCAGTGCAAGCCAAGAGGCTGGATCAGATCTCCGAGTTCATCAACGGATGCCTTTGCCAGCTCGCTTACTGACGGGTATGTATCCAGAAACTGATGGTAAACAGACACCACATGGTCCGCCCGGGTCCGATGCAGGAGCACTTCAGCAACAAGGATCTGATACGGATCTCGGGTTTCGCGCCAGGGATATGGTCGCTTGTTCTCTTCCCACCAGGCAAGCAAGTCCTTGCGAAACGAAACCAAGCCGAAATTATCGAAGAAGTCCATTTTACTGACTCACATCAGCCCGCTCCAATACATCGTAGACAATGGCTGCAATCTGATTTGCCAGCAAGGGCGGCACAGCATTGCCAACCTGAACGTATTGCGATGTGCGTGAGCCGCAGAAAATGTAATTGTCCGGGAAAGTCTGTAGCCTGGCAGCTTCCCGGACAGTGAGGCTCCGGCACTGTGTCGGATCGGGGTGAATATAGTAATGACCGTCTCTGGAAATGTGCGAAGTTACTGTTGTCGCTGGTCTGTTACTGACTTGCACCCGAAAACGGTCAGCGAAAAGAGTGTTTCCGTTCAATGCACGCGTGGCGTTCTTATGATCGGGTAAAAGATCGGCAGGGAAATCTCTTAATACTGGAGATCGATGTTTTGCCTGAGCAAAGCAGGCAGCATAGAAATAGCGGTAGAGATCATCGACAAAATGCATCCTGGTGCTGTGATTGCAGACACCTTCTATACGGGAATCGAGATACCAAGGATGTCAGTACACCTCCATTGCCTTCGGTCTACGGTGCCGCAAGGCCGGTGTCCGGCCCTCTATGGGTTCCACCGGTGATTGCTACGACAACGCGTTATGCGAGGGCTTCTTCGCCACGCTTGAATGCGAACGCCTGGATCGCCGAAACTACCGCACACAGGCCGAAGCCCGGATGTCCGTATTTCAATACATCGAGGGCTGGTACAACCTCCATCGGAGACACTCAGCACTCGGATATCTCTCTCCAATGAACTTCGAGAAGACCTCCAGCGATGTCGCCCTTGCAGCCGACTGAATCGCAACTGATAAACCGTCCGCCCGCAAGACCCGCCTCATGAAGGGACTCGATGGCTTCCTGGAACGGGAGCGTGATCGAGAACTCTTCGACTTACTCCAAAAAGGGGTCTTTCCAATGATCGAGGTCATCGTGTGCTTGTTGCCTGACGTCATCAATTCCGCAGGTCTGGCTTTTGATATCGGCGGCGTTATCCTTCTGTTTTGCTATGGGTTGCCGGCGGAGGCTAGTAAGAGTGGCGGGAAAGTCCTAGAGTGGGGGAACCCTGACAGTGAGCAAGAGCAGAGGAAGTGGAAGCGCTACAAGAGAAGATCTAATTGGGGGCTCTTCCTTCTTGTTTTGGGCTTTTTTCTTCAACTCGTTAGCAACTGGCTATAGCTCCTAGTTGTTGTCTTTCGATTGCTATGACCCGGGAAAAGTGGACAGTGGTTTAAGCCGCTTTCTTCAGCGATAGGCGTTCAAAAAGGGCCGGGGACACATAGTCCAGGTAAGCGTGCAGCCGCTGATTGTTGTAAAACATTTCGATGTACTCGAAGAGTTCGCGCTCTGCATGATCGAGGTTGATCAAGTCGACGTGATACAGCCATTCGGTCTTCAAGGTTTTGAAGAATGACTCGGAGACGGCATTGTCCCAGCAATCGGCCTTCTTGCTCATGCTTTGAACAAACTGATGCGCGTCGACGGCCTTTCGGAAGCCATCGCAGCAATACTGAATACCTCGATCGGAATGAATCATCAGATTCGGCTGCGGTCTGCGTTGCCATACTGCGCGTGACAGGGCCGTGAGTACCGTTTCGTGCGCCAGCGAGGTGCTGACGCACCAGCCAACCACGCGACGTGAAAACAGGTCAATGAATACAACGCGGCGGCAAAGCTCATCCTTCAACCGGCGAATCGACCCCTCGTCCAGGGCCGGAGTTTCCGAATCCGCCGACCGGATAGCCCCGCGCAACGTTTTTGCCTCCACTTTTTCTTGGAAGGAGGCCCCATGTGGTTTCCGCCGGCGGAGCCGCGACCCCTCATGGGCTGGGATCCTTAAACGAGATGGCCCCCTTGCCCCGGAATCGCCCACAGGGCATTGGATTCTCTCCGTGTGCGACTTTATTCAGGAATCCGGGCAAAAATTGATGCGGAACCTTCAGAAAAGCGACCGTGGGGGGGTATATGGGATAGTGGAGCGGGACAGTGGAGTTGCAACAGTGGAGTGCGACAGTCACACGAATGGGGGGAGTTCAGGGAGTTCCGGCAGGATGAGGAGGTCCTTCAGGAGATCATCAAGCATCTTCGCCTCACGAGCTTGAGTTTCGGCTTCCTTCGAACGCCTCATTTTCGATCTCCTTTAGGTCGTGGTCGAACATCCTCGCATGCCCGAGCTTCGGCTTCCTCACGAGTCATTCCGCCATCATATTGCATGATCGCCGCGTATTCCTCGAACGCCTCTTGGTCTTCGTCACAAGTGTTCTTTACGCAGGAGTCGCTCTTGGGGGGTGTTTCAACCCGTGACACCGTACCATCCATGTCACGGGTTGGAACGCCGCACAACTCCTTGTTTTTCAACATATGTCACGGTCTCACGGCTTGAAGGGGGGGACATGCGCGCGTTCGGCCTGGGAACATCGCCCGGGCCGCCCTCCAGGTAGCTTTCCCATGCAGAGAAGAACCCCTTCCACCGGTAGCCCTTTCCCCTTGCCGGTCCATCCCTTAAAGTCTCCGTAACGGCTATCGCTGCAGAAAGCGGCTTAAACCACTGTCCACTTTCCCCGGGGCATATCAAAGCCGCAAGTCCCGCCGCTGCGGCTGGTCGAATAGGCCTTCTATGCAGTTTCCGGAGCTTTGGACCGACAACTGTGCCGACCTGCTGAGAGCCTTTAACAACCAAGGCGTGCAGTACTTGCTCATCGGAAGCATGGCCAAGTCGCATTATTGTCGTCAGCCGCGTGTGAACGATATAGACCTGATGATTAATCCCACGCCAGAGAACGCAGGAAAAATGCTGTCTGCTCTGCGGGCTTTGGAGAATGCTGCCGATCTGGCAAAGCTGACCGACGAGAAAGAGCGCGAACTGGTTGAGGGGGGCAAGTATATGCGTTTATTCCACGAGGGGAACGCGGAGATCTTTGCTCCATCTGCTAAGCGCTTTAATTTCCGCAAAGCCTTCTCCCGCTCAAGAGAAGGGTTTGTTCTCGGCATACCAGTGCGGGTTGCGTCTATGTGTGACTTGAAAGCGCTCGACTCACTGAGGGAACAGAGCGACAAGCCCAACACGATCCGAAGCCGAAAATGCAGTAGACGAAGCTAGATCCGTTATCTTGCCTCTGACGCGTAAGTTGAATCTTCACGACGACATAAACTGGTATTGTTAGGAAGAGGGTTCACGCCGTTTCCTAAAATCTAAACTCGTTGGAAGGATCACCGGTCCCCTTCTCAAGGCTACGGGGTTATCGCCCTGCTCTCCGCTCCGGGGGATCAAGTTCACCTTCTAAAATTTTTAACAAAACTTTCCTTTCATAAAAAACATAAAGCACGGCCGCTGCAAAACACCCAATACCCAGTATAAGCGTAGAAGCTTTTTTGAAGCGTGGTTGTGGTTCAAGGTATATTACATCTCGTTTAGAGGCATGCCATCCGGTTTCAGTAGCCTCAAAAAGACAGTCGAGGCTGTAGATTCCAAGTAACGCGGCCGGGATAAGCATGAAACAGAAGACAAACAATCTCATAATCAGAACACGAAAGGATTTCATACCAAGCCTATTGCCGATCATAATTGCCCGGACCGGGCAAAAAGTACTCGAGTTCCCCGATACCTGGCAAGGGTGACTTAACCAGGTCAAGCCCAATCGAGGAGCCCGAGGAGGGGATGGTTGGTTTATTTAGCAGCCCACCTAGCCAGTAATACTACTGCTCCTACTATCGCAGCCAGTACCACCCACACATAATTTATACCTATCACCTCCGCCAGGTAGACCCGGTATACTGCTCCTACTATCACTGTCGCAGCCAGTAGCACCCACCACACGCTATCACCTCCCTCTTTCATTGGTCTACCCTTTCGCGGAGTGTCGATAACATTTCGGAAGGTTATCAGCCATTTATGAGACCTTCTTCAGGCTTGATGTGCGTTCAACCTACCGGGGTGGGAAGTGTACGCTTATCGCTCCACAATGGAGCGTCCCTGAGCATCACATGCCGGACTGTGTTTACAGCTATCCCATGCTCCCTGGCCAGGCCAACCATCGACCGCCCGCTCATTACCCCATGAACAATCTGTCCGTCCCTGGATGCTTTCCGCTTTCTCCGCGCTTGCGTTGATAGCCGAGCCAGGCCACGGCCCCATGCCTCGCGTTCCTCTATCGAATAGAAGCGTCCATGCTCTTTCCACCGATCGCGCGATACCCTGCACTTCGTCAAGGGGCAGGGGAGAATCAAAACCCTGGTTAACGATGGCCAACATGGGCAGGATGTCCAGCTTGATATTGTCGGGGGCGATCCCGACCACTTCATGCCAGTCTGGAACAAGTCATGGTTCCGATTTCTATATTGAGTAAAGGAGGAAAAAACAGCGTTGAGGGGCTGAATCCTCCCTTGCAAGGCAAGGTGTCTTAAGATTCGGCAAGAGCAGAGCAACCAAACTCAACCCTCAACGCTGGAGGTATACGATGAAGTCGAAAATCTTCCACCTTAAACGACAGGCCATCTCCCAGAATTTCGTCCTTGGGATCGATCCGGGCAAGGAAAAACACAGCGGGTCGGTGTTCGATGCGATGAACAGGTTTTCCTGTCTCTGTCGTCCTCGTTTTCCCATTGCCATTTGCTCGTCCTCCCTTCTCAGTTTGAACTTGATATATCATAGGACCAAACCACAAGGAAAGACAACAGTCATCTTGGCATAAACGCACTTTTTCAACAGGCTGTTAGGGGATGCCTTATGCGAATCCTGATCATTGGTGGAACGCAGTTCATTCGATCCTTTATCGTAAAACGGCTAACTGAGATGGGCAACGAAGTAGCCTTGTTTAACGGGGAACAAACCAACGCTTTGCCAACTGGAGTCAACAGGATCGAAGGGAAAAGGGAGAACCTATCTGACTTTAGGGAAGCATTCAAGGAAGAACCACAGCCGGGGACCCGGAAAGGGGAACGCATGAGCGGAAATGCTCCTCAGGCCATCCCGGCATCGTCCTGCAACGGAACCCTTCGCTGCGCCGACCCACTCCCGTACCAAGCACCGACCACCAGTCTGACAACACGAGAGAGTAGCAATCTGCAGTTCTGAAACGAACGTTTTCGATTTCTTCCCTTTTGGCACGACAAGTAGCCTCTTCGACTTGCGACTCTGCTGAATCAATGCCGACTACTTCCCCAGGTGCAACACATTTCGCGATTCCAATGGTTATGGACCCAGGTCCGCACCCACAATCCAGGACAGATACGCCGCGCTCCAAACAAGAAATGAAGAAGGAGCCATGCGAATCGAGGCTTCGTTTGGCCATGAAGTCGGTGGCGTTCGTACTATTTCCAGGTGTATACGATTCGGACATGTATCAGACGGAACCAGATTTATAAGGTTTGGCTGCCTTTCTTCTAACGGTTTGAAGCTGCGAAGGCGCCGACAGGCGCTTTGGGGTCAGGCAGAGTTGGGAGGGTTCGCAGCTTTGGTGTTACGCACCGACGGCCCGTTCGCGGCGAAGCCCTTTGCGGGCATTCATAGAGCGCGCACCATTGCTGATTTTTGTTTTGTATCATTTTTCACGCTTTTCTGAGTTTAGATTTCATCTCTCATCGTTTCAAGTATCGATCGAACCATTCCACGTTCCGTTTCGCAAAGTCGAGCAACAATTTTGGGTCTTTCAGGCCGTGTGGAGTGCGAGGGTAGACAACCATTCGGGCCGGAACACTTTGCCGCTTAAGTGCACGATAGAGCTCATGGGCTTGCGAAATCGGTACGACATCATCTTGCTCGAAGTGTTGGATGAGTGTCGGTGTCGAAACATCTTTAATGTGGAATATGGGTGAACGTGCGATGTAGATCTCTAATTCGTCCCAGAACTCTGCGCCAAAGTAATCGGTAATGCACGTGGGGATACTGGTCGTGCCCGTGGAGCTTATGAGGTCGACCGCACCTGAGCCAACAGAGGCCGCCTTGAATCGCTTAGTTTGCGTGAGGATCCACGCTGTCATGTAACCACCGTAGCTCCAGCCCATCACCCCGAGGCGTGTGGCATCAGCCACTCCCATTTGGATTATATGCTCCACACCTGCCATCAGGTCTTCGTAGTCTCCACCACCCCAATCTTTGTAGTTTAGCTGGAGGAATTTCTTGCCGTAGCCGGACGAACCCCGAATATTGCACCTAAGCACCACATAGCCATGTGCAGCAAAAGCAGCTACTGGGTAAGGTTCATCTGAATTAAGATCAGCAATGCATGTCTGTGTAAACATGCCCATCGGCCCTCCGTGCACGATGAGCAGTAGTGGATATCGCTTCCCACTTTCGTATCCAAACGGATAAGTGAGTAGCCCTTCGACCTCTAGACTCTGGAACGACTCATAGCGAATCATCTCTGTGTGACCAAACGGATAATCGGGTACGTGAGTATTGGTGTAGCTCACTTGAAAGGGCTCAAAGCGATCCAATCGTGCAGCGTAAGCCTCTGGAGAACGAGTGGTGGTCTGAGCGACAAAGCCAACCATCGATCTTGAGGAATTCAGCCTCGCAGAGGATATCATGAGGTCGCCGCGGTCCAGTCGTCGCGGAGGTCCACCTTCAATCGGCACTGCAAAAAGCCCTGTGATCGTACCACGCGTATCCGTGAAGTAGATGTGCCTGCTGTCCGCTGACCAGCCGATGAGTTCTGGCCATCGCTCAGAAGTCTCAGTCAACAGACGCGATTGTCCCCCTCCGGAAGGCACGAGAAACAGATCAAATGTAGAGAACCAGGTTGGGGGACAATCACTAGCCTGATATGCGATCCAGCGCCCATCCGGCGAATAGAGTGGTGAGCGCTCAGCCGCATCTTTGGAAGCCGGAGGTCGGATTCTTCCTGTAGCTACATTCACCACTGAAATATCCGCCAGCGACCAGTCATCCTCACAAGGTGTTGGTGTGTGTGTGAAAACGATCGTTTTTCCATCAGGCGACCAATCAAAGCTCGAACGACCAAAGCACCTACTGATATTGAATTCGCCATTTGTGATCGGCCGGGCCTTACGTTTTCCACTGGAAGGGTACTCGACAGGGATCACCCACAGCCGATTTCTTCCATGGTTTCCATCCACAATCTTTGGGTCATTTTTCTCATTCTTAGCCTTCTCCTCTGATCCTTCAGGAGCTTCAGGCAAGACAAACGCAATCCAATTCCCGTCTGGCGACCACTTAAAATCATCCACCCTCGTCTGGACGTCCGTCAGCTGCTGAGCTTCTCCACCTTCTTGTGATGTAAGATAGATGTTGTTCTTTCCCGAATTGCTCGACGTGAAGGCAATCCACTTTCCATTGGGTGACCACTGCGGATTGCTCTTCGATTTGTCGCCAAGAAAGAACTGAAAGACGTCTGAGCCGTCTGTATCAGCTATACAGATGTGTGTCAGGTATTCACTTTTCTCTCCGGTCATTACCGCTTCAGTCACCGTGAAGACCACGTGGTGTTTGTCAGGCGAAAGCTGCACGCTGTCCACAGACTTAATCTCCATCATCTTTTCAGGATTCCATCCAGCTGATTCTGAAACGGTCTTGGACATAAGATTGTGGGGTGCTAATCGATCTGCACGCTATTGGGTGTTGCACAGCGCCTGCTGGGAATCTGCAATGCGGTGAGGGCCTCACCGATGGTCGTGAACTCTCTCTCGACCGATGAACGGATCAGGCGATTGGCCGAGTGGGCCTCCAAGGACATTTCATCTTTCGCACTTTCTCTCAATCACGGGTTGGCCAGGAGAGTCTCGTACATCTTTCGTAGCTGGGCGCCTAGCAGCCTGTTGAAAAAGTGCGTTTATGCCAAGATGACTGTTGTCTTTCCTTGTGGTTTGGTCCTATGATATATCAGGTTCAAACTGAGAAGGGAGGACGAGCAAATGGCAATGGGAAAACGAGGACGACAGAGACAGGAAAACCTGTTCATCGCATCGAACACTTTGGTGAAATCTCCGGGTCATCCGTTCTACGAGAAGCTGAATCAGGTATTGGAGGCGAACGGGTTCGACGAGTTCGTCGAAGGGCTTTGCCAGCGGTATTACGCTCCTCATATGGGTCGCAAGGGCATTCCGCCCGGGGTTTATTTTCGGATGCTTTTGATTGGGTATTTCGAGGGACTTGATTCGGAACGTGGGATCGAATGGCGTGTATCTGACTCGCTGACGTTGCGCCGGTTTTTGGGGTATGCCCTTGACGAACAGACCCCGGATCATTCCAGCCTGTCTCGCATCCGGCATCGGCTTCCCTTGGAAGTTCACGAAGCGGTTTTCAAGTGGATCCTGAGGGTCTTGTGCAAAGCGGGTCTGGTGAAGGGGAAGACGTTGGGCGTGGATGCTACGACACTGGAGGCCAACGCCGCGATGCGCAGCATTGTACGCCGTGACACGGGTGAAGGCTACCAGGCATTCCTTGAGAATCTGGCCAAGGCCTCGGGCATTGAAACGCCTACCCGCGAGGACTTGTCCAAGATCGATAAGAAGCGACCGAAGAAGGGATCGAACCAGGACTGGGAGCACCCGCACGACCCGGATGCCAAGATCGCTAAGATGAAGGACGGTCGCACGCACATGGCGCACAAGGTGGAGCACGCGGTGGATCTGGACACCAATGCCATTGTGGCAGTGGCGTTGTCGGGAGCAGATGAAGGAGATACCGAGTCGTTGTCCTGGACGCTGCTCGAGGCGCAGCTCAATCTCAAGCAGGTCGCGAAGGACGAAAAAGCTGCCAAACGTTTGCACAGACAGCGTATACGGGAGGTGGTTGCGGACAAAGGATATCATAGCAACGATGTATTGACCAGTCTGAAGCAAGGCGGCATCCGGAGTTACATTTCAGAACCGGATCGGGGACGCCGCAAGTGGAACGGCCGACGAGATGAGCAGGCCGCGGTATATGCGAATCGACGCCGGATCAAGGGAGATCGCGGCAAGGCCTTGCGCCGAAGTCGTGCAGAACGGGTGGAAAGAACCATCGCTCACACATATGATACCGGTGGCATGCGCAGGTTGCACTTGAGAGACCGCGGCAATATCCTCAAGCGTTTGCTGATCCACATCGGGGGCTGCAACCTGGCTCTGCTCATGCGCAAAGTGATGGGCGTAGGTACTCCGAAGGCCCTCCAGGACCTGGCCAAGGCCTTGCAGCGTCTACTGCTCGTCCTACAATCACGCTTTGCTGCCCTCGGTCACCTTTTTAACCTCTTATCAGCGTCTCCTGCTCAATCTCCTTACCTTGATTTATCCGACCCGCACTCCAGGCGTCTTTTCCGTTTATGTGTGTTGAAAGGTAGTTCTTCAACGGGCTGATAGGGGATCACCTCTGGCCGCGGATACTCGAAAAGGTGCCATCGATCGTCGGTGCCAAACTCACATCCTCCTCTCCGGAACTGGTCAAAAATCTTTTGGCCGTTCGAACCGATTTCAACATCCTTGCAGGTGAGCCGAATCTTATCAGCTTGTGGCATCAGGGGGCCCGTTCCCTTGCTGCGTGGATCAGTTATGCCTTTCCTGAACTGATCCGGGCTCTGTGGGATTCCCTTGAAAAAAACGATCCCGAAGGCATCGCCGATGGGGAACGGAAACTCGAGATAATCCACAAAGACATCAAGGATCCCATGAGGTCCATGGGTCATAAAAGTGGGCGGATGGATCGCCTGATGGGAATGGCATCCGGTTTTCTCGATCCGGTATACTGCCGAATGTTATCTCCCTGGAGGAGCGTTTCACCCGATCACGTATCTCTGGCGCGAGAAAAGATTGTGGAACATCTCGGGGAGAAATACCTCTATCGGGCTTGAAATCAAAAATTAAAACCCAATGACAGCACCAAACAGAAGAGGTGGCATGAAACTTCTCCAGAACATAACCTTTTTCGTCTTAAAGACACTCTCCGGCATAAGAAAAAAGGTGATTGGCAAGCACGCGAAAGGCGTTCTGTGCTCGACGGAAAACGGCCTTCTGGTTGTCGGTGCAGACGACTTGGAGTCGTGGGAAGACTTCTCGCGTTTAAAGGGCATTATGAGGATCACGCGCTGAGTGAATTATATCAATTGGTGACAAGCGAGTCTGATATTTGTTTGATCGGTGCCCATGTAGGCACCCTTTTAGTTCCACTCGCAAAAAGGGCCAACACTGTCAATTCAGGAGGCAGTAAGATTAAACCCAGATTCGATAGTTATGCCTACAGCTACGATAATCCAAAGGTCATTAAAACAAACATGATCTCTCTTGATGAACACACCGGAGGGAAATACGAATTCGATGTCATTATTATGGATATTGAGGGGAGCGAATATTATGGATTTCAAGGCATGCAAAACGCTTTGAAAACCTGTAAACATCTTCAATTAGAGTACGTCCCCCACCACCTGAAAAATATTTCGAACGTGACCAACGAGGAATATCTCTCGGTTTTTGCCGATTACTTTGAATCCGTCCGGATCGTCGGAGAACCGGCAAAGGGCTATAGTAGAAAAGAGTTTTTGCCTTTTCTGGATGGTTTGAGAAATAGTGATAAATGCGCGGATCTCCTTTTTTCAAAGGACGTCCTGTAATTTTTACAGATCTTATTCGATTCACCTGGATTGTTACGAAAGTCAAACTGTAACCTTCCCCACGACTTTCTCGCTCGCTCTCGAACCGACAGCGCATCGTGCAAACAGGAGGCCCGATGGAAAGGGACAATGCACAGCAAGCAGCTCAGTGGGGAAATGATTCATTTCCAGACTTATCTGATGTTTTTCAAGGCTGCATTGGCTATGCGAATACACCAGGCTGGGCACTTATCCAGCGCACCGTCATTAAGGAGTTCGGTAGCTTTGAGAACTTGCGTTCTATTGAACTGGGCTGTGGTTTGGGAAAAGTATCAATTCTATTCTCACTTCTCGGAGCGGAACCCTCTTTGCTCGATTACAGCGAAAAACAGATCACTGCAGCAAAGTATGTCCATGACCAGTTCGAGGTTAACTCTGTTATTACCGAAGGGAATCTTCTTGAATTGCCTGAGGAATTATGGGGTCAATACGATGTGTCTATGTCCTTTGGTACCGCGGAGCATTTTTGGGGGGATGATCGGCAGCGTGTATTTGATAGTCATGCTAAAGTACTAAAACCGGGTGGGCTTACGATCATATGGATTCCGAACAAATATGGTTTTCTATTCCATTTTGGACGCACCGCAAGGAAGCTTCTCCGTAGACCAGTTAGCCCCGTGGATGAAGATTCGTTTACGCGAAAAGAACTCCTTTATCGAGCTAAGAATGCCGGATTCATTGACGTCCAAATCAAGGGCGGTGAACTGATGCGCAACGATTTCTTTAATCATATCATAAATCTCCCTCGAGTCTTTGGCTTGCAAAGTATGGCCTTCCAAGGGGCCGATGCAGCAAGAGATACGTTAAAGCACAGTATGGCGCGGAACACTCGCGATATTAAGCCGTGGAATGACTTCTTCACTTATCCACTCGTTTTTATAGGAAAACGACAACCAGATCCAGCTGATTGAAGTCTTTAAAAGCCAAGTGTTGCACTTCCTTATTGAACTCGTGGTTTACGATAACTGACTGATTGTCCCTTTTTACGTCCGGAATCGCTCGTTAGGTTCAAGGCTTATCCTGTTACACGCCAATAGAATTCAAAAAGGCTTATCCTTAATCTGGATAAGCCTTTCTTTCATGAATAATTTTGTCAGAACATTAATTGGTGGGCGATACTGGACTTGAACCAGTGACCTCTTGCATGTCAAGCAAGCACTCTAACCACCTGAGCTAATCGCCCACCTTTATTTCTTATTGTTTAGAAATCAGTTAAGACCCCAAATACACCAAATTCTCTTCATGCCTTCTCCAGAAGTCCTCCAGCGTCCAGGATGCGCCAGAAGCCGTGATCGGCGTAGTGCACAATCGTATTTTCCAGGCTCCGAACCACCAACTCCCCCTCTCTTGAGTGACCACCCGCAATATGTGCCACCTCCTCGGGCAGTCCCACGCTCAGGCAGATGTGTACGCCATAGCCGGGATGCCGAATCGACGGCCATCCAGCCGCCCGAGGAGAACCCTTCCAACGGGCCTGGTTCCTCGGGTCGAACTCCCAGGGTTTACCCACATCATGACACAGTGCGCCAGCGATCAGAATGTCCCGGTTTACCTTCAGGCTGGGAATCAACCCCGCCAGTTCTTCTGCCATCCTCACCGCCATCAGTGTCACTCCCCGGATATGGTCGGTCTGTGTCCCCTCTTTTAACGGCGGTGTATCTGGATTTCCCGAAGGCCTAATTTCAGAAATCGCACCAAAACTGCTGCCATCCAGAGCCATAGCCCAGGCCTCGACCACCTTCTCACGGAGCATGGAATCCGAAATCTCCTTCACCTCCGGCAGCTCATCCCGTACCTTTTGTCGCAATGTTTCCGAAATCGACTTAACTGGTTGCTCCAATATAACCACCTGAGCTAATCGCCAATACAGATAATCACTTCGAATCCCCATTGGGGGAATAAAATCTATAGCAACTGGATTGGGTTGTCAAGGGAGTTTCCTTTGGAGCTTACCGATTCCCAAATCTGAACTGATAACATCTATTATTTATGAGTTTCTGAGAAACAGATGATGTTTTTGAAAGGACTTCAGATATCGATATGATCCTTTGAGCGACGTTTTTGCCGTCCGAGTGCAGTTGCCTTGTTAGAGCTTTTTCACGAAATGCTTTCCAAGGTTAGTACCAGGAATCTCAACAGCCCTATGCGTTACAAAGGAAATACAAATTGACGATAACAGAACAAGGAGAAATGCCAATATAAATCCGCTGTTTCCATCAAACGCAAAACCACTGGAAAACACATTTTTCATTATTTTCAAAACCATAAAATGAACCAAATAAATACTAAAACTAAGTTTGCCGATGAATACTGTGATCTTATTAACCAGAAATCTATGTGGTGAGTAACGAAGGGCCAGAGAAAAGGGTAGGAATGCCACTCCATACAGAATGTGCTTTGGCAACAAATTGGAGTACGTCTCAACAGTCATGAAAGCAGCAAAAAGGAATACTGATACAAATAGCAGAAAGAAAGCCGTATGCTTATCACTATGTGGATATTTTATAGTTATATGATAGAGCAATATACCTAAAATAAAGACAGGCAATTGAGAGAAGAACCAAAAATAAGAGAATGAACTGACTAAATATTGTTGAGCATCTATATAGTATGGTGATACCAAGTAAATTACAGCGATTGATAAAATTCGTTGTTAAAACTATGGATAGAAATAGCGCGATCAATGTTGACTTAATGTCATTCAATTTCAAAAAAAGATACGGTGTAAACAAATAGAAAGTCATTTCAACAGCTATTGACCAGCCACCTGGAACAACTGAAGTAATTGTTTCCGGGTGCCACCCGTGCATAAAAAATGCTGTTAAAAGAATAGACCACCATTCAAGGCCATTTGGAGCCCAATAATGGGCAGACATTGCGTTATAGGCAGTATAAATGATTATTGCACAGTAGAACGCGGGTGCAATCCTAAAGAAACGTCTGATAAAATAACTAAGGAGGCCACGTCTTTCTTCTTGTTGTTTTCGTGAAGCCATTGACAAAAATAATGTTAACGCACTTGCTACGTAAAACAGTTGTACTCCTCGTGCTCCTTCGGATGCTATTTTGGAAAGAATATCTGATGCAGGTCGTACCCATTGTGAGGAATGGACAAGGACAACTCCCAAGATTGCGAAACCTCTTATGGCATTAATATATTCGTATTTTGTTGTCGAAATATTCTTCACATACTCTCCATTATCTATTGGATTAGGAACTGTCCTACAGTAGCAATAAGAATGATGAAAATCCAAAAAGCCGGATTCCACTTTTAACCACCATAGTGAACCCCACTTAATCAAGACTCAGGTTTTTCCGCAATCCCGATGACTGAAAGCCCCGGCCACGGCAAAAATCGATCGACCAGACGCCACAACCAAATAAAACTGTCGTATATTTTCAACTGGAGTTTTCCGAAATTCTTTCGATGAAGGATTCTGCCATTAAAAAACCAGGGAAAGAGCCCCACACGGTTGAAAGAGAAGGCCCTTGTAACGGTAAACCCGGCCCGTTCACAGCGATCGATCAACGCCTTCCGGGAGTATCGCCGATAGTGTCCCAGAACGGTATCAAGGGAACCGTAGAGCCACCGCCCCTGCGGAACCAGGATGATCGGGCTGCCCCCCGGACGTAAAGAACGGTACATATTCTCCAGCGCCTGCCCTTCCTTTTCAACGTGTTCCAAAACGTTCAGGCAGACAATGGAATCGAATCGCCCTTCCAGGGGGTCAAAATCGGCCGGATTTTCGAGATCCACTTTTCTGACTTCCATCGAAGGAAAAAACCTGAACCGGTTTCTCAGATACTCCAGGTGGAGAGGATCCATGTCGCTGATGGTGTAGGACTTGCGAGGCGTTAATTTCTGGGTGAGGTTCCCAAGACCCGCACCGATCTCCAGAACGGAATCCCCCATCCAGGGTTTAACCGTCTCAGCCATCCACGTGTTGAATCGATGTGTCTGCGAAAGCTGGTATAAAATCGCGTGTCCGTACAGCTCCTCATAAATATCGTCCTTGACCCAGAAGTACACGATCGTAAAGAGCGCCTTCAAGCCATCCCGCCACGTGATTTTTTTGCCTTCCTCGTAGGTTCGTCCCCGATACGTGATCGGAACCTCATAGATACGACAACCGCGTTTGGCGAATTTGGCGGTGAGCTCAGGTTCTATCCCGAATCGATCACTTCGAATCGGAATCGATTTCAGGATGCTGGCTTTGGTCGCCTTGTAGCACGTCTCCATATCGGTCAGATTCAGATCCGTGAATATATTCGATAGCGTCGTTAGAAAACTGTTGCCAAGTGAATGCCAGAAGAACATCACACGGCGATATTCACTGGGGGCGAAACGTGATCCATAGACAACGTCTGCATCCCCCATCAAAATGGGTTGGAGGAGTTTTTCATAGTCCTTCGGATCATATTCTAAATCGGCGTCCTGGATGATCGTGAGATCACCCGTGGCCTCTTTCACCGCAGTGCGAATGGCAGCACCCTTTCCCTGGTTCGTTTCGTGGAGGAGAAGCCGGACAACATCGGGATGTTCTTTCGAAATCCGTTCGAGTATAGTCCGCGTACCATCTGTGGAGCAGTCGTCCACAATCACAAGTTCTCGCTCGATACCCTGAGGAAGCGGAACGGATAAGACTCTTTCTACGATCTGCTCCACAAAGTATTGCTCGTTATAGACCGGCATCAGAATGCTGAGCCGATGAAGGGCGGTTTCTGAAATCATACCTTGTGCCAAGGATCTTCCCCTCTATTACGATCAGTTGTTGATGAGTCGGTCCCATCTCCCATGCTATCAAATTTCACCCTATCTACATATCCGATTTCCGGCTGTCAAGAAATTTCTCCCTTCCCAACAAATCCGGTTTTAGCAAAAAAAAGCCCGGCGGCACCCCGCCGGGCTTCATTGTTTGAACAACCCTCATAAAATCTTATTTGGTCAGGAGCATCTTCTTGACCTGGACAAACGATCCGGCCTGCAGGCGGTAGAAGTAGACCCCTGTTGCGACAGGGCGGCCGATCTCATCCGTGCTGTCCCACCTGGCCGTATGATACCCGGCCCCCTGAGACCCATTCACCAGGACCTTGACGGCCTGCCCCAGGATGTTGTAGACGACCAGGTTGACGTCCGCGGCCTCTGGAAGGGCATATCGAATCGTCGTGACCGGGTTGAACGGGTTCGGATAGTTCTGATCCATACCGAATGTCGTGGGCCCGGTTACATCTGCGACCTCCTCGACAGCGTCCTCATCGCCAACCTTAGCCAGTTTCGCCGCACCCTTCGCGGGCTTCTGCTCCTCAGGCTTTGGTCCTTCGCCCCACGGCTTCAGCGCGCCCAGCGTGGACACCGCCCCGATGTTGATCTTCTTCCTCGTCAACCCATCTTCCTTGGGGTCGAAAAGCTCCTCGATCGTCTCGGTTTCCAGGTTGCGGAGGTATACGATCGTCGACAGGAGTTTTGTCCTTTTATCCGCCCTCAGCCGCTCCTTACTCTGCGTGGAGAACACGATGCTCTCGAATGTCCCGTTGCGATCGTCGTCCACCACGTCCAGGGCGTCGATGTTGGAGTTCCCCTTGAACAGGGACCCCAGGTCCGCCAGTATACTCGGATTCGTTGCGGTCTGGGTTGCCGGATCGAAGTCGAATGCCACAACGTCGTTCCTGTCGAATTCGAGGTCCCCGATGCAGGCCTCGTTCTTCGTCGTAAGGTTGACCCGCCACAGGTTTTCGCTCACCTTGTATACAGAAACACCGTCGATGTTCTCGTGCCGCTTAGATCGTTTGGGCTTTTCCTCATCATCATCATTGTCGTCCTTTTCTTCATGCCCATCATCGTCGTCATCATCCTTTGAACTCTTGGCCAGATGCTTCCCGGACTTCTTGAACTTGAAGACTTGGGACCCGTCGAGGAATTTCGAAAACATCGGCACGCCATTGGGGTCGTAAAGGAACAGGTCGTCCCGTTCGATTATCGTTCCGTCCGACTCCAACTTCGTCTTGTGGTTCACCGAGAAGACCATCTCCAACTCGTCGTCTCCGTCGAAGTCCCGGACCGACGCGGCATTCACCCGGCTCTTCTTCTTGAAGTGTTCGCTGCCTTTGAAAAATAGCTCGACTGTGGAAGGAATCGCATTGCCCAACTCGTCCCGGCTGAACTTGATGATATCTCCCTTCCGGACCTTCTGCCGATCCGGGTGGCTGGCCAGCTGAATCTTATGGGTTGCCCTGTGGCCGCCAAGGAACATAAAGTTTTCCCCATCACTCACTTCGTTCACAGTGATCGAAACCGACTCCTCGGGGCTGCTCTCAGGGGGCGTTCCGTCGTCCGTGGCCGTGAACTTCACCTCGTAGATGCCCGCATCCCCGGCATTCGGCGTCCAGGAAAACTCGCCCGTCAGGGAGTCCAGAACCGCGTTATGACCAGCCGGCAGCCCTGAATCATCCATCGAGAAGGTCACCCCGTTGCTGTCCGGGTCCGTCGCGGAAACCGTGAATTCCAGGAGCGCACCCTCGTCCACTTCCTGAGGCCCCGGAACCGTCAAAACCGGAGGCCGGTTTACGTCGTTCACCGTAATCGTGATCGTCTCGGTGACCGTTACGGTCGTATCTTCCGAATCCGTAGCGATAATTTCAACGCCGGGATAGACACCCGCCTGCGTGAAGTCAGGCGAAAGCGTCAGGGTTCCGGTGCCGTTCCCGTCATCCACGAAAGTCGCAAATACGGGCTCATTCGCCACGCTCAAAATCGGAATCGAACCGTCCGGATCGCTTCCCAGAACGATCACTTCCAGAACTTCCCCTTCGTTCATCGAAGGATCGCCAACCGGCTTGCCTGCGGGACCCGAGATGGAAGGGGGTTGATTGACGTTGTTCACCGTAATTTGAACCGTATCTGCCACACTGATGGCGGGAGACCCGTCATCTGTTGCGATAATCGGCAAATCATATATGCCGGCATCGTCCAGTGTGGGCGTCCACGTAAAGTCGCCGGTTTGCGGGTCAATCAATGCATTGTTGCCCGCGGGCAAAACCGACCCGTCGATCGAGAAAACAATCCCGTCGTCGTCCGGATCCGTCGCAGAAACCGTAAAGCTCAACTGAACACCCTCATCCACCGCTTGAGGACCGGGAACCGTCAAAACCAGCGCCTGGTTCGTCTGAAGCAGGACATCGATCCGTGTGCCGGCCCCCGGGTTCGGACCCGTCACGGTCGGGGGGTCCACCGTGCCATCCACCGTGGTCACCTGGCCCGCCGCTACTGTAACATCGACGAAGGTCTCGGGACCGCTCCCAATTTGGGTGCCTACGGCCAGTGGTGACTGGCCTTTCACCTTGACCCGCCCCCCGTCCAGGACGTTGTAGACCTGTGGGGAGTTCACAGCTCCTGCCGGGGCGGTGAGGGGATAGAAACCGGGGTCGATATGCTTCATCTCGACATCACCCGACAACGGGATTACCGGGTTCGCCGCCTTGTTGAACAACCCGAGGGTCACATCCGTTGTTTGGAACTTGATCAAGATTTCATCGGGACCCGGAGCAGTCGTGACATTCACGACAGCGGTCGTGATATCCGTTTCGGGGGTGATCACGTCCAGCGTCGTGACGCCGTTCGCGATCGTGACATCGATAAAGTCCCCCGAGCTCCCACCCAGGTACGCCCCCTGGACCCCTAAAATCCCCCCTGCGACCGCGTTGATGCTCCACGGAAGGGGTTCCTCCGGGATCCCGCCCAGCGCCACAAGCCCGTCGATGTCCGAACCGTTCTGATCGACTGTCCGAATGGTAATCGGGATAACCTGATAGACCACCAAGATCTCCGCTTCATTCGAAGGAAGCGTGGGCCCATCCGGAAGCAGGGCGCCGGTCAAGGCATCGACACGAACCGTCCGGCCCAGATTGAACAAGGAGACGTCGATGTCCGGCGCCGAGTAGGTGATCCCGAAGAAAGTCGCGTTCAGGAAAAATCCCTGTCCCAAAACGTAGTTAGGAACGGTCACCACACCTGGGGAACCAACGCCAAGCCCTGGCATACTGATCTGGCCCAGAAGGATGTTGTTGTCCTGATCCACCGTCTTCACCCTCAGCGTCTCCGCACGCGTATAAAACAAAGTGGATTCGGGTGAACCCCGTGGCCTGATCCGGAACAAACGTGGTCGAGCCCGTATTCACATTCACCTTGGCCGTCTGACCGTTCACGACGTGGGGAAGCGTGTCAATGTCGGGGATGTTGTAGGTAACACCGTTGAAATCCCCTGCTGCGAACCGACCCTCTCCCAGCGTGTAGAGGAAGAAACTGGAGGGCGAGGGAACGCCATTCAAACCCTGCGATGAAATCGCCCCCCCTAAAGAGCCTAAGTCAACATCGTCCTGATCCACCGTGGCCAACTGCAGCTGGAAGACGTTCGAGTAGACCACCTGGATCTCGGCCCGATTGCTCGCAAGCGCAGGGCCGTCCGGCAATAGAATACCCGAAGCTGCATCCACCCGAATCGTCCGACCCAGCCTGAACAAGTCCGTTTCGATATTCGGTGTCGAGTAGGTGATTGAACTGAAAGTCGTCGTAAGGAAAAACGCCTGGCCCAATACGTAGTGAGGAACGGTCACCACACCCGGGGAGCCGACACCGAGCCCGGGCATGCTGATCGTGCCGGCCACAATGTTTCCGTTCTGATCCAGTGTCTTCACCGTCAGCGTCTCGGCACGCGTATAAACAAAGTGAACCCGGGCAAAACCTAGCGACAGATCCGAGTTGAATGTCGTGGCCCCCGTGTTCACATCCACCTTCGTGGTCTGGCCGTCCCGAACATATGGTCCGGAGGGAACACCACCGACGTAGAGGGTGTCGATGTTGGGGATATTATAAGAGACCGCGTTGAAGGCCCCCAGTGCAAACCGGGCCTCGCCGATCGTGTAGACGAAGAAGCTGGAGGGTGAAGGCACTCCGTTCAACCCCTGCGATGAAATCCCTCCTCCGAAAACGCCTAAATCAACCTCATCCTGATCAACCGTCGCGAGCTGCAGCTGGAACGTGTTCGTGTAGACCACCTGGATCTCGGCCCGATTGCTCGGAAGTGCTGGGCCGTCCGGCAACAAGGTTCCTGTCCCCGCGTCCACTCTAACAGTACGGCCCAGCCTGAACAGGTCCGTCTCGATGTTCGGCGTCGAGTAATGCCACGCTGAAATATCGACTTTTGAATCTGGAGAAACAGATCACGGATGTGGAGGTTCAGGAGATTGAAGAAGACCTGGGGCGGCAAAGACAGATCGCGGTGGTGCTGGAGAAGGTCGTTCGGACGGCCCTTCTCGAGGCTGGCTTTAAAGACGAGACCCAGGTATTGAAGGTGATGGGCGCAATCAGCAGCCTCATCGATCTGGAGAAGCAGGGAAGTGGCGACGAGTTGATCGCCGAAATCAGGGACAAATTACAGGAATTGAAAGAAAAGGGCGAAATGGAGGTGGAAGGAGAGGTCCCGGATGAGGAGGGAATTTCGGAACCGCCAGAGGGGGAGGCCTTAGAGAAAGTGGGGGGGACGGAATCACAGGAGGAACATGCCCGTGAGCCGGAAAGCAAGGGCGAAGCTCCGGGGGACACTCCAAAGGAGGAGGGGGAGACCCCCGTCCAACTGGAACCGTCCCAACCCGCTTCAAACCCGTCAGGTTCAACAGAGGGGCCTACTTCTGCGGCAAGTTCTCCAGATTCTCCTGTTTGACCACCTCAAGCTTCACCCGCCGGATCCGCTTGACATCACCTTCCAGAACCGTGATCCGTAGCCCATTCAGTTCCATCTCCTCTCCCCGCACGGGAATCTTTCCGAACTGCTGGTAGAGGAGCCCGCCTACGGTCTCAAATTCCCCTTTGGGCAAGTCAAGAGATAGCGTTTCATTCAAGTGGTCGATCTCGACCCGAGCGTCGATCAGATAGCTGCCGTCGTGCGTTTTCTTGATCGGTTGGGTTGCCCGAACGTGTTCGTCCTCGATCTCTCCGACAATCTCCTCGATCATGTCCTCCATCGTCACCAGACCCGCCGTCCCGCCGTATTCGTCTACCACAATGGCTATGTGGAGGTGCTGCTGTCGGAACTCCTCCAGGAGTTCGATGATCTTCTTTGTCTTGGGTACAAAATAAGGATGGGCGACGAACTCCATGGCCGTCATCTTCGTGATTTTTTTGCGCCAGAAGTTCAGAATATTCTTTATATGGATAATGCCGACGACATTGTCCACCACCTCATCGTAAACGGGCATCCTGGAGAATTTCTTTTCCGCGAAGACTTCAAGGATCTCCTCCATCGGTGTGGAGGCTTCTACACACACCATGTCCACTCGTGGGACCATGACCTCGCGGACCGTGGCTTCGGCGAACTCGAAGATCCCGTGGATCAGCTCCTGTTTTTCCTGTTCGATCCCTCCTTCTTCCACCCCTGTTTCCACCAGAGCGCGGACTTCTTCATCAGTCACCGTGGGAGGCAGGGAAACAGGTTCTGTTTTCCCGAGTGTACGAATGATACCGAAGGCGATTTTGGAGGCGGCACAGGAGATGGGAGAGATTAACCAGCTGAGGATAAAAACCGGTACGGCGACCTTGGAAACGACAGACTCTGCTTTCCATCTGGCAAAAATTTTCGGGGCGACAGCACCGATCAACAGAAGGGTCAGGGTCACAATTCCCGCAGTGATCGCTATGGTCCAACCCCTGCTTTTCCCCGCCCCCTCGGTCAAACCGAAGGCTATTTCCGAGGCGAGGATCGAAGCGACAACGATTGCCGCCAGGTTACAAAAGATCAACGTGGTGGTAACCCGCTCCGGTTGTTCCGCCCAAAGGGACATAAATCGGGACCGGAGCCGTCCTTGCTCGGAGATTTTATGGATGGCGCCCTTATTCAGAGACGCCAGAGCTGTCTCTGTCCCGGAAAATATCGCGGAAAGGACAACCAGAATTAAAAAGAGCAGGAAATCGGGTCTGTCAGGATCACTCATATAGTGCTCTGTTTTGAACCCCCTGCCTGATCATTTCCTTCCGGAGGAGAAAAGTGATCCACACCTTTAAATATCCCATATCTCTCCCCCCAGGGCGTTCATAACGATTTGGATGTAACATAAATGATTCTCGAAAAAAAGTCAACGACGATTCGAGGGAACAATCCAAATTGGCCTTGACAATCCGATCTGGGGGAGGTTAGTTGCCGCTGACGTCCTTAACTACGTATAAAACCGCCAGCTTTGCTGGCATGGAAATGTTTTGCCTCGAGAACTGATTGCCATAGCTCCGCGTGAGGCGATCCTCCGAGAATATCGTGAGCCGAAGTTAGGGCCCAAACAGGTTCGGGTGAGGAGCGAGTTCAGCTCGCCGAAGCACGGGACCGAACTCGCCAACTACCGTGGCCGGTCCCCTTTCAACCTGAATCGCTACGACCAGGAGCTTGGCCTGTTTTTTCCCGAGGAGAACCCGCTGAGCGGGTTCCCTATGTCCGTAGGGAATATTAGCGTCGGGACCGTGATCGAGGTGGGCATCTCCGTCGGTTCATTTAAGGTGGGTGACCGGGTCTTTGGATATCTCCCGATTCGCCAGACCCACACGGTCTCCGAAGAGTCCCTGCATCGTGTTCCCGATGGAATGTCCCCGGAGGCGATCGTCTGCTGGGATCCCGCTCGGTTTGCCTTGGGGGCGGTCCGAGACGCAGGCATCCGGCTCGGTGACCGCGCTGCGGTGTTCGGAATGGGAGCCATCGGCCTCTTGACGATTCAGATGGCCCGTCTTTCCG
This sequence comes from Candidatus Latescibacterota bacterium, assembly GCA_965217865.1. Taxonomy (GTDB): domain Bacteria; phylum Latescibacterota; class UBA2968; order SICM01; family SICM01; genus CBDCJO01. The sequence continues at coordinate 1,364,795 of CBDCJO010000002.1, read as the reverse complement.
GGGCAACCACCGTTATTGCGGTTGAACCGGTATACATACGGCGCTTACGATCATTCCGGCTCGGATCCGACCACGCCATGGATCCGGCGAATTGCGATGTGGCCCGTGAGATCAGACACCTTACGGATAAAAATGGTGTGGATGTGGCCATCGAGGCAAGCGGCAGTTATGAGGCCCTTCATCAAGCGATCCGGTCGGTCCATTTCGGGGGACTGGTCGTTCCCCTGGCTTTCTACTCAGGGGAGGCCAAGGGGTTACGTCTGGGGGAAGAATGGCACATGAATCGTATCTCCATGCGATCTTCCAGATCGGCCAGCGACCCCAACCGAGACCATCCGATGTGGGATCACGAGAGGATTCAATGGACCGCCTTTGACCTGCTCAGATTCGGCCGGGTTTCCGTGGACGGCGTGATTTTTCCGGTCGTCCCGTTCGAAGAATCCGCAGAGGCATACCGGAGGATCGACATATCCCCCCAGGAGTCCGTTAAACTGGGCGTGACATATCCCGGTGAGTAGGGGTTGACCCTTTGAGCTGCGATCGCAGGCATTGGATGGCCTGAAACGGAAATTCGCGGTCCCCACTTTTCACTTGACTCCAAGCCAGCAATAATCGTATCATATATGATAAATAATCAGTTGAGACATTCTTCCGAAGGGGAAGCGGGAAGGGGCCGGTCTATACATCATCGTTTCGACTTGAAGACATTCAAACCTTCCTCTGATTAGAATCCTCACGCACCCTGCCCTCCCTTTCTTCTCCCCCATGGTCCGTACGATCTTGGCTGCATCACGGCCCGGTTTTTACCGGGTTCAGAAATCCCAAAGTCTGCCCGAATGGACGGTCGCTTTTTTTAAGATTACCCTAGTGTCGTGTCCCGGAAATTCCTTCAATAATTTCTCGGATAGCGGTCTGTAAACCCTGAACGGAGCGAAGGATCTCTATGTCCCGAACTATCAGACAGTTGGTGCGTTCTTCGCTCGCTCGCTCTCGATCAAAATGACAGCCACCGCTACGTTTTTGGAGACTTTCTTTTGTAAGGAACTTCTGGGACACGACACTAGCAGCCCGTTGAAGAACTACCTTTCAACACACATAAACGGAAAAGACGCCTGGAGTGCGGGTCGGATAAATCAAGGTAAGGAGATTGAGCAGGAGACGCTGATAAGAGGTTAAAAAGGTGACCGAGGGCAGCAAAGCGTGATTGTAGGACGAGCAGTAGACGCTGCAAGGCCTTGGCCAGGTCCTGGAGGGCCTTCGGAGTACCTACGCCCATCACTTTGCGCATGAGCAGAGCCAGGTTGCAGCCCCCGATGTGGATCAGCAAACGCTTGAGGATATTGCCGCGGTCTCTCAAGTGCAACCTGCGCATGCCACCGGTATCATATGTGTGAGCGATGGTTCTTTCCACCCGTTCTGCACGACTTCGGCGCAAGGCCTTGCCGCGATCTCCCTTGATCCGGCGTCGATTCGCATATACCGCGGCCTGCTCATCTCGTCGGCCGTTCCACTTGCGGCGTCCCCGATCCGGTTCTGAAATGTAACTCCGGATGCCGCCTTGCTTCAGACTGGTCAATACATCGTTGCTATGATATCCTTTGTCCGCAACCACCTCCCGTATACGCTGTCTGTGCAAACGTTTGGCAGCTTTTTCGTCCTTCGCGACCTGCTTGAGATTGAGCTGCGCCTCGAGCAGCGTCCAGGACAACGACTCGGTATCTCCTTCATCTGCTCCCGACAACGCCACTGCCACAATGGCATTGGTGTCCAGATCCACCGCGTGCTCCACCTTGTGCGCCATGTGCGTGCGACCGTCCTTCATCTTAGCGATCTTGGCATCCGGGTCGTGCGGGTGCTCCCAGTCCTGGTTCGATCCCTTCTTCGGTCGCTTCTTATCGATCTTGGACAAGTCCTCGCGGGTAGGCGTTTCAATGCCCGAGGCCTTGGCCAGATTCTCAAGGAATGCCTGGTAGCCTTCACCCGTGTCACGGCGTACAATGCTGCGCATCGCGGCGTTGGCCTCCAGTGTCGTAGCATCCACGCCCAACGTCTTCCCCTTCACCAGACCCGCTTTGCACAAGACCCTCAGGATCCACTTGAAAACCGCTTCGTGAACTTCCAAGGGAAGCCGATGCCGGATGCGAGACAGGCTGGAATGATCCGGGGTCTGTTCGTCAAGGGCATACCCCAAAAACCGGCGCAACGTCAGCGAGTCAGATACACGCCATTCGATCCCACGTTCCGAATCAAGTCCCTCGAAATACCCAATCAAAAGCATCCGAAAATAAACCCCGGGCGGAATGCCCTTGCGACCCATATGAGGAGCGTAATACCGCTGGCAAAGCCCCTCGACGAACTCGTCGAAGCCGTTCGCCCCCAATACCTGATTCAGCTTCTCGTAGAACGGATGACCCGGAGATTTCACCAAAGTGTTCGATGCGATGAACAGGTTTTCCTGTCTCTGTCGTCCTCGTTTTCCCATTGCCATTTGCTCGTCCTCCCTTCTCAGTTTGAACCTGATATATCATAGGACCAAACCACAAGGAAAGACAACAGTCATCTTGGCATAAACGCACTTTTTCAACAGGCTGCTAGGATTACCCTCGATTCCATGTTCAAAGTGACGTACTGCGCAAAGGGGTTTTTCATGTCGGCCCCCACACGCCTCTATTCACTCTGTTTTCTTTTGGCCATCGGTCACAGCTTCGTCCCTTCAGAGGGTTCGGCAGCGATCCATCAAGAAGGCGGAGACCCCCTGGCCGATTTCTTGACCCCGGCCTCGAAGCCCGGCTATTCCCTTTCGATTTCTTCGGCTGGACTTTTCAACCGGCGATTCAATCCGATCCGCAGGGACGGGTCTGTATTCGGCACGAAACCCCGAAAGCTCCTGTTATACTCAACCCTTGCGGGTGAACGCTACGGCCTGCCCATCATGATCGATATGGGTGATTTTATTACCGTGAAGTTGAAAGAGAATCGAAAAGAAGCTTTCGTGGATTACTTCGTTAAACATGAAGCGGACCTGACCGGACAGACCGGGGGCCTGCTGAATGTCACGATCCCCGTCTCGATTCCAAAGGGCTTGAGCGCAATCACGGGTGAAGGGGCGACGCAGATCGAGATTACGGGCAGGAGGTCGATCATCTTTTCGGGCAGGAGCGACTACATCGTGGGTCAGGTCCAGTCCGTCGCAAACCAGAGGTCCCGATTTCCGACGATCAACTTCGAACAGGAGTCGGAGTTCAAGGTCCGAGGACAGATCGGAGACCGGATTACGATAGACCTGGAGCAGGACAGCAGAAATCCCAACGACCTGGCTTCTTCACTCAGGCTCTCTTACAAAGGACCGGAGGACGCGATCATTCAGGAAATCGAAGCGGGTAACACCCAACTTTCCCTTCCTGGAACCCGGCTCGTGGGTTTTTCCCAGGGTCGTGGGGGCCTCTTTGGAATTCGGGGGAAAGGGACCCTAGGCGGGCTGGACTTCACGGTCATCACGAGTCAGGATAAGGGCTCGGCCAATCGGAAGACATTCCGGGGTCAGTCTCAGGAGAGCTCTAATCGGATTCGGGACTTCCAGTATATCCAAAACACCTATTTCTTCCTGGATGATACCTACCGCGATGCTTTTCAATCGGGCACGATTTCGCCCGGAGATCTCGTCATCGACGAATCCGTAGAGGTTTTCGTCAATGATTTCAACCCGAGAAACGACATCGAGCGGCGAGCCATCTCGGCTGTGGCCAATGCGTATGCTCAGAAAAATTTCCCCGCAGATACCCTCCAAACCTCGGGCCAGACGGGTGGACGGGAGTCGGGTCTTTTTCACAAGCTCGACCGGACTGAGTTTCAGGCTTTCCAGAATGGATATATCATCTTAAAACAGCGGATCAGCGACTTCTGGGCCCTCGGGGTGGCTTATAAGACCCAAGGCCGTGAGACCTTCGGCGACGTCAACTTCGTCGTGCAGGGGGACAAAGCCGCCCTGTTTAAGCTTATCAAAGCCCGAAATCAGCGCCCCCCCACTCCGGCCAATCCCAACGCCTTTCCCACGTGGAGGCTGATGTGGAAGAATGTCTATAGCCTGGGGGGCAGGAATGTGGAACGGGCGGGTTTCTCGATCAAAGTATTCCGGGACGTGGCCGGGCAAGAGCCCCTGGACCATCAGAACGGCAAGTCCTATCTTCAGATCCTGGGCATCGATCGGCACGGACAGACCGCCTCCTCGCCGCCGGATAACCTGATCGACCTGGATGAGGACATCGTCGACCTGCTTCGGGGGGAGCTGATTTTTCCTTTTCTCGAACCGTTCGGGGATCGGGGAGTGGGGAGCCCCGAACTGGAGAATCGGGTCCCTGAGATCTACGATGAGGTGAACCCAACGACCCGGTCTGAAAAAAGTCAGTATTCTCTCGAGGTCCAATCGCAGAGCAGGCAAACCCAGTTCAACCTGGGTTTTGGAGACGTGATCCCGAACAGCGAGCAGGTTCGGTTGAACGGACGGCTTCTCAAGCGGTTCCAGGATTACACGGTAGACTATGTCACCGGGTCTCTCTCTTTCCAGCCGGCCGTCGCCACGGAGGTCTCAAACCCCTCCGCGAGCCTGGATATCTCCTGGGATTCCCAATCGCTGTTTGGATTCGCGGCTCAGAAAAAGAGTCTGTTGGGTTTTCGCGCGGAGCACAAACTATCGGGTGGGGAGGGGCAGTCTTATCTGGGGTTGACTTTTCTCTACAGCAACCAGACAACCCCCTCCCGCCGGGTGCGCGTCGGACAGGAGCCTTCCCGCAGCATGGTGCTGGATGCCAACGCAAGGCTCGAGTTCCGACCGCAGTTTCTGACGGACCTGGTGAACAGCTTACCCCTCGTTGAAGCCCACACCCCGTCGGCACTCCGGATCAACACCGAAATCGCCCAGAGCCTTCCGAACCCCAACACAAGAGGGGCCGCCTACATCGACGACTTCGAGGGGAGCGCCAACACCATTCCCCTTTCTATCTTCCGGGCGGCCTGGACAACGGCTTCCGACCCTGGGAAAGACCTCCCGCCGGCCAGACTGGTGTGGTATAACCCCTTCGAGAGGGTCCGTATAACCGATATTCAGCCGCATCGTGCCGAAAACATAACGGTCGAACAGAACATCGACGACATCCTGGTCCTGAAATTCTCCCCGAGCCGGACGGGATTTTTGGAAGATCTACCGAGGGGTTACGAGCCCCAATGGGAAGATGGCGAACCCAGGAGGTCGTGGGGGGGCATCCAGACGTCCACCCGGGGGGGGCTTGACCTCTCGAGGTCCAAGTTCCTCGAGATCTGGGTGCGAGGGAATGAAGGTCTGCTCAACGTGGAGATCGGGGAAATTTCTGAGGACCTCACGCTTCCTTTCGATGAAGGCCCCAACGGGAGGCTCAACACCGAAGATATACCGATTGAAGGATTTCCCACCGGGGACAACATCCTGGCTGAGTCAGAGGATATTGGTCTGGACGGTATGACCGATGCGGAAGAGCAGGCCAGGTTCTCCGAGGCCTTCCCGGACCTGGATACACCCGACGACCCATCCGGGGACAACTGGTTTTACGAGAGCCGGAGTACGGACTACGAAAGGATCAATGGGCTGGAGGGGAACGGTTTGCGAGACGGGGAGCGGGCGGGGATTCCGGACACGGAGGACATCAACGGGAACAGCATCCTGGACACGCGGAATGATTTCTGGCGATATTCGGTTGATCTATCGAGCGATTTCGAGGAAGGGCTTCGTGCGGAAGGGACCGAATCGGACGGCTCTCTCAGGCCCTGGCGTCTTATCCGGATCCCCTTACGGGACGATCGTTTCCGAACAAAGGTGGGCAGCCCGGAACCCAACCTTTCGACTGCCATCGACTTCGCCCGGATCTGGGTCGAACACGATGATACGACGACAGTGGAGATCTACCAGGTCTATGCCACGCTCACGGACTGGCAGGAGAATCCGCTCTCCGAGTCCCAGAGCTCGGATCCGATCAAGGTCACATCCCGAAATACCGCACGAGATGCTTTCTACGATCCTCCGCCGGGATTGGAGCTGGAGCGAAACGTGGATAATCCCAGCATCAAGGTTCCGGAAACCTCACTCGCCCTTCAGTTCGGAGCGCTGCACCTCGGGGAGGGTGTTTCGACGACCCGCGTCTTCCCGTCCGGGGAAACCTACACTGATTACTCCAGGATGCAGATGTACGTCCACGGGGGAAACGGGGACCCGAACAATAACGCGAATTTTCTGACGTTTCCGGCTTCCTTGGACACCCTTAACGGACCGAGCCCGATCGAACTGTTCCTCAGGTTTTCTACGGGGTCCCAGGACACGTCCAATTTTTACGAATACCGAACCCGGGTCTATCAAGGTTGGGATCCCCTGAACGAAGTCGACGTGAGCATGACCCTGATGTCACAGATCAAGGGAGTTCTGTTTGGGCTCCGGTCGGCGCCCAGGGACAGTGCGGGGTCGGTCGCGGTCGATTCGAGCGATGTCCCTCCCGGGGTGTCCGATTTCACCTACCGACCTGAATTGAACGAAGTGGAAGCGGCCGTCGGCCTGGGAGCAAATCGAAAAACCTACATTGTTCGGGGAAACCCAGCCTTCTCGGGAATCCGAACCTTTACGATCGGGATTCGGAACGGCGGAGAGACGGTCATTTCGGGCAGCAACGGACAGAACGAAATCTGGGTGGACGAACTGCGGGTCGACAACATTCGGAAAAGGCGTGCCTTCTCCGGGGACCTTGACGTGGACATGCAGCTTTCCGATTTCGGACGTATGAGGTTGGGCCTTTCACATCAGGGCGGGGACTTTCAGGATCTCCGCTCCCGAGCTACCGGGGTTGCCAAGACCGCTGTATCCCTGTCGAACACGTTCAATCTGGAACGCTTTTTCCCGACCTCCTGGGGACTGAACGTGCCTTTCTCCTTATCGATCGATCGAAATACCCAAACGCCGCGCATCCGAAGGGGGTCCGACATCGTCCTGACCACCGAACAGCGTAGGGATGAATCAGATATTTCATCCCGTATGCAGACGAGTATCTCCTTCCGAAAACAGCCGGCGAGGGAGAATCCCCGTCTGCTCTCCCGCCTCTTCTTCGACCGGGTCACGAGCCGGATGTCGATCAACACACAGGACCGCCGGAGCGGTGCCGTTACGCAGAGGAGACACGGGGATAACCGGTCCATCAGCGGTTCGTTCGATTACAACCTGGCACCAAAAAAGCCGCGTTCCTTCCGACCCATGGCTTGGATGCCCCTGAAGTCTCTCAAGAAGCTGGAATTCAAATACCTTCCGAATGTCCTCCGTTACTCCGCAACCGTCAACCAGAATATCAGTAATTCCAACTCCTTCTCTGCCGTGGGCAAGGACACCACGAATCAGATCATCACGAACTCCGAGACTTTCGATATGAGCGAGACCTATACGGCCAAGCTCAACCCTTTCCGGAGTCTCTCCACCGGTTACAATCTCGGCATCCGTCGGGATCTCCAGGGGGCGTTCAAACCGGAGGGCCTTCAATTCGGGAAGGAGGTCGGCAGAACACAGAACGCCGACATATCCCTGTCGATCACCCAGATCAAGTGGTTTAACCAGAGCTACTCCTACAATGCGCGATATGCCGAGAGCAACGATCCCCGGGGGGCGGGATTTTCCCGGGGCGTGCAGGGCCGACGAGGCCGCGATGCCAACACGAACTCCCAGCTCAGCGCTCGCTACAACCTGAACCTGCCATCGCTTTTCCGAAAGCTGAGCAAGTCCAGTCGACGGTATTATTCAAAAACCGGTCTTTCGAACAACCGGTCAAAGGATCGGGGGGGAGGCGGATTCCCGGTGCTCGGCTGGATTGGTCAGATGGGGGGCAACCTCAGGAACGTCTCGCTTCAGGCTTCCCGAAAAAAGACGGCAAACCTCTTCGGGCTGGTGGGTCGGCCGGGACTCATCTACCAACTGGGTTTTTCAGACACGACCGATGTCGATCGAACCGAGGCGCGAGGGGTCACGCGGATAGATGCTTTTTCCACGACCGATCAGATGAGGAGCGATGGGGGGGTCAATCTGCCGTTTGGAATGAGCGTCAATTCCCGGTATGAATATACCCGGGAGAAACGTACGGGCAACTCAGCAAACAGCCCCGAGTTGCACAACATCACGACTCGCTTCCCTTCGGTTAATGCGTCGTGGGGGGCATTGGGCCGGATGCCGGTGGTGAGGTGGATCTTCACCAGCGCCAGCGCCGATGCGAGCTACGAGCGGAATAAAACCAGGCGAGGGGAAGGTGGGACCGGCCCCCGGAATGTTTTGAAGCGCCAGGAGGAAACGAACTTTAAACCGTTCGCCTTGAATCTTCAGTGGAAAGGTCGGGTCAACATGAACATCCAGCGAACGGATCGAATTTCCAGGGAGGTAGATTTTCAATCGAATGAGGGAGACACCGTACGAGCCGTCTTGGGCAACTCCCAGTTAGAGGGTCGCAACATGACAGCCAGCCTTCGGTACTCTTTCAGCCCAACTGCAGGTCTGCTGAAACGCTTTAACCTCAAGAGCAACATCGATTTGACGCTTGAATTCTCACAGCGATCCAACCTCAACAAACGGACACCTCCCGGATCCGAAAAGTTTTCGGTTCAGCAGGATGACAATCAATGGAGCATCGGTCTGAGCTCCAGTTACCGATTCAACCAGAATTTCACCGGCTCTATGCGTCTCCGGCACGAAAATCAGGAAGACAAATTGCGACAGCAAACGCGGAAGGTCTGGGATTTCGGTTTTAAGGGGGATATCGTGTTCAATTGAAGATTGAAGATAATTGAAGATTGAAGATTGATGGCCAAGGGGTAGTGATTGACTGGCCGGGATATCGTGTCTGTCGAGGGGATATGACGGTATGTTTTTAAATCGTAAAGAACAGATCATCGTATTGATCCTGTGTGGGACTCTGGGCGTTGGAGCCGCTGTCTCTTACCTGAAGAACCGCTACCCGGATCGTATAGAGGATTTCGGGGTCGTCAAAGATGCCGTGAGCCCACCGGATGTAGAATCGGCGGGACGTGGGCGGGGCGACACGAAGGGCGCCACCCCGGATTCGGGCCGCACGGGGGGGAGCCCGATCGAACTCAACATCGCCTCTGCCGAGGATTTTGAGCGCCTTCCAGGGATCGGTCCACATCTTGCGGGACGAATTGTGGAATTCAGACTGAAGAACGGCCCCTTCGATCGCGTTGAAGAACTCGAAAAGGTGAAGGGAATCGGGAAGAAGACCCTGGAGAAACTAAAGCCTTTCGTAAGGGTTGAGAAAAGAAGATGAATGACCCTGGGAACCCACACCTGGATCTTTAATCCTTCCCCATGGCTCCGTCTCGGATGGGGTTCGGCCGAATGCCATGAAAAACTCAAAATCAGTCGGGTTACACATTGGGGAGCGAAACCTGACCGCCGTAGAGGTTCGATGCGACGAGGAACTGATTCGGCTTTGGCGAATTGGGATGGCCCCCCTACCCGTAGAACTGAGCGCCGAAGCGCTCCTGAATGAGGAAACCCAGTCGAAGAGCAGAGCAGCCCTGAAGGCGTTGTTTGAAAGTTCGGACATTGACCCCCAATCTGTTTCAATCTCCCTGGGCGGAGACTTCGCGGTGATCAAGAGAATTCCTCTTGAATTGGCGTCCGAGGATGAAAGACGGGAACAGGTTATGTGGGAAGCGGGTCAGCATCTCCTGGATTCCCCGGGTGATTTCAAGATCGATTATCACCCTTTCGGGAGGACGGCATTCCTTGTCGCCATTCGCACACGGGTCGTGGAGGTCATTCGTCAGGTCTGCGATTCCGCTGATATTGGAATTAAATCCCTCGAAGTCGATGCGTTGACTCTGTTTTATGCGTGTATGATGACGTCGAATGGGAACCTTCAGCCGGGGGGGGACGCTATCGGAAAACGCGAAGCGAATCCGACATCCCCTTCATCTGCGGGAGGCGATCAGCTTGAGGGCAGTCACCCCATGTCCACGATTGCCGTTCACATCGGGGATCGGTGGGCAACGTGCATTTCTGTTTCCGGTGCGGATTTGGTCGGGGTTGAAATGATCCGGTTGGATCAAGGGGGGTGGAAATTGCGGCAAGGGGAAAGCGAGGACAGGAAGGACCCGGTCGAGGGAGGCACCGTTGAGGCCTCAGCCAGAACCCTTGGACGACGAATCGCATTCGGACTGGTCCCGGAACGACGCAATGAAGGTGGATCACGGTCCAGGCGTGTCCTGCTCTCGGGCGACCCCAGGATTGTTGAAGAGATCAGTCTGTGTTGGAAAGAGATGGATCGCTTTTCGGTGGCGTTTATCGACTCGTTTGCGTGCGCGGATACGCAATCCCTTCCGCTTGATCAGCGCCCCACCCTGGACTGGAATACAGGATTTGCGATCAGTGCAGGGGCGGCGTACAGGCAACTATGCGTGTGATATCTGGCCGGTTCCGAGGCCGCAACCTGCGCACGGCGAAGGGGGTACGGCCGACTTTGGAGCGGGTACGAAAGTCTCTCTTCGATATCATCGGCCGACAGGTAACCGGCAGCAGCGTCCTTGATCTGTTCGCAGGCTCCGGGACGCTCGGCATCGAGGCCTTGAGCCGTGGAGCCCTTTCTGTTCTTTTCGTCGATGATGATCCCCGTTCCGTTCGCACTCTGGTGAGGAATCTGGCCGACCTCGGGGAGATTGAAGATCCAGGCGAGATGGGCAAGGAAGACCGGGACATAGGGTCCCACGCTTCCCGTAATCGTATTTCCAGATCATGGAGGGGGAATCGCGCCGAGGTCTGGAAGCTGGGCTACCGGAAGGCGGCGAAACAGCTTAATTCGGAGGGGCGGACTTTCGACCTGATCCTGATGGACCCGCCATACCGGAAAGCCGGGCTCCTCTTTGACGCACTTTTGTTTGCCGTTGAAATGGGAATGATCGCGGTGGACGGATTGGTTGTTGCGGAGTCGGAGTCGGATTTTCAGACACCTGAAATTGAGGGTTTGGACCGGATCGACGAGCGCGTATACGGGGATACAAAACTTAATTTTTGGATGAATCGCGTTTTATGAGATCAAGGCCAAACCCTTTACTTGTAAACCGGATGTCATTCCGATGGCTTCCCTTGTGACGGAGATTTTTATGAATGTCGCACTTTATCCGGGGAGTTTCGACCCGGTCACCAACGGGCATATCGACATCATCGAACGGGCAAGCCGGATTTTTGACCGGCTGATCGTGGCGATCCTTTCCAACAAACAGAAACAGATGCTTTTCACGGTCGAGGAAAGAATGGGCATGATTCGGGAGGTCACCCAAACAATGCCCGGGGTCGAGGTCGACCACTTCGATGGGTTGCTGGTGGATTACGCCCGACGTCGCAGCGTCCATACTGTGGTCCGGGGCTTAAGGGCGGTTACCGATTTTGAATATGAATTCCAGATGGCACTTACCAACCGGCAACTCGATCACGAATTCGAGTCGGTCTTTTTCATGACCCGGAACGATTACGCCTATCTGAGCGCAACGATCGTCAGGCAGGTAGCACAATTCGGCGGGTCGGTTGACCAATTTGTCCCACCCTACATTGCCAGAAAACTTAAAGAAAAATTCCTATCAAAACCGGAGGGGTAAAGTTTATGAAACTACCGCTGCACGAAAATATCGCAAAGGCGATTAATCCTGAAATGATGATGTGGGTCCTCGATGATTCCCTGGATCAGACATCTGCCGTGGCGCTGTGCAAGGCGTGCTCGATCATAATCGAGAAGAAAGACAAAGTTAACGTGCAGAAAGTACGCTTGATTATGGATTTGGTAGAAGCGTTCTATAAAAACGAAAAGAATGCCCTGAAAATTGCAGAAGCGCTCGAGGCTGCGAACCGGGATGTCGTAAAGGACTGCAGGGAGGACACCATCCCTCATATCACAACTCTGGTTGCGGACAGGGATCGACTCATCCGTGAAAAGAAGCCCGGTCGTATATTGTACGCGCTCGCGACGGACGGCCGAATGGAGGTCAATCGATCCGCTCAGACCCTATTAAAATCCTTAGAAGACAAAAAGACGGCCCCGAACTTGACGGAAGTCTGTTTAAAAGCGCGAATCGATGAACTTGCCCAGAGAAACGATAAATTGGAACGTGAAATCGAATCGTGGCACGAGCGATTGGAGGTCGTTGAAGCGGAGAAGAGAAAGCAAGCAGATGACCTTAAAAAAGCAAATGCCGTCCAACAGAACACAGAAAGCCCGGATGCAACATCCGTTTCGATTAAACAGCTGGCCAGGGAAAATCGAAGGATCCAGGGTTCCCTGGAAAAATTGGAAAAGAAGCTGGAGGCTTTCCCCCAATCAAAAGAAAGCCCCGATCGATTTGTGGAAGCCCTCAGCGAAACGGTCGTGGAGATCAAATCCCTCGTCACACGCGAGATTATTGAAACCGGTCGAGAACGCAACGAGGTGAAGAAGGCCATGGAGGACTTACGGGAGGCCGTTCGCGTGCTCCCATCGGCGATTCAAAATTTCGTTGAGACTGGAAAGAGACCTCGTCGTTTGGACGGAGACGGCGAAAGGGTGGGCATCTTCGTCGATGTTCAAAACATTTTCTACGCAGCAAAGCAGTTTAACGCCCGACTCGACTTCGAGAAAATCCTGCGTTCGGCTACGGAAAAGCGTCGGTTGATCCGAGCGATCGCATATGTCGTTCAATCTCCCGAGGTCGACCAGAGCGGTTTCATCACCATGCTTCAGCAGAAGAGCTATGAGGTCAAACGGAAGAACCTTCGCCTCAGGAGCGATGGGTCTGCCAAAGGGGACTGGGACATGGGCATGGCGATCGACATCATGGACCTGGCAGAAAAACTCGACGTGGTGGTCCTGGTGAGCGGTGACGGTGATTTTGTTTCTCTGGTGAACCTTGTAAAAACCATCGGGCCCAAGGTGGAGGTCTACTCGTTCCTTCACAATACCGCACGCGACCTGAGCCAGGCGGCGGATAAATACTTTCCCATAGACGAGAACCTCCTTCTCCGCGTGAATGGGGATCTGGTTCCCGCCCGATCCCAGAAAGGTCCCTCCGAATCGAATAAAGGATGTGAGATGCCGTCTTCGTCAGGGCCCGCGCAACCCGCCACGGATGTCTCTCGGGCAACGGAGCTTGAAGGCACCCAGGGGGGAGTATCCGATTCAGGGACTGCTCAGGACTCCGACGAAGCTCCGGCCTCAAAGGCTTCCCCGGGTTGATCAGGGTGCCGATGTTTGGTCAATTTGATTCCCCCTTCCCTCAAGGGAAGGAGGTTAGAACCGTTGCCCGTGCCGAAATCTCAGATAAGACGCCGGCTCCTGAATATATATGAAGAACTCTTCAAAACGTTCGGACCCAGGCACTGGTGGCCCGCGGAGACCCCCTTCGAGGTGGTGGTCGGGGCCATCCTCACACAAAACACTGCGTGGACGAACGTCGAGAAGGCCATCGCAAACCTGAAGGAGAGAGATCTGATACACCCGGAGAGGCTGGCGAGCCTCGATCCAGGCCAACTCGCCGGGCATCTCCGTCCGTCGGGATTCTTTAATGTGAAGACCCGACGTCTCCGGTCATTTCTGACGTTTTTCATGAACACCTACGGGGGAAGTCTGGACCTGATGGGGCGGAGAGGAATCGGCGCCCTACGGGAAGAATTGCTGGCGGTGAATGGAATCGGCCCCGAGACGGCGGACAGCATCCTCCTCTACGCCCTTCAGAAACCGATCTTTGTGGTCGATGCTTACACGCGCCGAATTTTCCATCGCCTCGGTCTGTCTTCTGCTGATGCGAGCTACGACGATCTCCAGGGTATGTTCGAATCCGCTTTGCCTAGGGATCTTGGCCTGTTCAATGAATACCATGCGCTTATCGTTGCCCTTGGGAAGAACACCTGCAAACCGAAACCGCGATGCGAGTCGTGTCCGCTCATGCGGGGATGTAAGTACTACAGGAAAGAAATCGCAAAGTGAAAATTGAAATGCAAAATGGAAAATGCAAAAGTCAGGGGTCAGAGGTCGGGTGACCTCGGACTCCGGACTTTAGAACAGACTTCCTTATCCTATGATTAGAATCGGAAACGTCGAAATTCCAGGCCTTACCGCCCTTGCGCCGCTAGCCGGGGTGACGGATCGGGCTTTTCGGTTGATTTGTCGGGAATACGGCGCCGGATATGCCACGACGGAGATGGTCAGCGCCGACGGGCTCATCCGGGGGGGGGAGCGCACGAGCCGCTACCTGGATTTCAAGGAGGACGAACACCCGATCGCTGTTCAGGTATTCGGCTCCGATCCCGAGATCATGGCAGGTGGGGCAGAGGTGATCGCCGAGCGACGGCCGGACGTTATCGACATCAACTGCGGATGCCCGGTCCGAAAAATCGTCAACCGGTCTGCGGGGTCGGCGCTCCTGAAGGATGTCCCACACCTGAAGCAAATCATCAGCGCTATGGTGAAAGCGGTGGATATACCGATCACTTTGAAGATCAGGAGCGGCTGGGATGATTCCAGCTCCGCCACGGAGGTGGCTCGCGCAGCCGAGGAGGTCGGTGCCTCGGCGATTGCGGTCCACGGGAGGACGCGGGCAATGGGTTTCTCCGGAGAGGCGGATTGGGAGGTCATCCGTCGGGTGAAGGAGGCTGTCTCGATCCCGGTGGTCGGAAACGGTGACATCAGAAAGGCCGAAGACGCCCTTCGGATGGTCGAACAGACTGGATGCGACATGGTAATGCTCGGACGGGGGGCCATCGGAAAACCCTGGATCTTCAGCGGAGCGGAGGCCGTATTGGCCGGGCGGGAGGCCCCGCCCGAACCTGGTGTCCGGGACAGAATCGCCCTGGCGGTGCGGCATCTCCGGCTCTGCATCGAGGAGAAGGGGGTCCATATCGGGGTGCGGGAGATGCGGCGCCATATCTCCGCCTACATTAAGGGGATGGCGCACGCCACGGATATCCGGGCGGCGATGATGAAGGTGGAAGATCCGGACGTGGTGGAAAGGATGCTTTGGGAGGTGGCCGAAAAACAGGAAGAGAAGGGGGAATTAAAAGTTGAAACAAATCGACACGCTTAAGGCATATGTGATTTCACTCTGAAGTTTGGTTCCTGGGTTCGGATTTAGCTTTTTTCTTTGGTGAGGTTTCCTTGTCCCCCGAACGCATAAAAGATCTTTTACAACAGATCAAGGACGGGCAGATCAGCGTCGAGGAAGGGGTCGCGTCGCTTAAGGCGATGCCGTTCGAGGACCTGGGGTTCGCCACCCTGGACCATCACCGGTCCCTCCGACAGGGTTTCCCTGAGGTCGTGTTCTGTGAGGGCAAATCGATCGACCAGATCGTGGAGATCGCAGCCAGGATCGCCGGCGCGGGTGTGACGATGCTCGCGACCCGGGCGGATCAAGAGGCACGGGAGACCCTGAAAGCGGCCTTACCCGAGGCGGAGGTGAACGAGATGGGTCGGACCGTCCTGATCCGATCGAAGGAGGCCCTCCCGCAGACCTCCGGGACGGTCCTTGTGATCTCCGCAGGCACTTCTGACCTTCCCGTTGCTGAAGAGGCGGCAGTCACTGCGGATGCCATGGGCAACCGGGTCGAACGGCTCTACGACGTTGGGGTGGCGGGCATTCACCGGCTTCTCGCCCACAGGGAGGCTCTGTCTTTGGCGAATGTGATCGTGGTCGTTGCGGGGATGGAAGGCGCGCTGCCCAGTGTGGTGGGGGGGCTGGTGGATGTTCCGGTGATCGCGGTGCCGACCAGCGTGGGTTATGGTGCGAGCTTTGGCGGGATAGCTGCCCTTCTGGGCATGCTCAACACCTGTGCTGCGGGCGTCACGGTGGTGAATATCGACAACGGGTTTGGAGCCGGCATGGCCGCGAGTGCGATCAATAGAGTGAGGAAGAGCGGGGGATCGGGGAAAGAGCAAAATGCAAAATGAAATTGAAAACTCCATATTAGCGTGTATGGGGCGAGTCCCGGGTCGCACGGGATTCTGATGTGGATCTGCGGGAGATGTCTATGTTTTGTCAGCCTGGTCCGTCAGACGGGACCGGATCAGATGGTAGAAGGGCATTGCGCCTGACCGGGGAGAGATGGCCATCACCGGACGTTTGGTGGGTCCGATCTGAAGCAAGATGCGCGTTGCGTCGAACCAGCCCCGTTCAGCCGTGACAGACGTTATGCTGGCATAGGAGGTTTCCCAGGTGCCCAGATCCGGGACGGCGACGTCCCCGGCCTCCGTTCCCGTGTCGACGTATTCCGGTTGAACGTCCATCGCGCTCAAGTAGAACCAGAAGAAAAGGAGGCTCCGGTCCGTAGCGACAAGGAGTCCCGGTTGCCAGTCGGCGGTGGGGGTCTGAAAGCGTCCGCAAACCACCATTTCGACATTGGAGTATGCGTTCAGGATGGTCAGCCAGCCGTCCCGCCGTTTTTGAAAAGACTTCTCTGCCCACCAGCGCCTCCAGCGGGGCAGGGAGGCGATCGCCTTTTCTATCCTTGCAAGAGGATCAGAATCGACGGGATTCATTTTCCCTCCTTCAGATAGGTCGCCAATTCGTCCGGGTTCATTCCTTCGATCCCAAGGTCTCTCACGCCGCGTCCTTTTTCCCTAGCATCGAATCCGATCACGATCGATCCGATGTCCACCAGGGCAGACATCGTGGGGGCCTCCACATCATATTGTTCGGCCACGGAAGTCCAGGCCGCCAGGCCGTAGGGGACGTCTTCGGTCAGCCACCGGCTTTCCAGGCTGCCGGGGGCCTTCAGTTGGGTCAACATTCGGCTTCCGTTGATCGTCGCCCAGAGGTCCCCTTTGGGGCCGAATCCCGCCCTGTAAAAGCCCTCGTCCACCGGACACAGGTCCAGACCGAAGCCCTTTCCGATTTCCCGCCGTTCGAAATCGACCTGCATGATCACAGAAACGACACCCGGTGTGACGCCCTCCTCGTAGAAATAGAACTCACCCTTTGAGTATTCAATTCGACCTGCATTCATCAAAACGCCCGCCGGATGGACGACGGGGTTCATAGCCCCTAGGCCTGAGGCCATGACGTTGGGGTACGCTGTGATCCCGGGAAAGAGCGGAGAGAGCATCTCAAGGATGCGGTCCGTTTCTTTCGAAGGGAGGACCCCAAGGCCCAGACCGTTGACCACGCCCCAGATGTGGCCCCGGTCGGGGCCGACTTTACGGCAGACATAGGGTGCCGTATCGACCTCTCCGACCGTGACTCCGGAACATCCCTTCTCCCGAATGATTCGTGCGAATTCCAGAGCGCCCAGGGTGCCGGGCATCAGGACCACGGTCTGACCCGCCTTGAGGTGGGGAGCGCACGCCTCGGCAAACGGTTTGTGGGCATAGGCCGGGACGATGAGCAGGATGAGATCGCTGAAGGCCAGGGCCTGGCCGAAGTCCGACGTGACGCTATGGAGTTTGGCGAGGCCTTTTGAGGCCACGCCATCCAGATGGATCTCCCGGGACTGTCGAATGGGGGCGACCGCCGATTCGAAGCCCGCAATCTCGCAGAGGGTTACCTCCACGCCGTGAAGGGTCAGATTGGCTGCTGCGGAGAAGGCGGTGTTCCCTCCGCCGAGGATGGTGACGCGTGGGGATGGCATGGGAAGCTCCTGAGGAAATGCAAAAAAACAAAGTGCAAATGAAAGTGATGCTGCTGCTTTATTTCGCGAGGATGCGTACGTCGCCTTTGCGTATGGTGAGTCCTTCGTTGTCGAACAGGTTGATCAAGGGCAGCGCGTATTTCCGGGTGGTTTTGGCCAGTGTACGAAAATTCGCGACGGTGATCTCCCCGTTTTCGCGGAGATAGGCCACGAGTCTGTCTCTGAGGTCGTCGATGACCGAACAATGGAACACGATATCCGAATCCGCACGGACCACTTCTCCCAGATCCTGCATCGCTTCGATGACATCGTGGACTGCCCCGGGTTTCTCGGAGAGATTCCTGAGGATCTCGTCAAGAACAGGCGGAGTCGCAAGCCCGGCCGCGAGCAGGTTTCCGACAGCAGAACGGATGACCTCCTGCGCCGGGGAGAGGCTGATCCGGTGGGCAGAGAGACTGAGGATGGGTCCGGTTGCTTTGAGTTTACCATCCCGGATCAGGCCCCGAAGGGCGATCTCGAACAGATCATGATCCAGGTTTTCGGGGACGGCCTGTCTGAGTTCGTCCCGATTCAATCCTCCTTTGAGGGGTTTGTTTTGGTGGAACTTTGAGAGGGCATCGGTAATTCCAAGAAGGACTTTCTCCCAATTCTCAGAGGACAGGAACCATCCATCCCCGTGGTCAAGGCGGACCGCCTTTTGGGATTCGACCAGCCGATCCAGGGCATCAACGATCTGAGATTTCTCGGAACCGACCTCGACGGCGAGCATCTGCGCGGACCTGGCGTCTGTTCTCGAAAGGGTCAGACGGGCCTTCAGGACTTCCTCAAAATCGTCCGATTCCATCCCCTGGAGTGCAAGGCGTGCGGTCGCATCCCCGGTCTTGTGGCGGGGGGGATGGGCATCCAGCACCACGCCCCCGCCGAGTGTGATGGCTGGAGAATAACGTCGAAATACCAATCGGTCGCCGGGGGAAACCACAGCCGGGGCCTCCAGGCGGAGCTGTCCAAGCACGGATTCTCCCGGGTGAAGGGTCTCGTGATCCAGAAACACGATTCGGGCCATCACTTCGGCCGTACCCACGTGGAGGCGGATGCGTGTTCGATTCTTCAACGGGACGGGACAGGATGAAAGTAACCGGAGGCGGGCATCGAACCGCACGGTCGGAGTGAACCATCCTGGCTCTCCGAGGATATCCCCTCGAGTCACCTCCTCCTTCTCGACGTCCGCCAGGTTGAGGGCTGCACGATCACCGATTGAAGCAGCCTCCACGTCCTGTTCGTGGTGCTGGACCCCCCGTACCCGGAGCCGTCTTCCGGCTGGATGAAGCTCCACCTCGTCCTCTGGATGAACGCGACCCGAAATTACGGTCCCGGTGACCACGGTCCCGAAACCCCGGATCGAAAACGAACGATCGATCGGGAGCCGGAAGATTCCCCGGTCTGGTTTCGGTACAGGGAGTTCGACGGCCTCCATGATGCCGCGCTCCAGGTCCGGAATTCCCTCCCCCGTCGCGGAAGAGACCGCGTGGATGGGCGCATTTTCCAGGAAGGAACCGCGCGTGAGCTTTCGCACCTCCTCCGTCACGAGTTCGAGCCATTCTGAATCCACGAGGTCGGTTTTCGTTAAGGCCACAACCCCCCTCCGGATACCCAGGAGGTCCAGGATATCGAGATGCTCCCGGCTCTGGGGCATGGGACCATCGTCGGCCGCAACGACAAACAGGGCCAGGTCGATCGCGCTGACGCCGGCCACCATGTTCTTGACGAAACGCTCGTGGCCCGGGACATCGATGACGGTCAGCCCCTCTTTCCAATAGGCGAAACCGATGTCGATCGTGATTTCTCGCGCCTTTTCCTCCGGGAGGGTGTCGGTGTCGCGACCCGTCAGTGCACGAATGAGGGCTGTCTTTCCGTGGTCGATATGACCCGCCGTGCCGATGATCGTATGCATGGTACCTTCCGGAGTCTTGTGTCAAAAGATTTGGTTTTCACCTTCGACTTCGGACGCTGGACTTCAGACTTCATTCTCGATTCTGGTTCCTATCTCCTGGTTTTTCCGATTTCCTTCACCCGTTCCTTGAATCTCTTTCCCCGCTCTTCGAAATTTCGGAACATACCGTAGCTGGCGCAGGCGGGGGAGAGGAGGACGACCTCTCCCGAACGAGCCTCTCCGGCAGCCGCATCGATGGCCTCCTCAAGGGAGCCACATCGATGGATGGTTGTGGGCCCCCTTTGCCCCTCGATGACTCCGGCAATCTGCTCTGTGGTCGCACCGATCAGGAAAACGCTTCTGACTCTTTCAGCAACGATGGGACCGAGGGCATCAAAGGGGATCTTCTTATCGTATCCCCCGGCGATCAGGAGGATCGGTTGATCAAAGGCCAGGAGGGCAGCGACGGATCGGTCTGGAGAGGTCGCAATGGAGTCGTTGACAAAGTGAACCCCGTCGATTTCCGTTACGAATTCGAGGCGATGTTCCGCCCCTTCGAAGGTCCGAAGGGTGTCGGCCAGAAGATCGAGGTCAACGTGCATCGCGATCCCTGCAGTCGTCGCTGCGAGGGCGTTTGAAAGGTTGTGCGCCCCGGGAAGCTGGAGCTCATCTGCCTGACAGATCGGAACGATCCCATTGTCCGTCGCCCCCTGGATCTGTCCATCTCGAAGAAACACGCCCCGTTCCACTGGGGCAATTCCGCTGAATCGGTGAATACTCCCGCGACAGAGATCCGTCCAACCGGCCACTTCTGGATCGTCGGCGTTCAAGATGGCCAAGTCCTCCTGCAGCTGGTGTTCAAGGATTCCCTGCTTTGCGGTACGATAAGCCTCGAGGGATCCGTGTATATCGATGTGGTTCGGGGAAAAATTGGTGATGATGGAGATGTTGGGACTCCGGTCCAGGTCGCGCAGACGGTCAAGCTGGAAACTGGAGAGCTCCAGGATCACCGGGGCATCAGGGGAGATCCCGTCGACCTCCTCGATCAGGGGGCGGCCCAGGTTTCCTCCCACGTGCGTTTCCGGGTAAGCCCTGCGAAGGATCTCGCCTGCCAGCAGTGTCGTGGTGGTCTTCCCGCTGCTCCCCGTGATGCCCATGATGCGGCCTCGGCAGCGCTCGAAAAAAAGGTTGATCTCAGTGGTCACAGGTACGCCCGTGCGTTCGGCCAGGGACAGGTAGTCTGAGTGGCGGGGAACGGCGGGGTTGGCCACGATCAGGTCGGCCGCCAGAAAATCGGCTTCGTCGTGGCCCCCCAATTTCAATGAAACCGGCAGGCCCTTCAGGGCCTCGACGGACTCCCTGAGGTCCTCTTCAGACCTGAGATCGGTCACGGTGACCCGAGCACCTTCCCTGGCGAGAAACCGGGTCACGCCCAGTCCCCCGCCGAAGAGGCCCAGACCCATCACGAGGACTTTCTTTTTGAAGAGAACGGTCACAATACACGCAGGAGGATTTTAGGAGTGTGGAGGGGAGCGAATAAATATATATGAATGCACAGCGTGGTTCAATGCAATTCCTTTGTATGCGATAAAGTGTTTGATCCCCGCAGCCGATGGCGTAAATTGTCGTTGCTGGAAATCAGGATACGCTGCGAGTCTTTGGGCTATTCAGGCGCCCAAAGGCATGGGCGTGAAGTACGCGCTGTACGTCTGCAACGGAACAGCGGCCATGCACTCCGCGATGGGCCAAGCATGCAGTTGCTATCGAAAAAATTCATGTCGGTAAAAGGTTAGATCGGGAAAGGGCTTGGTCGCGCGGTACTTCTTAATCCCCAAAGCCTACTCTCCCCCTTTGGTTTAGGAACGAAACGTCCACGCGGAGAATCAACGCTGCAGATGCATCCCAAATCGGATAAAATATAACTCACCCAGAAATTCTCAGTAAAGGAGCGAGGGCATGCCCAAGTTGAAGCTGCTTATGATCTGGGAGAACGAGCCGGGGATGGCGGATCGAATCAGGCGCCAGGTCCCGGAATACAACCTGGTTCTGGCCAAAGAGCCGGAGCTGATTCAGGCGGAGATTGCGAATGCCGACGCGGTGTACGGCCGGCTGCCCAAGGCGTTTTTCCTTAAGGCCCGGAAGCTGAGATGGGTGCAGAGCATCGGGGTGGGATTCGAGACCATGCTCTATTCGGAGATGATCGACAGCGATGTTATCATTACGAACACGGCTGGGGCTCTCGATGCGGCTATGGCCGATCATGCATTGACCCTGCTGCTCTCGCTGACCCGTCAAATGAGGACGTATCACGACTTGCAGCTGAGGCGAGGCTGGAACCGTAAAATTCCGGTGCAGCAACTGGCGGGGAAGACCGTTGGAGTGCTTGGACTTGGAAGCATCGGCATGGCTGTAGCCCGACGGGCCAAACCCTTCGGAATGCGGGTGATCGCGCTGGACGCGCAGGTGAAATCCCCCCCCGAAGGGGTCGATGAGGTTTTCGGGCCGGAGGACATCAGTTTCGTTTTTCGGGAATCCGACGCCATCGTCGTCGGGCTGCCACTTACGGAGAAGACCCGAGGGATGGTAAACCGTGAAAGACTCTCGATGATGAAGCGGACCGCTTACCTGATCAACATTGCGCGGGGTTCAATCGTGGTCGAGGCTGATCTGATCGCGGCGTTGCGGGAAGGCGAAATCGCAGGAGCAGGGCTGGACGTTTTCGAGAAGGAGCCGCTTCCAGAAGACAGCCCGCTCTGGGACATGCCCAATGTGGTCGTTACATCTCACGTCGCAGGTCTGTCACCGGAGGGATACGGGAACATGGACCGCGTTCTCGTAGAGAATATGAGACGGTTCGCGAAGGGAGAACCACTGCTAAACGTTGTCGACAAACGGCTGGGATACAAGGTTCAGTGAGTGTACAACACAGTCCGGCAAAACGAAGGGGCGGTCTGACTTGAAGTTTACGGTTCTGGGCGGGGGTGATGAGATCGGGGCGAATTCCTACCTGATCGATATGGAGGGGGCCGCCGTTATGCTGGACGCGGGGTTTCATCCTCGACGTATCGGTTATGAAGGTCTCCCGGATTTCGACAGGATCGGGCAACTTCCCCTTTGTGCGGTTATTCTGAGCCATTGTCATCTCGACCACCTATCAGCCCGTTGAAGAACTACCTTTCAACGCACATAAACGGAAAAGACGCCTGGAGTGCGGGTCAGATAAATCAAGGTAAGGAGATTGAGCAGGAGACGCTGATAAGAGGTTAAAAAGGTGACCGAGGGCAGCAAACGTGATTGTAGGACGAGCAGTAGACGCTGCAAGGCCTTGGCCAGGTCCTGGAGGGCCTTCGGAGTACCTACGCCCATCACTTTGCGCATGAGCAGAGCCAGGTTGCAGCCCCCGATGTGGATCAGCAAACGCTTGAGGATATTGCCGCGGTCTCTCAAGTGCAACCTGCGCATGCCACCGGTATCATATGTGTGAGCGATGGTTCTTTCCACCCGTTCTGCACGACTTCGGCGCAAGGCCTTGCCGCGATCTCCCTTGATCCGGCGTCGATTCGCATATACCGCGGCCTGCTCATCTCGTCGGCCGTTCCACTTGCGGCGTCCCCGATCCGGTTCTGAAATGTAACTCCGGATGCCGCCTTGCTTCAGACTGGTCAATACATCGTTGCTATGATATCCTTTGTCCGCAACCACCTCCCGTATACGCTGTCTGTGCAAACGTTTGGCAGCTTTTTCGTCCTTCGCGACCTGCTTGAGATTGAGCTGCGCCTCGAGCAGCGTCCAGGGCAACGACTCGGTATCTCCTTCATCTGCTCCCGACAACGCCACTGCCACAATGGCATTGGTGTCCAGATCCACCGCGTGCTCCACCTTGTGCGCCATGTGCGTGCGACCGTCCTTCATCTTAGCGATCTTGGCATCCGGGTCGTGCGGGTGCTCCCAGTCCTGGTTCGATCCCTTCTTCGGTCGCTTCTTATCGATCTTGGACAAGTCCTCGCGGGTAGGCGTTTCAATGCCCGAGGCCTTGGCCAGATTCTCAAGGAATGCCTGGTAGCCTTCACCCGTGTCACGGCGTACAATGCTGCGCATCGCGGCGTTGGCCTCCAGTGTCGTAGCATCCACGCCCAACGTCTTCCCCTTCACCAGACCCGCTTTGCACAAGACCCTCAGGATCCACTTGAAAACCGCTTCGTGAACTTCCAAGGGAAGCCGATGCCGGATGCGAGACAGGCTGGAATGATCCGGGGTCTGTTCGTCAAGGGCATACCCCAAAAACCGGCGCAACGTCAGCGAGTCAGATACACGCCATTCGATCCCACGTTCCGAATCAAGTCCCTCGAAATACCCAATCAAAAGCATCCGAAAATAAACCCCGGGCGGAATGCCCTTGCGACCCATATGAGGAGCGTAATACCGCTGGCAAAGCCCCTCGACGAACTCGTCGAAGCCGTTCGCCCCCAATACCTGATTCAGCTTCTCGTAGAACGGATGACCCGGAGATTTCACCAAAGTGTTCGATGCGATGAACAGGTTTTCCTGTCTCTGTCGTCCTCGTTTTCCCATTGCCATTTGCTCGTCCTCCCTTCTCAGTTTGAACCTGATATATCATAGGACCAAACCACAAGGAAAGACAACAGTCATCTTGGCATAAACGCACTTTTTCAACAGGCTGGTAGGGGCCCTTCCCGTCGCCCTCCGAAGGAATCCACACGCGCTGGTTTATATGACCCGACCCTCGCACGAGCTTGCTCCCGAGATGCTCCACAGCACGGTGCGGGTGATGGAGCGACAGCACTCGGAGTTGGGTGTTCGGGAATATCCGTTATACACCCACGAAGATGTGGAGATGGTCTCGTATTGTTTCCACGGGATGAGCTGCGATCGGGAGTTTCAGATCCAATCCCAGGTGCCAAACGCCTCTGACATCAGGGTCCGTTTCTTCGATGCGGGTCATATTCTGGGTGCAGCCGGGATCCTTTTGAGCGGGGATTCCGAATCCGTATTCTACACCGGGGACACCTCCCGGTCGGATCAGGAGGTCCTCAAAGGTGCGGTCTATCCCGATGGGCCCATCGACACGCTAATCCTTGAATCCACCCTGGCTGCGAACCCGGAGACGGTCGGGGTGCGGAGGCATGATGAAGTCCGAAGACTGGCTAGGGGGATCACCCAGGTCATAGTCCGGGGGGGGGGAGCGTCCTCATCCCTGCGTTCGCCCTGGGCCGGACGCAGGAGATACTGGTCACCCTAGACCGGCTTCGGTCCCAGGGACGGATTCCCGAGGTGGAGATCTTCACGGCGGGTCTTGGTTGCTCGGTGTCCCGGGTTTACGATCGAACAGCGGGTTGTTCAAGGCGTCGCGATCCAAGTCTCGTGATTGATCGGCTCGATATCCGACAGCTTCCCAGAGGGGATCCGACGGAGGGGGTTCACCTGAAAAGGCCGAGCGTGATCGTCGTCTCATCGGGGATGATGGAGCGCGGCACCCTTTCACATCGGATCGCCTGCGAAATGCTTCCAGACGCCAGGCATGCCATCTTCTTCGTGGGGTACGTGGATCCCGATGCCCCCGGACATTGCATCCTGACTTCGCAGCCTGGAGACAGGGTCCCCTTTGGTTTTGACGAGGCGCTTATCGATGTCGCGTGCGAGGTGGAGCGGTTCCATTTTTCCGCCCACGCGGATCGCCTGCAACTTCTCCGGTTGGTCGAGGAGTTAACGCCGTCACGTGTTGTTCTTGTCCACGGAGAACCGGAATCGATCCGGTGGATGACCTGCGCGATTCGGGAAAAGTATCCGTGGATCGATGTCCTGGCCCCGGAAAAGGGTTTGACGTATGAACTACCCCGGTCGACCGATGGCTGACAGTGTTTCCTTCCGGCCTCAACCGAACCTGCTCATCAGCAGCACGTCCAGACGTTCCCCCCGCCACATCATCTGTCTCTCCAGCGTAGCCTCCAGCTCGAACCCCGCTTCTTGAAGGGTCTGGATCTTGTCCTTTCCATCCGCATCGGCATAGGCCTGAATTTTTCCCGAGGGCAGCTGAAACGCCTCCAGCAGCCGACCCAGTTCTCCGTTGTAGTTGCTGTGTGAGAAGCAGTCGAGGATGAAAGTATCGCCTCCCCAGCGTCGGTCGGGAGACACAGAGGC
Organism: Candidatus Latescibacterota bacterium; assembly: GCA_965217865.1. Lineage (GTDB taxonomy): Bacteria > Latescibacterota > UBA2968 > SICM01 > SICM01 > CBDCJO01. Next base: position 1,339,059 of record CBDCJO010000002.1, on the reverse strand, counting down.
GAAGCCCACAACAGATCCGTTTTCAGACTCCAGCAATCGCGCCTGGGTCCCCTCATCGGTTTCCAATGCCCGCTTCATGTCCAGGAACCCCCCCTCGAAGTTGATCTGCCCGATGATTCCCCAGGAAACCCCCCGAACGATATCCTGACCGGGGGCTGCGCAGAGGGCGTTCAAGCGAGGCCAGTCCTTCCAGCCGAGCTCAATGACCCTGGAGGTTTCACACGTGAAGTGCCGGAGGTCGAAATCCGTCTCGGTCGCGTATCGCATGTCACCCGTCCCCGGGTAGAGGCATCGGAATCCATATTTGTGGTATATCCAGTACGGCGGCGAATCGAAACCTGTTCCGAGGACGAGCTGACCTCCCCCGCGTGTGCGAAAGTCTGCCATCAGGTGTCGCATGAGGTGGTCACATGCCCCTTTCCGTCTCTGGTCCGGATTGGTGAAGACGTGAGCGAGGATCCCGGTTTGATGGCTTTCAACGGTCATTATGCTGCTGATGATGGCGCCGTCCAACATTCCGATATAATACCTGGTTTCGAGTCCGTCCAGACCTTCTTTGAGGGATTTTTCGATGTGCCACCCCCAGACTCCCGGCTTGTGTGAGAGGAAGGGTTTGATTTTTTCCGAGTGGTTATTGTCGGGACCCAAGACCACCCCAACCTCCATCAGCTCGCCCGATTTCAGTGTCTCATCAGCGATCCTGGAATACATGCTGCCTCCTTAACACTCTTGGATCTCGTACACCTTGACAAATCTTGGGGGGGTTGTTAAGTTGTTGTAAAAGTTCAGCGCTCAAATGATTGACAGTGGATTTGGTCTCTCTGGGCGGGAGGTTAGAAGAACCAAGGATGAAGGATGATACCTCGAACCGCCCTTAACAGGGCTCCTCGGGATAATTGGAAAGGGGTGGGAATCGGAGAAAGGGATGAAGGCAGGATTCGAAGGTTCATCCCACATCTTTTGATCCTGGCATTATGTTTTACCGGCACTGATGCAGCGTACGCGCGTGCCAAGTTCGCGGGGGAATTTCTCCACCTGGGTTCCGGGGCGAGGGCGTTGGGAATGGGAGGCGCTTTCGTCGCGGTGAGCGACGATGCAACCGCAGGCACCTGGAATCCAGCGGGATTAACTCGAATCCGCGGCCGTGAGGTCCACGCCCAACACGCAGAACTGTTTGGAGGTCTGGTCGCACACGATCAGGTCAATTTCGGCACAACGGTTCAGGATGTTGGCAGCGTCGGGTTCAGTCTTCTTCGGGTAGGGGTCGACAACATCCCGATAACCGTCCTGGAGGATCCAAACCGGCCCATTGGTTCGGACAATCGACCGGTTCGGGTGGGAGATGTGAGCTCGGCTGATTATGCCGTCCATTTATCTTACGCCCATCCGATCCGGAAACTATTCGCAATTGGTGGCAGCGTAAAATTAATCCGCCGCAAAACCGGTTCGGGCACGGGTTTCGGTTACGGCCTCGACCTGGGTTTCCTCGGGGAGGTCACCCCAGGTCTGACGGTCGGGCTTGTCGTTCGAGATCTCACGGAGAGTCGAATCACTTATTCAAGCGCAGCAACGGATAAGATTAATCCCACCGCACTGATCGGTGCGGCCTATACCTATCATCCAACCTTCGTCAAGGGTCGCATCATGGGTAGTTTCAGCGCCAGCATTGGCCGCGATGCGGTGAGTATCGAGGATGGGCGGAGGTTCAACTTCGGCATCGAGTACTCATATCGGGAGCTGGTCTCCCTCCGTCTCGGGGCCCAGGAGCGCCGTTTCACGGCCGGAGGCGGTGTGCGGTTCTACAGACGTTTCGGGGTGGACCTCGCATTTTTATCTCACGGGGACCTTAACAACAGCTACAGAGTTTCGGCAACGGCGCAGTTCTGAAGATATGTCGTCCAATGAGAAATGTTTCCGCTCCGGGGGCGTTGCCATTGTCGGAAAGCCCAACGCCGGAAAGTCGACCCTTTTCAACACCCTTGTCGGCGAACGTCTGGCCATCATTACACCCAAACCGCAGACCACACGCATTCCCCTTCTGGGCATCGTCAACCGGCCGAACGCGCAGGTCGTTTTCTGGGATACCCCGGGGCTTCTGGACCCGCGGTATCGCCTCCAGGAGATCATGCGAACGCACGTGACCCGCCGACTCAGGGAGGCTGATGTCGTCTTGGGCCTACTGGACGTTCAAACCCTGGATTCGGACTTGGACGATGATTTCAAGAGTACACTGAATGGGGCGAAGGGGCGGGTTATCATCTCCTTGAACAAGATCGACCTGAGTTCGGCAGTTCGTATCGAAACCGGAATCTCTCGTGTCCGGGAAGCGGTTGGCCACGATCAGGTCCTGCCGATCTCAGGGCTGACGGGTCAAGGTGTCGAAGATCTGTTAAACCAAATCGAAGAAGGCCTTCCTTTCGGCCCTAGACTGTATCCGGACGAGGTTCTGACGGATCAGCCCGAACGGTTTTTTGTGTCCGAATTGATCCGGGAGGTGGTTTTCGACATTCTTAGAGATGAGGTTCCTTACGCGACTGCGATCACTGTGGAGGAATTCAAGGAGCGTGAGGCCAAGACTTACGTGCGTGCCAATGTCTGTGTGGAGAAGGGTTCACAGAAGGGGATTGTCATTGGGGCAAACGGGAAGATGCTCAAAAGCATCGGTACCGAAGCCCGGCGCCGTATACAAAAATTCCTCGACCGCCCGGTCTATCTCGATCTGTGGGTAAAGGTCCGGGAAAATTGGCGGAAGAAGGACGGAGACTTGAAAGCGTTCGGATATTTAAATTGAAAGGGGAATTTCCAATTTAAATATTATATTGAGATGGCGCAATCAAAGAAACCGGATTGAAAGAATATTATAATCGATGTTTGGAGCCATTGAAAGGGAGGTGATGACAGGGGATTGGAGGGATTTCTTTTAGGCCATAAAAAAGGGGTGTATCGACTTGCGATACACCCCTGGTTTGTGTCGACGACCGGGTTAGCCCCTGATGCCTGCCGTAATGGTTTCAGCTCCCTGGCTTTCAGTCGGGACGTAGAGGTCGAATTCCATCTTAAAGATACCGTAACCGATCGTCAGAAAGGCCAGGGCTGTGATCAGGTTGACGAACAGGTTGCCCCGATTATCCGGAAGCACGAGGGTTTTCGTTTGGGATTTCATCGTATGACTCCAGTCATGTAGTGGAAAAACGTTCAAAGGCGTAACATACCGGGTTGTCTTTGACAAAATTATTATGCAACATTTATGCCATAATTATGTGTAATGTGCATAGCACATTGTTAATCATATAGTTATATACACTTTCTCCTGAGATGGCTCTTTGTTTAAGTCCGAACCGTCGCAATATTTTTCAGCATTTGTTGCTTGTTCTTGACGGAAGGAAAGCTTTATGCCCAAAGTGGTTTGTCTGGGCGAGGCGATCATAGATATGTTCGCCGAGCCAGCCGGGGTCTCTTTGAAGGAGGCTCTTCGGTTTATCCCTGCCCCGGGAGGGGCTCCGGCAAATGTCGCAGTGGCGCTCTCAAGGCTCGGTGTTGATGTGGGTTTTATCGGAAGGGTTGGAGATGATCCTTTCGGTCTGATGTTGGTCGAACTCTTAAAAAACGAGGGTGTGGATACCACACATTTTCGTCAGGTTACGGGCAGTCCCACGACGATGGCCCTGGTGGCCTCGCCGACGACGGGCGAACAGGAGTTCACCATCTATCGCACCGCGGATTCAAAACTCAGGTTCGAGGATCTTGACAGATCCTATATCGCCTCAGCCGAGGTATTTCTGTATGGCTCGGTTACGTTGACCGGCGAGGGAAAAGAAGCCGCCCTTCAGGGGTCAAACTGGGCAAACCAGGCCCATTCTGTTGTGGCTTATGATGCCAACCTGCGACCGAGCCTCTGGCCCGGCCTTGAAGCCGCCCGGGAGGGAATTCTAGAAGGCGTTCGGGGAGCAACCGTTTGTAAACTGAATGAGGTCGAGCTCGAATTGTTGGCCGGAACGCGTGACCTGAAGGCCGGGAGTCAGTGGATTCTGGATCAGGGGCCAAGGCTTTGCCTGGTCACCCTTGGGGCCGAAGGGGCGTATTTCAGTAACGGTAGGGCGGAAGGATATGTACCGGCGTTCAGCGTGGAGGAGGTCGACTCGACGGGCTGCGGGGACGCCTTTTTCGCGGGATTGATTCTTGGAATACTGGAATCAAGCCTTCTCCCGGAAGATATGGAGGAACCGACTCTGCGCGGGCTAGTTCGTTTGGCCAATGCGGCAGGAGGGATCACAGCCACAAGACAAGGGGGGATGACGGCGCTGCCGGCGAGAAAAGTGGTCGAATCTTTCCTGAAATAAAGGATGAAGATGAGGGATGGGGGATGGGAAAGATATCGGAAAGTAAAATTGAAAAGTGAAGACTGCTGGGACGCAGCCTGCGCACTCAAATATAACCCGTCGAACCGTCCGGTCGGACCGGGCAGGTGCGCTGCCAGTGGAAATAGTTTTCTTCGCTCAAGGCCTCTTCGTTCACATCCACCCCGAGCCCTGGGCGGTCCCGGAGCTCAAGATACCCGTCCTTGGGCAGGTAGGGATCATCCAGCCAGCCCTCCCATTGACCGGGCTCCGGCAGGACGTACTCCAGGACCTTGAAGTTGGACGTGGCCGCGGCGAAGTGAAGATTGACGGCCGTGGCCACTGGGCCCATCGGGTTATGGGGCGCAACGCTGACGTAATGCGCCTCGGCGATGGCAGCGATCTTGCGCATTTCGAGCAGGCCGCCGCAGATGCAGATGTCGGGCTGGATGATGTCCGCGCCCTGAGCTGCCATCAGGTCGAGGAACTGGAACCGGGTGTAGAGGTCCTCGCCCGTGGCCAGAGGGACCTTCATCTGGGAGCGGAGGCGCGACCAGGCCGGGATGTGCTCGGGCCGCATGGGCTCCTCGTAGAAGTATGGATCGTATGGCGCGAGGGCATTCGCCAATTGCAGGCCCCGGATGGGCTCGAAGATCTTGGCGTGCGGATCGAAGGCGAACTCCCAGTCTTCCGGCGTGTGCTTTCGGATCTCCTCGAAGTAGGCGGCGGCAGCAGCGCAGACTCGGCCCCACCGATTGTTGTCGGGCTCCAGCCGGTAAGGGCTGGTTTTAAAGACGGTAAATCCCCACTCCTCGTTCAACTGCCGGGTTTTTTCCGCGATTTCCACCCCGTCCCCGCCTCCAACACCATGATAGACGAGGACCCGGTCCCGGGCTGCCCCACCGAGGAGCATATAGACGGGGAGATCCGCCGCCTTTCCGCTGATATCCCATAGCGCATGATCGATCGCTGAGATGGCCGCCAGGCTGGGTCCGCCCTGGGGAAAGCGGAATTGCTGGTGCAGCTTCATCATGATGTACTCGATGCGCCGGGGGTCCTCTCCCTTGATCATCTCGAAAATGTAGTCGACGATGGGTTTGACCGAGAGCTCTGGTCCGCTGCCGTAGGCCTCTCCCCATCCGTAAAGGCCTTCGTCGGTCTCCACCTTGACGAGGGCTCCCGGTCGGCCTCTGTATTTTGCTATGAAAGTGTTTAAGGCTGTGATCTTCATAGTTTTTGCCTTTCGATAAGACTTTGGAAAAAATTGGGTTATCGCTTCGGATGCACCTTTATTGTCTTGAACCGGTTTTTTTCCTATACTTGGGGGTACCACCTGTAGATTTGAAGATCCACTCGACCGCTTTTAAAGATAATCCCTTCCCTCTCCAGGCGTCTCTGCTGACGCAGATGAGCTGTTTTTGAGCCTTTACGGCGGGGGATCTCCCCCCGTGCATTGATCACCCGGTGCCACGGACAACTCACTTTCCGGGGCATCTCCGCAAGGGCCCTCCCGACCTGTCTGGGACCAAAGCCTCCGCCCGCAATGACGGCGATCTGGCCGTATGTGGCCACGGTCCCCTCGGGAATTAAAGAGACCGTCTGGTAGATTCTTTCTCGGATTGGTTTTTCGAACATGATCGGGGTCCTCAAACACCCCAATGCCAACTCAGGAAAACCACAGAACCGAACAATCACTTCACACATCATGTAGATCAAAGTCGCAATATTAAGCCGCAGGTAGTGGTCTGTCAACCCTTTAAAAAGGGGATCCCGGTGGCGGAAATCCAAAATATGTAAATCTTGACAGATTCATAGGGATGTTGTATATTTTTTTCGCAACCGCTTGTCAATTTTGATGATCAGTCTTTTCAAGCGATCTTCATAATTGACACCTCGCCGAATCTTTCCCCACGTATCAATCCCGAATACCTTGGTTATCAGGAGACCCTGTTGGCTTCCGAAAATCCGCTTTTTGCTCAGAGGAAGCAGAAACTCGAAAAAATTCGACAGAAAGATATCAACCCGTATCCCTACAGGTTTGAAGTAACCCATAGATCAGGAGATGTCAAAGAACAATTCGAGACACTGGAGGCATCGAAAGAGGGTGTGGCCTGCTCAGGCCGTTTGATGGCTGTTCGAGGCCACGGGAAGGCGGCGTTCGGGGATCTTTGGGACGAGGATGGACGGTTGCAGATCCAGGTTCGCCTGGATGTTGTCGGAGACGAGCAGTTCGAGTTGTGGGGTCTTTTGGACCTGGGAGACATCGTGGGGGTTTCGGGGAAGGTTTTCCGAACTCGGATGGGGGAGATGACCCTCGGTGTTGAGAAATTGGAAATCCAGACAAAATCCCTGCGTCCTCCGCCGATCCCCAAGGAGCGCACCGAGAATGGTAAGCGGGTGGTTTTCGATGCGTTCTCGGACAAGGAGAAAAGGTACCGTTATCGATATCTAGACCTTCAGTTGAACCCGGAAGTGAGGGAAATTTTTAGAAAGCGCACGCGGATCGTCTCCTCCCTCCGCCGTTTCCTGGATGAGAGGGGTTTCCTGGAGGTCGACACCCCTGTGCTTCAACCGATCTACGGTGGGGCCTCCGCGAAACCGTTCAAATCCTTTCATAATGCTCTTGGAATGCCCCTCTACCTCCGGATCTCCAATGAGCTCTATCTCAAAAGGTTAATCGTCGGTGGGTTTGAGAAGGTCTACGAATTCTCGAAGGTTTTTCGAAATGAGGGGATCGACCGGTCCCACAACCCTGAATTCACGCTCCTGGAGCTTTATCAGGCGAATGCCGATTATCATGACATGATGGGGATTGCTGAGGATATGATCTCCGCAGCAGCCGAAGAGGTAAACGGAACCAAGATCATCTCTTATCAGGGTCAACAGATCGACCTGACGCCTCCCTGGCGGCGGTTGTCGATGCTGGACGCCATATGGGAGTATGGTAAGATCGATGTGAAGGCATCGTCGGATGATGAACTTCGCACCGCGTGCAAGCGACTTGGGGTGGAGGATAAGGTTGGGATGAACCGGGGGAAATTGATCGATGGGATCTTCGACGCCTGTGTGGTTGACCACCTTGTCCAGCCAACGATCATCAAGGACTATCCTGTTGAGACCTCACCACTTGCAAAAAGGCATCGCGACGACCCGACACTCACAGAACGGTTTGAACCATTCATCGCCGCGGGGGAGAGAGGAAACGCTTTTTCGGAATTAAATGACCCGTTTGAACAACGGTCTCGATTCGAAGCTCAGATGGCGTTGAGGGCGATCGGAGACGAAGAAGCGCAGGTTCTGGACGAAGACTATGTCAGGGCCCTCGAACACGGCATGCCACCCACCGGGGGACTTGGGATCGGGATCGACCGGTTGGTTATGTTATTGACCGACTCTCCCTCCATTCGTGACGTGATTCTCTTCCCTCTCATGAGGCCGGAAGAAGGGCGGGAGATCGCCGAGAAGTCCGGGGATGACCGTTCCGATGCTTGAAGCCCGTGGGATTCGAAAGGTATATCCCACCGGGGACGGCAACCTGGAGGTATTGAAGGGAGTCGACCTGGATCTGGACCGGGGAGAGATCGTCGCGGTGACCGGACCGTCGGGGGTTGGCAAGAGTACCCTTCTTCATATCCTGGGGCTTCTGGACCGTCCTGAAGGGGGACGGTTGACGTTTGACGGTGTGGATGTGCTGGATATGGGCCCCGATGAGGCATCGGTTTTCCGAAATCGAAAGATCGGGTTTATATTTCAGTTCCACCATCTTCTTAACGAGTTTACGGCACTGGAAAATGTTATTCTGCCGCTCATGATCGCTCGAGTCGATCAGAAGGCGGCATTGGACCGTGGCCAGTCGATGCTTGGAAGGATAGGACTGGCGGACCGGGAGAAGCATCTCCCGGGGGAACTTTCCGGCGGCGAAATGCAGCGTGTCGCAGTAGCCCGCGCGATTATCACGGAACCGGATGTTGTCCTTGCCGATGAGCCGTCAGGAAACTTGGATAGAGCCAATAAGCATGAACTGCATGATCTGATCGGGAAACTTGCCCGTGATATGGGACAGGCCTTTGTGATCGTTACCCACGATATCGATGTAGCCCGGAGGGCGGATCGGGAAGTTCGGCTATCGGATGGGAAAGTGGCTGGCATCCGGATCAAAGATGGAAGTCACGGGACTGGTTCGAGTTTTCGTGTCGAAAACGGATCGACCCCGAAATAGAAATCCCGATGGTTTGTCAAGACTGTAAAAAAAATCCAGCCTCGGTCCCGTTTATCCAGATTCTAGACGGGGAAAAGACCGTTCATCATCTTTGTATTGAGTGCGCGGAAAAAAGAAGTGGTGGAAGCGAAGGTGTAACTGTGACGCTTTCCAGCCTTCTGGCGCAGAACGAAAATGAGGAGATCGAAGTCCCGAGCTTGACGTGCTCCTCTTGTGGATTGACTTTCGCGGAGTTCAAAAAGACAGGCCAGTTTGGATGCGATGGTTGTTATCTGGCCTTCGAGTCGGAACTGGACCGGGTTTTCAAGCGGATTCACGGAGTCGAACGCCAATCGGACCACGGTTCCGTCCCTGCGAACCTCGATGCAAACAGAGAAAAAATCGAAATCCTTCAGGGTGATCTCAAAAAGGCGGTTGCCGAGGAAAATTTTGAAGAGGCCGCCAAACTCCGGGATCAGATTGCGCTGATTAAGGAACGCTCAGGAAAAGACGAGAAAGTCTGAAAGGTTGGAATCCAGGGCCGGGGTCTTTTGTGATCTGGTTCGCTATTGGGGAAATGTTTGAAAAATGATACTCGATGACTTTGTCAATCGTGTGGCCAGATGGCTGGATGGATCCGGCCAAGAGTCCAGTCTGGTGGTCAGCAGCCGGATCCGCCTCGCGCGAAATTTAAAAGGGATGCGTTTCATTTCGCGCGCCGACGAGAAGGACCGGGTGCGGATCGTGGAGGTGGTTAAAGGGGCGGCTCGTAGTTGTCATCGGATGTCCGAGGCCGTTTACCTCGATGCCGCAGGCCTTTCCGAGGCAGAGCGCCAACTGCTGGTCGAACGACATCTCATCAGTCTTGCCCTGGCCAATGCGGAGGGGCATCGGGGAATCCTGGTGAGCCCCGATGAGAGTTTGAGCATCATGATCAACGAAGAGGATCATTTGCGTCTACAGGTCATCCTCTCCGGATTTCAGCCGCGAAAGGCCTACTCACTTGCGAATGAGATCGACGAGGATATGAAAGGTTCGTTAAGTTACGCTTACTCCTCAAAATGGGGTTATCATACGGCTTGTCCGACCAATGTCGGAACGGGCTTGAGGTCTTCCGTGCTAATACACCTCCCAGGATTGGTACTGACCCAAGATATGGAGAAAGTGATCCGGGGAATCGCTCAGATGGGTTTTGCTGTGAGAGGATTTTACGGGGAGGGTTCGGATGTCATGGGAAACCTGTTTCAGGTGTCAAACCAGATTACCCTGGGAAAAGAAGTGGAGCAGGTCATCGAGGGTCTTGAGAAAGTGACCCGGCAGATCATTTCATTTGAACAAAATGCCCGACAGACTCTTTTGAAGGAAGCGCGCCCGCAAATCGAAGACAAGATCTGGCGGGCTTGCGGCATCCTTGAGAACGCACGCGTTTTGACGACTCAGGAGTTTATGAACCTTTCATCCGCGGCCCGGTTGGGCCACAGCCTGGGCGTGATTCCCAGGCCGGACGTAAAGATGCTCAACGAACTGTTGGTCCGGACCCAGCCATCTCACCTTCAACGCAGTGTGGGGAAAACCTTGGAGCCGATAGAGCGGGACGTTCTCCGAGCGAAAGTCGTTAGAAAATGGCTGGAGGAAAAGAAAAATTAAAGGATAAAATCATTGTGGTACAAGGTGAGTCGTATCACTTGCAATTTCATGTTGGTTTTTTTGCTTCTTCGGTTTTAACCGATTGCCGAACGGTGATGGGTAGGTGACAGGAGGTATTAGAGATGAATCATATGTTTACGGATAGAGTGAAGCGCGTCATGCAGATGGCGCGTGAGGAATCAGCCCGGCTCGGCCACAATTACATCGGAACCGAACACCTTCTCCTGGGGATCATCAAAGAGGGAAAGGGAAAGGCCACGACCGTGTTGATCAATTTGGGCCTGAATCTCGAAGCAATCAAACAATCGGTCGATGACTATGTGGCGTCCTCAGGGGGACAGATGACAATGGGAGAGGTCCCATTTACCCCTCGCGCGAAGCAGATTCTTGAAATCGCAGCAAATGAAGCAAAGGAGATGAAGTCTCAATTCGTCGGAACAGAGCATCTCCTTTTGGCCCTTCTAAAGGACAAGGACGGTGTAGCAGCCCAGATCCTTGCGGCCTTCGGGGTGGATCACAAAACTGCTAAGGAGGAAGTCGTCGCAGTCCTCAACGGAAAGACCACTGGGAAGCGGGACAGAAAAAAGAGCAAGACCCCATTCCTGGATCATTTCGGCAGGGATCTGACTCAGCTTGCGCGTGAAGCGAAATTGGATCCGATTATCGGAAGGGAAAAAGAGATCGAAAGGGTCTCGCAGATTCTATCCCGTCGAAAGAAAAATAACCCCGTTCTGATCGGCGAGCCGGGGGTTGGTAAAACCGCTATCGTAGAGGGACTTGCCCAACGGATCATCGAGCGGAAGGTGCCGCAGATACTCGTGGAAAAACGTGTCGTGACCCTGGACATGGGGGGAATCGTAGCGGGGACGAAATACCGAGGTCAGTTCGAAGAACGGATCAAGGCCGTCATGAACGAGCTGCAACAGAGCCAAGAAGTGATCATTTTCATCGATGAGCTTCATACGATTGTGGGTGCAGGGAGTGCGGAAGGGACACTCGATGCTTCGAACATGTTCAAACCCGCCTTATCCCGGGGAGAACTTCAGTGCATTGGGGCAACCACCCTCGAAGAATATCGAAAGTATATTGAGAAGGATGGGGCGCTTGAACGGCGGTTTCAGACGATCATGGTCGATCCCCCATCTGCGGACGACACAATCAAGATTTTGATCGGGCTCAAATCGAGCTATGAGGAGCATCACCGGGTCGTATACACAGACAAGGCCATCAAGCAGGCTGTTGCCATGGCCGACCGTTATATCACCGACCGCTATCTGCCTGACAAAGCGATCGACGTGATCGATGAGACAGGATCTCGGGTACATCTTTCCCGCCTGACCCCCCCGGAAGAGATCAAGCAGATCGAAACTCAGGTGGAAGAGATTACTAAGGATAAAAACGAAGCAGCGGAAAACCAGATGTTCGAAGAAGCCGCAAAGCTACGTGATCAAGAAAGGACCATAAAAGAAAAGCTTGACGAGGAGAGGCGGAAGTGGGAGCAGAGGGTCCGGGACGAGGTCATCGAAGTGACTGAGGACAATATCGCCGATGTGGTCTCCAGCATGACAGGCATCCCGGTATTTCGACTCGCCAAGACCGAAACGGAAAAACTGGTCGGTATGGAAGAGGCTCTGAATAAGCAGATCATCGGGCAGGAAGAGGCGGCGCAGATCGTCTCCCGGGCGATTCGCCGTACACGGGCAGGTTTAAAGAATCCCAACAGACCGATCGGAACGTTTATGTTCCTCGGTCCGACCGGGATCGGAAAGTCTTTTTTTCCCCGGGTGCTTGCCAAATACCTCTTCGATGACGCGGACGCGTTGATCACGGTCGATATGTCCGAGTATATGGAGAAATTTGCGGTTTCACGCCTGGTTGGCGCCCCCCCCGGATATGTGGGCTACGATGAGGGAGGACAACTCACGGAGAAGGTTAGGAGAAAGCCGTATTCTGTCGTTATGCTGGACGAGATCGAAAAGGCTCATCCCGATGTCTTTAACATTCTTCTGCAGGTATTGGACGAGGGGCGGTTGACCGACAGTTTCGGACGGAAGGTGGATTTCAAGAACGCAATCCTGATTATGACATCCAATCTTGGAACGCGGGATCTGAATAAAGCGGGTTCCCTAGGCTTCCAGAAATCAGATCAAAAAACGCTCCGGAACCAGATAGAGGAAAAGGTTCGGGAGGAAGTAAAAAAGACGTTCAATCCCGAGTTTATCAATCGACTGGATGAAGTCGTTGTATTCAACGCTTTGACTAAGAAAGAGATCACACAGATCATCGACCTGCAGATCGACGATATCCTCAAACGATTGAGCGATCAGGATATGACCGTCAGCCTTACCCCCGGGGCGAAGAGTCTGATTGCCGACAAGGGTTATGACGTGCAATTCGGGGCTCGACATCTTAACCGCACGATCCAGAAGATGATCGAAGATCCCCTCTCTGAAGAAATCCTCAAGGGGAAATTCATCCAGGGAAGCCGCATCCGGGTGACGAAGAAGGGGGACATACTCCATTTTGTAGATGCAAACCAGTCCGATGATGTAGATGAAGAGGTTGCTGAAAGCCAGAAGGCCTAACGGCTTCGGGAACTTCGTGGCTTTATGAGAGTTAAAACAAGTCAGGGGAGTCGAGGAGTCATGGGAACTACGATTCTTCGGCTCTTTCTTTTGGTGTGGCCCCCCTGGATCAAAAAAAAAGCAACATCCCTCGACCCAAAGACTTTATCTCGGATACCCTATTGTCGCCCCTCAAATTCCTATCCCTCCTGATCCTGATTATACCTGGTTCAAGTTTCGGTCAAACCGGGCTTGAAATTTCCGAGATCGAGCTGATCGGAAATGTGTCTGCTGAAGAAGAGATGATTCTATTCAACTCCGGTTTGCACGAAGGCCTTGTGTTGTCACCGGATCGGCACGAGATCGCCAATGCTATCCGATCACTTTATAACCTCAGGATTTTTTCCGACATCATCATCGAAGGAGTCCTCGACGGTCCGGAACGTATAAAACTAAGAATTAGTCTGACGGAATTTCCGAAGCTCGACAAACTCGTGTTCCAGGGGAATCGAAAAATCAAAAAAGGCAAACTCGAGAAAACTTTGGGATTCATAACGGGGCAGTTTTTTGGACCACGGGATGAATTGCGGGCGAAAACCCAAATTTTAGACCTCTATAAAAAAGAGAGATATCTGCTGACCGAAGTGACGTTGAAACTGGGGGAGATCACGCCGAAGGGGCGGCATCCTCTCATTATTAAAATCGACGAGGGGCCTCGGGTGAAGCTCAGGAGGGTCGATTTCCATGGAAATGAGAAGTTCACCGACTCCAAGCTTCGAAAGCAGATGAAAGAGACCAAACCCAAAAGATTTTTACGAGGAGGGGATTTCAAAGAAGAGAATTATCGTGAGGATCTGAGGAATGTCGAGGAATTCTACAAAAAAAAAGGCTATCGGGAGGCTTATATACTTTCCGACAGCCTGTATTACGATGAATCGAAGAAAGATCTTTTCATCGATATTACAGTCGAAGAAGGAACCCGGTACAACTTCGGTCGGATTACCTGGTCCGGAAACGAGATCTTCGATGATAAAGATTTGTCCCGTTTGATCACCGCTGAACATGGAGAGGTATACAGCCAGGAGAGGTTCGATAAGACCCTGGAGAATCTCCGATCGGAGTACGGTAACATCGGTCACATCGCCACCCAGATCCTCCCCAGGGAGACGATTCGCGGGGATTCCATCGACGTCCATTTTGAAATCGTTGAAAATGACCCTTCGAAGATTCGTATGATCAACATCGTCGGAAACAGCAAGACCAAGGACCGCGTGATCCGTCGGGAACTGTTCATCCGGCCGGGTCAGACCTTCAGCCGGTCGCTCCTTGAGCGGAGCCTTCGGAACGTCATGGTGCTGGACTACTTCAACAACGTGGAACCCGATGTCCAGCCCAACGAGGATCTCACCCAGATCGACTTGACGTTTCGGGTGGAGGAGAAGTCGACAGGAACGGCATCCGTCGGCGGGGGATTCAGCGAACAGGGGGGGTTGGTGGGCACGATCGGGCTATCGATCCCAAATTTCCTGGGCAACGGTCAGTTGCTCAGTTTCAACTGGGAGTTCGGCAGTCGCCTTTCCCAACTCCAGGTCAGTTTTTCAGAACCCTGGCTGTTCAACACCCCGACCAGTCTGTCCGGTTCGGTATTCCGGGTGAACCGTCGGATCACCGGAAACGAATTCGACATCCGGGATGTCGGTTTCAACATTCGATTGGGACGGCGTTTGCGATGGCCCGATGATTACACCCAGGCAGGGATTTCCTATGGGATCTCAGAGACGAAGTTCGTTGATTTCGACAGTGATTCCCTGGATGTCAACAGGCCCCCACAGCTCCAGGACAATATCACCAGCCGGATGAGTTTTATCATGAGTCGGGACAGCCGGAACCTTCCTCAGTTTGCAAGCGAAGGGTCGGTGTTTAACTACACTCTCGAGTTGGCGGGTCTGGGGGGTAACATCAACTATCACAGGCATACGATCAACAACAGTTTTTACTTCCCCCTTTTCTGGAAGGTTGCCCTCAGCTTCAAACAGCAGTTCGGGGCGATCGCGGGCTTCCGGGGTTCCACGGCACCGTTCAACGAGAGGTTCACCCCGGGGGGCACCGATCTGATCGACGGCACAGTGCTTCGGGGATATAACGACCGGAGCGTGGGTCCGATAAACGCCACGGGGGGATTGATCGGGGGCCGGTCGATGTTGATCTATAACCTTGAGGCCAGCATGCCCGTCGTTCCGAATCAGATCTACTTGCTTGCATTTTTCGATGCGGGGAACGCCTGGGAGAACGTGGGAGAGCTGAGCTTATTCGACCTCAGGCGGTCCGCGGGCTTGGGGGTGCGGATTTTCGCTCCGCTGGTTGGAATCATAGGTTTCGATTTCGGATGGGGTTTCGACCGTCGACGGGTGGATGGACAACCTGTAGGGATGCTTACGCATTTTCAATTCGGTCCGCAGTTCTTCTAATGTTCATTAATTTTAAGGAGGTCAAATCAGATGGGAAACAGAATTGCCGTTGCTCTGGGAATTTTGATGTTCTCTGCTTTGGGGCTGAACCTTCCGGCTTATGCCCAGGTAAAGTTTGGATTCGTAGATTCGGAGCGCATCCTGAAGGACTACAAACCCTTCAGGGAGGCTGAGAGCGAGTTCAAGCGGTACGAGAACGAAATGCAGAAAGAGTATGCTGATAAAGAAAACGCCCTCAAGCAGTTACAGGATGAATACAAGCGTCAGGAGCTTCTCCTGAGCGACAAAAAGAAAGAGGAAATGCAGAGGGAGATCCAGCGGAGGGTCGGAGAAATTCAGAAATTCGTTGAGGGGTTGACTTCACCGGGAGGCCGTCTAACCAGAAAGAACGCGGAACTCTCAGCCCCGATCTACAAGAGTGTAAATAATATCTTAGGCCGGGTAGCCAAATCGGAGGGATACGATTTCATATTCAACGCTGCACAGATGGCCTATGCAAACGAGAAATATGATATCACACCCATGGTGATGGAGGCATTGAACAAGGAACTGGAGGAAAAGAAAAAAGGGTCCCCAAAGGCCGGGTCCACAGGCCGTTGAAGGGATTCCGGTGTTGGATGTACAAGGCGCTGTTCCGTTCCGAACAGCGCCTTTTTATCTTAACATTTGTCAAATTTCCGAATCGCAGTTTGAAGGGAAATCCAGCCCGCTTTAACACCCCACCCTTTGGGCAATGTTTTCGGAAGGAAAGGATAGGCCATGTCCGAAGATCGTTCCCGCATCCCGATCGAGTTGGATCAGAAGGCCATTCAGAAAATCCTTCCACACCGATATCCATTCCTATTTGTGGATAGGGTGATCGACCTTGTCCCCGGCGAGCGGGCCATCGGCATCAAGGATGTGACGGCAGATGAGCCTTACCTTGCCGGACACTTCCCGGGACGTCCCATCATGCCCGGCGTATTGATCGTCGAGGCCTTGGCTCAAACCGGTGGTCTTTTAATGATGGGCACAATATCCGGAGGGGCAGACACCACCCCCTTTTTTATGTCCATCGAAAAAGCCCGCTTCCGCAAGCCCGTCGTGCCTGGGGACCAGCTCCGGATGGAGGTTGAATTATTACACCGAAGGCAAAGCGTCTGCAAGGTCGGGGGGAAAGCGTATGTGAAGGGGCTGTTGGTGGCAGAAGCGGAATTGACGGCGATGATCGCGGAAAACCGACGGGAGTGATCCATGAACCGCGCTACACCTTTCGAAGCCAACGGAAGATTTCTGAAAAGGAAGGCCGTTTCCCATAGACAAGAATGCCTGTCTGAAAGACTTTCGCCGTAAACCGTATCATCAGAAAGATGGTCACCAGGAGGAACAACAAGGAGATGGCGATCTGATAAGCCGGAGGATGGAGGAGGTTTATCCGCATAAACATCACCATCGGGGAGAAGAAGGGGATCAACGATAAGGCGATGGTCAGACTGCTGTCGGGATGCTGGGCGACGACTCCCATCAACATCATCGGCACCATCAGGATCACGGTCATTGGAAGCGCGAGGGGTTGTGCATCTTGATTGGAATTACAAAGTGACCCAACGCCCACGTAGAGGGAAGCGAAAAGGATAAAGCCAAGTATCAAGAAGATAAAAAAGCAGAACAGAAGATTGAACGAGAAATCCGGGAACGGCAGATCTGTGAAGGACGCTCTTAGCCAGAAGGCCCCTCCTGCTCCGAAGAGGAGCCAGATAAGATTCTGTGTTAACCCCACCGCCCCCACACCGAGTATCTTTCCTCCCATCAACTGAGCGGGGGTCACCGAGGAGAGGAGGATCTCGATAACTCGCGCGTTTTTGTCCTCGATTACGCTCTGCATGAGTGAGGTGCTGTGGACGAAGATGGTCCCATAGAGGATCATCACGAAGACGAAGGTCACAATGTTGTCGGATAGGAATCCGCCTTCCCGCTCCTTTCCATCCTGGACCTTAACGGTCCGCATCTCCACTTCCTTCATTAACCCTCTGACTTTTTCCGCATCAAATCCGGCATTCCGAAGCCTTTTCGTTACAACAATCCGATTGATCGCATCGTTTAGTATCCGGACTTCCGGTTTTCCCAGCGTGTTGGCGAAGTATCCGGGCACCTCCCCGCTGTAGACATCCTCGGGGATGACGATATAGGCGTGGATGGTCCTCCGTTCAAGCTCTTCGTTGAGCATTCGTCTGGTCGACTCAAGGCTTCCATGGATCCGGGTTTGGACCAATTGGAATCGGGGTTTTCCCCCCTTCACCGTGTCATCCAGAGCCCGGCGGAGGGGTCCGAAAAGGTTTCCCGTAAGATCGACCAACGCGATGGTGCGCTGGCGTTCGGAAGGGATGTGCATCACAAGGGCGGGTATCGCACCGATTCCAACGATGAAGATGGGCCCCAGGATCGTCCCAATGATGAACAATTTCGACCGGACCCGGGTGGTGTATTCACGGCCGGAGATTTTTAGAAGTTTATTCACGACGCTAAAAGCTCGGAAAAACCGAGGTGTCTCCCTTCTCCGGAATCAGGACGATTCTTTGACGGCTTTCAGGAAAATGTCGTTCAACGACGGCTCCTCAACGACATAACGCCGTGTGGTCATGTCACCGTAAGCCTGTTTGATTTCGGACATGCTGCCTCCCAGGACCTTTCGGCCGTGATTGATCAGGCAGATGTCGTCGCAGAGGCGTTCCGCAAACTCCATATGGTGGGTGGAAAGGAGGATCGTCTTTCCCTTACGTTTCAGGTCAAACAAGATGTCCCGCAGGACCTCGTTGTTCACGGGATCAAGTCCCGAAAAAGGTTCGTCCAAAATGATCAGGTCAGGTTCGTGAACTACGGTTGCGATGAACTGAACCTTCTGCTGCATCCCCTTCGAGAGGGTATCCACCCTATTCCCCTTCCACGCGGTGAGGTCTAACCGCTCAAGCCATTCCAAAATGGCCCTCTGCGACGAATGCTTCTCTACGTTCTTGATACTCGAGAAAAATCGGAGGAGCTCAAAGACTTTCATTTTGTCATAGAGGCCTCTTTCTTCCGGTAGGTATCCGATTCTGTCCTTGGTCGTTTCTTCAAAGGGCCGTCCAAACAAAAGGACATTTCCGTGATCGGGCGCTACGATGTTCAGGATCATCCGGATGGCGGTGGTTTTTCCCGATCCATTCGGCCCGAGCAGTCCGGTGATGTTTCCGGGAGAACCTTCGAGGGAAAGCTGATCGACGGCCAAAAAATCGCCGAATCGCTTGGAGACGGATTGGACGGAGAGGGTGGTCATGGGAGGTCATTCAAGAAGGGATATAGGGGGGCGGAATTCAGGATTCGGTTAATTGTGATCTACTTGGATTTCCGCCGTCTGTCATCTGTCGGGCCAACAGGGCAGCCCCGATGACGACCACCTTCTCGCCAAGGGCGGCTGGGACGATGTGATAGGATTCGGAATAGAGGTGAAATACATAGTGTTTTACGTAGTCGCGGACACGATCGAGGAAAAGGTCACCGGCCAAAGATACGCCTCCACCGATAACGACGGCCTGTGGATGAAGGAGGGTGATTAAGTTGGCAAGGGAGATCCCGAAGGCATGGCCGGTTTCGTCGAAGAGCCGAAGAGCGAGTGGATCCCTTTGCTTGGCAGCATCAGCGACCGTGACGGCGGAGATGGCGTCGGGGTTGCCCGAGGCGAGCTTCAGGATGAGGGACTCGGGGTTCTTCTCGACAGCGGCCCGGGCCCGTCGCCCGATAGCCCACCCGGAACATATGTCTTCCACCTTATCGGGGGGTGTTCCCCCGAAAGAGACGTATGTGTGACCGATCTCCGCGGCCCCGATTCCCTGCCCGTTGTCCACGACCCCATCCACCACCCAACCGCCTCCCACGCCGCTGCCGATGTTCGTGTAGAAGACACGGCTGTACCCCTGTCCCGCGCCAAGAACGGCCTCCGCCAAAGCCGCGGCGCTTGAATCGTTTTCGATTGTAGTCTGAATGCCGAACGTCTGCTCAAACCATCCGCCAAGATCGAACCCCCCCCAACCCTCCACCTGGTGGGAGATGAGGATAAGACCTTTTTTGGCTTCTACAGGCCCGCCAAATCCGACACCGATACCCCCAATATCCGACAGGTCCAGGCCTGTCTTTTTGAGGAGTTTTGGGATGATGGATTCGACCCCTGCGAGGATGGCCTTAGGGCCCTGAGCGGGATCGACGGCCTCCCGGACCAGACCCCTCAGGTTCTCTCCCTCAAACCCGATACCCGCCTGGAGCTTCGTCCCGCCGATCTCGACACCCATCACGTAGCTGCTCATGATCCCGCCCCCGTAGCCTCCCCCGGAGAGGAGAAACATATTGGATGTATGGAACTATGGGAAGAGATGGAAGGAGTTCGGAGCCCTTACTCATTTAACCGTATCTATTTCATGAATCCTCTTGAACCTCTCTTTGAGTTCCACAATCAGGTAGTGAAAAATAACCGTGTGCATCGACTCCACGATGCCCATGTCGTGGATCCGGACGTGAAGGGTTTGGCCGCACAATTCCTTGACTTTACCTCCGTCGAACCCCGTCATCCCGAATGTCTGCATGCCGATCTCATTGGCATATTCGACGGCCCTCAAGATATTGGGGCTATTGCCGGAACCGCTTATGGCTATGAGCAGGTCCTCGGGGGAGGCCAGGTTTTTGATCTGTTCGACGAAGATTCGTTCGTAACCCTCATCGTTTCCCCAGGCCAGGATGTAAGGGGTGTTATCCGTTAGGCTCAGAACCTTCAACCGTTTCTGGTCCTCCGTGTCGCTCAGGGTTCCCTTGCCCAGGTCCTCGCACATGTGGGAGGCATTGGAACCACTCCCCCCGTTGCCGATGATGAAGACGAACCTGCCTTCCGTGTAGCATCGCTCAATGGCATCAGCGAGGGAGTTGACCTCTCCGGCGGATAGACCATTGGTCACCTCGACAACATGATTGAGGAACATTTTAATGTCCATTTCACTCACCTTATTATTCCGTGTATTGAGATGTTACAATGTTCCGGCTTCGATCCTGGCGAGCACCTCATCCAGGATGGCCATCCCTTCCTGGATCTCCTCCTCAGAGATGATCAGTGGGGGTGCCAGGAAGACCATGTTCCAGCGGACGTATGCGTGCATGCCTCGATCGAAAAGGGCGGATTTTATCCGCCCCGGCAGTGGGGAAGGACTATTCCAGGGGACGATCGGTTCCCGCGTATTCCGGTCTTCGACGAGTTCCAGGCAGGTGAGAAGCCCCTTGCCACGGATCTCTCCTATTACCGGATGACGGCTCTGAAGGTCCTCAAGCCCGGCCATCAATATTTCTCCCATCCGCTCCGCGCGGGCAGGAAGGTCCTGCTCACGGTACTCCGATATAGCGGCCACTGCAGCCGCGCACGCGATGGGATGCCCATTGTAGGTACACCCCATCGGCATGTATTCCCCCTCGAAGTGGTCTGAGACAGCAGTTCGAACAATGGCGCCACCCATGGGCGCATAACCCGAAGTGATGCCTTTTGCGAAGACCAGGATATCGGGGACCACGTCCCAGTGGTCCACCGCGAACCAACGGCCAGTTCTGCCGAATCCATCGATGACCTCATCGGCGATCAGAAGGATGCCGTAGCGATCGCAGATCTCTCGGAGACCACCCAGGTAGCCTTCCGGGGGGACGATACATCCGTTGGCACCGGAGATGGGTTCGACAATGATCGCAGCGATGCATTCGGGGCCCTCGAACTGAACAATCTGCTCCACCTTATGCATGCAGTGGAGATCACATTCCGGGAAGGTCATCCCGTAGTCGCATCGGTAGCAGTATGGATCGAAAAACCGCACGGTTCCGGGAACACCCGGCTCTGAACTCAACCGTCGCGGATCGCCGCCCACGGAGAAGGTTCCGATGGTCGTCCCGTGGTATGAGCGATATCGCGCGAGGATCTTCTGGCGTCCTGTAACCATACGGGCCATTTGAAAGGCCATCTCGTTGGCTTCACTCCCACTGTTGGTGAGGAATGTTTTTGTCAGGTCACCGGGGGTGATCTCCGCCAGGAGTTCCCCGAGTTTTGCACGGGGCTCGGAAGTGAATGTCGGATTTAAAGCACAAAGCTTCTCAGCCTGCTGCTGAATGGCGTGGATCACCCGGAGATTCCCGTGTCCCAGATTGAGGTTGAAGAGCTGAGCCAGAAAATCGAGATATTTTCGTCCCCGGGTGTCCCAGAAATAGCATCCTTCACCCCGCTCTATCACGGGAACAAGATCCTGAGGCCCCTGTGTTGTCCAGGGGTGGAAAATATGGGCTCGATCCAAATTTTGCGTGTTCAGGTAGTCCAATGAATGACCTCACCCAGGGGTTTTCTCTTGGGGCCGGGCACCTCGTTTGGGTAACCGATATAGTAGAACCCGATGATGTAATGACGTTCCGGGTCAAGGTCCAAGAGTCTATAGGTAGATGGCTCCATGGTGATCGGTCCGGTGCTCCATTGCATGCCGATACCCGCATCCCAGGCGGCCAGCTGTATGTTCTGCACGGCGCAACAGGTTGCCGCGTAGTCCTCCCTGCGACGCTGTTCGTCTCCTTCCTGGAGACACGACACGGCAATAACCGTCGGTTTAGACATAAACTTCCGATAACCGGCTTCTCCTATTTTTTCCCGGTTCTCCGCATCGACGTGGGGGGGAACTTTGGAAAGTTGGATTTCTTTATATCGTTGGGCAAGTTTGAGTTTTGTCTCTATCCCAAGTACGGTAAACCTCCATGGTTCTGTCAAGTGATGGTTAGGTGCCCAGATGCCATAGGCCAAAATTTTCTCGAGGATCTCGTTCGGAACGGGATCCGGCTTGAATTTGAATATTGTCCGTCTTGACAGAATCACTTCTGTAAGGGTCATTGAAAATCCTCCAATGATGGAGTTTGGGTGATCCAATGTCATTCGGGCGGATGAGGGCCGGTTTCGAGGAGCCCTTTCAGGTAGCCAAGACTGCGAGATGCGATGGTCTGTGGGTCTGGTGAAAAGTCGAAGACTTCCAGAGATATGTAGCCCTCGTATTCGAGATCGCGAAGGGCCTTGAGGACCAGGCCGAATTTCAGATCCCCGAATCCGGGCCCCCGTCCGTTCGGGTCGTTGACGTGAACGTGTTTCATACGAACCCCGGCCTTCCGGAAAAGGTCAGGAAGAGGAATATCCTCGGTGGATCCGCTGCAACAATCGACCATCGTCTGAAAATTAGGGTGATCGATTTTTCGTACCATGTCGAGGGATTCGTCCACGGTGTTGATGAAGTTTGTGTTCGCTAGGCTTAGTGCCTCGATGCAGTAGGTCACCCCACGTTCCTTTGCCACGTCCATACATGCTGCGAAAGTATCCACAGTGTATTTCCACGATTCCTCCCGGTTCCACCCCTCTTGCAGGGTCCGCTGTTTTGGGGATCCGTGGATCATCAACCTCGCCCCCAGATCCCCGCCGAAATGGATGAGGGCCTTTATGTAGTCCTGTGTCCGCCGCCGAATTCCAGGATCGGGATGGTTGATATACAGGCCGTCCGGGCTGGCCAAAAGCCAATGCAAGCCGACAATCTCGATCTCGGCGGCCTCCGCAGATCGACGGATCTCCGTCCTCCGATGTGCCGTGATCTGATCGACAGATTCTGCGAGGGTGAAGGGTGCGATCTCCACGCCGTCATATCCGATGGACTTACAGTAGTCGAAAACCCGTTCGATCGGCCATCCTTCAAAGAATTCGTTACAGGCGGCGAATTTCATGGGTGGTGGTCTCCCAACGAGATGGATGAGCGGCGGTTGATCCAGGGGTTAAATCTTTTTCTTAACCGTCCGAATGATTTTTGCTTCAGGAGATTTTTTGTAGTAGGTGTCCAGGGGGTAACATCCGGACCGAAGGCCATTCCGGGGTGCCGTGGTGCAGTCGCTGAATGTCCGACATAGACGCCGGAGGTCCAGGGTTCCCTTTGCTAGGGTGTCGTGGGGTAGATCGTGATAGCTCAACACCATACGTCCAATTCCCACGAAGTCGGCTCCACCATCTCTGACCACGTGTTGAGCTACGTGGGGAAGATATTCCTGGAGGTAAGAATAACCGGTTCCGACAATAGGGAGGTCGGGATACTTGAATTTAATTCGTTTGGTGACTTCGATCTGCCGCCATACGCCCACCAGCGGGTCTTCCGGAGGTTGATAGCCGTCGGAGGGGGGATAGTAGGCAGGCCGTTGAATATGGGGATTGTAGTATGGGCTACCGGCTGTAATGTTAACCAGTTCGATATTCAGTGATCGAAGAAGGTCCATGAAGCGGTAGGTTTCCGTCAGGTCGATCTTCACCGGCTCCCTTTCATTGACCCCGAACCCGTAGCGATATGGGAGACAACCGGAATAGTCTTCGGGAATTCCGGGTCCCAGACCGTTCTCTGAGGTCAGCTCAGGATCCGGGCGGTAGGGGACCAAATCGAAGGCGCTTAATCGGACCCCGATCATCAAGCCGGGGGCTTCTGACCGGATGCCGGCAACGACCTCCTGAAGGAAGCGAGTGCGGTTATCGAATGGACCGCCGAAATCGCCCCGCCGGGTATGAGCGCTCAAGAACTCGTGTCCGAGGTAGCCGTGGCAGTGCTTTATATCTACAAAATGAAAGCCGATCTCTTGAGCCGCTCGCCCCGCGCGAACGTAGTCGGAAATGACCTCACGGATCTCTCCGTCGGTGAGTACATGGCACTCCTGAGAGAGGTGAAATTTACGGTCCAGGATGGGGTGGCGATACAGGACTCGGGGTTCCATCCGGTCTTTCCGATTCGGTTTGCTGAACCTCCCGGAATCCGTAAGTTGGAGGCCCACCAACAGGTCGTCCGTATTTCCAAACCGTTCGCGGTGCGCATCCGATAGGACATTGAACAGCCGAGCGAGGCCAGCCCGTGTATGTTCACCGAAATAGAGCTGGTTTGGATTCGCCCTGGCTTCGTGTCGCACGGCCACCGCCTCACCTCCCCAGATCAGTTTCGCTCCACTCTGGCCAAAGCGAACCCACCTGCGAATCAGGGGGGGCGACGGGTTCCCATCCTCCCCCGCGTCCCAACCTTCCATAGGGTGGATCGCAAACCGATTTCCGATTCGAAAGCCGTTCAGGTTAAAGGAATTTGCCAGAGGAGATTCCGGACCCGGGAGGATGGAATCATCACATTCCAGGCCGAGCCCGAGGCTGGAGATGTGGGAACGAAAAGCCTCTATGTTCTTTAAGGAACCGATCTTGACGTATCGGTTTTCCATATTGAGAGAATAGGGAGGGCCCGGCGACCGGGAAGGTAGGAACAAATAACCAAACTACGAAATTTAGATCGGATAAATAATAGAAAATCGGGTTTGAAAATACAAGAAAAGAAACGCCAGACGGACCTAACGCGAAAATTTACACCAGATTTTTGTCCCGCGAGCCCGATTTGTACGGAACATGAATGTTATTCCCACCCACATTTATCCGTTGCGGGGTATCACCGCGTGTGATATATTCTATTTTATTCCGGATTTCTTGAGAAAATCGAATGGCGGGAGATCGTTCGGGGGAAAGGCTTGGAACCTGTCGGGATCAGGAGGATGGAACGTGAACAAAATCAAAAATCAGTTCTCTCTTCGGAACGTGATCGGAGGACTGGCTATCCTGGTTTTGTTAAGTGTGGGGTGCGGTGATAAAAAGGACGACGAAAACATAGGGGGGGCCCCTACAGGGGGGACTGATCTTGCTAATACGACCATCAGTGCTGAGAACGGGGGCACCGTTTTCGGTAGAGTCAATGCTACGATTTCAAGTGCCATAGCAGCCTGTTGAAAAAGTGCGTTTATGCCAAGATGACTGTTGTCTTTCCTTGTGGTTTGGTCCTATGATATATCAGGTTCAAACTGAGAAGGGAGGACGAGCAAATGGCAATGGGAAAACGAGGCCGACAGAGACAGGAAAACCTGTTCATCGCATCGAACACTTTGGTGAAATCTCCGGGTCATCCGTTCTACGAGAAGCTGAATCAGGTATTGGGGGCGAACGGCTTCGACGAGTTCGTCGAGGGGCTTTGCCAGCGGTATTACGCTCCTCATATGGGTCGCAAGGGCATTCCGCCCGGGGTTTATTTTCGGATGCTTTTGATTGGGTATTTCGAGGGACTTGATTCGGAACGTGGGATCGAATGGCGTGTATCTGACTCGCTGACGTTGCGCCGGTTTTTGGGGTATGCCCTTGACGAACAGACCCCGGATCATTCCAGCCTGTCTCGCATCCGGCATCGGCTTCCCTTGGAAGTTCACGAAGCGGTTTTCAAGTGGATCCTGAGGGTCTTGTGCAAAGCGGGTCTGGTGAAGGGGAAGACGTTGGGCGTGGATGCTACGACACTGGAGGCCAACGCCGCGATGCGCAGCATTGTACGCCGTGACACGGGTGAAGGCTACCAGGCATTCCTTGAGAATCTGGCCAAGGCCTCGGGCATTGAAACGCCTACCCGCGAGGACTTGTCCAAGATCGATAAGAAGCGACCGAAGAAGGGATCGAACCAGGACTGGGAGCACCCGCACGACCCGGATGCCAAGATCGCTAAGATGAAGGACGGTCGCACGCACATGGCGCACAAGGTGGAGCACGCGGTGGATCTGGACACCAATGCCATTGTGGCAGTGGCGTTGTCGGGAGCAGATGAAGGAGATACCGAGTCGTTGCCCTGGACGCTGCTCGAGGCGCAGCTCAATCTCAAGCAGGTCGCGAAGGACGAAAAAGCTGCCAAACGTTTGCACAGACAGCGTATACGGGAGGTGGTTGCGGACAAAGGATATCATAGCAACGATGTATTGACCAGTCTGAAGCAAGGCGGCATCCGGAGTTACATTTCAGAACCGGATCGGGGACGCCGCAAGTGGAACGGCCGACGAGATGAGCAGGCCGCGGTATATGCGAATCGACGCCGGATCAAGGGAGATCGCGGCAAGGCCTTGCGCCGAAGTCGTGCAGAACGGGTGGAAAGAACCATCGCTCACACATATGATACCGGTGGCATGCGCAGGTTGCACTTGAGAGACCGCGGCAATATCCTCAAGCGTTTGCTGATCCACATCGGGGGCTGCAACCTGGCTCTGCTCATGCGCAAAGTGATGGGCGTAGGTACTCCGAAGGCCCTCCAGGACCTGGCCAAGGCCTTGCAGCGTCTACTGCTCGTCCTACAATCACGTTTGCTGCCCTCGGTCACCTTTTTAACCTCTTATCAGCGTCTCCTGCTCAATCTCCTTACCTTGATTTATCTGACCCGCACTCCAGGCGTCTTTTCCGTTTATGTGCGTTGAAAGGTAGTTCTTCAACGGGCTGATAGGGGCGGTGTTTCAGAACGCCGCGAGCAAGCCGGTGGCATCCCCCCTTGCCAAGGCCGTGGACCTTACGGTGAACGGATCGTCATCGGGGAATGTGAAGGCCGTGGGGCACTTCGATGCCACTTCCACCGCGCTTTCGATGGATATCAAGATGACCTTCACCAACTACTCGGACGACAATAAGCTTTTCCTCGGAGGTCCGCTGGATATCACTTACAATGTGGATGTGGCAAATCCCGCGACCATTGTCGGGATAACGGCCAGGGGTTTCACCTTGAGACAGGACAAGAGACAGTTGAAGCCCTGATTCGATTCATCCAGGCCGTGGGGAGGGAAAACCTTGCTATCAACTTCGACCCTGCGAACATGATTCTTTACAACGCGGGCGAACCGATTGAGGCCTTGAAAAAGGTGGGGATTTATGTCAAGAGTGTCCATTGTAAAGACGCCAAAAAGACCAGGGACCCGAGTCAGAAGTGGTATGAAGACTGCCCACTGGGCGAAGGGGATGTGAGGATGGATGATTTTGTCCGAACCCTCAAAGAAATCGGTTATGATGGACCCTTGACGATCGAGCGGGAGTATTCAGAGGATCAGGCCGGGGACATCCATGAGGCCGTGAAACTCCTCGAGCGATTGAAGGAGGTGTAAAGCGGGAGGGTTCTAGGGATACAGAATCGAGTTCGAAACCCGAAATTGCTTAAACCGAGGAAAAGGCGGCTTTGCATATCGAGGCAAAGTCGTTTCTCTGTTTAAACCCACGGATGCATACACGATGAATATGAGAACCGAACCATTCGCCTCGACCCAGCATTTGTGACGTGTTCCTTAGATTATAATTCTTTGCTAGTGGGCAGGACGGGCAAGATCATCCGACCGGGGATAAACCTTGTGACGGGGTCTGCCTTTGAGGATGCCCTCCATGCCCCAGCGCGTGACGCCCCGGAATGTCTCGCTGGTGATGAAGGCGGTAAAGTCGTCCTGACTGTCCCACTCGCTGAGAATTGCATAGGCACCCGGATCGTCCACCTTCCGATATAGACTGCTGTCCAGATGACCCTTCAGTCCCTGCATCGCCTTGAGAACTTCCTGAAATTTTTCTTCGAAAATAGATATTTTGTCTTCGTAAACCTGATAGTACAGCCCGATTGTGACCATTGATCCTCCTTTTTCAATTCAAAACGGCCAGTTTCAGCGGAGAGTCCGCGGTTAAGATGGCATTCATCACGGATCATACAAGGTTTATCATAAGCGGGGGATCGGCAGTCAGAAAACTGGAGGGTTGAACATCGACAAAAATAAAGGCGCGGGTTTCGGAATCGCGCCTTCGACACAGATTGGAATCGGGTTTCTCCGATCTATGGTTTTAGGTTCGTTCACCAAATTCACGGATCGTTTTGGCAGCCTCTTCAACATCTTCGCGAGAGGTCCCGATGTGGGTGACGGCGCGGCAGGTGGTTCGGCCGTGTACACTCAGCCAGACTCCTTTTTCAAGGAGATGATCGACGAATGCCTGTGCGGAAAGGCCTGTTTTCCCGACATCGAATCTGATGATATTCGTCTCCACCTCGTGGTTCAGGCCGATGTTCGGACAACGAGAAATTTCGCTGGCAAACATCTTTGCATTTTCATGGTCTTCTGCCATCCTGTCGACGTGGTGACGCAGGGCATAGATACCGGCCGCGCCGATGATGCCCGATTGTCGCATGGCACCTCCAAGCCTGTGCTTCCATCCCCAGGCTTTGTCGATAAACTCTGCTGATCCGGCAAGAACACCGCCCACAGGGGCCCCGAGTCCCTTGCTCAGATCGATCCAGACCGAGTCGAAAGTGGCTGCAAATTCCTTGGCGGACGTCCCGGACGCTACAACGGCGTTCAGCAACCGGGCTCCATCCATGTGGGTGGATGCGCCGCAGTCTTTGGCGGCGTTACACACCTCACGGATCTGAGCCAGCGGCCAGACGCGACCTCCCCCGAGGTTGGTGGTCTGCTCAACGGATACCAGCCGGAATGGGGGCCGGTGGCGGGTGGACAACCAGATGGCCTCCTTGACCTGATCGGCTGTGAACATACCGCCGTGACCATCGATGGGATACATTGCGGCGCCGGTGATAACCGCTGAGCCCGCTCCTTCTGCGATAAGGGGATGGGCCCCACGTTCCAGGAGGATCAGATCACCGGCGCGGCAATGGACCGCAAAGGCCACCTGATTGCACATCGTTCCCGACGGGAGAAAGACGGATGCCTCTTTTCCCAACAGTTCACAAACCGTGTGTTGGAGTTCATTCGTGGTCGGATCTTCCCCCCTCTGCTCATCACCCACCTCGGCATCGCACATAAATCGGCGCATCTCCGGGGTGGGCTTTGAGAGGGTATCGCTACATAAATCAATACGATTTTTTCCCATAGAAAGCCTTCATAATGTCTTGATGCTCAGGTTGGTTAAAAGGAGTAAAGTTGAGCCGGAATCCGTAAAAAAATGAGGAGATAATTATACACCCGGTTCCTGCCTCAGTCAAGTGGAATGTGAAGATCATCCCCGGCCGATGTAGAGTTGGTTCACAGGCAACACGATGGCCTCCAGGAGGTTTACGTGAGGCGGAAGGGTTGCCATCGTTACCGCGACCTGGGCTAATTCGTCAACCGTCATCATGGGTTCCGCATCCACATCTGAAGAGCTCTCCCGACGGCGTTCGACGAGGGTGTTGCCGGGGTGAAGACAACTGCACACGATCCCGTGTTCCCTTCCTTCAAGGGCGGTCACCTGGGTGAGGCCCCAGAGACCGTGTTTGCTGGCGCTGTACGGGGCCGAGTCGGGACGTACCCGCTGGGCTGAGATGCTCCCAACGTTGATGATCCTCCCGCCCCCCCGGGGCTTCATGATACGCATGGCGGCGCGAGTACAGAGGAAGGGGCCACGCAAGTTGACGGCCATCACGCGGTCCCAAACCTCCACCGAAAGGTCTTCAAGGGGGCGGCCCCCGTCGAATGCACCTGCGTTGTTTACAAGGATGTCCAGCCGGCCGAATTGCTCCACTGCCGCGCGGAAGACGTCCTCAACCTGTTCCTCATCGGCCACATCCGCGGGTTTTGCCAGGACCGTGGAATTGCCTGAAGAAAGTTCAGCGGCAGCCCGATCCAGCGCCTGGCTGTCTCGAGAGACGATAATGACGTTCGCCCCTTCTTCAATAAGCCCACGCGAAATTCCTTTTCCGATCCCGCGGCTGCCACCTGTGACGAGTGCAACTTTGTTCTCAAGTTTCCCCATATGAACCTCCTTGGCCATCGATTGTGAAAGGGATCTCACGGCTTTGGTATAATTTGTGGCAGTCTCAGCAGATTCTCTTTTCGGATTGGAATCTACGATGGTACGAAAATCCAATAAGACCACCAAGCAGTTTGTTTCCTCCAGCGCTGGGCTGATCCTATCATCAAAGCCCCCGACAAGGGTCGGATTTCATCAAATGCATCAGATTTTCCATCGAGGAATTAATAATCGAAGGGGTCACGTGAAAATCGTTTATTCCCCCTTATTATGTTGCCTGCTCATATTCCTTCTGCAGCAGAGTTCTTCCGGCCGTGAATTGCCCAATATCCTCCTTCTCACCGTCGATACCTTCAGGCCGGATCACATTGGGGCCATGGGATACACCAGACAGACCAGCCCGAATCTGGACCGAATCGCGGAGGAGGGTGTTCTTTTCACCCAGGCGATATCGTCGTCTTCTTGGACGACCCCCGGGTTGATCTCGATTCTGACGGGTCTTTACGCCCCATCTCACGGAGTAGATGTAAGGGGAAAATCTTTAAGCAAAGATATTCCGACCCTTCCACGTTTATTGGCCCCGCTTGGTTATGTGTGTCCGGACGTTTGCTACTTAACCGTTATTCCGAACTTCGTAGGGTTGGGGTTCGATCCCTACCCCCGCCGAGACTCTCTGATATCAACCCAAGATGAGATCCTGTTCAAGGCAATTCAGGATTACCGGGACCAAAGGTTTTTTATCTATTACCATTATCGAAACCTGCATCTTCCATACAATCCATCTCCGGCATACGGGTCCAGGATTTTGCCGTCGTTTGATTGGTCGCAGGTCTCGGCCAAGAAGCTCAATGCCGTGACGAAAGACGTTATGATTCCCTACGGGCACGTGGACTTTAAAGCCGAAGATCGTGAATGGGTTGAAGGCCTGTATGACGGCCAGATTCTGGAGATGGACGAGCGATTCATCAAGAGGATCGAGGAGATGTTGATCCGATTCAATCTGAAGGATAAGACGCTTCTGGTTATTACTGCGGACCACGGCGAGGAGCTGTTGGATCACGGGTTTGTGGGACACGCCTCCACATCCCTCAACGGCAATTCCTATGACGAAGTGATTCGGATTCCTCTCGTATTCAGGTTTCCCGGGGGCCTTCCGCAAGGACGCGTGGTTGATGAGCAGGTGCAGAACATCGACATCCTGCCGACTATACTGGATATTCTGGGAAAAAAGAGGCCTGGGGGGGTAGAAGGCCGGTCCCTGGTGCCTTTGATCAGGGGAGAGCCGGGATGGCAGGAGCGGCCGGCGTATTGCGAAACGACTCCAGGGGGATATCAGGCATCCCCTGAGATGCTTTTGACCCGAATTCTGGCGATGCGGACATCTTCGTGGAAACTCATCAGCTCATTTGGACCGTCCGGGAATGAGTCTGAATTATTTCACTTGATTGAAGACCCCCTTGAACGACAAAATTTGATAACCCGGTTTCCGGAGATTGCTAGAAAGATGCAGTTGGACCTCGATCGCTGGAGGCTAAGGGAAAAACTATCACAGGTTGTTGCATCCGGGGACAGCCTCATATCCGATTACCCACAGGGAATTGCAGAATCGGAGGGGGTGCGATCCGAAGCCGATACAGACTCATCGTCATATCAGAAAGATCAGTCGAAAGGCGAGTCAATCCGAATTCTCTTCCCATCGGATCGGGATACGCTACGATTCGAGGCGGTAGATGGTTCGATTTCCCCCCGGTGGACCGGTGATGTCAACTCAGATTACACAGCCGAGTATAGGGTCGCAGAAGGCACCCACCGTTTTTTGGAAGGACGGATTCAGGTTGTGGGAAACGCCCCGAAGTACGGACCGTTTGACGGAGGATTATGGAACACACTTGCTCTCTACAACCCCTGGCGGTTCCGGGTCAGGCGAGCGGATGCAACGACTGGGTGGAGTGAATGGCGTACGTTTTTTGTGGAAGCCAAAACCGACTCCCCTCACCAGCCATCGAGCCCCTTCTTTTTTCTTATGAACTGGTTTGTAACAAGGACAGAACATGTGGTGGTAGGGGTCGTGTGCCTCGGGGCGGGGGTGCTCCTTTATCTGTTGATATCACGGGATCGCCGATGAAGGCCGGGTGGGTAAATGATTTTAGGCTGCTCGCGGTCGGGCTCTTGAGGGGGTTCTTTGACCTGGTCAGTTGGATAGGGACCATCCCTCCAGCGGACTTGGTTGGTTGGACCTTGTTGGCCATGATCGTCTATCTGATTCTTTCGAAAAGGTATGGTTTCCATAGATGCCGTTGGTGGGGGGGTGTTGTCATATATACCTCCATTATCTTCCTCACCTTGCCCTTTCTGCCGGAAATCTGGAAAACACTTTATGGTTACACCGACGGAAGGATCCATTGGGCGGGGCAAACGTGTATCGTGGCCATCGGGATTTGGCTGCTCATCTATCTCCTTTTCAGGAAACGCGAGCGCCGTTTGTGGGTCTATGCGGCCTTGGTCTTCCTGTACACCGTTTACACTGTGGCTATTTTTTTGCTCCAGGAATCACCGGCAGAACGGCTTCATTTAGCGGAATATGGTTTTCTGAGCTATCTGATATACAGGTCGTTGAGGGTTGACATGGGATATCGATCCGCCTATCTTTGGGGATGGGTGATGGCATCTTGCCTGGGTGGATTGGACGAGGGGATCCAAGCCTGGTTGCCGAATCGGGTTGGAGAATGGTCGGACGTGAAACTCAATGTCCTGTCGAGCGGACTCGGGATGATTATGGTCATGCTTGTGGCTCAAAAAACCCATGGTCAGTCAAGCCGGACAATTGAGATGACTCCTCCAAAAAACGGGCAACCCGGCTTGCTTAAAACTCATTCCTCTGTTACCTAGATTGCGATATCCTTTCAAAATGAAAAGGACGCCGCTTCCCGCCTTTATTTTCATACTCCCCCTTCTTTTTTTTACAGATTACGGGCATTCGGATTCCGTATCTCTGGATGAGCACAGGGAAGAACTTCCCTTGGACCGGGCTTTAAAAGCCATCCACATGAGACGTTCCGATCTGGCCATCGTGACGGACTTATCCGCGCTGGACGAAGCCCCTGCGCTGCTCCGCCAGGGGTTGAGCAATCCTCTCCAGGCCATCTCCGTCCCTGACTCAGTCGTCCAGGGAATCGAAGGGAACGCCTCTTCCATTTTTGCCCTGAAAAGCTTGGCGGATCTGATCGACATTCGCACGGAGGGGCGACTTCCCTACATTTCCACGGCATCGGCACCTGATGCAGCCCGTCGTCTCTACGCGGCGTGCGGTTCTCGCCTGAACGGAGTTGAAGAGCAATCCTGGAAGACGGCGTTTGATGACCTTCCGCGGCCTATTGGGCGAGCCGTCGGGACTTTATTGACAGGTCTGATCGCGAGCAGAATTGAAGTGGAAAAAGGCCTGGAGAATATAACGGAGGAGGAAAGGAAGATACTTGTCCGGGCCGGAAAGATGATCAGGGGGCAGGTCGAAGAATATGAAGCAAGACGGATTGTTAATATCGCATCAAAGGTGGACGAAGTCCGAATGGTGGCCGCAGCCCAGTACCTTTTGGCGGGGATTCAGGGGGTGGGGGCGTTGCCAACCAAGTTCATGTCATCCGGTGAATCCGCCAATCCGATTATCGACGGTGTTTCTGGAGATGTAGTTGCGTCGTTCGAAACTCCCGCAGGTGCGGTTATCGTTGGCGGACCCGGACCTACTGTATACAGACGTCCGGCGGCAATCATTCTGGATTTGGGGGGTGATGATGAGTACAAGGGATGGACAGGTTCGAGTTTGGACGGCAAGCTTAAGGCCTCTGTATGTGTCGACCTTTCGGGTGACGACATCTATGCCTCCGAAGGAGATTTTCCCCAGGGAACGGGGTGGATGGGTGCGGGTGTCCTTGTGGACATGGCGGGAAACGATCAATACATAAGCCAAGGCGGACTCTGTCAGGGGTGTGGTGTATTGGGTGTTGGGATGCTGGTGGACCTGAAAGGGGATGATCGTTACGAGGCGGGGATTGGTGCCCAAGGGGCCGGTATCTTTGGTCTGGGCTTGCTTATCGACGGGGATGGCCAAGACCGTTACCAGGCCGGGGGAGCCGCTCAGGGCTACGGAGGAACTCGCGGGGCCGGGGGGCTTTTCGATAGGGAGGGGGATGACACCTATTTCGCAGGAGGCATGTTGCCGGACTTCAGGGAGGAAGGCCGTTTTCGGAGTCTGGCACAGGGCTTTGGGACGGGGATCCGTCCGTTCGCAGTCGGGGGTGTCGGGCTGCTGGTCGACTTGTTGGGAGATGATCGCTACGAAGGGGACTACTTTACACAGGGATCTGCGTACTGGATGGGGTTGGGATTGTTGATGGACCGAGAGGGTCGGGATGTGTACATTGCAAGACGCTATGCCCAGGGGAGTGGCGTCCATCTGGCCATCGGAGGGCTGATGGACAAGGGGGGAGACGATATCTACCAATCCTGGGGGGTCTCTCAGGGATGCGGGCACGACCTGGCGTTTGGCCTTATTTTGGATGAGTCAGGTGACGACAGCTACGAATCCACGTGGTTGTCTCAGGGTTCGGGTAATGCAAATGGGGTTGGATTTTTGGTTGACGGAGCCGGAAATGACCGATACACCGGGGATGATGAAGTACAGGGATCGGGTGTCGGTTCTCGAGGATTTGGGAGCATCGGTGTCCTCCTTGACGGGGGGGGAGATGATCGATACTCCGGTTTTGGGAAGGATGGGGAGATCCGGACGAACGGGGAATATGGTGTTGGGCTTGATGACACGACAAGTGTCCTCTGGTGAAGGGACAGGAATTAAGGATGGAAAAATGATTATTTAAGTCGGGAGCTGTACCTTTCGAGTCGATAGGCTTTTTCAAACTTGATTCTTGGTGCTTTCTATGTATATCCTTTTGCGACATCTCGCTACGTATTCTGTTATTATGGGTTGGAGTGCGGTTGGCGCAGGGGCCGATCCTGGCTCCAAGGATGTCTCGGCGCTCATCGGGAAGATCGGGGGCCTGGACTTTCCGGAAAGGTCGAAGGCCATCCAGGAGTTGGCCCAAAGAGGAAAAAAGATCATTCCCGAGCTCGAAAAAACCCTGGCTGAGGGGAGTTGGTGGGTAAAGAACGGGGTGATGGAAGCCTTGGTGGAAATGGCGGCGGCGGGCCTTCCCGTTCTCGTCCGTTGTGCCAGGGATGGTGACACCATTGACGCCCGTCGATATGCGACGAAGATGATCGGCCGGGTGAAGCATCCCGATTGCCGGCAAGCCCTCATCGGTTTGATGAAAGACTCAAGTATTCGGAGTGTGGCAGCCTCGGCTTTGGGCGAAATCGGAGACTCGTTGGCCGTTCCGGTTCTGATTAAGGCGCTACATGATCCCTCCTTGAGCGTCAGAAGGGCAAGTGCCAAATCCCTTGGACAGTTGAGGGACCTTCGGTCGGTTCCTTCCCTGATAAAATCGATGTCAGATTCCCATCACAGCGTGCGATTTGCTGCGGCGGGCGCACTGGTGGTTATGGGTGCTCCGGCTTTAAAATCGCTTTCCGATTTGCTGCCCCATCCAGATCCGTTGATTCGAGCCCTCTCTTCCCACACCATCGGAAAAATCGGGGGAGAACCGGCTATCAAAATACTCATCCCTCTGGCAGAGGACCCGGAATGGGTAGTCCGGGCGGCTGCCGCAGTGGGTTTGGGTTTTTCGGCCCAATCAGAAAGCCTTCCAATGCTAAGACGGTGGCTGGACACGGAAGGGGATCGTTTTGTTGCCGTTCGGCTCGAAAATGCCATCCGGAAGATTGAAGCAAGCCATTAACCGGAAGCCTTCAATTTTGGTGTCCTTCCCTGGATAGAGGAAGTTCACGTATTTTTTCAGGTTCAAGGTTATGGGAACACGGCGAATCGTGTTGAAAGAAGACAATCAGGACTCCGTTCATTCCCCGTTAAAGTCTGGACTGCAATTTGGTGTGATCGGGACCCTGCTGCTCCTCGTCGTATTGACCCCTTCCTATTTCACCACCTCCCTGTCTACGTATAATATCCCGAAGATTGCTTTGGTTCAGATTCTCACGACCTTGGCCTGTTCCCTTTGGTTCATTCGAATGGCAATTGACGGAAAGTTGTCTCTTGTCCAATCCCCGCTTTACTATGCCTTTCTCAGTTTTTTAGCAGCGAACTTCATCTCTCTCTTCCAAGCATACAACCGTCCCGTAGGCTTGGAGACGATGTTCCAGTATATCTGTAATTTCCTTCTATGTCTCGTGGTTTTCAATTGCGTGAAGGTGGAGGGGGAACGACTTGTGATCTTGTGGGGAATCGTTTTCACCGCATCGGTTGTCTCGGTGATCGGATTGCTGCAGTACCATCGTGTTTACGCGTTCTCCTCCAAGTGGAGCATGCCGGTGTCAACACTCGGAAACATGACTTTTGTGGCAGAGTATCTCGATATCACATTGCCTATAGCCGTTGCACTGACGGTTGTGAGTCGTGGGTTTGCCCGCTGGCTCGCAGGCGGGGCTTTATTATCAATGTTGGTTTTGATCTCCGTTTTGGGAGCCCGAGGCGGATGGATCGGGATGGTGGTCTCTTCGGGGATTTTTATCGGAGCTTTGATCTGGAGGGCCATGCGAGTGGGTATTCGCTTGAGAAAAGGCTCGATTTTTAAATATTCGATTTCCTCGATCATTGTGGTTCTGCTGATTGTATTTGCTATGAGTATTCCTCTGGGCGAGAGATCAACCGTTGGGATGGATCTCAAGGAACGCGTGTTGGATACATTTGGTCGGTTTGAAACAGCTGTTCATTTTGAAGATGATTCAACACGCCAACGATTCTTTCTCTGGAGAGATACAGCCAAGATGATTCGGGAGCGATTATGGTTTGGGGTTGGAGTGGGAAATTTTCCCTTCAATATCCCGGTGCATATGAGCGCGGATAGTATCGAGATTCTCCAGCGAATGCGTAAAAATGTGGAAGGAGATTTGGCTCTCTATGGGGCGCATAATGATTATTTGCAAGTTCTGGCAGAGACCGGAATCCTGGGATTGGCGGCATTTCTCTGGATGTTCTATGTGATTAGTGGGATTTCCTATAGACTGTTGCGATCCTACGCCAATGGAAATACCAACATGATTGGAGTGGCCCTCGTGGCTGGATCTGCGGCAACGCTGGTTCATGCCCTGTTTAGTTCCAATTTTCAGAATCCCGCGTCAGCGTCCAATTTCTGGATTGTCATTGGACTTGCGGCTGTGTTGGATCGCCAGGTATCCGGTCTAGGAGAACAAAAAATTCCCATTCTCGAGATCAGGTCCGTGGTTTCTGTCTTGATTTTGGCATGTGTGAGCTTTGCGACTTTTTTTATTGGCTTGGCCGTGAGTTATAACACAGTTATTGCAGATTATTCTTATACAGAAGGATGGTACGATTGGAAGGCGAGGAACGTAGATCCGAACCGTCTGGTTCAGGCCACTGAAAACTTTGCTAAGTCCATCTCTTACCGACCTTACTATTTTGGGGCGCATCAGATGCTGGGTCTTACATTCTATGATATGAGGCTCTGGCTGCAGGCGAAGAAGTCATTTAAGCATAGTCTGCAATGTCATCCCAACAATCGGATGGTCAGTAAGTTGAGGGGCGAAGCATTGATGCAACTTGGGCGGTATCAGGAAGCAATCGTTTCATTTAAAAACGTCATTCAGTTGGAACCGGGGTTTGCGGAAGCATGTTTCCGCCTTGGCTATTGCTTCCGTCAGTTGGGACGTCACGAAGAGGCGATCGAGGCTCACAGTGAAGCCGTGAGGCTGGAGCCTGGGAATATTGAATACTTGAATAGCCTAGCAGCCCGTTGAAGAACTACCTTTCAACGCACATAAACGGAAAAGACGCCTGGAGTGCGGGTCAGATAAATCAAGGTAAGGAGATTGAGCAGGAGACGCTGATAAGAGGTTAAAAAGGTAACCGAGGGCAGCAAACGTGATTGTAGGACGAGCAGTAGACGCTGCAAGGCCTTGGCCAGGTCCTGGAGGGCCTTCGGAGTACCTACGCCCATCACTTTGCGCATGAGCAGAGCCAGGTTGCAGCCCCCGATGTGGATCAGCAAACGCTTGAGGATATTGCCGCGGTCTCTCAAGTGCAACCTGCGCATGCCACCGGTATCATATGTGTGAGCGATGGTTCTTTCCACCCGTTCTGCACGACTTCGGCGCAAGGCCTTGCCGCGATCTCCCTTGATCCGGCGTCGATTCGCATATACCGCGGCCTGCTCATCTCGTCGGCCGTTCCACTTGCGGCGTCCCCGATCCGGTTCTGAAATGTAACTCCGGATGCCGCCTTGCTTCAGACTGGTCAATACATCGTTGCTATGATATCCTTTGTCCGCAACCACCTCCCGTATACGCTGTCTGTGCAAACGTTTGGCAGCTTTTTCGTCCTTCGCGACCTGCTTGAGATTGAGCTGCGCCTCGAGCAGCGTCCAGGGCAACGACTCGGTATCTCCTTCATCTGCTCCCGACAACGCCACTGCCACAATGGCATTGGTGTCCAGATCCACCGCGTGCTCCACCTTGTGCGCCATGTGCGTGCGACCGTCCTTCATCTTAGCGATCTTGGCATCCGGGTCGTGCGGGTGCTCCCAGTCCTGGTTCGATCCCTTCTTCGGTCGCTTCTTATCGATCTTGGACAAGTCCTCGCGGGTAGGCGTTTCAATGCCCGAGGCCTTGGCCAGATTCTCAAGGAATGCCTGGTAGCCTTCACCCGTGTCACGGCGTACAATGCTGCGCATCGCGGCGTTGGCCTCCAGTGTCGTAGCATCCACGCCCAACGTCTTCCCCTTCACCAGACCCGCTTTGCACAAGACCCTCAGGATCCACTTGAAAACCGCTTCGTGAACTTCCAAGGGAAGCCGATGCCGGATGCGAGACAGGCTGGAATGATCCGGGGTCTGTTCGTCAAGGGCATACCCCAAAAACCGGCGCAACGTCAGCGAGTCAGATACACGCCATTCGATCCCACGTTCCGAATCAAGTCCCTCGAAATACCCAATCAAAAGCATCCGAAAATAAACCCCGGGCGGAATGCCCTTGCGACCCATATGAGGAGCGTAATACCGCTGGCAAAGCCCCTCGACGAACTCGTCGAAGCCGTTCGCCCCCAATACCTGATTCAGCTTCTCGTAGAACGGATGACCCGGAGATTTCACCAAAGTGTTCGATGCGATGAACAGGTTTTCCTGTCTCTGTCGTCCTCGTTTTCCCATTGCCATTTGCTCGTCCTCCCTTCTCAGTTTGAACCTGATATATCATAGGACCAAACCACAAGGAAAGACAACAGTCATCTTGGCATAAACGCACTTTTTCAACAGGCTGCTAAGCTTCTATAATCGCGTCATAGATTTTGATCCCGGAAATTATATCGTTTACGCTCTGGCAGGGCAGGTCTATCAGGAACAGTTGAAGGACTTTAAAAAGGCCAGAGAGTTTTTCGAGAAAGCCCGCTCCATTGCCCCAGACGATCCCCGCATCGTGAGATTGTTGAACAATTTGGATAAGGAAGCGAATGCATCAGAATAACATAATATATGGAGATCGTCATCCAGTTGCTTTTGGAGAAAGGGAAAGGGATTGATCTTACATATTGCTCGTCGTCAACAATGGGAGCGTGAAAAATTGCGTGGGTTATATCGAGGTGATAAGCTGGATTCTCAGGGCTTTATTCATTCCTCCACCCCAGGCCAAATTATCAGAGTTGCGAACAGGCTTTTTCGGGGAAATAGAGGGATGGTACTTCTCTGTATCGACTCAGAAAAGGTCCGAGAGGAGATTCGATATGAAGATGCCGGCGAAGGGGATCGGTTCCCTCATATTTACGGACCGCTGAATACGGATGCCGTCATCCGGGTTCTTGAGTTTGAACCGAGTGAAGATGGGACATTTAAGTTGCCGAGGGAGATTGCTCACATTGTATGAAAACCATTTCGTGAAGATGCGGAGCATCACCAAATATTATGGTGAGCTCGTTGCCGTCAACGACGTCGATTTCGACGTGCGGACCGGAGAGGTTCACGCTCTGGTCGGAGAAAACGGCGCGGGCAAGTCGACCCTCGTCAACATCCTCTGCGGGTTGACCTCCCCGACATCCGGAGAGATTATCATCGATGGAGATCCCGTTCCTTCCGGTGACCCCCGACAGGTCCTTGCCCGTGGCATCGTGATCGTTCAGCAGCATTTCGCAGTGGTTCCAACCTTAAGCGTGGCACAAAACGTGGTCCTGGGGGCTGAACCTCGACGAGGGCCTTTCCTGGACCATAGGGGTATGGAAGGAAAAGTCCAATCTCTGATCTCCCGTCTCGGAGTTCCCCTAAGTCCAAGGGACCGGGCAGATGAACTCCCGGTGGGTCAACAGCAGATGGTGGAGATCATGAAAGGCCTTTATCGACACGCGAAATGTCTGGTTCTGGACGAACCCACCTCTGCTCTCTCGCCGGAGGAAGGTCGGAGGTTGTTCGACATCGTGGGGCGCCTTAAGTCGGAAGGATTGACTGTCGTATTCGTCACGCACCGGATATCCGAGGTGATGGCTCATGCGGATCGGGCAACCGTTCTTTGCCGCGGCCGGATAACGGGTCGGTTTGAAGTAAAAGACAATCTTGAAGCGGACCTGGTTCGCGCCATCGTCGGGGAGGGAACGTTTTCCGAAGTGCATCCGACACGTCGGTTGGATCCGGGGGAGGTTCTTCTGGAAGGCCGAAATCTCGATTCCCCTCCGGATGTCCACGGTCTCAACGGGGTCTCTTTCACCCTGCGACGACGGGAAATCGTGGGTGTTGCCGGGGTATTGGGCAATGGCCAGACTGAGTTGGCGCGGACCCTGATGGGATGTTTGTCGGTAGCATCGGGTAAAATCATTTACCGGGGGGAGGATATCACCGGGAGCGACGCTTCTGAACTCCGGGAAAAAGGGATTGTCTGGATCCCCGAGGATCGTGAGTTGGAGGGCCTGATTTTACCTTTCTCGGTTGTGGAGAATACGATACTGGGTTACCATCTGGATAAGGGCTACCGCAAGGGACTCCGATTTGACCGGAAGGAAATCCGTTCGCACGCAGAATCTCTGATCTCCCGATTCGAAGTGGATGCAGCCGATCTGGGGAGTCCTATCCGTTCGCTATCTGGGGGGAACCGTCAGAAAGTGGTGGTAGGCCGTGAACTTGGAAGCAATCCCGAATTTATCCTGGCCGTTCAACCAACGCGGGGATTGGATATTCGGGGGACGGCATTTGTCAGGCAAGAGCTTATAACGGCTCGGGATCGCGGAAGCGGGGTCATGTTGATTTCCCAGGATTTGGAAGAGATTCTGAGCCTTTCCGATCGGGTCCTTGTGATGGTCAAGGGACGAATCGTAGCGGATTTACCCCGCCGGGACGTGGATGAGGGGGTGTTGGGGAGTCTGATGTTGGCCGGTCAAAATGACGATGTGAAGTCGTGAAGCTTATGAGAAATTTGCGGGCGAAGGCGCAACGGGTTTTTTCGATCTTGTTCCCGCTTTTTCTTTCTCTGGCCGTATGCGGTGTTGTGGTTACCCTCTCGGGTGGAGATCCCTCCAGGGCCATGGGGGCTCTGTTTGTCGGTGCCTTCGGTTCGGCCGAAGGGATCACCTCTACACTGATGAAGGCGACTCCCCTGATGTTCGTCGGTTTGGCCGTGGCGTTTGGACTTCGGGCGGGTCTGTTCAATATAGGTGGAGAAGGGCAGCTCTACGTTGGAGGAGTCGCCGCCGCCGCTGTGGGCATAGGATTTATTCGGCTTCCGGGCGTCGTCCATCTTCCGATGGCGCTTTTGGCGGGGACCTGTGCGGGGGCCATCTGGGGGGCGATTCCCGGATGGCTCAAGGCCCGGCGAGGGGTCCACGAAGTCATCAACACGATATTAATGAACTATATCGCTATTCACTTGACGGGCTACCTCGTAAACGGACCGATGGCAGCTTCGGAAGCGGCGTCTCGGACGCAGGATATCGCCGAGAGCGCCGTCCTTCCTGTCCTGTGGAGTGTCCCACCCGTGGGTGTTAATGCGGGTCTGCTAATCGCTTTAATTCTCTGCGGTCTCCTCTGTATCCTTCTGTTTGACACCCCATATGGGTTCGAGGTGCGAGCGGTGGGTCACAATCCTGTGGCCAGCTTCAGCTCCGGTATCAACGTGGATCGGATCACTATCCAGACTCTAACGATAAGCGGGGGGCTTGCGGGTCTGGCGGGGGCGGTTGAGGTTTGTGGCGTCCACGGCACGTTTTACGCGCAGTTCTCTCCGGGTTACGGGTTCGACGGTATTGCGGTTGCCCTCCTCGCTCGTAACCATCCCATGGGTGTCATCGTAACGGCCCTCCTGTTTGGTGGATTTCGAACGGCTGACCGGTTTCTCCAGCTAACGGCAGGGGTGCCAAGGGATCTCGTAACGATTTTACAGGCCGCGGTTATCTTCTTTGTCGGTGGGGAGTCCTTTTGGAAAGGCCAATGGCAGAAGA
This sequence comes from Candidatus Latescibacterota bacterium, assembly GCA_965217865.1. Classification (GTDB taxonomy): domain Bacteria; phylum Latescibacterota; class UBA2968; order SICM01; family SICM01; genus CBDCJO01. The sequence goes on along the minus strand of CBDCJO010000002.1, from coordinate 1,296,666 downwards.
TTTCAAATTTCAGGCGAAAAGATGTCAAGCTCTCTTAACAAACGCGATGAACAGATCATTGGAGAGGGAAGATGGCTACACACAGATTTGAACCCAGTACGTATCATAGAGCGATTGGAGCACACGAACCGGTCTTGACAATCACATCCGGCGACACGGTTATCACCACGACGGTGGACGCAAGGGGAGGGGACGCTTCGAGTGATCAGGTGACGGCGGGCGGGAATCCACAGACCGGCCCCTTTTTTGTCAGGGGCGCAGAGCCGGGTGACACCCTCTCGGTTCACTTTGACCGGTTAACGCCCAACAGGAAGTTTGGTTTCAGCGCTACCGTCATTGCGCCGAACGTTCTGGAACCCGACCACGTCCAAGAGAGCCCGGAACGAATGTTGTCCAAGTGGGAGGTGGATCTCGAGGAGGGTAAAGCCACGATGATTGAACCCCAGACAAAATTAGGCAGCCTCTCCCTCCCATTGTCCCCGATGCTGGGTTGTTTCGGTGTAGCGCCGCCCTGGGGGCAGGCCATTTCCACGGCCATCTCTTCCACTCACGGGGGGAACATGGACTATCGGGGGTTTGTCGAGGGGGTGACCGTATATCTCCCCGTTTTCGTTCCCGGGGCGCTATTCCACCTCGGGGATGGACACGCGCTTCAGGGGGATGGGGAGATCGTTGGTACCGGGATCGAGATCTCCTTCGATGTTTCGTTTACGGTCGGCCTGATCAAGGGGAGACAGATCGAATGGCCGAGGGCGGAAAATGAGGATTATATCATGACGATTGGAAACGCCCGCCCGCTCGATCAGTGCGTACAACACGCAACGTCGGAGATGGTGCGGTGGCTTGAACAGGATTACGACTTGGACGCTCGGTCGGCTCACATCCTGTTAGGCCAGTGCGTGGAATACGACCTTGGAAATATATTTGATCCGGCCTATACGATGGTGTGCAAGGTGTCGAAAAGGATTCTTGCGGAGATCCGGTAAAGTCGATAAACGTACTGGTATTCATCGGAGGAAGAGGTTGAGGGGTCTGGTCGAAGAGCTGTTGTTCAGCCCGTTTTTTTTCGTTGCAGTCGTCGGTTTGGCGGTCATCCTCCGGTCCAGAAGTCCGGCTTGCTTCAAGCCTGCGTATCGCATCTGCTTAGGGGGGTTAATCTTCACGCTCATTCTGTCGAGCACCCCTCTCCTGTGGATCATCTCTTATCCGTTGTTTTCTCAAGTTCCAGAAAACACAGATGAAAAGGCGGATGCGGTTGTTGTCCTCGGTGCAGATGCAACACCGTATGGCGCCCCTTCACCCAGTCAGGCGACCCCTTTGAAGGCCGACTTTGATCGCGACGGATCTGTGGATCTTGAAGACTTTTTTCTGTTCGCGGCGGTTTTCGGGACAGAGCAAGGAGAAGAGATTTTCGACGCGAAGCTCGACCTCGACGACAACGGAATGATCAACTTTGATGACTTCTTTCTTTTCGCGGCGGATTTCGGGAAGAAAGAAGGGGAGGAGGGGGGTGGCGCTACAGAGGAAGTAACCGCCTACATCGCGGACCAGTTTGGGGGCCCTCTTTTTAAGGGGACGATCGAGATCGTCAACCTGCGGGATAATCTGAGCGTGGGTACGATTAATGTCCCCCAACCCAGGGGCCTCGCTTTCTCGCCGAACGGCAGCTTTCTTTATGTTGCCAGCACGGATTCCTTCAGGGCCTTTCAGCCGGACGGCACATTCGAATTTTCCTTGCCTATAGAGAACGGATTCAAAATCGCGATTTCTCCAGACGGTCAGCGGGGCTATGTCACCGTGGACGTGTTACCATTCCTTGGGGATACCCGGGGTGTGGCAGTCGTAGACCTGACATCCAAAAATCAGGCTAAGTTCATCCCCCTTCCCGGGAGTCCGAGAGGTATCACGCTCACAACGGATGGGCAGAAAGCCTATGTCGGGAATCGAACGGATCAATTACTCGTCATCGATCTGTTAGCGGAGGTTTTGAAAGATTCCATCTTCATACCAAACTCGAACCCGGCGTGGATCGCCATGGCGCCGGATGGGAAGAGAGCTTATCTGAGTAACGAGATTGGCGATACCATAAGCGTCGTGGACATAGAGACCGATGAGGTTATCGAGTTTTTTGCGACGAAACCGGACGAACCCCATCGGGAGTCAAGAATCAAGGGTGTGGATGTCTCGTCTAACGGGAAGACGGTCTACGCAACCCTGCTTCGAAACATCCTGACCATCGTCCCCGGGTCCTCCGAAGGGGTTCCGACCCTCATCGGCGAGTTTATCATCCTTGATACAGAGACAGGGACGGTGGACCGCATTGAACTGGGGGTGGATGTTGATGTGTTCGGCGTCGCACCGGATGGAAAGACGGCGTACGCCATGTTTGTCACACAGAACGGGGGTGTTGAGGTAGGTGTAAAGGTCGTGGATCTCGAATCCCAGGGGGCTATCGGATCACTTCCAGTGACTTTCTTTCTCCCGGTAGACATCCAGTTCCGGAGGGTCATCAAGTAGGGTCGAGGATAAGGTAGACGGCCGAGAAATAATTTGGGATCGGTAAGCATCGGACGGCTCAGATCGGGTCGCCCCGGCAGAGTTTAATACAAGGTGTGGAGGCCTTGTGGCTCTGCTTTTTTTTACGAAAATGAAATAAAAAATGCGGAGCAATGGAAGGAATCAAGACGATGGGGAAAACCTGGGTAAATGGAAGCGAATTTTCTTGACATTCCTGTCTAATGCTCTAAATAATGCAAATAACCGCTAGAAAACCCGATCGTCTCGATCACGGAAGTCGAATGATTCAACCGTAGGCTCGAAAGCCCGATTATGACCACCCGCTTGATAATGTTCTCCTTGCCGATCCTATTAGTTGGATATTTCCTCATCCAACCTTTCTTCAAAAAAGTCGTCTATGATTTCTGTGTCCAAAATAATTGGCAGGTACAGGGTGGGGTGAAGGCTGCAACCCAAACCCTCGATGGGCTTGAGATCGAAGTCGACACAACCGCTTTTCTCCTAAGCCACCCAAAGGACGAGCAGAAGGCCCTCAGGGGACTGCGGTGGAAAGATACGCCATATGTCAAGGTGGAGCTGGCACCCACACCGGGAGAACGTACTGTGTCCTTGGTGTGGATACCGGAGATCGAAAATGCGTTTACGATTCCTGTGAAGGTCCCAGCGATGGCTTCCACCATCCTGATAGACACCCAGAACGATCGGCCTTGGAACAAACGCTATGCGTGGGACGACCGTTTTCCCGGCAAAGGACAAATCAATCGCTTTGGCCTGATCCTGCAAACCAATACCGAGATCAGACGAATCGCACTCCTTTCCCAGCTGAATCTGATCGACTTGGCTCGGGTCGCATGGGAGGAGTACTGGACTGTGGAACCAGTAAAAGTCAGCTCCATAAATTTCCAGTATGGTCTGGATGTGTTGGGCGTCCCCCTGAGTACGGCGTTAGGGAGCGTTGCCGCGCTACTCGGTACCATCGTCCTGATCCGAACACGGCGGGACACAATTCTCCTTTTCTTCTGGGGGGCGCTTGCTTGCTTTGTCCTCTTCGATGTGACGGTCAATCATACCCTCTTGAAACACGCTAAATATAGCAGCACCATCTCGGCCTGGCACGTCGACCGGTTCGAGGAATATAGATCCCGTTTCGGCCTGGAATTCGCAAGATTAGATCGCCTTCTGAAAAGGCATGTTCCCAACGGAACCCCGGTGGCCTTCCCCGACCCGATTCCGTGGCCCGTTCGCGGCGAGACCAACTGGGTTTGGTTTCTATACTATGGAGAGTATGACAACGTGCGTGATCGTTATGGGAACAATGCCCATATTGACGAGAATACCCAATTTATCTTCTACTACCATCCCCGAAAACTGATCCACGATCGAAACCTAGGAATCATCCAGCACCGGGAACACCAAAGCAACCCACAAGGTAGAAACGATCGGACAGGTTTCTCATAACGCCAAACTGCTAAAGATCATCCATGATTAAGGTGTTTGGAATTGCTCTGTTCAGCCAACTCCTGTTGATTCTAGGGGGGCTGGGCCTTCTCCAGATCGTCTCCTTTCGGGAGCGTATCCAATGGTTGTCGTGGGTCCCCTTTGCCTGGGGCATCGGCGTCGTAATCCTCTACTTTTTCGGCCACTTGTTGGTGCGCACGGAATGGATGGTGACCGGTTGGCACATGGTGGTATCGGGGGTTTTGTTGGCACTAACCGCATTCGGTATCCGGTGCCATATCCAGGCGGCACGGGGGGAACCGATGGTCATTATCGAGCATCGGCCGCATTGGTACGACGGACTCCTCCTCGCACTGATCCTGATCAAGGTGGGTCTGGTGGTCTATGTCAACCTTGTCAACTCGGTCATCGATTCGGATGCGGCATATCACATCGGCTATGTGGGCTTCGCGAAAAAAATCGGCGAGGGGGTCACCCCCTCCGAAGTCCTTAAAGGACATCCGATTGACTCCCCCTGGGGACCGCCTCTCCTCTTTGCCTGGGTGAGGCTTTTCCTCGATCGTTGGCGCGACAGCGTCTTAGGTCTGCCGTGGCTGATGGTCTATCTCTCAAGTATAGGAATCGTCTTCACGGTTTGCCTACGAATTACCCGGAATCTGACCGCCTCGCTGGCGTGCGCATACCTCTTCTCGGCCATCCCCCTCGCCGTTATGCACGCCATTCGGATCGGCTTCAACGACCTGCCGGTGGGTTACTTTTTCCTGATGGGAATGGGGTTTCTCACCCTCGCATTCCTGGGTGGGAAGAAACCGGATTCCCTGTGGTTAATCATCGGTATTACCGCTATTCTGGGCAGCATCCTCACCAAGATGGAAGGAAAAATGTGGGCATTTTGGTTGGGCTTGATCTGGCTCAGTTGCTACCTGAATCGCGACAAGAACATCCCGTGGAAAAGAATATTTTCTGTACAGATAATAATGGCGGTGGTTTTGTTGACTATTTACTATTGGATCGGAGATGAACTCATCATAAATCTAGGCACCAGACTTGGATTGCTAGCCCCTCATTCTCCAAGACTTGAATTGCTTGTCCCTCATGCTTTTGATCCCGACGCGTTCCGCATGACCTATGGGTTTCTCTTCGGCTGGGGTATTTTCAATATCTTTTGGTGGTTCTTCTTTGTTCTGGGTGTCTCATTGTTAATCCGGAAGGGCAACGCGAATGTCAAAGCGCTGACGGTCTATCTTTTTTCTATCGTCATATGCATCGTCTACCTCTCCAACTTTACCGCAAATGTAGAATTCACTTTAGTTGGAACCAATGTGGGAAGATTCTTCTTACATGTGACGGGTCTGCTACTCCCCCTCTACTGTTTTTATGCGATTAAACTCGCACCATCGCTCAAACCCAAAAGGGAAGGATAGGCATGGAGGAAGGAACCGCACCGTCCGTTGCAGTAATCATTCCATGTTACAAGGTTAGGAGACATATCCTGTCCGTCGTAGAGGGGATCGGAGAGCAAGCCTTCCGAATTTACATCGTGGACGATGCCTGTCCGGAGGGAAGCGGACGGTATGTTGCCGAACATATCAACAGCTCTCGCGTGGAGGTGATCTATCACGAGGAGAACCGAGGGGTAGGCGGCGCAACCTTAACCGGTTTCGCCCGTGCGGCGAAGGATGGTGCCGAAATTCTCGTAAAGATCGACGGTGACGGGCAGATGGATCCGGCGATTCTACATCGGTTCACGATTCCCATCGAGGAGGGACGTGCGGACTATACCAAAGGCAACCGTTTCCACAATCCGCAAAATATCAAAGGAATGCCTCTTATGCGAATCGTGGGAAACGCTGCACTCTCTTTTCTTTCTAAGCTCTCCAGTGGTTACTGGAATTTGTTCGACCCCACAAACGGCTATATTGCCATCCACCGGGATGTTTTTTCCTTGCTCACTTCAGAAAAGATACATCAACGCTATTTTTTTGAGAGCGACATGCTCTTCCGGCTCAATCTCGTTCGAGCGATGGTGGTTGATGTCCCGATGAATGACAGCTATGGCGAAGAGAAAAGCAATCTGAACATTCTTAGAGAGATACCGGTCTTCTTGATAAATCACCTGCGAAATTTTATCAAGCGTATCTTCTACAACTACTATCTTAGGGATTTCAATATCGCCTCTCTCGAACTGCTTTTGGGCATCGGGTTTTTCTCCTTTGGTGTCTGGTTTGGAATTACCCGGTGGATAGAATATATACGGCAGGGAACCAACGCCCCCAGCGGGACCGTTATGCTGGCAGCTTTACCCGTGATTCTTGGAAGCCAATTGATCTTGTCGTTCATCAACTATGATGTGCAATCGACCCCCAACCGCCCACTTAGTAACCGATGACAGACATGGTTGATGAAGGGACAGGAATGGACCGACGGCAGTTTCTTAAGACCACAGCCCTCGTCGCGGGAGGTTGGAAGCTCGGTTGCACGGCGCCAATCCTGCACCGGGGTAATGTCCCGACCAAGCACTGGATCTCTATTGCGGCCGGCTTGCAGGCTACTGACGATGAGTGGCGACGGCGATTTTCCCACTGGCGATTCCACGGCCTGGACGTCATTGTACCGGAGGTATTCAACAGCTGGGAAGCGTTCTACGGAAGCGGGCACCTGCCGGTGAAGGAGCCGTGGCTTGAGCGAATCATGCCGCTGGCCAAGGCTGAAGGCCTTGAAGTCCACGCCTAGCAGCCTGTTGAAAAAGTGCGTTTATGCCAAGATGACTGTTGTCTTTCCTTGTGGTTTGGTCCTATGATATATCAGGTTCAAACTGAGAAGGGAGGACGAGCAAATGGCAATGGGAAAACGAGGACGACAGAGACAGGAAAACCTGTTCATCGCATCGAACACTTTGGTGAAATCTCCGGGTCATCCGTTCTACGAGAAGCTGAATCAGGTATTGGGGGCGAACGGCTTCGACGAGTTCGTCGAAGGGCTTTGCCAGCGGTATTACGCTCCTCATATGGGTCGCAAGGGCATTCCGCCCGGGGTTTATTTTCGGATGCTTTTGATTGGGTATTTCGAGGGACTTGATTCGGAACGTGGGATCGAATGGCGTGTATCTGACTCGCTGACGTTGCGCCGGTTTTTGGGGTATGCCCTTGACGAACAGACCCCGGATCATTCCAGCCTGTCTCGCATCCGGCATCGGCTTCCCTTGGAAGTTCACGAAGCGGTTTTCAAGTGGATCCTGAGGGTCTTGTGCAAAGCGGGTCTGGTGAAGGGGAAGACGTTGGGCGTGGATGCTACGACACTGGAGGCCAACGCCGCGATGCGCAGCATTGTACGCCGTGACACGGGTGAAGGCTACCAGGCATTCCTTGAGAATCTGGCCAAGGCCTCGGGCATTGAAACGCCTACCCGCGAGGACTTGTCCAAGATCGATAAGAAGCGACCGAAGAAGGGATCGAACCAGGACTGGGAGCACCCGCACGACCCGGATGCCAAGATCGCTAAGATGAAGGACGGTCGCACGCACATGGCGCACAAGGTGGAGCACGCGGTGGATCTGGACACCAATGCCATTGTGGCAGTGGCGTTGTCGGGAGCAGATGAAGGAGATACCGAGTCGTTGCCCTGGACGCTGCTCGAGGCGCCGCTCAATCTCAAGCAGGTCGCGAAGGACGAAAAAGCTGCCAAACGTTTGCACAGACAGCGTATACGGGAGGTGGTTGCGGACAAAGGATATCATAGCAACGATGTATTGACCAGTCTGAAGCAAGGCGGCATCCGGAGTTACATTTCAGAACCGGATCGGGGACGCCGCAAGTGGAACGGCCGACGAGATGAGCAGGCCGCGGTATATGCGAATCGACGCCGGATCAAGGGAGATCGCGGCAAGGCCTTGCGCCGAAGTCGTGCAGAACGGGTGGAAAGAACCATCGCTCACACATATGATACCGGTGGCATGCGCAGGTTGCACTTGAGAGACCGCGGCAATATCCTCAAGCGTTTGCTGATCCACATCGGGGGCTGCAACCTGGCTCTGCTCATGCGCAAAGTGATGGGCGTAGGTACTCCGAAGGCCCTCCAGGACCTGGCCAAGGCCTTGCAGCGTCTACTGCTCGTCCTACAATCACGTTTGCTGCCCTCGGTCACCTTTTTAACCTCTTATCAGCGTCTCCTGCTCAATCTCCTTACCTTGATTTATCCGACCCGCACTCCAGGCGTCTTTTCCGTTTATGTGCGTTGAAAGGTAGTTCTTCAACGGGCTGCTAGGTTCACACCATGAACTGCAATATTCCAGAGGTGCACGAACACCATCCGGAGTGGTTCAATGTAAACCGCAAAGGCGAATCTTCGTGGGACAAACCCGCCTACATTGGATCCTATAGATTCCTCTGCCCTTCCCGCTCCGGAGTACACGAGTTCCTGAAACGACGGATAAGCGAGTTGGCACGGTTCGACCAGTTGGACGGGATCTACCTGGACGTTATCCGCCAACAGGACGCTATCCTGGCCAGGGGGCTGCAACCGAAATACGGAATCGTCCAGCACCGGGAGTGCCCGGAGTACGATTATTGCTACTGCGAGGCGTGTCGGGGCGATTTCGAGAAGATGCACGGGGCAGATCCGCTGGAGATGGAGGACCCCACGACCAGCCAGGAATGGCTGCAGTTCCGCTACGATCTGATCACCCGCATCGTAAATGAAATGCTGGTGCCCATCGGGCGCGCCCGGGGCAAAGCAATGACGGCGGCGGTGTTCTCAAACTGGCAACACGTTAGGCAGCAATGGTCGAGATGGGACCTGGACGGTGTTCACCCAATGCTCTATCAATCTTTCTACCTGGAAGACGTGGCCTGGATCGGGGAACAGACGCGAGCGGGAATCGCATCACTTGAGCGAGACGTACCGCTTTATCCCTGGCTGATGGTGAGCAGCCTGGAACCGAAGGCGTTCAAGGAAGCGGTCCGAGTAACGCTTGATGCGGGAGCTTCAGGCGTGGCCTTGTACTCGTCGCAAACGATGAGAGAGGAGCAGTGGGAGATCCTGCGAGCCATGACCATCGATTGACGGTCGGGGGAAATTGAGGTTCAGGAGAACAGATTTGTATTCAAAGCGCGACCACCTGCCAGAGGCCGTAAGTGACTCCTTAAAGTTCGGTCAGGAATCGGACGACCATTGGCCCCATTTTGTTGGTGGCTTTCATCGGGACCTGGGACCATATTCTGGAGGCCAGCGAGAAATTTTGTTGGGAAAATGGGCCACTTTTTTTTCCGGGTCGAATCAAGTATGATAAAGGTTCAGGTCGTGCTCCCCAGCTTTCTTTAAAACGGAGCGTGGTGCTGCCTCGGGGGGATCGACCCATGTCGAAATACGCGATCTCAAGCCTGCATGCCTCCTGGATGGCCTTCCAACACAGCAGGTTGTTGGCGCATACCCGGTCAAAGTCTCTCAAGGTTGCCGCCCAGGGATCGGCAATTCGGTTCCCGTTTTTTAATAACAGCATTCCTCCTACCATCAGATTACCCACCTCTACAATCCGGATCCATGCATCTTCGCCGAAAGTCCGGAGGATTTCCTTAAAGAAGCGCTCAGGAAACGCGGGCGTTCCGAGTTCCCACATTCGCCGGTTCCATATCCGATAGAATCCCGGAATCAATTCTGCGCCTCCCCGACGGGTTGTGACGCCGTTTTTCATGGCTTTGCCAACCTGATTTCTTACTTTTCCTCTCAACGATTCCTTCCATAGTGTTTCTTCGCTGGATAGCCTCAGAACACACGTTACAGAATCGGCCTGGGTCTTCCATCCTGGACATGCCCTGTTTCCCAGGGTCCGAACCTGGACGGAGACATAAGGGGCCTCGTCTTTCATCACGCCGTCCAGCAAGGCGTTCCAGTTTTCGTCGCTTGTCGCACAGGGGCCCGCGGCCGTAATAAAGGGAAGTGAAACCCAGTGGCGGCGGAAGTTCAGCCCCCGCATAAAAACGCCGGGGAAGACACCGATCAGTTCTCCGTTTATAAAAGCACCCCAGTATCGGGGGGTGAATCCGAAGCTGCTCCGATAAATCTCTCGCCACTCCCATCGGTGATATACGGTTGCCCCCGGAGCGACTTTTACAAATTTGTTCCATGCCTTTCCCTCGGCTTCTGATTCACATAGCTTGATTTGTAATTGACCAGTCATAACTCGAGCTTGCCCAAAAACGCGCACAGCCGTTCGAATTTTGCCGGTGCGGTATTGATCCCATGATAGTGTATAAAATGTTCCCTTCCCTTCAAGCTGAGACGGGGCTGAGCGGGATCGATCTCTCGAGGGTGGAGATATACGAACGGAGCGTTACCCTCATGCAACTGCCGTTTAAACTGTCTGCAGATAAACCACAAGGGAAAAAATCGAAAGTAGAACCCGCCAGAGAACGCGATCTTTTTCCCAAAGACCGAGGTCACGGGGACGGGATGCTCCAAAACGTTGACCCGGCGACCGTTGACGACCGGGTGGTGTGGTTTGGGGGGGAAGCCTGGGATGCCGTATAAAAAGGTTTGGGCTGGTAAGATGCTGGAACTGAGTTGGATCCCGTGTTTCTCGAGGATATCGTAATACCAGGTCAAGATGTCCAGGTTGATGGACCAGGAAGGGGCTCGAAAACTTCGGATGGATGTCCCGGCAGCGTCCTCCAGGGTTTTGATTGACCGCGACAAGTCGGCATCGAATTCTGCCGGTGTCATTGAGAACACCTGTCGATGGCCGTAACCGTGGCTGGCGACTTCATGGCCCCTTCGGTTAATTTCCCGGATCAACTCGGGTTTGTTTTCGGCCACGCATCCGAGGATAAAACAGGTGCTGCGCAATCCGTAGCGATCGCACAGGTCCAACAAATATTGAATGTTGTCAGCCAGATGGGTTTCCGGGCATTCGGATATGGTTCCTAAATGGTCGTAGTTGGCGTGGTACCATTCTTCGATGTCGAAGGTCAGGGTGTGCATGAGTTAGGCGATCTCGGGTCCGCCTTATAGGGAAAATAGATCTTTTCAATTAGGCGCCCGTGCGGTTTCTGGTAAAGATCCTTGTTTAACATAATCAATTCCCACTAGAATTTCATCTCGCGTAACGTCGTTAAAGGTTGTGGCGTGTCCGATCCTTGTCGGAAGGACGAAAGTCAGGACACCATCCCGCGATTTCTTATCGATCTCTATCCTCTCCAGTATTGAATCCTCAGGCAAAAGATCCAGGCCCCCCGGTATTCCGAGGCGCTGAAGCAGTCCCTCCTGACGACCGAAGTCAACTCCGGACCAGCTCCCCCTATCGTAAGCGATCTTTCCCGCTGCAGCCATGCCGAGAAGGACGGCCTCTCCGTGCAGATAACGACCATAATCTGTCGCAGACTCGATGGCGTGTCCGATGGTATGGCCGTAGTTGAGGATTGCCCTCAGGCCGGTACGCTCGTCAGGGTCGGCCTGAACGACGTCCGCTTTGATCCGACAGTTACCTTCGATCAGAGCGTCGAACTCATCGATCGGGAGTCGCATTTCTACGATTTCTTCAATGCAGCCCTCGAGGAGCGCGAACATGGCTTCGTCACGGATGACGGCGTGCTTGGCCACTTCGACCATTCCGGCCACCACCTCGCGCCGGGGCAGTGTTCGGAGGAGAGACGTGTCGATGCAAACCAGGCGGGGGTGGTGGAATGCCCCGATCATGTTCTTCCCGCCCCCGTAATCGACACCGGTTTTTCCACCCACGCTCGCATCCACCTGCGACACGATCGTCGTGGGTACCTGGACATAGTCTATTCCTCGCATAAATGTTGCAGCGACAAATCCGCTGATGTCCCCCACGACTCCTCCACCCAGGGATACCACGGCGGAACCCCGGTCCAGCCGGGCATCGATGAGCGCATCGTAGACGGATTTCACGGTGTCGAGGGTCTTGTTGGCTTCCCCTCCCTGGATGGTTACGGAGAACACATCCACACCCGCATCACGAAGGCTCTCCACAGCCGGGTCCAGATGATGATCGGCAACTCCCATATCCGTAAGGACCGCTGCTTTCTGGCCCAATTCAAGCTTTCTATAGATCGCTCCGAGTTCCTTAAGGATACCGTGACCGATATGTATCGGGTAAGCTTGTTCGCCTACTTTAACCTTAACGGTTCTCATTTTAGTGACTTTCCGTTCATAAAGCCGGTACGGAACCTACCGGGATGGGTCGATCCCACCCACAACGATCAGTTGCAGCGAGCAAGACAAATCAACAGAGCGGTCACGTTGGAAGGGGATACGTTTGATGCCTGGCGTTATTTATCCAGTTCACGAATGACGAGATCCGCGGTCTGATAGGGGGTTCGTTCGTCCACCGATTCCACGGAGATATCCGCTTGTCGATAGAAAGGGTCCCGGGCGGAGAGCATCGATCGGATCTTTTCCAGGCAGGCATCGTCGTCCAATCCGGCGAGAAGAGGGCGATCCCTTTTACGACTGACCCGATGGAAAATTGTTTCCGGGCTTGCGTGAAGATAGACAGAGATTCCCGAATTCTTAATGATTCCCCAATTCTCCTCTCGGGTCACGGCACCCCCCCCCAGGGCGATGACTGAGGGATCTCTCTCGGAAGCCGCTCTTATAACCTCGTGCTCGAAGCGCCGGAACCTCTCCTCTCCATTTTCCCGAAATATATCCGTGATCGACTTTCCCACCCTCTCCTCAACGAGATCATCGGTATCCACAAAGTACTTGTCGAGCCGTACGGCCAAAATGGTTCCCACCTTGCTTTTCCCGGCTCCCATGAATCCGGTCAGATAAATGTGACGATTCTTGACAGTCGATCCTCCAAGTTTGATTAAACCGTAAGTCTACATGCTCTCGGGTGCCCTCATCCCGAGAAGGTGCAATCCCTTTCCCAACACCAGCTTGATGCAATATACGAGCGATATTCGCGCTTTTGTGAGCGCGGGGTCATCCGAAATCACGCGGTGGTTATTGTAGAATAGATTTGCCGCGGTGCAAAGGTCGAGAAGATATGTCGCGATCAATGAGGGTTCATACGATTCGGCCGCCGCACGTATTCTCTTCGGGAACCTCTCCAGATGTTTTATGACGGCGGCTTCTTCATCCGAGACAAGGCGCTCCCATTCCGCGCCGGGAGGGGGAACCTCACGGCCATACTTTCGAAGGACACTAGAATATCGGGCGTGAGTATACTGTACATAAGGCCCTGTTTCCCCGTTGAAGTTGAGCACTTCCCCCCAGTCAAAGACCGAGTCCTTTCCCCGTCGGGTGGAGAGCATTGCGAAGATCACCGCACCTATACCCACGTCCTTTGCAACCGACTCTCGGTCCCGGAGATCCGGGTTTTTCTCGGCGATGATCTTTCGGGTCAATTCCACGGCCTCCCCCAGCACGTCTTTCAGTAGTATTACGTTTCCGCTCCGGGTGGCCATGGCCTCGCCTTTGAAGCTCAAGAGACCGTATGTTACGTGTATCAATTGAGAAGCCCACGGATTTCCCATCAACTCCAGGACCCTGAAGAACTGCCTGAAGTGCAGGGCCTGGCGGGCGTCGGTCACATAGAGCATCTTGTCGAAGCGATACTTCGCATAGCGGGCAAGTGCTGCAGAGATGTCCCTGCTCCCATACACGCTCGCGCCGTCGCTCCGTCGGAGGATGCAAGGTGGCATATCGTCCTCATCCAACCTCACGACCAAGGGCCCTTCGCTTTCAACGGCGAGTCCCTGCTGGAGGAGCCGGTCGATGGCCTGGTCGACTGTCTTTGCGTAGAAACTCTCCCCCGTATATTCATCGAATCGAACTCCGAGCATGTCGTAAATCCGGGAATATTCTTTGATGCTCTCATCTCGAAACCATTTCCAGAGGGAGATCGCTTCCTCATCTCCCTCCTCCAGTTTCCTGGTCCAGGTGCGAGCCCGGTCGTGAAGGTCCGCGTCTTTCTCGGCCTCCTCACGAAACCGGATGTAGAGCTTCAGGAGTTCATCGATTGGGCTGGATTCGACCTGGAGCCGGTCTCCCCATAGCTTAAAGGCCGTAATGACCATGCCAATCGGAGTTCCCCAATCACCCAGATGGTTGACTCCGATGACTTTGTAGCCCAGGGTTTCGTGGATCCGAACCAGCGAGTTGCCGAGAATGGTGGTAATCAGGTGTCCGACGTGGAACTCTTTGGCGATATTCGGAGAGGCAAAATCGATGACGATGGTCTTTCCCTCCCCTTCGTCGCTCTCTCCATAAGCGTCTCCCCCTTCCAGGACCTCGCCCAAAATATGTCGTGCCAGGGCCCCCCGCTCCACGAAAAAGTTGAGGTAGGGACCGACGGGCCGGATCTCTGAAAACAAGGCGCCGGTCAAAATCTTTTCGGCCAACTCTGTTGCGATGAGCGGGGGCGCCTTTTTGAGAAGCTTGGCCAGAGAAAAGCATGGAAAGGCGTAGTCCCCCAACCGGCTCTGGGGTGGAATTTCGATTCTTTGAGCCACTTCGTGTGCCGGGAGACCCGACGCGATGCAGACCTGTTCGGAAATATGTTGTATGAACGGGTTTGGCATGTAAATGGAAGATCGACGGTGGACGATGGACGATAGACGATTGTCGGGAGTCAGAGGTCTGGGGTCAGAAAGACCGTCGTTCAAACGTGAGACAGTGGAACAGTCTGGATGAAGTTTAGGATTGACGATTGACGGAACGCCGCCTTCATTCAGTAATTCCTCCGCCACCGCCAGTTGTCGCTTCCGGATATAAGCGGTCGTATCTCTTCAGGAAGGGTATCGATGAACTCAGGGCTAATCTCGTGCCCGGTCCACTCCCTGAGCATGGGCGGGGTATAGCCGTAGATCAGAACCGTTCGCTCCTTATCGCTTCGCAAGGCAGTTCCGCTGTGGACGAGTGATTCTGGGAAGAGCAGGACCGATCCGGCTTTAGCCTCTATCTGACGGATGAGGGAATCGTCCGCCATCGCGGCGTCGATCAACTCCTTTCGGGCCCACGGCAACTTGTGGCTCCCCGGGATCACGGTCGTTCCCCCGTCGTCCGGCCCCACATCCGTCAGATAGGCCAGCGTTTTTACAAAAAGACAGTGGAATCGATCCTTTTCCTCGTAGGTGCCCCAACCCGGCTGCGTGCCAGCGTGGAAGGACGTCGGATTATAACGACGCGAGAAAAGGTCTTCGAGGCAATTTTCAGGGTTTCTGCTTGAAATCACGGCGACGGACTCCTCCAGTCGGACGGCCCCGCCCACCACATCTTCGACCAGGGGAACGAGTTTTGAATGCACCGCAAACTCCAGGAGCGCCGGATCGTTTTCGATGATCCGCTCGAACATCACGTAGTATGTTCCCTTTCGACGCACGGGGATCTTTTTGGAATCGAGATCAGGATCCTCGTTCATCTTGTGAACAGCGGTTTTCATTCGCGCGATCTCATCGCAGGTCAAAACGTCTTCCAGCAGTACATATCCGTAAATGTCGAAATGCATGCGTTGTGCGGTCGTGAGTCGCACCCCTTCAACTTTTTCCATTACGGCCTCCATTCAGAGGGGATCCGCTCCCCAACGTAGGCGGTCGCGATTCCGAACGTCAATCGATGTTCGCGCACGCTTCGGAAACCCGCCCTCACCATAGCTGACACGAAATCCCCCCCCTCCGGGAATCGGATGACGGATTCGTAAAGATATGTGTAAGCCATTTTATCCTTGGAAATGAGGGCTCCGATACGGGGGAGGATATTCTTGAAGTAGAAGTTAAAGATGTCCTTCAGGACAACTGCTCTGGGTTTGGAAAATTCGAGGACGACAGCGCGCCCTCCGGGTTTGAGAATTCGCCACATCTCTCCCAGACCCGACTCCAGACGAGCCACGTTTCGGATTCCAAAGCCGATGGTCACCCCGTTGAAGGTTTTATCTTGAAAGGGAAGCCCCTCCGCATCGCAGCAGAGCAGATCGACCCTTCGCCCCCCTCGCTTCCGAAGTCCGATTCTGAGCATGGGCATCGAAAGATCGGCCCCTGTCACGAGGACAGAGCCGTTTTGACGTGAGGCGGTCTCGAAAGCGAAGTCCCCCGTTCCCGTCGCAAGGTCCAGAACATGCCATCCCGGTTGAGGATCGAGGAGATGGACGGCTGTTCGTCTCCAACTGACGTCAGTTCCGGCACTCAGGAGGTGGTTCAGGAGATCATAACGTCCTGCAATGCGGTCGAACATGCCTCGGACGAAGTCTCGCTGGACAAGAGGATCCGGTTCTGTCACGAGCGGAACCGTTTGAGCACCGAGCTTTTCATAACTTCAATGGAGGGCTTCAGGCCGGTCCAGATCTCTAAGGATCTGGCACCCTGGAAGACAAGCATGTCCAACCCGCCAAGCGCGCGGGCACCAGAAGATTTCGCCTGTCGCATCAACAGGGTTTCGAGGGGGTTGAATACGGTATCGAACACGGTTAACCCGGGATGGAGTGCGGAGACGTCGTCCACGGGTGAACCATCGACGTTCGGGTGCATGCCGAGGGAGGTTACGTTGACCACGAGACCCGCATTTTGGAACGCGTTCCGTTGTTCGGACAGAGGTCCCCCTTCCAGCTGTTTTCCGGTCACCTTCCGAATGTCATCGGCCAGGTTTTCAGCACGATCGACGGTGCGATTCAGAATCGTGATCCGCTCCACGTCAGGGGATTTTCCAAGACCGTAAACCACTGCCCGAGCGGCACCTCCCGCACCGAGGACAACGACTTCTGGGGGAAGCGGATCCAGTCCTCCTGAGAGGCTGAGGGCTGTCAAAGCCCCGTAGACATCGGTGTTATAACCGATCAGGCGGCCATCAGATTCAAAGGATATCGTGTTGACGGCACCCACGACGCTGGCCTCTTCCGAAATTTCATCGAGGTAATCCATAACGGCCAGTTTATGAGGGACCGTAACATTTAGACCCCGGATATTGAGCGCCTTTATCCCTCGAACGGCTCCTTCCACCTCTTCAGGCTTCACACAAAATGCCACATACCCATAGTCGATCCCGAGGTCCGCAATCGCGGCGTTGTGCATGGCGGGAGAATAGGAGTGGGCGACCGGATGACCGATCACGCCTAGGATCCTGGTCGTGGCAAAGATATCCATCTTGCAGCGCACCTGTGTGATATCGAAGATTCAACTAAACCATTTCCATGGCGCACCCTGTTTGCCTGAACCTCCGATTCTCACCATAAAAGGTCGGCCACAAACTGGTCGGCGATTTCAAAGCTCTCACCCCACGAGCATCCATAGCGGTGCCGGATATAAAAAATTCCACCGGCGATGACCAGCAGGGCCAGAAGCGATAGTTTAAAAAGAAATTTCATGACGGACCCTCAACACCGTTCTGTCACGGATTGAATGAAACCCGGCCAGATGGGATCCAATCCATCTGCGTTGTGAATGACCGTTTTCTCTCCCTCCGCCCGAAATCCCGCCAATGCCAGGGCCATGGCAAGAGGTCCATCTCTCCTGGCATCAAGCTCCGTTCCTTGCGGCCTTCGGTTGCCTTCGACTACGACGCCATCGGGCATCTCCCCAACACGGATGCCCATCTTTCGCAGATTATCGACCAGCTGTTCGAGCCGGTCAAACTCTCCTTCCCGAAGTTGCCCTATGTCTCGAATGACCATCTCCCCGGAAGTAAAGATTCCGGCAACAATCCACATCGGGATCTCTTGAAGAAACAATCCCGCCGTTTCTCCACCCACTTTTGTTGGACGCATCTTCGACCCTTTGATGCGGAGGCTTCCGGTTCGCTCTCTTTGTCGGTTCTCGGATTCGATTCCTACATTCATCCATCTGAAAACCTGAATCATCCGCCTCCCTTTAGGATCCAGGGACACGCCCTGGAGGGTCAGGTCGGATTTGGGATAGGACGAGGCCGCCAAAACCATCGCCATAGCGCACAGGGTGTTCCACTTGCCTTCGGGCAATACGATCTCTCCGTTCAGGCCTTTTATCGGGTTTATGAGTATATCCATATGGGATCTTGCTACCAACAGGGGTTAATTATCCCGCACCCATCACCTGGGTCTCACTTGATATCCCTTCCGGGAAAGGATTTCCACGGATCGATTCGCCGCCTGTATGGAATCGAATCCCAACCGGAGGGTCCCACCTTCACCCTCCCGCACCTTGAGAACCTCAATATCGTTGATGTTGATCATCTCGTCCGACAGGGTCCCTGTGATATCGGAGATTACCCCAGGTTTATCCTCCACGACGATCAGGATCTCGTGAAGGGTGTGGAGAAAACCCTTGGAGTCCTTCGGGATGCTCCCTCGTATCCGATTCGCATATCCGAAATTCTCGGCAAGAGAATCGTCGCCGATCCGATTCCTCAGGGTTTTCAAACTCGAAATATAACGGTCGATCATCTCCTGGATGACCTCACCGTTGGTGCTGCAGATGTCTCTCCACATTTCGAAAGGGCTAGAGGCGACCCGGGTCATGTCTCGGAAGCCTCCGGCCGCCAATCGGAGGAGGAGCCCATCCCCTTTGTCCAATTTTCCGACCATTCCGACAAGCGATGTGGCGATCATCTGAGGAAGATGGCTGATGAGGGCTGCAGCATGGTCGTGGGCATCTGGATCGATCAAAATTGGTTGGGCCCCGATGCGCCGGATAAATGCGGTAAATTTCTCCTGCACATCATCTGGCACACCCGGAGCAGGGGTTAATACATAGATCGCGTTCTGAAACATGAACGGATCTGCTGCGGACACCCGGCTCCGTTCCGATCCGGCCATGGGGTGCCCCCCGATGAAATGAACTTCGGACCGGGCGACGGACCTGGCCTTCGATACGATTTGCGCCTTTGTGCTCCCAACATCCGTTACCAAAGCTCCGGGTTTGACCTTGAGGATCACCTCTTCGATCAAACTCAGGATTCGAGAGATCGGTGTGCACAGGAAGACAACATCGGCTTCCCCAATCCCATCGGCCATCTCATCGTAATCGACCCCGCGATCAATCGCCCCGACTTGAAGGGCCTCTTTCAAGGTTTGGGGACGGCTGACCCCCACGATTTCCCGGCATGCGAGGACCCGTTTGCAGGCCAGGCCGATGGACCCGCCAATCAGTCCTACCCCCACGACGGCGACACGATTGAAAAAAGGTCCTTCGGCCATAGCAGGAATACGTCAACGTGAGACTTAAACGAAAAAAGGTTTATATCGTCTTATTCAGGGCCGGTACGATGATCCGGAGTTCCTTCATCAGTTCGTCGAACTGGTCAGGCCACAAGGACTGCGCGCCGTCTGAAAGGGCTTGGGTGGGATCGTTATGGACTTCGATCATCAATCCGTCCGATCCCGCGGCCACGGCTGCTCTCGCCATCGGGAGAACCTTGTCCCGGATGCCGGTTCCGTGACTCGGGTCAGCGATCACGGGCAGGTGCGATAGTTTGTGAACCACAGGGATCGCACTGATATCCAGGGTATTTCGGGTGTATGTTTCGAAAGTGCGGATGCCCCGCTCGCAGAGCATCAGCTCGTGATTACCCTCCGACATCACGTACTCCGCCGACATAAGCCATTCCTCGATGGTGGCGGCCAATCCCCGTTTCAGGAAGACCGGCTTTTTGATTTGGCCGAGGCCCCTAAGCAGGTTGAAGTTCTGCATGTTCCTGGCCCCGGTCTGGAAAATGTCCGCATATTTGTCCACAAGAGGGATTTGACTCCGGTCCATGACTTCCGTGACGACAAGCATCCCAAAGCGGTCTGCGGCTTCGCGAAGCAACTTGAGGCCCTCTTCTCCCAAACCCTGGAAGCTGTAGGGTGAACTTCGGGGTTTGAATGCCCCCCCCCGAAGGATTTTAGCCCCGGCTTTGCTGACGTGTTCGGCGATCGTCATGATCTGATCCCGACTCTCCACAGAACAGGGACCTGCCATGACAACCACTTTTTCTCCGCCGATCTCCACTCCATTCAAATTGATGACGGTGTTTTCCGAACGAAATGTCCTGCTGGCCAGTTTGTATGGCTCGCTGATCCGCACCACCTCGTGCACACCATCCAGCATCTGGATTTCCCTCTCGTCGAAACCGCTTTTGTCCCCAATGGCCCCGATCACGGTGCGGGTGACCCCGGTCGACCTGTGCGTGCTGAAACCCATAACCTTGAGCCTGTCGGCAACTGTTTGGATCTGCTCCTCGGTTGCCTGAATCTCCATGACGATTACCATGAACCCGCTCCTTTACCTCCGAGGTGGATCTTCTCAAGGAGTCGGATCGACATCGAGCTTGGCAACGCCGATCTCATGTCTCTGATGGATGATTTTCGTCCGAATGTTCCTGTTCAAGCCTCCGGGACTCCTCGATAATAAGTTGGAAGATACGCTTGAGGGCCTCTCCGCCCAGGGGGCCTCCATTGAGACTCTGGATGCGATCCAGGATGGCCATTTCCCGTTGGGGTGCGTAAACCGGTTTTCCAGAAGTTTTCTTGATCCCGCCGATTTTCAATGAACAGGCCATCCTTCGGTTGAGGATCTCAACGATGGAAGAATCGATCTCATCGATCTGTTTGCGCCAGTCTTCGATGTCCATCTATGCCCCTCCCTTGAGAGGTTCGATGAGGGTCCCCACAAACCCGCCAACTCGGTCCACCATGTCCGGTTGATTTGCAAGCTCGCCGATCTGTCTAACGATGGCGCTGCCGACGACTACGGCGTCGGCGTGACGTCCAACTTCCTCCGATTGCGAAGGTTTTGAGATTCCGAATCCAACCGCGATGGGTTTGGAAGTATAAGCCCGAATTTTCTTAACTTTGGAGCCGATGGTCCCCTCCAAATTCTCCCGCTCCCCGGTAACGCCCGTGCGAGATACATAATAGATGAAACCCCTGGACCACTCCGAGATCAGACGAATGCGATCCTCTCTGCTGGTGGGGGTTAGGAGAAAAACGGTATCCACCGTCCGGTCGTCCATCACCCGCTTATAGTCTTTTCCTTCCTCCGGGGGAAGGTCCAAAACGAGGACCCCATCTACGCCGACCGCCTGGACATCGTGCCCGAAACGATCCAGTCCGTAATTGTGTACCGGATTAAAGTAGGTGAACAGGACGATGGGGATCTCTGTCTTCCGCCTCAGATCCGCGACGGCATCCAGGATCTGGCCCATCGAAATCCCTTTTTCGAGCGCCCTCTGGGAGGCCTCCTGGATGACGGGCCCGTCCGCCAGGGGGTCCGAGAATGGGATTCCAAGCTCTACCACGTCCACGCCCCGACGGTCAAACTCCAAAATCAATCGTCGGGTACTGTCCAGATCCGGGTCACCGGCGGTGAGGTAGGCAATGAACCCTTTTCGGTTGTTCCGCTTTAATTCTTTGAACTTGCCCGATATGCGGCTCAATCTAGATCCTTAATGAATTTTGTCGCACTCTGTACATCTTTGTCGCCGCGTCCGGAAAGATTGACGACAACGATCTGATCGGACCTCATTTTCGGGACGAGTTTGAGGAGGTGCGCGATGGCGTGAGCACTCTCCAGGGCGGGGATGATTCCCTCCGTCTGGCTGAGCAAGCGGAATCCATCGAGCGCCTCTTCATCGGTGGCGAAGGTGTATTCGATACGTCCCTTGTCCTTCATAAGGCAGTGTTCGGGGCCTACCCCCGAATAGTCTAACCCTGCGGAAACGGAGTGGGTGATTCCGATCTGCCCGTCATCATCCTGGAGGAGGTAGATTTTAGCACCGTGCAGGACCCCGAGCCGACCGTTCTGGAATCGCGCGGCGTGCTTACCTGAAGCGATGCCATATCCCCCGGCCTCCACCCCGACCATGGCGACGTCCTTTTCGTTCAGAAAATCGTGAAACAGGCCCATCGCATTGCTCCCACCCCCCACGCAGGCCACCAGCACGTCCGGCAGCCGTCCTTCCAGGGTGAGAATTTGGTCCCGCACCTCCGTCCCGATGACCCGCTGAAAGTCCCGAACCATCATCGGATACGGGTGAGGGCCCAGGACCGAGCCGAAGATGTAGAAGGTGGACTCAACGTTAGTCACCCAGTCACGAATCGCTTCGTTGATCGCATCTTTGAGGGTGCAGCTTCCTGACTTTACCGCTGTTACCCTGGAGCCGAGCAGGCGCATCCTGAATACATTTAAGCCCTGGCGTTCCATATCTTCGACACCCATGAAGATCTCACATTCCAGGCCGAACATCGCCGCCACCGTGGCCGTCGCGACACCGTGTTGCCCGGCTCCCGTCTCCGCGATGATGCGCTTCTTGCCCATGCGTCTGGCCAGGAGAATCTGACCCATGGTATTATTGATCTTGTGCGCGCCGGTATGGCAGAGGTCCTCTCGTTTCAAATAGATCTTGGCCCCTCCGAGTTTCTCGGTAAGCCGTTGTGCGAAGTAAAGCGGCGTGGGCCTTCCAACGAACTCCCTCAGATAGCGCCGGAGTTCTTCTTGAAACGAGGGATCGTCCTTTGCCTGACGGTAGGCCGATTCCAGGTCTTCCAGGAGAGCCATCAAGATCTCCGGCACAAACTGCCCGCCATAGACACCGAAGTGTCCGGTTTCGTCGGGGAGGTTGTGGAAGGCCACTTCCGTATTAACTGCTTCCATCCTGGTGAGACTCCCGTAAGGAATGTTCTTGGAGGTCCGATGATCTTGCCGCCCAGAGGAAAGCAAGGAGTTTGTCCCTGTCCTTTTTTCCGGGTTCGGCCTCAACCCCGCTCCCCACGTCCACCCCGTAGGGGTTGACCTGTGCGACTGCCTCCCCTACGTTTTCCGGCGTCAGTCCTCCTGAAAGGATGACCCGTCCGAAACGCTTCGCGTGCACGGCAACGTCCCAATTGAAGGTGCGTCCTGTCCCGCCTTTTAGCTTCGGATCATAGGAATCCAACAGGAAGGCGTCCACCTTATAGTCGGCCAGCCGTTCGGTATCGAACCCATCCACCACCCGGAATGCCTTGATTATTTGAACGCCCTGGAGCGCCCGACAGTACTCGGGGGTTTCCTCCCCGTGGAGCTGCACCGTGCGCAGCCCGACCGTACCCGCGATCCCGGCAACCCGATCAGGTGGTTCGTCCACGAAAACCCCTACGGATGTGACAAAAGGGGGGAGTTTCTCAACGATTGCTGCGGCCTTTTCCGGTTGGATGTAGGACGCGGCCATGGGATAAAAAATGAAGCCCAGGGCATCCGCCCCGTTCTCAACGGCAAACTCGGCATCCTCCAGCGTTGTTGTCCGGCAGATTTTAACCCTTACCATGTCCCAACAACTCTCGCAATTTTTTCCCGATGTCCGGTTCTCGCATCAGGCCTTCTCCCACAAGGACTGCGTTCGCCCCGGCCTCTTGCAATCGCTCTACGTCTCTCCGGGTGTAGATACCGCTCTCACTGACGGCGATCGTATCCTCTTTCAACCCCCCGATCAGCTTTTCGGTCACGTTCAGGTCCGTCTGAAAGGTACGGAGATCCCGGTTGTTGATTCCGATGATCGGCGCGTTCACGGAAAGCGCGATCTCAATTTCCTCCTGAGTATGGACTTCCACGAGGGCGTCCAGGCTCAAGCCGTGGGAAAGATCGAGATAGTCCCTCAGTTGTTGGGTCGAGAGGATGCGAACGATGAGCAGGACGGCGTTTGCGCCGATCGCCCGGGCTTCATAGATCTGGTAGGGATCGATAATGAAGTCCTTCCTGAGGATCGGGAGTTCGGTGACCTGACGGACCTGAGTCAAGGTGCACGCGCTTCCCTGGAAGTACCGCTCGTCCGTGAGGACAGAGATGGCCCTCGCCCCATTTGTCTCGTAGATCCCGGCGATCTCAACGGGTTCGAGATCCTCCCTGATGATCCCTTTTGAAGGGGACGCCTTCTTGATCTCAGCGATAACGCCGATGCCATTAGACTTCTGAAGCGCGGTTTTGAAGTCGGTCTCAGCGGATTCCCCCGCAGCGGGCGCATTCAGGCTTTCAAGGGGAATCCGTCGTTTGCATTCGTCGATGAACTCCCTCTTATAGGCGACAATATCGTCGAGGATCGTAGACATAAACGCGCTTACCTGCTGGTCGACGGATTTACCCGGCGTTGCTCATTTTCCGCAACCCCTCCAGTTTTTTCATGGCTCGTCCTGAATCGATCGAATCCCGTGCGATGGAGATGCCCTCGCCGATATCAGGCGCACTCCCTCCGGCGGTGATGCCGGCAGCGGCATTGAGGAGCACGGCGTCTCGTTTGGGGCCCTCTGCACCCTTCAACACATCTGTGAGGATCTTAGCATTCGTCTCCTCATCGGCCCCTTTGAGGTCCTGAAGGGACGCCCTTTTCAATCCGAAGTCTTCCGGCTGGATGGGGTAGGTTTGGACCGTACCGTCCCGCAACTCGCTGACTTTGGTTTCCCCCGTCGTTGTGATCTCATCCAATCCATCCGACCCGTGTACCACGAACGCCCTCTCGGAACCGAGCCGGAGGAGAACCTCTGCCAATATGTCCGTCAGGGTCGGACTGTAAACCCCGATCAGTTGCCTGCGGGCTCCGGCAGGATTCGTCAGGGGGCCGAGGACGTTGAACACCGTCCGGGTCCCGATTTCCCGCCTAGGTCCGACGGCGTGTTTCATCGCCGTGTGGAGCATGGGCGCGAAGAGAAACCCGATTCCCACTTCGTCCAGGCAGCGTCCAACCTGCTCTGGGGTAAGGTCCAGGTTGATACCCAGTGCCTTCAGCACATCAGCGCTCCCACATCGGCTGGACATCGCTCTGTTTCCGTGCTTGGCCACGCAGAGGCCAGCCCCAGCCAGGACGAAAGCGGCCGCGGTGGAAATGTTGAAGGTGGATGAATTATCGCCGCCTGTTCCACACGTATCGACAACAGAGGGGTGACGGGTTGTAATCCGCGTGGCCTTCCCCCGCATGGCTTCTGCGCACCCCGCGATCTCATCAACCGTCTCCCCCTTAATTCGGAGTGCGATGAGAAAGGCTCCGATCTGAGCGGGAGTGGACTCCCCGGACATAATTCCTTCCATCACCCCGGCGGCTTCGACCTGCGTGAGGTGCCGTCCATCTATCAGTTTGGAAATGGCTTCACGAATCATAAGCTTCCTCACATCTTTATCGATTAAGGCATCAAGAATCCAGGAAGGACTTGAGGAATTTTTTCCCCGAGGGGGTCAGGATCGATTCGGGATGGAATTGTACACCTTCCACCGGATGGGTACGGTGTCTGAAACCCATGATCAGCCCGTCTTCCGTTTCCGCGGAGATCTCCAGACAATCCGGAAGGTTCTCTCGTTTCACGATCAGAGAGTGATAGCGCGTGGCCGTGAAAGGATTCTCCAAACTTTGAAACAGGGTGCGGCCATCGTGATGAATCTGGGACACTTTTCCGTGCATCAGATAAGGGGCGCGAATGATCTCTCCCCCGAAGGCCTGGCCGATGGCCTGGTGTCCCAGGCAAACGCCGAGCATAGGGATCACCCCTGAGAATTGCCTCACCAGGCTCAGGCATATGCCAGCATTGTCGGGAGTACCAGGACCGGGTGACATGAGGATTTTCCGAGGGGCCATCTCTTCAATCTGGTCGAGGGTGATCTTATCGTTCCGGAAGACCTGCATTTTCGCACCCAACTCTCCGAGGTACTGGACAAGATTGTAGGTGAAAGAATCATAGTTGTCGATCACGAGGACCATTACATCAATTCACCCTTCTGAGCCATTTCGATTGCCCGGATCATGGCCTTGGATTTGTTAACGGTCTCCTGGTATTCTTCCTCAGGGACGGAGTCGGCGACAAGGCCGCCGCCAGCCTGGATATAGGCCACTCCGTCTTTGATGACAATGGTCCGGATGGCAATGCAGGTGTCGAGGTTTCCGTTAAAGTCCAGGTAGCCAACTGCGCCGGCATAGATCCCCCGCCGGGTCGGTTCGAGTTCGTCGAGGATCTCCATCGCTCGAATTTTTGGAGCGCCCGAGACTGTACCCGCCGGGTAACAGGCGAAGAGGGCGTCCAGGGGATCCACATCAGGTCTTAGTCGACCGATCACGTTTGAGACGATGTGCATGACGTGGGAGTAACGCTCGACGATCATCTGTTCGGTCACACGAACGGTGTCAAAACAGGCCACTCTTCCCACATCGTTTCGCCCCAGGTCCACGAGCATGATATGTTCGGCGCGGTCTTTGGGGTCCGACAGGAGCTCAAGCTCCAGGGCGTTGTCCTCTTCGTCGGTTTCACCCCGCCATCGTGTTCCGGCGATGGGCCGCACCTGGACCAAGTCATCTTCAACACGGACCAGGAGCTCCGGCGATGCCCCCACCAGGTGAAGCCCGTCAAAAGACACATTGAACATGTAAGGGGAGGGATTGACGATCCGGAGCATCCTGTAGATTTCGAACGGGTCGACGGTCAATTGGGTCCGGAACCGCTGGGATAACACCACCTGAAAGATGTCTCCTGCCAGGATGTATTCCTTGCAAATCCGCACCTTTTCGAGGTAGTCTTCCTTTGCCATGTTCGATGAGAGCCTGCATCCGCCAGAGCCGTTCCTGGTGGAGACTTGGGTGGGTCCCCCAAGCGCCTCTTCCAAGGATTCGATCCGTTCCAGGGCTTTATCATATCGTTCGGCCAGGCTTCCCTCTTCAGCATCTATTAACACGTTGGAAATCAGCAGAATTCTGTGCTTGAGGTTATCGAAGGCCATCAGTGTGTCGAAAAAGAGAAAGAAGATTTCGTCTAGGTTCAGATCGTCCAAAGTCGAATCGGGGATGTCTTCGCTCAGGCGGATGGCGTCGTAAGAGACATATCCCACCGCCCCCCCGGTAAACCGCGGCAACCCCTTGAGGTGGACGGAACGGAAGCGGCGTATCTGCGTTCGAAGTTCTGCGATCGGGTCCCCGTCAAAAGACCTGGTATCCTTCCGCACGCGATCTTCAACCGTGATACGATGGCCCCGGCTCCGGAAGATCATAAAGGGTGCGATGCCGAGGAAGGAATATCGGGCGATCTTTTCCCCACCTTCCACGCTTTCGAACAGGAAGGAGTATGGGTCTCGGGCCCGAATCTTCAAGTATGCGGATACGGGGGTCTCGGTATCTCCAAGCAGTTCCCTGTACACCGGGACTGTATTTCCCTCTTTGGACATCCCCTCTATTTCTTCGAGCGTTGGTCGGATCAAACCGGCTCCTGATCGGAATAGAAAACCTTCTCTTGGAATATTCGGATCCTGGGCGGATTCCGCTAAAATCGAGGGAGCGTGAGAATCAAACCGACGATTGCCGGATCCGTAGAAATGCCTCGGCTTAACCTGATTATATACTACACATCCACCTAAAAGTCAAGGTGCGGGGAGCGAGGGGAAAATCGCTTTCCCTTCTGCCCCGCGAGCGGGACCTTCGAATAAAAAAAGGCCGTGGGCGGTTAAAGGTGCCCACGGCTTCTTTTTGTATCCTATCGTTCAGGTCAAAGACAGTCAGTGCAATGGGCAGTCCTCCTCAAGTGCACGCTCCCACCAATAAGCGCGGAAATAATCGAAAAAGATCGCCCCTTTTTGAACCATTTTCGAATTCCTTTGAAAGATTAGCTCACAAGATAATAGATTTAAGGGAGGAAGTCAAGGGCAATAATGCCCAAATAGCTGACGGAAACAGATCGATTTACTGGGTCTGTCCGTCGATCGTTCCCACTTCGATCTTCAGGTCCTCACGATTCATGATTTTTTCAATTAGGCCGTCGGAGATCCAGACGACCCTGTCGGAAACGTCGAGCATCTTGTGGTCGTGAGTGGCTGTGACGACGGTGACGCCCGACTCTTTGTTCATCTCGCGGAGCAGATTTATGATCTCCGTCCCGGTCTTTAGATCAAGGTTCCCAGTCGGTTCATCCGCCAGGACAATCGCGGGATCGTTGGCCATGGCTCGTGCGACGGCCACGCGTTGTTGTTGGCCCCCGGACAGTTCATAAGGTTTGTGAGTGACCCTCTCACCAAGCCCGACCCTGTTCAGCAAACGGACGCCTTTGTCCCGGGCGTCGTCGGATGTGAGTCCGGCGAACACCATCGGGAGGGTGACGTTCTCGAGGGCGGTCATCACCGGGATGAGGTTAAATGATTGAAAGATATATCCGATCTTCCGGCAGCGGAGCCAAGCCAATTCATAGGCATCCAGTTGCGCAACGTCCACATCGTCGATGTAGACCTTTCCGTCGGTCGGCTTATCCAAGCCTCCGACCATGTTGAAGAGGGTGGTTTTTCCTGATCCGGATGGGCCCATGATCGAAATATACTCCCCCGTCTCGATCTCGATGTCGACTCCCTTAAGGGCCTCCAGATCGGTTTCCCCCATTTTATAAACCTTTTTTACTTCCTGCGTCCGCACAATTGCCATGGACTAACCTGCTTTCTTGTTGGAATGCGATTCCCGGGTCTAGACTTCCAACCGCATGGCATCGACAGGTTCCATCTTGGCCGCCCTGTAGGCGGGCAGGATGCCTCCGGCCAGCGAAAGAAAGGAACCGATGGCAATGGCTAAGATCCCGCTTTTCAGAATTTCAATTCCCGGAAGATATCCGAAGATCAAGCTTCCATAGCTCACCAGGTTCAGCAGAAGGGTCAGGAGAAGCCCGACACCCACGCCGATGATCGTACCTGCACTTCCCTGGAAAGCGGATTCAAGGAGAAAAAGTTTGATGATGAACGAATCGAGTGCCCCCAAACATTTCATTGTCCCAATCTCACGAAACCGTTCAGTGACGGACATGAGCATCGCGTTGGTAATTCCCACCAGGCAGACCAGGAGGGATAGGACCACCAACCAGGTGTTCTTCGATCTTTCCTGGATCGCCGATTCGCTGCCCCCCTCGATATCGACGCCCTTTTGTTGGAGCTGGAGGTTGATGATGGGGTCGTTGGCCTTCTTGAGCTCTGAGATAATGGCGTTGGTTGTCCAGATCGACATCAAGAATGCGATGGCCAGGATGATGCCGCTTGAGGTGATCATAGACCGACCGAACCGAATTCGAACGCTGTTGATGCTGATCTCCACCGCCTTGCTCCAAGACAGATTGATCTGCTTGGCAATCTCAACGGTGCCGGATTTGGCGATGGGTTGCTCGATGGCCATCACTATTACCTCATTACCTAAAAATTTGCGATGTCGTTACGATAGCTTCCGAAGATTTGGGGCGTCCAGGACTTCGGGGTTCACGATCGTAGGGGGCTTTTCCCCTTTGAGTGCGGCGAACAGGTTTTCCGCGGCCAGGGTTGCCATGTCGTTGCGGGTTTGAACCGTGGCGCTGGCAATGTGAGGACAGATCACGACGTTGTCCAAACCCACCAGCCCAGGCGTCAGAAGCGGTTCGCTTTCGAACACATCGAGACCGGCCCCGGCGATCCATCCCTCCCTGAGGGCGTGAACGAGGACTTGTTCGTCTACGACAGGTCCCCGGGAGGTATTGATCAGGTATGCCGTGGGCTTCATCATCTTGAGTTCCTTTTCCCCGATGTAGTGGGTTGTCCCGGGGTCAAGCGACACGTGAAGGGAGATGAAGTCCGATTCCTTCAACAGGGTTTCCTTATCGACTTGACGGGCCCCCAGGTCTTTTTCCAATTTCTCGTTGCGGTAGAGGTCGCAGTAGAGGACTTTCATATCCCAACCCCTGGATTTCTTGGCCATTGAGGTCCCGATGCGGCCGGCCCCGCAGATTCCGAGGGTCTTGCCCACGATGTCTCCCCCTCGATACATCATCGGCGCCCAACCTTCGTAATTGCCAGCTCTGAGGAATTTATCAGATTCAACGATCCTCCGGGTCAATGAAAAAAGAAGCGCCCACGCCATATCGGAGGTCGCCTCGGTCAGTACGCCCGGGGTGTTTGAGACCTGGATGCCGTACTTCGTGCATGTCGGGACGTCGATGTTATTGAACCCCACGGCGTAATTCGCGAAAATGAGGGTCCTGTCGGCCACCTCACAGGCCTCCTGGTCCACGCGTTCTGTGAGCAGGGTGATCACACCGTCACGGCCTTTGATGTTATCGAGAAATTCATCCCTTGTAAGCATTCGATCGTTGGGATTCACGTCGACTACATCGCATTGTTCGTATAGAAGGTCCATCCCTGGCTTTGGCAGCAACCGGGTGACAAAGATATTCCAACCCATCAAAGACTCCTTTCAGTCCTATCGAATTCTTCCGGCTTTAGATCGCTCTTCAGTTTCAGGAACACGACTTGAGGCAGCATCCGGGGTCCCCTGTTCCGATCTTGCCAGAATCGACGACGCTTGATCGAACAGCCCCAGGGCTTTTTGGACTTCCGGACTGAGGCTGGCCTGAACCCGGACCAGGGCTTCTCGGCCCCATCTGGAGAGGGCGATCTCCTGCATGACGATACGTCGAATGAAATCGCGGCTCTCCCGGAAAGCCGCCTCTCCCCCCTCAATCCCCTTGTCTTGAATGAACCTTTTGATCTCCTCGATATCCTCTTCGGTCGTGTGGAAACTTTCGATGAAGGTTTCCAGATCGTTCAACTCGGTCCGGTGTTTACCGACATACCGATTGGCAAATTCGAACAGGACATTGTGCCTGTTCAGGCGTCGCTCGAAGACGTTCATTGTGTCCGGTGTCAAAACCACATCCGGGGCGATCCCACCTCCGCCATAAACCTTTCTTCGGAGATTCATCGTATAATAAACAGGCCTTTCGGTTTCCCCGACGGAATCAACCTGACTGGTGCCAGCCTCCTGTATGTAGGAGACTCGGTCTTCGGTGTAGGGACGTTGGATCAGTCTTCCGCTCGGAGTATAATAGCGCGCTACGGTCAACAGTACGGCGCCGCCGTTTTTCAGGTCAAACTTATTTTGAACCAGCCCTTTTCCAAAACTCGTCTGGCCCGCGATCAGGGCTCGGTCGTGGTCCTGCAGGGCCCCCGCGACGATTTCTGACGCAGAAGCGGAGACGTTGTTGATCAGGATAA
Organism: Candidatus Latescibacterota bacterium; assembly: GCA_965217865.1. Lineage (GTDB taxonomy): Bacteria > Latescibacterota > UBA2968 > SICM01 > SICM01 > CBDCJO01. The sequence continues at coordinate 1,265,794 of CBDCJO010000002.1, read as the reverse complement.
TGATGGGGTAGGGTTCGTGGGCGATTTCCCGCTGGGATCGATGTTCCTCACTTGAATTTGAACGGCGACCCTGGGTATAGACAATCATCTTCTCTTTGTCGATGAAATGCTGAGCAACCGCGACGGCCTGGTCAAGATATCCCCCTCCATTGTTTATCAGATTGAGGATGAGCTTTTCCATGCCATTTTCTTTGAGTCGATGAAGGGCTTCATCAAACTCCTCCGCGGTCTTTTTGGAAAAGCGGGTTATTTTGATATAGGCCACGCCGGGCCGGATCATAAAGGCAGGCTGTACGCTCGGAATGTCGATCTTGTCCCGGGTGATCGTGAATTCAAGGAGGTTTTCCTCTCCCTCTCGCCTGACGGTAACACGAACTTTTGTGCCCTTTGGCCCTTTCAGTTTTTCCATCACCTGGTAGCTTTTGATTCCGATGGCCGATTTTCCTTCGATTTTTACAATTTTGTCCCCGGGCTGAAGGCCTACCGCGTAGGCCGGTGAACCCGGAATCGGCGACAGGACGGTTAGAATGTTATTGATGATATCGAAATGAATGCCGATCCCCTCGAATTCCCCTTCAAACCTTTCCTGGACGAGTTTGCTGTCTTCAGGCAAAATATAGGTGGAGTGGGGGTCGAGCTTCATCAGCATACCTTCGATCGCCCCGTCGATCAGCTTCTTCTGTTCGACCTCCTCAACATAATTTTCACGGATGAGGTAGGCGATGCGATTGAGTACGCCCCATTGCTGGATGGATGTTCCCCGGCCGTACGCCTGGACATAGTCGATCCCAAAAGACCCGACCAAAATAACGACCACCAAAACAAGAAGGCCGATGATATTTCGATTTTTTGGCACGAATTACCTCAAGGGTGCGAAACCCAATTCAAGCGGCCATATATGAATAATCATCGAAGGAAATTTAACTTACAATTCAAGGTATAAGTTGTCAAGACAATTTGTCGGTGGCTCTGGATGGCCTGTTGACCCTCTGGTTGCGGGATCCATACACCAGGGAAAACGTGATCAGTTGTTTGGTGAAAAGGATGTATTCCAGATAATTTAGCTTGCTGGAACTGTGCTCTCGGTCCCTGAAGATAAAAGGGGTTTCGAGGACAGAGTTATAGGTCCCTTTAACCAGGATTTCCAGGAGGATCTTGAATCCCGGCGAAGTAAGCTGCAAACCGTCCAGGACGGATCGGTGAAGGAAGAAGTATCCGCTCAGGGGGTCGTGAACGCCGGTCAAAAACCTGGCAAAAAGGACTCCCGCCTGAGAGATCAGCTTTCTATGTAACGGCCATCTCTCCACACGGCTTTCGGGATTGTATCGGCTTCCGATGGTGATGTCGTATTTTTCGAGGCTGGTGATCAGTTTTGGGAGGACGACCGGATCGTGGCTAAGATCGGCATCGATCACCCCTAAAAGAGGGTAATCGGAGGACATAAATCCTTCCATCACCGCGCTTCCCAACCCCAACCGGCCCGAACGGTGGATCACCCTGATCGGATACCGGTCGCTCAACTGGTCGGCGACATCTCCGGTTCCGTCCGGGGAGTTGTCATCGACGATGATCAGCTCGAGGTCGATTGAAGGGTACTTCCGGACAATCGCGAATACCTCCTGCGCCAGGATCGGGATGTTCTCCCTTTCGTTGTAGGTTGGCGTGACGAGGGACACGCGAAATCCTGGATTCGGCATCGTGGGGTACTCTGGAAGAAGGGGGTCCTGAGAGATGCGTTGTTCAACGTCCGGGAACTTTATTAAGGCCGTGGGGGTTTAAGTCTTCGAACTGTTCGGCCAGGATATTCAACCCATCATCGAATGACCTGGGACGAATCTGAAACAGGCGTTGCACAAGACCTGTCTTCAAGCCCGATCGCAGGGGCCTCCTTGCACTCTGGCCGAGCTCTGAAGTGGAGACAGGAACAACGGTCCCATCCAGGCCGAATCGCCGGCAGACCCGGAGCGCCATATCGTGACGAGTCAAAAGATCAGAACCGGCAAAATGAAACAGTCCGGTGGCACGTTTTTTGCAAAGGATTATTAAAAAATCGGCAAGGTCGTCGGCGAAGGTAGGGGTACTCCACTGGTCTGTGACCACCCGAGCCGACCCAGCATTTTGAAGGGATTGGATGAGCCACGTGACAAAATTCGGTCGGACGCCCGTGGAATAGCCGTACAGAACGATTGTGCGCACAACGGCCGCATGAGATTTCACGGACAAAACCCGCTGTTCCGCCTCTAATTTAGTCAAGCCATAGATGTTGATTGGATGGGTTGGGGCCGTTTCGTCATATGGACCTGAGGTCCCATCGAAGACATAATCTGTGGAGACGTGTATAAGTCCGGATCCAATAGATTCACACGCGCGGGCGATGTTTTCCGTCCCCACCACGTTGGCCCTCCAGGCCAGATCCCTTTTTAACTCGCAGCCGTCCACATCCGTAAGGGCTGCGGTGTGAATGACCCAATCCGGACGGATCCGTTCGAGTAGAGATTCAACCTGCCTTCGTTCTGTGACGTCGAGAAGCTCGAAGTTGGGCTGAATTCCAGGATGGGAATGAAAAGTGGGGATTATTTGAGCGTCGGCAGGTGCCCGGGCAATCAGCCTTTGTCCAAGGAGTCCGTTGGACCCGGTGATCAACAACTTCATGCATCCACAGTTCGGCTCTGACTGCGTGAATATGGATAAAAACTCTTATAAGAATTGAATTTATACAATCCCCATAAGGGGTGTCAATAAAAAAGCAAGCCCCATAATTTATATAAATTACCTTGACAAGGCCGTCTTCGATTTAATAGATTTTCTCGTGCAAAGAATTGGTTAAGGAATCGCCGTATTTGCCGATAAGCTTGAGAGTGGAGCCCTATGCCTCTTCAACAGGACCTTCTCGACATCCTGGCCTGCCCAAAATGCAAAGGGGACCTGGAATACGATCGGGAAAAAGAAACCCTGACGTGTCGGGCCTGTAAACTTCGTTACCGGATTGAAGATGATATTCCGATCATGCTGATCGATGAAGCTGACGAGATCGACTAATCCGAGCACAGAAATGGCTTGACTTTAACAAAGACTTCGCCTAAGTTAAAAATTTAGGTAATTAGGAAGATATTGGTACCAGATTCACCAGATATGAAGCAATAATTGGGAAGAGATCCTCGTCTTCCTGGTTGAATCTGAACTCTGTTTCCTTCAGGTATAAATGGAAATGATGTCGAGGGATTCCTCTGTATTGATAGCCAATTTTTAGAAAAACTCCAGAAGCCTTCGATGCCATTGATGTGATGTCGGCCTTTGCCTTTGGGCACCCCTTCTTCTTTTCGAACAACCACGTGGTCACCTTTGACTGACAGCCAAGTGTAGGCGTGCCAGTCATCGGTGTAGTATAGACTGCCTGCTTTGGTGTGTGAGGTCACAAGCGGTGTAAGGGTGTTTCGACTTCGATCCGGAATGGGAAAGGTGAGGACTTTTCCGTTCCTCTGATAAAGCCCGAAAACCAAGTGTTTTCCGGCTGCTCCCCATCCACGCTTACCCTTATGATGACCTCCATACATCGCCTCGTCCAACTCGATCTCACCCCAAAGCACCTGGTCCGTAAAGCTATGATCGTAGATGGCCTGGCGAAACGTGGTATAAATCCGCTGAGCCGTTTTCAGCGATACGGACAGGTAGTGCCTGGATCGGTAAGAGGGCACTCCCAATACAAACAGATAAAGTAAAGGCAATTAGCAGATTAAGGCTTGACTTTCAATCCCTTTTTAGTTATATTAAGTGTAGTGAAAACAACTAACTTAACCAAAAAAAGGGAGGAAGGAAAATGAACTTGTTGACGGCGATTGAAAAGTTCCCGGATCAGGAATCATGTATTGAGCATCTTGAGCGGGTGCGGTTTGGGGATGATCCGTTTTGTCCGCTGTGTGGGGCGGTTGGGGAGTGCGCCCGGAAGAAAGAGGGAACTCTTGTCGGGCGTTGGAACTGCCATGCCTGTGGGTCCAGCTTCAACGTCCTTTCCGGGACGATATTTCAGGGCACTCACCTTCCGCTTCAGAAGTGGTTTATGGCTATAGCCTTGATCGTGAACGCCAAGAAGAGCCTGTCCAGTTGCCAGCTTGCCCGCGACCTGAACCTTAACCAACGGTCGGCATGGTACATGCAACAGCGGATTCGAGCAGAGATGGCAACGAGGCAGGGGAAAATATTGTTGCGCGGGATCGTCGAAGCCGACGAGACCTACGTCGGAGGCAAGCCACGGAAACGCAACAGGCGATCAGGCGGCGGCAACGCTCCCAGGGGGCGCGGGACCCGCAAGACTCCGGTTATAGGAGCCGTGGAGCGTGGCGGCAAGGTAGTTGCCCGTGTGGCGGACGATCTGTCGGGTGCGGGGGTTCTGGCCTTCGTCAAGCAGGCGATAGACCCTTCGGAAGATTCGGTGCTTGTCACGGACGAATTTAGTGCTTATAACACCGTAAGGCAAATCATGAGCCACGCTGTGATCCACCACGCCAGGCATTATGCGGACGGTGATATACACACCAACACGATTGAAGGCGTGTGGTCCTTGCTCAAGCGTGCCTGGTACGGTTCCCATCATCACTACACGAAGCGTTACACGCCGTTCTACGTGGCCGAGGCGTGCTATAAATACAACAACCGAAAGAACAAGCGGACGTTCGATACGTTCATGAAGGGGTGCTTCGCATAGGGGCTCAGTTTGAATTTCTGGGAGCGTAAGTTTACGTAGGGGGTGATTGGGGAGGGAACCACTTTAAAACCGTGAAGGCGATAATTATTGCGGCAATCACGCCACCAAGAACCCAAACTTTCAACTTTTGAATGTCTTCTTTGGTGGCAATGTATTCGATGCGAGTTTCCAAGCGCACCAACCTCTCAAAATTCTCTTTCTCTGCCGGCTGACCTTCAGACAGGGGCGGTCTTGGTGCTTCAGCGTGATGCCCGTTAGCCATTTTCTTCGCTCATCGCCTGCATCCAATCCCACAAATCCGTGCTGGCATAGCCGTTATAACCAACGATTGACATAACCACAACTGAGCCAATGTCCAAGTTTTCATCTCTATCAAGGGTCTTATAAACATAAGTTGCGGTACCGTTTCCAGCAACAAACCATTGGCCATCCCCAAAGTCGTAATACCTTTTGGGAAAATCCCTTTTAAGGGCTATTTCCAATTCTTTATTGACAGTATCGGTCATTATTGCAAATAGTCTCATTTTTTTAACTCACCGATCACCGACGGGTCGTTTCTTAAAGGTGACAATACGTGGTGTATCCCCTATACCTTTAGGGTTAGGTTACGGAATGTCCCATTTAAGGGTAAATTCCGGATACAGGCACCAAGCCGCATGTAACGTCTTATGGTTTGTGACCAATGGTTGTCGTTCGCTCTACAACTTGTGGGACAATGGATTGTACCCGTGTTTCAATCACCAGCTCGTCAATGGATTCAAGGTGGACAGTGATTCTCATTCCCCGACTTGCATGATGCTCGCAAACCATCGCATTAGTGTTTGGTGCCCATATTGCCGTAGTATCTGGGCGCCTAAGTCGTATTCCGATATTGTAATTTCCTGGTTGATCGCAATTCGAAAAAATTCAAACCGAGCGGCCGGGTCGTCGGCTTTTTTGCTCGGTTTTTTTATTTTTGGACCCGGATTTGCTGATTCGATAATTTGGAGTAAATCAAACCTTTAATTGAATATCTTTTCTTGATTTTTCCTTTGGAAAGGGTTTCTTTTAAGGATTGGAAAGGTTAATCTATCCAGGAGGTCCGAGATGAAAAAGATCACCCTCGCAGGCGTGCTATTCGCATTATCGGGCTTTGCGGTGTCCGTGGCGCACGCAACACCCGAAAGCAAGGCCGCAGCAAGCTTTCTCCTTTTCGAGCCCAGTGCGCGTTCGGCAGCCATGGGGAAGGCATATATTGCGATATCGGACGATGCCAACGCGACCTATTACAATCCGTCAGCTCTGGTCGACAATACCCGCAAGGACATGAGTTTTACGATGTACAAACCCATTCCTGCCCTCGCATCGGATGTGTTTTTCGCCTATGGTACATATTCCCAACCCGTCGGTGAGATCGGCAACATGGGCTTCAGTATGAGTTATGTCTCCCTGGGGACGCAGTTCCGAACAAGCGAGACGGGTCAGGAACTGGGTCAGTTTACCAGTTTCGATCTGGCTGTGGGCGTCTCTTATGGTATGCGGATGTGGAACAAACTCTCAACAGGGGTCTCACTCAAATTCATCCACGAACACCTGGCTGATAGCGGAGCGGGAGCCGAGCAGGGGAAGGGGAACGGCACATCGTTCGCGGGCGACTTTGGATTCATGTATCGGCCCACGGATCGCCTGACATTCGCCGGCGTGCTCCGGAACATAGGCCCCAATATCACTTTCATCGATCAGCGGCAGTCGGATCCCCTGCCCCAGCATCTGGTCGTGGGGTTCGCCTACAAAACCTATCGGAAGGGGCCTCACACCGTACTGGTGACCACCGACCTTTACAAGCCCCTCGTCGGGGATGGGTTCTTTTCATTCATCACCTCCTGGAAGGACGAATCCGCAAGTCAGCAATTCGAGGCCATGGACTTCCGGGTCGGATCGGAGTATCAGCTCAGTTTGACCGATGCCTCCGCTGTCGCGGTCCGTGGAGGCTACACCCACGATCGGGACGGGAAAATCAAGACACCGACCTTCGGAATCGGCCTGAAATACAACTGGATGACGTTTGACGTGGCATACTTCACGGCAAATAATACCCCTCTCAGAAACGAATTCCGATTCACAGGGGGATTCCATTTCTGAGACCCAATCCCCGGTATAGGGAGGTTGGGGAGGGTCCGTTCCCATCGTTTCTGAGGGTGTGCATGACCGTAGCCACAAATCTGGGTCGCGCCGGGCGCAGTTTGGATTGCCGGACCCAGCTTTGTGGCTTCCGTTTGTACGAAACCGCATAGGGCCAGTCTTGATCCGTCTGCTTCATCTCCTCCTTCTCCCCATCGTGTTCCACCTGACAGCCGAGCGCTCATCAGCGGCGGATCAGTGGCGTATTCTGGCCATTCGCGTATCATTCCCCCAGGAAAACCCAGACAATCCTACCACTTCGGGCGACGGGACATTTGACAAGCGTCCTTTGGAAACCGCCCGACCCGATTACCGGTTCCTCTACGACACACCTCCTCATGACGGGGCATATTTTGAAGCACACCTGACCGCGCTGGCCGACTACTACCGGACAGTCTCGGACGGACAGGTGGAGATCACATATGAGGTCTGGCCGAAAGACCTCAACGAGAGCTATCGACTCCCCCGAACGCTATTAAGTTATGGGAGCGGAAGGACAAGTGATGAAATTGCCTCACGGATCACGGAGCTTTTCCGGGATGGGATTGTGGCAGCGGACTCGACTGAGAAGGGAGAGCTGGATTTTTCGGGATTTCGTTCGTATATCGTATTTCACGCCGGAATCGGTGCAGAGGCGCGGTCAGGAAGGACTTTTAACGATGTGGCTTCTGCGTTTGTGGACGAAAACGACCTCCAAAGCCACTTGGGAGGTGCGATCCCGGTACAAAACGGGAGCCACCTGGTCGCCAACGGCATGCTCCTGCCGGAAGCCATTAGCACCGATGGTCGGGGTGGGCTCAACGGCACGCTGGCGCGGTTCTTCGGGAGCCAACTCGGCCTTCCAGGCCTGTCCAATTTCAAGGACGATCTTCCTGCGGCCGGGGGATGGAGCCTGATGGATGTCGGCTCCAATCGAATTATCGGGAAGGAGATTGCAGAGCGACTTCCGGGATTTCTTCGTGACGGCACCGGATTGGTCGGTTTCGCACCTGTTTTTCCCGAGGCGTGGTCCAGGGTCCGTCTGGGTTGGATTTCACCCTTGACGGTTAGCCGTGACACGACGATCGAGATTGGGGCTGCGGATATCCGGACAGGCCTTCCCCGTGTCGTGAAAGTCCCGATCACTTCAGATGAATATTTCCTCCTCGAAAATCGGGAATCCCGCCTGATGCCGGGAGAGACCCCGACCGTGGTCTTCTCGAGAGGCGATTCGGGAGGTGTATGGGTTTCGAGAGAGCACTACGACGCATTCATCCCGGGGTCGGGTCTTTTGATTTGGCACGTAGATGAGTCGGTTATCCGCGGGGCGGACCAGGACCGAGGCGTCAACGACGACCCCCATCGTCGCGGGTTGAGGTTGGTGGAGGCGGACGGATATTTCGACATCGGAAACATCTTTGTCCCTTTTGACCGGGTGGACCAGATCGAGGGGGGGCCCGATGACCCCTTTTACGTTGGAGGGAAAGGCATATCTTTCGGCCCGACGACCATCCCGGACTCTCGAAGCAATGCGGGTTATCACACGGGCATCCAAATCACCGTGCAGAGTCCCCCCGGAGATACCATGGCGGTCTCCGTATCGTTCGAACGAACCGGGGGAAGATGGCCCGTTACGGGCCTCCCGGCATTCGGGCGGAACGCCGCCCGGGTCATCGACCTGGACGGGGACGGGATCAAGGAGGTCGTAGCCACCACCCTTGACGGTCTCCTTTTGGCCTTCCGCGCCGACGGTCAGCCGTTCGGTGCCGACCCTCAAGGCCTTTGGGTGGAGACAGGGGACTCGACGATATTTACCCCAGCGGTAGGAGACCTAGACGGGGATGGGACCCAAGACCTAGTTACGGCTGGATCCTCCGGCCTGATCACCGCCCGATCCGGGAAGGGGCTTTTGTGGTCGGTTCGCCTTGATCGGCCACCTTCAACCCCTCCGACCATAGCCGACCTGGGTCTGGGATCGAGCGTGCTGCTGGGGGGGGGAGGGGGTGAACTGATCTCTTTACAAGGACAAAACGGGCGTGTGACCGGATTGGATGAACCCGTGGCCGAATCCTCTGTCGCCGGCCTTGCAGTCGGGGATCTGGATGGGGACGGAACGCCAGAAGTGGTCCTGATCGGATCGGAAGGCGGGGTCTATCGGGTGGGGTCGGATGGGTCCCGAATAATCGACCGCATCCCGGGACGTGTGTCCCTGCCTCCGGTTCTGGGGGATCTTGACGGGGACAAGGCCGCAGAAGTGGTCGTCATCACAGATGGCGGTGAGGTTTTTTACCTCCGTCAGGGACGGGTCGTCCCTACCAACAGCGGCGGGGGATTTCGCTCCGGGGCCGCGGTGGCCGACGTGGACGGCGATGGGTTTCTGGAGGTGGCATCCGGGGGATCCGGTCTTCAGATCTTGAGACACAACGGTGTCGCTCAGGTGGGCAGTCCCTTCAACCTTCCGGTTAAAGACCGCGCCACAGAGATTATGGCGCCGCCTGTGATCGGTGACTTGGACAAGGACGGAAGGCCCGACCTGGTTTTTTCGGCCGGTGGTTATCTCTATGGACTTCGCGGTGACGGGAACCCCTTACCCGGTTTCCCGCTGGCGACCCTGGGACCTATTGTTGCCTCTCCGCTTTTGGAAGACCTGGAGGGGGATGGAGGCCTTGACCTGATCGCAGTTACTTCGCCCGGTGGCATCAGCCTGTGGGATCTTATTCGCCTGGATGAGGATCTCAACGGAGAGTCGGTCCAATGGGGCCAGGAAGGGGGAGGCCCCGGGAACCGGAATTCGGCATTGACACAGCAAGCTCCAGGGCCAGGGCCTTCTGATTCGTTCCTGCCGGCCGAACGGGTCTATTGTTATCCGAATCCGATCGTAGGCGGCGGCGCCCGATTGCGGTTTTTCCTGGGGCGGGAAGCCAGGATTGAAGTCAAGATATTTAACACATCCGCGGATCTCGTCGGGTCCATGAGCCTGGCAAACCCGTTGCCGGGGACCGATAACGAGATCGTATGGGACACTTCAGGCTATGCCACAGGACTCTATATCTGTCGTGTTGAGGCCACTGATCGCGGTGGACAAAAAGAGGTGCGATTTGTCAAAGCAGCGGTTAAATAAGGACTTTCTGAGGGTCGTTTGCCTCCTGGCCATCCTTTGGTTCCATTCCCCCGGGCCTGCATCCGGACAGTATCCCCTGTCGGCCAATCATCCGGAACTATCCTGGCAGGTGGTTGAGACCCCCCATTTTAAGATCTATTATGACCGCGAGTTGGAGGAGATCGCTCGTCGTGCGGCCGAGGTTGCCGAAGCGGCATTTGGGCCGATCACCTCTTTATATCGGCATGTGCCCCCGGAAAAGGTCCGAATTATCCTTCGGGATACGGATGACTTTGCCAACGGCGTCGCCCTGTATTATCAAAATACGATCGAGATCTGGACCACGAACCTAGCCCTTGAGTTCGAGCTTCGAGGGACGAGCGATTGGCTCAGAAATGTGATCACCCACGAGTACACCCACGTGGTTTCCCTCCAGGTCGCACAGAAGGCCCCGGCCCGCATCCCGGGATTCTACTTCCACTATCTGGGCTATCAACAGGAGGAAAACAGAAAGGACATCCTTCAGGGCTTCCCGGACGTCATCACTTCATACGCCGTTCCGTCGGTCGTCTGCCCCCCGTGGTTTGCCGAAGGTGTCGCGCAGTACCAGGCCTCAGGTGCGAAATTCGACCGGTGGGATTCCCATCGGGACATGATTCTCCGTATGGCGACCCTCCACGACAAACTGCTTTCCTACGACGAGATGGGGGTCTTCGAAAAAAATGGCCTGGGAAACGAGAAAGTTTACGACCACGGTTATTCTCTGACCCGATACATCGCCCGTGAGTTCGGAGAAGACAAGATTGAAAAGATCACGAGGGGGATGTCATCGTGGTGGCGTTTCAATTTCTCATCGGCCATCCAGCGGGCTCTGGGTATCTCCGGGGTGGAACTCCACGATCGTTGGAAGGCCGACCTCAAAGCGAAATACGGTGCGGTTGCGGACTCCGTGAACGTGTCCCGGATCGACGGCGTTGGTTTTCGAGCGGATGGGTATCTGAACATTATCCCCCGCTGGTCCCCGAAGGGGAACCGTCTTATCTACCTCTCGAACAAGGGGGGGGATTATGGCCGATTGGGCCTCTATCTGAACGTATCGTCCGAAGGACCCGACGAACGACTCCCCGGCGGCGCAGTCACCTCTGCGACGTGGCGTCCTGACGGGAAGGCTATTGTCTTTTCAAAAAGAAGCGACCCCGACCGGAACGGATCCCGATACTGGGATCTTTACGAGATCGCCCCGGATGGAAAAGAGGCTCGCCGCCTGACGCACGGACTTCGCGCAACCCAACCCGACATCTCCCCTGACGGGGAGTGGATCGCTTTTGTCAAGAACGCGCGGGGGAATTCCGATCTCTGGTTATCCAGGTCGGACGGGACGGACGGGAAAGCCCTTTCCATCAACCGGGGGGGCACTCAGATCTATACCCCACGGTGGTCCCCGGATGGACGAAGAATCGCGTACTCCCAATCGGACGGGAAGCGTCGGGATATCGGCGTGATGTCCCCGGAGGGGGGGCGTGGTGAAATCCTGATTCGTTCGGAAGGGACAGACCGGGATCCTTGCTGGTCGCTCGACGGGAGAAGGCTTTTCTTCTGCTCGGATGTCACGGGTATATTCAACATCTATGCCTTTGACTTTGAAGACGGTACGATCACCCAGGTTACAAACGTATTGGGTGGGGCTCTCTTCCCGGACGTAAATTCCCAGGACGGTCGGATTGCATTCTCGCATTACGGACACAACGGATACGAAATTCGCATCCTGCCGGATGTCCGATCCTGGCGTTCAGTCGATCCGGGCTTGTTCAATCTCCCAATTCCTCCCGACCCGATCAAGAACCCCCAAGGGGAGATTGGCGCGGATGCAACGGCCGGCTCAGGGACATCGAACCAGATTGAGGAATCTGACCAGAACTTTACCGCTTCGGTCCCTCCGGTTTCCTCCGGAGAGGAGATCCAGATCCCATCCAGGCCGTACCGAAACGAATTTTCGGCCCTCACCCTCCTCCCTAGAGTCGCGATCGACGATGGGATACCGAAGGTCGGGTCCTTCTTCGCTTCGGATGACATTCTGGGCAAACAATCATTGTTTGCCGGTGTCCTCCTGGGCCGTAACTTCGACCAGGACCTGTTCGGGATCTTCGAATTAAGGCAATTCCGGCCTACTTTCTATCTGGAATATTACCGTCAAGTGAGACACCAAGATGAGCAGATCGTCAATCGTGATGAGGACTTTCGGCTCTATGAGCGGATATTCGCCCTCAATGAGATTGGACTGGGATTGAGGGGAAAATTCAAGGGGGGAACAGCATCCGGGGCCGCGATCTACAGTCGTTATAACACCACGATAGATCAGTCGAGCTTCAATCGGATCGATGTGCCGAGGGGTAGGGTCACGGCGAACTACCTGAGCGGCCTCGACATGGCCTTTACCTATCGACACCAAAGTATCCCGAGGAGGCGGGATACCGACATCAACCCGCGAGGAGGCCGCGAGGTATTCTTCCGTTACGATCGTTTCTTTAACTATTTTCTAAAGGGATTCAGGGACGACGCTTCGATCGTACAGGAGATCTACGACCGGTATATCTACGGCCAGGTTTTACTCGATTGGCATGAATATCTTCCGGTTCTGGGGCGGAGCACGGTTGCCTTCAATCTGTTCGGGGGCATGGTGGATCGAAAAGTCGACCCTTTCTTTTCCCTACGGATAGGCGGACTTCCCGGCATGAAGGGTTATACCTACTACAGCCTGGAAGGACGACGGGTCGCCTTTCTGAATGCGACCTACCGATTTCCGCTGTTTCCCAGCATCAAGCGACAAGCGGGCCCGATCTTCCTGGACAAAATCTATGGGGCCCTGTATGCGGATTTGGGTCGGGCCTGGGATGGGGACGGGATGGATCGTATCCTGAAACGGGGGGTCAAGAAAGATCTGGGGGCCCAGATCCGGTTCGACGCCGTCTCGTTTCACATCTTCCCAACCCGCTTCAGTGTGGATGCGGCTTACGGGCTCGATACCGTTCCCCTTCAATCAGCAGGGGACCCTGAGCTGCGCTCCGGCCTTAAGTTTTACTTCTCGCTTCTTTTCGGGTATCTTTAAACCGAAGGATAGGGAGACGGGGGTTGTTTGCCGGGGCTCCAGGATCCCGGATCCGAATTTTCTTTCAAGCCGAACCGCTTTTCTTGTCTATCTCAATGGATAGGTATGAGGTAACAGTGAGACACGTCTTCGTCATGCACCTGGCGATGGCTGCGGCAGTCGCTGGTCCTTTCGCTTCTCAAGCACTCGCTGAGGGTCCGAATGAGGGCGGCAAAGAGCCATCAAAAGTAGAAGCCATCGATAAATCGTCCAAGATCGCCTTCGCGATGTCCCTGATTCTCCCCGGGCTCGGAGAGCTCTATTACGGCGCGGAGAAACGGGGGGCCGCCTTTTTGGCGGTTGAGGTCGGCACCTGGATCACCTATGCCCACTGGTCCAACAATGGACAATCGATAGAACGCGATTTCCGGTCCTTCGCAGATCGCCACTGGGACGAAAGCAGATTCCGTGATTGGGATAACGATCCCCTGTCGGCGAATTACGTGCGGGCGGAAACCCTTCCCTCCAAACAGGAGGATATCCAACAATACTATGAATTGATCGGAAAGTACAATCAGTTCGTCTTCGGCTGGGACGATGGAAAAGACCCGGAGGGACGCGTAGGCCAAGAAATCCCGTATGACGTGGATCCCGGCCAGGTTCTCTCTGCGAACAGGCTTAACTATGAAACCGAACGAAATCGAAGCAACCGATATTTCAAACGCTCTTCACGGATCCTGGGCCTGGTTGTCTTCAATCACGTCGTCAGCGCCATAGATGCCTCGATTCACGCAAGGGGGCTTGGGGCACGGTTATGGGTGGACACAGCGTTGATCGGAGGGGGGGGGGCCGACCCGGTTCCTGCGTTCCGGGTCAACCTCGGGTTTTAATCATCTCAATAGGATATCGAGTGACCCTTCGCTTGTATTTTTTCACGGGCTTGGCCATTCTGGCCACCTCATCGGTTGCAAGGTCCGATCCGGACAGGCTTCGTCAACCGGGGTCATCATCGGTTCCCTTCTCCCCCCTTCCTGGAACCTATCCTCCATGGGGATCGATTCAAGGGTCGGAAAGGACTCTTGAAAAAACCGTTCCGAAATCGATCAGGCAGGCCAATAAGATGGAAAAGGTAACGGGAGACGGTGAGGACCGTCCCGGGAGAACGGTCTCGGACACCGCCCGGTCCCGGGGTGACGGCAGGTCCTCTGGAATGGCCGCCCTCCTGTCCCTGGCCGTCCCGGGCGCGGGGCAGGCTTATGCGGGAAGGGGAACATCCGCCCGATTTTTTCTCTTCACGGAAGGGGCGCTCTGGGTGGGTCAAATCGGATTCAGGCTTCTTGCCGGGGCCCGAGACAAATCCTTCAAGGGATTTTCAGCAGCGCACGCCGGTGTCCGGGTCGAAAATAAAGGGGAGCGATATTTCGACGAGGTCGCGTCGTATATGAGTATCTACATCCGGAACAGTGTCGCCAGGTTCCTGGATGGCCCCGACGCTGACCAGCTCTCTGAAACACCGGAGAACGTGTGGGAATGGGATTCAGAGGCTTCCCGGATAAGGTTTCAGAAACTCCGTAGCGCCAGCACTTCCGCCCGAAGGAATGCCCTTTTGTTTGTCGGAGGCCTTGTTCTGAACCGATTCATCGGGGCGATCCACGCCGCATCGGCCGCACGAAGCGGGTCCGCTCCCCCGGACGCCTCGGGTGTGGTGCTCCTCCCCAACCCCAGGGGAGGGTGGGTGATGGCGATGACGCGGAGGTTTTGAAGTTCGGCCATGATCCGAGTACGGACGTTCAACATCTTCCTTTTCATACTCGCATACGCCGTCCTCCCCCTCCCTTTGGACGGGCTCGAACCCCCAGCGATGTGCGGGTCCCTTTCCCTATCCCATTCCCAAATTACGCGATCTCTCAAAACGTCCGTCCGATCCCAGATCCTGCCATTCGTCGTGGGTGACACGCTGAGTTTTCGTGCCTTAAACTTCTCCACATTCGACCGTTATACCTTAACGGCCACCTGCCAGTTCGTCGGAGTGCATTGCTACGTGTTCGTACAGGATGAGGAATGGGGAAATCGGGTTCATTTCCCCGAGGTCGATCGCCTGGCCGATGCCTTTGATCGCGCTTCGTCGGCCGACCCCTCGAAGGGGATCCACCAGCTCAACACCGAGACCTTTGGCCCTCCTCCGGACGTGGACGGGGATCCCAAGATCTTGATCCTCGTTCTTGATATCGTAGACGACCACGCGACGACGGGCAACTTTTTCTCAGGTTATTTCGATATCGAGAATCAATCCGCTCCCATAGGCCGTGAGATTATCTATATCGATGATCGCCCCCTCGACATCGACAGTCGGCTTGCCCGTTCTACGCTGGCCCACGAACTTCAGCACATGATCCACTGGAACGCCGATCCGACGGAGGCGATATGGGTCGATGAGGGGTGCGCCGGATATTCAGAACTCCTGAACGGATACACGGATACGATCGACGTCGCATCCACTTTTCTGGAATTTACAAATATCGATCTGACCGGCTGGCAGGATGACCGTCGGCCTCTCGAGGACGAAAAAGCGTTCCTGTTCGTCTCTTATTTCGCAGACCGCTACGGTTTGTCCGCCATACATAACCTGGTACAGAACCCGATACACGGGATCGAAGGATTCGAATCGGCCCTCTCGGAGATCCAGGGGGCATCCACCTTCGAGGGGGTATTCGCAGACTGGACCGTGGCAAATCTCCTGGACACGACCGGACGGTTTGGATATTCGGAATTTCAGATCTCCGACCTGTCCGCGGAGACGGTCACGCAATTTCCGATGGGGTCCTCCCTCCGGCAGGTCGAACTCTGGGCTGCGCGTTACTTCGACTTCGGAGGTCAAGAGGGACTCCGGATCGGATTCGAAGGCGGGGTACAAGATAGCTTCCGGGTTCACGTCGTATCGATTCGATCTGGATCTCCCTTCGTGCTTAAAATGGCCTTGACTGCACGGAAAGGGGAGATCCGGACGGTTCAGGCCGATCGTGTGGTCGCGGTTGTCGCCCGGACCGGAGGGGGGGCAGAAGAGGGCTCTTTCTTCATCTCAGCGGACCCCTTCGAGCCTTCTTCGGCCTCCCGCTCGGATTTTGATGGGGATGGCAGAGTGGATCTCGACGATTTTTTTCTGTTTGCGGATGGGTTCGGGCTGGCATCCGGGCAGGAGGGTTTCAACCTCCTTTTTGACCTTGACGGAGACGATGTCATCGACCTGGACGACTTTTTCATGTTCGCAGAACTGTTTGGATCAGAAGCGTAGGAGCGGCCAAAATCTGATTGACAATCTTGAAGAAATACTCTATTATACTTATCTTTACCACCGTTTTTGGAACGAGCAAGATTAGAGGGATGGGTCTCGCCTTCATGACACGCACCTTGATGATCATCAAACCGGATGCGGTCTCCAGAAACCTGGTGGGTGAGATCATCCGAAGGGTCGAATCGGAGGGGTTTCAGGTGGTGGAGATGAAGATGATCCGGCTCTCCCGATCGCAGGCAGGCGAGTTTTATGCTGTCCATACAGAACGGCCTTTCTACCGCGACCTCCTGGATTTCATGACCTCCGACAGAGTCGTCCCCGTTGTCCTTGAGCGGGACGATGCCGTATCTTATCTGCGCCAGGTGATCGGTAACACAGATCTGGCCAAGGCCGAACCCGGAACCATCCGAAAGGACATGGCCGTTAGCGTTCAGAAAAATGCAGTCCACGCATCCGATTCACCCGAAAATGCGCAAAAAGAGATTGCTTTCTTTTTTGGGTCGGAGGCATCGGCCCGATAACGTACAAAAAACACGGACCTATCGGACGTACGCGAATTCAGTCTAGACGATGAGCCTTGAAATCGAACTTCGGCGCCTGACGGAGGGAACAAACAAGATCGAATGGACGCCTTCCTCTTCGGAACTGGACCTCTCAGAAGAGGATCTTGGCCTGGATGGCCCTACGAAGGTCATCCTAAACCTGATCAAGACAGGTGGTTCCCTCGTTGCCCACGGCGAAATCGCCTTCCACCTAAGGCTGGCATGTTGCCGATGCCTAGAACCCATTCATCGCGACGTGGAGACGGCCGTGGACCTGATTTTTCAAAAAGGGACAAAGGAGACACTTGACGATCTGGAGGAGGCGGGAGACACCGATGTGATCCCCTACGAGGAGAACGCCGTCTCGGTGGACATCTCACCTCAAATCCGGGATGCCATAATCCTCGAAACCCCGGTGAAGCCGCTTTGTTCTGAATCGTGTCCCGGTCTTTGCCCCGTGTGCGGAGCCAATCGGAACAGCGAGTCCTGTTCCTGCATTAGAGAGGAGGTCGACCCAAGGTGGGATGCTTTGAGGAAATTTAAGGAGGAACAAGAATCATAAAACGGAAGAGCATAAGGGCAAAAAAACTATCGTTTTCCTGATCGAATCACCGTGGAGCCAAACCGTGCCCAACCCGAAACGAAGACATTCGAATACCCGCACCCGGAAGCGCCGGACGCACTGGAAGGCGAAGGCGCCGTCGCTTTCCCTCTGTTCTAACTGCAAGCGACCCAAGCTCGGCCATCGGGTTTGTCCGAACTGCGGCTATTACAAGGGCCGCGAAATCATTCGACCTCGTGAAACATAAGCCTCATGGCCGGTCGATTCAATGCGGCGGTCACAGCCGTCGCAAAATATCTGCCCGAGCGGCGGTTGACGAATTCCGACCTTGAGAAGAAGGTGGATACGTCCGATGAATGGATTCGAACCCGGACCGGTATTTCCGAGCGTCGGATCCTGGATAAAGGGCTCGGGAGCTCCACCATGGCCATCCAGGCGGCCAGACAGGTCCTCGAGAATCGAGGCGTTTCCCCGGATGAGATCGACCTGATCGTGGTGTCCACCGTAACACCTGACATGATGTTTCCGGCCACGGCCTGCCTGGTCCAGGAGGGGATCAACGCGGGTCGGGCTTGGGGTTTCGACCTGTCAGGGGCCTGTTGCGGTTTTCTTTACGCGCTGGTCGTAGGGGCCCAATTCATCCTGACCGGTGCCCACAAAAAGGTCCTGGTGATCGGAGCAGACAAGATGTCGTCGATCGTCGACTATTCCGACCGGGAGACCTGCGTCCTTTTCGGAGACGGGGCAGGAGCGGTCCTTTTGGAGCCGACCGAAGACCTGACGTCTGGGCTTCTGGATTTTCGGTTCCAGGTCGATGGGTCCGGCGGAAGATTTCTGTATATGCCTGGAGGTGGCAGTTTGAACCCCGCAACTCACGATACCGTCGATAAAAAGATGCACTTCGTGCATCAGGACGGTCGCGCGGTGTTCAAGTTTGCCGTTTCGAGCATGGCCGACATCTCCGCGGAGATCCTGCGTCGAAACGATCTGACGGGAAAGGATGTTGACCTTTTCGTTCCGCATCAGGCCAATAATCGGATCATCGACGCGGCCGCACGGCGGATGGGTCTCGAAAAAGACAAAGTGGTCGCCAACATCGATCGTTACGGGAACACGACGTGCGGCACGATTCCTATCGGGCTTTGCGAAGCTGCAGACGAAGGCCGGATCAAACAGGGTGATCTGGTCGTTCTGGCCAGTGCCGGGGCGGGTTATACCTGGGGCAGCGCTCTGTTGCGCTGGGCGTTTTGAGCCGTCGATTCGCATTCCTCTTTCCCGGACAGGCATCCCAGTATGTGGGCATGGGAAAGGCCTTCTACGAAGTCTCCGATGTCGCCCGCGGCCTTTATGACCGTGCGAGCGAAATTCTGGACTACGATCTTAAACGGGTTTCGTTTGAAGGGCCCGAGGAGGACTTGAAAAAGACCTCGGTCACACAACCTGCCGTGTTCGTCCATAGCCTCGTGGCGTATGAGGCCCTTAGAGAGACGGGCGTCTCATCCACGATTGTGGCGGGACACAGCGTCGGTGAATGTGCGGCGTTGTATGCGGCGGATGTCTTCGGATTTGAAGAGGGACTGAAACTGGTCGCCGCGCGTGGGAGGGCCATGGAGGCCGCAGGGGCCAGGAGGACGGGGACGATGGCCGCGATCATCGGCCTGGACGCAGAGCAGGTTGCGGGCCTCTGCTCCGAAGTACCTGGGACCGTCTTTCCGGCCAACCTGAACTCCCCCGAACAGATCGTCATCTCCGGGGAGGTTGAGGCCGTCCGTTCTGCGATGAAATCGGCCAAATCCCGGGGGGCCACGCGTGCGATTGAACTGGCCGTCAGCGGGGCATTCCATACCGAACTGATGGCCCCCGCGATCGAATTCCTGCGACCCGTTTTGGAGGGGATCCGATTTTCCCGTGCAACCCTGCCGATCGTCAGCAACACGACCGCCCAGCCCGAGACAAAATCCGAACGACTTAAAGATCTTTTTTTGAAGCAGTTGACGTGTCCTGTCCTATGGCATACATCTGTCCGGAGGATCGTGAACGAGGGGGTCCGAGATATGATCGAGGTCGGTCCGGGAAACGTCCTGAAGGGGCTCGCTCGTAGAATCGATCCGGAGATCCGAGTCAGCTGTGTAGGGGGACCGGAGGATCTGGAAGCGTTTTCGAAGGCAGCATGAGACGACTCGAAGGACAGGTTGCGGTGGTGACCGGGGGGTCACGAGGGATCGGCAGGGCCGTAGCGATACGTCTCGCTTCGGAGGGTGCAGACTTGGCGCTTTGTTCCAGCCGCAGCGTTGAGGCAGCCGAACGGGTGGCCGAAGAGGTCAAGTCGCTGGGCAGGCGGGCGATCGTTCGTCAGGTGGACGTTTCCGACTCCGGAACGGTCAATCCTTTCATCGCCTCCGTGGTCTCCGAGTTAGGGAGACTGGATATTCTTGTTAATAACGCGGGGGTCGCCCGGGACGGCATGCTCCTGAGGATGAAAGAGGAGGACTGGGGACGGGTCCTTGAGGTGAACCTCAAGGGGGCGTTCCTTACCATGCGCGCGGCGGTCCGGCCGATGATAAAAGCAAAACGGGGGCGGATCATCAATATCTCATCGGTCGTTGCTCTTACAGGCAACGCCGCCCAAGCGAACTATGCGGCTTCAAAGGCCGGGCTGATCGGCTTGACGAAGTCCGTAGCTCGGGAATTCGTTTCCCGGGGTATCACAGCAAACGCGGTAGCCCCGGGTTATATCCCTACGGAGATGACGGAGGGTCTCCCCCCTGAGGTCAAAAGCGCTCTTTTGGCGCGGGTGCCGATGGGGCGGCCCGGAAACGCCGAAGATGTTGCCGCTGCCGTCGCGTATCTTGCTTCAGACGATGCAGAATACATCACGGGGCAGGTGATCGTCGTGGACGGCGGGATGACGATGTGAACGAGTTTCACCAAGCGGTCAAGATCAAACGAAAGGGCTCTTAAGCGGGTCCGGTTAATCACGGAGGAAAGCGCATGGCTTCCATTGAGGATCGGGTGCTTGATCTTGTCGTTGAACAGCTCGGCGTGAAGCCCGAGGATGTAAATCCCGATGCATCTTTTATCGATGATCTGGGGGCAGACTCCCTGGATACGGTCGAGCTCGTGATGGCATTCGAGGAGGCTTTCGACCTGGAGATTCCAGATGAGGATGCCGAGAAGATGGTCACGGTCGGCGACGCGGTAAAATATCTCGAGGGAAAACAGGAAGGGTCCGGGGAATAGGTCGGGGATCCGTATCCGAGAGGTTCCTTATGGGACGTAGAGTCGTCGTGACCGGTGTGGGCGTCCTGGCGTGCAACGGCCTTTCCGCACCGACCTTCTGGGAGGCGATCTGCAATGGCAAAAGTGGGATCGCACCCATCGTCGGGTTCGACACCTCTGCGTTCGACGTGAAGTTCGCCGGGGAGTTGAAGGGTTTCGACCCGGTTTCCATGGGGATGAATAAGAAGGAGGCGAACCGGAACGATCCCTGCGTCCAATATGCCGTCTGTGCAACCCTCGAGGCCGTCCGGGACGCTGGACTTGATATGGAGGCCGAAGACCCGGATCTTGTTGGGGTCATCTACGGCTCGGGCATCGGTGGGATCTGGACGTTCGAGGAGCAGCATAGACGGCTCCTGCAGAAGGGGCCCCGCCGGATCAGTCCTTTCTTTATCCCCATGATGATCGCGGATATGACCTCCGGACAAATCTCGATCACCCTGGGCGCCAGGGGACCAAACTATACGACTGTCTCCGCGTGTTCGTCAGCGGGACATGCGATCGGATCCGCTTTCAAGACCATCCGGGACGGGGAGGCGGACGTGATGATCACCGGGGGGGGCGAAGCCGCGGTGAGTCCCATGGCGGTCGGGGGGTTCTCAAACATGAAGGCGCTCTCGCGCCGCAATGATAGTCCGGAAATGGCCAGTTGCCCGTTCGATGCGAAACGGGATGGGTTCGTTCTGGGTGAGGGCGCCGGGACTTTAATTCTTGAGGATCTGGCCCACGCCGAGGCCAGAGGTGCTCGGGTATATGCCGAGGTTCTGGGATTCGGCTTTTCCGCAGACGCCTACCACCAGACCAATCCCTCGGACGAGGGGCCGGCTCAAGCCATGCGGTTGGCCATTAAACAGTCGGGAATAGACCCGGGGGATGTCGATTATATCAACGCCCACGGGACTTCAACGCCGATCGGGGATAAAAACGAGACCCGAGCGATCAAGAGGGTCTTCGGGGATCACGCTTACAAGCTGGCCGTGAGTTCGACCAAGTCGATGGTCGGCCATCTCCTGGGTGCATCAGGCGCAGTGGAGTCCATCGGATGCATCCTCAGTATCCATCAGGACATTATCCCGCCCACGATCAACCAAGCGAATCCCGATCCTGAATGTGACCTGGACTACGTCCCCAACCGTGCGAGGCGGAAAGAGGTATCCATCGCCATGAACAACTCCTTCGGGTTCGGGGGCCATAATGCCGTCACGGTCTTTGGAAAATATCAAATGGGATCGTAGGTCCCATTCCCTGTAGGCTTTGGAATTGACCGGACGATCCATGGATGCCCAGGGGGGTACTTTCGGTATTGATCGCCCCGGTAAACTAAACAGGGCACCGTTCCGATGGGAAAATGATTTTATTAAAATTTAACGAATTGTTCGGGCGGATCGGGAAAATCTTCTCGAAACCCGAAAAGGTCGAAAGGGATCTCGACACCCTCGAGGCGGTCATCGGCTACCGTTTTTTCGACCGTTCTCTTCTGTCCCTAGCCATAAAACATCGATCGTATGTATTCGCATCGGACGGAAGCGGGATCGAGTCGAATGAGCGGCTTGAATTCCTGGGAGACGCCGTCCTCGATCTGGTGGTCACGGAATATCTGTACCGGTCCTTTCGATCGAAGCGCGAAGGTGAGCTGACTCAGGTTAAGTCTCTGATCGTCAGCAAAAGTGTGCTTGCCCAAAAAGGACGGGAGATGGGCCTTGGCAAATATATCCTTTTAAGCAAAGAGGAAGAACAGTCCGGGGGGCGGGAAAGGACGTCGATCATCGGGGACGCGTACGAGGCCGTTTTGGGCGCGATCTACCTGGACGGGGGGCTCGACGGTTCACGGACTTTTGTCGCCCGGCACCTCCTTTGCGATGTGGAGGAGATCAGCACCAACGGTGATAATCTCAATTTCAAGAGTGTTCTCCTCGAACACGTCCAGAGCGAAGGGAGGGGCCATCCCCGCTACTTTGTCAACTCGGAGGACGGGCCCGATCACGAGAAGATATTTACCGTGGAGGTGGCGATCGGAGGAGAGATTATGGGGGAGGGAAAGGGACGGAGCAAGAAGGAAGCGCAGCAGATGGCCGCCAAGGAGGCCCTCAGAAGTATTGGCGCGGTGTAACCTAAGACGTTTTAGAATCGACCTCAAAGATGAAAGCGACTTGGCGTTTTCTGAACACCCGTTTTGAAAACGCCTTTTTTAATATGGCCGTGGATGAGGCCGTCCTGGGTTCCGTCCAGGAGGGGGCCTCGCCCCCCGTCTTTCGGACATTCGGATGGCATCCTCCGGGCCTCTCTTTCGGGTATGCCCAGCGGGTGGACAAGGAGGTGGACCTTGATCGGTGCCGGGAGTTGGGCGTAGAGGTCGTGCGCCGACCGACCGGAGGGCGTGCGGTTCTGCATTGGAACGAGTTGACCTATAGTGTGCTCTGCAGGGGTGATGACCCGATGGTCCGCGGGGGGGTGACTGAGGCCTACCGACAAATCAGCGAATGCCTCGTGGCCGGGCTTCGTCTCTTCGGTTTGGCCGCGGACATCGTTCGAGGGGATGTTCCCTCGGTTCGTCCGACGGGTGCTTCGATCACATCCCCGTGTTTTTCGTCTGCGGCCAGATACGAGGTGGTCGTTGGGGAGAAAAAGCTGATCGGGAGTGCCCAGCGGCGGATGGGGGACATGCTTCTTCAGCACGGCTCCCTGATCATAGGGGTGGAACACAAGCAGATCATAGAGCTTCTTCGTATCGATTCCGAGGATCAGAGGGAACGATTTCGAGAGGAGCTGGAGAAGGCGACCTCGATGGAGGAGGAATTGGGTCGATCGATCGATTTCGATAACCTTGCGGAGAATCTCCGGAAGGGTTTTGAGCAGGAACTTGAAATCCCGCTTGTGGAAAGGCCGTTGATGGATCGCGAACGCAACCGTGTGGATCTCCTTGTGAACGAGAAGTACGGCACCGAGGCCTGGAATTTCGCCCCGCAACGGCGGGTGATCCGGTGACTATAATGGGTGATGAAGCGGTTGAATCGAGCGGAAATTCACAGGGCTCAAGGCCTGCTTCAGGCGGCCTTTCGTGGACTTCTCACCCCGTGCGGGACGATCCGGGGTGGAAGTCCGGGGGGTTGGTCCTCGCGATCAGCGGCTTCTCCGTGGGGGTCTATTTTAGCCTCGAAAGCCTGGTCTTATCTTTCGTCTCGTTCACGATTCTGGGATCCTCCATGTCCCGATATTTTTTCCCGGTCCGCTATTCCCTTACCGAACAAGAGGTTGCCGTCAAACACGCGGGATGGACCCGAAGGATACCTTGGGAACGTTTCAGGAACCACTACGTCCATCGTGAAGGGGTCTTTCTAACCCCCTTCGGCGTGCCCAGCCGTTTGGACGCCTTCCGGGGCTGCTTTCTCAGATTCAAAGACAATCGGAACGAGGTGCTCGACTTTGTCGACTGCAGCATCCAAGGGGGAAGGGATTAAGGCGTGGTTTTCACACGCGTTTTCCATCCCAAAGCACGATTCTTTTGAAGATCAGGATATCGCTCTGATCGACAGCCTGGCTGCGTATCTGGTCGGACGAAAGATGACCGTCCCATCGCTCATGCTCCTGGAATCGGGTCGACCTCTGAATTTTATCGGGAGTCAGTTCCTGGTCTTCCTTTCCCCGTTCGCGACGATGTTCTTATCCGGTGAGAAATACGCCCGTTTCACCCGGATCCTTGAAAAGCGCGGCTGCATCGACGTTATCATCGACCGGATCGTGAAACACCAAGAACAACGGATCGAGGACGGGGTGCCGCCTGACATCAACCCAAAGCGGGGAAGCATAAACCGGTTGTGAAAGACCTGAACGTTATCATCGCCACCGACTGCGGAAGCACCACGACCAAGGCGATCCTAATAGAAAAAAAAGGAGACGCCTATCGTCAGACCCATCGGGGGGAGGCGCCCACCACGGTGGAGGCGCCGTTCGAAGATGTCACGCGCGGGGTGCTCAACGCCATCCAGGAGATCGAAGAGCTGTCGGGAAGGCGGATCCTCGATGGGGAGCGGATCATCACCCCGGCGAACGGCGGGGAGGGGGTGGACATCTACATCTCCACGAGCAGTGCGGGGGGTGGACTTCAGATGATGGTGGCCGGGGTCGTAAAGGCTATGACGGGTGAAAGCGCTCAGCGGTGTGCCCTCGGTGCAGGGGCCATCGTCATGGATGTGCTTTCCACCGACGATGGGCGGCTTCCCCATCAGAAGATCGAACGCATTCGGCAACTCCGTCCCGATATGGTCCTCTTGTCGGGGGGCACGGACGGGGGCACGGTGACCCACGTGGTGGAGATGGCCGAGTTTATCGCTGCCGCGAACCCCAGTCCAAGGTTCGGGGTCGGTTTCAAACTGCCTGTGATCTATGCTGGAAACCGGGATGTCAGCCAGGTGGTGGAGAAAACCCTTGGGGAGAAAACGGCGCTGACCATCACCGAAAATCTCCGGCCTGTATTGGAGCGAGAGAACCTGGGTCCGGCCAGGGAAAAGATACACGACCTGTTCCTCGAGCACGTGATGGCCCAGGCACCCGGGTATCCGAAGTTGATATCCTGGTCCGGGGCACCGATCGTACCCACACCGGGGGCGGTCGGGTTGATCATACAGAAGATCGCCGAAAAGAAGGATATCCACGTGATCGGGGTGGATATCGGGGGGGCCACAACGGACATCTTCAGCGTGTTCGGAGGCAGCTTTCACCGGACGGTCAGCGCCAATCTGGGCATGTCGTACAGCGTATCGAATGTCCTTGCAGAGGCCGGATTGCCGAACATCGTTCGCTGGGTGCCTTTCCCGGTGGATGAGGCGGACCTGCGCGATCGGGTCAAGAACAAGATGATTCGCCCCACGACCATCCCGCAAACCCTGGACGAACTCAAAATTGAGCAAGCTCTCGCCCGGGAAGCCTTGCGACTTGCGTTCCTCCAGCACCGAAAGCTTGCCGTCGGGCTAAAGGGGGTGCAAACCGAGCGAAGCCTTTCGGACGTATTCGATCAGGTTGGGACGGGAGAGAGTCTGATTCGGATGATGGATCTTGACCTGATTGTGGGCAGCGGGGGAGTCCTGTCGCACGCTCCACGTCGCGCCCAGTCGATGGCCATGATCATCGATGCGTTTCAACCGGAGGGGGTCACCCGGATCGGGGTCGACAGCGTGTTTATGATGCCCCACCTGGGGGTCTTATCCCAGGTCAACGAAAAGGCCGCCACAGAGGTGTTTGAACGGGACTGTATGATCTATCTGGGCACGTGTGTGGCACCGACAGGATCTGGAAAATCAGGGGATGTCTGTTGCACTTTTCAAATTCGATTCCCCAACGGCGAAACGTCGGGTGAGCTCAAGGCCGGGGAACTGCTAAGATTTTCCCTTCCGGAAGATGCCCCGGCGGAGATCGTCCTGCAACCCGACCGGAAGTGGGACGCTGGAGCCGGACGGGGGCAGGAGATCAGCACGACGGTGTATGGGGGGGTCGTGGGCTTGATCCTGGACGGTCGGGGCCGACCGATTGCCTTCGCGAAGGACCTCGGGGACCGGGTGGAACAGATTTCAGGATGGCACAAGGCATTCAAGCTCTATCCAAACTGACACAGGGGGAATAAGAGGCCAATGTCAGGTGGGGATCTGGTTGTACGATACGGGCTGTCGATATCCGCGTTGTTTTTACACTCCTGTGGGAACGACACAAAAACGGCCATCGATTCCGGGCCCGAAGGGCCCTGGAATGAAGTCCAGAAGCTCCTCGTTGAGACGAAGGACATCGTGGTGTTGGACGGGAGCGAAAAAGCCCCTTTGCGATTCTCGAGTGATGAGAATCCGGTTTTCGGCGACTGGATCGTCCGCCACTTCCTCTCGGACCCAGAAAACTTCAACCCCTACACCTCCAACGACGCGGGGGCCTCGACCGTGTCCGGGTATGTGTTCGAGTCCCTGCTTTACCCGGAACACGAGAAGCCTTATCCACTGAAGGGGATGGTGGCCAGGGATTATCCTGAGATCTCGGAGGACAAGCTTTCGTACGCTTTCGCATTGCGGGAGGGCGTCACTTTCGCAGATGGTGCGCCCCTGACTGCGGATGATGTGATTTTCAGCATGAAAGTGATCCAGAATCCCAAGGTCTTGGCGCCTCACCTGCGGAATTATTACTCGGCTGTAAAAGCGGTGAAAAAAGCGGATGGAAACCGGGTCGTCTTCGTCTGCAAGCAACCCTACTTTCGGAATGATCTCGCCCTGGGCAGTTTTGAGATCCTTCCCAAGCATTTTTACGACCCGGACGGACTGATGGATCCGGTTTCGGTTCAAAGCCTGATCGACGGGACCTGGGAGGGCGGCCTCCATGCCGACCGCGTCACCAAATTCGCTGAGCGGTTCAACCAGGAATACAACCGCCGAATGCTCGGGTCCGGTCCCTACTTCGTCGAGGACTGGCAAAATGACGTTGTGACCGGCCAGAAGGTGACGCTCACCCGAAACCCGGAGTATTGGGGCCACGGTGTGGAAGGACTTCCTCCGACCGGGTACGTCGATAAGATCGTCTTCAAGATCATCAACAACACCGATGCGGCCTTTATCGAGTTGACGAACGGTAATCTTGACCTCTACGGGCTCCGTCCCCTGGAATTCAAGGACAAGAGCTGGTCGCCTGATTTCACGAGTCGCTTCTTGAAGGGAATCGAGTACTCGGGCGGATTTACCTACATCGGCTGGAACAACGCCCATCCCATATTCCGTGACAAGAGGGTCCGAATGGCCATGACTCATTTGACGAACCGGGAGAAGATGATAAAGAATCTCCTTTTCGGTCTCGGAGAAGCCGTGGAGGGACCCATTCACAAGTTCCGACCCGAGTATAACCACGATTTAACACCTTATACTTTTGATCCGGACAAAGCTTTTGATTTGCTCGAAGCGGCCGGTTGGGGGGATACGGACGGCGACGGGGTTCTGGACAAAATCATCGATGGGGAGAAGAGGCCGTTCGAGTTCGAATTCCTGGTCAACTCCGGGAACCAACTCCGAAAGGATATCGCGTTGATTGTCCAGAGCGAACTCAACGACATCGGGATCGTCTGCCAGGTGCGGCAGCTCGACTGGTCTATCTTCCTGGAGCGGGTCAAGGGCAAGAATTTTGCCGCTATCACCCTTGGATGGACGGGCAGCCTTCGCTTTCCCCCCGATGGCTACCAGATCTGGCATTCCTCTCAGGCGGAGGGAACCGGGTCGAATTTTATCAGCTTCGTCAACCCCGAGGTTGACCGGATTCTGGAAACTTATCGCCAGGAATTCGATCTGGAAAACCGGATTTCGCTCTACCGGCGTTTCCAGGAAGTCCTTCACGAAGAACAGCCTTATACCTTTCTCTGGAAGCAACGGTCGGCCACGGCATACAGCCGTCGGTTTCGCGGCGTGAACTGGTACCCCGGGGGCGCCGATACCCAGGAGTGGTGGGTCTCACCCGAAGACGTCGTTTATCGTTAGGATCGTGGCTTCGGACATTCCTATCCTTATATGTTACAGTATGTCGCCAGACGAATCTTGCTTCTGATCCCCACCCTCGTCGGGATCACGCTTATCTCTTTCTTCATCATGCACCTGGCTCCGGGGGATCCGGTGGACCTGTTCATAGGGGGATTCGCCGGCGGAGAGGGAATTTCGACCGACCGACAGGCGGACATGGAGAAGACGGTTCAGGATCTTCGGCGCCAGCTCGGGTTGGATAAACCCATGCACATCCAGTACTTGAGCTGGCTTTCCAACCTGTTGCTCCGCGTGGAGCCTCTGAACGACTACGATCGCGCGGCAAGACTGGCCGATCGCGTCCTCCAGGGCCTTGACGACGCGCAAAAAGCGGAGCTCGAACGCCTTGAGGACCAAGCCCGAAAAGACCGTTTCCTGAAGCATCTCCGGTTTCGAAATCCCGACCGGGTTCCGGAATTGATCGCGTCCTCTTTCTGGGAGGGGAAGACGTTGAAAGCCGATCGGAATTATGAGTATCGCGGCTCGGGCCTTGTTTTTCACCTGTTCGACAGGCGATTTATTACGCTGAATTTCGGCCGGTCATTCAAGGACCAACAGTCCGTGATCGCCAGGATCCTGGAGCGGCTTCCGATTACGATCGAGATCAACGTGATCAGCCTTATCGCAGCCTATCTCATCGGATTACCCCTGGGGGTTTTTCTCTCCGTCAGACAGAATACCGCCGCGGACAGGGCGCTCACCACCGGGACCTTTATGCTCTGGTCCATGCCCTCCTTCTGGTTGGGGATGCTCCTAATCATCTTTTTCTGCAATAAAGAATTTTTTTACTGGTTTCCCGCATCGGGCATCCAATCGCTCGAAGCATCCCGTGAGTGGGGATTTTGGCGCCTTTTGAAAGATCACGCCCACCACATTGCATTGCCAATCCTCGCATCCTGTTATGCCAGTTTTGCCGGAATTTCCCGATTTATGCGCACGAGTATGCTGGAAAACCTTCGACTCGATTATGTGCGTACCGCGCGGGCAAAAGGGCTGTCCGAAAGGGCGGTGGTGTTCCGCCACGTGTTTCGAAATTCCCTGATTCCGATCGTCACGATCATGGGAAATCTCCTCCCGATCCTGATCGCGGGTTCGGTGTTTATCGAGACGATCTTCACGATTCCGGGAATGGGGTTCCTGGCTTATGAATCCGTGTTGGTTCGGGATTACCCGATGGTCATGGCGATCTTTACGATCGGGTCGACGCTTTCGCTGGTCGGAATCTTGATCGCGGACATCCTCTTGAGAGCGGTGGATCCGCGCATCGAATTTTCTCAGATTCAAGGATAGCCCATGGGACGCACAACCGAGATCGATGGCGTTGAAACGGGGGGGGAGACGTTTTCGAAGCTGGTGTGGAAACAGTTCCGAAAAAACCGGCCCGCCGTCGCCAGCCTTGCAGCCATCGGTCTCCTTGCCCTGATCGCCCTCTTTGCGGACCTCCTGGCCGGGGACAAGCCTTATCTCATGTCGTTCCAGGGAGAGATCTATTTTCCGGCGTTTCGCCAGTATGCCGTGAACCTCGGGCTGATGGAATGGCAGCCGGAACTGAAACGGCGCCGGAACTTCAAGCGATTCAGGACCACCTTAGCGGTCTTTCCCCCGATCCCCTACGCGCCGGGGGAGATCCGGCTGTCCGAGAGATATCAGCCTCCCGGACCGGATCACCTGATGGGCACGGATCGGCTTGGAAGAGACGTGCTCGCGGGTTTGATTCACGGATCCCGGTATGCACTGACGATCGGGCTTGTCTCGGTTGGAATCTCTATGGTCATCGGCGTCTCTCTGGGGGCTCTGGCGGGTTATTTTGGCGGTTGGATGGACCTTGCCCTATCCCGGGTTTTCGAATTGTGGGCGGCCATCCCCAGTTTCTTTCTGATCATCACTGCTGCGGCCTTCTTTCCGCCCAGCCTCTTTTTTATCATGATCATTATCGGGTTTACGAGTTGGGTCGGGATCGCCCGGTTGACGCGTTCACAGTTCCTGCAGGTTCGAAGTTACGACTACGTGTCCGCTGCGGCCAGTTTAGGCTACTCCACACCCAGGATCATGTTTATCCACATTCTGCCAAACGCCATCGCACCGGTGCTCATCCCTGCAGCGTTCGGGGTGGCTGGAGCGATTCTTACGGAATCGGGTTTAAGCTTTCTCGGGATCGGGGTTCCCGCGGAGGCGATCACTTGGGGTTCGCTCCTTGCAGGGGCACGCAGCAATGTCTCGGCCTGGTGGCTGGTGGTGGTGCCGGGGTTTGCAATCTTCTGGACGGTGACGGTCTACAACCTGCTGGGGGACGGGCTCCGGGACGCCCTCGATCCCAAGATGAGGTTTGAATAGATCCCGACTGGGATTGAAGATTAAATCGGGGCAGTGCCCTAACGAATCAAAGATGGCTCACGCTTACACCCCAGGTCTTCGCGTAACCCGACGGGCCACCGTCAGAAAACGGCGACAGCTTCCCCTGAAAGGAGAGGTGCTGGTCTCAGGAGGAGACCGGGTCCGAAGGGATCAGGTGGTCGCACGAACGAACCTGCCTGGAGATGTGACCACGTTGAATCTGGTCAACCGACTCGGCGTAACCCCGTCTGAACTGTCCGCCTACATGTTGAAGAAAGAGGGTGAAACGGTGGAGGTCGGGGAAACGATAGCCGAGACCCGACCTTTCATCAAGTGGTTCAAAACGACTGTCGAATCGCCCGTTGCAGGAACGGTTGAAAGCCTCTCCTCAGTGACCGGGCAGGTCCTGCTGCGTGAATCCCCTCGTCGGGTTGAGATTCAAGCTTTTGTAGATGGGTGGGCCGTGGAGATCATCCCTGACGAAGGGGTCGTGATCGAGACAAAGGGGGCCTTCATTCAGGGCATCTTCGGGGTGGGCGGTGAACGCTGGGGTCCTATCCATTTGGTGACCGATGCCCCGGATCAGGATCTTTCGACAGAGCGGCTCGATTCAGACTGCCGGGATAAAATTCTCGTCTCCGGGAGACGGATCACCCTCGAGGGGGTCCGCCGGGCCCGGGAATTGGGCGCGGCTGGGGTGATTGGTGGCGGAATCCGGGACCAGGACCTGCGGGAGCTGCTGGGTTATGATCTGGGGGTGGCCATCACCGGCCCGGAGGAGATCGGACTGACCGTGATTGTGACCGAAGGGTTCGGGGAGATCCGAATGGCCGAAAGGACCTTTGAGATCCTCGCAGACCATTCGGGAATGGACGCCTCCGTATCGGGCGCCACCCAGATTCGAGCGGGTGTCATGCGTCCGGAGATCATCGTTCCCGATCCGAGCGGGGTTGGGGGTGACGGCTCGGAGACCGGATCCCTCGAGGAGGGGCTCGGCCTTGGGGCATTGCTTCGGATCATCCGGTCCCCATACTTCGGTAGGATCGGCCGGGTAACCGCGCTTCCGACGGATCTTCAGAAAGTCTCCTCCGAAGCAATGGTACGGGTCCTGGAAGTTGAGCTGGAGGACGGTACTCGAACGATCGTACCGCGAGCGAATGTGGAGTTGATGGCCGAATAGTAAATATTCCCGGGTGCGACCCGGGGACGATCGGACCTGAGCCCATGAATCTGACAGCCTTTTGTTTTTTGTTTCTTACGCCTTACACCGGTTCTGCTGATGAACAGGAATACCTCCCGCTGGAGGCCGCTGTTTTCGACACCCGGAACGACACCGGGGGCAGCATCACCTTCACGTGGCGGCGGCCCGAGACCCCCGTCGAGGGGCTTTACAAGATCGTAGTCGGCGAGTCTCCCGGCGGGCCTTTTTACCCGGCCTTGGAGATCGACGCAGCAGCAGTGGGGACCATGGCCGACGAACCCGGCACCTTCGGGCTGAGCGAAGAGAACAAAGACTATCACTTCGTCCGGCTTAAAGGTTATACCCTTCCGGACGGCAGGACCGTTGATCTTGCGGACAACAGGACCTATTATCTCCGAATGGGGATCCAGGTTGGCGAAACGACCACAGAGATCCCGACGGTCTTCCGGGCGGAGGCCTATGGAAACTGGTTCAACTGGTCGAAGTTGAACAATTTCATCCTGGGTTCCCTTATTTCTGTCCTCATCCTGGCCTTTATTGGGATGGCGAGACGGAAGGACCTTTACGTCCGGCGGATCGCAGGTCTGGAGGCCCTTGACGAGGCCCTCGGCCGCGCGACGGAGATGGGGAAGCCCGTGCTTTTCATCCACGGCCTGCACGATATGGAAAGCCCATCCACCATCGCTGCGGTGAACATCCTGAGCCAGGTGGCCCGCCGCACCGCGGAATTCGATACGCAGCTGAAGGTGTCCAACCGGTATCCTATCGTTATGCTGGTGAGTCAGGAGGTGGTCAAAGAGGCGTGTATCGATGTGGGTCGGCCCGATGCGTACAACGAGGATAACATCTTCATGGCCGCGGCGGACCAGTTCAGCTATGCGGCGGCACTTCAGGGGATTATGATGCGGGAACGACCGGCCGCCCATATCATGATGGGTTATTTCTATGCGGAGTCCCTCCTCCTTGCCGAACCAGGCTCTGTCACGGGGGCGATCCAGATCGCAGGAACGGACGCCTATACGCAGCTCCCGTTCCTGGTGACGACGTGCGACTATACGCTGATGGGCGAGGAGCTCTATGCGGCAAGCGCGTATCTCTCGCGGGACCCTAAACTCCTGGGCAGCCTGAAGGGTCAGGACGTCGGGAAGGGATTTCTCATCCTGGTGATCCTGGTTGGGACCCTCATGGCCACCGTCGGACATCCGTGGCTCACACCCCTGTTCACATCCTACTGAGGAATTTGCTCGGATAATTTATGCCTTTTTTTCAGCGGACACTCCCCCTGATTATCGCCTTTTTGGCGGGTATAATCGGGATATTTACCTACTATATCCCGGTCGCCCAGGTGATCGAGAAGGAGACGGCCACCTGGTACCGGATCATTGCGGCCTTCGCGATGTTCCTCGGGATCCACAGCCTGTTGCACCTCCACTGGACCCGGATCAGACGGAAAAACCCAGGATGGGGATTCAGTCTGATCACCTACGCGGGATTCGGCCTGGCCTTCATCTTCGCGATCTACAACAACGGTGAGGGCCCTTTTGAGCCGCAGACCACGGGAGGTGGGCTGGGCTGGATGTACACCAACATCCAGGTGGCCGCGGGCGGGACGATGTTTTCGTTGCTTGCCTTCTTCATCGCATCGGCCGCGTACCGGACCTTTCGTGCCCGGTCCACGGAGGCCGTCATCCTCTTGGTGGCCGCTGTCGTTGTGATGCTCGGCCGGGTTCCGGTAGGGGCTTATATCTCAGATTACCTTCCGACGATCTCACAGTGGCTGATGGACATTCCCAACATGGCCGCGCGACGCGGCATCCTGCTCGGGGTCAGCCTCGGGGCCATCGCGACCGCCCTCCGAATCATCTTTGGGATTGAACGGGCATACCTCGGGGGGGAAGAGTCCTGATGGAAAGGCTTCTGAACATCGATCGCCGCATCGTTTACCTCTTTATCTTCCTGGGCGTCTCGATTCCCCTTTTGATCGACTTCGAGCTCCCGATCCGGGCCACCCCCAACGTGCGGGCGGTCCACGATACGATCGAAAACCTGGCGGGAAAGGAGGGGGCCACCGTCCTGATCTCATTCGACTATGGCCCAACCTCACAGCCGGAGCTCCAACCGATGGCCGTGGCGATCCTCCGACACTGCTTCAGTCGGGGAATCCGGGTGATCGGCGTCACCCTCATTGCTGAGGGGGTTGGTCTGGCCGAG
Source organism: Candidatus Latescibacterota bacterium (assembly GCA_965217865.1). Classification (GTDB taxonomy): domain Bacteria; phylum Latescibacterota; class UBA2968; order SICM01; family SICM01; genus CBDCJO01. The sequence goes on along the minus strand of CBDCJO010000002.1, from coordinate 1,231,815 downwards.
CATGCCTTCGAGACCGCCGCAGAGGAATTTGAACGGGAATACGGCAGGGATTATGCTTTCCTCGGATTCAAGGCCGGAGGCCCGATTCTGATCCTCAACATGGGCCAGGATTTTCACGGAACCTTTTCAGAGGATTTCCGGGGGCACCCAACAAATGAGATGGAAGTGACCCGAGGAATCCGATCTCTGAAAGACCTGGACTACGTCATCGATCTTGCGGCGGGTTACCCCGGGGTCGAAGAGTGGATCGCCTACGGACAGGAGCGCTACCGGTTCCTCCTGGGCTGTGGATGCACGGCGGTGATGGCACCGGATTTCTTCCCGTTTCTCCAGTCCAAACAGCTCAACGGCATGATCGGCGGGTTGGCCGGGGCCGCCGAATACGAAACCCTGATCGACAGGAAAGATCTGGCGGTGAGCGGAATGCGGCCCCAATCTGTGGCGCACGTGATCATCATCGCCTTCATCCTGCTGGGAAACATCGTCTATTTCACCCATCGCAGGTTTTCAAAATCGCCTCGGTGAGGGAAGCTTCATGAACAGGGACACGATCATCTTTCTGGTCTTTATCGCCGTTTTCGGAGCTGTAAACCTCTACCTGATGGACTCGGGGAAACTCGCCGCGGACTGGGGAGGGTTCGGAACGATCCTGGCGGCCGGGATCACGCTCGCATTATACAGCTCCCTCTACAAAGACAACCCCCTGTTCAAGATTGCGGAGCACCTCTATGTGGGGGTGGTTGCGGCTTATGAACTCGCTCAGGTCTGGTACCAGAACATCCTGGCGGACGTCATTAATCCTCTGGTAGAATCGTCGCCGGATGGAAAATCGAAGTGGCTCGTCCTCGTCCCTACCGTCCTGGGGCTCTTCCTGATGACCCGATTCATTGGAAAAGGGGTCTGGCTCAGCCGCCTTTCCTTCGCTTTTATCGTGGGACTCGGGGCCGGGCTGGCCATTCCGCGAAAAATCGCCTCGTTTATCCTCCAGCAGATCGGACCCAGCCTCCTGCCCCTCTGGAGTGGCCCAGCTGGGCTGACCTGGGGGACATTGGACACGGTTCTCGTTCTGGTGGGCGTGGTCAGCGTCCTGGTCTACTTCTCCTTCTCTGTGGAACACAAGGGCGTTGTCGGCGGGGTCTCCAGAGTCGGGATATGGTTCCTGATGATCTCCTTTGGTGCCTCATTCGGCTATACGGTCATGGCCCGTCTCTCCCTTTTGATCGGAAGGGTGAGTTTTCTATTGGAAAAGTGGTTGCAGGTGGTGGGGTGATGACGGGAACGGAATGCGTTGTCGGGAGTTCAATACCCGATCCTCGGGGGTGTTGGGATGGAACCCCTTCTAGAGATTGAAGGCCTAAAAACATATTTCTACACGGAAGACGGCGTCGCCCGGGCGGTAGATGGGGTGAGTTTTCACATCCGGAGCGGCGAGACGCTGGGGCTGGTGGGGGAGTCCGGGTGCGGAAAGAGCGTGACGTCTCTCTCGATTATGCGGCTGATCCCCGATCCTCCGGGACGGATCGGGGGTGGGCAAATCCGATTCAAGGATCGAGACCTCCTGCGGTTAAACGAAAAGGAGATGCAGCAGGTTCGAGGAAACGACATCGCGATGATCTTCCAGGAACCGATGACCAGCCTGAACCCGGTCTTCACGTGCGGTTACCAGATCGATGAGGCGGTGATGCTTCACCAGGGGTTGGGCAGAAAGGGGGCAAGGGAGAAGACCGAAGAGATGCTCGGTCGCGTCGGCATCCCGGACCCACCCCAACGTTCGGAAGAGTACCCGCACCAGCTCTCCGGGGGGATGCGCCAGCGGGTGATGATCGCGATGGCCTTGAGCTGCAACCCGGACCTGTTGATCGCCGACGAACCGACCACCGCTCTGGACGTGACCATTCAGGCACAGATCCTGGAACTTCTGGGTCAGCTTCAGCGCAAATTCGGTATGGCGGTATTGATGATCACCCACGATCTCGGGGTCATCGCGGAAGTTGCGGATCGGGTGGCGGTGATGTATGCCGGAAAGATCGTTGAACAGGGAGAGGTCGGTGAGATCTTCGCCTCTCCCCTGCATCCGTACACCCAGGGTCTTCTCGCTTCGATCCCGAAGTGGACCCAGGAACGTTCCAGGCTGCATACCATCCCGGGTACGGTTCCCGACGCCGTCCTGTTCCCTTCGGGTTGCCGGTTTCACCCAAGGTGTCCGCAGGCCGAGGAGATCTGTCGAGAGAGAGAACCGGACCTCCTGGAGTTGGCGGGTGGCCGGCGGGTGGCCTGCTGGAAGGCGGAGGGATACCCGGAAACCCAGTCTGAAGGCGATTAGCCCGTGTTTTCGGGAGGGAACACCCCGGATGGAAAACGCGCTGTTGAAAGTCCAGGACCTAAAGAAGTATTTTCCTGTTACAAGGGGGTTCTTCTCCCGGTCGGCCGGATATGTCAAGGCCGTAGACGGCGTCTCCTTCTCGATCGGTCGGGGTGAAACCCTCGGTCTTGTCGGGGAGTCAGGCTGCGGAAAGACGACGACGGGAAGGGCCATCCTGAGGCTGATCGACGCGACGGGAGGGGCGGTCCTCTTCGAGGGGATCGACGTGCTTTCGCTGGACCGTCGGGAACTGAGGGCCATGCGGCGGCAGATGCAGATCATCTTCCAGGATCCCTACAGCTCCCTGAATCCCCGGATGACCGTCGGGGGAATGCTGGGAGAGGCATTGGTGGTTCACAACCTGGCAAAGGGCAAGGCCCTCCGGAGCCGGGTGGCCGAACTCCTGGAGACGGTTGGGCTTTCCCCGGACCACGCCAGGCGATATCCTCACGAATTCAGCGGGGGACAGCGACAGCGGATCGGGATCGCCCGCGCGCTGGCCGTGGAACCCAAGTTCATCGTGGCGGACGAACCGGTCTCCGCTCTTGACGTTTCGATTCAAGCCCAGGTGCTCAATCTGCTTCAGGATCTGAAGAAGTCGTTCGGTCTGACCTATCTTTTCATCGCCCACGACCTGAACGTAGTGGCCCATTTTTCCGACCGGATTGCCGTGATGTACCTGGGTAAGATCGTGGAAATCAGCGATCGAGACCGCCTTTACGCGAACCCTCAGCATCCCTACACGCAGGCGCTCCTCTCGGTCGTTCCGGTCCCGGACCCGGCCGCGCGACGCGGGCGAACGACTCTGGAGGGAGACGTACCGAACCCTGCGGCCGTACCGAGCGGCTGTCCGTTCCACCCCCGTTGTCCCGAAAGGGTCGAGGCGTGTACCCGCGATGTCCCGGAGTTGAAGGAGGTTGCGGTGGGACATTTTGTTTCGTGCCTGCTGAGACAGGCGGGCAATTGATGTGCGAGGCGAAAAATAAGGGAAAGCAGGAACCTATTCTCACAAGTCATCTCAAGGATACTGTTTAATGCCGGCCTTTTCCGACCACATCAGAAGGGGGAACCTGTGACGTTCCATCTTAACAAGACGTTCTGGGTCATGCTCGCGATAGGCCTCGCGATTCTGATCCACCTGCCGGGAGCAGAAGCCCAGGGGAGATTTAGTCATCCCGGAAAGACATTAAGCCCCGTCTTTCCGGGTCGGGACGTCGACATCTCCTCCGGCCTGGACCCCCGGCTCCGGAAAGACCGGTTCTTCCCCTCCCTGCTCGGGCTTGGCCGTCCGGGGTTCAAATCGGTCCGCACGGACCACTTTACCATCTACTATGGGGATGCCAAACGGACCGCCCGTCTCGTGGCCGAGGTGGCGGAGGAGGTCTTCGAGTCGATCGCGCCCCTATATCCTAGCTACTTCAAGAGCTACCGGCGGGTTCACGTGGAAATCCGGGACGACCTGGACTTCGGCAACGGGTACGCCAGTTTTAATCTCAACCTGATCGTGTTGTGGGCGGCTCATCTGGAAACCGAGCGTCGGGGGACCCGCGATTGGATCAAGGGCGTGTTCACGCACGAGTTTACGCATATCGTCACGATGAAGGCCGCTCGGCGGGGATTTCCGTTTAACGTTGCGATCACCCAGGTCGCCGAGCTGAACAAGAACCCCGATTATATCGCATCGATCCCCCTGAGGGACATCGCCCTACCCACCTGGTTTGTCGAGGGGATCGCGCAGTACGAGGACGAGAACTCCGGGACCGAGTCGTGGGACACGCACCGGGACATGCTCCTTCGGATGGCAACCCTTGAGGACGACCTGTTGTCCTACACGGAGATGGGGGTTTTCTCCCGGAGCCAACACCATTTCGAGATGGCTTACAATCAGGGATACAGCTTCCTCCGATACATCGACGAGGTTTACGGTTCGGATAAGGTCCGCGCCCTGGCGGAGAACGCGGGTATCGTCAATTTCAAATCCGCCCTGAGCAAGGTCCTGGGCAAGTCCGCGGATGAGATCTACCGGGATTGGAAGGCCCGCCTCCAGGTGGACTACGAGGCGGTGGCGGATTCCCTGGAGGGGATCGGTCTGGCCGAGGGGGACAAGGTCATCGACGAGGGGGATTTCGATTATTATCCGATGTATTCGCCCGACGGGGGACGTGTGGCCTATCTCAGCAACCTGAAGAGCGATTTCCAGTTGACGGACCTTCGAGTCCGGGATCTGGCCACGGGGAAGGCCAGGACGATCGCAAAGCGGGTGGGAACACGATTCTCGTGGTCCCCGGATGGGAAGAAGATCTTTTTCAACAGAGCGCCCGGGGGCACTAATGACATCTATTCCTACGACCTGGATACGGAGGAGGAACGGAGACTGACCCTCTCGCTCCGGGCGAAGGACCCGGCTGTCTCACCTGACGGCAAACAGATCGCTTTCGTCCGTCACAAAGACGGGACGCACAACCTGGGCCTGATGAACGCGAACGGCACGAAGATCCGCGATCTCACCCGCCACAACGACGGCACGCAATACTACGGACCCCGCTGGTCGCCGGACGGGAAACGAATCGCCTTCAGCGTGTTCCGGGGAAAGGATCGTGACATCGCGGTGATCCGAGCGGACGCGGAACCGGTCAAGAAGCCACGCAAGTCGAAGGCGGACAGCAGCAAGACCTTCCCGGACAGCCTGGCTTATGCGGACAACGCCGGTTTCGAGGCGATCATCCGGACGGACGCCGATGAGCGGGATCCGTGCTGGCTTCCGGATGGCAGCGGCCTGGTCTTCGCCTCGGACCGTACGGGGATCTTCAATCTCTACGAATACGATCTCGACTCGAAGCAGGTCAAACAGATCACGAATGTCCCGGGAGGGGCGTTTTGCCCGTCTACGTCACCGTCGGGGGATGAGATTCTATACGGCAACTTTCACGCGGCGGATTACAGCGTCTACCGGGTAGGACGGTCGGGGGCGCGTGATGTGCACGGACTCAGCCTGCTGGACCGCGATTACCGGGAGGTCTACACGGGAGAGCCGATCGACAAACTCTACAAGGTCGGGGGCTACGGCACCCGACTGACTCTGCAGGGGATCGCTTCCAGCATCGTTCTTGGCCCTACGTTTATCGGAAACCGGTTCGGACTGGACCAGATCAGCGGGGGGCTTCAAGTGGCTGCCGGGGATCTGCTCGGGAGTGACCAGATCTACGGGGGGGTCACGATCGGGAAAAACCTCCGTCGGAGCGGGGATATCAACTCCGACATCACCCTGGCCTATCAGAAGCGCCTGACCCCGGTTTCAGGTGAGCGGAAGGCTTATTTTCCCACCTTCTACACGATATTCAACCGGGAGACGATCAACAGCGTCCTGGATCTCGGGACCGTGGCGATCCAGCGGGATACGCTTCAGGGGACGCTCCGAATCGACACGGACGAAGGCCGGTTCCTGATTCCGGACGCCTTGGAGTTCCTCCACCTGACGATCGATGAGACCGACCGGTTCAAGGACGTGTTCAACACTTTCCTGACGGGCGTGGAACTCCCGCTCTCTTCCAAGCAGGCTCTCACTTTGAATTACACCTATCGGAAACTCTATGAGACCATGCGGGCAACGTCCACGCTATTCGACAGTTCACGCGTGTTCCAGCGGGGCGTGGAGATCACGGATTCCATCAAGGTCCTGGATCCACGATTTGGCCGTCCGGAGGTCCTTGACGATCGAAATCTCTACAGCAGCGATTCCGGTCCGTTTTTCAAGAGCAGCAATCTGGGGATCTCCTGGCGCTACCTTAATATCACACCGACGGTCGACGCCTATATCAATCCCGCGGGCCGGTATGTCTCCCTGGGATATCGGAGGATCAACGCCACAGTGGGGGACTCCCTCGCTCAGGCCACGATTGACCCCCAGACGGGGCTGCCGGTCCCGACCTCCGGGGATCCAAGCCCCGATCCGTTCCGGTTCGATGATCTGAAGTTGGGCATCAATGAGATTACCTTTTCGTGGAATGAGTTTATCCGCCTGGGGGGCCGGTCAACCCTCGCCCTTCAGACTTTCATCGGTTACAAGGACCAGCCGGTTAAAGGGTTCCAGCCGGACGGGGGGCCCTTTGAAGGGCTCTTCTACTACCCGCTCCGCTACTATCTCGGGGGTTGGGGCAGCCTCCGTGGGTATCCCTACTTTTCGCTCCAGGGGGGCAAAGCTCTCTTCGGCAGGGCCTCCCTCACCTTTCCCCTTATCCAGAGGATCGGCAAGGAGCTTCCGCCGTTCTACTTCGACCGTCTGTACGCAACGGTCTACCTGGAGACGGGGGCCACGAGCGATGCCCAGAAGTTGACCGACCTCAACTTCAACAAAAAATCGTTCCTGAGCAACTTCGGAATTGAACTTCGGATGCAGATGTTTTCATTCTACCGTATGCCCATGATCGGGTTCTTCCAGTTCGCCATGCCCCTCACCCGGGACGTTCGAGATCGTAACTTTCCGGATGAGACAGACCGGGTGGACAGGCATCGCATTCTGTTCGGATTCTCGATTTAGACTAGGGGTCCAGAAGTTGACCGACCTCAACTTCAACAAAAAATCGTTCCTGAGCAACTTCGGAATTGAACTTCGGATGCAGATGTTTTCATTCTACCGTATGCCCATGATCGGGTTCTTCCAGTTCGCCATGCCCCTCACCCGGGACGTTCGAGATCGTAACTTTCCGGATGAGACAGACCGGGTGGACAGGCATCGCATTCTGTTCGGATTCTCGATTTAGACTAGGGGTCAGGGGTCAGATGGAATTGTAAAGTGGAAATTGTAAAATGGAAATTGCAAAAGACCGTCAAACGTGAGACAAAAATCGGGAGCGGGTGTCAGGGGTTTAGCCTTTTTTGGTTCTACACTATTCCTTCACGGGCATGGAAAACGCGCGCGTCCTGATCGTGATCCCCGTTTACGATGAAGCGGGAAACATCGGGACTGTGTTGGACGAGGTCCGGCACCTGGCCCCCAACTGGGACGTGGCGGTCATCGACGATGGTTCCCGCGACGACACCTCGAAGGTCGTACGCAATCTCGGGGTCACCTGCGTGTGTCATCCCTACAACCTCGGATATGGGGGGGCGGTCCAGACCGGATTGCGTTATGCGCGCTCCAATGCGTATGAAGCCGTCGTTCTGATGGACGGGGACGGCCAGCACGATCCCGGGCAGATTGGATCCCTTTTGGAAACCCTGTCGCGAACGGGCGCCGACCTGGTCATCGGTTCCCGGTTTGTTGAACGCACCGGTTATCGCGTCCCGATCATCAGGCGGATCGTGATGGGCTTCTTCTCGCTCCTGACGTGGGCCCTCTCGGGCGTTCACGTCCGTGACGTCACATCGGGATTCCAGGCCATCGGGAAGCGCGCGATCGCGTTCCTTGCCGAGAAATATCCCTTGGACTACCCCGATGCAGAGATCGTTATCCTGGTCGCACGCTCTGGCCTCGGCGTGGTGGAACAACGCGTCGATGTCAGGCCGCGGAGGAGTGGGACCTCCATGCACTCTGGCTTTCGGGTCTTTTATTATCCTTTTCGTGCGTTGCTGGGTATCGCCGTTGTCATCCTCCAAACGCTGGCGCGTCCCAGGGAGGCGACGTGAGCGGTTATAATCAGGCGCTCATCCTCGTGATCGCCGTCCTTTTCGGAGCGTTCACGTTCGATCTCCTACGGCGGCGGCGGTTAAACGTCGAATATGGATTGCTGTGGCTGCTCCTCACGGCCGGAGTGCTCGTCGTGGTCGGATGGAAGTGGCTCCTTTTCCGGCTTACGTTCTTGATGGGAGCGAGACAGCCCACTTCGATTCTTACACTTTTCAGCCTGGCCTTTATCTTCTTCTTCATGGTCTTCCTCACGGTCCAGATTTCCAAAATGGCCGGTCGGATCAAACGGCTTACGCAATCCGTAGCGCTCCTTGAACAGGAGGTGCGAGAGGGTGGGGTTCGCCGAGGGGAGGCCGAAACGGAACCTGACGAGGAGGAGAGCGCGCAGGAGCGGGTTCAAACATAGGCCCATTCATTCAACCCCCCTGAAAGAGGAACGCCATGCCCGGAAAAGTCGCTGTGATCAACACGAGGCCCGAGACCGTTCTGGAGGACTATCGTGAGGTCATGGCCCTCGCGGGTTATCGGGAGGCGATCTCGCCTGACCTGGATACCGTGGTCAAGCTGAACCTCTCGTGGACGAAGTACTTCCCTGCCTGTTCGACCCAACCCTGGCAGTTGGAAGGTGTCTTGAAGACTCTGATCGAAGATGGTTTTGCGGTAAACCGTCTCTTTCCGGTCGAGAACAAGACCGTGGTGACCGATCCCCGCCAGGGGGCTCTGGAAAACCAATGGTCCCCGGTTCTTGAACGTTACGGGTTGCCGTTTATCCCGCTTCCGGAGGTGGCGTGGGAACGCTACGAATTCAAAGGCGATCTGATGATGGTGGACAAGATTTTTCCGGACGGGATTGAGATACCCAAGATGTTCATCGGGAAGCAGGTCGTTCATCTTCCGACCGTTAAGACGCACGGCCACACCACCACCACCGGGGCGATCAAGAATGCATTTGGAGGGCTGCTCAAGGAGGTCCGGCACTACGCGCATAAGAACATTCACGAGGTCATGGTCGATCTGATGATCATGCAAACGGAAATCCACCCGGGCATCTTTGCGGTCATGGATGGGACGGTCTGCGGAGACGGTGCGGGTCCCCGGACGATGGAACCGAAGATCAAGAACTTCATCCTGGCCAGTTCGGATTCGGTCGCCATCGACGCGATCGCTGCGCGGATGATGGGATTCGATCCGATGTCCATTCCCTACATCCGAATGTGCGACGAGCGAGGATTGGGGGTGGGTGATCCCCGAAACATCGAGGTGGTGGGGGTCGACATAGCGGAGGTGGATTTCCATTTCAAGTCAAAGCGAAGCCTTGTCATCTTCGGGGATCAGATGATCCGGAAGGGCGTTCTACGTCCCTTCGAGGGGATTCTGCTCCATTCACCCCTTGTCGTATGGGCACCCTTCGCCTCCAATCTCTACCACGATTTCTTCTGGTACCCCATCGTGGGCAAACCCATCATCCGGGAATTCCTTTCGACCGAATGGGGACGACTCTTTCAGCAATATGGTCGGCCGGAAAAGGACATGGCTCAAATCAAAACTGAAAGCCTACCTGTCGGTTGACCGTTTTTCCAGAGGGGATTCAGGGTAAAAAAGGGTCGGGTCTCAATTCGACCCGCATCCGCGTCCTGGCACCAAGCCTGCCTTTTCTTCCCCGTTTAGCCATCCTCATGTATTGAAGGTCCGATCGAGGTTGGGGAGCGCTGACATCATCGTCATCCTCGTGATTCATCCATTGAAATATTTTGAGGAGAGATGCAAATGCCACCGTCCGATTTTGATCTCATCGTCATCGGAGGAGGGCCCGGCGGTTATGCCGCGGCGATAAGAGCCGGACAACTCGGCATGAAAGTGGCCGTGGTGGAGCGGGAACGGGTTGGCGGCACGTGCCTGAACTGGGGATGCATTCCTACCAAATCGCTTATCCGCAACGCGGAGGTGTTCTCGCTGTTCAAGAGGGGGGATGAATTCGGGATTTCGTGCGGGGTGTTGAAGGCCGACTTTTCTTCGGCGGTCAAACGGAGTCGTGATGCGGTATCGAAGCTGACAAAGGGGCTCGAATATTTGATGAAAAAGAACGGGGTGATGACGTTCAACGGTCACGGTCGACTCTCACAAAAAAAAACGGTGATGGTTTCGGATGAGGAGGGGAATGGGTTACAGGATTTGAAGGCTCCGCGGATCGTTATCGCCACAGGCTCGAAGCCGAGGACGATCCCGGGGATCGAGCCCGATGGAGAACGGGTGATCACGAGCAAAGAGGCCATGGTGATGGAGTCGCTTCCAAAGTCGATGTTGATCCTGGGCGGGGGCGTGATCGCCGTGGAGTTCGCATATCTTCTGGCGGTTTTCGGCGTCGAGATCACGATGATTGAGATGCTGCCCTCGATCCTCCCCGAGGAGGACCGGGAGGCGGCCGACTTGCTGGCAAAATCCCTAAGGCGGATCGGGGTCACGATCAGGGCGGGAACGAAAGTGGATGGGGTGGCGCCGGATGGGGACGGGGTCATTGCGACGGTCTCTTCCGAATCGGGCTCAGACTCGATCAAGGCCGAGAGGATCCTGGTCGCCCTGGGACGCGGTCCCTTTACGGGGGAGGTGGGCCTGGAGGAAGTGGGCGTGGAGACGGACCGCGGTTTCATTAGCGTGGATGAAAACTATCGGTGCTCTTCAGAGGGTATTTATGCGGTGGGGGACGTGATTCAGACCCCCCTCCTGGCCCACGTCGCTACTGCAGAGGGGGTGGTTGCCGTTGAGCGGATGAAAGGGGAGGAGGACGCCCGTCTCGACTATTCAAACATCCCGAACTGCGTGTATTCCCAGCCTCAGGTCGCCTCTACGGGGCTGACGGAGGAAGCCGCGGTGTCCCAAGGACACGATATCAAGGTGGGTCGGTTTCCGTTTCGATCGCTCGGAAAGGCCCTGGTTTCCGGCGAACAGGAGGGGATGGTCAAACTGGTGGTGGATGCCAAGTACGGCGAGATCCTGGGCGCTCACATCGTCGGTTCGGACGCCGCGGAGATGATTGCCGAAATCGTCCTTGCCCGTGGACTGGAGGCCACCACATCGGAGCTGGGCAGGACGATCCACGCCCATCCCACGCTTCACGAGGCCATCGTTGAAGCCGCGCTCGGGACAGAAGGGAAAGCGATTCATGTATAAAGGGAAATGAAAAGTGGAAAGTGAAAAGTGGAAAATGGAAAACCGCAAATGGGCATCGTGGTTCAGGGGGGCTGTCGCATTCGAATGGTGCCCCCGTCTATCGCCTTCCCCGGAGTGACAGGACATGACACATCGCCTGCTTCGCATCGCGGAGAAACCAAGCAGGCTTATCGTGGGTTTGATCTCCGGGACATCCGCCGACGGGATCGATGCCGCGCTGGCCGAAATCGCCGGTTCCGGCCTTGACACCCATGCACGCCTGATCGCTTTCGACTGCCTTCCGTATCCGCCCGACCTGAAGACGGATGTATTGACCCTGTGCGACGGGAGGACCGGGACTGTCGAGCAGGTTTGCAGGATGAATTTCGTGCTTGGGGAGTGGTTCTCGGAGGCCGTTCGAAGCGTCGGGCAAAGGGCTGGATGTTCCCTGGCCGATATCGATCTGATCGGCTCTCACGGACAGACGGTTCACCACCTTCCGGATCCCACCCGGATGCACGGGTATCCGATCCGATCCACGTTGCAAATCGGCGATCCCTGCGTGATCGCCGAGAGGACAGGTATTGTCACGATCGCGGACTTTCGGGTTCGGGACGCGGCAGCCGGGGGCCAGGGTGCGCCTCTCGTCTCCCTGGCCGACTACCTGCTGTTCCGGTCGGAAGGGGCGGGACGGGTCATGCTTAACATCGGAGGCATCGCGAACGCGACGATTCTCCCGGCCGGCTGCCTTTCGAACGGCGTCTTTGGTTTTGACCTTGGGCCCGGAAACATGATCGGGGACCGGCTGATCGATCGAATCAGCGATGGGCGCGTTGCCTTTGATCGGGATGGGGAGATGGCCCGGACAGGTCGCGTTCATTCCGGCCTTCTTGCGGAGATGATGGGGCATCCGTTCCTGGATATTCCGCCACCCAAATCGACCGGAAGGGAGACGTTCGGGATCGCGTATGCGGACGCATATCTCGTGAAAGCCCGGGATATGGGGATATCCGACGCGGATGCAGTGGCCACGGCCACGGCTTTCACGTCGGCGTGCATCTCTGACGGGTTGAGTCGTCATGTCCGGGAACCGGTCCAGGAGGTGATCGTGAGCGGGGGGGGCGTCCACAACACCGCGATGATGAAGAGCCTGCGAGATGGGATGCCGGACCTCAGAATACGGTCCATCGATGAGCTCGGGGTCTCCGCCGAGGCAAAAGAAGCCCTGGCTTTCGCCATTCTGGCCAACGAAACCCTTTTCGGAAACCCGGGAAATCTTCCCCGGGTCACGGGGGCCTCCCGTGGGGTGATCCTGGGAAAGATAGTCCCCGTCTGACCCGAATTTTTCGGGATTTCAATTGATTCCTTCTCCTGTTTTATGTAATTTAAAATCTGTGGTTATCGGGTGTGGAGGGAGGACACCGATGGGTCGGGAAAATCGATCGGATTCCGCGTGAAGAAGAAGATATCCCTTTCCAAGCTTCAGGTCGGGATGTACATGGAAGTGGATGTGAAGGATTCCACGGGCGGGAACAAAAAGGTTCTTCTCCTGGGGAAAGGCATCCTGCTTACCTCAGAGAACCAGATCAGACGGTTGCAGGAAGCCGGCCTGAAAGAGGTGGTGATCGACACCTCGAAGGGGAAGGATGTGGCCGGAGGCAAGCAGGTGGATGCCCCGGCGCCGGTCATCAAGATGCCGCAGGCTCAAAAGCCCCCCCGGGCAGAAAGGAGTTCTTCAAGGAGGAGATAAAGGTTGCTCGTAAGATTCGGGGGGCCTCCATTCAGGTCGTCAAGGAGTTTATGGGCAATGCGGCCACGGGACAGAGCATCGATACGAAGAAGGTCCAGCTCGCTTCAAAGACCCTTACCGGAAGCGTCTTCCGAAATGTGGATGCGCTGCTCAGCCTGACGACGCTCAAAAACTACAGCGAGCATACCTACACCCACTCCGTCAATGTCAGTATCCTGACCCTGGCGATCGCCCATTCCGCAGGGGTGAGTGAGGAGGAGGCGGAGGTGATCGGGGTGGGGGGACTTCTTCACGACATCGGCAAGTCCAAGATCCCCCTGGAAATCCTCGACAAACCAGGTCCCTTGACCCCTGAAGAGCGGAAGATCATCATGAGCCATCCCCTGCTCAGCGAAGAGATCCTGAAGGATATGGGGAACATGCCGGAGGAGGCCATCGCGATCGCGGGACAGCATCACGAGAAGGTGAACGGAAGCGGTTACCCACGAGGGCTGACGGGGGATCAGATGCACCCTTTCGGGAGCATGGCGGCTGTGGCCGACATCTACGATGCCCTGACTTCGCCCCGCCCGTATAAGCCGGGTCTCCCCCCCTATATCGCCCTACGACACGTGTTCGACGGGAGGGGCAGGGAGTTCGATGAGAAGGTGGTGGACTTTTTCATTAAAAACCTGGGGATCTACCCGATGGGGAGTTTTGTGAAGCTGAATACCGGAGAGATGGGCGTCGTGGTAGAGACCAATCCACTGGACTCTCTCAAACCGAAGATCGGGGTTATCTTCACGCGGTTCGGAAAACGTCGTTCCAGTATGTTCGTGGCGGATCTTTATGAGACGACGGGGGGTGAGGAACGAACGATTGTCGAAGCGGATGATCCCAAGAAATACGACGTCGACATAGCAGATTACATATCGGGATAGGATTAGACGGGCGTGGGGGTGGGATTCTATAGGCTTGGCGGAGACCAAACCCAGGATCCTGACCCCCTTGTTTGCGTCAGGTGGAAAATGAACCAGAACTTGCTTCTCATATTGATCCCACTCACCTATGCCGGGGCGTCTGCGCTCTATGCCGCCCACTTCAGGAGGAGGAGGGATCCGGTGGGACGCACCGCCACCGCGGTCCTCATCGCAGGTTGGGGGATTCACACCTTGCTCCTGAGCTGGCGGACGATCTCCACCGGTCGAGCCCCCCTAGCGAACACCCCTGAGGTCCTGTCCACGTGTGCCTGGCTCCTTGTCGTCGTCTACGTCTATCTGGAGATCAGCACGAAAGACCGGGCCCTGGGCGCCTTGGTCGCACCAATCGTAACCATCCTCCACGGCTTCGCCTCCTTCGGGTTTGGTCAGCTGGATGTGCCCCTCCAGCTTTTGACAAGGGGGAGGTGGTTCGAGACCCACGTTTTTTCAAACATTCTCGCCTATACTGCATTTTCCATTTCATGGGTCAGTTCGGTGATGTATGTGTTTCTTCTGGGAGAGATTCAAACCAAACACCTCGGGTTTTTTTATAAACGACTCCCTTCCCTTCAAACGCTGGATCAGATCAACGGGCGGGCAGCCTCGTTCGGCCTTGTCTTTTTGTCCCTCGGCCTCTTCGCCAGTTCGATGTGGGCCCATCAGGCCCTCGGCCGTCCGTGGGTATGGGATGAACCCGCATTTGCGGGTGCCCTGATCGCCTGGTTCATCTATGCGGGCCATCTGTTCGCCCGTCTGGTCGCCGGTTGGGGGGGGAAACGGGCGGCTTTCTTCTCGATCGTTGGATTTACATTGGTCCTGTTCACCTTCCCGGTCGTCGGAATCTTCTTTCCGGGGAAACATTCGTTTGCGAATTGACCTTAAGCCGCAGCGCCAGATTTTTTCTCCACAAAAGCATCTCTTTGTCTTCTCCGCTTGCAATCCAACGAATCAGTTGGAAAAGGCGGTAACCCCTTGTCTATCCTCGTCGTCGGCCTTAGCCATCATACGGCCCCGGTGGATGTTCGGGACCGGGTTGCTTTCACGGCGCAGAACCTCGACCGGGCTTTATCCGGATTTCGTGAGGATTCGGATGTCCGGGAATGCGTGATCCTCTCCACCTGCAACCGCTCCGAGATCTATGTCGTCGCCGATGACCCGGAGACGGCAAGCGACAAAGTCATCGCGCGGCTCTGCGATTTCCACGGACAACCCCGAACCGAGCTCGAGGGTCACTTATTCTTCCTGCGCGAGGGGGAAGCCGTCCGTCACGTTTTCCGGGTGGCCGCCGGCCTGGACTCCATGATTGTAGGTGAGCCTCAGATAGGGGGACAGGTCAAGGATGCCCACGCCGCAGCCCTCAACAGCGAAGCGGCTGGTGTCGTCCTGAACCGTCTGTTCCAGATGGCGGCTGAGACATCCAAAAGAGCCCGAACCGAGACGGAGATCGGGGCGGGGGCGGTATCTGTCCCCTACGCGGCGGTAGGACTGGCAAAGAAAATCTTCGGAGATTTGAAGGGTCACACCGCCCTGGTCATCGGGGCGGGTGAGATGAGCGAATTGACCGCAAGGCATCTGGTGGCCAACGGAATCCGGTCGCTTCGTGTGACCAGTCGCACCACCGAAAGGGCAAGGGAGCTTTCCGATCGGATCGGGGCAGAAGCCGTGGCGTTCGGGGGGGCCTTGGAAAGGCTTCACGAGGTGGACGTCGTCATCAGTTCTACGGGGGCCCCGCACCCCATTCTCCGTCGGGATGCGGTTGTGGAGGCCATGCAGCGCCGCCGCAACGATCCGATGTTTTTGATCGATATCGCGGTGCCGAGAGATATCGAGCCGGAGGTGGGGAGTCTCTACAACGTCTTTCTGTATAACATCGACGACCTTCAATCGGTCGTCGGGATCAACCTGGCGAAACGGGAACGGGAATCCTCGAAAGTTAACACCATCATCGAGGAACAGGCCAAGGCCTTCTCATCGTGGTTAAACAGTCTGGATGTCAAGCCGACCATTGTGACTCTTCGGGAGCAGTTCGAGGCGATTATGAAGGCGGAATTGGCGCGCGTAAAGCTGACGGGATTTTCTGAAGAGCAGCAACAGAAAGTCCACTCCCTTTTGAGGGGCTACGCGAACAAACTCCTTCACGATCCGGTCACCCGACTGAAGGAAGCCGCCGATGCGGGAGACGGTATGCTTCACGTTCACGCTATTCGGCATCTGTTCGGGCTCGGAGAGGAGGGGGGAGGGAGAAAAATGCAAAATGAAAGATGCAAAATGAAAGATGAAAAATGAAAGATGAAAAAGGAAAAAACGACGACCGTGATGGGGGAGACGGCCGGTGAAAGGCCTAACAGCCCGTTGAAGAACTACCTTTCAACGCACATAAACGGAAAAGACGCCTGGAGTGCGGGTCAGATAAATCAAGGTAAGGAGATTGAGCAGGAGACGCTGATAAGAGGTTAAAAAGGTAACCGAGGGCAGCAAACGTGATTGTAGGACGAGCAGTAGACGCTGCAAGGCCTTGGCCAGGTCCTGGAGGGCCTTCGGAGTACCTACGCCCATCACTTTGCGCATGAGCAGAGCCAGGTTGCAGCCCCCGATGTGGATCAGCAAACGCTTGAGGATATTGCCGCGGTCTCTCAAGTGCAACCTGCGCATGCCACCGGTATCATATGTGTGAGCGATGGTTCTTTCCACCCGTTCTGCACGACTTCGGCGCAAGGCCTTGCCGCGATCTCCCTTGATCCGGCGTCGATTCGCATATACCGCGGCCTGCTCATCTCGTCGGCCGTTCCACTTGCGGCGTCCCCGATCCGGTTCTGAAATGTAACTCCGGATGCCGCCTTGCTTCAGACTGGTCAATACATCGTTGCTATGATATCCTTTGTCCGCAACCACCTCCCGTATACGCTGTCTGTGCAAACGTTTGGCAGCTTTTTCGTCCTTCGCGACCTGCTTGAGATTGAGCGGCGCCTCGAGCAGCGTCCAGGGCAACGACTCGGTATCTCCTTCATCTGCTCCCGACAACGCCACTGCCACAATGGCATTGGTGTCCAGATCCACCGCGTGCTCCACCTTGTGCGCCATGTGCGTGCGACCGTCCTTCATCTTAGCGATCTTGGCATCCGGGTCGTGCGGGTGCTCCCAGTCCTGGTTCGATCCCTTCTTCGGTCGCTTCTTATCGATCTTGGACAAGTCCTCGCGGGTAGGCGTTTCAATGCCCGAGGCCTTGGCCAGATTCTCAAGGAATGCCTGGTAGCCTTCACCCGTGTCACGGCGTACAATGCTGCGCATCGCGGCGTTGGCCTCCAGTGTCGTAGCATCCACGCCCAACGTCTTCCCCTTCACCAGACCCGCTTTGCACAAGACCCTCAGGATCCACTTGAAAACCGCTTCGTGAACTTCCAAGGGAAGCCGATGCCGGATGCGAGACAGGCTGGAATGATCCGGGGTCTGTTCGTCAAGGGCATACCCCAAAAACCGGCGCAACGTCAGCGAGTCAGATACACGCCATTCGATCCCACGTTCCGAATCAAGTCCCTCGAAATACCCAATCAAAAGCATCCGAAAATAAACCCCGGGCGGAATGCCCTTGCGACCCATATGAGGAGCGTAATACCGCTGGCAAAGCCCCTCGACGAACTCGTCGAAGCCGTTCGCCCCCAATACCTGATTCAGCTTCTCGTAGAACGGATGACCCGGAGATTTCACCAAAGTGTTCGATGCGATGAACAGGTTTTCCTGTCTCTGTCGTCCTCGTTTTCCCATTGCCATTTGCTCGTCCTCCCTTCTCAGTTTGAACCTGATATATCATAGGACCAAACCACAAGGAAAGACAACAGTCATCTTGGCATAAACGCACTTTTTCAACAGGCTGCTAAGGAGGATCTGTGGCTCGCAGGTTGATCATCGGCACACGAGGAAGCGGTCTGGCGCTGTGGCAGGCCGAATGGGCCAAACGGGCGTTGGAGAAAAACCTCCAGAATCCACGGATTGAGCTGAGGGTCATCCGGACTTCAGGGGATCGGGAACCAGCGGCCCCGCTTTCGCAGTTCGAAGGTCGGGGGATTTTCACGAAGGAGATTGAGCGCGCCCTCCTTGCAGGGGACGTCGATCTTGCGGTTCACAGTCTAAAAGACCTGCCGACAGACCTGCCTGAGGGGCTGGATCTCGGTGCCGTCAGTCCCCGTGAAGATCCCCGCGACGCACTGATCGCTTGCAACGCAAGTTCATTCGAGACCCTTCCGGTCGGGGCTAAGATCGGAACCGGGAGCCTGCGCCGGAAGGCCATGCTCCTTCATCGAAGAGCGGATCTCCGTTTTGAAGGGATCCGTGGAAACTTGGACACACGTCTCCGCAAGCTTGAGACGGAGGGTCTGGATGCCATCGTCCTGGCCGTTGCGGGGTTAGTCCGGATAGGCCTGGCGGACCGGATCACGGAACGCCTGCCGTTTTCGATCTGTCTCCCGGATGCAGGACAGGGGGCCATCGGGATCGAGATTCGTTCGGACGATTTCCAGACCCGTCGGGATGTGGGCGTTTTGAACGACGACGATACTCGTCTCGGTGTTTTGGCTGAACGCGCCTTGCTTAAAGGCCTGGGAGGCGGTTGTGATGTCCCTGTGGGTGCCTGGGGCAGGGTCATGGAGGGACGCCTGAAGCTGGATGCCGCGGTTGCATCGGTGGATGGAAAGCGGCTTATCCGGGACAGCATAGAAGGAGAGGTAGAGAAACCGGAGGTGCTTGGAGAGGAACTGGCGGGGAAGCTTAAAAGCGGAGGGGCGATGAAGTTGATAAGACGTGAGGATTCCCAGGTTTCGGCCGGGTCAACCTGATTAATTTCCCTTTGGCAGATGTTGGCTGTGGCAACCGGAAAAGTCTATCTTGTCGGCGCAGGTCCCGGCGATCCAGGACTGGTTACGGTGAAGGGCCTGGACCGCATCCGCTCGGCGGATTGCGTCCTGTACGACTCCTTGATATCTATGCGTCTTCTGAATGAGACCCGTTCGGATTGCGAGAGAATCTACGTCGGGCATCGGTCTGGAAGCCGAACCTTGAACCAGGATGAGATTAACGGACTTCTGATCGCAAACGCCAAGGCGGGAAAGATCGTCGTCCGCCTCAAGGGGGGGGATCCCTTCGTATTCGGCCGAGGGGGCGAAGAGTGTGAGGCCTTGGCCCGCGCAGGCGTGCCTTTCGAGGTTGTGCCAGGTATCACATCGGCGATCGCCGCGCCGGCTTATGCCGGGATTCCGATCACACATCGGGATGTCGCCCGAAGCGTTGCCTTCATCACGGGACATCAAGAGGGCGATGATGACCTCCAGTTGAATCTTCCCGGTGCGATCTCCGGGGCGGATACCCTTGTGTTCCTGATGGGCGTCCGCAACTTGCCCCAGATCGTGGATCGGCTTATCGAGAGTGGGCACGCCCCCACCACGGCTGTCGCGTTGATTCGGTGGGGGACAAAGCCGGAGCAGCGGACGCTTATCGGGGATCTGTCCGGTATCGTCGAGCTTGCCGAGAACGAGGACTTTCAAGGCCCTGCGCTGATCGTGGTGGGCGAGGTGGTGCACATGCGCAAACGTCTCTCCTGGTTCGAGAAAAAGCCCCTTTTCGGACGCCGTATCCTCGTCACGCGAACACGTCAACAAGCCCCGGAATTGATCGGGCTTCTCGAGGATCTCGGCGGGGAGGCCGTAGCTTTTCCGACCATACAGATCGAAGATCCGGACGATTGGGGACCGGTTGACGATGCCATCAGGCAACTCAAGGAATTCCACTGGATCGTATTCACCAGCGCGAACGGGGTGGATCGATTTTTCGCCCGTTTGTTCCAGGCGGGGTTCGATGCCCGTGCGGTGGCGGGATCACGACTGTGTACGATCGGTCCCGGAACAGCCTCCCGCTTGAAGGACTACGGGCTGCATCCCGATCTTCTTCCGGAGCAAAACGTGGCGGAGTCGCTGGTGGAAGCGTTCGGAAAGCAAGACCTTTGTGGGAAGAAAATTCTCCTCCCGCGTGCGGCCGTCGCCCGTGACGTCCTTCCGGGGGCTCTTTCCAAAATGGGAGCAGAGGTGTGTGTCGTTGCTGTATACCGGACCGTACGGCCCGGTGTTGCTCCCGATTCCATGAAGGACAAATTCAAGCGTGGGGAGGTGGATCTTGTCACGTTCACCAGTTCCTCTACCGTATCGAACTTTGTGGATCTCCTAAGCCAAGGGGGTGGGAATTCAGAAAGTTTAACGGGATCGATCAAAGGCGCCTCTATTGGGCCGATTACCACCCAGGCTGCCCGGGATTACGGAATCGAGATCGTCGCAGAGGCGGATCCCTACGACATGACGGTCTCGGGCCTGGTCAAGGCCATCGAGAGATATTATCAACATGCCGAACAGCCACAGAAGAGAAATAGACGTTACGCTAACACAGGAGGTTCAAATGAATATGAAGGAAGAGATGAGAGGTGACGTTGCGGTGTACACACTCAAGCACGAGACGATCAGCGGTCCGGAGGTAGGCGATTTTCACGATAAAATCAAAAGCCTTGTAAACGATGGGTTCAAGAAGGTCGTGGTGGATCTCGGAAATGTCCGGTGGTTCGGCAGCGCTATGCTCGGGGTCCTCGTGGCCAGTCTCACGACGCTAAAAAACGCGGAAGGAGACCTTCGTCTGGCAAATGTCGCAAAGCGGGTGAACAGTATCTTTGCCGTCACGCAACTCGCAAGCTTGTTCGCCACGTATGAGTCCGTGGATCGGGCGGTCTCAAGCTATCTGATCAAACCATCTAAATAGATTCGGATCGCTTCCATATTAGGGACCGACGCTTCATGAAAAAAACCCCTGGCAGCCATAAGCTGACCATCCCAAGCTCGATGGAAATGGTCAAACGCGTGGAGGTGATGACGGGTAAGTTCGCCAAACAGATGGGCCTGTCTGAGGATGAAGAGGCCAGTTTGTGCATCGCTGTCACCGAGGCGGTGATCAACGCGATCACTCACGGCAACCATCAGGATCCGGGCAAACAGGTCGAGATGGAGTTCGATCTCCGGAAGGATGTCATCACCGTCACGGTTCGGGATCAAGGGAACGGTTTCGACCCGAAGTCACTTCCCGATCCCCGCACCAAAGAAAACCTCCTCAAACCATCCGGCCGGGGTATTCTGATGATCAGATCTTGTATGGATGAAGTGGAGATCCGACCGTCCAATAGAGGGACTGAATTGAAGATGGTAAAGCGGACGTGTCAAACCTGACCCGGCAGGTTTTCCGGACGGACGGAGGGAAGGATGCGATCCGAACATCCCGCTTGAGCAAGACTTTTTCAGAAAACCACAACCGCGTTGTCGCCCTTCAGGATCTTGATCTTGCGGTTTCCGAAGGGACCTTCGTGAGTGTGGTCGGTCCCTCGGGTTGTGGAAAGACAAGCCTTTTACGGATCCTTGCGGATCTGGATGATCCCACCTTCGGTGAAGTCCAAATTCACGGCAATTCCCCCAAAGAAGCCCGTTTGCGCAGGCAAGTGGGCTTTGTCTTTCAAGACCCCACCCTCCTTCCCTGGCGAACCGTGATTGAAAATGTCAGGCTTCCCGGAGAGGTGTTCGGGGATGCATCCATTCGCCATTTAGCAGAATCTATCCTGGAAACCGTAGGGTTGGCCGGGTTTGAGGAGGCCTATCCGCGGGAGCTTTCGGGGGGGATGCAATCCAGGGTCGCCATTGCCCGTGTGCTCACCTACAAGCCTGGCCTGCTGTTGATGGACGAGCCTTTCGGCGCCCTCGACGAGATCACCCGGGAAAAAATCCAAGTCGAGGTCCTTCGGTTATGGCAGACGTGGAAGACGACGGTACTCTTCGTCACACACAGCCTATCCGAAGCTGTTTTGCTGTCGGATCGGGTCGTGGTCATGAGCCCGAGGCCGGGACATATCATTCACGATATTCCGGTTCCTTTTCCTCGTCCTCGAGAGGCGAAACTAAGGGGGGACTCGGAGTTTGTGGGATTGGTTGAAGGAATCAGAGGGATGCTGGGGTCGGAGTAGAGACTTCGAGATCGTCTACTCCGTATGAGGCAGGAATCCGTTTGTGAAGAGTTGGTCCAGAGGGGTCATTTTCTCGATGCGCTTCAGTTCGTAGAGGGTGTCCTGTGTGTGGGACCATCGGGATGCAGATTGCCTCCCGAAGTCCGACTTATCGGTATGTGTCAAGAGGGGGATCAGATGTTGAAAATTTGCCCTGTTGAACGTCACGTCACTCTCCGGATGCTTTGTGTGGTAGGTTGAAACCGCCTCCTCCGGATAGGCGATCGCATGGTTCCATCCCTTGACGGATGCCCCGATGAATCGGCGCACGAGATCCGGGTGGCTCCGGAGAAACGCTTCATTTCCCACGATGTTCGTACTGTAGAGGTTCACGCCGTAATCGGCTAACGGGATCTGATCGACCTCGTACCCTCTGAGTTTCACCAAAACGGGCTGGTCCTGAGTATAACCGAGCATGGCATCCACCTGGCCGGTCAGCAACGGCGTGGGGTCGGAACCGGCCATCCCAATCTCCGTGATCGTCGTCGGGTCGATGCTGAGTTTCGTCAAAAACGCCCGGTACTCCTGGAACTTGATCCCTCCGAAGTTGACCCCCACCCGCTTTGAGACAAGATCCTGAGGCCTCTTGATCCCGGCTCCCTTAAGGGCGTAGATCACCACTGGGGAACGTTGATTGATCACGGCCAGAGAGACCACGGGGGCTCCTCTGGAACGGGCGATGACGGTTGCCGCGCCGCTTGACACCCCCAGGTTGTATGTGCCGTTTCCCACCAGGATCGCGGCGTTCATCGCACTGTTTCCTTCCAGGATTTTCACCCTCAATCCCACCTCCCTGTAATATCCCTTCCCTTGAGCCACGAAGAAGCCCGCGTGCTCCATCTGCGCCTTCCAGTCCAGGACGAACTCGATATTCCGACCATCCTCCACCTTCGGGGCGCACGATGATATGGATATTGAGATCAGGAAAACGACCCAGTGTCTGCGCATAATCATTTGGAAAATATATGGATCGGGGTCCGAAAACTCACCCGTCCGGTTACCTTTCGCGGCCTTCTACTGAAAAGCCCCATCGCTTCAGGCAGATCTTCTCCGCCGCTTCGACGATCAAGAAAAGGAGGGTGCCCATAATGCCCAAGGCGATCAATGCGGCGAAGACCAGATCCGTGGCCATCTCCGTGTTGGCCAGGCGTATAAGATGACCGAGGCCTGCGCTCGATCCCACGAACTCTCCGACGACGGCCCCGATCACACTGAGGGTCACACACATCTTCAGGGCGGCGAACAGGTAGGGCACGGCGTTGGGGAAGCGGAGCTTGAGAAAGATCTGACGTTTGCTGGCGGACAGGGAACGCAACAGGTCCAGGGCCAGCGGATCGACGCTGAGGAGGCCCCGGGTCATATTGACGACGACCGGAAAGAATGAGATCAACCCGGCGATGACGACCTTTGGGGCCAGGCCGAACCCGAACCATACCACGAACAGTGGGGCCAATGCCTCTTTTGGAAATGTCTGAGAAGAGACGACCAGGGGGTAAAGCATTCTCTCGATGACCCTCGAGGAGGCCATGAGGGCCGCAACTGAGACCCCTACAGACGCCCCGAGCATGAACCCGCCCACAACCTCTTTCAACGTCACCAAGGCGTGATCGAACAGGAGGGGACCGCTGGCCCCAATCCTTATGAAGATGTCGGAAGGGGCGGGCAGGACATAGTCCGCAACGCTGAAAAGGTGATGTCCGACTTCCCAGAGGATCAGAACAACGGAGATGAATAAGGCGGAGAGTGAATATTCGCGGATCGACCGGCTTAAGCGTGCAAACTTTTTCATACTGATCATAAACTCAGGGGTGATGACTGCGAAACGGACTTGAATCGTCGTATCGAGAACTTGGGGCACGCAGTTTCTGTATTAAGGAGGCGCAATATAATTTCCGACTGGAGGTTTGTCAAAACAAAATCAATCGACCTTTTATTTAGGTAATTAGGAAGATATTGGTACCAGATTCACCAGATATGAAGCAATAATTGGGAAGAGATCCTCGTCTTCCTGGTTGAATCTGAACTCTGTTTCCTTCAGGTATAAATGGAAATGATGTCGAGGGATTCCTCTGTATTGATAGCCAATTTTTAGAAAAACTCCAGAAGCCTTCGATGCCATTGATGTGATGTCGGCCTTTGCCTTTGGGCACCCCTTCTTCTTTTCGAACAACCACGTGGTCACCTTTGACTGACAGCCAAGTGTAGGCGTGCCAGTCATCGGTGTAGTATAGACTGCCTGCTTTGGTGTGTGAGGTCACAAGCGGTGTAAGGGTGTTTCGACTTCGATCCGGAATGGGAAAGGTGAGGACTTTTCCGTTCCTCTGATAAAGCCCGAAAACCAAGTGTTTTCCGGCTGCTCCCCATCCACGCTTACCCTTATGATGACCTCCATACATCGCCTCGTCCAACTCGATCTCACCCCAAAGCACCTGGTCCGTAAAGCTATGATCGTAGATGGCCTGGCGAAACGTGGTATAAATCCGCTGAGCCGTTTTCAGCGATACGGACAGGTAGTGCCTGGATCGGTAAGAGGGCACTCCCAATACAAACAGATAAAGTAAATGGGCAAGCTCGTCAAATGAAATTCGAAGCCTTTCAAGATAAGTGCCCGTGAAATCTTTAAACCGATATCCACACCGTGAACACCTGAACCGATCGTCTTTTAATAAGGGCAACCTGCGCTGATAATCGCAGCTTGGACATCGCCTTTTTCCACCCCAACGGGCTGCACGAAAATAGGCCCTACTTATCTTGCAGTCATTTGCTAACTTAAGTGGATTAATTACCAGCATATTATTAATATACGCTGGTGCCAATATCTACTCAATCACCTTTATTTATGAGTAAGCTTCCAAACCATCCGACAACCCGCTTGACTCAGTCCCTTAGATCCCTTATGTTTTGGAATGTCAATCGCCACCGATCCACCTTAAAAACCTATCTATGTCTGCATTTAAAGTCATTTCCGATTTCGTCCCGAAAGGGGATCAGCCCCAGGCCATCCGGGAGTTGACGGAGGGCCTCAAGGGAGAGGGTCGATTTCAAACGCTCTTGGGGGTCACCGGTTCCGGAAAGACTTATACCTGCGCGAAGGTGATCGAAAACGTCCAAAAACCCACCCTCGTTATCTCCCACAACAAGACGCTTGCCGCGCAGCTGTACGGAGAGTTCAAGGGATTTTTTCCGGAGAACGCAGTAGAATATTTTATCAGTTATTATGATTATTATCAACCCGAAGCCTATATGCCGGTCACGGATACCTACATCGAGAAAGAGGTCGATATCAACGACGAGATCGATCGGCTTCGCCTCAAAGCAACCAGCGCCCTCCTGGAGAGGGAGGATGTGATCATCGTGGCGAGCGTATCCTGCATCTACGGCATCGGTTCCCCCAAAGAGTACAAGAATATGCACGTCTTTCTGGAGGTTGGACAGGAGATCGACCGGGACAACCTTCTACGAAGGCTTGTGGACATCCACTATACCCGCAACGATTTCGAATTTGCCCGTGGAACCTTTCGGGTGAGGGGGGATGTCGTGGAGATCCTGCCCGCGGACGACGAGCAAGCCGTTCGCGTCGAGTTGTTCGGAGACGAGGTCGAAGGTCTGTCTGTCATTAACATCTTGACCGGTGAGGTTGTCGAGGAGAAATCCCGGGCTGCGATCTATCCGGCCAAACATTTCGTAACAACGGCGCGAAAGATCGAAGAAGCGTGCTTTGAGATCGACAAGGAACTCCATGAAAGAACGGAATGGTTCAAGTCAGAGGGAAAACTGCTCGAAGCCCAGCGCCTTGAGACCAGGACTCGCTACGACATGGAGATGATGCGGGAAATCGGTTACTGTTCCGGAATTGAGAACTATTCCCGTTTCATGGACGGCCGGACAACCGGGGAACCCCCAAACGTGCTGATCGATTACTTTCCGGAGGATTTTCTCCTGATCATCGACGAGTCCCACGTCACGAGTCCGCAGATCCGTAGCATGTGGGCTGGAGATCGCTCCCGGAAGGACATGCTGGTCGAACACGGATTCCGGCTGCCTTCAGCCTACGACAATCGACCTCTCTTCTTCGACGAGTTTGAGAAGAAGATTCGGCAATGTATCTTCGTTTCGGCCACGCCTGCGGAATATGAACTCGAGAGGAGCAAGGGAGTCGTCGTGGAACAGATCATCCGACCGACGGGCTTGCTAGACCCACAGATCAGAGTTAAACCGGTTCGAGGCCAAGTCGACGATCTTCTGGAGGAAGTCAAAATCCGTGTGGATCGGGAGGAGCGGGTCCTCGTTACGACGCTGACTAAACGGATGTCTGAGGATTTGGCAGACTACATGCGGGAGATGGGTGTCCGAGTGCGTTACCTTCACTCCGAGATCGAGTCGCTCGAACGGGTCGAAACCCTTCGGAGCCTCCGCCTGGGTGATTTCGACGTCCTGGTCGGAGTCAACCTTCTTCGGGAGGGGCTCGATCTCCCCGAGGTATCGCTCGTGGCCATCTTGGACGCCGATAAGGAGGGATTTCTCAGATCGGAACGCTCTCTGATTCAGACCGCAGGCCGGGCCGCGCGGCACCTTGCCGGTGAAGTGATCCTTTACGCCGATAAGATGACGAATGCGATCCAGAAGACATTATCCGAGACGAACCGGCGCAGGGGGATCCAGAAGGACTACAACGAGGCGCACGGAATCGAGCCCAAAACCATCACCAAGTCTGTGGAAGAGGTGATGCTGGCCACTTCGGTCGCGGATGCTCGACGTGAAGCGAAGGTGGCGGAGCCCGAACCGGTCTATGAAACCGACAATGTCGTGGATCTTATTTCACAGTTGGAAAAGAAGATGAAGCGTGCAGCCGGTAGATTGGAATTTGAGAAGGCTGCAAAGTTCCGGGACGAAATTTCCCGATTGAAGTCCCGGATGGCGGCGGGGAAATAGTTCCGGGTGTCACGTTCCACATTCCTGGTTTTCAAGTTTTCCATAGGGCCAAGGTGAAACACGGTGCGAGCGAAGGCGGATCGTCCGCCATTTTGTCGTTAGGGACGGGTTTGGGTTGACAGAACCGGATGAAATCGATATATTTCATATCTGTTCGGGACCGGTGCACAAGGGGATTATCTGATTAATAACTCATTGGCAGCCAAGAGAATAGAAAGAAATCCGAAGACTGATTCGCCTTTCAACGCGGGGTGGATATCTCCAGGACTCTTACCGAGACGGGCCTGACCTGTGGCGGTAGGAGGATTTTTTTGCAATCCGGATGAGGGGTGGATGAAAGTCGATCTCACGAGGAGGGATTAACAGATTTATGGAAGGTCATATTCAACTGCCCCCATTGGGACAACTGGAGTTGACATTGCTATGGGCGGTCTTGGG
This sequence comes from Candidatus Latescibacterota bacterium, assembly GCA_965217865.1. Lineage (GTDB taxonomy): Bacteria > Latescibacterota > UBA2968 > SICM01 > SICM01 > CBDCJO01. Next base: position 1,204,527 of record CBDCJO010000002.1, on the reverse strand, counting down.
ATCAGCCTTAATCGCGTTGGCATACGGATGGTATCTCGTGCGGAGTGTCCTCAAACAGGACCCGGGTACGCCCCAGATGCAGCAGATCGCAAAGGCGATCGAGGAGGGGGCCATGGCATATCTTGGCCGTCAGGTCAAGACGATGATCTGGTTCGTGATTCTTATCACGGCGGGGCTCTTCCTGATGTATCATAGCCTGCCCGAGCAATACCCACATCCGCTCCCGATCGGTGTCGCTGTGGCTTTTTTGATGGGGGTCTTTGCATCCTACGGGGCGGGTTATGTCGGGATGTGGCTTGCGGTAAAGGCAAACCTTCGCACCGCGAACGCAGCCCTGAAGGGTTTCAAACCTGCGTTGGAGCTGGCCTTCCGTGCGGGGACCGTGTCCGGCATGTTCACGGTGGGATTCGGGCTTCTTGGAGCCGTTTTGATCTTCATGATCTTCCAAGAGGATGCGATGAAGATCCTGATCGGATTCGGCTTCGGGGGGTCGCTTGCGGCTCTGTTTATGAGGGTTGGGGGGGGCATTTTCACGAAGGCTGCGGATGTGGGGGCCGACCTGGTCGGCAAGGTGGAACAGAATATCCCAGAGGATGATCCCCGGAACGCTGCGGTCATTGCGGATAACGTGGGAGACAACGTTGGGGATTGCGCGGGGATGGCGGCGGATGTGTTCGAGTCTTACGAGGTGACCCTCGTTGCGGCGATCATTCTGGCGGCGGTGACCACGGTGGACGCTGAATTCAACAGCGTCTACGGGGCTGCGGCTGGAGTCTTTGCGCTTAAACTGATCATATATCCTCTTTTAATCCGAGCCCTGGGGGTTTTCTCGTCGATCATCGGCACCTGGGCGGTGAGGGCTAAGGAGGAAGAGCTGGCCGACCCGATGCGGCCCATCAGCATCGGCTACTGGACGGCATCTCTGATATCCGTGGCGGGCTTTGCCGTCGTAAACTATTTCTACCTGATCGATCCCAACACAGGGGCTCCAGATTTCCGGTTCTTCTGGGCGACCACGATGGGGATCGTCCTGGCGATCGTCACGCTTTGGCTGACCAATCACTTCACCCACCCTAACCTGAAGCCCACCACCGAGACCGCCGTCGCCTCCCGGACAGGCCCCGCAACCCTGATCCTCGCGGGGATGTCCGAGGGTCTGGAATCGACGGTCTGGGCGGTTTTGGCTATCGCCTTGACAATCATCTCCTCGCTAATCATCTTTCCGGACAGTCCTGCCCTTGCCGCCTACGGTATCGCGTTGACGGGCCTCGGGCTCCTGACGACCACCGGATTCATCCTGGCGATGGATACGTACGGCCCGATCACGGATAATGCTCACGGAATCTTCGAGATGTCGGGCATCACCGAGGAGCACCAGGCAAGCCGGAACCTCGCCTGGATGGACGCCATCGGGAACACGACCAAGGCCCTGACCAAGGGCCTGGCGATCGCGACCGCTGTGATTGCGGCCATATCGCTTTTCAGTTCGTTTATCGACGCGACCGGTCTTGTCGAAAAAGGCATCCAGGTCAACCTCCCACAGGTTTTCGTGGGTTTGTTGATCGGGGGGGCGGTGCCGTTTCTGTTTTCGTCATTCGCAATCAAGGCCGTAAACAGAGCCGCCTTCAAGGTCGTGGAGGAGGTCCGACGGCAGTTTCGTGAGCATCCGGGGATCATGTCGGGTGAGGAGAAACCCGAATACGGCACCTGTGTGTCGATCGTGACAGCGGCTGCCCAGAAGGAACTCCTGGGACCGAGTGTCCTTGCCATCGCGACCCCCGTGCTCGTGGGGTTCGGCCTGGGTCCGGGTGCCCTTGGAGGTTATCTTGCCGGGGCAATCCTGACGGGGCAACTGCTGGCTGGTTATATGTGCAACACGGGGGCCACCTGGGACAATGCGAAGAAAAAGATCGAGGACGGATTCCTGGGTGGCAAGGGGACCGATTCGCACAAGGCCGGCGTGATCGGAGACACCGTGGGCGATCCTTACAAGGACACGGCGGGACCAGCGTTTAACCCCCTGATCAAGGTCATGAACCTTGTCGGTCTCCTTGTTGCGCCTTTCGTAATTCACGTAGAATTCAATGAGATTTCCTTTATACGAATGGCGGTCATCGTGCTTTGCCTCGCCGTCCTGGCGACAGGAATCAGTTTCAGCAAACGGGGGTCGCTGGCCGACCTGGAAACGCAGGATTCCGGACAATCCGGCGGATGAAAAGCGTAAGTCCAGTATGACATCGTGCGCGGGATACGGGCATCGGCCTGTATCCCGCAATCTGTTGATGGCGGGGTGTGGGAGGCCAGAGGTCAGGGGTCGGAGGAAATTGAATATTGAAGATAATTGAAGATCGAAGATTGAAGATTGAAAAAACGTCGGACGTGAGACGACAAAGGCAGTAGTAGTGGGCAGTCGTCATTGACATTTGTTCCGTGTGAGATAAAGAAATGCTCAGGATGAGGGATAGATTCCAAGAGGTCTTGAAAGTTAAGGCAAAGACCTTTTTCTCCTTCGAGACCGCTGTTCTTGAAGGGAAAGATCCTGAGGCCATCCACGACATGCGGGTCGCATCCCGTCGGCTTCAGGAGATCCTGCGGCTCGGTTTTTCCGATGACTCTGGGTGCGAGAATGTGATCAAGGTGGTGCGACGTGCCAGACGCATCCAGTCCGGGGTTCGAGATCTGGATGTCATGATTGAATATTTTCGAAAGACACGGAAGTATGCGGACGCCGTTACGCGCCAGACCCTACGATTTATGGAGAAAGATCTCAGCGTTCGTCGGAAGAGGCGCTTCCGCAAGATGGTCCGTTCGCTTCGTTCTCTGGGTCTTGCCGACCTCCGGAAGGATCTGGAGAGATTGATCAGGGGATTCGGAGAGGGACAAGATCGATCCGGCATCCCGGAACCGGCCATTACCCGTGCGAAGATCTTATTGAGGGCTCAGTCCCAGATTGCCGATCGTGAAGGGATGTTCATGAAAGCCCTTGTCGTGGCGAGGGAGGGTATAAAAACCGAAGACCTCCACAATACCAGGATCGTAACCAAGCGCCTCAGATATATTCTGGAAATCTCGGATGAACTCCGATTGGGGTCGTTCAAACGGCGGATTGCACGAATGCGGGAGATTCAGGAGGCCTTAGGCACGTGGCACGACCTGGAGGTGCTGGAGGAGACGGCCATCCGAATGTTATCCGACCGCCAGGTGTTCCAACAGAACCTTCCGTTCGTCCAGGCCGGATGCGACCTCATTTCAGACTGGAGGGCGAAAAAGAATGCCCAGGTGGAAGTGTTTTTGAAGATCACTGAGCATTAATGAGAAGCATCGGAAGATATCTCACCCTTGCCAAACGTTCCAGTTTATCGCATCTGTTTTTTCTCTCCTCGGCCAATCCCGATCTTTTCGTCACGAGGATCCCCATGTCCTTTCGAATCGAGATCCATCTGAAGCCCGGCGTCCCTGACGTTGCAGGCGATGCCGTCACGCGGGGAATCCTGGATTTGGGGGTGGGCGGAGTGACCTCCGTATCGGTTTCGGATGTCTACTACATCGAGGGGGATCTGTCCCTGGCGGAAGCTGAAAAGATCGCCGGGGATCTCCTCGCGGATCCGCTGACTCAGGTCTACCGGATCGGACCCGCGCCCGATGATCATAGTCAAGTGGTCGAGGTGGCCTATAATCCCGGCGTCATGGATCCCGTCGAGGCCAGCGTCCGGAAGGGCATTCAGGATCTTGGAATCGAAATCACGACATCGGTCCGTACGGCCAAACAGTATGACATCCGGGGAGATTTCACGAAGGAAGAGATTCAGACACTGTCCGAAAGCCTGCTGGCGAACAGTGTCATCCAGCACGTCGTCCTCGGGGGAGGCGAACCCGCCGTGCCGGGGGTTGAATATGAACTGCAGATCATCAGGGTCCCGATCCGAGAAGCCGACGATGACACCCTCAAAAGAATCAGCAGGGAGGGACAGCTCTCCCTCAACCTCGAAGAGATGCGGGCCATTCGGGACCACTATCGAAGACTCGGGGGGGATCCGACGGACGTGGAACTGGAGACGCTTGCACAGACGTGGTCGGAGCACTGCGTCCACAAGACTTTCAAAGGTCTTATTGAATATGAAGGGGAAGTCATCGACAATCTCCTCCGCTCCACCGTGATTCGGGCGACAAAGGAGTTGAACGCTCCCTGGTGCGTGTCGGTATTTTCGGATAACGCTGGCGTGATCGAATTCGATGACGCATTCGACATCTGCTTCAAAGTCGAGACGCACAATCACCCCTCCGCCCTGGAACCCTACGGGGGGGCGGGAACGGGCGTGGGGGGGGTCATCCGGGACATACTGGGGACGGGGTTGGGTGCCAAACCGATCGCCAATACCGACGTGTTCTGTTTCGGACCGCTCGACTGGCCGAATGAAAAGCTGCCCAAGGGATGCCTCCATCCCAAACGCCTCTTTAAAGGCGTGGTTTCAGGGGTGCGCGATTACGGCAACCGGATGGGGATCCCGACCCTCAACGGTGCGATATGCTTCGACGAGGGCTATATCGGAAATCCCCTCGTCTACTGTGGGGATGTGGGTTTGATGCCGAAGGGGATGAGCCAAAAAGCGGCGTGTCCGGGGGATATGGTGGTCGTTGTTGGGGGAGGCACGGGACGGGACGGGATTCACGGGGCCACGTTTTCGTCGGATGCCCTGACCGACCGATCCGAGACGTCATCCGGAGGGGCCGTCCAGATCGGTAATGCCATCACCGAGAAAAAGATGCAGGACGTCCTGATCAAAGCCCGGGACAGGGGTCTCTACACGGCTATCACGGACTGCGGGGCAGGCGGGCTTTCGTCGGCCGTAGGGGAAATGGGGCAGGAGATCGGTGTCGTCGTTGAGCTTGAAAAGGTGCCCCTTAAATACCGCGGCCTATCTTACACCGAATGCTGGATATCCGAAGCACAGGAGAGGATGGTCCTGGCCGTCCCCTCGGAACACCTCGCGTCATTGATCTCCCTTTTCCGGTCCGAGAACGTCGAGGCGACCGCCATCGGGAGATTCACGAGCGATAGGACGCTTCGTCTGTTTTACCGGGATAACCTCGTGGGGGAATTGGACATGGCGTTTCTCTATAAAGGCCTTCCCCGCGTTGAACGGAAGGCGACCTGGCGTCCGCCGTCCTCTCGGGATTCCGATTTCGAGGAGCCGGACGACCTGACAACCGACTTGATCGCCATCCTGGGATCTCCCAACGTCTGCAGCAAGGAATGGGTGATTCGTCAGTACGACCACGAGGTGCAGGGGGGGAGTGTTCTCAAACCTCTTGTCGGGGCGAACAACGACGGTCCGGGGGATGCTGCGGTGATCCAGCCCGTGCTCGGGTCGAAACGCGGGATCGCGATTTCGAACGGTATCAACCCGGAATACGGGAAATTCGATCCCTATCACATGGCTGCCTCAGCGATCGACGAGGCGATTCGACAGATCGTTGCGGTCGGGGGAAGCCGGAAACGCACGGCCCTGCTGGACAACTTCTGTTGGGGGGACCCAGATGAACCGGATCGGCTGGGGGGGCTGGTTCGCGCGGCGAAGGCATGCTACGACGTCGCCATAGGCTACGAGACCCCTTTTATCTCGGGAAAGGACAGTCTCAACAACGAATATGTGGTTGACGGAAAAAGCATCCCGATTCCCCCCACCCTGCTTATATCTGCCATCGGGATCATCGAGGATGTGGAGAAAGTCGTATCGATGGATCTGAAGGCCCCCGGCGACCTCATCTATATCGTCGGGCTGACGAAGAATGAGCTGGGGGGGTCGCACTATTATATGGTTCGCGGGGCACGGGGGGCTGTCGTTCCGCAGGTGGAACCGGTCACCGGCAAGCGGGTGATGGATTCGGTTCACCGAGCGATACTTGAGGGAACGGTACGGGCCTGTCACGACTGCAGCGAGGGGGGGATCGGCGTTGCCCTGTCGGAGATGGCCTTCGCGGGTGGGCTCGGGGCAGAGGTTGACCTTGGCGTTGTCCCCGTAAGTGATGACATCTCCCGCAGCGATCTTGTCCTTTTCTCGGAGTCGAACACCAGGTTTGTCATTGAGGTTGCCCCGGAACACCAAACGGCTTTCGAAAGGGCGATGGCGGGGGTTGCGTGCGGACTGATCGGAGAGGTCGGGGAGGGAAGGCAGTTGAATGTCAAGGGGGTGGATGGTCGAAGGGTGGTTTCGGCCGATGTCTCCGAATTGAAAGAGGCTTGGCAATCACCGCTTCGGTCGCCTTAAGAGGCTGGAGATCATAACAAATTTGAGGTGAAGGGCCAAAGGAAAAGCCCGCGGCATTTTATATAGCAGGAGCCGGAGTCTGGAGGAGAGATGTTGCGAAGAAAACGAAAAATCTTAATTGTGATCGGGATTCTTGCACTCGGTTTTGCCTGCTTGATGCTCGGGTTTCGATGGTGGCGGACGAAGAATGTATCCCCAGTACAGCGGGGCTTCGTGGTCGCCCAGGAAAAGGGTTGTTTCACGTGTCACGGCCCGGGCGGTATCCGGGGAGGGCCCAATCCTGGCTATGCATTTGGTGATGTTCCCCGATTCGACGGCGGCACCGTGATGCAGTACGTGGAGGACGAAGAGGAGATTCGGGAATGGATCCTGGACGGACTTCCAAAACGCATCCGGAATGATCCCGATGCGATGAGGCCGCGTCAAAATGCAGTGATCGATATGCCTGGCTGGAGGGGGATGATATCGGAAGATGATCTGGAAGACCTGGTTGCGTTCTTCAAGGCCGTATCGGATTTCGAATCGCCTCCAGAGGATTCCCGGGCGGAGGAGGGGAGGCTGGCGGCGTGGACGCTCGGCTGTTTCTCGTGTCACGGACCCCAGGGACGGGGGACGATGCCGAATGTTTGGGCTTTCAAAGGATATATCCCGGCTTGGGACGGGGATGATTTTCCAGATCTGGTGGAGAACGATTCCGAGCTCCGAGAGTGGATTCTAGACGGCGCCCCGAAGCGCCTTCTCCAAAACCCCATCGCCCGATGGTTTCTCCAGCGGCAACCGATCAAAATGCCGGCCTACAGAGGCCACATCACGGACGAGCAGGTGGAGGCCATCATCGCGTACGTTAAATGGCTGAGGAAGTAGGTCGGAAAACCAGTGACGGACTATAAAATTCGATCAGGAGTCAAACCCCCTGCGCCCCTCCTTCGACAGCGCTCAGGACGTTGCTTCCCTAAAGGGAAGGGCGAAGTGACCTTTAATTGGGAAAAGTCATCAGATGATCTCGCCTTCCCGTTTCCCTTGTAAAGGAAAGGGAGGCCTTATATGCTCTAGCATCCTTCGACTACGCTCAGGATGTTTTGAACTCTCTGCGGATCGCCTGCTACAATGTCGGAAGAAGAATGATAACCCGACCGTTAACTTCCTGGCATCCATCGAAGGATGGCTCTTTCGAGAGAAATGAAACGTCGGGCCAAAGGCAATGATTCAGGACCTGAGAATTCAGTTTGACTTCAGTAACAATCCAGGAGCGAGCTATTTCCTATCTCTTTAACCCGAATTGACTCGCGAAAATGAAGAAATCATCAAAGTCGACTTTTCCATTTTTACTCAGGTCATAGAGGGGGTCGTTACTCCCGAAGACATTCGCAAACATGAAGAAATCGGATAGATCCACCTTTCCGTCCTTATCAAAATCCCCCTCCAAAGGCTCAGGATCCGCCCGGAAATATCTGATGCTGGCACCTCCCCATTAGGACGGCGACTCCGGACGGGGGGCGTGGGAAACGGCGGTATCGACACTCCACGTCCCGCATCCCGAAACGCGAAACGATGCTCGGGGTAAGGAGACGCAATCCCCAAGAGATCATTTCCGGCATTGATTCCGCTTCCTGCATAAGGCCATAGATCGTCGTACGGGGTATCCGGTTTCTCAACCGCAGGTTCTTCGAGATTTCCCTCCGGATCGAAACGGAGGTAGTTGAAGACTCCCTCGGGCCAGACGAAAACGTGCAGCCGGCCTATATGCCATCGACGAGCACCATCGGAGGTTGGTTCAATTCCTGATCTCTGGGGCTCGAATAGACTCGTTTCCAGGAATCTTCGGAGCGCTCAAAAAGGCTCCACTGCTGCTGAAGATTTTCTCCCCACGGCTCGAGGATCACCGCATACAGTTTTTCTCCCGAACGCACGATCGTGGATTGATGATATCCCCAGATGGGAGGAGTGTTTCCGGTGTAGGATGTGATATCTGTGATCGGTTCGGTCGCGACTTCCCATTCGGTGGCTTCGGAAAATGAGATATATCCCAAGTTCAAGCCGAGAAATAACATCAATAATAGGGGATAAAATTTCCTGGTCACGTGGGTCCTATGGGGAAATGCAAAATGCAAAATGCAAAATCCAAACTTTCCACCCACAAAACGGGTCGGATTACTGAGAGAAATAGTCGAAGATCAGCCGTGAGAGGCGAGCCACGATGTGCGAGCCGTCCGTGTCTGCAAAGATACGGCCCCCACGGCGTTCCCCCTTGATGCCGTGTAAGATGATCGCCACGGCGTATGTCATGCCTGGAGTGGCCACAAGCCCGGCGTCCGCCCTCACGGACCAGATGGTTCCCGGTACGTCAGCAACCCACACCACCCGCTGCCTTTCCCGGGGGAGTTGGCGTGGGAGCATCTCCTGATACTGATTTTGCTTCAGGGCGCCGATCACGGCCTCGCAGGCCTCGGGCGTGAGAATATCGCTGCGACTCAACTTTGAGAGGAGCAGGACGAGGTCCGCTGGAGAGGAGGTCGCAACCCGTTTGAAATCCGGCCATGCCTTGCTGGCGTAGTCCAATCGTTGTCTTACCGATGTGTGGTTCAACCCGTAATCCCGCATGGTTTCGTTGATGTAAGCCATTCCCACCAGGTCGATAATCAGGTTGGTCGCCACATTGTCGCTGACGATGGTCATCAAGGTGGCGAGATTTCTTAAAGAGAGAGAGATGTCACGGGTTAAGTCGTTAAGAACCCCGGTGCCCGTCATATAGTGCTCGGGTTTGGGTGTCACCGTTTGTTCCAGGCTCAGTTTTCCTTCTTGAGCCTTCCGGTGGAGAGCGACAAGTATCGGAAGCGCGATCACGCTCGGTGCGGGATACTCCCCATCGGCCTGGAAGCAGATCTCCTCGCCGGAATCCAATCGACAAGCGGCAACACCTAACGTGCCTCGCCGTTCCAGCCCGACTTCGACGATCTTCCTGTAGAGTTCCTCTTTTGTCATAAAAGAACGTGAAGCGTATCTCGTGAAGCGTGAAAGCCAAAACAATAAACATGGAATCTTGCGAGATACGATTCACGAGATACGAGATACGGCCTTTCTTGGGTGCGGGGAAAGGGGTAGTTCGGTTGAAACTCATATTCCCTCTCGCTGGCTTCGAGCTTAACGGATTCAATTTACAAGAACAACCCCACGTGTCAAGGCCTTTGGAAGCCGCTCTTTCCCTTGACATTGAACGAGAGCGGCTTTTATCTTATAGTTCCGTTCAGGTTTCCGCGGTATCACTCGACTTCTGTCTATCAACGGAGGCGAAATGGCACTTTCGGATAAGGGTACCGACCATCGGCCGATGGTCGTAGCGAAACGAGGGATGGTGACTTCCGCGCATCCCCTTGCTTCAATCGCGGGGCTTCGGCTCCTGATGGAAGGGGGAAATGCAATCGATGCGGCCGTTGCCACCGCCGCAGCGTTGAATGTGACAGAACCCTACATGTCCGGGATCGGGGGTGTGGGGTATATGATCATCTACAGCGCGAAGAAGGACGAGTTGAAGGTCCTGGACTATGTGGGCCTTTCGCCGAAGGCCGCTGAGCTCAAGTTGTTCGACAAACCGGAAATGCAAAACGCTGCACCCCTGACCCCCCTCGTCCCGGGCGCGTGCGGAGGGTGGTTGGAGGCCCTCTCCCGGTATGGGAGATCGAAACCCTCAGACGTTTTTGCCCCGGCTATCGAATACGCGGAGAACGGATACCCGTTTACGATCAGGAACCACGAATTCTTTAAGGGGTGCAGTCCCCGCCTCTCTCCGTTCCCGGCGTCCGTTGCGACCTATCTGCCCGGGGGCCGAGTCCCCCTTCCGGGTGAAATTCTCGTTCAAAAGGACCTGGCCGCCACTTTTCGCAAGGTGGTGGAGGGAGGCGCAGAAGCGTTCTACGCCGGAGAAATCGCCGATGCGATTGTAGGCTGCTGCGAAAAAAACGGAGGGTTGATCACGGAATCCGACCTCGAAGGGTTCGAGCCTCAATGGGTAGATCCTATCTCCTCGACCTATCGAGGCTTCGAGATTTTCTGTCCGCCTCCCCCCTGCGAGGGGATCCAGTATCTGGAAACGCTAAAGATCCTGGAAGGATACGACATCGCATCCCTGGGACACAATAGCCCCTCGTCCCTCCATCTGTTTATCGAAGCCGGCAAGCTGGCTCAGGTAGACCGGGCGGCTTATTCCGCGCTTGCGGACCCACCGACCCAGGTATTGCTGTCGACGCCATACGCGGCGGAACGGGCCAAGGCGATCGGCGAGCGGGCGAAGGTCACAGGGGGGGAGCGGTATACCCCGCTTTCCAGCAGACTTCCGGGGGAGGTGGCGACGGGTGACGTGGGGGCCATATTGAAGGAATGCACCACCCATTTTGATGTGGTCGATGGAGAGGGGAACGCGGTCGCGGTGACACAGAGTCTCGGAACAGGGTTCGGATCAGGAATGGTGGTGGACGGAACTGGGATTGCCCTGAACAGCTTTATGCACTGGTTCGATTTGGAGCCTGAGAGCCCCAACGTCCTGGGCCCGTCGAAAAAGATCGAGATGTGCTTGTCCCCGGCGCAGATCTGGCGGGATGGAAAGCTCTTCTGCGTGATCGGTACGCCGGGCAGCTACGGAATTCTGTTCACCACCCCGCAGATGATGATGAACTTGATCGACCACGGGCTGAATCTCCAGGCCGCGATCGAAGCCCCACGCGTTAAGGCCACCCGTCCGGGGCTCGTCGTGGACATCGAAACCCGCATCCCAGAAGACGTACGGGAAGGCCTGAAGAACCTTGGCCACGAGCTGAATCTGCTTCCGGATTGGTCAGCCGCGGTCGGTGGGGGGCAGGGGATCGTGGCGGACCCGGAGACCGGGGCCCTCGGCGGGGGCGCCGACCCTCGACGGGACGGTTATGCTGTAGGTTGGTGATGAAATTTTTACCGAAGAATTGGATGGGAGCTCGGTGGTTTGGAGATGGGTAGAGAAGGCGCTGATTAGGACTACCGAATTCTATACCAGGGTAACAACCCGAGATATCGGAAAGATTCAGAGTCCTCTGGATAATTTGGTCAATAGATGCGTGCTAAAGCACAGCGAGCTGTGAAGGAATACGAGACATTTCAGGTAGAGACGGGTGGACAGGATATGCTCGCCACTGACACCCTCGATAGGGGCGGAGTTGGTTTCAAACATGTGACATAGGACGACCGCGAAGTTCAGCGATCCGAAGATCAGACATTATCGTTAGAGACGCAGAGATTTCCTGGTCTAACTTGGAAGGTGCACAGCGCCTAACAACCGGAGAAACGTTAAGCGCGCATGTTGTTTTTTGTGTGATGGGGAAAACATAAGGGAGCAAGGGCAGCCCCTACCATCTCCAACTTTGTACCAACAATAATACATAAAGGAGTAAAAATGACTTTCCCACCTCCCTTTTATCGATGGCGTCCACATCCTTGGCACGGTCTGGAAATCGGTCCCAACCCGCCCCATGTTGTCCATGCATTTATAGAAATCTGTCCATTTGACCTGGTAAAATATGAAGTTGATAAAGTGACAGGGTATTTAAAGGTAGATAGGCCTCATAGAACATCTTCCCAGCATCCAACACTGTATGGATTCATTCCTCTCACATATTGCGGCGAGACGGTAGGTAACCTTATGGAAGGTGCAAAATGCGGAGATGGAGATCCACTGGATATTTGTGTAATAAGTGAAAGGCCCATCGCACGAGCGGAAATTATTCTCAACGCCCGAATTGTAGGAGGCCTTCCCATGTTAGATTCGGGAGAAGCAGATGATAAAATCATTGGCATACTTGAAAACGATCCTTTTTGGTCTGAAGTTGATGACATTTCCGAGCTACCAGATGCACTTATGTCCAGAATGCATCATTATTTTCTCACCTACAAACTCGATCCAGAAAAACCAAGCCAAGTTTCTATTGGAGATGCATATGGCCGGATTCATGCTGAAAAAGTAGTTGCATCTGCCATAAAAGATTATGAAGATGAATTTGGCGGTCGCTCCGACCCAAATGGCCGTCAGCGATAAGTTGACTTATTTTAAAAGCACTGATTCCTTTCCCGAGGCAAGGCCACTTCTGCAACCCCTGAACTACACGCAATCTTGAGCAGGAAACCTTCATTGAAACGAGCTCAGCTCGCCAGAGGCATAAAGGCCGCTTCGTATCTAACCGGAGAGTTTAAATTACGGTCAGGCAAAACCAGCGAGGTTATTGGGACAAGTATAGATTCGAAAGTGACTCTGTGCTTTTGAGGGCAATTGTTGACGAATTGGAGAAGCTTCTACCTAAAGATTTCGATAGGTTAGCCGGTCTTGAGTTGGGTGGTATTCCGTTGGCAACATGCCTCTCCCTGAAGATTGGAAAGCCCAGCTTGTACGTTCGAAAGCAACCCAAGACAAGAAGTGCTTATGCAATTGTTGTCCATAGAGGCTGTCCACCGCATCGGATTTCTGATATGAGTAGAGCTCCTTTTCAAGTACTGGTTCTTCCCTTTCGATGCAGTAGGGGCAACAAGATAGAGTATGCTGTTTTCAAAAGAAGCGATGGTGAATACTGGCAGTTCATTGCGGGTGGAGGTGAGGATAAAGAAACTCCGATTGAAGCTGCGAGACGTGAATCATTGGAGGAAGCGGGAGTCTCGCCTGATTCCAGGTACATCATCCTCGATTCAAGGAGTACCATTCCTGTTGAAGGGGTAACAGGAGAGTTTACCTGGGGGAACGATGTTTTCGTAATCCCTGAACACACGTTTGGTGTAGAAGTGGATCACAGCGCACTGAATTTATCGAAGGAACATACTGAGTTCAGGTGGGTTGCGTATCAGGAGGCTGTAGCGATGCTGAATTGGGACAGCAACAAGAATGCACTTTGGGAGCTCAATACACGGCTCAATCAGCTAACTTAGCAAATTCTATCGGAAGAGGTGGATAGGGAAAGATCGTATTGAGGAACGGGGAAGATTGTTAAGAAGGGTTGGAAAAGCGATCGCAGGTGGAACTCAGGAAGGATTTTCAAGTTGACGGGGGGCCGTGGTTCCCCCCTGGTTTGTGTTCATCATCTGGACTGTTTGACTGCTTTGGGAGGCCAACCACCGACGGTTCTCGGCCTTCAGGATAAACCGGATGGTCCGCGCGAAACGCTCCGCGGAACGGCCGCTGATCTTGAATCCATCCTGGCGCTTGCCCATTTCACGCAAGGTCCAGAGGATTCGAGATTTCGACGCTCCCGGAACATCCAGGACCGGGACGGTTTCGGGTTCGCCGATCGGGAGGGCAGCGGGTTCGGGACGGGTGCCTGGTGGTGGGGCGGGCCACAGACGGACAAAAAGGTATAGGGTGACCGTCACGAGGCAGACGGCGATGAGGACCGATGCGATCACGACAAGTCCGAGCCAGACGGCTGCGATGAACACGACCCCCAATGCGGCGACGGCCATCAGGAGCACACTGCACAGACTCTTGGCCAACCGAGAAATCCTCGCGTCGGCCTCCGCCGCCATCTCTTCAATATCCTTCCGCGTCAAAAGAACGGGTGTTTTTTGGGGGGATTCATGAAAGTATTTGGACTTGGATACCCCTTCCTTTGGAAGGGGAGGAAAAGTTTAGCTTGCCGAAGGCAAGCTAAAAGGCTGTCTTATCGTGTGCAGACCACTGAGACACAAATCGACTCAGGAGGCATACGATGGGACTCCGACGGACCAGTCACGCAGTCTATGATAGCCAGTATCCTCTGGTATGGGCACCGAAGTATCGGAAATGGATTCTGCGAGGTGACCTTCGAGAGTATGTGGGCAAGCTGTTTCATCGGATAGCAGAGGATTTTGGTTTTGACATCCAAGAGATGGAAGTGGCCGAAGATCATGTGCATATTTTCTTGTCGTTTCCTCCCCGGTATTCGATTTCTAAGGTAGTGGGCATTTTGAAGAGTATTTCGGGCAGCGGGGTCTTCCGAGAACATCCAGAGGTGAAACGGGAGTTATGGGGTGGAGAATTCTGGGAAGATGGTTATTTTGCCCGCACCGTAGGCGACAAGGTGACTTCTGAAGTGATTGAGCAATATATTCGGTATCATCGTCAAGAGCAGAAAGGGCCCCTACAGTTGGATCTGTTTGGGGATGGGAGTGGTTAATGCCCCGCCCTTTGGGCGGGGTGGTTTACTTCGATTTTCGGCAGTCGTTGGTGAGATACTCCGGTCGTCTCTTGGTTCTCCTGTGACCTCGCGTGCGAGTTTTTCCGTCACGGTGTTCGTCCGGCCGATCATCGAATACCGTCTCCGGCGCTTGGACAGCAATTCATCTGCGAAGTCCATTGCAGCCAGCACCGCCAGCTTCGAGTGGTCCAGAATCGGGCTCTTTTTTCCGACCTCCCGCATTTTCCGGTCGACGTACTCCGCCAAACGCGCCGTGTATGACGGGTCCTCGGAGCTATGGATCCGATATTCTACTCCCAATATCTTGACGACAGTGGTGTTCTGACCCTCTTCGGGTCCATTCGTTTTATCTCCATCCTTTTCAATCATATCGGCCTCTGAGCCAAAGACTGAAGTCTCCCCCAGGGGGACCGTTCAAACCGAGGGCGTTGAAAGACGCTGGGTTTCCCCCTCGTGCCTTCAAAAACTACCCCCAAAGGGGCCCAAAGTCAAGGCCGAACATTCGGCCAAGGAATTTGCTTGTTTTCAACCTGTTGGAGGCGTATATTGCTCTGAAGTTCCGGGTGATCTCGACGATTTTTTACTGACTTTTCGTCATTGATTCACCAGATCGGTTCAATCAACGGGAAAAGGAGAGTGCTTTTTATGGCCGATAATATGCCTTTCGATTTAAGAGATTTCAAGCCGCCGAACATTCAAGCTCGGACGTTTGTTTGGATTGTGCTGGGAATCCTGATCCTGATCCTTTTGTTTTCTTCCTGGTTCACTGTGGACCCTGAAGAGGTGGGCGTGGTTCTGCGTTTCGGAGAGTATGTCCGTCTGGAGGAGCCCGGTTTACATATCAAAATCCCCTTCGGCGTCGAAACCGTTACCAAAGTTCCGGTTGAGCGGCAATTAAAGGAGGAATTTGGATTTCGGACCCGACTTGCGCAGATTCAAACCCAATATTCTTCCCACCGGAGTTATCAGGAAGAATCATTGATGTTGACGGGAGACCTGAATGCGGCGCAGGTGGAATGGATTGTGCAGTATCGCATCAAAGACCCGTATAAATATTTGTTCCGGGTCAGGAGCGCACGCAAGACTTTCCGCGACATCAACGAGGCGGTTATGCGTGAAGTGGTCGGAGACCGCACCGTGAATGAGGTGTTGACGATCGGTCGGCAGGAGATCGAACACGCCGTTTCCGTGAATCTGCAGACCCTGTGCGACCAGTACGACACGGGGATCAAGGTGGACCAGGTGGTCCTTCAGGACGTGAATCCTCCCGATGCGGTGAAGCCCGCGTTCAATGAGGTGAACGAAGCGCAACAGGAGCGCGAGAAATTGATCAACCAGGCGCGCTCGGCATACAATCAGGTGATTCCCAAGGCCCGGGGCGAGGCCGCCCGGACAATCGAAGCGTCCCGGGGGTATGCACTGGAGCGGGTCAACAAAGCCCGAGGGGAAGCGTCCAAATTCAACTCCGTATTCAAGGAGTATATGCGGGCCAAAGAGGTCACCCGGCAGCGAATTTACCTGGAGACGATGAATAAAGTCATGCAAAACGTCGGTCGAAAATTGATTACGGACGAAAAGGCCTCCGGGATTCTCCCTCTGTTCCAGTTCCAAAAGGAGGAAAGAAGATGAAAGTCGTCTTGGGGGTTCTCGGGCTGATCGTATTGATTGTCGTCATATCATCAGCGTATGTGGTACAAGAGACCAAACAGGTCGTGATTACACAATTCGGAAAACCGGTTGGGGTTCCGATTACCGCGCCGGGGCTTCATTTTAAACTTCCAATCATCCAGGTCGCCCATTTTTTTGAAAAGCGGTTTTTGGAATGGGATGGGGATCCCAACCAGGTCCCGACCCGAGACAAGAGATTTATCTGGGTGGATACCTATGCGCGCTGGCGGATCGCGGACCCCCTGCTGTTTTTTCAGAGGGTTCGGGACGAGCGCACGGCCCAGTCCCGGTTGGACGATGTCCTGGACGGAGAGACCCGGAATGCGATCGCAAAGCAAGATCTTGTCGAATTGATCCGTTCCACCAACCGTACACCACAGGCCAGCCAAGATCTGACCGAGGGGGAGGAGGCGGAGACCTTTCCGGAAATCGAAATCGGGCGTGAAAAGATCACGCGCGGCATTCTGGCAACGGCTGCCCCGCGTACCGCGGAGCTCGGCATCGAACTGCTGGACCTTCGATTCAAACGAATCAAGTATGTTGAGGAAGTTCAGAAGAAGATCTTCGAACGGATGATTTCGGAGCGACAACGGATCGCGGAGAAATTCCGGTCTGAAGGACAGGGTGAGGCAAGCAAGATCATGGGCGATAAAGAGCGCGACCTGAAAAAGATTCAGTCCGGAGCCTATAAGATCGCGCAGGAGATCATGGGGAAGGCGGACGGTGAGGCCGTGGCCATCTACGCGAGGGCCTACAATAAGAGCCCAGAGTCGCGTGATTTTTACCGTTTCCTGAAGACTATGGAGACTTACGAGACGACGTTGCTGGATAAGGACTGGCTGATTTTATCCACCAAGGGGGACTTTTTAAAGTACCTTCAAAACCAAAGGGGGCGGTAGGGAAATTGAAGATTGAAAGGCCGTCAAACGTGAGACGTGAAACGTGAGACGGGAAAAGGCAGTAGCAGGTGGCAGGGAAGCCGGGGATCGTGATTCGGAACCAGTGACGGACATATAAAATTCGGGGTCAAGTGTCAGACCTAACCCCCCCCAAACCCCCTTCCCTAACGGGGAAGGGGTATTGTTTTATTTTAACCAAACTTCTAGCATTTGATTCTCCTTCTAGCTAACCGTCCTTACCCTTTCATCGGACCCCAACGCCGCCGTTCTTTCGTTCGCTCCCATATCCCTCGATTTTCCCACCTTTCTTCACATCTTCCCGGCAACCTAAGCCACGTGTTTCATATCTCCGGCGGTTTCCCCGTTGATCCGGTCCAGGCCCGAGGCTGCGATACGTTTGAGGTCTTCCAGGATCGAATAACTGACGGGTACCAGGATCAGGGTTATAAAGGTGGAGAAGAGGACCCCAAACCCGAGGGAAACGGCCATGGGGATGAGGAACTGGGCTTGAAGGCTCTTTTCCAGGAGGAGGGGACTTAGGCCCAGGAAGGTGGTCAGGGATGTCAGCAGGATGGGGCGAAAACGGGCTGCGCCTGCTTCCCTTATGGCTTCCGATAAAGACTTTCCGCCCCCTGCGCGGGCCCGGTTGATAAAGTCGACCATCACCAGGCTGTCGTTGACCACCACCCCGCTCAAGGCGACCAGCCCGAACAGGGAGAGGATGGTGAGATCCAACCCCATGATCAGGTGCCCCCAGACGGCGCCGACCAGGCCAAACGGGATGGCGGTCATGACGATGATGGGCTGCAGGTAGGACTTGAATGGAATGGCCAGAAGAATATAGATGACGATCAAGGCAATCAGGAACCCCTTCAGGAGGCCACCCATGGTATCGCTCTGCTCACGCTGCTCCCCTTCGAGGGTGTAACGGACCCGGGGATGATCGCCCAGCAGATCCGGCAAGACGTTTGCGGTGAGATCCGATAGAATCTCGTTGGCGTTGGCCTTGCTTTTGTCGACATCCGCGGTGACGTTCACCACACGCTGCCTGTCGGCACGCTGTATGGAGGCGAAGCCGCGTCCCATGTCGGCCTCGGCCGCGACCGAAAAGGGAACCTCCCCTCCATCCGGCGTTCGAACGCGCATTTCCTCAAGATTTCCAATGGAACGACGCTCTCTGGCGGGATACCTGACCATCACCTTGATGTCGTCCCGGCCTCTCTGGATGCGCTGTGCTTCTTCACCATAAAAGGCCTGCCGGACCTGACGCGCGAGATCGGAAAGGGTCAGTCCAAAGTTCTCCGCGGAGCGCTTGAGGGTCAGTTTGATTTCCTGTTTGCCCGGGCGAAAGGTATCGGCGATATCGATGACCCCTGGATATTCCTCCAACCGTGACTTCAGCTTGTCCGCCACCTGACGGAGTTCCGTGTAGCCTGGACCATAGAGCTGGACGTTTATCGCATCGCCGACGGAAAAGAGCGAAGCTGTGAAGCTCAGGTCCTGGGCTTCTGGAATAGGGCCGGTCAATTCACGCCAACGTCTGGCGATTTCAGGGCTGGTCAGACCTCTGATTTCGGAGGGGACCAGTTCGATATTGACCTCCCCCAGGTGAGCCCCCGTAAAGGAGGCGTTCTTCCCGGCGTTTTGTCTCTGGGCGGCCAGAAAAGGCTGTTCGCCGACGGATGCGAGGACGTGACGAAATAACCTTTTGCCCTTCTCTGCTTCAAGTTCGTCCTGGAGCTGTTTGGTGGTGGCCTCGAGTCGGCTCACTGCCCCTGCGGTTTGCTCAGCGGGTGTTCCCCTGGGCATGGTCAAGAGGGCCACAACGTTGTCTGCATCGACATTCGGGAAGAAGAGAAATTTGATCCTTCCCCCGAAGACCAGCCCTCCGGTGATGAGAAGCGTAGAGACTCCGATCGCGATCGTGAGGTAGCGCCAGCGGAGGGCGAGCTCGAGGAAGGGGCGATAGGCCTGATCGGTAATACCTCGCAGTCCTTTTGAGAATCGATCCTGAATTCGGCTCCATAAGGCCCAGATGCCCCGGGAAGAAGCCGTCGGTCCGTTCATCCTGGAGTGCGCAAGATGGGCCGGAAGGATCAGCATCGATTCCACCAGGGAGAAGATCAGGGTTGCGATTACGATTTGAGGGATCAACTTCATGATCTTGCCTGTGTTTCCGGGGGCCATGAGCAGCGGGCTGAAGGCAGCGATCGAGGTCAGGACGGCAAAGATTACGGGCACGGCCACCTCCTGGGCCCCTTCGACGGCTGCGCGCAGGCCCCTCTTCCCCTGTTGGAAGTGCCGGTAGATGTTTTCCCCCACGATGATGGCGTCGTCCACGACGATCCCCAGGACCACGATGAACGCGAAGAGTGAAATCAGGTTGATCGAGGCGCCCATACCGGGCATCAACCAAATGGCGCCGAGGAAAGAGATCGGGATGCCCAGGGCCACCCAGAAGGCCAGACGCAACCGCAAAAACAGGGTCAGGGCGATAAAGACCAGGATGAATCCCGCCCGACCGTTCCGAACCATCAGGTCGAGGCGGCTTCTGAGGATTCTTGAAAAATCCCCCCAGACGGTGAGAGAAATCCCTTCGGGCAGCCGAACCCCTTCCTCGGCAACATAAGCCTTGACCTTCTCAGCGATCTCGAGAGCGTCCTGATCCCCCACCCGAAAGACCTGGACTAGGACCGACGGTTTGCCGTCGAACCGCGCCGCCTGATCGGTCTCGGCGAACCCGTCGACGACGGTCGCCACCTGGCCCAGCCTTAAGTTTGCCCCGTCCGGGAGGGAGCGCAGGACCAGGGCCTCAAAGTCGGCCCCACGGTATGCCTGCCCCTTTGTGCGCAGGAGAATCTCGCCGCCCTCGGACCTGATGGCCCCGCCGGGAAGGTCCAGGGAGGAGAGGCGAACAGCCCGGGCCACCTCGTCGAATGTGAGCCCGTATCGCCTCAAGGCCTCTTCCGAGACCTCGACGGAGATCTCATACGGACGTGCGTTTGCCAACTCCACCTGGGTGATCCCCGGAAGAGCTGCGATCTCGTCCCGCACCCGTTCGCCGAGGACCTTGAGGGTCGCCTCATCCGCGTCCCCGGAGACGGCCACGTTGATGACCTGTCTGCGATTGACGACCTCTCTGGCGACGGGGGTCTCCGTCTCATCCGGAAAGGTATCGATGGCGTCCACGCGGGATTTGATATCGTCCAGGGTTTTTCTGACATCCACCCCTGGGAGGAGCTCAACGGTGACGGATCCCAGATTTTCCTGGGCATTTGATGTGATGCGCTTGATCCCTTCAAGCCCCTGGATCTTCTCCTCGATGCGAACGCATACCGCCTCCTCGACTTCCTCCGGTGCCGCACCGGGATAGACCACGGATACCGTGATCAATTCGGACGAGAATTCCGGAAAAACCTCGATCTTGAGCCCCGAAATCGTCAAGAAGCCACCTACAATGATCAAGGCCATCAAGAGGTTGGCCGCGACGCTGTTTTCTGCGAACCAGGCGACGGCACCCTTCATCCGGAACCTCCTGCTCCAGTCAAGGTCTCCTCCTCAACCATAATCCGGACCCGCATGCCGTCTGTCACCGCATCCAGTGGAGACAGACAGATTCTCTCCCCTTCATCCAAACCCGAGCGGACCACCACGACCCCTGCGTCCGCCCGGATGATCTCGATCTCTCTGAAACGAAGCCGATCCTGATCGTCGATCACCAGGACCCGATTTTCACTCCTGACGGCTGTTCTGGGGAGGACCGCAACCCCCTCGAACCGGCGACCCATGATCTCCGCCTCGACAAACAGACCCGCTGCCAGTGGGGGGCGGTTCGGGTCCTTCCCCCGAGCATATGGATTTTCGACCCGGGCAACCAGGTAGACCATCCGGGTTCGAGGATCGATCTCTCCTTCCACACGCACGATGCGTCCGGCCCAGGTGTGACGTTGACCGGCAAACTCTGCGGCAAGCAGGACTTCGGGCCCCTGCACTCCGGCAAGTTCTCCCCGAAAACCGAACGCGTGGTCCAGGAAGGCCAGCTGTTTGTCTGGTACGGGCAGACGGACTTCGGCAAAATCGACGGAATAGATCCTGGCTACAGGGGATCCCGGGTTGACAAACTGACCCACATCCGCGTGCTTTGTCCGGATGCGGCCTGCGTAGGGCGCACGGATCCTGGTACGCTCGAGGTTGAGCTCCGCCTGTTCCACTCCCGCTCTGGCGGCTTCGAGGCCTGCCCGGGCTTCTGCAAGCTGCGGTTCCCGAAGTACGAGTGAACCCGCCTTCCCATTTCCGATCCGCTCCCATTCCTGCCGGGCAACGGCCGACTCCTCCTTTTCCTGCGCCAGGCGCAGTTCGGCCTGGGCCACTTGAGATCGGGCACGGGCAAGCGCCGGGTTGTAGTCTCGAGGGTCGATCTCAACCAGGGTCTCTCCAGCCTCGAAAAATCCTCCGCTCGCAAACGCAGGTGAAACGGAGATAACCTGTCCCGCGACCTGGGAAACCAGGTTGCTCTCGGTGCGGGGGGTTACGTTGCCCTGCGCGGTAACTTTCATTCGCAGTCCCTGCAGCCTGACAGTCTCGGCGCGAACCAGGGGTGGGAGAACCTCCGGCACACGTGTCGGAACCACCGGCCGGGCCTTTATCAATACCACGGTCCCCAGGACTCCGAAGGCGAACACAGCGATGGGCAGGACGACTTTTGGATTCCACTTCATGTTCATGGCGTTTTCACTCCTTCAGATGGATCGACAGCCGAAAAGGCTTCCTGATCGTTCCTGAACCCTCCACCCAGGGCGAGATGAAGATCGATCCGGGCGTCCAACCGGAGCCGGCGAACCGTAATCAGCCAGCTCTCCGCGTCATATGCGCGCCGCTTTGATTCCAGCATCGTAATCAGGTCGGTCAATCCCCCGGCATAGCGCTCCTCGGCAAGGCGTCGTGCCGCCAGGGCCTGTTCCGCAGCCGTCTCCAGGGCTTCCTGGCGCCTGGCCAAAAACCCCTCGGCCGCAAGCGCAGACTCCACCTCGGAAAAGGCCTGGAGAAGGTCCTGCGCAAAGAGTGCTAAGGCCTGATCCGCCTGTGATTCAGCCAGTTTTATGTTCGCACGCAGCTGTCCCCCCTGGAAAAGGGGCTGCACCAGGTTTCCCAACAGGTTCCAAACGCCGAAGTCCCCGTTCAGAAGATCCCCCAGCTGGTCGCTTACCGTGCCCCCGGAGGCCGTCAGGCTGATCCTTGGATAGAGCGCCCGCCTGGCCAATGAGATACGGGCGTGTGAAGCTGCCAGACGACGTTCCGAGGCCACCAGGTCCGGCCTGCGGGAGACCAGGAACGCCGGCAGATCTGATGGTACCATTTCCTGGGCCACGGGGAGGTCCTTGCCAGGGGTAAGGGCTGCAGAAGGATATCGCCCGAGCAGGATCTCCAGCTGGCGCAGGGCCCGGTCGAGCAGCTGCTCCCGCTGCTCTAAAAGGTCTCGGGAGGTCGCAAGGTTGGACACGGTCAGCCGAAGATCCAGTGACGGCCGGAGACCCCGTTCATACCGGGTACGGACCTGTTCCAGACTGGTTTGATCGTTATCCAGAGTGACCCGGGCAAGTTCGACCTGCCTGCGGGCTTCAACAGAGGCAAACCAGGCCTTTGCCGTCTGGGCCGAAAGGGAGAGCCTCGCGCCCCACAGATCGGCCTTTGCCGCCTGGAGCTCTCCCAACGCAGCTGTCTTTCCGGCCCCCAGCCGGCCCCAGAGGTCAATCTCCCAGGACAGGTCCAGGGAGACTCCGAAGCTGTTGTTCGTCGAGGTGAGCACCCCTGTCGAGCCCGGGATGGGAAGGCCGATGAAGTTCTGTTTGCGACGATTCGCGGAGACGCCAGCGCCGACCTGAGGAACCAGAGGGCCCCCGGCGATCCGGGCGTGCGCGGCAGCCATATGAACCCTGGCGGACGCGGCCTGAAGGTTATAGTTGTGATTCAGAGCCTCCGCCACGAGCGAGTCGAGGCGAGAGTCTCCGAATCGGGTCCACCATTTCGGTTCCATCCGGCCACTCGGGGTGCTCCCGGCCGTCCAGGCCGGAGGGACTTCGATCCTGAGGTCCGGATGCTTTACCTTCGGGGCCGAAGCGCAACCTGTGATCAACACGAAGGGGAGGAACGTGATGAGAGATCGGCGGATCAAGGTTTTCCTCCGGCGTTTTCGGGGATTGATGCGCGCATCCCGGCGGCTATATATGCAACGAGTCTGCGAAGGACCCCCTGTACGTCCGTTGGATCGCAGATTCCGCCCGATCTCTGGGCGATGATATCGGCCCCGACCAGGGTCATGACCATGCTGCCGATCATAAAGAAGAATTTCCAGAGGAGTTCTGGTTTTGGGAGATCGGGGAGAACCCGGCTCAGGACGGCGGTGAAGCGGCGAGAGACCTCATCGAAATGCTCGAGGATGGAAAGCCTCAACTCGGCCGGTTCGGAATAGATTCGCCCCATGAGCAAACAGAAGTCCCCCCCGCCGCGTGAGGGGTCCTGTCTCATGCTCAAGGCGGGGGCCACGAACGCTTCGATGATCGATTCGAGGGGAGGCGGCGTCAATTCGGCCGCCTCTAAGCTGTTGAGGAGCCGGAGACGTTCCCGGTTCAGGGGATCGAGCCGTCTTGCGAAGACAGCCTGAGTCAGAGCGTCCTTGGAGCCGAAATGGTAGTGGACGGAGGCCAGGTTCGCCTCTGCGGCTGCTGTGATGGCCCGGAGCGACGTGGCGTTGATGCCATTCTTGGCAAACAGGCTTTCTGCGGCGTCGAGGAGACGCTCGCGGGTGTGGGCAACATTCATAAGAGTAACCTCTCGAGAGGCTAATTGAGGCCAATTTAATCAAACGTATGATTAAATCATACGTATGTTTTAATCTTTTGTAAAGAGATTAATTTTTCCAATTCCAAAATTAGAATATATATATAGATTTTATAGTTATTTATAACGGCAATTCACCCTCAAAATGCCTCAAGATGATTGGGTGAAAAAGATCTCGAATCGTTGGATTCATTCGTTTTTAAGCGATGACTTCGTGGTCAAAGGATCGCCCAATGAAGTATAAATCGTGTTGACTTTGAAGACCCTGCATGCTACAATACGACTATGTTCAACGCCTCCGGTTTCTTTTTGTTTTTCCTCACTTTTTCAACCCCCGCCCCCGCAGAAGAGAAGCTTGTCCTCGTCTCCCCTCACTGGGAAGGGATTCGTTACGAGTATGAACAAGGCTTCAAGCGACACTACAAGGCACAGACCGGACGTGAAGTGGAGTTGGAGTGGCTCTCGATCGGGGGGACGAGCGACATCCTGCGCTACATCCGATCCGAGTATCGCAGACGGCCGGGGGGGATCGGCATCGATGTCTTTTTCGGGGGTGGGGTAGATCCCTATTTTCAACTCGCGGACCTCGATCTTCTTCACCCCTACAGACTCCCCGACGACGTTCTGAACCCTCTGGGCCGGGAGATCGGGGGGTTGCCCATCTATGACCCGGAATACCGATGGTACGGGGCGGCGATGTCTGGGTTTGGGATCCTTTATAACCGCGTCGTCCTCCGTATCCTGGACCTTCCGGAACCGAAAACCTGGGCGGACCTGGGGGATCCCAGGTTGCTCTCCTGGGTGGGATCCGGGGACCCGAGGGGCAGCGGTGCGGTGCACATGGCCTACGAGATCATCCTGCAGGCTTATGGTTGGGAGAAGGGGTGGGAAGTCCTGACATCGATCGCGGGCAATGTGAGGAATTTTGTGTCAGGCAGCAGTCAGACACCCAAGGATGTCGCCGTGGGCGAGGTCGCCTATGGGATGAGCCTCGACTTCTACGCAGCGGTTCAAATCGCCGAGGCCGGTGAGGACAAAATCGGGTTCGTGTTGCCGAAGGGACTGACCGCGATCAACCCGGATGCCATCGCCATCCTGAAGGGTGCTCCCCATCAGGCCGTGGCCGTTGAATTCATCAAGTTCGTCATGTCCGAAGCCGGCCAGAAACTGTTGATGCTTAAGAAGAGCGCTCCGGAGGGTCCCCTTCAATTCGAACTCAGGCGTTTTTGTGTGATTCCCGATCTCTATGGCCGGCAGGGCCTTTTATCGAATGTTACGGACAACCCTTTCCTCTGGAAGGCCGGCCTTCGCTATGACAGCGCCAAGGGATCCAAGCGTTGGAGGGTGTTGAACGATATGATCGGGATTCTCCTGATCGACTCTCACACACAACTGGTCGAGGCGTCGAAGCGGGAGATCAGGAACGGTTTGACGCAGGAGGGACTCCGACGTCTTTCCGCTGTTCCCGTATCCGAGGCGGGGGCCCTCGACCTCGCCGACCGCTGGAAGGACCCGGAGTTTCGGAGTCGACACATGGCATCCTGGATGAACTTTGCGCGTGAGAAATATAAGGGGGGGTGTGAAGCAGATGGGGTAAGCTGGATCGATGCGCTGACATTGGCTTTCTCGGTTACCCTTTTGGCCGGCATGGTGATCTATCTCTGGAAACGAGGGGGGCTTCGGGAATGATTCGCATCTTCGCATTATCGCGTGAGGGAAACCGGTTGAAGACCCCCACCCTCAAGGACATCCCCCAGCTCTTGATGGAAAAGGACCGAATGTTCTGGGCGGATCTGGAAGATCCAACCGATGAGGAGACCGGTGTCCTGAACGGCTTACTCGGTTTTCATTCGCTGGCCGTGGAGGATTGCCTCCGGGATGACCCATCTCCGAAATTGGATGACTATGGAGATTATATCTTTCTGATCCTAAAAGCACTGGATTCCGTAAAAGAGGGATTTGGGACCCATCCGATCGGGATATTTCTGGGTGATAATTTTCTCGTTAGCTTCCACAAACAGAATATCCCAAGTGTCTTCAACACCCGGGGTAAGGTCGTGAATCATCCGGAAAAACTCCTCGAATCTCCGGAGCGGCTCCTGAAGGTGATCATCGAAGGCCTCATGGCGGACTTTCCTCCTGCGGTCGAGCGGTTCGACCAACGGGTGAAACGGCTTGAGAACGGAATTGTCAAGGACGATGCGGACTCCGACCTGACGGATATCCCAAGGCTTAAAAGGGAGATCCTGTCCATGCGGCGACTGGCCGGTCCACAACGGGATGCTCTCCACGGGCTGCGAAACGCCGATCGATTTATTTCCCCTGAACAATCGATCAATTTCCGAGGTGCCTTAGACCGCATGGCTGAAATCTCGGAAAGGTCAAAGGCGTGCTGGGACATGCTGAACGGTCTCACGGATTCCTACATCCTTCTCACCTCCGTGCGGTTAAAAAAAACGCTGCGAAACCTAACCGCCGTGGTCGGATTTCTGTTGCCCTTGGGCCTCATCGCGGGCTTCTACGGTTTGAACAACGATGCGAGGTTCAGCTTTCTACTCGTCTTCGGGGTCGCTGCCATTCTGTTGATCGTTTCATTGACCTGGCTCATTCGGAAAAAATGGTTCTGATTAGACCCTCTGTCGGGGTGTGCGGGTCTCGAATCCTAACGCAGCCTTTGTTTCTCTCAGCTGAAATCAAAAAGATGGAAACACCTTGCGGAGAAATTTTCTGGGAGGGGCTATGATATTTTGGAATGTCGTCGTCCTCCCTCACCCCGCCTCGCAAGCTCGGCACCCCTCTACAAGATATATGTACGCATCTTGCGAAGAAGTTGGATTAAGACTCTAAGATCGAGAGGTCAATCCATTGATCAGCGTAACGCTTGAGAAGGTGACTAAGAGATTCGGGGAAGTGAAAGCGGTGTGGGATATCTCTCTACGGATCGAAAAGGGAGAGCTTTTTTTCGTCCTCGGTCCCTCCGGGTGCGGGAAGTCCACCCTTCTTCGGCTGGTCGCGGGGTTCTTCCTTCCCGACGGTGGTCGAATCCTTTTCAACGACCGGGATGTGAGTCAAACCCCGCCTCACAAGCGGAATACAGGGATGGTTTTTCAAAACTATGCCCTCTGGCCGCACATGGACGTTTATAAAAACGTCGAATACGGCCTTACCGTGAGAGGTATCCACCCCTCTGAACGCGAGCGTCGGGTTCGAGATGCCCTGGAGATGGTCCAGATGGGTGCGTATGCCGAACGTTCGCCCAATCAGCTCTCCGGGGGACAACAGCAGCGGGTTGCCCTGGCTCGAGCTCTGGTGATTCAGCCGGATGCTGTCCTGCTGGATGAACCTTTGTCCAACCTTGACGCCAAACTTCGGTTCGAGATGAGGGAACAGATCAGGAAGCTTCACTGCGAACTCGGGATCACGATGATCTATGTGACACACGATCAGAAAGAGGCTCTGTCCATGGCGGACCGAATCGCTGTTATAGAAGCGGGGAAGGTGGTTCAGATAGGAGAGCCGAGGGGTTTATACGACATGCCCGAAAACCGTTTCGTGGCGGGCTTTATCGGGGAGACGAATTTCATCGCTGGGCGGATTTCGAAAATCGGAAAACCAGAGCATGAGGGTGAGGGACCAGAGCCCGGAGTCCGGAGCCCGGAGCCGAAGTCTCAGTCATCCGGGATGGAAGTTGAGGTGGAGACCTCGGTCGGGAGGATCATCTCGAACTGTTGCCCCGAAGCCCTTCGGGAGGGGGACTCGGTGATCTGTTCGATCCGCCCGGAGGCCCTCAACCTGGTATCTGGCAATTCAGAGCCCGGAGATAACCAGATCTCAGGCACGGTGGAAGACATTATGTACCTCGGGGATATAGAGCATTTCTTCTTGAAGCTTGACAACGGCACCTCGATCAAAGTCGTTGAGGCATGTCAGGATCTCACCCGGACAAAGGTCGGGGATCCTGCCAGCGTGACCTTCAATCCCCGGAAGGTCGTGGTGTTCGCGGCGTAGTCCTTTCAACTGTGAAGTTCGGACAAACAAAAAGGCCCTGTGCGTGCGCGTCAGGGCCTTTGGTTTTTAGCAAGTGGATCGCGGGATTCAACAGGCCGGCTTCCAGGCGGCCTGTTCCTCCGGGGTCATCTGGTTCATCAAGAATTCGAAGGCCTTGGTATAGCTCCTCTTCTCGAGAAAGTGGCGAAGCATCTCCGGGGCGTCTTCGGGAAGCTCCGCTTTCAAATTCTCAACGCGCTGGAGCAGTTCTCCGAGTTTTTCGGAGTGTTTTTCCGCGTTTCTCTCGAAAGATGAACGATCTTCGATCAACCTCAGCATAACCGCCAGAGCATCGCGAAGTTCCGGATTATCCGTTGTGGTCATATGGCGTCCTCAAGAATGGATCCGGGTTTCACTCCCATCGACCGGGAATCGGTGTTTCACAGCTGTAACATCTTCCGTTTTCGATCCGATTTTGGAGAACCCGGAAACCGTATCTTTCGATCAACAGGGTATCGCACGATGGACAACGGGTATTCTCGTTATCCCCGACCATACCCGGGAGGTTGCCGGCGTAAACGTAACGCAACCCTTCATTCCTGCCGATACTTGTCGCACGCATGAGGGTTTCAACTGACGTGTTGTCGGGGTCCAACATCTTGTAGTCTTTGTGAAAGGCGGTGACGTGCCAGGGGATGTCGTTTGAGATTGAAACCAGGAACCTGGCGATTTCCCGAAGTTCGGAGTCGGAGTCGTTGAAGCCGGGAATGATGAGGGTCACGATTTCCAGCCAGAAACCCCGATCTTGCAGCATCTGGATGCTATCCAGCACATTCTTCAACGTGCCGCCAAGCTTGCGGTAGTGTTTGTCGTCGAAGGACTTCAGGTCGACTTTGTAGAGATCGACGTAGGGCCTTATATAGTCGAGGACTTCCGGAGTCGCATTGCCGTTGGATACGTAGGAACAGACAAGGCCCGCCTGCTTCGCTTCCTTGAAGATGGCGCCTCCCCATTCGCTGGTGATCAGGGGCTCGTTGTAGGTGCTGGTCACGACCCGGGCCCCATAACGCTTGGCCGTCGCCACAAATTTCTCGGGGGTTACATCCTGAGGAGGGGAAATGGCGCTCGGATCGCGGAGGGCTTGAGAGGTAACGTAGTTCTGACAGTAGGAGCAATGGAAGTCGCACCCCAACATACCGAAACTGAGGGCGGATGCACCGGGGAAGGCGTGAAAAAAGGGTTTCTTCTCGATGGGGTCGAGTTGTATACCGCCGACATAACCCCAGGGAACGAAAAGCGTGCCGCCTTCATTGTACCGGACTTTGCAAATACCGGGTCGTCCTTCCCGGATCAGGCATCGATGACCGCAGGCGAAACAGCGCAGGCTGTCCCCCGGGAGCCTTTCGTAAAGTTCCCCCTCCCGCGTACGCGGCCGCAGGGTCTGTTCCAGAGTGAGCATTTCCGACATGGATCACCCCGTGCACAATGAGCTTTCCTGTCGAGCAGTTTCGACATCCGAATCCCCATTCGGGTTCGGATATACGAATACCTTCCCTTCGTAGTTCTTGAGGAGGATGTTATTCCCCTCCCAGCCCACCACGGTTTCAGGTAGGATCGGGACTTTGCCCCCGCCCCCCGGGGCGTCGATCACATAATGGGGCACGGCCAGCCCCGAGGTGTGTCCTCGAAGGGCTGAGATAATTTCGAGTCCCTTTTCAACGCTGGTTCTAAAGTGTTCCGTCCCCGTGACGATGTCAGCTTGAAAAAGATAATAGGGCCGAACCCGGATAGCCAAAAGTTTCTGCACGAGGCGCTTCATCACTTCCGCGTCGTCATTGATCCCTTTAAGCAGGACGGCCTGATTGCTGACGGGAATGCCGGCATCAGCCAGAAGCTCGCACGCCCTTTTTGAATCCGGCGTGATCTCATCGGGATGATTGAAATGGGTGTTGATAAAAACCGGATGGTACTTTTTCAGAATATCGCAGAGTTCGGGGGTGATCCGCTGTGGGAGAGCACACGGGACTTTACTCCCGAATCGGATGATCTCAAGGTGGGGGATGGACCGAAGGGACCGGGCGATGTATTCTATACGACGATCGGAAAGCATGAGGGGGTCACCCCCTGAGACGATCACGTCCCTGACTTCCGGATGGTTTCGGATATATTCGATCCCTTGATCCACGAGGGCCGTCGAGAAAAACTCGGGCTGACCGACCTTCCGTTTGCGAGTACAGAAGCGGCAGTAGATGGGGCACTGGTGGTTGACCAGGAGGAGGACGCGGTCGGGGTAGCGATGGGTGAGGTTGGGGACAGGACTGTCACCTTCTTCGTCCAGGGGATCCGGTATTCCGATGGGATCGTTGAGTTCAGCAGCGTCGGGTACTACCTGCTTCCAGAAGATGTCTCCCTTCTCCTTCATTTGACTCAGCCAGTAGGTATTCACGAACATCGGGAACTCTTCTCGAACCCTGTCTATCGTCTCCTCTTCAACGTCGAAATGTTCCGACAAGTCTGCAGCGGTCCTGGGGCCATCCCGTGCGATGATTTTCCAGTCGGGCTGTCCAGGTTGAGGGCCGTCTGCGTTTGACATCTTACCTCCCGAAAAATGAAACGCTCGGAGTGGAGTCTCACACCGTTCTGCAACCGGGCGTATGACTTGTATTATCAGGGTATTTATCGATTGTATCAGAACGTCTGTACGATAACCTTTTTTCAAAAAATGTCAAGAGTGGAAATAAGACATCATGCTCAGACCGATTGGAGGCGTTACGGGCACTTATGAGGGGTATTCTGTATATCGTTTTGGCCGGCTCCACGGAATGGGACAATCCCCTTTTGATTTTATTTGACTCAGACAAAAGAGTATACTATATTGAAAAATTTAGACTTAATATAGCAAAGGCGTAAGAAATGGGCTTCTGCGGAACCTTAGCGGGAATTGGGAGTCTTATCTGCGGTTGAGGCCTCAGCCAGAATGCTCGACGGTATTAATCGAGTCACCCAAACCCGTTTCCAGTTAACGTTTAAATATTCAGCTTGAAAGGAGTGCTGAATCCAAGATGCCGACCTTTTTTTACCGCAGAGGCGCAATTCTCGTGTTCCTGTTGATGTCGATCGTCCTGATATGGCCGGTGACGGCGGATGCCCAGACCGGAAAGGACTACGCCAAGGAGTTGAGCAAGGCTTTCGCAGATGTTGCCCGACAGGTCGATCCCACCATCGTTTCGATCACGACCGAGTCAACGGTGACGGCCGCTCGCGGATTTGATCCGCTTGACGACCCTTTTTTCAGACAATTTTTCCGTCATCCACCCGTGCCCCCTAAATCGAGAAAACAGACGGGCCTGGGGTCCGGGGTGATCGTCGACGGGGCAGGAACCATTTTGACGAACAATCACGTCGTGGACAAGGCGGAGACGATTACGGTGGTCCTGGCCGACGGCCGAAAGTTTCCGGCGAAGGTCGTGGGCAAGGATCCTGAGTCGGACATTGCCGTCGTCCGTATCGAAGCGGACAACCTTACCTTCGCCCGTTTGGGCAATTCGGACAAACTCCAAATCGGGGAATGGGTCATGGCCATCGGGAATCCCTTTGGTCTAACGCACACGGTCACAGCGGGGATCGTGAGCGCCATGGGAAGGGATCTGAAGGGATTGAACCTGACATTCACCGATTTTATTCAGACCGATGCCGCGATCAATCCCGGCAATTCAGGGGGGGCTCTGGTCAACCTGGACGGGGAGGTCGTGGGGATCAACTCGGCGATCGAGAGTCCTACGGGGGCTTATGTGGGCTACGGATTCGCCATCCCGATCAATCTTGCCCGCCAGGTAATGGAGAGTCTGGTGGCCACGGGGAAGGTGACGCGAGGCTTTCTGGGGGTTTATATTGACGAGGTGACGGATCAGATCGCGTCCAGCCTGGGGCTCGATTCCTCGGAGGGGGCGATTGTCACCGAGGTTATTGCGAATAGTCCTTCGCAGAAAGCGGGTGTGATGGAGGAGGACGTGGTCCTTGCGGTGGGTGAGAAGAAGATAAAAAACCGCAACCATCTCATCAATACGATCGCAGATTTCAAGCCCGGACAACCCGTGGCGTTGAAGATCCTGCGCGGGGGGAAAGAGCTGCGTATTACCGTGATTCTCGGGGAGCGGGGTGAGTCCATGGCGTCCATGAAAGAGGAGGAACAGGAAGGGTTTCGCGGGCAGGCAACCGCGCGAGGCCTGGGGATGGAGGTGCAGGAACTGGCGCCTGAATTGGCCGAACAATTAGGTTACAGAGGACACACCGGGGTTGTGATCACGCAGGTCGTTCCGGGCAGCCCCGGGGCCGAAGCCGGGCTTCGGCCCCGGGACCTGATCAAGTCCGTCAAAGGCGTGAAAGTGTCGAGCACGAAACAATTCCGAGAGCTTATCGGGGGATTGAAGCCCGGCGATACCGTGCATTTCCTGGTCAGACGCGGACATCGAAACCGATTCGTGACCATTCAGATTCCCGAAAGGTAATAAAGGAAAGGCCCTGGGACTGGGAGCGATCCGCAAGGGAGGATCGGCTTAGCACTGACCCCCCCGGCCGCGATCGATGGCATCCCTTCTGCGGACGCTCACGAGGAACCCTTTCATGTCCCTGAGCCTGAATAAAAAATGGAAGACTTTCCTGGCCGTGATGGGCCTCTGCTGTGCAGTTGGGGCACCGATGGCCATCCTTTTTCCGGCTTCCCGTCCCCTGATCTTTCTGTTTATCTACACCATCCCTTCTCACTCCATCATCCCTTTCCCTCACGAGCCTGCGGTTGTGATTGCGGGAAAACTGGCCGATCCCATGGCCGTGGCATTGACCTCCGGGGCGGCTATGTTCATAGCCTGTTTTCTGGATTATGAGGCGGTCAATTTCTTCTTCAATCGCACACGGGTCGGATCCGCAAGGGAACACCGAATCTATCAGGGATGCGTTCACTATTTCCTGAAGGCCCCTTTCATCTCTCTGGTTGTCGCCTCTTTCACCCCTTTTATTGTCTTCTACCCTTTCCGGGTTTTAAGCCCGACCAGCGGCTACCCCCTGTGGCGGTATATGCTGGCGGTCTTCATCGGCCGTGTCCCCCGTTTCTACCTGGAGGCCTTGCTGGGTCATGCCTTCGACTGGACCAATACAATCATCGTGGGGGGCGTCATTTTGTTGGTCTGTTGGGCTATCATGTGGCGGGTGAGTCGCCATCTGGAGGAACTGGGACTGGGTGAGGATTCAAAAGATTCACAATGGAAGCAGGAAAATGCGAATGAGGCATAGGATAAAACGGGGCAAAGGGTGATTTCCGATGTGGCATAAATACGCAGAACGACACGCGGTCTTCCTTTACCGGCATCACCTAGGCGTGATCCTCGTTGCCGTGCTCGTGACGATGCTCGCGGGTTATTTCGTATCCAAGCTCAGGATCGACAGTAACCTCGGGGCGCTTCTTCCGGAGGACTATCCCAGTGTCAGGGCGCTTGAGGAAATCAAGGAAAAACTCGGCGGTGTCGGGAACCTTCGTGTCGTCATCACCTCCGATAAACCCAAAAGGGCAAGGGCATTCGTGGACGCACTGGCGGATGAGCTGATCCGAAACCCTCTTGTTTATTTCGTGGATTATCGCGTGGATCGGGAGTTTTTCCGGAAGCACAGCCTGCTATACTTGGGCCTCGAAGATCTGGAGACGATTCGGGATCGGATTGAAAGGCGAATCTCACAGGAGAAGATCAAGCTTTCACCTTTCTACATCTCATTCGATGATGATGAGGCGGAGGATGAGGACCTGGATTTTTCCGACATCGAGGAGAAGTATAAAGACAAGACTGAAGGTGATGAATATTTTGTGAGCGAAGACGGACGCACGATTGCCCTGGACATTTATCCCAACGGGAGCTCCAGTAACATGGGGTTCGCGAGGAAAGTCCGAGCGGAAGTCCAGCGTTTGATCGAACGAGTGGACCCGGGGCTCTACGATGGGGAGATGGTTGTGGAGTACGCGGGACAGTTCCAAAACCGTATTAATGAATATGATGCGCTAATCGAAGATGTGCTCGGGACCCTCCTCTATGGGCTCATCGGAGTGATCCTGCTTGTGACGATCTATTTTCGAGAGCCCATGACGGTGTTTTTTTTGGGAGGCCCGCTCCTGATGGGGCTCATCTGGGCTTTTGGGATCACATACGGTGTCATCGGCAATCTCAACGTAATCACCGCCTTCCTGTTCGTGGTTCTGTTCGGGCTGAGCATCGAGTTCGGGGTCCATCTCCTGTATCGGTACCACGAGAGCCGACGTTCCGGAACCGGCGTGGAGGAAACGCTGAAGCTTATCATATCCCGTACGGGGAAAGCGATGCTGACCGCGGGGGCCACAACCTCAGCGGCCTTCTTCTCGCTGTTGATTACCGATTTCAAAGGGTTTTCGGAGTTTGGTTTCATCATGGGGATGGGTTATCTCCTCTGTATGATTTCAATGCTGACCGTATTTCCCACTTTTCTGGTGGTTTCAGAGAAATGGGGTCTGCTCCGAGGCGTGCGCAAAGACCGGAATCGAAGTGGGAAGGGGAGGGACGGCCCGATGCCTTTTGCCTGGACGGGCGTGAGCGTCGGCCTGGCCGTTACGGTGGGTTCTCTGATCATTCTCCCCCGGCTGGAGTTCGAATATGATTTTAAACAACTCCGGGCGTATGTGCCGGAGACGGAGAGGGCCAAACAGAGGACGGCGAGTATCTTTCCGCTCTCACAGTCGCCTGCGATCGTCCTGGCCGAGTCCCGGGAGGATCTGGATGAGGTTGTCCAGGTGGTGCGGCAACGGATGGAAGCGGACACCCTGACCGCCACGATCGATACCGTGAGGACCATCTACTATGCCCTGCCGTCCGATCAGGACGAGAAATATCTGCTCCTCCAGGATATCAAGCACCTGCTCAGGGAAGAGAACATGAAGTTCCTCAACGAAAAGCAGAAGGAGCAGGCGGAAGACCTTCGAGAGCTTCTCGATGCGAAACCGATTCAGATAGAGGACCTCCCCTACCACATCCGCCGAAGTTTCACGGGGGTGGACGGACAGGTGGGAAACTTTGTGTTTATATATCCCAAGGTGTCTTTGTCCGAGGGAAGGAACGCGATCAATTTCGCTGATGATGTGCGAAACATCGGAGTGACTTCCGGGAAGGTCTATCACGGGTCGAGCGGGCAGATTGTCTTCGCAGACGTGCTGCTGGTCATGATGCGAGACAGCAAGATCGCTGTTCTGGCCGCACTCCTGGTCGTTTTCGTTATTGTCCTTCTGGACTTCCGATCGGTTCGTGCCGGACTGCTGGTCCTCTTACCTCTCCTGGTGGGCATCCTCTGGATGTCAGGCGGAATGGCCCTTCTGGGGATAAAAATGAATCTCTTCAACATGGTGGTTTTTCCGAGTATCATCGGCCTGAGTCTGGACAGCGGGGTACATCTCTACCACCGGTACCTGGAGGAGGGCCCAGGGCATCTGGCCAAAGTCGTCCGGACAACGGGTCAAGCGGTGGCGATCGGATCGTTCACTACCATGATCGGTTTCGGAGACCTGATTCTCGCCCGGCATCCCGGTCTAAAATCGCTGGGTGGGGTCGCCCTCCTGGGTTTGGGTGCCACACTGGTCACCGCCCTGGTCCTGTTTCCGGCCGCGCTTCAGATCGTTGAGAACTTCGGAATGCGAAGTCGGCCTTCAAAGCCCCTCGCGGAGGTGGCGGACTGACCCGTGGATCTTTTGCGCAACCATTCTTCCGGCCAAGGCGATCCTGATGGGAACCCATGTCCTGTATCCTGACCGCGGTAATCCTCGGCCTGGTAGAAGGCCTTACCGAGTTTCTTCCCATATCTTCAACAGGCCATCTGATCGTCGCAGGCCACCTGCTGGGTTTTCAGGGAGATGTCGCTCACACGTTCGACGTTTTTATCCAGGGGGGGGCCATCCTTGCCGTTGTCGTCTACTACCGCGCCTGGCTCTCAGCCACCGTGTCCAATGCCCTGGGGCGTGCAAGTGCAGGGTCACGGGACGTTGAGAAGGACCGACGAACGCTTTTGGGTCTTTGTCTGGCCGTTCTTCCCGCCCTTATCGTCGGGGGGACCCTGCACGGCCTGATAAAAGGGACGCTTTTTCAACCCCTGACGGTGGCAGCGGGCCTGTTGGTGGGCGGCGTCGCTATTTTCGTCGTGGAGCGATGGCGGCCGGCGGAACGGGTTTTCGATCCGAGCCAGGTGACGCTGAAACAGGCGCTTCTTATCGGTGCAGGACAATGCCTTGCCATGTGGCCAGGGCTCTCGGTCCGGAGCGACTATTCTGAGTGGCCTCTGCCTGGGCCTGGATCATCGTACCGCGGCGGCCTACTCCTTCCTCCTGTCGATTCCCACGATGACGGCTGCGGTATGCTACGACCTGATGAAGTCGTGGCACAGCCTGTCCGATTGGGACTTGGCCGTGATGGGGGTCGGATTTGTCGTCTCGTTCGCGGTGGCGCTGGGGGTCATTGCCGGTTTTCTTCGGTTTCTCAAGGCCCACACCCTGAACGTGTTCGGAGGATACCGGATTATCGTCGGATTCATAATAGTTTGGATGCATTTATAAAAAAGAAAAGGATAAAAAGAGAGGATCCTTCGACTACGCAGCGCTGTCGCGCTGCTCCGCTCAGGATGTAACTTCGCCGGAGTTTATCCTGAACGCAGTGAAGGGGTTCGGCGAAAACAGAGATTCTTCGCCTTCGGCTCAGAATGACATTTTTGATTTGAATTATCTATTAGACAAAGAGAAATCGATCAATCTCTCTGCAATTTCGTTTTCAAACACACCAAGATTCTTAGGGAGCCTGCCTGAGCGAACGAAGTGAGCCGAAAGGGCTCATTGACATTTTGATTTGAGTTGTCTCAAAAGACGTAGATCGCGTCAAATGCAATCAGCTTTCGCACTATACAAACCCTTGAGCGTGTCTCTTCGGGGAAGGATTATGAAACTTTATCATTTTATTATCGTTGCGATCATCATCGTGACGACGGCACTTTTCTACTTCCTGGGACAATCCGAACTTCTGGGCACCCCGGACCCCCTGATAGGCAGGAAGACAATCCTCCTTCTGATCTCTTCCGTCGGGGCGTTTGGGATAGTGGAGTGGCTGAATCGTCGTGAAACGAGATAGGTCGGACAGCAAATCGGGACTTTCGGTCCTGCCGTCGGTGGACAGCCTCCTTTCTCAGCCGGAGATCCTTGCGATATCGGAACGCTTCTCTCAGGATTGGGTGAAGGACGCGGTTCGAGAGGCCGTTGAAAATCTTCGGCAATCCATTCAGAACGGGGGTCCATCTCCACCGAGTCGGGAGTTGGCTACGGCCGAAGTCATCGGGCATGTTCACTCGTGGATCGATACGCGGATGCGCCC
The DNA here is from genome assembly GCA_965217865.1 of Candidatus Latescibacterota bacterium. Taxonomy (GTDB): domain Bacteria; phylum Latescibacterota; class UBA2968; order SICM01; family SICM01; genus CBDCJO01. The sequence continues at coordinate 1,167,268 of CBDCJO010000002.1, read as the reverse complement.
TTCACTTCGGCGTGTGATCAATGCTACGGGAATCATCCTTCACACGGGTCTGGGACGGGCTCCCTTATCGAAGGCCGCTATCGAACAGGTGGCTAATGTCTCCGAGGGTTATAGCAACCTGGAGATAGACCTGGATTACGGGGAGCGGGGAGATCGGGTTTCACACGTGGAAAGGCTGCTGTGTGACCTGTCGGGGGCCGAGGCTGCCGCTGTTGTGAACAACAACGCGGCTGCAGTGCTTCTCGCCCTCAACACGCTTGCCGCGGACCGGGAGGTCGTGGTCTCGCGCGGGCAGCTGATCGAGATCGGGGGTTCTTTCCGGATCCCGGACGTGATGGCGCGCAGCGGTGCGTGCATGGTGGAGGTCGGCACGACCAACCGGACGCATCTGAAGGATTTCCGGACGGCGATTACAGACCGGACGGGGCTCCTGTTGTCTGTTCATCCCAGCAATTACCGCGTACAGGGATTCATCTCGGAAGTGGGTTTGCCCGAACTGGTTGCCCTCGGGAGGGAGTTTAGCATCCCGGTGGCACACGACCTTGGGGGAGGGGCCCTGATCGACCTGAGGCCGTATGGTCTTCCGTACGAACCCCTGGTGAGCGACAGCGTGTCGGCCGGGGCGGATGTCGTCACCTTCAGCGGAGACAAGGTGATGGGTGGGCCTCAGGCCGGTGTGATCGTGGGTCAAAAAAAAGCGGTGGATGCGATGCGGCGGAATCCACTGATGCGTGCCCTCCGGAGCGATAAGCTGACCTATGCCGCCATGGAGGCGACACTGCGGCAGTTTCTCAGTCCGGGGACACTCCTCGCGGAACATCCGACGTTGAGGATGCTGACAGAGCCGATTGGACAGATCAAGCGTCGTGCCAACCGTCTGGTCCGGATGTTGAAAGGGATTGAGGCGTTCGCTGAAATCAGGAAGGAGGAGACGGTCGCCTTCACAGGCAGCGGGGCTCTTCCGTTGGAGGAGATTCCAAGCCTTGCGGTGGCCGTCAAGCCCACGACGAGTTCGGCCGAGGAGATTGCCAGGTGTCTTCGGCAACACGATCCGCCGATTGTGGGCTATGTCCGGGAAGAGCGGATTTATCTAGATGTCAGGACCGTTCGGAATGATGAGGTCAATTCCTTGGCAGAGGGGATAAAAAAAGCCGTGAAACGGCAGACAGGAAAAGAAAGGCCGTGAAACGGCAAACGGAAAGTCAGAGGCGAAGGACGAGTGTATAGGGGTGTCGAGGGATGGAAGGGGATCGCCCCGACTTCCACGTGAACTCAGAACTGTATAGATAGGGAGGGACCATGCGTCAATTGAAGCCGAATCGTGTCAAGCAGATGCTCTCGGAGGGGAAACCCGTTATCGGGACATGGCTTAACCTGGCATCCGTCGTGGTCGCAGACAATCTGGGTCACCTGGGGTTCGACTTTCTGGTGGTGGACGGGGAACACAGCCCGATCGGCCAGGAGACGATGTTCCAATGCATGGCCAGCATCGGGGCCAGCGAAGCGGTTCCTATGGCGCGTGTGGCCTACAACCATCCCTTGCCGATCAAGCAGGCCCTGGAGGCGGGGGCGATGGGGATCGTCGTCCCGATGGTCACCTCTCCGGAGGAGGCCGAGCTGGCGGTCTCGGCGATGCGGTTCCCGCCTGACGGTGACCGGTCCAAGGGGGCCCTTTCGGGGGCATATGAATCCGACTACGCAGAGCGGTTCAACCGGGAGGTGTGCGCTGTGGTGATGGTGGAGGATGTCGAAGGGGTGAGGCACGTGGAAGAGATCCTCGGTGTGAACGGGGTGGATGCCTGTTTTATCGGCACAGGGGATCTGTCTTTGTCGATGGGGAACAAGGTCGGGGATCCGGACCACGAGGATGCCGTGCAGAAGGTGCTGAAGGTTGGAAAGGATAAGGGGGTTCCGGTGGGGCTTCCCTGTGCCACTTCGGAGGTGTTGAACCGCCGGGTCGACCAGGGATTTCGATTTATGGATTTCAGCAGTGATATACGGTTGTTGATCGATGCGGTTCAGGAAGGGCTGGCGGGGGTGAAGAGATAGGGGTCAGAGGAAATTGAAGATTTAAGATTGAAGATTGAAAAACCGTCAGACGTGAGACGTGAGACGTGAGACGAGGAAAGCAGTAGCAGTGGCAGTGGCAGGAAAAGCAAAGGCAGGGGTCGGAGGTCAGAGGTCGGGAAATTGGAAAGTGCAAAGTGCAAGTGAGAAATCACGTCGGAAGATCCGAAAGCTATTTTTTCCTTGCGGCCGAATCTTTGAGGGTCTCCGTGCTGTAAAGCGCGTTTCCCCGCTCGTAGGAGACTCCAACCTTCCCATTCTCAACCCGGAGACGGGGCACGTTGACCTGGTGCACATCCCGATCCGGACCCCGCATCACGGCAAGCTGGACTTCGTTCATCCCGTCTACCAGATCCCCCCAGCGATTCTCTGGCTGGACCATCTCGCCCCCGGCACGGTGAAAACTACGCGAGGAATACTTGATCAGGATCCCACGGCGAGATATCGGACTACTCCAGGGGAGTGTCCCGTGGGTGGTCGCGCCGTCCATAAAGAAAAGCACATCGCCGGCCTTCATCACCTGGTGCATCACCAGTCCCATGTGGTCCTTGCATGTTTCCACACCCTGCGGCATCGGGTAATTCGCCTTGTGACTTCCCGGCACGCAGGCAAACCCGCCGTCGCCGGGGTTTACATCGCGTAATTGCCATGTCACGGTAACCGCCTGACAGTAGCTCCGGCCGTTCTGGAATTCGTAGCCCCGAGAGGGAATCATCGGTTCGTTGTTTCCGTGCATGGCGTGTCCCGAGGTGCCCTGGACCGAACAAAAAGCGGAGGCCCCCCCCATCCTGCCTCCACTCGCCCCCATCCAGTTCAGACGGTGCTCTATAACGGGATGCGCGACCATCTTCAGGAACGGCTCGCAATGCGGTTTTGGAAGCTGGAGCAGGCCGTTGAGCACGGGCCGTCCGGTCCCTGACAGGGATTTAGACCCCCCCGACAACTCCTCTCCCACCACGATCCGGTCCTCAAATCGGTCGATCACCTCATTCGCGGCTTCGAGCCACGCAGCATCCATCACGTCCCGGAGGATCAGAACCCCGCACAGGTCCCAAAAATAGAACTCTTTCTCATCGATGGAAGCATTGGGATCTTTGATGTAGATTGAAGGATGGAAAATATCGGTTTTTTCACCCATCCTGCAACGTTTTCCATCCGTGACCAGGGTCGGAGGAGGTGTCGTCGACTCATACCCCGGTACGTAGAGAGACCTCTGCTGCTCCCGGGTCAACTCGCTCATCCAATCAGGATATGGATCCCTTTCCGTCTCAGGTCCGGTCCCTATGGATTGTATGGCGGCCCGCCCGGCATACTGATAGGAAAGGAGGCGCTGGGGCCCCTTCCCGTTCCGATGCCGAAGCCCGAAGAGCAGGGTTTCAGCACACAGGAGCAGATCCCCGGCTTTCAAGGCCGGCTGAACGGTCAGCCCCATAACGTCCTTTCCCGTCAGGATATCCTTCGGGGTCTCCACGTTGCTTTTGTGGCTGTAAGGTAGCAGAACAAAGCCTCCATCACCCGGGTTTACATCCGCCAAAGCCCAAATGGCACGCAACCCCTGACAGAATCGCCTGCCATTCTGGAAATAGTATGCCCGAGCCGGGTCTCGAGGTTCATTTCCCCCCACAAGCCCCTCGTCTGCCGAAGCGTCCGGGAGCAGTTCCGGACCTCTGTCCAATCGGAATCCCTCGCCGACGATCCGGTGGAGATACCCCACCATTCGGGGGTGCACCAGCAGGTCCCGAAACGGTTCGCGAATGGGAGCGGGCCATCCCAGCATACCGTCGGATCGTCCCCCCCGATCAACGGCCTGGTTCAAGGCCTCAACCTCCTTCGGGGTGAGGATATCCCGGACGATCAAATAGCCCATTACGTCGAAGAAATAATCCTCTTCAGCTTTCATCGTGTCACCCTCTTATGGCGTTTCCAGTTTGCGCAGGATTGGAGAAGCCGACAGTACCGAAGGATTCATCCCCTTTCTACCCGCGTGCTTCCAAGTCTCAAATATAAGGCGCCACGCGCCACCCGTCAATGGGGGAGGAGTTTGGGGTTGCAGGGGTTGGCGTTGTGTAGTAAATTCTCTTTCTGTCGGAGGATGGATTTAAAGGGGAAATTTGTCGGAGGAACGCCATGAAACTGTCGAAATCTCAGATCGACGGGTTCAACGAAGAGGGATACCTTGTGGTTGAGGAGGCACTGGAGGACGAGGATCTTAATCCCGTCATCGATGAATACAGGACCTACATCGACGATCGTGCTCGACAACTGTATGAGGAGGGTAAGATCGGCGACCTGTACGAAGATGAACCCTTCGACGGTCGCGTGGCCAGAATATGCGGGGATGATTACGAGATTATGGGGGAACTCGATATCATGAGGCTCCGGGGGAGGGCCGCTTTTGAGTTTCTGTTGAACGATAACCTTCTGGACTTGGTTGAAGGGATCGTCGGACCGGAGATCACCTGCAGCCCGATTCAGCATATCCGGGTGAAGCTGCCCCGGGGATTATCTCCCGACGGCCGGGATCCCCACGTGGCCCCCTGGCACCAGGATGCGGGGGTCACCTGGGAAGAAGCCGATCCGTTCTTTATCCTGACGGTCTGGATTCCCTTAGTGGATGCAACGCTCGAGAACGGCTGCCTGGAGATCATTCCCCGGGTTCACGGGAGAGGTCTTCTGACCCATCAGCGGGAGGGGGGCACGACCATCGTACCGGATGAGATGCCGGAAGGCGAACCCCTTCCGCTTCCCGTAGAAAAAAGGGACGTGATCCTGATTCACAAAGAGATCCCTCATCGCTCCACGCCAAACCTAACGGATCGTGTCCGCTGGAGTATCGACCTGCGTTATCAGAAGACGGGAACCCCAACCGGCCGTCCCTTCCATCCCGACTTCGTGGCGAGGAGCCAAGCGAATCCTGACTCGGAATTTCGGGATTATGAGGCGTGGTGCACGATGTGGATCGAAGCTCTGGAACGGAGCAAGGGGATCTTTCCCCATCGCTGGAAGGCGTAACCCCCAAAGCGCGGCATCACACGGTGTTCAAACGGTGGGGTTCCGGTCGGCCTGCGTCGATAGGGATGTTTTCAAATCGAGTCGGGATTAACCATGAACAGATCCTATCTGACGGGAATTCGGGGGCATCTTCCCATCATAGGGATCTTCCTGATTGGGGCGGCTCTTCGATTTTCGGGACTGGATTGGGGAATCTCCTCGTTGGAGGACTTCAAGCTGGATGGTCGCACCCTGTCGATTCAGCAAGCTGGGTTCCACCCGGATGCCAACAATCTTACGACCGCATCCCAAAGCCTGAGCCGGTCCATTCATCCCCATTACACGGTCGACGGAGAACAGAGGCTTCTTTCGGTCTATGGTCCGGTATTCATGTATCTCTTCTGGATCCTGGGGAAAGTCGTCTCCGTGATCGTCGGGTTCGACCTGTTCGATCTTCAGAGCCCGGGCGACGCGAACTGGACGCGTTTAGTGGGTCGGGGCCTGTCCGCTGCAGCGGGCACCTTGACGATCCTGCTGACCTATCGGCTAGGTTCCCGCTGCTACAACCGAGCTGTAGGACTGGCCGGGGCGTTTCTCCTCGCCGTGACCCCTCTCAGCATCCAATCCTCCCATTTTTGCACGGTGGATGTGCTCCTTACACTCTGGATGACCGTCGCATTCCTGGCCATCCTGGGTGTTATGGAGAAGGGGGAAATGAGGAACTATGCGTTGGCAGGCGGGGCCATCGGTCTCGGTTGTGCGACGAAGTTACACGCGATCCAGCTCTTCGTGCCCCTTCTGGCAGCCCATCTGATCAGCCTCCTGCAAGGCGATGATCGCAAAACAGGGGTCGTTCAGACGAAGCACGGGGTAAAGCGGGAAAATCGGAATAAGGGGCCGGATCTTATCCGCGCCACCCTCCTCGCCCTGTTCGATCGACGGCTGTATGTCTCCCTTGGGACCGCCGTCGGGGCATTTATTATACTTGTGCCCTCTTCGGTTCTTCGCTTTGGAGATTACTTCGATCCGGAGAACTTTCTGGGGGCCACAACAGGCATCCTGATCAACGTTGGAGAGGTATTGATGCGTGGATCCTTCCACTTCGCAGGTACACCTCCCTATCTTTACCATCTCACGAACCTGTTTCCGGCAGGCATGGGAATCCCCCTGGAGATAGCCGTATTCGGCGGAATTGCGTGGGCGGCCTATCGTCGTGGCCGGGAGGACCTGCTGCTGCTCTCCTTCGTCCTGTTCTATTTTCTGGCCACGGGAAGGTTTCAGGGAAAATATATTCGCTATTTCGTTCTCTGGATGCCGTTTGTAACGGTCCTGTCCGCCCGGTTTCTGGTGGAAATGTATCGGTCGGGCCGGTTTCCGGTTCGCATCGCAGGAATCGCGTGTGGGTCTCTGGTTCTCCTGTATACATCCGCAAACGCGGTTGCGTATACAGGGATCTATCGTCATCCTGACGTGCGCGTGGAAGCCGCCCAATGGGTAGCGGAGAATGTAGATGCAGGCTCGGCCGTGTTGTTGGAAAGAGGGCACAACGGGATGCGTGAGCTCCTCTCGCCAAACCTTTACGACCTGTGGACGATCGATATCGATGATCACATCGTCGTGGATCAAAACACGTCCGGAAAAACGCCAGATCGCCTGTTTCCCTCTTATTACCCCTCCGCCCTCTATCAGGTCTATATGAGACACGCGGACTACATGGTGATTTCGGATGATCGCTTGGCAACCAGAGGCCGATTTCCCTTCCCGACGATGTATTATGACACCCTGATGGGGGGGGGATTCGGTTATACCCTCGTGCAAAAGTTTGAGATCGTACCCGGGTTTCTCGGAATTCCGTTCGACGACCGGGGAGCGGACGTCACCTGGCGGCAATTCGACCACCCGCAGATATTGGTTTTTAAGCGTTCAGGAGAAACCTCATCATTCGACGCAAATTATCGATCACATCTGCAGCTGGACTCACCTCGCCAGGCCTACCGAACTTTCAGGTTTTCCGTTGAATTCAAGGACATTCTCCTCCTGCACGGTTGCCTCCTCGAAGAGGTGCGGTCAAGGGTGAGGCCAGAGGAGCTCATTAAAGCGGTAGACGTGCTCAGTGGACGGCACGACCTTCTTGAAAGACTGTCTGACCCCCGGTTCGCCGTGAAGGAGGTGGATGGGTGGGGGATCGACCTCCCCAAGTTTACCGCGGAGGTCGCCAGAGATAGGCGGGAGAAAGGGTAGGTCGATGAGAGGGGGTTGGCCGGGGCTCATTTCGTCCCATGTGAGATTTCAGATGGATCAAGGGGGGGGCAGTACGAACGGAGGTAAGGGGGTGTTAAAACATCCCGGGAGAGGGGTTCCCAGAGAAATTCCCATCTTTCGTGATGGGAGGAGCCCGGTTTGTTTGATTTTAAGCCAAAAAAAATGGAACTTAGAGGTCCGTCAGAATTCAACATAGATAGGCCGAAGCTCCGGGCCCGCTACGATTTCGTGTTGCATTTTTTCAGCGGCTCGTCTTCCGGTCGCGTCCCTTTCCTTCCGCGTATAACCCACACCGCCGTCGTGGCGATATCAGGAGGTGGCGTTGATCCGGGGCAAGAAAGTCGTGGTGGTATTCCCGGCCTATAATGCGGAACGGACGCTGGAGCGGACCTACCGAGATATCCCGTTCGATGTGGTGGACGGGGTGATTCTTGTGGATGACGCCAGCCGAGACAACACGGTCGAGGTTGCACGGAGGCTGGGGATTCCCACGGTGGTCCATCCCGAAAATCGAGGATACGGGGGAAACCAGAAGACTTGTTACCGGGAAGCGCTCCGTATGGGGGCGGACATCGTGGTGATGGTGCACCCCGACTACCAGTACCCCCCCCCCAGCTTATCCCGGCGATGGCTTACCTAATCGAAATTGGGATGTTCGATGTGGTCCTGGGGTCCCGAATCGTAAAGGGGGCGGTCAAGCAAGGAATGCCGGTGTTCAAGTTCGTGATCAACCGTCTGCTGACCTTTTTCCAGAACATGGTGATCAATCAGCGGCTTTCGGAATACCATACGGGCTATCGGGCTTTTTCGCGGGGGATACTCGAGTCGCTTCCGATCGGAGAAAACTCAGACGATTTCGTGTTCGACAACCAGATACTTGCGCAGGCGTTCTATTTTGGCAATCGTGTGGGAGAGATCTCCTGCCCAGCCCGTTATTTTTCAGAGTCTTCATCCATCGGGTTCTGGCGCGGCGTTAAGTACGCCTTCGAAGTCGTCGGGACGACCCTTGAATACCGGTTGGAACGAATCGGGTTGGCGAAATTCAGGAAATTCGACCCGGTTGGAAGGAGGCTTTTATAGATCGCCCTCGTGGGGGCTGGCGCCGTTTTTTTCTGCTGCCCGAAGTCCTGGGATCGTTCCAGTCGAACGATGAAGTGGCCTGGACGGTGCAGAATCGATGGGCCCTGAACCATAAGGGGATCCTCCGGAAGCTCTATACCGGGTATTACGATCGTCTTGTTGGCCATTTATCGAAAGTCCCTGGGGCCACGCTTGAGATCGGGTCCGGAGGGGGGTTCTTCAAGAAGTTCTGTCCGGAGGCCATCACATCGGACGTGCTCAATATAGGGGAGGTTGGGCTCATTCTGGACGGAGAACGCCTCCCCTTTTCGAACGGGTCCCTTGCCAACATCGCGTTTATCGGGGTTCTTCATCACCTTGAGGCACCGTACCGGCTGTTCGAGGAGGCTCGGAGAACCTTGGCCCCGGGCGGGCGGATGGTGTTCACCGAACCCTATGTCAGCTATCTCTCGTATCCTATCTACAAATATCTTCATCACGAATCTTTTTCGTGTTCCGGTTCGATCAGAAAATCGAAAGGGGAGAACCGGCCGCTGGGAAGCGCCGACCTGATTTTTCCAACCGTCCTGTTCAGGGAACGGCGGGGAGAATTCGAACGTCGGTTCCCGGACTTTCGGGTTCTCGTCGTGCAGTATCACGATATTTTTCTCTATCTCCTGGCGGGAGGGACCAACTACAGGAGTTTTTTACCGAAAGCCCTTTTTCCTCCCCTGCGGGCGGTAGAACGACTGTTGTCTCCTGCTGCGGAATATCTGGCGATGTTCATGACGCTGGTCATTGAAAAAAGGGAAACGTGAGACGGGAAATGTGAAACAAGATTCATTTTAGGTTCCAAGATAAAAGCCGGTCATGTTCCACGTCACATCTTAAGCAATGAGGTCTTAACATGTTCAAATATCTGACTTCAATGGTGGTTTTTGTCCTGATGACGTTTCTCCCTTTGAAGGCGAGTGGGGAAGACTCCGGGGACCTAAAAAAATGGCTCCAGGAGGCAACGGAACTGTATCGCGCCGGAGATGTCGAAGGGGCAGATTTCCTCTACGATAAGATGGCCAATCGATACCCGGACAACGCGAATATTCACAAGATCCTGGGTACGATCTTTCTTGGCCAGCTAAGGCTGGATAAGGCGGAAGCGATGTTCGACCGGGCTCGGCGCATCGACGATTCCGCCGATTCCTGGTATGGGTACGGCATGGCCGCGGCCGGGGGGGGGGAGGATCAAAAAAAGAAGGCTATAAAGCGGTTCAAAAAAGCCCTGGAAAGGGATCGAAAGTTTGTCGATGCAAAATATCAACTCGCCATCGTCGAGCGGACGCTCGGAAAGGCGAGCGCAAAACTGCATATGGAAGAGGTGCTGCGGATCGACCGGAACCATGCAGCGGCCTACGTGGCCCTCTCCCGATGGACCGAGCACGAACCCTACGGACTGGAGGAGGCCGCCGAGTGGTGTGAAAAGGGTCTGAAATTGTTACCGGACGATCCGGGCCTTCAGATCCGGTTCGCTGAACTTCAGCTGCTGACGGAGGATGGGGAGGGGGACGAGGTTATCGAAAATTTAATGGCCATGTTCAAGGAGCGGCCTAAGGAGATCCGCTCCCTTCCGATTATCGCACAAGTCCACCTTAAGAAGCGACGGATTGGGGCGGCGGACGCGACGTTCCGGGCTTTTCTGAACCGGACCGATCCTCAGGAGAGGGCATACTACGAGGACATCTCCATTGTGGGGACGCCGAAAGAGATTCGGGTGTATAACACCCTCACTCCGGAACAGTTGGGGTCCTTCCTGAAACAGTTCTGGGCAAGGCGGGATGTGGACTTGACCGGGGACGTCAACCTCCGGCGTCTGGAACACTATCGGCGGGTGTGGGTTGCCCGGACACGGTTTTCGGTCGGTCGCACGCCGTGGGACCGGCGCGGGGAGATCTATATCCGCTACGGGGAGCCCAATTTTCGGCAGCGGAACGGTGAACCGGATTACGAGAAAGCAATGGACCCGGATGTGCGGAAGATCCGGGACCGGATAGCGACGAAGATCTATGGGCCGGGGATCCATGCAGGGGATCAGAAGGGGTTGCACGCCATCCTCATGGCCCTGGCAGGGCGCCAAACACACCAAATTGATCCCTCGATACGTCTCGGCCTGGGTAACCCGGTGACCGATATCGGGCAGGATTCTTTGGACGCGGGTTATAGCGATAATCTAGAAGCGGGTTCATTGCTCCCCATGGACATCGGTCTGGTGAAGGGACCAGCCTGGCCGCTTCAGGCCGCCGGGTCGGGTTACACAATCGTCGCCGCCGGGGGGACCACATCCGTGCCCTGGGAGAGTTGGATCTACAGGGATATTGAGGGGGGAGTCGAATTCGTGTTCACGGACGAATACTCGAGGGGAATCTACGAATTTGCGCCGATCCCCAGTATCTGGGTGCCACAGGGCATAAAGGTCGGCGGAGCGAATGTCGGGCGGACCCTTCAAAACATGCGACTCTACGCTCCCGAGCAGGTCTTCTACGAGGTGAAGGCGGCGGCGCCAACGCGCTACATGGCGGACACGCCATCGGGTTTGCTCACTTTCCACGCGTCGGCGGTGGACTTTCGGGGTCAAGGAGACAGCTCCAGGGTGGAGGTTTTCCTCGGCGTTCCGGTCAGTGAAATTGCGCCCACCGAACAGGGTTGGCTCGGAAAACGCACGGTAGCCGTATACGACAAATCCTGGCGAACGGTCTACCGATCCGTGGACCGATCGGCCCTTCCTGTTCCGATCGGGTACGAGGATGAGATCCTGGACAAGATGACGATCGATCTCCCTCCGGGGAATTTCTACGTGGCCCTTAAGATCACCGACCGGACGTCGAAAAGGACCCAGGTCTTCCGGGACACCCTCCAAATGGGGAGTTACGGCGAGGATAGCCTCAAGGTGAGCGGGATTGAGCTTGCCCAGGATATCTCATCGTCGGCTGTGGAGGGGAAGTTCGTGAAAAATGGGCTGCGGGTGATCCCGAAGCCTTCCCGTATTTATCGACAAAACCAGAGTGTCTATGTCTATTTTGAAATCTACAACCTCAACCTGAACGAACAGGGGAAATCGCATTTCCGGGTTGACTATTCTGTGAAGAAACTGAAAGGGGGCGTTGGAAATTTCGTTCTGGCAGGCCTTGGAAGGTTTATCGGAAGGAGCACCAAGGGTAACGAAGTCACTGTCTCATATGACCAGGGAGGTGATTCTCCGGATGATTTCATGCATACGGCCCTGGAGGGCTTTGGTGGGAAGGGGGATTACATCATCAAGGTTACGGTTACCGACCTGAACAATGGAGTGGTCAAGAACCGTCGGACGACTTTTTCTGTTAGATAACGAGCATGTCCTCGTGGATGGGGTTTTGGAGCTTATCCGCCAGCCTTCAAGAGGGGCTTCGGGGCGCTCAGGAGAATGTGATGCAAGACCGCATTGTGGCGGCCGCAGTTCAGATGAACGTTGTATTCGAGGACGTGGAGGGGAATCTGTCCCGCGCGGAAGGGTTGATCGAACGGGCCGCGGAAGAAGGCGCAGAGCTTGTTCTGCTTCCTGAGGAATTCAACACAGGTTTCCCCCGGGAACATCTTGGACGTGAAGAGATGTACCAGCGGAAGTACATTCTGTCTGAAATTCTGGAAGGCCCCACCGTAAAATGGATGGGCGAACGGGCCCGCAGGCATGGCATGCATATTTGCGGGGGGATTCTGGAGCGCGTGGATGAAAAGTACTATAATACCGCGGTCATGGTGGACGATAAAGGGGAAATCGTGGGAGAGTTCCGCAAGATGCATTCGATGGGAAGCAACGACACAAACGGCGTTGAAGATCCGGGAGATGAGACCAATGTATGGGACACCAGGTTGGGCCGTTTCGGTTGCATGACCTGCTATGATCACCGGTTTCCTGAACTCCCACGAATTGCGGCGCTTAAGGGAGCTGAGATTATTCTCCATCCCACCAACTGCGGAGGCACGATTGATCCGCTCTATGACAAGAATATCACGATCCGTGCACGGGCCATCGAGAACGGATGCTTCGTCATCGTGGCCAACATCGCTCAGGCCGAAGGGGTGATCGGGAATTCACAAATCGTGGCCGGCACGTATGATAATCCGGAACGAAATGATATGGTACTCGGGATCGCCCATGCATGGGAGGACGTCGTGGTGGCTACGCTCGAAGCCCGTCGGGTCAGAGGTCCCCAGCACGACCGCCGGCCTGAATGCTACGGCCTTTTGAACCAAACGGCTCAGATGAACCTCGCAGCTGGAGGTTGACCCGAAGACTCACGCCAATCCGGAAGTCCTCCTCCCTCCTCCAAAACCTCTCGCCTCCATCCACCGTACTTCCCCCGAACCCCGATTCCCCGAACCATTTGCCCTTACCTTCCAGCAGTAAATTTCCCAGGGACCAAAGATCCAAAAAAGTTCGTTCGTTTTAAGGATTCCTGTTGCTTTTGGCATTTAATGCAGTACCATGGAAATGGAAAATGCAAAAAGAAGGGGCCAGGGATCGGAGGTCAGGAAGAGCCGTTAAACGTCAAACGTGAGGCGTGAAACGGGAAAAGCAGTGGCAGTGGCAGGAAAAGGATTTTTGAGTTTTTAAGAAGGATCCAACATGAGCGTTAAAGTGGGTTTACTGGGTCTGGGGAACATCATCCCCAACCACGTTGAAGGTTTTAAGGCGCATCCGGAGTTTGAGGTGATGGGGGGCTGCGATCTGGACCCGGAAAAGGTGGAGACGTGGACAAAAAAGCTGGAATGCGAGGGGTTCACGGACTACCGGGAGTTGCTCGCCAAAGGTCCGGATGTTGTGGTTATTGCCATTCCTCACGGTCTTCATTGCCGGATGACGGTCGAATCCCTCAAAGCCGGATGCCACGTCCTGGTCGAGAAACCGATGGCGGTGAGCGTGGAGGAGTGCAACCGGATGCTGGCGACTGCCCAACAGTGTGGAAAGCATCTGATCGTCACGGAGGGAGCCAGTTTCTACCCCGGGGCCAGGACCACGGGAAGGAAGTTCAAGGACGGCGAGTTGGGGCGGTTTTTCACGGGCAGTATCATCAATGAGCGCTTCTATTTTCATGAGGGACGGCCCGCGTGGTTTCTGGACCCGGCGATGAGCGGTGGTGGGATGTTCAGCAACGTCGGGCTCCACCGGTTGGCGATCGCGCGGGCATGTCTTCCGGGGTTGACGCCTGTATCGGTCAGCGCCTCGGTCCAACACATCCCCGAATACCAGGTGGAAGCCTGCACCTCGGCACTGGTTAAATACCGTGAAGGCGGCTCTATGCTCTACGAGGAGGTGGGGTATTATCCCAAGCCGGAATGGCTGAACACCGGGACGCATTTTATTTTTGAAGAGGGCATCGTGACCTGGAACGATAAGGTGTGGCGCTTGATGACTCGAGGCGGCAGACAGATCGAGGAGGATCTGCCCGCGCACGAGAAGCACTACGGACCGATTCAAGCCAACCTCTTACGGGCTATCCAGGGCGAGACCTACGAGCCTGTGGCCTGGGAGTATGCAGTGGATACTGCGATCGCGCAGGGGGCCTACGCCAGCTCCCGCGAAGGGCGAGAGGTGGATCTGACACGCCCGCCGTGGAAAATTGAAAATCCCGAGGGTTGATTCTCTTGAGGGTATCCGGAAGAAAGCGCATCACTTATGGATCGAAGCCGAATAGACATTGAATTTATCGTCTACGCGGATCAACCTGAAGAAGAGACCGCACGTGCGCTTGACGGGTTTGCCGAAGCTGAAGTGCAAGGTGTGACGCTTTTCATGGTGGGCTGGGAGGGTTCGATGAGCTACGGGATCGACACGGTTGAGGTCTTCGGTCCAGAGGTGGGCGAACAGGGGGCATCCGTTACCCAACAGCTGCGTCGCCTTGTCGAGGAGATCCACCGCCGGGGAATGCGTCCCCGGCTTTCCACGAGCATCCTCCAGTATCCGGATGACTTGATCGAGATGGAACCGGAATGGTTCGGGGATGGACTGGCAGCCGGACACCGATCGGAATTCGATGCCAGCTACGATGATCGAAGGGAACGCCCGATATGCCCGCGGTCCGACGGTTACTGGGATTGGCTCAAGGATCGATACCGAAATCTCTTCAAGGCCATTCCGGATCTGGACGGGATGATGATCCTGCCTTCAGAAGGGCGTTGCGACCTGTGGGCGTGCCGATGTTCACGTTGCGCGGAAATGTCCCCATCCGAAAGACTCCTCACCGCCATTCGGAACGCGCATCAGGCCGTGGTTGAGGAGATGGGAAGAAACCTGGAGATCCGAACCTATCTGTCGGGCTGGCGCCTGGGCAAACAACCCGAATGGTGGCTGCCTCTTCAGGGGAGAATCCCGGAAGATCTCACTTTTGGGTTCCGGGCACAATTCGGAGACGACCATTACCTGAATCCACGACATCCTTTTGTTTCCCTGTTCCAGCACCCCCACAAAGCCCTGGTATTAGATCTTTACAATGAGAAACGGGGATATACGAATTTTCCCTGCACGGTCTCAGGATGGATGCGGGATCGGATAACACACGCGAAAGCACACGGAATCGATCACTTTATCGGGCGTGTAAATTCGACGTTTTTCCACCCGAAGGAAGGCCGGTTCGTAAATTTTAACTTCGCGGCATTCGCGGCGCTCGCACGGGATGCGGACCGTCCCGACAGGGAACTCTTCAGGGAGTGGACAAGAGATCGCTTCTCGGAACGTGCGGCGCCCGCGGTAGAGGGTGTGTTGAGGGGATGTGACGGGATCATCAACGGGTCCATGTTCGTCAAAGGGCTTTCGATCACCTCTCATTCCTTTCTCCCCGAGAGCCTCCGCCGCCTGCAATATATCGTTGTGGACTACTGCGGCCGGTCCAATCCCGAAGCGGTCTCCAGGTTGGATCGGATGGCGGATGATATCCCGTCGCTGCTTGAGGAGAAGGATCGGGCGATCGAAGCGTGTGAGGAAAAGCTCCGGTTTCTGGATGAGGTTTGCGGAGACCTCGATCCCGAAGATCATATAGCTCTGAAGGAACAACTGTCACAACTGCTCGGCTTCGCACGCATTCTGAGAGAGGTGACTCTCATCTTCTTCAGCCTCCGGAAGCGAGAGCGGGCCTGGAGCATTATGGAACGAGAGACGATCAGAAAGGATATTTTTGATTCGATCGGACGATGCCGCAAGGCTGCAGAAGGGGTCTTGGTTCTGAAGGCCGAGCGGGCTTTCAGCCTGTGCGATGAGGCGGAGGCGCTTCTCGACCGTCCGGAGGTGTATGATATGGACACCTCTCCTCTGTTCAACGGGTTCGATAAGAAAAAGGACAGCCTTCAGAGTCACCTGTCCCGTTTGGAAGAACTGGGGGTATGGGACAAGAGAAATTGAAGAATGAAGATTGAATATTGAAGATTGGGGTCGGAGGTGGGGGGTCAAGGGCCAGAGGTCAGAGGTCAGGGGAAATTGAAGATCGAAAAGGGCATTGAAGATTGAGGATTGAATATTGAAAGATCCATAAGCCCGCAAGAAATTCATGGGTTGTTCAATATTCAATGAATTGGGGAGGTGATTTTCGTGATCGACACGGAGTTGTTTCGAAATATGCCATTCCGAGAGGCCAAGGGACTGGTCCTGGAGGAGAAATGGGGCCTTTTCGTTCACGTGGCAACCATCGCCCGGAGTCCTTCGGGGACGCTCGTCGTCGCGGTTATCGGTGGACCGAGGGCGGAGGCCGAGCCGGACAACGTGATCGCCTTTGCAAGGTCTTTTGACAACGGCCCCACCTGGACTCCCCTGGAAGGGATGATCGACCCCGACGATGGGTGGCGGGGGTTTGATCCGTTGCTTTGGACCCGACCGGACGGGAAGATCTGGATACAGTGGGGGGAAGGGGATTGCCCCGGTTTTCGGAAGGGGGACCGTGAAAGACGCGCTTTTTCCGGAATCCTCACCGTTGATGGTCAAGCGGTCTGGATCAGCGATGTTCAGCCATGGATCGGGCACGAGACGGGCAACTGGGCTGTCAATCCCCCGATCGTCCTGAGCAGCGGGCGGTGGATCGTTCCGATGCAGAACGGACCTTTCCAATATGTCCGCTCGTCGGACGACCAGGGAAGGACTTGGGTCAACCGGGAACAGGCGACGACGGAACAGGTGCCGGGGGGGATAGATGAAGCCACCTTCATTCAACGGGAGGACGGAAGGCTCTGGGCGCTTTATCGGACAACCGGAGGGAGGTTGTTCGAGGGTTTTTCGGACGACGAAGGGGACTCGTGGATCGATATTCGCGAAACGGGGATCCCCAACCCTGGAACCAAGCCCTTCCTTTTGAAACTCGCCTCCGGACGAATCCTTCTGCTTAACAACGCCACATTTGCGTCGCGGGTCGGGTACAAAGACCGGCCTCCGGCGGACGAGTACGCGGGGAGGAGCCTCCTCACGGCCGCTCTGTCGGAGGACGACGGACGGACATTCTGCGCCGAACTGGTGCTGGACCGGGATCGCTTCGTCTGTTACCCCTCTGCGATTCAGGACCCGGAGGGGGTCATACATATCGTCTACACGATGAAGACCGGACCTGCGTATACCTGGGTGGGAAGCACGATTGAGGACACGACCACGGGTCTGGAAGGGGAGACGGCGGTCGCCCGGGTGGGCTACGGGCAGCTTACGGAGGAGATGATTCTCGCGTGTGAGCCTCCGGAGTGGGGAGTCGGGGAAGGAAGATAGACGATGGACCATTGACGATGGACGATTGAAGGAAGGCCCTTCCGCCCATCCTCACCGGAATACAGAATACAGAAGTCAGAAGAAGACTTAAATTCAACTCAGTTGGCAGACGCGAGACGGGAAAAGGCAGTGGCAGGAAAGGCATGGGGAGGAGGGAGGTCAGGGAAGTAAGAGCGAGATACCGGGGAGAGACAAGGCCTCATCAAGTCAGGATGGTTTTGACGGACGTATAAAGTTCGATCGGGTGTCAGACCTAACTCCCTGCGCCCCCTTCCCGAGACGGGAAGGGGGATGGCGCTTATATTTTATCCAAAGTTCAAACATCTCCCCTCGCCATAATGAACACTTCCTGAGCGGAGTTCCGCGTTTTTTGCGGAACGGAGTCGAAGGACGGGTGAGGTCGGGAAAAGGCAATAGCAGGTGGCAGTGGAAGGAAAGGCAGGGGGAGGACGGAGGTAAGGGAAGTAAAAACCGGTAGTCAGGGGTCAAGAGGTCTGAGGAAATTGAAGGTTGAACATTGAAGATCTCCATTGCAGAAATTAAGCCTTGAGATAAAAAGATAGAAACTTCCGATATTCAATATTCTTATGAAGAACGATCCCGATGATCCATTCGGTAATCCTTTTCTGCGTGGCTCTCTTGGCGGTCTCCCAGGATGGGAGGTGTGATTCCGACCAGGCTCGGCTTTTCTTCGAGATGGGGGTTGCCCGGGCGGATTCCGGGAGGGATGAAGCGGCTCTCCGAGCTTTCGAGATGGCAGCGGACCTGGACCCGGAAATGTCGTCCGCTCACGTGAATATCGGGGTCATCCGTAAAAAGAGGGGAGAAAGCCCGGCTGCCGTGCGAGCATTTGAGGAGACGATTCGTTTATCGCCTTTCGAAATCTTCGCATACCTGGAGCTTGCGGATTTGCACGCGACAGCCGGTCGTCTCGACGAAGCGGAGGATATTTTGAGGAGAGGTGTTCACGTCACCCCGGAGGGTTCGTATGACAGAGCGAACGCTAATTTCAATCTGGGGACGGTGCTGTTATGGCAAGGGGAGTATGAGGAAGCGGAGGCGAATCTTCGGAGGACAACGGAATCAAGCCGGCTCGAAAGTCAGAGGCTCTGGGATGATGGATGGAGGCTGATCGGACGGGGGCCGGGTCCGGCCTTAGTGAATTTCAGCCTGGGAACCGCCATGCTGTTGAAAGGTCTGTGGGGAAAGATTTTTACCCCCCACCCGGCGTTCCCATCCCCCAACCCGATCGAGCCCAAAGCACACTTTAACCTGGGATGGATCTTCGTCGCTCAGGGACGGTTGGAGAAAGCCCGTGTCGCATATGCGCGGGCCGTGGCATCCGATACGAGTTTTGTTCAGGCTATGTGTGCGCTGGGGGACGTCTATTTGCGGTTAGGCCGGAACGACGCTGCGCAAGAGACGTTCGAAGGGGCGCTTCGGGTTGCATCGGAAAACCCGTGGGCAACCTATGGCCTGGGAAATGCGATGCTTCGGCGGGGGCGAATCGAGGAGGGGCGGGAGATTCTTCAACGGTTCAAAGGTCTGAATGAGGCGGTTGTGGAAGAGGTTAAGCGGGAGATGATGGCCGTTCCTCAATAGGCGGTCGGCGGCGCCAGGCGTTCAATCATAAAGAAAAAATCGATTTGTCCAGGGAACGGCCCAACATCTTACTGATCACGAGCGATCAGCAGCACTGGAACACACTCGGCTGTCTCAACCCCGAGATTCGAACTCCGAACCTGGACCGCTTCGCGGAACAGGGAAGTCTTTTCACCCGCGCTTACTGTCCCAATCCAACCTGTACGCCAACCCGGGCGTCGATCATTACCGGTAAATATCCCAGCCAGCATGGGGCCTGGTCGTTGGGCACCAAACTACCCGAATCCGAACACACCATAGGAGAGGACTTCAGTGCCGCTGGCTACCGGACCGCTCTCGTCGGTAAGGCCCATTTCCAGCCGGTGAAGGGCTCGGACGAATTCCCGTCTATAGAGAGCCTTCCCCTCCTACAAGATCTGAAATTCTGGGAAAGCTTTCACGGGCCTTTCTACGGATTCGACCGTGTCGAGCTTGCCCGGAATCATGCCGACGAGCATCTCGTCGGGCAGCATTACGCCCTCTGGATGGAGGAGAAGGGATGTGCGAACTGGCGCGACTATTTTCAACCTCCCACCGGAAACAACCCGGATCAAAAACGCAAGTGGCTTATTCCGGAAGAATTCCATTACGACACCTGGATCGCGGAGCGGACGTGCGCTCTCCTGGAATCCTACAAGAGAAAAAGTGAGAGTTTCCTCCTCTGGACAAGCTTCTTCGACCCTCATCCGCCTTACCTGGCGCCCGAACCTTGGGATACGATGTACCGTCCAGACGCCCTCACGGTTCCAACCGTCGCTGAGGGGGAACACGACCGGAATCCCCCTCATTTCAAACTGACCCAGGAGAAAAATCCGGACTTCTCGCCATGGGGAGAGAGTGGACAGAGTCTCCATGGATTTCACACCCACGTGCACGAGAAGGGGGAGCTCGCCCGGGATATCGCCGTTTATTACGGCATGATCAGCCTGATGGACAAGTACATCGGGCTGATTCTGGAGCGGCTCGACGCCCTCGATCTGACGGAGGACACCCTGGTTGTTTTCGCCTCCGATCACGGCCATCTCTTCGGGCAGCACGGTATGATCGCCAAGGGGGCCTTTCATTTTGAAGACCTGCTGCGGGTTCCTTTCATCGTGCGAATGCCCGGCCGGGTTCCGTCCGGACACCGCTCCGAGGCTCTCCAGTCCCTCGTCGACCTGGCGCCTTCTTTTCTCAGCGCAGCCGGCCTGGCCATCCCCCGGACGATGACAGGCGTGGACCAGAGCGACGTTTGGTTCGGTCAAAAGGAGGGGGTGCGGGATCACGTCCTCGCCGAGAATCGTCACGAACCGACGACGATTCACGTGAAAACCTACATCGACGAACGATATAAGATCACTGTATACTACAACAGGGACTACGGAGAGATCTTCGACCTGCAGACGGACCCCGGCGAGATTCACAACCTCTGGGGCGATCCCGGGTGCGCTGATCTGAAGGCGAGGCTGATCACGAAGCTTCTGTTTGCTGAAATGGGAAAAGAGTCTCTGTGGATGCCGAGAACCTGGGGGGCATAAATGGGAAAGTGCAAAGTGAAAAATGCAAAAGTCAGGGGTCAGAAGTCAGAGGTCGGAAAAAGCAGTAGCAGTGGCAGGAAGAGTAAAGGCGGAGGTTGGAGATTAGGGGGACTCGAAGATTGTCTTCGCGATTGAGGCCCGGCATTCGAGCTAATCGAGAAGCCGAGACTAAGGTCAGACCTTCTTTCAACGCCAACGGCGCGGTGTTCCTCAACCCAGGGCAACGCCCTGGGTCCTTGGAAAGCAATAGCGTCGTGCGGCCTGAAGGGCCGCAATAGTTTCACATCCCCCAATCCCTGTCCCACATCCTGATTCATCTAAGGTATGTGTGGGATGGATCCGGATCGCGGACCTATGGCCCGCTCGATTCATCCACATTCAAACCCGGGCCGTTGGCCCGGTGATGCGTCGCCCACTCGTTTTCCACCAAAAACTAAGAAGATTCGAAATATTTATCTTAGCCCGATCCTATCTCGTCAAATCAAGTCGAGACTAAAACAAAAGCATTCATTCTGAATATTTCCTTCTGGCTCATCCCCTTTTCCTGGAGGTTCTGTGAAAGACAATCCGCGCATCAATCTCCCGCGCGACCGCCGAATTATCACCACGTGGCAGGGACACGATGACCTTTCGGTCTATCCAATCACCCCTGAGGAGTATGTTTCGAAGATCGACTACATCTCCGGGACTCAGGTCGGAATCTTTCAGTATTGCCTGGCGTCGATCCAGGCTCGCTTCGACTCGAAGGTGATCGAGAGTAGGGGGTCCAGGGAGGTCGACTACGACAACGAGGTTTATGGCTTCGGGATTTGGTCTATGGCCTCCAACATCCAGCACCTGATCAAGACGGGGAACGATCCCCTTCGCCTGGTGGCAGAGCGTTGCCACGAACGTGGGCTCCAGATCTGGGGGTCGTGCCGTATGAACGACGCTCATCATACCTACCCGGGTCTGGAGGTGTTTCAAACGCAATTCTACATCGATCATCCCGAACTGAGAATGCCTGCTGAGGGGGATCCCCAGAAACTGATGGTCTACGACTGGTGCAAGCCGGCCGTTCTGGAGCAGAATCTGGATTTCCTGACGGACGCGGCGGATCGTTATGACCTGGACGGAATCGATCTGGACTTCAGCAGGGGCGGGATGGAGTTCTCGTCGGGAGACACCAAATACAGGCAGGAGGTCACGCGTGGACACGTGCGGAAGATCCGTGAGATGCTCGACCAAGTAGGGAAGAAGAAAGGTAAGTACCTCGGGCTATCGGCTCAGTTTTATTGTTTCGATCCGATGAATCCCAAGACCGGGGACCGGACGCCCTGGGTTGGAAACATCCCGCGATACTTCGAAAAGGGGGCGGACATTCGGTCGTGGGCGAAGGAGGGGCTGATCGATATCCTTGTCGGACAGTGCCGGAGCTCCTCGCTACACGAGCTTGAGATCGACAGCTGGACCAAGGTGGTTGAGGGAACGGACTGCCTTCTTTTCGTAGGCCCGGGGAAGCCGACGCGCAGGACATTCAGCGGACCGAGTCAGAGCTGGACCACGGCCGAGGAGCATCGCGCGATCGCGCATCGGCTGTATGAGCAGGGTGCCGATGGGATCTCGTTTTACGACTATATGCATCACGGACCGTTCGATCTGACGCCTTTCCGGGAGTTGAGCGATCCGGATGGAATTCGCGTGAAGACCAAGTCTCACTACTATCAGCTGGACCTTCCCCGAGATATTGGAAATATGAGTACGGGTGGATCGACTGAGCTTGAGATCGATGTTCCAGAGGACATACCCCGTGCGCAGGAGGAGGGTCATCGGGCCTCTGCGCGTCTGAGGATCAATGTAACGAATATCAACGTCCCGGATGATGTGCGGTGTTTTCTGAATGGGACGGAGTTGCGCATTGGCCGTGAAGCGGGGCTGGTGTTGCCGTTTCGCAAACAGACACACCCGAAGGACGATCCGCGCTCGCACTTAGAGGCGTTTCCGGACGTGGGTTTGATACGGGAGGGGAAGAACCATATTCGAGTTGAGACGCTTGCGAAGTATCCGCGGCTGAAAGTGAAGTGTGAGCTCTATAAGCTGGAGCTTCGTGTCGTCTACGATGAGAAGATGGTCTATGGAAACGTCGTTGAATAGAGCCGAATTCTGAAATCTGACTTCTGTCCTTTTCCCAGGAGGTTTCGATGAAAGACAATCCACGAATCGATCTGCCGCGCAACCGGCGTATCCTGTCTACTTTTCAAGGCAGTGACGGCCTGTACAGCCATCCGGCCACACCGGAGGAATTTGTTGCCAAGATCGATTACATCTCCGGGACTCAGGTCGGGATCCTTCAGTGGTGTCTGGGGACAGTCATTGCTTTCTTCGACTCGAAAGTGATCGAGAGCTGGGGGACCCGGGAGGTGGACTACGATCAGGATGACTATGGTTTCAGTCTGTGGATCCAAACATCCAACCTTCAGCACCTGATCAAGTCGGGAAACTGCCCGCTTCGCCTGGCCGTGGAACGCGGTCATGCCTGCGGGATGCAGGTGTGGGGATCGCGCCGGATGAACGACGCGCATCATACCTATCCCGGACTCGAATCGCTGCAGAGTCAGTTCTACATCGATCATCCCGAACTGAGGCTGCCAACGAAGGGAGATAACCATGGATTCGCGATTTACGACTGGAGCAAGCCGGCTGTTCTTGAGCAGGATCTCGCTTTTCTAACGGACGCCGCAGAACGTTACGACCTGGATGGGATCGACCTGGACTTCAGCCGGGGCGGGCTGAACTTCTCATCCGGGGATACGAAAGATAAGCAGGAGATCGCCGGGGGGCACGTGCGCAATATCCGCGAGATGCTCGATCGGGTCGGGAAGAAGAAGGGAAGATACATGGGGCTCTCTGTTCAGTTCTATTGTTTCGATCCACTGAATCCCAAGACCAAGGACCGGACGCCATGGGAGGGAAACATCCGGCATTACTTAGAGAACGGAGGCGATATTCGAAGCTGGGCGAAGGCGGGGTGGATCGACTTCCTGGTCGGGCAGTGCAGGAGCGCCTCACTCCACGAGCTGGAAGTGGAGGATTGGACCAAGGCGTTGGAAGGAACGGACTGTCTGCTGTTTGTGGGTCCGGGGAAGCCTTCCCGCAGAGATTTCAGCGGTCCCGGGCAGGGATGGACCACGGCCGAGGAGCACCGTGCGATCGCACACCGTCTCTACGAACAGGGCGCGGACGGGATCGCCTTCTACGATTACATGCACCACGGTCCGTACGATCTCACTCCATTCCGGGAACTGGGCGATCCCGAGGAGATCCGGTTCAAGACGAAGTCGCACTACTATCAGATGGATCTTCCAAGGGATCTGGGGAACTTGAGCACGGGTGGGTCCACGGAGCTGGAGTTCGATGTCCCGGACGATATCCCCCGCGCCCAGGAGGAGGGCCATCGAGTGTCTGCCAGGCTCCGCCTGAACATCACGAATATCAATGTCCCGCAGGACGTGCGCTGTTTCCTGAACGGAACGGAGTTGAACCTGAAGAAAGAAGCGGGGATGAAACTGCCATTCTATGCCTACAAGACGCATCCCAAGGACGAGCCCAAGGCGCACCTCGAGGCCTTCCCGGAATTGAGTTCGATCCAAAAGGGAAAGAATCGTGTGCGGATCGAGACGCTGGCAAAGTACCCCCGGTTGAAGGTGAAATGCGAACTCTACAAGCTAGAGCTCCGGATTGTCTACGACGAGGAGATGGTGTACGGGAATGTGGTGGAATAAGGACAGAGGCCAGAGGTCAGAGGCCGGAGGTCAGGGGTCAAGGAAAGGCAGTAGCAGTGGCAGCAGCAGGAAAGGCAGAGGCAGGGGGTCATGGATTATTGAGACGATTTGTCGGAGTTCGAAAAAGGGTCAAACCCCTCCCCCGGCCCCTCCCCTATGTACAGACCGGGGAGGGGCTGGGGGAGGGGTCCGAGAAGGAAATTGCAAGGTGAAAAATGAAAATGGGAAAACACAATGATTTGGCGTAGTGCGATGACTGATGTGTTGATAGCTTTATAAAAAAACAGTTATTCAAGTCCATCGTCAATTAAAACAATAATATAAAGCTAAACCAAACTCAATTCTGCACGCGCGTGCAGAATTGGAAGTGGAGCAAGTAATATCATTACCGTCTTAAGTAATTGCGCATATATTCCGAAACGTGCGTTTCTATTTCCCTGAGCGTGAACACCATTTCCACCGCATCTATGGCCTTGTTGAGTGTTGAAACATCGGTTGTTCCCTTGGACAACTCCACAAGTTGCTCTAACTGATGGTCAAATCTGGATTTCGGAGGCCACGGGGTTTCATCCTGGCAGTGCGAGGATGGCACTCTCTGCGTCGGACTATCGTGAGTCTTTTCATGTGAGCAAAGACGAATCTTGAATGTATGCGCAATTATTTATGACGTAATGCATAAAAGGTTTCAAAGGTTCCAGGATTGGATTTAAATCCGAGAGGAGATGCGAGATGAAGGGGATCAAAGGATCACCCGTTCCAAAATGGCTCAGCGAATCGGGTATGGTTGTGGTCAGCAATTGGGAGCCGCTCATCTTTCGCCGCCGGAAAGGCGCCGCGGCCGTAGACGAGGAAGAGCGTTTCGAGGAAGAACATTCAGAGGCTTTTGTGCTCGGCGCTAAGAAAGTGGGGGCGAACATTTATATCACCCACTTTCACAAAGGATTCGGGACCGAGGCGGAGCGGGAAGAGATGGAGAAGACCCGGGATTTGATAAAGCTGTGCCATAAGCACGGGATGCGGGTCGGGGTCTACATCAGGCCCGATTCACTTGTCTATGAGACGTTCCTTGCCCAGGAACCGAGCGCGAGGGACTGGTTCCAGGTGACGGCCGATGGGCGGCACCACACATACGCCTACAGCCCCAGTCAATATTATCGCTATCACCCCTGTCTCAATCAAGAGGCTTACATGGCCTACCTCGAAGACGTCGTTCGGTCCGCGGTGGAGGCGGGGGCTGATTTGATTCACTTCGACGATCTCGAGCTGGTCCAGGAACCGGACAGCTGCCAGTGCCAGGCGTGCCGCGAGAAGTTCCTGGCCTTTCTCAGGACGAAGTATCCGGACGAAAAAAAACGGAAGGAGAGGTTCGGGTTCACCATCCTGGACCATATCCAGCCCCCGCACTTCCTCAACTTCCATTGTGTATCTGGCGAGCTTTACCGGTACTTCCCCGTGATCGATGACCCCCTACTTCAGGAGTGGATCGCCTTTCGCTGTCACTATGCGAGCCAGGCGTACCAACGACTTGCGGAGTTGATTCGTTCACTCAATCCGGAGACGGCCGTGGAATACAACGCGACCCATTTCGGGATCAACGGGATTAACACGGCCTTTTCAAACGGTCTGTGGCATCCTCAAAGCGCGGTCCACGGAAATGTCTTCTGGACGGAGGAGGGAAACGAGGCAGGGGTGACGGCAGAGGGGGTCCTGCTCTCTAAGATCCGTACCTTCAAGGTAGCGAGGGCGCTCTCCAACGTGGTGTTCAGCTATACACACCACGCGGATCTGCTCACGGAACTCCGACTGCGTGCGGAGTCCTTCGCCTACAACCCCGGGGCAAACGGAGGAATCCCGTCACGGGATCCGGAACCGGGCTACAATCGCGGAATCCCTTCCCCGGACGCTCACCCAGAGGCCCACCGGTACGTTGCGTTCTACCGCGAACACTGGGGCGAATTCCGCGACACAGAGATCGTGGCGGACGCGGCGGTTCTGCGATCCTATGCGTCGCTTGCCCACAACAACTACACGACGCACCGGGCGGTCCTCCTTGCGGAACAGACCCTCATCCAGGCGAAGATAGGTTTTGAGATTGTGTTCGATGAACACCTGGCGGATCTCTCCGCATCCGATAAGAGGGTATGGATCCTTGGCAACGTGGAATCGATGAGCGATGAGCAGGCTGGAACGCTTATCGGGTTTGTAAAAGATGGGGGAAAGCTGATCGCAACGGAGGAGACGTCCCTCCGGGATCCGTGGCGGCGGGCACGGACCGAATTTGCGCTGGCGGACCTTTTCGGAATTTCCAGCCCCGAAGATACAACGGTCCCCATTATGCGGCATTTCGGTAATGGCAGGGTTGTCTATATCCCGAAGCTGGTTCCGCGGGTGGATGCGAATGCCGTGGATCGAGGATATCTCTGGTTCAAGGGTCCATACTGGCACCTTCCCGAGAACTGGGAGACCCTGGTCCTGTCTGTGCGCTGGGCAGCCGGAGACGACCTGATCCTGGATGTCCAGGCTCCTCTCACGGTCACGGCGGAACTGGTGCGTCAGCCCTCCACGGACCGGATGATGCTCCACCTGGTCAACTACGAGAACAGCCGACCCGTCCCCGACGTGAAGGTCTCAATCAGAGTTCCAAGTGGGAAGCGCGTGAAGTCCGTGACCGCACTGTCTCCGGACGGGGATGGCTCGGGGGACCTTTCCTTCAAAGGAGAGGACCGTGTGGATTTCGTCCTGCCGTGGCTCAGGACGTACACGATGGTGGTCGTGGAATAGAGAGGAAATTGAAGATTGAAGATTGAAGATTGAAAGGCCTCTTCAATTCAGGGTAGTTTTGACGAATGTAAAAAAACCGATCGGCTGTCACACCTAACCCCCTGCGCCCCTCTCCTTCGACTACACAACTTGCTCCGCTCAGGACGTGGCTTCGACGGAGTTTATCTTGAGCTTGTCGAAGGGCTCAGGACGTTGCTTCCCTTAAGGGAAGGGGGATGTGGTCTTTATTTTATCAAATATTCAATTCTCCGATATTCAATATTCAATGAAGTTGGAGGTCGGAGGTCAGGGGAAATGGAAGATTGAATATTGAAGGACCGCCAAGAAAGTCGTGACAAATATTCAATTCTCCGATATTCAATATTCAATCATGAAAGGAGGGGTTATGAAGGCACGCACGATTTTGCTGACAGACATGCGGAGTCCGCATACACCCACGCGGGTCAGCATCCCTTTTGAGCAGGGCGAGGTGTCGGATTTCGGGAAGCTAGCGATCAAGGATTCGACCGGACGTTCCGTTCTGTCGCAGGGGCGTTCGATCCTGGACTGGAAGGACGGTTCGTCAAAGTGGGGGTTGTTCGTGTTCGAGCCCGGGGAGGATGCGGGGCCCTTTACGCTGGAAGAAGGCGGGAGGGAGGGGGATCCCCTGCTGCGTGAGGAGGGGGACCTCTATCGGATCGACACGGGGAAGGTGGTGTTGGAGATCCCGATTATCCGATCGCTTCCGAACGCGATTTCGTATCGACCGTTTATCGAGAACCTATCCTATAAGGACGCGAAGGGCGGACTGCACCCAATCCTTCGCGGGACGCCGGACATGGGGCTGCGGGTGACCGAATCGGACGGACGGGTGTTTTTGAGCGAGCGGATCTTGAACTTGGACCAGTTGCTGAATGAGCCGCTTCGAAGCAGGACCCGGGAGGTCTCCATCGTGGAGCGGGGTCCGGTGCGGGCGTGGGTCCAGATCCGAGGGATCTCAACGTCCGACATCTACAACCCGGGCCTGGACTACGTGATCGGGATCGAGGCGTATCGAGGTTCTTCGTTGGTGCGGTTCGAGGTGACCTGGCGGCACGCGGACCGGCAGATCTACCATCTGGTACGGGATCTCCGGTTCGCCCTTCCGTTTGCGCACCGCTGCGAGCGTGTGACAACGGGGATGGAGCTGGGAGCGACAACGGACGCGTTTTTACCCGGGAGCCAGTACCGGGTTCTGCAGGAGGACGAAGGGGTCTACTACGCGGACCGTCTGGACCCGAGCGGGGAGACGGTGGGACTGGCCTGGGGGTCCGGGCACGGGCGTTCGGCCCCCGGATGGATGCAGGCGCGGTTCGACGAGGGCATGATCAGCGTTGCGGTCCGCGATTTTCAACGGGATTATCCGAACGAGGTTCGGGTGACCGAGAACGAGGCGAGTTTCGGTTTGTGGCCCGAGGACGCGGCGGGCCGGATCGCGACAAAGCGTCTTTTGCCGATTCATCCCGATACGGCCCGGGATCCGAGTCTTCGCCACCAGCACACGAAGTACGACAACCTGAGGTGCCACCCATACTGGGCTTTTTTCGAGCCGGAGAGCGGATGCTTGGAGACGGTTCAGGGGATGCAGAAGACGCAGGTGATCTGGGCGGATGTGGACCCGGAGATGGACAGTGTGGAATGGGGTCGCCGAGTGGTTGGAGAAAAGCTGGAGATCAACCAGGCGCGTGCCACGTGTGAGGATTTGCGCCGCTCATCGTTTTACACTTCCGTGCACCAGCTGGACCGTGAGAAGCGGCCGGAGTTTGCGCACGTGCTGGATGTTTCGGCCCGATGGGTGATCAGACACGAGGAGGCCTTCGGCGTATATGGGAAATTCGATGCCGGGGATCTTGTCTACATGTGGTTTTCGCATTCGTTCTCCAAGGATACCGACACGAAGCATACCGCCCGGCGGGAACACTCGAGGATGGGCTACTGGAATAACAACGAGGAGGATCCGTGCCACGGACTTCACGCCTACTTCCTGGCCACGGGGGATGTGGAGGCTTATAAGACGGCGGGGTGCATGGCGCGGCACATGTGGGATATCGACATCCGGCACTATCCGTACTTCGGGATGTACACGCACTGCTACGGTCACTGTTTTCGGGGGGGTGATGCCCGGGCCACGGACCATTTCTGGATCGAGGGGCTTCTGGACTATTACCTGCTGGTGGGGGATCCGGAGATCCGGGCGGGGATCACGGGGATGACGCGGTACCTGGCTCAGGATACGGAGGGGATCCGGCTTGAGGACAGGGACCTCCGATCGGTCTCCCTGTTCCTGATGCAGCTGGTCAATTACAACGATTTCAGCGAGGATGTGGATCTGATCGAGCGCGCTCGCAGGATGGCTGAGAGCATGATCGCTGAGCAGCACCCGGAAGGGTTTTTCCCTTTGTGGGGTTCGTCGGCCCGAAAGCGGTTCTCGGACGAGAAGCGTCCCAATTACGATTCACCCCACAACGCGGGACAGGCCTCCTGGTTTTCCACCCTTGCCCTGCAGGGGTTCATGGGGCTTTGCAGCGTGGACCCGGACCCACGGTGGAAGGAGGCGTTCTACCGCCAATTCGACTTCATCGTAGACTATTGCCTGTTTGGCGAATACAGTCTAATCGACGAAAGGGGTCGAATGGACAAAAAGACTCTGGCCTCTACGCCGAACGCACCAACGGAAGCGCACGACGGATGGGCATCGCCGGAGTTCCAGCGGATTCTGGTGTTCGTTTACAATGACCGGAAAGACACGCGGTACCTCGAATTGGGTCGAAAAATGATGGCTTACTTTACTTCGCGAGAGTATTGCGGTCCGGAGTGGGGAGGCCGGATGGAGGGTCAACCGATTCCGGCATCCGCGCAGGACGATAACGGAAATCAGATCACGGCCACCCCGGAACGTTTCGGGAACGGGGTCAGACCCCTCGTGTCATCAACGAACCTGAGATGTTTGCCTGCGATGATGGGACTGCTCATGGAAACGGATGAAGGATGACTCAAACGTAAATCCTTGACAGGCAGTTATTGTGTTGCGGAACATGAGTCGGCGACCGCTTTGTGATAGGAGATTTCGATGCGTCGTTCCGTTCTGATCGGGCTTGCCCTGAGCGCCTTGCTGGCCTTCCTGGATTCGTGTGACCTGGCGCTGGTGGGACGGTCTTCCCTCACCGAGGATGGGTACGGCGCAGGGGCCCTGTTTTTCATATTTCTGCTCGTGTGCGCCGGGCCGTTTCTCAGGCGACTTCGGATCTTGCGTTCGGATTTTCGCAGGGATGAACTTCTGATCATCTTTTCCATGCTTTTGATGGTTTCGGCGGTTTCGGGACGGGGGCTTGTGTACCATCTTCTGCCGCATATGGCAGGTTTCGTGCAGTTCGCCACTCCTGAGAACAGGTGGAATGACGCTGTAATTCCCCTGCTGCCCGACGGCCTGGTGATCAAAAACCCAATTGTCGCAAAGGGTTTTTTCGAGGGGGTGGGACCTGGGGGGAAAATCCCATTCGAGGCGTGGGCATGGCCTCTCGGGTCATGGGGGATGCTGCTGGCCGGATTTTCCGTTACGATGATCTCGGTGATGGTAATTCTACGAAAGCGATGGGTCGAGGAAGAGCGATTGTCTTTTCCTCTTGCCGAGATCACGCTGGCTCTGGTGGGAAACGAGAAAGATGAGCGTCCGTTTAAGCGGGATTTATTCTTCTGGACCGGATTTTCTGTCAGCAGCAGTGTAGGATTGTCCCATATCCTTTCCCGGTTTTTCCCTATCATCAGACCTCTTAACCTCTCTTTCTACACCCGTTTTTACAGAAACTCCATAGGCCTTCCTTTCTACACCCATTTCATTGTCCTCGGGATCAGCTATCTGGTCTCCCTTGAGGTACTCGGGAGTATCCTGCTCTTTACCTTCCTGACTTACTTCCAGATGTATTTCATCATATCCTCCGGCACCTCGATCGTGTACAACCCGCCCGCGTGGGGAGCATTCGGACGCCTGAACCAAGAAGCGATGGGCGGTTTGTTAGCGCTTGTGGGGTTGGGATTGTACGAAGCGCGGCATCATATACGGGATGTCCTTCGAAAGGCATTCGGATCCGGGGACGAGATCGACGATTCGGATGAATTCCTTTCGTATCGGACCGCGGTTTTCGGGAGCATCGTGGGAACGGTGTTCACGGGTTGCTGGTTATGGTTAACGGGTCTCTCCGTATGGACCGTTCCGCTATTTTTGGCGATCATGATCACGACATTCCTGGGCGTGACCCGCGTCCTGGCCGAAGCAGGCCTGGTCATCAGGGCGCCCCTGAGTCAGGTTCAAATGTTGATCAACTGGGCGGGAACGAAAACCCTGGGGGGCCCCACCATGGCCGGCTTTTTTCTTTCTCAGCCATGGTCGCACCCCAATAAACCGAATATCATGGCAAGTGCGTCAACGATGATGAGATTTCGTCACCCTCCCGAGGTGTCGGGCCGATCTTTGCTATATCCTTCCACCCTGGCGCTGTTTACAGGCGGGATTGTTGCGGCCGTAACGTTTCTGTATTTTGCATATTCCCTCGGCGGCAACGGGTTTGCGGCCACGCATTTTACGATACACAAACTGCATTTCCATCTCAAATATTTCGGCGGGTCCATTATGGGTCCATCCGAAGGAGACCCCTTCCAGACCGTATGGGCCGGCATCGGCGCCCTTGTCGTGGGGGGGCTCATCTTTGCCCGCCGAAGGTTTTTCTGGTGGCCGATCCATCCGATCGGCTTTGTGGCCACTTCCTTTTCCCAGGCCTGGTGGCTCAACATCTTTATTGCGTGGCTGATCAAGCGAAATGTCTTGAAGTACGGCGGACCCTCGCTATATGGCCGGACAAAACCGTTTTTTATCGGATTGATTATGGGTGAAGCCGTCGTGAGAAGCGTTGGATCGATCGTGATTATGCTGACGGGAAGAACGTGAGCTGGCGAGGTCAATGGGAGTGGGGGCAAGGCAGTAGCGTGTTACAGAATTAACCTTGAATTTGGTACTGCTTTCATGCGAAGGATGTCAGTTTTAACGCCCTCATCCCCTGTATCCCCTTCTCCCGTCCTTCGACAAGCTCAGGACAGGCTCCGCAGGAGAAGGGGACGATGACATTCATTCTGTATATGTTAAGGATTTCGTCTTTCCGTTCATTAAACAATTAGATCATTTTCGCTCTTCCCCTCTCCCGGCACCCGGGAGAGGGGTGCCGAGCTTGCGAGGCGGGGTGAGGGAGCACGACGGCGTTTCAAAAAGTGGGTTCGGAACACCCCATTAGTGAAACGACAAAACTCTTTAAACTAGGCAGAGAAGCCATAGAATGACGGATGTCCAGGTTTACTCGAATCCGGAGACGTACGCGGGATTCCCGGCGATGTACCGGTCCCGGGACGAGCTTATTCTGAAATTCGGGGTCCAACCCCGTACTCTTCTGAAGGAAAGCGAGATTCATCCCCACTGGGGACCGCATCGGATACCGCATTACGCCGTTTCGAAGGACGGCGGCCTCACTTGGCGGACCTCGATCAACCCTCCGGAGACAGGTCCGATTCTCGAGGCCTCTCACCCGATGGTCATGCCGAACGGCGAGCTTCTGAGCGTAGGCTGCAGGACCCATCCCCAGCTCCAGGTCCACGAAGGGATCAGGGTCACGCGCAGCCGCGGAATCAGCGGGTACAACGTCGTATCAACTATCGACCTGGGTCCCTCTTGTTATGCGCCGGTGATGAGGATGACTCCCGGTCCGGTGCTTCGAACCTCGGAAGGGTGGCTCTTGACCGGCGGTGAAGTCTTGGATCCAAAACCGGATACCACCGCCTTTCTGAGAGGGACCCCGGACGGGCTGAGCTGGGGGTATGTCTCGCAGATCGAACACATAGACCTCTGCGACTTCAGCGAGTGTTCCCTGGTGGGCTTCGATGACGGAAGGCTCGTGGTCATGATGCGGGCGGACTGGTACGATGTTCCGCTCGAGAAATGGCCTGTTGACGCAGACGGAAACGGAATGCAGCGGGACGGACGAGGCTATTTCCTCTATCAAGCAGAGTCATTAGACCAGGGGATGACCTGGTCGAGGCCCGTGCGAACCGGGATCTGGGGACATCCCCCTTATTTGGTGAGATTGGGGAGCGGAAATGTCGTAATGCTATACGGACACAGGCGGCCGCCCATGAGCGTGCGTGCGATCCTGAGCCGCGACGAATGCCGGACGTGGGATATGAGCACGATGAGCACGCTTCACAGGTTCAACCACGAGGGCGAGGTCGGCAGAAAGATCGATCTCGGGTACCCTGTGGGCATGCAGCTCGAGGACGGATCGATCGTGTGCGCGTACTACGGGTATGAGCCGGAGGCGGTGTCGGAATGGCCCGGGTCGCGCGGGATTTTCGCGAGCGTTTTCGACGAGGCGTGGCTGGAGAGCGGGATCGGGAGGAGTCCGGACCCCTCTCGATTCCTCACGGGCAAAAAAGGACCCGTTTCCCCTTAAGAGAAGGACTCCGGGGAATGGGGAGAGGACAATGTCCTTTAAGAGGCAGGGGAAACCACGGCGATCCTTTTGGCCGATTATCCCGAATGAAGGACACGTGGAGGAAGAATGAAGGCGATTCTTTTTTTCGACGACTGGATGCTGGAGCAGCGGATCGGGCTGGAAAGGGTGATAGGAAAGCCCGCCCTTGTCGGCGAACCTTTCCCGGATCCGGGTCGTGGGTTGCTGGGCTATCAAGTCGGGAGCGTGTTCCACAGTTCGAGACTGAATGCCTACGCGATGTATGTGTCTGTTATGCCCTCTGTCGTGCTGTCGGATGTGGAGACGGGAAGCCGGCTTTTACGGCTGACCTCCGAGGATCCGAAATCCTGGCCATCGTTGCAGATCAGGGATCAGGAGCTGAAAGTGGAGGGATGTTCTCCGGATTTCGTCACGGAGCGTGAATTGAAAAGCTTCCAGTGTCGCTACGTCACAACCCTGGAGAACACCCCGATGGCCGACCGAGGGTTTGTGGGGATATTCAGCAATCGTGCGGAGGGTGATCGCAGGATGTACTTCGGCTTTTCGGAGGATGGTCTGACCTTCGAGGCCGACCCTGAGCACACCTGGATGGACGATATCTGCGACACGTGGACCGGTGTGCTTTATGAAGATCAGCGGGAGTGCTTTCACCTGTTCGGGAGGCCCGGCTGCGCCGACCGGAGGGTCTGCCTTGTGACCACCTCTGATTTCGCTGAATTCTCTTCGCCTGTCACAGTGCTTCAGGCCGACGCCGGAGATCCCGTGCTCACGGAAGTCTACGGCATGCCCTCCTTCCCATACGAGGATATGTATACCGGCTTTCCCCAGATGTACTACCCGTCTCCGTATGAGAGACGCAGGATCAAGACCGAGGGTAAGGTGGAGCCTCATCTGGCCTACTCCTACAACAGCACGAACTGGTATCGCACCGAGCGACGCCCGCTCGTTCCGCTCCGCTCTCTGGGGGAAATTGGTGGAGGTTGTGCTTATCTAAATGCCATGGTCAGGACCTCTGAGGACAAGATCCTTTTATACGTGGACGGCAGCCGTGGGGACCACGCAAGCCACGCGTACATGGAAGAGGAGGGTCTGGACACCGACGGGTGGTTCGGCACCCTGATCTACGAGCTGCGGCTCGACGGGTTCAGCTATCTGGCCAGTTCAGCAAGGGAAGGCCGGCTCAGGACAAAGGCCATTATCCCCCGGGAACCGCAGTTTACGATTAACATACGCACAGCCCCGCACACCAGTGTTCGGGTTCAGATCATCGATGGCGGTCACGTGGAACAAGGCCATGAGCCGGCGTTTTCGACCCGGGTGGAGGAGGATCCGATTCCCGGTTTCTCGTTTGAGGAATCGATTCCCGTCAGTGGTGATCACCTGTATGCTTCCGTGCGATGGCGAGATCGGGAGAATCTCGCGGAGCTCGTGGGAAGGCCGGTGCGCGTAGAGATTCAAGCCACTGAGGCGGAGATCTACGGTCTCAGGCTCGATCATCAGGGTTACTGGAGCCACAGGATGATCGATCGGCTTTAAGACTCTCTGGCTACAAATGCGATGGCCTCCCCTGTTGGTTTCGACGAGAATAAGGAGCTTCCACAATAGCGACATAGGAACGAAGCTGTTGTCAACAGGGATCGGGCTTTGGAACGGGAATTAAGATACGATCATTCAAGTGTGCCGGGTGTGGTCGTTAACCATTCCCCCGCCGACACGAAGCAGTATGTAGGGAGTCCATGCATCGCCGTATTGCCGGATGGGGCCTATGTGGTCTCCCACGATTTGTTCGGTCAGGGAACCGAGAATAACCGCACGGTTGTTTTCCGTTCAGACGACAAGGGTGTGTCCTGGAAAAAGGTGTCCGATCTCATCGGACAGTGGTGGTCCACGCTGTTTATGCACTTGGGGGCGCTTTACATTCTGGGCACTGACCGAGAATACGGACACGTGGTCATCAGACGTTCATCGGACGGTGGCCGCTCGTGGACGTCACCGGAGGATGAACACAAGGGTCACCTTTCCCCGGAGGGCGGTTATCACTGCGCTCCTGTCCCGGTGATCACCCACCTGGGCCGGGTCTGGCGGGCGTTTGAGCTGGCACACGGGAAGCGGCCACAGTGGGCGGCACAGGTGGCGTCGGCGCCAGAAGACGCCGACTTGCTCAGATCAGAGAGCTGGCGGTTCAGCGCCCCCTATGAGCACTTGTGGTCCGGGTCTCAATGGATCGAGGGCAATGTGGTTGTCACACCGGAAAACAGACTGGCCAATCTCCTCAGGACCAACGGCCAGGGCGATGACAGGGCCGCGCTCCTGCACATATCGGATGATGGGAAGACCCTTTCCCACGACCGGGAGAAAGACATCATCGATTTTCCAGGCGGCGGGTCCAAGTTCACCGTGCGGTTCGACCCCAAGACCCGACGGTACTGGTCGCTAGCCAACAAGCAGACGGACCCGCCGGCCAAGCGGAATACTCTGGTTCTGACCTCATCGCACGATCTGAGGGGGTGGAAGGTGAATTCCGTTATTCTTCACCATCCGGACCCGCAAGAGCATGCGTTTCAGTACGTGGACTGGCTCTTCGAGGGGGAAGACATTATCTTCGTCTCTCGAACTGCGTACGACGATGGTGGAACCGGCGCCCATAACTTCCACGACGCAAATTACATCACGTTTCATGTGATTTCGGAATTTCGAAACCGGACCATGGAGGATTCGGCACTGTGCTGAAGGCAGTTGGCGGGTTTCAGGTACCCGCAGAATCATCGGCAAGAAAGGCAGGGAATGGACCCGGAAAAGGAGCGGCTCAGGAGTGAGGTTAACCGGCCGGGCGGAACGCTGATCTCGGACCTGTCCGCCTGTCAGCCCGGAGGATCATTAACCCGGGTGCCGAAGGACGGTTACTGGAGCCTGGTGGATTACGAGGCCGAGAATACGAAGGGGACAATGGTCTGGGCCGGGCCGGGGGGGTGCGCCGGAGCTGCGCCTCTCGCTCGGCGTCAGGGGTTGGCACGACATCTACCTTGGAATTTGCTATGCCTCTATCCTCGGGGAGCAAAAGATCGGCCTGATGCTGGAGGGAGAAAGCGGGTTCCACTGGCTTGCAAAAGAGATGTTTCCGCCGAAGGACGGAGACTTGGGCCGGAAGCCGGAACACTTTGAGCTGAACGAATCTTTCTGGCGGTCGGTTGATCTCAGGGAAGAGGACCTGGTGATCTCGGAATCATTTGAAGGCAGGATGGCGTGCCTGGCCTACGTGCGTCTGATCACGTGCGAAGATGGTCCGGAACAGGCCCAGCCTGACGACGACAGCAGAAGGCTTGTGGCGATATTCGATGGATTTGGGGTTGCGCACGACTTCTACCAGAGCGAGGAGCGTATTCGGGATCCCATTGCGTCTTTCCAAAAAACGGACGTGGGGATGGTGCTGTGGGGGGCGGTTTTCGGAGATTGCTGCATGTATGAGTCCAGGGTAGGTGCCACGATGGATCTGAACTGCTGGTCCGGTTATCACTTCAGCCGGGACCTGGCGAAGAACCTGCTCGGCCTGAAGGCTCTGGGTGTGAATCCTCTGAAGGCTGCTATCGAGGCAGCCCACGATCTTGGATTGGAAATCTACGGGAGCATGCGAATGGCCGGGGCTTATCTTCCACCCGCCCACGATATGCCTCCCGAATCGTTTTATGCACGGCATCCGGAGTACCGCTGCGTTGACCGGGATGGGAACGTGACGCCGCATCTGAGCCTGGCCTATCCTGAGGTTCGCGAGCGATATATCGCCGTCTTGAAGGAGATGGCGGAGTTGGGAACGGACGGCGTACACGTGCTGTTCTTGCAGGAGCTGGCCGTTTGTTCTCTACGAAGAGATCGCAGTTGGGGAATTCATTCAAACACACGGCCGGGATCCCCGGAAACTTCCGGAGGATGACCCGGACTGGCTTGCCCACAAGGGGTCGTATGTTACGGAATATATACGAGCGATTCGGGAGATGGCAGACGAGGTGGGACGTTTGAGAGGACGGAAACTGGGAACCGCTTATCACGTGATGAACAATCTGAAGAACTGTCACTATTTCGGACTGGACGTGAAGACTTGGGTCGAGAAGGGACTGGTGGACCTGCTGATTCCTGCACCCTGTCATTCAACCGAACGGCCCTCGGACGGGAAGATCGAAACCGCGGCGTTTGCTGAGCTCGCAAGGGGCACATCGTGCCGTATTTGCCCGGACCCCTTACCGAAACGGCAGCCGGCGGAAAGATTCTTGCCCGACGCCATCCCACACTATCGATCCGGGGCGGATGGATTATGTTTCTGGGATACGGATGCGAGAACACAAAGGAGCGGGGAGTGGGCCGTCTGTCGTGACCTGGGACACCGAGAGGAACTGGAAACCTGGCAGGCGCGCGGAAAGGGTAAAAGTTATTTCCGGCAGGTGCCTATCCACAAGGTGTGCGACTTTACGCTGGACCGTCGCTACTGGCCTTTGACGAACGGCTGAATTTACATGGTCCGGTACCGTGGGTCGGGGAATATTCCGCCGGTCCGTCCCCCAAGTTGCGACCGGACAACCCCGCCATAAGGAGAACAGCATGATCGATTTCCCGATCGTAGATACGCATCTACACGTCTGGGACGTGGAACGCCTGCACTACCCGTGGCTGGACGACATCCCGTTTTTGAACCGGCCCTTTCTGCTGGATGACTACAAGAAGGCCTGCGGTCCGGTCCAGGTCGAAAAAATGGTTTTCCTGCAATGCGAATGCGACCCTGCGCAGTACGCCCAGGAGGCCGAATGGGTGACCGGGCTTTCCCGGGAAGATCCGAGGATTCAAGGGATCGTGTCCTGGGCCCCGCTCGAAAAGGGTGAAGGCGCGCGGGCTGAAGTGGAGAAACTGTCGGAAAACAGTTTGATTAAAGGCATCCGCAGAATAATTCAGTTCGAGCCGGACCTTTCGTTCTGCCTTCAACCGGATTTCATCAGGGGGGTCCAGATGCTTTCGGATTTCGGTTTGAGTTTCGACATCTGCATCTCTCACGTGCACTTGGAGAATACCATCCGTTTTGTCCGGCAATGTCCGGACGTAAAATTCATACTGGACCATATCGCGAAACCCAATATCAAGGAAGGGGTTTTCGACCCGTGGAGGGAGGGAATAAGATCGCTATCAGAAGTCCCGAATGTCTGGTGCAAGGTGTCCGGCCTGGTGACGGAAGCGGACCATCAACACTGGACGAATGAGGACCTGAAACCCTATCTCGATCACGTGATCGGATGCTTCGGATTTGATCGTGTGATGTACGGCGGAGACTGGCCGGTCGCGTATCAGGCGACCGAATATCCCCGATGGGTGGAGACGCTGGCCTGGGCGGTGTCGGGCTGCTCTGAGGGTGAACTGAAAAAACTGTTTCACGATAACGCGGTCGATTTTTACAGGCTGAGGGATTAATCGCAAACACCCCAGTCGTGGGGACAGGAGCGTCGATGGCCAAGAAATATTTCCCTCCTGCTTCGCTGAAGCCGGGATATTTTCTCGGGCAAGAGGCCTTCAGCGTGCCGAAAAACGCGATGTTTCGCCGTCTCGATCCCTACTTCGAGACTTTTCTGGCCGAGGATGGGGCGACCCGCTTTTTTGAGCAGATCGCAGGCAAAGTGGACGGTCTCGATTATGTCAACTACTGGTACGAGCGGGCCGATGCAGGAATGGGACGGAAGATCGCGGAGATCGGACGAACGCACGGTGTGGACATGTGGGCGGGCATCCGGTGGCAAAAGCAGTTTCGGGATATGCCTGTCGTGCCGGGAGACCTTGTGGCGTGGACCATGCAGGAATCCGGACAGATCTCCCCGGCGGTCTGGGAACAGCGGAATCATGTGTTCGACCCGCTGAACCCTAACGCGGTGGACTGGCTCCTGGACGTGCTTGAGGACCGCTACTGGCCCCACGTCAAGGGCGCGGTGAACGGCTTTTTCTTTCCGGAGTGCCGCATCACGACGTGGGATTTTCCCTACCGCCGGTCCGGTCTCAAACCCTGGACGCTTCACGCGTATTCTCCTGCTGTTTTCGAGAAATGGCAGGCCTACTGCGCGGAACACGATATCCGGTGGAAGGGGGTGCAGGTCGATCGGTTTCCGGTCCCCAAGGCCAAGATGACTTCCGAACACCCGGACCGGACGGTTTACATCCCGGACAACCGCCCGGAAAAGGTTCCGTCATTTACTCGGTTCGCGGATATTCCTCGCGGAAACAAAGTATGGCTGGCCTGGGAGGACTTCCTGTGCGGCCTGTATCACGAAACTTTCGTTCATCGTATCTCCGCACGGGTGAATCGCTACCACGCAGATGAACCGGACTGGAGGGGGGTCTGTTTCTTCAACAACGATGTCACGATGCTGGACTATCGAAACTTCAAGACGAGGTCCGCACGCACCGGTATTGAGATGGGATACTGGCCTCAAGGACGACGAATGGGTGTAGATCTTCCCCGTCTGTTGAAGGACCGGGAAATCACCTGTTTCATCAGCGAGACCATCCAGTCCGTACGGGACTATCTCTTTTACGAAGAGAATTTCCTTTCAAACGGAATGGAGCTCGCGCGGGAGGCCGGGCGTAAGTCCGATTACGGGTTCATGGTTCATTATTGTGATCACTGGGGGCAGGTGGACGGCCTTCGGGAGGAGGGTGCGGGTATTATGGACGACATCGAAGAGGATTTACGCTGGGAGATGATTCACAAGTATCGGCCTCCGGTGATCTCTTTCTACAGCATTCCGGCGGTCCTTGTGAAGGAGGGGGCCTGGTATCGAAAGGGGACAGCCGATCGCTTCTGGAAGAGGCTTGCAGAGTATAAAAGGGAAATGAAAAATACAAAATAAAAAATGGAAAATGCAAAGTAAGTCAGGGGTCAGAGGCCTGAGGTCAGGGGTCAGGAAAGGCTGTAGCAGTAGCAGGTGGCAGTGGCAGGAAAGGCAGAGGACAGTGAGAATTGAAGATTGAAGATCGAAGAGATCCACAGCCAGGAAAGTCCTGAGGTTTTCAAATATTCAATTCTCCGATATTCAATATTCAATGAAGTTCGGGGGGCCTGAGGTCAGGGGCCAGGAAAGGCTGTAGCAGTAGCAGGTGGCAGCGGCAGGAAAGGCAGGAACCAGTGGGAATTGAAGATTGAAGATCGAAGAGATCCATAGTCAGGAAAGGCCTGAGGTTTTCAAAATATTCAATTCTCCGATATTCAATATTCAATATTACTGGGTCCACTTCAAATAAAGGTTAACGGCCGTAAAGTTAATGATCACCCAGATGGTGAACAGGAGTCCAAGCTCGCTCCAGACGGGCATTCGCACCCTTCCCGCGGTCCGCATGGCCAGGTGTGCCACCCCGTAGGCCATAGGGATAAGCAGCAGGTTGTTGGCATTGGCCCCGATCAGGACCAGGGCAAGGGGGGTGTCCGGTATTACAAGAATAACGCAGAGCCAGAGAAAGGGAAATGCGATCTGCAGAATGCGAAGAAGTCTGCGGCGGACACTCTCCCGGTCGAGAGCTCTCACTCCGACCTGATGGAGAAAGTCAACCCCGATTCGCCCTGAACTGGCGGTGAAGACAAGCAGGGTGGAAAACAGGGTGCAGAAGCCCCCGAACATGAATACGCCCTTCGCCCAGGGTCCAAAGCTCTGCGTGAAGATCAGCGACACACTCTCAACAACTTTCATGCCCTCAGGCAACACCTCCATTCGCTTCAGGATGGAAGCTCCCAGGAGATAATAGGCGCACGTAATGACTGTGGCGATGCCGGTGCAAACCAGGGCATCCGCGAAGAGGACGCGCATCCATCCCCGATAGCGCTCATGCCATTCTGGAGAGTCTTCCTGGGGCCCCACGAAATCCGGATACCCTTTCTCCCGAATCCAGTACGGATACATGAACAATTCAACTGCGGTGGCCCCTACCGAACCCATTACCGCTAAGGCCACGAAGGCACCTTCCGGGGGAAGGGTGAAACGAAATCCGGACATCAGCTCCGAAGTCGTGAATGCATAGGGGGTTCTCAGGAGGAAAATGGACGATCCGATCACGATCAGGCTGAAGCTGGCAACCAGAAGCGATATCATCTTTTCCAGATCTTTGTAGAGCCCCCTGTAGAGCAGGACGCTCATCAAAAGAAAAATCAGGACGGCCCAGACGGAATAAGATACGGATGGAAAGACCGAGGACATCAGACCGGCGACCGATCCGAGGATCCCGATGACAGCGATCATCACGGAAAAATACCCGATCACACACAACCAGGAAGCCCAGGAGTTATTCAATACTCGCAGGCCGGGTACTCGATCGAGGGCCTGGATGGTCGTTTGATTGTAAAGGATGCATTGCCGTCCCAGCTCCAGCTGGATGAAAAATTTCACAATGCTCGCTACGATTACACCCCAGAGGAAGACAAAACCCACTTCCGCGCCCATTCGCGTGGTCACAAGGAGTTCCCCCGAACCCACGATCGAACCGGACACGACGATTCCAGGTCCGATATTGCGCAGTGCCCCTCCCAGCCCCTTTGGCGCCTCCCGAATTCCGTGGTGATTTTCTAATCGCATAATCCATCCCCTGAAAATTTCCAACCGACTGAGGGGACTCCCGGCCGGAAGGATATTGTCACTTCGCCAGATAACCCGCGTCCACGATCAGATCGCTTCCTGTCATAATCGAGGAATCGTCACTCGCAAGGAAGGCCACCCCGGCCGCAACGCCTTCGGGTGTCGGAACGTCAGGCAGGAGCTGTATCGTCAGGGCCTTCCGTTTTTCCTCCTCATAATCCAGACCGAACTGTT
This sequence comes from Candidatus Latescibacterota bacterium, assembly GCA_965217865.1. Lineage (GTDB taxonomy): Bacteria > Latescibacterota > UBA2968 > SICM01 > SICM01 > CBDCJO01. The sequence continues at coordinate 1,125,070 of CBDCJO010000002.1, read as the reverse complement.
TGCATGTGTTTTCGAAGGCCGTGGTGATGACGTAACCGGGACAGATACTGTTTACCCGGATTCTCTTCGGGGCCAGGTCCTGGGCCCAGCATTTGGTCAGTCCCCGAATCGCGAACTTCGTGGCATTGTAGGTCGCGAAATTTGCCTGTCCGACATATCCGCTTATAGACGAGAAATTGACGATGCTTCCACTCCCAAACTTCTCCATAAGGGGCACCACGTGCTTGGTGACCAGCGAGGTGCCCATAACGTTTACACTCAGGATCTTCTGCCAATCTTCCGGGCTCGCGTCTATGCTCTTGAGAACAAAGACCGCCGCGCAGTTTACGAGAATGGAAACGTCCCCAACGGATGACGCAACGGCTTTGGACGCCTCCTCCACCTGGTTTTCGTCGCTTATATCCACCTTGAAAAAGCGGCAGTTGATTTTTTCTGCAAGGGATTTATCATCCTCCCGGGCGTCAAAAATGGCCACCTTGCAGCCCTCATCTACGAGTCTCTCCGCGCTGGCATAACCGATATCTCCCAACCCCCCGGTCACGATGGCCACTTTATCTTTTAGACCTCTCATGATCGATGTCACCTCCTGAAAAAGATCGTGAATTTGATTTGAAAGTAATTCATCCGTCTGTAGGCAAGCAGTATTCGTCTTGTGTCGAGAAGGTGTCGAATGTAAGCATCGGCTCCAGCCTGAAAATGTCCTCAGCGAAGGGTTTCATCTTGTCGAGTTCCTGCTTGTGGCCCAGGAGGCGATGCATGGCCCATCCGCTCAGGCGGGGTGCCCGAATCATAGAATCCCAGAAGCAGAGGCCGTCTACCCCGGCCTCATAACATACCATGGCTCTGGTGCGCATGGAATCGGCGGATTGCCTCCTGGGATAGAGGTCCGCGTAAACCTGCACCTTCGTCCCCCGGGCAAGATCTACGTAAGGGCGTATGAGGGAAGCCCTGTCGCCGGCATCCGGTTTTCCCACCCCCTCGATGTGGACGATCAGGTGGTCGACCAATCCTTCTCCTACCCATGTCTCCACATCCATGGCATGAGAACGCGGACCCGTGAATGGCCCCAAATCCGGACAGTCTGTAGCCACCCTGTCTGCCGGCACGACGTAGCAGGTGCCCAGCCGCTTTCCCCGCCGGACCCCCACCTCATCCAGCATTTTTCGCGTCTCCCTCAGCAGTTGTGTCAGGAAGTCGGACCTGTGCTGCAGGACGCGTTGATCGAAAGGATCCAGTTTTCGCATGTCTATTTCGAATGCGGCCCGGAAGGATTCGACCACAGGGTCCTCATAAAATACGTAAGGCCAGCATCTGCAGAAAATTATGTTCACCCCATCGGCTTCATATTCTTCGACCCATTCTCGAAAGAGGTCCACGTATTTTGCTCTGACATCGGGAAAGGCGTGGCTCAGATGGCGGGTCGGATGACCCTCGGGGGTTAAGGAGCGATACTCGGGATGCTGTTCCTGAAAATCACCCGGCCCCGCCCAATCTCTGTGATTGGGGGGAAGTTGCTCCCCAACCATCCGCACCTGCGGATAGATCTCGATCCCGATTTCGTGTGCTCGACGAACGGCGGCCTTAAGGGGATCGAAACCGTTTTGGCTATAACGGTTTACGGTCTGAGTCCCCCCCCTGGTTCTTCCGAATGCCCCACCACCCCATCCCCCCGGGGGGATGGCCCCGAACGTCCATCGGATCTCCGAACATACACGTGAGGGATAGAAGGTGGCAAAAGCCGCGGCACACCCCCAGAGTACCATCTTGAAGTCGCTTTGGGCCAGGGCCTGAAATTCGTCGACCATGTCCTGATCGCTTTCGTATGCCCACATCGTGTGCTGGTTGGAGTCGTAGTTTGCGATCAGAAGTCGAGTGTCGGTTCGAATCAAATCCCGCTTTGCCGTATCCCGTTCCGACGAAGAGAGGGGGACCAGCCGGATATACGCGATGTTTGTGACGGACTCCGCAATAGCACCGGCCGATGGCCGATGGAACACGATCTCCTGACCGCTGAGATCTGAGGACTTCCAGAAGGCCTCACAGATATCGGTCTCCCCCGGGATCATGTCTTTGGATACAAGGTCCTTACCGAATCGAAAGTCCTCCTGGATAGCCCTCGTATATCCCGGATCGGATTTTAACTTTAGCAACAGACAATTGTTGGGATACACGCGATGGCGGAATGTCCCGACGAAGATGTGATGCCAACCTTTCACTCCGGGATCGAGCCTTATCGCAGGAACTTGGGAATCCGGACTGGAAAAAAGCATTTTGCCTTCGCCGTGCCGGATGGAATAATCGCAGGCGATCCATTTTCCTTCCTCAAAGCTCCTGGAAATGGCATCGTGAGGCCGACATGTACTCATGTCGAGCAGATAGATGGATTCCTGGTCTCGGTCCATATATAAGGAATATTAGAGGAACTTTTCGAACCCCTACAATGTCATACCATAGAGACAAAAAGGAGATTCAGATGAAAAGAAATCGACTGGCCGCTGTGATTCTTGCGGCTGTCGCGGTTTCGTGCGGGGGGCCAAGCGGCCCCGACGAGCCGGTCCCCGGACTTGAAAGCGGGTCTGCTCAGACCGATGATTCCGATGGAGCGTCTTCTTCCAAAACGCTTCTTCAGTTCAAAGATCTTGAGACAAATACGGTTTGGGACCTGAAAGGACTGGCTGTCCAGGGCCCGCTTTCGGGTCAAAGGCTCACTCAGATCCCGGCCTACAGCGCGTACTGGTTTGCCTGGGCCTCCTTCTGGGGGGATACGGCCGTATGGGAAGAAGGCGGATCGGACGAATCAAGCGGGCGGCTTTCACCGGATAGTTTTGGCAGCGTTCCCGAAACTGAGATCATTGTTTCCGTACCGAAGGACGCGATCCCACCCCTGGAGAACCCGCAGGGAAACTTCGGGTTTGCTCAATTCGTCGCGGCAGATCAAGTCGAATTGCCCGAAAACGATCTTGTCCTGGGTGTCGATATCAACGGGGACGCGAGGGCTTATCCGGTGAAGATCTTGAACTGGCACGAAATTGTCAACCACACGGTGGGTGGGAAAAAGATCGTCGTCACCTACTGCCCTCTCACGGCCTCCGGGATCAACTTTGAAGGCGATGACATCGCGTTCGGCAATACAGGCAACCTTTTCAACAACAACCTGGTCATGTACGACCAGATCTCCTCAGGCGATCAACGGACATCTTCGAGCATCTGGTCGCAAATGCGCCTCAGCAGCATTCAAGGCGAGCGGGCCGGGGAGCGGCTCAATCTTCTTCCCATCTTCCAGGGCACCTGGGCGGCGTGGAAAGAACTCCATCCCGAAACGACCGTGCTTTCATCCAGGACGGGTTATTCCAGAAGTTACCAGGCAGACATTTATGTGATCCAGGGATATACGAACAATCGGCAAATCTATTTCCCGCAGGAGACGCCGATCGATGAAAGGTTCCATCCTAAAGAGATGGTTTTTGGGCTGCTCATGGATCAGACTGCGAAAGCCTATCCTTTCTCAGAGATGGGCGATCGAAAAGTGATCAACGATACTTTAGCGAATCAGGAGATCGTGGTGGTCTTCCAAAAAAGCGCGAAGTCGGCCGTTGCCTTCAGCCGAAGGGTGGCCGGACGTTCCCTGACTTTCGAACTTGTCCCTTAAGTCTGTATCGAAACATCTCCCTCCCTGGGTTCTGCTCTTCTCCTCGACCTCTTATCCTTGTGCCCCGTGGCTGTTGATCCCAACGAGACAAGGTCCAAATATACAACAACGAATTGTCTCGGAGCCAGTTTTTATTATCCCTTCCCTTTTTTTATTGAACCGACAGATCATTGGCGTATATTCTTGAGCATCGTGTGGAATTCCGGATGAATCCGGAATGGAGAGTTTCTCAACGAAGCGCCTGGGGGGGGTTATGTCAAATGCACCTGTCAATGTCGGCACTGCAAGACAGTTGTTCGTCGATGATAATCTTATCGATTCAATCAGGGATGCGAGGCTTGTCCTGCATCGGCCGGAGATGAGAAATAGAGCGATTACGCTTGAACATCCCTGGGAATTGGGGGGCGTGGCCTATGCGGTGGTTTTCAAGGATGGGGAAAAATATCGGATGTGGTACCGGTGCAGCCCCTTTGAGGGAAGCAAGGTTGGACAAGGCTGCATGACCGCTTACGCTGAAAGCGAAAACGGGATCAGATGGAACAAGCCGTCGCTCGATGTGATCGAATATCAGGGTTCGAGAGACAACAATCTGGTTCTGGACGAACGAGAGCTGACCAACTTCGCGCCTTTTATCGATCTAAATCCGGATACGCCTGCGGACGAACGTTACAAGGGTATCGGAAGGCATGGGGGTGTCTACACCGCGACATCCGCTGACGGAATCCACTGGACACGAAAGAACCCAGAGCCCGTTCAGACGGACGGCCCGTTCGATTCCCACAACATCGCTTTTCACGATCCGTGGACGGGCAAGTACGTTATGTATACCCGGGGTGTCAAAACAGATGGATCTGCCGGCCACGGGGCCAACAAAAACTTCAAAGAGGGTGTCCGCTGGATTCGACGCGCGGAGTCGGAGGACTTTGTCAACTGGACTCCGCTTGAGCCCATCGACACGGGGGACGAACCGATCGAACATCTGTATACAAACTCGTGCGTGCCTTACGAACGATCGCCGGGTTTGTACCTGATGTTCCCTTCCCGCTTCGTCGACGGTCGCTCACCAACCCCCGACTGGCCATACCCCGGGGTGAACGACGGGGTGTTTATGACCAGCCGCGACGGGATCCGATTCGATAGGACTTTCAAAGAGGCCTTCGTCAGGCCCGGCCCGGACCCGGAAAATTGGCACGAACGCAGCATCTACGTCATGCGGGGAATCCTGGAGACGGGGCCGGCACAGTTGTCGATGTACATCACCGAACACTGGCGAACTAAGACGAACTGCGTGCGCCGCATGACTCTGCGGACCGATGGATTCGTGTCGGTCCAGGCCCCGTACGACGGCGGGGAAATGATCACCCGGGCGTTGATCTTCGAGGGGGACGAACTCCGCATCAACCTTTCCACCTCGGCGGCCGGGATGGCCCGCGTAGAGCTGCAGGACGAAAACGGCAGTCCGATTCCCGGCTTCGGCCTGGAGGATTGTCAGGAGCTTTTCCAGGATCAGATCGATTTGCCAGTGAGATGGAATTCCGGTGCAGACCTGAGCTCGATGGCTGGAAAGCCTGTGCGGTTGCGTTTCATCCTGGAGGATGCGGATCTGTACGCTTTCAGATTCGTAAGCAAGAAGGAAGATGGTGCATGACCCAGGCTCTGGACAAACCCGGGACTCTCATCTGGTGTGGGGAACACTGGATCAACTATCTGAGACCGAAGGGGGAAGATCGTGACAGCGCCGCGGTCAGTCTCTACCACGCTCGATTCAGCGAAGCGGGCGAGGGCAGCGTGGCCTTTGTCGACATTCCGGAAGGGGGCGCTCCGCCGTGCGCCTACACGGACAATCCGGATTTCGCCCAGTTCACGATCGAGACGATGATCCGGGGGCGGGGCGGTCCGTTTGATCGAGAGCTTTCGATTCGGAAGGCGGTTCTCACCCGCACGGGAGATATCAGGCGAAACCCCGCATGGAACATCCATGCGGGGAAGGATCGGATCAAAGCTTCATGGGAAGGCCTACAGACCCCGCTTGTCGGACCCCCGACGGCCCATCCAGACATCGTCTTTACTGTGCTCACTTTCACGGATGGGGGTGTGGTCCGGCTGAACGACAAAAGGATTCCAGGCGAACCCTACCTTCGGGATATCTGGTGCAAAACCCTGGGAACGCCCAGGAGTTCCTGTTGTTTTGCGCTTGCGGAGACGATTGGTCAAAAAGCCGTGAAGCGTATCTCGTGAGAGGCTAAGCGAAGCCGAAGGATCGACGAACGGGGATTTCCTTTTGGCTGATGGCCTAATTCCCCGACTGGAGTCGGGTCCCACAGAATCCAAGGGGTTAATCCAGAACATCAAATCCTGGAACCAATGTGGCCAAAAGAAGTTGTTGTGGGACCGGTCTCCAGACCGGGAACTGGCTCTGTAGGGCCATGATCACATTTAAATAGGGCTTCGTCGCCAGGAGGCGGCTCCTACCATAATCTCAGAGATTCTTCCCCGCTTCACGGAGTTCTGCTCAACCCAACTGCAACGCGCGCCAGCGGTCATAATAAGGCCACATGGCATCGGGAAGGCTGTCCCGGACTTCCTCCGAAAGGCGCCACTTGAACCGGTGGTCGGTTTCGCCGGGCTCTTCATCTTCCACGTGCTTTGCCCAGGAGGCCGCTAAGGTAAGGCGCTCAATGTCCTTCCGCATCACGCCCCGGTGAATGATATTGGCGTTCCAGAAGGCTGTCTGGCCTGCCTTCAGGCCGATAGCCTCCTGCCCTGGTATGTCCCTGTGGCGGGTGTTGATCAGGCATTCACGCTCTAAATCTGTCCTGTAGCGGCGCTGGCTTTCGGGGACAACCTGCAGGCATGCATCGTCGACCAAAGCGAGATGCCATTTGAAGGTTTTCACTGGCTGGTTCAGGATCTCCAGCTCCTGGTCCCGGGTGACATCTCGTTTGGTTTTATCTATGTCCCGATGCCAGCCGAAACCGAAATCCTTTTCGTGGGGATTGGTGAATATGGTGATGCTTCCGAGTCTGAGCTCCGTGCCCAGGAAGTGGTGGACGTAACGCATGACCGGTTCGGAAAGCAGGTATTCCGAGAAGATCGGCTCTTCAAACTCAGGGGCCAATAGACCGCGAATGGCCCAAGGCTCGGAATTTTTTTCATCGGTCGCCCGATGCGTAAACACGTCCACTTTCCCCGATCGAACCTTCTGTTTGACCCTGCGGGCCGAGGCCACAAGCTCCGGCATCATTTCGGGATCCACCGTATCTTCGGCGATGAAATATCCCTGATCCTGGTATTGGTCCATCTGTGATTGTGTTGGCATCTGGTTCACTCCCGAGAGAGTTCGTTGACGATAAGAATCGTGTAATCGCTCATAGCAAGGGGCGCTTCCCGGACCATGGCGAGATCGACTCGAACGCGGCGGACGCCCGAAGCACGGTTACGTCTTCGCGCCGGCCCCCGACGACCTGTAGCCCGACGGGCAGGCCATTGCGTGCGAAACCGCATGGCAGCGTGGCGGCGGGTTGTCCGGTGAGGTTGAACGGATACGTAAATGGTGTCCAGCCCAGATAGGTGGTGGGCCGGCCCTCGATCTCCTCCGGGCGATCGTGTCCGGCCGTGAAAGCCGTCACGGGGAGTGTGGGGGTCAGCAGGAGGTCGAAGTCCTCCATGAACCTCCGCCAGCCGTGGTAGTATTCGTTCTGTCCGATGTAGGCCGCGGCCAGTTCCGCGGCGGAGAGCCATTCCCCCTGTTCAACAACCTTTACCAGGCCGGGATCCAAAAGGTCAAAATTCTCAAGATTTTGTCTTCGAACCATCCCGGCGAATGCGGAAGCCCAGATCGTATTCACCATCTCCCACGGGTTAGGCAAGTCGGGATGGGCTTCCTCCACGAGACAGCCGAGTTCCTCAAAACGTCCTGCCGCCGCAGCTGCGATCTCCCTTACTTCCTGATCGACGATGGCGTAGCCCAGATCAGGGGACCACGCTACACGAAGACCCGCAATCCCTCCCTCCATCGCTTTCAGGTAATCGGTTTGATCTGGGAACGAAACGCGGTCGCGAGGGTCTTCGCCCGCCATCACGGTGAGCATGAGGGCTGCATCCCGGACAGACCGGGCCATCGGTCCGGCGTGCGAGAGCATTTCCACCACGCTGGCGGGGTACTGAGGGACGAGCCCCCAGGACGGCTTGAAGCCGAAGATACCGCAAAATCCGGCGGGTATGCGGATTGAACCCGCCCCATCCGATCCCTGAGAGATGGGACCCATTCCTGCGGCGACCGCTGCTGCCGCCCCGCCGCTCGACCCGCCGGCAGTGGATCCCTGTTTCCATGGATTTTGCGTCGGACCGATCAGGCGATTTCCCGAGTCCCCTTTCCAACCCCATTCGGGGGTGTTTGTCTTGCCGAGCATGACCATTCCTGCGGCATACAGTCGCTCCGCAATGGGTGCGTCATAATCGGGAACCCAGTCTTTGTACAACAGCGAACCGCGTGTGGTGCGAATTCCTTTTGTCGCCGTAAGGTCCTTTAAGGAACCGGGTATGCCGGCCAGGGGGGCCGGTGAACCGCTTTGCATGTAAGCCTGCTCAGCCGCCCGTGCCTGTTTCAGAGCACGTTCAGGCGTGACGGTGATGAAGGCGTTGAGACCGGGGTTGAGCCTTTCGATTCGGTTTAACACAGCCTGCGTCACTTCAACGGGCGACATCTCGCGCTTCTGATAAAGCGAGCTCAGCTCAATGGCGGACAGATAGCACAGGTCGGTTTCATTCATGGGATTCAAAAAGGATTTACGTGAAGGGGGGGTTGATGGTCAATTGTCCTGAATTACTCTCCACTCAACAATCACCTCTCCGCTATTATCATCGTAGTCCTTCGATTTCTTCGAATCGTTCATCAGAAAACGGACCTCTTCCTGGGGAGAGAGATCTACGATTGCACCTACTCCGATCAATTCGTAATTGTCGGTGCCCCGTCTGATAATCAGGCTCCCTTTGGGTGCCCCCGGAAGCTTGTACTCATCGTGTGCCTCATCGACGCCCCCGGGGCCGTGCGGCCAGTCTCTCGTAAACTGCCAGGTCTGGTCGGCGTTGGCTGTAAATTTAAACTTTGCAGCGAAGTTGAATGGATTGATGAATACGGCGCCATCAGGAGATTTTGCAGACACCGGAATGGTATTTTTCTTTGGCGGCGATTGCTTCTCTACGGGTTTACCTTCCATCTTCTGAATAGAGTCCGCCGTAAGGACCGAAAAAACAAAAACAGCGATCCCACAAAACATGAGGCCAAAAACACCGAAACGTAATTTTTCAGATGCGTTTCTAAAGAAGAAGAAACTGATGATTGAGATGGCAATAACCATCAACGCAATCAATGAAAGCGGATTGGATGAGGAACTTCGTATGATTTCCGCTAAATTTTCGAATAATGCGGACATATTGATCTCCTATTGGCACAGAACTCTCTAAGCACCCCATACGTCAAGTGGGGATAAGGCACTTTGCTCATGTTCATTTCGTGACTTGAAATGGAACCGGCAGCTTTCCTCCGTGCCACGGGAATGCGTAGCTGGGCTTGTTCACGAAGCGCCGCATTCCGATGTCGATCCGTATGGAAGTTGTGCGGGGAAGCTCGACGGCAAGGTGCACCCCGTCCACGGAAACGGTTTTTTCCTTCCTCGTTCGGGTGGCACGGGTCCATCCAGCGGGATCTCCACCTTCTCGGTCTCCCTCTATTTCCTCGAACCTGACTTCCGTGAATCGGTGCTCTCCGAATGCCCCGGCCTGAACGATCAGTTTCCGAGTTTGGGTTTTGCTCAGGTTTATGAATCGGACAACGATCCGTTCAGCCTCCAGCCTCTCTACCAGGGCAGCAACATCCTCAGGCAGACCCGGCCGATCCGCGGACGGGTCAAAGTAACGCACCCGTGCCTGTAGAAGCCCGCCGTTGTAGACGGTCTTCGGTGCACCAATCGTCACCTGGGTCAGGCCCTTCGTGACAACAGGGTTCGGCGGGCAGCGGTTCTCGGCAAGTATCGTGTCGACATCCCGTGAATCCCGGCGCATTCCCTCGGTTGCGGTCAGCACGTAGTTCAGCTCGGCCCTCATGATCTTCTCGGGCCAGTCCGGATTTTTATTGCCATAGTATTGAAACCGCGAATATTCCGACTCCCCGCCTCGCCCGTCTCCCCCCGAACCCACCTGATTCCAATCTCTCTCCCTGTCCCCATCCCGCAGTCTCTCGATCCGTTCGAAATCCCCGGGGTCCATCGATGCGTGCCAGAGGTGTGCGAACTCCCGAATCCGCATCTGCCTGAATTCCTCCCACCCGTTCGGGCCGTGCCGATGAGGCGCCACAAGCTGTCCGTCAGCCCGGGACTCGGACATGCCAAGGAGGAGGTCGAGCTGAGAACGAAGGAGGTCGAGATATCCGTAGTCACCCGACACGAGTAGGGCACACTCGGCGGCTACGGTCAGGGAGTGGAACATGATATCCCCAGAGAAACGGCTGTTCCAGCCGTAGAGCCCGCCCCACCACTGCCCGTCCCGCTGTTCCCCGATCTTTCCGGTGGGCCCCACATTGTCCGGCATGATCCCGTTGTTGCGCCGCATCCGGTCCATCCAGCCGTCTACATATCCGAGGACCCATTTCCTGTACTTCTCCTCCCCGGTGTAGAGATAGGCGTTGGTGATCAGCGCGGTTGCGGCCAGACTGTTGGCCACATCTCCGTTCAGGACCATCCTGTCGAACAGCGCGAGAATCTCCTTTGCCCGCTCGGGATTCTCGTACCACTCCGGTTCCAGGTCCGCTACTATAGGATACAGACTCGACCGGCGGGCGATGCCTCTCGGCTGGCCTTTGTAGACGCTGTTGCCATAATAGACCGGGTCCAACCAACTCTTCACGTTATCGACCGTGGCCTCAAGGTACGGACCACGGCTGCTCTGAATGGGAGACCTGAATATTCTGTAGCGGGGATCGTAGTTCGGCGCCTCCGGGTCCTCGTCCATGTAGAACGCAGCGAACCGTCTGGCCCGACGCACGTTCTCCGAGATCGTCGGATCGGCCAGTCCAAATTCATAAAAGGCCACGTTGCCTTCGCTCTTGTGGTGCCATTCCGCCCCACCTGGGACGGCGAGGTTGTAGTATTCCTTATGAATCTGGGGCTTGAACCGGGGATGGATCCGGTTGACGACCCCCTCGTCGAAGAACCTCGTGGTCGCGTGCCACCCTTGAAGGGCGATTTCGAACACACGCTTTTCGGCGCCGATGGCGTAAAAAAGACCCCAGTTGTGAAACCTCTCGTAGAGGTCATCCACGTCGTCGGTCCAGAACACCACCCCCGCCGGATCCATGTACTTCTCCGCCCACAACGCCGCCCCCTCCTCTGCCGAGCGGATCAACTCCCGCTGCAAAAGGGCCCAGCCCGGTGGCGCTGCGATTTCCGTTGCCTTGATGGTCTCCATCGTTTTTTCCTTATCGTGTCAGAAGAGGATCACACATACCCTGGACGTCAACTCCCTTGGTTTGCACTTTATTTCATGAGACCTTGCGTCGTAAGGGGGAAAACTATATTTTTCATGCAGGATCGGAACATCGAATGCCAATAATGGCAGGAGAGAAGAAGATATGCTTTCTGAAGAGCAGGTGGCTCAATACAGGCGGGATGGATTTATCGTAGTGGAAGACCTGTTGTCTGAACCGGACCTGGAGATCATCCGCCAGCGGGTTGTTGAAATTGCCGAGGGGCGCACGGATTTTCCCGAGAAATACATGGAGTTCGAACCCAATGCGGACCGAACCCGGCATCTGGATAACTTTCGAAAACTAAATCACTGTGCCGAATTCGACCAGGTCTTCCTGAACCACGCGCTAAACCCAGGTATTCTGGATGTCGTTGAGAGCCTGATCGGCCCGGACATCAAACTCATGGGGGATCAGTTTTTCTTGAAACCTCCCGGGGGGGTCGAAAAGACCTATCATCAGGACTCCCCTTATTTTACAATAGAGCCTATGGATCTGACCAGTTCGTGGGCCGCCATGGATGACGTCACCCTGGAGAACGGATGTTTGTGGGTGGTTCCGGAGAGCCACAAGGGCGGACCGCTTGCACACAGCCAGCCTTGGATAGTCGGCGACCGCAGGGACAAGTGCGTGCCCGACTCCGCTTTCGATCGAAGCAAGGAGGTTTCGATTACCATGAAGGCGGGCAGTGTCTCTTTCCACCATAGCCTGCTGCTTCACCGGTCCGGCCCGAACAATACGCAACACCGGCGGCGCGGGCTCGCGTCTCACTATATGAGCGCCAGGTCCCGCTGGACAGGCCCCCCCGAAGAAATGCCCGAATATCCTCTTATGAGAGGACAGGAATATCCGGGCTGCGTTTAACCCTCTTTTTGTCTCCTTCCACCCCCCCTCACCCTATCCCTCGCAGCTCAAGTCAAAATTTCTTTTCGCCTCTGCCGCTTCGTGCAACGGGTTTATTCTTTAGCCGAACAGACCCGTCTTCGTCCACCTCAAGGTAAGTATTTTGAGCGATTGAGCCGGGTCCATGCATGACGGCACGCTCTTCTTCGGTCATCCCCTCGACCGTCTCCTCACCCCAGTATATTTCAGGAGGGGCTACCTGGTTCCCGCCAGACCGGACAGAGGTCCTGCTCGCATACTTGAAAAGGACGGACCGGCGAGGGATCTCGTTTCTCCAGGGGTGGGTGCCGTGGGTTTGGGCGCCGTCCATAAAGAGGATGACGTCGCCTGCCTTCAATGCGGGCTGGATCACCAGATCCATATCGTCGTCGCAGGTACGAACGCCGTTGGGGAGGGGAAACTTGGCCTTGTGGCTTCCGGGAACACATGTAAATCCCCCGTCTCCGGCGTTCACGTCCACCAGCTGCCAGGTGACGGTTACGCCCCCGCAGTACATCACGCCGTCCTGGTGGTGATAGGCGACTTCGGGTTTATGGGGCTCTCCCCGGCCGTGCATGACCAGGCCTTCGGTTCCTTTCTCGCTGTAAGAGACCCAGGGGCCGTGATCGTGCCGAAATCCGACTCCAAGCATGATGTTCAGCCGTTTTACAACTTCGGGGTGCACGAGCATCTTTCGAAACGGATCGCAGTTAGGTTTCTCCCATTCGAGTAGATTTGGGATCAGAGCCTGCCCCTTGCCTCTCAAACTTTGGGAATCCTGGGCGCCGGCGTTGTCCTTCCCCGTCACCATCCGGTCCATGTTTCGATCCACAGCCTCATTGGCTTCGGCGATCTCATCGGGGGTGAGGAGGTCTCTGAGGATCAGGTAGCCCGTGATGTCCCAGAAGTAGCGTTCACGAAGGTCCATTTCATCACATCCTTTTCCAACGACTTGGGTTCAGGCCCGGGGCTTCGTGAGTCATGTCCGGGGGTTTATTACTCACACCCCATTCCCAGTGACGTGTGTTCGGATCGATGAAAAATCGTCGGATGTGGGCTGGGAGTTTTTCCAGATCCGTGGAATCCCATTCATCGACTTTGTCGATCGGGCCGGCCCAACCCGGCCGGTAGGCGATTGCCAGCACGGAGCGAGTCCAGTCGCCGACGTTTGGCAGGGTCCCGTGGAAAGTCCGATGGTTGAGGAAGACGGCCGAACCCGCTTTGCACGGCACGATCACCTGTTCGGGATGGCTTTCGTAGCGCTTGTAGGCGTTGGCGTCATCGTGCATGCAGAGGTGGGATCTGGGAATTACTCGGAACGGCGATACTTCCGGTATCAGGTCGTCGAGGTAGTATAATACTCGAATGGTGAAGGGACAGCTCCCGTTGTATCCGAAGATCCCGGAACCGTAGGGTTGGCCATCGGTATGAAGGCTGATTCCCGGGGTACCGGGCTCGGACCGGTCGTAGCCGTAACTCAAGAAGACGATCTCATCGCCGAACAGTTCCCCCAAGAACGCGATGGTCGGGGGGTGCGCGATCAGCTCGGTGATCGCACCACCTTCGAACTGGATTTTGGGTCTCCCGCGCTGGCGTTCGCTGTAGTCCCTCGCGACGGTTTCGAACTTCTCGGCCTGTGTCTTAAGCCTGGAGATGTGATCGGGGGAAAGCAGGTCCGGGATCACCAGATAGCCTTCGAGCTCGACTTGCCGGATCCGCTCCCCCAGCGTCAAGGCTGACCAATCCCGGCCGTCGATTTTTTCGTTAATCATGGATGACATCTCCGGGAAGTATCGTGTCAACGAACAAACCATCTCAACGGATGGCGAATCCGGCTGTCGGAAAATTTCAGGGTGTACGGATCGCAGATCCGTTTTACGACGAGGCCGTCCGTTCTTAGGATCATCCAACCGAAGTCCCACCCCCCGCTCTTGTAGGCCATCGGAATTCCGGGTCTGACCCGCACAACAGGGTGGCTGCCCGCGATGAACAGTCTTTCCTCCGTGTAATAATAACAGGACCCCGCGTGAACAAAGAGTTCGTGATCGAGAGCCTCATCCTTATTTTCCACGAGGTCTGAACAGAGGCCTCGAATCGCGAGTTTCACTTCACACCCTTGAGAGAAGGCATCCGCCAAGTCGTCTATGGAGCCTGAAGCCACACGGCCGTCTGCATCGTGGGAGAGGACTTCCCGCCATTCGTCCCGGACCCAAAAGCGATACACTTCGAAGTCGTAGATAAAGTTCTGACTGGGTGCGTTCGTGTCCGTGTCCCAGGAATCGATCAGATGATATTTGACCATCTGCCGGTCAATTGAAGCCTCGGGCGTAACTTGATCGATCTTTTCGTCGAGGTGCGGCCGGGCGATGGCCTGGATTCCATCCTGGTTGTATAGGAAAAACGACATGGAGGCCCGGCCGCCGAACCGGTCAGGTAGGCTGACGGGCTGGCGCAAGCTCATGATGCCGGCGGTCCAGCGGTCTTCGATCAGGTAGGTGACACGAAACTCCGCAACCTCCCGGACCGATTCGGGATTGTCGCTTTCCAGATCAATGTGTTCGTTGTGACGGAACTCCGTGTTGATCCGGAGATCGGATCCGCGACGGATGGCGTCGCACAGGGCTTCTTCCCCTCCCCCCCGGATTTTACGGGAGCTGTCCAATTCCAGAGCGCACGTCCACGCAGTCACGGCTGGAGTTTCTCCAATCACCGAACGAGCCGGCGAAACGGCTCCCTCTTCGTGGGGCTTTTCACCAGGCTGTCCAAGTTATCGTTCTCGAGGCCCGACTTGATCACCTTCAGGGCCCCGGCCGCGGCCTCTGCCGTGCGCTCGATGTCCTCATCCGTATGGGCGAGGGTGGCTTTTAAGTGGTTATAGGTGTGGACCCCCCGCCGTGCCATCTCCTGGATGAACAGGGTGGTGACCTTGGGCCGGATCGACTCGTCGGGGAGATCCAACTCCAGGGACGGATGTGAGACAATGCCGTGGGCGCAGGATCCGGACAGGCCAACTGCTCCGATGACGTCGTTTATCGCCTTCTGGAGTTTCTCTCCGATCTCTCGGAAGCGGGTCTCCGAGTCGCGCCGTTTCAATTCCCGTATGGTGGTGATCGAGGCGACGAGTCCGATGTTGTCGCTCCAGTATGAGCTGGATATAAACATCCGAGCCGCGGGTTCCATCACGGCTTTAGAGCCGACCACGGCACCCATCGGATATCCGTTCGACATGGCCTTGGCCACGACGGTCATGTCCGGGGTCACCCCCACATATTCCTGGACGCCTCCGATCTTCAGCCGCCAGCCGGAGGAAACCTCATCGAAGATCAGGATGACGTCGTGTGCCTTTGCGAGCTCCTTGACCTTTTTCAGGTAGTCCCGGTCCGGCATTCCAGTACGAACGGGTTCCATGATGATTGCGGCCACCTCTCCCGTGTGTTCATTCAAGAGTCCCTCCAGCATCTCCACGTCCCCGTCCAGAAAGGGAATCACAGTGCCGGCCAGGACTTTTGGGATGCCGATCGGCTCAACTCCGGAAATCGGGTAGGACCCCGTTTCGGGATCGGCGCCGAAGTTGGCGGCCTGGTACCAGTCGTGCCACCCGTGGTAGCCGCAGAACAGGATTTTGTCCCGGCCGGTCTTTCCCCGGGCGATCCGGACAGCAACCGCGCACGCTTCGCCCCCTGCTTTGGTGTAGCGGACCATCTCCGCGCTGGGGATGGTATCGATCAACACCTCGGCCAGCTCAATTTCCAGGGGGCTGTTCACCGTGTAGATGCTCCCGCGGTCGATCTGTGCCTTGACGGCGCTGTCGACCACTTCATCCGCGTGCCCCAGGATGACCGCGCCAACGGCGTTGACCCAGTCGATATATTCGTTTCCATCCACGTCTACAAAGCGCGATCCCTTGGCCCGCTGCGCGTAGACGGGATTGAAGCCGCTTGCGAAGGAGCTCGCTCGCCGGCTGATCAATTGCGTCCAGCCGGGGATCAGCTCTCCGGCACGTTTGTAGATTTCCATGGACCTGGCGACGCTGAATTTCTCGGACATAAGGATTCCTTTCAGTTCACGCCCGTTCTTTTCGCTGGCGGTTCAGGGATTCGTTGTAAGCGCGCTGTTGTTCCGGGTCGACTTTCGCCCGATCGGCATAGTAGACAAACGCCACCGCACGTCGAAGCCTTGAGCTGGTGTTTCCGGGAGCTGCGTGTATGGTCAGGCAATGGTGAATCAGGACATCCCCACACTCGACCCGGCAGACTGCGTATTTACCGAAGGTCGAGAGGTCATCCTCCGTGATTCCCTGAGAAAAGCCCAGGACGTGAGAGGCGTCGTGCGGGAGGACGCCTTTCTTGTGTGAACCGGCCACGTAATGGAGGGCACCATTTTCATCGTCCATGTCGTTCAGGGCGATCCATATGGTCAGTGCCTCGCACGGGGTCAGGCCGAAATAGTAGCCGTCTTGATGAGGCGGGGTGGGTTTTCCCACACCCGGTGGCTTGCAGAAGTATTCCATAGCCTTTGGGAAAACGTCGTCCTGGAGGAGGTGCCGGGCAAGGTCCTTGAACTTGGGGCTCTTCCGAAGACCGTCGAAGTGCGGAGCACTTTCCGCGGGGATGTTGAGCTGTTTGAGGGTTTCGGGCCTGTCGTAATCCTCATACATGGCATCTTGTTTTGAAAGGTTCGGCACGACATCCCGGATGATCTCCTCCATCTGTGCCTCGACCTTTTCCATCTCCCCTAGGGTCATAAATTTAGGCAGGTGAACGAAACCGTCCCGGTCGAAGGACTTTTTAAGTCTATCATGATTTTGCAAAGTTTGGTCTCCCATGAAATTGCAAAGTGCAAAGTGCAAAATGAAAAAAACCTTTTTCCCAGAACCAGAAGCTATGGTTTCACGGCAAGAGTCACGGCACAGATTTTATTGTATTCCCCCCGGGGGGTGAACTGGGGGAGCTCGGGCACGCGGAACTGGGAGCTCGAATAGGGCACCAGAAGCCGGTCCGGGCCAATCTTAGCCGCGAAATGGTAACAGGATCCGGGCCCATCGTAAATCACGAAGGGATCGGACCAGGTTTTACCGCCATCCGTGGAACCCAGGGCGGTCACAGCCCCGTTCAGCTTGTCCTTCCGACGGGCCCCGAAGATCAGCACCAGGACGCCGTTGTCCATCATATACAGGATGGGGTAGACCCCGCTCCAGGGAAGCGCTTTGGCATCCGACCATGTCTTCGCGCCATCGTCGGACCGAGTCCAGAGCATCGGGGAGTCCGGATAACCTGTGCGGCAGACCCCCACCAGGTTCCCGTCGGGCAACCTGGCGATCCAGGTTTCGTTGACGCCTTCGCGCGTATCCGGACGGGGGGCAAAGACCCTTGATTTGTAACGCCAGGTGGTCTCTCCGGGACGGCGAGACAGGGCGATGACTTCCCATTTCCCGGCGGGTCCGAGGCCTGATAAATCTTCTCCCAAACCAAGGGCAAGAAGCTCTCCATCGGGCATTTCGATTGCGGGGCCCCACACGGTGAGTCCGATGGGGGCGTATGGTTCGTAGATCGAGTGCAGTGTGACCTGGATCGGCTCCCAGGACTCGGTCCAGTTTCTGCCGTGGTCCACGGAGGTTGCCTGCCGTATGCAGCCCATGCCACCCGGATTGCGCCTCATGACCACGCTTATCAGGGTTCCATCTCGCAGGGTTATCTGTGGGAACTGAAAATAAGGACATTCGCGCCGGCCCTCCCCGAAGGGGGACGGGTCGTGTCGCCAGGTTTGACATCCGTCTTCGCTGAGCATGTAGTGGGGCCATTCCAGAACCGCGTGACGTCCCCGGCTGAAAAAAAGACCGAAGCGGTCCTCTCCGTAGGAGGCGACGTGCGGAAAGTTAAGGTCCTCCCGAGACTGGACCCAGATATTGCGATCGACGATTTCGAACATGGGAAAACTCCTCAGGAAAAATTCCAAAAAGAAATTTGAAAAAATCAACGGGTCCTACAGTCCGGTATCCCGCCAGTAGCGACCGACCACTTCTCCGTCCAGTTTATCGATGAGAAAACTCCTTGTGGGGGGTACGCTCCACCATTCGTACTCCCCCCTGGGGGGGTCACCGGTGATCGCTTCCTCCTTGACTTCGATGTAATCCCCGGAACTCCCTTTTGGGTGGATCGCAAACCATCCAGCGACGTTCAAGGGCAGGCTGATGTCCGGGAGCCCTTCGTAGGCTCGTGAAAAGATGTTCCCCAGGTAGATCGCAACCCCGGAGATTTCGGGGGTTTCGTAGCTGATCAGGGACCAGCGGTCGAAGCGGGGTTCGTGAGATAAATGCGAACCCGGAATGCACTTCGACATGTCATTGAGCACCACGGATTGGCGTGTCATAAGATCAGGGATCAGGGGTTGGAGGCCAGGGACCGGGGAAGGAACAGGGGGCGGTTTTAATAGATCTTAATGATAGTTTAAATTCCCGCGGTTTACCTGGGTGTTTGTCTCCCTTCACCGGGATTTTCCCTGACCGGCCAATTTACGACGGCCTTAATTAACAGTCAAGGAAATAGAATCGTGCAAGATATGGTTCACGTTTTTATACTGATAAGGCAGTACCGTATCCCCGGGGATCGGCACCCCCCGACGTGTCACCCGTTTCAGGGTCGATAAGGATGGCGTGCACGCGGGCGGCGGTGGAGGCATAGATGCCGTATGAAGCCAAGTCCCTCTTGACGGAAAGACTCAGTCCCTCGAGCTGCTCGCACACCCACCGCGGAATTCTGCCTTCGACCTCGACGGTCTCTCCCTGGCAGTCGAACCGGGGTGCCGAGACCGCTTCGGTTGCGGTCATGCCGTGATCCACGACGTTGAGGATGGTCTGGAGAACGGCGCTGATGATTCGGGTTCCGCCCGGGGCGCCGAGCACCATGAAGGGTACCCCGTTTTTATAGAGGATGGCGGGGCATGACCCGGTCACCCGCTTTTTCCCCGGGGCGATGGAGTTGGGCCCCCCGGGGACCGGGTCGAAAGCGAACATAAAATTGTTGTAGAGGAATCCCAGTCCGGGGGTGACCACCCCGGAGCAGAGTCCGCAGGTGTGCGTGAGGCTTACACAGTTTCCAACATCGTCCACGATGGACACCTGCGTCGTACCTCCATCTCGAGAGCGGTCGAATCCGACATCGAATTTCTCACCCCGGTCGATCCGATCCCGCCATTCCTCTGCGTGTGATTCGGAGAGGAGACGCTCCCCCGGAATATCTACGAATGCCGGGTCCCCCAGGTACCTGTTGCGGTCTGCGAATCCCGCCTTTAAGGCCTGCGACACCACGTGTATGTACTCGGCCGTGTTGAAACCGAGACTTTTCAGGTCATAGCCCTCGAGGATGTTCAGGATTCCCAGGAGGGTCATGCCCCCGGCCGGGGGAGGGGCGCTCGTAACGGTATAACCCCTGTAGGTCAAGCGTAACGGTGCGGCCACCTCAACCTCGTAGTTTGCAAGATCCTCCCGCGTCACAAAAGCGTTGTTTGCGGCCATGTCCAGGGAGATCCGTTCGGCCATCTCACCCTGATAAAATGTGTCGGGCCCCTGGCGGCCGATTTTTTCGAGAGAACCCGCAAGGTGGCTGTTCACCAGAATGTCCCCCGAGTCCAGGACCTCACCTTTTTTTGTATAGATCCGGGCGGCCTCCGGGGTGCAAGTAAAGCGTCTTAAGGCATCCGGGCGGCCCCTGGTGTACTTTTTTCGCCATTCCTGCGCCAGTTCAAAGGGGATCGGGTATCCGGCCCTCGCGATTTCGACGGCCGGACCGACTGTCTCTTCCCACGTTCGGGTGCCGTAGCGGACTAAGGCTTCGTGAAGTCCTTTAATCGTACCGGGCACCCCGATCGATCGGTAACCGATCTCGTTGACGTCACCTCGTAAAATGAATCCTCCCCCATCAGCAGCGGGGTAGAGGATCTCCTTGACCCAGATATCCGGCGTTGCCCCTGTGCCGGCTTTTGCGCTAAAATCGAGGTAGACATCCTCGCCGTGTTCCAGATGGATGTTCATCCAACCGAGGCCCCCGATCCCGCAGTTCAAGGGGTCGATGACGGCCTGAACCAGGGCGGTTGTAACGGCTGCATCCACAGCATTTCCGCCGTTTCTGAGGGCGATTACCCCTTCCTCCGAAGCCAGGGGCTGAGGGGTCACGACCATGCCTTTCATGCCTTCTCCCTTAGTTGAGCTCGATTGCCGTCAATTCGTCCGGGAAGATGATTTCTCCGTGGTAGATCCGGGCCATGTCTTCGATCCCTATTTCCCTTGAGCCTGGCGCCGCCAAATTCGGGATGGCGTGTGTGATGACCAGTTTCTTCACAGAACATTCTTTTGCAAGGGCGGCTGCGTTCTCGGTCCCCATCATCGTCCTGGCGTGTTTCGTGTTCACCTGTTCCCAGTGACGGTCCATGGCTTCCTGATGGTCCCAGCAGCTGATGACGAGGATATCCGCACCCCTGGTGATCTCGGTAACGGTGTCACAGGGTCCGGTATCGGACGCGATCACGATGCTTCCCTCGTCCGAATCTACCCGGAAGGCGAGAGACTCCAGCCAGGGTTCCGCGTGACGGGCAAGGGCAGCCGTGACGGTCCATCGATCGGTCTCCACGACTTTTCCTGGACCGATTTCGTGCACATCACAGGATGGGGGGGGCCTGGGCAGCGAACCGCCTCGTTCCACGTGCACCATCTGGCTTCCGGGATGTCCAACGCGCGCCTTCCAGTCGTAGGAAAAGGCGCCTTCCGGACCTATCAGGCGCTCGATGAACCACGCTGTCGGGGGAGGGCCCCAGACTTTGAGCAAACCCGCCTTCCCACCTGCCTGATCCCATCGACATAACAGAAAACATGGAAAATCCACGTCGTGGTCGTAGTGATGATGTGTGAAGAAGAGGTGGTCGATCTGAGTGGGATGCAGTCCGGCCTTAACCAATTTATGCGTCGCTGCCGGTCCGCAGTCGAACATCAGAAAGTCCCTTTCAAGTTGCAGGACAAAGGAGGTGCCATAGCGATCCGGGGTGGGGATGGGGGTTCCCGCTCCCAATACGTGAAGAATCATGTCAGTGGACTCCTGGTACGGGTGTCCAACCCCTCGATATGAACACTGGTGGGGTGTTCCGAAAGTCACATTGTATTCTGGAACGCCGTCGTGCTCCCTCACCCCGCCTCGCAAGCTCGGCACCCCTCTCCCGGGTGCCGGGAGAGGGGAAGATCGAAAATGATCTAATGCTTTAATGAAGGGAAAGGCGAGATCCTGAATACCTAAGAAAAGGAATGTCGTCGTCCCCTTCTCCTGCGGAGCCTGTCCTGAGCTCGTCGAAGGACGGGAGAAGGGGATACATGGGATGAGGGCGCTAGAACGAAAATTCTTCGCCTGAAAGCGGTCCCAAATTCAGGGTTAATTCTGTAACACGCCACTAGTGTTATGACCCAGGAATAACTTGACAAAGTAATGGATTCGTCTTATGGTTCCTTATGCCCTTATCCAAGGAGGAACCGATGAAAATGGGACGTCCATTGCAGCCATTGAACCTTAGTGATGAAGTCCGAAGTGAATTGAAGGCGATATCTGGTTCGCGGATCTTACCGCATTCTTTGGTGCGCCGTGCGAAGATCATACTGATGAGTGATATCGGACTCACGAATCTACAGATAGGCCAGAAGCTGGGACTGTCCTATGCCACGATTGGGAAATGGCGTAATCGTTATTGTGCTCAAGGGCTGATGGGGCTTTACGACGAGATGCGTCCTGGAGGTCCACGTTCAATCTCCGACCAGAAGATTGCCAGGCTCATTGGCAAAACCTTGAAGACAAAGCCAAGGCATGCAACTCACTGGACCTGTCGGTCCATCGGAGCTGAGACTGGGCTCTCCAAGTCCACCGTTCAGCGAGTCTGGAAAGCCTTCGGACTTCAACCTCATCGACAGAAACACTTCAGACTCTCAAACGATCCCTTCTTTGTAGAGAAGGTCAGGGACGTTGTCGGGCTCTACCTCAACCCGCCAGACAATGCTATGGTGCTCTGTGTGGACGAGAAAAGCCAGGTCCAAGCATTAGATCGAACGCAACCGATTCTGCCACTGGGTTTGGGTTACGTCGAAGGCGTAACTCACAACTACATCAGACACGGGACAACGACGCTGTTTGCTGCTCTAGAGATCGCCTCGGGAAAAGTGTTAACACAATGTAAACCGAGACACCGTCATCAGGAATTCCTTCAATTCCTAAAGCACATCGAGGCAAACGTCCCGGAGGATCTCGATATTCACCTGGTCTTGGACAACTATGGCACGCACAAGCACCCTAAAACCAAACAATGGCTTGCAGCCCGGCCAAGATATCAGGTCCACTATACACCCACTTACGCGTCCTGGCTAAACCAAGTCGAGATCTGGTTCAACATCATTACACAAAAGGCAATCCGCCGGGGTTCCTTTCGTAGCGTGAAAGATCTGGTCAATAACATCAAGAAATTCGCCGATCACTACAACTCAAATTCAAAACCCTTTGTGTGGACTGCCACCGCAGAATCCATCCTCGAAAAGATTAAGCGACTATTTGAACTTATTGGCGGGACACGACACTAGATGAATCAGGATGCGGGACAGGTGATCGGGGCATGTGAAATTATCGCGGCCCTTCAGGCCGCACGAGGCTATTGCTTTCCAAGGACCCAGGGCAGCTCGCCTGGGTTGAGGGACAACGGCCCTTGGCGCTGAAAGAAGGCCCTGACTTTTTTCTCGGCTTCTCGATTAGCTCGAAGGCCCGGTGTCAATCGCGAAGACTGGGTACACTATATTCCACGGAGAGCCAAAATTAAAAATTCACCAATCATTAAGAGATGTGGATGTATGAAGTACGGGTGTGGAAGATTGTGGAATTTTTCGAATATACGCCAATCCTGAAAGCGGAGCAACCCTTTCCAAAAACCGCGTTTGACAAGTTTACGCGTTTATGCTTATCTTATGGAAAGCTATCAGTTTAGGGAAAATCTAGTCAAAGGTCCGGAGTCGATGGAATGCAAAATCCATAACGCGTTTTGAGGTAGCAGGGTGCCAAGGAAATCCCAAATGGTCAAGGTTGGAAAACGGAAGGTGGAGCTCTCCAACCTCAAGAAGGTTCTTTTCCCGGATGAGAAGATTCTCAAGGCTGAACTCATCGAGTACTATCTGAAGATTTCTCCGTCGATCCTGGGTCACGTGAAGGGGCGTGCCCTTTCGTTCATTCGCTTTCCAGACGGGATCAAGGGTGAGCAGTTCTTTCAAAAGAACAGGCCGGAGGGAACTCCCGAATGGGTGGATCACGTCGCCCTGGGCGAGGATAAACCGATCGATTACATCCTGGCCACCGAAGAGGCCTCCCTCGTCTGGTTGGCGAATATGGCGTGCATCGAATTCCATCAGATTCATTCGCACAAACCCAAATTCGACCGGCCGGACTATATGGTATTTGACTTGGATCCGCCTGAGGACTACGGGTTTAACCGGGTGGTCGATCTCGCCCTGAGTTTAAAAGAACATATCGAAGGCTTCGGTTATCAGCCCTTCGTGAAGACCACGGGGCGGAAAGGCCTTCACATTCTGGCTCCGATCGAACCCAAGTGGGATTTCGACAAGGTATTCGAGGCGGCATCCGCAATTGCAAAGCCCTTCGTCGAGGCGCGCAGCCAATCGACGACGCTCCACATCAAAAAAACGGCACGGAAGTCCAGGGTGCTGGTGGATATCTACCGTAACCGGCCGTCTCAGACGATCGTATCGCCTTACAGCGTTCGAGGACTTCCGGGGGCTCCGGTTTCTACCCCACTTCCCTGGGACCGATTAGAGAGCGTTCGAGACCCCGCAGCCTTCAATATCCGAACCGTTCTGGAACAGGTCGAGAAGGAGGGAGACGCCTGGGAGGGGATGGCGGCCTATGCGACGAATCTCCATACGGAACGCAAAACGACCCGAAAAAGGAAGGCGGCCAAATCGATCGAAACGGCCGGACGCCTCAAGAAGTACGCGAAAAAAAGGAGTTTTAAAAAGACCCCCGAACCCCGGCCGGAAGAGATCGGGGGAGACGGCAATTCATTCGTGGTTCACAGACACCACGCCTCCCGGCTCCATTACGATTTGCGTCTGGAGAAGGACGGTGCCTTAAGATCCTGGGCCGTTCCCAAGGGACTGCCCCCTCGACCCGGGATCAAGCGGCTGGCGGTGTCTGTGGAAGACCATCCTATGAAGTATCTGACCTTTGAGGGAACGATTCCGAAGGGGGAGTATGGGGGAGGGAAAATCTGGATTTTCGCCAAGGGGAAATACGAAATCACCAAGCAGAAGAAAGACGACAGCTTCTACTTCAGGTTACACAGTCGCGAACTGAATGCGGAGTACCGGTTGATCCATACCAAGAATAAAGACTGGCTTCTCGAACGTGTCGACACACCCCAGGTGGACTGGCTGTTCGACCCTATCGATCCGATGCTCGCACAGAGCCAAAAAGAACCCCCGGATTCGGGGGACTACCTGTACGAGGTCAAGTGGGACGGGATTCGGGCGATGATCTCTCTGGACGATGGAGAGATTCGGATACGGAGCCGCAGCCAGCGTGATATTACGATGCTTTTTCCCGAGTTGTTACAACCCGAACAGGCCTTTCGTGGGACTTCCGCCCTATTCGACGCCGAAATTGTCTGCCTCGAGGAGGAAGGCAAACCCGTTTTCGAGCACGCTCTGGGCAGGCTGCAACCGAATTCGGCAAGCGGAATCGCGAGGGCTCGTGCAAAGCATCCCGCAGTTTGTTATCTTTTTGATTGCCTTTACCTGGATGGAAGGCCTATAGTTCAGGAGCCGTTGACCAGGCGGAGAGAGTGGATGGAGGACGCAACCCGCCGTGGGTCTCCTTACCGGATCAGCGAAGTCGTCAGCGAGGGGGTTTCACTGTTCGAAGCGGCCGGAAGGATGGGGCTCGAGGGGATTATGGCGAAGGAAAGGGAAAGCCCATACTACCCGGGGAAAAGGAGCTCCCAGTGGTTGAAGATTAAATACCGCCAGACGGCCGAGTATGTGGTAATCGGCTACACCCGGGGAGAAGGAGACCGGGAAAAGATGTTCGGGGCGCTTCACCTCGGAAAAATCAACGGAGAAGGACTTCAGTATATGGGAAAGGTGGGGACCGGCTTCAATCAGCGCCAGATGAAGTCGATTCATTCCGATCTGAAAAAGATAAAACAGATCAAAAGGCCGGTTAAAAAAAGACCTGTCGACGACTCTCAAACGGTCTGGCTCGAGCCCAGGCTATGCTGCGAGGTGCAGTATGCTTCGCTGACATCGGAAGGGACGCTCCGCGAGCCGGTTTTCATCCGATTGCGTCCGGACCTGGTTCCAGAATATTGAAAATTAATGTTTCATCAAATTCCTCCTGGAGGTAAGGCATGAGATCCATATGGAAAGGCCATATTCGATTCTCACTGGTGACGATTCCCATACGCATCTACAACGCGGTCGATACCGCGCAGACGATCCGATTCAATCAGTTACACAAAGCGTGCAATGGACAGGTGGGATATGATAAAAAGTGTAAGAAGTGCAGTAAAAAAGTCGGAAATCAGGATATCGTGAAGGGATATCAATACGAGCCGGAGCAGTATGTCATCATCGAACAGGAAGACCTCGAGAAGATCAAGCTAAAAAGCACGAAGGTGATCGAGATCGAGGGTTTTGTGGACGCGACTGAGATTCACCCGACGCTCTACGATGCCCCGTATTTCGCCGGTCCGGACGGGGAGGTGGCCGCGAAGGTGTATACCCTGTTTTGCGAAACGCTGAAGGCCAGCGGAAAGATGGGGGTCGGGCGGGTGGTCCTGCGCGACCGGGAGGACGTTGTGATGATCGGACCGGAAAGGGGAGGCCTGATCCTCTACAAGCTGCGGACGCCCAGCGAGGTCCGTAAAATGGAAGATGTTCCTCAGTTAGACGGCGGTACAGCCAATCCCGAAGAACTGAAGCTTGCACAGAGCCTCGTTGACTCGCTGACCACCACGTTGAACAAGATCGACCTGAAAGACCGGTACCAGGATGCCCTGAGGGAGATGGTGCAGGCCAAGATCGAAGGCAAAGAGGTGATTACGGTCGCAGAGGAGCCCCAGCCGGTGGTGGATATCATGACCGCGCTCAAGGATAGCATCGACCAGGCGAAGAAGCAAAGGGAACCGATGATGCGGGCAAAAGGCGTGGTGAAGAAAGCCAAAACAGCGAAGAAGACAGTCAGGGGGAAGAAAAAGGTCGCCTGAGGTTCTTTGAAAAGACAAGTCGAGAGCATCTATGGCAAAAATACTTAAATTCCCGGCCAGGGTTCCGTCCAAATTCGGTTTCAAGCGGGTCAAGAAACGCAAAAAGATCGATCTTGAGTCCCTCGGCCAGTTCAACCTCTTCGCCGCTCCGGGTGGAAAAATCGTCCCGCTGCCCACATCGTTCAGCCCGTTCGAAGAGGCGTTGATTCTGGACGAAGAGGGAAACCCGAGGGCCAGGGATCTTTACCGGAAGGCGATCTCGGATGGTGACTGTACGGCGGACGCCTACTGCAACCTGGGGGTCCTGGAGTCCCAGAGCGGACGAGCCGTGAAGGCGATCGAATGCTTCACGAGTTCCTTGAAACACGATTCGCGGCACGTGGAATCACACTTTAACCTGGCGAACTTATATTTCGAGGCCGGGGATTTGAGGCTAGCCAGACTGCACTATGAGATCTCCGCGGAGATCGAACCCGGCTCCGCGAATATCTATTTCAATCTGGGACTGGTCCACGCGATGAACGAGGACTACGGACCGGCAGTGGATGCCCTTTCCAGGTATCAGGACCTGGCCTCCGATGAAGAGGGCAAAAAGGCGGATGAACTTCTGACGAGTCTCAAGAGGTCACTTGCGGCGAAGAGGCGGAGGGAGAAAAAAGAAGGGGGCGCTGAAAAAGAAGACAGCCCCGGGCCCGAGAGCAGGACGCTGCGGATGGATCGGGTGATCGAATCGTCCAGGGAGGTTCTCGGAGGGACGCCGGTCTTCAAAGGTACCCGGGTACCGGTCAAGACTCTGATCGATTATCTGGAATCGGGGGACAGCCTTGAGGGGTTTTTAAACGATTTTCCAAACGTCACCAGGGAGCAGTCTCTGGAGGTTCTCGAATTGGCACAGGACTCTTTGAAATTGAAGATTGAAGATTGAGGATTGGGGATCGGGGGTCGGGGGTCAGAGGAAATTGAAGATTTAAGATTGAAAATTGGAAGATTGATGTTGTTGCAGTTAAAAAGGTCTTGACATTCAAGTAGAAATCATTTTGATTTGAAATGCGGACCGAAACTGAGTTGAGCACAGAAGTAGGCCGCACCCTTATGCCCCTTAATCGCCGGGCCGGTCGATCTGATAGTAGACGGTCAGGATCGAGCCGTCTTCGAGCTCAGCGGAGGCCGGATAGCCGAGATCGCCGTTCGGCGCTTCGGATATCGTGATCTCATTTTCGGTGCCCCACGTCGCGCCGTCGTCTCGACTGATGCAAGCCCGTTCGCCATACGGTGGAAGGCGTCTGCCGTATACGACGATCAGCAATCCGTTGCTCAGCCGGATCAGATGAGGCGGATAACCCCAGATGGGGGTAATCCAAGGCTCCGCCCAGGTGCGTCCGCCGTCGGAGCTCTCGGACTGATAGAGGTAGCGCTGATTTAAATCGGGTGCTTCACTTCGGAACATTCCGATAAGCCGGCCGTCCGGGATTTCTACGAGGTGCGGCTCGCAGAGTTCGTTCAACCGTAGATGATCCGTAAGCGGAATGATTCCCATCACCTCCCAGTTCCTTCCTTCGTCCTTGGATGCCTCCGCGGCGACACCCAGTTCTCCATCTACTTCCAAGTTACCAAGATAGATCAACCGGCCGTCTTTCGTCTGAATCGGACCGTGGGGTGCGGTCACGTGCGTTCTGACGGGTTCGATCCAGGTATTACCCCCGTCTTCAGAGCGGTGGACCCAGTTGCCGAGCCACTTTTCCCGCATCTCCGGAGTCAGGGTTTTGGCGTGATTGACGTAATCGGGTTTTCGCTCGAAGGCCAGGGATGTAAACCAGCTGACCAGGAGGGTCCCGCTCAGAGTCTCTATAATTCCGGCATCGCGATCGTCGAGCGGGGTATTTCTAATGGTTACGGGAGCGGTCCAGGTTTTCCCCATATCCGGACTCCGGACAAGCTCCGTCTTGCCCCAGGGGCAGATGTGGAGATCACGATCTCCGGAAAAGACGACGATCAGCTCCCCGCCCCGTGTCCTGGTGATCGTTGGCCATCCGATGTACCTTCCGGGTTCTTTGCAGATTACGTTTGTCCCTAGGATGGATGCCTGGAATCCTTTCGCCATAGTCTTTCTCCTAATTGAATCCGATGCGTGGTTCGTCAAACCCTTGAAATTGAGGTCCTATTTTCACCCCCAATTTTTTCAGCCACTGGAAGGCGCTTGAGGCGACCCATCGACAGGATGCCCAAGAAAGGTCCGATGGCGAGAAACGCAAAAACCCACTGCCAGGACACCCATTCGACCAATACAGGAATCAACCGAATGGAGATCAGGGTCAACGAAAAGCCCAAGCATGTTTGCAGGGTCAGTGCGGTGCCGATATAAGAGGGGTCCGCCAGCTCGGTAACACTTGCTGAAAACTGCGCTGAATCTGAGACGATGGCAAATCCCCAAATGAGACACACGA
The DNA here is from genome assembly GCA_965217865.1 of Candidatus Latescibacterota bacterium. GTDB lineage: Bacteria > Latescibacterota > UBA2968 > SICM01 > SICM01 > CBDCJO01. The sequence continues at coordinate 1,096,284 of CBDCJO010000002.1, read as the reverse complement.
TCAGGAGAAGAAAAGGACTGCCGCCGTAAAACATCCCGGCCGCAATGCAGCATGAGCCGCTGATGAGCATCGATACGATCGTAATCGTCGTGCGGCCAAAACGATCGGCGAGGATGCCCGCGATGACGCACCCGATCCCTCCAATTCCGATGACAGCGAATCCGCCGACCGCGGACCACGCAGACGCAGAGGCCAGACCGCTTTCCCTGAAACTTTCGAAGAGGAATATCGGTATCCACGTCCAAACCGCATACAGCTCCCACATGTGGCCCAAATATCCGAAATTCGCCAGCCGAACGCCTTGATCGCTGAACGCCCGTCCGACTACGCGCCAGTCGAACTTGGCCCCTCTGGCGAAGTAGGGACCATCTTTTACATAAATGAGACAGATCAGGCCTGCGATGAGGGACGAGATGGAGGCCGTGATCATCATCTCCCGCCAATCCGGATTTCCGAGGACTTTCAACAGGTGGGGCAAAGCAGATCCGATCGTCAATGCACCTACCAGCATACCGATTGCCATCCCTCGCCCCTCTTTGAACCAGGAGGCCATAATTTTCATGCCGGGGGGATAAACACCCGCAAGACAAACACCGGTAAAAAAACGCAGCGCAAGGGCGGGTTCGATGCTGTTTACGAACAAACCGATGGCGCCGTTAAAAATCGCTCCCGAAAACGCGCTTATCGAAAAGAGGTATCGCGCATTGAAAACGTCGGAGAGATTCAGGAGGGCGCTTATAAATGTGCCAACCACAAACCCGATTTGTACCGAGATGGTCAACCATGCCCTGCCGGCGTCGTCCAGGCCCCACTCGGCCGTCAATGCGGGTGACACGGCGGAGGCCGAGAACCACAATGCCATTCCGAGCAACTCCGCCAATGAAAGCGTAAATAATATACGCCATTTCATGTCCAAGGGAACAACCTGCTCAAGAAGTTCAATCGGTGTTTCAGCACGCCATGTCCCACGCGTCTATCGAATCCACCCTCGTCGTTCCGCCACTGCTGAACAGGACAAGACCGAGGCTGTCCTCCCTGGTCGGGTAGATTCTCTGAGTGACGCATTGGCGGCGGTTGGCATACACCTCGAGTATCGATTTGTCCAGAAAAATTCGCAACCGGAGGGGTTCACCGGAGCTCAGCTCGAACGGAGCAGTCTGGATGCGTACATCCTGTCCCCCATCTCCCCGGGTGATCGGATATCGTTGAAAGATCTTCGGATTCAGGCTCGAACGTGTCGTATCGATCGAAAGGGTATTAGCCGATGTGTCCACGGTGATGACTGTCTGCTCTGTAGAATCGGGTGTCACGCGCACCTTTAACCCGAACAGACCACCCGCGGGAACAGACGCCTCCAGATTTAGCTCGATGACGTCGCCTTCGATGTCGTCAAGGCGCATCTCCTGATCGGGGTCTACGGAGAGGCTCTCCCTACGACGGTGATTTCGTCGAAGTGATTCCAATTCCTCCGGGGGTTCGATCCGGAGGCGCCCGTGGGGGTCCAGTGACAACATTCTGGGTAAGGCCATCACGCCGAGTTCCCTTGCCACGACCCCCTCACCCTTGCGCTGGTCAAGCACCCACGCCCAGAAGATGAGCCGACCGCGGTCATCCAACAGGCTTTCCGGCGCAAAACAGGAACCGCCGGGCCAGTTCATGCGATGGTGCTCCTCGGGGACAAACGTCCCGTTTTGAAGCCCCCCAGATAGTAGCGTGTCCCGCGCCGGTGGCTGATGCAGAGAAGCATGTGTCGATCATCAATTTTGAAGAAGTCCGGGCACGCGCAGTCTTCACTCTCGTCTGTCCAGTCGGGATCCGGGTTATAAAAAGGTCCCACATAGTCCCATTGGATCAGATCCGATGATTTGAACAGATAAGCTGTATCACGGATGTCGTGCGGTTTCACCATGCCGCCGAGTATGACATAGGTGGTATCGCCATCCATCCAGGCGTGGGGGTCGAACACGTTATAAACCCCCCAGCCTTCATCTCCTTCTTTCGGGATCGGGATTACGGGATTGTGAGGGCTTTTTCGCCAGCGGATCAGGTCGTCGTCCTCGGCGGTGGCGATACAGGTCCCCGCCTTAACGCCGTGATAGATGATGGTCGGGACTCCGTTCTTATTCACGAACGCGCCGCCACTGAATATTCCGACATCAGGATCGTCCGGACCCGGTGCCAAGGCGTGTGGGATGGAACGTCCAGTGCAACATGTCGGGGCTCGAAGCGTGGCCCCAACAGTGTCCCCCCTGAGGCAATGCCTCGTCTTGAAATATGTAGAAGAGGTGGTAGTTCCCTTTCCCAAAAGATCGCCCCGTTCGGATCGAACGGGGCGCAAGGGCCTTCGGGGGCGATGAAATGATACCGGGGAGCCTGCGGGTCGTTCCGAACCAGCTCGGCGATTCTGGATTTCTTTTCAGATTGTGTCACTTTTTGTTACTCCTGAGTGAAGCAAAGGCCGCGGTAGGATCAGGTTGGGAGACATTCCCGGAAAGGGTACACTAATCAGGATGATCCGGTTGTGGTGATGTAGAATCGATGATCTCACCCTGAACTCTGAGCCACCTGACGAATGGGTGATCTGTGGATATACCTTCCAGGATTTCCTTCAACCTTTTGAGTGCGGTTTCGAATTTTTCCGTGTACTGCTCTTCTCGGCACCACGTGGTCGCGCCGGGTTCACCGCCCTGGTAACTGAGGAGTTCGGAGTAACCCTGTGCCTTAATCAGGTAGTAATATGCATCGGTTACTTTTTTGTCCTTTTTCCTGAGTTGTTTGATCGTGTAGTGATGCGCATAATCCTCCAGGGAGAGCTGCGGGTTCCACATAAACTCCTCGAAGGACTGATAATTTCGGTCCCCCTCCTTGAACTCCACACCACGGATTTGGACCCCTTTGAGCCCGAGTCTGTTGAAGGTGGTGCAAAACCGCTTGATTGCAAAGTCGAGGATATGACCGCCTCCGTGGCACAGGTACCAATCGCTCTTGGGCACGATTTGATTCAAAAAGAATGGCTGAAAGCTCAGCCCCCAGTCAATGAGTACCAGGTTGGGTATTTCCGACTTGCGCTTTATGATATCCCGAACACCGGGGACCCCCCAGAGCCAGAGCTTGAGGTCGGGATTCCTGGATCGAGCGAGTTCCTCCATCGTTCCGAAATATTCCGTGGCCAGATCAAAAAATCCCGCCCGTGAGCATCTCTCACAATTACATATATTGAGGTGCTCGCTGAACTGCCCGCCGATCCCGTCGACTTCCGGATAACGGTCAAGGACTTCGGTCCAGTAATCCCGCCAGAACGCCTTCACGCGAGGCTGAGTGAGACAAACCCAACTGGCCGCCAATCACCTGTCCCTTCCGCAAAGGCATCCCAATCCTGACCCCTGGGAAAGTATTCCCAGTCTACGTTTGCTCCCGCCAGGTCCGGATAAACGTTGATAAAACCGGACCAGTTGTCGGGTATGTCCATGCCGAAGAAGATCTCAATGTGTCGCTCGTGTGCATATCGGATCAGCTCACCCATAAACTCTTGCTTCACGTTGGGGTGGAAACGATTTATCAGCTCGGGGAACCGTTCTGATTCATAGTTTATCCCCCAACAGAGATTCGCAAAGTTGTGGATCAGGAGATTGTTGAATTTGTGCTCGGACAGCCAGTCTATGAACGCCTTGTAGTCGTAGCCGAACTCCTTCATATACTGTCCTGGCCCCATCCACTCCGGGCCTCCCAGGCCGGTGAAAACACTTCGGTGTGCAAAGGCAGGCAGATTGACGACTGGGATCAGTCTGGTGTTCAAACCGTCCACGATCAAGCGACCGTCTTCATTGTGGAGCCGGTCCACCAGCGTGCTGACGGCGTAGAACAGACCGGTGGATGTGTTTGCTGTCAGGACAAGGGAATCGGAAAAAGGGCCGTCCTTTTTGCCGGGCTTGTAAATCACAAAGCCCTGGGGACCGAGGTCCTCGGAGGAGAGCTTTCGCACATAGCCCGACGCTTCGATTTCTTTCTGTGTTGTTATGACGGACTCTTCAGCCAGTATGATGGGATTGGATCGCAAGGTGCCTATCAGGACCAGGCCATCGGTTTTCTGGATCTCACCTTGTTCGATTACGTCAGGTCCCGTCCCACTCAGTTCTCTGATGGCGTTTACCAGGACACAGGCGGAATCCATTTCTTCTTTGTCGCTTTTTGAACCCACGACGATGGTGCAGGCGGTCCGGCGGTTCTTTGCGAATGTGAAAAAATCGCCTATCAATGAGCAACTCCCCTTCGATTCACTTTTGTTTAGGCGAACGTGGTCCGCTAGACATATCGGGGCATTAAAAGGCCTTCCTGTTCGACCCACAGGTGCAGGATTCGTCTGGATTGCTTCAGGTATTCCCGATATAATTTCGCCATCGCGCGCTGCTTTCCGCTCCGGATCTTTCCGCTGGGCAGTGCATTGTATTTGCCGCGCGCCTGAGAGATGTTCCGGTTCTTAAGGGCGATTGTCATCACCCGAAGATTTACCCCCTCGGTGTCCTCCACCTGCATCGACCAGACCGATGTTTTTCCGCGTTGACAGTTATTCGCGTATGACCCGACGCAGTGGTGCATGACTCGCCCTTCGGCCGTGAGTTCCCGAGTTGAGAGTAATTCCTGAATGGACCAGCGAACCTCCACACCTGCGCCGCCCTTCTTTTCAGTGAGGTTAAAGGGGAATATGGTTGAAGGGGACCATTGCTTATTCGGGATCCGCGTTTCCTTTCCCAGCCGGCGGTGCCAACCCTCGACCAGACGGACCAGCTTATTCACGCTCCGACCTTTCATCGCGAAGTTGGGTTGAGGAGGATTTCCGTGCTCGATCACGCCCCCCGGGCCCACGATCTCCTGGGGCACGTACTTCTGGTTGTGGATGTAGTCCACGATCGGTCCCACCTGATCCGGATCCAGGAACGGGTGGTTCACAAAGAAATGGATCACGGTGCTCCAGAAGGCCTCGTTTTCAAACGAGGCGCCAAGACGGGTCCCGATCACCTCCCGCACCAAACGCTCGTCCCCTCCAAGCCCCAGGATCTGGCCGCGACGCAACGCTTCATCAACCGTTTGATATGCGGGGGCATGGAGAAAGACGTGGGCCATCTTCTTGGTCAGGTTGACGGGCAGATCCGTGGTCCAAATGTTGTGGCCGACCCCTATATGCTTGAACCATGCCTGTCGCAACCGGGCTTCCTGACGGTCTCCCAGGAGCCACACGGCATCCATGAAGGGGGGGACATCATATTTCGCAAGGAGATGGCGTGCAAGCGATCCGAACTGCCGTCTGGAGTTGTGCGTTTTCGGACGCCAGTTTTCCACCGGACGGATCCAGTCGTTATGATGTCTCGCCAATTCGCTCATCCCCTCAATGAACGTATTCCCGGTCTCTTGACCCAATCCGGAAAGGGCAGGCTTCACCCCAAAGAGGTCCGCGTAGTCCATCGAGTGGTTCATTAACCTCTGGAGGGCTTTTCGGGCATGCGGATCGTCTTCATGCCCCGCGAATGCCTCCTGGACTTTTTGAAGATAGGGGAGACGCAGTTCCCCGACATCCACATCTCCTGCGTAGATCTGCTGTATCGTCGTCTGAGGCCGGCGCGCGTGCTGCTTCATCCCGGACAGCACGGTCTGGTTCTTCAGGCGAATGGCCAGTTCCAGCTCTTTTCGGCGTTGACGGGAGGCCTTTCGGCTTCCCTGACTCAGTCCCTGTGCCAGGCACCAGGCCCTATATTCTTCGAGGGTCTCCAATCCAAGGGCCTCGATGTGCTTCCTGAGCGAGGCGTCGACTTTTTTTCGCCCCACTTCCCGTCTGGCGGCTGTGCGTTCCTTCCGCCGTTCCTGCCAGCCTTTGTTCAAGGCCCCTGTAAACCCGTGCTCCCGGCACCAGTTTCTGTACTGTTCAACGCCTTCAAGCCCCAGGGAGACCACGTGGCTCATCAGATCCGCGTTGGCCTTTGCCGCAGCTCCGCGGTGTCTTCCTTTTCTTCTTCTGTGGTGCTGTCCGGGCATGATTTTCCCATTCGCAGACTGTCTTCTGCGGTCGACTGGAATCCCCACTCAATCCTGCGTATATATGCTCTTCATCTGCCAGGCTTCGAGGGACTTCAGGACGGCATCTCGACCCTGGGCACGGACGGACACGCCCACGCTGTCCTTCCGTCCGGGGTAAACCCTGAGGGCGAGGACCTGTCTGTTGTTGGCGAAGACTTCGACCACGCTTTTGTCTATAAAGATCCGAAGCTTGAGGGTTTCACCGTCTTCGAGCTCGAAGGGCGCCACTTCCGGAGGACGTGAGAGCACGTCGGGAAGCAGGGATGACCGGGACGGATCGATGGTAAGCGCGTCTTTCCTGTATTTTTGGCCATCTTTGTTCGCACTCATATGGCCATGTTTGTAGAATTTAACGGCTGTATGCTCCTCGTTATCCGGAGAGCGGAGAACGTTGATGCAGACTTCCCGCGCCTCTTTCGGATCGATTTCCGCGACAAGTTCTACAGCGTTCCCGGCCACATCCTCGAGCACGATCTCCTGATTTGCGGGCAGGTTCGTTTCCCCGACGATCCGATGGTCAGATCGGAGCGAATCGATCTTGGGGATGGGCTCTATCTCCAGGGTTTTGTCTTCACGCAGTGTCAACACACGAACGATGGACATGATATGGTCCCAACCTCAGTCGGTTTGCCGCCATTGATGTTATGGATGACGTACAGGCCGCCTGCTCCATCGGGAGTGACCGATGGGGCGTGGACACCGCCAGGATCGATGGGGCCGAAGTTGAACCGGCCGTGGGCGAAGGGTTTGAATTTGTGATGCAGCTTGTCATAATCTCCAACCAGGTATTGCGACCCCCGCTGGTGGCTGGCGAACACGAGGATATATTTATCGCCGATCGGCCAGAAGTAGGGGACAGCGCCATCCTCACCCGGGCTGGTGAAGATATCGCCTTCCACGAACGGGCCCAAATATTTCCAACGCCTGAGGTCCTGTGAGAAGAAGAGGTGTTGCACCATTCTGCAGTCGCCGAAGAAGGTTCCGTCCCAGTGATTGCCGGAGAGCGAGTAGTAGCCCTCCGCTTCTTTCCAAATACAGGGATCGAACACACGGTAGGGGCGTCCCATCTCATCCGCTTCCATCAAGGGGATAACGGGATTGCCGGGGATTTTCTCCCAGTTGAGAAGGAGTGGGTCGCTGGACACAGCGACTATGTTGCCCACAAGCTTGCCGTGGTAGATGGCGATGACGCGGTCTTCCTCGACGAGAGTGCTTCCGCTGAAACATTTCTCTTCGATTCCCGGATAGATGGCCAGGGGCAGGTCCGTCCAGTTGACCAGGTCATCGCTGATCGCGTGGCCCCAGTGCTGGCGCGTGTCTTCGGGAGGATAGGCCTGATAAAACAGGTGATACCGTCCCTGCCAGCAACACAATCCGTTCGGGTCGTTCAGTCTCCCTTCGGGATTGACATAATGGTAGACGGGACGATATGGGTCTGAGGAAAGCTTTTTTCGGGACCTGGCGAATCGTTCCAACAGTTGATCCGATTTCAGATTTTCTAGTTGTTCGTCCAATGTGGTGGGGTAGGTCCTTTGGGGGACTTTCGAAGGGGGAAAATTGGTCTCTAAATTCATGTCATCTCCGTTTTATTTTAGGATCTTCCTAGTTTTTTGGTAGAAAGCGAGGTTCTATGAGGCGACGCATCTGCGGGCCAACGGCCCGTGATTCCTTGGCCCAGTCCAACGGGCTGGGCTTGAGTGTGGTCGAATCGAGCGGGCCAACGGTCCGCGATCCGGATCCATCCCACACATACCGTAGATGAATCAGGATGCGGGACAGGGATGGGGATGGCGATGTGAAATTATCGCGGCCCTTCAGGCCGCACGACGCTATTGTTTCGCACAACCCAGGGCAGCTCGCCTGGGTTAAGGGACAACGCGCCTTTGGCGCTGTAAAACCGAGATTCTTCGCTGGCGCTCAGAATGACATCGTCTATTTCTGACATCATTAGAGGTCCCGTAAGAGACTCGTATTTCACAGGATCAATTGTTCAATACATCTGAGCGTATGTTCCTGACAAGGGAAAAGGTGGCCCCGGAATCTGTGCTTTTATAGAAGAAGTATCCATCGGCAACGGTATAGACGTTGGTGGGATCGGACGGGGCGAATACGATATCGGTGATCGTCCCGCCAGCTTCCAATACCTGACGAGTCGTTCTAAGACCGTCGTGAGATCTGTAAAGCCTGGCCGAGCCCCCGTAAAGGACCAGGTCGGAATCCGAAGGAGAAACCGCGACAGGACCGTTGGCCTGGTTGATTTCCGTCGTGGTCCAGTTGGCCCCCCCGTCGGCGGATATTTGTATCACAAAGGAATCCCGTGCATTCGCGTAGATGGTCTGACCGTCCATGGAGGCATCGAATCCGGTAATTATCAGATTTTTGAGCGAAGGGGCGACCGAATCCCACGTTAACCCGGAATCGAAGCTCCTCAAAAATCCTGTGTTTTCAGAGGTATTACTGATATTAAACCCGAAAGTTATGAAATGATCCCCTCTAAGGGCACCGGCGTCCCCCCTGACTCTATCAGTCGCTTTAGTGAGGCCAGGACTCGCCCGTGGCTGGCCATCCTCGAGGGGAACGAGGTTTCAAAATGAAGAACTATTGGCTAGAGAGGCACATGGAGCGTAGTGGCCAGAAACCTGATTGGAAGCCCCATAGAATCCAAATACTCGAAGAGCTAATCAGAGAAACCGCTTACTTTAGTGCAGACCTTGAGAAGGACCTCGTGTGTCGCCCAAGTTGGTTTGCCGAAGAAGATATTCTTCATCAATGTCTCAATGAGACGTACGATCTCCAAGCGGCTAAGTCCTACGTATTCATGCACCTGTACACGAACGCGAGTCAACAGGCGAACGCTATAGGACTTCTTATAGAAAAATCTTACTGGGCAGGCTGGCAACTATGGCGCACGCTATATGAAGCTCACGTGGTCTGTGAATTCCTTGCACGATTTTGCAGTGAACATCCGCAAGTGTTCCGCGACTACATCAGCAGCACGCTGTTGCGTTCTTGGATTCGCCAAAAGGAATCCTATAACGAATTATGTGGACGATCAGGTAAGGAACCTCACTATGCTGAATCGGTAATCTCCCATATGAAGTCAACGTATAAGGAGAAGTTTGGGTCGGGAATTAGAGATTATGTTTGGGCGCAACCGGTATTCCAAGAAAATAACCCCGGTTCTCGAGTCCTCTTTGCAGATATATTAAAGAAGATCGGTGACGGTATGAACATATTTTACCGGTGCGCGTCGCAAGAAATCCACCCAACGCTTGGGCATAGATTTGCCTTGCTCACAACTTCGCTTCCGCTATTATCGGTTCCCATGCTGCCAGGGAACGGTCCAGAAATGGCTTTGGACTATTTGACTGCCAATGTACTTTACTTGTATGGTAGGGGTGAATGTTCGAAATAGATCGAAATTGAGTAGGGGTGAATGTTCGTGGAAAACCCAAAGAAATCACAGAAGCCTGTGGAAATAAACGATTTACGGATTCAGGCGATTCAGGGGTGTGGGGGGATACCTAGAATCCAACGCGCTGCGGAAAGCCGGTGGCTGGCCGCTGAGAGGTGGGAAAGGGGAGAATTAGCTCCCTATCAGCCCGTTGAAGAACTACCTTTCAACGCACATAAACGGAAAAGACGCCTGGAGTGCGGGTCAGATAAATCAAGGTAAGGAGATTGAGCAGGAGACGCTGATAAGAGGTTAAAAAGGTGACCGAGGGCAGCAAACGTGATTGTAGGACGAGCAGTAGACGCTGCAAGGCCTTGGCCAGGTCCTGGAGGGCCTTCGGAGTACCTACGCCCATCACTTTGCGCATGAGCAGAGCCAGGTTGCAGCCCCCGATGTGGATCAGCAAACGCTTGAGGATATTGCCGCGGTCTCTCAAGTGCAACCTGCGCATGCCACCGGTATCATATGTGTGAGCGATGGTTCTTTCCACCCGTTCTGCACGACTTCGGCGCAAGGCCTTGCCGCGATCTCCCTTGATCCGGCGTCGATTCGCATATACCGCGGCCTGCTCATCTCGTCGGCCGTTCCACTTGCGGCGTCCCCGATCCGGTTCTGAAATGTAACTCCGGATGCCGCCTTGCTTCAGACTGGTCAATACATCGTTGCTATGATATCCTTTGTCCGCAACCACCTCCCGTATACGCTGTCTGTGCAAACGCTTAGCAGCTTTTTCGTCCTTCGCGACCTGCTTGAGATTGAGCTGCGCCTCGAGCAGCGTCCAGGGCAACGACTCGGTATCTCCTTCATCTGCTCCCGACAACGCCACTGCCACAATGGCATTGGTGTCCAGATCCACCGCGTGCTCCACCTTGTGCGCCATGTGCGTGCGACCGTCCTTCATCTTAGCGATCTTGGCATCCGGGTCGTGCGGGTGCTCCCAGTCCTGGTTCGATCCCTTCTTCGGTCGCTTCTTATCGATCTTGGACAAGTCCTCGCGGGTAGGCGTTTCAATGCCCGAGGCCTTGGCCAGATTCTCAAGGAATGCCTGGTAGCCTTCACCCGTGTCACGGCGTACAATGCTGCGCATCGCGGCGTTGGCCTCCAGTGTCGTAGCATCCACGCCCAACGTCTTCCCCTTCACCAGACCCGCTTTGCACAAGACCCTCAGGATCCACTTGAAAACCGCTTCGTGAACTTCCAAGGGAAGCCGATGCCGGATGCGAGACAGGCTGGAATGATCCGGGGTCTGTTCGTCAAGGGCATACCCCAAAAACCGGCGCAACGTCAGCGAGTCAGATACACGCCATTCGATCCCACGTTCCGAATCAAGTCCCTCGAAATACCCAATCAAAAGCATCCGAAAATAAACCCCGGGCGGAATGCCCTTGCGACCCATATGAGGAGCGTAATACCGCTGGCAAAGCCCCTCGACGAACTCGTCGAAGCCGTTCGCCCCCAATACCTGATTCAGCTTCTCGTAGAACGGATGACCCGGAGATTTCACCAAAGTGTTCGATGCGATGAACAGGTTTTCCTGTCTCTGTCGTCCTCGTTTTCCCATTGCCATTTGCTCGTCCTCCCTTCTCAGTTTGAACCTGATATATCATAGGACCAAACCACAAGGAAAGACAACAGTCATCTTGGCATAAACGCACTTTTTCAACAGGCTGCTAGCTGGCCTTGATTGAGCGGCGCGATGGCGGGCGTCGAGGGCAAGAGGATCAGGACGCCCGGAGCCGTCGTGTAGTTCAACTCCGGCCAAGCCAGCTTGATCTTCTTCAAATCGCGCAAACAATCCTTGCGAAAATCATTCACAACCAACTTGTCCTTCGCCTTGGCCGGGTGTGCTCCGAACTGGTGGTACACCTGCCGCCAAGTGAGCCGTTGCGGAGCGCGGAGCGAGAAGGTCCGGTAAACCAGCCATAGGTAGAGATCGAGACCCAGGGAGGACCGCTTGAGTGCGAATGTTATTATGGAGATATGCTATATGCGCGGTATTGATTGTAACAGCTACAGCCTTCGCTAAAGAGAGAATTCCTGGGGACCTGGACGGAAACGGGAAGGTAGACCTTGATGACTTTTTCATTCTTGCTGAAAATTTCGGCAAAGGAGACGGGGCGGTTTTTGGCGTTGGTTCGTTGGATACTGTCATTGTTCGAGACACGACCTTCCAGGTTGATACCCTTACTGTTGTACGAGTAGTAAGAGATACTACCGTCCAAACCATCCGGGATACTGTCGTTCAGGTATTCAGAGACACTACCGTTGTTTTTGAAACCATAGAGCAGGAAAAACCGGAGTCCATAATTACTGTTGTTCCTTTTAGTTGGGGTCAATCTGCTGCTGATATAATCAAGATGGTATGTGAAAGTACCAGAGGTGCGTTTTCAAAATATCTCGCATCTACCTTGACCTCCGATATTGTAATTCATTATGAACCTACGGGGCCTATAGTTTACTATGGACGTCCGCCGACCCCGATCGAGGTCAGCGATGTAGCAGGGAATAAGCCGAAGGCGGGCGAGACGTGGGCGTGTGAGGTAGACCATCGGGGGGAACTGCTGCCGGCAGGGAAGGTGGTGGGAAAGGCAAAAGAAAAGCCCGACCGATGATGGCCGGGCTGAAAAAAACGACAGACTCAATATCAGTGTCTTTAATCTTCCAAAATATCCTTTTGATTTAATAGCTGGTGGTAGTAACCGGCGTTTTCTTCGCAGGAATATAATTTTTCGTATTCCTCCAAATTTAAGTAAATCTGGCTATTTAATATTTGAAAAAACGTCGGTTTTTTTAGCTTCTTACTCCCATGGGGTACTGAAGTTCGAGCAACGAGCTTTCCGTCTAATTCCAATACCCATTTTTCGTGGGGAGACCGCCCAGTACCCTTTTTTTGAAACCCACATTTCTCAAGAACTCGGGTTTATCACCGACTAATGTCACCAGGCTGAAGCAAATCTGGGAAGATGAGTATAAGAGCTGGAAGCAGCGCGACCTGACCGGAAAACACGACGTGTATGTGTGGGCGGACGGGATCTATTTCAACGTGCGCCTGGATAAGAATCGGCCCTGTGTGCTCGTGCTGGTCGGTGCAACGGCTGATGGCTGCAAGGAAGTCATCGCTATCGAGGACGGCCAGCGTGAGAGCAAGCTCTCCTGGCAAACCCTGTTGCGGGATCCCAGGCGAATTTGGTGAAAGGCCGCCAATTCATTGAGTGTTTAGGCCTTTACGACCGACTTCACAGAACTGATCTATGCCCGTGGCGCCCGGAAGGCCCATCTGACGGCCTCCTGGATATTGAGAGCAAATGGGTGGGTGGCTCGGGCCGTGGCCGACAGGGGATTCTGTCTACACAAAGCTACACCTGGTTACGCCGCATCCTATTCAGGGAGAAGGGGGTTGGGTCTCCTATGCCGAAAACGGAGCCCGAGACAACCCCTGGATGGAATCATTTTGGGGACGAATGTAGAGCAGGACCCAGCATCAAACTGGCAAACCTGCCCGATACGAATGCAAGACTATTCATCACGTGGATTGAAATTAAACCCACGCCAACTCCCAGAATTGAGCAGATCAGAGCCTCTCCCAAAGTGTCTACCTGCCAAAAGCCGACGTTCAATGTATGGCTCTCATAGATTACCGGCGCAGCCACCATCCCTGTTGTCAGCGATATCAGAATAACCGAAACAATGAATGAAAGTAACCCAAGCGGAAACCTTGCGCAAAGGTAGACCAAGCTTTTCCACGTCACAGGATTGCTCAGGTAATATCCGAACCGCTCCCATATGCCCTTTCTTGATTTTGTTTTGGTTAACATTGGAGGTATATCCTCTACACGCAGCAGCCATATCGTTATTTTACGTTCGAATGATGCCAATCCCCACCATGATGTCATCATCAACAGTAGTATTGGAATACCAATACCTATGATGATCAAGCCAATCCCCAGGGACAACCCCGTTACCAGGAAAACGAAATAAACCAGTCCCAGAGGGAAAGCCAATAGCAGGTAAATCACATTGAGATAGGTTTGGCCATTTGAAACAACACCAAAAAGACGCTTCAAGTGTGTTTTTTGTGAAACGTTTATCAATTCAACCATTTGAGAGGCCTCCTTGCTTCCTTATAGCAACTTACACCGGACCCAGAGCATCTAAATCCGCTCTTATTTCATCTTCTCGATCGTCACTTTTCAGCCGGTCACAAGCAGGATGGCTCCCCTTGGGGTCAAAGGAAAAAGGCGACCCGCCACACGCCGTCGGCGGCGTTAAAGCGAAGCTCTTTCATGTTGGCGTGGCGCGACCCGTCCAGAGTGTCCACCCGTGGACGGCCCAGAGACGGTCCGAATGTCTCAAGAAGCTTCGCTTGAGCAAGTAGCTCATCCTGCACTGCGGGTGGGCAGGGCATCGAATTCCGAGTCGAAGGCCGGATCAAATCCGACTTCCCAGTTCATGATTTAACAATATAGTCTAACCGTCATATACTATCAAGGACATTTTCTCGACACTCCATCCTGGACCGGATCGTCTCCTAATGCGGCGTTTTCCGGCAGACTGAAACATTAAACCGACAGATCTTGAGTGAGCAAACAAGCTACAGATTCGTTGATAGACTAGGTGTGAAGCCAAGTAAACCTGTTGAAGTACTTGGTACAATAGTAACCGGACTCGAGAACGTTATGGGACGTCATACAGTTGGAAATCAATCAACCGCCCCCAACGGCTCGCCGGCAGACCTCAATGAACCACGGGTCCAGGTCGCGCAGGTCGAGTTGCCGGCCTTCCGGCCAGTCGAGACACCACAAAAGTGCCGGTCCGGCCACGGCACCGATCCCGCTCCTCTGTCCTGTCGCGCGCGCCTCAACCAGCCGTCGCACGTCCCGCGCCCACCACGCGGAAGGATCAACCGAAATGTCCTTGTCCCGACCGGGGGTAAGCCCCAACATCGGGCGGCTGGATGAGCCGCCGTTCATGCGCGCAACACCCTGGTTTCCTGCGCCGCCATAGCCCTCGGACGTTTGCAGCGACACCAGCGCGCACACCCAATCCTCCGGTGTCGCCCGCTTCGCCACAGATTGTTTCAGGTCGTGATTCTTCGAAGTGATCAGCATGTCGAGCGCATCGGGCGTCGCCACGGCGGACCATTTAAGGCCTCCCGGGTCCGGCGGCTGCAGGAAGGCTGGTTTTTCCCGTTCGTCTATAGTGAGCCGCCATGGCGCGTCGTCGGTATGATCCCGAGTCAATCTCCGCAGGTCAACTGCCCAGTCCGCCGCATCCACTGACAGGTCGTTGCGCTTCGCCGCCCACAGCGCAAGTGCGCCAAGTTGCACAAGAAACATGTGCCAAGCCGGGCGCTGGTCTTCGTGGTTAAATCTGAACTCTATTTCCTTCAGGGATAAATGGAACTGATGTCGAGGGATTCCTCTGTATTGACATACCAATTTTTAGAGGCCGGTTGAGCATGTCATTGTTAAGTCAACAATCCAAAGATCGATTTGATGCGCAACAACCATACTGTCCAAATGGCTTCACCCATGATTCTTTTTGACATCTTTGAATCACCTGCTGTGCGATCATAAAATATGATAGGAATTTCTTTTATCCTGAATCCCTTCTTCCATATTCGCATTGTAACTTCAATCTGAAATGCATAGCCAGATGCATGAAGACTTTCAAGATCAATAGCCACCAAGGCCTCTCGGCGAAAGCACTTAAATCCACCTGTGGCATCTCTCACCGGCATTCCAGTTACCAACCGAGCATATACATTGGCATAGTAGGACAGTAAAAGCCTCGTTATTGGCCAGTTAATAACATTTACCCCCGTTATGTACCTTGAACCCAGCACCAAGTCGTGGTTTTCTATTTCCCTCAAATGGTCTTCCAAATATTGGGGTCGATGAGAAAAGTCAGCATCCATCTCAAAAATGTAATTGAATTTCCTTTCAATTGCCCATTTGAACCCTGCAATATAAGCTCTTCCGATCCCTTCTTTTTTTTCCCGGTGTAATACGTAAACTTTGTCGTACAACTTGGCTAGGTTCTCAGCAATCTCGCCCGTTCCATCAGGGGAATTGTCATCCACAATTAGGATACTAATGCGCAGGTCCACTGGCAAAATTGCTTGGACTATCCGTTCAACGTTTTCTCGTTCATTATAAGTTGGGATTATTACTAAGGCCCTTTTTGTCTTCCTCTTAGACATTCTCAAACCTTTCAACAAAAAAGTGTATCCTTTTACCTTGATGATTGTGTTGAGAGAATAAAGAAGATAATAATGGGTTTTCGTGCGCCTGTAGCAGAAGCGCTGGTTGTGGGATTCTAATGCTGCCCCAAACCTACAAAGCAGGTTTGGGGTGGTCCGATGGCAAGAGCCTGTATCCTTGTGTTGCGGAGCTAACTTTTCGGCAGTATATGATTAGATTTTGGGGAGGCTAGTTTTGTGCGCTCGGCTTTTGGCACTTCCAAGTTACTATACCCCACATCTATTTTAGATTTAAAACCCGGTCCCACTTAGGCTTTGGAATAGTTGTATGTACTTTTGTGTTATTAATTCAGTCGAATATGATAGCATCCCCCGCTTTGCATTAATGGAACAATCCTTTAAAATCTGCCGATTTTTCAAGACTTGGTCAAGTGCAACTTCCCAATCGAATTTATAATTACAGATTATGCCTCCACCAGTTTTTCCAATAGCTTCAATGTAAGATGGCAAGCACGAAGCTAAAGCTGGAACTCCTTGAGTCAGGAAAATCGGAACCCGTGCACCGTGGCCGTCAGATCGAAGACCCGTACCGCCTTCGTCAGTGCCACGTCACTCAATCGACCGCGACGAGCTCCAGAGAACACCAGGGGTTGGCCAACGATGTGGGGCGTGTGGGGCCGTGATTTTTTGTGGCCCGTGGGACGTCCGCGATACTCCAAGGTTTTTTTCATCGCTCTATGCGGGGAGATTTTCTGAAAATCCTTCACCCTTCCACCAACACAGCGTAACATGTTGATATAGATACAGATAGTGTGGAGAAAGGTGTGCCTGAAAGGTCCTGGTGAAAGGATGCGGCAGGCATCATCAACATGCCACCCCTGAAAAAACGAAACTTGGGAGATCCCCGGGCGTCGGATATACTGGATATACATTGAAGAGAATGCACCCGTTGCAGTGTTGCGGCCTGGGTGTCGGACGGTCCGAAGAGGTTGAATCTCCGCCACCGTAGGGCCAACCAGACGCACAACTGCAACACACCGCGCCGACATCCACTTGATCCATTACCGCTAATGTCTGCACTCAACTGGACCTTGACGGCGCTTGTTGGGGCGACGATGCTTGGTTTTGTCGCCTGCACGAGCAACCCCGTTGGACCGCAGGAACCCCTCACAAAGTTGCCCCGGCCGCTGACGGCAAGCGAGGACGCGGCGATCCATGCCAACAACGTCTTCGCTTTTGAACTGCTGCGCGAGGTGGCAGAAGAAACCGAACCGGGTAGGAATGTGTTCGTGTCTCCGCTGAGCGTGTCGATGGCGCTTGGAATGACCCTGAACGGCGCTGCGGGGGAGACGTTTGAGGCGATGCGCTCGGGGCTCCAGCTATCCGGCATGGCGATGGGCGAGATCAACGAGGGCTACCGAGGGTTGCACGACCTTCTATTTACGCTGGATCCAAGCGTGCAGATCGCAGTCGCCAGTTCGGTGTGGATACGACAGGGAGTTACGTTCGAGACGAGCTTTTTCGACGCCATCCGCACGTACTTCGATGCCAAAGCTCAGGCGCTCGACTTCGCCGATCCCGGCGCCAGGGAGACCATCAACGGTTGGGTGAAAGAGCAGACCCGCGGTCGCATCGAATCGATCGTCCAGAGGATTGACCGGTACACCAACCTCTTTCTCCTGAACGCTGTTTACTTCGAGGGAGATTGGACGGTCCAGTTCGATCCAGCAAAGACGGACTCCCGACCGTTCTTCCTGGAAGGAAGCACCGATCCTGTGTACGTGCCGGCGATGTTCAATCCGAATGGGCGTGGAGCAACCGGGTTCGCAAAGGGATTGCAGATTGCCGAGCTGCCGTACGGGGCGGAGGCGTTCACGATGGTGATCTTGCAGCCGCGCCCTGGAGGCGGTCTGGCGGACCTGGTGAACAGCATCGATCTAGCGCAGTGGGACGAGTGGACGAATGGGATCGAGTTTCGGGAACTGCCCGTGCAGCTGCCGGCGTTTGAGCAGGAGTACGACGCCTTGCTGAACACCCCACTTGTTGAGATGGGCATGGGGGCGGCGTTCGATCCCAAAGCGGCGGATTTCTCCAGGCTCACTTCTGTCCCGGAGACACACATCTCTCAGGTCAAGCACAAAACGTTCCTGAAGGTGGACGAGGAAGGAACGGTAGCGGCGGCCGCTACATCGGTGCGCATGGGTCCGTCATCGGCAGGGCCGAGCGGCATTAAGGTGGACCGGCCGTTCCTGCTCGCAATCCGGGAACGGCTGAGTGGGACCATCCTCTTCCTGGGGGCGATCTACGATCCAAGGTGAGGGGAAAAGGGATACAGGGTACGGGGGTCAAAGTGCGGGGATATGATAACATGGTTATTCTGTTTAATGGAGGAAAATCATGTCATCCGTCGCTACACAATCCCGCCTGGCGCCGGAGGAGTACCTCGCTTTGGAACGCCAAGCGACAACCAGAAGCGAATATCCGGACGGGCAGATTCACCCATAGGTTGGCGCCAATTATTCTCACATTACACTCTTCTTTGGAGTTACCCCGGTTTTAGCAGACGGTTTATCAGTTTCGATTCAGTCGGCTGCATGGTCGACAGCGCTGGAGGTCTTCTCGAAGTCCATTGGAGAGAAATATCCGAGTGCTGAGTGTCGCCGATGGGGGTTGTACCAGCCCTCGATGTATTGAAATACGGACATCTGGGCTTCGGCCTGTGTGCGATAGTTTCGGCGATCCAGGCGTTCGCTATTCGAATGTGGCGAAGAAGCTCTCGCGTAACGCGTTGTCGTAGCAATCACCGGTGGAACCCATAGAGGGCCGGATACCGGCCTTGCAGCACCGTAGACCGAAGGCGATGGAGGTGTACTGACATCCTTGGTCGGAGTGATGGATGACGGCTTCCGGCTGTCGTTGCCAGAGCGCCATATTCAACGCCTCGAGCAGGCAACCGGCTTGTTCTCCGCCCTCGGCGTGTCGTGTGACGTGGTCGTTACCGATGGCATCCGTTATCGTATGTACGAGGCGAGTAAGGATTTCGCACCCGTCGCTTACGCGAATCTGATTTATCTTGGACAGCAGTGATGCGTTATGAGTAATTATGGAACTGGCAACAAGTGTTTGTCCCATAAATAACATGATAAAGTAATGGATTTGTCTTATGGTTCCACTCGATAATTCACCTGATCCTGGACAACTTGGCACGCACAAGCACTCTAAAGTCAAACGATGGCTTGCAGCCCGGCCCGTTGCTGAGCCTGGTTTGAACAGTAGTAGTTGTAAACCGAGGACCGGTTGCGCTTGAGCTCTCTGGAAATGGTGCTCTTGTTCCGGCAGAGGCTCTTGGCAATATCGCCTAGAGACTTACCTGATGCTCGAAGCGCACAAATATGGTCCCTCTCGTCAGCCGTAAGGTGTTTATAATTGTTTCCCATACACTTAGGATAGAACAAAAACTATCCCAAGTGTTGCACTTCCTTATTGAACTCGTGTTATCTTTTTCTGGGTTATAATTGAAAATTGTCAAATCAAACGAACCTTGCTTATATTTTCGTTTGGTACAGAGGAAAGATGGATGTAGCGCCACAATGTATCGTACACTGGAAATCTAAATAGAAAGATTTTTATCGAAGTCTTTGAGTCGCAAACACATAATCAGGGGAGTTTTGAAGGACGGCATGTTTGGACACATTCTCAGCAAAGAGATTTTAGCCAATCTCTCCAGCCCCAAATTCTATGGAACTTTAATCTTCTGCTTTTTCCTGATTCTCTTGAGCCTGTACACAGGCATGCGCAACTACAACGATAAAGTTGCCGAATACAGGACGACCAAGGAACTTAGTCGAGAGATCTTAAAGGAGCAAACCAGTTACTTGGCAATTTCAAACACAGGAGTGCAACTAAGTAAGCCTCCGGGAGTTCCCAGCATCATCGTATCGGGTTTAGAAAACAGTCTAGGGCGTCATATATCGGTAAAAAGTTATAGAAATCCTACGCCCACAGGAGGAAAAATCGAAGGAAATCCGATCTTTGGTATTTTCGGGGACTTGGATATGGCTTTTCTTGTTAAGGTCGTTTTTAGCCTGATGGCCATCCTGTTTACCTATAACTCCATCTCCGGTGAGAAGGAAGATGGCACCCTAGGGCTGATACTGTCTCACCGAGTGCCGCGAGACACTCTTATCCTGGGCAAGATGGTCGGTGGTTTCCTTAGCTTGATGATACCTTTGAGTATCCCGGTTTGTCTAGGTTTTGCGTTGCTCACGATCTCCCCTGATTTCCAACCGGACAGCCAAGACATAATCCAACTGTTGTTGATCTTTTGTGTTTTTGTCCTATACCTTGCGGTTTTTTTTAACCTCGGAATGTTCGTCTCCGCCAGCACAAGTCGGTCGAACATTTCATTTTTGGTACTATTGTTAATATGGGTTGTTTGGACACTGGTGATCCCAAAGGGAAGTGTGATTCTTGCCAGCCAATTCATTCAGGTGCCCTCAATTCACCAGTATCGCATGCAGTCGAGTCAGGTTCAGAGAGATATTGAACTAAACTTTATTCCATATCTAAAACAAATTGATATGGAAAACCCTGCACCCCGATCCCCTAAAATAGAGCCAGGTACTCCAAGTGGAAAGCGAGAAAAGATTATAGCCCAATACAGAAAGACCTTTTCCGAGTGGACGGCAAAGCAGCAAGCCTTGCTAGATGAGTATAAAGTTCGGATGGATGCTGAAAAGAAGGTTGAAAGTGCAAGAATGGAGAAGGATTATCACAATAAACAAGAGCGTTTAGCCAAGTTAGCCTTGGGTCTATCACGAATCTCTCCTACCTCGATTATGACCCTTGCCTCCATGAACATAGCTGGTACGGGTATCGAAAGCCAGGAGCACTTCCTTAATTTGGCCCGCGCACACAAAGATATTTTTACATCTTATTTAAAATCAAAGGAAGAAACTCTTGGAAGAGTTGTATTTTCCCCCATTTTGGAAGGTCGTTCCAGACCAACCACAAAACAGAAAACAGTGGATATCAGTGATATGCCGATATTCAAATATCAAAAAGAGAGTCTTTCCGATATAATGGGACGTGTAAACATAGATTTGATGCTGTTGGCGGTTTTAGCCGTTGTTTTTTTTGTGGGTGCTTATGTCTCTTTCCTCAAATATGATCCACGATAAGGGAACTTATTCTTAACACGGCAATCGGGTGAGCATTCTGATACCTGGCAATTTTAATTGAGCGGATTTCAAGAAGTAGGAAGAGGATCTTGTAAAATCTTTATGGTTTGCGGCCTGTTCCTCCGGGGTTATCTGGTTCATCAAGAATTCTGCCATGAGTTCTTCACCTACTACAACACAGAGCATCGCCACTCAGGCCTGGGCTTGCTGACCCCGGAATCTGTGCACTATAGCTACGCCAAGGAAATCCTTGCCGCCCGTGAGCAGACCCTGTGGCGTGCCTATATCGCCCACCCCGAACGTTTTGTGCAGGGTCCCCCGCTGCCAACCGACCTGCCTTCCGAGGTCTGGATCAATCCACCCCGGATCTCGGATAAGTACCGGCACGATCCAATCGTTATTACGCCAGGTGATACCAAATCGAACTTGGTCCCGATACCTGCACGGGGATCCACGGTGCCGATGACACCTCTTATGGAGACGGCCGGAAACTGCACTGAATTCCAACTTTCAGTGTCTCAAAATTGTTGGCATGTTCCGCCGACCCACGGATCTGGGCAAGTCCTAAAAGCGTCCTGCAAAATGGATGGCGATTACCTCAATTGGCGCTACACCTGGCAGTGCTGTAGCCGTCCCCACAACGATTCAATTTCCCAGCCCGGATGCTACCGAGTATATAACTATCAAATTTATCGTAAGCAGTAACAAACAGCCACGTCGCGATGGCGGGCGGTATCCGACGGTTCATGACCCGGTCGTCCTCCCCCACCTGACGGCTTCTACAGCCTGCTCCCTTGCGGTCATCCGCCCTCAGTTTCGGTATGCTGGGGTGCGTACTTCCATTGCTCCTACTGTCCATTACCTCTCAAGCCCCTCGCGATCCGAGTGCCATTTACCCCCCTCAGGATGTGACCCTAGGTTCCTGGTCTCAATCTCATACGACATCCCCTGACACGTCACCGCCTTTCACAAAGACTACCAAGATGTTGAACCCCGACAACACACCCATCGAAACCCTCATGCGGGCGACAAGTATCGGCAGGAATGAAAGGTTGCGTCACGTTGTACGCTAGCAATCTCCCGGGCATAGTCGGGGGAAACGAGAATACTCGTTGCCCATTCATGCGATACCTAATTAAAAGATACCGATGACTGGCACGCCTATACTTGGCTGTGTCAGTCAAAGGTGACCACGTGGTTGTTCGAAAAGAAGAAGGGGTGCCCAAAGGCAAAGGCCGACATCACATCAATGGCATCGAAGGCTTCTGGAGTTTTTCTGAAAATTGGCTATATCAATACAGAGGGATCCCTCGACATCATTTCCATTTATACCTGAAGGAAACAGAGTTCAGATTCAACCAGGAAGACGAGGATCTCTTCCCAATTATTGCTTCATATCTGGTGAATCTGGTACCAATATCTTCCTAATTACCTTCTTTTGTAAGGAACTTCTGGGACATGACAGTAGTGATGAAGGCTCTGTCTACTCAAACAGTCTGTTGGCAGTCTCATGCCGACAAATATAGAAACAGGACATCAAAGTCCAAGGGACGGGGCATTCTGCGAGATTTTCGCAAAAACTCAACACTTTGGGATAAATCAAGATAGTCTTTGTCAAGTATATAATTCCCGAATGAACTGGCGTGTTCGAGCCCACCAAAGCGTTCCAGGAAGGCCGGGCGATACTTCAAGGTCTTGAACTGCGCCTCGGAGTATGGGTTGTCGTTCGATACGTGCGGTCGTGAGTGCGATTTGGTCAGCCCCAGATCGGCCAGCAGGAGTGCCACGGGTTTTGCTGGTCATCGAAGCGCCTCGGTCAGCGTGTAGGGTCAATTGGCCCGGCACAACGCCTTGCTACATCAAGATATATAACTACCATTAAATCTTATCCGTTGAATGAATTTAAGTACGTAAATTTCAACGTGTAAGTAAATCACCCCGCCCAAAGGGCGGGGCATTAACCACTCCCCTCCCCAAACAGATCCAACTGTAGGGGCCCTTTCTGCTCTTGAAGATGAAACCGAATATATCCTCTGATCACTTTAGAAGTTACCTTTTCGACTACGGTACGGACAAAACAGCCTTTTAGCTTACCCTCAGCAAGCTAAACTTTTCCTCCCCTTCCAAAGGAAGGGGTATCCAAGTTCAAATACTTTCATGACATTCGAACCGTTGAAAATCAAAGTCTCGACATTTTTGGTTTTGGTATTGTTTTCGATTCCGTGTTCCCGGATCCCGGGGTATTCCCAGAGCTTAAACTCGGAACGGAACGACGAGACTTTCCTGATCCTGGCGCTCAAGAAGCAGAAGGCCGCGTATGACTTGGCAAAGTCGGAATACCAGTCTGCCCTCGAGTTGGTAAAAAGGGAGCTGATCTCCCGGGAGGAATTCGAAAAGACACAAGCGTCCTTTATCAACCATGAGATCAACTACCAGCAGGCGATGCTTCGGGTCATCTTCGACCAACCCCACATCCTGATCGAGAAGGCCGTCAAGTACCAGGCCCAGGACGGAAAAAAACGGGTGCGTCTGAGTTTGAAGAACACCACAGGGGGGGTGGCGGACTATGCGAAGCTGGTCGAGACGGACGCGGACGTTTTCGACCCCAGCCTTCAACCGGACAAGATCAACAATGTCTTCATCTCCCTCCACGAGGCCACGGAGACGGGTGGGGTGGGGCCGATTATCAGCCAGCCGTATGAGGGCAAGATTGCGACGATTCGCTTCGGCCAGAAGGCAGAGATCGACTTCCTGCTGCTGAAGGACGTGGAGGTCGTCACGGTCAGCATGACCTACGCGGGAAAGACGGATCAGAGACACATCTATCTCCAGAAGGACGCCGGGGCCGACCGGGTGATCGTGACCTCGCCGAACTTCTCGCAGGAGGCCAACCTGGGCGAAAGCGCCACTTTCACCCTGGACCTGGAGCGATTTTCGAGTGACAACGACGTATTTCAGCTGAGTGTGATCAACCTGCCGCGGCAGATCTCCTACAGCTTCATGGACCCGTCTTCCGCGCAATCCCGCAGGCTTTCCCAGGTCAATTTCACTCAAGGGGTGAGCAGCAAGCAACTGGAGCTGGACGTGTTCCTGCCCGACCGTACCAGCGACCGCGTGACCATCGATAAGCCGCTGGCGTTCTACGTACTGGTGGTCCCCCAGGAGATCTGGCGGAAGCTTCAACCCCTTGACGACAAAATGTTTTCAGATGAACAGATCGCCGAGCTCAACACAGGCAAAGTCAAGCTGGAGATGACGCCGCGGGGTGTGGGACGCATCGAGGTCCGGGCGGTGAACCTCTACCACGAGATCAAGACGGATGACACCGTGGACATGGACATCAGGGTGCTCAATGGGGGCACGCGGCGTCTGGACAACATTCGGATCCGCACAAACATGCCGATCAACTGGCAGTCCAGGATCAACCCGGATGTGATATCTTCGTTGATTCCGGATAAGGAGACCCTCGTAAAGCTGAAGTTCCTTCCGCCATCGGGGGTGGACGTGGGGACTATGAGATCCAGATCCAGACCGAGGCCCTGGCGGACAACCGGCCCGTTCAGACCCAGGACAAGACGGTGCGCATTCACGTGAGCGCCAGGACGAACCTGATTTTGAGCGCGGGACTGGTCTTCAGCGTGATCGGCATCGTGATCGGCATCGTATGGTATGGCGTGAAATTGACGAGGAGGTAGGCCTTTTGAAGACACCAAAGGGTTTTAAACCAAAGGAGAGACGAAATGATTGAAGCCATCGGTCTGAGTAAACGCTACGAGGACGGGGTGCTTGCCCTGGACAATCTCAACCTGAAAGTGGACACCGGGGAGATCTTCTGCCTGCTCGGGGCCAACGGGGCGGGCAAGACCACGACGATCAACCTGATGCTCAACTTCATCGAACCCACGGAGGGAACGGCCAAGATCAACGGCATCGACGTTACGCGGGACCCGCTGGAGGCCAAGAAACACCTGGCCTATCTGTCGGAAAACGTCATGCTCTACGGAAATTTCACGGCACGGCAGAATCTGGATTTTTTCGCGGGGCTGGCTGGCAAGCAGACGGACCGGGAGGGATATTACAAGATTCTCAGGCGGGTCGGTCTGGAGGAGAAGGCTTATGAACAGCGGGTGAAGGAGTTTTCCAAGGGTATGCGGCAGAAGGTCGGGATCGCCATCGTGATCATCCGGGATGCCTTGGCGATCCTTCTGGACGAGCCGACGGCCGGACTGGATCCGCAGGCCGGCTCGGAGTTTATTGATCTCCTGGAGGAACTCAGGTCGGAGGGGAAGGCGGTCTTCATGTCCACGCACGACATCTTCCGGGCCCGCACGCTGGCGGACCGGGTGGGGATCATGAAGGCCGGCAAGCTGATCATGGAGCGGACGAAGAAGGAGCTGGAGACGGAAGACCTGGAGAAGATGTATCTCGACTACATGTACGGAACAAATGCGGAAGGCCGATCGGAACAGGCTCCGATTGAGAATTGAAGGGGAGTTACGATGAATCCCATGCCCCGGCGGGAAATCCATCGGGGCATTTTTTTATCGTAGGGTGAGGGATGAATTGTGAGCAGTGAATAGTGAGCGAATTCGTCTTGCCCCGATTTAGTGGACACCCAGATAAGGGAGAAGTAAATTAGTTAAGGGAGGTGTCCTCTATGGTACGTCGTTGCAGGGAGTTGCTCGCCGACAAGCTGGTTGAACTCAACATCGTCGAGAGCATCTCCTGTCGGACCGTGCAACGGGCGCTCAAAAAAACGAACTCAAGCCCCATCTGAAAACGTGCTAAGTGATTCCGCCCAGGGAAAACGCCGCATTCGTAGCTTGCATGGAGAATCTTCTGGATCTGTATCACCGGCCCTATGATCCGAAAAGGCCGCTTTTGGCCATGGACGAACACCCCGTGCAGTTGATCGGAGAGACACGCATCCCGGTCCCGGAAAGACCGGGGCATCCCCGACGTTACGACTATGAGTATGAGCGTCACGGCACAGCCGCGAATTTCTTGTTCCTCGAGCCCCTGACCGGACGTCGGAAAGGTCCACGTCCGGGAACGCAGGACCGCCGTAGACTGGGCTTACGAGATCCAGGAACTGCTTGAGGTGGACTACCCGGATGCGCAAGTCGTGGTGCTGGTCTGCGACAACCTCAATACTCACACCATCGCATCTCTCTACAAGGCCTTCCCACCCGAAAAGGCCCGTTCTCTAGCCAAACGCCTCGAATTGCACTACACGCCCAGGCACGGCAGCTGGCTCAATATCGCTGAGATCGAACTGAGCGTCCTTGCCAGACAATGCCTGCACAGCCGCATTCCTGACCTGCAGACCCTCACCAACGAAGTGGAGGCCTGGAAATGTGATCGAAACGAGAAACACAGAACCCTTGATTGGCAGTTCACGACCACCGACGCCCGCATCAAACTGAAGAAGCTATATCCCAAGTTTTAGGTGTCATGGTGTACTACATTCTTCTCGATACTCGAACCGGAACCGGACTGATTCTCAGGTTGGGGCTGTGCGGACGCTATCGAAGAAGAAGAGTGAAGTGTGCAGAGGATCGAGCATTACTTGCAGGAGCGGAAGCGCCTGGTCTGAGCGCATTCTGAGGAAGTGGACCCGATCTTGACACAGCTGAAGGGTTTCGGAGAAGGTGCAGCGACGCGGGGACCTGCTCCCAACCCTCCGGAGGTTGGCGGCGGCCGTCGATGGCGAACCGGAAGATAATCAGACGGATAAGTTTGTATACAAATTGGACCGTCCACCCCGGAAGGATCTCAGGCGACGGTCCTGGTTGTCGCCATCATCGGCCGCCTGCTCGCAGCACCCTATTGAACCCTGCTTCAGAAACTGAGACGCAGACGCGCAACTCCGGTCATGCCGTTGAAACCGAACTGATTCACCTCCCAGGGATATTGGAAGCGTCCGCCCAAGTCGGTCAGCACGTCTCCCTTGCTGTCAATCTTCTCCGGGTAGACGTTCAGAAGGTTGTTGACGCCTGCACCAAACCGAACGGTCTCGTTCAGTCGATATTCGACCGTCAAGTCGGTGACAATCCGCGGATCAAACGTCTGGTCCTTGGCTGGATCATCGGCGTGTCGCCAGGTAACGGCACCGAAGCGGGCGTTGTTCAACGTTGCGCTCAGGGGGCCTCTTGTGTAAGTGACCCTGAGCAGGATTTTGTTTTTCGGTCTGGCCGTGAGGATGCGCGACTGCTCCTTGCGGTCAAAGATTTCGAAGTCAGCGCTGGCAATGGGTGCCGGGGTGCTGATCTGACCACGTATGTCGGTGTCGAAGAAGTTGGCGCCGAAGTCCACATCGACCAGACCGCGCCCCACGGCCCTAGCGTAGGAGGCGACCATATCGATGCCGCGGGTGCGCGTGTCAACCGCGTTGGTGAAGAATTTAAGACTGGTTATGTCGTACTGGTCGAGAATGGAGCCTACCGTAGACGAGGTATCTGACGAAGCAATGCTGCTGGAGTAAACGATGCGATCGTCTACATCCACCTGATAAACGTCTGCCGACAGAAGCACTGACTTGATCGGACGCAGAGCTACCCCGGCGGTGATGTTGAAGGACTTTTCCTCTTCGAGTTTCGGCACGTTCAGCGCGCGTAAGACCGGACTTTCATTGTTGAACGTGCCTTGATTTGAAACGGTGCCGCCTGAAATCAGCGTCTGGATGTTGCTCAGATAGATCTGGTGTAGTGAGGGCGCGCGGAAGCCAGTAGAGGCGGACACTCTTGCCGATCCCCGGTTCTCCATGAACCCATATCGACCGATCAATTTCCAGGAAAGATTGTCGCCGAAGTCGCTGTAGTTTTCCCGACGGGCGGCGGCGCCGAGAAGCACCTGTCCGTCGAAGTCGTAATGGACATCGGCATAAATTCCGACGTTGTGACGGTTGACATCCACTTCATTCTGCGGCTGCAAGCCGGGGAATGACTGCGTGCCACTGCCAATGTAAGAGGCCTCCTCGCCCGCTTTGGCCTGGAAGTTTTCGGTGCGAAACTCGGTACCCATCGCCACAGTGGCGTTGCCAATCCTCCGGGCGATGTCCAAGTTGCTGACGTTGTGACTGAATTCGTACCCACCGGTGCGGAAGGTGGTGGGGCTTTCGGCACCCAGATCGGTGTTGAGGGATTGACGTACCGTGTAGTCGACACTGTTGCTGCCAAGGGTGTTGCTGATGTCGAAGTCCCACCCTGACCTTTTGCCCCGCGTGCCCACTGCGAGCGTGCGATCGAAGATGTCGGTCTCGAAGGTGGGATGGAATCCGTTGTAAGTCTCTCCTTCATCATGATAAATGTTATTCGGATCGGGAATCCAATAGGGCGTGCGGTAGAGTGCGTAGCTGATGCCGTTGCGGTACTGCAGGCCGCCGTAGCTGTAGATGTCCGCCTCTTCAGACAGGGGCATGCCGGCATTGTAGAAGAACTCGGCACCGGTGGTGTTAGGCAATCCGACCCGCATGCCCAGGTCGGGATTCGCCTGAATCCACGGGTCATCCGCACCGACACCGAACAGATCGTCGCGACCGGGGTTGGGCGCCCGGTTGGTCTCGTCCTGATCGCTAAAACCGTGGCTGACGCGTAAGAACCCCTCCCCACCCAGTTTGAATCCGGTGCTGAGATTGTACCCCCGGAAACCGCCGTCCCCCTCATCCATCAGACCAGAAAACAACTGCACTTCGGTGCCGTCCGGTTCGTCGTCCAAAATCACGTTGAGGACGCCGGCGATGGCGTCAGACCCGTACTGGGCGGCGGCGGCATCGCGAAGCACCTCTATCCGTTTTACCGCCGAGGCCGGAATACTCTTCATGTCGACCCCCACTTCGCCCTTGCCAGGTGTGTCGTTGATGTAGACGAGCGCGCTGGGGTTCTTGCGCTTGCCATTGATCAGCACCAGGGTGCGGCTGGGGCCGAGCCCACGCAGGTCGGCGGGGTCGAAATGGGCCGTGGCATCTGAGATGGTCTGCTGGGTGGAGTTGTAGGCCGGGACGGTGTAGGTCAACGCTTTGTCGATGGAGAGTTGGCCAGTGGCAGCCAGTTCCGAAGCCCATATGTTGTCGACCGGGACCGGTGAGGAGATGGCGGTGCGTGGAACAAAGCGGGATCCCACGACCACCAAGCCCTCCATTTCCACAGCCAGCACGCGCAGCATTACCTCGATAGCGACGTTTTCGCTGACGACCACCCGGTCCGTCTCGTAGCCAATGAGACTGACGATCAAGATAACGGGGAGGCGGTCGACCTCGAGTCTGAAGGCGCCCTGCGCATCCGTGATGGTAGCTGTCATGGCATCTTTTTCAACGGCAATGTTGACTTGGGACAATCCAATGCCGCCATCGGCATCCACCACGGTGCCGGTCAATGTCACCTGTGCTGACCCTTGGGAATGGGAAAAAAGCAGCAGAGCCAAGAGAAGCCAGGCGAGGTGCACAGACCGGATACGGCGGGCGAAGTCGTTGGACATGCCAGTCACCTCCGTTGAAAGTGTTCCGAGCGAAGCCGCCTCAATGTCCCTTTCCTCTCTGCGGGATAAACCAAATCTTAATATATCATAATCAGGGCCATTGACAAAAATCCACCTCGCGGGATACATAGTGGATCAAATGTACAATTGCCGTTGAATCTTGGCAAGAGGAAAGATACCCTACGGAAAAACCATGACCCGGGTTGCCTCCGACCTCGAAGTTCAAGTCAGGAGAAAGGATCCTCATGTTTTCAAGGATGAATTACCGGTATTTTTCCCGGCCTCTTTTCGCTTTCCAGGAATTTATTGATCATCCTGCCTTTCTCTTTTACATATTTGTATATAATACACTTGTGCGATTTATACGTCACGTTTTTCGAGATGCTCGTCAAGATTCAATATTAAGACATGCTTAATTTTCCATAGAATTTTTGCTTGCAACGGAAACCACGGTTCCCGGTATGGGAGCGCAATTCACTTTTGTCCCCCCCCTTGGAATATGACACGCGTTCGCACATGAGTATTCGTTTTCAAAGGATCAGGCGTGTTCTCCCGTGCCCTGGCAGGCACGTGGAGATGCCTTGAAATAGAGTCGAGATGATTGCCCGGGCCGTGATCGGGCACTGGCAAGCGTTGTATCGTACTTCAGAGAGAGCACTCCAAAACTGTCAGTCCGGCTTGGTCTTGCTCTTCCAGAAACACATGCCTATCTCAACCAGTTGAAGCGTGTCCACAAGGATCTGCGCAAGCGGATAGACCTGTGGATACTCCTGCTTGATCCGCAAGACAGAAGAAGTATCCGCGCCATATCTCCAGATGAAGAGATATAATTCCCAAGCACGGACGTCACGGTTCGGAAATCTATGCGCTCATAGACAATATTTATTTGTATAGTGTCCGATCTACGGATGTACGTTTCGCGTCATCGGGTCCAGGCTGCTTCTTCAGACGAAAAATTTGCTCGTAGAACTCAAACGGGAAGGTTTTAAAAAAAACAGGGTGATTATAAATTTTAGACTTGACACCAAGGGATAAAAACTCTTAGGTGATTATAAATTTTAGACTTGACATAGGGTAGGGGGCCATCGGGGCCTAGACTCCAAGCCGAGGTAAGGCGAGTACCATCCCATCCGAGGATCCGGATGCTCTCCTGGCGGCCTTCAGTTGCCTGACGACTCAGGAAATATGTCCGCACCACCAATCTCATTGAGCACAGCTTCGCCGAGGAGCGACGCAGAACCCAAACGCTCCCTCGCTTCTTCACGGAGAAGAGCTGCCTGATATTCGTTCACGCCGTTCTCATTCGCGTAGCAGCCGGATGGCAGAACATCAACATCACGTCTACTGAACGCCTCCAGATTGAGCTGCTCTATGAGGAACGACAGATCGCACCACCAGCTGAAATGGTAGCCGTTGCGTGAAACTCACAGGATCTCCGGTTCACTCCATCCATTTTTGCAGGATGATCAGGATTTGACCATCGCCCTCTTGCGATGTCGCGCGGGCTCCAACGGCTCCTGACGACCGTTCCGTTCTACGCGGCATCCACGAACTTTCTTCCGCAGCCGTTCTGACGTCCTTGCTGCCGAGCCAAACTATAATGTCACTACTTATGGTCCAAACCGTCCGGATGCAACCGGGCTGTTAAACAAGGCCGACTGAAAAAACAGAGAATCGGAGAATCCGGAGGAGATATCTCTGCTCAACGGATGCAGCCCCCACGGTTGCGCTTGCAATCCCGGGTGGAGCGCTTCGAAACAGAGAATTTGCAGAGAGGGGGGAAGATGGCCTAAGCGTTTGTGAATACGGCAGAAACGACAAGACCCCGAAGGGTTGCCCCGCGAGCAGGAACGACTTCTTCTGGATGTCCTGGTAAAAGCGGCCTGCGAGGCCAGCCGTGGCCGGTATGGGAGCCTGAAGATCAGCCGTGCGCTGGCGGCACAAGGAAAGCCGTATAGGCGCAACCGCGTGGCCTTTTCGATGCGTCGTCAGGGCCTCCGGTCGAAGGTACGTCGGAAGTTCGTGGTGGCCACGGATACGAAGCACGACCTGAAGGCATCCCCGAACTTGCTGAACCGGGCCTTTGACGCGGGTCGTCCCAACGAAGTGTGGGTCAGCGATATCACGTATTTGTCCAGTCGATCGGGATGGCTGTATCTGGTTGTATTCATTGACCTGTTTTCACGTCGCGTGGTTGGCTGGTGCGTCAGCACCTCGCTGGCGCACGAAACGGTACTCACGGCCCTGTCACGCGCAGTATGGCAACGCAGACCGCAGCCGAATCTGATGATTCATTCCGATCGAGGTATTCAGTATTGCTGCGATGGCTTCCGAAAGGCCGTCGACGCGCATCAGTTTGTTCAAAGCATGAGCAAGAAGGCCGATTGCCGGGACAATGCCGTCTCCGAGTCATTCTTCAAAACCTTGAAGACCGAATGGCTGTATCACGTCGACTTGATCGACCTCGATCATGCAGAGCGCGAACTCTTCGAGTACATCGAAATGTTTTACAACAATCAGCGGCTGCACGCTTACCTGGACTATGTGTCCCCGGCCCTTTTTGAACGCCTATCGCTGCAAAAAGCGGCTTAAACCACTGTCCACTTTTCCCGGGTCATATCACATGGGCGGGTGTCGCGCTGATGGCTGGAGGCACCGCGTTGCTCGCAACTCAGGTCGGACGACCCTGCGGGGAAGATGAGGAGACTGTGTACTTCCTTGATGTCCCTCCATTGTGAGCAGGTCAACGTCTTCGGTGCGCTTGGGATTGGACTTGCCGTGGGCGGCGTGCTGCTCGCAACCATCTGGTCGGACGTTCCGGTGATGAGGGACTTGACCATCAGTGCCACGCCAAGGCAAGTGCAGGTCGGTAGGACGTTCTCGTTCTGATCAGAACCTAACAAACGTTCGATACCGGCTCGTGCTCATCCACGAGTCGGCACACGCCTCAATGACGCAGATCGGAGGTTGAAATGAAACGGCGGCCAACAAGCATACTTACGACACTTGCCATTTCCGTGCTGGCCTTGACGCTAACCGCGCCTTGGGCGTTCGGACAGGATCCGGACCCGATCATGGCAGCCGCGCAAGGTCGGCAGCTGCAGCTCGTGTCGACGGCGTGGTCGCCGTTCACCAACGCGCCGGGGCAGGCGCGGTTCGCTCTCGATCTGGTCGACACGGCTCTTGAACGAGTGGGGATCGTCGCCGAAACGGTCATCGTGGACGAAGCCAGGCTGACGCCCGCACTGCTGAGCGGGGAGTTCGACGGAAGCGCGGCGCTCTGGAGGGACACGGAGCGCGAACGCGCGCTGATTTACTCGCAGCCGTATCTCGAGAACCGGTTGATCCTCGTCGGGCGGCAGGGCAGCGATGTATCCGCGACCGCGCTGGCCGACCTCGCCGGCAAGCGGATCGCCCTGGTCAAAAGCCGGGTACGCGTATGGCGAGGCGGTCGAGACGACGGACGGGCCGATCTTCGTTGGCTCGAACAGCGAAGAGAACAGCGTCACAAGACTCCTCAACGGTGAGGTGGACTACACGCTGATGGACGACCTGGTCATCCAGTACCTCATCCGCAACCACGGAGAAGAAGCTCGAACGCGGCTCGCGTTCGGCTCGACGCCGCTGCTCACACGCTCGCTTCACCTCGCCGTCCGTCGCTCGTTTCCGGACGCCGAGTCGATCATCTCGCGGTTCAACGCCGAGCTGCGCGGCATGATCGCCGACGGCAGCTACCATCGCCTGCTCCACCTCGACTGGATTCATGCGGACGTCGATGGCGACGGTCTCAGGGAGTACGTGCCTCACGCGGAACGAATCGACCCGGAGCCGCCGCAGCGTTCCTACACACTCTTCGCGACGGGCAGGCCGATCCCGGAGCCGGAACGGCCGCGGCGCTTCTATGTCGGCGGCAACATCTACAACGGCTGGTCCACCGTGCCCGACCGGTACAAGATCCCGGACTTCAGCAGGCCCGCGCGGCAGCAACCAACGGGGGTATTTTTCACCTTCACATGGTAGCGGCAGCGGGTCCACTGTGCTCGTGTCACATGATCTATTCTGCCGAGAGAATTAAACGCTCTTGTAGAGCGCGACAAGGAGGTAGTCTATGAGCCGGTGGAGGCAGGAGACGGGGCTTTGGACTGTCACCATTCTCGTTCTGGGCTTGCAGGTTTCCTGTGGAGGTAAGAGGCGTGGAACGCTGTCCGCTTTCTGAATATTCAAGGACCAGTTTCGTGTGACCAGAATCAGGATTTTGGGACGTATCTCCATGGCTGGTATTTAAGGACGCCAAACAGATGGCAAACATACGTGGCGGAGATTGCCGGGCGCTTCGGATACTTCCCAGCCAGCAAACCGGCATTGGTCGGCACAGAGGGGATACAATAATCGGCCACAGGGCATCGGATTCTCTCCGTGTGCGACTTTATTCAGGAATCCGGGCAAATTTGGATGCGGAACCTTCAGAAAAGCGACCGTGGGGGGGACAGTGGAGTTGCAACAGTGGAGTTGCAACAGTGGAGTGCGACAGTCACACGAATGGGGGGAGTTCAGGGAGTTCCTTCAGGATGTTGTCTAATGCGGGGAGTTCCTTCAGGGTGTCGCTTCAGGTCGAATGGGGGGGGAAGTCCTTCCAGGGGTCATCGAGCATCTTCTCCCTCACGAGCTTGAGTTTCGGCTTCCTTCGGCGAACCCTCATTTCCGGTTCTCCTTTAGGGTGAAGCTTCAATGAGGCCGCGATCGTTAGATCGCGGAAATACCTCACCAGGAGAGCATCTAATGTATTTTCAACGAAAGCGGAGGCGGGTACTCGGTGTTATGCATTGTGCCGTTTTTGTGATCGGAAAAAGAAGAAAGGGGCGGATTTAACCCATAATTTATGGATTTTTTCGTTCTTGAAATCAATCTCGATATCAAAGGAAGATTCATCCGTCTTTTCTGGCTTCTAAAATTCGATCCAGATCAACTAGAAGCTCAAGCTTATTTCTGGATTCCCAAGTATCCCTTTTGAATTTCTGATGATAATTATCAATCGAATGCACCGATTTCTTCACAACTTCCTTAGCCCTTTCTATGCTTTCGGCTTTCATATAATAAATCAGGAAATCCCCCTCATTCGTGCAGTCAAGAAATACAGACTCCACTATAACACCTTCATCTCGGAGGGTTTCAAGCGCTTCATCCGACCGCCGAGATATCTCATCTGCCCATTCTCTCACCCGATCTAATGAGCCTGGTTTAAGCTTAATTTTAACACATTCTGCATTTAGCATCGAAACATTCCCATATGAGGAATATCATGTTCTATATTTTCCCCTATAACATTCCAATAGTCACAAAAACGGCATTTTGCATAACGTTCTCACAGTTGCCGAACCTGACCGAGGAACGAGGGAAGGTTGGGGCGGAGGGAGCGTAGTGACCGGCAAATGTGTGTTAAGCGCCGTGTTGTTTTTTGTCATTAAGAAAGGAATAACGGACCGACCATCACCTTATCTGTCTTTTCAGTGTTTTTGTATTCAGCAAAAAGATCACAGTTGTGATAGTCACTACAGGAATGAGACACACCATAGTAGATGCTGGCGCCGCTTCTGATCGCTCGGATCTGAAGCCTCTCTGGTTGACAGCTTCCGGTCAAATAGCTACATTCCTGCACCCCCAGGGGAGGGGGGGGATTCAATCAAAATTTGAGGAACAACCCCCGCAAAGTAGATTGCCCATGCACCGGAGCCCGCGATGCGGCGCCCGGACGAGAAGCGGGACGCCGTGCCGGCCACCTCTTTTTTGATCCGATGAAACAGCTTGCCCACATACGCTCGAAGGTCACCTCGCAGAATCCATTTCCGGTACTTCGGTGCCCATACCAGAGGATACTGGCTATCATAGACTGCGTGACTGGTCCGTCGGAGTCCCATCGTATGCCTCCTGAGTCGATTTGTGTCTCAGTGGTCTGCACACGATAAGACAGCCTTTTAGCTTGCCTTCGGCAAGCTAAACTTTTCCTCCCCTTCCAAAGGAAGGGGTATCCAAGTTCAAATACTTTCATGAAAATTTATCGTCCGTCTCATATGTACGAGGTGCAACGAATCGCCACCTGCGCCCGAAGCGGTCTCAGGGCCGCTAAAGGCTCGATCATGAATCTCGAGGTCCTTAGCCAGATCAAGGAAACAAACCTTGAGTGTGCGGAGCGGCTTAAGAACGAGTTCCGAGTCTACAAGGTAGACACGTCCTATACA
This sequence comes from Candidatus Latescibacterota bacterium, assembly GCA_965217865.1. Taxonomy (GTDB): domain Bacteria; phylum Latescibacterota; class UBA2968; order SICM01; family SICM01; genus CBDCJO01. The sequence goes on along the minus strand of CBDCJO010000002.1, from coordinate 1,060,668 downwards.
CACCTCTTGACGAGAGCTCCATTCGGAATTGGATAGATGAGAATGGGATATGACCCACCCCACCCCAGGCTTAAGTCACGCCGGGGCACCCCTCCCGGGAGGGGATTTAGAGTCTTACAGTTTGACTTCTACGCAAGATGCGTACACCTTTTTGGTTGCGGCAGAGTGAAACGAAACCCGCGATAGGGTTGGGTAAGTCAAATCCAGGATCGTTGGAAGGAAGAAGACCAGCCAGACTTTAACGGTAAGAAGGTGGGTTCTACTGGTGTGGAGAAGAATCCGAAAAGGAACTCAGATTCAAGCTGGCCGTAGCGAAGCGAATGTGGCAATAGGTCTTTTATATGTAGTAGTGGAATTTCGGCGGAGGTGTCAAGAGTTTTGTGTAAACGGCCCTCCTCCCCTAAGTTAATGGGACCCTGTCCTCGAACAAAATCTCAAACCGATTCAGCGCTGCCTTCCAGTCCTCTTAGAGTTTTCGCGTCTCGGATGTCCCCCCGCCATTCATGATCTCTCGCCCGGTCCCGACAGCTCAATCGACTTGAGCAGTCCCTCCAGGTTGGTCAAATCCGCGGGCAGGAGCACCTGGGTCTTGTCTTGGGCCAAAGTCCTCAGCTGCTTGAGATACTTCACCGCAAGCTGCAGTCGCACCGACGATTCACCCCCGGGCACGCTGATGGCTGACGCTATCTGCTCAATCGACTGGGCTGTGGCATGGGCGATGGAGCGGATCTCTTGGGCCTTTCCCTGCGCCTCGTTGATCGTGCGCTGCATTTCGCCTTCGGATCGATTGATGAGTTCGAGCTTCCTGCCTTCCGATGTATTGATACGACTCTGTTTGTCTCCTTCCGACTGGGCCACGATAGCACGGCGGTTGCGCTCGGATGTGACCTGTTTTTCCATGACTTCCTTCACCGTGGGCGGGGGAGCCAGGTTCTTGATTTCGTAGCGGTGCACCCTGATTCCCCAGTGCTCTCCGGCCTTCTCCAGCACTTCTACTACCTTGGAGGAAATCAGGTCGCGCTCCTCGAAGGTTCGGTCCAGTTCCAGGGTTCCGATGACCGAGCGTGTTGTGGTTTGGGCAAGCTGCATCGCAGCGAAGGAGTAGTCCGTAACACCGTAGCTCGCCTTGACCGGATCGGTCACGGACATGTAGATCACACCATCCACTTCCACCTGCACCTCATCACGGGTGAAACATTCCTGGGGCGGCACGTCAACCGTCTCCTCCTTGAGATCTTGGATGAAAGCCACGCGGTCGAAAAAGGGGACAAGGGCATGGAATCCCGGACGCAGAGTCTTGGAATATCGACCCAGCCGCTCCACAACATACGCGGACTGCGTGGGCACGAGACGGATCGATCGGAAGAACTTGACGATCAGTACGAGGAACAGAATTCCCCAGACAACGAGGTTGAATATCTCTGACGGTGAAGTCTGCGACATTATAGGTCTCCTCACGAGTTCACTTTGCGGGCACACCGTCGGCCACTTCTGAAAGGCCGTCGAAGAAGCCCTTGATTTTTGCGAGCTCCAAGGGAACCACGGAGGTGTTGGCCTTCGTGATAACCTCACCGAAAGTTTCAATGAATTCCTCCACCAGCTGCATCTTCAGCGCCGAAGAACCACCCTCCTTCTGCACGGCAGCGGCGATGAGTTTTGTGCCTTCTGCCGTGGCTTCCGCCAGAGTGGAGATCGCCTCGGCGCGGCCCTTGGCCACGTTAATGCGGCGCTGTTTCTCGCCTTCGGAGAGGTTGATGTCTTCCTGGCGCTCTCCCTGTGAGACATTGATGGTGGCCTCTTTCTCCGCCGAAGCTCTTGTGATCTCGGCACGCTTCTCTCGCTCGGCCTCCATTTGTTTCTCAAGGGTGTGCACCACATTGGGCGAAGGCGTGATGTTTCTCAGCTCGTAGCGCAGCACCTTGATACCCCAGGAATCCGAGGCCTTATCGATCTACCGGTAGCGGCGTCCCTCGAACGCGAAGCCGTCATCGAGCACCTGCACCACCAGGTCGCGGCCCTGGAAGGTGCGTACCAGAAGCGTCCCCGGCAGGGGCAGCCGCCGGTCCCGCGAGGGCGACAGACGACCGGCCGTCGTCCGCGCCTGCTCCGCCGCCGAGCCCGGCCTGCTCTGATCCCGCGGGGCGCGCAGTCTCAGGTCCGCATCGTTGGCCAGTTCCCCGGCGCGCCGCCGGGCCCGCTCCGAGAGGCCGCCCTCGGCCAGGGCCTGCAGACGCCAGGCGATACGCTTGCGCAGGAACGCCTTGTGGTACGAGCGGGTCTCCTCCCCGAAGACCTTGATGTACTTCTCCCGCAGTTCACCAACCGTCAGCGAATGTCCTACACAGCTAGGTTGCTCAACATCTTTGACAAACTGTATGATCGCATCCATAGCGCCATCGTCCAGAATTTTTTCTATTGCTTGCCGGCGTTGCTCTTCAAGCTTCTGCTCTTGCAAATCTCCCATTTCCTCATAGAGATAACGACCATGCCCACTGAACAACATGCGGTGACGGGCCAATGGATTTTGAGGAGCAAGCTTGTCGGTAATACTCTCAATCCTAGAAACGATCTCGCCGCTCAAAGCCCATTTTGCATCAGAAAAGCGTCTGTGTTTCCGAGTGAGCATCGTTAATTGAGTCCAAAGTCCAGGACGTTGATCTTCTGGTTTGTTAATCACGGTTTCCGATGACAGATGCTCCAGTACCCCAAAATCCGGAAATACATTGACGAGGAATGCCTGAGTTTCATATATTGTAGTCGAGTTTCTTTGGTTTCTTCCTGAAGCGAGGTCTGTCAAAGATGGCAGTTGAAGAAGGCTGGGTCGGTATCGGTGAAGTCGCTGCCCACCTGCAGGTAGCCAGAGATACCGCCTACCGTTGGGTCGACTCGAAGGGCCTTCCCGCACACCGCGTGGGACGGTTGCTGCGATTCAGGCTCTCGGAGGTGGACGAGTGGGTGCAAAACAGCAGCGGAGATGAGCCTGAAAAAAGCCCATCGGGCAAGACGACTCAGGACGAGAGAGACGATTAGAGAATCCGAAACCCAGTGGGACCTCGACGGGTATCTGTGCTTGATGATTGGCGACGTCTGCGAGCGCGGCACAGGAAACACTACAAACCTCGCTACGCAGGTATGGGAGGACGTTGCGCGACCACTTGGTTAGCACCTTCATGGCATCGTTGCCGACCGACTTCCGACTCAGCACAAGGTCAGCCGAATCTGGAAGCAAGGCCGTGGACAAGCGACGAAGACGGACCGAATCCTCATCTTATCCCGCGATGGACACCAGCTCACACAGCTGCCTGCGCTCGGCCCGATTCGATGGGAGCCGGCTAATCGAGTGGGCGGAAGGAGTGTAGCAGTGATGTCGATCAACGAGAGGCTTAGGAAACTGGCGACAATCGATGTCTTCAAGGATGTCGCGGACGCTAGAGTGCAGAGTGCTCGGGTCGTTCTATCGGGATGCGCAAGGCGGGACACGCTTCGGGGCGGATGTCAACAATTTATACGGTCCGAACAACTACTCAGTCTATAAGCCCTCGGGCAGCGTATTGGAGTACATCGTCAACTTCCGTGAAGGGGACGTACTTCCTGGTGGGCCCGGAGATTTGCGGATCGGCGAAGTTCGCTACGCGTCGAGCCGACGCCACGCTCAGGCCGCTTCTGTGCCGCTGTATGTGTCGGCCCTCGACTACCTGGGGAAGCGCACGGCGCTTTTCGGAATGACGCGCACGGGGAAGTCGAACACCGTAAAGATGATCATCCAAGCGACTGCAGAACTTGCAGCTTCAGGGGCTACGTTGAAGGTGCCACGTTGCACCTTCCAAATCCCAATGGCTGCTGACGTTTCATCGAACGTCTCTACCATCTCGCACTGCTTGTCCCTTGCCGCGCAGAGTCAGGCCCACCTTGCAGTATTCCCCGAGATGGCTGTTGTCGGGTATGATTCCCACCTACATGGTTTATTCCAACAAGAGGGTTGGTATTCTAAAGTTCAGGAAGGGCTGGAAACACTCGCGGCGGACGCCCAAGAGCTTGGGCTGAAGGCGGTTATCGGTACACCATTTCGACTAAATGGCGAATATCAGAATGCCATGGTACTGGTCGGTTCCGACAGCGGAATTCTCTACGCTGGGGGGAGAAAGGTCTGGTCGAAGGGTTGGTTAAGATACGGATTCACGATGCCAGAAAGGAAAGATCCAGTCCAAATTGAGGGGTATGATTTCGGTTTCGTGATCTGTGACGAAGTGAGTCATCTGGAGGAACTCAATGGCACTGGAATTGAGAAGAGCGGTGTTATCCTATGGCCCTCAGTGACCCGAAACTATTTCAACAGTCAAAAGTGGGGAACCAGAGACAATTGCCGGTTAGATGGTGCTTCTATCGCGAGAACGTTCAACGCGGTCGTAATCCAATCGAGTTTCTCCACCTAATGTTCATGATCTTGAGGACACAGTTAAGCTCGGCGGAATTGTGATTGTCGATTCTGACCTTGCTGGAATGCTGCACAGGTTTGGTATTCAATGCCCGCAAATAAACCCTGACAATAAACGTTACGTGATCACATGGTTCAATTTCCTTCTTTATTTGGCTCCACTTGCCTTGAATAATGATTTGAAAAACGCGCGTAACCTCTGGACGGTTATATTGTCAAAGTCTGACGGAAGCGGGTAGTATACCATCCGCCTTCAGCGTGGAGATCAGAAATTCCTGGGTCCTGGGGCCCTTGGTACTGTTGCAGGCTCCGCAGAGCAGTTGCAGGTTGTCCAGATGGTTGGTTCCTCCTTTGCTTTGGGGTACGATATGATCCACCGTGAAGTTCCTGAATTGAAACGAAGAACGACAACCACCGCACATTCCTTCCTGTTTGCCGAAAAGGATATGCTTGTGAGTGCGGTAGTGGGGAAGCTTGCCCAAGTCCGTTCGCTTGGGAACGTCGGAGCGCTTGACAGGCGTGAAGTCGCTGAACAGGTCGAGTTGCCGAATACGGACCTGGACGAGATCGACCGCCTTCTCTGATATGTCTATACCCACCCACTGGCGGTGCAGTTTCTCGGCAGCAACGCAGGCGGTGGCGCAACCCGTCATTGAAGCGTTACGTCCGAATCGCTTCCCTTCATCGAAGTCACTAGAAATGCGTCCCATTCCCTCCTACAATGGCAGTTTCGTGGTGATATCACCCTGAAGTGCCCCTGGCACTTACACCTCGGTTCTGTGGGAGCATGTCCCTTGACGTTTGCTATGGTCACCCTTCTCTTCCAGTGTGAATTCAATGGAGGCTGTGCGTGAGTCTGGAACAGGTTCGCCGGAGGCTGGTGGATCGCCTCGAAAAGGGAGATCGCGGAGACCGTGGCTGGTTTGTAATCACCCGTGTCCACGTCGCGTTGTCATGGTTGAAGGGTATTGCCGAATATCTGGAGAACCGAGGAGGCCACGGTATCATTCGTCTGACTAAGCACGACTACGACAGACTGGCGACAATCATAGAAACGGACAATGATGATCCCGGTGTACAGCTCAGGCGTCATCACCTTCTGGTTATGGACAAGCTATTACAACTCCTGCAGCGCGAGGACGGTCGCAGATGGGATCGCATAGTGCTCACCGAACGCGGGCGTGTGCTTGCGTATACGGATGATCCGGCGGAAGTGCTCGAACAATCGCTCTCCGCGATGCGGTTTGCTGTCGAACCGTGGTCGCCGTCCAACCGGGTTGCACAATATGACGAATTCGATGTGCGTGTCTATGAAGTGACGAAACAGGTACTCCGGAGTTGCGGCGGCTATATCGACCGAAACGAGTTTGATTTCTTTGTGTCCCGGATACGCGCGCGCAACGAAGTCTCCTGGGCTGTCGCCGCAATCGCGGAGTATCGTGCACTGTCCCCGGACGAACAGACCACCCTGCATGCTGAAGTCCGCAACCGTATACCAGGGGCTAAGGCGTATTCGAACTGGTGTGATGTCGGGCTGCATACGTTTTCGCTCTTCTCGCTCGGTACCAGTGTGGTCCGCGAAGGGACACGCCTGCTGCTAACTCCGGACTGGGTCGGAGAACATGCCGCGCCTGCCGCACCCGAAGGTATCCCTGCTCCCCAATTGCGTATGCCGGAACCGCCTGAGTTGGAGGAACTGCTCACGCCGCCCGCCGCACCGGCCAGCAACGACGGTGCTGATGCGGAGAGCTTCGTGGCGAAGGTGCTCCGTTCACAAGGATGGGAGGTCGCGTTCTATACCAATCGGCGCGGCTATGGCTTCGATCTCTGGGCGCGAAAGGAAAGTCGGGTGATGGTGATCGAAGTGAAAAGCAGCCTCCATGCACTGGACACGGTCAGCTTGACCACTACCGAGTATCATGCGGCCTGTGAACACACCGACAACTATGTCTTGGCTCTCGTCGAGCACATGGGCAGCGATTCACCCCGTCTACAGATGATCCAGAATCCGGTAGCCAACCTCAAAATCGAGAAGCGAATGGCCACCAGCTATGTAATTTCTCGCACCGAATGGCTGCGAGCCGTCGGCGAAAACGCCTATCAGCCCGTTGAAGAACTACCTTTCAACGCACATAAACGGAAAAGACGCCTGGAGTGCGGGTCAGATAAATCAAGGTAAGGAGATTGAGCAGGAGACGCTGATAAGAGGTTAAAAAGGTGACCGAGGGCAGCAAACGTGATTGTAGGACGAGCAGTAGACGCTGCAAGGCCTTGGCCAGGTCCTGGAGGGCCTTCGGAGTACCTACGCCCATCACTTTGCGCATGAGCAGAGCCAGGTTGCAGCCCCCGATGTGGATCAGCAAACGCTTGAGGATATTGCCGCGGTCTCTCAAGTGCAACCTGCGCATGCCACCGGTATCATATGTGTGAGCGATGGTTCTTTCCACCCGTTCTGCACGACTTCGGCGCAAGGCCTTGCCGCGATCTCCCTTGATCCGGCGTCGATTCGCATATACCGCGGCCTGCTCATCTCGTCGGCCGTTCCACTTGCGGCGTCCCCGATCCGGTTCTGAAATGTAACTCCGGATGCCGCCTTGCTTCAGACTGGTCAATACATCGTTGCTATGATATCCTTTGTCCGCAACCACCTCCCGTATACGCTGTCTGTGCAAACGTTTGGCAGCTTTTTCGTCCTTCGCGACCTGCTTGAGATTGAGCTGCGCCTCGAGCAGCGTCCAGGGCAACGACTCGGTATCTCCTTCATCTGCTCCCGACAACGCCACTGCCACAATGGCATTGGTGTCCAGATCCACCGCGTGCTCCACCTTGTGCGCCATGTGCGTGCGACCGTCCTTCATCTTAGCGATCTTGGCATCCGGGTCGTGCGGGTGCTCCCAGTCCTGGTTCGATCCCTTCTTCGGTCGCTTCTTATCGATCTTGGACAAGTCCTCGCGGGTAGGCGTTTCAATGCCCGAGGCCTTGGCCAGATTCTCAAGGAATGCCTGGTAGCCTTCACCCGTGTCACGGCGTACAATGCTGCGCATCGCGGCGTTGGCCTCCAGTGTCGTAGCATCCACGCCCAACGTCTTCCCCTTCACCAGACCCGCTTTGCACAAGACCCTCAGGATCCACTTGAAAACCGCTTCGTGAACTTCCAAGGGAAGCCGATGCCGGATGCGAGACAGGCTGGAATGATCCGGGGTCTGTTCGTCAAGGGCATACCCCAAAAACCGGCGCAACGTCAGCGAGTCAGATACACGCCATTCGATCCCACGTTCCGAATCAAGTCCCTCGAAATACCCAATCAAAAGCATCCGAAAATAAACCCCGGGCGGAATGCCCTTGCGACCCATATGAGGAGCGTAATACCGCTGGCAAAGCCCCTCGACGAACTCGTCGAAGCCGTTCGCCCCCAATACCTGATTCAGCTTCTCGTAGAACGGATGACCCGGAGATTTCACCAAAGTGTTCGATGCGATGAACAGGTTTTCCTGTCTCTGTCGTCCTCGTTTTCCCATTGCCATTTGCTCGTCCTCCCTTCTCAGTTTGAACCTGATATATCATAGGACCAAACCACAAGGAAAGACAACAGTCATCTTGGCATAAACGCACTTTTTCAACAGGCTGCTAGGGCGCGCATTCCGAGCGGGTGCCAACGGAGTAGTGCCGGTGCCTATGTGGACCTTGGGACAGTCGCTGCACAGACCTGCTCCCTCTCATCCAGCGCTTCTTGACACTAACTAACATACTATGGTAGTTATTTCTACGCTACAGCAGCGTGCAGGGAGCGATGGGACAATCGTATAAGAACGTCTATTTCAAAGATTGCCCGCCAGTGGCATCGGGACGATCCAGTCTCACGATCGCATTCGGCGCGGGCGACCGGCACATCTTTGAGGCCGTACGGCATCTTTCCAGCGAAACACTCAGAAACGCGCTCGGATACCACAGTTTCGTGACGCTTCAGGAGCATGCCCAGAAGCAAGAGAAATCTCTCAACGCCTTCTGCCTGTCCATTCTCCGCCAGCATCTCGAAGCCAGCACTCATTCTACAACCGCATATTTGCCCGGCCTGAAGGCCAAAAGTCCAATTGTGCTCGATCCGGTTCAGGCTACCTTTAGCGGTGGCCGCCATGAACCTTTACACGACTGGTATCCTTATTTGGAGGGCTACTCTCCGGCCTTCGTCGAATCAGTCATCGGAAGTTACTGCCCGACTGCGAAGAGCGTATTTGATCCTTTCGGGGGTACCGGCACAACGCCACTCACTGCCTCACGTCTCGGGAAAAAGGCATATTTCTGCGAAATCAACCCGATCCTTCAGTTCCTAATCGCCTCGAAAGTGGTCGCCCTGCAATTACGCGACCGGGATCGTGAGGACTTGGCAGCTGGCCTCTCGATGCTGGCGGACACGTTAGATGCGCGTCTCGACGAATCCCGTCAAGATGTGCAACTTCGGCATACCTACAAGGCGACGTTCGGTGAAAGCGAGTTTTTTGACAGAGATGTTCTCGAGGACATTCTACGCTGCCGGGCGCTGATTGATGAAATCGGATGCACCAAACCGGTGACCGCGCGGTTTCTCACGATTGCGGTGTTGCGTTCGCTGATACCGGCGTCGCGGCTGATACGTCGGGGCGACGTCCGGTTCAAAACGCATACGGAATTGGCCCGTGGACGCGTCGATCTACGCGAGGAAACGTGCGCGGCGTTAAGGACGATTGCCTTCGATATCGAATCCTTGTCGCAGATCGACCAGCTCCCTACACTGATACTTGAGAACGCGAAGAATTTGGGTCTGATCCCCAACCTTTCCGTTGATGCTGTCATCACCAGCCCGCCCTATTTGAACGGCACCAATTATTTCAGAAATACCAAGGTTGAACTGTGGTTCCTTCGATGTCTGAATGAGCGAGATGACCTAGCGCGGTTCCGATTCGGTTCGATGACCGTAGGGATCAATGACGTGACCGTCGGCAAGCCGATCGGGGATTTACCGACCGGCGCTGCACCAGTCCTGAAACTCCTGGAGGAAAACGCCTACGATGCTCGGATTCCGCGCATGGTCGCGTGCTTCGCGTCGGAGATGTACGCGATACTACAAGCGTTGGGCGGTCACATGCACAAGGCTGGTACGATCGTCATTGACATAGGTGATTCGGCATATGCGGGCGTACACGTTCCGACGGATCGGTTCATAGTAGAGTCACTCGATTTAGCCGGCTTCGAACTCAGTGACGAGCTCGTACTGCGCCAGCGCTATTCGCGCAGCCAGATGAAGCTGACGCAGAAACTTCTCGTGTTTAGGTCGAAGCCCGAAATGCGTCCAAACACGCGGTGCGCAGCGAAACGGACAAACGAGTGGACGGCCGCTTGGACGAGCTTCAAGAAAACATTACCGCATCAACAGGGCGAGTTTGCGAAGCGCAATTGGGGCCATCCTCTCCATTCGCTTTGTTCATATCAGGGTAAGATGAAGCCCTCGCTGGCTGCGCACCTGATTCGAACATTCACGTCGCCAGGTAACCGGATGCTCGATCCCTTCTCAGGTGTCGGCACGATACCCTTCGAAGCTGCATTGCACAGCGTTGAGAGCTGGGGATTCGACATAAGCCCTCCCGCCGTGCACATCACCGCTGGAAAGATTGGGAGGTCGAGCGCCTCGGAATGCGAAGAGGTGGTCGAGGAGCTCGAACAGTATTTGCGGGACCACAAAGTCAGACCGGGAGAGATCAAGTCGGCGCAGTCTATCCGTTTCAATGGGATCCTCACTGCCTATTTTCACAAGAGTACCCTTGAAGATATCCTTCTCGCCCGTAGGTATTTTCTCGATAATCCTCCCGTAAATGCATCGCAATCGCTTGTCATTGCGTGCCTGCTGCACATCCTTCACGGAAATCGACCTTACGCCCTGAGCCGACGGTCGCATCCAATCACGCCCTTCGCCCCGACCGGAGATACTCATTACCGTGCCTTGATCCCGCGGCTTCGAGGCAAGCTGGAACGAAGTTTGTCCACCGCTATGCCGGATGGCTTCGCCTACGGTTATTCAATGTTCCAGGACGCTACCGAATGGTGGCCCGAATATGTCGAAGAGCTTGATGCTGTGATCACTTCACCCCCGTTTTTCGACAGCACGCGCTTCCATCTAAGCAACTGGATGCGTCTGTGGTTCTGCGGTTGGGAAACGAATGACTTCCAGGAACGCCCGCTGGCATTCGTGGATGAGCGGCAGAAGAGAAGCTTTGAGGTCTACCATCCGATTCTGCGCCAGTCTCGCGAACGACTCAAATCAGGCGGCGTAGCCGTGCTCCATCTCGGAGCGAGCAAGAAATGCGATATGGCAAAGGAACTCGCCCGCATCGCCAGAAGGTGGTTCCGGGTGGTGGACATCTACACAGAGTGTGTGTCGCACTGTGAAAGCCATGGTATTCGTGACAAGGGAACTATCGTGAGTCACCAATACCTTGTGCTTCAATGAAATAGAACGGCCCGGATCACCCATTCCACGAGACGATGCAGTGGATCATGGGATGGGGCAAGGCGGTCGACCCGCTCTTCGCGGCGATGATCGCGCATCATGGACGGCCCGTGGAGCGACCGTCGGCTCCGACGTTCAATGATTGGCCGGTCCTGCCACATTATGATTGGCGGGCGGAAGCGCGCGTCATGGATGATGCTCTGCATCGCTGGTTCGGCGGAGCTTTCGAATCCGGAGGCTCGCCATTGTCCGACAGGCCGCAATTCCATCACGCGGTTGCCGGGCTGGTAGCGCTGGCGGACTGGATCGGTTCGGATACAAGGTTTTTCCCTTTCACGGAACCTCTTGACTCCAGCTACGACTCTACGGCGTACAATGCCACAGCGCTGGCGTTGGCGACGATCGGTTTGGATCCAGGCAAACTCGCCGCCCGTCCTGCGCCGGAATTTTCGGAGTTGACCGGTTTTTCCAAGCCTAAACCGGCGCAGGACACGGTGGGACGGGTGGGACAGGAGGCGCGGCTCCGACCTGTTGGGTATAGATAAGGATGCCAACCTGGTCGTGATGGAGTTGAAGCGTACCGAGGATGGCGGGCACATGGAACTCCAGGCCGTACGCTATGCCGCAATGGTGTCCACGCTAACCATAGGACGGGCCGTGGACATTTTCCGCCAGTACCTCGCCACTTACAATCGGGAGGTTGATCCCGAACAGGCGCTGCTGGAATTTCTCGAATGGGATGAACTCGACGAGGAGCGGTTTGGACAAGACGTTCGGATTGTTCTGGTCTCAGCAGGCTTCTCGCGAGAACTGACCACGGCGGTATTGTGGCTTAATGAGAAGGGTCTGGATATACGCTACGTGCGGATTCAGCCCTATGACTATGACGGACGCACGCTCGTCGATGTCCAGCAGGTGATCCCCTTGCCGGAGACGGTAGATTACCAAGTGCAAATCCGCGAAAAGAAACGGCGGGAACAGACTGCTCGAAAGAACGGTCCTGACTTTACGCGGTACGATGTAACGGTAGGCGGAGAAAAACATCCGGGACAGTGGAAAAGACGCGCCATCTTGTTGGTGGTAAAAACGCTGCACGCATCTGGCGTCCCACCCGGTGATATTCAGGACCTCTTTCTCCGTCTTGGGTGTAGCAATACATTCCTGGTGATAGAACAAGAAACGGAAGACGTTGACGAATTCCTCGCGCTCGCTGCAGCAGCACTCGAGGCACGGGGCAAGACGTACGACGACCGGCGGTGGTACACGGAACCGGGTAGTCTGATGGTCTCAAACGGTCAGACCTTCGCACTGACCAATCAGTGGGGGGGGAGATCCTGGCTGAAAGTCATGGAGGCGCTACAGCACGCATATCCCCAGATCAGGCTTGAGTATGTGCCCGTGGCGGATCACTAAGAATCCGATCCGCCGCCTTGGTGCTTTATCCTTATCTGTAACGACCGAAGACGTATACCGCGAAGATGAAAGTCGAAATTGTCTGACATGAGAACGGACCGGACCTGTTTGGTGGCTAGGATGAAGTGAAACAGTGGTTTTCTATGATATCTCCTCCATTGACGGAGAAATCACTTCCTCATTACTCACTTTTTGGTTCTTCACGCTTAAGAGTGGATCAATAATGTAGAAAAGCCACCGGTTTTCTCCTACAGTTGGGTAACGCACCTAACCTGACGAAAGGAGAATCCCGATGGCTATACAGGATTATATCGACAGGCTGGTTGGTCTGCAAGGATTTTATGTGATCAAGCTGAGGTTCCGCGAGGATCTCTCGACACTTTGGATAGAGGTCTCGCGACGGGAAAAGGAGTACCGCTGCACCTGTGGTCGGACGTATCGATCTTGCTATGATTCCCGCCTACGTTCGGTCAAGGATCTGAGTTTCGGACCCTTCGGTCGTGTCTGGATCGAGTTCTCCCAGTGCCGGATACGCTGTGCGACATGCGGCGTTCGGACTGAGTATCTGGATTGGGTGGAACCTCGTGTTGGTTACACCAAACGCTTGGCTGGAGTTGTAGCTTTGGCCTGCAGAGAAATCCGGTCGATCAAAGCGATTGCCCAGCAGTTCAGGTTGCACTGGAGTGTGGTTAAACAGATCGACAAGAAGGCCTTACAGGACGACTTGCCTGCCGTAGGCGATACTGAGGCCTCGCTGCTGGCCATTGACGAGTTCGCCGTCAAACGCGGCCAGGATTATGGTACTACAGTAGCTGATGCAGGAACAGGACAAGTCCTATATGTTGGCAAAGGCCGCAACGCCGAAGCACTGGATCCATTCTTCGAGGCGCTGGGCCCTGGAAAGTGCAGCCGGATCCAGGCCATCGCGATGGACGCTTGGCGCGGCTATGCCAAGGCGAAGCGCAAGCATTGTCCTGACGCTGCCACGGTCTATGATCCCTTCCACCTGCTCCAGATCTATGCCCAGAAAGTAATCGATCGGGTTCGGATCGATGAATGTCGAAAAGCCTCCAAGGACAACAAGGCTATCATCCGAGGAACCAAATACCTACTTCTCAAAAACAGAAAGAACTTGCTAACCGACCGCGATGAGCCAGCCCGACTCCGCGATCTCCTGGCCATCAATCAACGTTTGAACACCGTCTACATCCTCAAAGAGGACCTGAAACGAGTCTGGATCTACAAACGCAAAGCCTGGGCAGCCAGATGGCTCGACGCCTGGTGTCAAGAGCCCTTGACTCCGGGATCAAGCCGTTGATACGCTTCACCAGGAAGCTGCTATATCACAAGGAAAGCATCCTGGCACACTGCGACTACCCCATCCACACAAGCATCGTTGAGGGCATAAACAACAAGATCAAAGTCATCAAGCGCATCGCCTTCGGCTTCAGAGACTTCGACTACTTTGCCCTGAAAATTCGTGGAGCTTTTCTATCTATCCATACTTCTGCGTGAAGATCCCACTTTTTCAATCATCAAAAATTCCCCAATTTATTTCCCAAACTTGATGCCACTATGGCTCTGGATATTCGAATAGATGACCAGTTTCGTCTTGTCTCATCGGTGCTACTTTTAACGAAGTTTGTTGACGAAAACATGGCTGGAAGAAAACCTCACAAGCTGCGAATCCAGACATTGAAACATCTGGGTAGAGTTGAGAACCTTCAATGTGTGATGGCTATACGGCAATTAACTGAAGAACACTGGATAAGTTCATGAAAGTATTTGAACTTGGATACCCCTTCCTTTGGAAGGGGAGGAAAAGTTTAGCTTGCTGAGGGTAAGCTAAAAGGCTGTTTTGTCCGTACCGTAGTCGAAAAGGTAACTTCTAAAGTGATCAGAGGATATATTCGGTTTCATCTTCAAGAGCAGAAAGGGCCCCTACAGTTGGATCTGTTTGGGGAGGGGAGTGGTTAATGCCCCGCCCTTTGGGCGGGGTGATTTACTTCTTACCTACGCATCATATCTCGGTATGGCACCTAACTTTATGGTTCAATTAGATCTTGTACCAGGGGGATGCTCCAATAAGCTCCTCTCTTTTTTTGAAGAGCATCGATGTTCAACCCTTCTTGCTGAATTTTATGAAAAAGCTGAACTCGGTTCCTTCTGGGCACAGACTGAGGATTCATGGGATATAGTGATTAGTGATTGCAGTGAGTCACTGGAGGAAGCTAGAGTTGACGAATTTATGAACCTTTTATTTGGGTTTTCTATTAACAACTTGGTCTTAGTCCCAAATCCACTTTGTCCACCATCCTTTGGTTTTGAGATATCAAATGCAAAGGTCTCGTTCGCCTTGTGGGGTCCGCCTGTTGTATTTCGATTTAGTCCACTTCCCCTTAGGTTCAAACGATATCGATCTCAAAGGTATCTTGTTTTTCACGAAATGGCACATTCTTACTGGAGAAAAGTGCTGCATGCCCATCCATCATTTATCGACCGAATGGCTCCATTGGAGGCCGAAATGAAGTTCAGAGGATGGTTTCCTGATATGTACCCGGATTGGAAAAGCCGTTTCACTGAAATCCTTATCGAAGCATCGACCGCTTTGTATCGTGACGAGTTCGAAGGGAAAGGCCATGCCCAACGTGGACTTTCTAAATTGAAGAGTCAGCACGGCATTCATTTGTCGATAGATCCCGTTGAAATAGAACTGCGCACCCCTCCCCCGGCTCCTCCCCCAAAGAGTATAGGCGTGCCTGAGGGCTACGACGCATAGCAGCCTGTTGAAAAAGTGCGTTTATGCCAAGATGACTGTTGTCTTTCCTTGTGGTTTGGTCCTATGATATATCAGGTTCAAACTGAGAAGGGAGGACGAGCAAATGGCAATGGGAAAACGAGGACGACAGAGACAGGAAAACCTGTTCATCGCATCGAACACTTTGGTGAAATCTCCGGGTCATCCGTTCTACGAGAAGCTGAATCAGGTATTGGGGGCGAACGGCTTCGACGAGTTCGTCGAGGGGCTTTGCCAGCGGTATTACGCTCCTCATATGGGTCGCAAGGGCATTCCGCCCGGGGTTTATTTTCGGATGCTTTTGATTGGGTATTTCGAGGGACTTGATTCGGAACGTGGGATCGAATGGCGTGTATCTGACTCGCTGACGTTGCGCCGGTTTTTGGGGTATGCCCTTGACGAACAGACCCCGGATCATTCCAGCCTGTCTCGCATCCGGCATCGGCTTCCCTTGGAAGTTCACGAAGCGGTTTTCAAGTGGATCCTGAGGGTCTTGTGCAAAGCGGGTCTGGTGAAGGGGAAGACGTTGGGCGTGGATGCTACGACACTGGAGGCCAACGCCGCGATGCGCAGCATTGTACGCCGTGACACGGGTGAAGGCTACCAGGCATTCCTTGAGAATCTGGCCAAGGCCTCGGGCATTGAAACGCCTACCCGCGAGGACTTGTCCAAGATCGATAAGAAGCGACCGAAGAAGGGATCGAACCAGGACTGGGAGCACCCGCACGACCCGGATGCCAAGATCGCTAAGATGAAGGACGGTCGCACGCACATGGCGCACAAGGTGGAGCACGCGGTGGATCTGGACACCAATGCCATTGTGGCAGTGGCGTTGTCGGGAGCAGATGAAGGAGATACCGAGTCGTTGCCCTGGACGCTGCTCGAGGCGCAGCTCAATCTCAAGCAGGTTGCGAAGGACGAAAAAGCTGCTAAGCGTTTGCACAGACAGCGTATACGGGAGGTGGTTGCGGACAAAGGATATCATAGCAACGATGTATTGACCAGTCTGAAGCAAGGCGGCATCCGGAGTTACATTTCAGAACCGGATCGGGGACGCCGCAAGTGGAACGGCCGACGAGATGAGCAGGCCGCGGTATATGCGAATCGACGCCGGATCAAGGGAGATCGCGGCAAGGCCTTGCGCCGAAGTCGTGCAGAACGGGTGGAAAGAACCATCGCTCACACATATGATACCGGTGGCATGCGCAGGTTGCACTTGAGAGACCGCGGCAATATCCTCAAGCGTTTGCTGATCCACATCGGGGGCTGCAACCTGGCTCTGCTCATGCGCAAAGTGATGGGCGTAGGTACTCCGAAGGCCCTCCAGGACCTGGCCAAGGCCTTGCAGCGTCTACTGCTCGTCCTACAATCACGTTTGCTGCCCTCGGTCACCTTTTTAACCTCTTATCAGCGTCTCCTGCTCAATCTCCTTACCTTGATTTATCTGACCCGCACTCCAGGCGTCTTTTCCGTTTATGTGCGTTGAAAGGTAGTTCTTCAACGGGCTGATAGGCATCCGGTTGTTGTCTGCGGGGACTCCTGATCATCTTTTCAACGTCGGAGATGGTCTCGGGGAGAAACCGGCTGATCTCCAGGGAGTTCGAACACACAAAAGCGGCCTTTAGGGGATGGTGGACTATGCGAAGCTGGTCGAGGCGGGTGCGAGCGTTTTCGACTCCAACGGCGTCCGGGGAGTGGGTGTTTCCGGGCGACAAGGGGTACGGGCCGTTGAGTACGGATGACCTGTGGAGGTTCTGGATCAAGGCGCGCGACGCGGCCGGAATCGTGGCCGATGCGCGGCTTCATGACCTGCGGCATGCGCACGCCTCGCACGCGGTCATGAACGGCGAAGGCCTGCATGTCGCGGGGCGCTTGCTCGGGCATCGCCGGGCCACCACGACCAACCGCTACGTCCATCTCGACGACGCGACCCTGAGCAAAGCCGCTGAGCGCGTCGCGGTGGCAATAGAACTACGCTTGCAGTACAGTAACCCTGATCTCAAACGAATAGTCGAGTGACTGCGGAGAGCGACGTGCCCAAGAAAGCCAAGAAGACTCCAATTGTCGCATCGATAATCAACTTGAAGGGTGGCGTTGGTAAGACGACTATTGCCGCGCTGCTGGCGAAATACGCTGCGAACAAAGGTCTAGAGGTGTTGGCTGTTGATATAGATCCTCAATCTAACTTGAGCCAAGCTCTCATGACGGAGAACGAATATAGAGAATTCATGGAGCACGGCGAGCTCTCCATTGTAGAGCTCTTGAACGGCTACAAACCGCCGTCTCGCCAACATACAGCGCCGACTCCAATAAACGAGAACCAAGTAGTAAAACAAGTCGGTTCCAACGAAGATTTTCATCTCATTCCTTCCAGATTTGACTTCTCAGATAATCTGATTGGGTCCGTAAAACCTGATGCCCGGGCGTTGGCAAGATTCATTTCCAAGAAAATGACGAAAAAAGATCTCATACTTATCGACTGTGCGCCTACAGAGTCCATCATAACGAGAACTGCATACTACGCATCCCGCTACATTCTTGTTCCAGTTCGCACAGAATTCTTCTCCACTATCGGATTTCCACTTCTAAAGGAGTCTCTCGATAAATTTAAGTCCGAAAATCCAACCCATGCAATCGATGTATGCGGAGTACTGATTAACAACAGCGAATCAACTGAGTCTCCTCGCGGGCCGCATCATCAGAATGCTTGGAATGAAATCCACGAACAAGCTAGCAAATACAATTGGCCCATCATGGAAAACGAAATGTTTCTTTCCCGCGGGTACCCCAAGTTGATGAGAGAGTTATATCCTAGTTACACCGGAAATGCCCGACCGGAGTTTCGGAAAATATCAGAGGAATTCTTAGCAATAATGGGGCTTCAGTAGCGAGGACGATCCCATGCAAGAGGGCACTTTGCACAGAATCTTGTCGGCACTTGTTGACGATTTCGGATATCACGAAGTTCGCAAATCGTTAGATGATTTTTCCGCGAACGAAACCAGAGTTGGCGTATCAAGAAAATCGTCCCTTGGTGGCCACGACAAGTCGAGGGTGAGACAAAACGCGATTGCTATCGTGGAGACTCTAGGAGTTGACGATGAGCGCAAGAGAGATATTCTTTTGGTTCTTGCGCAGCGATTTGAAACGAAGGCATTCATTCCAAACGTCAATAGTGCTCGAGCATTTCTCGAGCAGCAAGGAAAAGACATATCTCACATTAAGTCTAGGCAGCAAGCCGTATCTGCCATATTCAAGTGCCTCGCCGACTTGGAAACACGCAGCCTCTGCGAGATGCACGCGAAGGGATTGTTCGGTGGTCCAAAGTCGCTTGCTGTTATTGCGGAATCTATCGAGAGAGTGGGGCAGCAAAGTCGTCTCTGATGATGTCGCGTCTTGGTCAACTCAGGCGGTTCTATAGTCTGCTGAGCTTGCTCGAGGACCGGCTGGCCGGAACGTGCAAATTGTCCGAGTGCCACGGTCGAGTGCCGTGGCCGAAGCGTGGCGTCTATTTCTTCGCGGCTGCTTGGCGCGGTCGATCTGGCGAGGCTCGGTGCGGTCCTCCGCCTGCGCGAGGACGAAAACCCGGTATGCGTCGCGGCGGTGCGCCTGCTCCTGCTGACCGAATGCGGGGCGGGCGAGATACGCTGCCTGCGCTGGTGCGAGGTCAAGCCGGACCGGCTCGCCCTGATTGACGCGAAGATGGGACCGAGGCACGTTCTGCTCGGCGAGGCCGCACGGGAGCTGCTGGAAGGTCTCGCCGCGTCAGCTGTCCGGGGAGTGGGTGTTTCCGGGCGACAAGGGAGACAGGCCGTTGAATACAGACGATCTGTGGAGGTTCTGGATCAAGGCGCGCGACGCGACCGGAATCGTGGCCGATGCTAGGCTTCAGGACCTGCGCCATGCGCACGCATCGCACGCGGTCATGAACGGCGAAAGCCTGCATGTCGCCGGTCGCCTGCTCGGGCATCGCCGGGCGTCCATGACAAACCGCTACGTCCATCTCAACGACGCCACCCTGAGGCAAGCCGCTGAGCCGAGCTTGAGATAGCATCAAATTCGGGTCCGTCAGATATAACCTTCAGGGAGTCTGTCTTGGAGACGCTAACTTTCAATGCTATAGACGTCGAGACAGCTAACGCTGATCGTGCAAGCATTTGTCAAATTGGTATCGTCCACGTGCGGGACGGAGTAATCACAGATCACTGGCAGTCGCTAATCGATCCGAACGCCTGGTTCGACCCCCTTAACGTTTCAATACACGGAATCAATGCGCAGGATGTGAAGAATAGCCCTTCCTTCTCCGACATCAGGGGAGAATTGGACCGTCTAAGCGGGTCCATCCTGATAAGCCACACTTCATTTGATCGTGTCTCGGTCGAACGGGCATTGAAGGAGCATGATCTTGAACCCCTTCGTGTCACTTGGCTCGATAGTGCAAGAATTGTTCGTCGTGCATGGCCCGAACAATACGGAAAGAGCGGATGGGGGCTCAAGAATGTTGCCACGGACCTTGATATTGTCTTCAATCACCATGATGCATTGGAAGATGCAAGGGCGGCAGCTGAAATTGTACTGAGAGCCTGCACAGCTACTGATACTGAAATTGCAGATTGGCTGCATCTAGTTAACCGGTCAATTTTTCCGCCATCTGACAGGGCCTCTGTTTTTGGGCCAGAGGCTAATCCGGATGGATCGCTTTATGGCGAAACAATATTGTTTACCGGTGAACTTAGTGTTCCCCGAAGAGAAGCCAGCAAGCTAGCGGCACAGGCCGGATGCAACGTTGCGGATAATGTCTCCAAGAAGGTCACGGCGCAAGATACGCCAGACGTAGTGCTCGGAGAGGCCCAGCTTTTCGGCAAGCAACGGACCCGTCCAGGTGGCGTATCCCCTTGGGCGGCGGCTTATCCATGGCCGCCACTAACTTCTTTAGCCGGGCGTTCTCCTACCACCTTCCAGCACCACCTGCAATTGAGGCATATGGGGATCGGCCAGCGCCTCGCCTGAGATTGTACGCCAGGGTTTGAACCATTCCCGCCCGGCGGTCAGTGTGCCGATCCGCGCCTCCACCCCGTCCGACACGATGAGCGCTGCGTTGAAGGCGGACAGCGAGGGGATTTCCGCCTTGTAGGTCTGGAGTTGTTGCCAGGCGGTCCAGATGGTAGCGTCTTCATCCGCCGGGTTCTTGAGTTCGATCAGTCCGAGCGGCAGACCATTGACAAACAATACTGATGTCGGACCGTCGCTCGTGCTTGTTCTCCACAAGGGTGAACTGGTTGACCGCCAGCCAGTCGTTGTTCGTCCGCTTGTCGAAATCGATCACCCGGGCCTGCGCGCCGCGTATCGCTCCGTTATCGGTGTGGTGCTCGACGGTTACGCCGTCCACGACCATGCGGTGAAAGGCCCGATTGCGGGCCTTCAGCATCGAACCTTCCGGGCGAGTCAGTCTGCGGAAGGCATCCTCCAGCGCAGCGGCGGGAAGGTCAGGGTTGAGCCGTGCAAGTGCATCACGCAGGCGAAGCGTCAGCACAACCTCGCCATAATCTGTGCGCTCCGCGCCCAGCGTATCGGGAGCGATGTCAGGGCCGTGGGCGGCTTGCCAGCCGAGACCCTCCAACCAGGCGAGGGAGACCTGCTCTATGTCGGACTCGGTGATGGTAATCAAGGTTACTCTTCGAGGGAAACCACGATAGGCGAACGCGTTGTCCGTTCCACCACCGCGAAACCCATTTGATAAAGGTCTCTACTCAAACATTGATCTTCTCTCAGGGAATCAATCAGTTCATCCGATGGATTCAAGCCATCCAGTAAGACAAGTTCGAATTCCATTTCACCTGCTTTCTCCAACCCTTTGTCCTCCAGTGCGGATCGTAGGTCCGAAGGTTGGGTATCGAAGTAAGCTTGATGGCGTCCAATTTCATGCAGCAGCTTCTGTGCCAACCACCTACACGCCAGACTCGATCCGTCAATCTTCCTGCTCAAAAAGCCATTAAGGTTTTTGCCCTCGCTGACTGCCGTGAAGGCTGACGGCTCGATCCTTTGGATCTTGGCGCTCACCTGCTGTCCGACTACATCTCCTTCCGGTGTGACGCCGAACAGCACGTGACCGCCACGCTGGTTCAACATGGCGCACACGGTGCTGACCGCCTCGCGGCGTGTTCCCGTCGTGTGCTTGAACTCCAGAGTTTCGGATTCGCCTGTCGCGGTCAGCGCGGTGATCTGTTCATGCGTCATGGGCGAAATCTCTTCGCGTGCCTGTCGAGGCGCTGCGAGTTGTGTATCTCAAGAACGCGGTTGAACCCTATTAGATGTCCCGTTCGAGGATTTGGCCGGCGTCGAAGAGCAACGGCAAGAGCGAGACGCAATGGGAACATTCGCTTCGTCATTACGTGTTCCCGCGCCTGAGCCGGTGTTCGGTGTCGGAGATCACGACGGCTGACGTGCTGGAGGTCTTGACTCCGATGTGGCCCTGACTCGTTCCGCCCGACTAAAGCCGTAACGCGTTCGAGCGGAATCCAGTTACTGTCGTCGATATTGCGATAATTCAGAACTCTGAATCGTTTCGGGAGCAATTTCATTCCAGTGACCTCCGTTCGAGCTTATGATTTTTCCACACGGACCCGGTCGCTCAGGCCGAGGTCGTCCAGAATCTGCTGCAACTCGGCCTCCATGTTCTGTGCAAACCCGGAGCCGACGCTCACTGAGAAATCGATGCCCACGCTGAGGTCGTCTCCGGACCGCAGCTTGGGTAGCACTTTGGTTCCGAGCCGGTTCCAAACTTCGGGAGGCACGGTGCCCGAAAGCCGAAGCGTTGTCTTCTGAGCACCGGGAGTTGGATTGGTCAAGATCGCCAAATCCCTGTCACAGAGCGATTGGGAGATTGGAATTGCTTGCCGACCAAATACGTGCCTTGGACACTCCGCTATGGGCTCCCAAACACAGATTGAGCATGCTATTTCAGCCAATTTAGATATAGTCAATCCGAGCGCATTATGGACATCTCGGGGCTATACGTTCAGGAAAACCATGGTATCGTCTCGCAATTGGTATTCGTCATGTTATCGAGTTGATCGAGGCGAATCCTATCGGTTTTTCGTTAGGCGATTGATTGACCAGGCCGAAGTTTTTGTACCAGTAGATGTGAGACGTATTACATTACCACTTGGAGTTGTTCGTCACGGGCTTGCTTCAGCAACTGGTGCCTGAGGATCATGTCCTGTCGCGCGTGGACCGCGTTCTAGACCTCGGCTGGCCGCGCGAGGGGCACGGCTCTTGCGCGGGCGCAATGCCGGGCCCTTCGGCTACGGCTGCTCAGGATCGGCGCGGTAGTCACCCGAAATACCCGCACCGTCGCCGTGAGGCTCTCCTGCGCCTGTCCAGTGCAACCTGAACTGCTGGGCAATCGCTTTGATCGACCGGATTTCTCTACAGGCCAAAGCTACAGCTCCAGCCAAGCGTTTGATGTAACCAACACGAGGTTCCACCCAATCCAGATACTCAGTCCGAACGCCGCACGTCGCACAACGTATCCGGCACTGGGAGAACTCGATCCAGACACGACCGAAGGGTCCGAAACTCAGATCCCTGACCGAACGTAGACGGGAATCGTAGCACGATCGATACGTCCGACCACACGTGCAGTGGTACTCCTCCTCCCGTCGCGAAACCTCTATCCAGAGAGTCGAGAGATCCTCGCGGAACCTCAGCTTGATCACATAAAATCCTTGCAGACCAACCAGCCTGTCGATATAATCCTGTATAGCCATCGGGATTCTCCTTTCGTCAGGTTAGGTGCGTTACCCAACTGTAGAAGAAAACCGGTGGCTTTTCTAGATTATTATTGATCCACTCTTAAACGCTTTATCGCCGAATGCAAGTTCTGGGAGGGACAGAAGGCATTGCATACCGCCATCGACCAGATACTTGGGTGCTTGACTTGGAGGGACACGAAGGCGGCACTACTCCTGTTCAGCAAGAATGTGGGCTTTACCGACGTTCTCGCCAAGATCGCGACGGCTGTTCCAGAGCACCTAAACTTTAAGCAAGAGCTACGGAAAGTCAGCGATACGCATGTCCGGTACTTGTTCAGACAGAAAGATGATCCAGCCAGAGATCTTTATCTGGCGGTGCAGGCGTTCAATATTCCAAAAGGAGCAAAGGAATAGTCGGCGCTATCAGATCAGGAGATGCGGCCCGTGAGGTGCTCGCCGGTCTGGTCGAGCGGGTGACCTTCCACAACCCCGAGAACGGCTTCTGCGTGCTGCGCGTCAAGGCCAGGGGCCAGCGCGATCTCATCACCGCTGTGGGTCATGCCGCGATGATCTCCGCCGGAGAATGGATCACCGCCTCGGGGGAATGGACCAATGACCGGACCCACGGCCTGCAGTTCCGCGCGTGTTTCCTGAAGGCTTCCGCCCCCTCGTCGTTCGAGGGTATCGAAAAATATCTCGGCTCCGGCATGATACGGGGGATCGGACCGGTTTATGCGAAGCGCATGGTTCGCCTGTTTGGCAAAGACGTGTTCGACATCATCGAGGCTAGTCCCGAGCGGCTGCGCGAGGTCGAGGGGATCGGGCCTAAGCGGGCCGGCAGGATCACATCGGCCTGGGCAGATCAGAAAATGATCCGCGAGATCATGGTGTTCCTGCACCAGCACGGCGTCGGCACAGCGCGCGCGGTGCGGATCTTCAAGACCTACGGCGCCGATGCGGTGCAGGTTATAAGCGAAAACCCTTACTGCCTGGCACGCCACATCAGGGGGATTGGCTTTCGCACCGCCGATCTGATCGCCGAAAAGCTCGGCATCGAGAAGACTGCCATGATCCGGGTGCGCGCCGGCGTCTCGTTTGCACTGACCGAAGCCATGGGCGAGGGTCATTGCGGCCTGCCGGGATCGGAGCTGACAGCGCTTGCAGTGAAGCTTCTCGAGGTGCCCGAAGACCTCATCGCGACCGCACTTGAGATAGAGTTGACCGAGAAGACCGTGACCGCCAACAGCGTGGCCGGAACCCCCTGCGTCTTCCTGAGCGGTCTCTATCACGCGGAACAGACCATCGCCGGACACCTGCGGCGGCTGACCCGTGGGCCGCTACCCTGGCCGGAAATCGACGCAGGCAAGGCGCTTCCCTGGGTCGAGGCCCGTACTGGTCTCACCCTTGCCGACAGCCAGGCCGACGCGGTGCGCCTCGCGCTGCGTTCGAAGGTGATCGTTATCACCGGCGGTCCCGGCGTGGGTAAGACTACCATCGTCAATGCGATCCTGCGCATTCTTCTGACCAAGGGCGTGAAACTCCTGCTCTGCGCCCCCACGGGCCGGGCGGCCAAGCGCATGTCCGAGGCCACCGGGATGGAAGCGAAGACCATCCACAGGCTGCTGGAGTTCGACCCGAAAGCCTTCGGGTTCCGGCGCAACGAAGACAGCTCGCTCGACTGCGACCTGCTCGTGGTAGACGAAAGCTCCATGGTCGATGTCATGCTCATGCAATCGCTGCTGAAGGCCATGCCCGATCACGCCGCCCTGCTGATCGTCGGCGACATCGATCAGTTGCCCTCGGTCGGGCCGGGTCAGGTGCTTGCCGATATCATCAATTCCGGCGCGATCCCCGTCGTGCGCCTGACCGAGGTGTTCCGGCAGGCCGCCCAGAGCCGGATCGTCACCAATGCCCACCGGATCAACGCGGGCAAGATGCCGGATCTCACCGCCGCCGATGGAAAGAGCGACTTCTACTTCGTGCCGACGGAGGATCCGGAACAGGCGGTGAAACGCATCCTGACCCTCGTCCGATCGCGCATTCCCTGCCGCTTCGACCTTGATCCGGTGCGCGATATACAGGTGCTCTGCCCGATGAACCGGGGCGGCGTCGGCGCCCGGTCGCTCAATATAGAGTTGCAGGCGGCGCTGAACCCCGCTGGCGAGGCGAAGGTCGAGCGCTTCGGCTGGACCTTCGCGCTGGGCGACAAGGTCATGCAGATCGAGAACGATTACGATAAGGACGTCTACAACGGTGATATCGGCTATGTGGAAACCATCGATGCAGAGGACGGCGAACTGACCGCCGGGTTCGACGGGCGAAGCGTCGTCTATGGTTTCGGTGAACTGGACATGTTGGTTCCCGCCTATGCGACGACTATACACAAGAGCCAGGGCTCCGAATATCCCGCCGTGGTCATCCCGGTGCTGACACAGCACTATGCCATGCTTCAGCGCAACCTGCTCTACACCGGGATCACGCGCGGCAAGCGACTCGTTGTGCTGGTCGGACAGCGCAAGGCCGTCGCCATCGCGGTAAAGAATGTCTCCGGCAGACGGCGCTGGTCGAAACTCGATGAGTGGTTGGCGATGGAGATTGCATCGTGATCGGATTTGGAGATACTGT
Source organism: Candidatus Latescibacterota bacterium (assembly GCA_965217865.1). GTDB lineage: Bacteria > Latescibacterota > UBA2968 > SICM01 > SICM01 > CBDCJO01. The sequence goes on along the minus strand of CBDCJO010000002.1, from coordinate 1,035,163 downwards.
CAAGTGTAATTGGGTGATAATTCCCGGATGAATAGGCTATTGTATTCAGCAGGTCATCGGTACATCCCCACGCGTGTGGGGGAAAACTCTACGGCTCTTGGCTATAGCTGTTAAAAAAAGTATTTCAGATCCAGTGAAATACCCCAGAAATTCAAATCGTCGGCTGTAATCCCGTAACGGACGAGCAGATTACCCCCCGGCTCCCCCGGCGGCCCGACGGTGGATTCGTGGCCCCTCAACGGCTTCCACTCATTGTCGTCGTCTTTGAAATCGTCAAAGGCATCCCCGTAGCGTAATTTTGTTCCTACGTAAAACCGGCTCGCTCAAGGCGTAATTCAAACCTGCGATCAACTGATAACCAAGCAAATTATCGGACAGCACCTCGTTGGCTAAGGATGCCAGGCCGGCCGCGTTGGGGTTTCGCCCCAGTCTTATCAGTTCGTTCATGTCGTTTGTCCTGATAGATGTCGCCGAGTAATCCATTGTCGTATGCATCAAACCCAACCCAACGCCCAAGTTGGGGATCACCTTGGGCGATATCGTGTTTTGAAAATCATAGTAGAGGTTTGCGAAAAAGTTGTTGGCACGAAAGTCACTGGTTTTTTCACTTCGCTCAACAAACTCTTGCTGTTTTTCGTCGCCGGGAACAATCAATGGCAAATGTTCACCAGTCTGCTCGCGGTGAAAGTATTCGGCTTCAATGCGAAAGTTGTGCAAGGCATAGCCGAGATTGGCGCCTGCCAGAAAACCGGCGCCAAGATCAAAATGATTCGGACTTACCGGCCAGACCCTGGGATCACATTGTTCGATCGTGTATGGCACTTTGGCGCCATCGCCGAAAGTGAACTCGTCCAACCACTGATCGCAGTTCGTCGGAATGCCGGTGTTCGTACGGGTGGACTCGAGATCTCGCGGTAGAGACACTCCTGTATCCATGCCAAAATAGAATCCCTGGCGGGTGACGCTTTTCTTCTCGGAAGCTGCCGCGTTCGTTGTCAGTAGCAGTATAAATGTTGCGAAAACCGCCGGAGTGAAACCAAATGTCGCCCTACTCACCCATAATTCTCCTTGTTGTTTGTCATCATCGGTTATTGTAACAGGTCTTGGATTATATTTCCAATCGTCGGTACAGGCGAAATTTCGATGAATCAGGTCACTCCCGAATGACGGTCAGCATCCGGTCCACCTCAACGTCGAACAGCATCGACTGCGACCTGGCCCGAATGGCATGCCCGGAACTGTTGCGAAGGTGTTGGCGTGTACGGAACCGCCCTTCCACATGAGGGTTTTGCAGATCCGGGTTACCCTGGATGAAGGCTCGTGTCTCGTTAAAGAACCTTGCTGTCTCGTCATTCGTCATTGCCCGGACTCTTTACTCTTGATCTCTCGACGCGAATCCGCTCACCAAGGCCGAGATCATCCAGAATCTGATTCAGTTCCGTCTCCATGTTTCCGTGCAAACTGTGAACTGACGCTTACCGAGAACTCGATGCCGACGCTGAGGTCGTCCCTCAACCGCAGCTTGGGCAGAATCCTGGTTCCGAGCCGGTTCCAGACTTCGGGGGGAACGCTGCCCGCAAGTCGAAGTGTTGTTTTCGGAGTGCCCGGAGTTGGCTCGGGTTCCGGATCTGGGCTTGGCGTGGGTTCCGGTTGCGGCGGTGGCGGATCTCCAGGTGCCGCTTTGAGTTCCTTGGCTTTGGCCTTGGTCACCAGGAAGACATCCGTCTCGAATCCATTGGCTGTCGATGCCGCCCAACCGCTTGATTTCATCAATGTCCTCGGTCGAGGGACCAAAGATGCGTTGTTGACGTGCCTGGCCGCTCAACGAAGGCCGGGGCGCATACCCCGGCGACACTGCTAATCCTGGGAAAAGGGGGGTTCAAGGCGAAACATGGCCTTTTCGCAAGGCGGGGAGCCGTCGGAGGTGACGTGTTTGCGGTAGATTCACAGCCTTACGAACGATACCAGTTAAGAGAAATCGGCGGACGGTGTCGGGGAACCCGTCCACCACGCCCATAAGGGCCGGGACTGTCGTGGCACGGTCGGGAAAAAGCGCCATGTTAGGCATCCTTCTTCTCCTCATTCTTGACGGGGTTGAAAATGTCGAGATATTTCTCGTCCCCGGTCAGATCATACATTTTAAACGCTTCCTCATACTTTCTTGCTCTCTCCGGGTTGACGGGCGTCACCGGCTGGAACGGGGCCATCCCGGCGTCCTCGTCGTCTTTCCACCTTTGATGCATGGTCATTTGCCAACATCCTTTTTATTTAGGTGCCGCCTCAACGACGACGTAGTAATCGGCCTCTATGGTTATATCGTACCCCTCGGTCATAAGATTCGCTCTCACTTCAGTTGGCACAAATTTCCCCGGCCGGGTCGGAGTTGTGCGGACGAGGAGCCGTATACCACGCGAGCGTACACGCTGATGGACTCGGGGGATGGACGCGCAAGCGCGCTAGTCACGGTAATCGCCGGATACCTGCCAAGCACGGGAACCCGAGTCGTGGTCGGAGTAGAGCTCGTGGCACTCGAGCTCCATGCCGGGACGAACTGGGGCGCGACCTCCTACATGCTGAAGATGAAGGCCCGTACGAGAGAGAGGCGCGTCCAAGGACATGAGGTGGCGACCTACCAGGCGAGTGAGCCGGGCGAGCCGCCTTCGCCCCGGCGCTTCACGACAACGTCGAGAGGAGAGGCCAGCTGGATCAGCTTCGTGGAACCAGAAGAGAGACGCACGACTTCCGATCACACCTATCGCTTCGCTCCGATCCTGAGCATACCTGCGGCAGATCTCGGCGTGGACAGTCCCGACTTGCAGATCGCGCTCGCCCTGGTCGTGAGCGATCAGAGGAGCGGGGAAGAGATCGAGCTGAAGGGTCCCTCGTTACGGATCCCCGCCCGCGTGTGGAAGACAAGCCCCCCGGCGCCCAAGAGGCTGGGGCTCGCGGCGACCCTGAACCCGTTTGAGGAAGGCGGCCTGTGGAGAACGCTCGGACGCGCCTGGAAAAACCGGAAGTGCATCGACGAGCGAAAAATCGCGAAGCAGGCATTCAAGAGGTAAATACTCATTGCCACAGTTCCGATGCTCATCACCGCATCGGCTCTCTCGGACCGATACCTCGGATCGATACCGATGATGCCAACCTGTTTCACGGATGACTCCTTCTTCAGGTCGTGAAAGACACCATCACCTTGGCACATTGCGATACCGTCGGGAGGAGGCGTCCACCCCATCGGACAAGCTTATGAGCCTGCGGGCGGTCTAGAGGTCGATTTCAGAATAGCGTGTAGTGTTCTGTTTTGACGTAAAGTGTCTTATGATTTGGTATCTCCCCTCCAGATCGTGGAGGCGCCAGATGTCCAGAACCCGAACCCCAGGGGCGTAGCCGGATGGAACTCCGGCAGCGGGTCGAATTGGGGTCCACATATTGATGTAGCGGCTCCAGGAAGATATCTATGATCTCTCAAGCCGTACCAAAGCCGGCATACGGAACCGACAAGCTGTTGGCCTGCCCCACGATCTGAACAGTGTCGGCTGGTCGATGTCAATGCCTGGCATTCGACCAGAGCTGTTCATGCGCCTGCTAGATGCCGCGTTGAACGCCGCACCTCCGGAAACGGCAATGCTGGATGAGACTGAATGGCGAGTCTGCGATTCATTGGCGCTCGCCCGTAAGCGACCACGGATGCAAGCGTTTCGAGCTACAGTTCTGGCCCGCCATAACTACACCTGCGTTGTCTGCGGAACTCGCCTGCGTTCCGCGCTCGATGCGGCGCATGTCCACAGTTATGCGACCGATCCAGAGCAACGGGCCAATCCCGCCAACGGCATTTGTCTGTGCTCTTTCTGCCACTCGGCGTTCGACTCGGGCGAACTTCTGATTCTTCCCGACGACGGGAGCCTGCAGTTCACCCCGGATCTCGACGATGAGATTGCGTTGACGCACTTTAGTACCGTGTCGGCAGAAAAGCGACGAGATTGGCTTCGTGGAGTGGACGAACACTTTCTATGAGAACGCGCTCTCAAACAATGACTCGCACACGGCGGGGCGAACTCCGACTGCGCACCGCGATCTTATCGACAGTTCCAGGCTGGAAGGAGATCATGGCTACTGCAAGTCCGAAAATCTCCGCCTGCGTCGAGTCTCCTTACCTTAATAAATTGACCGAATTCAAAAAACTCGTCGCTGACCCGAATCCAATCATCGAAGAAGCCTTCTCCGAATGGATGGACAAGTCGTGCGATCGCTGCCCTGGATAAAGGCTGTCAATATGACGATGTGATTGCCGGAATCCTTGAACGCGACTAATATCCTGCACGGCAGAAAACGAGGTGAACTTCCACATACCTCTGCTACCACCAGGAAGCACCCTGCTCGTTTCTGTGAAGGGGCAAAAAACCGAATGTCAAAAAAACTCAATATGCTGGTAAATATGGGATATGTACAAGGGAATAAACACATCTTGAAAACGTCGAAGCGCCACAAGTCGATGATCGGTTTTCGTGCATTATGGCCTCGGACAGCACTCGTCTCGGCTGTTATAGCGGCTGTCATTCCGGTCATGGCATTCGCGCAGACGGGCCTGCACACCATGTCGCCTGAAGGTTTCTATTTGGTGACTGGGGTTGTTTTCGACTGGTCGGAAAAAACGCGATTCAAAGATAAGGACTGTTCGAGCGCTTCTCCGAATGCGCTTTATGGCTGCGGGACCGGCGTGGACGGCGCACCTTTGAGCTCGCTCGGCGATTTCGGACCAATGGCCGGTTTCAATCTCGGGGTTGGCTATGTCGTGGTGCCTGCCCTGCGGCTGGAAGCAGTGCTTCAGCATCGTCCAGGCTTTTCATTCGAGGGTCGCGCCAATTTTGTGCAACCCTTGACCACGGACAGGCAGGCGATTTCGGCGAATTTGTCCTCCCTGTCCGGCATGCTTGCTGCTTACCTGGACCTTGCCGAATTTGGCCTACCCCGGCTCGGTCCCTTCAGCCCCTTTACCGGGGGTGGCGTCGGCCTGTCCCACATCGGTATTAATGAAACGCGGATGGCGTTCCTGAAGACGACGACCGTCGTTCCGCGCGGAGAACGGGTTAATTTCGCTTGGATGCTGAGCGCGGGAGTGTCGACATCGCTACGGAAGAGGATGATCCTTGGTCTTGCCTGGCGTTACACGGATTCCGGCATCGTCGAAACCAGCAAGGCCATGGGTCGGATTGTCTGGCGCGACGGAAGTCGCGACTCGCTGGAGATAGATCTTGCCGAAACCAGAGCGAATCTGTCGAGCCAGGGACTTCGGATATCCTTGCGCTACGTGTTCTGAAGCCGTGGAGTTCACCTGCTAAACATGAGCATCATGGCAGTCGAATCTGCCGCGACGCCGCAAGGGCACTTCATCTTGAAATTGTCGACCTGGAAAACAACCAGGATTTCCAGGATGAGGTGCTGACCCTCAAGGCGGACCGTCGCCGCACCCCCGGGGACTGTCTGGCCACGTCTTGGACTTGGCGATGTGATCGCACGCCGCTTGGGCCAGGGTCCAGGAGGCCGTGCCCGTCCACTCGCCTCCCGGTTCTTTATCTCGTGTGTGCAATCACAGCCATGCCAATCCCTGCGCCGCCCCGTGGGTGACACACCGAATATAGTGCACGGATATATATCTGTCAACCACAAGTCGGTTCGAGCCCATGCGGTACTACCTCGAATGGGGTGTAGACCGCGCGCCCAGGCTGCAGGTCGCTGGCGCCGTAAAAGTCACCGGGCCGATCACTCTCTCCAACTCGTTGGGAAGGATCATCGGTCCCCTTCACCGTCCGTCCGTCGCCGGTCAGCGTCTCGACGCGGTACGGAAAGCGATTCCCGGGCATGCGATGTGCCCACGCCTCGCCGTCGCGTCGGCAGGGATCGGCAGGGTAACGACAGGTTCGCGCGTACTCGTTCCCCGTCGAGGTCGCAACAGGGGTAGACGGCCTCGACGTCCGTCGGCAGGTTGACCAGCACCCGGCGTGGCTTGGCGAGTAGGAGCTTGGCGCAGCCTCCGGCCTTTCAGGTCCTTCGCCGGGAACAGGTGGTTCACGCTTCGACTTCGCGCCGCCGCAACATTCTTTGAGGCATGAAAAACTCCTTTCAGGGTCCGGCTGATTTGCCCTACGCTTGCGCAACTCTGCCTTCCCCCGGCCGCGGCAACTGGCCCCGGAGTTGCCCCCCAATGTATGAAGTGGGCGAAAAGAAACCGCACGGGCTGCACAGGCTGGTCCAGTCTTGACCGTCGGCCTGCTCGACAAGGCCCTTCATCTCACGAATGAGCGCAGCCGCTTCCCGCCGCTCGGCGATCGCCGCGGCGGTGAAAAGACCGTGTTTGAAGGCGTTCGTGTTACCGACCGGTGCGCCGGGCGATGCTCCCCCGCGCATCCGGCAACGGCCGTTCGTCATCGCGGGCTCCGGTGCTGGGCAAGATCTCTGCGTCGGTGATGGCTTTCAGGACCTCTCCGAAGGCGTTGATCATGACGACATACCGCGCGGCGGAACCATAGTAGGCGCGTGAAAGGGCCCGGGATACTTCGAGCGGAAGTTCCGTCCCGGAACGCTGGAATTGAAAATAGAGGAGCGGGGCCAGGTCCCGGGTTACGGCGACGGAGACCAGGTCTTCCCATTCGGGTTCGGATTCGGGGAGAAGCCCGTCCACACGGACGGACGGTCCGCAGAGTGAAACGACCCGCAGGAGGTCCCCCCCGTCCCGGTCGAGCCGCTCGCGGATCGCAGTGCCCCATCCGCCCAGGGTCCTGGAGATTCGCCTGCCGATCGGGATACGCGCTCCCGGCCAGCGCATGGCACGCTGTGCTCCGCGGTCGAGGCGGACCCGCCTGCCGCGTCGTTCCAGGATGTCTCCGGACCGGATGAAGGGCTCCATGCTGGTCCCGGTCGCCCGGAATCGGAAGGGCTGGCGTCGATGATTGAGTGTGGTCCGGGCCAGGTCGAGGAATTCGGTTGAAGAGGGGGTCAAGAGCATGGAGGTCAGGGGTCAGAGGCCAGAGAGAAAAACGGTCAAACGTGAACCGTGAGATGTGAGACGTGAGACGGCTAATCTTGCCCCGATTTAGTGGACACCCAGATAAGGGAGAAGTAAATTAGTTAAGGGAGGTGTCCTCTATGGTACGTCGTTGCAGGTACGATCGTCAGTTCAAGTTGGAGTCCGTTCGTAAGGTACTGGTGGACGGCGAGAAGGTGAAGGCAGTTTCCCTGGAATGGGACATTCCAGAAGGCGTGTTGTATCGATGGATCGGGCAGTTTCAGAAGCATCCGGATGATGTGTTTCCGGGTCACGGGAAGCGGACAACGGAAGACCAGGAGGTCTACGATCTGAAGCGCAAGCTTTCCCAGGTCGAGCAGGAGCGAGACATCCTAAAAAAAGCGCTGGCCTACTTCTCCAACCGGTCCCAATGAGATACGCCTTTATCGAAGAGCACCGGGGTCAGTTTCCGATACGGCGGATGTGCCGGGTGCTGGAGGTTGATCCAAGCGGTTATTATGCCTGGCACCAGGAGCCAGAAAGTGGTCGATGCAAGCGCGATCGTGCTCTGATTGAGCACATTCGAGGAATGCATCAGCATTCCAGGAAGAGGGCGTATGGCAGTCCTCGGATAACGCAGGGTCTCAAGGCTGAAGGCATTGTGTGCAGCCGTAATCGTGTTGCGCGGCTGATGCGGGCCTGCGGCATCCAGGGAAAGCCGAAGCGTCGGTTCCGGGTGCTGACCAAAGGTGGCATTGGTTTGGCGTCCCGGGATCTGGTGAAGCAGCAGTTCCAGGTGAATAAGCCGGACAAGGTCTGGGCATCGGATATCACCTATATCCGCACGCGACGGGGATATCTTTACCTGTGCGTGGTGTTGGATCTGTTTGCTCGCAAAGTCGTAGGCTGGTCCACAGGCTGTCTTATGACGGCGGATCTGGTCTTACGGGCATTTCGGATGGCCTGTCGGCGACGCAAGCCGCAACCGGGGCTCATCCAAGCAGGTCCGGATGCGCTTCTATAACTTCTGTTAGGTCAAACTGGCGATTTCGGGTTAGTAGATGCTGGTCAATTGTAACGTTGCGAATGAAACCGAAGCCTTCCTCGTGATCTCCCATCATAATTGTATTCTCATTTGTGTCACCTCTTACCATATACAAGCCTTGAACGGTGGCTCCCGCTGAGGATCCTCCAATCACCCCACCACGCTGTAGGACCCCGTGAAACTCTTTGAGTGCTAAAGTATTGAGATATGCGTCTGTCAGTCGCCAGTGTCTCCCACCTGTAAACCATATCCCCATAGCCTTACGAATTGGTAGCACAAATTCCTCTGAGTCAGCTACTTCGCGGTCCCTCGTGTGTAGGATGGAAATGGTGTCAGCTCCGGCAGCTTTCAAAGGATGCACACCGTCCTTATCCTGGGTCATATGAATCTCTTCGTCGGTCTCTGCGGTAGGGATGACCACGATCGAGGCTTCTGGTCCCCCTGCAAGTTGGATGAATCGTTCGGTGATTTCTGGGTTCATTCCTCCACCGACGATCACCAAAGAACCGCTAGATGGACCGAACTGAGTAGTAAACGACATTTCAGATCTCCGAATCTGGGATACGTGGTGTTTAACACGTGTGCCGCCATTGCAGTTAAAGTTTCGCCGGTTTGCGAACGCCGAGCTTGACGAGGCGTTGCCGAAGGCCAAGGCGCGAGCAGCGCCGCAGCGCAAACTGTGCTGTTAACAGATGGCACGCGCGATCACATGACCAATTCAGCTAGGGTCCAATTTCGGGATCTCTGGCAAAGTGAGGTGGCCTCGGCTGAGCACCCGCTGCGACTCACGGAGGTGGTAAAGAACTGGAGCCGAGTTGTCGCTGCCTTCCGCATGCGTGGCAGTTTAATCCACGGCAAGTCTACCTGCACAACCAACACAGCGACTCCTCATGTCAAAGCTCTCCTTTCTGCCGTTTGCAATGTTGCAGACTACTTCCAAGAGCGGGGCTCCCACATTAACTGTCAGCTTCCGGTACGGCGCAAACCCAGGGGTGCACCACCGCCTTGCATCCGCTCGGCTGCGCCTCAAGGGCGAACTGTCCCATGATCCACCTCCAATTCAGAATAAGACTGATCCTAAACATACCACTCCCCAAATACAACCAATGAACGATTAAAAACAGTGCTCCAAATATTGTAGGTTTTTTCCCTCAAATGAATTCCGGGGCCCCGTCAAGCTCCAGGATCACCCCGGCCTTGCCTTGGCTCGCGTCAAGGTGGACCCCGGCCCGGACACGCACCGGGTCCTTTCCCTGGACCATCTCCCGGGCTTGTTTCAATAGCGCTGCCTTCTCCGCTGCATTCGATTTACGGACCGCCAGGCTGGTCACGGGGACCTCGGACCCGTCCGGCATCTTGGCCACCAAGACCCCTCCCGTTGTCGGGTCCACAATCGCCCCGTGTTGATACGTGACTTTCCCATCAGGGCCTCGGACTGGGACTTTGGGAGTATCGATAATCTTGTCGATATAGTCATCTGGTAGGCTGTTATAAAGCCGTTGCAATTCCCTCACTTGCTCCTCATCCCTGGCAATCCAATATTCCCTTATTATCGCCCGCAGTTCCCCCCGCAAGGCCAGGGCCGCGTCAAGGCCTTCTTTCCAGGCCTCGGCCCGGGCAAGGCCCCCGTCCGTCCTCGGCTTGGCCCAGTAGTGAACAGTGCGCTCCTTCAAGCCCACAGCCTCGGCCAAGGCCTTGATCGAGGCCAGGCCGTGGACCTCGATATATTCCAAGGCCAGGCGCTGGGACATGGACAGCAATTTCCAGAACTTTCTCGCCCTTAGCGGCACCCCGGCCGGGCCGGCCTCCGTGTCCAAGCCCGGGACCTGGACAAGCTCGGTCTCCTGGTCTGGGGCGCCTCGTTCCTCGCGTGTTTCTTGGCCTTGTTCCTCGTCTGGCATGGCTGGTAGCACCTCAAAACAGGGACATGGAAATGGGATATATAGCTTTACGTTACTATGTTAGGTTTAGTGTATTTACTGTGATTATAGCAGCCTGGGATCTTAACTGCTGTCGGCCTTCAGCAAAAACCAGTCGCGTCGGGCACACCCTGTGGGACCCCCATCTCTTGGGCAACCTAAAAGAGGTCCTTGAAATTCGCGATAGACCAAGCTCAGGCGCGAACCGTACCGCTTGTTATCAGATAGGTTCGTCTTGGCATGGCCTTACCCATTTCAGTTAGATGATGGTAGATTATATATATACCGTACATAAACGTATGAGGATTTCAGAATTAGTATAAAGCCCAACTTTATTTCTTATCCGTCTACACAGAAAAGATATACACGAATTTTAAGAGAATTTTTAGCTCATACCTTTATGTATGCAATTACCCCCATTACACACCTTTATGTATGTGAACCTCACACCTTTATGTATGTTTGGGAAAATTCGCACTCGTTCTTTTGTAAGGTGAGTGTCCTGGTTTAAAACCCATTCCGGGGATTCGGAATCGTGGTTTTGGTCTCAATTTCATGAAAGTATTTGAACTTGGATACCCCTTCCTTTGGAAGGGGAGGAAAAGTTTAGCTTGCTGAGGGTAAGCTAAAAGGCTGTTTTGTCCGTACCGTAGTCGAAAAGGTAACTTCTAAAGTGATCAGAGGATATATTCGGTTTCATCTTCAAGAGCAGAAAGGGCCCCTACAGTTGGATCTGTTTGGGGAGGGGAGTGGTTAATGCCCCGCCCTTTGGGCGGGGTGATTTACTTTAAAATCTTCCTTTCCCCATCGTTTCCAGCGAAAGGTAATCTCATACAGGGATGCTGATTTATTGACTCCACCTCCAGGTTGCTTCACGTTTATGAAGCCTCGATCATGCAACTGATTAATAGCGTGAGCAAACTGCCTGTTAGATATTCCTAGTTGATCAGCCTCAGCGTAGGTAAACGTTATCTTTCCGTTATTTATAATTGGCCAGTGCCAATCCACCGGCTTTGTTCCTTTTGGTGGAGATTCAACTTGCTTCTTACAGTGGAAAAGCATCAGCACTTGAATCGATTTACCAGACAAGGACAGATACGCAGGCGAGGAAAACATATCACGTTCATGGTAAACATGATTTTGATTTCTATACCTTGTTTTTGCCATCTCCGCCTCTCTGTCAGCGGGAATATGTGGAGGGTGGCGTGACAGAGAACACGCCCTTAGCCTCCGAAAGGAAGACCCTCCAATCAATCGATTATTTCACCACAGAATTCGAAATCATTCTTCCGGAAAATCATCCGGGTCATGTTGCGCAGACTCAACTAGCATCGGTTCAGCATCATCAACAGATTCGTTACCATGTAAAGTTATTTATGCCGGTCATTCCTACCTCCTTGGTCGATGAAGAACCCTCGCTCTGGAACCAACCGCTCTCCAGCCCACTGCTCAAACTCGCTCTCCCGAAATCGGACCACCCCCTTCCCGGGTCGGAGCTTTAAATGCGGAATCTTTTACCGAGCCACCGCACCGCTGACCCAAGACTCAGACACCTCCAGAAGTTTGGCCGCTTGTTTTTTATCAATCAAGGGTTCCATAGATTGCATTTCCGGGTGTAAATTTCGATCTAAAAACTAAGATCCGTGTTCTAATACAGGTTGAGCAGAGATCGCTGAAAATTCGGCGGCTTTGTGGCCGCTATGGAGGGATCGTCTGGATTCTGTTCTTCGCGGAACAACAAAATCTTACCGTCCTGAGCGTCCTGGTGTAACTTGAATTTTTCTGGGAATCTGTTTAAGAGGCTTGTGCCAGTTCTAGGAGGCACACAAGCAGCAAGGTAGGTATCTGAATAGACGTATACATCAAAGGTGAGAGACCCAAACTCAGGACCTTTAAAACGAGTTTGGATATAGCAAATTCCGTCATCGTAACGTTTCGATTTATATTGGGGATAGGTCTTCAAAAGATAGTTGGGATTGCACTTATCACTCAAGTATCCACCTCCTTTGGCTGGTCACTTTTTCGCCCCCTGGAGCAAACAATCAAGATCTTCACGATCAAATAACAGCTTTCGACAGGCACCTTTCGGCCCTCTCAGCCGAATTGCGGGGAGTCGACCCTGGCTGGCCAGGACAGAAATTACTCCTGGGGTTGTTCGCAAATACTTCGCGGCCTCAATTCGATCGAGGTATCGAGCATCAATGTCCTGGGGCTGAATTTTTTTTCGTTTCATGAAAGTATTTGAACTTGGATACCCCTTCCTTTGGAAGGGGAGGAAAAGTTTAGCTTGCTGAGGGTAAGCTAAAAGGCTGTTTTGTCCGTACCGTAGTCGAAAAGGTAACTTCTAAAGTGATCAGAGGATATATTCGGTTTCATCTTCAAGAGCAGAAAGGGCCCCTACAGTTGGATCTGTTTGGGGAGGGGAGTGGTTAATGCCCCGCCCTTTGGGCGGGGTGATTTACTTAAGAATCTCCTTTTTTTATTGGATTCGCTACAATTCCGAGTATATTTTATACAAATACCCGCATATTCCGACAGCGTGTGGTGCGCAAAAGGACAGTGTGGGATCAATGGGTCGGTGTTCACGCACCGGCCCATTCCTATTTTGGCTTAAATATTAACTTAATTGTCCTAAATTGTCAACAAGTATTTTTTAATTAATATGTTGTTAAATATGAATTTGTCAAGCATTTTTGGAAATATTGCTTGACAGGCGATTCTCTTAACATAACGAGATACAAAAGCTTATCCATTGCTCATCTTGTGTGGATTAGAAAGTCGAAGCCTGCTTATCAGAATAGTATAAATTAGTCACGCACGGAGTCCAGAAACCGATATCTCGTTCTGTGATTCCGACCTAAAAAAAGTGTCTTACGTCAACCTGGATGGAGACTTTTTGGAGACTCACTTCAAAATTAAAAAAAGGACTTACAGGAAAAAATCCGTAAGTCCTTGATTTTTCTAAATGCCGAAGGAGGGACTCGAACCCTCACGGCCTCGCGGCCACCGGATTTTGAGTCCGGCGCGTCTACCAGTTTCACCACTTCGGCGTTTAATCAGGGATCGTCTTCTTTGTTCCTAATCTACTGCTCCCCAAGCGATAATAATAGACTTTTTCTTTCGTCCTCCTCCTGGATTCCCGATTGTGGGAATAAGAGGTGCTTTTCAATTTGCACTTTCCATTTTCCATTTTTCATTTCCATAATCTCATACGGATCGGTCTCTTCCATCAGCCGGGCCCGCGTGGCAACACGCTCGTCCCCCGATGCCAGGGAGTTCGCCTGAAAATTCGGATGACCCTTGAGGAAATCCCGCATCGTTCCTCTGGGATCTGCGTGGTACGCATGAAGCGCCGTGAGTTGTCCGTCATCGATGAGCCCGCGCTCCCGGATCGTCTCGAAAAGGGACGGATCGATCTTAAGCAAGGCACGCGGTTCGATCCCGTGGCCCCTCAAGACATCCTCGCCGCCCTGGTCACGGTCTACGACGTTGATCGCGCAAGTCAAATCTCCCCCCCGCCCGCAGATGGCCGGAATCCATCCCCTCATATAACTCGAGGCTTCGGTCACCAGGTCTGCAACGTGAAGGCACCGTTTCTTGTCCAGCCGGTCGACGTACCTGACCTCACCATCCGTGGAGATGGAAAGCGTGTTCAGATCCTTGAAAATCGCCAGGGTCGGCCGGTTCAAAAGGATCCCGGCCATGAGTGAGAAGAACCAGTCTCTCCTTTCGCCACCCGAGACATAGTCGAAGCGGTTCAGATCTATTTCCTCTCGGGCCGTTGCGACGATTCCGTCCATCACATCTCGGTAAATCGATTCGGCTTCATAATTCTTTCGGACCCCATCCCATACAAGAGAAACGCAACGCACGGGATCATCCTTTTCCCGATCGATCAACGCAAGCAGTTCATCAGCCTTCTCGCGATTCCCGTAAAGATATTCCGTGTTGATATAATAGGGTCCGATTGTGCCCGAGGTGTACCAGAAGGGGCTATCAGCAGGCGCGATCTGAAGCGCTTCAGTTCTGAAAAGACAATCAAGAAGATCGATCACGGCAGCAACCTAAAGATGATGCATCGACACGACGTTTTTTGCACTTTGTATTTTAATCTTCATTCTTCAATCGTCAATCTTCAATTTCCTCTGACCCCTGACTTTGCTTTCCCTGCCACTGCTACTGCCTTTTCCCGTTTCACGTCTCACGTTTCCCGATCCCTGACCTCTGACCTCCGACCCCTGACTTTAGTGTCCCCGCGCATCGATCGGCCAGGTCTCCACATAGCGTCCCTCCCCATCCACCACACGCATCTCGTCCCACAGATTGACCGTCGTGCAGACGTGCCGAAGCGTAAAATAGACAAGATCCCCGACACCGGGCGGTTCCGTACCCTCGGGCAGTTCCATCGCCATATGCTCCTCGTTTCGAATCAGATATTTGGCGTTTGGAAAATTCAGGGCCTCTGCGTGGCGGGCCCCCACGATGTCTGTACTGATCGATTTGGATCCGGCTTCCACGGTGAAGGTGCGAGGAGTAGGCCGGCTGATCACCCTGCTGACGACCAGAGCCGCACATCGAAACCAGTCCCGAAGGTTCTCCGCATAGTTCCGGTCCCACAGGATCCACGTTCCTGGGGATACCTCATCCACCTCCGGATGCCGGGCAGCCATGTCGAAAGTGGATGACCCGGAGGTGATGAGCTTATTGACCGTAATGCCATCCTTTTCAATCAGCGCTTTCGCAGAAAGAGCCCAATCCACGGAGGTCTTCACCCGCTGACTCCGGATTTCATCGTCCTGGTCGTGGATATGACCGTCATACACGTGGATCCCATCGAAACGCAGGCCCGGGCTGTCGGAGATCCGCCTGGCGATCTCCTTCGCTTCCTCGGGCCCCGGAACCCCCGTTCGGTTCATTCCCGGATTGAGGTCCACAAACACACCCATCTCCACATCCGCGTCCACCGCCGCTTTACAGAGCGCATCCACCGCACCGGGGTCATCAACCAGAACAGCGAGTTCCAGGTCCGGGGTGCGGGCCTTGAGCTCAGCCACCCTGCGCACCGACGGTCCGAGGAGTTGATAACCGATCACGAGATCCCTGACCCCGTTGGCCACGAGCATCTCGGCCTCTTTGGGGGTGGCGCATTTAAACTTGTGGATCCCCGAAGCTTGCTTCATCTTGATAATGGCGGAGCACTTGTGGGTTTTCACGTGCGTACGGAGCTTCTCGTAGCCCCCAAGGATCTCCCCGATCCGGTCTATATTCGACTGTACAAGGTCCCGGTAGACGACCAGGGCCGGCGTTGGCAGATCGTCCGGATTCTTGATGATGTATTGTGGTTCCACGGAACATTCCTAAAAACGCGATGTCTCTACGATTGCTCTTCGAGCCTCTTCACGGCTTCGACGATGACCTGAGAAGCGCCTTCGATCCCCAGTTGTTCGGTATTGAGGACAAGATGATACAGCGTCGGATCCTCCCAGTCGACGCCGTAGTTGGCCTTAATATAAGCCGCCCTGCGCTTTGTGCCCTTCTGAATCCGATCGATGGCTTTTTCCCGGGAGAGTTCGAATCGGGTCATGATGTTTTCTATCCGGAAGGCTATCGGGGCTACGGTCCGTATCGAGAGGGTCCTTGGCCGTCCTTTAAGGATCATCATACTCCCTCTGCCCGAAATCACGACCCGGTCGCGCTCCCAGAGACGTTCTACCGTGGCTTGAAGAAATTCAAGGTAGGATTTTTGATCGAGGAAGTGAACCTCCTCGGAAACGATGTTCTCGTTGTCGATCAACGCAGCAGAGACTTCGTAGGGAAACTCAAGGCCCCATAACATGGCGGGAGGCACCGGAACGGAACGGGACGGCGTCACCAGACTACGGAGAAAACCCTTGACGGGGCTCTCTATCCGTTCATCGAAGCGTTCGACCTCCGACTCGGAGACATTGGCCTCCCGGGCGATCTCCGTGATGAGGGCCTTTTCGACCAGATCGTAGCCCAACAATTCCGCAACTCGAGCCCCGACCCGATCCCCTCCGCTTCCCATTTGCCGTGACGTTGTTACGACCGCCATTGGGGATTACCGCTTCTTCAATCTTCAATCTCTTCAATCAGTACTTCGAAAAAAACCGGTGCCGATTATCGACGATCTCAGCCTTTTCTTTTAAGTCATTAAACCAGGACGCGAATGCCTGGGTACGCTTCTTCCTCGCGATTTTTGCCCTGATCGAATTCTTCTCCGATTCGAATTCCTTCTCGTCCGCAGGCTTTCGCTCGATCAGCTTGACAAGGTAGACCCCGCGGTCTCCGGTGACGACATCGCTGATCTTGCCCGGCAAGTCCAACCCGAATGCGGCTCCGAAAAACTCGTTTCTGCTCCCCACCTGGGGGACGAAACTGAGACGGTTGATCCACTCTGTCGTCCCGGATATCGCCCCGTGGGCCTTTGCGGCGTCTATCAGAGGTCTTCCAGCCCCGACGTCTGCGGCGACCTTCTCCATGCTTCGCTTTGCGATCGCCAACTTCTTCTCTTTTCGTATGGCGCCCTTTACCTCCTCAAGGACCTCCTCCATAGGCCGGGTTGCGGCCTCCCGCTTCTCTTTGATTGAATAGATAAAGATACCCTGATCGTTCTCGAATAAAGCCGATATCTCCCCTTCCGGCTTCTTGAGGAAGTTGGAGACCAGACCGGTTGTACGATTTCCGAGTCCAGGGACAAACTCCCCTGAACTGATAAACCCCGTGTCCTGTACCTTGAGCCCCGCTGCAACGACCGAAAATCCCCGCTTCCGGGCTTGCGCCTGGAACAACTCCGCACTTTCCCGAACCCGGTCGATGGCCTGAGGGCTCTTCTCGATATTCCGGAGAATATGCCGGGCTTTTACCTGCTCCTGGCCATCTTCTGTCTTCCGATCCTCAACCTGAATGAGATGCCATCCGAAAGGGGTTCGGACCGGCTCTGAAACCTCACCCTTCTCTAAAGAAAAGGCAACTCTCTCGAACGCCGGGACCATCTTTCCTCTCCCGAAGTAACCCAGGTCTCCCCGCTTGGAAGCCGAGCCGGAATCATCGGAATTTTCTAACGCAAGTTGCCCGAAGTCCGCCCCACCCCTTACCTGTTCCAAAAGGCCCCGGGTTTCTGCCTCGATCCCCTTTTCGTCTTCGGCAGAAGGTTGTTTGTCAAAGACGAGGAAATCAAACCTCACGGCTGAATCCTGTTCAAAGTCCTCCTGGTGTCCACCATAATAATCGGACACTTCCGCATCCGTGACCGTCGCTGCGGAATCGGGTATCGACCCCGCGGAGATCGCCGCATACTCGACCTTGACTTGTTCGTTCTCTTCCAGGTAAGACTCCCGCGCTTCGGCATCGGTCACCTTAACGGCGAGTCCGACCCGCTCCTGAAGCTTCTGGGTAAGGAGAAACCGTTCGATCGTGCCCTCGACGGCCTGAATGAATTGTAAGGCTTGAGGGTCATCGTAGGTTGCGGGGTTGTCCAAAAACTGATTGTATTTTGCAGGATCGAATTCCCCGTCGGTCTGGAACCCCTCGTGGCCCTTTATGGCTTCCAACGGCTGTGTTCGGTTGAAATAATCCACTTCCGCAGAGGAGACGACGATCCCCCGCTTCTGAACCTCTTCTGCCATCAGGGTCTCCACCACCAGCCTGTCCCACGTCTCCTGGACCAGCCCCGCGAAATCCGGCTCTCTCCCGAGCTGTTCCCTCTTTTGTTGATAGGCCTGTTTGATGAAGGCGTCGAACTCCTGATAGGAAACCACCCGGCCGTTAATCTCACCCACATTAGCGCCCCCTCCCCTGCCGCCGATGTCGGCCCCCCAATCCAGTACGATCAGACCCACAAATCCGATCGCCGTGATCCAAATGATTATCTTGATGAACCTGACATCCCGCATGGACTTGAGCATAGTGCGAATCTTCCTCCAAGAGAGAAGCCGTATTTCGTATCTCGTGAAGCGTATCTCGTAAAATACCTTGGGTGTTTTTGTTTTGGCTTTCTGGTGTTTTTACGATTCGCGAGGTACGAGCTACGGTCCTTTCACGATTGCCGTTTAAAGTCCCTAGCGATCCCCACGCACTTCTCAACAAAAGCGTCGTAAGCGGCGCGGAATTCTGAAACCGTCTTTTTTACTGACCCGAAGTCCTTCCACCCCTGAGGCGCGATCCCTCCCGTACCCCATTCCTTCACCTCCTCGATGCCGACATCGCCCAACAGGAAGTCCCTCATCTTTGGAGTGAACTCATAGGCCAGCTGAAAATCCGGAATCTTATTCAACCGCTCAACGACCCCGGCATCATAGGTATGAAAGATCGCATCCCGGAACGATTCCAACCGGAACCCCTCATTCTCGGCCATCAACTGCACCGCCCGCGCGTGATTGGGAAATTCCGTGTTGCAGAAGTTCGGATACCCAAGGGTGTGGTAGGTATCTTCCGGAATCCGTTTCGACGCGGGAAGCACGTCCATCGAAGACAGGACTGACTCGGCCTGTTCCGCCTTGAGCCCGTATCGATTCGCGAGGTAGGCAACCCATCGGGTTCTATTTTCCGGGGCGTAGAACACGCGGTAGACCCGCCGGGCGACCAGGGTCCCGGCCTTCCGGAGGTCCTGTTCCAGCTGTTCGACCTCCTTGGTGTCCATCCCTGCCGCTTCGACGACCTCGATCACTGCCTTGTGTGCGAGAGACTTCAAGAACTTGAATGAGCAGACCGTGCGTACTCGTTCCACAAACGACCCGGATGCCGATTGATCGAGCGTTGCCCGGTCAATGTTGAGCGTCCGGGCGAGGGTCATAACGTGATCCGAGGCGCGTTCCTCCCCCAATTCCGTCGCGACCTGCTCAAAAAGTTTCTCCGCCTCAACCTCCCTGAGATGGCTGACCAGTCGTCCGCCCATGTTCGTTTCGTAGGTCCGGGTAATCCCGTTGCCGGACTTGATGGCTTGGGCCTTCCCTTCGAAAGCATCGATAATCAGCTGGACCTCCTGCCCTACGGTGTAGACCACGGTGTTGTTCGTCCCTATCCCCTCGCGATTCAGATCGCGGGTGATGTCCCGGGCGGCTTCAGACGAAGCCGCCACCTTGAACACGATGTTGGGCCGGGTCGTTCCCGACCTGTCCCCCAGACCCAGGGCTCCGTCGTACCGGGTCAAAAATTCGGTCGCGAATCCATAAGCGGCCTTCGCATCCCTTAGACTTTCGGACACATTGTCCGCGATGTTTGGGTTGAGTTGGAAACTGACAACGTAATCCATTAAATCCGTGTGAAGGGCAAGGGGTCGGAACACCGAGAGATTGGGCCAGAGTGCAATCAGGGTCGCGCCCATCGCCATCGCGTCCCCAAAGTCTTCGGGTGAAGCCACCCAGTCCGGGTGTCGCGC
The DNA here is from genome assembly GCA_965217865.1 of Candidatus Latescibacterota bacterium. Classification (GTDB taxonomy): domain Bacteria; phylum Latescibacterota; class UBA2968; order SICM01; family SICM01; genus CBDCJO01. The sequence continues at coordinate 1,015,799 of CBDCJO010000002.1, read as the reverse complement.
GACCTCCCCCCGAAAAACCTCCACAAGCTCCGCCTCCTCCTCAAAGGCCTTCGCAGCCAGGACGGGGTTGGTGGACACCTGGCAGAATCCCAGATGACGAAGGTATTCGAGGCCCCGCGCAAAGTCGTTTCCGAACTTGCACATCCTCTTTTCCCCCATCTCCCAGTAGACCCCGCCTCGGAGCTCCTTTCGAAACAGTTCGAGAAAGGACTTCCCGCTTTTGTCCTTCCACGCGGACTCGATCCGCTCGGCCATCAACCCGGAAAGACTGTCCCCGGAATTCACCGATTTCATGTCGGCCAGGATGCGCTTTGCCGTTGAATGAGTTATCACCCCTCCCGCTTCGTCCCGATCCAACGCGCCAACCGATGCCGTAAGAAGAGAAAAGGCATGATCGATCTCCTTGGAATCGTAGCCCACAGCCGACGTGTCCATCCCTGCAAGGTTGAACCCCAGCCTGAACCCGAGTTGAACCAGTCGTTGCTGGCCCGACGCATCCGCAGACGGCCAACGCCCCCGAATTTCTTCGCAGACACCCCCCATCATCTCGACCAGTCTCCCCGGCTCCGGATCGATCAGGATGCGATCCGCGGCAGCCAGGGTCTGACCGGAAAGGGCCTCCTCAACGGCACCCTTTTTAAAAGCATCCATGTCAGAAGTCTCCTGTTTAAAAAGGGACAATTTGAAGTAATCTAGCCGATCTATTCGATCGTGTTTAATCGATTCAAACGGTTTCCGGATGCCCTCGCCAGGCTACAATAATCCGAGGGGCCCTTCAGGGGGAATCCTTTTCGTGGCGATGCTTCTCACCCGTAACGCTGATGGCCATTCGAATGGCTGGCCCATCCCCTTCGACATGGATGAGATGGAAATGGTTCTTGGGCACGTACACAAAGTCCCCCGCCTTTGCCCGAACCAGTTCAGGCTGACCCTCAATCTCCCAGTGAATCTCCCCCTCCAGAACCATCCACCACTCATCGTAGATATGGAAATGTCGGTCGTTTTGTGTTCCCGGTGCCTGGCAGATGACAGTTCCCGTAACCTGATCGCTCACCACCACCCGTTCGTTCCACGGGGGCTTACCGTTCCGTTTTTTGATATCCTCGAGATTGGCGGAAAACAGTCCGGGATGCAGGAGGGATTTTATTTCGGGCACGGAAAACCTCATTATGATTCGATATTTACTCTCAAGATACCACCCACCCCGGGCTTTGTCAATAGAGATAAAAACGATCTATTCCCTACCCTAGGTAGTGGTTTGGAACTTTTGTTGCATCTGGCTTTGTCCTCTTCAATTGACAATAGTCGTGTCGATGCCGGCGTGGGGGAGAAGAGAAGGTTTTGAGCCAAGAATCACGATTGACGAACCACGATCGACGTTGTTTTTTATAGGGCGGGATGTTATCTTTTCAACTTAAAATCGAAATCATTCCACCGAAATTATTGAATATACAACAGGAACGGCTTGTGAGATTCTCGATGATTAAGCTCCTGCTCCTGATACTCGTGCTGCTTACCTTCAACAGGGGTTCCCTTGCCGACGAGGCGTCCGACCTCAACGCGCCGCGGTTGGTCTCTTCTGACGCCCGTGGATTCGTTGTGGAAGTCGGTGTTCAAACCTATTCCCTCCAGGAGGTTCAGGTAGCGGGGAACTTATTCCGCAGGATGACGGTGCCCGGTTACGTCCACACCATAGAGCCGGGCCTCCCTGCCGTTCCTTTTACGAGTGTCCTCCTGGGCGTCCCGGAAGGGGTCGATTTCGTCATAACGATCCAGGAGGAGGAGATCACAACCCTTTCCCAATTGCGCCTCGCACCTTTCCACGATCCCGGAATGCATCCGGATATGCCTGGGATAGATGATCTTTTCTATCGAAGTAACGTTCTTTATCCGGAGGCCCCCGCTGAGATAGCAACGACCGGATACCTCCGGCACCAACGGGTGGCCGTCCTCTCCCTCCGGCCTGTCCGGTACAATCCCATCCGGCGTGAACTTCGTATCACCGGAAAGCTTCGCGTAACCGTCCGGTTCATATCCTCCCGTGCGCCTAAACCGGCGCGCGTCCCCGCACCCCGGAGCGACAGGGCTTTCGAGCCAGTCTACAGGTCCTCCCTCCTCAACTACGAGGACGCAAAATCCTGGCGGACGGCCCCCCCCCCTTCCCAACCGGGTCTGGGGAAGGTCGATGAGGAGGGAACCTGGTATCGACCCACATGGACCTATCATACATTCACCATCCGGGACGACGGACTTTACCGGCTGGACCGGGAGTGGTTCATCTCGTCGGGGATCGACCCCGACGGGGTCGACCTGGATCGCCTGAAACTTTACGTGGATGGGGGTGAAGTCCCCCTCCGGATTTCCGGAGGAAGCGGTGGAGGTCTCCTCGAAGGGGATATCATCGAATTTTACGCGCGCTTTCGGCGATCGGACCGAGACTTCGAGAACCCTCTGGGACGGGGGAACGTGTTCTATCTCACCGATGACGGTGGGGTCGGGGAAAGGGTCTCCTCAATCGATGCCGCCCCGAAGAACAGCTATCCCCCCGCCACCTTCTACCGGGCCAAGATCCACTTCGAACAGGACGGTCAATACGACCCTTTGGGCCTGGCGGCAGACAACCTGCGAGACCACTGGTACTGGGCCCGGATCGACGGTCCCGATTCCAGTTCCTTCGGCTGGTCGATCAACGGGATCGACCCGTCTGGCCGTCCCCCGGTGCTGCGGGTCGGGATGCACGGTCTGACGGATCTGTTCAGAGTCGATCCGGACCACAGGGCCCTCATCCGGCTCAACGACGGCCCCATCCTCGGCGAGGGGATATGGGGCGGCCAGACCCCTCTTATCATAGAGGGCGAAGCCTCTCTCTCGAACCTCCGGGAAGGGCCCAACACCCTGACGATCGAGGTCCCGAAGGAGACAGGCCCCGGGAAGAACGACCTGGTCATCGACTCCGTGCTCTTCAACTACCTTGATGTCATCTACGATAGAATATTCAAGGCGGAAAATGGCGTCCTGACCTTCGATCTTGATGACTTCCAGGCCGGACGCAGCATCAGCGTCTCCGGCTTGAGTGGGCCTGAAGTGGTCGTCTACGACCTGACTCGGGGCGTGCATCTCACCGGGATCGACGTCTTGTCCGATGCGGAGGGAGCCACCTTCGAGGTAGGCCCACAGCGGCCGGGTCGCTACTTCGTGGCCGGAGAGGCGGGGATTCGAAGGCCCCCGCCGGGTATCCGATTCGGGGGGGCCGACCTGCGGGCGGACCGGACAGGCGCCGACTACCTGATGATCAGTCACAAAAACTTTCTCGATGCTCTCGCCCCCCTGGTCGCGCAGCGGGAGGCCGATGGATTGACGGTCAAACTGGTCGACGTCCAGGACATTTTTCACGCCTTCGGGTTTGGACAGTTCGAACCTGAAGCCATCCAGGCATACATCCGTTATACCATGACCGCCTTGTCCATCCCTCCTGCCTATCTCCTCCTGGTGGGCAGGGAGACGTTCGATTATCGCGACATTTTCAACACCGGCCGTATCTCCTACGTCCCCTCTCTCTATTTTCAAGCCCGAGAACGGGGAAACGCCCCCACCGATTTCTTCTACGCGACCGTCCTTGGCGAGGACCTTTTTCCCGATCTCTCGGTGGGCCGAATCTCCGTATCGTCCCCTGAGGAAACCGAAACCGTTGTTCAAAAGATCATCGGCTACGACACCCCTCCTGTCGGTCGATGGCGTGATCGGGGGCTTTTCCTGGCGGGTGCGGAAGATGTCCTGGTGGGACCGAGCGACTTTATGATCAGGACCTATTCCGAACCGTTCGGCCTTGAGACCACCCGAATCTACAGCGATCAACTTGTCCCCGAACCAAACGAAGACACCCGGCGATTTATCCAGAGGTTGAACGAAGGGGCTGTCCTTGTCAACTTCGCGGGCCACGGGTCAGCAACGGCGATGGCCTTCTTCTTCAGGGGGACCTCTCAGCAGGGAAACTATTCCTTCATGACCAAAGTCCTCAACGGAGACAGGCTCCCATTCTTTATCGCCATGTCGTGCCTGAACGGCTTTTTTGCCGAGCCCAGACTGAACTGTCTTGCCGAAGAGATGGTGAATAAACCCGATGGAGGAGCCATCGCGTATGTCTCCGCCACGGCCCTGGGGTTCGCATTTACGGACTCCCTCCTGAACGACCGGATGTTTCTTCACGCCTTTGGGAAGGGAGAATCGAAATTCGGCCGGATCCTGAATCTGGCCAAGATCGATCTTATGAGGGAGTTTCCAGGGATCACAACCGGGGTGTTGTCGATGAACCTCGTCGGAGATCCAGCGCAGAACTTCGCCCTGCTCGATCAATCCGACTACGCCGTTTCCCCCAAAGACGTTTCGGTGAACGGGATCCCGATTGAAGACGGCCCCGCCCTGGTCGAAGGAGATTCCGTCCGGTTGGGAGTCCTCTTCGAAAACCTTGGATCTACGTCGGAGTCGGCGGTCCGCGTCCTTGTTGTGGACAGATGGCTCGATCGGACGCGAGTAGATACACTCTTCTCCGGAGTCCTTCCCCCCTTCGGTGTCCCGGACAGCATCATCACAATCTGGCCGATCGCAGGGGCCGGACCCCACCAGCTGAGCGTGTCAATCGAACCCGGCCTCGGTGAGGAGATGGATCCGTCGAACAACACGGTTTCCATTCCCCTGATTGTCTTCCCAATCCAGACCCCGACACCCATGGGACCGGTAGACGACCAGAGGATCACCTCCTCGGAAGCGGTCCTGACTGTCCTTAACGCCTCGCCTCCCTCCCCGGGCTTGAACTATCGCTTCGAAGTCGCTCCCTCACCCATCTTCGAAGGACCGGAGGTTCGTCGTTCGGGACCCGTTCCAGAGGGAATTCGTGTCACTACCTGGACCGTTAACGGGTTAAGTCCAGGCGTCTATTTCTGGATGGCTCGGACCCACGATTCGGAGATTCCTGGCCGTTGGACCCGAACGCGGGCTTTCCTCATCGATCCGACCCCCGGGGATGAAACCTGGAGACAGGGCACGCCCGGTCAACTCGCAAGAAACCGCCTCGATGGGGCCGAATTGAGCGGGGATGCCCTGTTCCGGGTCCGAAAACCCCTCCCCGCGCGCCCCGATTCGCAGCACAGGGAAGCGTTCATCCAGGCCGAAGGCGTCTCCGGGGCCGGTGTGCTCTGCACGGACGGAAAATACCTCTACGTCAAGAGGTGGTACGGCGGTCCCTCCACCGTCTATCCCGGAACGGATGTCTTTCATCGAATCGGAACGGGTTTCGAGGGGACCGTTGCAGGGAGGGACTACGGTGCGTTTCCGACGGCTTCGACGCCGGGAATATCCGCGACCTATCACAGCGATGGGTTCATTTACAACGACGCCGGGGTGCCGTTTGAGATTGAGCGGATCGATCCGATCACGGGCGCAATCGATCGTGTCCAGGTCCCTTCCGGGTTGTTGGAGCAGCGAAGCGGATTGCCGATCGAAGGTCAATTTCTCATCACCTCCGACGGCCGTTTCGTGTACAACCTGGCTTTCGGCGTAGACGGCGTCTCGCGGGCAGCGTGGAAAGTGAGGGTCTTCGATCCCGCTCAAGGGTGGGGAATGGTTCGGGTATTCGAGATCCCGCCCTCAACCAACGGGTTCACATACCTCATAACGGACGGCCTGATTGCGGATGGAGATTATCTTTATCTGGTTGAGTTCACAACAGCCGGGAGGGGACGTATCCGCGTGGTCGACCCGCTGGACGGGGCTTTTGTCGATGAGATCCTCAGTGACCAGCCGGAGACCGGAATAATCACGGGACAATACGACCCCAAAAACAACAAGGTCTGGTTCGGAAAACTTCTGGGCCCCTTCGTTGTTCGGTATGCGGGAAAGTCCCCACCGACATCAAGTTCGGCGATGACATCTCCAATCGGACCGGCTGCCCGGTGGGGGAGGCTTTCTGTGGAAACGACCGAACCACCTGAACCTGGTTCGGGAGGTTCCGTTGAGATCGGGGTTCTCGGCCAGCGCTTCACATCAGGGACGTTCGAGCCGGTCCCGAATTTCAACGCCATTCAGGCTTCTCCGAGCATCGACCTGAGCCCCATCGACGCCTCGACATACCGTCACATCAGGCTCGTCGCCCGGTTCAAGTCTGAAGGCCTTGCATCCTCCCCCGGACTCAAGGCCTGGGGGCTTTCCTACACCGCCCTCCCGGTGGTGAGCCTCTCGAACCTGACCCACGATAGGACGGAGGTTAAAGAGCTCGAACCAATAGGTCTTTCCGTCCAGGTTCTGAACCTGGGGCCCACCGAGGACCTTTCGGGAGCAGTCGTCGCATTCTATGCGGGGGGACCCCCACACGCGGGGGGTCAGCTTATAGGGAGGAAGGAAATCCCCAGTGTTCGAATCGGGGAGACCATCACGGCGTCTTTGATCTGGAACACAAAGCACTTCGACGGGACTTTCAAAGTCTTTGCGCGGACCGAGACCGCGGATACATTCGAAGATATGGGTGCGGAAGCCGCGATCTCTCAACAATTCGTTACGGTCATCAGCAGGGGCGATACAAAACCGCCCCTTGTGGAATTCCGTTCCCTGGATACGACAGGGGAGATTCGCCCGGAGGACTTCCTTCCCCCGACGCCCCGCTTCGAGGTCCATGCCTCTGATCCCTCCGGTGTTGAGCGATCTTCCGTCAAAATAGATGTGGACGGGGAAATCATCTCTTTGGAAGCACCTGAAATCACGGGGCTATCGGAGTCCGAGGCAGATATCAGTTTTACCCTTTCCCCGTCCCTGGCCGATGGAAGACATTCGGTCCGAGTCGAAGCGATGGACAGGCTCGATAACGGGCCCACCTCGGCCTCACTCTCCTTCGTGGTCACCTCCGACCTGATGATCGCCTCCCCGCTCGTCTTCCCAAACCCCGTCCTCCGAGACGCCCACTTCACGTACCTCCTTTCCCAGGCCGCACGTGTCACCATCCGAATCTATTCGGTAGCGGGACGCCTGGTTCGTCGGATCGAAAACGCCTCGGGTGCGCCCGGTTACAATCAAAGCTCTTGGGACGGGTTGGACCATGACGGGAATCCCCTTGGCAACGGGACCTATCTCTACGTTATCTCGGCGCGCAACGGGGATCAAAGTGCCACCGCCAGGAAACCGCTGATCGTTCTAAGACAATAAGCACCGCAATCACCATCTTGGATATCTCTGAATATGCTGACTTCAATCTCCAAAGCACTGGAAGGATCGGGGAGGAGGAAGACCGGTGTTCAACAACCTATTTTAATAAGCACGATCTGCATCTCGCGTGGGATAAGGTGAAGGGGGGAGGGTCAAAACGAATCTGGGAGAAACTACTGGGTAGCGAAAAAAAGCGCACACTATTGGCCTGGGAGAGAACGAAGCTGCCCCCAAGCAACTGGTGGGACATTCCCGCGGTTCAAAAACGATGGAACCTGCTCGTTTCGGGCGATGCGGAGGTGGGTTTCAACGACCACATCTGCCGTCGCTATTTATCCGGGCGAAAAAACCTGAAAGCCCTTTCACTTGGGTGTGGCACGGGGGGCCGTGAACAGCGGTGGGCGGCCACCGGGAAGTTCAAACGAATAACCGCCTTCGACCAGTCGGCCGAACGCATCGCATTTGCTCGGAAAAACGCCGAGGAAAACGGCTTCGCGGACATCCTTGAATTCCGGGTGGGGGACGTTTACAAAATCGACCTTCCTGACGAGTCCTACGATACCGTCATGACGGAAGGCTCCCTGCACCACTTCTCCCCACTCCGCCAAATCCTGTTGCGCATCGAAGCCTGCCTGAATGCAGACGGATTCTTCTTCCTCGATGAGTTTATCGGTCCGACCAGATTTCAATGGACAGCGCGGCAACTGGAAGTCATAAACGGGCTGCTGTCCATCCTTCCTGAAAAGTACCGAACAACGTGGGGTAACGACGTAATAAAGCGCGAAGTCGTCAGACCCAGTCGCTTGCTGGTTCGATTGGGAGATCCCTCCGAAGCCGTTGATTCGGCCAGTATTATCCCGCTGTTGCACGAGATCTTCAACGTCGTCGAGATCAAAGAATACGGGGGGGCTGTCCTGCATATGCTCTTCAACGGCATCGGCCACAATTTCCTCGACGATAACACGGAAACCCAGAGATTCGTTCGGCTCTGCTTTGATGCAGAAGACGCGTTAATGACCAGCGATGATATCGGTAGCGATTTCGCAGTCATCGTTTGTAAAAAGAGGAGCGACAATACATAGGACTCCCTTAAGTTTGCTCTAAGTCGGCTTGACATCTCCAAAGTATTGGCTTAACATCCACACTCACACATCCATCCTCTCCGTCTCCAGAACTCCCCATATTTCCAATCCTGTCCTCAAGAACCTTCCCTGTTGCAAAATTTATACATCTGTGGCCCTCAGTGACAACTCTGCGCACACACAAATTGTGATGGAGGGTTGGTTAGGATCGTATTTTTTCGAATTACATTGTTTTTTTTTGGCCTTTTATCGTTATATTATTGAATTCTTTGAAGATGAATGCACCAAAAACCATACTCGATTCAAAATGGTACATTTATTGCCTCTTTTATTATTATTTGTGCTCGGTCATTCCAAGCGAGGAAAATCACCTGCTTATACTTACCCGCACGGAAAACTGGAACGACCTTTAGGAACAGAGGCTTCGGATCTCTGAAACCTGTTATTTGATTAAATTGAGGAGGGCGCGTGGTCAAAACAGCGGTGATCATCGCGGCAGGAAACGGAATTCGTTTGAGGCCATTTTCGGGGGATCTTCCGAAACCGCTTGTTCGGGTGGCGGGTGTCCCGTTGATCGAACGGGTGATTCGAGGTGCGCTTAAAGCCGGCATCGAATCCTTCGTCGTTGTGACCGGTTATGAATCGGACCAGATTCGGGGGCATCTGGATCGGATTCCGGAGCTTGCTTGTCGGATCACCTGGATCTACAACCCCGATTACGAACTGCCCAATGGAGGATCCGTCCTGAAAGCCAGGGAGGCGATCTCTGAAGATTTCGCCCTCCTGATGTCGGACCACCTGTTCGATCCGGAAGCCCTCGCACGGCTCCTGAAAGCACCCAGGTCACCCGGGGAATGCCGCCTCGGAGTAGACAGGAATCTGTCGGAAGTCTATGATCTTGAGGATGCCACGAAGGTTCGCCTGAAGGAGGATCGGATTGTCGAAATCGGAAAGACGCTGAACGGCTTCGACGCCGTGGATACCGGCATTTTCGTGTGTTCTACACAGCTGTTCGACGCGCTTGCGGACGCCGCTTCCGGTTCCCGCCCAGGGTGCTCTCTAACCGACGGGGTACAGCGGCTCTCCGAAAAGGGCCTGATGACAACCCTGGACCTGAGTGACACCTCCTGGCACGACATCGATACGCCGGAGGCACTAAAGAACGCTGAGCGGTTTCTCTACCGATCCACGCGAAAACCCACCGACGGCCCCGTCTCCCGGCTACTGAATCGTCATATCTCGATCCGGTTCAGCAGGCTCTGTCTCTATCTCGGCCTCAGCCCGAATCAAATCTCTGTCATGACCTTCGTTCTTGGACTCCTGGCGGCTTTATCGGCCTCTTACGGAGACTATGCCCACGTGGTCATAGCCGGCCTCCTCTTCCAGCTCAGTTCAATCCTGGACGGGAGCGATGGTGAGGTCGCCAAACTTCGGATGACAGGTTCGGTCAAGGGGGAATGGTTCGACACGATACTGGACTGCGTAACCTACCTGGCTTTCTTCGTCGGGGTAACGGTGGGCCTCTATCAAAGGACCGGAACCTCGGGGGTGCTTTTCATCGGCTTCCTGACCTTTGCGGCCACCGTGTTGTCCCTGTCGGTTCTGTATTTCTATCTCCTGAACACCGGAAGCGGAAGCCTTCGAAAATTCGCGATCTCCTTTTCCCAACTGGCAACGGGCCCACAAAAAAACCTTCTGCTCCAGGTGCTGAACCGGTTGGAATTCGCGATTCGCCGGGATTTCTTCTCCTTGCTTTTTTGCGTGTTCGCCCTGTTCAACCTTTTGAACTGGATCTTCGCGGCAATAATTATCGGTATCTTCATGTTGACCGTGGGGGTGGCTGCGTCCGCAGGGCGACTTCTCAGGGAAAGGGGAGGGAAACTTCAGGGACAGTCCCTCACGACGGAGGAATACCGTATGAGCGCCGTTATTCAGGGGACTGATCAACGCAGTACCGGAAGAGGGGTTGCCCAGACAACCCGGGAGGACTCCCGACCCTGCACTGCCATCATCCTGGCGACGGACCGAGGAAGGCAAGATGGAGCGTTGAATGCCTCTGCGAAGTTGGGTGGTATCTCCCTTCTCGACCGTGCGCTCCGGACCGTCGCCCTCTCCGGAATCGGTCATGCTACGATCGTGACGGATAGCTCCGGGTATGCCCTGCGGAGAGATCTCCTTCGACGCCCGGCACCGAAAATCGACCTGTCGTGGATCGAGGTGCCGGTGGGGGTGTCCGACATCCAGGCCATCTCCTCGGCCGTCTTATGTTCGGAAATAAGCCTGGTGCTTTGCGCCGACTGCATCTACGATGTTCGGGTGGTGAAGGCCCTGCTCGAACGGGGACCCGGCACTATTGTGACAGGGGGACACAGGATCACCGACGGAGGCCTCTGCCTTCTACATCGTGATAACCTGAAGTCCTTGACCACCCAGGAAGGGGTAGGCGCCACCCTTTCGGAGTCCTTGGAGGGATTACTTAGCCGAGGAGAGATGAGAACCCTTGAAATCGATGACATTCCGGCCTATCTGCCGGGCTTGCGAAAACACTTGCGACCCATCTGCTTTCCGGTCCGGACACCGGAGGCCGAAAATAAGGGTGTGGATCTTCTGATGAAAGGTGCGCAAAAAGGGACTCTCGACTTTCCCGCCCGCTTCCTTCATCCCCCTCTCGAGAACTGGACAACGCGTCTGATCGCAAAATTTGGAGTCACACCAAACCAGGTGACGCTTCTCACTCACCTGGTCGCCTTTTTAGGGGTCTATCTTTTTGCCACAGGGAGGCTGACCGCGGCCATCCTCGCCGCCCTGTCCGTGGGAATTTTGGATGGGGTAGATGGGAAGCTTGCCAGACTCAAACTGATGTACTCCGACTTCGGGGACAGACTCGAGCACCTCATGGACAACGTGTATGAGATCGCGTGGTACGTGGCTTTGGGTTACTACCTCCACCAAACCGGCGCGAGCGACAACGCCTTAGCGATAAGCGCGTGGATTGCCCTCTTTTACCTCCTGGATCGGGTCGTCACGGGGGGGTTCAAACATCTTAAAGGGATCGAGTTGTTCGACTATTCTCCCTTCGACCGTTTCTTCCGGGGCTTCGGGGGCCGAAGGAATATCTATGTGTTGATCCTCCTGGTCGGAATCCTCATCGGAAGGCCGGACATTGGGCTGGAGACCGTCTGCGGCTTGGCAGCCGTCACATTTTCTGTCCATTTCACCCGGGCGGTGCACCACCTGTTGACCGGAGCTGAGTTCGCTCCTTCTAAAACATAAAAACCTAGACGGATGACGGCGGTGGGACGCACAAGCTTGAGGACACGAAGGTTATCATGTTGCTCGAACGACTACATAGCTATTTCACCGTGCGAATTCGAAAAGACTGGAATTTTCGGAAGGTGATGGAAATCGCTCCGGCGATGCGGTGGCTTAGTCCGCGAGCCAGGGAGCGCATTCTGGACATTGGCTGCGGCGATGGAACTTACGACTATCGCGTCTCTCGCCGGGGAGCGTTGGTTCTGGGTTTCGACATCGACAAGAAGAGGCTTGGGACTGCAGCACGCCATAACGCGGGGCGAGGCGTCCTGTTCATTAAGGCGAACGCAGAGGCGATTCCCGTGAAGAGCGCTTCTTTTGATGCCGTGATGAGTTTTTGTGTTTTCGAGCACCTTCAAAACGACAACCTGGTGCTGGCCGAAGCACACCGGGCTTTACGGTCTGATGGCCGGTTGCTCCTGACGTTAGATAGTATGAGCCTGCCCGAAGTGTCGGAAAATTGGCGGAACATGCTTCGGAAAAAGCATGCCGTACGTCAGTTCTACACGGTACCTTCCATCGAGTCTAAGTTGCGACAAGGCGGCTTTCGCTTGACCCGTTGTCGTTATATCTTATCCTCTCCGCTGGACGTTCGGCTCTTAAAGTGGAGCTATGCCACGGAACGGATAAAGACGATCCCGGCCGCCCTCGTACGTACGTTCCTTGTGACAGCCGGCCGGTGGATAAGTCATCTGGCAAATGCAGGCTCAAAATCAGACAACGGTTGGACCTTGATGATTGAGGCTTCTAAGGCATAGACGCTGGTTGTTGATGAGCAAAGGAAATCTCCCATAATGGTGTCTTCTCCAAAATCCAAGGGGCAGGTGAGCTGGCTCAGTCGCCTAAATCCCAACTCCCCCTCTGCGGGTGGCATCCCGATCCTGGAGCAAGTGAGGCATTTCATCCTCTCCAATTTCACCCCGGAGTTCCCGCTCCTCGTCGATGTACAGACCAAGGACGGTTGTAACGCGAGCTGTACCTTCTGCCCGAGCGGGAAACCGTTTCTGAAGGTGAAGCACGGTACCATGGAAGATTGGGTGTTCCAGAAAATCGTTGACGAAGCCTCCAGACACACCGTCCTGCGTTTTGCCCCGTTCTTGATGAATGAGCCACTTCGGGACGACGATATCTTCGAGCGGGTAGCCTACGCGCGGAGAAAGATGCCCTGGTACACTCAGATCCGGCTTATCTCCAACGGGGCCCTCCTTACGGAAGATGCGGCTTACAAACTGATCCACGCAGGATTGGACAAACTGATCATCAGCGTTCAGAGCATCGATCAAGAGATCTATGAGGAAACAATGGTGGGCCTCGACTATGAGGTCACGATGGAGAACGTCATGAGGTTCGTGGACCTCAAAAAAAGACTCCGGATGCGGAACCCGGACTTCGAGATCTGGATGGTCCGAACCCAGCACGTCGAGAATCGCTTGAAAGAACACAAAAAATATTGGAAGGACCTCAACATAAAATTTAAAGCCCGCCGGCTGAACAACCAGGCCGATCCACAACTTGAAGCCAGGATAGATGATCTCAATCCGACAGAATGGCGCTACGCCAACCACTGCGCCATTCCGTTCTGGCGATTCTGGGTAATCTGGAACGGGGACGTCGTCGTCTGCTGCGCCGACTGGCATCGGACCACCGTCCTGGGAAACATCAAGGACCAGTCCATCGAACAGATTTGGAACAACAAGCTCTACAGGGAACACCGGGAACGGATGTTGAGTGGGGAGACAGAGGGGCTCATCTGTCACGATTGCAAAGGAGTAGCCTGACGTGGACAACCTGGCCATCGCTTGGCGTCCTCAAGAAGAAACCCCGCCGGACGAAGCACAACGAAAGGACGCACACGAGGTTGTCAAGGGCACCGGGGTAAACTTCCTCGGCAATCTTGGAAAGATCTCCAGGTTCTGTTACTACATTATCGTCACCCGGTTCCTGGGGGCCGAGGTCCTGGGTCTTTTCTCCCTAGGATGGCACCTGATCGAAATGGTGAGCAAGTTCGGCCTTTTGGGCCTCGACCGGGCTGTCATCCGCTACGTCTCTCGCTTTCGAACCGACGGGGACGCTGAAGGCGCTCACCGGACGATAGGGCAAGCCCTTCTCTTTGGCCTGATCGCTAGCCTAATTGTCACGGGTACCGTTTGGATCCTGGCTCCCCGCGCAGGGGTCTTTGCGCGCTGGGGCTCAGGCTCCGTGTTCGGTCATCCCGACCTTGTCCAGATTCTTCGTCTCTTGGCCCTCTGCATCCCCTTCTACGTCCTGTCGTCGATCCTCCTCGCCGCCCTGAAAGGCCTTCGGATCATGAAGTTCGACATCTTCGTGAAGGGTCTCTCAGAGCCTTTTGTCATGCTGTCCACCGCCATCGTGCTTTGCCTGCTCGGATGGACGGTTCCCGGCCTGGCCTTCGCATATGTACTTGCCTCGGTATGCGGACTGGCTCTGGCCATTCGATTCTTCTGCAGCAGGTTTTCGCTTCCCCGCACCCTCACCTGGACGAGGCGGTTGTCGGAAAGCTCACGGCTGGTGAAATTCTCCGCGCCTATCCCGATTTACGACGTCTTCTATAGCCTGATGTCCCGGATCGATTTATTCATCATCGCCCTTTTCTTGCCGGCTGCATCCGTGGGTATCTACGCAGCCACAACTGAAGTGGCTGGCATTGTGAAAAAGATCCGGCAGTCGGTTGATCCGATATTCGCGCCCATCACCTCTGGCTTGCTCCACCAGGATCGGAAAGAGCGCGTCTCGCTTCTATTTGCGTCTGTAACGCGATGGATTCTAATTCTCGAGATGGCATTTCTACTCGTCTTTGGGCTCTGGGGCAGCGCCATCCTCTCGATCTTCGGATCGGCCTTCTCCGCCGGCTTCTGGGCCCTGATCCTGCTGGCTTTTGGTCACACCATCAACGGGGCCTTCGGCTCCGCCGAGATGATCCTGCTGATGTCTGGTCGATCAGGGATCAACCTGCTTAATACCGTCCTCCTGGTCATCGTTAATCTCGGACTCAACCTGCTTCTGATCCCTAAATACGGTATCACCGGGGCAGCCCTCGCGGCCGCCATCTCTCTGAAGCTGGTCAACCTTCTTCGAATCATCGAAGTCAGGTTCCTTCTGGGTGTTCACCCGTTCCGCCGATCGCTGCTAAAACCCATCTCTGCGGCGTGCCTTGCATTCGCTGTAGGCGCTTCCCTTTTGCAAATCGGCTCTCCCTGGTCCTATTTCTCCGCTATTTCTCTCCCCCTCTACTTCGGCCTCCTCAAAGCATTTGGCTTAGAGGCCGGTGATCGGGAGATCCTCCATAAGATCCACAATAAAATCCCAGTCCTTCGGCGATGGGCCCAAGTCTGGGATCCGGCGGGGCTTAAGGGACAAAAAACCATGCGCCACCCCCCCTTTTCTTCACCCTCCTCTCCTACTTCTCCAGATCAAACACACATCGCAGCGGACTGATCTCCAGATGAATATTTGTGGTAACCGTTGTTTAACCATGCGATGTGTCATGGGCCAATCGATGTTCTTACCCGCAACGATCCCAGCTACACGGTGAAGGATATGCGTTTTCATAATTTACATCGATACATCCGGGCCATGACCAAACACTATCCGTCACGCCATCCAGCGCAGCATTTTTCGGCTCTCATGGGTTATTTAATCCCTCCACCAGACCGGCTGTGGATGGTCAGTGAATCCTGTGGGCTCGCACCAACGTTAGAGCTCGACCTCCAACATCCCAATCAGCGAAAAATTTTCTACTTCCCTACAGCTTGGGGAAATTACTGGATGAGACAAGCCTTTCAACGATTCCTTAAAAAGGCGCTGATCCCAAACACGATGTTCATCGATATCGGCGCCCATCTCGGTTTTTTCAGTTTCCATGTTGCGAAATTGATAGGGCCCGGGGGTTCGGTAATAGCATTCGAACCAGACCCCGACATGTATGAATCCCTTTCCCGAAGCACGCAGCTCAACTCGTCATATTGTATCACGTGTGCGAACATCGCACTTTCTGATGGGAATGGACAGGCGAAATTTTACCGCTCGAGAGATTCAACCGCGAGTTCCCTTGTTCCTGAGAAACTGGGTCACGAAGATCGGTATCGTGACTCGATCACGGTCCAATGCCGTAGATTAGACGATTACGTGAAAGAGCGCGACCTCAATCTGCGAAAATTGCACTTGGTAAAATGTGACGTTGAGGGACACGAAGACAAGGTCGTTTCCGGGATGCTCAACACGCTTATTGAAGCATCATTCCCCACAATCTGGATCGAAGTGCGTGGTCCTGAAGGATCGACACGGGCACCGAATACTTATCGTGATGTCAATCGAATGTTGAACGGGTTAGGATACAAGCCTTATTTCTGGGTCGAGGGAAAATACATCCCTGTCTCAGATGGTGATGTGATTGACAGGAGGGACGTGGTGTTCCGGCATGAACCTCCGGTGTCTGTTTTCACGTAGATGGAGACTTAGGAAAAATTAGCTTCCCAAAAAAAAGAGGCTGTCAAGCTTACGCTCAACCGCCTCGTTGATCATATCTATTCTGGTGGCGCCCGTCGGAATCGAACCAACGACACACGGATTTTCAGTCCGTTGCTCTACCAACTGAGCTAGGGCGCCATCAATTTAAAGTCAAAAATTGACGGCTGAATATAACAAACCCCCCCGGAGAGTGTCAAGCGGAATCCCGATCCACGACAATCCCCCCCCCCACCGCCCCCATCATTCCCCGCACCTTGTGCAGCGTCTCCATATATTCTTTTTCAGCATCGGAATCCGCCACAATCCCCCCCCCTGCGTGGAAGAAGGCTTGGTTTCCTTTTACGACGAGCGATCTGATCAGGATATTCAAGTCCAGATCTCCGGAGAAGCTGAAGTAGCCCAAGGCTCCGGTATACGGACCCCGGCTCACCGGCTCCAACTCGTCTATGATCTCCATCGCACGAAGCTTTGGAGCCCCCGTGATCGAGCCCCCTGGAAACGTCGCCCTGATGAGGTCTGCGATATCCCGATCGGGAGGCAGCTCCCCTGTGACCGTGGCAACCAAGTGGTAGACGCTGGCATAAGGCTCGATGGAGGCCAGTTCCGGCACGCGTACTGATCCAAAGCCGCAGACGCGTCCCAGGTCGTTCCGTTCCAGGTCGACGATCATGACCAGCTCCGCCCGGTCCTTCTCACTCTGGAGAAGCTCTTCGGCCAGGTGGAGATCCTCTTCTTCTGTCTCCCCGCGGCCCCTTGTCCCTTTGATCGGTCGAGTCTCCACCACACCTTCCTTTCCCAGCACCCTCAAAAATCGTTCGGGTGATGAACTGAGAATCTGGGCGCCACCCAGGTCCAGATAAGCCGAAAACGGTGCGGGGTTGTGTCTTCGCAGCCGAAGGTAAAGCTCCGGGGCGCTCATCTCCAGTCGGGTGTGGAATCGCTGGGAAAGATTGACCTGATATACGTCACCTGAGGCAATATAGTCTTTGACGCGAAGGACCGCATGCAGGTAATCATGTCGAGAAAAATTGGACCGTGTGGGGTAAACCCCAGGAACTGTAGAATCGTTTGTCTTGTGTTCCCTCTCTGCGGCAATCCTTCGGAATCTGCCTTGAAGTTCGTGGACGGCATCCTCCATGAATCCACACACGGATATCCGGCTGGTCATATGATCAAAAACGATCACAGCGCCGTAAAAGGCGACGTGCATATCGGGCAAACCCAGGTCATCCTTCGGTCGATCCGGAAGTCTCTCGAATAGTCTGCCAAGGTCGTAGCCCAGATATCCAACACCCCCCCCGGGAAAGGGGAAGTCCTTACACGGATCGATCATCGGACGATGGGTCTTCAAGATGGCAGCCAGGGCATCGATCGGGTCCTGGTCGATCTGTTGAACCCTATTGTCCCGAACGATATCCGTCTTCCCCGAACGGGACCTCAGAATCAGGAATGGATCGGCGCCCATAAACGAGAAACGGCCCGATCGTTCGGAGGGCAGGCTGCTGTCCAGCCAAAAAAAATAGGGCCGATGGACCAACCCCCCAAACAGCCTCGCCGGTTCCACCCATCTGTCAGAAAGAGTGATCAAACTCAAGGTCGGATTTGAAGGTGCCCAAGCGATCGGGTTGAGTTAAAATGGTTCGGTGATCCTGTTGATAGGGTCGGTCATAATTTCAATCCCCCCGGCAACCAAACCCCCCCATCGACCCGAATAGTGGCTCCGGTGATATAATCAGCATCCGAAGACCCCAGGAAGGTTGCCACCTTGCCGATCTCCTCGGGTCGTCCCAGCCTCCCGAGCGGGAGACGCTTCCCCCCCTCCTGAATCTGTTCCTCCGTCGCATATTGGCGCTCTCCCGGAGTGTCCGTCCAACCGGGCTCGATAACATTGACGTGGATTCGATGGGGGGCTAATTCGGCGGCCATGGTGAAGGCCATCTGGTTGATCCCTGCCTTTGCCGTGTTGTATGGCAGGGAGGTGGGCATGGGGATGAATGCGAGATCCGAGCTGATGACAACGATCTTCCCACCCTCTTTCCGTTCGACCATAAGTCTCGCCACGCTCTGGCTGCACCGGAACACACTCCACAAGGTTACTTTCCACGTCTCCTCTACGTCCTCATCGGTCAGATCCAGGAATGCTTTGCGTATGCTTCGGTAAGCGTTGTTGACCAGGATGTCGATCCTGCCGAACCGCTCAAGGGAAGTCTCCACCAACCGATCCACATCCGCTCGATTCCCAACATCGGCTTTTATTGCCACGGCCTTACGCCCCAATCGCCTCACCTCTTCGATGACCTCCGATGCATCATCCGGGTGGGAATGGTAATTCACGACGATATCCGCTCCCGCACGGGCCATCTCAAGGGCACAGCCTCGCCCAATCCCCCGGGATGCACCGGTGATCAACGCCACACGGCCTGATAAATCGATCGTCATACCTTACCCCCTCAAGGATCCACGGTCATCGAAGACACGCTGCTCCGATTCGATCTGAAATATATCATCAATTTCAACGGTGACCCAGAAAAAAAGCCCGACGCAACGCGCCGAGCCTCAAAAAATTGCTTCTCCTATAACGAACTATCTTTCCCCGCGGCCCTCCCGCTCCTGGATCAACATCTTCAGGAGATGAAGATTCTGCTCTTTGAGGACATGAACTCTTTTTAAGAGATCTTCCTGGCTCTCACCGCCGGCGGGAACAGAATCATAGGCCAAGAAGGGATGCGAGTTGTATAGTCCTGGATCCTTTCTGGGCTGATGACCTATTCGAACCCGAATCGATATGGGCTGTCGGTCCCGCTGAATTCCGACGGTCACCCAGTTTCCCTCGGGGGTTCGGACCACGAGACGGGCAAGATGTTCACCATCGATGACCCTTTCTGCTCTGTAGAAGACCACTTCATCTCCAACCTGAAATCCTGCCTCTTCAGCAGGGCCGTCTTCCTCCACCCGCGTGATCCTTAACGTCCCGTGCCGTTCGACCTCCAGGCCGAGCCAGCCACGTCCAGCGATCAGCTCCCGAGCAACCCGCCGGGCCCGGTTGATCGGGATGGCCAGGAGGGTCGCATTGACGTTATTCCATCCAAACCCGTTGCGATGGCTGAATTCACCCGAACCATCGGAAGGGGGCAAAGACAGGACTCCCCGAATCAGACCGATGACCTGCCCTTCGCTGTTGAATACCGCCGCACCACTGTTGCCGGGCCGGGCGTAACCGCTGATCTGGATCATATCGCCGTGTTCACGAAACTCCACGACCGAACCCACAGAAGGGGCCATGGTCCCCCACGCGTTCCCGATGATGAAGGCGTAATGGCCTGTCCGGACCCTGTCAGAATCGCCTAACCGCGGACATCGGGATACCTCCCCATGAAGTTGTATCACAGCCACTTTTGAGTCTTCATCCGTGGCCACCAGGTCGGCATCGACCATCTCCCCCGACCATGTCGATACCTGGATGTAGTTTGCATCCCGGACAACCTCCGCCGTCGTGAGAATATGTCCTTGGGTATCAAAGATGACGCCAGAGCCCACGTTTCGACGCATGGTCACGCCCGCTTCAGATCCCTTACCAAGGTCAACTTCCCCTCTGGTGATGGTATGAATACTGACCACACAGGATCGATTCTGTTCCATAAGGGTTGCGATCTCTTCCTCAACCGCCCTCAGGAGGTGTTCATCCGCCCAGCTCTGGGTCGATAGCCCAAGTGTGAGCCCGATTCCGATGATAATCCCGATATGATTCCAGATACACCGGAAGAAGGTATTGGAAGGAGCAGAGGGTCCGGGACCACCTGGCCCCAGGAAAGAGATGGCTTGCGTGTTCAATGAGTACTGTCGATTCATCGTTCGGTGGCCTGTTCAGAAACGGACGTAGCGTACCCGGGAGGTTTGCTCCCTGTACGGTGTGGATTGGCTGTCAATTCGGGACTGAGCGACTCGGGAAGAGATGGTCACACTGCGGTGAGACAACGCGGGCACGCGCTCCAACACATAATGGATATCCTGAATCCGCAACTGGGGGGCTGCCGCTTTATACTCCATATTAAGCATATCCCCGGTATCCGAAGGATACCGAGGTTGGCTGAAAAAGAAAGCGCTTCCCACCAGAACCACGATTGCTACCCCACCGGCAAACGCCGTTCGGGGTGCAGACGGAAAAAACCTTGCGATCACCCGGGAGGCGAACCTTTGATACCTGGCCACCTCCATCAGGAGCCTGCCTCGCAGGGCAAAGTGGAAATCTGTCGACGGCCTCTCCGATTGTAGTCCACCCAGTACGGCAACGACCTTCCGGACTCCCTGGAGGGCCTCTGCGCAGGCGGGACATTCGGCGAGGTGGGCATCCATCAGACGCCTGATGTTTTGGTCCTGTTCATCTTCGACAAAAGCTGAAATCCGGTCTTGAAAATCTTTACAATGCATTCGTCAGAACGTCCTCCTTTTTATATCAAACTTCTTGTACTTCAATCTTCCAATATTTCAAACCTTCAAACCAATGTCCCGGCCTTCCATTTTGAGGCGCCGTTGGAGGCGGAGCCTGGCACGATTGACCCTCGACTTGATCGTGCCGACGGGCCTTCCAACAATCTTTGAAATTTCATGGTATGACATCCCTTCCACGTCTCTCAGGAGGATCACCTTCCGGTAATTCGCCGGCAGAGATTCGATCGCCTCCTGGATCAGATCGTCCGTCATCGAGGTTTCTGCCATCGTATCAGGACGCATCGACTCGTCCGGGATATCGATTCCGGTTTCCGACTCCTCGTCCCAGTTTAACGAGAAAAATCGCCATCTTTTTCGCCGGCGCAATTCGCTCTTCGCCAAATTCCCAGCAATCGTGAAAAGCCACGTTGAAAAATTTGCGATTGCCCGGTAGTCTTTCCGGCGGCGAAATGCCCGCAGGAAGGTTTCCTGAATAATATCTTCAGCGGTCTCCCGGTCTCCCACAAACCGATACACAAAGTTGAACAGCCTGTTTTTATGGCGGGTTACGATCTTTTCAAACGCCTCGACATCTCCCGCCATGACATCGGCAAGAACATCGCTGTCCGAAAACGAGTCGTCGTGTGGGTTACGGGAATGTGCCATATACATGCCTTCCCTCCATCCGGGGGTGGACAATCTGTTTAACCTTCCCTCTCCCGGGAAAGTTCCAAAAAAAATCCCCCCAGGATCTCCCTATTCTGATAATTATCGCATAAACTCAATTTGTCAACATCGAAGAAAATTGCCCCTGGGTTAAGGCCGGTGTCCCAAAAAACGCGACTGGGATTCTGTGGTGAGCCTCGGTTCCCGGCGTTCTTAAAAGAGGTTGATTTCCCGTCTGGAAATGTTTATTCTGCCTTGCTATGAAGAACCGGGTCTATTTTATCTCCGATGTGCATATCGATTATAAAGAAAATAAGGAAGAGCCCGTTAAACAGGATAGGCTGATTGAATTCCTGCGATCCATCCGGAACGATGCGGAGGCCCTTTATTTCGTCGGGGATCTCTTCGATTTCTGGTTCGAATATCGGTCGGTTGTCCCCAAAGCCGGAGGAAAAGTTCTCTTTGAACTATACAACCTCGTCAATTCCGGTGTCCGGGTCGTCTGCATTCCCGGAAATCACGATCTTTGGTTGGGGGCTTTCATATCCGATGAGGTGGGCATCTCCATCGCCTCGAATCGGTGCCGGGTAATCCACCAGGGGCTCCGGATCACCCTGGATCACGGAGACGATCTTTTGGGCGGAAATCGATATCACCTCATAAAACGAATCCTCCGAAATCCTTATTGTATCTCACTGTTCCGATTGCTCCATCCAGACCTCGGCATCCTGATTGCCCGGTTTGTCTCCAGTCGCCCCATAGCCCCCGTCAGCGGAGACCATCTGATGAAGATCTACCAGCGTGAAGCGCGTCGACTTTTCTGCCGTGAGGCCGATATCGTCATCTTTGGCCACCTTCACGAACCCGTAATTCGACGGGAAAAAAAAGGGACCCTCGTCGTCCTTGGCGATTGGGTTCAACACTTCAGCTATGCCGTGATGGCGCAAGGACAAATCCAGATCAAAAGATGGCCTAGTTCAGACTAGAACTAGAAGAGAAGAAACGCCCGATCCCGCCTGAAATCCTCTCCCTATCCATTCCCATTTTTAGCGATCGCCAGCGCGTGCTCCTCCACCACTTCACGGGGAGCACGGGTGAGAAAAGTATGGATGGCGAGAAGAAGGATAAAGACATCGTCAGCCACCCCGAGCAATGGGATCAGAATCGCAGGAGCGAGATCGAAAGGGGAGATGACGTAAGCCATGGCCCCCACGAGTAAGGCCTTCAGGTAAAGCTGCACCCGATGGTCCCGGAGGAGTCTCAGAATTAATCGGGTGTACTTCACGGGATGTCTCAATATTCGCACGCCTGTTGTCGGCAAAGATCCTGTGGGAGGTCTGGCGCGGAAGAACATGAGAATCGTCCCCTGAATCTGGGTTGAGTGCACGAATTGCAGACAATATACGCCCGACCTGGAAGGTTGTCAAAGAGGAAATGGACCGTTGGTTCGGTCTGGATTTGGAGGAAAAACCATCCAACGGGAGAACTTTTCCATTGTCATAATGCCGATAAAGGTCTATATTTTTGTTGTTAACAACAGGTCTGTTTTTCCCTCTGCAAAGGAATCTGTCATGAGCCTTCAACAGGATCTATGGGCTGAAAAGGTCTCCCACATGGAGCTTTCCGACTATGTCACCATAGCGTCTGGAACCAAGGTGATCGATGTGCTCCGGAAGATGCGAGAGCAGAAACACAATTGTGCCTTGATTACTGATGGTGACCGTCTCATCGGAATCTTCACAGATCGCGATGTCCTCCGGAAGGTTGTGGATGTACAGGAGAGTTGGGAGGAGCAGGTTGATCGGCTGATGACTCCCTCTCCCCAAACGGTACGAATGGACGATCAGGTAGGCCGTGCCCTCGATCTGATGAATGAAGGGCATTACCGGAATATGCCTGTGGTCGACGACGGCGGAAAAGTGGTTGGCAATCTGACGCAGCCCGCCATGATAAAGTTCCTGAGCGAGCGCTTTCCCCAAGAGATCTACAACCTCCCCCCGGAACCCGAACAGGTGATCAAGGCGCGAGACGGAGCTTAATGTTTTTGGGTTGATGTCCGGTCTTCTGGGGTAATTCACCCATTCTTGTAAATCCGAAAACTGAGATATGGAGGTATGATCAACATGGCCAACCCAGTGGCCGCCGAACAGGATGTGGAGGAAGAGGCTGAAAAGGTTGCGGGGAAAGAAATCCAAACCGAAGAATTGGAATCGGTCGCGATTCGGTTTGCCGGTGATTCCGGGGACGGAATTCAGGTAACTGGGGCGCAGTTTACAAACACCTCCCTGATATTTGGAAATGACGTCAGTACCATGCCGGATTATCCGGCGGAGATTCGGGCACCGGCTGGGACCCTGGCGGGGGTGAGCGGTTTTCAGGTCAATATCGCAAGTCAGGACATCTTCACCCCCGGGGATGCGCCCCAGGTGCTCGTCGTCTGGAATCCCGCCGCGTTAAAGGCGAACATCGATGACCTGGAGCCCGGCGGGACCATCATCGTCAACACCGACAACTTTGCGCAGAACGATCTGAAAAAAGCGGGTTACCAGAACAACCCCCTTGAGGACGGTTCGCTAAAGGGATATCGGCTGATCGAGATTCCGATGACGACCCTGAACCGCAATGCTCTGAAGGAAATCGACGGGCTCTCCAACAAGGAGAAGGACCGCTCACAAAACATGTTTGCCCTGGGGCTCGTGTCCTGGATGTACGATCGGCCCTTGGAGCCGACGGTCAACTGGTTCAATGAAAAATTCGGTAAGCGTCCCAAAATCGTCGAGGCGAACACCCGGGCGCTGAAGGCCGGCTACAACTTCGGTGAGACCACCGAAGCGTTTCGCACACGCTACCGGGTGCTCAAAGCCCCCGCCGCCCCGGGTGTCTATCGGAAGGTGACCGGAACGGAGGCGACCGCTCTCGGTATGGTGACCGCGGCGCGACGCGCCGGCAAGACACTCTTCTATGGAAGCTACCCGATCACCCCGGCCAGTTCCATGCTCCACGAACTCGCTATGGTCAAACATTTCGATGTGCGGACCTTCCAGGCGGAGGACGAGATTTCCGCGATAGGGGCTGTTATCGGCGCGGCCTTCGGGGGGGCCTTCGCTGCCACGGGCACCAGCGGTCCCGGCATATGTTTGAAGAGCGAAGCCATGAATCTGGCCATCGTTCTCGAACTCCCGATGGTTATCGCAAACATCCAGAGAGGAGGTCCCAGCACGGGCCTTCCGACCAAGACCGAACAGGCGGACCTTCTCCAGGTCATGTTCGGGCGAAACGGAGAAAGCCCCATCCCGGTGATCGCCCCGTGCACGCCCGCAGATTGTTTTACCATGAGCATTGAAGCCTTCCGTATCGCAGTTGAAAGCATGACACCGGTCATCTATCTTTCAGACGGATACCTCGCGGAAAGTTCGGAGCCCTGGCGCATTCCGGACCCCGATACGATTTCCCCGATCGGGATCCGTCATCGGACCGATCCCGAAGGGTTCATGCCATACAGTCGCGATCCGGATACCCTTGCCAGACCATGGGCGCTTCCTGGGACCGCAGGGCTGGAACACCGGATCGGGGGGCTGGGAAAACAGGATATCACGGGAAACGTCTCCTACGCACCTGAGGACCACGAACGAATCGTGAAGGTGCGGGCGGAGAAAATCGCCCGCATCGCCGACAGGATCCCCTTGCAGGAAGTATTCGGTTCCGAAGAAGGAGAACTGCTCGTCGTGGGTTGGGGGAGTACTTTCGGAGCCATCCGAACGGCAGTGCATACTGCCCAAGTCAGCGGAGAATCCGTCTCGCACGCCCACCTCCGCTACCTCAATCCATTCCCCCGGAACCTCGGCGACATCCTGAAGGGGTTTGAAAAGATCCTGGTCCCTGAGCTGAACCTCGGCCAGCTTGCCCTGCTTTTAAACGGGAACTACCCCGTTCGAGTCGAAAAGTTGTCCAAAGTACGGGGGCAACCTTTTAGAATCAAAGAGATCCTCGATAAGATCAACGAGTTGGTCAGGTGAAATTTAAGGGCCGTTGTTTTTAGAGTTCTGAACCCGAACGGATATTATTCCAGTCTGGAGATCTTCGATGTCCTCTGGCTTATCAACCCAAACACCGACAACCACCCCCTCCCTGACCCGGAAGGACTTCGTATCGGGTCAGGAGGTTCGCTGGTGTCCCGGCTGCGGGGATTACGCAATCCTTTCCCAGATGCAAAAGGTACTCCCCGACCTCGGTATCCCTCGCGAGAAAACAGTGTTCATATCCGGGATCGGCTGCTCGAGTCGTTTTCCTTATTACATGAATACATACGGCATCCACTCCATTCACGGCCGTGCCCCAACCTTGGCGACCGGTTTAAAGGCCGTAAATCCAGACCTGAGCATCTGGGTTATCTCGGGGGATGGAGACAGCCTATCGATCGGCGGAAACCACCTCCTCCACTGCCTTCGCAGGAACGTGGACCTTCAAATCATTTTATTCAACAACCGGATCTACGGCCTTACAAAAGGACAATATTCCCCCACTTCCCTTCCGGGTCACGTGACCAAGTCCTCACCCATGGGGTCCATCGAACATTCGTTCAACTCCCTTTCGGTCGCCCTTGGCGCAGAGGGTACGTTCGTGGCGCGCACCGTCGACGTGTTTGCAAAGCACCTCCCGGTGGTGTTGAAACGCGCCGCAGAACATCGGGGGACATCGTTCGTCGAGATCTACCAGAACTGCAATGTTTTTAACGATGGCGCCTGGGAACACCTTACGGAAAACCAAACCCGTGATGACAACACACTCCTTCTCGAACACGGGAAAACCATGGTGTTTGGAAAGGAGAGTAACAAGGGGATCCGAATGAACGGCCTGGCTCCTGAAGTCGTGACCTTAGGCGATAATGGATACACGGAAGCGGACTTGATGGTGCACGACGAGGGGGACGAATCCTTGGCCTTCATGTTGAGCCGGATGGAGCCCCCGAAGTTCCCCATCCCGTTGGGGGTTTTTCGGTCCGTGGAACACTCTACTTACACCGACCGGCTCACCGAACAGGGAGAGGAGGCCGTCATGAAAAAAGGAGAGGGCGATCTGGCAACATTGTATCACGCGACTGACACTTGGGTCGTCTCCAATGGATCGGAAGGACTCTCCTGATGATTTGTCCAAGTTGCGGCCACGACAACATCCCGGGCGTGGATGAGTGCGATGAGTGTCAGGCCAGCCTTACGCAGGAAGACATCTCAACCCCATCCACGGAGGTCCAGTTCAGCATCGTGAACGATCCCATCTCGGTGCTGGAACCCCCACCGCCCATCTGCGTCCTCCCGGAAACCCCGCTCGATGAGGTAATCTCACAGTTGAGGTCCAACAATGTCGGGGCCTTGCTGATCACTGGGGGGGACGGAAAGCTGATCGGCATTTTTACCGAACGGGACGTTCTATACAAAGTCGCCGGCGAGGTACGCGATCTGTCCGCCATCCCGGTCTCTGAGGTTATGACATCCAATCCCACCGCACTCAAGGCCACGGTACCGATCGCCCACGCCCTCCATCTCATGTCGCTCCACGGCTTCCGCCACATCCCGATTGTAGACGACGAAGGACGACCCCAATCCCTCACCTCATTCCGGGGAATGGTGCAATTCATTGGCACAAATCTTGGTCCCGCTGCCACCCGAAATTCAGACTGAACCTACAGTGATCATTTTTGAAAAGACCGCCGGTGTGCCATGGCTGGCCCCGGCGTTTTTTTATGCGGTTATCCGGTGGTCAAAAAGTCCCCCCTGAAGTAATTCAGGATTTCCGTCCAACCAGAAATTTAGGACAACCATCAAATAACAAGAAAACATTCCGGTATGAATCCGACAGCGAACGACATAATTAAATCCAAATATCTTCCCTACGTTGCTTTCTGCACGCTGGTTTTTATAACCTATGGACAATCCGTCACGTTTGGCCTTGTGGGAAACGATTTCGCTCTCCTGACCCCCTTGTCGCAATATAATTTCTGGCACACAACCAACTATCGGAGACCCATATATACCTTGTGGATGTCGATTCTATACAGCCTATTTGGGCTGAATTCATTTCCCATGCACTTCTTGAGCCTAACATTGCATATGATCAACGGTTGTTTGGCCTATTTCATTCTTATCAGGATCGGCACAAGGCCCCCTGTTGCTTTTTTAACCGTATGCACGTGGTCTCTTTTGGGTGGAAACGCCTATGCGATCGTATGGCTCAGTGAATCCAACGATCTGATTGCGATGTTGTTTCTTCTATCTGCTACCATCGTGTGGACCTCCATGTGCAGGATGGATCAACCTATGCTTGTCCATGCCGTATTGGCTTCTGCGTTTTGGTTTATTTCCCTCTTGACCAAAGAGGTGAGCCTCCTCTGGGGTCCAGGGATGGTCCTGTTGGGTGTGTTAAAATTCAAAGAATCCCGGCCGACGAAGAAATTACCGATCAGGAGGCTACTCATACTCCTGTTTCCGCTCTTCTTCTTGGCGGGATACGTCCTAACCAAATTCATAATTCAGGGCCCTCATGCGGGGTTGAACCCAAACGCCTACGATTTCACAGAGAGCCAATTGAAAGGAAGCACCACCTTTACAATTATCATCGGCAGGATTATCCATTACATAGAAGGCGTGGTTTATAATTTCCTTCCCTTGGATCTTTTCGAATCAGCCGTTGGAATCGTCATCGGAATATTCATCGGCGCCATTTTCTTTCTCACCCTTTCGCTCCGCAATCGGGGGGGGCACGGGTGGAAAGACCAAAACACCATTTTTGCATTGAGTTGGATTTTTCTTTTCTCCCTCCATTCCACGATGACCCCGCATCCTCGTACTCTGTATATCCCATCCCTTGGGCTTTCATTACTCCTCTGTCAACTGGCCCTGTCAGAGAAAACGAAAAAATATTTCACGATGACATTATTCGCCTTTGCGATTTATATTGGGATGCAGGTTCGCCTTGGACAGCAAGTGGCTCATTTCTATTCACCCTCCAGCGAGATGACCTCGATATCTTACGCAAAGATTTTACAAAAGGAGATTTTCAAAGACAGGCCTGAATTACAGGTCTATTTAAAGGACGCGCTTTCAAACATGGAAGTTCATAAACTTTCGGAAAAGGAATACCGAAAACCGGCTCCCTGGCGGAAATTCGTGAAAAATTTGTTTAAAAAGACCTTCTGAAACGGAGTCCCTTCTCAAGGCTTCAAGATTCTTCCCCGACCCCCCTCCTTTTCGCAACCGGAAATTCTGCCGACTGTTCACACCCCATCTGGGTTCACCCTATGGCCAGGTACGTCCCGCCAGCAACGCGATAATCGATCCCGCGTTCGAGATTACGGCTTGACCGAGAATCAACCCGAAAAAGAAAGGCCTGGAACGACCGTACAGCGACGGACCGCCGTACTTCAACACATTCCGCTTGATCAGCCACGCCAGGAAGACATTGAACCAGAACGACAGGTAGATCGTTCCGATGGGATAGCCTATCGGGTGAATCGGCCACCAGAAGAACCGCTTTCGGGCAAAGAACAGCAATCCCATGACAACGGCCCCGATACCGGACCAGAGGAGTCTAACAGGTTGCCCCTCGGTGGGATCCGTTATGACCCCTCCATAGTAGTTGAGGTGATAGTTCAGGCTTTGGACAACAAACCCGCTCTTCGCAAACCCATAGCCTCCGAGAGCATAGGCATAATGGACAAGAGCCGTAGCAGCCGTGACACCCCCGACTATCAGGGCCAGGAAGCAGGCATAGAAAAGGGGCTGGGTCCGGACTCCGGGTCGGTAGGTCAGCTTCAAAGCGGTTGATGCGCTTGCCATGACGTGCGACCCGTTGGGAATCCGATAATGCGCCCCATCGGCAAAGGCCCACGGTTGAGCTAGAAAAAATCCGGCTGTGGTGGCCCCCCCAAGTATGCGGGTGCCGACCGAGTGAAGAAACACCTGCATGGGGCTCAGCGGGGCCTGCATCACCACGCCGGACTCGGCCAGGATCCTTGTCACGCCCAGAAAGGTCGCCACCATCGTTAAAACAAAGAGGGGCACCACCCATTTTGAGATCCCAGTCATCCAGAGCCAAAAGCTGATGAATGCGATGCAGACGATCGATCCGACCACCGCCATCCGATAGGAAAGCATCTCATCCTGGTCGTCCACCTCCGGATCGGATCGGAAGGCCTTGCGGAACACATCCCTCAGATGGTCTCGAGCCTCATAGATCCCGAATCCCACGAGCACGATCAACGCTCCGAATGCCTCCTGATGCAGATTGCCATAGATGACGCGGGGTCGCCAGGGCGGACTGACGAGGAGAGGGCTGCTGAACAGCATCAGAGAATAAAGCTGTACATAAGTGATAAGAGTGAACAGGAGAATGCTGCCCAAAATCTCGACTGAAACAAGATAGCTTATTCCGATTGCGATGAGATTGGTATAGCCCATCACCTGGATCTTGTTGCGATAAAATATGTAAAAGGAGAGATTGATCGGGCGGATCATGGGAATGAACCGATTTGCGAGACTCAACAACCTTTCGGCTGCAGAGAACGAAAACCCCATCCAGAATACCGTGTTACGCAGCAGCGGACGCCCGTTCGTTTGGCTCTCCACCATCGCCAGGGAAACCTGCGCCATCGGAAACGGCAACCGTTCCTGATCGATCCACCGTTTTCGAAAGATCACCATCAGGGAGATCATCGTGAAGTAAAAGGCGGCCAATAGCACCGCCCATGCGGCCAGGGGTCCGATCCAGGCCCCATACGGCAACGCCTCCTCAGGCCCCAGTCCTTCAAAGAATCCTTTCGCGACAGCGGAATTCTTGATGACCAGGCCGTCGGGCAGAAGAGGCAATACAAGCCCTTCCCACTCATTCTCCGGTGTGGCATAATGGGCGAAACCGGCCAGCTTTGGGATCAGGTACATCACCGTCCCACTGATCGGGACCGACGAGACCATCAGAAGCATCGAGAAGACGACGAGAAGCTCCTGCCGTCTCAGTCCAGATCGGATAATCCGGATCCTTTTCAGCAGACCGTCCACACAGATCAGCGAAAACAGCAGGAATAACGCCCCCGTCCCGAACGCATCGGTTGCCAACCCCCCTCCCATCGCCTGCTGGCTGACGGCAAGGAAGGCCAGCAGGACACCCAGAAGGGTCCCGATCAACACAGCCCTCGGCGTCACCCCGGACGATAAGATGGTTTTCTCGAAAGGGGCCTCTGCCTTCGGCTTACGCTCTGCCTCGAACTCCCCGATCACAAGGCCTCCGATTCTTGCAGCCTGTCGGCAGCGAAACCCAAACCGTATTGGGTTGAGGGACAGGGATGTTCACTTCGAAACTCCGAAAAAATTTCGTTCCATTTGTGCTATTTCACTTCATTTTGCCCGCCCTATTCCCGGTTGACATCCCTTAAGACGTGTCTTATACTTCGAACGATGATTAAACACGACATGATCTATTTTCTCGCCATGTTATTGTTCCTGGTCCTCCCGATCTTGTCGGCCATGAAGTGGGGCGACCCTATAGCGGATCGGTTGGACCGGCGGCGTTTACGGAGACGCGGAATCCGTCGAAATCGTATTTCTTTGCCTGAAACTCTGAAGGGGCCGGATGAGCTCCTCACCCATATCAAAGAGGCCGAAGAAAGGAGCGAGAAGGTCGATCTCAGGATTGGTGAACGTTTGCTTGATCTGAAAAGGCTCACGATCAATGCTTACAAACTCCGTCGAAACGGCACGGCCCGGGACATCATTTCGCCGTCTGAGATGCTCGAATCCCTCACCATCCGGAAGGAGGCGTCACTCAACTTTATACTCGACATCGCATGCCTCCAGAGCGACCGGATCGATGCAATGGTCCTGGAGGTCGATGCCCTATCAAAAGCGGCCGACTGGAGTCCGGAGCTATTAAGCTCGGGAAAAGGCCCCCCTGATCCTGTGGCCGGGGCTTTGAGCGGCCAATCCTATACTCCGGCCGCCGAACGACTTCTGAAACGGGTACAGGACGCGAATAAAAAACGTCGAACCATCGATGACAGACTGAAAGAGATTAAATCTTGGAAGCCTCCCGATCGGAACCCTCAGCCGCAAAGCCCTCCCCACGAGCCCGACGGGGGGATAAAAGGAACCCGCTACGACGTGACCCTCCAGTAAAAGGGAGGATCTTCCCCGTGCTGCTCCAAAGGGATGAGACTTCCCCCACACTTCCACAGACCTCGCCCATACCGCTACGCCCCGCACTTCCCCATTCTCCAGGAACTTAAAACCTCCATCCAACGCTCTCCTCCGATCTACCGTATCCCCATCTCCCTTTTGCCGTTTCAGGTCGTAGTCGACGTTGTCCTGAGCGAACAAAATGAACAGAAGAGGGGGAGCGGCCCTTTGGCGGCCGGAATCGAAGGGTTTAAACTTTCCCTTTCAAACCTCCCCGGACCTTCCTTCCAAAATCGATCGATTTGCGGCCAAGGAACCTTCAGCGTCTTGAGGGCATCGGTGGAAGATGACCGCAGGGTGATCCCGTTTTGGTGAGAAACCCCCTCCACAAAGCCTGGTCCTCGGTCAAGTTAAGGATCCCACTGTCCCTGTAAGGACTCCGTATTTCCGTTACCTGCGACACCAAGCTTGTTGTTCGAAAGAGCCTTCTTTAAATGGCCAAATAATGATGGCGCAGATAGCGGAAATTGTCAACAGGAATTTAGTCGACCCCAATTCGGGAAAAATCTCCATGTGGAACCTATTAATTTGCTCGAAATTCTTTTAAAAAGACAACTGCCCATATGAGCACAAGTTGTTATTTTTGTTGATAGAAAAGAAGAATCGTCTTGACTTTCAATTCAGAATTCGTATACTTGCGGTGGTGTATTGTGGTGAATAATGGTGGCTAAGTGGTGATAGCACCCTATATTGGGATTTCCATCCTTTGATTTATCCCACCGACAACGATGCCTTCATTCTTCGGCGAACATGGTCCCATTCCGGTCGATCCGAAGGGCCGGATAATTCTTCCTCGAAAAATCCGCGGAGCTTTCCCCTCAAACACGGACGCGACCTGTATCATTGCAGCCTGGTTGGACGGCTGTCTTGCCGTATTCGATCCCCAATCCTGGCGGGAATTCATCGAAAAAATTCAGAAAGGCGCATCGGTCTCCGAGGCCAATAGCCGGAATCTGTTACGCTACTTTGCATCCAATTCAGAAGAGGTTCGGATCGATAGTCAGGGTCGTGTTTCCATTAATAAAAGGCTATTAACGAAGGCCGATGTCCTGGATAACGTCACCGTGATCGGCGCTGGGGATCACGCGGAAATCTGGAATCCGGAGCGTTACGAGCGTCACATGGCCAACATCGATCCCGGGAAAGTGGCCGAATTGACGGACCTCTTTTAATATTCAAAAAAAAGACGAATTAGTATTCCATCCAGTTTTCGAACCCATTTTGAAATGTGCCACGCGAATTTCACCGTCCCGTCCTCGTGTCGGAAGTCCTGGAGGGATTGATCACAAACACCGACGGGCTCTATCTCGATGCGACCGTAGGCGGTGGGGGGCACGCTGCAGAAATCCTGTCCGGACTTTCGGAAAAAGGCGGGCTTATTGGGATCGACCGGGATCCGTCGGCCGTTGAAGCCTCAGCAGAATTCCTGTCTGAATATGGCTCCCGGGTCGTCCTGAAGTGCGATCTATTCTGGCATCTTGAATCCAGCCTGCGCGACATTTCCATACAAAAGATCGACGGTGCCTTGTTCGATCTGGGAGTTTCGTCTCATCAGATCGATGAGCCTTCCCGAGGGTTCAGCTATCGGCTCGATGGTCCTCTTGACATGAGAATGGGGAAGGAGGCCCGGAGGGCTTCGGAAATTATAAACTCGGCCCCATATGAGGAACTCCTTCGAATCTTCCGGGAATTTGGAGAGGAACGTAAGGCATCTCGGATCGCAAAAGCGATCTGCATACGAAGGGAACAACGACCGATTCTCCGAACTGGAGATTTGAGTGCAATCATCCGGGCCGTCATACCGCGTGATCAACCTCAAAAGACCCTTGCGCGAATCTTTCAGGCGATCCGAATCGAAGCCAACACCGAGATCGAACACCTTCGCGATGCCTTTCGGCAAGCTGTCGACTTTCTAAAGGTCGGGGGAAGAATTGCAGTGATCAGTTACCATTCCATAGAAGACCGAACCGTCAAACGAGCCTTTTCGGACTGGACTCGAGGCTGTATCTGCCCTCCAGATTTTCCTTTCTGCCGTTGCGGGGTACAGGCGACGGTCAGATATCTTCGCAGAAAGCGAAAATGGAAACCTGGTCCGGACGAAATCGCAGATAACCCCCGGTCGAGAAGTGCGACCTTAAGAATGACTCAGAAAATTTAGATATCGCTAATTGATGATATCCGCTTCCTTCTCCGTTCGAATTTTCCTGGGTCCAGATTGAGAACAAAAAATCTAAACAGGTTCTACCAAGCCATGGCCCAATATCTTTTATTGACGGTCCTGGTCACAGGGAGCATGCTAATCTATCTCTATCAACACCTGGTGGTTATGGAACTGGCAGGAGAGTTAAGCCTCCTTCGCGAAAAGAAAGAAAATCTGCTTGAGGAGCACAGGGGTGTTTCAATCAACCTGGAACAATTATCGCAGGGAAAAAGGATTGTCAAGATCGTCACTAAAGAACTGTCCATGATGACGCCCCCTGGCCTTCCAGAAAATATTTTTATCGGTCCAAGATGAAAAACCGGTTGAACAAAAACCTTACGATATTATCCCCGAAACCCAGCTCTTTGCCGACGGCGACTTCCAAGGACCATGTCCGCCGTCTCACCTTAACTTTTTGGGGAGCGATCTTATTCGGGGCGGTTCTCGTCCTAAGGCTTGTGCAGATCCAGGTTTGGGGGGGAGCGTCCTACCTTGAAAGGGCAAATGATCAACACAAAAAAAGTGTCGTCCTGGATGCGAGAAGGGGTCGCATCTTTGATCGGCATGGAAGGGAGATAGCCACAAATCTCAAAACTATCTCATTATTTGTCACCGATAATGCGGAAGTAAAAAAGCCCAGGACGGTCGCTAGAATCCTGTCCAGAATGACCGAGATCGATGAATCGGATCTTTTGAAAACCCTCGTGGGAAAACGGCGTTTCGCCTGGCTCGCTCGAAAGCTCGATTACGATGTCGTAAGGTCCGCTGGACGGGAAAGTCATGCCGGAGTCCAAAACCTTGTGGAGATGAAGCGGTATTACCCGTTGGGCACTGTCGGATGCCATATTCTAGGGTATACGGATATCGACAACATCGGGATCGAGGGTGGGGAATTGGGACTCGACCACCACCTTAGAGCCCAATCCGGAATTATGGTCTCGGAGGTGGATGCCCTTGGCAGGTTCCTGGCGGAAAGGGGAGAGGTTCTGACCCCACCCGAAGACGGTTCGGACGTGGCCCTGACAATAGACGCCGACTATCAATGGATTGTAGAGGATGAGCTTCTTTCCACGGTCGAAGAATTCGAGGCACGGGCTGGGGTCGCCATACTGATGAACCCGCGAACGGGGGAAATTCTCGCGATGGCCAATGTCCCCCTTTTCGATCCGAACCATCCAGGAGATCATAAACCCGAAAAACGACGCAATCGCGCAATCACCGACATGTTCGAGCCGGGGTCGACCTTTAAACTGGTCGCGGCGGCTGCAGCCATCGATCAGGGAATCGTCCGACCCGAAGACGAGATCTTCTGTGAAAACGGTCGAATCGCCGTACACGGAGGATACATCAGGGACTCCCATCCCCACAACTTGCTCACGTTCAAACAGGTCGTTGAGGAATCCAGCAACATCGGTGCGATCAAGGTGGCACGCCGGTTGGGTGCAGACCGTCTCTACGAATACGCCAACCGGTTCGGGTTCGATTCCCGTACGGGCATTGAACTCCCTGGCGAAGCCCGGGGCCTCATTCACCAACCCTCGGTCTGGTCGAAGCGATCACTAGAGACCATCGCCATCGGTCAAGAAGTTCTGGTTACCCCCCTTCAGCTTGCCCTTGCGTACGCAGCCGTAGCCAACGATGGAATCTTGATGAAGCCGAAGATAATTAAATCGGTGTCCGGTCCGGGCGGGGCTGGTCCGGTTGAGATCCCCCACAGGAGGGGCCGTCGAGTCATCAAAGAGAGCACCAGTCGGACCATGGTTGATCTTTTAATGGGGGTTGTAAAACACGGGACCGGAAAATCCGCAGCCCTTCCTGGTTACGACATCGCGGGGAAAACCGGCACGGCTCAACAAGTGGCGGAAGGAAAAAGAGGATATGAGAGCGGGGCCTACGTATCATCCTTTGTCGGTTTCCTGCCAGCAGATGATCCCAGCCTTCTTTGCCTCGTGGCCATAGACCGTCCAACCGAAACGCATTGGGCGAGTGCGGTTGCTTCGCCCACATTTCGCCGAATCATGCAACGGGTCCTCACGCGAAGACAAAACTTTAGACCATCCTTACTCGCGAAGAACGATATCCAAAACAGTCAGCCCGGTGTAAACCGACCTATGGTGATGCCCAATATCATCGGACTCTCCCTACAATCAGCCGAGAAGGTGCTTACAAGATATCGGATAAACGCAACCTTCGAGGTCCCATACCGGTCGCACGCGGCCTTTGTTACAGAGCAGTCTGTTCAGGCGGGAGAACCCCTGAATTCCGATGTCCGGATCAGCGTTAAATGCAAACCGATGATGGTGGCGCATAGCCCATTTGATATCTCCGTCCCGAATCTCAATGGTCTTCCCCTCCGGCAGGCCATAAACCGTCTGAGCATCGAGGGGCTCAGGACATCCATCTCTGGAAACGGCCTGGTGGCATCTCAAGCCCCTTTACCCGGATCGGTCGTAAGAAGCGGGACCGCGTGCGCACTGATCTGCCTTCCGGCGCAGCCCCCGACCGAACGGCCAATGGAGTTTGCCTATCAGATCTCAGAATGGGAGAGGCGCAATTGAAAGGCTCATCGGGAGTGGGAGGGATTGGATGATTGGAAATGAGACTTCAGGACCTTCTGACCGCCTTGCCCGACGCAGTCGTTCAGGGAGATCAGAGGGTCGAGATCCGGAACATCAGCGTCGACTCCCGCCGAATTGGCCCCGGGGATCTGTTCGTAGCCATTCGGGGCGGGGAAGAGAAGGATCGGCACCCTTTCATACCGGACGCGGTCGCACACGGGGCATCCGCCGTCGTCTTGGAGGACGACCTTTCGACGGGGCCGGCGGTCAAGATCCAGGTGCTGAATTCCCGTCGGGCACTTGCCCTCCTTGCGCAGCGCTATTACGGGGAACCTTGGCGGGAACTCATCCCGATCGGAGTGACGGGTACCAGCGGTAAGACCACCACAACCTATCTGATCAAGTCGATTCTCGATAGCGCCGGGTATCGGGCAGGTCGGATCGGGACCCATCAAAATGTCGTTGGAGGAGAAGTTCAACCGGCCCAAAATACGACCCCTTTTGCCCACGAAGTATGCCAGATCCTCAGGCGGATGATTGAAAAAGGCGACAGGGCGGTGGTCATGGAGACCACTTCCCACGCCTTAGCCCTCGACCGGGTTTATGGTATAGACTTTAGAGCAGCCGTTTTCACAAACCTGACCAGAGACCATCTGAACTTTCACAAAACGCAGCGTGCCTACTTCGAAGCAAAGGCGCGGCTCTTTGAAAATCTCAGATCTGAATCCGGAGCATACGCGATACTGAATGCGGATGATCCAGCTTCCGCGGAGCTCGCAAGACGTACGCGGGCTTCCGTGATCACTTATGGGCTTGCCCTGGATGCTCAGGTGCGGCCCGACAGTTACACCACCGATTGGAAGGGCACTCGGATGGAGGTGGCAACTCGGGTTGGGGACCTGGAGCTCCGGTCGAATCTCAAAGGGGTTTTCAATATCGCCAATCTCTTGGCCGGTGTTGCAACCGGATTAGCTCTTGGTATCGATCTCGATCACATCCGGGAGGGCCTCTTGAACGTACACGTGCCCGGCCGGTTTGAGTCCGTAGAGGCCGGACAACCCTTCGCAGTCCTCGTGGATTATGCTCATAAACCCGATGCCCTTGAAAAAGTTCTCACCGCGGCCAGGGGGCTCACCGCTGGCAGGTTGATCTGTGTGTTCGGCTGCGGAGGAGACCGGGACAGAGGAAAAAGGCCCCTGATGGGCAAGTTGGCGGAGGATTTGTCGGACGCCGTCATCGTGACTTCCGACAATCCCCGTACAGAGGATCCCGATACCATTATCGCAGAGATCCTGACGGGAACCACAAAAGGGGTGGCCGAGGTCATCCCGGACCGGCGCAAAGCCATCTATCGGGCGATTGAAGTCGCCCAGCGAAGCGATGTCGTCCTGATTGCGGGAAAAGGCGATGAGAGTTATCAGGAAATCGGTACAGCCAGGATACGCTTTGACGATCGCCAGGTGGTCCGCGAGGCCCTTCAAGATGTATCCCAAGCGGGTTCATCTTGAGACAGACCAAGGGGCGATAAGGGGCTTTTTCCATAATACAAAACGCTATGTGGGTGAGAGCTTCGTAGGTCCAATCCCGTGTGCTATGTTTGCTTGAAAAATGGAACACTTTCCCCTCGGAGACATCGCCGAGGCCTCCGGTGGCCATCTGGTGGCCGGTGGTTGTCCCCCGGATTTTCAACCGACCGGGGCCTCCATCGACACACGAACGATATCGTCTGGTGAGATCTTCTTTGCCCTGAAGGGGACTCGAACCGATGGGCATGAGTTCGTAGAATCGGCTTTCTCAAAAGGGGCCCCTTGCTCGGTCGTTTCCCGACTTTGGTTTGAAGGCCTTCGCGGGGAAGATCGACCGACCGGGACGATGATTCTGGTCGAGGACCCGGAACAGGCGATGTCAGACATCGGTCGGGCTTACCGGAAAAATTTCCGCATCCCGGTTGTTGGAATTACGGGAAGCACGGGAAAGACCACGGTCAAAGAAATCGCAGCCGCAGTTCTATCGACCCGTTACCGCATTCTTAAGACCGAGGGGAATCTAAACAGCAGGCAGGGCGTTCCGCTTACGTTATTCCGCTTATCCTCCAGGCACCAGATCGCAGTCCTGGAGTTGGGCATCAGCGAGGCGGCGGGTCTCACAACCCTCTGCCAAGTGGCCGATCCGAACGTCGGCTTAATCACAAATGTTGGACCATCTCATTTAGAGTATTTAGGCTCTGTAGAGGGAGTGGCCAAAGCCAAAGGGGAAATCCTGGGTTATCTGGACGAGTCTTCGACGACTATCTTGAATCTCGATGACCTGTGGTTAGCCAAGGAGCAAAACAAAATCAAGGGGAGACTCCTAGGCTTTGGCATCGAGCAGATATGTCAGTTCCGTGGGGAGGGACTTGTCCTTGACCAGGTAGGTTGCGGCCATTTCTCTCTGCAGGGCCGAAAAATTAATCTTAGAATCCCCGGCCGTCACAACGTTTACAACGCATTGGCGGCAGCAGCCGTCGGCTATGCGTTCGACATCTCAGTGGAAGACGCGGCCTCGGCGATCGAGGCCTATCAACCCGCCGCGATGCGGGGCGTGATCCAGACACGCGGCGGGGTTTTTATCTTGAACGACGCATACAATGCAAACCCCACCTCTATGCGGGCGGCCATTGAAACTTTGGTCTCAATCCAAGTTGGGGAAGAGGGAAGGCGAATCGCCTGTTTGGGTGACATGCTGGAACTCGGAAGCGAAGCCCCGGGGTTACACCGAGAGATTGGGACATTCGCGAAGGCGAAGGGCATCGACCTCCTCTTCACGTTCGGTCCCCTTGCAGCCGAAATCAACAAAGGGGCCATTGGTCTTGGAGAACGCGCCCGTCACTTCACGGACAAAACTGAACTTGCTCATGCCCTTGCCGAGACCCTTCAACCCGGCGACCTTCTCCTCGTCAAAGGTTCCCGAGGGATGAGGATGGAGGAGGTTATCTCAGACATCCCCTTGTAAGAACCGTCCGATACCAGGTTTCGTATAAACCAGACGACAGGAACCTGTTTCTCTATTACTTCCCAGGTCAGAAACCCGGCCACAGAATCCCCCGCTTCCTGGCCAAATTTCCAGGAGACAATCATGATCGGAAATATACTCGTTGTGGATGACGATATCGGGGTGCGAGATCTGGTCGTCTGCTACCTCAATACGAGGGGATATCAGACCTCTTCCGCCCTCAGCGGAGAGGAGGCCCTAACACGGTTGGATCAAAACGGGTTGTTCGATCTGGTGATCACAGATTTTAAAATGCCCGGAATGAACGGACTGGAACTTGCAAGAAAATCGTTAGTGGCAGACCCCGACCGACCTGTGTCGGGATATACGACTTTATCCTCAAACCATTCGAACTGGTTGATTTCGGAACGGCTGTGCGCCGAGCCATAAATCACCGGCGTCTCCTGATGCAGAATCGAGCGTATCAGCAGAGTCTGGACCGATTGGGAACCGAGATGATCGATTCTAATGCTATAAAAGTGTCAGCCGGTTAGATGGCCTATTTTCGAAGGATCAGACCCCGATGCGTGGATCCAGGCTGGATATATCCCTCCTGATAATCACCCTTTCCCTTGTCAGCATCGGAACCGTCATGATCTACAGCGCCAGCTCGGTGCTGGGTGAAATGCGTTTCGAGAGCAGCAGTTTTTTTCTAAACAGATGGTTATTGCGCGCAGGGCTCTCTCTGCTCCTGATGATCTTGGTCATGCGGATCAACTACCAGATCTGGGCAAGGCTTGCCAGACCTCTGTTCGTCTTCGGACTTTGTCTTCTCATCGCGGTTCTTCTTCAAAAGCTAATATCCGGAAGTGACATTCGGGGTGCACACCGCTGGCTAAATATCGCTTCGATCTCCTTCCAGCCATCGGAGCTCATAAAGCTGATCCTTGTCCTCTATATGGCAAAATCCCTATCCGGTCGGGATCCTCTCGCCCGGGATCTCCGAGAATTCCTCCATCACGCGACGATTGTGATCGTCGTCCTGGGTTTGATCATTCTTCAACCTGACTTCGGAATGGCTGTGGGTTTGAGTATCGTGGTTGGCCTTATGATGCTCATCTCGGGAGTGAGGTTTCGATACATGGCTGGCTCCGCCCTGGCTGCCTTGCCGATCTTGTATGCCATGATATTCTGGGTCGGATACCGCAAGGACCGCATCGAAGCATTCCTCAGCAGGAGTGAGCACATTCAGGGAAAAAGCTATCAGATTACACAGTCCCTCGTGGGAATCGCCTCCGGCGGTATCACCGGAGTGGGACTGGGCAACAGCCATCAGAAGTTTCTCTTCCTGCCGGATCCTCACACGGATTTTGTCTTCTCCATCCTCGGAGAAGAATGGGGGGCCATAGGCACGGTCACAGTGGTTACTTTGTTTTTAATGTTTGGTTTAATCGGCTTCAGGATCTCCAGCCGCGCCCCGGACTTTCACGGATTCCTGCTTGGGGTTGGAATCACGTCCCTCGTTCTCATATATGCCCTACTCAACATCGGGGTCGTCACCGCGGTCCTCCCAACCACCGGCCTCCCCCTCCCCTTCATCAGCTACGGCGGCTCATCGCTCATTTTAACATTGATCGGCGTCGGCATCCTGCTGAACGTGGCAAGGCAGGGCACCAGCCCTCCCAGGCTGCTGACCCCCGTATCCGGAAGACTCGATTGGACCTCCCCGGTGAGACCCCCACGGAATCTTACTAATGGGCCATGAACCCGATGGGAATTCGTGTTCTGATGGCCGGGGGTGGGACGGGGGGTCACACTTCCCCGGCTATTGCGATTGCGGATGAAATTCGCAACCGATTCGCCGACGCCGATATCAGGTTTGTTGGGACAGTCCACGGACTTGAGATGAGGCTCGTGCCCCGAGCCGGTTACCCCTTGATTCCTATACCTGTAATCGGTCTCAGGCGTTCGTTTAGTATCGACTTGTTACGGTTTCCCTTTCTCCTTTTTGCAGGATTGATCCAAAGTCTCTTGCTGGTCGAACGATTTCGACCAGCCCTTGTGATCTGCACGGGCGGATATGTCAGCGGACCTGCCGGAATCGCAGCATGGCTTCGGTCTATACCGCTTGTCGTCCAGGAACAGAATCTCCTTCCGGGATTAACGAACCGGATCCTTTCCCGAATGGCCGTACAGGTACACCTGGCCTTTCCATCGTCGATTCGGTTTTTCCGGAGTAAAATAAGCCACGTCAGCGGAAACCCGACCCGGATGGAGATCGGCTCGTGCGATCAGGCCGAAGCCCGAATTCGACTGAACCTCGAGCCGGACATAACCACCCTTCTGATCTTTTGCGGTAGCCAGGGAGCGCGCAGCATCAACCTGGCCGTCGGAGAAGCCCTTCGGATGCTTTTAGAAGGCCGCCGGCTTCAAGTGCTCTGGCAGACGGGCAAGCTCGACTTCGAGAGGGTCCAAAAAGAAGCCCGCCCTCACAGCGAGCGGGTGACGGCCGTTTCGTTCATCGACGACGTTGCCGCGGCATTCGCTGCAGCCGATCTTGCAATCACACGAGCGGGTGCCACGACCATCGCTGAATTGACCCGTTGCGGCCTCCCCGCTGTGTTAATTCCGCTTCCGAGCGCGGCGGCCGACCATCAAACAAAGAATGCCTCCGCACTCGTGAAAGGGGGGGCCGCCAGGATGATCCCCCAAGGTGAACTCGACGGAGATCGCCTTGCAACGGTCGTCCAAAATCTGTTGGACGATCCGGCGGTAATTCGAGATATGGCATCCCGGATGCAGGCCTTCGGCGTCCCTGACGCCGCAAGCCGAATCGTCGACACCCTGCAGTTGATGAGATTGATTCAATCGTGAATCTGTTCAGCGCTCAGCCTCATTGCTGGATGCTGAAAAATGCTATGAACCTGTTCGAACCAGGGCGTCGCGTCCATTTCGCAGGGATTGGTGGGGTGGGCATGAGCGGGATGGCCCGGCTCCTTGCCGCAAGGGGATGCTTCGTATCCGGCTCCGACAGAGAGCCGTCAGAAACCCTTCGGGACCTCCGGGCGGAGGGCATCAAAGTCTTCGAAGGACATCACCCGGACAACGTTCAAGGTGCTGATCTTGTCATCCTGACAGCCGCCGTGCGGGAAGACAACCCGGAAATCGCCGAAGCACGGCGGTTTGGCATTCCCGTTATGAACCGGGCGGTTGCCTTGGGGGTGATGATGGAGGGGAAAAAGGGGATCGCCATCACCGGGACACACGGTAAGACGACAACCACCGCCATGACCGCAAGCGCGCTGATCGGAGCGGGCTTGGATCCTGTCGTGATGGTTGGCGGAAAGGTTTCGGAGATCGGAGGAAACGCACGGATGGGGACCGGAAGCTACTTTGTATCCGAGGCCGATGAATTCGATCGATCTTTCCTGAATCTCCACCCTGAGATCGCCGTGATCACCTCGATTGAGATGGAACATCTAGACACCTACAGGGATCTTCAAGACATAGTTCAGGCATATGAAGAATTTGTGAATCAGGTCAATGATTTTGTTGTCCTTTGCGTTGATGACCCCACCGTCCGCACATTACGCAATCGTGTAACCCCCCGGGTGGTCACCTGCGGCCTGCCATCCGAAGTCGAAGTTTCGGGAAGAGATCTGTCCCTGATGGGTTCAGGTTCATGGTTTAAGGTTTTCCTAAAAGGAACCGAGATTGGAGACATCCGGCTTCGATGTCCGGGTGTCCACAATGTCAAAAATGCCCTTGCCGCGACAACGGTGGCCTTGGAAATCGGGGTCGATTTCACTTCAATCAAAAACGCACTTGAATCCTTCACAGGGGTTGAAAGAAGGTTTGAGACTCTGGGCCAAAAAAAGGGAATCACGGTCATTGATGACTATGCACATCATCCAACCGAGATTACGGCAACCCTCGATACCGCCCGGTCCTTATGCCCGAATCGACTCATCGCAGTCTTTCAGCCCCATCTTTACTCCCGCACACGGGACTTTGCCTCCGCCTTCGGCAAAGCCCTTTGTGTGGCCGACCTGATCGTGGTAACCGGTGTGTTTGCGGCGAGGGAATCTCCGGTCGAAGGAATCACCGGAGAACTGATCGTGGAGGCCGCGACGGCTGCGGGAGCAACGAATGCGGTCTATACGTCGGACATGGCTGAAGTCCCCGGGGAACTCTCGGGACGTTTGCATCCCGGAGATCTCGTCGTTGTGATGGGAGCTGGGGACATCCGAATCGCGGGAGAGGGTCTGCTGGAACGGCTATGAAAGCGCGGGAAAATACCGACGAATCTATTGGCAACCTTTCAATGAGAAATACGGGGCAGGATCGGCCCGAGTTCCAATGATGGACGAAAGGCTTAAGGATGAATTGCGTAGGATATGTCGAGGAAATATCCGGTTCGATGAACCCATGGCCCGGCATACCTCCATCGGCGTCGGAGGCCCGGCCGATGCACTGATATATCCCACCGGGTCGGAGGATATCCGGGAGTTATGCAAACTTCTTGTTTCCCGTGACATACCGATTCTTCCCTTGGGCGACGGGACGAACCTTCTGGTCCCAGATGCCGGATGGCGCGGAGCGTTTCTCTGCATGACAAAAGGATTCCGGGCAATCTCCTTTGATCGTGAAATTGCCTCTGCCCAGGCCGGGGCCAGTCTCTCCGTCCTCTCCCGACGTTGTCAGAGGACGGGCCTGGGGGGTATGGAATTC
This sequence comes from Candidatus Latescibacterota bacterium, assembly GCA_965217865.1. Classification (GTDB taxonomy): domain Bacteria; phylum Latescibacterota; class UBA2968; order SICM01; family SICM01; genus CBDCJO01. Next base: position 971,950 of record CBDCJO010000002.1, on the reverse strand, counting down.
GCGTGTAGTATCCCAGGTACCGTGGGCGGAGCGATTCGCGGAAATGCAGGGGCTTTTGGGGGAGAGACATTCGACCGGATCCTGAGTATAGACGCCCTCGAGATGAATACCGGGGATTCAATCCAGATGAAAAAATCCGATCTCAAATACGGCTACAGGAGCTTCGACCTTCCGTCAAGGCATTTAATCCTTTCAGGAACTTTCGAGTGCAAACCGGACGTACCCGGGGAGATCGAAGTCCGGATGGAGGAGATCTTGAGCCGGCGGAAAACCACGCAACCGTTATATGAACGAAACGCGGGATGTATTTTCAAGAATCCTCTCGGAAAATCCGCCGGCCTTTTGATCGACATGGCGGGATGCAAGGGTGTCAGTCAGGGCGGGGCCGTCGTTTCAGACCTTCACGCTAACTTCATGGTAAACCGTGGAAAGGCTACGGCGGAGGACGTCCTAATCCTCATTGACCGCGTCAGAGATCGTGTCAGAATGCACGAGGGGGTCGAACTCGAGACCGAGATCCGGGTCGTAGGTGTACCCCCGTAAGATTTATTCAAAATCAACTTTCGTCCTTTTAAGTCGGATCCTTACGGTAAGGCTTTATCTTGTCAAACCGATTTATAGCGATCGCATTCGTTGCTGTTATTGTGGTGCCCCTGTTTACCTTAAACGCGGGTCCGTCCATCACGGGTTCCCCCTTGTTTCGGGTGGAACACATCGCTTTCGAGGGGCTATCCCTGCTGGATCCGGACGAGATTTCCGTCCTGTCAGGCATCTCCGCTGAAACCAACCTGTACGAGGTGGACCTGAATAAAGTCGTCTCACGCATCGAAACCCATCCGATGGTCAGGAACGCCAGGATCGTTCGCTATCCCCCTGATGGGGTGCTGATCACCATCGTTGAGCGAACACCGATCGCCCTGGTCAATCTGGAAGTTCTCTGCGGTATCGACGAGGAGGGCATCCTGCTCCCGTTTTACTCCACATTCGTCGACCTACCCGTCATAACTGGGGTCCAACTGGGAGGAAACTATACCCTTGGGCGGGCGGTTTCAGAACCGGAGCTTCTATCCTGTCTGGATCTCCTGAATGAGACCCGGGGTGATGCCCCGGAACTCTGGGATCAGATCTCTGAGGTCCGCCCTGGACAGGACATGGTCAGGATCAACCTGGTGGGTGACGGACTTGAGGTAAGAATGAATCCCTGGGATGTCTTGAGCCAGGCCGAGAAACTTCGAGCCTGGTCGGATGCGGCGGGGTGGGCGGAATTGCCGGACTTCATCGACCTGAGGTTCGATGGACAGGTGATCGTACGCCGCACAAAGAAGGGGTCGTGAAAATCAACGGGATTTGAAAACGAGAATCAAATAGACCGTGTTTAAGAAGCTCTAAACGGTCTGCTCAACGAAAGGGGGAAACAGGGAGATATGCCAAAAGATAATTTAATCGTGGGATTGGACATTGGCTCCACGAAGGTTTCCGCGATCGTTGCCGAGGTCGATGAAGTGGGCGAACTCCGGGTGGTGGGCGTTGGAAACAGCCCCTCGGAGGGCATGAGACGAGGCCGGGTCGTCAACGTCGAGAAAACCGTGCAATCGATCCAGAGGGCCGTCCAGGAAGCGGAACTGATGGCTGGCGTCAAAATCCAATCCGTATTCGTCGGGATTGGCGGAGAACACATCAAAAGCATTAACAGCCGTGGTGTCATCGCCGTTTCAGGGCCCGACCACGAGATCACCGCCGTCGATCAGACTCGGGTGATAGACGCTGCGCGAGCCGTCTCCATTCCTCCGGACCGCCAGGTCATCCACGTTCTCCCACAGGAGTTCATCGTAGATGAACAACCCGGGATCAAAGAGCCGATCGGAATGTCCGGTGTCCGTCTCGAGGCCGAAGTACATATCGTGACAGGTGCAGTGACTTCGATACAGAACCTTCTAAAAAGCGTGTCTCGTGCAGGCATCGAGGTGGCGGAACTCGTCCTGGAACCTCTCGGAACCAGTTATGCCGTCCTCTCACCCGATGAGCAGGAGATGGGAATCGCCCTCGTGGATATTGGTGGCGGTGCGACCAACCTGGCGGTTTTCTACGAAGGAAGCGTTCGACATACCGCTGTGATCGGGTTGGGGGGTCAAAATGTTACAAACGATGTAGCCATCGGCCTGAGAACTCCCTGGCAGCAGGCTGAACGGATCAAACAAGATCACGGTTGTGCCCTCCAATCCGAAGTGGGGTCAGATGAAAGAATCACGGTTCCGGGAGTAGCAGGACGACCTTCCTATCAGATCCCCCGGAGAGAACTGGCAACGATCATCGAATCCCGCATGGAGGAGATTTTTTCACTTATTTTCAAAGAGATTCGGCGTACCGAATACACGGATCTTCTGTCCGCAGGTATTGTCCTGACGGGTGGAGGAGCCAGCCTTGAGGGAATGGCGAAACTTGCTGAACAGGTGTTCGATATGCCCGTCAATGCGGGATTTCCACAGGGCGTCGGTGGACTGATCGACTCCATCAACCGCCCGGATTTCGCGACTGGCCTTGGTCTCATTCTATACGCACACCGGGTCCGTGGCCGAAACGGAGGCGCGGAAATTCCGAAGACCGCAGGGGGTCTGATGGGTTGGTTCAAAAATCTGGTGACAGGAATTTTTTAAAAAGGAGTTTCAAGAACAAGGACAGCGGGCGATGATCTGCGATCGATTTGAGGAGGTGCAACTTGGTTAGGTTTTCGATGATGGAGTCGGATGACCAGAAGGCGAAAATGCGGGTCATCGGTGTTGGGGGCGCGGGGGGAAATGCGGTCAATCGCATGATCGACGCAGGTTTGGAAGGCGTCGAATTCGTCGCGATAAACACCGACGCCCAGGTCCTGGAACTTTCAAAGGCGACCTACCGAATCCATATCGGAAGGGAACTCACGAAAGGACTGGGCGCGGGGGCCAAACCTGAGATTGGACGCCAGGCCATCGAAGAGGATAGAGAGCTGGTCGCTGAAACGCTCAGCGGAAGCGACATGGTATTCATCACCGCTGGGATGGGGGGAGGCACCGGTACCGGGGCGTCTCCTGTCGTTGCGCAGGTAGCAAACGAGCTGGAAGCCCTCACGGTGGGCGTCGTCACCACCCCTTTCAGATGGGAAGGGAGACCGCGTTCCCGACACGCAGAGCAGGGGATCGCCCAGCTCAAGGAGTGTGTCGACACCCTGATCATCATACCCAACCAACGCCTCTTGGCCATCTCCCCAAAGGACCTGCCGCTCACCGAGGCATTCAGAATGGCCGACGACGTCCTTCTTCAGGCCACCCGGGGTATCTCTGACCTGATTACCACGCCCGGCCTGATCAACCTTGATTTCAATGATGTCAAAACGGTCATGTCTGCGGGCGGAGACGCTCTGATGGGCACCGGCCTGGCACGGGGGGAAAACCGATCGATTCAGGCGGCGCAGAACGCCATTCGGAGCCCCCTGCTGGACGATGTGCCGATCATGGGCGCCAAGGGTGTCCTGGTCAACATCTCCGCAGGAAGCGACCTGACCCTCTTCGAGGTCAACGATGCCGTATCCGTCATCACGGAGGCCGTTGGGAGCGACGCCGAAATCATCTGGGGCACCGTCCTCGACGACAACCTAGAGGATGAGATACGTGTGACGGTTATCGCCACCGGGTTCAACAACCAGAGGGACGGAGTCGAAGTGACGGAGAAAAAGGCAAAGACAATCCTGCCCGCGCGGGGGCTCTCCAAGGAAGAGGACCTGGACATTCCAGCCTTCATGAGGCCGCAGTCCCCAGCGAGCGAGGGTACCCGATCCGACGAGGACTCCGGATCCGATGAAGAGGAGATCGATCTGGACAAACTTTCTCCCACTGACCTGGAATACCCTACCTTTCTTCGCAAGGGTCGGGGACTGAAACTAAGCTGAAACCGGCAAAACAAGAGATACAACACAAGGGGCTCACGAACTTGCCGTGAGCCCCTCATTTTTTGGAACGCTGCATCTCCAGGCCTATCCGGTAACCAGTTCCCATATGCGCTTGACCGTCATGGGGGCCTGTGACTCTCCTCGACAGCTATACCAGCACTTCGTACAGGTCACATCCTCTTTCTGGCGCTTATATTCGGAATAATGGCCCAGAACGGGCATCTCCGGACACACCTTCAGGTGCCCATCCGGGGTCACCTGAATAAAGCTTTTCCCCGCTTTACAGCCCTCCATATACCCCTGTTCGAAATACTTGGGGACCATGCTCAGGTAAAAGTCCGAGGTCACGACATTCCGATAAAGTTTCTTCATTTCCTTTATCTTATCGATTGTCGTATTCAGTTGGGCCATGCGATCGCCGTGGACCATATACGTCTCATTCCCGTTCTTCAGGCCGGTGTAAGAGCTCATCGAAACACGGACCCCCCATTCGTGGGCCTGTTGTATCAATCTGGGAATATGATCCAGATTATCGTCCTTGATCACGATGTTCAACACGACGTTGTCCACACTCACGTTCTTTAGCTTCGGAATAAGCTTGGAAAGGTGATCGAACAACCCCGGCAGTCCCCGTTCTTCATCGTGTTTAGGACCCAGGTAGTTCATTGAGATCGAAAGCTGATCCAACCCCGCATCCCATAGCCCCTTGGCTTTCTCGAGGGTCAACAACTGTCCGTGAGTAACCATTCCGATATAAAGAAAACCAAAGCTGTCGCGAAGATTTTGGACAACATTCTTGAGATCTTTCCGCAACAACGGTTCCCCCCCCGTCATCGTCACCATCATCGGATTGATCTTCCGCACGACGTCGACATAGTCGTCTAATTTCGGAGACTTCTTGGTCTGCCAGTAATCGCAAAAATCGCAGCCGGCGTTGCAGAATTTTGTCACCTCAAGATTGACGAGAACGGGTCGTCGTTGAACCCTGATCTTGATGTATTTGAGGACAGCCCTGAACTTTCTGAAGGGGGTCATCTTACGGGTTAACATGGAGATCCATTCCTAAACTGAGGTGTCGACTCGGTGAAATACCGCCACAAATTCGCGCGCGGACAATTGCGTCCAAGACTCCTAAATATAATATATTCCTGATATGACCGCAAGGGCGGAATACGGCGGATGGCCCCTAAGATCTTGCCCTCAAAACGTCTTAGCAGAAGCTTTATCCGAATCTGACGGCTCCTCAGACAATTTGTTCTTTATTTTCTCGACCAGCTTTCCGTACGACGATTTGGCGATCTCTCTGTAGAAATTCTGACGGTTGTTCCGAACCACACTCACATCGTCGATGACCATGTCTATGATCAGCCACTTTTCGCCCACGCGATGCAAGGCATATACCATAGCGCTGGTCTCCCCTTTGTAATGCACCGTGGTCTTCACCCTCGCCAACGAATTCACCACGTCAGCGCCATCGTAGACGATCTTTTCGACCTTCCGATACAGTTTCGGATCGGCGTAGCTTTTCTCGATAAGTCGCCTGTACAGATCCGCAAATTCCTTCCGCTCGGCGGGTGTCCGTTTTGGCCAGTGTTTCTTAAGGGACCTTCGACTCAACTCGTGGTAGTCGAAAGCATCCCCGACGATCGCCTTCATCTTCTCTCGGCCCCTCGGGTCCAACGGACCCTCCGTCGAAAGGGCGATCGTCCGAATGGCGCTATCTCGCTTCTTCATCGTGTCGATCAATTTCTGCTCCAGAGTCACCTCCGATGATTTTACACCCCGAGCCTGAAGCGTCAGCATACACCCGGTCAGTAAAAGAATCCCCAGGCATCGAGAAATTTGCAATCCCATGTTCCAGATCCCCCTTCTCTTCAATCTACTCTTCGGTTTCCCCGGTTTGGGTGGAGGTTCGGAGGTCCTCCTTCATAACCACAATATCCATATAATCCCCCTCTGCGAAGGTGTGAGTGGCATCCGCATCGGTAAGAATCGCAATGCCCACTGTTTTATCTTTGGGCTCCCCACCCCAAATCCGTTTGTAGTCTTCATAGAGGTTTACGCGTTCTATCACCCACTCTCCAAGACGGTGCGTCCCGGTCCGTAAGACACGTACGCGGGGACGGCCGATCAAATTCCTATCCGCGATCGTATCCACGGGCAGCGTCGTACTCCAGACATATTTGATCTGCTTCGGAATCCGAATCAAGTTTTGAGAGAAGATCACATACAATCCCAATGCACTGTCATTCTTATTACCGATTCTCTCATCTCCTCCAGGGGGCAGGATCTTCGCACGCCATCGCCAGGTCAGAACGGGGTAATCCCGAAGCCTCCACGATATCTTTTTGATGATGACGACAGACTTCCCATCGTCCTTGGCGTTCAGGTACCGCTTTCCGTTCGCCTCCTGGATAACATAGCGTTTTGGGTTCTTGTTATCCTTCCCCCGCCATCCCCACCCCGGGGGAAACCCTCCCACGAGTCCCTCGGAGAAATCCTCCAGCACGATCTCCTCCGGGTCCCCCATCACGGTATTCGGGAGCCCAAATAACAACACGGATAATATCAGCACACACAAAATCGATTTGAGGACACTCAATGAGGGTACTCCTTCCCCGTCATCTTGTCGAGCCGGGCAATCGACCTGTTGAAGTCAAAAATTGCCCGAAAGTATTCGACCCTCATCTCCCCGTAAGCCTTGACTGCATCGATCACCTCTTTGACTTCACCGAGGCCGATGTTGAAAGCGTCTCGGGCCGCGACCATCCAGCTCCTCGACGATCTCAACGCCCGTTTCCCGCTCTCAACATTCTTTCCCGCTTCGAGAAGCTCCCGAAAGGCCTGCTCCACTTCCAGGGCAATTCCGTCCCGTACGGCCCTTTCGGTGTTCAGAACTTTCTGGTACTCGAAACGGGCATGGGCGACACGAGACGCTGTCAAACCGAATGAGAGCGACTGTTTTAATCCGAACACTGCCCCTATCCGACTAAAGTTGAAGTCGTCCTTTGCGAACGGACTGTGTTGGTCATCCCGATTGGGGGCATAGGCGAACTTCGCCTGGCCGGCAACGAACAATTGTGGATAGTAATCGCTGCGAGCTAGGCGCACCTGGGCCAGGCGCGCCTCCACCCCTGCTGTAAGCCTCCTCATTTCTGGCCGGTCTTTCCATGCCTGCGCGATATAATCTTCCATCCGGCCGATCTCCACCTTCTCCTGTTCCAAAACTTCTTCCGCTAAGTCCAGGTTATCCGTTTTCAAATCGAGCATCTTCGTCAACGCCGACCGGGCCATGGCCAACTCCTTCTCTACCCGGTGGAGTCCCTGATCAACCTTGAAAGTGAATGTATCCAGTTTGAAGAGATCGGTATAAGAAACTTCTTCGGAGTCTTCATCGAGCTTCTTCAGGAGCCTTTTTCGGGCATCTTTAACCTCGTCACGGCTTTCGATAGCCACCAAATGCAGCTGTTTCGCCAAGAGCAGCCCGTAGTAAAGCTCTTTGACCCGTTTGACGACTTCCGCGCGCCGCTGTTCCAGCCCGGCTTCCCTTGCGGTGACACCCGCAGCGGCCAAATCCCGTGAGGCGTTCCATTTCCCCGATGTGTAGAGAGGTTGGAGGAATTCGATTTCGGTTCGTCCAAACAGGCTGAGATTGTTCCATTCCGATCGCCCTGTGACTGCATTCCCGCGGGCTTCCGGGGAAGGGCCGATAATCTGCGTCATCTCGAATTTTGGCACGAAGCGGGAGGCCTTTGCTTCTCTCAATTTCGCTTCCGCAGCCCGAACACCGAACCGATCTCCATCGAGCTCCGGACTGACCTCCAGAGCACGCGAGATGCAATCCTTCAACGACATACGCACAATCAGGGAATCCGGTTCGGCCGCAGGCACCGAATCCGTGAGAAGAAAAATCAACAGCAGGGTGATAAAACCCGGGGTGGCGAATCCCGCAGGTTTTCCGGTTTTTGGGTAAGGGGTCATACCGGTGTCTGGTAGCATAAACTTTGCCATTGTAGCCATTTATCAACCCGGGTTAGCGATTAAGCCCTGGCGCGGGCGTTAAACTCCCGGAGGGGTGGCGCGCGGCTGACGACGCGATGGCCTGAAGGAAAGCGCGCGAATCACACTGTGCCCTAACGATACACCCTATTTAGTTTATTTTTATACCCTTTGAATTCACATCCAAGGGCTTGATGATCCACCCGGAGAGCATCAGGAGACCTGCGAGGACATAGAAGAGCTTCCGAATTCTTTTGATAAGCCCGACGGTCAACCCCGCAGCAAGGGGAAGGCCAAGAAGGGCGAAAAGGAATGCCTGGCCCCCCTCCCAAACACCGATTCCACCCGGGACAAAAAAGAAAGCCGTGTTGATAACGGAGGAGAGGGATGTCAGAAAAAAAGCGGTTCCAAAAGAGATCGGTTCGTCCAGATAGTGGGCTATCAGCCAGGTTTCGAGCACCCCAAAAATCCAGCTTATTCCGTGAAAAAGAACCGCGATCCCGAGCCGGAGCCTTTGATGGCGGTAGGTGTTCACAAGGCACGAGTCCATCTCGTGCAGATTGACCCCCCGGACTTCAGCGGGGAATGAAAAAAAGTTGAACCGGGAAAGCCTGTCCCGAATCGTCGAGAAAAGGTCCTTCTGCTGTTGAACAAGGAGCCACACGACGAGGGCAGTTCCCGTCGCAAAAAAAGCCCCATTGTCACCCATGCGACTACGAGAAGATCAAAGATGAAGAACGCAACCGATAGCCCGACCAGCGCGTAGATCACGCCTGCCACGGCTTGAAGGGTTTTGGTGATGATGATCGATGAAAAGCCTGCAGGGATCGGGGCATGGGAGCGGATCAGGTAAGGCTTTACGAACTCGCCTCCAAGGTTCAACAGCGGGGTGATGTGATTGATCGCATCGCTCCCTAACTTGGCGAAAAACTGGATTCCAAATGGAGGGGCCACTTTCCGTTCGAAGGCCAATCCCCACGCGATGGTGTTTCCGAGTTGCCAGCAAAAAGCCGCCCCGATGATCAGGATAAACCTCCACCCGATCATCCCGATATATGAGAGTATGAGCTGAGGGCCAGTCCGATAGATCAGGACGGCCAGCAGGAAGAACCCGAGGAGAAGAAACAGGATGCGATAGCGTTTCACAGAGCCAAATTTCGAAAAACCGGGCGAGAGGCCCTTCCAGAATCGCCGAATCCCCCCGGATCAGTTTACTCCCTTCAGTTCAACCTTTGAATAATATGATACCCAAGTTGTGTCTTCACAATGTTACTGATCTCCCCCTTCTGGATCCCCATGACCGCGGCCTCAAATTCGGGATCCAGGTCCCCCTGGGAGAAGAACCCTGTAAGGCCTCCATCCGGGGCACTCGGGTCGATGGACCGTATTCGAGCAAGCTCTGCGAAATCGGTTCCTTCCCCGAGGAGTTTCAGGATCTCCTCGGCCTCTGCAACGGTTTTCACCAGGATGTGGCGGACCCGCATTTCACCCCCCTGGATCGAACGCACGATCCCCAGGTTGATTTGCGCATCCCGTAAGGAATTGGGATCCCTGCTCAACCGGATGGACCGCTCGTAAGCCGCGATCGCCGAATCGATCTGCCCCCTCCTGGTGTAAATAACCCCCATGTCGTTGTGAAATCCAGGGTCCTCAGGAACCAGCATAAGGCAACGTTGATAGGCCGCGAGGGCCGACTCAAGCCTCCCATAGCGGAGATATAGAGAAGCCAGGCGGCTCTGAGGAAGCACCCATTCCGGCGCGGCCTCGATGCAACGACGGAATTCGGCAACAGCCGAGTCCGGCATCTCCTTTTCCTCATATATCATGCCGAGTTGATAGCGAGCTTCGTCTCGATCCGGATCGATGATCAGGAGGCGCTGATAACTCACCAGGGAGGAGTCGATATCTCCTTTTCTATAATAGACTTCCGCAAGGCCCACACGAATATCCACATCGTCTGGATCCAGAGCGATGGCCTTCTTAAATTCGGACACAGCCACATCCAAGGATCCCACATTTGCCATGACAAAACCGAATGCGCTGTGCCCTTCGGGTCTATCGGGGAAAAGGAAGATGGCCCTCCGGTATGCAGCCAGTGCTATGGCCGTATCCGCCATGGAGAGATGGATTGTCCCCAGGTTGGTCATCAGCTCCGGGTCATTCGGGTCCTGCGCCAGCGCCATTTGAAGCGAAGCCAAGGCCTCATCAAAACGGCCCTCACCTGAGTAGAGCATGGCGAGAACGGTCCACCTCTGGGTATCGCTTGGATCCAGCTCCAGCGCCTTGCGATATACCGAAATCGCCTCGTCGATCCGTCCGGCCTCTGCGTAAAGAAAACCCAGCTGGGACCTCAATTCCGCGACATCGGGGCTGGCATCCACAACCTTTTGGAAGGCGGTGATGGCCGAGTCGATCTCTCCCTTCTCAAAATATAATTTTGCCCGATCGCGATCGTCTGTCAAACCCGCGTACGAACTCTGGGCTCCAGTTCCTCCATTTAGCGTGGTTGCGAGGAACGGGAATCCGACCAAAAAAATTAAAAAAGAAAGCATGAATATCAATTGGGATCCTCTTGTCATGTTCGATGCCGGTTTGCAGGGGGGGAGTATCAACCAACCATAATCAACGCCACATCCATCACATTGGTTCCCGTAGGGCCGGTCAGAAGCAGGTCGTCCAGCTTTTCAAAGAAATGGTAGGAGTCGTTTTCTCGCAGGAAATCCGCCGCAGACAGTCCCAACCGGTCCGCCCGGTCTATCGTCTCTCCGTCAGCCAGAGCGCCCGCAGCATTTGTGGGCCCGTCAGTTCCATCTGTCCCGCCGCTGAAGATGACAAGATTCGGCCAGCCCTGGATCTCAATAGCAGCGGCTAAGCCGATTTCTTGATTTCGCCCCCCCTTCCCCTTCCCGTTGAGCGTGACTGTCGTTTCCCCCCCGCAGATCACGCAAGCGGGAGGTGAAACGGGTTGGCCGGTCGTGCGGATCTCCTTACCGATCGCAGCAAACACCCTGGCCACCTCCCGCGCCTCCCCCTCGATCCGGGTGGACAGGATCTGGGAATGATAACCCATCCCATTCGACTTGTCGCGTGCCGCGGAAACAGCCACACGATTGCTCCCCACGACCAGATTGGTGCACCGGTTCAGGCTGCTGTCTCCGGCTTTAGGCGTTTCGGGAACCTTCCCGGCAACCCCCTCACGGATCCGGTCCACCACGCCTTGGGGTATCTGCCCCTGGATCCCATATTTTTGAAAAATCTCGAGACAATCCTCAAATCCGCTCGCATCGGGAGCCGTTGGACCGGATGCAATCACATCCAGCGGATCCCCGATCACATCCGATAGGATCAGGGATACGACCGTCGCCGGGTGGGCGACCCTTGCCAGCTGCCCCCCCTTCACCTTCGAGAGGTGTTTCCGAACCGCATTCATTTCGTTGATCGTCGCTCCGCAAGCCAGAAGTTGCCGGGTTGTCTCCTGTTTCTCTCCGAAGCTGATTCCGTCAGCGGGTGCCGGCATCAACGCGGACCCTCCGCCCGATACCAGACAGAGCACGAGCGTTTGCTCACCCGCGTCTTCCACTAATTTGATGATTCGCTCTGTCCCCTCAATACCTGCCTCGTCTGGAACCGGGTGACCGCATTCGTTGATCTCGATCCGATCCAGCGGTATCCCGTGTTCATACTTCGTGTTGATCAGCCCACCGCTCACCTGCACACCCAGAAGGTTTTCCACTGCCAGGGCCATCTGGGCGGATGCCTTCCCTGCTCCCACGACAAGGATTTGCGAAAATTTTTCTAAATCGTATGAATCCTCCCCGATGCGAAGGTCCCTCCCTTCTATACCCATCGCATTTCGCACGCAGATCTTGGGATCCGCCGCCTCCAGCGCAGCATCGAAAATACTACGCGCGTCCTCCCGAAGTTTCTTTAGATCGATATACTGCATTCGACCCCTCCTTACGATCCCAGGGTTGGCGATCCGGAATCTGGGGCGGACGTCTCCACCCCCAGTTTCCGCCCCTCATACACCTGCACCGCGTCTTCCTGATCTCCCGCTTCGATTGAACCCGGTCTCTTCGATCGCACCTCTTGTATGGCCTCCTCCGCCGTCCGGCCTCGATGGAGGAGGTAACACGCCAGCGTCGTCCCCGTTCGCCCGTAACCCCCCAGGCAGTGAACGACCACCGCCATACCTGCATTCAGAGTGCGGTGAACATAGCCCACAAACACATCAATGAGGTCTTGCTCCGGGGCCCGTCCGTCCACAAGAGGAATATGGGCAACATCGAAATCGAATTCTGCCAAGACTTCCGGATCTAGGGGTTTTTCGGAGAGTGTAACGACAGAGCCGATCCCCTGATCTTTCAAAAACAACAGATCGGTCCTGAGTTTCTCCGGGTTGAGACGAAAAGAATCCAAAGCCTCCCCATTTTGGCCCATCCCTTCACGGTATGACTCCAAAATCCCCCAAACATCCCTGAACTTCTTGTACACCTGAATCAGTCGCCGGTCTATTTCGAAATCATCGGTCTCCTCTACGCCGATCCGGAGAGCAAGGGCCTTTCTCTCCATCCGGAGGTCCCTGGATCCGGCCATCCACCCGAGGAATCGTCTCTCAACGGGACTCATCTCTCCCGTCAGTTCCATCGCCGATCCGGGCCTTCCCATCCCGGCCAGCTCCCCCTCGATCACCCAGTTAAAATTGAACGGCACACGCACCTCCGCAAAAAGATCGATCCAACAGGCGAATATGATAATGAAAAATGAAGCTTAAGACAAGCCGCATCGATTTAAAACATGTCGTGCCAGGAGCCGTCCACCACGAAAAATTGACCCCCCCCCACGATCAACCCTGACCCGACTTTGCCCGGTTCGAAACTGGAGGGCGAAAAGTACTTGCTTTTTTAAATGTCCCTCCTATTTTAGATGGGATATCGAGCGGAACAACACCGACAATATAATGTTTTTTAATTGCTTAAATCGATTAGTTCTCTTTTTTCAGATTTTGGCCCCTGAGACTCCAGATAAGGTTAACCGTAACAAATGACGAACGTGGCGGCATTTTTCTCATCCCTGATCGGTAAAAAAATCGGAATGGCCATTACCGGTCTGATGCTCTACGGTTTTCTCATCGGCCACCTGGCCGGAAACACGCTGTTGTTCAAGGGTGATGGCGGTCAGGCGTTCAACGCTTATTCCGAGTTCCTGACCAGCCACCCACTGTTGGTCCCGATCGAACTGGTCCTCCTGGCCGTCTTCTTGTTGCATATCTATCTGGCCATAAGCGTCACCCTCGAAAACCGACGGGCTCGTCCGATCCCCTATCAGGCGAAAAGCCGCGCGGTCGGGGGACGGAGCTGGGCTTCTTCCACTATGTTTTTTTCCGGAATCCTGATCCTGATCTTCGTCGTCATCCATCTGAAGACATTCAAATATGGAGATCTCGGCTCAGGGACCCTCTACGATCTCGTATCGCTTACGTTCCAAACCACAGGCTACCTGGTCTGGTATGTCTTTTCCATGGTGGTCCTCGGTTTCCATCTCTGGCATGCTTTCTGCAGCGCCTTTCAAACCCTTACTCTAACTTCAAAGAAAATAAAGGTATTAGGCCTCCTTCTTTCGGTTGTCCTGGGCGTGGGTTTTGGTTCCATCCCCATCTTGATGGCCATCTTCACCTAGCTTGGAGATGCTGATGACACTCGATGGACACATCCCCGGCGGTCCTTTGGAGCAGAAATGGGACAAGCACAAGTTTGAGTTGAAGCTTGTCAATCCGGCCAACAAACGGAAACATCACATCATCGTCGTTGGAACGGGACTTGCAGGCGCTTCCGCTGCCGCCTCTCTAGGAGAGTTGGGCTACAACGTGTTATCCTTTTGCATCCACGACAGCCCTCGTAGGGCCCACAGTATCGCTGCCCAAGGCGGCATTAACGCGGCCAAGAATTATCAGAATGACGGAGACAGCGTACATCGACTTTTCTATGATACAATCAAAGGCGGCGATTATCGTTCGAGAGAGGCCAACGTCTATCGCTTAGCTCAGGTCAGCAACAACATCATCGATCAATGCACGGCTCAGGGGGTGCCTTTCGCTCGAGAGTACGGCGGCACCCTGGCAAACCGATCGTTTGGAGGAGCTCAGGTCTCACGGACGTTCTACTGCCGGGGACAAACGGGCCAGCAACTGCTCCTGGGCGCCTACGGGGCCATGATGCGCCAGGTCGCCGCTGGCAAAATAACCCTCTTCCCCCGACGGGAGATGTTGGAACTGGTCCTCGTGGAAGGTTCGGCACGGGGAATTATTGCCCGGAATCTTGTCACCGGGAAGATAGAGTCCTACGTGGCCGACGCGGTTGTCCTCGCTACGGGAGGATACGGCAACGCCTTCTTCCTATCGACGAATGCCATGGCCTGTAATGTGACGGCTTCGTGGCGGGCTCATAGAATTGGGGCTTTCTTCGCCAATCCCTGTTTCACACAGATCCATCCCACCTGTATCCCCGTGTCCGGAAACCATCAGTCGAAGTTGACACTCATGAGCGAAAGTCTGCGAAACGACGGTAGGGTTTGGGTCCCGAAAACGCCTGGCGACACGAGACCTCCCGAATCCGTAGCCGAAGAGGAACGCGATTACTATCTCGAGCGAAGGTATCCCAGCTTTGGGAACCTGGTGCCACGCGATGTCGCCTCCCGAAATGCAAAGGCCGTCTGCGACGATGGGCGGGGGGTCGGGGCCACGGACCGGGCGGTTTACCTAGACTTCCGGGACGCCATCCTTCGGGACGGAGAGCAAGTGATCCGACAAAAGTACGGGAATCTTTTCAAGATGTACGAGGAGATCACGAACGAGGACCCCTACAAGACACCCATGCGTATCTACCCAGCCGTTCACTATACGATGGGCGGTCTCTGGGTGGACTACGACTTGATGAGCAACATACCGGGCTTATTCGTCATAGGGGAGGCCAATTTTTCGGACCACGGTGCCAACCGCCTTGGGGCAAGCGCCTTGATGCAGGGACTCGCGGATGGTTATTTCACCATCCCCTATACCATCGGGGGTTACCTGGCCTCCTCGATGAAAAAGGTCGACACAGACAATCCGGCCTTTAAGGAAGCTGAAAAATCTGTTTCCGATAGGATCGGCAAATTGCTGGCAATCAACGGTAATCGCACCGTGGACGACTTCCACCGACAACTGGGCCTGCTCCTTTGGGATTACTGCGGTATGTCCCGAAATGAAGCTGGCCTCAAACAGGCGGTGGAAAAGGTGGCCGAGATTAGAGAAGCGTTCTGGTCGGACCTGACGGTCACCGGGTCATACGGCGAGTTCAATCAGACACTCGAGCGGGCGGGGCGGGTGGCCGACTTCATGGAGTTTGGTGAGCTTATGATCCACGATGCCCTTCTGCGGGAAGAGTCTTGCGGGGCCCACTTTCGGGAAGAACACCAGACCCCGGATGGCGAAGCGCTGAGAGACGATGATCGATTTGCTCATGTGGCCGCTTGGGAATTCAATGGCGTTGGGGACCCACCCTCCCTCCACAAAGAGCCCTTGGTTTTCGAAAACGTCTCGCTTTCTCAAAGGAGCTACAAGTGAGCAAGGGCATGAATTTTATGCTCAGGATCTGGCGACAGAAGGATGCTCTGGATAAAGGGAAAATGGTCGTTTACCCGGCAACCGATGTATCTCCGGGCATGTCCTTCCTGGAGATGCTGGATGTGCTGAATGAGCGGTTGGCATTGAAGGGGGAAGACCCTGTCGCTTTTGACAGCGATTGTCGGGAAGGGATCTGCGGCACCTGCGGTCTTGTCATCAACGGCGTTGCCCACGGCCCGGGGAAGGGGACCACCACCTGCCAGCTCTTCATGCGGAGTTTTAATGAAGGGGAAACCATTCATATCGAACCTTGGCACGCGGCGGCATTTCCGGTCGTGAAGGATCTGGTTGTTGATCGCTCGGCCTTCGATCGAATATTGCAGACCGGCGGTTATGTCTCGGTGAACACCGGTTCGGCTCCGGACGGCAACGCCGTCCTGATCCCTCAGGAAACGGGCGAAGAAGCCATGGATGCCGCTGCCTGCATTGGTTGTGGAGCTTGTGTGGCCTCGTGCAAGAACGC
Organism: Candidatus Latescibacterota bacterium; assembly: GCA_965217865.1. Lineage (GTDB taxonomy): Bacteria > Latescibacterota > UBA2968 > SICM01 > SICM01 > CBDCJO01. Next base: position 955,903 of record CBDCJO010000002.1, on the reverse strand, counting down.
CGCGGCCATGCTCTTTGTCGGGGCAAAAGTGAAACATCTGGGCATACTCCCCCAGGGGAAATCCGAGCGTCGCAGAAGGGTTTTGTCCCTCGTAGAATCCATGAAGGCCGAAGGCTTTGGAAACTGCACCAATGAATACGAGTGCGAAGCGGTCTGCCCCAAAGAGATATCCGTTTCACACATCGCTTTTCTCAATCGGGAATATATAAGGGCGGTACTTCAGATATAGCGGACCATCGTCCGGAGGTAACCCGACCTGAACCTACACGTGGGATAAGTAATGTTCGAGATCAAAACCATTTCAAAAGAAGCCATTCCTCACGCTCTCGAGCGGGTCGAACGCTACAGACTCCTCAACGAGCCCGCGGTCGCGGTGAGCATCAGTCAGGACATCCTGAATATAGATCCCGAAAATCAGCAGGCGCTCATCGGGCTGATTTTGGCTTTTACCGACCAGTTTGGACAGGCGAACATCGGGATAATTCAACCCATGGAATTGATCCCAAGGCTGCACGACGACTATCAGCGGGCCTACTATACCGGGATCATCTATGAACGGCAGGCCAAGGCCAGACTTAATAGAGGATATCCCGGCTCCGGATTTGATGCATTCGATCTTCTGCGCGAAGCAATGGACTGGTTCGAAAAAGCGGAGAAGGTACATCGCCCCGGCGACGAGGACGCAGTCCTCCGTTGGAATACCTGCGCCCGTACCATTATGGATCGAAATCTTAAAGAGAGACCCCCGGATCAAGCCGAACAACCCTTGGAGTGATCATCCAAGAATCCCACACGTTATGCGTGGACCCATAAGGAAAAAAGCCCGGCGGATCAACCGGGCTTTTTTGAGATCTGGCGTTCTGACATCGGGCACGAAGCACGAGAACCGGTCTTATAAAAGGCCCCACAAGATATATCCTGCGATCGCCGTCCCTACGAGCGCCCCGCCGTAACAGAGGGCATCCATGGAGAGCCGGAACTCCCTGATTCCCAGTTCGTAGAGGGAAAAGCGGATCCTGTGGGCGGCGTGATAGAGGGGGAGGATCACCAGTACAGAAAGATAGATCTTTGCAAGCGGATGCGAGATCAAGGCTCGCATCCGCTCGTAACCCAGGGTATCTTCCTCCAACAGACCCAGTGGCACGGCCAGACCGTCGAGGAAGATATGGATCGGCACCAGGAGCGCAGCCACAACCCCTCCCAGGGAAAACATCCCCCACCAAAACGGTTCGCTTTTATTCTGTTTGTACACGATTCAGCCTCTCACGTCAGGGTAAAGAAAAAAGTGGCGACGACGGCCGAGGCGACGATCCAGGCGATATACGAGCCCACTGCGACCAAAATCGGAGGGACCGTCATACGGCCTAGACGGACGATCTGAATCTTGGGGACCAAACCCAGCCACGTGATGCTGTGGAAGATTGCGAAGAGGAGGACGATAACATAAAACGCGATGAACGGGCCCGACCGCAGGGATTCCTGGAACTTTCCGTACACGGCCGGCCCCTTGGTCAACAAAAAGATTTCGTAGAGATACAACAGGACGAACAGAGCGACAAACACGCTGGTCAGTTCCCGTATCATAAACAAAAAATACCTGCGGTTGCGCAGCCACCAAGTGGCGGGTATCGGACGGTTATAGGTCCGGTACCTGTATTCGGATTCCATCTCCATCAACTTCTCCCCCACGGCAAGAGAATCGACTTGACCCAGTCCGTGGTCGTCGCAACCTTGGTTCGCTGGATGGCCGCCGCAGGATCTACCTCCTTAGGACAGACCACACTGCACTCGCCGATGTAGGTACACTCCCAGATCCCCTCGCTGCTCGCGACGATCGGCTTTCTTTCTTCCCAACCCTCGTCCCTGGAGTCGATATTGTATCGGTGCGCCAGGGCGATGGCGGCGGGCCCGATGAACTCAGGCTCCAGGCCGTAGACCGGACACGCGGCATAACAAAGCATACAGTTGATGCACATGCTAAATTGTTTGAAAGTCTTTAGCTGAGCCGGTGATTGGAGATGCTCTCCTTCTGTCACGGGTTTCTCCCGCTGTCGCATGACCCATGGTTTCACGGCCTTGAGCTTATTCATAAAGTCCGTCATATCGATCACAAGATCCCTAACGATCGGAAAATTGACGAGCGGCTCAACCCGTACCTCGTCCGGATAGTAATCCTTCAGGAAGGCGGAACACGTCAGTTTAGGTTCTCCGTTGACCATCATACCACAACTTCCGCACACCCCCATCCGGCAGGACCAGCGATATGATAGGGTACCGTCAACCCGATCTTTGACATAGTTGAGGGCGTCGAGGACAACCCAATCATCCCGATACGGGATTTGATAGGATTGCTCTGTCGGGGCCTCCTCCTGTTCCGGCCGATATCGCGTCACCTTCAAGGTGATGGTCTTAGTGCTCATGCGTGCCCTTTCTTTCTTTCACTCTAATATTTCCGCTCTTCAGGTTGCCATCGGGTGATCGACACCGGCAGGTATTCGATACGGGGTCCATCTGGCGTCCGATACGCAAGAGAATGATTGAGAAAACGATCGTCGTCTCGTTCTTCGAAATCCGAACGGGCGTGGGATCCTCTCGATTCTTGTCTCAAAAGGGCTGAATGGGCGAGGGCTTCGGCGACGTCAAGCATATATCCCAGTTCGAGGGCAGAGATGAGTTCCGTATTGAAAACCCCTGACCGATCATCCAGCCCGACCCGCTCAAAGCGTTCTTTGAGTCCTCGAATCGTTTCGCACGTTTGTTTGATTTCTCCATCTTCACGGAATATACCCGCTCCCTTCTCCAGGGAGGCCTGCAGCTCGTTTCGGATATCGGCCACTCGGTCTTTCCCGTTTTGCCGATGAAGGTAATCCGTTTCGATTCGGTTTCTTTCCGCTTCGGTAATCTTTCCCAGGATGAGGCTATCGGGAGGGCCCTGCCCCTCCGAATAATCTGCCGCCGCCCGACCGGCCCTTGCCCCGAAGACGAGACACTCGGAGAGGGAATTGGACCCCAGGCGATTCGCACCGTTCATGGTCACACAGGCGGCCTCCCCCGCTGCATACAAGCCGTGAATGGGTGTCGCCCCGTGGATATCCGTATGCACGCCACCCATCATGTAATGAACCACCGGCCTGACCGGAATCGGCTCGTAGACCGGATCGATCCCCACATAGTTTCGGGTGAGCTCCCTCACAAATGGCAGCTTCTCGTCGATGGTCCTTTCCCCGAGATGTCGCAAATCCAGATGGACATACGTCCCGTGGGGGCCCTCAAAGACCCTCCCCTCCCTCGTTTCGTGGATAAATGCGCGGGAAAGGATATCCCTGGGGCCCAACTCCATCTTTCCGGGGACATACTCGCTCAAATATCGCTCACCTTTGTTGTTGTGCAGATAGCCGCCCTCTCCCCTTGAGGCCTCTGTCATGAGGATCCCCGTGCCGGGGAGACCGGTGGGGTGATATTGAACGAATTCCAGGTCTTTCAACGCGCACCCCGCCCGATAGGCCAGCGCCATTCCGTCTCCGGTCTTGATGGCTGCATTCGTGGTGAATGGAAAGATCCTTCCGGCCCCCCCTGTGCAAATGATAACGGCCTTCGCCGGTATGGCGTGAATACCCCCCGAAAGGAGGTTCAGAGCCACCACACCGCATATTTTATCATCCTCCAGGATTAGAGACGTCACAAACCACTCATCGTATCGCCTGATGCGTTCATACTTCATGGAGGTCTGGAATAGGGTGTGCAGCATGTGGAACCCCGTCTTATCCGCGGCGAACAGTGTCCGCTTCACACTCATACCCCCGAAAGCCCTCACGCTCACACGACCGTCGGGATCCCGACTCCAGGGACAACCCCAGTGCTCCATCTGAATCACCTCATCCCGGGCCTCTTTAACAAAAGTCTCCACCACATCCTGGTCCGCCAGAAAATCACTTCCTTTGATGGTGTCGTACGCATGCGAGTCCAGATCGTCGTCCTCCCGCATCACCGCAGCTGTCCCCCCCTCGGCCGAAACCGTGTGGCTCCGCATGGGATAGACCTTGGACACCACCCCGACACTGATGCGATCGTTAGCTTCGACCGAAGCGATGGCGGCCCGCAAACCTGCACCACCCCCTCCCACAACCAGGACGTCATGGGTCGGAATATTCATCGAATCTCCTGTACCTTATACAGGATTGCAAAATTCGGCAAAACAGGTTTCCTCTTAGCTCTTTAACCGTTTATTTTACAACACATCGGGAGATCGGCATAGGCTTCTGGCTCCGCCTTTGTGTCGTTCGCATTATAACCAACCGTCGCGATAGCCTTTTCCAACTCTTTGAGGAGGACCTTGGACTCGTCATACTTTACTGTAACTACCTTTTCATCCATATCGACGGCGACCTGATGGACCCCCTCCACATCCCCGAGCGCGGTCTTTACCGTCTTCTCGCACATGCCGCATACCACACTGTCCACTTTGATCTTAGACTCGCGTGCACCGGCCCCCTGGCAGGCCAGGACGCACAGGGCAAGCATAACGGGCATCAGAACCGACATAAGGGCTTTATCAGCCATGAAACCTCCGACCTGTTATGAACTTGACATCTTGGGCTGTTTAACGCAAATTTTTTTGCTTTTAATCCATTTTTGCCTATGGTACAACCGGTCTCAAAAGAAAAGGCTGCACGGACCGTCCAGCTAACGGCTCATTCAACACCAAAGGACCGCACTTCATGCTGAGCATCACCCTCGTCGCGGGTGCGCGGCCAAACTTTATGAAAATTGCCCCGATCCTCCGGGCCCTTAGAAAGGACCCGGATGCGTTTTTACCTTCCTTTGTTCACACGGATCAACACTACGACTGGCAGATGTCCGCTATCTTTTTCCGCGACCTGGAACTTCCCGAACCGGACCACCATCTGGGGATCGGATCTGGAACACAAGCGGTTCAGACCGCAAAAACGATGATGGCCTTTGAAAAAATCCTGAACGATCAAAAAACCGATCTCATTCTGGTCGTTGGCGACGTCAACGCGACCCTCGCCTGTGCGCTCTGCGGTGCGATGCTCCATATCCCGGTCGCACACGTAGAGGCGGGCCTTCGCAGCTTCGACAGGAGGATGCCCGAAGAGATCAACCGGATGATAACGGACACGCTATCGGACCTCCTCCTCACCACCTCGGAAGAGGCAGGGGCAAACTTGACCCGAGAAGGGATCCCTCCGGAGAAGATCCACCGTGTGGGAAACGTGATGGTCGATACACTCTTCAACACCATGGAAGCTGCCGAAAACTCGCCCGTCCTGTCTACTTTGGGGGTCCACCCCCAAGACTATGGCTTCGTCACCCTCCACCGTCCATCCAATGTCGACCATCCGGAAAAACTGAAAGCGATCCTGTCTGCCCTCAGCGATATCCAGAAGCGCATCCCTCTCCTCTTCTCATTGCACCCCAGGACCCGTTTGGCATTGGAGACACACGGCTTGCAAAAAGATATCGATCAGATGCCCAACCTGATTACGACCGAACCGGTCGGTTATGTCGAATCCATCAAACTCCAGAAAGAAGCCCGCCTCGTGATTACAGATTCCGGCGGAATACAAGAGGAGACAACCTGCCTGGGCATCCCGTGTCTAACGGTTCGTGAAAATACCGAACGTCCGGAGACCATCTCGGTGGGGACAAATACCCTGGTCGGTTCAGAACCGGATATAATCATTCGAGAGGCCTTCCGGGTACTCGATGGGTGTTACAAAGAGGGAGGAGTTCCCGACTTATGGGATGGAAACGTTGCAGAAAGGATCGTGGAAATCCTTAAATCATTCGCAAAGGAGATCCTAAGCCATTAATGGTCAACCGCACGAACCCTGGAAGCCCTGGGACCCTTTGGACCTTCCTCCACCTCAAATTCGACGCTCTGCCCTTCCGAAAGAGATCCCAAATTCACGTCAATCAGCGCTGATCTGTGAAAGAAGACCTCTTTTCCTCCACTCGTTCGAATGAACCCAAATCCCCTATCCCGAATAATCCGCTTGATCGTGCCTTGTAGAAGTGGAGGGGAAGAAGTGAGAGAACCGCCTTGAAAAATCCTCCGAAACCAACCCCACATGATGCTTTATCTCTCCTTGGTGTGGTGATGCTAAATCCATAACGTCTCAATTTGATTTCAAATTGGGCTGAATCAATCAGTTCCCGGGTAAACCCAGCCATAATATACATTCCAATTCCGCACCGCGCACGTGGAAAATGCAGGCCGATCCGAATTTACAACCGCATTTTAAATAATTTCCGCCTTCCGGTGAGGCCCTGCATGACTAAATAGTTGACAAGAAAGAAAAATATAGTAAATATATAACATTGGGAACCCACGGAGTCAACGGCTTCTTAGACCCCACAGGAGGTTTGGGATGGTCACAATCACCGAGGCGGCAAAAACAAAGATCGTCCAACTCATCGCGGACACCGGGAAACCCGTGAAAGGGTTGCGTATCAAGGCCGAGGCCCAGTCGCCCCTAAAAGTAAATTACCAGCTCGCATTCATTCTCGATGGCCAGGAAGAGCAGGTGGACACCGTCGTAAATTTCGAGGGTTTCGACCTCTACATCGATCCCGATAGCCTCCAGCATCTCGAAGAAGCGACGGTTGACTACGTCGAGGAAGACATGGCCAGCGGGTTCAAGATAGATGCCCCGAAAAAACTTCCACAAAATTTGTCAGGACCTATCGCCCAGAGAGTGCAGACCGTGATCGATGAGAAGATCAATCCGGGTGTGGCCAACCACGGCGGGTACGTTTCCCTGATCGACATCAAAGACAATGTCGTCTTCCTCCAACTTGGAGGCGGATGCCAGGGCTGTGGCATGGTTGATGTCACTCTGAAACAGGGGATCGAAGTGATGATCAAGGAATCCGTTCCGGAAATCACCGAAGTCTTCGATGTGACAGACCATGCGAGTGGGAACAATCCCTATTATCAGCCATCCAAGTAATCCCCCGCATAACCAGCCTAGCGATACCGCAAGCCCACCGTTGAAAGTTCTCCTGATCTCGACGTATGAGCTGGGCCGACAGCCATTTGGTCTGGCATCCCCGGCTGCTTGGCTCAGAGCCGAGGGTGTAGATGTTATCTGTGCGGACTTGTCCGTCGATGACTTTCCTCAGCGCAGGATTGAAGGTTCGGACATGGTGGCGTTCTTCGTTCCGATGCACACCGCCACCCGGCTCACAGTGCTCCTCATCCCCAAAGTAAAAAGTCTCAATCCCCGTGCACATATCTGCTGCTACGGCCTGTATGCCCCGATGAATCAGGCCCACCTGCGGCGTACAGGAGCGGATACCATTCTCGGAGGGGAATTCGAGGAGGGATTGGCCAGCCTTTGCAGACGGCTGCTCGACTCCGGAGATCAGGAACCTCCTGAAGGGCAGTTGGAACCGTTGATTTCAATCCGACGTCAGGAGTTTATTGTGCCGGATCGGCAGGGACTTCCCCCCCTGTCCCATTATGCGAGACTTCACGTCGGAGAACAGCAGTCCAGAACGGTCGGTTATGTTGAGGCCAGCCGAGGGTGTAAACACCTCTGTCGTCACTGCCCGATCGTGCCGGTCTATCGAGGGAAATTCCGTATCGTCCAGTCCGAGGTTGTCCTTCAGGACATTCGACAACAGGTGGAGGCAGGCGCGGAGCACATCACATTTGGTGATCCTGATTTCTTCAACGGCATCGGCCACGCCATCCCCCTCATCCAAGCCCTTCACGAAGAATTTCCAGCCGTTTCCTACGATGTTACGATCAAAGTCGAGCACCTGCTGAAATACACCAAGCATCTCCCAACCCTGCGTGAAACGGGTTGCGCGATGGTGACAACGGCCGTAGAATCGATAGATGACAGGGTGCTCGCGATATTGGACAAAGGCCATACCCGGGAGGACTTTATCGGGGTCGTAAAGATTTTTAACCACCTCGGTCTCAACTTGAACCCCACCTTTGTCCCATTCTCTCCGTGGATAACCCTCGACGGCTATCTGGAGCTGTTGGAGTTGTTGACGACTCTCGATCTGATCGATTCCGTATCTCCGATACAGCTGGCGATACGATTGTTGATCCCCGCACATTCCAAACTTCTGGAGCTACCTGAAGTCAGGTCCTTGATGGGTCCTTTTGAAGAGGAGCGACTGAGTTATGATTGGAGCCATCAGGATCCTGGGGTGGACCGGCTCTACCACGATGTCAGGAACCTGATTTGCGAAGGACAGGCGGGGAATGCCTGTCGAAGGGATGTTTTCGATACCATCTGGACCTGTGTGCAGAAAGCCCTACATCGGTCGGAGTCATTGCCCGACCCGTATTTTAAGCGTTCACCCGTTACGATTCCGTACATGACGGAACCGTGGTACTGCTGAGCGGAACCCTCCGAAGAGCAGTTTGCTCTTGTTTAAACCCCGTGCAAGTTCTCTCCTCACTTTCCCTTCCGTTCATTCGATGATCACCTCGATCTGCCCGTAAGACTCCCGGAGGGCCTCCTCCACCAGCGAGGGAGACTCCCCTCGGGCGAAGATGAACCCCAGATATCTGGACCCTTCCGGCAGCGGCACCACAGCCTGGTTGGTCGGGATGGTAATCGAGATCTCTTCGATATCCGGGACCATTCTCGCTGCCTCCAATCCCTTAATCCCTCGTAACAATCCCTTCTGTGGTATGGGCATCATCATCACACCGGCCGCTGCACCATCCCGTTCCATCGAGGCCGCGGGTGAGCCGATTGCGTTTCGCAGGATCACTTCTTCAAGGGACATGCCTGTTCCGAACCGCAACGTCCGGGAACACAGGCCTCCGATCGAACGGGCGGCGATCTCCACGATCCAGACCCCCGCATCGTTGAGACGTAATTCGGCGTGTATCGGGCCATCCCGAAGGCCGAGCGCCTTGGCGGCCTCAGCCGTCCGGTCCTTGATCTTATCCTGAAGGGTGACGGCAAGCCGAGATGGCGTAATGTAGAGGGTCTCCTCAAAGAATGGTCCTTCCAGGGGATCCGGCTTGTCGAAAAGCGCCAGAACCCGGAGACCGTCCCGGGACAGCATTCCTTCCAGGGCGATCTCGGCTCCCGGGATGTAGTCTTCTACCAGGAGGCCATCGTCGGTTCGGCCCCCTTTCACAATCGTCTTTTTGCCGGATAATATCCTCGCAATCCGTTTGAAAGCGGACTCCAATTCATCCGCATTGTTCGCCCGGATAACCCCGCGGCTGGTTGAAAGAGAGAGCGGTTTGAGGACGCAAGGAAATTTCACTGATCGGGAGACCGAGACGGGATCGGAGTCTATCGGGAAAAGGAAAAAGTCTGGTGATGGAATTCCCGCCTTTTCCGTGATGCTCCGCATCCGGTACTTGTTGCGGGTGGCCAGGATCGCCGCGACGGTGTTATGTGGCAGAGAAAGGGCTTCGCTTGCCATGGATGCGAGGAGGACGCTATCATCATCCACCCCAAGTACGGCCTTTGGCGGATCGGCTTTGAAAAATTCGACGATCTCACGGACGGCCTTCTCCGGGTCCTGAAAATCGAGAGCAAGGCTCTTCCCTGGAGTCTGATCCGCAAGGGCTTGGCGACGGTCCGATCCCACAACGATCTCTATGTCCAACTTCCGGGCCGCCTTAAGGAATGCACTTGCCCGGTAGGTGGTGGTCGGAAGAATCAGAAAAATTCGATGGCTCAATGAGATCTTTCAGAAAATCTTGTCTGGAACTCGAATTAGAAAGCGTTTTAGGAAGGTGGCGGCGAAGATGCCAGCAATTACATCACCATACATCCACAAATATACAGCGAGGCCAGCTCCTTGGCACGCGGAAACTCACAATTTTCACGCAATATCACTGGAAGATTTAAGACTGAACCGAGGAAAGCGGTTTAGGCGAGGAGAGATGGGGAAATGGGTCGACCAAGGGGATTTCTTTTGAAGGTGATTTGTTTTGGAGAGGTGCAACAGCAATATGTTCGGTCTTGGATCGCCCGATCTGAATCCGGCTTGCGATTGCGTTAAAAAAATAACTCCCCCCGACCACAAATAGGACGACAGCATAAAAGACCCAATTGAGATCCATATTCCTTTCCTTTCTTCGCTTGATACCACACTTAGGAGTCAGACCCAGGGGGAAATCCCTTATTCATTCAGAACAAATCCGACATCGTATGAAAAAGCAATGCATGTGCCATATGAAACCAGAGGTTAAGCACTTTTTAGGATTGGTGGAGCTCGATAACACAAGCTCATTGCTGAATCTGCCTTTTGCTGCGGCAAACGCGTGAATTTGGGTTTGTTTCAGACTGGAAAATGGTAGGCCGAGTGACCCCGGTTGCAGTTGAATCGTTTGAGAAAAGATCCCGGACTGTGAAAATATTTCCTGTCCGGCGAGAAAAGGGGGAGTTGGGGAGGAATGGTCTTGACTTGCCCGACCCATCATTTGGGGAAAATGATTGGTTGTTTTTTGCCGGCTTTTGTCAAACTCACCTGTTCAACGAAGCTTGATACAATTTTACCCACCGCCTTACAACCAGCGTCCCGCTCACGACCATGACGACGAAGATAACCGCACGCAGGTCGGGAAGGAGGAATGTCATCGCAAAGGAAAGGATGCCGAGGTAAATGGACGCCAGGTATATTAGAATGACGGCTTGACGATGGGATAGCCCGATATGGAGCAGATGATGATGGAGGTGCTCCTGGTCTGCCACGAAAAGGGGATCCCCCTTTCGGAGGCGGCGGAGTATGGCTACTCCGGTGTCCAGGATGGGTATCCCAAGGGCAGTAATGGGGATGAGAACGGCGATGGCGGATGTGCTTTTAGATCCTTCCATGATGCTCAGAACCCCCAGGAGGAATCCAAGCAGGAGAGCACCGGCGTCCCCCATGAAGATACGTGCAGGATGAAAATTGTAACGCAAAAACCCTAGCAAACTTCCCGCCATAGCGATGCAGAGCAAAGCAACCTCAATCTCGCCCCACCGAATTGAGGTGGCGAAAAGGGAAAAGGACGCGATCATGGCAACTCCAGCTGCCAGTCCGTCCAACCCATCGATGAGGTTGACGGCATTGCATAGGCCAACGATCCAGAGGCAAGTGACCGGCCAACTCCAGAGTCCCAGATGGATGTATTGAAAAAAAGGGATCTTGATCATATCGATCTGAATCCCGGCGTTGATAACGATGATGGCAGCCGTTGACTGGAAGATAACTTTGATCCATGCGGATGATCCCCTGTGATCATCGTATAACCCCAGGAGAACGATGACCCCGCACGCCAATAAGATGGAATACAGGGATTGAAAGGTTTGAAACCCCTGGAACAACCGTTGTCCGATCAGGATGCTGAATACGAAGGCCAAGCTGATGGCCACGCCTCCAAGATATGGAACCGGCCGGCTGTGGATCTTTCGGGCGTTTGGAAGGTCGACCATCTTAACCTTTAAGGCCAAGACCCGCATGAGTGGAGTGACCAAAAGGGAGATGGTCAGCGCAATTAGAAATGTATACAGAAATGGGTGCATCATGACTTTGGAACAACCATTGAATCCCAGGTTAGGAAACCATCTTTTTCCCGTATGGGAATCCCTCAGTTAACCTGGTGAGAAGTCGCTCATATTTCAAGGCCAAACCCTCTCGGGAATGATTTGCCATCACATATCGATGGCCGTTATCTCCCAGACATCTCCTCAACTCTTTATCTCGGTGGAGCCGAAGAATTGCCTCCTGAAGCTGTATCGGATTTTCTGGCTCAACACACAGCCCGGCATTAATTTTCTCCACAAGCTCCTTTGCCTCTCCCCGGACGCTCAGGATGAGGGGATGTCCTGCGGCCATAATCTCAAACATCTTGGAAGGAAGGACACACGAAAACAATGGGGCATCTCTGAGATGAACCAGAGAAACATCCGACGCATTCAAAAATGCCGGGATCATATGGTGCGCTTGCCTTCCGGTAAACGTCAAGTTCTCTAACCCAAGGGACTTGCCGTATTTGATTAATCCATCTTTTTCCGCACCTTCTCCGACGAAAAGGAAATGGATATTTTTCTCCTCCCGGAGAAGATCCGCCGCCTCCAGGACCCGGTGGAGGGCGTGGGCCATCCCGTGAGTTCCGATGTATGAAACCACAAATTTTCCCGCGATTTTATACCTTCGACGTACCTCCAACCCATCCGTTTTAGAGCAAAACAGGCCCCGGTCCACACCATTCGGAACAATTTCAATCTTTTTGGAAGAAACACCCCTGCTGACCAGAATCCTCCGGGTGGACTCCGCGACACCAATAATTAAGGAAGCTTGGGTATATAAAAAATACTCAATTTTCGTCAAAATACGAATAATTAGAGGGTTTCTCAAGGCCCCAACGGCAATGATCGATTCCGGCCAGAGGTCTCGAACCTCAAAAACAAAAGGAATTCTTCTCAACCTGCTGATGATGTAACCCGCAACCCCCACGAGGAACTGAGGCGATGTCGCAACGATGACTTGTGGGGAGCTTCTCAAAAAGGGGCTCACCAAAATTGCTGAGCACATAAAGGAGATATAGCTCAATGTCCTTTTTGTGAACCCCTGATTCGCCGTCGCATACACATACGATCGGGTCACCCGAATCCCATCGACGCTTTCGCGGAGCAATCCCCTCCCCCGATATCCCTCAAATATCGTTCCCGCCGGATGATGGGGAAACGCTGTAAGCACCATCACCGAATGCCCGTGTTTCACCCAGTTTTTGCTGATTTCATAGGTCCGGATTGCCGGCGCGACGGTCTCCGGTGGAAAATATTGGGAAACGAACAGGATATCCACTCTGATCTCTTTTCGAAGCGGCGCGATGCTTCCTTGCCCCTTTTAGCTATATTCGCAAATAAATAATCCCGACCACCGCTACGATCCAGAGAAAGATGTCTAACTGTATCGTCAAATCTGTGAGCAGAATCTTCGTGGGGTTATCCCCCTTCTCCTGTTTATACATCAGGTAGAGGTATCGAAAGATACCGTAGATGATGAAAGGGATCGTCAGGATGAGGCGGGACGTTTGAAATTTCTGGATTGTCTGTTCCGACATCGTGTAGAGCGCATAAGACATTATCGTTGCTCCGGTAACGATGCTGATCATGACATCCAGGAAGTGCGGGCTGTATTCTGCAAGAATGGGGCGATGTTCCTCGCCTCCTTCACCAAGTTTCACCAGTTCCTGTCGTCGCTTGCTAAAACCTAGGAACAATGACAGGAGAAACGTGCACAATATCAGCCACGAAGAAACCTCGACATCCACCACCACCGCTCCCGACACAGCCCTCAGAACAAAACCGAACCCGATCATCATCACATCGATGATCACGATGTTCTTGAGAAACTTGGTATATAGAAGATTTTGGACTAAATAGATACCGACCATTCCACCGAAGGAAAAGCTCAGGCGAAACGCTCCCAAAAGCCCGATTGCAAGAGCGAGGCCACTTCCAACAAGGGCGACCGATGGCTTAAGCAAACCCGAAGCCAAAGGCCGTCCTCGTTTGAGTGGATGCCTCCGGTCCTGTTCGAGATCAAGCAAGTCGTTGAAGATATAGATACCCCCCGCGACCAGACAGAAGACGACAAAAGCTCCGGAGGCTACTAAAAGTTTTTCGAATTCAAACAGGTGCTTGGAAAACAGGACCCCTGCGAACAAAAGCAGATTTTTGGTCCACTGGTGCGGCCGCATGGCCTTAAAGAGATAAAGACTTTGAGATGCCATTTTTTTGTATGGAATGGAACCTTTTAAAGCTATGGGAGATTCTCAGAACCACAAAGAATTATTAACCAAGGGGAGTTTTTTATTGTTTCAAATGGTCTAAACGAAAGGCAATAATTAATGAAGGATGCCATGATCAAGTTTGAAAATCAGAGCGTTATTTCTATTATACACCAATTGGTTGGGTTTGAACTCTAACGAATTTCCGCCAGTAGTGAAGGTCGCCATGTCTGGCGCGTAGTTGGATGAAACCATTAAATTGTGAAATGCACCATCATATCGTTGCTTATTTTCAAAGAAATATTCGATATAATATTCAACCCTTTGCTGGTTAAAGTATTCCTCCAATTTTTTCCCATTTAAATAATTTTGATACTCGAAGTTATTAACCAATCCATCACCATTAATAATCCTTCTCTCAGAAAAGAATGACATAATACCGCAGCCATTGACTGAATATAAAGTGCTTCTCTTATCAAAGCGTCTCAAATCTATAGCAATCCGATATCCATCTGATCTTCCTCTCATCGGAATTAACCTTAGAGGTATTATGAAGTGCACGATCATAAAGGCGATCACAAAAACAGCTAAGATCAAACATGGATTGACCTTTTTTAAAATACCGATGCGTCGGCTGAAATACGTATATACATCTTTTGTCAACATTACGAATAAAATAGAGGTAAGCGTATAAGGAACGACAAGATACCAGGATCCAATAGCGATTGTGTTGAACAGGACGAGTAATAGGTAATACGTGATCACGCCAGCACACAAGATGATTATGTATCCTGGCAACCGCCTGAAATAGAATACCAGGCCAAGTAACGCCATCAACCACGATGCCAGAACTTTCTCATTATAACAGAAAAACCATAATTTATAACTATTGATATTGGATCCAATATCCCAGTTGGTCTTTAAATGTGCTGATATCGTCTTTATGTGTCCAAATACCCATATGTTAATTCCGAAATAGAGGAGGATTACGGCGAAGACTAAGATATATACAGTAACGTGTTGCCGAAATTCAATTTTGGACCTTGTTTTAAAATTGGAAATAAATATAAAAACGGGGAAGAAAAATATTAAAGAGTCAATCCGTGTCAGAAACAACAAACACACAAGGCAGGCAATTGAGACAACCTCTTTATAATGGTACTCGCTTTTTGATTGCAGAATTGAAAGGAGCAGCACACATAAAAATCCATAAAGATGGGCCTCTTGGCCATAGCTATCAAGCCCTGTCAAGAAAAGATATAAAGACAATGACAAAAAACCGGCATAACGATCACGATTGAAGATTTTCCGGCATATCCTGTTCAGAAGAACCAGCGTAACAATCAGAAGCCCGGACTCACCCAGAAAGAGAATCCGGGTGATAACCTCGGGGGAACTACCTTCAAGAAGGTACATTGGAGGAACAAGGGTCAGAAGCCAGAGGGGATGAAATCCATTTGTCAAATTTATCCCGTCAAATGAAAAAACGCCATGATGGGCGACATTTTGGGCGATCTTAAAATAAAAAAATGAATCGTCATAGTACCAGTTCAACAAATCGGGAAAATCCTGAAATAGACCAATTCCCAACAGAAACAATCCCACAACAATGATCAATAAATGAGGTAATTTGAATGAATGCGTCACGATTTCAACCCAGGCCTGTTACGTTGTGTGGAGCCTATCTGATTGTAATGTCAATATTTATGCGGCTTGTTCCTTAACCCTGAGATTGGATTCGTTAATACTTATATCAATCAACCATCGTGAATCATCTATCCTCACGGTATACCGCTCAGCCGCTTCTTCCAACTCATAAAAGACCTCCGCCTGGGAGACTTCCCCCGAGGCCAGGATATACCCAACAAAAAAGGGAGTCGGACATACCCTCGTCAGACAAAAAGTCTGCCTTGACTGTTTAAGACCGAACTCCGGAGAGTACCACCCTTGAACAGGGTCGACCTGGCCTGAGAAAAAACCGATTTTATCATAGTCAAATGCGAATACCGTCATCTTCTGTTGGTTACAGGATACGCTGAGTTGTCCTGGGGTGGATAAATCGACCGATACATCGGGATGGAAGTGGATGAAACTGTCTGCCCGGTGAATGCCCCTGCCAGAAATCCGGTCAAGGATTACCCAGAACTTGTCCTTAAGCCCCAATACCCGCCTGTGATGAAATGTGGGTTCGGCCAAGCGTTGATAGCCATCATGTCCACCGGAAAAATAATCCATTTCATCTGTCGTGATCCAGATCAAATCCCGGGGGTAGGCTCGCCTGGCGACCCGAAAACTTCCCCAAACTTCAGATTGATCTCCCCCATCAATAACCACGGTATTATGTGCCCGCGTGCTTCTAAAGAAGTCTCGCCATTCCCCTGCCGTGTATTCGTAAACACCGCTGTCCGTAATCATCCGGACACCGTTTAACCAAAATTCATAACTCAATGTATCCGCGTGGCCGTGGGGAGGAAGGTAGTCGGGGCACACAGGCCCACAATCAAGGATCAAAAATGATCCATTCCCTCGCATAACAAAATATCCTGAATCCTTCAACGCCACGGATCGGGATTTATCGTGCTTCGGTATTTGTTCCAGACCCGTTTTCACATGGCCTAAAAGCAGGGTTGAAAAACTTTGCGCTTCTGAAATATTTTCATTTTCACAAATATTTCTTGCCATCCCAATCAGTTCTTTGGGGTTCGGCATCAGATCATATGCCGAATCGTTCAAAAGTGGGAGGCGTCCATCCGGTTGGCGGATCCCCTCGGCAAAATCGGCCATGTCCCCGATTGCCCTCTTCAGACAGGGATAATCCGGTTGACCTTCGTTTCTCAAGGCAATAAAGCATTCCATCAAGTCCTTCATGACGATAAGGTGATACATTGGACTCCGTTCAAAGTGCCCTCCGTCTTCCAGAATCTGCTCATCTATCTCCTGATGCAACAGCCTTACGCCCGTCCGAAGCCATCGCTCGGGAATTATTCCTTTGAAAAAGAGACCTCCGAAGATCAAAGCTTTTATGTTGGCCAAAAGGTGATTTCCATAACCTTGGTATTCAAGGTTGTGGAAAAGGAAATCAAGCTGCGTATAAAGCGATCGAAGAAACTTATGCAGAAATTTATCGTCTTGCATCATCTCCGACTGGAACATTTCGTAAGCATAAATCCAGTTTACGGCGCGGAGGGATATGGTATAGGGATGCCAACCGTCGAGTTTGCCCAGACGGTTTTGTTCGATCCAGCTTTCGACTATGGTCTTGAATTTTTGATAAAATTTCCGGTCATTATTCTCGAGATAGGCCACACCTAGATTCCATGCGTAGTTGAAATAGTGAAGCTGATAGCACCAGAGAAGGTTGATCCCCCGGTATTCCCAATCTATCGTTCCGTTAAATCGGTGAGAGCGATTCAGGAAGTGAAACTCATCCTGAAGCAGTTTTTCTGCCTGCCTTAAATTCCACGCATTATCCCGGAAAGGGGGATATGAATTTTGCTCACGGAGCCCTCGAAGAAAGTGCATATTGTTCAAATCAGGAGATCTGGGATCCGAACCAAAGCGGCAGGAGTAAATCTTTCCCCACATCTGCGGATGGCGGTTAAAAAGAAAATATTTTGCCATGAATACGGGTTTGTATACAACCTGAGAAGGGCGGAGGTAACGAAGCGTATGAAAATAGAGGAGAAGGAATTGCCACCATCTTTTCGAATGAGAGGAGGGGGTTGCTGGCATCTTGAATAAAGCCCTATTGAGTTGTTTGATTTAAAAAGAATAGTAGGAACGGTGTTACTATTATTTGTCGATATAGGTGCGATGCCAAATCTCGAGTACCAGCAGTGCCCATATGTGCAGCGAAAGGTCCCGCTTTCCGGAAGAATATAAATCCAACATAGAATCTATCGCCTCCGGCCTGAAGTAACCCCTTCTTCTAACCACATCCTCCGAGAGGCAATCCCTGACGAGATCTTGTAGATCCTCTTTCAGCCATACGCCCATCGGGGGATTGAAACCCAACTTTCTTCGTTTTAAGATCGACTTTGGTAGGAGATCTCCGATAGCTCTCTTTAGAATGTACTTACCTTGGAATCCCCTGAGCCGGAGGGTATGGGGAAGCTTCGTGACAAACTCCACCAGCTTATGATCCACAAAAGGGACTCTGACCTCCAGGGAATGGGCCATGCTCATCCGATCGGTGTATGCAAGAAGATTACAGGGCAAGAATGACAGCAAATCGACAACCGTGATCTGATCGAAGAATTCACGGCGGTCACGTGTTTTTGCTTCATCGAATAGTCCTTCCAGAAAACCGTACGAATCCTTCCCCCCGATATTATTCTGAGCCTCTGGTGAATACAGAGAGGACTTCATATCCTCTGAATAGTATGTCACCCAGCTGGAGTACATAGCCTCCCGAGACAGTCGATTTCCTTCTGCGAATTCCCTGAACCGTCTTAATCCGTGCCTTCCGCGGGATGATTCGGGAATATACCTGGCAGCCGTTTCGAAAGTAAGCCTGCGAACCCAACTGGGAACCAACCTGTAAATTCCCGAAAGAGCCGCTCCTTGATACCGGGGGTAACCGCCGAATACTTCGTCTCCTCCATCTCCTGCCAATGCAACCGTTACGTGTTCCCTGGTAAACCCCGACAGGAGATGGACTAAAAATGCAGTGGGATTACCGAACGGCTCGTCGAATCCCTCTACAACCTTTGGGAGAAGACTTGCGGCGTCGGGCTCAACAATGATTTCGTGGTGATCCGTGCCAAAATACTCCGCGACACGACGTGCATAACCCAACTCATTATACAACCTAGCCCTCTCGCTGAAACCAATGCTGAATGTCTTGACCGGTTGGGCTGCCTCTTGGGCCATCAACCCGACGATACTGCTTGAATCGATCCCGCCGCTCAGGAAAGCGCCCAGGGGAACATCACTGGTCATCCGAAGTCGGACGGATTCCTCTAAAAGCGACCGAAGCTGTTCAACCAGTTCCCCTTCGTCTCCCTCGATCGTCCCTTTCGGGATTTCCCAGTACCGTTTCTCTTGAACGATCTTCCCTTCTCGCCAGACAAGATAATGTCCCGGGAGAAGCTTCTGAATGCCCTTGAAGATTGTCCTGGGGGGAGGAATATAAAGGTATGTCAAATAATCGTTTAATGCCTCATAATCAACT
Organism: Candidatus Latescibacterota bacterium; assembly: GCA_965217865.1. Classification (GTDB taxonomy): domain Bacteria; phylum Latescibacterota; class UBA2968; order SICM01; family SICM01; genus CBDCJO01. The sequence continues at coordinate 936,995 of CBDCJO010000002.1, read as the reverse complement.
TCCCGACTGATCTCCGGATGTGTGAGGATCGCTTTCAGCTCGGAGGCAAAAAGCAAACGGCCTTTCTGCTCCGTGTAGTACAGGGGCTTGATCCCCAACCGATCCCTCGCCAGGAAGAGTTCGCACTTCTTCCGATCCCAAATACCGATTGCGAACATCCCCCGGATATGCTCCAGACAACCCTCTTTGTGCATCTCATAGAGATGCAGGATGACTTCCGTGTCCGAGGTGGATTTGAACCGATGCCCGTTCCGGAGCAATTCTTTCTTCAAGTCAAGATAGTTGTAGATTTCCCCGTTATAAACGATCCAGAACCGTTCATCCTCATTTGACATCGGTTGGTGGCCCGCCGAACTTAAGTCCAACACGCTGAGTCGGCGATGTCCCAACCCCACCCAGGTGCCATCGACAGATCGCTCTTCCCATAACCCTTCATCATCAGGGCCCCGATGTGCCAGGACCTGGGCCATTCGGAGTAATGTATTTCGATCTCCCCAATTTATGGCACCTGCAATCCCACACATAAGGACTAGGATCCCTTCCAAGTGTTAGACAGGCTCTGCTTGCTTCCGGTTCCAAGCCTCTATAAGAAATTCAAAAGTTTGTCGAGCGCATCTTTCCCAGGAATATTCTGCCGCGATTTCAAACGCCCGATTTGCGCACCGCTTGCGCAGTTCCGGACCTTCGATTAACTTCTCAACAGCATCAGCTATGCTGGTGGGATTTTCTGGATCAAAATAGATGGCAGAATCTAGCGAAATTTCCCCCATCGGTCCTCGATCGGAACACGCGATTGGCAGCCCGGATGCCATGGACTCCAGAAGGATATTCGGAAGATTCTCGCAACTTGAAGCAAATATAAAAATGTCCCCTCCCCGGTAAATCCCGGGCAATTCTCCATGATCAATCTTTCCGCGGACATTTACCCGGTCCTTCTGCCCAGTCCGATTTATAGCTCGATCGAGACGTTTTCTGGCCGGTGGGTACTCACCACCGACCAGATCAAGGGTGAGATCGTGTCCTCGGGATACGAGGAGTTTTAGTGCTTCCACAACCTTACATTGATGCTTATACACGTCTATAATTGATACATAGAGCAGCCGGCGTGGTGTTTGGAGAATTCGCTCGTCTTCTGGTGGATGTCTAAATTCATCCCCTATTCCGTGAGGGATCGTGGTGCTACAAATTCCATCGGGAAGAATGCTCCCTACCCTCTTTTCCGCATATCTGGAAATGAAAATGACGCCGTTCGCACGCCGGAAAGATTGTAACTGGCCTCTTCGCAATAGGGCAAGCCGCAATAGCATTCTTGAAAACCCGTATCGAATCGCTTCGCGGGCTTCAAAAGGCAACATATTTCGACACATGGTCACCGCTGCAATATCTTTTTGGAAGGATGCGGTTAAAATACCTCCGGGGGCATACGCGATTCCTCCATGATTTTCATCCTGGATAAGCTTGGGATAACCGTATTTCTGCCACCTCAAGCGTTTCGATAGTCCTTCATCCAGATCTGGAATTTCTGGCAGTTTGATTGTCTCGGATCGTCTTCTCAATAATTGGCGCTCATTTCTTCCGGCAAAGACTTTGAGCTTTCCACGAGGCCAATATTCCGCCAACCGGGGCACAACCTCCAACAAATGCGTGATCCCACCCCCGTCCCTGCAGTTGCTGGCATCGATCCACAAATTTAGAGGCTTTACGGGAATCATAGGGGGGCCATCATCAGACACTGTTCATTGAGGGAAAATAGTTCAGCCTGGACCAATCCTTTCCGTATAGCCAAGGATGATTTTTGCGTGTCTTTCCGGCTCAGGATTCAAACGAATTCCCGGTCCACATTTCAGACCACAATGTCTTAAGCATCTGAATCCCTAATGGAAAGGATTTCGCATAGCTTTCGCCCCCGATTCGCGATCCTTCAAAGGTCGGAAATTCTGCAATCCGTAAACCCAGCTTCATGGCTCGAATACTCATCTGATACTCTATCGTGTACCCCACGCTATCCAATTTTATTTTTTCAAAGGCCGTTCTGTTTATCGCTCGAAAACCGTTGATCGTATCCGTAACGAAAGTCCCGCCCCGGTTCCACAGAAAATTGGCCTTGCGCGTAAACATCTGGTTTGCCCATTTGCGCCACCGAAACAAATCTTCATCCTCCTCGTTGCGGGCCCCTCGCATCATACGGGAGGCAATCACGAGATCATAACCCTCTTTTAATAGCGGAGCAAACTTCGGGATATCGGTTGGATCTTCGTTTCCATCTGGACTATAAAAAATAAGCGCATCTCCTGAAGCATGTTGAAACGCGATTCTGAAGGCCTCCCCCCGCCCCCGGGACCTCTGATCGATGACTTTCAATCCCATGTCACGATAAAATTCTCGAGTGCCGTCAGTCGATCCCCCGTCAACCGCAAAAACCTCATCCACGCCCTGAATCGGGATACGATCGTAGAGCGCACGTAGCCCGTCAATTTCATTCAAGGTCAAGATGACAAGCGATACTCTCATTCTATTCACCCGGAAAACTCGGATTTGTACCAATCGATCGTTCGTCTTAAACCCTCTCGCAGGGGAACCTGCGCGCGAAATCCGATTTTCTCGTAGGCCTTTCGGATATCACATTTTCTCCGGGGTTGACCTCCCGGCTTCGAGGCATCAAATTTTATTCGGATATCCTTTCCACTTAATTCGACCAATAGTTCAGACAGGTTTCGAATATTGATCTCCTCATCCGCTCCAAGGTTCAACGGATCGCTTTCCGTATATTTTTCGGCAACCTCCATCAACCCCCGGACAAAGTCACTCACAAATAGAAAAGATCTCGATGGCGTACCGTCACTCCAGACCACTAAGGGATTTTCTCCGTCGAAGATCCGTTTAATCAAAGCGGGGATGACGTGGGAAGAGTCCGGGTTAAAATTGTCACGGGGACCATACGCATTGTATGGCCTGGCAACAGCGATCTTCATCCCGAATTCTCGGGCGTAGGCATCGCCCAGAAACTCCTCCATCCGTTTGGCCCAGCCGTAACCTTCGTTCGTGGGTTCCGGGCGATCCAGCACTCCTTCTTCTTCCGGGGTTGGAATGGTGCAAAATCGAGGATACACACAGGCTGAACTTGTGACGAGGAATCTCTCCACCCCGCACTTCCGGGAGGCCTCGAGAACATTCATGAACAATTGCAAATTATTCCGAAATATCGAACCCGGATGTCGGATATTGAAATCAACACCGCCGACACGGGCGGCCAGGTTCATCACGATCTCATGGCCTTCGATCGCCATTAAACATGCGTCGATTTCCATCAGGTCGCCGATACAGATCTTAACATCCTCGCGGACGGCCTTCAAAAACCCCAGATGGCTTTCTTCGCCCCGCACCGGTACTGTAACGAGAGCTCCCGCCTCTAGAAGCCGTTCCACCAGATGGCTTCCGATGAATCCTGAGCCGCCTGTGACCACCACGCGTTTATTTTTCCAGAATGACATCCCCCGGATCCATCCCCTCCGCTTTGAGGTCCGCCTCCAGCATTATTTTTACCAGTTGCTCGAAAGATACGGTCGGCTTCCATCCGAATTTTTTCTCAGCCTTGGATGCATCACCCATCAAGATATCCACCTCCAGCGGACGGAAGTAGCGAGGATCGATTTCGACATAATCCTCCCAGCGCAAACCAACCAGTGAAAACGCCTCATCAAGATATTCACGCACAGAATGGGTTTCTCCCGTAGCAATAACGTAATCATCCGGTTCATCCTGTTGCATCATAAGCCACATAGCCCGAACATAGTCCTTTGCATACCCCCAGTCTCGTTTTGAATCGAGGTTTCCCAGAAAGATTTTCTCATCTTTCTTTGCGAGAATCCTGGCGATTCCTCTCGTGATTTTACGCGTGACGAACGTCTCGCCTCGTCTGGGAGACTCGTGATTAAAAAGGATCCCATTGCATGCATATATGTTGTAAGCTTCACGGTAATTTCTCGTAATCCATAAGGCATAAAGCTTGGCACAAGCATAGGGACTCTGGGGGGCAAAAGGGGTTGTCTCTTTCTGAGGAACTTCAACCGTTTTTCCGAACAATTCGCTGCTCGAAGCCTGGTAAAACTTCGTCACAACCCCTTCTTCCCTGATCGCATCAAGGATTCGCAACGTCCCCAGGGCATCGATTTCGGTCGTGTATTCAGGAATGTCAAAACTGACCCGCACGTGACTTTGCGCACCCAGATTATATATCTCATCTGGCTTGATTTTGGAAATCAACCGACTGATCGAAGAGGCATCATTCAAGTCGCCGTAGTGAAGGGAAAACCGTGTCTCTTTTTCGTGTGGATCCTGGAAAATATGCATCACTCGGCTGGTATTAAACGAACTCGACCGACGAATGATTCCGTGGACCTCATAGCCCTTTTCCAGGAGAAATTCACAAAGATACGACCCGTCTTGACCGGTAACCCCGGTGATCAGCGCCTTTTTCCCTTCCATTATCCCCTCCTCGAAAAAAACTTTTCAAATTGAGTGATCACATAGTCAATCTGTTCTTCGCCAAGATAAGGGTGGCATCCTATATAAAAACCTGAACGGTTAATCCATTTCGCCACGGGGTACTGACTCTCGAGATCGCCATACCGTTCCTGGTATATAGGCTGGTTTAGCAAAGGCAGCATATCTCTTGTTTCCACCCCATGATTTTCAAGAAAGGATATCAGATCTCTCTTCTTGATTGCGGAATCTCGTATGACGATAGGAAACATCATGAAGACGTGATCGGCATGGTCAGGCCACGCAGGAAGTTGAAGGAACTCACTGAATTTTACCAATCCTCTAAGTAATGATTGGGAGTTGCGTTTACGGCGTTCAAGAAGCCCGTCCATTTCTTCAAGCTGAGCCAGGCCAAGGGCCGCCTCTAATTCCGTCGCGCGAAAGCTGTGGCCAAAACGTACAAAACGAAAACGACCTTCTGCTAGTTTTAGACGGGCATCCGAAGATTCTTCCCGTTCGTCGATGTTCAGATAGACCGAATCACGTCCATGATTCATCAAACTTCTCATGATGATGGCATAATCGGGATTATTCGTCACCGCCATTCCCCCCACCCCGGTGATAAGGAGGTGTGCTATATAGGTTGAAAAACATGCCATGTCCCCCCACGACCCGACGGGTTTTCCTTTGTACCGTGCGAACATGGTTTCGGCGGAATCTTCGATCACGCGCAGACCACGGCGTCTTGTGATCTCCATAATCGGATCCATTTCGCAGGGTTGACCAAAGAGGTGCACGGGCATGACAGCACGCGTACGATCGGTGATCTTCTCCTCAATCTTTTCTGGATCGATGTTGTAGGTCCTCGGGTCGACATCCACGAAAACGGGTGTGAGATTGTTGATCAGCACCATGTTTGAAGTGGCCACGAACGTCACCGCAGGCAGGACAACTTCGTCCCCCTCCTCCCACTTTTCAGTCTCCTTCAAACAAGCTAAGGCGATATGCAGGGCGGAAGTACCGCTGTTGCAGAAAACCGCATACCTGACATCGTGCAACCGGGCAAAGGCGTTTTCAAAGGTCTGGGAAAACTTTCCGTGAGAAAGACGGTTGCTGTCAAGAACCTTGTTCACATAGTCTCTGGCACGGTCGGTTATCTCAAATCCACCGACTCCGATTCGAAATGATGGTTCAAGGCTGTTTGCCATGTTCACTGTTCTGTTATTTTATCTCCAATTGCCAAAAACTACCCCACCCCATGCAATAAAACCACCACAACCTCCGGATCGATCGTCGGATAACGCGCGGGACGATAAAACATCCCACTGTGCTTTCCGATATTTTGGGAAGCCCCAACGATCCTTTGCATCGCCTCCCGCAGCCGCTCCTGTTCCGGGCTTCGTTTGAATACCTTTATGATTTGTTCTCGCGTTGGCTTCAGTTTAGCTCCGAAGGATGCCTTTGGAAAACCTACGACATAACCCAATCCTTTTTCTTTGCTGTAATCGACGATTGTTGGACGATCATCAAAAAGTTTTACATTAGGGTGATCGGCCTGTACTGCGCTTGGCTCTCGCCATAATCTAGAATCAACAAGAACCGGTTTGGGAGGATTGGTTTCAGCCATTTCCAGTATCCATCGAATGGCTCGCGTTCTTGTTTCCTCATAACCGGAGAAAACCGTCGGTATACGCGAATTCCCCACCCGATGGCCCAGTCGATCCCGAGGGCGACAAGGATTGCGCACCCTAGGGAGTGCAAGTGCAAGATGGCGGTGGTAGAGTTGGGACTGCCTTGAGAGGGACCAGACGGCCATAAACGATAGGAGAACGATCTCCAGAAGCACGGTCTGTCGAAGCTTTTCCGTGGAAAGCAACCGAGCCATTCCGAATATCATGAAAACAGACATGATCCAACCGAAAACGAACGAAACCAAATAACTTAAACAGGACTGTATTTTCGTCGCAAGGACAAGGGCCCCACCCATTTTCGCATACGACTCCAGGTTAGCAACAACCCATCCCAACGGAGAGAGCCCGTCTCCGCTCGATAACGGGCGATCCAGAAAGAGATAGGGGCTGCTTAAAACGAAACAGGTCAAAACAACGATCATGAATGGGAGAAGGATGCCGAGATTCAGATCGCGCGAACGGCAAATAAACAAAACGGCAAGCCCGCTTGCAACAAGCGGAAAAAAATTGGTTCCTCCACCAATTCCGAAGAAAACCCCGCTCAGAAGAATCAAATAATATTTTTCCCCGGGCCTTTTGGAATCTGCGGATAATTGTAAGCAATACAGTCCAGCCACGCAGAACACCGTCGCAAAGGTGTGTACGTTCATATAAAGCGATTGAATAAACTCTGCGTAATTCAGGCAAAGGAAGAAAAACGCCCACAGCGCGACCGCAAGACAGGAACATCTGATGGCCAAAAGATATACAAGTACGATTCCCAGAGAGACAACACACGATTGCAACAACCGTCCAGAATAGTAAATAAAGGAGGAGTTCACCTGGAATTGACTCACATCTGCAATATCGTTCGCATGATAAATATTGTAGGGGAATTTAAGGGGCCACTGGAATATTTGACAGATGACGTACCATCCGGTAAGGGCGTAGTAGTGCGTGGATGCATATGTCGGTCGTTGTGGTTTTGCGGTCCAGTTTTCATACATGTATGCGGACTCTCGAGCCAATTCCGACTCGTCCCAGAAATGCATATACGGCAAGCCGATTGAAATATAAGGCAGGCGGATCCTCAGGGCTAAAACAAAGAGCAATGCACAGACGATTCCCGATCGTCGAATGTCCCACGTGGGGCTGGCCTCGCCACGAAATACAAACCTTTCGACAAATTTTCCGAATGAAGCAAACATACCAACCGCACGATCAATTACCATGAACCGGCTCTCCCGAATGTGGGTAAATTCCGATAAAGTGAGGTAAGTCCTCCGACATTTCAGCCGTTAAAGACCCTTTTCCATGAATCCATTCGTATCGGCCAACCACTGTCGCATTCGACTTACCACGTCATATCCACTCTCGATGCAGCGACGATGTCCAGCCGCGGCAATTTCCCCCCGGAGGTGATCGTTTTCAAGATAAAATCGGCATTTTCGAATCAGTTCCGCCGAAGAGGAAAAACATTCGGCCTCGATTTCTTCCTCGTATAATTCCCCCATGACATCCGTCCGCTGGCACATCAAAAAGCCGCCGCACGCGGGAATCTCGAAAACCCTGCGCGTATACTGATCCCGATTGCGTCCACTAAAAAAACATAGGCAGATTTTTGACCCGGCTAAAACTTTTCGATAATCGGTATTGAATACCTCGCGAATTGGGCTCAGCCGCCGATATAACTGCGTGGGCAAATATCGCCTCCAATATCTTTCCTCCCCGAAAAGTTTTAGAGGCAATCCGGCCTCCAGAAGGTCACGAATATATTGAATCCGCGTGTCCTTTTCAGCGTGCCCTACGAAAACGATCTCGTGGCCAAAACACATTTTATCCTCCGAAGTCAGCTTCGGAGGCTGATCGATCCATGGCAGGTAGTAACTTTTTAATTGCTTAACATGCTTTACGCCCAACCTGTGATATTCTTGAATATTTTCCTGTCTGTAGACATGATGGCTGCAATAAAAGGGGATGGCCTTTTTAAAAATACGAAAGTAGGATCTATCTCCGTTTGAACCAAAGGGATCATCATTGTGATATCCAGCCACCCAAAAATCTTGACGCAGGCTTTTTATCGTCTCCGGCCATATCGGCATCCCCGCAAATATCAGTACCAGATCCGGCTTCACGTTTGCTACACATTCGACCAAAGCCCTGTTTATACGATATAGAGCCAGTCCATACATAAACCGCCTCTCAAAGTCTCCCAGGGTACCCTTCGACCAATATTCGGTCCAGTCATAATGTATGACTTCAAGGTCAAGCGCCTTGAGGGCTCGGACCCACGCGGAGGCGTACCATTCATATTGACCTGTTCCTGCAAGCAAAATCCTCCGGATCCGATCGGATATACCTTTCATAATTTCGAATTATATTGAAAAAATGGCAAATGGCCAATCGCTCGAAAAGATCTTTATAAACGGATAGCTGTTCATTGTCGTAGACGCTTTTGCCTTTGGCGGGTAAGGCTGGCATTGCGCACAATGATTCTGAGATCCCTACCCCTGGCGCGGCCAGTGTGCCGAAGGTTAAGTGGCGAATTCCGCGCAGCGGGTATCTTCATGTTATGGGAAGTGCCCATAGGAATGCATGCTCAGTGGCTTTTCATGAAAGTATTTGAACTTGGATACCCCTTCCTTTGGAAGGGGAGGAAAAGTTTAGCTTGCTGAGGGTAAGCTAAAAGGCTGTTTTGTCCGTACCGTAGTCGAAAAGGTAACTTCTAAAGTGATCAGAGGATATATTCGGTTTCATCTTCAAGAGCAGAAAGGGCCCCTACAGTTGGATCTGTTTGGGGAGGGGAGTGGTTAATGCCCCGCCCTTTGGGCGGGGTGATTTACTTCACTATAGCAATTAGTTTAAAAGGTTTTCTTGAAGTCAACCATGTAATTTTCGATACTACACATGCAAATTTTATAAAATCAAAGAAAGTGAGTCTCGAGAAAGCTCTAGGTATGGAACCTTTTCCGGCAGGGAAATGGTAATATAGGTGTGGGTCAACAGGTCCATAGACATTTAAATATTCATTCGATATTTCATTAAATTTCAAAAGGCCTTCTGTTTCCCATCTGTATCGACGCAAGTGATGCCAAATGATACATAAACCTCCTGGTCTTAAAAAATCCATGTACTTCATTAATAACTGCCTATGATTAACTGGTTTCCCTTCTACCTTTAAGTATCGTGTGAATGGAAGAAATTCACGTATGAGGCACAAATCAAAAATCCGTCCTTTCAACTCTGTAATTCTGTCTGGATAAATACCATCGCCAACAAAGAAATGTAAGTTTCCCAAATGTGACCATTTCAATCGAGCAATATCGATACCCTCCCTTCCCAAATCGAAGGCAAATACCTCCTTTGCAATTGGAGACCACATGCGGGAGCCGAAGCCGCATCCACAGCCTACATCCAGTACAGACGAAATATCATCAACAGAGAAACCGATGAACTTGGATCGATATAATTCTGATACCAAGTTACAAATCATATACATCTCAGATAGCTGCCGATAACTACTCGTGTGAAATGACGAGCTCCATTTTGAACTATCTGAATAGTCAGCCACTCTTTCCCGGTGATCTTGGTAATTTTGTAGGTTAGGAACTTTCAATTTTTTCACTCCTTGAAAGTCAGTTTTTATCTGTAACAACTGAAAGCATTATCCTTTTGGTATTTGCACTTCCCATAACGATTCCCGGTTGCGAACCGCCATAGTCGGTTTGGTCGAGGGAAGTAGGCACGAGCCGCAGCCGGCGTGTTAGCGTGCCTGTGCATGTCCTTTAAGCCCGAAGAAGAATGGGGTTCACTCCTTTCTTGTCTCTGCCGATTTCTTCATCTGATCCCAAATCTCCTCCCGGTCCAGGAATCTTTGAATAGCGTTTTTGGGGTCCCCCAGGATCGGGGTCGTATTGACGGCTACCGCTGAGTCCATCCTCCAAAAGATCGAAAAATTATGTAACTCTATTTCCGGGACAATGACCAATAAAGATCCCAATGCAAATCATGATAATTCGTAGAATGATTTAGCCTATTCCAACGATTTTTTTGATTGTCCTTACCCCCTCTTCAACCGGCCATTTCTCTGCAGTTTTACGTGCTTCCTTACCCATGGAGGCTGCTTTTTCCGGACAATCCAGGAAGAGGGCAATGCATTGGGATAATTCCACCAAATTATCCGCTTTATAGGTCCAGCCATTAACGCCAGAATGGACCCGATCGGAAACCGAGCCGCTTTCCAAAGTTCCGATAACCGCTAATCGAGATGCCATGGCCTGTAAAACAGCCACTGGAAAGGGATCGTTCCGAGCCGGGTGTATATAAACATGACTTCTGGCGCGAAGCTCCCGCATATCCTTTTCTTCTAGCCAACCCATAAAATTCACGCGGTCGATGATCCCCTCCTCTTCTGCAAGTCTTTTGAGAGATGCCTTTTCGGGTCCATCGCCGGCCAGGAAAAGCCTCCAGGGAAAAGCATGATCTTTTTGCTTCCCAAAGGCTTTGATCATGAGATCGTAACCTTTGCGCTTGATCAATTGGCCCGATGCAAGAAAAGTGAGCCCCCTATCCAGTCCGGGTTTCAAGGCATAATCCGCCCACGATTCCGTGAGATCTACGTAAAACGGAAATGAAGTCAGTTTATGAGATGGACACCCCATCGCTTTTAAGGCGTCGATCCCTGGCCTTCCCGTTCCCATCACAGCCTTCGCTGACCGAAAGGTTTCCTTTAACCAGAGGCGCCGGGGATATTCCTTCCACCAAGGCCGCGGCACATCTAGGTCAGGGGTATCCGTCCATATCGCAAAGGGGCGCCGCCGCAAGGTCAGAAGATTGATCACGATCTGACACGTCGGCTCGTCCCATCCTGCTATCACAAAAAAGCTTCCGCTATCCTTCAAGGCCGCGTAGATGAGTTGGGGGTCAACGCCGAATGTTTTTTGATATAACCGCCATCGAAAGCCCTTACCCATCTGAGATTTCCACGGATGTGAAGCCAGGCTTTCCTCCCGGAAATAAACGGTTAGGTCGATCTCAGGCTCTTGGGATATCGAGCGAAAAAGATAATCGTTATAGGGTGTAGGCTGCCAGCAAAGCCATTGCACCTTCCTGGGTATGATTTTTTTGTCGTGCATCTTCAAATTTGAAGGCCAACGAAAATTGGCTTACGCTATTCCTTCTTTCGCTTTTGTTATAGTTTCCCTGAGTCAAATGATTGGATATCGCTTTAGGGCACCGCGGGCGCAACGACCGTCTCGTCAAAAATTCCCAGAATTTGAAGAATTTGGATGTATCGATGAATCCATCGATGTTCCCGCAAGCATCGCACTCGGGCCCGGCGGGCCATTTCCATCCTCTCATTCGGCCTTCGGAGGTAATAATGAACCAGGTCGACCAGTTCTTCACGCCCGTGATAACACGCGATCTCCTGGCCAATCGCAAAGTGCTGAGCCAAATCGCTGTTAAATGTGGTCAGATACATTCCTCCCCCGGTACAGGGAACCTCAAAATCTCGGCCTTTGAGATTCGTCAGATCCTCCGAATATCCAATTCCTCCGTGTCCCAGGTTGATCTGGCTTCGGTTGAACACATCGACCAACCCTTTTGAATCATTAAAATCAGAGGTATCGCTCCACCCGGAACCAAATGGGGCCACAGGAATCCCGTACCTTTGTAAAAAATTTATGAGGTCCTTTCTGAACCCGTAAGCGCGACCTACAAAGCTGACAGCGATGTCCTGTTCCACGTCTTTCGGGATGAATCTAACCGGATCGCATCCCTCGGGCATATAGATTGGCCTGCCCCCCTCAGCCCAGATCCAGGAAAGACAAACGCGGGCGCTCGTCCAGTAGAGATCGAACTCTGACACCAGATCGATCTGACCGGTCCTCTGGCCTCCCAGCCTCTCCCCCTCCCATGAGTGCTTATCGTCCAAACACATCATGACCGTAGGGATCCCGAAATCGTCATGAATGTTTCGGACCGTATCCTTGAGGATGTGCAGGCCTTGCGTATAGAAAAAAACCCAATCGATCGGGTGTTTCTTGTTTTCTATCTTAATTTTATCAAGAATTTCCCGGTTTGCCTTTTGTCTGATCGTCAACCAGTCTTTCTTGCTGCGGTTTCTCCAGAAATACCGTTCTCCCTCAAATGAAAACGTTGAAACTTTCCCGATTTCTCGAAGGGTTTCAACCAGAGTGGCATGCCATCCAACAGAGGGGATAACTGCAAGCGTATGGACCTGACCGATCTTCTTGTTTTCCGCTGACCAGCCCCGGATATTCAGACGTTTGCGCAATATCTTGACCAAATCCTCACGCTGGGGAATTCCTCCTCCATCCAAATCGTTGTAATGACGAGCACGGCTTAAATACAATTCTTGGATCTGATTTTTCCTGTAGGCCCGCCATGCCGGTGTGTTTGTCAATATTGACTTAGCTTGATTCCGAATCCACATACAGTTTTCCGGTTCAATTATTGTTCATAAGGACGTTTTCAAATAATGACTCGTACGCATCGATGACCCTGGGCCAGTTGTATGTAGATTCACACGCCGAACGCCCTTCCTCACCCAGACCTTTTCTTCGACGCTCATCTTTATACAGGATGCCCATTTCCCGAGCCATTTCTTTCTGGTCGTGCACCACAATCCCTCCAGGGAGGTCCCCTATACAGCCCACATCCGTCGAGATAAACGGTGTCTTTGAAGCCATGGCATCTAGGATAGCCAGAGGGAAACATTCCGTTCTGGAAGCGCAGAGGTAGAGGTCCGCCGTCTTATATGCCGAAAGGATAGTCTCCATCGAGAGGTTATCAAGGCAGATCATTCGAGCACCTTCTAAGGTTTTGCTCCCTTGAACCCATCTGTTTTCGATTTCGAGAGTGTATCGATTCCTGGAGGGACCGATAAAAACGAGGGTTGTGTCCTCGGGATTCGCGGAAATGAAAGCATCGAGCGCCATTCTTTGATTTTTTAAATCGTAATAGGATCCAACGCAGAGCACCAATCTTTGCGTATCGATCCCGTACCTTTCCCGAAAATCCAGAGGTGCTTTATCGTGTGCGTGTAAATCAACGCCGTTTGGAATGACCGAGATATTTCGATAACCCATCCGGTCGGCCATATACCGGTCGTAAAACCGGTCTTTATCGGAACGGTCGCTTAACAGAATGAGATGATCATATGCCTTTAATATTCTCGGCATCTCCCATAAGAGATAGGGACGCCATAGCAGCCACGTGGGGAATGCCCTCGGCCATCCCAGTTTTGTATTGGCGGAGACCCCGTGACTGATCAGGATCTTCCTCGATCGCGTCTTGGAAAACGCCTTAATCGCAAGATCCGTGGACCACGTCTGCCAGCAATGACAACAAATCAGATCTCCTGTAAATGATCCGATGAAACTCAGGTACTCATCTATATCCCCCTTGTATTTTGACCGCGGATTGGCGTTACCCGAGATCTTAAATCGATGAACTTTCAAATCCTCCGGAAAATCAATACCGTTCTGACCCGGGACGTCTTCCGATGCAACCGTAACCTCATGGCCCCGTTGAACCAGACCCCTCGCATGAGCCCGGGTAACCTGGCTGACACCTCCGGGTCTGGGAGGGAAAGAAAAACTACAGATTAAGATATTCATCCTTGAAATTTACAAGTGTGGTCAAAATCAGACCATCACATTCTGAACCTTCTAGAAGAATTGCGATCGGAATATTTTCGAAGCTCTGAATTGATACTTGCTATAGTCTTGAAAGGGTTTTCAAAAGCAAGTTTGGCAAATAGGCCGATCCCCCAAAAGATCATAAGCCTGCGACCATAAATGCCAAGGATTTTCCAATTTAATTTATGGATCTCATCCCTGATTAATTCCAAATGGGACTTAGGCGCGAATTCTCTGGATTTTTTTAACCGGGAAACATATCCTGTAAGTGCAGCTAGCGGATCTATAGCATTCGGATGTTTTCTAAGCCTTACCAGCACCTCCCTTTCCTGTATGATGGGGTATTTCAAAGCGATTCGATACCACATGTCGGAGTCTTCGCACCTTCGCATCAGGCTGTCGAATAGGCCTATTTCCTCAAAAACCTTCCGTCTCACGACCGAACTTGATGCGGAACCAGGAACACAATTCCTCTCAATAAGCATTTCCGGGCGGATCTCGTCAGGATATCGGCCCATCTCCTTCACCTTCGGCCATGGATTCAGAAGATTTAAATGTTCGTCTACCTCTTCGTGGTAGGCACAACAGAGTCCGGCCTCGGGGGAATCGATCAGGGTCTTGACCTGTTTCATAAGCTTGGTGGGAAGCCACTGATCATCTGCATCCAGAAACGCGATCAGGTCTCCTTGGCTTGATTGGATACCCAAATTTCGAGCTTTGGCCGGCCCTTCGTCCGGCTCTTGAATAAACCTGATTCTTTTATCTCTCGACGAATAGGATTGGACGACGGCTTCTGTTTCGTCTGTTGAACCGCCATCAACGATGATGCATTCCCAATTGGGGTAGGTCTGCTCCAATACGCTGTCGAGGGCATCCGGCAGCCATTTTACCATGTTACACGTCGGTATCACAATAGACACCAGTGGGTAGTTCGCGTCGATCATTGTCGACATTTCCATTCCTTATCCGATGGCCTGTTTTAGTTCCGTCTGTTCTGATGCGATGATCCTGCGAAGGCGAAATCGTGAGGTCGAAGCGCAATTATAACCACGCACATTCAAAACGCAACAATCATAACCTGTTTTCTCAACGTGTTGGATCAAGTCGTCACTGAAATCCCGGTCGCTGCCATAAGGGAATGCGAAACTGAGACAGGGTTGACCCAGCTTTGATTCGATCACCTCTTTGGATCTGTCAATTTCAAGAATAGCTGCTTCTGTCGAAATTCTCGCGAGGGATGGATGCGAACAGCTGTGAGCCCCGATCTCCATCCCTGAATCCCGCATCTCCTCAACCTGGTCCCATGCGAGAGACCGGTCGCACTCCGGTGTGGAATCGGGAGCAAAATCATACTGTTGAAAAAGGGACCTGAGCGCGGCCCTCCGCTGAGAATCGATCAACGACTTGAATCCTTCATTGAGCCTTGTCAACCACGCCAGATCCGACTCTGATGAGAGGCGAATCATCTTTCCCAAAAAAGGCAGATCAAGGGTGTGAACATCCGGCTTTGAAGAACGTAATACGGCTCTGCCCAATTCATAGTCCCATAGCGGTCGTTCGGTTCCCACAAAATCGGTAATGAGGAAAAAAGTAGCTCGAACCCCCAATTGACTCAGGACGGGAAAAGCATGCGTATAGTTATCCAGATATCCATCGTCAAAAGTCAGGATAACCTGAATTGAAGCTTCATACCGGCCCTCTTTATACTGATTGGCGAGTTCCCCCAGCGTAATGATGGGGAAGTTCACCTTGATATGTTCGATTTGACTTCGAAAAGTAGCTTCTGATATAACGACGCCGAAAGGATCGAAACGACTTCTATCCGGCAGCACCCGATGATAGACAAGGATAAAAACCCTGGATCGAGGATCGAACCTGCGAATCAGATTGTGTCTCAGATAGTTTCGGCCCGCCGCCAACCCGGGTCGGATTTTTAATCCATTCATCCAACGATACGCTTTATGACCATCCGTCACAAATTTCCTCGAAGCGCTAATATCTGCTTCAGGTTCGATCCAATGTTTCGGATATTGTTTACCTTTGATCTAGGTCGCAATTCCGTTGTGTCATTAATTATTGTGCCCCATCACTTTGCTTACTTCACTTTTAACCACCTTTAAGGCGTGTATGGACCCTAATTTTCTATACAACCTTTCTTTATTTCTGACAGCTCGATTCCGAAACGTATTCCGGCCGATTGTGAACTTAAATATCGGGTCCTGTCGATTTGTCCATAGCTTCTTGTACATTTTTTCGCCTGTAAAGAAATCCATAACCGGAGATTTTCTTTGAATTGCGGCCCTTAATAACTGGCTGGTTAATAAATGTCCCGGTCTCAGTTCCGAAAAACGGTAATCAAAAGTCGTGAGAATATAATTGAGGTTGTTTTGAAGCGTGTAACAAAAGGCAATTGCGATGATGTCCTGATTCAGTTTCAATGCATACGCATCTAAAAATCCTGATTCCTCAAAGCGTTTAAGGAGGTCCCCGAAAAAATCACGTAATCGGCTATCCTCGAATGCGCTCTCTTTTTCCCGTTCAGCGTAAGATGATTTGGAGAGGTCCACATAAAGTCGAAAAAGATCCTCAACGTTTTCCGAACCCCGAACTTTATCCAGGACCAGCTTGCCCGCATCCTCAGCGAGTCGATAGGACCTCCGAACCTTCTTTCGAAGATTTTTACTCCTCTCCATCAGAAAACCGTCCAGGGATTCGGGTACCTCGATCGAAAGAGAGGCCAATTGACTTTGTTTCAATAGGAGAAATCCATAATCATCAAATGTTTTCTCTAAATTTTTCCATGTTTCAAACGGAACCTTAAGCTGCTCCATCTGAAGGAGATCCCACTCATTGCGGTTGCAAAGCGACCTCAAAAACAGATCCAGAGTCTTATCCAAAGGCTTCACCGACAGGAAATTCGTATAATTGGCCACCCCAAAATCCGCCGACCCGGGATATCTCAAAACGCGGGAATTTCTGTTTTTCTCCAGGTATAAAGGCAAACCTCCGACAATATCCTTACCTTCAAAAACGACGAAAATTCTCAGGGAACGTCCATCCGAAAAATATTTCCACCAGGTCAGGATAAAATCCGACAGGAGAAACGGAATATCTTCTCCGGATTTTCGCAAGGCCTTATCCCATTCGTGTGCAATCCCCCGAAATTCACCCTCGCTTTCGAGCCATACAATCTCCATTAGTTTTTTCCGGTCTTACCTTCGCAGGGAGATTCACGCTCCCAAATTCGTTTCAAATCCACGGCGAACTGTTTTAGGATCCCGTCGTAAGCGAGCGGCCAGTTCAATCCCTTGGGAAATATGAACTGCAGCAGCTTCCTTCCCAACTGTCGAACCTCTGGAAAATTTTCCACCTGCTCCAGCACAGTACCCGGTAAAGTCGGCCATGCCATCACGTTATATGACTTTTGGAGTGCTATGAGAACTTCATCCCTGCGTTTTTCTAATCGCAAATTGAGGCAAAAGGGCACGATGCCATCCGGAAGTTCGGGGTTCAGCACAGTAAGCCCGGGGACGTTCTGTAGGAGGGGTACAAGGGTCCGATAGGCCATTATTCTCCGCACCGAGAGGCGTTCAAAATCACCCCGACTCCATCGGCAAAGCTGCTTGCGCCCCAGTAGGGAAATCGGACGAATATAGTCACAGGAAAACTCCTCCCCTATCTTATCGCGATCAGGCCAAACCGGATACGGGGCTTCGGGATCGGAAAAAAGGGGAGGCAGGGCTTGAGGTTTCTGATCTGGAAGAAATCCTATCAGACGAGCAAGTCTTACTGCAGGGATTGGCACTAAAAACTGGCGCCTCAACTCATCCTGGACCTGCGAAAGCAGAGTACCCCTTTCAGTGGGGTAAAACCACCGAACTCGGCGTGCCGGTCGCGACCACGAAAACTTCAGGTTGTTGATACGTAACATCCCACCATCTACAAGAGGGAGCTCTTTGCGAAGCGAAAATATAGCCAGATCCCCAAAAGTACCGAACGGCTGTCCCTCGATGGATGAAAAAAGCGAATAGGCGTTGTCCTCCAGGGTCGGAATTCCCCTTTCCCGTCGAAGAGACTCCAGCTCTCTCCAGGGTTGGGGCATGCCGAAGTGGTGGATCACGTGAATGAGCCGTGTTCGCTCTGAGATCTTCTGCCGGATATCATTCACATCAGCCGCAAAAGTATTCGGATCAGATCGATAAAACACGATCCGACAGCCGAAGGCGGTAAAGGGCTGCAGGGTGCCATCGCCATCGAAGGCGGGTGAAAGGACCTCATCGCCTTCCTTAAGGCCAACCGCCTGACAGGCTGCGAACATCGCGTTGCGGCCGAGGGCGAAAAGATAACACCGAGAATGATCATAGACAGAAAGGGAACACCCGATCAAGGATAAGCACTCTCCTGAAGGATGACTATTTTATTGCGGTTACAAAGTTTGAAATCACATCACACTTTTTATGGTCTTCTCAAAGCGATCATTTATTGATGTTTCAAGCCCCAATCATACGGAATATCCGGAGTATACGGATCGATTCGAATAATCTCTTCGGGATCGTGGGGCTCGGTCGCGCAATTAGCAAGAATGACCGGCTTATCTCCATAGGTCTTGTAGCCGTTAACGATCCCAGGAGGTATCTGAACCAGTACATAGTTATCCTCCCCCAAATAGATCTCCTCCAGGATTCCACGGGTCGGTGAGTCTTTTCGATCATCGTATATGACCAATTTAGCCCGACCCGACACGACCGCATTGTTGATGGTCATCCTCTTATGGAGATGCCAGGCCTTGATCGCACCTGGCCACGCGACCGAGAAGTAGATCTCCCCGAACCGCTCGAAATGGGGATCCGTGGCCTTCATCATATGCATGACCTTGCCCCGTTCATCCGGGATCTGCTGCAAGGGTATGATTCGAACGCCCTCTATTTTTGAAGTATTCAATCCGATTCCCTCATCGAATTTAAGTGAACAGTCCTCTTTTTACGTCTCCGAGCCATCTCCTCAGAGATTGCCAAATCCCCTCCGGAGTCATCAGCGGAATGACATCCCAACCCTCTGCCCGGGCTGCTCGAAGAGCAGCCCACCCTTTGGGATGAAGCAGATTGTTTCGAACAAAATCCCCGATCATGGTTTTTAGAATGAGCTCAGCCCGACGGTTTAATTGATACGGATAGAACCCCTGAAGGTCTGTCAAAAAATCGGAGCAAAAATAGCGTGTTGCATCATAGATATCTTTTAAGGGGAACTGATCATTGATGCTGTCCGTTGCGACTTTTCGTATGGGTTGGGCGAAGCCCGGAGGGCATACTGCATCCAAAACCCTAAGCTGTGCGCGGCGACCGGTCTGGCGCTCTTCCTTCTTTAAAAAGTCCGCACCCTGTCCCTTGAAAACCCGTTCAAAGCTCATAACCCGGGGAAGATTTTCCAGATAAAATCCGTCTAACAGAAACTTGGTCCAGAGGTCGTAATCCTCAGCCCGAACCAGCTCCTCATCGTAGCCCCCGTAGTTCATGACCACCGACTTTCGATACATCACGGCGGAATGTGAGATGTAACAGCCAAACAATAGCTCAACGGGCAGGTAATGATCCGATAATCGCCTGATTTCAATTTTGTTAAGGCCTTCATCGTAGGACTCGACATCTCCACCAACCACGGCCACTTCCGGATGGCCGTCTAAATATTCCTTCTGTTCAGCCAGTCGATAGGGAGGCATCCAATCCGGAGCGTCGATTTTGGCGATGTATTCGTAACGGGCCGCCTTGAGGGCCCTGTTGACGGATCTCTGGAAGCCGATATTTTTTTCGTTCCGGATAAGCCTGATTCGCACATCCCTTGATGCAAATTCCTCTACAACTCCCGCGGTGTTATCCATGCTCGCATTATCGATCACGATCAGCTCAAAATCCCTATGGGTTTGTAGCAGAACGCTGCGAATGGCCTTTCCAATAAAGCGCTCGGCGTTATAAGTGGGAATTATGACAGAGACAAAATCGTCCACTTAATCATCCTGGTTGAGCTCTCTGAGGTACCGCTCCAGGGCGTCCTTCCAATCGTGCATGGGCCTTCCAAGAGTTCGGTTTAGAAGTGAATTATCCAGCATTTCACAGTCCGGCACGGATGCGCTCCGGGGAAAGGCACTGGAGTCTACCTCTTCAACCGGGATTTGCACACCCGCAAGTTTCATGATCTCGCCCACATATTCGGCGCGGGACGCTCCCCCCGTATTACATACATGAATAACACCCCGAAGTTCCTCATTCAGCAGAAGTTGCTTTACCGCCTCGGCCGCATCGCGGGTCCACGTCGGACTTCCGAACTTGTCTCCCGCACCATACATTTTGTCCTGACCCCGGGCTTCTCTAATCCGAGCCGTCACGAAGTTCTTCTTGTGTTCCGGGGTTCCTCCGTACATCCAGCCAGGCCGAACGATGAGAACATCCCTGCAGTTTCTCGCCGCGGCGAGCTCACCTTCATACTTGGTCCTGGCGTATACCGTCTTCAATTTCACGGGATCGGTCTCCGAGTAGAACCTCTTTTCGTCCCCGAATAGTCCGCACGTGCTCAAGTGTACGAAACGAACACCGATCTCTTCACATACGGATGCACAATTTGCGACCGACTCTACGTTGAGTCTTTGAGCGGTATCCGGTCTCTCCTCGCAGAAATCCACAAGGGGGCCCACCGTATTGACGACGGCAAAAAGGTTTTCCGACCTAAGAAATTTCCGGACGGCTTTGAAATCGGTGATATCCAAACGGGAATGGGGAACCGAAACGGATTCAAGATTCGGATCGCTGCAAAGGACACGATGCATATCCCAGGCGAACATCCCCCCTCCCCCCAGGATCAATATCTTTCTCCTAGGCTTTTTCCCGGCTTTGTCGGTATTCAACAAAACGCTTCAGGCCTTCCTCTAACCCTATCCTCGAATTAAATCCCAACATTTCCCTGATCTTTTTGGTACTGCTTTGACGTAGGGTGACATGCCGATCGGAGTCGTGATGTGGAATGGACTTTATCTCAACATTCGTCCCCATGACTTTCATAAGATTCCCAGCGAGATCGAGCACACTGGTCTGGACACCCGTCCCGACATTGAATAACTCGCCCGAAATCCCGGATTTCATGGATGCGATGTTGGCTTCAGCAATGTCCGCTGCATGAATCAAGTCCACGGTTTGTGATCCGTCATTATGAATTTCGACAGGCTTTCCGTTGGAAATATTATTGTAGAGATAATTGATAACCTGTGTGTAGAAAGCCGAGGTCGATTGCCTCTCGCTGAACACGTTGTAATATCGGAGTCCGACCCAGTCAAATCGGGCATGGGTGCCCACGATCGCTTCATTGGCGATTTTGGTTGCCCCGTAAAGATAGTTTTGTTTGTAGGCAACCGGGTGGTCTTCATCAACCGGCAGATATTTGGGCTGGCCGAATATCGAGGCCGAAGATGCATAACACATCTTTTTTATTTCGAACTCATTCCCAAGCTGAACGATGTTAAAAGTTCCGACGATATTCGTTTGAATGGCCTTATGGGGGAGTGTCTCGCTGTCCTGAATCAGCATCGAGGCCTGATGAAAAATATGATCGGGAAGATGTGTTCGGAACACGTATGCAAGGCTCGAATAATCGGCTACATCCACGTTATAAAACTTGAAATAGGATTGGTCTATATGTTGGGCGACATGGTCCATCCTGCCATTAAACATGTTGTCAACACAAACGATTTGTTCCGGATCCTCTGCCTTCAGAGCATCGATAATATAGGATCCGATGTTTCCTGCACCGCCGGTGACGAGAACTTTTTTGCCCTTCAGAGAGTGCACGGTTATCTCACGAAAACAATTCGGCTGCCATAAGGTTCGTATTCGATCGGCAGCTCCATAAGTTCACCGAGTGCCCTTCGAACAGATTCCTGTTGAGAGGGTTCCGCGAAGAGCAATAGGAAGCCCCCGCTTCCCGCACCCAGAAGCTTCCCGCCGGTCGATCCCGATGACATCGCTGTTTCATAGTAATCATCGATTTCAGGGGATGTAATGGACTGTGCAAGAGATTGTTTATATTTCCATCCCTGATGCAGCAACTTCCCCAGCCGGGATAGTTCTCCATCGGGAAATTGTAATTCTGCGACGAAGGGTTCGACGAGCTGGGTCATCTTTCCCAATCTTTTTTGGTTATGATTCGCATTGGATTGTTGTGATTTCAGAACATCGTCCGCATCCCGAGTAATGCCCGTGTAAAAAAGGAGCAGATGGGCAAAAAGAGCATCCCGCTTCTCGGGATTGCAAATAATGGGTTCGACCCTGACAAACTCGTCTGCATCAAATTGAATCCGATTAAGGCCTCCGTAAGCCGCTGCATAGTGATCCTGCTTTCCGATCGGCCGATTTAAGCGGTCGATCTCGATCTGACAGGCCTCCCTTGCCAGCTGCTCAGGAGTCGCGACCTTTCCCTTGAAGGCATGGAGTGCGTTCAGAATGCCGACGGCGAATGAACTGGAAGATCCGAGCCCGGTTCGCGCAGGAATCTCGGACAGGACCGTAATCTCCATTGGATCTTCGATATCCAGGAGCTTGAGGGCCTCTCGGACAATTGGATTATTAATCTCTTCGACAGAGTCCACGTTTTCAGTCACTGAATATCCGATGCGAAAGCGATGCTCGTAGAGTCGATTTTGAGGTTTAACCGTCACATAGATGTACTTGTCGATCGTGGTGCTGACCACCGCACCCCCCCCGCAATTTTTATAAAAACTGGGGATATCGGTTCCCCCGCCCACGAAACTGATCCGAAAAGGTGTCTGAGAAATGATCACAGCGCCATCCCCAACGATTCTGCGTAACGCTCAGCTTCCTGAAAGTTCTCAACAGCTTCGGAAATAACCTCGTCAGGAAGGGTTCCGAGCCACTCAACGAGTTCGTTCAGACCATCGGCAAAACATACCTCCGGCACCCATCCCAGGCATTTTTGGGCCAGGGATATATCCGCCCAGCCGTGGCGACTGTCGCTGGCACGATATTGCCCGGTACATACAATTTCCAATTCCGGGTTAATCAAGGCCCGCAGCTTTTCCGCGACCTGTCGGATGGTGTACGGCTGCCCACTCCCCAAATTGAAGACCATACCATCAGCGGCATCGGTCTCCATCGCAATCATATTGGCACGTACGATGTCATCGACGAAGATATAGTCCTTGAGCTGACCCCCGTCCTCATAGTGAAAGATCGGATGACCCGAAAATAGGCGGGTGGCAAAAAGCGCCAGAACACCTGTGTATGGATTACGAAGGGATTGGCGGGGTCCATATACCGCAAAGAATCGAAAAGCCACGACCGGCAGTTTCCAGGACCGGCCGAGCAGCAGGCACATCTCCTCCTGGTCCTTCTTGGTCATACCGTAAACCGAAGCCGGTCGCAGTGGACGATCCTCCGACATCGCTACGGGATCCACGGTTCCTTCACAATCCGGACATTTCAGCTCCCATTCCCCTCTCTGAACCTGATCCGCCGGCCGAAGCCCGGGATAGACGATTCCGTGCTCAGGACAGCGACATGTCGATTCGCCCATCACCGTAGAACTGGATGCGACGATCACCTTTCGGACCGACCCTTCACGCCGGATGGCCTCCATCAGGTTGGCCGTTCCATACGAGTTTATGCGCACAAACTTAAGGGGTTCGGCCATGGATAGGCCGGATCCCACTTCCGCGGCGTAATGGAAAACGATATCGAATCTCCGCTCCAGTAATCCGTCCAGGTCGCCGCAGATATCTCCGCACAGATAATCCGCGTGTTGGTTTCGATTCAGGGAAGGTTCTTCCCGGTCGAACACTGTTACCTTATGGCCACGCCTGACCAGTTCATCAGTCAGGCAGGACCCGATGAACCCACACCCCCCGGTAACCAGTACCCTCATACCGCAATCTCCGAAATTATCTCCCGTACTTCATATATTCGAATGGATTGGTATATATCCATATCCGTTTTGTGCCCAGGCCGAAATGATGTTCAACGCTTTTTCCCCGATCTTTCTGATTGAACTCGTTTATCGCACGCAATTCTCCAAAATCGGGATGGCCGCTGAATGACCATATATCGTCGAAATAAAACAAAGTCCCGTGCCTTAATAATGGCCTTAACCATTCAAGCACCGTAATGGTCGAACTGTACAGGTCGCAGTCCATGGTGATAATACTGGGGCGTTCATCGGATAATGAGTCCGCAAGTTCCTGGGTAAGGCTTTCTTCGTAAAACCCCGGGACACAAACAACATTTTGAGTATCGAGACTCTTCGATTTAAGAATGTGTAAAAATTCTTCTTCGGAACAAGCGTATTGACCCGCCTCCCAAAATGGGGTTTTGTCATAGATATTCTCAGACGCCGGTAAACCTTTAAAACTGTCAAAAGCATACATTTTTATTCCTACGCCCACAGACCGGTTTTTTTTTGGAATCTTTCCAGCGCACGGTAAAAAGTCACAATCGTATCCCCCCGGAAAACGCCGAATTCATAATAATTTCCAAAAGGAACACTCGCCCCTGCTCGTGATAGTCTATGCTGCCAATCCAAGGCATCTTCGAAAAAAATTTGTAAGTTGAAATTTATCAGCGGATATGTTACCGAAACTTTGGCCCCGGCAACCTGATAACCCCTAGCAGCAAGGCTCATGGAACGTCGAATCTTTTTTCGCATTTCTGAAAACATGGATGGCTTATAAGGAGAAGTAAACCACCCCGCTCAAAGGGCGGGGCATTAACCACTCCCATCCCCAAACAGATCCAACTGTAGGGGCCCTTTCTGCTCTTGACGATGATACCGAATATATTGCTCAATCACTTCAGAAGTCACCTTGTCGCCTACGGTGCGGGCAAAATAACCATCTTCCCAGAATTCTCCACCCCATAACTCCCGTTTCACCTCTGGATGTTCTCGGAAGACCCCGCTGCCCGAAATACTCTTCAAAATGCCCACTACCTTAGAAATCGAATACCGGGGAGGAAACGACAAGAAAATATGCACATGATCTTCGGCCACTTCCATCTCTTGGATGTCAAAACCAAAATCCTCTGCTATCCGATGAAACAGCTTGCCCACATACTCTCGAAGGTCACCTCGCAGAATCCATTTCCGATACTTCGGTGCCCATACCAGAGGATACTGGCTATCATAGACTGCGTGACTGGTCCGTCGGAGTCCCATCGTATGCCTCCTGAGTCGATTTGTGTCTCAGTGGTCTGCACACGATAAGACAGCCTTTTAGCTTGCCTTCGGCAAGCTAAACTTTTCCTCCCCTTCCAAAGGAAGGGGTATCCAAGTCCAAATACTTTCATGAAATTACACCATAAACGGTGAATTATATGATAATACTTCCCATCCCGGCTTCGAGGGTCACCTTCCGATAATTGACCCGAGAAGTGAACTCCTCGAATGCGTCTCTCGCTCCTTTATAACTTGTCGTAAGGTCATCGAATAACATGATTCCTCCGGGCGACATCTTTGAATAAATCTGTTCGGCACAGAGTCTAACCGGATCGTACAGGTCGCAATCGATATGTGCAAAGCAGATTGATTGAGTTCGATTTAGTTGGCTTTTCAATGTATTTTTAAAATAGCCTTTCACAAATCTAATGTCAGGATGTAGCCTTAAGCGTCTCGCCTTAATCCTGACTAAAGTCAATGAGTTATGGCGAAAATTGCCTAACTCTGTTTTTACTAAGCCTCGCTGCAAATCACCTTGGAACTCGTCCGGGTTTAATCCGGTAAAGCTGTCCAATGCATAGATCCGCTTGTGCACATTCGCCTGCCTGCAAGCGTCTGCGATCATCATCAGGCTTCCGCCCTGAAATACACCGCATTCGATAATATCCCCCGGTACAGATAGCGCCTCTGCCACCTGGCCTCGAAAAAAGGTCGCCTTTTCCTCACCAAGGCAGGAACCGAAATTGTTCGCTTTCAACTGTTCCAGACTGGCTTGCCATACCCGCAAACAGGCAACCGTTTTCTGGGAAGTAGATGGAAAAAATGTCTTAATGGGCTTGTTTGCCCATCGGACTACCCTTCTCAGGATTGTTTTATGACCGTTTTGACTATAACTCATATGTCGTTATCTGTCATTCGCATACGGGCTAATTTGTGATTTACAAACATCAAGAAGTGAATACTCCTCAGTCACTTGGATCCCAGGGATACCCGCACGCTCAGCCGCCTCCAAATCGGTTGGCTGGTCCCCGATCAGGACCGCATGGCTAAGGTCAAACGCCAGTTCGTTGGCCGCCCGGTAGAGCAAGCCTGGACTCGGTTTGCGACAAAAACAACCATCGTCCCAGCCGTGGGGACAGGTATAAACGGCATCCACCGGCGCTCCCGCGCGATTTAGAGCCTCTTTCATTTTTTCATGAATTTCATCGACCTGTTCTAAGCTCATCTCGCCCCTGGCAATTCCCGCCTGATTGGTCACCACGATGACACGGAATCCCTTCTTCTTCAAGGTGCGGATGCCCTCCACCGCGCCTTCCAGAAACTCGAATGCCTCCCAGGATCGGATATAATCCCAACGGGCGGCTGACCGGTTGATCGTTCCGTCACGATCGATGAACACCGTCCTTCCCGAATCAAAGAATATCTCCGCGCTCTCGATCTTTTCAGGAGTATCGATGCTGAAATGACGCTGTTCTGTGGGAAATGCCGCCATCCGGCCATCCTGAACCAATCTAGGATATACGGCCTCTTCAAGAGAAAAATTCCCAGGCGGGAAATAATCCACGATTTCACGCCTGCAGAGCAGGTAACCCGAATCGACGTGGGTCAGGCCAGCTCCTCTTCTGGTTTTATCATAGAGCTGAACGTTATCGGCTTCGTCCACCCTCAGGTTGTTCCGGGTAATCCTCTCTCGGTTGGTGTAGGCGGCCACCAGGGCCAAAGCCTGAGGATTTTCATCAAAGCTTTTGGCCATCCTCTCAAGCGGAAGCGGCCAGTAGACATCTGCGTACATCAATAGAAACTCTCCATCAAACCGATCCACAACGGACGCAAGTCGACGTCCAGTTTTATCTTCCACCGGGGTGTGTGAATATGTCACATTTAAGCCCCACCTCTCCCCATTTCCAATATAATCAAGAATGGACTCCCCGAGGAATCCTGTCAGCAGCAACACTTCCTTGATTCCTCGTTGTCGGAGAAGGGTGAGCAAATGGCATAAAAAAGGCTTACCTGCCACTTCTATCATTGGTTTTGGACGATAGCGTGTCAAACCGCCAAGGCGGGTTCCCTTTCCTCCCGCGAGAATAACGGCCTGTTTAACATCGCCTGGCACGAAAACCTAACCTCGATACATTATTTCTGAGCTATACAAAATAATGAAGAACCAAATGGAACATTGATATGTGCTAGTGCCAAATTTTCCATACAAACCAATTTAAATAGAATACGATTGAGCCATGGTGGGAGTGGTTTTAGATCCGACCTGGGTGGGGCATTGGACAACGAGTCCAGCAAACGTTTTATCATGATTAAGGGAAAAAGTATAGCATTCCTATACGTCATTTTGAGAATCTTAAATCCAATATAATCAAGACGATGTTTCATGAGATTCATGGTATACCGTTCACGAGTTTGGACCACCAGATCGTGAGCCCCTTTTAATAAAGAAAATGCCGGCAAATTTAGGATTAAAATCCCGCCGGGTTTCAAAATTCGATGAAATTCCCTTAGCGCCTCCATATCGCTTTGAATACGCTTGTGCTGGATAACATCCAGGCAGATTACACCGTCTCCTATATTATCCTTCAAAGCCAACGTGGTTGCGGACCCCCTGAATAATCCCGAAAGATTTCTAACGCCACAAAACTTAAGTCCTTCCGGCGATATTTCAGTCCCGAATGACTTAGGACAGAAATCTCTGAGATTTTCCAAAAGCCCCCCCGTGCCACAACCCACATCCAATAGGAGTTTATTTTTTATGTCAGGAAAAAAATTCAGAAGGGTGGAAATGATAAACTCATGAAGACCCCGATACCACCAATAGGTGTCTTCAATATTATACATCCGTTTATATTCATCGACATGCAAAAGCTATCCTACCTCTTCCTGGATCGTTTGAGCGATATATCCTATCTCTTCTTCATTAAGCTCAGGATAATTCGGTAAGCTGAGGATTTCGCCACAAAATCTTTCAGTCACGGGTAATGAATCCCCTGGAATATTCAGGTCAGAGTATGCCTTCTGGTGATGAATGGGTATCGGAAAATGAATCTCTGTACCAATCCCCTTTTCTTTTAAGCGTATCTTTAAACCGTCCCTCTCAGGAACCCGGACCACATAAAGGTGGAAATTATGCCTTCCATAACCCATCTCACAGGGATGAATAATATCGGGATGATTAACATGCTCTCGATAAAAGCCTGCTATCTCGTTGCGCCGGGAGTTCCAACCATCCAAGTATGATAACTTCGTATGGAGAATCGAAGCCTGAATCTCATCCAGACGGCTATTATAACCTTTGATGTCGTGATGGTATCGACGGCTCTGTCCGTAATTTCTGAGCATTTTAAGGTTTTCTGCGATTTCGGGGGCACTCGTGACGACCATTCCACCGTCTCCAAACGCACCCAGGTTCTTACTGGGATAAAAGCTAAAACATCCCACATCTCCAAACGATCCGACTTTTTGACCTTTGTATTCAGTGCCATGTGCCTGTGCACAGTCTTCGACGATTTTCAGGTTTCTTTCTCGGGCTATAGAAAGAATGGGGTCTAAATCGGCGGCTTGTCCATAGAGATGTACTGGCAAGATGGCCCGTGTCTTGGAAGTAATCTTAGGTTTAATTTGTGTTGGATCCATGTTGTAACTCTGAGGGTGAACATCTACAAAAACCGGTCGGGCACCCGCGGAAGAAATCGCTGATATGGTAGGAACACAAGTGTTGGCCACCGTAATAACCTCATCCCCCGGCCTAACACCACACGCCACAAGCCCCAAGTGAAGGGCTTCGGTTCCCGACCCAACTCCAACACCAAATTTGCAACCGCAATATGTGGAGAAGGCATCTTCAAAAGCCTTGCATCTCTCACCCAGAATAAACCATCCCGATTCTAAGACCGATCGGACTGCTCTTTCTACCTGTTTTCTTATAGAAAAATAATGACGCTTGAGATCGCCAAATGGTATGACCATTATTAATCTTACTCCCAGTACTGATTTCCATACTCTTTGTAGTATGAAATGGTTCTCTCTAATCCATTCCTCAAATCAATTTCTGGGTTCCAGCCAAGCTGGTCCCGAATTTTTCCGTAATCCGCATAAACACTTCCGATATCAATCTTTTTTTTCTCTGGTGGAAAGGCTACAAATTGATAATTCCCTTTCCCATTAACCTCAATGATCATTCTCACCAAATCTAATAATGATACAGGGTTGCTTCCCAGGTTGAATATTTCTCCGTATGCTGTGGGAGAAACGCCAGCCCCGATCAATGCAGAAACCACATCATCAACATAATTCACATCCCGTAATTGATTTCCGTCGCCATAGATTTTTATTTCTTCCTCCCGAACGGCTTGACGAATGAACCAAGGTATAAATCCCTGCCGGTTGTGTTTCACCAGTTGTCGGGGTCCATAGGTGTTCGTCAGACGCAAAGCGACCGATCGAATTCCAAATACCTTATGATAAAGAAGATGATACCATTCCCCAGCCATCTTATTAATTCCATTAACATCAGTGGGAAGAAGCGGATGACTTTCCTTTACGGGTAAATGATCCGGCCTTCCATATACTTGCCGCGTGCTTGTAAGAACGATGCGGATATTGGGATT
Source organism: Candidatus Latescibacterota bacterium (assembly GCA_965217865.1). Taxonomy (GTDB): domain Bacteria; phylum Latescibacterota; class UBA2968; order SICM01; family SICM01; genus CBDCJO01. Next base: position 907,361 of record CBDCJO010000002.1, on the reverse strand, counting down.
ATTCTTTCGGCATGCCTCAAGGATTGATATTTGACTCCGGACGTTGATTTCAAGATCGGTGTATGGATCCCCCATACTATCGATGTGACTAACCTGGCCTGCCAGATTAAATAGAAAATCTTGATTGCGGACGAGGAAATCCATGCTGTGTTCATCACGGACATCTGAAAAGTTAACGTTAACTCGATCTCGAACAGGATGGATATTAAATAAATTCCCGCCGTAATCCGGAATCATGGAGTCCACTAAAGTCAGATTAGCCCCTAACTCCACCAAGCGAATTGCCAGATTGCTGCCTATAAATCCCAATCCACCTGTTATTAGTACCTTCTTCCCCTGATATGCTTCATAATCAATTGCCATGGAATCCTTCTATCGCAGCATGTTCAACCTTTAGATTGAACATTCGACGGAAGTTGGGCTTTAGAATTACCGTCGTCCAGAGCCGGAGAATATTTATGCCAGTCCGGAAAAGCCTTCTAAAGTTGAAAAACTGTGATTTTCCATGCATGCGATGGTAATGATGGACTGGAAAATCCACAAACCGATACTTCTTCAATTCAAGCTTTTTAACCAATTCAATACAGATAACGCCACTTGTGTGTTCTAATGATATTTTGTCAAAAACTTTTCGCCGCATCAGTCGAAAATCGCAATCGACGTCACGAATTTTGAAATTAAAAAGCAACCTCATAAGATAGAGATATATCTTTCCAATAATGATTCGATGTAAGGGATCTGCACGATCGATCTTATAACCGTTTATGACATCAACACCATCTTGAATGACTTTCAGGAATTTTCGAAGTTCAAATACATCGTACTGGCCATCTCCATCCGTATAAAACACCAGATCTTTTTTCGCAGCACGAAAGCCCGTTTGTAAGGCACCCCCATATCCAACGTTTTTTTTGTGGAAAATTAATTTAAGATTGACGTACCTTTCCTGGAGGTCAATCAGAAGTTCCCGGCTGCTGTCTGTGCTTCCATCATCAACAACAATGATCTCATAGTCGGGAGTGAATTCTCGAGCAACCACATCCGCGGCCCCTATGAGGCTCGCGATGGTATAGGCATCGTTATAACAAGGAAAGAAACAGGTTAAAGATAGTTGGTCCTCATTCATTTTCATCTCCATTCAGGTCCATATATCGACTATTGATATTCGTCAAATATCAGAAATCGGTTTTATTTTATAAACAATGAATCTATCGCCGTTGTTTCTATATCTTGTATAATAATTTCCCTGAAAGCTGGCGATCTGTTGAATTTTATATCCAGGAAGATTATTCATGGGGGGTTGAATTCCCCGTGAACCGGCATTGTAGTAAACCATTTCCGGTTTTCTCATATCAATCTTCTCAAGTAACGATGCATGTGCTCGCGAATAATCCTTCCCATTATGTGCTCGGGAGTTAAAGAAGGAAACATTTTGGTATTCGGGAGGCAGATAAGATTTCCAAGGAAGATCAGCGACGATTGGCGTATCTACAGACACATTGTCTCGCCACCATTTTTGGACCTGCCACACAATATCATCGGACCCCCTTCCCTGTTCAAGCTTATTAAGCCGCCATCGAATGGCGGTTTGCCCATTCAGGGAAAAGGTCGCGACAAGAAGGACAACGAGAATGAATATATCTTTTTGATAATTGCCCCTCTTTTTGATCAACTGGGGTATTTGGCCGATGAGCAAAAAACCGGGGGGAACCAAATACATCAAATGGTGCATGTGACGTGTGCTGCGGAATGATGTTAAAACCATATAGGATGCAAAACCCACAAAAAATAGGGCTAAATGCGATCGTTTAAAAAACTTGATATCTCCGATGTTCCACTTCCCCCCAAATCCTCTAAATTCTATGACGACAAACCAGAGAATTAACACCAGGCCGAAAGGGGTGAAGATGTCACCTGCAATTTTGGGTTCAGCCACATTAGGGTTGTTGTACCATCCAAACAGAAGCAGCCTGAGCCCACTGATGGTGTAGACGAATTCGCCAATATTGAGAAATAGGGCCTTCCCATACCCGATCGGATCCCCGATGGGATTCGCTTTTGAAAATAGGGAGTAACTCGAAATCTCGATGAATTTTGATATAAAATCTTTAGGATCAAGGAGCCAACGGAATCCAAAAACAACGAAAAAAGCTGCACTCGAACCAAGAACCAATACAATTGCGGAAAATATCTGCGAAAAGATAATACCTCGCTGCGAAGATTCAATAATTCGGCCTAGAGAATTTATCCTGATCCCCCATATGATACCCCCAACAATCATGAAAAAACCCACCCACACCGTTGGGTTGTAACGATCCTTTGAAAGCCACCAATGAAAAAAAATTGCCAACATGATTATTGGCAAAATAAAAATACCAACAAGTTTGACCACAATTGCGCCAACGGCACAGGCTGAAGCGATTATGATACTTCTTACTGAGCCATGCTCGACGATGCGCAATATGTGGTCGAATGCAACAATCGTCAGAAGAAGCGTGATCGGTTCGGGTTTGCAAAAGTCCAAATGCCAGACAAACGACGGACAAAGAGCAAGGCCCAACACACTGATGACTGGCACCCAGCCCTTGCCGAAGTGCCGTATGGCCATTCGCCATAATGCCAGGATGGCAAGTAAACCACAGGTGAGGTATAGTGATCGAACGATTCCCCACAGAAGGCCGGGCGTAATTTCTGTAAAGGGTTCGATGAAAATACGTGATAGATCGACGATATAGCGAAACAATAGACCATAGTCCCGCATACCTTCTATACTTCCGGCCTGAATGGTTTCAGGATTATATTCGCCGCTATAAAAATACCAGATGGTGTCGAGCAGATATATGTCATCGTGGCTGAAATAAGCAATCATGCGTGTGTCATCCAGGTTATAGAACACGGTAGGCAAACAGAAAATCGCCCAGAAGACACAAAGTGCAATCGGAAATGCCCAGTGCCATTTTTCATGGCAAATTAATGATTCAAGTCGCCTTAAGAAAAAAGTCATTTTCTGACTCCTGCGCCCACAATCCTGGCCATTCGACGTCCCACTCCAAACCCTTTCGAAAACAAATACCGAACCACATGGCCGTCGAATCTGCCATCCTTAAAAAGCCGAAGACGAAAATCTCTTTTGCGGAAATCATCCAAAAAGTAGAAGTCCCTCTCAAACCATTCGCGCAGCCGGTCCGCTTCGGATTCATCACCTCCGGCATATTCCAGGTCCATTCGCATCAGGAGTTCGTGAATAAAGTAATGTGCATTGACCGATCCGTCGAACGACTGAACCAGCGGAAGGCCTGATTGAATCAAAATACGATCTTTCCGCGAAGAATACATTTGGCGAATCCACAAGGCTTGAATATGCCATTGGCGGATTTTGTGACCCTGGAAGGCCTCAATCAAAACCCGGATATCCGAAGGTTTAGCCTCCTGATCGAAAAGCCTTTCAAGAAGCTCCAGGATAACCTTGAATTCATTCGGCAGAGATTCATCTTGAGCGAACGCCTTCAGTTCCTCCCGGGCCTCAACCTCCATCCCCACAAACTGCATCTGGAGGCACAGATCAAGGGATTTAGTCCATTTCGGCATCAACCGGGGGTTCGAAATGACCTGTCGAATAAAATGGGCCGTTCTCTCGAGAGATTCTTCAGGGGAGAAGGGGACGTGATGGGAAAGAAGATTGGTATAATCCGGTGTGTCTTTGAGAGTCTGCCTGCACAACGACCCCATATCTTCCGGAGACCGAACGATCAGTTCCGGCATCGAATCGTCGAACATCGTGGTCAGCCCGAGAGGCACGATGACCAGAGGAAGTCCCCGCAGCATCGCCTCGAACACCACTTGGGAATTGCCCAGGCTGATGACCAGGTCGCTGATCGACAGAGCCTCCTCAATGGGCGTTTCGCTCTGAAGCAAAATTGCTCGGGGGGCATAGCTTTTAACCGTCTTCGCCACAAAGTCCCTGTCCTCCGCCGGATGAGGCTTGACGACGAGTGTCATCCTCTCCGGAATTCCCCTGGCGGAAAGTTTCAGCAATTCCTTCCTCATTCGCAGCGTCTCGAAACACTGGAGGTTCTTCTCCTTGACGAGACTCAAGATGAGAAGAGCCACACTGGAGTCAGGTAAGATACCCAGCCCCTTTCTCAGTTTTTCCCGGGGCTGAAGTGCTGAACCCTTATTATTCGAGAAAAATGGCCAGCCCGTCAGAACGATCTGCTCAGAAAGAAAACCCATTTCTCTAAATCGTTCGGCCTCGAAAGAAGAGGCCACCCCCAGTTGGTCCACGGGCAGGAAATAGTGTGTGCTCCTTCCATTCTGATTTGCCATCTGGTTGACCTCTTCGATGGCCGCAACGGGAATACCGAGTCGGATGGCCCGGCCTACCAGTCCGCAACGGAAAGGTTCCGGATAAGCCGTGGCTAAAAATAACAGGTCCGGCCGGGGGTCCCATAACGATTCATCCAGGTGCTTCCTGTCGTGTAAAACGATATCGATTCCTAGATCTCGTACAGCTTCCAGCTCAGTAAGGTACTTAAGATGATCGAAAAGAAGGGCTACGACCTTCAGTTCAGGAACACATTTTTTTAATATTCCCTGGTTATACAGATGGGTTAGACCACCAACGAAAGAGACGACTTTCACCTTGCACCCTCCGCCGATTGAGCAATACCATAATTGCTGACTAAATATTCGTCCACTTCGAAAAGATTACAAAAACTCGGGGCGCTGTTCTCGCGGAATTCCGGACAGTCCCCCACTCCGATAAAAGATACACCAACCTCCATGGCGGCTTGAAAGTCTGTGGGAGAATCCCCAATAAAAACGGCCCTGGCCGATTCGATACCCGTTTGACGGAGGATCTCCTTCAAAAGAGGGGCCTTCGGACCCGGATCGGCAAGGACCTGATGAAAGTACATGTCAAGATTTCTGTTTTTGACAATTCGGTTCAGTTCCGCGGGAGGCGATGTGGAGGCGACAAACAGAGGCAGCTTCCCGTGCCAGCGGACAAGGAATTCCTGCGAACCGGGTACAAACGGACAGGAAAGGAGCCTTTCTTCAACCAGATCGCCGAATTCTTCAGCCAGGGAGTCAACCATCTTCGAATCTCGAAGACCAAGAAGATTATTGACGAAGTGTCCGAACTTTTCGTACCGGGACATCCCCTTGTGGGACAGATGGAATTCCAGGGCTTCTTTTTCTACATCGGGGTAGCGCGAGAATATTTCTCTGAATACATCAGTTTTGATGTTCGTCGATTGCAGAATAATACCGTCGAAGTCCAGAATGACGCACCCGACAATACTGCGACCCACTGTTGCGCATTTCATGGAAGGCCGGTTTCTTCGAGTCGTTTCCGAATTTTCGCGATCTCGTCGGGAGTCCATCGTCTCCACGGTTTTCGGGATGTTCCGACGTCGATCCCCCGCATCTTGAGCAGATCGTAACAGGCCGCGGCGCGAAGCCCGTTCGAACCCTGGATCGATCGTGCCTCAAGAATCTTCAGCTGCAGCGCTCCTGCCTTTGAAAAATCTCCCTCCTTGATAGCACGATAGCATGCAACGGCAAGTTCCGGAAAAGCCGCAGAGGTTCCCGCAACGCAGGCCTCGGCGCCGAGCACCAACCCGGCCAACAGCACTGCGGCGGAGCCGGGCATAAGGTCGAACTCAGGGCACTTCCTGTTGACCACGTTCATCATCTCTCCGAAAAGAACCAGGTTCGCACCGCTGTCCTTGATGCCGCGGACACCCACATCGATCAGGGACGCCAGCATCTGGGGGGTAAGCGCGTAACCCGTCGTTTTCGGGTTGTTGTAAAAATGGACCGGTACATCGACCGACTTTACCAGCATCTCATAATGTCCGAGAAGGATGTCCTCGCTGTATCCGACCCCGGAGTAATAGAACGGAATCACACACGCAACGGCATCTGCACCGATTGACGCGGCGTGCTTGGCAAGAGTGATCGCCTCCCTCTGACCCGGAGCCCCGACCTGAACGATCACCTTCATCTCTCTCGCCTTCGCCTCCCCCACGATGACCTCCGCTACCTGCATGCGCTCTTCAACCGTCATCATCGGAAACTGGCCGTAGGATCCGACTGCAAAGACACCGTTAATCCCCCCTTCGCCCAGAAACTCGATAAGGTTCCGGATCCCTTTTTCATATATTTTACCGTCCTCATCGAATGAAGTAATCAGAGGGGTAAGAATACCTTGAAACTGTCTCATAACGCAGTCTCCGTGTGATATTCCCGCATCAATTGGACATGTCTTTTAAAGGGAATTACATATTTAACTTGACAAACGCAAGGCAATTGTTTATATTTAAAATTGTTTGTTAGAACAGAGAGTAAACAACAAAAAGGACAATTGCCATGTCACAGAAAGCGCCTGGAAAGTCTCACCGCAAGGGAATTTCGATTCTCGAATTGGCCGACATGTTTCCAGATGAAGCGGCCGCGGTGATTTGGTTTGAAAAGCAGCTCTGGAATGGGGATCGTTGCTGTGGTCATTGTGGAAGCGTCAAGACGCGCGAGGTACCCAATACCAAGCCCATGCCTTACTGGTGCACGGATTGCCGGTCTTACTTCAGCGTCAAGACTGGCACTGTCATAGAGAAATCTCGCCTGCCACTTCGCAAGTGGGTCTTTGCGATTTACATCTGTGTCACACATCTCAAAGGTGTTTCCAGTATGAAGCTCCATCGGGATTTGAAGGTGACGCAAAAGACCGCATGGTTCATGCTCCACCGCCTACGTGAAACATGGGGGACGGATATGGCGGTAAAGTTCGAGGGTCCCGTTGAGGTTGATGAGACCTATATCGGTGGCAGGGAAAAGAACAAGCATGCAAATAAGAAGTTGCACGCGGGGCGAGGCACAGTAGGCAAGGTTGCCGTGGCGGGTGCGAAGGATCGTAAGACGCGAAAAGTAAGAACTCAAGTAGTTGAACACACGGACGGCGCGACCCTTCAGGGTTTTGTCCACAACAATGTGAAGGATGGCGCAACGGTCTATACGGATGATGCAACGGCCTATCAGAACATGTACGGCTTTGATCACAAATCCGTGAAGCACAGCGTTGGCGAGTTTGTAAGAAAAAAGGCTCACACGAACGGTATGGAAAGCTTTTGGGCATTGCTGAAGCGTGGCTATTATGGCACCTATCACAAAATGAGCCTCAAGCATCTGCAGCGTTACGTCAATGAATTCGCTGGACGTTGCAGTATTCGGGACGTGGATACCGTGAAGCAGATGCAATCCGTTGTTGCGGGGATGATCGGAAAACGGTTGATGTATAAGGAACTGATTCAAAGTTAGAAGGGAGAGAAGATCATGCCGTACTTGGCCGAAGCAGTCGCTAATAGTTTCCTGGATATCGCTAAGTCTTCAGGCGAAACGGTAGACGCGATGAAAATCCAGAAACTGGTGTACTTCAGTCACGGGTGGCACCTCGGATTCGATAAGGGGGCCTTGAGCGCCGAGAACGCACAGGCTTGGAGATGGGGACCGGTTTTTCCAGATCTTTACCAAGTAGTGAAAGTCTGGGGGAGTAGGCCCATCATGGGGCCCTTAGAAACTATGGATGTCGGTGAGCACAGAAGGTTACAGTGGAACACGCCGCGCGTCCCTCCCGAGGATACTTTCGCGATGGAACTCATCGAACGAGCGTGGGAGGTCTATGGTCACATGCCTGGGCTGTCGCTATCGCAACTCACACACGAACCTGGGGGGCCTTGGGATACAATAAGGAAAAAGAATCCCTATGGCTATAACTTGGTGATTCCGAATAACATCATCAAGAAACACTTTGCACAGAAGATCTCGGCAAATGCCGGAACTTAAAGACCTTCGCACCGTCCGGACTGATAAGCTTCCAGAACCTGATCAGCAAGACGTCAGTCTGTTCGATGACGAGAAAAAAGAACTTGATAACCAACGGCTTCGACTTTATAACCAACGACTTGAAGCCGAAATCAACGATCTCACTCAGGACCGCGATCAACGTAAAACGTACGCAAACCGCTTATATTGGCTCATTGTCGGTTGGCTCATTGTTGTTGGCTTAATCATGCTTCTGCACGGATTAAGTCCCATCTCATTCAAACTCTCCGTCACTGTGCTCACTACTCTAATCGGCTCAACCACAATTTCGGTTCTGGGGTTGTTCGTCATCGTCGCAAATTATCTTTTTCCCAAGAGGCCTTAAAATCCCCCTAACTACTTTCACGCGATTGCAGGCACCGTAAAGGAGTTGCAGGTTACTCAACGGGGCGTGAAACTGGCGCCCCCCCTTGTATGTTTGAGGAGGCGTGTATGCCACGTTACGAGTTTAAAGGCGCGACACCCGAAGCGCTAGCCCGAGCCTTACGCCGACGGCCGTCGGGCCAAGTGGACAGACAAGAGAAACATTCAGCAGACCATCAGAAAGAGCAGCAGAAAGGCACTCAACGAAACAATCCTAAATGATTTCTCGACTTTTGTCAAGTTAAATATGTAATCCCCCTTTTAAAATGGACTCGACCATCCTTAACTGAAATTGATGATCGATATCGATCGATCGTTCAAACGGCATCACGTAGGGGATGGGTTCTTCTCCGATGAGCGTCCGCTGGGTCGCCAGCCTCTTGGCGATATTGAAAACGATGGCGCCGTTGTACCAATAAGCCGTCTGGTGGTCCTGACTGCGGGTGGTCCTCAGGTACTCATCTGGAAAAATTGGCTGCAAGCGATCTCTCTGGTTTATGGCTTGTGCGACTTGAACCGGCCGCTCAAACGGGGATACACTCGCGACGGGGGCCGAACCATCGGCATCGACAAAAAGAGAGTAGGCCTTCCGAATGTCTTCGGGAAGTCTAAGGGGACAGGTAGCCAGGAGAACACCAACGTGGACATCGGGAGAGATTTCGCGACGTTTCAGAAACTCCTGGATGACCTCGATGATCTTCACCTCATCTTTAGAGAGATGGCGTGGCCTGGAGTCCGATGTGGCTCCATAAGCCTCAGCTACCGAAAGGACCTCTGGATCTTCGGAGCTCACATAGATCTGGTCAAAAATATTGCAATGTTTGGCCGCTTCAACCGTATATGCAAGCAGGGGTTTACCCGCGAGAGACACCAGATTCTTCTGTTTGACCCGTCGCGACCTCCCCCGTGCCGGAATAAAGGCCACTCGTCTCGGCTCCAAGGTAGTTTTCGATCCCCTTGTAAAACGCCTTATAACCGGTTGGCGTCAGGATGTGGACACCATCCCCCCCTTGATTCTTCATGTAGGCATCGATCCCTGAGATGTGCCTCTCGCACCACTTGTGTGTGCTGATTATAAGATCTTTCTCCTGAAGCTCGTCTTCCTCTTCATAGAAAAATAATCGGCCCTCAGGATCAGCCTGGACATAACCATCGAAACCAACCCCGAAGACTCTCTTTGCGCCCATCACAATGGCCAAACCCAGAAGCAAGACCGACACCGTGCGGCAATTACACTGAATAATCCCGTTGACGTCAATATCGAACTCCGTATTTAAGACATCGTGAAAATAAAGTGTTCCATAGGACCGTTTCGTATATTCCTGAATGATTGTGGGTTCGATATTCTCTCCCACGAGGAGCTGGGAAGAAGGCGAAGTCGCAGATACATATTTCATAAACCGTTTCACGCTCGTGAAGGCGTGGTAGTCGGGTGTGAACAGACCTCCAAGATAGTTTGCGCCGAGTACCACTGGGTCCATCTCATCGATCAAAGTCTGGATCTTTCCCTTGAATTCGCGCAGCGTCGGACCATTCGCGAGAACAAGAAAATTACGACCTTGATGTCGGTCCTTGTATGGCACCGCATGCTTCTTTGTCCAGAGGGAAGGTGTTTTCGCCTTTGGGCTAACGGTCGGTTCCTCGTCCTCAATACCCACGAAGCCCCTCTCGACGATCTCCTCAACAAGTTCGGGCTTGAATCCCACCTCGCCCCGCTTCCTGACCACTTCGAGCACCGTCCAGATCTCCTCCATGGTGTAGCGCCGGCGTTCGATCATATTGTGGGCGTAATTCGGATGGCATCCGAGTATCCCCGACACCATGTAGGGAAGCTGGTAACCCCAAGGGTGGTCCCGTTCATACCCGACAAAGTATAGATCGATACAATTCAGAACGGGTATCGGGTTGTACTTTTCAGGTCGAAATCGTTCAAGGTAGCTGAGCAGAATCTCTGTGGGAAGATTTCCCGCCCCCCTTCCCATACCGAACATAGTGCTATCGACGATATGGACACCGCATCGGATCGCTTCCAGCGTGTTGGCGAAAGCCATCTGAAGATTGTTGTGCGGATGAAACCCGACCTGGATGTTCGGGATTTCCAGAAGCGGTGCAACCAGTCCCTGGATTCGATCCGGGAACAACGATCCGTAGCTGTCCGCGAGATAGATGTAATCCAGATTCGATTCGTGTAAAAGTCTGACCAATGTGGTAAGCTCTTGATCCGAATATGTCGCTATCCCCATCGCGTTCAACGAAACTTCATATCCCTTTGCCTTGATGGCCTGCAGGAGTCGGACCGAATCCTCGATTGTGTTCTTGTGGGATGCGACCCGAACGATGCTCACGACCGATTCGCTCGCATCGGGGAAATCATCGACATCGATCTTTCCATAGTCTCCCATCAAAGCGATCTTAGCGCCGGAAATGTTGGCCGTAGCCTCCTGTACGTCGGATTCATCCGAGAACCGCCAGGGGCCGAACTTCGCTGGATCGAAATATTTTTCCGTGCCCCGGAAGCCAATCTCAACAATATCAACACCCCCCTTTGAAGCCGCACGATACACCTCTCGAACCATCTTCGGGTCAAATTTCCAGTCGTTGAGATATCCCCCATCCCGAATCGTACAGTCGAGAATCTTGACGTGTCGTTCTTTATCCATGCTTCATACTCCTGCATGAGGTCACGATCGAAATCAAATCGATTTCCTCACCTGTTCCAGGTAAGTATCACGGCGGACAAGGGCCATCATCTCAATATCTCGCTGTGAACGCACTTCAATCGTCGCGTACGGATCGTCAATTTTTATGAGTCCGACCGTATCGCCCAAGAGTCGCCCCTCTCTCAGGAATTCAGGATGAGTCACACAACCGAGACCCTTGAGACCGATTAACATGGGAGTCTTCATGTGCCGGGGAATATCTCCGGTGTCGACCCTTCTTCGGTTCTCTTCCTCCTCGATCCAGCAAGAGTTATACTCCGCCCGGGTAGGCAATACAGAATCATATCCCCCCATCTGTAATTGAGTAATCAGTTCATCGATCAGGCCGGGAGGGCGAAACGGATAAGTGGGCTCGAGTGCCACCACAAGATCGACGAAAATTCCATGATCCTCCATTCGCCGGATGCCGTAAGCGTATACCGAGTTCAGGTATACGTCGTCTTTTGAGTATTTCGAATCTCGTAGGAATGGAATGGTCGCTCCGTGTGATTCGGCATAATTGGCAGTGCGTTCATCATCGGTAAGTACAAACGTATCTCTGATATATCGGGAAGAGGAAGCTGCATCAAGGGTGTGCCTCAGTACAGGACTCCCGTTTTCCAAAAGACCCTGTCCACGGATTGGCACAATCGCAATGATCTGTAGTTTCTCAAGCTCCAGAAACCCTGCTCGATATGAAGCATTCTTCCCGTGAAGGCGTTCCAAGACCTGGACCGTTGTCCGAGCCCGCTCCTGATCGCCTCTCTGGTGAATACCGTGATGGTGGTAAACGGACGCCTCTGGCTCATATAGAATACGGAAACCCCGCGCCAGGACTTCCTCCGCCCACATCCTATCTTCAATATTTGATGCCGTCTCGTCAAAAGGACAGGTCTCCCAGATGTCCCGACGGATGGCGCTATTGGCATTATGAAAGAAGGGGTCTCGTTCCTGGATGCGGCGATCCAGGCCAAAGGTGATCAACAGATCCCGTTTATCCTCGGGCGAACTGAAAATCATAGGCTGCTGCCTGCCATAAACCCCTACGATTCGATCGTCCTCAAAGCCACCGATCATTCGGCAAAGCCAATCCGAACCCGTCGGAATGCAATGGGCCGAGAGGAAGACCAGATATTGTCCACCTGCGGCGTGTATCCCAGCATTAAGTGCTTTGCCGGGTCGGTATTCATCTACCGGAATCGTTCTAACCCCAAACTGCTCGGCCTTGCGCACCGTTGAATCCGTGCTGTAGTTATCGACCAGAATCACCTCGAAGTCCGAGAATGACTGCTCGAAGACAGCCCGAAGACAAGGGGTGATCCAGCGTTCTTCATTCCGGGTCCTGATGATGATGGAAGCCGTAGGCCTAGCCATGATTCAAATCCAGGGAAAGGTTGAACCGTTCGGCAAAATTTTTTAAATTATTACAGAGATTGAGCAAACCGTCAATCGGTTTGAAGCTCAATCGAATATTCGCCCAACTGTTAGTTATTTATTAAGTTGACAAATTATTGGAATCCATTGAACAGGGATGGGTATCTGAATTGAAATGCCAGGGGGTGGGAGAAGAGAAAGGGTCGGCTGGTCGGAAGATGCCTTAGGCTTTGGCTCTTATCCCTATATATCGGCTAAAACTGTAGGCTCTCGACATTGAAATTTAGCAAAAATCGTGCACTGATTCATTCGTGTTTCCAAAAGGAGGATGCCGCGGTAAGAATAGAATCTGGGCTTCGGGGTCTAATTTCATAACATGTTGTGTTATAGAGATATGGACAGTATGTTTGACCCATTAACATCCATAAGACCAAGGTCGCTTCCGTGGTGCCCGGATCCCCCACGGTCTGGGCAACTCGAATCAGCCAGACAAAGTTTCACAAGGTCCTGGCGATTAACTCCTTTCGTGGGGGAAAAAGTTGCTTAAATCAGGCGTTCAACACCTGTCCGGACACTCTACCCGCGAGTTCATGGAAGGAGAAGGAAGGGTATTCAGGATCGATTCTTTTTTATTGAAAGTTTCTATCCGAATAAGGGTAGGAGACTCGCGTCGGATTATCAAGGAGAGCGGAACCATCTAAATGTCGGATAATTTTCTAAGTTGTCAAGTGCTTTATGTCACAAGGGGTTACAGAGAGGCCGAGGCAATGGTTCCTTAAAACTCTGAAAAAGGAAAGACCAAAGGCGGAATCGCCTTCGGCCTTTTATTCAATAACCCAAACCCTCTACTATTTCTTATTGGCTCGCTTTTCCTAAGGCATCTACCAGCTAGGCTCTTCTACTGAACATCAGCCCAAGAATCCTTCTGATGCGGACAAAGCTTTACAAGCTCCTTCCGGTCCAAAGATTCTTCGTCCGGGACTCAGAACTCGCTTTCGACGTAGCCGACGATATCGTCATACCAATCCTTGGCCTTCGGGTTGTGCCATGCAGGATTCAGGCCATCGAAGCCAGGAATTCGTTCTCGATTACGTCAAGTTCCTTGGCTATTTCGGAGTAGGGGGTTCTCAGGACAACCGCCCCCAGAAGGAATTGCTATAACCTGACCGCTTGCGTATGGGCCAAAGAACCGGAGATATATTGTGCAGCTTAAAGTTTCCAAGCCCTTTTCTATAATCCTCCAGCTTCGTCTGCTTCAGCACGCCAGGGCTCCCCCTGGTTAAAGCGACTTCTTTCCCCCCCATAACTTCTCTCAAATAAACTGCTCTCGCCTGTGTGTTTATATACTTTAAATAGTTCGCCACTACATCCGGCTCCATCTCCTGGAAGCTCGCGGAATTCCAAAACAGATCAGCTCGCAACTGTCCTATTATTGGAAACTTCCAGTTGCCAAAAATAAAAATTCTTCCCCCGCGAATATCTGTCACTGAGTCCATCTGTTTTGTATCTCTATAAGACACAACATCACCGGGGAACACTGACTTTAGGTATTGCTCACATACATATACCTGCGGCGGGATGTCGAACAACAAAAAACAGATATCCGGATGCAGCTTTTTAATCACTTCAACCTGTTTTCCAGAACCACACCCCAACTCAACCAAGATTTTAACACCATCAAAGTCGATGTAATTACAGCAGTAAGCATATTGAAGGTAACACGATAGTATAGATATCGTGTACGGTTTGTCCCCGACCATAATAACGTGTTCGGGGTTCCCGATTAAAGACGCTTTAAACTGATAGACGGGTTTAGCTCCAACCTTTTCTCCGTAAAGACGGGCAAACTCATAAAGCAACTGATCAGACTCCCCTGCCTCATAAGTTTCACATGAAACGGGGAAGACCCTGTTCAGTAAGCCGTTTTGTAAAGACAGAAACCTTGACCACAGCGGTATTCTCCTGGTGATGCGATTATTAAACATCCTGCTTTTACGCAAGTCAATCTGTGGGGGCGGTCTAAACAGATCGGTCGCCCCAAAACTTTGCTGAATCGAATTTTTTCTCCTTCTAAAATCCCTAAGTCCTAATTTTTCCAATTCCGGAAGAAAACTCTTTTCGCAAACCGCCCAATAGTTGGTGGGTTTGTAAATATTTGGAGCGTTTCCAGTATCTTCTATCATGAGCTTCAATAACTCTTGGTCGTCTGGTGCTATGTTCATTTTTTCGCATCTCCTCAAAAATCATATTCCTGATGTAGAAGGAACGTCTGAGAAGCTGTTCGTACTAGCCAATGACAGGCGGTGATAGTCGTACAATGGAACTGTCTCAATGCTGTGGATAATGTTCGTACTGCCACTTTATATAAAGTTCTGCTTCAAAGCAGTTCCACTTCATATACGATCTGGTCGTTAATCAGCCGATGCGATCGTCACCCAATTTCCACCATCACCTATCAGCCTGTTGAAAAAGTGCATTTATGCCAAGATGACTGTTGTCTTTCCTTGTGGTTTGGTCCTATGATATATCAGGTTCAAACTGAGAAGGGAGGACGAGCAAATGGCAATGGGAAAACGAGGACGACAGAGACAGGAAAACCTGAACATCGCATCGAACACTTTGGTGAAATCTCCGGGTCATCCGTTCTACGAGAAGCTGAATCAGGTATTGGGGGCGAACGGCTTCGACGAGTTCGTCGAGGGGCTTTGCCAGCGGTATTACGCTCCTCATATGGGTCGCAAGGGCATTCCGCCCGGGGTTTATTTTCGGATGCTTTTGATTGGGTATTTCGAGGGACTTGATTCGGAACGTGGGATCGAATGGCGTGTATCTGACTCGCTGACGTTGCGCCGGTTTTTGGGGTATGCCCTTGACGAACAGACCCCGGATCATTCCAGCCTGTCTCGCATCCGGCATCGGCTTCCCTTGGAAGTTCACGAAGCGGTTTTCAAGTGGATCCTGAGGGTCTTGTGCAAAGCGGGTCTGGTGAAGGGGAAGACGTTGGGCGTGGATGCTACGACACTGGAGGCCAACGCCGCGATGCGCAGCATTGTACGCCGTGACACGGGTGAAGGCTACCAGGCATTCCTTGAGAATCTGGCCAAGGCCTCGGGCATTGAAACGCCTACCCGCGAGGACTTGTCCAAGATCGATAAGAAGCGACCGAAGAAGGGATCGAACCAGGACTGGGAGCACCCGCACGACCCGGATGCCAAGATCGCTAAGATGAAGGACGGTCGCACGCACATGGCGCACAAGGTGGAGCACGCGGTGGATCTGGACACCAATGCCATTGTGGCAGTGGCGTTGTCGGGAGCAGATGAAGGAGATACCGAGTCGTTGCCCTGGACGCTGCTCGAGGCGCAGCTCAATCTCAAGCAGGTCGCGAAGGACGAAAAAGCTGCCAAACGTTTGCACAGACAGCGTATACGGGAGGTGGTTGCGGACAAAGGATATCATAGCAACGATGTATTGACCAGTCTGAAGCAAGGCGGCATCCGGAGTTACATTTCAGAACCGGATCGGGGACGCCGCAAGTGGAACGGCCGACGAGATGAGCAGGCCGCGGTATATGCGAATCGACGCCGGATCAAGGGAGATCGCGGCAAGGTCTTGCGCCGAAGTCGTGCAGAACGGGTGGAAAGAACCATCGCTCACACATATGATACCGGTGGCATGCGCAGGTTGCACTTGAGAGACCGCGGCAATATCCTCAAGCGTTTGCTGATCCACATCGGGGGCTGCAACCTGGCTCTGCTCATGCGCAAAGTGATGGGCGTAGGTACTCCGAAGGCCCTCCAGGACCTGGCCAAGGCCTTGCAGCGTCTACTGCTCGTCCTACAATCACGTTTGCTGCCCTCGGTCACCTTTTTAACCTCTTATCAGCGTCTCCTGCTCAATCTCCTTACCTTGATTTATCTGACCCGCACTCCAGGCGTCTTTTCCGTTTATGTGCGTTGAAAGGTAGTTCTTCAACGGGCTGCTAAGCTCTGGCTAATCCCCTCAACTACCGCCGTGGAAACGAGGGCCTCACGAAAAGAGGGACGCGAAGAAGACAGATCAGCGACGGTTCGACGTCCCGCATGGATACTCTCAACATCCTGGAGAAACTGCAGGATGCTTCGGGGACCATAACCGTGCACATCCTTAGAACCGTTTGGTCCTTTATATATCTGTGTAAAATATGGATTTATGTCCTCTATTCCGTTTACATCTGTTACAACCTGTACACCACGGTGTTTCTGATCGCTTTCATAGCGTCCACCCGTCCCAACCACAGCAATCTTCTGGTCCGACATCGCGGAGGTGGTCTCCGGATCCACCCAGTGTGTCAGAAAGGACGAGACAAAGCGACGCCCATTCGGCAATTCCCATTCTACAAGTTGTACTGCATCAGGTGTGTCAATTCCCCGATTCACCAAATAGTAATTTTGTGACGTGGCCAAACCCCGCAGGGGTCTGGCACCCGTTGCAAAATAGATGAGATCCACGTAATGCACGCCCAAATACTGAAAAATATTGGTTCGCTCCACCCACTCGCGGAAGGCGTGTTCGGGAACACTGCGCCGCTGGCTGTATTCCACGCTGACATAACAGAGATCTCCAAGCTTGCCGTCAAGAATCACCTGACGTAGAATAAGATTGGCTTCATCGTAGCGTTTGTGGAACTCCACAGCCCCGAATACATCGAACTCCTCGGCCAGTATGGCCAGTTGTCGGCCCTCCGCCATCGTTGGGGCAAGGGGTTTGACCACCATGACGTGGATCCCGGCTCTGATGACTTCAGCGGTAATCGATGCGTGAAGATGGTCTGGGACAACAACGATTGCACAGGCCGGACGGGGAAGGCGTTCGATTGCCTGTTTATAGGCATCCGGATCCCGACCCTCGCCCGTGGGATATCCCTCAATAATGCAATCGGTATCCAGATGCCGATTTAATCCCTCCAATTGATTTTTTAAACGTTGGATGCTCTCCACCTTGGTGGCGGCAACGTGAATCTCGTTGACCAAACCCTGGCTCCGGGCATGCACCAGAGTGGGCAGTACCGTCCCGAAACCCCCCATATCCCCACCACAGACATACATGCCTGCCCCAACGATGAGCACATTAACCGCCTCGTCCGATCCGTTCATCCCGCCTCTCCCTCGGTGACCTGGAAGTACTCGAGCGGCTCTTCCCTTTTTTCACGCATACCGGTCAGGATGTACTCACACATACGAATGTCCTCTTCCTTTTTGACAATAATCGCCGACTCCCTGCAGACGGGATAAAATCCCATCTTCCCAAAAAGAAAGGCATATCCTTTCTGGTCATAGGTTGTCATAAAAGTCTCTGTCTTCCAAATCATCAGCGAATAAACGAACCTCTCGATAGGGTCAAGGTCCTGCGTCCTGGCAAACTTCTCCTCAGGGTTGTAATTTAGGGGTCTCCCCCTGAAATTGCAATGGACCATCTCCTCACGGACCGTAATTAAGCTATCCAGGTTTTTTTCCACAAAATGAGTCACAACAGCCTGAACCTCCTGGCTGGGCTGCAACGGTGCAATCGGGTTCACCCAAACCACCACATCCGTGGGATGATTGAGGATAAAATCCCTTACCACGTCGTCCGAGCGTGCTTCGGAGGTGGCAAGATGATCGGGCCTAAGGTAAAACTCCGCGCCATAAAGCTGAGCCACCTCTTCGAAAACCTGATTTTCCGAGTTGACCACCACCCGGTCGAACACTCGGGAGCCTTTTGCCGCGTGGATCGCATATGATACTAGGGGCTCTCCAGCCAGCAACACCAAGTTCTTCTGAGAAAGGCGCTGGCTTCCCATTCGCGCCGGTATCATGGCAGTTATATGTTTGGATTTGACCATTGCATTACTACCAAATGTAACTATTTTTACCGGGAACAAATTCAACTAGGATTTTTTTGACCAACGCATTTTAAATATCCTTTGTAATTAGAAGTCAGTACCCATTTTTCTCTTGTTCGATCAACGATGAATCGCTTGTTCTCAGATAGAAAAGTTTCGACTGCCTGTAATGCAGTGTTCCGACTAGGTCGTATGAACCATCTATATCGGTCACTTCGATCAAAAACAAACCCTCTTAGACCTTCAATTGTATCTTCCACAATGAAGTAACTTGGAGGTGAAACAAGCCCTTCATAATTTCTCAAATCCTTTAAGACCCCTTCTCGAGTATGGTCTGCATCGTGGATTATCAAAACCGCCTTCCCCTTACATTCATCATAAACACGCTTGATAATCTCCTTGTCCCACGAACTTCCCGTAATCAGTGTAATCCTTTGATGTCGAACGCAACATCTGCTATGGTCCAGATCTAATGCAAGAACTCGCCCTTTTCCTATCATGTCTAACAACATCGCAAAATAGAGAATCGTGCCCCCCTCCTTGTTACCCACTTCCAAAATGATATCAGGTTTTAATTCATAAATTATCTCCTGATAAACCCATGCATCCATCGGATTCTTTAGAGCTCGGGCTCCCATAAATCGGTTGTTGTTGCCTACAATGTAATGCTGATGATAGTAAATCCATGACAGAAGGCTCTTTTTTGTCAAATTTTCAATTCCTTTGTTTTCGTCGAAAAATGGTCTGAAGCTTCCAGTCTTGGAATGGGCAATCAAAGAACCCAGTATTCCCTTTAGGCACCTCTTAATCACTCTTATAGTCATTCTTACAGGGCCAAGAATCAAAAGACAACCCCTTAAATGATCCGGATAGTGATATTTATTCAACGATGAATAAGAAAGCCCAGGCCATCGTGTTTCTTGGTCAGGATATGAAACTCGTAGGGCGCGAAAAAACGTCTTCCCAGACCCCTTCCCCCAATTTTGCTAAGAAAAACCTCTATCGCTGTCAGGATCCCCTGTTGGGGGCCGTCGATCTGGTGATCTGGTATCAGCGTCGGATCGTAATACTCGTCCCGCCGCGCATTCGTTGTCTTTGCGACATCGTGCAGGAAAATTGCCGTGCCTTTGCGGACGAATCGGTGAATCATGAAGAGTTCAGTGATCACCGTAAAAAAGTTGTGGTCGCCATCGATCACGTAAGCATCGAAAGAATCGACCTCCGGTGAGACAAAGTAATCCAGACTCCGCTTTTTTTTGCATGTCCAATATCGATCCAAACCCTCTCTGAAGGCCTCCTCCAGCCCCTCCGGCCGAATCTTCCAATCCTCGAATCTGGGTTGCCCCCTTTTGTATTTATAGTTCGAGTCACCCCTTCTAAATTCGTCCGGAAGATCTCCAGTCCACTCCACCGGGTCAAG
The DNA here is from genome assembly GCA_965217865.1 of Candidatus Latescibacterota bacterium. GTDB lineage: Bacteria > Latescibacterota > UBA2968 > SICM01 > SICM01 > CBDCJO01. The sequence goes on along the minus strand of CBDCJO010000002.1, from coordinate 887,761 downwards.
GGAAGTCAGATGGGCCCCATTACCCGCACACCACCGCAACAGATTCAGAGTATTCTTGCCGTGCAAAACCCCGATTTCAAGCAAAGACCGCGGTCTGGAAGCATTCAGCAATGGATGGATAAACTCGTCAAAGAGACGATGCATTTTCCGCCCCTACTGTTTCCGGGGTGCTTGTTTCACCATTGAGGAATTGGCCCAAAAAATCCTCGATCGGATCGATTTGCTCCGGGGAAAACCGGAAAGGTCTGAACGCCTCTGAAGTCAATTCCTTTGTGAGTGCCAACACGTTTTCAAGCCCTGCGGAAAGGTGGGTAGAATCCTTTATGGCGTAGACCGGGGAGACAGGTAAGGCTTCCCCCGGACGATAGACAGGTGCTTCAACATGCTGATAGCGCCCATCACCTCCATAAAAGACCACGGGGATGCAGTTTGCAAGGGCTTCCTCAATTGTGGTCGATGAAAAGCTGACCATGAGATTAGAGAACCCGAGAACATCCAGAAAAGGCTCATCCACACTCAAGATGACCCGATCCGAAAATTCCACCTGGGACTTTAAATCTTCAATGCTGATATGCTTCGACGGCCGGAATTTCACGATCAAACGAACTTCTGACAGCGCTTTAACGGCTTCCGCAAGGTCGACGATTCCCTGAACATACTCATTCGGAGTTTCATATATATAAAACCTGGTGCTCCGGCCCCCCTTCGGCGTACCGGCGTGCAAAATGACACGCCCATCCCAGTTTCCAAGTAATTCCCGTCGAAGGGCTTGCGCAAGCCCAGGGTCGATGGCCGATCCCCACAGCAAAGGGCCGGTTCGAATTGAAGTGCCATCTGAAGGAAAAACCATTCGATGAGCTTCTGCAAGGGGCGATTGTAACGCCTGAAATTGAAAAGACGATCGCATCTTTCCTATCGTGTGTGTTCCCCATTCGATATGCTCGGCCTCGGATTTGGGAACAACGTGAGATCCGTGGGATATCATAATTCCGGGGACATTCCATCGCCTACAGATCGCGCCGGTGAACCGATCGTCATCCAGATCGCCCGCGGCCACCACCACATTGGGTTTTACATTCCGGACGATTTCTTCGGTTGAAGAGGCCCTGTGCAAAACCCTGAACATCCAGGGGCCAATGCCCTCTTGCAACTTACTCGCAAGGGGCTTTCCGTAAGAAACCCCGGAATGGGAAAAAAAATCCGGATCCCCCTCAACCGCAGTTGAAAGGGTATTCATCCGTTCTTTAATATACCGCCATCCTTCAACTTCTCTCGGAAGACACGCTGATATCTCGGACATCCTAAAGCTCCCGTCGAACGGCTTCACCGGTTCATCATCAAGCAAAAAGGCCGTTGTGTTGCAGCCTTTGTTCCTGAGATATTCGATGAGGGTTCCCATTCGATAGGTAAGCGTTGTCGCCAGGATCAGGTCGGTTCTCGATGCGGCAAATGCTTTTACGGACCTCAACTGCTTGGCGCCGTTGTACCTTGAGCGGATAAACTGGATCAGTTTGTTTATCCGTCCGGAAATGGCCGGAGAAAGCCACCGATCGGGTTTCCCGCCATTAGTTCGATTATATTCAATCGGCTCGAATCGGATGTTTCGGTTTCGGGCAAAGCTGGCCGTGAGATTTGCCAAAAGTCCATCCTGCTCTGTGATAAATGCATTATCGTGGGAAATACGGGAGGGATTCCCCGCCCGGAGAACTTCCGGTTTATAGAAGTCCGAAAAAACCGAGTTCAACTCCAACACCCAAAGGCAGTAGTTTACCACCCAATAGGCATACCACAAGAGGAGTTCGGAAAGGCTCCATTCGAGGTCCTCAAGTTCCGGAAACCTGGCTTGTTTCCGTAACCATTGCAACGAATCATCGGAACATCGGACCAGGTGCTCTCGTCTCTCAGTCGTTATCCATCCAACCTCAGATTGAATTCGCTGCTTTGGGATACCGCGCTGGATCAGGTGGTTCATAGCGCGAGGATCTAGCGCCACCCAGCCCGTTTCTTCGTCATCTGGGGGGAAAATTCCCGAGTCTGCACACCAGGCATCGAAGAATACCAAGGCCTTCAAGGGTTCGCCTTCCTTGATTGATAAAGACTATTGTCCATTGCCTGAGAATCCTCAACTTTTCGCATATCGATCACCTTGTCTGCACCCCAAGCATCAGCGTAGAGATCATTGGCTCTGTTCATAACATCCTCCCGATGGAGTCCCTGATTAAATCCTTCCTGAAGCCCGCGCATATATTGCCCCGCGCGATAACCAGCCTGTCCATCTCGGAATGGGTCGAGGTCATCTATAATTGGATTAAAATCCCCCAATGTCGGGTTGTTGTTAGGGTTTTCCTTGAATGACTTAAGATTATCGATCATAAATTTAGTGTCGTCGAAGATAACACGCCCGTAACCCCATTTATAGTACTCGTGAGAACGCAGGCTCCTCAGATCGCAATGAATTCCTCGGACACCTGCGATAGCGGCTTCGGTCACAGCAGAACTAATTCCGAGCCCCACTGCAAAGTCAGATGCAAAAGCTCCCGTCGCTGGTTGCGTCTTTGGATCAAGGAGTATACAACGTCCAGTGGAATCTTGAAGGTGCTGTAGGCGCCGGGAAATATCTGGTACTCCCAGCAAAATTTCCGGCTTCTTTGACTTTATGATCAAACCAACGGTTGAATCACTTTCCACCCACTCGATGAATCCCGTGTATATATTTCTAATCATTCTTTCGGAATACATGTGGTCACGAACAATGGCGTCATAGAGACAAATAATCAATTTCGCTCCGGAGTTAACAATTATTTTTCGAATCTCCGAACCTTTATTTCTGGCTTCCGAAAAGGTATGATCGTAAGTAAATCCCGTTATTATACAGTAGGAAAGGCCATTATGGCCTTGCTGCAGCCTTTCGATATAATGCCGACCCCAAACAAAATGAATGTGGCCATGATAAAATCCGAGTAAGTTATCTGGAGGCCTCCATATTTCTGACCGTTGCCGGCCGATTTGGATGCCGCCGCAAAGGTCAACAGCAACGTGTTGTGCAACCGACTCTTGTCCTTCATCCGCATATAGATTGAGTGCGATATGATTTTCTGTTATGAAACGCAACCAATACAAGGTTTTTCTCGAGAGGTCATGCCAGACCCTGGCGGACCATACCAGGAACGGAAAAAAATGATCCTTTGACCGAATTAAAAACCAAATAAATCCTGGAAGCGTATTGACTAACTGAATTGATGGGAGCCATTTCGGGTTCGGAGTCCAGGAATTGATTTCTGTTTTTGGAACGGCTTGAGGCCCCGACTCAGGATTTAATACAATGGTGTGTATACCCATCGCCTCTAGATCTCTTAATGGTTGTGTCGAATCGACAATACTTTGGAAATTGAAGTAAAAGAAAATAACTTCAGGCCCAACTCCGCTTTCTGGATACCAGAACAGCTCCGACCGCCGGGAAAGGTCTATGCCTTCTACGTATTGAACGGCCAGGTTATTTTTGAGACACTCTTTTCTTCCTCGATTGGACAGAGCCTCGACCAAACGGGAAATTGTTAAAATTTTATACAATCTCCTACAAAACCTAGGGTAGTATAATAACGTTGGAATATAAGACGAAGAGATGAGAACCTTGAATCCAGTCTCAAGGATCTCCTTTTCAATGGAACGGCACTTGAGACAATCCGGGCATAGAAAATAATGGCATCCCGTTGATCCCTCTTCCTTTATTTTTTTTTGGCCCAATGCTACTACAGTGACCAGTTCCATTAACAGATCCTTTTCTCCTTCCCAGATGCCTTGTCGTTCCAAATATATTCTTGCCCGATCGGATTTCGCCCAGACCGGCAAAGAAAAGTTTTGCCAAGCTTCTACAATTTCCTTTGCTACCGTCATACCCCATTGGCTTGCACGCGATTCAACCCAGAAACGCAACGATGCGCCATCAGCCGTTCGCATGTCACCTAGCTGATATTCAATCTTCTCTCTATTGAGACGGCTGCCTACAACGTAGGACAATATATGGAGTGCCTTAGACATCACGGGATCGATCTTTAAATATCGTACGTTCAGGAACCCATGGCACCACAAGAGGAAGACAATTGGGGCCAGATCGAAAATTCCCAAACGAACAGACCACAATGTCCCTTCCTTTGAGAAGTCTCGTTTTAATCGGTCCATTTCTGATTTCTTTCAAACACGGAATTGGTATTACTGATTTAAATCGGGCGTGGATCAACCAACCCGTTCGCACGAAATTTTTCTACATAATCCATAACATCCCAATAGCCCAACTCAGTATTGTTTCCGGCGATATCAAAAACCGTGTGCTCCCCCTCGAAACAAGCCATCATCTTCCAAATCGCTCCCTTTCGCGAAGCATCTTCTGTCGATAAACCATATTTGGATAGAAATACCGGCCCCCGGTAATTCCTGCAAGGAATATAATTTGAAATATAAACTCGAACGACTTCTTCAACGAGTTAGGTTGGTTCGCTGACTGACAATTCGAGGCTGGACATGCCGGTTTATCGAAACTATTTCCGGATTCTTATCGAGCCAATGAATTACTTCAGCCGAAGAGAATAATGGGTTGGTAGGATAAAATTGTTCAAAAACCATGGAGACCACTTCAAAATCCTCCGGGGTATCCATGGTAAGCCGATATTGAGGACGGTTGAAAGTCTCGAATTTGCCTTGGCATTGAAAAGCACCCAATCTGAATCGTTCTGGCTGATCGTAAACCCGAAATGTACTGTACTCACGTAATCGGGGTTCGAAATCCTCTCGGTTCACTTCCTCAAGAACCCTCCGCCATAGCGCTTGAACCGTTATCCCAGGAGGGAAGGTTCTTTCAGCATCCCATTTCTTGCTGTGATGCATGTGCGTGGTCGTCACATAGTCATATTTTCCCTTCAATAGAAATTCAACCACAGCATCAATGAGGTGACCATCAATCAAGAGATTATCACCCGTAAGCCCTACGATAATATCGGTTTCGTAAGCCTTCGCGGCTTCGAGTACTCTGGACATGACATCATCACGACTGCCGCGGTATACGGCTGTTCCCCAGTTCGAGACCGCTTTGGCGATTTCCTCATCCTCATCCTCCGTCGTGGTTGCAACGATCACTTTATCGATCGCAGAACTCTGCTCTACACGTTCGATAAGGAGGTGGAGTGCCGGTTTTCCACAGATGGGCATCAAAACCTTTTTGAAAAGGCGAGTCGAAGATATCCGGGCCTCGATGATCGCATTACAGCGGTATCCCACCTCAACCTCCTTAATGTTCACGGAGAAGAGTTTTCAGATCATTCTGGATCGATACGTTTGGTGTTTTCAAAGGTAATGGGCCCCCCCGCTACAATTGGCCCTTTGACGTGGAACCGAACCCCATTTTCCAACTCATTGATCCTCCTCCCTCCGTCGACCACCGGTCTTGTTGCAATGATGTCGGATTCGGTTATTGTTTCGTTCTCCTTGAAGTCTTTTATTACGTAGATCCCCCTCCTCAGGGCCTTAATCGCATATTCCTCGCATTGCTGGATTTCCTTGGATGCGAGCCCTTTCATCTGTTCAACTCGCCTGATGTTTTGAACAAGAAGCCTCATCTCTTCAGGGGTAATCGAGAGCGCTCGATCACCTGCGGGAGATGCTCGATCAAGAATGAAATGTTTTTCGATTACGACGGCCCCGAGGGAAACCGCCACAAGAGGGGCCAGAGTGCCAACGGTGTGATCCGAGTAGCCCACGTGGACTCCATATCGCTCCCGATAAAATGGAATAACAGAAAGGCTCGCCTGGTCTTCCGGCGTGGGATAAGAACCGATGCAGTGAAGCAGGACGACCCGCTCCCTCGGGAGCCTTTCAACGAGATTGTCAACATCATCCTGGGTGCACATCCCCGTAGAAATCAGGATGGGCTTTCCCTTCGAAGCTATATGATCGATCAACCTTAAATTGTTGGCCTCACCCGAGGCGATTTTATAAGCCGGCACAAGATGATCCAGAAAATCCGTGCTTTCTTCATCAAAAGGAGTGGTCAGGAAAATGACGTCCTTATCCTTGGCGTGTTCGGCCAATTTCTCAAAAGCTTCGTATGGAAGAACCATTTTCCGAAATCTTTCTCGCTGGGTATTGGCTTCATTTTGTGGAACGTGTTTTAGGACTGGCATATCGGCGGTTACGAGCAAATCGGAATTGTAAAGTTGAAACTTAACTGCATCCACCCCGCATTCAACGGCCGCGTCGATCATCTGACTGGCAAGTTCAGGGTTTCCCAGGTGATTATTACCGATTTCGGCAATGACCAGAGTTTTCAACCCGATTTCAAACGGACCGATATTCATGATTCTTTTACCCCCACTTAGTCAGCATGTCTTTGCCTTGGCCAACTTGCATCCCCATAACGGCTTCGACTGCAATTCTTGACCAGTCGGGATCCTCTATTCTAAGGGCATCCCGAGGTGCCAACTCAATGTATCCAATTGAATGCCCCAACCAAGAATGACCCAGAAGGTTTTTCGTCTGAACCACTCTGATCCCTCCGGTTTCTTTATAGACCTTTTCTTTATCCATTTTCATCATGCCGCGGTGATACCCTATAGGCACAAACCCTGCCGGTCCGGGATGCCAGTGAAAGGCATCTTCTTCGGTGACCGATACAACGGAATCATAATCATGCAGGACGAGGGTGTCGATCGCCTCATCCAGATGAACCGACCTGACGAGGGGATAATCTGGACCAAGAGTTGCAACAACCTCGGGAATGGACTCGCGAGACTCACTGAGCCTTGATAGAGTGTCCTTTACGATCTCTTCCATAGTCGCCGGTTTTGACAGGCGTTTGGGCCTTAGGCCGAGTGATAGCGCACCGTTCTCCAAAGCAACACGCTCAACTTCCGGGTCATCTGCGGAAACAAAGACCTTTTGGATAAATTGACAACTCTGAAGGTTCTGAATGGCAAAATGAATCAGCGGTTCATCGTTGATATTAATCAAGGGGGGCTTATATTCAACACCTTTCATCAGATATGTAGAGGCCGGAATAACGCCGATGACCTCCGGATAAGATTCACGGCGTCGCTTTGCCAACTCGCTCTTAACCTGCCTCCTGGCCTCCATCCGAGGTTGTGTCTGGGTGGACATTGTTCCATCGTGCTTCCGGTAATAGTAGAGGGGAAGGTGAACTTTATATACTTTAAATCGGGATGTGAACTTCAACCAGAAATCGTAATCCTCTTGGTATTTCAATCCCTCGTTATAACCACCTACCTCTTCATAACACCATCGACGGAACATGATTCCCGAAGCAAGAGATGAACGATCCAAAAGGGTCGACTCGTCCTGCCCCATCAGTCTGTAATAGTCAATGAGATCCCCTGTCGAGTCGATGCGATAATAATCGCAAAATACCAGATGGACGTCGGATTTTGTATCAAGGACACAACTTTCGACGAGTAACATATTCTCGTCAAAATAGTCATCTGCATCCAACCGAATGATGTATTCACCTCTCGATTCCCGGATCCCCAGGTTACAGGCTTTGGCTAGGCCAACCCCCTCGAGCTTGATGACGTTAATTTTAGGTGACCCTTTATATTTCGCCAGGACTTCCTGGGTAAAATCCGTGCTCCCGTCGTCTACGATGATGAGTTCAAAATCATCCAGGGTCTGGTTCAATACGCTGTCGATCGCCTGACCCAGATATTTTGCATAATTATGGGCAGTAATGATGACGCTTATCTTGGGTTTATAATTTTGAGAATCCGCCACTTTCGTCTCCAGGCTAAAGTATATTCAGGTCATGCCTTGACGGCTTGAATCTCCGATTCTTGATTTCGGAATTCCCAACGCGCCGGGAAAACCACCAGGGCTCCCGTCGACAAATTCGTCCGGTATAGCGAATCATCAGGAATGATCGATAGTTCAGCAGCCCGATCGCATTTGAACAGGGCTGAAACACGATCTGAAAAAGAAACCGTGATGGTGTATACCCCTTCGCGCAAGGCCAGCTCCGGAACAACGCAATCCAGATAACCCTCACCTTCAAAATCCGGACATTCGTCTTCCCGGGGGGAAAGACTGCTGATCGAAACACCGTCGATCGTTAAGAATCGCACAACCACTTGCAAACCCTCAACCTTTCGGTGGGCGACAAAGTGAAATCGAATGATCACGGTCTGAAGCATTTTGAACTGATCGCATCGTTCTCTCCGCTCGTCGAGCAACTCGACACCCGTCACCTCGAACCGTTCCGGATCGGAATGGACCCCGAACGCGCGATCTTTAACAGCTTCCGAACCTCTTGAAAGGAAAAGGCGATTCGCAAGCGCGTAATATTCCTTCGAAACCTCATATGCGGGACCATAAAATCGAACCTTTCCGTGGTGCAACAGAAGGGCCTTTTGGCAGATCCGTTCAACGTGACGGATCGCGTGAGAGACGAACACCACTGTGATTCCTGAATTCAGGATCTCGGTCATCCTCTGAAAACATTTCCGTCCAAAGGCCATATCGCCGACGCTTAACACCTCGTCGATCAGCAAGACATCCGGGTCCAGGTGAATCGCCACGGAGAAACCCAACCGCACGTACATTCCGGAACTGTAGAACCTCACCGGCGTGTCGATGAAGTCCTCTATCTCCGAGAATGCGATAATCTCGTCTAGTTTCCGGTCGATCTCCCTTTTGGACAAGCCCAGAATCGCCCCGCTGACGAAGATGTTCTCGCGGCCGGTCAGCATCGGATGAAAACCCACCCCGACATCGATTAAGGCGCCCACCCGCCCATGGATATGGATCCTTCCCCGATCCGGCATGAATATTCCGTTAAGAAGCTTTAGCGTCGTGCTTTTTCCGGACCCGTTGGGCCCGATCAGTCCCAGGATCTCTCCCCTATGAAGCTCGAATGAAACGTCATCGAGCGCCCAGAATTCTCTCGGCCTCAAATCCTCAGAAGGCGAACGGAGTCCAACCACATTCCGGGTAATATCCGCCATCCCGTAGGCGATCGAATGTTTGAGCGATCGGCTGAATTTCTTAGACACCTCCTGAACAAGGACGGTCGTCTTCTCGACGCTCATAGCCTCTCCGCCATTCGGGGTTCGACCAGGTGGAAAATTCGCCAAGAAATCAGGAAAATTACCAGAGCGAATCCGCTTATCCACGCAAACTCAGCTGGTTGTTTCAAATAACCCGTGATAACCACATCGCGGGCCGCGCCGACGAGTGTAGCCAGGGGATTATATGGGGCAACTGCAGCAAATATCCCTTCCTTTGGGATGGGATATGCAACAGGCGTCAGGAACAGAAGAAATGTCGTTCCGAGCGTGAGCATGTTCGCGATGTCGCGGACCAGGACGTTCAACAGTGAAAAGAAAAACCCGAGACCCAGGGTGAGCAAAATCATGGGCAGAAGGACAAAAGGAAGAAGAAGGGTCGTCCAGCATGGGATAACCCGATAGAAGACAAACACAAGTGCCAACAGCCCAATACGCACAAGCGTTTCGACGATGACCTGACCAAAAGATGCGATGATCAACGACTCTTTTGGGAAATTGACTTTTACAACCAGGGATCCACCCGATACTATGGCATTGGCGCAGGATATAAGTCCCCCGGCGAAAAGCCCCCAGATCGTCAGGCCGATCAGGGCGTATAAAGGATATGGGATCGCTGTTTCCCCGATATTCAAAATCCCCGAACGGTTCAAAAACACGAAGATCCCGACCATCATCAGGGGCATGATGAGAGCCCACAGAACGCCCAGGACAGATTGCTTGTATTTGGCCGTGAAATCACGCCAGAACAAGCGGAGTATGAGCTCCCTGCTCAGAATCAGCTCGCTCACCATTTCTCGCCACACCCTGAAACCCCATCCCACCTGTTGGTCGGAGTAATAGGTATGTGATTCCGCGGTTGAAGATGGTTCCTCTTTCATCTGCACTTTTCGGTGATCCAATTCCTTAATCCGTTGACGCCCGATTCTGGCCCCCCACCTCGATAAACTTGACTTTCGCCCGGGACCCATCCCAGCGAATATCCGGAATCAGGGCCTGCCGCTTCCCATCGATGCGGTCCCTGTATTTCATCAGGTCTTTAAAAATGGTGATTGAGTAGATATTGGCACCAGCGTATATTAATAATATGCTGGTAATTAATCCACTTAAGTTAGCAAATGACTGCAAGATAAGTAGGGCCTATTTTCGTGCAGCCCGTTGGGGTGGAAAAAGGCGATGTCCAAGCTGCGATTATCAGCGCAGGTTGCCCTTATTAAAAGACGATCGGTTCAGGTGTTCACGGTGTGGATATCGGTTTAAAGATTTCACGGGCACTTATCTTGAAAGGCTTCGAATTTCATTTGACGAGCTTGCCCATTTACTTTATCTGTTTGTATTGGGAGTGCCCTCTTACCGATCCAGGCACTACCTGTCCGTATCGCTGAAAACGGCTCAGCGGATTTATACCACGTTTCGCCAGGCCATCTACGATCATAGCTTTACGGACCAGGTGCTTTGGGGTGAGATCGAGTTGGACGAGGCGATGTATGGAGGTCATCATAAGGGTAAGCGTGGATGGGGAGCAGCCGGAAAACACTTGGTTTTCGGGCTTTATCAGAGGAACGGAAAAGTCCTCACCTTTCCCATTCCGGATCGAAGTCGAAACACCCTTACACCGCTTGTGACCTCACACACCAAAGCAGGCAGTCTATACTACACCGATGACTGGCACGCCTACACTTGGCTGTCAGTCAAAGGTGACCACGTGGTTGTTCGAAAAGAAGAAGGGGTGCCCAAAGGCAAAGGCCGACATCACATCAATGGCATCGAAGGCTTCTGGAGTTTTTCTAAAAATTGGCTATATCAATACAGAGGAATCCCTCGACATCATTTCCATTTATACCTGAAGGAAACAGAGTTCAGATTCAACCAGGAAGACGAGGATCTCTTCCCAATTATTGCTTCATATCTGGTGAATCTGGTACCAATATCTTCCTAATTACCTTAAAAATTACACGGAGCTCCTGCTCAATATCGTGGGTCGGCTGGTAGCCCAGATCCAGGAGGTGCCTGTGATCGGGGTTATAATAGTGCTCCTCCATCTCCCTCCGGGGGTTTTCCACGTTTCGGATCTCAACCTTCAGTCCGAATTCGTCCCCGACCTTTCGCACCTTCTGGGCAAGCTCCGTAACATTGTAGACCTCTTCAAACTGGTTGAACACGCGGTACTCCCCCTCCTCTGGAGGGTTCTCCATGGCCAGCGTTAGGCACTGCATGGAGTCGCGCAGAGGCAGAAAACCCCGTTTTTGATTTCCCATCCCAAAGGGGGGAAAGCGGATGTCCGATGACCGCCTGAGCGCAATATCGATTGATCGCGGTACCGAAAGCCTGGTCGAAGTCGAAGCGCGTGACTAGCCTTTCGTCGTCCCCCATCTCCTCGATTCGGGTTCCGAACACAACCCCCTGCATAATGTCCGTCGAACGGATTCCCCATATTTTACACGCAAACATTATGTTATGGGAATCGTGCACCTTGGTCTGATGGTACCAGCTTCCAGCCTGTCGCGGGAACGGAAGCCGGTCTTTCCGGCCGCGATACTCGATATCGAAGAACCCTTCCGGAATATCGACATTCGGGGTTCCATACTCCCCCATGGTGCCCAGTTTGACCAGATGGGCCCGGGGACAGGCTTCACGCAGTGCATACAGGATGTTAAGCGTGCCAACGATGTTATTGGTCTGCGTAAAAACACAATGGTGAACGTCCACCATACTGAACGGCGCCGACGGCATCTCCCCGAGATGTACGATGGCGTCAGGTTCGAAAGAGCGGAAAAAGTTTAGAACAAAATCGTACTCCCTCAGGTCTCCCCGCCTGAAATCAAGATTCTTGTCGAAGTTTTCGCGAAAAGCCTCCAGTCGCTCGGTCATTCGCCGGATAGGGGTTGCGGACTGGGAACCCATTTCCGACACCCAGTCCCGCCGAAAGTATGCATCGACGCCACCCACCTCGTGTCCCCGGGCGGCCAGGTACATCGCAAGAGACCACCCCAGGTAACCATCAACTCCTGCAATAAAAATCCTCATCTAAAATCTCCAATAACCGGGTTTGTCGGACCCTCGTTCAATTGTATGTATAATTCCTGCGAAACCATTCGTAGCATTCTTTTACACCCTCCGGCAACCGCACCTGAGGATCGTATCCCAACAGATCTCGGGCCTTCTCGATAGATGCGTAGTTCCGAAGGATTTCACCCCTTCGGGCGGGCTCAAATTTCACCTCGAAATCCTTTCCGCTTGCCTCTCTGATCGTATCCACCAATTCCAGCACGCTTGTTTCGATCCCTGAAGCGATATTGAACAGCTCTCCGCCCACCCGTTTCTGGGTTGACAAAATGATAGCATGGCAAAGGTCCTCGACATGAACAAAGTCACGGGTTTGTTTGCCGTCGCCATAGATCACAATCGGTTCACCTCGGAGGGCGTGTCGGATAAATTTCGCAACAACGCTCGTTTTATGAGTTGAATAGGACCCGTATACATTCGCGAACCGAAGCACAACGGTCTCGAGCCCATAACCACCGTGGAAGGCTGCACAGTAACCCTCGCAGGCTAGCTTGCTTGCGCCATACGGCGATAAGGGATGCGGTACTTGGGACTCATCGACCGGGGGTTCCTGATCGCCCAGTGGGGCGTTGGAGGAGGCTAACACGAACCGCTTGATCCCTCGTTTTAGACTTACTTGTAAAAGGTTCAGGGTTCCCAGCACATTGATCTCAAGATCGTGCATCGGATTTTCAATCGATTCGATGACATTGGTATGACCCGCTAAGTGAACGACAAGATCCACTCCATCCAGAGCCTCTTCAAGAATTTCCCTATCGCGAATGTCTCCCTGAAAAAATTTGTATTGCATGCCTTCGAGAAAATCCCGATTCCCCGTTGACAAGTCGTCGATAACCCTGACCTCATAGCCTTCGGGCAACATCTTTCGAATCAAATTTGTCCCTATGAATCCGAATCCGCCTGTGATCAGAACACGCTTGTTTTTCATCCTTCTCATCACCCGGAAGGATCTCCAACCACAAAATCCATTGGATCCCCCTAGTATTTTCGGGAAAGATAATCTATGCTGGGATTCTTTTCAGTGGTTATTCTTTGGGATGGATTTGAATTTGACAAACTCGACTTGGGGTGGGGAGGTCGGAAGAACTGCTTAATCTCTATATCGGCCGTTATCCCAACTTCAATACATTTAATATCTAATGAGCAAAATCTATGCTGAATGTAATCCATTAGTTCTTGAAAAAGATGGTCCGACCGAAATTAAACGAGCAAATTGAGCGTATTCTTTACGGATATTGTTAACAACCTTAATTTATACATTGTCTTATGATAGACTAAGCCGATCGAATTTTTCGAAAATTTATAACTAAGGGCATGGAACGATTTTGCCCGATTCGCATTCTTATGGTCTAATTCACGGGTCCGGAAGTCAGCCATAAGAAATAATTGCTGAAATGTAGAACTATTTTCCTAAGTCAATCAAATTATGGGGATTTAGGACGATTCATTCAACCCGCCGGCTGGGTCATCTTGCTATCCCTTCACATTTTCCCACACCGTACCCTCTTGCATCAGGGGCTACTGTCCAAGAAAGCTCATAAACACCATCAGAAAAATCTGCGCGAACGGTACCAACGGGAACCTCATTCTCTTCAGCAATTAATAACCTCCGGCTTGGGTTGTCCAGGGTTTTTAGCAACCAGGAAATGTGTTCTTCCCTCTGCACAACTGCGGTCTTGTGGCTCGCACTCCTTGTTTCAGGATCATTACGCCATTCCAAGAGCAAATCTGCATCCTGGATCGTTGCCGGTCTCAGTTTAATTGTATCTTTCTCCAAACTATTCTTTTTAAGGAATAACATCTTGTTTGGCCTTCCGAGGGACTTTTCCATTTTTTAACTAACCTGATTCCCGGCCAGCTTCTTGATGGCATGGATCACATCCTCTACATCCGATTCGTCCATATTGGGAAAGATTGGCAAACTAATCAATCTCTCATATGAACTTTCGGCAACCGGACAGAGTCCTCGACCTGTTTTGAATCGATTTCGATAGAAAGGATGCAGATGGACCGGAATGTAATGGACGTGGACACCGATGTTTTCCGCTCGCAATGCGGAGAATATCGCGGCGCGATCCATACCCAGGCTTTTTAAATCAAACTGCACCATATACAAATGGTAGGCGTGCGAGACATACGGCCGCTTTCCAAGTGGATGGACATAGGGAATTTCTGAAAGCGCATCGTCATAGATCGCAGCGATCTCCTGACGTCTTTGAACGAATTTGTGCAATTTTTCCAGCTGGCTGATTCCGAGCGCACAATGGATGTCGCTCAGGCGGTAATTGTATCCGAGATCCACCATTTCATAGAAAAAATCCCCCATTTGGGACCGTTGACGATGGTCGCTCGTGATGCCGTGATTTCGAAACTCCCGCATCCTTTTTGCCCAATCATCGTCGTGGGTTGTGATCATCCCGCCTTCACCCGTGGTCATATGCTTGACAGGATGAAAACTGAAGGCATTCAGATCACCCAGGGTGCCTGTGGGTCGTCCTTTATCGCTCCCCCCGAGTGCATGTGACACGCATCGGACAATAAGACCAGATGATGTCTGCTGGAAATATCGCGCAATGCGTCGTAATCACACGGTTGGCCGGCATAGTCGACTGCAATAATGGCCTTGGTGCGATCCGAGATTCTGTCCTCAACACCGCCAGGATCGATCAAAAGCGTCTCTGGATCAACGTCAACGAAAACCGGGATTCCGCCTTGAAACACGACGGAATTTGCCGTGGCTGCAAAAGTCATCGGAGAGGTAATCACCTCATCACCTGGGGAAACGCCTGCCGCAAAAACAGCCGCGTGTAGGGCCGCAGTCCCACTCGATACCGCCACAGCATTCGGTGACCCGACGAACTCTGCGAACGCCCGTTCGAACGCTTCGATTTTTGGACCGGTTGTCAGCCAGTCTGATCGCAACACCTCGTTCACTGCCTGTATATCGTCCTCATCCAGGCACTGGCGGCCGTAGCAGCCCGTTGAAGAACTACCTTTCAACGCACATAAACGGAAAAGACGCCTGGAGTGCGGGTCGGATAAATCAAGGTAAGGAGATTGAGCAGGAGACGCTGATAAGAGGTTAAAAAGGTGACCGAGGGCAGCAAACGTGATTGTAGGACGAGCAGTAGACGCTGCAAGGCCTTGGCCAGGTCCTGGAGGGCCTTCGGAGTACCTACGCCCATCACTTTGCGCATGAGCAGAGCCAGGTTGCAGCCCCCGATGTGGATCAGCAAACGCTTGAGGATATTGCCGCGGTCTCTCAAGTGCAACCTGCGCATGCCACCGGTATCATATGTGTGAGCGATGGTTCTTTCCACCCGTTCTGCACGACTTCGGCGCAAGGCCTTGCCGCGATCTCCCTTGATCCGGCGTCGATTCGCATATACCGCGGCCTGCTCATCTCGTCGGCCGTTCCACTTGCGGCGTCCCCGATCCGGTTCTGAAATGTAACTCCGGATGCCGCCTTGCTTCAGACTGGTCAATACATCGTTGCTATGATATCCTTTGTCCGCAACCACCTCCCGTATACGCTGTCTGTGCAAACGTTTGGCAGCTTTTTCGTCCTTCGCGACCTGCTTGAGATTGAGCTGCGCCTCGAGCAGCGTCCAGGGCAACGACTCGGTATCTCCTTCATCTGCTCCCGACAACGCCACTGCCACAATGGCATTGGTGTCCAGATCCACCGCGTGCTCCACCTTGTGCGCCATGTGCGTGCGACCGTCCTTCATCTTAGCGATCTTGGCATCCGGGTCGTGCGGGTGCTCCCAGTCCTGGTTCGATCCCTTCTTCGGTCGCTTCTTATCGATCTTGGACAAGTCCTCGCGGGTAGGCGTTTCAATGCCCGAGGCCTTGGCCAGATTCTCAAGGAATGCCTGGTAGCCTTCACCCGTGTCACGGCGTACAATGCTGCGCATCGCGGCGTTGGCCTCCAGTGTCGTAGCATCCACGCCCAACGTCTTCCCCTTCACCAGACCCGCTTTGCACAAGACCCTCAGGATCCACTTGAAAACCGCTTCGTGAACTTCCAAGGGAAGCCGATGCCGGATGCGAGACAGGCTGGAATGATCCGGGGTCTGTTCGTCAAGGGCATACCCCAAAAACCGGCGCAACGTCAGCGAGTCAGATACACGCCATTCGATCCCACGTTCCGAATCAAGTCCCTCGAAATACCCAATCAAAAGCATCCGAAAATAAACCCCGGGCGGAATGCCCTTGCGACCCATATGAGGAGCGTAATACCGCTGGCAAAGCCCCTCGACGAACTCGTCGAAGCCGTTCGCCCCCAATACCTGATTCAGCTTCTCGTAGAACGGATGACCCGGAGATTTCACCAAAGTGTTCGATGCGATGAACAGGTTTTCCTGTCTCTGTCGTCCTCGTTTTCCCATTGCCATTTGCTCGTCCTCCCTTCTCAGTTTGAACCTGATATATCATAGGACCAAACCACAAGGAAAGACAACAGTCATCTTGGCATAAACGCACTTTTTCAACAGGCTGGTAGGGGAGCATCGTGGGGCGAACCGGATTTCCCCCGTGAATTGCCAATCGGGGAAGGGTTGGCGCAGGGTTCATCAATTCGGTGACTTCGGTCTTCTCCACCAACTTTTAAACTCCTGCTTTTATGTTTAATCGAAGTTCTGTCTTTCAGGAATATTTCGGAAACAGAGGATCTCCCTCCATCATCTGTTCGACAATCCGGAGATCTTCAGGGGTATCCACGGCGTGGGTCTCATATTCCGACTCTACCATCTTCACATCATACCCGTGCTCCAAACAGCGCAGCATATCGATCGATTCGGCCACTTCGAGGGGTCACTGGGAATTCGATGCACCACCAGGAATCCCAACCCTAGATCAATTACCTCTCGAATTATCAACCCCTATGGAGATCTTTTCAGAGAGCATCTCGAGGAGCCTGAGGGCCATAGGACTCGGCTTTTTTCCTTCCTCTTCCCAACGGAAAACCGTCCTTTCGGTGGCCCCGATCCGATAGGCGAACTGATTGCGGGAGAGTCCCATTTTCAATCGTAAGGATTGAACATCTCGGCCATTCATAATCTTCCTCCATCAGACACTAAATGTAGGCCTATCAATGAAATAGGTCAAGACATATATCAGGAAATATTTCTTTGGTTGGAAAAGTTTATTGCGTCGCCACCAGGAATAATTCAATTTAGATCAATAGCTTATATGATATTTCGGCAGAACCTACGAATTCTTCAGGAAAGATAAGCCTTGAGGGATCTTTTATAGAGGGATCGGGATCTTATCAAAACATCCGATCGGGTTGATAAGCAAGCAGGATGGACTATTTCTCTTGCGTGCGCCGAAGCGCCAGGAGCCCGTCGATGTGGTTCGGCAACAAAGCAACAGTCTTTTCATATAAACCATTTGCCCGTCCTCGATTTCCCTGTTTTTCATAGCAAACCCCAAGCCGGTAGTATGAGTCGGCAAAACCCGGATCCAATTTCACGGTGATTATGCACTTGACTAAGGAACAATCCTCGCCTGTTCCACGATACGCTCCGCAGAATCATGAACACGGACAATATCACGTACCGGGAATTGGTAGCAGCTTGACTACCAGCACCATATCGGTATGGATCATCCATTTCTGGTTAGACCTCCACGCCTTGTAATCTTTGCCATGGATACGGAGAGTGCCAATTTCCGTGAAAGCTGAAAATTGATTTAGACCTTGGTCGTCGGGGTCAACGTTGATAGGATCGGCCAGATATGCTGGTATGGCGAACGCTACGTATGCGTCCTCGTGCTTTGGAATGTGCGCTCTGTCTGATCTTGACGAAATGCTGGTACTCGGGTTCATAAAGTCAGAAGCACCGAATACAGCGTCTTCTACTCTTAATGCCACATACCAAATTGGCTCAGGTGAATGGCCAATGGATACAGCGTTGTATGCTTCCTCCAGCTGCTCGGTTGATAATTCGCCCTTCTCCGGCTTAGATATCGGAGAAGGGCGGATGACAGACCATAACCAAGGTCCAAGGAGGACAATCGGCGCTGAAGCGAGCAACGCAACACTTACTCCTAGTTCCAGATTCAACATGGGCAACCACTCGTTTTTCCACACTTTGATATCATCGCTAACTCCAGCCAATCCAATGGCCCCAGAGCCGACGGCATACAATGCCCGAAAAACGAAGAAGAACTTAGCCATCTACCCATGATAACCTCTCTTTCTTGGCCCGTCAATATGAAATAGTAACTTAGTCAAGTGCATAATTACCAATTTCACGGCCTTCTGAAACTGCCTTATCGCCAGGTCGTATTTATCCTGTTCAAGGTAAGTCCTTCCCAATTTGTATAGTGAATATGAATCCTCCGGCTTCAACCGGGCGGCTGCTTTGAAATGACCCAGAGCTGTCTCAAAATCTTTTCGATAAAAGTCCACATTCCCCAGAAAAATATTTCCCTCCTAAGCACCCGCAACCACTTGAGGCATATACTGATAGTCTCGAACCATATTTAGGAACCCTCGGGAATTCCCTTGATGCATATATGCCTCCCCAAGGCGATCTAAAACCTCGATATCCTTTCCCGCCTGTCCAATGAACGCTTCGTATGCCTCGCTCATCTCCGCCCACATTCCGACTTTAAAATATACATCTCCGACCTTTCGGTTTGCTTCCGCTTTGTTGTAAATCGCACCTCGGAGCTCGGCAATCATTTCCCGGCCAGCTTTATCATCTCCCTGTTTTAGATTAATAACAGCGAGATCGCTCAGACAGCCTACCCGCACCTGCCTAAGATCCACCGTCCTATTCAGCTTGTTGGAAACCTCGAAATGTTGTCTTCCAGCTTCCAATTCCTCCGTCTGAAAAAACTCCTGGCCAATTTTATAATGATACACAACAGCTCCTGTCCTGTAGATCCCATACATCAGTGCAGGAACAAAAATAAGGGACACCGCAATCAGCGTCCCTTTCCAACGATCCGCCAAAATACCCGCAAACCTGCCATCCTGTACCGGAAGGCCCTTCCATTCGGGGTCCGAGAAACTGCGCGTCACAGCAAACCAGATGAGAAGAAAACTTAGAATCTTCACCTGGGCAAGGAGATCCGAACCCGAGATCCCGTATCCCAGGAGCTGTTTGGATCCCAACGACATCCCAATGGTTCCGAAAATAACAACGGATGCGACCCGGTCCAGGGATGTCAGGTATCGAAATCGAAGCTCACGCCCACGTGCAATTGCAAAGGTAGAAAACGCCGCACAGGACAAAACCGTGGATATGATGAAGAAGGGATTCAAACGGCCACCTGGTTCTCCAAAGGAAGCCGACGACGTGGCGGGATCAAACTGTGAAATCACAAACGAAACGACCAGAGCAACGACAATGGATCCGGAATGGAGTTTGTCGCTTTTGTTGGGCCGGCTGACTTTCTGATTTGGAATTTCAAGATGAACGCGAAATTTGATGTAGAGAAACATCAGCCCAATCTGGATCAAAAACAACCGCAAGCATTCTTTCCACGTCAGGTGTTCTATGAATCCGAGTCCTGCGAGAAAGATCAGAATGATACAGATGTAGATAATGTGATGCGCCATGGAATATTTCGAAAGTTAGATAACCGGACGATCAACCCATGCTTCGATTTCCTGAAATTCGAACCCAAGCTAGAGAGAGGCCAGCCAGCATCCAGAACGTCAGCCGTGTAAGCGGAACATGAAGGGCACTGCAAGTGATCAAATCCACAAAAAAACCCGAAAGGCCTGCAACCAGTCCCGCAATAAAATCCGGAGAAAGACTTGCCCCCAACGCCTTTTGGTTACCCCCTTTCCCAATCTGCTGTAGTAGTGTTCTAAAAAGCCCTACAAACACTGCGAGAATTGCCCCCAATCCCAGAATTCCATTCTCGGCCAGATATCGATAGTGGGCCATCGTTGCCGGTGGCCTAAGGAGGACAATAACTCGACCGACATCAAGATCGAGATCTGTCAGAATTCTTCCATCTGGCGTAAAATCAGTAACATATACTTCCTCCTTAAATCCTGAGTATTTAAGAACCTTCTTTTCTGAAAGCCCAAGGACCCTGAGGCGATCGTCCGGGAGGCCATCCGGTAGCATCACCTTTGTGGATAGTCGGTTAAACAAACCCGTGGAGACAAACTCGTAGTCATACATCGTTACGCTCGGGATATTAAGGACACGGCAAGCCAGAACGAGGGCACGGGATCCGTGGCTCACGGCCACATCGATCGGCTTTTCCATCCCGAATCGTACAAGCTGAACGACTCGGGAAGCCAAGCCGGCTGCCTTTAATAATTTACTTTCCCCGGCATAACGACCAATTCGTATTGCCCGTATATCATACAGTTGTAAGAGTTCAGAAATGTACCCGTGATCTCGAAAAGTGATCACGAGTTCGTGGCCATCTATCTCCAGAGTGTGGATGAGAGGCCGGAAGAATGGAACGTGAGGGGCGTTATCGAGGTCGACCCAAACCGTGGCCATAGGTTCAAATCTCAGGATGATCAGGTCTTTGTTGATCGGTTTCGTTTTTCACAACGCACAGGAAGAGTGCCATAGCATAAAACATCCAGGCCTGTTCCCATCGAGTATATGATATGGGATTGATCCACCAACCGTGCCTCTGATACATGAATCGACCTGGCTTAATCTCCATATGTCGAATCGTCCATTCCAAAGTCCGGCCGGCCAAAGACAAGGCACCATCTATGTCCTCCTCCAGCATCAGAAATGTGACCACAGCTTGAGCGCACGCGTGGATGTCGATGGGATATACACGATCGTGAAAATATTTGGGACAACCGTTTTTTAAGAAAAAGGTATTTTTATAGAATCGATATCCTTTTTTGATCGCTTCATTGAAACCAGGCTCGTTGAGAAAATGACTGACCTTATTAAGAGCGACCAAGTTATAACCTGTATGAAAATTATCTATCCATCTCTGAAACGGCAGTTCCCCATAAAACCAGGCTCCGTCCTCATGCTGATATAACACGGTCTTCTCAGAAACCTCGATAGCGATTTTTTTAACACTGAATCCGAGGTAAATGAGTAAACCCGGGCCAGCATAGCAGCACCAAGGAGATTTGCATTGTGAACAAACGCGGGTTTGTCCGTTATGTAGCTGAAGTAACATGAACCATTGTGTTCTCGATGCATCAAATCTTTGTTTAAAAACACGCACGCGCTCTGGGCGGCATCGATTAGGATCGCATCAGGCGCTACCTCGTACAGATCCAGCAACCCGTTAACTACGAAAGTCGTCGCAATTAAGTTGGGCTTGCCGCGGGGCAAAAAAAATGTCCGAGATTGCCAATCGAAGTTATACCCCCAACAAATGCCCGACCATCCTGTATGCGCCAAACTCAAAACGCGGTCGGATATCCGCTTGGCTTCCTCAAGGTAGGTTTGATCGCCGATTGCTCGATAGCGATTGACAAGTCCAGATATAAAAAGTCCCAATCCCTTGGGATTGGGTTCCCGGTTGATACCGACCAGCTGTCGCAGATTAACCGGACACCGCCTGAAAAACTGAACCCAGAGCAGGCGAGCCCATCGGTTTTGATAAAAAGGGGACGCCCGGAAGAGGCGGCTGTTTAATCCGTCATAGGGATCATACCCCGCATAATCGGCCACCCGGACAGACGCGTAAAGTGCTTCCAGTGATACCTTAGTCCGTTCATACAGAGACTTCATCGATCCTTGCAGATCCAATGTCAACGGGCTTAGCCGTTTTTCCGGAAAGCATCGAGTTAATTACAGCAACCGTAATTCGTGTGCTAACAGACAGTTGGTTAAATGGGATAATCGGTTTCCCTTCCTCCGTCAACACCTCCACAAGACGATCCAGCATATTCCTCTGCCCCTTGTCCTGCTTCCTCGATCTCAATCTGCTCTCCCGCCCATCTGCAACAATCAATCCAGAGCGGAAATCGTCGATAAGACCCACCGAGTTTCCCCCATAGACTTCGATGCGCTCCTTGGGAAATCGATCGTCTCCTAAGGAAGTATAAATCACGGATCCTATTGACCCATCTTCGAAGGAAACCGAGATCGCAGCATCCTGTTTTAGGACCGCCGAATCATTCCCGTTGCCGATTGCATATACCGAAGAAGGACGGGAATTTACCAAGTGAAGGAGCAGGTCGATAAAGTGACACCCTTCCCCGACGATTCTCCCCCCCCCCTGGACCGGGTCGTGAATCCAATGATCTTTGGAAAGAGGACCGGCGTTAACCCGAATCTGTACGACCTTCGGCCCTGGGAGAAGATCAAAATGCGCCTTAATTTTACGAGTCAGCGGAGCAAAACGGCGGTTGAAACCGACCGTCAACGTCGCGCCGTGTTCATCTGCTGCCTTTGCGTAAGCACGTTCGATTTCGGACAACTCGTTTTCATTCAAACATAAAGGCTTTTCCACATAGACATGTTTCCCCGCTTCAAGCGCTCGCACGACGTTGGATGCGTGGCCGTCGTGGCGCGTGAGGACCATCACCAGGTTGGTCGCTTCATCTCGGATGACCTCATCCGGGGTGCTGACAGCTTCCACAAACCCGAATCGTCCCCCCTGTGTTCGGGCGGATAATCCTCTAGCCGTACAGATGCGGCGGAACCCCACTTTTGGATGATCCTTTAGGTGAGGAAAAAGATAAGCCGTTGCATAATTGCCCGCACCAATCGCACCGATCCGTATATCTGTGACCGGAGTCGGCTTCCCTGATAGGGATACTGCCTCTGTCGATGGAGCCCCCGTCGTATATTCCAGAACAATACCGATATAACGCTCTTCATTCCCTCCCGCGATCAAGTCATAGGCGTCTGAAGCCCGTTCAAATGGAAATCGATGGGTGATCAAAGGCAGGACATTCAGCTTCCTGGTGGCCATCATCTCCAAAACGGTTGACATATTTCGCTGTTCAGTGAAACGGACATAGGCGTACGGATAGTCGATCCCGCCCTCTTCGTAAGACGGGTCATACCTTCCCGGCCCATAGGATCGGGAGATCTTGAGGTCGATCTCTTTTAAATAATAAGGCTCCCTGGGCACCTTCAGCCCGACTCCCCCAACCACGATTACCCGCCCCTTCTCCCGCGTAATCTCTCCTGCCAGCTCAATAGGTCCATCGCTCGGGGTCGAAGCCGTTATCAAAGTTACATCAACACCATATCCATTTGTGAAAGATGCAACAATGGCTCCCACATTTTCCGAAGAATTGTTGATGGCGAAGTCGGCACCGCTTTCTTGCGCCTTTGTGATTACAAAAGAATCGATGTCCATTCCCAACACTCGGCACCCCGCCGCCTTCAACAACTGAACCGTAATCTGCCCGACCAATCCCAACCCGACGACGGCTATCCGCTCCCCCAGTTGGACATCCGCAAGACGGATCCCTTGAAGGGCAATGCTGGCAACTGTCGTGAAGGCAGCCTCTTCATAGGACACCCCTTCGGGAATCCTTGCGACCAGATTTTTGGGCACAAAGTTGAGCTCTGCATGATTGGCGTATCCGGCCCCGGCACACGCCACCCGATTTCCTGCCCCGATCCCTTCAACGTCCTGTGCGACTCTTAAAGCCAACCCGGCGGAGCTATATCCAAGGGGGATGGGTGAGTCGAGGCGGATTTGCACGGCCTCAAGGGTCTTCAGAACCCCTTCCTTTTTTGCCCGGTTGACGACCTTTCGAACCAGATCGGGCCGGGTTCTCGCCTTTTGTAACAGACTCTTCCGGGCGACATCCATCTTGGCTTTCTCCGTCCCGGCGCTAATGAGGGAACAATGTGTTTGGACCAATACCCCTCCGGGAAAAAGCTGAGGAGTTGGGATGTCTTCGACCTTTAGGTCACCGGTCCTGAGATTTTGAAAAATCTGTTTCATGGGTAACCTTTACTTGGTTGCAAAGACCCACATATACCAACCCGAGTATTGCTCCAACCGATGATTTATTCCGGTTTTCTTTCATCTGGATATTTCCGCAAGGGTCTGGAATTTATTGATTGCCATCTTATCAATTCTATGTTCATTACGACACCCACGAAAGGTCTCTCGCTATCGTTAAAAATCCCTCACCCGGAACAAGAGCCCTTTGGGAAAAGACAATATAATTTTCAGGAAGGACCCCCTTCGGAAAATAGAATATCCCATATTGAGGAAAGATATCATTTTTACACCGTAAAAGTTCATTCCAAACGTTGTCCGGCCCTAAACCAAATATATATCCATAGTTATCTTTAACCGATGGGCCCGGTTCCACTGTGGTTCCGAGATATATCCCACCCGCCTCATTCTGGGCAAGATAATAAGCCGGACCAGGTAATTCATATAATTTTTCATATCGATCCGGCAAATCAATACTCGCTCGCAAAATGAACGAAGATTCTACCGGTGAATCCATACCCCAAAAAAGGAATCCATTGCGTATGATAAGATCAGTTGCTCTAGACATTTGCCCTGCGCTAAGAAAGGCATTTAAGGAATTAAATTCATCATCTGTAAAATAGATGTGGCTTTCACCATCAAGATCTCCCGTCAGCACCCATATCCGGTTTTCTATCGCCGGATCTGCAATCAAGGCATGAACATGCCGAATAGTTTTTTCCCCAAATTGCCAGACGACTTCAAAATTTTGAAGGTCCTTCGATCGAAATATCCGAATGGGAAGACGATCGGGATTCGGAATATATTCAGCTACATAAATAAAACCGTCGTTTGATTCACAAATTCCACGATTCATCGGGCGGGTATCGGAAAATTTTCTAAGATTATGAACCTCTCCTTGAAGGTTTATAAGCCACCAGCTATTTCCTGTGGCGACAAGATATTCTCCTTTAGTGGTCCTATATGTACTTGTAATATTGAATGCTTAAAGTAACGATCAAAAAAACGAATGTTTGAGATTTCCTGAAAAAATCGCCATGGAATGTTTCCTACAAGAATGGGATCCGGTTTTTTTAAATTTCGAACAAGGTATATTTCATTTTTCGAAGAAAAAATTAACTCTCCCTTTTGATACTGATGAACAACTGAATTCTTGAATCGTCCAATTACTTCAAGTCTTCCTCGCGACATAACAATGCATCCTGTGCGCCAACCCCCTCTTTTTTGCGCTCTCAATTATCAATTGATTTTTGTTAATTAAATTATCAATTTCAGAATTTGTAAAGAAATGAACCATTTTTTTACAGAAAAGATTTGCGAATTTGGCTCTAAGTATTTTGGAATTCCCTTTTCTGACTGAGCGATTGAGAAGCTTCCAGGCCAATCTATATAAATAAAAACCGAATACATCTACTAGAAAGGTTGCTCTAATTGATTCAAGAGATCTTATAAAAGCGCCATATGTATGGTATAAAAATCCGTACAAACTGTATTTATTATATACCCTAAGATATATCCTCCCACCGGGCTTTAAAACCCTTTCACACTCCTCAAAAGCCTTTTCAGGATCAGGCGTATGATGAATAACCCCAGAGGAAATCACCATATCAACCGAGGAGGATGAAAATGGCAAATGCAGGTTATTTCCCCAAATACACACGTTGTTGCTGTTGGCCACGACTTGCCTGAGGGAAATAATGCTATAATCCAAACTTACTGCATTTTCAAAAGATTTAAGGCTCAGATAGTTCGATATTCGACCTGTTCCCGCGCCTACATCTACAATGATTGCTGCCTTCGGATATTCTGTCAGGAGACATTTTAACTCTTCTTCCACGCCCGATTCTATTTCGTCTGGATTTGACCAATCTCTCTCACCAAACGGATACTTCTCATAGAAGTTATCGTCCCCCTGGTCGATAACCCTTTCTTCTTCTTTTAACATGCATAAAATATTATCTATAATCGGGTATTCTTGACCATCTTCAGAGCGAAGTTTGCCTGGGCCTTTCTCATATAACATCTTTAAATTATCAGGAGACCGTAAAATATCTCTAATTTCATCCTTAATCATTCAACTCCCTTCCAAATATCTACAAAATGGTTACACTCTGGTCATGCTGATTCAGCTAAATTTAGAAATGTCCTTTACCAGATTTGTTTTTATAGTTTGTGAAGTGTCTTTTTCTTGGTCAACGAAATTACGATGCCAGAGCTCAATCGTAAGCAAAGCCCAAATTCGATGCCCGAAATCCTGCCGGCCATTTCGATTATCTTCGATCATCTTTCGTACCGCTTTATAACGAAAGTATCCGCGGCGGCGGATACTCTCCTCAGATAGGAGTTCATCAACGAGTGGACCCAGATCTCGATGCATCCACGATCGCAAAGGGGCCCCGAAGGGGGCTTTGGGACGGTATACAATTTCCCGGGGAAGATATTTTGTGGCAATCTTTTTAAGGAGATATTTCTGCGTCAGTCTGTGTATTCGATACTTTGACGGTAAATTCAAAGCAAAAGACACAATCTCATGGTCCACAAATGGAACCCGTTCTTCCACAGAGGCTGCCATACTGGCTTTATCCGTATATGCCAAATTCAGACCCGGAAGAAAAAGCTTGGTATCCACATAGGTCATCTGAGAAATCAGATCACGGTCTCTGACGTTTGAAAAATAATCGTAGTGCCTTTGAATGGGGTAAATTCCATCCCAATCGACTTGAAGGTCTGGATGTAAAAGTTCATTGATTTCAACGGCGTTGCAATAAGCATAATTTCCGATGAAGCACTCTACATCCGCCAGAGAAGCGCTCTTCGTAAACCGCTTTGCCCATCGGAAAAACCGGTACCCGTCATTCCGGCCGGCCACGGGCAAACGATCTATTGTTGGTCTGAGGAGTCCATCCCGAAAGAACTCGGGCAAAAACCGCTTGTAGATTCCTGCCAGATAGACCGATATATGCTTCCGATAACCAGCGAAAATTTCATCAGCACCCATTCCTGAAAGCAACACCGTAGTGCCTGCCTCCTTAGCCGCTTTGCTGATCAAGTATGTATTAATAGCAGCGGGATCGGCAATCGGTTCTTCCAGATGCCAGATGATTTCTGGAAGGAGCTTGGAAATGTCGGGTCGGATCAGAATTTCCCGGTGGTCCGCTTTGATGAGGTCTGCAACCTTACGGGCGTAAATCTGGTCATCGGGCATTGCCTCATAAGCCTTATCCTGTTCATCAAAAGTTACCGTATAGGCAGCGACTCGTTCTCTTTCGGGTTGGGTCATCAGGGTTGCGATAAGGCTGGAGTCAAGGCCATCGCTCAGGAATACCCCAACAGGCACATCACCCAACATCCGCCTCTCGACTGCATTCTGGATGAGTTCATCAAGACGTTCTCCGTAGGCTTCTTCTCCAAGATCTTTTTGCTCTCTGTCAAATGGCACATCCCAGTAACAATGAATCTTGATCTGGCCGTCACGCCATAAAAGCCAGTGGCCAGGGGGAAGTTTTTCAACACCCTTAAAGGATGTCCTGGGTTCCGGGGACCAGCAGAAGATAAGATATCCTAGGAGTCCTTCCCAGTCCACCTCCACCTGTATTTCAGGAATTTTCATCAACGCCTTGATCTCAGAGGCAAAAACCAATAAATCTCCTCTGGCACTCCAGTAAAGCGGCTTAATCCCGAGTCGATCTCGGGCCAGAAATAAACTACGATCCCGTGCATCGTAGATGGCAAAGGCGAACATCCCGTTAAACCGATCTAGACACTCCGGCCCCCACTCCTCATATGCGTGGACGACAACCTCAGTATCCGTCTCAGACCGGAAAAGATGACCCTTTTGCCTCAATTCGTGCTTGATTTCTTTGAAATTATAGATCTCCCCATTATAAGTAATCCATATTGTGTTATTCTCATTGGCCATCGGTTGACGGCCCGCACGAGATAGATCAATAATCGAAAGTCTGGTATGCCCCAGCCCTACATTTGGATGAGGACCCTCAGCCGGGTTGTCGACAGGTTCACCATGAAGCTTAAAACGGATCCCACAGGCGGAAAAATACCCCGAATCATCCGGCCCCCGATGATACATCGATTTCAGTATGGTCTTGATATCATAAAGACCATCATGACGCGTCGACGGATTTATATATCCAAAAATTCCACACATATTAGCGTAGGACTTTCATTTTACTTGATAGTTAGTTAATTTGGATCAAAACAGCATCCTTCGACTGCGTCCCCTCAAAGAACAAGGGGACTCCGCTCAGGATGTAGTCGAAAGGAGCGATCAAGGATAGCAGCCCGTTGAAGAACTACCTTTCAACGCACATAAACGGAAAAGACGCCTGGAGTGCGGGTCAGATAAATCAAGGTAAGGAGATTGAGCAGGAGACGCTGATAAGAGGTTAAAAAGGTGACCGAGGGCAGCAAACGTGATTGTAGGACGAGCAGTAGACGCTGCAAGGCCTTGGCCAGGTCCTGGAGGGCCTTCGGAGTACCTACGCCCATCACTTTGCGCATGAGCAGAGCCAGGTTGCAGCCCCCGATGTGGATCAGCAAACGCTTGAGGATATTGCCGCGGTCTCTCAAGTGCAACCTGCGCATGCCACCGGTATCATATGTGTGAGCGATGGTTCTTTCCACCCGTTCTGCACGACTTCGGCGCAAGGCCTTGCCGCGATCTCCCTTGATCCGGCGTCGATTCGCATATACCGCGGCCTGCTCATCTCGTCGGCCGTTCCACTTGCGGCGTCCCCGATCCGGTTCTGAAATGTAACTCCGGATGCCGCCTTGCTTCAGACTGGTCAATACATCGTTGCTATGATATCCTTTGTCCGCAACCACCTCCCGTATACGCTGTCTGTGCAAACGTTTGGCAGCTTTTTCGTCCTTCGCGACCTGCTTGAGATTGAGCTGCGCCTCGAGCAGCGTCCAGGGCAACGACTCGGTATCTCCTTCATCTGCTCCCGACAACGCCACTGCCACAATGGCATTGGTGTCCAGATCCACCGCGTGCTCCACCTTGTGCGCCATGTGCGTGCGACCGTCCTTCATCTTAGCGATCTTGGCATCCGGGTCGTGCGGGTGCTCCCAGTCCTGGTTCGATCCCTTCTTCGGTCGCTTCTTATCGATCTTGGACAAGTCCTCGCGGGTAGGCGTTTCAATGCCCGAGGCCTTGGCCAGATTCTCAAGGAATGCCTGGTAGCCTTCACCCGTGTCACGGCGTACAATGCTGCGCATCGCGGCGTTGGCCTCCAGTGTCGTAGCATCCACGCCCAACGTCTTCCCCTTCACCAGACCCGCTTTGCACAAGACCCTCAGGATCCACTTGAAAACCGCTTCGTGAACTTCCAAGGGAAGCCGATGCCGGATGCGAGACAGGCTGGAATGATCCGGGGTCTGTTCGTCAAGGGCATACCCCAAAAACCGGCGCAACGTCAGCGAGTCAGATACACGCCATTCGATCCCACGTTCCGAATCAAGTCCCTCGAAATACCCAATCAAAAGCATCCGAAAATAAACCCCGGGCGGAATGCCCTTGCGACCCATATGAGGAGCGTAATACCGCTGGCAAAGCCCCTCGACGAACTCGTCGAAGCCGTTCGCC
Organism: Candidatus Latescibacterota bacterium; assembly: GCA_965217865.1. GTDB lineage: Bacteria > Latescibacterota > UBA2968 > SICM01 > SICM01 > CBDCJO01. Next base: position 858,160 of record CBDCJO010000002.1, on the reverse strand, counting down.
CCCAATACCTGATTCAGCTTCTCGTAGAACGGATGACCCGGAGATTTCACCAAAGTGTTCGATGCGATGAACAGGTTTTCCTGTCTCTGTCGTCCTCGTTTTCCCATTGCCATTTGCTCGTCCTCCCTTCTCAGTTTGAACCTGATATATCATAGGACCAAACCACAAGGAAAGACAACAGTCATCTTGGCATAAACGCACTTTTTCAACAGGCTGGTAGCGCAATTGGGGATCGGTATCGCATCGATCGCGATCTTTATCTTCGGATTTACTCGCGGCCACTGGGAAATATACGCCGATTTCATTATCATATTTCGAAGCAGTTGTTATCCCGATAGAATACTGAAGTACACCATTGACTACCGATTGGTCCAAGTCCCTCGAAATCAATACGTCTGAACCCATTTTGTATTAGATAAGAGTATCCTTCTTGATATTTTTCTCGGTCACTATTATCCCAAATGATCACGCCATCATCCTTCAATGCTTCAAGAGAATTCTTGGCACAGTTGACCCTGTCCCTGCCATCAATAACGATAATGTTGAATCTATCTTTGTATCCCAGAATGGTCTTGCAGTATTGTCCGCCATAATCAAGCTCACAATGTATATACTTTACATTTGACGGAATTCTCTCTTTCAAAAAATTGTACCATTCAAGTTCATGTTCACATGAAGTGAGGCTGGAGACTTGCTTGCTCCACCACAAAGTTGAGTTTCCGCTTCCGTATTCGAATACGGTAAAATTTGATTGTATCTTTCCGTTTAAGAAAGATATCATTGGATAAGTGAACCACGGGAGGCAGTTACCATCTCGATCAACGGGCAATCCTTCCTCGACACTTCTAAGCCACCCAATTCTTTCCAAATCGGGCCACAAACTGTGGTAACGAATCAGCCTCTTTCCGATATGGGTTCGCAAAAGAGCCCTTTTTGCTGACTTTCTTATGAAAGCTTTCATTTCCATATCTCTTGGTCTTAAAGGGAAAGAGCACCCGCTTTTATGGTGAACCCCGATAATAATCGATAAATCCCCTCGACACAAACGTGCTTCCCTTCGCTGTCAAAGAGAGGCATTCTACGAACAGACTCACATGCCCTATCTTGTTCGCATATTCAGAAGCAAAATGATTGTCCGATAAGACCTGTGTGATGGAAAGTTATCCAACAAACCCTTTCCACTCATCATGGGATAGAACACAACCTATCTAAAGTGTTGTACTTCCTTATCGAACTCGTGTTTCACAACCCTGATAGTTAGCTTTAAAGTGATTTATAAACTGATCCGCGGCTGTCTCTTCAAGCACCTCGCGAACCTTCTTAGCTCCCTCATAGATTAGACGGCGCCTGAGCGCATTATCTTTCACCAGGGAACATATTCCTTCTGCAATTGCGATGGGACTACCCGGCTTTACAAACAAAACAACGTTATCACCCTCGAACTCCCTCACGATGTTGGGAATCCCGGATGCGATAATCGGAAGGCCCTGGCCCATGGCTTCCCAGATGACCCGGGGAAATCCTTCATTTATGGAAGCCAAAACAAACAGATCCGCATTCCGGAACACTTCGAAAAGGTCCGGTCCGTTTGGAATGTAGCCCCACCATTTTATCGAAAGCGCTACGTTGCACGTCTTCGCAATTCTATCTAGCCGATTTTTATATTCTTCGTCTCCGTAAGTACCCACCAACCATAATTGCAGATCTTTGTCTGCCAGTCGATTCTTTGCCAAACTGAAACCTTCTATTAAGTATTCGATCCCTTTTCGTGGTATCAGAGTTGATACGCAGAGAATCCGAATATGCATATCCTGGCAAGAATCTTCCCGGAACCAACAATCTTCAGACCGCATCTGGATTAAAGGACGTGTTTGAATGAGAATTCCGGGTGTATTCCGATAACGGGTCCGTAGCTTATAACCGTTTACGATCTTAAACCTGGAAGAATGCATGACATACCGTTCAAGCAGTCCAAATACTGAAGCATATAAGGGTCTTCCCCAACTTCTTATCCCGGATTGCCACTTGTAATTTATACATGAATCCTCGTACCAGTCATTTCCGGAATATACGGCAAAGGGTTTTTTACATTTTCGGCAAAGATGTACTGCTATGACGGCCCTGATGGTTGCCATAAAGATGAAAACAACATCGGCCTGTCCAATGTAATTTCTGATCAATTTCCATTGTCCATAGCATCTTTTAAAAAACCCAGAGAGACTCTGATACCCTTTAGCCTCCTTCACAATTCCGGAATATTACGCAAATTAGTTCCACATTCACCTGCTATCCACCAAAGATGAAACCCATCTCACGCAATAATCCAGCGGTTTTACTGGAAATAAAAATCACATCCTCCTGATTTCTTCGACTGATGGTGAATGTCTTTTCATCGTAGTCCAACGAATATGGGCCTTGTAGTCCCGAATTCGAAAGCAACTCTTTCATCTTTTTTTCACATTTAAGGAACGCGTCCGCACTTAGTGTATACCTTCCAAATCGCTTATCCGAGCGCCCCTTCATTTCAATGAAAATGACATCTATACTTCCTAAATATTTCCCAAATCCTTTCAGCACTTCATATTCAAAACCTTCTACATCTATTTTGACTATTTCTGGCAAGACACCACGTTTTTCGCAAAATGTGTCGACTCTCGTGCACCAAACTGAAATTGCCTCTTCAGAGTCCTCCTTATCGATATGGTTTGTTGCAGAGTCTGGATTATCGGAAAAATATACGTTCCCGTCCCGGTCTCCGAGGGCAATATTGAATAACGCAACGTTTGATCGTCCGTTTCGCTCAACATTATCTTTTAAAGATTGGAAACTGAAAGGATACGGCTCAAACGCAAAGACTCTCGCACTTTCTTGCTCCGAAGCGATCAGCGTATAAGAACCTATATTGGCCCCTATATCAAAAAAATTGCTTCCTTCTTTAAGCAACTCTTTAATTAAATGCATATTGTTATAATCATACATCCCCTGGTTATTAATTAAAGCAGAAACGCCACACTTTTTGTTAAGCGCAAAGATGATTGATTTAGATAGTTGTTGCTCAAAAGGAAAAAGACCTGTGTATTTCCGGATTTGAAATAATAAATGCTTTCCAATTCCTTTAAAAGTACTCACATGAGGATTTCGACAAATAGCCCTTATAGAATTGATAAACTGATGAATTGGCATTTTCAGAAGAAGGTCAACCGATCGTCATACTTGCTGACGATCTGTCGGGGGATGTCCAGCCTTTCAGCGATGCGTTTGTTAGAAAGGCCTTCCGCCGACAATAGAATGAGCTTGGACCTGATGACTTGGTAATATGATGACGTATATTGCCTCGCTATCCCTTCGAGGACCTGTTTCTCATCCTCGGCTAAGACAATTGTAAAAGGGCTCCCCCGGGGCATATCCTCCTCCTTTCCTAAGGAGAATAGAGGGCCGAAGGACCCGTTAATCAATATGTCATCGTATTTACAAATCTATGTACTTAGTTTAGTTTTTGGGGAAAAAGACATTACTTAATAAATCACCCTCTCCCGGAAGAACTGCCTATTTGAACCACAATAAAAGATTCTGTCGTTAAGGAAAGTACCCTGCCTAATTCAGGCAACACAGGACAGGCCTTAGAATATGATAAATTCCCTACTTTGCTTTCAAAATCCAAAGGTTGAGAATCATAGTACTTCGCCCATTCCTGGCCCGACTCCCCCCCCATTAGCATTTCTTTCATCGATTCTCTTTTATCCGGATCCTTTTCAGATAAGTATTCGAACCTGAACCAGTATGAAAGCGCCTTGCCATAAAAGAAATGATCCACTCCTTTTCTCTGTTCCGAAATTTGCCAAGAGGATAGTAAATGAAATTTATAATTTCGAAGAAAAGGGAATCTGCAAATAAGCAGGCCTATTGGAAAAACTGCTGCTACATAAATAACTTTGCTGCGCCTTAGCTTTTCAATAAAAGCTCTCATTTTCATTATTTTTTCAACAAATCGTCCACCTTCGCTCGAGATAGGTCGACCGCAAGATTCTTACCTTCAGATATCAGATCATGTGGAATCCCTTTCCGACTCTGATCCCGATCCTCCTGGCCGCAACCCCCTTACGATAATATCGTCGTTGAACCTGCGGCCACGTCTCCTCGTGAATGTGAAAGATCGCCGCCTCCGGTTCGTAAATCACCTCGAAGCCCCTTTCCACCCAGTGCTTCGCCCACTCGATATCCTCCAATCCAGGCAGAACCTCATCAAAACCGCGTCGCTCCCAGAGATCCCTCCGGATTGCAGAATTCGCGTTGTTAACAGAAAAATGAGGAGGCTTCCGGGTTTCACGCCCCAGCGAAAAGGTCCGCTCAAAATCCTGAATTTCTGAAAACTTAGAGGACCCCCATCCCATCTGTCTCCCAAAAACCATGGCCGATCGATCGCCCCGAAGTGGCTCAATCAATCGGGCAAGCCAACTTTCCCCGATGGGTTTTGTATGTGCGGAAACAATCGCGATAAACGGACTGGTACTGTGCTGAATCCCTACGTTCAATGAATGGCCGAATGTAAAATCCTGCCTTCGAACCCGAATAATTTTATCGCAATATTCCTCAGCGATCTCCCTTGTCCGATCGAGCGACCCCGAGTCCACTACGATCAGCTCAAAGTTTCGATATGTCTGCTCCTGGATTGTTTTCAACAAATCGGGCAAGTATTTTTGTTCATTGAAAGTGCGAATGATGATCGAAGTTTCAGGCATAGGAAAAACCGGACGGTGGACCGTGGACGATGGACAAAGGGGAAAACCGACGATGGACCGTGGACGGTGGACAAAGGAAAGACCGACGGTGGACGATAGACGAACTACGATAAACAATTTTCTTTTTTCGTCTATGGTCTGTGGTCGATCTTGCTCTTCCCGTCTATCGTCTATGGTCGCCTTTGGGTTCCCAATGGCTTTCCGCATTGCGAACAATTTTCTGGACAGCTTTTCGCTCTGACGATATGCTTCATCCAGGGGAGTCAGATCCTCCAGGTAATTACGTCGGCGAATCAGATGCTGACAAGCTACGGTTTCGATCAGGGAGCGAAGTGCAAATCCAAGACAACGGGCTTGCTCGGCATTACTCTGTCCAGTCGATCCCTCGGCAATGTTCAGCGCTACTGAGGTCCCTGCTCGCACGAGTTGGGACTTGAGATTAAACTCCTCTTTTCGTGGCAATTGGTCAGCAATCGCGTAAATCAAATCAATATATTCAAGGGCAAGTTGCCATACCTCGAGATTCTCGAACTTAAAGGAAATCTCAGGCCTCCAGGAGAAAAGCCGACGATGGACCGTGGACGGTGGACGATGGACGATGGAAAATGGACCGTGGACGGTGGACGATGGACGAAGGATATCGCTTTTGCCTCTCTGGTCTATCGCCTTTGCCTTCCTCGTCTATGGTCCATCGTCCGTGGTCGCCTTCGCTTTTCCCGTCAATGGTCGCCTTTGCCTTTCATATAGACCTCCCCCCACTTCTCCAAAAACAGAACACTCCAGATCGTGGGGCTCAGATCCCTCAAACCAGCCCGATGACGCTTGATCACTTTGTGCAAGGCTCCCTTTTCGATGTAATTCGATACAAAACTGTTGGCCCCCAGGAGGGTGTCGGAAAGATAGCCGTTGAGGTCGTTCCGAAACCAACGCTCCACCGGAACCTCAAATCCCCATTTCCGTCGATATAGAAAGTCGTGGCCGAACTCCGAGAGCATCATCCGCTTCAGGATATATTTCTTATCGTACCGATTCAATTTCAAACGGGAGGGGATCCTAGCGGCGAGCTCGATCACCTTATGGTCCACGAAGGGACAGCGCACCTCCAGAGAGTTGAGCATGCTCGCCCTGTCGATTTTCGTCAGCATATCTTCAGGCAGGCACGTCTTCGTGTCCAGATATTGCATTCGAGATACGTAATCGTAACCCCCTCTTCCCCATAAATCCGACAGGATGGGATTCTCATAGTCCCCTCCGATTGCATCCCGTATCTCCGGTCGAAAAAGGGAACGCCAGACAGGACGGCTGACCACGCTTCGAAACCGTTCACCGGGTTCCTGAGAAAAATAGATCAGGCGTTTTTTTCCCTTAAGTCCGTCCTGCCCAATTCGGGAAATCCTTCCGAAAATCGCCTTGCGGATAAAGTGGGGGATCCAGTCCACCCAGTGGTGAAACCTGAGGGCCTTGGAATATCGTCGATATCCGGCGAAGCCTTCATCCCCCCCGTCTCCCGACAAAACCACCGTGACCCACTTGCGGGCCATCTGTGAAACATAATAGGTCGGCACAGCCGAGGAATCCGCGAAGGGTTCATCATACTCCCAGGCCAGCTTCGGAAGCACCTCGATCGCGTCCGGCCGGATGATCTCTTCGTGATGGTCCGTGCCGAACTGCCTGGCGACCTGCCGGGCATATGGCGTCTCGTCATATCCCGCTTCTTCAAAACCGATGGAGAACGTCTTCACCGGTTTATCCTGAAGCCGGCTCATCAGGGCGACCACCGTGCTTGAGTCCACCCCTCCGCTCAGAAAAGTCCCCAGTGGAACATCGCTGATCATTCTGATCCGAATCGCCTCTATCAATTCCGCTCGAAGCCGCTCACACCACTCGGCCTCGGAGATCGACTCATCCGGCTCAAAACGGACATCCCAATATGAAATTGATCGGAACGGACACGCACTCGAAGCATCGTTCAAATCGACCGAAAGAAAATGGCCAGGATTCAGCTTGTAGATATTCTTAAAGATCGTTTTTGGAAATGGGATATAGAGGTAGGTAAAGTAGTCAGCAAGAGCCGTCAGGTCGACCTCCCGAGGGACGGAGGAATCCTGAATAATGGCCTTGATCTCGGAGGCGAAAATCAATTTTCCTTGACCTGCATAATAGAACAGGGGCTTCTTCCCGATACGGTCCCTCGCCAGGAACAGACGGTTTCTATTCAGATCCACAACACCAAATGCAAACATCCCCCTGAAATGATCCAAACAGCGTTCTCCCCATTCCTCGAAAGCATGAACGATCGTCTCCGTATCTGAGTGATCTGTCTTGAAATGGTGTCCCAAGGCACTTAGCTGAGGTCGTAATTCTTGAAAATTGTAGATCTCCCCGTTGAAGACCACCCAGACCGACCCGTCCTCATTCGACATGGGCTGCTGTCCGCCTTCGATATCGATGATACTCAGACGCCGATGGCCCAGTCCGATACTCGGCCCCCCGTTTGAATCCTGCGTTTGAATCCGATCGTAGAATCTTGCTGTTTTGGCAACCGGATCCAACAACGCAAATCCCCGACCATCCGGACCCCGGTGGCGCATCGTGTCCGTCATATCCTGCAACTGGTTCGGGTCGATCGAACCCCCGTCAGAACGAACGATGCCTAGAATGCCGCACAAGGTTTAACTCCCGAGAAAAAATTTAGCGATTCATAACCCCAGCGTGGCCTTCGCTGCGCCCTACCAGCCTGTTGAAAAAGTGCGTTTATGCCAAGATGACTGTTGTCTTTCCTTGTGGTTTGGTCCTATGATATATCAGGTTCAAACTGAGAAGGGAGGACGAGCAAATGGCAATGGGAAAACGAGGCCGACAGAGACAGGAAAACCTGTTCATCGCATCGAACACTTTGGTGAAATCTCCGGGTCATCCGTTCTACGAGAAGCTGAATCAGGTATTGGGGGCGAACGGCTTCGACGAGTTCGTCGAGGGGCTTTGCCAGCGGTATTACGCTCCTCATATGGGTCGCAAGGGCATTCCGCCCGGGGTTTATTTTCGGATGCTTTTGATTGGGTATTTCGAGGGACTTGATTCGGAACGTGGGATCGAATGGCGTGTATCTGACTCGCTGACGTTGCGCCGGTTTTTGGGGTATGCCCTTGACGAACAGACCCCGGATCATTCCAGCCTGTCTCGCATCCGGCATCGGCTTCCCTTGGAAGTTCACGAAGCGGTTTTCAAGTGGATCCTGAGGGTCTTGTGCAAAGCGGGTCTGGTGAAGGGGAAGACGTTGGGCGTGGATGCTACGACACTGGAGGCCAACGCCGCGATGCGCAGCATTGTACGCCGTGACACGGGTGAAGGCTACCAGGCATTCCTTGAGAATCTGGCCAAGGCCTCGGGCATTGAAACGCCTACCCGCGAGGACTTGTCCAAGATCGATAAGAAGCGACCGAAGAAGGGATCGAACCAGGACTGGGAGCACCCGCACGACCCGGATGCCAAGATCGCTAAGATGAAGGACGGTCGCACGCACATGGCGCACAAGGTGGAGCACGCGGTGGATCTGGACACCAATGCCATTGTGGCAGTGGCGTTGTCGGGAGCAGATGAAGGAGATACCGAGTCGTTGCCCTGGACGCTGCTCGAGGCGCAGCTCAATCTCAAGCAGGTCGCGAAGGACGAAAAAGCTGCCAAACGTTTGCACAGACAGCGTATACGGGAGGTGGTTGCGGACAAAGGATATCATAGCAACGATGTATTGACCAGTCTGAAGCAAGGCGGCATCCGGAGTTACATTTCAGAACCGGATCGGGGACGCCGCAAGTGGAACGGCCGACGAGATGAGCAGGCCGCGGTATATGCGAATCGACGCCGGATCAAGGGAGATCGCGGCAAGGCCTTGCGCCGAAGTCGTGCAGAACGGGTGGAAAGAACCATCGCTCACACATATGATACCGGTGGCATGCGCAGGTTGCACTTGAGAGACCGCGGCAATATCCTCAAGCGTTTGCTGATCCACATCGGGGGCTGCAACCTGGCTCTGCTCATGCGCAAAGTGATGGGCGTAGGTACTCCGAAGGCCCTCCAGGACCTGGCCAAGGCCTTGCAGCGTCTACTGCTCGTCCTACAATCACGTTTGCTGCCCTCGGTCACCTTTTTAACCTCTTATCAGCGTCTCCTGCTCAATCTCCTTACCTTGATTTATCTGACCCGCACTCCAGGCGTCTTTTCCGTTTATGTGCGTTGAAAGGTAGTTCTTCAACGGGCTGCTAGCGACCCCTGACCATGGTCCATCGTCTATGGTCTGCATTTTGCAATCTGCATTTTTCATTTTCCATTTTTCAATTTCCCGATGGCCATGGAGTCCATACCATCAGTTCGTCGCAGAATAATAGTCTCGATACCACGCCACAAATTTCTTCACACCTTCCTCAATATTCGTTTCCGGGTTAAAGCCCACGTCCTTCTTCAGGTCATTGATGTCAGCATAAGTCTCGGCCATGTCCCCCGACTGCATATTTAAAAGGTTCATTTGCGCCTTCCGCCCCAAAGCGGATTCAAGCAGTTTGACCAAATACATCAACTCTACCTGTCGGCCCCCGCCGATGTTGTAAAGACGGAAAGGGGCTGAACTGCTGGCCGGATCCGGTGGATCCCCTGCCCAATTCTCATCGCGTTCGGGTTTTTGTCCCATCACTCGCACCACGCCATCGACGATGTCGTCGACATAGGTAAAGTCTCGTTTGTGACGCCCCTGATTGAATACATCGATCGGCTTGTCCGCTAAGATGGCCTTTGCAAACAACGTCATCACCATGTCCGGACGTCCCCAGGGGCCATAGACCGTGAAGAATCGCAAACCCGTGCAAGGCAGGTCATAAAGATGGGCATAACTGTGCGCCATCAGCTCATTGGATTTTTTACTGGCTGCATACAATGAAATCGGATGGTCCACGGGATCGTGCACCGAGAAGGGCATCCTGGAGTTCGTCCCGTAGACCGAACTGCTCGAAGCAAATACTAAGTGTTTTATCGAATTGTGTCGACAGCCCTCCAACACATTAAGGAAACCCACGACATTCGAATGGATGTATGCGTGGGGATTGGTCAGAGAATAGCGAACGCCGGCCTGGGCGGCAAGATGGACGACGCTTTCCAGGCCGGACTCGGCGAAAAGTTTCTCAATCCCCCCCCGATCAGTCAGATTCAGTTTTACAAAGTCGAAGTTCTCTTGAGCCTTCAGTCGTTCAAGCCGGGCTTCCTTCAGACGGACGTCGTAGTAATCATTCAGAATATCGAGGCCCAACACGCGTTCCCCCTGGGCAAGCAGGCGCTCACAGAGATGGTAACCGATAAATCCTGCTGCCCCGGTCACAAGAATGCGTCCCACGATCCCTTCCTTTAAGCGGACCTTCTAAGCGATCCACCAGGTCTTTTCGCGCCCGATACCCGATTTCAACAGGCGTGTCTCCACCTCCTCAGGCTCATCGAATGTGGTGACGATCAACCGATCGAAGTCCAGCCTTCCTAAAGCATCACTGTGTATAACCCGATATCCGTAAAACTCCTCCCCCTTATAGACGTCATCCACGACTCCAACGACGCGGATGGAATACCCATTCAAGGAGTCGAAAAGAATCCGCGTAACATCGCTTACCCCGTAAAGAACCACCTGGCTCACTTCCTCCTTTGCAAGCGTATCCAAACTCCGGCGGACCTTCTCCTCGATCTTATTATGCTGCTCCATGGTATATCTTATGAAGCGATAGGTCAGCCGCGATTTCGCCCGAATGCCATCCGGTGTCATCAGATAGAGATAGACCAACTTGTTGGGATTCCGCCGGGCCTTTTCAAACTTGATATACCCCTTTTCCAACAACTTATGGAGACAGAAGTTGATCTTCTTCAAATTCAAGCCCGTGGCCGCGGAGAGCTTTCGCTGGCTCAGGGCATCTTTTCCCTCCAAGGCATCCATCACCGCCAGAAGACCCAGATCTTCTCGGATATCCGAGCTTTTCTTTAAGATTTCCATATATTTAAAGACAAAGAAAGAACCAATAAAACAAAGAAAAACGGCAAGTGTTGCTTAAAGTAACACTTGCCGTTTAGAATGTCAAGCGATATTTGGCCTAAATAAGCTATTTTCGTGGGGTGATATCCCAGGTTTCCTCTATTAATTCCATATACTTAACCCCATTCGTTGCATAAAGTAACACATTCGGTTCGGGATGTCAAGGAGTTTCCCTCCTTGTAGTCGGGAATTCATTCCCGTCCTACGTAAAAAAACCCGCCTCTGACGGACCCCGCCTCGTAAATTCGGCACCCCTCTCCCGGGTGCCGGGAGAGGGGAAATTCAGTTGAATGTCATATGGCCTATTTCAAGACTTCGCTACCGCCGCTGGAACTGCTTTCCCCTGACCTCCGGCCTCCGACCCCGGAGTTTGCTTTTCCTGCCACTGCCCCTGCTACTGCTACTACTATCACTTTTCCCCGGCCTCCGACCTCTGACCCCCGACCTCTTCGCCTTTTCCCCACAGACTAGACGGCTCGTAAGTCGGTACCATCTCTTTCAGCTTGTTGACTAACCCCTGCCGATCCGGATTTTGGGATAGGGCCTCTAATTCCTCAAGGTCCTTCTCCAGGCTTTGTCCGTCCACCCGATCCGGATTTGCCGCAAAGATCTTCTTATGCCGCGTCGCCCGTACGCCTTTGCCGTGGGTCAAAAGCTCTTCGGACAGCTTGTCGCCTGGCCGCAACCCGATAAACTCGATCCCGATATCGATCCCCGGTTCCAGGCCGGCCAGGCGAATCATGTTCCTCGCCAGATCCAATATGCGGACCTGTTCCCCCATATCCAGGACAAAGATCTCTCCCGAACGTCCAAAGGCCCCGCTCTGCAAGACCAGACGCACGGACTCCGGAATGGACATGAAGTATCTTTTTGCCTCAGGGTCTGTCACCGTCACGGGTCCACCCAGCTCAATCTGCTTCCGGAAAAGCGGCACGATGCTGCCGCGGGATCCCAACACATTCCCGAACCGGACCGTCACAAAAGAAGTTTTTGATCGCTCCGCCCAAAGGGCTACGAGCAATTCGGCGACCCGCTTCGCGGCCCCGTAAACACACGCAGGATTGACCGCCTTGTCCGTGGAAATCATCACAAACCGCCCGACACCGGCCTCGGCCGCTGCTTCGACGACATTTTGGGTTCCGAAGACATTGTTCTTCACCGCCTCCTCCGGAAAAGCCTCCATCAGATCGACGTGCTTGTGCGCCGCAGTGTGGAAAACAACCTCGGGCTTCTGTTCTTCGAACACATTGCGCACCCGGTGTTGATCACGCACGTCCGCAACGACAGGGGTTGCATCTAGTTTGGGAAACCGGGTCCGGAGCTCCATCGTCATCTCGTAGATACTGTTTTCACCCCGCCCTAACAGCACCAGGGCTTTGGGTCCCAGGGGTGAGATCTGCCGGCACAATTCCGATCCGATCGACCCTCCGGCCCCTGTAACCAGCACGGATCTTCCCCTTAGGTAGGCAGCCACCTCCTCCAGGTCTATGTCGATCTCATCTCGGCCCAACAGATCTTGTATTTTATGCTGTATCATCTTTTTTTTCCTATTCGTTTCCCGTTCCCTGCTTTTCTCTCTGACGAGCCTTTTCAATGTAATCCACGAAGAACACAAGCAATATGGTCACCACAAGACCCACGCCTCCACCCAGCAATACCGTGCTTTGCTTTTTGGGAACAAGGGTCGTCGCCACAACCGCTCGAGCCACCACTTTAAGGTCTGAGACCTCCCCCGCCTTCGCCACCCGGGCGTCTTCGGCAAGTTTACCGAACCGTTCAAGTGTGCTTTTATACATCCCGACATCTCTATCCAGCCTCGCCTGCTCTAACTCCAAAAGATCAACCTGTTCATCCAGCCCCTCGAACCTCGATCTGTACGCATCCAGTGCGGAACGCGAGTATGCCATTTTTTCTTTTTCGGACACGATATCCATACGGGTCTGCTCCACACCCGATTTTACGACCGAATATCTCTTCCACAAAGAATCCACTGTCTTGCGGGCGATCCCCAACCTATTTTCAATCGCAACCTGTTCTTTCTCCTGAGCCCGCAGTCTTTTTTCAAGCATCGGGAGTTCATTTTTGAGCTTTTCGATCTCCTGTTTGAGGATGACCTTTTTCGGAGAATAGGAATTGTGCTCCAGCTGTAAGGAGGCCTTCCTTTTCAAAAGGTCGATATATACCGGATTTAACTCTTCCGACCGAAGTTTCAACCTCTCCAGCTTCTTGAGATCGTCCGGAGAAAGGGTGCCATCCCGGTTCTTTTGCCACAGGGCATCATCCGTTATGGCTTTGGATAAGACCAGCGTCGGGCTCTGTAGTTTGAGTTGTTGATCGATCTGCTCCAGAGTCACCCGGGTCTTGTCTCTTCCCAGGTCCATCGTGACCAGCTCCGCCTGATGAACAGCAAGCGTTTTGATCTTCTGGTCCACTTCAGCCTTGAGCAGTTCGATCCTGTATTCATCCTTGAAGGATATGAGATCTTCCTCAGCCTGAAGCAGGGTCCGGGTCGCTTCCGCCACGAGTTTTTGAATATAAACCTGCTCTTCGGTGAGATTCTCGAACGGGATCGGCGCGCCTTCCTCGACAAGGGTCCCGATCCATTTGCCATCGATATCCAGTGCTGCGATCAAATACTCCTGATGTCTCAGGCTATCCTCTTTCGCCCTCAAATCGGCGTTTGATGCGTATAAGCGACCTGGAGCTCCTTCAGCTTTTCGGATTCAGGATCCCGTTCATTGGACAGGATAGAAAGGTGATTTGTTTCCATGAATTCCAGCAGGGCATCCTCCTTATTCTTCAGCAGCTCCTGAGCCGTATTGTACTGGCCTAGGATAAATTCATACGAACCGGATATCGCCTGGGAAGTGAGCCCGCTGTTCTTCTTCACAAAAAGGTCCGCCCAACTATTAACAATCTCAATCGAAAGGTCCGCGCTGTCGGACTGGATTGAAAAAGTTATCAACGGGGAAGTCTTCCCCTTCACCACTTCGACGTCCATCATCCCGTCCAGCCTGTTGATCCCGAATCCCAGGTTCAGCGAGTCTATGATCGCCTTTTCCAGGTCCTGGGCGCGGGCAAGTCTTTCATATGCGTGGATCGGCAGGTTGGACGTCATCAACTCTTCAGCCTTGAACGGGGGTGGGATGACGAGGAGCGAGGCCTTGGCTTCATAGACCGTCGGTGCGCGTCGGCCGAAGCTATAGATCGATGCGATCAACACGAAAATCAACGTCCCGATGATAATGAATCGCTTCCTTTTAAGTATTACATTGATATAGTCGATCAACTCAATTTCACGTTCTTCCATCGTCTCGACCCGCCTTCCTCTCACTCCTGCTAAACTCTTGTTTCTGAATTTAAAAAAGGCAAGACACGCTCTGAACCGCGACGCGCTTGCCTTAAAATATCAAGTTCAAAGTGGATCCGATCAACTGATTGCGATCTTGCAATGGGTGATTTTACTCAAAATGGTGGAGCTGAGGGGGATCGAACCCCTGACCTCTTGAATGCCATTCAAGCGCTCTCCCATCTGAGCTACAGCCCCGTTTCAAACCCCTCATCAACGTGCAAAACTCTATAAGGTTAAAACATTTAGACGAATAAGTCAAGTGTATTTCCGGGCCGAACCCCCGATATCAATGGGGTCCCTCACCTACTATTCTCGAGAAATCCCCCTCTTGAATAATCTGGACGCCAAGACGCATCGCCTGGTCGTACTTCGATCCTGGCCCCTCCCCCGCCAGGACCAGGTCCGTCTTCCCGGTCACCGTCGATGCGGTGCGTCCCCCTAACCGTCGGATTGCCGACTCGGCTTCCGACCGGCTATAGCCCGTAAGGCTCCCCGTGACCACGACCGTCTTACCCGCGAAGAATCCGTCCGTTCGGTTTACCTCCGCCTTCTCCATCGCCATCTGGACCCCTGCCCGTCGCAGCTTCTCCATCACCGACCGATTCTCCGTCAACCCGAAGAAATCCCGCACGCTGCCTGCGATGGTCGGGCCCACCTCTTCAACGGCCTCCATCTCTTCAACGGACGCCTTCATAATCCCTTCCATCGAACCAAATGCCGATACCAGGGCGCCGGCAACGGTCGTTCCCACGTGCCTGATCCCGAGTGCAAACAGGACCCGATCCAATGGCCGGTTCTTGCTCTGCTCGATCGCCCGGATCAGGTTTGTTGCCGACTTTTCCGCCATGCGCTCGAGGCCCGCGATTGTTTCGGCTTCCAGACCGTAGAGATCCCCCACATCCCTCACCAACCCGCGATCGACAAGTTGCATCACGATCGCCGTACCCAGACCATCAATATCCATCGCTGTCCGCCTGGCGAAATGCTCGATCCTGGCCTTCACCTGGGCGGGACAACGGCTGTTCGTGCACCGAGAAGCCGCCTCCCCCTCGTCTCGTATCAAGGCCGTCCCACAAACCGGACACGAACTCGGAAAGAGGAACGGCCTGGAATCCCCGTCCCGCTTCTCGACCACCACACCGACGACCTTTGGGATGATGTCCCCACCCTTTTCGACCCGAACCTCGTCTCCGATCCGAACGTCCTTTCTTCGGACTTCATCCTCGTTGTGAAGGGTCGCCCGGCTCACCGTGGTCCCCCCAAGATTGACCGGATCCAACAGGGCGACCGGGGTCACCGCTCCCGTGCGGCCCACCTGCAGGACGATCTCCCTAAGCCGGGTTGTGACTCGCCTTGCCTTGAACTTGAATGCAATCGCCCAGCGTGGGCTCTTGGATGTGCTTCCGAGCCGAACCTGCTTGCCTAGGTCATCGACCTTGACCACCACCCCGTCGATCTCATAATCGAGATGATCCCGGTTCTCCTCCCACGTCCGCCAGAACAGCACGACCTCCTCTATGGACTTGGAAACCCCCCGATGAGGGTTCACCGAAAACCCAAGGGCCTGAAGCCGATCCAGGTTCCGGCTGTGAGAATCCATTTCCTCCTCGGAAGATTCCAGCAGATATGCAAAAAAACTCAAGTGTCGATCCGCCACCATTCGGGTATCCTGAAGCTTGAGGGACCCCGCCGCCGAGTTTCGGGGGTTTGCGAACGGCTCTTCCCCGGCCTCTACCCGTTCCCGATTAATCCTCCCGAAAGTCGTCTTTGCGAGATAGGCTTCTCCCCGGACCTCGGCAGTTTGAACCGTGCCCCTCAGCCGGAGCGGGATCGACCGGATCGTCCGAACGTTGGGCGTGATATCCTCCCCCGTACTCCCATCCCCTCTGGTGATCCCCCGAATCAAATGGCCATCCTCATAGATCAGACTCAATGCAACACCGTCGATCTTTAACTCGGTCACATAAGCCGGATCAGCCCCATCTAACCCCTCCCGGACCCGACGATCGAATTCCCGAACCTCCGCTTCCGAGTAGGTGTTGTCCAGGCTCAGCATCGGTGCGCGGTGCGCCACGGTCGAAAATTCCTTGGTCAATCCGGAGCCCACCCGATGCGTGGGAGAGTCGGGGCGAACCAGATCGGGATGAGACGCTTCCAGGGACTTCAGCTCACAGACCAGCCGATCGTATGCTTCATCCGACACCTTCGGCTGAGCCTGCACGAAGTATCGAAAATCGTGCTCTTGGATCTCCTGAATTAAGGCCTCAATCCGTTTTTCGGGGGAAGACATTGCGGTCCCATTCCATTCAGAATCATCATTAACTATTGTTAAATAACATGATAGATATCCATGGACACACACAAGTTGCCGAATTGATTACCCTCCTTCTTTCTCCTTTGCGATTGTCCGCAGATCCACACCTTCGGGAGTCTGGAAGAGAATGATTGGTAATACGATGCAACCAGTTTAGAATGCTTGAAGTCCACCAGAAGGATGTGGTTGTTTGAGATAGGATTTTCATCTGGCGCGCCTGGGTTAAATCAAGTACCCATATGTTGAACCGGGGAGGAAGAGGGTGCGAAGCCCGGCAGATAGCCTCTCAAGGAGGTTGGAGTGGATCACAGCACAGATTAGATGGCCATTTTGCGCAGTCTAAACCCGAATGGATTCTTGATTTAACCAACTAAAAATAGTAAATTAGCATTAAACTGCCTCAACAAATTAACAACTGTCAAGATTGCAGTGTTCGCGGTTTTTTTTATTCTGTCTAACTATAAGTTATGTGTTCATACCAACATGAGGAAATGTCATGAAACAACACTTACATCGCCTATCACTATTTCTATTAATTCTTTCGTTAGTCTCTTCTCTTTTCTTTCTATTCAAGGTTAGAGAGCAAAATCAACTTATTGATGAATTAATAAATATCACTGTAAAAAGTAAGAATTTGAATGATAGCGAACAAATTGCAATCTCTCTATCAAGAGAGATATATAGAAGAACCCGTAAAGGCATAAATAAAGATGACCTTGATTTGTATTCTAGAATCGAAGGTACATCCTTTTTTAATGTGTCTTCAGGTGTGAGTTATAAAATATGGAGGTTATGGCATCATCGGCCATTCAGTATTTGGCTCCTGCGGGACTATGTCACGAACCTTATTAAATGCCTTGTGGAGACTCAAGACCCTAAGAAACCCTTAGAAGAACACATAATCGGGTAAGGGAGAGCTTTTAAACTAATCCCGTGTGGATTCTTGATTTAACCAACTGAAAATCGTAAATTAACAGTAAACTGCCTCAACAAATTATACTGTTAAGATTGCAGTGTGGTTTTTTTTAGGCTGTCTAAGCTAATTATAAGTTAGCCACCACATGAAAGAATGGAGAAGACGAATTTGAGTACATTTGAAGCCGAAGTTAAGAAAGGGCAGCGATTTGAGTTTGGTAAGAATTGGCGAAGTTTTCTGTCATCATTAACCGATGAAAGGATTGCAATAGCTAAACAGTCGATATTAGAAATGCTTGGAGTTGACAATCTGAATGGCAAGAAAGTCTTAGACATTGGCTCAGGCAGTGGGTTGTTTTCATTGGCGGTGCGCAAACTGGGGGCAGAATTTCATTCTTTTGATTATGATCCTGCATCAGTAACCTGTACACAGGAACTCCGTTCACGATATTTTCCAAATGATCAAAATTGGGTTGTTCAAGAAGGTTCTGTTTTAGACAAGGATTTTCTAATGTCACTAAGTAGCTTTGACATAGTTTATTCATGGGGAGTTTTGCATCACGCTGGGGATATGTGGACCGCTCTGGAAAACGCTGCCTCTCTTGTAAAGAAAGACGGCACCCTTTTTATAGCCATATACAACAACCTAGGTAGAAAATCGAGGCTTTGGAGAAGAGTCAAGAAAGTTTACTGTTCGGGGGTCTTAGGGAAAACAATTGTCTCTTGCATCTTTATTCCATATTTTTTTTCGAAGGCGTTAATCTTATGTGTTCTCAGAAGGAAAAATATCTTTACCGAATATAGGAAGAACAGAGGCATGTCAATTCTTCACGATTGGTTTGATTGGTTAGGCGGTTTGCCGTTCGAGGTTGCAAAAGTCGAGGAAATATTCCACTTTGTTCGAGATAGAGGGTTTATGCTGACCAATATTGCAACTACAAATAGTCTTGGGAATAATCAATTTGTTTTTGTCAGAGAACCAGACGGATGACAACTGGAATGTGGCTAACAAAGCGGCTTACCTGGCCGCTATTCCGTTGGCGCTCCAAAGCGGCAGGTGGCGGCAGTCGTTCGTCGTTCCGCAGAAAGGAAATCTTAGGGGCTATATTAATAAATCCTTGGGCCGTTCTTGGTATTTCATTATTGGGCCTTGGCTAATCCCGATCGTTTGATTCCAGGGTCAACACCTTTTTTACCTCCGCGATCAATTCATCGGGAAAGAAGGGTTTGCCCAGAAAATTCAAGATCTCCTTCCCCTTCAATTCGTTAACGACCCCCTCCGACAGGTAGGCCGAGACGACGATAACGGGTGTCTTGGCGTTAAGCGGGGACTCCCGGATGGCGTCTGCGATGCTCATGCCATCGAGTGAGGGCATGTTGAGATCGAGGGTGATCAAATCGAACGTCTCTTTTCTGACTGCCTCAGCCGCAACAAACCCATCTCGAATCGCCCGTACATCATAACCCTCCACCTCCAGCACCTCCCCGATCGCCTCCCTGACGGGTTTTTGGTCCTCTATCACGAGCACTTTCAGTTTCAAAGGAATTCCCTCCGGGAACAGTTACGCGGAGTCAACTTCTTCACCAAAAAGGGATTCTTCAACAATAGTAAAAATTACATCCGGTCCCGGCTTGTGTCAAGCAGATCCGAAATTGCGCCTCCCGATCCTTCATCACCATTAAAAATAACGACTCACCCTGGAATATAGTGAACCCTGTCTTCGCGATTGACACCCGGGGCTTCGACCTGTTCGAGAAGCAGAGACTAAAGTCAGGGCCTTCTTTCAGCGCCAACGGCGCGTTGTCCCTCAACCCAGGCGAGCCGCCCTGGGTTGTGCGAAGCAATAGCGTCGTGCGGCCTGAAAGGCCGCGATAAATTCACATCGCCATGTCCCAATCCCTGTCCCACATCCTGATTCATCTACGGTATGTGTGGGATTGAAGGGATCGCGGACCGTTGGCCCGCGCGAAAACGCCATTAGGTTCTTTTCTGGCTCTCCGTGAGATATAGTGGACCCTGTCTTCGATTGACACCCGGACCTTCGAGCTAATCGAGAAGCCGAGACTAAAGTCAGGGACTTCTTTCAGCGCCAACGGCGCGTTGTTCCTCAACCCAGGGCACCGCCCTGGGTCATGCGAAGCAATAGCGTCGTGCGGCCTGAAAGGCCGCGATAAATTCACACCGCCATGTCCCAATCCCTGTCCCGCATCCTGATTCATCTACGGTATGTGTGGGATTGAAGGGATCGCGGACCTTTGGCCCGCTCGATTCGCCCACATTCAAACCTAGCCCGTTGGGCTGGGCCAAGGAATCGCGGGCCGTTGGCCCGCGGATGCGTCACCTCACAGAACCTCGCTTTCCACCAAAACTAGGAAGATCTAAAATAAAAAGAGGATGTGCATCCTGCGGCGCACACCCTCTGAACATTAGACATCAAATTCTTATTTCATACAGGTTTGTGGAGTTCCTCCCGTAACAGTTTTCCAGGCTTGAAATGGGTCTTTCGGCGGGCGGGAACATAGATAACCTCTCCCGTTCTGGGATTTCGGGCGGCAGGCTTGGGTCGCGTCTGCTTTACTTGAAAAACCCCAAACCCCCGGATTTCAATCCGATCTCCAGCCGAAAGGCTCTCCCGCATTGCCGTAAAGATGCTGTCCACCATCTTGGCAGCAAGGTTCTTCTTGCAACCCGTCTCGGCGCTGACTGTCAGGGCCAATTCCTTCTTCGTCGTGGTCGCCAAGGCATCACCTCTTCCGGGGAAACTTAGGCAAAAGGATAAGCCCCCAACCTCTTTTATAGATTGACAAGGGCTTCAAACAGCTTAACGCTTTCAAAAGGCTTAATTATGTTAGAGTTAACAGCCACCTCAAAATTAATATAACGATCGGTGGTTGTCAAGCAAATTTTAAGATATCTCACTATTTTTTAAAAACATTTAAGCCAACCAGGTCCCTTTTTATCTGGAACCGGCCAAAAGAGCGACAAGACCGAAGACCATATTTATCTTAATAAGGACGTCCAGGCGCCTCAGATTACCCCTGGACCGGTCGCGCCACATCGAAATCATGGTATAAAGAAGAATCGCGTCAACTGGACAGATCACAATGATCAAATAGAGCCAATCATACAAGCCCAAAAAGAACGGCACGGGAGTCAGGCCGATCAGTGAAAGAAAAACTGCCGTGGTCAATCCCAATGATGTCCGAACACCCCAGGTTATTGCCACACTTCTGGCCCCGATAGAGATATCTCCTTCCATATCCTCTACATCTTTCAAGATCTCCCGACCAAAATGAATGAGATACGCAAAGCCGGCAGGCACCAGGGTCTCAGCAACATGGTTTGCCGCGATACCGCCGTAGATCAATGCCAGGCTGCTGATACCGGCAACGACGGCGTTACCGAACACCGGAACCCGCTTAAACCAACCGTCATACGCTACCAGCCCCCCGATAGCGGCGAATGCGATACAGATACCCTTAACCCCCAACGCGAAGCTTAATACCCCACCCGTGGCGAAAAGGCCCCCCGCCATCACCGATGCCCCCCTCAGGGAGATCCTGCTTGATGCGATAGGCCGATCAGGACGGTTGATCCGGTCCGCGGATTCATCGCAGACGTCGTTCAGGGCGTTACCGCCCCCGGCGATACACGCTGCAGAGAGCCCCGCGGCAATTACCCGATATCCCTCGGGCCAACCACCTGACATGCAGGCGCCAACAAGCACGGATGCGAAGGCGATCGCACAGTTGATGGGGCGCACTATCGCCATATATGCGAGAGGATCGGAAATCCTAAACGGGGCCACTGGGAATTGATAGAATTTGATTTTTAAACACGGTGAAAGGCAGGGCAGGGGGCTGGAGGGATGGTATATAATCGATGTTTCGTCGTTTGTCAATTGGGTCTCGGGATTGATCGTCCCTCCAAACAGTAATAAATCGTTTGACTTCAAAGGTCTATTTTCATAAAGTTATATAACTTTGGTCATTCCCGGGGCCTTGGACCCTGGATTATTTTAAGGGAACCCAACCTCAGCGTTTGGACCATAATTTCACGTGCAACCTGTCAACGCAGGTGATGGAGAAGACCACGAGGAGGGGAGTTCAGGCATGAAAGACAATTTCCCAGAATGTTTGAAATGTTCTACCGGGGTTTTGATTCCTTTATCGGACTATGGTAGGGATGGCGCATCCATCCGGTACAAAGCATGGGTCTGCTCAAACCCGGAGTGCGGCTTCAACCTTAGGATTGACAACGGCGAGATCAGCATGGGAAGGAATATCTCCGAATCCTTTAAGTGAATCATGCACCCCTGTTCGTTTCCGGTCCGGTCCTTGGCATCGAGACCTCCTGCGATGAGACATCTGCTGCTGTCGTCCACGGGGGACGGATCCTCTCGAATGTCATCTTTTCCCAGGCCGATCACGGTCGATTCGGCGGTGTAGTACCTGAACTTGCTTCCCGCGATCATATCCGTCGGATCATCCCGATTATCGAAGAAGCATTAGAGGTTGCACGGATCCGCATCCGCGATCTATCCGGGATAGCCGTCACTTCCGGACCTGGTCTGGTCGGCTCTCTCCTCATCGGCGTTTGTGCGGGCAAATCCATTGCCTTTGCCAACGAAATTCCCCTCGTTGGCGTTCACCACGTCGAAGGACATATCTTCGCCTCCCTTCTCCCCGAGTCGCGACCCTCTCCCCCCTTTGTCGCATTGATCGTGTCGGGAGGTCACACCGATATTATCTCTATCCCCGAAATCGGTCGTTATAACATTCTAGGTAGAACCCGAGACGACGCAGCCGGTGAGGCCTTTGACAAGGTCGCTAAGCTCCTCGGACTTTTCAAGCCGGGCGAATCTGTCATGGGCGGCCCCCTGATCTCCCGTCTGGCCGAAACCGGGAATCCCCATGCCGAAACCTTTCCCCGAGGGCTCATGGAGGCTGATCATTTCGATTTCAGCTTCAGCGGTTTGAAGACGGCCGTACTCTATCGCATTCAGGACAAGTCTTCGGATCGTCTAAGCCTGTCAGCGCCCGATATTGCGGCCAGTTTTCAAGCAGCTGTCGTCGACGTCCTGGTCGCTAAGACCCTCCGTGCGGCGATATCCTGTGGCGTCCGGAATATCGTCGTGGCTGGAGGCGTTGCTGCCAACCAATGTCTAAGGGAACAAATGGAGGGTGCCGCCATCCGAAACCAGATGTCGCTTTATATCCCTCCCCCGGTCTTGTGCACCGACAATGCGGCTATGATTGCTGCTGCGGGATCTTTCCGGATCGGTTGTGGGGAACAGGCGGGTCTTGACCTGAACGCCGATCCTCGAATGCCCCTTCAAAACGTGAAGCGTTTCTCGTGAAGCTGAAGCGCGGGAAACCAAATAAGGTTCTTCCTAGAATATAGTGGGCCCTGTCTTCGATTGACACCCGGACCTTCGAGCTAATCGAGAAGCCGAGACTAAAGTCATGGCCGTCTTTCAGCGCCAACGGCGCGTTGTCCCTCAACCCTGGCGAGCCGCCCTGGGTCATGCGAAGCAATAGCGTCGTACGGCCTGAAAGGCCGCGATAATTTCATCCCCCAATCCCTGTCCCGCATCCTGATTCATCTACGGTACGGTATGTGTGGGATTGATCCGGCTCGCGAACCGTTGGCCCGCTGATGCGTCGCCTCACAGAACCTCGCTTTGAGATACGGACTTTATGATGCCGGACTTCGACCTGAAATTCGGAGGAAGCCCCTACATCCTCCTTCTGATCCCATTCATGGTGGCCGTAGCCTTCTTGGCGTATCGCCGGGTGAACTGGTCTGGATCCCGCGCTTTCCGCGCCTTGTTTTTTCTCCGGATTTCGACCCTGTTGATGACCCTCTTCCTCATCGTAGAACCGCTGTTTGCCTTCACGTATCAGAGCCTACATCCGCCGACCGTGGCGCTCCTGCTCGATGAAAGCGCCAGTATGAAAATCGCTGATTCTACGGGGGAGAGGCGGGAGGTCCTGCGCCACATCCTGGGGGATATAAAAGTCCACGACCGTTTGTCGGGGATCGTGGACTTGAGAGTTTTCGCCTTCGGTGAGAGCCTCCGATCCGCTCCTTCCGCCCGCTTTGATGACCTTAAATGGGATGCACCGGCTACGAATTTGGGAGGGGCCTTCATGTCCCTCCGCGAAATATTCAAAGGTCAGAATCTTTCCGCTGTTTTCCTGATAACAGATGGTGCGGCCAACGTGGGTGTTGATGTCGAAAAAGCAGCTTCAGATTTAGGGGTTCCGATCTACGCGGTCGGGGTCGGAGATCGCAGCCAGCCACGGGATATCGCCGTTGTGAGTGCCTCCTGTGACCCGATCTCGACTGTCGGACAGGAGACGCCTATCCGGGTAACGATTCGATCATTCGGTTATGATAAAATCCGCCTCCCCATCGAGATCAGGGAAGGGGGACGTCTGATTCTCGCCCAGCAAATTCTTATCGAGGACGGCGAGCAACAGATCGACCTTCCATTGAAACCCGAGAAGCCCGGCCTTCGTATATATGAAGTCCGCGTGTCCCCCCAACCACACGAACGGTCCTCGGGAAACAATTCATCCACCTTCTCTCAAAAAGCCCTTAAGGGGAAGAAACGAATCCTCCTGGTTGGAGGGGGGCCGACACCCGACTTTGGTTATATACGGCGGCTTCTGTTATCCGATAAAACCATTGAGGTCGACGCCCGGTTAAAGGGGTTTCAGGGGGGAGGTTCAGGGGAGATCGAAAACCTGAAATCCTTAAAATCTTTTGACCTGGTGGTTCTCGTCAACCTTGCATCCTCTAAACTGGCAGGGGTTGAGTCAGCTTTGGCGAACTTCCTGCGATCGGGTGGGGGTCTCCTGATGGTGGGGGGGCACAACGCCTTCGATCCGGGGTTCGGAGCTTCTCCGTTGAGCGATCTCATCCCGGTTTATGCCATCCCGTCGAGAAGTTCTTTCCATCAGGATCGCTTCCAGCTTGTTTTTCCTGACGCACGCCATCCGATTCTCCATCTCACTGACGACCCCGAGACAGACGCCAGGACGTTGGCGGAAATGCCCCCGATCCTGGGCTACAACAGGACCTTGGGGGTGCGGCCGGGTGCGAAAGTCCTTGCCGTACATCCCGACAAGAGGATCCAAGACGGCGCAAGGATGCCATTGATCGTCGTCGACGCAAACCTGGGGGGGAGGGTTATGGCCGTGCCGTGTGCAACAATCTTCAGGTTGAGCGCCCTGATGTGGGGAATCGGGAAAACTTCGCGGACCCCAGATGCCCTCTGGAAGAACGCGTTTCAGTGGCTGATGACCCCTGAAGAGAGTCGTCGCGTGAGGATTGTTGCGGACCGGCCTGTCTGGAAAGAAGGGGAACCGGTCACCTTACGAGCATTCGTAACCGACGCCCTAACGCGGCCTCAAACCGGGGCCGTCGTAAACGTATCGATCTCCGGGGTTTCCGGGATTCGAACCATAACCCTTGTTGAGTCAGGGCACGGAAGATATGTGGGCCAAATAAGAGGCCTCATGCCAGGAGAACACCGGTTTGAGGGAACGGCCGTTGTTGAAAGGCTGATGAAAACGGATGGGGGTGTTAGATCGTCCAAGGGCAGGGAGGTTGGACGAGATAGGGGGAGCATCACCGTAAGCGCAGCGGGGCTCGAATTTGAAAATCTACGTATGAACGAAGATCTCCTTCGGGCAATTTGCGGCAGTTCTCAGGGAGCTTTTCTCATGCCAGCCCAGGTCGACACCTTCGTCGCCAACTTCAACCTCCCGTCGAAAACGATCTCGGAAATCCACCGATGGCGATTCTGGGAAAACCCTTACACGCTTGCCCTCCTGGTTTCCCTTTTGGCTGTGGAGTGGGCCGCCCGTAGGAGGCGTGGAATGCTCTAACCCTATTCGATGAACCGATCTTGCCCGATTTTCCCCCGGGCATCCGGCCATTGAAAAATCCCCAAAAAACCTCCCCTTACTCTTTTCCACCTTTACGCCGTCAAGAAAACCACCAGGATGGGCACGAACCCGTAGGTTCACGACTTATGGTTAACACCGATCCCGACTGAGGATTCTTTTTGCTATGAAAAAAAATACATCTATCGCCAGGCCGAAGTCAGGTTCATCCGGCATCTTCAAAATCACACAAATCACAGGCATTCTGCTTATGGCTGCCGGAGGTATTCTCCTCGCAAGTCTTGTTTCACACACGCCCGGTTCAGCCTACGATCCCGATACCGTCTCCACATATCCCCCCGACGATCCGGCTAACTGGGCGGGTCGCTTGGGTACCCTGATCGCCTGGCGGCTCCTCTTCCTGATCGGCTTTGGGGCCTATCCCCTCGGTCTTGCCGTCCTTGTCTGCGGCTGGTGCGTGTTCCGGGGTATCGACCTAAGCAAATGGGTCTTCAAGACGATCGCAGCCCTCTTCCTCATCGTGATCTATTGCGGGGCCTCGGAATTAGCCTGGGACCAGCCGGGCCCGGCAGCCTTCCGCTTCGGTGGGGCAGTCGGAATGCGCCTCGCTTTCGAACTGCTTCGTCCCAATCTCGGATTCGTCGGTTCTCTGGTTGCGTGTGTGTCTATGGCCATCGTGATCCTGGTCCTGGTCACCAACATCCGCCTGGATAAGTTGCCCGAGCTGGTTGTCGGTACATTCATTAAAATTTTTCATGCTTTTGCGGGAATCTGGTCCCGTTTGATCAATAAAAAATCCCCCAAAAAGCCAAAGGCTAAGCCATCGATCAGGATGAGGGCCGAAGAAAATCAGAGTGGCGAAGGCCCCTTGAGAGACACCGATATTCCGGAGCCGCGATCCGTCGGATTTGAGCATGGGGGAGTCCGTTCCGTGGAGGACGAAATTCTTGAAAACCCACCCGATCGTTTACACGAAAGCCCTCTGGAAACGCAATCTGCTGATATCTCGGACATCGGTGCTCCGGGAGACCCCCTTGAATCAAACGCACCCCCTGAAAAGACGGGGTCGGTTTATGACTTGCCTTCGATCGAACTGATGGAGGACCCACCCGAGGGACAAAATCAAGCAGAGCGGGAGTCCTTGATCGCCGAAGCGCAAAAACTAGAAACCAGCCTTTTTAACTTCGGGATCGAGGGTCGTATTCTTCAGGTCACCCCCGGACCGGTGATCACAAGCTTCGAGGTCGAACCCCCACCCGGGGTGAAGGTAAATCGCATCGTCACCCTGTCCGACGACCTTGCGTTGACCATGAAAGCCCGAAGCATTCGGATCCAGGCTCCGATCCCGGGCAAGAGTGCTGTGGGTATCGAGATTCCCAACGCAGAACCCGCTATCGTCTATTTCAAGGAGATCATAGGAAGCCCGGAATTCCAGAAATCCTCATCACGGCTTCTCCTCGCGCTCGGCAAAACCGTCTTCGGCGACCCATACTGTGCAGACCTGGGCAAAATGCCGCACCTTCTGATTGCAGGGGCAACAGGCGCCGGAAAGTCCGTCTGCATAAATGTCTTGATTTCCAGCCTCCTGTTCAAGGCGATGCCGGATGAGGTCAAGCTTGTCTTGATCGACCCGAAATTCCTGGAACTTTCGGCATACAACGATATCCCGCACCTCCTCACCCCCGTGGTCACGGATCCTAAGAAGGCGTCCGAAGCCCTCAAGTGGACTGTCGGTGAGATGGAAGAGCGCTATCAGAGACTCGCCCGGGTCGGCGTTCGCAATATCAATGACTTCAACCTCCGAGTCAAGGGGTTGCTCACCCGTGGGAGAAGCGATGAGTACGGCGAGATCCCCCGACCGTTGCCCTACATCGTCGTCATCATCGATGAGCTGGCCGACCTCATGATGACTGCCCCGGCGGATATTGAGGAAGCATTATGTAGATTGGCGCAAATGGCCCGGGCGGTCGGCATCCATCTTATCGTGGCCACACAGCGTCCTTCCGTCAATGTCGTTACGGGATTGATCAAAGCGAACTTCCCTGCGCGCATCGCCTTTCAGGTGGCCTCAAAGATCGACTCCCGAACCATTCTCGACTCATCAGGGGCGGAAAAGCTTCTCGGGCGGGGGGACATGCTCTACCTCCCTCCCGGGCAGCCAGAACCGCTTCGGGTACACGGGGCCTATCTCTCCACCGAGGAAACCGAGCGGATGGTCGATGCCATCAAATCCCAGGGGGTGGCCCCGGAGACGATTGACTTGACACCCAAGGCAGAGGAGACCGGTTTCGACGACCGAGAACGCGATTCCCTCTACGATGAGGCTCTTAAACTCGCCGTCATGCATCAGCAAGCCTCTGCATCCCTTTTTCAAAGGCGATTGAAGGTGGGTTATGCCCGGGCTGCCCGGTTGGTCGATGAGCTTGAGATGACGGGCATCATCGGACCATTCGACGGCAGCAAAGCCCGGGAGGTCCTTGTCGATGAATCCTACCTGGAGGAGATACTCGGAGCAGGGGAAAGGAAATAACGGTCGGGTTTAAAACCCGTCCTGAGGACAGAGCTGATATGGAAGACGAAAAAAAAGACAGACCCGACCTTCCGCAGAAGCACCTGATCGGCCGGCTCGGTGAGCTGGTCACACAGTTAGAACATATGGAGGTTAAGAGCCTGGCTGAGTACTATGCCAAACCCCGCCAGGTCATCTTCTTTAACGTTGTACTCGGAATCTCTCGAGGCGTAGGGTTCGCCATCGGGGCGACCGTGATTGCGGCAATCTTCCTCAGCCTTGGGATCCAAATTCTTTCTTACTTCGTAGATATCCCAGTAATCGGGAAGCTCGTCGCCGATATCATCAACGCGATGAAGATATACGAGTCCACCATCAGCAGCCCGTCTTCTGCGGATTAGCGATTTGACAGATCGTTGGGAACGACCGACCTTTCAAGATGTCCTGACGGCTCGGGGAGTGGTTTCTCGCTATCTCCTGAAGACCCCCCTGCACCGCTGCTCCGTCCTTGGAAAAAAGCTCAATGCGGACGTTTATGTCAAGTTCGAGAACCACCATCTCGTCGGCGCTTTTAAGGTCAGAGGCGGGATCAATCGACTCCACCACCTGACCCCGGAGGAAAGAAAGGCAGGGGTCGTCACGGCATCCACGGGAAACCACGCACAATCCATCGCCTTCGCCGGAGGTCTTTTCGGGGTACGTGCTGATATCCTGATGCCCGAACACTCAAACCCCGACAAGGCAGCCGCTGTCCAAAACCTGGGCGCAGAAATCGTGTATCACGGATCGGACTTTGACGAAACCCGCATTTTTGCGGAGGACTATGCCCGACAAAAGGGAGCCGTATTCATCAACTCAGGGAATGAACCCCACCTGATCGCGGGCGTGGGCACCATGGCCCTTGAAATCTTCGAGGACCTTCCGAATCCAGACGTCATGATCATTCCCATCGGCGGCGGGTCTTCGGTCAGTGGAAACGCCATCGTCGCGAAGACCATCAACCCGAAAACTCAGGTCGTCGGAGTGCAGGCGGAAGGTGCGCCTTCCGTCTATCTCTCGTACAAGGCCGGGAAAATCGTCCACACAGAAAGAGCAGCCACCTCCTCCGAGGGCCTGGCCACCCGCATCCCGTTCGAACTCCCGCTCTCGATCATCATGGACCTCGTCGATGACATCCAACTCGTCAGCGACGAACAGATTGAACGAGCCATCCTGCTCATGCTCAAAGCCACCCATAACCTGGCTGAAGGCGCCGGAGCCGCTCCTCTGGCCGCGGCCTTAAACATGCGGGATCAACTCGCCGGAAAGAAGATCGTCCTGATCCTTAGTGGAGGGAACCTTACGGTTGAAAACTTGAAAGAGATTCTGGAAAGGACCAATCTAAAGGAGGAATCACAATGACGTGACAAAATAGCAGAAGGATGGGCCGTTTTTCTCCCCCTGGATTCACGAAAGGTGTTCATGTTTACAGCCCTCTGCATGAAGTGCAGCAAGAGTTGCAAGCAACCGATCACAGTGAAACTGGTTCACTGTCCGATGTTTGAATCCCGAATCGAGTTTGATGATCTGATGGACCAGCTGGCAAAGTTCGAAAAAGACGCCCTGGACCTCAAAGGCCGGGCGAACGAGCTATTGCAAAGTGCCCTCCAGATGGAGGCTGACCAAACCCCGGAAGAAGGATTGAAAAAGGCCTCGTAAAAATTGGGGATTATCGGTTGGAGGTTGGAGTGATGCACTTCAACCTCCGACGTTCCCCAACTTTGACGCTTTTGATTATCTTCTGACTTCTGTATTCTATATTCCGGTGGGGGTGCGGGGTAGGGTTTCCCCTCCAACCCGATCAAGGAATAGATCTAAAAACCTGGCCCGGTCCACTCTCACACAGACCTTTGTGTCCACGCCAACGTTCCTGTTCTTGTCAAGAAGCTGTCTCCGGTCAACAACAACCTGTCCTGCCGTAAGTTCCCCCTCTGTCTCCACTTCGACCCGCATGACCTCCGTGTCACATAGGGTTGGATCGATCCCAACGCCCACGGCGAGGGGATCGTGAAGATGAATCCCCTCCACGCCTTCCGCTTTTTTCATGTATGCCCGGCATGGCGCTGTGGCCTTTAAGACGAATTCAGACACAACGTTCCTCTGATCCGCCAACCTCCGGATCGCCGGTTCCGTCAGGAGACAACGATGTGTTACGTCCAGTGGGACAAGCAAGATGTCCCCCCCGGAACGAAGTACTTCCTGCGCTGCGTGCGGATCGGCTACGAAGTTAAACTCCCCAGTGGGGGTTGCATTTCCCCCCTCTCGCACCGCCCCCCCCATGAGGATCACCCGGCGTGCTTTTTTAAGAATACCGGGTGATCTTCTCTCCGCCTGGGCAAGGTTCGTCGCGGGCCCCGTTGCGATCAAAAGAATCTCCCCCGACTCGTCGTTCAACCTTCCCACAAGATACCCCACCGCATCCCCGGATTCGACGGCACAGTCAGCCTCCGGAGGGTCCGCGTCCCCCAACCCCCCCATCCCGTGGATCAACTCCGCCCTTATCGGCATCCTTTTTAAAGGCCGAGACATCCCGGAATGAACCGGAATGTCCGTGCGTCCGACCAGTGTTAGGACCCGGAGGGCGTTCCGGGTGCATAATTCCACCCCGACATTTCCGCTCACCGTTGAGATACCAATGACGTCAAATTCCGGGGAGTTCAGGGATAGCAGGATAGCCAGCGCATCATCCACGCCGGGGTCCATGTCCAGTATCACACGGTTCATAACTCCACCTCGAATTAAAACTCGGAACGGATGGGGGGGCGAATCGTAAAAGAAGTGAGCGCCGGGATATTTATCGATGATTCGGCTTTCGCTTGACATCCCATAGGGATTCTCTTAGATTGCCGTTGATTGGAGGACAACGTCATGTTATTTCACAAGCTGGTGACATTACTGACGCTTATGAGTTTTATCCTGGCGAGCATCGGCCCCCATCGGGTTTATGCGGGTGACCCAGCGGCGTCTGATTCAACCCAAGACGACTCTCAATTTGCAGCCCGCTACACGGGTAACGGAGACGAGGGGATCGACTCTGGAGATGAAAAGAAAAACCGCGGAATTATCAAAATAGTGGGAGGCGGTAGGGGGAGTGACGAAGGGTGGAGCATCGTCCGCCACAAACAGATCCAGGGAAGGATTATTATCATAAGCGAAAAAATCGGACCCCACATAGACCTCGCCGAGCGCAACTATTACGGAATCTTTCAGGGAGAAACATTTTTCAAGTCCAACCTCATCCGGCCCCTCCAGCTACCCGTCCTGGGTTTCAAGTCCGCCACCTTTATTCAGCTCCCCGACAGTTCCGTGGCCGTCAAGCTCACCCACGGTCCGGATACAAACACCCAGAATAGGGTTTTGCGACTCCGGAAAAAATATTCATTGAAATACATTCGAAACTTCATCGACCACTACGAGGAAATTAAGCGGGGCACTTACAAGCTTTCCAAGAACTCCAGCTCAGATGAAGAGTCGAAATATCCACAATATACTGACCGGGAGACGGTCTTTCAAGTGATAACACCCTTTTACCACGTCACACGAAGATCCCAAATCCAGCTCACGCTCAAAGACGGTCAACAGGTTCGTGGGGAAGTCGTCCCCACCTTTGACGGTGAGTCTGTCATGTTGGAGACGGACATCGAGACCCGGAAGGTTCCGGTGGATGATATCGCCGTGGTTCGATTTAACTCCTCCGGCGGCAGCAGAAGGGCGTCCAACGCGTTGAGGCTTACTTTAAGCGGTGTCCTTTCAGGCGCGCTTCTCGGGGCGCTCTTCGGATGGCAAAACAACGGCTCCGTTGGAGAAAGCGTCCTGTGGGGGGCTTCCGTCTTGGGAGCCTTTGGGTTCATCTCCGGCATCATAAGTGGGGGAGGCGGGGGTCAGCGAGGAGGAGAATTTACCCTGGGGCCGGATAAGGATCGTTCGAAAGAAGGAAAAAAAAAGAAGGGCCGTTGACTTCCTTTTGATCCCATTCCGGATCGAAGATAAATAATGATCTCATACGAAAACTTCTCACCCGAAGTCCCCCAAACCGTCTTCGTCGCGGATGGTGTCAGGCTCATCGGGCGCGTCCGGATTGGTGATCGTTCCTCGATATGGTTCAACGCCGTCCTTCGCGGAGACAACGACCGGATCGTCATCGGTCGAGAGACAAACATACAGGACGGAGCGATCCTTCACGTCGACACCGGTTTTCCCTGTATCGTCGGGGACAGGGTAACCGTCGGCCACCGTGCCATACTGCACGGATGCTCTGTCGCTGAAGGTGTGGTCGTTGGAATGGGCGCAATCCTCCTGAATGGCGCAAAAATCGGCCGCGAAGCCTTAATCGCTGCCGGTGCGGTCGTCAAAGAAGGTCAGGAAATCCCGGAACGATCCCTTGCAGTTGGAATTCCCGCCAAGATCATCCGGGAGTTGAACGAAGATGACATCCACCGTATGAGGGAGGGCACCCGGGACTATGTCCTGAAAGGTGAGGCATATAGGAAGGCCTTGCGGTAAAGGAGAATTCCAAGTCCCTCACCGATCGTAAACCGAAATCTGATAGACAGGTTTCGGTTTTTTATTGACCGTGCGGTCTAACTCGGAAACCCCAAACCGTCCAGGTCACACCCCATCAGAATGCCCCCCGGAACCTGACGCCGCAAAGAGGAATCTTTAGCCAACCGACGGTCTGTCCTTATGACCACACGCCAGCGGGAACAGTCGCAACCCCCAAGGATTCGTGGCCAATTTTTGCGCTTCGCTGCCGGAGTATTCTGTATAAGTTTCACCTTTGGGGTCCACTTTTCGGTCTTCAACAATTTCGCGGTGGAACAACTAGGGCTCCTTCCTCATCATCTCGGAATACTGGAATCCATCCGCGAAATTCCCGGCCTGCTGGGCGTACTCATCGGAGGACTGATCGTCAGGTTCCCCGAAACGCGGATGGCGGGCTTATCCTTGCTCATATTTGGGACGGGTTTCGTAGGTTATTCCCAAGTCTCGACAGTCCCCGTCCTCATCCTCTACTCTTTCATCTGGAGCATCGGATTTCACACCTGGTACCCGCTTGCTGAGACGATCAACCTCAGCCTGGCAGGCAAACACGAGCGTGGCCGGAGACTCGGTCAGATTCGCAGCGTGGGTGCGGTGGCTACCCTATTCGGAATCGGGGTCGTCTATCTCTTTGCCGATTCCATTGGGTACCATCATATATACGCCCTTGCCGGAGTAGTCGGCGCCGCCGGTGCCATAGGATTATTCGCAATGGACCGAACTGTTGGCAACTATATTCCCGACAGGTTTATCCTGAAGAAGAAGTACGGCCTGTTCTATGGACTCCATGTTCTCGATGGCTGTAGGCGGGTGATCTTCAACACGTTCGCAGCCTTTACACTCGTTAAGGTCTATCACGTCGGTGTGAAACAGATCGCCATCCTTGCTTTAATAAACAATATGCTGGCCTTTATTCTCGGGCCTCACGTCGGCCGGTTCATAGATCGCTTCGGAGAACGCACTTCCCTCACGTTGAATTATACCCAGATGGGTCTGGTTTTCCTCGGATTTGCCACCTTCCACTCCGTGGGACCCTTATGTGTTCTCTACGTCCTCGATTCCCTCTTCCTCCTGCTATCCATGTCCACCACCACGTACATCAGCAAGATCACCGACCCGGGGGATTTGAGACCAACGCTTTCAATGGGAGTTACCATGAACCATATCGCGGCGGTCACTGTGCCCCTCATCGGCGGCTATCTCTGGATAACCGCAGGATACGAAACGATATTCTCATTGGGAGTCGCGCTCTCCGTCGTCGCCCTTATCCTCTCCCGGTTCATCCGAATCAACCAACCGGGGTCCCTCGGTCAGGATCAACGAGGAAAACCATCGACTCGGTAGGAAAGGAGTTCGATAACGGATCAGTGGATTGTTTCGAAAGTCAAACTGTATTCTCAGCTTCTGAACCCAATGAACGCCGTCGGGCTCCCTCACCCCGCCTCGCAATCTCGGCACCCCTCTCCCGGGTGCCGGGAGAGGGGAGATCGAAATGATCTGATTGTTTTTGAAGGAAAAGACGAGATTCTTAATATATATAGCGAAATTAATGTCATCGTCCCCTTCTCCTGCTAAGCTGGTCCTGAGCCTGTCGAAGGGCGGGAAAAGGGGATAAAGGGGATGAGGGCGTTAACCAAAGAAAAAAAGAACATCCAAATCCAAACAGAAGGGGACGAGGGAGTTGCAAAAAGATCAGCCTGGGCTTATGCTACTGCCCTGCTCTCCCCGCCACTGCCACCTGCTACTGCCTTTCCCTGACCCCTGACCTCCGACCTCTGACTTCTTGCCCTGACCCTCACCTCCCGTTTCCTTTTGCGCCCCCTTTTTTCTTTGACTTTGTCCCCAAAGTTAAATAGATTTTGCCCTGTTAAACGATCTTACCCAACCGATCCGACTCGAATTTTGACTGGAGATAAGAGATGGGAGAGATATCCAACGGGAATCTCATCGTCGAAGTCCACGACGTTTGGAAGACATATGTCATGGGGGACATACGGCTGGATGCCTTGAAGGGGATTCATCTGACGATCGAACAGGGAGAATATCTTTCGATCATGGGCCCTTCCGGATCGGGAAAGACCACGCTATTTAACATGATCGGAGCCCTCGACAGGCCATCTTCGGGGAATGTCCTCATTCACAACATCGATATGAGCACCCTTGACCAACGTCAGGTCGCATATCTCCGATGTCACAACATAGGTTACATCTTCCAGTCTTTCAACCTCATCCCGGTTATGACCGCCCTGGAGAATGTCGCCTTGCCGATGGTCTTCGCCGGTATGTCCAAATCAGAATACACCGAAAAATCCGGGGTCAAGCTCGAACAGGTGGGCCTGGGGGACCGCCTCCATCATAAACCTTTCGAGCTATCCGGGGGGCAACAGCAACGCGTTGCCATCGCCCGAGCCATCGCCAATGATCCCGCGCTCATCTTGGCTGACGAACCCACCGGCAATCTGGACCTGAGAACGGGTACCGAAATTATCGAACTCCTCAAGCAGTTGAACGCTGAAAGCGGATCGACCATCGTAACCAACACCCACGATCATAAGATGCTCGTCGCATCGGACAGGGTCGTCGACCTTCGTGATGGTCAGGTCGATCGAATCAGAAAACGGGAGGATATCGAGATACACGAGGGAACCATCTCAGGCTTCGACGTATAAGTTTGCGTTGGCCTCGATCTCCTCTCGCGGTATCCCCGAACTGAGAAAGCGCAATTCATGGATGCTGCCTGAAACGGTGAACTATGCTTCAAAAACGAGTAAAGACCTATTCCATTCTAATCGTGCCGGACGATGGCTCCCGGACACATGAACTTAAGATTAGTTCGCTCCTCCTGAAAATCATGGTCGTGTTTGTGGGTGTCGGCATGATCATGACAGTGTTTGGCGGCTTGGCCGTCTGGCATCTAAAGACCTGGAGCGCATCGATGGAAACGCTCAAGGTCGAAAATGCAAGGCTTCGGGCCAACTCACACAAAGTTGAGGAACTTTCAAAAGAACTGGATGGGCTTAAGGCGACCGATCAGCAGATACGCACCATGCTTTCTGGAAGCCTATCTTTGAGCGAAGCAAATTATGACCTCCCCGAAAAGGCTTCATCCACATCCACCGAACAGGGAACGGGCTTGAAAAAAACCGCACCCAAGAAGAGGAAGTGACATTGAAAGGACACCCTGACGGAGCGATCCTCTGGTCAACTTAAACGGCATGAGCGGAGAGTCTGGTCTTCTGATTCTTGGAATCCGTAAAGCCAGGATCCAAACGAAGTTTGTTGAATTATCAAAAGAAGAAACGGTCAAAACTCCAGGAGCACGGGAGGGGCCCAATGGCAAGGGTGGTCGTAATCGACCAGGATGAACATACTCAGTCCTCAATTCAAGCGACCCTTCAAACCGATGGAATGGAGGTCGTGACGGCCGGGGAGCCATATTCCCATCCGCCAACTTAGGCGGTCGTCCGTTAACGCCAGACCCCGTGGGGCAACCCCTTCGGGGTTTTGTCGTTTCTGCCGTATTCACAAACGCTTATGCCATCTTCCCCCCTCTCTGCAAATTCTCTGTTTCGAAGCGCTCCCCCCGGGATTGCAAGCACAACCGTGGGGTTGCGCCCGCTTGAGCAGAGATATCTCCTCCGGATTCTCCGATTCTCTGTTTTTTCAGTCGGCCTTGTTTAACAGCCCGATTGCATCCGGACGGCCGGTTTCGACGTTTCGGAAATTCCTCCGGCAAGCATCCTCCTTGGAGCCTGACCTCGACCCCCTTCCTGACTCGCTCGACGAGACTCTCCCTCGCCTCGCTCCTGGCGCAGGGCTTCCCGCGTTTCCGGAACAGCCGCCAGTAGCCGTCCGAAGAATCTGGGACATTGGGCAGAAACGACTTGACATGCCGGCCACACAAGTCGTTCATATTGAAAAGGTTAAGGGCTTTATATCCCCAAGGGAAGGGAGGATTCCGTATGGAAGCCGGCACGGTTCAACAGATTCAGGGGCTCTCCCGGATGACGGTGGGTGAACTGCGGGAGAAGTACCTCGAGGTCTTCGGGGAGGAAACCCGCTCGTACCACAAGGCGTTCCTGCGCAAGCGGATCTCCTGGCGTCTGCAGGCCCTGGCCGAGGGCGGCCTCTCGGAGCGGGCCCGGCGGCGCGCCGGGGAACTGGCCAACGATGCGGACCTGAGACTGCGCGCCCCGCGGGACCGGAGCAGGCCGGGCACGGCGGCGGAGCAGGCGCGGACGACGGCCGGTCGCCTGTCGCCCTCGCGGGACCGGCGGCTGCCCCTGCCGGGGACGCTTCTGGTACGCACCTTCCAGGGCCGCGACCTGGTGGTGCAGGTGCTCGATGACGGCTTCGCGTTCGAGGAACGCCGCTACCGGTCTCTCTCCGCCATCGCCCGGCAGGTCACCGGCAGCCAATGGAACGGCTTTGCCTTCTTCGGGCTTACCCGGGGAAAGAGGCGGAACCACAGCCGTGGATCCGGAAAGGGGAACGCATGAGCGGAACCATCCCGGCATCGTCCTCCAATGGAACCGGGACCCTCCGCTGCGCCATCTACACGCGCAAGTCCACCGATGAGGGACTCGAGCAGGCCTTCAACAGCCTGGACGCTCAACGGGAATCGGCCGAGGCCTGCATCGCCAGCCGGCAACAGGAGGGCTGGGTCTGCCTTGCCGGACGCTACGACGACGGCGGCTTCACCGGCGGGAACATGGAGCGGCCCGCACTCGAACGGCTCCTGACCGGCATCGAGGCCGGCGCGATCGACTGCGTGGTGGTCTACAAGGTGGACCGGCTGAGCCGGTCGCTGCTGGACTTCGCCCGCATCATGGAGCGGTTCGACCGGCACGGGGTGAGCTTCGTCTCTGTCACGCAGCAGTTCAACACGACCAGCTCGATGGGGCGGCTCACCTTGAACATCCTGCTGTCATTCGCCCAGTTCGAGCGGGAGATCATCTCCGAGCGCACCCGGGACAAGATGTCGGCGGCGCGGCGCAAGGGAAAGTGGGTCGGGGGTCTGCCGGTGCTGGGGTATGACGTGGCCCCTGGGGGCGGGCGGCTGATCGTCAACGCGGAGGAAGCGGCGCGGGTCCGGGCGATCCATCACCTCTACCTGGACCACAAGGCCTTGATCCCGGTCGTCCGGGAGATCGACCGCCGGGGATGGCTCACGAAACGCTGGACGACCAGGAAAGGCATCGAGCGAGGCGGCAAGCCCTTCACGAAGAACAGCCTGCACCGGCTGCTGACCAACGTCATCTATGCGGGGAAGGTCCGGTACAAGGGCGCCCTCTATGAGGGGGAACACGACGCCCTGGTTGACGCCGGCCTGTGGCAGCGGGTCCAGGACGCGCTCCGCACGAACGCCCGCACCGGAGGCAGGGAGGTGCGCAACAAATACGAAGCGTTGCTCAAGGGGTTGCTGTCCTGCACACCGTGCGGGACGGG
This sequence comes from Candidatus Latescibacterota bacterium, assembly GCA_965217865.1. Classification (GTDB taxonomy): domain Bacteria; phylum Latescibacterota; class UBA2968; order SICM01; family SICM01; genus CBDCJO01. The sequence continues at coordinate 820,327 of CBDCJO010000002.1, read as the reverse complement.
CATGGCGCACGTCTGTACCGGCAGGAACGGAAAGCGCTACCGGTATTACGTCTGCCGGAATGCCCGGCAGCGGGGCCGGTCGTCGTGTCCGGGCAGGTCCCTCAACGCCCACCAGATCGAAACCGCGGTGGTGGAGCACGTCCGCGGCACCGGGATGAACGAACAGGCCGTGGCGGCCACGGTGGCCAAAGCGCGGGAACAGCGGCTGACCGCTCTCCGGGAAGAGGCTCCCGCTCTTGAGCGGGAAGCCGTGGATGAAAGCGACCTGGCCCGGGCCCTGGAGGTCTTCGACCCGGTCTGGACGGCGCTGGCCCCGCGGGAGCAGGCCCGGAGACTCCGGCTGCTCATCGAGCGGGTCGGCTACGACGGACGGGACGGCACGGTGACCGTCACCTTTCGCCCACCCGGCATCGAGGCGCTGTGCCGGAAGGCGGGTCTCGACGGCCAGGAGGTCATGCGATGAGCGGTCGCGCATCCGATGCGACCCGGGCCGGACCCGGACCCCTGGAAGTGTCCTTCACGTTCCAGCCCGGAAACGGCCGGTCCACGACCGATCAGCTAGCCGACCTGCAGGATCGAATCCGCAGTTCGGAACAACTCGTAACCGCCATTCGGGAGGAGGTCATTGCGCTGGAACGGGAGGCCGTCGGCGAAGGCGAGTTGTCCCAGGCCCTGGCCCACTTCGATCCGATCTGGGAGTCGCTGTCGCCCCGTGAGCAGTCGCGCATCATCCGGGTACTGGTTGAGCGGATCGGCTACGACGGGCGTGACGGCACGGTGACCGTGGCTTTTCGCTCCCTGGGCATCAAGGCCCTCTGCACCGAGGCGGCCGTCACCGGCGCGGAGGACACGGCATGAGAGACCTCGCATACGACGCCGCGACCACGAGGCCGAGTCCGCTGGAAGTCTCCTTCACCTTCCAGCCCGCCAACGACCGCAGCAACGGCAAGCACCCGGACCCAAGCGTCGAACCGGGGAACGTGCCGCGCATCTCGAGGCTCATGGCTCTGGCCATCCGTTTCGACGGTCTGGTCCGGCGCGGCGAAGTGCGGGACTACGCGGACCTGGCGCGCCTCGGCTACGTGACGCGGGCCCGGATCACGCAGATCATGAACCTGCTCAACCTCGCGCCCGACATTCAGGAGGCGTTGCTCTTCCTGCCTCACACACTAATGGGACGCGATCCCATCCGAGAGAAAGACGTCCGTCCCATCACTCGTGTCCCGCACTGGAGCCACCAGCGCGCGATGTGGGCGCAACTCGTCGCCCGGCAGGAGAAGTAGCAGCCCCCTTCCGTACCCGGCGGGACATCGTCCCCCCGTCCCCGCTTTCCAAGATCAGTCCAGCTTTTCCCACCCGCCGTCGTTTCGCTATTGACCTAATATCCATTATGTCATATCATACTTGTCCAAAATCGGTTTTTTCTTTGGACAGAATTTGGATCAGATAGGCGATCAAAGACCGTGCCCGAACCACCAGGTCCTCTTCGAATCGCCTGAATCCCAGCTTTTCGGGATGTGTTGTGCAATGAAAGGCCCGATCTTTCGGACCATCCAGCTTTTGGACAGCATCTTTGGCCAGTGCAACCTGGATTTCAGTCTGCCAGAGGGCATTGTGTAAAAACAGTCACTTACTTGTCCAAAAAAGGCCCATTCTGATTTATCTTGGACAGCAGTGTATATTAAATGGATCCTTCGCCCACCTAAATTCTGATCAGGGCGATTGGGAAGGGGGGTTGATCGAAAAATCGAGTTGTGAAAAGGAGGGGATCGATATGCTGACAAAGCCCGAGATGACAGAGCACATCAGATCGCGTTTCAGGAACGCGAAAGAACGGGCGGGCGTGTTGGTTCGGGCCTTTAGGGTTCGGGTGGAGATCCTCGCAACCCGAAGACGCCTTCGGGCAAGATTCGCCGAGATGGGTGAAGAGATTTACGAAGGGATGAAAACCGGATCTCAGGATTTGGGGGGTGTACCGCGTGTGGTATCTCTGAAGGTCCGCATCGATGGCCTTAAGTCAGAGTTATCCGGCCTTGAGGAAAAACTGAAGAACGTCCTGGAGGGGGCCTGATGGAGGACTGCTTCGGAAAGCCGGCGCGGGTGAGGTAAGAAATCGTATTTAATCACACCTGTCCAAAATCGGTTTAAGAAACTGGTAGCAAAAATCCTCCGAGCATGCGATCATGGTGATAGTGTAAAGCAAAACAACCGTGACTCGCACATCGGAGGACAAGACGAGCTCTCGTCAAGAGGTGTGTAAAAAGGTCAGGCGGCCAGCTTCTTCCCCGAGTCGATAGTGATCTTGTTTTTGCGGTGGTGCTGTGCGTAGACATCCTTTAGCAGATGGGGTGCGTTGAGTCGTCGGAAGCGTTTTTCAGCGACCATCAGCGTGCGCCAGATCAGAGCGCTTGCCGCAACGATCTTTTTGTATCGCCGATACGCGGCCCAATCGGTGGCAATCTCGCCAAGCGTTCGCGGCAAAGAGGACGTGGGGAAGCAGGGGAAGTACGGAATCTCACGACGGAAACAGAGATACGTGTTCTGGACTTTCGGCTGGCTGAATGAGTGAATCACAGTTCGCCCAACAACAGCATGCAGCAGACGGCGCTATGCGCCGCATCTGATGTTGAACGGTATGTGGAGGAGAGAATGGAGGAAGATCTTCATAAGATATGGCGATGTTTACGCCCGACAGTGAAAGACGGATGTACATTCGCGATGATCAAGGATCTTGTCGCAACGTCCGGGCTCCCAGTAGAGAAGCTTTCCCATCTGCAGCAGCGGTCTATCCATGAGAGGGGGGAGCTTCCAAGGGCGAACTACTCGATGCCGTTGGCGACCCGATCGAGAAGGCGAACGAACCCACTGAGGCGATTCGGAAACTCATCGCTGCCCTTTTGGAAATGAATCCAGACCTCGGCGACAAGGTATTGGAATGCACACAACGGTTTGGCTGGACCGTCCTGGATGGACAACTGCGACCATCTGAGTTTCAGGTCGAGGAGGCATCCGATGATTTCGGCGAGGAAGTCAGGCAGTCGCTGCGTACTGCCTACGAACGGCACGGCCAAAACGACTATCCAGGAGCCATGACCGCAGTGTGCAGCGCTCTGGACTCTCTGGCCAGACGCCGGAGCTTTTGTATCAGCACGGACCCCGAGTTCGTCCCAAAGGCCGCCGCCAATCGTGGGCCTGTATCTGGATCCGCCCGAGACGCCGTCGTTGTCTGCGTAGACGAGAAGCCCGCAATCCAGGCGCTGGAACGCGCCCAGGGATGGCTCAAACTGCCCAATGGCAAAGCGCTGACGGGCTTCAACCACGAGTATAAACGAATGATACGACCACTTTGTTCACCGCCCTGAACGTGGCGACCGGTCTGGTCAAAACCGGTCACTTCAAGTGACGCAGACGACGGCAGTTTCTAAGCTTTATGAACGAACTCGTCGCGGACTACCCGGATCAGGAAATTCACGTCATCCTGGACAACCTGAACACCCACAAGCCCAAGATCGACCGCTGGTTGCCGAAACACCTAAACGTCCACTTCTATCTTACACGCCTACCGACCCGCTCGCCGACGTGGCCACACAGGCGCGTCTGTCCGCCCATGGGCCTCCGGACCCGCGCGTGAAACGCCACAGTGGGCGCCTGGGGCGCCGTGTACGGGGAGATGCTCTCCTTCGACGAACCCTGATCCCGCATGCTCGCCATCGACCGCCTGGAGGGCTTCCGCCTAGGGAAGCGAGCCGGGAGGAACTTGAGAGAATGTACCAAGCGTCGGGCCGCTTGCGGTACGGCTTGAAGCCGGTGCCATGCGCCAACTTCGACGCTTTCGAGTCTCGTCGTCTGCGCGATTACCTGACCCAAGTTTTCGACGCGACTGTCCCGGCGATCTCGGCGGCTGGGAGACGTTATTGCGAAATGTTGAATTGATGACCGTGTCCGCAGGCAACTCGTCGCGACTATCGATGGCCTGCTTCTCTTCGGAAGAGCGCCGAACAGGTACATGCCGCAAACGGGCATTCGCGCGGTCTGTTTTCCGGGCACTCAACCCGATTACGCGACCCGCGCCGATGAGAACCTGTACGGCCCCATGGTTCCGCTGAGAGCCGCGGACGGATCCATGGTCGAAGCTGGCCTCGTCGAGCAGGCATGGGACCTCGTCCGTCGCAACACGACGCCAATGGCCCGTCTCGAAGGCGCTCGGAGGATCGACGGCTGGGAATACCCGGAAAGTGTGATTCGGGAAGCCGTGGTGAACGCACTCGCCCACCGCGACTACAGCATTGCGGGGACCGACGTCATGCTGGCCATCTACTCTGACCGTCTAGAGGTCCAGAGCCCTGGCAGATTACCCAACACGGTGACGCCCGAGGGAATGAAGTTGGGCATGCGTTACGCGCGCAATCAGACACTCGTCAATATCATGCGCGACTACGGATATGTCGACGCTCGCGGCATGGGGGTGAGGAACAAGATTATTCCGGGAATGCGAGCGCATAACGGCACCGAACCCGACCTGATCGAGGAGGAGCACCGCTTCACGGTCCGCCTGTGGAAGGAGCGTAGCAAAGTGTAATGGTAAAGCAACAAACAACGGGGCTCGGCCTTTCAGCGGACAAGGCATTCATGGGCTTGGTTGACCATGGCTTATTCAGTGAGAATCTTCCGCCATGCTTTACCTCCGAAGGGCTTTCAGGCCATGTAACGAAAAACCTTATATCGCTAACAACGGAAAACGACGCGAACAGGTTGGCTGATTTCCTTAAGAAGGTAAAACACGATTTTATTCACTACGAATCGTTATATCACACCAACCTTCCTCGTCAGATGGGGGTCCCCCATCCTGAAAGCTATATTGTCCAGTGTCTGGCTCTGAAGCGGCATTGGGCGAAAATCAAAAAGCACTGCGCGGAACCGGAGACACCGGTGAGCCGTATCTTTGTTCGAAAAACGTCAAGTCGGCGTGTTTTTCAGATGAATTACAAAGGAAAGGAACACTCCGAGAACGAAGAAGCGGACATTCGCAAAAGGACCGGCGCACATTATGTCGCTCGTACTGACATATCGAATTGCTTTCACAGCATCTACACCCACTCGATCCCATGGGCACTGCATGGGCGTCAAAAATCTAAAAAGAAACACTCGCTCTTGTTGGAGGGAAATCTTGTGGACAAGTCCACTCAGGGTACCCGAGATGGACAGACCAATGGGCTCTTGATCGGGCCGCACACATCCAACGTCGTCTCCGAGATAATACTGACCAGGATTGACCATGAGATGCTCCAGAAGGGATACAAGCGATTTAGACGCTATATTGATGATTACACCTTTTACGCGAAAACTCACAACGAAGCTGAGGATTTCATCCGTGAACTCGGGATGCAGTTGCGCAAATACGAGCTTGTTCTGAACGGAAGTAAGACTGAAATCATGCCCATGCCACTTCCAATCGAAAAAGACTGGATTCGAGAGTTGGAAAACTTCCAATGGCCAGCAGAAGACGAAACCGTTCGCTTCAGAACGGTTCGCTCGCTCCTGGACTTGGCACTGAAGCTAACGCACGGAGCGGAGACCCATGCCGTTTTGAACTACGCCATCAAGATGGTGCCTCCACGTCTTGATAGACGAACTAAGCGTCTCTTCGTTCAGCAGGCTGTCAACTTGGCGCTGCTATATCCATATCTTGCCCCATTACTGGACAAACATGTGTTCTGCAAGCATCGCTATGATGGAATCGAGAAAGTCATTCTTGAGTTCATCGAACAGCTCCTGGAGATTGGAATTAAGAGGGTTTATTCGGATGCCATCGCCCATGCCTTGTTTTACTCGCTCAAATATGACCTGCAGTTCGATATGGCGGAGAACAAGCTCCAAGAGGTCATCAAAATTGATGACTGTCTCTCAGAGGTGTTGCTGCTAGTGTCGTGTCCCAGAAGTTCCTTACAAAAGAAAGTCTCCAAAAACGTAGCGGTGGCTGTCATTTTGATCGAGAGCGAGCGAGCGAAGAACGCACCAACTGTCTGATAGTTCGGGACATAGAGATCCTTCGCTCCGTTCAGGGTTTACAGACCGCTATCCGAGAAATTATTGAAGGAATTTCCGGGACACGACACTAGACCCTATACAAGCGTGAATTTTTCTTGGTTTTAGTAGAAAAAAGTTGAAATGCCCCAGTTTTCAGGCCTATAGTTGTAGTATGAAAGACAAAAAGAGGCCATCAAAAAGGGGCATTTCAGATGAGAGAATACAGGAAGATTCTTCGGAACAGGGAAGCACGAATTGTCCGTCGTTTGCGTCGGAAGCAGTGGTGCAGTCAGGTCAAGCCTATGATGTCTGGGGGAAACATCCACTACGAGATGAGTGGGAAGGCCGAGGCGATCACGTGTGGGGGGACCGGCGCGTTTCACCACCTGGTCCGCAGGGTTGGGCTGGTGAAAGAGATTGACCGTCATCTTCATCTTTTGAAAGTGCATTTGCCCTATCACGAATCAGACCACGTTCTGAACATCGCCTACAATGCGCTGGTTGGTGGTCAACGCCTTGAAGACATTGAGCTGCGCCGGCAGGATGCCACGTTCCTGAACGCTTTGGGCGCTCAGCGTCTCCCGGATCCGACCACAGCAGGCGACTTTACACGTCGTTTCCGGCCATCGGATATCGAGACGTTGATGGATTGCATCAACCGGGTGCGCACCCGGATCTGGAAAAAGCGCGCCAGGGGCGAACTCAAAGAAGCCCTCATCGACATCGACGGCACCCTGGCCACCACTCTCGGAGAACGCAAGCAGGGCATGGCCCTGTCATACAACGGTATCTGGGGATACCATCCTCTCGTGGTCTCTCTGGCGAACACCAGGGAGGTGTTGTTTCTTGTGAATCGACCCGGCCATGTGCCCAGCCACGACGGTGCCGTAAAGTGGATCGATCGCGCCATCGCGCTGGTCGCCCCTTTCGCCAAACGCATCTGCCTGCGCGGAGACACCGGCTTCTCACTCACCCGGCACTTCGATCGTTGGTCGGAAAAGGTCGACTTCGTCTTCGGCATGGATGCTTACAGAGGATTGGTCAAGATCGCCAAATCCCTGTCACAGAGCGATTGGGAGCCCTTTGAACGACAACCCAAATACCAGGTCAAGACCTCCCAGAGACAGAAACGCGAGAACGTGAAAGCCCGGATCATCCGGGAGCGCGGCTTCAAAAACATCCGACTTGCCAGTGAACGTGTTGCCGGGGTTTCGTATCGTCCTGCTCGATGCAGGAAGACCTGTCGACTCGTGATCCTCGAAAAGAACCTGAGCGTCGAACGCGGCGAAAACGCCCTGTTCGATGACAAGCGCTATTTCTTCTACATTACCACCCGAAAAGATCTTACGGCCGCGGAAATCGTGAGGCTGGCCAATCGACGGTGCGATCAGGAAAACGTGATTGAACAACTCAAGAACGGGGTCAACGCCATGCGGATGCCCGTCGACAACCTGATGAGCAACTGGGCTTACATGGTCATGACCGCCCTGGCGTGGAACCTCAAAGCCTGGTTCGCGTTGATGATCCGAAAGCGTGAGCGTCGCGATCAACTTCTGAGAATGGAGTTTCGCGCCTTCCTCCAGAATCTGATCTGGATCCCCTGCCAGATCGTGACCCGGGGAAGACAGATCATCTATCGTGTCTTGGGCTACAACCGGTGGATGACTGACTTCTTCCCGGCCTGGAACAGAATCAGATGGCTCAAACCGGCCTGACTGCCATGTCAGCACCTGTCGTCGTAACATCACAGGGACAAGTCCGTCCACCCCGGCTAAAACACGTCCGCAAACTCAGTTAATTAGACAATCGCATGCCGAAACAATCACAAAAACAGCCCAGACATCATCTCCACCAAGTCACAAGTCTGAAATGCTCCGAAATCTTGTATAACACACCGCTCAACAAGCCTATTCGCTTATTTTAGGACTAGAGTACGCAAAACACCACCGAATTAAGAGTATTCGGGATGCGATACGAAAACGGACGGACAATCTGAAGGGTATGGAGATCCGAGAGCAGGACCGCTTCTGGCTTCTGATCTATCAAGTGTGGCGCGAAAAAACGCTGAACGACGAAGGCCAATCATTTTTGGCTGAGTTGAAGCGAAAACGCTTCGACTTTGTAAACTTCATATGATGCTCTCAGAACAGCCGGATCGAGGACAACGCACGATGTGTCTAGGACCGGGGCCGACGCGGCCGGCCTTGTCGAACACGTCGTGAGCAGTTCGGAAATAGCAGAGCTCTGTCGAAAGGTTTATCGACGACATAAAGGTGCCTTGGAGGATACGCGTAGGGTCTTTGGCATGAAGTGCTCGAAGTCGTTTCGGATCTTCTCGTGGAGCCATTCAAGTAATTGCATCTCAGTGTCCGAGACGGAAACAACTGCGCTGTGAGTGTATTGGAGCATGAAGCAGGGTGCCTGGATCATCGCCAAGAGGTCATAGAAGCCGCGGAGATAGTCGTCTGGAGGCGACAAGCGCCCACGTGCCGTCTGTGCCGTGCCGCCCGTTTTGTGGAGGTCGCGTCCCCCTCCCTTTTTCCCGGATTCAGAAAGAAAGTCGCACACGGGCCGGATCTGTGCCCTCAACGCTGTCTCGAGCTCGCCACTGACCCACGCCAGAAATCTCCCAACGGAATCAAATTCCACAAGTTGTCATCCCTCAATCGCCATGAGCCACCTTGCGCCCTCAAAACCTGGCGATCTGTTTCCCGGAGAAGGACTTGAAAGGTCGGAGGCGATCGCCACTGTCTCACGCCACTGTCCCACACGGACAGACGGCAAATTGGGGCGACAGCCGAGCCCCCACTGGAGTTCGGGGTTCCATGCCCAGGCGCATATCTTGAACTGCTGCGCGTTCACAACCCCGCGCCGCCACCGATGATTTCATCAAGCAACCCTCCCTCTCCCGCTCCAGGGCCAGGACATCGGCGCGGAAGTTATGACTGACGAACAGAGAATGGCTCCGGGGAGAGGATCATATGGGGACGGAGAAAGGGGGAAAAAAATCACTCAGTCGAAGGAGCACGACCTTGTGATTCTGGACCCCCACTTGCCCGACGAAGACGGCTATGAAGTCCTCAGCACGCTCCTTCAGAATCGGATCGAAGTCCCTGTCTTGCTCGTCTCATCCCAAAACGAGGTTTCAGAAAAGGTGAAGGGATTTGAATTGGGTGCGGTTGACTATCTCGTCAAGCCTGTCAATCCGAGGGAATTCTCGGCCCGTGTCAGATCGATCCTCAGGTTCAAAGCCGGTTACGACCGCCTGCGGAATCAACTCCACACCGCGACCGCGTTATCCGTAGTCGATGAATTAACGGGGATTTACAATCGCAGGTACATGGACAAAATCATCCGGGAGAAAATCGCTCTTTCTCGAAGGCACGGTCATACCTTCACGTGCGTCATGTTCGACGTCGACCGGTTTAAGCGGACAAACGACACCCACGGCCATATCTTCGGAGATTTCGTGCTCAAAGAAATTGTAGCGCGGACGATTAAGATGGCCCGAAAAGAAGACGTCGTTACGCGCTACGGGGGGGACGAATTCGTTGTCCTCTTGGATCACGCCAACCGGGTTGGCGCGGAGATATTCGCGGATCGATTGAAAGGTAAAATCCGGGAGCAGCCTTTCGACGATGGCGAGAATCGAGCGGATATCACGATAAATGTCGGCGTAGCGACCTACCTAGTCCTAAAATAAGCGAATAGGCTTGTTGAGCGGTGTGTTATACAAGATTTCGGAGCATTTCAGACTTGTGACTTGGTGGAGATGATGTCTGGGCTGTTTTTGTGATTGTTTCGGCATGCGATTGTCTAATTAACTGAGTTTGCGGACGTGTTTTAGCCGGGGTGGACGGACTTGTCCCTGTGATGTTACGACGACAGGTGCTGACATGGCAGTCAGGCCGGTTTGAGCCATCTGATTCTGTTCCAGGCCGGGAAGAAGTCAGTCATCCACCGGTTGTAGCCCAAGACACGATAGATGATCTGTCTTCCCCGGGTCACGATCTGGCAAGGGATCCAGATCAGATTCTGGAGGAAGGCGCGAAACTTCATTCTCAGAAGTTGATCGCGACGCTCACGCTTTCGGATCATCAACGCGAACCAGGCTTTGAGGTTCCACGCCAGGGCGGTCATGACCATGTAAGCCCAGTTGCTCATCAGGTTGTCGACGGGCATCCGCATGGCGTTGACCCCGTTCTTGAGTTGTTCAATCACGTTTTCCTGATCGCACCGTCGATTGGCCAGCCTCACGATTTCCGCGGCCGTAAGATCTTTTCGGGTGGTAATGTAGAAGAAACAGCGCTTGTCATCGAACAGGGCGTTTTCGCCGCGTTCGACGCTCAGGTTTTTTTCGAGGATCACGAGTCGACAGGTCTTCCTGCATCGAGCAGGACGATACGAAACCCCGGCAACACGTTCACTGGCAAGTCGGATGTTTTTGAAGCCGCGCTCCCGGATGATCCGGGCTTTCACGTTCTCGCGTTTCTGTCTCTGGGAGGTTTTGACCTGGTATTTGGGTTGTCGTTCAAAGGGCTCCCAATCGCTCTGTGACAGGGATTTGGCGATCTTGACCAATCCTCTGTAAGCATCCATGCCGAAGACGAAGTCGACCTTTTCCGACCAACGATCGAAGTGCCGGGTGAGTGAGAAGCCGGTGTCTCCGCGCAGGCAGATGCGTTTGGCGAAAGGGGCGACCAGCGCGATGGCGCGATCGATCCACTTTACGGCACCGTCGTGGCTGGGCACATGGCCGGGTCGATTCACAAGAAACAACACCTCCCTGGTGTTCGCCAGAGAGACCACGAGAGGATGGTATCCCCAGATACCGTTGTATGACAGGGCCATGCCCTGCTTGCGTTCTCCGAGGGTGGTGGCCAGGGTGCCGTCGATGTCGATGAGGGCTTCTTTGAGTTCGCCCCTGGCGCGCTTTTTCCAGATCCGGGTGCGCACCCGGTTGATGCAATCCATCAACGTCTCGATATCCGATGGCCGGAAACGACGTGTAAAGTCGCCTGCTGTGGTCGGATCCGGGAGACGCTGAGCGCCCAAAGCGTTCAGGAACGTGGCATCCTGCCGGCGCAGCTCAATGTCTTCAAGGCGTTGACCACCAACCAGCGCATTGTAGGCGATGTTCAGAACGTGGTCTGATTCGTGACAGGGCAAATGCACTTTCAAAAGATGAAGATGACGGTCAATCTCTTTCACCAGCCCAACCCTGCGGACCATGTGGTGAAACGCGCCGATCCCCCCACACGTGATCGCCTCGGCCTTCCCACTTATCTCGTAGTGGATGTTTCCCCCAGACATCATAGGCTTGACCTGACTGCACCACTGCTTCCGACGCAAACGACGGACAATTCGTGCTTCCCTGTTCCGAAGAATCTTCCTGTATTCTCTCATCTGAAATGCCCCTTTTTGATGGCCTCTTTTTGTCTTTCATACTACAACTATAGGCCTGAAAACTGGGGCATTTCAACTTTTTTCTACTAAAACCAAGAAAAATTCACGCTTGTATAGGGACTAGTGTCGTGTACAGAATTAGCCTTGAATTTGGTACCGCTTCCAGGCGAAGGATGTCAGTTCTAACTCCCTCATCCCCTGTATCTCCTTCTCCCGCTTAGCAGGAGAAGGGGACGATGACATTCATTTTCTATGTATAAGGATCTCGTCTTTCCCTTCATTAAACAATTAGTTAGATCATTTTCGACCTTCCCCTCTCCCGGCACCCGGGAGAGGGGTGCCGAGCTTGCGAGGCGGGGTGAGGGAGCAATGGCGTTCCAAAAATCCAGTAGAATACTTCGGAACCCATACTGTATTCTCAGGCCTGATCCACTGCTTTTGACCACGACCTTTCCTTTTGCACTTTGCATTTTCCATTTCCCTCATAATGCCCGACACCGATGGAATGTTCGTTAAAGATTTCCTGATCCTTCCCGGACAATGGCGCCCCCAATGTCCCTGGGAGCATATCGCGTGGATCAGCCCTCCTTGGCCTAGCCAGTATTACCTCTGGCTCGATCTTCCCGAGACCGTCATCTGTGAAGCGGGCAACTTCTATCTGAGCCACATCAATCTCAGATACACACCTTCGTTTCCAGACCTTCCGAAAGTACCCTGGTCAATCACCCCGGAGGGAATATCCTTCAAGAGAGAACTCCCCAACGGAGTCGACTTCGGGGTAACGATCGAGAAACGGGACGACATCACCGTTTCCCTTCGCCTGGACATCCACAACGGAAGCGACGTCGCGTTGCGGAACATCCGCACACAGACCTGTTCTTATCTGAGAGGCCTGAAGGAGTTTTCCGAGTGCACTACCGCCAACAAGTACGTCCGACAGGCCGATCTCGGATGGACCAAAATCCAGGCGGGATGCGATCACCGCAATGGCGAAACCGCGATGCCCGTCATCGCAACGCGGTCGAACGAGTCCAACCTGCTGGCCGCCATGACATGGTTCGAGCACACCGGCCGATTATGGTCGAATCCGGCTCATCCCTGCATGCACGCAGACCCGTGCTTCCCCGATCTGGAACCGGGGGATCGAAGGGAAATCGAAGGCGCGCTTATCTTTTTCGAAGGGAAGCTGGAAGAATTCGAGGAATGGTTCAAGAAAAACGGAAGGCCTTAGACATGACGATTCGAAGGGCTCACCGATTAGGCCTGTGATGAAGGACGTCCCCATTCAAAGTTCCGGGGCGAATAAAGATTCCCCCGAGTCTGAAAGCCGCACGTGGGAAGCCGTGAATCGGCACATGATCCGCTACGCGGGCGACTTCCTCCCCCTGATCGTCGAGCGTGCTTCGGGGTCCTATATCTACGACGAGACCGGTCGCCCGATACTCGACTTCACCTCGGGACAGATGTGCTCGACCCTCGGACACAACCATCCCTCGATCATCGACGCGATCCGCAAGAGCTGCGCTGAAGTCGTCCACCTGTTCAGCTGGTTCCTGTCCCCGCCCGTGATCGAATTGTGCCGGGAGCTGGCCTCCCTGCTGCCGCCATCCCTCCAGAAGGTGATGCTCCTGAACACCGGCAGCGAATCGAATGAAGCCGCCCTCCGAATCGCGAAGCTGAAGACCGGTCGCTTCGAGATCGTCGGACTGACCCGATCGTTTCACGGACTGACCGGCGGAGCGGGTTCGAGCACCTATGCGGCGGGGCGCAAAGGCTACGGCCCGTCCTCCCCCGGAACCCTGGCCATCCCGGCCCCGGACTGCTATCGCTGTCCGATCCGCCACTGCGTCGACCGATGCGACATGACGTGCCTGGAAGCCGGTTTCGAGATGATCGACGCCCAGACCGTCGGTTCACTCGCAGCGTTTATCGCCGAACCGATCATCAGCTCCGGAGGGATGATCCTACCCCCTCCCGGTTACTTCCCACGTCTGAAACAACTCTGCGAGGCGCGCGGGATGCTCCTGATCCTGGATGAAGCCCAGACCGGCCTGGGTCGGTGCGGTGCGAACTTCGCCTTCGAGCAGGATGGCGCCGTTCCCGACATCCTCACCCTGTCCAAGACCCTCGGGGGCGGGTTGCCGCTATCGGCCACGGTCACGAGCGACGAAATCGAGGAAACCTGTTATCAGAAAGGCTTCCTGCATCTGACCTCCCACCAGTCCGATCCCCTTCCCGCGGCCGTGGGCCAGGCCGTGCTGGAGGTCCTTGTACGCGAGAAACTCGCCGAGCGGGCTTCCCGGATGGGAGAGATCCTCAAGTCGGGACTGGAGGAGATAAAGGATCGATACGTTCAGGTGGGTGACGTGCGGGGTCGGGGACTGTTCTGGGGTGTCGAAATCGTGAAGGACCGTGAGACCCGGGAACCGGATAACGAACTCGGTTCGGCCGTGACACGTCGCTGCCTCGAACTGGGCCTCAGCATGAACATCGTGAACTTCCCGGGATTGAGCAGTGTCTGGAGAATCGCCCCGCCGTTGACCGTCAGTTCGGAGGAGATGGACTCGGCGTTGACCATCATGGACCAGGCGATAAGGGAAAATGCAAATTGATAATTGGCTATACGTGGCCTGCGTCAAGCGGTTCTAAAACTGGAAATCAACCGGCAAATTAAAGAGGACGATTCACGTGTTAAAAATAAACCACGAACAGCCCGTCATCATCGATCGACACGAAGGCTACCTCCATATGTCAGAGGCCACGCACCACTACTGCACCGTGGGCGTGACCCCGGACGGGACGATCCTCGCCAATTATGGACTCCATCCGGACGGCCATTTTCCGCACGACCGGCACGTGCCCGTGGAAGTCCCGGGTGCCAAATACCCTGTTTACAAGTTCCGCCCCCGGCAGAATTATCCCCACTACCGGTGGCCCTACTCGGGTTGCCACTGCCGGTCCGTCGAAGGCGGACGCGCCTGGTCCGATCCCTTACCCGGAGTCCTCTGCAGCGGAGCCGCACCGGTGGGAGACAAAACCCTGTGTCCGTTCGGAGAGCCGGGCTATGTATTCCCTGTCGAACCCGGCCTGGGTGTGACATCGATGGGAATCCGACGACAACGGAAGGACCTGGCGGGACCGACCCGACGTGATGTTCCATTACCCTGCGGACCTTTCCCTCAGCCTTTTCGAAAACTGGATCGAGGGTGTCGAAATACTCGGCTCATTCGAGAACTGCGGGACGTTCAAGGCCATGTCCGACGGGAGCCTGATGACCTTTTTGACAGTTGGAATGGATCGCGACCGAAAGGGTTCCCCCTGGATCCTTCCCCTGATGTTCCGGAGCACGGACGGCGGGTATAACTTCAGCTTTGTCGGCATGCCCACTGGAATGCCGCCGCCTCCCGAGTCCGAAGCGACCCGGGGGGTAACCGCCTTTGTGGAACCGGCCTTAACAGAGCTTCCAAACGGCGATCTATTCGCCGTGTTCCGTACCGGGTATCACCAGCCAGACCGGCTGATGCTTCAGTGCAAGTCTTCCGACGGGGGGAAAACCTGGAGTGACCTGATCATCTGCCCTGGGGTGCTGCGCTACTATCCCGTGCGGAGACTGGACCCGTTACGCAACGAGGGCAAGCTATACTCGAGCAACGCAGGGGTATCTCCCTGGTTGACCACCCTCCCCAACGGCGTGGTGGCCATGACATACGGGCGCCCGGGCCTCAACATCACCTTCAGCGAAGACGGAACCGGCGACGAATGGCTGGACCGGATCCCCATCGTACCCGAACCCTCCCTGTTCGGAATCAATCACGGGAACACAGGCATGTCAGGGGTGCTGGCAATCGGGGAGAACGAGCTGATCGTGATCTACGACATCGGGAACTACGAACCGCCGGGCGGCGGACCGATGGGAAACACGGTATTTTCCCTTCGGATGCAGGTGGAAAGAATGTCTCAGGTTTCGTGATCCATAAGTTCCATATGTATGTGTTCAGGAACCGATAATCGCTCCTCCCCCACCTCAATACACGACAGAGGCCACCCGTGGGCACTACTACGCCGGGGATGAGCGATTCGCCGAAGTGGATGCAGCACTGAACCAGATCGTCGAGACGCTCGTCGTCGAACCCAGGGAGCGGAGTCGGCTTTACGGCATGATGCGCTACGGCAACCTCGTCTGCTCGCACAGCGCAGGTCCAGGAGCTGCCTATCGTCTTCACTATCGCACGGATCCTATTGAGGGACTGAAGCACGTAGGGCCCTACAACAACGAGGCCAATGACCAGGTCTGGGCGCTCTGGGGGAATTTTGTCCGCACCGCGAAGCGCCGCCATTTCCTGCTGGCCTCAGCCTACAGCCAGACGATGGCGGATGTTACCATCTGCCACGCGCACCCTTCCCACCCCGAATACATCGGTTTGATGCATTATCATAACGCCCACCAGTGGACCGGCGGTTACAGCCCTTCCCACACCGTTACCCTCGGCATCATGCTTCACTATTACTTCACCGGTAACAGGCGCCTCCTGGATGTCGCCCTCGAGGCCGCGGACTGGGCCGTCCGAAACCAGGAGCCCGCGGGGATCATCTCTGAACGCCACGGTGGAGGGAAGCGTGAGTTCACCGGCCCTCTCGCTTGTGTGATCGAGGCCTACCTCGCGACTTGGGCTGAAAAATATGGGGGGCTGGCCCGGCGAAGTCTGAACTGGCTCCTCAAGACACAATCCGTCCCGGGTTTGATCCCGAACTCAGCCCTGACCCTCGGCGATCTGGGGGATGAGGCCTTCGTGCAACCGTCCTCCCAGCCGGCCGAGCATGGGGGCATCATGTTCTCCTTGTATTATGAAGGGGCCCGACATTTCAGCAATGATCTTCTGAAAAAGACCATCCTCGCCGAGGCCGACCACATGGTCTGGGAGGAACCGGTATCCGGCTTCTTCACCCTCGACATGGCTCGGAAATGGCTGACCCCCCGGTCCAAGCTCTGGCCCGTGGGAAACGGATGGCACTGGACGAGCTGGGGAGGACCTCGGGATGCCTACGGCATCGCCGGGGATGTGGCCGTGGCCTATGACCTGACAAAGGACCCCATCTATGCGGCATGGGCTAAGTACCACGTGTTTTCCTTCCTCACGGATATGGCCCTTCGAGTCGAAAACCTGTCCCCCGCCAGGTTTACCTATGTGATCTTCGGTGGTTACATACCTCTGCTCATGTCGACCGTGGCCAGGGCCATGGACCATGACCCGGAAGGATTCGCAAGGGCTGAGGCAGAGTGGCGCCGAAAACGGGCCGAGATGGGCAACGCGGTCTACGACGGACCCTTTCCCGGCATCCCCCTCAACTGGGACAACTTTGACCCCAACGCCAACGTGAAGTCGATAGAACCCGTTGAAACAGAACTGCACAACCCTTCACCGCCCCCGCCTCCAAGGAGCATAGGCGTGCCCGAAGGCTACGACGCATAGGCTTACAACTCAGCGCCTGCTAGGTGAAGTAAGCTATATTTCTTCCTTTTTTAAGGAAAACAGGGAGAATCGGGAGGAAGCATTATGTCGAAGGAGATCAAACGAATCAAGTTAACGATCGAGAACCCGGGCGGGGTCGATCGAAAGGCCTGGCCGATCACGCAGGGGGTTCCGTTCGCAGAAGGAGATCTCGAACGCGGGTCCCCGGTCCGCGCGGTGCGCCCCGACGGAGAGGCCCTCCCTACGCAAGCCACGTGTCTCGCCACGTGGAATCGGGATATGAAGTACGTCAAGTGGCTTCTGGTGGACTTTCAAGCGAATCTGAAGGCGGATAAAACGGGGGAATATTTCCTGGAATATGGACCCGGTGTCAAAGCGGTTGCTCCTGAACAGGGGGTTTCGACGGAGCGGAGCGGGGAACGCATCCGTATCGACACAGGGGAGCTTCGACTGGACTTCCGGGTGCCGGCTTCTCAACCGCGACCTCCGGTGGCGTCGTTTCAGCGTGCGAGGGACTTTCTCTCGGGATGCTGGGTGAAAAGTGAGGACCGCTGGCACGATCTGTTTCGTGGAGACCCTGGACCGCATTTATATCTGGTGGACACGCAGGGTCAGGTCTACGATTCCTGCACCGCTGCACCCACGCCGAGGGTGGAGGTGGAAGAGGAGGGACCCATGCGGGTATGTGTTAGCGTGAAAGGATTCCATGCGACGGAGAACGGGATTCACCTTTGTCCGTTTACGCTGCGGGTTCATCTCTATGCTGGGAAGCGTGATGTGCGGATGTTCCATACCTTTGTGTTCGACCAGGATCCGGAGGTTCTAGCCTTTTCGGAGGTGGGGATGCGGTTTCCTCTGGACCTGGGGGACGACCTGCGGATGAGTTTTGGGGGACAGGACAGGCCGCACTGGGCGACGCGATGGGAAGAAGGGCATTTCCTTCAGGATTCGGACCTCTCATATCGGGTAGAACGGGACGGTGAGCCTTTCGGAGAGGGGGAAAAGACCCGCGGATGGACGACCCTTTGCGGGAGCAGGGCATCGGCCTTAGTAGCGCTTCGGGATCTCTGGCAGGAGTATCCTAAGGGGTATCGGTTGACGCAGGATGGTGTGGACGTTCAGTTCTGGCCCTCGGAGTATGAGAAACCGCTGGTCTACTCGACGGCCTGGAAGGAGGACTGCGTCTTCTTCAACGGGCTGTGGGGGGATCCGCCGGCCAAGGCGGATTCCCGTGATGAAGCCGCGGTGAAGCAAATCCTGGAGAGAAATCCGACCGCTCCGCTGAATCTGAAGAGTTTTGTCCCCAGTACCACTGATGATGTCCGGTGGATAGAGGAGATGGTGGAGAAGTACGCGCCCGATCGGCCTGCCTCGCACAACGACACGGGAACAAGAGACGGAACCGGCGCCGCCAAGACCACTGAGTTCTGGCTTAGCCTCTCCCCCGAGCCCATCGATGATGAATCAGCCGAGGCCTTCGCAATATGTGTTCAGGAACCGATAATCGCGCCTCCCCCGCCCGAATACACTTACCGTACAGAGGCCACCCGAGGGCATTATTACGCGGGGGATGAGCGATTCGCCGAAGTGGATGCGGCACTGGACCAGTTCGTCGAGACGCTGGTCGTGGAGCCCTGGGAGAGATGCCGCCTCTATGGGATGATGCGCTACGGCAACCTCGTCTGCTCGCACGCAGGAGGTCCCGGCCTATCTTATCACCTTTACTGCCGCACGGATCCCGTGAAGGCCCTGAAATACGTCGGTCCCTATAACAACGAGACCAATGACCAGGTCTGGTCGCTCTGGGGGAATTTTGTGCGCACCGCGAAGCGCCACCATTTCCTCCTCGCCTCCGCCTACAGCCAGACGATGGCGGATGTGACCGTGTGCCACGCGCACCCTTCCCATCCCGAATACATCGGTTTGATGCATTATCACAATGCCCACCAGTGGACCGGCGTTCACAGCCCTTCCCACACGCTAACCCTTGGCATCATGCTCCACTATTACTTCACCGGTAACCGCCGCCTCCTGGAGGTCGCCCTCGAAGCCGCGGACTGGGCCGTCCGAAACCAGGAGCCCGCAGGGATCATCACTGAACGCAGCAGCGGAGGGAAACGGGAGTTCACCGGCCCGCTCGTTTGTGTGATCGAGGCCTACCTCGCCACCTGGGCGGAAAAATATGGAGGGCTGGCCCGGCGAAGTCTGAACTGGTTCCTCAAGACACAACCCAAACCGGGATTGATCCCATACGCTGCCCTGACCCTCGGCGAACTCGGGGATGAGGCCGAAGTGCGACCATGCGCCAAGCCCGCCCAGCACGACGGCGTCATGTTCACCCTCTACTACGAAGGGGTCCGACATTTCAACAGCGATCTCCTGAAAAAGACCATCCTGGCCGAGGCCGACCACATGGTCTGGGAAGAACCTGTATCCGGCTTCTTCACCCTCGACATGGCCCGGGAATGCCTCCCCCCCCGGTCCAAGCTCTGGCCCGTGGGAAACGGATGGCACTGGACGAACAGGGGAGGACCACCTCAGGTTAACTACGGCATCCCAGCGGATGTGGCCGTGGCCTATGACCTGACAAAGGACCCCATCTATGCGGCATGGGCCAAGTACCACGTGTTGACGTTCTTTACGGATAAGGCCCGTCGAGTCGAAAACCGGCCCCCCACGTTCACCAACGTGGCCTTCGGCAGCTACATACCTCTGCTAATGTCGACCGTGGCCAGGGCCATGGACCGTGACCCCGAAGGATTCGCACAGGCTGAGGCGGAGTGGCGCAGGAAACGTGCCGAGATGGGCCACGTGGTCTACGACGGGCCCTTTCCCGGCATCCCCCTCGACTTTGACCCCAACGCCAACGTGAAGTCGATGGAGCCCGTTGAAATTTGAAATAGAACTGCGCACCCATCCCCCGGCCCCTCCTCAAGGAGCATCGGCGTTCCTGAGGGCTACGACGCATAGGCTTATAGCTCAGTGCCTGCAGGTGGATTGATCACACAAACAGAAACCCATTGAATCCCCATAGGGATATGGAGGTGCGGCTTTGTTCAACACAATAGTATGCGGAACTGCGCTCCGCATACTATCTTTACCGTTAGTGAAAGGACAATACAAAGAGTATGATCACGAATCGCACGAGATCGGATGACAGCGCCCTGCTTGAGAAGGCCATGGCGGCAGTAGACGCCGCGACCGCCCGCGCAGAGGAAGACGGTACGCGCCCGATCTACCATTTTCGTCCCCCCGCACAGTGGATGAACGATCCGGTAGGTATCATTTTTCACAAGGGATTCTATCACGTGTTCTATGAGTTCAATCCCTACGGCGACACATGGGGCGCTGACGGCACACATTGGGGGCATACTCGCAGCCGGGATCTTGTCCACTGGGAACATCTCCCGATAGCATTCGGGCCGTCCAGGGAATTGGGAGAAAGACGCTGTAATTCCGGTTGTCTTGCCTTCAACGATGCCGGAACACCCATCATCTTCTACAACATGGTTCCGTTTGAGGGTAGACGTGAACACTGGGCTGTTCTGGGTGACGACGATCTGATTCAATGGGAAAAATGGAACGGAAACCCTTTTCTCAGCTGGAGAACGCGTGAGAGACACGGCGCACCTGAGCATCCATACGACAAAGAGGATATGCCATTCATCTTTCGCGAGGGTGGACGCACCTTCATGCTTTTGAGCAGCTGCAAGATCAAGGGCAAGGGTGTAGTACCAATTTATGAGGCCGAAGATGGCAGCTTGCTCAAATGGCGGTATCGCGGTATCATGCACAATGACAGCGGTGAATGCCCCAACTTCATGAAGCTTGGCAGCAGGTGGGTTCTGATCTATGGGGCATACAGATGGGTGGAGTATTTTGTTGGCAGTTTCGATATAGAGACGCTGACATTTACGACAGAAAAACAAGGAGTAGTGGATTACAGCTACGGCCCGGCGCACCCTAACCTCTGGACTCGAGGGCTATATGCCACCTACACGTTTCCGGACCCCGAAGGACGGTGCATTATGTTCGGATGGGTAAGCGGTTTCGAGCAAGGCAGAGGATGGCATGGCAGCCTTTCCCTCCCTCGCATCTTGAGTCTCGACAAAGAGCAGAACTTGATCCAGACCCCGGCACCTGAACTCAAGAAACTGCGCGGGCAACACCGCAGTATTGAGAATCTGAACGTGGTCGACGAGACGAAACGCCTTAACGAGATCAAGGGCGACACCATGGAACTCGTAGCCGAGTTGGAACAGGGGAATGCTACAGCTATCGGTCTGAAACTCCGCTGCAGCGAAAACGGAGAGAAGGCCGTCACCCTGAGGTATGCCAGCGGAACTTTGAATGTAGCGGGCACCCAGGTGCCTGTTGCGCTGGGGGGTAAAGCGAATGCCTTCCGACTTCATGTATTCCTGGACAAGTCAGTGATGGAAGTCTTCGTTAATGACGGCATGTCTTGCGTCACTCGTGTGATCTACCCCGGAGCAAAGGACCTCGGCGTTTCCGTCTTTACCGAGAATGGGAGCGGTACACTGAAATCCCTTGATACATGGCAAATGAAACCGGTCTGGTAACAGGATCTGAAAACGCCACTAACAAGAAGATGCAGCATATTTTCGCTTGGCCGAAAAATGTTGATCTTCAACGTTATCAAGCATGTTCTGCAATATTAAGATCCCCGTGATATAAGCTATCTGGCGGGATTCAGGGATGTAAGCTAGGCATTTTTCACAAATACGCTTACCCCGACTATCAGCGATAACCCCTCCGATTTTTTTAAGGAAAACAGGAAGAAGCTGGAGGAGCATTGTGCCGAAGAAAATCAAACGAATCAAGTTAAGGATCGAGAACCCGGGCGGGGTCGATCGAAAGGCCTGGCCGATCACGCAGGGGGTGCCGTTCGCGGACGGAGACCTCGAACGTGGGTCCCCGGTCCGGGCGGTGGGCCCCGAAGGAGAGGCCCTCCCCACGCAAGCTACGTGTCTTGCCACGTGGAACCGGGATATGAAGTACGTAAAGTGGCTTCTGGTGGACTTTCAAGCGGATCTGATGGTGGATAAAACACCAGAATATTTCCTGGAATATGGACCCGGGGTCGAGGCGGTTGAACCGGAACAGGGGGTTTCGACGGAACAGAGCAGGGAACGCCTCCGGGTTGACACAGGTAGGCTTCGACTGGACTTCCGGCTCCCTCATTCGGGGGGACAACCTCACTTCGCCTTCATTCCCCCCCCACAACCGGCGGTGGCGTCGATCGAGGGCGCCAGAGATTTCCTTTCAGGGTGCTGGATCAGGAAGGGGGATGGCTGGCACGATGTGTTCCGGGGCAATCCGGGGCCCTATCTGTATCTGGTTGACACATACGGAGAGGTCTATGACTCGTTTGGAGCGGGTCCGACTCCGAAGGTGATTGTGGAGGAATCCGGCCCGATGTGGGTCTGTGTTAGCGTGAAGGGATATCACGCCTCAGAAAATGGTCTTCATCTGTGTCCGTATACGGTTCGGATCCACGCCTATGCAGGTCGGAACGATTTGCGGATATTTCACACGTTTGTGTTCGACCAGGACCCGAATGCTCTGGCGTTTTCTGAGGTCGGATTGTTCTTTCCGCTGGATCTTGGGGACGATCTGAGGATGGGGTTCGGTGGACAGGATAAGGCGCACTGGGCGGCGCGATGGGCGGAGGGGAGGTTTCTTCAGGACTCGGATATTTCTTACCGGGTGACGCGAGACGGTGAACCCTTCGGCGAGGGGGAGAAGACACGCGGATGGGCAAGCCTTTGTGGCCGCGAGGGATCGGCGCTCTTTGTCATTCGGGATCACTGGCAGGAGTATCCGAAAGGCTTCACCGTCGACAGCCGGGGCCTTTCTCTCCAGATCTGGCCCGCAGCGTGTGGGGAAAAACTGGTTTTTTCCACACCGTGGAAGGAAACGGCCGTCAGATTCGATGCCACCCGAGACGAGGAAACCGTCAAACGCATTCTCCAGGAGAATCCCACCGCACCCCTGCACCTGAAAAGCTTCAACTGCCAGAGTGAAGAGGACGCGGCCTGGATCGAGGAGATGGTCCGGAAGTACGCACCCGATCGGCCCGCATCGCACAACGACACGGACACCAGCGACGGAACCGGCGCCGCCAAGACCACGGAGTTCTGGCTCCGCCTCTCCCCCGAGCCCATCGATGATGAATCGGCTGAGGCCTTCGCAATATGTGTTCAGGAACCGATAATCGCGCCTCCCGATCCTCAATACACATACCGAACAGAGGCGACCCGAGCGCATTACTACGCGGGGGATGAGCGATTCGCCGAAGTGGATGCGGCATTGGACCAGATCGTCGAGACCCTTGTCGTCGAACCGAGGGAGCGGTGTCGGCTATACGGCATGATGCGCTACGGGAATCTGGTCTGTTCACACAGCCCGGGTGCAGGAGCTGCCTATCGTCTTCATTACCGCACAAATCCAATCGAAGGACTGAAGCACGTAGGGCCCTACAACAATGAGGCCAACGACCAGGTCTGGGCGCTCTGGGGCAATTTCGTCCGCACCGCGAAGCGCCGCCATTTCCTCCTGGCCTCCGCCTACAGCCAGACGATGGCGGATGTGACCGTCTGCCACGCTCACCCTTCCCATCCGGAATACGTGGGTTTGATACATTATCATAGCGCCCACCAGTGGTCCGGCGGCCACAGCCCTTCCCACACCCTTACCCTTGGCATCATGCTTCACTATTACTTCACCGGCAACAGGCGCCTCCTGGAGGTCGCCCTCGAGGCCGCGGACTGGGCCGTTCGGAACCAGGAACCCGCGGGGATCATTACAGAACGCCGGGGTGGAGGAAAGCGGGAGTTCACCGGCCCACTCGCCTGTGTGATCGAGGCCTACCTCGTGACCTGGGCTGAAAAATACGGAGGGCTGGCCCGGCGAAGTCTGAACTGGCTCCTCAAGACACAATCCGTCCCGGGTTTGATCCCTTCCTCTGCCCAGACCCTCGGCGATCTTGGGGAAGAGGCCTTCGTACAACCGTCCTCCCAGCCGGCCCAGCATGGGGGCATTATGTTCTCCATCTACTACGAAGGGGTCCGACATTTCAACAGCGATCTCCTGAAAAAGACCATCCTGGCCGAGGCTGACCACATGGTCTGGGAAGTCCCGGTATCCGGCTTCTTCACCCTCGATATGGCCCGGGAATGGCTGACCCCCCGGTCCAAGGCTCTGGCCCGTGGGAAACGGATGGCACTGGACG
The DNA here is from genome assembly GCA_965217865.1 of Candidatus Latescibacterota bacterium. Classification (GTDB taxonomy): domain Bacteria; phylum Latescibacterota; class UBA2968; order SICM01; family SICM01; genus CBDCJO01. The sequence continues at coordinate 796,171 of CBDCJO010000002.1, read as the reverse complement.
AGCTGGGGAGGGCCTCCAGGGGGCAACAGCGTCCCAGGGGGCGTGGGCATGGCCTACGACTTGACAAAGGACCCTATCTATGCGGCATGGGCTAAGTACCACGTGTTGAGCTTCTTTACGGATATGGCCCTTCGAGTCGAAACCCTGTCCCACGTCACCTTCACCAATGTGACCTTCGGTGGTTACATACCTCTAATGATGTCGACCGTAGCCAGGGCCATGGACCATGACCCGGAAGGATTCGCAAGGGCAGAGGCCGAGTGGCGCCGAAAACGTGCCCGAGATGGGTCATGATGTCTACGACGGGCCCTTTCCCGGTATCCCCCCCAACTGGGACAACTTTGATCCCAATGCCAACGTGAAGTCGATAGATCCCGTTGAAATAGAACTGCGCACCCCTCCCCCGGCTCCTCCCCCAAAGAGTATAGGCGTGCCTGAGGGCTACGACGCATAGGCATCCGGTTGTTGTCTGCGGGGACTCCTGATCATCTTTTCAACGTCGGAGATGGTCTCGGGGGTATCAGGCAGGGGATGGAAAGAGCGGGGTGTTCCTCTGCTGCTCCTATATTAATGAGCAAGGAACGGGAACTTGTGAGAAAGGTACAAGGCCAACGAAACCAATTTTGATGAGTACCCCCTATCTTACGAATAAAGCTTATTCACAACCTGGATCAGTGCCTGCATATAGCCGATACAGTGGGCCCTTCCCCGGTGGCCCCAGCCCGTATCGTCCACGATGTTCGGCACGTGATCTGTAATCATAAACCCGTCGAAGCCGACCTCCTTCAGCGTCTTCACCACCTCGAAGGTATCGACCTGGCCCTCGTCGATGAAGCATTCGTTGAAACAGCCCCCCTGGCCCTGAACGTCGCGGAAATGAACGTAGATGATCTTCCCCTTAGGACCGAAATACCGGATGCCCCGGATGACATTCTCGTGTGAACCCATCTCGGACCAGCAACCCATGCAGAAGTCCAGCCCGTGATAGGGACTGTCGAACGTATCCATCGCGCGCTTGAAATCATCGAACCTTTTGAAGATGCGGGCGATCCCCCCGAGGGATTCCACAGGCGGGTCGTCCGGATGCAACGCCAGCCGCACGCGCGCTTCTTCGGCGACCGGCAGGATGCGCTCCAGGTAGTAGGAATAGTTCTCCCACATCTCCCCCTCCGTGTAGACACGGCCGTGTGTGAGCTCGTTTGCGTGTACCTCGACAGGCCCTTCCGGTGAAGAACCCCGGGACCGCTCGGCGATGTTGAAACGGGTGGCCGTGGCACCACCGCGGAGGACGGCAGGCTCCGGGGTTCGCCATACCATGCTCGGCATAAAGTGATAGCCCAGGATCGGAATGCCCGCCCGACCCATGTTCCGGATCGTGGTGCACATATTGGCGATCTGGTCGTCCCTGCCCGGCAGACCCAGCATAGCCTTATCGTAGAATGAGCCCGGCACGTTCTCGAGGGCCATAAGCCGAAGTCCGGCATCGTCCCCCCGCTTCTTCAAGGCGGCGAGATCTTCGTACTCCCATTTCACTTCTCCAGGAAGCCTGGCGTGATTCATCAGGAAATCGCCGGCGCCGAGCTGCTTGATGAAAGAGATCTTTTCGTCCGTGAGCTCATTGAACTGGCCCAGGGCCACGCGCATAGATAGAGACATCGGTTCCTCCCTACCCGGCCCCCGACCCGGGAAATGGAAAATGAAAAATGGAAAGTGGAAAGTGTAAAATCAGATGCCAGTAGCAGTAGCAGTTGGAGTTACCCCGGTTTAGCGGACGGTTTATCAGTTGCGATTCATTCGGCTTCATGGGCAACAGCGCTGGAGGTCTGCTCAAAGTTCATTGGAGAGAGATATCCGAGTGCTGAGTGTCGCCGATGGGAGTTGTACCAGCCCTCGATGTATTGAAATACGGACATCCGGGCTTCGGCCTGTGTGCGGTAGTTTCGGCGATCCAGGCGTTCGCATTCGAGCGTGGCGAAGAAGCTCTCGCATAACGCGTTGTCGTAGCAGTCACCGGTGGAGCCCATAGAGGGCCGGACACCGGCCTTGCGGCACCGTAGACCGAAGGCAATGGAGGTGTACTGACATCCCTGGTCGGAGTGATGGATGACGGCTTCCGGCTGTCGTTGCCAGAGCGCCATATTCAACGCCTCGAGCACCAGCTCGGCGCGCAGATGGGTCGCCATCGCCCAGCCAACGACGCGGCGGCTCCAGGCGTCCACAACGACCGCGAGATACAGGAAGCCGGCCCACGTACTGATGTAAGTGATGTCGGCTACCCAGAGCTGGTCTGGCCCGTTAGCCGTGAAATCTCGATTGACCAGGTCAGCAGCGACGCGCCCATCGCGATCACGGTAGGTGGTTCGATGCCGTTTGCGACGACTTACGCCCTCCAGGCCTGCAGCACGCATCAACCGCGCAACGCGCTTGCGACCGATCCGCTCCCCCTCGGCTACAAGCTCCTCGTATATGCGCGGGACACCGTAGGTGCCATCAGAACACTTGTGAATCTTCACGATCCGTTCCGTCAGAGCCACATCGGCCTGCGCTCGTGCCGACAGCGGCCGCTTGAGCCACGCGTAGTACCCACTGGTGGAGACTTCCAGGACCCGGCACATCGTGGCTACTTTATAGAAGGCCTGATTGGCTTTCACGAACTCGTAGACTCCCCTGGCACCGAGTTGGTCTCCCGAGCGAACCAGGCCGCGGCTTTTGCAAGGATCTCCCGCTCCTGTCGCAACTGCCTATTCTCGCGGCGCAGTCGTCTGATCTCCTCCCGCTCTTCGGTGGTCAGACCATCACTGCGGCGGCCCGCATCCAGATCGGCCTGCCACATCCAGTTCCGGATCGCCTGGGCGGACGGCTCGAACTCACGGGACAACTCATGAGGCGTGCGACCCGCTCGCATAACATCTGCCGTTTGAACTCCGGCGGATACGGCGGATGTGTCCTCGGCATCGTAGCATCCTCCTTTCTGCCAAGTAATAAGGTATCCACGAAACCGGGTCAAGTCCAGTAGCAGTAGCAGTAGCAGTAGAAAAAAATACGTTTAGTTTTATCTATATGCAACTTCTCTGTTTCTTTTATTAATTCCTTCTTTGGACCCCTCCCCTGGCCCCTCCCCTAAAGGAGAGGGTAGATCATTGGGCTTGAAATTTCGCTAAAATAAAGGCGATATCCCCCTTCCCTTTAGGGAAGGGGGCTTGGGGGTTAGGTTTCACGTCTCACGTTTGACATCTCACGTTTCACGTTTAGTGTCTTGAAAGGGCCAACAACATGGAATCGCAGAGAAAAGACAAGGACACGCCTTTTGACATCGGCTCTCGCCTCGAGTTGTTCGTGGACGACGTACTGATCGACACGATGACCGACGGCCTGAGTTTGAAGTTGCATTCGCCCATAAAAGCGGAGAGGGTGCTCGAAAACGACAGGCCGTGGGAGGGGAACCGGATTTTCTACGTCTCGGTCTTCAAAGACGAGGATCGTTTCAGGATGTATTATCGAGGAGGACTCGGGGAACGAGGAATCACGGCACGCGTCTGCTACGCGTGGAGCCGGGACGGGATCCACTGGGAGAAGCCCGAACTGAATCTCCTCGAATTCGAGGGGTCCACGAGAAACAACATCGTGTGGAACGGCGTCGGCTCGCCCTGTGCGCTGGGCGCATTCTTCGATACGAATCCCGACTGTACGGCAGAAGAGCGCTACAAGGCCATATCCAGCGACGGCTACCAAAAGCCCGTATTCGCATTCGGGCCGCCGGACGCGGTTCGATGGCACCTGATCGGGGAGAAGCCTGTCATCGATGAATATGACGGGGTGGATTCCGCCTATGACTGCAACTTCAGCACCTGGTGGGATCCGGAGTGCAAACGATATGTCATGTTCCACCGGATATGGTACCGCCCGATCAAAGGGAAGGTTCGCAGCATTGCGATGCGAACGTCCGAGGATTTCATCAACTGGACCCCCCTCCAGCGTCTCGATTTCGGCGACGCGCCCGTCGAGAACCTCTACACCAATTCAATCACCCCTTACTTCAGAGCACCCCACATCCTCTTCGGCTTCCCCAAACGCTTCATAACTGATCGAAGGGGCGTCTCGGAACACGAAACCGACGGCCTGTCGGATGCGATGTTTATGTCCAGCCGTGACGGTCTCCACTTCGATCGCCGCTTTATGGAAGCCTTCATCCGGCCCGGACGCGAAAGGCTCAACTGGGGTGCTCGATCCAACATGATCGCCTATGGCTTACTGCCCACGGCCCCGGATGAGATCTCCGTTTACATCGTCCAGCACTACACCCGTCCGAGCGTCCATCTGAAGCGCTGCGTCCTGCGCACGGACGGTTTCGTCTCGGTTAACGCATTGTACCGGGGGGGAGAGCTGCTCACCAGGCCGCTCATCTTCGACGGACGGGAGCTGGTGATCAACTATGCCACATCCGGTGCCGGGAGCGTTCGCGTTGAGATAACGGATCAAGAAGGCAGCTCAATACCCGGCTTCGAAGCCGACAACTGCCCGGAGATCTTCGGCGACGATATCGAGCGCGTCGTGAGGTGGTCCGGGGGTTCCGACGTGCGGGCCTTCGCAGGCAAGCCGGTGAGACTGCGCTTCCTGCTCAAAGACGCCGACCTATATTCGATACGATTCCGCCCGTTTTTATCCGGATCGGTTTTTCACTAGAGCGTCCGGGTTCAGTGGTTCGTGATTCGGGGATCGGAAAACCCGTGGATCGTGTTTCGTGACTCGGGAATCGAAAAGGCGGCCGGGACAAACTTTTTCATACAAGTGGAAAATTTGAACTAGCCCCTATACAAGCGTGAATTTTTCTTGGTTTTAGTAGAAAAAAGTTGAAATGCCCCAGTTTTCAGGCCTATAGTTGTAGTGTGAAAGACAAAAAGAGGCCATCAAAAGGGGCATTTCAGATGAGAGAATACAGGAAGATTCTTCGGAACAGGGAAGCACGAATTGTCCGTCGTTTGCGTCGGAAGCAGTGGTGCAGTCAGGTCAAGCCTATGATGTCTGGGGGAAACATCCACTACGAGATAAGTGGGAAGGCCGAGGCGATCACGTGTGGGGGGATCGGCGCGTTTCACCACATGGTCCGCAGGGTTGGGCTGGTGAAAGAGATTGACCGTCATCTTCATCTTTTGAAAGTGCATTTGCCCTGTCACGAATCAGACCACGTTCTGAACATCGCCTACAATGCGCTGGTTGGTGGTCAACGCCTTGAAGACATTGAGCTGCGCCGGCAGGATGCCACGTTCCTGAACGCTTTGGGCGCTCAGCGTCTCCCGGATCCGACCATCGGATATCGAGACGTTGATGGATTGCATCAACCGGGTGCGCACCCGGATCTGGAAAAAGCGCGCCAGGGGCGAACTCAAAGAAGCCCTCATCGACATCGACGGCACCCTGGCCACCACCCTCGGAGAACGCAAGCAGGGCATGGCCCTGTCATACAACGGTATCTGGGGATACCATCCTCTCGTGGTCTCTCTGGCGAACACCAGGGAGGTGTTGTTTCTTGTGAATCGACCCGGCCATGTGCCCAGCCACGACGGTGCCGTAAAGTGGATCGATCGCGCCATCGCGCTGGTCGCCCCTTTCGCCAAACGCATCTGCCTGCGCGGAGACACCGGCTTCTCACTCACCCGGCACTTCGATCGTTGGTCGGAAAAGGTCGACTTCGTCTTCGGCATGGATGCTTACAGAGGATTGGTCAAGATCGCCAAATCCCTGTCACAGAGCGATTGGGAGCCCTTTGAACGACAACCCAAATACCAGGTCAAAACCTCCCAGAGACAGAAACGCGAGAACGTGAAAGCCCGGATCATCCGGGAGCGCGGCTTCAAAAACATCCGACTTGCCAGTGAACGTGTTGCCGGGGTTTCGTATCGTCCTGCTCGATGCAGGAAGACCTGTCGACTCGTGATCCTCGAAAAAAACCTGAGCGTCGAACGCGGCGAAAACGCCCTGTTCGATGACAAGCGCTGTTTCTTCTACATTACCACCCGAAAAGATCTTACGGCCGCGGAAATCGTGAGGCTGGCCAATCGACGGTGCGATCAGGAAAACGTGATTGAACAACTCAAGAACGGGGTCAACGCCATGCGGATGCCCGTCGACAACCTGATGAGCAACTGGGCTTACATGGTCATGACCGCCCTGGCGTGGAACCTCAAAGCCTGGTTCGCGTTGATGATCCGAAAGCGTGAGCGTCGCGATCAACTTCTGAGAATGAAGTTTCGCGCCTTCCTCCAGAATCTGATCTGGATCCCTTGCCAGATCGTGACCCGGGGAAGACAGATCATCTATCGTGTCTTGGGCTACAACCGGTGGATGACTGACTTCTTCCCGGCCTGGAACAGAATCAGATGGCTCAAACCGGCCTGACTGCCATGTCAGCACCTGTCGTCGTAACATCACAGGGACAAGTCCGTCCACCCCGGCTAAAACACGTCCGCAAACTCAGTTAATTAGACAATCGCATGCCGAAACAATCACAAAAACAGCCCAGACATCATCTCCACCAAGTCACAAGTCTGAAATGCTCCGAAATCTTGTATAACACACCGCTCAACAAGCCTATTCGCTTATTTTAGGACTAGTCCCCAACCTCTGCTTTTTCGAGGAGTCCTTTCTCGATCGCCAGCCAGTAGAGAGACTCGGCGTAGACGAGCGCATAGCTGTGAATATATTCATAGTCGTAAGTCGTCAGGGCCCAGCGAATCACCGTGAGCAGCTGGTCCCGCACGACTCCGTGTTTCATGGTCGGATCGGTATCGGCCCCGTAGGCCACCACCATCATGGCCTCGCAGGGACGGCGGATGACTTCATCCTCGAACGCCCAACCCGGGGGTTCGAACTTCAGCCCGCCTTTGCGAAATCCCTCGGGGGGATAGCGCTTCCGCCAGTCCGGATCCCAATCGGCGTTCCGGGTTCGTTCCGCCTCGTATCGATAGCACGAAGGAACCGCGTACCACATGCCGCGGGCGCACGCATTGAGTGCTGCGATATATTGATTTTTGATGTTCTGTTCGGACTCCAGCGCGATCAGAGGCAGGAGGGAGGCCGCCGTCTGGATCACGGTATATGGGGTGGGGGAAAAAGCAACGGTATCCTGTACGCTCAGAAGGCGACGGTCGTCCTCCTCGTGGACCTTGTCGTAATACACTTCCAGCCAATGTGCGTCACCGGTCAAGTCGTGGGCGATCCGGAGGACTTCGAGGAGGCGGGTGCTGCGGTCCGCGGTAAAGGCCCCGATATCCAGGTAGTAGGCCTTTTCACCGTCCTCCCGATAGATCTCCCAATCGTCCCGCTCCATTCGTACACACACGTCCCGGGCGACGGCGCGGACGGCATCGATCTCCTGATCCACAGCTATTCCGCTGCGGGAGTATACCCACATGCCGTGCATCCACCAGGTATACTGATCGACGGAAGAGGCGGGATACCAGTGGGCGTTGTCGTATGTGACGGCCCGTGCGATGAACCCTTTCTCCGGACTGCACGTGGCCGTGCGGATCAGGCCTTTGTATAATCTTCGGGCTTTCTCTGCGTATACTTCACGACCCGTAATGCGATAGGCGGTCACCATTGAGGCAAGATAGACCCCGCCGTTGAGTGATCCGTCCTCCATACCGGTGGACCATCCCTGCGGGTTGGGATAGCGGTGGGCGATTTCGTCCGCGGTGGGCAACCACCAGAACGGGGGACGGCCATCATTGGACACGTAGTCGTAAATCAGGCCGAGTTCCGGATGGATGAATCGATCCCATATCCGGTCGTGACACTCCCGCATTTTCTGATGCAAGTCTTTTTCCACGTCGGGTTCCTCGCAGCAATCGATCTACAATTATTTACACGTCCAGGATAAATTGCGCGGCCTCATTCAGGCGGTTGTAGTTCTCCGGGCGGATGTGTTTTCGCTGGTCCGTCTGCTGGGGAAGGTGGCGACGGGTAAAGTAGGAATGCATTGCGCGACGGAGGGTATCCCCTTTGTTCAACGTACCTCCGTGCCAGGTGTGGGAATTGAAGATGACGACAGTGCCCGCAGGAGCGTGTAGCCGGATCTCATCCGGGTGGGGCCGGGTCGGATCGTCCATCGAATCAGCCGGCATTTTTCCGGACAGGTGGGTTCCCGGCACCAGACGGGTCGCCCCGTTTTCCGGCGTAAAATCTGTGAGCAGCCAGATGGAGTTGCAAACGACGTGGTCCCCCCGATGAAGCGGTGTATCCCCCGATCGTTGAAGGTTCAGATTCCTTCCATCCACGTGTAAGGCTTGAAGTCCGTGTCCGGGGATTGCCGCCCGGCCGTTCAGCGAAGAGAGTTTAAAATCGTCGATAAGGACGTGGGCAATCGCGGCAAGCACACGGGGATGCGTGAAGCAGATCTCGAACAGGGGCGCCTTGTTCACAAGGTCGCTGAGTCTGATCGTCCCGGCTTCCTGATGAAATTCCTCACCCGCTTCTTCTCCCTCGTCATCTTCGATCTGTTCAAGGCGTCTTACGAATGCCCGGACCTGATCGTCGGAAAGGATCTTCGGTAAGGGAAGGTAGCCCTTGTGATCGAGGAAGTGCTTTTCCTCCTCCGATAGGGTCGTATCGGTCACCCCCAATTTGAGCAGGGCCTCTCTCATGTTCATCTAAAGTTTACTTCTTCCATTCGAACACGACCCCGAGCATAGACTTCTCCCGGTTGAAGGCCATCTCGTAGGCCTTTACCATTTCAGTGTAGTGGAACCGGTGGGTGATCAGACGGCTGGGCTCGAGTCGTCCATCCGCGATAAGGGAAAGCACGTGTGCGCAGGCGCGGTCGGGATTGAAGCGGTCATCCGTCACTTGGTTTCCCACACCGTGGTCCGGATATAAATATCCGGGGGGTCCGCACACGGAGATCAAGGATATGCCTTTGATGTAAAACAGGTCCAGAGGGAGGGGGTTGAAATCTATAGGAGGCTCTCCGCGGCCCAGAAGGCTGACGATGGAGACGCGGCCGTTTGGCCGGACGATCTGTAGGGAGGTGCGAAAGGCCGGCCAGGGATTCGCCGTGAGGATGACCAGGTCGATTCCGACGCCGTCCGTGAAGGCGTTCAGTTTCTCGGTCATGTCGGGATCGTCTGACGGGTAGGCCTCGTGGGCCCCCATCCGTTTGGCCATATCCAGACGGGTCGGGCTGTTGCCCAGGCCGACAACCCGGGCCCCGAAACAGGGTCCGAGGGCAACGGCCCCCAGTCCCAGAACCCCGAGGCCCACGACGGCCACGTTCTCGCCGGGCTGAAAGTGGGCTTTGCGGTAACAGAGGGAACTCAGGGCGTAGAGGTGAGAAAAAACGGCATCCTCGTCGTCGGCCCCATCCGGGACTTTCACCATGCTCTCGGATTCTTCGATGAGGTACTCGGACTGGTGTGGCTTTCGGGTGACCACCCGGTCCCCCTTCTGGAATCGGGTTACCGCACTGCCAACGCCCCGCACGATGCCCAGGTTGCTGTCCCCGACCCACCTTGGGTAGGTCGGGGCGCCGGGTACCTCTTCAGCGCCTTCGTAGTTGCCCCGGTCCGTGCCGATCTTGAAGGCGGAGATCAGGGACTCTACCCAGAGCTGGTCGGGTTTCAGGTTGTGGGTGTCGAGGGGCTGCTCTTCAAGTCGAAGATCTCTGGGACCGTGGAGGATGGCGATTTTCATCGGAGGACTCCCATGGAAATGCAAAATGGAAAATGCAAAATGGAAAATCAAAAAAAAAGTGAAGCCTAAAACAGGATAGAATTTCCCAGTGTCGATCCAGAAGGCGCGATGATTGTACCGCCCCGTTATGCCCCCTCATCCCGCCTCGCAGGCTCGGCACCCCTCTCCCGGGTACCGGGAGAGGGGAAGTTCCAAAATCATCTGATTATTGAATGAAGGGGAAAGGCGAGATTCTTAACATAAGTGAAATGAACGTCATTGTCCCCTTCTCCTGCTAAGCGGGAGAAGGGGATACAGGGGATGAGGGCGTTTCCGATTCACAATCGTCAATGTCATTCTTCAGTTTCCTCCTACCCCGGCCTTTGCCTTTCCCTGACCCTGACCTCTAACCCCTGATCTCTCACGTTTGACGGTCTTTTAATCTTCAATCTTCAATTATCTTCAATGGTCAATCTTCAATTTCCCTTGACCAGTGCCTGATGTGTCAAAATCCTTCTCCGATCCGAATCGGTCAGGTATAACTCGTTTTTCGTCACGAACTCCTGGAGCGTCTCATCGACGGTTGCGGTGGAGGTGTCGAGGATGAACCGCCTTCGGATCAGTGTGACCCCGAATTCCTCATCAAACCGTTCCAGGACATGTTCGATATCCGCTTCCTTCACCACCGGCCGCGGATGGGGATTTTCCCGCATCCGCCTGGCGATGACATCGGGGGATGCCCTGAGCAGAACGAGCACCGTGTCCGGGGCGACTTCCATAATATTTCTCTCGACACCCCTTGCGAACCGGGTCCGGTAGCTGTGTTCACCCTTTCGACCGTATCCGTAGTAAAGCGGTGCGTAAACCGCTTCTTCGATGTGGAACCCGACCAAATTATGGTCGGGATCGCCGTAGAAGTCGGGGACAAGGTGATAATGAATCATGTATCGCTGGAGCGACTCCTTGAGCTTCGGGCTGAGTCCCAGGATTTCCTCCTGTACCTCTTCCGGAGCCTCCGAGTCGGGTATGGTGAAGTGGTCGTGGAAGCCACGTGCCCCGCCCATTGTTCGATCGATCCACTTCACGATCTCCTCCGCAAGTGTGGTCTTTCCCTGCGTATTCACACCCCACCAGGATCAGTCTCATGTTAGCTCCATATGGATGTCGTTCGTAAGCAGTTTCGAGCCGCTTTCCTGACCCCTAAAACTTCATTGAATATCGGAGAATTGAATATTTGAAAACCTCAGGACTTTTTTGGCTATATGGATCTCTTCGATCTTCAATCTTCAATCTTCAATGCCTCTCCTGCCACTGCCACCTGCTACCTCCTTTTCCTAACCCCGACTTCTGACCCCTGACCACTGGTTCCCAGATCTATTTTCTCTCCCACCGGCTGGGATCGATTCCCGGAGCTTCGTCGGTCATGTTAGGAGGTTTGTTCGCACCCCCCCAATCCCATTCACGCGAGTTGCGGTCTCCGAAGAAGGGCCGAACCGCCTCCGGTAGCGTGGCCACAAGTTCGGGATCCCAGTCATCCACTTTATCGACAGGTCCGGCCCAGGCGGGCCGGTAGGCGATTGCGAGCATCTCACGGGGCCTGTCTCCGGTGTTGGGGTAGTTGCCGTGGAAGACCGTGTGACTGATGAGTACGGCGTCGCCGGCTTTACCCGTGACCATCACCTCTTCCGGGTGAGTATTGTAGCGTTTGTACGGATTCCCATCCCGGTGCATGGACAGGTGTGACCTCGGCACCACACGAAATGGAGATATGTCGGGGGTGAGGTCATCCAGGTAATAGAGGACACGAACCATGCAGGGAACGCTGCCCTCGAAGCCGAAGATTTTGGAGCCGTAGGGTTGTCCGTCGGTGTGTAAGCTGATGCCGGGATGGCCGGGTTCCGAACGGGAGTAGGTATAGTGAGACATCTGGATATCTTCACCGAAGAGTTCTTTCAGGAAGGCCACCATGGGGGGGTGGGCGATCAGATCCACGAAAAGACCGGCCTCCTTCTCCATTTCTTTGTGGCCCCTCTGATGAACGCTGTAGTCGGTGTGGTAGGTTTCCAGTTTGGCGGTCTCTTCCTTCAATTGAGCGATATGATCGGGTGTCAGCTGGTTGGGGATCAAAAGATAACCCTCGACTTCGATCTGGTGGATGCGTTCGCCGAGGGTTAACGCGGACCAGTCCCGATTGTCGATACGCGGTGAATCCATAGTCCCTCTAAAAAGACCGTTCACGGAACGACGTTCAGATCCCAGTCCTTCCAGTAATACCTGACAGGATCGTCTTGGGGCCACGATTCGTAAATTTCGTCCCAGGTTTGCCACCTCATATGGGGAAGAAGCGAGGCCTCACGAACGGGATGGCTCATAGGCTGGTATCGGAAGTCACAGGAGACGCGCAGCCGATCCGGAGTCTGATTGTCACGTCCCTGGTGAACCGTCAGGCTGTGAAAGATCAACACGTCTCCGCAAAGCATGTCCCCGCTTGCCCAGGTGGCATCGGCTTCTACATCCACGGTACGCCCCCCCGCGCCCTTAGCGGAATGGACTTCCAGAAATCCCCGACGTTGAGATCCCGGCGCAACCGCCAGTCCCCCCATCTCCGCACCACAATCCCCAATGGGGATCCACGCGGTCCAGGACTCTTCGGTTCCCCCTATCGGAAAGTGATCCTGGTGAGGGGGTGTGGTAAAGGTTTCCGAAGCAGGAAAAATCGCCCGACAAATATTGCGGCTGTGAGGGAGTACGCCCTCGCCGAAAAGTTTTTCGAACATATCGAGAAGGGAGGGGTGAAGCGCAAGGGCGTGAAAATCATGGTGTTTCTGTACGTCGCAATAGAAGGAACGCCAATCGGGAGTGTCGGATTCGACATAGGACACGCCTTTTTTGACAATGCCTTCGTCGAGGGGGAAGCCGTCGTCGAGCCACCCTTGCTCGAGGCAAACCTGGAGGATCTGCTGTCGGAGTTTCAAGATCGGGAGAGGATCGATCAATCCCTTAAAATAGAGGTATCCCTCCTGGCGAGCGCGATCCTGTAAGCGGATCGGATCGCTTAAGAGGGAGGTTGCGTCGAAGAGGGGCTTGACATCCCCCATCGTAATCATAGCCATAAGGAAGTCTCTATTCCGTGGATCGGAAAAGCCGGGGTCCGTGGATCGTGACTCGTGACTCGGAAAAGCCCGAATCCTATCGATTAAAATCCTTGACCGTTCAAAAAATTTTTCGCATCGATTCTTAACGAATCACGTGCCTGCCTTACATGACGAACTCGTGAAGGTCATCGATCCACTTGAATCCCGGTCCGTCCGTCTTTTTATAAGCACCGCCCATGACGAAGATCCGATCTCCCACGGCCGCCGCTCCCATCCAGGCCTTCTTCTCGGGAAGGGGTGCATCGGATGACCAGGTGTCCGAGTCGATATCGTATATTTCGACGTTATCGTAATAACGGTTCGGCCCCCATCCTCCGAATGTATAGATTCGTCGATCTACAACAACGGAACCGGGGTCGCATCGGGGGGTCGGAATGGGGGCCAGGTCGCCCCATTTTTGAGTCTCCGGGTCGAAGACCAGGCAGTAGGCCGGGAATACCCCCTCGTTCGATCTTCCTGCGGTGACGTAGATCCGATCATCTATCGTGGTCACGACGGGTCCCTGAACAGCCACGGGGAGGGGCACCCCCGGGGACCACGTGTCGATACCCGGTTCGTATATTTCAACTCTTTCCAGGATGGTCCCGTGGTTCCGCTGCTCGTTGTCCATGGTATTTCCGCCGATCGCATAGATCCTTCCTTTGCAAACCGTGGCCGCCAGGCCAGCCCTGGACGCGCTCAGAGGTTTCCGGGATAACCAGATACCGCTGTTCAGGTCCAGGACCTCAACCGTATTCCTGATGGTATAATTCCCGTCATCCCTGGTCCGGGATTTTTCCTCCGGGGTCTGGATTGTTTTGCCCGCGATGATGTAGATCAAATCGTCCAGGAGGGCAGATCCGGACCACCCTCTTTTGGTCGGGATGGCGGGTCCCGATGTCCACCGGTCCTCGGTCACATCGTATATCTCCACGACCTCCGTGGTGATGTCGTCTCCGCCTGAGATTGCGTAGATCCGGTTTCCGACGGGGATCGCCTGCAGATCGTGCCGCGGTGTGGGCATGGGGCTTTTCGCAATCCATCCTCCCATCTTATCCCCTCCAGGGTGGGACATCCCAGGTGTTGAAGAAGTCCCACGCCCACTTGACCTTCTTTGAGGGCATTTCGACTTCGTATTGAACTCCGGCTGTGAACGGAAGTATCCGGGTCCGGTCCCCAATGTGATCCCTCAGGTCTTCGAAGTATGCGTTCGTATCCGTCAGGTTCGGGGGCCAGTGCCCGTGGGGTATCGGATCCGAAGTGCTGTCTGTCCGGTAGTGTGTGGGAATAAAGAAGCGGGGTTGTACGATGTCGATAAAGTCCGACATGACATCCCATATTCCGCGACCTTTCCCCGGTTTCATGAGGGTCCCGAGTTTCATATGGACCAGGAAGTCCACCCGGCCTTTCAGGTTTTCGAGCGCGGGAAAATTCTTGGTCAAGTCCCCCATGTGATAGAAGGAGACGTTCTTTTCGGTGTGGGTGATCATGTATCCGCAGGTCGGCAGGTCCGGCCGAGAGTTCTCACCGCTCTCGACCGCTTCCATGCGGATGGGCCCGAGGTCCGCCTCAAACGGTCCCGGAAAACTTCGCTCGTCGTCTGACAGGTACTTGGGATAGATGACCTGGATCATCTCCGCCGGGATGTGTTTGTTAATCGGAAGGTCTCGAGCGAAGGCCGCGTCTCCGTAGTTTTTGTCGATCGGTTCATTGGGTGTCAGGCAGCCGATGTTCACGAAGATTTTCTTGAACCGGTCCCCTTTGCAGAGCTTCTGCAGAGTCGGGGGATGGCAGTGGTCGAAGTGCTCGTGGCTGATGAAGATATAATCGAAGATAGGCTCGGCCTTTTCCAAATTTTCCCCGAACAGATACGGATCTACGGCGATATTGACGTCGCCCATGATAATCTCGAACGCCCCGCATCCCCACCATCTCAAGAACATGTTGTCCATAAAAACCTCATAAATCGAGATCCTTCGCCGGAGTTTATCCTGAACGCGGTGAAGGGGCTCAGTCACTATGTTAAAAGTAGTTGAGCCTCACTGCTTGAGAGGATATGTTTATTGGAAATCCCGTAGATTCACAATAACTCTCTCTCACAGGAGGCTCAAGATGGGAAGATATTCGAAACAGGCCTGGAAAGGCAAGTGTCTTTTTATGGTTATCGATCTTCATCGCAAAAGTTGGCACGTGACCATTCGATCCGAAGATGGTTTGGTCCTTTTTTCCAACAACATTGGTGGCCGTTGGGAGGACCTGGAGCGATTGTTGTCCCGGTTCTCCGACGCGGGACAGATCTCGGTCGTCTACGAGGCAGGATATTTTGGGTTTTGGGTATATGATCGGCTGATCGAATATGGGGTAGATGCGCGGGTGACGCCTCCTCATTTGATTCCTCAACGCTCTGGTAGTCGGGTGAAAAATGATCGTCTGGATAGCGGAAAGTTAGCTGAGTGCCTACAGTCTGGCCAGTTAGAGGCCATATATGTTCCGACTGTGGAAGAGCGTGCGCATCGGCAAGTGTCCAGGCGTCGTCGTCAGTGCATCGGCAATCGGGTTCGGACTCAAAATCGGATCAAAGCAGAGCTTCGGGTGAATGGGATTGAATTGCCTCGAGAATCGAGTGGCAAATGGAGCCAGGTCTTTATCGATAAGTTGAGAGCCTTCAGGTTTCAGAATCGGTATCAGCAAGAATGTTTTCAGACCTTGCTGAATGAATTCGACTTCCAGTCAGAGCAGATCGAAAAGCAGACGAACCTGCTGAAGGAACTTTCAAAAAGCGATGGATATCGGGATCGCGTGGAGATCCTGACCTCTACGCCAGGTATCGGTTGGATCAGTGCCATGGAGCTCCTGTTGGAACTGCAGGACGTCGCACGATTTCGAAAGGCTGATCAGTTGGCCGCTTATATAGGCTTAACGCCTTCACAATATTCGAGTGGGGAAAACCTCCGGTTTGGACACATCACGCGTCAGGGCAGATCCAGCTTACGGTGCCTGTTGGTTGAGGCCGCATGGCGAGTCATCAAAAAAGATGGTGCGATGAGAGAAAAGTATGACCGGATCAAAACTCGGGCCGGATCCAAACGAGCTATTGTCGCGATTGCCAGGATTCTAATTATTCGGCTCCGAGGGATCCTGATTCGCAAAGAGCCCTATGTGCTGGGACTGGTTTAAGCCTAACGACTGTCCGCACCCTTTTTAAACACCTCTTTCGATCCGGAGGGAGGAACGGCGTTGTCATCCTTGAAGAGCTTTAGATTACTCCGTGGCTCAGTGTGCCGAATCCTCTCCAAAATCCTCCGGATCGATAACTTGTGGCGCTTCGTGTGACCTCGAATAGTAGGCTGGTTGGGTTTGAAAGCGGTGAGGCAACAATCTGTAGATTCCCTTTGACTTTTAACATAGTAGGATGACATATTTAATTTGAACTGTCCCAAAGACGAAGAGAAACCGATAAACCTCGTGGCTTTTCCCCGACCTCCGACCTCTGGCCCCCGCCTTTGCTCTTCCTGCTACTGCTTCTTTTCACGTTTCACATCTCACGTCTGACGTCTCACGTTCCCCGACCCCTAGTCCCCGATTTCTACCGTGTCTCCTGTCCTGTCCTGCCATTTCCGAATACGCTCCTTAAGGTCCGCCAAGACTGCGGTATGTTTTTCGTCTGAATACAGGTTGGTCAACTCGCCGGGATCGTCTTTCAGGAAATAGAGCTCGTGTTCTCCGGTCTCGTTCCAGTTGAACTTCCAGCCATCACCCGTCAGGACTGTTCGCACGCGTTTGCCCTGGATCGCGGAGATCTGCTCAGGGGAGACAAGGTCCGGAAATTCGTCGGGTTCGGGATCTGCGGCTGTACCGTTCCACTCCATGAACACATCTTCGAGTCCCCAATCGGCCTGGCCTTTGAGGAATGGGTAACGGTCCGTCCCTTCGAGGTGATCCGGGACGGCCTGACCCATCATGCTAAGGAGGGTGGGTACCAGATCCACCTGGCTTATCGGTTGATCCACGACGCGTTTTTCAAAACCAAGCTGCGGTGTTCGGAGGATCAAGGGAATCCTGACGGCTTCCTCGTACATGACAGACTTCTCGATCATTCCGTGACTGCCCATCATGTCCCCGTGGTCGCTCGTGAATACCACGATCGTATTCCGGTTCAGGTCACAATTATCAAGGGTCGTAAGGATCCGTCCCACACTCCTGTCCACCAGACTGACGGATCCCCAGTAGTGGGCGATGAATTTTCGCCATTCGCTTTCGTCCTCCAGAGGCCATGGCCAGGAATCCCCGGTGCGACGTGCTCTCTCACTGGACAATCGGGTCCTTAACGGGACATCCTCTGTCATGTTCGCGCAAAAATTTGATGGCAGAATCACATCCGCGGGATCGTAGAGGTCATCCAGACAGCTGAAAAACGGGCTGTGGGGTTCGAGGAAATTCACGAACAGGATAAACGGGCTGGAACGGTTCTCGTCGATAAAACGACAGGTCTCCTCCGCGATGAAACCCGGCTTGCTGTAGTCCTCGGGGACGCGGGTTGCGAAGAACCGGGAAAAACAGGTGAAGTCCCCGTGTCGGACATCGGGTTGAAATCCGTGCTTCTTCAGGAAATGATAATAGCTGCAATTGACGGGCATATTCTCGGGGGACGAGTAGAATTTCCAATAATTGTCCTCGATGCTCTCCCAGTGTTTAAAACCGTGTTGAGGGAAGATCTCGTCCCCGAGATGCCACTTCCCGATGTATGCGGTTTCGTAGTTCCCCGCGGTCATCATCTCCGGGAATGCGTGTACCTTCTCGGCCAAGGCGATGTTGTTGGAGATGCAGCCGTTTGTATGGGGGTAGAGGCCCGTCACCAGGGTCGAACGGGAAGGCGTGCAGACGGGTTGGGATACGTAGGCCTTGCGGAAAAGGATCGAATCTGCGGCCAGCCGGTCGAGGTGGGGGGTCGATATTCTTGGGTTGCCGTAGGCACCCAGGGTGTCCCACCGCTGCTGATCGGTGAATATGAATAAGAGATTGGGTGAGGGCATGACCTAGTGGTCCTGTATCTGCGGTCACAAATTAGGTGATCCAGGTAAGAAAAAATACGATTGGAAACGCGAATGTAAATAGATCTGACATGACTGTCAAGACGATTATGGGTATAATTTCCGCGGGAGGGTGAGGTCCCCCGGTGACCCTTCCATGAGACAGGCGCTAATGACTGGACACCCGGCGAATCAAGGTGTATATTGATCTAATTTACGCCAATCCCGATCGTAGATTTGGGGATGCGTATCAGACCAATCGCCGGCGGGTTCGAGGGGTTTTTTGAAAATTACTCGCGTCAACCTGTATGTGGTGAATGTCCCGGAACGCCGATGGTGGTGGTCGGACGACGTATATGGCCAACCGGAACATCAAACCCGGGATCGCTATCTGGTAGAAGCTGAGACCGACGAAGGCTTGACGGGTCTGTCCGAGCTGCATTCCGACGTACCCCTGCTTGAGATAAAGACGTCCATAGGGGATTGGTCGGGCAAGGACGTTCTGAAGGTGAACCACCCCGATACAAAGGTTCCGTTTCCCGGGTATTTCGAACAGATCGTCCTGGACCTTCGCGGGCAAGCGCTCAGGGTCCCGATCTGGCAGTTGCTCGGTGGACGTCTCCGGGATCGAATCTTCGTCACGCAGTGCACGGGTTACAAGACGGCCGAACACACGGCCCAGGATGTCCTGTGGGGATGGGAGCATGGTTTTCGGGCTTACAAGATGAAGTGCATTACGCCGGATGAAGACACACCCGAAAAGCGGATTCGGTACGTGACGGATCGGGTGGAGGCCATCCAGAATGTCACGCCAGAAATGATCGTGAGGCCCGACGTGCGGTGGCGTCTTCGGGAGGTACGGGTCGCGCAGGAGCTTGCCAATCGGTTGGAGGGCTACCGGATCGACTGTCTGGAGAGCCCCATTCCCAGACCGGCAAAGGGAGGTTCTTATTCCGAAATGTGTCGTCTTCGGGAATCGATCCGGATCCCGATCGGGGATCACCTCCGGGGCGAAGATCTGGTTCATGTGTTTCAAGCTCAGGCGCTCGATTACGCCATCCTCGGGGCGGAAAGCCCTTTCGAGGCCGTGGGATGGTCCCGCCTTGCCCATCAGCTTGGCCTCGGGGGCTGGTCTCAGACCGTGGCCTATGGGCCCGGTGTTGCCATCGCTCTTCACGTGGCCTCCTGCATGCCCCATATGACCCAGCCCCATGACATGATCGGTCCCCTGGCTTGGGAGGACACACTGGTGAACGAACCTTTCGTCCTGGAGGATGGCTGCTATTTAGTCCCGGATCGGCCGGGACTGGGCTACAGTCTGAATCAGAAGGCGGTGGGGAAGTATTTGGTCGAAAAGCAGAGTTTTGAATGAGAAGAGGTAAGTGCAAACGACCGGGATCGTGATTCGGGGATCGGAAAGGCAAATAATCCAAATCCATTCAAAAAAACATTTGACTATTCCTCAAAAGATTCTCATTGCATTCATTAAACGAATCACGAATCACGATTCTCATTGCATTCATTAAACGAATCACGAATCACGAATCACGAATCACGAATCACGAATCACGAATCACGAATCACGAATCACGAATCACGAATCACGAATCACGAATCACGAATCACGAATCACGAATCACGAATCACGAATCACGAATGGGAAGGGGCATTATGATCTGGATTTCCGATCTGACCCGATGTGAGCCTTCGGAGGCCATCAGCAGGGATGGCCGCCACGGAACGTGGATTGCCGTTGATTACGAAGTGGAAGAGGGCAGGGGGGTGATGCTGTTCACGCGGCCTGGCACCGATGCGCCGCCACTGACGCTGAATCCCGAAGTCGAGGGTTGGCACGAGATCCGCCTGGGGATCTATTACGGTGGGTTTAACGGCCAAAAAAAGCAGCGTGCGCTCTGCGTCAAACTTTCGGACGACTTAGGCTTCAACCGAATCCTCCCGGAGGAGTCGGATCCCGGAAAGGACGGAAGCTATCCGGAAAAGGTCTTTACCGCCTTCGACGTGACGGAGGTTTTCTGGAAATGCGCGGACTTGACCCGTCAGGAGCTGATCTTTTCGCCTCCTACCCGCGGAACGATGTCGCACGAAGAATCATGCATCGTTTACGTGAGGTTGGTCCCGATGGATCCGAAAGCCCTCGAGGCATGGAAGGCGGAGCTTCCCACGGAGAAAACCAAACTGCTGATAGGCAATTACGATGGAGGAAACATCTTCCAGTGGGGTCCTACGACACACGAGGATTTCATCGCGGAGTTTGAACCTCTCAGGGAATCAGATTTCGACATCGCCCTGTATGCTGTGGCCTATGGGCCTATCACGTTCTACCCTTCAAAAATCGGGGAGTTCATCCGGCCGGATTTCGACCAGGAAGGTATGGGGCGGGTTTTGCGCGGATTGGTCGATTCGGGGATCGATCCTTTTGCCGAGGCCATCTCGGCGGCGCACGAATGCGGCGTCAAGCTGTTTGCCCAGAATCGGTTCTCCGGTCCGCAGCTGCCGACGGAACATCTTATGGCCAATTACGGGGGGATGTTCATGGCGGAACATCTCGACTTGCGATGCACGTACGCGGACGGGGAACCTATTCGCCACCTGTCGTTTGCTTTTCCCGAGGTGCGCGCGTTTTACGTGCGGTTGTTCCGGGAGTGGGTGGAGGACTATAAGGCGGACGGGGTGAACGCCCTGTTCAGCCGCTCCCAGCCGTTTGCCTACTACGAACAGCCGGTGTGCGAGGCCTTTGAGAAGGAATATGGTGAGGACATGCGCCGGGTTCCCATCAACGACGAGCGGGTATGGCGGACCCGGGCGAGCTTTGTCACACAGTTTCTCCGCGAGATCAGAGAGATGCTGGATGAGGTCGGAAAAGCCAAGCGCCGCTACATTCCCAGCTGCTACCTGGTGCCGGTCAACTTAAGCAGTGCGCTTCCGGAGATCGGCCAATCGAGTCTGGCGGAATCTCTGTTCCACGCCCTGGATGTCCCGACCTGGTTGAAGGAGGGGCTGGTGGACTATCTGGTCGCGCATTTGCACGTTTACGGGAACCACGACGGTACGGGGGTTCAATCCAAGATACGCGAATTCACAGATCTCCCCCGTGATCCGAGGAGCAAGATTTATATCGATGTTTATCCGCGCCGGATGCCCCCCAGGGCATTCCGTGAGATCGCGATCAATTATTATGAAGCGGGTGCCGACGGACTGGCCTTCTGGGATACTTTCAATCGATACTTTCGGACAAGCGAGTGGGCCTTCCAAAAGCGGATGGGGCATCGCAAAGACCTGAGGGCATGGAAGGGAAGGGGAGACGATTACTTCCGAGTGGTCCCCCTGAAGCGGCTGGACGGATACGAAATGGGCCGGGAGTTCTCAATGACGACGGATGGGTGAGGGAAAATGGAAAATGTAAAATGGAATTGATTTTGCGTCGGGGCGACCCGATGTGGTCGCCCATCGATGGGATGCGGACGAATCACCGGCGAGGCATCGCCCCAATCTGGAATAGAGTGGAACAACAATATTTGGTTGTAAGGGCACGGCATGCCGTGCCCTTACAAAGGCTTAAATGAAATCGTTTTTCCTTCCCATCGTCCTTGTTCTGATCGGGATCGGGTTCCTGGTGGTATCGATGAACAGGAACAGCGGAGTCCGTAGGGAGGGGGTTCCGGTATTCGCTGAGTTGCCGGATTTCTCCCTGATTGATCAGACCGGGACAGCGTTCGGTCTCAACCAGCTTCTGGATAAGGTTTGGATCGCGAATTTTATCTTCACCCGATGTCCCGCGACCTGTCCGTTGCAGACCGTCCACATGGCCAGGCTTCAGGAACAGCTTTCAAGAGACCCTCTGTGGGAGGATATTCGGCTTGTGAGTTTTACCGTGGACCCGGAATTCGACACCCCTGGGGTATTGCAGGAGTACGCAAGACAGGCCGAAGCGGACGATGGACACTGGAAGTTTCTTACAGGGACCCGTGATGCGATCTGGGAATTGAGCATGAAGGGTTTCAAGATTCCGGTCGGTGAGAATCCCCCCAGCTCGAATCAGCCCCTTTTTCACAGTCCGAAACTTGCCCTGGTGGACCGCCAGGGACGTATCCGGGGTTTCTACGACGGGCTCTCGCAGGCGGGCTTGAACGAACTGAAACAGGATCTGAAGCCGGTCCTGGGGGAGGACACACCTCGGGTGTCGGAGGTCAGAGGTCAGAGGTAAGGGGAAGAAAATGCAAGGTGAAAAATGCAAAATGGAAAATGCAAAAGGCAGGGGAGGTCAGGCGTAGGGGCGGACCTGTGTGTCCGCCCGTCGATGGGATGTGAACGAATCACTTTGGGGGGGAGTCCGCCTGCTACGGACTTTGTATACATAGCGCGGATATTTATTCGCGTGCGATGCTTTTCCTGGAACCCGAATCCGATTCTGATCTGGAACTCTATGCCTTTCTAAACGTTTAGATGAGATAATGGATGAGATATTTACGATAGGACAATTATGCTAAACCGCCTATTTCCCGTTTTCCTTGCCTGTTCCGTAAGCCTGGGCTTCCCGTCTACGCTCTTCGCCGGCGCGTGGACCCAGGATCAAGGGGGTTATTATCTCAAGGTCGCGGGGAGTTATTTAAATTCCACAGACGACATCGGTGCAATGGGAAACCGGATTCAGAAAGCCAGAATGGGGGAGTTGACCGATTACAACTACTCGGCCTATCTGGAATACGGGGTCCTTGACCGGCTGACAATCGTGTCTTCATTGCCATACAGAAGGTTGTCCGATACCCGGATCTTTGAGAATGGGACCGCACTCGAGAAGCGATCCGGATTTGGTGACCTTGAAGCGCGTTTTCGATGGTTGGTCGCCCCCCAACCGGTCGTGGTCTCGATCGCCGCAGGGGGCAAAGTCCCCTTCTGGTACGATGAATCCCAGGGAACCCGGGTTCCCCTGAGCAGCCGGAAGCTGGATGGGGATGTCCGGCTTTTAATCGGGCGGTCTCTGTATCCCTTCCCGGGATATGTGACAGGTGAGGTCGGTTACCGGGTCCGCGGTGGGGCTTTCAGCAATGAGATGTTCTATTTCTTAGAGGCTGGTTTCACCCTGAATCGCTTCCTGATCAAGGGATTTGCGGGGGGTATTCGCACTTCAGGAAAATGCGTTATAACCGATGAGGTGGGCCTGATCGGCGACCAGAATGTCTTCAAGATCTCTCCCGGTGTAATCTATCGGTTAAGCCCCCGGCTGGAACTGAGCCTGGACCTGATTCACATCGCAGCGGGCTGCAATACAACGGCCGGGCAAACGGTCCTGTTTGGAGTCGCGATCAAACGGTGAATTAGGGTAGGGGACCGGTGGGGCTTGACGAACAGACAAAATTCGATCGGGGTCAGACATAACCCGTAGGGGTGACCTTATGTGGTCGCCCGTCGAAGGGATGTGACGAATCACCGGGAGAGGCATCGCCTCGCAATCGGGAATCTATTGGGGCGATAAAATTTTGTGTAGGGCACGATGCATCGTGCCCCTATCGAAGACAATCCAATTTAGAATACTTTCGACGAACATATACACCCTGAACAACCTCTAAATTCCGGAATTGATGAAAAATGAAAATCACAGCCGTCGACAGTTTCCGTGTCGAAGTCCCCATCTCAGAGGAACAGCGTCAACTGAGATACTATCACACCACGGGTGTGACCCGAATCCGAACCGACGAGGGCATCACGGGGTACGGCTTCAAGGAGGTGGATGCGAACACGGTCTGCGAACTCCTACTGGGCGAAAACCCGTTTCAGATCGAGCGCCATCTCGAAGCGGGTCTCGATCAGTGGTATGGCGGCGAAAACGCGCTCTGGGACATTGTAGGAAAAGCCGCCGGCCTGCCCCTGAACAACCTGCTGGGGGCCTATCGCGACAAGATCCTCCTGTACCTGACCTGCGTCTGGCCGGGCGCTCCCGATCAGTCCGACGTGACGCCCCGCCAGCAGGCCGAAGACGTGCTGGGCTACGCCGAACGCGGGTACAAGGCGGTCAAAATCCGCATCTGGCGTCCCGATCCCATGGAAGATGTGGAAGCCTATACGCCTTATCCGCGAACGGGTCGGAAGACCGGACAAGATGGAGGTCATGGTCGACCGAACCGCGGAGAACCCGGGTACCACCTGGGATTACGAGACCGCCCTGAAAGTCGCCAAGGCCCTGGAGGAGGTGGAGGCCACCTGGCTGGAAGAGCCCTTTGCGCGTGGAGACATCCATCTCCACGCCCGTCTCCGGGCGGGCACCGATATCGCAATCACCGGCGGCGAGCATCAACCACCGGATGTGTACGAGGGATATATCAAGGGAGAAGCCTTCGATATCATCCAGCCCCACTGTGCCAACGTCTTCACGACCCTGAAAAAGATAGCAGGCATGGCCGAACTATCCGGGATAGCGTGCATCTTCCACGGTTCGCACGGCATGAACCTGGTCGGCTCCCTTCAGATAGCCGCCACCATCCGCACCTGCCGGATGCAGGAACTGGTGTTCACCACGCCGCCGGTGCTACCTGAAGAGGCCTGGTCCCCCTGAACACCCTGGTCAAAGGCGACACCCTCTTCGCAGTGGAAGACGGTTATGTCCGCATCCCTCACGCTCCGGGACTGGGCATAGAAGTAGACGAAGACGCGGTTGAACACTACCGAATCGATGAGTAGAATGCCCTTTCTCAGCCGTAGCCATGTATGCTGTGGTCGTGTTTCCGGAACGTCTGGGCGTGTGAGCGACTCGAAGCTCGCGACAGGAACCGAGCTGGAAAGGCCTTTCCGAAACCGGATCTCGACGGGGATTGAATCTCTCATTTATACTAGGCTTTATGGGTGAAGCGAGGCGCTCACCATCCCGTATTCATCTTTGACATTCCCTTTAGAATCAATTACATTTTTGATTGAGCCGGAGAGTCCTAACATAATTCCAGGAGAGGTTTGATGCCACGGCGTGGTTGGGAAATTCCCGAGCGAGAGGCCACACCCGAGGATGTCTACATGAACCGCCGGAGGTTTGTGAAGTCCGCGGGAATAGGGGCTGCAGGACTGTTGATGGGATGTGGTTACGAGAGAATCTTTGATCCCACCGTCTCCCCTCTGGGAGCCGGAGCGAAAGATGTTGCTGAAGGTACCGAACCTACGGAAACGGAATTGGTGGATCCGGCCTTAAGGACATACGTTTCCCCCCAGAACCAGGCTTTCAACATGCTGGACCGGCCCCTAACCGAAGAGTCGTTCGCCGCTTCGTACAACAATTTTTATGAATTCACCACTTCGAAGACCGGGGTGAAGGACCTGGCGCAAAAGCTTTCACTGGATCCCTGGCAGGTGGAGGTCACCGGTTTGGTCCGAAATCCGGAGACCTATGACCTGGAATTTTTTCTAAAAAATATGCCGATAGATGAAAGGCTTTATCGACTGCGGTGTGTTGAGGCCTGGTCCATCGCCGTACCGTGGACCGGTTTTCCGATGAAAGCCCTCATCGACGTTGTAGAACCCACGTCCGAGGCCAGGTTTGTCCAGATGACCTCCTTTCTCAATCCGGGGGTGGCCATCGGGCAGTTCAATAGCCCCCAGTGGCCATGGCCATACTCCGAAACCCTGACCATGGAGGAGGCGACGAATGAACTGACGCTTCTGGCCGTGGGGATATACGGTCACGGGCTGCCCAGGCAGCACGGGGCGCCCATCCGGTTGGTGGTCCCCTGGAAATACGGTTTTAAAAGCATCAAGTCGATCGTCCGCATCGAGTTCGTCGCTGAACAACCCCCCACCTTCTGGAACGCCCTGGTCCCCCAGGAATATAGCTTCCATGCAAACGTCGAGCCGGAGGTGCCTCATCCTCGATGGTCTCAGAAATTCGAACGGTTCCTTTTGGCTCTGAATCAAGAGCAGTGGAAAGCAACCTTGCTTTACAATGGCTATGAGGAATATGTTGCGTCGCTATATTCCTGACCATTAAATAAGGACGCACTTTCTATTACATTAATAAGAGGGGTGTTGTTGACGGGTCGCCTCTATATCTAAGCGCAACCATCTTGGATAAGGGCGGTTTTTTTTTGTTTCCCAGGGATACCTGAGGATTCATCGTTATATTGTTTTTCAATCCACGTGCCGAACTCCACAATCTTAAAGTGGCAGGGTTCCGGCAAAAAGTCGCGCGAAGAAGGGATTTCGAAAGTGAAACGTTTTCTTATAAGGCTGGCCTTTCTCCCTCCGATCCTCATTTTCTCGTCCTGGTCCGGGCCGGGAAGGCTGATTTCATCGGTGAAGGCGCAATCGTCTGAAAAGGAAGGGGAGGGGAAGTCCCAATTTTTAGCCGAAAAGGTGCTGAAGCAGGCGGAGGAGACCTTTGGTCCCCAGCATCCCAACGTAGCGGGCCCTCTGAACAGGCTGGCGGAGGTTTACATAAGCAAGGGGCGTCATTCTGAAGCCGAGCCACTGATCAAAAGGGCTTTGGCCATCATGGATGAGGTCCTTAAGCCGGACCACGCGCTCGTGGTGACAGCACTTAACAACCTGGCGAAAATTTACGATTCCATGGGCCGATATGAAGAGGCCGAGCCCCTTTTCAAACGCGTGATAAAAAGCCGTGAGAAGACGATGGGGAAGCTGCATCCCTCCCTGGTACCTTCTCTGAACAGCCTGGCGGAGCAATATATGGGGCAGGGTCGATATTTCGAAGCGGAGCCTTTATTTGAACGGGCGTTGAGCATCTCTGAGAATACCCTGGGGCCGGATCATCCTCACGTGGCGGTCTCACTGAGCGGCCTGGCGGATTTGTATAATTCTCAGGGCCAGTATGGGAAGGCCGAACCTCTTTATCAGCGGTCCCTTTCGGTGACGGAGAAGTCCCTGGGGCCCGACCATCCCGATGTGGCGTATGCTCTGAGCGGGCTGGGGGACCTCTATAATGCCCAAGGCCGGTATGAGAAGGCCGAGGCTCTTTACGAGCGGGCATTGGAAATCCTGGAGAATACCGTGGGGCCGGCCCATCCCGAAGTGGCGTTTTCCCTGAGCGGGCTGGCCAACCTCTATAATGCCCAAGGCCGGTATGGGGAGGCCGAGCCCCTTTACAAACGGGCCCTGGACATCGTGGAGAAAGGACTGGGACCGGACCATCCCCACGTGACGACCTCACTGAACAATCTGGCCGGGTTTTATTTTTTCCAGGGTCAGTATGGGAAAGCCGAGCCCCTTTACAAGCGGGCCATAAAAATGGCGGAGAAATTCCTTCGGCCGGACCATCCCCGGTTGGCGGCCTCCCAGGTCAACCTGGCGGGACTTTACCGGGCACAGGGCAGATATGGGGAGGCCGAGCCTCTCTACAAGCGGGCACTAACTTTGGCGGAGAAAGCCCTGGGACCCGACCACCCTCACCTGGCAACGGCTCTGAACAACCTGGCGGGACTTTACAGGGCTCAGGGCAACCATGGTGAAGCCGAGCCTCTCTACAAGCGGGCACTGGTCATCAGGAAAAAAACCCTGGGACCTGACCATCCCGGCGTGGCGACCGCTTTGAACAACCTGGCGGGAGTTTACAGAGATCTGGAGCAGCAGGAGGAGGTGGAACGCCTGTACAAGCGAGCCCTTGGCATATTGGAAAAAGCCCGGGGCAACCAACATTCCGATGTGGCGATCTCTCTGGGCAATCTGGCGGGGCATTACCGGGCCCAGGACCGGTATGACGAAGCCCAGCCCCTCTACAATCGGGCACTATCAATATTTGAAAAAGCCCTGGGCGTTGATCATCCCCACGTCGCGACCACCCTGAACAATCTGGCGGAGCTTCACAGGGCCCAGGACCGGTATGCCGAGGCGGAACCCCTTTACAACAGGGCCCTGGCGATATATGAGAAGGCCCTGGGGCCGAGCCATCCCGACGTGGCAAGCTCCCTGAACAACCTGGCCGGTCTTTACAGCGCTCAAGGCAAGCATGCCAGGGCTGAGTCCCTTTACAGGCGGGCATTGGAAATCGTGGAGAAGGCGCTGGGGCCCGCCCATCCGCACGTAAAGTCCCTTCAATTTGCGCTTGCGGGCGTGGAGGGAAAGCAGCGGGCTGAGGAGAAGGCACACAAAGCCGGCAAAATTCGGCTGACGATGGCCATCGTCTTATCGCAGGAAGAAGGCGAAGCCCTGATCGCACGCGTGGAGAGTGGGAAAACCTTCCCGGGGCGTGACATCGGTTTTGTCCTCCCCGCGGATTTAGATCCTCCTGTTTCCGAAATCGTGAAGGGTCTGAAGCCCGGGCAGGTCAGCCGGGTCGTGGAGACGGAGAAGGGATATTTCATATTCAAGCGCACGGAGTGAAGCAAGGGCAGGGGTCGAAGGTCGAAGGTCAGGGGCCAGGGGAAAGCGGTAGCAGGTGGCAGTGGCAGGAAGTGCAAGGGATCGAGGTGGTTGGAAGCGAAGCAAAAGCCAGCGATCGTTAAGGGAATCATAAACCATAATGACCACATCCTGAGCGGAGTTCCGCGGTTTTTGCGGAACGAAGTCGAAGGACGGGGAGGGTGCACTTTCCCCATATTGGAGTTCGAAAGTGAACCGTTTTCTCCAAAAGATTAAAATCGCTTTCTGCGGTATCGCGCTCCTGTTTTTGTGGTCCATCGTATGGGATGGGTCCGGGGGAGAATGGTTCATTCGATCCATAGAAGCGGAAACCCCTGAACTGGGGGGTGGGGAAAAGTGGGAGCAATTTAAAAAGAAGATCCAGGAAGCCGAAGAGGCTTTGAGGACATCTGAGGAGACTTTTGGCCCCAACCATCCCAACGTAGGGTCCGCCCTGAACAATCTGGCGGAGCTTTACACGATCCAGGGGCGGTATTCTGAGGCCGAGTCCCTGATCAAGCGCGCGCTGAATATTCTGGAAAAGGTCCTCGGGCCCGACCATCCCCAAGTGGGGACGGCCTTGAAGAACCTGGCGGACCTCTACAGGACCCAGGGTAAGTATGATGAGGCGGAGTCCCTATACAAACGAGTCCTGGCCATCAGAGAGAAAGCCCTGGGGCCTGATCATCCCGTTGTGGCGAAGGCAATGGACTACCTGGCGGAAGTTTACAGGGACCAGGATCGGCACGGGGAGGTCGAACGACTCTACAAAAGGGCTATTGCCATCCTGGAGAAGGCCCGGGGGGACGATCATCCCACCCTGGCGAGGCCCCTGAACAACCTGGCCGAACTTTACAGGACCCAGGGCCGTTATGATGAAGCCGAGCCTCTCTACAAACGGGCCCTGGAGATCGTGAAGGCGGGTCTTGGACAGGGCCATCCCCACGTGGCGACGGCCCTGAACAACCTGGCGGGACTTTATAGAGACCGGGGCCAGCACGCGGAGGTGGAACGACTCTACAACCGAGCCCTTGAAATCCTCGAGAAGGGTATGGGACCGAACCATCCCACAGTGGCCATCACCCTCGGAAACCTTGCGGGGCATTACCGGGCCCAGGGACGATATGGGGAGGTCGAGCCTCTCCTCAGGCGGTCCCTGGGCATCGTGGAGAAGGGTATGGGACCGGACCATCCTCACGTGGCGAGGTCCCTGAACAACCTGGCGGACCTCTATCGGATGCAGGGTCGTTATGCGGAGGCTGAGCCGCTCTACAAGCGGGCTCTGGAGATCGTGAGGAAGGGTCTTGGCCCGGAACATCCACACGTGGCGACGGCCCTGAACAACCTGGCGGAACTCTACAGGACCCAGGGAAAGTACGATAAAGCTGAGGCACGATACAAACGGGCCCTGGCGATCAGGGAGAAAGCCCTCGGGCCTGAACATTCGGGTGTGGCGGCCGCGCTGAACAACCTTGCGGGACTTTACAAGGACCGGGGCCAGCACGCGGAGGTGGAACGACTCTTCAACCGAGCCCTTGAAATCCTCGAGAAGTCCCTGGGCCCGGACCATCCCACCGTGGCGATCTCTCTGGGCAATCTGGCGGGGCATTACCTGGCGCAGGGTCGATACGGAGAAGCTGAGCCTCTCTTCAGGCGGGCCCTTGCGATACATGAAAAGACCCTGGGTCCGGACCATCCGCAGGTAAAGGCCATTCAACATGCCCTTGGGGACGTGGAGGGAAAGCGGCAAGGGGGAAGAAAATGAAAAATGAAAAATGGAGACATCAAGATTATGCGTCGGGTGACCCGATGTGCTCGCCCTTCGATGGGATCTGGACGAATCACGAGCGAGGCATCGCCTCGCCCCAATCGGGAATCGAGTGGGCTGACAAAATTTGCGTAGAGGCACGATGCATCGTGCCCCTATCGACCGCTTCACGCTTCACGAGACACGCTTCACGTTCTTTTGTTGGAGTTCGAAAGTGAACCGTTTTCTCCAAAAGATTGAAATCGCTATCTATGGTATGGCTCTCCTCTTATTATGGTCTATCGAATGGGATCGGTCCGGGGGGGAAAGGTTCATTCAGTCCATAGAAGCGGAATCCCCTGAACTTGGGGGTCGGGAGGAGCACTTTAAAAGAAGGATCCAGGTTGCGGAGGAGGCCGTTAAGCGATCCGAGGAGACTTTAGGCCCAGACCATGCCAACGTAGGGGGCGCCCTGAATGTCCTGGCGGACCTTTACATGGTCCAGGGCCGGTATTCCGAAGCCGAACCCCTGGTCAAGCGGGCGTTGAATATCCTGGAGAAGGTCCTCGGGCCCGACCATGCATTTGTCGCCGCCGCCCTGAACAACCTGGGGGAGATTTACAGGCACCGGGGCCAGAAGCACGAGGAGGTCGAGCGACTCTACAAACGAGCCATTGGCATCCTGGAGAAGTCTCGGGGAGACGACCATCCCACCCTGGCGAGGTCCCTGAACAACCTGGCGGGACTTTACAGAGACCGGGGCCAGCACGGGGAGGTGGAACGACTCTACAAACGAGCCCTTGAGATCCTCGAGAAGGGTCTTGGACCGGACCATCCCACCGTGGCGGTCTCTATCGGGAACCTTGCGGGGCATTTACCGGGCTCAGGGCCGATATGGTGAGGTCGAGCCTCTCCTCAAGCGTGCCCTGGGCATCGTGGAGAAGGGTATGGGACCGGCCCATCCCTACGTGGCGAGGTCCCTGAACAACCTGGCGGACCTCTATCGGATGCAGGGCCGTTATGCGGAGGCTGTGCCTCTCTACAGGCGGGCCTTGGAAATCGTGAGGAAGGCGCTCGAGCCGGCCCATCCGCACGTAAAGGCCCTTCAATATGCGCTTGCGGACGTGGAAGGAAAGCAGCATGCTGAGGTGGAGGCGCACAAAGCGGGCAAAATCCGGCTGACGATGGCCGTCGTCTTATCGCAGGCAGAAGGCGAAGCCCTGATCGCACGCGTGGAGAGTGGGGAAGCCTTCCCGGGGCATGACATCGGTTTTGTCCTCCCCACGGATTTAGATCCTCCGGTTTCGGAAATCGTGAAGGGTCTGGAGCCCGGGCAGGTCAGCCGGGTCGTGGAGACGGAGAAGGGATATTTTATTTTCAAGCGTCCTGAGTGATAGTTGTGACGGACATATAAAATTCCACCGAGGGTCAAACCTAACCCCCAAACCCCCTTCCCGAAACAGGAAGGGGGCTAAGGCTTTTATTCAATGTCGGCAAAAATATTGTCATCGGGCAGAAGGTGGAGAGGACGAAAGTTCAGCGTTCAAGAGAACTTCGCAGAGAAATGACAAAGGAAGAAAGTATTCTACGGGACCAACTTCGCGCCAACCGGTTTGGGGACTTCCATTTCCGTCGTCAGCAGGTAATTGACGGATTCATCGTAGATTTTTATTGTCATAAGGCTGGTCTGGTTGTGGAAGTTGATGGCCCGATTCACGAAGAGCAAGCCGAATATGATCTCGAACGATCCCGGATTTTGACTGGAAGAGGTTTGCGAATTTTAAGAATAAAAAATGAAGAGATAAGGAAGGATATATCAAGCGTTCTTACCCGCCGGTGACGTTGCTTCCCCAAATAGAATGAATATAACACTCTATTTTAACGAAACTTAAAGCACATAATCTCCCTCCCCGTTTCGGGGAGGGGCCGGGGGAGGGGTGTTCTTTCCCATTCTGGAGTTCGAAAGTGAACCGTTTTCGGAAAAAGATTAAAATCGCCTTCTGCGGGATAGCTCTCCTGTTTTTGTGGTCTGTCGTATGGGATGGGTCCGGAGGGGAAGGGTTCATTCGGTCCATAGAAGCGGAATCCCCTGAACCTGAGGGTCAGGAAGAGGAGGGTCAATATAAAAGAAGGACCTGGGTTGCCGAGGACGCCGTGAAGCGATCCGAGGAGACTTTCGGTCCCGAGCATCCCAACGTAGGGGGCGCCCTGAACGACCTGGGGGAGCTTTACATAATCCAGGGCCGGTATTCCGAGGCCGAGCCCGTGATCAAGCGTGCGCTGAATATCCTGGAAAAGGTCCTCGGGCCCGACCATTCGTTTGTCGCCGCCGCCCTGAACAACCTGGGGGAAATTTATACGTCCCAGGGCCGTTACGGCGAGGCCGAGCCGATTTTCAAACGGGTGCTCGCAAGCCGGGAAAAGCTATTGGGGGACGTGCATCCTTCTCTTGTCACTTCGCTGAACAACCTGGTAGAGCTTTATATTAACCAGGGCCGGTATCAAGAAGCCGAGCCCCTTGTCAAGCGGTCGTTGAGCATCTCCGAGAAGGTGCACGGACTTGACCATCCCTATGTGGGTAGAGCCCTGAACAGCCTGGCCGAAATTTATAAATCCCTGGGGCAATATTCGAAGGTGGAGCCGCTTTACAAGCGCGCATTGATCATCATGGAAAAGGCCTTTGGATCGGAAGATGTCTCAGTCGCGAGGGCCATGAACAATCTGGCGAGCGTTTATTATTCCCGGGGCCTGTATGACGAGGCTGAGCCGCTTTACCGGAGATCGCTGGCCACTGCCGAGAAAGCGATGGGATCGAACCATCCGTCGGTCGCTTCCGCGCTGAACAGCCTGGGAAACCTTCACGGCTCCAGGGGCAACTATGATGAGGCGGAGTCGCTTTACAGACGGTCGCTGGCCATACGTGAAGAGGCCATGGGAAAGGATCATCCCGATGTGGGGGCCTCCCTGGGCAATATCGCGTGGCTTTACGTTTCTCAGGGTCGTAATGATGAGGCGGAGTTACTTTACGAGCGGTCGCTGGCCATAAACGAGAAATCCCTGGGATCAGGGCATCCTTCGGTTGCGGCTTCGCTAAACGATCTTGGGGAACTTTTCATCGCCCGCGGCGAATATACCCGGGGAGAGTCTCATTTAAAGCGAGCGCTGACGATTTGGGAAAAGGCATTTGGGCCCGAGCATCCCGATCTTGCGACTGCCCTGGATAATCTTGGGGGACTTTACTTCACCCGGAATCAGTATTCTGAAGCGGAGGGGTTTTACATCAGGTCCCTGGCCATCGCTGAGAAGGCTTTTGGTCCGGAACATCCCGATATCGTTGCCCGCCTGAACAACCTTGGAGAGCTTTATGGAACCCGGGGACAGTACTCGAAGGTCGAGCCGCTTTACGTGCGGTCATTGGCGATCGCTGAGAAAGCCCTTGGCCCGCACCATCTCGATGTGGCGACCGCCCTGAACAACCTGGGGGGGCTTTATAAAGAACAGGGACACTATTCGAAAGCCGAAAGCCATTTGGAGCGTGCACTGGCCATTCGGGAGAAGGCCCTCGGGCCCGATCATCTCCACGTGGCGAACTCCTTGAACAACCTGGCCGAAGTTTATGACTCGCAGGGGGACTATTCGAAGGCGGTAACCCTGTACCAGAGGGCGGGGACCATCAGGAAAAAGGCCCTGGGTGCTGAACATCCGGATGTAGGGGGGGTGCTGAACAACCTGGGGCAGCTCTATTTTAAACAGGGAAATTATGCTGAGGCAGAGCCGCTTTTCCGGAGGTCCCTGGACATCGCGGAGAAGTCCCTTGGCCCCGGCCACGCCCACGTGACGACCGCCATGAGCAATCTTCTCTCGCTATATTACGCAAAAGGCGCGTATTCCGAGGCGGAGTCTCTGATAAGACGGTCCCTAAAAGTCGCGGAGAAGGCTCTGGGGCCGGACCATCCCGCAGTCGCAACCTCCCTGAACAATCTTGCCACCCTTCATTATACCCGGGGGGAATATTCGGAAGCCGGCTCTCTTTTCCGGAGGGCCATATCTATAGAAGAGAAGGCCCTTGGCGAGGATCATCCGACCGTGGCCACCTCTCTGAGCAATCTGGGGGCGTTATATAAAGCGATTGGAAAGTTGCAAGATGCCGAGCAGCTTTTTAAAAGGGCCCTGGACATAAGGATGAAGAATCGGGAATCGGATCCCCAATCGGTGTCGAGATCCCTTACCAACCTGGCGGGGGTTTACTACTCCCAGGCTAAATATGGAGAAGCGGAGTCGCTTTTAAATCAATCGCTGATCCTAGTAGAAAGGGCCCTTGGACCGGACCATCCCGATGTCGGGACCGCCCTGAACGACCTAGGGGAAATCCACAGAGTTCAGGGTCAGGTTGCCAGAGCGGAACCCATTCAGAAACGGGCACTTGGAATCGTAGAAAAGGCCCTGGGAGAGGACCATCCCAAAGTAGTGGCCATACGGGAAAGATATGAAGCATTGAAGCAGCAGGTAAAACCGGGGCCGGAGCTGA
The DNA here is from genome assembly GCA_965217865.1 of Candidatus Latescibacterota bacterium. Taxonomy (GTDB): domain Bacteria; phylum Latescibacterota; class UBA2968; order SICM01; family SICM01; genus CBDCJO01. The sequence goes on along the minus strand of CBDCJO010000002.1, from coordinate 761,713 downwards.
AAAGAATGAGACTCCGTACGGGGAAAACCGAAAAAGAGGAAACGGATGAGCGGGTCCTGGAGATCGCAGGTTTTTCCACCCTCCTGTTTTTTGTTTCCTCAGTCGGGTTAATTGCAGGATTGATCCGTCCCGGATGGGTTGTCAGGTGGGGGAGAGAAAGGACGCGCATCACGGTGTTTTTAACCTTTGGCTCAGGGATGATCGTCTCCCTTGTATGGTATTTTTTTGTTTGATTCCGGTATACAGGATATAATATTATTAAAATACGCTGGTGCCAATATCTACTCAATCACCTAATTATTGAAGGGGCGTAAGGCGACTGAAGGAGCAGGGTCCCATAAATCTAATGGATGAGTCCAGAACCTAAAATCCCTGGCTTTATGTGGCCAAAAGAGGTTGTTGTGGGACCGGTCTCCAGACCGGGAACTGGCTCTGGAGGGCCAGGATCCCTTTACCAGGGACCATCTGTTTGCTAATGACCTTATTCCCCGACTGGAGTCGGGTCCCACAGAATCCAAGGGGATATCCAGACCTTGAAATCCGGGGTTCTCCGATCCCCGAATCACGAGTCACAAATCACGATCCCCGGCTTCTCCGATCACGAATCACGGATTCTATAATGATAACTAACTCCAACATTATAATAATCTTGACTATCTTGACGGTATCCCTGCCTGTAACCGGAAAGGCCCTTGAACCGTCCCCATCACAGGAAGCCGTCAACCGGTTCCGGGAAGGAATTGCCCTGGTCGCTTCCGGAAATATGGACTCGGCCGCAACGGCCTTCCGCAAGGCAATCGACCTCGACCCCTCTCTCGTCGGGGCGCACTATCATCTTGGGACCTACTACCGGAGCCTCAATCGGCTCGATCAAGCCATCGATGCGTTCAACCGGGTCGTCGAGCTTCAGCCCGAATCGATCCCCGCTTACGTCAGTCTGGGATCGGTATGCGTTCAGGCGAACCGTTATGAGGATGCGGCCGATGTCTTTCGGAAGGGGATCTCCGTCCTGCCGAAGGCGGCCCCGCTTCACTACAGCCTGGGTATGGCGCTTATGGCTCTGGGTGCGAACGAGGAGGCGGTGCAAAGCCTTCAAAGGGCGGCCGAGCTGGAACCGGAGGATGGCCGCGCCCAGAGGGAGCTGGCCGGGGCCTTAACCCAGATCCAGAAGTGGGACGCGGCCGTCGCCGCCTATGAGCGGGCTGTCACGCTGGCCCCGGATTCACCTGAAGTCCATCGCGGCATGGGGGACCTTTTTCTGCAGCTGGCCCGTCTCGAGGAGGCCGCGACGGCCTACGAGCGGACCCTGGACCTCGATCCGGAAGACACGCAGGCGCTCTTCGGCCTTGGCAACGCCTATACGCGGCTGGGGCGGACCGAAGCGGGCAGGCAAACGCTGAAACGCTTCGAGTCCCTGAGCGCATACCAGAGCCAGGCCAGGACCTTCCGTCAGGGTATCCGGCAGAGCCCCGAAGATCCGGAGCACATCTCAGATCGGGCGACATTCCTTTACAATCTCGGGGTGTTGAACACGCAATACGGCAGGCATATCGAAGCCGTCGCAGCGTTCAAGGAGGCGATCCATCTGGATCCGGTTATGGCACCGGCGCACCACAATCTGGGGGCGGCCTTCTTTACGGTGGGAATGACCGTGGAGGCGATGCGATCGCTTCAGAGGGCGGCGGAGCTCGACCCGGGGACGCTCGAGACGTGGGTGCTCCTCGCCGGTGTCTATCGCCGGCTGGGCCGGATTGATTCCGCCCAGGACGCCGGGAGGCGGGCGGTTCTCCTGGATGCGGATCGGGCCGCTGCACACCGGGAGCTGGGGCTGGCGCTGCTGGCCGGAGGTCGAAAGGAAGAGGGGATGTCGGAACTCCGACACGCCCTGAAACTCGACCCGAAGGAATCCCTGGGGCGAACCACCCGTTCGAATTATACTGGGGCGAGAATAGTTGGTTTATAAAAAAAGCAGGCTTTTCCAGAGAAAAAAGCTTGACAAGGCCTGAGTGCCCTGTATATATTATACAGGATTAGGCGGGATAAATACGCCCGTAGTATAATTCGATCTAACCATCAACTTTTCAACAGCGAAAGGGGGGATGCGCGAGATCGAACTGTGGTCGGTTTTTAGAAAGGAAGGGTATTCAAGCCGGGAATTCTGTAACGTTAAAGCCGGATATAAAGCACAGCAAAATTAAGAGATTCAATGTCGAAAGGAGGGATGCCAGCCGTTTCGAAGGAACTGGGTTCAGGAGATACGGCTTATCTCCTGATTCAGGATTTGGGTGGCGGAAGATGAAGCAGCCGGGAGTATCCGCAGTATTCACACACGAAAATAGCGGAGAATCCGAACATATGAATTCTGGACAATACGGTTTTAAGTGGTGGACGTTCGCCGTTGCGGTAATGGTTCTGTTTGCGTGGTGCGCGACAGACCTGTCGGCGCAAGGCACAACCACCGGTAAGATTTCCGGTCGGGTCCTGGACGCGAAGACGAAGGAATCGCTTCCAGGGGCCACCGTTGCCGTTGAAGGCACCCGGTTGGGAGCGATTACGGATGCGGATGGCGAATATGTCATCCTGGGGCTCCACCCGGGGACCCACACCTTGAAGATCAGCATCGTCGGCTATGCGACGCAGACGGTCGCGGTCCCGGTCGTTACGGACCGTACGGCTTCCGTGAACGTTGAGATGTCGGTCGAGGCGATCGAGCTGGAAGAGATCGAGGTGTTGGGAACGCGTCCGGTCGTTGAGACGGACATCTCGTTTACGCAACAGATCCTGGGTTCGGATCTTATCACGAAGACGCCGATTCCATCGCAACGCCTCGCGGACCTCCTGCGGACGCTGCCGGGAGTCGACTTCAACTCCTGGGGGATCACGATCCGCGGCCAGACGCAGCAGGATATCGCGTTCATCCAGGACGGGGTCAAGTTCAACCCGAGGATGTACCAGAACCCATACTCTCAATATGCCAAGTCGTCCACGCAGGAGATCCAGGTCCTGACCGGCGGATTCATGCCGGAGTACGGCCAGGCCCGTGCGGGTGTGGTCAACATCGTGAGCAAGGACCCGAAGGAGTGGATGGTGAGCGCGGACCTGCGGCTGAGCAGGCCGGGCGGCGGCGGCCGCTACGGGCCGGACACCTTCACTGAGGACTACTGGCAGGCGACGCGTTATCTGAGCGACACCGGTACGGGGGACCGGGACGGGGACGGAGTCGAAGACTTCGAGGGGTGGAGCAACTGGATCACCCGGACCACCGCTGAGGGCACGAACACCTTCGAGGGCCAATCCGTGCTTACGAAAGAACAGGCACGGGCTATCTGGCTATACCAGCACCGGCAGGTGTCGTGGGACGGAAACTCGACGACGTACATCGACGGGACGAACCCGGGGGTGAACGACCCTCAGGGCCAGCTTAACCTGGACCCTGACCAACTTCCCTGGCCGCGCTCCATCGATGCTTCAGTTGGCGGTCCGCTCATCCGGAATTACGTGAACTTCCTCTACACCTACCGTGAGGAGCGGATTCCGTACATCACTTACGCGGCCCAGCCGTTCTCAGAAAGCAAGCTTCATCAGGCACGGTTGATGTTCACCCCCACCCTGAACACGAAGCTGACCCTGATGCTCATTCGGGCGACCGGGAACTACAACGGGTACGAAAGGAATAACGGGTCGTCGGACAACACCGTGCTCAGGGGCACGAACTGGTCCGGTTCGCAGACCCCCCTTACCCGAGGGAACAACAAATTGTGGGCGGGGAAGCACGGGACCAACATCAACCGGCGAAGGGACACGCAGTTCGGTGCGAGCTGGCGGCACGCGTTGAGCGCCCGGACCTTCTACGAGGCATCCCTCACAGGCCAGAGGGTCGCGCAGAGGAACCAACAGGCGCCGATCATGGACGGCCGGGGTGTCGTTGCGGTCCACACGGACGGCCACATTGAGCTGTATTCCGGCCTTGCGAGCGATACGCCTCTTTCGCAGTCTGATAGCGGGGGATCCCCCTTCTACCCGGATACGCCGGAGCGTCAGGCGTGGGCCGACGAGCAGCAGGAGCGCGGGGCAGTGACGATGACCAACGGCCCCAACGGTTGGCTCAATCCGAACAGTCCGAACCGCGACATCCTGGGCGTCCACGGTATCGGCAACTTCGACGCCAACCGTCGCACGGGCAGCACATGGTCTCGCCAGGCCGACTTCAACATCGCGGTTACAACGCAGTTGGCGCGCCGTCACGAGGTGAAGGGGGGTGCGTCGGTCCAGTTCTCGGACGGTTTCCAGGCCGACGGGACGGTCTGGGGTCACGAGTTCCAGTTTATGGCGAACCGCCAGCACTGGAGCGGTTCGGCCTTCCTGCAGGACAAGATGGAGTACAACCAGCTTGTCGTGTTCTTGGGCGGCCGATTGGATTGGGACAAATATGCGAAGCACGAAGACTTCCACTTCTGGGACCCGCAAGATCCCAGGGCGAACTGGTTCTGGGGTGACACGCGTCGCGGTGGATACGACGTCACCAACTTCGATGTCGAGAAGACCAAGCCGAGCCGGGTGCCTCCGGTGAAGGCCTACCTTGCGCCGCGTCTGGGTCTGTCGTATCCGATCACGGTGACGAGCAAGGTTTACTTCAACTACGGATATTTCTTCCGCGCACCCAACATGCTCGAGATGTATGCGCTCTACCAGGGTGAAGGCGGGGGAACCATACCGGTCTACATCGGCAACCCGTATAACCGTGCGCTCCGTGTGCTGCAATATGAGTTGGGCTACGAGCAGGGGTTCTTCACGGGCACGCCCGGTTCGTTTAAGTTCACGGGGGTGGTCTACTTCAAGGACAGCGTCCGGGACCACTACTCCCGGTTCGTCGGCTTCAGAGCGCCTCCGGGCCGTTTTGCGGGCTGGCGTCCGGATGTCCAGAACAACCTGGCGGACTTCCGGGGCTTCGAGCTGTCGCTGGCGCGGCAGGGCGGCCAGTGGTGGAACGGTTCGACCTCGATGAACCTGGAGATCGCGAAGAACCAGCAGGTCCACTACAGCGGAATGGGCTTCGACCAGACGGTCAACCCGTTCAAGGAAGGCCGGTTGTACGCCTCCGGCCGGTTTGACGGCGCGAACGTGGAGGGTTCCGGCGGGGTTGACGTCCGGCCGGTGGCGAAGGCCTTCGTTTCGCTCTACTCGCCTTCCAGGTATGTGAACAACCCGGCCCTGGGCGGCTGGGACCTGTCGTTCCAGTACTACTGGAAGCGGGGTGGGGGCTTCAACTACAACCCGACGTCCGATCCGGACCTGAGAGGCGAGCGGAACGCGCGGTGGATTTCGGAGCGCTGGATAAACATGGATGTTTCGAAGCAGTTTATCGTGGGCGACTTCCGGCCGGCGTTCTACTTCAGCGTCAGCAACTTGTTCGACTGGCCTTTCCCGCTCGCAACCAACGGTCCAGGGCAAATGTTCCAGTCCGACACGGACGGTCGGCTCGGGGGCCAGGGTCCCTCCTTCACGAACCCGCGTTCGGGGATCGTCCGCACAAATGCAAACGCCCGGAAGGAGAAGATGTATGAAGAGCATCTCCGGAGAGGGCAAGCTTTCGGCAGTTTCCTAGGCTCCGAGGGTGACACCGAATTCAACAACTTCATGCCGCTGAGATGGTGGACGGCTTACTCGAACAAGCGGGACGTCCACTTTGGTGTGAGGATCGATCTGTAGAGACTGCCTGCCAGGGGCGCGGGGAAGCCCGCGCCCCTGGCGGTGTATCGATACAGGCCTTTGAGGCAGGGGCCGCGGGAAGCCGCGCCCCTGTCCCCCCCCGCCAAGCCACACGGATTTGGTGAGGGGCACGGAGGCGCACCGCGCCTCCGGGGATAAGGTCTTTGACAGGAGGAACTATGTATAGAGTGATAATTGCGTTGCTTATGGCTGTTGCTCTGGCGGCGCTCCCGGAGGAGGCACTCTCCCAGAACCGATGGGCCAAGGGGGTAGGGTCCGCCTACATAGGAGCCGGGTTGGCGTTGAGCAATGGTGGCTTAACCCGCGACGCGTCGATCAACTGGCTAAGATACAGCTCCGAGAACGACGACATGCAGTCTTCGTTCGGGAACTACGAGATGGCCGTCTGGAACGGGAGCAGCCTTTTCAACGATATCATCGCGGAGAGCTATCGCTACCCGGACGAATGGCCGGGGGATACGTCAGTTCAGGGAACGACGGACTACGGGGTTGTCGAAACTCCGGCCGGGATGATACCCACGGGTGGGACGAACATCAACGAGTCCCCCAACCCGCTGGCGGGTCGCGGTATTGTGACCCACATATTTAAGCAAACGCCCCCGACGGTCAACGTGGATGCGGGTGACGGGTCCGGATTCAGGGACCGGACGGTTCGCCAGTTTTCCCATCGTCCGTCGACCGCGGACCAGGTCCTCTTCGCTGAGGACGGAGACCGCGTGAATGCGGCCCTCCTGGTGGACGATGCGGCTTACGTCAGGGTCCTCAATGGTCCGGGCACAGAGTTGGACGCCTGGCTCTACGGTTCTGGCGTGGCTGATTACACGGACCACGTCATCCAGACCTGGACCGTTCAGTACACCGGCCGTGTGCCCCTTTTCCCGGGTCAGGACGGCTTTTTCTCACCGGGCTCGGGCGGGACCGCGGTGCACGCATCGACCGTAGTTCCGGCGGAGATCACGGCCGAGGAGCCCACACTTGGCGGTATGATGATCGGGGAGAATAGGGCTCCCGGGGGATTGTCGGTCTACGACATCGCGGCCAAGAATCAGGGGGCTGCGAGTTTTTACGAAGGTGGGTTCCAGACCGGGTCGCGGGGTGAGGATCACTTTAATTACGATGACACCAACAAGATCCTCTGGGGAACCGACGGGGATGACGAGAACCTGGTGACGCGTCCGAACCGGGGAGACCAGATCTGGTCGTTGGGTCCGCAGTGGACGGCGTGGAATTTCATTCCCCGCAAGATGACCCCTGGCGAGTTTACGGATGCGGATACGGGCGGGACCATGCCGCTTCACATCGACGAGACCCCGGTGGCGAACCGCGCGTCACCGACGCGGGACAGCCCGAATGATCTGAACGCGGCCAACCTGGCCGCGAACTGGCTCGTGACGGGCGAGGGCACGGAAGGCGAGCAGCCCTATACGATACGGGTGGGCACAGCGGCAGGGGCGTCGGCGCTGGACTCGAGCCCCCAGGAGGCCTACGAATTCCGGCGGGGCGACAGAGCGGGTCCCACGCGAGCGGACCGGACCGGGACGCACCTGAACAACGCCTGGGTAGACCGACCTTCATGGGCCGGGAATTGGCAGGTGACGAACAAGTCGATCACAGAGGCACCGGCCGGGAAGTGGCAGGACGGGTTGGACCACTCATCCCTGGATTACACGAAGGCGAGCCAGGGCTGGGATGATGTGACGATGAATTTTTACCAGTACTTCGGTCCGTGGGACGTTCCGTTCAATCAATATGTCCACGTCGCGATGGCGTTTATGGCGGCGGGGAACGATCGATCCCTCAACCAGATCTTCGGTCAGATGTATGCGAAGAAGACCTGGCTGACGCGGAGCCAGCTGGACACGTTCGCGGACCTGTTCGACAGCTGGGACCACCTGCAGACCTTTTCACAATGGAAGGACACGTTCTCGGCCAAGGCCGGCCAGGCCTTCACCGAGCACGACAAGCACTTCTATTTGAACAGCGCCTTTGACTCGCTCTACGCAGAGGCGGCCGATGTGAAGGAGGTCTGGGCGGCTGGGATCGCTTCGGGCTTCTTCGGCCCGAAGTATCCGACCTTCATCGGGTATCCGGCCGTGGTCAATTACCAGGGCGCCCCGGGAAAGAATATCCTCTCCTGGGAGGCGGCGCCGGGCGCGACCTCCTACAACATCTACCGGACCTTCGTGGATTACGGCAAGCAGCGCCGGTTCGTCGCGAACGTGACGGGCCTGACGTATGACGACACGAAAGTGGAGCGCGGCACGGACTACTACTACGCCGTGGCAGCGGTGGATGGGCAGGGACGGGAAGGTACCCAGATGATGACCCTTGCCACGAATCCGGTGGCTCCGCTTCGTGGGCCTTCCACTGCGTGGGTGAACGCTGTGGTGGTGGTCCCGAACCCCTACAACCGCCAGGGCGGACAGGAGTCGGACGGTGGGTTCCTCTTCTCGGGCAACACCAACGCCCAGAACTCGGTTAAGTTTATCAACTTGCCGGCGCGGGCTACGATCAACATCTTCTCGACCGGAGGAGATCTGATCAACACGCTCAAACACACCGACGGGACCGGTGAGGAATCCTGGTACCTGGTAACGGACAACAATCAGCGGCCGGCGTCAGGCCTCTACCTGTGCCATATCCAGAACGATGACAATCCGACAGAGACCGTAATGCTGAGGCTGGTCATAGTTCGGTAAGGCCTGAACGCGTTTAATAAGGAGAGCATTAACATGCGCAAGATGCTATGTCTGATGGCGGCCGCCATGCTGTTAAACGGCACCGGAACCGCCGAGGGACAAGTCCCGAGAGGCCGCGAAGCACCGCTTCCCGGGGATGACTTCCCGACCTATCCAGTCGCGATCCTTGAGCGAGTTGGGCGGGTAGGCTTCAAATTTCTCTCGTATCCTTTGGGGGCCCGTGCGGGCGCCCTCTCGGGTGCGGTCTCCACGTTGACGGGAGACGCCCACGGGCTGTTCTGGAACCCGGCGGGTCTGGCCTTCATGAAGGCCCAGACCGGTCAGGCGTTCGGCGGACACACGGAGTGGATCGCGGACATCACGTACGAACACGGGGGGCTCGTCTACAACGTGGACGGGGTGAACGCTTTCGGGTTCGGGTTTATGTCCGTGGAAAACGGGAGTGCCCAAGGGACGGCCGTCAACTCGGCCTCCAACTCGGGCTTCGACCTGACGACTTCGTTCAAGGTCAAGGAATATATGGCCGTTGGCGGATATGCCCGAAAGATCACAGACCGGTTCTCGATCGGAGGCTCGGTGAAGGTGTTCCGGCAGAACCTGGGATCGGGCAGGATCCTGGACCTGCTGAACAACCCGACGACCATCGAGAACGAGAAGACCAACTATTCGATAGACTTGGGGACCTACTTCAACACAGGTTTCCGGAGCGTCGCCATCGGCTTGAACGTGAACAACTTCGCCCGTTCGACGGACTACCAGGGGGACGCGCTCGAGCCCCCGCGTCGTGCGGCGATGGCCTTCAGCGCGGACATTCTGGCGTTGACGGAAAATCCACGTGAAAACCAGAAGGCGATGATCTACTTCGACGTGGAGAAGCCGTTCGACGCGAACGAGCGGCCGCTGGTGGCCGGTGAGTATACCTATCAGGCCCCGGACCAGCCGATCAAGTTTTCGGCGCGTGTGGGCTACCGGTTCAACCACGACACCGAAACCTATTCCGTGGGCGGTGGACTTGATTACGTCGCCCCGAACGGGCGCGGTGTCAGCGTCGACTACGCCTATAAGCGGTTCAACGACAAATTCTTCGATGCGGTCCAGATTGTGTCCGGATCGGTGAATTTCTAGGACAACCGTAGGGGTGTGATGGATCTGACGGGCATCCTTTGCCTCGCGGAGGCGAAGGGTGCCCGTCTTTTTATCGGTGGATGGGGGGGGCGGGTGGACAAATAAAATTGGTGTAGGGGCACGGCATGCCGTGCCCCTATCGAGGCCAATCAAATTCAGGATAGTTTTGACGAACAGACATAATTCGATCAGGCATCACCTAGCCCCCAAGGCCCAATGATTTGGCGTAGGGGCGACCCGATGTGGTCGCCCGTCGAAGGGATGTGGACGAATCACCGGGCGAGGTATCGCCTCGCCCAATACGAGAATCGGGCGGGCAAACAAAATTGGTGTAGGGGAGGGGCCGGGGGAGGGGTTTCAAGAAGGAATTTGTAAAAAAGAGAATCCTGGCGGCGAAAACGATCTTTTGATTTGATATCTCCATCACCGGTATTGAACTTGAATTCATTCAATATTCGCAATTTTCAATTTTCAATTTTCAATTTCTGTTTTCCCCTCCTGCTCACGGCCATCTCCGTTCCATCGTTCGGGGCAACGCCCACGGCCAGGGATCACCTCCTAAAAGGGGAGCAGCACCTCCGTGAGGGGATGACCTACAAGGCCCTGGCGTCGTGCCGGGAGGCCCATCGCCTTTCCCCAAGGGACCCCGATATCTGCTCGGCCTTGGTCAAGGCGAGCCGGGCTATCCTCTGGTTCGACCCGGAGGATCTGGTAGCGCTTCACGGTCATGCCGCCGGGTTGATCGGGTTGGGCCGGTGCAAGGAGGCCCTGGAGGTCTGCCGCCGAAACCTGATTCTGAACCCCTACGATATTGAAGCTTACGCGGGCATTGGGGACGCCTTGTGGTGTGAAGGGGACTACGATGGGTCCGCGGCCGCATACCGGGTAGCCATCCGGATCGACCCGGGGCCGGAACGGGCAAGGCGAGGGTTCTTGAAGGCCTCACAGAAGGCCGCAAGGGCGCGGCAGGGGGACGCAGACGCGCAGTATCTCTTCGCGCTTGCGCTGAGCGGCCTGGGCCGGACCGACAGGTCGATTGCGGTTTGTGAAGAGGCCGTTCGCCTGAATCCGGGACACGCGGAGGCCCTCTATCTTTACGGCAGCCTTCTGTCCCAGAAGGGGCGTCCGGAGAAGGCCTTCGAGGCTTACTCGGATGCCGCGCGGATCGCCCCGGACTACGCGGAGGCGCAGTATGGCATCGGAAACGGTCACCGGGCTGCGGGACGCTTAGATCAAGCCGTGGCGTCCTACCGACGCGCCGTGTTGGTGAGCCCGGATTATGGGGCGGCGTACGTGAACCTGGGAAACGTCTATCGGGAGATCGAGCGCTTCGAGGATGCGGTCTCCGCGTACCGGAAGGCGATCGGCGTCCAGCCAGGCCTGGTGGAAGCCTACAACAACCTGGGGAACCTCTACACGGAACGGGGGCAGTTCGATGAGGCCACATCCGTGTACCGGGAGGCGATCCGCGTTCGGCCGGAGTTTACAGGATCCTATTACAACCTGGGTGTGGCCTATGCCTCATCAGGACGATGGGAAATGGCGGAGGAGGTCTTCAAGGACGCCCTGAGGATCTCCCCCGGCGATCTCCGAATTCGGGATGCGATCCAGATCGTGAAGGCCCAGAAACGGGAATCGGAGCGGGGACGCGTCGGGTCCGAGGTCAGGAGGGAACAGGCCATTAAGGCGGGTAAAATCCGGCTGTCGATGATCCTGGCGTCGTCCCGCGAGAAGGGTGCCGCCATGCGCGCACGGATCGAGAAGGGCACGAAGTTCCAGGGACAGGATCTTGGATTCGTCCTGCCCTCGGACATGGAGCATCAAATTTATGAAGCAATTAAGGATCTGAAGATCGGGGAGCTCAGCGGACTGGTCGAGACGAAAAAGGGGGTCTTTCTGTTCAAGCGGACCGAATGAGGCGGGGGGGGGGGTCAGAGGCAGGGGTCGGAAGTCAGGAAAGGCAGTAGCAGGTGGCAGTACCAAGAAATGTAAAAAGCAGGGGTTGGGAGAATGGGGGTATGGTGAAAAATAAAGTCAAAGCCAGTATGGTAGGAGCCGCCTCCCGGCGGCGAAAACCTCCAGAACCTGGTCGGTTCAGTTGAATTGGACATATGAAACGGTGACGCGAATAGATGGGAGGGACGCCGGCCTCGGCGTCCGCTAACATCCCGGCCGTTAAGGTCAGGGGTTTCGAGATTCCCAATGGGGTCAAAGGTTTGGCGGTTTTCTGGGAAATGCATGAATTGTAATGGTGATGGGATTTGATTAGGGGGAAGGCGTTATCCCCATCGGTTAACCAATTACTGCCCGCGCGGCCGCGGGCCCTCCCGGAAACAGGTCGGTCAGTTGAATTGGTGATATGAAACGGTTACGCGATTGGATTGACCACTCCTCAATAAATCCGCATAGATCATAAACGAATCACAAACTCCCGGCGGCGAAAACCCATTCCTGTTCGCCATCAGGAGCGCGCTCCTACCCCCACCCGTTTTTGGCTGTCCTTGCCAAGCTACTTGAGTCCTCAGGTTTTATCGTGAAATTCATTTGCATTTTGTTATTTGCGTCATATATTACATCCTTTGCGGATGAAGGCATACCGATCCGTTTTTTAGACGTAACCGCCAGTTCCGGCATAGACTTCCGGCACATTCACGGGGGGACGGGAAAGAAGTATTTCGTTGAGACGATGGGGGCGGGATGCGCTGCGCTGGACTACGATAACGACGGATGGTTGGATATCTTCGCTGTCAACGGCGGGCGTCTTCCCGGATACACCGGTGAGCGCCCCATCAACGCCCTTTATCGCAACGAAGGGGATGGGAGGTTCCGGGATGTCACAAAGCATGCCGGGGTGGGCGTGACGGATTATGGAATGGGGTGTTGTGTCGGGGATTACGATAACGATGGATTCGACGACCTGCTGGTCACAGCCTATGGAAGGAACTCGCTCTTTCACAACGAGGGGGACGGAACTTTTTCCGAGGTCTCGGAGAGCGCGGGCATCCATTCCCGGCTCCCAAAAGGGCATACCCCCTGGAATACCGGGTGCGTCTTTTTCGACTATGACGGGGACGGATATCTGGACCTTTTCATCGCCGGGTACCTGATCTACGAACTGTCCGACGCGGAACGGGATCTGACCCCCTACGCGACCAGTGTAGCGGAACGGGCCGCCTCCGAGAGGCCGGAAGAGCGCTCATACCCGCATCCGATTAATTTTCCGGGGCTCCCGGGCATCCTCTATAGAAACAACGGGGACGGGACGTTTTCGGACCAGGATCCGGGTCTGGGCAGGCATACCGGGAAAGGCCTGGGAGCGGTGGCCCTGGACTTCGATGAAGACGGGGATTCCGACCTTTTTGTGGGCAACGACATGACCCCGAATTTCCTGTTCCGGAATGACGGGAGAGCCCGCAATCCGAAATCCGCAACTCCAAATCCGGGGGGAAGCGGAGGAGGAGATTGGATCTTCGAGGAGGTGGGGCTCTACTCCGGTGTGGGTTACAACGAGGTTGGCGGCGCACAGGCCAGCATGGGAGTGGATGCCGGGGATTACGACGGAGACGGTCTTCCGGATCTGGTCGTGACGAATTTCCAGGATGAAGGGGTTTCGCTCTACCGGAACGAAGGGAGCACATATTTTTCGGATATCTCGATGCCTTCAGGCGTCCGGGGGCCGAGTCTAAAGAGGCTGGGATGGGGGGTGTCCTTTGTGGACTGTGACAACGATGGTTGGTCGGACCTCTTCTCTGTGAACGGACACGTTCTGGATAACATCGATCTGTTCGACCCCGGCGCTGCCTATAGACAGCGCCGCCTCCTCCTGCGAAATACGGGGAAGGGACGGTTTGTGGATATCTCAGATGAGGCCGGTTCCGGATTCGAATCGGCCGCGGTGGGAAGAGGGGCCGCATTCGGGGATTTTGACAATGACGGCGACGTGGATGTCTTCATCAACAACAATAACAGCCCGGCGACGCTCCTGAGGAACGACGGAGGGAATCGGAATCACTGGTTGATGGTGAAGTTGGTCGGGGGTCAGAGGTCGGAGGTCAGAAGTCAGGGGGCAAGGGTCAGGGATGGGGGTGGCCCCGACATCCGACATCCGGCATCCAGCCCCCACCTTTCGAATCGGAATGGCATCGGCGCGCGGGTGACGGTGTGGACGGATGGGCGGCAACAGGTGAAAGAGGTCCGGAGCGGATCGAGCTACCTATCGCAGAACGACTTTCGGCTTCACTTTGGGCTCGGATCGGCAGCGATGGCAGATTCGGTTCGGATTCGATGGCCGAGCGGTCTGGTTAGCCGCATTGGAAAGGTTCCTGCTAACCGATTTATCGTGGTACGGGAAGGGGAGGCAGGGGAGGAAATTGCAAAGTGAAAATGGAAAATGGAAAATGAAAAATGCAAACGGTGATCTTTTGGTGTGACTCTCCCGCTTCACGCTTCACGAGATACGCTTCACGTTCTCTTTCGTGGTCGGTTTTCCTGCTGTTCGGCTGGAGCCTCACGGCCGACGCTGATCCACCCCGTTTCGTGGACGTGACACAATCATCCGGGATTGACTTTCGCCATATCCACGGCGGTACCGGGGAGCGTTACTTTGTCGAAACCGTGGGTTCGGGTTGTGCGTTTCTGGACTACGACAACGACGGCTGGCTGGATATCTTTGCCGTGGATGGAGGTGTGCTGCCCGGCTATGAAGGGAAACTTCCGCGGAATCGGCTCTACCGAAACGAGGGGGACGGGACCTTTTCGGATGTCACGTCATCGGCGGGTGTGGCGGTGACGGATTACGGGATGGGGTGCTGTGTTGGGGACTACGATAACGACGGGTACGATGACATCTACGTGACGTGTTACGGCATCAACAGCCTGTTCCGCAACAACGGAGATGGGACGTTCAGGGATGTAGCTAGGCTTGCGGGTGTGGCCGGAGATTTCGCGTGGGGCGTCGGCTGCGCCTTTTTGGATTATGACAATGACGGTAATTTAGACCTCTACGTCGCAAACTACGTGGACTACTCGGTCTTCGCTGCTTACGATAACCTCCTGCCCTATGGGGTCCCCAGCTCTTCCGTCCCAACCGATACCAAGTTCTATCCCCATCCAGGAATATTTCCGGGCGACTTCGACCGCCTGTATCACAACAACGGTGATGGGACATTTACGGACGTGACGAAGTCGGCGGGGGTGTTGAGCCCTTTGGGAAGGGGGATGGGACTGGTCTGCACAGACTACGATAACGACGGGGACGTGGACATCTATGTGGCAAACGACACGGTGGCTGATTATTTTTATCGAAACAGGGGAGACGGGACTTTCGAGGACATCGCTCTTCTCGCGGGGCTGGCCTACAATGTGGAGGGCTACCCGATGGCGAGCATGGGGGCGGATTTCGGGGACTACGACGGGGACGGTTGGCAGGACCTGGTCGTGACGCATTTCCAGTGGGAAGGCGTGGGTCTTTACCGCAACGAAGGGAACGGGATGTTCTCGGATGCATCCAGCGCATCCGGGCTGGATCGCCCGACGTATCCTTACGTTCACTGGGGCGTCAATTTCCTGGATTACGACAACGACAGTTGGCCCGACGTATATATCGTCAACGGCCACGCTCTGCACAACGCAAATTTATTCGGCAGCTCCTACGCCCAGCCTTCCCTTCTGTTCCGCAACTCGGGGAAGGGAAAATATACGGAAGTATCCGAGACGTCGGGGAAAGCCCTGTCCGTGCCTCGCGTGAGCCGGGGAGCGACGTTCGGGGACTATGACAACGATGGAGACGTGGATATCTTTATCAACAACAACAACAGCCCGGCGACACTCCTGAGGAACGAAGGGGGGAATCAGAATCACTGGTTGACCGTGAAGCTTGTGGGGGGAGCCAGGGGTCAGGGGTCAGGTGTCGGAGGTCAGAGGTCAGAAGTCGGAGGTCAAGGGTTAGAGGTCGGGGGTGGAGGTGGGTCCGAAATCCGACCTCCGTCATCCGAATCTCGCCTTTCCAATCGGAGCGGCATCGGGGGGCGGGTGACCTTATGGGCGGATGGGCAAAAACAGGTGAAGGAGGTCCGGAGCGGATCCAGCTATATGTCGCATACGGATTTTCGACTTCACTTCGGTATCGGATCTGTCGTGGAGGTGGACTCTCTTCTCATTCGCTGGCCGAGCGGCCTGGTGGAACGGTTCGAGTCAGTTCAGGCGGATCGTTTCCTGACCATGCGGGAAGGGGAGGCAGGGGAGGAAAGTGCAAAATAAAAAATAAAAAGTGCAAAGGCAAAAATCAAACCCCCTTCCCTTTAGGGAAGGGGGATATGGCCTTTATTTCACCGAAATTCAAACACATGATCTCCCCTCTCCTTTAGGGGAGAGGTCGGGGGGAGGGGTCCTCCCTTCCCAATTATCCGAATGTCGACATCCCAATCACATTTCCCGAAAATCCTTTCCACGATCGCCATAGGGGTCGTTCTGTTCGGCGTCCTCGTGGGACTGGTCCATTTCTTCAGGAGTTGGACCTATCGGTCCGAGGAGAAGAAGGCCGCCCATATCGGGGTGGATGTCTTTCTCCCTGAGGTGTCGGTGGATCGGTTGCGTTCCACGGTCGCCCGTCTGTCGTCGGTCGGTTCGCGGGTGACGGGATATCCGGGTGCCAAGGCGTCGGCGGACTTCCTGGAATCGGAGTTTCTCCGGCTGGGAATGCAGGACGTTCACCAGGAGGCGTTTGATGTGACGGTTCCGGTGGACAAGGGTGCGTCCCTTCGTCTTTTGGAGTCCGGGGAGGAGATCCAGCTCCGGTGCGTCTGGCCCAATTTGGTTCGGACACCGACGACGCCGGGGGTCCGGGGCCGCCTGATCTACGTGGGGGACGGAGAGTTTTCGGGTTTCGACGGACATGATGTCTCGGGGAACGTGGTTTTGATGGACTTCAACAGCGGGGGCCGGTGGATTAATGCGGGGATTCTGGGGGCCGGTGCGGTCGTTTTCATCGCGCCCGAAAGCACGACGACAGGTCAGGCGGAGGGCAAGTTCGCCGAGGTTCCGGTTGCGATGCCGCGGTTTTACGTGGACCGGGATGCGGGAGAGCGTTTGAGGGGCCTTGCGGATGGAGGCTTAGAGGTTGAGGTGAAGGGTCGTATGGACTGGGAGGTCCGGAGGGGCTACAACGTTGTGGGGAGGTTACCGGGATCGGATCCGGATCTGAGGGATCAGGAGGTGATGCTCTCGGCCTATTACGATGGGATGTCGGTTGTGCCCTCCCTTGCGCCTGCGGCGGAGATGGCTTGCGGTATCGCGGGTTTGCTTGAGCTGGGGGAGATGCTTCGCGCGCATCCCCCTGCGCGGACGGTTCTGTTTCTGGCGACGTCGGGTCACTGCCAGAACCTCCGTGGGGTCGACGCGTACATGCAGCGTCACAGCCGGAAGAAAGAACCGTTCCTAGAAAGCGTAATCGAGCCTGTGTTTCCGAAGCTGTTCCTGGGTCTGGACCTGTCGAGCGGCAACGATGGGCTGGCGGCCTGGGATACCAGGGAGAAGATGGGCGCCACTCAGTTCTCGCGCGCGAAGAATTTCTTCGGTGTGTCGTTGGGACGCCGTTTGGCATCGATGGCGGAGGAGGTTGCTGCCGGGATGGGACGCGAGTTGGAGGACGTGTTCGCCAATGTGATCGCTTCACAGCAGAGCGACCAGTCCTGGGGGGAGCTGATTCCGGGCCGTCCGCTTCCGATCGAGAGCGAGTATGCGCTCGCGTGCGGTACCCCTGCGCTGTCTTTGATCACCTCCTACGACGCCCGTCTGGATGTGGATTCTCCGCTGGACCGGATCGAAGGGGTCAATTTCGACAACCTCCGGACGCAGCTGGTCTTCATCGGGGGGTTGGTATCACAGGTCCTGAATAAGGCGGATGCGCTCGGCGACGTTCTCAACCTGGAGATGAAAGACGATTCCTGGGGGGTTGAGGGGCGTGTGAAGGGGTTCTCCCGGTACGCGATCACACCCGACATCGAAATGGGTGGGGCGATCGTGGCCGTACGATCGGGCCGGGAGTCGAAGTCCGCCAAGGGGGTGCGGGGGGAGTTCTTCGAGCTGGCGAACGAACACGGGATCTTCAAGGTTACCCGGATTTTCCGGGAGTACTGGCCGCTGGAGATACACCCCTTCTTGCGAAACCCGGTCACCGGGGAGATCACCCACGCCCCGGACCGGGGAGCGGACTACCCGATCGAGGTTAAAACCAAATGGGGGCTTGAGAAGCCGCTTGTGGTGCTGTTCCGGTGCGTTCCGACGTCGTTCTACGAGACGGTGGACCCCCGACAGCTTGGGCGGCTTTCGGACATCGTGGTTATGGACGCGGGGAATTCGGTCCCCCAGCATTATGGATATTTTTTCGAAACGGCAAGAGCCCATTATCGGGAGGAGGAGCCGACGATGGGTGTGGTATTTACGGAGCCGGGCAAGCGTGTGAAGCTGACGCTTTCGACGGGTCTGTTCGGCGTGCGCTTTTTCCTGGTCAACGCGGATCCTGAGGGGGGTGATGGGGCGGGATTCCTGACGGAGGTTCCGTCAGCGTTCGTGCAGACGGCGTACAAGGCTGCGCGTGACATGTGGCGAGTCGACGACGGCCGGATCCGTGAGCTTCTGTCCTACGGGATCGAGAACACCCGTTTGACGGCGCTTCACGACAAGGCGGGGGGCCATCTGAGGGAGGCGGAGGAAGCGTTGAAGGAACGCCGGTGGAGCGGATTTATCCAGAACGCCAGAGCGGCTCAGGGGGCTGAGGCGCGGGCGTATCCGGATGTGAAGGGGACACAGAACGACGTGATTCACGGGGTGGTATTCTTCATGGCGATGCTGATCCCGTGTTCATTTTTCGCGGAGCGTCTGGTGTTCGCGTTTGCGGACATCCGGAAGCAGATCGCGGGTTTCTTCGGGTTTTTCTTTTTTGTGTGGTTTTGCCTGAGCGTTGTTCATCCTGCTTTTTCTCTCGCAAATCCGGCTCTTGTGCTGGTCGCGTTTTTGATACTCGCACTTGCGACGCTCGTGTTGAAGGTGATTTCCTCCCGATTCAGCGCACAGATGCGCGCGTTGCGGACGGATGCTGCGGTGGCTCACGGGACGGACATTGGGCGGGGGAGTGCGTTTTATGTGGCGTTTATGCTGGGGATTTCGAACATGCGTCGTCGGAAGCTCCGGACGAGTTTGACGTTGGTGACGGTCTTGTTGTTGACGTTCACGGTGATGTCGTTCACGTCGTTGAAGTTCATGCTTCGTCACATGCGTATCCCCTGGACAGAGGGTCCGTTCCGGGCGGGTGCAATGATCCGGGACGGGGCCTGGAAGGAGCTTGACGACTCGGTATTGGAGTATACGTCGGATGAGTTTCGGGACGTCGGGCGGGTCGTTCCCCGTGCGTGGTATACGAAGGCGACGAAGATCCAGGGGGGGGGTCGGTCCGTAGAGGCGGCGTCTGTTGTGGGTATGGTTCCGGAGGAGCGATTGATCACGGGGATCGACAGTTGTCTTTCTTCGGGTCGCTGGATCGCGGGGAACGCGGAGTGCGTGATACCGGACAGCATGGCAGGAGATCTTGGTCTCACGGGGGAGGATGTTGGCCGGTCGACGGTTCGGGTGTTCGGTCGAGAGCTTGCGGTGGTGGGGATCATGGATTCGGAGCGGTTGAAGGGATTGGAGGATCTTGACGGCGCGCCGTTGACGCCGGTCGACTTCGGGGTGGTTCCAGAGGATGTGCTTGCGGAGCAGCTTCAGCAGGGAGCGACTTCTCAGCGGGCCGCACAGCAGCAGTCCGGCCGGACTGCGGGATCGACGGTGGGGATCCACGTCTACAAGCACCTGAACCCGGGCCGTGTGTTGTTCCTGCCGTATCATTTGATGCGGGAGATGGGGAGAGTGGGCCACTGGTTGGGCGGCACGACGGGTGACCTTCGTTCCATCGCCGTAGGTTTCGATGAAGGCGTTGACGTTGGGAAGGTGGTTGAGAGTTTCGTATCGCGCCTGGAGTTGACGGTGTTCGGCAGTATTCCGCAGGAGTCCGGCCCTTCGGAGGTGTTTGTCTTCAGCTCTCACGGCATGACGTCTGTATCGGGTTTGGGGATTTTGCTGATTCCGATCGCGATTGCGGCCTTGATCGTGTTGAACACGATGATGGGTGCCGTGTATGAGCGTTTTCGGGACATCGGGGTCTACTCGGCGGTGGGCTTGGCGCCGTCCCACATCGGGATGTTGTTTATGGCGGAGTCGTGCGTGTATGCGGTGATCGGAGCGGTTGGGGGGTATCTGGTGGCACAGGGTGTGGGTCGGGTTCTTTTCGAGTCGGGATTGTTGCAGGGGCTGTCGTTGAACTACTCGTCGTTGTCTGCGGTGATGGCGATGGGCCTGGTGATGAGTGTGGTGATGCTTTCGACGCTTTATCCCTCGAAGAAGGCCTCACAGATGGCGGTTCCGGATGTGATGCGCCGTTGGGAGTTGTCGGATCCGGAGGGAGACCACTGGCGGTTCGAGTTTCCGTTTACGGTTTCGAGTCGAGATGTGCGGGGTATGTTTTCGTTTTTGGCGACCTATTTCCGTGCTTACAGCCGCTATTCGCTGGGGGAGTTTTACGCGGAGGGTGTGAGCTTCCGGGAGGAGGAGACGCCGGAGGGTCCGTCTTATACGATCCAAATGCAGACGTGGCTTGCGCCGTTCGACATGGGTGTGAGCCAGGAGACGGTGTTGCGTGCGATGCCGACGGGTCGTTATGGGATATACGAGATCGAGACGGTGTTGGATCGGATGAGCGGAGAGTTGCAGGCCTGGATCCGGACGAACCGGCAGTTTTTGACGCTTCTTCGCAAGCAGTTTTTGATCTGGCGGACCCTGTCGGACCAGGTCAGGGACGAATATGCCAAAAAAGGCGGATTCGGATCGAGACCGCATTGTTGAAGCTTGAAGGAAAAAAATTTGGTAATGTGCCCGAATAATTCGTAAATTCGTCCAGATGCGCAGAACATTCCGACAGAGCTCAATACAAGATTCGATTAGGTTCGTTAAAGGCCTTCCCCAGGCCTTTAAAATTGTGAAGCGATGTTTGCTATGACGACCTCTCTTTCCACAACGCTTCGTGTCTTTTTCACCTTCGTCCTTGTCGCCGTCCTGGTGGCCGCGATGGTCGGTCTGGTCCAGTTTTTTCGGGGATTGTCCTCGATCGGGTCGGGGAAGCAGGACAAGGAGATCTCGACGGAAGGTGTCTTTCTCCCTGAGGTATCGGTGGATCGGATGCGTTCCACGGTCGGCCGTCTGTCGTCGGTGGGTTCTCGCGTGACGGGATATCCGGGTGCCAAGGCGTCGGCGGACTTCCTGGAGGCGGAGTTTCTCCGGCTTGGGATGCAGGACGTTCACCAGGAGCCGTTTCAAGTGACGGTGCCGATGGACAAGGGTGCGTCCCTTCTGCTTTTGGAGTCCGGGGAGGAGATCCCGCTCCGATGCGTCTGGCCGAACGTGGTTCGGACGCCGACGACGCCGGGGGTCCGGGGCCGCTTGATCTACGCGGGGGACGGAGAGTTTTCGGATTTCGACGGACAGGATGTGTCGGGGAACGTGGTTTTGATGGATTTCAACAGCGGGGGTCGGTGGATTAACGCTGGGATTCTGGATGCAGGTGCGGTCGTGTTCATCGCGCCGGAACGGACGACATCGGGCGAGGCGGAGGGCAAGTTCGCCGAGGTTCCGGTTGCGATGCCGCGGTTTTACGTGGACCGCGAGGCGGGAGAGCGTTTGAGGGGCCTTGCGGATGAGGGCTTAGAGGTTGAGGTGAAGGGTCGTATGGACTGGGAGGTCCGGGAGGGCTACAACGTTGTGGGGACGTTTCCGGGATCGGATCCGGATCTGAGGGATCAGGAGGTGATGCTCTCGGCCTATTACGATGGGATGTCGGTTGTGCCCAGCCTTGCGCCTGCGGCGGAGATGGCTTGCAGTATCGCGGGTTTGCTTGAGCTGGGGGAGATGCTTCGCACACATCCTCCTGGGCGGACGGTCTTGTTCCTGGCGACGTCGGGTCACTGCCAGAACCTCCGTGGGATCGACGCGTACATGCAGCGTCACAGCCGGAAGAAAGACGAGTTCGTAGAAGGCGTCAAGGAGCGTGTGTTCCCGAAGCTGTTCCTGGGCCTGGACCTGTCGAGCGGCAACGACGGGCTTACGGTATGGGACTCCAGGGAGGGCATGGGCGCCTCCGGATTCACCCGGGAAAAGCATTTCTTCGGAGTGTCTCTGGGCAGACGCCTTTCGAAGATCGCAGAGACCGTTTCCACGAAGATGGAACGCGATCCCGAGGACATGTTCGCCAACGTGATCGCCTCCATGCAGAGCGATAGGGCCTTTGCAAAGGTGATTTCCGGCCGTCCGCTTCCGATCGAGAGCGAGTATGCGCTCGCGTGCGGGACTCCCGCGCTGTCTTTGATCACTTCCTACGACGCCCGGATGGGTGTGGACTCCCCGCTGGACCGGATCGAAGGGGTCAGTTTCGACAACCTCCGGACGCAGCTCGTGTTCCTTGGGGGAATGCTGACGCAGGTCCTGAACAACAAGGATGCCCTTGACGATGTCATCAACCTTGATCTCACCGATACGGCATGGGCGATCGAGGGGCGGGTGAAGGCGTTTTCCCGTTATGCCATCATCCCGGACATCAAGATGGGTGGGGCTGTGGTTGTTCTCCGTTCAGGCCGTGAGTCGAAGGTCCACAAAGGGGTTCGCGGGGATTATATCGAGGTCGCGGACGAAAACGGGGAGTTCAGCGTGACCCGGCTGTTCCGGGAGTACGAAATGGAGGTGCATCCCTTTATGCTCGACCCGGAGTCGGGGGACATCATGTCCGCTCCGGACCGGGGTGGGGATATCTATCCGATCTCCGCGCGCATAAGCCGGGCGATTACGAAGCCGCTTGTGGTGCTGTTCCGGTGCGTGCCGACGTCGTTCTACGAGACGGTGGACCCCCGACAGCTCGGGCGGCTTTCGGACATCGTGATCATGGACGCGGGGAATTCGATCCCGGCTCACTACGGTTATTTTTTCGAAACGGCCAGGCCGGAATACCGTGAGGAGGAGCCGACGATGGGTGTGGTATTTACGGAGCCGGGCAAACGTGTGAAGCTGACGCTTTCGACGGGTCTGTTCGGCGTGCGGTTTCTCCTGGTCAATGCGGACCCCGAGGGGGGTGATGGCGCGGGTTTCCTGACGGAGGTTCCGTCAGCGTTCGTGCAGACGGCGTACAAGGCTGCGCGTGACATGTGGCGAGTCGACGACGGCCGGATCCGTGAGCTTCTGTCCTACGGGATCGAGAACACCCGTTTGACGGCGCTTCACGACAAGGCGGGGGGCCATCTGAGGGAGGCGGAGGAAGCGTTGAAGGAACGCCGGTGGAGCGGATTTATCCAGAACGCCAGAGCGGCTCAGGGGGCTGAGGCGCGGGCGTATCCGGATGTGAAGGGGACACAGAACGACGTGATTCACGGGGTGGTATTCTTCATGGCGATGCTGATCCCGTGTTCATTTTTCGCGGAGCGTCTGGTGTTCGCGTTTGCGGACATCCGGAAGCAGATCGCGGGTTTCTTCGGGTTTTTCTTTTTTGTGTGGTTTTGCCTGAGCGTTGTTCATCCTGCTTTTTCTCTCGCAAATCCGGCTCTTGTGCTGGTCGCGTTTTTGATACTCGCACTTGCGACGCTCGTGTTGAAGGTGATTTCCTCCCGATTCAGCGCACAGATGCGCGCGTTGCGGACGGATGCTGCGGTGGCTCACGGGACGGACATCGGGCGGGGGAGTGCGTTTTATGTGGCGTTTATGCTGGGGATTTCGAACATGCGTCGTCGGAAGCTCCGGACGAGTTTGACGTTGGTGACGGTCTTGTTGTTGACGTTCACGGTGATGTCGTTCACGTCGTTGAAGTTCATGCTTCGTCACATGCGTATCCCCTGGACAGAGGGTCCGTTCCGGGCGGGTGCAATGATCCGGGACGGGGCCTGGAAGGAGCTTGACGACTCGGTATTGGAGTATACGTCGGATGAGTTTCGGGACGTCGGGCGGGTCGTTCCCCGTGCGTGGTATACGAAGGCGACGAAGATCCAGGGGGGGGGTCGGTCCGTAGAGGCGGCGTCTGTTGTGGGTATGGTTCCGGAGGAGCGATTGATCACGGGGATCGACAGTTGTCTTTCTTCGGGTCGCTGGATCGCGGGGAACGCGGAGTGCGTGATACCGGACAGCATGGCAGGAGATCTTGGTCTCACGGGGGAGGATGTTGGCCGGTCGACGGTTCGGGTGTTCGGTCGAGAGCTTGCGGTGGTGGGGATCATGGATTCGGAGCGGTTGAAGGGATTGGAGGATCTTGACGGCGCGCCGTTGACGCCGGTCGACTTCGGGGTGGTTCCAGAGGATGTGCTTGCGGAGCAGCTTCAGCAGGGAGCGACTTCTCAGCGGGCCGCACAGCAGCAGTCCGGCCGGACTGCGGGATCGACGGTGGGGATCCACGTCTACAAGCACCTGAACCCGGGCCGTGTGTTGTTCCTGCCGTATCATATGATGCGGGAGATGGGGGGCACCGGAAACTGGTGGGGAGGGACGGGTGACCTTCGTTCCATCGCCGTAGGTTTCGATGAAGGCGTTGACGTTGGGAAGGTGGTTGAGAGTTTCGTATCGCGCCTGGAGTTGACGGTGTTCGGCAGTATTCCGCAGGAGTCCGGCCCTTCGGAGGTGTTTGTCTTCAGCTCTCACGGCATGACGTCTGTATCGGGTTTGGGGATTTTGCTGATTCCGATCGCGATTGCGGCCTTGATCGTGTTGAACACGATGATGGGTGCCGTGTATGAGCGTTTTCGGGACATCGGGGTCTACTCGGCGGTGGGCTTGGCGCCGTCCCACATCGGGATGTTGTTTATGGCGGAGTCGTGCGTGTATGCGGTGATCGGAGCGGTTGGGGGGTATCTGGTGGCACAGGGTGTGGGTCGGGTTCTTTTCGAGTCGGGATTGTTGCAGGGGCTGTCGTTGAACTACTCGTCGTTGTCTGCGGTGATGGCGATGGGCCTGGTGATGAGTGTGGTGATGCTTTCGACGCTTTATCCCTCGAAGAAGGCCTCACAGATGGCGGTTCCGGATGTGATGCGCCGTTGGGAGTTGTCGGATCCGGAGGGAGACCACTGGCGGTTCGAGTTTCCGTTTACGGTTTCGAGTCGAGATGTGCGGGGTATGTTTTCGTTTTTGGCGACCTATTTCCGTGCTTACAGCCGCTATTCGCTGGGGGAGTTTTACGCGGAGGGTGTGAGCTTCCGGGAGGAGGAGACGCCGGAGGGTCCGTCTTATACGATCCAAATGCAGACGTGGCTTGCGCCGTTCGACATGGGTGTGAGCCAGGAGACGGTGTTGCGTGCGATGCCGACGGGTCGTTATGGGATATACGAGATCGAGACGGTGTTGGATCGGATGAGCGGAGAGTTGCAGGCCTGGATCCGGACGAACCGGCAGTTTTTGACGCTTCTTCGCAAGCAGTTTTTGATCTGGCGGACCCTGTCGGACCAGGTCAGGGACGAATACGCCAAAGCAGATTCGTTGGAAACAGCAGATTAATATCACAGAATATTCCGACCGGGATTCATTAACCGTCAACCGTTCAAGCGAGAGTCGAGATGCCGCCTGAAAAAGATCCGAAGAAAGTCCGCAACCCGAATGCGGAGATCGAAGAATACCGCTCCCTGATGGAGGTGCCGAAGTCATTCGGGGAGGGGTTCACGCTCAGGACGATCCTCGGCGTGATTTTTATCTCGGTGGTGATGGTGCCGGGGAACATGTACCTGTCGCTGATGACCGGGGGGTCTCTCGGGGCGGCGGCGGAATGGGTGACGATCATCCTGTTTATCGAGATCGCGAGACGTTCGTTCACGACGCTCTCCAGGCAGGAGATCTACGTACTCTTCTATGTGGCGGCGTCTCTTATTGCGGCTGAGACGGGGACCTTCCAGGGACTGCTCTGGAACCAGTATCTCGTCCAGTCGGAGGCCGCGCGGCAGTTCGGGATCTCACACTTAATCCCCCATTGGGTCGCCCCGCCGCTGGGCTCTGAGGCGCTGGTGAAGCGGACGTTTATACACAGCGACTGGCTGCTTCCGATCGGCCTTCTGATCGCCGGTATGGTGATCGGCCGGGTGTCCTGGTTTACGATCGGCTATTCCCTGTTCCGGCTTACCTCCGACCACGAGCGGCTGCCGTTTCCGTTCGCCCCGATCAACGCGCAGGGGGCGCTCGCCCTCGCCGACAGCAGCTCGGGCCAGGAGACCTGGCGGTGGCGGATGTTCAGCACGGGGGTGATGATCGGGGCGGGGTTCGGGGCGCTCTATGTGGGGGTGCCGGCGATCACCGGGGCGATGCTTGCCGAGCCGGTGATGATCTTCCCGATTCCGTTCGCGGACTTCACCCACGATTCGGGTTACGTGCTTCCGGCGACGCCCCTGGGCCTCTCGTTCCACCTCGGGATCATCATCGCGGGTCTGCTCGCGCCGTTCTGGGGGATCGTGGGGGCGGTCGCAGGATCGCTCACCTACGTCGCGGCCTGCCCGATCCTGCACGCAAACGGCCTCCTGCCCAGGTGGCAGCTCGGGATGGGGTCGATCGAGACCTACTTCATCAACAACGTGGACTTCTGGATGAGTTTCTCGATCGGCGTCACCTTCGCCATCGCTTTCGTCGGTTTTTACCAGGTCTATGTGGGGACGAAAAAACGGCGGAGCGAGATGAAGGGTTCGGGCACGGGGGTTATGAAGGCAAGCCTTCCGGAAGGGCGGGGGGATTTTTCGATTCCGCTCCTGCTCGGGCTGTTCTCCCTGATGACGATCGCGACGATCGGCATCGCCCGTTGGATGCTCCCCGGGTTTCCCTTCCTCTACTTCGTCTTCTTCGGGTTCATCTTCACGCCTTTCATGTCGTTCGTCAACGCCCGGTTGATCGGGATGGTGGGACAGTCTCTGTCGATCCCTTTCGTCCAGGAGGGGGCCATTTTGCTGAGCGGGTACCGGGGCGTGGAGGTCTGGTTCGTGCCGTTCGCTCTCCACAACTACGGGGGGCAGGCTCAGAAGTTCCGGGAGATCGAACTGACGGGGACGAAGTTCACGAGTATCCTGAAGGCCGAGGTCTTCATGGTGCCGGTCGTCCTCCTGACCAGCTTTCTCTACTGGCAGTATCTCTGGCAGATGGCGCCGATCCCATCCGCCACCTATCCCTATGCGCAGACGATGTGGCGGCTGCAGGCCTACCAGCAATGCCTCTGGTTTAGCTCCACCCTGCGGGGGGAGACGGAGGTAGAGGGAGAGAAAGCCTCGTGGCGGCCTGCCAACCTGCCCGACGGAGAGCGGTGGTACTGGCGGGCATGCCTGAAGGATGAGGCGGGGAATCGCGGCGAATGGTCTGAGGTGGGGATGTTTGAAACCCGGTTCGGGGAAAGCCCTCAGGGTGAGACGCCCGCATCCGAAGCCGAGAGGTTCCTGAAGGAGGTCGAGCTGCATCGGGCGTCTCCTCCTCCCGAGACGGAGGGAACGGCTCTTGCCGGCCTTGTCGCCCCCGGCCTGATTTTGCCGTCGCGGGGGGAGATCGTTGGAACGCCGACTCCCAATCTGGCGATCAGCGTTCCGGAGGGGATCGACGAGGATCTGATTTTCGTGGAGGTGGACACGGAGCCGACGTTCCAGAGCCGGATGCGGCAGACCTCGGATGATAAGCCCCTGTTGTTGGAGGCGCTCAAGTGGGACGTTGGCCTGGTGGGACTGGCGGTGGGGCTGGGGATTTTCATCATTTCCGGAATCTTCGGCCTTCCGACGCTTCTTGTGTTCGGTTACGCTCAGAGCCTGACGACGATGCCCCACTTCGTCCTCCCGTCGATCATCGGAGCGCTTTTGGCGCGGTTCTATTTCTGGAACAAGTATGGCAAGAAGCAATGGCGGTTGTACGCCGTGGTGCTTTCCGTCGGGTTCTCATCAGGCATGGCGCTGATGGCCATGATCTCTATCGGCATCGCGCTGATTCACAAATCCGTTTCACCGTTGATATTTTAAAAAAGATCGTGAAACGTGAAGCGGAGAAGCGGAGGATCAGCGGGCCAACGGTCCGCGATCCGGACGTGGGGCGCGGTTACGATCTTTTGTGCTGAACACGAGATGAATCAAGATGCGGGAAAGGGATTGGGCGATGTGAAGTTATCGCGACCTTTCAGGCCGCACGACGCTATTGCTTCGCATGACCCAGGGCGATGCCCTGGGTTGAGGGACAACGCGCCGTTGGCGCTGAAAGAAGGCCCTGACTTTAGTCTCGGCTTCTCGATTAGATCGAAGGTCCGGGTGTCAATCGCGAAGACAGGTCCCACTATATCCCGCGGAGAGCCTGAAACCTAAAGATCATGAAGCGTATCTCGAGAAACGTAAAGCGGAGAAGCCAAAAGAGATAATAATGGGCTCTTACGAGATACGGGATAAGCGTCACCTTTCACGTTTAGCGTCAGGAGTTAACAATGGGCTCCAATGAACCCCTGGTCTACCTGAGCGGCGAACTCCTTCCGGCCTCGGAGGCGCATCTAGAGATTTTCGATGCGGGGATCGTCATGGGGGCTACGGTGACGGACCTGATACGGACCTTTAGGAAGCAGCCCTATCGACTGGAGGATCACGCCGCCAGGTTCTACCGGTCGTGCAAGTATGCCCGGATCCTTCCGGTCATATCGGTGGAAGAGACGATGAAGATCTCCCGACGTCTGATCGAGCATAACGGAGGACTGATCGGAGAGGCGGAGGAGCTGGCGCTCGTCTATTTCATCACCCCGGGATTGTTCACCACTTATGCGGGCGGGGCCGGGGGGTTGAAGAAGGATACTCCCACGTTTTGCATGCATACCTTTCGGTTGCCGTTCGAGCTCTGGCGCGCCTACTTCACCGAGGGGGTACACGTGGTGACCCCGTCGATCCGGCACATTCCACCCCAATGCACGGATCCGAAGATGAAATGCCGGAGCCGCATGCACTGGTGGCTGGCCTCGAAGGAGTCGGAACTGGTCGATCCCCGTGCGATACCGCTTGTCCTGGATCTTGACGGGAACGTGGCCGAGACATCAGGATCGAACTTCCTGATCGCGAAGGATGGAACCGTGATCTCCCCGCCGCCGCGGAATATCCTTCCCGGAATAAGCCTGCAGACCATCCGTGAGCTGTGCGGTGAGATGGACATTCCGTTCCTTGAGCGGGATATTCAGGTACACGATGTGATCAACGCGGATGAGGCCTTTCTTCCCACAACGCCCTACTGCATGGCCCCTGTCACGAAGATCAACGGCATCGAGATCGGAGACGGGGTGCCGATGGGACCGTTGTTCCGGAGACTGATCGATAGATGGAGCGAGCGGGTCGGTCTGAACATCGTTGAACAGATCGTGGGAGAGGCGTGATCCCCATCGGCATATTCTCTGACTTGAGGGGTGGGATGAAGCAAGGCAAGTTCCCCGATTGAATTCCTATCGCATTCCCCGTACCCGGTATTCCCAACACCATATTCGATAGTTTCTCTCTTCAAGGGAATGAATGAACGGACGACCACCTTTCAAGGTGGCCTATTCGGCCGATATCCTGAAGCCCGATGGGAAATCCATTTTTCCAGAGATGGGATTGGAGGTGCTGGAGGAACACCCCCAAATCTCTACCGGCCGGCTGGCCGAAAATCGGCCTGAACTCGGGCCGGACCAGGTTGGATCGTTCAACGCCCTGATCATCGGGGGCATGAAGGTCACCACCGCCTCCCTGTCAAAGAGCGACGATCTGCTGGCCATTGGGCGGATGGGTGTGGGCTATGACCAGGTCGAGGTGAAGGCCTGTACCGAGGCCGATGTGCTGTTGACGATCACCTCCGGCGCCGTGGACCGACCGATGGCGGAAGCGACCATCGGATGGATGCTGGCGCTCACGCATCACGTGCGCACAAAGGACGCGCTGGTTCGAGCAGGCCAATGGGACATTCGATCCGATTACATGGGTTGCGAATTACGGGACCGAACGTTGGGGGTGGTTGGTTTTGGGGGCATCGGCGGGACCACGATCGAGCTTCTCCATGGATTCGGGATGGACACCCCAATCGCCTATGATCCGTTTTTCGACGAGGACAAAGGCCGACAGCTCGGTGTGAAGTCCGTCGAGCTTCACGAGTTGATGTCCTCAGCCGATTTCGTGTCCATCCATTGTCCGCTTAATGAAAAAACGACAAATCTCATCGGCCCCTCCGAGATCTCCCTCATGAAACCGGATGCCTATCTGATCAATACGGCAAGGGGCGGAATCGTGGATGAAGACGCGCTTTTCGCCGCCCTGAAGAACAAACGGATCGCGGGGGCCGCCCTGGATTGCCTGGTCGGGGAGCCGATTACCAGTCCCCATCGCTTCGGAGAGCTTGAGAACGTGCTGCTTGCCCCTCATTGCATAGGCTGGACTCACGAACTGTTCCGGGATGCAGGACGGATGGCAAGCCAGGCGATGGTCGATCTCTGTTCTGGAAAAAGACCGGACGGGGCAGTGAACTCCGAAATTTTCGAAAGGGCTGGATTTCAGAAAAAGTGGGAACGGCTTCGACTCCCGGTTTGATCGATCACCCGGAAAATTCGTCGTAATTCCCTGAGTTATCGTTAACCCGAGACGGCCCGCAACGGGTCGGGGAGAGAAGATGAAAAACACACCCGCCTGGCTAAAAACTACGGCAACGTTTTCATCGTGGTCCGAACACGGGGCATACGCATGGTCTGCCGTAAAAGGCGCCGCCCGAAAGAAGTACGAAGGGATCCCGCTGTTGATCAACGTCCAGTTGGGAAAAGCGTTAAAACAGCTCCATTCCGTGGGATCGCGCGGACTGTCTTACCTTTCATTCTACGACACCTTTGTGCACAGAACAGGATATGAATATTGGACGGGGCGGGTCGATTGGGACCCCAAACGCCCTCAGATCCTTCTGCTCGACAAGGACAACCGATTTGTCAACACGCCGATGGACGATACCTGGCGGATGTGGCGGTACCTCGCGTGCAACAACACGAAGGAATACGTGGATATGGCCCTGGCGATGGTTCACCGACAGATGCAACAAGGCGCGGATGGCATCTTCGTGGACAACGCCGATCATCGAATGCCTTGCTTCGGGGACGGGGTGCGCGTGGGCTATTCGAAAAAGTACCGGATGGTCTGCACTTCCGTGCCCGGATTAGAGGGTCGGGTCCGCCAGAGTGAGGCCGATGAAATCAATCCTCATCACGGGGGGGGTAAAAAGTCGACGGCCATCCTGGACCCGTCGATTCTGGAACTCCCGCGGCACAAGCATATCTATCCGGACCAGGACCACGATTACGCTTTTTTGAAATTGCTGGAGAAGGTCCGGCGAACGGTCAGATCTTACGGACCGGACAAGGTGGTGGTGGTCAACGGCGCCACTTTTTCCGAGCATGCCGACGCCGGGATGCTCGAATCCTTCATCTTTTCCTGGGCTTGGCCGGGCAGGAGACACGACTGGCCTGAAGTCAAACGCGGATCGAAGAGATGGGAAGCTCTCCATCGGAACGGGGGGAGGATCTTTGCCCTGAGTTACCTGGGGCGTACCGAAGGATCTGTCGTTGAGGATGCCCTTTTCGCTTACGCAGCCGCCCGCCTGTGCGGCTATCTGTGGTCCGACTACGGCACAGGCAAAGGATCCAAGTGTGCGGCCGTCCGGCGGTTGGACCTGGGCCGCCGGTTGACCGATTTGAAGAGCGCCGGGTCGATCGATTACGCCACGTTCGAGGGGGGTATCATTGCCATAAACGGGAGGGCCCGCCCGGCGACGGTCAAGGCCTCCTGTCCGAAATCATTTCGAAACTGTGCCGTGAGGGACTTCCTGGACGGAAAGAAGTACGCCGTGGAAAACGGAGTCGTTCGATTGCCTGTGCCGGGTCATGCAGGGCGCGTATTCTTAAAGAAATAGTGTCCGTTAAAAAATTGTCGGGGTGAGGCACGGCTCCTGCGGGTCGGGAGAGCGGCAAAAATATTTGTAGGGGCACGGCATGCCGTGCCCCTACAAAGGCAATCCAATCCAGGATTGTTTGACGAATATACAGAATTCGATCGTGTGTCTGACCTAAGCCCTAGCCCCCTTTCCAAAACGGGAAGGGGGAACAGTGTGATTCGTTACGATATCACCATTCGAGCGCTTTTGTAGGGGCGACCCGATGTGGTCGCCCGTCGAAGGGATGTGGACGATTTCACCGCGAGAGGCACAGCCCCTCGCGCGAATCACGAACGACGAATCACGGTTCTTATGTTTCATCCATGGCCAGGATGGCCAGGAAGGCCTCCTGAGGGATCTCGACATTGCCCACCTGTTTCATCCGCTTTTTCCCCTCTTTCTGTCTTTCCAGGAGTTTGCGTTTTCGTGTGACGTCACCCCCGTAGCACTTGGCCGTAACGTTCTTGCGAAATGGGCGCACGGTCTCCCTCGAAATGATCTTGCTTCCGATCGCTGCCTGGATGATCACCTCGAAAAGTTGCCTTGGGATCAGGTCTCTGAGTTTACGACAGAGGGTGCGGCCCCAGTCGTAGGCCTTGTCCCGATGGAGGATTATGGAAAGGGCATCGATTGGATCCCCGTTGATCATGATGTCCAGTTTTACCAGTTTCGATGGCCGGTGCCCCAGATAATCATAATCGAGAGAAGCGTAGCCTCTTGTGACCGACTTTAACCGGTCGTAGAAATCGATGACGATCTCTGAGAGCGGAAGTTCATAATGGAGGACAGCGCGGGTTGGATCGAGGTAATCCGCGTTGATGTAGACCCCGCGACGATCGGTGCAAAGCCGCATGATATTTCCGACATATTCGGAAGGTACCAGGATTTTCGCGGTCAGGTAGGGTTCGGCGATCTCTTCGATATTCGCCTGGTTCGGCAATTTGGTGGGGTTATCGACCACCAACACTTCACCATCGGTCATCAAGACTTCGTATTCCACGTTGGGGACGGTGTTGATGATCTCCATGTCGTACTCGCGTTCCAGACGCTCCTGCACGATCTCCATGTGAAGGAGCCCCAAAAAGCCACATCTGAACCCGAAGCCCAGGGCTGTAGACGTCTCCGGCACAAAGTTTATGGAGGCGTCGTTCAGCTTCAAGCGGTCGAGGGCGTCGCGCAGCCCCGAATAATCGTCGGCATTGATCGGATAGATGCCGCTGAACACCATCGATTTGACGCGCTTGTAGCCGGGAAGCGGGTCCGTAATTTTGTCGGCTTCCATCACGGTGTCTCCGACCTGGGCCATGGACAAGTCCTTTATCCCGCTGATAAGGTAGCCTACCTCCCCGGCCGAAAGGCCGCCTTTCCGGACACGTCCCAAGCAGAGGATACCCACCTCTTCCGCCTCGTAATCCTCTCCTCCCGCAAACAGCCTGATGGTCTTTCCTTCCTCCAGAACCCCGTCGAAAAGGCGGACGTAGACCACGGCCCCCCGGTAGCGGTCGAACGTGGAGTCGAAGATGAGGGCTCGAAGCGGGTCGCTGGGCTTCCCCCCCGGCGGGGGCACCCGTTCAACAACCGCATGAAGGACTTCCTGGGTTCCGATTCCCTCCTTTGCGCTGATGTTCAGGATCTCCTTTTCCGAGGCTCCGACGAGTTCGACGATCTGCCGGGATACACGCTCAAGTTGGGCACTCGGGAGGTCGATCTTATTGATAATGGGGATGATCGTCAGGTCGTGCTCCATGGCGAGAAGGGCGTTGCTCACGGTCTGTGCCTCCACTCCCTGCGCGGCATCCACAAGGAGTAGCGCCCCTTCGCAGGCCGCAAGGCTTCGTGAGACTTCATACGAGAAATCGACGTGGCCTGGCGTGTCTATCAGGTTGAGGACGTAAACCTGATCCTCCGCAGTTCGATATTCCATTCGGACTGCGTGAGACTTAATGGTGATGCCGCGCTCCCGCTCAAGGTCCATGTTGTCCAGGACCTGGTCCTGCATCTCCTGAGGCCCCAGCGTGGCGGTCTGCTCCAGGATCCGGTCGGCCAGGGTGGATTTGCCGTGGTCGATGTGGGCGATTATAGAGAAATTTCGGATGAATTTTGGTTCCATGTTCCCGAATGGCGACAGGTTTAACACTTGGCATCGTGAAAGGTGGATAGAATATAGGACAGCGGGAAAGGCATGACAAGCCTTTTGGCTTCCCAGCCAATGGGGTCCGTTCAAAATGAACGTCCAAAAATGGATTGACCGGGAGAGAAGGTTATCCTATTATTGTACTCTATCCGGGGATTGGGCGTCTCGAAGGCAACCAAGGAGTCGTGTGGCTATGGCAGAAAAGGAGCATGATTTTATTAAACAGGTAGAGGAGCTGGCGGAGAGGGACGGCCGGTATCGCAAGGAGGCATATTTCTTTTTATATGCGGCTCTCGAATTCACGGTTCGGGATCTTGGCCGAGACAAAGAGGAGACCCAAGAGAAACGCCACGTGTCGGGGCAGGAACTGGCACGGGGCATCGCGGCCTTCGCGAGGGAACAGTACGGTCCGATGGCGCGATCCGTACTGGAGCACTGGGGGATCACGAAGACGGATGATTTTGGCGGAATGGTGTTCGCCCTGGTGAAAGCGGGTTTGATGAGCAAGACTGAGGAGGATCGGATCGAGGATTTCTCAGGGGTCTATGACTTCGATAACGAGTTCGATTGGCAGAAGGGAAGCGAAAAGAAAATCGATATAAAAAAAATAAAGAACCTGTAAGTTACAATATTCCGGAAATGATAGATTTTTTGACGTAGGGGTATGGATTTTTGGAGACGAGCGTGAAGGGCGGGATCGTGGTTCTGGATTTCGGAGGACAGTACGCTCACTTGATAGCAAATCGCGTTCGCCGTCTCGAGGTCTACTCGGAGATTAAGCAGCCGGATCTGGATGAGAGAGATCTGAAAGGGGTCTGTGGGATCATCCTTTCCGGAGGTCCGGCAAGCGTGTATGACCCTGATGCGCCTCCGTTCAATCCCGCGGTTTTGAATCTGGGCAAACCGGTTCTAGGTCTGTGCTACGGGCATCAGCTTCTCTGCCGGCACCTGGGGGGAGAAGTTACACCGGGTGCGACAAAGGAGTTCGGCACCGCGCGAATGAGGGTCATTTCCGGCTCAGGGATTCTGAAGGGCCTGGACGGGGAAGAGACAGTCTGGATGAGCCACGGGGATACGGTTCGGCGCCTCCCCTCCGGTTTCGAGATCCTGGGCGAGACACCTGACTGCCCGACGGCCGCAGTGGGGGATCATTCCCGGAGGATTTACGGACTTCAGTTTCACCCGGAGGTCGCGCACACCCCATCGGGGTTGCAGATCCTGGATAATTTCCTGAACGCGTGTGAATGCCCCAGAACGTGGACGATGGAGCATTATCTACAGACCGCGACGGAGGATATCCGGGCTAGGATGGGAGACCGCAATGTCTTCCTGCTCGTAAGCGGCGGGGTCGATTCGGCAGTGGCCTTTGTCCTCCTGAACCGCGCGATGGGCGAAAACCGCGTCCTTGGACTTCACATCGACAACGGTTTCATGCGCAAACAGGAGACCGCGGTTGTGGAGGAATTGCTATCGGAAGAGGGGCTTCACAATCTCCACGTTGTGGATGCCTCGGATGATTTTTTGCTGGACACCGAAGGGCTTTTCGAACCCGAAGAAAAGCGGAAGGCCATCGGAGAGACCTTTCTCAAGGTGAAGGACCGGGCCCTTGCGGACATGGGCCTGGATCCCGATGTCTACCTGCTGGGACAGGGAACGCTCTATCCGGATACCATCGAATCGGGGGGGACGGAGCACGCCGGAGTGATCAAGACGCATCACAACCGGATCGACCTGATCGAAGCCCTGATTGGGGAAGGGAAGGTTGTAGAGCCGCTTGCGGATCTCTACAAGGATGAGGTCCGTCAGTTGGGAAAAGTCCTGGGTCTTCCGGAGCGCCTGATAGGACGCCATCCTTTCCCCGGACCGGGATTGGCCGTTCGAACACTTTGTGCCAGGGGAGATGAAGCGTTTCAGGACCTGGACGAAGGCGCGGAAAAGCTTGTCGAGGAGATCGCAGGGAGGGAAGGCCTGGGCGCACGGATTCTTCCGCTGAGGAGTGTCGGCGTGCAGGGGGACTTCAGGACTTATGCGCACCCCGCCGTGCTCTGGGGGCAGGCTGGATGGAAGGAGTTGGAGAAGGTCTCCACAGAAATCACGAACAACATCGGCTCGGTCAACCGGGTTGTCTATCTGGTCGCACCCGACGCTCTGCCCGATCTTCGTCCGAAACGGGCGTTCCTGAGCCGCAACCGGCTCGACCTGCTGCGGGAGGCCGATGACATCGCCATGAAGGCCTTAGACGATTACGGGCTGATGGATCAGGTATCCCAGATGCCTACGGTACTGGTACCGTTATCTTCGGACGGACAGAAGGAGCTCGTGGTCCTTCGACCCGTCTCCACGCCTGATTTCATGACGGCTCGTTTTGCCGAACTTCCTAAACCGGTTGTGGAGAAAATCGCAAGTTCCATCCTTGCGCTGGGCGGTGTGGATGCGGTGTTGTATGATATCACACACAAACCCCCGGGGACGATTGAATGGGAATAAGGAAAGAAGAGGCAGAATACAGAGTATAGAATACAGAAGAAAGCTGGTTTTTAATCCAACATCCAATCTGATATGAAATATATATTTCACACCTTTTTGACATTGCTCCTTGTGCCTTCCGCACTCCCCGCACAGGGCGACGTATGGACTCTGATCTCCACAACAGCCGAGGTCTCACCGGGCAGCCGACCGGTTAATGCGATCCTCCCGGACCCAAGGGCCCCCGATACCCTCTATGTCGGAACGGACCAGGGGCTCCTGAAGGTGCGAGCCTCGACGGGGGACACCTCGGCGGGCGGTTTCGGGACCCGCATCCCTGCCCAGGGCATCTTTGAACTCATCTCGAATCCGTCAAACCCCCGGGTCCTCTATGCAGGGACGTCAAACGACGGAATCTATAAGACAGTAGACGGTTCAACCTGGACCAAGTTGCCGGGCCAGCCTTCGGAGATGAATACGATCCACGCCATCGCCATCGATCCGCAGGATACGACCCTCATGTATGCAGGGACCCTGACATCAGGTCTTTTCAGGAGCACGGATTCAGGGGCGTCCTGGTCCGTTTTCAATCGCCGGGATTCCACGTTCACCGGGGGTTCTCCGGATAGCCTTTCCAACGTCTACTTCATCGC
The DNA here is from genome assembly GCA_965217865.1 of Candidatus Latescibacterota bacterium. Classification (GTDB taxonomy): domain Bacteria; phylum Latescibacterota; class UBA2968; order SICM01; family SICM01; genus CBDCJO01. Next base: position 724,880 of record CBDCJO010000002.1, on the reverse strand, counting down.
GAACCACCCGACGAGCCTGGACACGGTGGTCTTTGCGGGGACGCTCACCGACGGAGTGTTCAGGAACCAGGGAGGAACCGCGAACTGGGTCCCGATCTCGAACGGTCTTCCCACGGGTCCGAGCGACGCGTTAAGAGGTATGCTGATCAACCCGGCCCTATGCCGGGGTCGCTGCGAATGGGTTTTATAAGTCGACCGATGGGGGGAACAACTGGGTGAAGAAACAGGGTGGGATCTCCGACACCTCCGATGTTCTATCGCTTGCGCAAGCGCCGTCCAATCCGGAATTTCTTTACGGGGGAACTCTCATCGAGGACGTTTTCCGAAGTACCGTCGGCGCGGAGATCTGGGATCCGATCGCTTCCCTGCCTACGGGACTGACTTCACGTTCGATGGCCGTCGATCCCATCCAGGTGAATCGGGCTTACTCCGGGACGTTCAACGGGGTTTACCGAATCGATGTGACAAGCGCCTCGCAGGTCACTTATGGGGTTGGAAAAAATCCGATCGCGATCGTGTCGGCAAACCTGGATACCCAGGCTCTCGTAGACCTGGCCGTTGCCAACGGGGACGACAACACCGTCTCGGTGCTGATCAACCAGGTGGGGGGATTCTTCGTCCGGAAAGATGTACCCGTGGGGGGTGATCCCCGGTCGATTGTGGCGGGGGATGTGGATGAGGACGGGAACCCGGACCTGGTCGTGGGCAATCGGGTGGGTCAGAGCGTTACGATTCTCAGGAACGATGGATTCGGGGGGTTCAGCTTTTTCCTCGATCTGTTTGTGGGACATCCAATCGAGTCTGTGGCCGTGATGGACCTTGACGGGGATACGGATCTTGATCTGCTGACCGCGAACGACAACGTCAACACGATCTCGGTCTTCCTGAACGGCGGCCGGGGGACCTTCTTTCCCCTTCAGGAGCACGCCGTGGGGGCCGGTCCGAGGTCGATCGTTGCGAAGGACTTCAATGGAGACGGAAGGCCCGATCTGGCGGTTGCAACCCAGACCGGGAATGGAGTTTCGACGGTCGAATCCCTGATCAACGATGGGACAGGGAAGCTCGGTGCAGGTCCGAATCAGGGTAGCCTCACCGGTATCGACAGGGTCGAGACCGCGGATTACGACGGGGATGGGCGGCCTGATGCGGTCGCGGTTTCTTCCGGGGCCAATGCGGTTGTTCTGTTCCAGAACGTCCTTTCCGCTTCTATCAAACCCCCAGCCCCTCCCCGGAACCTGACGGCCTCGGACACCCCTGCGGATCTGGGTGGGCGGATCACCCTGGTGTGGGAACAACCCAGGGTGGATGAAGAGACGGGCAGAACTTCAACTTACGAGGTTTTCCGGTCCGATGCCAATGACGGGGTCTATACCCGGATCGTCACCGTGAGCACCTCGGATCCGTTCGTATCCCGGGATTCCACGATCGTTACGCGAAGCGGCGTGGACAGCACGGCGACCCTGGGAGTACCCTTCTACTATTACGTCACGGCGGAGGACAACTTCGGCGTGGCTTCCGCTCGGTCGGCAATCGCGACGGCAACCTCGACTTCGAATTTTCAAATCTGGGCATTTACAGCGTTGGAGACACGGTCTCCGTGCGAGTTACCCTCGACCCGCTGAGTTTCGAGTTAAGCGGAATCTCACTTTTTCTGGACTTCGATTCGACGGCGGTAACGGTTCTGGACGGCATACCGGAGGAGGAGGGGCTTCAGCCGTTCTCCTTGAATACCGATCTCTTATCCGGCGGGATGCAGGTGCTCGAAAACAAAGTGGTTGCGGATACTACGGGAATGATCAATCTCTCGGTCGGTTCCCTCTCCCTGAGCGACGGTCTCACCCTCGAAATCGGGACGATCTCTTTCTCAACCGCAAAGGACACCGTGACCACCCTGGCCATCTCCAACGATGCCGCTAACAATCGGAGAACCGTGCTGATCAACTCCGCTGACGGATCCGCCATTTCCCCCAACCTTCCGCAACAGCCCGCCACCTTTGTGGTACAGAACTACCGCATCAATGGAGGGGTGGACTTTCAGGGCCGCACAACGGATCTTGATCTTGATGTGCGGGTGGATCTCCGAAAGACGGATGGACTCCCTCTTTCAACGGCCTACACACCCGCGAACGACCAGGACAAAAACCGTGAAGGGATCCAGCTTACGCTCGATGAGGAAGGTGAGTTCTCACTCATCCAGGTTCCAACGGGTACATACGCCGCATACGTGAAGGCTTTCCATTACTTGAGGGGACGGGTTACGGGGGACTCTCTCACGGTTGGGCCGGATACGACGCTCGCCCCGATTTCCTTCCAGTGGGTCTCCTCCGCCGGGGCGGTCTTCAATGAGTTGCGGGGAGGCGACGCCGACAACGACAACAACGTAAACCTCGCGGATTTCGGTCTTCTCGCGAAACACTTCGCAACGATCAACATCACGGATTCCACGGATCCTGCGTGGGTAGCGGATTTCAACGCCGATTCAACGGTCAACTATTTCTACAGGCTGGAGACCGGGACGTTTCGAGGGGTAAGGCGGATGCTGCTTTTGCGGTAAAAAGTTAACTAGGCTGAGCGGTTCTCACTCCGGGAATTTTTTCCCGACCGGTTAGCTCAATCCCACCCTGATCTTCCAACCTGTCTTTCTACTCCCAAAACCTGTTCTGATCCCTTAAACCGGGCTCATCACATTTCCCCAAAACCAGACGGTTGACGCCGAAAAGGAGAAGGCCCTGGCGAACTTCGAAGGACGGAAGGGTCGGCCGATCGAGCACCATCTTCGGATTTTACGGATATCCCTGACAGGTTTCCTGCTTTTCATATCAATCGGGGAGGCCTTCGGAGATGGGTTTGATCTGCCGAGAAGTCAAATCGGGTTGATCGATCGGGCAAGCGGAGACACGCTGCGAAATGCTCAGGTGGGCGACACTATCGTTGTGAACGTCATCGTCAATGGCGTGATGGGCCAGGCCCTGACGGGTGTGGAATTCTACATCCGGTTCGATCCCGAGTTTCTCTTCCCGATCGATGCGGACACTGTGGTATCGGGACTCCAGCCGGTCCGTTCGGAGGGGTTGATCACCGGGTCGAACGAGATTGCGAACGAATTCAACACGGAGAATCCGAATAAGTACAACGGGATCATCTACGCCGAGGGACTGCTTTCAGGGATCACGTCGTCGGATTCGGGTCTGGTCGCTTCGATGTCGTTCCGGATGATCCAACCGATTCCTCACGGGGGGGAGGTGATCGTTTCGGTCGAGCCTGATACTGCGACTTTCAGATCCTCCTTCCAGATCCAGACCGCCGAGGGCCTGACCTTTCCCTTGGCCGCCTGGAACGCCTTGCACCTGGCAGTTCCGCCTCCCCTCCTGGACCTTCCTGTTTTTCTGGCTATGCGAAGGGATTCTACGCTTGTCCTGGATCTGATCCCTCTGGCATCGGACCCCGACTATTCGACGGATCAACTTGAGTGGGCGGTTTCTGCTCAGGATTCGGGATTTGTCGTGACAATCGATGATCCGGCCAAGGAGGTTTCGGTGAAGCCCCCTGACGGATACACCGGAGAGACGATCCTTTCATTCACGGTAACGAACCCTGCCGGTGGATCCGCATCGGGGGATGCAACCCTCCGCGTCAACCCGGCGAATCGTCCCCCTGTCATCATCGAAGAATTTCCGACTGAGTTCCTGCTTGTGGGGGGGAGTTCCGAACCCATCGACCTCTCCCTCTTTGTTTCGGATTCCGACGTCCCCGTCTCATTCCTGCGGTGGACCTTCAGCGGAGGGTCGGTCGTGGCCGCCTCCGTGGATGAAAACCAAATACTGTCCATTACGGCGCCTGCGGACTGGAGGGACCAGGAGACGTTGACTTTGATCGTGACGGATCCGGAAAGCGCCTTCGATTCGGTCACGTTCACTGTCGAGGGCGCGATCCCCAGGGGACTTCACGGGCGACGGAAAGGTGGACTTCGACGATTTTATCGAATTTGCCGCGGCATTCAACTCGGAGCAGGACGATCCGGACTTTGATCCGAAGTTCGACATGGACGGTAGCGGGAAGGTCGATTTGGATGACTTTTTTATATTCGCGGAGAGTTTTGGGGGGTAAGTGTAAAAGGACGAGGGAACGGAACTTTTCCGGAACACATCCATATTTGTCGGTTGGAAGGTCGTGATATTGATCACAAATAGGTAGAACATCCAATGCCAATTTGGGGGAACAATACCCCCATGAAAAGGAAATGTTAGGAAAATGTCGTAGGCCCCGGAGTTTGATCACTCGGGGCTTTTTCATTGCTGGGGTTAAACAGCCTCCTATCATTTAGATTCCCCCGAAGCTTCTCGTGTTCCCCAGCATCCTCCTCTGTATTCGAATCGAATCCCGTTTCCAGCATCAACGGTTTGAAAATCGCGTGCAGGAACCGAAAGTCACGGATGAAAAAAATTTTCACATGACTTGAACTTTCATCAGTTTCCGAACTGTTTTTGTGGTGGCATACCCCTTGCATATCCTGGGGCAAGAGGTAATCTATGACATCCCGGGTAATGAGCTGCAGAATTTTGGGCCTGAGATTGGTCCCTTGGAGCCCCTGGTACCTCTTTAGCAAGATATTGAGCCACCCCACATCTATGACCTCCCCAAGATTTCACCCACACCGCCTGTAGAAGCGGCCTTTTGCCTCCAGAATCCACGATCTCTCCCTAACCCGTATACCGGGGAGTGGGGATCCAAGTTGAGCACTTTTTCGTCTCTTTTAGCTGCTTTAGGCTCCCCCCGGAACCTCGTTGCTTGTAAAGTGCAGTTGCAAGTTCTGCGACCGCAAGCCGCTGGAGTATGCATTCAACGGTGCACGTAGTCTGTCCTTAATTGGATCTCCTGCCGAATGCAAAGTGAGATGTTAAGGATTCACGCTTGGTAAAATGCAAGGAGAGGAAAATGCAAACACGGCAAGAAGATATATGTGACATAGAGGGAGAATTACATTTTTTTAACCCAGAGCGAGTCCGGTTTTCCCTCAACGAGTTTGATGATCTCACAGTAGAACTTGAGAAAGGAGTTACACATAGCCCTCTCATACTCCGGCGTGCTTTTCCATTAACTATGGAGGATCAGTATATTGCTGTAAAGAAAGTCGAGGGTGATGAGTTAGGAATCATAAGAAAGGTCTCCGATCTTGATCCGGATAGTCAACATGTTCTATACGCCCAGTTGAACATGGTATATTTTGCTCCAAGAATTATCCGAATAAATTCCATCAAATCACATCTGGCAATCAATATTTGGGACGTAGAGACAAACAAGGGACGAACTGTCTTTGAGGCCGAGAACACACATAATGACATAAGAATTATGAAAAGTGGTCGGATCATAATCTATGATGCAGATAGAAACCGATACGAGATTCCAGACTATAGAAAGCTTGATGATGTTAGCCGAGCTCTGGTTGAGGCTCAAATCTGAGCATGCAGCTGATGAAGAACTGTAGGATGAAGCAGCTTCGTTCCTCAGGCGACTTGGCAAGCGGCGGAACATTATCGGGGAGGTCATGTAATATGCCAACTGAATTCGATGGAAAGCGCTATCGAGAAACATCTACCCACCAGAAAGAGTGGGGAGCTCGGCTGATCGAAGAGCTGAACCTCCGTGGGAACGAACGTATTCTCGATATAGGCTGTGGTGACGGCGCACTAACTACTAATCTCGCAGATGGAGTCTCTCACGGATCAGTCCTTGGGATTGACGCTTCAGCGGGAATGATCGACACTGCTAGGTCTCAAAAACGTCCCAATCTTTGTTTCCAGTTGCTCGATGTGCTCGATGCTGACTTCCGCGGCGAATTCGACGTGATATTCTCCAACGCGACTCTACATTGGGTCAGGGATCATGAGATGCTCTTGCCGATTCTCTATCGTGCTCTCAACGAGAACGGTATATTGAGGGTAAACTTTGCTGGGGACGGCAATTGCTCCACACTCTAAGCCAACCGGAGAAGGTTGCGGCCTTGGGTTGGATATTGTGAGGAAGATAATAGATAAGCACGGCGGGAAAATTAAAGTAGAAAGTCAACCCGGTAAGACGACCTTCAGTGTTTACTTTCCCGCTGACAAATAAAAAGAAGGAAAAATAGGCTATGACAAAACAGGTCATCTTTATAGGCTTTATTCTAATCGGCCTGGCGACAGGGTTCGGACAATCACAAGAAGTTAAAACACCTGAAGCGCATGCGGAGCTGTCCACCGCCCGGGCGCAGTCCCCGCGCTTCGAGAAGATCGCGACAGGGTTCGATTTATTCGCAATCCTTCAAGATCGGGACGGCTTTTGGTGGTTGGCCACGCAAAGTGGACTGGTCAAGTACAACGGCTACGATTTCCACCGTTACTCCGCTGGCGAGCACTCCATCACCGGAAACTTCGTGAACGCCCTCTACGAGGACAGCGAGGGTATCCTTTGGATCGGCACGACAAGCGGGCTCTGCTCTTATGACAAGGCGACCGACAGGTTCACTCAATACAAGCACGATCCCCGGCAGCCCGAAAGCATTAGCAACGACAACATCCTGATGTTCCAGACGATCGTCGAGGATAGCGATGGAGCGATATGGGTCGGGACCGGAGACGGGTTGAACCGGTACGATAAGAGTGAGAAGCGCTTCACCCGTTACAGCAGCGACCCGACCGACTCCGCAAAGCTCATCGATAACTTCGTAAGCGCGATAATCCAGGACCGACATGGCTTCCTGTGGGTCGGCACGATCCACGGTCTGCATAAGTTCGATCCCACCAAGGGGATCGTTGTCGAGCGATACCCGAGCCGGAGTGACGATCCGATAAGCCTGCATGGCAGCAACGTCAACGTCATCATGGAAGGCAGCGGCGGAAAGATCTGGGTGGGAACCCATGAGGGGCTTGCAGAGGCTCGACCCTGTCACTCGGACCGTGACCCACTATGTCGCCGACTCCGAGCGTGCATCCGGTCTGAGTAGCAATTCTGTCTATTCGATGATCGAGTTCCCGGACGGCAAGCTGTGGATCACGACGTTTGGGGGCGGACTCAACATATTCGACCCCGACAACGAGACGTTTTCGCCCTACCAGTACAACTCCGAGGCCAACGATCCCGATGACATCAGCAGCAACCTCCTCCTGGACATCGTCATGGACAACTCGGGCGCAGTATGGATTGTCGCCCTGGGCGGCGAGATCAATCGATACGACCCGAAGGGGCAGAGGTTCCAGACGGTGCGACACGTGCCGGGCGTACATAACAGTGTGAGCAAAGGATCGTATATCGGCCAGATCATCGAGGACCGCACCGGCGTGGTGTGGATTGCCGTAGGGGGGGCGGGGCTGGACCGCTACGACCGCAAGACCGGCGCGTTTACGCACTACCGCCACGTTCCGGACGACCCCGAGAGCCTGCCGGAATCGTACGGGCACGCGCTCATCGAGGATACGCAGGGAAACCTATGGATGACGTCGATGAATTGGATCGTCCTCGTCGACCGGGAGACGGGCAAAGCAAAAAAGACCTATCCTGCCAAGGCCTGGCCACACAGCCCCATCGAGGACCGCGGCGATCCGGATATCCTCTGGTTTGGCACCGCCGGCTTGGGGCTGCTGAAGTTTCACAAGCCCACGGGGGAAACGACCTACTTCGAACCGGATCCTTCATCCGAGACGAGCTTCAGCGTTGGCGTCGCCCTCTCCATCTACCAGGACGATGAGGGCTTCATCTGGGTTGCGTCGCTGGGAGGCGGACTCGACCGATTTAACCCGCGTACCGGGAAGGTTGTAGTCAAGTACAAGCACAACCCGGACGATCCGACCACGCTCGCCAGCAACACCCTGTACCAATTCTTCAAGGATTCCTCGGGTACCTATTGGATCGGCAGTGAAGCCGGGCTGAACCGTTTCGATCCCAACACCGGGACGTTTCGCCGCTTCTCCGAGCGCGATGGCACGTTTCCGATGGGCTCGGCCGGGCAGATCACGGAGTATCCGAGAGGCCAGCTATGGATAGGCGGTGACGGGGGAATCGTCCGCTTCGATCCCAAGACCGGCGATGCTCAGCTCTACAGAGTGGACTTTCACATCGGGGCTTTTCGGCCGCTGGTCACCGAGGACGGTGAGCTCTGGTTCTATGAAGACAACACCATCATCCGCTTTCACCCCGAGGCGATCACGGATGAGACCACCTCCACCTCCATCCCGGTGTACATTACCTCGCTCACGCAGCGCGGCAAGCCGCTCACTCTGGGCGCTGCGCCTGAGAAAATCCGATCGATCCATCTCGATTGGCGAAACAACCTTTTCGAGTTCGAGTTCGCCGGGCTGGACTACCGGAGCGTCGGTGACATTCAGTACCGCTATCGGCTCGAAGGCGTGGACGAGGACTGGTACGACGCAGGCACCACACGTCGTGGTCGCTACGCCGCCCTGCAGGGAGGAAGCTATACGCTCGAGGTCGTTGCGGCCGACAAGGACGGCGTATGGGGTGACCACATCGCCGAGCTGGGGGTCGTCGTAGACCGACCGCCCTGGCAAACCTGGTGGTTCAGGATTGTTGCAGGTGCATCTGTTTTGGCATTGGCGTTTGGCTGGTACAGAAGAAGGATAAGGAATATTGAGACCCAAAGGAAAAACCTTGAAATTCAGGTAGCAGAAAAAACCAAAGAGATACGAGATACGCAGGTGCAGTTGGTGCAATCAGAAAAGATGGCGGCGTTGGGAAAGCTTACCGCAGGCATTGTTCATGAAATTAATACGCCGATTGGTGCGCTCAAAAGTACAGTGGACACCATGAGTCGATGTGGCACAAAAATAAATCAAATTTTGGAAAATAGTAACACCCTTGCTGAACTCAAGGATAATAGTGCCTATCAGAAGTCTCTTCAAATCCTCGAAGAAAATCGTCAGGTCGCATCATCTGCCGGTGAAAGAATTATGAAAGTTGTAACCAGCTTGCGAAATTTTACCAGATTGGATGAAGCCGAATTCGAAAAGGCAAACATTCATGAAGGGTTGGATAGCGCCTTGACGTTAATCCAACACGAAATGAAAGACCGAGTGCGCGTTGAACAAAATTATGGTGATATTCCAGAGATTCGATGTTATCAAGCCGAGCTCAATCAAGTTTTCATGACTTTATTGCGGAATGCAGCGCAAGCGATTGAAAAGAAGGGTACCATCACCATCAAAACATCTTCAGATGAGAATTGTATCTATTCTGAGATAACAAGAGAAAAGCAGATAAAGGTCCAAGCAAGATTCAGGCAGCCTTGTGGATGGTCTGGGATGTTCTTTGCCGATTGATTTCTATGCGGCGCTGCCGAGCCTCCTCCTTTCGACCTTGTCGGTGGTGAAGAATCTTTTGATGCTGGCCTTTATGCCTCTGAAGAGGCGTGACATACTGTATTGCCCCGTGATAGCGTTCGGCGTTGTAGCTGTGAATGAAGGAATCAATCAGGCCTTCCAGTTGATGGAATGTGAAGATGTCCTGGAAGCGCAGCCAGTCGTATTTGAATGTCCGGAAAAAGGCTTCGATCCAGGCGTTGTCCGTGGGTGTTTGATATCGGGCAAACAGCTGCGAGATGCCCAGGTCCTTGAAGAATTGGGCCATCGATTTGGCCTTCATCTGAGATCCGTGATCTGAGAGGGCTGTCAAGCTTATGGGCCCAGTGTCCAGCAGTCCTTCGTTGGCAAGGGCTTGATCCCAGGCCTGTTTGACCTGCTCCACGGTCGCGTTGAAGGAGAGCTTCCATCCTACGATCTTCCTGGAATACACGTCGAGAATGGCGGTAAAATACAGGAACAAACCGAAAAATGGGATGTAGGTCAGGTCCCAGCTCCAGACCTGATTAGGACCTTCAGGTTTGACCTGGGGCTTGCTCTGCTTGACCGGCGTCCTCACCTGTTTCCTGCGTGCCAGACGTTCTTTCCTGGCCTGTCGGTAGAAGCTGGAGGCCGAGGCCTGCACTACCCCCTTCTCTGAGGCTACCACCGCCAGCTGATGGGGAGGCAGATCGGCATAGGTCTCATCCCTTAAGAGGGCCGGGATTTGCTCTTTCTCCTCCCTCAGCAATCCGTGTGGGGCCTCATCAGGGGCGGGCCCGGGCTTCCCATCCAAAAGCGGGTCCGACACCCCATCCAGCTTCTCTTCTCGATCTCGCCGGCTCCAGGCACAATACCGCTGGAGGGGAAGCTGTAGGATCTCGCAAGAACGGGTGAGTTTCACCCCTTTCTCCTTGGCCCGATGGACCATTAAGAGGATCTCGCGTTTGACCTCAGCTTGCACCCGGTGGCCCTTGATCGGGCCTGTCAGATCCCATTCACACTTTTTTTTAGCAGGGAAAGTTCCACAGATTGCTCAATGATCGTTTGCTCCAGGCGTGCCCGCTCTTTGCGCAGCTGCTCCACCTCCTCAGCCGATACCATCGGCTTGCGGCTCCGGCGACCCTTGAACTCCTTGAGGGCCCCGGACTTGACCGACTCACGAATACGCTTTAGATCCGAGGAATGAATGCCCCATTTCCGCAGCACCTGTGCAATGGGTGGAGTTACCCCGGTTTAGCGGACGGTTTATCAGTTGCGATTCATTCGGCTTCATGGGCAACAGCGCTGGAGGTCTGCTCAAAGTTCATTGGAGAGAGATATCCGAGTGCTGAGTGTCGCCGATGGGAGTTGTACCAGCCCTCGATGTATTGAAATACGGACATCCGGGCTTCGGCCTGTGTGCGGTAGTTTCGGCGATCCAGGCGTTCGCATTCGAGCGTGGCGAAGAAGCTCTCGCATAACGCGTTGTCGTAGCAGTCACCGGTGGAGCCCATAGAGGGCCGGACACCGGCCTTGCGGCACCGTAGACCGAAGGCAATGGAGGTGTACTGACATCCCTGGTCGGAGTGATGGATGACGGCTTCCGGCTGTCGTTGCCAGAGCGCCATATTCAACGCCTCGGTCACCAGCTCGCCGCGCAGATGGGTCGCCATCGCCCAGCCAACGACGCGGCGGCTCCAGGCGTCCACAACGACCGCGAGATACAGGAAGCCGGCCCACGTACTGATGTAAGTGATGTCGGCTACCCAGAGCTGGTCTGGCCCGTTAGCCGTGAAATCTCGATTGACCAGGTCAGCAGCGACGCGCCCATCGCGATCACGGTAGGTGGTTCGATGCCGTTTGCGACGACTTACGCCCTCCAGGCCTGCAGCACGCATCAACCGCGCAACGCGCTTGCGACCGATCCGCTCCCCCTCGGCTACAAGCTCCTCGTATATGCGCGGGACACCACAGGTGCCGTCAGAACACTTGTGAATCTTCACGATCCGTTCCGTCAGAGCCACATCGGCCTGCGCTCGTGCCGACAGCGGCCGCTTGAGCCACGCGTAGTACCCACTGGTGGAGACTTCCAGGACCCGGCACATCGTGGCTACTTTATATAAGGCCTGATTGGCTTTCACGAACTCGTAGACTCCCCTGGCACCGAGTTGGTCTCCCGAGCGAACCAGGCCGCGGCTTTTGCAAGGATCTCCCGCTCCTGTCGCAACTGCCTATTCTCGCGGCGCAGTCGTCTGATCTCCTCCCGCTCCTCGGTGATCAGACCGTCACTGCGGAGGCCCTCATCCAGATCGGCCTGCCGCATCCAGATCCGGATCGCCTGGGCCGACGTCTCGAACTCACGGGACAACTCATGGGGCGTGCGACCCGCTCGCACCAGTTCTACAATCTGCCGCTTGAACTCCGGTGGATACGGCGAATGTGACCTCGGCATCGTAGCATCCTCCTTTCTGCCAAGTAATAAGGTATCCACGAAACCGGGTCAAGTCCACGGGGTGATGAGCCCCTTTCCCCTTGACATTGAGGACCTCCAAACCTATCTTTTCACACGTAAGGATAATTGGTGCTTGTCGATAAAGGTTTCCTTGGATGAAAGAGCAAGAACCGAAATGTAGAGTCTTACAGGAAATCGAGATGGCTTTTCTATCTCCCAGCAGGTCATTTTTGGATGGGTTCGACCGTAGATTGGTGTATCAGGTTGCCCTTGTTTGCTGTCCAGGAAATCAAAAAACGCATCAGGAGGAAAGCATGAGCGGGGAAATGATTGCAATTTTGGCTGTGGGTGTAGCGCTAGCGGGGGTGATCCTCACGAGTTTAAGGGGGACTGAGGCGCGGCTGGAAGCGCAAATCAACGACTTGCGCGGCGAGGTGGGTGAGCTTCGCGAACGCATGGCGCACCTGGAAGGGCTGCTGGAAGGATTGCGCGAGGCCATCACCGGACGGGCTGCCGGCTAGGACGAAAAGCCATGGAAGCGTCAACCGGTTGGTTCCCATTGCTGAAGTCTTCTCTGATCTGGGTGGCCCTGTGAAAGCGCGTTCCGCGAAGCTTTGCCCCAGGCATTGCACCACTTCACAAGGGAGTGCCAAGTGTGTTGACATTCAATTCTATTGACGTGGAGACCGCTAACGCAAATCGCGCCAGTATCTGTCAGATTGGTATTGCCCACGTTCAGGACGGCGAGATCCAAGACCAGTGGCAGACCTTGATCGATCCAGAGGATTGGTTCGATCCGTGGAATGTCGACATTCATGGCATTGATGAGGATGCCGTCAAGAATAGTCCCACTCTGCCCGAAGTGCGTGAGAGTTACGTCATCGTTTGCGTGGCTCGGTGCTGGTGAGCCATACGGTATTCTGGACCGGTGCCCATTGCACAGACCGATGAATTGATCGGCACGTGGAAACTGCAGGCAGCGGAAGTTCCCGTTCCGACCTTTATGCAGTTCGAGGCCGATGGCCGTTTTTCCATGACGGTCGAATGGGCGCTCGCTCCTCTGACCAACGACACCGAGATTCTCGAGGAAGAGGGCGATGCGGAGTTGCCGCCGGATCTCGTTGCCGCGCTGGCGGGGATTGCCCTCGGGTATCGCTGGGGGAACTTGAGGGGCGAGGGGGAATATCTCCATCGAACCACAACCCACGATGACCGCGATTCCGGGCAAGATGTTAGCGACGAGGTCACCCTTGCCAAGTTGGAGCAAGAACTCGAAATCGTGGAAGGCAGGATCGATGACGTATTGTCGCACAACGTCTTCGCCAACCTGTACTATGACGTTGCCTCGGACTCACGATTTACACCCTACCTGGGCATTGGAGGGGGATCTGCATATGTGTCGCTCGATTACTTCGGTCGATTCAAACGGAATGATAAGCCGGGCTTTATCACAACATTTACTGATCGTGATCTGAATGAGACCATTGCTGGCAGGACCACCATCGGTGAGGCCAAGTTGTCGGACACGTTGCTTGGCTATCAGGTGCTCGCCGGTGTGGATTATCGGGTCAGCGACCCATTCACTGTGGGGCTTAAAGTCCGATGGGCGGATTTCGGCAAATTCGAGGATGGGCGAGAGTGGGATCATCTCCGCAGTCACGACTCCAGGGTTGGCCGAGGCCATCGAGTTCTATACACCATGGTGACGGATGACATTCAATTCTGGGCGATCAGTTTCAGCACGAGGTACCAGTTCTGACCGGTTTTGCTGGCGGCGAGTCCACGCCAGCGGGCGGCCGTCCAACGACCTGCTTTATACTGTGCCGTGGAGTGATTTCTCTGCCGGCTATCCCGGTTTGTCATAGAGCACTTGAGCCTCACTTAAGCCAGTACGTAGTACGTGTCAAAGCTTCCATTCCGACCGTTCCCTCAGAAGAAAGGTACGTCTTGATGCGCTCACCGATCGTGCGGTTCGTCGCGCAGAAGAAAGTCCCGCTGATCCTGATCGCGGGGCTGGCCATCTCGATGTGGGTCGGGTCGAATGTGAAGCCTACCCTGTCGGTCGACGAAACGCTGCTCGACGTGCATCAAGACGACACAGGGGCCGTATACTTCATCCAGCGCGAGAAGAGGGCTTATCTGGCTGACGTCGTGCCCTACGCGGAGGCGAAGCTGAATCCGGTCCGGTTGACGGCGCCGCCAGGCATCAAGGAGGAACTCGTCTGGCGGGGCACGCCTGAAGGTGACGCAGCGTACTATCGGCTGGACCTGCGATCCCACTTCGGCTACTGGTCCCTTTTGCCCGCGATCGTGGCCATTGCCCTGTGCTGGATCACGAAAGAGCCCATGACCTCCCTTCTGGCGGGCGTCGTGGCGGGCGCGTTCTTGCTAGGACGTTACGACATCACCGGTGACGTTCTGGTAACGTCGCTTTCTACGACCGCGGCGGCGAGCGTGCTGGTTCTGTACCTCTGGCTGCTGGGCGGGCTTCTCGGCATCTGGTCGAAGACGGGCGCTGCGCAGGCCTTTGCCGAGTGTATGGCGCGCCGATTCGTGACCGGACCTCGTTCTGCCAAGCTGGTCGCTTGGCTGCTGGGGATCGTGTTTTTCCAGGGAGGAACGGTCAGTACGGTGCTGGTCGGAACAACGGTCAAGCCGCTGGCGGACGACCAAAGAGTCAGCCACGAAGAGCTTTCCTACATCGTGGACTCCACCGCCTCTCCGATCGCTTCGCAGTTGGCGTTCAACGCGTGGCCAGGCTACGTTCAGGCCTTTATCTACGTCGCGGGGGTCGGTTTCCTGGCGACGGAGACCGATCGTGTGCTGTTCTTTTTCAAGAGCGTGCCTTTCTGTTTCTACGCGATTTTCGCCGTGCTGGGGACGTTTCTGCTGAGCATCGAGAAACCGCTCTTTGTCGGGAAACGGTTGATGGCGGCCATCGACCGCGCTCGGCAAACAGGCCGATTGGACGCGCCCGAGGCGACTCCCCTGGCGGCCCGTGAACTCCACGACGTGCAGGTGCCGGAAAACTACAGGCCCCATCTGCTCGACTTCGTTTTACCCCTTGTGGTGCTGATCGCCATCGCGATCGGAACGTTTGTCGCCTTCGGCTCGCCCAACGTGTTATGGGCTTTCGGGTGTGCGCTCCTTCTGTGCGCGTTCATGGCCCTGGGCCGCGGGATGGCCTTGAAGGATCTGATCGACGGGATCACCGACGGGATGAAGGGGGTGGTCGGCGGCTCGGTCATTCTCCTTCTGGCCATCACAATCGGCGGCGTGAGCAAAGAGGCCGGCGGAGGCGCTTATCTCGTCGATCTGTTGAGCGCACGCATTCCGTTCTGGGCGCTGCCCGTGATGCTCCAGGCGTTGACGATCGTGATCGCTTTTTCGACCGGGACGAGTTGGGGGACCTACGCCGTCGCGTTTCCGCTGGCGATGCCGCTGGCTTGGGCCGTTGCCGGAGCGAACGGTCTGGCCCATCCGGAATTCTTCCTGACGCTTTGCTTTGCAGCGGTCATGGACGGAAGTGTGTTCGGCGATCAGTGTTCTCCGATATCCGACACGACCGTTCTGAGTTCGATTTCCACGGGGTGTGACCTGATGGATCACGTCAAGACGCAAATCCCGCAGGCGAGTATGGCCGCCGGGTTGGCCGCGATCTGTTGGACGCTCGCGGCCCTGCTCTTCGCATAGGATCCTTTCCGCTCAATACATACGGTCTACCACACTCGTCCGATTCCTGCGGCGCGCCTTGGATCAACTGCCTCGACGGCTGATCGAATTCGGCATCGAAGGGAAGACTTTGGGGACGGTACGGGACTCTCAGAACCCGTTAAGGCGGCCGTGAGTGAGACGGTAGAACGCGTTAAGAAAGAGGGTCCATTCCTGGGGATTCCGACCAGGCTGACTCTCAAATTGCAACCGGAAGGAAGTAAAGGACATGTCTACCTACGAGTATCAATGCCAGTCGTGCAAGAAAAGGTTCACTTTGACCTTGTCGATAGCTCAACACGAGACGGAACGAGTGAAGTGCCCCAAATGCAAAAGCACCCGCGTTCGTCAAGCCATCACCCCATTCTTCGCCCAGACCTCAAAGAAGAGTTAAGCGCCGAGAAATTCACTTCAGGTCAAAGCCCTCCCACCCCTGATGACCTATCATTTGAGCCTATCGGACTTGATACCTGACTACGGGGGCGCTTTTGTCCGGACTGATGCATTTCCCGGCTTGCGTCAGAGCTTATCCGGGAAAGCGCCCCTTCCTTATAGGCGTGGGTATGGGTTTCCGCACACCTTGATCTAACTTCCTTTCACCCGTTTCAGGAAAGGTTATCCCTAATGGAGACTGGGTAATAGCCCAAAGATCTGTCCGACCGTGAACTGGTCCGAATGCACCTTGTACAGGATTTCTGGGACGATCAGCTCAAGGAGAGATCTGCAAGGAGCTGTTGGATCAGATTCTAGAAATCTCCCTGGAGGTAACGGTCGCAACATGAGGTGTCGTTTATCTCATGGAGGAGAGGGAGGGCAGGTTCAAACTCGCCACGGGTCGGGACGCTGGGGGAGAACCGATTCGGGATACGATGATATTATGCCGCGATCTGACGGATGAGGTGGTCCAGCGAAGGGTGCCATTCTGTGTCAGGACATTCTGGAGGATGAGCGGTTCAGGTCCAGCAAATGTGTCCGGAAGAACCATATTCGATCCCTGCTCTGTCTCCCTCTCAAAGTCTGCGAGGAGGTTATCGGGATGCTCTGTCTCGACCATCGCGAACGCATCGGGATCTTCTCGGACCAACTCGGCAGACTACATGCGCGACATTGACCTTCTAATACGTCTGAGGAAGGGACGCATGATGAGAGTGCGCCAATGCCTCTCCTATCCCGCCTTGTTGGGAGGTGAAGTAACCGACTACAATGAGAATCTGCTGGAAGGTTCGATCTCTCTCAGCGACATCATCAAGCATTACGACCAGCTGGAGACACCAAGCAAAGTAGAACATCTTGTCCAGCTCGTACAGGATCTTTACCAGCGCGGAGAAAAAGTCGTGATTTGGTCGAATTTCGTGCGAACACTGGAGATGCTCCGTGATACGCTCCAGCCGCTGACAGGCGTGAGGCTCATCTATGGTGCCACTCCAGTAGAGCGTTCCGGAATTGACGAGGAACTCACCAGGGACGAAATCATCCGAGAGTTTGTGAACTCTGATAGCGGGATCGAGGTACTGCTCGCGAATCCAGCAGCTTGTGCAGAATCCATATCTCTCCACAAAACGTGCTCGAACGCGGTCTACTATGACTTATCCTATAACTGCGCACAGTACGTCCAGTCGCTTGATCGAATCCATCGGGTCGGGGGATCTGAGGATAAGCCGGCGCATTACCATTTCCTCCAGTATGAGGACACGATTGATGCCGACATTCTCCAGAATGTCCAACGAAAAGCCCAACGTATGAACGATATCATCGATCAAGAGTACGCGATTTACTCACTGGATATGTTTGGCGAGGACGACGAACTCCAAGCCTATGAGAGACTATTCCCCAAACGCTGACGACTCATTCTCAGGACTCAAATGGAGCCAGGTATTGGCGCTGGTGTCTGTGCTGAGAAATGCCGAGTACACAAAAGCGGATCACATTGGGCGACTTTACCTTGAGAGAGCTCAGAACTTCGAAGAAACATTGACGTTTCTTTCTGCTGTCGCTGGCATTAGCGAAGATGGATCAAACACGATAGAGAGCAGCCTACCATCTTTTCTTGACGAGGCTGAGACTCAGTCTTGGATTCTGAGCTGCCTGTTCAACTCAGGCAACGTCTACCGCAATGGCATATATCTCTACCTTCAGAACTTCCATATTGAGGGCGGTGAACCAAGGTACCATCCAGAGTTCTCTACTCGGCACTATGAGAGCAACGTCCGGAACTTCCTTATCGAACTTGGTGTTGTTAGCCACAATGTGGAAGGTGACTACTACTACGTAACGCCAGGACACATCGGCCTCTATGTCGAGGCACAAGACAGCGGAAGGGGGATGTGTTCACCGTCTTCGAGAGCTGCAATGCAGGCCGATAAAGAGTCATTAGGAACTGCTGCTGAAGAACTGATTCTGGAATATGAACGGGAATGTGTTGGCGAAGAGCATCAACGGGAGGTACAGCATATCGCAATTGTGGATACTGCGGCAGGCTATGACATAAAGAGTGTGACGCTTGAGCAGTCAGGAACACTCACGCCGAGGTACATAGAAGTAAAGGCAGTTCCCCGGATCTCCCTGCGTTTCTACTGGACTCGCAACGAGGTTCTTACATCACGAAGATTAGGGGAGTGGTACTATCTGTATCTTCTACCAAATGAGAAGAGATGGCCAGTTTATCATGAACGAACTAACAATAATTCAGAATCCGGCCAACAAAGTGCTTGGTGAACCCGACACATGGGAAGTGGAACCAGAGGTGCAGCAGTGCAGCAGATGTCCGCGTTTTGACAGAGGTCACGGCGATGTCGCGTAGGGAATATGTGACTCCGACTCACGACGAGCAATCACTTAAAGCCAAGCCTACGCGCGCACCGTTTGGATACTACGGCGCCAAGCAGACGATTGCCCAGAAAATAATCAAGACTCTTCCCCCTCATAACGCCTGGGTTGAAGGATTCTGCGGATCTGCCGCCTTGACTCTGTGCAAGAAATCCGTGCCTATCGAAGTGATTAACGACAGAGACAAGCAGATAGTGAACCTGTTTTCTCAATTAAGGGACAATGCTGAGGCTCTTTGCCGAGCTGTAGAGCTCACGCCTTACGCTCGAGAGGAATTCCTGCTTGCCCGCGATCATGTAACGAAAGAAGAACTGGCGGATATAGACCCGCTCGAACAAGCTCGAAGGTTCTTAGTGGCTACAATGATGACAGTGAATGGAACTATGGGTACACGATCTGGTTGGTCTTATTCTCAGTCCTACGCTCGAGGGGGACGCGAAGCAAGGGTCAACCGATGGTGCAATCTACCAGACAGACTTGAGAAGGTGGTCGAAAGACTACGTGGGATTAGGGTAGAAAACCGTGATGCTCGGGAGTTGGTGGACATGTTTGGGGATAGGCCAGCCACACTTATGTATCTCGATCCGCCCTACTTTACAAAGAGATGGCACGGTTACATCATTGATGCGCGCGAAGAAGAATTCCCATCAGAAGCTCCTGAAGAAGTGCCTCAAGGCCCGATGCATGCTGCTGATCAGTGGGTACCAGAACAAGCTATACGACGAGCTACTTACATCCAAGCAAGGATGGAAAAAGACGAAGATCGAAACTACCACACGGGACACCACAGGCAAGGATTATTCGCGAACAGAAATCCTTTGGATGAACCCTGTCTTCGTGAACGCGAAGAAGTCAGGGAAACTTCCCCTAAGGCTTACCCGGCGCGAGAAGGAGGAGAGAAAAATCAATCCATCTCGTAAGCGTTGAAAACCCACTAAGAACTATCAGAGGCCAGCGCCCGTCTCACCACGTTCATCCAAAACCTGGAAAGGGTACCCGGCGTCGCGTACCGCCTCGCGCGCTCGGTCCAGTTCCTTGGCCGAGCGCACGAATATCCCAATCTCACGAGCACCCATACCTTCCTCTCGGCGTTCCTGCAACCATGTTCCGACAGCCTTAATTTCTTCCTTCTCGGTCTCGAAGAGGTGTATTGCCGGAGGCTGTCCATTGAATGCCGAGACCGTTCCCCGCCGATCCTCGACGTTGCCATCGACATCGGCGACTTCGGGACCCAGCAAACGATCCGCCCGCATCCGAATTTGATGGGACGTTCGATAAGGTCGAGGACGCACTCAACCATCGCCGCCAGTATCGAACGGATGTCCGACGAGCAAACACCGGACATCCCGCGCAACAGAAGGGCCATACAAACCGTGAAGAACCATAATTCCCAATTCTAATTTGGAGGGATTGGAGATATGCGCCGATACACCCGGTTTCTCGTCGCCCATCTGCTTTTCGCACTGTTCCTGTTGTGCGTCTTTCCCATCTCCCTCCTTTCACAGGAGGACGCCCGGGAGACCGGGTCCCCGGGCTGGATGGAGCATCTGATCCTGAACCTGAACGAGCATCTCGGGCACACGGTCAGTTTTATGGCGGACATCCTTTTTGCTGATTTCGGGACGGGTGTCCCGCTGATCGTTGTAGTCCTAGTGGCGGGCGGGGTCTACTTCTCCTTCTTCTTCGGATGGATGTCGATCCGGGGATTTCGGCACTCCATCCAGGTGATCCGGGGGCGCTATGACGACCCCAAGGACCCGGGTGAGATCTCCCATTTTCAGGCCCTCACCAGCGCGCTTTCCGCAACGATCGGCCTGGGCAACATCGCAGGTGTGGCCATCGCCGTGGGTCTGGGGGGGCCCGGCGCGGTCTTCTGGATGATCCTCACCGCCCTGTTCGGGATGTCTTCAAAACTCGCTTCCTGCACGCTGGCTGTCATGTACCGCAAGGTTCACCCGGACGGCCATATATCCGGAGGTCCGATGTACTATCTGGAGCAGGGGCTCCGGGAAAAGGGGCTGCGGCCGCTCGGCCGCACACTGGCCGTCCTCTTCGCTCTCCTCACCATCGGGGGTTCCCTGGGGGGAGGGAACATGTTCCAGGCCAACCAGACGGTGGAGATCTTCAGCACCATCTCCGAGGACTTCAGGACCTACAACTGGGTGCTTGGTCTCTGCTTCTCGGTCATGGTTGGCATCGTGATCATCGGCGGTATCCGCCGGATTGGCCGGGTCACGTCCCGTATCGTTCCGTTTATGTGCCTCACCTACGTGATCACGGCGATCCTGATCATCCTTTCCCATCTTTCCGATGTCCCGGAGATAATCGCAACGATCGTCCGTGAAGCCTTCACGGGACCCGCGGTTTATGGCGGTTTCATCGGAATTCTGGTCACGGGGGTGAAGCGAGCGGCTTTCTCGAACGAGGCCGGCCTCGGGTCCGCTGCATTTGCGCATTCGGCGGCAAAGACCAATGAGGCCGCGCGCGAAGGTATGGTCGCGATGATCGGCCCCTTTATTGACACGATCGTCATCTGTCTGATGACCGCATTGGTTTGTATGATTACGGGTGTTTATAACGACCCGCAGTTCCAGGGTCAGGGCGATTTCGTCGTGGGGGCCAGGATGACGGCCGCGGCCTTCGAGTCGTCCATACCCGGTTCCCGCTACGTCCTTTCGCTGGCCGTCATGCTCTTTGCTTACTCAACGATGATCTCCTGGTCCTACTACGGGGAACGGGCGTGGGAATATCTCTTTGGGGCCAAATCCATCCTTGTCTTTCGGATCATCTTTGTCTGCTTCGTCTTTATCGGATCGGTCACCACCTTGAGAAATGTGCTGGACTTTTCGGATATGATGATCCTCGGCATGGCCTTCCCGAATATTATCGGGGTCGTGATACTGAGTCCGCAGGTCAAGGCGACTCTGAACGAGTACTGGGGGCGGCTGAAATCGGGACAGATGGTCCCATACCGGGAGGGGCATAAAGTTCGGTAATTATATACTTGATACAGCCACGGAGCCTAAAAACGATAGGAGGTGATGCAATGGAAATACCAACCTTCTCCAGGATGATATGTGGGGCTGTTGCCTCAATTAGCGCTACACTATGGTAGTGCTGTAGCCGTCCCCACAACGATTCAATTTCCCAGCCCGATGTGTTGAGGGGCCAGCACCGAAAATGCATACTGGATCGAGGAGGACATATGAACCGTACTGTTTTATTGTTCATGGGTGTCATCGCAACGTGGGCGTGTGTACCGCGCCTGGCGCAGGCCCAGACGGGCTCGGGGTTTTATCTGAGCAGCGAATTGGGAGTTCAGGGCGCCTCGTCACTGAATATCACCGGAAGCAGCAACGATCGGGCCAGCGTGTGCGATGAGTTTATCAATCCAATGTACGCGATGGTCACGACAATTTCAGGATACGAGGGCTATAACTGCACGGGCCCGGATCGGGGGTCGACTGGAGACTGGACGAACAATTTCGACGGGGCCCGGGGCGTTCTGGCCAGAGCGGCGGTGGGATATGGCTTCCGGGAGAGATACCCGGGCCACGTTCTGGGGCGGCTCCGTCTGGAGTTGGAGTACTTCTACCGGAACGCGGCGTATGATCAGAGGTCCAATGTCCCCAGTGCATCGGGCGAGAGCGGCGACAAGCTCGTTCAAGAAATTGTGACAGCGCAGGACTGGATCGGGAGCATCACCGCGCATAGCTTGTTCGGAAATCTGTATTTCGACTTCGTCAACAACAGCCGCTTCACACCCTATCTCGGGTTCGGTAGCGGGATCGGTTTCACCGACATGGACTATGGGGGTCTCTGGGCGAGGAACTTCGATATGAACGAGATCGCCACGGGCGACGGTCTACCTAACGCATCCGAGATCCGCCAGAATCTGGCTGGAACCGCCAGCGTCGCAGAAACCGAACTCAGCGACACGCCCGTTGGCTATCAGGTGCTATTTGGTGTTGACTACGCGCTGACGGAATCGATGTCTCTTGGTGTGAAGGGCCGCTGGGTCGACTTCGGTTTCTTCAGTGATGGCGGGTTTGCCTGGGATCCGCTACGGGGTCACGTTCCCAATCTGCGACGCGACGGAAGTGAACCCGTGTCGGGCAGAATCAAGACCAGCGATATCGAAATGTTCGGGGTCAGCGTGAACCTGAAGTCCCACTTCTAAGGGGTGGATGGCGATCCGTCGGCCCAGGCGATCCGGAACCGGATGCGGCAGGTCGATCCGGATAAGGGCCGCCGCAGTGACGGTCTGACCATCGAGGAGCGGGAGGAGATCAGACGACTGCGCCGCGAGAATTGTCAGTTGCGACAGGAGCGGGAGATCCTTGCAAAAGCCGCGGCCTGGTTCGAACCGGGGTTCAGTGGACACCAAGGAGTATACTTTGTAAGTATGGGAGGTGTGTCTATGAATATCCTCTGGACCACAAGTGGCCTCCCCACAGCATCGTCTTTATGGATGGAAAAGGTCGGTCCGTAACCGGGCTCGTGCTCACGGGGAACAGACCGTTCGAATACCATGTCCACCGCCAGCATCGGATCCCTATGGCGGCTCACTGTGCAGTCCAGGGTCGGGCCGGAACTTCCTTCCGGCGCCTTGAGGCGGACGATGCGGCGCCGGTCTCGATTATGTGGACACACGTACTGTCCGGGCGTTTCCCGTTGCCGGTCCCGGCCTCCGGATGCCGTCCTGGCGAGGAACGCGGCTGGCGCGAGTTGCCCGTTCCCGCCATGAACACGGTGGTGTTCAGACACCGGGTCCCTGACGCATGTCCATAAAGGCGCGCCTTTCCGACCAGGGTTGGTCTCCTGTGCTCCCAACCGGTCCCCGAAAGCGCTACAGCGGGCGCCTGGTGCGCCGTGTGCGGGGAACTGCTCTCCATTGGAGCCCCCCTGACCGGCCCCCCCGCCATCGACCGGTTGGAGGGGTCTGCTCGGGCGACCGCAGCCTTTACACCACCGCGTGCCGGTATCTGCTGTGGCGAACGGTGCCTGTGAAATCACCTGGGTCTACACGGGTCGAGACGACTCACATCAGGCGGCGCCGGCTCGTATCCGGCTGCTGGCCGGAGTAACGGCCCATGCCGGATGGAAGGCTCAAGGTACCATAACCTGAGGGCCCCAGAGGGACTCTCCCGACGCGCCCTGTATCTGGCCTGCCCAAATTTGGACTGGTTTAAACGGTCATTCCTTGCTATATTTGTCGACTACAAAGAGGACTCCATCATGGCAGACGTATCGACCCAAGCAATGACCGTCCGGGACGTAGCAAGGTACCTGAACGTCAATGAGAAGACGGTATATCGCTTGGCCCGGCGTGGTAGACTGCCAGGCTTCAAGGCAGTCGGCGCATGAAGGTTCAAACCCTCGGACCTTGACGAATGGATCGACCTGCAAGAAAAGGCTGACGCACGACGATCTAGACACCGCAGTATACGATAGCGAAGACAAGGTTCTGATAACTTTGTCCACAATAGACAAGACAGTTGATCAAGATGTCGAATACACAGCAACGGTTCATGTATCGCATGACGTAAAAGGTCCGGAATATTTTGAAGTGGAGCGAGCTGAAATAGAAACTGAGCGAAATTTTGGATTTGCAGTAAGAGCCTGTACGGAAATAGATCACGGGTGCGAAATGGACAAGCGAAAGATGATGAGGATGGTAGCGGGTGTCTGTTGGCGTCTTCTGCCGTGCAAGATGAAATCTCGCTCCAGGACTCCGGCGATCACACCTCGTAGTCATATCCTTTGTCCAGGCACAGGTGATGCAGACGATATATTACCTTTGCAGGCCGTTCAACGAATGCCATCCAGGGTTTTCAAGGCTACGGTCTTGTCCGTGCGTGTTTGCTGGCGTCACCACGATCGACAAGGGAGCACCCCGTCGGTCCGTCAGCACACTGCGTTTGGCACCTCGTTTCCCCTAGTCTACAGGGTTTGGGCCGATGGCGTCCCCGCCCAAGGGTGCCTTGGTGATCACCCCGTCGAGGGCTTGCCACTTCCAGTCGATACCAATGGCTCCGTCGGAGTAGGCCAGCACCCGTTGCCAGGCTTCGTAGAACATCCGGA
Source organism: Candidatus Latescibacterota bacterium (assembly GCA_965217865.1). Classification (GTDB taxonomy): domain Bacteria; phylum Latescibacterota; class UBA2968; order SICM01; family SICM01; genus CBDCJO01. The sequence continues at coordinate 700,496 of CBDCJO010000002.1, read as the reverse complement.
TCGCACCCACTGGGTGAAACGAGCGTGCACAGTGGAGGCGGGGTCCATACACCCTGCGTGGAAGGGCGTGCCACTGGCAGCCCGTGCACAGCACATACAGGATCCCGTCAAAGATTTGCCGAAAAGGGCGAGGCGGACGCCCAACGGTCCCGGCCGCTTTCCCCGGGCCTACAACCGGAGCGATCAACGCCCACAGATCGTCCGGCATATGCCAGAACGTGCCCAATGTGGTCTTGGCGGCCATATCTCCTCTCTCCTGATACGAGCAGGGAAGATAAAGAGAGTATAGGGGGTACCAAGGCCTCAAAATGGAAATTCCTTACAGATTCTTAACCGGGAGGCTTGGTTATTATGCAGACTTGGCATCATCCCTGGCCGGCCTGATGCGCCCATTTGGGACGGCTGGGCTGAGTCTCGTTCTTGCCGGTTCGCTCCTCGTCGGGAAGGCGGCTTGGTTCCGAGGAGGCTGAAAAATCTGAGGCGACCGCGGAAGAGACGGCCTCTGAGGAAGATACTGTGGGCAAGGGAGGGGCCGACACCGCCGACGTCTACATCCTTGAAGAAGTAGTGGTCGTCGGATCTCGGCATGCACCGCGCTCTGTGAAAGAATCGGCCGCCCCCGTGGACGTTCTGAGTGCGGAGGATCTGCGCACCCAGGCCGCTGTCGATATGGACGATATCCTGCGCAATCTGGCCCCGTCGTACAATATCCAGCGGCACGGCATTGACGACGAAGCGACACTGGTGCGCCCTGCCACCCTCCGGGGCCTGCCGCCGGATAACCTGCTGGTGCTGGTAAATGGCAAGCGTCGCCATCGCTCCGGCGTGATCGCGCTGCTAGGCAGTTCGCTCAATACGGGCTCACAGGGACCGGATTTGAGCGTGATTCCGACCATTGCAATTGAGCAAGTGGAACTTCTCCGGGACGGCGCTGCGGCCCAGTACGGCTCCGACGCCATCGCCGGGGTCCTCAACCTGGGATTGCGCGAAGCCTCCGAAGGCGTGTTGCTGGAAATGCGGGGGGGCGGGTACTTCGAGGGGGACGGCCGCCTGGCCCAGGCTGCCGTCAATGTCGGTTTGCCGCTCACTCAAGAGGGTTTTTTCAATTTCAGCCTCGAGTACCGCCAGCTCGAGCCGACCATACGTAGCGGTACCCGCACCGATGCCGCAACGCTGAGCGCCAGAGGCTATCCCGACGGGGTCTGGAACACCTTCTTCAATACCAGGCTCGACCTCGGCAGCGGGGTCGAAGCCTATGGCTTTGGCGGCTGGGCCAAGCGCCGGACCGAAGGGGGGTTCTTCCTCCGCGCTCCGGGCACCTCCTCAGCACGTAGCAGCGTCTTTCGTATCGGCGGTGAGCGGGCCGTCGCCGATCTCGACATCGGCGACGACATCGACCCATCGACCGTGGAAGTGCCCTCCCTGGACGCCAGCTTCGATGAGGTCCAAGCTTTCATCGATCAGCACCGGGGCGATCTCTTTCTCTTCAACGAGCGCTTTCCCGGCGGTTTCACGCCGCGCTTCGGAGCCGATATCCGCGATCTGAGCCTGGTGGCCGGGCTGTGCAGCAAACGGGCCAGCGGCCTCAAGTGGGACGTCAGCGTCAGCGCCGCCCGCAGCAATATCGAATTCTTCATCTTCAACACCATCAACGCCTCGTTGGGGCCGGATACGCCGACCTCTTTCCACCCGCGCGACTATATCCAGACCGAAGTCTCGACCAACCTCGACTTCTCCTACCAAGTGGAGCTGGGCGCCCCCGCGTCGCCCCTCGACATCGCCTGGGGCGCGGAATGGCGCCAGGAGACGTTCGAGTCCATCGCCGGCGATTTGGCCTCGTACCAGGCGGGCCCTTACTCCGGTCATGGCTTCAGCATCGGTTCCAACGGCTATCAGGGGCTGGATCCGAGGAACGCCGGCAAGTGGAATCGCCCGAACTATGCGTTCTACCTGGATATGCAGGCGGATGTGGTGCCGCCATTGCAGCTGGGTATGGCCGTGCGCTACGAGGATTTCTACAACGACTTCGGCAATACCCTCAATGGCAAGCTCTCGACCCTGTGGCGCGCGAGCGATCGGGTCACCTTGCGTTCGACAGCCAGCACCGGCTTCCGCGCCCCGTCGCCCGGCCAAGCCAACTTGACCGCCGTGACCACCGGCTTCTCCGGCGTTGGTGGTCTGACCGAACAGGGGCAGGTACCGCCCACCCATCCCATTGCCACGGCCCTGGGTGGTGTGGAACTGACCGAGGAGAAGTCCGTGGGCTTTTCGGTCGGCACTGCCGTGGAACTCACCAACGAGATCGATCTGACCCTCGACTACTTCGACATTTCCATCGAGGACCGAATCGCCTTGACCGGGAACATCAAGATCGCGGGGGAAATCGCCAAGCTCATCCAGGAAAAAGAGACGCTGCAGGGCGTCAGCGTTCTCCAAGAGATCAAATTCTTCTCCAACGACTTCGATACCGGTACCCGGGCATCGACCTGGTGCTGTCATGGAAGCGGGCCTGGAGCAGCCAGTCCTTGTCAACCGTCGATTTGGCCTGGAACTGGACCAGGACCAGCCTCAACGACTTTTCGCAGGTTCGGAAAGTCACTGAATTCCTCGGTACACCCCTGGCCGAACCGGTCGACGTCAGCCTGATGACGCCCCGGCGCCAGGTGGAATTGGAGGAAATGAACCCCGAACACCGCCTGGTGCTCACCTACCGCCACCAGCTGGGTTCCTGGAACGCCATGCTGCGGCCCAGCTACTTCAGCCCCTGGAAGGCCTGCCGCTTCCAGGACAATGATTGCGACGACCTCGACGCCTTCGATGGGGGCATCATTGTCGACGCCGAAGTCGGCTACACCTTCAACGAGCGCTACCGGTTGGCGTTGGGGGCACAGAATATCTTCGACTCGGTGCCCGATGCCGCCCCCGAGGAGACCGCGGGCCAGGGCAATCTGCGCCCGGAAAGCACGCCCTGGGACTACAACGGTGCCTTCTGGTACACGCGCCTGTTTGTGGAATTTTAGTGTGGAAATTTCAAGCTGGATCCTGAGCTGCCCTGCAGCGAATTCGTCGTCCAGGGAACCGGGCTGCGACTGTTCTTCTACCCCGGCGGCCACCCTGGGTTCCCTGCGCAACTGATATTGCCCAGGTATAGTAGACACAGAGTTAAGTGAATTTCTGTTCGAAGTCATCTGGGCTCATCTGGTTAATATAGGAGTGCCTGCGTATCCTGTTGTAAAATCCTTCGATGTATTCGAACAACGCCAACGCGGCTTGCTCTCGATCTGGATAGATCATTCCGTCGACTTCCTCTGTCTTGAGCCTTGCAAAGAAGGATTCAACAACGGCATTGTCATAACAATTTCCCTTTCTTGCCATGCTGGATCGGAAGCCGTTTTTGTCCAGCTCGGCTCTCAGGGGCTCACTGGTGAACTGGTTTCCCCTATCTGAGTGCACGGATTGTTTCCTCCGCAGGGATTGCAGGGGTTACACGGATTCCACATGGCCTTCCCGGCGGCTTCGATATTCAGGACAATCCTGACCTCATCCCCCACGACCCCGGCAGGATCCGTCCAGCTGTTGACGCCGAAGTCCGACCTTTTTATCTCCAGGTCGGCAGCAAACCCGGCTACAGGTGCCTTCGACACAGGATGTGGGCCGACACCCAGGACCTCCACGGGCATCTCCACGCTTTTGGTGACCCCGTGCATCGTCAGGTCTCCAGTGACCATCAACCGATCTTCTTCCATTTTCACAGCTGTGCTCGTGAAGGTGATCTCCGGAAATTTCTCCACATCGAAGAAATCCGGGCTGCGGAGATGATTGTCGCGCCTCCCGTTTTCGGTATTCACGCTGGCGGACTGAATGACGGCATTAACGGATGATTTTTCCGGGCGATCGGGATCGTATACGACAGTCCCGGAAAAATTGGTGAACGTTCCCGGAACCCGGCTGAAGATATGCCGGACGGAGAATCCGACCGAGGAGTGTACAGGATCGATCTGGAAGGTCTCCGAATAGCCGGTTCCTGCCAGAAATAGGAGGGCAAGGGCCCCCATGCTCATTCGGTACATCATCCTGGAAAACATCAAAACCTCCACGCTTAGGTGAACAGAGCATCCGAAGATGCTAGATGATAATTCAAATTCTGGAAACCAGAACCCTCCCAGAATATTTCACGAGAGGGCCATCAGTGCGACCAGGATTCCAAGCGAAACAAGAATTGCCGAAAATCCGGCTTTCAATCCTGACCTCCTTTCGTTTCGAGAAAACCCTTCGATTTCCCGCATATCAAAATTCCATGTCCATAACCTTCCTCTCAAACAACAGGCCCTTAAATGAAGGCTGCAAAGATCACTTTCGCCAAAGACTCATTCCAGAATCCAACACTCGCAACATTGACAACCATGAGAATCAGCACCCAGACAGGAATCCAGACCGACTGCTGTATCAGTTCAATAAAAAATCTGAATGGGTTTCCCATAAGCATTGGCACCTAACAGTCTCCTGAGAACAGGCAGGTGCAACAAACGTCACAAATATGAATGCCATCACGGTCGTTTTCGAAAATCCCCTCATAGCCGATGTTCCTTATCGCTTTCTGCCAGCGGGTCCGTTGACCAGGGCCTGAATGACTTCCGCCCAGTTGACGGCCGCCGGTTCGACTCTCTCGTATACAACCAAAAAAAACCGCACCTATTCAGATGCGGCTGGTCACCGTTATTCACAATCGCTATTTGCCCCGGCGTTCATTGAGCCCCTCCCAAGGAGGACGCTTCAATCAAGACATGTACTACGACTCAAATGTACCTCGGTACGTTACCGCAAGTCAACCGAAATCGAGAGGGGGAACCCCACGCTGCAGGATGGTTCGCCCTCTGCCTGTCGCACTTCCCGCTCCTACCCATCCTGCAGGGCCCGAGCTGTCTACCTTTCTGTCCCGCTGGCCTCCGGGCATTGGTCTATCCTCTGCGATGTGAATAACCGGCCAAAAAAAAGGACCCCTAGACAGAGTCTTTGCGTTCGTTGGGATGAGCGCGGGGTTGCCGTTGGCGTCCGAACTGCTATACAGATGCAAACGCGATGCCGCAAGGGAAAGGCCGGAATTCCTGACTGAGGGAAAACCCTGAAGTGAAAAAAGCTCTCAATTGAGGAAGATAACCTTCTCTATCGTTCCCATCCTTTAGGCGGCCAGCTATGTGACTCCCATACCGTCCGGCCAGATTCGGCACCCTCCCCCCTTCCGCTCCAGCAGCACCCGCTCGATTTCCTCCTTCAACACATCCAGATTCGAATTCTTGACCACATAGGAGTCGGCCACCCAGGTCATAAAGTTATCCTTGAAGCTTTCATTGGCAGAATAGATGATCACCGGCAATTTGGCGTTCAGACCCATCCTCCTCCCCAGGACTTCGATCCCGTCCATATCGCAAGCCCTATACCAAAAACAAAAAACCATTTGAGAAATATCCCAAATGGTTAAATATATTGAAGTTAAATAAACTGAAAGGCTTTTGCAGATTCTGGGAAGGACAAAACAGATTCCCGATATCTTGGGAAGCTCACGAAATATTGGAGATCCTCCCCCCTACTCAGAAATTCGACAGCTCCCCCTCGAGCTACGCCCGAAGCACCAGGAGGGTGACGTCGTCCTTCTGCGCCTCCGTCCCCCTAAACCGGTTCAGGTCTTCCAACACGGCCTCCACCAGCACTTCGGCATCCACATCCGCACACTTCCGGTTCATGGCTTCCAACCTCCCCGCATCGTAGAACCCCCCGGTCTCGTCCTGCATATCCGTCACCCCATCGCTATAGAGCACCAGAAAATCCCCAGCCCCCATCTCGACCTCGACCTTCGCAAAGCCCCCCGGGCTGCCCGGCGGCAGCCGGATACCCAGCGGCAGGGAGGGCATCTGCAAGGCCTCCAGCACTCCCTTCGCTGCCGAGTAGTGATAGGGGAAGGGATGGGCGGCGTTGGCCAACTGCACAACCCCCTCTTGCACGTCCAGCGTCCCCAGACAGCAGGTGACAAAGCTGGTCGGGGGAAGCTCCTCCTGCAGCACGCCATGCAAGCCCTGTAACACCTCCCGCAGCGGCCGTGCCTCCCGGAATTCATACCGGAAGATCCCGCTCAATTGCATCGCTCGCACCGCCGCCGACATCGCCTTGCCCGACACATCGGCCACGCCAAACCCCAGGTACCGCTTCGCTTCGTCCAGCCAGAAGTAATTGAAATAGTCTCCACCCACGTGGCTGGCCGGAACGCACCGGCCGGCGATCTCGAACCGCTCACCTCGAATCGGCCGCGTGGGCAAAAGCCCCATCTGCATATCGTGGGCCATCTGGAGTTCCTTCTCCAGAAATTCGTTCTTTGCACGAATGGCGGCCTCTGCGGCTTCCTCGGCCCGTTTGCGTTCGGTGATGTCATGTGCGAATATACGCACGCTGCCGCTCTCGGAGATATAGGTTACTTTTTGGTCGTAAACGGAGTCTCCAATCTCAATCTCTCGAACGATGGATTCTGCCCCATCGCCCTTAAGCTCGCTTACGATCGACCCGAACCCTTCGAGCAATGGATGCTGAAGGCCGGCTTCCTCCAGATCGTGAAATCGCTCCCTTGCTAAGGGATTGAGGTAAGTGATATTCCCGTTAAGATCGGTCTCAACGACAGGCCTGGCCTGTAGGGTATTTAGCAATGGATCAGTGGTTGCAGGACTTCAACTATCGGATAAATATCAGTTTGTGGACCTTTGTTTTAGGTGGGCTTCTAACGGTGGTAATCGCCTTGATAACCGTCAGTTTTCGAACCATCAACGCCGCGATGGTCAATCCTGTGGAAGCGCTGCGGTATGAGTGATTAACACCTCAATCAGGTACGCGGCATCACCTTGTCTGGTCTTTCATTCATATCGAAGGACATCTATAGGATTTCTCCGCGCAGCCTTGAGTGTCTGAAGAACCACCGCCAACAGAGCGATGCAAATCGCTAACATGCCAGCTAATATAAAGACGTCAACCTTAAGCTCGATGCGGTAGGCAAAATTCGTCAGCCATTTGTCCATTGCCCAATATGCTACTGGCCACGCGATCACATTCGCCGCAACCAACAGCTTTACGAAATCCCTCGACAGTAATCCTACCAGATGTCCCACCGATGCGCCAAGCACCTTCCGTATCCCGACTTCCTTTGTTCGTCGTGCCACAGCCAGAGACGCCAGCCCCAACAAACCGAGGCAAGAAATCGTAATCGCAAACAGCGCCGAATAAATGAGCACCCGCTCCCAGCGTTGTTCATCGCGATATTGCCGATCAAGTGCGGTATCCAGAAACCAATGGGATAATAACCCGTTGGGGTCCTCATCCTGCCAGATGGTTTTTAAAAACGCTAGCGTACCGAGTACATCTTCAGGGCGAATGCGGATGAGCAGATACGGGCCGCTGTTAAACTGTTTCATCTGCAAAACCAGCGGCTGAATACTTTTGTGCAACGAGTCGATGTGAAAATCGTCTATAATCCCGATAACGATCGGGTTCAAACCGTTCCAGTCAAACCCCGGCAGCAAGCGGCCTATGGGATTATCCATTTTAAGTTTTTGTGCCAGGCTTTCGTTGATCAACACAGCTTGTTCACGATCTGATGGATGTGCCTCGGAAAAGTTGCGGCCTGCAAGCAGGGGAATTCTCAGCGTGGACAGATAGTCGGGATCAACCCCGAGCACGCGTACCGAGAAACGTGTTCCATCGGGCAGTTTTAAGCCGGTCTTGTTCCAGCCGCTCGTAAAAGCGCGGTCAGCGATCGTAGCATTTAAAACACGGGGATCTTTTAATATTTCATGCTTGAAACGGTCTGCAAGCTTCTTGTTCTTTGCGTACACAACAACGACTTGGTCCCGATCATAACCTAGATTTTTGTTGCGCACATAGTGTTGTTGCTCAAACATCACGCCCGTACAGATCATCAGCGCAATCGACGCGGTATATTGCAATATCACGATGGTGCGCGTCAGCCTGCTGCGGCCTCCAATAAGTTTCCCACCTTTCAGCGCAGACACCGGCTGAAAGCGCGACAGTACAGCAGCCGGATAACTACCGGCCAGCAGGCCGACCGCGATCACGATGATCAGTAAAATAAGGAAGATAGATCCATATCCAAAATACGTAATATTGAGATCGCGCTGGATCAGCCCATTAAAGATGGGCAAAAACATCTCGGCCTATCTTTTGTCTGAGATCGCCCGAAAAAACGGGGGCAAGGTCGAAGCAAGATCCTGGTTGCCTGTAGGGTTGAGAAGGGATACATATTTTGGGATATCCCTGACCTCACAGGAGGAGTAAAGATGGAGCAACTGTCCTCAAACAGTGACCCGGTCAAGAAGCGCAGGAGCTTGTCCCCGGAACAGAAGTATGAGATTTTCCTTGAAGCTGGGGTCTGTTCGTCAAGGGCATACCCCAAAAACCGGCGCAACGTCAGCGAGTCAGATACACGCCATTCGATCCCACGTTCCGAATCAAGTCCCTCGAAATACCCAATCAAAAGCATCCGAAAATAAACCCCGGGCGGAATGCCCTTGCGACCCATATGAGGAGCGTAATACCGCTGGCAAAGCCCTTCGACGAACTCGTCGAACCCGTTCGCCTCCAATACCTGATTCAGCTTCTCGTAGAACGGATGACCCGGAGATTTCACCAAAGTGTTCGATGCGATGAACAGGTTTTCCTGTCTCTGTCGTCCTCGTTTTCCCATTGCCATTTGCTCGTCCTCCCTTCTCAGTTTGAACCTGATATATCATAGGACCAAACCACAAGGAAAGACAACAGTCATCTTGGCATAAACGCACTTTTTCAACAGGCTGTTAGGCCATCCCCTCTTCAAATCCTTTAAAGCGGCAGCCCCCATCGAGGGGAGCGAATCTTTGAGAATACTGGGAGCGACCTCGATGAGGTGCGACGTGAAAGCAGCGGGACCCTGCTGATCTTGGTCCGTGAACTGGATGGTAAACTCTTGGTGACACCACCACTTCCAGTCAGGCACCTTAATAGAACTGAGTGTTTTGTCGCGAAGCATCTTCTCTAGCTGGAGACGAACTTTCTTCCTGCTTCGTCTGCCCAACTTGATTCCCTGTCGCTCGATTTTTAGGCAGACTCTTTCCTCGACGAAATCGAAGGCGACAGCGAGGGCGGCCTCACCTAACTAAGGCGTGTTCAAAGGTTCCAGGTGTTGCGTCCTGATTTTCAGGAACCGAAGCGTTGTCTTGCATCTTCCAATTATGTAGCCAGAAAGCCTCAAAAGCCACGTGGTGAAACGGTAGAACACGGCAAATGGTCTCCAGGTGCTGACGATTTGTAACGCAAAGCCAGAGACGAGGAGTCCAAGAGCCAGCCATGAAATCCTCTTGTAACGGTTGTAGCCTTTTGCTGCTTTTTCGTCAGGTGGCCCTGGACAGCGTATTATGGGTTCCTGGACTCCCTGAAGGCACGACTGGGGGCAATCCAAAGCAGAACAAAAGGATCACGCCGACAATGTCGAGCGCCTGCACTGCCAAAGAGATCAAGGCGCTCAAGGAGGAAGCCGGGCGTTCGGAGACCGCGCCTCCGGTCATCAAGAAGATCCTCAGGAAGGGCACCGAGCCCGACCCCGTGCGCGGTCTGTTCGCAGCCACCGTATGGCGGAAGAGCGCGCCAATCTTGCCATTGAAAATCGCGAACGCGGAGAAGCAACTCGTCTTCCACATGATGCCGACAAGATCGGCAATTGAACACGACAAGGCACTCGAACGGGCTGTGATTGAATTGCTTTCCGACCACACTGAACTCTTCAAGCAGTTCAGTGACAATCCTTCATTTCATAAGTGGCTTTCTGAGACCATCTTTACAGCAACCTACCATCAAGGGGCTGAAGGTGGGAGCCTGTCAGTCCCGTAGCTGATTAGGGGCGCTGAGGACTGATGTGTTCAAGATAGAATCTCACAATGTGGGAGGGTCTCTACTGTCTGAGGTGAAAGAAGATGAAACTTACCAAGGCGCGTGTCAGGGAATTTCAGAGCATTCAGGACTCGACCGAGGTCGAGATTGGCGATGTCACCTGCCTGGTTGGAAAAAATGAATCAGGTGAGACTGCGCTACTCGGACCCCGGATCCGCGAACTTGCTTGATCAGATCGGACAGTAGGTGAAGGAACGCACATAATGGGCAAAAAGCAACACTTCATCCCGCGGCATTTTCTGAAATCATTCGTTATTCCCGGCCGAGGAGATCATCTTTGGATGTATCGAAGAGGTCAATCAACCGCAATTCGGGTGGCGAGAAACGACGCGGCGGCACAAAACTATTTCTATTCCAAGCCGTCCGGAGACGGATTGCCGACACTCGATGACTTGATAACTGAATACGAAGTTCAATTGCATAGGACGGTGGATGAAATCAGGCGCATCGAGATCAGCGAAGTCATTGACGGCGCAAAGATCGCCCAAGTTGTAGCACACTTGATGGTTCGCTCTTCTCATACGCGGGGAGCCATGAGGGAAGCTATCGTCTCGGTCTCAAATTCTGTCCAAAACTTGATATGCGGTGGATCTGAGACCCTTTTCTTTGAATTGCCGCGGCACGGTCCGCCGGAACCTGTCTGCCGCATGATTTCGGACGAGCTGGCCAAGCTGGGGTTAACAGAAATCACGCCGGTTACTGAAAGAACGATCATAGACTTGCTTTATGTTGCGATGAGAGAGAGGAGTTCCGATGTTCTGGATGAAGTATTCCCGTACTTGGCAAGAACGTTGGAGGGGCTTCGCGCCGGGGCGCCGGAGATAAGCCGGCGCGCACAGGTAACCGTTCTCGGAAAAACGATGGCACCTGAGGACCGGGTAGCTGAATTGAGCAAGCTGATGTGGCAAGTGCTGCCGGCGCACGGTGACGGGGCTGTCTTGCCCGATTGTACCAGTATCGCGTTCAATGGCCGTGAATGGCAGCCTCTGCTGCTCACAGGTCCCGATGAGCTGGAGGCGGTGGTGTTGGCACTCGCGCCAGACCGATTGGCTGTAGGCAAGTCGGACATTGATTGGGACATGGACTTGTCTCAGTACAATCGGCACGCGGGAAAGGCTTCTTACTCATTTTTTCTCGCGAACCGTAATTCAACAAGCCTCTCTGAGTTGATCGAGCAACTCGGCGGAAAGATCCGCACGTCTTTTGAAAGATTGGCAGATACCTCTGCAGTCGAAGCAATTGGAGATTTATTGCGCGATACGGACAATGAAAGTCGACTTAAGGAGAAAAGTTACGCAGCAAATAAGTCATGGAAAGCCACGGTCCGAGAAGAAACACACCAGTATTTCGTTTCCTTTGAGGGCTTCGGAGATGAAGAGTTTGCGAAGTCCGTTGCCAAAGAGATTAGTTCCGTAGTGATAGCTTTCTCGAAACATTTTCCGATCTCATTAATAGAGGGTTTTGTATTCGCTAACGATTATAAGACGGCTCTGAATCGAACTGATCGAGGTATTGAACCTATTGAAGAGATTGTTCCGGCGGAAACCGAAGAGTTTATTGGCATTGGGATGCCGCTTGCGGTTGTTTCGAATGGACTTCTCAAGACGCGAGCGGTGCTTCGCGCGATGGTTGCTGTCGATCTGGTTTCGGAAGATTCCGCGTTGGCGGAGGATGCGCGCAGCGTAATAGTGCACATGCTGGCGAGCGGCGCACTTAGCAGCCTGTTGAAAAAGTGCGTTTATGCCAAGATGACTGTTGTCTTTCCTTGTGGTTTGGTCCTATGATATATCAGGTTCAAACTGAGAAGGGAGGACGAGCAAATGGCAATGGGAAAACGAGGACGACAGAGACAGGAAAACCTGTTCATCGCATCGAACACTTTGGTGAAATCTCCGGGTCATCCGTTCTACGAGAAGCTGAATCAGGTATTGGGGGCGAACGGCTTCGACGAGTTCGTCGAGGGGCTTTGCCAGCGGTATTACGCTCCTCATATGGGTCGCAAGGGCATTCCGCCCGGGGTTTATTTTCGGATGCTTTTGATTGGGTATTTCGAGGGACTTGATTCGGAACGTGGGATCGAATGGCGTGTATCTGACTCGCTGACGTTGCGCCGGTTTTTGGGGTATGCCCTTGACGAACAGACCCCGGATCATTCCAGCCTGTCTCGCATCCGGCATCGGCTTCCCTTGGAAGTTCACGAAGCGGTTTTCAAGTGGATCCTGAGGGTCTTGTGCAAAGCGGGTCTGGTGAAGGGGAAGACGTTGGGCGTGGATGCTACGACACTGGAGGCCAACGCCGCGATGCGCAGCATTGTACGCCGTGACACGGGTGAAGGCTACCAGGCATTCCTTGAGAATCTGGCCAAGGCCTCGGGCATTGAAACGCCTACCCGCGAGGACTTGTCCAAGATCGATAAGAAGCGACCGAAGAAGGGATCGAACCAGGACTGGGAGCACCCGCACGACCCGGATGCCAAGATCGCTAAGATGAAGGACGGTCGCACGCACATGGTGCACAAGGTGGAGCACGCGGTGGATCTGGACACCAATGCCATTGTGGCAGTGGCGTTGTCGGGAGCAGATGAAGGAGATACCGAGTCGTTGCCCTGGACGCTGCTCGAGGCGCAGCTCAATCTCAAGCAGGTCGCGAAGGACGAAAAAGCTGCCAAACGTTTGCACAGACAGCGTATACGGGAGGTGGTTGCGGACAAAGGATATCATAGCAACGATGTATTGACCAGTCTGAAGCAAGGCGGCATCCGGAGTTACATTTCAGAACCGGATCGGGGACGCCGCAAGTGGAACGGCCGACGAGATGAGCAGGCCGCGGTATATGCGAATCGACGCCGGATCAAGGGAGATCGCGGCAAGGCCTTGCGCCGAAGTCGTGCAGAACGGGTGGAAAGAACCATCGCTCACACATATGATACCGGTGGCATGCGCAGGTTGCACTTGAGAGACCGCGGCAATATCCTCAAGCGTTTGCTGATCCACATCGGGGGCTGCAACCTGGCTCTGCTCATGCGCAAAGTGATGGGCGTAGGTACTCCGAAGGCCCTCCAGGACCTGGCCAAGGCCTTGCAGCGTCTACTGCTCGTCCTACAATCACGTTTGCTGCCCTCGGTCACCTTTTTAACCTCTTATCAGCGTCTCCTGCTCAATCTCCTTACCTTGATTTATCCGACCCGCACTCCAGGCGTCTTTTCCGTTTATGTGCGTTGAAAGGTAGTTCTTCAACGGGCTGCTAGGTCTAGGTCCTGCTCATTTCGTGGGGTTGAAACTGATAAGCAGTACCGATGGGACGCTTGATGACAACGACCCGATTATAGGGATACAGACCCCCGTCAACGTCAATTCTCCTACGACGATCGCCCCCAGCACCACGGAACTCGTTTCCTCCTTACCAAATGAGGAGTTCTTCTTTATCACCGTAGAGATGAAAGGTATCGCCCAAGGTAAGGCCTTCAAGGTTGGAGCCGCAGGTGGCGATATCCTTACCGTCAGAGATCCTCCGGGACCTACTGATAACATCGGGACCGGGTTCCCTGCCTTGGATGACGATTATATTCGAGTCATATCCACACCGCGATCGATCCCGGTGGGAACGGAGTGGATTGTGGGTGTGGGGATTTTGATCTATGGAATCTACAGGCTGCGAAGAGGCAGTCGGTTGGTCTAATTCAGACTCCCCTCCTCAGTCTTTACATTCATAGATAACAGAATCTGTCAATCCATCCAATCCAGGTGAATTAAGCAGAAACCAGTTTCTCAACCAGGTCCAGGAATTCTTCAAACATAAATGGCTTCTCGATAACTTCAGTGGTTCCTAATGTTCTCAAATTATCAATTCTTTCCTGGGTAAGATCCCCGGTCATAGCCAAGATTGGAACTTTAATTCCCTTTTCCCTAAGAACCTGGATAAGCTTTTCCCCAGGTGTGGGCATTCTTAGATCAGTAATGATTAAATCTAATTCATAATTGTCTGTATCCAGAAAGGGTTGTGCATCCTCAAAGGGCAGGACAGTATATGCCCTGGTTTCAAGAGCACGAACGACAAGATCTCTTACAATATTATCATCCTCTATAACAGCGACGCTAGCCATAATCAGTAAGGCATAACCCCGATTATGCCATCCTCCGTTCCTACTGGATGAGATGAAAATACCCACACCATATGGTATGGGTATTTTATCAAGAACATAAATAGTTTTAAGCTAGTGTCGTGTCCCGCCAATAAGTTCAAATAGTCGCTTAATCTTTTCGAGGATGGATTCTGCGGTGGCAGTCCACACAAAGGGTTTTGAATTTGAGTTGTAGTGATCGGCGAATTTCTTGATGTTATTGACCAGATCTTTCACGCTACGAAAGGAACCCCGGCGGATTGCCTTTTGTGTAATGATGTTGAACCAGATCTCGACTTGGTTTAGCCAGGACGCGTAAGTGGGTGTATAGTGGACCTGATATCTTGGCCGGGCTGCAAGCCATTGTTTGGTTTTAGGGTGCTTGTGCGTGCCATAGTTGTCCAAGACCAGGTGAATATCGAGATCCTCCGGGACGTTTGCCTCGATGTGCTTTAGGAATTGAAGGAATTCCTGATGACGGTGTCTCGGTTTACATTGTGTTAACACTTTTCCCGAGGCGATCTCTAGAGCAGCAAACAGCGTCGTTGTCCCGTGTCTGATGTAGTTGTGAGTTACGCCTTCGACGTAACCCAAACCCAGTGGCAGAATCGGTTGCGTTCGATCTAATGCTTGGACCTGGCTTTTCTCGTCCACACAGAGCACCATAGCATTGTCTGGCGGGTTGAGGTAGAGCCCGACAACGTCCCTGACCTTCTCTACAAAGAAGGGATCGTTTGAGAGTCTGAAGTGTTTCTGTCGATGAGGTTGAAGTCCGAAGGCTTTCCAGACTCGCTGAACGGTGGACTTGGAGAGCCCAGTCTCAGCTCCGATGGACCGACAGGTCCAGTGAGTTGCATGCCTTGGCTTTGTCTTCAAGGTTTTGCCAATGAGCCTGGCAATCTTCTGGTCGGAGATTGAACGTGGACCTCCAGGACGCATCTCGTCGTAAAGCCCCATCAGCCCTTGAGCACAATAACGATTACGCCATTTCCCAATCGTGGCATAGGACAGTCCCAGCTTCTGGCCTATCTGTAGATTCGTGAGTCCGATATCACTCATCAGTATGATCTTCGCACGGCGCACCAAAGAATGCGGTAAGATCCGCGAACCAGATATCGCCTTCAATTCACTTCGGACTTCATCACTAAGGTTCAATGGCTGCAATGGACGTCCCATTTTCATCGGTTCCTCCTTGGATAAGGGTATAAGGAACCATAAGACGAATCCATTACTTTGTCAAGTTATTTCTGGGACATAACACTAGTACCTTTCCGCTTTTGTCCTTTGAAAGCAGGTTAGCTTGTAAAGAATACGTGAAAAGACTTCCAATACTTACAGTTGCAACACCTCTATTGATGTCAAGGAGTCTCCAAGGTCCCCAGGTCAGATTGTCCTGACACTGATAGATAACCTTGTCCCCTGGTTGAATTTTAATTCCTGACATGACGCTATCCTCCTTCGATAGATTCTGGTCTTAATGATGCGCAAGGACCGTGCCAGGAAATTAATTTTGCACGTAACCCTCAAAGGTTACAAGAAATGGAATAAAGACCTCCCCAATGATTCTGTTTGCCAGCCATTGGTTGACCAATTTTTTCAGTAAATATTGCCAACAAATTGCATTGTTAGTCAGTCTTAAGTGTGATAAAAATCACATCCTACGCCTGAAGAAAATATCAAGAGGCTCTATTAAAACCTCTCGAGAGCGGAAATAGTTCTGAAAAAAAAAAGAGACGCTGACGTTAGAAGGTCAGCGCCTGAACAATCCAGTTGATGTGGAGTTTCACCAACTCCTATTTCTCCTCAGCAACTGCTTCGGCATAAAGTTCAGAGAAGGTCGTGAGCGTATCCTTAAGGGTATCCTTGTTCACGACCTTTCTTTATATTGTATCCGCTTTCTCAGCCCCAATATCTGTGGGCAATATACCAATGACTCTGCAAACCAGTGTGCTGGGCAGCCTTCCCCGGAGCGTTCAGGTCCTGAACCAGTTCCGAGACTACGACAACGTGTATCGGAACCCGACGGCCTTGGCCGTCCTGGAGGAGGGGGCCAGGGAGATAATCCTGAAGCAGGAAAGCCTCCTGCTGGATATCGTCAACGACGGAGAGATCCAGCGATCGGGCTATTTCTCGGTATTCTACGATTGCTTCGATGGATACATGCCGACCGGCATCAACGTCCCCACCCTGCTGGACGACGGACGCTACTGGGACCACCACGTGGGCCAGGCTTACCAGGTTTGGGAGCGACCCAGTGCCCACGGGTTGAACCCCGCGTGGCTCAAATATGGTGCAGTTATCGTAGACAAATTAGCGCGGAAGAATGGCGACCTTACCAACAGCGTCTTTGAACGAGAAACCCGGGTGATGAAAAAGCACGCTTCAAAACCCGTCAAGCTGACCCTGCCGTCACCTTACGAGATTATGCGCACAAGCTGGCATCCGGTCTTTTCACGAGATGCCTATCCTACCCAGGAAGCGTATCTGGATGACATCGTAAAACACTATAAGCCCATCATTCAAGACTGCGAGCGCCTGGGAGTCGAAGTGATACAGTTCGACGACGATCGCATCACGATGTTGCTCGACCCCCGACTTCGCCAACTCCTCAACCTGGAAAGAGAGATCGAATGCTACACAAGTTCCTTGAATCAACTCTTCCCTCACGTGCGATCAGCGGCCTCAGCCGTACATATTTGCAGAGCGATTGATCACAAAAGTATTCCGTGGCGAGAAGCCGGCTTTCTTCAAAGGATCATAGAGAGACTGAGGTGTGACCAGTTCAGTCTAGCGATCAACGATACAGCGGAGGATTTGGAGGCGTTCAGACATTTTCCACCTGAAGCCCGACTATTATTCGGAATTATCGATTCCAGCGACTACACACTGGAGACACTCGATGCGATGTTTCGCAGGCTCAAGAGCGTCACGGAATACGTGTCCCTGGAGCACATCATATTGACGTCTAGCTGTGGATTCAGCCCCTATAGCCTTTCTTGTGCCAGCCGGACATTGGGTAAATGCCCCTCCGTTGCCGTCGTCCGGGCCGGTAGGATATCCTTGAATTCGGCGAGCCTTTCACCACCCCCTGTCCCGAGATCCAACAAGGCGTGAGAATCCACGATAAGACCTCTAGCTACTTTATCATAGGACCAGGATGGAGTTTGAAATTTACACCGGCCTTCGAGGTAGGAAAAGTCCCAACCAAGAAAGGGTTGGCACTCTTCCCTCTTCCACTCTGCAATCAAGTGATCTCCGGTGATGGTTTCCATGTCGAATTCTGGTCGGACATTAAAAGGCGGCCCTGGGACGGGCCGCCTCATGAGGGATGCCACGATTGCAGGAGGTCGGGCTTGTAGGGAGTTTCCTCAATTTCCTTGAAGCGCGTCGATGTTGGTCGTCTACTACACGTGAGTCATCAATTTTGTGGATTGCTTCACCCCCGGTGATCTCCTTGGCAGCAAAGACTCCCAAACCGTGAATCTTCGACGGCCGAATTTCAGTTTTCTCCAACATCATCTGTTCTGAGAATTCCGTAAAGTAAGGAATCGTGCCAACTTCCGTCAATCATGTAACTTTTTCGTGTGCATCCTTCCAGTCGCATTCCAGCCTTTTCCAAAACCCGGGCCGAAGCGACATTCTCTTTTACACAACCTGCCCAAATGCGATGCAACCCTAATTCGTCGAATGAAAAGCTTATCAATCCCTTAAGTGCTTCTGTTGCATAACCCTGCCCCCAAATATCCGGAAAAAACCGAAATCCTACCTCACCAATTCCCGATCCGGCTGATGTATCAGTATCAATTTCAACACCACATACGCCGATAAAACGGTCCTTCCCTTTAAGATCCACAGCCAAGGTAAAATCTGTTCGGGGAACCTTGCTCTGATTACTTATCCAGGTTTGGACAATTTGATCCTTTATCCTTTTTCTATCATCAATCGGATCCCAACTTTCAAAATGGGAAGTCTCTGGAAGTCGATATAACTCAAATACGGGTTCCCAATCCCTTTTGACAAAATCCCGCAAGATTAATCGTTTCGTTTCAACCGGTAAAGTAAATTCCTGAGCCATACCGCGGCCGAAGCCTCATCGTTGTTATTTTGTAACGTCGAATATAATAAAGTAAGGAACAATCCGAGCGTCTTCGAGTTCCGGCCACCGTGATACGGCTTCCACATTAGGCATAGGCTCTTCGATCTGTGTGATCATAAATCCTGCAGCCGTAGTCCACTTGATCCAGTCCGACAGTGGTGCATGTACACCGGTAGAGATCCAACCATACTTTTGCTGAGGCCTTTTCCATTCGAATTCGATCGGTCCACGATCAAAGTACTTAGCGATCTCCAGAGCTGTTTTCCTCCCTTCTTCATCCTTAGCCCATTTACGATATGGTGGGTCGGTACACGGATGGGTATTACAAAAAACGAATCTGGATCCACTTTTCAATACCGTGTGAACGCTCCGCATCACGGCTGATGGATCCGGCATGTCCTGAAGGGAAACACAAGCAGTAACCAGATCAAAGTATTCCGGCGCGAACGACCCCGCAATGTCCGCTGCGTCGAGAACCTGATATCTAATATTGTCTGTGGACTGGCTTTGGGCGAACCTGATCATCTCACCTGACAGATCGATCGCCGTTACGACTGCTCCTCGTTTCGACAGCTCACGCGAAAAGTACCCGGCCCCGCATCCTATGTCGAGAACAGCCAAACCCGACACATCGCCGCACAGGTCGATTTGCGCCGGACCAAAGAAACCCGTTCGGTAGTAGTCATTTCCTGATGCCTGCAATTCGGCGAACGCTTCAGCCGCATAGTCCCATTGCTTCCTTGCCAACTCGGTATTGAAGTTGGTTGGTCGTTTCCGCACTGGATGGTCTCCTTTTAGAAATTCAATCCAGCGGCTACTTCGTTGTTAGCGGAAGTCGAGTGTATTGACCAAGCGCATCCATGACGTGTGCTCTTAAGTTGATGAATCTGCTTCAACGTGATTATAGCGACTCACAACTTGGGCGATAGCCTTAGATCCCTCTTAATAGACTCACTTGCGCTGCGAAACTTCATCATTAATTCATCTTTGTCCAAGTCACCGAGAAAACTGGAATTGATTGCATTCATCATAACCATATCGATGTCATCGATATCAAGACCGAATGGATCAACCAAGAGCTTCAACTCATCCGTAAGCGTTGTGCCTCGAGGACTGGAATGGCGGTTCCTGCAAGAACTCATTTTTTTTCAGGCCAGTCAGACATCAATATATACATTTTGCTGTGGTGGAACAAGGGATAAAATTACATAACCTGATCTCATCTTTCCTTTCACAGCAAATGAAGTAGATCACTCAGTGCTTTGATGGTGAAAGTCGGTTCTCCTGTTTGTTCATTCGGTAACACATCCGCGAATTTCCCCCTCCTGAACCAAATCGTCGTAGCTCCTCGTTGATTCCCCCACGCAACCCCCCTGATGACGTAGTCGTCAACCACGGCCACTTCGGGTGCTTCAAGACCGCGCGTTCGAAGCACCTCATCGTACTTCTCGAACTTCCTCTCAGGATCATCGACGAAGTGTAACCCCTCGAAACAATCCAAAATCCCGTTTTTTCTCAGCACGTCGATCCTGCCCGGGACCTCTTCATCCGGGGAATATGATACGATGCAAAGCCTGAATCGCTTTGAGAGCTCACGGACCACATCCGCGGCATCCGGGAATAAGGCATCATTATCCCTGTCAAACAGCGTCCTCCCATAATCGAAAATCACCAGTTTGATCATGAAAGCCATTTCTAGAGGCTAAATGTGGCCACAGGAAATCGCAGCTGGATTTCATGAATAGTATTGAAGTTCTTGCAGGACTTCAGTAACCTTCTCAAGAGGAATCGGGTCTTTACTTATAGAAGGCCTTCTCAGAAACGAGGAAAAGTGGAAGAACTCCAATCTTTAATCCTTCGTACCAGGGCCGGCGACCTGAACGCCTATGGAACGATCGTTCGACGCTTCCAGGATATGGCCGTGGGCTATTGCTACTCGCTCCTCAACGACTTTCAGCTAGCCGAAGACGCCGCACAGGAGGCATTCATCGAAGCCTTCTTGAAACTTTCGAAGCTTCAAAATCCCGCTGCTTTCCCGGGATGGTTCCGAAAGATAGTCTTCAAGCATTGCGACCGGTTAACACGAGACAGGCCAATGCCAACAATTTCGCTTGAAGACACGACTGAGATAACCTCATCTGAGCCTCGGCCCGATGAAGTAATGGAAGCGAAAGAAATGAAGGAAAAAGTGCTCCAGGCCCTTCGGACCCTCGCAGAACACGAAAGGACCGTGACAGCCATGTACTACATCGATGGATACTCTCAAAAAGAAATCAGCGATTTTCTGGAGATGCCCGTGACCACCGTCAAAAAGCGGCTGCACGACTCCAGAAAGAGATTAAAAGAAAGGATGATCGAAATGGTCAGCGAATCCCTGAAGGATCATTCGCCTGATGAACATTTCAGCGAGAAAGTTGTGGGGGAGCTGCTGAATCGGCCAAAACCGATGGAGATCGAAGGACATCCGGTCAGAACGATCTGGGAACAGATCCGGACCGCCCTGTCTACGTATGAAATCATCGGCGGTGAGGAAATCGTAAATAGATCGGTGGAGGAGGATATAGCCGTCACCGAAATGGCTTATCACGTAAGCGACAATGAAATTCTCCGGACCCATACGACCCACACGACATTTCAGGCGATAAAGGGGCGGAAACCACCCGTGCGTCTGCTCGCGGCCGGAAGAGTTTTTCGACCGGATCAGGAAGATCGACGTCATTCCAAAGTCTTCCATCAAGTCGATGGGATTTGCATCGACCAAACCGCTGATCTTCGGGCCCTGAAATCAACCGTCCGACAAGCACTTATTGCGGTGTTCGGAGAAGTCGAGATCCGTTGGCGCAATCACGATTTCAAATTCGTCGATGCCGGTATTGAATTCGATATCAGACGGAATGAAAAATGGATTGAACTTGGCGGATGCGGGTTCCTGAAAGAAGAAATGTTACGCCAGGCGGGTTACGATGTAAATAGGGTCAGCGGGTTTGCTTTCGGGCTGGGAATAGAGCGGATCGCTATGATCAAGCTGGGCATCGATGATATTCATCAACTTTGGAAATCGCCATACGTGCCGGAGAGCTGAAGGGGAGCGGTCATCTTCTTCAGCGTACGCGCGCTGAATTGGAAGGCGCTATGGTGCAGGCCCTGCAATCACCCCCCTTGCTTTGCTGAGACGACAAAGCAAGGGCATAGACATTCTGAAAATATCCAATTGCTTTTATATCGCTTAATTAATATTTGATACATCAGCAGGTCAATGTCTCTGGATTTTAAATCCGCACAGATAAAAGGCCGGCAATGCTCAAAGCGTGACTATTTCCATCCCAACATTTTCAGGCTTCTGAAAAGTCGAAAACCGGCGTCTCCAGAACCTTCGAAGGAGTCTTCTTTTCCCACACTGTCTGCTGAAGTCGTTCCACGGTCATCGCAGAATACAACCTCTCGCCACACTGAACGCAGACTTTCGCTGGAACATTCTCCACAACAATAAGTTTCTCGTCCAGTTCGATTCGATATGTTACTTCCTGCTCTACCATTGGACCGCCACAAATATCACATTTCATCACTCGCTCCTGACTCGAAAATCAATCCACAAGCCCGGATCCGGTTCGTAAACGGTAATCACTTTGATCGGATCTCGGCTTGGATGTGTACATTGAATATGGAGTGGACGACCTGATTGTGTGCTCCCCAAAATCAGACAACTTGGAACATATTTATCTTGTGGGAAATCTTCTATCACTTCACCCGTTGCAACAGCCTCTCGAATCTCCGTGACTGAGAATATGACGTAAAATACTGGCATCAACAGCGTGTTGTGAAAACTCAAATCGATTTTCTGCAACTTTCCGTCGAATGTCTTCGATCATCTCCCGGTGCGCCTCATGAAATCTCCCCAACTTTAGTCACTTTTAAAAAGATAACATACATCGGATCGAATCGCCAATCCTTCCCATTCCTTATGGTGTGTAGAAATTTGTTTGATTTTCTGCCCGCCTTGAACGGTTTCCTGACTGGGGTTTAGAGGTCCGGTGACTTGCCAATGCCGTATAACTACGACACCTGCGAACCCAGGCACGAATCCATTTTTTAGGTTTCCTCTTTCGACCTCCCCCAACTTACGCTCTCCTGTACATCCCCTTCTCCCTCTCCATCAACCTCTCCGCAATAAACTCCCGTCTCAGCGTCGCACAATCCGGATGATTACTGTTTGAGCCTCTCATTCACCTCCCGCTCGGGATACTCGACCCCTTCCTCAAACTTGCCCACCAGCCACTTGAGAATAACCCCCCGCTTTTTCCGGCTCGCAGGAATCTGCTTCAGATGCTTCCCTTCGACGAAGCTCCCGAGCACCTTCTCCTCCCAGGTTTCAGCTCCCCGATCATCGACCAGAGACGCCATCTTCTCGGGCGTGAAGACCTCCCGGTTCATACTTCTCAAAGCCCCGCCATCCAACCTGTAGAAATGCGTGTTCCCGTCCGCACGCATCCGGACCAGACCCAGCTCCTTCAGCCGGTTCAGATGGTGGGACACCGTCGGCTCCTTCAATTCGAGCAGAATCGCCAGCTCCTCCACACTCCGCTCCTGGTTTGAAAGATAACCAAGAATCTTAAGGGAATTATATATTATTTTACCCTTGGCAGCGCATATCCATTGTAGTATCTTACCCTTGTCACCATCATATATGCAAGAGCCCGCCATGTCGGGTCCTCTGCTGAATACAATAGCCGTTTTTTACCCGGTATGGGGTCATTCCCCGTATCCAGGCGAATAGGTAGAACTTTCCCGCATTTCTCTTGCGTGATGGTGACATGGCCCGGCATCCCCATCTTAGGGTGTCAAAGGAGGTCACGTCACCCCCACAGGGAGGGATGCCAGTATGCACTCCATTGGTCGAGTTGTATTCAAGGGGAGTTTTGGAGAATTCTTCTGCATGTCATTAGGGTTGATAGTTCTCACGATTTGCACGTTTGGTATTCTGTTGCCATACTTTATCTATTGGCAATCCAAGTTTTTCTTCGAGCACCTGGAGCTTGAGATATTTCCATCACAAGGCCCTACTGCCTCTTTACCCCCCAAACTGTCATGAACGCTGTCGCTTTTTTGGGGGTGGAGTATTGATAATGGCATGGGCGAGGTTTTTAGGTGTTAGTTTTCGTCCAGTTTTAGTCTTTCCTCGACCGATGTTTCCTTTATTTTCGATTTTGTTCACGCAATCTCCTTATTTTGAATGAGTTCATTGGTCATGCGGAGGGGAGAAATATGAGAATGTCGAAACAACATTTACTTGAATTGCTTGGATCGATTAATGGTGAAGAAGATGGGGTGTCGTCCTAATCCTGGCTGTTATTTCAATCTTTCTGGTTACATTATGGATAACTAGTGGAACATCAATCGGTCTTTTCATCTGGTTGTTTATCAATCTTGAATGGGGATGGCTTATGCTTGTCGCAGGAACGGTTCTGTTGATGATAAGCGCCGGAACGAAAACAGCCAGGTACCATGCGCTTTTCTGTGTTATTCCGAGATCCCGATGCAACTTCATGCTTGACGTACCCTTCATTCCAGTTGCAAAAAGATAAATTTCTATGGCCCATTTCTGATACCCGAGATTTGATCCTTGCATCAACGTTCCCGTTTTCATGGAGAAATCCTTGCGGCATTTCCGGCATCGGTAAGGTTGAGGCTTTCTTTTTGGACGTGATTGAACGTCGCTGGACTTGCATGCCGGACATCGAACACCATTAGGCCAACGGATTCGAACGAACCAATCTTCCGCCATGCCGTCGTTCGGAAAACGTTTTGTCAGGTCCAATAACGAAATCCCCTTCCTGTAATACTTTCCAGGCCCTTTTCCCATAACATAACCTCCTTTATTTACATATAAATATAAGCAATTTCAGGCGGCATGTCAAGGGTAAAATAATATATAATTCCCATAGGAAAACGTGAAGTGTAAAAGAATCCGTGAAACGTGAAACGTGAGAAGCAATGGATTATGATGTCTCGAAGAAGAGGTCGATGCGCTTATAAGCAAGCGGTGCAGAGTTCTAGGATCTGTGTGGTATGACATCAAGGATCCCGAATTTCCCAGTTGACGCCTTTGCCGGCACGGCGGAATATTACGCCCGGTATCGACTGCCGTACCCGGAGTCGCTCATTGACGATCTGCGGAACCGGGCTGGGGTTACCGGAAATGGCAGGCTGCTGGATCTCGGATGCGGACCGGGACGGGTGGCGATTGCCATGGCGCCCTTCTTCCGGGAGGTCTGGGCAATCGATCCGGAGCCGGAGATGATCCAGGTCGGCCGGGAGAAGGCCGTGACAAGCGGGGCCACGAATCTGACCTGGATGGTCACCCGGGCGGAAGACCTGGAGGCGCCGCCGGGCGCGTTCGAGCTGATCACGATCGGAGAAGCTTTCCATCGGCTGGATCAGGATCTGATCGCACGGCGTGGTCTGGAGTGGCTGCAGCCGGGGGGCGGCCTGGCCATCTTGTGGTACGTCAACTATGGAAGGGGCCAGGTGAAATGGCAGTCCCTGGCGTCTGAGGTGGTCCGCAGGTGGACCGGCAGAGAGCCACGCGTTGTAACGAACATTCCGAGCGCTCAGAAGGATCCGGATTTTGAGGAGGTCCTGCAATCGGCGGGTTTCGAAGATGTCGCCTCGTACGAGTTTCCCACGCCGCACGTATGGACGCTGGACGATTTCGTCGGGTACCTGTATTCGACTTCAGGGGTATCGAAGCGGGTTCTGGGGGACCGGGCGGAGGGCTTCGAAGCCGATTT
Organism: Candidatus Latescibacterota bacterium; assembly: GCA_965217865.1. Lineage (GTDB taxonomy): Bacteria > Latescibacterota > UBA2968 > SICM01 > SICM01 > CBDCJO01. The sequence continues at coordinate 675,514 of CBDCJO010000002.1, read as the reverse complement.
GAGGCGCACGCTGCTGGAATACGCGGGCGGCCGATATCCGGAGACGGCGATGTTCGGATACATGCTGGCAAGGCGGACGGTGTAGCCCGGAGGTGTATTGATTCCAGCTAATTCCAATATTTTATGGATGAACGGGATGAGAAGCGAAAAAGAGATGATGGATCTGATTTTGAATTTCGTTACTGGGGATGATAACATCCGGGTGGCGGTCATGATCGGGTCCCGTGCCAACCCGAACGTAAAGAGGGATTTTTTCCAGGATTATGATATCGCGTGCTTCGTGAATTGTGTGGATCCCTATGTGAGGGACCGGGATTTTTTAAAACAATTCGGTGAACTTATGATTATCCAGACGCCCGAGGACATGGAAGATCCGCCACCCAAAAATGACGGACATTACGGATATCTTATGCAGTTTATGGATGGAAACCGGATCGATATTGGTTTTGCACCATTGGATTCCATCCGGGATGCGATTAAACACTCCCTTACTGTTGTTCTTGTCGATAAAGACAATATTATCGGCGAGATATCGCCGGCGAGCGACAGGGACTACCTGCAAAAGGAACCGACTGCCAAGGCATTCGATGATTGCTGTAATGAGTTCTGGTGGGTCTGTCCCTATGCGGCAAAGGGGATCTGGAGGGAAGAGCTGACATATGCGAAGTCCATGATAGACTTGTGGATCAGACCCTCCCTCATGAAGATGATGGGATGGTATTTCGGGATCAGAACCGGATTCGAAAAATCGCCCGGCAAGGAGGGAAAATATATCAAGATTGATATCGAGCCGTCTCTCTGGACGAAGCTGGAAAATACCTATTCCGACTCGAATTTCGAAAGCATATGGGAATCCCTGTTTACAATGGGAGACCTCTTTCGAACGGTTGCCAAACACGTTGCGGATGTTTATGGATTTGAATATCCTGAGGGGGATGACTTTCGGGTGACGAATCACCTGAAGCACGTCAGGCGATTGCCGAAAAATGCGAAGGAGATGTATTAGAGTCGGTAGTCGGAGGTCAGGGGGCAGTGGCAGGAATAGAAAAGACAGGGACCGGAAGTCAGGAGAAATTGAAGATCGAATATTGAATATTGAAAGAACGTCAGTCGTGAGACGGAAGATCGTCGATTGACGATGCATAATGCAATTTTCACCCTGTCCCCAACGGACCTCAGCCAGCAGGGATTGTGGATGATTCGGCATTCCGGATCCGACAAATCCGCTCACCCTTAAGACAAATCCAGCGAACGAGCACCATTCCCACCAACCCTCCCAGTAGATCCGCAGCGGCCAACCCTGAAAGCAATCCGGTCAACGCGTGCAGGTTCGATCCCAGGGCTCCGAGGGGAAGGTAGAACCCGAACGTATACACCAGCGTCTGCACAGACGCGATCACGGGTTTACCGATGGCGTTCAAGGTTTCTTCGATTACGCTCAGAATACCCAGTGCGGCATAACCGATCGGCATAATCCACAGGTAGCGCACGATCTCGCGAACCACCTCCGCTTCGTGGCTGAAAAGCCGTGCAATCGGTTCTGCCGCCAGGTGCAAAACCACCAGGGACAAGACACCCCAGAAGGCCGCGAACACGTAGCCGTATTTCCTTCCCAGGGCAACCCGATCGAATCGCTCCGCCCCCCAGTTCTGCCCGATAAACGGAACCAGCCCGGAACAGAGCGCGAACACCGGAACCAACGTAAACATCGTGATGCGGGAACCCGCCCCCCAGGCCGCCACGGCTTCGGGACCGTATCCCGCAACCATACGCGTGATCGCCCCGACTGCGAGGGGGGTCATGATATTGGTCGCGGAAGCCGGCACGGCGATGTGGGCAATCGTTTTCCACGAACGCCAGACGGCTTTCAGATCCGGGGGCGAAAAGTCCAGCATCCGGTCCCGAAAGTGAAGGATCAACAACGAGGCGACCATCGTTCCGCCGCGGGCGATAACCGTCGCCACGGCAGCGCCTTTGAGCTCCATCCGTGGAAACCCGAACCACCCGAAGATGAACAACGGGTCGAGTATGAAGTTGGTCCCGGTGGCAGCGATCATGATAAGCGCAGGGAATTTGGTATCTCCGGTGGCGCGAATCGAGGCATTGGCCACCATAGGTATCACCAGGAATACGATCCCCGGATACCAGATCATCATGTAATCCCGGATAAGAGGCAAGATATCGGGGGAGGCCCCCAGGAGGGTGAACAGAGGTGAGATGGTAAGCATCCCGATCCCAGCGAAGAAGAACACGACCCCGAAGGAGAGGGTTAGGCTGTCCGAAGATAATCTTCGAAGGGTCGATTGGTCACCGCGTCCGATCGATCGTGCGACCACGGAGGTGGTCCCGGTGCCCAATCCCCAGGCGATCCCCATAAGGACCATGACCACGGGGAAGGTGAAGCTCATGGCCGCAAGTTCTCTGGTGCCCAGCCGGGAGACGAAGTAGGTGTCGGCGAGGTTGAAAGAGACGGCTGAAAAAATGCCGCCGAGCATCGGAACCGAGAGGACCACCAGGGTGCGGGCAACCGTTCCCTGTGTCAATTTGGGCTGCACTGCTATATTCGTCCTGTTGTGGGTCGTTGTCCGGAGATGGTGAAAGCTTTCAAAGGACAATCAAGATAAACAAAGCCATGGGGAAGTCAAGGAGGGACAGGGAAGATTGAAGATTGAATAACCCGTGAGACGGCAGATTTCAGTAGCAGTAGCAGTGGCAGGAAAGGCAAAGGCCGAGGTCGGAGGAGATTGAAGATCGAATATTGAAGATTGACCCCTCCGCCCATCCCCCACCAGAAGAAAACATGAATTCAATTCAGTCGTCAGACAAGAGAAGGCAAAGGGAAGTAGCAGGTGGCAGTGGTAAGAAGAGGAAAAGCTGGGATCGGAGGCCGGAGGTCGGGGGTCAGAGGGACGACTATTTTCCTTGCGCTTCCCCCAAATTTGTATTATTTCTATTCAGTTTGCCGGGCTTGAAAAACTCCCCACTAGTAATCAATTTAGGAGGCTCCCCATGGCTCTGCGTATAGGAGACGAGGCACCCGATTTTACAGCGGAAACCACGGAAGGTACCGTTAATTTTCACGAATGGCTGGGAGACGGCTGGGGCATTCTGTTTTCGCACCCCAAGGATTTCACGCCGGTGTGCACGACCGAACTCGGTGCCATGGCCGGTCTCCAACCGGAGTTCGCAAAACGCAACTGCAAGGTCCTAGGGATCAGCGTCGACGGGGTCAGCAACCACGAGGCATGGTCGAAGGACATCGAGGCTTCGCAGGGCCACGCGGTCAACTATCCGCTGATTGGCGATCCCGAGTTGAAGGTCGTGAAGGCCTACGACATGTTGCCGGCCGATGCGGGCGAGACGTGCGAAGGCAGGACCCCGGCCGACAACGCGACCGCGAGGTCCGTGTTCGTTATCGGACCTGACAAGAAGATCAAGGCGACGCTCACCTATCCGATGAGCACCGGCCGCAACTTCGTCGAGATCCTGCGCCTGGTCGACTCCTGCCAGCTCACCGCAACGAAGAAAGTGGCCACCCCCGTCAACTGGACGCAAGGCGACGACGTGATCATCCTTCCGGCGGTGTCGAACGAAGAGGCCGAAAAGACATATCCAGACGGCTGGAAGTCACCGCTGCCGTATATCCGAATCGTGCCCCAGCCGAAATAACCAAGTTGCGTCGTCGGGAGACGCGGCAAAGGAATCTTAACCAAAAACGAAAAGGCCTGTAGCCGCCTCAACAGGATCTACAGGCCTTTTCTGTTTCCGGTCCCCCCATATCGATTTGATTCGGCCCAAGCAGAGAAAGGAATCGACGGGTGGATGAATTTGACACCAAACGCCTTCCCGTAGAACGGGATGTGGTTGCGCTGGATGGATCGGACGTCCGTATCCTGCTTCAGCTCGACGGCGGCAGCCTCGCCCATTTCGAGCTCGGGCCCGACCGTACATCGGCTGCGGTCGCCCATCGGACGGTGGAAGAGATCTGGTTCTTCCTGAAAGGGCATGGGGAGATGTGGCGTAAGCAGGATGAACGGGAAGAGATCGTGAGCGTGGATCCGGGTGTCTGCATCACGATTCCGGTGGGGACGCATTTCCAGTTTCGGTGCTTGGAAAACGAGCCGCTTGCAGCGGTCGGCGTCACGATGCCGCCGTGGCCGGGCGAAGAAGAAGCTTATCGAGTCGAGGGGCGGTGGACGCCCACGGTCGGATCTTCAGGGTGATTCTTTCGACGGGGCGCACAAAGACGCAGGGTTCAAGGGATGAGCGTGAAGTGAGTTATTTTACAAAGCGTAGCACGCATGAGCCTAATTATGTAGTGATAATTGATTTAGAAAAAATACTGATGTAACACAACATAGCAGGATTAGAAGAACATGACCCAGAAATGAAAAATACTCTTGACAAAAGGCGAAACGTGTGGTATGCTTAACATCGTTAAGTAAATTAACGACACAAATTGAAAGCAAGGATATATGGGTGTTCAAGAACGCAGAGCCAGGGACAAAGGAAAGCTGCGCCAGCTAATCATCGATGAGGCACGAGAACTTTTCGTAAATGAAGGCTACGAGAACGTCTCCATGCGAAAGGTTGCGGATAAGATCGAGTACTCTCCGACGACGATCTACCTTTATTTCAAAAACAAAGCAGAACTCCTGGCTTCTGTCTGCGACGAAACGCACAGAAACTTGCTAAACACGCTTGAGACGCTCTTTCAAGATCTGAGCGACCCAGTCGAGGCCCTGCGAAAATGCGCACGGGCATATGCCGAATTTGGCCTTAAATATCCGGAGGATTACAAACTGACGTTTATCCTCCGTCCCCAGTACCAGAAGGGCTTAGGCCTGCCAGAAGGCTCCCCCGCCACAATGATGTTTGACTACCTGCACGCGGTGGTCAGAGAATGTATTCGACAGGAGAAATTCCGCCAGGTGGATGTCGAAACCACCGGTCAAGCGGTGTGGTCAGCGGTCCACGGTGTCACGTCCTTGATCATCACGTTTCCCGATTTTCCCTGGGTTGAGAGAGACAAACTGGTCAACCAGGTGATCGATACGATGATCGAAGGTTTGAAGGTATAGATTTTTAGACATTTGACAAAGGCAGTCTTTTTTTTGCCTGGACAGTTAACGCTGTTAAGTTGCGGAGGTGACCCATGAAAATCGCGGTGCTATTCATAGTTATCCTCACTGTCACCCAAGGGAAAAACAACCTTATGGCGTCAGATACCTTCTCTTCAGATTATGTCACCGCACGAGATCGCTTCTGCGATGCAGCACGTGCTGCTGGTGCGGATCTCTTCCAATTGGCTTGGGGGTGCCCGTGGTCCCCGCGATGAGCGACACGAGCATATGAAAAAGGCTCACAATATCCCGGTGGAGAATATCCATACCTATTGGGATTACCCCGCCCCCGCAGGTCGAGACTGGCCGGGTCGCTTAAGGGATCATATCGGCAACATTCAAGAGATCGGTGTTGAGCCAGGACTCCGGCAAGAGATCGCCCTTCAGCTTCACGACTATTCGCTCCGGGTAGAACCGCTTGTCGAAAGACTGCGCCTGGTTAAGTCCGAAGCCGAGATCAAGATGATCCGGCGGGCCGCTCAATACGCCGACTTCGGGGTGGAGCGTTGCTGGCAGCATCCTATTTCGGGGCGACTGTTGCGGAGGGTTTCGCCGAAACCCGGGAGGTGACCTCCCGAATCATCCGCGAAGTCCATGACTGGGAGGCGTTGACTACCAAAGTAGTGATGGCGACATGGGCCGCGCCTCGCAGTGCAATGCCCGCACTCGGTCCCGGACCTCAATGACCGGCTCGGTGAAGGGCCGCATGTCGCGATGGTGCTTACCCGGGTTAACGGGTACGCTGCAGAGTGCGAACGATCATATTTCACCGCAGCGCCATCAACCGAGGCTCGCAAGACCTTTGCGGCCATGATGGAGGCCCGCCGCATCGCGTTCGGCATAATTCGACCAGGTTTGCCGTGCAGCGACCTTGACTCCGTGGTGAACGATTATTTACGGAAGGAAGGATACAACGGCGAAGACCAGCGATTGCACCGCACCGGGCACGGATTCGGACTCGGCAACCATGAAGCGCCCTGGATAGCGGAAGGCGTGAGGACCGGTTGGCCGAAAATATGGTGATTAGCGTCGAACCAGGCATCTACTTGCGTGACATCGGCGGTGTCCGACACTCCGATACGGTGCTGGTTACCAAGAACGGCCCCGAGTTGCTCACAAGACACCCGGTAGACCTTGGCCAGTTACTAATCCTAGCTTGGAAGCCGTTTACCCGACTCAAAGGACTGATGGTGCGGAGGGCGTTGCGGCTGGCCGACAAGGCCCGAGTGGTCGGCCTGAGTAGCGAACACTCGGCATGATGTCGCCTATTTGACCTGTTGAACAGCTGGCATATAGGGATAAGTAATCCCGGACGATTACCAGGACCACAAGGTTTATGGAAGCGAGAAAAATCAGGACAGGGAAGCCACTTCTTCCCCTAGTCTTCATCCATGGTTTCAAAGGGAGCGCATTATCCGACTCGAAAGGTCGGTGGCGCTGGATCACCTGGTGGCAGGCACTGGGACTCAGCTCTCCTGATTTGAGTTTGCCAATTCATTGGGAAGGAGATGTTCAGCACTTCGATGAGCTTGTCCCGACAACACCATTGCGCACGGTGGCCGGGCAGGACATCTACGCCTCTTTTCTGGATTGGGCGGTGGGATCCGGACGGCCGGTTCATTCCTTCGCCTACGACTGGCGTCGAGACAATCTCGAGACTGGTGACAAGTTTGTTGTGTTTCTGGAGACACTGAGCCAACAGTACGAGGGAGCCAAGATCCAGGTTGTGGGGCATAGCATGGGTGGCCTCATTAGCTTCGTTGCGCTCAACCGTCGCCCGGACCTGGTTCACAGCGCTCTATTCGCAGGTGCTTGGATGCTTGACAGGCTGATAGTCCGGGAGCAGAATAAAACTCGTCAAATGATAAAGGTCGTGAGTTTTTAGTCTCACGACCCTTTTCTATTAGAGTGAAATATCGATCCTTGGCACCACATCCAGGGTTCCGAGGCTTCCTTACCGAAGAGGATTCTCCCAGCGTAAGTCGGCGAAGCGGGAGAAATCGTCATCTGTGGAGCAGAGCACCAAGCCGTGCTCGATCGCCAGTGCAGCGAGATGCGCATCAGGAACGTGGTTCGCCCTGAGGCCCTCGGTGATGAGCAGATCTGCCAGGATCTCCCGGTGTTGATTCGTTGGTAGGGGAATCCAACCCGAGGAGGCGTCCAACCACATGTCGACTTGCTTCCAGGCGTCCGTTATGGGCTCAGGTCGCTCAAATACGCGAGGGTTGGATACGAGGCGAACGAACCCGAGCAGACTTTCCCACGGGAGTCCCAGGGGCTCAAGGCCGTTCAGCATGCGATCCAGCCAAGCGTGCGCTGGCTTATGCTGAGCCGAGCCATCCACGTGGGCGTACACCAGCAGGTTGGCATCGACGAGCCTCAACGATAGCCTTCGCCTTCTGCCACGGCTAAGGCCTCCGCCACATCATCTACACTGCCGATCAGGCAGCGGCCTAACCGAACGGATCGGGTGCGAACCGCCTTTCGCCTGGGAGGCGGTTCGCTCAAGCCCTTCAGGCCTAGCCTGAAGAGCCGGTTGACGATCTCCTTTAGGCTGACTTCCTCGGACCGGCGAATTCGCTCGATCTGTATGGCCACGTCCTCGTCAATTGTCAGCGTCGTTCTCATACATCAAAACATAAGCAATTTGATGCCTTGATGTCAAGCACGATCTTGGCAGTTAGAAGGATCTGGGGTTTTGTCGGGATCTGGTGAAAATAAGATAAGGGACCGAAAAGCCCGGTCCCTCTCATATACTGGCTACCCCCGTATACTCGATAGACCTAACTATGAATCCTTTATGGCCATTTTGATTATCGAATGGAGCTTATCAAGGTCGAAAGGCTTAGGCACGAAACCATTTGCTCCCAACTCACGTAGCGCTGTCATCTTCTCTGGGTCAAGAAAACCTGAAATGATTATTACCGGCAGTGTTTTACTATATTGACGGATATATTCCAATACTGTATCCCCCTGAATAGTCGGCATTTTGATGTCAAGCAGGATTAAGTCCGGGGGATTGTTCGAAATCTGCTCAATGGCCTCTGTCCAACTTGAGGTTATGAAGGGTTCGAAGTTCTGCTTCCGGAGATATTTGGCGAGCACCTCCAGGATAGCTTGCTCGTCGTCAAGAACCAGGATGCGTTTGGGTTTATTGTTCACTTTATGGTTCCTCTAAAAAAACAGATCTGTGTTCAGGAGGTGCTCCGCTAGTCCATAGTGGGTTTGTGGCTGGACGTGACAGCCCACCCAGGAGCACCCCCTTTCTATATAGGATTCCATACAGGCAGGCCATCGTGTAGAGATACGCGAACAGCAGAGAGCTCTGCTTGAGTTACTTTATCCTTAACGGACGACGCACCTTCTGTAGACAACAGGTTCAAACTCAGCACGTCCTCATCCGGGGATCCAACTCTGAGCTGTGCTGTGCGGCGCTCCAACTTTGGACTATCCTTCTCACCTCCCTCTTCTCCTTCCTTCAGACCAAACTGTATTAGACGAATTATCGTCTTAGGCTTAATCTTACCTTTGACAATTACCCCCCAGGGAGTCGGAGCCTTTATCATGTCGAATAGATGTTCCTGTAACATTTCTATTTCCTTGATACTGGCAAGTAAATTATCTCTTTTTCTTATAGTCCCGAAAGAATCGCCGGCTTGCCATACGTATTCGACCTTCAAAACCATTCACCTCTGACTCCAAATGCGATATTTTCTTCGATAGGCCGTTGAGTTGATTGGATTCCTGGCCCCACATTCCTACCTGAACTTCAACATCCCCTAAATCGCCTTCAAGTTCCAACTCTCTGTCTGACAAAACCTCTGCGTTGTCCAGGTTTCCTTCAACTTTCAAAGAGCGGCACCTGATCCGTGCAAACTCCACATCATCCCCAACAATGATATCTCCTCCAACTTCAATCAGGCACCGCTGCCTCGAACTCCCTGAAACTTTCCCGCGTATGGACACTCCGCCCTGGCCTCGAATAACCGCGCCACTGGATACATTACCCGAAACCCTAAGATTCCTTTCGTCGATTTGAATTGGGCCTTTTCCACCCGGTGTCGGGACCTCTTCAACTTCGAGTTGTTGGACGTCCTCAGAGACAGGTAATTTGTGATCTTCTGTGTCCATTTTTGTTTCTTCCATTGAAAATTGATCCAGGGGCGCTTCGCCTACCCGCCCATAGGTAGTAAGGCGATTAACCTGGTGTGAGACCAATCCATTGACAGCACACAAGGAAGCGCCCCCGTATAAAATATAAGCCTATTGCAGCATCAAATCATGGACGGTTATCGCTATTCTGGACGGCTACCAGCACAAAGCGAGCAATATTTTTTAAAGATCAAAGCCATTCTTAGATTTATCGTATAGAAAAAGCCGCATCTGAATAGATGCGGCTTCCTGAGGAACCTAGTTTTTAATACGCTGTTCTATCCCGGTGTCCCACTATCCCGAATTAATTTTTCGTGCTGCTCCCTGAACGGGGTTGGTAGACTTTCGCCTTATTGCCATCGCGTTGGATATTGATTTTCTCTTCAATCCCCTGCTTTCGGAAAAGATGATGGCTACCCCGAATGCGTTCTTCAAATCCCAATTGTCTAAGCAACTGGCACAAGTCTCGAAATTGAATATTTGCATCAGAAATTCTCTTCAGTATTCGAGTTAGAAGCTTATCGACATTTGCCATGCCAGTCTTTTAGTCTGTTGGCTGAGGTTCTACCGCCTGGATCATTAAAAAAATAACGGCTTTGCGTTTGTTTTCCAAGGATTAAAGGAACCCACCTTACTGGCCTTCCATAACCCTATGGATAAAAACGACTTGTTGTCCATGGATGACCCAGTTGCCTGTTCTCCTGAGGAGATTGGAGGCCAATTATGAAGTTCGATCCAATTGTCGACGAGATTTGGCGAATCCGTGAGGCCCACGCGGCTGGCTTGAATTACAACCTGAAGGCCATTTGTGCAGATCTAAAGAAGAAAGAGGAGGAGTACGGTCATCCCGTGGTGTCTCTTCCCCCCAAGCGGCCGAAGAGAAGAGGATAATTGCCTATCAAGTTGACGCGTCCCATGCTCTATAAAGTTAGCCATCCAGATCAGGATATGACATTCACGCCAAAGAGATTTTGGCGCACAGAGGATTGGAAAAGCAGCTCACCAAGACAAAAGGAAGGGTACGTGTGCGATGAAGTTTTATATGTTGGCGGCTTCAATGAAATAAACATTCACCTTCTTCCGAAGGTTCGACGAATCAGGATCTGGTTAACCGCAGAACATATTGATCTTCTTCGCTCGACATCTCTAGACATAGATTGCGGTAAAAAAGCGCTGATTATTACAGAGGGAAACAATAGAATCTCTGTTGAGTCCTTTTCACCCACGGTGTTCACGTTCAATGAAGAGGGGTTTGAATACGTCCCAAGCAATGAGTATATTGCGCGATCGCCGAAGACTGCAATTCATAAGGAAACAATCACAATGTCGGAAGCAATTGCCAGGTGGAATATTGAACTGGTATATGTTGATGACCTGGACGCTGTAATATCCGAACTCAGATCGTTAAACATTCCATTCTCCGAACAAACATGAAATGACGCTTTGCAGCGCCAAACTTGAGGCCTACGATGAGCGATGCGGCCGAACCGCAGGGTAAACCATTCATTTCGAGGCAAGGAAAACGTATTGATTGTTTGCACGTCGAAATTAAGACGAGTAGACTCAAGCTACTGCCAACCTCTCCCGAATTCGCGGAAGGCATGTTCAAGGAATTTACGGCTGAAGTCACACGATATATGGGTCCGAGCCCCAGTAAAAGTATTGATGAGACTTTAGAGTTCATCGAAGATTCCCTAAAGAGTATGAGAAAAGGTGACAATCTACAATTTGTAATCTTAAACCGGGACTCAGAAGAGTTCCTGGGTTGCTGCGGACTCCACGGTCAAGGAAAGCCGAAGACTCCCGAGCTTGGAATATGGATCAAGTCTCGTTCACACGGTAATGGCTACGGGAAGGAAGCCATCTTTGGTTTGAAAAGGTGGGCTGACGAAAACCTGGATTATGAATATCTCATCTATCCGGTAGATCGTAGAAATCAGGCCAGTATAAGAATTCCTGAAGCTCTCGGGGGGGAGGTTTTCAAGAAAGGCACTACCGAAAGGCCTGACAGTAAGACTTTGGATCTGGTGGTATATAAGATCCCATCCTTGACCCGATCCGAGTAAGATTTGCGAAAAGCATAAACATATTGGCTTGACAAGGATCTACAAACTTACTAGAATATGGGTATTCCAATATATCGTTATGTTTTATTCAAATCGGAGGTGGCGGAATGTCCGAAAAATTTCAAGAAGACATGAAATCTTTGGATCGAGTGTATCGAAAACTCTGTAAACACCTTGGAGAAGGGGAAGGATGGGTCTCATATCAATTAATCTTACCCAAAACGAAATCGGACACAACCTTCTGGTTTGAAGGTTCTTCACTGAACGGATCTTCGATAAAGAACCTCGATTGTTCAGAATTTGAGGTTGCACGTATTGCAACCGCATTTTCCAATGAACAACGCGTTCATTTAATGAAGGCCATATATGAAGGCCACCACACTTTCTCAGATCTCAAAGAAAAGACAGGCATGAAACCAGGCCAGTTACAGCACCACCTGAAAGAACTCGCTCTAACCTCGTATCTTCTTGAAACCTCAAAGAGGAACCATTACGAGCTTTCTTCATATGGAAAAGGCCTTCTCTTTCTGATGCTTTGTATTAGTAAAATGCCTCCTCATCGAGGTGAAGGACAGGAAGTTTTCCTGTCTCCCGACAAAGTTGGGGTAGTGGATGCGGTATGACTCACATCCAAAACTGCCAAGCTTATCTTCCTTTTTTTGTTGACATCGATGACCATTGAGGTTCTGGAGGAGCGAGTGCATAGATTATCAGATCCAACGTTCGTATCCGATCAATATAAGAATTCGTCAAATTTGCACGCGCGAATCGACCTTCACGAGCGGTTCAGCACAAACAAATATGGATGGCCTCGTTGGGTGTTCGATCGACTCAATCTCCCATCACAAGGCCGCATCCTCGATGTAGGTTGTGGCCCTGGCCTTTTATGGGTTAATAACATCGACCGTATCCCTGAAGGATGGGACATAACTCTGGCGGATCTCTCTCCGGGGATGGTACGGGAGGCTCGGAAGAACCTAAGGTATAATCCTCGTGTGTTCAGGTTTGAAGCAGGTGATGTTCGGTCGATTCCAATTGGAGATGAGACCTTTGATGCTGTGATTGCTAACCACATGCTCTATCATGTGCCGGATAGGCCCAAAGCCTTTTCGGAGATTAGCAGGGTTTTGAAACCTGGCGGGTATTTCTATGCAACGACAAATGGAATCGAAAGCAATCGGGAACTTCGAGAATGGGTGAAGCAGGTGGCCCCAAAGGCTTATGGCGTCCCTGAAGTCGGATTCAGCCTTGAGTCAGGTTGGCCGGAGGTCTCCCAGTGGTTTTCAAACGTTGAACAACATCGATATGAAGATTCTTTAGCAATTACTGAAGTGGAGCCTTTGGTTGCGCACGGTGTTATTCATATCACCAAAGCTACCGGTATATTTAAGGCACAGAAGCCAACTCCAAGAACCAGGAAAACCTGAGGGCTGGTTGAGCTTGTTGACCGTTAAATGCAATCTTAGAATTCATGACCGAATGGTTTGAAAACGAAGAGTTCTGGGCAACTGTCTACCCTTATATGTTCCCAAGCAGGGGACAGGTTTGAACGGGCCGAGGAACAGGTTGAGAACATCCTTCAGCTTGTGGATTTTCAGGGGGAATCAATCCTGGATCTATGTTGTGGACCCGGGAGACACTCTGTATTACTGGCCAAACGTGGTATCAAGGTTACGTCGGTAGACATAACACCATTTCTTTTGAAGAAGGCACGAGAAAGGGCAATTGCTGAAGGCGTGCAAGTTGAATGGGTTCAGAAGGACATGAGAGATTTTGTGCGTGACGCATCGTATGATTTGGTTCTAAACATGTTTACATCATTCGGATATTTCGAAAAGGAAGATGACAATCTCAGGGTCTTACGAAATATCTATCGGAGTATCAAACCGGGTGGTTCGTGCCTGATAGACGTGGTTAGCAAGGAGTGGCTCGCAAAGGTTTTTCAACCCACTTCTTCAAGCGACGAGGAAGATGGGACCATTCTGGTTCAACGCCGTGAGGTGGTCAAGGATTGGGGTCGAATCAAAACCGAGTGGATTCTCATAAAGGACGGTGAAACTCGAACTTTCGCATTCGAGCATTCGATATATTCAGGTCAAGAATTGAAGGACCGTTTGGAACAAACGGGTTTCAAAAACCTCAGGTTGTATGGAAGCCTGGATGGGGAAGAATATGGTGTAGATTCTAAGAGATTAATTGCAGTAGCACAAAAACCAAATGAATGAACGCTGGATCTTCGGACATCGAGGGTGGCCACACCGAGGTCTCGCGTAGTCTTGGAAGGAAGTCAACCGGAACACAATCTCCTATGTACAACATCAGGTGTACGCAGCCATTGCTGAAAAGGCTTGGGTCTCTCGCCCCGAGCGACATGGGAAACGCACCGGAGCCGACGACACGGTTGGGAGACTGGTACGCGAACCGTCTGAACATCGGACACACACGGCTGGTCCTTTGCACAAGTGAACGATCTCTTCTGAGCGTTGTTGTGCCCGCTAAGAACTTGCCAGGATTGCCGGATCGGCTCGCGGCATCTCTCGAGGCCCTTCTGCGTTCTTTTGACGTCTCGTGCCCACGAATTGCGGAGGAACTCCAGGAGATGGGCTGTGCCCGGTTTGATCGGACCGCCAGTCGCAGCGTGCTCGGCTCGATGCGCGATTTCTCATTGGGGGTGCGTGCCATGGTCAGCCATTGGGGTTGGCCGGTTTCATTGATCGACCTTGATCGCGAGCTTGCTGAAACCCTCTGTGGGCCGCTCGATTATGAGTTACCAATAGAAGTCAGCCGGCAGCTCCTCCTTGAATAGACCCATAGCAGCCTGTTGAAAAAGTGCGTTTATGCCAAGATGACTGTTGTCTTTCCTTGTGGTTTGGTCCTATGATATATCAGGTTCAAACTGAGAAGGGAGGACGAGCAAATGGCAATGGGAAAACGAGGACGACAGAGACAGGAAAACCTGTTCATCGCATCGAACACTTTGGTGAAATCTCCGGGTCATCCGTTCTACGAGAAGCTGAATCAGGTATTGGAGGCGAACGGGTTCGACGAGTTCGTCGAAGGGCTTTGCCAGCGGTATTACGCTCCTCATATGGGTCGCAAGGGCATTCCGCCCGGGGTTTATTTTCGGATGCTTTTGATTGGGTATTTCGAGGGACTTGATTCGGAACGTGGGATCGAATGGCGTGTATCTGACTCGCTGACGTTGCGCCGGTTTTTGGGGTATGCCCTTGACGAACAGACCCCGGATCATTCCAGCCTGTCTCGCATCCGGCATCGGCTTCCCTTGGAAGTTCACGAAGCGGTTTTCAAGTGGATCCTGAGGGTCTTGTGCAAAGCGGGTCTGGTGAAGGGGAAGACGTTGGGCGTGGATGCTACGACACTGGAGGCCAACGCCGCGATGCGCAGCATTGTACGCCGTGACACGGGTGAAGGCTACCAGGCATTCCTTGAGAATCTGGCCAAGGCCTCGGGCATTGAAACGCCTACCCGCGAGGACTTGTCCAAGATCGATAAGAAGCGACCGAAGAAGGGATCGAACCAGGACTGGGAGCACCCGCACGACCCGGATGCCAAGATCGCTAAGATGAAGGACGGTCGCACGCACATGGCGCACAAGGTGGAGCACGCGGTGGATCTGGACACCAATGCCATTGTGGCAGTGGCGTTGTCGGGAGCAGATGAAGGAGATACCGAGTCGTTGTCCTGGACGCTGCTCGAGGCGCCGCTCAATCTCAAGCAGGTCGCGAAGGACGAAAAAGCTGCCAAACGTTTGCACAGACAGCGTATACGGGAGGTGGTTGCGGACAAAGGATATCATAGCAACGATGTATTGACCAGTCTGAAGCAAGGCGGCATCCGGAGTTACATTTCAGAACCGGATCGGGGACGCCGCAAGTGGAACGGCCGACGAGATGAGCAGGCCGCGGTATATGCGAATCGACGCCGGATCAAGGGAGATCGCGGCAAGGCCTTGCGCCGAAGTCGTGCAGAACGGGTGGAAAGAACCATCGCTCACACATATGATACCGGTGGCATGCGCAGGTTGCACTTGAGAGACCGCGGCAATATCCTCAAGCGTTTGCTGATCCACATCGGGGGCTGCAACCTGGCTCTGCTCATGCGCAAAGTGATGGGCGTAGGTACTCCGAAGGCCCTCCAGGACCTGGCCAAGGCCTTGCAGCGTCTACTGCTCGTCCTACAATCACGCTTTGCTGCCCTCGGTCACCTTTTTAACCTCTTATCAGCGTCTCCTGCTCAATCTCCTTACCTTGATTTATCCGACCCGCACTCCAGGCGTCTTTTCCGTTTATGTGTGTTGAAAGGTAGTTCTTCAACGGGCTGCTAGTGTCGTGTCCCGGAAATTCCTTCAATAATTTCTCGGATAGCGGTCTGTAAACCCTGAACGGAGCGAAGGATCTCTATGTCCCGAACTATCAGACAGTTGGTGCGTTCTTCGCTCGCTCTCGATCAAAATGACAGCCACCGCTACGTTTTTGGAGGCTTTCTTTTGTAAGGAACTTCTGGGACACGACACTAGGGGAAAGCAGAAGAGGATATATACCTTTCTTTGTCCGACGGCAACCAACACGTGCACTCCCCGGTTCTGGCGACTTCGGCAACCTAAGGCAGGTAGTGCGGTGTGCCATCTTGAGTATGGGCATATGCATTCTACACAAAGAAGGTGAGGATAAGAATGGAATTCTATGATCCGCTTCAGGTCCCTGATCCAGATGAGTGGCTGGCTCTGGATGAGCAAGAGCGAGTCCAACAGGTCACGCTTGAAAGACTCCTCCGTGAAGGTCTTGATCGACACGAAGCGATTCACGCAATCGGTTCGGTTCTGTCGGAGCAGATATTCAATGTCATGAAGAACCCATCGGCTCAAAAAAACCCGAACAAAGCATACATAAGGAGGCTAAAAAAGCTGACCGCTATGGTGTGGCTTAGTGGCGGGCACTGAAAGAAAGGGAGTCGCTCTGACTGTATTTTTTTGGTCAAAGAAGACTTTCTTACCCCGAGCGCACTACATTACACGCGCGAGACGTTTCATTCGAGGGTCATCTTGCTATTCAAAGATATCACAACCGAAGAAGAATTCAGTAGTGTCTCCAGGGATGACTCTCTGTTCACCCCCGGTGTGAAAGAGATTTGCAGGCGTCACAATCTTGATGCTGGAACACTTCAACGTGAATTGGAGGGCTCAAACATTGTCTTTCGGGTTGATGGTGCCATCATCAAAGTTTTTTGCAATCTGTGGCCGGAAGATTATCGTGCAGAACGTGCGTCGCTCTTATCCGCATCAAACCTGCCCGTACCCAGAATACTCGCCGATGGGCGGGTCGACAATTGGAACTACCTGGTGCTGAGTGAGCTGGATGGTAACCCGATAGGCAAGGTCTGGGGCAATTTGCAGTTTGCACAAAAAACCGATCTCCTTCGCCAGCTGGGTGTCCTGATTCGAACCCTTCACACACAAGACCCTGATTCCGGTCTCAGAAACGATTGGGCAAATTTTTTCCGTCAACGGGTTCGTCGCGCCGATGACCACCACGTTGTCGAAGAGCCTTGGAAATCCTGGATCCGGGATCGGCTTTCTCATCACATGCCTCTCGATGATGCTTCGGTCCTGTTGCACGCGGACATCACCGATGAGCATGTTCTGCTGACTGAGGGAACGGATTCCTGGGTTATCAATGGGCTGATTGATTTCGGGGATGCGAAGATTGGACATCCGCACTACGATTTCTTAGCCCCAATCGCAGACCTGACGTTTGGCGAACCAAAATTGACCCGGGTCTTTCTCGAATCATATGGCCTGGCCTTGGATAAACCCACCATGGAGAGCATCACGACTTTCTGTCTGTTACACGAATTTGGAACGCTCGCCGACTTTCTTAACCGTCATCCGGTTCAGAATCCTAAGGCATTTTGTGAAGCATTGTGGGGTGGCAAATTTAATTGAAGCCCACGAAATCCTATTAAAAGAGATATCTTGCAAGAACTGCAATGTTGAAAGCACCGAAACTTAATCAAGGAGACAGGGTTGCGACGGTAACCCTTTCGTGGGGTGGTCCGGGTGCGTGCCCACACAGGTACGAAGCCGGAAAGCGCCAACTCCAGGAA
Organism: Candidatus Latescibacterota bacterium; assembly: GCA_965217865.1. Lineage (GTDB taxonomy): Bacteria > Latescibacterota > UBA2968 > SICM01 > SICM01 > CBDCJO01. The sequence continues at coordinate 658,050 of CBDCJO010000002.1, read as the reverse complement.
GAATTTGCGGTTGAAATAGTCGAGATGCCTCACACTTTGAGGGATCCGGATTGGCTTGCCAAGAACCCTAAGGCACGCGCTGACGATCTCATGGAGGCCTTTTCGGACTCGACTATCAAGGCTGTCATCTCCACAATAGGGGGGGATGATTCCATCCGGACCCTGAAGCACCTTGATTTAAATATTTTCAGAGAGAATCCGAAGATTTTTCTCGGGTACTCGGACACGACTGTTACCCATTTGGCCTGCTTCAAGGCTGGTCTTATTTCCTTTTACGGACCGTCGATTATGTCCGGATTCGCCGAAAACACGGGGATGTTTCCGTACATGGTCAAGTCAGTGAGACAAACTTTGTTTTCACCTAAGCCAATAGGTGAGGTCCCAAGCAACCGGGACGGTTGGACTGTTGAACATCTGAAGTGGGAAAATCCCGAAAACCAGGGCCGAAAAAGACGACTAAATTCGAGTGAAGGTTGGAATTTCTTGCAGGGCGACGGCGTTTTCGAGGGTCATCTGGTCGGTGGATGCCTGGAGGTTATGGAATGGCTTCGAGGAACCTCGGTCTGGCCTGATCACAGTCAGTGGGATGGAGCCATCTTGTTTCTCGAAACCTCGGAGGAGGGAGCACCGCCCGAAAGCGTGATCAGGGCTCTGCGGGTATACGCTGCTCAGGGAATCCTGAATCGGCTTTCGGGTATCATCATTGGAAGACCAGGAGGTCAAATACCGCACAGTGAATTTCCCAAGTATGATGATGCAGTTCAGAAGGTTATTGTGGAGGAGGAAGGTCTGGATCATCTTCCGATCGTGACGCAGATGGATTTTGGGCACACAGATCCAATGTTTATTTTGCCATATGGGATCACAGCTCGAATCGATTGTGAGCAAAGGAAATTCTTCATTGTCGAAAATGCGGTCGAGGATAATTAGCATCAGGCGAAAAGGATTGCCATTTGGGAATAAACGAGGACATCACTGTTGTTTACCTGCTTCGCCACGCCAGAAGCTCACCTAGTCCGGATGTCCCTGAACCAGAATGGCCCCTATCATCTGAGGGAAAGGTTCAGGCCTCGACCCTGAAGGACCAGCTTTCCGTACTCAGGATCGATCGGGTGATCTCAAGCCCATATCCCCGGGCAATCGATACGGTCCGGCCTTTTTGTGAGCGATCGGGTCTTCAGATTGTTGTCGAACCCGAGTTAGGGGAGAGAAAGCTCACGGAACTCTACCTGGATAACTGGTGTGAGACTTTAAAGAAGGCCTGGTCGGATTTCGATTTCGCCCTGCCGAATTGCGAGACGGGGAGGGTCTGTCAGGAACGGATGAAGCAATGCATCCTCAGGTTTGTCCAGTCAAACCCGGGAAAGAATGGTTTAGCTTGTTCTCACGGAAACGCTATCGGTCTGTTCCTGAATCATCTGGATCCTACGTTCGGATTTAACGAGTGGGAGGCGATACGGACTCCTGATCTTTTCAGGATCGTATACAATAAATCGACACCGGAATGGGATAGAGGATTCAGGTTCGAGATCAAATCTTGACAGGTAAACGACACGAAGCATTATATTGGGGCAATGAAATTTTCGTCAACCATATTGATTCTTATCCGGCACGGCCAGGCCCGGTCGCCGGGCAGTTCAGAAATTGGGCTTATGACGCCTCTCAGCGAGCTCGGCCGTCGACAGGCCGAGGCGCTCGTAGCGCACTTCGCTGTGGATGTTCCGCCCGATGTGGTCTACACGAGTTCTCTCCCCCGAGCGGCGCAAACGGCCGGGTATATTTGCGAGAAGCTGGGTCTCGAGCCGATCTCAGATTCCCGGCTTGAAGAGTTTGAACTCGGCACGACATCACTCGACACGCTTCATGAACAACCCCATCTTCAGTTCTGGAAGCCTGAACACGGAGGGGTGGACGGTGTGACGCTCCAAGAGTTCTCGGCACGAATCGCAGATTTCTATGACGGGGTTGTCGACAAGCATTCCGGACAACGGGTGGCCGTGGTCTCTCACGCGGGGTCAATCGATGCGGCGATCAGGTGGGCCGTGGGAATTCCCCATAACATGCCATGGATGCACGAGTTCGAGTCGATGCCCAACGGATCCATCACGGAGTTCGAGTTCTGGCCCAGGGGGCGGGTCGAAGGCGGTGCGCCGCAATATGCCGTCTTACGTCGTGTGGGTGACGCGACACACCTGGGGGATCTGTTTTCGGATATATAGGAAAGGGAATTATATATTATTTTACCCTTGGCAGCGCATATCCATTGTAGTATCTTACCCTTGTCACCATCATATATGCAAGAGCCCGCCATGTCGGGTCCTCTGCTGAATACAATAGCCGTTTTTTACCCGGTATGGGGTCATTCCCCGTATCCAGGCGAATAGGTAGAACTTTCCCGCATTTCTCTTGCGTGATGGTGACATGGCCCGGCATCCCCATCTTAGGGTGTCAAAGGAGGTCACGTCACCCCCACAGGGAGGGATGCCAGTATGCACTCCATTGGTCGAGTTGTATTCAAGGGGAGTTTTGGAGAATTCTTCTGCATGTCATTAGGGTTGATAGTTCTCACGATTTGCACGTTTGGTATTCTGTTGCCATACTTTATCTATTGGCAATCCAAGTTTTTCTTCGAGCACCTGGAGCTTGAGATATTTCCATCACAAGGCCCTACTGCCTCTTTACCCCCCAAACTGTCATGAACGCTGTCGCTTTTTTGGGGGTGGAGTATTGATAATGGCATGGGCGAGGTTTTTAGGTGTTAGTTTTCGTCCAGTTTTAGTCTTTCCTCGACCGATGTTTCCTTTATTTTCGATTTTGTTCACGCAATCTCCTTATTTTGAATGAGTTCATTGGTCATGCGGAGGGGAGAAATATGAGAATGTCGAAACAACATTTACTTGAATTGCTTGGATCGATTAATGGTGAAGAAGATGGGGTGTCGTCCTAATCCTGGCTGTTATTTCAATCTTTCTGGTTACATTATGGATAACTAGTGGAACATCAATCGGTCTTTTCATCTGGTTGTTTATCAATCTTGAATGGGGATGGCTTATGCTTGTCGCAGGAACGGTTCTGTTGATGATAAGCGCCGGAACGAAAACAGCCAGGTACCATGCGCTTTTCTGTGTTATTCCGAGATCCCGATGCAACTTCATGCTTGACGTACCCTTCATTCCAGTTGCAAAAAGATAAATTTCTATGGCCCATTTCTGATACCCGAGATTTGATCCTTGCATCAACGTTCCCGTTTTCATGGAGAAATCCTTGCGGCATTTCCGGCATCGGTAAGGTTGAGGCTTTCTTTTTGGACGTGATTGAACGTCGCTGGACTTGCATGCCGGACATCGAACACCATTAGGCCAACGGATTCGAACGAACCAATCTTCCGCCATGCCGTCGTTCGGAAAACGTTTTGTCAGGTCCAATAACGAAATCCCCTTCCTGTAATACTTTCCAGGCCCTTTTCCCATAACATAACCTCCTTTATTTACATATAAATATAAGCAATTTCAGGCGGCATGTCAAGGGTAAAATAATATATAATTCCCAATCTTAAGCCGGCTTTCGTTCCCCAGGGCCTTGAAAAAACGAAGCAGAAAATTAAATTCCTCCTGTGCCACGAACGCCTCCTCTGATCTGAAAAGGATAAGAGTCTAAACTTAACGCAATTAGCAGATTAAGGCTTGACTTTACAAACCAAACTGAGTAACTTCATACCATGTCCAACTTCAAGAACCGCACGATGTGGACGGGTGACAACCTGGACATCATGCGTGGTATGAATTCCGAAAGCGTCGATCTGATCTACCTTGATCCGCCGTTCAACAGCAACCGCACCTACGCCGCGCCTATTGGATCTGAAGCGGCAGGAGCGGTTTTCAAGGATTCATGGTCGTTGTCCGACTTGGATGTTGCTTGGATGGGTATTATCGCCGACAAACACCCGGCCTTATATTCGATTATAGATGCGGCAGGATTGGCGCACGGGAAAGGCATGAAGTCATATCTCATAATGATGGCCGTAAGGCTGCTTGAAATGAAGCGATTGTTGAAGGACACAGGCTCAATTTATCTACATTGTGACCAGACAGCGAGCCATTACCTGAAGCTGCTCATGGACGCGGTGTTCGGACAAAGAAGCGTTCGGAATGAGATTGTTTGGCACTATAGCGGGTGGAATAAGCGGATGAAGCGCCACCTAGAGAAGCGCCACGATACGATCCTGTTCTACGGCATGAGTTCTCATACTACGTTTCACTATCCAGTACGGCCCTGGAACAACAAAAAAGAGTACGTGGCGCGTCGCAAGCAAAAGGTACACCTAGATTCAGGAGGTAGGGAGTATGTCCTTTCTGATGCTGGCAGTGGCGAACGGGTTCGGCGCTATCTTGATGACGCTATGACCTATGGCGTTCCACTTGACGATGTTTGGGACATCCCGAAAATCAACAACTCGGATGCTGAGCGTGTCGGCTACCCAACCCAGAAGCCATTAGCGTTGCTTGAACGCATCATCAAGGCTTCGTCGAACGAAGGCGATGTGGTCCTGGACCCATTCGCGGGCTGCGCCACCGCCTGCGTTGCTGCCGAGAAACTGCACCGCCAATGGGTAGGTATAGACATATCGGAGAAGGCGGTTGATCTAGTCCAGGTCCGTATTCGGCAATTCGACCTGTTCAGCGACTTCACGCCTGTCAAGCGAACCGACGTCCCGAAAAGAACGGACGTAGGCAAGCTTCCCAACTACCGTACACATAGGCATGTCCTGTTCGGCAAACAGGAAGGAATGTGCAAAGGATGCCGTTCAACATTTCACTTCAGAAACTTCGTGGTGGATCATATCGTACCCAAAATCAAAGGAGGAACCAACCATCCAGAAAACCTGCAACTGCTCTGCGGAGCCTGTAATAGTGTCAAGGGAAGCAATACCCATGAATATCTGATCTCCAAATTGAAAGCGGATGGCATTCTGTAACGTGTAGGATTTCTAACTGGCCCACTGAAAGGACGGAATTATGTCTTTGACAGATGAGCAAGTGCGTCGATCTATGAAGAAGGTTCCCGTTGTTTCCCGTCAGGACGCGAATAAGCTATCCAATCAAGCTCTTCTTGTGTCAGGCGTGGGGGTTCGCCACGCCACGTCCCGATCAGTTTTAATTCTGGAGATAGCCATCGAGGGTGTTCGCGGGGAAGAGAGGATCGATCTTGCCCTATCTCCTCCAGTTGCTGCTCAGCTTGCCCGGATGCTGAAGAAGGCGGTGAAGGCCTACCTGTTAGGCGACGAAAAAAACTCCGTATCCACATAATTTAACCTCCCGAAAAAAGACTATGCGAAGCAACCCTTCATGAACGTATCAAACGTCCGCTTGTTCTTCCGGTTGTTGTATTTGTAACACGCCTCGGCCACGTAGAACGGCGTGTAACGCTTCGTGTAGTGATGATGGGAACCGTACCACGCTCTCTTTAGCAGGGACCATACGCCTTCAATCGTGTTCGTGTGTATATCACCGTCCGCATAATGCCTGGCATGGTGAATCACGGCGTGACTCATGATTTGCCTTACTGCGTTGTAAGCCCCGAATTCGTCCGTGACAAGCACCGACCCTTCGGGCTCTATCGCCTGCTTGATGAAGTCCAGAACTCCCCTGCCTGACAGATCGTCCGCCACACGGGCAACTACCTTCCCTCCACGCTCCACGGCTCCTATAACCGGAGTCTTGCGGGTCCCGCGCCCCCTGGGAGCGTTGCCGCCGCCTTTCCGATTGTTGCGTTTCCTGGGCTTGCCTCCGACGTAGGTCTCGTCGGCTTCGACGATCCCGCGCAACAATATCTTCCCCTGCCTCGTCGCCATCTCGGCGCGAATCCGCTGTTGCATGTACCATGCCGATCGTTGGTTAAGGTTCAGGTCCCGGGCAAGCTGGCAGCTGGACAGGCTCTTCTTGGCGTTGAGGATCAAGGCGATTGCCATAAACCACTTCTGGAGCGGAAGATGCGTACCCTGAAACATTGTCCCCGAAAGAACGTTGAAGCTGGACTTGCAGGCATGGCAGTTCCAACGCCCGACAATGGTTCCCTCTTTCTTTCGGGCACATTCCCCAACCGCCCCGCACAACGGACAAAACGGGTCACTTCCGAACCGCACCCGCTCAAGGCTTTCAATGCATGATTCCTGAGTCGGGAACCTTTCAATCGCCGTCAACAAGTTCATTATCCTTTCTCCCTTTTTTTGGTTAAGTTGGTTGTTTTAACTACACTTAATATAACCAAAAAGGGACTGAAAGTCAAGCCTTAATCTGCTAATTCCCAAACTTAATAAACACCACACAACTATTTCGATAAATATCTAATTAGAAATATATAAAAATAGATACGCCGGTGCAATAAAGAACGTGAAACGTATCTCGTGAAGCGTGAAGCCACTTGAGGGACGGCGGCCGCACCTGGCCACTTAAGTAGATGCAAAAATATTTTAGCAGGAAGAAAAATGCCTATTTTAAGCTATTTTTTTCGCGAATATGGGAATTTCCAATTCTGCACGCGCGTTCAGAATTACAAAACCGGGATCCGTGATTCGTGATTCGTGATTCGTAGATCGATCCGAATAGTTTACCAAACTACCAAACAGTCAATGGCCTGAATCGATATGATTCGGGTTTTTCCGAGTCACGAGTCACGATCCACGAACCCCGGCTTTCCGATGCCCTATCGACGGGCGGACACACAGGTCCGCCCCTACGGGTTTCGTTTCGGTCAGCCCGCGATTATTTCACATCTCCCAATCCCTGTCTGCCATCCTGATTGATCCGGATCGCGGACCGTTGGCCCGCTGGATTCGCCCACATTCAAACCCAGCCCGTTGGGCTGGGCCAAGGAATCGCGGACCGTTGGCCCGCTGGATTCGCCCACATTCAAACCCAGCCCGTTGGGCTGGGCCAAGGAATCACGGGCCGTTGGCCCGCTGAGGCGTCACCTCAATTTCCACAGACCTCCGACTCTCGATCTCTCTCTTTGCCTTTCCTGCTACTGCCACTGCTACTGCATTTCCTTCTTGCTTCCCCCCTCCAAAATCCTTATCTACCTGCTGTTCGCTCCCAAATTTTCACCTGAGTCTTTAATACAATAATATTCATGCCCGATTCCATATACTTTCTAACCGCAACTGCGGCCACCCTCGGATTCTTCCACACCCTACTGGGCCCCGACCACTATCTCCCGTTCCTTGCGATGGGCAGGGCCGAGGGCTGGTCCAGAGCCAAGACCCTCGCCGTCACCGCCCTCTGCGGACTCGGCCACGTCTTCAGCTCTGTCCTGATCGGCGCGATCGGCATTGCCTTCGGCGTCGCCATATTCCGGTTGGAGATGCTGGAATCGGTTCGGGGAGAGCTGTCGGCCTGGGTGTTGATCGCCGCAGGGGCCGTCTACACCGCGTGGGGATTCAGGAAAGCCTTGAAGAACCGGTTCCACCTGCATCAACACGTGCATCCCGACGGTACCCTCCACACGCACCCCCACGCGACACACACAGAACATCGACACGACGATCTCTCAAATGGCAAATCCCAGATCACCCCCTGGATCCTCTTCGCCGTCTTCGTCCTTGGCCCTTGTAAGACCCTGATACCGATCCTGATGGTCCCCGCTGCCCAGAACAGCCTGATCGTCGTGGTCTGGGTGACCGCCGTTTTCGGAGCCGTAACCCTCCTGACCATGCTTGGGATCGTGTTCCTGGCCACATTCGGCCTTCAGCGCCTCCCTCTGTTGCGGATGGAACGTTACGGCCACGCACTGGCCGGCGGAACCCTATGCCTCTGCGGGATCGGAATCATAACCCTCGGTCTGTGATATAGATGCCCCGGCCGCTCAGTGGGAGTCCGAGATCCTCCCGGCCAGGCTCAGAAACTACAACCGGGCCTGGCTGGACAACCTGTTCCAGGAGGGAAACCTGAAGTGGGTCGGCCGTGGGATTCAGAAAGTGGCATTCTGCTTCGAGCCGGACCTGGATCTTTTCGACGAGGAGATCGACCGTCTACCCGTCGATCGCAGGAACGAATCGGATTCGGATGGGCCCGAACCGCGAAAACCCGTCCCTTCCGACCTGGAAGCCCTTTTCCCGGACGCTTCCGCTCGATACGACTTTTCCACCCTGATGAAAATCTCAAACCTGAATTCCGCTCAACTCGCGGAAAACCTCTGGAAAGGCGTCTGGCACGGGCGTGTGACCAACGACACCTTCTCTGCGCTTCGAAAAGGGATTCTGAACAGGTTTCAGGTGCCCGACCTCGGGGCGACGAACCGCGGGAAACCTGGCGGGTTCAGAAGCCGCACGGGATTCGCCCGATGGAAGAACACGATGCCGTTCACCGGAAACTGGCACCTCCTGCAGACAACCCCCGAGACCGACGACCTCATCGAAAAAGAGGAGCGGAACAAGGACCGGGTGCGCCTCCTGCTCGACCGCCACGGGATCCTCTTTCGGGAACTCCTCCGGAGAGAAGCACCCGCCTTCCAGTGGTCCAAGGTCTTCCGGTCCCTCAGGCTCATGGAGTTGTCCGGAGAGGTACTCACCGGTTTTTTCTTCCGGGACATCCCGGGTCCGCAGTTCATCTCCCCCAGGGCATTTCGAAAACTAAGGGACAAACTCCCGGAAGACAGCGTCTACTGGATGAATGCAACGGATCCCGCATCGCTCCTCGGTGTTCAGATCGATGCCCTCAAAGGGATCCTCCCGAGCCGGATCCCGAGCACCCACCTGGTCTACAGGGGAACGAAGATCGTGGCCGTATCCCAGCGATACGGGAGGGTCCTGACATTCCACGAACCCCCCGAGGATCCCCGGATCCAGGAATACCTGATCGTCCTCCGCCACCTGCTCACACGGGAATTTCAGGCTTTGCACACGATCACCGTAGAGACCGTCAACGATCAGGACGCGGCACAGAGCCCCTATGTCGAGGCCTTTCGGGTCGGGTTCGACGTCAGAATGGACTACAAAGCCGTGAAACTGTTCCGAAAAACCTGAACCTTTGCTTTTGGGCGCACCGGTGACCTTCGACTCAGTCCCGCGGCCTCGCGGGCCGTAATCGGTTAACCGAAACCGATAACGGCTGTCCCAAATCAAATCCGTTTATCATTAAAACTTATCCAATTCGCCTTGAAAACCGCCAAACCGTGACCGAATGGAATTCTGAAAACCCCTTCCCGTTTCGGGATTTCCAGAACTTTGCTAGTCCACGTCATTTGCTCTTCCGAATCACGAATCACGATCCACGATTCTTTCCTGCTGCTGCCACTGTTACTGCTACTGCCGTTTCACGGTCTTTCCAAGGAGGTACTAATGATCCGCCTCTACATCGGAACCTATACGGACGGTGACAGCGAAGGGATATACCTCTACCAATTCGATCCCTCTTCCGGGGCTCTGGAGTTCGAAAGTTCGGTCAGCGTACCGAATAACCCAGGATTTTTGGCGATCCATCCGCAGGCGCGTTTTCTCTATTCCGTCAACGAAGTTGAGGAAGTCGCCGGAGAACCGGGAGGAGGCGTAAGCGCATTCTCAATCGACCCCGGTACCGGAAACCTGACGTTCATCAATCAGCAGTCCTCGAAAGGAGCCCACCCCTGCCACCTGAGCGTCGACGCCACCGGAAAGTTCGTATTCGTGGCCAACTACGGGGGGGGAAGCCTCTGCGTCCTTCCGATACGGGAGGACGGCGGCTTGGGGGAAGCCACTGACGTGGTTCAGCACACTGGTACCAGCGTCCATCCCCGACGCCAGAAAGCGCCGCATACACACTCCGTCTTCCTGGACTCGTCAAACCGATACGCCTTTTCGCCCGATCTGGGAATCGATAAAGTTATGATATACCGGCTCGATCTGAAGGCCGGAAAATTGATACCCAACGACCCCCCCTGGGCGAGCATCCGGCCCGGTGCCGGACCCCGCCATTTCGCCTTTCATCCGGACGGAAAATTCGCTTTCGTGATCAACGAGATCGACTCGTCAATGACGGCTTTTAACTACGACCCGCAAAACGGTTCTCTCGAGGAGATCGAGACCCTGTCCACCCTGCCCGCGGATTTTGAAGGCCAGAGCACGTGTGCCGATATCCACGTCTCCCCCTCCGGGAAATTTGTCTACGGCTCGAACCGGGGTCACGACAGCATCGCGATCTTTGAAATCGACGCAGAAACCGGGCGACTCGGGCTTGTCGGCCACGAACCCACGCAGGGAAAGCAGCCGCGCAATTTCGCGATCGATCCGACCGGGACCATCCTCCTGGCCGCAAATCAGGTAACCAACACGATCGTCACATTCAGAATGGACCACGCGTCCGGAAGTCTAACACCGACCGGCAACATCGCGGAAGTGCCTGCTCCAGTCTGTTTGAAGATGGTCTCGGTTTAGTTTTGCACTTTTTTGATCGTGGTGCTCCCTCACCCCGCCTCGCAAGCTCGGCACCCCTCTCCCGGGTGCCGGGAGAGGGGAAGTGCGATTGAATTGTCATATTTCCATGACGTCACTTCACCCAGCCGCAATGAAACACCCTTGCCTATGTGGCCACAAGTTGTGGGACCGGGACGCCGCGATCCCGATCCCGATTCTCTGTCTGATCCTCATATCGGTGATCATCAGGAGGCCTTCCTGGTTCATGGATATGGTTCAGGATATCTACCGGGAGGAAGGGGCCTGAAACACCCGGACCCCAATCCCCTTTTGCACTTTCCATTTTGCACTTTGAATTTCCACTAGGAGGTCGACATGAAAAGTTGCCGCATTGATCTGCCTGAAGACCTTTCGGCACTCACACCTGCCCGGGTCAGCGTTCCGTTCGAACGCGGGAATCTCACCGCTCCGAACCAGTGTGTCTTCCGGGACAGGAACGGGCGCGTCGTCTTGAGTCAGGGCCGCGCTCTTGTCTCCTGGTCCGACGGTAGCGTGAAATGGGCGATCTATTTGCTGGACGTCCGTTCAGCGGAAGGCCCCCTGACTATGACGCTGGAGCCCGCACTCCCGACGTCAATGACCCCTGTATCCCACAGCATCGTCGATGACCATCACCTCATCGACACGGGCAAACTTCTGATTCGCATCCCAACGGAAGAAGACCAGTCGCATCTGGGTCCATACTATCCTTACATGATCGAGTCCATATCTGCAAAAACGAACGCTGGAGCCCGGCGGATCCTCCGCGGGAGCCCCGAACAGGGAATCCGCACGACGACCGACGATGGACGCCTCTTCACCTCGTCGCGGGTTCTTGAAACCTTCGGCTATGTGACCCCGCGCGTCGCTGAGCGAGGACGGCGCAGGATTCACGTTCACGAAACCGGTCCGGTGCGTGCCCTTGTGTACATCGAAGGGATAACGGGCCACGACACGTACGCCACGGGACTCGAATACATCGTGAAACTCGAGTGCTACTGCGACTCCACCCTCCTGAGATTCGAGGTCGGTTGGCGCCACGCCGATGATAAAATCGCGCACTGGCTCAAGGATATCCGTTTTGTCCTCCCGTTCGAAGGACAAACCCGGCGTGTGACCTATGGTCTCGAGAGGGGATATCAAACGGTTCGGTTGATCCCCGGAACGGCCTGCCGAATCCTCCAGGCCGACGAGGTAACCTATCTGGCGCATCGCCTGGAACAGACCGGGCAGGCCACCACCATCGGCTATGGAACAGCCAGCGGTTCCGTGGCCCCTGGCTGGATGCAGGCCCGCTTCGACGACGCACGCGTCTCAGTATTCATGCGGGACTTCCAAAGGGAATATCCGAACGAGATCCGGGTGTCGGAAGACCGGCTCGAACTGGGCCTTTGGCCCGAAGACGCCAATGAACGCATAGCGGCCATGAACGTCCTCCCGCCGCATCCCGACTCAGTGGAGCGCCCCGAACTGAGACATCGGCACACCATCTATGACAGCCTTATCGCCCGTCCCTACTGGGCCTTCTTCGACAAAGATCGTCAATGCCTCGAGACGGTCCAGGGTATTCAGAAGGGTGCAACGTTCTGGCTGGACCTCGCCGATGATCTTTCCGAATCCCAATGCCATCGAAGAGCCCGGGACGGTTCCCTGGAAATCAATCAGGCCACAATCGATCACGAGTCCCTGCAGGTCAGCAGCCGCTACCGCGACGTCTTCCCGCCTGACCGGGCCGACTCGAATACCTCCCCGACCGCTGCGGACCGTGCCGCCGGATGGATTCGGAGCAACGAGCCGGCCTTTAATATCCTCGGCAAGTGGGATGCCGGGGACCTGATCTACATGCACTTTTCCCCCGGTTTCCCCAAGGACGCCGACGAAAAGCACTGGAAGCGACGACAGCATTCGCGGATAGACTACTGGAACAACAACGAAGAGGAGCCGCTCCACGGTCTCTTCCTGCATTTCCTATCCACTCGGGACAAGGCCTCTTTCGACTATGCGGTCAACATGGCCCGCCACTTCCTGGACATCGATGTCCAGCACTATCCCTTTTACGGAGTCCATACCCACGCTGCGGGGCATTGCTTCCGGGGCGACGACGGTTCCGCCACGGATCACTTCTGGTGTGAAGGCCTGATCGATTTCTACCTGCTGACCGGCGATCCCTCAATCCTGGAGGCGCTGGGGGGCATCATCGAGGTTTGCGTCGAAACCCACAAAAATCGAAAGTTCACCGATGTCGACCTGCGGACGATATCGCTCTACCTCATGCAGATGGCCACGTACTACGAGCTGCTTGAGGACCCTCGGCTGCTGGAGCGTGCCAGGCAGCTCGGCCAGGAACTCCTGGACGATCAGATGCCGGAGGGTCACTTTATGAATTTCGGAAAGACCGTCAGGGAGCGGGCCAGGCGGGACGGTCCTGACAACGACGCGACCCAGTCCTTTCACGGATTTTTCAACACCCTTGCACTCGAGGGGCTGTCCCGGCTCTACTATATCGACCAGGATGAAAAGTGGGGAACGGCCTTTGTCCGGTGTTTTAACCTGATGCGGGAACAGGATCTTTTTAAGGACGAGAGCGTGGACGGACGCTCATTCAGCGCTCCCGGCGTCCCCAGTACCCAGTACGGCCTCGAACCGCTTTCGAACATGATCGCAACAGCCCAGCTGGTCATGGTCTGCCCCCTGGCCTACCAGCTGATCCAGGACACCGAGATCCTCGCGATGTGCCGTCGAATGATCGATGCCATCGAACGGGGGATTCTCGGCCCGGAATACGGACTCGGTTGGGCGGGCCTCGGCATGGAAGGCCTCATCGATGCGAAGGATCTTACCGCCTACGACGCGGACGGCAACCGAATTCCCGCCACCCCTGAGAACTTCGCGGTCCAGGGACGACCTTTGATGCCGAGCGTCATCCTTCGATGCATACAGCCCGTCCTCGGATGGCTTGAAGGTCTTGAGGGAAAATAGCCCGGGACCCCATGGCCTTACGTGGCCACAAGTTGTGGGACCGGTCTCCAGACCGGGAACTTGGCTCTGAAGAGCCAGGAGAGGGGAGATTATATTTTTAATTATTTTCTAAATTAAAGGCGATATTCCCCTTCCTTTAGGGAAGGGGCTAGCAGCCTGTTGAAAAAGTGCGTTTATGCCAAGATGACTATTGTCTTTCCTTGTGGTTTGGTCCTATGATATATCAGGTTCAAACTGAGAAGGGAGGACGAGCAAATGGCAATGGGAAAACGAGGACGACAGAGACAGGAAAACCTGTTCATCGCATCGAACACTTTGGTGAAATCTCCGGGTCATCCGTTCTACGAGAAGCTGAATCAGGTATTGGGGGCGAACGGCTTCGACGAGTTCGTCGAGGGGCTTTGCCAGCGGTATTACGCTCCTCATATGGGTCGCAAGGGCATTCCGCCCGGGGTTTATTTTCGGATGCTTTTGATTGGGTATTTCGAGGGACTTGATTCGGAACGTGGGATCGAATGGCGTGTATCTGACTCGCTGACGTTGCGCCGGTTTTTGGGGTATGCCCTTGACGAACAGACCCCGGATCATTCCAGCCTGTCTCGCATCCGGCATCGGCTTCCCTTGGAAGTTCACGAAGCGGTTTTCAAGTGGATCCTGAGGGTCTTGTGCAAAGCGGGTCTGGTGAAGGGGAAGACGTTGGGCGTGGATGCTACGACACTGGAGGCCAACGCCGCGATGCGCAGCATTGTACGCCGTGACACGGGTGAAGGCTACCAGGCATTCCTTGAGAATCTGGCCAAGGCCTCGGGCATTGAAACGCCTACCCGCGAGGACTTGTCCAAGATCGATAAGAAGCGACCGAAGAAGGGATCGAACCAGGACTGGGAGCACCCGCACGACCCGGATGCCAAGATCGCTAAGATGAAGGACGGTCGCACGCACATGGCGCACAAGGTGGAGCACGCGGTGGATCTGGACACCAATGCCATTGTGGCAGTGGCGTTGTCGGGAGCAGATGAAGGAGATACCGAGTCGTTGCCCTGGACGCTGCTCGAGGCGCAGCTCAATCTCAAGCAGGTCGCGAAGGACGAAAAAGCTGCCAAACGTTTGCACAGACAGCGTATACGGGAGGTGGTTGCGGACAAAGGATATCATAGCAACGATGTATTGACCAGTCTGAAGCAAGGCGGCATCCGGAGTTACATTTCAGAACCGGATCGGGGACGCCGCAAGTGGAACGGCCGACGAGATGAGCAGGCCGCGGTATATGCGAATCGACGCCGGATCAAGGGAGATCGCGGCAAGGCCTTGCGCCGAAGTCGTGCAGAACGGGTGGAAAGAACCATCGCTCACACATATGATACCGGTGGCATGCGCAGGTTGCACTTGAGAGACCGCGGCAATATCCTCAAGCGTTTGCTGATCCACATCGGGGGCTGCAACCTGGCTCTGCTCATGCGCAAAGTGATGGGCGTAGGTACTCCGAAGGCCCTCCAGGACCTGGCCAAGGCCTTGCAGCGTCTACTGCTCGTCCTACAATCACGTTTGCTGCCCTCGGTCACCTTTTTAACCTCTTATCAGCGTCTCCTGCTCAATCTCCTTACCTTGATTTATCTGACCCGCACTCCAGGCGTCTTTTCCGTTTATGTGCGTTGAAAGGTAGTTCTTCAACGGGCTGCTAGTACAGGTTCACGGTCTGCAAACAACGAAGCTGTGTTTCGAACTTCGCTATTCGGAATATGACAGTTTGTTGGCGCATTTAGAGTCGTCGAGAATTAAGGCAAAGCGGAGCGGTGAAAACGGGACGCTCAAAGTGAGCATAAGTGATCCAAACGGCCACTTAGTAGAGATAAGGCGGCGAAGGCCAAAGATTGCCCTTAGGAAGTCACAGCTAGCCGGTACCGTACTGCCGGAAGCTGCAATAAGGAAAAAAGGGAACGGAATAGATCGAAGACCTAGTTGGGTGTTGCCATACTCCGGCGGGGTTCCTATTGATTCGGAGCAGGGTCTTTGGGCTTATTGGGAGCCGGCTGACCAGGAGGATTCTCCATGGTATTCCGAACACATCGACTACGAGTTGGGCGAAGCCTTGGCGAAATGGGCTCCGAAACCGGGTCGTTTCGTCGAATTTGGTTGCGGACTTGGCAATATCGCCTCCCGACTAGCGTGCCTAGGATATTTCGTTGAAGGCATTGATGCAAATGAACACTGCATTTTTCAGGCGAGAGAAAGAGTTAAAGAGACCGTGCCGAACGTTCAGTTCAAACTTGCCAATATTCTTCAGCTGAGCGCGAAGGATTTCGAACACAAGTTCGACTATGCGTTTGACCGTGGGTGTTTTCACTGTTTTCGGGAGGTAAGTCTCCAGCGGAAGTTCGCTCAGATATTGGCTGCGATTCATAAGTCCGGCGGGATTCTATTCTTGAAAACATTCAGTGTGCTCGAGCCATCTGGTTGGGGACCGACTCGACATAGTGCGGAATCAATCTATCGGATATTCGGAGAATACTATAAGGAAGTTGAAAATCTTCAAACGAGTTTTGAGGCTACGTTGTCGCATCAGCCAAAGGCATTGTTCAGCGTTCTCAGGCGTCGCTAAGCGTGGCTCTTAATCACACCGTCCTCGACTCGGAATCGGCACATTGGCTCGGAAATTACGTGTAATCATATATCGAACAGATTCTAGAGTGAGTTGTGTAGACTTCATTTGGAATGCCTTGAACTTGCGATAAGACCCCGAAGCCAGAAAAAGCTGATATAATTGAGTGGCTCAATGAGAGACGTATCCCAACAGATTCCGCAACTGGAAAATGTAGACGGAAATATTTTCGAGAACGAAAATCTGGCCAACCAACCAGTATTGCTAAAAGGTTTCGTCAGTCATTGGCTGGCAGTCCAGGCGGCGCTTACTTCAGACAAATCAATATGTGAATACCTTAGAAGATTCGATAACGATCAGTTAGTGAAATTTCTTTATGGACCACCAGATATCAAAGGCCGTTTTTTCTATCGAGACGACATGAAAGGCTTCAATTTCGAAGTCATGAAATGCCCGCTAAAAATTCATGTCAGACCAGACAGCAAATGACCTGATTGAATTTCTAGAACGTGCCATTGGAGAGAAGAAGTACGTAAAAGAGATATACAAGCTGTCAGTATGTTGGTATGGGGGAGAACCCCTCTTACGGCCGAGTGTGATTGAGAAGCTTTCCCCACGGCTGATCGCGTTTGCTGATGCACACACACTGGAATATGGAGCGCACATCATTACCAACGGGGTCAATCTTGATAAGAGTACATGGGACCTGCTTCAGCGCGAACGAATTAATGATGTACAGGTAACCTTAGACGGACATCGAGAAGCCCACAATCTGTCACGTCCGATATTGCCTATGTACGGTGAGAATTCAAATGAAACAAACTACGATCTTATCATGGACAACATTGCCCTGAAACCGAAAGGGATAACCCTTCTTGTTCGGATAAATACCGACAAGGGGGTTTTTGACTCCTTGGATATGCTCCTTGATGACTTGGAGGAAAGAGGCATCTGGCCTCAGCAAGCCGGCAAGGTCATTGTGAACCTGGCTTGGAAAAGACCCCCGCGCGCGAATTCGTGTGTTTCGTATTCGACAGATGGGTTTTTTAGCAAGCGACAATTCGCTAAAGTGAAAAGCGACTTTAGACGACTCCTGGTTGCCCGTTACAACAGATGGGCGATGGACCACGGAAGAAAGAATCGCGCGAGCACCGAGTTGCGGTTACCAGAACCGGCAAAGTCTTTTCTCTGTGGTGCGGCTTCGCTTCCGTATAGCCTAACGATAAATCCTGACGGCTACATTCATCAATGTTGGGAGCATATAAATGATCCATCAACCCGATCACACCATCTTAGCGACGAATACATATTATCCCACGAGCAAAAAGATAAATTCGTGGAGTGGGACAAGTTTTCCAATCGGGTATGTAACAAGTGCAAACTCTTCCCCGTATGTAACACAACTTGCCCTATTGAAGAACCACCAGGACTGTGCCCAGAGTGGAAGTTTCGACTTCGGGATCAGATCAGGGAGGATTATCTTTCTGCGGGCAACACAGGAGGGGAACTGGTGAAACATGATCCTCAATATTCTTGATCGAACAAGAGAGCAACTCGTTGGTTAACGCACACAACTTTGTCATTTGAAGCCGGATTTGGGCCTGATGATAGTTGGAATCGTGGACAGTGGGATCGATCTAAAACATGAAAGACTAAAAGGCGCAGTGTGCAGTGAACCAATGATGCAGATCGATAGCGATGGTAAGGTCCTCCCTTGCATTGAACATTTCGATGAAATTGGGCACGGGACGGCATGTGCAGGGATAATTTGGATGCACGCACCCCATGTTATTTTTAAGGTTGTGAAGATATTCAACAGAAAGCTGGTGGCGACACAAAGTCAATTGAGCAGCGCAATCGAGTGGTGCCTTGATAATGATGTAAAAGTGATCAACTTATCCCTGGGGATGCCCACATCGGAACCCAGTGATACAATTAGGGAAATATGCCTAAAAGCGCGTTCGAGGCAAGTTATCATTGTGGCAGCAGCCAACAATGATCTAAACGTCGAATCATATCCGGCATATTTTCCAGAGGTTTTTGGAGTTTGCGCTGGGTACGTCCCTAACAAAAAGTCCCACGGACATTTGCCCGGCTCTCCTATTCAGTTCATAGCAAAAGGTACTCTTCAAAGAGTAATCTGGAGAAACTCCGAATATAGAGTTTCGGCCGGATCAAGTTTTGCTTGTTCGCACATGACTGGGATTATCACCCAGCTGATGACCAACTCCAACTTGAGCAACGTAGACGAAATCGCAGAACGTCTAGTTGAGCGCGCCGATCAGAGGGCAAAACCACTGCATGACCTGCGCTCGGCCGTTACGACGACGCTACCGCATGTTGGGCCTGAACGTACGAGTGTTGTAATCAAACGCTTGTTCTACAACTACCTACGTACCATAAAGCTAGGACGAATAGGGCTTTTTCCCCTGAGCGAAAAGGAGTCAAGAACTATTTTTTCATTGCGCGAATATTGTAAGTGCCCAATTACCGAATGTATCGACTATCCCTTTTCCACCAATAGAGCGCGCGACAAGGGGAATAGCGAATTGGTACAAACAAAGCGCAACATGTCAGAGGTAAATCTCGAGGCTGTGGATACCCTTTTAACTGGATATTTCAAGAGTAATATTTTCGAAGGTAACATAAAGTTCGGAGAGTCACTATTGAAGGAAGCACTGCGCCGAAATCTGAATCTCCTAATTTTCGACAAGACAATACTAAACGATGTTGATAATGCGAGAGAGACGCAATCATACCATGGGGATGTGAATTTTCCAGGAATAGATGAGAATACTTTCGAATTGACGACGTCGTTGCGATTTCTCCCGAAAGTAAGAATCCCAGTTCTGGCCGTCGTCGGCACAGGAAATAAACAGGGAAAGTTTACTACTCAAGTGATTATTAGATCAATACTAGAAAAACATGGGTACGCCGTGCAACACCTGGCAACGGAACCGTACGGTATCCTATTAGGCGCAACTTTCTCGTTTCCTTATGGTTACATGAGTACTGTATCACTGGCTCGAGAACAGTGGGGTGATTTCTTAACAAACATATGCAAGGGGATGCAACAATTTCAAGAGACCGAAATCATTCTGACCGGAACGCAAGGAATGACAATTCCTCTACGTCATTCAGCGACAACGAGCAGAACCAACGAAATGAGTACACTTGAGTTTCTATGTGGTGTGAGGCCAGACGCAATTATCTGTACGATCTATGGAAATGATGATGTCGACACAATCCGAGACGTAAGCGAGGCAGTGAGGATTATTTGTAATGCACCTACGATACTGTTTGCCATGACGCCCTGGGAAAGGGTCGTGAAATCTGACGGCAAAAGAAGATTGCTTGACCGTGAGGTTTTGTTGTCTCCCGCAGAAAAGAAGGAGAGGCTATCCGCTCTAGAAGAAAAACTTGGCAAGCCGGTGGTGGATGTAATGGATCCCACCTCCGAAGCCGTTATCGCGAAGGCCATTCTTGATTACTTCTCTTAAGGTGACAGCGCTATAGAAGTATATGAGAGACTGAAATGGTAGACATCGAGTCCCGAATAACGGAGTTAGCGCGTGGATTGGTCCCAGATGTCGAGGAATCTATTACGGAAGATGGGTTGCTTTCAGAGATACTCAGAGATTCATTGCGCGCTGTGGAATTTCTCGTGGTAATCGAGGACGAATTCGAAGTGGATTTGGATGATGCAGTGAGTATGGAGTTCTTCAGTAGCTTCCGGCACATTCGTGAGTGTGTTGAGAGAGAATTGCTGCACCGGACGGCTAGAGACTAGCAGCCCGTTGATCTATGGCATAGCCCGTTCCGATTTCAGGCCTTCGAAGTAGCCTACCAAAAGAATGCGTAATATGTCCCAGGGGATGCTCCGACGTCGTCCCTGTTTACTCGTACAGGGAACATTGAGGTGCTGTGTAGATGATGGGTAGCTCCGAAGAAGAGGCAAGAGATGGGACTAGAAGGCGGCGTGTAAGAACCTTCATCGTAGAAGAGCACAACGAGGCCTTCTATGTTTGGAACTATGCGCTTCAGAAAGAGCTTATCAAGCCTGAAGGCAACGCTCTATTACATGTTGATGAGCACCCCGACAATTATCGACCATCATGTAACGAGTCGTTGCCGGACGCAACGGCGAGCCTAGAAAGCCTGAAACGTTTTACAAACAAAGAACTAAACATTGCTTCCTTTATTGTTCCCGCCTTTTGTCAGGGGATCTTTGGAAAGCTGTATTGGGTAAGGCGGGAAGGTCCGCGGTTTAAGCGTAGGACGTACAGCCGGTATGTGTACTCACATGGGGGAAAGGGGAGACGATTGTTCTTTGAAAAAAATCCTCCGAAGACCAATGTCGAGGATCTTCGAGAAGTGAGGGTGCATCTTAGGACAGTCGAGCAAATTCCCGCCATGCGAGATCATGTTCTTGACATAGATCTTGATTATTTCTCGGCCATTAATTATCCACCTTTCATTGAGCCAGTTACCATTGAGATTACGAAAGATGAGTACAATGAATTCGTAAACGACATATATCACCCCATGCGGCTACGGCTATTACGCAATAGGGTTGAGGTTGTTCAGTCTGGCGACAAGTACTATTACTTGATAGACGGCTATAAATATCATTACAAATGTGAGCTCAAACGCGTTAATGATAGGAATTCAATTCGGAAAACCATTGAAAGGTTTGGTCACCAACTTAAGCGAAAGAGTCTCAAGCCTAAGATCATTGACATATGTCGCTCGCGGCATAGTGGATATACGCCGAAGGAGCAATGCAAGTTTATCGAATCCACTCTTTTGAAAGAACTTCGCAAAAATTACGATTTGGAAATTACACACGTGCAGAATATCTGAAGACGTCACGGCTTACTATCCCCGCTGGGACTTGCGCTCAAATAGGTTTTGTAAGGGCTGCACATCCGAGACAACAACGTTGGCCCCACGAAATGATTGAAGAAGAGGAAATTATGCCTGCCTCATTAGGGCTTGTGCGTGTTGCTCTCCTTGGCAATTCGCAGCTAGGCGATACCATCTGCCGCAGCCTTCAAAAAATAGAGTGTATTAGATCGGTGTATTGGAACGTAGCCTCCGTCACGGGCTGCAAGAAGGGAGAAAGGAGTGTTAGTGAGGCCCGTGAGCGCATGGTACGTGAGGGAAAATCGGGGAACGAAAATAGGCGTGGGTTGTCTGCAGGTGATGTCGAGGTGACCAACCTCGTTACTATTGTGAAGGGATATGATGCTGCAATATGTGCCATTGAGGGTTGCAAGTATCTCACGCTCTTCGAAGTAGATGAGGCGTGCGTAGAAGCATCGGTACCTTGTGTCTTTGTGTGTATAACAAGGGGCAAAGCCGTTTTGGGACCTACGGTACTACCGGGAATATCTACTTGTTTTAGCTGCAGTGTTTCTCATTGGAACAGAAAAGGATTGGCGAATATCAGGCAAAGGCAATGCTCGACTTTAGGTAATAGCGCCCAAGACGATCTTCTTAGACAGCAAATCGCGCTGCGAACGGCGCGGGAAGTTCATCGCATCCTTGGAAAGGAAGATAGACCATCCCCCCGGTATGTGGACGAAATCGAGGTCTTGTCGCGTGAGGAATCGACGACACTGCGAGCAAGTAGTGATCTGATTTCACCGATTGAGAACTGCCCACGTTGTTCGCGCCAGCCAACTCAGGAACACAACCCTCTGGTTGTAAAAGCATCCATTTCGGTCGCCATTAAGAGTCATTTTCCTTATAGAGATGGTCACGCGTTTACACTTAAAAAACGCTACAAGGCGGGAGTCGACAATCGATTTTCCATTGGCGTAATAGGTGGCGGTTCAGCTGGATACCTGGCAGCCCTGTCTTTGCACAAGAAAGTACCATACGCGTCGATTTCCTTGGTCGAGTCGTCGAAAATACCTATAATCGGAGTGGGGGAAGCAACAACGCCCAAAATTGTCGACTTCCTGCATAGGGATCTTGGTTTTGACCAGAAGGAGTTCTATGAAAAAGTCCGTCCCCCAAGGCGAACAATGCTGCAAATAGACTCAATACAACTGACTCTCCGATGAGCTGTTGAGCGAGTTGTCGCCTTTGTGCACCGGCTGTTTTGCGCACTCCTATCTCTTTTGATCTTTTCCCGGCCATCGACATGGTTAGGTTAACGAAGTTTACTGCAGCAATAACGAGAATGAAGGTAGCAATGAGAAAAAAGACGTACACGTGCGTTACGTCCCCACCCGGCTCTATTTCAACGTCCAGATCGGAATAAAGGTGGATGTCTACGACTTTTTACGTCGCGGAGGATCTCCGGCTGCAAGTCCTCGGGCAGCTTTCGGAGCGTTTGACCTACGACACGCTTTACCGGGAAGCACTCTCCGATCCAGAGCTGCGTCGCACGAAGGAGGAGCTCGAGGCGGCAATGTCAAATGCCACCGAAGCTCGCAAGGTGGTCTTTGAATTGTTCCAGGACCTCGATGGCTTCTCGCTCGAGGACTACAAGCCGTTCGCCAACGTTGAAGCTGGGTTTGACGACTTTCGCGATGGCTGACGCCAAGCATAATGAAGGCCTTGCGATCGAGCCAAGATTTCATCCGTCATGCCTGACGATCGCCGGGTGCATGTCGATTACGCACTCCGCGATGAGATCGCCCACCAATACAGCTTGATCGGAATCTCCCGGCGGCAGACCGATAATTTCTGCATGCGAAGGGTTGGCATCGAAACCTTCCGTTGCTTCAAGTGGATCGTGGATAATGCGCAGCGTGTCCAACTCCTTGGCTACCTCGCGTATGACAGTGCCAACATTCATCTCCGCAAAACGCCCGTTTGGCCTTAAGTGCAGACGGTACAAACGTCGCACTTCGCCCAGTTGATGGACCTTTCCCGGTTCAAAGGCCTTGAGCCAATTGACAGACAGGCCTGTTTCGTCCGGTCTGGCGGAGCGTAAACGGAAGTCCGAACCGTCAGCGGTCCCATCCTCTTGGATCATGCTCGGCTTGACGTAACGGACGATTTGGTCGCCCGCAGGCAGATCGTCCCGCTTCATTCGTAGAGCAACGAATACAGTTCAAAGGCATCAATCTGCTGTTCCAGTCCTTCCAAGGAATCGCGTCCAGTGACCCTCGAAATCGGTTGTCCATGCTTGCGCCGCTTGAAGATCACATACTGCACCATTCTGCCGCCAAGGAACTGCAAGCCTAGACGCGATCCCTGTTCATTCTTCCAGATCGCTCTCAGGTTTCCGTTATCCATCAACACCAAGTTGCCTTTCCGAATGTCAGGCCCGGCCCGAACAAACTGCCGGAAATCGATTTCGGAGGAAAGATTCAGTACATAGCCGTCATGCATAGCCTCATTCTGCAAGATCTTCATACGCGACATGTAGGCATCCAACTTATCGCTTGCACCACCTAACGCAACCGCCTCAGCGTTGAACCGCTCCAAGGCTCGGAACGTCTCTTTGACCTTACCATCGTCCTGACTGAAGAAGGTAAATTCGATATTCCGATTCGGAATCCATGTCATTTTTGGTAGGTGACAGCTTTCGTCAATCCGAAGGCATCCGTCTCCTAGAACGCCAAAGCCTTTCAAGTCCATCGCCGCCGGCAGGCTGTCTAGCTTGCTTGCGTGTCCGGCTTCTGCCCGTCCAGACAGCATTATCTGTCTCCCTCTTCCGCTAACACTGGAACAAAAAGCACAAATCCGTCTGCTCCAGCGACACCTACATCGCCTTTCTCGTAGCCTTTGCCGCCGTCGCCACCGACGCCGCCTCTACCAATTTTGATCTCGAAACGATCACCGACAGACAGATCGGCAAGTTCAACAATCTGAGTTTCTCCCGGAAAGCCCTTGCCGCCATTACCGCCATTTGACGCGAGGCGGCCGTCGGTCGGAGGCACGACCGCCCCACGTCCGCCATCGCCGCCATCGCCGTAGTGGCATCCCTTGCCGTGCTTACCTTCGACAGGCTTGCCCTCGTGAAGCCCACCCCCATCGCCGCCGTCGCCGCCATTACCACCCGCCGCCTGATAGGTCGTTTTTCCACGCTTCACGCTAGTTTCCTCGCTGCCGCCACCACCCCCGCCACCGCCCGCACCGTAAAGATTCAGGTCTTTGAGACAGAATGCGCCGCCGCCGCCGCCCCCCCCACCAGGCGCTCCGCCAATAACCAGCAGACCATGCGACTCGGTCCACGGCCATACGAAGACTCCGGATTTGATAACGCGCCTAAACCCTTTTTTCAGCATCCGATATCTCCTCCAATTCCAACGGCTGATCTGTACCGAACAGCTCCCACGAGTGTTGACCCGGCTGCTATTTTCGCACTAGCCCTAAAATAAGCGAATAGGCTTGTTGAGCGGTGTGTTATACAAGATTTCGGAGCATTTCAGACTTGTGACTTGGTGGAGATGATGTCTGGGCTGTTTTTGTGATTGTTTCGGCATGCGATTGTCTAATTAACTGAGTTTGCGGACGTGTTTTAGCCGGGGTGGACGGACTTGTCCCTGTGATGTTACGACGACAGGTGCTGACATGGCAGTCAGGCCGGTTTGAGCCATCTGATTCTGTTCCAGGCCGGGAAGAAGTCAGTCATCCACCGGTTGTAGCCCAAGACACGATAGATGATCTGTCTTCCCCGGGTCACGATCTGGCAAGGGATCCAGATCAGATTCTGGAGGAAGGCGCGAAACTTCATTCTCAGAAGTTGATCGCGACGCTCACGCTTTCGGATCATCAACGCGAACCAGGCTTTGAGGTTCCACGCCAGGGCGGTCATGACCATGTAAGCCCAGTTGCTCATCAGGTTGTCGACGGGCATCCGCATGGCGTTGACCCCGTTCTTGAGTTGTTCAATCACGTTTTCCTGATCGCACCGTCCATTGGCCAGCCTCACGATTTCCGCGGCCGTAAGATCTTTTCGGGTGGTAATGTAGAAGAAATAGCGCTTGTCATCGAACAGGGCGTTTTCGCCGCGTTCGACGCTCAGGTTCTTTTCGAGGATCACGAGTCGACAGGTCTTCCTGCATCGAGCAGGACGATACGAAACCCCGGCAACACGTTCACTGGCAAGTCGGATGTTTTTGAAGCCGCGCTCCCGGATGATCCGGGCTTTCACGTTCTCGCGTTTCTGTCTCTGGGAGGTCTTGACCTGGTATTTGGGTTGTCGTTCAAAGGGCTCCCAATTGAAACAGTGGGTGACGACTGACGTCTAGAGGATTTTCAGCGCAAGGGAAGCCCACAAAGGGTCTGAAGAAGAGGTGTCAGAACGAATCCTCCCTTGCGGTCCCTCTTGCAAGCTCTTGCTTGTTGTCCTTGCGTCGGCGCTTCGCCTTCCCCACGGGACGGTATTGCCCCATGGTATCGGCCCAGAGCTTGTCTGATTCTGCGCCCGTCGCGACCCGCGTCGCCGTTTGGCTTTGCAGGCGGCGTTTCAGTTCGCGCCACACATCCGAGAAGGGCAGCGAGACTCCATCCGCCCAACGCGTAGCCACGGGTACAAACGCGAAATCGTTCAGCACCTTCAGTGTCATTACGACCGGCACCACACCGAGCATCAGCGCCATACGACCGACCTCCCCAGATAGCGTGAGAATCTCGTGAGTCTTCTCCGGCCCAACATGCGGGTCAAACGTGACCTTGTCCGGCTGCGTTATCTCACCGGCGAAACGGAACACACTCGACCGGGCTGGGTGCGCGTAGTCGCAGAGCGCCGCGTAAACGCTACCAATCGCCGGTACTGACTCTTCGATTGCTGATATCGTATCCTTCGCCGTCGTGGCACTGTGCAGGGCCGGGCCTTCGTCTGGCTTGAGTTTCCGCGCATACGCAAAATAAATGAGCATGCTTTCGAGTTCTGGTGCCACAACCGGCTGCTCGGACAACTTACCTTTAATCGCCCTGCGCACCACCATGTGGCAGTCGGCCAGGTTGGACGGCACATCTGAAAAGGACTGAAAGGTATCCGCCGCGGCCTCCAAGAAACCACGAATTCCCGAGGCCAGCATCAGCACGTTCTCATCTGCGACTGCGCGCTCGCTTCCGTGCAGCCACTCGCGAAGCCGCATCAGCGCCGCGCAGGCCCCGAAGTGCGCGCGGTAGAGGATTTCCTGCCAGTAGACCTGATTGCGCTCCGCGATACTCCCAAGCGCCTTGTACTCTGCGTGCGGCATGATCTGATACGTGCGTGGCTTCGCCGATCGCACCTGGCCGCTTCGGCTCAGTTGCCCGCGATCACCAACTCGTCCCAATTCTCCGGTGGGCCTTCGTGTAACAGCTTGAACAATGTCCTTCTGGCGATGTCGAAGCCCTTGTCGAACGCCTCGAGATTTCTCTGCGGAGACACATTGTCCAACCCGCTGTGAACGATATTTGACCGTGCGTCGTAGAACTCCTTGACGCTCTCCTTAACCCTTTCCCGGCTTTCCGCGTCGGTTCCCAGATACGAGGAAACCCTGTTCCGCAATTTCCTGGAGATGTTCCTCTGGGGCAGGTCGTACATCCTTTCCAACGCTATCGCGACATCCACGATCCTGACTTCGTCTGCGAATCGTCCGTCCCTTGCGAGCGCTTCGGAAAGCCGACCTACGATCGGAGCCACTCTGGCGTACCACTCACTCCCTCGGCTCTCGAAAGCTTTCCTCGCCTCGGCGAGCCTCTCCAGCTCTAGCTTTGGACACTCGTCGAACCCATCGGAACTTTGCGCCGTATGGCCACGGTGGAGGCTACCGTGATGATCCGCCAGACCCAGGAGCCGACCGGCGGACCGGTCGATGCAATGGGCCAACGTTGCAAGGCACAGCACCGGCGCCGCGTGCGCCACGGCAAGAAGTTCCAGGAAGATCCGCGCCTCCCGGAAAAAAGGCCACGGATTTTCCACTCCCAGATCCCTTTCATAGCCGCTTCGTCGGAACGCGGGTCTCCACCGGAACGGTCTGACCACCGCCCCGACCGATCGCCAGTCGTGGAACCCGGCGCCCGGCGGGGCGAGCTCTTCCACCAAGCTCTCGTCCACAAACGCCCGCATCTGTTTGAAAGGAAGGATCACCATGCCATCCACGACATCGATCCTTTCCTTCAGGGTCAGGCCGTAAAACAGCACCGCGTCGTATCCGACATCCAGCTCTCCCGTCACACCGGCCGGTCCTCCTTCCGCGGCCGGAGTGAGGAGCGCGTTTAGTTCGCCCGCCGCCGTCCAGAAGCGGTCGCCGGACAGCTCTGCCGCACGCGCCATCAGTCCCGCGATCAGGTCCGCTGGGGAGGTCGAGTTGCCGATATTGAGGATTTCCATACAGAATTCGTCCCGGCCGATGATCGGACTCGCGACCCGCGCCAGCGTGGGATGCGACCGCATAATGCTCCGAACGGGGTCCAGCACCGCGCACAGGGGCTCGTAATACTCCTCTCCGCCGAACACGTTGCTGTGATAAGCCATGGCATAGAGGTCGCGTAAATCGTCCAGCGGAAAGGCTGGCGGATTGCCGCCCCGTTCTTTGAACACGACATGCGTATGCGGATTCTGTCTGTAATATTCTTGTAGGTGAGGCTCCTGTGCTTCGTCCAGTTTGCGAAGCGCCCGCGCGAGGCGGTCGATCCAGTTCTTGGCTGCGAATTCCTCCGAGGTCATGCGCGCGCCCTATCCCGAGCCACCGCGTTTCTGCTGGCTGACTACCCAGAAATATTTGGTAATTATATACTTGACAAAGTGATAATGAACCAAACGTGTTTGGTCCATTCCTCAAGGGATTCTTCGTATAGATCAACTCCCGTTTTGATCACGATCCACTTGAGTTCAACCATATCCGACTTAATTTCAGCAATCTTCTTTCCGTAGTCGACTCGCTGGTCTGCAAACTGATCTTGCATGTTCTCGTCGTTTGTTTTTAAAGCGATTGTGCCGTTTGGAATCCAATTTCGAGAAATGTCGGAAGCCGCGGGTGACGTCCACGGTCAGATCAACATCCCGAGGAATGTGGTCGGCAACTGTCGCCAAGTAGGCGTTGACATCCTCCTGAGTATCGCCACCGGAGACCTCGACCAACACCACTTGGCACCTGTCACCCAGAGCGTCGTAAAGCAGCGGCCAGCTATCCCGCTTCGCCTCACGCGTGCAGCAGAGGGCCAGTACACGGTCGGGGCGCTTTGTTGGCCACAGAAGGTTGAACAGGGCGACGGGCGCGAGCTTGGCCTCAGCCTCCCGATCTCCAAGGGCGTAACGCGCCGACTTCGGATTCTTCCCGAGCACCGTCAGCAGCACATGCTCCAGCGCTGGATCGTCTCCAGCGCTGGAGGTCACACTGCTGCTTCCTGTCCTGCCGTCGGCAGCGTTCATTTGGGAACCTCGGCGAGCGTGTCACGCAAGGTGTTCTTCTCGAGCATCAGCCAAAGCGTGACGGACGGACAGGCCCGGATGGGGTGGCGTTTTCATCGGCATATCAGAGTCCTCCTCACTAGTGGTAATCGATCAAGTTCATTGTCGTAGGCATGCACCCCCTCGAAGCGGAACACGATGCGTCAGTTGCCGGAACTAACCGACCAGTAACCGGCAATGATTACCCTTCAATGCAAGCCGGAAGCCCGGCAGGGTCCGTGCTCATGGGCTCCGTTGCTTCGACAAGACGTGCCAGGGTCCGTTCGGCAGGCTACCCGACATACGGGGAATCTTCGAATGTTGACAGCCCCAAAATATTAAAAGAGTCTTAATAAAACAATGAATAATTTGATAAAATGTAAAACATGGAACATCCCGTGTCATAGGTCATGCGCTGTCCATCGTCAGCCGTGTCCATGCGGTTATATTCATCGGCAATAAAACCGGAGATTTCGCCGCAACGACTTCTTTCCGAAGCCGCTCCGGCAACGTCTT
Source organism: Candidatus Latescibacterota bacterium (assembly GCA_965217865.1). GTDB lineage: Bacteria > Latescibacterota > UBA2968 > SICM01 > SICM01 > CBDCJO01. Next base: position 629,184 of record CBDCJO010000002.1, on the reverse strand, counting down.
CACATCCACCTCTTCAGAGGTTGCAATTCCATACTCCTCCATAAGAGGAAGAACGCTTTGAACGCTGTCAGCGATGTATTCGTATCCGGGCCACCCTGCTGAACCGCCCCCCAGCACCGTGCCCTCCAGGACAGGTTCAGGCAGACCGGCATCGACGAAAGCACGATACAGGTCGAAGCCCATACCGGTATGCACACCCGAACACTCAAACACTGCGATAGCCCAACCGATCAGCTTTTTCGCAAGGGGGGTATTCGGAGGATGAAACGAGCGTCGAAACATGAAATCAATCTCCTGAAAAGCCACGATGCCCCCCGGGCGAAGGCACCCGGCGAATTGTTTCAGAGCCTCTGAGGGGTCGGACATATACATGAGGACAAACCGGCCCACCAGGGCATCGAAGTCGCCCCCCAGATCAAGGGTTCGCGCGTCCCCCGCCACGAATTCGACATTTGTCCATCCCGCTTTTCCGACCCGCACTCGAGCCGTTTCCAGAATCTTCCCGTTGACATCCACGCCCACAACCTGACCTGCCGGACCAACCAGTTCAGTTGCGGCCAGCGCCACGTCTCCGGCACCACTGCCGATATCGAGGACCCTCATCCCGCTGACCAGGCCCGCCTCCTTGAGAAAACGCCGGGTCAGACCCTCATACAGCCGCGACTGCCGAATCAACCGGTCCGTCTCCTCCCAGCTGCGACCCATCGTATATTTCGGATCGTCGTCCGGATTATTCATATCACTCCCGGGTGGCCCCTCTAACCGTCATATACTACTACCAAGGATATTTTTTCGACACTCCATCCTGGGCCAGATCGTCTCCTGACCTCTTCTCCGACACTTTCAGACGGTCTCCGGTAGGGTAGGTATCCCAGCGGCAGAAAGGCCCTCCATCTCACGAATAAGCGCAGCCGTTTCCCGCCGCTCGGCGATCGCCGCGGCGGTGAAAAGACCGTGTTTGAAGGCGTTCGTGTTACCGGCCGGTGCGCCGGGCGATGCTCCCCCGTGCATCCGGCAACGACCGTTCGTCATCGCGGGTGACCGGCACGGCATCCCGCTTCTCGTCCAGGCGCCGCAACGCGGGCTCCGGTGCATGGGCAAGTGCTATGCAGGGGATTGTGCCTCCGATTTAGTGCGATCCCTCCCCTGTGTTTCGACCATGCCGACCACTGCCTGCCCACCCGCGTGGACGTACACATGCTCGACCGTCACCTTCTGCTGCCCCTTGCCGCGATGCTTGTCGAGGGCCTCCAGCAGGGTCGTCCACGTTCGGGACAGCTTGTTCGCCTGGTTCAGGCTCTCGCGCCGCCCCACGAAGGTCTGGTCGACGAACATGGCGCGGCGATAGCACTCCATCGCGGCGTTGTGGGCGGCGATCAGCTGCGCCGCCATCATGCCCTCCAACTCGTCCCTCGGACCGATGCTGGCCAGCGCGGCGGCGGTGGCACTGATCTGCTGTCTGTGGGTCTCGGTCTCGGAGTTCCCGATCCAGAGGGACTGCGCCGCCTGATTGCCGAGCAGGTTGTTCCAGTGATCGGACTGCGAGCCGCCGATGGTCTTAAACTCGCCTTTACGGTCGTCCGGATCGTTTACGACGACTTTCATGACCTTATCTCCCCTGGCGGATTTCCTTTTGGTCATGGGTGAATGCTCCTTTCCTTTGGCGGATTTCCTTTTGGTCATGGGTGAATGCCCCTTTTCTCGATACCCATCGCCGACAGCACGGCGACGGCCTCGGCGGTTCGGACGGGCGGACGGTGTGAACGGTCGTGCCCCGTTGTATTCCGGGTGGGCGGGGTTCGCTGGTGTGGCGGAGATGCAAATGACGCGGGTCCTCCCCCGGCCTTCGCACTTGAAGCCGACCTCGATATATAGTGCACGGATATATATCTGTCAACCACAAGTCGGTTCGAGCCCATGCGATACTACCTGGAATGGAGTGTAGACCGCGCGCCCAGGCTGCGGATCGCTGCCGCCGTAAAGGTCACCCGGGCCGATCACTCTCTCCAACTCGTTGGGAAGGATCACCGGTCCCCTTCGCCGCCAAGGCCAGCGTCAGATACGGTTGAAAACCCGGGCCGCCACGTCCGCGCACTTTTCGCCTTCGACGATCAGCACCGTCCGTCCGTCGCCGGTCAGCGTCTCGGGGGGCGAAAAGGAACCGCACAGGCTGCACGGCTGGTCAGTCTTGACCGTCGACCTGCTCGACAAGACTCTTCATCTCACGAATGAGCGCAGCCACTTCCCGCCGCTCGGCGGTCGCCGCGGCGGTGAAAAGACCGTGTTTGAAGGCGTTCGTGTTACCGACCGGTGCGCCGGGCGATGCTCCCCCGTGCATCCGGCAACGGCCGTTCGTCATCGCGGGTGACCGGCACGGCATCCCGCTTCTCGTCCTGGCACCGCATCGTGGGCTCCGGTGCATGGGCAATCTACTTTGCATGGGGTTGTTCCTCAAATTTCGATCGAATCCCCTCTCCCCCTCCCCCGGAATACAGTAATATAGCCGTTTGGCCGGAAGCTGTCAACCTAGGGAAGCTTCAGATCCAAGTGATCAGAAGCGGTCGCGGCCCGTTGGATGACGGCCAGGTTCGAGACATTGAGATTCGCCCCGGCCTTTTCAGGATCTCCAAAAACTCCAGAAATCGCCCCGACTTCGCCGTCACGCCGACCTGAGGCCAGTGACAAAAAGTCGACTGATTCCCGCACCCTCCAGGCGTCCATGTTCCACAACTCCCTCAAATATAAGAGGTTTCTCTCTCTGGCGTGAAGGTGAGCGGCTAGGAAAAGGGTGCAGTTGGGGAGCCGGTCCCAATGTGGAAGAAACGACTGATATGACTGGAAAAACGGGAATCGATCTTGACGTCTTGACATGGTTTCCGCCTCGACGGTGCGGGCGCAATTACGATAGATCCTTTCAATACGGCATGTTACGTCTGACGAACAGAGAATGGTTCCGGGGAAAGGATCATATGGGGAGCCATATTCCAATCCGCCAACTTCGGCGGTCGTCCGTTAACGCAAGACCCCGTGGGACAACCCTTCGGAGTCTTGTCGTTTCTGCCGTATTCACAAACACTTGGGCCACCTCCTTCCCCTCTCTGCCGATTCTCTGTTTCGAAGCGTTCCCCCGGTGTTCGAGCACAACCGTGGGGTTGCGTCCGCTGAGCAGAGATGTCTCCTCAGGATTCTCTGATTCTCTGTTTTTCCCGTCGGCCTTGTTTAACAGCCTGGTTCGACGTTTGGGAAGGTCTTCCGGTACGTATTCACTGGAAGCCGAACCCGGTGGTCCGGTCTTACGGCAGATCACCGGACAGCGGAAGCGGCCGCGCGCTCGTCACCGGCCTCCAGGGCGTCCCGGTACTGCTGCTGCAGGCTCGCTCCGGTAATCCTCTCCCGGCTCCCCGCCCGCTCCAGCGCCTGGTTCACATGATCGGCCCAATCCTTGCGGGTCTGCTCCAGCCAATCCTTCGGCCTCGTTGTCATGCTCTTGCGCGCGCCGCCTTTCTCCGGGGCCTTGCCGTTGTAACGCCGGAACCACTGCGCCGCGTCCCGCTCGATGCCATCATTGGCCCACTCCGAGATCCTCAGGTGGGCGTGGGGGTTCTCCCCCTTCCCACGATGCACGGCAAGCGTGTAAGGCAACCGCTCTCCGTCGCCGCTGCGGGTCAACCGGCCAGCGAATTCCCGCGCCAGTTCAACCTGATCGCCCTCGTTCAACTCTCTGGGCAAGGCAAATTCCACTTCACGGAAAAGCCGCCCGTTGACCCGCTCATGCTGGTCCGCCGCCTCCCAATAGGCGGCTTCATTGCCCTCGGCCCACTCCGGCATGTTCTCCGATTCCCGGTGGGCGAGTTCGTCATCTTGGGCGCTCGTACTTTCCTTCTCGGCGCGTCATACTTTCAAGGGGGGGGGACAAAAGTGAATTGCACTCCCATACCGGAAACCGCGAGGTTCTTGTTGCAAGCAAAAATTCAGGAAAAAAATCATTGATCTCTTTAGATGAAATCTTGACGAATATCTTGCAAAATTGTATTATATACAACGTTTTGAAGGAGGATGGGTGGGATGAACACTGAATTATTGTGGAAATCGAAAAGGAGGCCGGAAAAAACTTCGAAAAAGGGCTATTTTTGATGTACGGAAGGACAAAATGGGGTGAAGGATTTTCCGGCTTCCGTGTGATTTTCCGGACAGAACCATCGGATCAGCCATGTTTTACGCTTCTGCGTATCCGGAACAAAATGGATGAAGTGGTGAACTTGAGGGTTCTCCGGCTGCCGTGTGATTTCCTGGAGTTCGAGCTCGGACATTCCAGAACTCCATTGCACGATGAAGGGGAAAAAACCGAATGTCAAAAAAACTCAATATGCTGGTAAATATGGGATATGTACAAGGGAATAACACATCTTGAAAACGTCCAAACGCCACGAATCGATGATCGGTTTTTGTGCATTATGGCTCCGGACGGCACTCGTCTCGGCTGTTATGGCGGCTGTCATTCCGGTCATGGCATTCGCGCAGGCGGGCCTGCCCACTATGTCGCCTGAAGATTTCTATTTGGTGACGGGAGTTGTTTTCGACTGGTCGGGAAAAACGCGATTCAAGGATAAGGATTGTTCGAGCGCCTCTCCGAATGCGCTTTATGGCTGCGGGACCGGCGTGGACGGCGCACCTTTGAGCTCGCTCGGCGATTTCGGACCAATGGCCGGTTTCAATCTCGGGGTTGGCTATGTCGTGGTGCCTGCCCTGCGGCTGGAGGCTGTGATTCAGTATCATCCGGGCTTTTCATTCGAGGGTCGCGCCAATTTTGTGCAACCCAAGGCCACGGACAGGCAGGCGGTTTCGGCGAATTTGGCCTCCCTGTCCGGCATGCTTGCCGCTTACCTGGACCTTGCCGAATCTGGCCTGCCCCGGCTCGGTCCCTTCAGCCCCTTTACCGGGGGTGGCGTCGGCCTGTCCCGCATCGGTATTGATGAAACGCGGATGGCGTTCCTGAAGACGACGACCGTCGTTCCGCGCGGGACGACGGTTAATTTCGCCTGGATGCTGACCGCGGGAGTGTCGACATCGCTACGGAAGAGGATGATCCTTGGTCTTGCTTGGCGTTACACGGATTCCGGCATCGTCGAAACCGGCAAGACCAAGGGTCGGATTGTCTGGCGCGACGGAAGTCGCGACCCGCTGGAGATCGATCTTGCCGAAACCAGAGCGAATCTGTCGAGCCATGGACTTCGGATATCCTTGCGCTACGTGTTCTGAAGCCGTGGAGCTCACCCGCTAAACGTGAGCGTCATGGCAGTCGAATCTGCCGCGACGCCGTTCAGGGTCATTCCAATCGCCATCGACACGCTCAGCGGAGACACGAACACATTCTTACCCGGTTCGGTTTCTTCAGCCACCTCGCGCAGCAGTTCAAAGGCGAAGACGTTGTTGGCGTGGATCGCCGCGTCCTCGCTTGCCGTCAGCGGCCGGGGCAACTTGACGCATACCTCGCAAAAGTGTATTATACATATGCCGTAGCCGGATCACTTCCCGCTGGCCAAACACCACCTCAATCACTGAACTTCTGGGTGCCTCGCGAGTGCCGTCTCTGCAAGAAGTACCGCACCTTGTCCAAGACATAATTGTCGACCGACCGCCACGTGGATGAGCGAAGCGATGGTCGTAAGTGAGATGAACGCGACAGATTTCGCCAAGTTCTTTACCAAGTTGTGCGGCAAGACGGAACCGCTCACTTGGCAAACGAAACTGGCAACTTCCAAAGATTGCGGTAACCGGCTAATACGCATCCCGACCGGATTTGGAAAGACGCTGGGCGTGTTCGCGGCCTGGACATGGCATCGGGTGCGGCAACGAAACGACGATTGGCCTCGCCGCCTGATTTGGTGCCTACCTATGCGGGTGCTTGTCGAGCAGACAGAGAAAGAAGCCCGGGCAGTACTCGAACGTCTCGGAGTGCTGTGGGATAAGAAGAGCGCGCATGACGGAAAGATCGGCGTCCATTTGCTCATGGGCGGTGTGGACGCCGGTCAGTGGCATCTTTATCCCGAGTGCGATGCCGTATTGATCGGCACGCAGGACATGTTGCTGTCGCGCGCCATGAACCGGGGCTACGCCAGCCCACGGGCGCGTTGGCCCATGGAATTCGGTCTGCTGAACCAGGACGCCCTTTGGGTGATGGATGAAGTGCAGTTGATGGATGTGGGCCTTGCCACCTCGGGACAGATTCAGGTTTTTCGGACCGAAGACCGGGAAGCCAGCAAGTCGCTGCGCCCCTGTTTCACTTGGTGGATGAGCGCCACGTTACAGCGTGACTGGCTGGAGACGAGCCCGGACACCGCCGACTTGGTCCCCGAACTGGCGCAAAGAACCCACAGCATCGAACCCAAGGACAGGACCGGTCGTCTATGGGACGGTGTACAGAAGCCCGTCGAAGTCGCCGCATTCAAGAATCCAAAGGCGCTCGCTCGATACGTTTCTCAGCGTCACAGACATCTCGGCCGTGGGAAAGAAGAACCAACGCTGGTCGTGCTCAATACGGTCGAGCGGGCCGTTGACGTTTGGAAAGCACTCAAGTCAGAAAAGGCGCTGGCTGACACAGATGTTCGCTTGGTACACAGCCGGTTTCGCCCCACCAAACGCTTAGCTTGGTGCGGCGATTTCCTCAATCGCGCAGCTTGTACCGCCGGGACGAATCGCATCATCGTTTCCACTCAGGTGGTCGAAGCTGGTGTGGACATCTCGGCATCACTGTTGGTCACCGAACTTGCGCCATGGACCAGCCTGGTGCAACGATTCGGTCGTTGCGCTCGATGGGGCGGTGCAGGTGAGGTCATTGTCGCCGATTTCGAGCACGGCACCGATAAGAAGGCGTCGCCATATACGATGGACGAGCTTGCCGTTGCGCGCGATGCCTGCAACTTGTTGCACGACGTTGCGCCGAGCCATCTTGAGCGCTTCGAGGAAGAGAACGTTGAGTTGCTGCCGCGCCTCTATCCCTATCAACCCACGCATCTGCTGCTGCGCCACGAGTTGAACGAACTGTTCGACACCTCACCAGATCTATCGGGGGCAGACATCGATATCAGCCGCTTTATCCGGTCGGGCGATGAACGCGACGTACAGGTCTTCTGGGCCGACGTCGATGGTGGTGAGCCATCCTCGGATATGAAACCTACTCGTAGCGAGCTTTGTAGCGTGCCCTTTCTCAAAGCCCGTGACTGGCTATGCAGACCGAAGTCCGAGAACCTGAAACCTGACAAGCATGCCTGGGTCTGGGATTGGCTGAACCGCGAATGGCGTGAGGTCAAGCGCCGTGATCTCTACCCCGGCCAGACAGTGCTGGTGGAGAGTCGCGTGGGGGGGTACGACGAAGGTCGCGGCTGGGACCCACACGCGAAGGGCCAAGTTGACCCCGTACCAGTGGACGAGGCAGTTCAGTACGCCAGACATCCTTGCTGGAAACGCGATGGCGACGGCTGGTGCCCGGGCGAGCGGCGCGTGCGTGAACTTCCACCTGACGAGTATGCGGACGCGAGTGAAGACGACGAATCCCTGAGTCTCACCGACGGCTGGCAAACCATCGCCAGCCACGGCCTGCAGGTGGGACGGGAAGTCGAACGCATCGCGGACCAAGTCCCCCCGGCCCTCGCCAAACTGTTGCACTTGGCAGGACGCTGGCATGATCTCGGCAAGGCACATCCCGCTTTTCAGGGCTCGATCAAGGCTGAAAACCGTCCCGTACGCGACGACATTGCCAAGGCGCCGGATATCGCGTGGCCGTGCAGTGCGAGCAACTATTACCGCATCGACTCTACTGACCAGCGGCGCGGTTTCCGCCACGAATTGGCCAGCACACTGGGCCTGTTTGGCGTGCTCCAACGTCACGATCCGGAACATCAGGCTCTTCTCGGTCCTTGGCGCGAGTGGTTGGGCGCCATAAGTGAAACAAACAGCGCTTTTTTCAATCCGGGGGAAGATGCCGTTTGCGTAGACCCAGCGCCCGCTGAACTCACGACCATCGAACAGGAAATCCTCGATCTAAGCGGTGAGGAGTTCGATCTGGTCGCCTACCTCGTCTGCGCCCATCACGGTAAGGTTCGCATGACATGGCACTCCGGCCCTGCGGACCAGAAGGCGGACGATACCCGGCTACGCATCCGCGGCGTTCGCGAAGGTGAGATGTTGCCGACGCTACCGCTGGCAACCTCTGACGGAGTGCTTCACCAACTGCCAGCTACCGCGCTTGACCTCTCACCGTCTGCGGCTGGCCTGAGCCCGCGCACGGGCAAGAGTTGGACCGAACGCGTGCTGAATCTGGTCGAACGCTTTGGACCATTTACCCTTGCCTGGCTGGAAGCAATACTGCGCGCCGCCGACCTTCGGGCCTCGGCTCAAGCGGTTGCTGATCCTTTACTCGAGAAAGAGACCAATGTGCTGGCTTGACCTGCCGCTCGTAGATCTCGCTATATCGACTGGAGAAGAATCCCCGCGCTACTTAACCGCCCTACGAAACTACGACCGACACGATTCACTACTCCACGCCGCAATTTGGTGCCGTCGTTTCGAGCAAAAGAGTTGACTATGATTCACATCCATCGACTCCACGGCTGTGCACCGGCTCCACTCGCACACTACCTCAAGGCGCTTGGCATCCTGCGCTTGGTTTCCGAACAGGTTGACGCCAACGCTCGTGGTTGGTGGGACGGGGATCACTTTCAACTAGCGACCACCTTAACCCGCGAGGAGCTTGAGAGATTTTTCTTATACCGGTATCAACCGACGCCCCTTGTGTCGCCGTGGAACAAGGGATCCGGGTTCTTCATCGCTAAGGGCTCAGCTCTATCTCAAATCGAGAAATCCAAGGCCGTTCGATTCAAAAACTTCCGCAATGCAATCAAAGCCAGCCGTTCTGCGCTTGATGATCTATCAAGGGCTGATAAAAAAGTCAGAGATATAAAGGCGGAGACCAAGACCGGTGAGCACGACGTGGAGAGAGATCGGCGCAGATATTTGGAAGACTACGAGCGGCTGCATTCTGACCTAAGTAAAGCCCAAAAAGACAGAGATCAAATCAGAGATTCCGAGAACAAACGTGACTTGGAGAAAGCAGAACAACGACTCAAGAAGGCAAAAGAACAGATCAAGGCTGCCGAAGATTATAAAGAATTCTTGCATACCAGAGATATAGCCGAAAAAACAATCAAGGATTTGAAGACAAAAGGAGCAGAAAAGGACCAGCTTAAGGAAGAAAACCAACGCCTAAAAGAGCTATTCTCCAGGATGAAGGGATCGGAAAACTACAAAAGACGGCTTAGAGAATCGAACAATCAGTTCAATAGTCCGGCATTGCTTGGCACCGGAGGCAACGACGGCAATCTTGACTTCACAAACAACTTTATGCAGTGGCTCGTTGAGGTCTTCGACCTTGCTAGTGACCAAGGCAAACCCCGACATACTGCGACTTCTTGGGTTCAAGGTTCGCTTTGGGGTGTGCTCATTTCTGACTATCCGACGGGGCGACCTGTCGGCCAATACCTGCCTGGCACTGCCGGAGGAGCGAACAACGGCAATGGCCCGGAGGGGAACAGCATGGTGAATCCGTTGGACTTTGTGCTCATGCTTGAGGGCGCCACTGTATTCATTTCGCATGCAACGCGCCGCTTCGGGTCGTTGGATTCATCGCGTGCGGCCTCACCGTTTGTCGTCAATGCGTGCAGCGCGGGCTACGCCAGTGCATCAGCCCACGATGAGAGCGCCCGGGGCGAGCAGTGGATGCCGCTTTGGTCGCACCCATCGACCTTTACGGAGCTACGCCATTTGCTTGCAGAGGGACGCGCACAGGTTGGCGCCAAGGCCGTACGCGAACCTCTGGACCTTGCGCGGGCCGTTGTGCGGCTGGGCACAGCGCGAGGCATCAGTGCGTTTCAACGATACGGCTACATCGAACGTAACGGTAAATCCAATCTCGCCGTACCGTTGGGTCGATTCGATGTTGCGGATCAGCAGTCCGAACACTTGGCCTGCATTGACGATCTTGATACATGGCTACGTCACATACGCCGAGAGGCGCGCGACCAGAACGCGCCGGCTCGCCTTGTTGCGGTCGAGAGGCGTCTCGTCGAGGCTCTCTTCACTGCGACCCAACATCCCTACCAGCACGAATCCTGGCAGCGTGTCATCCTACAGTTGGGGGAAGTTGAAGAGATAATGGCCCATGGCAGTGGCTACGGTGCTCAACCTGTGCCTCGCTTGCGTCCTGAGTGGGTGGCCGCCACCTATGATGGAACCCCCGAGGCTCGATTAGCGGTCGCCTTCGCGTTACAGGCACGCGGGTTCCGCCGTGAAAAGGGAACGCCAATCGATCCGATCCGACGGCATTGGCTGTCCTTGGATCGTAAGCAGCCGTGGCGCTTCGCTACGACCGGCACGGGAGCCGGTACACGGCTGGATGTGCAACCTGAAGTCGTCATGCATGGTCGCCGCGGGGTTGACGATGCCGTCGCCTTGATCGAACGGCGCTTAGTTGAGGCTTCACAACGCGGCGATCGACATCTGCCGCTCAAAGCTGGGCCTCGCGCCGCGGCCTGCACCGCCGATCTCGTCGCGTTGCTATCAGGAGGCGTGGACCTGGATCGAACATTGGCTATGGCGCGCGCCCTTATGGCTCTGGACCGCAAGGCCTGGGCGGAGCAATGCCTCCCCATGGAACTGCCCCAGACGTCGAACTGGCCTGACGACGCCTGGATGGCGATTCGCCTCTGCATGCTTCCCTGGCCTCTCAAAACCCGCTCCGGAAACAAGCTCGATATCGGCGCCGACCCGGTGATTGTCCGCCGTCTTGCTGCGGGCAATGCCGCGTCAGCCATCGCCCTTGCTTTGCGTCGTCTGCATGCCGCTGGTGTCCGTTGCACCGTGCGCGGCGGTACCACGTCTCCCGAAACTGCCCGCCTCTGGGTGGCAGGGCTGGCCTTTCCCATTACGCAACGAACCGCTGGACGATTTCTCGACCGCCTCGATCCGAACAAGGAGTGAGACCATGTCCATCAATCTGAAGTCGCTCAAGGACACCAACCGCCTGCTGTTTAAGATCCCATTGGAGCCGATTTTAGGCCATCGCTTCCAACCCACTGGATTCCCGTCCCTGGGCGCTGCGACGTTCCAAGTTCAGGACGGCGCAAGCTTGCTGGTGGAGTCGGTGCAGAGCATGGCCAACCACTTGGAGATGACCATCTGGGATTCGGCGAAACAGGACGTCAAGGAGGAATTGGAAGGTCTTTCGCACGTGTGTGTAACTCGTAACGGCGGATTTCTGACGGACACGATACTGGAGTCCCACCGGCTGAATAGCCCGTACCTGCTGGAAAACAGTGATAATACTTTTATTAATTCGCTCAGAGAAGAGTTGGGGGTGATGGAGACCGGCCCTATCGATCGTCAGAAGCTAGCTGACGTGATTCTAAAGTACGATATCAATTCTCTACTGCATGGTGTGTTCCTGGCCAAGAAACAACTGGCGGGTGGGCGCCTTCGAGTCGCTCGTGCTCTGTCAGCTTTTATAGAAGCGGACAATGTACAGGTCGCTCCTTCCGGCGGTGTGAAGAACGATCACGTCAACCCCCAGGGCGACACGAAGAAAGGATTCGGAAACGTTCCGTTCGCACGAGACGAATACACGGCGGAATCGATCACGCTCTATGTCAATCTCGATTTGGCCCAAATCCGTGGTTACGGACTGGGCGACAGTGCGGAACGCCTCCTGATCCTATTGGCGCTGTATAAAATACGGGCTCTAACCGATGAAGGGATTCGGCTGCGAACCGCTTGCGATTTTCAACTCAAGGACGAGGATGTCAAAGCCTTCATGCCTTCCCAATGGGCTTTGCCGACTTTGGTGGATTTGGAAGCAGATCTGACGTCAGCAGTCGCCACCTGCCAAGATCGTATGAAGGTGAGCGAGATCAAGTTCGAAGACGAACTCAAGAAAGGCAAGGCAGAAGACGACGCTACTGCTGATGATGCGGAAGATACAGATAACGAGTAAGGTTTCATGGCCGTCACCCTTGCATTTCACTTTCCCGCTGGGCGGTATCACGCCACTCCTTGGGGTCATCACGTCAACGAAGGCTTGATCGAGTGGCCGCCCTCGCCATGGCGTCTGCTCCGTGCGCTGGTCTCGGTTAGCTACACCTCCGGGATTTGGAATGGCGACCGCCTGCCATCCGTCGCCCGCCGTCTGGTGGAGAAGTTGGCCGCAGAACTTCCGAGCTATCACCTGCCGCCTGCCGTGGGTGCGCATAGCCGCCATTACATGCCCACTGCCGTACTGGACGGAAAGAAGGTTGAAAAAACCACTTTGGTCTTCGACACCTGGGGACGAGTCGAAGATGAGGAGTTAACGGTCACGTGGAACGACGTGAACCTGAGTCAAGAGGAGTCTGCCATCCTTGGTTCCCTAGTGGAGCGTCTCGGTTATCTGGGGCGTTCGGAAAGCTGGATCATGGGCCGTGTGATTGGGCAAGGCGAAGTCGCGCCAGAAAGCAACTGTTTTCCCGAACAGATGGGCGCATCACCCGGACTTGGCTGGGAGCAGGTCGCGATGCTTGCGGCCGTGGGTGCTCGCGATTTCGAGAATTGGCGATTGGAGCGTCTGGAAGAGGCATTGGTCCGCTTGCCCCTTACAGACGGAAAAGAACCGTCGAAGAAGAGCCCGCAGGACCGGAAAAGAGCCGCGGACCCTTTCCCCGTTGATCTACTCGATTGCTTGCAGAAGGACACAAACTGGCTGCGCCAGCATGGGTGGAGCCAGCCGCCGGGCAGCCGACGCGTCTTCTATTGGCGGCGAACCAACGCCATTGAGGTTGGTGCGCCCAAAGCCACGAGGAGAATGCAATCTGCCGAGCCGGTCCAGGCCATGCTGTTGTCCCTGACCAATGCCAGCCGCAATGACCATGCGTTGCCGCCGGTGACAAGGACGCTACCGCAAGGCGAATTGCTCCACAAGGCTCTGGTGAGCATCGCTGCGAAGAAGGGGGCGGTTCCCTCGGTACTCACTGGTCGCGATAAAGACAGCCGACCCCTGAAAGGCGCTCACAAACATGCCCACGTCATTCCTCTGGACCTCGACGATGACGGTCACCTCGATCATATCGTCATCTGGGCGCGCATGGGTCTCGACGCCGATGCGCAAGCGGCTATCCGAGATGCACGCAAAACTTTTACCAAAGGCGGCGTCGACCCATTGCGGTTGGCCGTTTCCGCAACTGGTTCCTTAGCCGATTTGGAACGCCTGCCGGGTAGTCTTGGAGATCAGATGGGGCGTCTTTTAGGTGCCGGGAATGCGCGCGTCTGGGAGACACTGACGCCCTTCGTCCCCCCACGCTACCTCAAGGTTCAAGGGAAAAATTCCCTTACTGAACAGGTGCGTGCAGAGTTACGTTCTCGTAATCTACCGGAGCCCAAGTCGGTGCATCAACTCGCGCCGAATCCGTGTCCGTCTCGGTTCATCCGTTTGGTGGAAGAAGCAAGTGGAGCTAGTCCGAAGGACCACAATCCGCGCTGGTCCCGCCTGCGGCATTTTGTGCTTGCGCGGCGGGATAGGCCGGAGCCTCCCATCCGCTGTGGCTTCGCCATCCGGATCGAGTTTGATCGTCCGATTCGAGGTCCGTTAGCGCTTGGATATGCATCGCATTTTGGCTTGGGTTTGTTTCGTTGCCAGTGAGACTGCATGCTTGATACTTGACAACTCACCATATCGTTTGTCCGCGTCCAATCACTGCGGGGGAATGTTCAGCCCGAACGCGCGGAAATACGATGCTGAAACGGCCGAAAGGCGATCCAGGCTGCTAAGGCAGCTTACGGAACCAGCCCGCCTCGCTGAGGTCGGCGACTCGATCATCGAGCGCTATACGGGCACTGATTCGGTTGATTGAAATCGAACACTGGATTCCCGTGGCCAGATGCAACGGAACCCACGATGAAACGAAGAATCTACACCGACACATCGGTCATTGGAGGCTGTCTCGACGCCGAATTCGAGGAAGCGTCACAACTGTTGGTGGATGCATTCAAGCGTGGCGAGGCAACGATTGTGCTATCCAGCCTGACCTCATTGGAGCTTCTGTCAGCGCCAGCGGCCGTGCGAGCAGTACTCAAGAAAGTGCCAGAAACACATCGAGAGCATGTTGAATTGACTGAAGAAGCTGCCGCACTCGCACACCGGTATGTTGATTCGGGAGTTATCGGCACGGCAAACAGGATAGATGCCCAACACATTGCTATCGCTACAACCAGCCGAGTCGATGTCATGGTGAGCTGGAACTTCAAGCACGTTGTGAACCTGCGACGGATTCATGCGTACAACTCAGTGAATCTGCGCCAAGGCTATCCAATACTCGAAATCAGAACGCCCAGGGAGGTAATCGACTATGGAGAATACTGAGAAGCGGTTCGACGCCGTACACATGATGCGCTCAATCCGAGATGCACTTTGTGAGCAGGTCAGAGACATGACATTCGAGGAAGAACAAACCTACATTCGGCAGCACCTCCGTGACGAGTCCACAGACGGTATCTCCGGCGCTGGCATTGAGGACTCCATGCAGGTCGGACGCGCTATGGAGAGCAGAGGTAAGTCGTGACACATGAATGATGCAATCTACTTGATCGGTGACCTCTCGGGAATCCAGCACTTCGTGTTGCGAGTGAAGAGCGCGGGCAAAGCGCAGGCGAAGCGCCTGCGATCCCGGTCGTTCCTGCTCGAACTCTTCGAACATGCCGCACTTTGGACGATAAAGGAACGTTTGAGTATTGCCAATGATGAGGTTCTGGTCCGGGGTGGGGGTGGTTTTCTGGTGCGGATTCCACCTGATACTGACCCCGTTCTGATCGAGGAGATTCGTTCCGGCTTGCAACGCAAGCTTTGGGATGAATCCGGCGGAGAAGTTCAGTTCTCGCTGGACTGGGCAGAGACACTCCACGCCGCCCGCTATCATCTGGAAGTTCAGAAGCGCCGTATAGGAGCTTCCATGCTGCAAAACAATAGCGGCTGGAACCCGGACGGTTGGAGTCAACCTCCACTTGACGAACCGTGTGAAGTCTGCCGACAATCTCCGGGGCAGCAGAGCGTACAGGATAAAGGTAAGGAGGTTCTCCATTGTAAGAGCTGTCTGGAGGCCCGCAAACTCGGTGAAAAGCTGACACAGTGGAAATGGATGCGCCCCGGCGGCAGCTCGGCGCGAGCGTTGGGCATCGCCTTTGAGGCATCGGAAAGCCGGACTCCTGGATCCTTTCGAGTGAGTCGCTGGATACCGCGCCATTCCGACTCCGGCGAACCGCTGACATTCCAGGAGATTGCGGACCAATCCCGCGGCGACCGTCGTTTGGCTGTGCTGAAAGCCGATGTGGACGATATGGGTGTGCGGGTTGGACAGATAGCCGGAGAAGATCCGTCGTATCAGCGGCTGAGGTCTTTCAGTTACAGTCTGCATGAGTTCTTCGGGCAGACAATTCAGGAATTGTTGGCAGAGTCATGGCCTTTGATCTATACGCTGTATGCCGGTGGGGACGATCTGCTGCTAGTTGGCCCTTGGAACATCGTGCTCGATTTTGCCGGGTTTTTGGCAAGAGAGTTTGAGTCCGGGCCAGGCCGCGAGTATGTGCCAATGACTTTCAGCGCCGGAGTCGCCTTGACCCCTTACCGGGTGCCGATTCGTCACGCCGTCGAGCGCGCAGAGGAACTCCTGGAGTCGGCCAAGCAACGTCCGGGCAAGAACCGCTGCGCCGCCCTGGGGACGGATTGGAGTTGGAAGCAACATGAGTCTGTGGTAGGCGATGGCAAGCGGCTTGCGGACTGGGTTGAAGCCGGCGTGGCTCCTCGCGCACTGCTGCATCGTTTACTCCGGCTCGCAGAGAACAGTGAGCCTCTGCGGGCGGCTCGCTGGGCTTATCAAATCGAGCGCATGTGCCCCCGCCGTCACACCGACTTTCGTCGCTGGGCGGACCGTGTGCTCGAATATCTGGAGCGCAACGATCGGCGCGTAACCGAACCGGCGGCAAGTCTGCGCTATGCCTTGCTGGCAACACGATCGGGAAAGGAAGAACGCCGTGGCTGACATGCGAGATGCTATGAAACGGGCGGGATTACAATCTACACAATCAGAGCGACGAGACCGTGGCCGCGATGATCGTAGCAGGCCACCAGGGAAAGCCCTTCCGAAATTACCGGACTCGTACTTCAAGATTGATGACCGGGGCCAAAGCTATCTTCAACCCGACTTCGTCTCCAAGAAGAACGTTGATCATTTGGCCAAGCAGCTTGCAACTCAGTCTAATCCCAAACTGACTACCGGCCAGTTACGCCGTTTCTTCAATCACTGTCGTGAGATTGAACGCCAATTGAAAGTTGACGGCGAAAGTTGGCTTCGCGTATCTGCCCGCTTCGAGGCACTTTGTTACCATGCTCAGAACGCGGTCGAGGCGCGCAAGATTCCGCCAGAATTTCAAGATTTCATCAATAGGAACGTGAAACGGGTAGTCGCCGCGGAAGAGCCTGAAAAGACATTTCTGGAAGGCTTTCTACCACATTTCGAGGCGCTGGTCGGATTTGGGGCCGCATACATGAAGGAGAGACGCTGACATGCAAAGAACAGCCATTCACACCATTACCTTTACTGTTCGCTGCGAAAGCGGCCTTCATATCGGAGGTTCGCAAGACGAGTTGGCCATTGGCGGCTCCGACAACCCGGTGATCAAGAACCCGGAAACTCACAAGCCCTACATTCCAGGCTCGTCGCTCAAGGGAAAGATGCGGGCCGAGTTGGAGAAAAAGCTGGGTCGATTCGGCGGCCAGAACCAGAAGGACAAACCTTGTGGATGTGCAAATGCGGAGTGCCCCGTCTGTCGGGTATTTGGAGCGCACATGAATCCCAAGAGCAACCTCGGTCCTTCCCGCATCATCGTCCGCGACGGACGGCTTCTTCAGGGCGGTCGCATTGAGAATAAGACGGAAAACGTGATCAACCGCCAAACGGGCGCGGCCGAACATCCGCGGTCGAACGAGCGTGTAGTCGAGGGCACGGAGTTCAAGATGTAGATTGTTCTGCAAGTCTTCGATCTCGACGCCGGATTCGAGTACGGGGGGCGTAACGGCGATGAAGCTCTCCAAGCAGTCGTTGCCAACGGCTTGAATCTGGTGCAAATGACGGGATTGGGAGGTGGGACGAGTCGGGGTTCGGGAGCGGTGAGTTTCGACGATTTCAAATTGGACGGGGAGCCATGGACACATTGATCCGCCTGAAGCTGAAGCCCCTCGGGGTTTGGACCACGCCCTGGCAGGCGGATTCGCTTCTTGGCGCTATGGCGTGCGCATGGGCGCGTTCTCGGGGTCCGACCGCGCTCCGGCGGGATTTTCTGGATCCATGGCTCGCCCGCGAGCCGCTATTTGTCATCTCGGACGCTTTTCCCGGCGATTCGCTGCCAGCGCCGGCGAGCCTCCCGTTGTGGTGGGATTGGCCTCCAGAGGAGCGCAAGGACATCAAGAAATATCGCTGGATGACTACTGCCGATTTTTGTTGGGTCCAAGGTGGAGGGAAACCCAAGCTGGAATATCCCGGCATCTCTATCCGTGATCACGTGCGGCTACGCAACTCCATCTCCCGCGCTTCCAATACCACGGGCGACGGCGGTGAACTTTTTGAAGTTCCGTTTTCGAGTCTCAGCAAGTCCGACGGCGACTTGACCATTTTTGCTCGGGCTTCCGCTGGCGGCATGCGGATTTTGATGGAAGCTCTTGAAATGCTGGGGCGGACCGGATACGGCGCCGATGCCTCGGTGGGCCATGGCGGCTTTGAACTGGACGGCAATCCGACGCCCTGTCCTGAACTGAATGATATTCCCGGTGCCGACGGCTTCATCTCACTCTCGACTTTCCAACCGGCGGCCGATGACCCGACGGAAGGCTTCTGGCGACTTTTTGTCAAATACGGAAAACTGGCCCCGGAGTTCCACTCCAGCGCCGTGTTCAAACGTCCGCAGGTCATGCTGGCGGCGGGTGCCTGCTTCCGCACGAATCTCCCTCCAAAACCTTTCTACGGCGCCCCTATTGGCCCGGAACGCTTGCTCAGCAAGAGTGCTCGTCAATCGCTTGCCGCACGGAGCATCCACCCGGTTCAAGCCGCCTTCGGGCTCGCCGTCCCCATGATCTGGCGAAAGGAAACCGACCAATGAGCCTACGCGGAACGATCGCCAGTGTTGGAGGTTCACCAGAACCGGTGCGCAAGGCTTTGGAAGCCCGGCCCGCTTATGTTCTATTTGTTGTCTCCGGTGATTCAAGGTCTCAGGTGGAAAACGAGATCCTGCCCGGGCTGGATTATGTTCCTCAATACGGGTATTCGGAGATCTCAGATCACCAGGATATCGGGATCTGCTATCAGGAGATTCGGACCGATATAGAGAGGTGGCTCAGCGAGCGCAAGCTGGACCCCGAGGAGGTATATGTAGACATTACCGGCGGCACCAAACCCATGTCGGCCGCACTCACGCTTGCCGCTGTCGAGCATTTCAAAAATTTTGTTTATGTGGGCGGCTCCAGCCGCGACTCCAACAATCTTGGCACGGTCATTACCGGATCCGAACGTGTCGTCAGATGCCAAAACCCGTGGATTACGTACGCCGTGCGCGAACTTGAGCGTGCGAACGGGTTGTTGGCGGAATTCTACGCCGATTCCGCCGCCGCGATTCTTGAGAATGCCGCACAAAAGAGTGACGAGTCGCAGCGAGCGCGCTTGGAGGCGTTCGCCGGGCTCGCCAAGGCTCTCGGGCTGGCCGACCGGTTTGACTTTAAGGGAGCCCACAATGAGTTTCGCCGTTGGCGGCAAAAACTGGAACTCTCGCTCGACCATCCGCTCTACGAGAGGCTGGTATCTCTGGATGAGCATTGGACGGCCGTCAAGGATCAGGTGGCACAAAACGATAAGACTGCGGGGCATGAAACCCTGCTTGAACTTCTTGCCAACGCCGACAGACGCGCAAAACAGTCGCGCTATGACGACGCCATCAGCAGGCTATACCGCGCCGTCGAGCTGCGCGGTCAGCAACTCGTAAAGCAGGCGTTCGGCGCTGAAATGGGCAAGGTCTCGATAGAATGTTTTCCGGCTGTTCGTCGTGAAGACGTTATTGAGAGGCTTGGACAACCTAACGATGGCCCATATAAACTCGGTGTCCGGAATCTGTTCCGGATTTTGGAGTTCAGCGCGGACGAGGCGCCTGGTAAGCAATCTCATATTTACGATTGCCTCAAGGACCATTTACAAAAACGGAATAACTCGCTGCTGGCTCACGGCTTGCTGTCCGTCAAGAAAGAGTCTTTCGAGTCGTTTTGGGAATCAGCGCTCTCGGCCCTCGACCTTTGCGACTCGGATATCCTACGTTGGCCGCAACTGGAACTGAAGCTGCCTCTAACCGTATAGAGAGAACGGGGTTTAGGCCCCATCGTATGACCACGACCGCCAACTCGTCCTTGCCTAGTCCCCCCGCTGCCGTCCGACGCGAGCGTGCCGCTTGTTTGGAATGGGTGGAAGGCGAGTCGGCCGAGAGCGGATACACGGCCGAGGGGCGGCGTACCCATGTCCGGGTCGACGAGAGTATGGCCGCCTTCCTGCCCCCGACCAACTCGGCGAGGAGATGGCCCGAGCCACAATTTCTTTAGAAAAGCAAGTTGCCCGTAAGAAGCGGCTGGTTATCCCCATGCGCAATTCCTACATCGTCAGCTACGACATCGCCGACCCGAAACGCCTGCGCCAAGTTTTCAAGACGATGCGGGCATGGGGGGATCACGTGCAGTTGTCCGTCTTCGAGTGCCAGCTCAGGCGCGTAGATCTGGTCCGCTTGCGGGTGGAGTTGGAGCAGATCATTCATCACGACGAAGACCAGGTTCTGTTTGTCGATCTCGGGCCGGCCGAAGGGCGCGGCGACCGCGTCATCACCGCGCTCGGCAAGCCCTACATCCACGTCGACGCGCCGTTGATCGTCGTCTAACGGAGGCAAAAGTTGTCATGAGCGCTCTCCCCGCGCAAGAACTCCACTCATCCCGTCGGCCATTGCCCGACTATCTTTCCGCGCGCATGATCAACGAGTATGTCTATTGCCCGCGGCTGTTCTACTTCGAGCAGGTGGAAGGTGTCTTCGTACACAACGAGCACACCGCCGAGGGTGCCGCCCAGCACAGGCACGTCGACAGGGAAGCGCAGTCGGCACCCCGGCCGGGTGAAGAACCGGAAGCGCCCGTCGTGGCGCGCTCGATCACGCTGTCGTCGGAAGAACATGGTGTCATCGCCAAGCTCGACCTGGCGGAATTCGCAGAGGGCCGGGCCACGCCGGTCGACTACAAGCACGGCCGTCCGATGGACGGTGAGCACGGTGTGGCAGCCTGGCCCAGCGACCGCGTCCAACTGGCCGTCCAGGCGCTCGTGCTGCGCGCCAATGGCTATTGCTGTGACGAGGGCGTTGTTTTCTACCGGAAGACGCGGCAGCGGGTGCGTGTCCCGTTCGACGACGAGACGATCGCCGAAGCCGAGCGAGCCATCGCCAAGGCGTGGGCGACGGCGGCGGCGACCGCAATACCTCCGCCGCTCATCGACTCGCCCAAGTGTCCCGGTTGTTCGTTGGTCGGCATCTGCCTGCCGGATGAAACCTGGCGTCTGCAAGCTCACACCGAAACCGAGGGCGTGGAACAACTCGACTTGTTCGAGGGGAGACGGCGAAGCCCGAACCCTGCGGTCCGAGAGCCCCGACTCCTTGTCGCGCCGCGCGCCGATCAGAAGCCTCTGTATTTGAATTCCAGAGACTGCGCGTGGGCAAGAGCGGTAGAGTCCTCCGCATCAAAGAGCGCGACAAGGTGGTTCAGGAAGCGCGCATCAACGCGATTTGCCAGGTCAGCTTGATGGGCAGTATCCAAATCAGCACGCAGGCCGTGCAGGCGTTGTGTGAGGCGGAGATCCCTGTCTGCTACTTCTCCCAGGGGGGCTGGTTCTACGGTGTTACGTCCGGGCTAAACACCAAGAACGTCTTCTTGCGGCAGGCGCAGTTCCGTCTGTCCGACGAGTCCTGGTATTGCCTGCGCTTGGCCCGCCAGTTCGTGGCGGGCAAGATTCGCAATCAACGGACGATGCTGCGGCGCAATCACGTCGAACCGCCCACGGCAGCGTTGCGGGAATTGAAGTGGCTCGTGGGCCGAGCGGAAACCGCAGGTTCGCTCGAAGAGCTGTTGGGCGTCGAGGGCTGGGCGGCACGCATCTATTTCGGGCTGTTCGGCGGCATGTTGAAACGCGACGAAGCGTGGGACGGCGATCCGGCGTTCGCTTTCAATTTTCAGGCCCGGAACCGGCGACCGCCGCGTGACCCCGTTAACGCCCTGTTGTCGCTCGGCTATAGCCTCCTGGCGAAGGATCTGACCGTCGCCTGCTACGCCGTCGGCTTTGATCCGATGATCGGTTTCTATCACCAGCCGCGTCATGGCCGGCCGGCGCTGGCGCTGGACCTGATGGAGCCGTTACGGCCCCTGATCGCGGATTCGGCCGTGCTGAGCGCGGTGAACACGAAGATGGTCTCCGAGCGTGACTTCGTGACGGCGGGGGACGCGGTCTCGTTGACGGCTGCGGGGCGAAAGGGGTTCTTCCGCGCGTATGAGGCCCGGATGGACACGCTCGTTACGCATCCTCTCTTCGACTATCGTGTCAGTTATCGGCGATTACTCGAAATCCAGGCCCGTCTGCTCGCCAAAACGCTCCAGGGCGAGTTGGGCAAGTACCCCGTTTTTGTAACGCGTTGAACGTTGCGAGCGACGAGGCGGCGCGGAAAATTCCGGGGGCGCTCGCGTCGGTTGAACAGGCAATGTTTACAGTCGGTTGGACGCAGGAGAGATAGATGAATGACCCGGATATCGGTGTTTGGGAGGTCGCCGCTCGCATTTGTCCGGACAGATCGTTGAAAATACTCTGGTTAAGGTGCCGGCTATTTCCGCGATCGTTAGATCGCGGCCCCATTGAAGCCTCACAAATCTCCGCGACCTTTGCGGAAAGGCCGGATTTCCGCGATCGTTAGATCGCGGCCCCATTGAAGCAATGTACAGGAAGATACAGCCGTGGTATTCGGAATGATTTCCGCGATCGTTAGATCGCGGCCCCATTGAAGCCCAACCTCTACAATTTCGTCGGCGAGCCCCATCTCCATTTCCGCGATCGTTAGATCGCGGCCCCATTGAAGCTGGCCGGAATACCGGCACAGTGTGGAACTCCAGCTTATTTCCGCGATCGTTAGATCGCGGCCCCATTGAAGCCCCACCACTTCAAGGCCTCCGGTCCTAAGCTCGTTATTTCCGCGATCGTTAGATCGCGGCCCCATTGAAGCGCAGTATAAGTTACTCCTCCTGCCCGCACGGATGTAATTTCCGCGATCGTTAGATCGCGGCCCCATTGAAGCTTGACGCGGCCGACATGAGAAGCAGCGTTGGTCCGTATTTCCGCGATCGTTAGATCGCGGCCCCATTGAAGCTTTTCGGAGAAGGCTGGAGTCGGAGTTCCAGAGCCGGATTTCCGCGATCGTTAGATCGCGGCCCCATTGAAGCAAACAGGTACCTTTCAAACCGCAGGAGAATGCTTTATTTCCGCGATCGTTAGATCGCGGCCCCATTGAAGCCCTCTGCCCTGGTAATCTACGGGAGGAAAACGGGATATTTCCGCGATCGTTAGATCGCGGCCCCATTGAAGCAGGAAATGCGTGAGTTGTTCGACGGTGATCCAGGTTCATTTCCGCGATCGTTAGATCGCGGCCCCATTGAAGCCGTCAAGGGTTCATGGTATTGCACCCTGTCAAACGAATTGGGCCGCGGGATGGCCTTGAAGGATCTGATCGACGGGATCACCGACGGGATGAAGGGGGTGGTCGGCAAGCGCGGCCCTACGGCGTCCGCTCTCCCAAAACCCTTCCTAGGGGTTAGGGTGCCGTGGATGCGAAACGCGCCCTTGGGGGCTTTCTACCCGTGTCAAGGCAGCCACGCTTGACCATCCATGCCACCAAATCCAGCACTTCCTCTGCACTGAAAACCGGAGGGCCACCGGGTCCATACCCCATCTTGAGCCTACCCCCTTAATGCCCGCCTTGGGCTTAGAGACGTCTCAATCCACACCTCGTGGAGAGTCGTCCGGTCCCTGACGACCATTGCAAAGTGGGGGAAGCGGTGCACGCAACGGCGTCAAAACAAGCAGATTGTAGAGCGAGCACTCCGGTTATCGCCGAAAACAACGAGACCTATCAGGGCTCCAGTATGACCCCAACTGTATTCTTTTCTTACTCCCATGACGGTGACGATCACTCCAACTGGGTGCTTCAACTGGCTACCCGTTTACGCTCCAATGGCGTGAATGCGATTTTGGATAGATGGAACTTAGATCTGGGTCAAGACGTGGCGGCATTTATCGAAAACGGGTTTACAAAATCCCACCGGATTCTTTGTGTTTGCTCGGAAAACTACGTCAAGAAGGCGAATGACAAAAAGGGCGGAGTTGGTTACGAGAAGAGAATAATGAGCGCCGAGATCATGGTCGACCTTGACCGTGAGTGGATAATTCCCGTCATACGAAACAACCCAGGCGATCAGAAGCTACCGGTTTTCTTGAAAGGCGCCTTGTATATTGATTTCGATGATGATCATCTCTACGAAGCAAGATACGAGGAACTTCTTAGGTCTCTGCTGGATGAACCCCTGCTACCGATACCCCCGCTTGGCAAAAATCCATTTGAAGTAGTCAAACAATTTGCGAACCAGAAATTCATCCCTAGTTCCGAAAAGTACGTATCGCCCGCGACTAGAGGGAAGGTAGTTTTTGACTATTCAAACAACGATGGAAGATTCAGCATTGGGTCTGGCGAGCTAATGTTTGAAACGGGCTGGTCCAAGTCCAGTGATCATGACATCCAACTTCTCAGGAATTCTGATAGCATCTCCACAGTTGCAGTGGTCAAGGACAAGCAAGAGATAGGTGAAATAGACGACGCAAGGGCTTACGACGATTCTTCCTGGATTCGCCGCCCCAAAGTCGGGCAGATCGCAGTGTTAAAGAACGCGAACGGGTTTTTCGCAGCAGTTAAGATCATCGACATTAAGGATGACACTCGTGGTAGTCAATTCGATGAGATTACTTTCGACTATGTTATCCAGACCAATGGATCACCAAGCTTTAGCGAAACTGCTTGACCGTCATTGAGTTTTGTTGAATCACGCCTCAAGAGCGGCGGGCGTCGAAGTTGTCCGTTCCCAAACCTCGCATATCGAGACTGACGGCCCTGGCGATACGGTTCGAGGGGCTGGTCCGGTGGGGCGAGGTGCGGGACTATGCGGACCTGGCGCGCCTCGGCTGCGTGACCCGGGCGAGGATCACGCACTACCGGTTCAGGAAATCGAAAGATTTTGCCAAGTCCCCGCTATCTGCAGGAAGACGAAGTTACGGCTGACGGCAACGGAAATCCAGTGCTGGAGCGGCGGCTGTTTCTGCTAGATTGTAGGTTGCAAGAAGCTCAGATCCAGGAACGGTATCCCGCACTATGGGCATACCTGGAGGAAGGGAAGGCACAAGGCATGGCTGAGTGCTACCTGTGAGTCGGCCATCGGCGCATTCGTATGCACCTACCTCGGGCGGATCGATAAGCGTTTGACGGGGCCGGGACCTTCTCCGGCCTCGCGTTGGGAAATATACTGCTTCTTGGTGTGTCCACAATACCCAAACAATTCACTTAGACAACCACCACAAGGTCCAAAGAGGAGGCTGCAAGAGCACATGCGAACGGAGATCGCCAACATGATTGAATCAATACGCAAACGTGTTGAACAGGCCGCGCGGAATGAACCTGCACGTGAAGTGATGGACGGATCTCGACTGTTAGAGGCTGCAGAGAAACTCCTAAGCAGCTACAACGCGCTGGAGGCACGCTTTAGGTCTCTCAAGAACCAATTCGGGAATCTGGGTGTAGAGGGTCACCCCTCGGCAGGGACGAGCGACACGTCTCTAGGGCTCGTGCCCTCCGCAGTTGAACAACGGAAGCTAGGCCGTCGGGGCAACGAAAACCTTGAGGACTACTTGATACCGGTAATCAAGCTGATGTATAACGGTAAAGGATACCGCGATGCATTCAGACACGTTGCCAAAGACCTTGACGTCAGATACAACACAGTGAGTGCCCAATGCACGAGAGCGCTCGGGCTGACTACGGCCAAGTTCGATGATCATGTACGAAGTCGCAGAATCGTTCACGTGCTTAGGGACAAATACCCGGACAGACGCGAACAGATTGACAAAGAATTGGCGGGTTGACCAATATTCCGGCTATGCATCAAGATGCCTGTGCCATGTGCAACAGCGGTCGAAAGATCCCGTGATGTGACAACACCCAACGTCCCTATGTCCCCTCACGCGAAGTGCCTGCCATTCTTCAATCGACACCCGAAGAAGTAGCCCGGGAGATACTGATGGGTGTCGCCCCTAGATTCATGGACTTTCCGGAAGGCAAGGTCGTAGCGGAGTGGCATGAATTTCAGAACAGCGAGAAAGTCGAGCCGGCCGCGGATGTAAGTGGCAACCCTTCGGGGTCTTGTCGTTTCTGTCGTATTCACAAACACTTGTGCCACCTCCTTCCCCTCTCTGCCGATTCTCTGTTTCGAAGCGTTTCCCCCTGTGGTCCGAGCACAACCGCGGGGTTGCGTCCGCTGAGCAGAGATATCTCCTCCGGATTCTCTGATTCTCTGTTTTTCCCGTCGGCCGGACCCGGTGGGTCCGGTCATCAGCTTACGGCAGTTCACCGGACAGCGGAAGCGGCCTTGCGCGGGCAAGGCCGGCACCTGTGCCCACATAGGGCCTCCAGGGCGAGTTGTTCTCGAAATCATAGTATGCGTTCACGAAGAACTGGTGGGCGCGGAAGCCGGAAATTCTTTCCGAGGGCGGTTCTTCCGGACTCCACTCGCCGGACTTGCCTGCCAGCACTTCATTCCCGCCGCCCGCCCGCGGAGGGGCGAAACGTCATCCCCCTGGTAGCGGCTCAGGTGTTCGACCTCGAAGCGCAGCCTGCCCAAGTCGTAGCCTGCACTGAGAGGCCGCCCGAGAACCCGGCTCCCGGATCGAAGCCGTTGGAGCTCATTCCCGGGGTATCGTCGCTGCATTCCGCCGCGCCGGTCGGAGCCATGCCCGGATCGGAATAGAGCAGCACGTCGCACTTCGTCGGATGATTGACATAGAAGACGGAGGACTCCACGGTCGCGGCGGTCGCCAAGCCCAACAGCGAACGGATCGGGGAGATACCAAATATTCGGCACGCTCGTTTTAAATGTCAATAGATACTAGTCGGGCTACGGTGAAATCGAGAAAAATACTGCGCGTGACAGGGCCGTGAGTACCGTTTCGTGCGCCAGCGAGGTGCTGACGCACCAGCCAACCATGAGGAAACTTGCGGCCCCGACCCAACTGCCACGCGGGAACTATTCGTTCACCTCTACGCTGGACATCGAATCAAGCGCTTCAGCCATAAATTGCCCCACATATGAGGAAAACCGCTTGGCTTGCCCGGCCAACAAATGCGTTTAAGGAGATTGGAATAATGAAGAAATACATACTTTTTGATCATGACGGTGTTCTGGTGGATACTGAATTCTGGTATTACAAAGCTGGTGAACGGGCCCTGGCTGACATTGGATTCACTCTGGATAAAGAACAGTACCTTCGAAACATGACCCAGAGTATGGGTACATGGGCACAGGCCAGAGCATCCGGTATAGATGAAGCAACAATCAGTCAGCAGCGAGCAGTACGCGATGTCTATTATCAGGAATACCTCAGAACAGAAGATATTGAGATTGATGGTGTTCTGGAAACACTTGAAGAACTCTCAAATTATGTACGTATGGCTATTGTTACTACTGCCAAAGGTGTGGATTTTGAAATCATCCATGAAAAGCGACAGGTCACAAAACTTATGGATTTTGTTCTTGTACGTGAGGATTATGATAAAACCAAACCGCATCCAGAACCCTACCTGACCGGTTTGAAACGTTTGGGGGCTGCCAAAGAGGAAACACTGGTTGTCGAGGATTCGTCCAGAGGCTTGAATTCGGCTGTGGCTGCCGGTATTGACTGTGCAATTGTTCATAATGACTTCACAAAATCCCATGATTTTACACAGGCCACTTACAGAATTCAGTCGCTCAGTGAACTAAAGAACATTATCCTGAATCCTGAATCCTGAATTCCGAATCAATGGGGTATCAATTCCCCTGCCCTCTTTCCTGTTCTTGCCGTATTTTGATATCAGAGGTTTGTGTATGGGTAAGGTCAGTCCACCGCCGTACGTAGTGGTCGTGTCACTTCAGAAGAGTGGCACCAATCTGGTGGCGCACATGATGGCGGATGTATTTGGCTACCGCTGCATTGGCCACGGCATTCGTGACAGTTTCGACGAGCTCCTGACTCGGCTTCATGTGAAGGATCCTGGTGTAAGCGACAGGCGTTCGTTGTTCGCGACCCGACATGATGTTGGGTGTGCTTGAAGAATACCCTCCTCAGACTTGTCTGTTCCTTCATGGACTTAAGGTTGGGAGTCATCTCCTGGACTGGTGCTCTAAGCGGGAGCCTCGCATGCTCTTCAACTATCGAGATCCACGGGATTCGCTGCTGTCCCTTGTCAACTATCTCCTTCAGCGGGCGAATGAGCCCTACAGCCAATTCGCTTCGAACGTCATCTTCGCCGAGATACTCGAGGCGATGCCAAGCGCTTCAGCTCAGTTGGACTTCGCAATCGCGCACATGGGTGAGCACGTGGAGAAGTACAGTCGGAACAGCTGGCTGCTATTCCATCCCTTGGTGGCAAAGTTGTCGTTCGAGGAACTCGTGGGAGCAGATGGGGGAGGGAGCGAAAGCCAGCAGCGCGCCACGATTCTTCGCGTCGGTGAATTCTTGGGAACTGCACCCAGAGACGAGGAGCCCCGTCTCTTTGATTCGTCGCCGGTGCCACGGCTCCTCGACCTGGTGCGTGAACCCCTCTAACCGTCATATACTACCAATACTACCAAGGACATTTTTTCGACACTCCATCCTGGACCGCGAGGTAGTCTCATTCCTATTGACACGTTCCAGTCGCGGCCCGTTGGATGACGGCGAGGTTCGAGGCCTTGAGATCCGCCCCGGCCTTTTTAGGGACTGCGCAAACTGCATGAATTTCCAGACTTCGCCGCCTCGCCCCGTTCGAGCCAGTTGTCAAAAGCCCGCTCGCGAAGGATATTCAGGACCCGGGCTTTGATGAAACCTCGGGATATGGTTTGCTCGATGCTAAAAAAGCTCTGGATATGCTCACGCCACCGTACGTGCTTCTACACAAGTCTACGAGCGGTATGGATCAAGGTTCTACGGATATAACGATGTTCCTGGAAGATTTTCCAGGCCTGATTCCTACTGCTTATGATAGCGTAAGAAAACATGAGATTCGACAGGCGGTAACCTCCGCCGTGCATGACCGTGTCCACCACGGCTCCCTCCAGGTTTCGCGCATGGAAGAGTTGCCGGAGGGCGTTGCGGAACGTTGTCAGAACCCGGCCCTGTTGGTGGACGTAGTCGGCGGGAGGCGCGATGGCGGCGCCTTGGGCCCGCCGCCGGCACTTGTAAAGCCCAGAGATGGTCCGTGCCGGAAGTGTGAAGTTGTCGGTGAAGAAACACGTAGCGGACTTTGAAACAGATTCATTGGCTACACGGGATTCAAGAATTGACCGGATACGCCAATTATCATATATTTTCCGCAGTGTTCGTTGGTTTCCCTTGAAGAGAGATTGCTCGAAGACGGCTGCTGAAGAAGGCCGGGCCGGTATAGTGGAGGTCTCTGCCCATCTACAGGCAGCCAGGGATTCCATCTGCCGTTGGGTCGACACGTATCGGGGTCGTGATCCTGAGTCCGCAGATCAAGGCGACTCTGAACGAATACTGGGGGCGGCTGAAATCGGGACAGATGGTCCCATACCGGGAGGACCGGCGGTTCGCCGTCTCAACCGCAGTCGGGAAGAAGACGACAAGCAGCGACGGATCCGTTGAGAACGGGATTATTCGTTCTCGGGCACAAGAAAACGCGATTTCAACGGGCTTAACACCAACGATAAGAACCTCAAGAAACGCCAAACCAACCACGAGACCGAAACTTTCCTGGCGTTATTGGAAGACGCCCGTGCTCTTTGGCGCCGGCCTATGCATCCTGCAAATCCTGGTGGCCATTGTGCGATTCAGCAGCCGGGAGGGTTGGAACCCGGCCATCCTGTTCGCGATACCGGCAATACTATTCGGGCTCGCTATGTTCTTCCTGTGCGGCCTGATGGTGGGGTTGCTGGTGCAACGCCTCTTGAAGGGCTGTACCGGAGCTTGGCGCACCGCCTTGATGGTCGGTGTGACGCTGGCGACTCCGTTCGCGGTCCTATTCAGTTTATTCGGAGGGTTGCTCGGTCCACCTGTCGTACTGATTGGAGCTCTGGTCCCTTATCTGCTCCTGGTCGGGCTCCCGGTGTTGATCCGTAAATTCTGGTTACGTTTCGTAAGACCGTGCCGGGCTGACAGGATGAGGTAAAGACGGTACTTAATTAAGCCCGATAAAGGGCTGACCTCCTACCGAATGTGCGCCGCGACATCGTCTTGAACGCCGGGAACATGAACTATTGGCAGGCTCTTAACCAGCCGGCGTCCCCTCTCGTGTTCAAGCGTGCGATGTAGTCGAGATGTAGACGGCAGGCCGCTGGCAGTCTCCATAAAAATGCCCGCGCATTACAGTGCGAGGCCAGCTTGCGGATAATGGGTGCGAATCGCCCGCCTCAAGTATGCGCGTTGAGCCAGCGAGAGAGGAATGCCGACGGTCAAGCGGCTGGTATCTCGAGCCGCGAAGGCCTTTCTGGACACGTTCCCCGGCGAGCGGAGCACCGATGCGTTCCTGCTCCCACGCTACACCCGCAACGGGGGCACATACAGCCTCACAGTGTGCGAGGATGTTGGAGTCGGCACCTGTGGATTCGTGATTCCGCCACACGCGGTAGCCAGCCACGCCGTCATGTCGGGCGAGAACCTGCCCCCGTCGGCTGCCTGCTCGGACACCGACGGCACCGAACCACCGCAGCTACACACACCTCCGACGAGCATCTCGTCGAGGCGGCGAAGCGGACTGGTAAGGTCATTGCGTCAGCAATGGGGAGACATGGCGGTGATGTACACGAATTACACGCCCGGAGAGACGCAGGCAGGTCGTCCTTTTTTACATCGGTGCCGACATAACGGCATGGACGCCCAACCGTTGGCGTTTCCTGTTATCTGATCCCCTTGAGGGATAGTGAGCAGGTTGCACGAAGGCCGATGCGGCCCGGTCAGCCGGTTTCTGATCCCCATGAGGGGTAGTGAGATGGTCGAGTTCCGTCTCGTGTTGAGCTATCGACAAAGTCAAGGTGAACCTTTGTGGTAGACCGTATGTATTGAGCGGAAAGGATCCTATGCGAAGAGCAGGGCCGCGAGCGTCCAACAGATCGCGGCCAACCCGGCGGCCATACTCGCCTGCGGGATTTGCGTCTTGACGTGATCCATCAGGTCACACCCCGTGGAAATCGAACTCAGAACGGTCGTATCGGATATCGGAGAACACTGATCGCCGAACACACTTCCGTCCATGACCGCTGCAAAGCAAAGCGTCATGAAGAATTCCGGATGGGCCAGACCGTTCGCTCCGGCAACGGCCCAGGCCAGCGGCATCGCCAGCGGAAACGCGACGGCGTAGGTCCCCCAACTCGTCCCGGTCGAAAAAGCGATCACGATCGTCAACGCCTGGAGCATCACGGGCAACGCCCAGAACGGAATGCGGGCGCTCAACAGATCGACGAGATAAGCGCCTCCGCCGGCCTCTTTGCTCACGCCGCCGATCGTGATGGCCAGAAGGAGAATGACCGAGCCGCCGACCACCCCCTTCATCCCGTCGGTGATCCCGTCGATCAGATCCTTCAAGGCCATCCCGCGGCCCAGGGCCATGAACGCGCACAGAAGGAGCGCACACCCGAAAGCCCATAACACGTTAGGCGAGCCGAAAGCGACAAACGTTCCGATCGCGATGGCGATCAGCACCACAAGGGGTAAAACGAAGTCGAGCAGATGGGGCCTGTAGTTTTCCGGCACCTGCACGTCGTGGAGTTCACGGGCCGCCAGGGGAGTTGCCTCGGGCGCGTCCAATCGGCCTGTTTGCCGAGCGCGGTCGATGGCCGCCATCAACCGTTTCCCGACAAAGAGCGGTTTCTCGATGCTCAGCAGAAACGTCCCCAGCACGGCGAAAATCGCGTAGAAACAAAAAGGCACGCTCTTGAAAAAGAACAGCACACGATCGGTCTCCGTCGCCAGGAAACCGACCCCCGCGACGTAGATAAAGGCCTGAACGTAGCCTGGCCACGCGTTGAACGCCAACTGCGAAGCGATCGGAGAGGCGGTGGAGTCCACGATGTAGGAAAGCTCTTCGTGGCTGACTCTTTGGTCGTCCGCCAGCGGCTTGACCGTCGTTCCGACCAGCACCGTACTGACCGTTCCTCCCTGGAAAAACACGATCCCCAGCAGCCAAGCGACCAGCTTGACAGAACGAGGTCCGGTCACGAATCGGCGCGCCATACACTCGGCAAAGGCCTGCGCAGCGCCCGTCTTCGACCAGATGCCGAGAAGCCCGCCCAGCAGCCAGAGGTACAGAACCAGCACGCTCGCCGCCGCGGTCGTAGAAAGCGACGTTACCAGAACGTCACCGGTGATGTCGTAACGTCCTAGCGGCTTCTTCAGTTTGATGCGGGCGTCGGTGGTCGTGAACTGCCAATCAACGGTTCTGTGTTTCTCGTTTCGATCACATTTCCAGGCCTCCCAACAGGTCGAAGAGCTCACCGGTGTCTGGTATAGCCGGAAGAAGGATACGGCTCCTAAGGCCCGATCGCCCGAAGGCGCATCCAACACCCCCCGGAGTCGGAGATGATTACACCGTGCCCATTCCTGTC
The DNA here is from genome assembly GCA_965217865.1 of Candidatus Latescibacterota bacterium. Lineage (GTDB taxonomy): Bacteria > Latescibacterota > UBA2968 > SICM01 > SICM01 > CBDCJO01. The sequence continues at coordinate 597,113 of CBDCJO010000002.1, read as the reverse complement.
GGTGTGTGCGCCTTCCAGAGCGAAGGCCGAGGGGATCCCGGCGCCGTTGACCAGGCGGACGGCTTCGGCCAAGCTGTTCCACTTTTTCATGTGTTCCATTTTCTCGGCCTTCGCCCTCCATTCCAGGCTGTACCCGGTCCTTCATATGGTTTCCGCCTCGACGGTGCGGGCGTAATTTCATCCACATCTGCAATGCGCCGCCCCTCAATCGGACAGCGCATTCGACACACGACGAGGGCGAGGCGAAGTGGCGTGTGTTCAGCGTGCCGCCAAGTGATTTCTGGGATAGCCTACCGGTCGAACACAAGAACATGAAGACTTTTCTTAACAAACACGTGCGTCGATTTTGGGCCGATGTATGAGCTATGATGCGGTCCTTCCCTGGCACACCTACAAACAGACCTGCGACCATCTGTTGCAGCACACCCGTGCGTCCAAACGGCAGGAGGATCTCTGCTTTTGCCTCTGGCGGCCCAGTACGGGAAAAGCCAGATATTCCGCAATTGTTTCAGACATCATCAAGCCGATTGAAGGAGAGCGGACGCTTCATGGCAATGCCGCTTTCGACTCCGAATACCTCTCCCGGTCTTTGCGCCTAGCCCTTGACCAGCACATGGGCCTCGCGTTCATGCATAACCACCTCTCGGTTGGCTGGCAAGGAATGAGCGACGAAGACATCGTAGCGGAACGGGACAGAATTGCTCCGGTTGCGGCAGTCACGGGGTTACCGCTTGTCGGTTTGACAATGGGAACAGATGGCAGTCTGAGTGCCCGCTTTTGGATCGAACGGAAGCAGCGTAGGCCCATTTGGTGTCACAAGGTGCGGGTCGTGGACGGTGGCACGATGAAGGTGATGTACAATGATTCAATGTTTCCCGCATATGGGCGACGCCCGCAACTGCAGCGTACGATTGACAGTTGGGGATTGGCGATGCAGCAACGGATGGCAAGACTCAGTATCGGTATTGTTGGTCTTGGTAGTGTGGGAGCCGTTGTAGCAGAAGCGCTTGCAAGGATGGGTATAGCGAATCTGACTCTGATCGATTCCGACAAGATAGAAACGCATAATCTTGACAGACTTCTCAATGCGGCACCCCGGGATATCGGTACTCACAAAGTGCAACTCGCAGCAAAGCACGCAAAGCTTGCGGCGACCGCTAATGATTTCCAAGTGGCTCCGATTGTCGGCAATCTCCAGAATAACTACAGTTATCAAGCTGCGCTAGACTGCGACCTTCTGTTCTCGTGCGTTGATCGTCCCCTTGCAAAAGACCTCCTCAACCATATCGCCTATGCGCACTGCATACCGGTCATCTTTGGGGGCGTGTTTGTAGATAACAAAACTGACGGCCGTCTCGCGCATGCAAATTGGACCGTGTCAATCGCCGGGCCGGGCAACCGTTGTCTCCGTTGCGACGGCCAGTATTCCAGTTCAGAGGTTGTTCAAGAGATGGATAGATCTCTTGACAACCCTGAATATCTGAAACAGCACGGTGAGTTTTCAGTCACACTGCGCAATCAGAATGTCTTCCCGTTTAGCGCCAATCTAGGTAGCTTGCTGGTGATCGAAATGGTCCGCTACCTGATTGCTGAGGACTGGTGGCCTGCTAAAGGCGCTAAGACGACGTATTACTTTGTCCGAGGAAACCAGGAGCGTTTTGATTCTTTGACATGCAAACCACATTGTTCAGTACATGACCGAATAGGGGCGGGAGACACGTCGCAGTATCCGTTCATTGAGCCGAGCTCTCACGACCTTGGCACCACGCGCTGGCGCAGCCTTTTCACGGAAGTCCTGCGCAAATTCCTGGATTTGTTCAAATGACATCCATCACCAAACTTTCCCTTAAAGATATCCGTTGTTTTGCGGGCGAACAAACAGTCACACTGCCTCGAATCACGCTTCTTGTAGGTGAAAACAGCACTGGAAAAACTACCTTTCTGGCCTGTTGCTCTGTATTTGCTCATTTGGCGTGCAACCAAGAACGTTCCTACAACCCATTTAAAATTGATCTCATCGACATGGGAACTTTTGAAACGATTGCGAGGCAGGAGTCCGACTCGTTCATACTAGGTGGTTGTGTTGACGGAGTAGACATGAGGTTCGAGTTTGCTTCGAAGGATGGAACCCTCTGTGAACAAAGGGCAATGGTTAAGCCTCAAGGAATGCCGGAGTTGCAATTTGAACGCGTGCGGTCTGCGGGGATTTGGAAACTGACCAGCCCGTCGTTTGCTTTCAATCTCGATTCCAATAACGTTTCTTACAGGCAGTTCTCTCAATGGCTTGGTATGGCGGTGAGGTATCAACAATTGCCATATGGAGGCGACATTGGGATTTTAAAAAAAGTAAAGCGGTATAAATCTTCGGATTCCGAAATAACTCATTACGTGCGTCTTGTTAATCATCTCACCAAATTGTCGTCAGCCCTTCCGGCATCGCAGCCTAAGATCCGCACGATTTCTCCGCAAATTTTGTCTCCTCGCAGAGAGTACACTAATCACCCGCTATTTCCGGGTGGGTTTGACCGCACGCATGAATTAGAAGTGGCCCGGGAACGCATTGCCAGAGCTGGAAGCCAACTGAAACTTTTCTCGGACATTGATATTCAACGCGAGCCGGGTGGAGGTTACGCACTTGAGGTTACCGTTTTCGGCCGTAGACGTAACATTGTGGATGTCGGTTTTGGCGTACACTGTGTTTTACCGATGCTGAAGTTGATTGGCGAAGATTCCGGAGCGACAATCTTGATGCAACAACCTGAAACACACCTTCATCCCATGGCACAGGCATTGCTCGCGCAGTTTATAGCTGAGTCCGAAGGACGCTATGTAATCGAGACCCATGCCGACCATATCATTAATCGTTTATGTATCTGTGTGAGAAAGGGTGAAGTAACACCCGGCGACGTAGAAATTTTTTGGTTTGAACAAAGGGAAAGAGGAAATGACGTGGTCATTCACGAGATTAAAATCGATGAGGAGGGGAATTTGATAGATGCTCCCGCGAATTATCGAGAATTTTTTGAGCGTGAAACCGAGGAATTCCTGGGATTTTAATAAGGCACACCGCATGTGTGAACGGCTTATCTTGGACACCAACGTGTCAAATATCGTTTTAGATGATAAAGTCGGCAAAAAAAGAGATCCTTACTTGACAGCATGGATCGGGCAAGGGCATGGAACGTTGTGTTATACAGTTTACGGGAAGCTTGGCGATGAAACCCGTAAGACGAAGAGCTTCATGAAGAAGCTCGAAACATGGCAAAGCAGAGGAAGAGCGATTAGGGCATCTCTTGATAAAATAGATGAAGCCAGGAATGCAATTGAGGGATTTAACTTAAGGTCGAATGATTCTCAGACACTTGCATTGGCCATTGCTTATAAGGCGAAAATTCTTTGTACGAACGATAATGATTTGAAGCACGACTTCAAGGATGTCGTTCCAAAGGTAATTGGAGAGCAGACAAAATTATATCCAGTTAAGGGGACGGACGCCGAAAGGGAAACATTTCTTACTGAAAACCGATGCAGACGAGTGGCTAACCTTAATCCGGCAAAAAAGCACCACAGATAATACCAGATTATCACAGATCGTGGGACGCAACTACCCGTGAATTGTAGGTAGGGACGAATCTGTTCAAGAGCGAAGACCCGCATGAAGGCTCATTTTTCACCTCACAGAACGGAACATGTCAACAATTTTGAGACACTGAAAGTTGGAATTCAGTGAAGTTTCCGGCCGTCTCCATAAGAGGTGCCGGCACAGGAATTGACCGCCATCGGAGGTTTGAAACCACTTTCAAACGCGATTATTTGAGAGTCTGGTGGGACTAGGTTTATACGTCTGAGTACCTCAATTCGTTAAGAGAAGTTTGGCCGGCAAATTACGGTTATCCCTACAGGGACTTTTCAGACATGCCCCGTTTAACCTATCGAGAGACATGGCCGGAGGCAGAGCTGCAAGAGGCCATGATTGACGTCGCTCTACTGGCTCTGTGGGGACTGCGCTTCTCGTCCTGGCACCGCATCGCGGGCTCCGGTGCATGGGCAATCTACTTTGCACAGGGTTGTTCCTCAAATTTCGATCGGATCCCCTCACAAAGAACAAAGCGAAAAGTGACACGCTCTGTGGGTGCCTGCCCAGCATGGGAGACTAAAGAGTATGCGTAAGGAGTTCGGGTTCTACCCGCAGCCGCTAGAGATCAAAGCGGGACCAGCTTTGGCAACCCGAACACGCGGGAGGCCTTTTCAGCGAGTGGAGTGATGTCGAGGACGCCCTTCGAGAAGGCGAACCCCCCAAACCCGACGAAATCCTAACAGACGTTCAAACCCAAGAAAAACAAGACCGGGCTATTAACATACTTCTTTAATGCTCGATTTTTGGCTTTCTTTATGCGGTTCGCAGCTTTCTCTTAATAAAAAAGGGGCTGTAGTGGGTCAATCGCTTGGCGATAGGAACTGCTGCCCTCGGCGCTGGTGCTGTGTCCCGGTGGCTCGGATCCGTAGAGGGGCTTCCAGATATAACCCAACGGTTCCAGCGCGTCCAGATTGCGAATTCTCTGCTCTTGATGTTATTGGTCGATACGATACGGGCGAAACCGTCATTCTTTCCGGCTATAGAACGCCGCTCCATGACCTACGCCGGGATCGGTGAGGTGCGGCTATGCGTCTCAAAGGCCCTAAGAATTCCGGCCTCGGCTTGACAACTTCGACGGCCCCAGTGCCCACACCCAGTCCGAGATCCTTCAGAAGAATGCAAAGATCGATACCGTCGACCAGATCAATCGCTGGCGTCCCGTCCCTCACGGCCTCGCGCTCCGCATCCTTGGTGAACCCTCCTGTGGTGATGAACAGCCCCTTATCTGCGACGCCCGCCAGCGTATGTTGATTCCCTCGCTGCTCCATGCTTCCTCCAAAATCACCGGTCTATTCTCCGGTTCGCTTTTGAGCTTCCTCCAGCATGCCAGGCAGTGTGAACAAGTAGAGGAAAACAAGCCTGGTAAATTTGGATAATTCCTCCGCATCATTTTTAGAAATTGGCTCTTCCTCATGTGCGGCGTCATTGCCGCCAAGCCGTATCTGATGCGCCCATTCGGCCAAAGCGGGCGTCAAATCCTGTTTCTTGGCAGCCTCCTCTATACGATTGTACAACATGCCTTTCATCTCGGGAAACTTGCTTTTCAAGCCAGTATCCAGTGCCTTGCGGAACATACTGCCGGCGGCGTCCCAGTTTTTAGGCAGGTTATCAATAAGCTTGCTCGAAGAAGCGCGCGACATTTTCAGGAGTATAGTCCGGCGCACCGGTGTCGGGAAGCGGCGGAGCAATTCCCAGAAGATGGAGTGTGAGGCTTGCACTTGGAGCCTGCCCGTCGAACGCGTTAAATGTCGCGACAATCCCATGGCCGCAGTAACCGCATTTAGCAAATGTATCCCAGAGAGATCCATCCAAGTGATTTTCACAGAGAATCGTGAACGCAACTTCTTTGGTGCCGCAATATGGACAATTTGCCAGAAACACGCACATTCGTACCGCCCTTCCCACCGCAGTTAGGGCCGCCCGCGATCAGCCTCGACGCCTTGCAGGCGGGCGAAGCTCAGACAGGCGAACATCGCCGCCTCGGCCAAGACCACTCCCACCGCCACGATCGCGGTCAATAATGCTGATTGGCTCAACGCTCATGCTTTCCCCCAATCAGTCTGTCCATTCTCCCAAGCCCCTCTGAGACAAGCCCCCACAGAAGATGATCGCTGGCGCGCTCTGAAAGAAACTCACCTGGCCCACCAACTCGATATTAGCTCCCCATGGATCGCACCCTCTTTAGAAGGTAAGTGCTAGTCTGTGGTTACGTGCGGCCGGATGACATTCAGTTTTGCCGGTCCGATGCCTCTCACATTTAAAAGCTCTTCAAGAGTTTTGTATGGCCTGCCTTCGATAATCCTCCCGGCCAGAATTCCCCCGATTCCGTCGATGGTTTCGATCTGGTTGGCGGTTGCCGTGTTGATGTTGATCTTCTCCCAAAGACCCGTGGCCGCCTTTCGTTCGATTGCTGTCTGGTCAGCCTCAGACAGACTGGTGAAGAAATCGAGGCCTGTCGCAGCCTCGATGTCGTCAACTCTGACCAGGTATTTGGTGTGATCGTAAGGGCCGTCATCATAACCATCGTCCTGCTGTGGGTAGATGAAGGCCAGAACGTCCGGACGGTGATCGTCTGGAGAACTGCGCACGACAATCTTGAACAAAGCGTCAGGGATGGCGATGAGCATCTCGTCTTTGTCCGGTTCCCCCAGAAGGGCAGGCGGCTCATCCAGGTCGACGATCGGCCCTGCGATGATCCAAACTTCGCCGTACAGATCAGCCCAATCTGCCGTCTTGTGCTCGAGATCCAGCCAGATACCGGCATTGAACTCCTGGCGCTGGGGCACAGCGTTCAGCATCGTATGGGTGTTCCATTCGGCCTCGGGGCTGATCCTTGCAGCGTGCAGCTTCATGCAGAGGTGGCCGCGGACGTACCAGTTGGGATGGGCTTTTCGAAAAGCCTTCGAGTATTTATAGGTATCGTCCGTTGGGGCGAAACCCTGGTTCTTTAGTCCGTTGTCGGTGAACCAAGCCGGCCGGTTCTCAGTATTCGGCGAGCCTCGAAACGCTTTCATGTGGTAGGCGACCCACTGGGGAATACCCCAGAGGTCATTTACGCCATCGCCCGTGTCGGCGTCGGTGTCGAATGAACTCGTGAATGCCCCGAATTTACGAATAGCATCGTCAGGTGCGGTGTTCCACTTGTCGTGCTCGTAACCTTCCGGTATCTCGATCGGCTTGGGCCTCGCCGATGCTATCCCGGCGATCAGAACCGACAGTATCACGTAGACAGACTTTCTCATTCTCATTCCTCCCGACCTTCTTTGCGGCGTCCGTCACGCTGAGTCCCGCATCACGGTGTTGGCAAAAGGGGCGGCGAGCAGACAAGTCGATGCCCACATTCGGACCTGCTCATCGGTCAAGCCTGGGGGGATCAGGAGAGCTTGGATGTCGCGTTGCGCCGCTTGCTGCTCGTCGAATGAAGCTATCTCGTCTTCTCTGCCGAGGGACCGCATATAACCCCCCCCTAATGGCGACTTGCTAGTTCCCCTGGGTCCGTTCGCTTAACCCAGTTCATCGGTTAAACTCCACTTGATCATCCCCTGAAAAACCAGCAGTTTGGGCGGTGATGATTTCAATATCATCCAATTTTATGATGATTGTTACCACATCGTGACCCGAAATATTCTTCCATCCATCCATCCATTTTCTAAGTATTCTCTCAGCTAGGAGGCGATCGTTCAAAAAACCATAGGCTAGTTCATCGGTAATTTTGAGCACAAGTATGCTTTGGTATGAAAAAGCACTAATTATCCCTTTGCCTCCAGGAAGAAACTTGTCCTGGAATCTACGGGTATTATCAAAATAAATTTTATGGCGCTCCGATTCACTAGGTTTTTGACTCTGTGACTTGTGAATATAAATTCCTGCCGCTGTGGCCAACACACCAATGACTAGAAATGACGCCACAAATCGCTGCGTGCGAAACTTTCTGTCGCCACATTCTGCGACTATTGCCAGAACTATGGCGATTACGGCCGTAATCGCAAAAAGAAAGGTGCCCACGGTTGCCCTCTTAAAGGTAAGGAGGAGTTATGACATTTATTGAATTGCTTGATTCGGAAAGTGATTTATTGTGGACGTTTGCCTTCCCTTGTTTCATGGGCCTGACGTGGTGCGATTCTGACGTCCGAGGGCGGGGAGCCGCAGTGGCCCGAGGCCGATGTCATTATCGGTAACCCGCCGTTCCTGGGCGGCAAGCTGCTCATCACCAACCTCGGCGAGGAATACGTCTCGACCCTGTTCCCAGGTGTACGAGGGCCGGGTGCCCCGCGAGGCCGATCTGGTCTGCTTCTGGTTCGTGAAGGCCGGAGAACCCTTAGGCGGAGGGACCTCGAAGCGGGTTGGCTTGGTTGCGACCAACTCCATCCGGGGTGGTGCAAACTGCCGGGCGCTTGAAAGGGCGACTGGTGGCAGGCCAATCTTCGACGCCTGGAGCGACGAGCCTTGGGTGATCGATGGCGCGGCCGTGCGCGTCTCATTGGTGTGCTTCTCGCAGTCGGACGACGACCTCACACCGGAGCGCCGCCTCGACGGAGAGGCGGTGGACGAGATCTATACCGATCTGACGGCGCGGCGCGGTGGGGCTGGCGTCGATTTGACGAAGGCGCGGCGCCTCGGCTGGACCATGGACAAGGAGGAGGCTGCCCTGTACGAGGCTCCGTTCCAGCACACCTTGGAAAAAGTATATCCGATGCGGCAACGGAACCGTCGCGAATCCTACCGCCTCAACTGGTGGCGGCACGTCGAGCCCAGACAAGGGATGTGGAAGGCGCTTGACGGACTGGCGCGGTACCTTGCAACGCCGCGTGTCGCCAAGCACCGCCTCTTCGCTTGGCTCGACGCCCGCATCCGGCCTGACAGCCAACTAATCGTCATCGTGCGCGACGACGACACCACGTTCGGGATCCTACACAGCCGCTTCCACGAGGTCTGGCCGCTCCGCATGGGCACTAGCCTGGAGGACCGTCCGCGCTACACCCCGACCACGACTTTCGAGACTTTCCCCTTCCCGGATGGTCTCTCTCCCAATATTCCCGCTGCGGAATATGCGGAAAAGCCGCGCGTCGTGGCCATCGCTTCGGCGGCACGGCGGCTCGTCGAACTCCGCGACCGCTGGCTCAACCCGCCCGAGTGGGTGGAATGGGTCGAGGAGTCCGTTCCCGGCTATCCCCCACGCCCGGTCCCGCGTGACAAGAAGGCTGCAATAGCGCTCAAGAAGCGGACCCTGACCAACCTCTACAACGCCCGGCCACAGTGGCTCGGCGACGTGCACAACCAACTGGACGCCGCCGTGGCCGCCGCCTACGGCTGGCCTGTCGACATCACGGACGACGCGGCGCTGGACGGACTACTTGCCCGAAACGGTTGCTGATCTCTCGAAGGAAGAATCGGGCACCCAGCGGCAATCAACGCCCGAGTTCCCCGGCACTAACAGAGCCAACGTCCCTTTGCCTCCCGTTCCTCGTCTCGGATCGTCTCGCGCGTGATACAGCGCGCAACTTGGCCACGCATCTTCTCCGCCCACTGCCGCACTCCGGCCTTTGGGTGGGTGCAAAGCCGTTCGAGGGGCTCCCTGTAGCGGGGATAGTAGCTGGCTGAAGAACCGGACCAGCTGTAGGTATGGATGTTGCTTTCTAAGGCTTGGTGTACATCGTCGCGTTCGCCGAACTCGTCTAAGAGTCGGGACATCACAGGATGGAGGAAGCCGGCTTCCGCATCGTCGTCTTCCGGCGATAGAATCGGCAAGCACTGCGCCAGGAAGGTGGGAGCGCCATCGGGGTTGGCATGGCACCATGCGAACAGCGTGTCTTCAGGAACGTCCAGGATCGGTGGCCTGACGTCGCGGCCGAAAGTGTACGGACGCCCGAGAACATACCTCATGCGACTTGCGAACCGACGATTCCCCACGATGGCTCCTCCGATGAGCGGCCACACGATCTCCGGAAAACCGGCCAGCATTCTGGTGAGCACAGAAGTCGGCTTGGTGCTCCTCGGATTGAGCCAACCGTGGTGGTCTCCGTGAGCCAGGGTTCGAGCGAGGGCCAGAGCCGTCGCGCGAGCGTTGGAATCCTCGCGACCCTTGGCCAGCATCCTCAGTACAATCTTCTCGAAGTAGTAGTCCGTCACGTTCAGGTCGATTCCGGATCCCGCTAGGCTCCGTGGAGGCTTGGATTCCGTCCTGCTCCAACGACCGGCGTTCCGGGCCATCGTTAGAACTTGGGGCCGAAAATCTGCGAGCTTGGAGATGTCCGGTCCGGACTCCTCGGTCGTCTCTCCTTCATCGGTGAGAATCCGGCCCAAGATGGTGACCGCGAGCGCAAAGGACGGGGCGCTATGGTCGAGCATCGCGTCAAGCAGCAGCGCCACGGTGGCGGGGGACACCTTGTCGAGCACCCAGGTAAAGGCCCAGTGGTGCAGGTCCCACGGCGACAGAGTGCCTCGATCCAGAGCGTCTATGGCGCGGGTGATGTCCTTCGGGGTGAGACCGGCGTGCCTGCAAATCCTGGGAAATGCCGGGGCGAGATCGGGTGATCCTACCGCCCTCGTCCTGAAAGCCTCGGCTTCATCGTGGAATCGCGCTGGGAGACCCGCGACGAATCCAGAAAGCAAGCCATAGTTACGTTCGGACGTGGGTATGCCCACGACGGCCTTAACAATCGGCTCTAGCCACTCAAGCGGTGACGGCGCAGACTTCGCGAGCGATTCTCCGAGTTCGTCCGCCATCGACTGCCTTCCTCTGCTGAGCTCAGGCAGGAGTTCCCTGAGGGTCGGTAATTCCCCTAGGAGTTCGTCGGCCAAGGCAAGCACGATGGCGCGATGACGCTCAGACTGTGCCGATATCGACAATTCCGTTTCCATGAACCCCGGCATCGGAGGCTCGGTAACGAACACCCGTACCCGTTCTCGAAGGCTCGTCGGCTCGAGTTTGTCGACCAGGGACCGAACGCGATCGGCCGTCTTGTCGTCGATGAGCTCGGAGTCATGCTCGAGGACAGCCTTCAACTGCCTCAGCGCCAGTGACCAGGAACAGCCCGCACCGACAACTCGTTGGATAGCCTCCTCGACCGCTTCGACGAAGCCGTGGCACATCAGAGACGAGATTGCCCCGCCGAGATCGGAACGGGCCTTCGCCCCCACATCGTCGTCTCTCGCCGCGAGTCCGCCCAGGCGGTTCACGCATCCCGCGATGTACCTGGCCAGTTCCTGTTTCGAGTTCGGATACCAGGGATGCAATGCTCTCCGGGAGCCCTGAATCTCCGGGCCGACCGTCCGCGAGTACCCTCCCACGCTGCAGCCGGCGACCAGCGCTTCGACGACATGGCTCAACTGCGCCTGGTGACTCGTGTCAGCGGCCTCGTCGAGGAACAGCAGTCGAGCGCCGCCGTCGGCTTCGGTGCCCCCAAGGACCGGGGAAAAGAGTTCCACAAAGGGACGTGATGCTGCTGCCGATACCCCCGACGCGTTCCCGGTGACCGCCAGTCGAAGCATCATACGAGCCCCGACCATGAATGTGCTGGAGGGGAAGGCAATCGTTCTCAGCGCACGGACGATAGGACGGCGAACACCGTCTCCGAGTTGCCCCAGGTCGCCCAAGCGATCCAGGGAACGGCCGATGAGCTCCGCGACGGCATCCGCATTGATCTGGGCGAGGGCTGAGAGGACCTCCGCACGACCTGGAAGGACAATCTCATCGACTCGGTCGAAGTGCCCGCTCTCCCGGCAGACGTGATCCACCACGTTGCTCGCTACCTCCGAAGCGTTCAGTTCAGCGAGGCGCCGGGCCGCCGAGACACTTAGGTCGGAGCCGATGTCGCCCGACAGCACGCGGTCCCACTTCCTGTTGTCCCATTCCTTCCACTGTCGTTCCGCGAGCCTGACGGCGATTGGGCGCGGTTGAATCGTCCCGAGTCCTCCTCTACGCTTGACTACGTCTCGTTGGACGAGTCGTTGGATTCCTGCGTACAGGTCATCGCGGGTCAGATGGCGACCAAGGTCGGCAATTCTCGCGAGATGTTCTTCAGCTAAGGACTCCGTTCCGACCGTTTGAAACGCGCCGAGGTGTGCCTCTGCCGTAGGCTCTACTCTTACCGGCCCGAACGCGGCGAGCAGTTGGGCAGATTGGAGCAATAGCGCTCGGTCCGTTGGCCTCCGACCCAAGACGAATTCGTCAATGAGGTGGTCGTCGGCCGGATAGGTTAGGTATCGCCGCCTCGTATCAGATTCCTTGGCGATTCGGATTGCAACTTCCGGGAATCCCCGCGAGAGGCGTGCAAGGCGGTGCCGGTCCACATCCTGTAGTGTCGCGGCGGCATGGTCGACGATGGGTTCGATGACAGTCGCTGGGGCTTCGTCGATCTTGATGGTGGCGGCATCGATATGAGAGGGAATCTCATTATCGATGGTGACCAGCGAGAGGCGGCTCCCCGGGCGCGACACCATCCCGGCCAAGATGGCATGTCCTCGCGCGTCGCAGTCGTCCACGACCACGACGGCGCGTCCGCCGGAGACGGCCAGTTTCTCGACGAGGGGATGAATCGCTTCCGCACCCACTTCAGACTGTACTGCGTACATTACGAAGTCCCGAAGCGAGCGGCTGGCAATTTCGTCTTCGCCGACCGTCTTCAGAGCTTCGAGACAGAGCCGGGACTTGCCGATGCCCGACAATCCGACCACCCGGAGAACCGCGCCGGACTCCGTCACCTTGTCCCGAATCGTGCGGCGCAGGTCGGCCAGTCGGGGATCGTCTACCCATGGCACAGAGTGCTCACTCCGGCCATTCCAATGGTTCCACGAAGTAAAGCCGCCTGGCGTCCCGAGCCCCACCTCTTCCCTGACCCAGAGGGCAACCGATTGGTGGGTATTCACCCACGCGGCGATTTGATTGGCTTCCCAAAAGCCGATCAGGTGATCCAGGACCGACAATCCGGCCTTCGCCAGAGCGTCACAGATACCACGCTGCCGCGCCTCTACCTGCCGTTGGTTATAGGGCTGCACACAGAGCATGATGTAGTTTCCGCCCCGCTCGAGGACCGAACGGACCATCGTCTTCACTTCGGCTTCGTTCGTCAGCACATCCTTGCCCGCCCGAGCGGGCGATATCTTGCCGGCCTTCAACTGAAACTGGCATAGCCGGGACGGCAGGAATGGAGTGCGCTCGGGACCGCCCCTCCATGAGATGCGCCCGTCTTCCCCTCCATCGGGGACATGGATGTTGCTGGCGACGCGGATGCCGTCTTGGGGGAGGCCGTACTCTCGGGCCTCAGCAGAGAGGAGTCGTCGCAGAAGATTGGGAAACGCAGGAGGCCCAAACGACGCGATGTCGTCGGATTCCACTTCGAACGGGGCGGGCACCCGAGAACTCGCTGGATGAAGCTTGCCTTCGCGAATCGCTCGTATCCGGTCGGGCGTCAATTCCGGGGTCCGTTCCATGGATATGAACTTCCAATCATATTGATCAGTGAATTGCTATATACACCACTATAATCAGCTTGGCCGGGTTCATGCAACCTGTGCGGAAAGAGGAGTCTTCAGGGGTGAGCTCGCGCGAGTCTGACGGCCCCGCGTCGATCCGCTACCGATACTATGGATCACTTACCCTTTTTGTTTTGAGGTGGTTGACTTCTTTTGATCATTCTTGCCTCGGACTTTTCAGCCTCCGCTATGGTCGACTTTTGTTGAATTCGGACCTTCACACCACCCCTCACGGGATCAGCGCCACCTGGCAGATGCTCCTTCATCCGGGCCTCAACTCTCCCTCTCTGTGCGACACCGGTATACAGATTCTTCCCCTTGTCGTCCTCGATCTTATACACGACAGGCTTGTCCTTCGCGAGGCCTTCAATTCCTTTCTTGTCGAGTTTACCGCTCTTTTTACCAGCCATAGCTACCCCCTTTGTGACTAACGTAAAGGCTTCCCCACACAAGACATGAGATTGTGGCTCCCGACAGATTGTGGCTCCCGACCGCATCCCGCAGGCCTAGGTTGAACAGAACCCACCTGGGCAACGTGCTCGCAGCACTTGGTTAGGTGCAAATCGCCGCCACAAACTCATCACAATCAACTTCCTCGAATCGTTTTTTTATGATTGAGATCGAGCCGGTTCTCCGCCACTCAGGCCAAATTTTGTGTATTGCACCTCGTGCATTGGCGACAAGGCTGTCAGGATCCGGGTGAATTATTACGAGCCGTCGCCCTTGCTCATACCATGCGGTTATCTCGGTGTTGATTCCTTTGTCTCCGAAACCGTAGCCACAAACGACCATTTGACTAGCTTCTCCGATTGTCGACCGAAAACGCCAGCGAAGGTCGAGAAATATTCCTGAGCTGTATTGCGAGATCTTGTTGAACGTGCCGATCAACAACATTGGGCGACCGGGTTCGGGCCACTGCAGTTCGCCGCCTTCCGTGTGTTTGTGGTAATGATTTCCATCAACGGGACGCTGGGTGTCATAGATTATTTCCTAACCCTCTTGACCTTCATTTAGCCGCTCCGGCCCTTCCGTGATTTCCTTACACTTGCCTGCGTCGATCTCCCAGCATTGACGGAACCTTTCTGAACGGTCCGAGTTGAAGCGCGCCTCATATGAGTTAACAGAGCTGATTGTCGAAACTTCGAATTGGAAAGATTCACCATGTGCCAAGGAGTTCTTCTCTGCGACTCTCAGGTTTTCATTACGATTCAACAGTTCTATACCTTTCGCATGGCCCCCTTTGTTTTCGACTATCCACCACCACCAATCCGCGTGGGAAGCGATTCTAAGAACGAGACGGGGTATGGAATCCTGGTAGTCTGCTGTTACTTGCTCCTGTAACAATTCAATCTGCTTGCCGAGCTGTTTCCGTGTAAGCGTTAGTTCCTCGCGCTGAAGGCGGATCTCTTTGGACTGTAGGAGATACCCGTATACCAACCAACCGAAAGCCAGGGGTGTGAAAACACCTGCGAGGAAGTCTCCCAACTCGTTGAGGTTGCCTGCCCTTAAGAGCTCCCAAGCATCGTTACCACGAAGCAAGAGAATGGCGGCGATATAGAAAATGCTCAGGGCACCCATCACGAAAATGCCAGCATGCTTCATTCACTTCCCCTTATCGACCCATCTGCGCGCCCCTGAGACAGTCCTCCAGTCCTTGATTCTATTGAGATTCTTCCTGATTCCTTGATTTCTGTCAAAGCGATGCAATCGCTTATCCGACACTCTTTCCCCGCCACCGTTAGTAGGTCTGCGTGTGGATCTCCGCCTCGGCAGCCCCGTGGAATTGGAGCCGATTACGGGGGTTTTTCCCCCGCTCGACCTGGGTCTGGTCGTCCAGTTTATCCTCGGACTTTTTGTTCTTCTTCTCACCTACGACGCCGTTTCCGGAGAGAAAGAGAGAGGGACCCTACGCCTCACCGCCTCGTTCTCCATTCCCCATTTCAAACTACTTCTGGGGAAATTACTCGGGTCCCTGGTTCCGATTTTGACGGTCTTCGGTCTTTCGCTCCTACTTGGCATAGGGGTCATCCTGGCGTCGCCTCACGTGGCGCTCTCGGTTCAGGAATGGCAGCGTCTTCTGGCTATTGTGATCGCAGTCGGCCTGTATCTGACGACCCTCACGAGTGCAGGCCTGTTCGTATCATCCCTTTCAAGCCGTTCATCGACTTCGTTCATACTCCTCCTCACGTTTTGGGTGGCGACGGTTGTTGTGATGCCTCGAATGAGTCTAATTGCTGCTGAAGCGACCCAGCCCGTCCCTTCACTTCGCGAACGGGTGGAGAAGAAAGAAGGGCTGTGGTCTACAATAGAATTTAAAAATCCTCATTATGAAGAATGGTATAAGGAAAATCCTGATTGGAGGCTCACACCGGAGGGTAGGGAGGTCAGACAGATCATTGAATGGGAAAGGCGGGAGGAGGAAAGGAGCAATCTAAAAGTTGTAACCAGAACATTGGACGAATGGTTTGGAAATCGCTATCAGGCCAGGCTGCGGTTCGCCACGACACTTGCCCGATTTTCTCCTGCGTTTACGTTTCATAACGGGACAGTTCGACTCGCCGGCGCCGGAATCGACAGGGATCAAAGATTCAAAGATGCTTTCAAGCGGGACTTTCTGCTGGTGCTAGGACACTGGCTGCATACTTCTGAGCAAATCGATGGCCTCCGGGAGGTCTACTCAGCCAAATACGGCCCTCCCATCAGGGACTTTTCGGACATGCCGCGCTTCACCTATCGAGAGGCCTGGCCAAAAAAGGAGCTGCTTGAAGCCTCAATCGATCTGGGGATTCTTATCGTGTGGGGTCTGGTTTTTTTTATCGCCGCATATGTGGCCATGGTTCGATATGATCCCAGGTAAAAGCAATTCCAGGTTCCACGTACCCAATTTTAAGACCAACGCGTTGTGGTGACGGAACCTTGGAATCGGTGTAGAGTTGAGAGGAGGCGTTTGTTTGATGTTTCGCAGGATTCTTCAGAAGGAACTTTTGCACCACCTTCTCGATTTGCGGTTTATTGCGGTCATGACCCTCTGTATACTGCTGTCGCTTCTGAGTGTCTACGTCGGAACAAAGACATATCAGAAGCAGAAGGATGAGTACAGCACAGCCTTTGAAAGAAATCGAAGCCATATAAAGAATATAACCCAGCACAGCTGGCTCAGGCCTCTACTGGCCTACGGCTATACCTGGAACAGGAGGCCGGAGACCCTCAGCCCTCTGGTATACGGAATGTCTGGAAAACTGGGTCAGGAGGTCCAGATCTATCATAGACGCCTGTTGATCTTCAGCCGAAGCTTGTTCTCGGTCGATCCAATTCGAGCCCTGTTTGGGATGCTCGATTTCGCATTCGTCGTCAAGTTTATCCTGAGTCTGTGTATACTTCTGCTCACATTTGATTCGGTGTGCGGTGAAAAGGAGTCCGGAACACTCAGCATTTTTTCTTCCTTTCCAGTACCACGATCGACCTTGGCATTGGGCAAACTTGCCGGATCGACCATCGCCGTTCTCGTTCCCTTCGTGCTTTCGTACCTGCTTGCATCGCTGGTTATGACCTTCTCTCCTGAACTGGAGATCGAAGGAGACGAATGGGGTCGAATGGCCGCACTGTTGGGGGTGTTTATTTTGTATCTGACGGTATTTGCAGCATTCGGCCTATGGGCATCCGCCCTTACACAGAAGCGCTTGACCTCCCTTCTCGCACTTCTTGGACTCTGGACACTCTGGGTCTTCATCTTGCCAAACCTCGCAGTGCGGGCCGCGCGGAGCATTGAGCCCGTGGCCATTATTTACAATCAGGAAAGGGAAGCCTCCAAGATCGGTCCTAAATTAAGGGCCGAAAGTACAAGTGAGAGAGAAGACGTTCAAGAAGCCTTCAAGAGACGTCACGGTCTCACCACCCCGAAGGATTGGATGATGAACATATCAGATAAATTGTATGGAGAATGGGTGAGGATAAACAGGATAGCTAATACCGAGATCGAGGAAAGGTACTATACACACCTGAGACCATTGATGGAGAAACGGCAAAACGAGATTCAAAAACAAAACAATCTTGCCTTGGTTCTCGCGTCCATCTCACCAATCGGTGCCGTTAGTTTTGTCTCCATGGACTTTGCTCACACCGGGATCATACAGCAGGAGCGTCTTAAAAAAGCATTGGACCGGCATTGGTCCTATTTGGCTGGCTTTATGCGGGAAAAGCGGGCTGAGGAGCACCCCGACCTTTCCGGTTTTGTCCCCTTCGATTACAAGGACGAGGAAACCGTTTGGGACTGCTTGCCTCGAAACGTCTTCGGAATCCTGAATCTTGTCCTTCTTGCTGTTCTGGGCTTTGTCGGTGCGTATGTGGCAATTTTGAGGTATGATGTAAGATAAGAAGCGGGGTCAGGGTCGTAGGCCGGCCGTCACGGAGCGGACACAGTTGAAAACAAAAATTCTGACATTGTGGTTTTTGGTATTGTTTTCGATTCCGTGTTTTTGGATCCCGGGGTATTCCCAGAGTTTCTACTCGGAACGGAATGACGAAATTTTCCTGATCCTGGCGCTCAAGAAGCAGAAAGCCGCGTATGACACGGCAAAATCGGGATACAATTCCGCCCTCGAACTGGTGAAGCGGGAGCTGATCTCCAGGGAGGAGTTCGAACAGACAAAAGCGTCCTTTATCAACCAGGAGATCAACTACCAGCAGGCGATTCTTAGGGTCATCTTCGATCAACCCCACATCCTGATCGAGGTAAAGGAAAGGCACATAAAAAGGTGTGGTAAAAAGATAAGGGTGGCCCTACCTTCCTTGTAGAGAGGAGTTTTTCCTACAAAACCCAAGCCGAATGGAAGTTCGGCAGGAGCGAACAACGGTGATATTGGGGTGCAAGTGGTCGCCGGTTCAAATCCGGCCGGCCCGATAAAAAAGATAAGGGGCAAACCTTGATTAATTAAGGTGTTGCCTCTTTTTTGTGGAAAATATTCTCGGTATTGAAAATCGATTTTTTCAGGTTAATTTGGGTTAATTTAGGTCTTTTCGTGCAGCCCGATGGGGCGGAAAAAGGCGATGTCCAAGCTGCGATTATCAACGCAGGTTGCCCATAGTAAAAGGCGATCAGTTCAGGTGTTCACGGTGTGGATATCGGTTTAAAGATTTCACCGGCACTTACCTTGAAAGGCTTCGAATTCCATTTGACGAGCTTGCCCATTTACTTTATCTGTTTGTATTGGGAGTTCCCTCCTACCGATCCAGGCACTACCTGACCATATCGCTGAAAACGGCTCAGCGGATTTATACCACGTTTCGCCAGTCCATCTACGATCACAGCTTTACGGACCAGATGCTTTGGGGTGAGATCGAGCTGGACGAGGCGATGTATGGAGGTCATCATAAGGGTAAGCGTGGATGGGGAGCAGCCGGAAAACACTTAGTTTTCGGGCTCTATCAGAGGAACGGAAAAGTCCTCACCTTTCCCATTCCGGATCGAAGTCGAAACACCCTTACACCGCTTGTGACCTCACACACCAAAGCAGGCAGTCTATACTACACCGATGACTGGCCGCCTATACTTGGTTCTCAGTCAAAGGTGACCACGTGGTTGTTCGAAAAGAAGAAGGGGTGCCCAAAGGCAAAGGCCGACATCACATCAATGGCATCGAAGGCTTCTGGAGTTTTTCTAAAAATTGGCTATATCAATACAGAGGAATCCCTCGACATCATTTCCATTTATACCTGAAGGAAACAGAGTTCAGATTCAACCAGGAAGACGAGGATCTCTTCCCAATTATTGCTTCATATCTGGTGAATCTCGTACCAATATCTTCCTAATTACCATATCTTTTTTCCACACCTTTTTATCAAAGATACCTCGAGAAAGTCGTCGGTAGAGGTGTGGTGGGATTTCACCATTCACGAAGAACGACGCTGGTTCGCATCCTTTCCGTTTGGCCATTGGCCAAAACAAAAAACCACCCGCAAAAGGGGATCCACCCACGGACGATCTTCTCTTCAATAGAGCCGGTTGCGATTGGCCTCATCTTCTGAGGCGTCGATTTCCTTGGCCTCCGCCCCCTTGATCTGATCCGCCAGTACCTGTCCATATGTGGGAAAACTGGAGCGCTCGATCTGAACCTCTGGTTCCCAAAGCCGAGAGCGGATCAGGGCTCTCCCGCAATGGAGGAATGCCTCCTCAACCGTGACGCGCAGCCCAGAGATCGGGGATTTGCCGCCCACGGACAGGGGCGCCAGCAGGGCCGCATCGGTGACGATCTCCGCCGTCCCACTCAAGCGCAGCGTCTCGTTCATGCCCGGCACCAGGAAGAGCAGCCCCACCCGCGGCTGCTCGATGATGTTCTGTAACGAGTCGACTTGACGGTTTCCCGGGCGGTCGGGAATCAGCAGGGTCTGGCGGTCCAGCACCGCCACGAACCCCGGGGGATCGCCCCTGGGCGAGACATCCGCCCGGCCATCTGCAGCGGACGAGCCGATCAGACAAAAGGGAGATAGCGCGAGATAGTGGAATTAGAATGGCTGGTACGATCCGCAGAAATGTGAATACTCTGTTGCGCAATGCTCTCTGGCGCACTTAGTGTTGCGTAGGCCCCGGAATATAATAAATGAACTGCGACCAGAACAACCACGAGCAAATAGAGATAATAAGAAATAACATGGACGTATGGCGGCCTTCTATCGGAGTAGAGACTTACGAGCTTATGGAAAGACTACCTCTTAATCAGCCGAGTTGCGATGCACTGCGAAATGAAGCTGTTTCGGTGCTATCAAAATGTGTTCCACCTATCATACACAGAGGGCAGCGAACAGGACTTGTGGTTGGCTACGTTCAAAGTGGAAAGACTCTATCGTTTACAGTTGTAACGGCTTTAGCGAGAGATAACAATTATCCCTTGGTCATTGTAATCGCAGGGACATCCATCCCATTAACAAATCAATCTCAAAGCAGATTGCGTCGTGATTTGAGTTTAGATACGCGTGAGGATAGATGTTGGCGACATCTGCACAATCCCAGAGTCGAAAACCAAGATCACACAAGGATTACCAGTGCTCTCGAAGATTGGCGAGATTCTAACGCTCCCTCTTCCCAGCGAGCCACTATACTTATCACTGTTATGAAGCATCACCGACATCTTCAGCATTTAATTGATGTCCTATCTCACGTAACTCTTAACGGTGTTCCGGTGCTGCTTATCGATGACGAGGGTGATCAGGCTGGCCTTAACAACCTAATCAATGAGGGCGAGGAAAGCACAACATATCGCCGGCTACGAGAACTTAAAGAGACAATACCACACCATACCTTTCTGCAGTACACTGCTACTCCACAAGGGCCGCTGCTAATCAACTTAATTGATGTCCTATCACCTAGCTTTGCAGTAACGTTGACACCTGGGGATGCCTATATTGGTGCTCGCCATTTCTTTCTTGAGAATCAACAACTTGTGAGAGAGATTCCTCCCGACGAGATTCCTACGAGGAACAATCCATTACTCGGCCCACCAGATAGCCTCCTCCAGGCGATGCGTATTTTCTTTCTTGGCGTGGCTTCTGGCTTAGTTAAAGAAGATGGACATGGAAATCGCTCAATGATGGTTCACCCATCTCACCGTACCATAGGTCATCAACAATATTTCGATTGGATTACCGAAATCCTTGGTCATTGGCAGAGAACACTGGGCAATCCTGAAGATCCAGATGCTACTGAATTATGTCCCAAATGTAGCAATTCACATACCTGGCCGTTTGGAGAATGATGTTCTTATCCAAGATCAAGGAGGGATTGAGGAGGTTATGAATGGTTGAATCTCTAGAGTTACTTTCTTCAGGCCTTCATCCCTCAAATGATCCCACGGTCCTTACAGGAAAGAAGATTCCAGGGTATGATGATCGTCACCTTGCAAAAGACAAAGACGGTAATCCATTAATATTGTTTTACACCATTCCAGCCCACGCCCTACCAACAGTAATGTTGGAGAACCTTCAGGTTGAGCACGGGGTGCGATGCAGAATTGCAGATCCTGGTGGGACACTATCTGAAGGAACATTTTCTATTGTCCAGTGCTCTTCTTCTCAAGCCTCTCTAAGGAAATATTTCCTTAGAATAATGGAGTCGGCAGTTCAATTGATTCCTTCACCAGCAAACGCTGATGACGTCTCAACAGTTATTGATCGACTAGCCACGTTATTCTTAGCTTTAAGGCGGCCGCAGTCGAGGCCAATTCAAGGGCTGTGGGCAGAATTATTTTTAATTGTGACCTCAAGTGAGCCTATGCCGTTACTCAGGGCCTGGCATGCCGAGCCGGGCGAGCGGTTTGACTTCAGTTCAGGTATTGACCGGTTTGAGGTGAAGAGTTCCGGGAGCAGAACCAGAACCCACCATTTCACCTATCATCAAGCGTATCCACCTGATGAGCTTTCTGTCTATGTAGCATCTCTTTTTGTCGAAGAGTGTGTGGGGGCTATTTCTCTTGGCGATCTGTGGGATAAAGGGAAGTCATTTGCCGTGGCCGACGCAGATCTTAGACTGAAAGTAGATCAAATCTGCATGGAAGTGCTTGGATCAGATTGGGAGCGTGCACGGGAACGGTCTTTTGATGATAGTCTAGCAAGAAATTCTCTTGCTTTCTATGACATTCGAGACATCCCCAAAGTCTCTCGTGACTTGCCTGATGGGGTAAGTGATGTGCGGTTTGTTTCGGACTTGACGCGACCAAACCCATTAGATGTTTCCAAGACAAACAACTCTTTATTACAATATTATTCAGAGAACGCCTAATGGTGGTTATTCGTTCCCTTTGAGCACCAACAGTCGAAGCTCTGGAGCATCAACAATTGCACCAACACTTTCATGCCCCACTACCCTCCTTCAAATTAACCCTCACATCCACATCTACAACAAGCTTCCCCTGCATCGACTTTTTCCGAAGCTTTACTCACCAGCCAGGCCAGAGGAACGAAAAGAATTGATGAAACTGCATATCAACGAAATTATCTGGGGCCTACTGAGGTAAAGCTGGCTCTGTATGAAACCTCAACTGAAACCCCCGACTCTGGCCAGAGTTTCAGTGAGAGCAACAGTCTGGCTCCGGCGGCCGTCCTCCGCTTACATCCTACGCCAAGGCTGCGGGATGTCAGGCAGCTACGGAGGGCAGTCCCGCGCTTTCTTCCAAGCGAAAATGGGGCTCAGACTTCCGTCTGGCCCCTTGTCTACTTGCCTTGGCTCCGGCGGCCCTCCTCCGCCCTTGCAGGCTCCGGCGGCCCTCCTCCGCCCTTGCAGGCTACGGAGGGCATCTCGCTTTACCTGTTCAGTGGAAAGGGGATCGGATGTCTCCGAGCCCCTGCTCTTCTTTTGGCTCCCCATATGATCCTTTCCCCGGAACCATTCTCTGTTCGTCAGACCACAAAGCAACCGGAGGTCGCTTCCACCGCCAGGAAGCGATGGCAATGTCTCAGCGAGATCTCCTTCTGAATCTACTGCAGCAAAAGCCTCCCCCAACCGCCAAGCATCAGATGCGTCACCGGAGGTCAACCATGGCCATTGCTCCATGAGAACCTTTGGAGCGGATAGAAGCTCTTTTGCAAGCGGCCTCAGGTCCGGCTGTTCTTCCCGATACCATGATGTCTGTCCTACATGCTGCTGAAGTCGAGCTCCCAAAGAGGGGGCCTCGAAGCGGGCATGCAGCTTCTGTAGTTCTCCTAGCTCCTTAGCGGACAGATCTTTCCAATGATTCCTTTCGCTGTGGATGATTTCAGCGATTGCTCTCCTCAGCGGCTCACGGGCTTCCGGGTAGGCCCCACGCACAGCATCAAAGAAGCTGGCAACGAGTTTTCCCCCCCGGGGATTCACGCAGCATCATGGAGAAGCCTTTTGCTGCAGCAACAAGGTCTGTCTGGATATCGGCTATCCCAAGCTTCGCGATATCGCTCAGGCGGACAATCGCGGTCTCAACGCACTCGAAATGCTCCCTCTCCGTTTTCGGCTGCCACTCCATCTCCGGCAACTCGTCAGACGCCGGACTGCTTCCCATACGGAAGGCTTGCCAGTTGCTCACCTGCGCGAGGGCCTTCACTGTCAAACTAGCTAAGGATGGCCGTTCCTCCGCCAGAAGCTCATCGAGCACAGACAAGCGGTCGAGGTAAGGAACAGACGTTCCACCTAGGAAGATCTGAAACCGGCCTGCGAATTCTGCGGACGCGTTGTTCGCCCACGTTTCGTTTTCAGCTTCGGCAAGCAGAGCGAGGGCTTTGGCCGCGTCATGAAATGATGACGACCTCCACGCGAGGCGCACGAGCGTCCCGACTAACTCCTGTCTAGCGCGATCTTTGACTCGCCTGCGATCTTCGAGGCTCGCACCGCTGAGTGCTCTCAGGATTTTGCGCGCGGCTTCGTCAGGATCTGCGGAGGACAGTGCCGACCAACGGCGGACTCCGCGATCGTCTATGAAGTTATCGACGCACAAAAAAGAGGCCAGTTCCTCACGGGCATATTCTCGAGCCTGCGGTTGACTCGTCATCGATTGTAGACGCTCATAGTACGCATCTCTGGCCCCATCCGATGGCAACTCGCTGGGAAGCAACTTCAAAAGGTCGGGGTAAGTGGTCCACGCTTCAACCGCGAGATGGGTCCCCAGCGGAACAGGTGAGATGTACCGATAACGTCCACTGCGTGGTGCAATCCCCAACCGACGATGGAAGTCATCGACAGTCGCACGCACCTGGTTCCAGTCAAGGCCGAAGTGCTTAGCAACCGCCTTCCCCTCTTCTTGCTTGTCATCAGTCCAGCCCACACTGGTCAGGACCGCCACAACATATAGGAAACGCCGGTCACCCGTGCCAAGCATTCCATCGAGGAATCCACGAATCTCGTCGCGGCTGAGCAATCCCCTCACATTCATGTCGGGGTTTTGGACAACAGCATCTGACGCCAGGTGGGCAAGCCGGACGTATCCATCCGCGAAGCTCACCACGAAGTCAACGTGCTCGGGTGGCATTGCTGGGTACCAGCCGTTGATTACCTTTTGCATAGCTTGATCATCGAGCGGCTCTACTAACAGCGCATGTATGCGGCTGGGATCCGGACTTGAGTTGTGTCCCACGGTGATGAGGCGAACGCGACCACTGCCCCGCTCCACCGAATCCTGCAATGGTCGGAGCTGATCAGGTTGAACCTCATCGGCGGCTACAATGAGCTGGACGCCCGGATCTGTAGCCGCACCGTCGATCAGCTCTACCAAGCGAAAATCCGCAGCCTGGCGGATGTAGATAACGGCGTAGCGCCAAGGTGCTTCACGACAGAGTTCGAGCGCGAATCGGGTTTTACCCACCCCAGGGGGGCCTTGGATATGGATGTGCCTGACGTTACCCGTTGCGAAATCCAGATCGGTTCGTCGAGCGTCAATTTCCAACTGCACCGTTGCGGATGACTGATATGGAACCTGATGCTCCTCGGAGTTCGACCAGTCGTCGAGGGTCCAAAGGCCATCTGGCCGTCCCGCCCAGCGTGCTGCGACTGCAGGATGCTGATTGCACCAGTTTGCGAGCCGTTCACTGCCGATGACATCGATTTTATCGAAAGGAATGTTCATTTTCTGTGCATCATCGATCAGAATCGCACGACGGTTATCTTCCCCCTTCTTACCATTCGTCGAACCAGAGGCAACCACGACAAAGCGACCGCCATCGGCAACCGTTTCCTTGGGAATGGGCTTGGTGATCTCGCCTAGAAGTCTCGCGGGCTCTCCAGCCAACCCCGCCTTGAACTGCCAGCACGTGTCGGCCGAACCGAACCAGTCATCTGGTGTCTCCGGCTTGGCAGACCAACCGTCGCTCCCATCGTCCTTGGCTTTGCCTTCGGTGTTGACCCGGATCTCGCTGAGCGGGGAGCCACACTTGTACGCTTGGGCTCGGAGCAGTTCCCTTATAAGCACGTTCAGGTCTTCGTCGCTCATCGTTGCAATGCGCTCAGGAGACACTTGGAGGGCGTTGCGGTATATAGAAGGACGAGGTTGGTTCATCAGTTCTCTTTCGCTTGTTCGTTTTTGATTCGGGCTGGCAGGACGACGTTCATGAGCGGGGCGGTTTTTCTCGTCCACTACAGGAGGTTGGTAATAGGTGGGGTCATCTAGGTCTGATGTTTAACGGCTTGGTCAAATGCTTATCCAGATACTGGTCCAGATCCTTCTTTTCTAAATCTTGTTAACCGTCGAACCTTCAAATTTGGAATTTTTCCATTTGAAGTCCAAGCTCGTAGAGCTCCCGGCGTGCAACCCAGGTATTCAGCCGCCTCTTCAAAGTTCCACGTCCTATCTTTAGTCTCCGACCTATTGTTATTTTTGCTCCTAAGGATCCATACCCAATACTTGCCAGTCAGTAATCCCAGTCTTCATGCGCTAACGGCGATCGATTAAGCTCGTCCCGATAGAGTCGCCACTGTGGCATAAATCGATCCATAAATTTCCTGAATCGATTATTATGATGTCGCTCCAAAAAGTGGACCATCTCGTGCACAAGGATATACTCAAGGCAAGATGAGGGTTTCTTGGCCAGTTCGAGGTTGAGCCAGATTCGCCGGGCGGTTATATTGCAAGTCCCCCAGCGTGTCTTCATCTTCTTAATACCCCAGTCGGCGACATCCACCCCTATAACTGCCTCCCACTTGGCGATCATTTCTGTGATTTTTTCTCGCAACCGATGACGATACCAGCGATGAAGCACAGCCTGCCGTTTCTCCTTGTTGGCGTCTGGGGGCACCTGCAGTTCCAACGTGGTATTGTTTCGTACACTGACCGTCGCCCGACCACCGTGTTTGATGACGCACAGCCGGTAGCCTCGTCGAGCACGACGAGCGCGTCCGGGAGGTCAACAGTGGGACAAAAACATGGTTGACCTAAATCGGACCCGCCAAATACAGGATAGTGGCAGACGGCTTTGTGGCAGGGTTGTCCACTACGTTTCGGAAAGCGGTACGAACTATTTCGATGCATGAGTCTACTCCGAAAAGTCATTTCCGCCTAAGAATCGCGGAAATCGTCAACTTCGCCTGACGAAAAAACAACTACTTACATCGAGCGATTTGGGCGATTTTCGTGTCCATTTCCCAAGTCCGGGCGATACTTCAAGGTCTTGAACTGCGCCTCGGAGTAAGGGTTGTCGTTCGACACGTGCGGTCGTGAGTACATTTGGTCAGCCCCAGATCGGCCAGCAGGAGTGCCACGCCTCGGTCAGCGAGGCCTCGGAAATCGAGCGCTTCGCTCCGTTGATCCTCCTCCCCGTCCAGCCCGGGCCTTGTAATCTCTGGAGAACTTCAGCCGCCGCCAAACGCGTATTGAACAGTGAATCGGAATAACGAAACAGAAGGAGAAACAACAATGATAAGGAGAGTAATGCAGGCGCAAGTCTTTCCTGCGCATAGCATAACTATCGATGAACTCGGTGGAATATGTAAAACGCTTATTGAACGGTTTGGCAATGAAGAAGAAACTGAATGTGCAATAACATTGATAACAAAAAATGGAGCGTTCGGATTCGTGAACGTGGAAGATATGATCAGAAATAAGAGCAACATAAAGTATGACATTCAGAAATATTCAGTAGAACTCGAAAGTCGTCAAAGTAAGAATGGACTACAGAAGGTTAAAATAATTCCTGCTTTTTCAGACAATCCTCTTCAATTGAAATCAAGTATTACAGCATTCTCAGGAAATGAAGGATGGTGTGCAGACATTATAGCAACAGCATCAACTGAATTCGGTAGATATAAAGTTAAATTGAATTGGGTATATAGCCATTTTGTAGCTATTCCCGCAATGTTTATTGCGGGAATGATTGCGGGTAGTTTGACGGCAGAAAATGAAGTGCCAAATGAGCAAAAGATAGGGATAATCGCGTTATTTACATTATACGTCTGTTGCATCGGATGGATTATTTATGGCAGAGGAATTCAAGGAAAAACGGCAGAAATTAGAATGACAGATAAGAGAAATATAGACTGGGGTCCGAAACTGATAATCATACTATATGTTCTACAATGCATGTTAGGCGGTCTATCTGTATATTTGCAAAGCGGAGTAAAATAGGAGAAGCGGAGCCACAAAATGCTCCGACAAGATCAACACCATCTTGGCCCTCTGGGCTTGGGAACTGGGTGCAGTTCGTTGTTGTGCGATCCCACGAGCTTCCGCGATTTTCTCTGCCTCAAACTGGGGCTGATACTTCGGCCTCGGTCCAGGCGTCGGTTACCTCCCAACGCGGTCGGGGAGACAACCTGATGGTAAACATGCGCCTTGATGTAGGCAACATTATACGAATTTCTGGAATCGACCACTAGTGTCGTGTCCCAGAAGTTCCTTACAAAAGAAAGTCTCCAAAAACGTAGCGGTGGCTGTCATTTTGATCGAGAGCGAGCGAAGAACGCACCAACTGTCTGATAGTTCGGGACATAGAGATCCTTCGCTCCGCTCAGGACGACAGACCGCTACCCAAGAAATTATTGAAGGAATCTTTGGGACACGACACTAGTGAGCCGTCAAGTTAGAGAAATATCGCCACTCTCAGGCATGGTGGGTTAGTCCAATCGGTGTCGTTTTCGCCCGATGGGACGATGCTCGCTTCCGGGGCAGATGATGGCGTTGTCAAGCTATGGGGCGTGGCGACAAGAGAAAATATCGCCACCCTTAAGGGGCATACGTCTGGGGTCCATTCCGTGTCGTTTTCCCCCGATGGGACAATGCTCGTTTCCGGGTCAAGTGATGGCACGATTCTGCTGTGGGATATGTCGCCGTACAGCACACCTCAAGCCCCTAATCCCGACTTTGATGGCGATGGTACTGTTGACCTTGCCGACTTTTTCCGGTTTGCCGAACAGTTTGGATCAAGTCAAGGCGATAAAGGATATGAAGCGCGGTATGATCTGGATGGGGATGACACAATTGGGCTTGGTGATTTTTTTATCTTTGCCAACGACTTCGGCAAAGGAGCATCTCCGGTCTTGGGCAAGCTGAGCGTAAAATAGATGCAGCCCATGTCGCAGAACATCGCGCCCGGTCGTGCACTTTTATACGGACGACCTCTGGGCTGTAATCGAGACCGTGCTCGACGACACGGGGACATTCCTGACCAACGACGAGCGTAACTCCGCGCGAGGTTTTCCGTCGGCGACCAGCGGGTTTTGGCCCATTTGATGAGTCGATCGCAGGCCGCGAGGACTGGGCTCCGTTGAAATTTATGGGGCCTACATATATGACTTGACAATAACTCCAAATTGCACCCTCGGCTCCCGCCGAAACGTCAATCGGCCCAAGCTCGTGGTTCAACTCTATTGATTGAGCCCTGTCGCTGGGCAGGCGCTGATCTGTGCCCGGATCAAGGACGGTTCGGCCGAGCTATCCCGCAACCTGCGACGATGGTGCCGGCCCACCGCCGGGTCGACGGTGGTCTTCTTCGCCTCCACCACCGCCAGGGGCTTGCCGTCGTCTCCCCAGAGAACGTAGTCGGCATAGCCGATGCCCGACTCGTTCGGCATGCCCGTCACTTCGTATTCACGGTCCTGTTCCCGGTCCAGATGCCATCCGGCGCGTTCCAGATCGAGATCGATGATGAGCGTGCGGGTCTTGTCCTCGTTCCAGTCGTGGGTCTCGGGGAAACCTTCGTTCTCCGCCTTGATGGCCGCGAGGCGTCCACGCACCGCTTCAAGTTCGCTCTCGATCTCCTTGCGGGCCTCCGCCGCCGCATCCCGCTGGGCCTTCAGAGCCTCCAGCTCCTGGACGCTGGCTGGGGTAATTGCCGGTTCCACGTTCGGGACGATGGATTCGTCGAAGGTCTTGCCCTGCAGACTCTCTGCGCCCTTCCGGAGGTAGGTGCGGCCGGTCCAGTAGAGGACGTGATACAACTCTCGCAGGACGTCGAGCGCCTTCTCGGGCGCGGGCGTCTTGGTACCGTGAACCGCGACGTTGCCCGCCTGGTGGACGACCTCGGCTTTCTGCCAGATGACCTCGGGCACGAGTTCGCGGAAGGCAAGGTCGCTGATGTAGCCGTCCAGGTTCGTGACCTTCGGCGGCTTCAGCGCCTTCTCGACCTTGTAGACACGCTTGAGCAGACGCTCCAGTGCGTGCCGGGCATGGAAGCAGGACGCCCGTGGGTCGCCGAAGACATGCCGCTCCGCAAAACTCGCACTCTCCGCCGCGTGCGGGAATTCCTGTTTCAGGAACGCGAAGTTCTCGGAGATTTCCATAGCGGTTCAGAGGTCTCCTCGGAAGGCGCGGGATTGCAGGGAGGTGAAGAGGGTGTCGAGTTTGGCGAGGTGGGCTCGCTGGCGGGCTTTCTGGTGTTCAATAGATTCGACAACGGCGGCGAAGCGACGCTGAAGGTCAAGCGGGGGAACAAGAATCGGCATTCGGTTCAGAATGACCATTGTTAGGTACTTCGTGTTCGTTCCCTTCGAAAAGCGTTTCAAGTCGCCGAGCAGGTACTCAAGTGCCAATAGTGCATACGCATAGATAAGTGCACTCTCATTGATGGTGATGACGTAAGTGCGCTGGTACGCGTTGAATCGGCCTTTGTAGTGCTTAACGGAATAGTCGGCATTCGCGTTGTTGCCCGCGAGTAGGAGTGCCTCGCAATCGAACGCGTAGTCATCAATCGCGGAGGTCTCACGAGCGCACGTGAAGAACGGATACTTGCCTCCTTCAACCGCCGCGTTGGAATCCAATTTGCCCGTAGTGAACTCAAAGGCAGACTTGAGTGTTTCTCTGGGGAGCCCCATGGGATTGGTGACTGGGTCGCCGAACATGTCGAGGAAGGTGGATTGGAGGAGGGTGTCGAGCTGGGCGAGGGCTTCGCGGCGCTTGGCCCGCAAGGCGTCCGCCGCATCCAGAATCCCCGCAATCCGCTTCTGCTGGTCGAGGGGCGGGAGGGGGATTAATAGGTTGTCCAGATGCTCCTTCTTTAGATTGTTGATATTCGCTCCAGAAGCCAACTGCGAAACGACGCGCCGGTAGGAGGACGTCTTGAAGTAGTGGCCGAAGTAGTGGGGATCAACATCAGGCCCCGGGCGCAGCACTTTGCAGAAAGCGCCAAACCCGCCATCGAATCCTATCCGCGCTTGCGCCGTCTTTCCTACGACGGAGATACTTCCACTTGATGCTGCTACAACGATGTCATTCGGGACAATTCGTTGCTTCGGAGAGATCTTGGTGTTCGGCACGAATATCAAGTCTTCAAGAAGCAGCCCGTGTTCTCCAATATTGTTGGCCCGCAACATGGGCGAGTAGCCACTTCTTGGGACTGCGCTGGCGTCACTCTTGGCGTAGGTCACGCCACGAATCTGCTCGCTGATGTCGCGGACGGCTGCGACCTTCATCCCAACAACGCCTCCAGTTCCGCCCGCCCCGTCGCAATCTCAGTTTCGAGCTCAGCGAGCCGAGCCATGATCACCCTCGGCGGGTCGTACTCCACTGCCTCGTATGCCGCCTCCTTGTAGCGGTTGATGGAGAGGTCGTAGTCGTTGCCCGCGATCTCGGCCTTGGGCACGAGGAAACTCTTGTCCGTCCGCGCCCGCTTGTGCTCTGCCTCGCGGTTCTGCCACCGGGCGAGAATGTCGGCAAGATCGCTCTTCTCCGGCTGCGGTGTGCGCTTGTCGTCCAGCGAATAGCCGTCCGCCTGCATGTCGTAGAACCAGACGTCGTCCGTGCCGCCGGAGTTGGTCTTGGTGAAGAACAGGATGGCGGTGGAGACCCCGGCGTAGGGTCTGAAGACGCCCGAGGGCATGGAGACGATGGCGTCGAGCTTCTGCTCCTCGACCAGAATCTTGCGCAGGGTCCGGTGGGCGTTGCTCGACCCGAAAAGCACGCCGTCGGGCACGATGACGGCGGCCCGGCCGCCGGTCTGGAGCAGGCGCAGGAACAGGGCAAGGAACAGCAGCTCGGTCTTCTTGGTCTTGACGACCTGCTGCAGATCCTTGGCGGTGGACTCGTAGTCGAGGCTTCCCGCAAACGGCGGATTGGCGAGGACCAGGGAGTACTTCTCCGCGTCATCATCGTCGGTCTGGGCCAGCGAGTCCTTGTAGCGGATGTCTGGGTTCTCCACGCCGTGCAGCAGCATGTTCATACTGCCGATGCGCAGCATGGTGTTGTCGAAGTCGTAGCCGTGGAACGTGTCCTCGTTGAAGTGGCGGCGCGCCGCAGCGTTCTTGTAGATGGTGTCGCTGTGGTACTCCACCAGGTGCTCAGACGCGGCCACGAGGAAGCCCGCCGTGCCGCAGGCCGGGTCGCAGATCACGTCCTTGGACGTGGGGGCAGTCATGTCCACCATCAGACGGATGATGTGACGCGGCGTGCGGAACTGCCCGTTCTGTCCGGCGGTGGCAATCTTGCCGAGCATGTACTCGTAGAGGTCGCCCTTGGTGTCGCTGTCGGCCATATCAATGCCGTCGAGTTGGTCGACGACGTTGGCCAGCACACGGGCCGTGGGCATCATGAAGAGGGCATCCTTCATATGGTGGCTGTACGTCGAGCCCCCCTCGCCGTCCGCCTCCCCCTTCTGCCCGAGCGTCTTGATGAAGGAGAACACTCCGTCGCGGATCGTCTCAAACATCTGCTCCGGCGCGGCCTCTCTAAAGCGTGACCAGCGGAGCTTGTCCTGCTTGGCGGTGAAGATCGGATCCTCGATAGGCTTGCCGGTGCGGGCGGCCTTGCGCTCCTTCAGGGTGTGTAGTTCGTCGAGCCGCTTGATGAAGAGCAGGTAGGTGAGCTGCTCGATGACCGAGAGCGGATTCGAGATGCCGCCAGACCACATCGTGTTCCAGATGCTGTCCACCTTGGATTTGAGTGCGCCGGTGATCATGACCTCTCCTTCAATCCTGCCTGTTCAGTAGCCTACGCCGCTCCACCCGCAGCCACCGCAGCCTGTGTTCATGCAACAACGCCGCTGCTAAATAGTTCATGAAAGTAAAAGGGTGTCTTATCGTGTTCAGACCACTGAGACACAAATCGACTCAGGAGGCATACGATGGGACTCCGACGGACCAGTCACGCAGTCTATGATAGCCAGTATCCTCTGGTATGGGCACCGAAGTACCGGAAATGGATTCTGCGAGGTGACCTTCGAGCGTATGTGGGCAAGCTGTTTCATCGCATTTCATACCTCCCTTCGCCTTCGGCTGACTTGCATCGGGGGGGGTTAAGCGGGAGAACAAATCCAAGTGGAGGTCAAAACCACAAAGCATAACGAAACACACAAGAACTGCCAAGCCCTATTTTGTCAAGTGCACAATCACCCAGGATTCCGCTTCTCCGGCGGAAACCACATGGGGCGTCCTTCCAAGAAAAAGTGGAGGAAACAGTGAGGGGAATGAATTTTTCTTTTTAACACAAATTTTTATTTATAAAAGAATTATCTATATTCACCGGAGGACACATCCCCGGAGTAACCGACGTTCAGGGATGTATCCTCCGGTCCCGAATGATTTTCCGATACGCAGCCGCATCCACAACCCGCGGACTCCCCTTTTGCGATCCCTCCATAGGTATCCCGAACGACCTGCCGAATCTCTTCATTTCTCAAAGTCTTCATCACCTGCCTCCTCTTTGTGAGTTTCTTGACACTCAGGACGTCTCTCACTCACATAGACGGAAGGGAATAAAAAAAGACGCAAAGTTCTTTCATTTGACCGTTACTCCACTTCCAACCCTAATACATTTCTCAGCTTGTTAAAATCAAACCGGAACGGCCGTTCAGGATCTCTGAAGTCCATATTTTCCCAATCATTAATCATGGCAACGACCTTATCCCTTCCCCCTGGATCCTTCACGGCTTCCTTTGGAGTCTGGTTTTCCAGTGCGGGAACCTTATCATCCGCCCACCTCATATACAGGCCTTCCACCATCTCGACAAACTCCTGGCTCACTTCCTCCGGGGGGTTATCCAGGTCTTCGTGTTCGGGATCCTCAGTTGTCTCTTTAAGTTCATCTAGTTCGAACGGTTTATAGTCTGTTCCCTCATATTCGATCAGGCGTCCAAATTTTTTTTCAAACCGTGTCCTGGCCTGCCTATCTCGTGACCTGCTGTTGCATTCAATTTGAATGTAGCCCTCCCCGATCCTGATGTTTCCCTTGGTGGTACGCTCAAGGCGTTTCTGTCGACTCTCGACAGTCCATAAAAATTCCGATTCTTCGCCATCGTCTCCAACACACTCGATGTTCCGCATGGAATTCAGCTTTTGGAGGATCTCTTCTCTTTTTTCCCGGGGGAAAGCATATCTGGTTATTGTGAAAACCAGTTTCTGCCCGTCTGTGTTATGGAGTTTCGGAATTGGCGGATAACAGATCTTCGACACATTGTTTATAACACGCAACAAAATCACCGTCGAATTCCAGAAAATCAACAGGATTAACGCAATGAGAATTTGATTCCTTGATTCGGTCCGTAAAAACCTTGATGTATTCTCGAAACATCGAAGGCTGCAACGGATAAGGCCCCGTTGCGGCCAGAATGTACTCCTCATCCAGGCCGACGACCTGCCCGAACAAAATATCCCACTTTTTAATGGTCTTTGTCCCGGAATCCTCGTATACGAAACACTCGCGCCCTAGGACAAAGTCCTTGATTAACATTCCTTTACCGTATTCAATAGCCTCAACCTGCCAGAAACTCAAAGGTTCCCTTTGCGCAGATTCCAGAAACCGCCGTGTAAAATTACCCAACTTCCGGCCGTTCTCTTTGAGAAAACGGGCAACGGCCGTATGCTTCGAAGGAAATCTGAGATTGGAATGATATTCCTCCGGATACCATTGGAAGATATACCACGGGATAAAAACCTGAAGGTAAGGGTTGTCAGAGTCAAACGTCTCTCCGGCCACATCAGACCAATGAACATCCCAGGCTTCCAGCAAGCTTTCGTTGCCATAGGTCTTCTCCGCATATTCCAAAAGCATGCTCACAACCTCATCGCTGGTCTTTCGCAATAGATGAGGAGTAATGGTTGTTAATGAGACCTTTTCTTTGATAAAACAGCACCTCTTGTATTTCTTTCCGCTGCCGCAGGGACAAGGATCATTCCTACCGGGAGCCATAGCGAACCTCTTTTTACTTTAGTGCATCGATCTCGTAGAGCCTCAGATTCGGCTGATCCATTCGAAGCGGACGACCCCGCCGGGTCTGTCCATGTCCTTGCCTCACTTAAAGAAACGGTGAATCTATCCGACCTATCTTCAATGCGGAAAGCAGGCTTTCGCTTATTCCCACGGATTTCGTTTTAGAACCGTAACCCATCTAGAAAATTGCGCAATCCCGCCTTAGCAGCCTGTTGAAAAAGTGCGTTTATGCCAAGATGACTGTTGTCTTTCCTTGTGGTTTGGTCCTATGATATATCAGGTTCAAACTGAGAAGGGAGGACGAGCAAATGGCAATGGGAAAACGAGGACGACAGAGACAGGAAAACCTGTTCATCGCATCGAACACTTTGGTGAAATCTCCGGGTCATCCGTTCTACGAGAAGCTGAATCAGGTATTGGGGGCGAACGGCTTCGACGAGTTCGTCGAGGGGCTTTGCCAGCGGTATTACGCTCCTCATATGGGTCGCAAGGGCATTCCGCCCGGGGTTTATTTTCGGATGCTTTTGATTGGGTATTTCGAGGGATTTGATTCGGAACGTGGGATCGAATGGCGTGTATCTGACTCGCTGACGTTGCGTCGGTTTTTGGGGTATGCCCTTGACGAACAGACCCCGGATCATTCCAGCCTGTCTCGCATCCGGCATCGGCTTCCCTTGGAAGTTCACGAAGCGGTTTTCAAGTGGATCCTGAGGGTCTTGTGCAAAGCGGGTCTGGTGAAGGGGAAGACGTTGGGCGTGGATGCTACGACACTGGAGGCCAACGCCGCGATGCGCAGCATTGTACGCCGTGACACGGGTGAAGGCTACCAGGCATTCCTTGAGAATCTGGCCAAGGCCTCGGGCATTGAAACGCCTACCCGCGAGGACTTGTCCAAGATCGATAAGAAGCGACCGAAGAAGGGATCGAACCAGGACTGGGAGCACCCGCACGACCCGGATGCCAAGATCGCTAAGATGAAGGACGGTCGCACGCACATGGCGCACAAGGTGGAGCACGCGGTGGATCTGGACACCAATGCCATTGTGGCAGTGGCGTTGTCGGGAGCAGATGAAGGAGATACCGAGTCGTTGCCCTGGACGCTGCTCGAGGCGCAGCTCAATCTCAAGCAGGTCGCGAAGGACGAAAAAGCTGCCAAACGTTTGCACAGACAGCGTATACGGGAGGTGGTTGCGGACAAAGGATATCATAGCAACGATGTATTGACCAGTCTGAAGCAAGGCGGCATCCGGAGTTACATTTCAGAACCGGATCGGGGACGCCGCAAGTGGAACGGCCGACGAGATGAGCAGGCCGCGGTATATGCGAATCGACGCCGGATCAAGGGAGATCGCGGCAAGGCCTTGCGCCGAAGTCGTGCAGAACGGGTGGAAAGAACCATCGCTCACACATATGATACCGGTGGCATGCGCAGGTTGCACTTGAGAGACCGCGGCAATATCCTCAAGCGTTTGCTGATCCACATCGGGGGCTGCAACCTGGCTCTGCTCATGCGCAAAGTGATGGGCGTAGGTACTCCGAAGGCCCTCCAGGACCTGGCCAAGGCCTTGCAGCGTCTACTGCTCGTCCTACAATCACGTTTGCTGCCCTCGGTTACCTTTTTAACCTCTTATCAGCGTCTCCTGCTCAATCTCCTTACCTTGATTTATCTGACCCGCACTCCAGGCGTCTTTTCCGTTTATGTGCGTTGAAAGGTAGTTCTTCAACGGGCTGTTAGCCCCTCCGACCCACGGATCGCCGTGGGCGAAGAGCATGTGGTCGAAGTCCCGATCCAAATGCTCGAGGAACACATCTCGAAGGTCCCGCTTTATGGCCTCCGGGTTCTCACCTCCCAGCAGGTAGTCCGGTACAAATCCGAGATCTCCGTCGTACCGGACGATTGCGTCCGCGACGGCCAGGATGCCCCCGGAATGAGGAATGTACAGAGCAGTCTCCTCCGGACTGGAGTTACCCCGGTTTAGCGGACGGTTTATCAGTTGCGATTCATTCGGCTTCATGGGCAACAGCGCTGGAGGTCTGCTCAAAGTTCATGGGAGAGAGATATCCGAGTGCTGAGTGTCGCCGATGGGAGTTGTACCAGCCCTCGATGTATTGAAATACGGACATCCGGGCTTCGGCCTGTGTGCGGTAGTTTCGGCGATCCAGGCGTTCGCATTCGAGCGTGGCGAAGAAGCTCTCGCATAACGCGTTGTCGTAGCAGTCACCGGTGGAGCCCATAGAGGGCCGGACACCGGCCTTGCGGCACCGTAGACCGAAGGCAATGGAGGTGTACTGACATCCTGGTCGGAGTGATGGATGACGGCTTCCGGCTGTCGTTGCCAGAGCGCCATATTCAACGCCTCGAGCACCAGCTCGGCGCGCAGATGGGTCGCCATCGCCCAGCCAACGACGCGGCGGCTCCAGGCGTCCACAACGACCGCGAGATACAGGAAGCCGGCCCACGTACTGATGTAAGTGATGTCGGCTACCCAGAGCTGGTCTGGCCCGTTAGCCGTGAAATCTCGATTGACCAGGTCAGCAGCGACGCGCCCATCGCGATCACGGTAGGTGGTTCGATGCCGTTTGCGACGACTTACGCCCTCCAGGCCTGCAGCACGCATCAACCGCGCAACGCGCTTGCGACCGATCCGCTCCCCCTCGGCTACAAGCTCCTCGTATATGCGCGGGACACCGTAGGTGCCATCAGAACACTTGTGAATCTTCACGATCCGTTCCGTCAGAGCCACATCGGCCTGCGCTCGTGCCGACAGCGGCCGCTTGAGCCACGCGTAGTACCCACTGGTGGAGACTTCCAGGACCCGGCACATCGTGGCTACTTTATAGAAGGCCTGATTGGCTTTCACGAACTCGTAGACTCCCCTGGCACCGAGTTGGTCTCCCGAGCGAACCAGGCCGCGGCTTTTGCAAGGATCTCCCGCTCCTGTCGCAACTGCCTATTCTCGCGGCGCAGTCGTCTGATCTCCTCCCGCTCCTCGGTGATCAGACCGTCACTGCGGAGGCCCTCATCCAGATCCGGATCGCCTGGGCCGACGGCTCGAACTCACGGGACAACTCATGGGGCGTGCGACCCGCTCGCACCAGTTCTACAATCTGCCGCTTGAACTCCGGTGGATACGGCGAATGTGACCTCGGCATCGTAGCATCCTCCTTTCTGCCAAGTAATAAGGTATCCACGAAACCGGGTCAAGTCCACGCTCAACGCGTTGGATTCTCGGGAGGTAATGTCTTAGATTTCCTGCAAAAAGAAGCGGCGTGAGCTATCTTCCAGAGGTCCCCAAAAACCTCGACGCCCCGAGTGGGCAAAAGGAAGGAGTCACGCCGTATGAAGAAGATAGCTCCGAGTGATAGATTGCGCAAGGAATTGAAGGAGTTCATCGAAGGACTCCAGGATGTCGAGAGCGCCCAAGAGGCGTTGACTCAGCTAGTTCAGTTGTCCACCCGGCTGATCTGCCAGGAGGGTTTTGAGGCGCATCAGCGGGACCACCTGGGTGTCGATCGGTATAAACGCGGTGAAGGTCGTCGAGGCTACCGTAGCGGCTATGAGCCGGGCTATCTGGATACTGCCGAAGGCCGCCTCGAGGTCGCGATTCCTCAGGTCAGGGATCCAGAGGAGCCCTACCGGTGCAGCCTTTACGATCTTCTGCGCGGCGACTCAGGGATGGTGCAGCGCCTGGCAACCGAGATGTACGCGCGTGGACTGTCTACCCGGGACATCGAGGACGCCTTCACTGATGAGCAGGGGCGTTGCCTGCTTAGCCGCAGCAAGGTCAGCGAAGTCACCGAAGTCCTTTGGGAACAATACCAGGCCTTCCAGGAACGCGATCTCAGCGACTTTCCTCTCCTGTGCCTGTTCCTGGACGGCCTGTACGAGCCGCTTCGTACCCACGGCATCACCCGGGAGGCCGTGCTGTGCGCCTGGGGCATCACACTGGACGGCCGGAAAGTTCTGATCTCCCTGGGTCTGGGCAGCAAAGAAAGCGGCGAGGCATGGCTTGAGTTCGTCCGGGATCTCGACCGGCGTGGTTTACCGGCACCCCTGTTCGTCACGACCGACGGAGCCGGTGGGCTTATCCAGACCATCGACCAGATGTGGCCGAAGAGTCTGCGCGGACGCTGCTGGGCGCATCGGATGCGCAACTTTGCAGCCAAGGTGCCCGATGCGCGCTGGCATGAGATCAAGCCGTATCTGGTGATGATTCGTGACGCCCCGGATCTTCAGGCCGGCCAAAGTGCGGTGCGAGAGTTTCTGGAGAAGTTCAGCAAGGAGTTCCCCGGTCTGTGCAAGTGTCTCACGGAGGACCTCGAAGCTCTCCTCGCACACCTCCAGCTTCCCTGGCGACTCCGGAAGTTCGCCCGCACCACCAACCTGATCGAACGCAGCTTTGTCGAGGAACGCCGCCGAACCAAAACATTGCCGCGATTCTTCTCCGAAAAGAGTTGCCTGAAGCTCGTCTATGCTGTTCTCATCCGTGCCGCTGCCAGGTGGCAGAATATCAACATCACGTCCACCGAACTGCTCCAGCTCCAGCTGCTCTATGAGGAACGACAGATCGCACCACCGGCTGAAATGGTAGCCGTTGCCTGAACCTCACTGGACCTCCAGTTGAAGGCTTGCATTTTGCAGGACGCTTAAGACTTGACCTTCTCGGGAGGCCGCTATATCTTATGTCCGTGAGGTTCTTGTCCCGAGAGCGAAAAGTGGAGAAATAACGATAATTGTTGCTCGCAGGGCGCGGGACTGGGGTGTTCCGAATGGAAGACATATCATTGTGTACAGGTCATCTGAATCCCGTGGGCAACATCTATCACTTAATAGTCGAGGAGGAAAGGCCATTGCGAAAAGGCTTGGGATATGACCATTCTCCTTCAGCTCTCCGGCACATATGGCGATTTCCATAATTGACGAATATCATCGATTTCCTGCTTGATCATGGCAATCCGCTCTATTCCCAGCCCAAAAGCAAATCCGCTTACCCTCTTGACATTGAAACCCGCCTGGCGTAACATATCTTCTTTCAGAAGCCCGCAGCCGCCCATTCCAAACCATTTTTCGTTCCATCTGATATCGAATTCAATACCAGCTTCGACAAACTTGAAATCATGATTGCGCCAACGGATCTCGACTTCTCCGAACACCGCAATGAGCGTTTGCCGGACCGTTGATTTCAGGGTCTGAAGATCAGCGGTTTGGTCGATGCAAATCCCATCGACTTGATGGAAGACTTTGGAATGACGTCGATCTTCACTGTCCGATCGAAAAACTCTTCCGGCCGCGAGCAAACGCACGGGTGGTTTCCGTCCCTTTATCGCCTGAAATGTCGTGTGGGTCGTATGGGTCCGGAGGATTTCATTATCGCTTACGTGATAAGCCATTTCGGTGACTCCCATATCCTCCTCCACCGATCTATCTACGATTTCCTCACCGCCGATGATTTCATACGAGGACAGGGCGGTCCGGATCTGTTCCCAGATCGTTCTGACCGGATGCCCTTCGATCTCCATCGGTTTTGGCCTATTGAGCAGCTCCCCCACCACTTTCTCGCTGAAACGTTCATCAGGTGAATGATCCTTCAGGGATTCGCTGACCATTTCGATCATCCTTTCTTTTAATCTCTTTCTGGAGTCGTGCAGTCGCTTTTTGACGGTGGTCACTGTACGGGGACTACAGATCGGGGAGTAGATTCTGCATATGGCGTCGGAAAATTCGGAGAAAGAGTAGATAGGAAATAACACTCCGTCAAAATAAGTGGGAGAGGTGCCGGATCGGGATTTTTTGTCTGATCTCCGCGGAAGTGGCCACGACGGTCAATCAAAAACACCTCGTCGGGTCCACTGAGAACGGCTGTCCAAACGGACGGCGCCTGAGCGAATATCTGTCACAAAGGAGATAGCCTATGGCCGGGAATTCATTTCTTGTAGTCGGGAAAAAGGTACGGTGGTTCCGGATCGGGGGGGACGAATACAGCGTGAAGCGGAATTCCGCACACCCGCGCAGGCATTCTTCATTCCAATTAGGGAGGGCAGTACTATGACAGGCTCGTGGAACACACTGGTCCAGGCGGTCAAGACCTCCATCGCTCAGTTCGACTGGCTTCCGCCGGTGCTGATGGCGCTGGCCGTCCTGGTCATCGGCTGGCTTATCGCCCTTTTCGTCGCTGCGCTCGTCCGGCGCATCCTCAGGCGGACCGACCTGGATAACCGGATGGTCCGCTGGGTCGTCGGCGAAGAGGCCGATACCCGGATCGAAGTCGAAAAGTGGACAGCCAGGGGCATATACTATTTGATCATGCTCTTTGTCCTCGTCGCCACCTTCCAGGCGCTGGGGTTCTCCATCGTCACCGAACCGCTTAATCAAATGCTGGTCAAAGTCTTTAACTTTGCTCCGCAAATCCTCAGCGCCGTTCTGCTTCTGCTCCTGGCCTGGGTGCTGGCCAGCCTGGTCCGCCTGCTGGTCACCCGGCTGCTCAAGGCGGCACGGGTGGACGAACGCCTCGGCGAATCCTCTGGCATCGAAGGGGAGGAGGGACTCTCGGTCGCTCAGAACATCGGGAACGCCCTCTACTGGCTGATTTTCATGATCTTCTTGCCCGCCGTGCTCGGCGCCCTGAGGCTGGAAGGGCTGTTGGCCCCCGTCCGGGAAATGATTGGTAAAATCATGGGATTTCTGCCCAATCTCTTCTCCGCCGCCCTCATCCTGTTCATCGGCTGGTTCGCCGCGCGCATCGTGCAGCGCGCCACCACCAACCTCCTGTCCTCCACAGGGATCGATCAGGCAGGTGAACGCGCCGGCCTGGGCACCGCCCTGGGCGGGCGGAATCTGTCCGGCCTGTCCGGGCTGGTTGTCTACACCCTGATCCTCATCGTGGCCGCTGTCGCCGCTTTGGACGCGCTGAGATTCGAGGCCATCTCCGGCCCGGCCAGCGCGATGCTCACCACCATTCTGTACGCCGTCCCGGCGATCTTCACCTCCGCCCTGGTCCTGCTCGTCGCCTACCTGATCGGGCGCTTTGTGGCCGGCCTGGTCGCCGACCTCCTCACCGGCATTGGGTTTAATGCGGTCCTATCCCGCATGGGCATCGGCCCAGAACCTGCCCAAGGCCAGCGCACGCCTGCAGAATGGGTCGGCTACCTGCTCCTGGTGGCCGTGCTCCTCTTCGCCGCTATCGAAGCCGCCGGCCTGCTGGGCTTTGAGGGCCTGGCCGGGCTTTTGACGCAGCTTACGACCTTCGTCGGGCACGTGGTCCTGGGCATTATCATCTTCGGAACCGGGCTCTTCCTGGGCGATCTGGCCGCCCGCGTGCTCCGGGAGCGCGGCGGCCAGCAGGGGGGCCTACTCAGCGTAATCGTTCGAACTGCTATCCTCATCCTGGCGGCGGGCATGGCCCTCGAGCAGATGGGCCTGGCCAGCGACATCATCAACCTGGCCTTCGGCCTGCTGCTGGGTGCGGTGGCCGTGGCCGTGGCCATCGCTTTTGGCCTGGGTAGCCGCGAAATTGCGACCCGTGAAATGGAGCGGTGGATGCGGTCCTTAAGGGGCGGGGAAGATCAGGCATCAAAATAAACGCAGACCGGCCATAGGCAACGATTCAGAGGGGCGATCTCAAGGACCGCCCCTCTGATATTGTTCCCTTGAATTGTATCCCCGTTACAGTTTAACTTGAGATTTTCCCACACTGCAAAGAAAGGATGAAACCACGGCTATATCCGAAGGGTCCTCATATCCGAATGGGTTGTTCAGTTTGTGGGCGATATCATACCTGTCCAAAATCGGTTTTTTCTTTGGACAGCATTTGGATCAGATAGGCGATCAAAGACTGCCCG
This sequence comes from Candidatus Latescibacterota bacterium, assembly GCA_965217865.1. Classification (GTDB taxonomy): domain Bacteria; phylum Latescibacterota; class UBA2968; order SICM01; family SICM01; genus CBDCJO01. The sequence goes on along the minus strand of CBDCJO010000002.1, from coordinate 555,083 downwards.
AACCGCTAGGTCCTCTTCGAATCGCCTGAATCCCAGCTTTTCGGGATGTGTTGTGCAATGAAAGGCCCGATCTTTCGGACCATCCGGCTTTTGGACAGCATCTTTGGCCAGTGCAACCTGGATTTCAGCTGCCAGAGGGCATTGTGTAAAAACAGTCACTTACTTGTCCAAAAAAGGCCAATTCTGATTTATCTTGGACAGCAGTGACACAATATGATGAATAGATATAGCTATAAAAACATCTATAGGAGCCATTAAGAGGGATTATTCTGTAATCTTATTGTTAGACATTATAATACTCGCAAAATGTTCTACTTCTACATGGGGCAAACCAAATCATGTGCGTTTATCAGCACAGCGTGCATTTATCGGCACTAATCTTGAGGAGGCTCTGGTGAAGATCGGAAAGAAAGATATCCAAGAAACGATGATGGAATACGTCAATATGAAAGGATCTCAAATCAGCTATGTAAATCTGAACGACTCTGTGTTCCGAAATGTGGATTTTTCAGGAGGAGATTTTGAGTTTGTGAATATCAACGGCGCTAGGTTTAAAAATACGGGGGGAGCAAGTGGAGTCCCAGCTTCAGATGTGTCATTTGACCATTGCACGATGCAGAAAAGCTTGTTTAATTATGTCGATATGTTTGGAACTGAGTTCATGTTGGCCCCTACGAAAGGCGCGCCGTCAGCACCAAGGTGAACAGCGTGGGTAACGACGACCCGGATATCCTGATCCCATGTCGGAGAAGTGGCTGTTTTGACCTGAAGGGCGGAAGTCGTCTTGACGCTGTCTTCCGCGTCTGCGGCGCGGGCGTAATCACGATATCTCCTTTCAACACAGCAGGTTACGACTGACGAACAGAGAATGGTTCCGGGGAGAGGATCATATGGGGAGCCATATTCCCATCCGCCAACTTCGGCGGTCGTCCGTTAACGCAAAACCCCGTAGGGCAACCCCTTCGGGGTCTTGTCGTTTCTGCCGTATTCACAAACGCTTGTGCCACCTCCCCCCTTCTCTGCCGGTTCTCTGTTTCGAAGCGCTCCCATCGGGATTGCAAGCGCAACCGTGGGGGTTGCGTCCGCTGAGCAGAGATATCTCCTCCGGATTCTCTGATTCTCTGTTTTCCGCGTCGGCCTTGTTTAACAGCCCGGTTGCGTCCTTTCGACGTTTCGGAAGGTCCTCCGGCAAGTATTCACAGGAAGCCGGACCCGATGGGTCCGGTCTTACGGCAGATCACCGGACAGCGGAAGCGGCCGTGCGCCCGGAGTCCGAAACCGTAGCCGGCGCAGCCCCCAGTCCCAGCCCGAGCGACGCCTTCTCCGGCGATTTTAGCAAGGCTTATCAAAGGCGCGCACGGTTCCCCCAAGGCGTGCGGGGAGATCCGGAAGGCCCGGTTCGTGGCCGCCTCTACGAGGGCTCTCCAGCATGGAATCCACACCTGGCGATCATGTTCAGGGACGAGCGGCCGGGGAAACGATAGGAGGGGAACACCATGCCGCAGAACCCAACGCTGGAGGAGTGGTGTCTGCTGACGTTGCGCCTGCGCATCGCGGGGCTGGAGCTATCGCGAGATCGCGACACGGGTCGGGGTGTCCCCGACGCAGGTCTTCCGCGACATCGGGCGTGTGTGCGACCGGCTGCGAAAGGACCAGTACGCGGCCGCGCAGCAGCAGGTGGAACTGCAAGATCGCAAGCCGCCGGAGATCACCGTGCATTTCGGCGGTCCCCCCGGCCGAGCGGAAGGGGATGCCCATGGCACGTGATCGCGTAGTAGAGCTGCGGCGGGTCCGAGCCGGAGACCTGCGACCCGACCCGCGCAACTGGAGGCGACATCCTCCCGGACAGCTAACAGCCTGGTTCGACGTTTGGGAACGTCCCCCGGTATGTATTCACTGGAGCCGGACCAGTTCCCCCGAATTCGACCACGATCCTCGCGTTCGACTCCGTGGCCCCCAGGGTATCAACGAAACCCGGCGCTGTGCCGGGCCGTAAGTCATACCCCCCCACGGTCGCTTTTTTTGTGGAGGTCGCATACCGTTGCCCGGATTCCGAATTAAAGTCGCACACGGGCCGGATTCCGTGCCTCAGCGGGCCCATCCTGACGGCATCCTCCGATCCCGCACCCACCCTCAAATCCAGCTACACCGCATGGATCACCCAGAACCGCGATATCATCGCCGAGACGAAGCGTCTCGAAGAGGAGAACAATCGCCTGTTCATCGACTCCTATGGCCTGCAAGACGAACTTACCCCCGGCGTTCCCATCGAGCAGATCACCCTCACGGTGAACCCCGCCTATCGCTATGGCGGTAATCTCACCGAAGAGGAACAGTGGGATCGCTTCCGGCCGGACACCATGAAGGAGTTGATCTCTTACGCCATCGGCTGCATGATGGGCCGCTACAGTCTGGACGTACCTGGCCTGATCTACGCCCACAGCGGCAACGTAGACTTCGACCCCAGCCGCTACACCAGGTTCCCTGCCGACCCAGACGGCATCGTCCCACTCACCGACACCGAGTGGTTCGACGACGATGCCGCCCACCGATGCACCGAGTTCATCTCGGCGGCTTGGGACAAGGGCCATCTCGAAGACAACCTCACCTTCCTGACCGATAACGTGCAGCGTGGGAAGAACGAGTCCAGCCGTGAGACGCTGCGCCGCTACCTGTGCGACAGCTTCTTCAAGGATCATCTGCAAACCTACAAGAAGCGCCCCATCTACTGGCTCTTCTCAAGCGGCAAGCAGAAGGCCTTCCAGTGTCTCGTCTACCTGCACCGCTACAACGAAGGCACGCTGGCCCGGATGCGTACCGAGTACGTGATCCCGCTGCAGGGCATGATGGCTTCGCGTGTGCGCCAGTTGGAGAGGGATATTGCCGCCGCGGCCTCGACGGCTCACCGCAATCGGCTGGAGAAAGAGCGGGCGACACTGGTCAAGCAACAATCGGAGCTTCGGGAGTTTGACGAAAAGCTGCGCCATTATGCGGACCAACGCATCAGCCTCGACCTCGACGATGGAGTGAAGGTCAATTACGGCAAGTTCGGCGATTTATTGGCCGAAGTGAAGGCGGTTACAGGAGCCAAGGCAAACTGATGGATGTAGCACAGATCACCGCCGCCCTACGCCAGTTGTTCGACGATGAGCACGTTCGTATCGTCTTCTGGAACGACCCGGATGGCGAGTTCGCCGGATCGCTACCGGACATCGCTCTCGAAGGCGTAGCGGTCCTCAAGCTCGACGAGGTTGGAGCATTCGAAGCAAAGGTTCGCATTGAACAGGACGATCCTGCTGGGCGATATCTGCTGTACTCACCTGCTGAGGAGCCGGACTACGAAAACGACTGGCTGCTGGACATGCGGTTGTACGGTCGTAGTTTCCGGGCAGACCGCTCCTCCATCATCCTGCAGGAACTCGGCCTGGTTCACCAGTATCTTCGCCAGCATCTTGCAAAGCGCCGGAAGTTTTTTGATAACAAAGAGCGGCTGCAAAAGCTGACGAGCCTCGTCTCTCCCGAAGACTCGGAACTCGATCTCGACCGCAAGATGCTGGCGGTCGTCGCGAAAGCCGACCAGCCCGAGTTATTCAACATCGTTCGAACCTTGTTCCACTCTATGACCGAGGGTGATGCACCCGATCTCGAAGCCGGTCCCCTGGCCTGGGCCCAGATCGAGAGATTCGAACTCGACGAGCCTTTCTGGGCGATGGTCAAGGCCGTCTTCGGGTACGGCGAGGATAGCCCAACCCTGCAAGAATTTACTTATCCGGCTGCTCGTGTCGGATTACGCTCACCATCTTCCGAAGGAACTGCCCGGTGCGCTGCAGCACCTCCAATTGCCACGTTCCGGCACTGCGAATGCCGTGGTCTGCCTGGCCCAATGGAGAGACAGCAGCAGCAAGAGTGGCAGCTACAACGTGTTGGCGGATGAGGTCGGGGCGCGCCTGCATATACCGGATCATCTGCACGGTTGTGAAGTCGAGGCTCTTCTTGATGTGCCGACTTTTCTTGATGTGGAGAAAAGTATCGTGCAGGGGTTGCTGGACCGTGTGACTTCAACGACCGATGCGATTGATCTCGAGGCTGTCAGCAGCATCGTCGACCGCAGACAGGCCGGACACTGGCTATCTTCGGGCTCGGTGCCCGAGGTCCAACGGAACGCCCGCCGCGCCGTATACAAAGCGTTAGCGGTCGCCGCGCAGCTCCTGCATCTGCGCAACACGCATGAGGCGGGCTTCGACTCCCCTGATATGGCAGCGATGTATAAGGATTACGAATCCAAGCTGTTTCGCTTTGACCAGCTATACCGTCATTTCTGCGAGAACGCCGATGTGGCCGCCGGACAGGGCTGGGATATGCTGAAGCCGCTTCGAGAGGAGATCGAGGCCTGCTACTGCAATGGGTACCTCACCCCCATTGCGCTCGCCTGGGGCAAGTTCGTGGATGCGGAACTACCCGAGAGGTGGGCGGTCGATGGAGTGCAGAACCAATACCACTTCTTTGACCGACACGTTGGCCCGTGGCTGACCGAAGCCGATAACCGACGGGCCTTCGTTATTATCAGCGATGCCATGCGGTATGAAGTCGCGGAAGAGCTGACGGGTTATCTGAATGGCACCTACCGGGTCCAGGCCAAGTTGTCGTCCCAGTTGGGTGTTTTACCTTCCTATACCGCCCTGGGCATGGCGAGCCTCCTGCCGCACTCGAAACTCGAATATGCGGAGAAGGGTGATGTCCTGGCCGACGGGAAGCCGACGGCATCTCTCGAACAACGCAACGGGATCCTGAGCACTCGGGGCGGCATGGCCGTGAAAGCCGACCAGCTACTCGCGATGAAGAAGGAAGAAGGCAGGGAGTTCATTGCCGGCAAGCGTCTCGTCTACATCTACCATGACGAGATTGACGCACGCGGCGACAAAGCCGCCACCGAGGGGGGATACGTTTGAGGCCGTCAGAAAGACGATCCGGGAACTGGCCGATCTCGTCCGCTATGTCGTCAATAATCTCAACGGCAATTATGTAGTGATCACAGCGGACCATGGTTTTCTGTTCACCGAAACGGCGCCGGGCGCCCCAGACAAGAGCAGGCTGGAGGACAAGCCAGACGGCACGGTCATCGCGAAGAAACGATACCTCCTGGGCTACGATCTGCCGCGTCACGAGCAGGCATGGCGGGGTAATACGACCGTGACCGCTGAGGCTGGGGGCGGGATGCAATTCTGGGTTCCCAAGGGCAATAACCGCTTTCATTTCACCGGTGGCGCGCGTTTCGTTCATGGCGGCGCGATGCTTCATGAAATTGTGGTGCCTGTCATCAAGGTGAAGCATCTCAAGGACAAGGGCCACCGCGAGAAAACCCAGTCCAAGCATGTCGCGGTGCAAGTGCTCGGAAGGACACACAAGATCACGGCACCCAAGCACCGCTTCAACGTGTTGCAGATGGAGCCGGTGAGCGAGCGGGTCAAGGCCGTGACAATCAAGATCGCCGTGTACGAGGGCGATGAGCCCGTAACCACCATCGGGTCGATGACATTTGACAGTACGTCCTCAAACCTCGATGAGCGGCAGAAATCTGTGATCCTGACCCTGCGAGACAGACCGTACGATAAACGTACGCCATACCGGCTGGTTCTCCGGGGTGCCGACACGGGCATCGAGCAGGAGAGCCTGGACGTAATTATCGACAGAGCCATTACTGATGACTTTTGATACTGCCGCAACCGATCCCAATCTCGACGATCTGCTCAATACGCAATTCGCTGGCCGCGTCGTGCGCAAGGACCTGACCAAACTGGTCAAGGAAGGCGCGAATGTTCCCGTCTATGTCCTCGAGTATCTGCTGGGTAACTACTGCGCCTCCAATGACCCGGTAGTGATCGAGGACGGCTTGGCTACAGTGAAGCGGATCCTCACTGAAAACTACGTGCGGGCCGACGAGGCTGAAAAGGTAAAATCCACCATCCGCGAACGGGGTAGTTTGAAGGTTATCGATAAGGTGACGGTCAAGCTGAATGAAAAACGGGATGTCTACGAGGCGCTTTTGTCGAACCTGGGAACGAAGGGCGTCGAAATCGGTACGGAGACGGTCCGAAAATACGAGAAGTTACTGGCTGGCGGGATCTGGTCGATCATTACGATGCACTATTTTTTTGAGGAGGGGCAAAAAGGGTCGCCTTTCATTATCGATGTGCTCAATCCAATCCAGATGCCGAACATGGATATGGACGAACTGTTCGCCGGGCGGCGTCAGTTTACCGAGACGCAATGGATTGATGTGTTGTTGCGTTCCTGCGGATATGAGCCGACGCAGTTCGATGAGCGTACGAAGTGGCACCTGCTGTGCCGTCTTGTACCGCTGGTGGAAAACAACTACAACGTCTGCGAGTTGGGTCCGAGGGGAACCGGAAAGAGCCATATCTACAAGGAAATCAGTCCGAACAGCATCCTTGTCTCCGGGGGGCAGACCACCGTTGCGAACCTGTTTTACAACTTGGCCAGCCGAACCGTAGGGCTGGTCGGGCTGTGGGATGTAGTGGCCTTCGACGAGGTCGCCGGAATCAGCTTCAAGGACAATGCGGGCGTCCAGATCATGAAGGACTATATGGCGTCTGGATCATTCGCCCGGGGTCGTGATCAGGTGAACGCCGATGCGTCGATGGTCTTCGTCGGAAACATCAATCAGCCTGTAGACACGCTGGTCAAGACGAGTCATCTCTTTGCGCCGTTTCCCGAGGCCATGATCGACGCCGCATTTTTCGATCGCTTCCACGCCTATATTCCAGGCTGGGAGATCCCGAAGATGCGGCCGGAGTTTTTCACTAACCAGTATGGGCTGATAGTCGACTATCTGGCTGCGTTCCTCCGTGAGATGCGCAAGAGGAACTTCGGCGATGCGATCAACAAATACTTCAAGCCAGGACGGGATCTGAATCAACGGGATACCATCGCGGTCAGGCACACCGTCTCTGGCCTGCTTAAGCTTCTCTACCCCAACGAAGAGTACGACAGGGAAGCCGTGCGGCGCTGCCTGGAATACGCCCTTGAGACGCGGCGAAGGGTCAAAGAGCAGTTGAAGAAGATTGGTGGGATGGAATTCTACGATGTCCACTTTTCCTACATCGACCCGGAAACGCTGGAGGAACGGTTTATCAGCGTTCCTGAGCAGGGTGGAGGCGCCCTCATACCTGACGGCCCGCTCAACCCTGGCGTACTTCACACCATCGCAACCGCTAGCAGTGGACACCTCGGGGTCTACCGGATCGAGACACAGGTCACAGCTGGAAACGGCAAGTTCACACTGTCGGGCGTGGGGTCTAGTACCACAGCAAAGGAAAGTATCAAGGTCGGCTTCGACTATTTCAAAGCCAACGCCTCTTCGGTCAGTGCCTCGGCAAAACCCGGTGATCACAACTTGCACTTGCATGTGGTTGAACTCCAGAACACGGGCTCGACTACGACAATGACGCTTGCAGCATTTGTGGCTCTTTGTTCCGGCATCCTCGGTAAACCGGTTCAATCACAAATGGTCGTGCTGGGGAGCATGAGCCTCGGCGGCAGCATCATTCCAGTTGAAAATCTGGCCGAGTCACTTCAAGTAGCGTTTGACGCCGGCGCGAAGAAGATCCTGCTTCCCATGGCCAGTGTAGGGGACATCCCGACCATTCCCGGAGAGTTGTTCGCGAAGTTTCAGACCAGCTTCTACTCCGATCCCCGAGATGCGGCGTTCAAGAGTCTGGGGGTCGAGTAGTGAGACAATGTATAAAGCAGCCTGACCGCATTGTCCCGCCTCAGATGGAACAGGAGACAAGCGTTCCGCCGTTAATCTGACGGACAGGATGCATGCGAAAGCAATCAAAGCACTACACCACAATAAGGCGTAATTAATTATATTCCTGACCATAGATTGGCTCCCCTTGGATCACACCCTCTGAGGAGACCACCGCTATGGGCAGGATCGCACCGGTTATAGAACTCAGCGACAAGGATCGCGAAACGCTTTCAACGTGGACCCGCTCGGGCAAGGCCGAGCAACGACTGGTTTTGCGAGCACGTATTGTTCTGTCTGCTGCGCGCGGCGGTCAAAACCGTGACATCGCGCGTGAACTCGGCACACGCGAAGCGACGGTCAGCAAATGGCGGAGCCGCTTCCACCAGGCTGGACTGAAGGGACTACAGGACAAGCCACGTCCCGGCAAACCTTCTAAATACACCCCGTCCACCGAAAAGAGCATCCTGGCGGCCCTGGATAAGTCGCCGCCTAAGGGATACGCCACCTGGACGGGTCCGTTGCTTGCCGAAAAGCTGGGCATCTCCGAGCACTACGTCTGGCGTATCTTGCGCAAGCACCAGATCTCTCTGGCCAGACGCCGGAGCTGGTGTATCAGCACGGACCCCGAGTTTGTCCCAAAGGCCGCCGCCATCGTGGGCATGTACCTGGATCCGCCCGAGAACGCCGTAGTTCTTTGCGTAGACGAGAAGCCTGCAATCCAGGCGCTGGAACGCGCCCAGGGATGGCTCAAACTGCCCAATGGCAAAGCCCTGACGGGCTTCAACCACGAGTATAAACGCAACGGTACGACCACCTTGTTCGCCGCCCTGAACGTGGCGACCGGGCTGGTCAAAACCGGTCACTTCAAGCGGCGCAGACGACGGCAGTTTCTGAGGTTTATGAACGAACTCGTAGTGGACTACCCGGATCAGGAAATTCACGTCATCCTGGACAACCTGAACACCCACAAGCCCAAGATCGACCGCTGGTTGCCGAAACACCCAAACGTCCATCTCTACTACACGCCCACCCACGCTTCTTGGCTCAACGAAGTCGAGATCTGGTTCAGCATCCTATGGAAGAGAGCGCTCCGAAACGCCAGCTTTACATCGATCCAGCAGGTTCGTCAGGCCATCACCGTCTTGAGCCTGTACACAGGCATGCGCAACTACAACGATAAAGTTGCCGAATACAGGACGACCAAGGAACTTAGTCGAAAGATCTTAAAGGAACAAACCAGTTACTTGGCAATTTCAAACATAGGAGTGCAACTAAGTAAGCCTCCTGGAGTTCCCAGCATCATCGTATCGGGTTTAGAAAACAGTCTAGCAGCCCGTTGAAGAACTACCTTTCAACACACATAAACGGAAAAGACGCCTGGAGTGCGGGTCGGATAAATCAAGGTAAGGAGATTGAGCAGGAGACGCTGATAAGAGGTTAAAAAGGTGACCGAGGGCAGCAAAGCGTGATTGTAGGACGAGCAGTAGACGCTGCAAGGCCTTGGCCAGGTCCTGGAGGGCCTTCGGAGTACCTACGCCCATCACTTTGCGCATGAGCAGAGCCAGGTTGCAGCCCCCGATGTGGATCAGCAAACGCTTGAGGATATTGCCGCGGTCTCTCAAGTGCAACCTGCGCATGCCACCGGTATCATATGTGTGAGCGATGGTTCTTTCCACCCGTTCTGCACGACTTCGGCGCAAGGCCTTGCCGCGATCTCCCTTGATCCGGCGTCGATTCGCATATACCGCGGCCTGCTCATCTCGTCGGCCGTTCCACTTGCGGCGTCCCCGATCCGGTTCTGAAATGTAACTCCGGATGCCGCCTTGCTTCAGACTGGTCAATACATCGTTGCTATGATATCCTTTGTCCGCAACCACCTCCCGTATACGCTGTCTGTGCAAACGTTTGGCAGCTTTTTCGTCCTTCGCGACCTGCTTGAGATTGAGCTGCGCCTCGAGCAGCGTCCAGGACAACGACTCGGTATCTCCTTCATCTGCTCCCGACAACGCCACTGCCACAATGGCATTGGTGTCCAGATCCACCGCGTGCTCCACCTTGTGCGCCATGTGCGTGCGACCGTCCTTCATCTTAGCGATCTTGGCATCCGGGTCGTGCGGGTGCTCCCAGTCCTGGTTCGATCCCTTCTTCGGTCGCTTCTTATCGATCTTGGACAAGTCCTCGCGGGTAGGCGTTTCAATGCCCGAGGCCTTGGCCAGATTCTCAAGGAATGCCTGGTAGCCTTCACCCGTGTCACGGCGTACAATGCTGCGCATCGCGGCGTTGGCCTCCAGTGTCGTAGCATCCACGCCCAACGTCTTCCCCTTCACCAGACCCGCTTTGCACAAGACCCTCAGGATCCACTTGAAAACCGCTTCGTGAACTTCCAAGGGAAGCCGATGCCGGATGCGAGACAGGCTGGAATGATCCGGGGTCTGTTCGTCAAGGGCATACCCCAAAAACCGGCGCAACGTCAGCGAGTCAGATACACGCCATTCGATCCCACGTTCCGAATCAAGTCCCTCGAAATACCCAATCAAAAGCATCCGAAAATAAACCCCGGGCGGAATGCCCTTGCGACCCATATGAGGAGCGTAATACCGCTGGCAAAGCCCCTTCGACGAACTCGTCGAAGCCGTTCGCCCCCAATACCTGATTCAGCTTCTCGTAGAACGGATGACCCGGAGATTTCACCAAAGTGTTCGATGCGATGAACAGGTTTTCCTGTCTCTGTCGTCCTCGTTTTCCCATTGCCATTTGCTCGTCCTCCCTTCTCAGTTTGAACCTGATATATCATAGGACCAAACCACAAGGAAAGACAACAGTCATCTTGGCATAAACGCACTTTTTCAACAGGCTGCTAGGGCGTCATGGGCTGAAAACGTGTTACCCGTATATGCGAGGATAACTCTACCGAATCACCGGCATCTGTGGATAAGGCGAGTTCTACGCCGCCTGCCGGGCACCCAGACCGGGGTCAGTTCGCCGTTTTGGAAAAGCCGCGCCAGCGCCAGCGCATCCCGCCGATCGGTCTTGATGCGGTCGCCCGGCTTGCGGGGGATCAGCGAGGGCGCCACCACCGTGCAGTCATGCCCCAGGGCCTTCAGCTGACGGTAGACACCGTAGCTGCACGGACCCGCTTCGTAGCAGAACCGCAGCTGCGTCTCACCTGAGCAGCTGTCTTCCCATTGGTTGCAGACGTCATGCGGCAGGCCCACGATCACCCTATGAACTGCCTTATCGAGCTCTTGATAAACACCGAGCACGAGTTCACGAAAATCCGGCAGACCTGCCGGCATCGAAATTCCGGCGCCACAGATGAACAGCACTTCGCCACGCGCATGCGCCAGCAACAAGCGCTCGGGAATCGCCGGCAGCCCGTCGCTAAGGAAGATGACACGATCATCGATGTCCGGTTCCATGCGAATCACCTCCGAACCGTCAGCGCGCACCGTTCCGCCCGGCCCAAAACCATCTCGGCAAACCGCGAGAGCGCCCCTTCATCGATCCCTGGCTGCATCAGCGCTGCCTGCAACCTCCTCTGCTCGCGCCTTCATCACGCTGTCACTGATCTCGCCAACCCGGCGGCGGGTCAGCGGCAGGCCGATGGGGCCGGCCCTTCGGTCGGGTGGTCGGGTCTGCTGGAGCCTGTTATGACAACGCAATATGTGAATCTATTTTGCCAATCTCGAATGTGAGCTCCTCGACAGACGTTCCTTCGGCACACACAAAGAAGCCAAACTGGAGATCTTCACGTATATCGAGGGGTGTTATAACCCCCATCGTCGACACTCTGCGATAGATTATCTCTCACCGATCACTACGAAAGAAGGGCTTTGAACCCCAAATCCTAAACCGTCCACCAAAACGGGGTAACTCCAACGTATACCTCGTGCAAAGTGTCTCCATCATCTTTGCGAGGGGTTTCGGGATAATTCAGGGTTTTATTCGGTTGTTGATCGATTTTCATAGGACCTCTAAAGCGTGATAGATGATGCCTTGCGGATTGGTCCTTTTCGGAGCGAAGCGGAGGCGGGCACTCGGTGTTATGCGCTGGTGCATATACAGTGTCCCTAAAGTCAGACTTTAGACCAAAGGCGAACAAGAATCACCAAGGTCAGCAGACCCATCCAAAGCTCCGCCTTTGTCGCAACCCGATCAAAATATCGACGGTTAAACAACAATGTAAACAGAGCGCTCACTGTTGGAAGTGCTAGAAGTAGTGCGATCTGTTCACTTGGAAATTGTAGCTCGACCAAGGACTCGTCCAAATCCGACACGCCAAGCTGTCGGAGGAACCCTGTCGAACTAGAACACAAGAACGCGAGGGGGAAGTCCACTGCCATCGTAGTAAAACATGCAACCCCACCGAACCATGCCCAACGGCGTTGATTGAACAATCCCAACGCAACGAATGACAATCCCAGAATCGCTGTAGCTGCGAGGGCGTAGCCTCCGAGGCCCGATAGAAAGCCACATCCAAACGGAACAACCCCGTTCAGAAAAAGGGGTGAGTGAAAGGCAAAGACATAAAAGGTCACGACTGAGCCAAGGATTAGCACCGGCTGTGGCGCTGTCTCAATCCAAGTGAGATGGTTTGTGGGCTTATGAAACTGTGCTTGCGTCTCTGAACTACGATAGAACAGAACGAGTGCAAAAGGCAGAACCGGATAAATGAATAGAGTAAATGCACCAAAAACTAGCGTGGCAAAATCTGTGGGATCCTTGTAGGCGACAAAGATGTACATCACCAATGCCATACATGGAATACCTAATATGAGCCACGACCACAGGGCCGTTAAGCTGAGTTTGTGTGTCCAGGATCTTAGAAGAAGATGACCGTACCCAAGTGGAATAAGCACAAGGGCAACCAGATAAAAGCCAAAAATCTGGCCTGAATGCGCCGCAAAGCCAAGGTAGCCGAATCCGACAAGGTCCTTCGTGATATCCTTGAAGAGAGAGAATTCAAGCGGTGCCATCACTGCGGCGGACAGGCCTACCGCAACCATGACAAATCCTTCAAGCTGTAGAACGAATCTTCGGTGGATGTGAATCATGTCAAAGCAGAGTCTCGTTTATGCGAAGCCTTCGTTTGGATGTACATAGTCCTTTCGAAAGGCTCATCAAGTCGTCAAGGCGGGTGGACTTCGGCACTTGACCCGCCACCCATCTCAAATAATGAGATTCAACGCGGCTGCGGTTTGCTTGCAATGGCGCCAAAAGGATCAGCGCTTTCTCCCCTCCTGTGGTTCTTGTCTGCGCGGCGTGTATTTCGTGTTCAATACTTTGAATATCTCAGGACTATAGTACTTTTTCACACCGCTCTTCTTGTTGAACGGATCAAGATACCGGAGCGTGCAGTACCTCTCGCCATGCTGCTCTGAATCTTCCACAGACTTCATTATGTCGTTGAACCTCTGATTCTGTTTAAAGTTTCCGTATTTCGAGCGGCAACGGCTGACAACATCACGATGGGTCAGAGGAAACAGCCGTTGAATCCTGTTTTCCTCTGTCATCCTAACAGCGGGAGCGTCTTCCTTGTTAGTCCACCGAACGTCAACGGCGGCGACTGACGAAGACCTTGTGAACTTCGTTTCGATCGAGAGAGCAACGGAATACAGCGCGTTCTCATCTGGAGGACACTTGGCCTCGACCTCGAGAAGATGGTTTACTAGATTCTGCATACGGTGGTTAAGCTTTGGAGCCGAGCTTACCAGTTCAGCAGGAGGATGGAAGGTCATAGGCATTAGATAAAAATTGTACCTGGAAAGATCAATACCGAACCATTCTGAGGATGCAGAGACGTAGTTTCTAAGGCCTGCTGCACCTATCTCTTGGATCCTCTTAGCAAAGTCAAGACCCTTGTTAATGAAGTGGACTGCGTTGTCTCGAATCTCAGTCAGCAGGTCCAGGTTTGCTTTGCACTTGAAATCCATGTCTTCATCTGCGACGAGTTTTCTCGAAGCAGATAGGAGTTCAAGGGTTAGCGGATTTCCGGATCGGCCTTTCTTCAGTTGTCCTTTGGCGTCCTCGACGCAAATAGATCTCAGCTTCCCACCGCTCTTCTGCAATATCCGAGCCTTGGCCAAGAGTTCCCACGCGTTGACAAGAAGAAGGGAGAATGTCTCTTCCCGATAGTGGAAGTCAGGCTTGTTGTATATCTCAATTGAAGAGACCGCGGCAGCGATAGATTTTGCTACAAGCTCCTTTGTCCATCTTTGGAGCGGCAGCGATGGTGGGCTATAGCCGATAATCTTCCGGCAGGTTTCTCCGTTTGGATTCGTGTACTGGTAGTTGGGATTCGGCCTACCATCATCTTGAAATTCGAAACCATCTCGCCTAAGGGCTCGGACTATGCCGGCAGGTTGGTCGCTAATTACCTTCAGCTGATCTATAGTGGCTTCGCGCTTGTAAGCGGCAACGAGAAAGGCCAATTTCTTAGTGGTTCTGGTCGGTAGTAAGTCACGCCCTGCGAAGTCCTTTTCCAAAGCTTGGTTCTCAGCGAGGCTGTAACGCTGCATCGTTTCTTGAATGACCTTGCCTGTTCTGTCTTCGGATGGCATTTCCACATTCCCACTGTGTTGGTGCTGCATATGCCGTATAACGGTCAACGTTGCCGGCGGCTGCCGTCCCGCGAGATATTGTCAAATGTTGTGATGAGGGCGAGCGTATCCGATGGATCAGGCAGCCCTTTTCAGGTCGCCATCTTCGAACAGGGCGCCATCCAAGACCAGCTGTATCAGGTTTGATCCTCGCAATCCGAGCCACGATTTCTCAGCTTCGAGAGCCAGCTTATAGACCATTGCCATCGTGGCATTAACCGATCTGCATCCTTTGGTTTGACGGGTCCTGTGTCTCACCGTAGCGAAGGTTGATTCAATCGGATTGGTGCTGCGCAGATGAAAAGCACTTCCCTGCCCTTGGTCAGGCACTCGCAGGCCTTCGGATATCTGACCTGGTAGAGTTCGCAGAATCGATCACAGGTCGTCAGGGCGTGTTTACGGCTCGGTGCTCGATACACCGCTTCGGTCGAGAGCCAAGTCATCAGCAATCGGGAGATGTTCCCAAAGGGGAGTTTGTTATCAGTGCCCGCAACCATGGCCAGCTTGTACGGGCCGTTCTGCCGCTTGTACTGGTGCCGGTTGCCGGGGTTGGTGCGGGGCAGGCTGTACAGCGCCAGCAACCGCGCCATGAAGCCGAGATCGGCTTCCGCCAAGCTGGTTCACTTGGTCGGCCTGGGTGAAGTGGTGCCGCGCCGTTTGAAAGCCGGGTACTGCCGCTGTTTGCCCGGCGTACCAAGCAGGTCGGGGACTTGCTTCCCGAGCTGTATCTTCACGGTCTGTCCCTGGGAGACTTTGAGTTGGCTTTGCGCGGTCTGCTCGGAGAAGAGGCGCCCCTTTCACCATCGTCGATTTCCCGTCTGACAGCCAGGTGGGAAATCGAACACCAGACTTGGCGCAGCCGCAGGCTGGATGATCGGGAGCCTGTCTACGCCTGGGCCGATGGCATCTATGTCAAAGCGGGGCTGGAGAAGGAGAAAGCAGCCCTGTTGGTGGTCATCGGCGCGATGCGTGATGGCCGCAAAGAGGTGCTCTGAAAGAAACTCACCCGGCCCACCAACTCGATATTAGCTCTCCATGGATCGCACCCTCTTTAGAGAGTAAGTGCTAGTACTTAGCTGCGCAAGTTTATGCGTGCAAATCCGCCCTTAACATCCTGTTTTTGCTAGGAAATCAGATTACGCGAATTTCCGCAGGTTGGTACTAGTCTGTGGTTACGTGCGGCCGGATGGCATTCAGTTTTGCCGGTCCGATGCCTCTCACATTTAGAAACTCTTCGATAGTTTTGTATGGCCTGCCTTCGATAATCCTCATGGCCAGGATTCCCCCGATTCCGTCGATGGTTTCGATCTGGTTGGCGGTTGCCGTGTTGATGTTGATCTTCTCCCAAAGACCCGTGGCCAACTTTCGTTCGATTGCTATCTGGTCAGCCCCAGACAGGCTGGTGAAGAAATCGAGGCCCGTCGCAGCCTCGATGTCGTCAACGCCGACCAGGTATTTGGTGTGATCGTAAGGGCCGTCATCATAACCATCGTCCTGCTGTGGGTAGATGAAGGCCAGAACGTCCGGACGGTGATCATCTGAAGAACTGCGCACGACAATCTTGAACAGCGCGTCAGGGATGGCGATGAGCATCTCGTCTTTGTCCGGTTCCCCCAGAAGAGCAGGCGGCTCATCCAGGCCGACGACCGGCCCTGCGATGATCCAAACTTCGCCGTACAGATCAGCCCAATCTGCCGTCTTGTGCTCGAGATCCAGCCAGATACCGGCATTGAACTCCTGGCGCTGGGGCACAGCGTTCAGCATCGTATAGGTGTTCCATTCGGCCTCGGGGCTGATCCTTGCAGCGTGCAGCTTCATGCAGAGGTGGCCGCGGACGTACCAGTTGGGATGGGCTTTTCGAAAAGCCTTCGAGTATTTATAGGTATCGTCCGTTGGGGCGAAACCCTGGTTCTTTAGTCCGTTGTCGGTGAACCAAGCCGGCCGGTTCTCAGTATCCGGCGAGCCTCGAAACGCTTTCATGTGGTAGGCGACCCACTGGGGAATACCCCAGAGATCCTTTACGCCATCGCCCGTGTCGTCGTCGTCAGTGTCGAACGAACTCGTGAATGCCCCGAATTTACGAATAGCATCGTCAGGTGCGGTGTTCCACTTGTCGTGCTCGTAACCTTCCGGTATCTCGATCGGCTTGGGCCTCGCCGATGCTATCCCGGCGATCAGAACCGACAGTATCACGTAGACAGACTTTCTCATTCTCATTCCTCCCGAGCTTCTTTGCGGCGTCCGTGCACGCTGAGTCCCAGCGGCTCCAGGCAGTCGTGACGGACGGACAGGCCCGGATGGGGTAGATTCTTCATCGCCATATCAGGGTCCTCCTGGTGGTAATCGATTCAAATCCACGTCGCAGACACGCACGCCCTCGAAACGGAATACGACGCGCCAGTTGCGGCTCCCCCTTCTCATAGAGAAGCTGGAGACCCTTGTGACGAAAGCGGACCATCACTTATATAAAGTAACTCAACACCTCTAATAGAGACATCTTCACAAGAATCAATAGGTTTGACATGCTGTTCCCCCGCCGGCCTCGTAGCAAAACCGCAACGACGCCGACGGGTCGGCCAGCTTGGCCAACGCTTCGCCCGTGGAGGGCATCGTTCCATACAGCCTCGGCGCTTTCCAGTTCGTCCTTCTCGCTGGGGATAGGTCTTTGGTTGAACTGCGTTTTTCCAAAGATAACCCCCGAGAACCGAGATCGGAGGAGGTTCCTTCATATACCCGTCAATACATAAGGTCTAGCCAGTCGGTCAATAGGATTGTCTCGAATCCGCTCCCGTCTTTCAGTTGAGCGCGTCGGGCGATCAAGGGCGGAGCACCCGTGAGGGGTGGTGGGCGACACCCATCCGAAGCAAGCGGATAATCCGGCGACCGGCAGCCCCAAGTCTGCTGCCCTACAGAAATGACAATCGCTGTCTGACGTCCGATTCGGTGTCTTGCCATCCTGCTTCTTGGTCGTACACGGCGGCGATACGCTCCAGCACGGCAGCGACATAGGGGTAGTCGTAGGCAAGCTTATGGGCCCAGCTGCGGTAGCGCGCCGCCAGATCGCGTTCCTGATCGCCGTCTTCGTCTCTATAATGGACGCCTCGACGATTCCCCGCGCCGACCACGAAGCCGCGGGCGGCTTCCTCGGAGGCCATCCATTCCAGTGCTTCGCAAACTGGCCGGCACGGCCAGACACCGTCATCGCCTGCCGTGGCGCGAGCCAAAAACTGGCCAATCATTACATCGCCGATTTTGGCGCGGTCGTGCCGTGCACACCATGAGCGAACTTGGCCGAGCCAAGCCTTCAATTCCTCGGCATTAATGTTTCCCTTCCTGTCGGTGCCAGGGATGCGGCAAATTCGGTCGAGAAGCCTATGAACTGCACTGGCGATGGCAAAATGCCGCTCGGGATCGCCAAACCTTAATTCAGGCAGGTCCTTTCCACGATCCTCGCGTTTGAATACATATGCGACCGCCAGCGAGTAGAGTTCGGGCGACGCGGCGATGTGTTTCTCGATATTGGGAATGCCATGTTCACTTCGGTCGAGTAGCGTAAAATGGGCGTACTCGAGTCGGGCTTTTTCCTCGACTGTAACGCCGGGCCGCTTGTCGAGTGCATCGAACGCCATCGAGATGTTATAGTCGTCGATCATGGGATCATTCAAAAAATCATCCGAATCGGCGGCAGGCAAGGCATGGAGCAGCCGTGTCAGCAGCGATGTCTCGACCTGATCCCACGCTACGAGGGCCGCACGAAAAGCGGCCGGGGCACGGTCCACAGCAAGCAATCTCCGGATGGATTCGTTGATTTCTTCTTTTCCATGTTCGCCTCTCCAAGTTCGAGGTTCCACCCTTTCCCAGTACGTGTCCCGAAAGTCGGATGGTTTGTTGTCGAGCCGGCGCCAGGTCGTAGCCCTGAACGGCATGCACAGAAACAGCGTGGTCAAGGCGATGGGCTCGCAAGAGCGCTCGGTGTCAGCGATAAGCGCGGCGACAAGGTCGGGGTCGTGTATCTATTCTGAGATAACAAGAGAAAAGCAGATAAAGGTCCAAGCAAGATTCAGGCAGCCTTGTGGATGGTCTGGGATGTTCTTTGCCGATTGATTTCTATGCGGCGCTGCCGAGCCTCCTCCTTTCGACCTTGTCGGTGGTGAAGAATCTTTTGATGCTGGCCTTTATGCCTCTGAAGAGGCGTGACATACTGTATTGCCCCGTGATAGCGTTCGGCGTTGTAGCTGTGAATGAAGGAATCAATCAGGCCTTCCAGTTGATGGAATGTGAAGATGTCCTGGAAGCGCAGCCAGTCGTATTTGAATGTCCGGAAAAAGGCTTCGATCCAGGCGTTGTCCGTGGGTGTTTGATATCGGGCAAACAGCTGCGAGATGCCCAGGTCCTTGAAGAATTGGGCCATCGATTTGGCCTTCATCTGAGATCCGTGATCTGAGAGGGCTGTCAAGCTTATGGGCCCAGTGTCCAGGTCCAGCAGTCCTTCGTTGGCAAGGGCTTGATCCCAGGCCTGTTTGACCTGCTCCACGGTCGCGTTGAAGGAGAGCTTCCATCCTACGATCTTCCTGGAATACACGTCGAGAATGGCGGTAAAATACAGGAACAAACCGAAAAATGGGATGTAGGTCAGGTCCCAGCTCCAGACCTGATTAGGACCTTCAGGTTTGACCTGGGGCTTGCTCTGCTTGACCGGCGTCCTCACCTGTTTCCTGCGTGCCAGACGTTCTTTCCTGGCCTGTCGGTAGAAGCTGGAGGCCGAGGCCTGCACTACCCCCTTCTCTGAGGCTACCACCGCCAGCTGATGGGGAGGCAGATCGGCATAGGTCTCATCCCTTAAGAGGGCCGGGATTTGCTCTTTCTCCTCCCTCAGCAATCCGTGTGGGGCCTCATCAGGGGCGGGCCCGGGCTTCCCATCCAAAAGCGGGTCCGACACCCCATCCAGCTTCTCTTCTCGATCTCGCCGGCTCCAGGCACAATACCGCTGGAGGGGAAGCTGTAGGATCTCGCAAGAACGGGTGAGTTTCACCCCTTTCTCCTTGGCCCGATGGACCATTAAGAGGATCTCGCGTTTGACCTCAGCTTGCACCCGGTGGCCCTTGATCGGGCCTGTCAGATCCCATTCACACTTTTTTTTAGCAGGGAAAGTTCCACAGATTGCTCAATGATCGTTTGCTCCAGGCGTGCCCGCTCTTTGCGCAGCTGCTCCACCTCCTCAGCCGATACCATCGGCTTGCGGCTCCGGCGACCCTTGAACTCCTTGAGGGCCCCGGACTTGACCGACTCACGAATACGCTTTAGATCCGAGGAATGAATGCCCCATTTCCGCAGCACCTGTGCAATGGGAACATCTCCCCAGCTGGCTTCAAGGAAAATCTCATACTTCTGTTCCGGGGACAAGCTCCTGCGCTTCTTGACCGGGTCACTGTTTGAGGACAGTTGCTCCATCTTTACTCCTCCTGTGAGGTCAGGGATATCCCAAAATATGTATCCCTTCTCAACCCTACAGGCAACCAGGATCTTGCTTCGACCTTGCCCCCGTTTTTTCGGGCGATCTCAGACAAAAGATAGTCGGCCTTCCATAAAAATCCGGTGAGGCAGGGCTTGTACGCGGATTCGTTATCGGCATCCGTTGCGTGAAGGCACGATTTAACGAACTCGGACGCTTCGCACCGCCCCGTCAAAATTCCTGTCATGAGTCCGCCGACGAGGCTTGCCATCATCTCACTTTTCTGGAGTAAAATGCTCACGCCTTCGAAACCACGCTCCTCCCAGATCTCGCGCAAGACCTTCAAGAAATATGATGATGACGAGACCTCCGGGTAGCCGGGTTGATGCCACGGACCAGGCAAGGTCGCATATCCTGCACGCACGGAGTCTGTCTTGAGGATCTCGGCTGGAACGTCGTTGCGGTCCCGCCATCGGCGGATTGCTCTCGGACTCCCTGGGTCATATCAATATCTGCGTGGTCTGGATGGGCCGGCAAGGGGAAAGGGCTACCTGTGGGAAGCGTTCTTCTCTGCATGGGATAGCTACCTGGAGGACGACTCGGACGATGTTTCCAAGCCGAACGCGCACATATCTCCCCCTTCAAAGCGTGACATGGATGGTACGATGTCACGCTTTGTGCAGGGAGCACGGCCTTGCCACGGGCGAGCGCGAGTTTTCGGGGTCGCTCTTCCACGAGATCAACCAGCCGCATTCGACGGTGCATCTGCTGATCGGCTCGAAGAAGTTCACCGAGGGCTGGAGCAGTTGGCGCGTCTCGACGATGGGCCTGATGAACGTGGGCAAGGAGGAAGGAGCGCAGATCATCCAGCTCTTCGGGCAAGGGGTCCGGCTCAAAGGCTTCGATCTGAGTCTCAAACGCAGCGGCAAGACGGATCTTCCAACTAGTGTCGACCGGCCCAAACACATCGGCGTCCTCGAGACACTCGGCATCTTCGGCATCCATGCCAACTACATGGCGCAGTTCCGCGACTTCCTCGACGAGGAGGGGCTGCCCACCAATGATGACCGTATCGAGTTCCTGCTGCCTGTGATCAAGAACCTCGGGACGCAGAAGCTCAAGACGATCCGGCTCAGGAAGATGATCAACGGCTTCAGCACCGAGCTCTTTGGTGCGGTTCCTGAGAACTTTCCCACAAGTCCCCGTACTGCTGATGACAGCATCGTTGCAACCGTCTCGTCGCGAAGCGTTGAAGTCGGCGGGCGTGGACTACGAACTGATTTCTGGCGATGACGCAGCGGAAAAGGCAGGCCGGTATCGCCTGGAATGGATTGATAAGCGGGAGTCCGCAACGACAAACAAAGAGAGCGCTTCGATTCCGGATGAATACTGGAGAGCTGTCAAGAGCGCGCTGGACAACGGCGACAAGGTGTTGTGGGTGTGCAACACCGTTGCCGATGCCGTCCGCATTTATGACGAGGCGGAGAAGTTAGGCGACGACGTGAAACGTACTCTGTTTCACAGCCGATTTTGCTATCACCACCGCGTGGACCGTCAAAACGAGATACGGACGGCCTTTGGAAAGGACGAATCGCCATGTTTGGCGGTGACGACGCAGGTATGCGAAATGTCCCTGGACATCAGCGCGGACTTGCTGGTGACCGCCCTCCCGCCGTTTCCGGCCCTGATGCAACGGATGGGACGGTTGAACCGCCGTTTGGAAAATCGAGATGGTTCCCATTGCTTGGTCTATGACTACGACGGCATGGACGGACGCCCGTACCGCCGCGCGGACCTCAAAGCAGCCCACGATTCCGTCAAAAAACTCGCCGAAAAACGTCGAACTCTCTCCCAACGCGATCTCAAGAATACTCTCGACGAAATGCCGGAAGTGGTTGACGACATCAAGTTCCATTCTTCCTGGCTGGACGAGGGGTGGGAAAGCAAGCAGGCGATCTTGCGTGAGGGCAACGCCACCGTGCCGGTTCTGCTGCATTGAACCTTAGTGATGAAGTCCGAAGTGAATTGAAGGCGATATCTGGTTCGCGGATCTTACCCCATTCTTTGGTGCGCCGTGCGAAGATCATGCTGATGAGTGATATCGGACTCACGAGCCTTTGGACTTCAACCTCATCGACAGAAACATTTCAAACTCTCAAACGATCCCTTCTTTGTAGAGAAGGTCAGGGACGTTGTCGGACTCTACCTCAACCCACCAGACAACGCTATGGTGCTCTGTGTGGACGAGAAAAGCCAGGTCCAGGCATTAGATAGAACGCAACCGATTCTGCCACTGGGTTTGGGTTACGTCGAAGGCATAACTCACAACTACATCAGGCACGGGACCACGACGCTGTTTGCTGCTATAGAGATCGCCTCGGGAAAAGTGTTAACACAATGCAAACCGAGACACCGTCATCAGGAATTCCTTCAATTCCTAAAACACATCGAGGCAAACGTCCCGGAGGATCTCGATCCTCACCTGGTCTTGGACAACTATGGCACGCACAAGCACCCTAAAGTCAAACAATGGCTTGCAGCCCGGTCAAGATATCAGGTCCACTATACACCCACTTACGCGTCCTGGCTAAACCAAGTCGAGATATGGTTCAACATCATTACACAAAAGGCAATCCGCCGGGGTTCCTTTCGTAGCGTGAAAGATTTGATCAATAACATCAAGAAATTCGTCGATCACTACAACTCAAATTCAAAGCCCTTTGTGTGGACGGCCACCGCAGAATCCATCCTCGAAAAGATTAACCGACTATTTGAAGTTATTGGCGGGACACGACACTAGTACCAACCTGCGGAAATTCGCGTAATATGATTTCCTAGCAAAAACAGGATGTTAAGGGCGGATTTGCACGCATAAACTTGCGCAACTAAGTACTAGATTATTATTGATCCACTCTTAAACGTGAAGAACCCAAATTTAGAATAGAAATAAAGCGCCTGTTTTTCAAATTGGTGATCCTCCGCGTTAATTATTTTTTCTTCTCAAGGGTATAATTCACTTTTCCACAACCGCATCCTAGCGTAGCAGGTGCTGGACCTATGTAAGCCAGCCGTATGATCCGTCCGCAATCCTGGCACATAAATACTTCATAAAGGTCTCGGAAAGCATCCACAACGGGTCGGAAATCGGCGACTGTGGAGTCTTCCCAATTGGGAGAGTAATGAACATTTGGGTTGATTATCCATTGTTCTACAGACGCCCTGCGGCAAATCTGGCTTATGATGGTTTGGTTTTCCTGAATCTGCAGAAACAACTCGTTGTTCCCCCAGGAATGCGCGGCATTCTTCGCAACCTTCAGCAATTCATTAAGTCTTCCAACCCCGGCCACAATATATTGTGAAAAATCCCATCTGTAGTCGCTCCTGTAACGAATAAGTGCGCTCAGGTTGTTGCATACCTGTTCAAAGAAGTGTTCGGATCCCCTCCTGAGTCTGAACGCAGCGTCCGGGACTTCATTTTTTGAAAGGGCTTCATCAATCTTCTCCCACAAATCTACCTCGGTTGACACAATGGGGCCAGTGGCGAGAGACGCGAAAACGCCCTGTTCGATGACAAGCGCTGTTTCTTCTACATTACCACCCGAAAAGATCTTACGGCCGCGGAAATCGTGAGGCTGGCCAATCGACGGTGCGATCAGGAAAACGTGATTGAACAACTCAAGAACGGGGTCAACGCCATGCGGATGCCCGTCGACAACCTGATGAGCAACTGGGCTTACATGGTCATGACCACCCTGGCGTGGAACCTCAAAGCCTGGTTCGCGTTGATGATCCGAAAGCGTGAGCGTCGCGATCAACTTCTGAGAATGGAGTTTCGCGCCTTCCTCCAGAATCTGATCTGGATCCCCTGCCAGATCGTGACCCGGGGAAGACAGATCATCTATCGTGTCTTGGGCTACAACCGGTGGATGACTGACTTCTTCCCGGCCTGGAACAGAATTAGATGGCTCAAACCGGCCTGACTGCCATGTCAGCACCTGTCGTCGTAACATCACAGGGACAAGTCCGTCCACCCCGGCTAAAACACGTCCGCAAACTCAGTTAATTAGACAATCGCATGCCGAAACAATCACAAAAACAGCCCAGACATCATCTCGACCAAGTCACAAGTCTGAAATGCTCCGAAATCTTGTATAACACACCGCTCAACAAGCCTATTCGCTTATTTTAGGACTAGTACCAACCTGCGGAAATTCGCGCAATATGATTTCCTAGCAAAAACAGGATGTTAAGGGCGGATTTGCACGCATAAACTTGCGCAACTAAGTACTAGTGATGCGATTTCCGAAGAGACAACCCGTTACTATGCTGCGCGCGCTTCCGAATACGATCTTAGCGCCGGGTATCTGAATCAACAGGCAGATCAGCTCCGCGTTCCAAAGAAGAGAAGATATCAGCAACTGTTTCAGGGCCATGACGTACTCGAGATTGCGTGTGGAACTGGATACTGGACAGAGGTAGTAGCAGAAACTGCGAGGTCGGTTGTTGCAACTGACGTTAACCCCGAAATGATCTCCCGCGCTACGGCAAGGTGTGCTCGACTTCAACACGTGACCTTCCATCACGCTGATGCGTATTCTCTAGATCAGCTGACCGGCACCTTCACAGCAGCTTTTGCGGTCTGGTGGTGGTCCCATATCCCCAAATCACGGGTGGCGGAGTTTCTAAAGGCACTTCACCGCAAGCTAGTACCAACCTGCGGAAATTCGCGTAATATGATTTCCTAGCAAAAACAGGATGTTAAGGGCGGATTTGCACGCATAAACTTGCGCAACTAAGTACTAGTCCCTGGATCCTTGGTGCTATTTGTCGATCAACTTAGATACGAGGTTTCCGGCTTGACCGGATTGGCCGTGCAAAGGCAAGAAAATTCGGAGGGGAACACTATTGAGCAGCGGGTTCTCGCAGATGGGCGAAGTTACAACATGGTCAAGAATTTCCCGGTAAAACAAGAGCTTATTCCTTCCTTATTAGGTCTGGCTGAGAATATTGAGTACATAGAGCGGCCTGAGGAGAAGCACTGGGAACTGACCTACAATTCGAAACAATGAAGGAGTAGTAGACAACTTCATCTAACACATATTAAAGGCCCCGGGTCAAGAAAAAAAGACCCCTTCATCACGATTTTCACCGTTTTTTTGCGACCCTAACGGTCGGGACTTGCAATGAGCCGATCCGAAGAGGTTTAGCGATGTTCGGATCTTTGTCAGTCGCCAGTCTGGCTCGATTTTCACATACCGGGCTAGATGTGAGCCATCTGCACCAAACACGTATTGGAAATCAAGCGTCTCTCACGGTATTCTGTGGAGCGCCCTGGGAGAGGCTTTTCCTCTCCCTCCAGAAAATAATCGGTACCCCTTGCGACCCAATCAAGAAGGATGGCTGTTCTCCCCTTTTTGTGAGGGGGAACGCCAGTTAGGTTCGGGTTCATCGCGGGGGCAGACGGACTGACTGTCTCAGATCCGCTCATCTATGTTCTATATAAGGGGTGAAGGCGGCTTCCCAATCACAGCGGGAGAGCTGGGCTATTGTCCGGACGTTGCCCTGCCAGTTAGCTGCCGGGTTAACCGCCCCACCCATTATGCTACAAACCGTTTCTCGTCGAATGCCTGGCCACTTTTGAGCATTTGGTAGGCGGCCACGCCGAATTTATGAGCGATGACGCTCTTGGCTTTTCCCGGACCGTGTTTGCTCTTGAGTTTCTCGTAGTTTCTATTGATCGGTTCTGACCATCTCTGAGCCACGAGGATGATTTCCGAGAAGGCCCACTTTAGGTGTGGGTTTCCGATTTTGTTATTCCCGTCCTTTGTCTTCTTCCCAGCGGACTCTCTCTCGACTTTGATCAGCCGGCTGTAGGAGGAGAAGGCTGAAGCGGATTTGAACCGTTCAACCGTGTGGATTTCATACAGGATGGTCATGGCCAGCATCTCCCCAAGTCCGGGAACCGTCATCAGGATAGACAGGGCATTGCGATCGTGATGTTTGGCCTGTGCAAGGACTTGCTTCTCGACTTTGTAGATCATTTTGTCCAGGGAGTCAACCAGGTCCAGATCGCAGCCCACAGACATACCCAGATCTGGGTCGGCCAGACGTTCGCACAGCTTTCTCCTGCTGGTCTTCTTTTTGACCTGGTCGCTGAGAGGATCCAGGATAGCCTGCTGAGAGAAGGTGTTCTGGATGTGGGTGTAGCACTCAGCCCGTAAGGCCACAAACCGGTGCCTTCGCCGGAGCAGGTCCCGGGTTGCCCGCATCTCTTGCGGATAGGCATAGGCCATCGGGAACAGGTTGCAGCGCATCAGCTCTGCCAGCATTCTGGAATCGAGACGGTCGTTCTTCTTTTTGCCCCCGTGGATCGCCTTCATATACAGGGCGTGTCCCAGGTAGAATGGAATTCCGGCCTTGTGACATCCGTCAGCCAGCCAGTACCAGTTGAAGGTTGACTCCACCCCGACGGCGATGCTACCGAGGTGAGCTTCCAGCACCTGCAGTAAGAGTTTGAAGTCGTTTTTCAGATTGCGCTGGAACACAATCTCCCCCATCTTACTCATTACACAAACATACATGGTTCTGGCGTGGAGATCGATGCCACAGAAATAGTCGGAGTCGATCTTCGCGTATCGCATAAGGCCCTCCTGTGGTGGAAAGGTTATTGAGATATCCGGACCTCAAATAATAACTTTTCCTGACAACGAGGGCCTTTAGATTAATATCACAGCGTCTTGCGCCGCGGCGCGTGCGCGCCTTGGCCCTACGGGCAACCCCCTCGGGGGTTCGCAAACCGTGGGACGTTAGCCGCCAAATCAAAACTGCAATGACAGGATGACTCCGAATCATCCTGCGCTGACTATGACCAACTTGGGAATGGACGGATCCATGACCTCAGACGATTCGAGCCGAATCTTCTACACAAAAGGAAAGGTTGTTGGCCTTACCGAGTTTCTTCTAGAGGACTATAGACTGTTCTACCAAACCTGGAAGGATCCCGATACGCAGAGGAACTTTAATGCCAAGCATGATTGGAAATCCTACGAGGATTTCCTTGGGATGTTCACCAACCCAGATAGACCGCCGCAACTGTTCAACGCCACCATTGTCCGATTGCAGGATCAAGCACGAATTGGTTGCAGCAGTCTGGCTCCAGCCCATCTTGAACCGGATCTGGGAATCTGGATCAACGAACTTTTTAGGTTCAAGGGATACGGAACAGAAGCTGTTCAACTATCAGTGGACTTCATCTTCCGAGAACTCGACCTTAATTACATTGTCGCTGGGATATATGAACACAATCAGGCAAGCATTAATCTTTTTACGAAAGTCGGCTTCTTTCGATCACCTGAACTCGATGAAATTGAAGACAGCGTCTTCGGGGATGGCAAGATCACACAACTTGGGTTCCGGATTAACAAGCCAGACCATCTCTGAGCGATGGTAGTAGGATCTGTTCCCTGTCGTCAAGGCCAGAAAACAGAGATTCGGCGGCTAACATGTGGCTCACGGCTTCGCTTCGCTCCGCTCCAACCCGCTATCGCGGGTTCGTGAGCCACTGAACGTTACCCGACAGCGGCAGAACCAAAACCGCCGTAGTTACCCATTGTTGATGTTCGCTCATGACAATTTTCTGAGCCCTGAAGACACCGAATGCAGCAGCCAGCGACAGCATTGATGATTGTTGACGCACAGCAGGGGATACTCGAAGGCGAAAAGGCAGTTCCAGCGGCTGCTGCCATCACAGATCGACTGGTTGAGCTGTTGACCGCTGCTAGAGCCGCTGGAGCCCTTGTCGTCCATTTACAGCACGACGGCGCTCTTGGTTCTCTTGACGAACCTCAGACGCCCGGCTGGTTCATTCACCCGAAGTTGTCGCCTTACCCTGAAGAGGTGGTGGTGCGCAAGACTGAAGACGACGGATTGGATGATCTCGGCCTTGGTGAGCGGATTCGCGTCGAGAGATCGAGAGTAAAGAGTCCGGGCAATAACGAATGACGAGACAGCAAGGCTCTTTAACGAGACACGGGCCTTCATCCAGAGCAATCCGGACCTGCGAGACCCTCAGGTGGAAGGATGGTCCGTGCACGCCATCCAGCCGTGTCCTCGTTGATTGCCCCGAACCTCGAGTACGCGGTTGTTTTCTCCAACAGTGGAGGCTGTAGATGGCCCGAATTCGCGCTCTCTTTCTGGATCTGGATAGTACCCTGCTCGACGGGAAAACCTTCCATCGGTCGATCGAACGAACCTGCAAGAAGCTATCCTTGATTCGGCCTGAGCTAGATGCGAAGCAGCTTCGGGAGGCCGATTCCGAAGTGTTCAGGAGCTACTGGCCAGAGAGCATGGACGATTGGACGCTTGGCAGACTTAACGGCGCCGAACTCAGTCTTGAAGTCTGGCGAAGGGCGCTTCTGGCTTGTGGCTGCGAAGACAAGTCACTCGCTCAGGTCGCCGCTGACACACAAATTCAACTCGCGCGGGATACCTATCGGCCTTTCGCCGATGTAGAAGAACTCATAAGTATAGTGCGGCAATCAGGCGTTCCTGTCGCTTTGGTGACAAATGGTGCTTCCGACACACAACGTGAGAAAATAGATGCTATGGGCATCACCAACTGGTTTAGTGCCTTCGCTATCTCTGGTGAGACCGGCGTTGCGAAACCGGACGAAGCTGCGTTCACCTCTGCGCTCGAAGCTCTTGGTGTATCCGGTAAGAGTGTCTGGCACGTAGGCGATAGCTTAGCGGCTGATGTTGCAGGAGCTAACGCGGCTGGCCTTACCTCGGTATGGCTGAATCGATATGGGTCAGTACGAGAAGAGCATGATCCCGAACCTGATGTAGAAATCCCATCGTTGTCTGATCTGAAGCCTCATCTATTGAAGTAAAAAAATTCAACAAATCTATGGCGCACGCTGAATTGCCGCCCCGATCTCAAGGGCTGAAAATGGCGATGCCCCGAAGCGACAGCCGATAACAACACATCCCTGAGCACCCCTATCCCCATTCCCCTACACCGCTTCGCGGCGTCAGAGATGTAAAACGTTATGTGCAATGCCATGAAACTAATCGCGTAACATACTTAGTCACCTTGTTTGAGAGACGTCGGCTTCGTTCCTCCACAAGTTCCGGCTCGAGACGCCGCGCATTGTCACAGCAGATTGACTCGCAGGAATGACGCCCGTGAAACTCCGCCCCGCCTTCGTAGACGTATTGCCCGATTTTGACGCAATCAAAGCCGATGAGCTCTGGATTAGCCACAAGTACCGGACTGTCAACCTGCGCTGCCCCTGCGGTTGCGGCGATCTGACAGTGCTGTCTCTCCACCCAAGCCGCTGGCACGTTCATTTCGATGGCAAGTCGGTCTCTCTGGACGGTCCTAGGGGTGGGTCCGTGTGGGCCAATTCCGGCTGCGGCAGCCACTACTTCATAAGGAACTGAGCGGTCAGGAAAAGGGTGCAGTTGGGGAGCCGGTCTCAATGTGGAAGAAACGACTGATATGACTGGAAAAACGGGAATCGATCTTGACGTCTTGACATGGTTTCCGCCTCGACGGTGCGGGCGAAATTACGATATATCCATTCAATACAGGATGTTACGTCTGACAAACAGAGAATGGTTCCGGGGAAAGGATCATATGGGGAGCCATATTCCCATCCGCCAACTTCGGCGGTCGTCCGTTAACGCAAGACCCCGTGGGGAAACCCTCCGGGGTCTTGTCGTTTCTGCCGTATTCACAAACACTTGGGCCACCTCTCCCCTCTCTGCCGGTTCTCTGTTTCGAAGCGCTCCCTCAGGTGTTCGAGCGCAACCGTGGGGTTGCGTCCGCTTGAGCAGAGATATCTCTTCCGGATTCTCCGATTCTCTGTTTTTCCCGTCGGCCTTGTTTGACAGCCTGGTTCGACGTTTCGGAAGGTCCTCCGGCAAGTATTCACCGGAAGCCGGATCCAATGGGTCCGGTCACCAGCTTACGGCAGCCCACCGGACAGCGGAAACAGCCGTGCGCCCGGAGCCCAAGGACTCTCCCGACGGGCCATGTATCCGGCCTGCCTGAATTTGAACTGGTTTAAACGGTCATTCCTTGATATATTTGTCGACTGCAAAGAGGAATCCATCATGGCAGACGTATCGATCCCAGGCCCATGACCGTCCGGGACGTAGCAGGTTACCCGCGGCCTTGGGGAACTCGTTTCAATACTGCGCGACGAACTTTCTGCGGAGCCCTTGTCTGCTTCCTTGAAGGTATTGGCATGGGGTATTTTGAGGAGTAGCGCACGGGCTTTGGGCTGCTGGCAGGTGTGTGGCCAGACCTGATCTGTAGCCGACCAGATGCCCTATATTGCCGTCAGCGACCATCAGATGGGGTGATGCAAGCCTATACCGTAGCTCGAGATCTCCGTGCATCACACACAATGCCCGATTGAAGGAGAAATCAATCATGAAGAGATGTCTAGTGTCGTGTCCCAGAAGTTCCTTACAAAAGAAAGCCTCCAAAAACGTAGCGGTGGCTGTCATTTTGATCGAGAGCGAGCGAGCGAAGAACGCACCAACTGTCTGATAGTTCGGGACATAGAGATCCTTCGCTCCGTTCAGGGTTTACAGACCGCTATCCGAGAAATTATTGAAGGAATTTCCGGGACACGACACTAGCTTTACGTCACATCGCTGACAACGCTTGTATTTGCCGGTTTTAATGCGGCGGAAGCCGGACTGGAACCCCCTAATTCCAAAGAAAAGGAGAATTTTGAATGTGTGGAGAAAGAAAGCAACCACAACTTCCGGATGACAAGGAGTTCAGGAAGTTATTCGGTTTAGATATTCACCTGACTCCAACGTTCGTGATTTCCAGTATCACCATCGTCGCCTTTGTCATTGGGGCGCTCGTTTTTCAGGAAGCCGCGACGGAGGTTTTCAAAAATACCCGCGCCTGGCTCACGACAAATCTTGATTGGGTTTTTATGCTTACTGCTAACCTTGCCTTGCTCTTTTGTCTGTATGTGGCGTTCTCGCCTCTCGGCAAAGTGCGTCTCGGGGGCACAGATGCGAAACCCGAGTATTCCAATTTAACTTGGCTTGCCATGCTCTTTGCGGCAGGCATTGGCATCGGTCTCCTGTTTTTCGGAGTGGCGGAGCCGGTCTACTACTTTCAGAAGCCGCCGCTCGGCATTACCCCCGGAACGGCGGAGGCCGCTACCATCGGCATCGCAGCAACGGTCTTCCACTGGGGGCTGCACGGTTGGGCCATCTACGGAGTCGTTGGACTCGCTCTCGGGTACTTCGCCTACAACCAGGGACTTCCCCTTACCATCCGTTCGGCGTTCTATCCCCTTTTCGGGGATCGCGTCTGGGGATGGCCTGGCCATATCATTGATACGTTCGCCATATTCGCAGGGCTGTTTGGGCTCGCGACCTCGCTTGGCTTGGGGGTTCAGCAGGTAACCTCCGGTTTGAACTATCTGTTTGATGTTCCCAAGACTCACACCACCATGGTAGTGCTAATTGTGGGGATTACGTCCATCGCGCTGACATCGGTGCTGACGGGTATTAATGTCGGTATCAAGCGTCTTAGCCAGTTTAACATAATTCTCGCGTTTTTGTTGCTGTTGGCTGTTATCATACTCGGTCCGACGCTCTACATTTTCCACAGTATGTTCTCTGGGCTTGGTAGCTATCTCGCGAAGATTGTATCACTCAGCAACTGGATCGGGCGGGAGGACACCGAATTCTTGCACAACTGGACCATGTTCTACTGGGCATGGTGGTTTGCCTGGGCGCCGTTCGTCGGCACGTTCATCGCCCGCATTTCAAAGGGGCGCACGATTCGCGAATTCATAATCTTCGTGCTCTTTCTGCCGACGCTTGTCTGTTTACTGTGGTTTGGTACCTTTGGCGGCACTGCCCTCCAACAGCACATCGCTGAGGGCTATACCGGTGTAACCGAGAATGTTGAGGCTTGGAATCTTGAAATTGCATTGTTCAAAATGTTTGACAAACTGCCGATGACAACACTACTTTCATCCGCTGCGATGCTTCTGACAATCGTATTTTTCGTTACCTCGTCAGACTCCGGCTCGCTGATTATTGACACCATCGCAACCGGCGGCAAGGTTGACTCACCAGTAGCGCACCGTATTTTCTGGTGTACTATTGAGGGGATAGTCGCTATAGCACTCCTACTTGGCGGAGGGCTGAATTCGTTGCAGGCTGCCTCGCTCGCAACCGGCTTTCCATTCGCCATTGTCATATTGGGAATGGCAGTCTGCGTCTGGATGGGACTTCGAAGCGAAACGTGTGAATCTCACTGATTCACGTGGTTCGCCATTTGTTTTTGTAGCCGGTTCGGCCATCATATGAAACGGAGAACATGATATTTCGGTCGTTGAGAAGG
This sequence comes from Candidatus Latescibacterota bacterium, assembly GCA_965217865.1. Taxonomy (GTDB): domain Bacteria; phylum Latescibacterota; class UBA2968; order SICM01; family SICM01; genus CBDCJO01. Next base: position 522,873 of record CBDCJO010000002.1, on the reverse strand, counting down.
CCGCCTGCCGGGTGGCGAGAATCAACGAGACGACGTTTTATCGCTGGCTTAAGCGCGGCATGGTAAGCTGAGGCACTTGATTGCGTCGGGACCGCTCAATGATTTTCATAATAACAGGAGCGGCCGCAGCATCGATCCCGCCGAGCGTTTCGGTTTCGTACGCGAAGTTTTTGTCGAACGACCTGAGGAATTCTTCATATTTGTAGTCGTCCGGCACATGATCTAGGGAAAACTTTGTATAGAGGTCCTTCTCCTTAAACACTGCATTGGGTGACGAATTGAAAACCGTTCCTCTGATCCTATCACCTATCCAAAGTAAGCCCTGATCATCACATAATTGGTAATCGCCAACTCGAACATATTTCTGTTGCGGGTGTTCTTCATCGGCACTTCGTCAATATGGAATCCGTGACCGTCAGCCAGCACCCTGACTTCTGGTGCGTCGTCGTAGGTGAGCATCGCCCGGCCGTGGGCCTTTGCCATCAAGTCAAACAATCTATCATGGTCAACGTCGTTGTGACCATACAGCCGCTTCCCTGCTCGTTTAGTGCTGGCTGTATGAGGGAGGATCGACAAAGAACGCCGTTCGTTTTTGCCGCAGATGCTTTGGAATCAGATCGAAAGCATCACCAGAACAGAAAGTCAGTCGGTCTCGGTGTCGGGAGATATCCCTAATTCGTCTCGCGAGTGTTTCCGGATACCACCTTGAGGCGATGCCAGCCCCATTCTCGCCCGAAGGCCTCGCGAAGGACAAGCCTGTCGTGTATAAGATTGAGGACGACAAGGGGAAGAATTTGTATACCGGTGTCGCACAGAGAGGGAGAGTTGAGGCCCGGATGAAGGAGCCTGCCAGGTAGCGCTGATCCCGTGAGGGGCGGTGTGAAGGTCCGAATTCAACAAAAGTCGACCATAGCGGAGGCTGAAAAGTCCGAGGCAAGAATAATCAAAAGAAGCCAATCTCCTCAAAACAAAAAGAGTAAGTGACCCATAGCATGGCATGAGTGTTGTTCAGGGAGCGTATCGTCTTGACTGATCCATTCTTCGAACTCCCAAAAGCTTGATGCGCATTTTCGGCTCCAACGAAAACCTCCAGGCCCGGAACCTGTTGGAGATCGTCTGCTGCCGTGAGTTTGCAGGCCATTCGAAGGGAAAAATAATGCGAATTGAGGCTAATATCTGGTTGGCACCGGCATCCACCCGGAAGCGGTCCGACCTGTCGCTAATAGTGTGTCGGAAGCTAAGGCGACCTTTCACGTCCTTCCAGCCGAACCTACTAACCATGTAGCATGTGCCTTGGGGTTGCGGTTCCTTATGAAACTGGAGTTCACCAGCTTTAGTGGACACTGAATTTCAGGAGAGGAGGCGTTTACAAATGCCAAGAACAAGACCATCATATGTGTCGGCGTTCCGGAAACAGACGTTTGAACTGGTGCACGCCGCAGGAGTTGTCGTGGGAGTTTGAACCGGTGGCCTGGACGATCCAAAACTGGATCAAGCAGGCCGACCGTGATGCAGGACGCCGCCTCCACCCCCGAGGCCATCCAGGCCTGGATTCCCGCCCGCGTCACCGGGCCTCTACGAGCAGCGCGAGCACTTCGCCGCACGCCCGCCTCCAGGACAGCCATCATCACCCGCGACCGATACGACCACGAAGCAGGACGGCAAGACACCGAGTCGTACGTCAGACGGTCCCGTCAGAACGAGACGGTCACGGTCGTCGAAATCGTCCGGGGTGCGCCCAGCCAGGCTGCATTCTCGGTGATCGCTGACAGATAAGGCTTGTCGAACAGGTTGTTCGCCACGATCGAGAACTCCAGCGACCGGAGCCGGTCGCTCAACGATTCGCCCCTCAGACTGATGTAGGCGTCCACCAGCCAGTAGGCGTCGGTGTACCAGTCCGCGGCCAGACTGACGCGGCGCGAAGACGTGTACTTGGTGGACAGCCCACCGCCGAAGGGTCCGGTGCGGTCGAGCGAGAGGACCCACAGACGGGGCGATGCGCCGGCAACATCGGTTCCCGGCACGATGTCCTGGCTCGCGTCGACGAGCGGTTCACCGCTCCCGATGTACTTCGAGGCGTTGGACGTGAAGGCGGTGTAGAACGATGTCTGACCCGGCATCCGCAGCGTGGCGGACAACTCGACGCCACTCGTCTCGATGCCGCCCGCGTTGAAGTAGGCACCGCCTCCGGGGACGAGGTAGTCGGGACCGGTGGGCGTTTGCGGGCCGATGTAAAAGATTCGGTTGTCGAAATTGATGGTGTACCAGGTGGCGCTCAGCGCAACCCGCTCTCCAGCGTACTGCAGCCCTACATCGATGTTCGAGGCGCTCTCGGGCGCGAGGAGGTCCAGACTCCGGCCCGGCACCTCGAGCAGCGTGCTGCCGATTGCCCTGAAGTTCTCGGCGTAGCCGGCGAACAGGGAGAGGCCCGCGACCGGCGTCTCGTACGTGACACCGCCGGAGAAGAGCAGATCCGAGTCGGAATCGACTCCAAGGTCCGGATTGACGTTGAACTTGTCCTCGCGCGACACGTCGACCAGGAACTGCTTGACGCCACCGGTCAGGGCGAACGGGCCGACGTAGAGCGTCTCTTCCACGTACCACTTGAACACATGCTGCGGGAAGTCCCACTCATACTGGTGCCAGTAGGCCCGCTCGTCCCACTTGAAGCTGAGCTTCGGATCCAGCATCCGGTGCCAGTCCCGGCCAAGGTCGCGCCGCGAAGCCTCGTACCAGATGCCGGCGCGCAGCGCGCTGCCACCCCTGCCGAAAAAAACGGACCACTCCCCGTCGAGCATTAGGCCGACGCGGTCCTTCCCGTAGTGGCTGTGACGGTAGGACTGCACCGCCGTGGCTCCCGGGTGGCACGCCGGGTCGACCTCCGGGCCGCCCGCACCATAGTAGTTGAAGATGTACGAAGACGTGCACCCGGGCGTCGGCCCGACGGCAACGCCATTGCGGTCCACGAAACGGATGAGTCCGAGCTGGGCGCCGCCCCGCACCGGCGGGAGGCCCGCCAGCTCCGACTCCGGTCCGTCCCCATCGTCGACCACGTCGACGATGTAGGGGGGCAACCAGTCGCCACGGCCCCGGTTGCGATGGTAGTATGCGCCGGCGCTCAGGAAGCTGAGCTCGCTGAACGACCAGTCGCCCCTGACATAGGCGAGCGTGTTGGTGCGCCGGGTCTGCCACCCGGGCCGGTAGAACTGGTTCAGGTACGGCACGCCGGGCCATTCGCCGACCAGGCGGTCCCAGCGCGGGTTCTGCCTGAAGTCGGCCTCGCTGTAGAGCCGTTGGTAGGTATCCTCGTGGATCTCGTCGACCGAGATGTAGCTGGTGAGATCGAGGCGCCCGTGTGACGACACGAGCTTGGCGGCGATGTGCTCCCGCTCGTTCCTGGCGGAACCCTGCACCCAGTCGGTCGCCTCCTGCCGGACCGCGGCGACCCAGGCCCGCGTCGTACCTCCGAACAACGATCCGGTCTCGACCCGTGCGGCAAACCGTTGGCCCTCGTTCTCGCCAATGGTGGCGGACGCCATGTAGCTCTGTTCCGCCGCCGGGGCGGCCGTCAGGAAATTGAACGTGCCGCCCAGCGCCTCGACCGACCGCGAGGCTATGTCGGCCGTCCCCTGCGACACCTCCACCCCGCCGAGATTCATCGGGTCGATGAACCGGTTCGCCTTGGCGCCGCTCCAGTAGTCCGACGTGCCGTTCGGAATGCCGTCGATGGTGGTACCGATTTGCACATCGTTGATCGTCGCCTGGAACCCGCGCATGGTCACGTTGCTCGACCAGTCGTCAAAGGAGTACGCGTCCCCCTCCTGGACGGACACTCCGGGGAGATTGTCCACCACCGACGTCACGCCGGTGATGCTCGACTGCTGCCTCATCATCGGCTCCGTGACGAAATTGCGCGAGAAGACCCGGGGCTCCTCTGCAACGACGGTGAGCGCATCGAGCCGCCAGAACTGTAGAACGATCGGGACTGTTGCGACCGCACCTGCCGTGACAGAGACCGGCAACTCCCCGGGCGCGAAAAACACCAGAATGGCTGTGACCAGGTAGTCGCCGACGGGCAGATCGGTGAATTCGTAGGCACCGTCGGCATCCGTGACGCTTCCCTCGCGCACGCCGGATCCGGTCACCGTCACCGAGACGCCGGGCAACAGATCACCGATCTCGTTCGTGACCGTGCCCTCGATCCCGCCCGCTGTTTGGCCGGTCGCCGACCCCGCAGTAAGCAGCGACAGCAGCAAGGTGGCGATAGCGTGCCGACCGATGGAGTGCAGGAAATGCGACATCATTGACTCCTTTGCTGAGACGGTTGAACGTCGTTCCTCTTCAATGAGGAGCGGTCAATTAGTACCTAAGGCGAGCGGTTCTTAGCGAAAAAAATAAGGGAATTCCTCCGTACATGTGATGGATAAAGGCTTATAGTAAGTCAGAAGGTAGAAAGAAGACTTCACCCATAAACCGTAGCGCACCGACCGGCCGTTCGTCAGATTTCCGCGGCCGTAAGATCTTTTCGGGTGGTAATGTAGAAGAAATAGCGCTTGTCATCGAACAGGGCGTTTTCGCCGCGTTCGACGCTCAGGTTCTTTTCGAGGATCACGAGTCGACAGGTCTTCCTGCATCGAGCAGGACGATACGAAACCCCGGCAACACGTTCACTGGCAAGTCGGATGTTTTTGAAGCCGCGCTCCCGGATGATCCGGGCTTTGTCGCGACACGCTTGGACGACGGATTTCGCGATGAGAATGGGGCGACCGATGTTGACGGATTTATTCGTTTCTCGTTGAGTGTGCAGAACCGAAGGAAGTCACGAATGGGGCAGTCTCTGGAGCATCATCTGGAGGCGGTGTTTCGTGCCCATGACATTGCCTATGTCCGCGGTGCCATAACTGAGAATAATCAACGCCCAGACTTCCTGTTTCCGAGTTCCGAAACCGAAGTCGGGGTCACTGCCGCGACGTTTGCGTGATGCGCTAGCCCGGCTCAACCCCGACCTTCCCGCCGTCGCGTTGGACGATGCCTTCCGCAGGCTGCCTCGCCCGGAAGGTTCGACGCTGGAGGCTCGCAACCGCGCCTTCCATCAGTGGCTGGGGGACGTGCCGGAGCATTGACCGTGTGTTATCCTGTGACCCCGAAGCGAGGATCGCCCATCGGTTGAAAACGATACAAACTGGACCCCACCCGCATGCCCCAGGGTGGCGATATGTTCTCTTGCCGCAACGACCGATCAACGCGAAAAGGCAAGCACTCAATCTGATTGGTGAGGTGAGACGAAGAACGGTTTTTTGCATCGGGTTATGCTCTTCTCAAGTGAAAGACATCCGCCTGCACGGACAGACAGGTCAATTTGATGACGCTTCCTTGCCGAAGTCGTTGGCAAAGATAAAAAAATCACCAAGCCCAATTATGTCATCCCCATCCAGATCATACCGCGCTTCATATCCCTTATCGCCTTGACTTGATCCAAACTGTTCGGCAAACCGGAAAAAGTCGGCAAGGTCAACAGTACCATCGCCATCAAAGTCGGAATTAGGGGCTTGAGGTGTGCTGCACGGCGACATATCCCACAGCAGGCTACCGCTTCGCAGCTCACCGGCCACGACCGTGGCGCTGGGCGCGATCGTGTGGATTCTCTCCACGTCCATTTCGAACGGGTCCTGCGGAAGGACGATGAAGTCCGCCAGCAACCCCGCCCTGATGACGCCGATCTGTCCTTGCCGCCCGAGCTGCGCAGCGCCGTTCACCGTATAGCCCGCCAGCGCCTGCTCCAGCGAAATCCTGGCGTCCCGCGGCGGCATGGTGGGCGCATCGGCCCTGCCCAGTGCCCGTCGGGTCATGCTCATTTCGACGCCGATGAAGGGGCTCACCCGCAGCGCGTTGTAAACGACATCGCTGGACAGCGTCACGTTGACCCCTTGCCGCATGAACTGCCCGACGAGCTGAGACCGGCCGGCCCGCTCCGGCCCCACGTTGATCTCCCTGGCGTCCCCATATGCGGTGCCGCCGAACCAGTGCGGCGTGAAGTTGGCGTGCACGCCCAGCTCCTGAAAGCGTGCGACATCGCTGTCGGCCACCGAGAACAGATGACTTATCGTGACCTCGATCCCCAAGGGCCGCCCCAGCGCGTCCCGAGCCTCCTTGACCGCGTCGAGAATGTTCCTGGTCGCTCGATCGCCTGACGCGTGCATGTGCAGGTCGATGCGGTGGGCGTCCAACTCCTGCATGAAACCGCTCAATCGCTCAGTGGTGAACAACACGCCGCCGTAGTTGTCGGGGTCGGTGACGTAGGGCTCCAGCATGGCGGCGGTAAGGATGTCCTGCATGCCGTCGTAGTGAATCTTGATACTGTTGAACTGCAGCTTCCCGTGGGCGTACTTCTCCCTCAGCCGGACCAGCGATTCCACCGCGGTCTCGATCTGCTCCGGCGCCCAGATGTGGTGCGACCCCTCCCAACGCAACGGCAAATTGCCTTCTCTCGCGATATCGTGCGCGGCCTGGTACACTGCATCGTCCATGTTGAAGTTGCCGGCGTCCCATAGTGTCGTAATGCCCCTGCTTGACATGTAGTTCAGGTATTTCAGCAGCCGTTCCTTCAGATCGTCGGCATCCGGCACGAACCTGTCACCGAAGTACGGCAGCAGGGAGAACTCCTTGACCCAGCCGGTGGGCTCGCCATTCTCGTCACGCACGAAGTGAGACAGGTTACGGCTGAGATCCGGCGTGTCGGCGTCGATGCCGAACAGCCGCAGGAATGCGGAATTCACCCAGACGCTGTGCCCCGAATTGTCGTTCAGCATGATGGGTCTGAGTCTGGAAATATCATCCAGGTCTCTCTTGTGCGGCCCGTGGGGCAGGTAGGTGGCGACGTCCCACACCCCCTGTCGGATCACGAGGGTGAACGGGTGGTCGTCCGCGTACCGCTGCAGCCAGGCCAGCGTCGCCTCTCTCGGCCGGGACGGCATCCTGTCCGCGTTGGCGGGCCCTTCGTCCGCTTCATCGGTCTCGTCCAGCACGGACAAGTTGGCCCCGGTGGCAATCAGGCCGGGATGCGTGTGTGCGTCGACCATTCCCGGCATCACGAACCGGTTCTGCAGGTCCACGAGCCTGGCGTCCTCGGCGGCGTGCTCCAGAGCTTCCTCGTCAGACCCCACGAAGACGATTCTGTCACCCTTCGTGACCAGCGACTCCGCCCAGGGCCGATCTTCATCCTGGGTATAGATTCGACCGTTCACGTACGCCGTCTCGGTTGCGGCGGCTTGCGCCAATATCGCATCGTCTTGCAGGTCCGGACAACCGGCTGTCAACGCGAGGGCAGCCAACACGGGCATTAAGGCGCTCGTTCTCGTCTTCATCGTGTCTCTCCGTGCAATCCGCGGCAGCCCCGCGGTTCACGCCGGCCACCGTGTCGAATCCACCCGTATCATCATTACCTGCGTCGGCAGGCCACCGTCGGCTGCGCCGCACGCCTGCTCCAGTCTGCGTGGTTACCGCCCGCCGGCCTGCTGCGTGACGGTGTCCAGTCTGGGAAGCATAGCCGAAGATGCTCCAGGTACCACCGGAGACCGGTCTGATATTTTCAAGTATAAAATATAGCAAACCGCTGTCAGACGCAACACTTTCCAAGCTGCTGCGGGAACTCGGCATTCCGGCGGGTTCCGGTCGAGCTTCCGCGACTGGGCGGCGGAACGCACCGACGCGCCGCGCGGCCTGGCCGGTTTGCTCAATCCGTTCAAGATGCGGCCCGGGCACGATCCGCACCGACGAAGGGACTTCGGAAGGGATACAAGCGAAAGGACCTGGAACGGGTTTGGAAGTCCTATTCTTCCTGGGGGGGTATCGTATCCGTCACAACGTCACAAATCAACAAAAACAGTAATTTGGAGGCTTTTCAATCCGCCACAGAGGATTGCGTTGTGGCGGATACGATACCCCCCCTTAAGGAAAAGGGTAAAGTGTTGGAGGATGACATCGAGGCGTGCGAGGCGTTCGATGAACGCGCGGGGATCCTGGAGCATGAGGGTGGAATGACTCGCGAGGAAGCCGAAGCTCGGGCTCGCGAGATGCTCGACCACGATCACGAGTGAGGTCCGGCCTCCAAAAGGCATTATGCACCTTCCGCCCTCAAAATCCGGCGATCTGTTTCCCGGAGAAGACGCTGAAAGGTCGGAGGCGGTCGCAAATTTCGCACAAAACTGTACCACCTTGATCACCCATGAGGCCTCCACCCACGCAAAAGCGGAGGTAAAAATGGGGGGGATGAATTTATTTAATATAACATTTTATTTATAAAAGAATTATGAAAACCAAACGGGGGGGGCAGCGTACCCAGGACGGTCAAGGCCGAACGATGGCGGGCATCCAACGATCCGGTTGGGGAGGACTGGAAGGAGCGAGCCGAACGATTCGCCCGGGAGAATCTGTCCCGGCTTCGGCAAGCCAATCCGGAAGAATTACGCTTCCTCAACGACCAGGAGGAAGACAACTGGGCGCGAGCTGGTGAAGGTGGCAGACCAGGTGGGCGGCGACTGGAGCTGGCGGGCGCGTCAGGCGGCCCCTTCAATGAAGAAGCGAAACAGGCTCGGGGAAAGCTCTTGAAGAAATACGGGATCCAAACGGAGACTTTAAGGGATGGACCGGCAAGGGGAAAGGGCTACCGGTGGAAGGGGTTCTATCTTTTGTCTGAGATCGCCCGAAAAAACGGGGGCAAGGTCGAAGCAAGATCCTGGTTGCCTGTAGGGTTGAGAAGGGATACATATTTTGGGATATCCCTGACCTCACAGGAGGAGTAAAGATGGAGCAACTGTCCTCAAACAGTGACCCGGTCAAGAAGCGCAGGAGCTTGTCCCCGGAACAGAAGTATGAGATTTTCCTTGAAGCCAGCCGGGGAGATGTTCCCATTGCACAGGTGCTGCGGAAATGGGGCATTCATTCCTCGGATCTAAAGCGTATTCGTGAGTCGGTCAAGTCCGGGGCCCTCAAGGAGTTCAAGGGTCGCCGGAGCCGCAAGCCGATGGTATCGGCTGAGGAGGTGGAGCAGCTGCGCAAAGAGCGGGCACGCCTGGAGCAAACGATCATTGAGCAATCTGTGGAACTTTCCCTGCTAAAAAAAAGTGTGAATGGGATCTGACAGGCCCGATCAAGGGCCACCGGGTGCAAGCTGAGGTCAAACGCGAGATCCTCTTAATGGTCCATCGGGCCAAGGAGAAAGGGGTGAAACTCACCCGTTCTTGCGAGATCCTACAGCTTCCCCTCCAGCGGTATTGTGCCTGGAGCCGGCGAGATCGAGAAGAGAAGCTGGATGGGGTGTCGGACCCGCTTTTGGATGGGAAGCCCGGGCCCGCCCCTGATGAGGCCCCACACGGATTGCTGAGGGAGGAGAAAGAGCAAATCCCGGCCCTCTTAAGGGATGAGACCTATGCCGATCTGCCTCCCCATCAGCTGGCGGTGGTAGCCTCAGAGAAGGGGGTAGTGCAGGCCTCGGCCTCCAGCTTCTACCGACAGGCCAGGAAAGAACGTCTGGCACGCAGGAAACAGGTGAGGACGCCGGTCAAGCAGAGCAAGCCCCAGGTCAAACCTGAAGGTCCTAATCAGGTCTGGAGCTGGGACCTGACCTACATCCCATTTTTCGGTTTGTTCCTGTATTTTACCGCCATTCTCGACGTGTATTCCAGGAAGATCGTAGGATGGAAGCTCTCCTTCAACGCGACCGTGGAGCAGGTCAAACAGGCCTGGGATCAAGCCCTTGCCAACGAAGGACTGCTGGACACTGGGCCCATAAGCTTGACAGCCCTCTCAGATCACGGATCTCAGATGAAGGCCAAATCGATGGCCCAATTCTTCAAGGACCTGGGCATCTCGCAGCTGTTTGCCCGATATCAAACACCCACGGACAACGCCTGGATCGAAGCCTTTTTCCGGACATTCAAATACGACTGGCTGCGCTTCCAGGACATCTTCACATTCCATCAACTGGAAGGCCTGATTGATTCCTTCATTCACAGCTACAACGCCGAACGCTATCACGGGGCAATACAGTATGTCACGCCTCTTCAGAGGCATAAAGGCCAGCATCAAAAGATTCTTCACCACCGACAAGGTCGAAAGGAGGAGGCTCGGCAGCGCCGCATAGAAATCAATCGGCAAAGAACATCCCAGACCATCCACAAGGCTGCCTGAATCTTGCTTGGACCTTTATCTGCTTTTCTCTTGTTATCTCAGAATAGATACACGTGCGAGGGACTCGTCTTCTTCGCGGGCGGCGCTTCCCGACGACTCGGGGCTCGTGCGCGATCCAGAGGCGCATTTCCGTTCGTCACGCGTGAAGCAGCTCCCGAGAAGAGCGACGAAGCAGGGCGGGACTCGGCTGAAGTTTGGGCCCCTCTGTGGACTCGTCCGATGACAGCGCCCGAGGTCCGTGCGCTCTTTGCACGCGGGCGTGCCGAGATCCAAGGGTGCGGAGTGCTCACACCGAGTGGGTTCGCGGTCGCGATCGTTGACCGCGGCGTTGACGCGGGAATCAGCGAGTTTCGTCGCTTCGTCCTCGGACGAACAACGAGCGCCAACACATTCGAGCCGCGCTTCGAGGGCACGTTTGGCATCGCGAAGTCGGTGCCAGCAGATCGAACGCGTGCGAGGGCGGCCGCGTTTCGGCAACTGCTGTCACTTGTGGACCAACTTCAGCGGGTATCCAGATCGCGCAACGCGCCGGCATCCTGGTTGCCGCTGTATGTCGGGCCACTCGAAGCTGCGATGCTGGCTGCCGCTTCGGCGCCAAACGATGCGGAGAGGGCATGCGCGGTGCTGGATGCAGCGGTCGCAGCCATCGATCGCTTGGACCGAAACCGTTCCTTTCGAGAGCGAAAGATCACTTGGCGGCCGCTGCCAAATGCATGGCTTCCGAATCTCTTCGGAGACATTTTACCGTCCGGCGAGGCGCGCCTCGCTCTTTCGCTAGTCTCTGGATTCAGCAGCGATCGACCATTTGCGCTCTATCGTTTCGGCGTCACCAAGGAACGGGACGGGCGTTTCGTGCACCCCGACCGAGTACCTGCCCGCTGGGGCTGGCGGGCGGGGCCGTTACCGAGCCTGCTGTGCGACGTGTTGTGCCGAGCCACGCTCGACCGGGAGACGGATACCGTGGACCGGCGAACGACGTTCCTGCTCCCCGCCACGCATCATCAGATTGAGATGTGGCTGTCCTCGCGAATCGATGACGCGTTGCTTGCGAACTGGGTTTCCAGACTTGCACTCTTCGACTGGAGCTTCGTCACGCCCGCCGTGAAGACCTTCGCCAAAGGCGGAGTTGCCCCTCTGAGCCCAAGCGGCGCGTTGTGCCTGTATGGGATCTTGCAGCCGTTCTTCGGCGAGCGGATCATACCGTCGCAGCGTACGACCTCTTCCGAGGATCTCCTTTCTGCGGAGAGTGGTGCACGCACACCCGCAGTGGCGCGAGCACTCGCCGCACTCCTGCGCACGGGGCAGGTCGAGGGTGCTATCCGACTCGCGAAGAGCCGGTATGCCATGGCCCGGTTGCCCTTGATCGAGACCAGCGTGCCTTGGGCCACCTCCGACCCTGAGAGATTGCTCGCATCGCTTCTGTTCTCAGTGCGACCCGCAGAGCGCACAACACTGGTGGGGCATTGGCTCCGCCCTCAACGCCAAGGAGGCCACTCCCATGTCTGAAGCCAAACCCAAGAAGAAACTTACCCCGGCCGCCGTGCTGTCGGGAGAATCTCCCCTCGTGTTTACCGCAATCCTTTTACCCGTTGCAGGTCTTGACCGATTTCAACCCGCTGGCTTTCCCGAGGTCGGGCACGTGATCTACAAAGCGCCGTGCGCGGACGGAACAACGGAGCACGTGTGCATCGTCGACAGCGCAGCAAGTATGGCAAACCATCTCGAGTCGGTGTGCATGCGCGGCCCCCACGACCCCGATCTCGTCGACGATCTATCGGGGATGCCATTCCTGCGGTGCGTTACAGGTCCAGTAGCCGATGGAAGGTTGTCTGAGCGCCAAGTCGTCGTGACGAGCCTGACTGAGGGTCATCGCATTGCTTCGTCGTACTTCCTTGATGGCGAGCACATGAAAGGTGACGGCCTCAGGAAGCTACAAGTGGACCGCCTCAAGCAGGAGGAGAGAAGGCTCAAGGACGACGCAAAAGGGGAAGCCGACGAGGGCAAAAAGAAGGAACTAGAAAAGCAAGCTAAGGCCAAGGCGGCGAAGGCAAAGAAGACCGAGGCAGAAGCAACCTTTCAGAGCACGCTCGCCAAAGAGTTCGGCCTTGTGCTCGCAGATAGTAAGAAGGCGCATCCGCCATTCGCCAAGTGGTGGGACGTCTTCAAGACCATCTTCAAGTACGACCCGAATGCACTGGTCCATGGCGTGATGTTTCCGAAGTGGCAGGTCAAGATTTCGAGAGCTGCCCACATGGAAGCTCTTGGGGCGGGTCGCGTCGATCGATCGGGGGTCAAGTTCGATCGGCTTGGTAAGACGACCTCGGGCCAGCCCATCTTTGCGGTTGATGATGCGACCGCCAGGGAGATTCGCGCGACGTTCATCCTCGATGTTGCGCTCATTCGCTCATTTGGCCGCATGGATGGGAAGAAGCAGCTCGGCCTGAGTGAGAAACAGAAGGAGTGTCTGGTCGCTATGGCGCTGTGGAAGATTGAACGACTGTTGAGCGTGCCGTTTCGCTTTCGGTCTGGTTGCCATCTTCAGCTCGATAGCCTTAGGAACGGCGAAGAGGATGTGGAAATCGAGGCCAACATTCCGGAAGCCATCGGAGGCGCCGGCTTCGCCGATAAGCCTGTCACCGACATCTATTGGTCCAGCGAAGATCTGTACCGCGAGGCGAGTGATGCCGAGCCGGTGACCAACGGTCCCGGCGACGACGCGGAGGGGGCCGACGAGGACGATCGAGCTGCAGACGAGTGAATAATGAGCATCGTGCTTTGCCAGTTATTCCCGCTTGGTCGATTCCATGCCACGCCATGGCGCGCGAACCCGTTTGCAGACGCGCTTGGAGAGTGGCCGCCGAGTCCATGGCGTCTGGTGCGAGCCGTGGTCTCCCGCTGGTACCAGTGGCAGCGTGAGACGTATTCGGTGGCACAGGAAGCGCGGCTCGACCTTCTGATTCGTGCACTCTGCAGCAGTTCCTATCGTTTCCATCTATCTGCGGTCGCTCGTAGAGGAAGTCCGGTTCGTCAGTACCAGCCTGTGGAATTCGGTTGGAATCCGGCAGGCAAGAAGGAGGCTGCAGTGCAAGGCTACGGTACCAGCCCTAAAATAAGCGAATAGGCTTGTTGAGCGGTGTGTTATACAAGATTTCGGAGCATTTCAGACTTGTGACTTGGTGGAGATGATGTCTGGGCTGTTTTTGTGATTGTTTCGGCATGCGATTGTCTAATTAACTGAGTTTGCGGACGTGTTTTAGCCGGGGTGGACGGACTTGTCCCTGTGATGTTACGACGACAGGTGCTGACATGGCAGTCAGGCCGGTTTGAGCCATCTGATTCTGTTCCAGGCCGGGAAGAAGTCAGTCATCCACCGGTTGTAGCCCAAGACACGATAGATGATCTGTCTTCCCCGGGTCACGATCTGGCAAGGGATCCAGATCAGATTCTGGAGGAAGGCGCGAAACTCCATTCTCAGAAGTTGATCGCGACGCTCACGCTTTCGGATCATCAACGCGAACCAGGCTTTGAGGTTCCACGCCAGGGCGGTCATGACCATGTAAGCCCAGTTGCTCATCAGGTTGTCGACGGGCATCCGCATGGCGTTGACCCCGTTCTTGAGTTGTTCAATCACGTTTTCCTGATCGCACCGTCGATTGGCCAGCCTCACGATTTCCGCGGCCGTAAGATCTTTTCGGGTGGTAATGTAGAAGAAACAGCGCTTGTCATCGAACAGGGCGTTTTCGCCGCGTTCGACGCTCAGGTTCTTTTCGAGGATCACGAGTCGACAGGTCTTCCTGCATCGAGCAGGACGATACGAAACCCCGGCAACACGTTCACTGGCAAGTCGGATGTTTTTGAAGCCGCGCTCCCGGATGATCCGGGCTTTCACGTTCTCGCGTTTCTGTCTCTGGGAGGTTTTGACCTGGTATTTGGGTTGTCGTTCAAAGGGCTCCCAATCGCTCTGTGACAGGGATTTGGCGATCTTGACCAATCCCCGGTAAGCATCCATGCCGAAGACGAAGTCGACCTTTTCCGACCAACGATCGAAGTGCCGGGTGAGTGAGAAGCCGGTGTCTCCGCGCAGGCAGATGCGTTTGGCGAAAGGGGCGACCAGCGCGATGGCGCGATCGATCCACTTTACGGCACCGTCGTGGCTGGGCACATTGCCGGGTCGATTCACAAGAAACAACACCTCCCTGGTGTTCGCCAGAGAGACCACGAGAGGATGGTATCCCCAGATACCGTTGTATGACAGGGCCATGCCCTGCTTGCGTTCTCCGAGGGTGGTGGCCAGGGTGCCGTCGATGTCGATGAGGGCTTCTTTGAGTTCGCCCCTGGCGCGCTTTTTCCAGATCCGGGTGCGCACCCGGTTGATGCAATCCATCAACGTCTCGATATCCGATGGCCGGAAACGACGTGTAAAGTCGCCTGCTGTGGCCGGATCCGGGAGACGCTGAGCGCCCAAAGCGTTCAGGAACGTGGCATCCTGCCGGCGCAGCTCAATGTCTTCAAGGCGTTGACCACCAACCAGCGCATTGTAGGCGATGTTCAGAACGTGGTCTGATTCGTGACAGGGCAAATGCACTTTCAAAAGATGAAGATGACGGTCAATCTCTTTCACCAGCCCAACCCTGCGGACCATGTGGTGAAACGCGCCGATCCCCCCACACGTGATCGCCTCGGCCTTCCCACTTATCTCGTAGTGGATGTTTCCCCCAGACATCATAGGCTTGACCTGACTGCACCACTGCTTCCGACGCAAACGACGGACAATTCGTGCTTCCCTGTTCCGAAGAATCTTCCTATATTCTCTCATCTGAAATGCCCCTTTTGATGGCCTCTTTTTGTCTTTCACACTACAACTATAGGCCTGAAAACTGGGGCATTTTCAACTTTTTTCTACTAAAACCAAGAAAAATTCACGCTTGTATAGGGACTAGTAGATTGTTTTGAAATTCATACTGTATTATTGGCATCTGAATCATATTTTTGCTTTTGGGCGCAACGCGGCCTCTTCTTTTGATCGTTCCACCCAAGCCCGTTGAAGCCACGAGACCTCTCGAAGGGGCACTAAATTTTGTTTGTCATCTAGCGCCCGGCTTCGGCTGCGCCCAGCCTCCGCGGCGTTTGAGCAGAGCATGTCCTGAGCGGAGCGGCGGTTTTGCCGCGGAGTCGAAGGATCCTTCTTTTTCCGCCCTTTTTCTTAAGGGCTGGGGGTAGCGAGCAAGAGAGCAACCGGTGGGTGGTAGTAAGAAAAAGGGCGACCTTGGGGAGGGGGTGAAAGCAAACAAAAAGACTCTCCAATTACGGAAGTCTACCTGCACTCTCAGTACCTGAATCATAATATCGGTTTTTGGGCGCGACTCTGTCCCTCCTTATTAACGTTCCACCAGGGCCCGGTTAAGCCACGATCCCTCTCGGAACCGTTTAAAGAGGGAATGGCAAGATCCTTAATATATAGAAAATGAATGTCATCGTCCCCTTCTCCTGCTAAGCGGGAGAAGGGGATACAGGGGATGAGGGCGTTAAACCAACCGTAACTTTACATATCACCAATTCAACGGACATCCTTCGCAGGCTAGCGGTGTAAATGAAAGGCTAATTCCGTAACAATCCACTAAGCATATGCACTTATCAAACCCTTACCAGGAAAAGCCGATGAAAGTCGAGATCAAGAAGACGGAAGTTCCGTATGAGTACAGGTTTCCGGATGGCCGGGTCTTCTTTCGAGTCGAGAAAGCAACGCTCTCGCACGAAAGGTTCGACGGGAGCATGAGCCCTGACATTTCGCGGACCAATTTTAACCGTGGAGATGGTGTCGGGGTGATTCTCTATTCGGAAGAGGACGAGGAGGTCGTTCTCGTGGAGCAGTTCCGTTACCCCGTGCACGCCGGTTTTCCCGAAAATAAGCGGGACGGGAAGGGCTGGATCCTGGAGATCGTCTCGGGCATAAAAGATGCGGACGGCCAGGCGGTCGCAAGGCGGGAGCTTTTCGAAGAGACGGGATACTCTCTGAAGGGTCCCCTGGATCATCTTTCCACATTCTATGTCAGTCCCGGAGGGACATCCGAACGGATCGAGCTGTATCTGGCCAGGGTAAAAAAGGCTGAAGGGATTCTCAAGGAGGCGGGAATTTCGTCCGAGGCGGAGAACATTCGCACACACGTTGTCCCGTTCGAGAAAGCGCTGAAGATGATCGATGAGGGGGGGATCGTTGACGGGAAGACGATTATCGCTCTGTTGATGCTGAAGGAGAGGGTGGGGAAGGAAGATTGACTGAGAATGGGTTTCCTCCGAAGGCCGGGACCGGGCCGGTTACACTCATCACGAAATTCGAATTTGTCCTTGACAAAAATACCATTTGAGATTAGTATATAAAGCTTTGCTAATCCTGAAAATAGGTCCACAACTTTCGTTCTTGATTGTATGAAGGGTCATTTATGAGGACTTACAACGCCAAACGAGGTGCCTTTACCCCAAAGTGGTATGTCGTAGATGCGGATGGAATGGTTCTCGGACGCTTTGCATCCGAGATCGCGAAGATCCTGCGGGGGAAGCACAAGGTGATATATACACCCCACGTAGACACAGGGGATTATGTTGTCGTGGTGAACGCGGAAAAGGTCGTTGTCACCGGCCGAAAGGCGGATCAAAAAGAGTACTTTCGGCATTCCGGTTATCCAGGGGGGTTGAAGAGGACAAGCTATAAAAGGCTTTTGAGCGAGAAACCCGCAAGGATTCTCGAATTTGCGATTCGCGGAATGCTTCCCCATAATCGGCTGGGGCGCAAGATGGGTAAGAAGCTCAAGGTATATAAAGGACCCGATCATAAGCAACAAGCGCAGAAACCGGAAACCCTGAAAATTGACGATTGAAGAATGAAGATTGAAAGCCGTCAAAACGTCAAATGAGACGTGAGACGGGAAAGGCAGTGGCAGGAAGAGGCAAAGCTGGGGTCGAGATAAGGGGAGGAAATTGCAGGGTGTAAAATGGAAATTTAAGGACCTGAGCGAAGCAATGGCCGCGATAGGCTAACAATCATAAAGTCTTATTGAACACATCCTGAGCGGAGTTCCGCGTTTTTTGCGGAACGCAGTCGAAGGACGGGGGTCAGTGGGAAAATGCAAGGTGCAAAGTTGCGCCCAAGAAACAATAATTCAAGATCTGAGAATACAGTTTGGCTTTTGAAACAATCCACAA
Organism: Candidatus Latescibacterota bacterium; assembly: GCA_965217865.1. GTDB lineage: Bacteria > Latescibacterota > UBA2968 > SICM01 > SICM01 > CBDCJO01. The sequence continues at coordinate 505,485 of CBDCJO010000002.1, read as the reverse complement.
ACCGAAAAAAACTTTAAGGAGGAAGAGGTTTGAGTGATGTCGTGATCGCTACGGGGCGTCGGAAAGAGGCGGCCGCCACCGTCCGGCTTACACCCGGATCGGGAAAAATTACGATCAATGGTCGCACCCCGGCCGAATACTTCGCCCGAGAGACGCTTGTCATGCTGATGGAGCAACCATTGGTGCTGATTGAGGGGACTGACCAGTTCGACCTCAAGATCAAGTCCAACGGAGGGGGATTGGCCGGTCAGGCGGGGGCAGTGCGCCTTGGCATCGCCAGGGCACTCTTGAAGAACGATGAGTCGCTCCGGAAGCAACTCCGTGTGGCCGGGCTGCTAACTCGAGATTCCCGGATGGTCGAAAGAAAAAAGCCAGGTCAGCCAGGCGCGCGGAAACGATTTCAGTTTTCAAAGAGATGATCGATTGCGGGGAGTTCTCTCCCCCCATTTCACTTGCATCCTGATCGCCACCGCGGGTGTCCGAACGGACTAAGGGGCGAAGCGAGGGGTGCATAGGATAAACCCGTCAGGAGGATTTTAATGAGCGTAGTTCCCATGAAGGACCTTCTGGAAGCTGGTGTTCACTTCGGGCATCAGACCCGCCGTTGGAATCCGAAGATGAAAAAATTCATCTTTACGGAACGACACGGGATCTATATCATCGACCTGCAGAAGACGCTGCGGAGCATCGAGGAAGCGACAAACATCGTAAGGGAAGCCGTCGAGAACGGAGAATCGGTCCTTTTCGTGGGCACAAAGAAGCAGTCCAAAGATGTGATCGAGCGGGAAGCGGAACGATGCGGCATGTACCACGTTACCGAGAGGTGGCTTGGGGGCATGCTGACAAATTATCAAACGGTCCGGCAGAGCATTCGGCGTTTGGACGCACTGGACAAGATGAGAGCCGAAGGCTCGTTCGAAAAGATGAAATTGAAGAAGAAGGAGATCATCCAGCTTCAGAAAGAGCGGGCAAGGCTTGACAAGGCCCTGGGGGGGATTCGAAACATGAAAGGGCTTCCGGGCCTGATATTCGTCGTGGACACGAAGAAGGAGAATATTTCTGTCGCAGAGGCGAATAAACTGGATATTCCGGTCGTAGCGATCGTCGATACGAACTGCAATCCCGACGTGATCGATTATCCGATCCCGGGAAACGACGATGCAATTCGCTCGATCGGCCTGATCACCAAAGAGATCGCTGATGCCGTGATGGAGGCTCAGGCGAAGGTTCAATCGGAGGAGGTCTTAAAGGAAGGGGAGGATGAGAAGGTTATGTCCGAGGAGGCCGAGGACATTCGGATTATCCAGGATGAACTCTCAGCAAGTGACCACAAGGTGGAAGGCCGTCGGGATGATAAAGGAAGCCGGCCTGGATTTGGGGGCGGCGGACGGGGTGGTGGGGGAAGAGGAGGAGGCGGAAGAGGAGGAGGCGGAAGAGGAGGAGGCGGAAGAGGCGGTGGAGGAAGAGGTGGTGGAGGAAGGGGCGGTGGACCCAGGGGAGGTAGAAGGGGGTAGGCTGGGTATTTCAGCGTGGGAGAATAATTGAACCAAGTATCAATTCCAGGCGTGGTTGGACTTATATCGGTTCAGGGAGTGTTTCATCGATGACGATCACATCTGAAATGGTCAAGACCCTTCGCATGAAGACCAACGCGGGGATGATGGACTGTAAAAGGGCCTTAGAAGAGGCCGAAGGGGATATGGAGAGGGCGGTGGATATCCTGCGGAAGCGTGGCATCGCCAAGGCAGAGAGTCGTGCAGGACGCTCCGCCAACGAAGGGCTGGTTGCATCGTACATCAAGCCTGACCGACACCTCGGGGTTCTTGTCGAGATCAACAGTGAGACGGACTTTGTTGCCCGCACCGAGGAGTTTCGGACGTTTTCCGAACAGGTTGCCGAATATCTTGGGGAGTCGGAGTCTTCAGAAGAATCCTTTGTTAAAGAGCCGGATAAACCGATCAAAGATAAGCTCCTGGAGTTGATTTCCAAAACCGGAGAGAATATTTCCATAAGACGTTTCACTCGCGTGTCTTTGAATAGCGAGGGGGTATTAACTTCGTATATCCACGCGGGGAGCAAACTCGGATCCCTTGTTGAAGTGCGATGCGAGACTGAGGGGGTTGCCGACGGACCGGAATTACAAACCCTGGCGAGGGATTTGGCCATGCAGGTCGCTGCGTCCAGCCCAATTGCGGTATCTCGAGAGGATATCCCGACCGATCGCATCGAGCGGGAGAAATCGATATACAGGGAGCAGGCTGCGACGGAAGGCAAACCGGAAAAGGTTCTGGACCGGATCGTAGCGGGCCGCCTGGAAAAATACTATCAGGAGGCCTGCCTCGTTGAGCAGTCCTTCATCAAAGATCCTGATCAAACGGTTGGAGACCTTCTCTCTGTGAAAGGGGAAAAATTGGGCGAGGGTATCTCAGTGGGTCGGTTTGCGCGGTTTATGCTTGGAGAAGAGTAACCCTCGTTTAAGGCCTCCCAAAGGAGGACGTCCCTTCCGTTTTCTTTTTTGATTCCCTGTCGAATTCCCAATCCCTTTTAATCGTCCACAAGGTTTCCTGGAGTCTTCGTGAAGCCCAAATACCGACGGGTTCTCCTCAAGATGAGCGGCGAGATCCTCGGAGGGTCCGATGGCAGGATCATCGACTCAAGGGTTGTGCAGGAAATCGCCACCGAGATCAAGGAGATCCGGGAGGCCGGGGTTGATGTTGGGATCGTTATTGGTGCCGGGAATATCTGCCGTGGCGACGAGGCAGCCGAACAGGGTATGGAAAAGGTCTCGGCGGACTATATGGGGATGCTTGGCACGGTCATCAATGCCCTTGCACTCCAAGACGCGCTAGAAAAGATGGGTGTATTCACCCGGGTTCAGACCGCTATTCGAATGGAAGCGGTTGCGGAGCCTTTTATCCGACGCAAGGCGACGAGGCACCTTGAAAAGGGACGGGTCGTCATTTTTGGGGCTGGAACGGGTAATCCCTACTTCACGACCGATACCGCCGCTGCGCTCCGGGCTATGGAGATCGAGGCGGAAGTCATTCTAAAAGGAACAAACGTCGACGGGGTCTATGATTCGGACCCCAGAAAGAATTCTTCAGCTGTCCGCTTCGATACCCTGACCTATATCGACGTCCTGGAAAAAAGGCTACAGGTGATGGACGCGACGGCGATTTCGCTCTGTATGGATAACCAGATGCCGATCATGGTCTTCAACGTACTGAATAAGGGGAATCTCGTCAAAGCCGCGCTTGGGGAATCGATCGGTACATTCGTCGGGGAGAGTCCGCCATGATCAAGGATATCCTATCAGCAACCCGATCGGATATGGAAAAGGCCATCGAGTCGGTCCGTCACGAGATGGCACTGATCCGAACGGGACGCGCGACGACAAACCTTCTGGATGTCGTGCGGGTGGAATATTACGGTTCGCAGGTGCCTGTCAACCAAGTTGCCACGATCAGCATTCCGGAACCCCGTATGCTGACGATCGAGCCCTGGGATAAAAGCGTCATATCGGTCGTGGAAAAGGCCATTCTGGCCTCCGGCCTGGGGCTTACCCCCTCGAATGACGGGACAATTATCCGTCTTCCGATTCCATCGCTTACGGAGGAACGGCGTAAGGATCTTGTCCGGGTCGTACAAAAGCTGACCGAAGAGGGCCGCATCTCGATTCGGAACGCCAGGCGAGCAGCCAATGAGATGCTCAAAGATGGCGAGAAGTCGGGTGAGATTCCCGAAGACGACAGCAAAAGGGCCCTTAAGCAAGTGCAGGATCTAACCGATGAACACGTCAAAAAGGTGGAAGAAATCCTGAAGAAAAAAGAGGCCGAGATCATGGAGGTATAGACGTTTCGGGAAGAAGGATCGGCAAGAGGCCGTGGGGCGAATGTCCTCCGGCCTCTATTGTTTAAAAGGCCGGGGATCGTGGTTCGTGACTCGTGGATCGGAAGTCGGTGGTTAGAGGTCAGGGAAAAGCAGTAGCGGTGTGGCGGTAGCGAAGCCAGAGATTGTTAGAGGAATCATAAAGGTCGCGTCCGAAAGCATTAATTCAAGATCTGAGAATACAGTTTGAATTAGAATCGATCTAGTAGAGATTGGTTAAATCATTTTTTCGGGAGAGGCGTATGGGAGGATCCCATTGGAGATCTGAATTACAAGATCGGAACTACGGAAGCGGTGATCAAGCGGGATTGGACGGAGGTTTTCGACGCGGCGAAGACACTCGGGTTTGACGGGGTGGAACTGGGGTTGCATGGGGATGATTATCTAAACACGGAGCTTTGGAAATCAGGCGGGCTCGAGGCCCTCAGGGAGAGGTCTCAGCGGACCGAAGTCGAAGTGCCTTCGATCTGTCTTCATTCGTTCTGGAGATTCAGTTTCGCGGACAGGGACGTTGCCCATCGGACAACCGCTAAAGACATCGTCCTGAATTCCTTGAAGGCCGCCTCGGAGCTGGGGTCGAGAACGATTTTGATCCCGGTAACGAATCCCAACGGATTGGATAAGAAAGAGGCCGATTCCTTTTGGGTCGAAGAGCTGAAAGCCGTGGCGTACCACGCACAAAAATATGAATCCATACTCGCCCTGGAGCTTGTCGGAAACAGTCACGTGACGAGCTACAAGGAGATCCTCAATCTGATCGAGACGGTCGGATCGTCCAGTCTTTGGTCTTACTTCGACCCCACCAACAGCAAGTCCCTTGGGGGAGATCCGATTCAGGACATTCGCCTGCTCAAAGGTCGGATTGCCCAGGTTCACCTCAAGGACACCGGCGATAAATTGCTTGGAACAGGGGATGTCGATCTGAAGGGTTGTGTGGAATCGTTGAAGGAGGTCGGATACAGGGGATATTTCATTCTGGAGACTGAGCCGACAGACGATCCGGATGGTGCGGCAAGGCACAGTCTGAAGTACCTGAATAATCTGCTCAAGGGAAAGGCCGGGGATCGTGGATCGGAAAAGCCGGGGTCCGTGGATCGTGACTCGGGAATCGATAAGGCGGGGATCGGATGTCAGAGGTCATGGAACGGCAGTAGCAGTGGCAGGTGGCAGCGGGAAGATGTAAAATGGAAAATGCAAAAGGCGGGTCATAGGTGACGGGACAATCCCTTAGATTCTGTGGGACCCGACTCCAGTCGGGGAACAAGGTCGTCATCGAAAAGAAAATGTTCTTTTATGAGTGATCATGGCCCTTCAGAGCTAGTTCCCGGTCTGGAGACCGGTCCCACAACTTTTGGCCAAATAAGGCCAGGGTTAATAATTCTGACAATCTCTTTTGATTTACAGGAGCCGCCTCCTGGCTCCGAATGAAGCGCGAAGCGTACCGTGGATCGAAAAGACCGTGGATCGTGGTCCGTGGCTCGGGGATCGGAAAACCCGTGGATCGTGGATCGTGATTCGGGGATCGGAAAACCCGTGGATCGTGATTCGGGGATCGGAAAAGCCGGGGTCCGTGGATCGTGACTCGGAAAATCCCGAATCCTATCGATTAAAATCCGTGACCGTTCAAAAAATTATTCACATCGATTCTTAACGAATCACGCCCATGAACGAATCACAAACGAAAGAAGAACGACGATCATTTATGGAGACGGTGGCCTGGGTTGGGTCTCAGTTGCCAAAAATCCTCCTGATTACAGGGGGCATCTTAATCCTCGGGCTTGCCTTTGGCCTCAGGTTTCAGCTGAATATGGTCGCCACGCTATGCTCGGGTATCCTCGCGGTTACACTTACCCTTTACGTCTTCGTTCGCCTGTGGCCGCAGTCGAAGAAGGTGGAGGAGACCGCCCGTCAGGTTGAGGAGGCGAAGGCCCTGATGGAGCAGGTCAAAGCCGAAACAAAGCCAGGCCTCCTGCGCGTGCGAAAGGGAAATGTCAAGTTGAGCCACCGGGCGACGAAGGCCCTGGCTATGACGATCAAAGGGATGATCCATCGGGATCGCGGCAGGTAGGGAGGATGAATATGGGCTTGACAACCCCGAACCCAATCGTTAACCTTTAGGCGTTTTGGCCACCCTAGCTCAGTTGGTAGAGCAGCTGATTCGTAATCAGCAGGTCGCCGGTTCGAGTCCGGCGGGTGGCTATATCTCAACCAAATGATCGTGAGGGATCCGCGGTTCAAGTGACTTTCCGGTTGCCATGTTTGAGTTGAAGAGGTTTTGGATCTCCCTGACGTTTCGAAGGGATAAAAGGGGCACGGCCATCGTGCCCCTATCTTTATAGTCGATTCACCGCCCTCCCGAGTCCTTCCCGGTTTGACCCATGTTCCCTCGGTGGATGATTTTTGAATTCTGCAATTAATCCGGATTGAAATGTAATCTGTATGGAATGCGCGATCGTTGACCCGATGGGGGCACCAAGATGTTCAGGATTCTGATTACCGACGAGCTCTCCCCTCAGGCCCTTGACAAGCTGCGGACAGATCCGGATGTCCAATTCGATGTGGTGAAGGGCGAGAGCCCGGAGGAACTTTCCCGAATCGTGAAAGAATATGATGCGTGGATAATCCGGAGCCGGACGAAGATCACCGCCGATCTTATCAAGCAGGCTGATCGGTTGAAGGTCGTTGGAAGGGCAGGTGTGGGCCTGGACAACGTCGATATTCAGGCAGCAAGCGTTGGCGGGATCATGGTTATGAATACGCCTGGGGCAAACACGGTGGCGGCTGCGGAATTTACGATCGCCGTGCTCCTTGCACTCTGTCGTCACATTACCGGGGCACACGGTTCGATGCAAAAAGGGGATTGGAGGCGGGAAGATTTTTTGGGCGTGGAACTATACGGAAAGACCCTCGGCGTTATCGGATTGGGCCAAATCGGGGCTCAGGTGGTTCGGCGATGCCAGGCTTTCGGAATGCATATTCTCACTTACGATCCCTACCTGAGTGATGACGTCGCCCGTGAACTGAATGTGGACCTGGTGGATCTGGAAACGCTGTTGAGTTCCTCCGACTTCGTCAGCCTGCACGTGCCTCTTACGCCCGAGACCACGGGAATGATCGGAGCAGATCAGATCGGAATGATGAAGAAGGGGGTACGGTTGATCAATTGTGCGCGAGGGAAGCTGATCGATGAGGCCGCCCTGGTCGACGGAATCAGATCGGGTCAGATCGGTGGGGCCGCCCTGGACGTTTATGAATATGAGCCGCTCCCCAGAGAAAGTTCGCTCCGTACGCTCCCTAATGTCCTAACGACGCCCCATCTGGCCGCAAACACGACCGAGGCTCTGCGTGATGTGGGGACGCAGATCGTGGATCAGGTGCTTGACGCACTCCGGGAGGTCGAGTTTCGGAATGCCGTCAATATGCCCCCGATGGACCCAGAAGAGTTCAGACGCATAAGGCCCTACCTCGATCTGGCCGAACGGGTGGGGAACCTTCAAATGCAACTGGCAGACGGTCCTGTCAAGCGGGTTGAAGTCGAACTGGAGGGAGAAGAAATCGAGACCCACGTTCAGGCCCTGACCGTGGCCCTTCTGAAGGGGCTTTTATCTTCCATTCTGGAGGGAAATATAAATTACATCAACGCGCCTCACCTTGCCCATCAGCGAGGGATAGCCGTCAGTAAGACCCAGGGCATCAAGGCGCCCAATTACGCCAATCTCATCTCATGCAGGGTCGGCTGGGAGGGTGGGGAGCGGGTGGTCTCGGCCACGCTTTTCGGTCGCGACGATCCGCGGATCGTCATGGTTGACGGAATCCTGATCGATGCACAACCTGTGGGAACGCTGTTGTTTATGAACAATAACGACCTTCCGGGCGTCATCGGGCGAACGGCCACCTTTCTCGGAGAAAACGGGATCAACATCGCGGAGTGGAGGCTTGGCCGAACAGAGCCGGGGGGCCGTGCCCTTTCCTCCATCAACCTGGATTCTCCGGTTACGCCGGAGATGCTGGACGAGATCCGTACTCTGGAAGGGGTGGTCAGTGCGCGGCAGGTCATGCTGTGATCTCAAAAAGGGTTGCCGGTCGCGTCACCCTTGTTCTAAGAGCTCGATCTCATATCCGTCGGGATCGGTCACAAAGGCCATTTTGTTTCCTGTGACGAACTTTTCACGCCATCCGTCGGGCCATATTTCGATCCCTTTCTTCTCCAGTTGATCGCAGAAGGCGATCAGATCCGGAACTCCGATGGCGATGTGCATCAGATCCTCCGGGACGTTGAGTTCGTAGTCGGGTGAATAGGTGAGCTCCCAAAGGTGTTCATTTCCCGGAAGCTCCAGATGGGCGATCTGATTTCCCTGGGGTGACCGGTCGCTGCGCCGCTTCAGAACGAACCCGAAGTTATCGCAATAATATGTGATCGCCCTGTCCAGGTCACCCACCCGGACGCGGGTATGAAGGAATACGGCCATGGCAGGCTCCTTTCGTGGCTGTTATGGTGGGGGCCATGGGTCGCAAATTCGTCGGACATGATACGCCGGATATCGGGCGGTGTCAATCAAAGTTCCAGGTTCCAGGTTTCAGGTTCCAGGCCGGAGGGCTTTGGAAAGAGACCGGGTGGAACGAGAAACGATGGAGATGAGATGAAGATTACAGAGGTTAAGACGTTCCCCGTCTTCTACGAGACCAGGAACTACATGTTCGTGAAGATCGAAACGGATGAGGGAATATATGGGATGGGAGAATTCGGCCTGACCTGGAGGGAACAGGCCGGGTTGGGAGCGATCCGGCATATGGCTTCTGACCTGATCGACCAGGATCCTCTGAATATCGAGAGGATTTGGCAGACGCTTTTTCGGGGGGATTTCTTCCCCGGCGGAAGGATCAACATGGCGGCACAGAGCGCGATCGACATCGCGTTGTGGGACATTAAGGGGAAGGCTTTGGAGCAACCCGTATATATGCTTCTGGGCGGGAAGATGCGGGACCGTGCGGTCTGTTACACAGGCATCGGGGGGAAGCGTCCGGAAGATACCGCGCGGGCGGCTCGGGCCTGCACGGCGGAGGGATGGAGATATCTTCGACTGTCGGTGATGGACCGGGATGGCCTCCTGGACCCCTCGACGGCGGTTCGGGATTCGGTGGACCATTTTTCAGCTGTCCGGGAGGCCGTGGGGCCGGAGGTGGAACTCTGTATCGACGTCCATACCCGGCTTGACCCACCCGATACCATCCGACTCGGGAGAAAACTCGAGGCCTATGATCCGTTCTTCATCGAAGATCCGCTCAGGTGCGAAAATCCCCAGAGCTACCGGCATGTGCGGCAGCACGTCAGCTGCCCCCTGGCCGTTGGAGAACAGTATGCGACGAAATGGGAATTTCGTCAACTGATCGAGGAGGAGTTGGCAGATTACGCCCGAATCGACCTCTGTATCGTAGGTGGGTTGACCGAGGCGAGGAAGATCGCAAACTGGTGCGAGACCCACTACATCAAGATCGTTCCGCACAATCCCCTTGGACCCGTATCGGCTGCGGCCTGCCTCCATCTGGATATCGCGACTGACAATTTTGGGGTGCAGGAGGGGGGACTGGTTGGTAAACCGGCGATGACTGACCTGTTTCCCGTGCAGGTTCCCTATGAATCGGGTTTCCTGCTGGCGCCGGAACTTCCTGGGTTGGGGGTGACGTTCGATGAGCAGGCGGCGGAAGGTATGTCCTTTCAATGGGACCACGGACCCAGATTGCATCGAGAGGATGGTTCTTTCACGAACTGGTAGTGGTCATGGAAATGGAAATGGAAAATGGAAAATGCAGGGGTCAGAAAAGCCGGTCAAACGTCAACGTGAGACGTGAAACGGGAAAAATAGTAGCAGTGGCAGTAGCAAGAAATGCAGGGGCAGTGGGAATTGAAGATTGAATATCGAAGAGAGCCATATAGCCAAGCAAATCCTAGGTTTTCAAATATTCAATTCTCCGATATTCAATATTCAATGAAGTTCGAGGGGCCGGATGTCAGGGGAAAACAGTAGCAGTAGCAGTGGCAGAAAAGGCAGGAGAAGCTGGAGGTCAGGGGTCGGAGGAGGGTGTCAAGAAGGAACCCAAAACGAAAATTGCAAATTGGAAACACGGTAAACAAGACGATTAGAGCCTTAGAGTATGGCTTCTTACGCAAGATACGCCCGAGATAGGGGTATATACGGTGGCCGTTTCATTCTCGACAGCGGAGATTCAGCAAAAGTATGAGGGATTCGCGAATCGATACGATCTTTTCGAAGGAGCATTAGAGTCCCTGGGGGTGGGGGGGCTCCGACACAGGCTGCTCAGGCGGACTTCAGGGAGGGTCCTGGAGGTCGCCGCGGGAACCGGGAAAGGATTTCCCTCCTACTCCAAGAGCTGCCGGGTAATTGCGGTCGACTTGAGTCCGGCCATGCTCCGGATCGCACGTCGGCGGGCAGATCGTCACGGGGTTGGGATCGGATTCGGAGTTGCAGACGCGAAGGCCCTCCCGTTTCCGGACCAGAGCTTCGATTCGGTCGTCTCGTGCCTGTCCCTGTGTACGTTTCCAGATCCGTGTTTAACCCTCCGCGAGATGGACCGGGTATGCCGGTCGGAAGGCACTATTTTTTTAATGGAACACGGGCGAAGTGATCGGGAGCGATTGAGTCGATGGCAGGATCGGAAAGCGGATGGTCACGCTGAATTTCTGGGATGCCATTGGAACCGGGAGCCCCTCGATCTGGTCCGGCAGGCGGGTTTGAGGCCAGTCGCGGTCCGACGCCTCTTTTTCGGAATATTTAACGTGATTGAAGCCAGATCATCCAGGAAGGATCGAGGACAGATAAAGAAATAAGGAAATTTCGAGGGTGTGTGCGTGCTTTCTTATCGGGTATATCCCAGGACGGTCACCAACAGGTATATCCCAAGGAGGATGATGCCGAAGGGACGTTTTAGCTGGTCGCCTGAACAGAATATTCCGATCCTGAAGGCGATCAGGATAAACAACATTGCGGGGAAGAGGAGCTGAAAGAATTGAACGGGTGCGTCCAGACCGCCTTTCGTGACCGCAGCCGAAGTTCCGGCCACAAAGAGGACGTTCAGGATATCCGCACCGATCACATTTCCCACCGCGATTTCTCCGTGCCCTTTCCTCGCGGCGGTCACAGCGGTAATCAGTTCGGGAAGTGAGGTTCCAAAAGCCACAAGGGTGGCTGCGATGATGCTTTCGGGTATCCTCAACCGTAGAGCAGTTTCGTGGACCGTCGGAATCAACACCCAGGATGAGGCCACAACCAGAACGATCCCGAAGATCAACTTGAACGCCGTGGGAAAGGTCCCCGATGGATCGAGATGATTTTCTTTCGTTTCTAGTTCGGATTCGGAATCCTGGATTTTGACCCAGCGGATCGACTTCCAGATGTATACAACGAGAAGCAGAAGGAATACAAACCCAACGATTTGAGGCAGATTCCCGCCTTCCGTGAAGGCCTTTCCGAGGGATGAGAAGGGAGTACAGGATACAACCAGCAGGAATCCGGCAGCCAGCTGGAGCCACCCCTGGCGATTTACGATGGCCTTGTCCAGCGGGAGGGGAGATATCAGGGTCGCTGTTCCAAGAACGAGCCCGGTATCGCAAATAATGGATCCCACTGCATTTCCGAGGGCAAGACCCGGCTTCCCCTGGAGGGAGGCCAGAACAGAAACAGCCGCTTCCGGCAGGGTCGTTCCCAGGCTGACGATTGTCGCACCGATCAGAACTTTGGGTACTCCCCAATGGGTGGAGATGATTACCGCCTGATCGACGAGTATATCTGCTCCCTTCGCGAGGGTGTAGATCGTTACGGCGATGATCGCGAAGAGCAGGGGTAGGGAGAGTCCTTGAACCAGAAGTCCGATCAGTTCTTCCATTGATCGATTGGGAATAGGGTCGAGGGATTTGAAAAACGAACTTTAAGTATGGAATGATTTCGGAGGAATGTCAACTTAAAGGTCATTTCCGGATTCGTAAAGCTCAGAACAAAATGGCCCCGAAGGAAATCCTCGGGGCCATTTCTCGTGCGCCTGTCTTTGACTTCGCAAGACCTCTGCGATATCTTCGATCCCGCTATTTTAACAGGTAAGTTTGCAGACTGTCCAGGGTACTGGTCCAACCTTCCTGGTGATTGTCCTTCGCCTCGTCCGAGGGGAATCCTTCGTGGGTCAGGCGGATTTCGGTAGAGGTTCCAAGATCGACGAACTCCACCGTGACGAGCGACTCGCCCTCATGGCTCATAGGCTCTGTGAGCCACTGCCAGGTAAAGACCAGCTTTTCCGGAGGAGATACCTCTCGAAAACTCCCCGTAAGGTCGATCTCCCCCATCTCCGAACTGTTCACCTTGACCCGGTATTGTTCTCCCACTTTGGGCTCGAAGTCGGCTTCGACCACATTACATGTACTGGGGCCAAACCATTGTTTCATGGCTTCCGAGCTCGACCAGGCCGCGTAGACTCTGTCTCGAGGGACGTTGAATACGCGAGTCAATTCGAGGCTCACTGCGGTGCTGGCTGCCGTTGCCATAATCAACCCTCCTTGGGTTTTGGGTTTTCTCCGAGATACTCGGAGAGGGATTGGAGGCTGTCCTCCCAAAATCTACGGTATTGATCCAGCCATTGGGAGGCATCTTCCATCGGATTTGCGTGAAGACTCAACCGGTGTTCCCTTCCCCGGATTTCCCTTGTGATGATCCCGGCGTGTTCGAGGATGCGAAGGTGTTTGGAGACAGCGGGGAGGGATATTTGAAAATTGGAAGCGATTTCAGAGACATTGACAGGACCCTGTGCCAGCAGTTCGACAATTCGCCGTCGGGTTGGACCCGAAAGGGCCCCGAATACACCGTTGAGAGAGGAATTGTTATATTTAACCATATGGTTAAATATATTTATTTGGAAATGATTTGTCAAGGGTTTTTACAGTTTTTTTCATAAATTGGATTAAGTTATTTGATTATTCGAGGCCTGTATTTCAGGATGGAATTTCAAAAAGTATGGGAGGCGCGTTTATGAGGATGTCTGTCTATCTATCAGGGGAAATTCACTCCGACTGGAGAGAGAAGATCGTTCAAGAAACCCGGGATAATGAACTACCCTTAGACCTATTCGGTCCTGTGACCGACCATGGTGCAAGTGACGGGGTGGGTTCGAAAGTGCTGGGGGATGAGGATTCCCCGTTTTGGAAAGACCATAAATCTGCGAAGATAAACCGGATCAGGACCGGAACTCTGATCGATAAATCCGATATTGTCGTGGTAAAATTCGGAGATAAATTCCGGCAGTGGAACGCGGCTTTCGAGGCGGGGTATGCTGCGGCAAAGGGGAAGCGCCTGATCACGATTCACCCACCGGATTTGACGCATCCCCTAAAAGAGGTGGATGCGGCGGCCCTCGCCGTTGCTGAAACCCCCGAGCAGGTTGTGGAAATATTAAAGTATATTACCGCAGATTTATGAACTATAAACACAGAGGAGACTGAAAATGGCCCGAACCGCCGTGATCGCAGGTGTGGGACCCGGACTTGGCGCATCGCTCGTTAGAAAGTTTTGCAGTGAAGGCTGTCGTGTCGGCATGCTCGCACGTTCCGAGGCCTATCTCAAGGACCTTACTTCTGAGGTGGAGAAAGAAAAATATTCTGTGCTGGGCGTCCCCACCGACATTACGGACCCGGGCCAGGTGTCCCGAGGTTTTAATCGGGTCCGGGAGGCGTTCGGGTCTGTTGACATCCTTGTCAACCACGCGAGCACGGCCGCCTGGAAGGGGCTTTTGGATCTGACGTTGGAGGAGTTCGAACAGGCCTGGCGGGTGACGGTTTACGGGGGGTTCCTCTGTTCGAGGGAAGCTGTTCCGGATATGCTGAAATCGGGAGGCGGGGTCATTCTGTTTACCGGGGCAACGTCATCCGTGCGTGGAAGGAAAGGAGCCCTGGCCTTCAGCAGCGCCAAATTCGGGTTCCGGGGTCTGGCAGAGTCTATGGCCCGTGAATTCTGGCCGAAGGGGATTCACGTCGCCCACGTTGTGGTTGATGGGGTGATCGATACGCCGGAAGTGCGGAAAGCCTATGCACCGGGTCCGGATGAGCCTCTTCTGGACCCCGACGCGATGGCAGCATCCTACTGGGGCCTGGTTGAACAGGACAAAAGCGCCTGGACGCTTGAACTGGACCTGCGACCGCACAGCGAGGCTTTTTTTGAATGACCTTTCCGGGACTTTTAGACAAATTTCGTTATTCGCATCCCGGACCTTTGACCTCCTGCTCCGCAAGATCCTCCGGGAGGAGGCTCTTCACAAAATCATCCGGATCCGCAACCCGGCGGTCCACAAAGTCTTTGATCTCCGCCAGTGCCTTCTCCTTTGTGATAAAGGTGTAGCGGTAAAAATTGATGGGGCGCATCAGTTTGAGATAAAAGTGATTTCCGGCGTCGTGCTCGCGCGAACAGGCACCGGGGTTTTGGGCCACCTGGAGGAGATCTCCGAGCGTTTCCGCGAATTGGGCGAGCAAAGCCTCCCCGTGAAGATCCTCAGGGATCTCCGGAAAACGGGAGACAAGTTGTTGAACGGTCATCAGCAGACTCCTTTCGATCTATGGCAAGTTGGAGGTTCGATCCCGTCGGGTCCGATAACGTTTTTGCACCCGATAAATATATGGAAATTTCCGGGATCGGCCAAGGGTACTGACAAAATCCTATGGAGGGAACCCTATGCTGGTATTTGACGGAGATTATCCCATGGCGCATGGCGCCCTGGATCTGAACCGGGACTTGACTCTGACGATCGCAGAGGTCCGAGCAGTCCAGGCGGGATCACCCGAACCGGAGAGGCGGCCCAGTTCGGGGATCATGGCCACGGTTCCGGAGATGCGCCGTGGGATGGTGGCCGCAGCCCTGGTCAAAGTCGTTGCGCGTATTCAACGGGAGGGAAATCCCCTACCGGGATACAGGAGTGGTGATATCGCATATGCGGCGGCTCATGCCCAATTGGCCTATTACCGGATTTTGGAGCAGAGAGGCGAGGGGCGCATCCTGAAGGGTCGAGAAGATGTCACCGGGCATATACAGACCTGGTTGAAATCGACTGACCCCCAATCTCTGCCGATCGGTTTTGTCCTTGGTATGGAAGGGGCGGACCCCATTCTATTCCCCGAACAGGTTCACGAATGGTGGGAGTGCGGAGTACGTGTGATCAGCCTTTCCCACTATGGTGTCAGCTCCTATGCTCACGGGACGGGGACGCCCGGGGGGCTGCTGTCCCAGGCGGATCCTCTCCTTCGTGAAATGGATGGGATCGGGATGATCCTCGACCTGACCCACACTTCCGATAAAGCCTTCTGGCAAGCGCTGGATATCTTCTCCGGGCCGGTCATCGCAAGCCACCAGAACTGCCGGGCTCTGGTTCCGGGCGAGCGACAGTTTTCCGACGAACAGCTCAGGGCGATCCTGGACCGTGGGGCGGTTATCGGGACTTCGATGGATACGTGGATGCTGTATCCGGAATGGAACCTGGATTGGGGTGGGGGTCATCCAGACCGTCGCAGCTGTTTCCCGAGAGAGGCCGTAACAGTTGAGACCGTCGTCGACCATATCGATCATGTTTGTCAGTTGGCCGGCAATTCAAAACACGCGGCCATCGGCGGGGACACCGATGGGCAGGGGGGGCAAGAGGGTGCGCCGTTCGGGATCGATACCGTGGTGGATTATCAGAAAATAGGGGGGGTTCTTGAAAAGCGCGGTTATAAACAGGATGATGTTGCCAATGTGATGTTCCGCAACTGGGAACGGTTTTTCGTCAGGTGGCTTCCCGCGGAGTAAATGCAAGGTGAAAAATGTAAAATGGAAATTGTAAAATGACCAAGAGCTAATCCAGAGGCCGGGACCAAAGTCAGAGCCAGCTTTCAGCGCCAACGGCGCGTCGTCCCTCAACCCAGGGCATCGCCCTGGGTCCTGCGAAACAATAGAGTCGTGCGGCCTGAAGGGCCGCGATTCTCTTCAAACCCAGCCCGTTGGACTGGGGAAAGCAATTACGGGCCGTTGGTCCACTGATGTGTCGCCTCACAGACCAGCTTTAAAAGGAGTTTGATATGCCCGGGGGAAAAACCGTACGGATTACGGTGTTGAAGAAGACTTTCAATCAGGAATTCGTGGATGCCTACACCACAGAGGATGCCGATTGGCAACCGAAAGGATGCTGCCACGACTTCGAGGTGGGGCAGGCGTTTTTTTCAGACGGCCATATGCCGGAGGGGTTCAGCGATTGGGCCTGGACGGACATCCATAAATATGTGGTGGTGCTGGCGCGGGGCGGAAACATGATTGGCGTGAAACCGGGAAAGTTCGTGACGTGTTGTACGGATGGCTTCAGGCCAGTATTCTATCTGCTGGAGAGGATTGAAGAAGATGAGGATTTGGGGTGAAGAATTGAAAGAGTTGGTTAAGGTCGCCAATTACTTTGGAAGAAGGTGTCTCCTGGCGACAATGGAAGGCTGGCGATGATTCAGTCGATAGATCATACTTCTTTCGCGCAGGCCCACTTTGTAGCTATAAGAAGTTGACTTTTATGCCACTTTACCTTTCCGCTTTTACTTTGGTTCAACCTTTTTAAGTGATCTCGGAGACTACTGACGACCTCCTTTTCAGCACTACAACGAAGAATCCATAGCCACGGCAGCTGCCGGACAACCGAGTCGTCATGTAACTTTCTCTTTTTGAGGATTTCTAATTGAGACAAAGCCGCTTGTCTGTCGGTTAGATGCCTGTTCCACATAAGAGCTAGACGTCCCAGTGAATGATCAGGATGGTAAAGTAGGCTTCCTACTTTCTCTCGGACCCACTGCACAGGACATCGGGTCATAAGAACACATCCAGCTCGCCGCACGAAGGGATGATCGTCCTTTAACATTTTCTCAGCATGGGCCATAATGTCATCCTCCCGGTAAGGTAATGTCATCAAGGCATCACACGCCTTTTGGCGCATAGTCCAAGGTGTCTTCCTTCGGAGTACGAGATTGGAAATTTTTCCACCGATGCCATATCCTCCATCATGGGGGTGTAACCATCTGAAAGTATCGAGAACAAGGGAAGCATGATATGGTAACCCGAACTGCTCCTTCTGAAGCAAACACATCAAACGTCTACAGATCTCATGATGATATGAATATGGCAGTTGCCCTAGATATCTAAGAGCTTTCTGTAACAAACGAACCTCGGGAAGTTCAACAAGGACCGAAAAAGCGATTTCCTTCAAATAAGGCCGGCTACACATACCATATGCAGTCATCAACCTTCTCAGGACACGGTTATCATACGTTGAGAGATTACGGATAGAATCTGGCAATCCACGACGGAACCGAGTAGCAATAGGACGCAAGTTGTTTAAGATTGTAGTTGCAAATTTCTTGGTTCTTTCGAGCTCTTAGATGCATCCCACGGAATCCATTCATCGCTACGTCTATTTTGTCCAACTCTGATTTAGAAAGTATAGCATCAAGTTTTGACCCAGTGAGAATTTCTGTCTTGCTTCCCTGTAAATTCAAGTGCAAACTGCGAAGTGTTTCATTGATAACGAAGACAACGTCTCTTGCCGTGGCATAGTCTTTACTATAAACTTCTACATCATCGACATATCGATACCATACGGCGTCACGTTTTTTACAGAATGGTATCAGCGCCTTGTCAAGTGGTAGAAGGTATATGTTTCCAAGGAACGAACTGACGTCGTTGCCTTGTGGAATTCCTCGCCCCACTGAAATTCCTGTGCTTGTAATTCTAGTCCATGATTGTAGAATCCGCATCAGAAGCTCCATGATTCGGTTTTGGCGAGGCACTAAAGATCTCAACTGTGTTTCTAAAAGACTTAGGTCGATATTCTCGAAATATGCAGCTATGTCAGTACGTGTTAGGCACACGTATCCTTTTTCCCGGGCGGCTTTGACTCGAGCATTATCAAATTCTGGCCACGCCAAGTACCAGGGCTCAAGAGGGTTCAACGCGCGTATTGTCTTTCCCTTCAGAAATGGGAGCTCTATTCTGTCGTCTCTGAAAAGATATCTTCCCTTTTTTATCCGGATTTTCCAGTTTTGGTGAAGACGGTGAGAAAAGACGTTTTCAGACAATCTTCGATCCAGTGTTGGAGCCAAAAGGTATATTATTGCATGAAGAATCGTGGACTCCTCAATGGGAAGGACGTTACCAGGCCTAACACTCAAACCACTCTTTGGAATGTCCACCTCGAGTAAATATCGGGGACGGTATCTCCTGTTCCGTACTTCCTCAACGAGGTGTATTAACCTTTCTGTGAGTTGGGACGCAAAATCTTCATATGCAATGGAATCAGAAACGAAGTCATCACGGCTGTCCAGGTGAGCAAGATGCCATCCAAGTTTCAAGACTTCGGGCTTGCACAGGTCCGCGAATAGTAAATCGTCAACCATAATGTTCCCTCGTGTGACGGCTTAGGGTTTTAGCCTTCAGGTTGCTCGATGATATCGATGATCTCTGGTGCAATGTAGACGCGATTCCGGCGTTTGCCCGTCGCTTCCTTGAGTATCCCGGCAGCTATTAATTTATCGATGTTGAGCTGCGCGGATCGCGGGGTTACGCCAAGCCGATTTGCAGCTGCGGAATTGGTGAGGGCTGGAACCTTGAAGAGTTCGTCCACCAGTTGAAGCAGCAGCGCTGAGGCACGCGCCGCTTGCATTCCGGTACGGTAACTCTGCCAGAGTCCAAGCAGTTTGTCGGATCGTTCTATGGCATCCATGGCTTGCGTTTCGACGGCCCGAAGGAAGAACCTGATCCACTTTCCCCAGTCGCCTTTCTGACTTACTTCAAGTAGAAGACGATAATATTCCTCGCGATGTCTTTCAAAGAAGGCGCTGAGATAAAGCAGCGGTTGAGGCAGGAGCCCATCTGTGTAGAGCAAGAGGGTTATAAGGAGCCTTCCGATGCGTCCATTCCCATCGAGGAACGGATGAATGGCCTCAAACTGGTAGTGGATCGCGGCCAGTCGAATGAGCGGGGGCAGATTCGATTTCGAATGAAGGTATTTCTCAAAGCTGTCAAGCGCATGGTTCATTTCTTGAACGGGTGGTGGGACGTAGGTTGCGTCCATCAGTTTGGATCCGGGAGGACCGATCCAGTTTTGCCTTCGCCGGAATTCTCCAGGCGCCTGGTCCCCTCCGCGAACCCCGCCAAGAAGGCGCTCGTGCATTTCCCTTATGAGCCTCAGTGATAATGGCAGGCTTTGAATGCGTGACAGGCCGTATTCCAATGCCTTGACATAATTAGACACCTCCCGGACGTCCGGGACTTCCTCCTCGCGTAAATTCGCCGCTTCGAAAAAAAGGAGATCTGAAAAAGAGGCCTGTGTGCCTTCGATCCTGCTTGAGAGAACGGCCTCCCGTCTTACAAATGGCCCAATCAGCAGGTGTGGGTTGGGGAGGGTGCGTGCAATACCTGCAAGTTCGCTTAAGGCACGGTCTGCGCCTGATAGATTTTGAACCAATCTCAGGTCCAAACCGATCGTTGGCTCGAGGGGACCAGGCAAGTAAGCCCAGTAGCCTTGGAGTGTTTGAAGTATTTCACCACAACTATGTTGCTTGAAATCAGAGGGATGCACTTTATTATACCCTGTGATAATAGAGTCGATCGTTATTATACTTTTATGGTAAATAGTATAATAAATCGATCCGGATGTCAAGGTTAGATTTTTCTCCCAAGGATGTGTAAACGAACAATCCAATATTCTGAGAAAATGGGAAAATATTTATATATCCTTTAAAAACATAATTATAATCCTTGATATGCGTCGAGATCATACCAGCAAACCTTATTATACTAATAGACAGCATGGTATAATAGCGTGATCATGAACACGATTCCTCCAATTATTTTCAAAGTTATTATTCCGCTTCCTGTGGAGGTGAAATGAGAGTCGTTATAGGTGCCATAGCTCACGAAACCAGCACTTTCACCAACGTGGCCACGACGTGGGAAAGTTACACCAAAGAACGCTTCGGGTATCTGCGCGGGGAAGAGATCCTGAGCAAGTTCAAGGGGACGAGCTCAGGGATCGGTGGGTTTGTAGGTGGCGCAGAAGCCCACGGTCTTGAACTCGTTCCCACGATTTTCGCTGAAGCCCAACCCAGCGGGCCGACGCCCCGGACGATCTTTGACGCCATCCTGGGAGAATTGCTTGAGGGGATTTCAGCCGCGGGATCGATCGACGGGGTGCTCCTGGAGCTCCACGGTTCAATGATCGCCGAAGGAATCGACGACGCGGACGGCCATATTCTGGAGGCCGTGCGAGCGCAGGTCGGAGACAAGGTCCCGATCCTCGCCCAGCTCGATATCCATAGCAATGT
Organism: Candidatus Latescibacterota bacterium; assembly: GCA_965217865.1. GTDB lineage: Bacteria > Latescibacterota > UBA2968 > SICM01 > SICM01 > CBDCJO01. The sequence goes on along the minus strand of CBDCJO010000002.1, from coordinate 485,219 downwards.
CTCCCCCCGGATGGTGGAAATGGCAGACGTCCTGATCGGGAGGGAGACCTATCCGGAGATCGATATGGCCGAAAGGAGCCGCGAGTGTGTGGATGTTCTGGTTCGGATTCACAGAGAGGGTCTTCAGCCCACCATGGCGCTGCACCAGATCCCCATGGTGTGGGGATTGAACCAGGTCACAGCGCACTCTCCGATGCGCGAGGCCATCGCCGAATTACACCGGATCGAAGCCAAGCCAGGTGTGGTTTGCGGCTCGATCGCCACCTGCTTCCCGCTTGCCGATGTCCCGAATATGGGCGCATCGGTTTACATCGTCACGGATAACGATCAAGCACAAGCCCAGGCTTGTGCGGATGAGCTGGGCGGATGGCTTTTCGAGCGCCGAGCCGAATGGCATCTGCCCATGCCGTCGACCGAGGAGGCCTTGAAACAGGCCGAAGCGGATGGAAAATTCCCGGTGATTTTCGCCGATCGGAACGATAACACGGGCGGGGGTTCGCCGGGGGACAGCACAGGGATGCTCAAGACTTTTGTCGAAGCGGGATTGGAGGATGCCTGTCTGCTCTATATCGTGGACCCCGAGGCGGTTTCCCTCTGCAAGCAGGCGGGCCGGGGAGCGACGCTGACCCTGGGGGTCGGCGGGAAATCATCCCCACTCCAGGGGGAACCGGTGCCCATGGAGGTCGAGGTTGTCGCGCTTTCGGATGGCGATTTTCAATATGAAGGCCCCAGAAACAAAGGTCTGGAAGGCAGCATGGGTTCCTCGGCGTACATCAGGCAGGGCGGGATCCACGTATTGCTGGTGACCGCACGGGAGCAGCCGTTCGGCATCGCTTTTTCCATGAGCATGGGGTTAGACCCCCGGAGGATGCGTTATATCGGAGTCAAGTCTTCCGTTCATTTTCGCGCGGGTTTCGAGTCTTGGGCCGGGGCCATCTACCCGGTATCGGAGCCTGGGGTCCATGAACCGTCCACCGGCGAACTTAAGTTTCACAGGCTTGGCAGAAAGCTGTATCCGTTTGAGGAAATTGAAGATTAAAGATTGAATGTCGAAGAGAAATCCATATAGCCAAGTAGATCCTGAGGTTTTCAAATATTCAATTATCCTATATTCAATATTCAATGAAGTAGAAGGGCGCTCTATGCTGGTAACAAGCGGTAAGCCGGGCCATCCTCAAGTCTGTCACGTGCTGCACCTCTCCTTCGAGGAGCGGCTCAGCCTGCACGGTCGAGGGTCCTGTGATCGGCTGGAGCCGACGGTGGCGGGCGACTACGTGACGCTTACGTTTCAGTTTGAGATCGGTCAGAAGGAAATCCCCAGGGGGGGGCGCATGAGAATCGCCTGGCGCTGGCCGTTTGACTGGTCTGAGCTGCAGACTGAGAATCCCTCGGGAGATGGATATCTGACTGTGTGCACCAAAGCCGGTGTCTCGATCGGCTCCACGTTTCATGGTCGAGGGGATCTGGACCCCTGGCCTCACGATGTTGAACTGACCGTGCAGGAAGGATCCCTGGCTAGAGGGGATCGGGTGACCGTGGTGTGTGGTGATCGAGCCGGGGGTGGGAAGGGATGGAGGACGCCGACCTTTATCGCAAATTCCGCGAGCTTTCTTATGCTCCTCAATCCGGATAATAATGATCAATGGATCCGCTTGCCGGACGCCCCAGGGTTTCCTATCGTTCCAGGGGCTCCGGTGAGTCTACACGCCGTGTGCCCTTCGGACTGCATCGTGGGCGAACCTTTCGACGTGATCGTTCGGGCGGAGGACCGCTGGGGAAATCCGACCCTCATCCCGGAGGGTGATCCGTGCCTTGAGGAACAGAACGGGGAGGGAAAAGTCCGAGCCGGAGAAAACCCCCTTTTTTCCCGGGATCCCGCTTCCTATCGATTCACCAGGCGGTTTGACAAGGTGGGGATTTATCGGTTGTCCGCAAGGGTTCCCAACACAGATCCGATGACGGAATCCAATCCGATCCAGGTGCACGACAAGGCACCGCATCTCAGGATCTTCTGGGGAGATCTCCACTCAGGACAGACCGAAGTGGGGTGCGGTGTGGGATCTCTGAAGGAGCACTTCACTTTTGCGCGGGATGTGGCGGGACTCCAATTCGCTTCTCAACAATCAAACGATCACTACGTGACGCTTGAAGACTGGAAGCTGATCCGGGATCAGACCGAGGCCTTCAACGACCCCGAACGGTTCGTCGCCTTTTTGGGTTGTGAGTGGAGCCCACCAAGAGAGAAAGGCGGAGACCGCAATGTCATTTACAGGCAAGACGAGCCCAGGTTGAGACGGTCCGGGCGCTTCTTTACAGAGTCGGAACCGGATCCGGAACCCGATCTACCCGATGCTCAAGTTTTCCTGGAAAGGATGAAATGGGAGGAGGTGCTGATCAACCTTCATGCGGGCGGGCGGACCACAAATCTGAAGTTCCACGAACCCGAGATCGAGCCCCTTGTGGAGGTACACTCCACGCACGGGACTTCGGAGTGGTTGGTGCAGGAGGCGCTTGCCCGGGGGTACCGGGTGGGACTCACAGCCGGGACGGACGGGGTGATGACTCGTCCGGGAACCTGCCAGCCAGGTTCTCGGGTGTGTCGTAACGTACGTTCAGGCTTAACGGCGATCTATGCCAGGGGTCTGAATAAGGACGATCTATGGACCGGGCTGAAGGCGAGGCGGTGTTATGCCACGAGCGGTGAACGGATCCTCTTGTGGGTAAGTGTTGATGGACATCCGATGGGGGATGAATTCCAAACAGACGGAAAGCCGCTGATTCGAATCACGGCGGAGGGAACGGCTGCCATCGAGCGGGTCGATCTCGTCTGGGGATTGGACCTGTTATGCCGATGGCAGATCGCGCCGCCGGGGGGGGAAAGCGAGGGTTTGGTTCGGATTGTATGGGGGGGAACCGAAGCCCGGGGAACCGCCCGGGACCAGCGCGTCACGTGGGACGGGTCGTTGGGGGTAGCAGGGGGCAACTTTCTGAACGTGAGGGCAACAGGTTTTCCCTACGCAGACGATGTGGTCAAAATGGATAGGCCTGACCTCATTTCGTGGAGATCCGTTACAGCGGGCAATGAGGCCGGAATCGTGGTCAGGATTCAAGGGGATGCCAAGTCGGTGTGCCGGTTTTCAACGGGTCCGTGCAGCTTTCCATTCAGCATGGAAGAGATTACGATGGGCACGATGGTCGTGGAAGCGGGTGGGGTCGGTCGGCACGTGAGCGTTGGACCCGCGCCGCGGGAAGACGGTCCGAGGCACGTCGAGTTGTCTTATAAGGATTCTGAACCGGTTGAAGGGTGCACCCCCTACTGGGTCCGGGTGGTTCAGGTGGATCTGGAAAGGGCATGGAGCTCTCCTGTTTATGTGACACGGGCGGGTTGATCTCTTGAACTCGGGAGGAGATTGTATGGAAGACAAGGCGACGATCGAGACTGCGGCTTCGATCGAGGAAAGATATATTGCGGGAAGTCCCCGGTCACGAGAGCTGTTCGAGCGCGGCTTGCGGGTGATGCCCGGTGGGGCAAAGGGCGCTTACTTTTACAAACCGTATCCCCTTACGATGGAAAGGGGAGAAGGCCCCTATCTCTACGATGTCGATGGACGCCGATTCGTCGACTTTGTAAACCATCATACCGCTCAGATTCTGGGACATCATCATCCAGCCGTCATAAAGGCTGTGCAGGAACGGATCCGAGCTGGCATCGCACTGGGCGCCCCGGTGGGTGTTGAGGCCGAGCTGTCGGAGGAGATGTGTAGGCGGGTTGCCTCCCTGGACCGTATACGATTCTGCAACTCCGGCACGGAGGCCACGTTGCACGCGATTCGCCTTGCGCGCGGGTTCAGTGGCCGGCCCAAGATTGCCAAGTTCGAAGGGGGGTATCACGGCAGCCACGATGTGGTCGAGATCAGTACGGGGCCTCCTCTTGAAAAAGCGGGTCCCGAGTCCGCCCCACACGCCGTCCCCAACGCAGGGGGGATCTCCCCGAACGCCGTTAACGAGGTTGTGGTCCTGCCTTATAACGACGAGGCCGCGGCCGAGCGTCTTGTCTCTGAGCATCGAGATGATCTGGCCTGTGTGATACTGGATCCCAAGGCCGGCATCCTTCAGGTTCGTAAGGAGTTCATTCAAGCTGTTCGGAAAACCACTCGAAAGAACGATGTGTTGCTCATTCTCGATGAGATCGTTGGTTTCCGGGTTGGGACGGGCGGATTTCAGGAGTATTGCGAGATTTCTCCGGATCTGACGACTTACGGCAAGATCGTGGGGGGCGGGTTTCCTGTGGGGGCTTTCGGGGGTCGGGCGGACATCATGGATCTTCTGGACAATACCCGCGGGAGCAAGGGATTTTCCCAGAGCGGGACATTCAGCGCGAATCCCATGACGATGGCAGCGGGAAGCGCGATGCTCAGGGAATTGACTCCGGATGCCTTTGAGCATCTTAATGGATTGGGGGATCGATTGCGATCGGGTTTGAACGATCTGTTCGATCGTGATGAGATTCCAGCACGATGTGTTGTTTCGGGTTCTGTTTTCAGCATACACTTCACAGATGAGGATCTTGTCAACTATCGCAGCCTGAGCAGGATCGACAATGAGATGACCCATCTGGTTTTTCACGGGCTGATCGCACAGGGATATTTCCTCAATTACTCGCTTTCGATGTGTGCGTTGTCCCTGCCAATGGATGATGGTCAGGTGGATGGATTGGTCGAGGCCGTGGGAAGGGCGGTGGAGGAGGCGAAGAAGGAAATTGAAAATTAAAAAAAGCGAAATGAATGGCGCGGGTGTTCCTCTATGACCACTTACAGTTTGGGCTCTGGGCTTTTCGTTTTGGACAAGGAAGGGAAGGCGACGGGGGATCCGATCCTTGCCCTGGAATCGATCGCCGCGGCGGGTTTTCGGGAGACCGAGTTGATGGCCGAGGGAGAGGCCTGGAAGCGTCCCGGCCTTCACGATGTGCGCGGGTTCCGAGAAGCCCTGGAGAAATTTGGAATATTTGCGCACACGATACACACGCCATTCAGGGGGGTCAACCTGGCAAGCACGGACCCGGAGATTCGACAAGAGGGAATCGAAAGGATCGCGGATGCGATGAGATTCGGCGCGGAAGTGGGCTGCCGGACGGCGATCGTCCATCCCACGGGGAGACCGGGAGAAGGAGAGGTCCCTTATGCCTTTGAAAACTTGGGTCAAGCGACGGAGATCGCGTATCGATCGCTTACCGATCTGATCCGGGTGGCGGAGGAGACGGGGGTGGGAATTGCCCTTGAAAATTTGCCCGGGAAAGGATCGAACTGTCGTCCGCTGGCCACCATGGAAGAGCTCCGGGCCTTTATCGCAGGATTTCCGCAAGAGCAGGTGGGGCTCTGTCTGGATACGGGACACGCCTGCATTTCAGGACTGGACCCGGCAGAACAGGCGGGCGTTGCATCCGAAAGGTTATTCGCTTTGCATATTCAGGATGTGGATGGTCAGAACGATTGTCACTGGTTACCGGGCAGGGGTGTGATTGACTGGTCCGCACTCGGGGTTGTTCTCTCGAACATCGGATTTAGCGGAGCCTGGACTATAGAGGTCCTGATTTCCCGTACGGAAGCATCCCGAGAAGAGGTGACAGAGGAGAGCGTTGGTTTGTGCGAACGCTGGTCTAAGGACGGGATAGGGAACATGGAAATGGAAAATGGAAAAGGCAGGGGCCAGAGGTCGAAGGTCAGGGAAAGCAATACCGCGAACCGTGAGATGTGAGACGGGATAAGCAGTAGCAGTGGCAGGTGGCAGTAGCAGGAAAGGCAAAGTCAGGTGTCGGAGGTCGGAAGTCAGAGGTCAGGGAAAAGAAAAACCGTGAAACGTGAGCGTCTCCCAAAGGCAATGATTCAGATAATGAGAATATAGCTTAACTTCCGTAACAATCCCCAGGGTTCCCAAATGGCACCGATTGAAATTCTAAAACGCTGGTTGACGCTGAGGATGCATCGTATTCTCACTCTTCCGGTCGTCGTTTTGATGCCTCACAGCCGGTGTAACTGCCGCTGTATCATGTGCGATATCTGGAAGGCGAATCAGGAAAAACAGGAACTCTCACGAGATGATCTGGCGAAACATATGGCCTTTTTCAGAAAATTCAATGTGCGGTGGGCGGTGCTTTCGGGCGGGGAAGCACTGATGCATTCAAATCTGTGGACTTTATGCGAGTTGTTAAAGGAACTCGGATTAAAAATCACTTTGCTCTCGACCGGCTTGCTGTTGAAATCCCACGCTGCCAATATCGTGCGTTGGTGTGACGATGTCATCATATCTCTGGACGGTAGTCGCGAGGTTCACGACGCTGTCCGAAACCTGTCCCGGGCTTATGATCGCCTGGCCGAAGGCGTAACCGCTCTCCGGACCATCGATCCTCATTTTCGGGTTACGGCCAGATGTGTGGTTCAACGGTGCAACTACCGGGACCTCCCCAATATCATCGCAGCATCTCACGATCTTGAGTTGGATCAAATTTCGTTTCTTGCTTCGGACACGTTCTCAACGGCATTCAATCGTCCCGAACCCTGGAATGATGAGCGTGTCAGCGAGGTCACTCTCACCCCAAACGATGTGGCCGAGTTCAAACAAATTATCGAAGAAACCTTCGACCGCTATAGCGATGACTTCGCATCGGGGTTCATCGCTGAAAGTCCGGAAAAAATTCGCCGTCTGCCGGATTATTACGCTGCCCTGAATGGCGTTGGGGACTTTCCCGAAAATACCTGCAATGCGCCGTGGGTTTCCACCGTCATCGAAGCCAATGGGACGGTACGCCCCTGTTTTTTTCACCGTCCCCTGGGTAACGTGCACGATCAAGCCCTGGATGAAATACTCAATTCGTCGGATGCCGTAGCATTTCGTCGAAATCTGGATACAAAACGGGATCCCATCTGCCGCAAGTGTGTCTGCACCCTGCAATTGAATCCAACGACGGGAATTTAAAGCTTGATCTGCGGAAATCAGAGTCTAACCTGGATCCTCACGTGTCCCCCATCTTACGGCGTGATGTCCGAACTTTTTTCGAACTGAATCGATCGCCTCCTGCATCCGACTCCCTTTTTCGTCCCACAGATTGAGCTGTTGTCCTGCCGAGCTGAATCTGCTCACACCCACCCCCAGAAGTCGCACCGGTTGTCCCGGAGTCCATACGCTTTCAAGGAGATTTTTTGCCTCTGAATAGATCTTCTGATCGAGATCTGTGGCCTCTTTGAGGGTCACCTGTCTGGAGAGGGTCGTGAAATCCGGGCGGCGGAGCTTCAAATTGATCGTTGAGCAGGACAATTCAACCCGTCGTAGCCTGTGTCCGACCCCTTCGGCCAGGGACAGGAGAACTCCCTGCAGGGAATCCCCATCTCGGATGTCCTGGGCGAAGGTCGTCTCTTTGCTGATCGACTTTGCTTCCCTGACCGTCTCGATCGGACTGTCGTCGATCCCCCGGGCATACCGGGCCAACCTGCTTCCGTTCAAGCCGAACCTTTGGGCAAGGTCCTTCTCCGGCCAGTTTGCAAGGTCCCCGATGGTTTGGATCCCGAGTTTTTTGAGGGAGGCTTCCATCTTCCGACCCACCCCCCAGATTGCCTTGACGGGCAATGGCTCCAAAAAGGAGATCTCGTGGCCGGGTGGAACCACTTTGATAGCGTAAGGGGGGCCATCGGACTGGACGGCCGACTTTCCCGCATCGGTGGCGATCTTTGCGACCATTTTATTGGACCCAACTCCGAGGGAACAGGGTAACCCGAGTTCATCCCGGATCGTGGTTTGGAGGTAAACAGCCAACTGTTCGGCCGGATCCGGATGGTCCGTGACGTCCAGAAAGGCCTCGTCGATAGAGACCTGCTCCACGAACGGGGTAAGGGAATAGAGTCGTTCCATCACCTTCTCGGAGGCCTCTCGATAAGCCCTGTGCCGGCCGGGAACGATGGTCAGGTGGGGACACTTCCTGACAGCCCTGGCCATCGGCATGGCCGAATGCAGACCGAACTTTCGGGCGGCATAGGAGCAGGATGTCACGACGCCCCGGCCTTCGGGGGTGCCGCCCACTGCGAAGGGTTTTGTTTTCAGATCCGGATCTCGTTGTTCCTCCACGGAACAGAAAAAGGCGTCCAGATCGAGATGGATTATCTTTCGTGATGGGGCCATTCCAAGGAATCAGGGATAGGTATAGGTGAAAATATTTCAGTCTGTTGAATAATCCGACTGAATATTCAACCTGCGGTATACATATGCGGTTGCAAGCATGACTGTCGGGTAAGCAGCGATAAGACCGATGAACACCGCAAGGAGGCCAAGCAAGGTTATCCCTGCGAGCATCAAACCGAAAAGGAACAGGTCCCACATGGAATCCCTGGTGATGGCTGCACTTTTTTTCAAGGCCTCCAAGGGCCCGCAGCCCTGGTCAATGATGAAATAGGGGTAAAAATAGAATTTTATCGACCAGATCACGCCGGGAATAATAAAAAGGATCGTACCGCCAAGGACAATCAGTCCGTAAAGAAAGGAACTGAGCAGATAACTTAAAAACAACGGATAGCAGGAGAAGAGGTCGGATAAGCCGGTTTTCTCGTGGTCGTACAATCTAAGGGTAATTCGGATGAATCCCAACCCGATGATCGCCGATAACACCAGGTAGGCGACTCGAACGGTAATCGACAGGACCGGGACGTGATCCCAAATCGCTTCGGCGATGAAGATGGGGGGGACATATATCAACGCCGCATACACAATCACAAGCCCTATAAAAAATCCGATGTACCTCTTTGTAGTATCCCAGCCAAACCGGACGGCTTCGCCTTTCGAAAACTTTTGCGCAGTCAATTTATCCTCGCTTTCATCGCTTCGCTGTCCCGAGATCATTGCAGTGGGCGCCATCGAAATATCAATAGCAGGATTCGTGGGTTCGTCCTGTATGGATAAACATATTAAACTCATTCGGAAAATCGTCAAGAAAAAACCGGGGAAGCCCCTTCCGCCCATAGGATACAGAATACAGAAGTCAGAAGAAAACCTAAATTCCATTCTTCGAACGTCAAACGTGAGACGGGAAAAGGCAGGGAGCAGATGGAAGTAGCAGAAAAAAGCAAAGGGAGAGGCCAGGGGTCGGAAGTCAGAGGTCAGGGAATACAGTAGCAGTGGCAGTAGCAGAAAGAGTAAAGGCAGGGGTCAGGGGAAATTGAAGGGATCGGGGGATTGATGATTTAACTAGGAAAGTCGAAGCGGATCGGTCCTTGACTCCAAACCCCGACTTTCGATCTGAATCCTGATTCAGGCAACTGAATTTTTCACATGGAGGATCTTATGAAAGACAATCCCCGCATCGGGCTGGCTCGAAATCGACACATCATCACCACCTTCCAGGGAAACGACCCGCTCTCCAATTATCCGATCACCCCTGAGGAGTATGTGTCCAAGATCGACTATCTATCCGGAACGCAGGTTGGGATTTTGCAGTGGAATTTGGGTACAATCGTCGCGAAATTCGATTCGAAAGTCATAGAGAGCAGGGGGGCCAAGGATGTGGATTATGAGGATCCGAACCACGGTTTCTACTTCTGGCTGACGGCGGTCAACTTTCAGGAACTGATCCGGACCGGGAATGACCCCTTAAGGATTGTCGTAGAACGGGGTCACGAAAGAGGTCTGCAGGTATGGGGATCGCGCAGGATGAACGACGGCCATCACACCTACCCCGGGTTGGAAGAACTGAGGAGTCAATTTTATATCGACCATCCGGAACTTCGCCTCCCCACGTTCGGGAAACATCAGGTCTCCGCGGTCTACGACTGGTGCAAACCCGCGGTGCTGGACCAAAATCTTGACTTCCTCACGGATGCGGCTGAGCGGAACGATCTGGATGGTCTGGACCTGGATTTCAGCAGGGGCGGGATGGACTTCTCATCCGGAGACACCCAGTACAGGCAGGAGGTTACCGGAGGACATGTGCGTAAGATCCGGGAGATGCTCGACCGGGTGGGGAAGAAAAAGGGGAGGTATCTGGGACTCTCAGCCCAGTTCTATATCCACGACCCGATGAACCCAGTAACGCACGATCGGACCTCGTGGGCAGGGGACATCCAGAGCTACTACGAGCGGGGTGCGGATATCAGGTCCTGGGCAGAGGAAGGTATGATCGATATCCTGGTGGGGCAGTGTCGCAGTACCAACCTCTATGAGCTCGATGCATCGGGATGGGAAAAGGCCGTTGCGGGAACGGACTGTATGCTTTTCGTGGGCCCCGGTAAGCCGTCACGCAGGACGTTCAGCGGGCCGGGGCAGGACTGGACATCCGCTGAGGAACACCGGGCGATCGCGCATCGGCTCTATGAGCAGGGGGCAGACGGGATCGCCTTCTACGACTACATGCACCACGGTCCGTTCGATCTGACACCCTTCCGAGAGTTGAGTGACCCCGAGGAGATCCGAGTTAAGACGAAGTCTCATTATTATCAGCTGGATCTTCCGCAGGACCTGGGGAACATGAGCACGGGTGGATCCACCGAACTTGAAATAGACGTGCCGGATGACATCCCAAGGGCACAGGAGGAGGGGCATCGGGTCTCAGCTCGACTCAGACTGAACATCACGAACGTCAATATCCCGGAGGACGTGCGGTGTTTCCTGAACGGGCAGGAACTGTCGGTTAGAAGAGAGGGAGGGATGAAGCTGCCGTTCCGCTCCTTTTTGACACATCCGAAGGATAATCCTCGCTGGCATCTGGAAGCGTATCCTGATGTGGGGTTGATACGGAAAGGCAAGAATCATATCCGCGTGGAGACCCTGGCAAAGTATCCCCTCCTGAAGGTGCCTTGCGAGCTCTACAAACTGGAAATCCGCCTCTCCTATGATGAAGATATGTCGTATGGAAATGTGGTGGAATGAAAAAGCGGGGTCAGAGGTCAGTGGTCTGAGGCCAGGGGAAAAGAAAAACCGTGCGAGGTGAGACGTGAAACGGCAAAAGGCAGTGGCAGGTGGCAGTGGCAGGAAGAGCAAAGACAGGGGCGTGGGAATTGAAGTTTTAATATCGAAGAGATCCATATAGCCATAAGAAAGTCCGGAGGTTTTCAAATATTCAATTCTCCCGATATTCAATGTTCAGTAAACCACCCCGCCCAAAGGGCGGGGCATTAACCACTCCCATCCCCAAACAGATCCAACTGTAGGGGCCCTTTCTGCTCTTGACGATGATACCGAATATATTGCTCAATCACTTCAGAAGTCACCTTGTCGCCTACGGTGCGGGCAAAATAACCATCTTCCCAGAATTCTCCACCCCATAACTCCCGTTTCACCTCTGGATGTTCTCGGAAGACCCCGCTGCCCGAAATACTCTTCAAAATGCCCACTACCTTAGAAATCGAATACCGGGGAGGAAACGACAAGAAAATATGCACATGATCTTCGGCCACTTCCATCTCTTGGATGTCAAAACCAAAATCCTCTGCTATCCGATGAAACAGCTTGCCCACATACTCTCGAAGGTCACCTCGCAAAATCCATTTCCGATACTTCGGTGCCCATACCAGATGATACTGGCTATCATAGACTGCGTGACTGGTCCGTCGGAGTCCCATCGTATGCCTCCTGAGTCGATTTGTGTCTCAGTGGTCTGCACACGATAAGACAGCCTTTTAGCTTGCCTTCGGCAAGCTAAACTTTCCTCCCCTTCCAAAGGAAGGGGTATCCAAGTTCAAATACTTTCATGAAGTTCGGGGGGGCGGAAACCAGAGGTCATGGGATGAGCTCTGATCCCTGACACCCGGCTTTCTTTTTTCATATTTGTGATCCATCTTACAAACGACCATAAGATTTTCCATTATCATACATAGATGTTTCTTGGTGAAGAATCCTCGGTGGGTTTCAGATATGACTTAATTTTCCTTAAAAACCCCCTATTTAGTGGGTTATGTGACCCAAATCACATCACCCGGTATAAAATTCCGGTCAGTGGAAAAAAATTTCCTTGAGTTAACCTAGTGTTTTTCCGATATAATATTATAAAGACCGGAATAAGTATGAAAAAAACTACTTGACATTATGTAATATATTTTTGTATATTGCATACACACAAAACCGGTTTGTGTTTTATCGCCAGAGCTAAGGAGGGCCCGGCATGGACGATCGTCAGTTGATCGGGATCGACGAAGTTGCCCGGCTGTTCGGGAAGTCCATTGAGTCGATCAGAAAGTATAAGAATTACGGCATTCTGAAGGTGGCTGATCGGATTGGCAACAAGGATCTGTTCAGCAAGGATGATGTCGAATCAAAGAAGCAAACCGTCAAAGACCTTCAGATCAGGGGGCTTTCGTTGGCTCAGATCGCCGACCAGCTCGAATCTCAGGTAACATCGGATGTACAGGGTCCCTACCGGCTTCTGATCGTTGAGGATGAGGAGGAGATTCGTAAAAGCCTGCGGGAACTGTTCACTCCGGACTACGAGATCGAAGAAGCCGTGGATGGCATAGAGGCAATCGAAAAAGCCCGGGCCTTCCGACCCGACCTGATCCTGTTGGATCTCCGCCTACCCCGAATGGACGGTTACCAGGTCTGCCAAAGGTTGAAAAGCGATCCAATAACCGCTCAGATACCGGTCATTATGGTGACAGCCCTTGTCGAAACCCCCCAGAAAGTAAGGGGTCTCGAGTATGGGGCTGATGATTACATCACCAAGCCGTTCGACCTTGAAGAGATCGAAGCCCGTGTTAAGATGGTCCTCCGACGGGCGAGACAAAAAGTTTAAAGAGTCTCGAAAGGAATTTGACTCGGAACCTGGCTGCCTGGGCCTTAACCGGCCACTCAGACCAATCGACCACAGGAGTTCTCGCCGTGTTCAATACCTTCCTGACCACTGCACTGGAAGTCGTGATCCTTCTGGACCTTCTGGGTGTGATCATCTACTTCATCATCTCCGGAATCGTCCGTGCCAAGAAAAACCCAGGCGGAGGGTCCGTTGCTCCCCCCGGCGTGGCCCCGTGCCCTTCAGGCCCATCTGGCTACACCGCGTTTCCCACCGATTTCTCTTATGTTTCAAGTTTTCCATCTCCAATCGTCTCCTCTTCGGGTCGTGGTTGGCTGGGCCTTAAAGGGTTAAAGGACCGGTTTACCAACCGATCCGGATCGAAGGGCATCCAGTCAAACGATATCGAGCCCGAACAGCGCAGGATCGGCATGATACTGAATAGCTTTAAAGAGGACGTTTAACCTATGAATGCTAAAATCCTGGTAGCACACGGAAACATGCTGATGGCAGACGTGTTGCGGGAGGTGCTGGAGCGGGAGGGCTACAAGGTGACATCCGCTTCTGATGGTCACAGCGCCCTGGGTCGTGCTCTGAGCGACGGCTATGACCTGTTGTTGATCGATCGGGATCTTCCCGGACTGGACGGGGAACAGGTCATGGCGATGCTTCACGAGAAGGGGTGCGCTACGCCGATGATCGGAACCTGCGGAGACAGGACGTGGGAGCCTTCCGTACCGGGGATCTTTGGAACCCTCTCTGTTCCGTTTGAAGATGAGGCGTTACTCGCTGTTGCTGAAGCCGCCCTTGCCGGAGATCGGGATCGAGTCCAGGAGGCCGCTTGCACCGACCCCCCCACCCAGACCATCATTCCCGGTTCACAGAACCTGAGAAGCGTAAGCACGCCCTGAAGGCTCAGGTTGCATCCGTCCTGCCGACCAAATCCACCTACACCCCTCCATCCCAAACCCCGACCCGGGGTCGGATCCTCTTGATCGATGCGGATGAGGAGATCCTGGAATGCCATCGGAAGATACTGGCTTCATCGGGATACGACGTGACCGCTATCCGGCAAGGGGATGAGGGATTTGAGCGGGGGCTCACCGAGACGTTTGACATAATGCGACGATTTTTCAGCGGCGAGGAACGCCTCGCTTCAGATGGCCACTGGGGACTGGATCCTGTGGATGGATGCGGACGATGTTCTGCCGAAGGAGGAACACCAAAAGATTCGGAAAGCGATGGCTCGGGGCCCCGGGGAGGCGTTCTATTTCTCGCTTGAGAACACGGGGGCCGATCGAAGTCGCTATCCACAGTTACGACTCTTCCCGAACCTCCCGGGCGTACGTTTCGAACGACCGGTACACGAACAGGTTGTTGGGTCCCTTGAAGGATTGGGCATCCGCTGCGTGAGGACCGACATCCGAGTGGTTCACACAGGTTATACGACCGACGCCATCACCTCAAAGAAACGGCGCAAGTACCTCGGCATGATGCGCCGTTGTCTGGCGGCCCATCCGGAGGACGCGGATGTCCGGTTCAGGGTGGGGCATACCCTATATGGGGAGGGTGATACGCAGGCTGCGGAACTTGAATTTAAGTTGCTTGCGGATGACGAAACCTTGAGGGAGAAACGGCCTTCGATCGCCCGGATGGCGCTGACGTTTCTGGGTCGCGTTCGGATGGACCTCAAGCGGCACGACCAGGCTCTGGGACCGCTGATGGAATCGGTCGATATGGCGCCCGGATCGGCCCTGGCGAGATTGTACCTGGGAGAGTGCCTCCTGGAGATGGGACGGGTGGAGGAGGCACGGGAACACCTTACACACGTTCTCAAGAATGGAGAGGGGGAGGCTTTCTTTCCGGTGGATCTTGAAGGGGTCAGAACGTCGTGCGAGGAACTCCTGGAACTTTGTAGGGAAGCCGGGGTGCAGGGGAGCCGTGATGCGGGTCAGCAAAAAACTCTGGATTTGAATGGACGCGAAATAAAGCAAGACGCCATGTCAGATGGCCGAGGAAGTGGAGAACGATTGTCACTTACGATGATCGTCAAGGACGAAGCAGATCGATTAGGACAATGTCTAGAAAGCGTGCAGGGACTGGTGGATGAGATCGTGGTGGTGGATACCGGGTCAAGCGACGGGACGGTCGAGGTCGCTCGCGGTTACGGGGCGAAGGTTCATTATTTTGAATGGTGTGAGGACTTTTCCGCAGCCCGGAACGAATCCCTGAAGCACGCCTCGGGTGATTGGATCATGTGGCTGGATGCGGACGATATCTTCCCAAAAGAGAACCATACCAAAGTCCGGAGGGCGATGAAGAAGGGGAAAGGGAGTGCGTTCTATTTTCGTCTTCAGGATGAGGGTTTTGATGCAACGACCTGTTTGCAGCTTAGGCTTTTTCCGAATCTGCAGGGGGTTCGGTTCGAGATGCCGGTCCACGAACAGGTAAGCCTCTCGCTGGGACGGCTCGGGATCCGGATGGAGGCCACGGATATCGTGGTCCGCCACACGGGTTATACCACTCAAGAGGTGGTAAAGGCCAAGCAGGCGCGCTATTTCAAGATTATGACCCGATGGCTGGAGACGCATCCTGAGGATTACATCGTCCGAAACCATAAAGCCCACACTCACTATGTCTGGGGGGAACTCGATGATGCGATCAGAGAGTATCAGCGGATTGTGGATGAGGGTGCGGCCGAAGCTGATAGGAACCTGATTATCCAGACGACGGCGCATCTGTATATCGGCCGCTCGCAAATGCGAAAGGGGGCACACGAGGAAGCCCTGAGTCCTCTCCACGAAGCGCTGAAGCTGGACGACCATTACGCCGTTACGCATATGACACTGGGGGAATGCTATGTGCGCTTGAATCGGATCGATGAGTCGATCAGGCGGAGGGCTTATTCAAACAGGCGACTACCCGGAGCGGGGGTTTGCCTCATGCGTTTTTGAATCTGGGATTTATCTACAAGAAAAAAGGTGCTCTCGATCAGGCCGAGGCGATGTACCTCGAGGCCGCGTCACTATCGGAGGAAGGGACCGAGGCCCACGCAAATCTCGGACATCTTTATCTTTCCCAAAAGAGATATACTGAAGCCTCGAAGGCGTTCAGAAAAGTCCGGGAGGGGCAACCCGATCTGCTGGACGTCAACCTCGGTCTGGCGCTTGCGTCGGTTCACGAGGGGACTATTGAAACGGTGCAGGAAATGCTTTCAAAGATCGTGGATGCGACCTGTGGTACGGATATGGGATTGACCAGGGAGGTAACCGAATCGGATATGGCCCAACTGTTCACCGAAGCCGGAAGAATACTGGTGGGACAGGGACAAACCCAGTCGGCGGCCTTCGCGTTCGAGACGGGGTACATTCTCGACCCCGGTTCCCAGGCGGCCGGGCTTTCCCTGGCCGAAGTCTTACGGCACCAGGGGGATGTCTGGAAGGCCATCGAGGTCTACGAGAAGATGATTCAGGCGAGTCCGGATGCCACTCTGTTCCGGAAGCTGGGTGCGTGCTACCGACAGATTCAAGCCGATGCGGCAGCGGAGGCGTGTGAGAAACAGGCGTCGGAGCTGGAGGCGGGGAAGGGAATCATAGCAGGGGGCTAAAAGGGGAAGAGGGGGTAGGGGGTTGTATCCAAGGCAAGGTCACGAAGGAACGAATCGCGGAGTATCTCCAGGACAAAATCCACTCAAAATAGACATCGGCGCAACCAGGAAACAGCCACCTTCCGGAAGTTGATTAAGAAGAACTGGCTCTCCCTCCTTACCTCGATTTTCCCTCCACAACACGCCCCCGAAGAAGCTGGTTCGCATCTCTACGATCCCATCAAAATCTCCTCTACGACACAACCCACCGATCAATGGTTTGACCTTGACATCAACACGTGGATTCACGATCATTGGCCCATCATTTTGATAAGCTTACCCAACTTGAATTTCAGCACAAGTAAAGAGATCCTTCGCGCACAAAGTCCGGCTGCAGATCTGAAATCCCTCAGTATCGCGCCCAGGATGACATTTTTCTCAAGGATCACATAAATGGTAAAAGGAGAAGCGCTTTTTTAGAGGTGGTTGTTGAATTTGGATGGAAAATTTCGAGATAGACGAATCATTACGGCTTAACCTGGAGGTGTTATGGATACAAATCAGCAGAACCGACTTCTGTATCTGATCCTGATTGCGATCGTTGTGGGTGCCGTTGTGGGCGGCCAATTTCCCCAGCAGGCCGTCTATCTCCAATTTTTGGGAGACCTGTTCTTGAACGCCCTGAAGATGGTTGTTGTGCCCCTTGTTATGGCCTCGATGATCATCGGTGTGACCAATCTGGGGGACATCCGGAAGCTCGGGGGTATCGGAAAGAGGACGGTCATCTACTACATGGTCACAACCGGGTTCTCGGTGCTGATCGGTCTGATCCTGGTCAATATCATCCGTCCGGGGATCGGCGTCCGGCACGGGGAGGACCTCCCCGATGCCCGTTATGTACTGGAGGAGAATCGGATTCTGGTTGAAGAGAGCCGTTTCCAGGAGAGCCAATACGATGACAGGTACCAGGTGACCCTGCAGGACCAGGAAATATACGGGGTTGTGGATTCAAGGGGGATGGGGAAAGCAAAGGGGATCCTGGTGGTGGAATGGCGGGAACAGGAAACCCACCGGCAGGCGTCCCCCGTTTCATCGGGCAAAGGGGTTCGGGTAAGTCTCAAGGTTGCGGAAAGCGTTCATGGGAAGGAACGTCCGATTTTTGAAGTCCTTACCGACGTCATTGTCGGGATGGTCCCGACGAATATCTTCCGTTCTATGGTCGAGATGGATGTTTTACCCCTGATCGTCTTCTCCCTCCTGTTCGGGGGGACTCTAACAACCCTCGGGGAACGAGCTCAAAGCGTGATCGACTTCGTCAACGGGGTCAATCACGCGATCATGAAGATCGTTCACATCGTGATCGCTTTTGCGCCGATCGGGATCCTGGCTCTGATCGCAGCGCGTATGGGAAAAAGCGGGGGTTGGGCGGGTTTCTGGCCGGAGCTGGTCAAACTGGCATGGTACGCCTCGACGGTCATCGTGGGCCTTCTGATCCATGCCTTTGTGATCCTTCCTCTGATCCTGCTCCTGGTCGCCCGGAGGCGGGTTTTTCGTTACGGACGCAACATGCTGACGGCATTGAGCACGGCTTTCTCCACGGCTTCGAGCTCGGCCACGCTTCCGCTCACGATGGAGTGTGTTGAGGAGAAGAATGGGATCTCGAAACGGGTTGGCAGCTTCGTGCTTCCCCTGGGGGCCACGATCAACATGGACGGCACTGCGCTGTACGAGGCCGTTGCTGCGGTGTTCATCGCGCAAGTTTACGGAATCACCTTGGGACCGGTGGAGCAGGTGATTATTTTCCTGACGGCCACTCTGGCGGCCATCGGAGCCGCGGGCATTCCGGAGGCGGGACTGGTGACGATGGTGATCGTCCTTCGCGCGGTGGGGCTCCCGATCGAAGGGATCACGCTCTTACTCGTGATCGACTGGTTCCTCGACCGTTGTCGGACCACGGTGAATGTGTGGGGCGATTCGGTGGGTGCCGGGGTGATTGCTTATTATGAGGGGGAGCATGAGGAAAGTGGAAAATAAAAAGTGCAAAATGGGAAGTGAAAAAGTCAGGAGTCGGAGGTCGGAGGTCAGAGGTCAGGGAAAGGCAACTCTCTGATGCATGAACTTATCGATAGACTATGGACCGGATTCAAGAACAATACGAATTCGCGCGGAAATACCTGGTCGGCGGGGTTTCCTCATCGGCGCGGGTAAATCGTGCGTTCGACCGCCCTTTCTATTTCGCGCGGGGAGACGGCGGCCGTGTGTGGGACCTGGACGGTCATGAATACGTGGACCTCTGCACGTCGCACGGGGCGACGATGCTGGGACACAACCATCCGAAGATTCGTGGTGCAGTGGAGCGGGCGCTCGACCAGGGTGTCCTCTGCTCATATGAGACGGAGGATCAAGGAAAGCTTGCCCAGAAGATCGTGGAGATGATTCCGTGCGCGGATCTCGTTCGTTTTACGGGTTCGGGAACCGAGACCACGATGCATTGCATCCGTGTCGCCCGGGCGTTTACGGGTAAGGTGAAGATCGTCCGATTCGAGGGGCACTACCACGGGGTGAACGACCATCTACACATCGGCGGCCGTCCCCCGCTCAACGTTGCGGGACCCGAGGAGGCACAGATTCCGTATATCGAATCCGCGGGCGTGCCGGAGGGAATGAAAGAATATGTTATTCCGCTTCCTTTCAATGACCTGGATGTCCTGGAACGGACGATCCGGGGACGAAAGGATGAGATTGCGGCGGTTATCATGGAGCCGGTCAACTATAATTGCGGTTGTGTGTTCCCCGTTGATGGATATCTGGAGGCCGCCCGGGAATTGACCCGGGAGAACGATGTTCTTCTGATCTTCGACGAGATCCTTTCGGGTTTTCGTATGGGGCCGGGATGCGCCCAGGAATACTACGGGGTGACACCCGATCTCTGCACCCTCGGGAAAACCCTGGGCGGTGGCATGCCGATCGGCGCCTTCTGCGGTCGCCGTGAGGTGATGGAGCAGGTGTCGCCCCTGGGAGGGGCCGCTCACAGCGGGACGTTCAACGGACACCTTGTGACTGTCGTAGCCGCATTGGCTGCGCTGGAAGAGATCTCTTCTCCTGGATTCTACGATCACATATTCAACCTGGGTGACCGGCTTTACAAGGGTTTCGAGGAGGCCTTTCAACGGACCGGGGTGACCGGCCACATTCAGCATCTCGGGTCCCGATTCGGGATATACATGGGGATCGAGGAGGAGGTCACCAATTACAGGCAGGCGGAGGCCCATGATAAGGGAATGATGCTCGGATTCATTCGGGAGGCGGCAGAGCGAGGGGTCTATTTCCACGATTACGGGGGGATCGCTGTGCACCACGGTTTTTCTTCGGCGCATACGATCGAGGATATCGATTGTTCGATCGAAGGGATCGAAGGGGCGCTGAAGGAAATTGCAAAGTGAAAATTGCAGAAGTCAGGGGTTAGAGGCCGGGGGACGAAGAGGAAAATGCAAAGTGCAAAATGGAAAATGAAAATATCCAATTGGCGATATCCTTATGAGAGGCATTAAAGTCGGGGCGGCTCAGTTCGAAGCCAGAGACGCCGACAAGGCATATAATCTGGATCGCATCGCGGACCTGACCCGAAGGGGGACCGAGGCGGGTGCGGAGATCATCTCCTTTCACGAATGCTGCGTCACGGGCTACACTTTTCTGATGACCTTGCCACCAGGGTCCGCATCGAAGCTCTGGCCGAGCCTGTGCCGGATGGACCCTCAACCCGAAAACTGATCAAGATCGCCAAGGCGAATGACGTAGCGGTTCTTGCAGGACTGGTTGAATCCGAAGATGGTCGGCTCTACAACACGTATGTGGCTGTCACAGCGGAGGGATTCGTTACCCGGCACAGGAAGATTCATACGTTCATCAGCAAGTTATTGACGCCGGGAAGTGAATATACGGTGTTCGATCTCTACGGGTGCCGGTTTGGGATTCTGACGTGTTATGACAACAACCTTCCGGAAAATGTTCGGATCACGGCCACGATGGGGGCAGAGATCATTTTTATGCCCCACGTCACGTGCGGTCTGGATTCGGTGATGCCGGGTCGAGGCAAGATCGATCGGAAGATCTGGGAGAACCGCCATCGGGACCCGGTTCGATGCCGGCAGGAGTTCGAAGGGCCGAAGGGGCGGGGGTGGTTGATGCGCTGGCTGCCGACCCGCGCCTACGAAAATGGGGTTTATGCTGTATTTTCAAACGCGATCGGTTTGGACCACGACACAATTAAGACGGGAAACGCGATGTGCATCGATCCCTTTGGGGAGATTCTTGTGGAATCTCACGCACTTGAGGATGACGTTGTGGTGGGCTTTCTCTCCGGTGAAAAAATACCAATATCATCCGGGTACCGATACCTCCGGGCCCGGCGGCCCGAGCTCTACGGCCGGCTTGTAGAGACGCTGCCCGAGGGAATGCAGAGAGGAACACATCCAGGGTGGCGGATGGATGAACCGGAAGGGGAAGGAGCGGGGGGGCAAGATTCGTGATGTTCCGGAGGACAGCCGGGTGAAATAGTTAGTGGGATTCTGTCATCAATCTCTTGAGGCGCAATCAAGATGCGAATTTCGAAGAATTCCGTAGCCCCTTTATATAGAGTTCGAAAGTCGCTCATTCAGGGTCGAGGGGTATTCGCCCTTCGCAGGATCAGAAAGGGGCGAAGGATCATAGAATATAAGGGGAAGCGTATCACGAACGCGGAGGCGGATTTACTTTATGAGAGTGACGAGCGGAACCCATCTCACACAGTCCTGTTCATCGTTGACAAGAATACGGTAATCGACGGGGACCGAAACGGGAACGATGCGCGATTTATCAATCACTCCTGCGACCCGAACTGTGAATCCGTGGTGGAGGGCGGCCGGGTCTATATCGACGCGATTCGGAACATCCAGCCGGGGGTGGAACTGGCCTACGATTACTCCCTTGAAGGAGATGACGATGATGAAGATGAGGAGGGGGTATTCGCGTGCAAATGCGGGTCGAAGATCTGTCGCGGAACACTTCTGGGGGAAAAACCGAAAAAAAGGAAGAAGAAACGGAAGAAGAAAGCAGGGGATCGGAAAAGCCGTAGATCGTGACTCGTAGATCGGAAGTCGGGCGTTTCCTGGCGAACGGTAAAGTCCGACGGCCGGCTTCGGTGAATCTTCATCATGAACAAAACGCCACAAAGACTTGGGCGGGGTGAAAGGGCTCCCGACTTTGTACTTCCCTGCGGGGACGGAACTCCGACCCGTTTCTATTCCAGGGCGGGGGGATGCCCCACCCTCCTTTTTTTTTATGATGCGGATGAAGAGGAGAGGGTGCTGCATCTCGCAGAAGAAATTCGGGATAACCAACCGGGAATTTTTGATATTTTCGGGGTAAAGCGTAAGGACTCCGAGCTGGAGGATTCGAAACCAGGGGGCACGGTTCCGTTCCCGGTATTCCTGGATTCTGAGGAATCGTTGAGAGCGGCATATCGTTTGACCGCGGACGAAAGATCCGCGGTTTTCTTGCTTGATCCCAACCTGCGGGTTCTTGCATCTCTATCTCCCGGGACTGAGGAGGGGACGTTCGAAAGGGTCCTCTCAATCCTGGAGGCCTCCCTCCCCGAGGTGGCATCGGCGGAGGTCAAGATGCAGGCCCCGGTCCTCCTGATTCCCAATGTACTCGACTCGGAGATCTGCAGTTTCCTGGTCCAGGTGTGGGAGAAAAAAGGCAACGTGGAGACCGGGGTTGAACAGTCCCGGGGGGAAGGACGGGAGGAGGCCATAGATCACGACAACAAAAGTCGGCGAGATCACGTGGTGCAGGATGGGGAGCTGTTGAGACGCCTGACCACTACGATCGGGCGAAGGGTGATGCCTGAAGTCCAGCGGGCTTTCGCCTACAGGGCAACCCGGTTTGAAGGTTTCAAGATTGCATGTTACGAAGCCGCCGCAGGGGGAATGTTTCACGCGCACCGGGATAACCTGAGCCCTTCAACCGCCCATCGGAGGTTCGCTCTGACTTTGAACCTGAACGAAGGTTATGAAGGCGGGTACCTGAAGTTTCCCGAGTTCGGCCCTCATCTCTACCGCCCCGATCCGGGCGAGGCGATTGTCTTCTCCTGCTCCCATCTACATGAGGTGACTCAGGTGACAGCAAACCGACGATTGGCTCTTCTATCGTTTCTGTTCTCCGAAGGCGATACAAAATAAAGGGTCTAGTTCTAGTCCTAAAATAAGCGAATAGGCTTGTTGAGCGGTGTGTTATACAAGATTTCGGAGCATTTCAGACTTGTGACTTGGTGGAGATGATGTCTGGGCTGTTTTTGTGATTGTTTCGGCATGCGATTGTCTAATTAACTGAGTTTGCGGACGTGTTTTAGCCGGGGTGGACGGACTTGTCCCTGTGATGTTACGACGACAGGTGCTGACATGGCAGTCAGGCCGGTTTGAGCCATCTGATTCTGTTCCAGGCCGGGAAGAAGTCAGTCATCCACCGGTTGTAGCCCAAGACACGATAGATGATCTGTCTTCCCCGGGTCACGATCTGGCAAGGGATCCAGATCAGATTCTGGAGGAAGGCGCGAAACTCCATTCTCAGAAGTTGATCGCGACGCTCACGCTTTCGGATCATCAACGCGAACCAGGCTTTGAGGTTCCACGCCAGGGCGGTCATGACCATGTAAGCCCAGTTGCTCATCAGGTTGTCGACGGGCATCCGCATGGCGTTGACCCCGTTCTTGAGTTGTTCAATCACGTTTTCCTGATCGCACCGTCGATTGGCCAGCCTCACGATTTCCGCGGCCGTAAGATCTTTTCGGGTGGTAATGTAGAAGAAACAGCGCTTGTCATCGAACAGGGCGTTTTCGCCGCGTTCGACGCTCAGGTTCTTTTCGAGGATCACGAGTCGACAGGTCTTCCTGCATCGAGCAGGACGATACGAAACCCCGGCAACACGTTCACTGGCAAGTCGGATGTTTTTGAAGCCGCGCTCCCGGATGATCCGGGCTTTCACGTTCTCGCGTTTCTGTCTCTGGGAGGTTTTGACCTGGTATTTGGGTTGTCGTTCAAAGGGCTCCCAATCGCTCTGTGACAGGGATTTGGCGATCTTGACCAATCCCCGGTAAGCATCCATGCCGAAGACGAAGTCGACCTTTTCCGACCAACGATCGAAGTGCCGGGTGAGTGAGAAGCCGGTGTCTCCGCGCAGGCAGATGCGTTTGGCGAAAGGGGCGACCAGCGCGATGGCGCGATCGATCCACTTTACGGCACCGTCGTGGCTGGGCACATGGCCGGGTCGATTCACAAGAAACAACACCTCCCTGGTGTTCGCCAGAGAGACCACGAGAGGATGGTATCCCCAGATACCGTTGTATGACAGGGCCATGCCCTGCTTGCGTTCTCCGAGGGTGGTGGCCAGGGTGCCGTCGATGTCGATGAGGGCTTCTTTGAGTTCGCCCCTGGCGCGCTTTTTCCAGATCCGGGTGCGCACCCGGTTGATGCAATCCATCAACGTCTCGATATCCGATGGCCGGAAACGACGTGTAAAGTCGCCTGCTGTGGCCGGATCCGGGAGACGCTGAGCGCCCAAAGCGTTCAGGAACGTGGCATCCTGCCGGCGCAGCTCAATGTCTTCAAGGCGTTGACCACCAACCAGCGCATTGTAGGCGATGTTCAGAACGTGGTCTGATTCGTGACAGGGCAAATGCACTTTCAAAAGATGAAGATGACGGTCAATCTCTTTCACCAGCCCAACCCTGCGGACCAGGTGGTGAAACGCGCCGATCCCCCCACACGTGATCGCCTCGGCCTTCCCACTTATCTCGTAGTGGATGTTTCCCCCAGACATCATAGGCTTGACCTGACTGCACCACTGCTTCCGACGCAAACGACGGACAATTCGTGCTTCCCTGTTCCGAAGAATCTTCCTGTATTCTCTCATCTGAAATGCCCCTTTTGATGGCCTCTTTTTGTCTTTCACACTACAACTATAGGCCTGAAAACTGGGGCATTTCAACTTTTTTCTACTAAAACCAAGAAAAATTCACGCTTGTATAGGGGCTAGCCTGCTGCAGGTCGTCAGAATGGAGCAGGAGTTGAGCCGAATGCTCGGCCGGGAGGTGGATCTGATCGAACGCAGCGCCGTCGAAAAGGAGCCGCAACTACATTCGCCGCAGGTCGCAACACTTTGAAATCGTCATACGGGTCAAAAAAATGTGGGTTTGGGTGTTTGTCGATTCCAGGCCTCTTCACGGCTCGAATCGAACCCTCACGGATTCAAAACAAAAAGTCTCAAGTCAACCTGGATGGAGACTTTTGGGAGACCGACGATTCCAAATAAAACAGGGTCACGCTGAAGAATTTGCGTAACCCTGTGCAGTTCACGCGGGGAAACCCGGCGCAGAAGCCCACATATTCCTGATTGTCATTCGGACCAGGTCATCCGGCACAAATTTTGATCGAGTCGCCTCGACCGTGTAGACCCAGAAGGCTTCGCAGGTACTTTACATCACTGTCGGCTACCAGCACGCGACGGAAAAGACTGTGACCGAACGGAGCCCCTCCAGGCGGTCGATGGCGGGCAGGTGGAATAATCGGGGTCGTCAAAGGAGAGCATCTCCCCGTACACGGTGCCCCAGACGCCCGCTGTGGCGCTTTCGGGGACCGGTCGAGGAAGATTGTGGGCGGTCGGCAAGGAAAGGTGCGCCTGTGTGGCGACGACCGAAGCGAGGCACAGGGAGCGGAGCAGCCCGTAATAGTGATGAAGCGGCTGAAAGGCCGTGGAGCGAAGGGGCTGCGTCGCTCAACGCATAATTTCGCAGTCCTGGCGCCCTTGCCAGGGCGCAGTGTCAGCTGACCGTGAGGGTATTCTCGCTGGTGTATTTTCCCCTTACACCATCAACGCTATTCTCTGAAACCAATCGGTATTCACCAGAACTGGTTGGCGAATAAGAACACAGCCCCTCGCGTTCTGTGCTTGAAATATCAACCCAGGATGAACCGTCTTTTCTCTGCCATTTTGAAGTGTGAGCCGTGTATACCACGCCGTTAATGGTCGTGTTCTCGAGTTTAATACAGTTCCCTGCTGAAAAAAACAAAAATTGAACCCGGCCATTTGACACGCGAAGCCCGGCTAATGGAGTATAAGTCTCCGGTGGCAGCTATGATGTACCAACTTCCAGTCCAAAGGACTCGGCGAAAATGAAGAAATCCTCGAGCCCGATACTCCCGTTCCGGCTCAGGTCGAACTTGGCCTGGTAGATCCCATCGCCGTCGACGGAACCGTAAACCTCCGCGAACGCGAAGAAATCCTCAAGCCCGACCACGCCGTTTCCGCTGAAATCTGGAGAACGGGGTTCTGGAGAAGGGGGTAAGGAGACGACCCGGATCTCGAAGGCGACGATCTCCCCGACCACCATCAGTCCCGAGACGAGTACGACCGAGCCCACCTCGAGATCGGAGAACTCGATCAAGTTCCCCTCCAGGTCCAGAATCGACCCCAGGATCGGAAAAACACTTACGGTTACCCGGTCGCCGTCCGAATCGTCGAAATAGAGGAATCCCCCCTTCACATCCACCCCGGCGACGGTGACTTCCCTTGCGTCTACTATGTCTACCCCGATGTGGAACAGGTCGACGTCCACGTCCGTCAGGCTCACACCCTCCACCAGGAGGGGCGCGGAACCCGATTCCAGGTCCTCCGCGCCGTAACTCCCCGCCATGAGGATCTCGCCATCGTCCAGCACAACGTTTGCCAAAAGGATGTAGTCGCCATCCGGGACAAACTTCAACTCGTAACGCCCACCCGACCCGATTCCGGTCATCCGTACCAGCGCAATGGTCTCTTCGTCCTCCGCTTCGGGTTCCTCCTGGACCCGGGACGCTGGCGCCTCAGCGAGGATTTTCGCCATGGCGGGATTGAACCCCTGTCCCTCTTCCTGGAGCAACTCGTACCGCTCGCGATCGAGAAGGACGACTACCGCCAGGCCTTCTCCGGCACGGCCGGCCAGATCCTCAGGATAGATCGCCCGGCCGGTGATGGAGACGTCGGGAAGTTCGCTTGTCCCGACGTAGTAGACCTGATGCTCGTCGAAGGAGCCGGGGTCGGCCGGTCCGACCAGAACCTGATACGCCGTGTTCTCCGCCAGGAAGACCGTTGCCGTGAGAGTCCGTCCGTCTCCGCTGATCGAAAGATTCGTGACCTCTTCACCGATCCCCAGGTAGGGCGCGAAACCGACGCCCAGGTTGTCGAAGACAGGCGAGCCGTCCTCCGACGGTTCGAAGGCCACGGGCTCGGCAAAGCGGATCACCACCTCCTGGTCACCGGCATCCACCGGGGGGTTCGAGGCGTCCCTGGCGAGTTCCTGGCCGGCGATGGAAAAGGAGAGGACCCGGATCACTCCCTCCGGGGGTGGAGTGCTGGCCGAGTCTGCTGGATTGGTGACGACCGCGCCGTCGACCGGGACACCGTCGCCGTCAGGATCCCCAAGCTCCTCGCCGTTGGTGGCCCCGTCTCCGTCGGAGTCCAGGGCGGCCAGACCGGCGTTCCAGTTGACCGTGGCCGACGCCCCCATGCCGTTCAGAAAACCGCTTTCGACCACCGATCCGAAGACGTTGCGGTCTCCCCCTCCGGCCGGGTTGACGTGGCAGTTGGCACAGCTGAAAACGCTGCCGTTCGGGATCTGAGAAGGGCGGGCAGGCCTGGCGAAAGCGTCGGACGTGAGTGCCATGAACAGAAACACAAATGAAATTGGAACCAGACGTTTCATTTTGAACTCCCCGTGGATTTGGCACATGTGTCTGCGCATGTGTCTGTTGGAAATCTGCATTCGATCAGGGCCACGACAAAGAATATATGAGAATTGGCGTATCCGGTCAACTCTTGAATCCCGTGTAGCCAATGAATCCGTTTCAAAGTCCGCTATATGTTTCTGGGGGCTGTGCTGGCTACGATTCCGGGCTCCGGGCGCACGGCCGCTTCCGCACGTCGAACCAAGCTGTTAAACAAGGCCGACGGGAAAAACAGAGAATCAGAGAATCCGGAGGAGGTATCTCTGCTCAGCGGCCGCAACCCCCACGGTTGTGCTCGAACACCGGAGGGAGCGCTTCGAAACAGAGAATCGACAGAGAGGGGGAGAGGTGGCACAAGCGTTTGTGAATACGGCAGAAACGACAAGACCCCGAAGGGTTGCCCCACGGGGTCTGGCGTTAACGGACGACCGCCGAAGTTGGCGGATGGGAATATGGCTCCCCATATGATCCTCTCCCCGGAACCATTCTCTGTTTGTCAGACGTAACATGCCGTATTGAAAGGATATATCGTAATTACGCCCGCACCGTCGAGGCGGAAACCATGTCAAGACGTCAAGATCGATTCCCGTTTTTCCAGTCATATCAGTCGTTTCTTCCACATTGAGACCGGCTCCCCAACTGCACCCTTTTCCTGACCGCTCACCCTCACGCCAGAGAGAGAAACCTCTTGTATTTGAAGGAGTTGTGGAACATGGACGCCTGGAGGGTGCGGGAATCAGTCGACTTTTTGTCACTGGCTTCAGGTCGGCGTGACGGCGAAGCCGGGGCGATTTCTGGAGTTTTTGGAGATCCTGAAAAGGCCGGGGCGAAGCTCAATGTCTCGAACCTGGCCGTCATCCAACGGGCCGCGACCGCTTCTGATCGCTCGGATCTGAAGCCTCCCTGGTTGACAGCTTCCGGCCAAACGGCTATATTACTCATTCCGGGGGAGGGGGAGAGGGGATTCGATCGAAATTTGAGGAACAACCCCCTGCATAGCACTTGCCCATGCACCGGAGCCCGCGATGCGGTGCCAGGACGAGAAGCGGGATGCCGTGCCGGTCACCCGCGATGACGAACGGCCGTTGCCGGATGCACGGAGGAGCATCGCCCGGCGCACCGGTCGGTAACACGAACGCCTTCAAACACGGTCTTTTCACCGCCGCGGCGACCGCCGAGCGGCGGGAAGCGGCTGCGCTCATTCGTGAGATGAAGAGCCTTGTCGAGCAGGTCGACGGTCAAGACTGACCAGCCGTGCAGCCTGTGCGGTTCCTTTTCGCCCATTTCATACATTGGGGGGCAACTTCCGGGGCCAGTTTGCCGCGGCCGGAGGGAGGCAGAGTTGCGCAAGCGTAGGGCAAATCAGCCGGACCCTGAAAGGAGTTTTTCATACCTCAAAGAATATTGCGCCGGCGCGAAGTCGAAGCGTGAACCACCTGTTCCCGGCGAAAGACCTGAAAGGTCGGAAGCTGCGCCAAGAACTGGAACAACCTGCTCTTCAATCAGGCGGTGCAGTCCTTCTGGACCGGGAACTCCGAGACCGAGACCCACATACAGCAGATCAGTGCCACCGGCGCCGCGCTGGCCAGCATCGGTCCGAGGGACGAGTTGGAGGGCATGATGGCGGCGCAGTTGATCGCCGCCCACAATGCCACGATGGAGTGCTATCGCCGCGCCATGCACGTCGAGCAGACCTTCGTGGGGCGGCGCGAGAACCTGAACCAGGCGAACAGGCTATCCCGAACGTGGACGGCCCTGCTGGGGGCCCTCGACAAGCATCGCGGCAAGGGGCAGCAGAAGGTGACGGTCGAGCATGTGTACGTCCACGCGGGTGGGCAGGCAGTGGTCGGCATGGTCGAAACACAGAGGAGGGATCGCACGAAATCGGAGGAACAACCCCCCGCATAGCACTTGCCCATGCACCGGAGCCCGCGTTGCGGCGCCTGGACGAGAAGCGGGATGCCGTGCCGGTCACCCGCGATAACGAACGGCCGTTGCCGGATGCACGGGGGAGCATCGCCCGGCGCACCGGTCGGTAACACGAACGCCTTCAAACACGGTCTTTTCACCGCCGCGGCGATCGCCGGGCGGCGGGAAGCAGTTGCGCTCATTCGTGAGATGGAGAGCCTTTCTGCCGCTGGGATACCTACCCTACCGGTGACCGTCTGAAAGTGTCGGAGAAGAGGTCAGGAGACGATCCGGTCCAGGATGGAGTGTCGAAAAAATGTCCTTGGTAGTATATGACGGTTAGAGGGGCCACCCGGGAGTGATATGAATAATCCGGACGACGATCCGAAATATACGATGGGTCGCAGCCGGGAGGAGACGGACCGGTTGATTCGGCAGTCGCGGCTGTATGAGGGTCTGACCCGGCGTTTTCTCAAGGAGGCGGGCCTGGTCAGCGGGATGAGGGTCCTCGATATCGGCAGTGGTGCCGGAGACGTGGCGCTGGCCGCAACTGAACTGGTTGGTCCGGCAGGTCAGGTTGTGGGCGTGGATGTCAACGGGAAGATTCTGGAAACGGCTCGAGTGCGGGTCGGAAAAGCGGGATGGACAAATGTCGAATTCGTGGCGGGGGACGCGCGGACCCTTGATCTGGGGGGCGACTTCGATGCCCTGGTGGGCCGGTTTGTCCTCATGTATATGTCTGACCCCTCAGAGGCTCTGAAACAATTCGCCGGGTGCCTTCGCCCGGGGGGCATCGTGGTTTTTCAGGAGATTGATTTCATGTTTCGACGCTCGTTTCATCCTCCGAATACCCCCCTTGCGAAAAAGCTGATCGGTTGGGCTATTGCAGTGTTTGAGCGTTCGGGTGCGCATACCAGGGGTGGCTCCTCGCCATGCGCAGCCTTCACCAGCGCCCGGCTCACGTCGAGACAGGTGCGGTTCGTAGCGTTGTCCCAGTTGGCGAAGTCGGCGATGAACTTCAGGATGATCTTGCGCAATCCCTCATCCGGCTTGATCGCGGTTGTCCACCCGGACGGCCGTCCGTGCATGCCGAGGAGAATCTTGCGGGCTTTTTTCTTGAACGCTTCTGGACAGTGCTCATCGCACGGGTCCGGCAGCAGCAGCGCCATCAACACCGCCCGCGACGAAGCCAGCGGCCGCCGCGCCCACCACAGGTGCAGGGTCGAGGGATGCCCGTGCCGGATCGACTTCTCTCGCGCCGCATGCTTCGAGACTTCGGCAATGGGGAAGTCCACCTCGGCCAGTCGCTTGCATTCTCTGGGAATCACAGGCTCTCCTCGGCCCATTGGAACGGGAATTATATACTTGACAAAGGCTATTTGCTTTATCCAAAAATGTTGAGTTTTTTGCGAAAGTCTCGCAGAATGCCCCGTCCCTTGGCCGGAGATCGTCCGATTCGAGCGATTTCTTTACCTGATTTTTGATGTCCTGTTTCTATATTTGTCGGCATGGGGACTGCCAACAGATTGTTTGAGTAGACAGAGCCTTCATCACTATCATGACTTTATCAAGTATATAATCACCATTGGAACAACTGCTTCGGCGATCTCAACCGCTTCCATATACTCCTGTATGGCAAAACATGTCTAGCGGTCCCGGGATTAGCGCGTGATCACGGCGTATGGGGTGAATTCCTCAGCCTTGCGGACCACCTCCGGGATGATTTTTCCTGTTTCTTCAAGCAGCGACAATAGGCGAGCCAAATTTCATGCAAGTATGGATACTTAAAATGTTGCCTGATCATCAAGGCTTTGATAGCCTTCTCGGCTGCCTGACCCCCAAGGCCAACTACGAATCGCATCAACCGCGGCGCAGACCCCATGAAGCTTCCTGTAAATAACGGGCCATGATATCGAGCGGGTCCGGTCTCTCCTTGATGATGAGCAAGTCAACGTCGCTGTTGGGACCCATGCGGCCCGCGGGCGGCGGACCCGAAGAGGATGATCTTCTCCGGCTGGGCCACCTCCACAATGCGCCGGATTATGTCGTCCAACGTCTTCTGATCAAGCATCCTTCAAGTCTCGATTTGTGAAAAGCCCTCAATCAACCGCAAGAACACCTTTGTTTCCTCTATGCGCACCACGTACGCAAGGTAAAGAATCGTGTCGAGACGCGACCTGGACACATCGTGGTTGTCCTCGATCCGGCTGTTCTGAGAGCATCATATGAAGTTTACAAAGTCGAAGCGTTTTCGCTTCAACTCAGCCAAAAATGATTGGCCTTCGTCGTTCAGCGTTTTTTCGCGCCACACTTGATAGATCAGAAGCCAGAAGCGGTCCTTCTCTCGGATCTCCATACCCTTCAGATTATCCGTCACGAGTTCGTATCGCTGTATCTATTCTGAGATAACAAGAGAAAAGCAGATAAAGGTCCAAGCAAGATTCAGGCAGCCTTGTGGATGGTCTGGGATGTTCTTTGCCGATTGATTTCTATGCGGCGCTGCCGAGCCTCCTCCTTTCGACCTTGTCGGTGGTGAAGAATCTTTTGATGCTGGCCTTTATGCCTCTGAAGAGGCGTGACATACTGTATTGCCCCGTGATAGCGTTCGGCGTTGTAGCTGTGAATGAAGGAATCAATCAGGCCTTCCAGTTGATGGAATGTGAAGATGTCCTGGAAGCGCAGCCAGTCGTATTTGAATGTCCGGAAAAAGGCTTCGATCCAGGCGTTGTCCGTGGGTGTTTGATATCGGGCAAACAGCTGCGAGATGCCCAGGTCCTTGAAGAATTGGGCCATCGATTTGGCCTTCATCTGAGATCCGTGATCTGAGAGGGCTGTCAAGCTTATGGGCCCAGTGTCCAGCAGTCCTTCGTTGGCAAGGGCTTGATCCCAAGCCTGTTTGACCTGCTCCACGGTCGCGTTGAAGGAGAGCTTCCATCCTACGATCTTCCTGGAATACACGTCGAGAATGGCGGTAAAATACAGGAACAAACCGAAAAATGGGATGTAGGTCAGGTCCCAGCTCCAGACCTGATTAGGACCTTCAGGTTTGACCTGGGGCTTGCTCTGCTTGACCGGCGTCCTCACCTGTTTCCTGCGTGCCAGACGTTCTTTCCTGGCCTGTCGGTAGAAGCTGGAGGCCGAGGCCTGCACTACCCCCTTCTCTGAGGCTACCACCGCCAGCTGATGGGGAGGCAGATCGGCATAGGTCTCATCCCTTAAGAGGGCCGAGATTTGCTCTTTCTCCTCCCTCAGCAATCCGTGTGGGGCCTCATCAGGGGCGGGCCCGGGCTTCCCATCCAAAAGCGGGTCCGACACCCCATCCAGCTTCTCTTCTCGATCTCGCCGGCTCCAGGCACAATACCGCTGGAGGGGAAGCTGTAGGATCTCGCAAGAACGGGTGAGTTTCACCCCTTTCTCCTTGGCCCGATGGACCATTAAGAGGATCTCGCGTTTGACCTCAGCTTGCACCCGGTGGCCCTTGATCGGGCCTGTCAGATCCCATTCACACTTTTTTTTAGCAGGGAAAGTTCCACAGATTGCTCAATGATCGTTTGCTCCAGGCGTGCCCGCTCTTTGCGCAGCTGCTCCACCTCCTCAGCCGATACCATCGGCTTGCGGCTCCGGCGACCCTTGAACTCCTTGAGGGCCCCGGACTTGACCGACTCACGAATACGCTTTAGATCCGAGGAATGAATGCCCCATTTCCGCAGCACCTGTGCAATGGGAACATCTCCCCGGCTGGCTTCAAGGAAAATCTCATACTTCTGTTCCGGGGACAAGCTCCTGCGCTTCTTGACCGGGTCACTGTTTGAGGACAGTTGCTCCATCTTTACTCCTCCTGTGAGGTCAGGGATATCCCAAAATATGTATCCCTTCTCAACCCTACAGGCAACCAGGATCTTGCTTCGACCTTGCCCCCGTTTTTTCGGGCGATCTCAGACAAAAGATATCGCATCCCGAATACTCTTAATTCGGTGGTGTTTTGCGTACTCTAGCAGCAACACTTCTGAGAGACAGTCATCAATTTTGATGACCTCATTTTGGAGCTTGTTCTCCGCCATATTGAACTGCAGGTCATATTTGAGCGAGTAAAACAAGGCATGGGCGATGGCATCCGAATAAACCCTCTTAATTCCAATCTCCAGGAGCTGTTCGATGAACTCAAGAATGACTTTCTCGATTCCATCATAGCGATGCTTGCAGAACACATGTTTGTCCAGTAATGGGGCAAGATATGGATATAGCAGCGCCAAGTTGACAGCCTGCTGAACGAAGAGACGCTTAGTTCGTCTATCAAGACGTGGAGGCACCATCTTGATGGCGTAGTTCAAAACGGCATGGGTCTCCGCTCCGTGCGTTAGCTTCAGTGCCAAGTCCAGGAGCGAGCGAACCGTTCTGAAGCGAACGGTTTCGTCTTCTGCTGGCCATTGGAAGTTTTCCAACTCTCGAATCCAGTCTTTTTCGATTGGAAGTGGCATGGGCATGATTTCAGTCTTACTTCCGTTCAGAACAAGCTCGTATTTGCGCAACTGCATCCCGAGTTCACGGATGAAATCCTCAGCTTCGTTGTGAGTTTTCGCGTAAAAGGTGTAATCATCAATATAGCGTCTAAATCGCTTGTATCTCTTCTGGAGCATCTCATGGTCAATGCTGGTCAGTATTATCTCGGAGACGACGTTGGATGTGTGCGGCCCGATCAAGAGCCCATTGGTCTGTCCATCTCGGGTAACCTGAGTGGACTTGTCCAGAAGATTTCCCTCCAACAAGAGCGAGTGTTTCTTTTTAGATTTTTGACGCCCATGCAGTGCCCATGGGATCGAGTGGGTGTAGATGCTGTGAAAGCAATTCGATATGTCAGTGCGAACGACATAATGTGCGCCGGTCCTTTTGCGAATGTCCGCTTCTTCGTTCTCGGAGTGTTCCTTTCCTTTGTAATTCATCTGAAAAACACGCCGACTTGACGTTTTTCGAACAAAGATACGGCTCACCGGTGTCTCCGGTTCCGCGCAGTGCTTTTTGATCTTCGCCCAATGCCGCTTCAGAGCCAGACACTGGACAATATAGCTTTCAGGATGGGGGACCCCCATCTGACGAGGAAGGTTGGTGTGATATAACGATTCGTAGTGAATAAAATCGTGTTTTACCTTCTTAAGGAAATCAGCCAACCTGTTTTCGTCGTTTTCCGTTGTTAGCGATATAAGGTTTTTCGTTACATGGCCTGAAAGCCCTTCGGAGGTAAAGCATGGCGGAAGATTCTCACTGAATAAGCCATGATCAACCAAGCCCATGAATGCCTTGTCCGCTGAAAGGCCGAGCCCCGTTGTTTGTTGCTTTACCCATTACACTTTGCTACGCTCCTTCCACAGGCGGACCGTGAAGCGGTGCTCCTCCTCGATCAGGTCGGGTTCGGTGCCGTTATGCGCTCGCATTCCCGGAATAATCTTGTTCCTCACCCCCATGCCGCGAGCGTCGACGTATCCGTAGTCGCGCATGATATTGACGAGTGTCTGATTGCGCGCGTAACGCATGCCCAACTTCATTCCCTCGGGCGTCACCGTGTTGGGTAATCTGCCAGGGCTCTGGACCTCTAGACGGTCAGAGTAGATGGCCAGCATGACGTCGGTCCCCGCAATGCTGTAGTCGCGGTGGACGAGTGCGTTCACCACGGCTTCCCGAATCACACTTTCCGGGGTATTCCCAGCCGTCGATCCTCCGAGCGCTTTCGAGACGAATGCTCACCTTCTTCGACTTTCCGACAAAACACTGGAGACACCTGAGAACCACCAATGTCGTCGAAAGCCCCTTTGCCTCCGTCCGCTTGAGAACCAACGCGGCCAAGCGATACAAAAAGGTCGCCGCCGCAAGCGCCCTGATCTGGCGCACGCGGATGGTCGCTGAAAAACGCTTCCGACGACTCAACGCACCCCATCTGCTAAAGGATGTCTACGCACAGCACCACCGCAAAAACAAGATCACTATCGACTCGGGGAAGAAGCTGGCCGCCTGACCTTTTTACACACCTCTTGACGAGAGCTCTCCAATCCTCCTCACCCTCTACACTAAACTCAGCCGGGAAACTGTCTCACTATTATAGACACGGAGGGAGTTTCGCCATGTCATCATCAAGGTGTCCTCTATAGTGCGCGAGCAGTTTCTCACGGTCGACTCCCCCGACTCCGAGCATGTAGCATGCTAACTGTATCGCCAGAATGCGAGCCCCTGTCTCCATCTTGTTGTTGCGAAAAATTGTGCCTCGCCACGGTGCGTCGCCAAGAATTAGGGGCAACGCGCTCGCGCGCTTAAGAACCTTCGGCCAGACTCTAGGGTCTAGCTCCGAGCCTCGCTGGATTGGTACCTGCATTACGTCTGGGATAGTGTTTGACCTGTTTGGGGATTGTGGACACACCAAGAGGTAGTATATTTTGTAGGTATAGGAGGTGTGTCTATGAAAGGTCAAGGAACTTCACATCCGGGAAAGCGGTATGATTCTGAGTTCAAGAGAGAGTCGGTGCGTCTGGCTGACACCAGTGGAAAGACGGACCGGCAGATAGAACGGGACCTGGTATTATACCAGGGGGCGATCCGGCGCTGGCGTGATGAGCTGGAGGCAGACCCGATCGATGCGTTCCCAGGTACAGGTCACCAGAAGCCTTTGGAGGAGGAGAACCGCTGTTTACGTCGAGAGCTTGACATCGCGCGGGGAAGAACGGGACATCCTGAACAAAGTAGTGGCCATCTTCTCAAAGACACCGAAAGCAGATTCAGGTTCATAAAGGACCACCACTTGGAGTTTTCGGTGGAGAGGATGGCGAAGTTGCTTGATGTGTCAACAAGCGGTTACTATGGCTGGTTTTCCCGCCTTGAGAGCGAGCGCGAGCAGGAACGACTTCTTCTGGATGTCCTGGTAAAAGCGGCCTGCGAGGCCAGCCGTGGCCGGTATGGGAGCCTGAAGATCAGCCGTGCGCTGGCGGCACAAGGAAAGCCGTATAGGCGCAACCGCGTGGCCTTTTCGATGCGTCGTCAGGGCCTCCGGTCGAAGGTACGTCGGAAGTTCGTGGTGACCACGGATACGAAGCACGACCTGAAGGCATCCCCGAACTTGCTGAACCGGGCCTTTGACGCGGGTCGTCCCAACGAAGTGTGGGTCAGCGATATCACGTATTTGTCCAGTCGATCGGGATGGCTGTATCTGGTTGTATTCATTGACCTGTTTTCACGTCGCGTGGTTGGGCTGGTGCGTCAGCACCTCGCTGGCGCACGAAACGGTACTCACGGCCCTGTCACGCGCAGTATGGCAACGCAGACCGCAGCCGAATCTGATGATTCATTCCGATCGAGGTATTCAGTATTGCTGCGATGGCTTCCGAAAGGCCGTCGACGCGCATCAGTTTGTTCAAGGCATGAGCAAGAAGGCCGATTGCTGGGACAATGCCGTCTCCGAGTCATTCTTCAAAACCTTGAAGACCGAATGGCTGTATCACGTCGACTTGATCGACCTCGATCATGCAGAGCGCGAACTCTTCGAGTACATCGAAATGTTTTACAACAATCAGCGGCTGCACGCTTACATGGACTATGTGTCCCCGGCCCTTTTTGAACGCCTATCGCTGCAGAAAGCGGCTTAAACCACTGTCCACTTTTCCCGGGGCATATCAGCTTCGCCCGTAGACGGTATCGTGCCATAAAGCTTCGGTCCTTCCCGATCCCGACCGGCAAGCGCAACGGTGATCGAATCTTTGTGTATGTCCAACGCCACGTCTCCCAAGGATTCCGTGGGCTGTGTGTGTATATGTGTATAATAATCCAGCCAGGACGGGCCGCTGAAGGCAACTCGGCCAGTCCCCGCCAAAACTCGATCAGATGGACCCGTTCAGTTGCCGAACAGGCGTTTGGCTGTAAACGTCAGTGTCCAGTAACGCGAGCCGGTGAACGTATTGTGGTTGAGGAAGTCCGGGTCCCGCTTGTGAAGCGGGTGAAGCGAGTATCCGCTGCTGTCTTCGATGTCGTCCATCATCGAGCAGGTCAGCTTCAGTCCCAACGACACCTTGTCGTTCAGGCTGTAGTCGGCGCCGACGTGCAGGTGCCCGGCCAAGACCGTGTCGGACAGGTCAGCGTCCTGGCGGCTGTTGTAGAACGACAGGGGAGGATCGTAAACTTGAGCATTACCCGATGTGTCCTCGTAATCGGTGGAAAACCGCACCCCGGACACCTCGACGAATGCGGGACCCAGCCCACCGCCCAGGTATGGAGAAATCCCGCGGTATGCATCCGGAAAATCATAGTACACATTGAGCGCAAGGGTGCGCACGGTGAGATTGTCGATTGAGGCCCGGGCATTGGATACGACGTTACCGCCGCGCCGTTCTTGCATGGGCGTTCCATCGTAATCGGTGATGCTGCGGAACATCTGGTCGAGGCCGTTCTTCCGTTGCGCGAGCGATAGCTCCATGCGTGTGCGATCGGAGATGAGGCCGGCCGAGATCTCGAACGCGGCTCCGGCGGCCGCGTCGATATCGTAACGCCAGCGGTATCCGGAGATTTCGGGAACGGGATCCGCATCGAAACAAAGGTCCGTTGGATAGCAGAGCGGATCCCGATTCCAGCCCTCCTGGTCCAAATCGGACGCCCAATTCGATCCGATGCCCCCACCGACGTACCACCCGGAGCGCGGCGTCCCCCCGGACCTACTCTGGGCCGCCACGTCGGAGATGGAACAGAGCACCAGGATTCCACCGACGGCGGATGCGATGAACGATGCAAGGCGCATGAAGAATTCCTGCTCGGACCGTCCCGTGCCCGGGACATACGGCCGCTCGACCACTCCTCGTTGACTTGGGCGGCCGGGCTGGCACCGTGCTCGGAATAAAGACTATGGGCCGTCACCCGGGCCAGCATACCGGCTTCTCTCTGAACCACTACCGGCTAAAGCCGGTAGGTTTTATTCGACTGAAAGTCGGCTTGCGGCTGAAGCCGCCTGAAGGGCTTCCCGCTGAGAACGGGCTTAAGGCGACGGTGGTGGCTCTACCTTGAAGCCTTCGCCACCATCCTCTTCCCACTTGTGGGATTCGATGTATCTCTTGGTCGTATCTTCATCGACCGCCCCCATCGTCGCGCAAAAATAGCCCCGGGCCCACAGATGCTGACCCCAATACCTCTTCCGAAGCTCTGGAAACTCATCCTGAAGCTTACGAGATGATCGACCCTTGACATATGGGATCAGCTTTGACGGTGCCAGAGAAGGCGGAGAAGAAACCAGGATGAGCACATGATCGGGGGCCAGCGACCCCCGAATGATTTGCACCTCCCGTGATCCACACAAAGTGATACTTTATAATCATATACACTGTGCCCACTATTCCGATATTCTGCCATTGCGCCTCCTTCCTGCTGGGGAGACGCAAGATACGCTACTGCAACTGCTAAAGCAAACCGGCTAAAGTCGATGAGTTTAAAACAGGCACCTTGACACTAAACCGGGTGGACTCTACGGCTTCAGAACACGTAGCGCAAGGATATCCGAAGTCCCTGGCTCGACAGATTCGCTCTGGTTTCGGCAAGATCGATCTCCAGCGGGTCGCGACTTTCGTCGCGCCAGACAATCCGACCCTTGGCCTTGCCAGTTTCGACGATACCGGAATCCGTGTAACGCCAGGCAAGACCAAGGATCATCCTCTTTCGTAGCGATGTCGACACTCCCGCGGTCAGCATCCAGGCGAAATTAACCCGTTCTCCGCGCGGAACGACGGTCGTCGTCTTCAGGAGGTTTGTCGAACTCTTCAGCAATCACCGCGTAGGTTTGTGGCTTTCCCCCCAATACAGCACCTCCCTCGTCAGTCTGACGCTGTAGTTATCACAAGAACAGGCGAGATTTTTTCGGCCTCTTTTTCCGAGCTTTTCGCTTTCTAACAATTTTGGTATCAAAATGCTTGGTTTAACCTTAATGCGGCAATAATCAGGGCGCTTTGGACAGGTTCTGTGTGATCTGTGTGAATCGTTTCCTGGCGCTTTCTTCGGTGAGAATCTCACACGATCGAAAACAGGGTTAAAGTTCGGGAATGACTTGCTCAGGCGTTCGGGGGAATGCCGGGTCAGCAAATTCTTATAGGCCGGCTCGACTTTCTCGCTGTTCTGAAATTCATGCCACCTTCTGGAAAGTCCATGAATCCAGGGGCTACACCCATCAGTATCTCCCGGGCTACTTCTTCGGGTGTCGATTGAAGAATGGCAGGCACTTCGCGTGAGGGGACATAGGGACGTTGGGCGTTGTCAGAGGCTGCGATGTCCGAACACCATGCCAGCATGGAATAAATCACGGTAAAGCATAATAGAAACCGGAAGATACCTGGGATATTCTTGGCATTCATAATCGGACTACGGCCTCCTTTCTCAGAACGGAACCGTCTGGCTGAGACACTAAAAAGATCCACTTACCAACCCTCAGAGGTGGATAAAACTCTAATAAGATGCGACTCATGTATCTCACGTCTCCGGGACAGACATCTCCACCGCTATCTTTGCCCCATAGGCTCACTTTGTACCCGACCAGATTGTACTTGAACAGATCAATTCTCGTCACGACATTGTACCATCCATGATTGCCGAGGAGGAAGTGACCCAGTTCCTCGGCCGAGGGTGGTATGAGCGTAAAGGAGTTGTCGATGCGGCCCCCGGTTATCGCAACGGCTATGGGAAGCCGCGCCGATTGTCGACCTGCTGTGGCACGATAAAGATCAAGCGACCCCGTGTTCGTGGGTTGAAGGAGCGCTTCGAGATCCGGATCCTGCCTTTGTTCGCGCGTCACACAAAAGAGGTGGGAGCGCTGCTGCCAGAACTCTATCTGCACGGTCTGGCTCAAGGCGACTTCGAGCTGGCCCTGCGGGGTCTGCTCGGAGATGGGGCGCCGTTGTCTTCATCGTCGATTGCCCGACTCCGCGGCCAATGGGAAACCGACTACCAAACCTGGCAGGAACGACGCCTGGATGATCGCGAGTTGGTCTACGCCTGGGCAGACGGCATCTACGTCAAGGCCGGGCTCGAGAAGGATAAGGCGTGCCTGCTGGTCGTCATCGGGGCCACGAGCGACGGCCGCAAAGAGGTTCTCGCCCTGGTGCCCGGCTACAGGGTGTCTACCGAGTCCTGGCTGGAGGTCCTCAGAGGCTTACGTGATCGTGGCCTGAGCCACCCTGTTCTCGTCGTCGCCGACGGCAATATGGGCATCTGGTCCGCGGTCAATCAGGTCTGGCCACAGACCCGGCAGCAGCGGTGCTGGAACCACAAGGTCCTCAACGTGCTCAACCAGATCCACAAACGCCAAGAGGCCCAGGCTCGGGCGTTGCTCGTTCAGATCCCCTACGCCAACACCCTTACAGATGCCGGGAAGCTTCGCAAGCCGTTCATCGCACGATATCAAGACCAGTTCCCCAAGGCAGTCAAGGCCCTTGATCGAGACTGGGATCGCATGCTCACCTTCTTCGACTTTCCGACAGAGCACTGGAGACACCTGAGAACCACCAATGTCGTCGAAAGCCCCTTTGCCTCCGTCCGCCTGAGAACCAACGCGGCCAAGCGATACAAAAAGGTCGCCGCCGCAAGCGCCCTGATCTGGCGCACACTGATGGTCGCTGAAAAACGCTTCCGACGACTCAATGCACCCCATCTGCTAACGGCTGTCTACGCACAGCACCACCGCGACAACAAGACCACTATCGACTCGGGGAAGAAGCTGGCCGCCTGACCTTTTTACACACCTCTTGACGAGAGCTCCCAGGTAGCCCCGCCATCACTGAAGAAACCGAAGTCGACCCAGCGGCCCTTCACACCAAGAGACATCGATTCCGTCAGCGCGTAATCAACACCAAATAGCACCTGATAGCCAACGGGCGTATCGCTGAGTTCGGTTTCTGCGACGCTGGCGGTTCCAGCCAGATTCTGGCGGATCTCGGATGCGTTAGGCAGACCGTCGCCCGTGGCAATCCCGTTCATATCGAAGTTCCTCGCCCAGAGACCCCCATAGTCCATGTCGGTGAAACCGATCCCGCTACCGAACCCGAGATAGGGTGTGAAGCGGCTGTTGTTGACGAAGTCGAAATACAGATTTCCGAACAAGTTATGCGCGGTGATGCTCCCGATCCAGTCCTGCGCTGTCACAATTTCTTGAACGAGCTTGTCGCCGCTCTCGCCCGATGCACTGGGGATATTGGACCTCTGATCATACGCCGCGTTCCGGTAGAAGTACTCCAACTCCAGACGGAGCCGCCCCAGAACGTGGCCCGGGTATCTCTCCCGGAAGCCATATCCCACCGCTGCTCTGGCCAGAACGCCCCGGGCCCCGTCGAAATTGTTCGTCCAATCTCCAGTCGATCCCCGATCCGGGCCCGTGCAGTTATAGCTCTCGTATCCTGAAATTGTCGTGACCATCGCATACATCGGATTGATAAACTCATCGCACACGCTGGCCCGATCGTTGCTGCTTCCGGTGATATTCAGTGACGAGGCGCCCTGAACGCCCAATTCGCTGCTCAGATAAAACCCCGAGCCCGTCTGGGCCTGCGCCAAGCGCGGTACACACGCCCACGTTGCGATGACACCCATGAACAACAAAACGGTAATTATATACTTGACAAAGTAAAAAGAGGAGAAATGACATGGCCAGTCACGATTTGAACGGGAGCGCTGTAAACCTTGCGAAGGCGTTTCAAAACGTGATTGTTGAAGCCATTGCATCGATACGCGCGGATAATCGCCTTAAAACAAACGACGAGAACACGCAAGCTCAGTTTGCAGACCAGCGAGCCGGCTACGGAAAAGAAGATTGCTGAAATCAAGTCGGATATGGTTGAACTCAAGCGGATCGTGATCAAAAACGGGAGTTGATCTATACGAAGCATCCCTTGAGGAATGGACCAAACACGTTTGGTTCATTATCACTTTTTCAAGTATATAATTACCAATAAAACAGTACGGTTCATATGTCCTCCTTGATCCAGTATGCATTTTCGGAGGACGTCAAGGCTAACGCTGTTGGCCGAAAACGCGCGCGCAACCGACCGGCGTTGATGCGAAATCTCCGCATTTATCTGAACCATCGCCGGGATAACCCTTCATTGGTTATGCGTTACTTCCATGAGAATTCAGTACGATATGCCGCCAACTGAAACTGATATCACCATGTTACCTTAATTGTGGCCAACGTGATAATTACCGAACTTTATTGCCCCTCCCGGTATGGGACCATCTGTCCCGATTTCAGCCGCCCCCAGTATTCGTT
Source organism: Candidatus Latescibacterota bacterium (assembly GCA_965217865.1). Lineage (GTDB taxonomy): Bacteria > Latescibacterota > UBA2968 > SICM01 > SICM01 > CBDCJO01. The sequence continues at coordinate 442,899 of CBDCJO010000002.1, read as the reverse complement.
CAGAGTCGCCTTGATCTGCGGACTCAGGATCACGAGCCCGATAATATTCGGGAAGGCCATGCCGAGCATCATCATATCCGAAAAGTCGAGCACACTTTTTAACGTGGTGACCGATCCGATAAACACGAAGCAGACGAAGGTGATCCGAAAGACAAGGATGGATTTGGCTCCGAAGAGATATTCCCACGCCCGTTCCCCGTAGTAGGACCAGGCGATCATCGTTGAGTAAGCAAAGAGCATGACGGCCAGCGAAAGGACGTAGCGGGAGCCGGGTATAAACGACTCGAAGGCCGCCGCCGTCATCCTGGCCCCCACGACGAAGCCCCCCTGACCCTGGAACTGCGGGTCGTTGTAAACACCCGTAATCATACACACCATGGCCGTCATCATACAGATGACGATCGTGTCGATAAAGGGGCCGATCATCGCGACCATACCTTCGCGCGCGGGCTCATCGGTCTTCGCTGCCGAATGCGCAAATGCAGCGGACCCGAGGCCGGCCTCGTTCGAGAAGGCCGCCCGCTTCACCCCGGTGACAAGGATTCCGATGAATCCGCCGTAAATAGCAGGCCCCGTGAAGGCTTCCCCCACGATCCTGGCGATCATCTCCGGGACATCGGAAAGATGGGAGAGAATGATCAGACTCGACATGATCCCGTAGGCGAGGCACATAAACGGAACGATACGGGACGTGACCCGGCCGATCCGCCGAATACCCCCGATGATCACGACGCCGACCAGGATCGACAAGCAGAGACCAACCACCCAGCTGTAGGTCCTGAAGTCCTCGGAGACCGTGCTGAAGATCTCCACCGTCTGGTTGGCCTGGAACATGTTCCCGCCCCCCAGGGAGGCTCCGATGGTGAGGAGCGCAAACAGAATGGCAAGTGTGCGGCCGAGGCGCCGAAGCCCCTTTTTCTGGAGCCCCTGCTCCAGATAGTACATCGGACCACCGGATATATGGCCGTCCGGATGAACCTTGCGGTACATGACCGCTAGCGTGCAGGAAGCGAGTTTTGAGGACATCCCGAACAGGGCGGTGAGGATCATCCAGAAGACCGCGCCGGGTCCCCCCAACCCCACGGCGATGGCCACGCCTGCGATGTTGCCCAAGCCGATCGTGGCGGAAAGCGCGCTGGTGAGGGCCTGAAAATGGGAGATCTCACCCGGGTCCTTGGGGTCGTCATAGCGCCCCCGGATCACCTGGATGGCGTGCAGAAATCCCCGGATTGACATCCATCCGAAGAAGAAGGAGAAGTAGACCCCGCCCGCCACCAGGACGACAACGATCAGCGGGACACCCGTCCCGAAATCAGCAAAAAGGATGTCATCCATAAAACTGACCATGTGCCCGAGATACTCGTTCAGGTTCAGGATCAGATGCTCCATCCAGCCCGGGGACCCGGTCTCCCGGGCGTCCTCCTGTGAAAGGAGGGAGATGGGAAAGATGCACGACAGGAACAGTGCGAAAAGCAGCTGGGCGACGAGAAAACGGGTGTATCTGCGCATATCTCCTATCCCTCCAAATTAGAATTGGGAATTATGGTTCTTCACGGTTTGTATGGCCCTTCTGTCGCGCGGGATGTCCGGTGTTTGCTCGTCGGACATCCGTTCGATACTGGCGGCGATGGCGTTGAGTGCGTCCTCGACTTTCGAGTTCGCAAGGAACCTGCACGCGTTTTCGTTCGGTCGCTTTCCCGCCTGGTCATCGTCGAGCCCCCGCATGAAATGCGCGACGGCCTTGCACAGAGTCCCCGAACCGGATTTGGACCGGTTTCCGTCCGCGTCTCGGTGTCACTTGTTCGGGTCTCCGTGACTCGCTCGCAAGGATAGTAGACGTTGATAGGCCTGGTCCGGTTCCGGACGACTACTTCGCTTGCCATTCTGTGCGAGAACGACATGAGACGTGACGTGCCGTGAGAGTCCTGTCCGTCTCTGCTGAGAACGCATTTCGATCTCTGTCTATTGTACCGGAGTGGATTTGGAACAGGCTGCCCCGGCGCGCGGATTTGGCACATGTGTCCGTTGGAAATCCGCATTCGATCAAGGCCGCTCCCCCCGGTTCGAACCTGGGCGGGAGACGACGCCCGGCGACGTTGGCCAAGTGCGTTCCTTCGTGTCGACCCAAACGGCAGGCGGAATCTCTGGCTGCCTGCAGATGGGTAGCGACCTCACGACCGAATTAAGAAAATTAACTTTTTCATGATTTCCCTCTCGGTGCTTTTGCTGACAATCCTAGCTTTTTCCAAATAAATGACGAGTTAGCCTTAATCCGGCAAAAAACACCACAGATAATACCAGATTATCACAGATCGGGGGACGTAACTTGTAGGTAGAGACGAATCTGTTCAAGAGCAAAGAGCCGAGTAAACCACCCCACCCAAAGGGCGGGGCATTAACCACTCCCATCCCCAAACAGATCCAACTGTAGGGGCCCTTTCTGCTCTTGACGATGATACCGAATATATTGCTCGATCACTTCAGAAGTCACCTTGTCGCCTACGGTGCGGGCAAAATAACCATCTTCCCAGAACTCTCCACCCCATAACTCCCTTTTCACCTCCGGATGTTCTCGGAAGACCCGGCTGCCCGAAATACTCTTCAAAATGCCCACTCCCTTGGAAATCGAATACCGGGGAGGAAACGACAAGAAAATATGCACATGATCTTCGGCCACCTTCCATCTCTTGGATGTCAAAACCCAAATCTTCAGCTATCCGATGAAACAGCTTGCCCACATACGCTCGAAGGTCACCTCGCAAAATCCATTTCCGATACTTCGGCGCCCATACCAGAGAATACTGGCTATCATAGACTGCGTGACTGCTCCGTCGGAGTCCCATCGTAACTTTTCCTCCCCTTCCACAAGGAAAGGGTATCCAAGTTCAAATACTTTCATGAAGGCTCATTTTGAGATCTTCACAGAATGTGGACCGAGATTCCGCGATCATAGGGCCACGGAGCCCTCTAAAACACGAGTCATAAAGTGCCTTAATGCAGCCCAGGAATGCCGGATTGAGGTTAGAAATCAAACCGGAACCCGGAGATCAATGCGACTTCATCGCCTGGCTGCGGAACCTTTGTTGATTTCCTGAAAAATTCTACGAAAGCCATAAAATGCTCGGAAAACCTGTGGTCTCCTCCGAAGATAACATAGACCTCATCGAGGTCGGAATTGTCACCGTCTCGTTTAAATGTCACGGCGAGTCTTACGCTGTTCAGAGGTGTGAGATCCAGGTCCGATCGATAGGGTTCCGAAATTCCCGCCGATCCCTGCGTGAACCTGCCTCAGTTCATTGTTGTCCCCACGAACGGCGCCATCGTCTTCCCCGTCATTCGAGGAGACACGGCGCTCGTATTTATAAAACCCCCACAGGCTTTCGGATAAAGTGGCCTTCCCCTTGATGCCCATCCGTGAATATCCGTCGTCCATACGTCTAGTACCGTCACCGCTCTCTGGAGAACGGCTGATAATTTCTGGACGGATGCTTCCATATATCTTTATTAGATCTTTTAGATCCGTTGCCTCTATTGCGGGACCAAAAGGAAAAAGAACTAAAATGATAAACAGACATACCATCTTCATCTGCAGCCTCCGGGCAGTTTGAGTTCTTTTGTCAATCCTCTTCAGGTTCGGTCAATGCCGTCCGCCTCAGAACCAACGCGGCCAAGCGATACAAAAAGGTCGCCGCCGCAAGCGCCCTGATCTGGCGCACACTGATGGTCGCTGAAAAACGCTTCCGACGACTCAATGCACCCCATCTGCTAACGGCTGTCTACGCACAGCACCACCGCGACACAACAAGACCACTATCGACTCCGGGAAGAAGCTGGCCGCCTGACCTTTTTACACACCTCTTGCCGAGAACTCGAAAATATATGAATTTGGCGTATCCTGTCAACTCTTAAATTCCGTGTAGCCAATGCCCGGGAGAATCGCCTCACCACGTCAATATTCTCGCCGTCAGAGAAGTATCCAAGAATCCCACAACCAGCGCTTCTGCTACAGGCGCACGAAAACCCATTATTATCTTCTTTATTCTCTCAACACAATCATCAAGGTAAAAGGATACACTTTTTTGTTGAAAGGTTTGAGAATGTCTAAGAGGAAGACAAAAAGGGCCTTAGTAATAATCCCAACTTATAATGAACGAGAAAACGTTGAACGGATAGTCCAAGCAATTTTGCCAGTGGACCTGCGCATTAGTATCCTAATTGTGGATGACAATTCCCCTGATGGAACGGGCGAGATTGCTGAGAACCTAGCCAAGTTGTACGACAAAGTTTACGTATTACACCGGGAAAAAAAAGAAGGGATCGGAAGAGCTTATATTGCAGGGTTCAAATGGGCAATTGAAAGGAAATTCAATTACATTTTTGAGATGGATGCTGACTTTTCTCATCGACCCCAATATTTGGAAGACCATTTGAGGGAAATAGAAAACCACGACTTGGTGCTGGGTTCAAGGTACATAACGGGGGTAAATGTTATTAACTGGCCAATAACGAGGCTTTTACTGTCCTACTATGCCAATGTATATGCTCGGTTGGTAACTGGAATGCCGGTGAGAGATGCCACAGGTGGATTTAAGTGCTTTCGCCGAGAGGCCTTGGTGGCTATTGATCTTGAAAGTCTTCATGCATCTGGCTATGCATTTCAGATTGAAGTTACAATGCGAATATGGAAGAAGGGATTCAGGATAAAAGAAATTCCTATCATATTTTATGATCGCACAGCAGGTGATTCAAAGATGTCAAAAAGAATCATGGGTGAAGCCATTTGGACAGTATGGTTGTTGCGCATCAAATCGATCTTTGGATTGTTGACTTAACAATGACATGCTCAACCGGCCTCTAAAAATTGGTATATCAATACAGAGGAATCCCTCGACATCAGTTCCATTTATCCCTGAAGGAAATAGAGTTCAGATTTAACCACGAAGACCAGCGCCCGGCTTGGCACATGTTTCTTGTGCAACTTGGCGCACTTGCGCTGTGGGCGGCGAAGCGCAACGACCTGTCAGTGGATGCGGCGGACTGGGCAGTTGACCTGCGGAGATTGACTCGGGATCATACCGACGACGCGCCATGGCGGCTCACTATAGACGAACGGGGAAAACCAGCCTTCCTGCAGCCGCCGGACCCGGGAGGCCTTAAATGGTCCGCCGTGGCGACGCTCGATGCGCTCGACATGCTGATCACTTCGAAGAATCACGACCTGAAACAATCTGTGGCGAAGCGGGCGACACCGGAGGATTGGGTGTGCGCGCTGGTGTCGCTGCAAACGTCCGAGGGCTATGGCGGCGCAGGAAACCAGGGTGTTGCGCGCATGAACGGCGGCTCATCCAGCCGCCCGATGTTGGGGCTTACCCCCGGTCGGGACAAGGACATTTCGGTTGATCCTTCCGCGTGGTGGGCGCGGGACGTGCGACGGCTGGTTGAGGCGCGCGCGACAGGACAGAGGAGCGGGACGGAGGGGCTGCTGGCCGAGATCCTCGGCAGCGGCGAACAGCGGGAGACGACTACATGACCGAGATCATCTTCGAAGTCACCGAAGACGAAGTGGACGGCGGGTACTCGGCAAGCGCGATCGGGCACGGCATTCACACCCAGGGCGAGTCTGTCGAGGAGATCCGCAGCAACGTCAAAGAGGCCGTCGACTGCTACTTCGACGACACCATGCCGCGACCGAAGTTGATCCGGTTGTACTTCGTGCGGGATGAGGTTCTCGTGGCATGAAGTTGTCCCGCAACGTGAGCGGCGCGACGCTGCAAGCATCGCTTCGACGTCTGGGGTACGACACCGTGCGACAGCGAGGCTCCCACGTGCGGATCACGACGCAGATCAACGGTGAACATCATGAGGTGATCCCGCTGCACACGCCGATCAGGGCGAAGACGCTGTCGAGCATCCTGGAAGAGCGTTGCCCGGCACCACGAAATGACCGTCGAGGAGCTTCTCCGTGAACTCGACATGTGAACTCGGCACCCACGCGGCACGCGCACTCAAGCCGTACCCGGACTACAAGGACTCCGGAGTGCCGTGGCTGGGAGAGGTGCCAAAGCACTGGGAGGTGTTGCCGAACCGCGCACTCTTTGCTGAGGTGAAGGAACGCGATCATCCGGAAGAACAAATGCTATCGGTGACGATCACAAGAGGCGTCATCCGGCAGCAAGCACTTCTAGTCGACAGCTCGAAGAAGGACAGCTCGAACCAGGACAAGTCCGCGTACAAGCTCGTCCGGCCTGGTGACATTGCCTACAACAAGATGCGAGCGTGGCAGGGGTCTGTTGGGGTTTCTGGCTATCAAGGGATCGTGAGTCCAGCGTACGTGGTAGAGCGCCCGCGCGATGGGACTGATTCTCGCTACCTCCATTACCTGTTGCGGACTCCTGCCTTCTCAAAGGAGGTGGAGCCTGTGACCTGAGCACTTCAAGATGATCTATGGGTGCCTTCCCACTTTGCCAGAACAAGCCGCCATCGTCCGCTTCCTCGACCACGCCGACCGGCGCATCCGGCGCTACATCCGCGCCCAGCAGCAGCTGATCGTGCTGCTGAAGGAGCAGAAGCAGGCCACCATCCACCAGGCCGTCACCAGCGGCATGGACTCCGACGTTCCCCTCAAGCCCTCCGGCGTCGAGTGGTTCGGCGACGTGCCAGAGCATTGGGAGGTGCGGCGATTGAAATACTCAGTGACGCTACTTATGGGTCAGTCTCCATCCTCGAACGATTGCAGTGACGAGCGCATCGGCCCACCATTCCTGCAAGGCTGTGCGGAGTTCGGGGCACATCACCCGAATCCTGTGCAATTTTGTCGTGCTCCATCAAGAATCAGTCCGATGGGTGCGATACTTATGTCAGTTCGCGCACCTGTCGGCAAGCTAAACACAGCCGATCAGGAATATGGCATTGGTCGGGGACTTTGTGCTATTACCTCAAACGAGAGAATTTCCCACACTGGATTCTCTCACTACCAACTCGAAACACTTGGTCATGGTTTGAAGTTGGTTTCCACTGGATCCACGTACGACGCTGTCAGCGTAGGTGATATTGGAAACCAGTCGTTGGTTCTCCCCCCCCTCCCCGAGCAAGCCGCCATCGTCCGCTATCTCGACAAGGCCACCGCCGACATTGACACCGCGGTTGACCGCGCCCGCCGCCAAATCGAGCTGCTGCGCGAATACCGCACCCGCCTGATCGCCGACGTGGTCACCGGGAAGCTCGACGTGCGGGCGGCGGCACGACTCCCGGATGAGGTCGAGGAACTGGAGCCGCTCGACGAGGCGGATGCCTTGATCGACGGCGAGGAAGAGCCCTCCGATGATCTCGATGCTGTGCCCGAAGAGGCCGAGGTGTGACGACCGACACCAGCGAACGCGGCCTCGAACGGCTGATCTGCACGGTGCTGGCCGGGCATGCCTGTGATCCGCCGCAGGCGGGGCAGGTCTCGGAGCCGCACGCGGGTTACGGCGGCGTGGGGTGGAGCGGTGGCAGTTCGCACGACTACGACCGCGAGTTTTGTGTCGACCGCGTTCAGCTTGCCGCATTCCTGCGCGCGACCCAACCGGAGGCGGCCGAGTCGCTGGCGCTGGACGAGAATGGTCCGACGCGGCGCAAGTTCCTGGCGCGGCTGCAAGGCGAAATCACGAAGCGCGGCACCATCGACGTGCTGCGCCACGGCCTCAGGCACGGCGCGCACGACCTGGACATCTTCTACGGTACTCCGTCACCCGGGAACGTGCAGTCGCAGCAGCGCTTCGAGCAGAACCGCTTCACCGTCGTCCGGCAGCTTCGCTACAGCCGCGACGATACCCAACGGGCGCTCGACATCGGCCTCTTCATCAACGGCCTGCCGGTCTTCACGTTCGAGCTGAAGAACAGCCTGACCAAGCAGACGGTGGACGATGCGGTGTGGCAGTACCAGAAGGACCGCAACCCGCGCGAGAAGCTGTTCGAGTTCGGCCGCTGCGTGGCCCACTTCGCGGTGGACGAGAGCGACGTGCGCTTCTGCACCCACCTCAAGGGGAAGGCGTCCTGGTTCCTGCCGTTCAACCTGGGCTGGAACGACGGCGCTGGCAATCCGCCCAACCCGAGCGGCATCAAGACCGACTACCTGTGGCGCGAGGTGCTGACTCGCGAGAGCCTGACCGACATCCTGGAGAACTACGCCCAGGTGGTGGAGGCGAAGGACGAGAAGACCGGCAAGAAGAAGCGGACGCAGATCTGGCCTCGCTACCAACAGCTCGACGTGGTGCGCCGGCTGCTGGCCGACGCCGCGACGCACGGGGCTGGCCGGCGCTACCTGATCCAGCACTCGGCGGGCAGCGGGAAGAGCAACTCCATCGCTTGGCTGGCCCACCAACTGATCGGGCTCGCAAAGGACGACGCCCCGATCTTCGACTCGATCATCGTGGTCACCGACAGGCGCATCCTCGACCGGCAGATCCGCGACACCATCAAGCAGTCGCCCAGGTCGGCGCGACGGTGGGGCACGCGGAGCGCTCCGGAGACCTGCGCCGGTTCATCGAGGCCGGCAAGAAGATCATCATCTCGACGGTTCAGAAGTTCCCCTTCATCCTCGACGAGATCGGCAACGAGCAGCGCGGGCAGCGCTTCGCCATCATTATCGACGAGGCGCACTCCAGCCAGGGTGGGCGCACCTCGGCGTCCATCTCGGCCGCGCTTGGGACAGCCGGTGAAGAGGCCGAGGAGGAGACCACCGAGGACCACATCAACCGCCTGATGGAGTCGCGCAAGCTGCTCCCGAACGCCAGCTACTTCGCGTTTACCGCCACCCCGAAGAACAAGACGCTGGAGATCTTCGGCGCGCCGGACCCGCAGCCCGGCGGCGCGGTCAGGCACCACGCCTTCCACAGCTACACCATGAAGCAGGCAATCCAGGAGGGGTTCATCCTGGACGTGCTGGCGCACTACACGCCGGTGGCCAGCTACTACCGGCTTGCCAAAACGGTGGAGGACGACCCGGAGTTCGACGTCAAGAAGGCGCAGAAGAAACTGCGGCGCTTCGTCGAGGGCCACGACCACGCGATCCGCCTCAAGGCCGAGATCATGGTCGACCACTTCCACGAGCAGGTCATCGCCAAGAACAAGATCGGCGGCGAGGCGCGGGCGATGGTGGTCACCAACGGCATCGAGCGCACGATCCAGTACTTCCACGCCATCCGCGACTACCTGCAGGAGCGCAAGAGCCAGTACCGGACCGTCGTGGCCTTCTCCGGCGAGCCCGAGTTCGGCGGCGAGAAGGTGACCGAGACGTCGCTGAACGGCTTTCCGTCCGGCCAGATCGCCGACAAGATCCAGCAGGATCCGTACCGCTTCCTGATCTGCGTCGACAAGTTCCAGACCGGCTACGACGAGCCGTTGCTGCACACGATGTACGTGGACAAGACGCTGTCTGGCATCAAGGCGGTGCAGACCCTGTCGCGCCTCAACCGGGCGCATCCGAAGAAGCACGATGTCTTCGTGCTGGACTTCCTCAACGACGCCGACACCATCCGCGACGCCTTCACCGACTACTACCGCGCGACGATCCTGGCCGGCGAGACCGATCCCGACAAGCTCCACGACCTGCAGGCGGACCTGGATGCCACCCAGGTCTACTCACCCGAGCAGATCGACGACTTCGTCGAGCGCTACCTCGACGGGGCCGAGCGCGACCAATTGGATCCGATCCTCGACGCCTGCGTGGCGGTCTATCGGAAAGACCTGGACGAGGACGGGCATGTGGACTTCAAGGGCAAGGCCAAGGCATTCGCGCGGACCTACGGCTTCCTGTCGTGCGTCCTGCCCTACACGAACGCCGCGTGGGAGAAGCGCTCGATCTTCCTGAACTTCCTGATCTCGAAGCTGCCGGCGCCCAAGGAGGAGGACCTCTCCAAGGGCATCCTCGACGCCATCGACATGGACAGCTATCGGGTCGAGAAGCGCGCGGTGCAGCAGATCCTGCTGCCCGACGAGAATGCCGAGATCGCACCCGTGCCACCGAGCGGCGGCGGCCACGTGCCGGAGCCGGAGCTGGAGCGGCTCTCGAGCATCTTGAGAGAGTTCAATGATCTGTTCGGTGTGTATCTATTCTGAGATAACAAGAGAAAAGCAGATAAAGGTCCAAGCAAGATTCAGGCAGCCTTGTGGATGGTCTGGGATGTTCTTTGCCGATTGATTTCTATGCGGCGCTGCCGAGCCTCCTCCTTTCGACCTTGTCGGTGGTGAAGAATCTTTTGATGCTGGCCTTTATGCCTCTGAAGAGGCGTGACATACTGTATTGCCCCGTGATAGCGTTCGGCGTTGTAGCTGTGAATGAAGGAATCAATCAGGCCTTCCAGTTGATGGAATGTGAAGATGTCCTGGAAGCGCAGCCAGTCGTATTTGAATGTCCGGAAAAAGGCTTCGATCCAGGCGTTGTCCGTGGGTGTTTGATATCGGGCAAACAGCTGCGAGATGCCCAGGTCCTTGAAGAATTGGGCCATCGATTTGGCCTTCATCTGAGATCCGTGATCTGAGAGGGCTGTCAAGCTTATGGGCCCAGTGTCCAGGTCCAGCAGTCCTTCGTTGGCAAGGGCTTGATCCCAGGCCTGTTTGACCTGCTCCACGGTCGCGTTGAAGGAGAGCTTCCATCCTACGATCTTCCTGGAATACACGTCGAGAATGGCGGTAAAATACAGGAACAAACCGAAAAATGGGATGTAGGTCAGGTCCCAGCTCCAGACCTGATTAGGACCTTCAGGTTTGACCTGGGGCTTGCTCTGCTTGACCGGCGTCCTCACCTGTTTCCTGCGTGCCAGACGTTCTTTCCTGGCCTGTCGGTAGAAGCTGGAGGCCGAGGCCTGCACTACCCCCTTCTCTGAGGCTACCACCGCCAGCTGATGGGGAGGCAGATCGGCATAGGTCTCATCCCTTAAGAGGGCCGGGATTTGCTCTTTCTCCTCCCTCAGCAATCCGTGTGGGGCCTCATCAGGGGCGGGCCCGGGCTTCCCATCCAAAAGCGGGTCCGACACCCCATCCAGCTTCTCTTCTCGATCTCGCCGGCTCCAGGCACAATACCGCTGGAGGGGAAGCTGTAGGATCTCGCAAGAACGGGTGAGTTTCACCCCTTTCTCCTTGGCCCGATGGACCATTAAGAGGATCTCGCGTTTGACCTCAGCTTGCACCCGGTGGCCCTTGATCGGGCCTGTCAGATCCCATTCACACTTTTTTTTAGCAGGGAAAGTTCCACAGATTGCTCAATGATCGTTTGCTCCAGGCGTGCCCGCTCTTTGCGCAGCTGCTCCACCTCCTCAGCCGATACCATCGGCTTGCGGCTCCGGCGACCCTTGAACTCCTTGAGGGCCCCGGACTTGACCGACTCACGAATACGCTTTAGATCCGAGGAATGAATGCCCCATTTCCGCAGCACCTGTGCAATGGGAACATCTCCCCGGCTGGCTTCAAGGAAAATCTCATACTTCTGTTCCGGGGACAAGCTCCTGCGCTTCTTGACCGGGTCACTGTTTGAGGACAGTTGCTCCATCTTTACTCCTCCTGTGAGGTCAGGGATATCCCAAAATATGTATCCCTTCTCAACCCTACAGGCAACCAGGATCTTGCTTCGACCTTGCCCCCGTTTTTTCGGGCGATCTCAGACAAAAGATACGGGCTGTTACAGTAGGCCCGGGTGAAATGCGTACCTTGCCGAGCGAGGCGATCCAGATGCGGTGTCCGGACCGCGTGATGTCCCCTGAAGCCGGCGCAGCGGGGGTGATGCTGGTCGGAGCAGAGGATCAGAATGTTGTGTCTGGTTTCCGACATTGTGAGTGACTATTGGTTCTATGATGTTTTGAGTTGCTTCTCCAGCAGAATGATCGAAAGATCCCGGAATTCAGCGGTTCCGCGATCGACGAGCAGACCGATCTGCCCGCACCCCAGTCGATAACGAAGGACCTGCAGCAGAAGCACCTCGTCGAGATACACCTCTATGAACTCTCCCGAGGCCAGGATTCGAAGCAAGTAGGTTTCGCCTCGTTCCAGTTTTACCCCCCGGGATTCGATGTGCCCAAATTCCGGAAGTTCCGTGTAGAGGATCTCCTGGGCGTCGAAATCCAGGATCGCCGCAGCCGAATTTCTTGCATCCATATGTCTGAAGACAACCCCGGCCCCGATGCCTTTTTCCATTCGGACCCGCGCGCACAGAAGAAAATCGCCCTCCTGAGGTTCCTCCAGAACATAGCGCCCCCAGCCTGACCGAACCACACCCCGACAACACCCCCCATCGACTCTCCATCTGCCGGGAGAGAATATCATCCCTCGACTGCCATCTTCGAAACGATTCCAGTTGAGTCGGAGTTCTTCTCCGGGGTCCACACGGTCCGAATAGCAGGGGAGAAGCCGGCCGCCCCCCCCGGTTCGAAGTTCCTTCGGCGTGCTCAACACGCCGTGGCAAAGCCCCCCTCCGTCGGTTCGATCGTCTTTCTGCTTGAGGGTGTAGAAGAGGTAGCGTCGCCCCTCGAATTCCGCACTTCTGCAGCTGATTGTGTTTGGTTCCGCGGCCCCGATGAGCACATTTTCGGACAGCTCGGTGTAAGGTCCTTGCGGGCGGTCTGCGAGCGCATAGATGGTGCCCCACGTGACCCGGGGATCTGAGAACATACCTCTGCTGCCGTATCCGTGCCCCGTCAAACAGGTCATATACCACTGCCCGTCGAGCTCGAACACATCCGGCACTTCGATGGTGGCGTACTTCCGGGGCGCAAAGGCAGGCTCAAGGTGCTCCCATTGCAAAAGGTTTCCCGACTGCACGCAGGCGATCACGGAAGTCTCGGGACGTTCGTTGGCGGAATCAGGCGGTATGCTGGCCGCGTAGTAGCCGAGCCATCCGTCGCGGTTTGGATCTCGAATTACAAGAAGATCCCGGCAGTCGACCTTCCCGGTGGGCAGGGGGTGCGCTTTGTTCACGTACCACCGGGGGTCGGGTTCAATGACGGGATTTCCCTCATACCGCCGCCAGTTCGTCAGGTCATCGCTAAGCGCAAGGCCGATTGCCTGAAACATCCCCTTGTCCCGTCTCGAACGCATCGTATAGAAGAGGTAAAAACTTCCATTGTGCTCGATCAGGCATCCCGTCCACGGTTGAAGGTCGTCCCCCCCTCCCGGTTGACCCGGTCCGAGTACAAGCGGCAATTCCTCCCAGTGGATCAGGTCATCGCTGACGGCGTGTCCGATCCAGTCCTCTTCGCCATCCGGCCGATCGGAACCCTTCCGAAGACGTTGAAGGTGCATGCAGTGCACCCTCCCGGCGTGGGAAAGGAACCAGGTATCCCATATGGCCATGCCTTTCGGGGAGTAATGCATGTTCAAGATACCCCTGTTGTTTTTACGGCCGGTGTAAAAGAATTAGCCTTGCATTTACCACCGATGGCATGTGAGTCGAGAGTCATCTTGTTTGTTTCCAACCCCTCCTCCAAGGTCGCCCTTGTTCTTGCTATCACCCAACCGTTGCTCGTTTGTTTTCGAACCAAGTTCCGCTCTTCCGCTGGGCTTTGTGCGCGAAGGATCTCTTTTTTTGTAGGGGGGTTGGAAAAGTCGATTTCCAGGGTTCATTATTTTTTATTTTCAGAGAGTATCCGAAAACAGAGATTCTTCGCCTTCGGCTCAGAATGACATATTTGGTTTGAATTGTCTAATTGACGAAGAGAAATCGTTTTATCTCTTGGATATTTCGTTTTTTTGAAAATCGAGCTTCCCCCTTCGACTCCACTTCGTTCCGCTCAGGGGGTGGTCCTTCGACTACGCAGCGCTTACGCGCTGCTCCGCTCAGGATGTACGACTCCGTCGAAGGGCTCAGGACAAAGCTTCGCCGGAGTTTATCATGAACGCAGTGAAGGGAGTCAGGATGACAGTTTTGATTCAGGGTCTGAAAGACGAAGAGGAACCCCGTCGTGCCTTCGGAAAATATGCGCAAATACTTAACGCGTTAAGTTGCCCAAGAGTTTACCCAGACTGAGAGGGAGTTGTTTTCAGGGATGTTTCCTCAAAGATCGCCCTTCCCTCGCTTACAAAAATACCGGCAAGGCCGGTCCGGTGATCATAACCCCGAGCCGAAAGCGCGGCTTCTTCATTCACGTATGCAACGATTGTCGAATCTTCGACGAGAATTTTCAAGTCGACATTCTCGCCCGGTTTCAATCCGACAGGGCGTTCTAACAAGTACGCCGGCCCGAACGGCTGGGCTCCGGGCCTGGAGCAACTGTCGAACACGATCCTACCCCTTTGAGGCTCCAATCGGAATTGATAGTAACCCTTCAGGTCTTCGTCGGCACGCAGAAACACCCCGCAAGCCCGGGTTCCCTTCTCAAACCGTATCGAGGTTTCCAACCTGAATGTGTCTGGGGTCTCGGCTAAAGCGCACCAGGCGAAGCTGTCGGCTGCGTCGGCTGAAATTCTCCGATCTGAGGTCTCCCAATTCCCGGTTACCCCTCTGGGAGAAATGTCCAGAGGATTGCTAAACAAAGCATCGATTTCACCAGGGACTCTGGTCGTGAGCCTTCCATCGGCCTGCTGAACGAGCTCGTGGATGACCAAGTTGCCCCCCCAGTGTGGGTCCCCCGAGTCGGATTCTCCTTCCCTTGTAGGATTCCATCCGAAGACAAATCGTCGCCGGCCGTCCGAGGCCGTCTTCCCGGCGTAATAGAGTCCTCCGTCAAAGGTCTCGTGTGGCGGGGCAAGCCACGGACCCGAGAGGGATCGACTCATCCTGTACTGTGTGGTGACCCTCGAGAAGACCAGGTACCACCAGTCACCCATCCTGAAAAGGTCCGGAACCTCCTGCGGCCGACTCGATCCGGGGGCCCAGAAAGGCTCCCGATATTCCCAGTTTTCGAGGTCTTTAGAGGTGCACAACCCAATACAACCCTTTTGCCGATGAGGTCCGATCGGAACGGCTGCGGTCACCAGCATCCAGTATTCCCCTTTTTCGTCGTTCCAGAAGACATATGGATCACGCCAATGCGTGCGATAGGACAGGCCTAGGTCCATGTCGTGCAGGTCGTAGATCTCTCCATCCGCAGGAAAGACGAACCCGGGATCCTTAACCCAGTGGACCAGGTCCCTGCTGGTGGAGTGCATCAGGACCTGCTGAGACTTCCCTCGAGCCGGATAAGCCTTATTATCACCCCCGAAAAAGAAATGGAAAATCCCATTCCTTCGGATCACACAGCCCGTGCAGATGCCGTGATCCTGGTCCTCCTCAGATCCGCGGGGGATGGCTTCTCCGTAGTCGGTGTAGTTTACGAAATTCCGGGTCCCTATATGATAAACCGAGTATCCCGGTTCATCGCTTTCCGGGGTCCGGAAAGCCTTCAGGTAGAAAATGTGGTACTCGCCCTTCCAGAAAAACGGCATGGTGTCGCCTACCCACCCGCCTTCAGGAGACTGTAAAAATACCTTCATCCAACAACCCTCCCTGATCACTGGGTTTTTTCTTGTTTTTTGAATTCGCTCCACATAATATATGGCATCCATCCCATTCCGATTACCTTTTCTTGATTTGGCCCCGTCCGGGCTTCAGGTAACCAGGGGAATATTAATCAAATGTCACATAACGGTCCGCCCTTCCAACTGATGTCTCCATCCCGTCTCGCCTCAAAGCCTAAGGAGGCCACAAGTGGATAAAATGACGGTCCTATGCGTCGACGATGAGTCTCTTGTGCTCGAGATGCTGAAACAGGAACTGAAGGACGAACCCTACGAAGTAGTCGTGGCCTCAAGCGGACGGGAAGGGCTGAAGCACATGAAAGCAAAGCGGACCGCGGTGGTCGTGGCCGACCAATGGATGCCCGAAATGACAGGGTCGGAGTTCCTGGGCCAAGTACGAGGCCTCTGGCCCAACGTCTACCGGATCATGCTGACCGGCGATTCCGATCTGGATACTATGAGAAAGGCTGTAAATGAGGGCCATATTCACTACTACCTGTGTAAACCCTGGACGGCCGAAGAACTCAAGTCTGCGATTCGTCAAGGCATCGAGGATCTAGAAAGTAAAGAAGCTCGACAAAGACATGTCGGAGAGGCACAGCTTGCAGATCTTGTCGAACAACTCCCTGACGGGGTCTGTCTTTTGGATGGAGGGCGACATCTGATCATGTCCAACTCTGTGGCGGAGGATTATCTTTCCGTATTGACGGACGCTGCGGAGGGAGAGGACGTTGTCCGAATCGGAAAACTTTCGTTGGAGGAGATCCTGGCGCCCCGGGGGGATGGGTTGGCGCACGAAGTGGAAGCGGAGGGCCCCCCGCAGCGGTTTTTTAAAGTTGAGGGTCGGGCGATCAAAAGCGGTGAATCGGGCGGAGGCTGGGTGCTGATGATACGGGAGGTGACCGAGGAGCGTGAGATCCTGGAGCGCGTTCAGCTCCAGGACCGGCTCGCGGCCGTGGGTCAGCTTGCCGCGGGTATTGCCCACGACTTTAACAACATGCTCTCAATCATCATCGGGTTTGCACAGATCCTGGAGAGAAAGGAATACCTTCAGGACCGCGACAGGCGAAACCTGGAGCGCATCATATCCCAAGGACAACGCGCGGCGCAGCTTATCGGGCAGGTGCTGGACTTCAGCCGAAAAAGCGTGGTTCAGAGGCGTAGAATGGATCTGGTTCCCTTCCTGAAGGAAGCTCTCAAGCTTCTCGAACGAACCCTTCCCGAGACCATTAAGATGGTCGCGGAGTTCGGCCCCGGGGATTATATCATAGAGGCTAACCTGACTCAGTTGCAACAGGTGATCACAAACCTGGCGGTAAACGCGCGTGACGCGATTCCGGAGGGTGGGGAACTGCGTGTCGGGCTATCCAGAATCTCGGTTGAGCCGGGTGAAAGCAGCCTCCGAAAGCGGGGGGAATATCGAATTCCCCAGATGGAGCCAGGCGAGTGGGTTCTGTGGACCGTCTCAGACCAGGGGGCTGGAATGCCGGCCGAAGTGATCGAGCACATCTACGAGCCCTTTTTCACGACCAAAAAGCCCGGAGAGGGAACAGGGTTGGGGCTGGCTCAGGTCTACGGGATCGTGAAGCAGCACGGGGGTTATATCGACGTGAAGAGTGAGATCGGAAAGGGGACAACCTTTATGATCTACATCCCCCAAATCGCCAAGGCCGAACCCCCGCCTGAAGAAACCAAGGTTGAAGTAAAAAGCGGAAGCGACGAGACCATTCTGGTTGTCGAAGATGAACCGGAGATGCAAGAGGTGGTTGGTGGTTAAAGATATGCTTGAAAATCTAAACTACAGGGTTCTTACTGCAGATAACGGAGAAGATGCATTGAATGTTTTTGATGCCCATCGAGATGAGATCGCGCTCGTGCTGTCCGATATGGTGATGCCGAAGATGGGCGGGAAGGAGCTTTTCGAGACCTTGACGAAGAGAGACCCAGGGGTGCGGATGGTGGCGATGACGGGCTATCCTCTCGAGGAGGGGAGAGAGTCCGAGGGTCTTCCACAAGGCCTTTCCGGGTTTCTACCGAAGCCCCTGATCATCGCGAAGGTCGCCGAAGTCATCAGCGAGGCCTTGGAAATGAAAAAGTCAGGGGCCAGAGGTCGGGGGTCGGAGGCCAGGGGAAAATGCAAAATGCGAAATGGAGAGTGCAAAGTCGGGGGTCGGATGTCAGAGCAGGGATCGGGGAAAATTGAAGATCGAGGATTGAAGATTGAAAAACCTCTTCAAATTCAGGGTAGTTTTGACGAACGTAAAAAAATCGATCGGGTGTCAAACCCCCTGAGCCCCTCCTTCGACTTCGCTCAGGACGTGGCTTCCCTAAAGGGAAGGGGGATGTCGCCTAAAGTACAGTTTGACTTTAGTAACAATCCTCTAAAGCCCGGCTGCGTAGAAAGGTTTTCCGATATTCAGACCCTGAATCCGGTCGACCCGGGACTGGCCGGTGATCTCGCCGGGTGCTGGCGTTCGAGATATCGGGGGAGAGGAGGTGTCCAGAGACAGATTCCCTTCCCGTTTGATTGGATGTGTCTCGTCGAACCCCCGGGGCGAGAGGGGGCCATCCATCGCGAGCCCATCGAAATCATTTAAATACTCCTTCTTCCATTGTTCAAATTCGAGCACGTCTAAACCCCCGATGATGATCTCAACGCTGCCTTTACCCAGGGCCTTGATCTCTTTGTAAAATTCGCGGTCGAACGCCCCCCCGGCAAAGTTTCCGTGGACCTGGATCACGTTGGGAAGGCCCTTTTCCACCCAGTCCCGCACGTCCAGCCCGAAACGCAGATTGATCGCCTCGTTGCCGTAGGCGTCTGCCACGAGCTGGATATTCCCTCCCTGTTTGGCTGATTCCTGGTCGACCATGGGGCGAAGGTCCTCCAGGAGTTTTGTCAGGTAGCGCGCCCGGAACTTCAGCCAGCAGGCATCCTCATCGGGAAGCTGCCGTGGATCATCTCCGAATTCCTCCTCGAAGGCCTCACAGACGTGGGGCTCGTAACCCAGAAAGATAGGACCCCGGCAGAAGCCGAGTACGATCCCGTCGCACCTCCCGCCCTCCGAACGGCTGATCTCGATCACCTCTTGGTAGAGATCCACCATGTACTTTCTCACAGCCGGAAACGCGTAACTCATCGTATGCCAGAGGCTCCCGTCTTTGTCCACAGCCAGGCACTCCGGATGCTCCTTGAAGAACGGCCCGCCGAAGACCTGCCAGGGTTGAGCGTATCCCCAGGCGCCGAGGCGGAAAAAGATCCAGAAGTCCAGTCCGAGTTTCCTGGCCTCGTCCGCCCAGACGGCCAGGCAATTCACCCCATTGCGGATCATTTCCGCATTCGTCTCGATCATTCGGCTGTCGATGTAACGGAGCACAACCTCGTACTTGTCCATAGCCCGACCGATTCTGGTCGGGTACCGGGTTTTGTCCGGGGCGCCGTTGATATCCAGCAGGAACGTGTTATAAGGCTCAGCCCGAAGCCAGTCTAGCTGAACGCGCACCTCGCCCTCCGTATTGACCTGACCGTGTTGCAGATCCGACCATTGGACGAGGCGAGGCCTCGCCGGCCGGGCCGCCGCAGAGGGCTGGGCTGGGGATTTGACCTGGACAAGGCGAACCCAAGCGACGCCGCACCGAACGTTGAACGGGGCATAATCCGGCTTATAACCGTGCCTGACCTCGTCTGTTGAGCGTGTCTGTCGGAGGTGGATATTCTGTCCGTCCATTTTCGCTCGTTTCCAGAACCGCTCTCGAAGCAGGCTGCGTTTCGCGGGGAAAGGTTTCGTAACGTTCGGAATGATCGGAGAGTAGAGCGAAAGATAGTAGAAACTCAAATCGTCGGTCAGCTTCATATCCAGGCCACTGTAATAATACCTGTCATATGGAGACCCCGGATCATAAAGCGCGGCATAGATATCATACCACCCACTAAGGGACCTATCCTCCAGGTGTAAGATGGCCTCGCAGCCCAGGCAGTCCTCGTCCGCTTCGATCGCGATGCCGGGAGCAGTGCCAGACTCTGAAGCCTGATATTCAGTCAATCTCCAGGTATCGGTGTGGGTGTTCACCCCGGTTGGGGTCGGGATGGGGATAAGCTTGACCCACGCCAACAAGCCTCTCAGCGTCAGGTCCTTCATCCACGGAATCTGCGCCAGGTGCAGGTCCTGTCCGGTCAGGTCCGCGATCTTCCATACGTGCTCCACAACCTCGGCTCGCTTAACCTGCATGTCCGACCGCCAGACTGACCAGGCCGGATCGTCCGTGAGCTTTGCCCGCAGGCCCTCTCCCGGGGGCCGGTGGCTCGGTCCGCTCACGTCCCACATACCGTAACGAATTTCGTACCATCCACGGAGGTTTTGTTCTCTTAACGGAACCACAACCGGCTGCGCCCGGGTGTTCTGCGTACCGAACAGCGCGATACCCTTCACCTCGCCCGCCTCATAGTCCAGCAACTGCCAGATCCCCGGAACCTGGGGCTCGGTCGAGACGTAAATCCCCGGTTGACACACACTGAAATCCGAGACCATCACGGTTTGCCGATCTATCTCACCCTCGCCGACCGTGTCAATCGGCACGCATCGGCTCAGATCGCTGATCAATACTTCACTTCGGTTAGCTTCCACCATCAACCTCCGTGAAAAAAGAATACAGACAAAAGAAGCCAGAATAAAGAATGGGAAGCAGTGGGTCTTGGTTTTTATTGGGGTGCATGACCGAATTTTGTTTGTTCGTTAAGAATATTTTGAAACAGATTTCCTCGTAGGGGCACGGCATGCCGTGCCCCTACACCATGCCGGACCGTTCATTTCCCGTAGGGGCGAGGCGGTGCCTCGCCCGGTGATTCCTCCACATCCTATCGATGGGCGGACACACAGGTCCGCCCCTACAATCGTTATACGTGGGCGAAGGGGGGCTTAGGTCATTGCGGAAGCACGGTGATTCTGGCCACACGAACGCATCGCTTCGGAGGCGTGGAATCGCCGGGCAAGGCCCAGACCGATGGACAGTACGAAAAAAGAAGCTCACCCGGGTTGATCTCGCATATGCCGGGGTAGGATCCCGCTTCACCGCCGTAAACCAGCTTGTCGATTGCCCACGAATGACCGCTGTCGAAGGAAAACATAATGCGCGCCTCCCTGCGCTGCTGGCCGCCCCAGAGATCCGGCTTGACGCCATACGCGCAGGCCACGGTGTTGTCGCTCATCACGATCATGTAGGGGGCGACGCCGAAGGTGTGTAACGGTCGAGGCGGGTCCCAGGATTTTCCATTGTCCTGTGATCTGGCCTGATGGAGGGGCGTCCTCCTTCCGAATCGCATGACTGTGATCAGGTCTCCGTTCCCCACCCGCACCATCGATGGTTCGCATGGCCCTTCCAAGCCATACGGGCGCGCGGCGATCGTGGACAGGTATCGCCAGGTGAAACCGCGATCGTTCGACTCGACGACTATGCTTCGGTACTTGAGGTGAGGTATATCCCTGTCCGTGCCTCCTTGATATGCGGGATCCGTTTTGGGGACGGTATCCTCATCAAACCATCCGTACATCGTGGCAAGAAGGCGACCTTCCGGAAGTTCCGTGATCGTGGGACTGGATATGATCATGCCTTTGATCGCGTTAACCACCCCATTGTCACCCGTCCCCCGAACTGCTTTTGGAGCGAACACGGTGCACATCTCGGGACGAAGGCTGGCGAAGGTTTCCTTCCCGCGCCACATCGCGTGTGTAAATTTTCCATCTCCTAACGACTCCGTTGGAAATCCCTCGTAGGCCAGTATGGTACCGTCCTTCAGACAGTGTGGGTGATGCCCGGCTGTCCTTGTCCAGGTACGACCCTCGTCGAACGAGATCAGGCCGTACGCCCCCTCCTCATCCTTTGCGTTGATGATGATGCTGCCATCCGGAAGCTTTGCGATGTGTTCCCCTCCACCGCCCGTCGGCGGGGCGATGGTCACAGATTCGCCGATGCGCACTCGTCGCTCGTGCAGGTCCCAGTCGCTGCTTGAGTTTTCTCTCCATTCTTCCATCGCAGTCAGCTCCCTTTCGCTCTCTTTGGGTACGCCATCGCGGCGATGGCTAAGACTTATCTCAGTTCACCAACCGAATTATTGCTGATCCAGCTGCAATGCAAGCCAGTAGGGATAAGTCTCGTCGCGATACTCAACTTCGAGATCAACCTTACGGACTTCGCTCGGCTGCGGACTAAATCCCGGAGGCTTCTTCCCCACAGGCCGAAGCCTAAGGCTCAACCTGTTACGGCCTTTCACAAACAGCGCGGGATTCACCACAGCCTCTAAGTGACACTGAGGACTGTCCTCCTGATGGTCCGTGATCGTCAACGGCGTGGTGATACCCTGTTCGCGACGCACCTTCACGTCCTGACCGTTGACCTGAAGCATGATATCGTCCGGCGTGAACAGATGCGTGATGTTGAGCAGCAGCCTGGTACGCACCGGATGACCCTCCGCAAGCGCTGCCGGAATGTCGTCCGGCACATCGATCTCCATCTCCGCTTTGCCTCCCTCGGGCGGGAGGCCCAAATTCAGAGGCAGGGCCATCTGGAAGATGTAGGTCTTGTTGGCGTTCCGAATCCGTTCCGGATCTCCCAGCTCCCGGAACACCCCCCATTGAAGCTCGTTTTCCCGGATCACATAGTCGTAGAAGAAGACCCCGGCGGCGCCCTGCTCGTAGAGTCTGTGCGCGATGGCCCGGTGCTCCAGGCGATTCGTCCGGCTGGCGGGGAATCCGTCGATCAGGCCTCCGCGACCGAACTTGAAGCGGACGGGCTTTCCCGGACCGGCCACCAGTCGGCAGCTTGTCCCCTCAACGGCCTTTCCCCAGGCCGAGATGCCCATTTCAAACAGGTTGTCCGAACGGCAGTGCGCGATCAGGTAGTCCAGCAAGCCCTCCCGCGCCCAGGTGGACGCGTCGAGTCCGGAGTTGAAGTGCACCCGGATATCATCCTCGGGGTGCGCGTCAAACTGTTTCCACAGGGAGTCCTCCGCGTATAGCTGCGCGGATAGCCCCAGTGACTTTCCCTTCTTCACCCCCACCTCATCCAGCATTGACCGTACATCGCGAACGTGCTGGTTCATGGCCTCACGTCCCTGTGCCTTTTCGTCGGGGTTGAAAAAGGGAGGGATGCGTGTGAAGTCCAGGTCCATGCCGTCCACGTCATAGTTCTCGACAACCTCTCGCATAAAAGCCAGGTTCTGCTCGGCGATCTGCGGTTTATTCCAATCGTATGATCCCGAGACCTGATTTATCCCGTGGGATTTCAACCTCAATTCGGGATGTTCCCTGTAGAACCGTGTCTGGTACCTGTCGACGTCCAGTACCTTATACGTATGGTGACTGTCGTTCATCCGAATACGTATGGTGACTGTCGTTCATCCGACGGCTCCCCCAGGCCTGGATTCCGCATCGGTGACACTCGTCCACGAAGACGGCCATGAGGTCTACGCCGGCCTCGAGCAGCGACTCAAGGGGTTCCCACACTTCGAGCACTTCGGACCTCTGAAAGGCTCTGATGGTGCCGATTCCACGCTGCATGATCCCGATATGGGAGCCCTCGAAACACTGGACAAGAGAGCGAATCTCACGTTCGGCTTGTTCGGGAACGCGGGCATTCCCGCTGGTGCCGCCAAAGGTCATAATTAGTCGCTGTCGCTCGCGTAAAGACATCATTCATTGGCCTCGTGAAAATGATTATGGTAGGAGCCGCCTCCTGGCGACGAAAGCCCGTGGATCGTGATTCGGGGATCGGAAACCCTGGATTTTTAGTTTGATATCCCCTTTGATTCTGTAGGACTCGACTCCAATCGGAGAACTATGGCGTCAGCAAAAAGGAAAATCCCCGTTCGCCAGCAGATCCTTCGGCTTCGCTCAGGACAAGGCTGGCTCCTACCCCCGCCCGGTTCGGGATTTCCGGAACTAAAGAACGTGAAGCGGAAAGACAGTAGCACTGGCAGTAGCAGTGGCAGTTGTAATTCTAAAGGCCCGCTAAACCCACAGATCGAGTTGGAGCAGGGGAGTCGCCGTTTGCTCCCTCACCCCGCCTCGCAAGCTCGGCACCCCTCTCCCGGGTGCCGGGAGAGGGGAAGTTCGAATGGTTTAATTGTTTACATCGGCGTGAAAAATCTTACTCGCGGAATCGGATTGCATAGAGATCTGCGTCCTTGAGGACAAACCGAAGGCGCACCGGCACTCCGGCTAAAGAGCTGACGTCAGGGCTGTCCTTCCAGAATACCAGGCCTTCGATTCGGTCTCCGACGGTTTCAGCAGCATCCCGAAGCGAGAATCCCTTTATCGGATGGCCCTCCTCATCCCGAATTTCTACCCGGATGCTGCCCACGGCCGACGTTGAATAGTTGATTACCAGCTCCTTCCCTGAAAAGACCAGGGGTTTGGTGAGCAACTCGCCACCCCGGTAATCGGCGCTCGCCGAAACAAAGCCGTCGAGCCTGAAAACGCCTCGCCGCATATGGCAATCGTCGTGGCCATAGTGGCCCGTGTAGTAGACGGACATCTCTCCAGGGCCTGTCCGGATCACGCCGGGCGCGATGATCAGATTTCGATCCGTCCAGTTGCCCTGGTCCAGGCCCGGACGGATGAAGGCCTCCAGGAAGCGACGATCCCAGTGGAGCCCGTCCCGGCTGCTCATAAAGACCGCATCGGAGCACCCGTGGGAACGGGCCGGTGCGCTGCCCTCCCACCCCGGGATGATACTCCGGTCGGGGACGTATCGCATCGGAAACGCGGTCTGGATGTGCGGCGCTCGGAAATAGGGAGCGATCGAGTTCGTGTAGAGATGCTCGATCGGGGTTCCCTCATTGTAAACGACCCACTCCTGCGGGGACCAGTTTAGAAAGTCCTTCGATGTCATCCACGTAATGGCCCGCACCCGGTTCCGCTGTTTATACCATAGATGGTATTTCTCAGGGCGCGCGTCCAGCTCCGGCGGGATTGCGAAGCCCTTTTCCGTGGTCACCCAGTTGCGCGTATAACCCAGGTAGTGCCCGCGCCTCGAATCCCACATGGCCGTTGTCATCGTGTCCAGGGGACCTCCTGTGATGACCGGCTCCCTGCGCCACCGTTTCCATCGTAGCCCGTCGGAAGAAATCAGCGTCCCTACACCTACTGCGCCGGAATTGGCGCGAACGTAATTCAGCCCCTTGTAGCGTCTTCGAGGGGGTTCGCCGGGGTTCTTATCCTTGAAGCAAAAGAAGTGGT
Source organism: Candidatus Latescibacterota bacterium (assembly GCA_965217865.1). Lineage (GTDB taxonomy): Bacteria > Latescibacterota > UBA2968 > SICM01 > SICM01 > CBDCJO01. Next base: position 418,204 of record CBDCJO010000002.1, on the reverse strand, counting down.
CTTCCAGATAGGTGATGTTGTTTCTCTTTTTTCCGGAAAACGTATGGATCCCGAGATTCGGCTTTGTCCAGTGAACGCCGTCGGTGCTTTCGGCACAGCAGAGATGGAAGGGTGTTTTTGATCCATACATTCCAGCCCGGTAGTAGATCCGGAACTTGCCTTGTTCTTCGATAAAGCAGAGGACGAGGCTGTGGCGCCCCTCCCAGGGTTGGTTGAAGTCGATCATCCTGCCCGCGTCAATGGGCCTCTGGAGCACGAGACGTACGCCTCTCGTGCGATCGATGAGATAGTCGTCCACGAACAGCTCCAGGCGCGAGTCGATCCACAGCGGGCCCTTCCTGTTCGATTTTCTGGACTTCATATGTTGTCTCGCATTTAAGATTCGTCAAACGTGAGACGTGAAACGGCAAACGTGAGACAGGAAAGGCGTGACGCCAGATGGCCCCCCCGTTCCACATCCCACGCCTGGGTGCGACAGTTTATCTTATCCATCCGTCGGTCCGGAATATTCACGTCCCATCGGGAATCCGTCAAGGCTCTTCAGCGGCACGACTCGATAGTTGTCATCCCCCTTGCCCTCCCATCCCGGCAGGTCATCCCGATGACCCAGTCGCTTGACAAAGGCCCATTCGCTTGCCCGGAAGTAGCGGTTATAGGAGTCCCAGAAGGCCAGGCCGTCGGCGCCCGCATCGTAGTAGCTTATCGCGATTTTCCGGTACTGACGGGGGGGCATTCGTCGAGGATAAATGTCCACGTGTACCTTTGTACGGGTTCCTTTGGCCAGGTCCGTGACCTCCCGGATTTTGGGCTGAACGCTGGTTCCATCGTGCTCTCCGTACATGTGCAGATGCAGGACAAGGTAATCGACCAGGCCCTCCCGGATCCATGCCGGCACGTCCAGGGCGTTGAACAGGCACTCGGCAAGGGATGATTCGCGCGCTTCATCCGGAATATCGGTGGGGGAGTTGTGCAAGGGAACCAGGTAGCAGTTCGGGATATATCGCCCCTGAGCCTTTCCCACTTCGTCGAGCATCGTTCGGACCTCCCGGAGAAAGAGGGTCACGAAGCGCGCACGTGTACGCTGAACCCTCTCATCGCTTACGGGCAGGTTCCGCATATCCTCACCGTATTCATCTTGAAATGCTTTACATACCGGCTCTTCGTAGTAGGCGAACGGAAAGGACCGGCTGAACAGGACATTGACTCCATCGGCTTCGTAGTCCTCCACCCATTCGCGCAGCATGCTGACGTAGAAGTCTCGCACCCCCTGGAAGGCCATCGAAAGATGGCGCGTCGGTTTTCCATCGCCATAGGTGCAGAGCCACTCCTGATGCTCCGCGATGAACTCGCCCGCGTGGACCCCTGCGTTGCCGACCGGGGGAAGGTTCAGCCCAACGAGCCGGTTCTGCGGAAACAGCTTGACGCCGCATGCGTGCGCCGCTTTAATCGCTTCGGCCAGGGGATCGATCCCGTTCTTCCAGCACTCCATCGCCCACGGTGCGGAACGGACGTAAGTCCCGACCTTTGAGGGATAGCCTGTTCTGCAGCAGGCCGCCACAGCATATAGCGCGATATCGAAGTCGCTGTCTCTCAGACACTCGAACTCTGCGAGGAAATCCTCAGGCGTGGACACCCCCCACTGGCCCCGGTTGCCGCCATCATAGTTCCCGATGAGAATCTTCGTATGTTCCGAAGGCTGTTCTCCCTTCCACGCAGAGATTCCGGCGTCATCCATCGGAACCAACCGGACGAAAGCGATGTTCGTCTCTGAGCCCGCTGTCTGGCCTCTCGGCGGCCGGCCGATGATCAGGTCCTGTCCGCTCAGGTCCGCGCATTTCCAAAAGGCCTCGGCGATGTCCCAGGTTCCTAACACCTTTTCGGGATAAACTCCATCTTTCGATCCTACACAGAGTTCTGGCCGGAACCGGCTGAATGCAGGGTCTCCGGATAATCTCGCACACAGGATGCGGTCTCCGACATGCCCTGCCCCCGCAGAGTAGTAAATGCCAATACGAATCTCGTGCCAGCCCTCGGCGTGCAGGCGCAATTTCAGCGGAGGGGCGTCGGAACCGGGCGTACTGTAGAGCATGACCCCCACCCCGTCTTCGACTTCATAGTCCACGGCGATCCAGGTGCCATCCCTTCCGTCCCGGGAAATCGCATTTCCGGGCTCGCACTGCGTCAGGTCGTAAAACCAGAGATCCTGTTTCATGACAACTCCTCCCTATTGCATTTCTGTCAATTGACAAAGCCGCATCGGTTCTGATGCGGCTTTAGAAGCCGGGGATCACGAATCACTACGTCGTCGCGTTACGTCCTCACGCAGCGGGCGCTGAGCGGAAGGTGACGTCCTCCATCCGACCGGATTCGCCGGAGCGAATAATCGTGTCGACGATTTCTGCGACTTTGTAGCCGTCCTCGAAGGTGGCACCGACCGGACCAATCGTGCTGTCCCGGTCCATCGCCGCCAGCATGTGGTGTGCCTGGTGGTAGAATGCGTCGCGCCACCCGACGGCGAATGCCCCCTGAATGCCGACCGGCAACCAGAAATCGCTGTACGGGTGATCGGGGGCCACGGCCTTTATCAAACGGGGTCCTTTGCGGGGTTCGGTATGCAATAATTCGCTCACCCGCTCCATCTCCCAGCGGAGCGTGCCCTTCGTGCCATCCACCTCGATGCGTCCGCTCAATGAATGCCCCTCGGTAACGCGCGAGGCCTCGAAGCTGGCCGTCGCACCGTTGTCGAGTTCTGCGCCCGCGAGGAACCAGTCGTCGTTGACGTCCGTGACGAGTCCCTTCGAATCCTTGCTCCAGCTCTTAACCAGGCCGACGACGCGGCGCACCTCTCCCACGAGGAATCGGGCTTGATCGATGTGATGCGAACCTAGATCCCCGGTTGCGCCACCGCCTGCCGCGCTCTTGCTGTAGCGCCACGAAAGGCTTCCGTCGGGATGCTGCATGTCCATCAGCATGTTGCTGCGGAAATGGCGCACGCGCCCGATCTCCCCGGCGGCCACCATATTCCGGAACAGCTGCAGCGCCGGAACGAACCGATGTACGTAAGCGCACATGTGCTTCACCCCGGACTGCTCGGCCCCATCCCAGATGGCATATGCCTCATCGGCCGTGCGTCCGAGCGGTTTTTCCGAGAAGACGGTCATCCCCTTGCGCGCGGCCGCAATCGTCGGCTCCGCGTGGGCGTCGTTCGGTCCCGAATTGATAAACAGCTCGACATTCGGGTCGCTGACCACGGTCTGCCAATCTTCCTCGACGGCCTCCCAGCCGTAGCGTTGTTGAGCATCCTCAGCGAGGCTACGGTTAAGGTCTGCGAGCGTCAACAACCTCGCCTTTACCGACGGCTGACGCCGGGATTGGCCGATCGAAGAGAACGCCAGGGAATGCATTTGACCGATGAACCCGGCACCGAGCATTCCAATCCCAATCGCCATGTCCTTGTCTCTCCTTTCCTCCCCTCTCTGGGGGCTTCCATAAGGATGAACTGCATCTGCTCTTCGGATTCAGGGATTCGTGGGCAAGCTCTTTACGGCAGCGATCTCAGAAAATCCCGGAACAGGATTGTCTCCGAAATATTATCGCATTTGTTGCAACCCATCGCCTCCATCCACACGTATTCGATGCAGATCCAGCCTCGATATCCACGCTTTCCGAAAGCCTTCATCACGCGTTTGAAATCGATGGAATTTTCTTTGAAAGAGGTTTGCAATCGGTTTTTTCTTGCCCCGCGGAGGTGGAAGTGACTGGCGTGCTTGACAAGGGGTTCCACTGCTGCGTCCGAATGACCGTGCATGGTGAAATGGCCATAGTCCAGTGTGTAGGTTAACCCCGGGACGCGATTCGCAAGTTCAAGGGCTTTTTTGGGGGTCGGGATAACCGAACCGAAATGCGGCTCCACCCCGAATGCGATCCGTCTCGATTTTGCCTGTTCGACATACCAACCGAGCTCGTCGATGCTTCGGTTGAAGGCGTCCGAGGGACGTTCGCGGGCAAACAGCAGGCCGGGGAGTCCGGTCACGTGACGACAGCCGCAGGAATCGGCGTAGTCCAATTGTTTCAGGAAACCTTCTCGTGCTTTTCGCCGACGGCTACGCAGGGGTTGATTCACCGAGTAGACGTACGGGTCCGGATCCAGAAGCATAAAGATGTCCGTCGCTCTGAGCCCCCGGTCATCCAATTTTCTTTTGAGATTTCGTGCGGACCGTCCGACTCTCCGAAACTCACTCGAAGGCTGAAGGTGGGAGCGCCGCTCGAACAAGCCGATGTCGGCGCCTTTGAAACCCAGCGTTGCGATGAGATCCAGAACCTTGTCGTGGGGCATCAGAGGAAAGGTAAAGTCCGGACACGTAAGTTTGAGTCGATTCATGTTTCTTTCTTCAGATCCTGATTTTAGCGTTACGATTCCCACCGACGCGCGTCATCGAATTCCTCGATCGTCCCTTCGAAAAAAATGATCTTTCCGTTTATCGAAGCCTTTTCTCCCGGATCCAGATCGCCCACTGCCGGGTCTGCGTGCATACAGGGGTGGTTTGGGTTGTTCTGAAGGGAAAAGGTATTTTCAAACCACGTGAGGGACACCAGGCGGGAGGTCTGATTGGATCGGCAGACGACCATCGGCAGATCTGCGGGTGCAGGTCCGCTCTGATCCAGGAAGGTGGGCCAGCCCAGGAAGTAGGTTCCCCTTTTGCTGCTGGCTTCCAGGGCTCGATCCATGGGCACCCATCCACCACCGGGAACGTGAACCAGCTTGTTGCAACTCGTGAAATCGGAAAGTTCACGTACCGGCCTCAGGTAAAGGCAGGTCTGCAGCTTGATGTTCTTGATTGTGATGTCTCCTCGATTCTCAAGATCAAGACGCAGGTCGACGTGGTCCCCTTTGACGTGTATCACACTGCCTGCACACTTCAGGCCGTTTGGAAAGACACGCTCATAGGCGATTCCCCCGGGAACGGATCGCCACGGGGCTTTCTTTTCATCGCCGAACGAGGCGGGACATTTGGGGTTGAAATGACTCAGAAAAAGGAGTTCCCGTTCGGACCAGATGGCTTCCGGGAAGTCCAGCCAGAGGTAGTCCTGACACGGCCACGCCGGGCTCACCCACGCGATATGCTCGAATGGATGGTGAGGCCGCCATTGCCCGGGGAGAATTCGGATTCCCTTTGCGGCTGTCAGGTAGCCGTCGGCCATGATCCCGCCTCATCAATTCGGGGATATTGCGGTGGCATCAGGCTTAGCCATCTTGGTCTTGGCCTCCTGCTGGAGGGTATACAGGGACGAAAACCCGTCTTCCGGATATTTCGGCATATAGGGCCTGGGTCCACCAAAACGGGCGAAGCGTGACGGTTTTCCCCGCAACAGGCGGTATAGCTCCAGCGGAATCTTATTGTTCCCACCGATATTGATCAGGAAAGAATCCGTTGCCCGATATTCGAATATCAGGGTGCGGCGCGGATGGGGGGAACGGTTCGGGAAGGAGCTGTGCGGCATGATGCAGTGCATGAAGATGGCACTCCCGGCAGGTGCGGGAAGGGACATGGGCTTTCCGAATCGCCCGCTGTCCAGATCCTCAGTGACCATTCCCGCGAAAATGCCGTCGGACGTGTGGTGATCGAAGTAATGCGAATGGTTGCGGGGAAGGACGCGAAGACATCCGTTTTCCTCCGTCGCCTCATCGAGGTAGATCAGGAGCGTCACGAGATCGTCGTTGGTATGGGGCATGTAAGCCAGATCCTGGTGCCACTCGACCACGGACCCCACCTGGGGGGGCTTCATGTTGAGCTTGCTGTGTTGAAGGTTAATATTTGGACCGATCAGGGACTCCATGCAGTCCAGCAGTTGGCCGTCCGAAGCGATCTCTTGGAAAGTCTCGTGCTGGTCGAACGGGTTGTAGATCCGGCGGGGGATGATCTTCCCGTCGACCGGTTCCGGTTCTAGCTCGAGAATCGAACTGTAGTCATCGCTCTGGAGGGCCTGTTCCGTGATTTCCCGAATGGTATCGTCAACCCGTTGGAGGGCCTCCGGACCGAAGAATTCGGGAACGACAAGATATCCCTCTTTCCGGTAATGTTCAATTTGCGCGTCCGTAAGGCCTTGCGTTTCCATCTTTCTTCTCCTGATTAAAGGTCGGTTCTGACACTATTGACGTGTAAAGAATTGGCTTTGCATTTTACACCGCTTGCCTGTGAAGGATGTCCGGATATTAGTCGAGAGTCATTTCGTTTGCTCCCAACCCCTCCCCCAAGTTCGCCTTTTTCTTAGTTAACACCTAAGTTCGCACTTTTTCTTCCTACCACCCCACCGGTTGCTCTCTTGCTCGCAACCCCCTGCCCTTAAGAAAAAGGGCAGAAAAAGAAGGATGCCGCTCAAACGCCGCGGAGGCTGGGCGCGCCGAAGCCGAAGTGTAAGATGGCAATCAGGATTTTGTGTGGTCCCGAGAGGGCTCGTGGCTTTACCGTGCTTTGGGTGGAAGGTTAATAAGGAGGGACAGCGTCGCGCCCAAAAACCGATAATATGATTTATGTACTGAAAGTACAGTTTGACTTTAGCAACTACCTTGCAAACAATTCCGGATCGTATGGACGATGCTTCATTAATAGCTGTCATAACCGTACAGTGGCTTTTATTGTCCTTCCCGATTGTTCGGTGTGAAGCTGGTTTGTATTTGAAAACTCCGGCCTATCGGGGTCAAGGAATTCGTAAGGCTCCGGAGCAGAAGCCCGGCGTCCGAGCCCAGGCCCAGCATCCCGAATCCCTGTTCACGCCGTTTGACCAGATCGTCATGACCGGTGGTAACCACCCCGCATTGTTTGCCGTGGCGCCGGACGGTATCCTTTATGGCCACCAATTCTTCAGCCACCCCGGGTCCCTCCCACTGCCCGGCGAAGCCGGCCGTGGAAGAATAGTCGTTAGGCCCCAAAAAGAAGACATCGACGCCTGAAACCTCGCAAAGCCCCTCGATGTTCTTCCCGGCCTCGATTGATTCTATCATCGGCACCACGAGCACGTGCTCGTCGGCCTCTCCAACGTGCTCCACAAGGCAACCGCCCCAACCAGTCGCGCGTTCTCCTCCGATACCACGTTGCCCCTTCGGAGGATAGGTCGCATAAGCCACCGCGCGTTCCAACTGATCGACGGTCTCGATCCACGGCACGATCACCCCGTCTGCACCGATATCCAAAACACGCTTGATCAGGCCTCGTCCGAGCTCGGCAATGCGCACCAGGACGACCGTATCGCTTCGCACGGCCGCTCGAACGTGGTCGACGATGTCCCCCCAGTCCAGGTGACCGTGTTCCGCATCGATCACCACCCAGTCCAACCCGGCTGCCACGCCCATCTCGGTAATGCTTGCGGATTCCAGGGTGACCCACATGCCGTAAACGGGCTGATCATCCTTCAGGTGTTGGCGAAAGGTTGCAATGGCCGCTGTTTTCATAATTCAAGAGTTCCTTCCAGCCGGGTAAAGGGAAAAACCTCAATCGGGCGAATCCGCGAATGCCGTTTTTCCCTCGGTCTCCCATTCAGCGGTGGCGATATACCCGCCGTCCACGATCAGGGACGTCCCGGTGACCCCTGAGGAATCCTCGCAGGAAAGATATCGCACCGCTTTTGCGATGTCCCTGGGCTGCATAGCGACGCCCATTGGCACGCGGCTTAGCCGCTTGGCTCGTGTGGCCCGAGGGTCAGGCGTGGTCGTGAGATGATGTCTGAAGGAAGGCGTCTCGGTGATTCCTGGGCATACGCAGTTGGAACGCAATCCACGAGCAGCATAGTCCAGCGCGATCGACCTCGTGAGCTGGAGGACGGCCCCCTTCGACGTGATGTAGGACGGCGTGTGATACTGGCCGGTAAAACTGCCTACGGAGCCGATGTTGACGACGTAGCTCCGCTTGTTCTTTAGAAGGTGGGGGACGCCGTGCTTCACAGACAAAAAGATCGACTTGACATTGACGTCCATCAATCGGTCCCACTCGTCCTCGCCGTATTCGTGCAGAAGTTTGTAATGGCCGATCCCAGCGCAGTTGACGAGGATCTGCAGCCCTCCGAACCTATCTACTGCGGCCTCGATCGTGTCCCGAACCTGCGCCTCATCCGCGACGTCGCACGGTTGAAAAAAGGTCTCTCCGCCCTTTCGTTCGATATCCTCGGCGACCTTAGCGCCCCCATCGGCATTCTGGTCGATTAGCGCGCATTTGGCGCCCTCCTCCCCGAACAGCTCGGCTATTCCCTGTCCGATCCCGGAAGCCGTGCCTGTGATCCAGGCGACCTGACCCTTTAGTCTTTTTTCGCTCATCCTGGGCTTTAACCCCATAACCTGACTGCATTCTAGCGGGATATCGGTCAGTAGGGTAATGCATTTTGAAAGGAAATGTCAAGGGCAAAAAGAAAATGGAAGGTGACAAAATGCAAAATGGAAAGTGCAAAATTAGACGGCAGGGACACCGGCCTCGGCGTCTGCAAAACTGGTTGAGAGCTTTGCGAATGCTCCGGAATTGGCGGTGGTTGTCGCTCATTGTATCCTCCTTCTTTATATTACGTGGATATAGAGTATACTATGAGCGCACGTCACCAGAAACTGTCCAGATTATCAGCCTGCTACATTTCTCGTCCTGGTGTTGGTATTTTCCGCATCGAAAATTTTGCTTGACAAAGTGGCGAAAATGGTTGTATAATTGATGCGATAAATTGAGACATCTCTATCGGGGGAGATGCTGGATATTTGGCACCGTTGAAGGTCAGGGCTCAACGGTCTGTTGATGAATTGCTATTTCAGGATTCCTCAGCAAGATCTTGAGCCTTTTTTGTTTGCTCCGTCTGAGTTCAGAGCCTGCATCGGACGGCATTGTGCCAGCTGATTCTTCGTTTTTGTGTATTCACGTCGGGAAGAGGCCAATGAAAGTTCAGAATAAGTGGAGGGAGTGGATGAAGATTACTGAACCCCCATCGTTGTGAAGGCCTGCAGACGCGGCAGCCCATCGGGAAGCGGCTGCTTGAACACAATATATGGTATCCACCCGTTTCTATCGAGCTTCACGGTTTGGCTTTTTCTCTGTAGCCTATGCGAACGTGCCAACAGAGCAGCACCATCCAGTGGTTCAAGACTTGTAAGTCTGCTCCTCTCCAACACCCAAGAAGGGAGAATACATAGATGAAACTGAAATTTGCCGTTGTTCTCGGTCTGCTCCTTACTGCGACAGCTCCGGCGATTGCCGACGATACGTACTTCACCGACCCGCTGACCGGCCCCAGCAGCCCCCACTTGGGGACCATTGATGGGGACTACACCTACCAACCTCTCGGACTTTCCCCCGGCCTTGCCCGGACCACGTCGGACATGACCAATGGACATGGATCCTTTCCCATCGACCGGCCCATGGTCAAGACGTTGTCGGGCGGGTTTCTGAACACCGCCTTCGTCGCCGAGCTGACCGTGAAAACGAGCGTCGGCGGGAACGATCTCATCTACATCGGCTTCGGACAGGGAGTGGCCAACCCGGGTTACTTCGACGAGCCGACGAACTCGATCTATTTCAGGATTCACTCCGGGGCCACCCACGTCGTCCAGGCGGCTTACCACTCTGGCACCGCGACCCCGAGTTGGGGGCCACACAACCTCGCTGATATCGGGACGTACACTCCGGCGGGAACGACGTTCCGCATCGAGAAGTGCGGCGATGACGTGACGCTCTCCATCGTCGGGGGGGGCAGTAAGACCTGGCACGTGAGCGATCTCGCCCTCGGGACCCTCGACGGGAGCAACAGCCACATCTTCTTCGGAAACAGTATCGTCGGAACGACCTTCAGTAACCTCGTCTTGTCTCCGCCGTCGCTGAGCGGCCCGAACCGGCTCACCAATGGCAGCTTTGAAGGTGGCGCCTACGATGGCGCTGAAGCTGGATGGTGGCAGTGGGTTCACCCTGGCGAGACCCACATGACAGCCTGGACAGTCGATGGGCCCTACCCCGCCGAGGGTGTGAATTGGATCAATTCCCCCCTGGGAGGCTGGAGTTCAGCAGACGGGGACAAGAACGTCGAGTTGGATAGGCTTTCCACAATCAGCCAGTCCTTCTCTACCGTTGTGGGAGAAACCTACACGGTGGTTTTCAGCATGTCGGGCAATTACTTCCCAACCTCACTCTATAACCCTATCACGAAGACGGTTCTGGTGAGTGCCGGTGACTTCTCCCAGGAGTTCACATTCGAGAATGATGGAAGCCACTGGCAAAGCGTGCCCTATGAGACGCGTTCGTTCTGCTTCGTGGCGACCGGCCCCACGAGCACAATCACCTTTGCCGGCCAGGACGATAGCTACTTTGCCGCAGTCATAGACAATGTCATCGTCAATGGACCGGCGCCAACCAACCAGCCGCCTGTGGCCGCGACGCCGGGCCGGACCAAACCGGTCCCAATGCGGTGGAGTGCACATCTCCTTCCGGCGCATCCGTGTCCCTTGACGGCTCAGGGTCCTTCGATCCGGACAATGACCCGCTTACCTACACCTGGCGGGAGGGCACAACGGTTCTTGCCGGGCCCACCACTACCACCTCTATCCCGATTGAGATTGTGAGCCTCTCCCTCGGCAACCACACGATCGATCTGGAGGTGAGCGACGGCACCGCGACGGATACCGATCAGGTGCTCGTGAACGTCGTTGACACCACAGATCCGGTTCCCGATCTGGCGTCCCTGCCGGATGCCACAGGTGAATGCTCAGCCACAATCAGCGGACCGCCCACGGCCACGGACATCTGCGCCGGAGCAATCACAGGGACCACAACGGACGCGTTGACCCGCACAACTCAAGGGACGTCGTTGGTGACCTGGACCTACGACGACGGTAACGGCAACACCTCGACCCAGACACAGAACATCGTCGTGGATGACACCATAGCGCCGGTTCCGGATGTTGCGACTCTGGCAGATGTCACAGGTCAATGCTCAGCCACGATCAGCGGGTCGCCGACATCGACGGACAACTACGCGGGGGCCATCACAGGGACCACAACGGACGCCTTGACCCGCACGACTCAGGGCACATCCGTCGTGACTTGGACCTTTGACGACGGCAACGGCAACACCACGACACAGACGCAGAACATCGTCGTAGATGACGTCACTGCACCGGTTCCGGCTACAGTGCCTCTGCCGGATGCCACAGGAGAGTGCTCGGCCACGATCAGCTCGGCCCCTACGGCCACCGACAACTGCGCCGGGACAATCACCGGGACCACAACCGACGCCTTGACCCGCACAACTCAGGGGACGTCGGTCGTGACCTGGACCTTTGACGACGGCAACGGCAACACCACCACACAAACACAGAGTATCGTCGTCGAGGACATCACAGGCCCGGCCGTGACTGTGCCTGCGGACCTCGTTGTGGAATGCACCGGCCCGAGTGGGCAGGCCGTGAGCATCGGTATTGCCACGGCTATAGATAACTGTGACCCTTCTCCCACCGTCACCAACGACGCACCCGGCACCTTCTTCCTGGGCACGACGGTGGTGACCTGGACCGCGGAAGACGCCACCGGCAACACCTCAACGGCGACCCAGAACGTCACGATTGAGGACACCACACCGCCTGAAATCGAGGCCGCACTCATGCGGGTGGGAGGTTCGGGGGATGATGACGACGACGATGGCGGAAGCGGAAACCTCTTTATGGTGTCCGTTTTGGGGACCGACCTGTGCGATCCGGATCCAGTGGAAACTGCTTGCATCGTCCAGCCTCTTGGCCCAACCGATCAGTTCAAGTTGAAATTCAAGAAGAATAAAGGCGGTGGAGACGATGACGATGATGACGGCGGTGGAGCCGTCAAGAACGAGATCCAGATCAAGATCGGCAAAAAGAAGACAAAGGTAACCCTCAAGGGACCGGATCAACAGTTCCTGGAAGATCTGCTTGATGCAGCGATCTTGAAAGGCGGCTTTGCGGTTATCGATGGACAGAAGGTGAAGCTGGTCGTAAAGGGTGGGGGTAATGACGATGATGACGACGACGGGGGCAGCGGCGGGGGGACGTGGAAGTTTGTCTTTGACGCGAATGGAAACCTGATTTCCGCCTCCGGTCCGGGTCTCACCCTGCGTGCGTTTGCCACGGACGCCTCCGGAAACGTCTCCGATATTCTGGATGTTCCGGTGCCCAAAAAGGGGAAGGGCAAACACGCGAAGTTGGCCAAGAACAGTACGCGGGGAGGAAATAGGTTTGGCGGCGGTCTGGATCCGTTGAGCGGATCTCCGGATGTTCGTTTCGCACTGGATTCGAACGAGCCCCTGTCCTTCAAGCTGGATCAGAACTTCCCCAACCCCTTCAACCCCGAGACAACCATCCAATACGCGGTCCCCGAGGCCGCTGACGTACGGCTGGTCATCTATAGCCTACAGGGCCAGGAGGTCCGCGTTCTGATTAACGCTCCCCAATCGGCAGGCAGGTACAACACCCGCTGGGACGGCCGGGATGCGTCAGGCCGTTCGGTGTCGACAGGAGTCTATGTGTATCGGTTGGAGGCGGGAACGAGCGTGGCGCTGCGGAAGATGGTGTTTATCAAATAGGGAAACAGGGGCAAAGGCCAGGGGTCGGAGATAGGGACCTGGCCCCGGTCTCTGGCCCCCGACCTCTGGGTGATTTACAACCTGCTGGGCAAGCAGGTGCGGGTGCTGGTGAACGGTTCGCAGGCTGCGGGTCAATACCAGGTGCGCTGGGACGGCCGTGACGCCTCGGGGTATCAAGTGACCAGCGGTGTGTACCTGTATCGCCTGGTAGCCGGAACGGAGGTGGCAGTCCGGAAGATGATTCTGGTGAAGTAGGCCTTCCGATAACAGAAAGCAAACCCTTATTCTAAAGGCCCCGGAGGATCATTTGCCGGGGCCTTTTTCTATCTCTATGATGAATAGGATTCCCTTCATCTGATTGTATCTTTAAAAAGTGTCCGGTAGTGAATATTTGGTTTGAATTGTCTATTAGACGAAGAGAAAACGCGTCGCGCCCAGCGATTCACGCGTCATAACCCTCCGGTATTCCCAGGCTCTTTTCTACCAAATCTTCCCGGGATCGTTCGGTTTCGGGCGGTTTGAACGCCGCCATCAACCGTTTTTCCGCATCAGCCATTCCCTTGGGATCCCGGTCCATCGCGCGGGCGACCGTTGCCTTCAGGACGGAGACGTAGCCGTTTCGGATCGCGGACCAATTTGAAAATTCGGTCACCATCCGCCTCGCATCCCCGGTGTAGTTTTCGACCTTGTGCTTGCAACAGGCCGCGTAGATGGGATCCCCGGTCATTTCGTAGGCCAGGGCACACGCCGTCGTGACATGTCGGCCGCCTCCGCGGGAGATCACGTGATCGGCCTCGGCGATGATGGTCTCCCTCAAGAGGGGGCTGTCGAAGTGCCTGAGGCCTTCATAGTAGATCGGATACATGATGCCTCCGTGCGAAAGAGGATGATCGGTCGGTTCGATCACGGCCTCGTCCCCCCGGTCTCCGCGCGTAAACACGCTGATGGGGAACGTTCCCACCTTCTCCTGAGTGCGCAAAAGCCAGTTCAGGCTTCGCCTCGCCAGATCTCCGTATTTGGGCGCCCATGTGGCCGCATAGGCCTCCATCAGGCAGTTCAGCGGACCGGTGAATTCCCGGTTCAGGCGTCCGCGCCTGCAGGTGATGATGCCGGCGGGTTCCTGATTGTGAACCCCCCAGTCAGCGGCTTCGAGGGCGATCTCCCGCATACGCCGGTCGCCGGTGAGATAGTAGTGCAGAAATAGTGAGGTGTTCAGGGTGTGCGACGGGCTGTAGGAGCCGACCCACCAGTGGGCCCCGTGATAATGCATCAAGCCCACGGCTTCGGGCCGAGTGGGGTGTGCGTGGCAGATCCCCACATCCCCCATTGCGCGGCTGTGACCGCTCGCCAGGAGAAAATGGCGACGATTTCCAGTCCGGAGAAATTGCGTCCAGATCCCCCAGCAGGGGTCGTCGGCCTCATTGTTGTAGGAGGCGTCACAAAAGCGGAAGGATTGGACCGGATCTTCCTCGTAGTGGAGCTCATAGGTCAGTCGGGCACATCCGCCACCGTGGGAGCACGGCATGTTGCCGAAGCGCCAGAATCCCATCAGCCGGCTCCGGTAGATGGGTTCAAAGGCGTGTCGCTCCAGGAGGCCGTCCAACAGGGCGTCCAGGTCGGTGAAGCGCGGATCCGGGCCCCCGAACAGGTCGCGGGCAGCCCGGGTGGCGCACGTGTAGGCCGGGTCTGCGGGAGCGATAAGGGGTTTCTGGACGCAGAAGCCGAGGGTTTCGGCCTCCTCGTTTTCGATCGGATCTGGTGAAAAACGGATCAGGAACTCGTGTGTCTTGGCGGCCCCCGTCCCGTCGTTCGTCCCGGTGTCCGCGGTGGAGGCAGGACGGCCGGGGGCGTGCTTGTCGACCATCTCCTCAATCCAACGTGCGTCGTCGAGGGTGGTGGCGGTGAGGCTTTTCAGGTTGAGCCCTGCGGTCGGGGACTTATCGACAAGTTCCTTGAAGCGGGCTTCGTCCCGGGATTCCGAAGTCAGTACGGGGTCCCCGAACGTTCCGTTGAAGTATACCGGACGCTCTTTCCACGGGGTATCACAGGAGAGGGGCTCTCCGTATTCCGCGGGCCAGAACTGGATGTCCAGTCCGTCTTCGGTCAGACGATATCCCTTGGGAAACTGCTGCCAGAGATCCCGAACGGCGACGAAAGCGGACGCATCGCTTCCGCACAACGTCGCCCATCCGCGGGTCTTTTCGCCGGACCCGTAAGGCTCGTGGTCCCGCGTGACCTGATAGGATATGTCCGAGTCCTGGAGAAAAGCAGCTTCCTCCCAGCGGGAGGCCCAGTGTGCTTTCTCCTGGCCCCCAAAGCCCATCCGAGTTCCATCCCCGAGTTCGAGGGGAAACCGCATCCCGACCTCAGAGAACCGAAGTTGATTCGGGTCCTGATCGAACACGAAGGTGTGGAACATCCGGAGATCGGACTTGCCCGCGTAGAGGTGTATACGGAGGGTATACGGACAGAGATGCACGCCTCCCTCGGAGGCGTGAACCCCTTTCACGCATACACACACCCGCAACGGTCCTTCGTCCTCAGCGGTCACCCGGGGGGTAGGCCCCCCGCCGAAGGAATCGTAGATTTCACCCTCGGTGTCTATCAGATAGAGAAAAGGACCCGGATTCCCGCGAAACAGGTCGTGCCATCCGTCGTCCTTCTTCAATTGGCAGCCGGCCAGAAAGTCCCTGGCTCGCTGAAATGAAGTAACAGGAGGCTGGTTTTGACGCGTGGGCAGGCGGAAGTCGAGCCGAAGGGCCCCGGTGTCGACTCGCATCCGTCCATCCTCACGTTCTATAGAGACCCTCTGCTCCGGTGCAGTAGGTTCGACATCGGGCCCAACCTCCAGATAGAAATGTCCGGTCGTGTCCGCCATCAAGTCGGCCTGGAAGTCCACGAGCAGCCATTTCACGTATTTCAAATCCTTCGCCCAGGTGGCCAAGCAGGAGGACTGTGTCGGCAGGGGCTTTCCCGAATCGTCCACGATCCGGACGGGATCCCCACGCTCAAGATCGCCCTCTGCAAAAGGGACGCCCTGGGTAATGGGCCAGGCTTTTCGGTCAACTCCGCCTGTGTTCTCGACGGTCATTTTTATTCGTTTCGTTTTTTTGGACATCGTGATTCCTCCGGGGGTCATGGGTCGGGGATCGGAGGTCATGGAAAACCTAAACCGCCGGCCTTTTCGAGCCACTGGCGAATTGACTCAACTTCTCGTGGACGTCTTTGGCGGACATCTGAGCGGTTCTCATATCGTTGGGCGTAAGGGTCAGGTAATCGCTGGTCTCGGCTTTTGACCGTATAAATGTCTCGGCATACGGGCAACGCGCCCACCAGCCGAGGTAGCCGGCGGCGACTTCGATTCGTTTGCGGGCAAACTCCGAAGTGTGGCCCTGGGATTCGTAAAAGGCCTCTGCTTTGATGCGGTTGTCTATTTGATCCGAGATGTCGACGAACAGGTCGACGTCGGTCCATCCGAATTCCACGCCGATGTAGTAGACCTGGGCCACCTGGTGGGGCGAACGCTTGCGCTGGACGTCCGCCTGGCCGACACGCTGAATGACAGCGCAGACAAGCTGCCCGGCCATCGAATGATCCGTACTAAACAGGCTCGTTTTGTCCCGGTATGGATAGTTATACGGAGCGTGGGTGATCACGATATGAGGCCGGACCTCATAAAAGATCTCCGACAACGACCGGTGAAGCTCGGGGGTCGCCTCCATCGGATTGTCGGCAAAGGGAAGGACGCGCACGTCGGTGATTCCGAACAGGCCGCAAACCCTCCCAAATTCCTGCTGCTTACGCATCGCAATTTCATCGCGTGGCCGATCGAGGACCTCTTCCCGGCGTTCGCCCTCCGGCTTGCGAAGCTCGTCTTCGAGCTCGGCGTTATGGGTGGTTACGCCGTCGGTCAGGGACACCACGGTGACGCGGTCGCCGCGCTGAATGTGGTGCGCCGAGGTCCCCAGGGTATACGTCACGTCGTGCGGGTGCGCGACGATGGTCAGGAGTTGTAAGCTGTCGGGCAAGGTCGAATCGGTCATTTCCTTGGCCTCCTGTCAGAGATTGAAAGGCCGTCAAACGTCAAACGTGAGAAGTGAGACGTGAGACGGACGATTGAAGATTGAAAGACCGTGTGGGGTTCTTGACGAAAGTAAAACTTCGGTCAGCTGTCAGACCTAAGCCCCTGCGCCCCTCCTTCGACTTCGCTCAGGACGTGGCTTCCCAAAAGGGAAGGGGGACCAAAGCGATTCGTTAAGCGAATTCTAAACCTTATTGAAACATCCTGAGCGGAGCGGCGCGTCAGCGCCGCGTAGTCGAAGGACGCGGTGGGTTTTCGCCACCGAGAGGTCATGGAAATGCAAGGTGCAAAATGGAAAATGGAAAATTTAGACGATGGTAAATTAAGGGTTTTTTGACGAACATAAAAAATCGATGGTGTGTCAGACCTAACCCCTAGCAGCCCGTTGAAGAACTACCTTTCAACGCACATAAACGGAAAAGACGCCTGGAGTGCGGGTCAGATAAATCAAGGTAAGGAGATTGAGCAGGAGACGCTGATAAGAGGTTAAAAAGGTGACCGAGGGCAGCAAACGTGATTGTAGGACGAGCAGTAGACGCTGCAAGGCCTTGGCCAGGTCCTGGAGGGCCTTCGGAGTACCTACGCCCATCACTTTGCGCATGAGCAGAGCCAGGTTGCAGCCCCCGATGTGGATCAGCAAACGCTTGAGGATATTGCCGCGGTCTCTCAAGTGCAACCTGCGCATGCCACCGGTATCATATGTGTGAGCGATGGTTCTTTCCACCCGTTCTGCACGACTTCGGCGCAAGGCCTTGCCGCGATCTCCCTTGATCCGGCGTCGATTCGCATATACCGCGGCCTGCTCATCTCGTCGGCCGTTCCACTTGCGGCGTCCCCGATCCGGTTCTGAAATGTAACTCCGGATGCCGCCTTGCTTCAGACTGGTCAATACATCGTTGCTATGATATCCTTTGTCCGCAACCACCTCCCGTATACGCTGTCTGTGCAAACGTTTGGCAGCTTTTTCGTCCTTCGCGACCTGCTTGAGATTGAGCGGCGCCTCGAGCAGCGTCCAGGGCAACGACTCGGTATCTCCTTCATCTGCTCCCGACAACGCCACTGCCACAATGGCATTGGTGTCCAGATCCACCGCGTGCTCCACCTTGTGCGCCATGTGCGTGCGACCGTCCTTCATCTTAGCGATCTTGGCATCCGGGTCGTGCGGGTGCTCCCAGTCCTGGTTCGATCCCTTCTTCGGTCGCTTCTTATCGATCTTGGACAAGTCCTCGCGGGTAGGCGTTTCAATGCCCGAGGCCTTGGCCAGATTCTCAAGGAATGCCTGGTAGCCTTCACCCGTGTCACGGCGTACAATGCTGCGCATCGCGGCGTTGGCCTCCAGTGTCGTAGCATCCACGCCCAACGTCTTCCCCTTCACCAGACCCGCTTTGCACAAGACCCTCAGGATCCACTTGAAAACCGCTTCGTGAACTTCCAAGGGAAGCCGATGCCGGATGCGAGACAGGCTGGAATGATCCGGGGTCTGTTCGTCAAGGGCATACCCCAAAAACCGGCGCAACGTCAGCGAGTCAGATACACGCCATTCGATCCCACGTTCCGAATCAAGTCCCTCGAAATACCCAATCAAAAGCATCCGAAAATAAACCCCGGGCGGAATGCCCTTGCGACCCATATGAGGAGCGTAATACCGCTGGCAAAGCCCCTCGACGAACTCGTCGAAGCCGTTCGCCCCCAATACCTGATTCAGCTTCTCGTAGAACGGATGACCCGGAGATTTCACCAAAGTGTTCGATGCGATGAACAGGTTTTCCTGTCTCTGTCGTCCTCGTTTTCCCATTGCCATTTGCTCGTCCTCCCTTCTCAGTTTGAACCTGATATATCATAGGACCAAACCACAAGGAAAGACAACAGTCATCTTGGCATAAACGCACTTTTTCAACAGGCTGCTAGGGCGAGATCCGTTTCCCCCGCCCTCACTACTGTGCCGTCGTCAGTCTTGCCCACCCATAACCCGAGAACGTCACGGTAGAACCTGGTCGTTTGCATAATATCCGATACGGGCAACTCAACCGTCTTGATAGACCGCAACAGAAAAGGAAACTGGACTCTCACAGAAACCTTTCGAAGAGTAGAAAAACAGACTCCACGCAATATCCCAAGAGAATCCTCGAAGAGGGACTCTGGTATTCATGACTTAGCAGTGCTGTTCTTCTTAAATTCGATGACGTACTTTTTCATGCCGATTTTCTGAATTGGTTTTGGCCATAAGTTCTGCAATATCGTCTCGGAAAGACCTCTACAGACGATAACGTGGCTTCCAGAGATACCTTCCATAACATGAACCTCATCAGCCTCAAGTGAGGGGAAGGAGGCCTTCGTTTAGAATCTTCTGAATACAAACTTCTCGGACCACCTAACTACCATTCTATTGAAACCATGGAGAGAAAGCTCAATGGATCAAAACCTATGACTGCGATAGTCCACCCTCAAGGGAGTTATCGGAACATGGGAAATAGGTCTATCGATATAGTCAACGCAATCTCAAATCTATTTCCGTAGATGCTACTATACACTTACTCAACCTTCAACCAACTCCTGATTTCTCTTAGAATGTTTAAGGACCCCAACTAAATAGTCTCGAAGCAAGAGGAGTATTTTTTCCTCCTGTTCTCCTGTGCTATGTAGGATATCCCGAAATTTGGAACTTACATCCCCATTCCCCTTCAATTCGAGCCTTTTACTCAATTTCCCTGCAACCACCCAAGTCTTAGAAAGCTCTTTCCAGTACTCCATTATGCCATTATAGGTGTAAGGATCATAAGTGGAAGATATAAATTCCTCAAAGATTGAAATGAATAGACTCCTTTCCTGACGGGCCACCAGAAGCCCAAAGGTAATTCCTTCACGAGCGGTTTGCTCAACTGACCAACCTTTTCTATGAAAGCTAGGATGTTCAGCAAATGCATGGATGCCTTTAACACCACATATCATTTCATGCGGTGGCACGTCCCTGCCTGGAACGTCTCCGTACGTTACAGGATTATCATCAAAGTTGCTTGAAACTTGAATCAGCAAATGGTTAGCAAGAACGTCAAATGCGGGCATTGTGCAATCCGGCGAAACATAAAATTCATCCACCAGATTAACCAGAATCCGGTGTCCAATATCTTCGATCGGACACCACCCAATTGCAAAATTATTAGCCACCAGCACACGGTCTTGGGCACTGTCAATCCCGATACCCGCAAATGTGACATGATCTGTGCCACTTGTGACTCTGATCTCTTCCCCCATTCTCTTTGGATTACCATAAATGAATAAGAATAGCGGCCGGTTATTGCACACTCGATCATACATGAGCTCGCGGAATTCATCCGGGGATGAACATAGATGGCTTTCTACAGTTGCACCAAATAGCCTTTCAATGTTGAGGTAACATTGGCTGAGAAATG
The DNA here is from genome assembly GCA_965217865.1 of Candidatus Latescibacterota bacterium. GTDB lineage: Bacteria > Latescibacterota > UBA2968 > SICM01 > SICM01 > CBDCJO01. Next base: position 398,143 of record CBDCJO010000002.1, on the reverse strand, counting down.
ACGCCGATACGATTGCTTTCCCTGGATGATACCAAGAAGACCATGAGACCCTCATTAGATCATATGTCCGGTCATCATAAAAAATAGGGTTATAATATCCAAGAACACTCGTAATTGGGTATATGCAGTGCCTAAACGTAAAATTTGGTCTGCTTTCCGCTCCTATAGATCTTCTTCTGATTCCTTCGATGACGTGTTTCATAAAGTGCCCTTTCTGATGTTTAAAACACTCTCCAATAACTGCCACTACCCGACTAAAGACGGTAGGTTTATTTCAACTGAAAGTCCGCTTGCGGCTCAAGCGGCCTGCGCCTACGAAATAGGCACATAGAAAGAAATAGTGATGTGTATATTATGTTCGGAACCTTATAAATGCTGAATCCTAAACGCTAACGAGATGGCTACGCAATCCGCGGAAAGGGATTCAGATACATAGACGTCCACTATCTGCTTCCCGACAGCCAGACTGTCGAACACTGCCTGATCCGCCGGCGCCAATCCGGCTGGCGGGTCCGGTGGCGGCGATGATGTACCAACTTCCATTCCAAAGGACTCGGCGAAAATGAAGAAATCCTCGAGCCCGACCACGCCGTTTCCGCTGAAATCTGGAGAACGGGGTTCTGGAGAAGGGGGTAAGGAGACGACCCGGATCTCGAAGGCGACGATCTCCTCAACCACCATCAGGCCCGAGCGCCTGGCGAAAGCGTCGGACGTGAGTGCCATGAACAGAAACACAAATGAAATTGGAACCAGACGTTTCTCGAACCCAACGACTGGGTTGACGAGGAAATCGCCGGCAAGCTTGCGAAAGTCGTTGTTGAACTACTCACCAATGGTGCATTCAATGACCTTCCGAAGGCCGAATATTTCGCAGAACTGTCGCAATCCCGAATCGGTTACGGCGCCGACGTTAAGTTAGCGGGTTTTTTGGTCGACGAGCTTCAAGAGAGAGGGCTTGCACGCCCGAGCGAGGATGGAGTTTCAATCCCGCTCCATCCAGACGTGCGCACCACTATCCTTGTCGTGCTCGCACAACTCTCCCGTGTCGCCGGGAAAAAGCGTGAAATGGCGATTCATCCGGTAACCAACATGCCCCAAGCTGCCACGGACTTGGTAAGAACGTTGTCACGGGAGTCGATGCCATCACGCGATAAGGTGATCAAGCTGGATCTTGAACCCGTATCGTTCGACTTAGCCGCCATTCCGCTCGACGACGTTCTAGAGTTCCGTACGGAGCATGGAGACGCCCATCGGGCATACATGCGCGATCTTCGGAACTTCATGGCTGAACTTGCTGAGATCGACAATTCTGGCGAACGAGAAAATGTGTTGCTGCAACGCCGACAGGAGATCGCTGACGCGGCCCACGACATCCAACGATCTACCCAACGGACACTCGGCAAGAACTTAGCATCGTGGTCTTTGGGGATTACGGGCGGTGTCTGGTCCGTGTACGCTGGCGACCCGTTCGGCTTGGCCCTCACCGCAGCTGGCGTCATTTCCGGGCTCGTTCCCAGCGACCCCAAGAGGGTTAGCGCCTATTCTTACCTTTTCGCGGTCGATCACACATTCGGGATGTAGGTCTGGAGCGCACGCTCTCGGTCTTATCCGCGGCGACCGCCGAGTGGCGGGAAGTGGCTGCGCTCATTCGTGAGATGAAGAGCCTTGTCGAGCAGGTCGACGGTCAAGACTGAGCAGCCGTGCAGCCTGTTGGGGGGCAACTCCGGGGCCAGTTTGCCGCGGCCGGAGGGAGGCAGAGTTGCGCATGGACGACTGGGCCGACTATCTGGACCGGCTCAGGGCTGGGGAGATCGAGTCGGGGACACACCGCAGCAAGGCCTTCAAGGCATCTTACGTTAGTCGGCTGGGGTAGAGCGCCGGACCACGCCGGGGCTCACCTTTGCGCGACCGGAGAGGCCTACCTTGATCATAAGGAGCGCCTCCGCGAAGCTTGCCACAGGGCTTCACTCCAACGTTCCTTCTCAGAAACGCTACGCTATGCTCTGAGGCTTCCTTAATGAAGCTTACTATCACAAACCCGGAGGTTGTAGACACACTCGTGGACTTTCCGGGAGGCTTATGGCCCATTCGCCGCCGTGGCGACTCGCGGATGATCCTCGTCGTGAAGGCCCCGAGAGAGATGGCTCAAACGGCCAAACTGCGCGGAGGATTCCGCTTCTATTTAGTCCCCGTCCGTGTCGGCGATGTTGCTACGTATGGTCTGCTGACAGCCTTCTTTGATGACAACGATGAACCACTGGTCATCCGCACACCACTCTTCAACGAGGAGATCACCCGAGATTTCCTTTTGCTGCTCTCGTCAGACTCCTTTTACGTCCACTTCTTCGACGAGCGTAATCGAGAACTGCTTGGCTTCCGAGCTGAGAACTCGAATGCTCATCGCTTCCGCGCACTCTCGAACACGATTCGCTTCGTGTCCCCAACCCTTGATCGCGCGCGCCAGTTCCTCGACGAGATGCAATTCTGGTCCAGCGCTCGCTCGCCGTCGGACGACGCCGCTGCGTTCACCATCCACCTGCGGGAGCGGCTGTTTCCCGACAGCCTGGCGGAACACTTCGATAACCCAGGCGATTTGAACGAGCCTGACATAGCCACCGCCCTGAACCGCTCGTTCGGGGGTGACCATGTCTTCACGAATCCGATTCGCGCCGACAACGGACGAGAAAACAGGCCGAAGCCCGGATGTCCGTATTTCAATACATCGAGGGCTGGTACAACCTCCATCGGCGACACTCAGCACTCGGATGTCTCTCTCCAATGAACTTCGAGAAGACCTCCAGCGATGTCGCCCTTGCAGCCGACTGAATCGCAACTGATAAACCGTCCGCTAAAACGGGGTAACTCCAGACCGATTTGCGGCTCTCAACGACGGGCGGCAGTTGAAAGGCGTCGGAATACCGGAGAACCGACAAGAGCCGGTGCGACAGAGCGGATTTGGTCCAGGGCATCTGTCAGACCATGAGGCATAACGGTGTCTTCCGAGGGTCCCACGGTCAAGTCGAGCAACCGCAAGAGGGCTTTCGCCTTGGGCTCGTCATTGATGATCGAGAGCTTCTTTGCCTCACCGTCATTGCCATAGAGGCCATAATTACGCATCGACCTGCACCCGAAAGGCACGAGGAAGCGCTCGATCACCTCGACAGCTTCGGCGAATGCTTCTCCCGATGTCGCGGGTAAGTCCGCGAGGGCGCGGCTCACGCCCGGCGTAGTCAAAGAACGCTCCTGCGGCCACACTTGATTAAGAAAGGGCACGGCGGCGGATTGGAACAGCTCTGCCGCCGCCTGCTTGTTGACCTTGGTCTTCGAGAGATCTTGAACGAACTGTTGGATGGCATCCGCCGCGGTTGCCCGAACCTCGTCATCAAGGGACCGCAGCATTTGCTGTATGCGAGGGTTGGGCACCTCCGGCTCGCGGGACTCGCGGAAGGCGTGCAAGGATTCGACTACGAGGCTGGACGCCAGACTCTGCCGCGTTCTGCGCCCAAGTCGCTGATCCGTTGCCTTTTCGGCCATCTTATCGCCGATGATCTTCAGAACATCGGCGAAACGGCGCCGTAGCGCGACGGCGTGCCAGAGGACAAGGGACGCGGCGTCTTCCGTGAGCAAGGGAGGGATTAAATGCTCACGGGTCCAATCGCAATCGGCGCGCAGAAAGTACGGAAGGAATTCGATCAAACGATGCAGCGCGATCAGACCGCTCCAGCCGGTGGCGCTAATCACGGCATCCCGTATTTGCCGTGCGATACTTCCGGCGACAAAGGGGGTCGGGACATTTTCGCGACAAGCCGACAAGAATACGCCGACAAGTTGTCCTGAGGGCGTATTGAGCGTGTCGTAATCCATGAGTTCCCCAGCATCGTCTTCCGATTGCTGATTGACATTGGTCGCTTCGACCGCAATCGGCCAGATCCTCAGCCACACCCGCAAGACCTGGGGCGAGTCGATGATTTGTTTTCTCCAGACATACAGCCATTGGCTGATACCTTCGATGGGGGCTGACAAGGTCTTGTCGGACGGCTTTTCCAAGAGCCGGAGGACGCGTTCCGCTTCGTCTTGCAGATCGCGTTGCGAATCTACTTCCGATTCCGGCTGTCCGGGCGCATGCACCCAGCTAAAGCGGTTCCACACGCTTGGAAACTTATCGCCGCCATCCTCGACAGCTTCCAGATCGCCGAGGACAAGGACCGTTTTGTCCGATTGTCGGAGCCAATTACTCGCTCGTGTTGCTGAGTCATCATCCCAGCCGCCTCGTTCGGTCGACAAAGCCTTTTCCAGGGTGCGCAATCGCGCGTCGCCCTGAAGCGCATCGTATCGGTCGTCGAGATAACGAGGGACGGCAGAAACCTGAGGTGCTCCGGGAAATCCGTCGTCGATCTTCATCTCGGCGAGATCGGCAAACTGCCCGATCCCGGCTTCCAACCATAATCGCGCATCGCGCGGCAGGTCGCCCCCGGCGATCTCAATCCGCTTGAGTTCCCGAACGGCCCAATACAGACGCGCGTTCTTGACTTGGTCGGCGTCCGACTTCCTTAGCCAATGGTCGCGCGGCGGGCGTTTGCGGAGCCGTGCGGTGATCGCCCTTTGCGTTTCGCGATCGAGTTCGGCAAAACGCAATGCCCGAAGTTTGGCGATTTCCGGGAATTCATGCAAACCCCAGAACTGACGATCATTGAGCCCGATGAGAAATTTTGCGACTTCCTCGGCCGAAGCCAACAGAGGGTTTAGTGCGGCCGCCGCCCCCAGTCGGATGTGGACCGGAGAACTCACAAAGCGCCAGCGCTGGACGAATGGCCGTGCTGACCTGGGTTCCAGTTCGGCAATGCGTGCTACTACAGCGTGGAGGAATTTGACGGCAGGAGCGATGCCGGGGTTGTAGGCATTAGGCTCATTTTCTCCATCTACTTCAGGAGCGGCCTGGGTGTAGCCGACCCAGTGCAGTGAGCCCAATCGCCAAAGCTCCGGTTCACCATCCCCGCTGATCCGGCGGGCGATATCCAGTCCGTGGTTGACGGCCGCTTCAAGCGCATTCGCCAAAGCCATCAGAAAGGGGACTTCCGTGAGTTCTGCCAGCCTAAGAATATTCAGATCAACAAGTTCGCCGCTCGTCAGACTCGCCGATAGCAGATGACTCGGATGACTCGGACGGCGCGGCTTCTTGAGGAACTGCCACTTGTAGTAGGGGTCGATCGGTTGAACTTTCAGGCCAGGTGCAACGAGGTTCACGATCGCGGACAGGATCGCGCCGGATCGATCTCCTGCATGAAGCCGTTGCTGGATATTGTAGATATCCACCATTGAGGGGTCTTCCCCGTCGAGGTTACGAGACCAACTCTCTTCGATCAGGCGCCATGCGCTTGCCCAGGGCTCCTCAAGCACCGGCCCATTTGGGCTGTTCAACAAATGGGTGACCGCAATCCGCTCAATGTTCTGTTCAGAATTTAACCGCAATGCCCACACGATCGTGTCGGACTCAGCAAGACGATGCTTCAAAAAGGCAACCGTCGCCCGAGACATGGCGCGACCATTGTCGTCGAGAGTCGCCCAAGGCGGAATCATGAATTGCGCTCCCGCTCCTTTCTCCGCGCCAATCTTCACGATGGCGTCGAGCCAGCCCAGATCCGCTTTTTCACCGGACACCAACGCCGACAATCGAATGCGTTCGCTGGCGTTGCTTCGCCTAAGCAGGTGATCGAACAGGTCGTGGTCCGCTTCGAGCGCGTCGGCCTTGGTTGCCTTCACGATCCGCCGGATCTCTTTGTCGACCGTTCTTGTCTTTCCGTTGATTGCAGAAAGTTCCGCCCACCGTTCAAACGTCTCACCCAGTACCGCGTGATCGTCCTTGGAGTCATAGTGGATCGGAGTAATCCCACGTGCTTTCCAATCTTCCAGCGCCACAGGGTCACGCGGGCTGGCGCCGAAGAAGATAAACCGCTCCTTGAGGTCGTCAAAACGAGTTCCATCCGCGGCAACGGCATTCAGGAGATATCGCATCGGCGGGTCGTTGGCGCTATAGCCGACCAGGACGAGGTGAAACAGGCGAGCCGTGTCATAGATGAAATCCGGGACAACACGCCGCCGCATGTAAAACTCACCGAAATCTTGGTCCGAGAGAACAAGCTCGGAGACCCGGTGTGGGTTCGTGTTCAGCACCCCGTGGATATGGAGCACGCCCGCGAAATCGGTCCGCTTTGTAGGACGCGGGATTGAGCCCAGCGAATAGGTCTCGACCGGAGACTGAAGACGTTTCCCGGCCATCTCGAGCAGGAGATCGAAGTTGGTCGTGACAATCGTCACCGCGCCGCCGCGATCGGCGAGACGCATGAGCGCGCGATGCATGGCCGCCGGCTTGTTTCCTCCCGCGCGCAGGAGCGTGACGACTTCGCGCCTCACACTGCTGTCGCCTTGTGTCTCATCATCCAGGCGGCGTTCGAGCATGCCAAGCACAACGTCGTGATCACCAATAACGAACCGCCTCACTTCGGCCGCTTGGCGTTCGGTAAGACCTGAGCAGCTGTCTTCCCATTGGTTGCAGACGTCATGCGGCAGGCCCACGATCACCCCATGAACTGCCTTATCGAGCTTTTGATAAACACCGAGCACGAGTTCACGAAAATCCGGCAGACCTGCCGGCATCGAAATTCCGGCGCCACAGATGAACAGCACTTCGCCACGCGCATGCGCCAGCAACAAGCGCTCGGGAATCGCCGGCAGCCCGTCGCCAAGGAAGATGACACGATCATCGATGTCTGGTTCCATGCGAATCACCTCCGAACCGTCAGCGCGCACCGTTCCGCCCGACCCAAAACCATCTCGGCAAACCGCGAGAGCACCCCTTCATCGATCCCAAGCTGCATCAACGCTGCCTGCAACCTCCTCTGCTCGCGCCTTCATCGTTTGCCATATGGCGGAAACCCTTGTCCAACGCGTCACCGGATTCCAGCTGCTCGCTGTCGATCAGCAGCGTCCGCGGCCTTCCGAGGGGATTGCCGTGCTCGTCGAAATTCCGAAAAAGAGCCAGACGACCGTTCTCAAGCGTGTTTGACCCGTCTTCGTTCTCCCGGTGGAAGCCCGAGATATAGTCGTACACCAGCTTGGACGTCGAAGTGTTGTTGCAGACGATAATAAAACAGGGGGGAACGCGGATCCCGGCCTCTCCCCACAAATCGTAGGTCTTCTCATAGTGCCCGTAAAGCGCTTCCAGAGCGGTCTGGAGCTCAACAGGCAGGGCCAGTGGGTCGAGCGCCTTTGACTTGCCACGGCCTTTCTTCGGCATCCGCGCACGAATGTGTTCCCACAGGTTGCGGAATTTGGGCATCTCCTCGCCGGGTATGTTGTCCGCTACCGGGACACGCGGGAGCTTGACAATCCCGCATTCGATGGCATCCATAAGCGAAAAGTCGTTCATCGTCCAGGGGAACAGCGTGCCCTCAGCGTATCCCGATCCCCGCAGGAAAAACGGCGTCGCCGACAGGTCAATCAGGCGCCCGATTTCGAGTTTGCGTTTCACCGCCTCAAGGCCAGAGATCCATAGTCGTGCGGCCTCACTGTTCTTCTCCGCCTCTTTTCTGTCATCGCCCTTCAGATCACCTTCATCGGCTTCCCCTGGTTTCTCCCGGTAGCAATGGTGCCCCTCGTCGTTCAGCACCATGATGTTCTTCGTCCCCATCAGGCCGGGGATCACCCGCTGGAGCATCTGTCCTTCGGTTTCCAGGGTGTTCAGCGCTTCACCCCGTCCCTGGAGAAGTGAGCGCCCGCCCTTCGACAGATCCAAACGCTCGCGGAGTTTGAAAGAATGGAAGTTGGTAATCACGATCTTGGCGCGTTCGAGGTCCCCAATCATATCCCCAGGCACAAGTTCACGACTTACATAATAACTGTCGGGATCGTTCGGCTGGAGCACCCGCAGCCGATCGCGGATCGTCAAACCGGGTGTCACCACCAGAAACCCACGGGTGAATCTGTTGCTGGTCGGTCGGCGCAGGGCGTTTATTGTCTGCCAGGCAATCAACATGGCCATGACCGTGGTCTCGCCAGCTCCAGTAGCTAGTACTTAGTTGCGCAAGTTTATGCGTGCAAATCCGCCCTTAACATCCTGTTTTTGATAGGAAATCATATTACGCGAATTTCCGCAGGTTGGTACTAGTTTAAGCGCCACCCGCAAGAGTTCCGGGTTCGCGTCTTTATTGGCATTCGCAATATGGTCCAGGAAATCTCGACCCGCCTTCCGTCCTCTTGGAGCCACCTCCGTAAGCCAGATAACGGTCTCGATGGCTTCTATTTGACAAAAGAACGGCCGGATGTCACTGAACCTGTGGTGCCGCCAGTGCTGGAGCAGGCGGGCCGTCTCCGGCGTCACTTGTCAGTCACTGGGGTTTGACACCATTCGCCATCGGTCCACATGGCTCCGGAGCGCATTGATGATGGAGGTCGGGTCGTACTGCTGCTCTTCCGTAGAGAGACCGCTGCCCTCCCCCAGAACGAGCTCCCGCTGCTCAACCGATCCCTTGCGCTTTCGCGGCTTGGGAATCGGAGTGACGAACTTCGCGCTCCGGCGGCTTTCGATGATCCGCTGCGTTGGCTGGCCGTCCTCATCAAGCTCCCAGTGTTGCTTTGGGTACTCATAGGGAGAGTTCAGGACTGGCTGTTCGAAGAATCGGTTATCCAAGCTTAAATTACTCCTAAATGGCCTATGGATTTACCCTCCGTGTCTATAATAGTGAGACAGTTTCCCGGCTGAGTTTAGTGTAGAGGGTGAGGAGGATTGGATGATGAAGTCACTGAGTTTGTCCGATGGGGTGGCAGGAGCGGAAGGAGCCCGTAGGGCGACTGGAGATCCTGCCACAGGCGCCGATGGTTCGGTGCTGGACCCGGCTGTTTCGGAGAAGGCGAGGCGCCGCCGTTTCACGACAGAATACAAGCTGCACATTCTCCGGGAAGTCGATCAGTGCAAGGCCCCCGGGGAGGTTGGGGCGATTCTCAGACGGGAAAGCCTGCATTCCTCAAACCTGACCACCTGGCGGCGGCAGATAGACCAAGTCGCCAGGGAAGGCCTTGCCAAAAAGAAGCGAGGTCCCAAGGCAAAGCCGGAAGATCCCAGGGTCAAACAACTGGAGCGGGAAAACGCCCGCCTGAAGCGGCGCTTACAGCGTGCGGAGGCGATGCTGGAGATCCAAAAAAAAGCCTCCGAGCTCCTGGGGATCCCCCTGAGCCAGCTCGACGAAGACGACAGCGGTTGATACAGGCCGCAGAGGAGCTCTCCCGCAAAGTTGGGGTGGCGCCTGCCTGTGATGCGCACCTTCGCAACATCGCACCTTCGCAACATGTTGTTTATTAAAAATATATATAATTTTCGTCCGCCAAAAACCACAACATATTGTGGTTTTCAGCCTACGGAAATTGCTTGCAAACCAAAAGGCGGACATGCGGTTTACGGTATGGGAGGGCAATTCACTTTTACGCCCCCCCTTCGCCAGTCTCTACGGCGCAGCCTGCTATTCCTCACTCTCGCCCTCGTTCACATCAGAGTAAGCTGCATCTCCCACTACGTCGTAATCGCTGACATCTTCATCGAACTTGTCGGCGTCGCCAACAGAGGTGAGCGCATTCTGGAATGCATCGCGACCATCGACCGCCTGCTTTCCCATGGCCTTGTGAATTAGCTGAAGCATGGCTTGACCGCGCTCCACAAACGATTCCCTGAACTGGTCGTTGCGCAGTAGATCTGGCTTCAACCAGTGTGTCAAAAGTAATTGATCCAGACTCTTGATTTGCCGATCAAGCTTGGCGAGGTAAATCGAGGGGCTTTGACCGCCGATGATACGATTGGTTTGGGCATCGACCGGCGTCTTGTTGATGGCCGAGTCATATAGCCGCTTCGATACATTACGCTTGTCATCCGTGCACCATGCTACGGGAAAAACATGATGAATGTCGATATTGTCTGCGTGCCAGGTAGCAAGAGACAGGGGTTTCCCGGTTCGCCAGTCTGCTGCTCCATTTTTCATCTGAAGCGCATAAAGGCCCTTATAGGCGGCACTTCTTCTGGTGCGCAGCGAAATCAAACGCTCGGGGATGAAACTGGCTTCCGTCACGAGCCGTGGTTCCGCCCCGCTCCGGATGTATTCGGCAACTTCCGCCAGATCTTTGGCAAACTGGGTTTCTGTTCCGCCACCATATGCCTCGCTGAAGATGCCCGTCCAATACCAGCGTTCTAGTCGCTCCGTAGCGGTAGCGGGTTTTAGTTCGTTACCCAATTCTGTGTAGAGCACAGCCAACGATACAAGCTGTGTGTTGTACGGCACATCATGCTTTGCGAACACAAACTGTCTGTGCAGGAACTTGGCCGCCTCAATGAAGCCGGATTGCACCTTGTCTGCCCAATCGCGATAGTCGCGCAGGGTGAGGTCGAGGATATCGCGCTTCTTGCAACTGATGGCGGGGGCTTGCTGCGGAGAGTTGCCGTCCGAATCCTGTCTCCGACGCTGTTGGCTCGTCAGCAGCGTAACAGCCTGAAGAAACTGCTCACCTTCAATGCCTTGCAGGACGGCATAGTTGGAGTGCAGGCGGTGCTGCCTTTCCTTCCAGTCGTCTCGCAACGAATAATCCTCGGCCGCAAATACCGCCGTCACCAGTTCGAACGTGTTCAGGGTAACGCCGCCGGTGTTCACCTTCTCAAAAACCGTGCAGACGGCCTCTTTCGGTGTTTCCTTGTTCAAACTGATAACCGGCAGCGAGTATCCGGTGAAATTATTCACGATGTTATTCACGAACTCGTTCCTAAAACCCGCTATATCACCTGCTGGATGTTTGTTCGGACTATTCTGCCAGTGGTCGTTATATGCAAACAGCCAATCCATAGCATCCAGAAGGTGCTCTGTTGGCATCATGTGGTGCTCGTATTCCAGTTTAGGAGAAGACAGATCTAGAAAGATTTCTCGCCCGAAATCCCGTGCAAGTTTTCTTTGTATCGGAATACTTAAAATTGCTTCTTCTCGGTCAACATTAGGATCCAGTGCATGAATCATGTCGATGTAGTACCAGCGCTCAATCCGCTTGCCCATACTATCTTTTGTGGCAACCGCGTCAGGGTGACGCAGAGCTTGGTACAGTGACGTGAGCCGCTGCTGCCCGTCCAGGAGGAATTCGTCGGGCGCATTGATGTCATTGTCAGGTACGCCTTCAATGGGACGGTATTTGAAACGAATGTTGCCTCCCGACCCTAGCGTCATCACTGCCCCGATTGGGAAGCCTTGGGAGATGCTTGCCATTAGGCCTTTGACGCGGTCGTCATCCCAAATCCAGCCACGCTGGAAGTCCGGTAGCTGGATATGGCCAGCTTCCACATCATCAAGCAACTTCTTCAATTGTACGGGATTGGTCTTGAACACCTCTGCCCCCTTGTAAGCAATTGCGCAGTTATCAATGTCCGGTATGCCTCTCGATCACGGCTGTGAGCGCTGGCACACGGGTGGATCGTTCAGGAAATAATACCATATTTGGCATAACACCTCCAAAGAAGGAACAACAACAATAATAAGGTCGAATGCCCAAGTTAGCCCCCACATCAATCACGGTGGATCTCACTACCCCTCATGGGGATCAGAAACCAAACACATCCTTCATTTGCCGCCTTGGCGATCAACCTATGAGCGCAATTTCTTACTGAACGCGCTTGTGTCGAAGTCGAACCAAAGCGGCCGTCGAATTTTGAACCGCGCCTCGCGCACGTTGTATTCGGTTCCGGGTTTGGCTTCGAAGACAATCTACCAGATCATGGCAAGTGCAGCACCGTACGCGTCAGCGGCCTTGGACAGTGTCATATCGCCGCCATACCGCATGTCAGTCGCGTCGCGTCCGGACAGGATTAGCGCCAGCTTTATGCGATCAATGGCCCCAGCGCCTAGACTCTCTGCTCGATCTGCCAGCGTAGAAAGCTCGTGGGTATAAGGCGGTGTCTGTCCTTTTCGCCAAATAAGAAGCTTCAGCGCCTTCTCCGTTCACCTTGAACATCCTGCTGTCGTTCGCCCAGTTCGAGCAGAAGCTCATCTCCGAGCGCACCGGGCGGCCGGCAGCCTCAGAATTCGGGTGACATCTCCAGACCCGGCTCGAATGCGTCCGTCATCACTCTGTCTTACCCTCCTTCGCGGCGATTCCAATTCCGGCTTCCGTCTGACGAAGGCCCGCTCCCGGCAGGCCCGGTCGGGGGCTTCCATAAAGACGAGAACCCGGTCAGCCATCGAGCGCCGATCTCCTCTCACGTCACCTGCTCCGTAGCTAGCGCCTTCGACAGCAGGGCCTGGATGTAGGTAGCTCGACCTCAGAGCGTATGCGTGCCCCAAGCACCGATGCAACTCGGAGCGGCCGACGGGTGAGACCCCCTCGGCCGCCTCCTCGCGGAAGAATGATGCGTCCAAATGGCCATCTACAAGAAGGCGAAATCGGCGAGCAACGGAGTTCTTATCCAACCCGAGCAGGGTCTGTTGGACATCTCGCCGTGTCTGTTCATTCGCAGTCCGAAGCGCGCGGTCGATGGGTTGGCGTCTATTCTCCGGATAATCGTTCCAGGTCGGCTCCTCAGTATCGAAGTGCGGAAGCAACGGCTCCGGTGACGATAGCAACAATGTATAAGCGGCATCAAGATCGTCGCCCAGCCGCTGCATCCCAGTGGCAAACGTCCGAATTGCACGCATGGAGGCCAAGAAGATCTCCCGTCGAAGACCTATTAGTTGACCAACGAAATCAGCGAACTTTCTGGCTTGTTGTGGCGTGCAATACACCTGCTCGGAAAACGTAGTACTCACAAATATCTTCGGCATCGTACCCGTAGTTGGAGCTGGTGGACCAACCATCAATCGGCGCTTGAGATCCGGGTCGGAGGTGCAAACTACGTTCAGCCCAAATGCAGTGACCGCGGCAAAGTCAGACAAGTATGGATTGATCCCGCGAGATACTAAGACCCCGGCTTCGGGGGGATGCTCCATGTGCTCTTTCATCTCGTATACGATACCGCCTGGCCGTAGGCTATCTGTTGGCACCAGTCTCCCCGCGTTCGTCTGTAGGGGATCGAGAAGAACAAGATTGGAGTAGAGGATGCCCCGAAGCTCGTTGGTACGGGCAGGTTCGGAGCGGAACAGCTTGCCAGAGGCCATCTGAAGAGGCATTGGTCAGGACGTCGTTGGGTGAAGGGGAAGCCCGGCTGTTGCGGCCGTGGTCACGACACTGGGGAACATCAAGGGGAGACTGGTTGGCTGGGCGTCCCGCACCAAGGCATCATGCATCCCGGAGCAAGAGCGGCGGTTCGGTGGGGTGAACGGGACACACGGCATGCGCTGGCCCGCGGGCCGAGGCGGTGGTGGTCGTCCCCGCTAGGACTTCCTTGCCGATCACGGCGAACGGTGCCGACGCGTTCGACTCGCCGAGTTCCTTCACGCTCTTGCCTGAAACAGCATCCCATTCAGCCGCGCCTGCCACTCGTCCTCATCCACGACCTCGAAGCGCATCACCTTGCTCCGCATCGCGGGCACGAACTCGGCCCAATCGGTCTTGCGGGCGTGCTCGCTGCAGATGTCGAAGATGGATCGCTTGTATTCGGTGTCCTCCGACGCCTTCAGGTGAACGCCCTTGGTTTCGACCACGAACACCTGGTGGAAGCCGTCGTCCGCCCCGGGCTCGTCATCCCGTAGGGTCACGATGAAGTCAGCGTAGATCCGGCTCGGCTTCCATCCCTGCACGTAATAGTCCTTGCGGGCGCGGTTGCGGTACCAGAAGAAGAGCCGTGCCTGCTGGTCCAGATAGGTCGCGACCTTGTTCTCGAACTGGTTGAGATCGTCCTCCGTGGTGACGTCGAAGAGGTTGCGCTGGTAGGGGCTGCCGTCCTCCCTGTTCGCCTGCTTCGCCTTCGGAATCTCGATCTTCGCGGGAAGGCGATTGAATTCGAGATCCTCCGCTACGACCAGAAAACGCATCTTTCCCGACTCCAAGAGGTCACGAAAGACCTCGCGCGACATGCGGTCGCGTTCCGTTTCGATCTGTCGGCGCAGCTCTTCGAGGACGAAGACATGATTGGCCGCCACGCGCTCGGCGGGATAACGCTCGAGCAGGGCCTCGAAGGTGCGCCGGGCCAGATCGCGTCCCTGCCACGGGTTGGGAACCAGGTCCAGGAGGTGGCTGGCTGCGAAAAAGTAGTCCACCGGATCGCCGCCGCTGCCCGAGTCGGCGGCGTCAGGGGCCTCGACGTTTCCGGGATCGCTGCGGTTCCCCTCATGGGAGCCGCGGGCGCTTTATCTCGCCGTGGTGAAGGCTCTCCGGGACGCCCACAACAGGCTCACCGACATCCCCAGAAACATTACAATGATAGCGACCCAAGTTGCCCAGATGAGCGATTTTGAGGAAGTGAAGGAGGCAGAAATCCGCCGAGCCGTATCGGACATCGCTGGCGCCAGCCAAGGTGCCCTGTTAGTGCGTGATGAGGGTGTGGTTGTGCTCAACGTTGATTATGACGAACTCGAGCGCCGTGTTCAGGCTCTCACGGGAGAATCAGGCAGCCCTAGACGCAGAGGTGCTTTCGCAGAGAACATAAGCTTCAGGAACGCAAGGCGGTAGGAGCGCGAACCGTCTTGGTGCTGGAGAGCCGCGACATCTCCCGTTCCGGCTGAACCGGCACACGCTCGCCTTGGTTTTGTACGGCGGGCGGGCGAACAAACTGCCAGCCACGAGTGGTAGTTTATTGTGGAGGTTCTCACTCATGGGTCACAAGTGCTACATCTCGTTCAAGACCGAAGACTCTGCCTACAAGCAGTGCATTCAATCCGATCTCGATGTCGACATGATCGACAAATCCCTCGATGAACCGATTCAGTCAAACGACGAGGACTACATTCTTCGAAAGATCCGCGAAGACTATCTTGCTGATTCTACCGTGACCATTCACTTGATCGGGCAGTACAGCGCGGAATCACTCGGCAAGGAAGAGCAGCGATTTATCAAGCGGGAACGGCAAGGAAAGGTGCGCCTGTGTGGCGACGACCGAAGCGAGGCACAGGGAGCGGCGCAGCCCGTAATAGTGATGAAGCGGCTGAAAGGCCGTGAAACGAAGGGGCTGCGTCGCTCAACGCATAATTTCGCAGTCCTGGCGCCCTTGCCAGGGCGCAGTGTCATCTGACCGTGAGGGTATTCTCGCTGGTGTATTTTCCCCTTACACCATCAACGCTATTCTCTGAAACCAATCGGTATTCACCAGAACTGGTTGGCGAATAAGAACACAGCCCCTCGCGTTCTGTGCTTGAAATATCAACCCAGGATGAACCGTCTTTTCTCTGCCATTTTGAAGTGTGAGCCGTGTATACCACGCCGTTAATGGTCGTGTTCTCGAGTTTAATACAGTTCCCTGCTGAAAAAAACAAAAATTGAACCCGGCCATTTGACACGCGAAGCCCGGCTAATGGAGTATAAGTCTCCGGTGGCAGCTATGATGTACCAACTTCCATTCCAAAGGACTCGGCGAAAATGAAGAAATCCTCGAGCCCGATACTCCCGTTCCGGCTCAGGTCGAACTTGGCCTGGTAGATCCCATCGCCGTCGACGGAACCGTAAACCTCCGCGAACGCGAAGAAATCCTCAAGCCCGACCACGCCGTTTCCGCTGAAATCTGGAGAACGGGGTTCTGGAGAAGGGGGTAAGGAGACGACCCGGATCTCGAAGGCGACGATCTCCCCGACCACCATCAGTCCCGAGACGAGTACGACCGAGCCCACCTCGAGATCGGAGAACTCGATCAAGTTCCCCTCCAGGTCCAGAATCGACCCCAGGATCGGAAAAACACTTACGGTTACCCGGTCGCCGTCCGAATCGTCGAAATAGAGGAATCCCCCCTTCACATCCACCCCGGCGACGGTGACTTCCCTTGCGTCTACTATGTCTACCCCGATGTGGAACAGGTCGACGTCCACGTCCGTCAGGCTCACACCTTCCACCAGGAGGGGCGCGGGCGCGGAACCCGATTCCAGGTCCTCCACGCCGTAACTCCCCACCATGAGAACCTCGCCGTCATCCAGCACAACGTTTGCCAAAAGGATGTAGTCGCCATCCGGGACAAACTTCAACTCGTAACGCCCACCCGATCCGATTCCGGTCATCCGTACCAGCGCAGCGATCTCTGCGTCCTCCTCCGCTTCGGGTTCCTCCCGGACCCGGGACGCTGACGCCTCGGCGAAGATCCTGGCCAGGGCGGGCTTGAACCCCTGTTCCTCTTCCTGGAGCAACTCATACCGCTCGCGATCGAGAAGGACGACCACCGCCAGGCCTTCTCCCGCACGGCCGGCCAAGTCCTCAGGATAGATCGCCCGGCCGGTGATGGAGACGTCGGGAAGTTCGCTTGTCCCGACGTAGTAGACCTGATGCTCGTCGGAAAAGCCGGGGTCGGCCGGTCCGACCAGAATCTGATACGCCGTGTTCTCCGCCAGGGAAACCGTTGCCGTGAGAGTCCGTCCGTCTCCGCTGATCAAAAGATTCGTGACCTCTTCACCGATCCCCATGTAGGGCGCGAAACCGACGCCCAGGTTGTCGAAGACAGGCGAACCGTCCTCCGACGGTTCGAAGGCCACGGGCTCGGCAAAGCGGATCACCACCTCCTGGTCACCGGCATCCACCGGGGGGTTCGAGGCGTCCTCGGCGAGTTCCTGGCCGGCGATGGAAAGGGAGAGGACCCGGATCACTCCCTCCGGGGGTGGAGTGCTGGCCGAGTCTGCGGGATTGGTGACGACCGCGCCGTCGACCGGGACACCGTCGCCGTCAGGGTCCCCAAGCTCCTCGCCGTTGGTGGCCCCGTCTCCGTCGGAGTCCAGGGCGGCCAGACCGGCGTTCCAGTTGACCGTGGCCGACGCCCCCATGCCGTTTAGAAAACCACTTTCGACCACCGATCCGAAGACGTTGCGGTCTCCGCCTCCGGCCGGATTGACGTGGCAGTTGGCACAGCTGAAAACGCTGCCGTTCGGGATCTGAGAAGGGCGGGCAGGCCTGGCGAAAGCGTCGGACGTGAGTGCCATGAACAGAAACACAAATGAAATTGGAACCAGACGTTTCATTTTGAACTCCCCGTGGATTTGGCGCATGTGTCTGTTGGAAATCCGCATTCGATCAGGGCCGCTCCCCCGGGTCGAAATTGGGCGGGGAGACGACGTGATGCCGGCCCGGCCTTCTTCAGCAGCCGTCTTCGGCTCATCTCTCTTCAAGGGAAACCAGACGAACACTTCGGAAAATATATGAAAATTGGCGTATCCGGTCAACTCTTGAATCCCGTGTAGCCAATGAATCCGTTTCAAAGTCCGCTATGTGAAGCTGCGTTCGATGAGGTGTGTCGTGGCACGTATTTCCTGAGTCGCCAGGACAAGTGAGATGAGCCGGGAGAGCATCCGGATCTTCGGAGACGCACTTGCACAGGCCCGGCTGTTCCTTTGTGGTGATTGCCGTCAGAATACTGCAGGGCAAGCGTTCTTCGGCGTGCGTCGCCCACATTTTGCGCTGGCGGGGCCAGTGGGGGACGGCGGCGATGGGACGGACGTCCTTCTCGCAGATCGGATCGCGGCCCCGAAGCGTGCGCGGCAGGAACAGGAGCGCTTCCTGAATATCGGGCGCCAAGTGGAGCAGGTTCATGATCTGCGTGATCCTCGCCCGGGTCACGCAGCCGAGGCGCGCCAGGTCCGCATAGTCCCGCACGTCGCCCCGCCGGACCAGCCCCTCGAACCGGATCGCCAGGGCCGTCAGTCTCGATATGCGAGGTATGTTCCCCGGCTCGACATTCCGATCCTGATCCGTGTGTCGGCAGCCGTTGTTCCGGCCGTTTCCGGGCTGGAGCGTGAAAGACACTTCCAGGGGTCCGGCCCGGGTCGCATCGGATGCGCGACCGCTCATCGCATGATCTCCTGTCCGTTGAGACCCGCCTTCCGGCACAGCGCCTCGATGCCGGGTGGGCGAAAGGTGACGGTCACCGTCCCGTCCCGTCCGTCGTAGCCGACCCGCTCGATGAGCAGCCGGAGGCTCCGGGCCAGGTCGCTTTCATCCACGGCTTCCCGCTCAAAAGCGGGAGCCTCTTCCCGGAGAGCGGTCAGCCGCTGTTCCCGCGCTTTGGCCACCGTGGCCGCCACGACCTGTTGGTTCATCCCGATGCTGCGGACGTGCTCCACCACGGCGGTTTCGATCCGGTGGGCGTTGAGGGACCTGCCCGGACACGACGACCGGCCTCGTTGCTGGGGGGACCTCACCCACCCGCCTTTTTATACTCGCTCCGAAATTATGGAATCCAACCCCCCCCTTCGCCCGGAATCGCCCGCTGAGGCACGGAATCCGGCCCGTGTGCGACTTTAATTCGGAATCCGGGCAACGGTATGCGACCTCCACAAAAAAAGCGACCGTGGGGGGGTATGACTTACGGCCCGGCACAGCGCCGGGTTTCGTTGATACCCTGGGGGCCACGGAGTCGAACGCGAGGATCGTGGTCGAATTCGGGGGAACTGGTCCGGCTCCAGTGAATACATACCGGGGGACGTTCCCAAACGTCGAACCAGGCTGTTAGCTGTCCGGGAGGATGTCGCCTCCAGTTGCGCGGGTCGGGTCGCAGGTCTCCGGCTCGGACCCGCCGCAGCTCTACTACGCGATCACGTGCCATGGGCATCCCCTTCCGCTCGGCCGGGGGGACCGCCGAAATGCACGGTGATCTCCGGCGGCTTGCGATCTTGCAGTTCCACCTGCTGCTGCGCGGCCGCGTACTGGTCCTTTCGCAGCCGGTCGCACACACGCCCGATGTCGCGGAAGACCTGCGTCGGGGACACCCCGACCCGTGTCGCGATCTCGCGATAGCTCCAGCCCCGCGATGCGCAGGCGCAACGTCAGCAGACACCACTCCTCCAGCGTTGGGTTCTGCGGCATGGTGTTCCCCTCCTATCGTTTCCCCGGCCGCTCGTCCCTGAACATGATCGCCAGGTGTGGATTCCATGCTGGAGAGCCCTCGTAGAGGCGGCCACGAACCGGGCCTTCCGGATCTCCCCGAACGCCTTGGGGGAACCGTGCGCGCCTTTGATAAGCCTTGCTAAAATCGCCGGAGAAGGCGTCGCTCGGGCTGGGACTGGGGGCTGCGCCGGCTACGGTTTCGGACTCCGGGCGCACGGCCGCTTCCGCTGTCCGGTGATCTGCCGTAAGACCGGACCCATCGGGTCCGGCTTCCTGTGAATACTTGCCGGAGGACCTTCCGAAACGTCGAAAGGACGCAACCGGGCTGTTAAACAAGGCCGACGCGGAAAACAGAGAATCAGAGAATCCGGAGGAGATATCTCTGCTCAGCGGACGCAACCCCCACGGTTGCGCTTGCAATCCCGATGGGAGCGCTTCGAAACAGAGAACCGGCAGAGAAGGGGGGAGGTGGCACAAGCGTTTGTGAATACGGCAGAAACGACAAGACCCCGAAGGGGTTGCCCTACGGGGTTTTGCGTTAACGGACGACCGCCGAAGTTGGCGGATGGGAATATGGCTCCCCATATGATCCTCTCCCCGGAACCATTCTCTGTTCGTCAGTCACAACTTGCTGTATTGAAAGGATATATCGCAATCTCCTCGCGCCGCAGAGACGGAGCGCAGTCAAGAAGATTTCCGCCCTTCAGGTCAAAACAGCCGCTTCCCAGACATGGGGACCAGGATATCCGGGTCGTCGTTACCCACGCTGTTTACCCTCCTGCTGACGGTGCGCCTTTCGTAGGGGCCAACACAGGCTTCACGCATCAACTCGAGAAGCCGTGGTGAGGTCGTTGTCCACGTTCTGGACCGCCTCACGCTGTCGGAAGCTGTGGCGGAGGAACCGTTTAACCTGAAGAAATTCTACATAGTGCGGCGCAAATCTCAAATCCCCTCTTCCCACACCCGCCAAATCGCCACTCTTATCTTCCCCCCCATCCGCTCGTAGCTTCTGATCGCTCGGATCTGAAGCCTCCCTGGTTGACAGCTTCCGGCCTTGAGGAACAACCCCGCGCAAAGTAGATTGCCCATCCACCGGAGCCCGAGATGCGGTGCCAGGACGAGAAGCGGGATGCCGTGCCGGTCACCCGCGATGACGAACGGCCGTTGCCTTTAAGACCGGTCTTTTTCCGCATCTGCTTAAGCCGTTCTGAATAGGATATCCGGTCCTTGAACTTGAGGAAATCCTTGGATTTGACTTCCCCGGCCACCTCCTCGAAGCTCCCTCCGTCGATAAGGAGTTCGAAGTACTCCCTTTGGCCGATCCGGAAATGCCCCCCGCAGTTGGGACAGGTTCCGCTACCCTGTTCCACCTTCCTTCGGAAAACGGACTGAGGGCATCTCGACCTTGACCAGCTTTGTAGAGTAAGACAATCTCTGGTCCAAAGAATGGAATTCCATCCTGCGTATACATAGTCAACGCGGAGATTTCCCGCTTGACGGCTTTGTTCCTTCGGAAAACCCATTCCGAATCGCTCTTCTCATTGAGCAGGAATTCTACTCCGTCGTTATCACTATCATAAGTGTGAATCTCATGAAGCGGTAGCTGCAGCCATTCTCCAGGCTGCCATATCCTCCGGCCCTCCTTTGTGGAGAGTTCAAGCCGCCACCCCTTTAGGATTCGCTGCAGTGCCAGTTGATCTTCTCGGAAGATGGCGATCTCGATGTCAGTGTGATCGCGCGTCTGATGCGTAACGAGCGTGTCCATCCGGGCCTCATACGCGCGGAAGAACCCTTTCGCCCCGCAGCCGTCAACGAGACCGCGTCCCCCGCCGTCACGAAGTCACGCTCGGAGACCATCTTCGTGTTCACCGCGCTCAGCACGGCCGAATCCGCGATCAGGGGCCGTAGCGGCTCCATCAGGTCCAGCGCCAGCGCCGGCCGGCCATGACGCGGCTGGTGATAGAAACCGATCATCGGATCAAAGCCGACGGCGTAGCAGGCGACGGTCAGATCCTTCGCCAGGAGGCTATAGCCGAGCGACAACAGGGCATTGACGGGGTCACGCGGCGGTCCCCATATGATCCTCTCCCCGGAACCATTCTCTGTTCCTCAGTCGTAACATGCTGTATTGAAAGGAGCTATCGTAATTACGCCCGCGCCGCAGACGCGGAAGACAGCGTCAAGACGACTTCCGCCCTTCAGGTCAAAACAGCCACTTCTCCGACATGGGATCAGGATATCCGGGTCGTCGTTACCCACGCTGTTCACCTTGGTGCTGACGGCACGCCTTTCGTAGGGGCCAACACAGGCTTCACGCATCAACTCGAGAAGCCGTGGTGAGGTCGTTGTCCACGTTCTGGACCGCCTCACGCTGTCGGAAGCTGTGGCGGAGGAACCGTTTAACCTGAAGAAATTCTACATAGTGCGGCGCAAATCTCAAATCCCCTCTTCCCACACCCGCCAAATCGCCACTCTTATCTTCCCCTCCATCCGCTCGCAGCTTCTGATCGCTCGGATCTGAAGCCTCCCTGATTGACAGCTTCCGGCCAAACGGCTATATTACTCGATTGTCTGACTGCCCCTAATCGTCTTGGCTCCCAGTCTCGCGCACCCCCGGAATGCAGTGAGGGGCAAGACCACGCTCGTCGAAACCGTGGCGGGCGCGTGGGGAGCAGGAAACCACGCCCTTCCGGGGGGCATATCGGGTTCTCAAATATGAACAGGGAACAGAAGCAGAGTATGAAGCTGGAAGATCTCCAGGCCAATGCTGCGGTGCATGGCATCCTATCCGACTCCCTCGTCACGGTGGTCAGCGTGCAGTGGTTCGGCTCCGAAGCGCTTGAGTTGACGTACAAGACACCGACTGGAAAGGTTGCCAATGAGCTTCTGTACCGTCACGACGAAGCCCGGCTCGAGATCGTCGAAGTCGGCCGGCCATGGAGCTTTGACGGAGACGGCGCGCTGTTCCGCCTGGTCTCCGAGGCACAGCGGATCCGCCTGGCGCATCTCTTCGACCCGGTGCTGGCCGTGCACACTTCGGTTGTCGAGCCGTTGACCGCACGCAGCGATCCTTGCCGTTCTCCTGGGCCAGAATGTACTCCTGCGCGGCCGGCAACAGGCCCAAGCCGGTCCGCCTGAGTACCGGTAACCCACCTAGACCCGGTCGAAGCCGTGGAACAGCTCAATTCAGGTTCTACTTACTCCACAAATCTTCGTGCGTCTAATCTTAGGAAACAACACATCCCAAGGCACTATAGATCCTGAAGATAGATCCACGGTTGCCGATGACACCTCTTATGGAGACGGCCGGAAACTTCACTAAATTCCAACTTTCAGTGTCGCAAAATTGTTGACATGTTCCGAATTCCACACGTGCTGTCGCGGGCGAGAAGGAGCCTCGGATGGGTGGATTCACTACCTCCGACGGTGTAGAGATATCTTACTTCGACGAGGGAACCCCCAGACTTGGTACACTGGTCTTCATTCATGGAGGTCCTGGGTTTAACTCAAGTTACCTTCGACCCTTTGCATCTCGACTCACAGATGACTTCCGGACAGTTCTCTACGATCAGAGGGGATCAGGCCTCTCGGCCAGGTCTGTTCCTGATTCATCGATCTCTATTGCCCGGTATATCCGGGATCTTCACGAGCTACTTGAGCACCTGGATACCCAACATGTCCTACTCCTTGGCCAGAGCTTCGGTGGGGCCATCGCACTTGAGTACACTCTGGCACACTCGGGACGAGTGAAGAAGGTGATTCTTGAGAACGGCTATCTTGATGCACGGATATCTCTGGAGGATCGTCTGAACGGGGCGGCCAGACTCGCCGAAGAGAAAAAAATACCCCACATTGAACAAGTGGTGCTGAAATATGAAGGGGGTGAAGCTCTAACCCTTGACGACTTTGATCATCTTGTGGATATACAGGAGCTCTATTGGTATGATCCTGACGCCGATGTGCCCCTTGAAGGTGGGCTTGAGCGTTGGGGGTATTCTAAAACCACGGTGTCCGTGGTGCGGTGGATCGTTGAGTCATTCTGGAACCAAGGGTTATTCACCTCATATTCTATTCTCGACGAGCTACCAGGATTACAGCAGCCGGTTTTAGTGGTGACGGGCAGACACGATCATGTCATATCGCCACGACACGCAAGCGAGGCGGCGAAGCGTCTGAAAAGAAGTCGACTAGAAATCCTCGAGCAGTCCGGTCACTATCCGCACGAAGAAGAACCCGAAGCATTTCGGCAATTGATCTACGAATTTGCTACGCAGAAGTTTCAATAGTGCCAAGCACTTCTTTGCGGGCACATAACACAAGAAATCCTGATGCTTTTCTCAGGATCAAGAGTTTCTTTAAAGTTGGCTACTGCTTCTGAGTCAGAGATACTCCAAGCTGAATTCCTTACATGATGCTCAATTGGTTGTTGCCGGAGAACACGGCTTTGCAAGCTGGGCAAGAATGAAGCAGTACATCTACTCTTTGTTTGAGGGGGAAGAAATGGATACCATGTTACGCAAGTCTGTGCCGGATGATGCATTCCGCTCTGCTGCAATGAGGTTCGGTGTAAAGGACATAGAGCGAGCGGCAGATTTTTATCGAGACAGGCTCGGGTTCTCGGTTCGAGGGATGTGGAAGGACATTGGGCATTACGCCATTGTGCGCCGCGGCGAACCGCGTGTGGATATGATGGGCGAACCGCTACGCGCCTTGTCTGCATCTCCAGGAGCACAGGACAAGCCCGTCAAGGGGGTACTGGCAGCTTGACCGACGACGGAATACACCTCAACACAGACGCCGGACACTGACATGCAGATCGTACCGTTCTCGGACGCTTGTTCAACCGACCTTAGGGTCGACGCCGTCTATCGAGGAGGTCGCATGGGCAACGCTGGAGACGATCCCTTGCCTCTCCTACTCAACGTAAGCAATTCTGGCGGCTTCCGGTATCGGGGGCGAGTCCACGCATTGGAATTGGTGGTTCTGACCTCCTCGAACAAGGATCCAGACTGGCCGGACATGCTGGATCGCGAGACCGGTGTCTATACTTATTTCGGAGACAATAAGAGCCCCGGTCGTGGGCTACACGAGACGCCCAGAAAAGGTAATGAACTTCTCCGACGAATCTTCAACTTGGCTCATTCGGGCATTGAAGGACGCCGAAAGGTACCTCCCATCTTGCTCTTCGAGAACACGGGCGAATGGAGAGATGTTGTATTTCTCGGACTGGCCGTTCCCGGCACCACCGCCCTCCGCGCTTCTGAAGATCTTGTCGCCATCTGGCGGATCTCCAAAGGAAGTCGTTTTCAAAACTATTGTGCCCGCTTTTCAGTCCTTAAAACCCCATCGCTGTCACGGGCTTGGATTGTCGATATCATCGCCGGCAATCCTCATTCCTCTAACGCGCATCCGGTTTGGTCCTACTGGGTACAAACCGGCCAGCCGCAGTCGCTGCTTGCTACCAGATCACTGGATTACAGGACAAAAGCTGAGCAAATTCCAAAAGCCTCAAAGGAACGCTCCATCCTAAATACAATTCACGAATATTTCAGAGACCAATCTCACGGTTTCGAACGCTGTGCCGCTGCAATCGCCAAACTACTTCTCCCCGATATCGCGGAAATTGATCTGACCCGACCTTCTCGTGATGGAGGCCGAGATGCAATTAGAGAAGCTGGAGACCGAAGGAAAGTTCACCGATTTTCAGGGGATGAAGGTCTATCCCCGCGTGTGCGGGGGAACCATTAAGCTTGCTCGATATTTGGGTAAGTATTTGGGTCTATCCCCGCGTGTGCGGGGGAACCATTAAGCTTGCTCGATATTTGGGTAAGTATTTGGGTCTATCCCCGCGTGTGCGGGGGAACCCCTTTCCTGTTCGACGAGGAATACCGCCCCAAACCTGCTTACAAATCACTTCAGCGGGTGCTTCTCAAGAAAGCTGCCAGCGTGTAACACGTCCGCTTGAGGCTCAGCCCTGACGGGCTTCGACCCAACCCGCTGACGCGGGTTCGAAAGCGGCGAACGACGTTATATGAAATTCGACCCCATTGTATAATATTTCTAATAGGTAATGATAAATGAAATTCAGGCCATGTATTGACCTTCATAATGGATTAGTAAAACAGATTATTGGCAGTACATTAAAAGACAATGAAATTAAACAGAATTTTATTTCTACTCAACCAGCAACCTATTATGCTACAATGTTTAAAACCAGCAATCTATATGGCGGTCATATTATGATGCTAGGCCCTGGAAATGAATCTCAAGTAATAAAGGCCCTTGAAGTGTTCCCAAAAGGGCTTCAAGTTGGCGGTGGGATTAATGACGAAAATGCTGACTATTATATTTCAAAAGGAGCATCACATATAATTGTAACATCATTTGTGTTTAAAAATGGTGAAATTGATCTAAATAATCTTAAAAAACTCCGAAAGGTTGTTGAAAAAGATAATATTGTATTAGATCTGAGTTCAAGGAAAAAGGAGACAGATTATTATATTATGACCGACAAGTGGAGCAAGTTCACAAACTGTAAAATTGATAAAGATTGCTTATTGTTTTTATCAGAATATTGTGATGAATTTTTAGTGCATGCTGTTGATGTTGAAGGGAAAACTTCAGGCGTTGAAGTAGATTTGATAAAAATGCTTGGTGAATTTTCTCCTATTACTACAACATATGCAGGAGGAATAAAATCATATAATGATATATCATTAGTAGAGAAGCATGGAAATAGCAAAATCAATTTTACGGTTGGTTCTGCCCTTGACATCTATGGGGGAAATTTATCGTACAATGAAATATCTACAAAGTATAATTGAATGGGGTCGAACTTCATATAACACACATATTAAAGGCCCCGGGTCAAGAAAAAAAGACCCCTTCATCACGATTTTCACCGTTTTTTTGCGACCCTAACGGTCGGGACTTGCAATGAGCCGATCCGAAGAGGTTTAGCGATGTTCGGATCTTTGTCAGTCGCCAGTCTGGCTCGATTTTCACATACCGGGCTAGATGTGAGCCATCTGCACCAAACACGTATTGGAAATCAAGCGTCTCTCACGGTATTCTGTGGAGCGCCCTGGGAGAGGCTTTTCCTCTCCCTCCAGAAAATAATCGGTACCCCTTGCGACCCAATCAAGAAGGATGGCTGTTCTCCCCTTTTTGTGAGGGGGAACGCCAGTTAGGTTCGGGTTCATCGCGGGGGCAGACGGACTGACTGTCTCAGATCCGCTCATCTATGTTCTATATAAGGGGTGAAGGCGGCTTCCCAATCACAGCGGGAGAGCTGGGCTATTGTCCGGACGTTGCCCTGCCAGTTAGCTGCCGGGTTAACCGCCCCACCCATTATGCTACAAACCGTTTCTCGTCGAATGCCTGGCCACTTTTGAGCATTTGGTAGGCGGCCACGCCGAATTTATGAGCGATGACGCTCTTGGCTTTTCCCGGACCGTGTTTGCTCTTGAGTTTCTCGTAGTTTCTATTGATCGGTTCTGACCATCTCTGAGCCACGAGGATGATTTCCGAGAAGGCCCACTTTAGGTGTGGGTTTCCGATTTTGTTATTCCCGTCCTTTGTCTTCTTCCCAGCGGACTCTCTCTCGACTTTGATCAGCCGGCTGTAGGAGGAGAAGGCTGAAGCGGATTTGAACCGTTCAACCGTGTGGATTTCATACAGGATGGTCATGGCCAGCATCTCCCCAAGTCCGGGAACCGTCATCAGGATAGACAGGGCATTGCGATCGTGATGTTTGGCCTGTGCAAGGACTTGCTTCTCGACTTTGTAGATCATTTTGTCCAGGGAGTCAACCAGGTCCAGATCGCAGCCCACAGACATACCCAGATCTGGGTCGGCCAGACGTTCGCACAGCTTTCTCCTGCTGGTCTTCTTTTTGACCTGGTCGCTGAGAGGATCCAGGATAGCCTGCTGAGAGAAGGTGTTCTGGATGTGGGTGTAGCACTCAGCCCGTAAGGCCACAAACCGGTGCCTTCGCCGGAGCAGGTCCCGGGTTGCCCGCATCTCTTGCGGATAGGCATAGGCCATCGGGAACAGGTTGCAGCGCATCAGCTCTGCCAGCATTCTGGAATCGAGACGGTCGTTCTTCTTTTTGCCCCCGTGGATCGCCTTCATATACAGGGCGTGTCCCAGGTAGAATGGAATTCCGGCCTTGTGACATCCGTCAGCCAGCCAGTACCAGTTGAAGGTTGACTCCACCCCGACGGCGATGCTACCGAGGTGAGCTTCCAGCACCTGCAGTAAGAGTTTGAAGTCGTTTTTCAGATTGCGCTGGAACACAATCTCCCCCATCTTACTCATTACACAAACATACATGGTTCTGGCGTGGAGATCGATGCCACAGAAATAGTCGGAGTCGATCTTCGCGTATCGCATAAGGCCCTCCTGTGGTGGAAAGGTTATTGAGATATCCGGACCTCAAATAATAACTTTTCCTGACAACGAGGGCCTTTAGATTAATATCAGCGCATGTCCGGCTACAGCCAGAGAAAACCACCGGCTTCCGCCCAAATCCTCGCTGCGCTCGGACTTCGGACATGCGCGAGACGTTATAAGCCATGCCGGTTCAGTGTCACTTTCCACACATCAAATCCGACTTCACTTTCTTTGGTAGAGCTGTACCCAAGATACAGAGGACGAAACGAGCATGCCGGATTGCTTGAAACGATGGGAAGATCAGGCTTACGCTGATACCTACATAAGGTTCACTTCGCCCGTGGAGTTCGAGGCCGCGCAGTGGGTCGGAAAGCTTGGGCTGACCTCCGATAGCACTCTTGTTGACCTCGGCTGTGGGGAAGGGAAATTATTGGCAGAGTTGGCTAACCACATCAAAGCGGGGGTGGGAGTTGATGGCTCGATTCATATGGTCGAGTCGTCTCGCCGGCTGCTATTGAAACGAGGAATCTCAAATGTAAGAATTGTACACGGTGACTTCCGCGAATTCGATTCAGGTGAAGAGATAGCTGATGCTGTGGTTTCGATCGCAGCCCTTCATCACGTGCCGGATAAGGACAAGAGACACATTCTCGACCAAGTTTACAGCATGCTCAAATCAAGGGGGGGCTTCTATCTTGAAGATGACTCATTCAACTTCACACGTGAGGAGATGAATGAACGCATCCCGGAAATCTATGCTCAGTGGGAAAAACGGTTTGGGATAGAAAATTGGCAGATTCTAAAGAGTGAGCTCGCGGGTGATGACTTCGAGTTCACCTCGTTCTTGGATGACATATCACACATGGTCAAGAAATCAGGCTTGGAACTGTCAACTCTAGATCCTAGTGTCGTGTCCCAGAAGTTCCTTCAATAATTTCTCGGATAGCGGTCTGTTCGTCCTGAGCGGAGCGAAGGATCTCTATGTCCCGAACTATCAGACAGTTGGTGCGATCTTCGCTCGCTGGCTCTCGATCAAAATGACAGCCACCGCTACGTTTTTGGAGACTTTCTTTTGTAAGGAATTACTGGGACACGACACTAGAGGGGTCAATGGGGTGACATTGCTGGCGGTGAAGCGGTAGGACTCGCAGTTGAACAACAATCGCGGAACCGGCACGGCTTATAACACGGCACCCCCGGCTCGTGCCTTCGGCACTCAACCAAACCTGTTATGGCGGTCACGGCGCTTGCTGCTTTCCTGAAATCCTATAAGCAAGCGCCGCGCCCCCGGCAGGTTCGGGGGTGCCAAACGTTATATGCAACCGTGGTCGAACAGAAAGACACCATGGGCGATCTGACCGACATACGCGAGATGTACAACGCTGGATGGGAGATCGAGGCAAGCAGGTTAGAGCGCCATCAGCTTGAGGCCGACATTACTTGGCGCTATTTGGACCTGTACCTGCCACCTCGCGGCAGGCTTCTTGAGATTGGCTCCGGCACAGGGTTCTACACCTTTGCCTTGGCAGAGCGGGGCTACCAGATCACGGCTGTCGATCTTGCTGATGAGTACGTTACCCGATGCAAGGCGAAGGCGGAGGAGCTCGGCTTATCTGATCAGATTGACTTCCGGACTGGCGATGCACGCGAGCTGGATGGTATTCCCCGTGGCCAGTTTGAGGCTGTTCTGCTTATGGGTCCGCTGTACCATCTACTACTTGAAACCGATCGAGCAGCAGCTCTGCGGTCAGCCTACGAATGCCTAACATCAGGAGGAGTGATCCTTTCCGCCATGCTTTCCAGATTCGGTGTTCTTGGAGACCTGATTAAAACGAACCCTTCCTGGATAGAGAACCAAGAAGAGGTTTGGTCACTGGCTAGACACGGCCAACGCCCCGCTGGTGCCCCAAGAGGTGGCTTCCGAGGCTATTTTGTGCGGTTGGATGAGATCGCCCCCTTGCATGAAACAGTGGGATTCCGCACCCTCAAGATTGCTGGCGTCGAGCCGGCAATCTCCGCAGACGACGAGAGCTACAACACACTTGAAGGGAAGCAACGAGACCTTTGGTTGGACCTTCTATTCGAAGTCAGTGCAGAAAAAAGCATGCTGGCTTCGTCCAGACACGTACTCTACGTAGGACAAAAACCACAGGGTTGATGCTCGACCACGGCAGCATATAACACGCCGGGCTGCGGCTCCGGCGCTTTCGCACCTCCGGCCCAACTTGCCTCCCTCCTTCGCTGCTACGCAGCTCCGGAGGACAGGCCGGCAAGTTCCGCAGCCCGCGGGAACGTTATGAGAAATGCCACCCCAGGAACGGCACCATGCATCCGTTTCAGCCGTAAGGATGATTGACTTTGCGCCTGCAAGACATTTACGAAGAGGACGGATGGACCATTCGCCGTGATCCAGAAGTAGTTGTATTCGTCGGCCGACATGGCCAACGTCGTGTTGCCAACTCGTCGATAGGCGGTACCCCGGTACTGGTACGGCCGCGCGGAACCCTGGCTCACACGAACCGCCACCACTTCAAGGTCTCCGGCTACGTGAATCCGCTCGACCGCCGGAAATGCCGGCGGATCGATCCTTTGGATCTCGGCGCTCACCTGTTGGCCGGCCACATCTCCCGTCGCCGTGACACCGAACAGCACGTGCCCGCCGCACTGGTTGAGCATGGCGCACACGGTTTGGGCCGCCTCGCGGCGCGTTCCCGTGGTGCTCTTGAACTCCAGCGTTTCGGATTCGCCTTTTACGGCCAGCGCAGTGATCTGTTCAAGCGTCATAAGCGAGTCTCGTTCTTGCGTCGATCAGTCCGGACCACAATGCAGACGAGTAATTCCTCAAAGCAGAAACGCCTCGGAATTCGCTCCCATCGTTGCTACAAATGCCGGCGGTTGTTCTTCAATTAACTCTTCTTCAGGCACACGAATGTGGACATTAAGCAGACGAACCCGTTGACCCGATTTCAGTTCAAATTGGAGATTTGTTGTCCTCAGCAAGATTGGTTCACCTACCTTCAAGTCTGGACCGGATTGGATTACACCATCCCAACTACTAGGGCCGTGCTGACCAGTAAGACCGATCTGGACGTCTCCAAACCCGCTGTTTGCCGACCCGTTGGTGGCTCTTTGTCTCGCATGTAGGTGCCAATACTCTTCGCATAGGTGTCGTACATGACAGTGCTCGCAGTTTTGCGGGCTAGGCCGAGCCTCAGGAGGATCATCCTGGAGATCAGTCAACGCCTCGGCGGTTCGTCTCCGCAGTTCATTTTCTAACTGACCGATTTCTCCCTCGTCTGGCGCCGGAACCTCTATATCGCTTTCGTCGTAAGAAAGAACCAATCTGTCCGCTAACCTACCAGTCGGATTCAAATCACGATCCCGGGCCCACAGCAGTGCATATGTACGAACTTGGAACACATGCTCCTCTTTTGGAACTCCGGTCTTAAAATCTCGAATCTCGCACTCCGTGTTTGAAAGCGTGAGTAAGTCGGCAAAACCACGCCACGCTATCTCGATTGCTCGAATTTCGACTTCTGCATAGGAACCATGCACCAGCGGAGATCGTGATTCGACCCCGGGATGGTTCACAGCCGGCTCTAATCCACCAGCCCGACGTTCCGCAGGTCGAATGCGAGTCAGCAATCTCTGTACTCTTGAGCGGAGTTCTGGAACTCTCGCAGAAAGTCGACGATGAATTTCCTCAAGTAACGGAGCAGCTCGTGGGTTCCTTTCATACGGCTGAAGCGCCAATTTCAGACTACCCACAACGACCGCCGTATAGCCACCGAACTCCCTCAGCGCCAAGATCGCACTCTCGTCAGTCAACGAAGGACAACGACGTTCTACAAAGGAACGCGTAATCTTCTGAAGACTCAAATGGACGACCGTGCCTTCAAGAGCCGTCTGTTGTGGGGGACGGGGGTAACCGGACTCTTCCCACACGCTCGGAAACGCGGCAGTGCTGAGAGCCCATCGACGTGGACAGGCCTCCAAGTGTGACAGTGTAGAGTAGGACATCCACACCGGCGCTTCGGGCCACGCTGACGGCCGGAATACTTGCCAAGGACTCCCTGCCTTGTCTTGAGGCATTACACCTGTCCTATTTGCGCAATCAGGTGGCTGGTAACAGCCGGAAGGTTTCGCCGTACTGCTATCTCGTCGTAAAGCAATACCGGAATTGAAGGGCTAAACTCCTTAATTTCTCTTAGGGCAGCATCAGGCGGGCCGTCAGGTGTAAGCGGTCCATGGAGACCGATGATGAATTCGGCGCCCGTCGCCTGTTTCACGTATAGCGGAGCCGTTACCGCACCGAATCCGGGAAGCGTTAAGGGATAACTCCGTTCAATGGTCACACCTTCGAGGCCTTGTCTGCGGAGATCTTCGAAGAGCAAGTCTGTGGAAGATGCCAGCCGACCCGAAGCTAGTGTTGGGTAGCTTCCACGAACGAGAAATCTCAACAGACTCGCGCCAAGGTGACGATCAAGAAGGTCGTGTTCAAGCTTGTTCCTGTAATTCCGCAAGCAGCGATAGCACGACCGATCACAGTCCTCGGGGCATACCTCGAGAATCTCTAGAGCGTCCTCGAAGAGGGTTAACCCTAGTTTCCCTGCGCGTTGGGCAAAACCGGCACCGCCAGGTAAGGTATCGTACAAGTAGATCTCCGCCTCCCGACCTTCGCGCCCTGCGGCGGTGAGCGCGGGTCGGTACTCGGCCTGCAATTCGTTCGACTCCAGTTCCAATCTCGCGCAAGCGGCCTTGGTGAGTGCCTCGCTGATGGTGCGTAATGCAACATCTGTCGACAACACATTCGGGCGAAGCGTGAGTGGTGGAGTTACTCTAATGGAGACGAGAAGTACGTCGCTGATGAAATCCGTGCCGAGCACGAGTCCCTTGGTCGCAGCGCCGCCCGGGCAATTTTCGTTATTGGGATCAGGGTATGGCTTTCCGAAAAGCCCATCCCAACTGGTACGTCCGTGGCCACCTCTGCATGAAGTTACACGCTGCAAGGATCAGCCCCGAGGCCGAATGGAACACCCATACGATGCTGAACGCTGTGCCCCAGCGCCAGGAGTTCAATGCCGGTATCTGGCTGGATCTCGAGTACAAGACGGCAGATTGGGCTGATCTGTACGGCGAAGTTTGGATCATCGCAGGGCCGGTCGTCGGCCTGGATGAGCCGCCTGCCCTTCTGGGGGAACCGGACAAAGACGAAATGCTCATCGCCATCCCTGACGCGCTGTTCAAGATTGTCGTGCGCAGTTCTTCAGACGATCGTCCTCCGAAGGACCCGCAAGCGCTTGCCTCTCCGATGAACTCCTCACCCTTGCCCGAAGACCAGGGGCAACCTCCCAGCATCTTGCCGGACAACGGGCTACGAGGGGGAGAGGGGATTCGATCGAAATTTGAGGAACAACCCCATGCAAAGTAGATTGCCCATGCACCGGAGCCCGAGATGCGGTGCCAGGACGAGAAGCGGGATGCCGTGCCGGTCACCCGCGATGACGAACGGCCGTTGCCGGATGCACGGGGGAGCATCGCCCGGCGCACCGGTCGGTAACACGAACGCCTTCAAACACGGTCTTTTCACCGCCGCGGCGACCGACGAGCGGCGGGAAGTGGCTGCGCTCATTCGTGGGATGAAGAGTCTTGTCGAGCAGGTCGACGGTCAAGACTGACCAGCCGTGCAGCCTGTGCGGTTCCTTTTCGCCCACCGAGACGCTGACCGGCGACGGACGGACGGTGCTGATCGTCGAAGGCGAAAAGTGCGCGGACGTGGCGGCCCGGGTTTTCAACCGTATCTGACGCTGGCCTTGGCGGCGAAGGGGACCGGTGATCCTTCCCAACGAGTTGGAGAGAGTGATCGGCCCGGGTGACCTTTACGGCGCCAGCGATCCGCAGCCTGGGCGCGCGGTCTACACTCCATTCGAGGTAGTATCGCATGGGCTCGAACCGACTTGTGGTTGACAGATATGTATCCGTGCACCACCTAGTCCACTTTGATTCCCGTGTCGTACTGGTCGCACAGAGTCTGACGACCTGCCACATATTGTGGTTTTCGGCCTGCCGAAATTGCTTGCAAACAGAACCCCGGACATGCGGTTTCACAAAGTCGATCTCTGAACCCGCAGGGCCGGAGGAGCACGGAATAGGGTAGCGCCGCTCCCAATGTGATCGGGGTGTAGAATAGAGGAAAGGCGGTGCACTGGGAAGATCAGTCAGGTTCTTCACCGAGCGACTCCAAAAAAGTCACCCATGTGTCAAATCGTTTGCATTCTCGGCGCATCTTCGCCAACGTGATCCACTCTGCCAAGTATGTGCCGTCCACCACCTTCTGGTACGTAGGGATTATTCTCTTGATGATCTTACTTGGTGCCGAAGCATCGCTGTCGTTAATGTCCTCGGGCGTTTGAAACCGATTGCGGACCCTCTTCAGACTTTGTACGGTTGCGGCGGTCACATTCGGCAGATGACCGAATGCTCTTACGTTGGAGAATAACAGTCCCTCAAACTCGTGTTGCTGTATGTATGGGTAGATCTTACACGTGCCGCCACCCGGCATCCTATTTCCCACTTCCGCTTTCACTTGCTTCTCAAGATCCACGACAGTCGCACCTTTCTTACTCATGAACCCATAATAGTCGACTAAAGACGTGACCACGTTGAACGAACTGCAGTAGCGACACATCTCTCGCGCTATCTTGTGCACGTTCACTCTGCCCTGAAGGTTACGGTACTGCACCAACACGCCTCTTTGGCAAAGATAGCCAGACAGAATTCGCTTGACGAACTCGCCCTCGGTCTCCCCCTCCACCAAGATTGCAACCCGGATCAAGGGCGCCCTCCAAGCACATTCTTCTGCCACAGTTCGCTGGGCAGAAACCCTTCATCAAGCCACTCTTCGTAATCTTCCGTGGCGAGCGAGCGAGCCCGTGTGCCGTTGCTGTCCGCTTCCAACACTATCACTTCATCCATATCGAAGGCGTCTAGGAGCAATGGCGACTGCGTCGCGACCACAACCTGCCTCCTGTAAGACAAGGCCTTGATCATCCCTCCAACCAGAGCAACGCCCGCCGGATGCAGTCCAAGCTCGGGCTCGTCGAGAAACACGACGGTCGGAAGCAATTCGCACGGCAGGTTCAACAACGTTACGAGCGCAAATAACCGTAACGACCCGTCCGATGTCAGATGGGCCCCGAATGTCTTGCCTCCGTTAGTTGACGTCCATCGCAACGCGACTTTACCCTGGCCCTCGTGAAGATCGAAGCGATCAAAACCTGGCAACACTCGCCCAATGTGCTGGCAGATTAATTCGTACCTCGGGCGGTCCTCTCGCTCCAGATGTAACAGCACCGCAGCCAGATTGTGGCCGTCGGTTGCCAGCCGTTGATGGTCCTGGAAATCACAAGGTTTCTTGAACCCCGAGTTTCTTGAGGTGTCATGGAAATGGTAGGCCCGACACCCTCCAAGCAGATGCACGATGTTCCTGGCCACGCGCGAGTGAATGGTCGCGGGACGGACCTGGTGGCCCACCGCGACCAACCCCGCCTCAACGGCCCCCTTGCTGCTCTCGATCAGTTGCCAGTCCGTATCTCCAAGCTCCCTATCACGCAACCGGTAGGCTTCGTCCGCGAGCAGCAGCCGATCGTCGTTCCCGTATCTAAGCGCAAACCGATAGTCGTAGTAGTCCGCTGCTCCGACCCTTAGAGTCACTTCTACTTCAATGCGCGGCGTTGCCTTGCTACCGTTGAACAACTGGTCGTCCCCGCCACCGTGCTCGCCCACGAAATCCGCCAAACGGCGGAATCTCAGCATGTGATGCATCATCTCGAAGAGCCAGATGACGTTCGACTTGCCGCATCCGTTAGGCCCAATCATGACTACTAGGCGCCCCAGCTCACACAGTTCCACACACCGAAGAGAGCGGAACCCCCGCACCCGAACCGAATCCACGCACATGTCCCCACCGAAGTCGTCTGAGCCATCGGGCTGAATGACGTATCGAAAGCGAAGCTCGTCGACGTCGTCTCCCCGCGTGTCATCCTTGACGTCCAGCACCTGCACCGCGGCGTAAAAGCCATTGACGTTACGGAATACGACGATCTCCCCCTCGCGTGGTCGCCGCGTACGGCCCCTGTAGTCGAGGAACCGCGCGTCTATGATCTGCTCTATCGACGTATATCCCGAGGCCAGTGCCACTCCCTCGATCGACGGTGCATCATTGTAGACATGGATGCTGGTGGCATTGCATTTGCTCCACCTCGTCTCGAACTGGAGGTTGCCTCGTCCGATAACGAACCGCTCGGCATGATCGTAGTCCAACCACACCGCCTCGCCTGTCAGAGCCGTCAGATGCGGATTTTGAGCCGCACCAGTACCCCTACCTTCTGCCTCATGGCTAAAGAGCTTCTCGCCGATGTCTTCGGCTACTTGCGTTAGCGCATAATCGTCGGCTCCCCGGCAATCAGTGCCCGGAGGCAGTCCGGCCGGAACAGGGGTGTCATCGAAGCACAGCGGCACGACAGCGCCCCCCCGTTCGGAAATCTCAGAGAGAATCAAGTGCCTTTCGTCTCGTTTCCATGCTCGGTCGACGTATTGTCTGGACACCAACAGGACGACGACCTCCGCTCGTTCCAGATCTGCATGCAGATCTTCTTCCGCAATGCGTGGCGCCAGCTCCGTGTTCTCGAAGTAGTCGCAAAAGACTACTGCCCCCTGACGTTGCAGCTCCCGCGTCAGCGTTTCAGCGGCGGCGCGTTGTTCGCCAACAAACAAGAGCGCTACTTCAGAGGCCTTGGTATCGGCCATATAGCTCTCTTCTTCCTTTTGCTCTCGTGGGATATTGTGGTGGAGTTACCCCGGTTTCGTGGACGGTTTCAGGCTTGGTTGTCAAGCCTGTGCGTGGTGTCCTTTTTTTACTTGTTCTTTAACTACTTTGTAAGAGTATGCGCTTTCACCGTGGAAAACTCCCTCGGATCACAGGGTCCTGTGGATAAATCTTCTGCCAAAAGCGCCGCAGGAAGCCCCAGGAACGGCTCTCTCTTAGGCACTCAGGCCCCGGCTACTCGCGCGGAGCCCTCAGAGGGCTACGAGCCGTAAAAGGGGTGCCAAGAGCTATTCGGGGCTTGAACGCGGAACGGTTTCACGATATCCGTGTCATGGTATTGCTGGTGGCGAACCGAGGACGCGAGGTGCCGCAACAGCCGAAGTGAAACTTTCTGCTCGATCAGGTCCCCGGTGGGCCGCTCGCCGAGCAGCGCGAGCCGGTTCTGAAGGTTTTCCTCGCAGGTCGAGGCGACGAACTCAAGGACCGCACCGGCTACCTTCCTTGTGCACGATCAGGAGCAAGCGCCGTCGATCATGCTCCTCTCCGGCTTCATTCTGCAAGATGAGCGTTAGCAAAAAATATATGTCCTTTCAAGGGTTGTTGCAATTACAATCTCGCCTCCGGCGTGTGAATGACGATGTACTACCCGTGCTCCCGTTGCCGCTTGCGCATTGCTTGCCCTGTGATTGCGCCCTGATCAGTCCAAAAGGTAAATCGGTCTTGACATGGCTTCCGACTCTGCGGTGCGGGTGTTATTACGACATCTCCTTTCAATACAGCATGTTACGACTGACGAACAGAGAAGGGTTCTAAAGATAGGATCAGTTGGGGAGTCATATTCTCATCCGCCACTTCGGCGGTCGTCAAACGCAAGACCCCGTGGGGCAACCCTTCGGGGTCTTGTCGTTTCTGCCGTATTTCACAAACGTTTTTTCGCATCTGCCTGCCCGGGGATCAGGCCCTGTCATTGTCCGTAGCCATGGGCCGCATCCGCCAGGATAAACGCGTCCGTTTCTCCTGTTTGTACGCCTTCCAGCGGGTCCGGGCCTTTGCGATGTTATCTTTTTTCTGAGATCGCCCGAAAAAACGGGGGCAAGCAGGAGGTGTAAAGATGGATCAACTGTCCTCAAACAGTGACCCGGTCAAGAAGCGTAGGATCTTGTCTCCGGAACAGAATTGAAACGATCCCGGTGTCGTTTGCTGATGTAAATCGGCGCACTCCGGTTGAATACGGTCGTATTCCCTCGAAGCCGGAGGCCCTCAGGGCGTGCCACTGGCAGCCCGTGCGCAGCACGTAGAGGATCCCGTCGAAGATCTGCCAGTTAGGGACGGGGAGGACGCCCGGTACTGAGAACAGCAATGGAAGGTCGAGGCGGATCTCAAGACCTCGAACCTCGCCGCCATCCAACGGGCCGCGACCGGAACGCCATCGCATTTGCCGCCGTGGGACCGGAGCTCGACCCGGAGGATGTCGAGGATCTGGACGAGGCCCCCGAAAATGAAGTCGAGGCGGCCGAGGAAGACATTCTCGACCGGGCGACGGCGGCGCGATCAATCGCCGAGCTGAGGGCTGAGATTGAGACGCTCAAGAATCTGGAAGGTCTTGCGCTTGAACTGCGGCGAAGCGGCACGGACACCAAATGGCGAGAGCTGGCCAGCCTGCTCGGTGAAATCTTCACAGCAGGTGGGCTCGCCGGACAAATCACGGAGGTGGACGTTCCCGGTGCCGGCAAGATTCCCCGGCCGGCCCCGTCTCCGAAGCAAAAGCTGGTCATTTTCACCGAGCACCGGGATACGCTGCGTTACCTCGACAGGCGCATCCGGACCTTGCTGGGACGTGAGGAGTCGGTTGTTCGGATTCACGGCGGCATGGGCCGCGAGGACCGGCTCAAGGCCCAGGAAGCCTTCCGCCACGACCCGCACGTGCAGGTGCTGCTCGCCACGGATGCGGCCGGCGAAGGCATCAACCTCCAGCGCGCCCACCTGATGGTGAACTACGATCTGCCCTGGAATCCCAACAGATTGGAGCAACGGTTCGGCCGGATTCACCGCATCGGCCAGACGGAAGTGTGTCACCTCTGGAACCTGGTCGCGGATGAAACGAGGGAGGGCGACGTTTATCGCAAGCTCCTCGACAAGTTGGAACAGGCGCGGCAAGCTCCACTTCGAGGGGCGGCCCCTTCGCGAACTCCTGGTCGAGGCAATTCGCTACGGGGAACAGCCGGAGGTTCGAGCGCGCCTCACGACGACGGTCGATCATGCCCTGGACCGCGGCAGGCTTCAGGACCTCCTGGAAGAGAGCGCCCTGGCGGTCGACGCCATGGACGCGAGCCGAGTGCACCGAATACGCGAGGAAATGGAGCGGAGCGAAGCCCGCCGTCTACAACCGCACTACATCGAGTCGTTCTTTCGGGAGGCGTTCCAACGCCTGGGCGGTTCCGCCAAACAGCGTGAGGCGAGTCGCTACGAGATCACCCACGTTCCCGCACCCGTTCGGAATCGAGATCGGTTGATGGGTATTGGAGACCCGGTCCTTCGCCGGTACGAGCGCATCGCCTTCGAGAAGTCTTTGGTGGCGCCGCAAGGACAGCCGGCGGCGGCGTTTGTGTGTCCCGGGCACCCATTGCTGGATGCGGTCATCGACCTGACGCTGGAACGACACCGGGATCTCTTGAAACGGGGCGCCGTGTTGGTCGACGAGCGTGACGAGGGCGACAAACCGCGCGTGCTCTTCTATCTTGAGCACGCGATCCAGGATGCGAGCCTGACGCGCTCGGGGGATCGCCGGATCATCTCCAAGCGTATGCTGTACGTGGAACTGGATGCGGATGGCGTGACCCGCCATGTGCACTATGCGCCCTACCTCGACTATCGGCCGCTCGGTGAAGACGATCCCGGTCTGGAACAGATCCTCGAGCGGCCGCAGTGCGCGTGGATCGACCGGGATGTGGAAAGGAAGGCGCAGGGCTACGCTGTTGCGAACGTGGTCCCGGAGCATTTGGCGGAAGTGCGCGATGCGAAGTTGGCGTTGATCACCAAGACCGTAGTGGCCGTAAAGGACCGTCTCACCAAGGAGATCGCCTACTGGGATCATCGGGCCGAGCAACTCAAACTGCAGGAGCAGGCGGGCAAGACCGGAGCGAGGCTCAATTCAGGTGAGGCCCGCAAGCGCGCGGACTCGCTGCAAACACGTCTACAGAAACGGCTTGAGGAACTCCAGCTTGAGGCACAAATCTCCCCTCTTCCACCGGTGGTGCTGGGAGGATTGCTGGTCGTGCCCAAGGGGCTCATCGATGAAATGAGTGGGCGTGAACCGGCGGGCACAAGAACGGCCGTGGATACGCAGGAATCGGCCGCCCGGGCGCGCAACATCATTATGGATGTCGAGCGGAGCCTTGGATTTGACCCGGCGGACCGGGAGTTCGAGAAACTGGGGTACGACATCGAAAGCCGGGTGCCGGACACGGGCAAGCTTCGATTCATCGAGGTCAAGGGCCGGGTTAGCGGCGCGTCAACGATCACCGTCACGCGCAACGAGGTTCTGTACTCACTGAACAAGCCCGAGGCCTTCATCCTCGGGATCGTGGAGTTCCAGGACGACGGCCGGCATCAGGTCCACTACGTTCGTGAACCCTTTCAGCGCGAGCCGGATTTTGGAGTGACAAGCGTCAACTACGATTTATTACGCAAGACGACGAACTGCTGTTGTACGTCGAGGTGCGTCGACTGGCGCAGGTAATGACCCCGAACAAAAAGTAGTGGAGGGGGGGTCATCCACGCGACGTGATCTATT
This sequence comes from Candidatus Latescibacterota bacterium, assembly GCA_965217865.1. Taxonomy (GTDB): domain Bacteria; phylum Latescibacterota; class UBA2968; order SICM01; family SICM01; genus CBDCJO01. The sequence continues at coordinate 358,166 of CBDCJO010000002.1, read as the reverse complement.
GCTCGGAGATCTATGAGACCCGGCGACGCTGCCGGTCTTGTTGGTGGGGAGGTTATGGACGAGACACGCGGCGATCTGCCGCGACCCGAGACGCCTAAGGACGGAGAAGACTGGCTCACTCTCCGAGAACGGGAAACGGCCGGGGAGCTTCGGCTCCTAGATCCCCACCTCGCGGGCCTATACGAACGCGGGCTCGCGCTGGCACGTCAGATCGATCAGCCTGGAAACGCCTATCTAGTCGCTCACGCTGGGCGTGAGCTTTCACGCGGGGTCCTGCAACTCCTGTTGAGGGATGAGGGTCTGGAGGTTGCTGCCGAAGAGAGCGTGTCTTCGAACGAACGCAACCGACCGCGCATCGCAGAGGCTCTGGGGCTGGAGACTGATGACCCGCGTGTTGATGAGTGGTTGCACCTCGTAAGACAATTCTCAAGTGCTGCCCACTGGCGATTCGGTGGCCCGCAGGCGATTGCTGTGCGCGAAGCTATTGAGAGATTCACCAGCTTGTTGTACGGCCGCGTGGCGCCGTACTACGTAACCGAGGCCGAGTTGGACGAGCTACTCAAGGTCGAGACCCCCAACAGTCAACACGCGAAGCGACTCCGTGACCTTCAGCTCCGTCATGGACAGCGGAACTACTTCTTCCAACAGCTAAGAAACCCGGGGTGGGTGAAGTACCTCGCGGCCGAGGGCTTCTTCACGAGCCCGCCAGGCCGGCAGCAGAACGCTGATGGCTCGTGGAGCCCCAAGCCATGGCCTGAAGGCAATTACCTCGTGTTAGCTGCAGCTGATGAACCGGCGGCAGTGCTGGAGACTTTGAATTCAATTCCTTTGACGAACGATAACCCCTTCGTGTGGGATGTCGTGGCTAAGGCCAGCCGCCATCTTCCTCCCGGTCTGGCCGCATGCATTGTTCCAACTCTAACGAACGCCCTCAAGACTGTACCGGCAACATCGGCGAGGATCTTCAGTGAGAGCGTGGTGGATCTTCTGGTCTGGCTCGCCGAGACGGAACAGATAGAGGCGGCATTCGACCTCGCAACTTATCTCCTCCGAGTCGCGTGTCCGAGTGAGACGGAGGAAATGGAAGGACTATCCTTCCGTGTGCGGACCCACTGGGTTTTCCCGCGTTTCGGCTGGCACGACTACGCTGAGCTCCTAGGACGCCTCGTGGATGCGCTCGAAGCTCTAGATGCTACAAGAACTCTGGCGTTCCTGCTATCGAAGGTCCGGGGCGTGCAAAGGCTTACTGACCAGCTAGGGCCCAACGTGTTATGGCGACCGATTGATACCGAGTCGGGGGCTCGTTCGGACCGCGATGACGTGGTGTCCATGCTCATCGATGCAGCGGTTGGAGTGGGGCAGCGCCTTGCTGCCCAGGGTCGAGACGAAGCCACAGCGGCAATAGACCTCGTCGAGCGCCACAGTGATAACCTCATGACGCGGATTGGCTATCTCGTGCTATCCGAGGCCGGCCGGCATCTCCCGGAGCGAGTCAACCGAATCCTCAGGTCTAAGGAGCTGCGCGATCCCGGATTCCCGGCGACCGCGATCGCTGTGTTGCTCCGGTCGCAATTCCGTAACGCAGCCCCGGAGGTAAGGAAGGAATATGCTGCGGCGGTGGAAGCCGGTCCGAACCAAGAGGCAACCATTACCGTGACGGAAGAGGAGATCAACGACTACATTCGCCGCTACCAGCGCCGTATCCTCACCTTCTTCCGTGGCGACATCCCCGAGGAGCTTCGTGATCTTGCGGAACGACTTGGCGTCCTCGGTGTCATTCCATCACGCTACGATCAAGAGATGGCAGAGGTTGGGGCAAGTGGTGCTGTTGAGAGTGGCGCCTGGCTCGATGACGAATCTCCTTTCGGCGTCGAAGAACTCGGGCAGTCATCGGTCGGCGAGATCGTGGCGCTGCTCGTCGAGTGGAGCCCTGGAGAGGGAATAGGATCGTCGTTCGGGCTACAGGGAACGCTGATGACGTATGCGAAGGAGAACGCAGGGACGGCCTTGGAGGTCTTGAGTGGCGCGGTCGAGCAGGGCGCGGATCCGAGAGCGATTGAGGGGATCGTGGACGGCCTGGGCGAGGCAGCCAGAGCCGGTTCGGAACTCGACTGGGCGGCTGCGATGGAAGTTGTGCGGGGCATCCTGAGCCGGGTGCGGTCCCTTGATCTAGGCGACGGTACCCGCGTGGGCCACTGGCGCAGGACCGCGGGCAGTGCCGCCCGCTTCATCGGGGAAGGATGCAATAGGAACTCTGTTGCGCATCGGTGCGCCGGTGAAATCTGGGGGATCCTCGCCGAAGCAATGACCGCGCCCGCGATATGGGAGATACCCCACAGCACTGACAAGTCACTGGCGTCAGTAGTTATGGCGAAACTCAACGATGCGGCGGGCCACGTTGCCAACGCCGTCATCTCAGCGGCCCTCTGGGACTACCGGTCTCTGCTCAGCGACGAACAGCCAGCCTCGGACGGGGCTGCGGGTGCTGCGCGCGTTGCGGTCCAGGAGCAACTCGTGCCGCTGCTCGACGGTACGCTGCAGGATGACGGGCCGAACGCTGCGGTTCTCCGAGCTGTATTGGGAGACTACGTTCCCCAGCTGCACTTACTGGCCCCGGAGTGGATTGAGGCTCATGCCGCTGACCTATTTGAACGTGGCCTGGAGGATCCTGCCTCGTGGCCAACCTGGACGACCTACATATCCCGAGGTCGCCTGTACGATGAGGTTTTTCGCGCGACGCGGCCTTGGTACGTGAGAGCGGCGGAAAAGGCTGTGGTATGGCGGGAAGCTGCCGGCAATTCCGGCGTTTCCAGGGAGATTACCCAGAGTTATGCGGAGCATTTGATGGTAACCGTAGTGCGTGGCCTTGTGTCTGTTGGTGACAAGGATGCGCTACTGGAGACGGCATACGACAAACTCGTCCCCTCGGACTGGGGCCGGGCCTACTGGATGATCTTCCGTGCTTGGTCAGACATGGACGACCCTCCGCCGACGGATGCCGTCCAAGGCTCGTCAGGCTGTGGGAGTGGAGGGTCTCTCAGCTCGAGGCGAACCTGGATTCAGCAGCAACGGTGGCGGAAGCAAAGGAGCTTGAATGGCTCTTCCATACGCCGTACATCCCCGATACGGACATCGTCCGGCTTGGCCTTCGAACCGCACGTCTGGCACAAGGTCAACTTCAGATGTACTTACGGTGGAACCGAATGCTGTCGCTCGCTCAAGCTAATCCGGACGAGACCTTCTCGATCGCTGAGGCGGTGCTGCTTGCGGAGTTACGGGCTGACTATCCCCACGTACCTGTGGAGGACGTAAAGCGGTTCCTAGCGCACATCCTCAAGGCTGGCAACTCTGACACTCAGGCTCGCGCCCGCCGCCTCATCAACCGGCTGGGCGAGCGAGGGTACCGACAGCTGAAGGACCTCCTCGACGAGAACGGAGGAGCCAGTGGATAAGGCGTCTGACCAAGCGGATTCCTCACCGCCCGCCGAGGCTCACACTCTCACTGTCGAATAGATCCGACGGGCCCTGATCTCTGACAACGGCGATGTCCGTGAACGCTTCCTAGAGGAGTTCCCCTCCGAGATCGAGGTGCTTGCAAAAGAGTTGTATCTAACGTGCCGACTACTGAAACAATTCACCAAGTCAGTGTCAGCGGACCAGCGTGCCGCGTGGGTCGAGATGTTCCTGTTCGCGGCCTTCAATAGCGTTCTCACCTCGGCGCACCTTCTCCTATCAGGTTTTCTGATCCCGTCCGGAAACCTCATGAGGCAGTTCGGCGAGGCCTGTGCCATTGCAATGCTCGCTTCCCACCGGAAGATCAACATGCTCGAGCGGCTCGAAAGGCATCAACGTCGCGACTAGCGCTGCCTGCGGATCGGGGCCTCGGCGGCGAGGTAATGGGTGGCCGGGAACGGGAGGAAGAAACCGACGGAACGAGGCCGCCGCGTTTCGTCACATTTAGGGGGTGTTTGGGGCCGATAATGCCTTGAGATGCGGAATGGCACTCTATTGGGACACGTTTTGGCCCACAATGGAGGTGCGCCGCTGGGTATGCCCTATTGGGGCGATTCCCGGTGGCGTAGCGGCGCGGGCGGCTGAAGAGGAAGGAATTTGGATGAGTGAGGAAGAAAAAACGCTCAGAGAAACCATCGAAGAGGCTTGGGACGAGGCCTACAACTTCTACCAGTTGTTTGACGGAGAGAGCGACAGAGGTGCCGCTGTTCTTGCCGCAGCGCTTTTCGAGGACCGGCTACAAAAAGCTATAGAGAAAAAGAAGTTCCATAACGTTGACAACAAAGTATTCAAGCGTCTGTCCTTCTGGAGCACGATAGAACTTGGTTATGCCCTCGGACTTTATGATCGGAAAACCCTAAATGGTTTACATGTTGTCGGAGAGATCCGTAACAAATTTGCCCACTCATCCGACCCGCTGGAATTCGACCACGAGAAGGTAGCGGCTAAGTGCCGGGAACTCGATGCGGCTCCTGACAACTTACGCAAAAGGTATCTGACCTACTTGCGGGACGTTGAACTCAGCGTGAGGCGTTCGTAGCTCCTGGGATCGGCCCAGGGAGCTTAAGCGACCAGTCGCGGCGGCGGATCTGTGCCCGAGGAGGCTCTGGAGGTTCTGAAACGGCAAGATCTGACCGGCGTTTTGACCGGCAGTTGCGACAACGGGCCGGCCGCCTCGGTGGCCACCAGAACCTGGATGGTACCTTCGCGGAACTACTGTTCGGTGTAAATCCGACTTCCTGGTTCGTCGCGTGAGCCAGCCTTCATGCCACCGTGGATACAGCCGACGCTGAAGCCCCAAGCCTTCAACTGCTCCAGCAGGTGGTCGAGGGTGTCCTTGAACTCGGTGAAGAGCAGCAGTCGTTGGTCGGGGCGGTCGAAGAATCCCTCGTCCTGCATGATCTTCCGAAGATGTCCGAGTTTCGCCTCGTGGCCCGAGCCTTCGACGGCCTTGGCCTCTTCGGCAAGTTCCAAGAGTTCGGTGATCTCTTCACGTACCTGCTCAGCGTTACCGGCCAGCGTGATCGCCTCCAGCATTCGCTCTAGTCGCTCGCGCTCGGCGTCCTCGAACTCTTCAAGCTCTTCCCAGTCGGGCAGGTCCGGCGGCGCTGTCCGCACCAGCACCCCGGCCAAGGCTTATGGATGAAGTCCTGGCCTGGTCTAAACCGGTGCAACTCCAGGTCCACAATCCCCGAAACAGGACACAATGACGCTCGTTCGAAAGGCGCTGTCCAGCAAACCGGATTGATCAGCAAGGACTATGGTTCGAGTCAGGCGATGCACACGCTGGAACCGGTGTCCTGTCCCGGTCGTCAGGCAGGCGCTCTCAGCTTGTCAGCGCCCGGTTCTCCGACAGACCGCGACATGACTGTCCTTGCGAGTCACGGAGACCCGAACGAGTGACACCGGAACGCCGGAAACCGGTCAGCGGGTTCTTGCCGGAGGTCGCCATGCCCAAAAACGCAACGATGTAATAGTCGATCACGTTCTGGAAGAGCGTGGTGTTCCCAAAGCACCGTGCACTACCCAATGGCGTTTCAGGTCCGTCATCAGACACTTTTTCCGAAAGCCTCGGCGAATTTCAGAAAATCGCTGAAGTCGACGACGCCGTCCCGGGTGAGGTCGTGGCGAGACGAGTAGTTGGCGTCACCCTCCCGTGTGCCGTAGCGAGCGACGAAGTCCCAGAAATCGTCGTAGTTTACCAGGCCATCGCCGGTGAAGTCGGCGGCCAGGATCAGGGAGACGACCCGGATCTCGAAGGCGACGATCTCCCCGACCACCATCAGGCCCGAGACGAGTACGACCGAGCCCACCCCGAGATCGGAGAGTTCGATCAAGTTCCCCTCCAGGTCCAGAATCGACCCCAGGATCGGAAAAACACTCACGGTTACCCGGTCGCCGTCCGAATCATCGAAATAGAGGAATCCCCCCTCCACATCCACCCCGGCGACGGTGACTTCCCTTGCGTCTACTGTGTCTGCCCCGATGTGAAACAGGTCGACGTCCACGTCCGTCAGGCTCACACCCTCCACCAGGAGGGGCGCGGGACCCGATTCCAGGTCCTCCACGCCGTAACTCCCCGCCATGAGGACCTCGCCATCATCCAGCACAACGGTTGCCAAAAGGACATAGTCGCCATCCGGGACAAACTTCAACTCGTAACGCCCACCCGACCCGATTCCAGTCATCCGCACCAGCGCAACGGTCTCTGCGTCCTCCGCTTCGGGTTCCTCCCGTACCCGGGACGCTGACGCCTCGGCGAGGATTTTCGCCATGGCGGGATTGAACCCCTGTCCTTCTTCCTGGAGCAACTCGTACCGCTCGCGATCGAGAAGGACGACCACCGCCAGGCCTTCTCCGGCACGGTCGGCCAGATCCTCAGGATAGATCGCCCGGCCGGTGATGGAGACGCCGGGAAGTTCGCTTGTCCCGACGTAGTAGACCTGATGCTCGTCGAAAGAGCCGGGGTCGGTCGGTCCGACCAGAACCTGATACGCCGTGTTCTCCGCCAGGAAGACCGTTGCCGTGAGAGTCCGTCCGTCTCCGCTGATCGAAAGATTCGTGACCTCTTCACCAATCCCCAGGTAGGGTGCGAAACCGACGCCCAGGTTGTCGAAGACCGGCGAGCCGTCCTCCGACGGTTCGAAGGCCACGGGCTCGGCAAAGCGGATCACCACCTCCCGGTCACCGGCATCCACCGGGGGGTTCGAGGCGTCCCCGACAAGTTCCTGACCGGCGATGGCAAAGGAGAGTACCTGGATCACTCCTTCCGGGGGCGGAGTGCTGGCCGAGTCTGCGGGATTGGTGACGACCGCGCCGTCGACCGGGACACCGTCGCCGTCAGGGTCCCCAAGCTCCTCGCCGTTGGTGGTCCCGTCTCCGTCGGAGTCCAGGGCGGCCAGACCGGCGTTCCTGTGTGCTCGTGCTGGTCGGTGCAACGGCTGAAGGCTGCAAGGAAGTCATCGCTATCGAGGACGGCCAGCGTGAGAGCAAGCTCTCCTGGCAAACCCTGTTGCGGGATCTCAAAGCACGAGGTTTGACGATCGACCCATTCCTGGCCGTGGGAGACGGCGCTCTGGGCTTCTGGGCGGCATTGGAAGAGGAGTACCCCCGGACAAAGCACCAGCGATGTTGGGTCCATAAGACTGCCAACGTGCTGGACAAACTCCCGAAATCCGTTCAGCCCGACGCTAAGAGGCTGATCCACGAAATGTATCGATCACCGAGCCGTAAACACGCCCTTTTCGACCTATGATCGATTCTGCGAACTCTACCAGGCCAGATATCCGAAGGCCTGCGAGTGCCTGACCAAGGGCAGGGATGTGCTTTTCACCTATTACGATTTCCCGGCGATACACTGGCTCCACCTGCGCAGCACAAATCCGATTGAATCAACCTTCGCTACGGTCAGACACAGGACACGTCAAACCAAAGGATGCGGATCGGTTAATGCCACGATGGCAATGGTCTATAAGCTGGCTCTCGGAGCTGAGAAATCGTGGCTCAGATTGCGAGGCTCAAACCTGATACAGCTGGTCGTTGATGGCGCCCTGTTCGAAGATGGTGACCTGAAAAGGGCTGCCTGATCCATTCGGATACGCTCGCCCTCATCCACAACATTTGACAATATCTCTGATTCAGATTCCCGAGGCTTTCCAGGTTGCCCAATTCGGCAGGAATACTCCCACTCAACTGATTGTCGGACAGATTCAGGTACACAAGGTTTTTCAGGTTGCCCACCTGGGCGTGGCAAGAGCACTTACCTCAGCCATTGCGCTGCGCGCATCGACCCGAAGAGCGCCGTATGCATACGCCACCACTATTTTCTGAGCTTTGAGGACCGTTCGGAGGGCCGCTTTCACTACCATGCGATAGCCCGATCACTTGAATATCAGCTTGAGGAGGGAATTCAGGATCTGAAAGGATCGTGCGGGGACTTCAGGAAATTTCTCGAGACGGCGGCTCTCCGGCTGCAGGGCGAAGGCCGCCGACTGATCGTGACCGTCGACGGGCTAGATCATGTATGGCGCAATCATCGTGATCACGAGGACATGGAAGAGCTGTTCGATGCGCTTCTTCCACTTCCGACGAATGTCAGGCTAGTCGTGGGGACGCAGAAGATCGCCAGCGAACATTTGCCCGCGAGACTTCTAAACGCCCTTCCCACCGAGCGCTGGACCGAGCTTCCATTGATGTCCCAGGCGGCGGTGCACCGCTGGCTGCACTTCCAAGACAAGGCCGGTAGACTAAATCTGGAAGTGGTCGGACGGCAAACGCGCGGCCAAGTGGTCCGAGCAGTAGCGAGAGCTTTTCACGACATCTCGCATGGTTTGCCGCTCCATCTGATCTATTCGTTCGAGGAGGTTGTCCGAGCTGGCAAAACGGTGACAGCAGAGAAAGTGGCAGCACTTCCCGCCTGTCCCATCGGCGATATTCGCGACTACTACCGGTCATTCTGGGAGAGGATGGGTGCGAAGTCCCGGACAATCCTACATGTCCTGGCAGATCTGGAGTTTGGACCTCCTGAGGAGACGTATGAAATGCGCGAACCGGTCGTCGTCACCATGATGGGGTGTCGCCGTCAGGAGCAGGAGGTTGTCGCATTGCTCCGAGAGTCGCTCGGCGAGCTGATACCGCTTCGTGCGCTCGACCTCGTCACCGCGACCTGCCGAGCGCTTCGTGTAGGCGCTGCATTTGTGTGCTTCGTCGATGACGATGAGGTCCCACCGCTGTTGCCAGACGCGTTCACGGACGTCGTCCTGCTTGGCGTAGTCGATGGACGAGATGACCTGAGATTCCCGCTCCCACAGATTTAGAAGCTGCTGCTGGTCATTCGCCGAGTGGATCATCTGAAACGGCTCATTAAAAAAGCGGAGCAGTTCGTCCTGCCACTGAATGGTCAACGGTGCAGGGACGAGGATGAGGCATCGGTCGATAGCCTCTCGGAGCTTGAGTTCCTTAATAAGAAGCCCGGCCATGATCGTCTTGCCCGCACCGGGGTCGTCGGCGAGCAGGAATCGCAACCGCGGCTGCGGCAGCATCTTCTGATAGACCGCCTCGATCTGATGAGGCAGGGTGCGTATACCGGACAGACTGACGGCAAACTGGCGGTCGTAGGCGTAGGCGAGACGAATACGCGCAGACTCGATCAGGAGCCGCAGCCTTTCCGCATCCGCGGGCTGGGCCGCCACTTTCTCTTCCGCGCCGAAAATGCTCGCGGCCTCCTCGGATGAGATGACCGCCTCCTCAAGTGCGCCGTCCGGCAATCGAACCCGGCACTCGTAGCCAGCAGACCCGTCCGTACCGAGGGGCCTTACATCCTCCAGGATGACAGGTACGTCGAAGTGCTCCAATAGGGATATTCGATTTCCGACCTGCGCTGAAAGAGGATTCTCACCCATTCTCTAATCGTCTCTCTCGTCCTGAGCCATCTTGCCCGATGGGTTTTGTTCAGACTCATCTCCGCTGCTGTTTTGCACCCACTCGTCCACCTCCGAGAGCCTGAATCGCAACAACCGTCCCACGCGGTGTGCGGGAAGGCCCTTTGAGTCGACCCAACGGTAGACGGTATCTCTGGCTACCTGCAGGTGGGCAGCGACTTCCCTGATACCGACCCAGCCTTCCGCGGGCGGGTGAGGTTGCCGAGCTCGGGTGGGATCGGACCGGTCAGGCGGTTCTCGTTAAGGACCAGTTCCGAAAGGCTGGACAGGTTGCCGAGTTCGGGTGGGATCGGGCCTGAGAGCTTGTTTTTCGGGAGGAGAATCTGCCTCAGACTGGTTAGGCCCAGTTCGCCGGGGATCCGGCCTGAGAGCTCATTCTCCCAGAGGTAAAGGTGCGTCAGGCTGGCGAGGTTGCCCAGTTCAGGTGGGATGGGGCCTTCGAGGGCGTTACCGCCTAGTTCCAGAGTTGTCAGGCTGGCCAGGTTGCCGAGTTCCGGGGGGATGGGGCCGGAGAGTTGGTTTCTCGTAAGGCTCAGCACCGTCAGGCTGGTGAGGCTGCCGAGTTCGCGTGGTATCGGCCCCCGTAGACCGTTTCCCCTGAGCGAGAGATGCGACACGCGACCTTCACCGTCAACGGCCACGCCGTGCCAATCCTGCAGCGGCGCTTTCGTGAGCCAGTTGCTGCTGTTGACCCAGTAAGGTCCGCCGGTCGCTTCGTAGAGCGCCACCAGGATGTCCCGGTCGGAAGGCGGGGCGCACTCGGCCCCGGTGCCCTCATGCGACGGAATGGCGTTCAGCCAGGCTTGGAAGGACGTGTCGACCGGGGCACACAGCTCCGTCCCGGCGTAGTGAAGCGCCCGGAGGGAGAGGCCGGCCAGCGACAACGGAAGGCGGCCGGAAAGGCCAGTGTTGCCAGCGATCCTTAGCTCGGTCATGTGAGCCAGTTCGCCCAGGCTGCCCGGAAGCCGTCCCGCGAGTCCGTTGCGGCTCAGGTCGAGTGACACGACCCGGCCGAGGGCGTCCGCCGTCACGCCGTACCATTCGTCGAGAGCGGGAGTCTCGAGCCATCTGCTGGAATTCGTCCAGTCTGCTCCGCCGGAGGCGTTGTACAGGGTTTCCAGCGCCGCCGCGTCCGCCTCGTTGCAATAAGGCCCGGAGGCATTCTCAATTCCTTGCAGCCACGCCACGAAAGAAGAAGTCCCTGGTACGCAGAGACTTCCGTTTCCCCCAATGAAAAACTGACGAAGCCTGTCAAGTTGCAGGAAACTATGCGGGATCGGACCCGTCAGGTCATTGCTGGAGAGATCCAGCTGCGTGAGGCCAATGAGGTTGGCGAGTTCGGGCGGAATTGGGCCCGTGAGGTCGTTGTCCCGGAGCCACAGCTGCGTCAGGCTTAGGAGGTTGGCGAGTTCGGGCGGAATCGGGCCGGTCAGGTCGTTCTCGTAGAGTGCTAGCCGCCACAAGCTGGACAAGTTGCCAAGCTCGCCCGGGATCGGGCCCGAAAGTTCGTTGAAGCCGATCTCCAGCCTCTCCAGGCGGGCCAGGCTACCGAGTTCGCTCGGGATCGGGCCCGAAAGGTCGTTGAAGGTGAGACGCAGACTTTCCAGGCGGGCCAGGTTCCCGAGTTCGCCCGGGATCGGGCCCGACAGTTCGTTGTCGTGGAGCCACAGCTCCGTCAGGCCGGCGAGGTCAGCGAGTTCGCCTGGGATCGGACCCGACAGGCCATGACTGACAGACCTTCCCGCCTCATCCACCCTGCCGCTGAGATCCAGCCGGACAACCCGGCCCCGCCCATCCACATCCACCCCGTACCAGTCCCCGAGCGGCGCGTCCGTCAGCCAGTTGTTGCTGTTGACCCAGTTCGGCCCATCCGTCGCTTCGTACAGCGCAACCAGCGCTGCCCGTTCCAGGTCCATGACGGTGATCTCCGCTGTCCCCTGTCCGCTGCCTGCACTCGCCGTGATCGTGGCCGTTCCCACGGCGACTCCTGTCACCAGACCCGACGCGTCCACCGTGGCCACCGCAGCGTCACTGGACTCCCAGGAGAACTCGACCTCCGCCACCGCGTGCCCGCTCTCGTCGAATGCCTCCGCCGTCAGCTGAAGCGTGTTGCCCAGAGCGATGGTCTCCTCAGACGGCGACACGACGACCGACCCGCTCTCGGTATAGGTATAGACGAACGTGCCCGCGGTCATTGAAGTGAACGTAAGCTCGAGCACCGACTTTTCGACGTTGGGGTTGTTGCCTGTCACGTCATAGGTGTACGTGAGGGTCCCCGTATTTTCACCGGTATTTTCATACTGATAGTCGCCGTCGTAGGACTCACCTTGGAAAAGCTCCCGGATGCGGCCGGGAGAAAGAAAGACCAGCCTATCGTCCGAACCTTGGGCCACTATCTGCTTCCCGACAGCCAGACTGTCGAACGCTGCCTGATCCGCCGGCGCCAATCCGGCTGGCGGGTCCGGTGGCGGCGATGATGTACCAACTTCCATTCCAAAGGACTCGGCGAAAATGAAGAAATCCTCGAACCCGATACTCCCGTTCCGGCTCAGGTCGAACTTGGCTTGGTAGATCCCATCGCCGTCGACGGAACCGTAAACCTCCGCGAACGCGAAGAAATCCTCAAGCCCGACCACGCCGTTTCCGCTGAAATCTGGAGAAGGGGGTAAGGAGACGACCCGGATCTCGAAGGCGACGATCTTCTCAACCACCATCAGGCCCGAGCGCCTGGCGAAAGCGTCGGACGTGAGTGCCATGAACAGAAATGCAAATGAAATGGGAACCAGACGTTTCATTTTGAACTTCCCGTGGATTTGGCGCATGTGTCTGCGCATGTGGTATTATTCACGGTGACCTGACCTGTGAAAACATGCTCTTTCAAGACACGGAACCTTGCTTGATCGACTTTACCTCATTGTGCTACAGCTATTTCGATCTGGATCTATTGAAGGCGCTAGATCATGGAATACCGCCGGAAAATCACTCTGATTTCCTCTCGGGGTACACTTCGGTTCGACCCATAGGCGATGACTTTGAGGATAGACTGCGGCGACTACAACAGACAAGGGCATCCGTAAACGACTGGTTTTAAGAGCGGACTGGCACATCCTATAACAGAGGGTTGCAGTTCCCCAGCGCACCTTCCGCTCACCCCTAAAATGGGCGTGGGTTTTTCTTTTCCCATTTCCTTCAAACCCTTATCTTTTAGCAATGCACGGCCACTTCTGCAACCCCTGAGCGTTATGCGAAACTGACGCGAAAGCGAAATCCAACCACCCCATCTTGAGTTTTTTCACAAAATGAATATCTCACTCATTGGAGCAAAATCCGATAATCGGGTTATCGGCGCTGGGCCGAACATTCCATGGAAGGCAAAGGGCGAGCATCTCTTGTTTAAAGCCTTGACATATAAACAATGGTTGTTGGTCGGGCGCAAGACGTTTGATTCGATGGGGACACTTCCAAACCGGAAATATGCAGTCCTGACAAATTCGGGTGCCTGTCAGGAATCGGATAGAATCCGGGCTTTCTCATCGATTGACGATGCGCTCAATGCAATGTCAAACTTTACAGATCATCTGATTGTTGCTGGTGGTGGGCAAGTCTACCATAGCATGATTCACAGGGCAGATACATTGCATGTGTCTACTGTACATTGCGAGGTTGATGGTGACGTGTTCTTTCCAGAAATACCAGACGGGTTCTCCCTGGTGTTTAGTCAAGAATTTCAATCGAATATTGATTACACGTATCAGATATGACGAAGGAGCTAACCAATCGTTCAACGAGAATGTAGGGGCTCCGCGGCGGCACGACATTGGCTACTCTAACGAAGCGCAATCTATGCGCGATGTGACGCATCAAGCGCCTAGCAGCCCGTTGAAGAACTACCTTTCAACGCACATAAACGGAAAAGACGCCTGGAGTGCGGGTCAGATAAATCAAGGTAAGGAGATTGAGCAGGAGACGCTGATAAGAGGTTAAAAAGGTGACCGAGGGCAGCAAACGTGATTGTAGGACGAGCAGTAGACGCTGCAAGGCCTTGGCCAGGTCCTGGAGGGCCTTCGGAGTACCTACGCCCATCACTTTGCGCATGAGCAGAGCCAGGTTGCAGCCCCCGATGTGGATCAGCAAACGCTTGAGGATATTGCCGCGGTCTCTCAAGTGCAACCTGCGCATGCCACCGGTATCATATGTGTGAGCGATGGTTCTTTCCACCCGTTCTGCACGACTTCGGCGCAAGGCCTTGCCGCGATCTCCCTTGATCCGGCGTCGATTCGCATATACCGCGGCCTGCTCATCTCGTCGGCCGTTCCACTTGCGGCGTCCCCGATCCGGTTCTGAAATGTAACTCCGGATGCCGCCTTGCTTCAGACTGGTCAATACATCGTTGCTATGATATCCTTTGTCCGCAACCACCTCCCGTATACGCTGTCTGTGCAAACGCTTAGCAGCTTTTTCGTCCTTCGCGACCTGCTTGAGATTGAGCTGCGCCTCGAGCAGCGTCCAGGGCAACGACTCGGTATCTCCTTCATCTGCTCCCGACAACGCCACTGCCACAATGGCATTGGTGTCCAGATCCACCGCGTGCTCCACCTTGTGCGCCATGTGCGTGCGACCGTCCTTCATCTTAGCGATCTTGGCATCCGGGTCGTGCGGGTGCTCCCAGTCCTGGTTCGATCCCTTCTTCGGTCGCTTCTTATCGATCTTGGACAAGTCCTCGCGGGTAGGCGTTTCAATGCCCGAGGCCTTGGCCAGATTCTCAAGGAATGCCTGGTAGCCTTCACCCGTGTCACGGCGTACAATGCTGCGCATCGCGGCGTTGGCCTCCAGTGTCGTAGCATCCACGCCCAACGTCTTCCCCTTCACCAGACCCGCTTTGCACAAGACCCTCAGGATCCACTTGAAAACCGCTTCGTGAACTTCCAAGGGAAGCCGATGCCGGATGCGAGACAGGCTGGAATGATCCGGGGTCTGTTCGTCAAGGGCATACCCCAAAAACCGGCGCAACGTCAGCGAGTCAGATACACGCCATTCGATCCCACGTTCCGAATCAAGTCCCTCGAAATACCCAATCAAAAGCATCCGAAAATAAACCCCGGGCGGAATGCCCTTGCGACCCATATGAGGAGCGTAATACCGCTGGCAAAGCCCCTCGACGAACTCGTCGAAGCCGTTCGCCCCCAATACCTGATTCAGCTTCTCGTAGAACGGATGACCCGGAGATTTCACCAAAGTGTTCGATGCGATGAACAGGTTTTCCTGTCTCTGTCGTCCTCGTTTTCCCATTGCCATTTGCTCGTCCTCCCTTCTCAGTTTGAACCTGATATATCATAGGACCAAACCACAAGGAAAGACAACAGTCATCTTGGCATAAACGCACTTTTTCAACAGGCTGCTAGACCGTGGTTTCACATATCCGGAACCGGGACCTCACCCACCCGCCTTTTTATACTCGCTCCGAAATTATGGAATCCAACCCCCCCCTTGGCCCGGAATCGGCCGCTGAGGCACGGAATCCGGCCCGTGTGCGACTTTAATTCGGAATCCGGGCAACGGGTGCGACCTCCACAAAAAAAGCGACCGTGGGGGGAGTATGACTTACGGCCCGGCACAGCACCGGGTTTCGTTGATACCCTGGGGGCCACGGAGTCGAACGCGAGGATCGTGGTCGACTTCGGGGCCGACGACTTTCTGTTCTCCCACAAGAATGCAGCGGATACCAGCGATGCAGGGATCGCGACCGCCTTCGTTGCGCAAAATTATGCGAATCGCTTCATCGTACGAAAGACGGTCATGCTGAAGGCGAGCACCAAGCCGGTCGCGGGCGTCATGGCGGTGACGATGGGATCTGGTGCGCCGGACTCCATTAATTTCGTTGGCGAAACCATAGTCGTGAGGGCGACGACGAGAGACGTTTCAGGAAACACGGCGGGGAAGGCGGCAAACTCTAACGAAACAGCCACCATCATCGGGATTCCGGTACCGATACCCTGAAATACAAGGCTGACCAGCAAAACCCTGCGTTCACCGGCAGGGGGGGCAGTGGGTGGCGTGGTGGTACGGAGCCCGGACGGGAAACCTCCGACGCGGAACTGCTCAAATTCGGGGGAACTGGTCCGGCTCCAGTGAATACATACCGGGGGACGTTCCCAAACGTCGAACCAGGCTGTTAAATAAAGCCGACGGGAAAAACAGAGAATCAGAGAATCCGGAGGAGATATCTCTGCTCAGCGGGCGCAACCCCACGGTTGTGCTCGGACACCGGGGGAAACGCTTCGAAACAGAGAATCGGCAGAGAAGGGGGGAGGTGGCACAAGTGTTTGTGAATACAATAGAAACGACAAGACCCCGAAGGGTTGCCCCACGGGGTCTTGCGTTAACGGACGACCGCCGAAGTTGGCGGATGGGAATATGGCTCCCCATATGATCCTTTCCCCGGAACCATTCTCTGTTCTTCAGACGTAACCTGCTGTATTGAAAGGATCTATCGTAATTACGCCCGCACCGTCGAGGCGGAAACCATGTCAAGACGTCAAGACCGATTCCCGTTTTTCCAGTCATATCAGTCGTTTCTTCCACATTGAGACCGGCTCCCCAACTGCACCCTTTTCCTAACCGCTCACCTCACGCCAGAGAGAGAAACCTCTTGTATTTGAGGGAGTTGTGGAACATGGACGCCTGGAGGGTGCGGGAATCAGTCGACTTTTTTTCACTGGCTTCAGGTCGGCGTGACGGCCCTGGAGTTTTTCGAGATCCTGAAAAGGCCGGGGCGAAGGCCAATGTCTCGAACCTGGCCGTCATCCAACGGGCCGCGACCGCTTCTGATCGCTTGGATCTGAAGCCTCCCTGGTTGACAGCTTCCGGCCAAACGGCTATATTACTCATTCCGGGGGAGGGGGAGAGGGGATTCGGTCAAAATTTGAGGAACAACCCTGTGCAAAGTAGATTGCCCATGCACCGGAGCCCGCGATGCGGTGCCAGGACGAGAAGCGGGATGCCGTGCCGGTCACCCGCGATGACGAATGGCCGTTGCCGGATGCACGGGGGAACATCGCCCGGCGCACCGGTCGGTAACACAAACGCCTTCAAACACGGTCTTTTCACCGCCGCGGCGACCGCCGAGCGGCGGGAAGTGGCTACGCTCATTCGTGAGATGAAGAGCCTTGTCGAGCAGGTCGACGGCCAAGACTGACCAGCCGTGCAGCCTGTGCGGTTCCTTTTCGCCCCTTCATACATTGGGGGGCAACTCCGGGCCAGTTTGCCGCGGCCGCTTGAGCCACGCGTAGTACCCACTGACTGATGCGGTCTCTGATTGTAGCCGTGTGGACAGGAAAGGCCTGACGAATGACACACTCATTCGGTCTTGATGCGCCTTCGGCGCTTGAGGCGTTCAAGGCCGCCGCGCGGAGAAGTTCAAAGACGACGGCCTAAATAAAGAATTGGCGCGGGAGTGCGCTTGCAAGGCTTGGCATCTCTGTGATCACGTCTTCAAAGCCATCGGTTCGAATTCTCGGTTTGCAAGATTGAGAGTTCTCCAGGATCACGTTAAAGACATCTGCCGCGAACTCGGCTATTTGCAGGACATCTGTACTGCGTCGAAACACGGAAAGATTTCGAGGTATCCGCCTCAAATTGACGAAGCCCGATATCAAGGTGGCGATTTCTCCCCGGTTGATTTCGATCCCCACGACTTCGCTACTCCGCGTCTTGAAGTAACGCTACCAGACGGCCAAACGATCTTGGTCAACGATGTTGTCGATCGAGCCATGGAGTTTTGGTCAAAATTCTTCACCGACAACGGGATCAAGTGAATGAGGGAAAGGGGGTTGTTTGGACGGTCCGATCACCTCATACAAAACTATTGCCCATCGAATCTCTCCTGCCTTCACCAAATTCGCATGGAACCCGACCCGCCGGCAACGAGAAAGAGCCAATTGATACGCGTTCAGAACTGTGCTCGAATGGCCCATCTCACTCGGCAGGAGCTGCGGCAACTTGGCTGTGGTGGGCATAAGTGTCCCAAGTGATCTCATAGTTGTTGGCTTGATTGCCCCAACCGACCCAGCCCTTGCGCGTGTCACGGGCGAACATCTCAAGGAAGGGGCCTTTGCTGCAAGCCTCGATCACGTCGTAGAGTTCATCGGGCTTCCGGCTGTGCTCGCGCTTCTGGGTGTTGATCAGGTTCACCTGCCGCCGGCCGGGCGCAAGGGTTCTTGCGTTCTTCCCTCGCACGCCGAGATCTGATACAGCGAGACTGGATCACGGATTGTTCGTATGAGTAAAGAATCTGCCATCGAATGGACCGACGCAACCTGGAACCCAGTAACCGGTTGCACTAAGATCACGCGCGGCTGTGACAACTGTTACGCCGAGCGCCTAGCCGAGCGCTTCCGCGGCGTGCCCGGACATCCATTCGAGAAGGGGTTCGACCTTACGTTGCACCCGGAGCGGCTTTCCCAACCGCTCTCATGGAAGCGCCCGCGAATGATCTTCGTCAATTCGATGAGCGACCTCTTCCATAAGGAGATATCGACGGAGTTGATCGATCGAGTTTTCGACACAATGGAGGCGGCCGATCGGCACATATTTCAGGTGCTCACGAAGCGAAGCGCGCTCATGAAGCACTACCTCGAACGCAGATACGGTCAGGCTGTCGCTCCGCGACATATCTGGTGCGGCGTGTCTGTTGAAGATCACACAGCGACCAGCAGAATTCGGCACCTCCAAAAGGCTCCGGTTCCGATTCGTTTTCTTTCCATAGAACCTTTGCTGGGGCCTGTGCGAGATCTCAACCTTAAAGGAATCTCGTGGGTCATCGTCGGCGGCGAGAGTGGCCCCAAGGCCCGCCCGATGGAACGAAGTTGGGTGCTTAATATCAGGGATGTATGCGAGCGTGAAGGAGTCGCGTTCTTCTTCAAGCAATGGGGCGGCCGGACGCCGAAATCGGGCGGACGGATGCTCGAAGGCATCGAGCATAACGCCATGCCCTTCTACTTGATGGAGACAAGAGATTATGGATTTCAGGTGGTATCCTGACGAATCGCCGCCTCCGATCGAGGCGCACAGCAAGGCAAAGCTCGACGTTTTGCGGCAGTACCTTCGCGCCTATTTTGACAGGCTGAACGTCAGTCCTCTTCGCGAAGAATTCAAACTCGATCTTGTCGATGGCTTTGCCGGAGGAGGCACGTTCCGGGACGACGATGAGATCGTGTCCGGTACGCCCCTGATCATGCTGGAGGAATCCAAAGCAGCAAAGACCAGACTGAACCGGAAGCGCACAAAGCCCCTAAATTTGGATTGCAAATACTACTTTGTCGACAAGGAATCCGCTCATGTGGATCATCTCAGGAGAGTTCTGAATGAACGCGGGTTCCGAGTCGATGATGAATCGATCGTCGTTAGAAACGAACGGTTCGAAGAAGCGATTGACGACATCATCGCGGAAATTCGCCGCCGTCAGCCTCGGGCCGGCCGCTCGATATTTCTCCTTGACCAGACCGGATTTTCACAGGTGAAGCTGGAACTCATTGCTCGGATTTTTCGTGAACTTCCGGCGGCGGAGGTCATACTTACGTTTGCCGCAGACGCACTCGTGAACCACCTTGCGAAAACACCGTTGCTAGTCAAGGCAGTTGCTCCGCTCGAATTGACAGAATCACGAATGCACGAGTTGGTCGAGCAGAGAGATGGATATGGCGGAAGAGCCCTCGTTCAGAGAACGTTGCGTGACCATATTCGTGCCGTAACGCACGCGACCTACGATACGCCCTTCTTCGTGCGACCCCAAGGGTCACGACGTGCCTTGTGGTTCCTCCACCTGTCAAGACACCCCACTGCGCGAGATGTGATGATCCAGCGCCATTGGGATATCTCTAATACATTCGTGAATGGTGAAATCCCACCACACCTCTACCGACGACTTTCTCGAGGTATCGGTTGTGAGCGTAATAAGCGTCGTTGGGTTTGCGTGGACTCGAAGTTTACACCGTACGTGGGGTTTGGAGTCGGGGTTGGGCAGGTTTCCTTGGACTTCTTTAACCGATGGACGAGGAACTATGACGACCGCGACATCCCGACATTCACAAATGACAAGGACATTGAAGGTATTTCGGAGGCAGAACTTGAAGACCGCGAGATTCTGAACCAGCGGGTCGCCGGGACGACTACCATCGGCAGGGCCAAGCTCTCGGATACGCTGTTCGGGTATCAGGCGATCGCCGGGGTGGATTATCGGGTCAGTGAGCCGGTCACCATCGGGCTCAAGTTCCAGTGGGCGGATTTCGGTGAATTCGAGGATGGGGAAGAGTGGGATCAGCTCCGCAGTCATGAGTCCACTGTTAGACCGGGCGGTGCGCGGGTGCGATACACAGCGATGACGGAGGACATTCAATTCTGGGGCGTCAGCCTCAACATGAAGTATCAGTTCTGACCGGTAACTATGGAAAGGGTATTCCCAGTATGAGACACGTGTTGACGCCACGGACCAAGCAGCGTATGCCCTACCCGCGTTTGACACCCTCAAGGCCCCGAAGGGCGCTCAGGGAAATCGGCATCTATAAGGTAGCCCAGATGGAGCGGGTTTTCGTGTCGATTTGGGTGTAACTCACTGGAGTTACCCCGGTTTAGCGGACGGTTTATCAGTTGCGATTCATTCGGCTTCATGGGCAACAGCGCTGGAGGTCTGCTCAAAGTTCATGGGAGAGAGATATCCGAGTGCTGAGTGTCGCCGATGGGAGTTGTACCAGCCCTCGATGTATTGAAATACGGACATCCGAGCTTCGGCCTGTGTGCGGTAGTTTCGGCGATCCAGGCGTTCGCATTCGAGCGTGGCGAAGAAGCTCTCGCATAACGCGTTGTCGTAGCAGTCACCGGTGGAGCCCATAGAGGGCCGGACACCGGCCTTGCGGCACCGTAGACCGAAGGCAATGGAGGTGTACTGACATCCCTGGTCGGAGTGATGGATGACGGCTTCCGGCTGTCGTTGCCAGAGCGCCATATTCAACGCCTCGAGCACCAGCTCGGCGCGCAGATGGGTCGCCATCGCCCAGCCAACGACGCGGCGGCTCCAGGCGTCCACAACGACCGCGAGATACAGGAAGCCGGCCCACGTACTGATGTAAGTGATGTCGGCTACCCAGAGCTGGTCTGGCCCGTTAGCCGTGAAATCTCGATTGACCAGGTCAGCAGCGACGCGCCCATCGCGATCACGGTAGGTGGTTCGATGCCGCTTGCGACGACTTACGCCCTCCAGGCCTGCAGCACGCATCAACCGCGCAACGCGCTTGCGACCGATCCGCTCCCCCTCGGCTACAAGCTCCTCGTATATGCGCGGGACACCGTAGGTGCCATCAGAACACTTGTGAATCTTCACGATCCGTTCCGTCAGAGCCACATCGGCCTGCGCTCGTGCCGACAGCGGCCGCTTGAGCCACGCGTAGTACCCACTGGTGGAGACTTCCAGGACCCGGCACATCGTGGCTACTTTATAGAAGGCCTGATTGGCTTTCACGAACTCGTAGACTCCCCTGGCACCGAGTTGGTCTCCCGAGCGAACCAGGCCGCGGCTTTTGCAAGGATCTCCCGCTCCTGTCGCAACTGCCTATTCTCGCGGCGCAGTCGTCTGATCTCCTCCCGCTCCTCGGTGATCAGACCGTCACTGCGGAGGCCCTCATCCAGATCGGCCTGCCGCATCCAGATCCGGATCGCCTGGGCCGACGGCTCGAACTCACGGGACAACTCATGGGGCGTGCGACCCGCTCGCACCAGTTCTACAATCTGCCGCTTGAACTCCGGTGGATACGGCGAATGTGACCTCGGCATCGTAGCATCCTCCTTTCTGCCAAGTAATAAGGTATCCACGAAACCGGGTCAAGTCCAATTGGTATTGGCATCCCGCTGCGGGGGACGCGCGGACCCTTGATCTGGGGGGCGACTTCGATGCCCTGGTGGGCCCCTGAGAACAAAGACTGCTGAGTGATTTCAAACCACGAACCGCAGCCCAAAGCGCCGAAACCCGCCGAATTCTTGGACGACGTCGAGCACAACCTGATGGCAAGTACTGGCTGATAGCGCATGGCACGGAACTGGTCTGACAACGAAATCGATGCCATCATCGGAGATTACTTCGACATGCTCGGGCATGAGCAGGCAGGACGTGCTTTCAACAAGGCTGAGCATCGGCGTGCACTCATGGAAACCATTGGTCGTTCCGAGGGATCGGTCGAGCGCAAGCACATGAATATCAGTGCGGTCATGGCCGCACTCGGCCTTCCCTACATAGACGGTTACAAGCCGTATAGGAATTACCAGAAGGCGCTGTTCAAGGCGGTTGAAGCCCGCCTCGGCAAGGACCGCGATCTTCATGCGCTCCTGACCGGGGAAGCCGTAGGGGTAAGGCGCGAATCTTCAGAGCCCCTGGCCGGGCCGGGTCTTGTCTTCGACGATGCACCGCCGCCACGCGAAACGCCCGGACGAGAGGGATGCCCGGAATCGGGATCTCGGAAAAGCGGGAGAAGCGCTCGTCTTCAAGGTGGAAAGGCACCGCCTCGAGGAACTTGGCCGGAAGGACCTGTCCGACCGCGTCCGCTGGGTCGCCAGGGACGATGGCGACGGTTACGGCTACGACATCATGTCCTTCGACGGAACCGGTGATGAGGCCTGCCGAGAGCGTTGGCTGGAGATCAAGACGACGAATGGTCCCAAGACAACTCCTTTTTTCATCACCAAGAACGAGTTGTGCGTCTCCAATGAGCACCCCGAGGTCTTCAGGATCGTCAGGCTATACGATTTCCGGCGACAGTCGCGCGCTTACCGCCTCGAGCCGCCCCTGGAGGAACACGTCTGGCTTTCGCCGACGATCTACAGGGCCTCTCCTTAAGAGACGCGTAGCAGCCCGTTGAAGAACTACCTTTCAACGCACATAAACGGAAAAGACGCCTGGAGTGCGGGTCGGATAAATCAAGGTAAGGAGATTGAGCAGGAGACGCTGATAAGAGGTTAAAAAGGTGACCGAGGGCAGCAAAGCGTGATTGTAGGACGAGCAGTAGACGCTGCAAGGCCTTGGCCAAGTCCTGGAGGGCCTTCGGAGTACCTACGCCCATCACTTTGCGCATGAGCAGAGCCAGGTTGCAGCCCCCGATGTGGATCAGCAAACGCTTGAGGATATTGCCGCGGTCTCTCAAGTGCAACCTGCGCATGCCACCGGTATCATATGTGTGAGCGATGGTTCTTTCCACCCGTTCTGCACGACTTCGGCGCAAGGCCTTGCCGCGATCTCCCTTGATCCGGCGTCGATTCGCATATACCGCGGCCTGCTCATCTCGTCGGCCGTTCCACTTGCGGCGTCCCCGATCCGGTTCTGAAATGTAACTCCGGATGCCGCCTTGCTTCAGACTGGTCAATACATCGTTGCTATGATATCCTTTGTCCGCAACCACCTCCCGTATACGCTGTCTGTGCAAACGTTTGGCAGCTTTTTCGTCCTTCGCGACCTGCTTGAGATTGAGCTGCGCCTCGAGCAGCGTCCAGGGCAACGACCCGGTATCTCCTTCATCTGCTCCCGACAACGCCACTGCCACAATGGCATTGGTGTCCAGATCCACCGCGTGCTCCACCTTGTGCGCCATGTGCGTGCGACCGTCCTTCATCTTAGCGATCTTGGCATCCGGGTCGTGCGGGTGCTCCCAGTCCTGGTTCGATCCCTTCTTCGGTCGCTTCTTATCGATCTTGGACAAGTCCTCGCGGGTAGGCGTTTCAATGCCCGAGGCCTTGGCCAGATTCTCAAGGAATGCCTGGTAGCCTTCACCCGTGTCACGGCGTACAATGCTGCGCATCGCGGCGTTGGCCTCCAGTGTCGTAGCATCCACGCCCAACGTCTTCCCCTTCACCAGACCCGCTTTGCACAAGACCCTCAGGATCCACTTGAAAACCGCTTCGTGAACTTCCAAGGGAAGCCGATGCCGGATGCGAGACAGGCTGGAATGATCCGGGGTCTGTTCGTCAAGGTCATACCCCAAAAACCGGCGCAACGTCAGCGAGTCGGATACACGCCATTCGATCCCACGTTCCGAATCAAGTCCCTCGAAATACCCAATCAAAAGCATCCGAAAATAAACCCCGGGCGGAATGCCCTTGCGACCCATATGAGGAGCGTAATACCGCTGGCAAAGCCCCTCGACGAACTCGTCGAAGCCGTTCGCCCCCAATACCTGATTCAGCTTCTCGTAGAACGGATGACCCGGAGATTTCACCAAAGTGTTCGATGCGATGAACAGGTTTTCCTGTCTCTGTCGGCCTCGTTTTCCCATTGCCATCTGCTCGTCCTCCCTTCTCAGTTTGAACCTGATATATCATAGGACCAAACCACAAGGAAAGACAACAGTCATCTTGGCATAAACGCACTTTTTCAACAGGCTGGTAGGCCACTAACTCGTTTTTGACGATGCTCAGGCCGTCGACCAGCCGGCCGGCCCGAAGGTCCTCCGTCAGCAGGGTGTCGCAACCGGCGGCGAGCGTGATGGCACTAACCGTTGACCACGGTCCGGTCCTCTATGGGTTCCGCCGTACTCGATCAAGAAGTGGAACCGCGAGGCGTGGCAGCACGACCCCTGGGGCCGCAACTTCCTCGGGACACCGCCTCAGGGCCGAGCCGACTACGCCTTCTTCCAGCACATCCTCACGAGCCTCAACCCACAGACCGGCCGCTGCGCAATTCTCTTCCCGCATGGTGTGCTCTTCCGCAACGAAGAAGCGGCGATGCGGCGACAGCTTGTCGAGTTGGACCTCCTCGAATGTGTGCTCGGCCTCGGACCAAACCTCTTCTATAACTCGCCCATGGAAGCCTGCGTGGTGATTTGCCGAACGCGGAAGCCCTCCGGCCGCGAGGATTGATCCGGTGGCGAGTCTGACCAATGCCGTCAAAGATCTCAAAAGAATTGATCCGACGATCACCGAGACGTTTGAGGTAGGCTACAAGGGGGTTGTGCAGAACAAGCTGATTCTGGCTGCCGATTTCTACCGGACCCGAATCCGGGACTTCGTAGGGCCGTTGCGGATTGAAACCCCCAATGTGTTTTTGGAACCGGCGTCACTGCGCGCAGGATTGTCAACAGCGTTTGGTCAAGCGCTGCAGGACCCGGCAAATGCTCAACTGGCAGAGGCTCTGGCAGCGCTGGATGCGCCCACACTGGGTGGAAATGGAAATGGGTCAGTGGTAGACGAACTGACCACAACGTTTACGACCAATACGGCGAGAATCCCGTATGGGACCATCACGGCCGAACAGGCAACCGATCCGGTGGCCGTGATGCTGACCTATCGAAATTTTGGCAAGGTGACGATCTACGGCGCGGACCTGGCCTTTGCCTATTATCCCGACGATGCCTGGACGGTTACGGGAAACTTTTCGTATGTTAGCGAAGATCTGTTTCCAAATCTGGACAACCTCGGAGATGTTGCGTTGAATGCGCCCACCCGGAAATTCAACCTCGGCATCGAATACAAAGTGCCCAATACCCGTTTGAGCCTGGGTGGGGAAGTCCGTTATCGAGGGAAATTCCCGATGAGTTCGGGCGTGTTTGTCGGACCTGTGGATTCTTATGCGGTGGTGGATGGGAACGCCACCTACGAAATTCCTATGGGGCAGGCGCGTGTGACGTTGAGTTTGGATGCCAGCAACCTTCTGAACCGAAAATACCGGTCTTTTGTGGGGGCGCCGGAAATTGGACGGCTGGTGTCGGCAGGATTGGCGGTTCGTTTCTGAATCGCAGAGGGCCGACGATCTCCTCGGCCCGACCCCGGGAGGTATGCTTGATGCAGCCAACGGGCTGGGAAATTGAATGGTAATTATATACTTGACAAAGTGATAATGAACCAAACGTGTTTGGTCCATTCCTCAAGGGATGCTTCGTATAGATCAACTCCCGTTTTTGATCACGATCCGCTTGAGTTCAACCATATCCGAGCTGCCGTGCGAATCCTCGATGCTCTGGGGGCTTGGTGGGGAAGCTGATGCAAATTTCAGCGCCGCAAGATGATGGCGGGTGAGATGTTCGACCAGTCGAAACGGCAAGCGTCCAGCAACGCCGTCCGCATCTCTGCGTTGAAGGCCGGGATGCGTAGCGGCTCCTCGAACAACCGGCCATTGACGTATGGGAACCGCGCAAGGTCCTCGTCCAGCGTCGCTTGGCCAGCCCAGGTTCGTTCAGAATCAGGAGGGCGGTCCAACTGGTGGGAGGTCCTACACCGCCTCGAGTTGTTCGTACTCTGCTTCCGGAAGCTCAGGAGCCATGCCGGGTCCACACGACCCCAATCAGTCTGGGAATCCCCACCAGGAGGAGATACGGGATCAGGCCATAGAGCAGGACCCCCGGAGGGCCGAATAGCCCCCCCACGAGGCTCCCGGCGACCGCCACGGGGGTGGCCAGGAACGTCGCGCCCAGCAGCAGCGTGCGGAACCGACCGGTCGTGCCGCGGAGAAGGCGTTCCACCACCCAGCCAATGACCCAGCCCGTGACGAAGAACAGACCCAGCCCGATCCACATCAGCGGATTCACCAACTGCAGCAGGGCCGTGCTGTCTCCAAAGCGGTAGAGCGCGAGGAGGGTTTGCAGGGCCACCATGCCCGCCCCGCATCGCACTGGGATCCCCCAGGCGCGCCATCGGGCGCTCAAATCGTTCGCGTTGGAAGTCATGCTCGTACAGCGCTCCTTTCAGCCGCCACCGCTTCCCACTGTCCGGGTCGTGGGCGGTCACGTAGTTCTTGCCCTGGCGCGGCACGTCGAAGCCCGCCTCCTGGCCTTTGCTGCCTCCTGGTCGCGCTTGACCCGATACGAGAACCGGGTGGCCGGCGAGATACAACCGGGCGACTACCCGCACGATCACGTCAATGCATCGCTTCGCGCGAGCAGGAGCGGCTTCACCGTGAAATGGAGCGTCCACGCTGGTTTCGGGCTGTTGGAATACGCTTGGAACCGCCCGCTATAAAGCGTGGATGGGACACGATATCACGTTCCGCTGGCACGATGCGTTCGGCTTGGGCGGGATGGACCTCGAGGGCGGCATCCTCAATGTCGGCAATCGCGGTCCGTCCACCGATTCCACGGTCCCTGGCCAGGCTGGCGCAGACGAGACGCTGGATTCCGTCCGGGGACGCACGCTGTTCCTGACCCCCAAAGTGTCATTCTGAATGAGACGCGCTTCCCCAATATGTTGTAGGATTTATGGTTATTTAAACGTAAAAGCCGACGGAGACCGGGACATCGGAAAGCGTGAGGCAATGCGGGTGAGTAGCGGTTTAGCGAGTAACGATCAGCGGGAGCTTGTCGACGAATTGCGCCGACGCTTTCCGATGTTCGAGCGGCTCGTTGGGCGGTTTGGGAAGGACATGCAAGAGGAGCGAATTCCCTGGTTTTTCGCGCTTCTCCTGTCAGCCGCCACGAAAGGCGAT
This sequence comes from Candidatus Latescibacterota bacterium, assembly GCA_965217865.1. Lineage (GTDB taxonomy): Bacteria > Latescibacterota > UBA2968 > SICM01 > SICM01 > CBDCJO01. The sequence goes on along the minus strand of CBDCJO010000002.1, from coordinate 331,265 downwards.
ACAGGCGCATGTTGTTTCGTACTGAGAAGGAGGTCTTTCATATACTCGTCAATACATAAGGTCTAGCTCCAGCTCAACCTCCGGATCTGGCTCGTAATGCAACACATCAATAACCACGCTGCCATCTCCCTGAACACCTCGTCGCAGACTTCCGGGCGCCGTTCTTCTCGACTTCGTGCAGGTGCTTCCCATCCTCCGTGGCCGTTGCGACGTACCGTGTCGACTCGCTTCCGTGGTCCATTTGAACGTCTATGCGGATGCTCATTTGTCCTCCTAAGTGTCTAGCTATTCAGCTATTTTATTGGTGCTTATATACTTGACGCTTAAGTACCTTCAAAATGGAATGTCGTCATCGAACTCCTCGGTGCGCTCGTCGTCCGGCATTGGAACGTTGTGGACGACGAATAGGTGAAGAATGTCAGCCCGATCCGTGAACAGGATCTGACTCCGCTGCGAGGCGTCCAGCCTTTCTGCGAGCCAATGTTTGGCCTGCTTGGTGATTTCGCCACCGGCCACGATGATTGCATGATCTACGAGCTGTTTCTTGTTGATGTCCGGATCAAATATCTGATGTCCGAGCATCATGGTGATCTGGCGGTGGACCTCCGCGACGTTTTCATTCTTGGTTCTCGCGGTCACATCTATCTTTCCGCGCTTCACCTGCAGGCCAAAGTAGAGCCAGTGTCCGGTGGGCAGGCGATGCTTCATCCATAGATCTTTGCCGAACTCCATTGTCTTGTCCTTGTGGCCAGCGATTGAAATCCTCTGAAATCGGAGTGTTTGGAGAAGTGGAAGAATCACCTTCTCGGTGATATCGTCCTCGCTCGCCGCATCCATGTAAGACTCGAGGCGGCGGCGGCGATCAATCTCGTCCTTGGACAAGGCGCGGTCCACGACCGGGCCGGGTCGGGCCTCTTCGCCAGTCTTGGTGTTGCGTATGTAACAGCGGTTGTCCTCGGCGTAGAACGCTTTAAGCCCCTCGCGAGCGAGCGTCACGTTTAGTTCCGCCAGCGCAGCCTCACGTTCAGGGTCGTCCTCGGTGTGGTCCGCGCGATCCATCAAAACCTGGATGACAGTTTGAAAACCCGTCCCAGGCAGAGCAGGGTTGCCACCCGGCTCTTTCAGAATCTCGTTGAGGACGCTCGCAACCCACCATTTCCGGGTGGAGCCGTCGTGAACATATTGCTCCATGTCACAGTCTTCGAAGAACTCCGACAAATAGAAGCTACTTCTATAGGTGAAGTGATCGCTTTCATTGCCGCAAATCATGTCTGCGACTTCATTGACTGTTCTTTTTCGAAATCCGTTCATGCCAAGTGCGTCTCTGACGGCATACTACCGGGTATTGTTGGCGTAGCACCTATGCAACCCTATTGATTGACCTCGCCCGTCTTGCGGAACACTTCCGGCCGCGAAAGCCGAATTGATGACGTCGTAGCGAGTTCGAATTGAGGCTCTGAGGCTTTGGCAAGACATACCGTGTTCGCCTGCAATTCGCCTGATAAATCCACATACACCGTTCGAATCCGGTCCCCCATGCGGCATCGACCGCCAGGACACATGGACCTTCGAGATTACCAATGAGGTGGATGAGGACCTCTACCGACTCCTTCCGCCCGAGGAGGTTGTTCTTGAAGGGATCGTTTTTAGGTACGTCGATTTCACGGGGTTGGATGCGTATTCCCATATTAGTTCTGGCATGCTAACTAAGGCACTGCTCCGAGACTTATAGTGGTCCTTTGCTCTGTATTGAAACGTAATGAAAAGTATGTCACATGTGCTCAATGTCCAATCCAGTAGGCGGTCTGGAGGCAATTGTGAAGTTCCTCAATCTGGGCGGACTTACCACGCCCGAGAAGGTCAGAGAGATCGTGCGCGAGGCAATAAAATTATGGGAGTCAGAATCAGGTAAATGTATTAAAACATTACATTGTAAATTTGAATAATTGTAAGTATCCAATCGAATTTTTTAGAGAAAATGGGTGATTCTCTCTGGGTCATCGCGAAAATAAGGAAGTAATAGTAAGGTATTTCTACCTTTTACTCAGAACTCGACTTTCCATCCCAGCACGGATATTAGCTCAGTACTGGAGAAAAATAGCAAGAATATAGATAACTTTATGAAAAGATATCTCGAAGAAGCCCGAAGGGAACCGCTCGAGTGTAAAGGGACAGCAACAATAAGGCCTCCAGATCTTATATGTATTCATTTCCGAGACCTATTTCCTGCCAAATGAGAGCCCGCAGTACGTAATTGCGAGTGGGGGGTTGGCACAAAATCTATTCGCCTGAGATCTTGAATCGGGCGGTTATTTTCATCGCTGCAATACGAAAATACCTGGGACGCTTGATCCTTTGAACGAAACAACATTTCGCAAGTTTGTAGTACAGTTCGTCGAAACAAGAGATGTATCCCCTGAAACACACAGACGCTGGCCTTGGCTTACTCTATATAGCCAAGGCCTATCGATGTATGGGCTATAGAATTCGGGCAGAATTCGCCTAAGATCTCTTGAGATGGATGCTTGATGGCTTCAATTACAAATAGTCTTTTGGTTAAGCTACAGACCATCACGCAAAACCCAATGCCCGGAGGTAGAGATGAAAGCAAGGACTCGTAAGGCTCAGCAGAAACGGCAAACCGATCTAAAACGCTATGAGCTCTTCGGCTGGGATTATGAACATCATTGTCCGTTGAGCAAACAAGAAGTGGATTGGTACAAGAGATTCTTATATAAGACAGGTGGTCCTGTGCTTGAGTTGGCCTGTGGCACAGGAAGATTGCTGACTTGCCTCGCCAAGGAGAGCGATAATGTCGTAGGCATTGACTTATCAAGCGCTATGCTCAATCTAGCCAACGAGCGGATCTCTCAACTGCCTATTGAGATACAGGAGCGTATTCAGGTATGCAGTATGGATATGTCTAACTTTCGTTTTAATCAGATATTTTGCCTTATTCTTATCGCGGACAATTCATTTCGAGAGCTGAAGAGCAAAGACGAACAGCGTTCATGCTTGAAATGCGTCCGAGATCACCTACAGACAAACGGAAAAGTTCTTGTGACCGTACGTCGCTTTGATCCCACTGAGTTCATAGACGATCGTAGAAATGTCCCTTGGTCAGATCCAATGCGGCATCCAACCACCGGTGGCGTGGTGACACGGAAGATTGAAAGGCGACTTATAAAAGAGGAAAAACTGATAAGGGGGGCAATGATTTATAAAACCATAGACACAGCTGGCAGAGAAACCATTGAGGAATTCCCTTTTGAGGCTCCTGCGATGCTCAAAGGTGATTACATCTCCCTTTTCGTGGAGGCAGGTCTCTCGCCGAACGTTTTTGTGGACTATGAGGAGAAAGAAGATGATGGAATGAGTGGCATTCTATGTTTCGTCTGTGATGTGACCGAGTGATCTGAGCCGGCGCATAATATCACGCTCGTGTGCCTTGAAATCATCATCTGCTAACCGGTGTAAGTCCGCGTAGGTGAAGGCCACGGAAGAGGCGAAGACTCTGGAGATGCAGCCTCGAAGGACTCCCCGGCGTCGGGTGAACGGAATGTGGTACGGTAGATGATGGAACAAGGGAGGTCTCAGTCGGAGGCCACATCCACGATAACCTCTGGATAAGCGACGAGACGTGAAGTCTGGAGGGATGCTGTATAAGAAGTCGGATGAGGTAATAGTACCGGTAATGGTGTGGCAACAGAACCCCACCGGAGGGAAGAGCCTCTACTTCAGCCGTGCCCAGCGGGGGAAGGTAAGTACGGTGCATGACCCGACAGGATTGTGCTAATCCCGACCAATATAAACAAGGAGTTACAGCAGCTAGACTGTAGCCCCTTTTAACTTGGGTTGCAAAAGGGTTGCAAATCCCCAGCCGTAGATATTGATTATGTGATGCTTCTGCAATTAATAAGGGTATTCAGGCACATTGTTTATTCGAATAGTGAAAAGCTTATAAAGGAGTTAACAAACAAAGAGCTCATAAATCTAGAATGGGAAGACATTCACTATAACTCACACCAAATGTTTAAATCCTGTCACTGAGGTTCAAATGACAAAACGCAAGGCACTCATTTCTGGTATCACGGGACAGGATGGTTCTTACTTGGCGGAATTCCTCCTAGAAAAAGACTATGAAGTCCACGGCGTTGTACGTCGAGTGGCCTTGGAGGATCCAGAACACCGTCTGGGACGTATCCTCCATATTCAGGACCAGATCGACCTCCATGCTGCATCACTGGAAAGCTATCCAAGTATGTCATGGAGCATGAGGGTGGAATGACTCGCGAGGAAGCTGAAGCTCGGGCTCTCGAGATGCTCGACCCCGATCACGAGTGAGGTCCCGGGCCGCAAATCCACGGGACCGGGACCTTCTCACTTCGCCCACGTGCCGTCTGTGCCGTGCCGCCCGTTTTGTGGAGGTCGCGTCCCCCTTTTCCCGGATTCAGAAAGAATAGTTGCACAACGGGCCGGATCTGTGCCCTCAACGCTGTCTCGAGTTCGCCACTGACCCACGCCAGAAATCTCCCAACGGAATCAAATTCCACAAGTTTTCATCTCTCAATCGCCATGAGCCACCCTGCGCCCTCAAAATCTGGCGATCTGTTTCCCGGAGAAGGACTTGAAAGGTCGGATGCGGAGGTCTTCGACCCCGGTCTGGGCGGCGCTGGCCCCGAGGGAGCAGGCCCGGAGCCTCCGGCTGCTCATCGAGCGGGTCGGCTACGACGGACGGGGCTCGTCTCCAGCCAGTCACGCTGTAACGTGGCGCTCATCCACCAAGTGAAACAGGGGGGGCGTTTCCGGGCTGGAACGTGAAGGACACTTCTAGGGGGCCGGGTCCGGCCCGGGTCGCATCGGAATTCCTCTGTTCTTGTTCTTGTCCGGCACAAAGAAGATGTGAAACTGGTAACATTGGCACACCACATAACTCATCGGTTTTCGCTGCGGCGCATTCGCGCCTTGCCCCTTCGGGCAACCTGGCTGCGCACCGTGAAATCGTTAAACGCCATTGCCTACGACAATTTGTATCTATTCTGAGATAACAAGAGAAAAGTAGATAAAGGTCCAAGCAAGATTCAGGCAGCCTTGTGGATGGTCTGGGATGTTCTTTGCCGATTGATTTCTATGCGGCGCTGCCGAGCCTCCTCCTTTCGACCTTGTCGGTGGTGAAGAATCTTTTGATGCTGGCCTTTATGCCTCTGAAGAGGCGTGACATACTGTATTGCCCCGTGATAGCGTTCGGCGTTGTAGCTGTGAATGAAGGAATCAATCAGGCCTTCCAGTTGATGGAATGTGAAGATGTCCTGGAAGCGCAGCCAGTCGTATTTGAATGTCCGGAAAAAGGCTTCGATCCAGGCGTTGTCCGTGGGTGTTTGATATCGGGCAAACAGCTGCGAGATGCCCAGGTCCTTGAAGAATTGGGCCATCGATTTGGCCTTCATCTGAGATCCGTGATCTGAGAGGGCTGTCAAGCTTATGGGCCCAGTGTCCAGGTCCAGCAGTCCTTCGTTGGCAAGGGCTTGATCCCAGGCCTGTTTGACCTGCTCCACGGTCGCGTTGAAGGAGAGCTTCCATCCTACGATCTTCCTGGAATACACGTCGAGAATGGCGGTAAAATACAGGAACAAACCGAAAAATGGGATGTAGGTCAGGTCCCAGCTCCAGACCTGATTAGGACCTTCAGGTTTGACCTGGGGCTTGCTCTGCTTGACCGGCGTCCTCACCTGTTTCCTGCGTGCCAGACGTTCTTTCCTGGCCTGTCGGTAGAAGCTGGAGGCCGAGGCCTGCACTACCCCCTTCTCTGAGGCTACCACCGCCAGCTGATGGGGAGGCAGATCGGCATAGGTCTCATCCCTTAAGAGGGCCGGGATTTGCTCTTTCTCCTCCCTCAGCAATCCGTGTGGGGCCTTATCAGGGGCGGGCCCGGGCTTCCCATCCAAAAGCGGGTCCGACACCCCATCCAGCTTCTCTTCTCGATCTCGCCGGCTCCAGGCACAATACCGCTGGAGGGGAAGCTGTAGGATCTCGCAAGAACGGGTGAGTTTCACCCCTTTCTCCTTGGCCCGATGGACCATTAAGAGGATCTCGCGTTTGACCTCAGCTTGCACCCGGTGGCCCTTGATCGGGCCTGTCAGATCCCATTCACACTTTTTTTTAGCAGGGAAAGTTCCACAGATTGCTCAATGATCGTTTGCTCCAGGCGTGCCCGCTCTTTGCGCAGCTGCTCCACCTCCTCAGCCGATACCATCGGCTTGCGGCTCCGGCGACCCTTGAACTCCTTGAGGGCCCCGGACTTGACCGACTCACGAATACGCTTTAGATCCGAGGAATGAATGCCCCATTTCCGCAGCACCTGTGCAATGGGAACATCTCCCCGGCTGGCTTCAAGGAAAATCTCATACTTCTGTTCCGGGGACAAGCTCCTGCGCTTCTTGACCGGGTCACTGTTTGAGGACAGTTGCTCCATCTTTACTCCTCCTGTGAGGTCAGGGATATCCCAAAATATGTATCCCTTCTCAACCCTACAGGCAACCAGGATCTTGCTTCGACCTTGCCCCCGTTTTTTCGGGCGATCTCAGACAAAAGATATCCAGGTAAGCGTGCCACGACAGGACGGCAATTGTCTCCGGAACGAGCAACTACGAAAGGGTAGCCATGATGGCCTTGATCCAAGCGGCGATCGACACGCCGGACTCCCAGATCTTTGGCGGCACTTCGTACCGCAACGCTGATTCATTTCGGATACTGACGTCAGCCACATGGGATTCAGTAGGTCCTTAAGCGTAGCCGCGTTGGCAACCATTTTCTGAGGCTTGTCATCTTCCCCCGGTTGCGGCACCCACGCTCGCACTTTTAGATCCGCCAGCCAAAGAGCGCCTCGTATTGGAACCTCGACAACCTCGTTCGACCTTCTCCCCCTTGCAGTTCGCTGTTCCTTCCACGCCGGGTCACGTTGCGCCACGTCGCACAGGACAAGACCCAGAAGCGCGCGCGCTTGATCGATTCCTTCCTGACAGCGGTTGAGCACTTCGGGTTGAAGAAGGGCAATCTGACTCAATCGTTCCTCTGGGACTACGATTCCGGTCCTATCACCCCCACTCAGTGCATCGAGCCGACGGTCTTTCAACTCGATCGTGACATCAGTGATTGGATCGGAGACGGCCATGCCCCACTCGGCGAGAGCCGGAGCAACATTCGGGATCTCATTTTCCTCAGAGCCAGCGTATAGATCATTCAGTACGCGATTCGGCGGATAAGCGTCGGCGAACGGTTGCGCCGATTCCGGCCATGCCCGCACCGGCCCCATGAACAGCCGCTCCGAACTCCACCGTACAGCACGACAGCTCGAAGCGACCAACGGAACTTGTCTCGCAATGGAAGCGGCGGCCTCCTTTCTGGATTCCCAAAGATGAGCCAAGAGCCGAACGGTGGCCGGCTGCACGTTCGAAGCAACATCGGCACAGCTTCTATCCTCCGGCAATCTGCTGCCCATGAGCTTCACAGCTTTCGAAACGATATCATCTTCCGTCACGCCTGCGGGAATCGCATCTGCCAATGCTTTGGCCAAATGGCCTAGTTCCAGAGAATCAGCGATTTCCTCAAACCCGCCGAGAAAGAGTTCTTCGTGAATGTCATATTCCATGTCCGTACAGATGTCCTTGAGGCGTTCTGGAACGCCCTGGTCACGCTTCAGCACCGAAGGAGAACATAGGCGCCGGTTCTGGTTTGGCATCATGTCGCTAAGAGGGGACAAGTCAGTTCCAGCGCGGTTGCTCCAGCATTCGCCAACGATGTCGACAAAGACCGCGAGCCATTGTTGCGCATCGCCCTCAACTCTCAGCTGATCGAGCGTCTCCGCATTAGCACCAACCCACTCTGCTAGCCCTAAAATAAGCGAATAGGCTTGTTGAGCGGTGTGTTATACAAGATTTCGGAGCATTTCAGACTTGTGACTTGGTGGAGATGATGTCTGGGCTGTTTTTGTGATTGTTTCGGCATGCGATTGTCTAATTAACTGAGTTTGCGGACGTGTTTTAGCCGGGGTGGACGGACTTGTCCTTGTGATGTTACGACGACAGGTGCTGACATGGCAGTCAGGCCGGTTTGAGCCATCTAATTCTGTTCCAGGCCGGGAAGAAGTCAGTCATCCACCGGTTGTAGCCCAAGACACGATAGATGATCTGTCTTCCCCGGGTCACGATCTGGCAAGGGATCCAGATCAGATTCTGGAGGAAGGCGCGAAACTCCATTCTCAGAAGTTGATCGCGACGCTCACGCTTTCGGATCATCAACGCGAACCAGGCTTTGAGGTTCCACGCCAGGGCGGTCATGACCATGTAAGCCCAGTTGCTCATCAGGTTGTCGACGGGCATCCGCATGGCGTTGACCCCGTTCTTGAGTTGTTCAATCACGTTTTCCTGATCGCACCGTCCATTGGCCAGCCTCACGATTTCCGCGGCCGCAAGATCTTTTCGAGTGGTAATGTAGAAGAAACAGCGCTTGTCATCGAACAGGGCGTTTTCGCCGCGTTCGACGCTCAGGTTCTTTTCGAGGATCACGAGTCGACAGGTCTTCTTGCATCGAGCAGGACGATACGAAACCTCGGCAACACGTTCACTGGCAAGTCGGATGTTTTTGAAGCCGCGCTCCCGGATGATCCGGGCTTTCACGTTCTCGCGTTTCTGTCTCTGGGAGGTTTTGACCTGGTATTTGGGTTGTCGTTCAAAGGGCTCCCAATCGCTCTGTGACAGGGATTTGGAGATCTTGACCAATCCTCGGTAAGCATCCATGCCGAAGACGAAGTCGACCTTTTCCGACCAACGATCGAAGTGCCGGGTGAGTGAGAAGCCGGTGTCTCCGCGCAGGCAGATGCGTTTGGCGAAAGGGGCGACCAGCGCGATGGCGCGATCGATCCACTTTACGGCACCGTCGTGGCTGGGCACATTGCCGGGTCGATTCACAAGAAACAACACCTCCTTGGTGTTCGCCAGAGAGACCACGAGAGGATGGTATCCCCAGATACCGTTGTATGACAGGGCCATGCCCTGCTTGCGTTCTCCGAGGGTGGTGGCCAGGGTGCCGTCGATGTCGATGAGGGCTTCTTTGAGTTCGCCCCTGGCGCGCTTTTTCCAGATCCGGGTGCGCACCCGGTTGATGCAATCCATCAACGTCTCGATATCCGATGGCCGGAAACGACGTGTAAAGTCGCCTGCTGTGGTCGGATCCGGGAGACGCTGAGCGCCCAAAGCGTTCAGGAACGTGTCTGGACACAGGGTCTAGCAAGGACTTTCAGCAACTCGGGGGTATGGCATTACGAGCGAAGCCAAGATCGAAAGCCACAACATCGAGGTTGGACTACGCTTCCGATTCTGACAAAATAGTTAAGGCGGTCGTCAAGCGGCTCAAGGCCAGTATCTGAGGCTTGGACGACATGACAACAAACAGCACCGCGATGATCGGATAGCGACAACCCACGGGCAAAATGAAACGGACGACGATGTTAACGAATACGGCGTTTACCTTCAGAGTGAGACGAGCCTGAATGATCGGGTGGACGTGGTTTTAGCCGGACGGGTGGACGGGCACAATCACGTTGAAGATCCGGTCTTTTCGCCCCGGGCGGCTCTGGTTTTCAAGCCCGGTCCGGCGCACACACTGCGGTTTACGTACAACCGGGCCTTTGGTACCCCTTCGAGCCCGAATCTGTTTCTGGATCTGGTGGCCAGCCCGGATGCGTTTTCACTGGGACGGAACTTCAGTCCGTCGCTGGGGTTCAATCCGGCGGTTGATGTGCGGACCCAGGGGTCTACGGAAGGGTTCACGTTTCGGCGGGATGGAAACGGGTTACCGATGTTCCGGTCATCGTTTGCGCCGGTTGCAGGGTTGTCCAAAGAGCACTATTTTCCGTTGCACGATCCTCAGTTCACAAATGTGATGTGGAGCGTTGGCCGTGCGGCGGTACTGGCTCAATTGGTGCCGCAGCTGACCCAGGTGGCCACCGGCGCGATGACACGGCAGATGGTTGCCGCCGGTTTGGCGCCCGATCAGGCACGGGCTCAAGCTGCACAGCAAGCCGCAGGGCTGGCGGCTGCTTTTCCAGGCATTGTGCCGACGGTGTTGACGGGGCTCCAAAATGCGGTGGCAAAATTGAATCTGCAAACTACGGAATTTGATCCGGTGGCGAGTCTGACCAATGCCGTCGAGGATCTCAAAAGAATTGATCCGACGATCACCGAGACGTTTGAGGTAGGCTACAAGGGGGTTGTGCAGAACAAGCTGATTCTGGCTGCCGATTTCTACCGGACCCGAATCCGGGACTTCGTAGGGCCGTTGCGGATTGAAACCCCCAATGTGTTTTTGGAACCGGCGTCACTGCGCGCAGGATTGTCAACAGCGTTTGGTCAAGCGCTGCAGGACCCGGCAAATGCTCAACTGGCAGAGGCTCTGGCAGCGCTGGATGCGCCCACACTGGGTGGAAATGGAAATGGGTCAGTGGTAGACGAACTGACCACAACGTTTACGACCAATACGGCGAGAATCCCGTATGGGACCATCACGGCCGAACAGGCAACCGATCCAGTGGCCGTGATGCTGACCTATCGAAATTTTGGCAAGGTGACGATCTACGGCGCGGATCTGGCCTTTGCCTATTATCCCGACGATGCCTGGACGGTTACGGGAAACTTTTCGTATGTTAGCGAAGATCTGTTTCCAAATCTGGACAACCTCGGAGATGTTGCGTTGAATGCGCCCACCCGGAAATTCAACCTTGGCATCGAATACAAAGTGCCCAATACCCGTTTGAGCCTGGGTGGGGAAGTGCGTTATCGAGGGAAATTCCCGATGAGTTCGGGCGTGTTTGTCGGACCTGTGGATTCTTATGCCGTGGTGGATGGGAACGCCGCCTACGAAATTCCTATGGGGCAGGCGCGTGTGACGTTGAGTTTGGATGCCAGCAACCTTCTGAACCGAAAATACCGGTCTTTTGTGGGGGCGCCGGAAATTGGACGGCTGGTGTCGGCAGGATTGGCGGTTCGTTTCTGAATCGCAGAGGGCCGACGATCCCCTCGGCCCGACCCCGGGAGGTATGCTTGATGCAGCCAACGGGCTGGGAAATTGAATGGTAATTATATACTTGACAAAGTGATAATGAACCAAACGTGTTTGGTCCATTCCTCAAGGGATGCTTCGTATAGATCAACTCCCGTTTTTGATCACGATCCGCTTGAGTTCAACCATATCCGAGCTGCCGTGCGAATCCTCGATGCTCTGGGGGCTTGGTGGGGAAGCTGATGCAAATTTCAGCGCCGCAAGATGATGGCGGGTGAGATGTTCGACCAGTCGAAACGGCAAGCGTCCAGCAACGCTGTCCGCATCTCTGCGTTGAAGGCCGGGATGCGTAGCGGCTCCTCGAACAACCGGCCATTGACGTATGGGAACCGCGCAAGGTCCTCGTCCAGCGTCGCTTGGCCAGCCCAGGTTCGTTCAGAATCAGGAGGGCGGTCCAACTGGTGGGAGGTCCTACACCGCCTCGAGTTGTTCGTACTCTGCTTCCGGAAGCTCAGGAGCCATGCCGGGTCCACACGACCCCAATCAGTCTGGGAATCCCCACCAGGAGGAGATACGGGATCAGGCCATAGAGCAGGACCCCCGGAGGGCCGAATAGCCCCCCCACGAGGCTCCCGGCGACCGCCACGGGGGTGGCCAGGAACGTCGCGCCCAGCAGCAGCGTGCGGAACCGACCGGTCGTGCCGCGGAGAAGGCGTTCCACCACCCAGCCAATGACCCAGCCCGTGACGAAGAACAGACCCAGCCCGATCCACATCAGCGGATTCACCAACTGCAGCAGGGCCGTGCTGTCTCCAAGGCGGTAGAGCGCGAGGAGGGTTTGCAGGGCCACCATGCCCGCACCGCATCGCACTGGGATCCCCCAGGCGCGCCATCGGGCGCTCAAATCGTTCGCGTTGGAAGTCATGCTCGTACAGCGCTCCTTTCAGCCGCCACCGCTTCCCACTGTCCGGGTCGTGGGCGGTCACGTAGTTCTTGCCCTGGCGCGGCACGTCGAAGCCCGCCTCCTTGCAGGGCGGCGACGACGCCGGCCCGGTCCTGCACCGTGCCGCTCGTTTCGCGCACAAGGACCGGAGGCACTCGGGAACACACACTTGTTACCATTCCGATAAAGTCTGACACGAGAGCCGCGTTCGGCTCCCAGTACCGCATTATCGAACGAGGTGCATGCCAAAGAAGATACAGCGTTCGAACAAGGAGACGAGACCGAAAAGCACCTCGATTTCTTTACGCCACTGTCTAATGATCGGCTCCATTCCAACTTTCTGATTCTTGCTGACGACCCGGATTGTTCAGCAGCGCGAGAGATAATTACTGAAATGGCGAACGTCTTTGACGAACCAGATGGCAACTTCGTCAAGGATATTCAAACCACAGGCTTCAACAGCCGCCTATGGGAGCTATACTTGTTTGCAGCACTCGTAGAGGAAGGATTCAAGCTAGACAGAAGCCATGTACAACCAGATTTCATCGCGCGGGACGATCGATGAACGACCAACCCCGTGTCGTCCGCCGCCCCGGCTATCGGCCGTGGTGACATCGTTCCCGAACAGCCGTCTGATGAAGCGAAACATCACGGTATGCCTTATTTATTTCATCGCTTTATGCGCTTCAGCGAGAAACAGTATGTTGGCGGCCGCCAAATGGAGCGCGTAGGCCGCCACATAATTGGGTGTCTTCCGCGGTGTTGCTCCTTGGCCATGAGCACCCTCCTCGTTCCTCACTTCCGGAAGACCCGACTTAAGTGTAGCAATCAGCTGGTCGAACGACCGGTCCAGATAGTCTGGCAAAAGATCCTTCGCGCGCACTAGCTTGAGAAGATCCGAAGCACGGGCACCCTCTGGATACCGCCAACCTTTCTGATCGCAAATCGCCTTCAATGTGCTTTCGAACGCGTTGTTGGCATCCGTGATTGCATCTTGCATTTCGCCAGCACGGTAATGCTTGTGCGCGCGGATGAATTCATCACGTGGCCCCTCAAAGCCCTTTTGGTGGAGATGTCGAAGCGCGGGCCGCACCACTTCGGAGTGAATCAATTCTGAGTCGACACGAAAGATATTTCCCTCCTCAAATTGATATCCCACGCCAGCACGTCGGAAACGCTCGTTGAGCTCAGCAATTGCATCGCTTGCTGTCACCTCTATCCCTTTTCTCTGGCGATCATGTTCGTTGAATATCCGGGCAATCTTATCGACGTAGCGAAAGCTGAATTCAACAAGATCAAGCACTCGTTTCACCGAATCACAGTTGAGAAGAAAATACGCGCAACGAGCATCTAGTTTTATTTCATCCGCTAACCGGAATACACCATGCTCCCGGGCAACCGTATCGTGGATAAATTGCCAGCCTACATTGTTCTCGATCGCGCCATCGAACGGGGAATTATCGAACAGGGAATTATAGACATGAAATCGGCCGATAGCATCTTGCATGATTTGGACGATTTGCACTCGGAGTGGCTCGGGAAGCGTGTCGTAGACGAATACATCCGGTCTTTCGCCTTCGGCCCGCCGTTTGCGATATGAAAAAAGATCAAAAACTGGCACTTCCTAGCCCCTGCTGAAATTAACGACGAACGATCGACTTTGACGTTTCCGTCCGATACCCGTCGGAACGAAACAGAAAAAGACGGAAACCTCGATATAGGTTTGTCGATCCACTTGTCATGAATGGACTTCCTCAGCTACCGATGAGCCGAGTCAGCATGTGTCGGACGTGATCCTGTCGACCGAAAAACACGGCCAGGATACGTATGCTTTTCTTTTCTTCATGCATGGTTTTTCTGTCGAGGATACCCCGCGCTTTGCGCGGGGAGGAATCGACACTGCTCGCGGGGGTTCTTAGGGGGCGCGAAGCTCCCTAAGCCTGGGGTTTCCAAAGGGGATGTGTTCCCCTTTGGTCAAGGGCGGGGTTTGATGCCCCGCCCGCGAAGGGCCAAGGTCGAGCCGCGCCGGAGGCGGTGGCTCGACGTGGCTTCACTAACGTCAAACCAGTAGATCGCACGATTGATCGTCAGATGCCGCAGGCCCGGCAGAATATCGTCGTGACGTTCGCCTCGGTGCGGAGCAGTTAAAATGCGATCAGCGGTCGCCCGTTGGACGAGGGCCATTTCCGCGTTGGCACTCCAGGATTTCTCCGATGGCAAGGACCACCGGCCATTACTGGAAGAAATCATCGAGACGCTACGCGAAGGTCTGACCGGATCGGCAACGATCGGCGAACGGCTTCTCGACGGAAGGGCGCTAACGGCGTTGTCGAAGTTCGCCCTTGGCTGACACCGCTCTAGAGCGTGATGTTGCGGTCAAGGTTTTGACTCCACTGGCAACCGAGTTCTCTGAAACTGAGCAAGAGAGATTTCGTAGAGAGGCCCGTATCCTAGCGAGCCTCTCCCATCCGAACATTCCTTCGATCTACGATGTCTCTTTCAGTGCTGGAAAAGTATTTCTTAGGTTATTATGCACTTGACTAAGGATAAGAATATTGTTATATTAAGTCTATGGACGACGTTACTTACTTACTGTCAAAGCCTTGTGACCGGTCATCGACGATCTTGTCAACGGCTTTCATGACCTGTTTTCCGAAAAGCAGCTCCATGAGCTCGTGGTCGGTCCGCTCGGCGAAATCCTTAGGCAATTTCTTCTTCTTCTTAGGAGTGTGATCCATGGACGTCAATATTATCTCCTTGATTGACCGGTTCGGCAATGACGGGAAGTGCAGGGAAGCCCTTGAGCGCATCCGCTGGCCGAACGGCGTATGTTGCACGCGCTGCGGAGACACGGGGGTAAACGAGCTTCACGATTACAACCTGTGGGAATGCCGGTCATGCGAGTACCAGTTCAGCGTTATGTCCGGGACCATCATGCATGATTCTCATCTGCCGCTTCGCAAATGGTTCCTGGCGATCTACCTGATGTGCGAATCCAAAAAAGGCATCTCCGCGCTTCAACTTCAACGAACGCTCGGCGTCGCCTACCGGTCGGCCTGGTATCTCTGCCACAGAATCCGGAAGGCTATGGGCAACGATCCGTTTGAGGGGCCGACGCTGCTCGGCGTCGTGGAAGTGGACGAAACGCTTGTAGGAGGCAGGACAAAGAACAAGGGGCGCGCCTACAAGGGAAACAAAACCTGGATCGCAGGGGCCGTCCAGAGGGGCGGAAACATCCGAATCGAGCGCATCTCCAACGTCAGACGCCAGACGCTTCATGACTTTATCCGGCGAACCGTCAAGGACGAAGCGGAAGCCATTTACACGGACGAGTTGAAATCCTATCTCGGAGTCGAGGACCATGACACCCGTCATGAAACCGTCAGGCATTCCGAAGAGCAATGGGTTGTCGGCGACGTGCACACCAACAGCGTCGAGGGCGTCTGGTCCCTGTTCAAGCGTTCCATCGTAGGGACGTTTCACAAGATGAGCACTAAGCATATGGACCGTTATCTTGAAGAGCTTGAATGGAGGTTCAACAATCGTAACAATCCTCGCCTGTTCCACGATACGCTTCGCCGGATCATGAACACGGACAACATCACGTACCGGAACCTGACGGCGGCCTAAGGTGTGGCCAAGCCTTTCAATCTCGCCACCAGATAGGCTTGCGGCCTATCACCTTTCAAGCTGTTACAGGCTCCGCAGAGCAGTTGCAGGTTGTCTTGGTGGTTGGTTCCTCCTTTGATTTTGGGTACGATATGATCCACCGTGAAGTTCCTGAACTGGAACGTTGAACGACAACCACCGCATACTCCTTCCTGCTTGCCGAACAGGATATGCTTGTACGTTCGGTAATCGGGAAGTTCGCCCAAGTCAGTGCGCTTTGGAACGTTATCTTTTGTCTGAGATCGCCCGAAAAAACGGGGGCAAGGTCGAAGCAAGATCCTGGTTGCCTGTAGGGTTGAGAAGGGATACATATTTTGGGATATCCCTGACCTCACAGGAGGAGTAAAGATGGAGCAACTGTCCTCAAACAGTGACCCGGTCAAGAAGCGCAGGAGCTTGTCCCCGGAACAGAAGTATGAGATTTTCCTTGAAGCCAGCCGGGGAGATGTTCCCATTGCACAGGTGCTGCGGAAATGGGGCATTCATTCCTCGGATCTAAAGCGTATTCGTGAGTCGGTCAAGTCCGGGGCCCTCAAGGAGTTCAAGGGTCGCCGGAGCCGCAAGCCGATGGTATCGGCTGAGGAGGTGGAGCAGCTGCGCAAAGAGCGGGCACGCCTGGAGCAAACGATCATTGAGCAATCTGTGGAACTTTCCCTGCTAAAAAAAAGTGTGAATGGGATCTGACAGGCCCGATCAAGGGCCACCGGGTGCAAGCTGAGGTCAAACGCGAGATCCTCTTAATGGTCCATCGGGCCAAGGAGAAAGGGGTGAAACTCACCCGTTCTTGCGAGATCCTACAGCTTCCCCTCCAGCGGTATTGTGCCTGGAGCCGGCGAGATCGAGAAGAGAAGCTGGATGGGGTGTCGGACCCGCTTTTGGATGGGAAGCCCGGGCCCGCCCCTGATGAGGCCCCACACGGATTGCTGAGGGAGGAGAAAGAGCAAATCCCGGCCCTCTTAAGGGATGAGACCTATGCCGATCTGCCTCCCCATCAGCTGGCGGTGGTAGCCTCAGAGAAGGGGGTAGTGCAGGCCTCGGCCTCCAGCTTCTACCGACAGGCCAGGAAAGAACGTCTGGCACGCAGGAAACAGGTGAGGACGCCGGTCAAGCAGAGCAAGCCCCAGGTCAAACCTGAAGGTCCTAATCAGGTCTGGAGCTGGGACCTGACCTACATCCCATTTTTCGGTTTGTTCCTGTATTTTACCGCCATTCTCGACGTGTATTCCAGGAAGATCGTAGGATGGAAGCTCTCCTTCAACGCGACCGTGGAGCAGGTCAAACAGGCCTGGGATCAAGCCCTTGCCAACGAAGGACTGCTGGACCTGGACACTGGGCCCATAAGCTTGACAGCCCTCTCAGATCACGGATCTCAGATGAAGGCCAAATCGATGGCCCAATTCTTCAAGGACCTGGGCATCTCGCAGCTGTTTGCCCGATATCAAACACCCACGGACAACGCCTGGATCGAAGCCTTTTTCCGGACATTCAAATACGACTGGCTGCGCTTCCAGGACATCTTCACATTCCATCAACTGGAAGGCCTGATTGATTCCTTCATTCACAGCTACAACGCCGAACGCTATCACGGGGCAATACAGTATGTCACGCCTCTTCAGAGGCATAAAGGCCAGCATCAAAAGATTCTTCACCACCGACAAGGTCGAAAGGAGGAGGCTCGGCAGCGCCGCATAGAAATCAATCGGCAAAGAACATCCCAGACCATCCACAAGGCTGCCTGAATCTTGCTTGGACCTTTATCTGCTTTTCTCTTGTTATCTCAGAATAGATACAACGTCGGTTCGGACCGCAACCAGGCGGGAATGATAAAGGTCTCCCAATTCCGATTGAAGTCTCATGTTGACAAGCTCGGAAGCTTTATGCGAGATGTCTATTCCGACCCATTGGCGGTTCAGCTTGTCCGCCGACACGCAGGTCGTTGCGCATCCGCAGAATGGGTCCATGACCATATCGTTGATGTCGCTGCTTGCCTGGATGATCCTGTTCAGGAGGACAAGGGGCTTCTGGGTGGGATAGCCGATGCGCTCCCCGGATTGAGCCTGTACTGGCTTTACATCGTCCCAAATCGTATCAACCGGGGCGCCTTTCATCTCATCCAAATACCTTTTGAGTCTTGGAACTGCACCCGGACGTTGCTGCACAACGAGACCCTGTTCGTAGGCTTTCTGCATTCGTTTTCGTGTCCAACGCCAAACTCTGGTTACTCCGAGAAACTCGTATGTCAAATTAGGGCGATCCGAGTTCGGGTTCGCCAGATTGTCGAGTAGATAGCGCCGTCCGGTTTTTGGATCAACATGTCGGTAAAATTTTTTTAAATAGGTCGGATCATGGGAGCGAAATGGAC
This sequence comes from Candidatus Latescibacterota bacterium, assembly GCA_965217865.1. Classification (GTDB taxonomy): domain Bacteria; phylum Latescibacterota; class UBA2968; order SICM01; family SICM01; genus CBDCJO01. The sequence continues at coordinate 313,236 of CBDCJO010000002.1, read as the reverse complement.
GATTCCACGTAAAAGATTCGGCTTTGCTGTAGTACAACAGAAAGTCAGCGTTGTTCGGGTAGCTCTTGAACGCCAATCCTTTCGCATTGGTACGGCGCCACGTGATCTCACTCCGAAAATTTTCCTGCCCGAATACCGCGTCCATAAGCAGCTTGAGGTAGTGACTGGCCGTGGGATCGCAATGAAGATAGATGCTCCCCGCAGGCTTCAAGAGACGATGCATTTCAAGGATTCGGACACCCATCATGCAAAGATAGGATTGCATCCCTTTTCCGTGAGCGACGCCAGACGCTTCCAGAACCTTATACATGCCCGGATGTTTGTCGGCAATGATCCCCATCCAGGCAACATCCAAATCGGATAACGACCATGAATCCTTGAAGGCAGCCCCCGCCGCCTTGCTTCCTACGGGCGCGGAGTAGGTGCGATTGGAGTTGAAGGGCGGATCAAGGTAGATCAGATCAACGCTTTCGGAGTTCATGCCACGCATGATGTCCAGGTTGTCGCCCGTCCATATCGTGCGGTTCTTAAAGTTGGGTTCGGTCATGTGATTCATTTCCCCGTAATCCAAGTTTGCGTGCATTGTACAAATCATCGTGCCGTGCCAATGGCGCTAATTGTGCAAGAAAGTTGAACCATACTACTGCGTAATATTTATCGTCAGGATTTATATTGGGACATTGGATTCGGAATCGACTCAACGTATTGGAAAGTTCCGTCATTCCGGCATACAAGTGAGAATTGTTGTCCAATATGCCGATAATGCGACCTTCAACGGCATTGCGGCATTTCACTATGAAATAGTAATTTGTTCCAAACTTGGCAGCAGGGCGACGCGCCCAGAAGAATGATGGAACCGCCCATATTGACCACAACCCAAAGAACGTAACCCCCCCAAGGGCTATCAATGGCAGTAAGGCTTCTATTAGGGGAATAGCTCGTGCCATTTTAGACGCCGCCCCCTGAAAATCGACCAGTAAACCTGCGAACATAGCCAGCACCGACAAGGCGCAAAGCGGGTTCCGAAAAACACTTTTCCATTCCATCCCATCAATTTACCAAACCTGCCAACCTTAGTCAAGTGCATAATCACCATTTCTTATTATTTTTCAGTTCATAGAAGGTTCAGATCTCAGAGGAATACTCAATGAGGGGCCTTGCTCGATTAGTGAAGCCCGGGTCTGGTTTAATCAGGTTGCATTGGCCTTGGAGCACGCCCACGGTTTATCTATTGTGCATCGAGACATTAAGCCCGAAAACATCATTATCCGGCCTGACCGGGAATCCACCTATCTCGTTGATTTTGGAATTGCTCTTTCCGCAGAAGACGCCAAGAAACTCACAAAGTCCGGATGGGTTATCGGAACACCAGGCTATATGTCGCCCGAACAACAAGCTGGCGAACCCGTTGATGCTAGCTCTGATGTCTATTCTCTTGGAGTCACGCGGCCTCGCGCTCCGCATCCTTGGTGAACCCTCCTGTGGTGATGAACAGCCCCTTATCTGCGACGCCCGCCAGCGTATGTTGATTCCCTCGCCGAAACTTGCTTCCTCCAAAATCACCGGTCTATTCTCCGGTTCGCTTTTGAGCTTCCTCCAGCATGCCAGGCAGTGTGAACAAGTAGAGGAAAACAAGCCTGGTAAATTTGGATAATTTCTCCGCATCATTTTTAGAAATTGGCTCTTCCTCATGTGCGGCGTCATTGCCTCCAAGCCGTAATCTGATGCGCCCATTCGGCCAAAGCGGGCGTCAAATCCTGTTTCTTGGCAGCCTCCTCTATGCGATTGTACAATGTGCCTTTCATCTCGGGAAACTTGCTTTTCAAGCCAGTATCCAGCACCTTGCGGAACATACTGCCGGCGGCGTCCCAGTTTTTAGGCAGGTTATCAATAGCTTGCTCGGAGAAGCGCGCGACATTTTCAGGAGTATAGTCCGGCGCACCGGTGTCGGGAAGCGGCGGAGCAATTCCCAGAAGATGGAGTTTGAGGCTTACACTTGGAGCCCGCCCGCCGAACACGTCAAATGTCGCGACAATCCCACGGTCGCAGTAGCCGCATTTAGCAAATGTATCCCAGTGGCCCTTGTTATCCAAGCACTCTTCACAGAGAATCGTGAACGCAACCTCTTTGGTGCCGCAATATGGACAATTTGCCCGAAACACGGACATTCGTACCGCCCTTCCCACCGCAGTTAGGGCCGCCCGCGATCAGCCTCGACGCCTTGCAGGCGGGCGAAGCTCAGACAGGCGAACATCGCCGCCTCGGCCAAGACCACTCCCACCGCCACGATCGCGGTCAATATGCTGATTGGCTCAACGCTCATGCTTTCCCCCAATCAGTCTGTCCATTCTCCCAAGCCCCTGAGACAAGCCCCCACAGAAGACGATCGCTGACGCGCTCTGAAAGAAACTCACCCGGCCCACCAACTCGATATTAGCTCCCCATGGATCGCACCCTCTTTAGAGGGTAAGTGCTAGTTTGTGGTTATGTGCGGCCGGATGGCATTCAGTTTTGCCGGTCTGATGTCTCTCACATTTAGAAGCTCTTCGATAGTTTTGTATGGCCTGCCTTCGATAATCCTCCTGGCAAGGAGATCATAAAGAACTAGACAACCTTCTTCCCGAAATCTCAAATTTAAAATTTCCCAAATATTCCTTAGATGGCGAAGAAACACCTGACAAACTTCTGTCGATATTCAAACAAGATTTTTGGAACTGGTTGGGAAAGTATGTTCACAGCGAAGAGGAAAAATTCGAAATTGGCGAGTAACAGTGTATAGGGAATGGCGATCTTGACCCGGAACCTCATGGCGCGGGCGATGACGGTTGCCGCCTGCTCGCCGTGTCGAACCACGCGGCCACGTCTTCGGGACCGATTCGGTCGATGGGCATCTTGCCGAAGGCGGGCAGGATGCGGGCCTTGAGGTATATACGCACGGTCTTGCGTCCCGAAGGCTTCCAGTGCGGACCGCACGGCGCAGATACTCGTCAGTGAACTCGCGGAAGGTCGGCGTCTGCTTCTCCATGCGGATGTCCTCGGCGGGGTTCTTGCCCGCGAGGATGTCGCGGGCGCGGGGCGAGCTTCGTTCAACCCCGACGCGGAACTGCTCAAATTCGGGAGAACTGGTCCGGCTCCAGTGAATACATACCGGGGGACGTTCCCAAACGTCGAACCAGGCTGCCACGGTCGCTTTTTTTGTGGAGGTCGCATCCGTTGCCCGGATTCCGAATTAAAGTCGCACACGGGCCGGATTCCGTGCCTCAGCGGCCGATTCCGGGCCAAGGGGGGGCTGGATTCCATAATTTCTGCTCCAACACCCGTTTCATCAACTGCTTGACGATCCCGTTTTCACCACAGTAGATCTTCAGCACTCTTGCAGTCTTCGACAAACTCGTCTACCAACTCATTGAGCAGCTGGTCACGCTCTTCTTCTGGTTTTGCCATATCTCCTCCTTTGTTGATGGGTTCCATACTATTAGGAATTCTGGGAGATTATGGCCATTTACACAAAGAAATTTACACCCTCCCACGGGGGACCGCCTGGCACTTGACGGTCAGTTGGACTGGTTGGTTTGCTTTTTCCTTCTTTCCCCGAAATCCTATCTCTCAATTCCCACTTCCTTCATGTTTGTCACGATCAACTCTGTAGTATTCCTGCGCTTCGTCGAATCCGCTGCCAGTACACTGCACCGTGATACTTCCAACATGACACCAAACTCGCGATAGAGTTCTCGAATGCAACTGGCGTTGGCATTACTCATGACTATCAGTGCGCCACGTCGATTGGCTCTATACATGGCTTTAGCCAGCCGGACCTGATCCTCCCAACGAAAGATACTCTCGTTGTACCTCAAGAAATTATTGTTGTTATGGCGCACCGTGTACGGTGGATCTATGTAAACGAAGTCTCCGTTCTGTGCCCTGTCGAGTACTTCCTCAAAATCTGCCACACGAAGTTCGCAGTTGCGCAACGCCATAGCCACAGCACGGAAGTTGTCATCCGGAAAGACGACGGTTTTCTTAGTACCCTTTGGAACGTTGAATTCACCATTCCGATTGACTCGGTATAGCCCGTTGAAACAGGTCCTATTCAAGTAGATAAAACGCGCAGCCATACCCGCTGGCGATATCGGTTGAGAACTACGTACGTGGTAATAATAGGCAACACAATGTTGTCTCTGATGGTTGCGCAGTTTCTTCCAGACACTTCGCCAGTCGCTACGGATAGCCTGATAGGTGTTGATCAACGCTGCATTGCTATCTGCCAATACAGCTCTCAGCGGTCGGAGGTGGAAAAAGACGGCTCCGCTCCCAACGAAGGGCTCAAAGTACCGCCGATATGACGCGGTAAGGATACGGGAGTGATTGGCAACAAACCATCTTTTACCGCCAGCCCACTTTAGAAACGGCTTAACAGATGTCTCTGAGAATGTGTTCACTCCAATTCCCCGGTGGAAACGGCCTCCTGCCGCTTGGTGGTGAATTGCTCGTATATATAGTCGATATACTCAAAGTCATCAAGCCTATAACGTCGGCTTTCAGTAGGATGCGCTTGAATCCTCCGTAGTTTGTTGACCCTCTCCATCCAGCGCACGTTCTTGGAGTATCCCTTTTCTCCAGGTTCCGGAATGTCGAAGACGGGCTTGAAAAGGCGCCAATGAGTCTTATTGTCCACGATATTCTTATACTCAATGAAGTTGAGGTAATTCTCAAGAGGAAGTCGTTTTTCCATGTCGTCATCTTGGGACTTCTCATATGCACGCATTTTAATCTTCCTGTCGGTAACCCCTTTCTCCCAATATGCGTTTTTTTCGGTGCCATATTTCGCCTTGAACTGGCCAAATATAGACTTTTGTACAAGGATGTTGAGTTCCTTCAACTTTCGATCTGCCATTTCGATGCGCTCTGTCGACTGTTCTTGTTCCCACGCGCCCATGCCTTCTGGCTCGAAATCAGAAAACTCCGCCTTGATGATTCGGCACAATCTAAAGAAGTACTCTCGAGGACCACCAGACCCAAACTGGACCTTAAATGTTTTTTCTATGTCAACGGGCGTTGCATCAGATAGCCATTTGAGGATTGGGTCCAAGTACTCCTCTACATTCGAGAGGATCTCTTCCGGTGTCAACTCTTGTGCGTTCAGGCCTTTGTTCGTCTCCATGTAAGCCACGAGGGCAGCCAAGAGCTGCAGATATGCTTGGAGCGCGACGTTGGAGCAAAAGAACCCGCTTGTCCCCATTTCCCATTGCGTCGGAGAACTGGATCGTATGAGGGAGAAATACTGATTCAACGCTGCTCTAGCCCGGTCAAGAGTTTCTGAATCTGTTGTTCCACACAACGCCCCGGGCTCGTATTCCTTACGTTTCAGTATGGACTTGCCGACGAGCCCAGACCGCCGCAATCCATCTTTGAGCGCGGGGACCGTGAGGCAGGTTTTCTCGGTTGCTATTATGCCTTGCTGTGTTACGCGTTCATAGAGGGGCCCGTTTATATCTGCATTGAGGCCGCCAATCAAACGGGCGCTGATCGCTCCCACGCGTTCTGAGGGGACATCGGAGTCCCATTTCAGTTCACCTTCCAAGTCGTCCAACAAACTCTTTGGAACAGATTTCTGTTCATGGTTGATTGTCACAAAGAGATTCGCTTCATGTTCCTTGCTCAGTCTATGAAAAGCAATGACGACGATGTTTTGGCTGAGATGCTTCTCATTGAGTAGGGCGAATCCATAGAGGCGGTGCTGTCCGTCGATGACCCACGCAGATCTGTATCGATCGGGCATGTAGAGGTACCCGTACGCAACGTCTGCCTTGTCATCTTTGGAAACAGTCTCGAAGCGGACCTGTCTCGTGAAGTTAATGAGGATGTTCGTTGGAAAGAATCCCCCGTCGAGCAAGAACAGTTTGATCTGTTTCATTCGGAAACGGGTGACGAGTCGCTGATAAGTAGGTGCGCCGTCTGGGTCATTCAGGGACCGATGGTTAATAAAAGAAATTTTTAATAACTCCTTTGGCGTTGTGACAAAACAATGGAAGGTATGACCGCCGAGCTTGCCGCGGATCGCTGGGACTTTCCGATTCGCGAGTTCTGGGATCTTCTGATCCTTCAGAAACTCTGCCAAGAACTGGAACCGGGCAGCCATGCGCAGATGATTAGCGATTTGGCTGTAGTAGGGAAGCTCTTTCTCTGTGATCGTGCGGATTTTTTCCCCTGCAGCACGTTCTTTGTCCAGCTTGGACCAGATTATGTTCTGAGTCACAAAGAGCCATATGATTTTCGGCTTGAAACTAGAACCGTAGTGTTTCTTTATGGCATTCGCAAGAGGGCCCTTCAGGTTTGCGAGTTCCTTAATATCCTTCTGCAAGCTCCTACATTTCAACTTTTCTGATGCTTTGCATTCAGCCACAATCACCGTTTCCTCGTCCTTTGCGAAGACGTCGATTTGCTTTCGGATTGGATCTGCACCTTTACGCTCGACAAGGATAGAAAACTTGCGTCCATCATTGAGTTCATGGTAGCCCAAGAGAAACAGAAGCAGCCAGACGCGATTCTCCAGCAACTCGTCAGCCGCACGTCTTCGTTTGAGATGCGTCTTGTGCTTAAGCTCCTTGTCGACTTCCCAGCCATCTTTGAGATAGGCTTCTACATCCGATTTTGCTACGGAAACTTGGCCAAAGACATCCCGACACTTGGCGGCTTGTCTCTTGAGCTTGTCAGGATCGGTCAAGAGCGGGCCGAGGAGTCGTGTTTTGTTGTTCATCGCTTTCTCACGTTATCTTACGTGTTCGCTTTGGTGATCAGCAGGGGGCTGAAGGGCGTCCGTCTGAATCGCCTTAAGACAGTCAATAAGGCCCACAAGATGCTCGTCTATCTCAATCACGCCCGTCAGAAGTTCGTGTTGATCGGCCTCCTTCATTGCCTTGCGAATCTGCATCATCATTTTCCAGGCCGTGTCCTGCCATCACCCCGGTCCTGCCACTCTTGACCTTAGCGGTCTACTTGTAGCTTGTTTCCTCGATTTCGCCGATGGCGACACGAGCCACCGTCACGGCGTAGCCTATTACACTGGCTTGCCGGCGCTCTCCATTCGGCCCTTCGAAATGTTTACTCCTTCCTTAGAGCGATGCGATCAACGATCGCCATATACATATTTTAAGCTTTTTAAACTGAGACACTACCCAGTGTTCCTGATGACGGTGTCTGGCATTATCGCCCAGCCGCTGACTCGGTTCGCCAGTGTGCAAACAGAGGATCTCACCGGTGCGTCGGGTTTTCCGGAAAGTGCCTAGTGCGCCAAGCCGGCTCATAGCCGACGCCGTGGGGCGGATCGGGCATGTCGTCCGGATCTGTCAATCTTTCTGAGGCGGACTGGGCCAGCAAGGCGTCGGTCTCGGCCCGCGTCGAAGCCCGGTCAGGCCGACATGGCAGGGCCATTGGAGGCAAGGCAATGAATCGAGAACTCTACCGGAACAACTTCAACCCTGCCAGCAGCCCTTCCAGGTGCGCCATGCGATGAACATGGCCATGACGACGGTCTTCACCGAGCCGGTCGCCATCTTCGTGCATAAACGCTGGAACGCTCCGCCATCGGACGGAAACTCCACGCCAACTTTATCGGCCGCTGGCGCCTCGACGAGCCAGATCAGCGTCTCGGCGGCCCCCAGTTGGCAGAAGAAAAACCGATGGCTATCGAACTCTGAGTTCGTGCCCCAACCAGTCGCTTCGTGATCCCCCGGCCGAATCCGGTTGACAGAGGAATAAGGTCGAAGACAGGCGGTCAATAGTTGTCCGGTCCATCATACAGCCTCCGGCGGTACCAGCGTTCGATGAGGGAGATGAGACGGGGGATATTCTGTTGTGCGGTCTTCCATACACGCTTCAGGTCCACCTCGAAATGGGCATGTACGAGACGATTCCGCATTCCGATGATTTCGGCCATGAAATACCGGGGCGCATCTGTCTGTCCCAGCCGATACGGGCCGTGGCCTCGCCGATGATCTCGATGGCTTTGAGAATAGCGTTCTGGTGCAGGCGACGCGGCGAATGTAGTTGCGGTTCCGTTCGATGGCGCTGGGTTCGATCAGATCCACCTCCCGGCCAAGCATCCGGCTCAACTCCTGTCGCATGCGCCATCCACCTCGACCACTTTCAGGCTCTCGATGCCGCGATCGTCCACGATCTTGACCGCCGCTCGTCCGTGCTTGCCAAGCTCAAATGGCAGGGAGACGACGCCGCGATAGGCTTCGATCAGGTCCGTGTCGATCTCAGCTTTGAGATTGTGTGCGAGCTTGGCCCAGCCATCCTTGTCGCCGACCATGGGAAAGAACACTTGGCGGGGAAACAGGCTGCGCCCGTCATAGTCGGTGTCGAGCATCCACATGGCTATCCTGTCCCTACCGCCCGATTCCACGTTGCCGGTCTTGGTGTTGTAATAGTCAAAACCCCGGACCGAGACGCGGAGCTTGCCTTTGTCACCACCTTCCGTGATTCGCTCGGCCTCCACGTCCGGCTGGCCGATCAGCCAGAAGCTCTCGTTGTTCGCGCGCTCCTTCTTGAGATCGTCGGTCAGCAAATCGGCGTTCATCTGCGCCTTCAACAAAGTGACGCCGGGCCAATTGGTCTCGTCGATGTCCTTGGACGCCTCGGGGTCGAACTGGAAAGCCGCAAAGACGATGACCTTCGGCTTGGGGACGAGGCTTTGTGCCTCCTCGATGGCGAGAGCCACTTGCCGCTGTTCCATCGGCGCGTGGTCCGGCCCGAAAGAGGCCACGAGGCGCTCGGGATCGTGCGCGGGTTCGCGGGACGCCTCAGCCATGGATTCGTCAGGGCGGGTCTCGCCCTCGGCATGCAACCACCGGGTTCCAGGCAACGGCTCCAGACGAGCGAATGAGATACGCTGCCCGGCCTTGCCGCGGATGCCCGTTTTGAACAGTTCGTCCCGCCAATCAGCCTGACGCAAGGTTTGCCCCGCACGCGACACGGAGGCGTCCGCAGGGGGCGCTGCGGACTCTTCAATTTCGTCCAGAGGCTTAACCGCAGGCGCGGGCACCGCTTCGACCGTAAAAGGACCGGTGACACGAGCCTTGCCCCGGTCGATCCTGGGACGGTCGTAAAGCATGATTTCGGCGGGGGGCTCGCGGTAGCCGAGTGTCTTCGCCGATACGGTGGCGACGCTGTGGTAACGAAAACCGGCCCCAACCCCTTCATCCGGATGAGCCAGTTCGTAATAGTCGAAATTCGCCGTCATGAGGCGTTGCTTGGCCAAGGCTGTCGCCACGCGGGAGGTGTCGCAAGTGATCCACCTTCGGCCCCACTGCTCGCTGACATGGGCCGTGGTGCCTGACCCGCAAGTGGGATCAAATACCAGATCGCCTGGGTCCGTGGTCATCAGGATACAGCGCTGAATCGCCTTTGCGGAGGTCTGGACCACATAGCGCTTGTCACTCGGATACATCTGTGCCGGCCAAATGTTGTTAATTCTTCGACCCGGCACCTCGTCCTCGTATTTTTTCCACATCAATGAGGCCTGTCCCTCCAGCGCCTCCAACCGGTTCAGTTCGGAGAGTCGGTCCATGCCTTCTCTGGAGATCGCCCAGTGCCGAGCATTGCCGCAACGAAAGACGCGGCCGTTCCACTCATAGGGTTCTGAACGGCCGGTCATGGAAACACCTTGCGAATCCAGACCTGTACGCCGGTAGATGCGCGCGCCATTCGGTAGATACTTGTCTGGGTCGAAACTTTCTTCGGGCGTCGGCTTGCGGCATTGCCCGTCGGGTAATTCTATCATCACGTGCCAACTGAAGGACTCGATCACCTCGCGCCGCGTGAGCGGTTCATACAATTGCCTATACTTCACTTGATCTTTGTCCTTGGCGTACCACAGCAAATAATCTGCTACCTGTGGCAAGTGAGACGTAGAACTGCCACTCGTCGTGGCGAACGAGATGGTCGCCAACCGATTCTCCGCGCCGAATATATCGTCCATCACTAAGCCTACACGATGGACGTTTTCATCTCCGATCTGCACGAAACAGCTTCCACTTTCGTGAAGAAGCTCCCGCGCTAATAGCAAGCGATCCCGCAGATAGGCCAAGTAGGAATGGATGCCGAGCTCCCATGTATCGCGGAAGGCGCGGATCGTCTCCGGCTCCTGGGTCAGGTCCTCGTCCCTGCCGTCGGTCACGTCGCGCTTATTGACGAAGGGCTGGAAATTCGAGCCGTAGCGTATGCCGTAGGGTGGGTCGATATAGACCATCTGCACCTGCCCACCGAGGCCCTCCTTCTCAAGCAGGCTGTTCATCACCAGCAGGCTGTCGCCCGCGATCAGGCGGTTCTTCCAATTGTGCCTGTGCTTGTAGAACTCAATGGCTTGGCGGATCGGCGGGTTTTCTTCCGGAGCCGCGAACATGGATATCTGCGTCCCCGCTCCGTTGCGCTTTCTCACCACCTGCACGATGACGCACGGGTCAATGCGCTCGTGGACATGCAGGGATACGGTGGGGACATCGAACGAGGTGTACTCGGCCTTCCCGGCCCAGACGAGTTGCGGATCTAGGTGTGGATCATAAACGTAGGTCTTCTTGCCCGCATCCTTGTCCGTCTCCGGCGTGACCAAGCCAACGGGCGGGTTGTTTAGACGCTCCTTGCCGGTATGCATGTAGTTCTCAACCTCACGCTTTTTCTTGTTCTTCGGTTGCTCCATGGTATTCCTCTTAGATTCGATCTCTGTCTCCAAAAGGGTTGAGTGATTTCAATCTCACGTCCCTCACCGAGATCGTCCTGTCCTGATTGATGAATGTGTGTCTCTTGCTAAGCTGAGAATTTTGTTCCAAGGGAGCTCTCGTCAAGAGGTGTGTAAAAAGGTCAGGCGGCCAGCTTCTTCCCCGAGTCGATAGTGATCTTGTTTTTGCGGTGGTGCTGTGCGTAGACATCCTTTAGCAGATGGGGTGCGTTGAGTCGTCGGAAGCGTTTTTCAGCGACCATCAGTGTGCGCCAGATCAGGGCGCTTTCCGCAACGATCTTTTTGTATCGCTTGGCCGCGTTGGTTCTCAGGCGGACGGAGGCAAAGGGGCTTTCGACGACATTGGTGGTTCTCAGGTGTCTCCAGTGTTTTGCCGGAAAGTCGAAGAAGGTGAGCATTCGATCCCAGTCTCGATCAAGGGCTTTAACTGCCTTGGGGAACTGGCTTTGGTATCGTGCGATGAACTTCTTGCGGAGCTTCCCGGCATCTGTAAGGGTGTTGGCGTAGGGGATCTGAACGAGCAACGCCCGAGCCTGGACCTGTTGGCGCTTATGGATCTGGTTGAGCACGTTGAGGACCTTGTGGTTCCAGCACCGCTGCTGCCGGGTCTGTGGCCAGACCTGATTGACCGCGGACCAGATTCCCATATTGCCGTCGGCGACGACGAGAGCAGGGGGGCTCAAGCCACGATCACGTAAGCCTCTGAGGACCTCCAGCCAGGACTCGGTAAACTCCCTGTATCCGGGCACCATGGCGAGAACCTCTTTGCGGCCGTCGCTCGTGGCCCCGATGACGATCAGCAGGCACGCCTTATCCTTCTCGAGCCCGGCCTTGACGTAGATGTCGTCGACCCAGGCGTAGACCAACTCGCGATCATCCAGGCGTCGTTCCTGCCAGGTTTGGTAGTCGGTTTCCCATTGGCCGCGGAGTCGGGCAATCGACGATGAAGACAACGGCGCCCCATCTCCGAGCAGACCCCGCATCCAGTATTAGACTCAATCCAACGGTCGTGTAGATTACTGTCAAAGCTATACGTAAATAGGACCCGACCCTGTATAAGGTTATTTTGGAGTTCTTCAAACTTGGCGGACAGTTCAGTTGTTTCAAAGTCTGAATCCGCTGCTGTTACAAGCTCCACTTTGACATTGCCTTTGTCAGGTGCAACTGCCTCACAGAACCTCATGAGATTGAAGATCTGGTAATCGTAGCGAACATATGGAGGACCCTTCACCTAGGTCCAAGGTCTGGGAGCGTGCTGATTCCTAAGCGCGATCAGGGCTAGTGGATATTATCATCGCTCGCTCGCGACAGTGAAGACTACGATCTTCAAACATGGAGCCATAGTTTCCGTTGTCTCGAAGCCGCCTTCAAGGGATTCCGCCCAGGCGCGCAGTTTTTCCATCATCGCGTCGTATAGGTCATTTGGAATACACCAGAATTCTGCGAACTGGCGGTACCCAAATGCTTCGATCGCGGCACCAAAACTAATTTGGAATTTCCAGGTGAGATCCGGCCAGTTGATTTCTTGCCGTATACAACCAAGCTCCTCGAACGCTGCCGCTATCTCGTTATGGTCAATTGTGCCGGCGTATCTATGGGTGTAGCTCGCTTCGTCGGCCAGGTGCTCCATGCGACGCCGCACTGAGTGTCGAAAAGCGCCGGTCTCGTTGACGTGGATAATATGTGAACCGGGGCGTACAACTCGCACCATTTCGGTTATTGCAGCTTTCCATTCCCCCACGTGCTGGAGCAATTTGGAAATAACGATCGCATCAAAAGAGGCGTCGGGAAACTCAAGTGACTCAGCCTTGCCCACCTGCAAGTCAAGGGACCACGATGGGTCTGCTTTTTCAGTAGCGATTCGAAGCATGGCCTCGGAGATATCTACTCCGACTACGTCGTACCCTCGCCTCGCCAACGGAAGAGCCAGTTGGCCCGTTCCACAGCCTATATCGAGGACCCGACCGCGGTCGGGTAGGAGGTCGTTGGCCACGAGTCGATCAAATGCGGTGCTCAATACGTGATCCGGAATGTTCCTTGACGAGTCGTATGACTCAGCTATGGAAGTAAAATCTCTATTAACCATTTGCCTTCCTTCGAAACGGCGGTCGAGTTCAAGTTCTAGAAATTGTAGAATTCGCGCAACTCGATAAAGATGTGGACTGTCAACCTATAAGACGGACCTAATGCTAATACACCCTCGTTAACCGGGTGCAAATAATCGTGATAGTTGACTGGACCTGGGGATAAATTCCAGCTTCGTACCATCCAGGCTTTCTTCTCTTAAATCACGATATTCAGATCGCGTTCGCAGTAGCACTTGAGACTCGCACACAAGCCGTGCGGCCCCCTCGTAATCCCGGTTCGAGACGGCCGCCTGCATCCGGGACATGGTGTCGAAATAGGTGTCGCTGACGCAGGGCTTGTGTGCGCGGGACGATCGATGAACGACCAACTCCGTGTCGTCGCCGCCCCGGCTATCGGCCGTGGTGACATCGTTCCCGAACAGCCGTCTGATGAAGCGAAACATCACGGTATGCCTTATTTATTTCATCGCTTTATGCGCTTCAGCGAGAAACAGTATGTTGGCGGCCGCCAAATGGAGCGCGTAGGCCGCCACATAATTGGGTGTCTTCCGCGGTGTTGCTCCTTGGCCATGAGCACCCTCCTCGTTCCTCACTTCCGGAAGACCCGACTTAAGTGTAGCAATCAGCTGGTCGAACGACCGGTCCAGATAGTCTGGCAAAAGATCCTTCGCGCGCACTAGCTTGAGAAGATCCGAAGCACGGGCACCCTCTGGATACCGCCAACCTTTCTGATCGCAAATCGCCTTCAATGTGCTTTCGAACGCGTTGTTGGCATCCGTGATTGCATCTTGCATTTCGCCAGCACGGTAATGCTTGTGCGCGCGGATGAATTCATCACGTGGCCCCTCAAAGCCCTTTTGGTGGAGATGTCGAAGCGCGGGCCGCACCACTTCGGAGTGAATCAATTCTGAGTCGACACGAAAGATCTTTCCCTCCTCAAATTGATATCCCACGCCAGCACGTCGGAAACGCTCGTTGAGCTCAGCAATTGCATCGCTTGCTGTCACCTCTATCCCTTTTCTCTGGCGATCATGTTCGTTGAATATCCGGGCAATCTTATCGACGTAGCGAAAGCTGAATTCAACAAGATCAAGCACTCGTTTCACCGAATCACAGTTGAGAAGAAAATACGCGCAACGAGCATCTAGTTTTATTTCATCCGCTAACCGGAATACACCATGCTCCCGGGCAACCGTATCGTGGATAATTTGCCAGCCTTTATTGTTCTCGATCGCGCCATCGAACGGGGAATTATAGACATGAAATCGGCCGATAGCATCTTGCATAATTCGGACGATTTGCACTCGGAGTGGCTGGGGAAGCGTGTCGTAGACGAATACATCCGGTCTTTCGCCCTCGGCCCGCCGTTTGCGATATGAAAAAAGATCAAAAACTGGCACTTCCTAGCCCCTGCTGAAATTAACGACGAACGATCGACTTTGACGTTTCCGTCCGATACCCGTCGGAACGAAACAGAAGAATCGCCTACGACGCTCAATCCAACGGATTCATCTTGTCCGGCGGGCTTGTTGGTCAGATCGTCTGGTTCATCGTTTTTCGCATAAGATTTATGGAGTAGTTTGTTGCGTCTTGAAATAACGCCTTTCCACATTCCATAAGAATATTCGCCGCTTCGCACGAGTATCTCCGGTTGTCCGTCTTCAGGTATGCCCTGCTGACGACACTGGCAACGACATCGACGAACCTCTTCCTGCTGGTATCCTCCTTAAGCAGTTGAATAGGTGCTATCGAAACTGGTTGACTTAGGCCATACTTGCCACAGAGTGACGATATGGATTTGCGCAGTAATGTAGTCCTTTCCTTAAGGTAAATATCAATGTCTTTCTTAGGGATGGACCAATTGTCAATGAATACCGAGAAGACTGCGTCGCCTTCACCTGTCTCAAAAGGGCGCGTGATCAAGTAAATCACCCCGCCCAAAGGGCGGGGCATTAACCACTCCCCTCCCCAAACAGATCCAACTGTAGGGGCCCTTTCTGCTCTTGAAGATGAAACCGAATATATCCTCTGATCACTTTAGAAGTTACCTTTTCGACTACGGTACGGACAAAACAGCCTTTTAGCTTACCCTCAGCAAGCTAAACTTTTCCTCCCCTTCCAAAGGAAGGGGTATCCAAGTTCAAATACTTTCATGAAATAGACAGTGGTCAAGTACATGGGAATGGATAATGTGGGCTTTGCGGCGTCGTGGGAAATGGCGCGACTGCCTAATTTTGTTACCAAAAACCTCGTAATCAACAACCACGTTACGATATGTCGGATTTGCCGTGTTCACGCGAGAAACAGAGATCCATGCGGGCAAGTCTGCTAAGATTGTTGCAATACATACCGCACGGGAGTTTGTAATGCAGTGGTTTTTCAGAGGCTCCTTTTCCGCCAACCCAGAAGCACTTTCGCACTCCGCAAAGATAGCCTTCTCCGCCGATTGCTCGTAGCCTACACCGACGCCCAAAAACCAATCCGTCCTCTCGTCGTCTTTTATAGCCGGCCTTCCAGACTCATCGAAAAGTGCTACCATTTTCTGAACGGCCATACGTAATCCTTTCCGCTGTTGGAGCTACATTCGAAAGGTGTGAAAAAAGAGAGGAGGCGACCCTCAACTTCCCGTGAGATAGTCACTATTCACGCTTCCGGGCATTGGGCCCCGGTGGGAAGGAGGATCGGCCTTGAAGAAACATATATCACACGCACCGCCTTTGTCCATACCTACCTGGGAGGCCCTGGAAGGGTGGATTCGAGATGAGATCGAGGTTCGCATCCAGTCGATTGCCGGGGAGGAAGTGACCCAGTTCCTCGGCCGAGGGTGGTATGAGCGTAAAGGAGTTGTCGATGCGGCCCCCGGTTATCGCAACGGCTATGGGAAACCGCGCCGATTGTCGACCTGCTGTGGCACGATAAAGATCAAGCGACCCCGTGTTCGTGGGTTGAAGGAGCGCTTCGAGAGCCGGATCCTGCCTTTGTTCGCGCGTCGCACAAAAGAGGTGGGAGCACTGCTGCCAGAGCTCTATCTGCACGGTCTGGCTCAAGGCGACTTCGAGCTGGCCCTGCGGGGTCTGCTCGGAGATGGGGCACCGTTGTCTTCATCGTCGATTGCCCGACTCCGCGGCCAATGGGAAACCGACTACCAAACCTGGCAGGAACGACGCCTGGATGATCGCGAGTTGGTCTACGCCTGGGCCGACGACATCTACGTCAAGGCCGGGCTCGAGAAGGATAAGGCGTGCCTGCTGATCGTCATCGGGGCCACGAGCGACGGCCGCAAAGAGGTTCTCGCCATGGTGCCCGGATACAGGGAGTTTACCGAGTCCTGGCTGGAGGTCCTCAGAGGCTTACGTGATCGTGGCTTGAGCCCCCCTGCTCTCGTCGTCGCCGACGGCAATATGGGAATCTGGTCCGCGGTCAATCAGGTCTGGCCACAGACCCGGCAGCAGCGGTGCTGGAACCACAAGGTCCTCAACGTGGTCAACCAGATCCATAAGCGCCAACAGGTCCAGGCTCGGGCGTTGCTCGTTCAGATCCCCTACGCCAACACCCTTACAGATGCCGGGAAACTCCGCAAGAAGTTCATCGCACGATCCGGGCCGATCACTCTCTCCAACTCGTTGGGAAGGATCACCGGTCCCCTTCGCCAGCCAGGCCCAGCGTCAGATACGGTTGAAAACCCGGGCCGCCACGTCCGCGCACTTTTCGCCTTCGACGATCAGCACCGTCCGTCCGTCGCCGGTCAGCGTCTCGACGCGGTACGGAAAGCGATGCCCGGGCATGCGATGCGCCCACGCCTCGCCGTTGCGTCGGCAGGGATCGGCCGGGTAGACCGGCAGGGTAACGACAGGTTCGCGCGTAATCGTTCCCCGTCGGGGTCGCAACAGGGGTAGACGCCCTCGAAGTCCGTCGGCAGGTTGGACCAGCACCCGGCGTGGCTTGGCTTGGCGCAGCTTCCGACCTTTCAGGTCTTTCGCCGGGAACAGGTGGTTCACGCTTCGACTTCGCGCCGGCGCAACATTCTTTGAGGTATGAAACACTCCTTTCAGGGTCCGGCTGATTTGCCCTACGCTTGCGCAACTCTGCCTCCCTCCGGCCGCGGCAAACTGGCCCCGGAGTTGCCCCCCAACAGGCTGCACGGCTGGTCAGTCTTGACCGTCGACCTGCTCGACAAGGCTCTTCATCCCACGAATGAGCGCAGCCACTTCCCGCCGCTCGGCGGTCGCCGCGGCGGTGAAAAGACCGTGTTTGAAGGCGTTCGTGTTACCGGCCGGTGCGCCGGGCGATGTTCCCCCGTGCATCCGGCAACGGCCGTTCGTCATCGCGGGTGACCGGCACGGCATCCCGCTTCTCGTCCTGGCACCGCATCGCGGGCTCCGGTGCATGGGCAATAGACTTTGCACAGGGTTGTTCCTCAAATTTCGATCAAATCCCCTCTCCCCCTCCCCCGGAATGCAGTAATATAGCCGTTTGGCCGGAAGCTGTCAACCAGGGAGGCTTCAGATCCAAGCGATCAGAAGCGGCCGCGGCCCGTTGGATGACGGCCAGGTTCGAGACATTGAGCTTCGCCCCGACCTTTTCTGGATCTCCAAAAACTCCAGGGCCGTCACGCCGACCTGAAGCCAGTGACAAAAAGTTGACTGCTTCCCGCACCCTCCAGGCGTCCATGTTCCACAACTTCCTCAAATACAAGAGGTTTCTCTCTCTGGCGTGAGGGTGAGCGGTTAGGAAAAGGGTGCAGTTGGGGAGCCGGTCTCAATGTGGGAGAAACGACTGATATGACTGGAAAAACGGGAATCGGTCTTGACGTCTTGACATGGTTTCCGCCTCGACGGTGCGGGCGTAATTACGATATATCCTTTCAATACAGCATGTTACCACTGACGAACAGAGAATGGTTCCGGGGAGAGGATCATATGGGGAGCCATATTCTCATCCGCCAACTTAGGCGGTCGTCCGTTAACGCAAGACCCCGTGGGGCAACCCTTCGGGGTCCTGTCGTTTCTGCCGTATTCACAAACACTTGTGCCACCTCCTTCCCCTCTCTGCCGATTCTCTGTTTCGAAGCGTTCCCCCCGGTGTTCGAGCACAACCGTGGGGTTGCGTCCGCTGAGCAGAGATATCTCCTCCGGATTCTCTGATTCTCTGTTTTTCCCGTCGGCCTTGTTTAACAGCCTGGTTCGACGTTTAGGAAGGTCCTCCGATACGTATTCACTGGAAGCCGGACCCGGTGGGTCCGGTCCCTGCTGGCGATTCCCTTCGTGAAGGGGCACAAGTTCCATGCCGAGTTCACGCTCGTCCAGTTCGAGACGATGCGCTTCCTGCAAGCAGCATGGCACGTCCGAATGAATACACGCCATCACGTACGTGGGAATGTGCTCCGGGTCATTCGAGGAGTATCATGTCGGTCAGTTCCCTGGCGGCCAGCACTCCGTCGACCTGCTTTTGAAATGTCCCCGGAAATGCGAATCGTTAAGGATGCCTGTTCCGGCGTCGAAGTGACCCAATTCACGGACTACAAGGGGCACAGCCATCACTTCCCTCCCGATGTGTCCTTTGTCCAGCCTGCCTCAATTTAGACTGGTGTGACCTGTCATTCCCTGTTATATTGGTATATTCTCACAACAATCAGGGCTCCCAGGTTCCGTTCTATCTGCCGGTCCGTCTTTCCACTGGTGTCAGCCAGACGCACCGACTCTCTCTTGAACTCAGAATCATACCGCTTTCCCGGATGTGAAGTTCCTTGACCTTTCATAGACACACCTCCTATACCTACAAAATATACTACCTCTTGGTGTGTCCACAATCCCCAAACAGGCCACAGGCGCTGGCCGACGAACTCGAATTACGGAGTTGGACTGTTTCTGAAGCGTTCGACGATTTTCAACGCTGGTTCGAGTTGAATCGGCCGAGCAAGAATGGCGGCGCCGAACCCCGGCAGCGCACGATATGATCATGAACCAGTCATTCTGGAGAAGGTTCTGGTGTAGCACTCAGAGATCATACGGGGCACTGGTCGCTATCTTGTCCATGCCATTGGCTCTTTTACCCTGGTATTTCCCACCGACTATACAAGTGCCACTCGGAATGGTAATCGTCACTGACATGTTTGGTATCGCAATACTGGTCACGCTTGCCCACATGGCTTATTCGGCGCTCCAAGAACTTTCAGGCCGACTTCCTCGTGTCATTCTCTCGCGCAAAGGGACCGGTGCCTCCGAGGATTACCATGTCGTTTGCCTTCTTGAGCAGTCGGAGCTGTTCAGTCACGGCGTAGTGGTTTCGTTCTATTTCAAGGATTCGGGGGAGTTCGAGGTCTTGATCGGAATAGGGCTTGTGCTGAATGTTCAGGATGACCTCAGAATTCAGGTCGGATTGAAACAAGTAGCAAAAGGGCAGGAGGCTATTGTGGACAAACTGCAAGAGAACAACTCGGACACGTTGCAACGGTTGATCGTGAAACCAAGCGTGCCAGCCTTTGCCATGAATCCAGCCTTTGCCATGAATAGTGGGGAGAGTGGAGGCCTTGATGACTGAAGCAAAAGCAGCCACAGTAAGTTTTCCAGCCACAGTTGTCCGTGTCATCGACAACCATAAGGTTATCATCAACCGAGGTGCAAAGCATGGCATTCAGAAGGAACAACGCTTCTTGGTGTACCACCTGGACACAAATCCCATAAAGGACCCAGAAACAGGACAAGACTTGGGGCTGCTCGAGATTGTTAGGGGCACGGGCGTTGCAACCCACGTTCAGGAGAATTTAACGACGGTGTCTTCAGATCGCAAAGGCCCAAATGAGCGACGGGAAGTGGTTAGGCGTGGGATTATGTATAGCTTCGGGAGTGAGCGGGAAACGATTACGATTCCTGGCGAGATAGAGCCTTTCGATGATGTCGTGAATGGCGATAAAGTGAAGCCGATATGAGGTTCTTTGTGTTTCCCGTCAGCAGGAAAGGCACAGATGGGGCTGTTGACGAGAAACAAAGCGGATGCCCTGGAATTCCTTCGCACGACAACCACGATCCCTGCAGGTCATATGCTCAGTTGTCCCTCGGCCCTGGAGGACATCGCACGGTTGGAAAATCTGGATACGAAACTGAGGGACTTCCGGCCTAGGCGTGGCCGACCGCCACTCGGAAATGTCCGGCGTTCCGACGTTGCCACTTACCAGCGGATCTTTCAGGCTTTGACAGAGTTGTCGCCTTCGCCGGGCGCAGCGAAAAAGATAATTGAAGCCGTTCTGGCTTATGCTTAACCTCAATCCGGTTTTAGAAGGCTCAGTGGCCCTATGACCGCAGAATCCCGGTCCACATTCTGTGTCGACCGCGTTCGCCGCTATGGAAGTCGGTATGGCGGCCAAGTATGGGCTCGGCAACACACCGGAGGACGTCCACGGTGTTCCCGTCTGGCCTACGTGTTTTTTCACGCCAGGATGCATTTTCCCTGAAGCCACGAAGCCGGCGTTCAGGTCGTCGCACAGCTTGAAATACATCTGGTCGAAGAATCCGGCATCCATCTCGAGCACGATCGTGGCGTCCGATCGATAGCGGCTTCGGATGAGATGCACAAGCTCTTTGATCATCTCCTTGGCTGTCCCCCTCGTCATTCCGTGCCACTTGCCGCTGCGGAACACCGCGTCAATGATCGTGCCCTTCCAGGTGAACTGGATCGGCTGAAAGCCTTTCTTCTTCCTGTAGGTCGGCGTGACGCCGCGGGTCGTGTGAAGTGAAGTGGAGACGCCACACGAACAGTTCTTTGAGGATCCGCCGGAAGATCTTCCCTGTCGTCCAGGAGAACAGTCTGAAGAACCGCTTGACGGTGTGGGATGACGCCATCTCCTCCGAAGCGACCTGAATAGACGCTGCGTAGCCCGGATCTTCCTTGATCTGATCAAAGCAGGACAGATGCCGGCTCGTCCCGTCGGCGAAAAAGCAGTGCAACTGATGGAACAGATGCCAGACAGCAAGCCCTTTGCTGCTCTTGCGCAGGGAACCGAATGCCACTTCAAGCAAATCGAAAATGCGCGTCTGTTCGAGATACCTGCTGAAGATGCTCAATCCTCCACGATTTTCCAGGGTATCCGACGTCGTTTCCACTTTGCTCAGAGGCGAAGAAAACCTATATTTAGCCATGGGAATTCCTTTCACGTGATGGGTGAAGTCTTCTTTCTACCTTCTGACTTACTATAAGCCTTTATCCATCACATGTACAGAGGAATTCCCTTATTTTTTTCGCTAAGAACCGCTCATCTTAGGTTATAATTACAGGGAGGTGAGTCGGCCCTGGAACCCACTGATCGCTCGTACCTTTTATCGGATCTTGGGAGCAAGAGTGTTCGTCGGAACGCGCTGATCGCCGACCTGCTCCATCGCATCGACTTCATAGAGAAGGCGGGCACCGGCATTCGGCGCATCCGGAACGAGACTCGCGCGCAGGGCTGCCCCGAGCCCGAATTCGAGGTCAACGGCTTCTTCACCGCCACCTTTTGGCCCAGCCCCGATGTGCGGGCAAGAACAGCGGATGTGCGTTCGGTGGAGCACGTCACGACGGAAGTTCAACTACTACAAGCGATCTCGGGCGAAATGACCAGGCAAGACCTCCGGAAGGCGCTTGGGTTGAAGAATGACGAGCACTTTCGCAAGGCGTATCTCTTACCCGCCCTTCACGTCGGGCTGATCGAAATGACCATTCCGGACAAACCACGCAGCAGGAACCAGCGCTATCGCCTGACACAGGTAAATCGGGGTAACTCCAAGTGTCCGCTGAAACTCTAACAAGCTTGGCAATGCTGAAGGTTCATGTGGACCAGGGGCAGGATTACCTGGACTATCTTCGGCCCTTCATTCTTCAGATACTTGTCGTACACACGCCGGACCCGGTAACGGACACCATCGTCCGGGATCTTATCAGGGCCGATTTCGGACTGGAGATTCCTGACCGCGCCGTTCAGGTCGTGCTCAAGCGGCTATCGCGCCAATATCCGTTGAAGAAGGAGAGCGGCGTTTATCGGATCACAGGGGAGCTGCCAGACCCTTGCATTGCCACCAAAAAGGCCGATGCCATCCGGCACATCCAAGCCGTGATATCAGGCCTTAGCGAGTTCTCCAAGGGCACCGCCAAGCCCATTGGGAGCCGCGATGAAGCCGTGACCGCAATCTGCGCCTTCCTCACGCAGTTCAACATCCCGTGCCTACGCGCATACGTTCGTGGGACGTCAATTCCAACCATCGAGGGTCAACACCACTCGCAGATCGTTCTTGTGAGCAAATACGTCCTAGCTTTACAGAACACAGATCCAGAACGCTTTGAGAGCTTCCTCGTGGTCGTCAAGGGACACATGCTGGCAAACGCTTTCTTTGTCCAGACCTCAAAAACGCCCCAATGTCCTACAAGGGTGTAACGTTCTATTTTGATACGCCACTTCTTGTTCGGCAGTTGGGACTTGAAGGAGAACCAAAGCAAGCGGCCGTCAACAGCTTGGTCGCGTTGCTTCTCGAACTAGGTGCCACCGTTGCGACGTTTTCACACTCGCGCGATGAACTTGAGCGCGTGATTACGGGAGCTGCTCAACATATCGAATCTCCGAACGGACGTGGGGCCATCGTGATGGACGCGCGCCGACGCCGAACGACCAGATCGGACTTGCTCGTCTTGGCGGGCCAGATTGACGACAAGCTCAGAGATGCTCGGATCGACGTGCTCAGCACTCCACGGTATATCGAGGGTTGTCAGATTGACGAGACGGCATTCGAAAAGGCGCTCGATGACGAAGTATCGTATCTCAATCCTCGCGCTAAGGAACACGACATCAACTCTGTTCGCAGCATCTATGTGCTCAGGGCGGGCACGTCACCGGCAATTGTCGAGCGGTCGAAGGCTGCTCTTGTCACAAGCAATGCTGGGTTCTCTCGGGCGGCATTTCAGTATGGGCAGAGGCACGAGGCGTCGCGGGAGGTATCGAGCGTGATCACGGACTTCAGCCTGGCGAACATGGCGTGGTTGAAGGCTCCACTCGGTGCCCCCGCCGTCCCTATGACAGAGTTGTTGGCGTTCTCCTATGCGGCACTTCAACCATCGATGGGACTATTTGAGAAGTACCTGAGCGAGATTGAAAAGCTTGAGAAGCAAGGGAAGATCACCGCGCGCGATCACCAACTCCTACGAAGCAGTCAGTTGGCCCAAGCTGAACTGATGAACTTGACGCTCGGCGAAGAGGACGCCTTAACCGAGCAGACGATCACGGAGACGCTCAAGCGGGTGACGGAAGAGATCAAGAAGGAGGAGAGTAACAAGTACAGGATGGAGCGAGCTGCGCACCAAGAGACGCAGGTGACCTGTTTGGGGATTGTGGACACACCAAGAGGCAGTATATTTTGTAGGTATAGGAGGTGTGTCTATGAAAGGTCAAGGAACTTCACATCCGAGAAAGCGGTATGATGCTGAGTTCAAGAGAGAGTCGGTGCGTCTGGCTGATACCAGCGGAAAGACGGACCGGCAGATAGAACGGGACCTGGGATTATACCAGGGGGCGATCCGGCGCTGGCGTGATGAGCTGGAGGCAGACCCGATTGATGCGTTCCCGGGCACAGGTCACCAGAAGCCTTTGGAGGAGGAGAACCGCCGGTTACTTCGAGAGCTTGACATCGCGCGGGAAGAACGGGACATCCTAAAAAAAGTAGTGGCCATCTTCTCAAAGGGACCGAAAGCAGATTCAGGTTCATAAAGGACCACCACTTGGAGTTTTCGGTGGAGAGGATGGCGAAGTTGCTCGATGTGTCAACAAGCGGTTACTATGGCTGGTTTCCCCGCCCTGAGAGCGAGCGCGAGCAGGAACGACTTCTTCTGGATGTCCTGGTAAAAGCGGCCTGCGAGGCCAGCCGTGGCCGGTATGGGAGCCTGAAGATCAGCCGTGCGCTGGCGGCACAGGGAAAGCCGTATAGGCGCAACCGCGTGGCCTTTTCGATGCGTCGTCAGGGCCTGCGGTCAAAGGTACGTCGGAAGTTCGTGGTAACCACGGATACGAAGCACGACCTGAAGGCATCCCCGAACTTGCTGAACCGGGCCTTTGACGCGGGTCGTCCCAACGAAGTGTGGGTCAGCGATATCACGTATTTGTCCAGTCGATCGGGATGGCTGTATCTGGTTGTATTTATTGACCTGTTTTCGCGTCGCGTGGTTGGCTGGTGCGTCAGCACCTCGCTGGCGCACGAAACGGTACTCACGGCCCTGTCACGTGCAGTATGGCAACGCAGACCGCAACCGGGTCTGATGATTCATTCCGATCGAGGTATTCAGTATTGCTGCGATGGCTTCCGAAAGGCCGTCGACGCGCATCAGTTTGTTCAAAGCATGAGCAAGAAGGCTGATTGCTGGGACAACGCCGTCTCCGAGTCATTCTTCAAAACCTTGAAGACCGAATGGCTGTATCACGTCGACTTGACCAACCTCGATCATGCAGAGCGCGAACTCTTCGAGTACATCGAAATGTTTTACAACAATCAGCGGCTGCACGCTTACCTGGACTATGTACCCCCGGCCCTTTTTGAACGGCTATCGCTGCAGAAAGCGGCTTAATCCACTGTCCACTTTTCCCGGGTCATATCAATCTGGTGGTGTTGGGCGCACCGACAGACTCCCGGAAAGAAGCTGCGTGAGTGCCTTAGTGGCGTAGTCCCGCATTCGCCGGTTCGGCGACGTGAAGGTCCAGACAAGGGAAACCGCGTATCGGGAGCGATTTCCGGTGCCCTTCCCGAGAGCGTCCGCCACCGTCGGCGAACGTATCCGCAATCCGAATACGCCATCGGAGTCAAGCCGACCCGTCTCGGCGCGCGCGCGACAGGTTCTCAAGGGTATCCAGCCAAGCGGAAAAATGCGGACACTCCTTGCGGATTCGTCTCATTCCGATCTCCAAAACGGCGATAGTCCCTAGCAGCGGTTTCTGATACCCGCCTATCAGAGCTTCGATTCGCTTGGAGGGCGCGTTGATCGATGAATCGTCGATCTCCTCCGGACTGTTGAATGAGCGTCGAATGGCCTGAAACCTCGGAGCAAGATCCGGACGGCCAATGCTGGCACTGAACCGCTCACAATCACTGAACAGCATCGCCTCGAATTCATGCATCATCACATAAGGAATGAAACGCCGTGGATCGAAGTTATTGTCCATGTGGCTACGAACATCGGCCAATAAAGCCCTCTCCACTGATCCGGCCTTCTCCGGAAAGACGCGTCTCGAAGCTTCCGAGCGTCCTGGCCAAGCTCCGGAGCCGCGTTGTGGAAGACCATAGTAGTCCACCAACGTGGTAGCGACGCTTTCTTGATCGTCTCGAAGGTGATTGACAATATCTCTCCGGACTGTTGCCCATGGCCTGATTCCACCGCGCCTTTCACGCTGGCGGACATTCCCCACAAGTCGTGCACTCACACGAGAATAACCACAACAATAGAGATGGGATGCAAGCACCTTGTTTACGAAAACCTCTTCGGTTTCCCCCTCAACGTGAACGAGCAGACGGGTCATTACGAGCCATCCCAATCGCTTCCCTTTTCTACCGCCGGGCGGCCATTGAGTTCATTCTTTTCCCAGAGTTGACCAAGGCTGTAATCTTTCAACCAATTCTTCAGATCTTGTTCGTCCAGTCTGCGGACCTCGGTCGCTCCACACACACGGTCAGCCACGAGCACATCACCCGGTTGGAAATGATCCAACAGCAACGGCGACTGGGTTGCAAGCGCAATCTGCGTCTCGGCCGATGCTTGTTTGAGAAGGGAAGCCAACATCGCAATCCCGTAAGGGTGCAGTCCGAGCTCCGGTTCATCCAAAAGGATGAGTGAAGGCCGGAGCGACACCGGTTGAAGCAGCAACGTCGTGAGGGCAACGAACCGCAGGGAGCCGTCCGAAAAGGATGATGCGTCGAAATAAGCGTCCGTTCCCCGGTGCCGCCACTCAAGGCGGATCTTGTCTTCGTTCAACGCTTGTGGCTCAAGCAGGAAATCCTCGAAAAACGGCGCCACGAGCTGCACAGTGCGTCGTATCAGGCGATAAGAACGATCATGCTTTTCCCGCAGGTAGTACAGGAACGCCGCGAGATTCGAACCGTCGGGCCGCAGATAGCGATTGTCATTCACGTCAGCCGTCTTCTTCATCGGCGATGTCGAACTGGTGTCGTGAAAGTGGTATAGCTGCCAATTTCCAATATGCTCGCGAATGTGCTCCGGTGGCAGAAGGTAGCCTTCCCTTTCTGATAGATGGACCTGTTCGTCTCCATCGTCGCTTGGTGGATGATATCCACACATGGTAAGGTAAAGGCCGTCGGATTTGTCTCGACTCAGTGCAACTGAATAGCCGGCGCGGTTCCGGTCCAAGGAGACTTGTATTTCCAATTTCAAGGTCACTTTCGACCCGAAGTGCAGAATTCTATCAGCCCCGCCCGCTTGTCCAACATAGCTCTGCAACTGTCCCTGACTGAGGGTGTGCAGGAACGAGAACGCGCCAATGAAATTCGATTTGCCTGATCCGTTGGCTCCTATCAGCACATTGAGCGGACGCAAATTTACCGAGGCGCACGCTATGCTCTTGAAGCCTTCAATGATGATTCCGTCGAGCATGGTCATGGGATTCCTCTTTGACATACAAGGGTTGTTGGTATTGACTCGTTTCCAAAGGTGGATACCCCACTATTGCTACCAACGAAGTTCTGGAATGTAGCTCTCCAAAATCTCTGCATCCTAAAACGAGTAAGCAGTTCACGCAGGAATAACTCGAAAAATGTTCCTTCGTGAATCTGATTGTCGATCGCAAGGCGAGCTGGACACCCCAAATGTCTCATTCATGCTGAAGACGTACACTAACGCGGAAACAGCGGTCTCCATTCCTTCCTACGATAGGTACCACCCCTTTTATAGAAGATCGGAAGAATGTTGTTCGGGCAACCATGCTCAAAGGTAACTAAAAGTTGACCGTTCTGCCAACCTAATGGGTGCTTAGGTTCCAGCTCTTTACCGATCTCTTCTACGATCTGCCGTGCTTCCCTCGGGCGGCACCTGCCGCAACCGGGTGCGTAAAGAATCCCGCCCTCGCTCGAATCTCTCATCAAGCCATCCCTACCTGATGCGCCAAGCGTATCTGACGCTCTGAGACTGCCGCTTCGATCGGGGGGCAGGAGGCTGTGAAAGAATCCGAGGGTGGCCGCGGTTGCGGTTAGAAAGTAGATGGAATCAGGCATGAGAATCAATGGAATAAAGTTCAATGGAAAAACTTGGGAGCGTGGCCATGGCCGCTTATCGTCGTGCGGCCTCCGCTGCTACATGGCCTGCCAGTTCGCTTACGAAGGCCCGCAAACCCGTCATCTCGCTCAGCTCTGAATATTCGCTTGTATTGGCCGCAGAGCGCGGAGAAACAATAACCGACGCTGCGGTATAGAGCTGTTCTTGCACGAGCTTGCGGCACAGAATGTTGTAGCGTCCGCGGACGATGCCCGTTCAAACTCCGGGAAAACCCGGAAGTGAGGCGACACGTCGCGGACCGGCAACCGCGATTTCTTGGCATCTTCCAGAAGCATCATCCAGCCGACGAATGGCCGGGATTGCTCGCCGAAAGCGCCTTCCCGATGCTACGGAACAACGCCGCCGGAGTGATGTTCGAGGTTGTCAGAGGGGTCTTCACCGAATCATGGAGAGTAGAGCAGAATAAGAATACAGCACGTCATGCCAGTCGTGAGCCCTACGACATTAACGACAGAGTAAGTTTTGTCTCTTATCAAATTGCGAGCGGCAATTGTCATATAATTCCCGATCATCGCCTCACTTCATCGTAATTTTGACAGTGAACAACGAAAATTGGACACAAGCGATTGACAACGGGGTTCACAACAGGCGATCAAAGACTATGCCCGAAGCGGCAGGGCCTCTTCTAATGAGGTATATTCTTCCATAGAGCGTGTCCTTTTCTCCCTCAAATGAGGGCGTTTGATATTTTGGGATATCAAAGGATAAGCTCTTTAGCTTTTCAGTTTGCTTGCGCTTGCTGAATCTTAAGACGCCTTGCCTTGCAAGGGAAGATTCAGCCCCTCAACGCTGTTTTTTCTCCTTACTCAATATAGAAATCGTTATGCGAGAGCTTCTTCGCCACGCTTGAATGCGAACGCCTGGATCGCCGAAACTACCACACACAGGCCGAAGCCCGGATGTCCGTATTTCAATACATCGAGGACTGGTACAACCTCCATCGGCGACACTCAGCACTCGGATATCTCTCTCCAATGAACTTCGAGAAGACCTCCAGCGATGTCGCCCTTGCAGCCGACTGAATCGCAACTGATAAACCGTCCGCTAAACCGGGGTAACTCCAGGTCAGGGATATCCCAAAATATGTATCCCTTCTCAACCCTACAGGCAACCAGGATCTTGCTTCGACCTTGCCCCCGTTTTTTCGGGCGATCTCAGACAAAAGATAGCCGTAAACTGCATCGTATACGCAAACGGAAACGCCATAATCACAGCAAGTATCCATAAGCTCGCATCCATTTCGATTCTTCTCCTTGCACATAGCAAAGGACATTTTATCTCTTGTCCCAGCACTGCTTGCCCGGAAAGCTACATGGTACACGGCCTATCAGGTATGAAAGACGTTCGCGCTCTTCTTGCTTCATCTCAAGTGCAGAGAGAAGCTCAGCACGCTTCGGGTGGCGCTCATCTTTAGCCGGAAAGTCCTCAGCCAGGAAGCACAAGTACTGCAAGAACCACACGGCGACATCGCGAGCAATGTATCTGGCAATGGCAAGATTCCTTTCATGGGCTTTTTTTTGTTTCGTGTTTCCGTGTACAACGTCCGACCGGAGCGCGTATAGATTCTTGAACAACCTGTGTATTTTCTTACGGTCCTCCTTGGAGGAGCCCAGGATCAATCCGCATCTTCGAGCGAGCGTCTCGGTCAGTGCCTCTGTGTGCTGTCCCAGCAGTGCCTCTATTGCCGTTATGTGCCAAAGAAGCTGATCCAGATCGTCAGAAAAAAACGCCTTGACCAAGTAACTGACTGCGACGTCAATGAACTGCCACCGGGCAG
This sequence comes from Candidatus Latescibacterota bacterium, assembly GCA_965217865.1. GTDB lineage: Bacteria > Latescibacterota > UBA2968 > SICM01 > SICM01 > CBDCJO01. The sequence goes on along the minus strand of CBDCJO010000002.1, from coordinate 284,345 downwards.
TCCGAGAGCGGATCGTGTTGAGTTGGATCTCGAACTCAGTCACCGTGCGGGAGAAGGAGCATGTTTCTGTAGCGTTAAGATAATGGATGGGCATCGGCGGACATTCGCCACGCTCAACACCATCGTGGTCGAAGTCAGGCACAAGTTCAAGGGAGGAGATGTCCGGCACTTGATCGGGAGGGCGGAACAGGCTCCCGCCGGATCGCAGGACAAAGGGTAGGGTGAACCCTAACCAGCGATAGCTATCCTGTCCATCCAGAAGGTAACGGCCGACATCCCTCGGGTCCGCGCGCGAGATTCCGTCCCAGTCATACAGGACAAGCGCCTGCAGGACACGTGCGATAGCTGAAGGGAAATGTCCATAGCTGCGCTCAACAGACTGTCCGGACTCAACTTCAAGTAGTTTAAAAAGTTGCCCTGCGTAGCAAGGCTGGTTTTTCTCACTGGCGACAAGCCACCAGTATTGGCTGAGCAGGTGCATATCTAGTGTCGAATCTGGATAGAAGATCTCGCGAGTGTCGTTCTCTATGATTGTGCTCAGTTCCTGCTCGGAGAACTTCGTTACACGGAAGGAGTCGAAGTCAAGGGGAGCATCAGGCGAGAACTCGACACCCTCAAGTGGAGCCAGGATGTCAGTGCTGATATCGCTCCCCGTAAAGGCGGCAACAAAACTTCGAAAAAGCTCCTCAGCGGAACGATTGCCGTCTAATGCGTCAGCATAGATCCTCGCCCGTCGCAAGACATGCTCAACAGAGCGTCGCCAGTTGTCATCTTCCTCGCGATCGGGGCACTTGGCATATTTTGCTTTCGTTTCCTTCACCAAGCGAGTAAACAATGGCGTAGGCTCGCTTCTCTCCGCCATTGCACGTATCTGACCGAACGCCTTGTCCAGGCGGATTGCCATCTCCGGCGAGATCCCCGAACGTTGGCGATCTTGGTGGGGCGAACGACGGGCGTCATGTATTCCTTGTTCCAGTCGATCCCCGAAGACGGTGGCGTGCCGCCTTCTGATTGAAGGTGTACAGAGGGTGGGCTCCCGATCTTTCGGCAGCGGCCAGGATCATCAGGCCGGAAAACCCTGCGCCGCCCGCGCGGTAGCGGAAGGCCGCACGGGCCACGTCGTCGGCTGCCTCGATTACGAGACCCTCGGTCGCCGCCAGTTCTTCCAATATGGTCGCGATCTGGTCACGGGAGTAGCCGCAGGCGCGTTCCAGAACCCATGCTTAGGGTTGCGTCCGCTGAGCAGAGATATCTCCTCCGGATTCTCTGATTCTCTGTTTTTCCCGTCGGCCTTATTTAACAGCCTGGTTCGACGTTTGGGAAGGTCCTCCGGTACGTATTCACTGGAAGCCGGACCCGGTGGGTCCGGTCACCAGCTTACGGCAGCCCACCGGACAACGGAAGCGGGCTGTGCGTCCGGAGCCCGGAATCGTAGCCGGCGCAGAGCCTCCACTTTGCGCAAGGTCCGTATCCAAGGTGTCGTCGCACGATCAGGGGCACCGGGATTCGCCACTTGTCCTGAGAATATTTCATCTTCCGATCGACGTTCTGTGTTGCGTCATGAACGCAGAGTAGCGCGCTCTAGTCATCAGGATAGGCATTCTGACAGGCCGTCTTCGCGTCAAGAAGATGGGATTCAACGAAACGTACCGTACACGAACTGCCGTCCTTCCCTACTGAAACAACCCGCTCCCTCGCCACCTTTATCGCCCAAATGAACTCCTTGAGATAATGCTCGCCTCGCTTCACCAATACCTTGTACCTGGCTGCACACAGCGGGCACAAAGCCAAGTACAGACAATGGTCCTCGATAGGAAAATTGTCCGCTATCTGAACGGCTTCAAAGTAATACTCTCCCGTCCAGGGAAGTTTGAAGGGCATTGCCTTGCGGCACATTTGGCAAATAGTCGTACCCTCTTGGTTCGTGTACATCTCGCGAAGCCAAACGTCTGCCGGGATTTCGAGTTTGGGAGTACGAATGGAGCGCTTTCGTTTGTCGCAAGCCTTGGGGGGGGCCGCCTTCTTCACGCGTTCACAGACCCGATCAACTCGGCGCTCTTTGTCGGTAACGGGCCGCTCGGGAAACGGGGGCGGACTTGCCAAGCTGGCCAGCATCTCGTTGATAAGTTCCGGCGTTAGAACCGCTTTGTTGTTGACGAGGAGGGTGGCAACCTCAGGGGAGAATCCTGCCTTGGCAACAAGGTTCTGTTCACTTTCGGGCCTCTCCCCGGCCACCTTCGCAGGATCGGGATGGACGCCAAGAACCTCTGCCAGATCTTCATTCCGTTTCAATTCGCCGGCCAAGTCGGCAAGTGTGCACTCGGCAGGTTTCTTGAACTCGCCACTTCGTACCGGAATCCAGGCATGGCTCTTCAGCATCTTGCAGACGACGGAATCTTTTTCATGGGTGGTTGCATTGTCGTAGTTCTGGTGTGTTGCCCGCTGGTAGCGGCCATGGAGGAATCGCATGATGGGAGGTAACAGATCATTCCAAATGTATGCTGCCCTGGGGTGCGTGATGTTGGTGAGAGCATAGTCGAGACCGCCAACAGCTGTTTCCGGGTCGAAGCCGTCGTAACCGCGCTGGTGCCAGCCGTAAGAGGAATATAGGGACACGAAGGAATTACGCTTCGTACGGAGCCCCCGACAGTGAATGACTGGATCTCTGCGTACGCCGAGTTTCTGCCAGTCGATTTGCTTTTCCTCTTCGGCCAGGAACGACACGTCCTCGTTAAGTTTAAAGAAGGTTTGTAGCTCAGACGACGGGAAGAACAGTTTTGTGGGTGCTTCGTAGTATTGGTCGCCAGTTCCTGCGTTGGTGGCCAGAGCCCAAGTAGTCGTTTTCAGCTCCGACAACATCGCGGTATAGCGCGGGGAGTCCTCCAGGTCCATGGCCGTGGCGATTACTGAGAGATGCTCTTCGTGGGCCTCGTTCTCGATTTCCGAGTCATCCTGGTACAGCGGGATAATTTCATTGAGAACGCGGGTGCAGATGTCGGGTGGGACCAACCCGAGCCGGTGCATGAACTCCGCTGCCTCTTCATTCGCATAGATGGATCTGTGCACGACATGGTAGTCGGCCTTTGATTTTACTGGGAGAAAGACAAAGGGATTCCCCGCGCTATCAAAAGGCGTACGATGTTGTCCGTCCTGGCATCGAATAATCGCCTTCTTGCGCAGGGGGCCTTCGAGAGCGTAGCGAGATACTCCTTGATCTCTCCAGAGGGCCTCTTGCCCGTTCAGAAAAGCATAAAAGCGCACCATCCATTTATCATCGCGGGCTTCCAAAAAGTGGCCTGTGATCTGCCGTGCGAACGCATCACCGTCCAGGACAGGAACATCGCATTCGTCGCGCAAGTACTTCCAGACTTTGGAAAAACGGTTCTCTGTGACGGCGGCATCAACCCAGCGCCTATTCTGAGCGGAAGTGCCGAGCAGCTCCGCCAGGAGCGCGGGAGACAGCAGGTCCCGTAGTTCCTGCGAGCGGCCTAAGACCGCTCGGTCCGCCTCTATGTGGCCATCCCCGACTCGTGGTATTAGGGATTGAGTCTTGAAAGCTTTGAGAACAGACTCATAGATGGGGCGAAATGGCGACCCTACAGGGAAGCTCTCCTGGTCGATCGGGAGCACGGTTAGAAACTGCGGCGTGAGAAACCCGTGCCGTCTGCACACGCTTAGGCTGTCAGAAACCAACGTTGCAAGCTCATTCAAGAGCAAGTTGTTCCAATCCGAGTCAGTTGCGATGTTGTCACGGGCAGGTGTGGAGGCGAAGGGGCCGTGTATCAGAAAACCGAGGCCCGTCTCTTTCGCGGTTGGGAAGAACGCAGTCAGTGGCGAACGGTGAAGAGCGGCAATGAATCTACCATCTTTATCCGCTTCTATACTGTATGCCACCTTGACGGGGAGCTTCTCAAGACGAGACGGGTGATTGACATCCCGACGTACAACCAGCCATTCCTCCTCAGAGTCGTCCTGGTTAGTGCCCTCTCCAATGATTTGAACTAGGGCACCGCCGTTCTCACTCGGCTGGTGGTCGCGCATGCAGAAACCGCTGTCACCTCCTTCAACTATCCATTGAAGCTCTTTGACGTGATGCAGGAAGAGAAGCGACCTGGGGCCGAGGGACTTCAGCCTGCTCTGTATGAGGTCAAAAACAGCGGGTGCTCCAAAGTCAGGATGGTCGAAGGGAAAATAAAATAAGGTTTGTAAAGGGTCTTGGAGGGGACGTGGCTCCACAGCCTGAGGGCGGATGAAGTGCCTGATGACGAAATGCTCGTCGCCGGAATGAACTTCAGGCGAACGGGTGAAGGCATAAACGGACTTGAACCCAATACCGAACGTGCCGATTTGGTCCAGACGCTCATTCTTGGTGCCGCGAAGAACATCGCAGATACCTTTCACGTCATCTTCATCGAAGAGCTTCCCGTAATGGCTCACTTCTAGGTGGTCGCTGCATAACCGGAACGTAACCTCGCCTGAGACGCTAGGGTCCTTCTGGTAACGTAAGGCAAGGGCATCCTCCGCGTTCTGCAGCAGCTCATAGATGAAGTGAGCACGGTCTCCGTACAGTTTTTCGGCGAGAAGATTGCCGATATCGTCGAACTCCTCGCCGCGCCGACGGATATTGTCGCGAGTGATCGCTTCGTAGTCGCTTGACATGGTCTACGTACTCACGCGGATGATTCCCCATGCGATGGGCTTGGCGGTGATGTCAGCCTTGTTTGTAGCCTCGTCTATTTCCTTGGACCGGCGTTCGTAGTCGGCTTGGGCGTTTTTTTGTTGAGATGCCTTCATGATTCGGATGCGTTCGTTCGCCGCTTGGGTAAGCTGAGATTCGAGGATGGCCATGCGGGCTTTGTGACTTGTCTCAAGGCTTCCTCGCCGGAAATCGGCTAGTCGAGTGGTTTCTTCAACATGCTCGGCGCGGGCATCGGACCAGAACCGGTAATGCTGCTGTTCGATACTGTCCCGGTCCTGTTGGGAGAGACCACCACCGGATAGAGCGCATTCCCTGCCACCCGGCAAGAGCCGAATAAACTCGGCCGTTAGGTCAGGCTGCGTAGTCACCGGCTGGAACTCGATGTCGTTGCGAATTCCGTGGAACTGCCACTGGTAGACAGCAAATGGATAGTCACCCGGCGTGATATTGGGGGTTGAGACCTCGATTCCGGTCAACGGGCGTCCCTGGTCTGCGTCCGCCACCGCGTGGGCAGCTTGTTGCGCTAGCAGATGGACTGGTGTAATCAAGGTCACGGTTCTGTCATCCTTTGCGCAGGCTGAATCGTAGGTCACGGAAAGATTGGGCTCAGCTCCCTTCAGCCACATTTCCCACTCCCGTGCGACGGTGGATACGCGGCTTGTTAGTTTGACGAAGTCAGCGAGCAACGCATCCCGGCCCGTTCTCGAAATGCGCAGCGTCTTCTTCGGCCCGTCGCCGAGGACAGGGGCCTCTTCTTTTCCGGTGACGGATTTCAGATAGTGGGTGACGAGGCGGTCGATAGAGTCGGGGGTCAGCCAGTAACTTGTGGCGTCGTCTACGTCTTGTTGGAACTGGTCTGCCGGAAGCCGTAAACCGAATAGCTCCGTCTGACGGTTCTCGAGGTCCCGCTGTTCCTTGACCAGACGGATGCTGTTGTCGGCTAGTTGATCAAGCTTGGCTTGTCGTTCCTCCTTGGTGAGCATCAGGTTCTCACCGACACTCGTGAGTTCCCGTGTGATTTTGCCGAGAATGACCTCGTTTGCTCCCAGGGCGCGTTCGAAGACCCCGATGCGGAGAAGACACCGCTCGTAAATGTCAGCGTCAACCGTGCCGGAAGTAATCAGATTATAGATCGCGATGGCTTCACTCGCCTGACCCCATCGGTCGATGCGCCCGATGCGTTGGTCGATTTGCATAGGATTCCATGGAAGATCGTAATTTACAATGCAGTCGCAGAACTGGTAGTCAAGACCTTCGCAACCGACTTCGGAGAAAAGAAGGATATCAAGAGCCTCGGGATCCTGTGGGTCCTTCTCGAAGCACGCGCGGAGTGCGATACGTTCATCGTCATCGACTCCCCCATGAATGAGACCGACACGGTATCCGGATTCTCGAAGGGCCCCGTTGAGATAGGCGAGTGTGTGGCGGAAGGTGCTGAACAGCATGACCTTGTTATTAGTGAGGGCCTTCTTCTGTTCCAGCACTTTCCGTAGAGCCTGGAACTTCGGATCTCGAGCCGTCCCGAGCGGCAGTCTCTCCGCCAAGGCCAGCGCCTCGTTCACCAGCTCTCGGATCCTCGGGACGGCATCGTCGGCACCTGCCGACGCTCCCTCAGCGTCCACCAGTTCGTCCCATTCTAGTACTTAGCTGCGCAAGTTTATGCGTGCAAATCCGCCCTTAACATCCTGTTTTTGCTAGGAAATCAGATTACGCGAATTTCCGCAGGTTGGTACTAGTTCTCCGATCCTTCGGGTGAGGATGTCGCGGAGAAGCGGAGCCAGACCGTGGATGCAGCTGGCGGCCTGGCGGCGGATTGTGGTCAGTAGGAAATTCACTGCCCAGTCCCCGTGGAGGGCCGTATAGATCGACGCCTGAGCAGCGAGCACGGCGTCATGTAGTTGGCGCTGCTCTGGAGTGAAATCTACGGGCACCGTTTCGGGCTTGCGCTGAGTGAACTCGCCAATATCTCGACGAAGTGTCCGGTTCATCAAACCGGACAACGTGTGCAGCTGTTCAATCTCGCGTATGGCCTGGACTCGCCTGGACCGATCGTCGCCGAAATCACCCAGTGCGTCATAGATGTTCTGAAAGTGGGGGTCTTCTTGGAGGACGGTTGTCCCCCATGGAGTCTCGGCCGCCCGGCCTAATGCGGCCTTCGCCTGACCGGCCCAGCCCGGCTCGCCGGCTCTGGCAATGAGTGCAGCTTCATTGATGTGCACATTGGGTTCCGTGATCGCGGTGTAACCAGCCTGATCGATGATGACATCAGGACGGAGGGTGTTGAGAAGGACATACAGGTCACGTTCACCCAATTGGATGGGGGTAGCCGTGAGGAAGACGACGGCTTCGGCGTGGTCGCACAAGAAGCGGACCGCTTGATGGCGCTGAGTCTCTGTGTTACGGATGTGGTGCGCCTCATCGACGATGACTAAATCGAACTGCGGTGGCGGGTCCAAGTCGAGAATACCCTTCCTTTTACCTCGGCCGTGCAGGAACTCCTCGGCCAAAAGCGTAAAAGGTAGAATTGCCTTCTCGTACTGCTGAGGCCATCCGCCGTCCAGATCCGTTTCCGAAATGCAGTATCGCAATTTAGGGCCATCCAGGTGTTCGAAGCGCTCGTCGAACCGCTTCATCTCAAGGCGCCATTTCTCCTCGGTTACGAGTGGGCGGGGACAGACAATTAGAACACGGCGTATGTCGCGACGCGCCTGCAACTCGCGCAGAATCAAACCGGCTTCAATCGTCTTCCCGACACCAACGCTGTCGGCAATCAGTAGCCTGGGTCGGTCAGATTGAATAAACTTCAGGACCGGACGGAACTGGTAAGGGATGAGATCAATGCGCGCTGCGTGGAGTGAATAGAGTTTCGAGACGCTCGGATGGAGAAGCTGTAGAGCGGTCAAGCGTGCGTGGAATTCCTGGAGCGGGACGACCCAATCCGCCTCCGAAGTTGCCTCTGCAAGCTGAAGCTGGCTTTCATAGAAGGAGCCAACCTTCCCGTTGATGAAGACCTGATAGCGCGTTTCCTGTCCCATCGGGTGGACGGATGTAACGGCGCCGGACTTCTCAGGATCTGCCCGTAGCCTTACCACATCCCCCAAAGAGAACTGTGTCGAGGCACTCTTGGATGGATGAGGCTGTTGCGGGTGCTCCGGCTGTTCGGTGAGGATCTGCTTCTTCTCGTCAGCCACACGTTCCGTCAGCTCTGATTCCGGACAAACAAGGGCTAGAAAGCGATGGAGTGTGTCGAGGTCCCGATAGATATCCTCTCTCGGGGGCGCGGTAACCTCGGCATGCGCCCAGCGGTTGCGGACCGTTTGCATCTCCTTGACGAAGTTGCGGCCCTGATATGGCCAGTTGTGCGAATCAGCCAACTCATACCAGTTTTGGCCCACGAGACGAAGTAGTGTTGCCAAGTCAAGTTGGTCGAGGCGGGAAATGCTGCGCTGCATAACGCGCTGGTGCTGTTGAAAAGAGAGCTTTGATTTCACGCAGGTTTCCCACCACGTGTCCGAGAGCGAAGGGAGGAACTCCTCCAATGCCCCGCAGAGAGCGACAGTGGCTTGTTCAAGCAGGTTGTTCATCTCCAACGACATCGCTGCACGCATAGTCTAGCCTAGAAGGGATCCGTAGGTAGTGAGGCTCATGTATCAGGTGAAAGTGCTGCAGAAACCCGGACATCAGCCGGTACGTCAATGGATCGCCGAATCGGCGGTCGAACCCTCTAGTGACGCCGACGCCTGGGACTACGCGTGGTGGAATCGCGAGACAGAAGCCTATGAAGAACCACCTGAGGAATCTTCCGCCGAAGGCGAACTTTAAGCTCCGGCCCGTCCTTGCTGAGGCACGAGCGAGGACAACTCCGAAGGCCGTGGGGCTTTGGCTTCGTTCTCATAACCTTCTCCGCGTTTACGATTATAGGTGCGGATAGAAGCAGCCCCTTTGGGGCTACGCTAACGCGTGTCCCACGGCAGGGGCTGATGAGAGGGGTCTTTGCCCCCTGGCGTGTCTTTGTGCGTAGAAGACGTCCAGCCATTGAAACTGATATCACCATGTTACCTTAAATTGTGTCCAACGTAATAACAACCGTAGTGTTTTCACACCTCCGGGGTCGGGCCGAGGAGATCATCGGCCCTCTGCGATTCAGAAACGAACCGCCAATCCTGCCGACACCAGCCGTCCAATTTCCGGCGCCCCCACAAAAGACCGATATTTTCGGTTCAGGAGGTTGCTGGCATCCAAACTCAACGTCACACGCGCCTGCTCCATAGGAATTTCGTAGGTGGCGTTCCCATCCACCACCGCATAAGAATCCACATGTCCGACAAACACGCCCGAACTCATCGGGAATTTCCCACGATAACGCACTTCCCCACCCAGGCTCAAACGGGTATTGGGCACTTTGTATTCGATGCCAAGGTTGAATTTCCGGGTGGGCGCATTCAACGCAACATCCCCAAGGTTGTCCAGATTTGGAAACAGATCTTCGCTAACATACGAAAAGTTTCCCGTAACCGTCCAGGCATCGTCGGGATAATAGGCAAAGGCCAGATCCGCGCCGTAGATCGTCACCTTGCCAAAATTTCGATAGGTCAGCATCACGGACACTGGATCGGTTGCCTGCTCGGCCGTGATGGTCCCATACGGGATTCTCGCCGTATTGGTCGTAAACGTTGTGGTCAGTTCGTCTACCACTGACCCATTGCCATTTCCACCCAGTGTGGGCGCATCCAGCGCTGCCAGAGCCTCTGCCAGTTGAGCATTTGCCGGGTCCTGCAGCGCTTGACCAAACGCTGTTGACAATCCTGCGCGCAGTGACGCCGGTTCCAAAAACACATTGGGGGTTTCAATCCGCAACGACCACGGATACGAAGCACGACCTGAAGGCATCTATTGCGGGACACAAGGGATTGCTGCCACATCTCAGGCATGTTTATGAGCAGAACGTACCTGATGGAGAATCTGTCGTCAGGTTCGTGGTGACATCGACAAGTTCGGCGGGCTATCGGTGTGAGTATGGAGCCATCCGCAGCTCGTCCGAACGACACTTACAAAATGGTTCGATATTCGATTTTCAGTTACGGTTTGTAGAAAACGGGAGCCAATTCAATGTGGTGCTTCTCGTACCAACCGGAGTAGGTGCGGAGATCGGTGGACATGCCGGCGATGCCGGTCCAGTCGCCCGAATGCTCGCTGAAGTATCGGACACGCTCGTCCTCCATCCGAACGTGGTCAACGCTTCGGACCTGAACGAGATGCCGCAAAGTGCTCTCTATGTCGAGGGAAGTGTCATAACGTGGCTGTTAATGGGGACGGCTGGGCTTCAACGGGTCCGCTCCAATCGAGTTCTGGTAGTGATTGACACCCATGAAGACGAGATGTTCGTTAATTCAGCAGTTAACGCGGTAAGCGGCGCACGGGCAGCTTATGGTCTCTTGTGTCCAGAGGTGGTTTGCCTTGATCCACCTGTGAAACTTCGGGCTCGTCATTCGCCCTCGGGGAGAGCTGCGGGTCGTGTCGAGGACATGGAAAGCCTTTGCAGACTGCTCGACGATCGTCGTGGACAGTATGATGCCGTAGCGATTTCTTCCGTGATCGACGTGCCTCCTGAGTTTCACCAAGGTTACTTTCGACGCTCGGGGTGCCATGGTGAATCCTTGGGGGGGCGTCGAGGCCATGCTAACGCACGCTCTCTCCAGTATGTACAACATTCCGACCGCCCATTCGCCCATGTTTGAATCGCGAGAGATAGCCAATATGGACCCAGGAATAGTTGACCCTCGAATGGCAGCGGAGGCAGTATCAGCGACTTTCCTACAATGCACACTCAAAGGCTTACAACGAAGTCCCCGTATCATCACTGATCCGACGGCAATGAGCCGACCGGGGGGTTTCACGGCGGAGGATGTTTCGTGCGTAGTTATTCCCGACGGATGCCTCGGACTACCGAGTCCCTGATAGTTTCGACTGACGGCGGCATCGTTGTCGATCATGCGGCTGACGCGTACTTCATCCAAAGGATCTCCAGTCCGTTTGAGTTGATGAATCTGAAAGTCGGGGTCGTTTCTATACGCGGACCTCACGTAGAAGACCTTTTTTCGCTCTTCAGGAAAAGAATCGTGAAACTCCAACACGACATCGTTGGTCCATTGGTCGCGGCTGGGTGAACCAGCTTTGACGCGATAATCCATGTCCCATGCTGGATGTTTCTTTGATGTCCAATTGTGCCAGGTCTGCAGCGCATCGAAGAAGGAGGACTTGCCACACCCGTTCGGACCTGCGAGCACAATCAGGCGCGCGGTGTCGGGGATGCCCTGAACGGTCAGGTTGGTGAACCGTTTAAAGTCTTTGATTGTGGCGCTCTTAAACCTCATGCCTACGCTCCACTAGTCGACGTTGGCACCTCCGTCCCCGCCACAGCCCTTTCGATAGCAGTTTTCTCCCGACGATGCTGGTTCCAAAGAGGCGATTTGGCAACACATTACTCTCGAATCCAGCCGAGCATCTTCCGTTGAACGGGCGAATATTCTCGAAATTGATGTTTGGAAGGCTCATTCAGTTCACGTACGGATCGGTGTTGACTCGGTCAGCACTTTCGGTGACGGTTTGTCCGGCACTTTTTGAGCGATCGTGTTCGTAACCTGCCGGATTTCCTCCTTGCTCGGCGACAGTGCTTCGTGCAGCAGTGCGTCAAGCAGGCGGCTGCGGGTGTCGTCGCCAGCGGCAAGACTCTCCTCCAGTCGATCGCACAGGGCCATGAGTTCATCGACCTTGGCGACGATGCGGTGTTGTTCGGCTAGGGGTGGGAGAGGAATGGGTATGTTGGAAATCGATTCTCGATTTAGGGTTGCGCCCTTTATTGCCCCTTTCGTGTCGCCTTGACGCGCGAAAAACGGCAATGCCTTGATCAAGTAAGGGTCTACTTCCTCAATATACGGACGTATCGCGATGATGGCTTCGTTATGGTAGGCAGGAATACCAAGTCTCGCGATTTTTCCGATCGTCAGCTTGAAGCTCATAATCATCGTGCCGACTTGTTCGGGCTGAGACCGAAAGATCCGCTTGGCCGCCTCCCTGCTGATCGCTTCCTTTGTCGCTGTGAGTGTCTCGCCATCGTTCATGTCTGCGATGCTGACCCACGGGTGGTCGCCGGTATTCCAGAAGGACGGCTCGTTTCGAGTTGGTGTGCGACCAGCCGAGAAGTCGGCGATGCTTCCAAACCTCACCCAACACCACTCCGAAGGAATCCCGAAAAGAGCCTCATCACAGTCGATAGTGGGAAGTACCTTTCCCCTCCGAATCCTCGCCTCCACCAACCGCGCCTTCTCGGCTGCAATCCACTTCAGCAGCGGTGTTCGGAGAAGTCGAGATCCGTTGGCGCAATCATGATTTCAAGTTCGTCGAATCTGGTATTGAATTCGATATCAGATGGAACGAAAAATGGTTTGGAATGGGCGGCTGCGGGCTTCTGAAAGAAGATATGTTACGCAAGGCGGGTTTCAATGTAAAGAGGGTAAGCGGATTTGCTTTTGGGCTGGGAATAGAGCGGATTGCCATGATCAAGCAGGAAATCGATGATATTCGTCAATTATGGAAATCGCCATATGTGCCGGAGAGCTGAAGGAGAATGGTCATATCCCAAGCCTTTTCGTAATGGCCTTTCCTCCTCGACTATTAAGTGATAGATGTTGCCCACGGGATTCAGATGACCTGTACACAATGATATGTCTTCCATTCGGAACACCCCAGTCCCGCGCCCTGCGAGCAACAATTATCGTTATTTCTCCACTTTTCGCTCTCGGGACAAGAACCTCACGGACATAAGATATAGCGGCCTCCCGAGAATCCAACGCGTTGAGCGTTTTCCTTTTCAAACCGAATGTACTGGAATGGTAGGGAACTTGCTGGATCACTGATAGGGATTGAGCCAGCTTTTGAAGGCCTTTTTGGTATGATACGTTTGAGGACTTTGCTATTTCACGGACTATTGGGCGAAGTTTACGCTCCCAAGAAATCTTACTCCATGTCTGCGTGATCTGAGCACGACCCGAAACTTCCTCCTATAAAAGGTTCGGGGAATCCGATATAAGGCCTGTTGGACCGCGAACGTGGAGACCACGAACGCCCTAGGCGACCGTAGAATCGGTCAGCAGTAACGTCTCCACTTCATCTACCCCAAGCGGTGATAGATAGAAAATATCGTCCACCTCGTCATACTCGATGACTTTGTCCTTATGCATTGGTCGGAGGACATCGCGTCGGAACGACGAAAGTTTCGAGTGCTCACTCCACTCAAACAACTGACCTGTTTGGGGATTGTGGACACACCAAGAGGTAGTATATTTTGTAGGTATAGGAGGTGTGTCTATGAAAGGTCAAGGAGCTTCACATCCGGGAAAGCGGTATGATTCTGAGTTCAAGAGAGAGTCGGTGCGTCTGGCTGACACCAGTGGAAAGACGGACCGGCAGATAGAACGGGACCTGGGATTATACCAGGGGGCGATCCGGCGCTGGCGTGATGAGCTGGAGGCAGACCCGATCGATGCGTTCCCAGGTACAGGTCACCAGAAGCCTTTGGAGGAGGAGAACCGCTGTTTACGTCGAGAGCTTGACATCGCGCGGGAAGAACGGGACATCCTAAACAAAGTAGTGGCCATCTTCTCAAAGACACCGAAAGCAGATTCAGGTTCATAAAGGCCCACCACTTTGCTGCGATGGCTTCCGAAAGGCCGTCGAACGCGCATCAGTTTGTTCAAAGCATGAGCAAGAAGGCCGATTGCTGGGACAATGCCGTCTCCGAGTCATTCTTCAATACCTTGAAGACCGAATGGCTGTATCACGTCGACTTGATCGACCTCGATCATGCAGAGCGCGAACTCTTCGAGTACATCGAAATGTTTTACAACAATCAGCGGCTGCACGCTTACCTGGACTATGTGTCCCCGGCCCTTTTTGAACGCCTATCGCTGCAGAAAGCGGCTTAAACCACTGTCCACTTTTCCCAGGGGCATATCACAAGGATACGATGGAGAAGCCACCAGGAAATAGTTGTAAGCGTTCGCACTCGGTTTCGATTATCAGATTGTGTTATGTAGATCCCGATCAGAAAAAACAAAACGTTTAATCACATTTAGCCAATTAATGATCCAATACTGAGAAAAAAGCTGAAATCAACAGAGTCTCCTTCCTTTTCAGGTTTCCAGATTTCAGGTTCTACGAAACCCACTCATTTTGGTTTGATGCCATTTGCACCACCTCATATCTTTAGTAGCCCCCCATTTCTGAGAAGCCCTGAGATGGTTAGCAGCCCGTTGAAGAACTACGTTTCAACACACATAAACGGAAAAGACGCCTGGAGTGCGGGTCGGATAAATCAAGGTAAGGAGATTGAGCAGGAGACGCTGATAAGAGGTTAAAAAGGTGACCGAGGGCAGCAAAGCGTGATTGTAGGACGAGCAGTAGACGCTGCAAGGCCTTGGCCAGGTCCTGGAGGGCCTTCGGAGTACCTACGCCCATCACTTTGCGCATGAGCAGAGCCAGGTTGCAGCCCCCGATATGGATCAGCAAACGCTTGAGGATATTGCCGCGGTCTCTCAAGTGCAACCTGCGCATGCCACCGGTATCATATGTGTGAGCGATGGTTCTTTCCACCCGTTCTGCACGACTTCGGCGCAAGACCTTGCCGCGATCTCCCTTGATCCGGCGTCGATTCGCATATACCGCGGCCTGCTCATCTCGTCGGCCGTTCCACTTGCGGCGTCCCCGATCCGGTTCAGAAATGTAACTCCGGATGCCGCCTTGCTTCAGACTGGTCAATACATCGTTGCTATGATATCCTTTGTCCGCAACCACCTCCCGTATACGCTGTCTGTGCAAACGTTTGGCAGCTTTTTCGTCCTTCGCGACCTGCTTGAGATTGAGCTGCGCCTCGAGCAGCGTCCAGGACAACGACCCGGTATCTCCTTCATCTGCTCCCGACAACGCCACTGCCACAATGGCATTGGTGTCCAGATCCACCGCGTGCTCCACCTTGTGCGCCATGTGCGTGCGACCGTCCTTCATTTTAGCGATCTTGGCATCCGGGTCGTGCGGGTGCTCCCAGTCCTGGTTCGATCCCTTCTTCGGTCGCTTCTTATCGATCTTGGACAAGTCCTCGCGGGTAGGCGTTTCAATGCCCGAGGCCTTGGCCAGATTCTCAAGGAATGCCTGGTAGCCTTCACCCGTGTCACGGCGTACAATGCTGCGCATCGCGGCGTTGGCCTCCAGTGTCGTAGCATCCACGCCCAACGTCTTCCCCTTCACCAGATCCGCTTTGCACAAGACCCTCAGGATCCACTTGAAAACCGCTTCGTGAACTTCCAAGGGAAGCCGATGCCGGATGCGAGACAGGCTTGAATGATCCGGGGTCTGTTCGTCAAGGTCGTACCCCAAAAACCGGCGCAACGTCAGCGAGTCGGATACACGCCATTCGATCCCACGTTCCGAATCAAGTCCCTCGAAATACCCAATCAAAAGCATCCGAAAATAAACCCCGGGCGGAATGCCCTTGCGACCCATATGAGGAGCGTAATACCGCTGGCAAAGCCCTTCGACGAACTCGTCGAACCCGTTCGCCTCCAATACCTGATTCAGCTTCTCGTAGAACGGATGACCCGGAGATTTCACCAAAGTGTTCGATGCGATGAACAGGTTTTCCTGTCTCTGTCGTCCTCGTTTTCCCATTGCCATTTGCTCGTCCTCCCTTCTCAGTTTGAACCTGATATATCATAGGACCAAACCACAAGGAAAGACAACAGTCATCTTGACATAAATGCACTTTTTCAACAGGCTGTTAGGAAAATAAAAAGAAGCGAAGCTGCCGTGCAAAGTCTTCGTAAGGTTATGCTTACTGTTCAACGTGAAGCCTGTTACCCCAAGGATCGTCAATCTGAAACGCCTCTGGTAATGGCACGCTGTCTCTAGTCAGAGTTAAATTGACCAACTGTCTCTATTTCAAGAAAAGGGTGACAACCTCCTATGCAGTATGTGCACAGATGTTCTCTCGGCATTCCTAATTTTTCAAACGCTCGTAACAATCCTTCGACGGAAATATATGACATCTCTATACCTGTTTCATGAGAGATTTCCGCCAATGTCCTTCCTCGGGCAATGAAGTTATCATTTGGCGAGATGTCTACCCCGAACATGCATCCTCTCGGTACATTGTCAGGACCAACGATACCAATCGGTGGGGTATAGTTTATATGGAAAATCTTCCTCACTTGAGCGTCTTGAAGCAACAACCTTTCTCTCTCGATATTATTCCCTCTTACAGTGCTGTCATCAATAACAACCACGACCTTCCCTTTGAGAGTTTCCTTAACCTGAGGAAGAAGGAACAAATTATTCGAAATTGATTTCCTCCTCTCCTCACTTGTGGGTCCCTGAAAAGCTCTCTCGCCTCTTAACTTAAAGAATACTGAATCATAATGAATTCCTCTATTCTTGGTATAGCCTCGAGCAGCATCCTCCGGGGCCCTCGGCAAGAACGTCACGATGTCACAGTTCTGTACCTTGAACTCCTTCGCGAGAGTCTCACCCAGGATTCTCCGGATGTTCTTAACATATATTCCTTCCAGTACCGTATCCCTGTGTGCCATATAGTTCCATTCGAAAAAGCAATGCGACAACTGCGGATCTAGAACCCTTTTCTTGGTGAACCCACCGTTTGGATGTAAATAATAGACAGATCCGGGATCGAGATCCTCCAAATATTCACCACCATTCTGGCGAAGCGCTATATCCTCAGACACTACACAGTGGTTCCCGTCTTTCCAGCCCAACACGCCTGGCCTGATACCTGTCCGATCTCTCATAACCATTATCTCTTCCACCCTTTTATCAGCGATTGCTAAAGTATATGCTCCTGGGATTTGCCTAATCAGCTCTTCCTCGCCATAATGCATGTAGAAATGTAGAAGAGCTTCTGTGTCACACTCAGTAG
The DNA here is from genome assembly GCA_965217865.1 of Candidatus Latescibacterota bacterium. Taxonomy (GTDB): domain Bacteria; phylum Latescibacterota; class UBA2968; order SICM01; family SICM01; genus CBDCJO01. Next base: position 267,663 of record CBDCJO010000002.1, on the reverse strand, counting down.
TTAAGGAACTTACATCAATGGAGGCGAAATATTTATTATCTACCTGACCATTATGCACTCCAACAACATCGCAATCAGATATGATAATGTGGTCTCCGTTATTCGTGACTCTCCCTCCAATTGTATGTGGATGAGCTTCCTGTAGTATGTCTTGCTTCTTTCCACGAGTGGCATATCTTACGTGAGCCATAAAAGTATGGTATTGAGACGCGGGGAATATTTTGTGGAGATCAACTAAATCTACCTTACTTACTCCCCCTTTCCACTTTATGACATCTAATTTTTCCTTGCCAACTGCTGCTATCCCAGTTGCATCCCTTCCTCTATGTTGAAGAGATTCGATGAAAGAGTATGTATCATGTAATGTGTGTGCTACACATATCCCACAATTGTGACGAATAGTTTCAATCATTCGTTGTCCTCGTCTATTTGTAGCTCATACTGCCGAGCTTATTGAAATTTAGCCACTTAAGTGGGAAGGCAAACAGACAGTTCTATGCCCCACGTGATATCCATAGATTTCCCACTTCGGAACATTTCAACAATTTTGAGACACTGAAAGTTGGAATTCAGTGAAGTTTCCGGCCGTCTCCATAAGAGGTGTCATCGGCAACCGTGGATCCCCGTGCAGGTATCGGGACCGGGTTCGATTTGGTATCACCTGGCGTAATAACGATTGGATCCTGCTGGGACTTATCCGAGATCCGGGGTGGATTGATCCAGACCTCGGAAGGCAGGTCGGTTGGCTGCGGGGGACCCTGCACAAAACGGTCGGGGTGGGCGATATAGGCACGCCACAGGGTCTGTTCACGGGCGTCAAGGATTTCCTTGGCGTAGCCATAGTGCACAGATTCCGGGGTCAGCAAGCCCAGGCCTGAGTGGCGATGCTCTGTGTTGTAATAGGTGAAGAACTCATGGCAGAATGAACGGGCGTGTTCGAGTCCAGCGAAGCGTTCCGGGAAGTCCGGGCGATACTTCAGGGTCTTGAACTGCGCCTCAGAGTAGGGGTTGTCGTTCGACACGTGCGGTCGTGAGTGCGATTTGGTCAGCCCCAGATCGGCCAGCAGGAGTGCCACGGGTTTGCTGGTCATCGAAGCGCCCCGGTCAGCGTGTAGGGTCAATTGGCCCGGCACAACGTCTTGTTTTTTACAACTCTCCTCGATGAGGCGCCTGGCCAGCACCTCTGATTCCAGGCGTGCGACCATCCAGCCGACGACATAGCGGCTGTAGATGTCCAGGAGCACGTAGAGATAGTAGAACGTCCACTTGACAGGCCCCAGCAGCTTCGTGATATCCCAAGACCACACCTGGTTAGGCGCCGTTGCCACCAGGCGAGGCGCTGGATGGTTCGGATGTCTGAGCTGGTTTCGGCGTTCCCGGACTTCCTCGTGTGCCTTCAGGATGCGATACATCGTGCTGAGTGAGCAGAAATACAGGCCTTCATCCAGCAACTCGGCCCAGACCTGAGGAGGGGCTTTATCCATAAACCGTTCGCAGTGCAACAGATCCAAGACAGCCTGCTGTTCGGGAGGGGCCAGGGCCCGATGCGACCTGCGCTTTACTCCGTGTGGTGGGGGCCTGCCGCCAACGATGAATTACGTACGCAAAGCCAAGTGGCCTCATACTTTTTAACTTCTTCGCTACAACAGCTTTGCTCCAACTTCCCCCACCGCCTTATCGACCTCATCAACCACTTCCCGAAGAAACTGATTGCGGTTCGGCAAAGGAGTGCTGTCCGGAACCGGTGCAGCTAACTCGTAGATGTCGTTCCCGATAACGCGGGCTCGGTCAAACGTGGAGCCTCTTCCAGATTTGTAATAGGCGTGCTCCCACTCGCTCATGCGCTCCAGCCATACCCGGCGAGTCGATAGCTCGCGGATACGTCGATTTAGGTTGTCGGCAAAATTGTCAAAAATACCCTGACGCTCCTCAACTGAAGGCTCATGTGCTTCCCAGCGCAATGGATTCTGGACGAATACGTAGAGTCGCTCCATCAACTCCGTCCGGAGGTCGGCGACTGGCTTCAGCGAGTCGTACTCATCCATCCCCATCGTGGCGAGCCGACGGTTCAGTGCCTTGACTCGTGTCCAGTGTTCTTTCCTGATCTCCGGCCGGTACTCGAGACCGAGCCTGGAACGCCATTTCTCGTGGAAGGCCTCGGCTGCACTACGTATTTCGAGGGCGAGATTCATCCGGTCGTAAACCGGTTTTGCCTCCGAGAGCTGAGGTTTCTCGACGACTTGATCGATGGCTCCGAGGAGCTTTCGGAGCTGACCCAAGGTTCGCCTACCCGCGCTAGTTTCCTCCGTAAGGGGCTCCTGGAGGTTGGCGAGAAAGAAGCGGGCCTCGTTGATACGCTTCCGCAAAATGCGCTCTGCATAAGGACCGAGATCCTTACCCACGGAGGGAGCAGATCGAAGCGCTTCTCGATCTCATCCATCAGGGCATCGGCGACCTTTTGGAAGGTATCATCATCCCTCAACAGGTTGTCGAGTTCCTCTTCGAATATCTCCTCAAGGACGCTCTTGTCGCTGGGGAGATTATCTCCTTTGACCTCGTCGAAGTGCGTAAAGGCCAGGATCAGCTTGAGCCCGTTGCCGGTAGTTACAACTTCGCGCATGGCTGCCACCAGAGAAGCTTTCTCCAGCCTGAGTGGTCCGGTGAAAGGGATCCGCGAAGCCATCGTCCCAGGATAGTGCAACCGCCGTGAAGACCTCAGATTCAAGCCCCATCGCGCACCAATCGGACCTACTTGGGAGCCACAGCGGGACGACCCCTGTGAACTGGGCCGCGCTGACCGAACACGTGGCCCGCGAATTGTGGGTGGGAGAGATCCTCAACTTATTCTTTTTCAAAGCCCTGACTCGTGAACTTCAGTGTCCGGCTGTTCTCCGTGACCGTGCGAATGACCTGATCCGGGGCACCTGACGGCACCTCGGCTTCTATTTCGAGGGTCACCTTGACCTTAGCCCCCACCAAGCCGGAAAGATGTGAGATCACCTCATCCGCAATCCGGCTCGCGTCGCGGCCTACCCGGGCGGAATCAAGAGCAACGGTCCCATGGAACCGGGTAGGTTGTGGCGGCGGTGTGCCCGACGGAACCTCCCCGGAACTCGGTCCTCCGCCGGGAACCGGGCTCTCGCCACCCGTCCCTGCGCCGGCGACTTCTCTACTGCTGGCCGAGGGTGCCCTCTCGGCATCGAGCTGTTGACGCGCGATATCCGGCTTGACGAGCAATCCGGGAGCATCTGCATCCGGTAACGAAACCACTTGCCCACCACGTAAACCACGATATCGCTTTGCCTCATCATCAAAGCTGTCCGCGAACGCATACGTCTCCTGTTCCCAGGTAAGAAGGGGGATTCCGTTGCTGATTGCGTTCAGCAGAACCGTCGGGTCGCTGACCCGTGGCAGATAGAGATACCGCGCAAAATCCTCGACGATTTGTTGGATCGACACGTGGTCGCCGCGCCAGAGAGGCACGCGATCAAGCTCCATCCGTAGCCGAGTGGCGGCAAAGCCGGTGACCAGCAGCTCATCGGTTTTCAGCTTCTTGCTCGCCTTGGCTGCGAGCGAATCCTGGCCCGACAGCCTCATGGCCTGCCACTCCATCGAGGCCTCGGGACGGCTCTGAACCGGAACCAGGAGCCACTGGTACGTCTCCGGGAGCCGGGCCGTAACCGCGCTGGACGCGTCTTCCTTTCGGTTTTCGGCCTGCTTGACCTGATCAGGAGGAAGGTTGAGCTGTTCCCGATCGCCGAGTATCGATTCCCATGCCAAGTACCGCCGGGCCGCCTCATCCAGATCCTGCAGCCTCGTCTTGTCCGCGGCCAGAAACACCAGCGTGTTGCGATAAATCCTCGGCGCGCTACCCCGCAATTTCAGGATGGCCTGAGCCGTGGTCTCTGCGGGGTTTCCCTTCTCTTTGCTGTAGGGCGTGTCGACTCCGAGCACCACAAGTCGTGCCTCACGATCATCCGGAACGTCCTGCCCGGACTGCGGGAGAGGATGAACCCGTTTGAAGTCACCCGTTTTGCGGAGATCCGAGCGGAGTCGCCAACCGAGCTCCTGCACTACCTTGTCTGGGTTATGCTTCAACTGCTCGGCGCGATCCTCCGCCAGCTTGGTGACGGTTGGCCGCGTGGAGTACCAGTAACGAGGACCATCCTGGTAGAGGTACGTCGCCGAACTCGCCAGACGTCGCAGTGCATCGCCGAAGACCGCTGGAGACTCTCCCGGCATGACACAGCCGAGTTTGACGCGACGGTCCTCGATACCTCGATGCGCCGCATCGGCAGTGGGTGCGGATCCGAGATAAATCGCTCGCGCGACGCGTCTGGAAGCGTGGAACTTTCCCAGGTTCGGAAGCGCGCCGTCAATCTTGAGCGGCAGCGAGTTGGGCCCGTCCACGTCTTTCTCGATTACCGGCACCCAGTTTTCGGGGAGATACCGGGTCAGCTCGAACTGTACGCGTGGATCATCGATCGCTATGTTCGCCGGCAGAATCAGCGGGTTCCTGTCGCCTTTCTCCCACAGGCTGTGAATCACGGCCGCCATCAACCGCAACACGCCCCGCGTGCGCTGGAACTTCACCAGCGTCGACCAATCCGTGTACAGGCGATCGAAGATCTCGGGGTGTATCGGATAGGCTGCCTTGATCCGCTTCTCGTAGTCCGCGTCCCGGCACTCAGGCGGAAACTCTTGCTGCTGGGTCCGATAGAACTCGGAAAATGCCCGTGCAACCACGTCCCTATCCCTGAATTGGACAGGGTCCGTGAAGGGCTCGAAAAGCCGCCGGCGAACAATCTCGAAGCTTTCCTCGGCACTGGCCGGCCGCCAGGACGATTCGATACGCCCAACGACGTTCCGCAGGCGGTCGAGTGCCTCCCGCCCGCGTTGCCCACCGACCTCGACGTCATCGGCCTGGGCGTGGGGGGACCTGGCCGTGTCCGAAGCCGGCAAGCTGATTACGAGTAGGCAGTTGTTGGCGAGTTTGGCCGATTCCGTGAGCACCTGGGCAAAACTGAACTGGGTCTCGAAGCCTCCGGCGGGGAGGTCGCTCTGATCGTGCAGCTGTCTGGCGTAGGCAACCCACTCATCGATGAGGATCAGACAAGGACCATATGCATTGAAGAGTTCCCGCAGTGCATCGCCTGGACTGGTCGCCTTTTCGTCGTCGGCCGCGACGCGCTTGAACGCCTTCTTGCCGCCCAGTTGCCACGCCAGCTCACCCCAGAGTGTTCGGACGACCGTGCCATCCGGTTTGGTGACCGGGTTCCCCGGGGAGATCTTGTTTCCAACCAACACGACCCGGCGAACCGTCGCAAGCTCCGTGGCCTCCGCCTCCTGCAAAACGGGGTCGATCCCGTCCAGTTCCCCGGAGGCTACCCCGGAGAACAAGTGATACAGGGCCAGCATGGAGTGGGTCTTGCCGCCGCCGAAGTTCGTCTGGAGATGAACGACGGGATCGCCTCCTTTGCCTGCAAGACGGTGGATGGCCCCAACCAACAGACCCTTCAGGCTTTCCGTCAGATACGTTCGCCGGAAGAACTCGACGGGTTCTCGATACTCGTCTGTCCCTTCACCCAGGTGCACCTGCCAGAGATCGGCGGCAAACTCGGCTTGTTGGTATCGCCCACTTGCAACGTCCTTGTGGGGGGTGACGATTTCCCGCCAGGGCTTCAGGCTGGCCGCGGAGGCGCTTTCAATCGCCGTTCCCGCCTGCTTGCGCCGTTCCCCGCGCGTCTGTTCGTCGAAACGCACCCGCAGCAGCTCCAGCTTGCGCTTCTCGAGCTCTTCTGACTGCGGTGCGGATACCGCGGCAAGGAGTCGGCCCACCGAATCCAAAGCTCGATAGGCGTCATCGCTGGAGAAACTCTCCTGGTGTGCCCACTGGTTGCGGTGGCCGCGCAACTCGCCGACGAAACCCCGCTCCGCCGGTCCCAGAATCTTTCGAAAGACCTCGTTCCAGGTTTCCCACATCAGCTTGAGCAGTCCGGCCACGTCCTGCTCAGGGATAGGCTTGTTTCCCAACACGCGATCTTCCCCGTAGTCGCGCAATTGATGGGCGTCCAATTGGCGTGACTCCAAGGCACTCCTGATCTCGCGTTCGACAAACGGCCCCAGACCCGCTTTGAGCAGATCCAGCGCCTTGCCGACCCGTTCGTGATTCGTTATCGCCATACGTTACTCCTGAGTCTCGTGAGGGGCTTCAGGGTTTGGTATTGCACCCTTCGGTTCAGGAGATGAACCCCAGAGATTAGAAATCTTTGACCAGTCAATTCCGCATTCTTTGGTCCCAGTCCAGACATCCCAAAAAGCCGGATCTGGCGAATGCGGGCGGTGGGCATTCGGGAGCTCCCGCACCTCCGAAAGAAGCGGTGCCGGTGCTCCCCAGCCCAGAAGAATCGCCCGTCTAGTAATTAGCTGCGCAAGTTTATGCGTGCAAATCCGCCCTTAACATCCTGTTTTTGCTAGGAAATCAGATTACGCGAATTTCCGCAGGTTGGTACTAGATGGGAGACTCGGCAGTTCTCGAAGGAGATCACACAACCCATCCGGGACGAGGCGTTTCACCAAATCTTGGTCTCGGTCGTTGACAATGCGGTGCAACAGGAACGTGTTGCATTGGGAGAGAACGGTCGGCGATATTTCCGACGGGCGTTGAGAAGCCAGCACCAATCCGAGCCCGAATTTCCTTCCCTCTCGCGCAATTCGCTCAAACATCCGACAGCATGTTCTCCCGGCAGCCGTGGCCGTCTCGGATGTAAGCTCCCGGTGCACAAATGTGTGGGCCTCATCAAGCACCAACACTGTGGGAAGTTCCGCCCGTTAACCTTCTGTGGCGTTGAACTGCTTCGAAGACCATGCGCGCTAACACGGCCACTACGACATGTACGGCCTCGGACGGGACAAGTGAGAGGTCCAGCACAGCTAGCGGACCGTTCGCAGCCTGGTCGGCGCCGACGTGATCCTTGAGCCACTCCTCCAGCGACGACGCTACGTGACCAGGGTCTGCGATTGACGCGAGAGGACCAGCCGCAAATAGGCCTCGAATTCTGAGGTTCAACGAGTCAACAAATTGGGAGACATCGCGTCCTGCAGCATCCGCGGCGAGTGCCTCCACGAACCTAGGAAGCTCCCGAGCGGGGAAGAACTTCGGGGTATCCTCTCCGGAGATGATGTCCTCATCAGACAGTCCAGCTTGCTGTGCCATTGCTTTCAGAGCTTGCTGAACTTCTCCAAGATTCACTTCTGCAAAGTCGTTGTGCCAAAAGCCTCCGTCTTGCTTTTCCTGGCCTCTTGCAGCTTCTTCAAGATTGCGCGAACAGTCGACGACTGTCTGTAGTAGATTCATATATAACGGGTTCTCGGAATCCCCAGCAAGTTCTTCGAAATCGGACGCCAGATTGATCAACAGCTGAGCGACGCCCTCTCGTCGTCCAAGTTGCAGGTGGTCGCCTCTCTGAATTCTTAGCGACAGCTCAGTGCGATATCGCCTTACTCGTCCGCGAACCCGCGTTGCAAAGGCATCCGGTTCACCAGCGCCAGACCTTAGTCTTCGGATCGCGTCAAACAGGATCGGTCGTTGCACCCCCGGCGCAGCGCCGGTAAACGCAGACCATTCCTCTCCATTCCACAGCCACGCCGGTACCTTGAGTGCGCTTGCGGAGCCACTGCCCTCCACCTGAAATACACGTGGACTAAGATCGCTGAATGCCCGAGCATACTCTCCATTGTGGTCCAGAATGATGAATCTGGCATTCGGGTTGCCTTCCGCACGTGCCTCTTGCGCGGCTTCGTGTGACCACCGAACCAATCCTGCTACCGTGCAGGATTTTCCCGCCCCGGTATTGCCTAGCACGGCCAAGTGCCGGCCGAATAGCTTGTCCGGATCGACGTGGACGGGCTCGCCGCCAGCCGTCGGGCATACTCCAATCTGGATACGTCCACCGACATCGCCGCTCTCACCCTCAATCAGTGCGCGTAGCTGGACATCTGTCGGAAGTAACACGGGGTCGCCTACCGATGGAAAAACATCAACACCCCTTCGCACTTTGAATCCCAGGTCGTCCGACTTGCTTCGACGCTTTGAAGTAAGCGTACCGAGTGGTATCAGAGTGACTATCCGCTCAGTTCTCCCCACCCTCAAACAGGGTAGTCTGTTCAGCTTCGGCCTTCTGCTCTTCTCGCGCCAAGCGACTGATCTCGGGCCAGCTCTGCACCAGGCTGTTGTAGGAGAGCGCCTCCGCCGCGCGTTTCCTGCGCTCACATAGCGTGTACAGGCGGTAGCACAACTCGCGAGCTGCCTCGGCCTTGGCGCCGAGTTGGGCCGCGAGCTCGGCTGCGGCGCTTTCACCGTCGGTCTCCAGCGCTCGTACGAGATGATGAACCATCTCCCAAGCGGTCAGCCTCGGGTCGGTTGTTGGATCCCACACGGCGGACAGTTCCTCGGGCTTCAGCAGCCGGACCGTCCCTCCCTTTGAGGCCAGAATCCCCGCCTCCACCATACCCGTGACGCTCGTGTTCTTGGCCTTGGAAAGCGTCTCGGCGATGCCGTACTCGCCCTCGTCGAAGCCGGACTGCTCGAACCACGCGAACGCCCAGCGGCTGTCGGAGTCGAAGTCGCCCTCCTGTTGGACCAGCGTTTCATCGAGAGTTTGGTTGATCAGCACCAGCGCTTCGCGCACCGAGAGGGCGTTGCCTTCGGCGTCCAGCACCTTGGCGTAGTGGGTGTAGACCGCCATGCCCGGGCCAATGGCGGCCTGGGCGAGGTCAACCGGGGCGATGTTACCGGCTTGCAGCTGGGCGAGCGCGGCGGGCAGCTCTGCCTTCAGCGCGACAATGAACTCGCGGCGACTGGCCAGCGGGGCGTTGGAAGGACGCCGGCGGCAGACCAGGACAATGCTGGAGGCGAGGGCATTCGCGGCCAAGCTGTTCATTCGATACTGCTGTTCACTCCGAAGCGGCCACGTACCGCTAATCGCGAAGCCGGAACGAGCCACTGCGTCGAGGAACGTTTCCCAGCCGGTACTCGCAGTGCCGGTGCCGTCCCGGACCTCGGACTGCTTGAACGCATAGTAAATCGTTACGGGAAAAGCCGGGTGAGCCTGTTCCGCCACGCGATGCATTACCCGGGTCATACCGTCCAAAAAAAACTGCTCGGCCTGTTTCTTACCCCCGTGACGATAGGGGGTGGCAACCAACTCCTCAGCTTTGGGGACGGCGAGTGTGGAGAAGAGATCGGGAAAGATGGGCTGCAACGAGCGGCGCAGCCAGAGGTAGAAGAAATCGGACAGATCAGCGTAGCAGATGTTGTCGTAGTAAGGCGGGTCTGTTGAAACTACTTTTTCGTTCGCTTGCACGCTCGTCATTGCATCTTGTTGTGTGGCTCCCCCAGTCCCTTGCTGTGGCAGTTTCAGAATGCAATCAGCAATGAATCTAGATGTAGGAACGAATCCACCGACCGTCTCATGAAGAATGGCTGCTTCCGGAAAATCCCAGATCATAGCGATAGCTTGTTTTCCGAATAGGCTCATCACCTTCTGATTGCCGGGAACCCATCGTGTGCAGACGTTATTGAAGTCGCTACAACGATCCACTGCAAACGCCAAATACACTCCCACCGCCTCGGCATAGGCTTTTGCCCCTGCACCACCTTCGCGCAGCGGTCGGTTGTCGTCGGGGAGGCCAGCAACGATGGCGTCACACTCCACCCGCGCCCGCGCCTCAGTCACCAGGTCGGAGAAAGTCGTCAGCGCCACGAGCTGGCGGGGGGTGAAGAGGTCGGCGAAGGTACTCATACCGTAGAGCGGTAGCTGATCCCGGCATTTGCCGACAAGCTCGTTTCCTGGGATCCACTCCGGCTTCGCTTGGCGCGCCGCCAGCTCATGATCGGTAGTCGGTGCGAGGTAGACCCGACCACGGTCGCCCTCGGCCACGATAGCCATCAGCCGTGCATCCATGCGCCCGCCGTTGCCTTCGGCTTTGATATAGTCGCCCCCGATCGGTGTACCAGATATTAAGCATTTGAAGTTCGCCCCGCGCGATAGCTTCGTCCCGGCCTTAGCAGAATTCGGTGGTGCGCCTACCTTCACTGTAAACCGATACCCGCGGTCCTCGATTACCGGTTCGACATAAACCTCTTTCCCCTTCTTCGTCGACAGCATGAAGGTGGATGCCAGCGGCACCTCGACATCAGCAAACGCGGGGTTGGGGCTTTTCACCGTCCGCGCCCACAGCCAGGCGATCACCGTCAGCCGTCGTCCCTTATAGCGTTCAAGGTCGGGCCGCTCCTTTGTCATTTCGGCGGTGACCTCGATTTTCGGGTAGAGATGGCCGAGGCGCTTCTCGGCCTGGTCGCGCATCCATTGGCCGTAGTAGCGTACGTCTGCGGCTAAACCCTGCGCCCCTTTCCCCTCTCGGGAGAAAAGGTTCTTGTCCTTTCGGAACTCCGGATTCATCGGCGCCCGGCCGGCGAATTTCGGCGGAATCTCGATCATGGCCTTGTTGATCAGAACGGCCACCGGGTTCAGGTCGCTGGCATGCGCTTCCAGCCCCAACCGCTGCGCCTCCAGCGGGAGCGCTCCTCCGCCCGCAAACGGATCGTGAAAAGCCGGGAGCTTGTGACGATCGAACAACTCCCTGGCACGCGGATGGCCGGCGTTCTCAGCACACGCCCGCCGCCAACTCTGCCGGATCTCCCGCCGCGCCCGTTCGAGCACCTCTTCGCTCGTAGTGTTCTCCCAAAGAACCAATTCTTCGAGTAGGGTGAACAATCGGTTACGCTCCTGCTCAGCGATGACCTCTTCCAGCGTCGGCTGAGGTTCGGCGATCGCGTCGTCGCGGGCCAATGCCCGCTTCGCCGCATGTCCCGCAACGCGCTTCTTGAGCTCTCGCTCTGCAGCCCTCCTTTTTTTCGTGTCCGACAGCAGCACGTCCACATACCCGGACGGGTCATCCACCATCTGTGCAAAGATCACCGCCCGTGCCGCAGCTAACGGTTTACGCGACCACCAAAGATGCAAGCCTCGTGGATGTGGCCCGATTCCGGGCATCTTCTCGTAGGCAGCAGCCTTATTGATGGCATCCAGCGGCAAGGCGACTTCAATCAGCTTCTTCTTGATCTTCATGCCGTTCTGTCTTCTGCTGACCCCTTCATGACGGCTCTTCCGCTCGCGCAAGCAGCTCTGTAAAATCGTAGTTGGCGCTCGTCACCCCGAAATCCGGCTCGCGCTGAAAGGGTTCGCGAACGTAGTGGACCTGATGCCGGCCGCCGTCCTGGAACTCCACGATTCCGAGGATGAAGTCCTCGGGCTTGTTCAGGGAGTACAGAATCTCGTTGCGCGTGACGGTGATCGTTGAGGCGCCGCTGGCCCGTCCCTTGACCTCGATGAATCGAAGCTTGCCCGTGTCCGGCACCCGGCTTTCGATGTCGTACCCCAGTTTCTCGAACTCCCGGTCAGTCGGGTCAAATCCAAGACTCCGCTCGACCTCCATAATGATGTTGCGCGCCCGGCCGGCCGATTCCTGCGTATCCACGGCCGTTCTTGTGCCCGCCGGTTCACGCCCACTCATTTCATCGATGAGCCCCTTGGGAACGACCAGCAATCCTCCCAGCACCACCGGTGGCAGAGGGGAGATTTGTGCCTCGAGCTGGAGTTCCTCAAGCCGTTTCTGTAGACGTGTTTGCAGCGAGTCCGCGCGCTTGCGGGCCTCACCTGAATTGAGCCTCGCTCCGGTCTTGCCCGCCTGCTCCTGCAGTTTGAGTTGCTCGGCCCGATGATCCCAGTAGGTGATCTCCTTGGTGAGACGATCCTTTACGGCCACTTCGGTCTTGGTGATCAACGCCAACTTCGCATCGCGCACCTCCGCCAAATGCTCCGGGACCACGTTCGCAACAGCGTAGCCCTGCGCCTTCCTTTCCACATCCCGGTCGATCCACGCGCACTGCGGCCGCTCGAAGATCTGTTCCAGACCGGGATCGTCTTCACCGAGCGGCCGATAGTCGAGGTAGGGCGCATAGTGCACATGGCGGGTCACGCCATCCGCATCCAGTTCCACGTACAGCATACGCTTGGAGATGATCCGACGATCCCCCGAGCGCGTCAGGCTCGCATCCTGGATCGCGTGCTCAAGATAGAAGAGCACGCGCGGTTTGTCGCCCTCGTCACGCTCGTCGACCAACACGGCGCCCCGTTTCAAGAGATCCCGGTGTCGTTCCAGCGTCAGGTCGATGACCGCATCCAGCAATGGGTGCCCGGGACACACAAACGCCGCCGCCGGCTGTCCTTGCGGCGCTACCAAAGACTTCTCGAAGGCGATGCGCTCGTACCGGCGAAGGACCGGTTCTCCAATACCCATCAACCGATCTCGATTCCGAACGGGTGCGGGAACGTGGGTGATCTCGTAGCGACTCGCCTCACGCTGTTTGGCGGAACCGCCCAAGCGTTGGAACGCCTCCCGAAAGAACGACTCGATGTAGTGCGGTTGTAGACGGCGGGCTTCGCTCCGCTCCATTTCCTCGCGTATTCGGTGCACTCGGCTCGCGTCCATGGCGTCGACCGCCAGGGCGCTCTCTTCCAGGAGGTCCTGAAGCCTGCCGCGGTCCAGGGCATGATCGACCGTCGTCGTGAGGCGCGCTCGAACCTCCGGCTGTTCCCCGTAGCGGATTGCCTCGACCAGGAGTTCGCGAAGGGGCCGCCCCTCGAAGTGGAGCTTGCCGAGCACGTCGAACACCTTCCCGCCGAGGGTTTGCCGCGCCTGTTCCAACTTGTCGAGGAGCTTGCGATAAACGTCGCCCTCCCTCGTTTCATTCGCGACCAGGTTCCAGAGGTGACACACTTCCGTCTGGCCGATGCGGTGAATCCGGCCGAACCGTTGCTCCAATCTGTTGGGATTCCAGGGCAGATCGTAGTTCACCATCAGGTGGGCGCGCTGGAGGTTGATGCCTTCGCCGGCCGCATCCGTGGCGAGCAGCACCTGCACGTGCGGGTCGTGGCGGAAGGCTTCCTGGGCCTTGAGCCGGTCCTCGCGGCCCATGCCGCCGTGAATCCGAACAACCGACTCCTCACGTCCCAGCAAGGTCCGGATGCGCCTGTCGAGGTAACGCAGCGTATCCCGGTGCTCGGTGAAAATGACCAGCTTTTGCTTCGGAGACGGGGCCGGCCGGGGAATCTTGCCGGCACCGGGAACGTCCACCTCCATGATTTGTCCGGCGAGCCCACCTGCTGTGAAGATTTCACCGAGCAGGCTGGCCAGCTCTCGCCATTTGGTGTCCGTGCCGCTTCGCCGCAGTTCAAGCGCAAGACCTTCCAGATTCTTGAGCGTCTCAATCTCAGCCCTCAGCTCGGCGATTGATCGCGCCGCCGTCGCCCGGTCGAGAATGTCCTCCTCGGCCGCCTCGACTTCATTTTCGGGGGCCTCGTCCAGATCCTCGACATCCTCCGGGTCGAGCTCCGATCCCACGGCGGCAAATGCGATGGTGGCCTGCCCAACCCGCTGCAACACCTCGAGCTCACGCAGCCGGCTCTCCAGACGCTCACGGCGGCGGCGCAACGACTGATAGATGGCCTCCGGCGAAGAGGCGAGCCGGCGCTGCAGAATCGTCAGGGCGAAGCCGATGGCGCCGGCCCGCTGGTCGTTCTCCAGCGCCTCCGCACGGCTGAATTCCTCGCGCACGTAGTCGGTGACAACCTTGTAGAGGCGGGCTTCCGCCTCCGAGAGGGTGTAGGGAACCGTGTGGGCAATGCGCTCTGGAAATAGCGGCGTGCCGTCGAACTTGAGCAGATTCTCTTTCACCATGCGCCGCATCAGGTCCGAGACGTCGGCGGCATGCACGCCATCGCGAAAGCGCCCCTCGAACCGGTCCCCGTCGATGAGGGCCATAAAGAGCTGAAAGTCTTCCTCTTTTCCGTTATGCGGCGTGGCCGTCATCAACAGGAAATGGCGGGTGAGACTCGACAGCAGTTGCCCCAGCCGGTAGCGCTTCGTGTACTTGACTTCACCACCGAATAACGTCGCCGACATCTTATGCGCCTCGTCGCACACGACGAGGTCCCAGCGGCAATCCGGAACCTGCAGCTTCTGCTGAACGTCTTCGTTGCGAGAGAGCTTATCCAGCCGGGCAATAACGAGATTGGCTTCCAGGAACCAGTTCCCTGTGCGCGCGGCTTCGAGCTTGTCGTTTGTCAGGATGTCGAAGGGCAGCTGGAACCGGCGGTAAAGCTCATCCTGCCATTGCTCTGCGAGACTGCCGGGACAGACGACCAGACACCGCTGCAGATCCCCGCGAGCGATCAACTCCTTGATGAGCAACCCCGCCATGATCGTCTTGCCGGCGCCCGGGTCATCGGCGAGAAGAAAGCGAAGGGGTTGACGGGACAGCATGGATTCGTAGACCGCGGTGATCTGATGGGGCAACGGCTCGACAACCGAAGTGTGCACGGCCAGCACCGGGTCGAAGAGATGCGCCAGGCGGATCCGCTGTGCCTCGGAGACCAGGCGGAACAGCGCGCCGTCTCCGTCAAAGCTCCATGGCCGGCCGACTTCGACGATCTCGAGCCGGGCTTCGTCGTGACGGTACAGAAGCTCATTGGCAACCTTTCCAGTCGGTGTCTTGTACGTCAACTCAAGCGCTTCGGAGCCGAACCACTGCACGCTGACCACCGTGACGAGGGAGTCGGATAGGATGCCATGCACCGCAGCATTGGCCTGGAGATCTTCCAGCTTCATACTCTGCTTCTGTTCCCTGTTCATATTTGAGAACCCGATATGCCCCCCGGAAGGGCGTGGCTTCATGCTCCCCACGCGCCCGCCACGGTTTCGACGAGCGTGGTCTTGCCCCTCACTGCATTCCGGGGGTGCGCGAGACTGGGAGCCAAGACGATTAGGGGCAGTCAGACAATCGAGTAATATAGCCGTTTGGCCGGAAGCTGTCAACCAGGGAGGCTTCAGATCCGAGCGATCAGAAGCTGCGAGCGGATGGAGGGGAAGATAAGAGTGGCGATTTGGCGGGTGTGGGAAGAGGGGATTTGAGATTTGCGCCGCACTATGTAGAATTTCTTCAGGTTAAACGGTTCCTCCGCCACAGCTTCCGACAGCGTGAGGCGGTCCAGAACGTGGACAACGACCTCACCGCGGCTTCTCGAGTTGATGCGTGAAGCCTGTGTTGGCCCCTACGAAAGGCGTGCCGTCAGCACCAAGGTGAACAGCGTGGGTAACGACGACCCGGATATCCTGATCCCAATGTCGGAGAAGTGGCTGTTTTGACCTGAAGGGCGGAAGTCGTCTTGACGCTGTCTTCCGCGTCTGCGGCGCGGGCGTAATTACGATAGCTCCTTTCAATACAGCATGTTACGACTGACGAACAGAGAATGGTTCCGGGGAGAGGATCATATGGGGACCGCCGCGTGACCCCGTCAATGCCCTGTTGTCGCTCGGCTATAGCCTCCTGGCGAAGGATCTGACCGTCGCCTGCTACGCCGTCGGCTTTGATCCGATGATCGGTTTCTATCACCAGCCGCGTCATGGCCGGCCGGCGCTGGCGCTGGACCTGATGGAGCCGCTACGGCCCCTGATCGCGGATTCGGCCGTGCTGAGCGCGGTGAACACGAAGATGGTCTCCGAGCGTGACTTCGTGACGGCGGGGGACGCGGTCTCGTTGACGGCTGCGGGGCGAAAGGGTTCTTCCGCGCGTATGAGGCCCGGATGGACACGCTCGTTACGCATCAGACGCGCGATCACACTGACATCGAGATCGCCATCTTCCGAGAAGATCAACTGGCACTGCAGCGAATCCTAAAGGGGTGGCGGCTTGAACTCTCCACAAAGGAGGGCCGGAGGATATGGCAGCCTGGAGAATGGCTGCAGCTACCGCTTCATGAGATTCACACTTATGATAGTGATAACGACGGAGTAGAATTCCTGCTCAATGAGAAGAGCGATTCGGAATGGGTTTTCCGAAGGAACAAAGCCGTCAAGCGGGAAATCTCCGCGTTGACTATGTATACGCAGGATGGAATTCCATTCTTTGGACCAGAGATTGTCTTACTCTACAAAGCTGGTCAAGGTCGAGATGCCCTCAGTCCGTTTTCCGAAGGAAGGTGGAACAGGGTAGCGGAACCTGTCCCAACTGCGGGGGGCATTTCCGGATCGGCCAAAGGGAGTACTTCGAACTCCTTATCGACGGAGGGAGCTTCGAGGAGGTGGCCGGGGAAGTCAAATCCAAGGATTTCCTCAAGTTCAAGGACCGGATATCCTATTCAGAACGGCTTAAGCAGATGCGGAAAAAGACCGGTCTTAAAGCGGCGATCTATACGGGGATCGGTCGTATCGATGGGCGTGATGTGGGGGGCGGGATCCACGAAATCGGGTTTATCGGAGGGAGCCTGGGCTCAGCCCAAGCTCGCGGCGGCAAAGCTCATCCTTCAACCGGCGAATCGACCCCTCGTCCAGGGCCGGAGTTTCCGAATCCGCCGACCGGATAGCCCCGCGCAACGTTTTTGCCTCCACTTTTTCTTGGAAGGAGGCCCCATGTGGTTTCCGGCGGCGGAGCCGCGACCCCTCATGGGCTGGGATCCTTAAACGAGATGGCCCCCTTGCCCCGGAATCGCCCACAGGGCATCGGATTCTCCCCGTGTGCGACTTTATTCAGGAATCCGGGCAATGGATGCGGAACCTTCAGAAAAGCGACCGTGGGGGGTATATGGGATAGTGGAGCGGGACAGTGGAGTTGCAACAGTGGAGTGCGACAGTCACACGAATGGGGGGAGTTCAGGGAGTTCCGGCAGGATGAGGAGATCCTTCAGGAGATCATCAAGCGCAGGTTCGGGGAGGTCCTTCAGGTCGAACGGGGGGAGGTTCAGGAGATCATCAAGCATCTTCGCCTCACGAGCTTGAGTTTCGGCTTCCTCACGAGTCATTCCGCCATCATATTGCATGATCGCCGCGTATTCCTCACTTTCCGTGTCGGAATGATGAGAAGAGCACAATTACAAAGAGATTCCCCCGTGATCTGGTCGTCTGTGAAGTTGACGGCCTCAGCGCTTTCATTCGAAACAAGATCAATGAAGGACTTGAGACGCAGCCCGCGGGTTTCCTCATACTTGAAATGCGCTCGACCCTGAAGGGTGTGTCTGTCGATTAAAATGGTCAAAGGAGGTCACTCAGGTTCGGGAGTGCCTTGATATTAATATAAAGGCCCTCGTTGTCAGGAGAGGTTATAATTGAGATCCGGATATCTCAATCACCTTTCTCCCACAGGAGGGCCTTATGCAATACGCAAGGATCGACTCGAACTATTTCTGTGGCATCGATCTCCACGCCAGAACGATGTTTGTCTGCATCATGGACAAGATGGGAGAGATTGTGTTCCAGCGCAACCTGAAAAACGACTTCAAGCTCCTGCTGCAGGTGCTGGAAACTCACCTCGGTAGCATCGCCGTCGGGGTGGAGTCAACCTTCAACTGGTACTGGCTGGCTGACGGGTGTCACAAGGCCGGGATTCCATTCTACCTGGGACACGCCCTGTATATGAAGGCGATCCATGGGGGCAAGAAAAAGAACGACCGTCTCGATTCCAGAATGCTGGCTGAGCTGATGCGCTGCAACCTGTTCCCGATGGCCTATGCCTATCCGCAAGAGATGCGGGCAACCCGGGACCTGCTCCGGCGAAGACACCGGTTTGTGGCCTTACGGGCTGAGTGTTACACCCACATCCAGAACACCTTCTCTCAGCAAGCTATCCTGGATCCTCTCAGCGACCAGGTCAAAAAGAAGAGCAACAGGAGAAAGCTGTGCGAACGTCTGGCCGACCCAGATCTGAGTATGTCTGTGGACTGCGATCTGGACCTGGTTGACTCCCTGGACAAAATGATCTACAAAGTCGAGAAGCAAGTCTTGGCACAGGCCAAACATCACGATCGCAATGTCCTGTCTATCCTGATGACGGTTCCCGGACTTGGGGAGATGTTGGCCATGACCATCCTGTATGAAATCCACACGATTGAACGGTTCAAATCCGCTTCAGCCTTCTCCTCCTACAGCCGGCTGATCAAAGTCGAGAGAGAGTCCGCTGGAAAGAAGACAAAGGACGGGAATAACAAAATCGGCAACCCACACCTAAAGTGGGCCTTCTCAGAAATCATCCTCGTCGCCCAGCGATGGTCAGAACCGATCAATAGATACTACGAGAAGCTCAAAAGCAAACAAGGTCCGGGAAAAGCCAAGAGCGTCATCGCTCACAAATTCGGCGTGGCCGCCTACCAAATGCTCAAAAACGGCCAGGCATTCGACGAGAAACGGTTTGTAGCATAATGGGTGGGGCGGTTAACCCGGCGCCTAACTGGCAGGGCAACGTCCGGACAATAGCCCAGCTCATCGGCTTGATTGGGAAGCCGCCTTCACCCCTTATTTAGAACATAGATGAGCGGATCTGAGACAGTCAGTCCGTCTGCCCCCGCGATGAACCCGAACCTAACTGGCGTTCCCCCTCATAAAAGGGGAGAACAGCCATCCTTCTTGATTGGGACTCAAGGGGTACCGATTATTTTCTGGAGGGAGAGGACAATGCCTCTCCCAGGGCGCTCCACAGTATACCGTGAGAGGCGCTTGATTCCCGATACGTGTTTGGTGCAGATGGCTCACATCTAGCCCGGTTTGTGAAAATCAAGTCAGACCGACGACTGACAAAGATCCGAACATCGCCAAACCTCTTCGGATCGGCTCATTGCACGCCCCGAACGTTAGGGTCGCAAAAAAACGGTGAAAATCGTGATGGAGGAGTCTTTTTTTCTTGACCCGGGGCCTTTAATATGTGTTAGGCGAAGCTGGGGTTCTGCTCGTTTTCACGTGAGGGCTTCTGGAGCCTGATGCCTTCCTTCTTTATCGTACAGCAGATATAATCGACTCTCTGAGTCGTAGGATGCCGCAGCCTTCCAGGCCTCTACGGCTGTTTTCTTGCGATCTATGATCGAATGGAAAAAGTGGGCAACAAATAGAGAATGGTTTGAGGCTTCTGGGTCAGGATCTGTACCCACGTATCCGTTTAAGCCTCCAGACAAAAAAGCTCGCGCCATCTTTTCGTCTCCGCAACCACAACCCAGGTTTATCACAAAACAACCGGGAAGTTTAATGTGAGTCGCCACGCAATCAGCTGGCATACTTTCTTTGACCAACATGGATGTATCTATGCCTTCCATATAGTCACCAAAAACAATTCCGTTATCGTCCCCATGACAAGCAATAATAAGATATGGAGCAACCGCTTCGCCTTGCCCAATTATCTTAAGGAAGTCTTGCGGACAACCGATGTTATGAACCAAAACAACGGCTCCCAGTTCTTCCAAAAGTCCCCTTAACATCACAGAAGTGGACTCATTAAAAACATTCGCAATTTCAACGGGAAGCTTCTTGCTGAAGAAGGTCGTATCTACTGGATTCCACATAGAATAGTCCTCTCAGATCGGCTGAAGAAATCTTTAGCGCCAGTTTCGCCTAACGTTTCCTGCACTCCCGACCCCGCCGGGGTTTCGCGGAGGCCCGAATGGGCCGAAGCTCGGGAGTGCTGTGTTAACCGTTTCGGCCTCTATGGGCGAAGCATTTTACTGCCTGATTTGGTGCGCAGAAATGTTATTCCATCTGTAGCCACATTTTCTCCTGACATATTTTGAACCCTCGCTTTGAAAAGAAGGCCTTCGCATTCTTGTTGAATGCCCAAACGTCTAGAGCTACCAGAGATATTCCCTTTTCCTTAGCCAGACACAAAACCGCATCTATGAGGATCTTTCCATATCCCTTTCCACGATGGTCCCGATTGACAGAGATTTGATTGATGTAAACTTGGTCTAAGGCAAATGTATACGGGTTTTCCTCACGTCTTTGGATCGCTGCGTAGACGTAGCCAACGGGAGAATTGTCCAGGTAACCTATGAAGACATAATTCTCTGGCTTCGCAAGTATCTCCTTAGCGAGAGATACTGGCATCTTGCCTCTTTTAAACAGATGAGGTAATGCGTCTGCATGGATTTTTTGGGCATCGCCATTTAGGACAGAGAGGATCTCAGCGTCTTCTATGGTGGCTAACTTTAGATCCATTATTGTATCCGTGAAATGGTTTTTACTTGCGCGTTCAAGCATTGGCCGTTGCGGTTAACGTCTTGCAGTTACCGAACCGGCGAAGCCGGTTGGCGAAGCCCAAGCCGCGTATGCGGCGCAGTGGTAACTGCTTGTTAGGCGATGCTGGCGCGGCCCCTTCACGGCGAAGCCCATAACGGGGCCAACATAAAGCGCGCACAGTCGGTCTTCTCTTTTTAGATTCTATGAGGCTCATACCTGAGAATTCTACAATTTATCAGCTATAAAGTCAGGGGGATCACCACTTCTAACAGATGAACAAAATGATCGACATCTCGAAAATCCTGAACGGTATGAGTAGCACCAAAACGCTCCAAATAAGTTTTGTCACCTACTCCAATAAACGGTAAACTCAAATTGTTTGCAGTCCCAATATCCCAGACGCCATCACCAATACTGACAATTTTCGAAAATCGATCCACACCGTAATGGAGTTTGGCTTTGGTAATGCAGCTTGTTACAATACATTCTCGTGAAACGGCATCATCCGCTGTCGAGATAGGAATACCTTTGGTGGAGAGTCCCAGGCATTGAAGTTTGAAATCGGCTGATCTGTGCCATCCGCCAGTGGCTATAGCAATTTTCCAATCTGTCATGTCGGGTAATTCAAGTAACAGACTTCGGGCCCCCAAAACTTCAGAAAAATATCGCGGATCAGCCTTGAAAGAATCTTTGAGTAAACTCACAAGACGATTCATCATATTTCGAACTTCAGAGTCTTCAGGAGATCTTTTGAACTTTCTCTCAAAGGTTTCGCTGAAGATACAGGAATCCGTTACATGCGTGCAATTTGTCCAGGTATGGGTAATTCCAAAGGTAATTATATACTTGACAAAGTGATAATGAACCAAACGTGTTTGGTCCATTCCTCAAGGGATGCTTCGTTTCGTATAGATCAACTCCCGTTTTTGATCACGATCCGCTTGAGTTCAACCATATCCGACTTGATTTCAGCAATCTTCTTTTCCGTAGCCGGCTCGCTGGTCTGCAAACTGAGCTTGCGTGTTCTCGTCGTTTGTTTTAAGACGATTATCCGCGCGTATCGACGCAACGGCTTCAACAATCACGTTTTGAAACGCCTTCGCAAGGTTTACAGCGCTCCCGTTCAAATCGTGACTGGCCATGTCATTTCTCCTCTTTTTACTTTGTCAAGTATATAATTACCATTTAACTTAAAAGATATTCCCAAGGTTTTTTAAAGAGTTCTTTATACATTACATTTTGGACAACGATGGATATAACCATTGGGAAAAATATATAACTAATAGCCATCACGAATGAAGCGGGGGTTCTCCACTTACCGTGTGTTGTCGGCTACCGTCCCGCAGTAGGCGGGTTGGCAAGCCGCTTTCCCGGACTCTCCCCCTCATAGCAAGCGGTGTGACAAATGAGCTGTGCCGGACAGCCGAGCGACGCCCGGAGGGCGGCCCGAATCGGCAAGGCATTGTTTACACACAGTCAGATATCGTCTCATGAAGCTTATCACAACCCTGGACTGCCGAGAGTCAACTATATGCTAACTCCAATTTCATCCCATCTGGATCCTCAAAGTACATTGCGTAGTAAGTTGGACTGTATTCAGGGCATTCACCAGGAGGATCCAGTACCTTGGCTTGCATCTTCAGGAGAATCGCATACAGATCGTCGATTTGTTCCCGATTGTTGGCGTTGAAGGCCAGATGGTGAAATCCAGGCTCTCCTCGTTGAAAGATGGTATCTCCAGATTCAGCGTCGGCTTGTACAATGCCAAAACTGCACCCGCCAATGTTGGGATTCCACATACAGTAAGAATCGGACTCGTGAGCCAACGAATAACCCAAAAACCCCATGATCTGCTGATAGAATTCCTTGGATAGAGATATGTTCTTTACATAGAGCATCAGATGACGAAAGGACCCAAGAGGCATTTCACACTCCTTTCGTAAGAAGCAGGATGACTTCGAAAAGACTTGAAATGGCCATCCTAATCGGCTTCTGTTTCAAGTTCGAGCTCATACAGGAACCAGTTCCCTGTGCGCGCGGCTTCGAGCTTGTCGTTTGTCAGGATGTCGAAGGGCAGTTGGAACCGGCGGTAAAGCTCATCCGGCCATTGCTCTGCGAGACTGCCGGGACAGACGACCAGACACCGCTGCAGATCCCCGCGAGCGATCAACTCCTTGATGAGCAACCCCGCCATGATCGTCTTGCCGGCGCCCGGGTCATCGGCGAGAAGAAAGCGAAGGGGTTGACGGGACAGCATGGATTCGTAGACCGCGGTGATCTGATGGGGCAACGGCTCGACAACCGAAGTGTGCACGGCCAGCACCGGGTCGAAGAGATGCGCCAGGCGGATCCGCTGTGCCCCGCTGGACGCTGGAGTTGCTCAATCCCTCGTAAACAAAAGGATGCCACGGTGCCACGGGTTGAACCCCCCCCCCAAGAGCGACTCCTGCGTAAAGAACACTTGTGACGAAGACCAAAAGGCGTTAGCTCGGGTTCGCGAGATACTCGGCTAGCGGAGATCTAAAACCCGAGACAACCACGAATCGCACCCCCCACGGGTGCGATTTTTGTGTTCAGTCGAAGGCAGTTACGACCGGTGAAGGTCCCGGGCCAAAATCCTGCCTCGAGGTCCAGACTGCAAATTCCCCCCAGCTGGGGAAATTCGAATCCCAAAAACGGCTCCTAAGGCCCGATCGCCCGAAGGCGCATCCAACAACCCCCCGGAGTCGGAGATGATTACACCGTGCCCATTCCTGTCGGTGTGTGCGCCTTCCAGAGCGAAGGCCGAGGGGATCCCGGCGCCGTTGACCAGGCGGACGGCTTCGGCCAGGCTGTTCCACTTTCTCATGGGTTCCATTTTCTCGGCCTTCGCCCTCCATTCCAGGCTGTACCGGTCCTTCATATGGTTTCCGCCTCGACGGTGCGGGCGTAATTACGATATATCCTTTCAATACAGCATGTTACGTCTGACGAACAGAGAATGGTTCCGGGGAAAGGATCATATGGGGAGCCATATTCCAATCCGCCAACTTCGGCGGTCGTCCGTTAACGCAAGACCCCGTAGGGCAACCCCTTCGGGGTCTTGTCGTTTCTGTCGTATTCACAAACGCTTGTGCCACCTCTCCCCCTTCTCTGCCGGTTCTCTGTTTCGAAGCGTTCCCCCCGATGTTCGAGCACAACCGTGGGGTTGCGTCCGCTGAGCAGAGATATCTCCTCCGGATTCTCTGATTCTCTGTTTTTCCCGTCGGCCTTATTTAACAGCCTGGTACTTAGCTGCGCAAATTTATGCGTGCAAATCCGCCCTTAACATCCTGTTTTTGCTAGGAAATCAGATTACGCGAATTTCCGCAGGTTGGTAATAGTTCGACGTTTGGGAAGGTCCTCCGGTACGTATTCACTGGAAGCCGGACCCGGTGGGTCCGGTCACCAGCTTACGGCAGCCCACCGGACAGCGGAAGGCCGTGCGCCCAGAGCCCCGGAATCGTAGCCGGCGTAGCCCCCCAAGTCCCTGCCCGGGCGACGCCTTTCAAGCAGCGGTGGTGGCGATTTTCGCAAGACCTGTCAAAAGGCGCACGGTTCCCACCGTCAACAGGAAATACGGGCGACCCTGGCAAGGCGGGGGAGGGTAAAAGTGTTCAGAGATCGACTTTGTGAAACCGCATGTCCGGGGTTCTGTTTGCAAGCAATTTCGGCAGGCCGAAAACCACAATATGTGGCAGGTCGTCTATTAATTGCGAGAAGACGATTCGTCCCGAATGCATTGGCCGCTCCTGTCTTCTCAAAGAGCGTGTGTTTATAGCCGAAACACAGGAACGAATTGAAATCGAAAACAGACAGGAATCCACGCAACTGTCTTTCACTTGAACGGTTATAAAGGACCACCGGGACCTTGACCGGACACTGCTGATCCAGAACGACAAAACGGTGAAGGATTTTCCGTCTGGCATCTTCCACTTGCCAATTCAACGGCCACACGGGATTCAAGAGTTGACCGGATACGCCAATTCTCATATATTTTCCGCAGTGTTTGTCTGGTTTCCCTTGAAGAGAGATGAGTTGAAGACGGCTGCTGAAGAAGGCCGGGCCGGTATCGTGGAGATCGCTGCCCATCTACAGGCAGCCCGGGATTCCATCTGCCGTTGGGTAGACACGAAGGAACGCACTTGGCCAACGTTGCCGGACGTCGTCTCCCCGTCCAAGTTCGAACCGGGGGAGCGGCCCTGATTGAAGCGAATCTGGTGGATTGCATGGTGGCCTTGCCGGGCCAGCTCTTCTATTTACGGCGCTGCCAGTTGGTGAAGAAGTACAGTTTGACCGGGTTTTTTTCCAACATAAAATAGTTGATGAGCTATCTACGCCATGGCGTACAGTGACTTTGAAAAATGGTAACGGTAATCGCCAACTTGACGGCTTGTCTGAATTTCCACCCTCAGACTGGCGACCAATCCTCCGTGGTGCGAGAGCAGATATTCATCCACCCGTCGGTAGACATTCCACTAATGACATCAACTGCTTACAAATCCCAAGAAATAGCCACAAGAGAACCACAAAGAAAGCCGAGGCGAAAAACGAAACCTCGTGGTATTGTGCCATCTGATTTTTCTTGCGATTTAAGTAATCAGAGGATTAATTACATTTTTGATGAATTGAAGAAACTTCCTGTGGCGCAATATCCCAATGCGACCGCGATATTGCTCAGAGGGCTTCTTGAAATGTCGCTGAGCTATTACCTCAATCGTACAGGACATCTGGATAAGATGATTGAAGCAGCAAAAAAGAAGGCTGAAAAAAAGGGACAAACCTTTCCCAAGACCTTCAATCCTACTCCAGCAACTCACGGAAGGTGTCGCGCGGCTCGAAGATGCCGGTGTCATCGGCGAACAGGCAGAACACCGTGCGAACCAGAAACACCTCCAGGTCGTAGCCGCTGTAACCGGACGCCCCAAGTGCGTCATGCAGCCGTCCCATCAACTCCGAGGCTTCGACGTTGACCGGATCCTGATCGCGGAAGGTTCGGCGCTGCACGCCCAGGATGAAGCCGAACGCCTCGGCATGGCCGGGTATTTCCGCGAGCGCGAAGGAGACGGTCTGCCGCTCGTCAAGATCGTAAAGCTCGAAGCTCTGGAAGTCACTGACCAGGATGAAGCGGGGCCGTTCCCTCTCGGGCAGGCTGTCGAAATACTCCCCGGCCTGCCCGTAGGCGACTTCGAGATCGCGCCCTTCGCTCTTCTGCTCGACGATCAGGACGCCCGGCCAGAACAGGTCGATGAACCCGGAGCGGTTATCCAGCTTCTGCACATGCTCTTCGTAGCGCGCGACCGTACGTCGACGAACCCCAAACACCTCGAAGAAGTCGTTGTAGAAGCTCTGAGTCTCGCCCTTCTCGTACGCCGCATCCCGCCATTCTTCGGCAAACTTGGCGGCGCGGGCTCGGACTTCGTTCCACGATAGCCGCATCAGGCGCCGCCTCCCGTTTCATGTGGCGCCGGGTGCAGCCGTCCGGGGGCGGGAAGCAACACGCGCAGACGAACGGCGTCCATCGGTACGGCCTCCCGTTCTGCAGCACTGCGGCAAGAGTGGATCACGTGAGCCTCGCATCCGCCAGCCGTTCCCGGGTGGCGCGCTCCCGCCGCGCTTGCGCTAGCTCATAGCTTGCCTGCATCCGCATCCAGTGCTCGGCGGTGCCCCACCCGATATCTTCCAGCGACAGCGCCATATGAGGGGACACGCCAGCCCGGCCGTTGAGCAAACGCGACAGCGTCCTGCGCTCGCAGCCGAGACGGGCCGCCGTCTCGGTCACATTCCAGCCAGTCGCTTCCATGCTCTCGCGGATCAACTCGCCCAAGTGCGGTGGGTTCAGCATCGGGCCTACACGTTTGCTATTTCTGTCGTTCATAGGTCGGTTCTCCCATGTGATCAGTGGTAGTCAACCAGATCCACGTCCACGGCCTCGCCATCCTCGAAACGAAACACGACGCGCCAGTTGCCGGAGACGCGCACGCTCCATTCGTCGGCCCGACCCCCCTTCAGGGGATGCAATCTGAAGCCGGGCGCCTCCGCGCTACGCGGATGCGATGCCTCTTGTAGCCGGAACAGGATTCGGCGAAGCCGAGGGACCAAGCTCGCGGGCAGTCGCGCCGCGTCATCTCGTTCGTGCAGTGCGCGCAATCCCTTGTGCCTGATCTTCATGGACCGAACCTATCGATTATAACGCGATGCGCCACACGCTGCAAATTTTTGCTGGCTGTATTACTTTTGTTCGCTTGCTTGTTTGTGCGGCCATGATAGCATACCGCCAATGGACAGAGCGCTGCGGTGACGCCATCCCTAATATCGGTTATGCCCATGCCTAGAGTCGTCGCTCCGTCTATGCCTCTGGCAGCATGGGTTTCCATCGGTCGGTACACGGTCACGACTGCCCCGCCATGATCGTCTTGCCGGCGCCCGGGTCATCGGCGAGAAGAAAGCGAAGGGGTTGACGGGACAGCATGGATTCGTAGACCGCGGTGATCTGATGGGGCAACGGCTCGACAACCGAAGTGTGCACGGCCAGCACCGGGTCGAAGAGATGCGCCAGGCGGATCCGCTGTGCCTCGGAGACCAGGCGGAACAGCGCGCCGTCTCCGTCAAAGCTCCATGGCCGACCGACTTCGACGATCTCGAGCCGGGCTTCGTCGTGACGGTACAGAAGCTCATTGGCAACCTTTCCAGTCGGTGTCTTGTACGCCAACTCAAGCGCTTCGGAGCCGAACCACTGCACGCTGACCACCGTGACGAGGAAGTCAGATAGGATGCCATGCACCGCAGCATTGGCCTGGAGATCTTCCAGCTTCATACTCTGCTTCTGTTCCCTGTTCATATTTGAGAACCCGATATGCCCCCCGGAAGGGCGTGGCTTCATGCTCCCCACGCGCCCGCCACGGTTTCGACGAGCGTGGTCTTGCCCCTCACTGCATTCCGGGGGTGCGCGAGACTGGGAGCCAAGACGATTAGGGGCAGTCAGACAATCGAGTAATATAGCCGTTTGGCCGGAAGCTGTCAACCAGGGAGGCTTCAGATCCGAGCGATCAGAAGCTACGAGCGGATGGAGGGGAAGATAAGAGTGGCGATTTGGCGGGTGTGGGAAGAGGGGATTTGAGATTTACGCCGCACTATGTAGAATTTCTTCAGGTTAAACGATTCCTCCGCCACAGCTTCCGACAGCGTGAGGCGGTACAGAACGTGGACAACGACCTCACCACGGCTTCTCGAGTTGATGCGTGAAGCCTGTGTTGGCCCCTACGAAAGGCGCGCCGTCAGCACCAAGGTGAACAGCGTGGGTAACGACGACCCGGATATCCTGATCCCATGTCGGAGAAGTGGCTGTTTTGACCTGAAGGGCGGAAGTCGTCTTGACGCTGTCTTCCGCGTCTGCGGCGCGGGCGTAATTACGATAGCTCCTTTTAATACAGCAGATTACGGCTGAGGAACAGAGAATGGTTCCGGGGAAAGGATCATATGGGGAGCCATATTCCCATCCGCCAACTTCGGCGGTCGTCCGTTAACGCAAGACCCCGTGGGGCAACCCTTCGGGGTCTTGTCGTTTCTGTCGTATTCACAAACACTTGTGCCACATCCTTCCCTCTCTGCCGATTCTCTGTTTCGAAGCGTTTCCCCCGGTGTCCGAGCACAACCGTGGGGTTGCGTCCGCTGAGCAGAGATATCTCCTCCGGATTCTCTGATTCTCTGTTTTTCCCGTCGGCCTTATTTAACAGCCTGGTTCGTCATTATCGCGGTAAAAGACGAGATCTCATTGCATTTTAGACCCCATACCTTTCTGTATATATCTCAAAGAAAATACGGAACAACCTCTCGCCAAACCTGTTGCTTACCCAATCCCGAAAGGACCTGGGCCCTGGAGATCTTCGACCCGGTCTGGGCGGCGCTGGCCCCGAGGGAGCAGGCCCGGAGACTCCGGCTGCTCATCGAGCGGGTCGGCTACGACGGACGGGACGGCACGGTGACCGTCACCTTTCGCCCACCCGGAATCGAGGCGCTGTGCCGGAAGGCGGGTCTCAACGGACAGGAGGTCATGCGATGAGCGGTCGCGCATCCGATGCGACCCGGGCCGGACCCCTGGAAGTGTCCTTCACGTTCCAGCCCGGAAACGGCCGGAACAACGGCTGCCGCCACACGGATCAGGACCGGAATGTCGAGCCGGGGAATATACCTCGCATATCGAGACTGACGGCCCTGGCGATCCGGTTCGAGGGGCTGGTCCGGTGGGGCGAGGTGCGGGACTATGCGGACCTGGCGCGCCTCGGCTGCGTGACCCGGGCGAGGATCACGCAGATCATGAACCTGCTCCACCTGGCGCCCGACATTCAGGAAGCGCTCCTGTTCCTGCCCCGCACGCTCCGGGGCCGCGATCCGATCTGCGAGAAGGACGTCCGTCCCATCGCCGCCGTCCCCCACTGGCCCCGCCAGCGCAAAATGTGGGCCACGCTCGCCGAAGAACGCTTGCCCTTCAGTATTCTGACGGCAATCACCACAAAGGAATAGCCGAGCCTCATCGAACGCAGCTCCGTCGAGGAGCGACGCTAAACCGGTTGCGTGAAACTCACAGGACCTCGGGTGCTCTCCATCCATTTTGCAGGACGCTTAAGACTTGACCTTTCCACTGATTTATTATATGCTCTTCTATATATTGTTTCTCACTCGGTTCGTTTCCGTGGATGCTGTAGCCCATCCAAACGACAATCGGAAGTGAAGTAACGGTAATTATATACTTGACAAAGTAAAAAGAGGAGAAATGACATGGCCAGTCACGATTTGAACGGGAGCGCTGTAAACCTTGCGAAGGCGTTTCAAAACGTGATTGTTGAAGCCATTGCATCGATACGCGCGGATAATCGCCTTAAAACAAACGACGAGAACACGCAAGATCAGTTTGCAGACCAGCGAGCCGTCTACGGAAAAGAAGATTGCTGAAATCAAGTCGGATATGGTTGAACTCAAGCGGATCGTGATCAAAAACGGGAGTTGATCTATACGAAGCATCCCTTGAGGAATGGACCAAACACGTTTGGTTCATTATCACTTTGTCAAGTATATAATTACCGAAGTAACATGCATTGTCTCTGGTCGTGAGGGATCCGACCGATCCGCATGGTCTTCCTTGATCGTCGCCAGCTTCCGTTGGTTCCTTTCAGAGGTGAGCGAGACCAACGAGGGGGCGCAACATAGCGGTGGGTTCGAATATTTCTTACGAAGTGGACCGCAAGACAGGCAGAACGTGGTTTTTACAAGGAAGACACAAGGTTCCGCACTCGAAATAATCCAACAATGCGCCGCACCGGACGTCAATTCCGTTGCGCTGTTGCCATCGGTGAGCGTGAACGTTGGCTGGCTAATAAGAACATGAATCTCAATCAAATTATCAATGAAAAGCGATGTGTAAGCGCTGAATACCATGTCATCGTAGCGCGGGCCTGGAAACAGCACGGTCAGGCAAACGATTCGCAATCGCCTCTTGTCTATGCGGCGTTCGAGTACCGCTGCGCCATTGAACGTGTTGTGTTTGAACTGTACGGCATTATGCACAATGAACTACCTGGCGATGAAATAAGCAACCAAATTGGTAGCTTCAGCGGATTGGTAAAACAGGTGCATGACTTGGCTGGTGGTAACAAGAAGAAGCTGTATCGAGTGCTCAAGTTCAACAGCATCGTGTCGGAGTTCATGTGTCTCCATAAGACCATGAGTGTTCCGGACGTGGGTAAATTGCAGGAATTTTGGAGCAAGGCAAGTAACTACTGCCATCAACAGATTATTCCAAACGAAACCTGGAAGTCGCCTGAATGGGTGCGAAAAGGATATAAGCTGCTTGACCGGGTTGACAGATATCTCCAAGAGATTCTCTTTGACCATTTGTTCGGTGCTATGTCTGAGAAAAAAATGCCTGCGGAAGTAATCGATGCAAAGAAAGCATTTGTTACTGAAGAGATCGATGAGGCAGGACTACGCAATCGTTTAAAACTCATGGAACCTGTTTTGGAATTGAGGTTCCGCCAACACCACGCCGATTAATTAATCGTGGGTCTTGGCGGAATCGCTACCCCAGTCTGGGCTATTTTGTGCCGACGATTTTGATGACACCAATGTAAATATCCGGATGATTTGTATGATTGGAGCATGTGGAGGGCGGATCTTTTAGAATTCGATTTCCCTGGAATGGATGATGCCGTCGAGAAAGAGATTATGAAGGAAAGACGAAATATGTCGTCCACGATTATCCCTTTGGTCGCGATCACCCCAGGTTTCGTGAACTCATCGATCTGTCGGTTTTCATCGATACTCCCTCTGGACGTTGCCATGGCTCGCCGAATACTCAGGGACTGCACGACAGAATCTGAACTTGCAGTCGAAGAGAGATCCGGGAATTTGAAAGAAGAAATGGCCCATTACTTGGAAAACTGGAGGACAGGATCCTGGAACACATCAAGGCAGGACAAGGTATGACCACACGATACAGACAATGAGGCTTCCGTTACGCTCCATTCCTGGGGTGGATTGAGAGAGGCGAACGCCAACGACGTTGAAACTGCGGCGACAACTTGAGGAATTACGAAGTAAATGGCACGAGGAAGACCGAAAAATCAGCAATCCGATCCCAATCCGAAGCCGGGCACCCATGACGCCACGACCGGCTACGAAGCCCAGCTCTGGCAGACGGCCGATGCCCCTGCGCGGCAGCATGGACGCGGCCGAATACAAGCATGTCGTCCTCGGCCTCCTCTTTCTGAAATACATCTCCGATGCCTTCGAGGAAGCGCACGCACGCCTCGAAGGGGAGCGGGCGCAAGGCGCCGATCCGGAAGACCCGGACGAGTACCGCGCCGGGAACATCTTCTGGGTGCCGCCCGAGGCCCGCTGGACACATCTCAAGGCGCACGCGAAACAACCCACGATCGGCCAGCGGGTAGACGAGGCGATGGTCGGGATCGAGTGCGACAACCCAGCGCTCAAGGACGTGCTACCCGCCGACGACGATCGTCGAGATCAATTTCGGAGACGAGTTAGACTATCAATGGTTCGCCTTTTCAGAAGAGTTGTCATACAAACTGACCGACTGTGTCCGGGTTGCCGATATATGCACCTGTCTCAGTTCGTAGACCGGCTTCGGCGGAGACATGTTTGCGAGGACGGTAGTCGCTGACCTTATGTTCTCTTACGGGCATAATCATCCACAGTCGATATTTCTAAAATTCAGCTTATCAACTACTTAGGCATTGATTACATAACTGAACCGAAGCCGTTTGGTTCATGACCTGTTACGCCCACACAGCCGAAACCGAGACTGGGGAACCGCTGAGCCAAGAGCACTGGCAACCGTTATCCAATCATTTGCGAAACGTGGCCGACAAGGCTCGGGAATTCGAAGAATCGCTCGACCTCGCCGATGCGGCCGAGTTGGCCGGTTTGCTCCACGATCTGGGGAAATACAGGGACCCGACCACCAAGTCCACAGGCTTTTCGAAAAGCTGCTCCAGGGACTCCAGTAGACCGAAGTAGGCGTCCGCATAAGATGCGAAAGCCGTCGGCTAGGGCCGGTGATACAGATCCAGAAGATTCTCCATGCAAGCTACGAATGCGGCGTTTTCCTTGGGCGGAATCACCCAGCACGTTTTCAGATGGGCTTGAGTTCGTTTTTTTGAGTGGGCAGCTGATCTGCCCCGTGCTCCTCCGCTATCTTAGCCGAGGATGAGAAACAGATCCTCGAAGGGATGGCGAGGCATTGCACAGACATGAAACTCGCTGAGTTGCCACTTCATTGTAGCCCGCGAGCGACAAAGGCGATCAACCTTGCATTTGGTCGAACAAGTTGTCGAATAAACCCCTCACAAATGCGAGCGCGTTATCGTCTTCTGCGAGGAGATAGCGAACTGCTTTCTCGTAGTCCTGCATTTTTCGGAAGCCCAAAGCGGCTGAAATGTCGTCCAACGCGGTGGACTCTCGCACCGGGCATTTTGTCAGGATTGTCTTCCAGTCGTCGTTCGCGACCGCGGCATCAAGTACAGGGCCTTGAAACAAGGCGTCACCTTTTTCCCAATGCCTTGCGTATCCGATGCGCCATGAAGCCGAGATCGGCGTCCGCTTCGCTGGCCCCGACCAGCCTACTGGTTCACCCAAGTAGGAGTGCGACTCCTCGACTCCAAGGGTTGTTGCGGAGAGGCTATCGGGTCGACTACTGATTTGAGGCAGGACATCGAGTAAGGAAGTCGCGTCTCCTCTTTCGGCCAGCCTTACCGTAATCGTGCCATCAGTCATTTGAAACCCTCAATTTTCGAGCATGGCCACTAACGTTCCACCATTGCCGAACCCCGAAGGGGTTTCGCGAAGGCCCGAATGGTCCGAAGCCGGCAATGGGGTGATATTAATATAAAGGCCCTCGTTGTCAGGAGAGGTTATAATTGAGATCCGGATATCTCAATCACCTTTCTCCCACAGGAGGGCCTTATGCAATACGCAAGGATCGACTCGAACTATTTCTGTGGCATCGATCTCCACGCCAGAACGATGTTTGTCTGCATCATGGACAAGATGGGAGAGATTGTGTTCCAGCGCAACCTGAAAAACGACTTCAAGCTCCTGCTGCAGGTGCTGGAAACTCACCTCGGTAGCATCGCCGTCGGGGTGGAGTCAACCTTCAACTGGTACTGGCTGGCTGACGGGTGTCACAAGGCCGGGATTCCATTCTACCTGGGACACGCCCTGTATATGAAGGCGATCCATGGGGGCAAGAAAAAGAACGACCGTCTCGATTCCAGAATGCTGGCTGAGCTGATGCGCTGCAACCTGTTCCCGATGGCCTATGCCTATCCGCAAGAGATGCGGGCAACCCGGGACCTGCTCCGGCGAAGACACCGGTTTGTGGCCTTACGGGCTGAGTGTTACACCCACATCCAGAACACCTTCTCTCAGCAAGCTATCCTGGATCCTCTCAGCGACCAGGTCAAAAAGAAGAGCAACAGGAGAAAGCTGTGCGAACGTCTGGCCGACCCAGATCTGAGTATGTCTGTGGACTGCGATCTGGACCTGGTTGACTCCCTGGACAAAATGATCTACAAAGTCGAGAAGCAAGTCTTG
The DNA here is from genome assembly GCA_965217865.1 of Candidatus Latescibacterota bacterium. Taxonomy (GTDB): domain Bacteria; phylum Latescibacterota; class UBA2968; order SICM01; family SICM01; genus CBDCJO01. Next base: position 234,420 of record CBDCJO010000002.1, on the reverse strand, counting down.
GCACAGGCCAAACATCACGATCGCAATGTCCTGTCTATCCTGATGACGGTTCCCGGACTTGGGGAGATGTTGGCCATGACCATCCTGTATGAAATCCACACGATTGAACGGTTCAAATCCGCTTCAGCCTTCTCCTCCTACAGCCGGCTGATCAAAGTCGAGAGAGAGTCCGCTGGAAAGAAGACAAAGGACGGGAATAACAAAATCGGCAACCCACACCTAAAGTGGGCCTTCTCAGAAATCATCCTCGTCGCCCAGCGATGGTCAGAACCGATCAATAGATACTACGAGAAGCTCAAAAGCAAACAAGGTCCGGGAAAAGCCAAGAGCGTCATCGCTCACAAATTCGGCGTGGCCGCCTACCAAATGCTCAAAAACGGCCAGGCATTCGACGAGAAACGGTTTGTAGCATAATGGGTGGGGCGGTTAACCCGGCGCCTAACTGGCAGGGCAACGTCCGGACAATAGCCCAGCTCATCGGCTTGATTGGGAAGCCGCCTTCACCCCTTATTTAGAACATAGATGAGCGGATCTGAGACAGTCAGTCCGTCTGCCCCCGCGATGAACCCGAACCTAACTGGCGTTCCCCCTCATAAAAGGGGAGAACAGCCATCCTTCTTGATTGGGACTCAAGGGGTACCGATTATTTTCTGGAGGGAGAGGACAATGCCTCTCCCAGGGCGCTCCACAGTATACCGTGAGAGGCGCTTGATTCCCGATACGTGTTTGGTGCAGATGGCTCACATCTAGCCCGGTTTGTGAAAATCAAGTCAGACCGACGACTGACAAAGATCCGAACATCGCCAAACCTCTTCGGATCGGCTCATTGCACGCCCCGAACGTTAGGGTCGCAAAAAAACGGTGAAAATCGTGATGGAGGAGTCTTTTTTTCTTGACCCGGGGCCTTTAATATGTGTTAAACGCAGTTGCCGCTGTTAGAGCCTTCCGAAAGGTCTTATGACAGGCTCTCCCTGCTCTTCTTCAGTATGAATCCTGCATTCCGTCGATTCCGTCCATAGGTCGCCCGGTACTCAACGTTGAACTCAGCCTTCGTTAGTTCTTCTTTGTATCCCTTCAGACTCCGCGCACGACCAAGTAGAAATACCCTTTTGCCTTTTACATTCCTCCACTGACCTTCTTGGTACTTCTGAAACGGAATCCCAGAAGTGCTGGTGCCCGTCAGCCTGCAAAATTCATCGAATGAGGTAACCGGACCTTCATACGCGGCCTCATCGCGCTGACCAAAAAGGATGAAATACCCGTCGTCTCGTAGGACTCGTCTAACATTCTCAAAATACGCTGCTCTATGAGCATCGAGAACAAACATATGGAAGCAATAGCAGTCGATAACGATCGGAAACCCGTTGGTCTGGAAGTTGTGGAGGTCCAGCACATTCTCAACTTCGAATCTTGCTCCCACATCATTTTCAGCCGCTCGTTGTCTGGCTCGTTCGATGCCCGCCTCGGAGATGTCGATGCCGAGGTAGTCATATCCAAGCCCTGTCAGATAGAGGCCGATCGTTCCGTCCCCACATCCCAGATCCAAAATCTTGGTCTTCCTCGGAGAATGTGGGATTCTTCGAAGTAGTCCCTTGAGGCGCTGACGATCCTTTTTCTGTGAAGCCCCTTCGCCAAGATATGTTAAGCCTTCTTCGTAAGCGACTCGGTAGTTGTGATCATATGCCTTTAGGTATGATCGGTCATCGAACTTCATAAGGCAATTTATCTTTTGTCTGAGATCGCCCGAAAAAACGGGGGCAAGGTCGAAGCAAGATCCTGGTTGCCTGTAGGGTTGAGAAGGGATACATATTTTGGGATATCCCTGACCTCACAGGAGGAGTAAAGATGGAGCAACTGTCCTCAAACAGTGACCCGGTCAAGAAGCGCAGGAGCTTGTCCCCGGAACAGAAGTATGAGATTTTCCTTGAAGCCAGCCGGGGAGATGTTCCCATTGCACAGGTGCTGCGGAAATGGGGCATTCATTCCTCGGATCTAAAGCGTATTCGTGAGTCGGTCAAGTCCGGGGCCCTCAAGGAGTTCAAGGGTCGCCGGAGCCGCAAGCCGATGGTATCGGCTGAGGAGGTGGAGCAGCTGCGCAAAGAGCGGGCACGCCTGGAGCAAACGATCATTGAGCAATCTGTGGAACTTTCCCTGCTAAAAAAAAGTGTGAATGGGATCTGACAGGCCCGATCAAGGGCCACCGGGTGCAAGCTGAGGTCAAACGCGAGATCCTCTTAATGGTCCATCGGGCCAAGGAGAAAGGGGTGAAACTCACCCGTTCTTGCGAGATCCTACAGCTTCCCCTCCAGCGGTATTGTGCCTGGAGCCGGCGAGATCGAGAAGAGAAGCTGGATGGGGTGTCGGACCCGCTTTTGGATGGGAAGCCCGGGCCCGCCCCTGATAAGGCCCCACACGGATTGCTGAGGGAGGAGAAAGAGCAAATCCCGGCCCTCTTAAGGGATGAGACCTATGCCGATCTGCCTCCCCATCAGCTGGCGGTGGTAGCCTCAGAGAAGGGGGTAGTGCAGGCCTCGGCCTCCAGCTTCTACCGACAGGCCAGGAAAGAACGTCTGGCACGCAGGAAACAGGTGAGGACGCCGGTCAAGCAGAGCAAGCCCCAGGTCAAACCTGAAGGTCCTAATCAGGTCTGGAGCTGGGACCTGACCTACATCCCATTTTTCGGTTTGTTCCTGTATTTTACCGCCATTCTCGACGTGTATTCCAGGAAGATCGTAGGATGGAAGCTCTCCTTCAACGCGACCGTGGAGCAGGTCAAACAGGCCTGGGATCAAGCCCTTGCCAACGAAGGACTGCTGGACCTGGACACTGGGCCCATAAGCTTGACAGCCCTCTCAGATCACGGATCTCAGATGAAGGCCAAATCGATGGCCCAATTCTTCAAGGACCTGGGCATCTCGCAGCTGTTTGCCCGATATCAAACACCCACGGACAACGCCTGGATCGAAGCCTTTTTCCGGACATTCAAATACGACTGGCTGCGCTTCCAGGACATCTTCACATTCCATCAACTGGAAGGCCTGATTGATTCCTTCATTCACAGCTACAACGCCGAACGCTATCACGGGGCAATACAGTATGTCACGCCTCTTCAGAGGCATAAAGGCCAGCATCAAAAGATTCTTCACCACCGACAAGGTCGAAAGGAGGAGGCTCGGCAGCGCCGCATAGAAATCAATCGGCAAAGAACATCCCAGACCATCCACAAGGCTGCCTGAATCTTGCTTGGACCTTTATCTACTTTTCTCTTGTTATCTCAGAATAGATACACCTGGACTATGTGTCCCCGGCCCTTTTGGGCTCCGCCCTCACGCATAGACGGTTGACATCCTTCCTGGGGCTTCTGGGTCTCTGGGCCGTTTGGGTCTTCATCTTGCCCAATGTTGCTATCCGAATCTCACAGAATCTGGAGCCCGTTGATAGCGTGTATGCCACTGAATCGGAGGCTGCAGAGGTCCGCTGGACAGTAAGGAAAGAGATGAAGGCTGCTGAAAATGCCTTTTATGAACGTTTCTATAAGCGCCCTGACCTTCCAAGCGAAGGACATGCAGCCTTGTCTCCGGAACAATACAGGGAGCAAGCGCGGCTGCGGTCTGCGTTGCCATACTGCGCGTCAAAGGATAGCGCCACCTGGTACTTAGTGTTTTTCATCATCAACAAGCCTGCCGGATGGTTCCATCCGCCCCGCCGAGTGGCGAGGCCGCAGACGCCCGTCACTCTCCAACCTGAATCGCGGTCATATCCCGCTCAGACTGGAATGATGTCTTGCAGGATATTAAAGGGAGGAGAGATTCCACGGAACACTATTTCTAATGGTAAAGGTGAGTGCAAAGAGCAAAGCAGGTCCAAAACCCTCTAATACTACAAAAGGATTCCCTGCCAGTCAACGATTGCGTTTTCAACCTGCCGATACGGCTCAGGATCGTCTCTGGTGGCAACGTATCGTCAAGGGCGGCGAGATGGCCGGATTCGATATAGGAAACCAACCACATCAGGACCCCCACCGAGAGATCGCTCCATGTTCGGTAGTTTCCTTGGCGAGTAGCTCAACGGTCCCTCGAACGGCTGCAAGGCATTCGTGGAGAATGCTCGAAACCGTGCCGGCGGTCACTTCGGGTTCCCGTTCGTCCTCAAGGCGTACGTCTAGTTGAAAAGAGGGATCAAACTCTTCCACAGCGCTGTTGAGACAGAATAGAACTTGGCCCTTCTCAATCTTTCCCAAGGCACCCGATCCCTTGAGCGGTGAGTTGGTGCTCGGTCCGTGAAGCAGGGGGTGATTGATTCCATATGATCCAACGATAACCATATTCAGGTGCCTGTGCTTGTCGATGTTGCAGAGAGAATGGAGCGTCCAAAACGCCGAAACATCAAACAGAAGATTGATGCCCCCGGTATATGGTTGCAAGCGTTCGATCATTGCCTTGACTTTTGGCGTCACGCCCTTCAGTTTCTTTTGGCTTGTCGCTCCCTGCCAGTCACACTGTTTATTGACGATAGGGAATGCATTGTGATTCCCCGGTTTCTGTCCATTGGCGAGAACCAGTTGCCAGACAAGGTGATCAAGCGCAGATCGCAGGTTGTAGAGAATCTCCCCAAGTCTGACGGACCACTCGATGGGGACATTGGGCGTCGCGCCACGAAATACCCATACCTGATCGTCAGCGTCTTCGCGGACCTTATGGACGATTGATTGTCGTATGTCCTCGCAGAACCTGTCCATGTCGGCCTTGAGCGAGCTTGTTTGATCGTCCGCCCGCCTGATCTTTGCGCTGATTCCGTCGAAGTTGGTCAAGAACTGGACCCCTCAGCTTCGTTGCCCGTCAAATGCCCACTGTGCATCCTTAGTGAGCTCGGACCCTGACTGAATCATTCCGCTTTCCCGTCCCATGGGTTGTTCATGTGCCCCCCACATCTACCCGTAATTCCCCCGACACTAGCTTGGGCAGGAGCGCGTCGCGCAGGGCGGCGAGGGCGCGGGATTCTGCAATGTTTGACCTGCCATGGGCCGAGCGCATGAATCGAACGCTTCAACGATGTTAGGGTTTGGCTCAATCACCCGCAAGGCTTCAAACTGGCTCTTGTTGACAGCACCGAACACTGTCCCTGTATGCTCGTATTCTTGGAGTACCGACTGAATCGTCCAAGTGGAATAGTAGCTGAATGACATCGTATCTGATTTGTGCCTCACGCCCCTAATCGACTACGGGACTGACAGGCTCCCACCTTCAGCCCCTTGATGGTAGGTTGCTGTAAAGATGATCTCAGAAAGCCACTTATGAAATGAAGGATTGTCACTGAACTGCTTGAAGAGTTCAGTGTGGTCGGAAAGCAATTCAATCACAGCCCGTTCGAGTGCCTTGTCGTGTTCAATCCGGGCGTTCTGCCGATCGGAGTTCTTCATAGCGTTCTGATAGGGTTTGTCGGCAGCGACCTTGTCCGGCAGCTCCTCGGTAATGACCTTGCCGATCTTGTCGGCATCCTTCCACTCGATGTTGCCGAACAGCTCGTTGAAGGTCTTGAGAATGTTGCTCAGGTAGTCGACCTCCGGCTCTGGTTTCCGGCCGCCGCCACTCGTCGGCACCGGACCAATCTCAGCGTCCGCGTCAGGCAGGGGGATCGCCATCCTCGCCCGTACCTCGACCCGGTAGCTGTCCATGTCGATCGCCTCGAGAATGCCCTTTGACAGGTCCTGCTCCTCAGGCGCCGGCAGCCTGGGCGTCAGGAAGGTTAGAAATATGGACAGCTTCTCCCATTCCGCGTTTGTGTACGGCAGAATCGACGAGAGGAACCCATAAGTCCGTGTGAACGCCTTCGTTTTGCCCTTGAAATCGACTTGGCCGTCCTCGTCGAGGTCGGATCTGTAGATCGCCACGCAGTCATCCAGGATCGGATCGATCCGGTCGCGGTCGGCTCCGCTCAAGTAGAGAGCGACGAGTTCCTCCACCTGATCCCGGTTGTAGACCTGATAACCATCGAGGCCGGTCCTCAGGTCGTGCAGCTTGTCCGGATCGGTTTCTTCGCTGAGAATCGTGGTTCGATAGTAAGGTTCGAACGACGCTCCGATGCCCTCGGCATCGTTCATGAAGTCCAGCACGAAAGTGTCGTGCTTCTGCGGACGCGCACGGTTCAATCGTGAGATCGTCTGAACCGCCTTGATGCCCGAGAGCACCTTGTCCACGTACATGGTGTGCAAGAGCGGCTCGTCGTAGCCGGTCTGGAACTTGTCGGCGCAAACCAGAAACCGGTAAGGGTCTTCCCGTATCCTGTCGGCAATCTTGCCAGACGGAAATCCATTGAGCGACGCCTCGGTGACCCTCCGTCCGCCGTATTCGTGCTCGCCCGAGAAGGCGACTACTGCCCGGTAGGGGCTCTTGCGTTCCTCCAGATACTCCTCGAAGGAGTGAAAATAACGGATCGCCCGTTGGATACCGTCGGTCACCACCATGGCCCGGGCCTGGCCGCCGATCTTAAGGCGCGCAATGACCTGATCGTGAAAGTGATCGACCATGATCTCCGCCTTCTGGCGGATGGCGTGCTCGTGCGATTCGATATATCTTCGAAGCTTCCTCTGTGCTCGTTTGGTGTCAAACAGAGGATCGTCCTCCACCGTCTTCATGAGCCGGCAGTAGCTGTCCACCGGCGTGTAGTGCTCCAGCACATCCAGGATGAAGCCCTCCTGTATCGCCTGTTTCATCGTGTAGCTGTGGAATGGAACGTGCCCGACCTGCCCGGCCTTGGGTACGGGCTCTCCGAAAATCTCCAGCGTCTTGTTCTTCGGCGTCGCGGTAAACGCGAAGTAGCTGGCGTTGGGCAGCAGTCTCCTGGACTCCATCAGCCGGTTGATCTTGTCCTCGGTCGTCTCGTCTTCGTCCCCGGCACCGGCCGTCCCCAGGGCCATGGAGACCGCGGCGGACGTCCGGCCGCCCTGGCTCGAATGGGCTTCGTCGATGATGATGGCGAACCTGCGGCCTCGGTGTTCATCGCCGATCTCGTCGAGAACGAACGGGAACTTCTGGACCGTCGTGATGATGATCTTCTTGCCGGTCTTCAAGAACGCTCGCAGGTCACCCGACCGCTCCGCATGGCCGACGACGGATTCCACTTGGGCGAACTGCTTGATCGTGTCACGGATCTGCCTGTCGAGCACCAGCCGGTCGGTGACAACGATGATGGAGTCGAAAGTCGGTTTGCCGCCTGTTTCCAGTTCGATCATTTGGTGGGCGAGCCAGGCAATAGAGTTGCTCTTGCCCGATCCCGCCGAATGTTGGATCAGGTAGCGCCTGCCTGCGCCGGAAGCCTTCACGTCCGCCAGCAGCTTGCGAACCACGTCGAGTTGGTGGAAACGAGGGAAGATCTGCTTCGGGGCCTTCTTCCGGCCTTTGTCGTCCCTCTCCTCGACCACCTGGGCGTAGTTTTCGAGGATGTCCGTCAGGTTCCGCCTGGTCAGAACCTCCTTCCAGAAGTAGCCGGTCTTGAGGCCGGCGGGATTCGGCGGATTGCCCCCACCGTCGTTCCAACCCTGGTTGAAGGGCAGGAACCACGATCCCTCGCCTTTGAGGTGGGTGCACATCCGCACCTCGTGATCGTCCACCGCGAAATGGACGGCGCAGCCGCCGAACCGGAAAAGCAGTTCCCTCGGGTCGCGGTCGCGCTTGTACTGCTCGATGGCGTCCTCGACGGTCTGCTTCGTCAGGCTGTTCTTGAGCTCGAACGTAGCGACCGGCAGGCCGTTGACGAAGAGCGCCACGTCGAGCGACAGCCTGGTTTCGTCCTTCGAGTAGTGCAGCTGGCGCGTGACGCTGAAGACGTTCGCGGCGAACAACTCCTCCGCCCTGGCGTTGCCGGGAGACGGCGTGCCAAAGAAGAACTCGACAGAACAAGGACCGTGCTTCACGCCGTTGCGCAGTACGTCGATGACGCCGCGTTTGGCGATCTGGCCCTGAAGGCGGTGGAGGAACTGGACGCGCTGCGGGCCATCCGTGCCGATGCCGAGCGTCTCGACGGACGCTGGCTGCGTGGCGATCAGGAAGGCGAGAAGCTTGGCCAGGTCGACGGCATGGTCGCGGTCATAGTCCCTCGGGTCCCCGGCGGCATAGCCGGCCTCGTCGATCAGCGAGCGGACGATGAGCGATTCCAGGCCTTTCTCGCTGGTGTCAGTCGTCACAACAGGCCTCCTCCATCACCTCGGCCTCGTCTGGTTCCGTCTCCCCTTCCAGGTCGTTGGTTCCGTCGAATGCGGGCTCTTCCCCAGACCCCGGAATCTCAACATCACGCACGTCGAGCCTGCCGCTCACGACGTCGCCGATCAGGCGGGTGCGGTATTCGCGTAGCAGGTTGATCTGGCGGCGGGCGCGGTCAACCGCGGTGTCAATGTCGGCGGTGGCCTTGTCGAGATAGCGGACGATGGCGGCTTGCTCGGGGAGGGGTGGGAGGGGAATGTGTACCGATTGGATGCCAGCGTGAGTAAGGCCGTATCGCGTTACACCCTTCGCTTCTACGTGAAACTGATACGCAACTCCCCTGCTTTGTAAAGTCCGGGCCAGATAAGCCCCTAGCACCTGTCTGAGAGGCCGCAGTAAGGCCAAATGATAACCGGAGAGAAGATCATCGGCTGGCTCCGTCACAAGAGCCGGAACCCCAATGTCGTCCCAGGACTCGGAGTCCTTAGTTATGAGGACATCATCTCGCTGTAGGCGGAACCTCTCAACCTCCTCTCGCGAGGCCGTTGCGTTCATGAAGGCCATCCCCTGAGTGATACGGTCGTTCTTGTAAACATCGACATAATTGCAGAGTCGGACTGGTAATTCATCCTCCTTGGTATGCTTATCCACGTTACTGACCCTCATTTCGGCAACAGTTAGAAGTCGCCGCACCTTCCAATGCTCTGGCACGTCGCCGAGCCACTCGACGCCGGAGGGCTTGAGGGGAACGTCGGGATCCAGGCCGCGGGTGACGGCGCGGTGGATGACGGCCTGCTTCTGCTCCTCAAGCAACTTGATCAGCTTCTGCTTGGCGCGGATGTAGGCCCTGATGCGTTCGTCGGTGTGGTCGAGATAGCGGACGATGGTGGCTTGCTCGGGGAGGGGGGGGAGAACCAACGACTGGTTTCCAATATCACCTACGCTGACAGCGTCGTACGTGGATCCAGTGGAAACCAACTTCAAACCATGACCAAGTGTTTCGAGTTGGTAGTGAGAGAATCCAGTGTGGGAAATTCTCTCGTTTGAGGTAATAGCACAAAGTCCCCGACCAATGCCATATTCCTGATCGGCTGTGTTTAGCTTGCCGACAGGTGCGCGAACTGACATAAGTATCGCACCCATCGGACTGATTCTTGATGGAGCACGACAAAATTGCACAGGATTCGGGTGATGCGCCCCGAACTCCGCACAGCCTTGCAAGAATGGTGGGCCGATGCGCTCGTCACTGCAATCGTTCGAGGATGGAGACTGACCCATAAGTAGCGTCACTGAGTATTTCAATCGCCGCACCTCCCAATGCTCTGGCACGTCGCCGAGCCACTCGACGCCGGAGGGTTTGTAGGAGGGGTAGGAGTGGAGGTCTCTAATCACGGAATGCTCTCAACCCGGTCGTCACGTAACCATCCAGCTTCCGATGGAGGGGTGAAATCAGAGTGAAGTAGTCCGCTGCATCATCTTCACCCTTCCAGAGTATCTTCGGTTCGTGCGCGCGAGGGTTCCTGACGGCCGCAAGGCAACCCTTCAGCAGCTCAGCAAATCCCCGGTGTTCACTCTTTTCCGTCTCGGTTTGCAACGAGTTGAACGCCAGCACTGGCCGGCTGGTAGAGAAGACCCGATCCACAAGGGTCGCTCCGTCCCCATCAACTCCCGACATCTCGCGAATCCGTTGCGCCAGCCCTTTGGTCGCCTCGAAGACAGCATGGAAGTAGTCGTCCTGCATAAGTTCAGCGCGACAGTACTTCATTACTTCCGGATGGATGCGCCGCCCCTGAAACTTTGCCTGGATCGTGTCTGCTCGCCGCTCTGCCTCGCCCAGCGTCTGTGCAGCCCGGCGCTTCCGGAAATTCCCGTCAGATCCGTACTCAAGCCCTGAGAATGCCAAGATTGTGTTCAGTGCTTGACGGTGCGGTTCGAATTCCTCATTCCTGCCAACGAAACGGGCAGGCGTAAGGAAAGCCTTAATGAAGTTGAGTGTTTGGTTGGCGCACCTGTCCCTGTTCTGGACATCGAGGAATACCCAATAGAGCCTCCGCCATTTGGTGGATTCTCCCGAGCCATCAATCAGCCCGCAATGAGCCAGCATACGAGTGATATCCGGTCCAGTACCGCAATCACCGAGCAGTTTTGCCAACGACTCGATCTGACCTGCGGGGAACGAAGGAACCATGCTCATCTTTCCATTGTCCCAATAATCTTTTCGAGCAACCCCTCCGTCTCCTGCTCCAGCGCCAGAATTTCCGCCCGGATCTCCTCCAGCTTGCGCAACGGCTGTGGCTTGTAGAAGTATCGGGTGAAGCTGACCTCGTAGCCGGTCTTGATGCTGTCCGGCACAAACCATGCGTCAGGCGCATAGGGCAGCACTTCTCGGCGCAGGAACGCCTCGATTCCGCCCTCCTCCAACAGCGGGATTTGCTCGGTGTCACGCAGCTCAGTGTCGGGTTCGTACTCGACGACGACGGGCTTGCCCTTGACGGTGGCTGCGAACAGACCGCGCACGGGGTCGGGCTCGGTGCCCTTCCTGAGGATCTTCTTGATGACCGGAGGCGCGGTCTCCGAACGCCCGGCTTCCTCCTTGAGCGCCTTGATCTCTTTGGCAGTGCAGGCGCGCTCGGGGTCGATCCCCTCAAGGCGTAACGGCCGATCGACCGTTACCTTCCGGTAGCCGAAGGCCCGGTTCGGGAAGATCTTGGACTGCCCGGTTTCCTCGAACGCAAGAAACACGTCGCAGATGCGCCGGATGTCCTCGCCCGACAGTTCGCAGTTCTTCTTGCCGAGGTTCCTGCGCAGCGGCTTGAACCACTTGGTGGCGTCAATGAGTTGGACCTTGCCCCGGCGATGCTCCGGCTTGCGGTTGCCGAGCACCCAGATATAGGTCGCGATGCCCGTGTTGTAGAACATGTTGAGTGGCAACGCGACGACGGCCTCCAACCAGTCGTTCTCGATGATCCAGCGCCGGATGTTGCTCTCGCCCTGGCCGGCGTCGCCGGTGAACAGGGACGAACCGTTGTGGACCTCGGCGATGCGGCTGCCCAACCTGGTGCCGTGTTTCATCTTGCTCAGCATGTTGGCCAGAAACAGCATCTGGCCGTCGCTGGAACGGGTGATCAGCGAGTACTCCGGATCGCCGGCGTGCCCGGTGACGAAGCGCCGGTCGCGCATGTCTTTCCTCCCACCCATGCGCTCAAGATCAGTCTTCCAGGACTTGCCGTAGGGTGGATTTGAGAGCATGAAGTCAAACTCTCGACCCGGGAACGCATCTCCGGACAGGGTCGAGCCGAACTTCATGTTCTCAGCCTCGCCTCCCTCACCCTTCAGGATGAGATCGGCCTTGCTGATGGCGAAGGTCTCGGGGTTTACCTCCTGTCCGTAGAGGTGAACAGACACCTCCCTGCCGTTCTCTGCGGCGAGCTTGACGAGCGTATCTTCGGCAACGGTCAGCATCCCGCCGGTGCCACAGGCGCCGTCATAGACGAGATAGGTGCCTGACCGAATGATGTCTGCGATGGGCGCAAGGATCAGACGGGACATCAACTCCACGACGTCACGCGGAGTAAAATGCTCTCCGGCTTCCTCGTTGTTCTCTTCGTTGAAGCGACGGATCAGTTCCTCGAAGATCGTCCCCATGGAGTGGTTGTCGAGTCCGGGAAGGCGAACGGAGCCATCCTGGTGCAAGACGGGTTTCGGACTCAGATTGATCGAGCTGTCGATGAACTTCTCGATCAGGAATCCAAGCGCGCCGGCTTCGATCAGGGTCGGAATCTGATTACGGAACTGAAACTTGTCGAGGACCTCCTGGACGTTCGGGGAGAAGCCGTCCAGGAAAGCCTCGAAATCGGCTCTGAGTTGCTGTTGCTTGCCCCGGGAGGCGAGATCGCGCAGGCGGAAGGAGGACGTGTTATAGAAGGCCTGGCCGGACGCCTGGCAGAGCGCAGCGTGCTGATTGGCGACGCCTGCCCTGTCGAGTTGCCCCTTCATCTTGAGCACGGCCTCTTTGGTCGGCTCGAGCACCGCATCCAGACGCCGAATGACCGTCATCGGCAGAATGACGTCTCTATACTTGCCTCGCACATAGACGTCCCGCAGCACATCGTCAGCGATGTTCCAGATGAAGTTGCCGATATTCAGGCTGCTCACGCTTTGTCTCCTTCAACCGCTTGGCCTGCGGCGGACTTTTCTTGCAGGCCGATCCATTCGTCAAGGTCCGACGGCTTGAACCTCCATGCGCCGGCTCCCTTGAAGCCCGGCAACGTTCAGGCGCCCTGCCAAGTCCCGGACGGTCATGGGCCTGGATCGATACGTCTGCCATGACGGAGTCCTCTCTGTAGTCGATCGACAAATATATCAAGGAATGACCGTTTAAACCAGTTCAAATTTGGGCAGGCCGGATACATGGCGCGTCGGGAGAGTCCCTCGGGGCCTCATCCGCTGGAGATCGCAAGCAGATTCGTCAGATCGCCGAGGCGAGCGGTCAGGTCAGGGCCAAGCGCCTGAACACCATCTTGCCCAATGGCGGGAACGGGCAGTTCTCGCCAGCCGCGTTCCTCGGCCAGGACGGCCCCCGGACAGTACGCGTGTCCACATAATCGAGACCGGCGGTGCATCGTCCGCCTCAAGGCACCGGAAGGAAGTTCCGGCCCGGCTGCACAGTGAGCCGCCATAGGATCGGATGCCGGCGGGATGCCATCCACCTTCCCGGCGGCAAGCTCGGTGGGGGAAGGATTCAATCGAAATTGGAGGAACAACCCCAGGCAAAGCAGAGCGGCGGGAAGCAGCTGCGCTCATTCGTGAGATGAAGGGCCTTGTCGAGCAGGTCGGCGGTCAAGACGGACCAGCCGTACAGCCTGTGCGGTTCCTTTTCGCCCACTTCATACATTTGGGGGGCAACTCCGGGGCAATCTCCTCACGCGTCGGTTCCTTCGCCGCAGCTTCCGACAGCGTCACAGTTGCCGGGCCTGAACTTCCATCATGCGCCTGTAACTACGATCCGACCCGAGACGGGTTTTCAAAAGCTTGGACGTTGCGAAACGGTATTGCAGGAGAGATTCGATTGGCAATACCTTTGGACGGAAATTATACAAAAATTCCGACCAATCCGATGCCAAGTCCGGCGACGAAAAAGCAAATATCTCGCTTTACGGATTTTCTTTCTTTCTCGCTTGCTTCTTTCTCCGCCCTATCTAGATTGTCCGTGAGCTTGTCCATTTCTTCCTTGAACGTTGACACCGTCAGCGGCTTACCGCTTTCGGAATCTTCTATGCCCTGGGTAACGTCTTTGCCGGTTTTATTTCCGTCGTCGCGCAGGCCGACCATCCACATGTAGTGCAAAAGCCAAGCGGACTTGGAGAGAGCGGCGTGCTGCTTGGCATCCTTCATCGACGGGAAGGAGTCGCCTCGTATGTACCCTTTGTTGGTGCCGAACACGTCGCGTGTGTCCTTAAGCCAAAGGACGTACTCGTTCGAGTGCTGGTCGTACTTCACATGCCCCAGTTCTTCGACGTTGCCTCCGACTTTTTGGATCAGGTTGTCTCTGTCCCAAACTACCGAACTCATCGCATTTTCCTTTTTTTTGAATCCTGGGGGTTCTCGAAGTGACCCCACATATCCTCGAACAGGTCCCTGAATCCCCCTGGATTCTCCGGCTTCTCCGGTTTCTTCCCCGGCGCATCGCTGCGCTCGACCGGCTCAGTTTCTTCTCTCAACCTTTTCTTTGCGGCGTCTTCTAGTACTTAGCTGCACAAGTTTATGCGTGCAAATCCGCCCTTAACATCCTGTTTTTGCTAGGCAATCAGATTACGCGAATTTTCGCAGGTTGGTACTAGTTTGTCTTTACTCATGGTTTCTCCTTGCTGAGATGGAAGACCTGCGTCGGGGACACTCCGACCCGTGTCGCGATCTCGCGATAGCTCCAGCCCGCGATGCGCAGGCGCAACGTCAGCAGACGCCGCTCCTCCAGCGTTGGGTTCTGCGGCATCGCGTTCCCCTCCTATCGTTTCCCCGGCCGCTCGTCCCTGAACATGATCGCCAGGTGTGGATTCCATGCTGGAGAGCCCTCGTAGAGGCGGCCACGAACCGGGCCTTACGGATCTCCCCGCACGCCTTGGGGGAACCGTGCGCGCCTTTGATAAGCCTTGCTAAAATCGCCGGAGAAGGCGTCGCTCGGGCTGGGACTGGGGGCTGCGCCAGCTACGGTTTCGGACTCCGGGCGCACGGCCGCCTCTGCTGTCCGGTGATCTGCTCGTAAGCTGGTGACCGGACCTGCCGGTCCGGCTTCCGGTGAATACTTGCCGGAGGAACCTTCCGAAACGTCGAAAGGACGCAACCGGGCTGTTAAACAAGGCCGACGGGAAAAACAGAGAATCGGAGAATCCGGAAGAGATATCTCTGCTCAGCGGACGCAACCCCCACGGTTGCGCTCGAACACCGGGGGAAACGCTTCGAAACAGAGAACCGGTAGAGAGGGGGAGAGGTGGCACAAGCGTTTGTGAATACGGCAGAAGCGACAAGACCCCGAAAGGTTGCCCCACGGGGTCTTGCGTTAACGGACGACCGCCTAAGTTGGCGGATGGGAATATGGCTCCCCAACTGCACCCTTTTCCTAACCGCTCACCGTCACGCCAGAGAGAGAACCCCTTGTATTTGAGGAAGTTGTGGAACATGGACGCATGCAGGGTGCAGGAATCAGCGAGACGGCTTTTTATCGTTGGCTCCAGTGTGGCGCGATGGCGAAGTCCGGGAAGTTTCGGGAGTTTTACCAGTCATTAAAAGAAAGCCCCATCGGATCAAATCAGCCGCGTCTCCGACGGCGGGACCTGGATGTCTGGGTGGTCGTGACGGCGAAGTCGGGGCGATTTCTGGAGTTTTTTTTGGAGACCCTGAAAAGGCCGGGGCGGATGTCTCGAACCTCGCCGTCATCCAACGGGCCGCGACCTGAACGTGTGCCAACAGGAATGAGACGCCATGCAGATGCTGGCGCCCCTTCTGATCGCTCGGATCTGAAGCCTCCCTGGTTGACAGCTTCCGGCCAAACGGCTATATTACTGCACTTCCGGGGGGGAGAAGGGGATTCGAAGCTTTTGGACTGTCCTCCTCCAATGTCTCCAGGCGGTTTATCCGGGTTACCGCCCATAAGCTGCGGGCCTTTCAAGAACGATACGAGGTATTCAGTATTGCTGCGATGGCTTCCGAAAGGCCGTCGACGCGCATCAGTTTGTTCAAAGCATGAGCAAGAAGGCCGATTGCTGGGACAACGCCGTCTCCGAGTCATTCTTCAAAACCTTGAAGACCGAATGGCTGTATCACGTCGACTTGATCGACCTCGATCATGCAGAGCGCGAACTCTTCGAGTACATCGAAATGTTTTACAACAATCAGCGGCTGCACGCTTACCTGGACTATGTGTCCCCGGCCCTTTTTGAACACCTATCGCTGCAGAAAGCGGCTTAAACCACTGTCCACTTTTCCCGGGTCATATCAAATTCACACGGCGCTTGCGGCTCGTGCCTACGGCCCTCGACAAAAACGTTATGCGCCAGCGGTCAACACGCAAAACCTCGGAGACAGAATGCCTGGTGTCATGACTTGGGAAGAAATGAACTGGATCTTTGCCGACTTTACCGATACAGGGCTGATCTACCACGGAACCAGGCCTGATAATCTTCGTGGCATCTTGGCCGAGGGATTGGAGCCCCGGAAGATAACGGATCCAACCGAACGTCACGAAACTATCTATGAAGCCCACTACCGGCATCGCCTCGACTGGATACCGAGATGGGTTGATCCCCGAAATTGTATCTTCGGATACACGAATCGACGACGGCAAGGGGATCTGAATCCGGTTTCAAGTGGAACGCTGAATAGTGTATCACTCGGAATCCAGGCGACGGACCAAATACGGCAGAGAACTTGGGTGGGTTGCTCTGCATTCTCTGACTTGGTTTACTGCCCTAAGGAAGCCGGGTACTTCGATAACCCGGAAAGACGGGAGTATTTCCAGGAGACGTTGGAACCGGCCTGTTCCGAAGCCTATTGGAGGACAAGCCTCGGCTTCGAGGAGCACCTGAGGGTTCGGATCGACCAACTCCTTCCGATGCAAGCTCATCTTGAGTTGCTCATCTGCTTAGATCATATCCCCAGTGAACTACTGAGCATCCAAGCATTCCGACTGAAGGCCGGGCGTTCTATCCGAGAAGTCGTCCGCTCAGAGATCCCAGGAATTTTCGAAGAAATAGAGGACCTGTTTCGGGAGGGTTCAGATCCAGAGCATTGTCTTGACGAGGTAATAAGCTACGCGGCAGGAGAATCAGAGACCGCCGACGCATAACACAGCACTCCCGAGCTTCGGCCCTATGGGCCTTCGCAAAACCCCTGCGGGAGTGCTGGAAACGTTATGCGCAACAGCGGAACACCCGTATAGGATTAATTTATGGGCATCGATAAAGGTAAACAACCTTTGAGCCTGGATTCTCTTCTGGAGCTCAACTCCGTCTGGCGACGCCGGCATTCACGCATTTCGTGGTTTCCCGACTCGGAACGAATAGTCTACATCATTTCGTGGCCGCCTGGTCAGCGACTGGATCCGATGGGTGTCTTCGGGCCGCCTAATCTCTTTTACACACCTCTTGACCCGACCTCGTATTGGTTCGCCGATCTATTAACGGCTCAGCCGGATTTGGATTAATCGGGTCATTGGTAATCTCAGGGCACTGGACAAAGCACCAGACCAGGAGGAATATTTAAGGGACGCTTCTGGGACAAGTTTATAAGAGAGCTAAGGAGTTGGTTCAACTCTGGTTGATCTAACCCGCCGGCGGTGGAGATCGTCTCCGAGGAGGGGCAGCAAAGGATGGTGGAGACGGTGATCCAGTACTTCAGGAACGATGTCGGAGGCGGTGAAGAGAGGAAGCCTGCGTGAATCTGGAGCAGCTGTCGGTTGACAATCAGTGAGGGCGGGCACGGTGTGCCGTGTTCCTACCTTGCGTCTCTTCTGCGTGCCTCCGTGGCGGTTTCTGTTTGCGAGCAATTTCGGCAAGCCGAAAACCACAATATGTGGCAGGTCGTCCATCGATTGCGAGAAGACGATCCGTCCCGAATGCATTGTCCGCTCCTGTCTTCTCAAAGAACGTGTTTATGGCCGAAACGCAGGAACGAATTGAAATCGAAAACAGACAGGAATCCTCGCAATTGTCTTTCACCTGAACGGTTATAAAGAACCACCGGAACCTTGACCGGACACTGCTGATCCGAAACGACAAAACGGGTGAAGGACTTTCCGGCTGCCGTGTGATTTTACGGAGTGCCCCCGGCCGAGCAATGGTTTTTCCGTCTGGCATCTTCCACTTGCCAATTCAACGGCTACACGGGATTCAAGAGTTGACCGGATACGCCAATTCTCATATATTTTCCGCAGTGTTTGTCTGGTTTCCCTTGAAGAGAGATTGGTCGAAGACGGCTGCTGAAGAAGGCCGGGCCGGTATCGTGGAGGTCGCTGCCCATCTACAGGCAGCCGGGGATTCCATCTGCCGTTGGGTAGACACGAAGGAACGCACTTGGCCAACGTCGCCGGACGTCGTCTCCCCGTCCAAGTTCGAACCGGGGGAGCGGCCCTGATCGAATGCAGATTTCCAACAGACACATGCGCCAAATCCACGGGGAGTTCAAAATGAAACGTCTGGTTCCAATTTCATTTTCGTTTCTGTTCATGGCACTCACGGCCGACGCTTTCGCCAGGTCTGCCCGCCCTTCTCAGATCCCGAACGGCAGGGACGCAGAAGCCGCCCCGGCAGAAAAGACATATATGGCAGAATCCCATAGGACCATAATTAGGAATAGAAGATGGCTTCGCCCCTAACCTACGAGATCCATGCGCTGGACGGCGTTACGCAAGGTGTACTCCGGATCAAACGATCGAACTGGACTGGCCTCGGGCTGGCGTTTCCAAGGTCGAAGTGGAAGGAGATTCTTGAGCTTGGCGAGATGCAGCGCCCCGGCCCCGGCGTCTACATCTTGGAAGGTTGTTTGAGCGAGACGAAATCCGTCCAACTGTATATTGGTCAGTCGAGGAACGTAAAAAGGCGAATCAGCCAACACGATAAGAAAGGCAAGCTTTGGAACCGAGGTATTGTATTCGTATCTCCCGGCGGAGGGTTGAATCGCGATCATGTGGAATGGCTGGAATATGCAATCATCGATCAGGTTCGTGAAACCGGGCACTGCCGCCTAGATAACGAAACCGTCCCGCATGAGCCAGATCTGGACATAGCCGATAAGGCAACCGCCCAGAGTTTCCTGAGAGAAATTCTTCAAATCCTGTCCCTGTCCTTTGCCGGCATGGCAGCCTTTCAACCTTGGAGCGCCGTTGCGAGTCCACAGGCTGACAATCCAGTAGTGAGTGACGCTGCCCTTCCGGAGTCCTCACCTACCGGACGCGATGACCCGGTCCAACATCGGGATCAGGAGGAAATCGTGGGTGCAACCGGAAAATCGACTGAGCACACCGACGAACAAGTCAAGCCACTCCCGTCAATGGACGACACAGAGTATTTCAAGGTCTTGGGCTTCCAAGGCCGCAACATAGTGATCCAATCTAAAACGACGAACCAACTGCTCGATATCCTACCCGATGCCCTGACCCGAGAGAACAAATTGATTGAAATCGCGCCGCTCAGTTGGTGGCGAGGGCAGTGCGGGTTGTCTCGCGAGAAACGGCTTGATGTCGCTGACGCGCTCTTGGAGGCGGCTAGAGTGCCGCAGATTGCGGATGTACTGGATCGTGCTATGGGACGTGGTGCCCACAACAAGGGCAGTAGGATTGTCTACAACCTAGGCGACCGCGTGGCCGTCACGGGAACCGACGGAAAGCTGAGTGTCGAAAAGCGATTATGGGAGATGGAATGGCTGTTTTTCCGGCCCGGCCCCGCAATAAAAATGGTGGATGATAACCACGCGCCCGAATTCGGCCGGGCGCTTTACGACGCCATGATGTGCTACCGATGGGCCACTTCCGACGACGGCCGCGCGTTTCTCGGCTGGATCGTATCTGCACTGATTGGTGGGGCGCTACCGAAGCCACCCATCGTGTCGTTGGTAACCCCAATCGACAAAGACACGACGATGCTGCGCGGACGGCTGGTGCCGTGGTTGTTTGATGGAGCCATGCGCATATTGTCCAAGGCCACCACGGTGAATCTGAACGAAACGGCGGCCAGCCTCGACTCGCTCCCTTGCTGGTTGCATGAACCCGAGTCCATCAGCGGGCCGCGGACCCGAAGGGAAGGTATCATCGGCCTCATCACGCAGGATCGTTTCTCAATCCTGGTTGAATCTGGCTTCCGGCTCGAATTGCCCGCCCCGGACTCATCGCCGCTCATGCCGATCCGGCTTGGCCACCAAGATACTGCTGATTGGCAGGCAGCGCGGACACTGATGAACGAGGTAACGCGACCGAACAGTGCGGCGGCGCTACGCACGCACATCATCCGCCACGCACCGCATATCGTGCGAAAGACGCAGGAGATTAGAAACGAACTCCTCTCGGAGACGGAAGAAGCGGAGGCCCGAAAGACGTGGACCATCGCCGCTCTCACCGCAGGGGCCGGGTTCTTGTCGGACGACTACACGCCTATTCGGCTCAGTGCGGTACCGCAAAATATCGGCTCCGATACCCTACATGAGATCATGGCGACCAGAATCCGTGTGCCTGCCGGAAATGACATTTCTCTCGGCGATCTGGTGAGCAAAAGTATTATTGATCAACAATGGGAACACCGCGAACTGACCGTACGCTACGGATTTAAGTTGAGCCGCAATACATTGCTGATTGCGTGGAATCACGATGGCATGAAGAGCGCTTTGCATGAGACGCCCCTCGCGTCGGTCAATATCGTGCGCCTCTTGACCCAGATCAAAGGCGTGAGGACAACCAAGAATCCTCGCCGTTTCGGCCACTATCGGCATCGAGCTCTTATTATCCCGTTCACCGTTTGCCGGGAACACGGTCTGAACCTACCATCGGTACCGCCAACGGAGTATGAAGAACGGCAATGATGCCGACCTATCCGCTAGCAGCCCGTTGAAGAACTACCTTTCAACGCACATAAACGGAAAAGACGCCTGGAGTGCGGGTCGGATAAATCAAGGTAAGGAGATTGAGCAGGAGACGCTGATAAGAGGTTAAAAAGGTGACCGAGGGCAGCAAACGTGATTGTAGGACGAGCAGTAGACGCTGCAAGGCCTTGGCCAGGTCCTGGAGGGCCTTCGGAGTACCTACGCCCATCACTTTGCGCATGAGCAGAGCCAGGTTGCAGCCCCCGATGTGGATCAGCAAACGCTTGAGGATATTGCCGCGGTCTCTCAAGTGCAACCTGCGCATGCCACCGGTATCATATGTGTGAGCGATGGTTCTTTCCACCCGTTCTGCACGACTTCGGCGCAAGGCCTTGCCGCGATCTCCCTTGATCCGGCGTCGATTCGCATATATCGCGGCCTGCTCATCTCGTCGGCCGTTCCACTTGCGGCGTCCCCGGAGCGTTCACCCCTCAATGGCGAAATCTCGATGTGCGGCGCGGAACGCCCCGGGCGGTCGGGGCGCAAGAGCGGGCAAAGCCCGAGCAATCATGCGGATGCGCGGCTTGCAGGTGGGAAACTTTTCTTGATTTTGTTTCCGCAGGCCCAGCGAAATTTCGCTGGTGGCGTCGGGAGGACGCAACCCCCCCCGAACCGGGATTGGTTCGGGGTTCTGGTCAGACGCGGTGCAGTTTTCGCCTTCCTGCGTAAATGCAGTTATATGCGACTCCTCAAGACCAAGGAAGACCGATGGCGAAAGCTCTTATAGACTACTACGGCGCTGATCCCATTCGTGAATGGGATCGACTCTCCGAACCCAATTCGCGCTTGGAGTATGCGACTACGATGCATCTAATAGAGAAGCATTTCCCCGCACAAGGGAGAATTTTGGATATTGGCGGCGGTCCGGGACGGTACGCAATTGAACTGCTTCGGAGGGGTTTTGAAGTGACTCTCCTCGATGTTTCGCAGGATCTAATTAATCTCGCAAAAGAGAAAATCGCCCAAGCTCAGATCGGTGCAGCCACTTTTAGGGTTGGAGATGCAAGAGATCTGAAGGACTTCCCAGACTCACATTACGATGCTGCCTTGCTGATGGGGCCGCTCTACCATATTCTCGACCGTGCAGACCGCATACTTGCCCTTCGTGAAGCTAGTCGTGTAGTGAGACAGGGCGGTGTGTGTATTGCTTCCTATCTCAACACCTGGGGTCTAATCGGAGCCGGAGTCTACGATTTCCCGAGGAGATATGAAGACATCGAGTTTCTCAGGAGCATGCTTGGGGAGCAACATTTCGAAGCCGGGGAACTTTCTACCTTCACTCAGTCATATTGGGGGAATCCAAAAGTTGCGGCAAAGGAACTGGCCGAAGGGGCTGGGAGGTCATCAGCACGGCGAGTGGACAGGGATTTGCATCCGGCCTCAAACCCGCGATCGAAAAGCTAGCTGAGACCAATCGCGAAGCCTACGAAAACGTAATGCAAGTAGCCGCTGAGACCTGTGAACTAAGTCAGTTCCGAGACATCGGTGTGATGCTGCATGTGATTGGACGTCGCACTTGAGTTTGAGGCCCGGCGCATAACGATCGACGTCTCAGGTAACGAATGGGCATGGCTCTTGTGAATGAACCAAGCTATAACGAAAAACAACGCTGCCCACAAGCCGATCCAGCCTTACCCTGAGCATCAAACGGTGCAGGCAGATCGGAAAGATTTTTCCAGCATTTCCGTTCCCTCTGATTCGATGGGTGATAGGAGCCGCGCTAAGGGGATACTTGCCGGAGGAATTTCCGAAACGTCGAAACCGTCCGCCCCCGGCGTCTGGGTTGCGTGCTTAGTCGGGCAGCAGTCGGAGCAGTTCTGCCGGATTACGCAAGGCCGGTGTCCGGCCCTCTATGGGTTCCATCGGTGATTGCTACGACAACGCGTTATGCGAGAGCTTCTTCGCCACGCTTGAATGCGAACGCCTGGATCGCCGAAACTACCGCACACAGGCCGAAGCCCGGATGTCCGTATTTCAATACATCGAGGGCTGGTACAACCTCCATCGGCGACACTCAGCACTCGGATATCTCTCTCCAATGAACTTCGAGAACACCTCCAGCGATGTCGCCCTTGCAGCCGACTGAATCGCAACTGATAAAACCGTCCGCTAAACCGGGGTAACTCCAGGACTAGTTGAATGGTCGTATTGACGAACTGGATGTCAAGCTGAATGACCGCATAGACACCACGAATACGAACACGCAAGATCAGTGCCAGTTTGGGCAGTGCATAAATATACGGGAGACAAAAGGGGGGATGGTGGCATGGCAACTGAACAGTTTGGCAAGCATGAGCGAAGGGTCGTCATTTGCGAAGTTGAAAAATACTTTGGTGTCAAACTTGGTGGCAAAGTTGAGGGGCGTGACATATGGAGACAGGATAAGTCTGGAAAGGACTGGTGTATATTAGGTGGATCTACATCATGGTATGCCATCCCGAAAAGTATGATGGATACCGAACAGATCGAAGGAGGGATGATCGTCTTAGCTTGCATGGACAGTACCGCCATCAATATATTTTCTGGTTCTATAAGTCAATTTGTCAAGAACAAATGCCGTCTTCCCCTATCCGAGAAGGGAGACTATCATAATTTCAATATCAGAATATCAGGAACCAAGCTGTTGATAAAAGAACTTCCTAATGCCGAATTGACGAGATTTGCCACGATTACGCGAAGCACCCCTTGAGGAACGCCCCGAACACGTCTGTGTTCTTCCGGTTGTTGTATTTGTAGCAGGCTTCGGCCACGTAGAGGGGCATGACGGGGAACGATTACGCGCGAACCTGTCGTTGCCCTGCCGGTCTACCCCGGCCGATCCCTGCCGACGCCAAGGCGAGGCGTGGGCGCATCGCATGCCCGGACATCGCTTTCCGTACCGCGTCGAGACGCTGACCGGCGACGGACGGACGGTGCTGATCGTCGAAGGCGAAAAGTGCGCGGACGCGTGGAACTACCAGCGGTCATTGTGACCTCGCTACCATTCTCGTTACGGCCTTCCTCGCTGATAATCCTCTACTCTTTCCCGCAGACTCGCCTAAATAGACATCATAAGCCACAACGGGATATCCCGCGCACTCTGACCGGATTTCTACTTCCTCCATCTGCGGAACGTATCAAGGTGAATGAGACGCCTCGCGTGAAAGTTACTGACGAATACGTTCGCATTCAACGGTGTTCTGAGGTTGGTTGATCCACACTTCGGTCGGTATTGCGGTAAGCCGAGGCGGGCCGTTTACGAAGCGTTCGGGGTGCTGTGTGTGGAAGGAACTTCTGGGACACGAACTAGCCCGTATCCGCCGGAGTTCAAGCGGCAGATGGTAGAGTTTGCTGTGGGTCGCGCACCCCAGGAGTTGTGCAAGGCCGAATGGTCGGATATCGACTTAAAGGTGGACGAGTGGCGTTACACCGTCACCAAGACCGACACCCCGCATCTGGTTCCCCTCTCTCGCCAATCGGTAGAGATCCCTGAGCGAACTGCACCCTCTGACCGGGCAGGGGCGTTGTGTTTTTCCGAGTGTGCGCACTCCGATAGAGGACCGGTCCACGAGTGATAACGCCATCCTTGCTGCCCTACAGCTCATGGGCGTCGACAAGGAGGAGAGACCAAATTGATGGGATGCGAAAGTTCTTGTTTTCGATCCCGTTTCTACTCTGGCCCCTTTCTTTTTTCCAGAAAATAATTCATTGGACTTGGAAGGGCATAAAGATTGGGGGACTTGGACTTCTTAGGTGCTTGGCAACCAGTTGTCAACTTCATTTGGGATTGGAATGAGTTCATCATGCCAGCTATTGGGCTGGTTTGGATCGGATATATTGCACAGTCCGAGTATCGGAAGAAAAGAAATCGCTGTAAGATCCCTACCACAACTGAAACCAAAGTTCCTCCCCTGCAAAGTGAGCGAGTCGAACCTCCAGTATCCCGTATCCCAACCACGATAGACCCAGAGCAGAGCCAGATCAGCTATTCCGGCCCGGATGGCCTAAGGGTTGAAGTCTACGTCAGAATCGAGAACGGACTTGACGTCGAGGCCAGGCTTAGTAAGCTGGAACTGGAAGCTGAGACCGACCTGGAAAGCCTGAGTTGCAGGTTCCTCGCGTTTCATCCGGATCCTTTCGTCGGTTACATCGAACAGGTTGACGGCATCGTTCTTGCCGCCAGGAAAGGGATAAAAGGCTGGGTGTACTTTCAGCGTAAGGAAGGCTTGAGAGTAGACAAGTTCAAAAGGTTCATGCTCACGGTTCAGGCCATCGGAGAGCCGGAAGAGACATACACCTTCGAACCTTGCGATTGGGGTAACGCACGGCTGGGGACATCGACGATCGTCATGCTGCCGCCAGATGCTGTATAGAGACTGATCAGCGCGCGCAGGTATTCCATAGGGCGATCGCCTTTTGTGCGGTTACAGTGTCCGCAAAGGAGTTGAAGGTTGTCCCATTCGTGGCTTCCCCCTTTCGATTTAGGTATGTAGTGGTCAATTTCGAAGTTTCGAATATCAGGGAAATGTTGTTTGCATCCTGCACAATTTCCGCTTTGGCTTCCATAGAGATGCTTTTTGTCCTCTCTTGGAGTTACCCCGGTTTAGCGGACGGTTTATCAGTTGCGATTCATTCGGCTTCATGGGCAACAGCGCTGGAGGTCTGCTCAAAGTTCATGGGAGAGAGATATCCGAGTGCTGAGTGTCGCCGATGGGAGTTGTACCAGCCCTCGATGTATTGAAATACGGACATCCGAGCTTCGGCCTGTGTGCGGTAGTTTCGGCGATCCAGGCGTTCGCATTCGAGCGTGGCGAAGAAGCTCTCGCATAACGCGTTGTCGTAGCAGTCACCGGTGGAGCCCATAGAGGGCCGGACACCGGCCTTGCGGCACCGTAGACCGAAGGCAATGGAGGTGTACTGACATCCCTGGTCGGAGTGATGGATGACGGCTTCCGGCTGTCGTTGCCAGAGCGCCATATTCAACGCCTCGAGCACCAGCTCGGCGCGCAGATGGGTCGCCATCGCCCAGCCAACGACGCGGCGGCTCCAGGCGTCCACAACGACCGCGAGATACAGGAAGCCGGCCCACGTACTGATGTAAGTGATGTCGGCTACCCAGAGCTGGTCTGGCCCGTTAGCCGTGAAATCTCGATTGACCAGGTCAGCAGCGACGCGCCCATCGCGATCACGGTAGGTGGTTCGATGCCGCTTGCGACGACTTACGCCCTCCAGGCCTGCAGCACGCATCAACCGCGCAACGCGCTTGCGACCGATCCGCTCCCCCTCGGCTACAAGCTCCTCGTATATGCGCGGGACACCGTAGGTGCCATCAGAACACTTGTGAATCTTCACGATCCGTTCCGTCAGAGCCACATCGGCCTGCGCTCGTGCCGACAGCGGCCGCTTGAGCCACGCGTAGTACCCACTGGTGGAGACTTCCAGGACCCGGCACATCGTGGCTACTTTATAGAAGGCCTGATTGGCTTTCACGAACTCGTAGACTCCCCTGGCACCGAGTTGGTCTCCCGAGCGAACCAGGCCGCGGCTTTTGCAAGGATCTCCCGCTCCTGTCGCAACTGCCTATTCTCGCGGCGCAGTCGTCTGATCTCCTCCCGCTCCTCGGTGATCAGACCGTCACTGCGGAGGCCCTCATCCAGATCGGCCTGCCGCATCCAGATCCGGATCGCCTGGGCCGACGGCTCGAACTCACGGGACAACTCATGGGGCGTGCGACCCGCTCGCACCAGTTCTACAATCTGCCGCTTGAACTCCGGTGGATACGGCGAATGTGACCTCGGCATCGTAGCATCCTCCTTTCTGCCAAGTAATAAGGTATCCACGAAACCGGGTCAAGTCCATCTAACGTAGGCGCTTTCTTGTGTTGTATATCTGTTCGTGTGGGTATATCGGCCCTGAAGACAGGAACACCTTTGAACAGATCTGGCGGAACCTCCCTGTTGAGCCGCTCTATAACCAGGTCATAAGCCTTTTGTGATACGTCAATGCCTATCCACTGTCGTTTAAGTTTTTCGGCGGAAACGCAGGTTGTCGCGCAACCACAAAAGGGATGAGCTACATTCGAAAGGTGTGGAAAAAGAGAGAAGGCGACCCTAAACTTCCGGTGAGATAGAAATATCCACAAGATGCCGGGTGATTGGCCCGGTGGGAAGGAGGATCGCCGTGAAGAAACATACGTCAGACACACCGTGTTTGTCCATCCCTACCTGGGAGACCCTGGAAGGGTGGATTCGAGATGAGATCGAGGTTCGCATCCAGTCCATTGCCGAGGAAGAAGTGACCCAGTTCCTGGGACGGGGGTGGTATGAGCGTAAAGGAACTGTCGATGCGGCCCCCGGTTATCGCAACGGCTACGGGAAGCTGCGCCGATTGTCGACCTCTTGTGGCACGATAAAGATCAAGCGGCCCCGTGTTCGTGGATTGAAGGAGCGCTTCGAGAGCCGGATCCTGCCCTTGTTCGCGCGTCGCACAAAAGAGGTGGGAGAACTGCTCCCAGAACTTTATCTGCACGGTCTGGCTCAAGGCGACTTCGAGCTGGCCCTGCGGGGTCTGCTCGGAGATGGGGCGCCGTTGTCTTCATCGTCGATTGCCCGACTCCGCGGCCAATGGGAAACCGACTACCAAACCTGGCAGGAACGACGCCTGGATGATCGCGAGTTGGTCTACGCCTGGGCAGACGGCATCTACGTCAAGGCCGGGCTCGAGAAGGATAAGGCGTGCCTGCTGGTCGTCATCGGGGCCACGAGCGACGGCCGCAAAGAGGTTCTCGCCCTGGTGCCCGGCTACAGGGAGTCTACCGAATCCTGGCTGGAGGTCCTCAGAGGCTTACGTGATCGTGGCCTGAGCCACCCTGTTCTCGTCGTCGCCGACGGCAATATGGGCATCTGGTCCGCGGTCAATCAGGTCTGGCCACAGACCCGGCAGCAGCGGTGCTGGAACCACACGGCGGTGCAGTGGCGATGCTGGCGGACTACGGGAAAGAAGGATATTAATAGGGTCCGGGACCACATAACATAAATGGTCTTCGTGAGCGGTAAGTCGAGCGATGGGCCCTAGCACGAAGCACATCCTCAAGGCGAGACGACTAGAGACGACGACGAAGGCGTTTGCTACGGCAAACGGTCTGAAATGAGGCTGTGACGCAGATCGGAAATACGTAACGATGCAATCACTGGCGGTGATACTCGTACTGATAGCTCTTGCCGGTGGAATCGTTTCCGTCGTCAACATTGTCTATCCGATCAAGGCGATTGGCTTCAAAAGTCGTAAGCGCGTAGCGCTCATATTGGCATTGTCTTTCATTTTGCTGATTGTAGCTGGTATCGCATTAAACAATTCCAAAGAAGGTCAGGTTACGGTGGGGTCTTCGTGGCTGTGGATCATTCTCCAGACAGCCGGGATCATGATCTGAACTCGTAACCGCTCAACGAAGGCCGGGGCGCATACCCCGGCGACACACGCGGTGACGTTAACTCCATCTCCGGCAGCCTCCTCCGCTCAACGAAGGCCGGGGCGCATACCCCGGCGACACAAGTGAGCTACTTGCAACCGCCCTGACTCTCTGCGGCGCTCAACGAAGGCCGGCCGACCAGTTCTCATCAGCTCCTGTACCCATCAGGTATTGGGTTTTTTTGAGTCTCTCGACCCAGTTCGGAGTACCAAACTCGAATGGCAATCCTGACACTTTGGTCTGGGCGGATTGTCTACCTCGACACCCATGCCGGACGAGGGCGTCATGAAACGGGCGAAGCCGGTTCTCCAATTGTAGCGTTATCAACTTTTCTCAACCACGATTATAGTTCCAGGATACTTCGGACCTGTGAAGTGTGGTTTTACTTCATTGAAATCGATGAAGACAATCACCGGATGCTACAGGAAGAAATCTCTGATCTGGGTCCCGTGCCGCAAGGTGTCAAGATAGAAATCAGCGCGGGAAATGGGTTTGAAGTAATGACTGAAATTATAGAGAGTCTTGGGACTCCCCGGTTAGACCGGCTGGAGCTTACCAAGGTTGAGGAATTGTCGCAAGCGTCAAGCCGGGCTAAAGTGGGCTCATGCCTCGGGTCCCCGTACATACTCCAGCAATCTACGACGCTGTCGATTACTTATCGCGATCAAGCTCTCGACCTCATCTGGTGTCATCTTGGGAAATCTAGGCGGCGTTCTTGTTGCCACCCGACGCGTCCTTTGGGATGCAGTTGAGCGTCTCCCCAGTCACGAACGCACCGCCCTACGTGATGACTTGTCCGCAGACGTCGCAGAGTTGCGAAAGCGTTGGGGTGCCGACCTGTCTGACTTCCAACGCGACTTTATGGATGAGCTTGAGCGAATCACGTTCGGGATCCGCCATCATAAGAAGCTCGGTGGGTCTCACGAGTCCGGCGAGCATAAGGGCTCGTTCTTCTGCATCAAATGCGAAGCCATCGCCACAGGGTCCGGCATGGAGATCAGTTGTCCTGTTTGTGGCGGAATCGAGTGGCTTGAGTTGGTCGTGCATCCCCAATAGCCTCCCCGATGAGGAACGAGCGGGACGCTATCAAGCTAACCGTATAATCCCCCAATTATTCCGTGCAGTGTGCAATCGTTGGCTGAGGTTCTTAGCGGCAATAGTACTGGGCTTAGTCGGACTCGACGGGGATGTCCCGCTGACCGTAGTTGCGACGGCGGGCTAGACTACTCGCACTGTGCATCACCGTGGCGGGGCCTCTTTGGCCGTAGTGTGCAGTTTGTGCCTCACATGCATGTGTCGCCCGTCGCCGGTTTCGGCGATTCGTTGCGTCGCATCAATATGAACCGAGTATCCGAGCCCCATCAACTCGGCCTCGTCGAGAAGCACACGCGCCGCCTTTGCCAGAGAGAATGCCCGGTCCGTGTCGATCATCGCGCTGATGCCGTGACCGCCGACATCCACCTCGAAGTATCGCCACTCGCCGAAGGTGTGGCGTGCATCCTCCATCACCGAACCGACTTCCGGAAAATCCTCTTCGATCCGCGTCCTGCTGTCCTCCGGGAGGTGTCTGTACAGCTGCCACAGGTCATGGCTCTTCCGAGCTTTGTACCTGCGGGTCAAACATATCGCCTTCATCGCCAACTCGCATGCGAACGCGGACATCAAGGCGATGGTCATGATCGAACCGAGCCTCTTCATCAGTTCTTTTTCGCTAGTCTTGGAATGCTCGCTCAGCTGTTCCGTGGGGATATGCACCGTTGCTGAGCTGTCGTCATGCGTATCGACGTCCCAGAAACGCACCACAGACAACTCTCTGGGGAGTCGCTCGACCCCGGACATCAGCGCTCGCGCCTGCAAGGACCAGGAATCCCGCGGATCCGTCGGGAAACGAACTGCGGGTTAGCCAATTCCTCTCGGGTCCTTTTTGCTCTTCGTCTCTGACGCGTTGACTGAATTCCTCCGCGGATAGTCGGTCCATATATGGAAAGGTCTTCTGAACGAACGTCGCGTCATCGCGATACTTCGGCCGCATGCCAAGGACCATGCCGAATGTGTTCAATCCGCCCTCCTTCGACATCCGTTCATACTCTTCCCTGGCCTCATCGCCTTCGAGCAGAAGGTCGCAAACGCGACACCGAATGGCCATGAGCTCGTCTCCGGCATCTCTCTTGCCGATGAGTCCGCCCCAACAGCGTCTGCATCGTCCTTTCAGCCTGGAGCGGCCTTCCTCTCCGAGTACATACTTTTGATCCCCCGACCCGATGCTCTTCATCTCTAGCCATTCATCGTCAAGGTCCCAGTTCCACTCAATCTTCACGCGCCCGCTCGTTTGCGGTTTGCCGGCTTCTTCGCCGTTCTCGGTCTCCGTTGTCATCGTTCCTTCGCCTCCTACTAAAGAATGGTTCCAGTCCACAGGTTGTGTCTTCCCGGCCGGGCGTCAGTGCAACAAGCACGTCGTCCCATACAGTTCTGGTTTCCCACAGTATTTGTCCCGAATCTCAGATTTGGCTGTGGCGATTCTGCGCATCCGATCAGTCGTCACGCCTTTGATTGTCGCGGATTTCCCGAGAGAACCCGGGCCACAGAGGGTCACACACCCTTGAGTCGGCTGATCGAGTTCGATACGGGCGTCGCGGTGGGAGCAATCGTGACGGTTCGCCTGGGCGGTATCCAAGAACCAAGCTGATCTAACCGCATGAAGTAGCCGAATGAGAAAGTTCATCTTTGCTCCGGTATGGCTGTCGGGCGCCGGTGACTATCGCGGTGGATCAACGGGTCGGTCCACCCTCCCCGTCTCGACTCTCGCCCGCCAGGTACGCAGCCCAGTCGTCCATGAGTCGGCGCCGCCGGTCGAACAGGTCCGTGCGCCGATAGGCGGCCTCGACCTTGTTCTGGACGACATGCGCCAGCGCCGCCTCCACGACCTCGCGGGGATGATCCGTATCTTCGGCCGCCCAGTCCCGGAAACTCGACCGGAACCCGTGCGGCACAGCCGCGATCTTTAACTCCCTGAGCAGTTCCGATAGCGCTGTGGTCGCAATGGGGTTTCTGCGCAGGCCTGGAAACACGAGCGGGCTGCCGTGATCGAGCGCCCGCGCCTCCTCGAGGATCTCCAGCGCACGCCGGCACAGCGGGACCCGGTGCTCGCGCGCCGCCTTCGTGCGTCGGGCCGGGATGATCCACGCACCCTCGCCCCGGTCGATCTCCGTCCAGAGCGCCCCACGCACCTCGCCGGAGCGTGTCGCCGTCAGCACCAGGAACTCGAATGCCAGCTTCACGACCGGCCGCGCGGCAACGCCCGCATGTGTCGAACGACGCCCCCCTGCGAACCGAGCACCGGGCCGATCCGGTCGCACGGGTTGTCGGGCCTGAGACCCATCGCCACCGCCCACTCCATGACCGCGCGGATGCGCTGGCGCAACTTCCGGGCCGTGGGCGGCATGTCGTGCCAGATCGGAGCGAGGATCCCGATCACGTCGGCACTGGTCACCTCCGAAATCGGCATCTTCCCGATGCGAGGAACAGCGTAGCGCTCCAGGCTGCTCAGCCAGAGCTGCGCATGCTGGGGGGAGCGCCAGCCCGGCCGCAGCTGCTTCCAGACCTGCCGGGTCGCGTCCGCGAAGGTGGGCGTCGACTCGACCCGCCGCTTCTCCGACAGGGGATCGCCTCCCTCACGGGCGAGCTTCCGGTTGGCGAACGCCTTCTCTCGGGCTTCCTTCAGCGAGACTAGGGGGAATCCGCCGAGCCCGAGCTCGGTTCGGCGGCCGCGGATCGTGAGGCGCTGGATCCAGCCCCGGCTGCCCGAGAGCCGCACATCGAGATAGAGGCCCTGGCCGTCACAATAGCGTCCGGCCTGGCTCACGTTGCGCACAAAGGCAGGTGTCAGGGCGTTGTTGGGATGCCGTCTGCGCGGCTTGCGTTGCGGGGGTCGCTTGGGGAGTGCCATACCTACCAATATATCCACCACAGATTAGCGGATGCAAGGGGTCTAAGCGGATCGGTATGGGACAGGACAGATCCTTATGCATCGTGATAAGTCAATATAAAAAAGTCAGTTATATGCGTTATGGGACTTAGCTGGACGAGATGGCTGTTCCCCAACGAGGCTTCCCTCCGTGTCTATAATAGTGAGACAGTTTCCCGGCTGAGTTTAGAAACCTGCCGGCTTTAGCCGGTAGTGATTCAGATGTATCTAATCACCGGCGGGGCAAGTTATGACATCTCCTTGCCGAAGTCGCCGGCAAAGATCAGAAAATCCCCAAACCCAATCATGCCATCTTCATCCAGATCATACTTTGCTTCATACCTTCCATCAGGCCGCGGTTTTTGCAAGGATCTCCCGCTCCTGTCGCAACTGCCTATTCTCGCGGCGTAGGCGTCTGATCTCCTCCCGCTCTTCGGTGGTCAGACCATCACTGCGGCGGCCCGCATCCAGATCGGCCTGCCACATCCAGTTCCGGATCGCCTGGGCGGACGGCTCGAACTCACGGGACAACTCATGAGGCGTGCGACCCGCTCGCACTAACTCTAACATCTGCCGCTTGAACTCCGGCGGATACGGCGGATGTGGCCTCGGCATCGTGGCATCCTCCTTTCTGCCAAGTAATAAGGTATCCACCAAACCGGGTCAAGTCCATACTGCCAAGCCCACCCCACCCCGGGCCGGCACTTCGCCTAACAGCCCACTCCCGGCTCGCTTCGCTCGACCGAAAAGGCCGTGAGTTAAAGGTTGACCGATTCTAAAACCACTGATTGCGTTTCCTATGCACGGCCTCTTCGGGAGTGGACAGACTACATGCGGAAAGTCAAGAGCAAAGTTGACGATTTCGAGGTTGGATGAGATTTTTTATGCCGGTTTTCTCAGCGTCAAGGGGTGTAAAGTGGACATTCTTACTATGTTCGGAGCGCAGTTCGCCCTTATGGTGCAGGACCGGTCTTTGAAGAGGGGCGAAGCTCCCGTGTGGGGGGTGGTGTCTTCCGATACCAACTTACATCCGCGGCCGGCACTCTTGTTTGTGTGAGTAGGTGTGCCGGTCTTCGCGCATTTTCTAATCCGATCCAGGAAGACGGGGAGGCCTGCGGATCTGTTAGCCGAAGCGACTCCTATCGGAGCCCTCCTCTCAAGCCAGTTCTGCAGGCCGCCCCTGGCCGCCTTGGAAGGCGGCAGCTTGTGTAACCGGTCCGGCAGGAGACTGCACCGGGTGTGAATCGAGCAGCGAAGTCAAAGAGCGAGTGTGACCGCGGCAGCGGTCAGGCGGCGGCGCGAGCGCGCCGTCGGGGATGCTGCTTTTTCTTGTAGCGCTTCATGTAGCGCCTCTCGAGCGTTTTGAGGGATGCCGCGGGGTGGTCTCTCTCCTCGTAGAGACGATTTTCTCTGAGCAGGGCTACGATGAGCCGTAGGAGCTGGGACGAGGCGGCCACGATATTCTTGCGGTAGCACTTCTTCCTGAGCTCGCGTTCGAGGAAGCGGCGGCGGACCTGGGGCACGACCCGGGCGGTCTGTTCGGTCATCTGGTAGATGATTCGCCGCAGCCGGGGATTGCCGATCTTGCTCATCCGCCTTTTGCCTTTGTACTTTCCGGAGTCGGCGATGCGCACGTTCGTGCCGGCGAGCTTCTCGATCTGTTTGAAGTGGGTGGCCCCTCGCGTCTCCGCGGTAAATTGGGCAGCCAGGTTTTTGTTGATGTTGGGGATCGAGTCGACGATTTGGAAAGTCGGATCCTGCTGAGTGCGGGCGATCATCGCCTGCTCCACAGCTTTGAGTTGCGTCTCGGTCCGCCGGAGCGCCTCGATCCAGCCATTCAGGATGATGCGGAGGACATCTTCCTGGCCCTCGACCGGGATCCCGATGGAGGTCCGGGCCCTCCTCCTTCAGCTTCTGCAGCGTCGCCACCCCGTAACTGCCTCTTGAGATCCGATGGATCTGGAGGCCCTCCTCTTCGATGTCAATTTCCTCGAAGTGGCGGGGCAAGAAATATCGCTCCAACAGGTAGCGGGAGGTCTTCGTACGAATGTTGACCGCGTGGAGGAACTCCGGGAAGACGCGTTCCATCAGAGACCGGGTGCGGAGCAGGGACTTTGTGAGGTCCTTCCGGAGCTTGTCGTAGGCGATTGAGAGCTGGTGCGCGGCCTCCATGTGAGGCTCGAACGTCCTGAAGAGATCATAGCTTCCCTTCTGTGCGCTGTCGGCCACCAGAAAGGCATCCCTGGGATCCGACTTGGAGAAATCGCGGTGCATCATCGGTCTTGCGTGATACGTCGTGAGGGGGCTCACCAGCAGCACGCGATACCCCTTCCCCTGGAGGTAGTGGGCCAGGGTAACCCACAGATTGCAGGACGTCTCGATGGCCACCACCATCCGATCCGGCCCGCAATCTTTGATGCGTCGCTCCAGATGCTGCCAGAGGGTATGGTCATATCCCGCTCGCGTCACGGGGAATGAGAAGGCCCCGCCTTGCTGAAGTCCGGAGGGATCGAGCACCGACCCGCTGTGTTTTTCCTTGCCCGGATCGATCCCGAGGACGAAATTCTGGGAGATGGCCTGTCGTTTAAGGTGGAAGATTTTCGACTTCATCGTATACCTCCAGCGTTGAGGGTTGAGTTTGCTTGCGCTTGCCGAATCTTAAGACACCTTGCCTTGCAAGGGAAGATTCAGCCCCTCAACGCTGTTTTTTTCCTCCTTTACTCAATATAGAAATCGTTAGGCGGCATTTGCAAGGTGGCCCCGGTTATCTTCCGCCGAATAAAAAATCCTTGTTAAAGGGCAAAAGACATTGGATAACCTTTCCAATTACAGAGGTATTAGTCAATTTGGGTGTGCGTATCAGAAAATGTTGGGAAACGATACTCATGCCCCTGGTTCAGTGGATTGGGTGTTATGGGAACGATTGATTCGTTTGTGCACCGAAACTGCTGGATATTTATACAAGGAATATACTCCCACTCAGGTGCGGTATAAAAAAGGATCACGCCCAACGTTAGAAAGCTATTTAAAAGAATCTGTTGGAGACTGTGGTTCGGATGAAGATAAAATCAAGGGAATAGTACGATTTACTCAGAGGCTAGGCCAAAATGTTGTGGATGAAAGCTTGGATGAAATGCGGTTCGGAGGGACTGAAGAAGAGATCATCCAACGTGGATCAGACTGGTGTACTGACGTTGCGAGGGTAGGTTGCGTTTTGAGCCAAGTTGCCGGGATTCCAGCCCGTTTGATCAATCTTTTTAATACAAACCAGGCATACAGTGGGCATGTTATCACGGAGGTATATCGGGGAGGGAAGCCGATGCCGGATGCGAGACAGGCTGGAATGATCCGGGGTCTGTTCGTCAAGGGCATACCCCAAAAACCGGCGCAACGTCAGCGAGTCAGATACACGCCATTCGATCCCACGTTCCGAATCAAGTCCCTCGAAATACCCAATCAAAAGCATCCGAAAATAAACCCCGGGCGGAATGCCCTTGCGACCCATATGAGGAGCGTAATACCGCTGGCAAAGCCCCTCGACGAACTCGTCGAAGCCGTTCGCCCCCAATACCTGATTCAGCTTCTCGTAGAACGGATGACCCGGAGATTTCACCAAAGTGTTCGATGCGATGAACAGGTTTTCCTGTCTCTGTCGTCCTCGTTTTCCCATTGCCATTTGCTCGTCCTCCCTTCTCAGTTTGAACCTGATATATCATAGGACCAAACCACAAGGAAAGACAACAGTCATCTTGGCATAAACGCACTTTTTCAACAGGCTGCTAAGCCTGGGGTTTCCAAAGGGGATGTGTTCCCCTTTGGTCAAGGGCGGGGTTTGATGCCCCGCCCGCGAAGGGCCAAGGTCGAGCCACGCCGGAGGCGGTGGCTCGACGTGGCTTCACTCATGGGTTCAGCTCCTTTAGAGTCTTACATTACAACTTCTAGGCTATTCCCTATACAAGCGTGAGGAAGTGACTCGTCATCGTCTTTTTTCTGGACAGCCTCTCTTGTATGGTTATTTTGCAAAGACAGAGATGTCCCATATTGAGGAGGAGAAGTGGCGACAATACCGATGCCGCCGGTGATATCAGCTTAATGTTTAGGTTCGGATTTCTTAGGGGAGGTGTGTGGGAAGGTTGGCCCTCTGGCCACACTGCGGTCGCCGTTGCCTTGGCGACAGGTTTGATGACCTTTGTCCCGGAGAAGATGTGGGTTCGAATCCTTGCCATTCTTTATGTCTTGTATATGGCCATTGGAATGTCTGTCACGACTCTCCATTGGCTTTCGGACACAGTAGCAGGTGCGCTGATTGGCGTTGCGATTGGGTTCGCAGTTGGACGAAGCTATTTCGAAAGACTTAGAACCGAAAAGTCGTTGGAAACCGAAGCCGGCTGAGAAAGGCGGTTTGACTGAAGCGAGAGTGGCCACGGCTTCTAACACCCCATTGCCGGCTTCGGCCCAGAAGG
The DNA here is from genome assembly GCA_965217865.1 of Candidatus Latescibacterota bacterium. GTDB lineage: Bacteria > Latescibacterota > UBA2968 > SICM01 > SICM01 > CBDCJO01. Next base: position 198,225 of record CBDCJO010000002.1, on the reverse strand, counting down.
GCCTTCGCCAAACCCCTACGGGGTGCGGCAATGAGTTGAACGTTACCAACCATGTCAGTTTGGGGGCTGATCTGAAAAGCAGAAGAGGAACAAAGGCAACTCCCTGCCCCATCTTGGGTCATTTCCACCCCGAATGAACTATGCCCGAGTTTTCCGCAAAATCAGAAGTTGTATCAGAAGGCACATGAACGTTTTTGGAGGTTGCAATGAAGAAATCTACACTCAATTCAACGGCTCTATTTTGGTTTACTTTATTCTTGACGATCTCAGCACATGCAGAGTCACAGATAATATGGATGGGCTGCGGGATCACCGAAAACGCATTCATGGGGAAGATAGCAGAGAAGTTTACCCAAAAAACGGGGATCCCATTTAAAAAGTTCGGAGGCGGTGCTACAAAGGGCATTCGTTTAACTTCGTCAGGTAATGCGCACATTGGTGGTACTTGCCGCCACTTGTTAGTTGACGAGCAGAATAATGTGATCCCAGAAGAGGCCAATGTCAATTTGATCCACGTTGCTTGGGATGCCCTTGCATTGATAGTACACAAAGACAACCCTGTGAATGGCATAACAAGCCAGCAGGTCAAAGACATCTATTCCGGTAAAGCCAGAACATGGAAGGAACTTGGCGGGAACAATAAGGAGATAATATTGCTTGTCAGAGATGGCAAAATATCTGGAGTAGGGCTTATGTTTCGTCTGTTGCTATTGGGGGATAAAGATTTCAAATTCCCAACCTCAGCGACAGAGTTTGGGTCATCTGGTCCACTTGAGAAGAATATCGTCGCCCGCTATAAGAACGGAATTGGGGTGACAGGGATTAGTTCAGCCAAAAAGAGAGATGTGGGAGTACTAGAAATTGATGGTGTTTACCCTTCAAAAGAAAACACATCAACTGGGGAGTACCCCTATTTCAGGCCATTATATATGGCAATACCCAAGCATGCAGATGAGAATACGAAGCGTCTACTAGATTACATTCTCAGTGAGGAAGGACAAGCAGTTATTTCGAATGAAGGCACTGTGAACCTGCAAGAAGGAAAAGATCTTCTTAGTAAATGGCATCTAACCGAGCTCCATACCAGCAAGTGATTCCAATCTGCTGAGCACAAACGAACGGGAGGTCTAACGTACGTCAATCCTGTCCAAACAGAATTGCCTACTTCTTCGCTTCGCAGCTCGCACGGCGAAAGGCATATTCCCGGAACTGTCAAACTTTAATAGTCCCCCGGCAGAGCCGGGGGGTTACCGTGATTAATTATTCATATACGCTGATACGCCAATGACATGAATGTGGTTCCAAGGAGCACTAGAAGTTGGTTTATCTGACCGAAGTAAGTAGTAAGGTGAGAAATCGATATTGCCCCTCTTTAGCTTTAGACCAACGGAGAAACGGTTCTGATTGACTCGGCTTCGCTGACCAAGATCTGAGATTTGAATGAAGAACTCGTTATTGATAAACCAACTATCTATATTCTGCGAACGCATCTTATGATATAAGTGAGGACGTACACGCAAGAAGCTTCTTCCATTATCTCCTAATTTTATTTGGAGACGACTACGTAGATCAAGGAGCAGATTTGAGCTTGATAATAGCTTGATTTTCTTAACTGTTGGATCAACGAGGAGGTAATGTTGGGTATTCCAGGTACTGTTTCTCTCTTGAGGATTGAATCGATACATTATGAAGAATTCTAATAATGATAGAGTGAAGCCAGGACCAAATTCCGCTCTGAAGTAGTGTAGATCTTTTATGTTATCTCTGAATCGAACTTGTGTATTACCTTTTAAGTTTCTGTTTTTTTGCTTTAACTTAATTCCGATTTCTGGCCAGAGTCCAAGATCGTTGGTCGCATCTGCTAGAGTGGTCAAGAATAGTACAGAAACGACAGAAGTGATAAGTATAGAATATCTTGTTACATTCATTTTATGGCAAGACCATCTTTCAGTGGTCACTCTGTTCGACATATTTGATGCAGAAGAAGGGCGTATTTAAAAATCAAGGTTTCGTCATAACACCCGGAATCCGATCGGGTATGGGAGCAGGGGGTCGCTTGGGTTGTAAAAGGGTTGCAATTCCTCAATGGTAGAAATGGATATTTGAGGATCTGTATCTTTTATCTATCTATATTGAAAGGATTTCAGACAGAGAATTTCATAAGAGAAATTAGGACCGTTATAGACCTGGAGCACATTTTTCAACACTACTTTACGTCATAAATAATTGCGCATATGAAATTGACGATGGACAATGGACGATAGACGATGGAAAGACCGTGAGAAGGCAAAGCAGTGGCAACGGCAGGAAAGGCAAACGTCAAACGTGAAACGTCAAACGGGAAAAGCAGTAGCAAGTAAGTCCCTTCCACCCATCCCCACCGGAATACAGAATACAGAATACAGAAGTCAGAAGTCAAAAAAGCCGTCAAACGTCGTGAAACGTCAAACGGGAAAAGACGAGGTGTCCCCCCGCCCGCTCGATCTGCTCCGGTGACGGGAAATCCCTGGTCCCGTGTATCCAGGATTCACGGACCGTCATCCCATTGCCGAACTCCGGCGTGCCGATCTGCCGGTTGATCTCCTCAACAAGATCGTCCAACTCCTTTCGATACGGCAAAGGGGTTATCTCCCGCAGCTCTCCCTCAAGGAAGTTTCGCTCGGAGAGGGTGATCAATTCGATGTAGTCTTTATCGAAGTTTTCGGTCAACACGGTGTCGGACATAATGAAGGCACCGGCCGTGGTGTTGACGTGCAGGTAGAAGTCGTCTTCGGGATTTTTGTCTTGTCTTTCGTTCACGGGTTCAGCTCCTTTAGAATCTTAGGTTACATCTTCTAAGGCTATTCCCTATACAAGCGTAAATTTTTCTTGATTTTGCCTATAGTTGAAATGTGAAAAAAAACAAAAGGCCATCAAAAAGGGGCATTTCAAATGAGAGAATACGGGATGAGACCCAGAGGGATCCGCCCCGGATTCCTTCCTTTGGATCGACCAGCGACGACGGATCCGTTGTCCAGCCCATTCGCCTGTCGCGACGGTGCCATGTACAGACGCTGCCGTAAGGGATGCAAGGAGTGGTTCATCCTTCCAATTTGTATGCCTAAGGGTGGCGATATGTTGTAGCGAAATTTCCCAGAGGTTAAAACGCACCCGCCCAACATTCCCGTCAGTATCAACGGCCTGGACATGAATGGGATGCGCGTTAGGGTTGGAAAGACTCGTCAAGTCATAAGACGGAATGACACCGTCATAATCAAATTCAACGACGGCATCTCTTGCACCCGCCAATCCATGACACGCTTTCACTTCAGGCGATCCGGCGGCCTGGAATTCTCTTGTTCTAACGAACAGGAGCACCTGGTGAAGTCCCTCCGGGTCGCTGACTTCGAGTTGAACGGTGACGTTTCTCGAGCCTGCCGGATAGCCAGTCTGTGAAATGAGTTCGATTGCCGGCGGTGGCGCTTCTTGCGCTTCAACACTGGGATTGAAGTAGGGGTGCACAGCCAAAAATTCGGCATTGCACGCAGATAGAGAGTATCGTTGGCTGTTGCCATATGACATGATGTACGGTTCATCGAAGTACGGGTGATCGTTGAAATCGTGCTGCAATCCGAAGGCATGTCCAAGTTCATGGGCCGCCGTTTTGAAGCCGAATCCCCCATGAACCAACGCAAAGCCAGCATTTTTTCCCCGGGCGCCTCCTATTCCTCCCACACGCCGAGAACCAATATCAATTCCACCACTATTATCAATGACAAGGAGGTAAATGTTCGCACGGAGATCAAACGCCTGTTCAAGCTCGTCATACATAGCCGGAAATGTGAGGTCAAGATAATGACTGTCGGGGTGTTGACCATCCACGCGATGAATCATCGGCACGCCCTGCACATCGGTTTCAAAGCGGAAGGTTTTGTTCCCGTATCCGTGCGCCTGCATCTGTTCGCCGTAGAAGGTCTGAATCTGGCGAATCTCAACTTTCATCGAATCAACCACTTCTGCGCGAAACGGACGGTCATTGGGCAGGAAGTAGATCATCCGCACGGTGCGGGATTCGCCAACGTTCAAGTCAAACGCCTGCTTGCGAGCAGCATAGAGACTATCGCTCTCTCTCATTTCTTCAAAATCGAGGGGCAGGCAGAAATGCACATCATTTGCCGGCTGTGGAGAAGCATGGCTGACAAACATCGGGGAGAGGAAGAAACCGGTCAACGCGAAAAGGCAAGCCCTCAATCTGATTGGTGAGGTGAGACGAAGAACGGATTTTTGCATCAGGTTATGCTCTTTTCAAGTGAAAGACATCCGCCTGCACGTACAGACAGGTCAATTTGATGACGCTTCTTTGCGGAAGTCGTTGGAAAAGACAAAAAAATCACCAATCCCAATTGTGCCATCGCCATCCAGATCATACCGCGCTTCATACCCTCTCCCCTTGTCACACTGAGACTACGACAGGCCCGCCCATTGGGAGTCGGGTTTTGTCAATTATTTTCAATCCCAAATATAAAGAACCCTGCCAAATCACACAACGCCAGGATTCAGGTCCTCTCGTTTGTACCCCTTCGCAGTCGCAACATATTGTTTATTAAATATATATAATTCTCGTCCGTCAAAAACCACAACATATTGTGGTTTTCAGCCTACGGAAATTGCTTGCAACCCAAAAGGCGGACATGCGGCTTCACAAAGTCGATCCCTGAACACTTTTACCCCCCCACCTCGCCAGGGTCGCCCGTACTTCCTGTTAAGGGCTTGCCTTTTCGCGTTGACCGGGTCTCTTCCTCTGAAGGGAATGCGGGAGGGGTCTGTCCGGTGTCGTTTTCACCCGATGGGGCGATGCTCGCTTCGGGGTCAATGAGTAAAGATGAAAGTTTCGATTCGCCAGACGTGGACCTTCCATGCCGAGCGGATGCAGACGCATGGATACGGGAACAAAACCTTCCGCCTTGAAACGGATGCGGGGGGCGAACCGTGGTCATGACCGTGACGAGCGCCGCGGGCATTTACCTATGACGCAAAGCGTCCGCTACGACTGGGAGCGACAAGGCCACCGCATCCCCACCCCTCCGCCTTCGAGTGCCGGCATGGTCTACGCTTTCCAGGACAAGCTCTCGCGGGGGGATGCTTCAAGCTCTTCCGGCTCTGGGCACGCCCCAACGATCCTTTCCATAACTAACCGCGTTTAGGCGATCCGGACTCGGGAGCCGGGTTGCCAGCATCAGTGATGAGATTGCGGCGGGAGTCGAGATCGATGGAGTTCTCGAAGCGGCGAGAAGGACTGAAGTCCTGAGTGGCACCGATCCGGCGGTGGCGCTTCAGTTGAGGTCTGGAGACTCGGTCAGTCCCTGGCGCTGCGGAGGGCGGTAGCGACTGGGCGGGCCGTTACTCCGGCCAGCAGCCGGAGACGATCCGGCGCCGTTTGATGCGCGTGGTCTCGATCGTGTAGACCCAGGCGAGCTCGCGGGCACCGTTCACCGCGGGGCCAGGTCGCTTTCATCCACGGCTTCCCGCTCAAGAGCGGGACCCTCTTCCCGGAGAAGCGGTCAGCCGTTGTTCCCGCGCTTTGGCCACCGTGGCCGCCACGACCTGTTGGTTCATCCCGATGCCGCGGACGTGCTCCACCACGGCGGTTTCGATCCGGTGGGCGTTGAGGGACCTGCCCGGACACGACGACCGGCCTCGTTGCTGGGGGGACCTCACCCACCCGCCTTTTTATACTCGCTCCGAAATTATGGAATCCAACCCCCCCCCCTTGGCACGGAATCGCCCGCTGAGGCACGGAATCCGGCCCGTGTGCGACTTTAATTCGGAATCCGGGCAACGATGCGACCTCCACAAAAAAAGCGATCGTGGGGGGAGTATGACTTACGGCCCGGCACAGCACCGGGTTTCGTTGATACCCTGGGGGCCACGGAGTCGAACGCGAGGATCGTGGTCGAATTCAGGGCCGACGACCTTCTGTTCTCCCACAAGAATGCAGTGGATACCAGCGATGCAGGGATCGCGACCGCCTTCGTTGCGCAAAATTATGCGAATCGCTTCATCGTACGAAAGACGGTCGCGCTGAAGGCGAGCACCAAGCCGGTCGCGGGCGGCATGGCGGTGACGGTGGGATCTGGTGCGCCGGACTCCATTAATTTCGTTGGCGAAACCATAGTCGTGAGGGCGACGACGAGAGACGTTTCAGGAAACACGGCGGGGAAGGCGGCAAACTCTAACGAAACAGACACCATCATCGGGATCGTCTCCGGTACCGATACCCTGAAATACAAGGCTGACCAGCAAAACCCTGCGTTCACCGGCAGGGGGGGGCAGTGGGTGACGTGGTGGTACGGAGCCCGGACGGGAAACCTCCGACGCGGAACTGCTCAAATTCGGGGGAACTGGTCCGGCTCCAGTGAATACATACCGGGGGACGTTCCCAAACGTCGAACCAGGCTGTTAAATAAAGCCGACGGGAAAAACAGAGAATCAGAGAATCCGGAGGAGATATCTCTGCTCAACGGACGCAACCCCACGGTTGTGCTCGGACACCGGGGGAAATGCTTCGAAACAGAGAATCGGCAGAGAGGGGAAGGAGGTGGCCCAAGTGTTTGTGAATACGACAGAAACGACAAGACCCCGAAGGGTTGCCCCACGGAGTCTTGCGTTAACGGACGACCGCCGAAGTTGGCGGATGGGAATCTGGCTCCCCATATGATCCTCTCCCCGGAACCATTCTCTGTTCGTCAGTCGTAACTTGCTGTATTGAAAGGATCTACCGTAATCACGCCCGCACCGCAGAGGGGGAAGGCCGCGTCAAAAATCAGTTTTCCTCTCCCATCTCGGATCAGGGACCTGCCGCAGCTTCATTCGGGCTTTTCGCCATCGTGGCCTCAAGCGGCTTTATGAGCGAGGAGATCTCAGCAAGCTGCGCGCTGATCAGGCGGAGCGGATTGCGGTGGCTATGGCGGACCTTGACCAAGCCGTCAGGCCTCAGGACCTCACTCTTCCGGGGTATCAGCTTCATCCGCTGAAGCCGAGCCTCCGACATGGCAGCCAGCCGTCTGGCTGCTCGAACGGAAGTTCCCGTCTTCAAGTTCGGGCGTCGCGTGGTCGAGCCCGAGGGCGAAGTGAAGGGATCTGCTGCTACGCTGCGGATGTCGAGCCGAGCCTCCCGCGTGAGCCGGTGCCCGATGGGCGGCGGCGCGTCGAAATCGGAGAGCAGTCGGGCGAGGGCGTCTCGTGTATATCAATACAGAGGAATCCCTCGACATCATTTCCATTTATACCTGAAGGAAACAGAGTTCAGATTCAACCAGGAAGACGAGGATCTCTTCCCAATTATTGCTTCATATCTGGTGAATCTGGTACCAATATCTTCCTAATTACCATAATAATATTGAAGTTTCTTCAGGACTTCAGTAACCTTTAAAGGAAGAATCGGGTCTTACTTTATAGAAGGAACCTTCTCAGAAACGGGGAAAAAGTGGAAGAACTCCAATCTTTAATCCTTCGGACCAAGTCCGGCGACCTAAACGCATATGGAACGATCGTTCGACGCTTCCAGGATATGGCCGTGGGCTATTGCTACTCGCTCCTCAATGACTTTCAGTTAGCCGAGGATGCCGCGCAGGAGGCATTCATCGAAGCCTTCTTGAAACTTTCGCAGCTTCAAAATCCTGATGCTTTCCCCGGATGGTTCCGAAAGATCATCTTCAAGCATTGCGACCGGTTCACGCGGGACAGGCCGGTTCCAACAATTTCGCTTGAAGACACGACTGAGATAACCTCATCTGAGCCTTCTCCCGATGAAATAATGGAAGCGAAAGAATTGAAGGAAAAAGTGATCCAGGCCCTTCGGACCCTCGCGGAACACGAAAGGACCGTGACAGCTTTGTTCTACATCGATGGATATTCTCAAAAAGAAATCGGCGATTTTCTGGAGTTGCCCGTGACCACCGTCAAAAAGCGACTGCACGACTCCAGAAAGAGATTAAAAGAAAGGATGATCGAAATGGTCAGCGAATCCCTGAAGGATCATTCACCTGATGAACGTTTCAGCGAGAAAGTGGTGGGGGAGCTGCTCAATAGGCCAAAACCGATGGAGATCGAAGGGCATCCGGTCAGAACGATCTGGGAACAGATCCGGACCGCCCTGTCCTCGTATGAAATCATCGGCGGTGAGGAAATCGTAGATAGATCGGTGGAGGAGGATATGGGAGTCACCGAAATGGCTTATCACGTAAGCGATAATGAAATCCTCCGGACCCATACGACCCACACGACATTTCAGGCGATAAAGGGACGGAAACCACCCGTGCGTTTGCTCGCGGCCGGAAGAGTTTTTCGATCGGACAGTGAAGATCGACGTCATTCCAAAGTCTTCCATCAAGTCGATGGGATTTGCATCGACCAAACCGCTGATCTTCAGACCCTGAAATCAACGGTCCGGCAAACGCTCATTGCGGTGTTCGGAGAAGTCGAGATCCGTTGGCGCAATCATGATTTCAAGTTTGTCGAAGCTGGTATTGAATTCGATATCAGATGGAACGAAAAATGGTTTGGAATGGGCGGCTGCGGGCTTCTGAAAGAAGATATGTTACGCCAGGCGGGTTTCAATGTCAAGAGGGTAAGCGGATTTGCTTTTGGGCTGGGAATAGAGCGGATTGCCATGATCAAGCAGGAAATCGATGATATTCGTCAATTATGGAAATCGCCATATGTGCCGGAGAGCTGAAGGAGAATGGTCATATCCCAAGCCTTTTCGCAATGGCCTTTCCTCCTCGACTATTAAGTGATAGATGTTGCCCACGGGATTCAGATGACCTGTACACAATGATATGTCTTCCATTCGGAACACCCCAGTCCCGCGCCCTGCGAGCAACAATTATCGTTATTTCTCCACTTTTCGCTCTCGGGACAAGAACCTCACGGACATAAGATATAGCGGCCCGCCCGAGAATCCAACGCATTGAGCGTTTTCCTTTTCAAACCGAATGTACTGGAATCGGGTGAAAACGCAACAGATTCAACCCTGGTACTATGCCTTAGTATGGCGATGTTTTGTGTTGTGAAATTCCATAGTCTGACCGTTCCATCATCCCGTAATCCTGCAGCGAGCATTGTGCCGTCTGGTGAGAACGCCACAGAAAAAGCCGTACTCGTATGTGCAAGGGTGGCGATATTTACTCCCGTCGCTACGTCCCATAGGTTGACATCATCATAAGACCCTGAAGCGAGTGTCGTCCCATCGGGTGAAAACGCCACGGCCTCGACATTATACGTATGATGCTTTAGTGTGGCGATATTTTCTCCTGTCGTCACGTTCCACAGTTTGACCGTTTTAGCCCACGCTCCCGAGGCGAGTGTTGTGCCGTCGGGTGAGAACGCAACAGAACGGATGATGCCCTCGTCCCCAGTCCCATGCCTCAGGGTAGCGGTATTTGTTCGCGTCGCCACATCCCACAGTTTAACCGTGCGGTCCTGTGATCCCGAGGCGAGTGTTGTGCCATCGGGTGAAAATGCCACAGAAAAGACCCACTCCGTATGCTCCTCAAGGGTGGCGATATTTGTCCGTGTCGCTACGTCCCATAGCTTGATATCACCATGAGACCCCGAGGCGAGTGTTGTGCCGTCGGGTGAGAACGCCACAGACTGGACAGACTCCCGCCAAGTGCGGTTGTACCCCCCAAGGGTGGCGATATTTTCTCCTGTCGCCACGTTCCACAGATTGAGCGTACCACTATCTCGTGACCCTGTGTGATTATAAGACCCGGAAGCCAGCATCGTGCCATTGGGAGAGAACGCCACGGTCCTGACATCACCCGTGTGTCCGGTGAATAGCGCGAGTTCACGAGAGGTCGCCACATCGTAAAGCCAGACACCGATACCACTTGCCACGGCGAGGCGTTGACCATCCGGCGAAAACGCCACTGCCCTGTCGCCCTCACCAATGCGTCCTTTTCCCAGGCGGATTATTGCGCCATCGGGTAAATGCCATGTCCGATAATCACCACCCATGATTGATGTGGTGGACGTTCCAACTCCCACAGCGTTGAAGGTCACAGGCTCAAGTCCAGTGACAGATACCTCAACGGTGTTCGGCCCCGGAATGCTCCCAAGTGTCAGAGTGTTCTCTGCTCTGCCGTTGGCACCGGTCTTTGCGTGCTCGACAGTGAATCTCCCGCTGAGCCTCCCCTCGCCCGCGGTGACCGTAAACATGATTTGCGCACCCGGTAAGGGATGATCGTACTGATCGTTCACTTCAACGACCATGGGGTTCGACAACGCGGCACCGGGCGTGCCCTGCTGGTTGTCGCCTGAGATTTTCACAAGCGTTCGAGGACGGGGTCGTAACCGCCCAGATACATCCCACAGAATGACCGTGCCATTCCCATCCCAAGACCCTGCCCCCGAGGCGAGGGTCGTGCCATTGGGTGAAAACGCTACAGAATAGACAGATTGCACCTGACCAGAATGCTTATCCCTATGCCTATAAGTCGCGATATTTTGTCCCGTCGCCACGTCCCACAGCTTGACCGTGTTATCCAATGACCCTGAAGCGTTATCCCGTGACCCCGAAGCGAGGGTCGTGCCATTGGGCGAGAACGCAACAGAACGGACAGAAGACTTATGCCCCTCAAGGGTGGCGATATTTGTTCGCGTTGCAATGTCCCACAGCTTGACCGTTTCATCATCCGATCCTGAAGCGAGCGTTGTCCCGTCGGGTGAAAACGACACCGAATTGACCCAGGACTTATGCCCCTCCAGGGTAGCGATATTTGTTCGCGTTGCAATGTCCCACAGCTTGACCGTTTCATCATCCGATCCTGAAGCGAGCGTTGTTCCATCGGGCGAGAACGCAACAGCGTCGACAATATACGGATGCCCAAGGGTGGCGATATTGCGTCCTGTCGCCACGTCCCATAGCTTGATTTCGCTCGCTGCCCCTGAAGCGAGTGTTGTGCCATCGGGTGAAAACGCAACAGATCGGACAACACGCGTATGCCCCTCAAGGGTGGCGATGTTTGTTCGTGTCGCAATGTCCCACAGCTTAACTGCTTCATCATTCGACCCTGAAGCGAGGGTTGTTCCGTCGGGTGAAAATGCCACAGAACGAACCAAATGCGTGTGTCCCAGGGTGGCGATATTTGTTCGTGTCGCAACATTCCACAGCTTGACTGTGCTATCCTGTGACCCCGAAGCGAGGGTCGTGCCATCGGGTGAAAACGCAACAGATCGGACAAAACGCGTATGCCCCCCCAGGGTGGCGATATGTTGTGGCGAAATTTTCACAAGGGTAAAATACGCATAGCCCACATTCCCATCCGTATCAACGGCCTCGACATGAATCGGATGCGCGTCAGGGTTGGAAAGACTCGTCAAACCATCAGATGGGATAACACCGTTATAATCAAATTCAACGACGGCTTCTCTTGCGCCCTTCAATCCACGACACGCCTTCACTTCAAGCGATCCGGCGGCGTAGTGTGTTTCTCTTGTTCTAACGAACAGGAGCACTTGGTGAAGTCCTTCCGGGTCGCTGACTTCGAGTTGAACGGAGACGCTTCTTGAGCCTGCCGGATAGCCGGTCTGTGAAATGAGTTCGATTGTCGGCGGCGGAGCTTCTTGCGCTTCAACACTGGGATCGAAGTAGGGATGCACAGCCAAAAATTCGGCATTGCACGCAGATAGAGAGCGTCGCTGGCCGCCGCCATACGACATGATGTACGTATCATCGTTGAAATCGTGCTTCAATCTGAAAGCATGTCCAAGTTCATGTGCCGCCGTCCTGAAGCTAAATCCCCCAGGAACCAACACAAAGCCAGCATTTTTTCCCCGGTCGCCTCCTGTTCCTCCCGCATTCCAAACACGCCCAGTACGAATTCCATCTATACTATTGTCAATGACGGTGAAGTAAATGTTCGCATCACGATCAAACACCTGTTCAATCTCGTCATTCATAGCCTGGAATGTGTTGTCAAGATAGTGACTATCGGGGTGTTGACCATCCACGTGATGAACCATCGGCTCGCCCTGCGCATCCGTTTCAATGCGGAAGGTTTTGTTCCCGTATCCGTGCGCCTGCATCTGTTCTGCATAGAAGGCCTGAATCTGGCGAATCTCATCTTTCATCCGCTGAACCACTTCTGCGCGAAACGGGCGGTCATTGGGCAAGAAGTAGATCATCCGTACGGTGCGGGGTTCCCCAACATTCAAGTCAAACGCCTGCTTGCGAGCGGCATAGGAGCTATCGCGGTCTCTCGTTTCTTCAAAATCGAGGGGTCGGCAAAAATGCACGTTGTCGGCTTCCGATGGCTGAGGAGAAGCATATCCCCCGACAGACGAGAAGGTGAGACAGACCAATGCGAACAGGCATGCGCGCAACACACTTGAGGAGGGATGGCTGTATCTGGTTGTATTCATAGACCTGTTTTCGCGTCGCGTGGTGGTTATTCGACCGGTCGACAAGTCGACATTCCATGAAGAGCTTGGAATGAGTCCTCGTCATCATAGTGTTGTGAAAGCGGGGAGGATTGCAGCGCGGCATCCAAACGATGATTGACTTCGTTGAGCCCGTTTGAGCGGACGGTCTCCACCCCCGACCGTGTTGAAAAGGTCGCCTTCCAAGAGATACTGGTTTCCGATCCCTCCGTGACGCCCTTGGTGCTGCTCCCGGAGGGTGGGGCGTAACTAGCCCGAACTTCTCAAGAGTGATGCCCTGAGATCAGGGGATGTCACCAACCTTCTCAAATATAACCGAAACCTGTCGTCCGCCAATTGATATCTGTCGAGCGGTGCCATTCGCGAAGTCCTCCGGCCAATCGGCTGTAGCGATGGCTTCCGAAAGGCCGTCGACGCGCATCAGTTTGTTCAAAGCATGAGCAAGAAGGCCGATTGCTGGGACAATGCCGTCTCCGAGTCATTCTTCAAAACCTTGAAGACCGAATGGCTGTATCACGTCGACTTGATCGACCTCGATCATGCAGAGCGCGAACTCTTCGAGTACATCGAAATGTTTTACAACAATCAGCGGCTGCACGCTTACCTGGACTATGTGTCCCCGGCCCTTTTTGAACGCCTATCGCTGCAGAAAGCGGCTTAAACCACTGTTCACTTTTCCCGGGTCATATCACCCCAATGTACGTACCGACTAGAACGCAATCAAGCACACACTCGCGGGTCACGCGTCTGGTCAACCCAGAAGAAATGCGGCGCTCTACTTACGCCAACTCCCTAGCGACAGACAGCGGAAAACACCTTTGAGCCAGGAGCGCCAAGCCAGACGGCTCCGTTGAGACGCAATCAGCCGCGTCCGTTCGACTTGGGCATACTCCGAATGACGGCCTGGATCGATTCTACGCGCCCAAATGACAGCGTTGTTCCTTATGAAGTAGTGGCTGCCGCAGCCGGAATTGGCCCACACGGACCCACCCCTAGGACCGTCCAGAGAGACCGACTTGCCATCGAAATGAACGTGCCAGCGGCTTGGGTGGAGAGACAGCACTGTCAGATCGCCGCAACCGCAGGGGCAGCGCAGGTTGACAGTCCGGTACTTGTGGCTAATCCAGAGCTCACCGGCTTTGATTGCGTCAAAATCGGGCAATACGTCTACGAAGACGGGGCGGAGTTTCACGGGCGTCATTCCTGCGAGTCAGTCTGCTGTGACAATGCGCGGCGTCTCGAGCCGGAACTTGTGGAGGAACGAAGCCGACCCCGAAACATACTGTTCCGTGCGACGCCGCCACTCCATCACGGCAAGCGACGCCGCCAACGCGTTCACTTCCGGCAGCTGGACGTTGCGGTAGCCGGGGACATTGCCCTCGACTCTGGCATTCGGAATGGCATCCTTCCACGCGCGAGAGCCTGCGGCATAGGCGCTCGTCGTCACAGCCCCTCTGACGGCGTGGTCTTCCAGCGTAATGCTCACACCCGAGTCTATGAACGGGACCTCCGCCGCTGAGAGCGCGCAGTAGACGACGTTCTGACGCGGCGAATCGCCGTCGGTCAGTTGGTCGATACACACGAAGACATAGTCGACGGGATGCGCCGACAGAAACTCGGCGAATATGGACGGGCTGTCCACTCGAACAGCGTGCGGGTGGATGCCTTCCCGGAGGGAGGCATACTTGGAATGGTAGTAGTCCACTTTGCGCAGGCGCCCCTTGGGACGCGACTCAATCTCCTCGACAGTAGGTGCGCCCGGTGAGCGCATGAAGTTGTGCCAGTCAACGTCGTCGGAATCCAAAAGATGGATTTCCGCCACTGGCGTCTTCGCAATAAGGTCTAGGACGTAGGCGCCCGTTCCGCCCAAGCCGATGATCGCAATGCTCTGATCACGGATGCGATCCTGAACCGAGCCTATCGCCGCTCGTGCCTCGAAAGTGTTCGGGATCTTGAACGGACCCCGCCTCCCGAGAGAAGCGGTTTCGGAGTAGCCGTCCGCCGACACGGCCCCGACGATCTGCTTCGCATAGCGGTGGATCAAGTCGCTCGCCGACACGTCCTCCTCCGGGCTGTTTTGGCTACCTTTCCGGATGGAGATGTTCGACCAGGTCTTGCCGTCGCCGGCGATGTAGCTCTCAATCGGGTTCCCGTCCGCGTGGTACACGCGCCCGTCGTGCTCTTCGTCAGCGGTGATCCGCACCGCATGGACTGCGCCACCTATCCGGTCATTCGGTTTCCCGTTCATAGGGTCGTAGGACTTCTCAATGGTACAAGTGCCAACAACCCCGTCTGCAAGCAGACAAGGAACCCGGACGGCCAGGACGACGTCGGAATCGACCCTGACGGCAAACCCGGCCTGCTCAGCGAACGTGGAGAGACGGTCCCTCACGAGACATGCTCGGGGTCTACCGAGAAGCTCGTGCCGTCCTTGACTTCAACGTCCTTGCCCGGCAGGAGGACACCGTCCTCGCCTTTCAGGCTGTCTTCGTAGTCGATGCCGGGCGTGCCGATGATGTGCTTGTTCTCTGCATCATGGAGCTCGTTCCAGATCTTCACGACCTGCTCGTAGGTCACGACATTGCCAGAGACCTTGTACTCACGACCACTCACGATAATTTGCGTGTCACCATTCATAGGTTGTTTCTCCGGTTGTGGAAAGTTAAGGGGAATTCGAACAACTCGATCCTATTGCGCATCATAGCGATCCGATGTTCGCCGAGGCGGCGGTGAATTCCCGCGCTCCGTGCTGCCGGCCACCACGAAATCCGGCCTGAACCCCGGCTCGTCCGGCATGATCTCCGTATAGTGGCAGTACCCCTCGGCCGTACGAACCGCGGCCGCCCTTTCGAAGCTCTATTGCTGGATCCGTCCCGACATTCAGTTAATCGATTGCGAGAGCGGAACCCGGAAACGGACGATGGATGTCCTTTAGCGAAGGCTCAGCCTGCCTTCGGGAGTCGCCGCGCAGATGAAGAAATGAGGGCAGCGCGGAAGTGACGCTGTCTACCTTATCCACTTTTGCCGGAAATCTTCCGGATGCAATTTCGGCCAGCATGGTGTTGTTCTTGTCGCGGCGGTTTCCGAACCTTATACTTATATAAACGAAACCGGGTTACACCCCGGACAAAAGGAACGGCCGCGCTCCCGAGAGAACGCGGCCTTATCCCATTAACTAACTAATTTACAAGACTATATGTATGACAACAGCCCTTGGGAAGAGATCCTCCTGAATACCACTTCGGGACTCACGTTGAAATGATTCGCAAGCTGATCCATATTCTTGCATTGCTTTAATTCGAGTTTCAGATAATGTAGAGGTACAAGTAGCTCACCGGCGAATTCGTTCGCTTCGAGGTTAAAATACTTCACTTCCTCTTCAGATTGCTCGTCTTCCGAAGGATGTTCAAGATAGATGTGGCCGAGTTCGTGGCCTATGGAGAACCTTCTCCTGTGTGAGTGATGCTTCTTATTCACTCCAATAAGTTTCTCATGCAAGTCCACAATGGCCGAGTGTTTGTCCGTCAGTGTTTCAAGGAGCACCACCTTATAGCCATTAAACTTAGCTATATCACAGACAGGAATTGGCGGTCTGATATCACCTGCTCCTTTGCTGTATCTCGAAAGCAGACTCCGCGCTGCCATCCTGCAGTAGCCTGTTCTTTTCCTTGGGAGTTCTTCCATTAGCTCTTTTCCAACATCTCTCTCAGAGCGTGCAGATGCGATTCCAGATCATTATCTCTTTCTTCTGCTTTACCTTTGAGAAGCAGCTCCTCATAGGCGATTTTCATTGATTGCTCCTTCCCTTTGGTTCCCTCCCTAGAATCATACCTGGCAGCTCCTTTATATCTAGGTCCGATGTTGTGAAGCCTATGTGACTTCCTAAGAAGTTCAAGGTAGGTGCCAGTATTCAGTCCTATGCTACGACCCATGGAATATAATTCACGCAATGGTATTGACACTATTGAGACCGTATTTGTCTCTAACTTTGGAATCAAATCAGATTCAACACCTAGGAAAGACGCGAGAGCCTTTCCCTTTCTTTCCAGGTCGAGTTTCTCCTTCAGGAGCTGCAGGTATTCTCCAAGTGATACGCTGCCGCGGCTGCTTCGGAGGACCGGTACAATAGTTCGAGATGGCGGTGCCGTTGACTGACCTGGTTGAGGTGCTTGAGCGCTTCGAGCGAGGGGAGGGTGCCTGATGGACGTCTTCGCTTTCCGTGAGGAACTCATTTCAGAATACGAACGCTTTTCTCGAAGCTTCACCAACATCCGCGCGGCAGACATCGACCAAGCCGTCGACGAGGCTTACGCCGGTGGCCGTTTCTGGCCCGTCCCGCTCATCCAGTTGAACCCGAACTTCGTACCGGGTGGGTCCGTCGACGAACTTGTGTCACACGGCACTCTCGACCCGGAATGCGGAAAGATCTTCCGGCGCCTCGTGTTATACCGGCACCAGACCGAAGCCATCGAGATCGCCCAAGCTCGGTGGGGGAAGGATTCAATCGAAATTGGAGGAACAACCCCAGGCAAAGCAGAGCGGCGGGAAGCAGCTGCGCTCATTCGTGAGATGAAGGGCCTTGTCGAGCAGGTCGGCGGTCAAGACGGACCAGCCGTACAGCCTGTGCGGTTCCTTTTCGCCCACTTCATACATTGGGGGGCAACTCCGGGGCAATCTCCTCACGCGTCGGTTCCTTCGCCGCAGCTTCCGACAGCGTCACAGTTGCCGGGCCTGAACTTCCATCATGCGCCTGTAACTACGATCCGACCCGAGACGGGTTTTCAAAAGCTTGGACGTTGCGAAACGGTATTGCAGGAGAGATTCGATTGGCAATACCTTTGGACGGAAATTATACAAAAATTCCGACCAATCCGATGCCAAGTCCGGCGACGAAAAAGCAAATATCTCGCTTTACGGATTTTCTTTCTTTCTCGCTTGCTTCTTTCTCCGCCCTATCTAGATTGTCCGTGAGCTTGTCCATTTCTTCCTTGAACGTTGACACCGTCAGCGGCTTACCGCTTTCGGAATCTTCTATGCCCTGGGTAACGTCTTTGCCGGTTTTATTTCCGTCGTCGCGCAGGCCGACCATCCACATGTAGTGCAAAAGCCAAGCGGACTTGGAGAGAGCGGCGTGCTGCTTGGCATCCTTCATCGACGGGAAGGAGTCGCCTCGTATGTACCCTTTGTTGGTGCCGAACACGTCGCGTGTGTCCTTAAGCCAAAGGACGTACCCGTTCGAGTGCTGGTCGTACTTCACATGCCCCAGTTCTTCGACGTTGCCTCCGACTTTTTGGATCAGGTTGTCTCTGTCCCAAACTACCGAACTCATCGCATTTTCCTTTTTTTTGAATCCTGGGGGTTCTCGAAGTGACCCCACATATCCTCGAACAGGTCCCTGAATCCCCCTGGATTCTCCGGCTTCTCCGGTTTCTTCCCCGGCGCATCGCTGCGCTCGACCGGCTCAGTTTCTTCTCTCAACCTTTTCTTTGCGGCGTCTTCTAGTACTTAGCTGCACAAGTTTATGCGTGCAAATCCGCCTTTAACATCCTGTTTTTGCTAGGCAATCAGATTACGCGAATTTTCGCAGGTTGGTACTAGTTTGTCTTTACTCATGGTTTCTCCTTGCTGAGATGGAAGACCTGCGTCGGGGACACTCCGACCCGTGTCGCGATCTCGCGATAGCTCCAGCCCGCGATGCGCAGGCGCAACGTCAGCAGACGCCGCTCCTCCAGCGTTGGGTTCTGCGGCATCGCGTTCCCCTCCTATCGTTTCCCCGGCCGCTCGTCCCTGAACATGATCGCCAGGTGTGGATTCCATGCTGGAGAGCCCTCGTAGAGGCGGCCACGAACCGGGCCTTACGGATCTCCCCGCACGCCTTGGGGGAACCGTGCGCGCCTTTGATAAGCCTTGCTAAAATCGCCGGAGAAGGCGTCGCTCGGGCTGGGACTGGGGGCTGCGCCAGCTACGGTTTCGGACTCCGGGCGCACGGCCGCCTCTGCTGTCCGGTGATCTGCTCGTAAGCTGGTGACCGGACCTGCCGGTCCGGCTTCCGGTGAATACTTGCCGGAGGAACCTTCCGAAACGTCGAAAGGACGCAACCGGGCTGTTAAACAAGGCCGACGGGAAAAACAGAGAATCGGAGAATCCGGAAGAGATATCTCTGCTCAGCGGACGCAACCCCCACGGTTGCGCTCGAACACCGGGGGAAACGCTTCGAAACAGAGAACCGGTAGAGAGGGGGAGAGGTGGCACAAGCGTTTGTGAATACGGCAGAAGCGACAAGACCCCGAAAGGTTGCCCCACGGGGTCTTGCGTTAACGGACGACCGCCTAAGTTGGCGGATGGGAATATGGCTCCCCATATGATCCTTTCCCCGGAACCATTCTCTGTTCGTCAGACGTAACATGCCGTATTGAAAGGATATATCGTAATTACGCCCGCACCGTCGAGGCGGAAACCATATGAAGGACCGGTACAGCCTGGAATGGAGGGCGAAGGCCGAGAAAATGGAACACATGAGAAAGTGGAACAGCCTGGCCGAAGCCGTCCGCCTGGTCAACGGCGCCGGGATCCCCTCGGCCTTCGCTCTGGAAGGCGCACACACCGACAGGAATGGGCACGGTGTAATCATCTCCGACTCCGGGGGTAGGGTTTGGGGTGCGCCTTCGGGCGATCGGGCCTTAGGAGCCGTTTTTGGGATTCGAATTTCCCCAACTGGGGGGAATTTGCAGTCTGGACCTCGAGGCAGGATTTTGGCCCGGGACCTTCACCGGTCGTAACTGCCTTCGACTGAACACAAAAATCGCACCCGTGGGGGGGTGCGATTCGTGGTTGTCTCGGGTTTTAGATCTCCGCTAGCCGAGTATCTCGCGAACCCGAGCTAACGCCTTTTGGTCTTCGTCACAAGTGTTCTTTACGCAGGAGTCGCTCTTGGGGGGGGGGTTCAACCCGTGGCACCGTGGCATCCTTTTGTTTACGAGGGATTGCGCGATCTTTAACCCGTGGCACCGTACCATCCATGCCACGAGTTGAAACACTCACAACTTCTTGTTTTTCAACACTTGCCACGGTGCCACGGGTTGAGGGGGGGGACATGTGCGCGTTCGGCTCGGAAGCCATCCGGCGCAACGAGTTCCTTCTCATAGCGATAGTCCACCTTTACTTCTCTCACTTCGCCCAGTTTGCCGTCTGTGCCGTGCCGCCCGTTTTGTGTTGCCGCGTCCCCTGTGATCGTCCGCCCGCCTGATCTTTGCGCTGATTCCGTCGAAGTTGGTCAAGAACTGGACCCCTCAGCCTCGTTGCCCGTCACGCTCGTCGAACCGGACATGCGGTTTGCCCGCATCCGGCGCTCGGACGTGCTCTCCTGGATGGGCGGAACGGGAGCCGTCCATAAAACCGATTGGCATTGCCTCGAAGGCCGTCACGTGATCTTGTGGCCGGATGCGGACGATCCTGGCCGCAAGGCGATGGCCAATCTTACGGGGACCGCATCGAAAGCCAAGGCGGAAGCCGTGCAGATCGTCAAGCCCGAGCCCGACCGCAAAGACGGATGGGACGTTGCCGACGCCATCGAGGAAGGCGTTGACGTTGCGGACTACATCGAGCAGCGCGCCGGCGAACCCGAGCCGGACCCGCTTGACAATCTGATCGAGAAGACCAAGACCGACCCCGGGGCGCCGTTCGAACCAGACATGCTGGCGCGTCTATCTTCAAACATCGTCTACCCGAGGTTACACTTCCGCAGTAGGAAGTTGCCCACCCACTACCGAACTTCGAGTGCTTTTCCACAGACCTCACACCGAAGCCGCTGAGTGTCATCTTGACCCAGACTTGGCGGGTTACAATGATCGCCTCCCAGTTCCACGCCACGCGTGTGAAGTCATCGAGAATCTTCCGGTTGTTTCACTGGTAATTTATCCACTTCCGGGTTCGCCATCGGCTGCCCGGAAATCACAACTGGCTGTGCGATCTTGATGAACGCAATGCCTCGCTGGTTTTCGATAACTTTAAATGCCGGAGTTGCCGTAAAGGTGAGCATACAGGCATGATGCAATGACAACACAGAGTCCTGCAGATCTTGATCATCCTCGAGTGCAATGACTTTCAGGCCCATGTCCCGGCACCGTTCTATGGACAAATGCCGAGCATGCGATTTCGTAAGTGCGTGATCTCCCAGTTCCTCAAGTATCTTCGGAATTTTTGGGTCGGGGCTCGCATCTTGCGCGAACATGCCGGAGCGGAGCCACTCATCTGTCATTTCGTTGGACCATGCGATTGCCTTCTCGCACTCTCCAATTAAGGTCGGATTGTACTTCGCGATAATAGGTTGCCATATTGGAATCGTGGAATTGTCTTCGTTGACTTCCTTCTTTGCGCGGTTAAACTCCTCCACCAATCCGTGGGCCGGAATACCTCGGAATTGAGGATCTATTGGTCCGAGGCTCGACTGCTTGCCCATTAGTATCTCCTTGCAGGCACACGCAATCATGGTGCCTCCGGACATGGCGAGCTGGGGAATGATCGCTCGAATATCAGTGCTGAACATTGAACGCAGATAGTCTACGACGGATTCCGTGGCTGCTGAATCGCCGCCGGGCGTGTGCAGGACAAGGTCGAGGCCGAGCTTCCTGTCCAATTCGTGAATGACAGTCATGAACCCGTTCTTGTCGTCGTCGTTTATTTCGACGCCCGGAACATTCCCTTTCTGGAGCCAACCTGAATAGTAGAGGATCACGTTGCGACCAGTTGTTTTGCCGATCTTGGTGAGATATCGGCGCCGAATCACATCATATATACTCCCGGCACGAAATTCGTCCAGCAGCTGATTCCAGTTAGGCATTGCGTTCCTCCACATCTTGCGCGGTGTTGTTTCGAGTACTAAGAGCGTAGTAGCGCCTATTCACTCGTGCGGCCCATTTGCTCGGTTCAGAGAACTCTTTGAGGCGACGTCGCAGTTCCGGGTCATCCAGCCCCAGGTCTCTAAATGTCTTGGTGATTTCTTCAACGTTCGCAGTTTTTGGTTTATTGTTCATGGTGATACCTGCTGGGTTGCTCTCGCCGCGGGTGTCTGACGTCGACCCCTGACAATATCAACGTTCGCCAACCGTAGTTCTCCCGACACCAGCTTCGGCAACAGCGTGTCGCGTAGAGCGACGAGAGTACGGCTCTCGTGAATATTGGCGACAATACGGCCTATAATCGGTCGCGCGTCATTCTGGAAAGCCCGTGCAACGGACTTGGCAGGAAGGCACAGTGGGTAGAGGCTCATGGTTTTCCAACTCGTTCGCGGCATTTTCGTACCGGTTGAGGTCTGATCCGTGTAGGTGACGAACTCGACCGAGGAGATGCAGGCCAACACGAATGCGGACCACTCAATGAGTTTGGGTACCACAACAACGATGTCGGTGGAGCAGATGCCGTTCATCGGCGCGATACCGGCCTTGTGGAAGTATGGTCTGAGCTTGCCGTACAGAAGCCTTTATTAAAGATGGACTTGCTGCCCGTAACCTTCCCGGCACCTTCCCATTCTGTGAGAGCGATTGAGCGGCGGGGCATGTGCTCCAGGCCGATATAGGGCATTTCGTTGCGCAGGTTCGCAGGATCGACTCCCCGCCGTGGGGCGATGGCGATATCGGCGAGGCAGCCCGCCCCCCACCCCTCCGGGATCTGCCCCAATTCCGAGTCCACGAGCCTGTCGGGAAACAGATCGGCAAGGTCTTGGGGCAGGCCGGGGTCGCGGCCTTCCATCTTGGCGCGGACCGGGTCGAAATCGACGAACCAGGACTTGAACAGCACCCGGGCCATCGCCTCCAGCGTCTCGTTCATGCGCCCTCCCGGCTTCCGATCCTGATCTTGGTT
Source organism: Candidatus Latescibacterota bacterium (assembly GCA_965217865.1). GTDB lineage: Bacteria > Latescibacterota > UBA2968 > SICM01 > SICM01 > CBDCJO01. Next base: position 175,944 of record CBDCJO010000002.1, on the reverse strand, counting down.
AGCCATTTTCACCTCATGGTAAGGAGTTACTTACTCGGACCCAGCTTCTTGAGTTCGGAAAAGTCATGAAATTAAGGCCTGTAGCGCATTCTCGGGATTCTGAAGCCGAGCTGTGTAATTGAAGAGGGAATAGACAGCATCGATAAGACGGTACTGTTCATAGACTTCACTTCCAATAGTGCCGAACGCGGCCCCATAACCACACGCGAGTAACTCCTTTCGAGGAAAGCCATTTTCCGGTTTTATTGTTTGAGGCGGCCTGTCCGACATGCTCAAGCCGTTCAAGGTTTATCCGGGCACGATCCGCCCCGACGTCGGAGATCCCGCGAGAGGGTACAAGCGAGAGGAACTGGAACGGGCTTGGAAGTCCTATCCTTCAGAGGGGGGTATCGTATCCGACACAACGTTACAAATGAATAAAAACAGTAACTTGGAGACTTTCTATCCGTTACAAGAGGATTGCGTTGTAACGGATACGATTGCGCCTAACTCCAAAAAAAATAACGATTGTAACGTTGTAACGGATACGATACCCCCCCTTAAGGGAGATGAAGATCAAGAGGCGTTGGGTGAACGCGAGGCGATCATGGAATATGAGGGCGGAATGACTCGCGAGGAAGCCAAAGCTCGGGCACGCGAGGATGTTCGATCACAACCTAAAGGAGACCGGAAATGAGGGTTCGCCGAAGGAAGCCGAAACTCAAGCCTCGTGAGGGCGAAGATGCTCGATGACCTGAAGGACTTCCCCCTCCCCACGTTCGACCTGAAGGCCCTGAAGGAACTCGAAGCAGATAGGGCGAAGATGCTCGATGATCTCTGGAAGGACTTCCCCCCCGTTCGACCTGATGCGACACCCTGAAGGAACTCCCCGCATTAGACAACACCTTGAAGGAACTCCCTGAACTCCCCCCATTCGTGTGACTTTCGCACTCCACTGTTGCAACTCCACTGTTGCAACTCCACTGTCCCCCCCACGGTCGCTTTCTGAAGGTTCCGCATTAAAATTTGCCCGGATTCCTGAATAAAGTCGCACACGGAGAGAATCCGATGCCCTGTGGACGATTATTGTAGGTAAGGAGGGTTCACCATAGAATTTATCTGATATACTCAACCGTTTTCCAGACCAACAATCATGCATAGACCACCTTGAAAGGATCAGGTTTGGAAACGAGCCTTACTGCCCGCTCTGCGGATTTACGGATGTGGCTAAAAAGTCGGAAAAAAAAGAATCGGACGTTGGAATTGTCACGTATGTAAAGCCAGCTTCAATGTGCTGTCCAAGACCATTTTTCAAGGAACGCAGGTAATGTCTTAGATTTCCTGCAAAAAGAAGCGGCGTGAGCTATCTTCCAGAGGTCCCCAAAAACCTCGACGCCCCGAGTGGGCAAAAGGAAGGAGTCACGCCGTATGAAGAAGATAGCTCCGAGTGATAGATTGCGCAAGGAATTGAAGGAGTTCATCGAAGGACTCCAGGATGTCGAGAGCGCCCAGGAGGCGTTGACTCAGCTAGTTCAGTTGTCCACCCGGCTGATCTGCCAGGAGGGTTTTGAGGCGCATCAGCGGGACCACCTGGGTGTCGATCGGTATAAACGCGGTGAAGGTCGTCGAGGCTACCGTAGCGGCTATGAGCCGGGCTATCTGGATACTGCCGAAGGCCGCCTCGAGGTCGCGATTCCTCAGGTCAGGGATCCAGAGGAGCCCTACCGGTGCAGCCTTTACGATCTTCTGCGCGGCGACTCAGGGATGGTGCAGCGCCTGGCAACCGAGATGTACGCGCGTGGACTGTCTACCCGGGACATCGAGGACGCCTTCACTGATGAGCAGGGGCGTTGCCTGCTTAGCCGCAGCAAGGTCAGCGAAGTCACCGAAGTCCTTTGGGAACAATACCAGGCCTTCCAGGAACGCGATCTCAGCGACTTTCCTCTCCTGTTCCTGTTCCTGGACGGCCTGTACGAGCCGCTTCGTACCCACGGCATCACCCGGGAGGCCGTGCTGTGCGCCTGGGGCATCACACTGGACGGCCGGAAAGTTCTGATCTCCCTGGGTCTGGGCAGCAAAGAAAGCGGCGAGGCATGGCTCGAGTTCGTCCGGGATCTCGACCGGCGTGGTTTACCGGCACCCCTGTTCGTCACGACCGACGGAGCCGATGGGCTTATCCAGACCATCGACCAGATGTGGCCGAAGAGTCTGCGCGGACGCTGCTGGGTGCATCGGATGCGCAACTTTGCAGCCAAGGTGCCCGATGCGCGCTGGCATGAGATCAAGCCGTATCTGGTGATGATTCGTGACGCCCCGGATCTTCAGGCCGGCCAAAGTGCGGTGCGAGAGTTTCTGGAGAAGTTCAGCAAGGAGTTCCCCGGTCTGTGCAAGTGTCTCACGGAGGACCTCGAAGCTCTCCTCGCACACCTCCAGCTTCCCTGGCGACTCCGGAAGTTCGCCCGCACTACCAACCTGATCGAACGCAGCTTTGTCGAGGAACGCCGCCGAACCAAAACATTGCCGCGATTCTTCTCCGAAAAGAGTTGCCTGAAGCTCGTCTATGCTGTTCTCATCCGTGCCGCTGCCAGGTGGCAGAATATCAACATCACGGCCACCGAACTGCTCCAGCTCCAGCTGCTCTATGAGGAACGACAGATCGCACCACCGGCTGAAATGGTAGCCGTTGCGTGAACCTCACTGGACCTCCAGTTGAAGGCTTGCATTTTGCAGGACGCTTAAGACTTGACCGAACGCATATGCCGCTTCAAAAATGGTTTGTGGCTATATCTTTTATTCTGAATGCCAAGAAGAGCCTGTCCAGTTGCCAATTGGCTCGTGACCTGGACATGACCAACCCTACGGCCTGGTACATGCAACAGCGCACCAGAGCGGCTATGGCCTCTGGACAGCTTCCTCTGCTCAAGGGCATCATCGAAGCGGACGAAACCTACGTCGGAGGACGACCCCGAAGACGCAGGAACCGCAAGGATGACGATAACCAAAAAAAAAAGAGGCCGCGGGACGAAAAAGACTCCGGTCCTGGGAGCGGTGGAGCGATCCGGGAACGTCACGGCCTGCGTCGCCGAAGACACCCACCGGACGAAGCATCATCGACTTCCTCACCAGAACGGTCAACCCCCATGATTCGATCCTCATTTCAGACGAATATCAAGCCTATGACATCGTTCGAAGGTTCATGCCTCATTCCGTCATCAACCACAGCGTGAGCCACGCGGACGGTTCCACCCATACCAACACCATCGAAGGCTTCTGGTCTCTGCTCAAGAGAGCCTGGTACGGTTCCCATCACCATTACAACAAACACTACATGCCGCTCTACGTGGCCGAGGCCTGCTACAAATACAACAACCGGAAGAATGAGAACGTGTTCGGGTCCTTCCTCAAGGGGTGCTTCGCGTAGAACAAGACTATCGTTTTCGTGATTTAGGTCGTTTTTTGCGAAGCCTTTTTCCTTTCGTTATCGAGTCCATATGAATTTTTTTGACAAAATCTATTTTAGCTTGTGATGGCATTTGAAATGTGAAAGTTGTCTTCCCCTGATAATTGGAAACTGCAAAATCACCCTCTCCGATTATATCCATTCCAATCAACAGATCTACATTTTTTCCCAATAATTCGTCAACTTCTATTGCTCGCAATTCGACGAATTCCACCTTGTTCTGTAATCTGGCATTTATTAAGTATACATTAGCCAATCTGGTTTGATTAACACCTTTAACCTGACACATGCTAATAGGTTTGAGGGCGCAATCATTCACCGCACGCTTCGTTATTGCAGTTTGGGTCGCCCCTGTATCCCAAATCCCATTATATGTCTTGAATATAGGCGAAGGATAATATACTGAAGGTTTATAAGCAGCGGCAACTTGAACCTCGTTGATAAGGACATTTTTATGTTCATTCGAAGATGTCGTAAAAGCTGTAATTGGTGGTTTTTGCATCTACGAAAAGTATGCTCGTGAATGAAATGTGTGAATAGTGCTATCTGGATCAGGATCGCATTTCTGTACAAGAAATGTGCCTATATCATGTTCTTTGGCTGTAGTTTCAATCGCTCTTATCTGATCATCGTAAACTCCGATAACTTTTTTGTTTTTGATTACGATATACTTTCCCTCATATTTTTCTGCTAGTTCGGATTGATGCCCAAGGTAGTATTCAAACTCATCCTTTAGTTTTTGCATTGCCTTTCCTCCTAAACGGACTCACGGGAAAGTTCCTACCGTCGGTGCTCAATCCTAAATTGTCTTTACATAATAGAGGGTATTATGGACAATTCCCAATGGTTTTTTTTATTCCAAAAGTTTTTCTAATTTATTCCTCCTAAGAGGTGCTCGTATGAACACCACCACCGCCAACATGAGCGAACCCAACTTCAAGAACCGCACGCTGTGGACGAGCGACAATCTGGACATCATGCGTGGTATGAACTCCGGTAGCGTCGATCTGATCTACCTTGACACGTGGAGCCTGGACGACGTAAAACGCGAGTGGGTAGAAGATATCGAAGCTGACATACTGGTCAGTCTGCCAAGCCCAAAAGTTAGAATTACCTTATTGTATCCCCCCTGTACCGACCAATGCCGGTTTGCTGGCTGGGAAGTATCCGAAGCGCCTGGCAATCTCCGCCACGTATTTTTGCCACCTGTTTGGCGTCCTCAAATACCAGCCATGGAGATACGTCCCAAAATCCTGATTCTGGTCCCACGAAACTGATCCTTGAATATTCAGAAAGCGGACAGCGTTTCACGCCTCCGGGTTGGTTTCGAAAATATCAATTAGATTGCGAGCGACCACATCATTGCACGTGTGTCGCAAACGACCGTTTACGACACATGCTGATCGGCTACGCCCGCGTCTCGAAGGCGGACGGCTTCCCAGTCGCTGGACCTGCAGCGCGACGCGCTGCAGGCCGAGGGCGTCCGACGCCGAACCGCGATCTAATCGGACAGGCTGAGACGTTCGACCGATCCGACCGTACGGGTGCGCGGTCGATCCGTTCCTCACGGCCAGCCCGTCAACTGGCCTGCTTACAGGCCAAGCCGAACACGGTCTCAGTCATCCAACGCTTGAAGCTGTCGTTGTCCATGAATTGCTTGAACAGTTCGGCATCATCCTTGATTAGCGCCGTCATGACACGAGTGAGCGCCTTGGCGTGCTCAATGCGAGCATTGTCCTGATCGGAGTTCTGGCGAGCGTTCTTGAACGCAGCGTCCTGGGCTACTCGGAAAGGAATGGTCTCCGTGATCATCTCCTTCACACGGTCGGTGTCCTGCCACGCGATGGCACCGAACAGGTCATTGAACTCTCTCAAGATGCTCGAGAGCCGCTCCAGCTCCGGCTCCGGCACGTGGCCGCCGCCGCTCGGTGGCACGGGTGCGATCTCGGCATTCTCGTCGGGCAGCAGGATCTGCTGCACCGCGCGCTTCTCGACCCGATAGCTGTCCATGTCGATGGCGTCGAGGATGCCCTTGGAGAGGTCCTCCTCCTTGGGCGCCGGCAGCTTCGAGATCAGGAAGTTCAGGAAGATCGAGCGCTTCTCCCACGCGGCGTTCGTGTAGGGCAGGACGCACGACAGGAAGCCGTAGGTCCGCGCGAATGCCTTGGCCTTGCCCTTGAAGTCCACCTGCCCGTCCTCGTCCAGGTCTTTCCGATAGACCGCCACGCAGGCGTCGAGGATCGGATCCAATTGGTCGCGCTCGGCCCCGTCGAGGTAGCGCTCGACGAAGTCGTCGATCTGCTCGGGTGAGTAGACCTGGGCGGCATCCAGGTCCGCCTGCAGGTCGTGGAGCTTGTCGGGATCGGTCTCGCCGGCGAGGATCGTCGCGCGGTAGTAGTCGGTGAAGGCGTCGCGGATGGTGTCGGCGTCGTTGAGGAAGTCCAGCACGAAGACATCGTGCTTCTTCGGATGCGCCCGGTTGAGGCGCGACAGGGTCTGCACCGCCTTGATGCCAGACAGCGTCTTGTCCACGTACATCGTGTGCAGCAATGGCTCGTCGTAGCCGGTCTGGAACTTGTCGACGCAGATCAGGAAGCGGTACGGATCCTGCTGGATCTTGTCTTCGATCTGGCCGGACGGAAAGCCGTTCAGCGACGCCTCGGTCACCTTCTCGCCGCCGAACTCGGGCTCGCCGGAGAAGGCCACGACGGCCCGGTACTGGCTCTTGCGCTCCTGCAGGTAGTCGCGGATGGCGTGGAAGTACTGGATCGTGCGCTCGATGCCGTTGGTGACCACCATCGCCCGCGCCTCGCCGCCGATCTTGTTCTTGGCGATGACCTGCTCGTGGAAGTGGTCGACCATGATCTCGGCCTTGAGGCGGATCGCGTGGTCGTGGCCCTCGACGAAGCGCCGCAGTTTCTTCTGCGCCTTCTTGACGTCGAACTCCGGGTCGTCCTCCACCGTCTTGGCAAGCCGGTAGTAGCTGGACACCGGCGTGTAGTGCGCCAGCACGTCCAGGATGAACCCCTCCTGGATTGCCTGCTTCATGGTGTAGCTGTGGAAGGCGTGGTGCCTGACCGCGCCGCCGGGCTGCGGGTCCGGCGCGCCGAAGATCTCCAGCGTCTTGTTCTTCGGGGTGGCGGTGAACGCGAAGTAACTGGCGTTGGGGAGCAGCTTGCGCGACTCCATCATGCGGTTGATGTGGTCCTCGGTGGTCTCCTCCTCGGCCTCTTCACCGGCTGTCCCAAGCGCGGCCGAGATGGACGCCGAGGTGCGCCCACCCTGGCTGGAGTGGGCCTCGTCAATGATGATGGCGAAGCGCTGCCCGCGCTGCTCGTTGCCGATCTCGTCGAGGATGAAGGGGAACTTCTGAACCGTCGAGATGATGATCTTCTTGCCGGCCTCGATGAACCGGCGCAGGTCTCCGGAGCGCTCCGCGTGCCCCACCGTCGCGCCGACCTGGGCGTACTGCTTGATGGTGTCGCGGATCTGCCGGTCGAGGATGCGCCGGTCGGTGACCACGATGATCGAGTCGAAGGTCGAAGCGTCGTCCTTCGCGAGTCCGATCAGTTGGTGGGCCAGCCAAGCGATGGAGTTGCTCTTCCCGCTGCCCGCCGAGTGCTGGATCAGGTAGCGCCGGCCAGCCCCGTGCGTCGCGGCGTCGGCCAGCAGCCGGCGCACTACGTCGAGCTGTTGGTAGCGTGGCCAAATCTGCGTCCGCTTTTTCTTGCCGGTCTTCTCGTCCCTCGCCTCCACCACCTGGGCGTAGTTCTCCAGGATGTCGGTCAGGCTTTCGCGGGTCAGCACGTCTCGCCACAGGTAGTCGGTCTTGATGCCGATCGGGTTGGGCGGATTACCGGCGCCGTCGTTCCAGCCCAGGTTGAACGGCAGGAACCAGGACGCCTTTCCCCTGATGTGGGTGCAGAAACGCACGTCGCTCTCGTCCACCGCGAAGTGGGCCACGCAGCGGCCGAACTCGAACAGCTTCTCGCGCGGGTTGCGGTCCTTCTGGTACTGCCACACCGCATCGTCCACCGTCTGCTTGGTCAGGCTGTTCTTCAGCTCGAACGTGAAGACCGGAAGGCCGTTGATGAAGAGGCCGATGTCGAGCGCCCGTTGGGTGTCGTCGCGGCTGTAGCGAAGCTGCCGGACGACGGTGAAGCGGTTCTGCTCGAAACGCTGCTGCGCCTGCACGTTCCCGGGTGACGGAGTACCGTAGAAGATGTCCAGGTCGTGCGCGCCGTGCCTGAGGCCGTGGCGCAGCACGTCGATGGTGCCGCGCTTGGCGATCTCGCCCTGCAGCCGCGCCAAGAACTTGCGCCGCGTCGGACCGTCCTCGTCCAGCGCCAGCGCTTCGGCGGCGTCCGGCTGGGTGGACTTCAGGAATGCCGCGAGCTGGACCCGATCGACGCAGAACTCGCGGTCGTAGTCGTGCGAACTGCCACCGCTCCACCCCACGCCGCCGTAACCCGCGTGCGGCTCCGAGACCTGCCCCGCCTGCGGCGGATCACAGGCATGCCCGGCCAGCGCCGTGCAGATCAGCCGTTCGAGGCCGCGTTCGCTGGTGTCGGTCGTCACACCGCAGCCTCCTCGGGCACAGCGTCGAGATCGTCGGAGGGCTCTTCCTCGCCGTCGATCAAGGCGCTGGTTTCGTCGAAGGGCTCCGGCTCCTTGACCTCGTCCGGTAGCCCCACCGCCGCCTCGCGCACATCGAGCTTCCCAGTGACCACGTCGGCGATGAGGCGGGTGTGGTATTCGCGGAGAAGTGAGGTTTCTCGTTGAGCTGACGTGGTCGCCGCATCGAGGGCTGCGGTGGTGCGATCCAGGAAGGACACGATGGCGGCTTGTTCCTTAGAGGGGGGCCAGCCCAGCGAGATATTACCGACGGTGTCTGTGTTGAGATTAAGCTGGGTTCCAAGCTTTCCAAGCCGAGCGAAGGGAGCGCCAGACGCGAAAATTCGACAGAGAAACTCAACGTCACCGGTGAACTGTGGGAAGTATACGAACCCGTCGTGGATACAGCACTTGATGCGGGTGATTATCGGTTTCCCAACCGAGCCAGCGATGCTCAGGAACAGTGCGCCTGGTTCGAGCGGCACGCTCAGCGACTGCCCGAGCACGGAGAGCCGCTGTGTGGTTCGCTCAAGATAGCGACTGCTGGCTGTAACGTCGGCGATGCGCACCCACGCGTACTCACCATAGCCATCGAAGTAATTCGGGTCGGCAATGGGCCTGGGTGATGCACCGCGCTTAACTAGCGACAAGCTCTTCACCCGCCGCACCTCCCAGTGCTCCGGCACCTCACCCAACCATTCGATGCCCGAGGGCCTATACGCGGCGTGGTCGAGGAAGCGGACGATGGCGGCTTGTTCGGGATAGGGCGGAATGCAGACCTCGAACGTTCCCAGCCTTGTCTCGGCAATCGCTGGATATGCGATACCCACTGCCTCTGCCGTAACGCGGTTTGTGAACGGATCACTCTGGCAGAAATAGCTCACGAACCTCGGGAACGTGCCGCGTCGCGGCGTCAGCACTGCAAAACCGGTTGACGCGACTAGATCATCACCCTGGTGTTCCGCGTGCCAGACAGCTTTCAGATAGGTCCTCACCGTCGAAACGATCGTATCGCCGGGCCTGACGACACGCCTTGCCCGAGACGGTGAGTTTCCGAATCGAATCCGTTCGGGCTTTGCGGTCAATCGGCCAGTCGCAACTGACCCGATGTCCAGGTACTCAAATGTGTACTCTGGATCAGTGTCTTCCGACAGGACGAATTCATTGACGTCCAACCAGCTCTTGAGTCTCCGCACCTCCCAATGCTTCGGCACCTCTCCAAGCCACGGTACTCCGGAGTCCTTGTAGTCCGGGTACGGCTTGAGTGCGCGTGCCGCGTGGCGGCCGAGTTCACAGGTCGAGTTCACGGAGAAGCTCCTCGACGGTCATTTCGTGGTGCCGGGCAACGCTCTTCAGGATGCTCGACAGCGTCTTCGTCCTGATCGGAGTGTGCAGCGGGATCACCTCATGATGTTCACCGTTGATCTGCGTCGTGATCCGCACGTGGGAGCCTCGCTGTCGCACGGTGTCGTACCCCAGACGTCGAAGCGACGCTTGCAGCGTCGCGCCGCTCACGTTGCGGGGCAACTTCATGCCACGAGAACCTCGTCCCGCACGAAGTGCAACCGGATCAACTTCGGTCGCGGCATGGTGTCGTCGAAGTAGCAGTCGACGGCTTCCTTGACGTTGCTGCGGATCTCCTCGACAGACTCGCCCTGGGTGTGAATGCCGTACCCGAGCGCGCTTGCCGAATACCCGCCGTCCGCTTCGTCTTCGGTGATTTCGAAGATGATCTCAGTCATGCAGTCGTCTCCCGCTGTTCGCCGCCGCCGAGAATCTCGGCCAGCAGCCCTTCCGTCTCCTGCTCCAGCGCCAGAATATCCGCCCGAATCTCTGCCAGCGTCCGCATCGGCTTCGGCTTGTAGAAGTAGCGCGTAAAGCTGATCTCGTAGCCGACCTTCACACTGCCCGCCTGGTACCAGGCGCCGGCCGCGTACGGCAGGACCTCGCGGCGCAGGAACGCCTCAATGCCGCCGTCTTCCTGCAACGGGATCTGCTCGGTGTCGCGCAGGTCGGTATCCGGCTCGTACTCCACGACAGCCGGCCGGCCGTTGACGTTGGTAGCGAACAGGCCGCGCAGCGGGTCGGCCTTCGTACCGCGCTTGTGGATCTTCCGGAGGACCGGCGGCGCATCCTCGCTGCGCTTGCCAGTCTCCTTCAGCGCCTTGATCTCTGCCGCCGTGTAGACGCGGTTCGGGTCGGCGGCCTCGATGCGCAACGGCCGTTCGACCGTCACCTTCCAGTAGCCGAACGCGGCGTTGTCGAAGATGCGGCTATCCTCGGTTTCCTCGAAAGCGAGGAAGGCGTTGCAGATGCGGGCGATGTCGTCCTCGCCGAGTTCGCAGTTCTTCTTGCCCAGGTTCTTGCGGAGCGGCCGGTACCACTTCGTGGCGTCGATCAACTGCACCCTGCCCTTGCGGTGCTCGGGCTTGCGGTTAGTAAGCACCCAGATGTAGGTGGCGATGCCGGTGTTGTAGAACATGTTGAGCGGCAGGGCGACGATCGCCTCCAGCCAGTCGTTCTCGATGATCCAGCGGCGGATGTTGCTCTCGCCCTGGCCAGCATCGCCGGTGAACAGCGAACTGCCGTTGTGCACCTCGGCGATGCGGCTGCCGAGCGGCGTGTCCTGCTTCATCTTCGAGAGCTTGTTGACGAGGAAAAGCATCTGACCGTCGCTGGAGCGGGTGACCAGGGAGTACTCGGGATCGCCGGCGTACTCGATAACTAAGCGCGGGTCGCGCATAGCCTTCTTGCCGCCCATGCGCTCCAGGTCGGTCTTCCAGTTCTTGCCGTAGGGCGGGTTGGAGAGCATGAAGTCGAACTCGCGGGACGGGAAGGCGTCGTTGGCGAGGGTGGAGTGCTCAGGGCCGCCGACGATATTGTCGGCCGCCTCGCCCTCGCCCTTGAGCAGCAGGTCGGCCGTGCAGATGGCGTAGGTCTCGGCGTTGATCTCCTGGCCGAACAGGTGCATCGAGACGTCCTTGCCGCGCTCGGCCGCGAGCTGGCCCAGCGTCTCCTCGGCGACGGTGAGTATCCCGCCGGTGCCGCAGGCGCCGTCATAGAGCAGGTAGGTGCCAGACTTGAGATCGTCGGCGACGGGGAGAAAGACGAGCTTCGCCATCAGCCGCACGGCGTCGCGCGGCGTCCAGTGCTCGCCCGCCTCCTCGTTGTTCTCCTCGTTGAAGCGGCGGACCAACTCCTCGAAGATCGAGCCCATACCGTGGTTGTCGAGGCCGGGATACCGGACCGAGCCGTCAGCGTGCTTCACCGGGGTTGGGCTGAGGTTGACGTCCGGCGAGGTGAGCTTCTCGATGAGCGTACCCAGGGCGTCGGCCTTCGAGAGCCGCGGGATCTGGTTGCGGAACTCAAAGTTCTCGAGAATGTCCTGTACGTTGGGCGAGAAGCCGTCGAGGTAGGCCTCGAAGTCGGCCCTGAGCTGCTGCCGGCTAGCGCGGGCCCGGAGGTCGCGCAGGGTGAACGTCGAGGTGTTGTAGAAGGCCTGTCCCGCCGCTTGCCGGAGGGCCGCGTCCTGCTCGACGACGCCGGTCTGGTCGAGCACTGCCTTCATCTCAAGCACGTTCGGCTTGCTATCCACCAGCACCGCGTCCAGCCGGCGCAGCACCGTCATCGGCAGGATGACGTCCCGGTACTTGCCGCGGACGTAGAGGTCTCGGAGGACGTCGTCGGCGATCCCCCAGATATAGTTCGCGATCCAGTGCAGGTCGCTGTTACTCATATGCGGATGATAGGTCCTTGGCGCCCGCGGCGTGACACGTCGGCGCCGCGCGAGCAGTTCCAGGCTGCCGCCGGGTCTTCGCCAGGGAGGACCCGGTATATATCGTCGGGAGTCAAGTTCGAAGGGTAAGGAACATCATCTCGCGCAAAATGACGCAAGATGTTTAGTGTGTGAGCTCTGTGTTCTCGATCACGGGGCCTCTGATCGCAATGCATCATTATGGGAGACAAAATCCAAGTGGAGGTCAAAACCATAAAGTGTAACGAAACACACAAGAACTGCCAAGCCCTATTTTGTCAAGTGCACAATCACCCTGAATGGCGTGTATCTGACTCGCTGACGTTGCGCCGGTTTTTGGGGTATGCCCTTGACGAACAGACCCCGGATCATTCCAGCCTGTCTCGCATCCGGCATCGGCTTCCCTTGGAAGTTCACGAAGCGGTTTTCAAGTGGATCCTGAGGGTCTTGTGCAAAGCGGGTCTGGTGAAGGGGAAGACGTTGGGCGTGGATGCTACGACACTGGAGGCCAACGCCGCGATGCGCAGCATTGTACGCCGTGACACGGGTGAAGGCCAGCCGAGCGATTCCAGTGCTTGTTCCCGGCCCCGTAAGTGCCCATCATGGCTCACTTGTGACGATTCGCCCGGTCGCCTTGGCAAATGGCAAACACCTGGGCCTGACCGTGCTTCCCACCAAGATGAACCCCGACCTGGCAATGGGCGATGAACTACTCAAGAAGACCGGCGCAGGCAACCTGTGGCGGACCAGCCGCACGCGATCGAACTCGAATCCTGGGTCGGTGCGGCGTATCAGGGCAGGTGGATCGCGGCCATCTGCGGTCGTCGCCTGATCGCCTATGCTTTCGATGTGCTCGATCGCAAGAGGGTCGTGGCCTGCGTGGCTGTTGGTAACACCCGTAGCGCCCTATTGCTCGAGCGTCTCGGGTTTACTCGGGAAAAGCTGCTCCAAAAGGCCGACAGGATCCACGGGAGGGACATTGACCTGATACTCTATTCGACGGAAAGACGATGACCACATGTGGGCGGCTGGAGACCATTATCGGTTTCCTGTATCAGAGCCAACTCTGCAACCAACAGACCAACCTTTAGCCGCTTAACAACAACGTCGTGTAACAACCGGTTGCCACTGCGGCGCGTGCACGCCTTGGCCTTCGGCAACCCGCTACGTGGGTTCGGCAACCGGGAAGACGATACGACAGAACATTTAGTTCCTATTTTTACTTTTTGATTCTTTGTTTTGGAGCTATTCTTTAGAAGAATAATGATATTCCATGAGAATCCCAAACCGACCACAGACGACTGTGCTGACGCCCCTTTGAGAGGATAAGAAAGATCTGCTCAAGGCCCAGGACAATTACTCGAACACTCCCTTGTTGGCATTCCAGGTTAAAAACCGCCACCATGGATTCGGTAGTGGAACATGGCAATGTCAGAAGAGCCCAGGAAAGTCTTCGGGAGTGAACCGGCCAATCCATTGGCGCGGCGAATGCCCAAACATTAACGATTTTTCCGCTACCCGTGGCAACCATGTGCGCCATCACGAATCGCGCCGCTGGAGCCTACCGATAGTTCGGCGAAGCGGCCCAGTCGGCTCTCGCCGGAGGTGATCGAGTTCGTGCCGAGGAAGGCGCGAAACTCCATTCTCAGAAGTTGATCGCGACGCTCACGCTTACGGGCGGGGATCTGGCTGGGAGTAAAACCGTCCTAGCCGCTCCAGATCTTGTACAGGTATCTCATAACTGAACGATCTCGCCTTCCGACGTCCGGTCAGGGGCTCGAGGAACAAGAAGTTCGCGGCTGTGCCGTTACGCTCATACTCATAGTCGTAACGTCGGGGATGCCCCGGTTTTTCCGGGACCGGGATGCGTGTCTCTCCGATCAACTGCACGGGGTGTTCGTCCATGGCCAAAAGCGGCCTTTCCGGATCATAGGGCCGGTGATACAGATCCAGAAGATTCTCCATGCAAGCTACGAATGCGGCGTTTTCCCTGGGCGGAATCACCCAGCACGTTTTCAGATGGGGCTTGAGTTCGTTTTTTTGAGCGCCCGTTGCACGGTCCGATAGGAGATGCTCCCGACGATGTTGAGTTCAACCAGCTTGTCGGCGAGCAACTCCAGCGTCCAGCGGCTACGACCTTTCGGCGGCTGGCTGATATGCCCCGGGGAAAGTGGACAGTGGTTTAAGCCGCTTTCTGCAGCGATAGGCGTTCAAAAAGGGCCGGGGACACATAGTCCAGGTAAGCGTGCAGCCGCTGATTGTTGTAAAACATTTCGATGTACTCGAAGAGTTCGCGCTCTGCATGATCGAGGTCGATCAAGTCGACGTGATACAGCCATTCGGTCTTCAAGGTTTTGAAGAATGACTCGGAGACGGCAGTGGCGGCTGAAGTCGATGGACCGTGGCCGACGATCGACATCGGCGGCGCGTGGAACAAGGGATATCCCACTCGCAGCCTCTATCACTTCAGTTTGCCGGTGCATCCTGGCCAAGTTTCAGGACACTGCCCGATGCCTGCGGACAATCGCTCTCCTCAGGTGATCGGGACGATATGGGTCCCACCCAAAAAGAGACGAAACTCGACACCGTTTCCCCTCGGTTACCGCCTGTCCTGGGTTCGTCGCGGAGCTTCCTCAGTCTAGCGTCGAGGGCCAGCCCACTTGTTAGAGAGTTCTTAGGTATCACTTTTGATAACGGCGATGGCTTTGTTGGTAAAGTTGATGTTAAAGAATTTAAGAAAGGATTCAAAAAGATTGTTGTTGACATAGCAACCGGGACAATAAAATCAAGAGATATATACAAAAGACAAGACATTCCAAATTATTTAAAAAAGTTCAAAGTAAATGAAAAACCCAATCTTAAAAAGAAGGGCCATTTTACACCAGCCACTCTAATGACATCAACTGCTTACAAATCCCAAGAAATAGCCACAAGAGAACCACAAAGAAAGCCGAGGCGAAAAACGAAACCTCGTGGTATTGTGCCATCTGATTTTTCTTGCGATTTAAGTAATCAGAGGATTAATTACATTTTTGATGAATTGAAGAAACTTCCTGTGGCGCAATATCCCAATGCGACCGCGATATTGCTCAGGGGGCTTCTTGAAATGTCGCTGAGCTATTACCTCAATCGTACAGGACATCTGGATAAGATGATTGAAGCAGCAAAAAAGAAGGCTGAAAAAAAGGGACAAACCTTTCCCAAGACCTTCAATCCTACTCATAAACAAATGCTTTCATATGTTGTAAATTCTGAAAACTCTATTATTGGTAATCCAAAAGTGATTCAAGCTCTAAACAAACTATTAAAAGAAAATGAAAAATTATTCTCATTAGATACCCTTAATTTATTCGCACATAATGAACACTTTATGCCGACAGAAGAGTCGCTACGAAGATTCTGGGGGCAGTTGGCGCCCCTTTTTGAGATCATTTTAATCGAACCAGAGGTTAATTGACCAAATTGTTATGGGTAAATCCAATACTCCGCTACGATACCCTGGTGGGAAATCAGTTCTATCTAACTTCCTAGCCAAATTGATCGAAGTCAATGGTCTTCTTGATGGCACGTATATTGAACCATTTTGCGGGGGTGCCGGTGCTGCAATTAATTTAGGTAATTAGGAAGATATTGGTACCAGATTCACCAGATATGAAGCAATAATTGGGAAGAGATCCTCGTTTTCCTGGTTGAATCTGAACTCTGTTTCCTTCAGGTATAAATGGAAATGATGTCGAGGGATTCCTCTGTATTGATATAGCCAATTTTTAGAAAAACTCCAGAAGCCTTCGATGCCATTGATGTGATGTCGGCCTTTGCCTTTGGGCACCCCTTCTTCTTTTCGAACAACCACGTGGTCACCTTTGACTGACAGCCAAGTGTAGGCGTGCCAGTCATCGGTGTAGTATAGACTGCCTGCTTTGGTGTGTGAGGTCACAAGCGGTGTAAGGGTGTTTCGACTTCGATCCGGAATGGGAAAGGTGAGGACTTTTCCGTTCCTCTGATAAAGCCCGAAAACCAAGTGTTTTCCGGCTGCTCCCCATCCACGCTTACCCTTATGATGACCTCCATACATCGCCTCGTCCAACTCGATCTCACCCCAAAGCACCTGGTCCGTAAAGCTATGATCGTAGATGGCCTGGCGAAACGTGGTATAAATCCGCTGAGCCGTTTTCAGCGATACGGACAGGTAGTGCCTGGATCGGTAAGAGGGCACTCCCAATACAAACAGATAAAGTAAATGGGCAAGCTCGTCAAATGAAATTCGAAGCCTTTCAAGATAAGTGCCCGTGAAATCTTTAAACCGATATCCACACCGTGAACACCTGAACCGATCGTCTTTTAATAAGGGCAACCTGCGCTGATAATCGCAGCTTGGACATCGCCTTTTTCCACCCCAACGGGCTGCACGAAAATAGGCCCTACTTATCTTGCAGTCATTTGCTAACTTAAGTGGATTAATTACCAGCATATTATTAATATACGCTGGTGCCAATATCTACTCAATCACCTTAATTTATTATATTCGGAACACGTCGAAAAGATAATTCTTAACGATGCTGATAGGTCGATTTATCTCTTTTGGAAGTCAATTCTTCGCAATACAGATAATTTTGTTAGATTGATCTATGATACTCCTGTTACAATTGATGAATGGCGTAAGCAAAAATATATTTTCTTTCACAGATCATCATTTTCTTCACTACAAGTTGGATTTGCCACCTTTTTCTTAAATAGATGTAATCGATCAAGTATTTTGTATTCGGGACCAATCGGGGGTCAAAATCAATCTGGCGAATGGAAATTAGGAGCAAGATTCAATAAGATAGATCTCATTGAAAGAATAGAAAAAATCGCATTGTATAAATCAAGAATATCAATTCACAATAATGACGCCATTGAATTTCTAACGCAAAAGGTAAGCCGACTTGCCAAATCCTATCCAAAGATTCTTGTTTACCTTGACCCACCTTACTACAGAAGAGGCAGCCCGCTATATCTTAACTTCTATAAAAAGGAAGACCATTCAAGGCTGGCGGAATTCATCAAAGGACAGCTAGGTTACAAATGGATTATTTCTTATAACAACTCTCAAGAAATACTTAAACTATATAAAGATCAAGTAAGAACTACATTTCGCATAAACTATTTTGCTCATTCTCATTCTGTTGGGCATGAAATTATGATTTATTCTGATGGGTGTGTAGTTCCCAAAAATCGACCTCAAATTAAAGATAACAGGTTATCCAGTGGAGCAAAACCCGGAATACGCCCATCATCTGGTGGAAAAAAGGCATCACCTTTCCGACAGTCCAAAGTGGTATAAGAATGGCAAGCACAACCATCAATAGAATTATTAAGCCAATCAATCGCCAATTTTTTCTGATCATATCTTAATCCAGGCTGTGGCATTGCGATTACAGACCACAATACGGGAGAATGGATAGATCTCGTCAAAGAGGCAGCAGAGGGATCCTCATTGATCGTCTTCCATGGGCCTCAAAGACAGTTCGTCCTTTACGTTGGTAAGAGATCCTCGTCTTCGTGGTTAAATCTGAACTCTATTTCCTTCAGGGATAAATGGAACTGATGTCGAGGGATTCCTCTGTATTGACATACCAATTTTTAGAGGCCGGTTGAGCATGTCATTGTTAAGTCAACAATCCAAAGATCGATTTGATGCGCAACAACCATACTGTCCAAATGGCTTCACCCATGATTCTTTTTGACATCTTTGAATCACCTGCTGTGCGATCATAAAATATGATAGGAATTTCTTTTATCCTGAATCCCTTCTTCCATATTCGCATTGTAACTTCAATCTGAAATGCATAGCCAGATGCATGAAGACTTTCAAGATCAATAGCCACCAAGGCCTCTCGGCGAAAGCACTTAAATCCACCTGTGGCATCTCTCAACACGTGTCTCATACTGGGAATACCCTTTCCATAGTTACCGGTCAGAACTGATACTTCATGTTGAGGCTGACGCCCCAGAATTGAATGTCCTCCGTCATCGCTGTGTATCGCACCCGCGCACCGCCCGGTCTAACAGTGGACTCATGACTGCGGAGCTGATCCCACTCTTCCCCATCCTCGAATTCACCGAAATCCGCCCACTGGAACTTGAGCCCGATGGTGACCGGCTCACTGACCCGATAATCCACCCCGGCGATCGCCTGATACCCGAACAGCGTATCCGAGAGCTTGGCCCTGCCGATGGTAGTCGTCCCGGCGACCCGCTGGTTCAGAAGCTCGCGGTCTTCAAGTTCTGCCTCCGAAATACCTTCAATATCCTTGTCATTTGTGAATGTCGGGATGTCGCGGTCATCATAGTTCCTCGTCCATCGGTTAAAGAAGTCCAAGGAAACCTGCCCAACCCCGACTCCAAACCCCACGTACGGTATAAACTTCGAGTCCGAGCGGTAGTCGTAGTACAGGTTGGCGAAGAAGTTGTGCGACAGCACGTCATCGACCCCGGCTTCTGTATAGCTGAGTTCGCCTTCTTTACCACCCTGGAACGGCTCCCCCGACGGTAGTAGCTGGACGTTATCGATCGTGTCATCATAGGTCGTGCCGCGATAGAAATATTCCCCCTCGACCCTGAAACTCCCCAGGCGATACCCCAGGGCCACCCCTGCCAAGAGGCCAGTGCCTCCATCAAACTGCTGAATCCAGGAGAAATCGTCTCTACTAGACTGGGTACAATCTCTCCTCGGCGGCACCAGATAATTCCCTGACCCGTCATTATTAATGAACCCGTCGCATTGAGTTGGAACATCATTATCCCAGCTCTCCATGTCCATGCCCGGAGCCACCGCAATGCCCAAGTCCATTCCCATGTAAAATCCGTCCTTGGCCCATACCGGGCCGGAGGAGACCACCAACGCTAGCACCATCAGCACGAGTAAGTTTTTTTTCATGATGTCACCTCCTGGTTGCTGGTTTAGAAGACAGGGGCTAACCTCAATCCGGCATTCCCAGGCTAAGTCTAGGCACTTTATGACACGTGTTTTCCAGGGCTCAGTGGACATATGACCGCGGAATCTCCAGTCCACATTCTATGAGGTGAAAAATAGGCCTTCATTCGGGTCTTCGCTCTTGAACAGATTCGTCTCTACCTACAATTCATGGGTATTTATGTCCTCCGATCTGTGATAATGTGGTATTATCTGTGGTGCTTTTTTGCCGGATTAAGGCTAACCCCCAGGATTGCATATTGGCATCCCTCCCCGTGGGCGCGACGTGACTTCCTTTGACACCCTTTGGGTGGGGATGCCGGGCCACGTCACCATCACGCAAGAGAGATGCGGGAAAGTCCTGCCTGTTCACCCAGCTACCCCATACCCTGTAGGAAATGGCTCTTGTATTCAGCAGGTGACCCGACCAGGCGGGCTCTTGCATGTGATGATGACAATGGGTAAAATACTATAACGCCGATACGCGTCCTGGAGCGATCATCATAGGTCGTGGTTCGAAGGAAATACTCCCCCTCGACTCTCAAGTTCCCCCGGCGATATCCGCGGGCGAGTCCCGTCAGAACCCCACTGCCTTCGCCCACCTGATCCACCCATGCCGATGGAGGTGGCGGGAAAAAACAGCCATCACCGGTTTCCGCCTGAGTCGGGTTGATGATTTTGTCGCATTTGGTGCTCCAGTCATTATCCGTACCGCTCACACTCATGCCTGGAGCTATTGCGACTCCCAGGTCCATCCCCATGTACAAACCGTCCTGAGCCAACGCCTGGCCGGATAATGCGGACAAGACCATATAAACCAACAACACCGCAAGCTTCTGAAACATGATTCGCTCTCCTTTCCCCGTGAATCGGTAGGATGATCCGTTGCACGACCCGACCCAAGCCGTTCCCGGCCTCCATGCTTTCCACCAGGCAGGGGCGGCAGGTCCTCCTCGGTGCGGAAGGAGCCCGTAGGGCGACTGGAGATCCTGCCACAGGCGCCGACGGTTCGGTGCCGGACCCGGCTGTTTCGGAGAAGGCGAAGCGCCGCCGCTTCACGACAGAATACAAGCTGCACATTCTCCAAGAAGTCGATCAGTGCAAGGCCTCCGGCGAGGTTGGGGCTATTCTCAGACGGGAAGGCCTGTATTCCTCAAACCTGACCTTCGAAGGCCTTGCCAAAAAGAAGCGAGGTCCCAAGGCAAAGCCGGAAGATCCCAGGGTTAAAGAACTGGAGCGGGAAGACGCCCGCCTGAAGCGGCGCTTACAGCGTGCGGAGGCGATGCTGGAGATCCAAAAAAAAGTCTCCGAGCTCCTGGGGATCCCCCTGAGCCAGCTCGACCAAGACGACAGAGGTTGATACAGGCCGCAGAGGATCTCTCCGAAAAGTTGGGTGGCGCCTGCCTGTGATACGCTGTCGGTGTCTCGGACAAGCCTGTATCGTTGGCGGCAGGCCCCCACCACACGGGTAAAGCGCAGGTCACATCGGGCCCTGGCCCCTCCCGAACAGCAGGTCGTCATGGATCTGTTGCACTGCAAACGGCTTATGGATAAAGCCCCTCCTCAGGTCTGGGCCGAGTTGCTGGATGAAGGTCTGTATTTCTGCTCACTCAGCACGATGTATCGCATCCTGAAGGCACACGAGGAAGTCCGGGAACGCCGCAACCAGCTGAGACATCCGAACCATCCAGTACCTCGCCTGGTGGCAACGGCACCCAACCAAGTGTGGTACTGGGATATCACGAAGCTGCTGGGGCCTGTCAAGTGGACATTCTACTATCTCTACGTGCTCCTGGACATCTACAGCCGCTACGTCGTCGGCTGGATGGTCGCGCGCCTGGAAAAAGAGGCGCTGGCCAGGCGCCTCATCGAGGAGAGTTGTAAAAAGCAAGGCGTTGTGCCAAGGCAATTGACCCTACACACTGACCGAGGCGCTTCGATGACCAGCAAACCCGTGGCACTCCTGCTGGCCGATCTGGGGCTGACCAAATCGCACTCACGACCGCACGTGTCGAACGACAACCCCTACTCCGAGGCGCAGTTCAAGACCTTGAAGTATCGCCCGGACTTCCCGGAACGCTTCGGGGGGCTTGCACACGCCCGTTCATTTTGCCATGAGTTCTTCACCTGTTACAACACAGGGCATCGCCACTCAGGCCTGGGTTTGCTGACCCCGGAATCTGTGCACTATGGCTACGCCAAGGAAATCCTTGCCGCCCGTGAACAGACCCTGTGGCGTGCCTATATCGCCCACCCCGAACGTTTTGTGCAGGGTCCCCCGCTGCCCAACCGACCTGCCTTCCGAGGTCTGGATCAATCCACCCCGGATCTCGGATAAGTCCCAGCAGGATCCAATCGTTATTACGCCAGGTGATACCAAATCGAACTCGGTCCCGATACCTGCACGGGGGTCCACGGTGCCGATGACACCTCTTATGGAGACGGCCGGAGACTTCACTGAATTCCAACTTTCAGTGTCTCAAAATTGTTGACATGTTCCGCTTGTCCCTGCCGGGCGGCACCGGCCCCGCGTGAGCAGGAGCGGAGCCTCCGACTGCTCATCGAGCGGATCGGCTACGACGGACGGCACGGTGACCGTCACCTTTCGTTCACTCGGCATCAGATGTCTGGGCTGTTTTTGTGATTGTTTCGGCATGCGATTGTCTAATTAACTGAGTTTGCGGACGTGTTTTAGCCGGGGTGGACGGACTTGTCCCTGTGATGTTACGACGACAGGTGCTGACATGGCAGTCAGGCCGGTTTGAGCCATCTGATTCTGTTCCAGACCGGGAAGAAGTCAGTCATCCACCGGTTGTAGCCCAAGACACGATAGATGATCTGTCTTCCCCGGGTCACGATCTGGCAAGGGATCCAGATCAGATTCTGGAGGAAGGCGCGAAACTCCATTCTCAGAAGTTGATCGCGACGCTCACGCTTTCGGATCATCAACGCGAACCAGGCTTTGAGGTTCCACGCCAGGGCGGTCATGATCATGTAAGCCCAGTTGCTCATCAGGTTGTCGACGGGCATCCGCATGGCGTTGACCCCGTTCTTGAGTTGTTCAATCACGTTTTCCTGATCGCACCGTCCATTGGCCAGCCTCACGATTTCCGCGGCCGTAAGATCTTTGCGGGTGGTAATGTAGAAGAAATAGCGCTTGTCATCGAACAGGGCGTTTTCGCCGCGTTCGACGCTCAGGTTCTTTTCGAGGATCACGAGTCGACAGGTCTTCCTGCATCGAGCAGGACGATACGAAACCCCGGCAACACGTTCACTGGCAAGTCGGATGTTTTTGAAGCCGCGCTCCCGGATGATCCGGGCTTTCACGTTCTCGCGTTTCTGTCTCTGGGAGGTCTTGACCTGGTATTTGGGTTGTCGTTCAAAGGGCTCCCAATCGCTCTGTGACAGGGATTTGGCGATCTTGACCAATCCTCTGTAAGCATCCATGCCGAAGACGAAGTCGACCTTTTCCGACCAACGATCGAAGTGCCGGGTGAGTGAGAAGCCGGTGTCTGCGCGCAGGCAGATGCGTTTGGCGAAAGGGGCGACCAGCGCGATGGCGCGATCGATCCACTTTACGGCACCGTCGTGGCTGGGCACATTGCCGGGTCGATTCACAAGAAACAACACCTCCCTGGTGTTCGCCAGAGAGACCACGAGAGGATGGTATCCCCAGATACCGTTGTATGACAGGGCCATGCCCTGCTTGCGTTCTCCGAGGGTGGTGGCCAGGGTGCCGTCGATGTCGATGAGGGCTTCTTTGAGTTCGCCCCTGGCGCGCTTTTTCCAGATCCGGGTGCGCACCCGGTTGATGCAATCCATCAACGTCTCGATATCCGATGGCCGGAAACGACGTGTAAAGTCGCCTGCTGTGGTCGGATCCGGGAGACGCTGAGCGCCCAAAGCGTTCAGGAACGTGGCATCCTGCCGGCGCAGCTCAATGTCTTCAAGGCGTTGACCACCAACCAGCGCATTGCAGGCGATGTTCAGAACGTGGTCTGATTCGTGACAGGGCAAATGCACTTTCAAAAGATGAAGATGACGGTCAATCTCTTTCACCAGCCCAACCCTGCGGACCAGGTGGTGAAACGCGCCGATCTCCCCACACGTGATCGCCTCGGCCTTCCCACTTATCTCGTAGTGGATGTTTCCCCCAGACATCATAGGCTTGACCTGACTGCACCACTGCTTCCGACGCAAACGACGGACAATTCGTGCTTCCCTGTTCCGAAGAATCTTCCTGTATTCTCTCATCTGAAATGCCCCTTTTTGATGGCCTCTTTTTGTCTTTCACACTACAACTATAGGCCTGAAAACTGGGGCATTTCAACTTTTTTCTACTAAAACCAAGAAAAATTCACGCTTGTATAGGGACTAGCCTATCCTTTTCCGGTGGATAAGGCTGGCATGGCGCACAACGTCTTTTTAGTGACTTTCAAAGTCGACCTTCCCCTCCGTGTCTATAATAGTGAGACAGTTTCCCGGCTTCCCGGCTTGCTCGACGGATGCCGGGACAAATGCGGACATGGTATGCGTCCGGTTGCCGATGGTGGAACATTCAAAGACAATGGCTCTTGACCGCGTCCACAATAAGGAGTTCGGTAATTTCGCCAACCCAGCTTGCAACCACGCCTCTCTCACCACTGATCCGTGGTCCTAACGTATCCGAACAGGAGGCCACCCAGTACCTGCTTCACCGGATTGGTTTCATCGGCAGCGCGACGGTTCACCCCCGCAGATCATCAAGAAACTCCGATGCTGGGGCAACGCTCGTGACAAGCAGATGATCTCTCGCTCGTGTGCACGCGACGTACAGCAAGTGACGCTCGGTGTCGTACACCTCTTGCAGATCGGCGTCGTCGCCCACAGTTTCGATGCGCTCCTGCAACGGGATGATTTCATCATCGCAGGCCATCACAACGACGGCCCGGAATTCCAGCCCCTTGGCAAGATGCATGGTGCTGATCGAGACGTGACCGCTGGTGGTCGCGACGTTTTCATCTAGAACACTGAATGGGAGTCCAGAGAGCTGCACAGCCGACCGCGCGCGGTCCAGTTCTGCGGCGGATCGCACAAAGACACCAAACTCGTGGGGCGCTACACCGTCTTTCTCACGTCCTGACAACCACTGGCCAATTTGTTCAACTTCTTCTTCCTGGCTGCTCAGCACTCGAATCTCCGGCACCGGCCCATTGAAGACGGAGACGGTATGGCGCCGCTCCTCCCTGTTGCCATCGGCATCGGACACCTCGGGACCGAGCAGTCGGTCCGCCTGCATCCGGATCTGATGTGAAGTGCGGTAATTGACCCGTAGCGTCTTCGACCGTCCTCGAATATCCACGCCTAAGGCCAGCCACGAGAACGGCTGCTGGAAGATGCGCTGGCCGAGATCGCCAGCGAAGAAGAGCGCGTCAGGCTGTTGCCGGCAGAGCCCCGCAAAGAACCGGAGGTGGGACACGCCGAAATCTTGCGCCTCATCGACCACGGTGAAGTCAAACGGCGGGTTCCTACTTTCTGTAACGGCTTTCGCCAACTTCGTGAACATCTCGGAGCGCGTGATCATGTTCCGCGAGGCGAGGCCCGCGCGGACCTGCTCGAACATCGACCAGAGGATTGCCCGCCGGGCCTCTGGGAGCCGCGTTTTTCTGCCGAGGCGCACGACATCTCGATATGCCTCCCAGGTGTCCAACTGCCACGCATCAACGACCTGCTCCCACTCGGTCAGCAAGAATCGCCCACTGAACTTGTGGTTCTCTCCGCGTTCGCTGGCGGCCCGTAACAACTCTTGGACAAACTCTGGCGGCGCCAGATTGATCTGCCCGAAGTGGGACTTGTAGAGGTGCTCTCCGGCAGCGTTGATCGAATGGACTTCCAGTCGTTCCGCCAGGCGTGGTTCGTTGCTGATGAGTCGCCTGAGTTGGGTGCGGAGGGAGGGGATTGACATCATCTTATAGTTCTGGAGCTGCTCCAAGAATTCGGCTCCATAGCCACTACTGCCTCTGAAGTTTGGCAGCAAAACAGTGTATCCGTGTGCCGCCAAGAGGTGCGCAGCTGATTCTACCCTTGCCGAAATCAGTTCAGACCGGCAAGCGCAACGGTGATCGAATCTTTGTGTATGTCCAACGCCACAACTTTCGTAGATTTACGCATGGCCTTCTCCTTCTCGCTGGGGATAGGTCTTTGGATGAACTTCCGTTTTCCCAAAGATAACCCCCGATCACCGAGATCGGAGGAGGTCTTTCATATACTCGTCAATACATAAGGTCTAGCTCAGCCTTTTCGGTCTTGCCTTATACTTAATTCCCAACGATGAACAAACTGCCTGTTCCACCGGGGTGTCAACTTTATGAGTATTTAGGTAGTGTTGCGTCCTGATCGAGACCATTTTCCTAAAAAAATCATAACGATGTCTGTTCAACAGATCTTTGAGCTGTTTCTGTTCGTTCTTTGAAAACTCCTCAATAGTATCCAACCTGAAAAAGTATCCAATCAAGTCGTAGGCCGGCGTGTTCCTCTGCGTTACGACGTCTTCAACAAGCGACCGAATCTCAGGTTTATTCAATTCGCCAACAGTTCTCTTAACATTGTAAATCGTCCAAGAAAAAGACAGGAACCGAAGAGCCTGTTTTATCTCATCAAGACTAAACTTCGGACTCCTTTTGTGGATGAAGGTCGCAAAATCATTCATTTCTTTCTGACTTCCCAAAATCAACCGAACTAGCCGCAACCTTCCGTCTGCAATAGTCTCAATAATTTCTACGATCTTCTCACGTTCTAAACTTCCATACTTGTTTCTCAAAATTTGTCCTAAGATCTCACTATTCTTCATAATTCTGTAGGCATCATTCACAACATGAACCGATTCATCGTCGTTTTCATCCAACTCATTGCAACCCTCATGCTCGCGGTGATCCCTTCCTTTCCTCACCTTTTCCCTTTCGGCTTCGACAGTATCGCCGGAGAGTATTTCTGGCGGTATGGCCGCTACAATATCCCCGAATATCTGGGACTCCTTGCGGTCCAGCACTGATGGTTTCACGTCACCTAAGGCACACATAGTACGAAGCACAATGTCGTCGATGATCCGACAATCACTTGTGTGATGAATCGTGAATATCAGCGTTAGACAATTCGCTGTAATGTAACTTCTGTCGCACATCCTTTCTATGACGTCCTCGTGTTTATCGCTGTTCCTAGCCAAATATTTCCCTAGGAAGTAGTAGTACATGTAGGGAGTCCTGAACTGACCGTTCCTTACAACAATTCCGTAATTCTGATGAGACAGCCTGTTCAACGTTGAATCCTTAATGACGTAATTTCTCTTGTATTCCTCAACAAATTCGCCAAACGAATCCTGGTCGAGACAATGCTGGGCAGTATCGCTGTGGTATATCGTGAACGCTAGGTTTTCGGAAAAATTCAGACAAGCGTTTATCTCATCTTCAGATTTTGCAATGCCGGACTTTAAAAGATGGGCAATGATCAGGACATAGTAGCAATGGCCATATGAAGTAATGGATAAATCGGTGGGCATAAATCCTTCATAAGTTTGTAATATCGATAGAACATAGAATGGGTATCTTGGAAGGATTCTATTGTTGATGATGATCGCGTTAACTTGATTTTCTATTTGGTCAATGTGGCCGTCTAATGCCGGTTTACCTTGGCCTGATAATTCGGTTCTCTTTCGGATTAGCTGTTCTTGGCTACTGTGTGTGAGCGGTAAAATTTCGATTACTTTAAATTCCGCAAGCCTATCATCGTCTTTGTAGTATGCATAGAACTTATCTGTAGAAAGCACCACGATGACCTGATCGAAATGTTCCATCGCCAAAATCACATGATCAATGGTCTGTTCGGATAGGTTGTCCAGGACTATGATCTTGCCATCTCGGATAAGTGATCTCCAGAAAGTCCGATGCCGAGATCTGCGTGGCGCCTGTATTACTCGAATTCGCCAGCTCGATAGCGGTGCTTTTTAGGCGGCGACTTTGAAACTCCTGTCGCAGTGTAAGTTTCAACATTGGTCAGTCCTCCCGACTGATGGCCGACGGTTTCGCGCTATCGTTGGCGGGCTGTGCGCCAGCAGCATTGGTCTTCACCTCGATCCAGGAGTCGATTGCCGTTCGACGGAACCGCCACTGGCCGCCGACCTTGAAGGCAGGCAAGTCGCCCTTTCGGACGAGGCTGTACACGGTCTTCTCTGTCACCTTGAGGAGGCTGGCGACATCGGGGATGGTGAGGACATCATCTTGGCTCGTCATAGCTACCCCACCGGAACGATTCTTGGGAAGACATGCCCATATTCTAGCAAAATATGGAAAATACGGGAAAGCGTCAAGGAAACTTCATCGACGAGATCAGACCCACATCACGACTGGGACGGATGTTGCGCTGACAACTTCAGCACCACCGCCGATGAATTCTGGGCCTGCCGCTACTCTGGCCAGCATCCCGACACGATCCTGCGCCGCTTGATGCCAGTTGTTTCGACCGTGTAGACCCAGGCGAGCTCGTGGGCTCCATTCACCGCGACCAGGACAAGCACCCGCCGATAGAGGCTGGAAGCGCCCGGGCGGAACCCAGGCGGTCGATGGCGGGCAGGCGGGAGTTCAGGGTCGTCGAAGGTGAGCAGCTCCCCGTACACGGCGCCCCAGGCGCCCGTTGTGGCGCATTCGGGCGCCGGTCGGGAGTCTGACCCCACCCAATCGGACAGCCCCGCCTGTGTGGCTACATCAGCCAGATGATTGGCGGTGCAGTAGGCAAGGATGTCCTCGTCCGGGACCTCGAAGACCGGAAATCCCGCGGAGGTTTTCATGACTGGCGGTACGTCTGGATGGACTACTTTGGTCGCAAGCCTGCCTTTGGCAGGTTCGTGGGTGCCGGGAACGTTAGCGGCTATGCCCCTCTCTGATGATGATTATTCGTGAAAAAGCATTAGCGGCTCTCCAGGCATGGGGCATATCGCAGGCCCATTCTCTGGAGGAACTGAGCCCGGAAAAGGTGTTCAGAGTCAGACGTGCCAACGGCGATGATCTTATTCTCAAACTCGTCGGCGAGGGAGCGCACGAAAGGCTCGACCTTCAGTTCGACCTGCTACGTCATCTCGCCTCACAGGGAGTTCCGGTTGCTGTTCCTCTTCGAGCCAGAGATGGTCAGCAGACTGTGGATATTGAAGGAACGCGATTCACCCTTTCACCGTGTCTTATCTCTGATGACGATCCAAAGCCTGGGAAGCCGGAGGATCTTATACGTTCGTATGGTAAGGCTTTCGCTCAACTGCATGTTTCCCTCGCAAACTACCCCAACCTGGAACTCGCGGCAACGACATGGAAGAATGATCCATTGGGGGAGTTTTTGGAGCGGAGTTCACGCTGCACGGCCCCGCAAATCCGCTTCCAGATGAACAATAAGGTCTTGCCCACCGGATAGGGCAACTCCGTGTGGTTCGCCCGGTAGATCATGCAGAGCATGACCGAGCGGGGACAGAAGTAAAACGGCACGCATTCACCGACAAAGAGATTGGGGTGGCTCGTCAGGGGCAACTTCAATCGCCGCTTCTTGATGCTGCTCATGCCAATCACAGTGCCATCTGGTGGACGTTTCGCAATCACCGCGTCACATAGTAGACCGTTGTCCGTAATGCGATGGTAAACGGTCTACATGGACGATGTGGTAAATCTTCGGATCGGCGGGTACCGACATGGTCAATCTTCAGTTCCCTTGACCGCATGGCCTCTTTCCCAGGCACCACTACGCGCGTAATCGCCTCGTCAATTCCCTCTAGGCTGAACTATTTCAGATTACTGTTTACGGGTGGTGCGCCGGACTATACTCCTGAAAATGTCGCGCGCTTCTTCGAGCAAGCTATTGATAACCTGCCTAAAAACTGGGACGCCGCCGCCAGTATGTTCCGTAAGGCGCTGGATACTGGCTTGAAAAGCAAGTTTCCCGAGATGAAAGGCACATTGTACAATCGTATAGAGGAGGCTGCCAAGAAACAGGATTTGACGCCCGCTTTGGCCGAATGGGCGCATCAGATACGGCTTGGCGGCAATGACGCCGCACATGAGGAAGAGCCAATTTCTAAAAATGATGCGGCGGAATTATCCAAATTTACCAGGCTTGTTTTCCTCTACTTGTTCACACTGCCTGGCATGCTGGAGGAAGCTCAAAAGCGAACCGGAGAATAGACCGGTGATTTTGGAGGAAGCATGGAGCAGCGAGGGAATCAACATACGCTGGCGGGCGTCGCAGATAAGGGGCTGTTCATCACCACAGGAGGGTTCACCAAGGATGCGGAGCGCGAGGCCGTGAGGGACGGGACGCCAGCGATTGATCTGGTCGACGGTATCGATCTTTGCATTCTTCTGAAGGATCTCGGACTGGGTGTGGGCACTGGGGCCGTCGAAGTTGTCAAGCCGAGGCCGGAATTCTTAGGGCCTTTGAGACGCATAGCCGCACCTCACCGATCCCGGCGTAGGTCATGGAGCGGCGTTCTATAGCCGGAAAGAATGACGGTTTCGCCCGTATCGTATCGACCAATAACATCAAGAGCAGAGAATTCGCAATCTGGACGCGCTGGAACCGTTGGGTTATTTCTGGAAGCCCCTCTACGGATCCGAGCCACCGGGACACAGCACCAGCGCCGAGGGGCAGCAGTTCCTATCGCCAGGCGATTGACCCACTACAGTCCCTTTTTTATTAAGAGAAAGCTGCGAACCGCATAAAGAAAGCCAAAAATCGAGCATTAAAGAAGTATGTTAATAGCCCGGTCTTGTTTTTCTTGGGTTTGAACGTCTGTTAGGATTTCGTCGGGTTTGGGGGGTTCGCCTTCTCGAAGGGCGTCCTCGACATCACTCCACTCGCTGAAAAGAATCTTCGGGTTACATCATATAAGGAGCCTGATCCTCTTTCCGGGTGAAGGGGTAGACCAACCAAGTGATCTCGCTGTTAACAAAGGATTCAACTGGCCGGATCGAGGGAAGGGCATAAAAAAGCTCAAGTATCCACAGCCACAAACCCTCCGACCGCACCGATGCGTCGAGAAGCGGCCTCAGCGGGCTTCTACAAGTCTCCCTGGGGGAATCACCCTTGTATTCAGCTGCTCACGATTGAGGAACTCTTGGGTGGGAAAGGCGTGGACTACCCCCAGGCTGCCGACGTGACTTTCAAGAGAGCGCAGCGGGTAAGATCTGCGTCGTCGAAGAAGCAGAATCACCTGCCGGTGAAGCCCGATTGAAGTCCCCAAGGAACAAACGAAAAGTGACACGCTCTGTGGGTGCCTGCCCAGCATGGGAGACTAAAGAGTATGCGTAAGGAGTTCGGGTTCTACCCGCAGCCGCTAGAGATCAAAGCGGGACCAGTCACAGTCAGTTCGCTCCCGAATATCGAGCGGACCGCTAGCGACATGCTCACCGACGATGGCATTGAAAACAACTGGGTCTACGCGCCACCTCAACAGCATCGTGAGTTTGTGAGCGGAAAAATCCGGGAACTCCCGTACGCCTCCCGCGTGTTCGGGTTGCCAAAGACGCATTTGATCGAACACGCGGAGGCCACGAGCGGGGATCACCTCGATTTCCATCTCTGGGCGCTGTCGTTCTTCGTCGGCATGCGGCTGACCGCGACTGAGGCGGGTTTTCTTGACGCTACTCCGCTCAAACCCGGCATGCTTGTCGACTTCATCTTGCATGGGTCAAGCCTCACCCATGCAGTTAAGTTGGCCGAGGTCTTCTGGACCACGAACTGCGCTAAGCGCCGGCAGGCGAAACGTTTCGCGGCAGCAGTACACGCACTGTTCCTCGGCCAGAACCCGCAGAATCTAGGTTTCGAGAGGTTCGTGTACTTCTATATGGCGATTGACGCCTGCTACAAGTTGGCCCAAGAGTTACGCCAACCATCGAATTATCCCAGCCATGCTCGTCGGATCAAGTGGATGTGCTGTCAGTTCAGCATTAAAACGCCCCCTTGGGTTGATTCCGTTGCTGCGATTCGGAACGACACATTGCACGAGGCTCTGTTCGTGAGCGAACCGCTTGGTTTTGCAGGGCTCGGAGGCACCCCCACCAATCGGTATCTTACGCTTGAGATAAAGGCGCTTGTCTGCCGATTGTTAGTGGCGCTGATTGGCGGAGCCGACACGACCTATATTCGATCTCCTGTGAATACTCGGCAGAGACACCGCCTTAATCTGATGAGAGGATCAGATCAGTGAGGCGGATCTGCCGCCGCCACAGTGGGAAACTGAAGCCATGAGCGAGAAGGAGCGACGGCGGCGAGAGTACGAGAAGATGCGGCGCGCCTTCGAGTGGAACGACTGGCCCGTGCCCAGTCCACAGAAGTTCCACCACTGGACCCTCGCCCGCCAAGTCGACCAGTTGGTGACGGCCCGAGAAGCGGACCCGGACCTCGGTTTCATGGCGCGGATGATGGCGTTGTGCTCACTGCCCCGCACCAACCCCGGCCGCCGGAACCAGTACGTCTGGCGCAATGGCCCGTACACGTTGGGGGTGGTGACCGCCGGGGTCAATAATAAGCTCCCCTACGGCAACCTGCCCCGTCTCTTGCTGGCCTGGTACGCCCGCCAATCCACGACACGCCTTCACTTCACCGACAACGAGCAGGAGCACTTGGTGAAGTCCCTCTGGGTCGCTGACTTCGAGTTGAACGGAGACGCTTCTTGAGCCTGCCGGATAGGCAGTCTGTGAAATGAGTTCGATTGTCGGCGGCGGTGCTTCTTGTGCTTCAACACTGGGATCGAAGTAGGGATGCACAGCCAAAAATTCGGCATTGCACGCAGATAGAGAGCGTCGTTGGCCGCCGCCATACGACATGATGTACGCATCATCGTTGAAATCGTGCCGCAATCCGAAGGCGTGTCCAAGTTCATGTGCCGCTGTTCTGAAGCTAAATCCCCCATGAACCAACGCATAGCCAGCATTTTTTCCCTGCCGGCCTCCTCTTCCTCCCGCACCCCGAGAACGAGTAACAATTGCATATATACTATTGTCAATGACAAGGAGGTAAACGTTCGCATAGAGATCAAACACCTGTTCAATCTCGTCATTCATAGCTTGAAATGTGTTATCAAAATAGTGACTATCGGGGTGTTGACCGTCCACGCGATGAACCATCGGCTCGCCCTGCACATCGGTTTCAAAGCGGAAGGTTTTGTTCCCGTATCCGTGCACTTGCATCTGATCGCCGTAGAAGGTCTGAATCCGGCGAATCGCAACTTTCATCGAATCAACCACTTCTGCGCGAAACGGACGGTCATTGGGCAGGAAGTAGATCAGCCGCACGGTGCGGGGTTCGCCAACATTCAAGTCAAACGCCTGCTTGCGAGCGGCATAGGAGCTATCGCTCTCTCTCATTTCTTCAAAATCGATAGGCAGGCAAAAATGCACGTTGTCGGCTTCCGATGGTTGAGGAGAAGCATATCCGACAGACGAGAAGGTGAGACAGGCCAACGCGAACAGGCATGTGCGCAACACACTTGGGGAGGGGAAACGAACAACTGATTTTTTCATCGGTTTGTGCTCTTTCAATATTTTGGACAGTTTTTGGGGATACAGGCCCTTACCAGTTTTAGTGCATGCGATTGTTAGAGGCTTTCATTTGTAAGGCCATTCATCATCGCTACTTAGAATCTGCAAATTTCCACTGAGAGGTTCCTTGGTGACCTAGTACCAACCTGCGAAAATTCGCGTAATCTGATTTCCTAGCAAAAACAGGATGTTAAGGGCGGATTTGCCGAACCATCTAAACACGATCGAGTGACCGGTCTTTCGAAGAGTCCGCTTCAGCCAATCCTCGCGGGCGAGCAAGGCGCTGTGACCAATCCCCTCACGATGCTGAGCCACCGACGTGTCATCCGGCATGCACCATTCGCGAGTGCCTGGAATCCAGCTGAGTTCCCCCGCCTTGAATAGGACGGGCGCGGGGCACCACGCTTGGACGCTATCCTCAATCGAGCAGTCATGAACGTTGCCTTCCCAGAGGTACACTTTCAAGCGGGGCTGGCGCCCGCATGGTGCGCAAGAATGCCATGAACCTCACTGGGGGCTCGAGATACATCCCACACCCAACGGCCGAAGCCCCCATGCGCGTTGACGGCGGTGACCCATTCGTCGAGGAACCGGCGTTTGGTTTGGTTCTGTTCGTCGTCCTCCCCCTTGGTTTCCAATACCAGCATGTCACCGGACTTTAGCCGGATAAGGAAATCCGGACGGTACTTCCGTACCACGCCGCGATAGACATAGAACACTTCGAAGCCCAGATGATCGTTTTTCACCCAAGCGGCCACCTCGGGGCTGTGATCCAGCACAAAGGCTTCCGATGCTTCCCAAGTGCTGTCATAGACACAGAAATTGATATGGCTGCGCGCCGTGCGCTCGCAAGGCTTGCCGGTGAACCACGTCCCCATGTCGTTGGTTGAACGAATGGGTCGATCCTGATCGAACACGAGATCCAGGCTCTGGGTGTTCTCGAAGCGGATTGCCTCCGAGATATGTTGGACGACCTTGTTCATGTTGAGTGTGATGATAAGCCGGCGCGTGAGATCGTCGTGGAGGAATAGCGCGGGAGTGATGCGGATCCTGTCCGAACATATGAATTGCTCGACCAGCCGTACTAACTGGGCCAACAAGGAGGCTTTCTTGCCCGACCAATTCTGTCGCATCTGATCGTAAACATCCCGAGAGGTCTCGAAGATGATTCGCTGCGTACGGAACTTCTGTGCCAGCTTCTGCAAGTCGATGGCATTGATCTTCGTCATATCGGGCTTGCCTTCGACGATTGGGGCAAGCTCGGCGACTTTGGCCGTCTGAGAGGCATCCAGCTCAAGGGGCTTCACTTTTTCCCATTCCAGTGACAAGCGCGGGCGGTAGGTATGCTCTACACGGAGCACATTCGGCCAGGAAATTTCAAAAGCCACCTTGTCCGAGACCGGCTCGATGGCGGTCTTCGGCTTTGGTGGTGGCGGCGGACCATCTTCCCCGCCCTCGTGTGGCAGGAAGGTGAAGGGTACCCCGAATATGTTGACGTGCTCAGCTTCGAATAGACCGTCCGCGTTCACATCATAAGTCGTGCGACGCAGGCCGCGTCCGACGACCTGCTCGCAAAGAAGCTGGCTGCTGAATGCGCGCAGACCCATGATGTGTGTCACGGTTTTCGCGTCCCAACCCTCGGACAGCATTCCGACGGAGATCACGTTCTGGATCTGCTCGCCCTCCCTGCCGGGCCGGCCCACGGTATCCACTTGCCGGCGCAGCGACTCGGCCTGCTGTTTCCTGGTCAGTTTGCGTGTGTGGCTGCTGCCCTCGTTTTCCTCGCTCTCGCCAGCACCGACCTCCGCGATCGGTTCCTCGGCGGCCTCGGCCTCGCCCAGAACCCTCGAATCAATGTGGAGGGTCCGCTTAGGGTCGCATAGTTCACTGATACGCACCTTTCTATGGTCGAACGCATACTTGATCCGGGCCGCCGTCTCGGTGCGGTTGGCGACGGTGATCATTACCGGCGGGGTGCTGTCCGGTCGTGCCGCCCAATCCTCGGCGGTTTCGCGCCAATCGTAGCCGAGAAGGTAATAGCCGTTCATGACCAAGTCCGGCAGGGGTTCCTCGGGTTTGGCCCGCCGGTTCAGGTCGTCCTTGACCTCGACATCGTTGTAGATGTGGTAGAGGCGGGATTTGTAGGTTTTGGCGTTGGGCACCGCGTCGTCGCGAATCACGACGCGCGGGGTCTTGACCAAACCGGACTCGATGGCGTCGTTCAGGCCGAAATCACTCACGATCCAGCCGAACAACGCCTCCTCGGAACTCCGTTTGCCTGACGGCGCGAAGGGCGTGGCGGAGAAGTCGTAGCAAGCGAGAATGCTCCGCGCCTTATGGATTCGATCCAGGCCGCCGACCCACTTGGTAGCTTCCTCTATCTCATCCTTGGCGATGCCTTTGACCTTGGATCCAGCAGGAACGCGCCACGCATGATGTGCTTCATCGTTGATGATCAGGACATTCCGGGCATTCGCCATGTCGCCCAGGACCTCGCGGACGTAGGCTTCGTCGCTCTTGGGTCCTCGTTTGTCCACTCCCCGTTTCTTGGCAACCTTTTCCTCAGTTTCCCAATTGAGTGCGTGCCTGGACGTCTGTGGCTACCGGGTCTATCCCCGCGTGTGCGGGGGAACCGCGAGACCTTGACTACCGATGACAGCTATACCGGGTCTATCCCCGCGTGTGCGGGGGAACCGCGTAAGCCTCCCGCCAGTCCGCGCGATCGTCGGGTCTATCCCCGCGTGTGCGGGGGAACCATCCGGGAGGGATTTTCTGAGCGGGGAGGATCGGGTCTATCCCCGCGTGTGCGGGGGAACCGACGCCGGGTTGGAAGACAAAGCCTCCGTCCAGGGTCTATCCCCGCGTGTGCGGGGGAACCTGGCAGCGAGAGCTTGAAGCATGGCTCGTGAGGGGTCTATCCCCGCGTGTGCGGGGGAACCCCAATGGCGGAATCAGGCAATCAATATGAAAACGGTCTATCCCCGCGTGTGCGGGGGAACCCGATCCGCTCCGTGGGTGAGCCATTCCAGGTCGGGTCTATCCCCGCGTGTGCGGGGGAACCCTGGTGGTGCGGGAACACCTGGAAACCTTTTACGGTCTATCCCCGCCTGTGCGGGGGAACCCATACAACCAAAACCCTGCGTGGGTTTCTGAGGGGTCTATCCCCGCGTGTGCGGGGGAACCCGCAAAGGTGGCTGAGATCGACCTGGCCGTGAGGGTCTATCCCCGCGTGTGCGGGGGAACCTGCCACGATCGTTCCCATTAATCCTCCTTATAGGGTCTATCCCCGCGTGTGCGGGGGAACCCTCGTCCGTGAACTCCACGACAAGCCGCAACTGGGTCTATCCCCGCGTGTGCGGGGGAACCGTGGACGACACGCTCAACGACTCTCCAGAGGGGGGTCTATCCCCGCGTGTGCGGGGGAACCGCTCCACGCCGGGTCCATCGTCGGCACGGTCTCGAGATACACAGCTTTAGTCTCAGGGTGTACCGCGTCCGTCGCGGTGCGCGGTTCGTTCTTTCCCTTAACCCAGACCGCCGGATAGGGTACCTCCCTTGCGACTCCGAACTTCGGCAACGTTTCGCCGGTCCAGCGCACCCGCGCCCGAGCGCCCAGCGTCGCGGACATCAACATCGCGTATCCCCCGGTGGCGAGATGCCCATCCAGAAGTCGTTTCAGAATCTCGGTCATGTAGGCGTCGGAAGCATGAACCTCGTCGATCACCAAGAGGCTGCGGCTCAGAGCGCTGCCCCGCAGATGGGCATGCTTCACCTGAAGGCCGGCGAGCATCGCCTGATCCACCGTGCCGACTGCTACGGACGCCGACAGAAACCGCGTTGCGTGCTCGGCGGCCCATCGTTGCGGGGCCGATTTTGTGTCGTCGTCCCATCTTACCTGCCAATGAGGCAGACGTTGGCCTTCGAATTCTCCCGCCTTCAGCATGCCTGGGATAGCCAGCACGGCCTCCGGTGCGTTCTCACTGAACACCCGACGCAACGCGTTATTGACGCGGCCATGAAGCTGCCTAGCCGCAGCGCGCGTCGGCACGGCGAAGTAGAGGCCCGAAACCGCTCCTGCAGCCAATAGTTGGGTGAAGCGCCACAGCGCGGCTTCGGTCTTGCCCGACCCGGTTTCGGCTTCGAGAATCAGGAGTCGCGCCTCCTGTCCCACCCGTCCCACCGTGTCCTGCGCCGGTTTAGGCTTGGAAAAACCGGTCAACTCCGAAAATTCCGGCGCAGGACGGGCGGCGAGTTTGCCTGGATCCAAACCGATCGTCGCCAACGCCAGCGCTGTGGCATTGTACGCCGTAGAGTCGTAGCTGGAGTCAGGAGGTTCCGTGAAAGGGAAAAACCTTGTATCCGAACCGATCCAGTCCGCCAGCGCTACCAGCCCGGCAACCGCGTGATGGAATTGCGGCCTGTCGGACAATGGCGAGCCTCCGGATTCGAAAGCTCCGCCGAACCAGCGATGCAGGGCATCATCCATGACGCACGCTTCCACCCGCCAATCATAATGTGGCAGGACCGGCCAATCATTGAATGTCGGAGCCGACGGTCGCTCCACGGGCCGTCCATGATGCGCGATCATCGCCGCGAAGAGCGGGTCGACCGCCTTGCCCCATCCCATGATCCACTGCATCGTCTCGTGGAATGGGTGATCCGGCCATTTCGAGGCGAGTATGAGGAACGCCCAGCCTTCCTTTCCGTGGCCGCGCACCGGCCCGTGCCATGATCCGGACGGCCAGCCCTTCGCCTGAAACCCCGGATGCAGTTTTCCGATATCATGCAGAAACACCAGGGCCGCCAGCCGCTGGCAACCCAAATCCGTCAGTGCGGATTCCGCCGCTGTTTCCAGCCGGTCGCGGATGATCGGCAGTTTCGACATTCGTGTAAACACCGCCGCTACGTCCATGGAATGATGGGCGAGAGGGTGAACGCCGTTGCCCTCCATGTCGGTCTTGCCCCAGGCTTGGCGTACCATGAGGGGTAGTTACCTCATCGCTACGGGAATGGCCAACTTTTGGACTATAGTGCGGAAGAAAGTTCGTGGATGCCGCGTAGAACGGAACGGTCGTCAGGAGCCGTTGGGGCCCGCTCGCGACATCGCAAGAGGGCGATGGTCAATCCTGATCGTTCTGCAAAATGGATGGAGTGAACCGGAGATCCTGTGAGTTTCACGCAACGGCTACCATTTCAGCCTGGGGAGTTCAGTGGACGTGATGTTGATGTTCTGCCATCTGGCTACTACGCGAATGAGAACGGCGTGAACGAATATAAGGAAGATTTTCTCCGTGAAGAAGCGAGGGAGCGTATTCGGGCCCGATCTCACTGAGAAAGTCCACCACCCCATCACTGGAATGCCGTAGCTGTGCGCCTTACGTGTCTTTACCTGAATGACTAAAAGTGTCAAATGCTACCAGCAAATCGCAGCCTTTCTTTGTGACCGACTTGACGGGCTGCATTCCAACGAGCGCCGTGTATTCCTCCAATTTCGACCTGTGGACTTGGGTTTCTTCGACGACGGCCTCGCCGGTGAAGCAGACACGCATCCCACCTCGGAGACTGGTCGTGTTCGGAAGGTCTGTTGCCTCGGGGATGATCACTCCAGTGATCCCAGCGCGTCCGCGATCTGACTGATGAGGTGTTGCTCGGCTTCGGTGACGACGCCATCGCGTTTGGCGGCAGCGATGATCGACGCCAGATAGGTGAGGTGCGTCTCCTGGCGAACCTCGTTGGAAAGGCCGAGAGTCACGGCCAACTTTTCAATGGCTGCGCGTTCCTGATCGTTGATATGGTTGTCGTCAAGCACCCAGTCCAGGGCGTCAAAGTACTGGAGTAATACCTCATCCGATCTTGGGTAATAAGCGAGCGACACGATGCGTGCTAGCTCGCTGATCCCGGCATCCGTGCTCTCCCGTCGCAAGGTCCTTGGATTGACGGCCTCGGAGACGCAACAGACCGTCGCCGCTTCGGAGTCAGCTTCGTCGTCGGCCAGGACCTCTCGTGCAAGGTCAGCGGTGGCGCGTGCGTCGGCGAGCGCTCGGTGCTGGACGTTCAGCGCGATCCCGAACTTGTGGCACGCGGCAATGAGTTTCTCGCCGGTGGCTCTGAAGGTGCACAGACCTGAGCCGGCGTTGAAAGGCACTCCGAGCCGGTCGAACTCGTAAGCCAGCATTCGGGTGTCGAAGGAAAGATTGTGCGCTATCAGGATCGAACCATGGAGTCGGCGGGCCAGTGCAACGGCAACCTCGGAGAAGGTGGGCGCTGCCTCGACCATCGATGCTGTGATGCCGTGCAGACCCACGGGGCCGACGTCGCGTTCAGGGTTAATCAGCGTATCGTACTCGTCTACCGGTTCCCATGTCTGCGGGTTGAGTGTGAGCGCGGTGATCTCTACAATACGATCATGTTGGCCCAGGCCGGTGGTCTCGCAGTCTATTACAACAAGCCGGGGTGTTGATGCATGCAATGTTGATCTTCCGTTGTGGAGCCAAAAGACGTATACTCTCCGTAGCTCCCCTCAAAAGGAACAAGGAGAGCGAAAGAAGAGATACATCGTGACGCTGACGGCTGAGGAGCGGTCATATCTGCGTGGGATCAGCAAAGGCAAGACAGCAGCTCTGAAGCAGAGGCACGCGCGGATCCTTTTGAAGACCGATCAGGGTCCGGAGGGCAAACGCTGGACCGATGAAAAGATCCAGCACGCCCTCTTTCGTACAACGCAGCGAACGAGGGCAGGGTCCAGACTCGTGAGCGGCCAATGGCGGTCAATGTAACCGGTGCCCACGTTCTCGTTGAGCAGGGCCTCCGCCTTCAACGCGCCGATGATCCGCCCGCAGAGCGTTTCGCCGGCGCTGGAATGTCCGGCTCCGAGGTCGATGATCTTGGGCTCCGGGCGCACGGCCGCTTCCGCTGAATACGTACCGAAGGACGTTCCGAAACATCGATGCCTCTGGCCAAGGGTATGAAGAGCATATGACAAATCAGGGGAAAGGTCAAGTCCTGAGCGTCCTGCAAAATGGATGGAGGAACCGGAGGTCCTGTGAGTTTCACGCAACCGGTTCAGCGTCGCTCCTCGACGAAGCTGCGTGCGATAATGTGTGTCGTGGCACGTATTTCCTGAGTCGCCAGAGCCGGGAGAGCATCCGGATCCTTGGAGACGCACTTGCGCAGGCCCGGCTATTCCTTTGTGGTGATTGCCGTCAGAATACTGCAGGGCAAGCGTTCTTCGGCGAGCGTGGCCCACATTTTGCGCTGGCGGGGCCAGTGGGGGACGGCGGCGATGGGACGGACGTCCTTCTCGCAAACCGGATCGCGGCCCCGGAGGGTGCGCGGCAGGAACAGGAGCGCTTCCTGAATGTCGGGCGCCAGGTGGAGCAGGTTCATGATCTGCGTGATCCTCGCCCGGGTCACGCAGCCGAGGCGCGCCAGGTCCGCATAGTCCCACACGTCGCCCCGCCGGACCAGCCCCTCGAACCGTATCGCCAGGGCCGTCAGTCTCGATATGCGAGGTATATTCCCCGGCTCGACATTCCGGTCCTGATCCGTGTGGCGGCAACCGTTGTTCCGGCCGTTTCCGGGCTGGAACGTGAAGGATACTTCCAGGGGTCCGGGTCCGGCCCGGGTCGCATCGGATGCGCGACCGCTCATCGCATGACCTCCTGTCCGTCGAGACCCGCCTTCCGGCACAGCGTCTCGATGCCGGGTGGGCGAAAGGTGACGGTCACCGTGCCGTCCCGTCCGTCGTAGCCGACCCGCTCGATGAGCAGCCGGAGTCTCCGGGCCTGCTCCCGCGGGGCCAGCGCCGTCCAGACCGGGTCGAAGACCGCCAGGGCCCGGGCCAGGTCGCTTTCATCCACGGCTTCCCGCTCGAGAGCGGGAGCCTCTTCCCGGAGAGCGGTCAGCCGCTGTTCCCGCGCTTTGGCCACCGTGGCCGCCACGGCCTGTTGGTTCATCCCGATGCCGCGGACGTGCTCCACCACCGCGGTTTCGATCTGGTGGGCGTTGAGGGACCTGCCCGGACACGACGACCGGCCCCGCTGCCGGGCATTCCGGCAGACGTAATAACGGTAGCGTTTTCCGTTCCTGCCGGTACAGACGTGCGCCATGCCCGTCCCGCACGGTGTGCAGGACAGCAACCCCTTGAGCAACGCTTCGTATT
Source organism: Candidatus Latescibacterota bacterium (assembly GCA_965217865.1). Lineage (GTDB taxonomy): Bacteria > Latescibacterota > UBA2968 > SICM01 > SICM01 > CBDCJO01. The sequence continues at coordinate 135,468 of CBDCJO010000002.1, read as the reverse complement.
TGTTGCGCACCTCCCTGCCTCCGGTGCGGGCGTTCGTGCGGAGCGCGTCCTGGATCCGCTGCCACAGGCCGGCGTCAACCAGGGCGTCGTGTTCCCCCTCATAGAGGGCGCACTTGTACCGGACCTTCCCCGCATAGATGACGTTGGTCAGCAGCCGGTGCAGGCTGTTCTTCGTGAAGGGCTTGCCGCCTCGCTCGATGCCTTTCCGGGTGATCCAGCGTTTCGTGAGCCACCCGCGGCGGTCGATCTCCCGGACGACCGGGATCAAGGCCTTATGGTCCAGGTAGAGGTGATGGATCGCCCGGACCCGCGCCGCTTCCTCCGCGTTGACGATCAGCCGCCCGCCCCCAGGGGCCACGTCATACCCCAGCACCGGCAGACCCCCGACCCACTTTCCCTTGCGCCGCGCCGCCGACATCTTGTCCCGGGTGCGCTCGGAGATGATCTCCCGCTCGAACTGGGCGAACGACAGCAGGATGTTCAAGGTGAGCCGCCCCATCGAACTAGTCGTGTTGAACTGCTGCGTGACTGAGACGAAGCTCACCCCGTGCCGGTCGAACCGCTCCATGATGCGGGCGAAGTCCAGCAGCGACCGGCTCAGCCGGTCCACCTTGTAGACCACCACGCAGTCGATCGCGCCGGCCTCGACGCCGGTCAGGAGCCGTTCGAGTGCGGGCCGCTCCATGTTCCCGCCGGTGAAGCCGCCGTCGTCGTAGCGTCCGGGAAGGCAGACCCAGCCCTCCTGCCGCCGGCTGGCGATGCAGGCCTCGGCCGATTCCCGTTGGGCGTCCAGGCTGTTGAAGGCCTGCTCGAGTCCCTCACCGGTGGACTTGCGCGTGTAGATGGCGCAGCGGAGGGTTCCGATTCCATTGGAGGACGATGCCGGGATGGTTCCGCTCATGCGTTGCCCCTTCCGGATCCACGGCTGTGGTTCCGCCTCTTTCCCCGGGTAAGCCCGAAGAAGGCAAAGCCGTTCCATTGGCTGCCGGTGACCTGCCGGGCGATGGCGGAGAGAGACCGGTAGCGGCGTCCCTCGAACGCGAAGCCGTCATCGAGCACCTGCACCACCAGGTCGCGGCCCTGGAAGGTGCGCACCAGAAGCGTCCCCGGCAGGGGCAGCCGCCGGTCCCGCGAGGTCGGGAGGCGACCGGCCGTCGTCCGCGCCTGCTCCGCCGCCGAGCCCGGCATGCTCTGATCCCGCGGGGCGCGCAGTCTCAGGTCCGCATCGTTGGCCAGTTCCCCGGCGCGCCGCCGGGCCCGCTCCGAGAGGCTGCCCTCGGCCAGGGCCTGCAGACGCCAGGCGATACGCTTGCGCAGGAACGCCTTGTGGTACGAGCGGGTCTCCTCCCCGAAGACCTTGATGTACTTCTCCCGCAGTTCACCCACCGTCATCCGGGAGAGCCCCTGAATCTGTTGAACCGTGCCGGCTTCCATACGGAATCCTCCCTTCCCTTGGGGATATCAAGCCGTTAACATTTTCAATATGAACGACTTGTGTGGCCGGCATGTCAAGTCGTTTCTGCCCAAACGTCCCAGATTCTTCGGACGGCTACTCGTTATTGGGTGCTCCCGGAATCAGGGGCGAGACGGCGGCCGTTTCGGAAACGCGGGAAGCCCTGCGCCATGAGCGAGGCAAGGGAGAGTCACGTCGAGCGAGTCAGGAAGGGGGTCGAGGTCAGGCTCCAAGGGGATACTCGCAGGTTCCGAAACGTCGAAACCGGCCGTCCGGATGCAACCGGGCTGTTAAACAAGGCCGACTGAAAAAACAGAGAATCAGAGAATCCGGAGGAGATATCTCTGCTCAACGGATGCAGCCCCCACGGTTGCGCTTGCAATCCCGGGTGGAGCGCTTCGAAACAGAGAATTTGCAGAGAGGGGGGAAGATGGCACAAGCGTTTGTGAATACGGCAGAAACGACAAGACCCCGAAGGGGTTGCCCCACGGGGTCTGGCGTTAACGGACGACCGCCGAAGTTGGCGGATGGGAATATGGCTCCCCATATGATCCTTTCCCCGGAACCATTCTCTGTTCGTCAGACGTAACATGCCGTATTGAAAGGATATATCGTAATTACGCCCGCACCGTCGAGGCGAAAACCATATGAAGGACCGGTACAGCCTGGAATGGAGGGCGAAGGCCGAGAAAATGGAACACATGAGAAAGTGGAACAGCCTGGCCGAAGCCGTCCGCCTGGTCAACGGCGCCGGGACCCCCTCGGCCTTCGCTCTGGAAGGCGCACACACCGACAGGAATGGGCACGGTGTAATCATCTCCGACTCCGGGAGGGTGGGGTTGGATGCGCCTTCGGGCGATCGGGCCTTAGGAGCCGTTTTTGGGATTCGAATTTCTCCAACTGGGGGGAATTTGCAGTCTGGACCTCGAGGCAGGATTTTGGCCCGGGACCTTCACCGGTCGTAACTGCCTTCGACTGAACACAAAAATCGCACCCGTGGGGGGGTGCGATTCGTGGTTGTCTCGGGTTTTAGATCTCCGCTAGTACCTATTGACATTTAAAACGAGCGTGCCGAATGTTTGTTATCTCCCCGATCCGTTCGCTGTGGGAGGAGGATCGGCATGCCCAACAGGAAGTACATCGTCCGTCTATGTTGCGATGAGCTCAGGGCACCCATCACGCAAATGCCAGCAAGCTTCATTCACTTCCCTCGACCTGACCAGACCGAAGTTTTTGCACCAGTAGATGTGAGGCATATTACATTACCACTTGGAGTTGTGAAACTAGGTTTAGAACAGGATTACAGGCCCCACGGCGCCGGGGGCCTGTAATCCAACGCCGAGTGTGGCCTCCGGGTGTTGTGTTCCTCGCGCCATTGCTCAATCACAATCTGGGTCTCCTACAACGGGTAGAAGATCTCTCCGTTCAGGCATTGGTCTCTCAGCTTCTCATTGAAACTCTCGCAGTATCCGTTCTCCCACGGACTGCCTGGTTCGATGTATAACGTTCCCGTCCCGAGCTTCCCCAGCCACTGCCGCAACTCCCGGGCCGTTGTTGGACCGAAAATGTTCCGAGATCCCTCGCCACAGCATTACGTCCGACAACGTTTCGATCACTTCCGGACTACCCAGCCTCCGTTCCACTCGGATCGCCAGGCATTCCCGTGTATACTCGTCCAGCAGCGTCAGCAACCGCAGCACTCTTCCGTCGTGGGTTCTCGCGCTAACAAAGTCATAGCTCCGTATATCGAATGGCTAGTATTGATATAAAATGACTTGAAAATTGAACAACTTCACACATATACAATTTCGAATACAGTCAGATCGGTGAATGACGGGAGATATTCAACCCATTGCTCCATCCCATGCGGTCAGCCTTTTCCAATGGCGGGAGTCGCGTCGGCGATTTGGTCGAGTCCAATAAACGTCCGGACGTTCCAATCCGCGTCGACTGGGTCCAGTGCCCGAGCTCAAGTCGCCCAGCCGAGAGAGAGCACCGCCGCTTGTTCAAGCACCGTCTGCGTCGCCTTTTCCTGTTTGTCGGGCGGGTATCCGTACTTGCGCAGAATGCGCTTGACCAACCGGCGGAGGTTGGCACGAACGTTCTCGCGCACTGTCCAGTCGATCGTGACGTTGTTCCGCACAGTCTCGACCAATTCGCGAGCAATCTCGCGCAGGGTCTCGTCTCCGAGTACCTGCACGGCGCTGTCGTTGGTCTCAAGCGCGTCGTAGAAGGCGAGCTCATCGTCCGACAGCCCGAGCTTCTCGCCGCGCGCGTTCGCTTCGCGCATATCGCGGGCGAGTTGGATTAATTCCTCGATGACTTGCGCGGCCTCAACGGCGCGGTTCTGGTAACGGTGGATGGTCTGCTCCAGCATCTCGGCGAAGGATCGCGCCTGAACGACGTTCTTTCGCCCACGAACGGCTAATTCTCCCTTCAACAGCTTCTGCAACAACTCGACCGCAAGGTTGCGCTGTTTCATGCCCCGCACCTCGGCCAGGAACTCCTCAGACAGGATCGAAATATCGGGCTTCTCCAGGCCAGCATCGGCGAAGATGTCGATAACCCCTTCCGGTGCAACCGCCCTTGAGACGATCTGGCGAACGGCATAGTCTAGTTCTTCCTCAGGACGTATCTCCCCCTCAGCTCTCTTCGCCAGCACGGACCGGACGGCCTGAAAGAACGCCACATCGTCGCGGATGCGAAGCGCCTCCTCGTGCGGTACAGCAAGTGCGAAAGCTTGGGAGAGTTCACGCACGGCCTGCAGGCAGCGATCCTTGCCGTTCTCCTGCGACAGAATGTGTTCCTGCGCCGCCGGCAGCAGGCTGACACGTCTCGCCGGTGTCCCGTCGATCCACCGATAATAGTCGAAGCCGTGGAACAATCCACGACAAATCTCGTATTTCTCCGACATCACCGCCACCGCTTCCGCCTGATCGAGTGCGGTCTTCCCCGTGCCGCCGCTCTCGGTGTAGGTCGCAAGCGCTCGTTTGAGCTCATGCGCCAGCCCGAGGTAATCCACGACCAAGCCGCCCGGCTTGTCCCGGAAGACGCGGTTCACCCGCGCGATCGCCTGCATCAGCCCGTGGCCACGCATCGGCTTGTCGACATACATGGTATGCAGGCTCGGCGCATCGAAGCCGGTCAGCCACATGTCGCGTACGAGCACGATCTGAAGCGGATCACCGGCGTCGCGGAACCGGTTTGCCAACGCCTCGCGGCGTGGCTTGTTGCGGATATGGGGCTGCCAGTCGGGCGGGTCGGAGGCGGCACCGGTCATCACGACCTTGATTCGTCCCTTGTCGTCGTCCTCGTGATGCCAATTCAGGCGAAAACGAGCCAACTCGCGGTAGAGGTCGATGCAGATGCGCCGGCTCATGCAGACGACCATCGCCTTTCCGTCCATGGCCTCGATGCGCCGCTCGAAATGCGAAACGATGTCCCGGGCGACCAGCGCAAGGCGGTGCCTGGAGCCGACGATCGCTTCAAGCTGTGCCCATTTCGTCTTGAGTTTCTCCTTGCGTTCGATCTCCTCGCCTTCGGTTGCCTCCTCGAAGTCGGGATCGATCTTCGGCTTCTCGCTTTCGTCCAGTACCAGTCGAGCAAGCCGACTCTCGTAGTAGATCGGCACGGTCGCGCCATCCTCGACCGCGCGCTGGATGTCATAGATGCTGATGTAATCGCCGAACACCGCGCGCGTGTTGGCATCCTCCAGCTCTATCGGCGTGCCGGTGAAACCGATGAACGAAGCGTTGGGAAGCGCATCGCGCATGTGGCGGGCGAAGCCGTCAATGAAGTCATACTGACTGCGGTGCGCCTCGTCGGCGATGACCACGATGTTGCGCCGGTCGGATAAGATGGGATGCCGGTCTCCCTTCTCTTCGGGGAAGAACTTCTGGATGGTGGTAAACACCACGCCGCCTGATGCGACCGCAAGCCTGGCGCGCAGGTCGGCCCGGTTCTCGGCCTGAACCGGAGGTTGCCGTAGCAGATCCTGGCAACGGGCGAAAATACCGAAGAGCTGATCGTCAAGATCGTTTCGGTCGGTCAACACGACGATAGTGGGGTTTTCCATCGCCGGTTCGCGAATGATTCGCCCGGCATAGAAGGCCATGGTCAGGCTCTTTCCCGAACCCTGGGTATGCCAGACCACGCCGATGCGCCGGTCACCCCGATCGCCGCCCGGCCTACGGCCCGACTTGTTGCTTCCTGGTTCCTTGCCTAAGCCGGTGGCCCGTTGCAACTCGGTTGCCCGCAACGTTTCGGCAACGGCCGTGCCAACGGCGTGGAATTGATGATACCCCGCCATCTTCTTGACCAACGTCCGGCCGCCGTCATCCTCGAAGACGATGAAGTCGCGAACCAGCGATGGAAAGCGTTCCGGAGCGCAGACGCCTTCGAGCATCACCTGCAATTGCGGCATCTGCGGATCGGCCAGCGCCTCGCCCGATATCGTGCGCCAGGGCTTGAACCATTCCCGCCCAGCGGTAAGCGTGCCGATCCGCGCTTCCAGCCCGTCCGACACGACGAGCGCCGCGTTGAAGGCGAACAGCGAGGGAATTTCCGCCTTGTAGGTCTGGAGCTGCCGCCAAGCGGACCAGGTCGTCGCGTCCTCATCCGCCGGGTTCTTGAGCTCGATTACGCCTAGCGGCAGGCCGTTGACGAACAGCACCACGTCCGGGCGGCGCTCGTGCTTGTTCTCGACCACGGTGAACTGGTTGACCGCAAGCCAGTCGTTGTTGGCAGGATCGTCGAAATCGATCACGCGGGCCTGTGCGCCGCGTATCGCTCCGTCGTCGGTCCGGTACTCCACCGTCACGCCTTCTACCAGCATCCTGTGAAAGGCGCGGTTGCAGGCCTCCAGCGTCGAACCTTCCGGGCGAGTTAGCCTACGGAAGGCGTCGTCCAGCGCGTCGGCGGGAAGGTCGGGGTTGAGCCGTGCGAGTGCATCACGCACACGTTGCACCAGAATTACTTGCCCATAGTCGGAGCGCTCAGCGCCCGGCGTATCCGGGGCGATGTCGGGACCATGCGCGACCTGCCAGCCGACTCTCTCCAGCCAAGCAAGGGCGGCGTCTTCAACGGTGGATTCACACAAGCCGTTCATTCACTGCCCTCGATAAGAGATCGAATGTGCCGTGTGTATCAGCCGCCTTTGATCTCATTACTTCGGCTCAAATATCCCGATTTGATCGCGATGTTCTGCAAGTCCTCGGGGCTGAATGTACGGCTGAAATAAAGATGACGCATAAAAGGTTCAAGTCGACTCTGCACCAAGCCAATTAGGTTCTCTACTTGTTCGTCAGAAAGCATCTCCCCCGGCTGAACGCCACAATTCGATGAGGCGAACTCCATCGCGTCTTCGACGGCATGAGCGATCGAAGCCTTCGTCGAGCGTTCCCTGCAGGTTCTCAGCAAAGAAGATAAGGCCGTCCGCGTCTTGTCATTGCCCACCTTCTCATAGGCATATATTGCGCTGATATCTTCCGGCGTAAAATTCAAGTGAACATCAATATTTAGTTTCCGGCCCGTGACAGGATCAATTGCGTAGCAGCAGGAAAATCGATCACCATCGTAGTTACTTGATAGGCAAGCTACTATTCTTTGATAACCAAAATACTCCGCATAACCTAATATCTGCCTGGACGACGGATCACCGCAGACGAAAATGCAATGGAAGAATACTCTTGCGGGACGGTTAGTAACGACATCCGTTTCATTGTAGTATCCGAAACAAGGTTCTCCGTTCGACACAAGATAGCTTTTTGCATGTTCGCAGTCTTTAACGTGGAGACCAGCCTCATACGCAAGCGCAAGACACGATTTGACGATTGACCGACCGGCCAGATTTCCTCCGATTTGAAGTGACACAGACCAGGGATCTTGAGAATACTCTTTTTCTGACAATCCTGAGGCCGCTTGCCCTATGACTTTGTTGATGTCAAGTTTCGGGTATTTTCTCTTTAAGCCGGGCATCATTTTTTTAAGTTCTTGAATTGATCTGACTCGAATTTTTAATTGAGTTAGATCATCACCGAGATTTTGTTCCGATAAAACTGTTTTTGGTATCGTCAGTGATCCATCAGGACGCATCAAAAATTTCTCATTCTTGACAGTTTCGATTGTAACTGGCTGATTTCTTCCTCGAAATCTCCGGATATTCAACATAGTGCATAGGGGTTGTAGCTGGGCGGCAAGCTCATTATCCCAAGTTGCTCCGGTAGTATTGTTGCACTGTTTACATATAAATTTTCGGATCGCTTTGCGTCCGCCAAGGGCGTTTGGAATGACGTGTTCTTTACTTCCATTAGCCTCGTTAAGTGGAGTATTGCAGAGAGCACAGTGCGGCTTAACCTCGCGGCGGCCTTGCGGTTTATATGTCCTTGGCATTTTCTTCGTCCATTCGCAACTCACCCGAAACTAACTTCGGCAGCAGTGCATCTCGCAGGCCGGCTAGGGTGCGGGATTCTTCCGCTATTACGACTTGCTGTTCGTCGCACGTTGCCATCAATCGAGAATATGCCCCAGCGACGGCAATTTTGGGGACAATGAGCCGATGCGTTTTGAGGATCCTCTGGTTGATGTTCTGCTGTGCTGCTCCAACCGCAATAGCCCTTAAGAAACCTCTTGCCTCAATAAGCATGCGTCTGAGAAAAGGCACACCATACGCCGACTTTACGATAAGGCCAGCCACTGCTTGGTTTGCTGTTCCTGGCTTTGCAAGCACTCCCAGCCTCCCCACTGTTGGCGATGCGTACAGAGCAAACAAAATTGTCCCAGCAGGCCACAGCTTGGTTGACGAGTTGCTGATTGCTGTCTCAGTGATATATTCCTCGGAGTCAATGAGTGGGCCATCAAGGAGTTCGCCTGTTTTGTACCAAGGAATCGCACCGCGCTTCCAAAAGATTGGATCCTTTCGAGCGGGCGTCCCCCCGCTTGTGATTGATACGCAGAGGCTCTCGATATCGGCAACCCTCCACCCCTCCGGAATCTCACCTAACTCGGACTCCACCATCCGATCGGCAAAAAGGTCGGCGATCTCTTGCGGCAGCCCCGTATCATGGCCTTTCATCTTCGCCCGAACGGGGTCGAAATCGACGAACCAGGACTTGAACAGCGCCCGGGCCATCGCCTCCAGCGTCTCGTTCATGCGCCGGTTCAACTCGATCTTGTCGTCCAGCGTGCCCAGGATGTGCGCGATGGCGCATTGCTCGGGGAGGGACGGTATCGAGACCGTGAGGTGGTCCAGAGACTCTGTTGGGACTCTTTGACGCCCAGATGTACCAGTCATCTGACCAATTGCGTAGTTGCGCACTTCCTCCCACTGCGTCAGATAGTAGGAGAACGCTGGATCTGTGACGCCCGGACGTCCGCGGATAACGATGAATTCCGTCGAGCCGTGTGCGGCGCTTCCGGGACTGCTACATGTGCGGTAGCGGGCTACCTTCCCGTTCTCAAGGCAAGGCGTAATACGCGCCATGAGTGTGTCGCCGTTTTCGAATCTGGACCCTCCACCGCGAAAGTCGCGTTTATCCGATGAATATGCAGACCGAGATTCCGCATTTACGGCAACCATCTCAACAAACGGATAGGTCTTGCCACGTTCGAGGGGCACAGGCGGATTGACCAGCACCGCATCACTGAATGGCATATTGGACCAATCACCGACTGCGTCCTTCTTTTCAATCTCTTCTGGCCCGCTGTCCTGTTCAGCCCCCACCATTACCACATGTTCGCGCTCGATCTCCCGGCGGAAACTCTCCGGCAGGCGCGCCCAGTCGCGCGCTTCTATCAGAAAGGGAACGGTGGATTCCCGAAGCGCTTTCGTGAACTCGGCCAGCCGCGATGCGTCGATCTCGGCAAGTTCTGGGTCGCGCAGCACCAAGTCGAGATCGCTGCCGTCATGGCTTCGGCCATTGACGCGGCTGCCATAAGCCCACACTTCGACGCCAGGCAGATGCTTGCGCAACAACGCCTTGATCTTCTCGCGGTGCCTCAGCGAAAGATGCAGCCCTTCAGTCATCGTCCGCCTCTTCGATCACCCCGGCAAGCGCCTCGGCATCGGCGATAAAGTCGGGCAACAGCTTGAGCGTGGTTTCAGCGAAGCCTTCGCCATAGTCGTGTGCGGTGTCGTTGCGATTGTCGCGGTACTTCAGCCAGCGCTCGCATGTGTCCGGGTCGATCAGGCCATGTTTGGCGGTGTGCCGGAAAAGATCCTTGAAGGCCAGACGATCCGCCTGACGGTTGCTGGCGAAATAGGCGCCGAGTCGCTTCCTCAGCAACTTACCGCTCTGCTCCAGGACGATTTCAAACTCTTTGACGCAGGCCGCTCGGTAGATGTCATAGGCAATGCTATCCGGGTCGCTACGCTTGAGTTCACTCAAGGCGCGTTCCAGCGTGTCTAGGCAACGTCTGAGGAAATCCGTATTAATGCTCATGCTACTTGGCTCCCAAACTGATGGCGGCATCAAGCTGCGCCTCGGGCCATTCAAGAATTTTACAATTGGGGGAAATCTCCCAGACACCTCCCATCCATCGAGCAAGTCTCACCTTCAGCGTCTGATGTGGCGTCCTGCAAAAATGAACGAATCGGTCGGAATTTCTGCTGTTGTCCAAGGTAGGTACAACAACTCCGTGCATGTGGTTTCCGGTGCGGACAAAAACTATACAGGCCCACGGCTCATCGCCGCTCATGCAAAGATAGAGAAGGTCATCCGTCAACGTGCCTTGGAAAGTCAACGGCCTTGAGAGGATTGGACGAACCAAGTTTGCGAATTTCCCGAAGTGGGAATATGCACGCTCAAGGGCACGCTTCCGTTCCATATGACGAGAATCAAGAAAGAAACGACCCAACACGTCCATGCCGAGAAAGAAACCACTACCTGATAAGGCATATCGGTATCCAAGGAGGTGAAATAGCGTTAGGTGTGCGGCTTTGAGTAGTGACGCGAGTGCCTGCAGAGGAAACATCTTATTAATGCCTACCTCCCAGTTGCTGGCCTCTTGGATTTGGTCTGGAGAAATCTTCAGTGCCAAGCGGCTAAGTTTGTCCGGGCTAACCAGCCAAATCTCTGAGTGCTCTTTCGGGACTGGGCCTTGGGGTATGTAGTGACCTACGACTTCACCATCCCGTTTGATCACCGGGTTGAGTTTTCGATGAAGATTCTGGTCAACCACTACGCCCAACTCACCATGATGTTGTTGATGGTCTTTCTCCTGCAGGGCCGAGAATTCTTCTTCCATCAAGGTGCCGTAAAAAGAATCGACATCCGCCCGCTGGATGGTCCACGCACGGTCGGAATTCCGGAAAGATTTATTAATCACGTGGGCGCGACACAATTCTGTGTCCTCGTCTTGATGGAGAATCGGACAAAAGAAATGACTCCAAGTTTGGCCGGTGACCGACTTGTAGTCGGCCTTCAGGGCGGCAAGATATTTCTGCGTTGCAGTGTTCACAGGTAGTGACCCTCAGCAATCATTTTGCTACACCACATACGGTTGTTGATCCTAAGGTGGATACTGCTTGTTTTCTCAGGTCCAATATCCAAGACCTTTCAGGTTAGCAGCGATAGCGGCATCCAGTTTCACGCCTTCGGCCTGCTGCTCCCTCAACTGAGCGACAAGCCGTGTCATCTTGTCCTCGAACGGCTCACCATCGTCCCTCTGAGCTTCCGTGCCAACATAGCGACCGGGGGTCAACACATGGCCGTGCTTACGCACCTCCTCCGGTGCTGCGGCCTTGCAGAAACCGGGCACGTCGGCGTACTCGCCCGCATCTTCCCCGGCGCGCCAAGCATGATAGGTATCGGCGATGCGGGCGATGTCCTCGTCCGTCAGCTCCCGGTGGGTGCGGTCCACCATGCGCCCCAGCTTGCGGGCGTCGATGAAGAGCACCTCGCCGCGACGGTCGCGAGGCTTGCCGCCTTTGCGATCACGGGAGAGGAACCACAGGCAGGCTGGGATCTGGGTCGAGTAGAAGAGCTGGCCCGGCAGCGCCACCATGCAGTCGACAAGGTCCGCCTCGATCAGACTCTTGCGGATTGCGCCCTCGCCCGACTGGTTCGAGGACATCGAGCCGTTGGCGAGCACGAAGCCGGCGGCACCGGTGGGCGCCAGATGGTGGACGATATGCTGCACCCAGGCGAAGTTGGCATTGCCCTTGGGCGGGACGCCGTATCGCCAACGCTTGTCGTCGGTGAGCCGTTCGCCGCCCCAGTCGGAGACGTTGAAGGGCGGATTGGCGAGGATGAAGTCGGCCTTGAGGTCGGGATGGCGGTCGTTGTGGAAGCTGTCGCCGTGGGCGATCTGCCCCTCGATGCCGCGAATGGCGAGGTTCACCTTCGCGAGCCGCCAAGTCGTGTAGTTCGATTCCTGACCGTAGATCGAGATGTCGGTCTTGGCGCCCTTGGGCGCTTTTCTGCCATTACCGTTGCCCGTGGCGTGCGCGCGGATGAACTCGACCGATTGCACGAACATGCCGGACGAACCGCAACAGGGATCGTAGACCCGGCCCCGATAGGGCTCCAGCATCTCGACCAACAGCTTGACCACGCAGCGCGGGGTGTAGAACTCGCCGCCCTTCTTGCCCTCGGCGCTGGCAAACTGCGACAGAAAATACTCGTAGACGCGGCCGAGCACGTCCCTGGACCGGGCGTCCTCATCGCCCACCTTGATGTTGCTGATCAGATCGACGAGCTGGCCGAGCCGCTGTTTGTCCAACGCCGGTCGTCCATAGTCCCTGGGCAGCACGTCCTTGAGCGCCGGGTTGTCGCGCTCGATCCCGGCCATGGCCTCGTCCACCCGCTGGCCGATCGTGGGTTGTTTCGCGTGCGCCTTGAGATGTGTCCAGCGGGCCTCGGACGGCACCCAGAAGATGTTCCCGGCGCGGTACTCGTCCGGATCCTCCGGATCGGCGCCCTGCTCCCGCTCCCCTTCGAGGCGGGCGTGCGCTTCCTCGAAGGCATCGGAGATGTATTTCAGAAAGAGGAGGCCGAGGACGACATGCTTGTATTCGGCCGCGTCCATGCTGCCGCGCAGGGCGTCGGCCATCTGCCAAAGCTGGGCCTCACAGCCGGTCGTGGCGCCATGGATGCCCGGCTTCGCATTGGGATCGGATTGCTGATTTTTCGGTCTTCCTCGTGCCATTTACTTCGTAATCCCTCAGGCTGTCGCCGCAGTTTCAACGCCATTGGCGTTCGCCTCTCTCATGGAGTTACCCCGGTTTAGCGGACGGTTTATCAGTTGCGATTCAGTCGGCTGCAAGGGCGACAGCGCTGGAGGTCTTCTCGAAGTTCATTTGAGAGAGATATCCGAGTGCTGAGTGTCGCCGATGGGGGTTGTACCAGACCGCGATTAGCCATCGACCTCTCCTAAAATGGGATGCTGTGGTCTCTTGTAGGGCACAGTTTTGACTGTAGGGGAGAGAGGAAGTGGACCCGGGCGGAATGCCCTTGCGACCCATATGAGGAGCGTAATACCGCTGGCAAAGCCCTTCGACGAACTCGTCGAACCCGTTCGCCCCCAATACCTGATTCAGCTTCTCGTAGAACGGATGACCCGGAGATTTCACCAAAGTGTTCGATGCGATGAACAGGTTTTCCTGTCTCTGTCGGCCTCGTTTTCCCATTGCCATTTGCTCGTCCTCCCTTCTCAGTTTGAACCTGATATATCATAGGACCAAACCACAAGGAAAGACAACAGTCATCTTGGCATAAATGCACTTTTTCAACAGGCTGCTAGCTGGTCAGTAAGCCTTTGCACGCCCCGGACCTTCGATAGCAGGAACGCCAGAGTTCTTGTAGCATCTAGAGCTTCGAGCGCATCCACGAGGCGTCCTAGGAGCTCAGCGTAGTCGTGCCAGCCGAAACGCGGGAAAACCCAGTGGGTCCGCACACGGAAGGATAGTCCTTCCATTTCCTCCGTCTCACTCGGACACGCGACTCGGAGGAGATAAGTTGCGAGGTCGAATGCCGCCTCTATCTGTTCCGTCTCGGCGAGCCAGACCAGAAGATCCACCACGCTCTCACTGAAGATCCTCGCCGATGTTGCCGGTACAGTCTTGAGGGCGTTCGTTAGAGTTGGAACAATGCATGCGGCCAGACCGGGAGGAAGATGGCGGCTGGCCTTAGCCACGACATCCCACACGAAGGGGTTATCGTTCGTCAAAGGAATTGAATTCAAAGTTTCCAGCACTGCCGCCGGTTCATCAGCTGCAGCTAACACGAGGTAATTGCCTTCAGGCCATGGCTTGGGGCTCCACGAGCCATCAGCGTTCTGCTGCCGGCCTGGCGGGCTCGTGAAGAAGCCCTCGGCCGCGAGGTACTTCACCCACCCCGGATTTCTTAGCTGTTGGAAGAAGTAGTTCCGCTGTCCATGACGGAGCTGAAGGTCACGGAGTCGCTTCGCGTGTTGACTGTTGGGGGTCTCGACCTTGAGTAGCTCGTCCAACTCGGCCTCGGTTACGTAGTACGGCGCCACGCGGCCGTACAACAAGCTGGTGAATCTCTCAATAGCTTCGCGCACAGCGATCGCCTGCGGGCCACCGAATCGCCAGTGGGCAGCACTTGAGAATTGTCTTACGAGGTGCAACCACTCATCAACACGCGGGTCATCAGTCTCCAGCCCCAGAGCCTCTGCGATGCGCGGTCGGTTGCGTTCGTTCGAAGACACGCTCTCAAGGTCTTCGGCAGCAACCTCCAGACCCTCATCCCTCAACAGGAGTTGCAGGACCCCGCGTGAAAGCTCACGCCCAGCGTGAGCGACTAGATAGGCGTTTCCAGGCTGATCGATCTGACGTGCCAGCGCGAGCCCGCGTTCGTATAGGCCCGCGAGGTGGGGATCTAGGAGCCGAAGCTCCCCGGCCGTTTCCCGTTCTCGGAGAGTGAGCCAGTCTTCTCCGTCCTTAGGCGTCTCGGGTCGCGGCAGATCGCCGCGTGTCTCGTCCATAACCTCCCCACCAACAAGACCGGCAGCGTCGCCGGGTCTCATAGATCTCCGAGCAATAGATCACGTCGCGTGGATGACCCCCCCTCCACTACTTTTTGTTCGGGGTCATTACCTGCGCCAGTCGACGCACCTCGACGTACAACAGCCGTTCGTCGTCTTGCGTAATAAATCGTAGTTGACGCTTGTCACTCCAAAATCCGGCTCGCGCTGAAAGGGTTCACGAACGTAGTGGACCTGATGCCGGCCGTCGTCCAGAAACTCCACGATCCCGAGGATGAAGTCCTCGGGCTTGTTCAGGGAGTACAGAATCTCGTTGCGCGTGACGGCAGCGACCTCCAACGATACCGGCCCGACCTTCTTCAGCAGCCGCCTTCGACCAATCTCTCTTCAAGGGAAACCAGACAGACACTGCGGAAAATATATGACAATTGGCGTATCCGGTCAACTCTTGAATCCCGCGGCGGCATCCACAACGGACTCTGGGCGCACGGGCCGCTTCCAGCGGATACCGGAAGACGTTCCCAAACGTCGAAACCGGCCGCCCGGATGCAACCGGGCTGTTAAACGAGATCCTCCCTTTGCCCATCTTCATCAATCGCAGAACAGTCGTCGGGACGAATCGTCGACCACCGACGCAGGCGTTTTATCTCCTCCTTGAGAAAGTTGGAACGCAGGATCGTGTCCGCAGAATTTCCCATCTCGGTCAGACGCCTGTGTACATTCTCCCATCCTCTCATCCGAACGGACTCGAACCGATCTTGCGGTTTCACAAAGTCGATCACTGAACACTTTTACCCCCCCCCCCCTTGCCAGGGTCGCCCGTATTTCCTGTTGACGGGAGGAACCGACGCGCCTTTTAACAGGCCTTGCGAAAATCGCCACCACCGCTGCTTGAAAGGCATCGCCCTGGGCAGGTGGACTGGGGGGCTTGCGCTGGCTACGATTCCGGGCGCATGGCCGCTTCGCTGTCCGGTGAGTTGCCGTAAGCTGTGACCGGACCCACCGGGCCGACCCCCGACTTCCAGCAGATACGTACCGGAGGACCTTCCAAAACGTCGAAACCGTCCGCCCGGATGCAACCGGGCTGTTAAACAAGGCCGACGGGAAAAACAGAGAATCAGAGAATCCAGAGGAGATATCTCTGCTCAGCGGATGCAGTCCCCACGGTTGTACTCGAATACCGGGGGAACGCTTCGAAACAGAGAACCGGCAGAGAGAGGGGGAGGTGGCCCAAGTGTTTGTAAATACGGCAGAAACGACAAGACCCCGGAGGGTTGCCCCACGGGGTCTTGCGTTAACGGACGACCGCCGAAGTTGGCGGATGGGAATCTGGCTCCCCATATGATCCTCTCCCCGGAACCATTCTCTGTTCGTCAGTCATAACTTCCGCGCCGATGTCCTGGCCCTGGAGCGGGAGAGGGAGGGTTGCTTGATGAAATCATCGGTGTGGCGGCGCGGGGTTGTGAACGCGCAGCAGTTCAAGATATGCGCCTGGGCATGGAACCCCGAACTCCAGTGGGGGCTCGGCTGTCGCCCCCAATTTGCCGTCTGTCCGTGTGGGACTATGGCGTTGGGACAGTGGCGACCGCCTCCGGCCTTTCAAGTCCTTCTCCGGGAAACAGATCGCCAGATTTTGAGGGCGCAGGGTGTCTCATGGCGATTGAGGGATGACAACTTGTGGAATTTGATTCCGTTGGGAGATTTCTGGCGTGGGTCAGTGGCGAGCTCGAGACAGCGTTGAGGGCACAGATCCGGCCCGTTATGCGACTATTCTTTCTGAATCCGGGAAAAGGGGGACGCGACCTCCACAAAACGGGCGGCACGGCACAGACGGCACGTGGGCGAAGTGAGAAGGTCCCGGTCCCGTGGATTTGCGGCCCGGGACCTCACTCGTGATCGGGGTCGAGCATCTCGAGAGCCCGAGCTTCGGCTTCCTCGCGAGTCATTCCACCCTCATGCTCCATGATCCCCGCGCGTTCATCGAACGCCTCGATGTCATCCTCCGTAGATGTCGCCGCAGTGTTGGGGGGATCAAAGCGTGACACCGTGACATTCTTTTGTTTACAAGGACTTACATGACGTTCAAAGCGTGACATCGTACCATCCATGTCACGCTTTGAAGGGGGAGATATGTGCGCGTTCGGCTTGGAAACATCGTCCGAGTCGTCCTCCAGGTAGCTATCCCATGCAGAGAAGAACGCTTCCCACAGGTAGCCCTTTCCCCTTGCCGGCCCATCCAGACCACGCAGATATTGATATGACCCAGGGAGTCCGGGAGCAATCCGCCGATGGCGGTTCGGTCTAGGCGCGTTCGTGGCGCCTAGCCGATTCCTGGTCCCGTTCTATCTGCCGGTCCGTCTTTCCACTGGTGTCAGCCAGACGCACCGACTCTCTCTTGAACTCAGAATCATACCGCTTTCCCGGATGTGAAGCTCCTTGACCTTTCATAGACACACCTCCTATACCTACAAAATATACTACCTCTTGGTGTGTCCACAATCCCCAAACAGGTCAGGATGTGTTAGACGGCGTTGGCCAAATCGTAACCACAGAAGAAATTTTTAGGCACACGGTTGCGGAGCATTCAAAATGCCTCTTTCCCAACGACCTCGTAAACCCTCGCCGGATGGCGGTGATCTTTGACCTTATTAAATAGCGCTTCGGCCTTTTCCAGCATCCCGGCCCGTCCATAGAAATAGATAAGGTTGCCAGCCTCGTTTGGTCTCCCAGTGAGGTCCCACACCTTCTCCTGCACGCCCACGGCCCTGTCCCAATCACCCCTGTGGAATGCCAGATAGGACCCCATTTGCCGAAGTGCGACATAGGCCCATACGGTCTTTTGGTCTAGTCCGTACATGGTCTCATACACCGGATAGGCCTCATCCCACCGGTTCTGTCGAGCCAGTGACAAAGCGAGGTAGTTCAGGCACTGCTGGTCTTTAGGGGCCACAGTGACGGCATGGCGGGCAACTTTCTCCATCTCTTCAAAAAAGTCGCGTTTCCACAAAAACATCTGCGCCTTGGCAGTGAGGGCAACCATGTCATCGGGGTCCTTCGCAAGCCGCAGACTACACAGCTCCAGGCATTTCTCGATTGCCGTGGCCTGCTTTTGCTGGTCGCCCGCCCATACAGCGGTAAGCTCGAACGCAACATCGATGGAGTCCGGCGCCGCTTTCGCGGCTCGTTGAAGGGTTGCCGCCTCTTCCTCGGAGGGGCCCTTTATCGGGTCATATGTCCGTCCGAGCTCCATCAATGCCTCAGGATAGTCCGGGGACACCTCCAGTGCTTCTCTGAAGCGTGCGCGCGCCTCATCCATCCTCATATACAATCGATCCCTCTTGCCCTGTTCCAAGAGTCGGACAATGGTCCGTGCTGTGAATCCTTCGGGCAGATCATGCTTGCTCTTGTCATCTCTTGCCATGCGAGTGACCTCCTCCTGAAGCTGCCTGCGCGCCCTGTATAGCCGCTGTTTCACACTTGCAGGGGTCGTTCGTACCAGAAGAGCCACATCCTGAATCGAATACCCTTCCAGATAATGCAGTGTAAGTGCCTGGACGCTTTTCACAGAAAGCCTTGAAAACAGTTTCTGGAACACTGCATTCCGGATAACGGGCTGCTCTGGATGTTCTCCGAGATCCGTCACCTCGACAACCGACTTCGCCACGGCTTGGTGGCGGCGATTGTCCCTCAACCTGTTGAGGCAGATGTTGCGAAGTATCTGCCCCACCCAGGATGAGAATCGAGAGTGCTCCTTCAGAGTCTCAAGCTGGTTTAAGGCCTTCAAGAATGCGTCCTGAAGAGCATCCTGTGCCTCTTCCTTAGTGTGCACATAACTCAGCGCCTGCAAGTAGAGGCGGTCCTGATGGCGTACCACCAAGGCTTCGAATGCATAAAGGCTGCCAGAGAGTGCGGCGGCGACTAGCTGGGCATCTGTGGATAGGCTTTCCATCGCTCTACCATTACGACACCTCAGGAAAGAGGAAGGTAACACCGAGGAAGGATTCTTACAGTAATCTCCGCTTGTTCGTGAGGGCAAATGCCGTCTAGTATCTTGAAAACGGCCCTTACTTAATCCCTATTTCTTATCTTGAGATCCTCTTTACTTGCTGGGGAGGCCGCATGCGGTTAGAGGCTTGGACCTCATACGTTAGATAGGCCCCCCGCTTCCGTCGTCAATACCGAACAGTATCCAAGACCTGCGAGTCTGTATCTATACAAGCTCGGTAAACCCGGTACGCAGGCGGGCGACCAGCATCCTCAATATACATCCGGAGGCGCTCATGCACACCCTCCATCACATCGGGGTCGATGTCGGTTCCAAGACCTTAAAAGCGGCGCGCTTAGGCCACCGCGGACAGTTGCTACAGGCCACCTTTAGCAACGATGCAGCCGGGCACCGTAAACTCATCGCCTGGGCCACCTCTATGGGGTCGGTGCGCTCCATGCCCATCCGCCAATAACCACAACATATTGTGGTTTTCAGCCTGCGGAAATTGCTTGCAAACTAAAAGGCGGACATGCGGTTCCCCAACTGCACCTTTTTCTTAACCGCTCACCGTCACGCCAGAGAGAGAACCACTTGTATTTGGGGAAGTTGTGGAACAATGACGCCTGGAGAGTGCGGGAATCAGCCAGTCGACTTTTTGTCACTGGCTTCAAGTCGGCGAGACAGCGAAGTCGGAGCGATTTCTGGAATTTTTGGAGTCCCTAAAAAAGGGCGGGGCGAAGCTCGGTGTCTCGAACCTCGCCGTCATCCAACGGGCCGCGACCGAGCCAAGAGTCACGATCAAAGAGCGCGTCCGGCAGAATCCGGTCTGGGACATCGTGGGAAAAGCCGCCGGGCTCCCCTTGCACAAGGCTACTGGGGGCCTATCGCGACAAGGATGAAGGAATGGGCGATCCAGCCGAGGGCGGCGCTTCGGTTTCCGTCCGCGGAGGGGATGTGGATCGCTTCGAGTCCGGTGAAGCGATCCTTCCGGTCCTCCGAAAATCGAATCGTCTCGCCATATCGTCTCGTCATGGGCGCGAGTTCGCCGTCCATGATGACCTTCAGCGCCAGCGGCGACTCATTCTCTCCGAAGAGAGTTTCGACTTCCGAAGCAAATGGGAAAGTCGACGGCATCGGAACGGGACAAACTTCACCGATGTAAGTTCGGACTGCTTCCCGGTTCAATATCAGCCCTGCGGCGTGTCGCCCGACGCCGCCAACCTCAACTTCGAAGAAGTGGGCGGGGTATTCCGACCCGGGCAAAGTCTCGACGACAACGCACTCCCGAATCGCGCGTTCGGTTTCGACGATATGGATGCGGTTGCGGAGCTTAGGACCATTCCAAACGATGCGGGTGACTGGTCGGTCGTTCCGGGTGCGCGTCAGGAATGTGACCGACTCGGCGAAGGCGAGTCCAGACAAGCGCCCGATCCCACGAAACCCCCTGTCGGTTCCTCGCAGCTTCTGGCTGCGGGCTATGGGCAGCAGTGCTCGGGTCCCCATATGATCCTTTCCCCGGAACCATTCTCTGTTTGTCAGACGTAACATGCTGTATTGAAAGAATATATCGTAATTACACCCACACCGTCTAGGCGGAAACCATGTCAAGACATCAAGATCGATTCCCGTTTTTCCAGTCATATCAGTCGTTTCTTCCCCATTGAGACCGGCTCCCCAACTGCACCCTTTTCCTGACCGCTCACCCTCACGCCAGAGAGAGAAACCTCTTGTGTTTGAGGAAGTTGTGGAACATGGACGCCTGGAGGGTGCGGGAATCAGTCGATTTTTTGTCACTGGCTTCAGGTCTGCGTGACGGCGAAGTCCGGAAATTCATGCAGTTTGTGCAGTCCCTGAAAAAAGCTAATGCGGATCTCAAGGCCTTCGAACCTCGCCGTCATCCAACAGGCCGCGACCGGAACGTGTGTCAACAGGAATGAGACACACCATGTAGATGCTGGCGCCGCTTCTGATCGCTCGGATCTGAAGTCTCTCTGGTTGACAGCTTCCGGCCAAACGGCTATATTCCTGCACCCGGGTGGGAATTGATCGAAATTAGAAGAACAACCCTGTGCAAAGCAGATTGTCCATGCACCGGAGCCCGCGATGCGGGGCCCGGACGAGAAGCGGGACGCCGTGCCGGCCACCTCTTTTTTGAGCACCAATTTCTTGTATCATCTCACTGCTGTCCAAGATAAATCAGAATGGGTCTTTTTTGGACAAGTAAGTGACTGTTTTTACACAATGCCCTCTGGCAGACTGAAATCCAGGTTGCACTGGCCAAAGATGCTGTCCAAAAGCTGGATGATCCGGAAGATCGGACCTTTCATTGCACAACACATCCCGAAAGGCTGGGATTCAGGCGATTCGAAGAGGACCTAGCGGTTCGGGCACGGTCTTTAATCGTCTATCTGATCCAAATGCTGTCCAAAGAAAAAACCGATTTTGGACAGGTATGGTATCTTATCATGGATTCTGACCATGCCAGCATGTTCCCAGCATGTTAAATGAAAATTTATCGTCCGTCTCATATGTACGAGGTGCAACGAATCGCCACCTGCGGCCGAAGCGGTCTCAGGGCCGCTAATCGCGACCGCATCCTAACTCTGGATGTGGATACATAGGTGGGGGCAGGTCACCCCCTTCCGGCGTCAACTGACCTTCTGGGGCTTCGCTATTGCCCCCGCCATCGCAGGCGGAATACCACCGCTCGAAGAGTTCTCTGCTACTTCTCCCAAGGGGGCTGGTTCTACGGTGTAACGTCCGGACTGAACACGAAGAACGTCTTCTTGCGGCAGGCGCAGTTCCGTCTGTCCGACGAATCCTGGTACTGTCTGCGCTTGGCCCGCAGTTCGTAGCAAGCAAGATTCGCAATCAACCGAACAGCCCGATAACGGTTGCCAGCTCAACCGAAGGCAGCGGAAAAGTACATCGCGGACAAGTGGCCGCTGTTCGGAAAGCAAGAGTGAGGACCCCGGATGTCAATTGAAGAAAACTACAGCATTCGGTTCATTGCGTCGCTAGCACTCCGTGAAAAGCAGATTCAACAGAACTACCGTCCGATCATCGCAGTGCACAAATGGTTCGCACGTCGGCCGGGGACGTTGTTCCGCGGTCTTCTGCTGTCGGAGTTTGGGAACAATCCCGTGGAAGATACCTACTATCGAGCCAACAACTTCGAAGGTGTCACGATTGCCGATCCATTCATGGGCGGCGGTACGCCGTTGCTCGAAGCCAACAGAATCGGCTGCAATATCATCGGGACGGATATCAACCCGATGGCGGCATGGATTGTGCGGGAAGAAATCGACACGATCGATCTGAAGGTTTATACGAAAAAGGCGGGCGAGTTGCTCGATCGCCTCTCGGAGGAAATCGGACACCTCTACAAGACGCGATGCCCTATCACTGGCCGAAAGGCCGCCCACGTCAAGTATTTCCTGTGGGTCAAGACGGGAACGTGCGCGATGTGCCGGAAAGCCTTTGATCTCTTTCCGGGCTACGTGCTGGCGGAGGATGCCCGGCATACGTCCTATGTTCTCGTCTGCCCGTGCTGCGGTGATCTCAACGAGGTTGATGATCCAGACCATCCCGGTGCCTGCCAGTGTGGACGGGCGTTGACAAGGAAAGGGCCCGTTTCCCGTAACAGATGTGCATGTCCACGCTGTGAGCACGTCAACAGTGCGCCTTTTCACGGAGCCGGCCCACCATCTCATCGTTTGTTCGCGATCGAATACTATAATCCGGATCTCAAGGGCCGGCTTGGCCGCCTGTTCAAGAAGCCTGACAAGGACGACTTGGCGCGGGCCAAAGAAGCAGAAGCAGCATGGCAGGGTTTAACGGCGCGGTTTGTACCGGATGATGTAATTCCCGAGGGTGATGAATCGTCCCGGCTGCATCGCTGGGGTTACGAGCGGTTCCGCGAGCTCTTCAACGCACGTCAGCTTTTTGGCCTTGAAACAAGCGCGCAGATAATCGCAAGAGTGGAGGACCTCCGCTTGCGCCGGGCACTTGCAACGAATCTATCGGATCTCCTGCGATACCAGAACATGCTGTGCCGGTACGACAAAATGGCGCTGAAGTCACTGGACGTGTTCTCGATCCACGGCTTTCCAGTCGGGTACGTGCAGGTCGAATCGAATCTGCTCGGTATCCGCAACGCCAACGCGCTCCCGGTAGGTTCCGGTGGCTGGATCAACATCATCGCGAAGTACACGAAAGCGAAACGCTATTGCACGGCACCTTTCGAGGTCGCTTTTGAGGGAAAGAATAAAGTGACGGTTCCCATTCGGGGAGAGTGGATCGGGGGGAATAACCCGGAGGCGCACGCGCGGCGTATTGACATCCGTTGCGCCTCAGCGATGACGGTGAAGCTTAAGCCGTCAAGCCTCGATGGAGTGTTCACTGACCCGCCATATTACGGCATGGTCCAGTACGGCGAGCTCATGCACTTCTGCTATGCCTGGCTCCGAAAGCTCATGGGGAAAGACTTCCCTGGGCTCGAACAGGAGACGACAAAGCACTCGGATGAGCTTACTGGCAATGAGACGGAGGAGCGGGACCTGGCGCATTTTGCGGAAGGGCTCGCGGTCGCGTATACGCGCATGGCACGGGCGCTCAAACCGGGCGCGCCTCTCGTGTTCACTTATCACCATAACAAGCAGGAGGCTTACCTGGCGGTGGGAATGGCGATTCTCGATGCCGGCCTCACGTGCTCGGCATCGCTGCCATGCCCGGCGGAGATGGGCGGCTCGATCCATATCCACGGGACGGCTTCATCTATCGTGGATACGGTTTTTGTTTGCCGCGACCGCGGGACGGCGTCGCGGGCGGGGCTCTTTGAAGATGCCGACGGGCTCGCCGGCGTCATGGCAAAGGACTTGGCGGATCTTCGTGCGGCCGGCATGAAGCCGACAGCGGGGGATATCCGGTGCACTGCGCTTGGGCACATTACGCGGATGACGATCTGGCGACTACGGCCGTCGTGGGATGCGACGCTGCCTGCGGAGAAAAAGCTATCTGCCTTCCGGGAAGAGATGGATGCCATCGCGACTGTGGATGACGTAGCCGCACGGCTAGAAGGCATGAAGGTCCTTCAATTCGCCATGATTGGCGGTCTTTTTGCCGAACAAGAAGAGAGGGAACTGGCCGATGCCGTTGCGTTTTGATGCTGACTACGGCGATCCCGCGCTTTCGTTTGACCCTCTTGTCGATGAAGTGTTCGGCGAGTTGAAGTCCACATTTCTGGAGATGCCGCGCGGCGACGGGTTTGTCGATTACGAGACATTCGAGAAGGGCTATCAGGAGTTGAAGCGTGAGACAGCCGCTTTCAGCAATGTGACGACGGCGACCGTTGTGGCTGCCGTGGAAGCTGCGCCGATAGCCTTTATCGTGTTTAGGGCGATTCTGGGTTTTACGCCGCCGGAGTGGGCCTATGTAACGTCGGAAATCACTGGCGTGACTATCGATCAGGGTGCTGCACGGTCGATAGACCGGAACATGCGGGTGCAGCCTTTGAGGGAACGTCGTCTCGTGTCCACGCGATGATCGAGGTGGGCGTAGAAGTACTTACCACGGGTGCCAACACCGAAGTCGAGACAGTCCTGCATCGGCTTGACAAGTCCGACACGAAGGAAGGAGTCAAGAGCCTTCAACCGGTCGCTGACCTCGGCATCCCATATCCTGTATTGCTCTATGAGCGATTTCTTGGGCGTCCTTTTGCGTCTCACCGGGATTCAGTGAGCGAGCTGGTCGGCGAAGTGGTTGAGGGAGCAATCAAGGATGTTTTGACGGCCTCCAAGATTAGTTTCAGGGAGACGAAACGAGCGGAACGTATCACTGGCTTCGACCAAGCCCCAGATTTCATCATCCCGGATGAATTCAACCCGATCGCGCTGATCGAAGCGAAGCTTACGGAAGACGACGGAACGGCGCGCGATAAGGTTGCGCGTGTTCAACGCCTACAGACGTTGCGTGACCAGACCGGACATACCTACGACGTGATCGCGTGTATCGCAGGGCGTGGGTTCAAGGTGCGCCGCGGGGATATGCGGCGACTCCTCCAGGCAACCAATGGGAAGGTGTTCACGCTCTCAACAATGCACCTCCTTATCGATCAAACCCGCATTCGGGAATACCGGTCACAGTGAAGGGAGGGCTTGGAAGGCAAGATGGCGACGCTTCACGCCGCGCGGCCAGTGCTTGGTGCAACCACGTTTGACGTGTATCTCGTATCGCGAATGCGATATTCTTGGCCGCCCGCTCACGCCGGAGGAAGTCCAGCATTCACGGATACTGCGAGAAGGATTGGGACGCTACTATCTGGATCAACTTTGGCTACTGATGAGGGACGGGTATAATTTCGTTGCGTGCGACGGCGATAGCGCATCTGAGCCCACTGCCTTTGGTGCGGATCTTCGGGCGGCTTGCATGTCTCGGACGCCGGATGGCCATGAACCAAACCTGCTATGGCATACGAGGCACCAGCGGGTATCAGGAGTTCTTCATATATTGGCTCGTCAGACGCACGATAGAGGAACTGCGGAGCCGAACGCACGGTACGATTTTCGACACCATCACGCGCCAGACCTTCACTCTTGTCGATCTGGCCCTGCCGCCGGTGAGTGTCGCAGAGGCATTTGAGTCTACCGTGACCCCGATCATGGAACGCAATCTAACCGAGGTCCGCACTCTTGCCGTCCTACGTGACACGCTGCTCCCGAAGCTGGTCTCCGGAGAGTTGAGAGTGAACGTGCAAGACCGTGACGCGCGTCGACGCCCGGAACCGCACCGGCGAAACGTTCAGACCACGAGGTAGCCCCATGAAGGCAGGACTGAACAAAAACCAAAAGAAGCTGAAGTTTTTTTGTCTTTTAGAGGAACTGGAATTGTCTCGTGACCTGATCAAGTATAGCTTTGGACACCTTCAAGAAATCGATATGAGCAACTCGTTTTACCATTTGCCTCACCAGCTAATGGCGAGCGGGCTGGAGCGATTTATGAAATGCTACATCCTGCTGGTCTACGACGGACAGCATGGTTCATATCCAGACAACGCTTACGTAAGGCACCTTAGCCATAACCTCCAGAAACTCCTCAAGCTAGTTTGCACCGACTTTTACGGCGGCACCGAACGGCCTTGGGTTCAGCGAGAATTCGACTTCATTACCACCGATCCTGTCCTGCAAGAATGCATTCGAATCCACTAAGTGGAGGAATCTCATAAACAATCCAAGGAGTTTAAAAATTTATCAGAGGAATTTTGTCTGGATAGTTGAGTAAAAAATTAAGGACTTGAACTAATCTTCTTTAGCTCGCCATCCATCACCAGTTATTATTTCGCATTTAATTGCAGTGGCACCTTGAAAATCCTCAACAACCATCCCCGGTTGTCTGCAACCGACCTGGCCAACCATCTGGCCTGTCGCCATCTGACCCGGGTGGATCTCTCCGCCGCAAAAGGCGAACTTTCCCTCCCGAAATTCGAGGACCCTTCGCTTAAGGTGCTTCGGAAGCGTGGACTCCAGCACGAAGAGGCCTACCTGGATCAACTCCGTGCTCAAGGCAGGAAAATCTTTAAGCTGTCGGAGGGTTCCCAATATGAGGAGACATTGGCCGCGATGCAAGAGGGAGCGGATGTTATCGTGCAGGCAGCGCTGGAGAACGGCCGATGGGTGGGTCGGGCGGATGTGCTTTTGCGAGTGAATGGAGGGAGCGATGTCGGTGATTGGCACTACGAAGTCGTCGATACGAAACTGGCCCGAGAGACCCGTGCGGGGACGATTCTCCAATTGTGCCTTTATTCCGAGATCGTTGGAATGGCGCAGGGGCGGAGACCTGAGTGGATGAAAGTCGTGTCACCGGGAAAGGACTTCGAGCCCGAATGTTTTCGAGTAGATCACTACTTCTCCTACTACGGCTTCGTGAAGCGAAGATTGGAGGAAGCGGTGGACGGGTCGGTGGATAGAAAGACTTATCCGGAACCCGTGCCGCATTGCGATGTGTGTCTCTGGTGGTCCCGGTGTGACCGCCGACGCCGTGACGACGACCATCTGAGCCTGGTAGCGGGGATGTCCAGTTTTCACCGGGTTGAGCTCGGTGAGTGGGGAATCGGGACTTTGAAGGCGCTGGGCGAGTCGCCTCTTCAGCCGGAAAGGCGGCCGAAGCGGGGTACGCGAAAAGCGCTTGACCGAATGCAAGACCAGGCGCGGGTCCAGCTTATCGGCAGGCATCAGGGAAAGCCTTACTATGAGACACTCGAGGTGACCTCAGAGGAGGGATTGTCGCGGCTGCCCAAGCTGGACGAAGGAGACGTATTCTTCGACATCGAAGGCGACGCCTTCGTCGGAGAGGGCGGTTTGGAGTACCTCTTCGGATGGATCACAATAGAGCGGAACTGCCCCCAGTATAATGCGTTATGGGCCCGCGATGGAACGGAAGAGAAGGCGGTTTTCGAAGCGTTCTTAGACGCTATGATGGAGCAACGTCGCCGTTTCCCGAAAATGCACGTCTACCACTTCGCATCCTATGAGCCCACGGCCCTGAAGCGGCTTGCGAGCCGCTACGCAACGCGTGAGAACGCCCTGGATGAGCTGCTTCGAGCCCGGGTGTTCGTTGATCTGTACGCCGTTGCCCGCCAGGGCGTGAGGGCGAGCGTCGAGAGCTACTCCATAAAAAAACTCGAGGCCTTCTACGGCTATAAACGCGAAGTAGAGCTGCAGGAGCTGGGAATGAACAAGCGGAAGTTGGAGGCGATGCTGGAACTGGGTGAGGAAGAGAATCTGCCGGTTGATATGCAAGACGTGGTTCAACGCTACAACGAGGATGATTGCCGGTCAACGTGGAAGCTGCGGGACTGGCTGGAAGGGGTTCGCGCTAAACTGATTTTGGAGGGGAAAGAGGTGCCACGGCCCGAACCGCTGGAGGGTCAACCCACGGAAGCCTTGAAGGAGCGGGAACAGCGGGTAAACGAAATGCGTGAGCGGCTGATCGCAGGCATCTCGAACCATCGGATGGACCGAACGGACGAGGCTCAGGCCCGATGGCTGCTGGCCTACATCCTGGACTGGCACTGGCGCGAGGAGAAAGCGGCATGGTGGGAGTACTTCCGCCTGAAAGACCTGACCGACGAGGAACTTTTCGAGGAAAAAGCGGCAATTGCGGACTTGAAATTCGTTGAAGAACTTCCTGTCCCCGGGAAAGAGAAGTCACCCCGACACCGCTATCGCTTCCCGAAACAGATCACCGAGATTCGCGAAAATGCCGGACTGAAGGACGGGAACGGGGAGGACTTTGGTTACGTAGTAGCGATCGACCAGGTGAGAAGCACGATCGATATCAAAAAGCTGGTCAAAAAGAAGACTCTTCATCCGACCAGCGTCTTCGAGTTCAACCTCGTCCGAAGCGGGGTACTGGCGGACTCGATTATGAAAATAGCCGAATGGGTGGCGGAGAACGGTATCGACGCCCCCGGACCTTATCGTCCCGGAAGAGATCTGCTGCTGAATCGGCCTCCGGGACTGGCAGACGGGTCACCGCAACGGCTTTGTCTGCCAACCGAAGAGCCCGTCGACGCCGCGCGTCGTCTGGCTTTGCAGTTAAATGGGGGTCTCCTCCCCATTCAAGGGCCCCCCGGATCCGGAAAGACCTATGCGGGGGGAAGGATGGTCACTGATCTGGTGAACGCAGGAAGAAAGGTGGGCGTGACGGCTGCAAGCCACAAAGTGATCGCCAACCTTTTAGATGAGGTCGTGAAAGCCGCCGGGGAGGAGAAGGTTTCGCTTCAATGTGTGCAGAAGGTGAAGCATCAATCCGAAGAGAAGCCTGACGGCATCCTGGAGGTGACAAAAAACCACGAGCCTTTGGAACTACTGAAGAGCGGCGAAGCCCGGGTGGCCGGCGGCACAGCCTGGTTGTGGGCCCGGCCGGAGTACGAGGAGGTTGTGGACGTGCTGTTCGTGGACGAGGCAGGCCAGATGTCGCTGGCCAATGTCGTAGCTATTGCCCGATGTGCGAAGAACATCGTGCTCCTGGGGGATCCGCAGCAGCTGGAACAACCGCAGAAGGGAAGCCACCCGGAAGGGACGGAAGTGGCTGCCCTGCAGCACGTCCTGGGCGATGCGGAGACGATGCCCGCTGAAAATGGGCTCTTCCTGGAGCAAACGTGGCGTTTGCATCCCGATATCTGCGGGTTTACCTCAACCCTGTTCTACGACGGAAAGCTGGCGCCCCGCGAAGGGATGGAGGGCCAGGTAATCAGTGGTCCGACTCGATATGCCGGTACGGGATTGTGGCTGGAGCCGGTGGAACACGAAGGGAATCAGAGCTCATCGGAAGAGGAGGTAGAGCGGGTTGCTATGGTTGTGGGAGACCTGTTGCAATCCGGTGTGACATGGACGAATCCCAAAGGGGAAGATAGGCCGTTGACAGAGCGGGATATCCTGGTTGTGGCGCCTTATAACGCGCAGGTCTTTGACCTTCAGAGGGAGCTTGGACCAAGCCTCCGGGTGGGGACCGTGGATAAGTTCCAGGGCCAGGAGGCCCCAGTGGTAATCTACTCGATGACGACATCATCCCCGGAAGAGGCCCCTCGAGGGATGGAATTCCTGTACAGCCCCAACCGGCTTAATGTCGCTACCTCGCGGGCGCGGTGTGCCTGCATCCTCGTTGCGAACCCGCGGATATTCGAACCGGAGTGCCGAAGCCCGAGACAGATGCGTTTGGCCAATGCCTTTTGTCGTTATGTAGAGATGGCGGGGGACGCATGACATAGATTAACAGAACAAGAAAAAAATGATGGCAACTTGACCAACCCAATCTGGGGTCGGATTCAGCCCACTCCGATCCTATAACCACTCATCATTCAACTTGACCTCAGATTTCCATTCGACGTACATTTTAAATGAATTCCACTCTTGGTCTTTGCTCATCCGCTTGCTTGAGTTGATATTGGGTCCACAGAAGCCAAGAACCCTCAATGCCCAGCAGACCTACTCAAGAATCCATAAGCTCCTTTAGCTTTTGCAGCGTTGCCACCCCGTATTTGCCTCGTGAGATCCGATGGATCTGGCGGCCTTCCTCTTCGATGTCAATATCCTCGAAGTGGCGGGGCAAGAAATATCGCTCTTCTCAAGTCCAGTGCCGTTGAGTTCCTCCAGATGACTTACTTCGTCACAGATCACGAAGCCAAAATCATACCCCGCAATTTGGAATGGATCTTTCCTTTCTGGCATCGTGAATCCGTATCTTTGCCATCCCTTCGACCAGATCTTTCTCCCCCCTGCGTAGCGAATGCCGTTGTCGGAACCAACCAGTACCATGGCATTCTGGTAGTCGCCACTTATCCTAAACGGTGTACCGATAAATGCCTTCAGCCCAAGCTCTTTGGCGTCCGCCGCGAGTGTTTCCATGCCTTCCTGAACTTTAGAATACCAACCCTCTTGTTGGAACAAACCATGTAGGTGGAAATCATACCCGACAACAGCCATCTCTGGGAATACTGCAAGGTCGGCCTGACTCTGCGCGGCAAGGGACAAGCAGCGCGAGATGGTAGAGACGTTGGATGAAACGTCAGCAGCCATTGGGATTTGGAAGGTGCAGATACGCACTCGAGAATCTCCAGCCTTTTTCAACGTGGCACCTAACGTTCGCCGGCTGCGAACCTGAGCGCCATGTGCCGGGCCGGACAGAGGTTTACCAAGCTTCATGAGTAGAAGCATCGGCCACCCCAGATCGAAATCGTCTCGGGACTCATTCCAATACTCCTTCGCTCTCGGAGACTTCTCCAGCAGGCATTCGTCAGCGAGATGCTCCTCGATGAGGTCTATCTGGAGATTGGCCTTCAGGGCAGCATTGACATAGTCCGCAATCAGGTGGCGATAGCTCTCGACGTTAACCTTCAGACCCGTCTTTGTATCCGTAAAGCGGGCCTGAACGCGGCGGAGGAACATCGCAGGATGAAGCTCGGAAATGAGCACGAAGCCACCCGGCCGACAGATCCTCGCCATCTCGCGAATCACTGGGTTCGAGATCAGGGATGTGTTCTAAGACAAGACAGCAGAGAACGCGATCGAAGGCATCGCTATCGAAAGGGAAGCGTTCCGTCAGGTCGTGGGTAACGAATCGCACTTCCTGGTCTTTCGTCTTCTCGATGGCTTGTGCCATCATCTCTGGTGCGAAGTCGATTGCGGTTACCCGAGCTCCCGCTTCTGACAGTTGGACCGTATGTCGCCCGGTGCCGCAGCCAATGTCGGCAACCTTGAGTCCCTGGACCTCTCCTTGAAGGGATCGCACGAGGGGCTCTTCTAGGATGATCAGCGGATTGTCCTGCACATCGTATGTCTCAGACCAGCGAGCGTAGCCCTGCTGGACGGGTGCAACTTCAAGATTAGCCCTGGATTCGTCTTCGATCACGTTGTTTGCTCCCGCGATACAGGTTAATGCCTACCCCCCAGGCCCGGCATGGCACTTAACGTTTGGCATTGCCGACTCTTGCCTTCCCGGCGCAGCCGGAGTTGGCGCGGCAGTTGCCTCCAGTCCCGCCTTCGAGCAACTGCCGTTACAAAGGCAAGTGTGCCGAAGGCCGAGCGACGACTGAAGGGAGGAGCGAAGTGGCAATGCGTTGATATTAATCTAAAGGCCCTCGTTGTCGGGAAAAGTTATTATTTGAGGTCCGGACAGAGATATTGTCAAATGTTGTGGATGAGGGCGAGCGTATCCGAATGGATCAGGCAGCCCTTTTCAGGTCACCATCTTCGAACAGGGCGCCATCAACGACCAGCTGTATCAGGTTTGAGCCTCGTAATCTGAGCCACGATTTCTCAGCTCCTAATTCACGTTGGTACTTGTATGAGCTCTCTTTCTCCAGAGCATCACTCAGAGTCCCCATTCTGTAGCCACGGAAGAGACTCTCGGACTGTATCTGTGGAGATCACAGAAAGCAGAATCTCTCTGAGAGAGCCTGCCACGCGATCTCCGAGCTGACTTTCCAGCTTTGAGGCTTCGCACTCGAACACGAGCTTTCCGCGATCCAATATCCCGTAATAGTCACAATGTCCCTGGACTAACTCTAGCATGTGCGAAGTGACTAGGATTGTAGTTCCAGTCAACTTCGACTGTCTAAGAATCCTGCATACGGATTCTGTCGAAGTCACATCCAGTCCATCAAAAGGCTCATCCAGAATCAAGATGTCTGGATTATGGATCACCGCTGCAGCTATGGAGATCTTTTGACGTATACCCTTTGAGAAAGTCTCGATGTAAGAATCATCTGTCATTGAGATGTCAAAAAATGAGAGTAGTCTCTTCTTCCTAGATTCCAGTTCCTCTTGCTCAAGGCCGCGCATAGATCCACAGAAGTCTAAGAATTCCGAAGCTGTTAGTTTTCCGATGTAGAAAGGTCTATCAAGTACGAAACCAAGTGAATTTCCCAGGCGGTCGCCAAGTTGAGTGCGGCAGTCTCCTATTCTGACGTCGCCGGAGTCTTGCTTCATGACCCCTGCTATGATGTTTAGGAGAGTGGACTTCCCAGCTCCATTAGGACCCACAAGGCCATAAATGCTGCCTTCTGAGACAGATAGGGAGAGGCCATCTATCGCTAAATTTTTCCCAAATGCCTTTCGCAGATTGTTCACATATACCATCGGCCTCATCGGAGTAAATCCCCCTGAAATGCGTCCTGGCGAGCTGTCTCAGATCGTCCGTGCTTACCCTAAAGTGGACAGAAGAAGCGCCCTGCCTAGAGCAAGTCTACCTCTGCCGGAACACGAAGTGATATAAGTGGCCACAGAACCATAGTCATGATCGCGATGCCCCAGGAAAGAGCGATCGACCCCCCTATTGTTTTGCCAACCACATATGGCAACACGCTCAATCCTATCAGTATCAGATGAATGGTGTATCGAGCGAAGAGCGTTCGTGAGCAGCCTATGCCCCAAACGTGAATCGAGGCGACCCAGAACGTAATGAACGGAGTTATTGTGAGAGCCCAAAACTCAAGAAGCTCAGTGGAGCCCCCGCTCCGATCAAACAGCACACCCAAGAGGATGTAGGAAAGCACAGCCATGGCGGACAAGCTAATCCAAGACACACTCTTAGCAAACACTACCTCATTGATTCTCACCCCGAAAGTCCGATAGCGCCACAACTCACCGGGGAACCGATTAAGATCACCGCTGAATGGTTCAAGCCACAGATAGATCAACACAACGATCAACCCAGGGTGAAATTGAAGCTTATGCTGAACGAGAATCAAGAGGGCTAGGGAGATGAGGAGCGATGTTCCGAACACGACTGCTCCGTGCCGCACAACGAACTTGATATCCCACTTGAAGTAAATGGAAAGCCGGTGTATTTGACTCTTGGTGTTGTGAATGGGTTTAATCCAAGATTACTTTACCTCGGCGCTCTCACTCAAGTGCCGCAGGAAGATCATTTGCTTGCTGCGCCGTGAGTTTGGATAAGAAGAACAAGCCTGCGGCAAATAGCCCGAGAAGAACAAGGTCCTGTAATGCCTCGCTTTGGCGACCGACCATCGCTAAGGTAGTGGCATCGCCTACCCAGGTGATGGGATTCGGCACCTCGAAGAGCATGTGTAGCTTCTTCAAGGGCAACAAAGTGAATGTGATCAGGAATGGGAGAAATGCAAAGAGCGCAGAATGCTTCTGATACTCAGGCATGACTCGGGGGGACAAGAACTGGATGTGAGTTGCTATCAACTCAAGGATCAAGAAATAGAGCACACATCCTGCTAAGCTTGTAACAGATGAAGCCAAACCTAGAGGGATTGCTGATAGGGAAAGGAAGATAGCAACGGCTATATAAGGAGCAACCCTTGGTTCAATTAGGCCTGTGGCAAGCGTCAGGATGAATCTCTTCAGAGGTGGAATCTGATATGACATCAAATGATATGGTTTTATAAAAGCATCCGCTCCAATCCGACTCCAGTAGAACATATTCATCAGAACGAGCACAAGGAGAAAGAGCAACTGGTGTAGGTACAATCGTTCCTTCAGGCTGAACTCAAAAGGCGTTAGCCCGCTAGCAATTACGAGGATAGGAACAAGCGCAACAACAGTTACTCCCCAGACTACTGCCGCGTATAGATACCGTCTCTTAGTTGTCCTTCCAGCAATTAGACTGTTATACTTGGCCAATGTAACAAGCTGTGCTGTAGTACGTCGCATCTCAAGTACCTCCTGAACATGCAAGGCTCTTCTTTTCTGGGGAGGCCTCGTGGGAGTACATTAGCCACGAGAAAGGTCAAGAGGATTCAATCCGGGCCCTCTTTCCCATTGGAGCATTTCAGACTTGTGACTTGGTCGAGATGATGTCTGGGCTGTTTTTGTGATTGTTTCGGCATGCGATTGTCTAATTAACTGAGTTTGCGGACGTGTTTTAGCCGGGGTGGACGGACTTGTCCCTGTGATGTTACGACGACAGGTGCTGACATGGCAGTCAGGCCGGTTTGAGCCATCTAATTCTGTTCCAGGCCGGGAAGAAGTCAGTCATCCACCGGTTGTAGCCCAAGACACGATAGATGATCTGTCTTCCCCGGGTCACGATCTGGCAGGGGATCCAGATCAGATTCTGGAGGAAGGCGCGAAACTCCATTCTCAGAAGTTGATCGCGACGCTCACGCTTTCGGATCATCAACGCGAACCAGGCTTTGAGGTTCCACGCCAAGGCGGTCATGACCATGTAAGCCCAGTTGCTCATCAGGTTGTCGACGGGCATCCGCATGGCGTTGACCCCGTTCTTGAGTTGTTCAATCACGTTTTCCTGATCGCACCGTCGATTGGCCAGCCTCACGATTTCCGCGGCCGTAAGATCTTTTCGGGTGGTAATGTAGAAGAAATAGCGCTTGTCATCGAACAGGGCGTTTTCGCCGCGTTCGACGCTCAGGTTCTTTTCGAGGATCACGAGTCGACAGGTCTTCTTGCATCGAGCAGGACGATACGAAACCCCGGCAACACGTTCACTGGCAAGTCGGATGTTTTTGAAGCCGCGCTCCCGGATGATCCGGGCTTTCACGTTCTCGCGTTTCTGTCTCTGGGAGGTTTTGACCTGGTATTTGGGTTGTCGTTCAAAGGGCTCCCAATCGCTCTGTGACAGGGATTTGGCGATCTTGACCAATCCTCTGTAAGCATCCATGCCGAAGACGAAGTCGACCTTTTCCGACCAACGATCGAAGTGCCGGGTGAGTGAGAAGCCGGTGTCTCCGCGCAGGCAGATGCGTTTGGCGAAAGGGGCGACCAGCGCGATGGCGCGATCGATCCACTTTACGGCACCGTCGTGGCTGGGCACATTGCCGGGTCGATTCACAAGAAACAACACCTCCCTGGTGTTCGCCAGAGAGACCACGAGAGGATGGTATCCCCAGATACCGTTGTATGACAGGGCCATGCCCTGCTTGCGTTCTCCGAGAGTGGTGGCCAGGGTGCCGTCGATGTCGATGAGGGCTTCTTTGAGTTCGCCCCTGGCGCGCTTTTTCCAGATCCGGGTGCGCACCCGGTTGATGCAATCCATCAACGTCTCGATATCCGATGGCCGGAAACGACGTGTAAAGTCGCCTGCTGTGGTCGGATCCGGGAGACGCTGAGCGCCCAAAGCGTTCAGGAACGTGGCATCCTGCCGGCGCAGCTCAATGTCTTCAAGGCGTTGACCACCAACCAGCGCATTGTACAGTCTGAAGCAAGGCGGCATCCGGAGTTACATTTCAGAACCGGATCGGGGACGCCGCAAGTGGAACGGCCGACGAGATGAGCAGGCCGCGGTATATGCGAATCGACGCCGGATCAAGGGAGATCGCGGCAAGGCCTTGCGCCGAAGTCGTGCAGAACGGGTGGAAAGAACCATCGCTCACACATATGATACCGGTGGCATGCGCAGGTTGCACTTGAGAGACCGCAATCTCTCTTCAAGGGAAACCAGACAAACACGACAAAGAATATATGAGAATTGGCGTATCCGGTCAACTCTTGAATCCCGTGTAGCCAATGAATCCGTTTCAAAATCCGGTATGTGTTTCTGGGGCCGGTGACCGGACCCATCGGGTCCGGCTTCCAGTGAATACGTACCGGAGGACCTTCCAAAACGTCGAACCAGGCTGTTAAATAAGGCCGACGGGAAAAACAGAGAATCAGAGAATCCGGAGGAGATATCTCTGCTCAGCGGACGCAACCCCACGGTTGTGCTCGGACACCGGGGGAAACGCTTCGAAACAGAGAATCGGCAGAGAGGGAAGGATGTGGCACAAGTGTTTGTGAATACGACAGAAACGACAAGACCCCAAAGGGTTGCCCCACGGGGTCTTGCGTTAACGGACGACCGCCGAAGTTGGCGGTCGAAGATGTGGCTCCCCATCTGCACCCTTTTCCTAACCGCTCACCGTCACGCCAGAGAGAGAACCCCTTGTATTTGAGGAAGTTGTGGAACATGGACGCCCACGAGGGTGCGGGAATCAGCCTTTTTGTCACTGGCTTCAGGTCAGCGAGGTCAAGTCTTAAGCGTCGTGCAAAATGCAAGCCTTCAACTGGAGGTCCAGTGAGGTTCACGCAACGGCTACCATTTCAGCCGGTGGTGCGATCTGTCGTTCCTCATAGAGCAGCTGGAGCTGGAGCAGTTCGGTGGACGTGATGTTGATATTCTGCCACCTGGCAGCGGCACGGATGAGAACAGCATAGACGAGCTTCAGGCAACTCTTTTCGGAGAAGAATCGCGGCAATGTTTTGGTTCGGCGGCGTTCCTCGACAAATGCTGCGTTCGATCAGGTTGGTGGTGCGGGCGAACTTCCGGAGTCGCCAGGGAAGCTGGAGGTGTGCGAGGAGAGCTTCGAGGTCCTCCGTGAGACACTTGCACAGACCGGGGAACTCCTTGCTGAACTTCTCCAGAAACTCTCGCACCGCACTTTGGCCGGCCTGAAGATCCGGGGCGTCACGAATCATCACCAGATACGGCTTGATCTCATGCCAGCGCGCATCGGGCACCTTGGCCGCAAAGTTGCGCATCCGATGCACCCAGCAGCGTCCGCGCAGACTCTTCGGCCACATCTGGTCGATGGTCTGGATAAGCCCACCGGCTCCGCCGGTCGTGACGAACAGGGGTGCCGGTAAACCACGCCGGTCGAGATCCCGGACGAACTCAAGCCATGCCTCGCCGCTTTCTTTGCTGCCCAGACCCAGGGAGATCAGAACTTTCCGGCCGTCCAGTGTGATGCCCCAGGCGCACAGCACGGCCTCCCAGGTGATGCCGTGGGTACGAAGCGGCTCGTACAGGCCGTCCAGGAACAGGCACAGGAGAGGAAAGTCGCTGAGATCGCGTTCCTGGAAGGCCTGGTATTGTTCCCAAAGGACTTCGGTGACTTCGCTGACCTTGCTGCGGCTAAGCAGGCAACGCCCCTGCTCATCAGTGAAGGCGTCCTCGATGTCCCGGGCGCTCTCGACATCCTGGAGTCCTTCGATGAACTCCTTCAATTCCTTGCGCAATCTATCACTCGGAGCTATCTTCTTCATACGGCGTGACTCCTTCCTGCCGTATCGCGTTACACCCTTCGCTTCTACGTGAAACTGATACGCAACTCCCCTGCTTTGTAAAGTCCGGGCCAGATAAGCCCCTAGCACCTGTCTGAGAGGCCGCAGTAAGGCCAAATGATAACCGGAGAGAAGATCATCGGCTGGCTCCGTATTTCATGATAGCACCTTTGTTAACGCTCTGGCGAGTTTCTCCCGTTTTCCGATCCTCTCGTTTCAATATTTTAGGGGCACCTCGTCCCCACGACGGCAACCTTGTTTCACCGCCCCACCATTTCGAGCGAACAAGGCAGGTGCCCCTAATATTGCTCTTCATTAAAGTCGTTTTAAATTTTACATAATTCTAAAAGTCTTCAATCGTATTTTAAGAATTCGTCTAACTTATTATAGGCTGATGGGTACAGTTTATTTTTATTAAGCAACCCTTCCAAACTTCTATTTCTAAGTAGTTTCTCAATTGCTTTACCAGTGACATACTTACCTGGAGTCCATTTGCGAAGCACAGGCCCATAAATTTCAATCAAACTTTCAGATATACTCTTAAGAACTTTTGAGCTCTCTTTGGATTTTTCTTCGATTTCAACTTCGTAATGGCAGACATCTTGATTGTTGAAATGATAAACCACAGAATCGACTGTCAATTCCGCGAGTACTTTTCCATTATCTTCACCAAGGGATATAACATTTCTAACTTTTCTATAATTCTCCCGATCTTGTATAATCTTTAGCCCTAAACTGTGCAAAGTTTCTAATGGGTAAACCTTAATTAAATCCTGATATGGCGGATTAACTTTTACGCCCCTAACTTCTAGTTCTTTGATAATCTCTAACATTGTATTTATAGACCAAAAACCTTCAATTTCGAGCCGTTCCTTGCCTCCCCAATAATTTAGTTGGGGACGATCTTTTAGAGTAAGAGCAAAAGTTTCATCTATTTCTCTAAGTCTAAAACTCAGTTTTTGTTTTTGTAACGCCCCGCAATCTGTGTCGAGGTAAATATCATGGATCTTCCTGGGATGTTGCGGGAATAACTTGAAGTTTGCGATCTGGGTTATTTCTCCGATCCCGCATGCAATTTCCTGGGGATCGTTCGAACAAATAATAAGAGTTATTTCAACCTCTGTCCGATGTATCTTATTGTTTAATACCATGATGGCTATGCCTTAATCTATATAGAGAGGTTATCTTTCAAAAGTGATTCATTATTGGAGATTCGATCCATCCTGCGTAACAAATTTTTCTATATCGTTTTCAATACCTAGCCATATCTTTAGGATACCTCGCTTCCCTACAATGACCCTAGCATCGCCAGTGGACCCAAGAGGGGGAGGAATAACTGCATCTTCAATCTTGATCAAAATCTCAAAGGCACGTTCCCCTCCTCCACTTACCCCATAGGGATATACCTGAACGACTTCACCTGTTGAGAGAAAAGCCTCCCGGTTTGAGAATACATTGCTAAGAATCTCAACGGGTTGTCCCTTTTTGACCTTCCAAATATTAATCTCTTTGACCCATCCTTTGAGAAAGGATTCATTGCCAGAAGCGATAACCATGACAACATCTCCTTGATCTGCTAGCATTCCAGGAAGGAGATCGACGCGTATTACAACACCGTATTCTGGGGACCGAAGTGTGGCGCTTGCGAGCATTTCCTGAGCAACTTCAAGGTTATGTTGGGCTTTAACTAAAAAGGCCTCGGCAGCTTTAACCTCGGCCTGAGCTCCTCGAATTTGGGAACTCGATGGGCCTTGTTGTGTTGATTTTAGATTTTCGACAGTAATGTCAAAATCGGACCTTGCCAGTTCATAATGTGTCCTTGCTGTTTCCATATCAGACAATGTAATGAAATTTCGAACCCACAAGCTGTCAGCACGGGCTAACTTTTTGCGTTCGGCTTCAAGGTAAATTTGTGCGGCCCTGAGGCGGACTTCCGCCATGCGAACATCTTCTGGAAAAGGCTGTTCCTTCAGTTGGTCAAGCTTGGCCCGTGCCATGTCCAAGTTTGCACTTGCATGATTGAAGTCATCCTTCGCTATGACCACCTCGGATTTCAAGCCTTTGTCATTAAGTTGAGCAACAATCTGCCCCTCTTTTACTTGTGAGCCTTCATGAGCATATACTTTCTTGACAATGCCCCTTAAGGGAGAGTCAATGAAGACCTTTCCTCCAGGCTCCACCACACCGGTTGCCATTACCACATCATTAATCGGGATAAACCAGAGAAGCGTCAAAACAAAAAAGACACCAGACAGGATCCCAAGGATCCAATTTAAGATTCGGCGCTTGCGTCTGGATCTTCTTCTTTTAAGCATCGCCCATCTACAAGGCCAAGGTTACCCTTCACCTTCTTTAAATAGTAGCGATTCATATTCACCGCCTTCTCATCAATATACTGAGATAGGCTGGGCACTTATCCCTACAGTTCGTCATCAGCCGAGTTATCAGATTTGAGCCTCAACCAGAGCCCGGCTAACATCATCAAGCTTTCTATAGTCTGGAATCTCGTATCGGTTTCTATCTGCATCATAGATTATGATCCGACCACTTTTCAAAATTCTTATGTCATTATGTGTGTTCTCGGCCTCAAACACAGTTCGTCCCTTGTCTGTCTCTACGTCCCAAATATTGATTGCCAGACGTGATTTGATGGAATTTATTCGGATAATTCTTGGAGCGAAATATACCATGTTCAACTGGGCGTATAGAACATGTTGACTATCCGGATCAAGATCTGAGACTTTTCTTATGATTCCTAACTCATCACCCTCGACTTTCTTTACAGCAATATACTGATCCCCCATAGTTAATGGAAAAGCACGTCGGAGTATGAGAGGGCTGTGTGTAACTCCTTTCTCAAGTTCAACTGTGAGATCATCAAACTCGTTGAGGGAAAACCGGACTTGCTCTGGATCGAAAAAATGTAATTCCCCCTCCAGGTCACATATATCTTCTTGCCGTGTTTGCATTTTCCTCTCCTTGCATTTTACCAAGCGTGAATCCTTGACATCTCACTCTGCATTCGACAGAGCTTGGCGTAGATCCCGTCTTTGGCAATCAATTCATCATGAGTCCCTATTTCACCTAGTTCCCCTTGGTTGAGAATCAATAGTCGGTTCGCATGTTTAAGTGTAGAAAGTCGATGGGCGATCGCAAAGGTCGTACGTCCCTTGATGAGATTAGCCAACGCATCCTGGATTCGAGCCTCTGTCTCAGTATCCAGATTGGATGTGGCTTCGTCGAGAAAAAGAATGCGCGGATTTCTGAGAACAGCTCGAGCAATAGAGAGACGCTGGCGCTCTCCACCTGAGAGACGAGCGCCTCTCTCACCAAGTAATGTCTCATATCCATCAGGAAGATTCATTATGAAGTCATGAGCGCTTGCTGCTTTTGCTGCAGCCATAATTTCATCAAAAGAGCTTTCAGGATTGCCGTATGAAATATTCTCAGCTACAGTGCTGTTAAAAAGAAAAGTGTCCTGAAGAACTACCCCGATTTGCTCTCTGTAGGACTTCAACTGGATGTTTCTGACGTCACATCCATCGATCAATACTGCCCCTTCCTGGGCTATGTAGAATCTACAGATGAGGTTGATCAAGGTCGTCTTGCCTGCACCGCTATGTCCCGCCAAGCCAATCATTTCGCCTGGCTCTACCACAAAATTTATGTTCTTGAGAACCGGTTTTCCAGGTTCGTAAGCAAAGGTTACATTCCTGAATTCCACTCGTCCTTCTACTCGCTTAATTCGAGAAGCATTCCTCTTATCCCCATTGTCAAGTGGGGTGTCTAGGATGTCAAAAACACGCGAAGAGTAACCTGCTGCCTTCCGAAATCCGTGATTGATGTTGCAGAGAGATTCCACTGGACCATAGAACTGCCACATATAACTGGTGAAGGCTACAAAGTCACCTAGCGTGAGGGTTCCTCCTATGACCTTGTGGCCACCAATCCACCAAATGATGAGAGTCCCCAGAGATGTGAGGAAGGTCATGAGGGGTGCAAATCCGCTCTGTATTCGCGCCATCCCAAGTTCGCCCTTATAGAGATCCCAGTTTTTCCTCTCAAACTTATTCACCTCCCGCTTTTCTTGAGCAAATGATCTCACTACCCTAATTCCCGAAATAACATCCCCAAGAAGTCCACTTAGTCCAGCCCATCGGCGTGCAAGAACCTTTGTCTTGTCTCCTATCCGTCGACCGAAAAACACGGTGGCAATTACATAGAACGGAGTCGGAAGCAGTACGAGGGCGGCCAATCCAGGGTTTAGATAGAAAAGAATGCAACAGATAATAAGAAGGGTTAGTATATTAACGATGCTGTCTTGAAGTTTCTGGGTGATGAAATCTTGAATCTTACCGACATCATTCGTGATGTGGTGGATGATCCATCCAGTGCCTCTATTGTAAAAACTCAGGGATAGGTTGTGGATGTGCCGATAAACCTGACATCTTAGATTGAAGGTGATTCTCTGACCGAGCTTGGCCAAAAGGTAGCTTCTGAAAGCCCCCAGCCCATTCCGTGAAACATTTACTAAGAGCAGAAGAATCACCAATCTGGCTAACTTCGCTGTGTCACCACTACCTTTTGATATAGGTACTCCCTCATCCCTTCCACGCATACTACCGTGGCCACTTTCTCTATCGGAAGGCGATTTTAACCGAGTGGATGACAGGTCTAGCCGTGCAGGCGCAAGAACGTCATCAATAAGAGTCCGCATGATCAGCGGAGGAGTAAGGCCAATGAAGGTGGCAACTAGAAGAAGGATAAGACTGACAAGAGTTAGCCCCCAAAAAGGGAAAACATAGCTGAGGATTCGAGTTAGGTGCTTGCGCTTTGGAAGGCAATTGTGGCAAATGTTTGTAAAATGAGCAATAACCCACCCACATTTTTCGCATCTCTTTTCCTCAGCATGAGTGGTAGGACGCTTGGAGTCACCTCTCCTTTCTTGATTTCCTTCAAACCCAATCTCTTGAACAAGGGTTAATATCTGCTTTGAAAGATTTGAGAATCGTGGGAGGAGTGTTCTCGTAAAGTGCGCTAGAGTGAATCCTTTGTGGACCGTTCGCACTTTGAGAACCCCGCTGCAAGGTGAATCTTCGACCTGCGCTTCCACAATCTCCATGAGGGGAATTTGGATTATGCCAGGTGGCTCTTCTCCATTTGGTCTGAACGCATACAGTTGTCGATCCGTAGCAAGTATCCAATCAGATCCATATGTTCCGTCGGACCTGAGATCTGTGGACGCAGATAGTTGCACTTTCTCCTCAGGATGCATCAGGTCTTTCAGGCTGTCGAAGACATCCTTTGGAATATCATTTTGAGCTGTACCTTCAAAATTCAGTGATTCCATTTCTACCATTGTTCCAACCAAAGGGAACCCTCACGTAACAGGAAATTTGATAGGGGGACTTTAGATAACCATCTTCAGAATATATAGATGCAGAGAGTTCAAAGCAAGACAAAATCCACATATCCCGCATACGTCAGTATTGCAGAATAAAAGAATATGCAACTTCGCAAATTTTATGGTTGCCCAAGATTGGTGACGGGAATTTTGAGCAAGGGGGGGAGGGGAAAGTGAAGTGTTGCTGTTTACAGCAATGTTAAAACTAAATTGTGTGTTTCGTATCTTTGGCTTTAGATAGTTATTTCATAACCGAAAATCTGGCCTTTGAGATCAGCAACTAGTAAAGAACGAGTGGGTATAGCAGTAAAGCCAACCTTGATCAACGGATAGTCGAAAAACAGAGTATTAATGCATAAGCCTTCCAAGTCCTTCCATATTTTCACACTCCTATCTTTGCTTCCTGACGCCACAAAACTTCCGTCTGCTGAAAAAGCAACTGTATTTACATGATCCTTATGCTCTATGCAGTCAGCCACCACTTTTTGTGTTGCCACTTCCCATATCTTTACAGTATTGTCCCGGCTTCCAGAAGCTATAAATTTTCCATCAGGAGAAAAAGCAACCGTGTTTACACTATCCTTGTGCCCTACGAAGTCGGATACCAGTCGCCCAGTCACTATATCACATATTTTTACCTTCCTGTCATCACTACCCGATACCAGAAATCGTCCATCGGCAGAAAAGGCAACGCTGGTCACTTTGCCCTCATGTCCAATACAATCTACTACCCTCTTTCCCGTTTGTGTCTCCCATATCTTAACAGTATTGTCCCAACTCCCAGATGCCACATACTTTCCATCATGGGAAAAATCAACGCTGAAAACCCAGTCTGGATGTCCAACACAATCTATTATCAGTTGTCCTGTATGGGTCTCCCAAACCTTCACCGTTCCATCATCACCTCCTGACCCTATAAATCTTCCGTCAGGAGAAAAGACAATATCGT
Organism: Candidatus Latescibacterota bacterium; assembly: GCA_965217865.1. Classification (GTDB taxonomy): domain Bacteria; phylum Latescibacterota; class UBA2968; order SICM01; family SICM01; genus CBDCJO01. The sequence goes on along the minus strand of CBDCJO010000002.1, from coordinate 92,205 downwards.
TTACAGTTCCTTCATGACCAATGCAGTTTGATAACCGTTGTCTGTTCCTCGTCTCCTCTACTTTCACCATCCCATCTTTGTCCCCCGTTGCCACTAGCTTAGCATCGTGTGAGAAGGCTACACAACTTACATTGTCGTCGCCTTGCCTTACCGCCAAATCTTTTGCCAACTTTCCACTCTCTACCTCCCAAACCTTAACTGTGTCATCCCAGCTTCCGGATGCGACGAATTGTCCATCTTGGGAAAAGTTAACGCTGAAAACCATGTCTTTATGGCCTATACAATCTGCTACCAAATGTCCAGTTTTTGCTTCCCATACCTTAATGGTATTGTCACGACTCCCGGATGTAACAAAATCTTTAGCAGAATCAACGGATAGTACCCAGTCTGTATGCCCCAAACAATTTGCCACCACTCGTCCAGTTTTTGCTTCCCATACCTTAACAGTTTTATCTTTACTTCCCGATACTATAAATTGTCCATCTTGAGAAAAGGTGACACTGAATACTGAATCATTATGTCCAACACAGTCTCCTATCAACTGTCCGGTTTCAACTTCCCACACTTTTACTGTTTTGTCATTACTTCCGGACGCTACTAACTTTTCGTCGGGCGAAAATACAACAGCATTCACCCAGTCCCTATGTCCTATACAATCTGCCACCAGTTTCCCAGTTTCTACCTCCCAAATTTTGACAGTACTGTCACAACTTCCAGATGCAACATACTTTCCACTATGAGAAAAGACGGTACAAGATATATTGGCCTTGTGTCCAACACATTCTCCTATCAGTCGTCCAGTCTGTGCCTCACATATCTTAACTAATCCAGCCGAATTTCCTGCTGCAACGAACCTTCCATCAGGTGAAAATGCCATGTTAACATCCCAACCGGAAAGCCCTACACAGCTTGAGACAAGAACTCCGGTCTGCACATCCCACACTTTCACTGCGCCATCCGCACTTTGCATTGCAATGAATTTGGCGTCGAGAGAAAAGGCAATGCATAGCACCGGTTCTTTATTATCTTTGATTAGATTCGCTATCAACAGGCCGGTTGCTATCTCCCACACTTTCACTGTACTGTCACGGCTTCCGGTAGCTATAAATTTTTCATCGTTAGAAAAGGCAACACTTGAGATCTGATCTCTGTGGCCTGTGCCTCTTATGGCAGGAGGGCCAAATATTTTCTGACAGAAGGAGGAAGGAGGAAGGAAAGTATCTTTTACCAGCTTGAAAACACTGGCAAATGGTTTGGAAGCTAAAGGTAAAAACTCATTGATTATCTCTTGAAGATAAGCCTCCGGGAAATCTCTAAACTGCTCGATGCGCCTACGAAGAAAACGTTCCCACTCTCGGAATGCCTCGTATAGGTCTTGAGGTATTCTCGAGTCATGCATCATGAAATTGGCGTCCGAATAAATCTCAGCAAATCCAAACTTCTTGTTGCGTTCCACGATGAAATCGGTCTCAGCAAATGCTTTAGCAAGTTGGCCCCATTCTTCTGCGGCGATTAAATGACTTAATCGATAGCGGAGAGCATATTTTCGAATAGCTCCTTGAAATTGATTCCAAGCTTCACACTTTTCTGCGAAAAGGCGATGGCAATCAGACCTTTCTTCTTCTGACAAATCTGCTGTAATGAATTCAGACAAACTGGAGTGGAAGAACCGATAGTATTTGACTTCATCTTGTTTCATGCTTGGAGAGTCAAAGAACTCTTGTGACAAATTTAGAACCTTATCTAAGTCAGGTGCCATTTTCTCTAAATTTAGAAATCCAACGGATGGTGTTCCCTTCTTCAGTGACAGAAACTCAATCAAGTGCTCTTTGGCAAGGGGTTCCCGGGCAACCGTCATCAATCCTAAAATGCCCCGCACTACATTTTGATCGATTCCCTGTTGTTGGGCTGCTGTTACCACATGAGTCCACTGTTTCACAAACCAATCTGCCAAACCGCGTGGAATAATAGATGGATCCCGTTGCCTGGTTAGTTCCTTACTTAAATCTGGATGCATCCGTAGATATATCAAAGCGACAGCGAAAATTCCTTCGCAGGCGTCTACCAAGTATTCAATGAAACTTTCTGTGAGCCCCAGGTTCCCCACCTGATTTTTATGACACACATAGGTATGGATATCATCCTTGTTATCCTGTGCATTAGGATCGAGAGTTTCTACCTCACATAACTTCAGGTCCATCAACCATTTCAGGTGGTTGCCCGGACGCGAAGTGAGTACTATAAAAATACCATTAGGTAAAATTGGCCCATCATCACGCGGTAAAAAGTCAGACAGCGTAATTTGAGTAAACCTCCCTCCTGATCCAAAAGCTTCATCTAATCCATCCAGATAGATAACTTCCTTCTGTCCATTTAATCCATTACTAACAAGCCGAAGCATGGCAAGAAAAGCAACTTTAGGAGTCATACGTTGTTCGCTATCGATTTCTGGTAGATTGTATTTATGGCGCAGTTGACCAATTAGCGATCGGAGAATAGAATCAGGATCGTCCCAATACCCCATATCATTTCTGATGAAATGGAAGACACTTCTTTGCTTATTGGAGCTTACTTGATTTGCAACAAAGGCACTTTTTCCAATCCCTGGTTCAGCTGTTAGTAACAGGAAACCGCTATTACACCTGCCAACAAACTCCTGAACTCGCCTTGTCAACCAATCCCTACCGATGAATTCCCGGTGCCTATTTAGTTCTTGAGCACAGTCTATGATGTCACTAGAATAGATCTGTTTATCCTTCCATGGTACCGTCACACCGAACGTTATCGCGTCGATGAGGTTATTGACATGCATGACAAACAAATCGACGCTAGGGTTGATTTCCTGAATCAAGTCGAGGTCAATATGATTGATGTCAGTACACTCCTCCATAGAAGCAGTCCCAGTGTGGGTTTGGAACAACATATGTCTCTTAACTAGCGTGGCGAAATATCTTACTACTGGGTCGGCTTGTACCCTCTGCAAAACTTCTTTTGGTAGAGATGCTCCTAAGATATCGTTTGCCAGGAAAAGACCGAGGGCGACTATTCGTTCACAACCAAGTCTTCCGGCATGCTCTATAACTCGTCCCAAATCTATCTCCGGATGGACGCGAACCAGTTCGGCAATGTCGCAGATCAAACTTAATGGTTTCCAAAATAAGGTCCATAGAGTTTTGGTCCCATGTATGCAGAGGGTTATAAGTGTATCCTCCGCAGAAAAGCCTTGTGCTGTAGTACCAGCTAGGGGTACTTCTTCGAGATTGCCCCAGAAATCATCGACATCCAATGGGAGGTAGTATTCCGCCGCGCCTTTGACTGCCCAATGCAGATCTACCCAACACGGGATGTCTTCGATATCATCGTCGCTTTTCCTACCTAGAAGGTCCAATTCTTCCGTGGCTTGAAGGAAAGACGCTTCCTCTGCGCCAGTAAGTTGAATATTTTTATATGATTCAAACCCCTCAGAGATGAGCAAGTCTTTGGCTTTAGGAACATTTCGCTTGTGAATCAAGACGTCTATGTCTCCAAATTGCCGAAGTGAGAGGTTGCCATAAACCGAAGCAGCTAGAATGGGTCCTTTGAATGTGAGAGCTGGAATTTCGTGGTCTTTAAATAAATTCAGAACCTTTATCAACTCTGAGGCCAGAAACTCATTTATTTTAGTAGTATTGAGATAATGGTCTTTAAGATCTTTTGCGATAGTTTTTGGCACAAAATCCGTGGAAATATTCTTAAGATGCCAATATAAAAGTGGCTTCATACCATGAAGAGATGATATCTCGATCAGGTACTCCCAGTCTATGTATTCCCGGAGCAAGGCTCTGACCCGCTCATTTATCTCGGAGTCCATGGATGTCCGGGCGCAACAGAGTAAAAGCTCGACTTCAGGGCTCATCTTCTTGGGTTCTTCCAGGTTTAATGTGAGCAAAGATTCAGGCCTCTGACATGGATCAGGTCGTTGTGTTTAATTCGTCGTAATTACGGAACCCTCGGGTGGTATATTTGATCCACTGATGGGGAGCTGATCCCCTCAATGAGGACTTTGGTCAAACGAATCCTGGCCACATTCTTGATAGGCTCAAGATGGCAACGGATGTCCTCGGGAATCCCCAGAGCCGTACCAACATATGCTGCCCGTTCGCCGACCGATGGCCCGCTCCCTCAAGGGGGAGCAAAGTGATAACCATCCATCCCGTGTTTAGCATCCAGTACTCCACTTCTTCCACGGCCCCAGTCGCCCTTCTTCCGTATTTGAGGTGTTGTTCGGTACGAGTTCCTAGAAAGGGAAGAGATAAAGTATTTTCGGCGTTACCACCGCAACTTTCGGAAGGGGGCTGAGTCAGCATTCCACCATTGTCCAATATGCGACGAAATTTCTTTCTCGATCGGACTCCGTCGAGAATTCCAGGACAAGCCTCAATCAACTTTGCTTGAATTTCTGTCAATACCGATTCTAGCCGCCGATCCGCATCGACAACATTAAAATCCTCAATCTCCGCTAGGCAACCTTCGTGGACAAAGCCAAGTTCCTATTTGGAACGGTCGTAAAAACGAATTTCGGGTTCGTTCGGAATTATGTCCAGGGATGCCGCGTGCCGGTAGAAGGTCCTGAGGCCTTCGGATTCCTTCTCACCGAATTCGTAGAGGATATGCTTTGTGAGGTAGGATTCATAGAAAGCGGCAGATCCTCGATGTCCCTCCCCGAAGGTTGTTGAGATCTCGTCCACAAAGCCCAGTCCGATCCGCTTTGCCTCTATCAGGGCAGACACATCTTCGGGGGACAGAACCCCTGGGACACCCGCCCAGACGGCGAAGACAAAAGGCAGTCCGGTATTTTGCCGCCACATCTCACCCAGGTCCCAGATTCTGACGTTTGATTGTTCGATTTCGAGAGCACAGTCACCGATCAGGACCGCTGCATCGGCAACTTTCAGCATAGCGTCGAGGTTCGGAGAATGGTCGATGAATTCCCCGGTAAATCCGTGAATTCGCTGCATCAAGATGCGAGAAAGTGCGGTGCTACTCCGGGAATTCGTGTCGAGGGCAACGGACCGGATCTTGTCGATGTTCACCGGGGAGATAAGGAGAGCGCTTTTCACAGGGCCGTCGCAGGCGATCGACACGTCGGGGACGATATGGTAGACTTCGGATCGGGCGTATTCGATCGACGGGATTATAGCTAGATCCAGTTCTCTTCGGGCGAGCAGGCTGGCACAGGCAGAGGGCACATCGTAGATGAGTTCAAAGCGGTGGGGGACTAGGTTCCGCTCCAGCGCGTAGACAAGCGGTTTCGTATTGAGGTAGTTAACGACGCCGAGTCGGATACTCATACGATTCCGTACCCCGTATTTCGCCGAACGGGTTCGCAGCCCACATCCCGAATGAGTCTAGCGATCTCCTGGATCGGCATACAGTATTTCGTTCCGGCCGCACTTACCACGTTCTCCTCCATCATGGTGCTTCCGAAATCGTTTACACCATAATGAAGACCGATCTGCGCAATCTTGGGGCCTTGAGTAACCCAGGATGCCTGAATGTTATCGATGTTGTTCAGGTAGAGACGTGCGATGGCCGTAGTGCGGAGGTAATCGAAACCAGTGGCCTTCGTTCCTTCCCATTCCCCGGCCAATTCGGTACCGGAAGGCTGGAAGCTCCACGGGATAAAGGCCGTAAAACCCCCTGTCTCATCCTGGAGATCCCGGATAAGGTTCAGGTGCTCCATCCGCTGTTCATCGGTCTCGACGTGTCCGTACATCATCGTCCCGGAGGTCCGCATTCCCAGGCGGTGAGCGATGCGATGGACATCGAGCCATTCGGAGACGGTATCCTTTCGGAAACCGATGATCTGACGAACATCGTCGGAGAGGATCTCCGCTCCTGCACCGGGGATCGAATCCAGACCGGCATCTCTCAAGGCCTTGATGCACGCTTCGAGAGAGAGACGGGAGATATGAGCGATGTAGACGATTTCCGTGGCGGAAAGGGAGTGCATGTGAACCGAGGGGAATCTATTTTTAATCGAACCGATAAGATCCAGGTAGTAGTCGAGTTTGAGCTTATGATTGAGGCCTCCCTGCATGAGGACTTCACAGGTTTTCGGTTTCGTTCCGCCAATATCCACCAATTCCTGGATCTTTTCGAAGATTTCCTCTCGGGGGAGGACGTAACCTTCGTTGGAGCCTGGGGGGCGGTAGAACGCACAAAATTTACATCGCACCCAGCAGAGGTTCGTATAGTTGATGTTTCTCCCCACGACATAGGTGACGACCCTTTCGGGGTGTTTCTTCCATCGGACGTGATTCGCCAATATGCCCAATTCTGCGAGATTTGGGTGTCGGAAGAGGTCGAGTCCGTCCTGAATGGAAAGACGTTCCCCTCCAAAAACTTTTTCAGTGATGGTTGAGATCATCGCGGGTGCTCCTAATCCAGATTTAAGGCTTGAAATTTTGTTTTCAATCGCTTAACTTACATCCAGGGTGAACGAATGTCCGTGCTATTCGAGGGGGAAATACCTTGAAAATAGGGTAATCGGAATGGAAGAAGGGGAGACAAAGAGGGTTCCCCTCCCCGCCCGAGGAACGTATGGTCCTCATAGGAAGATCTCCGCTCGTAGGCGAAAAGCTAACCTTCGACCAGAATCTTATTGAGATCCTTTAAGCCGCCAATATCTTGTTTCATTTTATAATCGGTTTCGCAGAAGATTCAGCGAGGCCGATTTTCATTTTGATTCAGGGCTCCGTTAAGCCTGGAGCAGCTCGTCAGGGAGGGGAACCTCCCTTTCGGCGGAGACGACGTTGTAGAGGTTATCGCGTTCCACCGGGTCGCGGCCGGCCTCGACGATCCGGTCGAAAAGCTGTTGGGAACTGAGCATCTGTTTTGTCTCTTCAACAGTCTTCCGGGTGATCTCGTACTCCATGATCGTCCCGTCGATGTCATCCGCTCCATACCAGAGGGCGGCCTGGGAGACTTCGATCGTGTTCATGATCCAGAAGGTCTTGATGTGGGGAAAGTTGTCGAGCATCAAGCGGCCGACCGCGATCTCCTTCAGATCGTCAGACCCCGTCGGACCTGGGATGGTTTCCAGTTCTGTTCTTTCCGGGTGAAACGAGAGGGAGATATAAGTGAGAAATCCCCCCTTTTCGTCCTGAAGTTCCCGGAGACGAATCAGGTGATCTACTTTTTCTTCGGTATTCTCGACGTGACCGTAGAGCATCGTTGCGTTGGCGCGAAGCCCCACCTCGTGTGCGATACGCGCGATGGACAGCCATTGCTCTGAGTCGGCCTTGGTCCAGAAAAGATCCTCGTGGACACGTTCGCTAAAGACTTCGGCGCCCCCACCGGGTAGGGAAGATAGGCCGTGCGCTTTGAGCTCCACGAGAACGTCGCGGAGTGGTTTCTTTGCTACACGCTGGATTTGTGCCAGCTCGATCATGGTAAAGGCCTTGATATGGACGTCCGGTCTGGCCTCCCGGACTGCATCTAGAATATCCAGGTAATATTGGTACGGAAGCTTTGGGTTTATGCCGGCCACCATATGGATCTCCGTGATCCGCATCTTGATATGCTCCAGGACCCGAGCCTTGATATCCTCAGCGTAGAGGACATAACCCCGTTCATCTTTCGGCGCTACATAGAAAGAGCAAAATTTAGAAAATTTGTTGCATATGTTGGTGTAGTTGATATGCTGATTTCGGACGTAGTAGGCCAGGTTGCCGTTTATCCGTTCCCGAACCTGGTTGGCCATGGTTCCGAGGACGGGAAGATCTTGGGTCTCATAAAGGCGTATGCCGTCTTCTCTGGAAAGGCGAACTCCTTTCAGGGCCTTTTCGGAAATATCTGCGAGCTCGGAATTTTTTAACAATTTTTCCACGGGCAATTGTATCCCTTTAATTTCACGTGGTTCATTCTCTCCGCGATAGCTAATTCACGATATCCCAGGTGGTTCCATACCTGGTCTATCCGCTTTCTGACGCCTTAGCTCATCACGATCCTGCCGAAGTCCTGTTAGGACCTGTGTGCGGGAAATGCGTGAGAGAAAACCATCTACGGGTTTGCCGAAAGCAGAACTCCCGATAAGCCTAATGGGTATTGAGAAATTAGGAGACCTAAAATGCCGAGATACCTTGTCAGATACACAGAGGACTTCCAGGCTGTGGTAGAAGCTCTTCTCTAGATCTTGCCATTCAATTCCTTCAGAACGCAAATGAGAATGGTGCCCAGATTTATTATCTCGGAAACTGCTGGCCAGAGTTCTTTGAGGTTACACTCAAGACCAAAGACCAGGAAGCGGGCGAAGGAAGAAGACCTCAATGACAACCCACTCAATACGGTGAAAGGAGAAAGGTATGATAGAGGGCGAGCATGAAAGGATGATGCTGAGGAACTATGCCAAGATGACTCATAGGGCAACAAAAGAATCGAAGGACATATTTCAACATTGGCTTTCCGAAAAAATAATTTTGCTTGTACTTAAGCGTTCCATGTATTTTGACATTTGTTACACTTATATCTAAACACATTAGGTAGGTTGATGAGAAAACCTGTACCAAAAGTGTACATTCCATATGACGACGTTGAGGGGGCCCTATCATTGGGCAGGTGTACTCTTGAATGATCTTGAGAGTTACATTTTGGACATCTGATTTCATCATCTAAAAAATATCTTAACATTTCCTTCATTAATTTAGTCATGATCGACAAGCTTCCTTTGAGTATTGAGTCTTCCCATTGATATCGGCATTTCACTTCGCATAGTCCCTAGATACGCCTCCCTATCTGCTCATGATGCGAAACGACAGGAAGAGCTCCTCTTCCTATTTTATGGTCTTTATCGTCTGCCATCTAATAGACCAGCGGCAAAGAAAGGACCGGTAAAGCAAAGGTAAGAAATAAAAGTTGTGATGTGAAAGAATGGTCCCTCTATCTCTGGAGTCAGAGTAAAAGACTTACTTCCAAGCGCTATATCGAGAAATGAGAGGCAAGGCAAGACAAAGAGCACAAATTGATTCAATATGAAATTTAGTTGACTTGTCTCATTTTGCCTCTTCTCATTATATATATTATGCGAAAGCCTGTTGTTACTCCATAAAGTGACACCAAAGAAGAATTATAACAGGCACACCACGATGTAATAAGACCTAAATCTATAATACTGAAATAGAAATCGAGGCTTACTCGTAGGTCCTCTTGATTTCAACATTTCACATTGTCACGATTTCCTCAGATCTCCTCATCCAACAATCTTCTTATCGTATCCGAGTCAAGACTCTCTGTATTCCGAAGCCTTAAGAACTCAGCTAACTTACACTCATCCCTCTGAGTTGCCTTGGGTCTCGCCATATTACAAGGAGTAACAACTTGATCCAGGTTAGTCATGTCTATTGGCGCCACAGCCATATTATTTCTAAGTAGAAAGTCCACAACTTCCTTCTCCGGATTGCCAAGGGCAGCGTAAAGGTTAGTTCCCCTTGCAGTAATTCCAGAAATCCAATTCTGAAGGTCCGGAACGTTTCCCGAATTGCGACTCATCGCCATATGACCAATTTGGTTTCCGCACTCATCCACTACACAAATCCTAATAGTCTGCTTAGTCAAAACTATCCCAAGATAGAGAGACTTTTCCACGACAGTAGAGTTCTCCTCTAATAATACCCTCAGGCTTGGCTCTCCACTAAGGCCTTGCTCATTGGTGATTTTGGGGGAGTGTTTGCCCAAAGAGGCGAAAATGCCAAGACTCCAGCTGAAAGTTTCTCGTTCAAGAGGTAGCGAAGCGGGCAACTGCCAGGAAGGCAGTCTGTTTCTCCGTGCAGCGAATCCGATCTCGCCCCCTCTCGTAAAAGGAGATCCTGGAGGGCAACCAAGCTGCAAATTGTGGCGAAGCTGCCTTGGGATCACAAATGGAGGGCTAAGCTACCGCCAGGGAGCGATATAGTGGTCTACTTGTGGCTTTGACCATCTTGCCTTGAACTCTTTCCAAAATTACGATGAACCTCCTTACCCTGACTAAGTTGCTGCTCCATCCGATCCTTAAGAGGAACTATCACCTCGTCAATCCAATTTCCTGTCCGCCCTTCTTGAACTGATAGCCAAGCACGATTCATGCGAGGCCAGAATGTTACCTCCAGAGTACCCCGACGATCTCCCTTCTTGAAATGCCAATGAAAGGATCCTGGATAACTCTTGAGGGTGCCTTTCAATGTTGAACGAAGACCGAAAGATTCGCATATCTGTTCAAGAACGGCAGGGACCCATCTTTCATTCGATGCACTACCAAGATTTATCTCAATGCTTCGCATACGAATTCACCCTTCACGAACCGCGTCAAGGCTTTGTTTCTTCTGAGCCACTTGGCAGGCTTTCCGGAAGACACTTGGATGCATCCCCCCCAATGGTTTCCGATCACGCTGTGATAATACTCCCATATATGCTTACCGACTTTCGATAAAACTCCTCATGTCATTGTTGCACAAGCTCCGGGCCGCAGGCGTTGACGGAAACGGTTTCAAAACTGCCCGCTGCTGACAATCAGACAGGCCACATCGCAAGAGGTTCGATGCATCTTGATAATGCAGACACGCTCCAGATGTAAACCCAAAAGGGGATCGACTCTGACAAAACTACATCTTCTCAACCATATGAACAGCATAAGAATACTTGGATTCATGAGTTGGAGTATATCCCAATGACATCAACGCCAATTTCCTCTCCTCCAATATATCAATAGTACCAGGGCAAACCTTTCCATCCCACAGCTCCATTTCCAACTCCGAAAAGGAAAGATCAGGTTTCTCTCCATAGGTCTTAGATTTGAAACACTCAACTCTATCAACAAGGACAACCCCTGTCATATACCACTTCTCTTCAACTGGGATGTAAAGCGTTCGCTTGGTACACAATAGAATTTGCGGGGAGAAGTCATGCAGGATATTGTCGACCATATTCTCACTATCTTTGGCCAATAAGAAGTTCTCCTGAACTAAGAATGACACTAAATGAGATAGTATCGGCAATCTCAGATGAAAGGGATCTCCTAGATCAAGTAGCTGACTCCCAGTGTCTGCTATAATTTCTCTACTTACCAGTATATCATTTCGAATTTCAAGTGGAAATTTGTAGTTATACTTGACACTCTTATCTTTGCGATACCTCTTACGAAGCGTATGGCCACATCTTAAGAGAAGATGATTGGATGTATCAAAGTAGGTATCAAGGATTGTCTCATTACCGCAATAGACCATAGAATGACACTTTGTCCCAATAGTATCAAGCGCACTTCTATAGTCATGTCCGTAATCACATCTCATCTTTATCTCACATTCAAAATTCTCGATAAATTTCACGATTTGCCTCCCTCCCTCCAGGATTCACGGGTGACAAAGGATGAACTTCGGAGAGGTGAAATCACCATATCTGAGAAATATACTCAATTTCCTAGAAGTCCTAATAGGTTTGTATGCCAGGGTTTAGCGATCCACCCACATTGAAAGTGATGGAAGGGTTTTGAGTTGGCATGGTTTCTCTGGTAGATTCGGGAATCCATCCTAGAATGCACTTAACCTGAGCCAATCCTGTGCTTAGCGAGGTCATTATCACCGGATCAAGGCTGACCTATCACGAATGTACCTGGCTCAAAATGAAATCTTCGAGAGGCACTTTCGCAGGCATAATGCTGTCAATCACCTTCTTGAAATAATCCAGCAGTTTGTCCGGTGTTTCGAACGTCAATGAGAAATCCTTTGGACAGAACCGGCAGGCCTTCAGCCATTTTGTATCTTCATATTCGAGCGGTATGAGTAGAGGTTCAAGCTTGATTCTGAAAAAATCCGAATTATAGATATCATCCGATTCGAGAATATCGCTATCCTCGAATTCAATATGAAAGAAGGGCTCCCCATGTACAGACGGATCTCCGGGGTTGAAGGCAACAACCTTATCAATACCTACTCTGAATGTTCGTCCACGAGAAAGATACGTTAGACTCACTCGCTCCTTAAGAAATGAGGAAAGCAATGTCCCGAAGTTATGGAGCATTTCCAAGGTTACATTCAATCCCATTCGGTCCCTCTCCATCCTCTCATATTTGGTTTCTCCTATAGATCTCTTTGTGTCACGTGAACTAGTGACTCCCCTAGAAGTCATGGTGAGTTTCAGACGATCTTTGAAGGAACTATTGGTAGTCGTTGAAAATAGGTGAATTTCAGTTTTGACATTCTGCTTTACCAGCACATGGCCTATGCCATTGATCTCTATAACACCGCTGAAGGGCCATATTGCATCTAGAACAGGGACAAGAACATTGCTCTCGAATGAGAACGCTCGCTCATCTTCTCGTATATAACTCATTCCAATGATCGCTCATATGGAGACAATCGACCTAACAGCCCGTTGAAAAACTGCGATTCATGCCCAAATTGACTCTTGTCTTCCCCCATGGTGTGGGCTTATGATAGAGCAGGTTCAAACTTTGGAAGGGGGGGCGAAGCCATGGCAATGGGGAAGCGATGACGACAGAGACAGGAGAGCCTGTTTATAACATCCAGCGCTCTGGTGCAGTCATCGGAGTGTCCGTTCTACCAGAAGCTGAATCAGGTGTGAGGACGGAAGGCTTTGACGACTTTGTGGAGAGGCTGTGCAAGCCGCTTTACACGCCTCATATGAGGTCGCAAGAGCCATTCCACCTGTGGGTCTTATTTTCCGCCTTTGTTAATAGGTATTTTGAGAGGTTGGAGTCGGACACGGGATCGATTGGCGCCTATCTGACTCTCTGGCGCAAAGCAAACACCATGACCGCCCTCCTTCAGCTCATGATGGGAAACTCCGAAGGAGGGTTTGCGTGGATCACTAGGCCAATCCTGTCAAGCGATCAAGCCTGTGACTTGCTTTGAGGAATTGTGTGACTTGATGTACTGCGATCTCAGAAGAACGCAAAGCTCCTTCCATATATCCAGCATATCCGGGAATAACACAATCGCCCGCGAAGAACATTGGAGGTTGTCCGTCTATTATCCAATGGTAATTGCGGGAAAGGCGGTTAGGTCCAAATACTGGGTAAGCACCACGTGACCAGATCACCCTATCCCATCGATGCTCATGGACAGCTCTCAGTCTTCGATTATGGATGTTGCATGACTTCATCGCTGTGCTTGCAAGAGCCCGTTTTGTGAGATTTCCTCTCCCCAAAAACGGACATACCAAAATATCCACTTTAGCAACTCGTTCACGTCGAAAATTTGGGAAGTGAGATTGCCTAATGAGTCGGCATGGTCCGTCTGTCAATATCTCACAACCCCCGGGTAAATGGTCACGTTTTGCCAGCTTCACAATCAATGACAGCTTTCGATTCTTTGACATTTCGGGAGCAAGATTAAGAAGAAATCCTGGGAACCCAGAGATATAGGGCCAGCATGAAGGTGGTATAGCTACAACCACTGCTCTCGTCCGATACTGACATCGTTGTCCATTGGATCTCTTTGCTTCTACAACCACACTTCTCTTGGCAATTTCTATGCGTTCAACTGGCATTTCAAAATTTATAACATCCTCAAGGGAGTTGCTGATGGCTCCAATGAGAGATCCTGCGCCATCTCCGATAGTAAATGCTTCCGTATCGAAGAAGAAAGAACTGCCACCGGCACCTGCCACCAAGGATAGCAAGCCTAACATTGACTGACTACCCGGAGCTACATCAGAGAAAATCTTGCGCAGAGAATCAGAGAATCCCTTCTTCAGCAACCAATCATCCACCGAGATACGATCCAATAAAGAGACATCATAAGGGGAGTTCCAGGGACGCGCGAAATCAACCTTTCTTGCCATTTCTACACAATTGTCCACAACACATTCAAGCTCTTGTTTCAATTGGTTGTGATGATAACAGTCGACCGGAGAATTGTCTATGATTACACTTTCAGGAAGGACGTTCTTCCCATTACTACCACATCCGTGACCTAGCTGTATCCCAAACTTGCTACACCAGTCCAATGTAGAAGCATGATGCCGCCCAACGAACTCACCTCCCATATCTATAGGACCCTCATAACAACGATCCCGCAACGTAAGTATCCGTCCTCCGGGTCGTGTACGTGACTCTAGTATACGAATCCGAATGCCACGCTGAGTGAGAAGGCTCGCTGTCGCAAGCCCGGCCAGTCCCGCTCCTACAATCACGACATCTAGGTGTTCCATTTTCCAATTTATTTCCGAATTACTTGATCATAGAGATTTGGTAATCGGAGTTTGATTCCTTTGGGAGAAGTGGACTTCCACTTAACTATATTACGTAAGGCTGCTAAAACAGCTGAACGCACTCGATGGCGTTCGTCATTCGCGAGGATTTGAAGTATAGATAGGCCCTCGGCCGGATGACGTCGCCCGAGGGCCTGAGAGAATGCCTTTGCGACATTTGTCCGCACATTTACATCATGCCTTTTTGCCTGCTTCCTGAGCCAAGGAATTGTATATGTGGGATATGTATATCCAAGATAGCCTACTACGAAGGGACCGCAACACTTTCGGACATACATTGTATCATCAGCCATAAGTTTCTCTAACCTTCTCAGAATCTTACGCAAACGTACGGGAGTGGTATATGCCTTTCGCTGCATGCAAGCCAAGCAGGCTGCCCGCCGTACTCGTTCAGAAGGATGTGTCACCCACCCCTCCGTTAGAGTCATAACTTCGTCAAAGTATTTCTCCATAAGATCGCGCAGGGCGAAGCCTGCTTCTTCGCGTTCATGCCAGTTATCCGAAAGAGCGCGTGATTGAAATGTTTCAATGGTAAACAGCAATGTCTCCTTGTGCATTATGGTATCATGAGCTTAAATGCTTATAAAACCATCGACCCCCCGAGGCAGATCGACCCATTCAGCAATATATTGATTCGGCCGGGCCATGCAATTATCATACCACATTTGCTACTATATGGGGGTTGAGTCGATGCCCCTTCAACATCATTGCGACAGGAACCTGCCTGGGTCAACCATCAACAAGGGAGTAGTCGTTCGATAGCCCTTACTTCGGGCTCCTCGGGATGAGGAACACCGCGTTGAGATTTACTGAAAAAGAGAGTACTACAGGTATCCACGTAGAGACGACCTACGGGACTCAATCGCATCGAGTCTCTATCAACATTGGCAAGTCCTTCCTGTTCGAGCATTTCGATTGGATCTGCAAAGTCCTGAAATGGGTCTCTCTCGAAAAGAGACCTATAAGGCGCAAATGGAACCTCAAGTGCCTTCACTCCCAGGACAAAATATCGGTGACGAAGTTCCATCTGACTTACGGGTACAATCGAAGCCAGAGGGAGACGTCCCTGCTCAAGGAGATTGCAGTAGCCAATTAATCCCAAACGATTCACCGTCGAATGGCCTCCAGCGAAGCCAAACGCCCCAGGCCCCAAACCAACAAAATCGCTTTGTGGACTACGCCAATGTTCGAGTTCGTATCGGCACCTTCGGTCAGATTTTGCGATGTCAAATCCTCCACTCGCACAAGATGCATAGTGATGGAGACCGTGGGCCTGACCGAAGTTCAACGCTTCGAGCGCAAATTCTACTTCCTCTTCCTGTGACGGTTGGGGTTGAGTGGTGAGTCCGCCAAAGGGGATAAGTGCGTAGCAACTAAGGTGCGGAATCTGGAACTCCTCCAGGACGATTTTTAGATCATCATGCCAATTTTCGATAGTCTGGGGCCAATAGCGATACAATAGATCTGCGGCAACATTTTCGAATACAGCACAGGCATCCTCTAAAGCTTTCCAGCTATCTTGGGCCTCATGGGTGGCCCCCAAGGCAGATAGGAGTTGACCTCCAAAGCTCTGGATTCCAATACTAATACGGTTGATACCTGCGGCAGCAGATGCATAAAGCCTATGTTTCCTAGCATGGGTTGGGTGAGTTTCCAGTGTAACTTCGACATCACCAGTTAAACCCCACCTCATATCTATTTCTTCGAGAATACTTGAGATCTGATTCGGATTAAGAACCGATGGTGTACCACCGCCAAAGTAGATGAAACTCAACGGCCCCGGACCGATACTTCCGGAAAGTATTTGAATTTCCTGCCGCAATGCATTCACAAAACGAGCAACTGCTACATCTTCAGCCACAATCTTATTGAATGGACAGAATTTGCAAATCCTATCGCAGAATGGAATGTGGATATATGCTCCTCTGAGAGAGCTTGCCTTCCACGCAGGATCATTGTGACTTGAAGAAAGGGTCTTCGGGTACCATCGAAGATATTCACTTTCCCGTTGATCGAATCGAGGATGTTCAACCACTCGCCTAAGCAGACTCATGTGTTGATCTCCACAAAGCTCTGAATCTTTCCCCTTGGAGTTCGCTTCAACTGGGAGACACTTACTAACAAGACTTCAACAAATACTACATTATATTTGACTGCGTCTGCTAGTTCGAAACATCGTTCCATAAGCAATGCCTCTATTTCGACTTTAGAGGGAGGACAAACTTCCTGACACGGTGAAACTAGTAACCTCAATCTGGCAGGAGCCGAAGTGCTCCGGATGAGCTGAAGCTGTATATATTCGATCCCAGGAAGCTTCTGTGCAACCTCATCTAGTTGCTCTGCGCTCACAAGGGAACCGTCTGGCAGCTTCAACACATTGTCAGTCCGCCCAAGATGCTCGATGCGCCAACTGCCAGGCCATAAGATTTCGTCAGACGGAGCTCGATCAATTACACGCACCAGATCGTGCGTATGGTACCAGTCAGCAGCCTCCCTGCGGAAACGGATCAAGAGTTCTCCTTCTGTACCTCTTCTTAGCCGCCTGAATAGACCACTATCCGGCGTGGCGATGGCATACTTCAGATGAGGGCTCAAGATGAGGCTGTCCTCGGATAGTCCCTCACATCCTACTGAGTCAAATTCGGCCATACCATAGACATTCACAACTCTGGCATTCCAAGCAATCGCGCATGCCTCTCGAACCCAAGCCCGCAACGATTCACCAGCGTGGAATATCAACCTTCGTCTGGTTAACCATGATGCTTCTTGATTCTCTAGCTCTTTATACCAGCTTACCAGGAGACTAGCACGTCGCCGACATAGCTGTAGCCGTACTGCACCTCGAAGGCGACGTCGCGGCCGAGCAGCGTGGCGCAGGAGGCGAGCAGGCTCCCCTGGTGGCGCGGCGCGCCCGGAAGCCGGTCGCCCTCGAAGGCGTCGGCGCCGTCGTCGAGCAGGCCGGGCGAGTCCTGACTGAGATCCGCCCGCGTATACGACCACGACCCGCGAAGGCGCAACGCGTTCGTCACGCTGGCCGCCGACGCCACCTCGACACCGCGGCTCACCGCCCCGCCGCCGTTCAGCGTGATCGGCTCCGCACTGAACGGGGTAAGCCCCGCCACCTGGATGTCGGTCCAGTCGACGTGGAACACGGTCGCGCTGAGGGTGAACCGTTCGTCGCGCCATGAGTGGCGTAGCCCCACCTCGTAGTTGGTCGTCTTGTCCGGCCGGATGAGCGCCTGCTCGGCGTAGATGCAACCCGACTGCGGCGGGTCGTTGCTGTCATCAGCGTCCGTGAGCAGCGCGATCTCCGCGTCGGTGCAGACCCGGAAGTTGTTGCCGCCGCCGATGCGGTACCCCTCCGACCGGGTGAAGTACGCGTTCGTCTGGTCGTCGAGCCGGTAGCTGACGCTCCCCTTGAACAGAAAGCCGCGGTCGTCGGACTCGAAATCGCTGAAGGGCGAGTTGTACATCGGCGTGTACGGGAACTCGCTGAGGCTGCCGGTCGCGATGCCGTAGCCGAACCAGCGGCCGCCGCCCGTCACGCGCCACCGGTCGCCGAGGTCGCGCGTGACCTTGCCGAACAGGGCACGCTCTTCAACGTCCTGCACCCCGAGGTTGTAGTACTCGACCGGCTCGGACACCGGGCTCCCACCCAGGACCGGCGTAACACCGGAGAACTCCGACAGCCCGGGCGCGTACTCGAAGCTCGTCGCGCGGCTGTCGTAGTTGTTGAAGAACGCACCGCCGACCCAGTGCCACGGCCCGTCGCCGGTCGAGACCAGCCGCACCTCCCAGTTGAAGCGCTCCTCCCGCGCGTCTTCCCGCGTATAGGCGGCGAACGAGCGGAACCCGGACGTCAGGTCGGTGGCGGTGACGCCCGAATCGATCGCCTGCGCCCGCGCGAGCGCCGGGAACGTGCCGGGCAGCAGTCCCGCGATGCCGAACTCCTGGATGAGGAGGTCGGTCTGGTCGCGCTGGCCGCGCTCCGCGAAGCGGGAGTAGCCGGTCTCGGACGTCAGTTCCGTGCTACCCAGCGCCCAGGTCACCTCCAGGCTCAACAGCTCGTTCTTCCGGTCGTTGGGCTCGAGGAAGCGGTGCGCGGAGACGTAGCGATCCGTGCCGAAAGACCGCACGTGGTTGATCTGCCGCGCCCCGACCCACTGGTCCTGCAAGTGGTACGCGACGAGGGCCGAGAGGTCCGACGCCGGCTCCCAGAGCAGGGAGAGCCGCGCGGAGAGCGTCTCCTCGGTGTTCGCGTCGGGCTCCCGGCGGAGGTTCGCCTCCACCGCCTCGGGATCGGTCAGGTCCGGCTCGGAGACGCCCGGCGTGCGCAACAGGTAGTTGTAGTCGATGAACCCAGGGGCGCCGTAGCGATCGACGGAGCCGCGCAGCGCCAGCTTCCGCGTGACGAGCGGCAGATTGAAGGTCAGGCCGGCGTCGGTTCCGGGGGCGCCGCCGTGTGCCAGGCCGAACAGGTCGCCGCGGACGTCCAGCGTGCGGCGTTCGGTGTCCGGGCGACGAGGCAGGTAGCGCACCGCTCCGGCCAGCGTGCCGGCGCCGTACAGCGTCCCCTGCGGTCCGAGCAGCACCTCGACGCGTTCGATGTCGTGCAGCCGGAGGTCGACGGCGAGCGGAATGTCGCCGAGGTAGGTGGCAACGCCGTTATTGTAGTTGTTGCCGGCCGCCTCCGATCCGTTCAGCGCATCCGTGTGCAGGCCGCGCGCGATGATGACGTTGCTGCCGCGTGCGCCCTGATCGACCACGGTCAAGCCGGGCGTCCAGCGCGACAGCTCCGTCAGGTTCCCGATCACCCGACGCTCGATGTCCGCGCCGGTCACCGCGGAGATGCTCATCGGCACCTGCTGCAGCGGCTCCTCGACCCGGGTCGCAGTGACGACCGCGACGTCGTCGAACGCGGCCCGCCGCAACGTGATGGGAAGAAGCGCCACCGGATCGCCCGCAACCGCGACGTCGTTCACGGCCGCCTCGCCGAACCCGTTCAGGTAGACGGACACCCTGTAGACGCCTGGGGAGAGGCCGGTGAACGCAAACCGGCCCCGCGCATCCGTCTGCACCTGCTGCGGGCCACTCGGAGCGCCGCCCAGCCTGACCGACGCGCCGGGCAGCACGCCGTCCGTCACGTCGACGACGACGCCCGTGATCTGTCCTGGTTGCTCCGCAGCGGACACGCCAACTACGATGCACGCGATGCAGAGGACGACCACACTTGCGGGTGTTCGTGATCTCATCAGGCATCCCTGAAGGCTAGTGGTTCACCCAGGTAGGAATGCGGGATAGAGGCGCTTCAGCTTGATGCGTGCATCTTTGGTGTTGAAGCGCCAGTTGACGATGGGTGGATTCTGATCCCGCTCTGTGAGCCAAGCTTTCACTTCCTTGCCGAGTTGTTGGATGGTAGAGATACGTCGATCCAGACACTGACGGTAGAGGACGTTCAGGCCGATTTCGGCGATGTTGAGCCAACTGCCGCGCTTGGGTGTGAAATGCATGTCAATCTTGTCTGCAATCCGTTTGGCTTCCTCTGGCGGAAAGACTTCGTACAACGCAGCTTTCTGGTGCGTATTCAGGTTATCCACGACCAGGGTAATGGCATCCTGCGTCATGCCACTATCTCCCCGAATAAATTCTCGAATCTGATCATAGCTCCCTGGCCGGAGTGCCTTGGTGGTTCGGCTCCGAGTGATAGGGTCGGCCTTTTACCTTGTACTTCCTGTTCCCGGTCATTGATCGGTCCTTATCCGGCACACGCATGTGGGGAACGTCCTGTCGGAAAGGGGAACAGTCTGAAGAACCGCTTGACGGTGTGGGATGACACCGTCTCCTCCGAATCGATCTGAGAGGTTAAAAGACACCTGTGGGGTGGTGAGTTTGGGAAGATGGGTATTTTGTTCGCACCGTTAGTGATGAGGTGGCCGCAGAGGTGATCAGAAAGTATATTCAATATCATCAGCACCGTGAGCAACGTCCCGAGCAGTCAGACTTCTGAAAAGCTTTTTAAGAGTCATACCTGCCTGAACAGCAGTCATCGCTTCTACGGGACTGACAGGTTCCCACCTTCGCCCCCTTGATGGTAGGTGACTGTAAAGATGGTCTCCAACAGCCATTTCCGGAATGAAGAGTTGTCACTGAACTGCTTGAAGAGTTCAGTGTGGTCGGAAAGCAATTCAATCACAGCCCGTTCGAGTGCCTTGTCGTGTTCAATCCGGGCGTTCTGCCGGTCGGAGTTCCTCATCGCGTTCTGATAGGGTTTGTCGGCAGCGACCATGTCCGGCAGTTCCTCGGTAATGACTTTGCCGATCTTGTCGGCATCCTTCCACTCGATGTTGCCGAACAGCTCGTTGAACGTCTTGAGAATGTTGCTCAGGTAATCGACCTCCGGCTCTGGTTTCCGGCCGCCGCCGCTCGTCGGCACCGGACCAATCTCAGCGTCCGCGTCGGGCAGGGTGATCGCCATCCTCGCCCGTACCTCGACCCGGTAGCTGTCCATGTCGATCGCCTCGAGAATGCCCTTTGACAGGTCCTGCTCCTCCGGTGCCGGCAGCCTGGGCGTCAGGAAGGTTAGAAATATGGACAGCTTCTCCCATTCCGCGTTTGTGTAAGGCAGGATCGACGAGAGGAACCCGTAAGTCCGTGTGAACGCCTTCGTTTTGCCCTTGAAATCGACTTGGCCGTCCTCATCCAGATCGGATCTGTAGATCGCCACACAGCCATCCAGGACCGGATCGATCCTGTCGCGGTCAGCCCCGCTCAAGTAAAGAGCGACGAGTTCTTCCACCTGGTCCCGGTTGTAGACCTGATAACCATCGAGGCCGGCCTTCAGGTCGTGCAGCTTGTCCGGATCGGTTTCTTCGCTGAGAATCGTGGTTCGATAGTAAGGTTCGAACGACGCTCCGATGCCCCCGGCATCGTTCATGAAGTCCAGCACGAAAGTGTCGTGCTTCTGCGGACGCGCACGGTTCAATCGTGAGATCGTCTGAACCGCCTTGATGCCCGAGAGCACCTTGTCCACGTACATGGTGTGCAAGAGCGGCTCGTCGTAGCCGGTCTGGAACTTGTCGGCGCAAACCAGAAACCGGTAAGGGTCTTCCCGTATCCTGTCGGCAATCTTGCCAGACGGAAATCCATTGAGCGACGCCTCGGTGACCCTCCGTCCGCCGTATTCGTGCTCGCCCGAGAAGGCGACCACTGCCCGGTAGGGGCTCTTGCGTTCCTCCAGATACTCCTCGAAGGAGTGAAAATAACGGATCGCCCGTTGGATACCGTCGGTCACCACCATGGCCCGGGCCTGGCCGCCGATCTTCCGGCGCGCAACGACCTGATCGTGAAAGTGATCGACCATGATCTCCGCCTTCTGGCGGATGGCGTGCTCGTGCGATTCGATATATCTTCGAAGCTTCCTCTGCGCCCGTCTGGCGTCAAACAGAGGATCGTCCTCCACCGTCTTCATGAGCCGGCAGTAGCTGTCCACCGGGGTGTAGTGCTCCAGCACATCCAGGATGAAGCCCTCCTGTATCGCCTGCTTCATCGTGTAGCTGTGGAATGGAACGTGCCCGACCCGCCCGCCCCTGGGTACGGGCTCTCCGAAAATCTCCAGCGTCTTGTTCTTCGGCGTCGCGGTAAACGCGAAGTAGCTGGCGTTGGGCAACAGTCTTTTGGACTCCATCAGCCGGTTGATCTTGTCCTCGGTCGTCTCGTCTTCGTCCCCGGCACCGGCCGTCCCCAGGGCCATGGAGACCGCGGCGGACGTCCGGCCGCCCTGGCTCGAATGGGCTTCGTCGATGATGATGGCGAACCTGCGGCCTCGGTGTTCATCGCCGATCTCGTCGAGGACGAAGGGAAATTTCTGGACGGTGGTGATCGTGATCTTCTTCCCCGCCTTGAGAAAGGCCCTCAGGTCGCCGGACCGCTCCGCATGGCCGACGACGGATGACACCTGGGCGAACTGCCTGATCGTGTCGCGGATCTGCCTGTCGAGCACCAGCCGGTCGGTGACGACGATGACGGAGTCGAACGTCGGCGTACCGCCTGTTTCCAGACCGATCATCTGGTGGGCGAGCCAGGCAATGGAGTTGCTCTTGCCCGATCCCGCCGAATGTTGGATCAGGTAGCGCTTGCCTGCGCCGGAAGCCTTCACGTCCGCCAGCAGCTTGCGAACCACGTCGAGTTGGTGGAAACGAGGGAAGATCTGCTTCGGGGCCTTCTTCCGGCCTTTGTCGTCCCTCTCCTCGACCACCTGGGCGTAGTTTTCGAAGATGTCCGTCAGGTTCCGCCTGGTCAGAACCTCCTTCCAGAAGTAGCCGGTCTTGAGGCCGGCGGGATTCGGCGGATTGCCCCCACCGTCGTTCCAACCCTGGTTGAAGGGCAGGAACCACGATCCCTCGCCTTTGAGGTGGGTGCACATCCGCACCTCGTGATCGTCCACCGCGAAATGGACGGCGCAGCGGCCGAACCGGAAAAGCAGCTCCCTCGGGTCGCGGTCGCGCTTGTACTGCTCGATGGCGTCCTCGACGGTCTGCTTCGTCAGGCTGTTCTTGAGCTCGAACGTAGCGACCGGCAGGCCGTTGACGAAGAGCGCCACGTCGAGCGACAGCCTGGTTTCGTCCTTCGAGTAGTGCAGCTGGCGCGTGACGCTGAAGACGTTCGCGGCGAACAGCTCCTCCGCCTTGGCGTTGCCGGGAGACGGCGTGCCAAAGAATAACTCGACAGAACACGGACCGTGCTTCACGCCGTTGCGCAGTACGTCGATGACGCCGCGCTTGGCGATATCGCCCTGAAGACGGTGAAGGAACTTGACGCGCTGCGGGCCATCCGTGCCGATGCCGAGCGTCTCGACGGTCTCTGGTTGCGTGGCGATCAGGAAGACGAGAAGCTTGGCCAGGTCGACGGCATGGTCGCGGTCATAGTCCCTCGGGTCCCCGGCGGCATAGCCGGCCTCGTCGATCAGCGAGCGGACGATGAGCGATTCCAGGCCTTTCTCGCTGGTATCAGTCGTCACGATAGGCCTCCTCCATCACCTCGGCCTCGTCTGGCTCCGTCTCCCCTTCCAAATCGTCGGTTCCGTCGAATGCGGGCTCTTCCCCAGGCGCTGGAATCTCAACATCACGCACGTCGAGCTTGCCGGTCACGATGTCGGCGATCAGGCGGGTGCGGTATTCGCGCAACAGCTCGATTTGGCGGTAGGCGCGGTCAACGGCGGTGTCGATGGCGGCGGTGGCCTTGTCGAGATAGCGGACGATGGCGGCTTGCTCGGGGAGGGGTGGGAGGGATTGTTTCATACCACCAACAAACTGCCAATCAGCACGGGGCATCTTGGCACCAAAAGTCGAAGCGCTGATTGCATCGACAATCGGTTTTGATCGAAGAAGGTATTTCAGATAGTTTGACATCAGGTCACCATCACGGGGGCGTAACACTAGAAACTCCCCGACGCAAACCCCTTTGCGATCAGGTCGTGTGGCCTTTGCCAAGTAGGGCCGTAGCTTGCCGAAAAGTACATCTCCGGCCCGGAATCGTTTTACGTTACCATCAAAACCAACGTCCTGTCCGGCTTCACGAAACCTGCCAGTCCAACTCTCGACGTGTTCGAGAGCAATGTAAATTTCATCAGCCCCACGCTCGCTAGCTTGGTCAACAATATTTGCTACATACCCTTTAAGGCGAGCCACCTCCCAATGCTCTGGCACGTCGCCGAGCCACTCGACGCCGGAGGGCTTGAGGGGAACGTCGGAGTCCATGCCGCTGGTGACGGCGCGGTGGATGACGGCCTGCTTCTGCTCCTCAAGCAACTTGATCAGCTTCTGCTTGGCGCGGATGTAGCGCCTGATGCGTTCGTCGGTGTGGTCGAGATAGCGGACGATGGTGGCTTGCTCGGGGAGGGGGGGGAGGGGAATGTATACCGATTGGATGCCAGCGTGAGTAAGGCCGTATCGCGTTACACCCTTCGCTTCTACGTGAAACTGATACGCAACTCCCCTGCTTTGTAAAGTCCGGGCCAGATAAGCCCCTAGCACCTGTCTGAGAGGCCGCAGTAAGGCCAAATGATAACCGGAGAGAAGATCATCGGCTGGCTCCGTCACAAGAGCCGGAACCCCGATGTCGTCCCAGGACTCGGAGTCCTTAGTTATGAGGACATCATCTCGCTGTAGGCGGAACCTCTCAACCTCCTCTCGCGAGGCCGTTGCGTTCATGAAGGCCATCCCCTGAGTGATACGGTCGTTCTTGTAAACATCGACATAATTGCAGAGTCGGACTGGTAATTCATCCTCCTTGGTATGCTTATCCACGTTACTGACCCTCATTTCGGCAACAGTTAGAAGTCGCCTCACCTCCCAATGCTCTGGCACGTCGCCGAGCCACTCGACGCCGGAGGGCTTATAGGAGGGGTAGGAGTGGAGGTCTCTAATCACGGAATGCTCTCAACCCGGTCGTCACGTAATCATCCAGCTTCCGATGGAGGAGTGAAATCAGAGTGAAGTAGTCCGCTGCATCATCTTCACCCTTCCAGAGTATCTTCGGTTCGTGCGCGCGAGGGTTCCTGACGGCCGCAAGGCAACCCTTCAGCAGCTCGGCAAATCCCCGGTGTTCACTCTTTTCCGTCTCGGTTTGCAACGGGTTGAACGCCAGCACTGGCCGGCTGGTAGAGAAGACCCGATCCACAAGGGTCGCTCCGTCCCCATCAACTCCCGACATCTCGCGAATCCGTTGCGCCAGCCCTTTGGTCGCCTCGAAGACAGCATGGAAGTAGTCGTCCTGCATAAGTTCAGCGCGACAGTACTTCATTACTTCCGGATGGATGCGCCGCCCCTGAAACTTTGCCTGGATCGTGTCTGCTCGCCGCTCTGCCTCACTCAGCGTCTGTGCAGCCCGGCGCTTCCGGAATTTCCCGTCAGATCCGTACTCAAGCCCTGAGAATGCCAAGATTGTGTTCAGTGCTTGACGGTGCGGTTCGAATTCCTCATTCCTGCCAACGAAACGGGCAGGCGTAAAGAAAGCCTTAATGAAGTTGAGTGTTTGGTTGGCGCACCTGTCCCTGTTCTGGACATCGAGGAATACCCAATAGAGCCTCCGCCATTTGGTGGATTCTCCCGAGCCATCAATCAGCCCGCAATGAGCCAGCATACGAGTGATATCCGGTCCAGTACCGCAATCACCGAGCAGTTTTGCCAACGACTCGATCTGACCTGCAGGGAACGAAGGAACCATGCTCATCTTTCCATTGTCCCAATAATCTTTTCGAGCAACCCCTCCGTCTCCTGCTCCAGCGCCAGAATTTCCGCCCGGATCTCTTCCAGCTTGCGCAGTGGCTGGGGCTTGTAGAAGTATCGGGTGAAGCTGACCTCGTAGCCGGTCTTGATGCTGTCCGGCACAAACCATGCGTCAGGCGCATAGGGCAGCACTTCTCGGCGCAGGAACGCCTCGATTCCGCCCTCCTCCAACAGCGGGATTTGCTCGGTGTCACGCAGCTCAGTGTCGGGTTCGTACTCGACGACGACGGGCTTGCCCTTGACGGTGGCTGCGAACAGACCGCGCACGGGGTCGGGCTCGGCGCCCTTCTTGAGAATCTTCTTGATGACCGGAGGCGCGGTCTCCGAACGCCCGGCTTCCTCCTTGAGCGCCTTGATCTCTTTGGCAGGGCAGGCGCGCTCGGGGTCGATCCCCTCAAGGCGTAACGGCCGATCGACCGTTACCTTCCGGTAGCCGAAAGCGGCGTTGGGGAATATCTTCGACTGTTCAGTCTCCTCGAAGGCCAGGAATGCTTCGCAGATGCGCCGGATGTCCTCGCCCGACAGTTCGCAGTTCTTCTTGCCGAGGTTCCTGCGCAACGGCTTGAACCACTTGGTGGCGTCAATGAGTTGGACCTTGCCCCGGCGATGCTCCAGCTTGCGGTTGCCGAGTACCCAGATATAGGTTGCGATGCCCGTGTTGTAGAACATGTTGAGCGGCAGTGCGACGACGGCCTCCAACCAGTCGTTCTCGATGATCCAGCGCCGGATGTTGCTCTCGCCCTGGCCGGCGTCGCCGGTGAACAGGGACGAACCGTTGTGGACCTCGGCGATGCGGCTGCCCAACCTGGTGCCGTGTTTCATCTTGCTCAGCATGTTGGCCAGAAACAGCATCTGGCCGTCGCTGGAGCGGGTGATCAGCGAGTACTCCGGATCCCCGGCGTGCCCGGTGACGAAGCGCCGGTCGCGCATGTCCTTCCTCCCACCCATGCGCTCAAGATCAGTCTTCCAGGACTTGCCGTAGGGTGGATTTGAGAGCATGAAGTCAAATTCCCGGGACGGGAATGCATCTCCGGACAGGGTCGAGCCGAACTTCATGTTCTCGGCCTCGCCTCCCTCACCCTTCAGGATGAGATCGGCCTTGCTGATGGCGAAGGTCTCGGGGTTTACCTCCTGTCCGTAGAGGTGAACAGACACCTCCCTGCCGTTCTCTGCGGCGAGCTTGACGAGCGTCTCTTCGGCGACGGTCAGCATCCCGCCGGTGCCACAGGCGCCGTCATAGACGAGATAGGTGCCTGACCGAATCTTGTCTGCGATGGGCGCAAGGATCAGACGGGACATCAGCTCCACGACGTCACGCGGAGTAAAATGCTCTCCGGCTTCCTCGTTGTTCTCTTCGTTGAAGCGACGGATCAGTTCCTCGAAGATCGTCCCCATGGAGTGATTGTCGAGTCCGGGAAGGCGGACGGAGCCATCCTGGTGCAAGACGGGTTTCGGACTCAGATTGATCGAGCTGTCGATGAACTTCTCGATCAGGAATCCAAGCGCGCCGGCTTCGATCAGGGTGGGAATCTGATTACGGAACTGAAACTTGTCGAGGACCTCCTGGACGTTCGGGGAGAAGCCGTCCAGGAAAGCTTCGAAATCGGCTCTGAGTTGCTGTTGCTTGCCCCGGGAGGCGAGATCACGCAGGCGGAAGGAGGACGTGTTATAGAAGGCCTGGCCGGACGCCTGGCAGAGCGCAGCGTGCTGATTGGCGACGCCGGCCCTGTCGAGTTGCCCTTTCATCTTGAGCACGGCCTCTTTGGTCGGCTCGAGCACCGCATCCAGACGCCGAATGACCGTCATCGGCAGAATGACGTCTCGATACTTGCCCCGAACATAGACGTCGCGCAGCACATCGTCAGCGATGTTCCAGATGAAGTTGCCGATATTCAGGCTGCTCATGCTTTGTCTCCTTCAACCGCTTGGCCTGCGCCAGCCCTTTCTTGCAGGTCGATCCATCCGTCAGGGTCCGAGGGTTTGAATCTCCATGCGCCGGCTGCCTCGAAGTCCGGCAACTCGACCCGCTGGGCCAACCGGTAGACCTTCTTCTCTTCGACGTTCAGGCGCCCTGCCAAGTCCCGGACGGTCATGAGCCCGGATCGATACGTCTGCCATGATGGAGTCCTCTTTGTAGTCGATCGACAAATATATCAAGGAATAACCGTTTGAACCAGTCCAAATTTGGGCAGGCCGGACACATGGCGCGTCGGGAGAGTCCCTGGGGCGCCCCATCCGCTGGAGATCGCCACCAGATTCGTCAGATCGCCGAGGCGAGCGGTCAGCATTAAGGTGGACCGGCCGTTCCTGCTCTCAATCCGGGAACGGCTGAGTGGGACCATCCTCTTCCTGGGGGCGATCTACGATCCAAGGTGAGGGGAAAAGGGATACAGGGTACGGAGGTCAAGGATATGACAACATGGTTATTCTGTTAATGGAGGAAAATCATGTCATCCGTCGCTACACAATCCCGCCTGACGCCGGAGGAGTAATTCGCTTTGGAACGCCAAGCGACAACCAGAAGCGAATATCCGGACGGGCAGATTCACCCATAGGTTGGCGCCAATTATTCTCACATTACACTCTTCTTATCGCATTGCCGCGATTCTTCTCCGAAAAAAGCTGTCTGAAGCAACGGCTACCATTTCAGACTGACGCTCTGAGAACTGCCGTTTCGATCGGAGCCCACGCATAGGTGACATCGATGGATTTGACCCGATTCCAGTGCGGCCCGTTGGATGACGGCGAGGTTCGAGGTCTTGAAATCCGCCCCGCCCTCTTTTAAAGGACTGCACAAACTGCATGAATTTCCCACACTTCGACGTCGC
Organism: Candidatus Latescibacterota bacterium; assembly: GCA_965217865.1. Lineage (GTDB taxonomy): Bacteria > Latescibacterota > UBA2968 > SICM01 > SICM01 > CBDCJO01. The sequence continues at coordinate 63,848 of CBDCJO010000002.1, read as the reverse complement.
GCCGCGCTTGAGCCAGTTGTAAAAAGCCATCTCGCTGATTCCCACCACCCGGCAGGCGGCCTGGTTCGAGAGGCCCTTCCGAACGCTGCTGACGATCCCGGCCTTGAGATCGGGCGTCAGCCTTGTCTTGCGTCCCACCGTTCCGCGCGTCCCCCTTTCGAACCGGTCAAACCCGTAGTCCACCGACCGGCCGTTCGTCATTGCGAGCGACCGGTACGACGTCCCGCGCCGCTTCCGGGCACCGCATTGCGGGCTCCGGTGCATGGACAAGCGCTATGCAGGGGGTTGTTCCTCCGATTTCGTGCGATCCCCCCCCCTGTGTTTCGACCATGCCGACCACTGCCTGACCGCCCGCGTGGACGTACACATGCTCGACCGTCACCTTCTGCCGCCCCTTGCCACGATGCTTGTCGAGGGCCCTGGGGGCCGGGTGGATGAGCAGGGTTGCGGGGCAAGTCCGGAATTACGACCGGGGGGAAAGGCAGTATAGTTCCGGGGGGTCAAATTCACCAGCTGGGGGGCCACAAATCTACATTATGCACCTGTAGGCCCCGACATCTACGTAAGATGAGCCCTCATATGGACTTCGCCTGTTCGAGGCGGTTGCCACTGTCGCACCCTACTGTCTCATTTTTCACTTCGCCCACGCCACGGGACCGGGGACCTTCTCTCACTTCGCCCAATTTGCCGTCTGTGCCGTGCCGTGCAGCCCGTTTTGTGTTGCCGCGTCCCTTGATCGTCCGCCCGCTTGATCTTTGCGCTGATTCCGTCGAAGTTGGTCAAGAACTAGACCCCTCAGCCTCGTTGCCCGTCACGCTCGTCGAACCGGACGTGCGGTTTGCCCGCATCCGGCGCTCGGACCAGGCCTCTACGTTGCCACCCACGGAAGGTTGCGAGTCGCTTCCGGCAGCCGGACAAGACCCAGCTTACCCTACTGGTGACCGGACCACCGGGTCCGGCTTCCAGTGAATACGTACCGGAAGACCTTCCCAAACGTCGAACCAGGCTGTTAAATAAGGCCGACGGGAAAAACAGAGAATCAGAGAATCCGGAGGAGATATCTCTGCTCAGCGGGCGCACCCCCCACGGTTGCGCTCGAACATCTGAGGGAGCGCTTCGAAACAGAGAACCGGCAGCGAGGGGAGGAGGTGGCACAAGTGTTTGTGAATACGACAGAAACGACAAGACCCCGAAAGGTTGTCCCACGGGGTCTTGCGTTAACGGACGACCGCCGAAGTTGGCGGATGGGAATATGGCTCCCCATATGATCCTCTCCCCGGAACCATTCTCTGTTCCTCAGTCGTAACATGCTGTATTGAAAGGAGCTATCGTAATTACGCCCGCGCCGCAGACGCGGAAGACAGCGTCAAGACGACTTCCGCCCTTCAGGTCAAAACAGCCACTTCTCCGGCATGGGATCAGGATATCCGGGTCGTCGTTACCCACGCTGTTCACCTTGGTGCTGACGGCGCGCCTTTCGTAGGGGCCAACACAGGCTTCACGCATCAACTCGAGAAGCCGTGGTGAGGTCGTTGTCCACGTTCTGGACCGCCTCACGCTGTCGGAAGCTGTGGCGGAGGAACCGTTTAACCTGAAGAAATTCTACATAGTGCGGCGCAAATCTCAACTCCCCTCTTCCCACACCCGCCAAATCGCCACCACTCTTATCTTCCCCTCCATCCGCTCGTAGCTTCTGATCGCTCGGATCTGAAGCCTCCCTGATTGACAGCTTCCGGCCAAACGGCTATATTACTCGATTGTCTGACTGCCCCTAATCGTCTTGGCTCCCAGTCTCGCGCACCCCCGGAATGCAGTGAGGGGCAAGACCACGCTCGTCGAAACCGTGGTGGGCGCGTGGGGAGCAGGAAGCCACGCCCTTCCGGGGGGCATATCGGGTTCTCAAATATAAACAGGGAACAGAAGCAGAGTATGAAGCTGGAAGATCTCCAGGCCAATGCTGCGGTGCATGGCATCCTATCCGACTCCCTCGTCACGGTGGTCAGCGTGCAGTGGTTCGGCTCCGAAGCGCTTGAGTTGACTGTTCCGAAGAATCTTCCTGTATTGTCTCATCTGAAATCGTAAGCACATCCAAAGAAGCGTCATCAAATTGACCTGTCTTTCACTTGAAAAGAGCATAACCTGATGCAAAAATCCTTTCTTCGTCTTACCTCACCAATCAGATTGAGTGCTTGCCTTTTTGCGTTGACCGGTTTCTTCCTCTCCCCGATGGCTGTCAGCCATGCTTCTCCACAGCCGGCAAATGATATGTTTTTCTGCATACCGGTCGATTTCGAGATGTGGGCACGAGACAGTCTCTATGCTGCTCACAAGCAGGCGTTTGATTTGAATGTTGGGGAACCCCGCACGGTGCGGCTCATCTACTTCTTGCCCAATGACCGCCCGTTTCGCGCAGAAGAGGTTGATTCGATGAAGGTTGCGATTCTCCAGATTCAGGCCTTCTATGCCGCGCAGATGCAGGCGCACGGATACGGGAATAAAACCTTCCGCATTGAAACGGATGCGCAGGGCGAGCCGATGGTTCATCGCGTGGACGGTCAACACCCCGATGGTCATTATCTTGACGACACATTTGGTAATGTACAAGACGAGATTGAACAGGCGTTTGATGTCATGGAGAACATTTACTTTATCATCATTGATAATAGTAGTGGTAAAATTGATCGTGTTGTAGCAGGTGTCGGAGGCCAGCGGGGAAAAAATGGTGGCATTGTGTTGGTTCCTGGCGGATTTGGCATCAAAACGGCGGCCCTCAAAACGGTGGCCCATGAACTTGGACATGCCTTCGGATTGCGGCACGATTTCAACGATAATGCGTACATCATGTCGTATGGCCTAGGACTGGATCGGTTATCTGTGTGCAGTGCCGGAATTTTGGCCGTGCATCCCTGCTTCAATTCCGATATCCCAATTGAAGAAGCGCGGGGGCCCACCATCGAACTCATTTCGCCGCCTGCATATCCGGCAGGTTCAAAGAGCGTCTCTGTCCAACTCGGAGTCAGCGATTCAGAAGGGCTTCATCAGGTGATCCTGTTCGTTTCCACCCCCGCCGGACATCTTGAAGTGAAGGCGTGTCATGGATTGGGAGATGAAAAAGATGCCGTCGTTGAATTCGATTACGACGGCGTTATTCCATCTGCTATCTTTAGCAGTCTTTCCAGCCCTGTTGCGCATCCGATTCGTGCCGAGGCCGTTGATACGGATGGGAATGTGGGCTATGCGTCTTTTACCCTTGTGGAAATTTCGCCATACTATATCGCCACTTTTGAAGGGCATACGTCTTGGGTCAGTTCGGTGTCGTTTTCCCCCGATGGGACGATCCTCGCTTCCATGGCAGGGGATAAAACGGTCAATCTGTGGGACGTTGCGACGGGCACGAATATCGCCACGTTTAAGGATGTGGCGGTCAGTTCGGTGTCGTTTTCCCCCGATGGGACGACCCTCGCTTCCGGGTCATATGGTAGCCCGGTCAAGCTGTGGGAGGTTGCGACGGGCACGAATATCGCCACGCTTAAGGATGTGGCGGTCCGTTCGGTGTCGTTTTCCCCCGATGGGACGACCCTCGCTTCCGGATCAGCGGATGGCATGGTCAATCTGTGGGACGTTGCGACGGGCACGAATATCGCCACTTTTGAAGGGCATACGTCTTGGGTCAGTTCGGTGTCGTTTTCCCCCGATGGGACGACCCTCGCTTCCGGATCAGCGGATGGCATGGTCAATCTGTGGGACGTTGCGACGGGCGAAAATATCGCCACCCTGGAGGGGCATACGAATTGGATCAGGTCCGTATCGTTTTCCCCCGATGGGACGACCCTCGCTTCCGGGTCACATGATAGAACGGTCAATCTGTGGGACGTTGCAACGGGCACGAATATCGCCACGCTTAAGGATGTGGCGGTCAGTTCGGTGTCGTTTTCCCCCGATGGGACGACCCTCGCTTCAGGGTCATATGATAGAACGGTCAGGCTGTGGGAGGTTGCGACGGGCGAAAATATCGCCACCCTTGAGGGGCATACGCGTCAGGTCAATTCGGTGTCGTTTTCGCCCGATGGGACGATGCTCGCTTCCGGGTCATGGGATAAAACGGTCAATCTGTGGGACGTTGCGACGGGCGAAAATATCGCCACTATCTGGCATACGGGACCGGTCTATTCGGTGTCGTTTTCCCCCGATGGGACGATGCTCGCTTCCGGGTCAGAGGTGCGATTGGATGATGGCACGATTCTGCTGTGGGATATGTCTGCGTGGACGCGGCCCCGTCCACGAATGCTGGTGAAAATCTCCGACGATAACCAGCAGGGCATGCCCGGTGCCGCGTTGGCGAACCCCTTGTCAGTTGAAGTGAGAGATCAGTATGATAATCCCTTACCGGGTGCGCAAGTCACGTTTACGGTCACCGCAGGCGAGGGGCGGCTCAGCGAAAGGTTCACTGTTGATAAGGCAACGACCGATGCCAACGGCCGGGCAGAGCGTATCCTTACCCTTGGTCCCAATCCGGGAACAAACACTGTCGAGGTGAGGGTTGCCGGGTTTGAGCGGGTGACGTTTAATGCGGTGGGCGTTGGAACGCCTGCCATGCCGAGCATGCGGGATTATCGGACGTGGCATGTACCCGATGGTGCAATCTTTCGCCTGGGAAAAGGACGCCTCGGTCAAAGCGACAGGGCGGTTGCCCTTTCACCGGATGGTCAAGGCCTCGCTGTGGCAAGTGGCGTTGGCATCTGGCTTTACGATGTGGCGACGGCTCGTGCCCTCGCGCTGCTACCCACTGCGTCTTGGGTCCATTCGGTGTCGTTTTCACCCGATGGGACGATCCTCGCTTCCGGGTCAGGGGATAGCACGGTCAAGCTGTGGGAGGTTGCGACGGGCGAAAATATCGCCACCCTTGAGGGGCATACGCGTCAGGTCAATTCGGTGTCGTTTTCGCCCGATGGGACGATGCTCGCTTCCGGATCAAATGATAGAACGGTCAGGCTGTGGGAGGTTGCGACGGGCGAAAATATCGCCACCCTGGAGGGGCATACGGATGTGGTCCAGTCCGTATCGTTTTCGCCCGATGGGACGATCCTCGCTTCGGTGCCGTGGAATGATAGCACGGTCAAGCTGTGGGACGTTGCGACGGGCACGAATATCGCCACCCTGGAGGGGCATACGGATAGGATCAGGTCCGTATCGTTTTCGCCCGATGGGACGATGCTCGCTTCCGGATCATGGGATGGCACGGTCAGGCTGTGGGACGTTGCGGCAAGAGAAAATATCGCCACCCTCGAAGGGCATACGCGTCAGGTCAATTCGGTGTTGTTTTCGCCCGATGGGACGACCCTCGCTTTCGGGGCAGGTGGGACGGTCAAGCTGTGGGACGTTGCGACGGGCACGAATATCGCCACCCTGGAGGGGCATACGTCTTGGGTCCGTTCCGTATCGTTCTCGCCCGATGGGACGATGCTCGCTTCCAGGTCAGGGAAGGACAGGATTCTGCTGTGGGACGTGGCGACGGGAAATGCTGTTGCCCTGGAGGGGCATACGTCTTGGGTCCGTTCCGTATCGTTTTCGCCCGATGGGACGATCCTCGCTATCGGGTCATGGAATGACAGGATTCTGCTGTGGGACGTTGCGGCAAGAGAAAATATCGCCACTCTCAGGCATGGTGGGTCAGTCCGTTCCGTATCGTTTTCGCCCGATGGGACGATTCTCGCTTCAGGGTCAAATGATAGAACGGCCAAGTTGTGGGAGGTTGCGACGGGCGAAAATATCGCCACTCTCAGGCATGGTGGGTCAGTCCGTTCCGTATCGTTTTCGCCCGATGGGACGATTCTCGCTTCAGGGTCAAATGATAGAACGGCCAAGTTGTGGGAGGTTGCGACGGGCGAAAATATCGCCACCTTTGAGGGGCATACGTCTTCGGTCAAGTTTTTATCGTTTTCGCCCGATGGGACGATTCTCGCTTCAGGGTCATATGATAGAACGGTCAGGCTGTGGGAGGTTGCGACGGGCGAAAATATCGCCACCCTTGAGGGGCATACATCTTGGATCACTTCCGTGTCGTTTTCCCCCGATGGGACAATGCTCGTTTCCGGGTCAGGGGATGGCAGGATTCTGCTGTGGGACGTTGCGGCAAGAGAAAATATCGCCACTCTCAGGCATGGTGGGTCAGTCCAATCGGTGTCGTTTTCGCCCGATGGGACGACTTTCGCTTCCATAGCAGGGGATGGCACGGTCAGGCTGTGGGACGTTGCGGCAAGAGAAAATATCGCCACTCTCAGGCATGGTGGGTATGTCCAATCGGTGTCGTTTTCGCCCGATGGGACGATGCTCGCTTCCGGGGCAGATGATGGCGTTGTCAAGCTATGGGGCGTGGCGACAAGAGAAAATATCGCCACCCTTAAGGGGCATACATCTGGGGCCGGGGTCCATTCCGTGCCGTTTTCCCCCGATGGGACAATGCTCGTTTCCGGGTCAAGTGATGGCACGATTCTGCTGTGGGATATGTCGCCGTACAGCACACCTCAAGCCCCTAATTCCGACTTTGATGGCGATGGTACTGTTGACCTTGCCGACTTTTTCCGGTTTGCCGAACAGTTTGGATCAAGTCAAGGCGATAAGGGATATGAAGCGCGGTATGATCTGGATGGGGATGACATAATTGGGCTTGGTGATTTTTTTATCTTTGCCAACGACTTCGGCAAGGAAGCGTCATCAAATTGACCTGTCTGTCCGTGCAGGCGGATGTCTTTCACTTGAGAAGAGCATAACCCGATGCAAAAAACCGTTCTTCGTCTCACCTCACCAATCAGATTGAGTGCTTGCCTTTTCGCGTTGATCGGTCGTTGCGGCAAGAGAACATATCGCCACCCTGGGGCATGCGGGTGGGGTCCAGTTTGTATCGTTTTCAACCGATGGGCGATCCTCGCTTCGGGGTCACAGGATAACACACGGTCAATGCTCCGGCACGTCCCCCAGCCACTGATGGAAGGCGCGGTGCGAGCCTCCAGCGTCGAACCTTCCGGGCGAGGCAGCCTGCGGAAGGCATCGTCCAACGCGACGGCGGGAAGGTCGGAGGGGAAGATTAGATGGGGAGCCACAACAGCAGATAACAGCACGCTCCCGGCTCGCTGACGCTCGACCCAAATGGCCACGGCTTGGTTGTTCAGTTTGCTGGAAGGCAAATTGATCTTTTCGGCAGGCGCGGCCATTTCGGGAGCCTGCAAACTACATACGGAAAGTCAAGAGCAAAGTTGACGATTCTGGATTGGATGAGGTTTTTGTATGCCGAGCTTCTGTCGCCTTTTCTCGTTGCTTCACTTTAGTTTCGCTCGTGAGCTTACCTAAGCGAAGCCGTCTTTGCTCCACCGGCGGTAGATACTAGTTCGGGTGTTTCCGAAAGCAACGTGAAGCGGTTCTTGGCAGAGCACCTCCGTGAGGTGAGTGGAGTACGAGATCCAGAGCATTGGCTCCGTCGACTCGACTATCTCCTTAAGCGTCCGGTGGTGCGGAAGGCGACCGCGTCGGAGCACAGGTGGCTAGGGCGAAAATAGCAGCCGGGTCAACACTCGCGGGAACTGTTCGGTACAGATCAGCCGTTGGAATTGGAGGAGATATCGGATGCTGAAAAAAGGGTTTAGGCGCGTTATCAAATCCGGAGTCTTCGTATGGCCGTGGACCGAGTCGCATGGTCTGCTGGTTATTGGCGGAGCGCTTGGCGGGGGTGGCAGCGGCGGCGGGGCAACCAGCGTGAAGCGTGGAAAAACGACCTATCAGGCGGCGGGTGGTAATGGCGGCGACGGCGGCGGAGGGGGTGAGCTTCACGAGGGCAAGCCTGTCGAAGGTAAGCACGGCAAGGGATGCCACTACGGCGATGGCGGCGATGGCGGACGTGGGGCGGTCGTGCCTCCGACCGACGGCCGCCTCGCGTCAAATGGCGGTAATGGCGGCAAGGGCTTTCCGGGAGAAACTCAGATTGTTGAACTTGCCGATCTGTCTGTCGGTGATCGTTTCGAGATCAAAATTGGTAGAGGCGGCGGCGGCGGCGGCGGCGGCAAAGGCTACAAGAAAGGCGATGTAGGTGTCGCTGGAGCAGACGGATGTGTTTTGTTTGTTCCAGTGTTAGCGGAAGAGGGAGACAGATAATGCTGTCTGGACGGGCAGAAGCCGGACATGCAAGCAAGCTAGACAGCCTGCCGGCGGCGATGGACTTGAAAGGCTCTGGCGTTCTAGGAGACGGATGCCTTCGGATTGACGAAAGCTGTCACCTACCAAAAATGACATGGATTCCGAATCGGAATATCGGATTTACCTTCTTCAGTCAGGACGATGGTAAGGCCAAAGAGACGTTCCGAGCCTTGAAGCGGTTCAACGCTGAGGCGGTTGCGTTAGGTGGTGCAAGCGATAAGTTGGATGCCTACATGTCGCGTATGAAGCTCTTGCAGAATGAGGCTATGCATGACGGCTATGTACTGAATCTTTCCTCCGAAATCGATTTCCGGCAGTTTGTTCGGGCCGGGCCTGACATTCGGAAAGGCAACTTGGTGTTGATGGATAACGGAAACCTGAGAGCGATCTGGAAGGATGAACAGGGATCGCGTCTAGGCTTGCAGTTCCTTGGCGGCAGAATGGTGCAGTATGTGATCTTCAAGCGGCGCAAGCATGGACAACCGATTTCGAGGGTCACTGGACGCGATTCCTTGGAAGGACTGGAACAGCAGATTGATGCCTTTGAACTGTATTCGTTGCTCTACGAATGAAGCGGGACGATCTGCCTGCGGGCGACCAAATCGTCCGTTACGTCAAGCCGAGCATGATCCAAGAGGATGGGACCGCTGACGGTTCGGACTTCCGTTTACGCTCTGCCAGACCGGACGAAACAGGTCTGTCTGTCAATTGGCTCGAAGCCTTTGAACCGGGAAAGGTCCATCAACTGGGCGAAGTGCGACGTTTGTACCGTCTGCACTTAAGGCCAAACGGGCGTTTTGCGGAGATGAATGTTGGCACTGTCATACGCGAGGTAGCCAAGGAGTTGGACACGCTACGCATTATCCACGATCCACTTGAAGCAACGGAAGGTTTCGATGCCAACCCTTCGCATGCAGAAATTATCGGTCTGCCACCGGGAGATTCCGATCAAGCTGTATTGGTGGGCGATCTCATCGCGGAGTGCGTAATCGACATGCACCCGGCGATCGTCAGGCATGACGGATGAAATCTTGGCTCGATCGCAAGGCCTTCATCATGCTTGGCGTCAGCCATCGCGAAAGTCGGTCAAACGGCGTTCGGCTTCGTCGTTCAGCAGCAGGTCGGGCAGGCTCACGAGGCCGCGAGAACCCAGCCAAAGAGTAAAGCTTCCACGAAGAGTCCGAGGAACGCCATGGATTCGAAAATAGAATTGAAGTGCCAACGAATCCGAGCGTCTCTCAGATCTTTATTTCGCTCCGATTCGGATAACTCTGCCTTGGGCTCTGCCGAACGTCGCCCAATCTGCTCGTATTGAGACTTCGTCAGCCAGAAGTTCAATAAAACCATAATCATGCAACAGATCGCAATGAAACCACACAACTTAAAGAGACACACTCCAATGGGTTTGGCGGTCACTAGGAGTGCGACCGACACAGACAGCATAACGGTATGCGCGGTAAGGAGCGCGGCTCCATCCACGAAACCGGGTCAAGTCCAAACATAGACTTCATCTGACTGATGTCCGATTCATCGTAATTGGGTTCGCGTCCTTTCTCTTTGCAGAGAGCGTTATAGTCCTCTTTCTGGCGGATCCACGAGCGCAATAGGCTATGACAAACATAGTCTTGGGGTAATTGCGGGTGTTCGCATCGGTTTTTTGCAAAAAATTCACAGATTGCATAAGCCTCAAATAGCGAACGCCACAGCTGTAGTCCTTCTCGTATACAAGATGTCTCGAAAAGAATCGCTATAGCGTTTGCCTGATGAATTGCATGATTATAAAGATGAATGAACAACCAAGACTCAGCCATGTTCTGATCGTAGACTCCCTCAATGCATCGGGTAACTATTTCGCCTTCGTCTAATGGCGAAGTGGGCGGCACGGAACGTCGTAGATCCACACCGAAATAGGCGGTTTCCCGGATGAGAGGTTCGAAAATTTGTACTCTTCCATTTAATTTCCAGACAAATTCCGTACCGTCAGTATTTCTCCTATGATCTTGATCAAGTTCGATATCTTTCTCTAACCAATAGTTCTTTATCTTGGGCTGCGGGCTTGTAAATTTGCTCATGGCCATTCCTCGTATCCAGATCAGTTTACCCGTATTTGCCAGACAGCTTTAGCAGCGGCGTTTCTCACAGTGTGTCCTTCCCGGTTATCCATGGTGCGCTATCTTCAATCTGCGGTCGGCATTATGGTCGGCACTGGACCAAGCGTCGATTCAGCGATTACTCTGTTAAACAGGGAAGCATGCGCAGCGCCAAGGGGATCATGCGCCATCTCCCAATAGTCGATTCATAAGCGACCCATTCAGGGCAGATGCGGTGTCCAATGCGGTCATGGCTGAATTGCCGGGCGTGTGGCGAGATTGGGAGACACTGTACTCGAAGCGAAGCCGCTTGTTCCACGGCCGGACAAGAGCGGAAAACGAGCTCCGGGGCGACTACTTGGAGGAATCCGAACTTCACGGCCTCGGGCAAGAAGCAATCAAACTGTGCTCGAGAATCGTCCTCTCGATGGCCAAGCGAGAAGGGATTTCGGTTCCCGACCGTGCCAAGGTGCATTTCGGTGTAAAATAGAAAACTAGCAAGCTGTGCGCCGACGAGTTGGTGAAGACGTTCGGAGCAAAAAGACGTTCTATAGTCGGCCGCGCCTCGACGCACTGTGATTCGTTGCATGGCTCGACAAATAATGAAAATATGATGTTCGACAACCGCCGCGATCTTCCTAAAGCAGGCTCCGAAAGGACTTGACCGGGGGCTTTAGCCGGATAGACGTCGGCCTCGCAATGCGGTTGACTACGCGATCAAGCACTTTATTTTCATTGTTCTCGCGGACTGAGTTTAGGGCCGAACACATCGCCGGGTATGGAAGACAATGAGAGTAGTATCTGAGAATATCGTTATGCGGAGAGAGGTTGCGGATCTCGTCATGAGATACAACTGGCTGACACCGGAGGATGGCAAACGCATGCTCGGCTGGTTAGCATGTGCGCCCGCTAGTACCTCACTCAAACATCGCCCTCATGTCTGGTTGTCTGGTTACCCAGGGAAGTCGTGGTTCATGAGTCACATACAGGATGCGCTCCACCAACGTCATTACGACTATTACGCATCCCCCGGCCACTACCGCGCTCGTGAGGGAAGTTTTCCTCCGCAAGTCATAGACGCGGCCGATTATCGGGACACGAACGGTGAGGTCATTAAGGCCGACCGACGCAGGGTTCAGAAAGTGATTCGCGCATGCCGGGCAGCAAGCGGCCACGATGATGTATGCGAGGATTTTGGGCCGTTATGCTTTTCCGCATGCGCCATGTCATGGGAACAGCCGGAGATGACTCGTTACGAAACCAGGCAGTTCGCGCCAGTGCGTCTGGGCGCTGCAATCTCACATGACGAACTCTTGCGCTACGACGCTAAGGCCAGCGCGCTACTCGGTGGCAGCGGCGGATTGGCTTTGGACTTGCAGAGATCGATTTTCGAATCCTCAGCCGAGATTGCCGAACTTGCGGCCAGACTTGAGCACGAGGCAGCACATGACGGCAGTGGCGATCCGCACCAAGTTGAAATAAACGCCATTAGAGGCACGCTCAGTGCCGGATGGCAATGGTGGTCGGGTACGGATGAATTGCTCGGATATTGGGCGGGAGAACGGCCGATTTGTGGGGATCCCGAGTGACGATTACGCGCGCGCACCTGAATCTCCGCACAGATGCCGATTGCTGCGCTTTCGACCCGTTCAATGCACTTCGGCGCATTGTTCCGGCGCACCGACGTCAGGCCGACGGAATTCCGGCAACCGGCCGAGAGGTTGCCGGAAACGCACCAGACTGAAGCAAATCTGGGAAGATGAGTATAAGAGCTGGAAGCAGCGCGACCTGACCGGAAAACACTACGTGCATGTGTGGGCCGGACGGGATCTATTTCAACGTGCGCCTGGATAAGGATCGGCCCTGTGTGCTCGTGCTGGTCGGTGCAACAGCTGAAGGCTGCAAGGAAGTCATCGCTATCGAGGACGGTCAAATGTCAGACGTAGATGGTGCCGGTGATTTGAGTCAGTTTTCCAGTACCAAACAGGTAACACATACAAGTAGTAAGACATGTAGTTAAAGAACAATTAGTAGGAACGACTGGATCTGTGAATAAATCCACCGGATTAAAACCGGACCCGGAAGGGACCGATCTCCCGAACGGAAGGGGTTGCACAAAGAAGCGATTCTGCAACCCCCCGGCCCGGACGGGCTTTCAATGGTTTAGGCGTTGCTAAACTGTATTGCAGGAGAAATTCGATTGGCGACACCTTGTTGCAACATCGGCCGCGAGCCGTCATTCAGACATTCCGTGTCGCCGTATTCATCCTTTTTTTGAGTCCTGTAAGTCTTCCAGGTCACCCCACAGGAACAGGATCGGCAGCAGCAGCGGCGAGGAGCACAAAACATGGCAATCAATAATGATGAGCTATACCAGAAGTACATCGCATGTATGGAGGAAATCAAAAAGCGAACAGAGGTTGTCACAGGCATTGTGCGAGGCGAAATAAGCACCAGGTACGTCGGCACGACGGCGGAATCCGCCGCGTTGCAGCTTAGGAAAATCCTTGAGTTGATTGCCTTGTCTTCGCTAGTTGCCAATCACAAACAGTACAGCAAGTATCGTGCGAACTTTCGAAAGGATTGGAACGCAAAGCGTATCCTCGAGACACTGGACAAAGCAAACCCGAAGTTCTACCCAGTTCCGACGATACAGGTACAAATAGAAAAAGGTCGCTTTGATACACCGCATATTGAATCCGGCTATTTGACGAAGGATGATTTCGTCGTCCTGTACGACAGATGCAGCACCATACTCCACGCCGACAATCCGTTTTCCATACGGGAAGAAGACATTAAGGCGTTCTTGTTCAAGGAAGTTCCTGAGTGGATGGACAAGATCATCACTCTGCTCAACCACCACCATGTCTTTCCAGTTGGCGACGACTATATGTACATAGTTTTGATGCAATCGAAGGACGATGGAAACGTGCATATGTCCGGGTTTGGAAGGATAGACCCGGATGAAGACACTATTGTTTCATGGGAAAGGAGCAGAGAGGAAAACCAGAAGGCCGATTCAAGTTAGGTATATAAATCCCCCTTTTATCCACTCCTGAGAAGTGAACCGGGTCACACCCATGATGTACAAGGCAAAACACTTCTCGCATGCATCCTCGTTCACGCGCAGGAACTTGAGAAGAAAATGATCCATGTACTGCGATACATTGGACAGAATGTACCCTGCATTGCCACCATGGGTGCCTGTGGCGCCAATCTGCCAAATGGCCGCAGCATTGCTGATGCCCGACAAACGGTCATGGACCATTTTTTGTATTTCAGTGCGACGCCAAAGGCATCGCCAACCACGAAAACGCCTGCCCCTTGCCGCTCCAGTTTTCCGCTGGCGCTTCCTCCCATCACGTTGCGGCAAGGTTGGAAGTGAGTGGAAAAGAGTTGCCAGATTTGATTCTCTGTTTCCGAAAGCGCCGCCGCTTCAAAGCTCCCACCATGAAGCGGTTCTTTGCGCGTGAAAGGTCCTAAGGGACATTCGACATAAGCTCTGATCTAGCTCGTCTGTCCCGACACCTCTCGATTCGATTCAAGGTGGTCTGATAACAGTCGGAGAGCGCGGGCGATGCCATCGACAACGATGAACCACGCTTCGCGCATGCGCCGATCCTTCTGATCAAAATGCCGACCCCGGTCCACAATGACGTTATGGGCGTGGGTAACTCTCAGGCTGTTGAGATCCTTAAGGGGACCCATCGCTGCCGTGAGATCCGATTGTCCGCAACCCAATACGCTCGACATGAGCGTCTCAAGGAGTTTAAACTGTTTCCAGTCGTTGTCAAACGATTTTTCGTTCAGCGGTTTGCGGAGAGTTGCAATACGAAGACCTTCAGCCACCCAAGAGTACAAGTCCTTTCCCAATTCAGTGACTTCGTCCCAGTTTTCCTCAAGCGGACCCACGCTTAGCCGCTGCATGGTCTTTTCGTGGGGAGGAACGTCGTTGTGAACCGGCTCTCCAAAACGAGTTTCAAATGACGCATTGAGCCGTGTGATTTCTGTCTGAATAAGCTCAACTGTGCCTGGCGATTTGGGCGGGTTCTGCTGCATCCGTGTTTGAAACAGCTCTTCGCAGACCGGCTCGCTGGGTAGGCAGGAAAAGGATGCCCAGTATTGTTGCTCTGCGGAACTCTGTTTCGCCAAGTCCAATGCAAAGGCATTCACGAGACCCGCCGAATTGATTCCAACATCGATGGGCTCAATAGCCCCTGCCGGTTGCGCAGTACCCCATGATCTCATGTGAAAGAACACTGAGTCGTATGGATTTCTCAAGTATTTTCGGAGAACTCCCGGTCGAAAGTACAGGTATGGTGGACTAGAATCGAGTGTGCACTTTCTGCCTTCTGCATCCGTGATGAATTCCAGCTTCGAAGCTTCTGGAGGCAGATCGTAACAGTACCAAGGACTCCGTTCCGGTCTCGGAGCGGGATACGGCTTGATAGCAGTCGTTCGATGCAAGATCGATCGAGCCCTCCAATATCTCTCCTGGTACTCGGTGATTTCGTTTACGGAGACTTCCACGTCGCTTGGCGCTTGGGAGAGTGCAGGTGTCATCTTGTCCGGGACCAGTGAATTACGAAAGCGATCTGCGACAGCTCCGACCACCATACCCATTTCAGCGGCTGCAAGATAATCTCGCAGATAATCCCGGTGAACTTCTAATCTCAATGTGGGATTGTAAAACGCGGGTTGCTCGATTCGAACTCGGACAACGTCGAGGTTGTCCAGCGGGTGGACGAGTTCATACTGATCGCCAGTGCCTCTCTGGTCTAGGGCGTGGTATATCAGAAAGTCACGCTGAATCTCGACGAGATGAGTGCCAGTTGCAGGATGTTTGCGCACAAACGACCACGGTTTGACAGGTATGCCCTTGATCTGAACTGAAGTGGCAAAATCGAATCGATTGCGATCTATCCACTGCGGCTCGATCTTAAGATCATGAAACGTGAATACTCGCTCTGCTTCTTCTAACTGCTTAACGGGAACGAGCACAGAAGCCAAGGCCCATTCCTCCTTCTCCCACATGGAGCTTGAATGGTCCCCAGCAGATCGATAAGTGAACACATCGGTCACGATGTAGTCGCTTTCTACAAAGCTGGCCAGTCTGGCATCTACATCCGCATAAGTCAGCCATCTGGTTAACTGTTCGTCCCGAACGATGTTTGACTTGGATTCCACGGTGCTCATAAGCATTCTCCTTGTTTGGGGGTAAATCGAAGAGTTCGCGGTCCCGATCTCGTTCTAGGAAGCCATCGAGCCCCTTCATGAGGCGATCCCGCTTGCCGGGATCGTCGCCGGTGACGTGTTCGAGGTAGGAGCCCATGAGGATCAGGCGGCGGGTGCGGCGCTTACGTTCGGCGGCAGTGATTCTGGATTGAGCGCGCCGGATCTGACGTTTGAGGGTTTCCGGAACATGTCAACAATTTTGAGACACTGAAAGTTGGAATTCAGTGAAGTTTCCGGCCGTCTCCATAAGAGGTGTCATCGGCAACCGTGGATCCCCGTGCAGGTATCGGGACCGGGTTCGATTTGGTATCACCTGGCGTAATAACGATTGGATCCTGCTGGGACTTATCCGAGATCCGGGGTGGATTGATCCAGACCTCGGAAGGCAGGTCGGTTGGCTGCGGGGGACCCTGCACAAAACGGTCGGGGTGGGCGATATAGGCACGCCACAGGGTCTGTTCACGGGCGTCAAGGATTTCCTTGGCGTAGCCATAGTGCACAGATTCCGGGGTCAGCAAGCCCAGGCCTGAGTGGCGATGCTCTGTGTTGTAACAGGTGAAGAACTCATGGCAGAATGAACGGGCGTGTTCGAGTCCACCGAAGCGTTCCGGGAAGTCCGGGCGATACTTCAGGGTCTTGAACTGCGCCTCAGAGTAGGGGTTGTCGTTCGACACGTGCGGTCGTGAGTGCGATTTGGTCAGCCCCAGATCGGCCAGCAGGAGTGCCACGGGTTTGGAGAAGGTTTGCAACCGTCTCTTGTAGAGTGTGTTCCTCGGCCATCAGCGTGTCCTTCTGCTTGTTAGCTTACGCCTTGCGCGCCGCCGTCTCGGTTTTGCGCTCATCCTGGCCTCCAGTGGTGCGAGCATCTTTTCATAGAGCCCGAACAAATGCTCGACACGTTCCCGCTCGGAAGCGAAACCTGCCGGTCGATAGAGTCGATCCACGGCGCGATCGAGTCGTTGGTGCGCTCGGCGCAAATTGGGCGGCATCAGATTGGGGTCGTAGAGGTCGACCAGCGTAGCATCCGGATGAGCGGCTCGAGCATCGAGCACGGCTTGCGCCAGTGGCTCTAGTTTCGACCAGTCTGAAGTCCTGGGCGGGGTCCGAAAGGTGTTGTAGACGAGGCCGATGGAGTAGCGGTAACGGCTCTCCAGACGCCCTCCAACATGGCGGAGCCAAGCCATGTGCATGGCGGAAGTAAGCAGTGTGAAATCGGCAAGGGTGGCATTTTCCAGGACGCGAACAAGGTTGCTCGGGATCACCGGCGGCGCGAGCCAGCCGATGGGCACATACTCTCGCCGCTCCGAGCTGACCTCGGGAATCACCAGAAATGGTGAGGTGGGGAGAACGTTCACATGGTAGAGCGTGGGCGTTTCCGCCAGCTTTTGCGTGGGACGGCTCCTGCTGGCATCTCGGTATGAGCGGACAGCGGCAATACGTTCCCGAACTCGCGGGAGCCGTGCCAGCACGTCCGGCGGCGCGTCATGCAGGGCAAGAATCCATCGCTCACCGCCTTGCAGGTATTCGCGGGCACCAACAAAAGGGCGCAGGAAAGGCGCGGCATTCGGCTCGGCTTCCAGAAATGCCGCACGTTCTTCCGCTTTGAAAATGTAGTGACCGTTGTCGATTGGCTTGGAGCCGATAATCAGCTTCCCCATCCCGTTGATCGGCTTGCTTTCCTCGCGCACGGTCAGATGCGGATCCGCAAGTCCGCCCGCGTCGAACAGATAGGGCGAGAGCGCCGCATGGCGGCTCTCCTCCGGCTCGCCGTTGATGTCGGGATAGCCGAACAGGCGCTTTTCCGTTCGCACATCCTCCCGCCGATCGAGTCCGAGAATAATGACGTGCACATGCGCCTTGCCGCGCGCGTCCGATCCCCACGCGAAGGTGCGGTGTGCGAAGGCCACCTCCAGCTTGCAGCGCCCGAACAGGACAGGCCACAGTTGCGCGACCTGTTCGCCTTGCGTGATCGAGTTGGTGGCGACGAAGCCGATCTGGGCACGGCTGCCCTGCAGATACTCTCCCGCCTTGATGAACCACGCGGCGACGTAATCGAGCGTGCCGCCGCTCTTGCCCAGCGCCGCGATCCCGCGCACCTGGGCGCGTTGGTCCCCCGTCTGATACTTCGCGCCCACGAAGGGCGGATTGCCGAACACGAACGAGCAATCCTCCGGCGGCAGCAGGTCCGCCCAATCGGTTTCCAACGCATCGCCATGGACGATGTGCGGCGACTTCTCCAGAGGAATTCGGGCGTAGGTCTGACCGAACTCCAGGCTCAGCCGGTTGTTCATGATGTGGTCCATCATCCACATCGCGGTCTCCGCGATGCGGGCCGGGAACTCGCCAAGCTCGATCCCGTAGAACTGATCGACATCGATCCGCGACAGGGTTTGCGCCAGCGCGTCCATCTGCTTGCCGGGATGAAGTTCCTTGAGCACGTCGATTTCCAGTGCCCGCAGTTCCCGGTAGGCGATGATGAGGAAGTTGCCGCAACCGCAGGCCGGGTCGAAGAACCGCATCCGCCCCAGCTTCTCCTGAAACCGCCGAAGCTCGGCAAGACGGCGGTTGTCCTTGCGGGACTTGAGCCGTGCGAATTCGGCCCGCAGGTCGTCCATGAACAGCGGCTCGATCACCTTCAGGATGTTCTTCTCGGTGGTGTAGTGCGCGCCCTGGGCGCGGCGCTCCTTCGGGTCCATGACCGACTGGAACAGCGCCCCGAAGATCGCCGGCGAGATGTTCGACCAGTCGAACCGGCAAACATCCAGCAGCGCCCCGCGCATGGCCGCATCGAAGGACGGAATGCGTAGCGGCCCGTCGAACAATTCGCCGTTGACATAGGGGAACTGCGCTAGGTTTTCGTCGAGCGTCGCGGTGCGGTCGTCCTCCGGCGTATCCAGAACCTGAAACAATTGCGACAGCCACGGCCCGAGATCGGCGCCGTCCTCTCCCGTGCGCGTCTCGATGAAGTCGAGGAAGATGTCGCGCGGCTCGAATATGCCCGTGTCGTCCGCGAACAGGCAGAAAACGATTCGCACCAGGAAGCGCTCCAGGTCGTGGCCCCGGTAGCCCGCCGCGTCGAGAGCGTCATGCAGCCTGCCGACCAGTTCGGCGGCCTTGATGTTGGTCGGGTCCTGGTCGCGGAAGGTCCGGCGCTGCACGCCCAGGATGAAGCCGAACGCCTCCACGTGGGCGGGCAGGTCCACGAGAGGGAAAGCGGCCTTCTCCCGTTCGTCGAGATCGTGAAGCTCGAAGGTCTGGAAGTCGCTTGCCAGAATGTAGCGCGGCCGGTTCTGCTCGGGCAGGGCGTCGAAGTATTCCCCGGCCTGACCATAGGCGAGGGCGAGATCGCGTCCGGCGCTCTTATGCTCGACGATCAAGACGCCGGGCCAGAACAAATCAATGTAACCGTGCGTGTTGTCGAGCCGCTTTACGTGCTCCTCGTAGCGCGCGACGGTTCGGCGCCGGACCCCGAATATCTCGAAGAAGTCGTTATAGAAGCTTTGCGTCTCGCCCTTCTCGTAGGCCGCGTCTCGCCACTCCTCGGCGAAGGCGGCGGCGCGGGCGCGAACCTCGTTCCACGACAGGCGCATCAGATCGTCGCATCTCTCAATGCGCGCTCGCTCAAGAGCAACTTTTCAGCGCCACGGAATCCTTCTCCTCCTTTGCGCCGTCGACTCATTTTTGCGCACTGATTCAATGTAATAACTTTCACGACCAGCGGATAGTTGCTGGTAAATTTATTCGGGAATGAACACGACGGTCACAAATCATGGATGTGTCTCTCACAACTTCTTGGTGGTATGGCGGTATTGCCTTGGTACTTTCATCTCTTCTCTCGTCCATTCTTCCCTGCGCTCACCCGTGGCAAGGTTCGTTGTTATTTTAACTGAGTTCTTCTCAGTTTTGTCATCAATCCAAAACGAAATGATGGCGTAAGTGGAAAATATGTAGACCAGAGCAAACCAATCAAGCATCCGCTTGATATCAGGGTCATTGTCCGGGTCGTCAGAAGTTCCATGCAGCATCTCGTACATGCCTCCAACGTGATGCTCAAACTTTGCAATAAACTCTCTCAGTGCTGTGGCCAGGTCTTGTTCTTCTGCATACCGTCGCCGTGTCGGCGTTTAGAAACGTCAATAGCTCGGTGCAATAGTCTCTCCAACGGGTTAGTTGATTGGAACCCCCATCCCAAAAGTCGGCTCCGTCGTCTTTCAAACGTCCTATCACGAATCTGGGAATCCCTCAACGGGTCCGAACCGGGGCAGGAGGGCCTGACAGACGGCCCCTGTATCCAACACAGATGGCACCACAGGGGGTGAAAGGGCTTTGACTTGGCCCAGAGAAGCTGATATGACATTTCTACTCACCTGCGCACAAAAGGGAAACAAAACGAACACTGCGGAAAATATATGAGAATTGGCGTATCCGGTCAACTCTTGAATCCCGTGTAGCCAATGAATCCGTTTCAAAGTCCGCTATGTGTTTCTGGGGGCTGTGCCGGCTACGATTCCGGGCTCCGGGCGCACGGCCGCTTCCGCTGTCCGGTGGGCTGCCGTAAGCTGGTGACCGGACCCACCGGGTCCGGCTTCCCGTGAAGGTTCCGCATCCATTTGCCCGGATTCCTGAATAAAGTCGCACACGGAGAGAATCCGATGCCCTGTGGCCGATTATTGTATCCCCTCTGTGCCGACCAATGCCGGTTTGCTGGCTGGGAAGTATCCGAAGCGCCCGGCAATCTCCGCCACGTATGTTTGCCATCTGTTTGGCGTCCTTAAATACCAGCCATGGAGATACGTCCCAAAATCCTGATTCTGGTCACACGAAACTGGTCCTTGAATATTCAGAAAGCGGACAGCGTTCCACGCCTCTTACCTCCACAGGAAACCTGCAAGCCCAGAACGAGAATGGTGACAGTCCAAAGCCCCGTCTCCTGCCTCCACCGGCTCATAGACTACCTCCTTGTCGCGCTCTACAAGAGCGTTTAATTCTCTCGGCAGAATAGATCATGTGACACGAGCACAGTGGACCCGCTGCCGCTACCATGTGAAGGTGAAAAATACCCCCGTTGGTTGCTGCCGCGCGGGCCTGCTGAAGTCCGGGATCTTGTACCGGTCGGGCACGGTGGACCAGCTGTTGTAGATGTTGCCGCCGACATAGAAGCGCCGCGGCCGTTCCGGCTCCGGGATCGGCCTGCCCGTCGCGAAGAGTGTGTAGGAACGCTGCGGCGGCTCCGGGTCGATTCGTTCCGCGTGAGGCACGTACTCCATGAGACCGTCGCCATCGACGTCCGCATGAATCCAGTCGAGGTGGAGCAGGCGATGGTAGCTGCCGTCGGCGATCATGCCGCGCAGCTCGGCGTTGAACCGCGAGATGATCGACTCGGCGTCCGGAAACGAGCGACGGACGGCGAGGTGAAGCGAGCGTGTGAGCAGCGGCGTCGAGCCGAACGCAAGCCGCGTTCGAGCTTCTTCTCCGTGGTTGCGGATGAGATACTGGATGACCAGGTCGTCCATCAGCGTGTAGTCCACCTCACCGTTGAGGAGTCTTGTGACGCTGTTCTCTTCGCTGTTCGAGCCAACGAAGATCGGCCCGTCCGTCGTCTCGACCGCCTCGCCATACGCGTACCCGGCGACCAGGGCGACCCGCTTGCCGACGAGGTCGGCCAGCGCGGTCGCGGATACATCGCTGCCCTGCCACCCGACGAGGATCAACCGGTTCTCGAGATACGGCTGCGAGTAAATCAGCGCGCGTTCGCGCTCCGTGTCCCTCCAGAGCGCCGCGCTTCCGTCGAACTCCCCGCTCAGCAGTGCGGGCGTCAGCCTGGCTTCGTCCACGATGACCGTTTCGGCGACGATCCCCACTCGTTCAAGAGCCGTGTCGACCAGATCGAGAGCGAACCGCGCCTGCCCCGGCGCGTTGGTGAACGGCGACCACGCCGTCGACACGAGCTGCAGCTGCCGACCTTGCGCGGCTGCCATGATCGGGTCCGGATCCTGTCCGAACGCCCAAGGCGCGGTTAGCGTCAAGGCCAGCACGGAAATGGCAAGTGTCGTAAGTATGCTTGTTGGCCGCCGTTTCATTTCAACCTCCGATCTGCGTCATTGAGGCGTGTGCCGGCTCGTGGATGAGCACGAGCCAGTATCGAACGTTTGTTAGGTTCTGATCAGAACGAGAACGTCCTACCGACCTGCACTTGCCTTGGCGTGGCACTGATGGTCAAGTCCCTCATCACCGGAACGTCCGACCAGATGGTTGCGAGCAGCACGCCATACACCACATAGCGCCAACCACCTCCGAAAACCTCGACCGATTCCTAGAGAGCTACAACGTGACCAAGCACTACTCGATCATGCCCGCGCTGATGGAAGGCGGCATCCCAGCACTGGATCCTGACTTGAGAATTCTTAAACACGGCATCGTCATCAGGCCGGCATGGCAACTCGAAGAGCACGATCCTGACGTTTCCGCGATCCACGAAGACGATAACGTATTGATTCCAAATGACGTACAGGATCCACCCATACTTGACACACTGAAGCGCATCAGAGAAAGGCGGCGAAGGGAAAGGTAGGGTGCTGCCTGTCCGCGGCATTGCCGGTCACCTTGCGGTCACCAGGATATCAGTGGGATGCCAATACCAATAACGTTCGTCAAGCTCCTCGACAGACGTTCCTTCGGCACACACAAAGAAGCCAAACTGGAGATCTTCACGTATATCGAGGGGTGTTATAACCCCCATCGTCGACACTCTGCGATAGATTATCTTTCACCGATCACTACGAAAGAAGGGCTTTGAACCCCAAATCCTAAACCGTCCACCAAAACGGGGTAACTCCATATTTTCGTTGGCAAAACAACTGACACAACTGCCACTTCGAATCAACTCCGAGTAGTTTTTCCCCGTTTCGGATTCTCACCCTTACGAGCTCTACCTGGCCCTCAATGGCATTCAGCACAAGAAAACCAATGTCAGACGTCCTCAAACCACTCGCTTCGTCGAACGCTTCAACCGCACCGTGCTCGATGAGTTTGCGCCAGGCTTTTCGAACGTCCACACCGACGGCTATCTGAAGATGAAAAACCGCCGATCGATATCCGTCAACTACTATCTCAAAGCTGTTCACGTAGATGCTTAATTATACAGCTAATCTTTCGTGAAAATTGCCTTTAATTAACCCTTCTGGGAACGCGCTTTCTCCTCTCCGCAAAACCTTAACCCGAAAATTACTGACTCACACTAGAGCCAACTCATCCAGCAATACTTTTACAGTTTTTTCATTCCCTTCGATAAATAGAGGGGCTAATACCCCTGCTCCATGTAAGGCATAAAGCAATATGTCGATTTGTATGAGTTGGTCCTGAGACGTTAGACATCTCGGCCAGTTTTGGAGAAATTCCTGAACGGGCACAGGGTTTCCTGTTAGAAGAAATTGTCCTTGATATTGCCGACGCCACGATTTCCAAGTGAATTTATAGCCACAGGCTTCACAATTGAGATGCTCGGCGCGTTGTTTGAGGCGTTCTCGATATGTTGACCAAGGTTTCTCAATTCGACACTCTGAACATTGGAACTTTCCACCTATGTGAACGCCAGGTTCTCCGCAACTTGGACAAGGGAGCTCTTCCAAAGAGGATGAGGTTTCATTTCGACTCTCGATCCACCGCCTTCGTCGTCTGGGTTGGGCAGGGCGAGCTACGACCTCTCCACAATGTACACAAGGTAAACGGACACGATTCTTAATGGATTCCCGATACTGCTTCCAGGACCACGTCTTCTCACAGGATCTACAAGAAAGCATATCTTCCACATTGTTCCAATCCAATGAAACAAGACACTTGAAGCATCTAGGGCGTTCACGAAGCGCTTCTCTACAATCAAGCCAGGTGAGAAGTTGGCTACATTGTGGACAGGAAAATCTAGGCATAGCGGAACGACTTTCTTTCCATTTTAGAGTCCGATAATATTTAGCCCGATAGACGATCTCGCCACACTGGGGGCAAGGTACTTCTCCTTCAACCGCACGTACGACCGTTAAGATATCCTCGCAGCGAGCGAATAATCCCCAACCAACTTCCAGCAAGAGTTCGTCGTCGTAGATTCCCAGTTTCGATAGGTTGTAGAGGCGACGAACATGCCATTGTCTTACGCGGCGTGCCAATTGCATTTCAAGATCCCCAAAAGGCTATGCCCACTTCCAGCGCCGGGTGGAGACCCTTGGGAAGCAATACCAACTGCGCTTCCGAATGGATGGGGACTTTTTCAAGCGCAAGCGGGTGTTCCACAAAACTTGCAAGAACTACCAATTGGATCTGTTCGATCCCACCGATGGCACCTGGGAATACTCAGCCAGCTTGCTCTTGTCAAAGCCGCTTTGCCGCCCCAGTAATCCCTAAGTCCCTTTGTGTTTTCGCCACAACCATACCTTGCGGATCAGTACGGGAATCCCGACCAACACGACGGCGAAGGGAGTGGCTATGGCAATCGCCACAAGCAGGAAGGTCCGCCACGCACCGTGGCATCCTCGCACCAGCCGCTGAGCGAGCAACCCGGCCAACAAGCCACCTGCGAAGAACAAGACGAGGCCAAAAAGGACCGGGACCCAAGCGACGGGACCAGCCGTGCTTGCATCCATGAAGCCGAACCGTACTACGAAGAGGGCGACTTGGAGGGCGCAGAATCCCGCCCCGAACAGCACGGGCGTCCTCCAGTACCGCCAGTCCCGAGCGGACACGTCGGGCATCGGATCGAGATCTTCCACGGGTGTATTCATTTCCGGCTCCTCCACGTGCTCACCGCGGGTTCGATCAACGCCACCTTCAACCCGCCACCATAGTTGAAACTGAACTTCGTTCCGAAGCTGGCAGGCCCATCACCCCCCACATGAAAAGAGGCCCACACCGCCATCGGTGCAGCCATCGTCCTGCTCGATGCAAGAAGACCTATCGACTCGTGATCCTCGAAAAGAACCTGAGCGTCGAACGCGGCGAAAACGCCCTGTTCGATGACAAGCGCTATTTCTTCTACATTACCACCCGAAAAGATCTTACGGCCGCGGAAATCGTGAGGCTGGCCAATCGACGGTGCGATCAGGAAAACGTGATTGAACAACTCAAGAACGGGGTCAACGCCATGCGGATGCCCGTCGACAACCTGATGAGCAACTGGGCTTACATGGTCATGACCGCCCTGGCGTGGAACCTCAAAGCCTGGTTCGCGTTGATGATCCGAAAGCGTGAGCGTCGCGATCAACTTCTGAGAATGGAGTTTCGCGCCTTCCTCCAGAATCTGATCTGGATCCCCTGCCAGATCGTGACCCGGGGAAGACAGATCATCTATCGTGTCTTGGGCTACAACCGGTGGATGACTGACTTCTTCCCGGCCTGGAACAGAATCAGATGGCTCAAACCGGCCTGACTGCCATGTCAGCACCTGTCGTCGTAACATCACAGGGACAAGTCCGTCCACCCCGGCTAAAACACGTCCGCAAACTCAGTTAATTAGACAATCGCATGCCGAAACAATCACAAAAACAGCCCAGACATCATCTCCACCAAGTCACAAGTCTGAAATGCTCCGAAATCTTGTATAACACACCGCTCAACAAGACTATTCGCTTATTTTAGGTCTAGTTTGACTGTGATCCATAAACAGTTTTACCTATTGACTGTTATAAAATTCGGTTTTGAATCATCAACCGCCTTTGATTTCGCCATCTCTCCACACACACCCGCCCGATGGCCGCCCGAATCTTCCCTTCCATCCGCTCCACCATGCGCGGAGCTGGGGACGAACCAGCGGGATCTGTTTCGTTTCACCGAAGCAGTGGGCCGGGGACGGCGTAACTATCGCCTTCTTTATAAATTGATCCCATGTCAGAATCCACGCTCCACCGATCATGAGGTCCACATTGCGAACAGTCTGCTAAAGGATTCCTTATCGCCGCGTAACTCTTCCCAATAGCACCAAGAGGAAGAGAGGCCAGTCGCCAGTACGAGAACTATATCCCGGTCCAGCAGCTTCGTGATATCCCAAGACCACACCTGGTTAGGCGCCGTTGCCACCAGGCGAGGCGCTGGATGGTTCGGATGTCTGAGCTGGTTTCGGCGTTCCCGGACTTCCTCGTGTGCCTTCAGGATGCGATACATCGTGCTGAGTGAGCAGAAATACAGGCCTTCATCCAGCAACTCGGCCCAGACCTGAGGAGGGGCTTTATCCATAAACCGTTCGCAGTGCAACAGATCCAAGACAGCCTGCTGTTCGGGAGGGGCCAGGGCCCGATGCGACCTGAGACCTTGGGCGTGCGGAGGAAGATGTCCGTGCAACACGGCCAAGCTATCAACGCTCGGTGGACTCCACTCATCCATCCTCCAGAAGTGCATCGATCTCGCGGTCGAGGGTTGGGAGACGGGTCTCAACCACGTCCCACACCAGGTGGTTGTCCACCTCGGCGTATCCGTGAATCAGGACATTGCGGAAGGCGATAATGCGTTGATATCCGTCGATACGGGCCGCCACCGCTTCGTCGACTCTGGCAAGTCGTGTCATGGCCTCGCCAATGACTTCGAACTCTCGCTCCACCGCAGCCCGCAACATGGCGTCGCGTTCATAATCCGCAAAAGTCTTGTTGCTGGTGAACTCTCTCAGTAAAGCGGCGGCACGTTGCATGTCATACAGATATTTTTTGGTCTCAAGCCTCATAGATCGGGACCCTCGTGTCCTCGACGGACTGCAAGAAGAAAGGATTCCTGATGGCCGACCCGACCACCAAGTCCACAGGCTTTTCGAAAAGCTGCTCCAGGGACTCCAGTAGACCGAAGTAGGCGTCCGCATAAGATGCGAAAGCCGTCGGCTGAAACTCGACCACGAAGTCCAGATCACTCCCCTCCAGATGGTGTTCGCCGGTTGCAGCCGAGCCGAACAGGTCAAGTCGCTGCACACTGTAACGGAGGCAGATACGCTCCAATTCATCGGAATGCTCTGTGACGGCAGGAATCATCGACTTCCCTCCTGATTCGCAATCTCAAGCCCTTGCCAACGAAGGACTGCTGGACCTGGATACTGGGCCCATAAGCTTGACAGCCCTCTCAGATCACGGATCTCAGATGAAGGCCAAATCGATAGAGGCATAAAGGCCAGCATCAAAAGATTCTTCACCACCGACAAGATCGAAAGGAGGAGGCTCGGCAGCGCCGCATAGAAATCAATCGGCAAAGAACATCCTAGACCATCAGAAAGGCTGCCTGAATCTTGCTTGGACCTATATCTACCTTTCTTGTTATCTCAGAATAGATGCACAATGACGTGCCAAACGTGTGCTCAACGCCTTTCGGCATCACAGATTATTGCAGCAGGGCCGAATTTAACCAGAATTAAGACGCCACATCTCGCCGCTTGCCGAAGGTCAAGTCCTGACTAAGCGTCCTGCAAAATGGATGGTGTGAACCGGAGGTCCTGTGAGTTTCACGCAACGGCTACCAGTTCAACTGGTGGTGCGATCTGTCGTTCCTCTCGAAGAGAATCTCGGCGTTTTTATCTGGCTGATATTCATAGTGGTACCGTATTATTTCATGGCAAAGCGACTCAGTTACTTGGTTTGGCCTTCCTTCCTTTGGCCTTGGCCTCACTTCCTTACCCTCTACACGGGCTTCAACTGCTTCGAATTTCTGAGAGTCCTCCATTGACTTATCATGGTGCTCCCTTATTACTTCTTCAACATCTCTTGAATAGTCGAATTTATCTCCATTGATCCAATCTGATGACTTCTTCACGTATATTCTCATATCTGGGATCAGATTGGTTTTCTCTAACACTTTTTGCACGCAGACACCATTGACAAATGTCGTACGATTTTCGCTAAGACGTCTGGATACTTTCTCCTTTAGTATCGGACATCTAACGGAATCTACGAATTTGCCTGTTTTTGCAATACGGTATTTATCATCATCAAGATCTATATGACAGAAATCCGTGTCCTGAACCATGCATAATGCGAGTGTCGATTTTCCACTTCCATCTATTCCGTCCACGGAAATCAGACCGAGTTCATTTTTTCCAACCAGATTTATAACGTACTCTTTCAGTTTATTTGGATCTTCGAAAGTCCTCATAGTCCCTCTGCATTGACGACCTTATGCTCTGGCAAGACAGCATCGCGGTGAGCATGATATCAGCCGAGCTTTTAGATTTTCATCATGGCTTTTCAGTATTTCTGTTGCCGTGTCAGCAATGAAATATCGACCCCTGGCGCGCGGAGAATCTACAGTCACCCCGTGGCCTGTTCGCGGTTCGATGGATGCTGGTGTGCTCCAGATTGGACAGCCTGAATGTTCACTCACGCTTTTCTTCCTTCCTTCTTTGCAGGGTTTGTATCGAGCCTGTCTCGTGGATTGGACAGATCCGCTGGCCGGATGACCGCTACTCCCCACTGGTGCTCGAAATCAAGATGAAACACCACTGCTGTCCAAGATAAATCAGAATTGACCTTTTGGGATGGGTAAGTGACTTGTTTTTACAAAATGTTCTCTGGAAACTGAGATTCAGGTTGCCCTGGGCAGACAAACACTGCGGAAAATATATGAGAATTGGCGTATCCGGTCAACTCTTGAATCCCGTGTGGCCAATGAATCCGTTTCAAAGTCCGCTATGTGTTTCTGGGGGCTGTGCCGGCTACGATTCCAGGCTCCGGGCGCACGGCCGCTTCCGCTGTCCGGTGAGATGCCGTAGGCCGGTGACCGGACCCATCGGGTCCGGCTTCCAGTGAATACGTACCGAAGGACGTTCCGAAACATCGATGCCCCTGGCCAAGGGTATGAAGAGCATATAACAAATCAGTGGAAGAGGTCCTTGTGAGTTTCACGCAACCGGTTCAGCGTCGCTCCTCGACGAAGCTGCGTTCGAGCTTGGCGACCGCCGCGACCGTGGAGTCCTCCGTCTTCTATGTCAATCATCCGACGAAGTGCGACGTGCTGCTCTATTCCGATCCGGGCATGGCTCCGACCGGCGCGGCGGAATGCAGCGACGATACCCCGGGAATGAGCTCCAACGGCTTCGACCCGGGAGCCGGGTTCTCGGGCGGCCTCAGTGCAGGCTACGACTTGGGCAGGCTGCGCTTCGAGGTCGAACACCTGAGCCGCTACCAGGGGGACGACGTTTCGCCCCTCCGCGCGGCGGGCGGGGGGAATGAAGTGCTGGCAGGCAAGTCCGGCGAGTGGAGTCCGGAAGAACCGCCCTCGGAGAGAATTTCCGGTTTCCGCGCCCACCAGTTCTTCGTGAACGCATACTATGATTTCGAGAACGACTCGCCTGGAGGCCCTATGTGGGCACAGGTGCCGGCTTGCCCGCGCACGGCCGCTTCCGCTGTCCGGTGAACTGCCGTAAGCTGGTGACCGGACCCACCGGATCCGGCTTCCAGTGAATACGTATCGGAAGATCTTCCCAAACGTCGAACCGGGCTGTTAAATAAGGCCGACGGGAAAAACAGAGAATCAGAGAATCCGGAGGAGATATCTCTGCTCAGCGGACGCAACCCCACGGTTGTGGTCGGACACAGGGGGAAACGCTTCGAAACAGAGAATCGGCAGAGAGGGGAAGGAGGTGGCACAAGTGTTTGTGAATACGACAGAAACGACAAGACCCCGAAGGGGTTGCCCCACGGGGTCTTGCGTTAACGGACGACCGCCGAAGTTGGCGGATGGGAATCTGGCTCCCCAACTGCACCCTTTTCCTAACCGCTCACCCTCACGCCAGAGAGAGAAACCTCTTGTATTTGAGAAAGTTGTGGAACATGGACGCCTGGAGGGTGCGGGAATCAGTCGACTTTTTGTCACTGGCTTCAGGTCGGCGTGACGGCGAAGTCGGGGCGATTTCTGGAGTTTTTGGAGATCCTGAAAAGGCCGGGGCGAAGCTCAATGTCTCGAACCTGGCCGTCATCCAACGGGTCGCGACCGCTTCTGATCGCTCGGATCTGAAGCCTCCCTGGTTGACAGCTTCCGGCCAAACGGCTATATTACTGCATTCCGGGGGAGGGGGAGAGGGGATTCGGTCGAAATTTGAGGAACAACCCCGTGCAAAGTAGATTGCCCATGCACCGGAGCCCGCGATGCGGTGCCAGGACGAGAAGCGGGATGCCGTGCCGATCACCCGCGATGACGAATGGCCGTTGCCGGATGCATGGGGGAACATCGCCCGGCGCACCGGTCGGTAACACGAACGCCTTCAAACACGGTCTTTTCACCGCCGCGGCGATCGCCGAGCGGCGGGAAGTGGCTGCGCTCATTCGTGGGATGAAGAGCCTTGTCGAGCAGGTCGACGGTCAAGACTGACCAGCCGTGCAGCCTGTGCGGTTCCTTTTCGCCCCCTTCATACATTGGGGGGCAACTCCGGGGCCAGTTTGCCGCGGCGGCCGGGGGGAGGCAGAGTTGCGCAAGCGTAGGGCAAATCAGCCGGACCCTGAAAGGAGTTTTTCATACCTCAAAGAATGTTGCGCCGGCGCGAAGTCGAAGCGTGAACCACCTGTTCCCGGCGAAAGACCTGAAAGGTCGGAGGCTGCGCCAAGCCCCCCCTCGCCAAGCTACGCCGGGTGCTGGTCAACCTGCCGACGGACTTCGAGGGCGTCTACCCCTGTTGCTAGGAAATCAGATTACGCGAATTTCCGCAGGTTGGTACTAGGAACTAGGACTTGTGATTGATCCCTAAAAATCAAGGAAAAAGAGAGGTTGATGCAAATCGACGATTTACAAGACACGTTCAACCGCGTAGCTTCACTCTACGCGGAGATTCGGCCCGGATACCCAGATGGCCTTATTAGAGACGTTATAGCTCTGTCACGTATAGGCGGCGGAGGTAGAATTCTCGAAGTAGGATGCGGGACCGGCCAAGCGACGCAACCATTCGCCGAACACGGATATGAAATGATCTGCTTAGACGTTGGGCCAGATTTAATCGAAATCGCGAAGAAGAGATTACGCCAATTCCAAAATGTAAGATTCGAGTTGTGTCGATTTGAAGATTGGAAACATGAGTATCCATTCGATCTACTTATTTGCGGAACGGCATTTCGTTGGATAAATCGGCAGGTTAGATACATCAAAGCTGCAGAGGTACTCAGAACCGAAGGTGCTATTGCTATTTTTTCCAACCAACACGTTAGGCATACCGAAGGCTTCTTTCTTAAAGTACAGAAAATATACAAAGAACACGCGCCTGAGTTACATACAGATTCGCATCACCCCTCTTTAACGAGGTCTGATCCACCCGCTCTGGAGCCTGGAGTCGAATACTTCAGCGAACCACTTGTACGTTCTTACCCATGGAGTCAGAACTACTCCTCTGAGGAGTATGTGAAGCTGCTGAATACATACTCGGATCATATTCCATTACAAGACGAAAGACGTAAATCTCTATTTGATGGGATAAGAGGGCTGATCGATAGTCAGTATGGAGGGGTTATCACTAAGCATTACAATTCCGTTCTTACCTTCAGGACCAAGAAAGAGATGACATAGCACGTTGAGAAGAATAATGGAATGTTACCCTTTTTGACTGTGCCGTTCGTCGCCATAGAGCTTGGTGCTTCCTCCTCGCTTCTGAAGCCAGGAGGAAGATGCATTGTGATTCTCGGTCCCAGGGAACAGATTTTACGACAATTCCTTTATCTCCCTTCAAAGGTATAGCTGCGGATTCTAGGATCCTTTCTATCGCTGCGCAAATCCTTGGTGCGAATCCTACCGCAACCATGACAAATCCTTCAAGCTGCAGAACGAATCTTCGGTGGATGTGAATCATGTCAAAGCAGAATCTCGTTTATGCGAAGCCTTCGTTTGGATGTGCACTTGCGCATAACGCTCAGGCGTGTGTGAACCTGGCGAAGCCAGGTTGTGATATGACCCGGGAAAAGTGGACAGTGGTTTAAGCCGCTTTCTGCAGCGATAGCCGTTCAAAAAGGGCCGTGGACACATAGTCCAAGACGCGCTCCGCAGGAACGGCCGCATCGGCGGAAGGGACGTGCGCAACCGGTATGGGGCATTGTTGAAGGGGCTGCTTTGCTGCACGCCGTGCGGGACGGACATGGCGCACGTCTGTACCGGCAGGAACGGAAAGCGCTATCGGTATTACGTCTGCCGGAGTGCCCGGCAGCGGGGCCGATCGTCGTGTCCGGGCAGATCCCTCAACGCCTCCCGCACGAAACTTGCGATTTTTTCAATCATTTCTGGAGTCGCCCCTCACGATCGTCGGTCCTGAGGCCTTTCTTTGGTTCCCATTATCGATTTCGATCGCTGAATCTGGCCGGGGTCTATCAGAGAATCGAGAACACGGATAACAGCGAGGACACACTCGTGGGCTTAGCCGGGGACCTGGATCTCACACCTCTGAACAGCGTAAGACTCGCCGTGACATTTAAACGAGACGGTGACAATTCCGACCTCGATGAGGTCTATGTTATCTTCGGAGGAGATCACAGGTTTTCCGGGCATTTTATGGCTTTCGTAGAATTTTTCAGGAAATCAACAAAGGTTCCGCAGCCTGGCGATGAAGTCGCATTGATCTCCGGGTTCCGGTTTGATTTCTAACCTCAATCCGGCATTCCTGGGCTGCATTAAGGCACTTTATGACTCGTGTTTTAGAGGGCTCCGTGGCCCTATGATCGCGGAACCCTTCGCGATATGAAGTGGATTGTAGGATTGATCGACGCAAGAGCATCAAAGCCGAACCGTCCAAAAACTTACGCTCCCCGCAATTCAAACTGAGACACTACCAAAAGGAAGGAGTCGGTCTCATGCAAAAGCGCATCGTTTTTTCCGTCGCGGCGCTGATCGCCGTTCTTGCGACGCCGGGAAGTCCAACTACACCGCCACCGCCGGAATTCGAGCCCGGGCCGCTGGGTGCGGTCACTTTGGAGGCAGGCGAGGCCGTGCGGATCCGCATGCTGCTTTCGGTCACGGGCTGGCCGGCGGTGGGGGCCGTGTCCCGGCACGGGGCCGAGTTCGCCGTCGAGGACATGGGTCCCGTTCACGGGCGCCATGTCGACCTGGGCGATCCGATTGACACCAGTTGTTCGCCGGAAGGCGGCCGCGGAGGTGCGCTTGGAATCATCAGGGACTCGCAGGTGGCCGGCGTCATCGGAACAAACTGCTCGGCCGCGGCCGTGGCGGCGTCGCCCGTCATCAGCGACGCGGGCTTGGTCATGATTTCGCCGAGCAACACCTCGCCGCGGCTCACCTCCGACCTGGCCAACGCTTGAGGACAAAACAGAAAGATTCCCTTTTGATAAAATGCGCAAATATCTTTCCTGCGTCTCGTCGCTGAAGAAAATCCCCCGGATACGCTTAACGACGCTGAAAAATATATGGGAAATCTTTCTAAATGTATAAGTTCATCTAATATCGATTTGAGTTCAACAAAAGATGGGAATCTGGGAAAACTCCTTAAGCGTGTACATGAAACGGACATTGACGGGCTGGAGGACGCGCGACGTTTGGGAAGGTCCTCCGGTACGTATTCACTGGAAGCCGGACCCGGTGGTCCGGTCCCCCCGCGTGCGGGGCGACTCAAGGCAACCGTGCTGGGCAAGCTCCCGAAATCCGTTCAGCCCGCCGCTAAGCAACTGATCCACGAAATGTATTAGAGGTAGTGTTAGCGGGGCGAGATGGATTGATTTTTCTCTCCTCCTTCTCGCGCCGGGTAAGCCTTAGGGGAAGTTTCCCTGACTTCTTCGCCTTCACGAAGACAGGATTCATCCAAAGGATTTCTGTTCGCGAATAATCCTTGCCTGTGGTGTCCCGTGTGGTAGTTTCGATCTTCGTCTTTTTCCATCCTTGCTTGGATGTAAGTAGCTCGTCGTATAGATTGTTCTGGTACCCACTGATCAGTAGCATGCATCGGGCCTTGAGGCACTTCTTCAGGAGCTTCTGATGGAATTCTTCTTCGCGCGCATCAATGATGTAACCGTGCCCTCTCTTTGTAAAGTAGGGCGGATCGAGATACATAAGTGTGGCTGGCCTATCCCCAAACATGTCCACCAACTCCCGAGCATCACGGTTTTCCACCCTAATCCCACGTAGTCTTTCGACCACCTTCTCAAGTCTGTCTGGTAGATTGCACCATCGGTTGACCCTTGCTTCGCGTCCCCCTCGAGCGTAGGACTGAGAATAAGACCAACCAGATCGTGTACCTATAGTTCCATTCACTGTCATCATTGTAGCCACTAAGAACCTTCGAGCTTGTTCGAGCGGGTCTATATCCGCCAGTTTTTCTTTCATTACATGATCGCGGGCAAGCAGGAATTCCTCTCGAGCGTAAGGCGTGAGCTCTACAGCTCGGCAAAGAGCCTCAGCATTGTCCCTTAATTGAGAAAACAGGTTCACTATCTGCTTGTCTCTGTCGTTAATCACTTCGATAGGCACGGATTTCTTGCACAGAGTCAAGGCGGCAGATCCGCAGAATCCTTCAACCCAGGCGTTATGAGGGGGAAGAGTCTTGATTATTTTCTGGGCAATCGTCTGCTTGGCGCCGTAGTATCCAAACGGTGCGCGCGTAGGCTTGGCCTTAAGTGATTGCTCGTCGTGAGTCGGAGTCACATATTCCCTACGCGACATCGCCGTGACCTCTGTCAAAACGCGGACATCTGCTGCACTGCTGCACCTCTGGTTCCACTTCCCATGTGTCGGGTTCACCAAGCACTTTGTTGGCCGGATTCTGAATTATTGTTAGTTCGTTCATGATAAACTGGCCATCTCTTCTCATTGGTAGAAGATACAGATAGTACCACTCCCCTAATCTTCGCGATGTAAGGACCTCGTTCCGAGTCCAGTAGAAACGCAGGGAGATCCGGGGAACTGCCTTCACTTCTATGTACCTCGGCGTGAGTGTTCCTGACTGCTCAAGCGTCACACTCTTTATGTCATAGCCTGCCGCAGTATCCACAATTGCGATATGCTGTACCTCCCGTTGATGCTCTTCGCCAACACGTTCCCGTTCGTATTCCAGAATCAGTTCTTCAGCAGCAGTTCCTAATGACTCTTTATCGGCCTGCACTGCAGCTCTCGAAGACGGTGACCACATCCCTCTTCCGCTGTCTTGTGCCGCGACATAGAGGCCGATGTGTCCTGGCGTTACGTAGTAGTAGTCACCTTCCACATTGTGGCTAACAACACCAAGTTCGATAAGGAAGTTCCGGACGTTGCTCTCATAGTGCCGAGTAGAGAACTCTGGATGGTACCTTGGTTCACCGCCCTCAATATGGAAGTTCTGAAGGTAGGGATATATGCCATTGCGGTAGACGTTGCCTGAGTTGAACAGGCAGCTCAGAATCCAAGACTGAGTCTCAGCCTCGTCAAGAAAAGATGGTAGGCTGCTCTCTATCGTGTTTGATCCATCTTCGCTAATGCCAGCGACAGCAGAAAGAAACGTCAATGTTTCTTCGAAGTTCTGAGCTCTCTCAAGGTAAAGTCGCCCAATGTGATCCGCTTTTGTGTACTCGGCATTTCTCAGCACAGACACCAGCGCCAATACCTGGCTCCATTTGAGTCCTGAGAATGAGTCGTCAGCGTTTGGGGAATAGTCTCTCATAGGCTTGGAGTTCGTCGTCCTCGCCAAACATATCCAGTGAGTAAATCGCGTACTCTTGATCGATGATATCGTTCATACGTTGGGCTTTTCGTTGGACATTCTGGAGAATGTCGGCATCAATCGTGTCCTCATACTGGAGGAAATGGTAATGCGCCGGCTTATCCTCAGATCCCCCGACCCGATGGATTCGATCAAGCGACTGGACGTACTGTGCGCAGTTATAGGATAAGTCATAGTAGACCGCGTTCGAGCACGTTTTGTGGAGAGATATGGATTCTGCACAAGCTGCTGGATTCGCGAGCAGTACCTCGATCCCGCTATCAGAGTTCACAAACTCTCGGATGATTTCGTCCCTGGTGAGTTCCTCGTCAATTCCGGAACGCTCTACTGGAGTGGCACCATAGATGAGCCTCACGCCTGTCAGCGGCTGGAGCGTATCACGGAGCATCTCCAGTGTTCGCACGAAATTCGACCAAATCACGACTTTTTCTCCGCGCTGGTAAAGATCCTGTACGAGCTGGACAAGATGTTCTACTTTGCTTGGTGTCTCCAGCTGGTCGTAATGCTTGATGATGTCGCTGAGAGAGATCGAACCTTCCAGCAGATTCTCATTGTAGTCGGTTACTTCACCTCCCAACAAGGCGGGATAGGAGAGGCATTGGCGGACTCTCATCATGCGTCCCTTCCTCAGACGTATTAGAAGGTCAATGTCGCGCATGTAGTCTGATGATGACATGTCCGCTATTCTATCCAATACCAAATCATAAACCCTCTTTTCGTGCTTCTTCATTCTGACCTGTATTGGTGGATGAAACACCTGGGGGGCCAGCCCCAAGTCGGATTTCCGGACGCGATAGAAGAGCGGGCCAATTGCGTGGTTCAGGTACGTTTGTGCCTCCTGGAATTGTTTTTTCTGACTCAAAAACTCAATGCGATGACGGTTTTCATTAGGAACAGGGGTAGACTCTGGCCAAAGGACATCGAAGAGGTTGAATGCATCTGAAAAACTCTGTGGAAAGGGAGTCCCGGTAAGGACTGCGCGACGGGATGCGTGACGGGCAACATTGAGCACAGCGCTTGCCCATGCTCCCCCAGGCTGTTTCACGTAGTGAGCTTCATCAACTATCAAATAAAACTTCACTCCTTGACGCTCGAATAGCACTTGGACCTGCTCCCAGTCACGTTGAAGTGTCTGGAAGGTGGTCAAGTATAGGTCGGCCACGGATTCCTGATTAACCAAATATTTCATCCTGCGGACCTCAACATTGCCTCCGGCGAGAATCTCGTGGGAAGGGGCTACCCCGAGAACATCCTGATACTCAGTTTTCCAGGGACCGAAACACGAGGGAGGGCCAACAACAAAAAGCGAATCAACTTGCCCTTGCTGCCGTAACCTTTCGAAGACAGTGAGGACAACCGTAGTTTTTCCGCTTCCCGGAACGGAGAAGTTGGCCCCATTAACCACCGATAGGAGATGGAGGGCTGCTTTACACTGATGCTCTTTGAGAGAGCGAGGGATTTGATCTTCAAGGAATGAGAGAAAGTCAGTAGCCTCTGGTACATCCAGACTACCGTCTTTAAGATCCTGTCCCCTCTGCCTTGCGGTAAGGTAGGTTGATTCTACAACCGCCAGTTCTGCTAGGAACTCCTCTGTGCGCGCTTCTACTTCGTATTCACGCGAATCGCGTTCAAGATACTTGGTGACTTTCCTTGCAAGATCTCTAAAATCACCGTGAGGGCCAAGGTAGCGGGACTCGGCTTGATCATAAGAGAATCCCCAAAATGTCAACTGGCTGGCATGACGGGGGGCGAGGTCACCCTCTTCACAGTCCAGGACCAGCCTGTCATTCTCGGTGAGGATCTGAATCATGTTTTCTTCTTTGTAAGCTTCCTGTAGTTCTTCGAATAACCGTATATCTCAGACTCAAGTGATTGCGCCCTCTTACCAATGTCTGCGACAATTCGATGCGCCTTCGGCAGGTCAGCATTGTTGATAGCGCTAAGATCCATGTTGTCGTGGGTTAGTTTCTTGTAAGCTCCCTCAAGAAGCTCTATGGGTGTCTCTCTTGCCTTCAGACTCTCGTGACTTCGGGACGCCTTCTTCAAGTTGTTTATTATTGACTCTTTGTTCTTAGCTGCCCACTTGGCATCAGCTGCATCCGGTAATAGTTCTTTTCCGTCTGAATCAACACGCTCGCCTGGCGAAAGTACAGGGTCCACTTCCTCCACAATCTTCTTGATCGCCTTCTTGCCGTCGTCTGTACGGCAGTACTTCCACAGGTCCCGCATGATGGCATGAACCTTGGGCATGTCGGGCACTGTTCGAAGACGAATGACATCGAAAGCGGCTTCCTCTAGTTCACCGATCTCGTCATCCTCTATGCCTATTTCAATTCGACGCTTGGGATCGATGAAGTAGCGATTGTATGTATTGCTATAATCTATGAAGGCTTGCCAACGACCCTCTGAGTCTGTGATGCCTGTTGAGATAGTTCGGTAAAGGCCTTCCCGTTTGAATTGCCGTAGGTAACGATCGATGCAGGTCAAGGGGTCGAGGTATTCTTTTTGGTAATCAGCAACTGCCCGATTGAGGTCTGCCTTTTTAGCATAAGTAGGATCGTCCTTCAATTGTTCCTCAAGTGTGAAACCGAGGTCGATCTTTCGTTTTATCGACAAGGCACGATCGAAACCGTAGTACTCTGACTTCCCATCGCTCTGCAGCTGGTATCGATTCTCGATCTTTTCAATTTCCACCAGGGTGGGGGGCCCACCTTCCTCATCCTCTCTTGGCAGGATGACAGCTTTCATATATTGAAATATCTCTCCGTTAGGATTCTCCTTCTGGAGCCAATCCATCACCATCTTGCGTCTATTTCCGTTGATGAGGAATCCGTCACAAGTGATGATCGCCGGTTGCTGCTGGCCCCCGTGGGCGATTGACCTCTTTAGAACAGCTGTGCGCTCCGGGTCCTTCTTCTCAAGAAATTCCCTGATTATGGCTTGGGCCTGGTCATCTTTTTCGCTAAGGGGGGCGACGTTGCGTTCGTAGTCAAGTACGTCGGACGCGATCCGTCCGTTGTCCTTACGGTACCGCAGGAGATCTATGGGCACCTTCCACACATCCCGTTCGGTGCCGGAGAGCTTATCGTCTCGGAAATTGATGACTTCCTTTGACGGCTTAGCAGTGTGCGTTCGCTTTCTCTGGATCTCCTTGGCGAAATCCTCGATTATCTCCCTGGTTACTTCAGTGGTGATGCGTGCCATGGTCTCTCCTTACCTGAATGCAGCCCGACCTCAATCTTTCAGCCATTGTTCATTGGCCGCGACGGGACGGCCCAGCTGCTTCTCCGCAGCACTGCGATCGCAGCTGCGGAAGCGCGAGGTCGCTCGTTCCCTCAAGAATCCGTTGCCGCTGTTGAGCGCTTCGGTTATCCATGGGTAGTTCTTCTCGGCCATTGGCAGCCGCGAGTTTCATGGGTTCGGCTCGGCGTTCGGGTCTAGCGATAGAAGGCTACGGCGTTCATGGCGGTGTCGTCGCCATCTATCGAGGCTTCGACGCGTGGCTTCAGACCGCAGACGTAGACGAAGCATCCCTTGAGGAATGGACCAAACACGTTTGGTCCATTATCACTTTGTCAAGTTGCCTCATTAGAAAGGTTACCGAACGTTTACACTGTCGCCACGGTCGGCTGGCGACGAGGACTAGACGTTCGCGACTTCGCCTGTTCCATGTTGGCTACCGAACAGGATTCGACGGCGACATTAATTTTTGTCCACTATCATACGGGGAGAGACCCGAGGTAGTAGCTGTAGGAACTAGCTCCTTTGTCTTCGAGAAAGTCCACGCTGTAGGTTGAGCTTCCAACATAAATGTGGACCCAATAGGCAACGCATTCGAAGTAGATAACGCCGGCAGAATTCTGGGTAATTGTGTTGTAGTTCCGATAGTAGTCCAGGTCCTTGGACGGCGCCACGCCAATCACCACAATCTTGGGATCCATCTGATTCAGAATCGACGCAGGGATCTTGCCGCTATCCCGTCCATGGTGTGGTGCAAACACAATGTCAACCTCGGGCCACGAAATCTCGTCTGCGATCTTTTCCATGAACTCCGTCTCAAGATCTCCAAACCAAGCCATCTTGACACCGTTTTCGAGAGAATAGGTAATCACGGGAGAGATGTTGTTCGGACTCATGCCATCGGCCGCATCCTGCAGCGCCTGCTTGAAGTCCTCGTTAGAAGTCACAGGCCACCAGACGTTGATGCCTGAACAGCCGCGCTCCTCATTACTCTGATCCATCCACCTCCTGGTACATCCTTTATGGATGTAAAAGGCCTTGTCTCCGTCCCGTAGGTTCTTGTAGCGCTTGAAGTCGTCGGTTTCGTCGTCCTTTGTGGCATTGTTCTTCACTACATAAAAGTTCAAGATCTTAATATGGTCGTCCAGTGCCGACAGGCCCATTAGGTGGTCTTGGTCTGGATGTGTGGATATGAATCGCGTGATTGTCTTGCCTTTACGTTGCTTGTCAATCTCCCCCAATAGACAGTCTTGATCGTCCTTCGAAATGCTGCAATCAATGATCGTGCAGTTATCCGAGTCATGTCGGATTGAAAACATGTCGCCGCTCCCGACGGCGTAAGAGTGCACAATGCTCACGCAATACGCTCCCTAATCTTCTCGCAGTTGAGTATCCGCGATACTTGCACCGCGTCGCCCTAAAATCGGTCCAGTCTAGTCAAGTCTATGTGTTCCTTGCGCTCTCAAGTGAGTCGCACGCCGCCAGCAGTTGCCGCGCGTACGTCTCGGCTGCGGCTCGCACCCATTTAGCCCGGATGAGTACCACGAACGCCAGCATGTGCACAGCTGTGATTGACAGACTCGCCCACCACTCCGGTGCGACGGCCTCAATCGTGCTGGCGAACTGACCTGTCCAAGAGCCACTTGCCACGCCGAACATGATCAGTAATGCGATTGCGTCCACACCCAACGCAATCGGCTTCAGGCCTAACAGGTTTCGACGAAACCCATAGTTGACGTTCTCCGTGAACAACAGCGCGAATCGCGCGTGGTCCCTCGTCTGCTCGAGCAACCATCGGTTCGCGCTCTCATATCCCGCAAGCGCCTTCTCGGGATTCTCCCGCTCGTCCTCCGCGGACACCAGCGGCAAGCCGGGTACAGCCTCGCTCAGAAACCTCCGGTAACGTTCCTTGGTCGGCTTCTCCAATCGACCATCCGCATGTCGCAGCATGGCCGCAGAGGGCCTTCCACCCCACGATTGGAATAGCCGCTCCTCTAGGCCCTTACCTAGATCCCGGCCGATCTGGATCAGCAACATGTACCCTCCGCCATATACGACGACGCCAATCGAACCCCAGATCGGCCCGAGCTGAGGAATCAGTAGGACAATCGACGCGACAAGCGGCAAGCCGCAAAGCAGCGCAGGACTGAGCCGCGCTTTGCGGTCGTACGGATCCAGAACAGGCTTCAACCAATCGGACATGGAGTCTTCTTGCGCACGTGCACCACCGCCTCGCGCCGACGCGCTGGGCTCAGCCGTTTCCCTCCGCAACTTCCGTCAGGATTGACAGATCCAGCTCTTTCTCTACTAGTCCTAAAATAAGCGAACAGGCTTGTTGAGCGGTGTGTTATACAAGATTTCGGAGCATTTCAGACTTGTGACTTGTTTGAGATGATGTCTGGGCTGTTTTTGTGATTGTTTCGGCATGCGATTGTCTAATTAACTGAGTTTGCGGACGTGTTTTAGCCGGGGTGGACGGACTTGTCCCTGTGATGTTACGACGACAGGTGCTGACATGGCAGTCAAGCCGGTTTGAGCCATCTGATTCTGTTCCAGGCCGGGAAGAAGTCAGTCATCCACCGGTTGTAGCCCAAGACACGATAGATGATCTGTCTTCCCCGGGTCACGATCTGGCAGGGGATCCAGATCAGATTCTGGAGGAAGGCGCGAAACTCCATTCTCAGAAGTTGATCGCGACGCTCACGCTTTCGGATCATCAACGCGAACCAGGCTTTGAGGTTCCACGCCAGGGCGGTCATGACCATGTAAGCCCAGTTGCTCATCAGGTTGTCGACGGGCATCCGCATGGCGTTGACCCCGTTCTTGAGTTGTTCAATCACGTTTTCCTGATCGCACCGTCGATTGGCCAGCCTCACGATTTCCGCGGCCGCAAGATCTTTTCGGGTGGTAATGTAGAAGAAATAGCGCTTGTCATCGAACAGGGCGTTTTCGCCGCGTTCGACGCTCAGGTTCTTTTCGAGGATCACGAGTCGACAGGTCTTCCTGCATCGAGCAGGACGATACGAAACCCCGGCAACACGTTCACTGGCAAGTCGGATGTTTTTGAAGCCGCGCTCCCGGATGATCCGGGCTTTCACGTTCTCGCGTTTCTGTCTCTGGGAGGTTTTGACCTGGTATTTGGGTTGTCGTTCAAAGGGCTCCCAATCGCTCTGTGACAGGGATTTGGCGATCTTGACCAATCCTCTGTAAGCATCCATGCCGAAGACGAAGTCGACCTTTTCCGACCAACGATCGAAGTGCCGGGTGAGTGAGAAGCCGGTGTCTCCGCGCAGGCAGATGCGTTTGGCGAAAGGGGCGACCAGCGCGATGGCGCGATCGATCCACTTTACGGCACCGTCGTGGCTGGGCACATTGCCGGGTCGATTCACAAGAAACAACACCTCCCTGGTGTTCGCCAGAGAGACCACGAGAGGATGGTATCCCCAGATACCGTTGTATGACAGGGCCATGCCCTGCTTGCGTTCTCCGAGAGTGGTGGCCAGGGTGCCGTCGATGTCGATGAGGGCTTCTTTGAGTTCGCCCCTGGCGCGCTTTTTCCAGATCCGGGTGCGCACCCGGTTGATGCAATCCATCAACGTCTCGATATCCGATGGCCGGAAACGACGTGTAAAGTCGCCTGCTGTGGCCGGATCCGGGAGACGCTGAGCGCCCAAAGCGTTCAGGAACGTGGCATCCTGGCGGCGCAGCTCAATGTCTTCAAGGCGTTGACCACCAACCAGCGCATTGTAGGCGATGTTCAGAACGTGGTCTGATTCGTGATAGGGCAAATGCACTTTCAAAAGATGAAGATGACGGTCAATCTCTTTCACCAGCCCAACCCTGCGGACCATGTGGTGAAACGCGCCGATCCCCCCACACGTGATCGCCTCGGCCTTCCCACTTATCTCGTAGTGGATGTTTCCCCCAGACATCATAGGCTTGACCTGACTGCACCACTGCTTCCGACGCAAACGACGGACAATTCGTGCTTCCCTGTTCCGAAGAATCTTCCTATATTCTCTCATCTGAAATGCCCCTTTTGATGGCCTCTTTTTGTCTTTCACACTACAACTATAGGCTGAGCCGCTGAAACGCGCTCCTGGGGCTTCCTGTGGCCGGTTTTTTTCACAAATACCGGCGATCCGGGGAAGTTTTCCACGGTGAAAGCGCATACCTTACAAGCAGTTAAAGAACAAGCAGTAGGAGCGACTGGCCTGTGGACAAATCAAGCGGAAACGGGAACCCGGAACAAGAACCACAGGCGACGAGGGGGCTGACGCCCCTCTGAGAAAAGACGATGCATGGAGAGCCATTGAAGATTACATTCGCGCTTGGGAGTTCGATGCTGGCCTTTGGAGAAGACCGAACTCTTTCAAGTTGAAGTTTGACCATGCGCAGATTGAGGACCGTTGAACTCGCATGGGTTCTGGAACGCGCCTGCGGCTACTCCCGTGACCAGATCGCGACCATATTGGAAGAACTGGCGGCGACCGAGGGTCTCGTAATCGAGGCAGCCGACGACGCGTGATCGCGATGGGCAGGTGGCTGCTGACCTGGTCAATCGAGATTTCACGGCTAACGGGCCGGATCAGCTTTGGGTAGCCGACATCACTTACATCAGTACGTGGGCAGGCTTCCTGTATCTCGCGGTCGTTGTGGACGCCTGGAGCCGCCGCGTCGTTGGCTGGGCGATGGCGACCCATCTGCGCGCCGAGCTGGTGCTCGAGGCGTTGAATATGGCGCTCTGGCAACGACAGCCGGAAGCCGTCATCCATCACTCCGACCAGGGATGTCAGTACACCTCCATTGCCTTCGGTCTACGGTGCCGCAAGGCCGGTGTCCGGCCCTCTATGGGTTCCACCGGTGATTGCTACGACAACGCGCGTTATGCGAGAGCTTCTTCGCCAAGCTCGAATGCGAACGCCTGGATCGCCGAAACTACCGCATACAGGCCGAAGCCCGGATGTCCGTATTTCAATACATCGAGGGCTGGTACAACCCTCATCGGCGACACTCAGCACTCGGATATCTCTCTCCAATGAACTTCGAGAAGACCTCCAGCGCTGTCGACCATGCAGCCGACTGAATCGCAACTGATAAACCGTCCGCTAAACCGGGGTAACTCCATCCAGCTTTTGGACAGCATCTTTGGCCAGTGCAACCTGGATTTCAGTCTGCCAGAGGGCATTGTGTAAAAACAGTCACTTACTTGTCCCAAAAAGGCCCATTCTGATTTATCTTGGACAGCAGTGGTAAATTATATCTGTTTTATCGATTAAAGGATCAGGAGCTTCCCTGGCACACACCTTGCAAAAGAACCTTCAGTCGTGGCGGGTTGTCCGGGGGGATTGTGTTCGGGGTTTCGTTCTAAGACACGGCAACCACAGTTTAAGGACACGAAGCAGTGATGCAGATTCGATTCAGGGATTGGTTTGTCCGTGCGTTTTTGTTAACGCTTGTCTGTGCAGGTTCCCTGGCGGGGGGATGCGG
Organism: Candidatus Latescibacterota bacterium; assembly: GCA_965217865.1. GTDB lineage: Bacteria > Latescibacterota > UBA2968 > SICM01 > SICM01 > CBDCJO01. The sequence goes on along the minus strand of CBDCJO010000002.1, from coordinate 19,979 downwards.
TGGAGACGGAGAGGATGGGGGAAAAGCCGAGTCCTCCGCGGAGGCCGACACGACAAGAGCGGACACGACTAAGACCGATACCAGCGAAACAGATTCATCGAAGACTGATGCGGAGGAGGGAAAAAAACCGGAAGAAGGGGTTCCTGTGAAAGTGGTGGTGGTTGACACGGGTTCGATATCTTCCTACCTCCTGTTCAGTTCAACGGTTGAATCCGAGGAGACCGTGGACGTCTATCCTCAGGTGTCCGGTATGGTGAGGCGTGTCGAAGTGGAGGAAGGGGAGCACGTGAAGGCCGGTGAGACGCTCGTTCGATTGGAGGATGATGAAGCGAAGTTGACGGTCGCCGATGCGGACGCCCGTTTCCGGAAGCTTCAAGCGGATTTCAAGCGGACAACCGAAATGCACGACAGAAAGCTGATCAGCGACCAGGAGTACGAGACAAAGCGCTTCGAACTGAAGGAGGGGGAGATCGGTTTGCAACGGGCAAGGCTCGCCCTCGCCCACACAGCAGTCAAATCTCCCATCACGGGTGTGGTTGCGGATCGATTGGTGCGGTTGGGCGATCGGGTCTCTCCGAGTACGAAACTCTGTTCCGTCGTCGATATGCACAACCTGATCGTGAAGGTCTTCGTTCCCGGGCGGGAGGCCCAGTTCACGGCCGTTGGCCAGAAGGCGGTCCTTGAGTCGAACTTTCTTCCCGGTCAGAAATTCCAGGGGGGGATCAAGCGGATCAGCCCCGTGGTGGACCCCAGCAGTGGAACCTTTAAAGTCACCGTGGGGGTATCGGGCGGTGATGGGCAACTGAAACCCGGGATGTTCGTGACGGCTCTTGTCATCACGGATACCCACGAAGAGGCGGTCCTGGTCCCTAAACGAGCGGTCGTGTACGAGGAGGGTATGCCCTATGTTTTTGTTGCCCGGGATTCGATTGCGGATCGGGTGAGGCTGGACGTGGGATATTCCGACGCCGAGAGGATGGAGACCCGGTCCGGGCTCGCACCGGGGGACAGCATCGTGGTCGTGGGACAAACCGGTTTAAAAGATAAGGCCCGCATCCGGGTGATTTCCGGAGAGGGGTTGGTGATCCCCGCGGAACCGGACAGCACCGAAGCCGACAGCACTAAAGAATCGTGAATCGGGTAAAGATTATCGCCCCCTCTTTCCTTCCTTCTTCCTCCTCACGCTTTCACAGGCATCCATCCCCGTATTCGTTTTCCATAGATTGGGTATGAACTCGAAATCAAAAGAAGAATCCGGAAATTCCCGTTCGTTTGAATGGACCACCAGGCGACCGGTGGCCATTTCCATGGCAGTCGCGGCGATCGCGGTGTTCGGGTGGGTCTCATACGATCGATTGCCGTTAAATCTGATGCCGGACATCTCCTACCCGTCCCTGACGGTGCGTACCGATGCGCCGGGAATGGCCCCGGAGGAGGTGGAGAACCTGATATCCCGGCCTATCGAACAGGTGCTCGGGGTGGTCGGCAACCTGGAGGGCATCAGCTCCGTCTCCAGGGCCGGGCTCTCGGACGTTGTCCTGGAGTTCGGGTGGGATACGGAGATGGACCAGGCCATCCAGAAGGTTCGCGAAAAACTCGATCGGATTCGTCTGCCGGAACTGATCGAGAAGCCCCTCATCTTGCGATACGACCCGACCCTTGACCCGATTATGCGTCTAGGGCTGTATGGAGTTGAGGACAGGTTTCTCTTAAGACGTGTGGCGAAGGATGAGATCAAGCGGGAATTGGAGGGACTGAAAGGTATCGCGGCGGCAAGGGTCAGAGGCGGCCTCGAGGAGGAGATACGGGTTGAGTTGAGGGAGTCGATGCTGGCAACGATGGGACTGTCGATTCAAGATGTGAACAGGCGCCTTCAGGAGGAGAATGTCAACCTTGCCGGGGGTAGACTCGAAGAGGGCGAGATCCATTATCTGGTTCGAACCCTGAGTGAATTCCGGGATATCGAGGAGATGGCCGACATGGTCGTCGGTGAAAAAAACAATGTGGAAGTCCGGCTGAGAGACGTCGGTCGGGTGTTTCGGACCCACAAGGAGCGGGAGATCATCACCCGGGTGAACGGTCGAGAGAGCGCTGAGATCGACATCTTCAAGGAGGGAGACGCAAATATCGTCGCAGTTGCACAAAAGGTGCGAAATCGGATTTTCGGTCTTGCGCAGCAGCGCCAGTATCTTGCCGACTTCCAGGCAGGGATGATTGAAACGAAGGTGGACACAGTTGGAAAGACGGAAGACGAAATTCGAGCGGAAAAAACCCGGAAGGCCATGGAGAAGAGGCAGATGGCGGACTTCCTGGCAAACAATCTTCCGGAGGGCATGCGGATCGAAATTCTTTCGGATCAGTCCGGTTTCATCGAGAGCGCCATCAACGATGTCAAGCAAGCCGCCGTGATCGGGGGCGTACTGGCCGTCCTGATCCTTTATATCTTCCTGAGGAACATCGGGCATACACTGATCGTGGGAATCTCCATCCCGATCTCCGTGGTGGCCACTTTCGCGCCGATGAATATTTTCGAGGTTTCCCTGAACATCATGTCGCTGGGAGGGCTTGCCCTGGGGATCGGGATGCTGGTGGACAACTCGATCGTGGTTCTGGAGAGCATATTCCGATGCCGCCAAGAAGGGGACGATCTGGTCGCCGCTGCGATCCGGGGGACAAAAGAGGTGGGGGGGGCCGTCCTTGCAGCCACCCTTACGACAATGGCGGTTTTCTTTCCGATCGTTTTTGTCGAGGGTGTCGCAGGACAGGTGTTCGGGGATATGGCCCTCGTGGTGGTCTTCTCCCTCCTGGCATCGCTTGCAGCGGCGCTCTTCCTTCTGCCGATGCTGGCGTCCCGTCGGATCTCAACGCCCGGGGGGCGGCACACGGAGTTGCTCGTGGCGGATATCCTGAAGTTTCGTGCGGTCGATCGTATTCGGGAGGCGACGGCAGGACCGCAGACCCCGCGAGCTATGGTCGAGGTTTACGGACGCTGCTTGAAGGCCGTGCCTCTTCTGGCTTGGGAATGGCTCTGGCGTACGCTCCTGATCCTTTCGGGGGTGGTCTGTGTGATCTTGAAATTCGCGTCGATCCTTTTGGGGATTACCCTGTGGCCCCTGACGAAGGCTCTGGAGCGTTTCATCAAATTCCTGAGGGGGTTCTATCCCAAACTGAACCACTGGTCCCAGGGCACTGAAGTTTTCGGCTGGAAAGCACCGCAGCGGGTTTGGGATCGTCTGATGGTTTTCACCGCCGCAGAGGAGATCGGGTTGGATCTCCCGAAGGGATTTCAGTGGGCCGTATCCGGACTTAAAGGGAGTCCCTGGTATCGAATCGCTCAGGGAATCGTCTTTCCGATAGTGGGATGCGGCTGGTTCCTGATCTCTTGCGGCCACGTTGTCATCTCGTTGGTGGGAAGGAAACCGCGGGATCGCGCTCGGACAGCAATCGGTCGCGCGTGGGGCGGGGCGAAGGTGATTTTCGTTCCGATTCTCCTGATTTATTTCTACTCGAGGTTCGTCGCCCACCTGACTCTTGCCCTCACCGGCAAGGTTTTGATCTCGACTGCGATGCTTGTCGGGGTCAGCCTCATCAGCACAGGTTGGATCGCGGGTCTGATCGTCGCTCCGGGATTGGCCCTCCTGGTCTATACGGTCGGCGGGGCTTTCAACCGGTTGAGCGAGGTCTATCCCCGGATCATCGGGTGGGCGTTGTCACACCGAATGGAGGTGATCAGTGCTGGGGCGGGGGCTTTCGTAATCACGATCCTTTTCCTGGGGCCCCATCTGGGACGGGAGTTGATGCCCGTGGTCCACCAGGGAGAATTCAGCGCAGAGATCTCCCTGCCGGTGGGCACCCCTCTTGAAGTTACGGATCGGCGGATCCGGAATCTGGAGCGATCGGTGATGGATCAGGGGGAAGTCTCCAGGGTCTCCACGGTGGTGGGGACGGAACGCGATGCCGCATCCTCATCGGAGGAGGGGGAGAATACTGCCAGGATTACGGCCCTTCTGAGAAAGGAGGGAGACCTGGCCCTCGCTGAGGCGGGGACGATATCGAACCTCCGGGAGAGATGGTCCGGGATCCCGGAGGTGACAACGAAGTTTTCCAGGCCTGCGTTGTTCAGCTTCAAGACGCCGATCGAGGTGGAGATTCGTGGACACGACCTGGGAAAGTTACGGCGACTGGCCGGGGAAGCGGAGGCGGCCCTGTCCCGAATAAACGGTTTGACGGACATCAAGTCGAACCTGCAGCGGGGGAACCCCGAGGTTCAGATCTCCTACGACCGAGATAACCTTGCCCGCTACGGTTTGAACCTGAAGCAAGTCGCAACGCTCGTGCGGAACAAGATTCAGGGGCAGGTGGCCACCCGTTTTCGGGAACGGGAGCGGCGATTGGATGTGCTCGTGAAGCTGGATGAAGCGGATCGACAGAGCATCCGGGACATCCAGAACCTGGTCATCAATCCCAACAGCCAGGTCCGGATCCCGCTTTCCGCAGTGGCGGACGTGCGGATCCAAGAAGGCCCGAGTGAGATCAGGCGGATCGACCAGCAGCGGACGGCCCTGCTCACCGCGAATCTGGCCGGCCTGGACATCGGGACTGCGAGTGGGAGGATCTATGATGTGCTCAGTCGGATGGAGATGCCCCAGGGGTTCGAGTATCTCGTAACCGGGCAGAATCGAGAGATGGAGACTTCGCTCAGAAGTCTGAGGCTCGCCCTTCTGCTTGCCATGTTCCTTGTCTACATCGTCATGGCTTCCCAGTTCGAGTCGTTCCTGCACCCGTTTGTGATCATGTTTACCATCCCCCTTGCCCTGGTGGGGGTCGTCCTTGCCCTGGTGGCCCTGGGTATCTCGATCAACGTGATGGTCTTTCTGGGCGTGATCGTCCTGGTGGGTGTGGTGGTGAACAACGCGATTGTGTTGATCAACTACACGAATATCCTCCGTGCCCGCGGGATGAGCAAAATCGATGCGCTCGTCCAGGCGGGACATACGAGGTTGAGGCCGATCATGATGACGACATTGACGACGGTGCTCGGCCTCACCCCGATTGCTCTGGGGGTGGGCGAGGGAGCTGAGCTCCGGATCCCCCTGGCCGTCACGGTGATTGCCGGACTGACGAGCTCAACGGTCCTGACACTCGTGGTGATCCCGGTCGTTTACGCGGTCTTAGATCGGAAGGATTGAATCGGGCAAGGTTTCGTTTCAAATTCTGAAGTTAAGAATTAACCTTGCATAACCGCTGGCCAGATATCAGTTGAATTGAGGATATGAAAAGGTGACGGCGGGATCGCAGATCACCCAAAAAGTTCCGGAAATCCCAACGGGGTGGAGGTAGGAGCCAGCCCTGTCCTGAGCGAAGCGAGTCGAATGTGCCGAAGGATCTGCTGGCGAACGGGGATGGGTTTTCGCCGCCAGGAGGCGGCTCCTACCATAAAAAATTTCGTGAGGACAATGAACTTCCCCTCTCTAAGCACCCGGGAGAGGGGTGCCGAGCTTGCGAAGCGGGGTGAGGGAGCACGACGACGTTACTGAAAAGTACAGTTTTAATTCCGTAATAATCCATTAGGAAGGTCTGTTTGATGGCAAGTCGACAGGGGTTTCTTCCCCGGATCTCGGTTGCCCGACCGGTGACGGTCGTGATGCTGCTCACGGGTATCCTGGTCGTGGGTTTCATCGCCTACACTCAGATCCAGATCCAGTTCTTTCCCTCGGGTATGGAGAATCTGCGGATGCATGTCTGGATTCCTTTTCCCGGCGCGACCCCCCACGAGGTCGAGCAACAGCTCGCAGCGCCCGTGTCTGAGATGATGCGGACGGTGAAGGGGCTGGTCAGACTTACCATGTACTGCACCACAAGTGGGTTGAGTTGTCATTTGAGTTTCCGGAACGGCACGGACATGGAACTGGCCTACAACCACCTTGTCGATCGGCTGGAGCGGTTGAAACCAACGCTTCCCGACGGGGTCAAGAAGGACAACATCGGGGTGTGGAAGTGGAGCGGTTCCGAAGACTGGGCGATCATCTGGGCGGGCGTTTCCCTGAACCCGGATATTCAGGACACCTATCGCTTCATGGAAACCCACCTGGCTAGACCCCTCCAGAGGATCGACGGGGTGGCGAAGGTGGATATCTGGGGAGCGTGGCGGAAGTCCGTGGTGATCGAGCTGGATCAGGAGCGGGCCAGGGCAAGGGGGGTGAATCCCTACGACCTGGTTGAGGCCCTTCGGGAGGATAACTTCAGCATCGCCAGCGGGTCGATCCGTGAGGGGGGGAGAAAGTTCTATGTCCGATCCCTTGCCCATTACCAGGACATCGAGGAGATCGAGGACGTGCGGGTGGGGAAAGCGGGGAATGTCCGGCTTCGAGAAGTCGCGAACGTCTTCTACGATGTGCCTGAGCGGGGGTGGCGATGGCAGATCGACGGGCAGCGCGCAGCGAGTCTCGGGATCTATCGGGAGTCGGGGACGAACATCGTGGCACTCTGCCGGGAGATCGAAAGGACCGTCAGGGAGGAGATCGAAAAAAGGCCTGCGATGGCCGGGACGACCGTCGAGGTGTTCTTCAACCAGGGAAAAATCATCGAGGAGTCGATGGAGAACGTCGAGGAGGCCGCGGTGTGGGGGGGGATCTTCGCGGCCCTTGTCCTCTTTTTCTTCCTGCGCGCGATCCGGATGACTCTGATCGTTACGCTGTCGATTCCCCTCTGCGCGCTGATGGCCATCAGTTCCCTCTACTTTATGGATTGGTCGCTCAACGTCTTGACGATGATGGGGTTGATGCTGGGGATCGGAATCGTCGTGGACGACGCAATCGTGATCGTGGAGAACATCTACCGGCAGCGGCTCGGCGGAAAGGAATCGAAGTTGGCCGCGGTGGAAGGGGCCGGGGAGGTTGGAATCGCGGTTGTCCTGTCGACGTTGGCGACTGTGGTGGTCTTCCTGCCGTTGATTTTTATGAGCGACGACGCGGGGTTCACCTTTGTGATGTCGCGCATGGGTGTGCCGATGATCATCGCGATTATGGCCTCACTCCTCGTGTCCCTTCTGTTCATACCACTCGCGGCATCCCGTACGAAACAGGAGGAGGTGGGGCGCGAACCCCGGAGCGTGGCCTGGATGGGGCGGGTATACGAACGCGTTTCCAGGTGGGCTATGGAACACCGCCTGGACGTCTTCCTGATCGCCCTGATCCTGTATGCGAGCATCCAGTTTCCCGCGGCGCACGTGAAACAAAAGGGGTCGTCCGGAGGGCCACGCAGCAACGTCGGGATGAGTTTTGATATGCCCACCAATTTCGGCCTCAATGAAACCTCAGGGGTAATCGCCGAGGTTGAGCGGTTTATGGAGGAAAAAAGGGAGGCCTATGGTATCCGAAAGATCTCGTCGTGGTACTGGAAAAATGGAGGAGGGGTGCGGATCATCCTGAACTCGGAACGGAATCCCTGGTGGTATGTCGCTTACAAAAAGCTGCGAGAAATCCTCGGAATCCCGGTATTCGCCATGATGCCCCGGAAGGAGATCATGGACGACATCGCGAAGGAGATACCCAAATTCGTGGGTGTGAGGTTTCGAATCTGGGGCGGTGAGGGGTGGGGGGGGGCCGGGCCCGACGCTCAAATGTCCGTCTTCATCTACGGGGACGACACAGAAGTATTGGCGAAGCTGTCCGAGGAGGTAGAGCGACGGCTGAAGACGATCCCGGAGATCATCAGCCTGGACCCGGACCGGAACCGCGGAGAGGATGAGATCAGGATCCGGATCGACAGGGAACAAGCCCGGAAGTTGGGGATTACGCCCCGGCAGGTGGGCCATACGATCTCTGCGGGGCTCCAGGGGGTGACGCTGCCCCGGTTTCGGGCAGGGGATCGTGAAGTGGGCGTCAGGCTTTCCTTGGTAGAGTCACAAAGGGCAACGCTGGAACAGTTGAAGAACTTCACGTTTACGTCTCGAGAAGGTCAGGAGATACCCTTAAAGGCGATTGCCTCCACGTCGATCCACAGGGGCTCGGAGAACATCACCCGCTATTTCACGGGGGTCCGCCAGGATATTCGGGTGATCACGACGAAGGACGACTTGAAGACGCTCTATCAGAAGATCGATCGGGCGATGGAGGGGTTTGAGATGCCGCGGGGTTACCGGTGGGACAAGGGGGAGGGTTACCGGAGACTCGAAGAGACGGCGGAAACCCAGAAGTACGCCATCCTCCTGGCCGTTGTGTTCGTGCTCCTTCTGATGGGGGGTCTGTTCGAGTCTTTCGTCCTTCCTTTCTCCGTGCTGCTGTCGATCCCCTTCTCCTTCCTGGGCGTCTACTGGACGCTCTACCTGGCGGACACGCCTTTCGATCAAACCGCGACGATCGGGAGCGTCATCCTGATCGGGGTGGTCGTCAAAAACGGGATCGTCCTGATCGACCGGATCAACCAGCTCCGGGTGGAGGGGATGTCCAGGACCGAGGCGATCGTGATTGGGGGCCGTCAACGCCTGAGGCCGATTTTCATGACGACGGCCACCACGGTGTTCGCGTGGCTCCCGATGGCCCTGGGTGCAGGATCGATGTTGGGGACGTCTTATGCCCCGATGGGCCGGGCCATGATGGGGGGGATGGTGGTCTCGACCTTTTTTACCCTGCTCGTCGTGCCGCTGTTCTATACCTTTTTCGACGATCTGCGTGAAATCTTTCGAAGGGCGGCGGCCAGTTTTCAGGGCAAAGGGCGTGAAACGATCCCGGTCGCGAGATAGGTCTCCCACTTGCGCGTCTTGAACCGGAAAGTTATATTAAATATCCATTTCCCCTATCTTAAAACCTACTCGCCTGGTTCACATCGCGCAGCTGTAACGAAAAAAAGATGTACGCATCTTGCCTAGAAGTTGAAATGTGAGACTCTAAAAAGGTGCTGTCATGAAACCCAAATGGCTTCTTATCGCGCTTTTTACATTGGCTTTGGGCAGGTCCGAGACGTTTTCCCAGGAAAAAACCGCTTCGGACCCGGAAGGGACGCTTGACCTGACCCTGGAGGCCTGCGTAGAGATCGCGTTGAAAAACAACCCGGAAGTCGTGAATGCCCGGTACAATGTAGATATTCAGGCACTCGCCTTGCGAACGGCCAAGGGGCGGCTCCTGCCGTCCATTGACTCTCGCTACGGGGTGAACAAGGCGATCACCGGTCCCCGGCCGGGGCAATTTCTCGATCCGGTCACCCAACAGGTTATCACCTCCCCGGGCAGGAGCACGGTCAGCAGTTCACACTCGGTGGGGGCCAATATCAGCATACCGATATACAACGCGAACACACTGGCCAGCATCGCCGCAGACCGGGCCGGCCTCCGCGGAAGAAAACAGGATCTCAGGGGCAGCAGAGTGGCCACGGTCCACGCCGTCAAAAAGCGATTCTTCGAGGTTCTTCAGGCGGAGAAGCTGTTGGCGTTGAACCAGGAGTCGGTTCGCACGGCGGAGGAATCCCTTCGTCGGTCGAAGACCATGTATGAGATCGGGTCGGTGGCCGTATCGGACGTGCTGAAGGCCAGGTCCGCTCTCGAAGCCCAGAAGGTGTCCGTGATCACTCAGGACAACGAGATGAAGATCGCTCGGTCAAACCTGGCTTTCGTTCTCGGGATTGACGTCAACCGTTCGATTCGGCTGAAAGCCGGTGACCTCACCGTCGAGCCCACGCCGCTCAGTTACGAACAGGCCCTCACAAAAGCCGTGGACCGCCGGCCTGACCTGCAATCCAAGAATTTTGACCTGGAACAAACCAGAAGGCAGATGGATGCGGCGAGGGCGTTGATCCGCAGGCCGACGGTCTCGATGAGCGCAGGATATTCGTGGCGGACTCAGAACACGCCTTTCCAGGGTATCGAGGATCTTTTTCTACAGAACTACATCTACACCTTCGGCCTGAACATCTCGTTGCCGATCTTCAACGGAATGAGAACGGAAAATCAGGGGGACCAGAACGAGCTCAGGTATCTTGTGAACCTGGAACAGCTGAGACAGGTCAAGCGGCAGATCGCACTGGATGTGAAGCAGTCCCTTTTGAATCTGGAACGGGATCGGAAAAAGATCGCCGCGCAGCAGGAGGCCGTGAAGGCCGCGGAAGAAGATTTCCGATTGGCCGAGGAGCGCTACAATTTCGGCGCGGGGACGATTCTGGAGCGGCTCGATGCACAGGAGCGACTCTTCAGGTCCAGGAATCAGCATATCAACGCCGTCTACGATTACCAGAAGCGGCTTGCGGACCTGGAGGCCGCTCTGGGTGGGATTGAAGAGTGAAGGGACGAAGAAGCGAGGGAAGGGGTCAGGTGGGCCGGGAAAATCAAAAGAGATCTGTTTAAAAGGGGGGTGATGCGGTGAAACCAGGAATCCGATCGGTTATGTCTGCCGTCCTTTTTGGGGTTCTGCTCCTATCGTCCGGCCCACGGTCTTACGCCGAAAGCGGCTCATTCATGTTTTCCAAGAAGTTTTACGGCGCGGTTTCAACCGCGTCGAGCCTGTTCTTCTTCAAAGAGGCCTACGATGCCAGGCAGGAGGCCAACCGGAACTACGATTCCTACAAGACCGCAGGCGATTCCCAGCAGGCCTTGAACTTCTATAACGAGTCCAAACGGGGAAGATACCCGGATGGCGATCATGCTGGGCCTCGGAGGCGGTACGTTGGCCTACGGGATCTATCTCTTGATGCTCGACGAGGGTCATGGAATTTTAGATCATGAGAAAGAGGAATTGAACCGGTTCGAGATCAAAGGCATCGGATTACACGTGGCGAGTGATCTTCAAAACAAGGGTCTTCAATTCTACGTCAACCGGAGATTTTAAGGCGGGTGTTTTTCCATTCGATAGGGTGAGTCGGGGACTCACCCTATCTTTTTGTGAATGTTTCGGGTCACCCGGATATGGGGGATTTTATTATGTCTTACTACACCGCCCTTGAGGATCTGTTCGAAGATGTGGTGGGAAAGTCCCTCCGGGGTCAAGGGCTTGCACAGCGGGATGTGGAGCAGAGGTCCGGGCTAAAGGCTGGGGATCTCGCACGGATTACCGGCGCAGGATTCGTTCCTGATGATGCCCGGATTGTGGCACTGGCAAACATTCTCGGTCTGCACGGACAGCGGCTGGTCGATAGCGCCCGTTGTGCATGGTTTCCGAAAAACCCGGATGGGGCGATCGGAAACGCCAGGATCGGTGTTGATATGCTGGTCGTGGACGGTATGGTCCCCGTGGCCGTGGGTCAACAGGATTTGAACCGGACCAGCCCCTCGAACCGGATCGCCAGGGCCGTCAGTCTCGATATGCGAGGTATATTCCCCGGCTCGACATTCCGGTCCTGATCCGTGTGGCGGCAGCCGTTGTTCCGGCCGTTTCCGCGCTGGAACGTGAAGGACACTTCCAGGGGTCCGGGTCCGGCCCGGGTTGCATCGGATGCGCGACCGCTCATCGCATGACCTCCTGTCCGTTGAGACCCGCCTTCCGGCACAGCGCCTCGATGCCGGGTGGGCGAAAGGTGACGGTCACCGTGCCGTCCCGTCCGTCGTAGCCGATCCGCTCGATGAGCAGCCGGAGTCTTCGGGCCTGCTCCCTCGGAGCCAGCGCCGCCCAGACCGGGTCGAAGACCTCCAGGGGCCCGGGCGAGGTCGCTTTCATCCACGGCTTCCCGCTCGAGAGCGAAAGCCTCTTCCCGGAGAGCGGTCAGCCGCTGTTCCCGCGCTTTGGCCACTGTGGCCGCCACGACCTGTTCGTTCATCCCGGTGCCGCGGACGTGCTCCACCACTGCGGTTTCGATCTCGTGAGCATTAAGCGACTTGCCCGGACACGACGCCCGGCCCCGCTGCCGGGCATTCCGGCAGACATAATAACGGTAGCGCTTCTCCTTCTTGAGAGTATAAGTGTGCGCCGAGCCGTTTGAGGCGAGTTGCCTCGACCGTGTAGACCCGGGAGAGTGCACAAGTGCCGTTCGCCACGACGCTTGTCGCCGGCTACGATTCCGGGCTCCGGGCGCACGGCCGCTTCCGCTGTCCGGTGAGCTGCCGTAAGCTGGTGACCGGACCCACCGGGTCCGGCTTCCTGTGAATACTTGCCGGAGGACCTTCCCGAAACGTCGAAGCCGGCCGCCCGGATGCAACCGGGCTGTTAAACAAGGTGGACGCGAAAAACAGAGAATCCGGAGGAGATATCTCTGCTCAGCGGACGCAACCCCACGGTTGTGCTCGGACACCGGGGGAAAAGCTTTGAAACAGAGAATCGGCAGAAAGGGAAGGAGGTGGCACAAGTGTTTGTGAATACGGCAGAAACGACAGGACCCCGAAGGGTTGCCCCACGGGGTCTTGCGTTAACGGACGACCGCCGAAGTTGGCGGATGGGAATATGGCTCCCCATATGATCCTCTCCCCGGAACCATTCTCTGTTCGTCAGTCATAACTTCCGCGCCGATGTCCTGGCCCTGGAGCGGGAGAGGGAGGGTTGCTTGATGAAATCATCGGTGTGGCGGCGCGGGGTTGTGAACGCGCAGCAGTTCAAGATATGCGCCTGGGCATGGAACCCCGAACTCCAGTGGGGGCTCGGCTGTCGACGGCGCCGGGACTGCATCTCCTCATCCTCTGGGACTTCGTCGTCCCAGTTGTAATGGGCGTTCAACACGACCCAGCAAGTTCCGCTCTCGTCCCTCCTTCTTACAAGCGGTTCGAACTCCGGTATGTCGTCACTCGCGACCGCCCAGTCTTCACCGACCGGCGGATCGTCGCGACGGTAACTCGGCCCCGGCGGAGTCCACCACGCTTTCTCATCTGAGGCGAAGGTTGGGCTTAACTCGAACTCACCATCCTCGTTGTGCTTACGGGCCGGAGGCGGCAGTGTCGGGTCGATATCTCGGCCGAAGAACTGCCACGGCCATGCATAGGTCACCGGCTGATCATCGAAGAAGTCTGTCATGTGGAAGTTGTCCGCGATCCTTGCGGCCAGTTCGCGAAGGGCTATCCACTGGTACTTCTTCCCGAAGCGTTCAGCCTTGTGCTCGCTGCTGTGATCGGTCTGATGTCCTACTTGGTGCTGATCAAATTTGGCGAATGCCCGCGGGGTCCAACCAAGAGAGAGCACACGTTCGAAAACCCAGCGCTGCCCTAGCTCTACGGGATACTCCGCTTCTAGGTCACGCCTTGGCTGGACCGAGGAGAGCGGATACTGGCTGAAGTCCCGGAGTTTGGGTTTGATGACATACTTTCCGAAGTCGCCCCAGAAGATCGAGATAAACAACTTTCTATACGGCCAATCTACACCGTCGTGCTTGTCCCTGTCGTACGCACGCTCAAGCTGTTTCTTCGTACGCGGTTTCCCGGGTGGAGCGGAGCCGTGCCCGGGCCGCACCTTGAACGGATTGAGCAGACCGGACAGGCCGCCTCCATGACGGCGCGCGGCGCGTCGGTGCGTTCCGACGCCCAGTCGCGGAAGCTCGACCGGAACCCGTGAGGCACCGCCGGAATGCCGAGTTCCCACAGCAGCTTGGAAAGTGTTGCGTCTGACAGCGGTTTGCTATATCTTATACCGGAAGATACCAGACCGGTCTCCTCCTGGGCGAGAGTCCGCGCTACGCTCAGGACTTCCAGCGCCCGCCCGGACAGCGGCACCCGGTGGGGACGCTTCGCCTTCATGCGCTCGCCGGGGATGGTCCACTGGCGGGCTTCCAGGTCGATTTCGTCCCACCGGGCCAGGCGGACCTCGCCCGAACGGCACGCCGTCAGCACCAGGAACTCGAAGGCCAGCTTCGCGGCCAGAGAAGCTATCCGAAGCCTGCACCGCCTCTATTGCGCATGCAACCTCGCCGTGGGGAAGCGCCCGCTGGTGGCGCTTGATATCGCCTTCTCGGGATGCCGGCCACGCCTGCGCCCGGGCGCGCGCCGAAGTGATTATGAATATTGAACCCAATAAGCTCAATGTCGGCGGTCAGGACTTCCGCGTCAAGTATAATCCATCGGCTCTGGGCGGCGCTTTTGTCTATAGCCCGAAGACGCGGTACCGGGGTGTCCAGCGCAATCTAATCTGGTGGGCGCCGGTTCCGAAGAGGGGAGGTACCGTTAAGGTCTATCCCTTGAATGGCCCGTCTCAGATGGTTACGCCGGGCCTGGAATTTCCTATGCGGGCGGGTTTAACTAAAGCGCCCCAGGCGTACAAGGTTAATAAGTACATCTGGGGACGATAGTATAAAGGATACCCTTCGCGATATGAAGTGGATTGTAGGATTGATCGACGCGAGGGCATCAAAGCCGAACCGTCCAAAGACCTACTCCCCTCGAATTTCAAACTGAGACCCATATTCGTCAGATCTGGTGGAGCAAAGGGAAGTTCAAGGAGGGAAGATGCCCCATCCCCACGGCAGTATCCGGTTTTCAAACCGTTCTTCCAGACCCCGTACAAGGTCGCTTTACCTCAATCGTGCCACCCGTCAGGTTCAGTTTTCGAGGCTTGCCATACCCATTGCGATAGCCAGAAATTAAATCGACTCCAGAATGCCGTTCGTAAGGACATCGACCCCAAAAGGCGGTTACCTTTTCCTCCTGCAATCTCCTTTGAATCTCACCGTGTATCCACTCTTTAAGCGCCTCCCAAGGCTCTCGATGGGGCGATCACCAAAGCATCCGTGGGGGTAGACAGGCCACCGGTTAAGCCCTGTGGACCGAAGGAAGCGGGGCACCTAGGTGCAGTGTGTTGACCGACCGGCGGGGTGCCCCTTTGTCAGTCGTGGTGCCCCCTGCTAATACCCACAACAAAGACCGTCGCCCTGAAGACGCTGGATGTAATCGCGGTTGATGGGCGGAGTCCTTGAACGCGACCATATCCTGCACGGCGGAAAACGAGGTGAACTTCCACATACTTCTGCCACCGTCAAGAATCTACCCTGCTCGTCGCTGGGTCGTCGAATGTACCCACGCTTGGCACAACCCATGGGGATGCGTCGCTTGAGGCATTGCCTGGTCAGTACGCTGAGCTCGATTTCGGCGATGTTGAGCCAGCTATCGTGTTTCGGCGTGTAGCGTAGTTCAAGACACCCAACGCGCGTGCCTTCGCGGGTAGAAAGGCTTCGTAAAGCTGGCGGATCGATCCAGCCACTCGCGTTCTCCTTCTGTCAGACGAACAATGTACTTCTTCTTAGGCATACCGATGGCTCATTCACATGCGTAGTGCTGTAGCCGTCCCCACAACGATTCAATTTCTCGGCCCGTTGGCCGCATCAAGTATATAACTACGCTGCTTGAGGTGGACTACCCGGATGCGGAAGTCGTGGTCCTGGTCTGCGACAACCTCAGTACTCACACCATCGCATCTCTCTACGAGGCCTTCCCACCCGAAAAGGCCCGTTCTCTAGCCAAACGCCTCGAATTGCGCTACACCCCCAAGCACGGCAGCTGGCTCAATGTCGCCGAGATCGAACTGAGCGTCCTTGCCAGACAATGCCTGCACAGCCGCATTCCTGACCTGCAGACCCTCACCAACCAGGTGGAGGCCTGGAAATGTGATCGAAACGAGAAACACAGAACCATTGATTGGCAGTTCAGGACCACCGACGCCCGCATCAAACTGAAGAAGCTCTATCCCAAGTTTTAGGTGTCAGGGTGTACTAGTTTGGGGTTGAAAAGCTTGTGGTAAACCTTCGCCTGATCAACGGAATGGACTGAAAGGGAGGGGATATGAGCATCAGGAAGAAGCCCGGAAGGAGTCTGCTCATACCACGGCCAAGTGCGATCGATCTGCCAAAACGAATGTTCGAACCGAAGATCAAAAGTGGAGAACCATCGGGATGAAAAAGAAGGATTGGATTCTATTAGCCCTTCTGGCCGCAAAGGACTACAGATTACAGCCGGTACAGTTACAGAAGAGCCTTTTTCTGTTGAGCGAATCCGGGCTTCTGGGGGGGCGCAGTTTCTACAAGTTCGAGCCGTATCACTATGGCCCGTTTTCGCATGAGGTATATAAAGAGGCCGACCGGATGGTCCTTGAGGGACTGATCGTCGTGTTGCCCGTACCGGGCGTGCGCTGGCGAGAATACTGGATCACAGAAGAGGGCAAGATAGCCGCAGAAAAAATCGCGACGAAACCGGAGCAGCCTTGGGAATATTTGAAGCTGCTTGTCACGTGGATTCAGGATCTTTCGTTCCAGGATCTGATCAAAACGATCTACGCGCACTTCCCAGCCTACAAGGTCAACAGCGTTTTCGGAGAGTAACAGTGACTCTGATCGTAGGGATCTTATGTAAAGACGGAGTGGTCGTGGGATCAGACGGAGCGGCGACACTCGGATCACTCGGTTCCCAGACGGCTCGTCAGCCAACGAAAAAGCTCTGCGGCGTCGGGAATCGAATCATCGTTGGCGTATCTGGCCCCGTTGGGATGTCTCAACTACTGGTTGATCAAGTTGAATCTCTCAATGGGACAAACAAGCTGTCCAAAACGCAGTGCAAGAGCGCTGCTGATGCCATGCGTACCATCAGCACTGAATTCAAGAAAGACATCATCCCAGCAGCGCAAACGGCGCAAAGTGTAGCCAATCTCGTCGGACATCAAAACGCAGCCACGAGTGCCTTATGTTCAAGTGTTGTGGCCTTGCCGGTCAAGGGAAAGCCCACACTTCTTCAGTTCGATTACCAAGGTGCCGGAGAAGCTGCGAGCGAGGATCTTCCCTTTCTTTCGGTCGGGAGCGAACAGAAGACGGCAGACCCATTCTTGGCGTTTATCAGAAGGCTATTCTGGGAGAAACGTTTGCCAAAATTGGCGGAAGGCGTCTTTGCAACCACTTGGACGCTAAAGCAGGCAATCCGAACGAGCACCGGCGGGGTTTCGGATCCTATCCAATTGATGGTGCTGGAAGCAGATAGGGTGAGGGATATCACATCTGAGTTGGATGACCACGAAGCGAATGTTGAAGCCTTGGAAGATCATATCAGAGAATTCAGCACTGAATACAGCAAAGTAGAGCCTGATTCGATGCCCAAACCGCCTGAACCCTAAGCAAACCGTATAAAATGCAATGATGTAATTGTTTATACGCGGCATAGAAAAGGCGATTTTTTCGTATGAGGTCAGTCGAGTTCGCCACGCAGCCACCGGGCCAGCGCCTTCTTCGGAGAAGAGATCTCCCTCACAGACGTATAGTAGTAGTCTTCCCACCCCCATTCAGGGAGACCGGTGAAGAGCATGAGGTTCAGGGGATAGACTTCGGAGTCTGTACATCTTCTTAAATCGTCGCGGAAGAGGAAGGTCTTCCGAGTTCTACCATGACGCCTTCGTCGGGCGGGGTACCGTTCACGATCGCAAAAATACCGTCCGCCTCGACAACGTCCTTCAGGTCAGCCTGTCCCACCTTGTATGCCCATCCGGACGCGGTGAAGTCGATCTGATTGTTTCGCTCCCACACCTCCGCTCCCAGCGAACCGATCGCCTCTACAAAGGCGGGAAGCAGTCCTTGTCTCTGCTGCTGTGAAAACCCGTAGGGGTTTGCCAGGTAAACGCTCTTCTTCACGGTCGGACTCCTTTCTTGAACGGTCACGGATGGGCTACAGCATCCACGGATGGAGAGAACCGGAGGTCCCGTGAGTTTCACGCAACCGGTTCAGCGTCGTTCCTTGACGAAGCTGCGTTCGACGAGGCTTGGCTATTACCTTTGTGGTGATTGCCGTCAGTGCAGAAAGTGTTATAGACGAAAGGATGCTACGTGACATGAATGGTGAGTCGATATGGCGTCCGTGCAAGAGCGAAGACCCGAGTAAACCACCCCGCCCAAAGGGCGGGGCATTAACCACTCCCACCCCCAAAATCTTCTGCTATCCGATGAAACAGCTTGCCCACATACGCTCGTTGGTCACCTCCCAGAATCCATTTCCGGTACTTCGGTGCCCATACCAGAGGATACAGGCTATCATAGACTGCGTGACTGGTCCGTCGGAGTCCCATCGTATGCCTCCTGAGTCGATTTGTGTCTCAGTGGTCTGAACACGATAAGACATCCTTTTAGCTTGCCTTCGGCAAGCTAAACTTTTCCTCCCCTTCCAAAGGAAGGGGTATCCAAGTTCAAATACTTTCATGAAGCCCCCAGTATCCACCTCGCAGAGATGTGGGCTGGAGATTCCGTGTCAATAAAAGCCACCGGATCCTAGGAACCACGTGTAATAAAGCACATGAACGCATTGCACAACCGTCCCCTGGTCTAGGGATAACGACGATGGTTTCCGCCAAGCATTGATCGCAACCCTTCGCCGATCGCTTGATCAATCCTGATGACCGTCTACGGAACAGAAGGCTGTTCCGGTCTCCTCCATCAATGCTCATGCTTTCTCCCAATCAGTCCTGTCGTTTTCTTGTGTCTGGGGAACATGAGAAAATGACGGAAACCCAATGCAGAGCAAACGAGACGGCTTGGTTCCCATCGGTGAAGTCTTCGGCGGCCTGGACGGGCCAGTGATCGTGCTTCCATCCGGGTTCTGCCGGACATGCTCCTTGGCCGTGACCGTGGGCTCCAGCGCGGCCTTCTGGATAACAACAAGGTTCGAGACTTTGAGATCCGCCTCGGTCTTTTTTATGGACTCCAAAAAATGACAAAATTGACCCGATTTCGCCGCCGCGCCAGCTCGGAGCCAGCGATAGAAAGTCCTTTCGCTGATTCCCGCCACCCGGCAGGCGTCTTTGTTCGAGAGGCCCCTTCCGAACACTTTCAGCGATCTCGGCCCCGAGCTCGGGTGTCAGCTTTGTTTTACGTCCCACCATCGTTCACCTTCGCTGCCTTGAGCCGCGCCTGTCTCGCGCGCGGGCGAGGGTTGCCTTGTTCCGCGAGCCAGTGGGCCGTCCGGCTCCGGGGCGCCACAGGCGCGCCTCGATACCGGGGTGAGTCAAAGGCGCTACGGCCAAGCCTCGACCTAACGGCCTTTTAGAGGGAGGCCCAAGGGGCCAAACTCAGGGGGTCTCGGCGCGCGTCTTCCTTATCCCTGAGGACGTGTGGAGCGTAACCCATCCTTGCCGCCCTCCCTGCCAACCGATCCAGGAAGGAGTTCGCCGCCGTGAGCCGTACGCCTGGGGGCGCTTCCGGGTCTTCGGCAATGTCTGCAACGACTTCAAGCATCGCGCCCAGCCGGTCCCTAGCGAGGACCTTGTCCTTGCTTGACGACGTCTGGCGAAGCCAAATAAATAGTCTTGACAAAACGATCGCGAGTTGGTCTACGCCTGGGCAGATACCCCGTCAGGGCACAAAAACCTGTACAAAGAATCCCCCGCCAAGCACCTTCGTCCTATGTGTTCCAAGTGTTACAGCATGGCCGTTAATTCAATGAGGATCAGAAAGTGAACGTTCGGATTCAAAGGCAGCGGACCAAAGGATGGCGATCCCCACGGGGATCAATTTACGTCGGGCGGCCGTCAAGATGGGGAAACCCTTTCACGGGGCCTGGCTGCGTGGATAAGTATCGGGTTTGGTTTTTATCTCAACCCGGCATGCTTGCCGAAGCGAAGGAAAAATTAACAGGCCATGACCTGTCGTGCTGGTGTCCGCTTGGTGCACCTTGTCATGCAGACGTTATTCTGGATTATCTTTGATGGGAGGAAGTGAGATGTTCAAGACTATCTTTCTGTTATCGATGTTTGCGGTCGCGCCAATCGAGGCGAAGCTGCTGCCGCTTGGTTCTTACGTTTCCATCATCGGAGGACCTGTATTCGTAAACGACGCAGAGTTAATATCAAGCGGTCGCGTGCGTGGGTCGTTGATAGTGGCCCAAAACGTCTCTAAGTTTGACACTGGCTTTAATACTCGTGGGGCGTTTGGCAGCAAAATTAATGGATGGCCGTTCCGGGTCGAAGGTGAGATCGGATATCGCAATACTAAGATCAAAGCCCTTCCCTATAAATCCTGGATCAGAGATGGCAAATCCACCAATAAGGCTCTTGTGGATGCTGTCAACAACGTGTATCAGGCATCCGGAAATATGACGTCCTTGAGTATTATGACCA